>CAVVBL010000021.1:0-824771 GCA_963746485.1 uncultured Actinomycetota bacterium | reverse complement strand
CCGTAGCTCCACAGGTCAGAGGCCATATGGCGGGACCGCCGATCGGGCGGGGAGCCAAAGTGGGAGCCAAGCGCTACCCTTGTGTCATGAGTAAGCGCGGTTTCGGCGAGGACGGGATCTACTTCGACCACTTAGCTGAGTGCCAGGATCACCTCCATCACAAGTCCTGTCGCGGTCGCTGGCGGGGTGCCATCTCGCTGGGGTACGGGCTGGACGGCAAGCGGCTGCGCCGCAAGGTCTCAGGCGCAACCAAGCAGGAAGTCCGGGACAAGCTCAAGAAGCTCCACGAGGAACTGGACGATGGCCTGCGGTCGTCGGCCCGTTACACGGTCGCGCAGGCAATCGCCGACTGGCTGCGGGAAGGCCTGGACGGCCGGTCCGCCGGAACTGTCGAGCTCAACAAGAACCTGCTCGGTCCGGTGTCTGACGCCATCGGGCACATAACCCTGAAGACGCTGACGAGCAGTCACGTGCGCGAGGCGCTGTCACGGATCGCCGCCACGCGCTCGACCCGCACGGTCGTGCTGACCCACAACGCACTGGACCGCGTTATCCGGCACGCGGAGGCTAACGATCTGGTCCGGCGCAATGTCGTCTCGTTCATCCGGCCGCCGCGCGGGCAGGATGGCCGGCCATCAAAGTCCCTGACGCCGGGGCAGGCAGCCGCGCTGCTTGAAGCCGCGGGTAAGTCGACGATCGGCTGCTACACGGTGCTGTGCCTGACCGTCGGGCTGCGGACCGAAGAAGCGCGGGCGCTGACGTGGGACCATGTCGATCTCGATGGCGATGCCAACGCCAGCCCGCCACTTCCGCCGCGCGTGGAAGTGTGGCGGTCGGTCCGGGAGCGCGGCGACACCAAGACACAGAAGTCCAGGCGGACTCTACAACTGCCGGAAATCGCGGCAGATGCGCTGCGCTCGCACAAGGGCCGGCAGGCTGCGAAGCGCCTTCTCGCAGGCGTGTTCTGGCAGGACACCGGGCTGGTGTTCTGCACGTCTGCCGGCACACCGCTAGCAGCAGGGAACATCAGGCGATCGTTCAAGAAACTAACTCAGGCAGCGGGTCTGGGCGCTGACTGGACCCCGCGGGAATTGCGGACCTCGTTCGTTAGCCTCATGTCGAACTCCGGCACGTCGGTGGAGGAAATCGCTCGCATCGTCGGCCACAGCAGCTCTCGTACTACAGAGACTGTGTATCGCCAAGAACTTCGGCCTGTGATCACTACTGGGGCCGAGACGATGGACAAGATCTTTGCCGGTTAGATGGGCTGAGGCGTATTCCTCGGCAGGGACACTCAATGATGGCTGCCAAGACGCTGAGCGCCGCTTGAGGCGATTCCGAGCTGCCTCTTGCTGGCTGCTCCTAGCTGTGCATCGCTTGGTGAACGCCGTTGATGGCTCGCGGCACCCGTCCTCGATGTCCTGAAACTAGATACCGCCATCCCGATTGGTAAAAACATTGCCGATCTTTACCGAGCCCGGTCTTTGTGTTAGCGCGCGTCCCGTCCGGTTTCAATCACTGGAGGGCAGCGGCTTTGGTTGCTGGATCGTGAGTATCGCGGATCCGACAGCTAGAGTGCCGCGTCCGCCCTTCGTGACAAGGATCTCGAGCGTTCGCTCCATCCCGTCGAGGCTATACCGCTTGCCGAGTTGCGATCCGCCGTCGTGCCCCCCTGCCGGCGACGCTTCATGGTCAACTTCAGTTCCGAGCGAAACCATAACCTCTCCGCCGCAGCGTAGATCGAGCTCCATGTTGTCAGTCGGCGCGCGAACCACGATGATCTCGGTCGTGCACACTTGGCTGCGAAGCCGCAGCCCTGGCCTGAGCATCACTTTCCTTGGCTCCTCGGTAGCGATTGTCCTGGTCTTCGGGCCGATCTGTGTGGTAGACAGCGAACTCTGTGAGCCTGCCGCACCGAGACGCGTGGCCGTGTTCTCCTGATGCGATGTGTCCCGGCCCGCGGGCGCGAGGGTTGATCAACGCCAGCGCGCGCAATCCAGGTTGGCCTCTCTGCCGCCTGCACCGTCCCAGGGATCTGGCGGCGTGGATTCCTACCTGCGACTACGGCACGTCGTGCCCAGCCGCCTCGGGGTGCGGTGGTGTTGGGACGCAAGGGCATACTCCTCACTAGCCAAGCCGGGCTCTGACGAAGCCCGTGAACGACTAGTATAAGCAAGCGCTTGCTGTTACAGTCACCAAGGTAGAGGGAAAGTCCGCACGGAAGGATCCGAGGCAACCATGCGCGAGGATGTCGAGTTCAACAGTGGAGGCGCGACTGTACGCGGCTGGCTGTACAAACCGGACGACGCTAAAGGCGCGCTGCCCACGGTGGTCATGGCCGGGGGCTGGTGTTACGTCCGCGAGATCGTCATGCCCACTTATGCTGAGAAAATTTGCGCAGAAGGAATAGCGGTGCTTCTCTTCGACTATCGCTGCTCCGGTGTAAGCGACGGCTCCCCCCGGCAGCATCTCGATCCGTGGGCACAGATTGAGGATTACAGGAATGCAATGAGTTTCGTTGAGAGCCGTGAGGACCTGGACTGTCAAAGAATCGGGATCTGGGGGATCTCTTACAGTGGCGGCCATGTCTTGATCCTGGCTGCGATAGATCCGCGCGTGCGCAGTGTTGTATCAATCGTACCTCTAATAGACGGAGAGATGAATCTACGTCGGCAGCACGGGGAAGAGCATTTTGCCCGACTAAGGCACTTTCTTTCCAGTGAGCGGGCGAGACGGTACCTGGACCCCTCGCATGTCGGGAGCATCCCGTTCGCGTCGCCCGATCCAGACAATGAGATATGTACATTTCCCGCTGCCGACGTTTACCAGAGCTTTAACACGTTCAAGGCAGACTTCGCACCCTTGCACGAGCACTGGTCCACGGTCGCATCCACGGAATGGCTGCTGTCGTACACAGTTGACCCTTATCTCTCGCGCATCATCAATGTGCCGACCTGCATGATTATCGCCGAGGGCGACAACCGCACTCCGTGGGATCTCCAGGTTAAGGCTTTCAACAACATCTCGACCCCCAAGAAACGACTTGTCGTCCAGCCCGACGTTTCACACATGGGCATGTACTCGGACCATTCTCAGCTCGACCTTGCGGCGCGAGCTTCGGCAGAGTGGTGCCGACGGCACCTTGTCGACAATTTCAATGACAAGTCCGGCTACGCTCGGGCGGTCGGCTAGCCCAGATGACAAAGAACTACTTCGAGGACTACTCGGTCGGCGAAATCCAGGTCAGCCCCAGTCGCGCTATGACGGAGTCGGACGTTGTCGCCTACTCTATGTTCAGCGGGAATTGGCAGCGCCCCGTGGCCGGCGTTATCCCGGGAGGCCGTGTTGGGCAGGTAGTTCCGCAGATGCTTGTCTACAGCATTGGCCTATGCCTGCTTACGCGCATCGGCGCATACGTCAATATGCCAAGAAAGCTGATCGCCTTCATAGGGTTCGATGCGATCGTGTTCGTGTCGGACGTGTTTGTTGGTGACGTTATCTCAAGTCGCGCGACCGTGGTTGGCACGGCTATTCGGGACGAGAGCCGGGGCGTTGTGTCATATCGGCAGGAAACAGTCAACCAGCATGGCGATGTCGTGCAGTACAGCGTTCATCATATCCTAATCTGGAGGAGGGCCTCGGAGGCATGACGGTCGATGAGAAACCTCCCGATCCGACGTTCAATGGCGGTCTCACTGGTGTAGATGTCACGCAAGTGCGTCGCGACTGGTGGGAGGACTACGAAGTCGGGATTGAGTTCCGAAGCCCTGGACGCACGATAACGGAGAGCGACCTCGTTACCTGGTCATCACTTGTCGGCGACTGGACGCCACTTCACACCGATTCGGTTTACGCCTCGTCGACCGCGTTCGGGCAGCGGATCGCGCACGGGAACATAGCGTTGAATGTGTCGGTAGGGCTCCTAGAGTCCGTGGGGTACTCAACCTACTTGCCAAGCCAGTTTCTCGGGTTCGAGTCTTGGCGAAATGTGCGTTTCATAAAACCTGTACTTATTGGTGACACTTTGTCATGCAGCGCTAGTCTCGTGGCGTCCGAGCCAAATTCAGATACGGTCGGGACCATCGTGTACCAGCTGTCAGTACGAAATCAGCGGGGCGACGAGGTGGTGGCGGCGGAGCAGTGGCTACGAGTACGTCGGAGGCCGTTTGAGAAATTGGCAGATCCCGGTATCGACGCAGCATCAGGGAGTAGCGATGCGGGCTGAGCGGGTCGGCGCGGCGATCGTCGGCATCGGCACGACTGCCTTCACGCGTGAGGCCACCGAGAGCGCGTGGAGCATGGCGCTTCGTGCGATAGTGAACGCCATAGACGATGCGGGCCTGGCGGTGACTGATGTTGACGGCCTGGTGAAATACACCATCGATTCATCAGCTTCGCTCGACATGGTGAGCGCGTCACTCGGCCTGGGCGTGCTGCGGTTCATGGCCGAGGCCCCGAATGGCGGTGGCGGATCGGCTACATCCGTACAGCTGGCGAAGCTAGCCGTCGAGAATGGTGCGGCGACTGTCGTAGTCTGTTTCCGAGCATTCACGCCATTCGATATCAACGAAGGTGCCAAGTACAATCCATCGACGCTTTGGGCACGTCAGGCAGGAATGCGGGATTTCTGGCGAGCCCAAGGCCTTAGTTCAATGACGACGAGCTATGCGCTCGCATGTCGACGACACATGTTCGAATTCGGCTCGGACGAATCGGCGCTGTGCGAGATCGTCCTGGCGAGTCGACAGCATGCAGTGACGAACTCGAACGCGCTTGTGCGGTCGCTGCTGACGTCTGACGAGTATTTCGCGGCACCGTTCGTTTCTGAGCCGCTACGGACACTAGACTGCTTTCAGCTGCCGAGTGTAGGTGCATGCGCGGTCGTTGTTACAACTCGCGAGCGGGCGGCGGACCTCCGACATCGCCCCTGCACTATCATGGCCGCCGAGTCAGCTTCAAGCGCGGCAACGCCGGCGTACTGGGAGTCCTGGCCCGCTAGACCAGGGCCTATCACTGCCACGCCTGCGGCTAACCTGGCCGATCGACTCTTTCAGGTGGCTGGAATCGGCCGTGACGACATTGATGTGGCTGAGATTTATGACTGCTACAGCTACACGGTGCTCACACAGCTTGAGGACTACGGCTTCTGCAAGAAGGGCGAGGGCGGCGAGTTCGTTCGTGATGGTCGGATCAGACTTGGTGGCGAGCTTCCTGTCAACACTCACGGAGGACACCTGTCTGAGGCATACATCCACGGATTCAACCACATCGTTGAAGCCGTCCGTCAGATTCGCGGGCAGTCCTCGGCGCAAGTTCGCGGCGCGAAAACAGTGATCGTCACAGGAGGCGTTCCTGCCCCGACAAGCGCACTCATCCTGGGAGCCTAACCATGCCGCTGGGAGCCATAGTCCCACGAGCCACGCCGGAGTTCGAGCCTTTCTGGTCCGCATGCCGTGATCGCCGTCTGGTCGTCGAACGGTGTCTGACGTGCGGATGGTACCGATTCCCTCATCTTCCGCGATGCCCTCGATGCGCCTCAGAGCGGTACTCATGGGCTGAGACGTCTGGACTCGGCGCCGTGTACACCTACACGGTGATCCACAGCACTGGAGGAGAACCAGAGCTTCCTGGCTTCTGTGACTATCCCTACGGTGTGGCGATCGTAGAGCTCGATGACTCAAATGGTGTCCGGATGGCGAGCTACGTGCCGGCAGGAGAGATCCCGGCGCTCCATATCGGCCAGCGCATGCATATCGACTTCCTCAAATTGAGCGATGACATCAGCATGCCATTCTTCACGGCAATTAATGAGTCGGGCTAGCTAATGGACTTCACTCTGAGCGAAGAACAGCGCGCGCTTCAGCGTGTTGTTCGGGAATTTGTCGGCAGCGAATGCCCGCCTGATCGCGTGCTTGAGTTGGATGACGAAGAGCGGTTCCCGCGCTACGTCTGGCAGAAGCTTGGTGAAGCCGGGCTCCTCACCGGCCCGGTGCCTGCCAAGTACGGTGGCTCCGAGATATCGCTAGTCGATGAGTGCCTCGTGATCGAGGAGTTGTCGCGCCCGATGCTTGCCCTCGGGATGGCGTACCAGCTCTCGTCCTTCGCCGGACCGCGGGCGATTGGCAGCGCTGGATCCGAGGTGCAGAAAGAACGCTTTCTCCCTGCGCTTGCGCGTGGCGAGTTGATGTTCGGCTTCGCGATGACCGAGCCCGCGGGTGGAACGGACATTTTGTCGGTGATGTCGACCAGGGCAGTCCCCGTCAGCGGAGGTTGGCAGGTAACTGGGCACAAGACCTATATAACTAATGCGGACCAAGCTGACTACCTGCTGACGGTCGTGCGCACGGGCAGCACTGACGGGCGCAAATCGGACGGCCTTACCCTCTTTCTGGTTCCTACAAGAGCACGGGGGCTGACGATCCGGAGGATGCGCAAGCTTGGCGGAAGGGCGATCTCGGCCTGCGACGTCTATTTCGACGACGTGCATGTACCGGATGACGATGTGCTCGGCCAGCCGGGACGGGCGTGGCGGTGGCTGGTCGGCACGCTCAACACAGAGCGCATCACGGTGGCTGCCGAGTGCCTTGGAATGGCGTCCGCCGCGATCGCAGATGCGAAATCCTACGCGCTGCAGCGCGAGGCCTTCGGGCGGCCAATTGGCGCGTTCCAGGCCGTGCAGCATAAAATCGCCGATTCGATAGTTGACTACGAGGCAGCACGGCTGCTGACTCTTCGAGCTGCAGCACTCGAGGACGCCGGCCTGCCATGCAGGATCGAGGCGGCATCCGCCAAGATGTTCGCGAGCGAAGCGGCATTCCGGATCGCGACCCGAGGTATGGACATACTGGCTGGAGCAGGATTCCTGATGGAGACTCACATGCAGCGGTATTTCCGTGACAGCAGGCAACTAGTTCTCGGGCCGGTCACGAACGAGATGGTTCGTAATCAGATCGCGGAGGCTTCGGGAATGCCCCGGTCGTATTGAGACGCGTGATGCTGAACATTGGAGCGTTGCTGCACGCGACGGCAGCTAAGTATCCGGAGCGCCCGGCTTTCATCGAGGCCGGAACCGGCATCAGCATTACATATGCGGAACTTGAGGACGAGGTTGAAATGCTCGCGACCCGTCTCTGGGGCGTCGTACGCCAGCCGGGCGCCCGGGTGGCGCTACTCGTCTCGAACTCGATGATTAGCGCCATGGCGCTGCTCGCTGTCCCGCGAGCCGGTTACGTAACTGTGTGCTTGAATTATCGCTCGTCGGCGGCAGAGCTTAACGCGGCACTCGTTGATTGTGGCGCAGCCCTTCTCTTGGTGACCGCAGACCTCCGGCCCGCTGCCGAAGAAGTAGCGCGCCTGAACTCGAGTCTCTGCCCGACGATTGTAATTGATGGTCCGGACGACGAAGCGCTTCTCGGCCCTCAGCCTATTTCGGAATTGCCGGATGGCGGCGCACAGGACTCGGATCCCGCGGTCATACTTTATAGTTCGGGCACGTCAGGACGTCCGAAAGGTATCGTGAAGTCACATGCCTCCTGCACGATGGGCGCTCTCAACAATGCGCTTGCGCTTGGTCTGACCGCTGAGGACATCTACCTGCACACTGGCTGGCCTCTTGCGGGAGTCGGCTGGTACAACCTGTGCCTGCCGAACGTGATAGTCGGTGCGTCAATCGTGGTTATGGGTAGGTTCGACTCCGAACGCGTCTGCTCGTCGATCGAGCAACACAAGGCCACCTATGCTTACCTGCTTCCCAGCATGTGGGTACAGCTCCTCACGGGCGGGATTCGGGCAACCGACCTGGCGTCAATGCGCTTTTTGCACTGGGGCGGCGAGCCCATGCGCGCCGATCTGTTCGACGCGATCATCCGCGATATTAATGTGCCGCTGCGAGCTGGCTACGGGTCGACGGAGGGTGGCCTGTCGATTAGCGACGCGGGGGATGAAGTCGAAGGGATGAGGTGTGTCGGCCGGGCGACTGGTATAGGCGAGTTTGCTGTCTTCGATCGCACTGGCCGACCGGTTGACATCGGTGTCGTCGGCGAGATCGTTCATCGCGGTCCGGCAGTCATGACGGGTTACCATAACAACGCCGAGGCCACTGCAGCCGCAATCGTGAACGGATGGCTGCGCACCGCCGATGTTGGTTACCGCGACAATGAAGGGCGCCTTTTCGTAGTCGGCCGACAAACTGACATGATCATCAGCGGCGGATTCAATATTTTCCCGAGCGAAGTCGAGTCCGTGGTCGCTGAGCATCCGGATGTACGAGACTGCGCCGTCGTCGGAGTTCCCGATGCGCGTTGGGGAGAAGTTCTCCGCGCCGTGATCGTCCCAGGAGTGCCTGGCTTGGACCGGGCCGCCATCCGGCAGTGGTGCGAGGCCCGCTTGGCCTCGTTCAAAGTCCCGAAGCAGATAATCTTCGTCGACACGTTGCCACACAACGCTTTTGGCAAAGTCGAGCGTCACCTTCTCAGAGATATAGCACCGTGAGCGTGGGCAGGTGTCTCGAAGGACGTGTCGCTCTAGTGACGGGCGGATCGCGAGGTATCGGCCGTGGAGTCGCGATGGCGCTGCACGCTGAAGGTGCTGCGGTAGTCATTTGCGGACGGGATGCTGAGGCGCTCGGCGCAACGCAAGCCGCTCTGCGGGACAGCGAGGGCGCGCGAGTGGACACGGTGGAGGCAGATCTGCGCATAACTACGTCGCCTGCTGCTGTCATTACCAGATGTCTTGCGATCCATGACCGCCTTGACATTCTGGTCAATGCTGCTGGCGCTGCGCCCGAAGCAGGTGCTTCGCAGTACGTCAACCTCGGCGTCTGGCGCGACACGCTGGAAACTCACGTCACCGCAGCTTTTGCACTGTGCCAGCAGGTCTTCCCAGCAATGGAGGCGCAGGCGCACGGAAGAATCATCAACCTCTCATCTGTCGCCGCGCGGATTCCAGTTCCTGGTCTAGCGGCTTACACCGTGGCGAAGTCAGCGGTCGAGGGCCTGACTCGAGCGTTGGCGCGCGAATGGGCGACTCAGGGAATCACCGTGAACGCCATCGTCCCCGGGGTCGTCGAGACGCAGATGATGCGGGGGGCCCTTGCGGTCGAAAAAACACGCGACAGCCTGATACGGCACGTGCCGATGCGACGATTTGCGTCCCCAGCGGACGTAGCAGGGCTGGCCGTTTTCCTGGCCTCAGAGGCCAGCGCCTACATCACCGGAGCCACTTTTCCCGTGGACGGCGGCTATGTTCTGAAGTGATGGGCAGTGCAATGTTCTGAAGCGATGGCAGTGCAATGGGAAGGAATGTCGTGCGCGTTGCAGTGTCTTATGACATGCGGAACCCGCCCCAATGGCGTCGGCCATGGCCCGAGCACTATCGAGCCCACCTCGATCATGCCTGCGCAATCGAGCAGCTTGGCTTCGACCGGATCTGGATCTCGAGCCACCACTTCTCGACTGATGGATACGGACCGAGCTTCGCCTCCTTCGCCGGAGCGATCTCTGCCGTTACGAGCGTGATCCGGGTCGGGTCGCGTATACGTGTTCTGCCTCTGGAACATCCGCTGCTGGTCGCCGAAGAGCTGGCAGTCGTCGACAATTTGCTGAACGGCCGACTCGACGTCGGGATCGGCGCCGGGTACCGCGTAGAGGAGTTCGCAGCGCTCGGCGTATCGCGTTCCGAGCGCTTCAGTCGGCTCGACGAAGGTATCGAGATCCTCCGAAAGGCTTGGGGCGAGCGCCAGGTGTCCCACGAAGGGAAGCACTTCCGGTTCGAGGAGATAGATGTCGAGCCAAAGCCCGTCCAGGGATCGTCGTTACCGCTGTGGGTGGCTGGCCGGACGGTTGGCGCAGCGCGCCGGGCCGGCCGACACGGCTGCCACTTCCTTCCGGCGACCGTGGACCCTGAGGTATTCGGCGCATACCGGACGGGCTTGGAGGACGCAGGGTTCGATCCGAGCGCGTTCCAAATCGCTGTTCCGTTCTGGGCGACGACGACCCTGGACGCCGCCGATGCCGTCTGGGATCGGATACGACCATACGCGGAGTATCGATGGGGTTTCTACGAAACAGCCATGCACAAAGCGCGCGATCCGGCCCTGAAGGTCTCGCGTGCCAAGGAAGCTGGTTCGGCACGCGCCAACGAGCTGATCGGCTCGCCAGATGAAATCCTGGAAGCGATCCACAACGCTTGGGAGGCCGCCGACAAGATGTGGAACGAAGCCGTCCTGATTTACTCACCCCCTGCTGGGTTGCCGATCGAGAGCGGCTTGGGCTCCTACAAGCTCTTCGCACAGGAAGTCTTGCCAACACTGCGGCAGTGGTAACCGGAACTCGGCGAAACGGGTCGGCGAGGGTTGAGTCGGCGTCAGAGTCCGTGTGCGATGGATGCCTGGGGGTGGGCATGCCACCTGGGGCGTGCTGGCAGGTTCCACCGGACAGCGGGGCGAGCGGAGCAGCGGCCTCTCGGCATTGCCTGGCGAACGATCCTGACGTTGCCGGTTTGGCCACCTCGCGTTTTGGCGATCGTGGCACAAAGGCTTGCCTCCGCTCCAGCCAGATACGGATTTGATGGAATGTTCACCTCGGGCTGCCAAAGGGGCAGGAGTGCGGTGTAGGGCGAGAGTCACGGATGCCCGACGGCGCTGGCCACCTGGATATGCGCCGGATAGGGCCGGTACCGGCGAGGCGACGGCGAGACATTGCGCGCCAGCTCCCGCGACACCGTCGACGGCGACCGCTTGACCCGCAGCGCGATCTGCTGCACCGAGTGCCCGGCCGCCAGCCAGTGCGCGATCTCCGCTCGTCAAGGGCTAACCTCGCGCCAGCACTGCGAACCTCCCAGGATCAGCACCACCCCAGAGCAAGATCATCCCAGGGCGTTGCAACAGATTCTGGACACCAGGGTGTCTCCCAGCCCCAATGGTGTGCACGCCGCGGAGCCTGGCCTGCTGCGGTATTGACATACATCCCGTATAGTCTAAACTAAGCAAGCGCTCGCATTCTACAAGTCTCGGGTATATAGGAGAGAGGTGTCGGGTTTGACCGCGCAGGCCCCCGTTCCGCGGACGTCTCTCCGTCGGCGATCATGTGGTCGGACACTAGCTCGGCTCTGGCGTAACCGGTTCCTACGAAGCATCATGATCGCAGATCTCGGCATATGCGCGTGGCCTGGTGCCAAATATGCACATCAACTCAAGTTCGAGGTTCCCCACAGGAGCGGATGACGGACATTAGGAGCTTCCGAACTGGCCGGTAATTATGGTCGCTTAACATCTACAAGGCATTCTCTGACGAGGCGCATTGGGTCAGGTCGTTGCATGTAACAGTAGCCGCAATGTGAAAATATGGATCAGGCTTCCCGCGTTCTGACACCACCTGGCAGCGGTCGTCGAGGGGCATATCGAAGATCGCTGCCGAAAGCTTGTCCCAAGCTCGTTCGGCCATCCGTCCGGTTTTTCCGGCCTGGATCTTAAGGAGGAAACGTGAGCGATGCTGGCGGACCGACGTCGCCAGGCGTGGCGTCTGCGCTGGGGCGATTCACTATCTGCGACTTCAGTGGTCAGCTTGCAGGTGCGGGGGCCACCCGCCTTCTAGCGGCTTTCGGTGCGCGAGTTATCAGAGTGGAAGACCCGAGTCGGCAGGGACGGTGGGACATCCTGCGTGGGCTGGCGCCGTTCGTTGATGATCGGCGTGGCATCGAGTTGGGCGGGGCATTCAACAATCATAACGTCGAAAAGCTTTTCGTTACCATCAACGTGCGCATGCCGGCAGGGCTTGCCCTGGCCAAAAGGCTAATCGCCAAGTCCGATGTTGTGACGGAGAACTTTGCCGGAGGCGTCATGGAGCGCTTGGGGCTAGGCTACGAGGCGCTACGCGAGCTCCGCCAGGATATCATCTACGTCTCCAACTCGGGTTTCGGCAGCGAGGGTCCGTACGGCCGCTACAAGAGCTGGGGCCCTATTGTGCAGGCCAACGGCGGGCTCACGTATCAATCTGCGCTTCCAGGCGAGCAGCCGGCCGGGTGGGGTTACTCGTGGATGGATCATATGGGCGCGTTCTTCATGGCGACTGCGATCATGGGTGCGCTGATTCGTCGGCAGCGAAGTGGTCAGGGTGGCTGGATCGACATGGCGTGCGTCGAAGCATCGATCGCGATCAACGGGCCCGCGCTGCTTGACTACACAGTTAACGGTCGCACCGCGCGCGACCAGGGAGCGGATGTCAACTCGAACCGATCATTGGGCCGCCCTATGGTTCCTCATGGGGTATATCCCTGCAGGGCCGCGGACAGCTGGGTGGCTATCGCCTGTCGCGATGAGCGCGAATGGAGAGAGATTGCCCTGCTAGCCGACATGCCTGCGGATCTTGCGGCTGCCAATCTCCCATCACGGCTGCAGCGCGAAGATGAGATCGATCACCTAGTTGGTCGCTGGAGCAGCGGGATGACCGCAGACGCGGTCGCCGAGCGGCTCCACGCGTGCGGTGTTCCCTGCTCGCCTGTTCTTGCCCCTCGAGAGCGCATCGAGGACAACCCCGACGCGGGCACTTGGAATCTCTGGCCGGAAGTGACGCACCCGGATATCGGGCCGGTGCGGGTGGAGGGCATCCCCTTCCACCTGTCCGAGACTGACTGGACGATCTCGTCGGCAGCACCCCGTCTTGCTGCACATAACCTTGAGGTCTTCCAGCAGTTTCTCGGTGTCAGCGAGACGGAGTACACCGAACTACGCCAGGCTGGTGCCATATGAGCGGCGTCCGTGAAGAACGTGCCCTCGCCGGGACTCGCGTAGTGGAGTTGGCCAGCGAAGCTGGCTCTTATGCGGGTCAGTTGCTCGCGCACTATGGTGCCGAGGTGATCGTGATCGAGCCGCCGGGGGGTCACGCCACGCGATGGTACGAACCGTTCGTCGACGATGCGCCGTCGTTGGACGGCAGCCTCTGGTGGAAGCATTACAACGTCGGTAAGTTCGGGCTGGAACTTGACCTACTAGATCCTGCGGGGCAGAACGCGTTTCAGAACCTCCTTGAGACGGCAGACGTCCTTATTGAGGCCGAGGCGCCGGGATATCTGTCCGGCCTGCAACTGGACTATGACACGATCAGCCTGATCTCACCTCAACTGGTGTGGGTATCCATCACGTCATTCGGTCGGCAAAGCACGCGCAACGACCTGCCGCAGACCGACATAACACTGCTGGCCGGCGGCGGACCGATGTGGAACTGCGGCTACGATGATCACCAGCTGCCGCCTGTCAGGGGCGCGACGAACCAGGCTGCCCACGCCGCAGGCGTCGTCGCGGTGAGCGCGGCAATGGTCGCTTTGCTGGCTCGCGAGGAGCTGGGCATTGGTCAGCTCGTAGACGTCAGCATGGACGCAGTGCTGAATGTGTCATCGGAAGTCGGCAGTTATTATTGGCTCGTTGCTGGTCAGACGGTGCAACGTCAGACTGGGCGGCACGCTGCCGTCTTGCCAAGCGAGCCGATCCAAGCCCTGACGAGGGACGGACACTGGGTAACAACTGGCGTCCCGCCGCGGACAGGCCAGGCTTGCCAACGTCTCATTGAGTGGATGCACAAACTCGCTATAGCCGATCAATTCGATGATTTCTTTTGGCTCGAAATCGGCGTCGAGCTCGGTGAGTTTCCCGAGCCTGTCGACGGCGTGGACGTTGAGGGCGCCGAGGTCTTTCGCGCTGAGCGAACGGCGCTTTTCTTGATCGCAGCGAATGTAACCGGCTATGAATTTTTCCGAGGTTCGCAGGATCGCGGCTTCTCTTGCGGAGTGATCTACTCTCCGGACGAAGCTCTCGACGATCCTCACATTCGCGCCCGCGGTGGTGCCGTCCCAGTGTTCGATGCGACGATTGGTCGTGAAGCTGACTATCCGGCGGCGCCGGTCTACTTCCGTGGCGCGGACAGAACCATCAAGCGTGCCGCACCAGGGCTCGATGAGCACCGCGAACGCTACTATTCAGTAATAAATCGACCTCGCCCCGAGGATCTCCGGGCTGCTAGGCCCGGTCTTCCCGGCTTGCTGAGCAAGCACTCAAATACGGCAGAGTGAGTGATCCGGAATGGACGACATGGAATCTCAGAGTCAATGTGGCTGCAAGATAACGTAACTCTCGCCACCGGCGGAGTTTCAGGCATCAGAGGGGCCGCCTCACAGATGCTTGCCCTTCGCATGATCGCGGAAATTGGCAGCAGGGCGTCAGGACGGCTACCCCCGCATGGCGCCGCAATGGCCACGCCCGTAGCGATTGAGCGTGCTGGCCGTGCACATCCGACGCAAGCCAACCTATAGGACGAGGATTGCATGCCCACAGCAACCGGCGAATTGTGGAGGCCGCCGCCTTCTTGCGGCCCCTCCGGCGCATTTGATCGTCCATTCTACGTTGTCGATGGGGTTTCCGTGTGTGACGAACATTTTGATGATTCAGGGAGATCAGGCCCGTGAGCCCGGTTGACGTTGACTTTGACGACGAGCCGCAGTGGGCGGACGTCAGGCCTGAGTCGTCGCGTCGACTGCTGATGGCGGCGCGAGACGTGTTCGCGGTGTACGGCTTTCAGGGCGCTACTACACGCCAGGTGGCCGAAGCTGCAGGAATGTCGCCAGCCGGAGTCTACGTACACTACGCCACCAAAGCGGATCTTCTATTCGAGGTCAGCAAGACCGCGCATCTCAGCACTCTGAAGTTGCTAGAAGCCGTGGTCTCAACCGCGGAAGCTCCACCTGCCAAAATCTGGGAGTTTATGACTGGCTGGGTGACCTGGCACGCGCGGAATCATAAGCTGGCTCGGGTGAGCCAGCTAGAGGATTTGGCGCTGCTTCGTCCAGAGCACGCTGAAGAGATCCTGCGATTGCGCGAAAGGTTTACGAGGCACCTGCGCGGCATAATCAGGGACGGGGTGCGCAGCGGTGACTTCGAGGTTACTGATGAGGCCGCGGCCACCATCGCTATCTTGTCGATCGGCATCGATGTCGCTCGCTGGTATGTGCCCCCTCTGAGATGGAGTCCTGACGAGCTCGGTCGGCTCTTCGCCGAGCTGGCCCTCAGGATGCTAGGTGTTCCGAAGACGTGATTATCTTGCGAATGCGGCGGCCGGTCCGGTGACCCATCCGTTCTCAGCCGTGGCGATCGTAGGCGCGCATAACACCCGCCAGGCTAAGCGCCTTGAGGGGCACGACAGCGTCTCGATTACAGTCGAGGCGACGATCGAAGCGCTTCGAACAGCCGGCCTCCGGCCCGCCGACGTCGACATGATACTTGGCGAGCACGCCCACGCAGTCATGCACAACCTTGGCATAGGTCCGGTGCGCTGTGGCCGATCTCCTGAAGCAGGCATCGCCGCTGTGGCGGATGCCGCCAGCGCGATAGCGACCAGGCAAGCGGAAGTCGTCGTGGTCACAGGAGGTCGCGCGGGCCATCAGGCAGCGGACGAGAGTACGGTCAGCTGGACGCGGCCGGAAAATGAGTTTGTTGCCGTCTTCGGCATGTTCACCGCAGCCGAATTCGCGCTGTTCGCCCGCCGTCACATGGCGGTGTACGGCACCACTTCCGAGCAACTGGCGATGGTCGCGGCCACGATCAGGAACAATGGCCACGCGACACCGGGCGCCCTTCATTATGGTCGGCCGCCATGCACTCCTGCTGCTGTGCTCGCGTCGCGTCTCATCGTCGATCCTTTCCATCTGCTGGATTGCGCCGTCGTGTGCGAGGGCGGCGCCGCATTGGTTCTTACCACGGATGAACGAGCACGAGACCTACCCGCACCGCCAGTTTACGTACACGGGGTCGGGATGGAGTCGATTGCACCGCCGTATCAGATTCCGCCAAGCTGGGACTATATCCCACCTCGCGGCACGGGCGTAAAGGCTGGTCTGATCGGCGCGGGTTCTGCGCGGCGCGCTTTTGCGATGGCGGGTCTTCAGCCGCGGGATATTGACGTATGCGAGTTCTACGATCCTTTCTCGTTTGAGATTATCCGACAGTTCGAGGCATTCGGATTCTGCGGAATCGGCGAAGGCGGAGCGTTCGCCGCGGACGGCAATATGAGCCTCGACGGCCGCTTTCCGACGACCACAGATGGTGGAGCACTCGCGTACAGCCACACTGGCGTCGCTCAGGAACTCCAGCGAGTGATCAGAGGCGTCGAGCAGCTCACCGGAACTTGCGCATCTAACCAGATAGGCGGCTGCGAAGTTGTAATGTGTTCCAACGGAGGCTCTGGAGCAATGTACTGCGACGCTCTGATTCTCGGGTCCGCCCGGCCCTGACTGTCTAAAACGCGGACCTGACAAACACTGGTATCGAAGTTTCCGGACCCACCTCCGCGAACGTGACAGTAAGCGGCGTACCTATTTCTAGCTGATCATCGTTAATTCCCACGATGTTCGACACCATCTGAAAGCCCTCGTCCAGGCCGACTATCCCGATGACGAACGGAACGCTGAACGCAGGCGTAGGTGGGCGGGCGACGATAGCCCAAGAATAGAGTGATCCATGGCCGGCGCTGCGCTCCCACACAAACGCGGACGCGCTGCAGAAACCGCACCTCGCTCGGGGCGGGAACGCCACAGTGTCGCACTGGCCGCATCGAGTGAACAATAGTTCGCCGCGCCGACAGCCATCCCAGAATGGCGCCGTCAGCGGACCTGGTGTCGGCAGCGGGCGATCAATATTCAAGCGTTCCGCCAACGGGACTCCTCGCTTTTCGTGCGCCTGCGATAGAATTCTAACTGCGCAATGTTATCGCATGGTCTGCTGGCGGGTCTACCTCGCGAACGGAGTTTCCATCGGCCGGGAGCCGGCGGCCGAAGACGAAGGCGTTGATTGCGGGTTTCCGTTGCACGGTCCGAACGGACCTGGCCCGCTCCAGCCGGGTCCATGGACTGCGTAGCCAGTTAGAGGAACTTTAACTCCACTTGCGACCGGGGAAATGGTTGCGAGCCCGAACGCCCGTCGGTACCCGATGAACTGTTTCTCGTTGTTCTCCCACAGCCGGCCGGAAGATCGGCCGTTCTGCGCGCCTTTCTGGGCAGCGAGGCCGCCGAGCGCGACTTCAGCCGCGGCGGTCTTGACCGCGGACTTGATGGAAGGACGGCTCACTTGGTCGCGTCCCAGTCCGCCCGGTCGCATTTGCCGTTTACTACCGTGGGTCCTCCAGCTGGTACTTGGACAGCGAGGGCCGGAACCTCACACTGTGGGTTCACCTTCGGCTTCCGCTTGGAGACGGGGCAGGCAAGTTTTGCGGATCGGGCCTATGACGGAGGGTCCCCACAATGGGCCGGCGGCCAGACGTCGCCCCGACCGTCTCAGCTATGCCTCTCAGCCTCAGCCCGCGGCATCCAGACAGCTGGTCTCATCAACGCCGGTCAGCCGCCGCTGCCGCTTGCGCAAGAGAGGGGCTCAGACGTCCCGGCCCGGCCCACGGCATCTCGATCCGGAACTAGAGCTTCTTTCGGCCAGCGCTGGCTTGGGCTGGGGTCAGGTTGCGCACAAGCTCGGACTCGGGCCGGCCGTGTTTCTAATGCCAAGATGCTCCGTTTGCTTCTAATTCAGCGCCGTGTCCGGAACTGTCTCGGTCCGCTGCTTCAGTAGAGGTCGGGCCGGTCAGCGAGACTCCCGCGCCTCACTGGGCCAGTCGCGGTGTCCTGCCGGACAGTCGGGTTCTCATCCTTCGAGACGTCGTGAATTGCTGGCCGAGCTGGGAGTGACTCTGAGGACGGTTGACGCAGATTTGCAAGCAAGCTAAGCTCGATGGCTAGCAAGCGCTTGCATACCTGGGAGGTTCAGCCGGTGGCCCTAAAGCCTTCACGTGGCCGTGATCAAAGAGTCTCAGCAGCCCCGGGCAGTGTGAGCCCGTGCGGCGAAGACGGGTTGTCGGGACTCGGCGGCGGGGCCGTGGTGAATGCGCTTGTCCGGCGCGTCGATTTCCTTGAGCTGATCGAGAACGTGATCGGCGTTGGCCAAATCAACTTGGTCTCATGCCTCCTTCCCAGCCAAGGTCGGCGCTGATAAATGGCCAGCGGAGGCGATTCAGGCCACGGGGTCGGGCGCGAAGCTCCGTCGGTAGGGGTGTACCTCGGGCTTGCCGCGGTGTCATCAAGCCGACTTCCGGAGATCGCCGCCAGGGTAGAGCAGCTCGGCTTCGAGTCGTTCTGGGTGGGAGATCATGTCGTCATTCCTCCGGCTACGGACGCCTATCCTTACAACAATGGACGTCCGCCGTTCAAGCCAGGGACACATTTCGTCGATCCTCTGGTTCTGTTCGGTTTCCTCGCGGGGCGTACGTCGACGTTGCGCTTTGGTACGGCAGTATCCGTGCTGCCCCAGCGAGAGCCGCTAACCTTCGCAAAGCAAGTGGTAACGCTCGATGTTTTGACTGGCGGCCGGATTCTTGTTGGCGTCGGTGCGGGCTGGTGCCGCGAAGAGTTCGACGCGCTCGGCCAAGATTTTGCGACTCGGGGAGCGCGTCTTGACGAGGAAATCGAGATACTTCGACTCACTGGCCGCGACGGCTCCATAGATTTCAGAGGCCGCTACTACCGGTTCGGACCGGTCGAGTTCGAGCCGAAGCCGACGACGCAACCGTTCCCACCCATCCTGGTTGGCGGAGAGTCCGATGCAGCACTTCGGCGCGCCGCCGCGGTCGGGGATGGCTGGCTGTCCGGCGAGAGGCTCGAGCCTGATCAGCTTGCCGTGATTGTTGAGCGGCTTCGCAATATGCGGCTTGAGTCAGGCCGTGGTGGTGACAGTTTTTCGGTAACTGTGCCTATGTACCCGCACCCTGACAGTGCTGCATGGCTGACAGCTCTCTGCGCAGCGGGGGCCGATCGCGTCCTGCTCCGGATCGAAGATTACGAAGAAGATCACCTTGAAGCCTTCGCCGCCGATGTGGCTGCGAGTTTGTCGAGCGACGCTCATGGTCGGCTCCAAGGGCGAGCGGGACAAGCCGACCTTACTTTGCCCTGAACGAGAGGAACTCTGGGTCTTGAACTCAACAACTATGGAGTCTCTATCCCCCGCTGATTATCGACCAGCTGCGCTCCTCACAGGGACACTGCCAGCCATTGCTGCGGCCCTCGCCAGTCAGGGCCAGTCATGTGCTGGGTGGACTAGAGTACGTCCGATCCGAGCACTGTGAGCGGCCGCATGCTTGCCTGTTTCTGCAGTCGACTCTGGTCGCCTTGTTGCGTTTGGAAGAAATAGCAGAGGATTTTGTCGCTCTTCAATCCAGTGGAAGCTTGGAGTGGGCTGTGAAAGTACTAGTCGACCAACGCAGATGCCAAGGCCATGGCGAATGTAATGCGACAGCTCCGCACATATTTCAGCTCTACGATGACGGTCACGTGGCGTTTGAATATCTCCTGGAAATTTCTGCGGGGAAAGAAGCCCAGGCTGCCAGAGCGATTGCCTCTTATCCTCAACGTGCGGTGATGGTCACCGAGCATAGGGGTGACCGAAGTGCGTCTGTGCCTGGAATCGGCAACTGAGCGGCCTGTTGGAATCATGTTGCAATTGAGTTCGGCGTGAGCATTTCACTCTTGCTTGGAATGGCGGCGTCAGGCTATGCCGACCGTATCGCTTTGGGATCCCATACGGGCGGCCTGAGCTTCGCGGCCCTCGCTATTGGCGCAGCAGGGGGAGCGACGATTATTCGACAGTGTTCTCCATCGCACGTGGTATTCGTCGGCCGCAACGGCCCAGCCTACCCACAGGTGCTGTTCGCAGCCGCCGCGGCCGCAGTTCCCTTCGCGCCGTTGAGCTACAGACTCCCTCCGCAGCTGTTGCACGGGCTACTGGCGGAGTTGGCCAACTCCCTTGTAGTCGCGGATGACGACTATTTGCATCTGGTCGAGGGGCAAGGCGCCTGTGCCATGTCGGCTGATGACTTCTTGGCTGCCGCCACGGTGGCCCCGCCGACCGATGAGGCGGCGGCCGACGACGCACCGGCCGTGCTGCTGTTTACCTCAGGCACCACGGCGCGGCCCAAGGCGGTGGTCCTGCGCCACCGTAACCTCACTTCCTACATCTTCTCGACGGTGGAGTTCGGTAGCGCCAGTGAGGACGAGGCCGCCCTTGTCGCGGTCCCGCCCTATCACGTGGCGGCGGTGGGGTCGGCACTTTCGAACGTCTACAGTGGGCGGCGGATGGTGTACCTGCCGGATTTCGAACCAAATGCTTGGCTGCGCATGGTGCGCGCAGAGTCAGTAACCTCCGCCATGGTCGTGCCGACAATGCTTGCACGTGTCTTGGATATAGTCGGCGATGGGCCCGCTGAGGTTCCCGCGCTGCGGTCTATTTCATACGGGGGAGCCCGGACGGCGAGGCCGGTGTTGGAGCGCGCGCTTCGGGCCTTCCCTGAAGTCGGTTTTGTGAACGCTTACGGACTGACGGAGACGAGCTCGACCATCGCGCTGCTCGGGCCGGAGGAGCATCGAGCGGCGCTTAGCTCCGACGATCCGATAGTAGGGGCCCGTCTAAGCAGCATCGGCCGCCCTGTGCCCGGTATCGAGGCGCAGGTCCGCGATGAGGATGGCGCTCCGGTCAAGACCGGCAAAGTCGGGACGTTGTGGGTGCGTGGCGCCCAGGTCTCAGGTGAGTACCGTGGCCTGGGATCAGCGTTGGACATCGACGGTTGGTTGCGAACCGGAGATCTGTGTCACCGTGATGCCGATGGCTACCTGTTCATCGATGGTCGCGCCGACGACACGATCATCCGCGGCGGTGAGAACGTGGCGCCGGCAGAGATCGAGGATGTCCTCATTAGACACTCAGCCGTCAAGGATATCGCAGTTATCGGCATTCCCGACGACGAATGGGGCGAGAAGATCTGCGCGGTTGTGGTGCCTGAGGAAGGCGCCGCCGTTACCGCTGACGAGCTCCGAGCCTACGCGCGGGACAGGCTGCGCAGTGCTCGCACTCCAGACCAGATTGTGTGGCGTGCCGATCTTCCGTATAGCCCCACTGGCAAGCTAATGCGCCGACGCCTCGCCACTGAACTGACCCGACTCCCGACCGTAGACCTTTAGGAATTCTGTGGATCTAAAACCTCGAAGCTTGATTGTGGTGCTAGCGGCCGCGTGGGTCCGCGAATTTAATTTCTCCAATCGCTGGAACCATAATCGCGGGAGAGGAGGCTACGCCAGCACAGTTCACGCAGACTTCCCCGCGGTCGTTTGAGGCAACTCTAATGTCCGGTCGAACCGGAGGCGGCAAGAGGACGCCACCGTATCGAACATGGCAGCTACCTCCCGAGACCGCTGACATAGTGAGACTTAAAATCGGGTAACAAATCGTGCGCTTTGTGAACGCACCAGTTGGCGCAGGGCGATTTTTATTGGACTCCAGGCGCGATAGAGTGTGCCAAGGCACTTATGTGAGAGAGCGCCTGCCCTAACGCTCGATGGCCAGAATCGCTCTGCCAACCTGGCCTGTTAAAAAATGCTAATAGACTTTCAAATGCCCTTTCCGGCGTGGATCAATTGGGAGGTTATTTTTAGGTCCCAGCCTTGGGGAGATCCTCTAGGCGGCTCGCACTCACTAACGGCATCCTGGGTGCGCGGTACGGCCCGCGCACCTTCATGACGCTGCTAATCCAAAGGATCGGAGACCAGTTATGGCTTACGAAATGATGCCGAAGTCACCTTACGATCTTTCCGGCAAGGTCGCCTTCGTCACAGGAGGCGGATCGGGCATTGGGCGCGCGACTTCCATACTTTTTGCCCAGCGCGGAGCGATGGTCGTCGTAGCGGACCGCGACGATGATGGGGCATACCGCGTAGCCGAGGAGATCAAATCCGCTGACGGTCAGGCCCATGCGGTTCACGTAGATATCTCAGAGGAGGACTCGGTCGTTCGGGCGATCGACGATGCAGTCGCGACCTTCAAGATAGTGGACATGGCGGCAAACTGTGCAGGAATTGGCGGCGGAACTTCATTGGCCCCGCTCGGAGAATTTGAAGTTGTGGATTTCGATCGGATAGTTGGGATCAACCTCCGTGGCACCTTCCTGTCGTTGAAGCACGAACTTCGCCACATGGCCAAGAATGCGTCAGGCGCCATCGTAAATATCAGCTCATACTTCGGCGTAGTCGGCGGTCGCAACACGGCAGCGTACGTCGCGTCCAAGCACGGAGTGATCGGCCTTACCAAGACAGCGGCTCTCGATTACGCGCGGAAGTCTATACGGGTCAATGCTGTGTGCCCTGGAGTAGTGAACACACCGATGCTCGGCAGACTTGCCGACGATATCAGGGATGGAGCTGTGGCGGCTCAGCCTCTTGGCCGTATCGGCGAGCCGCAAGAAATCGCGGAGACAGTAGTGTTCCTATGTTCGAGCGCATCCGCATTTACAACCGGCTCGATCGTGATCGTTGACGGAGGTTTTGTCGCACAATGACGATCATTCAGCTAATTGGTCGCTGCATTAAGCACTTCGGAGAATCTCAGGGCAATATCGATTAATCTGGGAGAGGGCTAAATGCATTGATGAGAATGGCATGATGTATGACGGCGAATCGTCGCGCTGCTCGGCGGGCTTCAGCCGGCGGAGGAGCGGGCAGCTGTCGGGGGACATATTCGTTTGAGCGCTACGGGTTTTCCGGCGATCCGTTCGCTTGGTCTCCTTCGGGAAGCTGGGATACGCGAGCAGCTTCCCTCGCCCTGGCTGGGCTCGCGCGGACGACCTTGCCGCCGTCCTTGAACGGGAGGTCTCCGCCGCAACGCCGCCGGCGCCGATCTGCGGATACAGGCCCGCGGGGTTCCCGCCCGCAAGACACTCGAGGAACTTCGATTGGGACGCCCAGCCCGGCAGCAGGTCGCAGCGCTCGCCTCACGGCGCCTTTATAACCTGACTAATGAGAGTTAGTTAACGGTCCGCCGTTGCGGCAGACTCGTTGGCTGGTGGCCGCCGGCGGGTGAGCACTTTACCTGACAGGGCGCTGGAGCCCTGAGCCCAAGAACGTGCCCCCGCCGGTGACCGGGAGAGTTGATCGCTGCTGGGATGTCGTGCCCGCCGCCTGGCGTGAGCACTGTTCATTAGTCTGCTGATGGTTCTCCCGCTGGCTGCTGACCGGATTCGGGATGGTGGGCGGAGGCGAGATGCGGCTGCTGGTCGGGGATGACTGGGCGCAGGATCATCACGACATCGAGGTGATGGACGAGACGGGGAGGGTGCTGGCCCGCAGGCGGGTGCCGGAGGGAGTAGCCGGGATCGGGCAGCTGCATGAGCTGATCAGCCGGTTCCTGCCGGAACAGGACACCGACGCAGAGGTTCAGGTCGGGATCGAGACCGACCGCGGCCCCTGGGTGGTCGCGCTGATTGCTGCGGGCTACACGGTGTTCCCGGTGAACCCGCTGCAGGCGTCCCGGTACCGCAGCCGGCATAGCGTGTCGGGGGCCAAGAGTGACAGCGGGGACGCGCACGTACTGGCTGATGTGGTGCGCACCGATGCGCACCAGCTGCGCCCGGCGGCCGGGGACAGCCAGCAGGCCGAAGCGGTCAAGGTGCTGGCGCGCACGCACAAGACGCTGATCTGGCAGCGGGCCGCGATGGTGCAGCGGCTGCGGGCCCAGCTGCTGGAGTACTTCCCGGCCGCGGTGGCCGCGTTCGAGGACCTGGATGCCCCGGACGCGCTGGAGCTGCTGGGCAGGGCACCGGAACCGGCCCGTGCCGCGAAGCTGACCCGCGCCCAGGTCTCGGCGGTACTCAAGCGGGCCGGCCGCTACAAGATCGCGGCCAGGACCGACGCGATCCTGGCTGCGCTGCGCAGCCCGCAGCTGGGCCAGCCACCCGCGCTGACTGCCGCGTACGCGGCCACCGCGCGGTCCCTGATCGCGGTCATCGCCACCCTGAACGATCAGGTCGCCGTCCTGCAGGGGCAGGTGGAGGCACATTTTGGCCAGCACCCGGACGCTGAGATCTACCTGTCGCAGCCCGGTCTGGGCGCGATCACCGGCGCCCGGGTGCTCGGCGAATTCGGCGACGACCCTGACCGCTATGCCTGCGCCAAGGCCCGCAGGAACTACGCTGCCACCAGCCCGATCACCCGCGCCTCCGGCAAGAAGAAAATCGTCGCGGCCCGGTTCGTGCATAACGACCGGCTCATCGACGCCCTGATGATCCAGGCCTTCGCCGCGCTCAGGGTCTCGCCCGGCGCCCGCACGTTCTACGACGACCTGCGCGCCCGCGGGATCGAGCACAACGACGCACTCCGCCGGCTCGCCAACCGGCTCGTCGGCATCCTGCACGGATGCCTGAAGGCACATACCCGCTACGACGAGACCACCGCCTGGGGCCATCGGGAAAACACCGGCCAATCTCCCGTCGCAGCTTGACATCGAAAATCCTGGGATGTCTTGATTCAAATTTGTGCGCACGGTCGTGCCGATGGATGCGGTCAAGGGCCTGGCGTGGCTCGTCGGGTATGAGTCGGCAGTGGTGATAGCATGCGGGTCGGCCTGGATCTCGAGGGTGCGGTAGCGGCGGGCTGTCTTCGCGAACTTGCGTATCGACCAGCCGGTGGCGTTCTCGATCCAGCGTCTGACCGTCAGCGCCGTTAAGCCCGCGGCCGGGAAGACGCCTGGACTGGCACGCCGCAAGGAGGCATCCTGTCTCCGCTGATGGCCACATCGCCTTGTCCGTGCTCGACGAGCAGGTGGAGGGGCCGCGGTTGGCAGCGGAGCCATGAGCACTCCGCGCCGGCGCGGCGGCCGCCGCGCCAGGGGCGCGCCGAACTGGCGGATCGTCCGCTCTGCCGACGACTTCGTCATCCTTGTGCGCGGCAATGAAGTCGGCGTCGAGACCCTGCGGCGAGACAACGTCAATCATGTGCTCGCGCCGGTGGGCCCGCGCCTCTCGGAGGCAAGACCCGGATCGGGTGTATGAGCGAAGCGCTCGACTTCCGTGGGGTTCCGCATCCAGTGGCGCCGCAAGCGAGGCACGAGCAAGTGGCACGTCTGGACCTTCATCAGCGACCGACCCGTCCGGTCCGTGAACGACAAGATCCGTGCTCCCACCCGCAGGTCATCGCAGCAGCCACCCAGGGCAGCGCCGATCCAGCTGAACAGATCATGCGCGGCTGGACCACCTACATTAAGCACGCGGTCTGCAAACACCACGTCGAATCCCTGGAAAGCCTCGCTTGCCATGCCGTTCCGCTGCCTGATGCGGCTGCACCGCTGGAAGGCATGTACATCCGCCGTCATCTCACCGGTCGGCACGGCCGGTGGCGCAAGCTGTCGGCCTACGGGATCGAGCTGTTCAACATCGCCAGGTGCCGGTCACCCGGTATCGACACCCGCGGCAGCAAGGTCCCCACCTCGTGGACCGCTGAACAAACGCGGCGAATGTCGACGATCACGTTATTGAGCAGGGGTGTTGCTCACGTAATTGACCAGGGCCTGGCCTGTTCCTGTTCTACTAGCGGGACTGTAATTTCTTCGGTGTAACTCCTGACATATGAGGAGACACCCGTGACTGATGTGACAACGGACCAGGACGTGGCGGAGCTGTCGGCTGCCGACCGGCAGCTGCTGCGGGAGCTGACCGAGCGGGCCCGCGCCGGCGGGCTGAAGCTGACCGGCGCCGGCGGCCTGCTGGGCGAGCTGACCAAGATGGTGGTCGAGGGCGCGCTGGAAGGCGAGCTCGATGACCACCTCGGCTATGAGAAGCATGACCCGGCCGGCCGCGACGGCGGGAACTCCCGCAACGGCCACCGCGCCAAGACGGTGCTGACCGATACCGGGCCGGTGGAGATCAGCGTGCCGCGGGACCGTGAGTCCAGCTTCGAGCCGAAAATCATCGCCAAGAGGCAGCGGCGGCTGACCGGCGTCGACGACCTGGTGATCTCGCTGTCGGCGAAGGGTCTGACGCACGGGGAGATCGCCGCGCACCTGGCCGAGGTCTACGGCGCCGAGGTGTCCAAGCAGACCATCACCACGATCACCGACAAGGTGATGGAGGGCATGGCGGACTGGCAGTCCCGTCCGCTCGACCCGGTCTACGCGGTGCTGTTCGTCGACGCGATCCAGGTGAAGATCCGCGAGGGCCAGGTCGCCAACCGGCCCGTCTACCTCGCGCTCGGCGTCACCGTCGACGGCGAGCGGGACATCCTGGGCTTGTGGGCCGGCGAGCACGGCGACGGCGAGGGCGCCAAGTACTGGCTGCGGGTACTGTCGGAGATCAAGAACCGCGGCGTGCGGGATGTGTGCATGCTGGTCTGCGACGGACTCAAGGGCCTGCCCGACGCGGTCAGCGCCGTCTGGGCGAAGACCATCGTGCAAACCTGCATCGTTCATTTGCTCAGGAACTCGTTCAAGTACGCCTCGAAACGAGACTGGGCGCAGGTCGCCAAAGACCTCAGGCCGGTCTATACCGCGGCGTCCGAAGCCGAGGCACTCGACCGGTTCGCCGAGTTCTCCGGCACCTGGGAGAAGCAGTACCCGGCGATCATCCGGCTCTGGGAGAACGCCTGGGCCGAGTTCGTGCCCTTCCTGGCCTTCGACCGGGAGATCAGGACGGTGATCTGCACGACCAACGCGATCGAGTCGATCAACTCCCGGCTCCGCCGGGCCGTCAACGCCCGCGGTCACTTCCCCACCGAGCAGGCCGCCCTCAAATGCCTCTACCTGGCGATCATGAGCCTCGACCCGACAGGGAAAGGCCGCAAACGCTGGACCAACCGGTGGAAGGCCGCCCTGAACGCCTTCGACATCACCTTCGACGGCCGCCTCAGCGCGGGCAGGAACTAACAACCAAGATCAAGTTACACCGTTAAATTGACAGACCCCTACTAGCTCGGCTCCTTTCCTGTGGTGCCGCCACGCTGTCCGGGTCTCTTGTTGGGTCTGTAGCTGGGTCCGTTCATGACGAGCTGGTGGCTGTTGTTGATGAGGCGGTCGAGCAGCGACTCGGCGACGACGGGGTTGGGGAACAGCGGGTACCAGTCCTGCGGCGCCCGGTTCGAGGTCAGGATCAGCGACGAGCCGGCTCGTTCGGTGATGAGCTCGTAGAGGTCGTCGGCCTGGGCGGGGGTGAGCTCGCGCATGGCGAAGTCGTCGAGGATCAGCACGGCGGGGCGGGCGAGTTCGCCGAGGCGTTTGTGCCAGGTGCCGTCGGCGCGGCCGCCGGCCAGGTGGGCCAGGGCCCGGCTGGTTTTGAGGAACCGACGGCGGCGCCGTGGCGGACGGCGAGGTGGCCGAGGGCCTGGGCGATGTGGCTTTTGCCGACGCCGACGGGGCCGTAGAGGATCACGGACTCGCCGGCCTGCAGCCAGCGCAGGGCGGCCGGGTCGCGGATCTGCGCGGCGGGCAGTTTCGGGGACGCGGTGAAGTCGAAGCCCTCCAGGGTGGCTTGTTCCTCGAACCTGGCGCTGCGCAGCCGCCGGTGGATGGACATGGCGTGGCGGCGGGAGATCTCGTCTTCGCAGAGGACCTGGAGGAACTCAAGGTGGCCGAGTTCCCCGGCGCGGGCCTGGGCCAGCCGGGCGTCGATGGTGTCGAGCATCCCGGACAGCTTCAGGACCCGCAAGGTCTTGTCCAGCCCGCCGGTCTCGATCACGGTGGGCATGGCCGCCACGATCGGCGTGCTCGGGGTGAGGGTGGTCATGACGCCGCCTCGGCTCCGCTGGTGCCGGGCCGCAGCGGGACCACGTTGCCCGCGGCGGGCCCGGCGGCGAACAGTGCGTCGGGGCCGTGCAGGAACGCGGCTGCTCCGCCGTCGCCGGCCGGCGTCGTCACCGGCATGCCTTCGGTGCCGGCGGCGAGGATGCCCTTGACGGTCCGGTAGGACGGGTCACCTGCGGCAGCCGCTTTCGCGCAGGCTGCTTCCAGGCGGCCGGGCTGGTGCTTGTCGGCCAGGTGCAGCACACCCTGCGCCGCCCGCAGGCGATACAAGGCGTTGTCTTCCAGCAGCCCGCTGATCAGCGCCTGGCAGGCCGGGCCTACTTCGGCGGCTTGCCTGCGGCACCACGCCGGGGTGCGCATATGGAACGCGATCTTCTCCGGCGGGTAGTCGGCCAGATCGGTCTGCTTGCCCTGGGCCTTGCGGGCATGGGTCTTCACCAGATCCCCGCCCAGGAAGAACTGCACCATGGTGGCGTTGGAGCGGGCGTCGAGGGTCTTGCCGATGTGACGCCACGGCACCGAGTACAGGGTCCGGCCGGCCTTGACGTGGATATCGGGGCCGACCTTGCATCGCGACCAGTCCGCGAGCACGAACGGCGAGACCGGCAGCGGACTCAGGCGGTCTTGCTCGGCCGCGGCGAACACCGCCGCCGGGGCGGCGCCGTCCAGTGGCCGGGACGACCGCCGCCCGGCCACATCCGCGGACCACCGCACAGCCTCGGCCTGCATCTGCTCCAGGCTGGTGAACTCCCGGCCGCGCCAGAACGAGTCCCGGATATACGGCATCGGCCGCTCCACCTGCGCCTTGTCCTTCGGCCTGCGGGACCGGGCCGGGTCGACCAGGCAGCCGTAATGCGAGGCGAGCTCGGCATAGGACCGGTTGATCTTCGGGTCATACAAGTCCGGCCGGTCGACCCCGGTCTTCAGGTTGTCGGGCACCAGCCTGGCCGGCACGCCGCCGAAAAACCCGAACGCGGCGACGTGGCACCCGGTCCACGCGTGCTGGTCCATGGCGATGACCGGGCGGACGAACATGTGCCGCGAGCAGCACAGCACCATCGCGAACGCGTTCACCACATGCCTGCGCCCCGACGCCGGGTCCAGCCACCGGCCGAGCTGCCCGTAGTCGATCTGCGCCTCCTGCCCCGGCTCGGCCGGGACCAGGCGCAGCACCGTGACCTGCGACCGGCGGGCCTCCTCGGGCAGGTTCGCCGCCACATACCGGCGCACCGACGCCACCGACGCCGCCAGCCCCCGCTCGTCAGCAAGACGCTGGTGGATCGTGGCCATCGTCACCCCGGCCGCCAGCTGCGCGACGATGTAATCCCGGTGCGCCTCGATCGCCGGCCACGTCACCTGCCGCAGCCGCGTGTCAGCCAGCTCCGGGAACCACGCCCGCGCCAGCCTGGCCCACTCCTGCTGCGACACCGGCGGCCCGCCCGGCACCATCCCCGCGGCCAGGTACTTGCGGACCGTGTTCCGCGACAACCCCAGGCTGCCGGCGATCTCGTTCTTCGACCGGCCCGCATGCCAGTGCGTGAAGATCTCGCAGATATCCATCACGTCGAACGTCCTCCTCGCCATCGGACCCCCGTCCCGTCGACGGGGGAATCATCCTGACTTCCCGATGACCAGGTCCACCCCGACACGCACGCCCTGACCATGGTCAATAACGTGATCGGGTGGTCAATTACGTGATCGCAGCACGCCCCTCACTGCTCAGTTTCGTGATCGCTGACAGCGGCGAACGGCCGAGACTGCACAGAGCCCGCTGTCGGGAGACCGGTACAGCGGGCGACGGACGGTGACCACAACCGGCATCGCGCCCCGCGCCGACTTAACCACGCAGGTCCCGCAGGTCAGCCGGGGCGGTGCACCACTCCGTGCCCGAGCCGCCTCGAGCCGCGTCGCAGCGGCTGCGGGGTCGGCCTGATCCTAGCGGGCGGAGCCTAATTCCAATCCCACGATGCGGAATCCCCACTTTCCACGCAGGCCGTTGACACCTGTGACACCCGGCTGTAACATCGCCGCAAGCGAGCAAGCGCTCACATACCTCCAAGGATCGCAACGACTTGCTCCCCCGGACGATTTCGCAACGGGAGTTACTGGTGGCTGACGCGGGAGAGCATACCCAGATCGTAAAAGACTTCATGGCCGCACTAATCGACGGTGACTGGGCCAAGACGTCGGGCTATCTACACGAAGACTTGACCATCGAAGAGGCGAGCTGCATGCCCTATCCGGGACTGTGGCGCGGCATTGACGGCTACAAGGCGCTGGGCGACAGATTCAAAGAGGTGTGGATTCGCGACTGGACTCACGGAGAATACTTCTACGCAGAGTCTGAGGGCGTCGTCGTAAAGCAAAACATCTTCAAAGCCACGGCTCGAGCCACGGGTATTGAAGTTGAGATGCCGATCGTCGAGTTCATCTACTTTGAGGACGACAAGATAAGAGCGATCGTCCCGTATTACTGGGACACCGCGGCGATCGCCGCAGCCACCCGGGCCAGCGCAGCAGTAGTCCAAAGTAACCACTGACCTTCACCCATGGCCGTGCGCGCTTGCGGCAAATCCAGAGCCCGACGTTGTGAGAGGCCGCGCGAATGTCACCGCTCGAAAGGCTGCTAGCAATCGAAGAGATCAAGCAGCTAAAGGCTCAATATGCCACGTCCATTGATTCCAAGGACTGGGAAACCATGGAAGCGCTCTGGACGGAAGATGGCATCTTCGACGCCAGACTTGCCGGGCCGCCGGGCGCACCGCCGGCGCCCCGATTCGAGAGCTCGTATCGACAAGGGCGAGAAAGCATCATGGAGTTCTACCGCTCGCAAGCCGAAGGCTTTAAAAGTGTCCACATTGCATCGATGCCGACTATTCAGATCACGGGAGATCGCAGCGCGACTGGAACCTGGATTCTGCAGGACTTCTGCGAATGGCGGGACGGAGAGCCGTACCACACCCTCCGGGGAGTTGGTCGCTGGCACGACACATACGAGCTCCTAAGTGGCCGATGGTTGATAAAGACCTCTGTCGTAACTAGACAGACTATCGAGGTATCGTGATCAACTGCGCCCAGCAGCAACGCCGGTTTCTTCACCAAAATCAGAAATTCAAAAATACCGAGATCAACAGGATGATAGAGAAGTCATCACTGAGAGATCTAGGCCGACTGGCGCAATCAGAACTGTAGAACCACCGAAGCCATACTCGCCAAAGTCTCACTGAACGAGGAGGGTTCAAATGAACTGGAAGAGAAGACGGGCGAATTACGCGCTCGGGATCGCATGTTTGACCGGAGTTGCCATGGCTGCGACGGCCTGTAGTTCAAGCTCGGCTTCATCGAGCGATAAATCTGGACCGATAAAGGTAATGGTCGAAGGCCAGTGGGCCGCCACGAGCTTCGAGTTTCCGGAAGGCCGCGATGGCGTACTTGCTTATACCGAGGACATAAACAGCCACGGTGGCATCGGAGGCAGAAAAGTCGAAGCGATCGTATGCAACGACCAGGGTAATCCCAACGTCGCCGCGACATGTGCTCGGCAGGCCGAGAGCGATAATGTGGTGGCGATTGTGACGCCGTACGATAACTACAGCACTGTGATCCTTCCGATCTTTCAGCAAGAAGGCATCGCATTCGTTGGCAACCTACCCGTATCACCGGCGGACAATACGAACCCAGTGTCATTTCCTACGGGTTCGCTGGCAGGATACACGGTTGGCACCGCGAAAGCGATGGTCGCTAAAGGGTGCCGGACGCTCGCCTTCATTCACTATAACACGCCAACCGCTCTTATTGTCGCGGCATCGCTGAAGCAGGTAATGCAAACAGTCGGCGGCAAGGTAGTTGACTTCAACGTCAACCAGGGCGCTCCTGACTACTCGCCGGTCGCGGCATCGATCCAAGCAAGTGGTGCTAACTGTGCCTTCTCTATCTTGCCGCCTAGCGACAACCAGAAGTGGCTCCCGGACCAATATCAGCGGACGCCGAAGATTATTATTGGTGCGGCCCTATCCGCCACAACACCAGCGCTCCTCAAAGTACTCGGAAAATCGGGCAACGGGATGCTTCTCGGGTCCGGTATACCCGCCCCGACCGACACCTCCTTTGCTGAGGTCAGGGAATTCCAGGCCGATATGGCGAAGTACTACCCGCACTCCGCGATCACTGCCTTCTCGCTGGGTGGTTGGGCGGACGCGAAGCTGGTCTACGGAGTTTTTCGGACCATGAAGGGCCCGATAACCAAGACAACGGTGCTGCAGGCGATGAACCACATCACGAAACCTGCCACGATGATCTTCGGCGACTATGTGACTACGAGTCCGAACACTAATCCTCAAGACGCGCGGCTGTTCAACAGGATCGCATATATCTATACGACAAAAAATGGCCAGTACGTCCTCGATGGTCCCGCGCAGAATGTGAGTAAGGCTTTCCAGAGTTAGAGCTAACATCCCGCAATTAAGACGACGTGCGGGGGCGGCCCGAGGCCGTCCCCGCAGGGAGACCGGATGAGCAGTGTCATCGCAGCTGATTCCCTGACCGCGGGCTACGGCCAAGTGGTCGCTATCCGTGACATTGACCTGGCCGCGGAGGCTGGTGAGATCGTCGTTTTGCTGGGATCCAATGGCGCTGGCAAGTCGACAACGTTGCGGACGCTAGCCGGGGCCCTGTCACCGATGTCGGGCTCAGTGAGGTGGCTGGGCCGCGCCATCAACGACTCGCAGTACCGCCGCGCGGCGGCCGGGCTGCGGTTCATTCCAGAACGCAGAGCTATTTTTCCAACGCTAAATGTTCGCGAGAATCTAAGCGTGGGTCCGGCGTCGAATGTCGGGCGGGCACTCGAGTTGTTTCCTGAGCTCGGGCCGCTGCTGTTCCGGAAAGCGCAGATGCTTTCGGGCGGCGAACAACAGATGCTGGTTGTCGCGCGCGCTCTGTCGGCGCGCCCGAAGGCTCTGCTCGCTGACGAGCTGTCGCAGGGCCTGGCGCCCCTGGTTGTCGAAAGGCTAGTGACTGCTATATGCCATGCGGCGAATGCCGAGGGGATGGCCGTGATCCTCGTGGAGCAACAGCTAAGAGCGGCTCTGGCTTTCGCCCAGCGAGGATATGTTCTTCAGCGGGGCAGAGTGGTCCTGTCAGGCAGCTCGTCGGAGCTCCTGGCACGTCTCCCCGAGATCGAATCCGCGTACCTATCACGGGTAGGCGCTGCGGCAGCCGTTCCGACTGGGGACAGCGGCAAAGCTGACCAGGCTCGGCGGCCTGCTGCAGAGTCCGAGGACGCGACACCGGATGAAGGCGGATTGACGATGATTGAGGAATCTCCATGACTGAGCTCCTTCAATTTGTCGTCCTTGGCCTGGGTACTGGCGCCTTGTACGTGCTCGGAGCCCTCGGCCTAGTACTAACTAAGAGGTCAAGCGGCGTGATCAACTTCGCGCACGGCGCCTTTGGCATGGCGGGCGCTTTCGTTTACTGGGATATGCGAGACGTGCACCAGGTGCCTTTCGTGGCATCTTTTCTTGCTGGAGTGGCGCTGTCCGCTTCGCTGGGCTTCGCGACTCAATACCTCGTGATGCGCCGAATCCAGAGCAGCTCACAGCTTATGCGGATAATTGCGACGCTTGCCGTTATGGCGATAGTCGTCGCCGTGGCTGCGCTCATTTTCCAGAATCCAATTAACGCCGTTGCGCCGATCCTTCCAACCAAGCAGCTGTTTATATTTGGGATTCAGATCGGCCTCGATCGCGTACTAATCTTCGTTGGCGTGGTTGTGCTAGTGGCAATGCTGTACGTCATCTATCGGTACTCAGCATTCGGCCGGTCGACCACCGCCGTAAGCACGAATTATGAGGCGGCCGCGGGACTTGGCGTGTCCCACAACAAGGTTGCGTTGATAAACTGGACGGTTGGGGGGGCTCTGGCGGGCATAGCGGGCATCTTTCTAGTCCCAATCATTTCACTGACAGTCACGGATGCGACGCTTCTTCTAGTGCCGATGCTCGCTGCGGCTGTCGTGGGCGACTTCGAGTCCTTCCCGCTGACCTTGGTCGGTGGCCTCCTCATCGGCGTCGGCCAGTCACTGGTTACCCGTTACGTGAGTGTCACGGGTCTCGTAGACGTTGTTCCCGTAGTTCTTGTAGCGTGCGTCCTGTTGGCGCGAGGAACGAGGCTGCCCGGCAGGGGAGAGAACTGGACGCGCCTTCCATCAATTGGAGGCGGCCGCGCGAGACCGGCTGTTTTCCTGGCTCTGGTGGGCGCCGCGCTGGCCGTAACCTGGACAGTGCCTTTGGACTGGCTGAACGCCTTCACGACCGAAGGTTGCTACGCGGTGATATTGATATCGCTCGTAATAGTGGTCGGATATTGTGGGCAGCTGTCGCTGATGCAATTCGCGTTCGCGGGATTCGGGGCGTGGGCCGCCGGTCAGCTGGCGATTGTTCACGGTTGGCCGCTCATACCATCGCTCGTTATAGGCATCGTCGCCACAGGTGTTCTTGGTATTGTCGCCGGATTCGCGGGCCTGCTGACCCGCGGCCTGAACTTGGCGATCATCACGCTCGGCCTTGCTGTTGCGCTGGATTCGATGATCTTCAGTAACACGGCGGCCCAGGGGTCAATAGAAGGCATGATAACTCCGCCGTTGAGGTTTCTAGGAATAGAATTTACCTACATACTCTATCCCCGCCGGTACGGCACTATCATTGTGCTCGCCCTAGCTCTAACCTGCGTTGCAATAAGCCGCCTGCGACGGAACCGCGTGGGAAGGCGGCTGATTGCGGTTCGGGCAAACGAAAGGGCAGCAGCCTCACTGGGCATTTCCGTGGCCGGCACCAAGCTATATGCTTTCACTCTATCTGCCGTGGTGGCTGCGGTCGGCGGAATACTGCTAGCGTTTCAAGAGACGACTCTGACTTTTGGCAATGGCGGCTACAGCGTCTTTCAGTCGGTGCAAGTCCTCGAGGAGAGCGTCGTAGGAGGCATTGGTTGGATCAGCGGCGGGATCGTCGGGTCTTCATTGCAGCAGGGAACTCTTGGGTCTAGCTTCCTCGGGCTCTTCGGAAACGGAGTCGCCACCTATATATTTCTTATAGGCGGTATCCTGCTACTCATAACTATTCTGGCGGCCCCGGATGGTGTTGCCCCGAATTTCGCTCGGCAGCTGCACGGTTTGTCGTCCCGGCTCGGCCGACGCCGGGAGTCTCCGACGAGACCAGAGGCCAGGTACGCCTCTGAAAGGCCAGTCAAAGTCCTGCCCAGACGGCTGGCAATCGGGAAGTTGACCGTTCACTATGGCGGCGTGGCTGCGGTTGAGGGGGTCGACCTGTGCCTTGAGCCCGGTCGCGTGACTGGGCTAATCGGCCCTAACGGCGCGGGGAAGACGAGCATAATCGACGCAATCACTGGATTCGCGAGGATAGCTTCTGGTGCGGTGATCCTTGACGGCGATGCAGTGACGGGCTGGAACGCGACGCGGCTCGCTCGCGCTGGAGTGGGTCGCTCGTTTCAATCGCTGGAATTGTTCAGTGACATGACGGTAAGGGAGAACCTGCTTGTGGCTTCGGAGCCGCGGCATCGGGCGTCCTACCTGACAGGCTTGTTTGCCAGCCGCCACGATGAGCTGAATGCGCCTGCAATGGCGGCGGTCCGGGAAGTCGGTTTGGAGGATCACCTCAATCGTCTCCCGTCGGAGCTCTCGTTTGGGACCCAACGGCTCGTGTCGATGGCTCGTGTCGTGGCGGGACTCCCCTCGGTGCTGATGTTGGACGAGCCAACGGCCGGACTGGACGAAGGCGAGTCAGCAGAGCTGCGGAGACTTATACGTCGGCTCGCGGACGACTGGGGCATGGCGGTGTTGCTTGTGGAGCACGACGTCTCGCTGATCATGTCGGTCTGCGATGACATTTATGCGCTCGAGTCCGGTCGCGTTATTGGTCACGGGTCACCGACCGAGATTCGGAGTAGCCAGCTCGTAATTGACGCTTATCTCGGCCCAGCCTACGACTTGCAGGTCGACGCTTCTTGACGGGCCGGCTTGATTGGCGCCGAAGATAAATCTGGCAAGACGTATACGCGAGCACGACCGTGTAGATAGGAGCATAAGATGCCGGGCAGGGTAATGGGTAAGGTGGCCCTGGTGACAGGCGCTGCACGAGGGCAAGGGCGCAGTCACTCGGTGCGACTGGCCGAGGAGGGAGCTGACATTATTGCTCTGGATATCTGCGATACAATTCCCGGCACAACTACCGCGAGCGAGGAAGATCTATCCGAGACGGTAAGACTCGTAGAGGCGACCGACCGGCGTATTATAGCTGGTATTGTCGACGTACGCGATCGGCCGTCTCTGAAGCTTGCCATAGACGCGGGAGTCCATGAGCTCGGTCGGCTCGACATTGTCGTGGCCAATGCTGGCATTGGGTACATTAGGTCATGGGAAGACGTCACGGCTGATGTCTGGGACACGGTCATTGGAGTGAATCTCAGCGGCGTCTGGAACACGGCTCAATTGGCAGCTCGTCATCTTATCGACGCCGGTGGTGGATCGATGATTCTTACAAGCTCTGCCGCTGGTATCAGTGGCCAGCCTTTCCTGGCTCCCTATGTGGCAGCGAAACATGGCGTTGTTGGCATCATGCGCAGCCTGGCTATGGAGCTGGCGGAGCACAGCATCAGGGTGAACTCGATTCATCCATGCGGAGTGGACACTCCGATGGTGAGCGCCACCAAGGACGAGATGGACAGGCTAATTGCGGCTCACCCGCGCCTAGGCGGGATATTTACGAATCTTCTGAACATCGAGCTGATCGAGCCGTTGGATGTAAGCAATGTGGTCCTCTTCCTTGCTTCGGATGATGCAAGGTTCATTACTGCATCGACAGTGACTGTCGACGCAGGAAATACGGCGTATTAGTACTGCTGGGCTAACTTGACGGATATCAGCGTCGGAAATATCCGTTTGCGGCCCTCCGCTCGCCCTTCCCGACTAGTTGAGGTGTCAAATGACCGTCGCGCGTCCAGGCATTCAGTTCGTGAAAGACTTTGTAGCTGCGCATGCCGATGGGAACTGGGAAGCAACCCTAGGTTACCTTCACGAGAACCTAGTGGTCGAGGAAGCGCCTTCCATGCCTTACCCGAGGCTCTCATACGGCCACGAAGGCTACCGCAAGCTGCTGGAGCGGTTCGTGGAGGTTTGGTACCCTCCGGACTGGGGTGGAGACGCGGACTATTGTTATGGAGAGATCAATGGTGTCGTCATTAAGAGTAATGTCTTCAGGGCAAAGGCGCGAGCGACGGGCGTCGAGATTGAGGTCCCACTGATCGAGCTGTTCTTTTTCGAAGAGAACAAGATCCGCAGGATAATGCCCTACTACTGGGACACGGCTGCGATCGCGGCTGCCACCGGAGGCCACAGAGACGATTGAGACACCACGCCGGGGAGACCGGATCCCCGGCCCGGAAGAAACCAGCCCGCGCACGACCCCTTCCGCGGCCACGACGATTAGAACCAGATCTGTAGCGACATCGTCGTCTTGACCTGTAAGCCGCGAGGCCGGATTCGGATGCGCGCCTCGGTCGGCGCTGCGGTCGAATCCAACCGCGTACTGCTGCGATTCGTCCTAGCCATGGGGTGAGCCGGTGCGCCTCGACAGATACCAGGGACAGCACATCGCCAATCCGACGGCCAAGACTGCCCGGCCCCAACACGTGGCTCCGAATCCATCCCGCGCCGTTGCGGGTTAACCGTCTCGCTGACATGGAGTTAATGCGGTGCCAGGATCTAGCCTACGGCGCCTAACAGTCCATCGGTCGTAATGAACTCAACCGAGTAGGTCAACGCCGCAGTCAGGCGCCGGAATTCATGGGCGCTGCCGCAGCAGGCCGCGCGAAAGCCTCCCTGCCGCAGGTTCGGAGCAGAGTCGCCCTCCCTCGGCGGCAGGATGATCGCCGGCTCCCACGGATCCGCCGGGTCCGTAGTCGGCTTTACCCGGAAATACCGGCCGCGATGGTCATTGTGTCCGGCCAGGACATCCGCAGAGTCCTTTCCGGCGAGCGTTGGTGCGGCTCCAAGGTGGCGCCCCACTGATAACGGGCTTATCACGCCCGAGTCCGCCGCGCTGGATTGGACGGGATGGGCCTACGAAGGCTGCGGCTGCGCCCGGCGAGTTGGTGGCTGAGCCCGTTCGCAGCACCGTTGGCGGAGACCGACGGATGTTCGCCTGGCCGTCGACGATGGCGTCGTGTTGCGGGCGGGCAAGGGGTCGAGGTGCACCCGCCAGCTGAGGGGTGCCCACCGTAGCTGCAGGTCGAGGGCGTTCGACGTCAATACGCGCCGATAGGCCTCCCGCCAGGAGGGCCGCCCGCCGACGCCATTGATGGCTAGGCCTGCAGCGCGAGCTGGCAATGTCCGGCTGCCAACCAGCATTCGCCGACACCGGCAACGGCGAAGCCACCCGGCGCACCCCACGTTGCAAATGGCCTGTCAATGCGTGGACGCCCCTTCGTGGTATCTCAAGGGCGCTGAAAGGGCTGGGTGACAGCTCTTGACCCGGACGGCGGCGAAGGCATACATTCAGCATGAGCGAGCGCTTGCATACAAGACCCACGAGGAGGGGAAAACGTGCCTTATGGTGTTTCCTCGGGCGAATCGGATCGTCTAGATGGCGACCTTGAGGCTGAGCTAAGCAACGCAGGTTTCTTTGCCGATCCGTATCCAACCTTCGCGAGGATCCGTGGTCGTCAGCCAGTCGCGTGGAGCACGACCTATAACAGCTGGCTGGTAACACGATACGAGGACGTTCGTGTCGGGCTCGACGATCCGAGGCTGTCTTCGGATCGGATGGGAGCCCTCCTCGGGCAGCTGCCGGAGAAGTCGGATGCGAGCGCAAGGGTCGTGTTGGATCACTACGACAACATGTTTTCTATGGCGGGCGAGCCTCAACATAGTGAAGATAAGACGATAGTGACAAAGTGCTTCCAAAGGGCCCAGCGGTCTATTGATGATCTGCAGGCGTCCATTGAGTCACTAGTACTTCAGGCCGTAAATGAGACAGTCCGAGATGGGGTGGTCGACTTCGCGTCCTCGGTGGCTTCGAACATTCCAATATCGATAATTGGACTACTACTCGGTGTTCCTGAGTCGGAACGTGCTCAGCTGGTGCCTTGGACCGAGGATATTTTCAATGTGATGGCTAGCGGCCAGGCGATCCCTGAGGTCGTGGAGCAGGGTGCAAGGAGCCTTGCTGCGATGTATGAGTACATCGACACGCTGATCGCTGAACGTGTCGCGCGGCCGACCGACGACCTTCTCGGCATGCTCGTGTCTTCGTCGAGGGGGAGTGCGGTATTCGGTGACGGGCGCTTGAAGGCATCCATCGTTAGTTTTTTCACTGCCGGACATGAGACAAGTTGCGCACAAATAGAGTCGTCGCTGATTCATCTCCTGCGCGACAACGATAGGCTTGAGGACCTTCGCGCAGCGGGGGGGCTGACAACGTTGGATACCGATGAGCTGCTGAGGGTGGATCCCAGTCTCCAAAGAACATGGAGGCTCTCAGTGGCACCTATCGAGATGTCGGGCACGACAATCCCGCCTGGTCAGATCGTGAGTTTGATGCTTGGTGCGGGGAATCGGGACCCGGACGTGTTCGATCAGCCTGACCGTATTGTCTGGGGTCGACGATCAACTGGACATTTGACGTTCGGCTCCGGCCCGCATTTCTGCGTAGGAGCGCGGCTCGCGCGTCTGGAGGTGAAGGGAGTTGTTAACACCCTTCTGCGGAAGTTCTCGAATTTGGAGCTTGTCGAGGAAGGAGTTGTATATAGTGAGAACCGAATGTTTCGAAAGGTTAGCTCATTGCCAGTTCGTGTATCATGAAGTACGCTGTCCGCGGGATCTCCGGTGGGCTCTGCTGTCAAGAGCTGTTGCAAGACCAATTGGAATTAGATGTGGCCGTGACTGAAAGTTCAAATCTCCAGCATGTGAAAGATTTCATCAACCTGATTCGAGGCGGCGGATGGCAGGAAGCCACTCGTTTTCTTCACGAGGACGTGGTAATTCCAGAGGCGCCTAGCGCACCCTATCCGGGGGAATGGCGAGGTCACGCGGGGTTCCGGGCTCTTGGGGTCCGTATGCAGGAGCTCTGGGAGCGGGATTGGGACTATGGCGAGTATCTGTACGCGGAGACAGAGGACGGCGTAGTCTTTAAGCAGAATGTGTTCCGCGCGACAAGCAAGATCTCCGGTCGTAAATTGTCAATGCCTGTTGTTGAAGTCTTTCAATTCAAAGATGGGCTCATTGTAGAAAATCGGCCATACTATTGGGACACTAAAGGTCTCGCTGACGTGCACGATGCCTCTACAGCGTAGCGCGGAAGCCTAGGATCACATTAGTCTCCTCGAGGTGATGAAATCACTATGCCAGCTCGTGCACGCTGAACATCGTCGGTGAATGCTGAACGCGGGGGCTATCCGCGCACGCCAGTCTTCGCTCCAATCGGTCCAGTGGATCAGCGCAGCACGCTCTCGTCGGTAGGTACCGGCACTAGGCTGGCCGTCGGCCTGAGTCGGGTCTCCGTGGGATGTCTTGGCTCACGATCATGGCTTCGCAACGGGCTCGGGCAGCCGACTTGCTGGTTCTTGACTTGCGGTGAGCAAATCTGCTTCCCAATCCGTTTGTCAAGTCGCCAGAGCCGGCTGCGGCAATCGCGTCAGGCTGCTGCATGGACTGGTTCGGGAACGTGTGGCTGGGCGGTCCGTGGCTGGTAGGGGCGGTCTTCGCTGAGCAGTGCCCACAGGACGTTGACGCGGCGGCGGGCTAAGGCGAGCACGGCCTGGGTGTGTTTCTTGTCTTCAGCTCGTTTCCTGTCGTAGTACTGCTTCGATTCGGGGCAGGTGCGGATGCTGATCATGGCGGAGTAGTAGAAGACCCGGTTCAGGCCCCGGTGGTAGCGGCGCGGGCGTTGCAGGTTGCCGTGGATCCGGCCGGAGTCCCGCGGCGCTGGCGCCAGCCCGGCGAACGCGGCCAGCCGGTCCGCGGTGGCGAACCAGGTCATGTCGCCGCCGGTGGCGGCGAGGAACTCCGCGCCGAGCACCGGGCCGATGCCGGGCATGCTGGTGATCACCTGTGCGTGGCGGTGGCGGCGAAACCGGTCCTCGATGAGCCTGTCTGTGTCGCGGATCCGCTCGCCGAGCGTGATCGCCTCCCGGGCCAGGTCCGCGATCAGGGATGCGGTGAGGGTCTCGCCGGGCAGCACGGTGTGCTGGCGGGCGCCGGCACCGCAGGCCTTCCGGGCCAGGTTCGCGGCGCCGTGGACGTGCCGGGCGCGCAGCCATGCTTCCAGCCGTGCCGAGCCGATACGGCGGATCGCGGCGGGGGCCTGGTAGCCGGTCAGCAGGACCAGCGGCCCTGTGCAGGTCAGGTCGAGCTCGCGTTCCAGCGCAGGGAAGATGGCGGTGAGCAGACCGCGCACCCGGTTGATCGCCCGGGTCCGGTCACAGGACAGGTCCTTGCGCCGTTCGGTGAGGATCTTCAGCTCGGCGGTGATCTCATCACCGGGCCGCAGCGGCTGCAGGTCGCGGCGCATACGGGCCTGGTCGGCGATGATCGCCGCGTCCCGCGCGTCGGTCTTGCCCTCGCCCCGGTACCCTTCCGCGGCACGGGCGAGCGTGTGGCCCGGCAGGTACAGCAGCCGCTGATCTGCTGCGGCGAGCAGCCCGATCAGCAGCGCCGCGCCCCCGCCGGCCATGTCCGCCGCCCACGTCACTTCCTCGCCCAGCGCCGTGACGCCGGCGATCAGCGCCTCCAGTTCCGGCTCATCGTTAGCGACCCGCCGCGACAGCAGCCGCCGCCCCTGCTCGTCGATCACCACGCAGTGGTGATGCGCCTTCCCGGTGTCCACCCCTGCCCAGACTTTGATCATCCGTCCCCCCGGATATCATCGGATGCCCGCCTTCCCGCAGACGACCGCGCCGGCGTTGCCCTACACAGCGATCGAACCGCACATCCCAATCAGCGGCCGCGTCGTCCTCGGGGAACCGGGCGGCCAAGCAAATTCAGCCACGTGAACGGCAGCGCACTAACAGCCACACCCGGTTCCCCTGGGCTGACCGGACCCTACAACCTGAACGGCCGGCCGGGGTCTGTCAATTTAACGGTGTAACTTGATCTTGGTTGTTAGTTCCTGCCCGCGCTGAGGCGGCCGTCGAAGGTGATGTCGAAGGCGTTCAGGGCGGCCTTCCACCGGTTGGTCCAGCGTTTGCGGCCTTTCCCTGTCGGGTCGAGGCTCATGATCGCCAGGTAGAGGCATTTGAGGGCGGCCTGCTCGGTGGGGAAGTGACCGCGGGCGTTGACGGCCCGGCGGAGCCGGGAGTTGATCGACTCGATCGCGTTGGTCGTGCAGATCACCGTCCTGATCTCCCGGTCGAAGGCCAGGAAGGGCACGAACTCGGCCCAGGCGTTCTCCCAGAGCCGGATGATCGCCGGGTACTGCTTCTCCCAGGTGCCGGAGAACTCGGCGAACCGGTCGAGTGCCTCGGCTTCGGACGCCGCGGTATAGACCGGCCTGAGGTCTTTGGCGACCTGCGCCCAGTCTCGTTTCGAGGCGTACTTGAACGAGTTCCTGAGCAAATGAACGATGCAGGTTTGCACGATGGTCTTCGCCCAGACGGCGCTGACCGCGTCGGGCAGGCCCTTGAGTCCGTCGCAGACCAGCATGCACACATCCCGCACGCCGCGGTTCTTGATCTCCGACAGTACCCGCAGCCAGTACTTGGCGCCCTCGCCGTCGCCGTGCTCGCCGGCCCACAAGCCCAGGATGTCCCGCTCGCCGTCGACGGTGACGCCGAGCGCGAGGTAGACGGGCCGGTTGGCGACCTGGCCCTCGCGGATCTTCACCTGGATCGCGTCGACGAACAGCACCGCGTAGACCGGGTCGAGCGGACGGGACTGCCAGTCCGCCATGCCCTCCATCACCTTGTCGGTGATCGTGGTGATGGTCTGCTTGGACACCTCGGCGCCGTAGACCTCGGCCAGGTGCGCGGCGATCTCCCCGTGCGTCAGACCCTTCGCCGACAGCGAGATCACCAGGTCGTCGACGCCGGTCAGCCGCCGCTGCCTCTTGGCGATGATTTTCGGCTCGAAGCTGGACTCACGGTCCCGCGGCACGCTGATCTCCACCGGCCCGGTATCGGTCAGCACCGTCTTGGCGCGGTGGCCGTTGCGGGAGTTCCCGCCGTCGCGGCCGGCCGGGTCATGCTTCTCATAGCCGAGGTGGTCATCGAGCTCGCCTTCCAGCGCGCCCTCGACCACCATCTTGGTCAGCTCGCCCAGCAGGCCGCCGGCGCCGGTCAGCTTCAGCCCGCCGGCGCGGGCCCGCTCGGTCAGCTCCCGCAGCAGCTGCCGGTCGGCAGCCGACAGCTCCGCCACGTCCTGGTCCGTTGTCACATCAGTCACGGGTGTCTCCTCATATGTCAGGAGTTACACCGAAGAAATTACAGTCCCGCCGGCCGCCCCGGAAGAAACGTAGGGCGCACTAAATCATTGTCGTCGAGTGGCCAGGTGTCCCCGCATCTGCGGGCGCCCAAGACGGCGTCGGGTGCGATGCGGTGCAGATCGTGCATTCATGGAGCTGCCTTTGTAGTTGCGCCGTCGAGTATGACGCTCCGCGGTGACTTCCATCGCGCCGCTTCTCACGCGCCAAGTTCAGCTTCGCGTGCCCGGTGTAGGGCCAGTATCCGGGCGGCTGGCCGGATCTGCGGCAAGGGCGGCCGCAGTAGCGGGGAGAGCGTCGTCGATGAACGTGGTCCGGTTGCTTGCCGGAGCGGCTTGCGGCCGTGATCGGCGTGACCGGTACGTCGCTGGAGCGTGGCGCGGAAAGCCTGCCTGATGGCGTTGATCTCGTTCGCGTGACGCGTGGCTTCGCCTGGCGTGGTGACGGCGGGCACCTCGTCGGGCAGCGGGACGGGTTCCGCGGAACGCATTGCGGGCAGCCGGGTATGGGGGTGGCGCCTGCGGAGCTCGGCGTCGGCCAGGACGGCTAGCTGGCGGGTTCGGGCGGTGATTTTCTCCCAGTCGGCGCGGTCGGCCGCGAGAGCCTGGTCGGTAACCTCGCACTGGGCGTAGAAGGCGGCTGCCGCCTTCGCCGAGGAAGCGAGCGCGTCGTGTCGTGTCGCTGTCTCCGGGTCGCCGTTGCTTCGGGCGAGGTCAGCTTCGGCGAGCGATCGCGTAAGTGCGGTTTGCATGTCGAGGGCGGCGGCCCGGACCTGGCGGAGTTCTGCTGCGGCGTGTGGTGGTGCCCAGGCTGTCTCGGCGGCATAGCTGGCACGCATCTGGTGCAGTGCTCCCTCGGACAGGCGGGACATGTCGTGCTGGTCGGTCCTGGTGATGGCGGACCAGGCTGCGTGCCAGGCGGCTCTTTTCTCCGGGGAGTCGCCGGCTGGCTCCGGTCCGACGGGCTCGGTGTCGTGTTCCCATCCGTAAAGCTCGCGGTAGGCGCCGATGTGAGCGGCGCGGGTCTGCCAGTCGAGCCGGTCGAGCGGGTCATCGGGTACCAGACCGAGGGCTGCGGTGGCCCAGTCGGGGGAGTGCTCGGCGGCGAACTCGCCGATCCGGGTTTTCCGATCGTCCATCGCGGCGGCGATCTCGGTGAGGTAGCGCTGCCGTTCCCCGCCGCATGCCGGTACCTGCGCAGACCAGGGAAGCGGGGGAGCGGGAGTGGCCGGGCCGATGGCGCGGCGGAGGCGAGAGTCCAGTACCGAGGGCAGGTCACGGGCCCCGGCGAGTGACCGCTCGCGGACCGCCTGCCCGACGACTTCGGCGATGTCGTGGCCGGCCGTTTCGGCGGCGCGGAGGGTGCGCCAGAGCCACGTGGCCTGTGGCGTGTCCAGCTCGGCCGGGTCGTGGCCGGCGGGGAGCGCGGCGGCGACGCAGTTGCGGTAGCGCTCATGGCGCAGTCCTGCGGTTTCGCCGTCCCAGATGGCGTGGAGTCCTGCCAGGTGGTCGGCGTCGGCCAGGGCGCGCCGCAGGGTTGTGGTCGCTGATTCATCGTCCGCGCTGCGGTCGAGGACATCACGCAAAACGGCACGCGCATCACGAGCGTGAAGGTTCCGCGCGCTGCGCGAAGGGATCAGCTGGTGCCCGCCACGTTCCCTTTCCAGCTGTTCGTGGCGGGCGAGCTCGGGCGCCGGGACGGTACCGGGCGCCGGGTCGGGGACCTCGGCGGGACGGGTGAACACGAAGGCCCGGTTCAGCGCTGCGCCGCGGGTCATGGCGGAATATAGCCAGGGCCGGTCTTCCGTGCCCGCGACGAGGACAAGTCCGACGGTGGTGGTCTGGCCCTGGGCGGCGTGGGCGGTGGTGGCGTAGGCGAGCTCGGCGGTCTGGTAGCCGCGGTAGGTGAAGGTGCCGGCGGCCCAGTGGTAGCCGCCGCCGGGTTTCCGGTCGCCGCGGAGCCGGACGGTCAGAGTCCCGTCCGGGCGGATGGCCTCGATGCGCAGGATGTCGCCGTTGGCGAGGGCCCGGCCCGCGCTGGTGTGGACCTGGTTGTTGTTGCGGCGGCAGATGATGAGGTCGCCGGTTCCGGCTCTGGTGTCCTTGGCGAGGCGGACTGCGCGGCTGTTGTCGACAAGGTGGAGGTGGATGAGGTCGTCGCGGATCTGCCGGGACAGCTCGCGGCAGCGGGCGCGGTCGCTGGCGATGAGCAGGACGTCGGTGCCGTCGAGGTAGTGGCTGACGTAGGCGCGGCGGGCTGCTTCCATCATGTCGCCGGGTTCGCCGCCGGTGATGCGGCCGTGCTCGTCGTAAACAGTGATCGCGGACTCCTGCCCGGACCGCAGCGCCAGCGATGCTTCTTGTTCCCAGGTGTGGGTGAAGCGGACGGCGGTGGTGAGCTGGACGTAGCCGAGTTCGGCTGCGAGCAGGCTCATCCCGCCGCCGCCTTCGACCGCTGGCAGTTGCTGCTGGTCGCCGGCCACGATCACCTTGGCGCCGCCGCGCCGGGCTGCGATGACGATGTCGGCGAGATCGGCGACCGACGTCATCGAGGCCTCGTCCAGAAGGACGAGGGTGCCGCGGGTTAGCTGCCGCATTCCCCGTGCCCCGCGTTGGCCGGGAACGTGGCCGAGCAAGACCGCGGTGTTCTCCGCCACGTCGATGCCCGCTTCGGCGAGGACATTGCGTGCCTGCTGAGACGTCGCGGTGCCGATGACGTCACCGCCGGTCGCTGACCGCCAGGCCTGCGCGGCCGCCGCGAGCGTCCTGGTCTTACCGGACCCGGCCGGGCCGGTGAGCACCTCAGCGACACGCGGTGAGGTCAGGACGTAGCTGAGCGCGGCGGCCTGGTCGAGCCGCAGTTGCGCACGTCCTTGCGCGTCAGCGACTGCGTCGTTCTGTCTTTGCGCCGCTCCGTCGAGTGCATCGGCGTACATGCCGAGTTCGCCCGTGGCCTGGCTGCGCGTCAGGTGCGGCGCGATCTCGGCGCCTGCCGCGTCGGTGAGCCGCTCCTCAAGCGTGAGCTGCACCTGCGTTGCGTAACGCAGCGCGCCGGGCCGCGTGTAGACGCTGCGGCCGTCGATCCCGCGGCGCAGGTACTCCGGAACAGCAGGCCACTGCGGAGCCTCCATCGAGATGACCGGCTCGACTTCCGACGCCAGCGCCCGGTCAGTGAGCCGCTCCACCAACTCGACGGCCGCCGCCGGGTCGGCTCCGCCGCCCGGCAAGGCGGAACCGATCGCCCGCATCAGCTGCGCGCGGGTCCAGGTGGCCGAGGACTGCTGCACGACGGCGAGGCCCTGCAGCACCGCCGCTCGCTGCTCCTCCTCAGGCGGCGCTCCACCGTCGGCGCAGGCAGATGAGCAAACGTCATGCGCGACGCGGGCGAGATCTCCGCCGAGCGTCGCGTCCCACCGGCGCGCGCAGGCATCCCAGTCGATGACACCGTCGTCCTTGCCCCGCCGCGTGGCCAGCGTGACGAGCTGCTGGATATGCAGGAGCTCACGCTCGTTCGGCGCCCGGCCGTACCGCGCGATCCACGCAGTGACGTAGCGAGGCGTCGCGTCCTTGATCGCCTCCGTCCGCGTCGAGTACGCATCCATCTGCGCCTGCGTAACGCCGCGTATCTCGCTGCCCTTCCCGTCGACGCGGGCAACCCACGCAACGCCGAACTCACGCGACAGCCCCGCCTCGACATGGGCGGCAGCCACCGCCGCTAGGGCCGGCAGCTGCGCCCGCAGCGCCACCGTGTCCAGCGCCCGCCACCGGCCGTCCCGTGTCGTCCGCGCCATCCGGGCGAACTGGTTGTGAACGTGATCCTGCGGATCGCCCGTCCGGCTGGTGCCCTGCAGCCAGGAGGAGGCCACGATCTCCGCGTCGTCCCACCGGCCCGCCTCGGCGCCGTTCACCTTCGCGCCGTGGTATCCAGTCCTGGTCACTCCAGCCCACCGTTGCGCATAGTCGACAGCGGCGGCATTGGCAGCCTGCAGAACCTCCTGAAACGCGCGCTCGCGCCCGTCCCACCAACTGGCCGCGTCCTCATCTCCGGCTAGCCGAGCCTGCCTGGCATTCTCCCTAAGAGACGCATGCAATACGCTGATCGATTTCGAAAACGACACCGTCACGTCGGTGTAGGGGGCGGGCTCGCGGGCCAGGCGATGCGCCTCGACTTCCAGCTCCGTCCGCCGCTGTGCAGTTGCGTGCGGCTCAGCGGCCAGCAGCCGTTCGAAGTGCTCGTGCCAGGTCACGTACTGGCCAGGGCGGCGGCCGAGCTGCTCACCGGTCGCCGGGTGGCGCTGCGCGTAGACCGCCATGTACGGTTCGCGGATCACTTCTCCAGCTAGGCCGATAGCCGCGGCGCCGCGCCCGTGCCAGCGGCCAGGTGCCTCGCCCTGCAGGCTCGCATTCAGGTAATAGCCACCGGCGGTCCGCTCCGGCTGACCCAGCAAGCCCCGCCACACATAGCCAAGGTCATAACCACTCTTCGCGGTCACCACCACTGCCACGGCCCCTCCCGAGCCGCACAGAACCGACCATGATCATTAGTAATGCAATGGTCTGCGCGGATACTGATCATGCTGAGGCCCACGGCAGGCAAGATCAGGAACTCAGAAGTTCGAAGGTGCTGCTAGAAATACAAAAGACGACCTTTGACCAGGCATAACGACCACGCTGAGCACGGCGCGAGCAGTGACGCTTGTGCGGAGTCCGGAGCCGGACAGCTTCCGTGCGCGACTGCAGGCAATGTCCTCGGTTCGAGCCAGGTCGCGATTAGCGAGGATCCGCCCGCCCGCTTGCCGGGCTTGGCGGATCGCCGACACAGGCGAGCGTGGCATGCCGCATGTCTACGAGCTCACTGTGGGAGTAGGCGGCCAGCTCATCGTTACAAGTGATGTTGCAGTAGATGGTCCGCTGGTATGGCGTGCCATGGAGATAGCCGAGCAGTCCTGACCGGTCATCGACGCCGGATTGCACGCCCTACGCGTTGACGGGGGGGTTCAACACTGTGCATCTGCGCATCAGAACTGTCGGCGCCGCTCGAAACGAGGCCACCCAGACAGATTGGCCGGGCGATCTCTGTGGAGGATTGGCGCTGATCCGGCGGCTGGTTGCGGAGGGGGTTCCGCAGCGCCAGGTCGCTCGTCAGCTGGGTATCGGCAGGTTACCGGTGGCGCGGGCGGTCGCGTCGGAGTTGCCGCCGAAGTATGAGCGCAGGCCGGTCACGACGTCGTTCTCGCCGTTCGAGCCGCGGGTGCGGGAGCTGCTGCTGAGCTCCCGGAGATGCCGGCGTCGGTGGTCGCGGAGCGGGTCGGCTGGGACGGGTCATCGTCGTGGTTCCGGGAGAATCTCGCGCGGCTGCGGCCGCAGTACCGGCGGCCGGATCCGGCGGACCGGCTGGCCTAGGCGGGGGGTGATGCGGCGCAGTGTGACCTGTGGTTCCCGCCGGCCCGGATCCCGCTGGAAGATGGCAGCACGCCGACCCGCACGACCCTGCTGCTGGGGTAGTGGGAGCTGATCCGCCCGGTCGGGCGGGTGCCGCGCTCGCAGGGGCAGATCTGACCCCGTGGGCTGACTAGCTTCGCGTCATCCGCGGTCCCCTCCCGCACCATAGGTTGCCACGAGGCCTTATAGCTGACAGGGCTGATCGCTTACTCCTTGGAAAGTGACCGGAACAACCCGGTCCTGTTGCTTAACACGGTCACGCGCGTTTAGCCATCAGGCATAGATAGGCGTCGAACATCGACCGGAGACGTAAGATCGATCCCAGATAAACGAACGTTTACGGGAGGCTCAGATGGCTCAGCGTGTAGTGGTGCAGCTTGATTGTGACGTTGATGGTAAGTCCGGTGCGGATGTAGAGACTGTCAGCTTCGGTTACGAGGGAACCAGCTACGAGCTTGAGCTGTGCGCCAAGCATCGTCAGAAGCTCGCTGACGCGCTAACTGAGCTTGTCGGGTCAGCCCGCAGGGTGGGTGCTCCCAAGGGCCGGGTAACAAAGGCTCGCTCACGACCGGCCAGTCAGCGCGCAGAGAACGGGGAGATCCGCGCCTGGGCTGCGGCCAACGGCATCAAAGTTAGCGAGCGCGGCCGGATCGCTGCTGACGTGATCGAGAAGTACCGCGCCGGGTCGAACGGCAGCAAGACTGTCGTGACGCCGAAGTTCAGCGGGACGGCTCTCTAGCAAGGTGACACCGGACACTGCCACAATATCTGGCGTGACCTATAGTCCTGACTTCTGGATCGCGGCAGCGGCCGGAGCGCCTGTTATCGCGCTGGCCAATACTGTAGTGATGACCGACGCCATGCCGCTGCGGCTGAAAGCACTTCTTTCGAGGGACGACGATACAAGCGGTCCAATCTGGAAGGGCACCGTAGCGGTCATATGGCCAATGGCAGCTTCTGCCCTTTCGTACCTGGCCCAGACCGTTGCCTTGTCGCTGTCGCTCGCCACCCTGGCGAGAGGAATTGGCTAGGACCGCATTACCACATTCATTGCGGCTAACGCGGGGCCGTCTGAACTCGTGCCAGGGCGCACTCCAGCGGCGGGTAGTAGTGAGCCCGGTCTCGGGTAACGTCGCACGTATGGAGTCAACGCCTCCTTCCCCCGCCGTCGATCCCTCTCTCGGTAAGATCTAATCAGGCGGCGCTCGATGGTTCTTCTAACTGTTTCATCGGCAGCATGGCCGGACGAGCTAACCGGCATCGGAACCGCCGGCCTGGCTCTGGTTACGTTTATCACGCTGCTGGTCACGATCACTCTCGCCGCGCGTCAGCGGACGCACGAGTTAAGACAACTTCAGGACGCTGAAGCGCACGCCCTTCAGGCGACGCTGGGCCACAACATCTCACCCGAACGAGATACGTTCAGCCTTATCGCTGTCATCGTCAACCACAGCGCCTATCCGGTTACTAACTTGAAAGTGTTCTTTGTAGCCGACAAAGGCGGGAAGGGTGTTGTCTCGGAGTCGAGCACCATCGTCACTAAACCCGCGTTCGAGAACCCTGCCGATCTGACGAGTGGCTATACGCCTACGTCGAACGGTCCAGATGCTGAGCAGAGCAGTACCTTGGCGCGGTGGGACGTGTGTGCTCGGTTCGTGAGTCCTGCATTCCAAGTCAACGAGACCATGCAGAATCCCTTCGCGGTTGTCCGTTGGACCGACCGCTGGGGACAGCAATGGTCGAATCGCGCGGGGATAGTGGAGCGACACGGTGCCGTCCCGCGTGGCTGGCCCATCTTCAGGGCACGACCCCGTTGAAGTTCAGCCGTTAATTCCCTGTGACGACGCCGCACGCTGAGGCAGCAGGGATCGGATTGTCCGATGGATCAGCACCGTACTCACCGGCCGCATCAAGGTTCCACGTCACCGTCTGTCCGGGGCTCACATGCAGCGCCGGGCTGGCCAGCGAGCTAGCCCCGTCATCCTGGCCGTTCGGTCCCTGGAAGGTAACGCCCCAGCCGGGAGTCGCTTGTTCATTGTCAGCCTCCGCTGGTTGTCCAGGTGACAGGCGAGCCAGCCATGCCTGAGTCCGCCAGCCAGCCAACTGACTTGATAGTGACGTTGGTCGGCACCGCGAACGCATGGCAGCACGTCGGTGCGGGTGTCCGGCTGCACTTCAGCCTTGAGAATCTGCACTCTCGGCGCAGACGCGTCAGCTAGCGGCGGCCAGTCGTCAGAGACCAGCCGTTTTCGCGCCATAGACGGCCTGCGCGTGCGTGAACTGGTCGCCGTACGAGGACTCAAGCTGCTGGACCAAGCCGCTGTACAGCGGCTTCTTCTCGGCGATGGCGATGTTCTCAGTAACGAAAGCTGCTTCGCGCGAGGCGCAATCCTCAAAGCTGACTGACCAGATGGCGGCAAGCCGCGCAGTGATCAGTTTTCCCTACCTTCTTGATCGTCGGGTCTGCCGCTAGGGTTCGGGCACTCCCCGGGGCACCGGGTATGGCTTTCAGTTTTCTGCCGTTGATGGCTTCACTTGATTGGCCGCCTGGTGCCCCGCGACGTCTTGGCCGCTGATTGAGATCTGCGAGTTCATCGCTGTGTAGGGAACGGACGGCGAGCACGTCGAGGGACCCATGTCATCGAGCGGAGGAGCAGGGCAATGCAGCGCGCTGAGCATGCGTGGGCCGGCATTGATGCTGGCAAGGGCCATTATCACGTTGTGGTCGTCGATCGAGAGGGCGGCAGGCTGCTGTCCCGGCGGGTCGGCAACGACGAGGCGGAACTGACAGAGCTGATCGACGCGGTGCTGGACCTAGCCTGCGATCTGACCTGGGCAGTGGACCTGGCCGACGGTGGGGCCGCGTTGGTGATCGCGCTGCTGCTCGGCCGCGGCCAGCGGCTGCTATATCTGCCGGGCGTTGCGGTCAACCGCGCGGCAGCTGCTTACCGGGGCGAGGGCAAAACCGACGCGAAGGACGCCGCGATCATCGCCGATCAGGCACGGATGCGCCGCGACCTGCGCGCCCTCCGGCTGGAGGATGAGGTGATCACTGAGTTGCGGATGCTGACCGCCCACCGTGCAGATGCAGCCGCGGACCGGACCCGTGCCATCAACAGGCTGCGTGGACGGCTGATGGGGATCTTCCCTGCGCTGGAGCGGGTCCTGGACTTCACCAACCAGGGCCCCCTGATCCTGATCAGTCGATTCCAGACCGCCAGCAGTATCCGCGACACAGGAGCCGCTGAACTCGAGCGGTGGCTGCGCAGCCGCGGAGTACGGGGCGCTGCGAAGCTCGCCGCCGCTGCTGCCCTGGCCGCCTCCGGCCAGCACGTCCGGATCGGCGGTGAAGCCGTTGCGGCCGCGTTGATAGCCAGGCTGTCCGCGACAGTAATTGACCTCGACCGGCAGCTCGCCGAGATCGACGCCCTCATCACGCAAAGGTTCCGCGCGCACAAACAGGCTCCGGTCATCTCCAGCATGGTCGGGATCGGCGACCTTCTCGGCGCCGAGTTCCTTGCCGCTACCGGCGGCACGCTGACCGGATTCGCCTCCGCGGACCACCTCGCCGGCTACGCCGGCCTGGCACCTGCACCACGTGACTCAGGCAAGCGCACCGGCAACTTGCACCGGCCGCGGCGTTACAACCGGCGGCTGCAGCGCGTCTTCTACACCTCAGCCATGATCAGCATCCAGCGCAGCCCCGCATCGAGAGCCTTCTACGACCGCAAACGTGCGGAGGGAAAGCACCACAACCAAGCCGTCCTCGCACTCGCGCGGCGCAGGGTCAACGTCCTATGGACGATGCTCCAGGAACAACGGCCCTACGAGGAACGGCCAACCGCCACGGCCGGAGCCGCTTGACAAACAGATTGAGAATCAGGTGCCGTCGACACAGGGGTCACTGATTCGAATCCCGTCCTGTCCGGTGCGGGCAGCAGTCCGCGAGATCTCTGCGACAAACTACGGCGACGTCAAGGAGAAAGCGAGTCTCAGTGGGACTCGGCTACGTAGTAGCCGAGTCCGGGGACGCGGACTACAAGGCCATCGCTAAGGAGAAGGCCGAATGCCTTGGCGACGGTCTGTCGTGCCAGACCGTACTCCTGTGTGAGGGTGGTGATCGACGGTGCCGGATCGCCAGGCACCAGGGCGCCGGACTCGATCTGCTCACGCAGAATCGCGGCGAGCCGAACATAGGCCCGAGGATCTTCCACCCCCCATGCCTACCCGCCCGTCGGCGGCTGTCATCAGGCAGCGTCGTGCATGCTCGACAGTAGTCGAGTACTATCGACATCCATAGGCCCGGCTGTGCAGCTCGACGAGATCCGACTCGTCCGGCCTGGGCTGGCGAGGAGGGCGGCGCGATGCTGACCAGGGAAGAACAGTCCGACCTGCTGAATCTGGCCTGGAACTGGGACAGCGCGTACACCTTCGAGGTGATCGACGGGGTCTGGAAGGCGACCTCGGGCGCCGATCCGGCCACGGTTCTGACGGCTGACTCGGCCGACGAACTGCGGCAGAAGGTCAGGGAGGACTACGCGGAACGTCAGCGCGCGGCAAGACCGCTGTCCGGGGACCGTATGAGCACGTAACTGCCCTGCGCTGCGGTGGGCCAGTCGGTCACAGCTCGCAATAGCCGGTGCAGCCTAAACGGTCGTCCTAACTTGCCGCTGGCCCCTACCGGTCCGGCGGCGGACCGGATGAGGCGCGCCCGGTAGGAGCGCGACCTGTTCGGAACTGTCCGCGGTGGTGCTGTTATGAGAGGCTGAAAATATGGCAGGTGCTGGCTTAGGCACAAGAATCGCGGCGTACCGGCGCCGCCGCGGCCTGAGCCAGGCCGCGCTGGCTGGCCTGGTCGGGCGGTCGGAATCCTGGCTGTCGCAGGTAGAACGCGGCGTGCGGTCGGTTGACCGGCTGTCAGTTCTGCTGGATCTCGCGCGGGTCCTGCACGTGGACATTGATGCCCTGACGGGCAGGCCGTGGCAGTTCGCGCCGAACGGGAGCGCGCTGGCCACGGGTATGGATGAAGTGCGCCGGGCACTGACAAGCTACGGCGGCCTGCGCGGCACGTCGCTGGGCGAGCTGATGCCGCTTGAAGATCTGACTGGCCGCGTGAATGAGACGCACCGCCTGTATCAGCAGGCCCGCTATGACGCGGTGATCGACGTCCTGCCAGGTTTGCTCGCCACGGTCGAACGCTTCCCGGAACGGCCGAACGGCCAGCACCGCGAGGCTCTTGTGGCATACGTGTCGGCGTATGTTGCGGCCGCCAAGCTGGTGACCAAGCTGGGCGCTGCCGATCTTGCGATTCTGGCCGCTGATCGTGCGGCCACGGCCGCCCTTGAGACCGACTCGCTGCTGGCCCGGGGCATGGCCGGGTACCAGGTGGTGTGCGCGATGCTGCGCGCCGACCAGGTCGACGACGCCGAGCGGCTCGCAGTCGAGCTGGCGGACGGGCTGACGGCTGCGGCCCGCCGCGATGATCCGGGCCAGGTGTCGGTCGCCGGCTCACTGTGGCTGATGGCGGCGGTGATCGCAGCCCGCAAGGCCGACCGGGACGAGGCGGCCATGAGGCTGGAGCGAGCTAGCCGTCTGGCTGACCAGCTCGGAGTGGACGGGAACTACGCGTGGACCGGGTTCGGGCCGGTGAATGTCGCGATCCACCGGGTCAACGTGGCCGCCGAGCTCGGGGATGTCAGCGAGGCATTGCGTGCCGCCTCCTTGGTGCACACTGAACGGCTGCCTGACGGGCTGCTGAGCCGCCGCGCGCAGGTGAGCCTCGATCTGGCCTGGGCGCAGGCTCAGCGCAGGAGGGATGCCGAGGCGACGCTGCACCTGCTGGACGCCGAGCGGATCGCTCCGCAGGTGATCCGGCACAACGTGATTGCCCAGGAAATCGTCCGCGAGATGCTGGCCCGCGGGTCGCGCCGGCAGACGATGGCGCTGAATCTCCTCGCTCAGCGCGCGGGCCTGCTGGAATAGGCATGTGCCCGGACTCTGCGCGTTCGTCGTCTGCGGGGCGCCGCTGGCGGCGCGGGCAGCTGAGATTGCTGCTGATCTGTCTGCCGGCGGCTGGCGCCTGGACGTGGTGATGACGCCGTCGGCTGCCAGCTGGGCTGATGAGGATGCTCTCACAGCGGCGACGGGAGATCTGCCGCGGTCGGTGCACCGTCCGGCCGGCTCGAGTGACCGTGCGCAGCCCGACGTGGTGGTCATCGCGCCGGTGACCTTCAATACCGTCGGGAAGATGGCGGCGGGTATCGCCGACACTTACGCGCACGGCGTCCTCAGCGAGGCGCTCGGCGACGGCGTGCCGATCCTGGCCATCCCCATGGTCAACGACCGCCTGTGGGGCCACCCGGCGTGGGCGGCCAACACCGCGCGGCTGACGCAGGCGGGCGTGCGGTGGCTGAGTATTCACGACGGTACAGTCGGTCCGCCGCGGCCGGTGGTCTCCGGGACGGGCGGCGACGTCGTCCGCCACTTCGAGCCGGGCTGGATATCCGCTCAGCTGCCGTAGCTCTGTACCGGAGCCCCATCCGCACTTTTGTGCGGGTAGCAAACGCGTCCCGGCTAGTACGTGTAACCGGCCGCATTCTGCTGGCATGGAAACTGCCCGCCGGAACGCGAAGCCGGTAGCCCAGCCGCAGCGAGCCCGCATCGGAGTGCGGCCCGGCCACGCCGCCAGGTCGCACGCCGCGACTCGTCATCTAGGAAATCAGCACCCCTCGGGCTGCAGCGTCACTGCTCTCCCGATGCCGCCGACTCACGCGCCGGCGGCGGGCAAACGCAGAGGCGACGTTCGTGGGAGCGAGGCCGACGCCGCGGATACGATCCATGCTCTGCCGGGCACGCTCGCCGACGACCGCTCCGCAGCGTGGCTGCGGGCGGCGACGGCGGGCCTGGCGGTGCTGGCCGCAGCGGCGGCGGGGGTGAGTTTCTCCGCTCAGTACCGGATGATCTTCGCCGCCAAGCCCCAGGCGGCCGTCGCGGGTCTGGAGGCGGCGATCCCGGACGCGGCCGCGCTGGTGTTCGCGTCGCTGGGGATCGCGCTGGCACTGCACGGCCGGAGAGCGGTCCGGGCGCGCGTTCTGAACGTAGCGGCGGTCGGGACGAGCGTGTTCATGAACGTGCTCGCTGCGGCGCCGGGCTGGCGGGGCGCGGCGATCTGGGCGATGCCGCCGGTGGCGTACGCGCTTGCCAGCGACACCATGATCGGCGTCGTCCGCGCACGCGCGCTCCGCCGGCAGCACACGACAAGCGCGCAGGTCTCACAGGACGAGGCGACGCCGCTGGCGCTGGCGGGCGGGGCGCTGCTATGGCTGCTGCGCCTGATCCTGGCGCCAGTCTCTACGTCCACGGGGTTCCGGCACTGGGTGCTCGAGGAATGCCCGGTCGCGCCGGGCCGCACGGCCCACCCGGCGCGCGTCACCCGCCTCTCAGAGGGAGGCAGTCGCACAACGCGGGCTAATCGTGGAACGGAGACCAAGACCGCGCGTTTCCTGGCTTTAGTGCAGCAGCGCCACGGCCCCCTGGTCGGCATCCCGCTGACTGACGTGTCGCGGATCTGCACCGCGACCGCCGCCGAGGCCGATCTGAACACTGGCGCGGCCCGGACGGCGCTGCGCAAGGCGGTCCTGGCAGCACTGGGAGAGGCGAGGCCGGCATGACGGCTCTGATCTTCCTCGGCATCGCGGTCTCGTTCGCGTCGCTGGTGCGGTTCTGCTTCGTCCCCGAAAGCAGGCTCCCGTCGCATCGGGTCCGCTACCTGAAACTGCGGCTGTTCCTCCGGCTGCATCCTGGCCGCGGCTTCGCGACCGCAGTCGCGCTGTGGTGGCGGTGGGGGAGACTGGCGGCTTTCCGCACCTCCGGCCGGACCCGGCGGTCGCTGACGGCATGGCAGCGGGCGCGCTGGCCGGGGGAGCACTCGATACGTGTCGGACGGGCTCACTGGCGGCACCAGCTGCGGGTGCCAGTGGAGGAGCACGTCCTGGTGATGGCCCCGCCCCGGACCGGCAAGACCGGGCTGCTCGCCTCGGTGATCCTCCACTATCCGGGCCCGGTGATCTCGACGACCACCAAGCACGACGTGTTCCAGCTGACCTCAGGAATCCGGGCCCGCCGCGGGGCGGTGCACGTGTTCAACCCGCAGCGCATCGGCGGTGTGCCGTCGACGTTCCGCTGGTCTCCCGTGGATGGCTGCGACGATCCGGCGGTCGCGATCCGCCGCGCGGACGCGTTCGCGCACTCGGTGTCACAGAAAGGCGTCGAGGACGCCACCTTCTGGTCGTCCAAGGCCTCCGACTATCTGCGCGCCTACTTCCACGCCGCTGCCCTCGCCGGCGCGGATATGCGCACCGTGGCCCGGTGGGTCGGCGGCGCCGACCCCGACGAGCCCGAGGACATCCTGAGCCTGGCTGGCGCCGGGCAGTGGGCGATGACGCTGGCCGAGCTGCGGTCGGAGGCGCAGAAAACAGCCTCGACCGTGCGGATGGTCATGTCGCGGGCGCTGTCGTTCATGGCCGACCCGGCGCTGGCCGAATCGGTGCTACCCACGACGGAACCGTTCAGCATCGAGGCATTCCTGCGCGGCCGCGGCACTCTGTACATGATCGCCGAGTCGTCACACGAGGAAGCGCCGGTCGCGCCGCTGTTCGCCGCGATGGCCGGCGAGATCCACTACCAGGCCGCACAGCTCGGCCAGGCCTCGCCGGGCGGGCGGCTGGACCCGCCGCTGCTGATGGGCTTAGACGAGGTCACCCAGATCTGCCCGGTCCCGCTGCCGGTGTGGCTGTCAGACAGCGGCGGCAAGGGCATCCAGGTCTGCGCGGTCGCGCACGGCGAGGCGCAGCTCGCCAGCCGCTGGGAGGACCACGGCAAGCAGGTCGTCCTGGACACCTGCTCGGTCAAAATTCTGCTGCCCGGCATCACTGACACCAAAGCTCTCGACGCCGCGTCGAAGATCTGCGGCCAGGCCGCCTGGCGCGAACACGGCCAGAAACACGCCAGCCGGCATGACGTCATTACCCCTGGCATGATCCGTCAGCTGCCTGCCGGGTTCGGCCTCGTAATCCGCGGCGGGCTGGCCCCCGTCATCGCCAGACTGCCCCGCGCCTGGAACGACCCCGCCTACAAGAAGGCCCGCCGGGCCGGGCAGGCCATCGCCCCCCTAGCCCCGGTATCGCCCCCCGCCATATCTGCGATCCCGTCGCTCGAGGTGGTCCCAGGCCGCGGCGGAGAGCTGCCACCCGACCCGTTCCCGGCCGGTACCACGTTCCCGTGGAGCATTCCGTGACCGGCCGCCCAGAGCCCGGAGATGCGATGACCGCAGTCCTGCTGCAGCTCGCCGACCACACCGACCGGCTCGCCCGCCTCGATGAACGTGAGGCAGGCCACCACCAGCAGGCCGCCGGACAGCTGGCCGATCTCGCCGGGCTGCTCGCCAGCCTCAGCCGCCCGCCCGGCGACGCGGATCCCGACAGCCAGGACGGGCACGGGTACCGGCCAGCGCCGGCGCCGCGGTGGTGGCAGCTGGACGGACAGGATCGTGAGGACGCTCTGGACCGGCTACGCGGCTGGGTCGCCCAGGTGTACCGGCCCGGCTACGGGCAGCTCGCCGCCACCCTCGGCCCGTGCTGGGAACAGCACCCGCTGTGCCTGTACGGGCTCGACCTGCTCGCCGAGCTGTGGTCGCTGCTGTACCTGCAGGCCGGGCGCACCCCCGCCGTCGTCTCCGCCCAGGCCGAGTTCCAGGCCCGGATCGTCCCGGCCATCGCCGAGCAGCTCATGATCGAGACCACCCGCTGCGGCCACAGCGCCGCACGCCCCGCGCGTCCCGGCGGGAGGCTGCCGTGAACCGCCGCGAGGAACCAGAAAGCCCGATGCTGGCACGGGCACTGGCCTACGCCCGGCACGGCTGGCCGGTCTTTCCCTGCAAGCTCGGCAGCAAGGAACCCGCCACCCCCCACGGGCACCTCGACGCCACTAACGACCCGGCGCGGATCGAGGCCTGGTGGCGGGCCGTTCCCGGCCGCAACGTCGCGATAGCCACCGGTGCACCGGGACCCGACGTCCTCGACATCGACGTCCGTCCCGGCGGCACCGGCTACCCCGCCTGGCGCAGGCTGCAGCACGCTGGCCTAGCCAATGACCCGATCGCGCTGGTCCGCACCCCCAGCGGCGGGCTGCACGCCTACTACCCCGGCAGCAGCCAGCGCAGCAGCAGGATCCCTGGAGAGCATGTCGACTTCAAAGCCGCCGGCGGCTACGTACTTGCCCCGCCGTCCCGGATAGGCACATCGGCTTACCGCCTCATCGGATCGCCGGCCCGCCAGAAAGCGAGCATCGACTGGGCCGCGATCACCGGCCTGCTCTCCCCGCACTATGAGGGCGGACGGAGTGAAGCGATCCGGCATACGGCCGCGGACCCCGGCCAGCTGGCCGCATGGGTCGCCGCATTGCCGGAAGGAAACCGGAACGCCGGCCTCTTCTGGGCAGCGTGCCGGGCCGCCGAAGCCCGGCAACCCGCGACGCTGGCCGAGCTCGCCACCGCCGCGAAAAGCGCCGGCCTGCCAGAGCCGGAGATCCGGCGCACCATCAGCTCTGCGGTCCGGACGACGGCGCCGCATGGCATCGAGATATCCGGGAGCGACCTACGACCCGGCACTGAGGCGGCGAGCTGACGTGGCTGCCGGGCGAACCTCGGGCAGGGAACGAGGCCGCCGCAGCCAGCGCCTTCATGACGCCGCACCGTTACATCAGCTCAGCATGGCCGATAGCGCCGGCGGTCTGCCGCGAGGCAGCTGCACGAGGACCCGTGCCGGCCGGCCCCGCGGCGCCGCAGATCCGGGGGTCCGCCTGGACGCCGGAGGCACCCGGCTGCGCATCCGCGCGCTGCAGGCGATGGGCCACTGCTCCGCCCGCATCGCCCGCGCCGCCGGAACCAGCGAGCAGGCCATCCAGCGACTCGCGCGCGGCACCGCCGGGACCGTCAGCCCAGATCTGCGGGACGCCGTCGCTCGCACCTATGAGGTCTGGTGGGACAAGCGCCCGCCGGAAACCACCCGGCAGCAGAAAGCGTCAGCTGCCGCCACCCGGAGACGCGCGGCGCGCGCGAACTGGTGCGCCGGCGCGGGGCTCGACGACGACTTACTCGACCAGCCCGGATACCGCCCGGAAAGCGGCTGGAAACCAGCGCGCGGAACCGGCGTGGCCGCGGACTCCGGCGGCCCCGTTACCAGCCTGAAAGGCCCTGCAATGAGCTGTGATCGCCGGCACACGGCCGGGCTCGTCGCCGACGTCCTCACTGTGCTCCACCAACATGGCTACCGGCCAGGCGACCTGGTGCACGCGCGGCGTGCCGTTCATCTGATCGGCGACCTGGCACGCATTTACCAAGGCACGCAGGACGCACCCGCCGGCGCCTACATCATTCAAGTCCCACCTGGGCCGCAGCCCGACGCCTCCATCGCCGCGGCTGGCGAAGCCAATGGCGGGGCCGGCGGCGATGCGGCCAGTTCCACCCGGACTGCTGAGTCCTACGGCAGCGATGAGGGAGGCGCGAGGTGAGGCGAGCGGAGCGCAAGCAGAAGGCCATCGTCGCCGGCTTGCCGCCCGGCGAGGCTGCCGTACTTCTCGAAACGCTCACGTCCGGGTACGAGGTGGCGCAGCAAGCGGCAAGGCACGCCTACTCGCGAGGGGAACAGCAAGCCCGGCAGGAACTAGCCCGCGACTTGCGTCGGCTAGCACTGCAAGAACGCGCCGCCAGCGACCACATCCGGAGCCGCGCAGTGGCCCGGCTCTCCGGTCGCAGCCCCAGCCGTGACGGCCGCTCGTCCCTGCAGGCTGCCGGAGATTCGCGCGAACTGGAGGCCGGCGCATGACAGGACCCGTCGCTTCGCGCCCGAAGACCAGCCAGCCACGAGCTCCTCCGCCGCAAGAATCTCGCGTTCCGACAGCGACCCCGCGCCGAAAGGACGGCACCGGCAATGGCAACGATCTCAGGGAACGCCGCTCCCGCAGAGCGCCTTGCTTACTCCGTCGACGAGGCAGCCCAAATCACCGGACTGTCCCGCGACCTCCTCTACGACCAGATGCGCACCGGGAAGCTGGCCTACCTGAAGATTGGGCGCCGGCGACTCATCACCCGCCGCAGCCTCGAGGCATTTCTGACGCAGACTCCTCCCTGAACCCGGAAGTCGGCCAGGTCTCATTCCCCGCCAACCCATCAAAGGATGCCTGACATGGAACTCGATGCGGTCACCCACTCGCTGCGGCAGGCGACGGACGCGGCGGCGATCATCGCTGCGTCGTACCACGCCTTCGGCCAGCTCCTGCCCGTGCTTCACGCACTCCAAGAACCCGACAGCAAACTGTTCACCGGAGCCGTCATGGCCGCCGCCTACGCCGCCAACGGCCGCGACGCGCTCGCCTTCGCCCCGTCGCTGACCGCCCGCGGCCATCACACGGTCCGCTGCGACCGCGATATCTCAACCGGCGACCACCCAGTTCCTGATCTGACCGGCCTGTGCGATGTCCTCGCGGCGAGACTGGCCGAAGCCGCGACAACAGCAGCCAAGGATGGCGACCGGATCGCCTGCCGGGAAGCCGGGCAGGAAGCTCGTGAGATAGCGGCCCTGCTCCGATCATGACCAGGCGCACCGTATTCGGCGACTTCCTCGATCTCGCTCACCGCCAGCTGGACGCGACTCCCGGCACAATCCGCGCCGCGGGAGGAGAGGACGTGCAGCGCGCCTGCGACAGCGTGGCCCGGCTTGCCGGCGTGCTGGCACGTTATGTTCGAGACATCACTCCGCCCGGAGCCACAGCCAGCCGATCCGGTATCAGCGCCAACACCGGCACCGGGTGGGACCGCGCGCGCTCCGATGCCCAGCACGCCCTGGCCACCATGCGGGCGATCTTGCATGAGAACGACCCGAGAGTCCGGCAGAAGCGGCCGATGAGCGGCCCGCCGGACACCCTGGCACACCGGCTCGACGCGGCAGCGCTGTCACTGACCGCCGGGCGCGACCTCCTCCAGAGCCACCTCGCCGTAGCGGCAGACGGAACCCGGCAGTACCGGACCGAATGGGGTTTCGCCATCACTTCGTTAGGCGCGGCCAGGGCCATGCTGATCGAGCTCGCCTCCATCTGCCGGCAGGCAGGCGCTCAGGGCACACAGGTTGCGCTCACGCCTGGATGGCGCGGCTCGCCACAAGCCCGACGCAGGCTCGCGACAGCGTGCCAGTGGGCATTGATTCTGGACGCCGCCGTCCGCACCGCCGACCGGCGCGAGCCGGCATCTGCCGCCCACCGGGAAGGACTTCGCGGAGTCCCTTCATCGGTACTGCCGGCGAGCCGCCTGCCTGAAGCGAACGAGTCCGTTGCCGACTTGTGCGAAGGCATCCGGGAGGTGTGCGAGCGACTGCGCCGGACATCATGGTCAGTCGCCCAGGACGCAGTGTGGTCGCCATGGTCGACCGTCAAGTCGTTGCGGATCGTAGCGGGCGCCAACACCGCTACCTGCCACCACAGTCAGACGGTGCTGCGCGCACTCGCTGCCGACGGTATGCCAGGCGTGAACACCGGAGAAATGCTCGCCGCTGCCGACGCCGCTGCCAATGCCCGCGAGGCGTGGCTGACCATGGCCCGCGTCCTTGAGACCGTTACCACCGACAGTCGGGCCTACATCTCAGCCGAAGCCGCCGAAGCCCGGAAGCTTGCACTATGGACCGGGCGCCTGGCATACGCAGATGCCCAGTGGACCCTTCCCAAAGGCCCATCGCACGCTCACCGTGACGCCGCGGCTCTGGCCATCGGCGAGCAGGGCATCACGCCGGTCGTGGCTGCCATTCACCAGGCCACCTTCACGACCCTGTTCGTCGCCAACGCCGACTGCGCGCAGCTCGGGACGGCTGCCAGAGCCGGGCGCGTGCTCGTGCCGGTGAGCACGCTTCCCGACACCTATGACATTCCATGCGCGTTCACGCGAGCACCGGATGGCCGCCTCAAATCGTTGGTGTCGGTGTACCGAGACGCCGCCGGGGCAAGCGGCGACGCTGCTGCTGCCATCATGCAAATCTCTGACATGTCGGGTACACGCAGTGGGACGCCTATTTCCGACGCGATCGCTGTTCTTCTATCCCAAGACGTCGGTCCCGGTGCGCTCGGCGCGGACCGGCACAGCGATTCCCGCTCAATCGAAGGCCCAAACGAGCGGGTCCTCCGGGATCTCGGGGTCACGAGGCCAAAATTGCTGTCGCGCGCTCGCGAGATCGATCAAATGAGTGAGCGACTACTCATCCAAGCAGGAGAAGATCGCCAGCCTGGGCTAGCCCCGGAGCGGACCGCCAACCTCAGTACCAGCGCTGGGACGGCGGCAGTCATTAGCCGCGCGCTGACGCAGAGCGAGCCTGAGGCAGCAATGCGCGGTCGGTCCAGTATCGGACTTGACTCCTCGCAGATCTCGCTCGAACAGGCGTAGCACCGGCCGCCGACCCGCGTCGAAGCCGACCATGGCCCCTCACAGCAGCTTCAAGCTGATCCGTCAGGACGTCACACTCATCGAGGCGCTGGCCCGGCCTGTCAAGGTTGAGCGCCTGTCGAGGAGTCCGATATGCCGCATCTGGATGTCATGCATAGCCAGCCAGGCCCATCTCGCTAGGCTTAGGCATCGGTCCTTCGAGCGGAGTGGTCAATGGGAGGTCGGCTCACCCTGTCTTGGGTGAACAAGGATCAAGCACTGATGTCGGCCGACAACGGCAGCTACGAGTGGTTCAGCCGCGATGACGCCCGCGTCACCGAAGTAAGGCTCCTGCACGCGGCTGAGAGTATTGGCGAAGTGACTGACACGGTCAATGACAACCTCCTAATACGGGGTGACAGCTACGACGCCCTGCGTGCGCTGGTCAGCACAGTCGAGTACGCTGCGCGATTCAGGGAGAAAGTCAAGCTGGCCTATATCGATCCGCCATTCAATACTGGCCAGGCGTTCGAGCATTACGACGACAACCTAGAGCATTCTGTTTGGCTTGGCATGATGCGTGAGCGCCTGCTCCTCATCAGAGACCTGTTGGCGCCGGACGGATCGGTCTGGGTTCATCTTGATGATGCCGAGGTGGCGTACTGCCGCGTTCTGATGGATGAGATTTTCGGTAGGGGCAACTTTGTCGCGACCGTGATCTGGCAGAAGATCCATGCACGCAACAACACAGCGCAGCATATGTCGACGGATCATGATTACCTGCTCGTCTACGCCAAGCAGAAAGCGTCACTGGTGTTCGACCGGGTCGAGCGGACTGAGCTCAGCGATCTTGATTTCTGGAATCCCGATGAAGATGCTCGCGGGCCGTGGCGGCGATCGGACTTGACAGCCTCCCACGCATACGCTGAGGGCAAGTACGAGGTTACCGGGCCGCACGGTGATGTTTTCGCGCCGCGACCAAACCGGTGGTGGTCCTGCTCGAAGGATACCTTCGAAGCACTGCGGTCTGACGATCGCCTGTGGTGGGGGAAGACCGGCCACACGTTTCCGTTCCGCAAGCGGTTTCAGTCTGAGCTTGGCGGACTCGTGCCAACGACAATCTGGGCCCATGATGATGTTGGTGACAACCGGCAGGCGAAAGGCGAGATCACTCACCTGTTCGATCGAACCGCGATATTTGCTACCCCTAAGCCAGAAAGGCTCTTGCATCGCATAATCCATATCGCCACCGCCCCTGGTGACGTCGTTCTGGACTGTTTCGCCGGCTCCGGCACGACGGGCGCGGTTGCTCACAAGATGGGCCGCAGATGGGTTATGGCAGAAGCGTCGCGAGCCACTGTAGATACCTTCACTAAGACCCGCATGGAGAAGGTAGTTGAAAATAATGATGCTGGCGGAATCACCGCCCAGGTCAAGTGGGCTGGGGGCGGAGGCTTCCGCGTGCTGGAGGTGGGCCCGTCACTGTATGAGCGCGCGGCTGAACGCCTGTTCCTCGCTGACTGGGCGAAGGGAGAGGCCTTTGGCGAGGCCGTAGCGGCGCAGCTTGGCTTCCGTTGCGACATGCATGGACCTTTTACCGGGCGCAGGGGCCGTATGCGGCTGGCCGTCATTGACGGCGTTGCCGACGAGATCATTGTGAAGTCCATCGTGTCGCAGTTGGGCGACGAGGAACGCGTCACGATCGTGGGCAAGGGTGCTGCGCCTGGAGCTGCCGAGGCACTTCGTCAGTTGAGCGTCGGATCGCGCCTGCTAAAGGCGCCGACTGACCTCGTGCGCCGCGGGAGGGTCGTCAGATGACCTGGCTGCCCTACGATGAGTCACTGATTGACGAGATCGCGGCCCGTATGGACCTGCGGGCTCCGAACGCCGCAGCCCTGCGGGTCGCGGCTTCGGAAGTTGAGATGGGCGACGGCCGTGAAGTTGTCTTTGACCTGGCCACTGGCGTTGGCAAGACCTATCTGGCCGCCGCGCTAGTCGACTACCTGGCCGCGCAGGGTGTACGAAATATCCTGATCGTCACTCCTGGAAAGACCATACAAGATAAGACTGTTGGTAACTTCACACCTGGGCACCCGAAGTTCGTTCGAGGTGCGGAATTCCAGCCAATTGTGATTACCTCGGAGAATTTCTCACGGGGACAAGTGGGCGATGCACTGCACGATCACACGGTGGTCAAGTTGTTCGTCTTCAACGTCCAGCAGCTCATCAAACCCACCGTCCTGACCTCCCGCAAGGTGCGGGACACTGACGAATTCATCGGGTCAGGTCTCTATGACCATCTCAAGCAGGCCGATGACTTGGTAATCATCGCCGATGAGCACCATGTGTATCGGTCCGCAGCCCGGGCATTCGGAGCTGCCGTCCGGGAACTAGAGCCGCGAGGACTTATCGGCCTGACCGCAACGCCGGACGAAGCTGATCTGCCGAAAGTCGTCTTCCGATATACCCTCGCCGAAGCGATCGCTGACGGCCTGGTCAAGATCCCGGTGATCGTTTACCGCGAAGATGGCATCAAGGACCTTGCGACGCAGCTCGCGGATGCTTGCCACCTGCGTGGCCGCAAGGAGGCGGTTTGGCATTCCTGGGCAAAGCACAACAACAGAACACCCGTGACACCGGTGCTGTTTGTGGTGTGCCAGTCGATAGCAGACGCCGAGCGTGTGGCTCGCTCACTTACCGCGGAGGACTACCTGCCCGGCACCGGGCAGGTCTTGTTGATCACTTCCCAATCTAGCGACCAAGCACTAGCGGCGCTAGCTGACGTTGAACTGCCGGAGTCTGCCGTCCGCGCCGTCGTCTCCGTCGACAAGCTCAAGGAAGGCTGGGACGTTAAGAATATAGGCGTCATCGTCGGCTTCAGGGCGCTGGCTTCGCAGACGCTGACCGAGCAGGTTCTCGGCCGGGGCCTGCGGCTGCCGTTCGGGAGTAGGGTTGGCATTCCGGCCATCGACCAGGTCGATCTAGTAGCGCACGACTCCTACCGGCAGCTGCTTGCTCAGAAGAACGCCCTCCTGCAAGAGGTCGTTGCCGTAACTGATCAGCCCGCGAGCGGCCCGCAAAACCCGCCGAGCCCCCAGCCGCTCCCTTTTGGCCAGCGGCGGCCGGACCTCGCTGGGATTCAGGAGATCGAGGGCCAGGGGACGCTCACCCTTGTCGGGCCGCCCAGGATCGTCAACGGTGAGACAGTTGATGGCTCCGAGGTGCTGCGACTATCCACGCTCGAAGCAGCCTGGGCGCAGCACTCTCGCGACCAGGAGACTGCCTACCGGACGCTCTACAAGGTCGATGGCGCGCCGTCGATCATTTTTCCGCGCCGTGAGCTCGAGGTATTGCCAATTCACTTTTCTCTGAGCACGATTAGGAACGCGGATGCACAGGCGGAAGGCGCCGGCTTCGCTGGAGAATTCCCTGTGCAGCTGTCGCGCAAGGCCCTCCTCGCTGATCGCGACGCATTTGGCGGTATCACCGTACGCGAGCAGCGTGTCGAGGAGGCTGACGCGACGCAACGATACGTGCCCGTTCCTGAGGTTCGAAGGGACCTTGGTGACCGGATCTGGAGTATGGGTCTGGTCGAGCAAACCCTGCCCGAGCTCAACGCGGCTGAACGCATCACACGCGAGTTCTTGCTCGGCGCTGGCGTCGTCGATGATGACGACGAAGCGCTATGGAGCGAACGGCGAGCGGAGCAAGCTGCTCGGGCGGTAAGGGAGCTAATCAGGACCAGTTACAACATGCGCAAGCTACAGCCTCAATATGCCTTCCGGCGGGTCGAGATACCGCTGCGCTCGCCGATGCCGAGTGATGTCAGCAGTAAATGGGAGGAGTTCGTAAAGCGCCGGTGGTACTCAGGATGGGACCGCTCGATTCAGCCCATCGCTCAGTTCGACGCCAAGAGCACGGAATGGGTGCTGGCGAACATGTTTGATTCGTCGGGGTACGTAAGATGGTGGCTCCGTGTTTACGAACCGGGAGAAGTCTGGATCGAGCGTGACAACGGGCGCAAATACTTCCCAGACTTCATCGTCCTCGATGCCGACGACGTCTACTGGGTGGTAGAAGGTAAGTCTGACCGAGACGCGCGGGACGTCGACGTGCTCGACAAGAAGCGAGCTGGAGAGGACTGGGCCAGGTCAGTGCGGGATGACGGGCGCTTGGGCACCTGGCGGTACGTGTTCGCCACCGAGACTCACATTAAGCAAGCCATGAGCTGGGAGGAGCTCCTGACCCGAACGAAACCCGAGCGATAGTGGACAGGCATCCGCAGGACGGGCGCTCCGATTGTCATAGTTCAGGATTCCGGCACACTCAAGCGTAACTCAAGATCATTATCGTGTTTTGGCTGTTTGTCGTGCTGTCACTGTTGTGTTATGAGGCGTCAGGCGGTCGTTTCGGTTAACCTCCCATGTGCAGAGCCCACGCCCTCGCGTCTGGCGCTGGTTCTCGGTGGCTTGGACTCCACGGCCACTGACCCGGCGATGCCTCGCTCTGCACGGGCTGGGCCGCGGTTGGCTCGACGCATGGCGCGAAGCGCCAGATTTGTGGCTGGTGCTGCGCAGGTTCGGAGTTCGACGGCCATCGCCGTATGAGATTGAAGAGGTCCAGTAAGGCATGAAGCACCACGTTGCAGCACGGGCTCAGCGCGTGCTCTGGGGACTGCCGCACTTTTGTGGTGCCGCGCGGCGACTCTCGTGACGGCCCCCGCTCGCTGGTGGACTGTTGACCTTCACGTCCATACGCCTGGCTCCGGAGATGTTCGCCGCGAAGACTATGGCAGTGCGACCGATATCGTTTCCGCAGCACTGGCAGCTGGGCTCGACGCGATTGCCATAACCGACCACAACTCCGCCACCTGGTGCGAACCAATGCAGGCAGCAGCATCCGGGACCGGGCTTATCGTCTTGCCAGGCATCGAGATCAGCACGGCCGAGGGACATATCCTGGGAATCTGGGAGGAAAGCACCAGCAGTTCCGTGATCGATGAAGTGCTTGTGCTGCTTGGTATCAAGACTCCTGACCGCGGCAAGCTTGACGTCGCCGCGACGTTCGGCATAGCCGGAGCGGCGCAGCACATCGTTGCGGCCGGTGGCGTAGCCATCGCTGCGCATGTCGAAAGGCGGCGCGGCCTGCTGGAGACCATTTCCGTGGCTGCCCATCAGAAGCGAACCCTGCTCGAACCATGTCTGTCAGCGGTCGAGGTCGTCGACCTGGACGCCTGCGACAGGGTCAGGAGCAAGCTCGGCCGCGAGCGCGCCGTGGCCTTCGTGCAGGGGTCTGACACATGGGACGCGTCGCTGAGCCGCCACGCGCTCTCCGGGATTGGTGCCCGGCGAACGTGGGTGAAGGCCAGCCGCCCTGACCTCATCGGCATCAGGCATGCGCTGGCTGACTCCGACCTGCGTATCAGACTGGGCACGGCGCCGCCTGTCGCGGCGTATCCGGCCGTGCGGAGCGTTGAACTCATCGGTGGCTTCCTGAGCGGCCAGAAGGTCATGTTGTGCCCTGACCTGAACTGCCTGCTCGGCGGGACAGGGACAGGCAAATCGCTGGTGCTCGAGGCGATCCGCTACGCCTTGGATCAGCAGGTCGACGCGCATGCCTTCCCTGCCATCTTCGACGAGGTTCAGTCGCGGCTGAAGGTTGCGCTCGGAGCCGGCGTAGTGAGGCTTCAAGTCACCGCAGGCGGCCAGCGGTACCAGGTTGAGCGTCCGTTCACGGTCGCAGGGGATGCGCCGTCGACAGTGCGTCAGGAAACGGGCGGCACATGGGCAGAGATCAGCACCGCGCCCGCGGACCTGGTGACGCTGGCCGCCTTCTCACAAGGCGAAGTTTTGGAATACTCCAGGCGCCCTGTCGGCCGAATGTCTCTGGTCGATGCCGGCATCGAGATCTCCAGTGCGGAAACGCGGATCGCCGACATCAACCGCCAGGCAAGAACGAACGGCTCGAAGGTGATAGCAGCTCGGCAGCGAGTTAATTCCCTGCGCGAGAAAGCGCGGGAGGAGACCGGGCTTGCTGAGCAGGTAAGGCAGCTGGCGGAGCTGTTCGACACGCAGGTTGTCCGGCAGCAGGAAAACTGGACGAAGGAGAGCGGCAAGCTCGCCAAGGCTACGGCCTCGGTCAGCACACTGAAAGCACCTGATCTCAAGCCGCCCTTGCTGGCGAGCGAGCACGAGATAGCCGACAACCGCGATCTGTTCGTGCAAGCCTCGTCGATCTTGCGCGGACTCAAGGACCGTCTAGAGGCGGCGTCGAGCGAGATCGCGACAGCCGTGAGCGAGGCGAGCCAGGCTATCGAGTCCGTACGGTCACAGTGGCAGACTCGCTATAAGGACTTCCAGGCGAAACTGGATGCCGAGCTTGAGAAGATCGACGGGCAGTCGTCTCTGACCTCACTTCGGACGCACCTCGGCCTTCTGCAGGAGAAGCTCGCTGAGGCCAAGGCAGCGAACGAGGAGCTCAATTCCGAAGCCATCCCTGCGCTGACGACCGTAGAGAAGGAGAGGGAAGGCCTCCTGGATTCCCTGCACCGTGCCAGGCAGGAGCGGCGCGAGATGCGGCGCGGCCGCGTTTCGCAGCTGAACGAGAAGACAGCCGGCTTCGTCCGCCTGGACGTGCCTGACCAGGGAGACTTCGAGGACTACCGGAAGTCGCTCGACGTCATCAAAGTCGGCTCCCGAGTACGCGAGGACGTGCTGGATGCCATCGCCCGGTACACGCATCCGATCAGGCTGGCCCGGCTCTTGTGGCAAGGCCAGGTCAATGCGCTAGCCGACGCCGATAAGGGCATCGATGCAGCCAGCGTGGCGCGGTTGTACGCGAACATCGACGAGAAGAACCTCTGGCAGCAGCTCTTTGACCTGCAGCTCATCGACCGGCCAGACATCCTGACCGTCAAGTTCAAGAAGCCCGATGACGGCTCGTACACGCCGATCGAGAACCTCGCGCACGGCCAGCGCTGCACCGCCATCCTTATCGTCCTGCTCGCCGACGGTGACACGCCTGTGATTGTCGACCAGCCGGAAGACGCCCTGCATGCGCCGTGGATCGAGGAGTACCTCGTCGACCGGCTGCGCGCGTTGCGCGGCAACCGGCAGTACGTGTTCGCGACGCGCAGCCCTGGCATCGTCGTCAGCGCCGACGCAGAGCAGATCATAACCATGCGAGCAACCGCAGGTCACGGCGAGCTCGAAGCCAGCGGCTCACTCGAACGGCACGACCTGAACCGCCTCGCGCTGTATCACCTCGAAGGTGGGCCAGTCCCGTTCAGCCGACGCACGCAGAAGCTGGCAGTCTCAACCAGCTAACCGGAGATTTTGGCTACAGCATTCAGCCACCGCCTGCCTGCCGGTAACTGACGACGTTGAACGACACCTGGTTCACCGCCGGAGACACCGTCGCGGCGCCATGACCTCATCGAGCTCGCCCGTGCTGAAGTTGGACACGCCGATAGAACGGGCAAGCCCGAGCTCAGCCGAGGCGATTCAGCTCGACGACAGCGCTGCTGGGTGAGGCGTTGACAGCGAAAGCCAGCAGGCCGGCCGCGTCATGAGCAGGCTGTTAATGAAGCCGAGCTGCGTCTGAGTAGGTTCCTGCAGCCCGGAGAAAGGCGCTCTCTTCCTCCGGGTAGGCGGGGCGGCGTCGAGCCGCGACATTCGGTGCCTGACCGTTGTTCGCCTGCGCGTTCTGGACGGCGGCGGGCTCGCCCATCTAAGCCTCCCAACGATCACGGTCGCCCTGGGGCAAGTCGGCACAGACAAGATCGAAAGTACTGTTGGCAAGAGGGATAGCGTCGGTGACGTCTGCTTCCGGCGACCAGCCTGGCAGAATGAACTGCCATCCGGCATTGGCTGCCGTCGGCTACCGTGTCCAGCTATGTCGTCTTACTGCGCCGAGTGCGGACAGTGCCAGCCGTCGCTCACGGCGCAGATCTGCCAGGCCTGCGGCAAGTGGGCAGCACCCTTCCTGCTCGACGACCCGACCTTCGGCTGTCTGTGGTCGGCCGCAGTGAAGGTGGTGCGTATAGAAGCTGGCATCCCGGAGTTCTTCTTCAATCCGCGCGTGATGGATGGTCCTCGACCCGAGGCGGCCCCAAGCTGGTACAACCCCACTCCACCAGCGGTACTCGGTCTGACGCTGACGAGGCCAGCCGAAGAAGTCTGTCTGTCGCTCGTGCATGAGCTGGGTCATACTGTGCTCCATCCGGTCGGTTCGGCGCATAACGTTGCGGCCTACCAACAGCACCCAGTACCGGAAGAGCGGCTGGTACACGCCGCCGCGGACGCGGTTGTTCGCCAGTTCGGTATCGGTGACTACCTAACTCGAATGGCAGATATCGGTGCGACTGGCTGCCTGCCTATAGAAAAGCTTGAACCCTCCGAGCGTCTGCAAGCCGAGCATCTGGTGAGTGAGCTGTTGCGTCTGCTCGCCCTGCACCAGTAGCGGCTGACCCAAGTCTCAAGCCCGAGTGGTTCCGGCTCTCGGTGTAGCTTCGTCGCCATGTCGACTGAGAGCGAACTGCGCGACTGGCGCGATGGCCAGACGAACGCCGAAAGGCTGTGCGCTGGGATACTGGCGATCAGCGGCTATGCGGATATCGACCCGCAGGCCCCGCTCGGCGGGCCGGACGACAAGAAGGACATCTTGGCCCGGCGCTCAGGCCAGCGTTTCGTAGCTGCCGTCTTCTTCCCGCCGACACGCCAACCGTTCGCCAGCATCAGGCGGAAGTTCGTTCAGGACCGGGAAGGCGTTGCGCGGCACAACGCCGACGGGTTCATTTTCATGGTGAATCAGCAGCTGAGCCTTGGGGAGCGCGAACAACTGGAGGGCCTCGGGGATTCACGCGACGAGATCTATCACCTAGAACGGCTACGCCACACACTGGACTCGCCGCAAGGCTACGGACTGCGGCTGGAGTATCTGAGGCGCCCGATGACAGTTGAGGAGCAGATCGCGTTCTTCAGCACGCTCAATCCAGATCTGACTCAACGCTTCGTTGGAAGGGATCGACTCGGCAGCGCGGCCGAAGCGACCTCCGGAGGCGAGTCGGGTAGGCAAGGCGCCGTCAGTGGCGCCACCGAGCAACCCGACTCCGGAGACAGCGGCGTGTTGGGGGATGCCGCGGCTCCGATGTCTGGCCTAAGCGTAGCGACGCTCATCTTGCTGCACAGGAGCGTTACCGAAGGCACGTCGATGCCAGCCGCTGTCAGAGGCCAGCTCCGTACGGTGCAAACGTGGATCAGCGGCGGCAGTGACCAGCCTGTCCTGACCCTGCCGCCGCCCGAGCAGATAGCGGACCAGCTCATCGAAGCCCTGCGGTGGTGGCAGGGTGCTTATCCGGCCCTGGTAGGCGCCCCCGAAGAGGACGTGATCTCCGCGCTGGTCAGACTATGCCACGAGATCATGACGATTCATCCGTTCATCGACGGCAACAAGCGCCTGGCGCTGGCTGTCGTTGACCTGGCGGCCGTTGAGTTGCTTGGACGGGGCATCGGCGAAGAGTTGCCGAGCGAAGCCGTCGCCCACCTCGATGCTTTGCTGACGCCCCGCGGCGGAGACCTTACCCAGCTGGCAAGGTTCGTCCGAGCCGTTCTGGTCTAACGGCGACACGTCCGCGCGCTAGTAGCTTATGGCGTCAAGTGATTGTTCCAACGAGGAGCTTGCTGAGGGCTTCGGCGTGGGTGGCGTAGCTAGGGTGCGGCGCGGTCGGTTGTTGAGCTTGGCGGCGATGACCTCGAGCTGGTGCTGGGTGTAGCCGGACAGGTGGCGTCGGCGCTACGGCGGCCGCCGGGCAGCGCCGATTGTGCAGTACCGGGTGGTCCGCTCGGCCAGGGTAGCGACCGCTGCCTTCCCAGTGCCCGGGCGCGGCGCGTCGACGGCCTCGGCCGACCGCTCGCTGATCCTGATCAGGCCGGGGATCGGGGCAGCGCGAGCGTGCCAGCCACTGCATGCGGCCGGGACCGTGGATCTGTGAGTGTCGTTCCCGGCGGTCCTGGGTGGATTGCCGTCAGGATCGGTGCTGGCGGGCTGGGTGACTCGCTGTGGATCTGGCCGCCGTAGGCGTGCCTTGCGTTAGACCTGTCCCTGGTTCGCCGGCTCCGGCCTGGCCCACCGCGTTGACCTGATCAGAATCCTGTCCGCCGATGGCGTGACCCGTCACAGATGTGCCACCCGGTGACTCCGCCCAGACCGGTGCCGACTTCGGCCCCCGTCCTGGAAGGAGACACGAGCCGCATGACCATGCTGGCAGAGACAGTCGACGCGATCATCGGGATCGACACCCACCGCGACAGCCATGAGGTGGAAATCGCCGACGTAACCGGCAAGCCGATAGCGCTGATGCGGATCGGCAACGACAGCGGCGGGTTCGCTCAGCTGCTGGCCGCCATTGCTGAGCTGGCACCCGGCCCGCGGGTGGCAGTGCTGGTCGAGGGCAGCCGCAGCTACGGGATCGGCCTGGCCCGGACACTGACCGCTGCCGGGCTGCTGGTCATCGAATGCGGGCAGCCCGCACGCCGCCAGCGTCGCGGGAAAGGCAAGTCCGATCCCATCGACGCCCACCTGGCGGTGCTGGCCGGGCTGCGCATGGACACCAGCCAGGTTCCGGAACTGCGCGCCGACGGCGACCGGGAAGCACTGCGCATCCTGCTCGGCGCCCGCCAGGAGATCACCGTGGCGAGCACCGCGCAAGCTAGCCGGCTGCGCGCCTTGCTGCTCGCCGGCGATGACGCTGACCGGCAGGCCGCCCGCACCGCGCTGACCACGACCGTTCTTCAGGTCCTGGCGCAGCGAGCGGTTCCCGCTGCCGGCCGCGACCACGCCGTCCGGCAAGCCGAGATACGGCGGCTCGCGCTCGCGCTTGGCCAGGCACGTCGCGAGCTCAAGGAAAACCTCGCGCAGCTGGCGGCCATCGCCGAGGACATCGCCCCCGGCTCAACCAAGGGGTATGGCATCGGACCGGTCAGCGCCGCCCAGGCCATCGTGAGCTTCTCCCACCCCGGCCGGTGCCGCAGCGAAGCCGCGTTCGCCGCGCTCGGCGGCACCTGCCCGATCCCCGCCAGCAGCGGCCGCACCATCCGCCACCGGCTTAACCGCGGCGGTGACCGGGCCCTCAACCGCGCCATCCACATGATCGCAGTCACCCGGATCCGCGGCTGCCCGAGAACACGCGCCTACGTTGCCCGGCGGACCGCCGAGGGGAAGACCGGACCAGAAATCCGCCGGTGCATCAAGCGATACATTGCCCGCGAGCTCTACCGCCACCTCACTCGCTCGATGACACCGCCCGCCGCCCCTTGACAAACATAGAAGCGTCTAACGGCTCCTGCCCGAATATAGCTCTCCTGGGCGACAGCTGCGTGACTGCACGTCCTGGGTGCTCTAGCCAGAGCGGTCCTCATTTCGCGTCGTACGCGGGGCGGTCAGTGCCTCGCCTGACGAGGCCCGAGCGCAGCGAGCCGTAGGCCTGGCCGGAGTCCGGCGGCCCCGCCTGGCAAGGTACAGGACGTCGTCACCTGGCCCACGCCGAGACGCCACTGGTTGCAGCTCGATGAGGGCGGCCGCCGCGAGGGCGCCGGGGCAGCTCGTGGGGCCGGCAACAATGGACGGCGTGTACCCCAACCCCTTTGACGGCGAGCCTGAGCCCGATCTGTCCTCCGTCGCTGCGCTGATTGACGAGGTCGACCGGCAGGCGGCACTGCTCACCGCCGTCGCGACCGGTGGCCCCCGCATCGAGACCGTGACGCGAGAGTACACGAAGCGTCGGCGGCGTCTTATCGATGCGCTCCAGCGGCGCGGGCTCGAATATCCGTTCCCCTGGGACGACCTGTGGCAGTGGTACGGCTACTGGACCACGAACAACCTTGGCACGTACGCGGAGCGACGGACGAAGATCCGCGATCTCGTCGCGCCCACGACCGCTGCGCTCGAGCAACAGCGGAGTGGCCTAACCGTCACCGACCCCGGCGGCGGACCGATGACCTGGGTGGACCTTGACGCGCGGCTGGCCGGGCTGGTGGCCGAGCTCGATGGCGCGGTCAGCCGCGACGACCTTCAGGACGTCGGCCGCCGCGCCCGGGAGATCCTCATCGACTGCGCGCAGCTGCTCGCCGATCCGACCCTTGTTCCGCCGGGCAAGCCTGCGCCCAGGGCTGGAGACGCGAAGGCGTGGCTCGATCTCTTCCTTGCCGCGCGGGCACAGGGCAGCCACCGGGACGAGCTCCGCCGGTTCATTCGATCCGCCTGGGATCTCGCTCAGACAGTGACCCACGGCAACATCGAGCGGGTAGAGGCCTTCGCCGCGGGCCAGGCGGCCGTATTGGTAGTCCGGACGCTTCAGGCGCTCGCCGGCGTGGGGGCGCCGGCCACCCCTTCCACCTGGTGACCAAGGCCGCCCGTGAAGGAGGGTTCTCCCGGTCGGTCGAGACAGCCAATGGGCTCTGCGAGCGATGTCGCCCTCTCGATCTGCGACACCCGCGCCAGCCCCCGCCGCCTCCGCATCTCCGCCAGCCGCCACCCGCCACCCGCCACCCGCAGAGCATCATTCAGCATTCGCGAGGGCCTGGCCATTCGGCATCAAGACAGCCGGACCTCGAACCCCCAGTCGCCGGTCTGCCTCGCGATGGGCGTGAGAACACCGTGCGGCGAACAACGCCTGGGGCCCGGCCGATACCTGCGGCTGGCTGTCCCGGCACGCTCCAGCCAGGCCGGTCATTATTCGCTGGCGCACGCGGGGTGGCCGCCGCCACACTGACCCGCGGGCCTGCGCTGCGTTTTCCATGTCCTCCAGGTCGTACAGATCGGCGATCACCCTGACCTGGCCGGCTGGGGCCGCGTCAATCGCTCCGGCGCCGTCGTCTGGCCGGTGGGTTCGAGGTGCTACTCGCAATACAGGCTGCCGACTGCGTCGTCGTCATCGGCGGGATCCAGGCAGCGCACGCAGGTGGGTGAACACCGGGCCCGGTTACTCGCGGATCCCGGTGATGGCTCCGCACCGGCCGGTCAGCTCCTGGCGGCTTCGGCTGCGGCGTCGTCCGGGTCGCCGCCCCATGTGACGTACCCGAGGCCGCCGGGCGCACCGGTATCTTCGACGGTACCTACACCTCGGGGGCGAGTTCGGCATCTGGCTGGATGACCTCGACGAGTCGTTCATCGTGGCACCGCGGCTCGTTACGGCAACCGGGCAGCGGCTGCCGGCCTTAGCCGGTACTGAGAACCGGCCACTCCACACCTGTCAGCACCAGCGGTCAGATCGCAGGCCACACGACCTATAAGATCGTGGACTGCCTAGACCAGTACCTCTGAATCAGAAACCGCCAGTCACCTCGCCCACACAGCGGCGCCCTCCCAGGCTGCCCGGGATCCGCTCATGCCGAATAGCGGACGGTGCAGCCACGCATAGTTATCCGGCGGTCCGTATTCTTTGGCGCTGTCCTACCCGGTGGCGCTGATCATCGGCCTGCACGGGGTCGGGGGCCCGGTAGGAAGGGATGCCTGCACGCTTGCACCACTGGCGGACGTGGTAGCGGAGGGCTGGCGGCGTCAACGGGTCGCCCGGTTGTTCAGCCAGAGGGGATGGGCACGACGTGTACGTCGTTTGCTCTGCTCGGCAGCAGCTGCCGGGCGGGGTCGCCGAGCGTGGCGTGCTTAGGGCGATTTACGACTGGGCAAGGCGCGTCATACCGCGTCGCTGGTCAGCCGATGCCTTAATGAGCGCCTGGGATCGCTGGACAGGATGGCGCGAACGCGCTGGTGGCGATCATCCTTTCGCAGACTTCCCGCAAGGGACCAGCGGACATCACGTGACCAGTCCTGGGCAAGCGCTATGCCGATCTCTTCGGGCTGGTCGGTGCGCTGCGCCCAGATCACCGCTGCAAGCGCTCGCAGCCAGTGGCTCGGATGACTCGCTAGAAATTCCAGCGGTACCGTCACCGCCTCCGGGGGCAGCGATGCGAGCGCGACCGCAATCAAGTTCGTGCGCTCATCAGTGGCGTCCCGCAGTTGGACTATCGCATTGCGTTGGATCGCTGAGTACTGCTGGGCATTGTGGGCCAAAGCTGCAGCAGCCATCAGGGCAGTTGGCGCAAGCGACGCATCGCCAAACGACAATTTGAAGCGCTCAAGCGGGTCGGCGGTGGCAGGAAAGTACGCGTCCCCTTCGCCGGTAGCGTATCGCCCTTCGACGAAAGGGAGGATCTGCTCGAACAACTCGTCGCGAACCCCGTCGGGAATGCGCCGAGCTATGCCCCTCAGTGCGACGAGAGCCTCTCGCCGGTTGTGCGCCATCTCCTCATGGTCGTTGGCGAAGTCGCGCATGCCACGGGCGAACCGGACCCGATCGTCCTCCGGAAGTACCGTCACGAGGCCGGCTGTCTGCCCCAGGCCAGTGCCAAAGGCATAGACGCCTGGTTGGTGCACGCGCGGTGCGAGTGCGGCGTCGAGCCACTGGCGGGCCAGAGGCTCGGCCTGTCTCGTGTCGGCCTCAGCCGCGATGAGCGCCAGCGCCGCGTACAGACTCCCTCCAGCCGCCGCCCCCTCTACAGCCGCGACGGTCCTGCTTGGGTCATCTCGAAGCAGGTCGCGTCCGTGACGTAGGGTGAGCTCCGCCATACGTTGACCTACGAGAAGCGCTTGGAGAAGCTGATCGAGAGCCTCCGCCCGCAACTCGGGATGGGCACGGGCAATGCCAATGAGCGCGTGGACGTGGTCCTCGTCGGTGAAGTGGTACGCGTTCGGCTGACGAGGGATCAGCTCCCGGCCGATCTAAAGGAACCGCCGTGCCTGCTCCACGGTGGAGACGGCAGCCAGCTGTCCAAAGGCCTTAAAGGCCGCGAGCATTGGGTTTGGCGCCCCCAGCGGGGCCGGCTGAGGGTGGTCGGTGACTTCGCGGAACGCGACGCCGCACCAATAGCGCGCGTCCTCGTCGACGATGAGGTCGGCGGCAGCAGCTGCAAACGAGAAAGCAGCCGTCCGCTCCCACGGCCGCGGGGTTAGAAGGTCGCCTGGAAGCCCTACCTGTTCGTCGCGGGCTGCACTGGCGAGCTTCTTCAACTTATCGCTCTCTCCCGCGATGACGTAGTGTCTGACGGCCTCGTGACCGCGGCCGGTCTGCACAAACAGATCTCCGAGCATCTCGTGCGCCTCAAGCTCGCCGCACCAGTCGGCGCCCACCACCGATTGCCACAAGTACCTACGTACCGTCTCAAGGGCATCAGGCCACTGCTCGTCACGAAGCTCCGCCAACCCACGCTCTCGAGCCGGATATGGCTCGGGGAGCAGCGTGCCACTACCTGCCGCGCGAAGCGCTTGCGCGTGTCGGTGGAGATCATTTATGTCGTCGCCCATCAGGCCGTTCAGCAACCTGACTGCGCGTAGCGCGTAGAGCCAGTCCGCTGCGTCGTCGTTGAGCCCTTCCACGCAGGCCCGCTCGACAGCGTCGCGCCAGCGCGCCACCGAGGGTTGTGGCTGCGGAACAAGCGTCAGGTGGCGCGCATACCGGGCCAGCACTAGGGCGGTGACCGCTGGTGGGTAGTTGTCTCGCGCGGTGGCAGCCAGCTCCTCCCATCCACCGATGCACTCGACCCTGCACATGCGTAGTCGTGCTGCGGTCAGAAGGCCTTGGTCGGTCTGCGGCATGGACAGTGCCAGGTCCTGAAGCAGATCGGAGCGGGTTTCGGCGAACTCCAGTCGGCGGGCGACAACCGCCTCCTCGGCGAGCACCAGCACCGCGTCGACGCGATGGGGGTCGCCATCGGTCAGCGCGTCGACCGCCTCGGCTAGCTGGTTAAGCGTCCCGGCATAGTCGCGGCGCAGCTCGATCGCACGCGATAGCGCGTTTGCGCATCGCACTACGTCCTCGGGTGCTTCGTCGCCCCACTCGCCGATCTCCCTGATCTGAATTGCGGCCGAGAGAGTGTCTCCGGCGTCGAACTGCCGCCAGCCGAGGTCGAGGCGCAACCAGGCCTCCTCAGCGCGCCGACCGGCAGCGCGAAACGCTGTTGCCTGCAATTCGCGCACGGGGGATGCGTGGGGCACGAAGCCAGAGCCCTCTAGACGATCCGCGACGTGAGCGAGCAGTTCCGCCGCCTCGTCCGGCCGTTCTCCTGCTGCCTCCTCGGCGCGACGCAGATCGTCGGTGAGACCGAGATGAGCGACTGGGCCGCGGAGTATTGCGTCGGCTGCGATGGACGCCTCCGCCGCCAGCCCGATCGGGGGTTGCGGAGGGGTGGTGGTGCAGAACGCTGCAGCGGTAGCAGCACCGAAGAAGGTGGAGACAATACGGGGTTGGTTGCGCAGGCGGTCGGAGATCTCCCGCCTGTCCCACAGTTCGATCTCCATGTCCTTATGCAGTTCGCGCAGCTCAGCCAACCTTTCGATTGTCTGCGTTTCCCGTGCCTCGGTGGCGACCGCGATGACGAGCCGGTCGGCACCAAACGGTCGCCGCCCTTCGGTGTACCGATCCACGGCCTTCTCGAGATCATCGGCGCCGAAAGCCTGCCACCGCTTCGCCTGGTACACCGATGGCTTCCGCTCCGCGAAGAAAGCAACGACGTCCAGCCCGTGCTGTGCCTGGCCCAGCCTCCCGTATCGCCGGACGTCGTACGCGCCGTCGAGGGTGCGGGCCATGGCAAGCACCAGGTTCTCGAAGGAGTCCCAGTCCATCTCGTGGGTGTTGAGCAACGGAGGCGCGGGGTCTGTGAGCGGAGGGGGGAGCTGAGTTGGCCCAGTCCAAGCCACGTCGTCGTCCGGGATAGGTGTCCACTCGTCCTCGTCCATCACGTTGCTATTGTCGCCCCGGTCGGACGAAACGACGGGATCGGCTGGTAGGCCTAGCGATCACCGTGGTGGCCTACCGGACGACCACCGCTGACCCACTGCCCTGCATGCCCTTCGGCGCGCTTATCTGGCGGCTTATCGCGTCGTCAGCGTTCCTACTGTCATGGGGGTCCACGGCACGATGGCGTGCGTTGCCCGCATATTCATACAGGCCACGCTGTGCTGGGACGCTCGCTCGTGCCGCATAACGGTTGACAGCCCGGCCGTCACCGTCACTCGGGGCTCTCGGGTTTGCGGATCCGTTGCCACTTCAGGACGGGCGCAGTTTGCATTTGCTGGCTCATGATGCTCCCGCCGTCGCAGACGCCGAGGATGGCACTGCGTTCGGGGAAGGTCCAGGTTTTGAAGTCTGGGTGGCTGGGGCTGGCTGCTACCCACTCTGTTGCCTGGTTCACGAGCGCGGTGTTGACTTCGCAGGCGACATCCCTGGCTTCGTCGCCTTGGTACCTGACGGCCAGCGGCCCGTCGTGTTCTTTGGGGCCGAGGGCTATCAGGGCATCTGGCCGTACCGGCATGGCGATGGCGTCTGCGATCTCGACGCCGGCGGGCCGGGTTGGCCAAACGTGCACAATGTCGTCTTCTTGGCTCTGGGCCCGCTGGGTTGCCGTCAGCTCGCACTGCGGTATGTGCCTGACGTGGTTGTCGATGTCTATGAGCACTGGCTCGTCGCTGATCACGAGCAGTGGCTGGTCGAGCCAGATGACCGTCACGGACCTGGACGCCATTGCTTCGGCCAGGGGCTGCGCGGCTTTCATCATGATCTGGAGATGCTCGTTGGGGTGGGGTACCGCCGTGGTGTCCCGCAGCTCGGCCGGGGTGAGCGCGTGCTCGTTGGTGGTCTTCCAGTAGTAGTCGCCCTGCAGCTCGATTTCCTTGCGCTTGCGAGGGCCGCGCAGGAGCTGGAAGGCGATGAGGGAGCACAGGTTGGCCCGCTTGTCTTGACTGATTTTTCGCCCCCGCAGTGGACTGAGAAGCCAGTCGATGTCCGCCGCGGCGGCCTGTTCTACCTGACCGAGCAGTTCTTCGATGCGGCCGTCCAGCTTGCCGTCGGCGTCGAGCATGGTGTAGAAGCTCTTGATTGCTAGGTCGCTGACACCTCCGGGCTTGATCTTGTCCGCGGACCACCGCCAAATGTCCAGACGCCTGCCGTCTTCGGCGAACCGCCGCAGGATGAAGGCGGGTACGGTGTGATGCCTTGTGCTGACAAACGTGGACGGGTTGCTGTCCGCGAACCACTGATCAGATTTCCGCTTGACCGCCATCTCGTATGCCCATGAGTCGGGTCCTGGGATGGTCACGCCAGCGCCTCGTCGGGCTCGACGTGGCGATCTGCTGCCACTCGCAGCCAGCACCGGAATGGGGACTGATGGCCTGTTAGTGGACGACCGCGATCGCCCTCGCCTGGTATGCGACCCACTAGCTCGAGGCCGCCCGAGGCATGCGCCGACCTCATACCGCGACGGAATGTCATAGGGCACGAGCACATGATTGCACCACCGAAGGGGCTGGCAGACACGATGCCGTCGCGTCCTTGCCGTGAGAACGCACTACTTTGCCTCTCCCAGTGCGAGCGGCAGAGCAGTGCGAGGAGCGCACCGATGCTGGTACCGAACTGACTGGCTCCGATTTCTCGGCTGACGTGGTCTCCGTTTTCTGGAGTGCCTGCTCCGAGTTCTCATCCTCGGGTGCAGCCGACTGAAGCCGAGGGTTTCCCGGCCCTCGGGTTGCACTGCGGCCGGCGTTAGGTGAGGACATCCGCCACCTCTTGAGTCAGCATTCTGTCAAGTTCACGTTATCTAGCCCCGGTCGCCAAGACATCCTTCGCTGGCGCGGCATGATGTTCCTCCGGATGGGGCCGAAGTGAAGGCCTCGGCGAGAAAATGAGCTGTCGCAAGCAGCGCACTGTGCGACGCTGCTGCACGAGGTGACAGATAAATGGCACTGCGAGGGCATGGTGATCCAGTCGATCCTTCCGCGCTCAGGGAACTGCAGGCAGCTGACCCGGCAAGCCTGCTACTGGCGCCTTGGGGCATCGGCCGGTTCACGGCCGAGCAAGCTGCGTCCTATTACAGCGAACTCGCGGCGAGCTTTCAAATCCCGGAAGTCGTCCCGGAAACAACGCGGCTCGCCTTCGACCGGGCAAGAGACGTCTTCCGGTACGGGGTCCTAAACTATGACCTGTTCACGGTCGCCGGTGACCAAGCAAAGCTGTCGCTTGAGCAAGCTCTCCGCGACAGATTCGTGCCCTGGTCACAAGGCGCTATCGAACTCCGCAGGAAACTGAAACAACCTGGTACTGCCGTAGCCGTCAAAACGTACGCTGACGTGCTCGGTGGAATTAAGAGCATCGGCCCGCACCTCACGCTTAGCAAGGGCCGTGTCATCTACTTCGACGGCATGCTCGACTCGCTTCTGAAGTGGGCCCGCGCGGAGCACCTTTTGGCCGGCCAACGGGACAGGCTGCTCGACAGGCCCAGAGTGAACCTTCGGAACATCGTCGGCCACCAGGGCTACCACCGTGACCTACCTGACAGCGCCGCGGCCTCCATCGGCGACCTTGCCAACGCCATCGGCCGGCTCTGGGGAACGCCTGCAGCGCCAGTCATGAGATATCCGTGCATCGTCGCCTGGAACGAGCGGGGCGTCACATCCGGCCGCGCCGAGTACTTCACCGCCGGCGCGCTCCGCAACGAGGGAGAGCCTATTCACGTGGTGGTCAGGGCCGCGGAACGCACAGACCTGCACTCCTACGACAGCCTCCACGAGACAACGCCGCTCCCGGCTGAGTACCTGTGGGGCCCTGGAAGGCTCAGCGAGGCGAAGGCCTGGGTACAAGCGCAGCGACCCGGAATCGATGAGGTCGCGCTCCACGACCGGGTCTTCGCGATCCGGCGCGACGGAAACCGGCTCTACCTGCCCCAGTCAATCCCGGTGACCGCAGGACTTCCGGCCGACCGGCAGGCGGGCACCTGGTATCTGATCCGCGCGGACCGGCCTGACGACGCCTACGGCCATCAGCAGCAGGTGATCAGCGCCCAGGCGGGTGATGCAATCCAGGGAACGCCTGACCACCGGACCACACCGGGCGAATGCGCCTGCCCGGTCGAGATCCTCGGCGAAGGCATCTGGTCCGAGGCGATCGCAATCGCCGCTGCGCATGGCGCTAACACCCAGGCCGTCACGCCACCGGACCTGCGGGTCACCATCTCCTGGACGCCGCGCTGGATGGAGAAGACGCCCGGAGGCTGGATCAATCCCTCGCCGCCCCTAGCACCGTGACGTCCAACCGGTCAGAACGGATGCGCTGCGGAAGCGGATCGCCTGAACGCCGTCGAGGTCATAGGGACGGGCCTGCCGGCACGGTTGCGTCCTCGGGGCTGGCGATCCTCCGGGTGCGTGGATGTTGTGGCACTGGCCCGTCAATGGTTCTGGCTGACTCGAGGGCCGCACTGCTGGTCACGGCCGGTGGCGGCGGGATTGGTCGGTTGCTGGCGAGACCGCTGGACGAGAATCTAGTCATGGAGGCACGGGCGATGCAGCGCGCCGACAGGCGATGTGAAGTGAATGAACTGGTTAGTTCACTGACGCAGGTCCACCGTGTGTCGGCGCCGCTCAAAAGGCCATAGTACCGCTCGAAGATGAGGCCACCCAGACAGATTGGCTGGGTGATCTCAGTGGAGGATGTCGCCTGCCACGTTCATGGGACCACCCAGAGGAGTTTTCTGCCACGTTCATGGGACCACCCGGTTGCCGGTGATGGGACCACTTGGCGTGTTGTGCCAGGAGTGCTGATCACTTCCGTATACGGATGCCTCCAGGTCAATGGGCTTGGGGGTTCGGGGGATGGCGTTCCGGGAGGTGGCGGTGACTGAGATCCGTGAGGTGCTGCGGGCGTGGCTGTCGGGGGCGGGGCTGCGCAGGGTGGCGGAGCAGGCGGGGGTGGACCGGAAGACCGCCCGCCGGTATGTGGATGCGGCGGTCGGGGCGGGGCTGACCCGCGACGGCGGGCTGGCGCAGCTGAGTGATGAGCTGGTCGGCCTGGTCGCTGAGGCGGTCCGGCCGGCGCGGCCGGGCGGGCATGGCCTGGCGTGGGAGCAGCTGGAGGCCTGCCGCGAGCAGATCGAGTCGCAGGTGAAGGCCGGGCTGTCGGTGGTGAAGATCGGGGTGCTGCTGGAGCGCCGCGGTGTGGTGGTGCCGTACCGGACGCTGCACCGGTTCTGCGTGGAGCGGTGCGGGTTCGGCAAGACCGCCGCGACGGTCCGGGTGGCCGACGGGGAGCCCGGCGGCGAGTGCCAGATCGATTTCGGCTACCTGGGGCTGCTGGCCGACCCGGTGACCGGGCAGCGGCGGAAGGTGCACGCGCTGATCTTCACCGCGTGCTACTCGCGGCACATGTTCGTGCACCTGACGTTCTCCCAGACCCTGACGGCGCTGATCGCCGGGTGCGAGGCGGCGTGGGAGTTCTTCGGCGGCGTGTTCAAGGTCGTGGTCCCCGACAACGCCTCGGCGATCGTCGCGGACGCGGACGCGGTGAACCCGCGGTTCACCGCGGGCTGGCTGGATTACGCCCAGCACTGCGGGTTCGCCACCGACGCCGCGAGGTCCGGTCGCCGAAAGACAAACCCCGCGTCGAGCGGGCCGTGCAATACGTCCGCGGGAACTTCTGGGCCGGCGAGGACTTCGCTGGCCTGCCCGGCGCGCAGCAGGCTGTGCAGGCGTGGTGCGCGGGCACTGCCGGGACGCGGATCCACGGCACGATCCAGGCCCGCCCGGCCGAGGTATTCGCGCGGTGCGAGGCTGCCGTCTTGCTGCCCCGGCCCGGCCGTTATGACGTGCCGCTGTTCTCGGCCGTGAAAGTGCACCGCGACTTCCATGTTGAGGTGGCACGGTCGCTCTACTCGGCTCCGCAGCAGTACCTGGGCCGGCACCTGGACGCCCGCGCCGACTCGGCGCTGGTGAAGCTGTATCACCGCGGCCAGCTAGTCAAGACTCACCCGCGGGCCGAGCCGGGCCGGCGGGTCACCGACCCTGCTGACCTGCCCGAGCACAAGAGCACCTACGCGATGCGGGACGTCATCTCGCCGGCCGCCGCCGCGCGCCGGCACGGCGATGCCGTCGGTGTCTATGCCGACCGGCTGCTGGACTCCGACCTGCCGTGGACGAAGATGCGGCAGGTCTACCGGCTGCTCGGCCTGGCCCGCCGATACGGGTCAGGACCGGTCGACACCGCCTGCCAGCGGGCCCTGGACCTTGACGTCGTCAATGTCACCAAGATCGCGTCGATGCTGGAGAAAGCGACCGAGGGCACGCCGCTGCCGCCGCACCCGGCCGTGGCCCGCACCGCGCGGTTCGCCCGCGACCCGGCCGAGTACCGGCCCGTGCAGCTGACGCTCCTTCCGGGCGGGCAGGAGGGCACCCGGTGACCGCCATGACGCGGGATGTGATCAGCCCGGACCTGCGCACGACCTTGCGGGCGCTCAAGCTCGGCCAGATGCTCGACACCCTGCCCGAGCGGCTCACCCTGGCCCGGCAGCAGAAAATGCCCCACGCCGACTTCCTGCAGCTCATCCTGGCCGACGAGGTCACCCGCCGGGAGGCCAAATCAGCCGGACTGCGTGCCCGGGCCGCAGGCCTGGACCCGGGAATGCGGCTGGATGCCTGGGACGACAGCGCCGCCATCCGCTACGACCGGCAGCTGTGGAACGAGCTCGCATCGCTGCGGTTCCTCGACGGCCCGCACGGGGCCCTGATCCTGGGGCCGGTCGGAGTCGGCAAGACTCATCTGGCCTGCGCGCTCGGGCACATCGCCGTCCGGCGGCGCCGCACCGTCCACATGGCCCCCGCCGCCAGGCTGTTCAAGCGCCTGAAGGCCGCCCGCCTCGACAACACCCTCGACGCCGAGATGCGCCGCCTCACCGGCGTCGACCTGCTCATCCTCGACGACTTCGCGCTCCAGCCACTCGACCCGACCGAAACCACCGACTTCTACCAGCTCTGCGTCGAACGACACCAGAAGGCCTCTGAAGTGCCCCGAGGCTTCCGGACAGTCCATCCAATAGGATGGACGTCTGGAAAGGTGAAGTAATTGCCTCGACCGAAGAAGAGCTTCTCACCGGAATTCAAGGATGAAGCCGTGAAGATGGTGATCGAGACGTCGCGCCCGATCGCTCGAGTGGCGAAGGAGCTCGGTATTAACGAAGGCACCCTCGGTAACTGGGTTAATGTCTACCGCCGTGAGCATGCCGGCGAGGAACCGCCGCTGACCGTGAATGAGCGCGCGCGGTTGCGCGAGCTCGAGCGGGAAACCCGGGAACAGAAGATGGAGCTTGAGTTCCTGAAAAAAGCCGCAGCATACTTCGCCCGCGACCATCGGTGACTGAGAGATTCGAGTTCATCGACGCGGAGTATGCGGCCTGCCGGAAATCAGATGAACGGTACGTGCCGTCGATCGTGAAAATGTGCAGGTGGATGGAGGTGTCCCGCTCGGGCTTCTACGAGTGGCGGAAAGCGCCGGAATCGGCGACCGCGAAAAGGCGGGGCATGCTCGCGCTGATCGTGACGAAGTCATTCGAGGAATCCGACGGGACGTACGGGTACCGGCGGGTGCACACGGACCTGGCGGCCTGGGGCGTGCGGGCCGGGCCGGAGCTGGTGCGGTCGGTGATGCGCGAGCTGGGCCTGGAGCCCTGCCAGCCGAAGCCCTGGCGGTTCAGCCTGACAGAGGGCGACGGCCAGGAGCACGACATTCCCGACCTGGTGCAGCGTGATTTCACCGCTGACACGCCGGGTCAGAAAATGGTCGGTGACATTACGTATATTCCAACATGGCAGGGCTGGCTTTACCTGGCGACGGTCATTGACTGCCACACGAAGGAAGTGATCGGCTGGGCGACGGGCGATAACTACAAGACTCCGCTCATCGAGGAGGCGATCGAGATGGCGGCCCGCAATTACCCTCTTGCCTATGGTGCGGTTTTCCACTCCGACCGCGGCAGCAACTACACCTCCCAGAAGTTCGCCGGGACGCTGGAGAGGTACGGTCTCCGGCATTCTGTCGGGCGTACCGGGATCTGCTACGATAATGCGATGGCCGAGTCGTTCTTCGCTGCGCTGAAGAACGAGCGCGTCCACCGTACCCAGTATCCGACGCGCGAGCACGCGCGGCGGGACGTCGTAAGGTACATCGAATTCTGGTACAATTCAAAACGCAGGCACTCCGGACTTCAGTACCGAACCCCACGGCAAGTCCACGAGGAATACCTGGAACGGCAGTCTGCAGCGTGAATTAACCACAAATACGCTGTCCGGAAAGCTCGGGGCAGATCACCGTGGTGACCTCCAACCGGACAGCCGAGGAATGGCTGTCCATGATGGCCGACCCGCTGCTCGCCCAGTCCGCCGTCGACCGGCTCGCCTCCACCGCCCACGAGCTGATCATCGAAGGCCAGTCCTACCGGCACCGCCAGAAACCATCCATCAGCCACGGCCGCGACAACAGCGTGTCCGTTGACTACCAGAACGGAGACCACCATGATCACTCATGACCCAAGGTGGTCCCATCCTCGTGCCAACACCACGGTCCCATCACACTGGCAAGCGACAAGGATTGGGCGCTGATCGGGACTGTAATTTCTTCGGTGTAACTCCTGACATATGAGGAGACACCCGTGACTGATGTGACAACGGACCAGGACGTGGCGGAGCTGTCGGCTGCCGACCGGCAGCTGCTGCGGGAGCTGACCGAGCGGGCCCGCGCCGGCGGGCTGAAGCTGACCGGCGCCGGCGGCCTGCTGGGCGAGCTGACCAAGATGGTGGTCGAGGGCGCGCTGGAAGGCGAGCTCGATGACCACCTCGGCTATGAGAAGCATGACCCGGCCGGCCGCGACGGCGGGAACTCCCGCAACGGCCACCGCGCCAAGACGGTGCTGACCGATACCGGGCCGGTGGAGATCAGCGTGCCGCGGGACCGTGAGTCCAGCTTCGAGCCGAAAATCATCGCCAAGAGGCAGCGGCGGCTGACCGGCGTCGACGACCTGGTGATCTCGCTGTCGGCGAAGGGTCTGACGCACGGGGAGATCGCCGCGCACCTGGCCGAGGTCTACGGCGCCGAGGTGTCCAAGCAGACCATCACCACGATCACCGACAAGGTGATGGAGGGCATGGCGGACTGGCAGTCCCGTCCGCTCGACCCGGTCTACGCGGTGCTGTTCGTCGACGCGATCCAGGTGAAGATCCGCGAGGGCCAGGTCGCCAACCGGCCCGTCTACCTCGCGCTCGGCGTCACCGTCGACGGCGAGCGGGACATCCTGGGCTTGTGGGCCGGCGAGCACGGCGACGGCGAGGGCGCCAAGTACTGGCTGCGGGTACTGTCGGAGATCAAGAACCGCGGCGTGCGGGATGTGTGCATGCTGGTCTGCGACGGACTCAAGGGCCTGCCCGACGCGGTCAGCGCCGTCTGGGCGAAGACCATCGTGCAAACCTGCATCGTTCATTTGCTCAGGAACTCGTTCAAGTACGCCTCGAAACGAGACTGGGCGCAGGTCGCCAAAGACCTCAGGCCGGTCTATACCGCGGCGTCCGAAGCCGAGGCACTCGACCGGTTCGCCGAGTTCTCCGGCACCTGGGAGAAGCAGTACCCGGCGATCATCCGGCTCTGGGAGAACGCCTGGGCCGAGTTCGTGCCCTTCCTGGCCTTCGACCGGGAGATCAGGACGGTGATCTGCACGACCAACGCGATCGAGTCGATCAACTCCCGGCTCCGCCGGGCCGTCAACGCCCGCGGTCACTTCCCCACCGAGCAGGCCGCCCTCAAATGCCTCTACCTGGCGATCATGAGCCTCGACCCGACAGGGAAAGGCCGCAAACGCTGGACCAACCGGTGGAAGGCCGCCCTGAACGCCTTCGACATCACCTTCGACGGCCGCCTCAGCGCGGGCAGGAACTAACAACCAAGATCAAGTTACACCGTTAAATTGACAGACCCCGCTGATCCGGCGGCTGGTTGCGGATGGTGTTCCGCAGCGGCAGGTCGCTCGTCAGGTGGTATCGGCAGGTCGACGGTGGCGCGGGCGGTCTCGTCGCAGTTGCCGCCGAAGTATGAGCGCAAGCCGGTCACGACATCGTTCTCGCCGTTTGAGGAGCGGCTCGGGCGGATCCGCGTGACCAGGTCCGTCCTAGGCGGCGAGTCACCACAGGCCGTGATCGACGCAGTCCATTTACCGTCTTAGGTTCGGGCCAGCGGGCCGGCGTCAGGTCAGCCCATGATCCCGCTTGTTGTCGCTGGTCCGGGGTCAGCCGGGGTCTACTGGGGGTTTAGAATATTCTTAACATGCCGCCTGGACTGGAGGAGGATCTCGTGGGAGTGGGAGATTCTGATGACTGCCCAGGTGGAGGCGTTTCTGGATGAGTTGTACGACAGTGACCGGCTGAGCCATCAGCTCGTCCCTGGTGCTCGAGCGGAATGGCCCGGCGGAGGGCAGGCCGCTGGTAGACACCGTGACGGCGTCACGGGTGGCCAGTATGAAGGAGCTTCGGCCGCCGTCGGCGGGGCGGAGTGAGGTGCGGATCTTGTTCGCGTTCGACCCGTGGAGGTCGGCAGTGCTGCTGATGGCCGGGGACAAGTCCGGGCGCTGGAAACAGTGGCACCAGGCGGCGATTCCCCAAGCGGAGCAGTTGTATGAGGATTACCTGGCGGAGCGGGAGAAGGAGATGGGGCTGTGAGCGGGGTGTCGCGATGGCGGGATTCACCGAATCTGGAGCGCGCGGTGGAGACGGCCGGGGGGCCGGAGCCGTTCGCCGCGGCGGTGTCGGCGATGCTGGATGATGCCCGCGGCTGGCGGCTGGCGGAGCTGCGCAGGCGGCGGGGGCTGACGCAGGAGCAGGTCGCGGCGCGGATGAGCGTGTCGGTGGCGCGGGTGTCGCAGATCGAGAGCGGGGATGTGTCTACGCAGGAGGTGCTGAACCGGTTCGTGACGGCGCTGGGCGGGACGCTGAAGCTGATCGCGGACTTCGGGGACGAGCAGCTCAAGATCGCGTGATCATGCTGCCGGGGAGCCAGGATGGGAGCCAGCGTGCACAGGAGCCAGGCCCTGACGGGCCACGCCGGGCGACTGTCGGTGCAGGTCAGGTCCCCTCCAGGCACCCTCTGGCGATGACGCGCGACGGTCGGCGCGTGTATGGCATGCAAGAGGTCCGGGGTTCGAATCCCCGTAGCTCCACTTCCTGGTCAGGGCAATAAATTCGAACAGCCGCCGCGAGGCGGCTTTCTTGTTCCGGGCGACTGAGCCGTCCTGGCCCGCGTCACGCGAGAGCGCAAATGAGCAGGTCAAAGGCGTCATTTGATTTCGCGAAAGACAAGCCCTTGGAGCTTCTTTCTGGCAGCAACCTCTTGTACCTGCTCAAGGTCCACGCGGATGTCGACGCGAAGATCGAGCCGCCTGAGCACTGGGAGGAGCCCCCGAGCGACTCGGGACCGTCACACTGGGACGACCAAAACGAGCGTGGCTGACGTGTGCTTGGCGAAGGGCTAGTTCGGCGCCGCCTGAGGAGTGCACGAGCGCAATGTTCTCCCTTCGGCGCGATCGGAAGTTCGACGCCTCGTGAAGCTCGCATGCCCGGCGCGATCTGGACGGCGAGAGCTTGATCGGCTAGGCCGTCCTGGTCAACGTTCGGTGATCGTGCAGCCAACTGCGGGTCGGCTGCGGTTTAGGATATTCTTAATAACCTTCGTGGGCGGGATGGGAGGATCTCGTGGAGTGGGAGATCTTGATGACCGCGCAGGTGGAGGAGTTCCTGGATGACCTGTACGACAATGACCGGCCGAGCCATCAGCTGGTGAATCAGGCGATCCTGGTTCTGGAGCAGAATGGCCCTGCGGAGGGCAGGCCGCTGGTGGACACCGTGACCGCATCGCGGGTCGCCAACATGAAGGAGCTGCGGCCACCGTCGGCTGGCCGCAGCGAGGTGCGGATCTTGTTCGTATTCGACCCGTGGCGGTCAGCGGTACTGCTCATTGCGGGAGATAAGTCCGGGCAGTGGAAGCAGTGGTACCGGACGGCGATCCCGCAGGCGGAGCAACTGTATGAGGATTATTTGGCGGAGCGGCAGAAGGAGGCGGGCCGGTGAGCGGGGTGTCGCGTTGGCGGGAGTCACCGAATCTGGAGCGCGCTATTGAGACGGCCGGGGGGCCGGAGGCGTTTGCGGCCGCGGTGTCGGCGATGCTGGATGATGCGCGGGGCTGGCGGCTGGCGGAGATGCGCAAGCGGCGGGGGATGACCCAGGAGCAGGTCGCTGAGCGGATGGGGGTGTCGGTGGCCCGCGTCTCGCAGATCGAGAGCGGAGATGTGTCCACTCAGGACGTGCTGAACCGGTTCGTCGCCGCGCTCGGGGGGACGCTCAAACTGATCGCAGACTTCGGTGACGAGCAGCTCAAGATCGCGTGAGGGAGCAATAAGGGAGCAAGCGACCGGTGATGGTGGGCGACATAGGGCCACGCCTGGCGAACGGAGCTGCTGGTCAGGCGGCATGTGGCTACGGTCGGCTGTCGGCCGGGTTCGTATGGCATGCAAGAGGTCTGGGGTTCGAATCCCCATAGCTCCACTTCCCAGTTCAGAGCTATTAATTCGAATGGCTATACATCGTGTGTCTCAGCAATTCGCTCAGACCTTCGAGATGCTCTGCTGGGTAGATCTGACGCGAATCCGCAGTTCAGCGGCATGACGAGGGCCGATCGCAGGATCCGGTTGACCACTTGCATTGCAGGCAAGCGGTCCGCACAGGGTCATCGCGCCGACGCAGGCCAGAAGCGATTATCGACAGGCGATGACGACCGGGAGCAGCCTGGGAGCAAGATGCATCCGCGATGATGCGCCGCGGAAGCGGATGCAGTACTCCATGTCGACTCCGCTCGGCCGCGGTCATTCGGGTCGGCTTCGCGACCGGGCTGGTCTGGATGGCCGCCGGCATCTCGCAGACACCGTGATGCAGGACTTTGCTCGCGCGCGGACTGCCGCATCACGCCGGGCACTGATCAGATTGCCGGAGAAAGCCGCAACGGCAGTTGTCGACAACACCCGTCAGTTCGCCGTTGTCGCCTTCGAACGTCGGTCCGACGTCTACAGACCGCGGTATTCTGACCGAACTCGCCGCGGCATAGAAAGACGTTCTGCGTGTCGGTTATTGACGTAGGAACGTCTCCCTTCGCGCTTCGGGCTTGGTGTCCACGCGGCAGGAGGACGTAACGGTTGCAGATCTGCTCGAGGCGGGGATGCTGGGCGTGGTCGGGCGCGGCAGCGGGCAGCGCAAGCAGGCGTGCTCGTGGATGCAAGGGGTGTCGTAGAAGCGGCCGCAGTCGCAGCGCGACCTTGCGCCGCTCGAACGCAGCGGTCGTCGTGCTGGCCTGAGCTCAGCGTCCCGTTGGGGCAGGTCTTGTGGTCTGCCGGTTGCGCACGGCAGGGTAGGGAATCGGTAGGGCATTCATCCCTTGTTTCAAGGAGTTGGCCTTGCGCGTGTTGATGCTCGCTGCTCCGGGTGCTGGCAAGGGTACTCAGGGTGCGCTCATCGCCGAGCACTTTGGTGTCCCGCATATCGCGACCGGTGACCTGCTGCGTGATCATGTCTCGCGAGAGACCGATCTGGGCCAGCAGGTCAAGCGGTTTCTTGATAACGGCGACCTGGTCCCGGACGGCATCGTCCTGGGCATGGTCCGCGGCGCGCTCGAGGCGGCGAAGAAGGACTCGGGCGGCTATGTGCTCGATGGGCTGCCACGCACGATGGAGCAGGCTCGGGCGGTCTACCGGATGACCGTCGAGCTCGACCTGACTGCTGATGTCGCTCTGTATCTGCGGGTCGGTGAGGACGAGCTGATCAGGCGCCTGCTGGCGCGGGCGGAACAGGAAGGTCGCTCCGATGACGCTGAGAATGTCATCCGTCGCCGGCTGACGCTGTATCGCGAGGTGACCGAACCCATCCTCGGATGGTACGAGGGTCGCGGGATCTTGGTGTCGGTGGCAGCTGAGCGGCAGGTTGAGGACGTCACGCGCGAGGTTCTGGTAGCGCTCGAAGTGCTGCAGGCAGTCGTCGGCCAGGTTCCGGACAGCGACCGGCGTTCGATTGACCTGACCGGGCTGGACGCCGCCTTCGGCGCCGCGCCAAGCGGGGACTAGGGCCGGTTGATGGTGGTAGGGACCAGCTCAGCCGCTGAGCTGGGACTTGAGCGTCTGCTGCGGTGCTTCCTGGGCCTCAGGAGCAGGAGGAGGTGGATCGTCTGCCGTCGTCCAGGGGGACGCCGCACCGCGCCGTCGGTCCCCTCAGTCGGCGGGGCCGGTGAGTTCTCGACGGCAATCCGGGCCAGCTCGACGCGCGAGCGGCTTCGACCCGGCCCGCAGTATCTCGGCCGACGACAGCGAGCTGACTCCGCCGGCCGGGCTACTGCTCGTCGCCACCCTCCACGGCGATCCCGTCGGGTGCGGTGCCCTGAAGTTCCACCCCGGCGCCGCGGCCGAGATCAAGCGGATGTGGGTCTCCCCCGCCGTTCGCGGGCTCGGCCTGGGCCCGCGGCTGCTCGCCGACCTCGAGGACCGGGCCCGGACGGCCGGAGCGCCGATGACACGCCTCGAAACCAACCAGGCACTGACCGAGGCGATCACCCTGTACCGGGCGTGCGGCTACCGAGAGGTCCCCGCGTTCAGCAACGAGCCCTACGCGCACCACTGGTTCGAGAAAACGCTCGCCGCCACGCCGGAACAGTGACCGTGGCAGGCGCTCGTCGCGGCTTCTAGTTCATTGACCGAAGATCGGGTCTTTGGCCAAGGCTCGGTTGAGGTGGTCGGGGTGGTCGCTCTCTTGCGGCTGTCCACGTGCGTCGTGTGACTCTCATTTGGCATGCGCTGCCCCGGCCGCCGTCGGGCGGGAGAGGCTGAAGAAGGGAATGCTCTGCTGGTAGAAGCGGTGCCCTCCTGCGCCAGTTGGGTTGTCAGTGGAGGCAGGAGACGCATGGACAACATCAGCCGTGTGGTGATCGGGACGGACACCGCTCAGGGGTCTGTCTGTAGCTCCTCTGTCAAGCGGCGACGGCCGCTGAATCGCTCATAGGTTCCGGTTGCTGGTTTGCGTGGTCTGCCTGCAGTGCCGCGTAGACGACGTCGGAGAGCCGCCGTTTGAGGACCCGGAGGGCTTCTAGCCCGGGGCCGCCTCGTCGTCGCTGGCTGGAGCGCATGGCAGCGAGCTAGCGGCGAGCACCTCCGTAGGCGATGGCCCGCGATCTGTGGCACCGGCAAGCGTTTCCACCGGGTCAGCTCCCAGATCCCCGTACCTGACCGGCACCTTCGCCGCACCGATCCTTTCGGCCGAGCCGACCGTGCCGCCTGGGACAATGGCGCCGTCGAGGAATTCACCGCTCTGCCTGCGGTGGCCCGGCTGGCCGACCACTTCCGCCCCGTGCACGAGCCGGGCCAGCTGATCCACGGCGACCTATCCGGCAACGTGCTTTTCCACCCGAGCCTGCCGCCAGCCATCATCGACCTGTCGCCCTCTTCGCTGATGCTGTCCGGGCGCGCTCGTGGTAATCCCCCCGACCTGCTCGGATGCCCCGCGCCGCCGGCGGCGGCGGCGCGGTCCCCCGCAGCGTCTCCGCCAGGTACTCCACCGGAACGACCCGGTCGTACTCGATCACAGCCGGCGCGAGTAGACCCGGTCATTGCCGCTTGACGTGGAGCCGGGCAGTGGTCATGCTCCAGCTGTGTCCGCCGCACTGCGGCGACTGCGACCGCGCCTGATCGCGGGCGGAATGTGGTGAACTGTGACCAGAGAAACCAGCTCAGAGGCGGTGCCGGAGCGGGCCTTAGAGGTCGTCGCCGGAGCCGACGCCGGCCGGCGGATTCCGTTCGGAATGGGGAGCGTGGTCATCGGCCGTGATCTTCTGGGCGGCCTGGAGTTCAGCGACGATCCGCTGATGTCACACCGTCATGCGGCCATCACCATTTCGGCAGACGGCTCAGGTACGATCGCGGATCTCGCCTCCACCAACGGGACCTTCGTCAACGGCACGCGGGTCGTCGGCTCCGCGCGGGTGGTCCCCGGCGATGTCATAGGTCTCGGCGGAACGGAGTTCCGGCTCGCCAGTGCTACGAGCCCGACCGACCCTGACAATCAGATTCAACAGACACGGGTCGCCCCGGTGACCCAATCTGCACAAGCCTGGGCCAGCTGGGCCGAGCAGACCTGGCCGGGCCAGCCTGGCCTCATCCATCCGGCCGTGGACGCGGCCATGAGTGCGATAGCTCGCGGTGCCGGCAGCGACGAGGTCGCCGCTGCGGCTTACGCCGCCGCCGAGACGGCGGCAACGGCGGAGTCACGGCGCGCGTGGCAGGCGTGGGCAGCGCAGGCCTATGCCGCCGACCCGCGCCGCATTCAGGCTGCGGCGGAGGCAGCCTTGTCGGCGCTGGCGCTCGGAGCTACTGTCGACCAGGCCACGGCGGCGGCGCGGGCTGCGGCCGAGTCCGAAGCGGCCCAAGTATTCCCCTCAGCGGAGAGGGCTAGCGGCGGGCGACCGAGCGCGTCGCCAGGACAGCACGATGGTCGCCTATGCGGCCGGGTGAGCGGATTTCAGCAGCGCTATGAGAGCTCGGGCCGTCGCCAGGTCTATGTCTGGGACTTCCAGCTGGAGCTGCCAGGTAGCAGCGGCGGCGAACACGTTGCGATCGAGATGCGCGGTTTCGGCTTCAAAGGCGCGGTGCAGGACGGCGACGAGGTCCAGATTCCCGGCCGCGGCCGGCCCGGGAGAGTGAATCGCGTTCGCCGCCTGAAGAACCTGACGTCAGATTCCCGCGTCAAGGTACGCGGACATCCGTCAGTAACCAGGGCCGTTGGTGTCCTGGCAACAGTCATCGTCCTCATCGGCTTCGCCGTGATAGCCCTCTTCATCGTTACCCACATGCACGGGAACTCCTGATCAGGAGGCTTGCAAATGCCACCGCCCGATCCCGGCAATACCCCGTTCGCCTTCTTAGGAGACGACCCGGCATTGCTCGCCCGCTGGGACGCCGCGCTGGACTCGCTGTTCGGCCATGGCTCGCGGACCGCGAACATTGCTGAGTTCCAGCGCCAGCTGGGACAACTGCCCGCCGACGCCAGAACGGACTTCGCGCGAGGGATTTTCGACTGGATGCGGCGCAGCCTGTGGGGTGGCGCCGCGCCCGAGCCAGATCTCCAGCTGGGCCACTTGTCAGGCCTGGCGAAGGCGCCCTGGCGGGCGCTCGACCCCTGGAACATTTACCCCGTGCGCGGCGGACCCCAGGGCGGATTGCCGGCCGGTTCGCAGCACTATGAGCACACCTATGGTCCGTCCGGGCGGCGACTCAACAATTTCCAGGACCAAAACCGCGAGCCACCGGTCCTGCCACCCGCTGAGGAGTCGAAGGTGCCTCCTGGCCTGCCGCCGAAGGGCAGCATCGGGCCGCCGTCCGCGCTCGGCAGAGCACTTCGCAGGGTGCCACAAGGGCTCGGCGCCGTGGCCGAAGCCCTTTCCATCCGGCAGCTGGCCGGGGATTTCGAGCTGGCGCTGCCCGATCCGGCAGACCCGCGGCCGGTCGGATCTGTGTGGACGGATTCCACCGGTCAGGACTGGCGCAAAGTCGACCCCGACACCTGGCGACAGGGCGCGCAGCCCGACAAGGGCGATTTGGAGGACACGTGGCTCGATCCGACAGTTCCCGATGGCACCATCAGGACGCACAATGGTGCCGAATGGGTCCGAGTCGGACCCGCAACGTGGGTTCGCAGCTCCAGCCTCGAGGACTACCGGCGGCAGCATCCGCTCACCGGATATCCCGCGCCGGCACCGCGATATCCTCAGCCGCCCGCCGGCCCGCCGCCCGTCGCGGAGAGCAGCATTCGCTTCCATTTCACCCGGCCGCCCGCGCCCGCCGACCCTCTCCCGCCACTACGCCGGATGCGCCGCGTGCGGGCACTAGCACCGCCGGGTCCGGTCTCAGGCCAAGCGCTGACATCACCATCGGCACCCGACCCGGCGACGGCCGCGTCCCAAGCCTTGCAAGAGCAGATCCGGCACCTGCCGGGCTATCTTCCGCCGCCTCCCACTGGCCCTGCGCCTCCTACTGTGCCTCCACCGCCAGCACCGATCCCAGCCTGGACCCCGGCGAGCCCGGCGTTCCCCGGCGTCTCCTACCAGGCCGGAACCGCTCCGGCTCCAGCGACACTCCCTCCGACGGTGCCGCCAGCCTGGGCGCCCCCGGCCTGGGTGCCGCCATCTGCGGCGCCGCCGATGCCTCCGCCGGTAACTGGCCCACCCGGGGGCTACAGTCCGCCGCCGGGACCGCCAAACGGCCCAGCAACTCCGGCCGCTGGTGTCAACTGGTGGGTCAACGCCGGTGAGTCTCCGGGCCTAGGCCCGCCGCCCATGCCGCCAGGGCAACAGCCGGTCATCTGGGGCGCAACCCTAGCGCCCGCACCCAGCCAGCCGCCAGCGCCGTCCGCGCCGCCGATTCCTTCGCCGGTACCTGGCCTCCCCGGGGGCTACAGTCCGCCGCCGGGACCGCCAAACGGCGCGGGAGCTCCGGCCGCTGGTGTCAACTGGTGGGTCGACGCCGGTGAGTCTCCGGGCCTGGGGCCGCCGCCCATGCCGCCAGGGCAACAGCCGGTCATCTGGGGCGCAACCCCAGCGCCGGCACCCAGCCAGCCACCTGCGCCGTCCGCGCCGGCGGCCCCGCCGGCGCCTGACCCGCCGCCGCCCCCGGCCCCGGGCCCGCCCGCTGGCCCTTGACGGGCATAGCGAGGCGCCCTCAGCACCTGGGGGTGGTCGACGACGTTGCTTGTCCGGCGGTTGCAGACGAGCAGCTTCAGGTTGGGGAGGCTCTCGAGCACTGTGCGGGGGAAGCGCGCTCGCTGCTGGGTGATGACGATGATCTCGTAGTCGGAAAGCTCGTCGACGAGCCGTTCCGGGGGGATCGCCTCGCAGGAGACGGTGATCTCGGCGTCGTCGGGCAGCGCCGACCAGTCGCCGTAGTCCAGCGCCACACTGACGTAGTCGTCAAGGATCGCGATCTTGGTCACGCCCGCCACCTCGCTTCGCCGCCGCCCCGGCCCCGTATCGTTTCTGATCACTCCTGCGCTCCTACTAAACCCTGTGCCAAGGTCTCGAGCGGAATCCAGGTTCCGTGGCCGGTGAGCGCAGCTGCGCTCACCGTCACCCGCCCTGACTTTTATCAGGCTAGTGCGCAAGTCCTGCGCTGTTGATCTCGGCTAGAGCTGCGCGGAGATCGTCGGGGATGGGGTCGGCGGCGGTGATGACGTGGTCGCCGGCCTGGATTTCGATGGTGCGGTAGCGGCGGGCTGTCTTCACGAATCTGCGGATGGACCAGCCGGTCGTGTGCTCGATCCACCGGCTAACCGCCATGGCGGCGAACACGATCGTGAGGTGCGCTTCGATGGAGTCGCGTTTGCGGTGATAGATCGGCCGGGCCTGCAGGTCGCTTTTGGCCATCCGGAACGACTTCTCGATCTGGAACAGCTGATGGTAGGCCCCGATCACGAACTCCGCGGTCACGGGGGTGCCGTCGGGGCAGGCCCGCAGGTTAGTCACGTAGCCTTTCAGCCCGGCCAGTTCCCTGGCTTTCGTCTCGAGTTCCCGGTTGACCTTCCTGGTGCCGCCCGAGAGCTGGACGAACCGGTTCCGTTTCACCGGGGTCTTCCCGGCGACGGCCTGCTCGGCTTTGGTCACCTGCTCATCGATGCCGCGCAGCGTGCGGCGGGCCCGGTCAGCGCGGTACTGGTAGTAGATGACCTGGTCCCGGCGGCCGCCGTTCGGCCCGGCCGGCCACGGCTGAGTGAATACCTGCCCGTCAGGAATGTCCTGGCCGGGGTGGTCGCGGCGCCACTGCGCGACCAGGTAAGGGACATAGGGAATGCGGGCGCCGAGGATGAACGACAGGCCCGCGGCCTCGATCTGCTTCTGGTTTTTCTCCGACACCATGCCGGCATCAGCGACGACCGTGACGTCGGGCAGGTCGTGGGCGGCCATGAAGGATTCGATGACCGGCAGCATCGTCGTGGTCTCGGCTCTGTTCCCCTCGAACGCGCTGACCATCAGCGGGAAGCCGTCCTGACCGGTGAGCAGCCCTATGGTGATCTGGGGTTCGAGGCGCCGTTCCTTGGAGAACCCGCTTTCGCGGAACCCGTCACCCTCATCGGTCTCGAAATACAACGTCGACACGTCGAAGAGCACCAGGCTGGCCGGGCCCAGCCGCGCGTGCGCGGCGCACGCAGCGGAGATCTGCTGCCGCCAGCTGTCTTTCGCATAGACCCGCAGCCGCCGGTTCACCGTCGGATACGACGTCGCCGCGACCCCCGCTTCCTCCAGGACCCGCAGGCTGTCCAGCTTGCTGGCCGGCTCGATGATCCGCGCCGCGACCAGCTGGAAGAACACCTCATCCCGGCCAGCCGCAGCATCCAGGCCCAGCACCCGCCAGGCACGCTCCAGCGCATCCAGCAGGCAGCCCATCCGCGAGGAGGTGATCGGCAGCGGGCCGCCCGGCGCCGCGGTGCCCAGGCCCAGGTCCAGCTCGGACTGCCCGGCCGCCAGCCGCTGCCGCGCGGCCGCCTTCAGCAGCTCCACCCCGGCGTCGTCATGAGCCGAGCCGATGTGCTCGATCTGCCGCGACCCGCGGTGATAGGAATGCACGATCTGAACGGCCACCGCACCCGACGACGTCTTCACCGTCCGCACATACGGCACCCGCCAACCCTACGACCGCAAGCCCGGCTAGTGCGCAAATTCCGCGCCCGGCCCGAACAAACAGGCAGGTCAGACAGCTACGGCGTCAGCGCCCCCGCAACCTTGATAAAAGTCAGGTACTAAACCCTGTGCCAAGGTCTCGAGCGGAATCCAGGTTCCGTGGCCGGTGAGCGCAGCTGCGCTCACCGTCACCCGCCGGGCGATAGCCGCCAGTTATCTCGCCCATCACGGGTCACCCGGTCCCTGCCACGATGACTAGACCCGCCTCGCGGACGCATCGTGCCAGTGCGAGATGCAAGCCGCGTAGCGCAAGGAACCGGCAGCTCAACCCGTGACGCCTCGCGGCTTGCTTGAGCCGTGTGCCGCGGTGAGTGGTACGCACGGATCTGAGGAGGCTCCGGCCGCGGTAACGCTGCTGGGGCTACCCGACTCCGCGGTCAGCGAGAGGCGCGCGAAGAGCCGCCGATCGGCGCGGGAGCCTGCGCCTGCCGACTGCCGTGCGTGGCGGTCAGCGGTACTGCCGGTCGCCGGGGATAAGTCTGGGCAGCCGGCGCGGTAGGTACCGGCACCGCCGGGGCGCCAGTGCATTGGGCATGATCGAGCAGGCCAGCCGCGCCCGATCCCAGGCCTGCTAGCTGCACCGGACCTGCGGACTCAGCCGCTGCCGGACGATGTGGCGGGGAGACAGGCCCAGCCGGGAGATGCCGCACGATCGCCACCCCAGACAGGACCAGGATCGCGATTACTAGCAAACGTGCTGGCCATGGGCCGGCTACACGGTCCTCGCCGTGAACCTGCGAATTATCGATGACCAGCACCGCCCAAGTCCGCCGAGCCGTCTCGGGTAAGCCGACTGGACTTCCGGACATCTCCACATTGACGCGAGCGCCTGACAGTGTCAATCCGGCCGCTACCTGCGGCTAGGTCAGTTTTCACCTTGCCGCTCCGGGGTTATTTTCACCTGCCGTCGACAGCGCGGCCATCCGTGCCAGAGCCGGTGGGGCTAGGCACCGGGGGGCCGGGCACAACCCCGGCACAATGCGGGCGGCACTGCCCCGCACCGGGCAGAGCGGCTGGTTCAGGATCATCGGCATCGGTGGTCTGCAGGCGGTGCACTAGTTCGAGCGTGGCCGCCCTCTCAAGGCGGTAGCGCCGGTTCAAATCCGGTCGGGGCTACTTCGGTAGTACATGGTCAGCGGCCTGGTCACCCATCTCGGTGGCCGGGCTTTCATCATCCTGGCCGACGGCTGCCGACCTGGCCCCCGTCGCTGGCCTGCGCGAGATGCTTGAATGAAGCCATGGCAGCGTGAGGCGCACAGGACCGGCCCGGTCCCTGCCAGCCGGGCGTCGAGCCAGCGACCGGAGGTCAATGCCCATGATCCTCGTGACTGGCGCTACCGGCCAGGTCGGTTACCACCTGATGGAGGAGCTGGCCGATTCCGGCGCGGACGTCACTGCGATGGTGCGGGTCGAGGCGAAGGCTGCGGACTTGCCCGGTTCCCCGCAGGCGGTCGTCGCCACTCTGGACGGACCGCCTCCAGCGGAGGTGCTGCAAGCCTTCGACGAGGTTTTTCTGCTCTGCCCTGCGCACGAGGGACAAGTCGAACTCGAGCTGAGGTTTATCGACGCGCTGGTGGCCGCAGGTCATCGGCCGCACGTCGTGAAGCTGGCCGCCGACGGATTCATGGATCCCGGCTGCGAGGTGCGCTTCATGCGCAGCCACCGGGAGATCGCCGAGCACCTGGACTCGACCGGGCTGCCAGTCACCTACCTGGCTCCGAGCCTGTTCATGGAGAACTTGCTGGAGGCGGCCGACACCATTCGCGATCAGGCCACTGTCTTCGCGCCCGCGGGAGCAGGCCGGATTGGCTTCGTGGCGGCCGCTGACGTCGCCAGGGTGGCAGCACGCGTGCTGACCAGCCCCGGCCATGAGGACATGCTGTACGTCCTGACCGGTCCGCAAGCGCTCGGCTACGCTGACGTCGCCGCGGAGGTCTCCGCCGTCTTCGCGCGCGAGGTGGAGTACCAGGACATGCCAGAGCAGGCCGCGCGGGAGCAGATGCTCGCCAGCGGTCTGAGCCGGTGGCAGACCGACGGATCGATCGAGCTGTTCGAGTGGATCCGGGCTGGCGGAGCCGACGCGGTCACCTCGGAGGTGCGCGACGTGACCGGGGCCGATGCTCACCCGCTGGCTGACTGGCTGGGCGACATGCGCGGCGTGTTTGCCGGGCGGCCACCGGGGCTGGCTCCGTCGGCCGTCTAGCTCGCCGGTGAGACCCGGCGGCCGTCACGGCGGGTCATGACAGCCACCGCTCGTCGTCGGTCGTCGCTCCAATTTTGGCGCCCAGGCAGTGGATGCCCGCTTGGCGCCGGGGCGGCCAAGATCTCAAGCCAGACTTGATGCACCTTGACGACTAACTCACCAGAGCATCGGGCAACTGAAACACCTCGGCTGCGATTCCGGCAGACCGGTGTCATGATCAAGAAGGCTAGCCTAGCCAAATCCCGAGAACCCAGAGTCCGTCGCACATCAAGCGGAACCGATCCGTCGCGCATCAAGTGGGGCTAGGCACACACTCCCTCGCAGAGCGCTCCCTCACAGAGATGCCTAGGTGCTGGTGATCGCTGACAGATCGGCTTCAGGTGTCGCTTGACGGTCCCCCAGGGAGTGCGTATCACATCAGTCGCCGTAGTGGGTGGCTATGGAGAGTCCGGGCGCTTCAGGCGCATCATATGGGTGCGCAGTCCGGGCAGCGCCAGGCCGGCATGGAGTGGTCGCATTAGCGCAGGGAGGGCACATGAAGGCCGCACCGAGCAGGACGGCGATGTTCGCGGCGGTGTCGCGGGGATTATTTCGCATGGAGGCGACGCCGCCGTGGGTGCTGGACGACGCTCTGGCCTTGGTGCTCGTCGGCCCGGTGTGGCAGGAGCTACACGACCAGTTCAATCCGCTGTTCCCCGGCCAGGTCGCTCGCGAGTCTCGCGCGTTTGTCTGCGCCCGCAGCCGGTATGCCGAGGACCGGCTGGCTGCTGGCGCCTTCACGCAGTACGTGATCCTGGGCGCGGGGCTTGACTCGTTCGCGTGGCGGCGCCCGGACCTGCTCCGTTCCGTCAGGGTGTTCGAGGTTGATCACCCTGCCTCCCGGGCCTGGAAGCTGGAGCGGGTCGGGGACCTCGGGCTTCCGCTCGGTGACTCGCAGGTGTTCGTCCCGGTTGATTTCGAGGCCGGGCCTCTCCGGGACGCTTTGCGCGCGGCCGGGTTCGACTGGGGCCAGCCGGCGCTGTTCTCCTGGACCGGCGTTGCCCCCTATCTCACCGCGCAGGCGATCGAGTCGACGTTGTGCACGACTGCGGGGGCTGCCCCTGGCTCGGAGGTGGTGTTCTCCTACCGGGCCGAGGAGTCGGTGCTCGATGCCGTCGGCAGAGAGTTCATCCGGATCTACGCCCCGCTCGCGGCCTCAGCTGGCGAGCCGCTGCAGCCCGGCTGGCCGGTCGTCGAGATCGAGCGGCTGATCAGCCGGTGCGGGCTGAAGGTCGTCGACCATCCAGCACGTGCAGACCTCGAACAGCGGTATTTCGCCGACCGGACCGATGACTTGCGGCCCTACAACGTGGAGACCCTGGTCACCGCGCGGGTCACCTGAGCGCAAAGCACGGGAACGCCCACCAGGGGCGGTGCGACCGTGGCGTGATTGAGCCAGGCGACCTTGGTCACCGGGACCGGGACGGCCCCGGTGCCACCTGGCCTTTGCCGGCGGGGGCTAGGCGATCCGGGTGATGGCCGCGGAGCCTGCGGGCGCGTGTTCGGGCTGTCCCGGCTGGGCGGCGGGGTCCCATGGCTGGTGGAGGCGGTCCATCAGGGGGGATGAGATCAGGAAGTCAGCGGTCGCCCGGTTGCAGGCGACCGGGATGTTGCAGACAACTGCGACGCGTAGCAGTGCCTTGACGTCCGGGTCGTGCGGGTGCGGTTCCAGCGGATCCCAGAAGAAGACAAGAAGATCGATGCCGCCTTCGGCGATGCGGGCTCCAATCTGCTGATCGCCGCCGAAGGGGCCGCTGCGGAAGCAGGTGACCGGGAGGGCGAGCTGTTCGTGCAGGAGGCGGCCGGTGGTCGCTGTCGCGAACAGTTCGTGGCCGGTGAGCAGCGTGAGGTTGTACTTCGCCCACTCGAGCATGTCCTGCTTCTTGTTGTCGTGCGCGATGAGTGCGATCCGCCTCCCGGCGGCTGCTGGCAGGTCGATGGGCATGAAAGGTCCTCTCGCTCGTTCCGTCAGCGGGGAGGCAGAGTGCGGGGCCTGGCGCTGTCCCGCGGAGCCGTACTGCGACCGCGAGCCCGGCGAGGACCGGCGCTGCTGCCCGGTGGCTGGAACATTGCGGTGCGGTCAGGTGGCGCGGCGTGCGGCGATGATGCGGCGGATGTCCGCGGTCTCCTGGTCGCGGCAGCGATCGAGGATCGCGTCCAGGTCGTCCAGATCGCCGGGCGACGTGTAACTGGCCAGGTCGCGCTCCAGGGAGTTGCGCGCGCCGCGCGCCTGTCCGCGCGCCTGGCTGCTTTGAGGGAGGCGCGGATGGCGCGCATGCCGCGGAACTCGTCGCGGATCTCGGCCAGCAGCGGGCCCAGCTCATAGGTGGTGTTCTCCAATAACGTGTCCTGACGATCGGAACGGTCGGTCACCCGCCAGTGTGCCCGGTTACAACCCATGCGTCTAATGACTGGGATGCAGTCAAGTCATGAGCTTCAGTCATGAATTGGCGCGATTGGCTGTTTCCACCATCCAGCACTACCTGATCTGAGGTCAGCGACCTGCAGGCCGTCACCGTCCGGCGTTTCCCGCGGCACCTGTGCTTGCGGATGGGTCATCGAGCACGGTGCCAGGCACCCCAAGTACATCTGCCGAGATTGGTCAGGGTGACCGGTTGTAGCCTGCTCGCAGCCGGGAAGTGCGGTCGGCTACTGCATGTACTCCGCGCCTGCCTTGTCCGGGCTCTGCTTCTTAGCGCTTAGCTCGGGGCATTCTGACCGTAGACCGGCACCGATGCCGCAAGGTTTCCGGACTGGACGGCGACGACGCTATGCGGGCCATCGGCTCCGTTGGGCCAGGTGGGCCCGGCGGCAAAGTAACCAGTCGGATCCTGCGCGGCCGAGCCGACCACGGCAGTGCCAAGGCTCAGCCCGGACAGACTGTCGATGTACAGATCTACGGTTCCTGGCTCGAAGTTGTAGCCTCGCAGCGACACCACATACTCGCCTACCACGCCAGCGGGAGGCGCGACGGTGATGCCGGTGTCGGGGTTGAACACTTCGATCTGGGCTGGGGCCTGCGCGCCTTTCGCAAGAACTGTGATGATGGTCGCGGCGACTTTCTGGCTGTCCATGATGGCCCACAGCGTGTAGGTACCTGGCGGCTCGCCGGGCGGCATCGTCGCAGCAGCGGAGATCGAGCCGCCGGACTGAACTGTCGTTGTCGTCAGCACGGTTTCCGCCACGTCGCTGAGGACCAGTTGCACCTGGGCCGTGCTGCTTGTCGTCAGGACGAGCCAGTCACCCCAGGCTGTCGCCACCTCTTTGAATACGTCGTAATCCCGGATCCGGAAGGCATACCGGGTGCCTGGAGCGAGGCCAGTGGCGGTGAACGTGTTGCGACCGTCATCGGGGCCTGAGCGTGCAATGAGCTGATCGCCAAGCAACTGCACGTCAAGCGGCTGGCCGATCAGCGTCAGCAGAACTTTTCCCCATTGCACTTCCGATTGCGCAACCGGCCCTGACGTTGTGTCGGTCCAGCCGACAGTGAGCTCAGTGCTCTGAGCGGGGAGGTTGACGCCTGTAACGTTGAAGTTGCTGCCCGCAGGGACGGCACTCGGGCTGGCGCTGATCTGGGGCTGTCCGGGCTGGAAGATTCCCGCCTGGCCCTGTTGCGCCGTCGGCCCCGGATCGAACGGGTGCCGGAGATCGAACTCAACTCGCCATACTGCCTGCGGCCAGGCAGGTGCCTGGACCTGGTTGGTCACCTGCACGCCGAGCTCGTTGAACCCTTGCATGGCCGCGACCCCGAACCCCACCGACAGCAAGTTGAATGACTGCTGAATGCCGACGCTGGCTGACACATTCTGATTGGGAATGCTGTCGCTGGGCACCGACTGGCCGGTAAGGAGATCCCAGCCGATCTCTATTACTTCCACAACGTTCCCGATCGAGAATCCGTCGAGGCCGGCATGAATATTGGCCGCCTGGAAACTCGCGTTGACCGAGGGCCGGCGGTAGGGTCGGTCGGCACAGCGACCAGCACTTCGAGCGTGCCATCGAACGTCGCCTTGTAGGACGGGTCAGCCCACGAGCCAAATATCGAGTTGGTGGTTTCGTGCCAGCTGATCGCAACCGGCGAATCCAGCGCGTATTGCAACGTAAGCAGGCTGCCAGCCCACGCCGGAGGTAAACCGAAGAGACCGGCGAACAGGCCGAATGGGCCGGCGCTCGCGTCCAGGGTTCCTGAGGGGGGGAACGTCACGTCAATGTTGTAGGCATTGGGTCTGGCTGATTTGACTGCCTGCTGGACCGACTGCTGCGGCGTGCCTTGTGCTAGCAGGGAATCCCAGCTGTTGCCGAAGATCTGGTCTAGCGGAGTATCGAGCGCCGTTGCCGCTGCAGCCTGCTGACTTGCCGGTAGCATACCCAGCACGACTGCGCCGAACAAAGTGGTCGCCCAGGTGCCGCCGCCAGCAGCGCGCTCAAGCGAGTTCGCGGTGGCGGGCGGGGCCTCGCCCACCAGAACGAACCAGAGAGCTATTTCAATAGGCGTGCCCTGGATTTGGTCATTTAGCCCCCAGCTACTGCTTCACCATCACAGTGCGCGTAGCTACGTCCAAGGTCAAGCCTGGTCCGGCAGCCCGAGCTCGGGCCGCCGTTCTTCCAGTCCCTGGGGGTATGGGCCGCCCGCTTCAGCAACGCCCCGGAGGCCAGCGTGGGCGCGTCGCCATAGCGATCGGCATAGCCAGACACCGCGCGGACACCTCGACACCGGCCGGGGGCAGCCATGACGCTCCGGGCCGCGGCGTTGCCTCCCGACCTGCCCGATGCCCGGCGATCAGGCGACCCTGCTAGCGGGCGGCATACCCGGCGAGCCCGCAGAAGGCCGCGGGTGTCCGCGCACATCTTGTCCTGGGGACTGCCGTTCACCGAGATGGTGACGAGTGCGTTCCCTGCCCTTATCCGTGGCGGCACGGTTATCGTCAAGCCGTCGCCGCGCGGCGCGCTCAGCCCGGTAGCCTTCGGCTTCCTCGCGACCGCGGCAGGCTTGCCTGGCGGTGTCGTGAATATCGTTCAGGGAACGGGCATCGACGTCGGAGCGGCCATGATCGGCCTGCCCGGATTGTCGGCCTGCATATCCGGGCGGGGGAGCGGCGATCGCCCAGGCCTCGCGGAGCCAGCAGCACACTAGCGTCGAGTTGCGGACGTGCGCGCGGGCGGCGATGTCATGATCGTGACCTAGCCGCTGCCGCAGCGCGCGGCTAACCGGGTCAGGCAGCTGGTCGCAGCCGGAGGCCAGGTGCGGCTCGGCGGCCCCGACCTGCCTGACGATATCCCGCACACGATGGGATGGCGGATCCTGCTCGCGATGCTGATGTTCGGGCCGCCAGCTCGCCGGCCGCACGCGCCGAGCAGGCGAGCGTCCCCGCCTGCCCGGTGCTCAGCGTCATCACCTGGGATAGGCGGGACGACCTTGGCCGGGCTTACGAGGAATAGGGCAGGTGGCGTGCCGGGGCCACCAGATTGTGTAGTCGCCGCGGCACTCCGGAGTAGACGGCCGCGTACCGTGTGTCGTGGGGCAGTGCCCGGATCGTTGAATGGTGCGGATGCCCGGCTGGCTGGCCGACTGGGCTGACTTTCCCGGCCGTCCGCCTCCGGCGTGTGCAGCACCAGTATCCGTGCCGGGGTCGAGGTCGAGGCCGAGTCGGCCGAGGCCGAGCACACGTTGCCGGTGGAGGACGGGCCCGGAGGTGGCCGACACGCCGGACAGTAACAGCTCAATGCGATCACAGCCCGCCCGATCTGGTCGCCGGTCGCGTTAGTCGCTGGTCGCGCCGTCGATCTGCTCCCGGAGGATGTCGGCGTGCCTAATGTGCCGGGCGTGCTCCCTGATGATGTGTACGTAGATCCAGCGCAGCCGGTTGTTCCCGACAGCGTGAATCGAGCTAGGGGTGGTCGCGGCGATGGGCAGGGGGCTCGGCGATGACGCTGATCTGGGTATCCGGCTGATACGTGTAAGCCGCCTCGCGCACGCTCTCGTGGGACTCCAGTGCGGCGCCCAGCGCGCCACCGAGCGTCGCGATCGAGCTGGCCAGCCACGCGAGCCGGACCTGGTCGGCCACGCCCGCGGTGCTGCGCAGCGCGATGCTCAGCAGGTCCGCCGGAACAAGCAGCAGCGCCGCCGCGAGCATGGCGACGAACAAGGCGGCGTAGAGCACCGCCACGCCGATTCCGACCGTGGCTGCAGTGACGATGTTGAACAAGACGACCTGCTCGCGAGCGGCCGGGTGCGGGCTCCGCTCCCAGAGCCCGGTTGCGATCACGATCGTCACGCTGGTGACGCCCACCGAGCCGAGAGCAATGATTGTCAGCCGAAGCGGCCCAAGGTACTCGGCGAGCTGCCAGATGTCGCTCGTTACCAGGGCGAACACGCCAGCCGCGAACGCCGCGACAAGCGCGCGTGTCAGCCGCAGCGCGAGCCGCCACGGGCGGTTGGCGCGCAGCATGCCCAGCAGCAGCCAGATGTTCCCGGTGACGACCCGCGTCGCGAAGCCGACGCCATTGTCTCCCTGATCAATGCGCCTGCCCAGTTCGCGCATGCGCCGGCCGACCCTATCGGCGCCCGGGCCCGGCAGCTCGTCGGTGCCCGCTGCCTGCATCGTGTCGCCCAGCATGTGCCCGACCAGGCGGACGATCGTCTCGACCGCGCGCTTCCGCACCGCGACCGGGCCGAGGGCAGGCATGGACAGGACCGCGACGCCATGCGTCGCGCTGGCATGCGCGATCACGGGCCGCCGCGCGGTTTGCAGGGGGAGATCGGTAATGCAGACCGCCAGCTGCCACCCGCGGTCGAGAAGCGTCCGGCGGCCCGCCGAGATCAGCTCGCTGAGGACGGTCGGCGGTTCGACCAGCCGGTCCGATACGAATTCCACCCTCCACCGAGCCCAGGGCAGCTGCACCGCTAGCCAGTCAGCGATATCCGGCAGCAGATCATCCGTGAGCTCAGACGCGGGCCCTGGCGATGCAAGCATGCCGACGACCAGTTCCGGCTGCTGCGTTGAGTCGGGAGAGTTCGCCGCAGAGGTCTCGACCGTACCCTCCTCTCGCGCCGTCCCCGGCGAGGGTGACTGCCATGATGCTCCGCTACAGGGTTGCATGCCGAGTTGCTTGTGGCCTACGTGGGCGGGCGTGGCGCGTCTGGATTCGGTACCAACGCCCCAAGCAGAGCAGATCTGCGCATCGATGGGATCGCTGCTCACCGATGGGCATGGCCTCATGTAGTAGACCCTGTGCGGCACCAGAGTGCGTTTCCGCGGAGACGCGCTGGCCGCCAAGGCGTTTCTGCGGAAAGGTCGGCGCGGTGGCTGGGTACCGAGACGGGCGAGTGCGCTCATGTGACGCAGCGTCTGGCCGGCGATGGGGCCCTTGGGCCCGCTGGGATACCGGGGGGTGCTACGGCTGGTCAGCGCCAGGATGGCCTCGTGGATGTGGCGAGGGTGCAGCAGTCGGCCGTCGTGGCCAGAGGCTGCGCCGTGAACCGCAACCTGCGGTCAGTTTGATGACCTCGGGCCGAGGGCCGCCTGCCGAAGGTGGCCTCCGGCCCGAGATCATCGATTGGCCTCGGTTACGCGCCTGGACCTGGCAGCTACTCGGGCTGCTGCTGCCACATCACAAGGTCGAACTCGTTGCCCTCTGGGTCGGCGAACGTGGTCTGGCGGACGGCTGCGATGCCGGCCGGGAGCGCCTCGGCCGGGAGCTTGATCTCGTTGAGCGGCCTGGCGCCCAGAGCGGTCAGCCGCTCGATCTCCGCGTCGTAATGGTCAGTGAGCAGGACAGGATGGACGGTGTTCTTGGCCGTACCGGGCACGGGGGGATTGTGCAGAATCAGCCGGGGGCCGCTCTCGGTGCCGGTGACGTCGACCGCCGTGTCCCCGGCGACCGCGCCTGGGCTGACCGGGCGCCCGAGGGCCTTCCCCCAGAAATCCGCCAGGCGGGCTGGATCGGCGGAGTCGATGGTCAGCGCTGCGAAATTCAGACTGACGGTGGTGCTCATAGCTGCTTCCTTCCGGTGGGCTCGTTCATGGACGACCGCCCTGGTGACAGGGTGGGCCCGGGCGCTCCATTGACTTAAAGCGTTAACTGATAGTACCTATGAATCACTTCACGATGCAAGTAACCGGACAGCTGATTTGCTTCAAGATTTAAGTTATTCTGTTCTCATGGACGCCCCCCAGGAGGCCCGGTGGCTCGACACCGAGGAGAGTCACGCCTGGCGCGCGCTGGTCAAGACGCTGGCCAGGCTGCCGGCCGCGCTCGACGCGCAGCTGCGCCGCGACGCCGGGATCAGCCATTTCGAGTACCAGGTGCTGGCCCTGCTGTCGGAGGCACCGGACCGCACCCTGCGGATGAGCGCGCTCGCCATGTGGGTCGGCGCCTCGCTGCCGCGCCTGTCCCAGGTTGTCGCCCGGCTGGAGCAGCGCGGCTGGGTGCGCCGTACCACTGATCCGGCCGACGGCCGTTACACGCTGGCGATCCTGACCGGCCAGGGCCAGGCGAAGGTGACCCAGGCCGCGCCCGGCCATGTCCAGGAGGTCCGCCGCCTGGTCTTCGACCCGCTGACGAAGGCCCAGTCCCGGCAACTGCGCGAGATCAGCCAGCGCATCCTCGGCGCCACCGACCCCGACGACCAGCCGCCGCCCGCCGCCACGCCCGCGCGGGCACCCCAGTGACCGGCACCCCCCCACAGCGCGCCGACGCTGCTCGCCCGTCACCTCTGGGCGGCGATGCGTTCCGGACCACTTCGATTAACGTGATGCCATGTCCGGAGCTGTTTCCCGAACACGTCCGCTCTCTGGCCCAACTGGTCAGCTTGGGAACCAGGGCGGGAGCCAGCGCGCACAGGATCCGGGCGCTGACGGGCGACGCCCGGCCATTATCGGCGCAGGTCAAGTCCCCGTCCGGCGACGTAATGCGCCGCCGGGCGATGGGCCGAGCGTGCATGGCATGCAAGCGGTCCGTAAAGGGCAGTCGCTTCGACGCAGGTCAGAAGCGATTATCGATAGACGATGACAACCGGGAGCAGCCTGGGGAGCAAGACGCATCCGCGATGCCGCAACGCGGGTGGCGGATGCAGCACTGGATGTCGACTCCGCCGCGCCCTGGCCACGGGGGATTGGCCTGCGACCGGGGTGCTGGATGGCCCCGGGATCCGCAGGGACCGTGATGCAGACCTTGCTCGCGCGCGGACCGGCGCATCACGCCGGGCACTGACCAGGCTGCCGGAGACAGCCGCGGCGGGAGCTGCCGAGTTCTTGTACGGGTCCGCGTGCCCAGCTTCAAGGTGCACTCCGAGCACCTGGACCGTGAGAAGCTGCCGCCGCAGTCCAAGGCAGCGAACTGTGGCGGCGCCGGTACCGGAGATCAGCGACCGGAACGCTATCTGGTCCGCCGCCGGTCCGCTCAGTCGGCCGGGGCCGGTGAGTTCTCGACGGCAATCCGCGCGAGCTCGACGCGCGAGGAGATCCCGAGCTTGCGGAAGACCTGACGCAGGTGGAAGGCAACTGTGTGCACGCTCACGTACTTCCGGTCGGCGACCTCCTGGTTGCTCAGCCCGTGCGAGACCAGCTCGGAGATCGCCCGCTCGGTGTCCGTGAGGCTTTCCCAGCCCACGTCCGGGCCCTGATGCGCTGCCCAGTGCCGGCGCCGCACGCCCAGTCGGCGCAGGCGCCGCCGCACCCTGGCCGTATCCCTCGCAGCGCCGGCCCGATCGTAACCGTCCATCGCGTCGTCCAGGCAGGCAACGGCGTCTGCCTGCGGTTCGTCGCGCAAGATCCGCAGGACGCCCAGATCCTCCGCTGCCGACGCGCCGAGCCAGGAGTCCTCATAGAGCAGGCGGGCCCACCCCAGGCGGCTGGGATCGCTGTCCAGGACCCCGCGAGCGTGCTCGGCGGCCGCCGAGACGGTCGCGAAGCCGGGATTCGTCCGGGCGATATCGCCGGCCACGCCGGCGGTCCGCTCCGCGAGCTCCCTTTCGCCGGCAGCCAGCGCGACCCGAACCAGCCACGGCATCGTGGCCGGCTCGGAGATCAGTGCGGAGCGGTGACCTCCGAGTGCCTCGTAGGTCTCGGACAGCAGCGGCATCGCCGCTATCGGGCCGCACCTGGCCTCGGCCAGCTGCGCGACGGTTACGGCGGTCCGCACCTGCCAGTGCTGCGCGGCCAGGTGCTGCCGATGCGCGGGGCCTGGCTCCAGGCCCGACGCGGCGCTGAGGTCACCGCGTCGCAGGGCAACGGTGGCGAGCACGCAGAAGGCGTGAGCACGGTAGGCATGGGCACCGCGCTCGTCCGCGGTCCGGCGTGCTGTCTCGGCTTGCGCGACCGCGTCGTCGAGGCGGCCCCGGGCGAGATCGATCCTGGCCCGCACCAGGGCGGGGCTTGCTGCCGCCTCCAGGTCGTTGAGCATGGCAGGCCGTTCACCGACCAGCTGGAGCAGCGTCGCTGCCTCCCCAAACCGGCGGATGTCAGCGAGCCTGCTCGCCAGCGTCAGGCGGGCCTCAGCGAGCCGGACGTCAGGAGGCCCCCCGGCGGCCAGCAGGATGGCCTCATGGCACAGCTCGAGGCTTTCCTCCATCCGCCCTTGATCCCACCGGATCACGGCCAGGGCCAGTATTGCCGTGACCCGCACTTCCCGGCCGTGATCGCCCGGAGAGTCCCTGATGCACGACGCCAGCTCGGCGCCGCGCAGGTTATCGCCAATGCCCGCCCTGGCCTGGAGCAGGGCGATCAGTGCCCGGTCTCGCACGCCGCGGGGAAGGTCAGGTTCGGCCAGCGCCCGCTCAGCCTCCGCGCCGGCCCGCGCATCCAGGCCCCGGCGGTGCAGGACGCTGGCCAGCGCACCGTGCAGCCGGGCCTGCTGAAGGCTCGACATGGGCTGGGCGAGAACGTTGCGGATCACCTGATCGGCCTCGCCCAGCCGGTCGGCAGCGGCCAGCGCCTCGGCCGCCCAGGCGGAACGGGCAATTCGTTCCGGGTCGGCCGGTGTGGTCAGCTCTAGTGCCCTGACCGCCATGTTTGCCGCGCTATCGGGCGAGACGTGCAGCACGGCCGCGCGCGCCTGATCGAGCCTGGCCAGCGACTGAGGATCATCGCGCCGGGCGGCCGCGATCAAGTGCGGGGCGGCCTGGAACGCCGCGCCTCGCGTCAGGAGGATGTCGCCGAACTGGCAATGCAGCGCCTGCCGTACCGGGGGCGTGAGGCGGTCCGTGATGACCTGCCAGTAGATCTCGTGCCGGAAGGTCAGTGCGTCCCCGATCGCTACGAGAACCTCGGCGGCCAGTGCCTCGTCGACGGCGGGCAGCAGCTTCGCAGCTGACGTCCCGAGCATTGCCGCGGCATCTTCCAGCCTGAACGACCTCCCCAGGACGGCGGCTGTCTCGACCAGCTGCCTGGCATGACCGCTGAGCTGGTCGAACCTGCTCCGCACGACCGCCTGGATCCGGTGCGGCAGGACAGGATGGTTCAGGCTGGCCCGGCCCGCTTCGACGGTAATGGCGTGCTCGTCGATGAGGCCTTCGATGAGTTCGGTAACCAGGGACGGGTTGCCCGCTGCTCCTGCAGCCAGGCCGAGAAGCAGCTGGTCGGGCTCGCCGCCGGCCGCGTCGGCGATCAGGGCCGCCACCGCGTCGTCGCCGAGCGGCGGGAGGTCGACCATGGTCGCGCCCTCGCCGGCCAGGAGGCCGAACAGCACCTCAGCGCGGCTGCCGCAGTTGCCTCGCGACCGGGCCAGGATCCACGCGATCGGGTGCGAGGCCAGCCGCGCCGGCAGTAGCCGAAGGGCCAGCAGGGTGACCGTGTCGGCCCACTGAAGATCGTCCAGGCAGACCAGGACAGGGCTGGAGCAGGCCCGGCATTCCAGACGCTGGCCCATCATCCGGACCAGCGACCGGGATCTGCCGGACAGGCAGTCGCCGTCGGCTTCCGGCCGCGTCTCGCCGGGCAGATTCCCGAGTGCGGCCAGCATCGGCCCGGCCGGAATGAACCGGGTCAGCTGGTCGGCTGCCGCGGTGGTCACGACGAACCCGCTGCTGGCCGCCGCGCCTGCCGCCTCGGCAAGCAGCAGCGACTTGCCGAGCCCAGGCAGGCCCTGTACGAGCAGCGTTCCGCTGCGGCCCTGCTTCGCATTATCCAGCAGGCTGACCACAGCCTGCCATTCCCGCTCGCGCCCCCGCATCGAGCCACCTTCTCCCGCCACGCTCCCGGCTGCCTCCGGGAGGGCGCGCGGGCTGTACTGCGCCAGGCCCTCTGAGACGGATCGCTGCGCCGGCGTGGGCGACGGCTCAACGCTACGCGCGATGAGCAGCGGACCGGAGTCCAGGGTGACAAGCACGGAGGAAGCTACCTGTCTGCCCTGGTCACAGGGATGAAGTTGGTACCAGGACGGCTCGGGTCGGCGCGGTCACGGCGCGCGGCGGATGGTTTGCTCGACCCACGGGCGAAGGTCAGAAGCCGGCGCCGCGCCAGTCCGCTGCGCGATGACCTCCCCGCCGCGCATGATCAGCAGCGTCGGAATGGCCTGCACCCTGAAGCGCTGCTGGAGCTTGGGCGCGCTGTCCACGTCGACCTTCACCAGCTTCACCTGCCCGGCCAGGTCGGCGGCCACCTGCGCGAGCGCGGGGCTGACCATCCGGCACGGGCCGCACCACGGCGCCCACATGTCCACCACCACGGGAACCGACGCGGCCTCGGCGACCTCGGCGAAGGTGTCGTCACCGGCGTCGACGATCCAGGGCAGGGGCTTGTGGCAGTTGCCGCAGCGTGGCGTTCCCTCCGCCGCTGCCGGGACGCGGTTCGTCCGCCCGCAGTTCGGGCACTTGATCAGCTGATCCGACATGTCGCGGCGGCCCTAAGCGGGATTCTCATAGGTCACGGTGAGCTCTCCATCGGAGTACCCGACCCGGATCACGGCTCCCGCTCCGGCGTCGCCGCTGAGCAGGGCCCGCCCGACCCGGGTCTCGACCTCCCGCGCGATGAACCTGCGCAGCGGCCGGGCGCCGTAGATCGGGTCGAATCCCTGCTGAGCGATGAAGCGCCGCGCCTCGGGGGTGATCTCGACGGCCAGCTGGCGATCGGCGAGCCTGGCCCGCAGGTCGCCGAACATCAGGTCGACGATGCGCTCGATCTCGGCCTGGGTCAGCGGCTTGAACAGCACGATGTCGTCCAGCCGGTTCAGGAACTCGGGCCGGAAGTGCGACCGCATTTCCGCCATGACGCGCTCCCGTGCGTCGGGCTTGATCTCGCCGTCCGAGGTCGCGCCGTCGAGCAGGTATTCCGAGCCGATGTTGGAGGTCATGATGATGACCGTGTTGCGGAAGTCGACGGTGCGACCCTGGCCATCGGTCAGCCTGCCGTCGTCGAGCACCTGGAGCAGCGTGTTGAACACGTCCGGATGAGCCTTCTCCACCTCGTCGAAGAGCACCACCGAGTACGGCTTGCGCCGCACCGACTCGGTAAGCTGGCCGCCTTCTTCGTAGCCGACATATCCGGGCGGCGCGCCTACGAGCCGACTGACGGTGTGCCGCTCCTGGTACTCGCTCATGTCGATCCGGATCATGTTGTCCTCGGCGTCGAACAGCGCCGCCGCCAGGGACCTGGCGAGCTCGGTCTTCCCCACGCCGGTAGGGCCAAGGAAGATGAACGACCCGATCGGCCGGCGCGGGTCCTTCACGCCGGACCTGGCCCTGATGATGGCGTCGGCGACCAGCTGGACGGCCTCGTCCTGCCCGACAATCCGCTCGTGCAGGATGTCGTCGAGCCGGAGCAGTTTCTCCCGCTCGCCCTCCTGCAGGCGGCTGACAGGGACGCCGGTCCAGCGGGACACGATCGAGGCGATCTCCTCGTCGGTCACGACCTCGCGCAGGAGCCGCTCGCCGCCCGGCCGGGCCGACAGGGCTTCCTCCTGCGCCGCCAGGCGCCGCTCGAGTTCCGGCAGCCTGCCGAGCCGCAGCTCGGCTGCCCGGTCCAGGTCGTAGCTGCGCTCAGCCTGCTCGGCCTCCTGCCGGACCTGCTCCATCTCCTCGCGGAGCGCCTGCACCCGGCGCAGGGCCTGCCGTTCGGCCTCCCACTGGGCGCGCAGCGCGTCCGCCTCCGCCCGCAGGTCCGCCAGTTCCTTGCGCAGGTCAGCCAGGCGCGTCTTACTCGCCTTATCCTCCTCCTTGGCCAGAGCGGCCTCTTCGATCTCCAGCCGCATGACTCGCCGCGTGAGCTCGTCCAGTTCGGCGGGCATCGAGTCGATCTCGGTGCGAATCATCGCGCAGGCCTCGTCGACCAGGTCGATCGCCTTGTCCGGCAGGAAGCGATCGGAGATGTAGCGGTGGCTCAGCGTCACGGCCGCCACCAGCGCCCCGTCGGAGATCTTCACGCCATGGAAGACCTCGAGCCGCTCGCGCAGGCCGCGCAGGATCGAGACCGCGTCCTCGACCGACGGTTCGTCGACCATGACCGGCTGGAACCGGCGCTCAAGCGCCGCGTCTTTCTCGATCTGCTTGCGATACTCGTCCAGCGTCGTCGCGCCGATCAGGTGCAGCTCGCCGCGGGCCAGCATCGGCTTGAGCATGTTTCCGGCGTCCATCGACCCCTCGGCGGCCCCGGCCCCCACGACGGTGTGCAGTTCGTCGATGAACAGCAGGATGCCTCCCTCCGCGGCCCGGACCTCGCTGAGGACGGCCTTCAGCCGTTCCTCGAACTCGCCGCGGTACTTAGCGCCGGCCACCAGGGAACCCATGTCCAGGCTGAAGATTGTCTTGTCCCGCAGGCCCTCAGGCACGTCGCCGCGGGTGATCCGCTGAGCCAGCCCTTCGACGATCGCGGTCTTGCCAACGCCCGGGTCACCGATCAGCACCGGGTTGTTCTTGGTCTTCCTCGACAGGATCTGGATCACGCGCCGGATCTCGGCGTCGCGCCCGATCACCGGGTCAAGGCTGCCGCTCGCCGCGTCAGCGACCAGATCCCGGCCGTACTTCGCCAGTGCCTCGTAGGCGACCTCGGGCATGGCCGACGTCACCCGCTGATTCCCGCGGATGCGCGCGAGTGCTTGCAGGAAGCCGTCGTTCGTCAGGCCCTCCTGCCGCAGCAGGCGTCCGGCGGCGGTGTCCTGGCCCTCCTCGAGCAACGTCATAACGAGATGCTCGACGGAGACATACTCGTCCTTGAGCCGGTCCGCCTCCTGCTGGGCGTTGACAAGCGCGCGGGAGAGCCGCTGGCTGATGTTGATCTGCCCGGGAGCCACCCCAGGGCCGCTGACCCGGGGCCGGCGCTCCAGCTCGGCCTCGAGGTTCTTGCGCAGCCGGTCCGGGTCGGTGCCCGCCTGGGCCAGGAGGCGGGGAACGATGCCCTCAGGCTGGTCGAGCAGCGCGAGCAGCAGGTGCTCGCCGTCGACCTCGGTATGCCCGTAGCGCAGAGCCTTGGTCTGCGCGTCGTGCAGCGCTTCCTGCGACTTCTGGGTCAGATGACTCGGGTCCATGCTCACGCTCCTGGCCGTCGGTTGCTGCGCTGTGCCGCTTGGTTGCTGCGCTGGGCCTCCTCGAGAACCCTGATCCGGTCAAGCAGTTCGACGACAAGGCCGACGGCCGCGTAGTTGAGCGCCAATCCGGCCCGCAGTCGCTTAACCCTGGCCAGCGCGGCGGCCTGGCCGGGTGCGAACCACAGCTCGCCCGCCGGGTCCAGGCCGGCGTCGATGAGGCCGAGCGTGACAAGCCTGCGGATCAGGTCGGGATGCGTGCCCGTGGCGCGGGCGAAGTCATCGAGGTCCAGCCGCGAAGCCCGGATCAGCGGGTAGGTCACTTGTTCCTCCTCGGGTCGAAGCCGGAGGCGGCGGCCAGCTGCTCGAAGAGCTGTCGCTCGGTGTGCGAGAGTTTGGCCGGGACCATGATTCTCGCCTCGGCGTACAGGTCGCCTGGCTTGCCCCGCGGATTGGGCAGGCCGCGGCCGCGCAGCCGCAGCCGCCGGCCGCTGGAGGTCCCATGCGGGACCTTCACCTTGGCCTCGCCGCCCGGCGTGTCTACGACCACTGAGGTGCCCAGGGCCGCCTCCCATGGCGCGAGCCGTAGCTCGACGTGCAGGTTGCGCCCCTCAACGCGATATATCGGGTGCGGCAGGATGCGCACCACAAAGTACAGGTCGCCGGCACCCGCGCCATTGCCCCCCTGGCCGCCCTGCCCGGCCAGCCGGATTCGCTGGCCGTTGGTCACCCCGGCCGGGATCGTGACGTCAAGCGTCCGCCGCGCACCGCCGCTTCCGATCGTGACGGACTTGCGGCCGCCCCGGTATGCCTCCTCGACCGTCAGCGGAAGCTCAGCCTCCTGATCGGCGCCGGGAATCGGACCCCAGCCTCGCCCGGCCCGCCCGCCGAACAGGCCGCCGAGGAGATCCTCGATGTCGATGTCGCCGCCCGGGCCGTAGCCGAACCCGCCGCGTCCGCCGCCCGCCCCCGCGCCGGCGTAGCCGGCTCCGCGGCCAGCACCGGCGCGGCCCGCTCCGGCGCGGCCCGCTCCGGCACCGGCTGTGGCGCGGCGCCACGTTTCCGGATCGACGTCCTCGGGCACCTGGCGGAAGTCGGGCCCGAAGGCGTCATACCGGCGCCGGGTCGCGGGGTCGGACAGGACGTTGTAGGCCTCGGCTATTTCCTTGAACCGCTCCTCGGCGGACGGATCGGAGTTGACGTCCGGGTGATACGTGCGCGCCAGCTTCCGGTACGCCTGCTGAATCTCGTCCTTGCTCGCCGTCCGCGGCACGCCCAGGATCTCGTAGAAGTCGCGGCCGGATGCCATCAGTCCGCCCTGGCCACCACCACCTGCGCGGGCCGCAGCTGGTGTTCTCCGTCGCCGTATCCGGCGCGTACGACCTCGAGGACCGTACCCGGCTCTCCGTCAGAGTCGGTCTGGACACCGATCGCCTCATGCCGGGCCGGGTCGAATTTCGCGCCGACGTCGTCATGGCGCGGGAAGCCGAGCCTGGCCAGGATGCCGACGGCCTGATCCCTGACCGTCCGGACGCCCTCGATGATGGCGTCCGGATCCGCCTGCGAGTGCTCGAGCGCGCGCTCGAGATTGTCGATTACCGGCAGCCACTCGGCGGCGACCGCGGCCTTGGTCTCCGCCGCGGCGCGGCCAACCTGGGTCGCGCACCTCTTGCGTATGTTGTCGGCGTCGGCCAGCGCCCGCAGCCGCTGGTCCTGCGCTTCGGCAAGCCTGCCCTCCAGGTCGGCAACCGCGGCGTCGCGGCTGGCCGTGGATTCCGTGCTGGCAGCGTCATCCGGGCTGCCCGTGGCTCCCGCGCGGGCCGTGGCGTCCGGCTGCCCTTGGCCGGCAGCGCCGGCGTCACTCATGGGCCGTGTACTCTGCGTCAATCACGTCGTCGTCGGAATCGGAAGGCAGCGGCTCGGGCGTCTCGGGCGACGGGCCGCCTTGCGGCGGGACAGCGCCTGATGCGGCCAGCGCCTGGTAGACCTGCTGGAGCTCAGCGGTCAGCTCCTTCAGGCGCTCCAGTGGCGTGTCGCCCTTGAGCGCCTGCCGCGCGTCGCCTGCCAGCGCCTCGGCCCTGGCCTTCTCGTGCATCGCGACCGCGTCGCCGCGCTCGGCGAGCAGGTGCTCGACGGCGTATGCAGCAGCGTCCAGCTCGTTGCGGGCGTCGGTCAGTTCGCGCAGCCGGTGGTCCTCGTCGCGGTGCTGCTCGGCATCCCTGATCATCCGCTCGACTTCGGACTGGTCAAGGTTGGTGCTCTCGCTGATCGTGATCCGCTGCTCGGCGCCGGTGTCCTTGTCCGTGGCGGAGACGTTCAGGATCCCGTTGGCGTCGATATCGAAGGTGACCTCGATCTGCGGCACGCCTCGCGGCGCCTGGCCTGATGCCTTCCAGCCGGAACCGCCCGAGGACACGGTTGTCGGCGGCCCGCTCACGCTCGCCTTGCAAGACGACCACGTCGACCGCCGACTGGTTGTCCTCGGCCGTGCTGAACACCTCGGTACGCCGGGCCGGGATCGTGGTGTTGCGCTCGATGATCTTGGTCATCACCCCGCCCATGGTCTCGAGGCCCAGTGACAACGGCGTCACGTCCAGCAGCAGGACATCCTTAACCTCGCCCTTCAGGACCGCGGCCTGCACGGCCGCTCCGAGCGCGACCACCTCATCCGGGTTCACGGTCATGTTGGGGTCCTTGCCGCCGGTCAGGCGGCGGACGAGGTTCTGCACGGCCGGGATCCTGGTGGACCCGCCGACCAGGATCACCTCGTCGATGTCCTTGTCTGTCAGCTTGGCGTCGGCCATGGCTTGCTTGACCGGCTCGATAGTGCGCTCGACGAGGTCGGCCGTGATCTGCTCGAACGTCGAGCGCATGAGCGTCGTGTTGAGGTGCTTGGGCCCGGATGCGTCAGCGGTGACGAACGGCAGGCTGACCGTGGTCTGGGTGACCGAGGACAGCTCTACCTTCGCCTTCTCCGCCGCCTCGAACAGCCGCTGCAGCGCCTGCGGGTCGCTGCGCAAGTCGATGCCGTTGTCCCGCTTGAACTCATCGGCCAGGTAGTCGACTATCCGGCGGTCGAAGTCGTCGCCGCCCAGGTGGGTATCCCCGGCCGTGGAGCGGACCTCGACCACGCCGTCCCCGATGTCGAGGATGCTGACGTCGAAGGTGCCGCCCCCCAGGTCGAAGACCAGGACCGTCTCGTTCTGCTTCTTGTCCAGGCCGTAGGCGAGCGCGGCGGCGGTGGGCTCGTTGATGATGCGGAGCACCTCAAGCCCGGCGATGCGGCCCGCGTCCTTTGTCGCCTGCCGCTGGGCGTCGTTGAAATACGCCGGTACCGTGATCACGGCCTCGGTGACCTTCTCGCCGACGAACTTCGACGCATCCTCGGCGAGCTTGCGCAGGATCAGCGCGGAGATTTCCTCGGGCGCGTACTGCTTGCCATTGATCTCGAACCGTGCGCTGCCGTCCGGACCGGGGACGACGTCGAAAGAGACGGCATTTATCTCACTGGCGACCTCGTCGTAGCGCCGTCCGATGAACCGCTTGGCTGAGTAGATCGTGCCCTTCGGGTTCAGGATGGCCTGGCGCCGCGCCAGCTGGCCCACGAGCCGCTCGCCCTGCGTGGTGAAGGCCACCACCGACGGCGTGGTCCGTGACCCCTCCGCATTGGGAATCACCGTGGGCTTGCCTGCCTCGGTCGTAGCGATCACCGAGTTCGTGGTACCAAGGTCGATTCCGACTGCTATCGCCATCGAATCCTCCAGTACGCCATCAGGGCGGAATTTCTCCGGTTTTCGCCGGACTGGCACGAGGGCATTGGAAGGCTGCTGCGCTGCCGCGCGCGGCCACGTACGAGACGATGCCCTGTTCCCGGCGCGTTCGCATCCTCCAAGCTGCTAGTCCTTGCCACCCCGCGGCTGCGGCGACGACCTGCGCGGCCGCCGCCCAGAGAACTAGCCGATCTGACGATGTGCCGCCCGCGGCAGGCGCCCAGGCTGGGCGTAGGCGTTGTCGCGCCTGGACGACCGCGGCAGGGCACGCGGCGAACGGTCAGTTCCGCAGAAGGCACGACCAGCTACCCGCCAGGATCGGAGGGCGCCAGGTGTCTGTGACCCATGACCCGCACCTCAGCCTGGTACGCCCGGTGGTTCCGGACACGACCGAGGGCTGCGAGGAGTGCCTGCGGATCGGCTCCCCCTGGGTCCATCTGCGGCTGTGCCTGACGTGCGGGCATGTCGGCTGCTGCGACTCCTCGCCACTTCGTCATGCCCGCGCCCGCGCGTTTACGATCGGGCACCCCGTGGTGCAGTCCTTCGAGCCGGGCGAGGACTGGCGCTGGTGCTACTTCGATGAGGCATATGTCTGAGCTCTCCGGCGGGGCCGCCACCCCGAGCGTCCTCGCCGGCCACCCGCTTCCTCTGGAAGAGACTCCCGACACCATCGGGGCCTACCCGCGCCTGAGTGAACAGCAGATCGGCGTGCTCGACGCTCACGGCGCGCGGCGCAGCGTCCAGCCCGGAGAGGTCCTGTTCAGCGACGGTGACAAATGGGCCGATTTCTTCGTCGTCCTGGCCGGCCAGGTCGCTATCGTCGAGGCGTTCGGGTGCCCGGACGAGCAGCTGATCGCCGTCCACGGTCCCGGCCGCTTCCTGGGCGAGCTCAGCCTGCTGACCGGGCAGGCGGCGCTGTTCTCGGCCGTAGTCACCGAGCCAGGCGAGGTGCTGGCCGTGCCGGTGGGCCGGGTGCGCGACCTGCTGGCCAGGGACGCGATGCTCGGTGACCTGATTCTCAAGTCCTACCTGATCCGCCGGTCCATGCTGATCGGCCTCGGCACCGGGATGCGGATCATCGGCTCACGCTACTCGCCCGACGTGCGGCGGCTGCGCGACTTCGCGGCCCGCAACCGGCTGCCGCACCGCTGGATCGACCTCGAGTCTGATCCGGGCACGGAATCGCTGCTCCAGCAGCTCGGCGTGGCGCCAGAAGACACGCCGATCGTGATCTTGTATGGCAAGCAGCTGCTCCGCAATCCGAGCAACGGCGAACTGGCGGCCGCGGTCGGGCAGCCTGTTCCGGTACCGGCGCAGACAGACTGCGACTTGACCGTGGTCGGCGCCGGACCGGCCGGGCTGTCGGCCGCCGTCTACGGCGCGGCGGAGGGACTGGCCACGGTCGTGCTCGATGCCATCGCCACCGGCGGGCAAGCAGGGACATCATCGCGGATCGAGAATTACCTCGGCTTCCCGGCCGGGATCTCGGGCGCCGAGCTGGCCGACCGGGCAGTGATCCAGGCGAGGAAATTCGGTGCGGGCATCACCGTTCCCGCCCAGGCCGCCTCGCTGTGCCAGGACGACGGCCAGTTCGAGATCGGGCTCGCTGACGGCGGGACGATCCACAGCCGGAGCGTCGTGGTCGCGACCGGGGCGAGGTATCGCCGACTCGAAGTGCCCCGGATGGACGAATTCGAGAGCACGAGCGTGTACTACGCGGCCTCGCAGGTCGAAGCGCAGCTCTGCCGGGGCGATCCGGTAGCGATCGTGGGCGGCGGCAATTCTGCCGGGCAAGCCGCGCTCTTCCTGGTCAAATACGCGGAGTGTGTGCGGCTGCTGGCCCGCGAACCCGAACTCGGCGTCAGCATGTCTCGCTACCTAGTCGATCAGATCGTCAGGAGCACCGAGATCGAAGTGCAGTGCCATACCGAGGTGCGAGAACTGCTGGGGCAGGAGGCCCTCGAGGACGTGATCGTCGAGGACAACCAGACTGGCGAGGTCCGCACGATCCCCGCCCGTGCCCTGTTCGTCTTCATCGGAGCAGAACCCAGCACCGGATGGCTGAGCAGTGAGGTAGCGCTCGACGAGCACGGCTTCGTGCTGACCGGACCGGCCGTGGCCGCTGCCCGGCTCAGCCTGCCGGATGCGGCCTCGCCGCGGTCGGCGCTCGAGACCAGCCTGCCTGGATTGTTCGCCGCGGGCGATGTACGGAGCACGTCGACCAAACGGGTCGCCTCGGCCGTCGGTGAGGGCGCCATGGCTATCCGCCTGGTTCACGAGAGGATGCAATTCGGCTGACCAGCGAGGTCTGAAGGTGGCCACTAAGGAGGCGTTACCTCATGCCAGTACTCGGCTTCACACGGTTCGAGCGTTTCTTTCTGGCTGCAGGAAGCGTCGACGTTGACAGGAACGACATGAAGCGCTTTCTCGACTTCGTTAACCAGATAATCTACGACCTCCTGATCCGCGGGCAGGCAAATGCGGAGGCAAATGGCCGGGACATCATCCAGCCGTGGGATCTGCCCATCACAGCGGGCCTGCAGGAGACGATGCATCAGTTCCGCAAGCTCGACCAGGACATAGAGCTGCGCCCGATCCTCGACGACCTGACCGCGCGGCCGCCGCTGGCCTATGCCCTGAGCGAGGAGACAGAGGCACGCTTGCCGGAGATATTCGGCGGATCGAGCGTGGCCCTGGCCAGGACGCTGAAGATAATTGAGCCCGGCGAGCGGCGGATTCAGCCTGCCGAATGGGACCGCGCGTTCCGCATTTTCGACCTGCTCATCTGATCGCTGACTTCGGTGACGAGCAACTGATGATCGCGTGAGCGGGAGCAACAGGGGAGCAAGCGACGGGCGCCGGAGGGCGACGTGGGCGATGTGAGATGAGCGAAGCTGCTGGTCGGGCGGCATCTGGCTACAGTCGGCTATGGGCCGGGTTCGTATGGCATGCAAGAGGTCTGGGGCTCGAATCCCCGTAGTTCCACCTGCGGAAACGTGAGTTTCCAAGATCGCAGGCGGCAGATTTGTAGCCGTCTCATGTAGCAGTCCCGTCGCTGTGTCCGCTATCTGCTCGGCTTGATGGCTTTGACAATGGCGGAGTACATGCCATCGGTGACCTGATGCGAGGGCGTGATGCTGACGGCGGTGAAGCCAGCGACCCGGAGGCCGGCCTCATACTCGGCGAAAGACAGCGCACCGGCTATGCAGCCGATAGGGCCGCCCCGTTCGATCCGCTCAGCCTCGGTGAGGTGGTCCTCAGCCAGGATGTCGGAGACTCCGAGCCGTCCTCCGGGGCGGAGGGCCCGGAAGCTTTCAGCGAAGACGGCGGACTTGTCGCCCGACAGGTTGATCACGCAGTTGGAGATGATGACGTCCACTGATGCGTCGGGCAGGGGAATGGCTTCGATGTGGCCCTGGAGGAACTCGACGTTCTGGGCACCTGCCGTGGCGGCATTGGCTCGCGCGAGGCTGAGCATTTCCTCGGTCATGTCGAGTCCGTATGCCTTGCCGGACGGGCCGACGCGGCGGGCGGACAGCAGCACGTCGATGCCGCCGCCTGATCCGAGATCCAGCACCGTGTCCCCGTCGCGCAGCTCGGCTACGGCGAGCGGGTTACCGCACCCAAGGCTCGCCGTGACCGCGTCCTGGGGTACTTCGGCCTGCTCAGCGGCGGAGTACAACTCCGCTCCGGTGCCGGGCTGGTCAGCAGCCGCGCAGTCGTCGGTGCAAGTGGGAATGCCTCCCGCCGCGACGGTGCCTGCTGATCTGGCGTACCGGGCCTGGACGCGCTCGCGGATTCCGGCTAGCTCTGCTGGACTAGTCATGGTCTGCCTTTCCGCACCTGCCCGCTGCTTACTAGGGGCCGCACCCGATCAGGGCACCGAGGCTGCTCAGAGCCTGCGGCCGGATCCGGTAGTAGGCCCAGACGCCGCGCTTGTCACGGTCAACGAGTCCGGCGTCGTGAAGCACTTTGAGGTGATGGCTGATCGTCGGCTGAGACAGGTCGAAGGCCTCGTTGAGATCGCAGACGCATGCTTCCCCGCCAGGATTCGATGCCACGAGGGACATCAGCCGCAGCCGGACAGGGTCGGCCAGCGCCTTGAGCATCGGCACGATCTGCTCGGCCTGGTCCTGGGTGAGCGCTTGTGCTGATAGTGGCGGGCAGCAGGCAAGTGCGTTAACCGAGTCCAGCACCGGTAGAGGATTCGACATACGTCTATATTGACAGACGTCGATGCTATGTGGCAAGCTCGGCAACCAAGACATCGACTGTCATCGATATTACGGAGGCTGCCATGACCGGCCGAATTCAGCTCGCCCTCAATGTCGACAACCTGGATGAGTCCATCGCGTTCTACAGCAAGCTATTCGGGGCTGGGCCGGCCAAGCTCCGGCCCGGATACGCGAACTTCGCGATCGCCGAGCCGCCGCTGAAGCTGATCCTGATGGAGAACCCTGGCGAGGGCGGCAGCCTGAACCATCTCGGTGTCGAGGTCGCTGATACCGATGCCGTGGATTCTGAGCAGACCCGGCTGGCCGAGGTTGGCCTGGCATCGGTCGACGAGCGGAAAACGACCTGCTGCTACGCCAAGCAGAACAAGTTCTGGGTGCAGGGGGCACCCAACGGCGAGCGGTGGGAGATCTACACAGTTCTCGAGGACAGCCCCACCTTCTGGGGCGACAGCGGCAGCCAGAACTGGGACGCGGCAGAGGCGGCCCTGGACGCCTGGGCTGCTGGTTCTGAGCCGGGCTCGCGGTGCTGCGGCGGCGAGCCGACGAGCCTGCACGGGACTGAGTCGGAGAGCGCGTCGGCCGACCGATGCTGCTGACTCCCTGATAGCACGGACACCTGGGTCCTGATGATGCAGCGCCCAGTGCTCGCGTCCGCCCGTGCCCGAATCGAACCTGAGCCGTTAGGTCGTCAGGCTGTTCTGGTTCGGCGGGATGGCTCCGAGCGCGTCACGGACGAAGGTCAGGCGGCCAGGCACGATCCGCCACCAGGTCCACTTGCCTCGCTTATCGCCTTCGATCAGTCCCGCATCAGCGAGCACGCGCGTGTGATGGGAGATGGTCGGCTGGCTCTTGCCGAGCGGTTCCTGCAGGTGGCAGCTGCACACTTCGCCGTGAATCGCGACAACTGACAGCAGTCGCAGGCGTACCGGATCGGCGAGCGCCGACAGCACGGACGCGAGCGCAGAGGCGTCTGCCTCAGCCAGCGGCACAGTGGTGACAACGGGCCCGCAGGCAGCGTCATCAGTCACGGGCAGCAAGGTCGGCTCACGCGTAGCTGTCACAGCACCTCCCATTGACAACTGTCGATCTGAGGTCGCTAGAATCATATCGACAACAGTCAATCTACCTGAGGTCAGGCGGACCGGCATGCCACGAGTAGACGGACCGGTACCCGGTACGAGCCTGGCGCCTGCGCCGCTGTGGCGTCGGCTGACTGCCGAGTTCCTGGGCAGCGCGTTCCTGGCCGCGCTGGTGATCGGCTCGGGAATTGCCGCGCAGCGGCTGTCACCGGGGGATACGGGGCTGGAGCTGCTGGAGAACGCGGCGGCAACCGCTGGCGGGCTGTTCGCGATCATCCTGATGTTCGGCTCGGTGTCGGGCGGTCACTTCAACCCGGTCGTCTCGTTCGTGGACGCGGCATTCGGCGGGCTGTCCTGGCGGGACGCGGGAGCCTACCTGCCGGCCCAGGTGGCCGGGTGCATCGTCGGGGCGATCGCCGCGAACGTGATGTTCTCTCTGTCGGCGGTCAGCATCTCGGTCAAGGACCGGGCCTCGCCCGCGCATTTCCTCTCCGAAGTGATCGCCACCCTGGGCCTGATGCTGGTCATCTTCGCGCTGGCCAGATCAGGGCGCAGCCATGCGACGCCGGCCGCGGTGGGCGCCTACATCGGTGCTGCCTATTTCTTCACGTCCTCGGCGAGCTTCGCCAATCCGGCGATCACGATTGGCCGGATGTTCTCCGACACCTTCGCCGGAATCGCGCCATCGTCGGCTCCGAGCTTTATCGGCGCCCAGATCATCGGCGGAATCCTGGCGATCGGACTGGTGAAGGTTCTGTATCCCGGCATCACTGCGGCCGAGGCAGCTGACGTGACCGTGCCGCACGGACAGCAGCAAACAGCGGAGACCGACACGGCCCGGAGCGTTGTATCTGCAACAGGCGACCGATCTGGCAGCCAGCTTCGCTGACGAGACAACGGAGACAGCAATGCATCTGGTCATGATCGGCGGCAGTGACGCCGGCATCAGCGCCGCGCTCCGCGCCCGCGAGCTCGACCCTGCCTCTGACGTCACCGTCGTCGTAGCGGACTCGTATCCAAACTTCTCGATCTGCGGCATCCCCTACTACGTGTCCGGCGAAGTCGCTCACTGGCGCAATCTGGCGCACCGAACAGCTGCCGACCTCGAAGCAACCGGTATGCAACTGAAGTTGGACACCATAGCCCGCCGCATCGACGTAGCAGGACGCAAGCTCCAGGTGTCGCGCCCAGACGGCCAGGATGAGCTGATTGCCTACGACAGCTTGATCGTGGGCACTGGGGCAGTCCCTGTCCGGCCTCCCGTCGCCGGTCTGTCTGGACCCGATGCTCTCGGCCCCGATGACGGCGTGCACCTGCTGCACACCATGGGCGACACCTTCGCGGTCATGCAGACGCTCGAGAAGGCTGCTGCGGGTAGTGCCGTCATCGTCGGTGCCGGCTACGTGGGCCTGGAGATGGCCGAGGCCCTGACCGCCCGGGGTCTGCGAGTCACCCAGATCGAGCAACTGCCCGAAGTGCTCGCCACCGTCGACGCCGAGCTGGGCGGCCTCGTCCATGCCGAGCTGGCGGCGCACGGCATCGAGGTCCTGACCAGCACCACCGTTCAGCAAATCAGCCGGGCAAACTCCGACGTCGCCGGGCGGCTGCGAGTCACAGCACGAACCAGCACGGATGAAACGGTAGAGCGGTCGGCCGACGTGGTCCTAGTCGTTACGGGCGTCCGGCCCGACACCGAGCTGGCAGCAGCGGCCGGGGCCCCGCTCGGCGTCCGCGGCGCCATCCAGGTCGACTGCGGGATGCAGACAGGACTGCCCGACATCCTCGCCGCCGGCGACTGCGTCATCACCCATCACCGGCTTGTCGGCGAAACCTACCTCCCGCTGGGAACCACGGCCCACAAGCAAGGCCGCGTGGCGGGGGAGAATGCCCTTGGCGGCAACAGGCAGTTCGCGGGAAGCCTCGGAACCCAGGTCGTGAAAATCTTCGACCAGGCAGCCGCCCGCACTGGCCTGCGCGATCACGAGGCACTCGAAGCTGGCTTCGAGCCAGTCACCATCCAGTCCGAGGCCGACGATCACAAGGCCTACTACCCGGGCAGCCACCGCATCACCATGCGCGTCACCGGCGATCGCCGCACGGGCCAGCTGCTCGGCTTGCAGCTCTTCGGCCACAAGAACGCCGAGATCGCCAAGCGCGTCGACATCGCGGCGACGGCCATCTTCAACCAGATGACTGTCGAAGCTGTTAGCGACCTTGACCTGTCTTACACGCCTCCGCTCGGAAGCCCCTGGGAGGCCGTCCAGATGGGCGCCCAGACCTGGAACCGGGAGGTTCTGCCCCGCAACTAAAGGAGAGCACGATGACCGCGCACGTCATGACCCAGGCTGAGCGCATGTGCTTGCACGGCGCAGCCAGCGACCTGCACACCGAGTTCCGCGGCATCTTCGGCGAGGAAACCATCAAAGCCCTGCTGCTCGACAGCTACGCCGAACTCGCCTCTACTGCCACTGTCACCAACTGGCTGGCCATCGGAGCGGAACGCTTCGCCCGCCAGCGCCTCCAGGCCCTCGCCCATGCTCAGGCCGCAGCCAGCGGAAAGGTCCCAGCTGTCCTGTTCTTGTGCGTCCACAACGCTGGCCGCTCCCAGATGGCACTGGCATGGTTCAATCACCTAGCCGGCGACCGGGCTATTGCCTGGTCCGGCGGATCCGAACCAGTCGCGAAGCTCAATCCCGCCGTAATTGCGGCGATGGCTGAAGTTGACATCGACATTGCCCGCGAGTTCCCCAAGCCCTGGACCGACGAGTTCGTCCTAGCTGCCGACGTTGTCGTCACCATGGGATGCGGCGACGCCTGCCCCCTCCTGCCAGGCAAGCACTACGAAGACTGGGAACTAGACGACCCTGCAGGCAAGGTCCTCGAAGAAATCCGGCCGATCCGCGACGAGATCCGGGACCGGGTGACCAATCTCTTGGAGAAGCTCACCAGCAGCTAGACGTGCGTCCGGCGGCTGGGCCGCGTCGCAAGCACCAGCACCAAGACGAACGCGGCGGAGAACAACACGACTCCGGTAGCGTGCCCGACCTCCTGGTGCTCCAGGGGGAGCAGCTAACGAGGCCCAGGATCTCCTAAGCGTCGTCTCGTGCGGTGCCGGGCGGTTGCCGCCGGCCTGGACCTCAGCGACATAGGCCTGCCAGCCGGGCTCAGTAAGGATCTGGTCGTGATCAGCGTCGGCTACGGTATACCGCTACTAGCGGTATACTTGATAGACGAGGCAAACCATGAGCCAGGAGCAGACGTACGTATGACGCCGCAGCCGCACGAAATAAGGCGCGTCCCAGTCGGTAGCGAACGGCCCGCCAGAGTTCACGTGATCTGGCACAACCGCAAGTTCGCGGGATACACCGTCAGGCTGGACACCGGCCAGGATAAGTGGGCAGCGCTCTCCCCTTACGGGGCGCTGGTCGGCGAAACGAGCACGCACATCGAAGCGCTATCCCTACTCGCCCCTGATGCCGAGATCGCGCCAAAGAAGACCAGCGTCTACCTGGACGGCGCGACCGCCGCTGCCGTCCGAAAGAGCGGACAGCCCCTGGCGGAGCTGATCCGCAAGGGCCTGGCTGCATCACCGACCACTGAGTAGATCATCTACCTGAGCAATCGATCGTGCTTTCAAGTGACTCCCCTTCTCCTCGTCCGCGGCGCGAAACCGCAAGCGAACGATTCCGCGGTAGCGCCCGGACATGCCGCGAAGCGAGTTCAGAGGTGTCGGTGCCGGTACGCATCGGATCGGTGCTCGATGGCCGTGACCGTGACGGTGCGGGCCACACCATCGATGCGGTAGATCACCCGGTAGTCGCCACGCCTGGCGCTGTGCAGCTCTTCCAGGCCCGGATTCAGCGGCTGGCCTACGCCGTAGGGGTTTGCCGCCAGGGAGCCGCTGCGGCCACCGCAGCGACGGGGCTAGTAGCCGGCGGTCAGGATGTCCTGATACCGGTCGAGTAGCACCGGGACATCGTCGCGGTCGACGCGGCCCATGCCGCATTCGGTGCAGACGCCCCAGGTCCGTCCGCCGCCGCTCCGGCGCAGGGCGGCGTCGATCAGCCGGGCCTGCTCCTGCGTCGTGCCAGCGGGCTGGTCGGCCGGATGATAGGGCACCAGCGCGAAATTCAGCTCGGTCTCCCGGCCTGCAGCCAGGCTGGCCAGCGGCGCGAAGTACGGTTCGTCCCGCTGATTCTGCGGCACAGTGAACGAGACGAAGCTGACGGGCCTGGAGGATGCGGCAGCGACCCCGTTCAGCACCCTGACTTGCAGTTCCAGCGACTCAGGCTGACGAAAATGCTGGTGTCCGTAGTCGCCGTAGCACAGGTGCAGCCCGGCCGGGATGTCTGCGGGCACCTGATCGACGCACCGGACGAGGTTCGCGACGATCACGTCGAACAGCTCCGGTGCCGCCGGGCCGAACCCGCCCACCATGACGCCGAACTCGACTGCGACATCCCACTGGACGGCCAGGTCCTCATGCGGGACCGCGGCCACAAGCTGGGCGAGGTCGGCGAACATGGCACGCTCATACGACGGCAACACCAGCTGCTGCTGCTCTGGCACGACATAGGCGCCGACCGAGGCCAGCGGCGTGGGGTACTGCACCTGGAACCGGCTACCCGCTGCGATGACGCCTTGCACGCGCAACCGGACAAACGTCTGGTACGACTCAAGGTAGACGGCGGCATACCCGAGGTCAGGCCAGGTGAGGCTTTCGGGGTCGGTGCCGGGGGCCAGCCGGACCAAAGGTGTCTCGTACGCCTCCGGGTCCGCCTCCGCGCGAACGACCTCGAAGTCCGGGTTGCCGGTGAACCTTTGCAGCTGGAAGAAGATCCAGTTGCTGCGGTCCTCACCGGTCTCGCCATCAGGGAACCGGCGCACGCCCGAGGGAATCCGGGCGGCAATCTCGCGCATCACTGTCTCGGTGTCCGCCAGGTTGACGCTGCCGTTGAAATGAGCGCTGACAGCCGGCATGACCATCCTCCTGAAGCTGACGCGGGACGTCCGCGGGATCGGAACTTAGCTCATCGTGGCACTCGCGCTACTGCGCCGCCCTTATCTTCCCCGGCAAGGGTGATGTCCGCCGCTTGGCGTCGGCGCCGGCCTGTAGGTGGCGGCCACAATCCGGGCCGCAACGACCGGGTCCTCTTGACCGGCAGACGGGCACGTGTTGTACTCCAGCCACATTTAAATTGGGTGCCGCAGAAGATAGTTGCGGATATGACCTAGTTAGGTGATAGGCCGTGCAGAGAAAACTGCGTGTGCGTTTCTGGATCGAGGCGTTACTCGGTGCTTTCACCGGATTCCTGCTGGTCCTGACGCTGGTCTGGCGCGACTGGATCGAGGGTGTGTTCGGGGTAGATCCAGATCATGGCAATGGCTCGCTGGAGTGGCTAATCTGCGCCGTATGCCTCGTCGCAACCGCCGTATTCTTCCTCGCGGCACGACGGGACTGGCGGGCTGCAGCATTGGCCGCTGGGTAATCCAGACGCCCGGATCGGAGCGGATCACATGCCGGACGCGGACATCATGGACCTCATGCGGGCATCTGCGCTCAGCTTCACCGGCGTCATCTCTCAGCTTCACGCGAGCACTGTCGCCGAGCTGGCGGTCGATGACCGGACGGCGATCGTCGCGGTCGACCAGGTCTTGCACGCACCCAGCGCGTTCAGGAACCTGTCAGGCAGCGACGTTACGCTCCAGCTCTCCGAGAACGCCGCCATTCCGGCGGCAGGTGAGCGTTTCGCGTTCTTCGCCAACCCGCTGATCTTCGCGCGGACCCTCGGCCTTGCTGAGGTCGGGCGCAGGCCCGCCAGCGAGGTCGACCCGCACATCGCGAGCGCGGCCGCCGTCCGCGCGCCTACCCCGCTGAGTGGCTTCGCTGACCAGCTGGAGACCGAGCGCCTGCTAGAGCACGCTGCGAGCGCGGACGCCGTCGTTGTCGGGCAAGTACTCGGCCTGGCTAAAGCAGGGCCTTTCGGGCACACCGAACACGACCCGGACTGGTGGCGGGCGACCATCGAAGTCAGCCAAGTGGAGAAGGGCAACGTCCAACCAGGCCCGCTGGCAGTTCTGTATCCCAACAGTCAGGACACCCGCTGGTACGACAAGCCGAAACCGCATGCCGGGCAGCGTGGCATGTGGCTGCTGCACGCCACGGCTGACAATCTGCGCGAGCTCGCGCCCTTCGAGCTTGCCGACGCCGATGACTATCAGCAAGTTCAGCAACTCGACCGGCTCCGCCGGGCCCCGGAGTAGATGCCAGTGCTCACGATCGTCAACATGATGCCGCAGTCCATGAGCGGCGAATCCAGTCAGGACAGTGAGCCCAACCTGGCGGTCAACCCTGCTAACCCGAAGCAGATCGTCGCCACCGCGTTCACGCCAGCCCCGCTGGGCGGCGCCAACGCCCCGCTCTACGTCTCCGCCGACTCAGGGAACAACTGGGTACTGAACCCGATCGTGCCGGGCAACGGCACGTTCGGCACCAGTGACATCACGACCGCATTCCCGACCGCCGGAGGCATGCTGTACGCCGGAACCCTCAACGGAACCACCGGCGAACTGAATGTCCTCCGGAGCGCCGACCCGACCGCGAGCACGCCGATGACGATCCTTGAGCACCGGGGAAACGAGGACCAGCCCTGGGTAGTCGCTGTCACCTCCGGCGGCACGGACCATGTCTTCGTGGGCAACAACGACACGGGCGCGTCGGGGGGCAAGACGGCGACCGTCGACCTGTCGGCCGATGCCGCGTCTGCCTCCCCGCCCGCCGGATTCGCGCCCCATGGCATCGAGCATCGCTCCACGGCCGGGCAGGACGGCCCCCCGACAAGGCTGGCAGTTTCTGCCGACGGGACTGTCTACGCGGCCTTCGAGACCTGGACCAAGGAAGACGGCTCTGACATCACCCTCGACGTGGTCGTCACGCGGGACGACAACTTCGGTACCGGTTCAGATCCGTTCCGCGCGCTCACGGACTCGGATGACAGCACGGTCGGTCAGCGGGTGACGACAGACCGAACAGTCGTGTGGAACGACACCATGGGCCAGGAGCGCCTGGGCGGGGACCTCGCCATAGCCGTTGACCCTCATAACTCGAGTAAGGTCTGGATCGCCTGGTGCGACCGGGTCGGGGGATTCAGCGGCACCGACTGGACAGTCCACGTCAGGGTCTCGGCCGACCGCGGCCAGAGCTGGTCCGATGACATCCGGACGATCACCAACGTGAAAAATCCGAGCCTGGCCGTTAACTCCTACGGGAAGCTGGCCATGCTCTACCAGCAGTTCACCGGCAGCAACTGGGTCACTCAGCTAGAAATGACGACCGACAGCTGGGCAACTCCCGCCGTCACGCTCGTCCTGCATTCGGCACCAGCCGGGACCCCGCTCAGGACGTTCCTCCCCTACCTGGGCGACTACGTCCGGATGCTGGCCATCGGAACGGACTTCTACGGCGTCTTCTGCGGCAACAACACCCCCGACAGGGCTAACTTCCCCAACGGCGTGAAGTACCAGCGCAATGCGAACTGGAATACGCGCACACTGCTCGACACCGACAACCTGACTCCAGTGCAGGTCTCGATCGACCCGTTCTTCTTCCGCTACTCCGAGTTCCCGCTGCCCGCCATCGTGACGCTCCTGCTAGGTCGCGAGACGAGCTGACCGAATCGAAGGAGAATCATGGCCTGGTACGCCTGCACAGTCAACGAGGTCGGTCCAGCATCGGACGGCACCGAGACGGCCCAGCCAGTCATCTACATCAATCTCACTGACGTGGCCGGCAGCTTCACCGGACAGTGGTTCTTCGCCGCTGAGAATGCCAGGACCGAAATGCTAGCCGTCGCGCTCTCGGCAATCAGTCTGGGCAAGCAAGTAGCAGCCGCCCTCGACCAGCCCAATGCCGGCGGGTCGCCTTATACGCAGTGCTACCGGATGTACGTCGGCGCCTAGCCTCTTTCGTCGTGGCCGCCAGACTGGGCAGCCGGGACGGCCGACACTGCAGGCGGTCTTGCCAGGGCTGTTGACAAGGCGGATTCACGTGATAGGTGACTGCATCTCTACCGAGCGACCGCCGTTGCCCGGCTTCATCATCACCGGTCTGACAGAGCCGGAAGATCGACCAACTACCTGTTCATTTCCCCTTCGCACCCCAGCGGCCCGACGGCCTTTCGAGAAGGTCTCGCGGTGCTCGCCGCCGAGGTCCACCCCCGACTGCGGCGCGACGAGGTCGCGTTCACTGCGCGCTCCGGCACCGCGGTGCGTTAGAAGGGACGGCGGGTCAGGTTCTCGTCGCACCGGTCCGGCAGAAGCAGGATGCGCCGATGGGCATATCGGCGCGCGCAAGCGCGATGCGGAGCTGCTGGCCGATGATCGCGGCTTCGTCCGTCCTGCCGAGCCGGGACAAAACCTCGTGGTAGCCGTGCAAGCTCCACACGTTTCCGGGGTGCTGGCAGGGACGGGGGAGAGATCCGTCGAGTCCCAGATCGGCGCGGTAGACGTTCCCGGCTTCCTCGACGTGGCCTTGCTCGAGGAGCAGTGCGGCGAGCGCGTGCCGCGCGGGCTGCATCCACGCCCATGGCTCGTCGTAGGGCAGGTCGTCGTCCAGGTCGACCGCCCGGCGGAGGTGCGCAAAGGCTGTTTCGTAGTGCTCTTCGCGGTAATCCAGCTCACCGGCCAGCACCGCGGCCGCGACTTGCAGGATGTCCTGGCAGGTGTTGTTGAAGATCGTCCGAGTCACGGGCACGCGAGAGACTGCTGCAGTGAATTGTCGCTGCGCTTCCCGTGCCGCGTCGATGTCACCGGTGGTGGCGTAGGCGATGCCCTTGCCGTAGGCCAGCATGGCGGTCGTGACGCAGTACAGCTCCTGGTCCGAGGGGAGTGGGTTGTCGATGAGCTGCTGCCAGCGGCCGAACCGGATAAGGGCGTGAACCCGAATGGACACGAATCCCTCAAGCCAGTCCGCCATCGGCGGTATCTCTGTGCGAAGCAGGCTTTCCGGCAGGAGGCGCGCTAGCGCATCGGCGGTCTCCAGGGCCGTGTGCGACTGACCGAGAAACATGGCCCCGTAGATCTTGAAGTGATAGTTGTGGGCGCGGTACAGCATGTAGAAGGTGGCCGCACCATGCTGTTCGCTGACTCGGGCGTCGGCATTGATAGCAGCGTCGTTGCCGGCGACCACCTGCCGGTAGTCGCCGCACAGCACGTCGAGGTGCGTCGGCATGTGCACGAGGTGGCCCGCGTCCGGAGCAAGGTCGCGCAGGAGCTCACCAGCCCACAGCGCATCCTCTGGCGTCTGCGACATCTCCATCAGGTGGATATACAGATGCAAGGCGCCGACGTGCGCCCGGCCGGCGGGACTGGTCAGGACGCGGTCGAGGACGTCACGAATCTCGATGGTGGCCGCTCCGTCGGCTGGCTTGCCGGTGGCTGTGTCCCAGAGCTGCCATGGTGTCAGGTTCATGAGCGCGTCAGCGAACAGCACGGCGACGTCGAGATCGTCGGGGTAGTCGCGGTAGGCGGCTCGCATCGCACCTGCGTAGCCGCGGTTCCAGCTCGCGTTGTCGCCGCTTGGCCGGTCGTCCGGATACCGGTAGCCGAGTGCTGCGATCAGCGCCCGCTCGGGCCCTGTGGCCGGGCCGGCGCAGCGCTCGGCCTGGATGACGGCCGCATGGGCCTGGGCAACTGCTGTCTGCGCTTCGCCGGGCTGGAAAGCCTCCCAGGGCTTGTTGTAGTTAGGCCCGAGGGCATAGGCAATGCCCCAGTGAGCAAGGGCGCAGTCGGGATCAGCCGCGATAGCGCGCTGGAAGCACGCCACCGCCTCTTCGTGATGGAACGCATACGACCAGGCCAGCCCTCGCTCGACCCACGTCCTCGCCTGCGGCGACGACGTCGACACAGTGCGACTGTAATTCCCGAGGCTGAAGTACTCAGACACGCTCACCTTCTGCTCTCGCGTGACTGGCAGCAGCCACGACGTTCTGCTCGATCGCCTCGAGTGTCCTCCGGAACATCGTTGATCTGCGCGCGGACTCGGGCGTCTTTAAAGCCAGCCGAGGTAGTCGTCCTGCGGGAGTCCTGCCGTCACAGTGGCCGGTCGCGGGGCGGTTGTTGGTCCTGACCGCTGTGAGCTGAAAACGCGCGAGGGCGGTCCAGCCAGACATCGCGGCGACGAGCATCTGACTGCTGACTTGCACATTGAACGACAATGCCGCCAGCTGCGAAGGAAGCTATCAGCAGAATTGCAAGCCATTAATGAGGAGTGGGCAGGTTCCCCGCGATCCCCCCTCTGGACGCGGGGAACCTGCCAGCTTCGTCACCTAAAGCGTCGTCGTTCGGCCCGCCAGCGACTCCTGTCGCAGTTCGGGCCCGCCATTGGTGATCAGGTACCAGGCCTCATCCGCCTGGCCCTGCTTGATCTCCGCTGCCGCCGCCTGGGGACATGGGCCCAGATCCTGCTGACAGTCGAACTCCCACCACGCGCGCTGCGCGAGATGCAATGCGTGCGCGGCGCGAGTGGCCTCTTGAAAGTCACGCCAGGCACTCGCCAGCGTCGCATTCGTATGCGACGAATGTGCGATAGTTTCAACGAGTTCAGGAACAGTGTCCGTGAGATCGTTGATGGCGGAACTTTCAAGTATGCGGCGTATCTGCCCCCTGGTGAGCTGATCCAGGAAGTCGGGATCTCCGGAGTCGCTGCTCGGATCCGGAACATTCGCCGAAAATACGCGGTCGGCCTGATGGTCAACCCTGGCCGGGCGCAAGTCGGTCAATGGCCGTAGGTCCTCCAATGGCCGTAGATCTGGCAGTCCCCGTAGATCCGCCTTGTCCCAGCGTGGCGAACGGTGTCTGGGCTGATATCCGGCACTCCGTAACGGGAGTCCGGCTAACCAGGCCATGGCCATCCGTCCGGCCCCCGTGCCAGGCCGGCCCCCTGACGGCGCCGAAGCGGCCGCCCGGTGACGTTACTCACCACGAAACTGGCCGCCATTCCGAGGCAGCGGTATAACTGGCTCCTCACTACTGTGGATATCGAGAAGAATCTCGCGTACCTCCGTCGCCAGGAATCGGCGGTGACCGCCCAGCGTGCGGATGGAACTCAGCTTGCCGGCCCTTGCCCACCGTGTGACGGTCTTGGGATCCACACGGAAGGCTGCTGCCACCTCGCCAGGGGTCAGCAGCGGAGCGGTGTATTCTACGGCTTGGCGTGAAACCATTTTCTTTGTTCCCCTTGTCTTGTTTCTTGGGCCGGAATGGCCCAGGTCCGCCGGGCTAGAAAGGAAGCCAGGCAAGCGAGTGGCTTGCAGGCATGTCACGCTGCTGAACCGCCTGCGTCGTCGTCATGCTCGCGGGTGATCGCTGCGACGGGAACCCGCAAAGCACGAGCAATCCTGTGAATCGTGGCCGGCCGTGCACTGCGCTTTTCCCGCTCGATATTCGACAGGGCGGACTGGCTCATCCCGACTTTCCGGGCGAACTCGGGCTGGTGCCAGCCGTCCTTCTCGCGGAGGCTTCGGATGGCTGCGCCGTTCTGGCGCAGTCTTCCTGGCCCTCGCCCTATCGACACCCCTGGGGTTACGGTGACCGTTTGTGTCGTGCTCATGCGAGATAACTTAAGGTCACGCCACATGCTCCGCAAGCTAGTTCTGGACACTGATGGTCACTAATGGCCGTGACCGTAAGGCAAGTAGCATGCGAAGTAATGGCTGTGAGCTACGGAGGCTCCTGCAGGGCACAGACGCCCCCGTTCCGGCAACGCCCGGCTGCAGGCGATTGGCCGATCTGACGGCCCGCCGTCCGCCGCTCAAGTGGGCTGCCGACTTGGCGTATATCCGCAGGTAGCGAAGCCGTTACCGGCCCGACAGGGGTCCGGTGGCGCCTGCCCCAGGGCAGCATCGCAGGACGGCCGCAGACGCAGCACCTGAGGCTGGATGACCGGTGTGGCCGTTCCGTTATGAAGTAAAGGTGCACTCTCGATGTGGCAAGCTATGTCCAGAAGGATCGGTAGTTGGCACCTGTGGACGGACCGTGATGGACACTTATCCGAGCGAAGCCTGGGAGCGCCTGGGTCGCATGCTTGAGCGACGGAGGGGCGAGCTGGGCTTCGGGTTCCGTCAGCGAACCCGGTTTGCCAGGGAGCGCGGCGGCGGGATGATCTCCGTGAAGACCATCAGCCGCCTGGAGAATGGTGAGCGGGCCTCGTACCCGGAGTCCACTGTCGGGACCGTCGAGGCGATGTACCACTGGTCGCCCGGAAGCGTCGAGCGCGTCCTGGCCGGCGGCGAGCCGAACGCGCTCCTGATTGCCCCGGCACAGGATCGCAATCCCATCACGACCGCGGACGCATCTCCCACGCCGGGAGAGCGGATGGCCAGCTGGGTTTATGTACGGATGAAGCAGCGCGGCTATGGTGACGACACGATTCATGGCTTCCTGGATGCCGAGGGCTTGCCCCGCGAGCCGTCCACCGTGGCGGCAGTCAGGCGGATCGCCAACGCGACCGGAGCAACCTCCGCGGAAGTCCTGGCCTTGCTGGGCGTCGAGGATTCCGGGTCGCGCCGGACCCGGCCGCCGCTGGTAGGCGGCGACGACAGAACAAGGGCCGAGCCCGCGGCGACTTAACGACTGCGTCCAGGACACGCCTGTCTGAGCCGGGCCGCTGCAGCGCGGTCCGTCAGCTGAACGCTCGTCCGCAAACAGCGCAGTACCGCGACCCGGGGAAAGTCACTACTTTCGCCAGCCGGGCTTCGCGCAACTGGTTCCCGGAGTCGTGAGCCCGTATCAGATCGGCCTGACTGTTCAGAGCGGCGACCTCACAGCCGCGACGGAAGCCCCGCCTCCAGGCGATCCACGCGTCCGGGACAATCCAGCCGGCCACGCCGCCTAGCGTGATCAGTACGGCCGGCAACGCCATGGCAATGGCTTGCTGAGTGCTGATTAAATTCAGGGCTGACACGGCCACGGTTGCCGAGCTGAGGGCTACGCCCACGCTAATGGTCCATGCCGCAAGCCGGGCTCGGCGCCTACCGCCGGCGCCCCGGCGCAAGTGCTGCCAGTGCGATTCACCGTCCACATGCATCTCCCCCCTCGGGAGACTGCCGACCCGACAATGAACCGGCTCCCCGTCCCTGCGCTGGGTCTTGGCGCAGTGATCAATTGGCACTATACCGACGCATGTCGTGAAGTCAAGCGACGTAAAGCGCGCGTCGAATTTGTCATCTGTTACTGCTTAAGAATTAGTAAAACAGTCTTAGTGCAATTTCAGGCTCCGGGGTCCCACGAGCCGCACAGCTTCAGCCCCGCATGGTGAGTACCACGCGCCCGCGAGGCCGCCCGCTCCGGGCGTGGGCGTGCCCGAGAGCTAAGGCCGATCCTCCCGCTGGCGGCCGAAGACAGATCGCCACCGATTCCGCAGCGAGCCGGCCGAGAGTCCGGCTCGGAAGCCGAGTCGCTCCGCTGACTCCGGATCGCGCGCCAGCGCTACCATCAGGCCGCCGAGGATCAGGACGGCGACTGGCGCTCCCAGCATGATCGTCTGCTTGACGCTGATCTCGCCGAGGGAGGCAGCGATTACGATCGCCAGGCCGCCGCCGCCGCCCACACCCGCAAGCCACAGCGCCAGTCTGGCTTGCCGCCTATAGCGACTCTGCCGGTCCGTACGCTGCGGGGGCTCGGCGTTCATAGGCATCATCTCCCGGGAGATTGAAACGCCGAACTAAGAGGCGGTGATATGCGGAAAGGTATTCAATGATCCGAACTGGGCTGACTGGTGTAAATAGCTCGTTGCTTGTTGCTTGTTGCTCTCGGCTCTGCCTGACGAGATTGATTAATAAGCCAGAGCAGGTAACGGACTATACCAGTCGTGAACGCCTCCGCTAGCGCTACGGATAGTTTGGAAGGCGGCGTGGTCACGACGCCGGAGTGGTAAGCGCCCCCAACGGGCACCCGCATGCATGGCCCAGACAGGCCGACGAGCCAGAAGCCCCAGACGGCTATCTTGATCACTCCTGCAAGAAAGCAGACGGGCAGGTGCAGGGCAAATCAGCTGGTCGCGAGGCTGTCGCTTTTATTGCCCGAGATAAGTCTGATCAGCGGATGTAGTGGTATCGGGCGGCGAACTTCCAGGCGGAGCAGATAAATGAGGTGAATCACGTACCGCGAGGTGCGTGCCTGGCTGTCGGGACACCTGTGACGGACCGGGAGCCTTACCTTAAGCCGCCCCCGCCTGACGACCCGAACGGCCACACTGCGCTGGCTCAGCTGACTTCGCTCCGGGTGAGCAGCTCATCTGGTTCGCGAGTAAGGCGGCTGGCTGCCTCACAGTCGCCGCCGCCGCGGGCGCGCTTGCTGCGGCTGCGTAACGCCCGCGGCAAGTCATGCTGGCGAACCCCAGCAGTGCTGCCGGGTAGACGAAATATCCCCAGCGGCTCGCGGGGGCCAGCGCGAACAACATGGCGAGGGTGACAGCGAGTCGCCACGCTGCTGCCTGAATATCGGCAGGCGGCTTGATCACGAGGGATGCCCCCGCCGCCAGGCCGGCAGCGCACAGGAGGGTGATTGCGGCCCAGCGGCCAGCGGGTCCGGTGGCAGCGAGCAGGTGCCCGGGCAGCGGGCTATCCGCTTCGGTCTGGTACCTCGTCATGCCAAGCGGGAAGAGCACGAGGTTCTGGAAGAGTGCTGCAGGGGCCGTTACCGAGGCCGGTACCGTCGCTGCGACCAGCGCTGTCGTGGTGATCCCGGCCGTAACTGCGAACCTGGTTGCTGCCCTGGCGCCGTCCCTGGCCGCGAGCATCGCGAGGATGACGGGCAGGGCGGGCCAGGCGGTGGCCTTCATGGCGCATGCCGCGCCAAGGGCGATGGCCGCTGCGAGCTGTACTCGCCGCCCAGCAGGCGCGGCGGTGCCGGCGAGCGTCAGGCTGAGCAGCGCCAGCACTGGCAGGTCAGTAAGGCCTGTCGTCAGCGGCAGGGCCAGCACCGGTGAGCCGAGGGCGAACGCCGTGCTGCCCAGCGCCCTGCCTGGCGTTGCCACCCGAAACGCCGCAGCGAGAACCGCAGCGGCGGTGACGCCCATCCAGAGCCTGGGATTGCCGGCGGCGCCGTGCAGACCGGCCGCTGCGGGCAATCCGAAGATCGCCATCGCGGGCTCGTACGGGTTGTAGTCCAGGACGCGGGAGATCTGACCTGCGGCCAGATACGGAGTGCCATGATGCAGTAGCAGACCTGCCGAACGGGCCACTACCTTGAGTGAGCCCTCATCGGCCAGGGACATCGTGCTGCCGAACGTCACCTGCCAGGCAAGCGGGGCGCCCAGCGCGCCGGCCAGAGCCATCAGCAGCGCGGCCTGGCGGCCTCGCGAGCGCCACACGGCTGCGGTGAGTGCGGCCAGCGCGTACCCTGCCGCGGCCCAGGCGCCCCAGATCCATTGCACGGGCTGCCGGGAAGCGGCGAACACCGCTACCGCGAACATTGCGAATGCTGCATACCAGGCAATGACCCAACGACGGTCACCGGCGGGCGCAGTCACCGCCGGCGCCGGAGCCGCGCGCGGCGCCAGGACGGGAACAGCGCCGATGCGATTCATGCGCGCGATGCGGCCCTTCGACATGATGGCGCCCGCCGGCGGCGCATCGCGTCTGCCGCGAGAATGCGCCGCCGCGAGCGTCAGCGCAGCTGGAATGCGTCAGTATCTTGCCACCTGCGGCGGGAGCGCTGCCACCATCGGGTGATCGGAATGGATCTTGCCCAGGGAGGCGGCGCCGCCAGGCGAGCCGAGATGAGTGAAGAACTCGACGTTAACCCGGTAGTAGTCCTTCAGCTCGCCGGGGAGATCGACTTCAAAGTAGATGGCCTCGACCGGGCAGACCGGTTCGCAAGCCCCGCAGTCAACGCACTCGTCGGGCTGGATGTAGAGCATGCGCTCGCCCTCGTAGATGCAGTCGACCGGGCACTCCTCGATACATGTCTTATCCAGTAAATCGACGCACGATTGCGTGATGACGTAGGTCACTTCTGGCACTCCTGTTCGGCGTGCGCCCGCGAGCTCCGCACGATTCTCGGGGACGAATGAGGGGGGTTACTTCGCCGCCGACAAAACTAAGTCCGCCGGTTGTTACCGGACACCGACGAGTACCCCTTGGGGGGACATGTGCCCCCCAGGGCCCCCGCCCAGGGCCCCGGGGGTTTGCCGTCCCCCGAGGGGTATTGGTCTCTATCCCTGCCACGCTGCGCGGCCCTAGTCTGCCGCCGGGTGAGGAGATTTGCCCATCCTCGCCCGGCCCCGAGCCCCGACTCGGTGCGTTCCTTCCGTTGGTGGAGGACGCCATGGTCAGTCGGCGCGGTGCGCTACTCGGCGCGATGATCACGCCGGCGGAACGCCCGCACGCGCCGGCGACCTAGTGGCGGAATGCCCGGTCATACGAACGGAGACAATGCCATGCGCAACCGATGGTGGATAGGACCTGGTCTCGCGGCCGTGGCCGTTGTACTCGCGGCCTGCGGGAGCACCGGCAGCCCGGCGGCTCCGGCAGCGTCCAGTCCAGCCGCGTCCGCGACAGTTCAGGCCAAGACAGGAGCCGGCTCGGTTGCAATCAAGACGATGAGCACGAGCAAGGGAACCGTGCTCGTCAATGCTGACGGGATGACGCTGTACTGGTTCGCCAGGGACACCCGGACCCGGTCGCACTGCACCGGCTCATGTGCCACCTACTGGCCCCCAGTCACCGGAACGGCAGTTGCCGCGGCCGGCGCGACGCTGCCGCACGGCTTCGGGACGATCAAGCGGCCGGACGGCCAGACCCAGGCAACGTATGACGGCCACCCGCTCTACACCTATACGGGTGACACGGCGGCAGGCCAGTTCAATGGCAACGGCATCAGCGCTTCGGGCGCTCTCTGGTGGGCGGCAACCCCGTCTGGCGCGGAACTCCGGTCGACCCCGGCGCCGTCATCGTCGAGTTCGAGCAGCACTAGCAGCGGCGGCGGCGGCTGGTAATGCTCGCCCGGCCTTGCTAGGCCCCCCAGGGGTTTCCTGTCCCCTGAGAGATATTCGTCTCTGTGCGAAAGCTATCCGGAGGCTCTACCTTGTGGCCCGTAGTGATTCAGATCGATCTCCATCCTCGCCCGGGGCCGGCTACTGGCCTTCGTGCGCCTAGATGTCGGAGGCCAGGTGGTCGCTAAGCACCGGCGGTCGGAAGGCGAGCCGTCGCTGATGTGGGCTGGTGCACCCGTGGCAGCAGCTGACGACTGGCCGGAGGCGGTCGGGTACGGTCAGGCCTCCGGCGCCGCCTGGCAGGCGGGCATGCACTCGAGGGTCATCAGGCCTGCAGCCACTAGCTATCCCGCGCCGACTGGCTACGACGGCACCGCCTACGACGGCACCGCCTATGACCGCACCGGCTACAGCGACACCGGCTACGGCAGCGCTGCCGCCGAGCCGGGCTGGGCGGCAGGTCCTGACGCAGACGTCTGGCAGGAGTGGCAGGACTGGCGAAACTGGGGACCGCCGCCCCCGATGCATCCGGACCATCCGTCGGCGCCGGTACCCCGGGTCCAGTTGCCTGCCGACCATCCGTCGGCGCCCATGGCGGCCCTTCGCGATTCCGGCCCGGCTGTCCTGCCGCAACGGCGGGCAGAGGGCTCAGCGAGGACCCGGAGCACGCCGGCGCAGCGATCTGATGCCGGTTACGGTAACGGCCGGCCCCGGCTTCATGTCGTCCCCGACGGGGAGCCTGCAGGCCGCGAAGCGGCTGCGCTGCGGACCCCCGAGCGCCCTGGCCGCCCGCTTCCCGCGCGGCCGCCGGCCGGCCTGGCAGAACCTGACTGGCAGGGCGACGCTTTCCCGCGCCAGCGGGGCTTGCCGCACCGCGACGCCGTCGACAACCAGCGGCACGCCGGCCCCGGCTGGCAGGAAGCCGCTGCCTACCGCGGCGGGACCGGCAAGCTCCGGCCTGGACCCGGACCGAGGCCCGGACCCGGGCCCGGACGATTCCAGAGCGACCGTTTCCCGAACGACGATTCGCTGTGGACCGCCCGGCAGGTTCTCACACTCGCTGATGGCCAGGCGGCGCAGATCGCGCAAGAGGCGCAGGATTATGCCGCCTCGATCCGCGCGGCCGCGGAACGTGAGGCGGCCGCGATCACCCAGCGGGCGGCCAGCGAGGCGGATGCGGAAGCCCGGCTGGCGACCGGCCAGGCGGCCGCGATTCGCGAGGCCGCAGAGCGCGAGGCCGCAGAGGTGCGCGCCCGGCTCGAAACAATGCTGGGCGAGCTGAGCCGGGTGACCGCGTACGTTACCGAAGGCCTTGCCATTTCCGCGATGCCGGCGACGGCCCTCGCGGGCGGGTCGGCGACGGCCCCGGCCCTGCCGGCCGTCCTGCCAGCGCTTCCCGCGAGCACGGCGCCAGCTCGGCCGGATACCCGGCCCTCGAGGCCCGGCGCCAGGCCGGCGATGCCGGGCACCCGGCCTTCGAGGACTGACACCGGGCCGGCAAGGCCGGACCCCAAGCCTGCCCGCCCTGCCGAGCGGCGGCCTTCGCCGGCCACAAAGCCGCAGAAGCAGCCCAGACAGCACCAGGCCATGCGCGTGGCCAGCTACGCCACCGCGTCGCTGCTCCTGTTCTCCGTCATCGCCGGTGCCACGGAGATCGGCCTGCACGGTTTCAACTTCTTCGTCTTCCGGGCAGGCGGAGTAGGCCAGACGGCAGGCAACGAAAACGACCAGCAGTTCCTGGCCCGGCAGGCCGCTGCGGCGCACCACGTCGCTACGCCGAAGGGGCGTCATGCGAAAAAGTCACACGAGACCGTCGTGGTGCATAAGAAATAGTCCGGCGGCCGGCGCTGCCATTGCCCGAGCCGGCACCGGAACGACCTTGCTCCAGAAATTACAACCACGGGGGAGCGACGCTAGTCAGGGAGAGCTGCGATATGGCTACTACTAGGGACTACGAGCGTGACCTGTACCCGAGTGATGTATTAGGTACCTGGAACGAGCAAGATGAGCGGGCGGATGACTCCCGGCCGCTCCGCCGGGCGGCCAGGAGCCGCGTGGACGAGTGGATGGAGGTGGAATTCAAGTTCGGCGGGTCCCGAATCAAGCGGAAGGCCCTCGCCCTGGTCCTGCTGGGCGCCCCCGCGGCGGCTCCCCTGTTTTTCATGCTTCCCGCGCTCCTCACCCTGAACGAGAACACGTTCTCCGTGTCGGTCGACGACACGCTGGGGACCGGGGCTGAGCTCTGCCTCTTCCTGTGCCTGCTCGTCACTCCGATGGTCACGCTCACCGGTCAGCGCTGGTTCGTCCCGCTGCGGCGCTGGTACGGGATCATGATGGCGTGCTGCGCCATCGGTGACGCGATAGCAGCCGGTCTCACGGATACCACCTTTGCGGGAGGCTTTCTCGGCCGGCTGGCCGGGCACGCTTTCGAGCTCATGGGCTTCATGATGGTGATGCTGGTCATCCCGCTCCTGATCACAGGCAACCACTGGGCCCAGCGCAAGCTCGGCCGGTACTGGAAGCGGCTGCACCAGCTCACTTACGTGATCTGGGGCCTGCTCGCCGTCCACCTGCTCCTGCTGGAGGGAACCGGCTTCGAGCGCGGCAGCAATGGCTCCGGCTTCGCTGGCGACGGTGACGCCATCTTCCATCAGCGCCTCTACCAGTACTCGGCGTGCAGCCTCTTCCTGCTCACCCTCAGACTGCCACCGGTGAAGCGCTGGATCGCCGCTCGCCAGAAGGAAGGCCGGAACTGGCTTGTGTACGTGACCATCACACCGATCTTCGCGCTCTTCATTTTCGGGCTCATCTTCATCGTTAACGAGGAGATCTTCAAGGGAATCGACTCCTTCATGGAGCACCCGAGCAACGAGTAATGCTGACAGGAGCAGGAGAAGAACATGACGAGCGAGACGTACGCCAGGGGCGGCCAGCAGACGTCAGCTGGCGGCGTCCTTGTGGTGCTAATTTCCGTCCTGTCGGCCGTCCTGGTGATCGCGGGCATCTTCTACGCGGCCGGCACTAGCGGGCGGCATGAAGCCGCGCTTGCTGCCGCCGGGTGCGAGCCCAACCTGGCGCCCTCCGGCCTGCAGTGCACAACCGTGCAGATGCTGGCAGGGCGGTACGCGGCGATCACGAGTGCGGCCAGCCAGCAGCTGAACACCGATGGGGCCGCCTACATCGCCGGCGAACGGCACCACCTCGCGACAGCCGCAGCCGCCTTGACTGCGGAAGTGGCAGTGGAGACTGCGTTCGGCACGAGCCTGGCGAGATTCCCGTTCCCGCCCGCTACCGCCTCGGCAGCCAGGGCTCTGATCGCGGCCGACCGTGCTCTCGCGAGGCTGACCGGCGAGCAGGCACGATCGTCCTCACTCACCCGGATGCGATCCTTCAACGGCCGGGCTGCGGCTGCTGCGGCGACCGTCGAGACCGATATGAGGATTGTCCAGAAGGATCTGGATTTGCGGCCCACGCCCAGCCAGGAGCCCTGATTCACCGCCTCAGGCAGTCCGATCAGGCCCCTGAGGCCGCGGCCGCGCCTCGCGGCGCCCGGCGCTGACTGTTCTCGGAGCGGCCAGGCTCGCCTTTACCGGGCTGGCTGCCGCCGCGTCCGGCTCCGCTTCTCCTTCGGCACCCGGGACTCTGCAGGCCAGCCCGCGGAGGCGCCCGTCCGTGCGCCCGTTTGCGGCCATTTGCCCTAGCTGCCAGGGCAGGTCTGTAGGGTTACGCACACGGCTGGCCGCCTGGAGCGCATACGTTTTGCATACGGATGCCTGACGGACTCCGCAGCGGCCAGGACTCGCAGGAAGGCAGTGAGTGACAGACGACCTGACCTACGGCTCCGCAGAAGCCCGGCTGCGCGACATGCAGACGATCGGCGACGCGGAACTGTCCAGGCTGGATGACCAGGAACTGCTGGCCGCGCTCCTGGAGCGGACCCGAGAGGTCCTTCGCGCCGATACGGCAGCCGTCCTGCTCCTGGATCGCGAGGCAGGCCAGCTGATCGCTACCGCCGCCGCAGGCCTGGAGGAAGAGGTCCGGCAGGGCGTGCGGATCCCGGTCGGGCGCGGTTTTGCCGGCCGGATCGCGGCTGAGCGCCAGGCGGTCATTCTGGACCGCGTTGATCACACGACGGTACTCAATCCGGTCCTGCTCCAGAAAGGCATCCGGTCCCTGATGGGAGTGCCGATGACCGCTGGCGGCGAGGTCATCGGCGTCCTGCATGTCGGCTCGCTGACAAATCGGGCATTCACTCACCATGACGCGGAGCTACTTCAGCTAGCCGCCGACCGTGCAGCCGCCGCGGTGCAGTCAGTGCATTCGCGGGCGGACCGACTGGCCGCTCTTGCCCTCCAGCGCAGCCTGCTGCCGTCCGCAGTGCCTGCGGTTCCCGGCGCGGAGTTCGCTGCCCGGTTCATTCCCGGCCGGGACGGGGTCGGCGGCGACTGGTATGACGTGTTCACGCTGCCCTCGGGCGAACTCGGCCTGGTCATGGGCGACGTAGCCGGGGCCGGGCTGGCCGCGGCCGTCGTCATGGGCCGGATGCGCAGCGCCCTGCGCGCTTACGCGCTGGAGACCAGCAACCCGGCCGAGGTGCTGTCGCGGCTGGACCGCAAGATGCAGCATTTCGAGCCAGGTGCACGGGCAACCATCCTGTACGCCGTCATCCAGCCAGGCCTGGCCCGGGCGCGGGTCTCCTGCGCAGGGCATCTGGCGCCGGTGATCGCCGCCCCGGGAAGACCGGCCGCGGTCGCCGACGTCCCGGCGGACGTCATGATCGGGGTGACTCCCGGCCGGACGGGCCGCCAGATGACCATCGTGGAAATCCCGCGGGGGGCGCTGTTCTGCCTGTTCACCGACGGGCTGGTCGTACGGCCGGACCAGCGTGCCGAGGACGGCGTGGCCCGACTCTGCGCGGCGCTGGTACCGCAGCCGGCCGAGACCGCGGCGCTGGCCGTCATGGCCGCCATGATCGGCGGCGAACCAGCGCGCGACGACGTCGCCATGCTCATCCTGCGCCGGCAGCCCTAGATGAGTGAGTCCTATTGATCTTCACTGGTCGTAGGCAATCAGGGAGCGTTTGACGGTAGCGCCGGTGCGCCAGTTGTGCCAGATCGCGGCGGCGAGGGCGAGGAGGCGGGCGGCGACGCGGGCGTAGACGCCGGCCAGAGTGCGGCCGCCGTGCTGCTCGAGGGTGAGCTGGCCTTTGAGGGTGTCGAAGATTGCCTCGATCCACTGCCGCTGGCGGGCGAGCTTCCCGAACCGGGGTGCCTCGTCTTTGCGGTCGGGGCGGATCAGGTGCGCTCCCAGCTCGCCGGTGATGAACGCCTCGAAGTCTTTCCCGGCGAAGCCCTTGTCGCCGAGGATGACCTGCCCGCCGCGGATCAGCTGGTGGTCGCGTTCCAGCAGGGCGCGGGTGACCTCGCGCTCGCCGAGGCCGGGGTGGGCCAGGCCCCAGATGACGGGCATGCCCTCGGCGGTGGCGATCAGGTAGAGGCGGAAGCCCCAGAACCAGCGGGAGTGGCTGGCGCAATACCCGTAGCCGGCGTACCCGGCCAGGTCCGAGCGGCGGACGGTCTCGCGGCTGGCCGCGCACGGCAGCGGGGTGGAGTCGACCAGGCGCAGCAGGTCATGCCAGGAATCAGTATCGCGGGCCAGCTCGGTGATCACCGCCGACAGCAGCCCGCCGGAGGCGCGCAGCCGCTTGCCGTACCCGGACTGCGCCGGCAGGTACGGGAACATCGCGGTCAGGTTCCGGCGGGCATGCCTGATCCAGCGCCGCTCGCTGGCGATCCCGAGCAGCTGCTGCGCGACGGCCAGGCACAGTAACTCCGCATCCGTCAGCTCCGGCTTGCGGCCGGGACGGTGATCACGCGACCAGCCCAGCAACGGCAGCACGCGGTCATCCAGATCCACGTAGAGTGCGGTCAGGAGGGTCTCGAGGTTGTTCGTCACAAAACGATCTTCGGCACCCTCCGCCTTACTTTCCGGGCAGCGACACGCGCCCAAGATCAATAGGACTCACTCATCTAGGAGCCCAGGAGCGCGCGGGCATTCGTGCGGCAGGGCCGCTAATCTCGGCTCATGGCTGTCACGTGCTTGTGCTGCGGCGAAGAGGCCGAGCGCTGGGTGCCGTTTCACACTGACACCAGCATGAGGGTGTGCTTTACCTGCCTGGACTGGATGAACGGGCACCGTCGCCGGCAGCTCGAGGGTCAGCGGCGCATCGGGGCCGCAGGCGGCTGGCTCGTCGAGGGCTTCGATCCCATCTTCATGGTCGCCAGCGTGGCTCGCTCCGCGGCGCACTACGTGAAGCTCGGTTGCGAGATCACCTACCACGACGAGACTTACGCGTTCGCACGGCACAGCGAGAACCTCAGCCTGCACCTCGCCTGCGCCGAGGACGACGGCTCCGGTACCTGGAACAGCGGCCGCGCGCCGGGCGGATCCGCTCTCTACCTTCACTGCGACGACGCCGATGTGGTGGCGGCCGAGTGGCGTAGGGCCGGCCTCGACGTTGCCGGCCCAGTGGACGAGGACTACGGCAAGCGCGAGGGCACGCACTCCGACCCCGACGGGAACCTGATCCGTTTCGGATCGCCCATCCGCCGACCGGCGACCTGACTGGCTGAGCAGCCAGGCCGATCCGGGACGAGGACGTGGCCCTATGCGGCGAGGGCGGCGTACCGGCCCTTGCTGGCGATCAGCGCGGAATGAGTGCCGGCCTCGACGATCCGGCCGTGGTCCAGGACGGCGATCTGGTCAGCGTTGCGCACGGTCGACAGGCGGTGGGCGATGGTGATGGTGGTACGGCCGCGGCTGAGGGCGTCGAACGCCTTCTGGACAGCGCGCTCGGTGTCGGTGTCCAGTGCGCTGGTGGCCTCGTCCAGGACGAGCACACGCGGATCGCGCAGCAGCGTCCGGGCGATGGCGATGCGCTGCTTCTCGCCGCCGGAGAACCGGTGACCGCGCGAGCCGACCATGGTGTCGTAGCCATCCGGCAGGCCCGCGATGAGGTCGTGGATCTGGGCGGCCCTGGCGGCGTCCTCGATCTCGGCGTCGGTCGCCTCCGGCCTGACGTAGCGCAGGTTCTCCCGCACGGTGGTGTGCAGCAGGTAGGTCTCCTGGCTCACCACGCCCACGATCGCGGCGAGGTCCGCGAGCCGCATGTCCCGGATGTCGATGCCATCGATGCGGACGCTGCCGCCGGTCGGGTCGTACAGGCGGGAGATCAGCGAGGCCAGCGTGGTCTTGCCGGATCCGGTCTCGCCGACTAGGGCCAGCGTGCTGCCGGCCGGCACATCCAGGTCTACGCCGCTCACGGCCTCCCGGTCGGCGCCGGGATAGGTAAAGCTCACCTGCTCGAGCACGACGTGCCCGCTGATGGCGGCCGGATCGAAGTCGACGGGGCTGGCCGGCTCGTCGATGTCGACGGGCAGGTCGAGGTACTCGAAGATCCGGGCGAACAGCGCCAGCGAGCTGATCACCGACACGCCGGTGCTGAGCAGTCCTGTGACGGGCCGGAAGAGGCTGTTCTGCAGGGTCGTGAACGCGATCAGGGTCCCGATCGTCATGACCCCGGCGGTCACCGGCAGGCCGGCGGCCAGGTAGATGATCGCCGGGATCGCGGCGAAGACGATGGTCAGCGAGGCCATCCGCCAGCGCCCGGCCAGATGCGATCGCAGTTCCAGATCGATCAGGCGGGCGGAAGAGTCAGTGAACCGCCGTACCAGGGACGGGCCCGTGTTCATCGTCTTCGCCAGCTGGACGCCGTTGATTGACAGTCCCTCCTCGATGGCGACGTTGAGATTGGCCAGCTCCCGCTGCTGCTCGGTCGTGATGGCCCGGCGCATGCGGGCGACCCTGCGGGTCAGGTAGACCGCGGGCGGCATGACGATCAGCGAGATCAGGGACAGCCGCCACGACAGCGCCACCATCGCGACAGCGGTCGCAACGGCCGTGGTCAGGTTCGCGGCGATGGAGGTCGCCGTCGAGGTCACCACGGACTCCATGCCGCCGATGTCATTGGTGATCCTGGACTGGACCTCGCCGGTGCGGGTGCGGGTGAAGAACGCGATCGACTGCCGCTGGAGATGGGCGAAGACGCTGGTGCGCAGCCCGTGCATGACGTGCTGGCCGACTTTAGTGCTGATCCAGGTCTGGACGACGCCGAACGCTGCCGTGATGCCGGCAACGGCGATCATGGCCGCGACCAGGAAGGCCAGCAGCCGGAGATTCCGGTTCGGCAGCGCGTCGTCGATGACCGCGCGCAGCAGGAAGGGCGAGGCAACGGACACGATGGAGGAGGCGACGATGATGGCGGTGACGATCCCCATCTGCCAGCGGTACGGGGCGAACAGCCTGCCGATACGGCGCAGGGACTCCCGTGACCAGGGAGCATGACCCGGGCGGCCGCGACGCAGGCGGCGAGGAGTCTCTGTCGGAAGCCTTCAGTTCCGTCGCCCGCCAGTTGCGCCACCTGTCCCAGGAGGTACTGGCACCCTGGGACATCACGCCTTCGCACCTGCGGGCTATGCGCGTACTGGGGCGGCACGGGGCGATGCACATGTCCGGGCTGTCGGAACATCTGCATATCGCGGCCCGCTCGGCGACGGAGGTCGTCGACGCTCTCGAAAGCAGGGGCCTGGTCGAGCGCCGGCCCGACCCCGCCGACCGGCGCGCGACCCTGGTGGAGCTGACGAGCCAGGGCTCCGGCTTCCTGGACGCGATCCGGGCGGCGCGCGGCACCGAGGCTGAGCGAGTCTTTGACCGGCTCAGCCCGGCCGATCGGGCCAGCCTGGCCCGCATACTCCGCACGCTCAGGGACTGAGCCGCCAGCGTCCTGCGGCCGGCGCTAGGCTCGGGAGCCGACGGTTGCGGGATAGCTGCGGCGTCCGACGAAGGCCCAGCGGTGAGGCAGCGTGGATAGGTCAGCTCGTGACGGCAGGCGGCGGAGTAGTCCGTACATCCTGCGGACGTACAGCACGCGCCGCGCACGACTGGCCGCGTGTGCAGCCGCGTGCGTTGCCTGCGCAGTGGCCGTGACCTCCTGCGGCACCTCTGCGGCCCCGGCTGCGCCGGCAAAGTACGAGGTGCGAGCAGCCAGCGTCGGCGGCCTGGGCAGGATACTGACGGACGGCGCGGGCTTCACGCTCTACATGTACGCGCCGGATCATCAGGGACGCTCGGTGTGCTCGGGGTTCTGCGCGCGATCGTGGCCGCCGCTGCTACTGCCGCAAGGCGTCACCCGGCCGATAGCCGGGCCGGGCATCAGGACCTCCCTGCTCGGGACGACCAGGCGCGCCAACGGCGAGCTGCAGGTGACCTACGACAAGTGGCCGCTCTACCTGTGGGAGGGCGACACCGCAGCGGGTCAGGCCACCGGGCAGGCTGACGATATGGGCCTGTGGTACGTCCTGTCGGTGAACGGCACGGTCGACCGGGGAACCCCGACGTCATGACCGAAACCCACCTGGCCGCGACCGCCCAGGGGGAACGGCCCCCGTCAGGAACGACAACTAAGGAGTCCAGATGACTGCAACCGAGTTCGCCGAGGGTACGGTCCTGACCTGCAGCCACGAGGACTGTGACTGCCGGGTGGTTGTGCAGCAGGCCTGTCACTGCCAGACCGAGGCCGGTGCCACCTATTCGTGCGCGTGCGGCTCACCGATGGTTATCGTCGAAGGCCCGCCGCCCGGCTGAGCCCGCAGCCCCAGAACTGCCCGGTGCTGCCGGACCACGGGCCGTCACGGCCGCGAGGCGAAATGCGGGCTGCCCGCGAGCGCCGCCTCCAGGCTCGGATACAGGCTGAGAACCTGGTCCGCTCCGGTAGTCTTCAGGACCCGGCGGACGGCGTCTGACCCGATCGCGAGGCGCAGCTCAGCCTGGCTTTCCACCGCCTGGTCGCGGGCCAGCAGCAGCTGCCTGATGCCGGATGAGTCGCAGAAGACGGTCCGGGTCAGGTCGCCGACCACGACGGCGATTCCCGGCGCGAACGCCGCACGCAGCTCAGCGCCGACCTCGGCGGAGTTGCTGAGGTCGATTTCGGCGGGCAGCGTCACGATTTCCGGTGCGGCAAGGCAGCCGACAGCGCGATCGGACAGAGCATCTGGGGGCACGGACGGCCTCCGCCTCGGGGTGCATAACTCTCAGCCCTCCGGACGGCACGCAAATCAGCGGCACCAGCCGGGGTCTGGAGCTGGATCGGCAACTATCGCAGGATCATTGTGTCCCTGCCAGGTGACCGCAGTCTAGGTGCGTGCCCGGGGCGGCCCTGGTCGCTGCCTCCGGCGGCCCGTCAGCGCGCTGGGGCCCGTCAGTCCGCTAGCTCGTACCCGGCGGCGTCCACGGCCGCCGCGAGGGCGGCAGGCTCGGGCGGCGGATCGGCCGTAACGCGGACGGCGCCAGTCGCCAGGTGAACGTCCACGCCGGTGACGCCGGGCAGGCCGCTGATCTCGCTTCGCACGGCAGCCACGCAGTGCTGGCAGGTCATGCCGGCGACGGTGATGATGGTCTCGCTCACATCGAAGTCCTCACGACCATGGCTACCGGATCTGTCGGAGCCTCCTGATACCGGCTAATGCTACGGCAGCCGCATGGCTGACAATGCCGGGAGTGGTTAACGAGACCCTGCCACGGCCTTTTCCGCTCGGCCATGAGCGGCCCAGCTAGTGACGAGACACATACCCGGCGGTGGTATCGGCTATACCCCTGGCCGGTTTTCAATATACCTCCCGAGGGTTAACTGCCACGTCCCCAATTCCGCGGGAATCTGCCCACCGACAGGGCATCTAGCTGCGGTTTCACTGACTCACACAGCAGGGACGAAGCTTTCTCTGGATGCCGCTTGCCCCTACTGGGGGCGTCGTTCTATTGTTCTCCTGTCAACCGTAACGCTGTCCTAATTCTGCCATTCATTTATCCGGCTACTAATTCGGCAAGTACGGTCGGCCCAGTTAACTGGCCAGGCGATGTCATGCGGCGCCTTTAAAACTTTGATTGCCCTGCTGCGGACTCACGCTCGCGCTGGGCAGCTGAGGAGCATACGGGATGGCTGACGTCGCTATCGGAAATGCCCGCGGGTCGTGGCGTGACCGGGCAGCCGCGACTGCGCAGGACACCTGGCACTCGCCAGACGCGCGGCGCGTGCTCCAGCTTGCCCTGGCGGCCGTGTGGCTGCTGGACGGCGTCCTGCAGTACCAGTCCTTCATGTTCACCAAGGGCTTCGGGCAGATGCTCGCGGCGACGGCTCCGGGCAACCCGTCGATTGTCGCCAGCCCGATCACCTGGGACGCCCGGCTGATCGAGCAGCACGGCATTGCCCTGAACACGATCTTCGCCACCATCCAGGTGCTGCTGGCGATCGGCATCGCCTTCCGGCCGACTGCTCGTGTCGCCCTGGGTGCGTCGATCGCCTGGGCGCTCGGCGTCTGGTGGTTTGGCGAGGGGCTGGGAGAAGTGCTCACGCCGAACGCGAGCCCGGTGAACGGCGCCCCTGGCGCGGTGATCATCTACGCGCTGCTGGCCGTGGTCCTCTGGCCCGCTGACCGGAGCGCGTCCGCGCCGTTCACTGCCGCCCGGGCGGTGGGCACCCGCGTCGCGCAGGTGCTCTGGCTCGTGCTGTGGGCCAGCCTTGCCTACTTCGCCCTGCTGCCGGGGAACCGCACCGCGCAGGGCCTGCATGACATGATCGCGGGCATGGGCAGCGGCGAGCCCGGCTGGCTGGCCGCGCTGGACAGTCATGCCGCCGCGCTTGTAGCCCACCAGGGGCTCACCGCGTCGGTCGTGCTGGCAGTGGTGCTGCTCGTGATCGCGATCGGCGTCTTCCTGCCGCCGCATCTGGCCCGCGTCACCGTAGTCCTGGCTATCGTGCTGTCGGCTGTCATCTGGATAGTCGGTGAGGCTCTCGGCGGCATCCTGGCCGGTGGCGGCACTGACCCGAACTCAGGGCCGCTGCTCATCCTGCTCGCACTGGCCTACTGGCCGATGACGAAGACGGCCCGGCCGCGACCGCAGCCGGCCCCGGCAGACTCCGCCAGCCGCGCGGGGGAAGGAACACCGGCATGACAACCCCGACCTGGATTCTGGCCATCTTTGCCGTGATCATGCTGGCCGTCGCGGCGATCAGCGCCACCAGGCTCGTGGTGGCACGGGCAGGGCGGCGGCCCGGAGCTGACACCGACGCTGACATCGATGTCGCGCATCTGCTGATGGGTATCGCGATGGCAGGCATGCTGCTGGCCAGCCTGCAGACCCTGCCGAACGCAGCGTGGGCCGTGATCTTTGCAGTAATGACGGCCTGGTTCGGCTGGTGTGTGTACCGGGAGTCGCGGGCGCAGGGCACACGTGTGCTGGCTGACGGTCATCACGCACCGCATCTGGTGCACAGCGCCGCGATGCTCTACATGTTCGTGGCCATCACCGGCCCGGCACGTGGCGGGTCCGGCATGGCGGGCATGGGCGGCTCAGCCGGCTCGGCGATGGGCACGCTCCGCCTGCCGCTGATCGCGCTAGTGTTCGCGCTGCTGCTAGCCGGTTACGCGGTCCTCGACCTCGACCGGCTCTCCGGGCCGGCCGCGCACGGAAGCTCCGCGGTCCGCCGGGGCTTCGTGCCGGGCGGCGTGGCCCTTGTCGGTGCGCCGGCGGGCGGCCCCGGCCAGCTGGCGATGGCAGCGCAACTCGCCGGCGGCGCCGCAGCGGCATCAGCGTCTGGGAACACGATGCTGGAGCCCGGAGCCAGCGTCGGCGAGGCCGGGCATCCCGGCGGCGCTGTTGACCGCGGCACTGGCAGCGGTCTCCCGCGCGGTCTGCTGCTCTCACCCCGGACGGCAGCCGGCTGCCGCATCGCCATGGGCGTGACGATGGCTTTCATGCTGGTCATCATGATCTAGCGAGGCGGGGCGAAGCCGCGGGGCCTGAGCCGTTACGCTAGCCACCGGGCACACTGGGGCTAACTTCGGTATCAAGGGGACGGCCATGGCGTTCGCTGGCTTCAAGTCGGCCTGGACTCGCGCAGCGGGTACTGCAGGCCAGGCCGGCGCCCGCGAGGCAGCCCGGTGAGCGCCAGGGCGAAGTTCGCCGGGTTCCTGCTTCTGCTGGCCGGGGTCTTCGGCGGCGCGTACGCGGCCGGCACGCACGTGGGCCCGGTGGCCACCACCCCGTCGCAGGTGAGCGGCCCGGGCGGCGGGTCAGGGACGATGCACATGGGCGGGCACGCGGCGTCGGCCCGCCTCCTGGGCGGCGGGCCGTGAGCGATACCAGCGAGCTCACCCGGGAGCAGATCGAGTTCGTCGTCAGCGGGATGAGCTGCGGCGCGTGCGCGGCCAGGATCGAGCGGCGCCTCAACCGGCTGGACGGCGTCGTTGCCACCGTGAACTTCGTGACCGAGCGGGCCTATGTGACGCGGACCGGGGGCCGGGATCCCGATGAGCTGATCAGCGTGATCGAGTCGGTGGGGTACGGCGCCAGCCGTCCCGGCCCGGCCGCGCCGGAGGACGCCGGGCCGGACGACGCAGCGCGCAGCCTGCTGGAGCGGCTGGCGGTCTGTGTTCCGCTTGCGGTGGCAGTCATCGTGCTCGCGATGGCTCCGGCGCTGCAGTTCCCCGGCTGGCAGTGGCTGAGCCTGCTGCTGGCAGGCATCGTTGCCAGCTGGGGGGCGTGGCCCCTGCACCGGGCTGCCTGGGCCGGGCTCGGCCATGGCACGGCGACGATGGACACGCTGGTAAGCGTCGGCGTCAGCGCGTCCTTCCTGTGGTCGCTCTACGCGCTGCTGCTCGGCGGTGCCGGCCGGAGCGGCATGCGGATGCCCTACGCCGTCACCTTCGCTCCGGCCAGCGGGCACACGCTGTACCTGGATGTCGCGGCCGGTGTCACGGCCGCGGTGCTGTCCGGCCGGTACCTGGAGGCACGGGCTAAGCGGCAGGCCGGCTCCGCGCTGGCGGCCCTGGCCAGCCTGGCGGCCAGAACGGTGTGCATCCTCACCGACGGCCGCGAGGAGCGGGTGCCTGCTGCCGCGCTGCGCGCCGGCGACCTGTTCGTGGTCCGCCCGGGGGAGAAGATCGCGGCCGACGGCCTGGTCGTGGAGGGCAGCTCCGCAGTCGATGCCTCGATGGTCACCGGAGAGTCGATGTCCGCCGAGGTCGGCCCCGGTGACGAGGTGGCCGGATCCTGCGTGAGCATGAGCGGGCGGCTGACTGTCCGGGCCACCAGGGTGGGCGAGGACACGCTGCTGGCTCAGATCACCCGGCTCGTGGGCCAGGCGCAGATGAGCAAGGCGGCAGCACAGCGGCTAGCCGACCGGATGGCCGCCATCTTCGTGCCGGCCGTCATCAGCGTGGCCGTGGCGACGCTCGGCTTCTGGCTGGGCGCCGGCCTGTCCGGCGCGGCCGCCTGGAGCGCAGCCATCGCCGTGCTGGTAGTTGCCTGCCCGTGCGCGCTGGGACTGGCGACCCCTGCCGCGCTGCTGGCCGGCCTTGGCCGCGGCGCTCAGCTGGGGATCCTGGTCCGGAATGTGCACGTGCTGGAGTCGGCGCGCCGGATTCAGACGGTTGTGCTAGACAAGACCGGGACCCTGACTACCGGCAGGATGTCCGTGCGGCAGATCGTAACCGTGCCAGCGCCGGACGGCTCACCGGCTGCGGCTGACGCTGAGGTCCTGCTCCTGGCCGGCGCAGTCGAGGACGCTTCTGAGCATCCGATCGGTCAGGCCATTGCCAGGGAGGCCGCTGCCCGGCTCGGGCCGCTGCCGCCGGTCACGGACTTCGTGATGCTGCCGGGAGCTGGCGTCTGCGGGACCGCCGGGGGCCGCGAGGTCACCGTCGGGAGCCCCGAGCTGTTCACCCGGCGCGGGCTGGTCACCAGCCCGCTGCTTCTGCAGGCGGTCGCAGCGGCCGGCACCGCGGGCGGCACCGGCGTGCTGGTCGGCTGGGATGGCGCCGCCCGCGGAGCGCTGGTTGTGGCCGATGCGCTCAGGCCGGGCGCGGCGGAGGCGATTGCCCGGCTCCGGCACCTCGGGCTGACACCGGTCCTGCTGACTGGTGACGGAGAGCAGGCAGCAAAGGCGGTCGCGGCTCAGCTGGGCATCCCGTCCGGCAGCGTCATTGCCGGTGTCCGGCCCGAGCGCAAGGTAGCGGTGGTCGCCGAGCTTCAGACGGCAGGCAGCCGGGTCGCCATGGTGGGAGATGGCGTTAACGATGCCGCCGCGCTAGCGCAGGCCGACCTGGGCATGGCGGTCGGCACCGGCACCGACGCCGCGATCGGAGCTGCCGACCTCACCCTCGTCAGCGGTGACCCGGCCGGCATCGCTGATGCCATCCTGCTGGCACGAGCCACCCTGCGGGTCATCCGCGGCAACCTCGCCTGGGCATTCGGCTACAACATCGTCGTCATCCCGCTAGCCGCGCTCGGGTACCTCAATCCGCTCTTCGCCGGCATCGCTATGTCCGCCAGCTCGCTGATCGTGGTGACCAATAGCCTCCGGCTGCGCCGGTTCACTCCGCCCGGCACCGCGCGCGCCCGGCCGGACCGCCCGGCCAGCAGGCGGCCGGTGCTCACCCCATGACGGCGACAGCCCCGGTCCGGCAGGGTCCGGCTCCGGCCGCCGGGCCGGGCCGCCTGTCCGACGTCGCCAGGGCCGCGGCCGTCCCCCTGATCGCGGGCGCGCTGATCATCGCCGTGCTGTCGGCCTGGGTGCTCACCGGCGGTGGCGGCACGATCACCAGGATCCGGATACGCGTCGAGCTCGCCGCCATCCCGATGCGCGCCTACACAGTCAGCCGGGCGGCAGCCATCCGGTCGGCCCCCACCTACCTGACCATCCGAAACCTCGGTTCCGAGCCCGACGAGCTGCTGGCTGTCCGGAGTCCGGCTGCAGCGCACGTCGCCCTGCTCGGGCCGCCCCGGCCGGGTGGCGGCAGGCCGGTGCTGCGGGACATCGCCATCCCCGCTGGCGGCAGCGTTACCCTGACCCCGTTCGGGGACGACGTGGTCCTGCGGGATCCGGCGCTGTACGAGGCTGACATGACGGTGCCGCTGACGCTCGTCTTCCGGCGGGCCGGCCAGGTGCAGTCTGATGCTACCGTGACGGCACCCGGCACTCCCTGAGGTAGCTGTTCATGGCTGAGGCTGATTCACCGACCGAGGTTCGCGAGATCCAGCTCGCGATCCGCGGCATGACGTGCGCCGCGTGTGCCGCCAGGGTGCAGCGGAAGCTGGGCGAGATCCCGGATGTGCTCGCCTCGGTGAATCTCGCCACTGAGAAGGCGACGGTCAGCGTGCCGCCGTCGGTGTCAGTAGACCTGCTCGTGGCCACGGTCGAGCGGGCCGGGTACGGGGCCGAGCTGGCCCGGCCTGCCATGACCGCCGGCTTCGCCGAGTCCGGGGCCAGCCCTGAGGCCGACGTGGTTACCCGGCTGCGGCGGCGCCTCATCGTTGCCCTGGTGTTCTTCGTCCCGCTCAGCGACCTGTCCGTGCAGCTGTCGCTGTTCCCAGCGTTCCGGTTCAGCGGCTGGCAGTGGGTCCTGCTGGCCCTGGCCATCCCGGTCGCGGGCTGGGCGGCCTGGCCGTTCCACGTCGCGGCAGTGCGCGCCGCCAGGCACGGCACGACATCTATGGACACGCTGGTGTCCCTGGGCATTCTGGCTGCCTGCGGCTGGTCGGTCTGGGCGATGTTCGCCCTGGATAACGGGCAGTCCCGGACGAGCGCGCTGCAATTGCTGATCCATGCCTCCGGCGGCGGCATCTACCTGGAGGTCGCGGCCTCGGTCACCACGTTCCTGCTCGCCGGTCGTTGGTACGAGGCACGGGCTCGCCGTGACTCCGGGGACGCGATGCGCCAGCTTGCCGCAGCCGGGGCGCGGGATGCCTGCCGGCTGGACCCAGACGGGACCGAGCGCCGGGTCCCGGTCACCCGGCTGCGGTCCGGCGACCGGTTCGTGACCAGGCCGGGGGAGGCGATTGCCGCCGACGGCGTGGTCGAGTTCGGTGAGTCGGCGGTGGACACGAGCATGATGACCGGCGAATCGGTGCCGGCCGAGGCCGCCGAGGGCATTGCAGTCAGCGCGGGCAGCGTCGTGGTCAGCGGCCGGCTGGTTATCCGCGCGACCAGGACCGGGAACGACACCCAGCTGGCGCACCTGATCGCCCTGGTGGAACGGGCGCAGGCAGACAAGTCAGCAGTGCAGCGGCTGGCCGACCGGATCTGCGGAGTATTCGTGCCGGCCGTGCTCGCGGCGGCGGCGCTCACCGCGGCTGGCTGGCTGCTGGCAGGTGCTCCGGCGGAGCGCGCCGTTAGCGCCGCGCTGGCCGTGCTGATCATCGCCTGCCCGTGCGCGCTCGGGCTGGCCACCCCGGCCGCGCTCGTAGTCGCCTGCGGACGCGGCGCGCAGCTGGGCATCTTCATCAAGGGATATGCGGCCCTTGAGGCCTCCCGCAGCGTCGACACCGTGCTGCTGGACAAGACCGGGACCATCACGACCGGAGTGCTGGCCGTGACCGGAGTTCAGCCGGAGCCCGGTACCAGCCGGGCTCAGCTGCTGGGCCAGCTCGCAGCGGTCGAGGCCGCGTCGGGGCATCCCGTCGCGGTCGCCGTCACCGCCTTCGCCCGCGCCGAGCTCGGTGACATCAGGCAGGTAACCGGCTTCGAGGCGCTGCACGGCCTGGGCGTGTGCGGGACAGTGGCTGGAGTCGGGGTGCTCGCGGGGCGGCAGCAGCTGCTGACCGACCGGGGAGTCAGCATTAATCCGGCGCTGGCGGCCCAGTGCGGGGAGTGGGAGCTGGCGGGGCGGACGGCGATCCTGGTCGCCTGGGACGGGCAGGCGCGGGGCGCAGTTGCCCTCGCCGACACCATCAAGCCGTCGGCGGCCGCGGCGGTCGCCGAGCTGCGGCGCCTCGGCCTGCGCACGGTGCTGCTGACCGGTGACAGCGAGGTCGTCGGCCGGGCAATCGGCGCTCAGGCCGGCGTCGACGAGGTCATTGCCGGGGCGCTGCCGGGCGACAAGGCCGCGGTGGTCCGCGATCTGCAGGCGCAGGGCCGGCGGGTCGCCATGGCCGGTGACGGCGTCAACGATGGCCCGGCGCTGGCCACATCGGACCTCGGCCTCGCCCTCGGCTCGGGCGCTGACGTCGCGATCAGTGCCGCCGACCTGATCCTGCTGCGCGATGACCTGCGAGTCGTTCCGGAAGCCATCAGCTTGTCCCGCGCCACGCTGGGAGTGATCCGGCGCAATCTGACCTGGGCGTTCGGCTACAACGTCGCCGCCATCCCGCTGGCTGCGGCCGGCTTCCTGAACCCGCTCATCGCCGGGGCAGCTATGGCTGGCTCGTCGGCTTTCGTCGTGGCCAGCAGCGTGCGCCTGCGGCGCTTCGGCGCAGAGGGCGCCGGTCGCGTCGGCAGCGCCGGGACCGCAGCCGGAGCCGCTGAGCTAGCCGGCATCACCGAGGCAGAGCCTGCCGACAGCGCGGGCGCTCCGGCCGCTACCGCATCCGGCGTTCACTCCCCGGCCTAGTCGGGCAGCAGCACCGGCCGGGACGGACGCCAGACGTGCTGCGGACCGTGGGGCCTGATCACCTCCAGAGCACGGCGCACCGGCTCGCCGGTCGAGACCGACGACGGACCCGTACCTGCCGGTTCAGTGCTGCCCGCCTCGGTGTCGATGACGGTCGCTGACGGCCAGGGATCCGCGGCCGCCGCGAGCCGGGCAGCGACCTCAGGATCCGCGTCCGACAGGTCACCGCGCCTGCTCGCCAGCCGCCGGTCGGTCAGCCGCCGGGCGGTCAGCGCCGCGGACGCCTCACAGCGAAGCTCGATCAGGTCGGCGCTGGCGGCACCGGCTACTGCCGCGGCGGCCGCCCGCTGGCGCGCCGAGAGCCAGGACGCGTCCGCGATCACGGACTCGCCGGTGGCCAGCAGCGCGGCTGCGCGGTGCAGCAGCTCGGCGTAGCACCGCTGGGTCCACTCGGCCGTGTAGATCCCGGTGCCGTAGGGCGCCGCTGCGTCGTCAACCGGCGTGTCGTCGCCCGGCTCGGTCCCGGCGAGCTCCTTCCTGATCCGGTCGCTGGTCAGGATCGTCCAGCCGAGCCGGTCCGCCAGAGGTCCGGCGAGTGTCGACTTGCCGGTGCCGGGGAGCCCGCCGACCAGGACGAGGGTGACCGCGCCGGCATGCAGGTGCCGGAGCGCTATGCCGGCCAGCTGCTGTGCCTCGCAGCCAGCGGCCGGCTCGTCCTGAGCCGCCCTGATGCGGGCAATCTTGGCCCGGACCAGCGCCCGGTAGGCGACGTAGTGGCGGCGCAGCGATGCGGGCGCCGGATCGCCGGAGTACTCGGCGTACCAGTCGGTGAAGTGCCGGGCGAGGTCGGGCACGCCCAGCCGCTCCAGGTCCATGGCCAGGAATGCGGCGTCATCTAGTCCATCGAGCCACCGCAGGCGGTCGTCAAAGTCCAGGCAGTCGAGTACACGCGGGCCGTCCGCCAGGCAGTAGATGTCGTCAGCGAGCAGGTCACCGTGCCCGTCGATGATCCGGCCGCCGGCCACCCGGCGGTCGAAGAGCGGCTCACGTCCGGCCAGGAACCGCCGGGCGAGGAGGCCGATTTCGGTGACCATCGCGCGATCTTCCTGGCGCGCCGGCAGCGACGCGAGCTGTGCCAGGCTGTCATCCCACCGTCGCAGCACAGCGTCCCTGCTGCCCTCGGCGGCGATCTGCGCGGACCGGTGTGCCCGCTCATGCTGCGCGGCCACGATCCTGGCGACCTGGCGAAGCGCGCCGTCGGCCAGCTCGCCGGCCCGGACCAGGGCGGACAGCCGCAGGCCGGCGGGCATGCGCCGCATCATGACCAGGTGATCGCACAACTCCCCGGCAGCGCCGTGCACTGAGGCCACGCCCAGGTACACGTCCGGCGCGAACCGGCGGTTGAGCTCGGTCTCCCGCTCGCAGGCGGCGGCCCGCGCCTGCCTGGTCGTGAAGTCCAGGAACCCGAGGCTGACCGGCTTCTTGAGCTTGCAGGCACGGTCGCCGGCGAGGAACACCACCGCCGACGCGGTCTCGGCCACCGCCGCGTACGGCTCGGGTGCCGATTCGCTGCCGCCGTTCGCCATCTGCCGCCTCCTCGTTCATGGCCGTACCGGCAGCCCTAATGCGGGCCGCCAGGCAACGTCACCGCGGGCGGACCACGCTGACCGGGCAGTGCGAGTGCTGCAGGATCGCCTGACTGACTGAGCCAAGGCTCATCTCGCGCATCCCCCCGCGCCCGCGGGCGCCCAGGACCAGCAGCTGCGCGCTCGTTGCGGCGTCGAGCAGCGCGCGCCGCGGGCCGCCCTGCTCGATCCGCTGCTGTACCGTGACCTGCGGGTGGTCCGCCGCGGCCTGACCGACCGCGGACTCGAAGTCCGCCTGGACGGCGCGGGCGCACCCGAGCTGCGACGCTGAGTCCGCCAGCGCGCACACGGCGATGAGCGGGACCTCACGCAGGGCTGCCTCATCAGCCGCGAAGGCCAGTGCGAGCAGCGACCCGGCCGATCCGTCGCCGCCGACGAGTACCGGGGCGGGCGCCTGACCGGGCGCGGTCTGCCAGTGGCCGCGCACGACCGTGACCGGTCCCCGTGCGTGCGCGGCGACCTGCAGGCTGACCGATCCGAGTCCCTGACCGGCCATGCCGCCGCGGCCGCGCGAGCCGACTACCACCATGGTGGCGGCGTCGCTCTGCGTACACAGCGACAGAGCCGGCGGCCCTTCGACGAGCAATGGTGTCACCGGCTGCACTGTGCTCCCGGCGCCGGCCTGGCGCATGCCCTCAGTCAGGACAGCCTCGGCGTACCGGCGCGCCGGATCGGCGGCCACGTCTGGGGCCGTGCTGTAACCGCAGCTCCAGGCGTGGCAGACGGCGAGCGCCGCACCGCGGAGCCTGGCGTCCTCAGCCGCCCAGGCCAGGGCGTCCGCACTGCCTGGCGACCCGTCATATCCGGCGACAATGGTGACAATGCGGTCGGTCATGACATTCCTCCCCCGCAGTGGCCGCGGCGGTGCCGTGCCGTTACACGGCGTGCTTGCTGGCCGGGTGATGCTCGACCACGGTTCCGGCGGACGGGAAGAAGATGCTCTCCCTGTCGTCCCGCCAGCGCACCAGGTAGGGCGGCGCCCCGTCCTGGCCGTGGACCTCGAGAATGAGGCCGTGCCGGTCCTCATCGCCCTGGTGGCGCCCCTTGACTGTCAGCTCGTCGCCAGCTTGTGCCTGCATGGTGATCGCCTCCTCACCTAACGATGGGCTCGTCCCGGCGGGCCAGCCAAGGGCCAAACGTCCCCCGGCGTGACAGGATGTGCTGGCGATGACGCACCGGCAGCAGCGGACGCTGGCAGCGACTGGAATTGCCCGGGTTGAGGGCGAGGGGTCGCTGCATATACGCCTGGCCGGAAACGAGGTCGAGGAGGTGCGGCTCGGCATCTACGAGCCGCCGCGGTTCTTCGAGGCGTTCCTGCGCGGGCGGGCCTACACCGAGCCGCCGGACATCACATCGAGGATCTGCGGCATTTGCCCGGTGGCCTACCAGACCAGTGCCTTCCTCGCCCTTGAGGCAGCCTGCGGCGTGCACGTCGATGGCCCGCTCGCCGACCTGCGGCGGCTGCTGTACTGCGGCGAATGGGTGGCCAGTCACGCCCTGCACATCTACCTGCTGCACGCGCCCGACTTCCTCGGCTATCCGGGCGCGGTGGAGATGGCACGGGACCGTCGCGACCTCGTTGAGCGCGGCCTGCGGCTGCGGCGCGCCGGGAACGCGATCATGGAACTGATTGGCGGGCGCGCCGTCCACCCGGTGAACGTTCGCCTGGGCGGCTTCTACTCGGTGCCCGCCAGGCGCGACCTGGACCCGCTTGCCGTCCAGCTTCTGGAGGCTCTGGATGACGCGCTGGAGACAGTGCGCTGGGCGGCGGGACTCGACTTTCCTGACCTGACGGTCGGGCACGAGTTCCTGGCACTGCGCCAGAGCGGCCAGTACCCCATCGAGCGCGGAACGGTGGTGACCTCAGGCGGGGGCGAGTTCGGTGCGGACGAGTTCGAGCAGCACGTCGTGGAGGAGCAGGTGCCGCACTCGACCGCGCTGCACGCCCGGCTGACGGGCAGCGACAGTACCTACCTGACCGGACCGCTGGCCCGTTATGCGCTGAACTCGCGCTGGCTGTCCCCGCAGGCCGCCGCCGCCGCGGCGGCGGCCGGACTCGGCGAGAGCTGCCGGAACCCGTTCCAGAGCATCGTGGTCCGTGCTGTCGAGGTCGTCTGCGCGATCGAGGAGGCCATCCGCATCATTGCCGGCTATCAGCCGCCGGCCTGGCCGGCGGTGCCGGTCGCGCCCCGGGCAGGCCGGGGCTGCGGCCTGTCCGAGGCACCGCGGGGCGTGCTGTACCAGCGCTATGAGCTCACCCCGGACGGGACGATCACCAGCGCGCGAATCGTGCCGCCGACCTCGCAGAATCAGGCCGCCATCGAGCGCGATCTGAGAGCGTTCGTGCAGGCCCGGCTGAGTCTGGACGACGAGCGGCTCACCGCCGAGTGCGAGCGGGCCATCCGCAACTACGATCCGTGCATTTCCTGTGCCACGCACTTCCTGGACCTGCGGATCGAGCGCGGGTGAGCGGCGCTGCCCGGCTGAGGGTGATCGGGGTCGGCAGCGAGTTCCGTGGCGATGACGGTGCCGGGCCTGCCGTCATCAGCCAGCTCCGCGGCCAGGCACCGGCCGGGACGGAGCTGCTGATCTGCGATGGCGAGCCCACTGCGCTGATGGAGGCCTGGGACGGCGCTCGGCTCGCGATCGTGGTTGACGCCGTGGCCGGTGCCTCAGGCCAGGCCGGGACCCTGCACCGCATCCTGCTGGCCGGGCCCGGATCCGATCCGGGCGCGCTCAGCGGCGCCCGCTCTGGCGGCCGGGCCAGCTGGCACGGGCCCGGTGTGCGGATAGCCGCGGACCTTGGCCGCGTGCTCGGCCGGCTGCCTGAGGCGCTGATCGTGCACGGAGTGGAGGCGTCGGACTTCGCAACCGGAGTCGGGCTCAGCCCCCCGGTGGCCGCGGCGATCAGCGATCTGTGCGCTGCGGTTCTGGCTGACCTGTTCCGGTATCAGGGCCAGCTCGCTGCGCGGCAGCCAGGAACGCATCAGCCGCCGCATTGAAGGTGCTGTACACCCGGTGCAGGTCGCCGTCCGACATGCCGAGGCGGCCCAGCAGCGGAGCGAGCGCGTCTGTGCGGGGCGTGGCCATCGGTCCGAAGCACCCGTAGCAGCCGCGTCCGAGTGCGGGGCAGATGGCGCCGCAGCCAGCCTGCGTCACCGGGCCGAGGCACGGCGTCCCGTGTGCCACCATCACGCAGGTCGTGCCGCGCAGCTTGCACTCGTGACAGACGCTGTGGCCGGACAGCCTCGGCTGCCGGCCCGCCAGCAGCGCCGACAGCAGCGTCATGAGCTGTCCCTTGTCGATCGGGCAGCCGCGCAGCTCGAAGTCGACGGTGACATGCTCAGCGACCGCAGTCGAGGTGGCCAGCGCGTCGATGTACTCGGGCCGGGCGTACACCGCCGCGGCGAACTCGGCGACGTCGCCGAAGTTGCGCAGCGCCTGGATGCCACCCGCAGTCGCGCAGGCTCCGATCGTGACGAGTGTGCGCGACTCGGCCCGGATGCGCCGGATATTCTCGGCGTCGGCCGGCGTCGTCACTGAGCCCTCGACCAGGGAGATGTCGTACGGTCCGGGCAGGTCCGTGCTCGTGGCCTCGGTGAAGTGGGCGATATCCGCCTCGGCCGCGAGGCTGAGCAGCTCGTCCTGCAAGTCGAGCACGGTGAGCTGGCATCCGTCGCAGGAAGCGAGCTTCCAGACGGCCAGGCGAGGCCGCTGCGGTGCGGCCGGCATCTACAGCTCCCTCGTCTCGAGCAGCGGTTCCGCCACCTGGTAGCTCAGCACCGGGCCGTCCCGGCAGAGCAGCAGCGGGCCAAGCTGGCAGTGCCCGCACTCGGCGATGCCGCACTGCATGTTGCGCTCCAGCGAGATCCGGATGCGATCAGCCGCGAGACCCGCCGCGAGCAGCGCGCGGGCCGTGATGCGCGTCATTACCTCGGGACCGCACATGAGTGCGGTCGTCTGCGCCGGATCCAGCCGCGCCTGATCGATGAGCTGCGTGACCACGCCGACGTTCCCGTGCCAGCCGACGTCGGCCCGGTCGACGGTGACGCTGACCTCGGCGCCGCGCTCGCGCCACTCCTCCAGCTCGGCACTGAAAACCAGCTCGGCCGGCGACCGGGCGCCGGCCAGCAGGATGACCCGCCGGTACCGTCCGCGCTCGGCAAGGGCGGCGAGCAGTGCGGACCGCAGCGGTGCCAGGCCGATTCCGCCGGCGACCAGTAGCAGGTCGTGGCCCGCGGCGGAGGACTCATCCCAGCTCGTGCCGAACGGTCCGCGCAGGCCGACGAGCTGGCCGACCCGGGCCGAGCACAGTGCCGCACTCACCGCCCCGACCGCGCGGATCGTCTGGGTGAGCGCATGCGAGCCGGCCGTGCCGCTGACCGAGACCGGGATCTCGCCGATGCCGAACGCGTACAGCATGGTGAACTGGCCCGGCCGGACGAAGCCGACCGGGCTGCCGGCGGGCGCCAGCGTCAGCGTGACGGTGTCGTGCGTCTCCTCCCGGCGCGCGCTGACCCGGTAGCCGGCCGGCACGAAGCTGGTCATGGCGCCTGGCCCGGCTGGTGCGCGGGAGCGGCATACAGGTCAAGGATTCTGACCCTGGCCGCCTGCAGTCGGGCGATGGCCGTGGCCAGCAGCCGCCGGGTCAGCAGGTAGCCGAGCTCGTGGTCAGCTTCGCACAGCGCCACCACGCCGGCGCTCGGCAGCTCGAAGGCCGTCACCGGCAGCTGCGCCACAGCGCCGAACTGCCAGCGGGCAGCGGCGGTGAGCCAGGACAGGCCGAGCTCGGCGCCGGGGCCCAGCGTCTCGACGATGACGCCGGGGCGGCCCGGGGCTCTCAGGTCCAGCGCGACGCGGCCGGCCGTGATCAGCCACAGCCGGTCGGCGCGGCCCCCTTCGTCGAACAGCCAGCGGCTGGCCGGGAACTCGACCGGGACTGCCAGCGCAGCCAGCCTGGTCAGCTGGCCCCCAGTCAGGCCCGCCGTGAACGGATGCGCGGTCAGCGCCGCGGGCTCGACCCCGGTCACGCCTGCTCACCAGGACCCGAGTCCGGTCGCGGTCCGGCCGCGGGCGCGTCCCGCTCGGCGCGGAGCGCCGCGACCTCCTCGGTCAGGTCGATGCCGACCGGGCACCAGACGATGCAGCGGCCGCAGCCAACGCAGCCGGATTCGCCGAACTGGTCATGCCAGGTGCCGAGCTTGTGCGTCAGCCACTGCCGGTAACGGCTGTGCCCGGTGGTGCGCACCGGCCCGCCGTGCAGCCCGGAGAAGTCGAGATCGAAGCAGGACGCCCAGCTCTGCCACCGCTCGGCGTGGTCACCGCTGAGATCGGTGCTGTCCTCGATGGTGGTACAGAAGCAGGTTGGGCAGGCCAGCGTGCAGTTCCCGCAGGTCAGGCACCGGGAGGCCACGTCATCCCAGCGGGCGGCCTGCAGGCTGTCCGCGAGCAGCTCGCGCAGTCCGCCGGCCGGCATCGTGCGGCCCATCTGGCCTCGCGCCGCCTCGATCGCGGTGCCTGCCCGCTCCGCCGCGCCGGCATCGGGCGCCCGGACCGGCAGCCGGTCCAGGATCTGCGCGCCCGCCTGCGATCCGGCCTCGACGATGAAGCTGTGCTCGGGTCCGGCCAGCTCGGTCAGCATGAGGTCGTAACCAGGGCCGGCCTGCGGGCCGGTGCCCATCGAGGTGCAAAAGCACGTCTCGCCAGGCTCGGTGCAGTTGACGGCCACGATGAAAACGGCGGCCCGGCGCTGTGCGTAGCGCGACTCGTGGCCGTCTCCGCCGAGCACGCGATCCTGGATCTGGATCGCGCGCAGATCACAGGGCCGGACGCCGAGGAACGCCAGCCGCGGCGGCGGATCCTGCTCGGAGCGCACCGAGAAGTCCAGGCCGTCCTCGCTGCGGTCCGCTGACCACAGCTGCTGACGGGGCGGATGAAGGAATTCCTTCCACGAGCCGGGGCCGGCCGAGTGCCCGAAGGCGGCACGATCCGCGCGCTCACGCAGGCGGTAGCCGCCGGGCGACAGCGTTACTCCCCAGCCGAACGGGAGGTCGCCGGCGGTGGCGAGCTCGCCGAGAACGATCGCGTCGCCCCGTACCTGCGGGCCGATCACCCGGTAGCCGGCGGCGGTCAGCTCGGCATGCAGGCTGTCGAGGCCGGCTGCGGGCAGCTGGAATCGGGCATGAGGTGCCGTCTGGTCGTCCGGCATCGCGGGTCTCTCCGTTCCTGTCCTGACCAGTACATCGTCCCGGCGACGGCCGCGTGCCTGTAGGGCCGAAAGTCCGCGGGCCGAACGTCCGCGGGCCGAACGTCCCGGCCAGGAGCCGGCGAAGGACCCTGTCTGGCTGCCCCGCACGGCGGTGGTATGGGGGTGCGGGAGGAACCCGGCACAGGAGTCGCGGAGTTACCGGCACCGCCGGCACACCGCGAAAACCGGATCCGCGCGAAGCGGGTGGGTTCCCTCCCGCGATTTCAGCTGCCGCAGTCGCGTGGCGGCCGGGCCGCCCCGGCAGCGCCGCCAGCGCCAGCAGGCCGCCCGTGACGGCGACCGCTGCACCGGTAGCCAGGCCCGGGTCCATGCCGCTGACGAACGCCGATCGTGCCGCCTGCCCCAGCGCCAGGCCGGTGGTGCCGCCGAGCCGTTCGGCCACGCCGAGTGCCCCGCCAAGGGAGCCGAGTATGGCGTGCATGACCGAAGGCCCAGGGTCCTCCGCCCCGGTGCCCAAAGTCGGACCACGGGCGCTTCATCGGGTTCGGTTGCCGTGCGTGCCGGCGTGACTCCGCCATGAAGATGGGGGGAAACCCTATGTTGGTGAGAGGCCTGGTGGCCGTAGCGTTGCTGACAGCGTTCGACTCGCCGGAAGCTGGAGAGGGCAGAAGGAGCACTATGAGTTCGCGAATCCGCCGGCCGCGCCAGGCGCTGGCCACTGCGGCGATCCTGCAGCTAGCCCGAAGGACTCGGTACGTCGAGGCTGAAATGCTCGGCCTGCGGAGCCTGATCAAGCCGGGCAGCGTGTGCATGGATGTCGGCGCGGCCGCGGGCCTCTATACCCTGGTACTATCCGGGCTGGCCGGCACGGCGGGGCAGGTGCACAGCTTCGAGCCCGTGCCGTTCGCCCACCCGGCGCTGACGCGCCTGCTCGGCGCGCGGCTGAGCCGGAACGTCAGCCACCATGCGCACGCGCTCGGTGCCGAACCGGGCCGCGGCGTCATGAGCGTGCCGGTCAGCCGCCGCGGACCGGTGACCGGACGGTCATTCCTGGACGCGCAGTGTGACGGGCTCGGGTCGAACAGCGAGTTCGCCGATCAGGTCCGGGTGGACGTCGACGTCCGGACGCTCGATGAGGTCTGCGCCGGGATGACCCGGCTGGACTTCATCAAGATCGATGTTGAGGGAGCCGAGCTTCAGGTTCTCAAGGGCGGCGCCGCGTCGATCGAGAAGTTCCGGCCCGCCCTGCTCATCGAGATCGAGGAGCGGCACACCTCGCGTTACCAGCACTCGGCCGCCGACGTGGCCGAGTGGCTCGCGCACCGGAACTACCGGATGCTCAGCTGGCAGGATGGCTGGCAGGAGACGGACGCCGTCTGCGGGCACGTGCGCAACTACCTGTTCCTGCCGGACGGGCGGGCCGGCCACGTCGGCGTGCCGGCCGCCCGGTCAGCGCGCCGGGTGCCGGACTCGCAGAAGCTGGCCGCGGCGGGCTGACAGTGGCGTGCTGACAGCGGGAGACGCGGCGGCGGGCGCGGCCCGGCTGTTCTCCGCACGATACGGCCGGGCACCTGAGGGCGTCTGGCGCGCGCCCGGCCGGGTGAATCTCATCGGCGAGCACACTGACTACAACGACGGGTTCGCGCTGCCGTTCGCGATCGGCTCCGGGGTGTGCGTCGCCGCGGCCGCCCGGGATGACGGGATCCTGTCGCTGGTCTCCCGTCAGCACGGGGACGCGGCCGAAATTCCGGTGGCGGTTCTGGCGCCGGGGGGCATGGCCGGCTGGGCAGCGTATCCGGCCGGCGTTGCCTGGGCGCTGCGGGCGGCGGGCTACCCGGCCGGCGGAGCGAGCCTGGCCATCGACGCTGACCTCGCCGCCGGCGCCGGCCTGTCCTCGTCGGCGGCCCTGGAATGCGCTGCCGGACTAGCGCTCTCCGGCCTGTATCAGCTGGCAGTTCCCCGTAGCGAGCTGGCAGCGCTCGGCCGCCGGGCGGAGAACGACTTCGTCGGGGCCCCGACCGGCGTGATGGATCAGCTGGCCGTCATGCTGGGCCAGTCCGGGCATGCGCTGCTGCTCGACTGCCGCTCAGGCACATCAGAGCCGGTGCCGCTGAACCCCGTTGCTGCAGGCCTGGACATCCTGGTGATCGACACCCGCGCGCGGCACGTGCTGACCGACGGCGGGTACGGCGCCCGCCGGCAGTCCTGCGAGGAGGCGGCCCGTGCGCTGGGAATCCGCTCCCTGCGCGAGGCCGGCGACGGCAGCGGGCCCGATCAGCTGCGCGATCCGGTCCTGCAGCGCCGCGCCCGGCACGTCGTCACCGAGAACCGCCGGGTGCTGGCGACGGTTCAGCTCCTGCGGGCCGGCCAGCCTGACCGGATCGGCCCGCTGCTGACCGCATCGCATGCGTCGTTGCGGGATGACTTCGAGGTGTCCTGGCCCGAGGCCGATGCGGCCGTCGGCACAGCTGTGCGGGCGGGCGCCCTCGGCGCGCGGATGACCGGCGGCGGGTTCGGGGGCGCGGTGATCGCGCTGGTCCCGGCTGCTGTGGCCAGCACGGTGACCGAGGCGGTCGCCGCCGAATTCGCCAGGCAGGGCTGGGCGGATCCGGCGATCGCCCCGGTCCGGCCGTCGGCGGGCGCGCACCGGGTGATCTGACGCCGCCAGCCCGTCGCCCTCGGCTGCGGCCGGCCGGGCCGCAGCCGTCAGCCGAGCTCGCGCAGCCGGCGGGCGGCAGCCTCGGGCGCGACGTCGTTCGCGAACGCGCCCATGCCCGACTCCGATCCCGCCAGGTACTTCAGCTTTCCCGGCGCCCGGCGGATGGTGAAGAGCTCCAGGTGCAGCGCGAAGTCAGCGGCCTCGCGCCGGACCGGGGCCTGATGCCAGGCGGAGATGTAGGGAGCCGGCTGATCGAAGAGCCGGTCGAACCGGCGCAGCAGGTCGCGGTAGAGCTCGCAGAACTCCGCGCGGGCCGCGCCGTCAAGCGCGGGCAGCGAGGGCACCCGGCGGCGCGGGTACAGGTGCACCTCGTACGGCCAGCGCGCGGCGTGCGGCACCAGGGCGATCCAGTGGCCGCCGGCCGCGACGATCCGCGCGCCATCGCGCAGTTCGGCGGCCAGCAGGTCATCGAACAGGCTGCCGCCGGTCTCGGCCCGGTAGCTCGCGGCTGACTGCAGCATCCGGCCGGTCCGCGGGGTGACGTACGGGTAGGCGTAGATCTGGCCGTGCGGGTGCGGCAGCGTGACGCCGATCTCGGAGCCGCGGTTCTCGAAGCAGTAGACTTGCTCGACGCCCGGCAGCAGGCTCAGCTGCGCCGACCTGTCCGTCCAGGCCGACAGAACGGTCCCGGCCTGGGACAGGCTGAGGTCGGCAAACGATGCCGCGTGATCCTGGCTGAAGCAGACGACCTCGCACCGCCCTGCCGCCTGGCGGGCGGTCAGCAGGCTGGCTGCGCTGGCCGGCGGTGGCGGCCCGGCCGGAGCCGGGGGGCAGTCGCGGGCGTTCCCGTCCTGGTTGCCCGTATCGGAGTGGGCAGGCCCGGCCAGGGTGGGGAAGCGGTTCTCGAAGACGACGACCTCGTACTCAGGGGCCGGGATCTCGGTACTGTGGGTCGGCGTCGACGGGCACAGCGGGCACTGACTGTCCGCAGGCTGGAACGTCCGGTCCTGACGATGGCTCGCGACGACCACCCACTCGCCGAGCAGCCAGTCCCACCGCGCCTCCGCCATGACCTGCACCGCCGTCAGCTGCCGCCGGTCAGGATAGTCGGCGGGACGGCGGGGGAGCGCGCCGTAGTAGATCAGCGTCCGGCCGTCTGCCAGTGTGATACTGGTCTGGCGCGGCTGCGGAGCGGCCTCAGGCATCTCGGCAGAGCTCCCTTCCGGCGGCGTGACAGTTATGAGGGAGACTTAAGCACGCCAGAGCGTGCGCAAGTCTTCCGGATCACGGAAAGGCGGTGCGCATGCAGCAGCCCGCCCGCCGCGTTGGCGCCCAGCTCCGCCTGCAGGTGAGCAGGCAGGCCGAGGCGGCGGTGCAGATCGCCGTTTCCGGCCGTCCGGGCGCGGTGGTGACCGAGGAACTGACGATCCGCCAGTCCGGACGGGACGTTGCGCTGCGTGAGGTCGCGATGGCCGGCGAGGGCCGCGTGCATCTCGCCCGGCTGGTTCCCGGTGCGGCTGAGATCACCTATCAGGCGCAGGTTCTCGGCAGCACCGGACCCGCGCCGGTGACTGACGCTGACCGGCTGAGGTACCTGAGGCCAACCCGGTACGCCGAGTCTGACCGGCTTGCCGCGGTGGCGCGCGCGGAGTTCGCCGGCCTCGCGCCGGGTGCTGACCTGCTGTCCGCGGTGTCGTCCTGGGTGGGAACCCGCCTCGCCTACGTGCCGGGCAGCAGCCGGCCGACGGACGGCGCTGTCCAGACACTGCTGAGCAGGCAGGGCGTCTGCCGTGACTACGCCCATCTGGTGATTGCACTGCTGCGCGCCCTGGATGTGCCCGCCAGGCTGGTGGCGGTCTATGCCCCGGGACTCGACCCGATGGACTTCCACGCCGTTGCCGAGGTTGCGCTGGACGGGCACTGGCAGACAGTGGATGCCACCCTGCTGGCGCCCCGGGCGAGCCTGGTCCGCATCGCGACCGGCCGCGACGCGGCGGATACGGCGTTCCTGTCGACCTACGGAGGGATAGCCGATCTCGTCGGACTTGAGGTGACCGCTGTCACCGACGGCAGGCTGCCGTCCGATAATCCCGCCGACCTGGTCGCGATTTCGTAGCGGCTGGTGCTGTCGCCGCCGCGCGCGGCGGCTGCGTCGGGCTGCGGTTCCCGCAAGTCCAGCCAGCCGTCGAGCCCGGTCAGGCTGATGATCCTGCGCACGGCAGGCTGGGCGCCGGCGATGACAAGGCGGCCGCCGCGCGCCGCCAGCTGCTGCCGGGCCTGCATCAGGACGCTAAGGCTGCTGCAGTCCGCGAAGCCGACGCCGGCCAGGTTCAGCGTCATTGTCCGCGGCTGCCTGACGTCCAGCACGCTCGCGATCAGCTGCCTGAAATAGTCGCGGCTGACAACGTCGAGATCTCCGCTGACCGCCAGAACAGGCTCGCCGCGCTCGTCCTGTGTGACCGAGATCGTCAGGTAAGGAGTAGTTTCGCCGCTTTTTGACATGAGCACAGATCGCTTCCTCCCTTGGGAGCGATCCGCGGACACACGGCGGAACTGAGCGGAAATCTACCGCGCGCGGCCGCTGCCGGCAAACGAGCCGGAGGACATGATCGTGGTGGCTTCGCGTGCGCATGAGACGCGAAGTCACCACGATCCTGGCCCGGCGGCTCAGGCCGGGTCACCATCCCTGGCGGGGGCGCCCGGCATGACCGGCCCGCCGCCGGTCTGGTCATCGGATCCCGGTGCCGCTCCCGGCCCGAGTACCTCCGCCGCGATGTCGGCGATGCGCCTGCGGGAGTCCCGTGCGCGCTTGCGCAGCACGTCGAAGGCGGTCACGGCGTCCAGGCGGTGCGCGGCCATCAGGTAGCCGACGGCGCGCTCGATGACGATCCGGTAGTCCAGCGCGTACTGCAGCTGGCCCGCAAGTGCGCTGTGGTCCTGGGCGGTGAGGGCCGTGCCGACGGTCTCGGCGATCAGGTTGGCGTAGGCGCGCAGAGCAGCGATGTCCGAGTCATCCCAGTCGGTGGCCTTGTCGTGGTAAGTGTTGATCGTCCCGACGGGACTGCCGCTGAGCATGAGCGGGATGCCGGCCACAGCCCGGATCCGGGGCGACAGGTGCGTCAGGAGCGCGGGCCAGCGAGCGTCGGCCTGCAGGTCGGCGCTGACGACCTCGCGTGCGTACACATACGACTCGTAGCACGGTCCCTGACCGGATGCGGCCTGAGCTTCCTCCAGCTGCCGTCCGGCCTCATCGGAGGCCGCCACATAGGACAGGTAGCCAGAATCAGTGACGAACATGATCCCCGCGCCGCTGTACCCGAAGACCTCGTTGACGGAGTCGACCGCCCGGTCCATCACGGCAACCAGGTCGGCCGCGACCGCGGACTTGCGCAGGCTCTGCAAGCTGGCGTTCAGTGCCTGCTCATCGATGTGCGCCACCGCTACCTCCTGCGCGAGGCTGAGGCCGCTGGCGTCTGCCGCGACGGCCGGCCAGCCCGGGATCAGCCCACGTTACCGTCAGCGCGAGCGGTTCCCGGCTGACTCGAGCGGGCCGGGATAGGCGGCCTCGGCCCGGTCGCCGAGCCTGGCGGCCTGCCGGCGGACGGCGATTAGCCCGACGACGATCGCGACCACGGCCGCGCCGCCCAGGATCCAGCTGATCGTCCCGGAGTTCCGCAGCAGGGCATCGCCGGCCAGGTAGGAGGCCAGGGTGTAGATCCCGGCCCAGAGGATCCCGCCGGCCGCGTTCGCGAGCACGAACCGCCACCAGTCCATGCGGCTGACTCCGGCGAGGAACGCGGCGTAGGTGCGCAGCACCGATACGAACCGGCCGAAGAACACGACCTTGCGGCCGTGCCGGTCGAAGAGGTAGCGCGCGGTTTTCAGCTTCCGCTCGTCCAGCCTGACCTTCGAGCCGTACCGCCTGGCCAGCGGGTACCCGCCCTTCGCGCCCAGCCAGTAGCCGATGTTGTCGCCGATGATGGCCGCTGCTGCCGCGACCCCGAAGATGACCCAGGGATCGAGGCGGTGGGTGTGCCCCGCGTAGACGCCGGCCAGGATCAGCGCGGTCTCGCCCGGCAGCGGGATGCCCAGGCTCTCGATCGCGACCAGAAGGAAGACCGCCCAGTAACCGAAGCTCCCGATGAGGTTGCTGACATTCACCCGGTGCCGCCGTTCACTCAGTGCCGCCGGCCGTCATGACTCTCAGTATAGTTCTACATCGTTGTAGAACTTCGCGGAACCCGGCCCGGCAGCCTGGGACTACGCGGCGCCCGGCGGCCCGATAACTGGCAGGTGCCGTTATTTCATGACGTGTTCACTGGGTCGTTTCCTGCGCTCAGCAGGCTGAGGCGAGGTAGGGCAATCAGCCTGTCTTCGAGCAAAGGTTGGGATTGATGACGACGCATGACTCGGTACTGCCTGCCCGCGGCGGACGGCGCTGGCGGCTGGCGCTGCCGCTGACCGCCGCGGTGGCCGCCGGCGTCCTGGCCGCAGCCGGGCCGCTCGGCAGCGCGGCCGCGCACGCCGGGGTCCGGGGGACCTGGTTCCAGCCCGGCAACCTGGTGGTGAGCGGATCGGACTACACCGGCACGGCCAGCCTCTTCACGCCGGGCGTGACCGAGCTGCCGCCGGGCTGCTCAGGAAGCGCCTGCACTCCGGCCGTGGCCGACGGCTCCTATCCCGGCGTGTTCAACAACGACGCTGCCGACCCGAGCTTCGGCGTCACCTCGCCGATCTTCCTTGACCAGCTCACACCGGACGGTCACCTGGTTAACACGCTGCGGGTGCCGGACGGCACCGGCCTGCCGGGAGGCGCGGCCGGGCACGTGGTGACCAGCTTCTCGTCTAAATCCGAGCTGGCGCTGAACCTGTCGACGAGCGGCCGCGAGCTGACCTTCATGGGCTACGACGCGGTGCCGGATACTGTCGATGCCTCCAACGCCAACACCCCCGGTGACATCGACCCGACCAACCCGGTGGCCGGTGCCTACTACCGGGTCGTGGCCGAGGTGAATCAGGACGGGCGCTTCAGGTACACGCTCACCAACGCCTACAGCGGCGACAACGGCCGGGCGGCGATCCTGAACGACTCCGGCGGCGCGAACGTCCTCTACGCGGCGGGGAACGCCGGGAACGGGTCGAACCCGCAGCCGGACGGCATCATCACCGGTGCCGGCGCGCAGATCCTGACCCCGCAGCGGTCGCCTGAGGTGCTCCAGCAGCCCGGCCAGCCGACGCCGGTGGGCAGCTTCAGCGTCACCCAGCTCGGCGACAAGGCCGACAAGATCGGCAAGGACACCAACTTCCGCGGCCTGACGATCTACCACAACGTCGTCTATTACACCAAGGGCAGCGGCAGCAACGGAGTCAACACCGTCTACTTCATCGACACCACCGGGAAGGCCTGCCCGGACGGCGCCGGCGTTCCCCAGCGAGGTGCCGCGCTGCCGACCTCGCCGATCGCCTACGACCCGGCGCTGCTGCAGACCGAGGGCGTGACTCCGTACAACATGTGCATCCTGCAGGGCTTCCCGACGACGCTGGCGAAGACTGCCACCGCGTTCCCGTTCGGCCTGTGGTTCGCCAACGCTGACACGCTGTACGTCGCAGACGAGGGCAACGGCACGAACACCTACTCGACGGCCACGGGCACATACACCGCTGCCGCCGCGCAGACGACGGCCGGCCTGCAGAAGTGGGTGTTCAACGGCACCAGCTGGACCCTCGCCTACACGCTGACGGCCGGGCTGAACCTGGGCACGCCGTACACGGTGGCGGGCTATCCGGCCGGGGACAACGCGGCAACCGGGCTGCCCTGGGCGCCGGCCACCGACGGCCTGCGCAACATCACCGGCCGCGTCAACGGCAATGCCACGGTGACCATCTGGGCCATCACCTCTACCGTGAGCGGCAGCGGCGATCAGGGCGCGGACCCGAACAAGCTGGTGGCGATCACGGACCCGCTCGCGGCCACCGCGGCTGCGGCCGGCGAGCAGTTCGTGACCGTCCGGTCAGCTGACTACGGGCAGGTGCTGCGGGGCGTGGCGTTCACTCCCGGCAGCCAGCCGGCCCGGGCCTCGCAGTAAGGCGGCGCGATCGTGGGGCGGGCGGCACGTGGTACCCCGCCCGCCCCGGGTCCGCGTCCTGACATGCCGGACGGAGTCAGCCAGGGGCGGCGAGCGCGGACGTATGATCATGGCGGTGTCCGAAAACCGCCGGAGTCCGCTATGAGCACTGCGAAGCCGCAGTCAGGGCTGCCCAGCCTCCGCCTCGACGAGCTGCTCGCGGAGCTTCAGACCAGGCTGCAGGCCGTGCTGACCACCCGCGACCGGGTGAATGCACTGTTCGACGCCGTCGTGGCGGTGGGTACCAATCTCGATATCGAGGTCGTGCTTCGCGGCATCGTGGAAGCGGCGGTCACCCTCGTGGACGCCAGGTACGGCGCCATGGGGGTCATCGGCGAGGGCGGCCGGCTGGCCGAGTTCATCCCGGTCGGGCTGTCCGAGGATGAGATCGGCCAGATTCATCACTGGCCGGAGGGCCGGGGCCTGCTCGGCGCGCTGATCGCTGATCCGACGCCCATCCGCATCGGCGAGCTTGCCGAGCACGAGCTGTCCTCCGGCTTCCCGGCGGGTCATCCGCCGATGAACTCCTTCCTTGGCGCGCCGATCCGGATCAGGGACGAGGTCTACGGCAACCTCTATCTGACCGAGAAGCGCGATGGCGGCGAGTTCGACGAGGAAGACGAGGCCGTGCTCGTCGCGCTCGCGGCGGCCGCCGGCGTGGCGATCGAGAACGCGCGGCTGTACGACGAGGCAAGGCGCCAGCAGCGCTGGCTTGGCGCCAGCGGTGAGGTCACCAGGACGCTGCTGTCCGGAGCCGACGCCAGCGACGCGCTGGCGCTGATCACCGCCAGATCGCTGGAGATGTCGGGCTCGGACCTGGTCGTGCTCGCGCTGCCAACCGCGGACAAGAGCATGCTGCGGATCGAGCACGCAGCCGGGGACGGGGCGGAGGAGGCACTCGGCCTGATGCTGCCGGCCGGCGGATCCGCCTCCGGCCAGGTGCTCGCCAGCGGCCAGCTGCTGGCCCTGGACGATTTCAGTCACGACGACCGGGTCGCCCCGCTGGCCCGGCAGCTCATCAATCTGGGCCCCGCGATCCTGGTGCCGCTCGGGCAGCCGGGCAATGTGCGCGGCGTGCTGACGGCAGGCCGGCGTCCCGGTGCGATGCCGCTGACTCCGGCCGCGGCCGCCATGCTGGAGACCTTCGCCAGCCAGGCCGGAATCGCGCTCGAGCTGGCCGAGCACCGCCTCCAGGCCGAGCGGGTCGCAGTGTTCGAGGACCGCGACCGGATCGCCCGCGACCTGCATGACCTCGTCATCCAGCGTTTGTACGCGACCGGGATGTCGCTGCAGGGCGCGGTTTCCCTGATCAGCGCGCCCGACGTCGCCCAGCGCGTGAGCGTGGCCGTCGACTCGCTGGACGAGACCATCAGGGAGATCCGGTCATCGATCTTCGCGCTGCAGACCAGGCACGAGGCCAAGCCGCCCGGATTGCGGACTCGCATCCTGCAGGTGGCGGATGAGCTGACCGACTTGCTTGGCTTCCCGCCGGCGCTCCAGCTAGCCGGCCGGCTGGATGATGACGTGCCGTCCGACGTCGGTGAGCACCTGCTCGGCGCGCTGCGCGAGACCCTGTCGAACGTGGCCCGTCACTCCGGGGCCAGCCGGGTCGAAGTGCAGGTACGGGCCGCCGAGGACCTCACGCTGATCGTGCGGGACAACGGATCAGGGATCAAGGACACCGGCCGGCGCAGCGGGCTGCGCAATCTGGAGGAGCGGGCGCAGAAGTTCGGCGGCACGCTGACGCTGAGACCGGCCGATGGCGGAGGTACCGAGGCCGAGTGGCGCGTGCCGCTGCCCCTGCCTGGATAGCCTGCGCCCGGAAGCCTGAACATCGGGATGATCGCCAGAACGGCAGTGCCCTCGCCAGGGCGCCGGGACCGCGGAACGGATAGCCGGACGTGCCGGGCGTGTTCGGCTCGGCGCCGGCCAGCTAGGTTCTCTGGATGCCCATAGTGCCAGCTGCCTGCCGCGCATTGCGGTCACGCGCTCGCGCCGGTGCTCCCTGGCCCGGCAGGCATGCAGACCGGTGCTGCCGACCCTGATAACCGACGGACTGACTGACTGAAACGCCCCTCCGCCTGCCCGGCTAGACGATCACCGGCGGCGGGACTCAGGAGCGCCCAGCAACTGCCTCCGGGGCCGCTTCCGGGACGGCAATCCCGGCGTCCAGGGCCGCCAGGCCGGGCAGGGTCTTGCCCTCCAGGTACTCGAGGCTGGCGCCGCCGCCGGTGGAGATATGGCTGAAGTCGCTCTCGGAGAATCCCAGGGACCGGACCGCGGCCGCGGTGTCGCCGCCGCCGACCATGGTGAAACCCTCGTGGCCGGCGATCGCCCGCGCGATCGACAGCGTGCCCTCGGCGAACCGCGGATTCTCGCTCACGCCCATCGGCCCGTTCCAGAAGATGGTCTGCGCCTCCGCCAGCGCGGCCGCGAACAGGGTGGCGGTCTTCGGCCCGATGTCCAGGGCCTGCTCGCCTGCCGGGACGGCGCCGGCCGGCACGACGCGCACCGGTCCGTCGGTCTCCCGGTCGGGGGCGACCACCAGATCCGCGGGCAGCAGCACCTGGACCCCGGCGGCGGCAGCCTGGGCGAGGCACTCCCGTGCCGCGTCCGGATCGCCGTCCACCGCGGATGCGCCCACGCCAAGGCCCTGGGCAGCCAGGAAGCTGTTCGCCATCGCGCCGCCGATCAGGATCTGGTCGGCGATGCCCGCCAGCCGCCCGACGACCGGCAGCTTGTCCGTCACCTTGGCCCCGCCGAGCACGACCGCGTACGGCCTGCGGACGCCGCTCGTGAGCTTGGCGAGCGCGGCAGTCTCGGCCAGGACCAGGTATCCGGCCGCGTGCGGCAGCCGGGCCGGGACGTCATAGACGCTGGCGTGGCGGCGGTGCATCGCACCGAAGCCGTCGCCGACATACTCATCGGCCAGGTCGGCCAGCTGATCCGCGAACGTCCCGCGTGCCGAGTCGTCCTTGCTGGTCTCGGCCGGGCTGAAGCGCAGGTTCTCCAGGAGGAGGAGCCGGCCAGGCAGCAGCGCCGCGGCGGCGGACCTGGCTGCCTCGCCGACGGTGTCCGCCGCGAACTGCACCGGCTGGCCGAGCAGCTCAGCCAGCCGGGATGCGACCGGCGCGAGTGAGTAGCGCGGGTCAGGGTGGCCAGGCCTGGCCGAGGTGCGAGCACGCGATCACGGCCGCGCCGCGCTCCAGCAGGGCCGTCAGCGTGGGCAGGCAGGCGCGGATCTTGCCGTCGTCGCTGATGGTGTCGCCGCTCATCGGCACGTTCAGGTCCAGCCGCACGAGCACGCGCCGCCCCGTTACGGTCAGGTCGTCGATGGACTTCACAGCTTGCTGCCTCTCTTGTCTGCGCCGTGCGCGCAGGCCACCCAGTGCACGCGGAAGGTTCCGCGCGCGGGTCATGCGGTCTGGCTGGCCTTCTGGCGGAGGTGGTTGAGTATGTCCACCACTCCGTCGATCTCCCAGGTGAGCTCGATGGCGCGGGCGACTGCCTCTGGCGGCCCTGCCGGGTGACCTGTGAGCGAGACGATGCCGCCGTGCGCCGCTACGGTGATCTCGGAAGCGTCCTGGCGGCAGTGCTCCGCGAGCAGCTCACGAACCTCGCGCACGATCTCCTCGTCCGGCACGAGGAATACCTTGAGCAGGTCATGCCGGCTCACCAGGCCGATAAGATTCCGGCTCGGGTCCACGACCGGCAGGCGCTTGACATGCCGCTGCCGCATGACCCTGGCCGCGGACGCGATCGTGGCGTCCGGATGAATCGTCACTGCCGGCGAGGTCATCAGCTCGGCTGCTGTCAGCCTCAGGTACCTGCTGTGATCGCTGGCGTAGCGCTTGGCGCCCATCCAGTTCTTCTCGGTGCCAGCCCGCTTGTCCTTGGCGGTGATCAGGTCGCCCTCGGTCACTACGCCGGTCACCTGGCGGCCGGGCCACAGGACAGGGACGCCGCTGATGTCGTTCTCGACGAGCAGCCCGGCCACGTCCTTGAAGGCCGTGTTGCGGTCAACCGAGATCACGTCGGCCGTCATGAGATCCCTGACCCGGCTGTGCAGTGGGCCGTGATGCCGCGGCAGGTCACTGGCCGGGCGGCCGTGCGCGTGCGTTTCCGCGCGCTCGGCCGATTTCTTTCCTAGCTCGCCCGCCACCCGGTCGACCGCCCGGCGCACGTCACCGTCGCCGGCCTTGCCGTGCAGCGAGTCGTAATAGGCAGCACCAAGGTGGCGCAGCATCGAATCCAGGTAATAATCCTCGCGGCTCATGATGACCTCCCTGACTGTGCGCCCGCAGACTGCAGGAATCGCTCGTCGAAGCTTGCGGCAGGATCTCCTGCCGCCGGAGCTGAGGAACGGCGCGGGAAGTTCTGCGGGCTGACGACGACGACCGGGCAGCTGGCCCGGCTGAGGCAGGCGCGGATGACCGGGCCGATCGAGCGACCTGCCAGGATGCCTGACTCCGACCCGAGCACCAGCAGGTCGGCGCCGGATGTCTGATCTGCCAGCACCCGCTCGGCCGGGCCCTCGACCACCGCGGTGAATGTCTCGGGGCGCGGCTCCGGGCCGAGCATGGCGCGCATGCTGCGGGCCATGCTTCTGCCAGCCCGCTCCCGCGCGAACCGGGCCTCATCCGGCGCGGCCGGATGCGCGTAGTAGGCGCGCTGCTCCGGTTCCCAGGCCCTGACGACCCTGAGCTGGGCACCGACGCGGTCGGCTTCGGCGGCGGCCCAGCGCAGCGCCGCATCAGAGGCGTGCGAACCGCTTACTCCGACGACGATGACGGGCTTGGCTTCGGCACTCATGATGACCTCCAGCGGTAGCGGGTGATGCTGCCGGCACACAGGCCAGGAGCTAGGGCTCGACCTGGACGGGAATCGTCCGGGAGGCGTGCTCGTGCTCGGGCTCCAGGCCGATGCGCACGGTCAGGATCCCGTTGTGGCAGGCCGCCGACACGTCCCGCGCATTCGAGCCAGGCGGAAGCGCGACGTGCCGGGCGAGCGGGCCGTAGCGGAACTCGCTCTGGCAGCCCTCCGGACCGTCGAACTGGCGCTCCGCCCGCACCAGCAGCATGCCGGTCTCCACGGTGACGGTCAGATCGCGGCCGGGATCGATGCCGGGTACCTCGAACCGCACGACATAGCTGGCGCCATCGGGGTACTGCTCGACCGGGATCGACTGAGCCTGCCGGGCGAGAGAGTGCAGCGTCGAGATCGGGGATCCGGGCCAGTCCGAAGTAGTCGGAGCAGGTGCGATGGTAGTCATCGATCAGCCCTCCTGTTCTCACTGTCAGTCAAGGCCGTCAGGCCTGCGCCGGGTAGGGACTTAGGTCGCCATCCGCTCGGTCGTGGGTCCCGTTACCTTGGCTGCGGCCGCCGGGGAAGCGGCCGCCGGGGACGAAAGTCCCTGGCGCGGCCAGGTCTGCCCGGGCTGTGCTAGAAGGGCTCCCACCAGCCGGCGAGAGGACTCCCAGATGCGCGTGATCTCCGACTCGATGCTCGCCGCCGTGCTCGGCAGGCTGGAAGGGGAGCCGAGGGTCGTCATGAGCGGCAACTTCGGCACGCCCTGGCAGGCCGTGAAGGTGCTGGACGCCAGCGTGCCGCGATACCGGCTCTTCGCGCTGAATGCGCAGGTCGGCACCCCGGACCGGGACGGCGTCACGCTGGAGTCACCGTTCGTCGGCCCTGGCATGCGCCACAGCGAGCGGCTGCGCTACCTGCCCTGCCGGCTGTCGCTTGTGCCCCATATGCTGGCGTCCACCGTTCCGCCGGATGTCGTCATGGTGCACACGTCTTCGCCGGTCAGGGGCACCGTGTCGCTGGGGACCGAGGTCAACATCCTGCCTGCTGCAATCGAGGCGGTGCGGGCGCGCGGCGGTCTGGTCGTGGCCCAGCTGAACCGGCACATGCCCTACAGCTACGGCGACGCCGTACTGTCGCAGGACGACATCGACCTTGCGATCGAGGCGGACACGCTGCTGCCGAACCCGCTTCCGCGGGTGCCAGGCGAGATGTTCGAGTCCATCGGCGAGCGGGTCGCGCAGCTCGTTCCGGAGGCGGCGACCCTGCAGCTGGGCATCGGCGCGGTCCCCGATGCCGTCCTTTCCGCGCTGCGCGGCCGCCGGGGCCTGACCGTCTGGTCGGAGATGTTCAGTGACGGCGTTCTGGAGCTGGAGCGATCCGGGGCGCTGGACCCCGCCACCCCGGTGACCGCCTCGTTCGCGTTCGGCTCCGGCGAGCTGTACGCCTGGCTTGACCAGAGCAGCCGCGTCCTGATGCTGCGGACCGAGAAGACGAACGATCCGGCCCTGATCGCCCGCCAGCACGCGATGACCTCGGTCAACGGAGCGCTGCAGGTCGACCTGTTCGCCCAGGCCAACGCCGCGAGGGTGAAGGGCGCCATCTACTCGGGCTTCGGCGGCCAGACCGACTTCGTCGTCGGCGCGCTGCACTCGCATGACGGCCGCGCCATCATCGCGCTGCCGTCCTGGCATCCGAAGGCGGACGTGTCGACGGTCGTGCCGCGGCTGTCCGGACCCGTCACGTCCTTCCAGCACAGCTATTTCGTCAGCGAGCAGGGCACCGCGACGATCTGGGGAAACGACGCCTCAGAGCAGGCGGCCGAGATCATCACCGGGGTCGCCCACCCGGACGCGCGGGACGAGCTCACGCAGGCCGCCCGCGAGCTAGGCTTCCGCGTCTAGCACCGGCGCGGCTGGCACTGCCGCGTCTAGCGATAGCTCTGGTTGCCGTGGCTGGCCTGGTCGAAGACACGCGACGCGTACGCGGCGGCCTGGGTGCGCCGCTCCATCCCCAGCTTGGCGAACAGGGCCGAGACGTAGTTCTTGACGGTCTTCTCGGCCAGGTACATCCGCTCGCCGATCTGCCGGTTGGTGAGGCCCTCCCCGATGAGCTCGAGGATCTTGCGCTCCTGCCCGGTCAGCCCGGCCAGCGGGTCGGCCTTGCTGGCCTGGTCCCGCATCCTGGCCATCACCTTGCTGGCTGCCTCCGGGTCGAGCATCGACTCGCCGGCCGCTACCGTCCTGACGGCACCCACCAGGTCGGTGCCCCTGATCTGCTTGAGCACGTACCCGGCCGCGCCTGCCATGATCGCGTCGAACAGCGCCTCGTCGTCGCCGAACGAGGTCAGCATGAGGCAGGCGATCTCGGGGTGCCGGGAGCGGATCTCGCGGCAGACGGTAACCCCGTCGCCGTCGGGGAGGCGGACGTCCAGCACCGCGACATCCGGCATGAGGGCCGGGATCCGGGCGAGCGCTGATTCCGCTGTCCCGGCCTCGCCGATGACCGTGATGCCCGGCTCGGCTTCCAGCATGTCCCGCACGCCGCGCCGGACGATCTCGTGGTCATCGAGCAGGAATACCCTGATGCCGGGCTTGTCCGTGGCCTGGTCCGCCATCTGCTGCTTGCCCTTCGCGCCGAAACTAACAACCATTTATGCCGGGAACGAGGCCGACTGCAGCCTGTCCTTTCAGCGTAGCCGCAGCCCGGCAGGCGGGGACAGGACCTTGGTCCTCATGATCACCGGCAGAAGGTCCTCAGATCTGCTCGGGAACCATGTCAATCGCCCCGCAGGGGCATTCCGCGGCGCAGATCCCGCAGCCCTTGCAGTAGTCCAGGTCGATCTCGTAGCGACTGCCGGGGCCGAGCTTGACCACGGCGTTGTCCGGGCAGACGCCGAAGCAGTTGTCGCACTCGAAGCAGTTGCCGCAGGACAGGCACCGGCGCGCCTCGTAGAGCGCGGTCTTCTCGTCCAGGACGCCGGTCACCTCGTCGAACGTGGTGATCCTGCGGGCCGCCTCCAGCTGCGGCCGGACGGAGGCCGGGGCGTCGGCGTAGTACCAGGTATTGAGCCGGGAGGCGTCGGCGAGCCTCGGCTCTCCCACCGCGGCCTGGCTGGCGGCGGCTGGTGGGGCGGCCTCGTTCCCGTCCTGATGGGTTCGCAGCCAGGCGTCGATGCTGTGCGCGGCTCGCTTGCCGTGACCGATGCCGACCGTCACCGTGCGCTCCGCGGGCACCATGTCGCCGCCGGCGAAGATGCCGGGATGGCCGGTCATCAGGTCCGGGCCGACCCGGACCACGCCGCCGGCGATGCTGATCCCCGGCACACCATCGAGCAGGGACAGCTCGGCCTCCTGGCCCAGGGCCAGCACGACCGTGTCAGCGTCGAGCGTCGTGAACTCGCCCGTGGGCTGCGGGAAGCCCGTTTCGTCCAGCTTCATCTTCTCGATCGTGACCGAGCCCTCGTCGGCGCGGGCGATGGTGGACAGCCACATCATCCGCACGCCTTCCTCGACGGCTTCCTCCACCTCGATCTCGTGGGCCGGCATCCGGTCCCTGGTTCGCCGGTAGACGACGACCGCGTCGGTCGCCCCGAGCCGGCGCGCCGTCCTGGCCGCATCCATCGCGGTGTTGCCGCCGCCGTAGACCGCCACGCGGCGGCCAAGCAGCGGGGGACTGGCGCCGTCCATAGCGTGCAGCAGGGTGACCGCGTCGAGGATCTTCGCCGAGTCGCCGGCCGGGATCTCGGCCCGCTTGCCGCGCTGCGCGCCGACGGCGAGGAACGCGGCGTCGAATCCGCCGTCCGTCATCGCGGCCTCGATATCGGTGACCGTGTGGCCGCCCTCCCAGGTCACGTCCATGGCGAGAATGCGGCCGACCTCGGCCTCCAGGACGTCGCGCGGCAGCCGGTAGGCCGGGATGCCGAAACGCATCATGCCGCCCGCCCACGGCGCCGTGTCGCGCAGCGTGACCTGATGGCCGAGCAGCCGCAGGTGATACGCGGCGGACAGGCCGGACGGCCCGGCACCGACGACCAGCACCCGCCTGCCGCTGTCCGGCGCCGTTACCGGGATGGTCCAGCCCTGGCGGATGGCCTCGTCGCCGAGGAAGCCCTCCACCGAGTTGATGCCGACGGCACTGTCGACCTGGGCGCGGTTGCAGGCGGTCTCGCAGGGCCGGTAGCAGACCCGGCCCATGATCGCGGGGAGCGGGTTGTCCTGCATGATCTGGCGCCAGGCGGCCTCGTAGCCGCCGCCGCCCTCCTCGGCCCGGTTCAGCCACAGCTGGATGTTCTCGCCGGCCGGGCAGGCGTGGTTGCACGGCGGCATGAGGTCCACGTAGACCGGTCGCTCGGTGCGCCAGGTCCCGGTCTTGTTGGCCAGGCTGGAGCCGGGGTCCAGAGTGATCGCAAACGGCTTGTCCATTACTGGCTCTCCTCCGGCATCAGGCCGTACCTGGCGATGTTCGCGTCGGCGATCCGCTGCAGATGGGCGATCGTGGCCGCGCCCTCGTCGGTCTTGAACAGATGCGCATAGCGGGACTGCAGCCTGAGGTAGTCCTCGACTGGCGCGCGCCTGCGGATCATCGAGACGCTGACGACCTCGCCGCCGACGGCCTCGAACACCGGGAACAGGCCCGTCTGCTCGGCCAGCCGCGCGATCCTGATGGTGTCGCCGGCCGCGCTGCCCCAGCCGAGCGGGCAGGGCACCAGCACGTGCAGGTAGCGGGCGCCGCGCATCTCCATGGCCCGCTCCACCTTGTACTCCAGGTCGCGCAGTCCGGCCACGGTGGCGGTCGCGACGTAGGGGATGCCGTGCGCCATCGCGATCAGCGGCGCGTTCTTGCCCTGGCCGAACTCGTTGCCCGGATGCGGGCCGACCGCCGGCGTCGTCGTGGTCCTGGCAGCGGGGGGAGTGGCGCCCGAGCGCTGCACCCCGGTGTTCATGTAAGCCTCGTTGTCGTAGCAGATGAACAGCACGTCGTCGTTCCGCTCGAACATGCCGGACAGGCAGGCGAACCCGATGTCGACAGTGCCGCCGTCGCCGCCCTGGCCGACGACGCGGACGTCCGGGCGGCCCTTGGCGCGCATCGCGGCGGCGACGCCGGTGGCGACGGCGGGCGCGTTGCCGAACAGCGAGTGGATCCACGGGATCCGCCAGGATGTCTCCGGGTAGGGCGTGGAGAACACTTCCAGGCAGCCGGTCGAGTTGACCGCGATGAGCTGGCGGCTGGTGGCCCGCATGGCCGCGTCCAGGGCGTACCGGGCGCCGAGAGCCTCGCCGCAGCCCTGGCAGGCCCGGTGCCCGCAGTTCAGCGAGTTCTCGCGGCCGGGCTGCGACTGAACGGACCGCTGCTCGGGGGTGAGCAGCCGGTTGCCGACGGCGAAGCTGCCGACCTGGTAGAACTTCACGGGCTGAGCGGGCATGTCGTGCTCCTATCCGATCTTGCTGGCAACCGCGCCAAGATCGCGCAGGATGTTCTCCGCGGCGGGCCCCGACCGTCTGGTGGCGGCGGTCCGGGTCAGCTCGCGGTCGATGAGCTCGGTGTTGAGGTCAAGGAAGGTCAGCGGCTCGAGCTGGTCCCTGCCCGCGCGGGCGAACAGGTCGTGCAGCGATGCCTTGGTGATGGCGCGGCCGCCGAGCCCGGCGATGACGGTGTAGCCATGCGGGTGGCCGCCCGAGTGCTCGAGTGCCATCCGCACGTTCGCCGCCACGATGCCGCCGATGCCCACGGCCAGCGCCTTCTCCAGCACGACGACGCGGCCCGCGCCGGCCAGCGCGGAAGCGACGGCCTCGAGCGGGAACGGCCGGAACGAGGTGATGCCGAGCGCGCCGATCCTCGCGCCGTCTGCCCGCATCTCGTCGATGACGTCCTTGATGGTGCCGAGCACTGAGCCGAGCGCAATGACGATGGTCTCGGCGTCCTGCGTGCGGTAGTGCCGTACCAGGCCGCCGGAGTCGCGGCCGAACTCGCCGGCGAATGCCGCGGCGACCTCGGGGATGAGGGCCAGCGCCTGGGTCTGCCGTGCGTGCGCGAGGTAGCGGACCTCGGTGAAGGCCTCCGGGCCTACCATGGCGCCGATCGAGACCGGGTCGGCTGGATCAAGCACCTGGCGGGGCTCGTAGCCGGGCACGAACCTGTCGACCTGGTCCGCTGAGGGGATCTCGAGCCGCTCGTGCGCGTGGGTCAGGATGAAGCCGTCCATGCAGACCATCACCGGCAGTGACACTTCCTCGGCGATCCGGAAGGCCTGGATGTGCAGGTCCAGTGCCTCCTGGTTGGTCTCGGCGTAGAGCTGGATCCAGCCGCAGTCACGCTGCGACATGGCGTCGCTGTGGTCGTTCCAGATGTTGATCGGCGCGCCGATGGCCCGGTTGGCGACGGTCATCACGATCGGCAGCCCGAGGCCGGAGGCGTTGTACAGCGCCTCGGTCATGTACAGCAGGCCCTGGCTGGCGGTCGCGGTGTAGGCGCGGGCGCCGGCTGCGGACGCTCCGATGGCGACGGACATCGCGGCGAACTCCGACTCAACGTTGATGAACTCGCAGGGGCTCAGCTCGCCTGCCTTCACCTTGGCGGCCAGTGCCTCCACGATGTGGGTCTGCGGCGAGATCGGGTAAGCGCAGATAACCTCGGGACGGCACAGCCCGACCGCGTCGGCCACGCCGCGGGAGCCCTCAATCTGCCCGATCCGGCCCTGCCCGGCCGGCACAGGGCGGCCGGCGGCCGGCGCCAGCCATCCGGGTGCGCGGCCCGCCGCGTCCGCCGGGCTCGCGCCCAGCTGCCGCAGCGCGCTGTCGTAGGCGGCCTGCGCGGCGGCCACGTTGCCCTCGCCGACCTCCCCGCCGAAGCGGTCGCGGATCGCGGCCGCGACCGACTCGATCGAGACCACGCCGGTCATTGCGGCGAATCCGCCGAGCAGCGCCGCGTTCGGCACCGGACGCCCGGCGTGCTGCTGGGCCAGCTCGCTGGCAGGCACGGTCAGGACGGCGCCCGGCGCCAGCTGACCGGTGAACTCGCCGATGCCGAGCTCAGCCTCGGGCCTGGATGAGTTGATCAGCAGCTGCGCGCCCGCTCCGGCCCCGTCGAAGACGCTGACCTGGTGCAGCAGCGTCGGATCCTGGATGATCAGGACGTCGGGGTGCATGACCGGCTCGCGGATCCGGATGGGCTTGTCATCAATCCGGCAGAACGACATCACCGGCGCGCCGGTGCGCTCCGAGCCGAAGCTGGGGAACGCCTGGGCGTGCCGTCCCTCGGCGAAGGCAGCAGCGGCCAGCAGTTCAGCCGCCGTCACCACACCCTGGCCGCCCCGGCCGTGGATCCGAATCTCGAACATCGAGCGGGCCCCTCTCGCAGCGTTACCGGGCACATCAGGCCCGGGAATCAGCGTCGCACCGGGTGCTCGCGCCTGGCGGGAGGCAACCGGCCTCAGATGTCAGGACCAACGGCCTTGTCACCGGCCGCCTGACGGCCGAGATTGGGAGTAATCACACCGGCTTCGGCCGCAGGAGGGACAGCGATGTTCGAGAGAATCGTGGCGGCCATCGACGAGTCGGACAGCGCCGAGCGCGTGCTCGCCGCGGCGCAGGAGCTCGCCACCCTGGGCGGCAGCGAGGTCTGGGTGGTACATGCGCTGGAGCGAGAGGTGACGAAGTTCGGCTCTCCCCCGATCGAGACGCTGGACGAGGCCCGCGCAGTCGTCGACGCGGCCGTGCAGAAGCTCGTCAGCGCCGGCATCACCGCGCATGCCGAGGTGGTGCACACGCTGTACGGTCACGCCGCCAGGGAAATACTCAGCGTGGCCGCCGCGAAGGACGCAGGCGTCATCGTCATGGGCTCGCGCGGCCGGGGAGACCTGGCCGGTCTGCTGGTGGGCAGCACCGCGCACAAAGTCATCCACCTGGCCGACAGGCCGGTGATCGTGGTCAGGTAATCAGGCGAATGCGCAGGCCGGGTGCGGTACGGCGCGGGCCAGCGGCGGCACGGCGCAGGCCAGCGGCGGCACGGCCGCCGGGCCGATGCCGCCTCCGGGTTATCTGCCCGGCCGGCTTGTCTGCGCTGGCCGGGCCTCAATGGTCAGGTTGGCCGGATGTGCTGGTTCTCCCTGACCGGGATCTTCCTGGCAGCCTTGTCGGCGGCCTTCTGCGCCAGCGCCACGGTGACCTCAAGGATGCCGTGCCCGTAGACGGCGTCGACCTTGTCCTCGTCCGCGCCGGCCGGCAGTGTCACGCTGCGGCTGAAGCTGCCGTAGCGGAACTCCGAGTGGTGCTTGTCGGCGGCATCCTCGCGCCGCTCAGCACGGATCGTCAGGGTCCCGTCGGCGACGGTGACCTCGATGTCCTTGTCCGGATCCATGCCCGGGAGCTCCGCGCGGATGACATAGCTGCCGTCGTCCACGTAGTCCTCCACCCGGATCGGATGGCCGGACAGCGGGTGCAGGACACTCCACGGTGCCTCGAGCCAGTCGACCATGTCGCCGAGTGGCACCCGGTAGTCCCTGCGTGTCAGCATGCTCATCGCTCACGCCTCCCTTTGTCCTTGCCCTACGCTCCCATTCGAGGCTGCCTGAGGCGGGCTGGCCAGGGCCGAACGGTCCGGTTCGCCGGGACCTTTGCGCCTGCTGCCGGATGGCGCTGGTCCTGCTCACTGTCCTGAGGAACCGGAGGTCGTCATGTCACATCACAGCGGTGGACACCACCAGGGCGGTCACGCGGCCGGTCGCACGGGCGGTCAGGCGGCCGGGGGCGCGGGCGGGGAGGACGCCGCGGCGGCGGCCGATGGCGCGGAGCGCGTGCCACGCCGGCTGTACCAGGCCGACCTGCTCCGGCTGCAGGCCGAGCTGGTGAAGCTGCAGGAGTGGGTGCGGGCCGAGGGAGCCCGCGTCGTGGTCGTGTTCGAGGGCCGGGATGCGGCCGGGAAGGGCAGCACGATCAAGCGGGTTGCCGAGTACCTCAATCCGCGGGTGGCGCGCATTGCCGCCCTCCCGGCCCCGAGTGAGCGGGACCGGACGAGCTGGTATTTCCAGCGGTATATCAGTCACCTGCCTGCGGCCGGCGAGATCGTCCTGTTCGACCGCAGCTGGTACAACCGCGCCGGGGTCGAGCGCGTGATGGGCTTCTGCACGAAAGCGGAGTACGGCCGGTTCCTGCACCAGTGCCCGATCTTCGAGCGGCTGCTCATCGAGGACGGCACCCTGCTGCGCAAATACTGGTTCTCGGTGAGTGACGAGGAGCAGGAGCACAGGTTCCGGGCCCGGCTTGATGACCCGATGCGCCGGTGGAAGCTGTCCCCGATGGACCTCGAATCCGTGACCCGCTGGGAGGACTACTCCCGCGCCAAGGACGAGATGTTCGTGCACACCGACATCCCCGAGGCGCCCTGGTATGTGGTCGACAGCGCCGACAAGCGGCGGGCGCGCCTCAACATGATCGCGCATCTGCTGAGCACGATTGACTATCACGACGTGCAGCGGCTCCCGCTGGAACTGCCGCCGCGGCCGACCTCAACGGGGTACGTTCGGGCGCCGCGCGAATCGCAGACCTTCGTGCCCGACTACGTGGCCGGGCTGCTGGCAGGCAAGTCACGGCGCGGCCGGTGACAGTGGCTGTCCAGGTGCGGCAGGCTCACCGGGACCGACAGGCTCAGCCGGGAGTATGCGGGCGATGCCGCCCGGGGACACCATGGCGATGTGGCCGTCGGCGTGCCATTTGACGATATAGGGCGGCGATCCGTCGTCATGCGGCACGCCGATGATCAGGCCGGTCCTGGACGGGTCACCTTCCACGATGAGCCGGTCACCGACGTGTGCGTACATGGCGGCTCTCCTTGTCCTCTGCCTTCCCCCGAGCTTCCAGCCTGCTGGCCTCCTCTGCGGGCGGTAGCGGGCATAGGACCTCTGGTCGGGGGACCTTCGCCATCGGGCCGTTCCCTGGCTGCGCCGGGACTAAGGTCCCGGTTCGGCAGGAACCATGGCCCTGCGCACTAGCTGTCCGCGCTGCGGATCATGAACGAACCGCTGACTTCCCTGCCCCAGAGGATCGCCATGGCCGACGACAGAGCTCTGCTGGAATTACCGCACGATGAGTCGATGCGGCTGCTCGCCAGCGTGCCGGTTGGCCGCCTGGTCTTCACGCACCGGGCACTGCCGGCGATCCGGCCGGTGAATCACCTGGTCGCCGGCAACACGATAGTGATCGGGCTGACGCCGGGATCGGCAATCGCGCGGGCGACGGCTGCGCTCGGCACGGTCGTCGCCTACGAGGCGGACTCGCTGAACGTAGCGGACGAGTCCGGCTGGAGCGTCATCGTCGTGGGCGTCGCACGGCCGGAGTCTGACCCGGCGGCAGCGCGGCGCTACCGGCTGGCGCTGCGCCCCTGGCTGGCCGGCGCCACCGCTGACATCATCTGCGTCAGCTGCGAGATCGTCACCGGCTTCCGGCTGGCCGGTCCCTTCGCCGAGACGGAAATCGCCCGGGCCGCTCCGTAGCGGCCCGGGCGATTTCCGGTAGTGGGCTGAGCTCAGCTGACGCCAGTGCCCGTGCTTGTTCCTGTGGTTGTGCCCGTGCTTGTGCCCGTGGGCAGTTCCTCCGGTCGTGGCGGTGCTCCCTGCGCCTCCGCGGCCGCGGGTGGCGGGCCAGCCGGCTCGTCCCAGTTGCCCCGCCAGATGAGCCGGTGGACCGGGATGAGCCGCGGGATGTCGCGCAGGCCGGGGATGAACGGCACCAGCAGCAGGAGCAGCGTGGCGAGCCCGGTGAGGTAGATGGCGATCAGGTCAGCGTTGACGGAGTTGCCGAACCTCGGGATCTGGTACCACAGCGTGTACAGCCACAGCCACGGCTGGCCGGGGTAGCTGCCCGTCTCGTTCATCACGCCCCACTGGTCGCCGCCCAGGTGCATCGCCTCGGCCTTGTTGGCGAAGTACTGGCCGTCCTCGATGAACAGCAGCGGCAGGGTGTAGTTCGTGCCGTAGAACGTCCGCCCTGCCAGCAGGTCGGTGTCGAGCCCGCCGCTGCGGCCCAGGGCCAGCTCGGCGGCGAGCATCGTCGGGACCGGGCCGTCGTCGGCCTTCGGGAGGACCGGGATACCGCCGGGGAAGGTCGCCTTCGGCGCCACCTTGGCGTAGGCGTTGGCCCACCCCAGCCGCTGCGCGGGGGATGCCGCCCGGTAGGCAGCCAGCGCGCGGGCCAGCGCCGGGTCAGTTGCGGACAGCCTTGTCAGCGGGCCGAGGACGAACGCATTAGCCGCGTTCACGGGCTGCAGGACACCGGCCATCTGCTCCGGCGAGAACAGCAGGCGCTGGGAGGAGCCGGTGACGTTGTTATAGGGCGGGCCGTAGGTGGCGGTCTCGCTCGTACCCGCCAGCTCGCTGGACGCCGTGCCCAGGAAGTCGGCCGGGGCGATGCGAGACCAGGACTGGACGGTCACCGACGGCACGTCAGGCGAGGACAGCAGCGCAGCCAGGCCCAGGGTGAGCGCAAGCGCCACCACCACGGCGACCGTGCCCTCCTTCAGGATGTCGTACCGGCGGGTGCGGCCGCGCCACGGTGCCGCATCGGCTGCCGCGGCTGCCCGGCGGGCTGCCCGGTCCCGCCAGATCGCGCGGCGGGGCAGCGGGTGGCTGACCCCGCGGTAGCGGACGAGCAGGACGTGCGCGCCGATGATGGCGACCAGCACGATCGGGACCAGCACGATGTGCCACATCAGCATCTGGCCGAAGTTCATGACGTTGAAGAAGCCGCCGACGCCGGCCCCATCGAACGCGTCCTTGCCGCTGGTGGAGATCCACTGGGCGTCGAAGTTCTGCTGCGACACGTAGCCGGTGAAGCATTCCACGATCGAGATCAGGAATGCCACGACTCCGGTGATCCAGGTCATCGCCCGGCGGCCGCGCCACGCCGCCATCCAGAACTTGCCCCACAGGTGGATTACCAGGAACGCCATGAACAGCTCGACGCTCCACAGGTGCGTGCTGTTGAAGAAGTGGCCGACCGGGTTGTAGTGCCACCAGTCGGGGCCGCCCAGGGCGAGCCCGAAGCCGGACACGATGACCAGGGCGAAGGCAGCCAGCGAGGCAACGCCGAAGACGTAGATCCAGGAGGCGACGTACCCGGGCTGCCGGTCAGGCAGCAGCTTGCCGGGCGGCAGCAGGCGGAGCGCCAGGTGCCTGACCCGGTACGTCCACATGTCGGAATCGGGATCGGCGGCGCCCCCCGTGGTGGCATGTGCGCCCGTGACGGCATGCGCGCCCGTGACGGCATGCGCGCCGGAGTGGCCGCCGCTCTCTCCAGCTGTGGCGTCGCTGTCCTGCGGCGGGAGCGTCCGGTTCCGGTGCGGGAACGGCACGATCAGCGCCAGCCCGAAGATGACAACCATGACGCCGATGAGGGCCAGGTTCGCGACGGAGATGTCGAAGATCGACCATTTCCAGTAGCTATCCGGGCTATTGAGGTTGATCACCGAGCCGGCTGCGGCCAGGTTGTGCAAGTCCATCTCGTTAGCTCCTCGCTGATGGCGAAGTCCAGTGCGGATAACCGCAGACCGAGCTTGAGCCCGCATCGGGTGGTGGGTTTAGTGCGCACAGTCACTGATCGGCGGGACCTAGGTCCCGCACCGGACGGCCTCGTGATGACGCCCGCCATGGGCACACGTGGCTGCCTCCCGCCCGCGGATGCGGACGGGAGGCAAGTGACGGGAGCTAATGCGCGGCGGATCAGGCGGTGTTGACCTCGACCCGGGGGGCGACCTTGGGCAGGATCTCGGTCTCGGGGGCGGTGCGCCGCAGGTGCACGAACCCGAGGACCGACAGGATCAGCATCAGGCCGGCGGCGATGAACGAGCAGACCGCGGCGATCAGCGCGATCTGGCCGAGCTGCCAGAATCCGTAGGCCTCCAGCAGCATGCTGCGCAGCGTGGTGCCGCGGAACACGGTCTGGACCTGCGCGGCCAGCGCCAGGTTCTTCGGCTGGGCCAGCGACTCACCCGACAGCTGCGAGTAGGTCTTGCCGCCGCCGATCAGGAACAGGTGCCGGCCGATGAAGTAGTTGGCGTAGGTCTCGGCCTGCGCGCCGGTGGTCATCAGCTGGCCGGCGTACTTGCTCATCTGCGCGCGGTTGGCCGCGGGCAGGATCGTGAACTCCGGGCTGCTGGTCGTCGGGAACACGATCTTCTGTGCCGACAGCTGGCTGGCCACCTGGTTGTTGGCATAGGAATGCCCCCAGATCAGCAGCACGCCGGCCACCGCCAGGACCACCACAAGCAGCAGCCCGGCCGCAGTCGCCAGTGCGTCGAATGTCCTCCTGCGCATTGCCTGTTCCTCCTTGCAGCTTGCCCGGGCTCACCGCCCGGCCAGTTGACTTTCTAAGCTGCACTGAGCATCCCGCCTGCACGAATGGCGCACTCAGGGCCGTGGGACCCCGGTCCGGGGGACTTCCGTCGGCCATTCCGGACGGACCTAAGGCCCTGTTAGCGGCCGCGAAGCAGGCTTAGCGTCCGCATTGTGGTGTTCGGCCGCACGAACTGACGCGGCCGCGACTAAGGAGGCAGCCATGAGCAAGGCAATTGTGCTCGCGGTGGATACCGCCCGGGACGAGCCGGGTGAGCATGTCGCCGCGGCAGTCGAGATGGTCACGGAACTGGCGAAGGCAGGCGACACCGTGACGGTGCTGCACGTTCATGAGTTCGCCGTCGGCAGGTTCGGCCGGATCCAGGTCGACTGCGGTGACGGGCAGGGCGAGAAGCTGGTCGCCGATATTGCCGGGCGCCTGACCGCGGCTGGAGTGCCGGCCGAGGGCGTCATCAGGGAAGCTGACTTCGGTCACGTCGCTCGTGCCATCCTGACGGAGGCGACCCATCGCGGCGCCGCCCTGCTGGTGCTCGGCTCGAGCAGCCGCACTGACCTGCCCTGGATTCCGTTCGGCAGCGTGGCCAACCGGCTGCTGCACATTGCCGCACTGCCGGTGCTGATCGTGCCGATGCATCGTGCTGCTGAGACAGCCGAGGTCCGCGAGCACGTGCGGGCCCGCGGGATCACGCCGACAACGGCAGCAGCCGAGAGCTAACACGCCGGTCAACGGCGATCAGCGCTGTGCCATCACCACGAGGGCTCGAGGGCCATCACCTTGGGGGCTCGAGCAGCTCCGGCAGCGGCCGCCGGGGCGTGCTGGCGGCCCGGGGGCCGTAGCCGAACCGGACGATGATCTGCGGGTGCTCCGGCCAGGGCCACCAGCCCGCCGCGTCCCCGCGCATGTCGTGCAGCTCAACCGGCTGGTAGAGCAGCGATGTCGCCAGACCGTGCGCGGTCGCGGTGAGCAGGACGCGCTGCAGGGCCTGCCCGGCGCGAAGCCAGTCCTGCGTGCTGTCCCTGGCCGTGCAGAGCACGCCCAGCTGCGGATGCTGCTCGAAATGTGCTGTCGGCCGGCTGGCCACCCGGACGCCGAAATCGCGGACAGGGCCGGGCATGTCGTCCGGCTGCGGCCCGAGCGCCTGCGCGGGTATGCCCACGGCGCTGGCGGCCGGCTGCCCGACCCACCCGACGAGCTCGCCGCGGTAGTCGGGGTACGCGCTGAGCTCGCGGTCCGCGGCGGCCGCGAGCCTGAGCACGGCTGCGGTCTCGCGGTCAGACAGCAGGCGCAGCGACGCGCACTCGAACCCGGCCGCCTGCTCGAGGCTGATGCTCGCCGCCTCGCTCAGGGGCCGTTCGCTGAACGGTGACCGGGAGCTGTGGCGGCGCTGGATCGCGGCATAAAGCTCCTGCTCCGCCAGGCTGGCCGGGTGACCGGGGACAAGTTCAACGGACGCGATGAGCGTGCTGGCGGCACTCGCCCGCTGCCAGACGAGCGGCCGGTAGCCCGCCGCCCTGATGGCGACCCGCAGATTCAGCAGCGCAGCTCCGCAGCTGAGGTGAAGGGCGCGGCCGTGCGGGTCGGCGATCCATAGCACCCGGTCCAGGTCGGCGTGCAGTTCGAGCACGCTGGCGGTGGCCACCCGGAAGTACCACGGCTGAGTGTTGTGGATGGATGGCGCGAGGCTGGCGGCCCCGATGATCCGGTGCAGCAGTGCCTCGTCTGTCAGCGGCCCGGCCATTCCGGCACCTCCCTGGTCCCGCCGCCCCGCGGCAGCGCATCGGACTCGAGCCTGGCCCAGCCGGGCGCGCATTCCTACTGGCAATCGGTACCCCGCCGCCAGGCCCAAGGTCCTGCCGGCGGCAGACCTGCGGCCCTGCCGGATCGGCGTGCGGCGGGCGACTACGCCATCGGTCCCGGCGCCGCCAGGCCCTTCGCCCCTACTGCCAGCGGTGCCGTGCTGGCAGCCTGGCAAGTAGAAATGCCAGGCAAGGAGATGACCGGCCATGACGACGCTGGTTCGCGATGTGATGACCCGGAACGTGGTCTCGCTTCGCCAGCAGGCTGAGTTCAAGGAGATCGTGCGGGTCCTGCGCGCTCGTCAGTTCAGCGCGTTTCCCGTGCTGGCCGCGGACGACACGGTGATCGGCGTGGTGTCCGAGGATGACCTGCTGGTCCGGGAGGCCTACAGCGAGGATTCCGCGCCGCGCTTTGTGCTGCGGCATGCTGACCGGATGAAGGCGGCGGGCCTGACGGCCGCGGAGCTGATGACCAGGCCGGCCATTACGATCGGGCCGGCCGCCACGGTGGCTGAGGCAGCCCGCATCATGCATGCCCGGCACGTCCGGCGCCTTCCGGTCGTGACAGCCGAAGGCCGGCTGGCCGGCATTGTCAGCCGGATCGACCTGCTGGGCGTCTACGATCGGCCTGATACCGACATCCGCCAGGAAGTCCTGGACCGGATCATCGACGGCGAGTTCATGCTGGACAAGCTGGCGTTCGCGGTCACTGTAGGGTCCGGAGTGGTCACCATACGCGGGCCGGTCGACCGGCAGACCGTCGCGCTCAGCCTGCTGGACGCGATCCGGCATGTCGATGGCGTGCTGGCCGTCCGGGACCGGCTGCACTATCCGCACACCTAACCGGTGCCGGCCGGAGAGAGGGGCAGCGTCGTGTCCGATGTCGTCTTTGAAAGCCTGGATGAGGCTGAATGCCTGCGGCTGATCGAGCCAGGCGGGATCGGGCGGCTCGCGTTCGCGGGCCGGTACGACCTGACCGTTCTGCCGGTGAACTACAAGCTCTACCAGGGCGCGGTCTTGTTCAGGACCGCCAGCGATGGATCCACGGAGGAAGACCTGCGTACTGGTATCGCGCGCGCTGACTACCGGGTTGCCTTCGAGGTGGACGAGTTCGACTCGGAGGCGCGCGAAGGATGGAGCGTCCTGGTCCAGGGCCCGGCACACCATCTGGACTCCGAGGCCGAGCAAGCCGAGGCGGCCCGGGCTGGCGTTGAGCCATGGGCCGGCAGCGAGCGAGATCACTTCATCCGCATCACCCCGGCGCGCATCACCGGACGGCGCATCACGCGCGGCCCGGCCGCCTGAGCACACACCAACCCAGCCACCACGTACGGCAGGAGCAGAGCAATGCGAGCGATGGTCTACCGCGGGCCAGGTCTGCGGGCCTTCGAGGAGGTCCGGGACCCGGAGATTACCGACGATGCCGACGTGATCGTGCGCGTGGACGCGACCACGATCTGCGGGACCGACCTGCACATTCTCAATGGCGACGTGCACACCGTCCGGCCCGGCCGCATCCTCGGCCACGAGGCGGTCGGCACGGTCGAGGACGTCGGCAGCGCGGTCCGCACGATGAGCGAGGGCGATCGCGTCCTGGTCTCCTGCATCTCCGCCTGCGGGGCCTGCCGGTACTGCCGCAATGGCCACTACGGGCAGTGCCTCGGCGGAGGCGGATGGATACTCGGCAACACCTACGACGGAACGCAGGCCGAGTTCGTTCGCGTGCCGTTCGCCGATACGTCCACTTACCGGCTGCCGGCCGGGGTGACAGACGAGCAGGCGCTCATGCTGGCCGACATCATGCCTACCGGCTACGAGGTCGGCGTACTCAAGGCAGGCGTGCAGCCAGGCGATGTGGTAGCGGTGGTCGGCTCAGGCCCTGTCGGGCTGGCCGCGATCATGGGCGCGCGGCTCTTCAGCCCGAGTCATATCATCGCCATCGACGTCGCGGACCGGCGGCTCGACGCGGCCAAGCAGCTCGGTGCCGACGTGACCGTCAACAATGGCGTCGGTGACCCGATGGCGGCTGTGCAGTCGCTGACCGACGGGCTCGGCGCGGACGTCACCTTCGAGGCAGTGGGCCAGCCGGAAACCTTTGACCTCGCAGTCCGGCTCACCCGGCCGGGCGCTCACGTCGCCAACATCGGCGTGCACGGCAAGCCGGCCGCGCTGCACCTGGAAGACCAGTGGATCCGGGACATCACGATCACGACCGGGCTGGTGGACACGTACTCGACGCCCACCCTGCTCCGACTGCTGGCCAGCGGCCAGCTCGATGCGGGCAGGCTGGTCACCCACCGGTTCGGATTTGACGACTTCGACCAGGCCTACGACGTGTTCTCGCGCGCCGCTGATACCGGCGCGCTGAAGGTCGTGGTGACCAGCTGACGCAGGAGGGGTGAGCGGCCATGGCACTGTTAGCAGATCAGGCGGGCGAGCTCAGCGGTGGTTCCCTGACCGCCGTCACCAGGGTTGTCGTGGGAGTCGACGACTCAGATGCGGGCGTGGCCGCAGTGGCGGCCGCGGCGAGCCTGGCCAGATCGGCACAAGCGCCGCTGCTGGCCGTCCGGGCCTGGGCGCTTGGCCTGCCCCGCCACGGCGGCCGCAGGCTGCGGCGGCTGTCGCATCCGCACGTCGTCCTGTCGTTCTCCGGAACCGAGCAGTGCGCCGAGGCTTCGGTTCTGGTCAGGCACGTATTCGAGGCCGCACTTGGCAAGCTGCCCCCCGGCGTGCCGGTCCGCGTCCTGACACCGGACGGCGATCCCGGCCTGTCCTTAGTCCGGCTGGCCGACCAGCCCGGCGACGTGATCGTGGTCGGCAAGAGCCACGGCTCCCCGGTGCGGCATCTGATCCACGGCTCGGTGAGCCACTATTGCATTCGCCATGCGGCCTGCCCGGTACTGACGGTTCCGGCTGACCGCGCTGACAGTGCCCGCTGACAGTGCCCGCTGACAGTGCCCGCTAACAGTGCCCGCTAACAGTGCCCGCTAACAGTGCCCGCTAACAGTGCCCGCTAACAGTGCCCGCTGTCCGCGGCGGCTGACTGCGCTGACGGCTGACCAGGTCACGACGGCGATCCGTCCGGCTGGCAGCGCGCCTGCCACATAGTCCGGTACAGTCCGGCGCTGCCGAGTAGCTGCTCGTGCGTGCCGCGCTCGGTTACTTTTCCCCGCTGGAGCACGACGATCTCGTCGAGCTGATCAAGTCCGGCCAGATCGTGAGTGATCAGCAGCAGGCTGCGGCCGGCCGTGACGGCCAGCAGGTCGGACATCAGCGCATGCCGGTTAGCGGGATCCAGGTGGGCCGTCGGCTCGTCCAGCACCAGCACGGCGGGATCGGCCAGCATTGCGCGGGCCAGCGCGAGTCGCTGGCACTGGCCGCCGGACATGCGGGCGCCGTGGCTGCCGACACGGGTGTCGAGGCCGTCAGGCAGTGAGTCGATCCAGTCCAGCAGCCTGACGCGCGCGGCCACCTCAGCCAGCTCCGCGTCGGCGGCACCAGGCCGGGCCAGCCGGAGATTGGCAGCGATGGTGGTGTCGAAGATGTGCGGGTCCTGCGGACAGCCGCCGATGCACGTCCGGATGTCGTCACTGGCGTACCGGCGGATGTCCTCGCCGTTGACGGCAACGAGGCCGGCGGACGGGTCGCAGAACCGCAGCAGCACCGCCGCCAGAGTGGATTTGCCCGCGCCAGTCGGCCCGACGACGGCTACCCGTCGGCCGGCCGGCAGGTCCAGGCCGACGCCGTCCAGGGCGAGCGGGGCGCCTGGCGCGTACCTCACGCTGACGCCGGCCAGCAGGACGTCCAGCGGCCTGGCCGGGCGCCGCAGCGGCTGCACCGGATCTGCGACCGGATCGGGTGCGTCCAGCACCGCAGTGATCCGGCCGGCCGACGTGCGTGCCTGCGCCAGCTGAATCGCCGCGGCGGGCAGCGTCGTCACCGCCTCGAAGGCGGCCAGGGCGGTGAGCGTGATGACTGCCAGCGGCACCCGGCTGATCGTGCCGGAGCCAGTTGCCGCCACTCCGAGCAGCAGCACGCCCCACAGGGTGGCGCCGGCTGCCAGCGAGGTCAGGCCGGTGCCGATTCCCGCGGCGACCGCGGAGCGCCGGGAGAGCCTGGTCAGCTCCAGATCGGCCGCCGAGGTGCGGGCCAGGAGCTCGTCCTGCGCGCCGAAGGCGTGCGCGTCGGCAGCCCCGGTCAGCGCGTCCGCCAGCAGCGCGCCGAGCTCGCCGCGGACGGGTGCCGACCGCCGCGCCGACAGGCGCGCCGCGCGGGCCGCCAGGATCGGCACGGCCACGCCTGCCGCCAGCAGGCCAGCGCAGAGCACGAGCCCGGCCGGCGCGAGCAGGATCACCCCGGCCGCCACGGCGGCGCCGCCGACCAGGGCGGCGGCCAGCGGCGGCGCGATGCCCCGGATGAAGAGGTCCTGGGTCGCGTCCACGTCACTGATCAGCCGGGCCAGCAGGTCGCCGGAGCGGAACGCGGCCAGCCCGGACGGTGCCAGCCGCTCCAGGCGACGGTAGATCGTCACCCGGACGTCGGAGAGCACCCGGAACGCGACGTCGTGCGAGCCCAGCCGCTCGGCGTAGCGGAAGACGCCGCGACTGATGCCGAGTGCGCGTACGGCGACCACGGCAATCGAGATGGCGACGATATTGGGATGCTGCGACGCCCGTGCGAGCAGGAAGCCGGACACGGCGAGCAGCGCGACGCCGCTGCCGGTCGCGGCCGCCCCGGCCAGCGCGGCCAGAAGCAGCCGGGCGCGGAGCGGCCTGGCCAGCGCCAGCAGCCTGAGCATCGGCGAGTGCAGCCGGGACGTGATCGGTGTCACCTGGTCACCTCCGCTAGATCCGGGCCGGGCTCGCGGGAGACAGCAGGCGAGGACGGCCGCACAATTGCGTCCGGCCCTGGCCCGGCGTGCACGGGAGCGATGCGCTGGGAGAGGGTGCCGGCTGTCAGCGCGAGCAGGCGGCTGGCGCCGGCGGTGGCGGCCACGTCGTGAGTGACCTGGACGACCGTTCGCCCCGTCATCAGCGTCGCGAGCGTGACCTGCAGCTCACGCGCGCTGAATGGATCGAGGTGAGCGGTCGGCTCGTCCAGCAGCAGCAGGGGAGCGTTGCGCAGGAACGCGCGGGCCAGCGCGATTCGCTGCCGCTGCCCCGCCGACAGCTGCAGGCCGCGCTCTCCGAGCTGGGTCGCGTAACCGTCGGGCATCGCCTCGATGAACCCGTCCGCGCCGGCCAGGCGTGCGGCCGTGATGATCTCCGCGGCCTGGCAGTCTGGCCGTCCGAGTGCGATGTTCGCGCTGATGCTCGTGGCAAACAGGTGCGGCTGCTGCGGCACCCAGGCCACGCGATCGCGCCACAGCGCCATCGGGATCGTCGCCAGGTTCATGCCGCCGACCTCGATGATGCCGGCGGTGGGATGCGCGAAGCCGAGCAGCAGGGCGAGCAGCGAGCTCTTGCCCGCTCCGCTCGGGCCCGTGATCGCCACGTGCTCGCCGGGGTGAATCGTGAGGCTGACGTCCGTCAGGGCCGCCTCCGGCCGGCCCGGGTAATGCAGCGACACATCGAGCAGGCTGATGGGCCCGGCGAGCTGCGGCATGGCCGATCGCGGTGCCTTCAGCACCGGAGAGCCGCCTGGCCGCGACTGGGCCAGCCAGGCCGGTGCCGGGACCGGAGTCTGCAGGATGTCGAATACGCGCGCGGCAGCGGTGCTGCCCTCCATGCTGGCGTGGAACTGCGCGCCTACATTGCGGAGCGGCAGGTAGGCCTCCGGGGTCAGGATCAGCACCAGCAGCGCGGTCTGATAGCTCATCTGGCCGGCCAGCAGCCTGAGCCCGACCTCGACCGCCACCAGGGCGGTCGCCAGCGTGGCGGCGAGCTCCAGTACGAAGGCGGACAGGAATGCGACCCGCAGGGTCGCCATTGTGGCTGTCCGGTGCTCGTTGGTGACCTTCCGGATCTCCTCCGCCTGAGCATGGGCACGGCCGAAGATCTTCAGCGTCGGCAGGCCCTCGACGACGTCCAGGAAGTGGCCGCCAAGCCGGGCAAGCAGCTGCCACTGCCGCTCGGTCGAAGCCTTGGTGTGCAGGCCGATGAGGATGGCGAACACCGGGATCAGCGGCAGCGTCGCGGCGATGACGATGCCCGAGATCCAGTCGGCCCAGAAGACCCGGGCGAGCACGGCGACGGGGACCAGGCAGGCAAGCACCAGCTGGGGGAGGTAGCGGCCGAAGTACGGGTCCAGCGCGTCCAGGCCCCTGGTCGACAGCGTCGTGATCTCGCCCGGCTGCTGGCCGCCAAGCCAGGACGGTCCGAGCCGGAGCGCGTGCGCGATCAGCTTGCGCCGTAGCTGCGACTTGACCGTGGCCGCGGCCCGGAGCGCTGCCACCTCGCCGCCGTAGGTGGCGGCGGCCCGCAGTGCCAGCACCACCGCCAGCGCGACGAGCGGACCTGCCAGCTCCGCTGCGCCGGTGCCGCGGATGGCGCCGGCCAGCAGCCGGGCCAGCAGGTCGGCCTGGATCAGGATCAGCGCGGTGACTGCCAGGCCGAGCAGCACAGCCCCGGCGAGGTAGCCGCGGGCGGCGCTAGCGTATCGCAGCAGCCGCGGGTCAAGCGGCTTCACGCCCGTCCGCCGACGGGGGCGGGCGGCTGCTGCTTGCCGTCACCGGGCGCGGCCGGCGCCGTGCGCGGGCCGCCTATCCCGGCCGGGCCGCCGTCGGACGCTACCGCCGCGGCGGCGGCCCCGCTGACATCGGCGCGGGTGAGCCGCCTGGAGAAGACCCAGTAGGTCCAGCCCTGGTAGGCCAGGACCACGGGCGTGAAGATGAGCGCGACCCAGGTCATGACCATCAGCGTGTAGTGCCCGGAGGAGGCGTTCGTGACCGTCAGGCTGTAAGCGGCTGAGGTGCTGGACGGCAGCACGTTCGGCCACAGATCACCGAAGAGCGTCGCGACGGCGAGTGCCAGCGTGACTGCCGTGCCGGCGAACGCCCAGCCCTCGCGGCCGCGGAAGATCGCCAGCACGGCGCCGAGCAATGCCACCGCGGCCACTGCGGCGGTGATGTCGGTGGCAGCCCTGCCGTGACTGAGCTGGGTGGCAACCAGGAACGCCGCGGCCAGCGGGACGGCCGCGCAGGCGATCTTCACTGCCACGCTCCGCGCGCGCCTGCGCAGGTCGCCGTAGGTCTTGAGGGACAGGAAGATGGCCCCGTGCAGGGCGAACAAGGTGAGCGTGGTGAGGCCGCCGAGCAGGCCGTACCAGTTCAGCAGCGTGAGCAGGTTGCCGGTGTAGACGTGGGCAGCATCGAGCGGGACGCCCCGCACGATGTTGGCGAACGCGACGCCCCACAGCAGTGCGGGCAGCGCCGAGCCAGCAAAGATGGCCACGTCCCAGCGTGCGCGCCAGCGCGGGCTGTCGACCTTGCCCCTGAACTCGAAGCAGACGCCGCGCACGATGAGCGCGACCAGGATCACCAGCAGGGCCAGGTAAAACCCGCTGAACATGGACGCGTACCAGAGCGGGAAGGCGGCGAAGGTGGCGCCGCCCGCGGTCAGCAGCCAGACCTCGTTGCCGTCCCACACCGGTCCGATCGCGTTGATCATCAGCCGCCGGTCGGTGTTGTCTCTGCCCAGGACCGGCAGCAGGATGCCGACGCCAAAGTCGAAGCCGTCGAGAATGAAGTAGCCCGTCCACAGGACCGCGATGAGGATGAACCAGAAAGTCGGGAGGCTCATGGCAGTTTCTCCGAATGCGTGAGGGACAGGGGAATCAGTAGCTAAAGACGGGCTGGCGGGTATCGGCCTCTGCCTGCTCCGGCTCGTCCGGTATGCCATCCCTGACGTGGCGGAAGGCAATCTTGCCGGCGATCACCGCGAGAGTGGCGTACAGCAGGGTGAAGACCGTCATCGAGATGATCACCGACGACGGCGTGACGCCTGGCGACACGCTCTGCTGCGTCTTCAGCACCCCGAAGACCGTCCAGGGCTGCCGGCCCATCTCGGTGAAGATCCAGCCGCTGGTGGTGCCGAGGTACGGCAGCACCACGCCCCAGATCGCGAGCCGGTAGAACCAGCTGCTGCGCGGGATCTCCCGGCGCCTCCTGGTCAGCCACAGACCGATCAGCGCGAGCAGGCCGGCCAGCATGCCGAAGCCGACCATCAGCCGGAAGGACCAGTAGGTGACCGCGATCACCGGTTTGTAGTCGCCGGGCCCGTACTTCTTCACGTAGGCGCGCTCGACGTTGTTGATCCCCTGCACCGTCCCGTGCGGGTCCAGGGTGGCGATGAGCGACAGCAGGTACGGCACCCGGACGCTCCAGACCTCGGAATTCCCGCTCAGCGAGCCGATCGTGAACAGCGAGAAGGAGGCAGGCGACTCGGTGTTGTACAGTGCCTCGGCGGCAGCCATCTTCATCGGCTGCTGGCTGTCCATCAGCCTGGCCTGGATGTCGCCGGTCGCTGAGGTCGCGACGGCGGCGGCCAGCGTGATGCCGAGGCCGATGCGCAGCACCCGGCGGAAGACCGCGGTGTCGGCGGCGGAGTCCGTCCGGCCGCGGGCGAGGTGCCAGGCGGCCACGGCGATCACGACGGCGCCGGTGATCAGGAAGCTGGCGAAGAAGACGTGCGGCCAGGACGCCAGCGCCGCTGAGTTAGTCAGCAGCGCCACGATGCTGGTCAGCTGAGCCCGGTGGGTCACCGGGTTCACCCGGTACCCGACCGGGTGCTGCATCCACGCGTTCGCCGCGAGGATGAAGTACGCCGACAGGCTGGTGCCGATCGCGGCAATCCAGATCGTGGCCAGATGCAGCCGCGGTGACAGCCTGTTCCAGCCGAAGATCCACAGCCCGAGGAACGTTGACTCCATGAAGAAGGCCAGCAGCGCTTCCATCGCCAGTGGCGCGCCGAACACGTCGCCGACGAATTTGGAGTAGGCCGACCAGTTCATGCCGAACTGGAATTCCTGCACGATGCCCGTCACGACGCCGACGGCGAAGTTGATCAGGAAGAGCTTGCCGAAGAACTTCGTCAGCCGCAGCCAGACCGGGTCCTTCTTGATCAGCCAGGTCGTCTGCAGGCACGCGACCAGCAGTGACAATCCGATCGTGAGCGGTACGAAGATGAAGTGGTACACGGTCGTAATGGCGAACTGCCATCTCGACAGGTCGAGCGTGCTCATCGCGATGCCCCTCCGTGCACGGTCGCTGGGCGCGTTCCCGAGTCGGCGATTGGTGTGTGCAGGGCATAGCTGATCACTGCCGCGTGATGCCGGATGAGTGCCAACCGGCCCGGACCGGAGGGACGTTGGTCATGGTGCCGCTACCGCGAAGCGGCCGTGCGGCCGGGCTGTCAGCCCACGCGCAGCTGGCGGCCCGGCTGCATGATGTCACTGACCGGCCTGCGCGGCGTGCGCCCCGGCTGGGTCCCGTAGCCGAGCCTGATAACCATCTGGCAGTGTTCGGGCCACGGCCAGGAGGACCCGTCCCGCCCGAGCATGTCGTCGCGCTCGATTGCCTGGTACAGGAACGACGCCGAGACGCCGCAGCACGTTGCGGTCAGCAGCAGGCTCTGCAGTGCCTGCCCGGCGCGCAGCCAGTCAGCGGGCTCGTCGGCCGCTGTGGTCAGCACGGCCAGCTGAGGGAAGGCCTCGTAGGACCGCCGCTCCCGGTCGCCGGGCGCGGCCGCGATGAGGTCGGTGTCACGGACTGGTGACGGAGCGCGGTCGGCGCGGTGCGGCAGCGCCGCCGCCGGGATTCCCTCATCGCGGCCGGTGGCTATCCACCGCCGCAGCTCGGCCTGGTGCAGTTCGTCATGGGCCAGCTGCTGGCCGGCCTCGGCGGTCAGCGCCAGCGCCGCAACGCCCTCCGCCCGGCTGAGCATGCGCAGCCGGCCGCCCTCCGCGGCTGCGGCCCGGCGCAGCCGCCGCACAGTGGCGGCCGGGATCTGCGTTCCGGAGTAGGGGTCGCGGTCGGTGTGCCGCTGCCAGATGCAGTCGCACTGCTCGCGCTCGGCCCGGCGAGGCAGGCGTCCGGCCGTTGCCCGCAGGACCGCGAGTACGTCGAACGGGTAATCCGGATGCGGCAGCAGCTGCACTGCGGGATCGAGAGCCTTGCTCCTGATGGCGAGCCGCGCGTTGTACAGTGCGGCGCCACAGCTGATGTACAGGCCCCTGGCGGCCGGGTGCGCTGCCGGCAGTGCTCGCTCTGGTGCCGCACACAGCTCCAGCTCAGCCCCCCGCAGGCAGATCCGCCAGGGCTGCGAGTTGTTGATCGAGGGGGCTGCCCCCGCGGCTGCGACGACGTACCTGACCTGGTCATCCGTCATGGATCTGAGCATTCATCCCCCCGATGATCTTTCTTCCCTGGTTCCGACGTTACGGAGGGCTCAGCCGGACGGCCCAGAGGACCTCCGGTCCGCGCCGGTGGCCGGGACGACCCGCCTGAACCGGGCCGAAGGTCCCGGCGACCCGGTCCGTAAGCCGCTACGCGAGGCAGCCGGCCGCGGGTCATCCTGATGGTGGGGGCGTCGGGAGGAGGAACCGCCATGGCTGAGCTGGCATCCATCATCGGGGCAGAGCCATTCCTTCGTAAGCTGCAGCCGGGGCAGATCGAGAAGCTGGCAGCGCTTGCGCGGCGGGTGGGCTTCCCGGCCGGGGCCAGGCTCTTCGAAGAGGGCGGGAACGCCCATGAATTCTGGCTGATCGCGGCCGGCCGGGTCGCGCTCGATGCACTGATACCGGGGCAGGGGCGCGTCACGATCGAGACGCTCGGCCGCGGCGATGTCGTCGGCCTGTCCTGGCTGACGGCCCCTTATCAGTACCGGTACGGGGCAATCTGCCTGCAGCCCGTCCAGGCATTCGAGTTCGACGCGAAGGCTGTCAGGGCGGCCTGCGACAGCGACCCTGCGCTCGGTTATGCGCTGCTTGACCGTTTCCTGGCAGTGGCAGCGCTGCGGCTGCAGGCAACAAGGGCCCGCCTGCTTGAGAGCAGGCCGGTGGCAACGCCATGACCACGGTCGCGGCCGGACGCTACGCGCTGCTGTTCGACGGCAGCACCGTCGAGATCCGGGCGGCGCGGCCGGGTGACGCCGAGGCCGTCCGGCAGATGCATGAGCTGATGTCGCCGGACAACGTGTACCTCCGGTTCTTCAGCCTGAGCCCGCTGGCTCCTGACCGGGAGGCAGCACGACTGTGCCGCCCCGCGGATGACGACCACGCCGCTCTGCTGGCCTGGCTGGATGACCGCCTGGTCGGCGTCGCGAGCTACGAGCCCACCGCGCGGCCGGGCGTTGCCGAGATCGCGTTCGCCGTGGCCGACGAGATGCACGGCCGGGGCATCGCAACCCTGCTGCTCGAGCACCTCGTCTCGCTCGCCAGGCAGCGGCATCTGACTGCGTTCGCGGCAGAGACACTGCCAGAGAACCTGGCGATGCAGCGCGTCTTCGCCGCCGCCGGGCTGCCCGTAGAGCGCCGGTACGCCGACGGCGTGGTGGAGCTGAGCATGCCGCTGCCCGCCCACGACGACGAGCAGCTCGACCGCTACCTGGATGTTGTCGCGCGCCGCGGGAGCCGCGCCGATGTCGCGAGCCTGCGCCACCTGCTGCAGCCCGGCTCGGTGGCGGTGATCGGCGCCGGGCGCAGGCGCGGTTCCGTCGGCCGCGAGATCCTGCACAACATCGTGGCCGGCGGCTTTCCCGGGCCGGTGTACGCGGTCAATCCGCGCGGCCGGTCATTGGAAGGGCTGGCGTGCCTGAGTTCGGCCGACGACCTTCCGGCCGGTGTCGACCTCGCGGTCATCGCCGTCCCGCCCGCCGAGGTAGCTGCGGTGGCGGCGCAGTGCGGCAGGCGCGGCGTGCACTCGCTCGTGGTGATCACCGCGGGCCTGGGTGCGGGCGGCGCGGACCTGCTCGCCATCTGCCGCCGGTACGGGATGCGGCTCGTCGGCCCGAACTGCTTCGGCATCGCCGTGCCGCACGTGCGGCTGAACGCCACCTTCGGGACCGGCGTCCCGCAGGCCGGCAGCGCCGGACTGGTCGTGCAGTCCGGTGGCATCGGCATCGCACTGCTCGAGCATCTGCAGCGGCTCGGCATCGGGCTGTCGTCGTTTGCCTCCGTCGGCGACAAGTACGACGTATCGAGCAACGACATGCTGTGCTGGTGGGAGCAGGATGAGCAGACCAGGCTTGCGGTCCTTTATCTCGAGTCGTTCGGCAATCCTCGCGCCTTCGCCCAGACGGCCCGCCGCGTCGCCAGGCAGCTTCCCGTTCTCACGGTGATCGGCGGCCGCTCGCCGTCTGGTCAGCGCGCTGCCGCCTCGCACACTGCGGCCGCAGCGACCTCGCTGGTCACGCAGGAGGCGCTGTTCGCGCAGGCCGGCATCATCGCCACCTGCGGGCTGAGTGAACTGACGGATATCGCCGCCTACCTGAGCTGTCAGCCGCTGCCGGCCTGCCGCCGGCTCGCGATCGTGTCGAATGCGGGCGGCGCCGGGGTGCTGGCCGCCGATGCCTGCGCTGACGCCGGACTGACCGTCGCCACCCTGGACGCGGCCACCCGGCGCAGGCTCACCCGGCTGCTCCCGCGCGGCGCTGCCGTCACCGGTCCGGTCGACACTACGGCGACAGTCACCGGCGCGGCCTTCCGCGGCGCCCTGGAGATCGCCGGCAATGACGCGGGCGTCGACGTCGTGCTTGCGATCGTCGTCCCGACCGCGATCGGCGATCTGCGGGTCGCCATCAGGGCGGCTGAGCCGGGCAAGCCGCTGGCGGCAGTGCTGCTCGGCCAGGCAGCGGCAGCTGACGTGCTCGGCACTGCCGCCGGGGTTGACGCCGCTCACGGTTCTGCCGTCGGCCCGGCCCCGCGGCGGATCCCTGGTTACGCCTACCCGGAGAACGCGGTGCACGCGATCGCGCGCGCCGTGCGCTACCGGGAGTGGCGGGACAGCGACCACGGGCATCTGGCCGAGCTGGCCGGCATCGACATCGCAGGAGCCAGGACCCTGGTGGCGGCGTTCCTGGCCGCGTGCCCCGAGGGTGGCTGGCTCCGGCCCGAGGAGGCGGCGCAGCTGCTTGACAGCTACCAGATACCCTTCGCAGCCAGCCGGTTTGTCACCGATGCGGATGCTGCCGTCGCTGCCGCTGCTGAGCTTGGCGGGCACGTGGCGCTGAAGGCGGTGGCGGACGGGCTGGTCCACAAGACTGACGTCGGCGGGGTGCGGCTGGACCTGCGCTCGGCCGGCGAGGTTGCCGCGGCGTACGCCGGATTCGCCGCGAGCTTCGGCGACAAGCTCCGCACCGTCCAGGTGCAGCCGATGGTGCCGGGCGGCGTCGAGATGATGATCGGACTCGCGGAAGACCCAGTCTTCGGGCCGCTGGTGGTCGTCGGGCTCGGGGGGGTTGCCACTGAGGTGCTGGCCGATCATCGCGCCCGGCTGGCCCCGCTGACCGATGCCGACGCGCGCGAGATGCTCGGCGAGCTGCGCTCGGCCCCGCTGCTGGCCGGCTTCCGCGGCAGCGCTCCTGTCAGCATGCGGGCCCTGGAGCAGGTGCTGCTGCGAGTGTCCCGGCTAGCCGAGGACCTGCCGGAGGTTGCCGAGCTCGATCTCAATCCAGTGCTGGCACTGCCCGGCGGAGCCGTTGCCGCCGACGTGCGCATCAGGGTCAGCCCGGCCGAGCCGAGGGACCCGTTCCTGCGCCAGCTGAGGTGACCCCGCCCAGGTCCAGGGCCTGCTGCCAGGACCAACGTCCCGGCCCGCGGTGGCGGACGGCTCTGCCCTGACCTGCAGTGACAGGCGAGGCTAGAGGTGCAGCGACAGAAAGGCAGGTCAGCGTGATGAGCACTGAGTCCGGCACCACAGGCCACCGGATCGTCGTCGGAGTGGACGGATCAGAGTCCTCGCGGGCCGCCCTGAGCTGGGCGGTACGGCAGGCCGGGCTCACCGGCGCGACAGTCGAGGCCGTTATCGCCTGGCACTACCCGGTGGTCGCCGGCGGCATGCCATTCGCGCCGGTGGCCATGCTGGAGGGTTCTGACTTCACCGGGTACGCGGCCAGGACGCTGCAGGACACGATCACGGCAGCGGTCGACCCGGCGAGCACGGTCAAGGTCAGCTCGACCGTCAGCCAGGGCAATGCGGCCCGGATCCTCCTGGATGCCGCCAGCGGCGCCGACATGCTGGTCGTCGGCAGCCGCGGGCACGGGGGCTTCGCCGAGGCATTGCTTGGCTCGGTCAGTCAGCACTGCGTGCATCACGCCGCCTGCCCGGTCGTGATCATCCGGGACGCGCCTGCTCAGTGAGCGGGCGTTCCGCCAGGGGGAGGAGCGGTCTGATGACAGCGACGGTGCAGGACGTGATGACTGCCACGGTCATCGCGGTCACGAAGCAGGCAGATTTCAAGCAGATTGTCTGCACCCTGCGCGAGCACAGGGTCAGTGCCTGCCCGGTGCTTGATGACTCCGGCCAGGTGATCGGCGTGGTCTCGGAGGCCGACTTGCTGTTCAAGGAGGCTGATCCGGAACTGCCGACAGGGCAGATCAGGCTCCGGTGGCGGCTGGCGCAGGAATGCAAGGCGACCGCAGTCACTGCCGAGCAGCTCATGTCCTCGCCGGCGGTAACCATCTATCCGGGCGCGTCCGTTGTCGACGCCGCCCGGCTCATGCAGGACCGGCAGGTCAAGCGATTGCCAGTGGTCGGCGCGGGCGGGCAGCTCATTGGCATCGTCAGCCGGGCTGATGTGCTCAGCGTGTACGAGCGACCGGATGCGGACATCCTCGCGGATGTGACGAATGGCGTCATCGCCGGGCAGTTCGCACTGGACCCGGCTGAGGTCAGCGCGAGCGTGATGGCGGGTGTTGTCACGGTCAGCGGGCCGGTGGAACGCCCGGAGACGGCGCTGGAGCTTCTGGCCCGGATCCGTCATGTCGAGGGTGTCGTGGCCGTCCGTAACCGGCTGACCGTCCGGGAGGGCGGCGGCTGGTCCGCGACGGGCTGACCGTGGCTAGCCGCCGGTGAGCCGGATGCTGCGTCCGGTTACCTGCCGCGGAGTCAGGCGGACCCAGGTGTCCCGCTCGCCGCCCGCCCAGGGCTCGACGCCGAGCGCGCTGAGCCGGGCAAGCTCAGCTGGGTCGGTGATGACCCTGGCGGTGCCGGTGAGCAGCACGCTCCAGCCTTCCCCCAGGACGTCGTCCAGGTGATCGACGTCGAAGGACACGGCCGGCTCGCTCACGCCGCCGGTGATGACGGTCTGAGCTCCCGTCCTGAATATGACGTTATCGCCGTCCATGCGATAGTTGACCGGCAGCGCTACCGGTCCGCGGCCTGGCTCGTCAAAGAGGAACCGGCCGACACCTCCCGGCCCGATCCGCTCACGGCACTCAGCCTCAGTCAGCGTGCCGAGCGCGGGCTTGTCCCCGGCGCTGCGCTGGCCCGGCGGCATGTTCATCCCGGCGCCGGACAGTTCCTCAGGGGCGGCGCCCAGTGCGGCCGCCAGCCTGGTGATCGTCGCCTGCGTCGGATTGGGCGCGGGGCTGGACTCCAGGTAGGCGAGATAACCAGCGGACATGCCGGCCCGGTCGGCCGCGTCCGCGACGCTGAGGTCGGCCCGGCCCCGCTGCTCGGCGATCCGCCGCCCGAGATCCGTAGCAGCCGCTCTGCCCCTACTTGTCATGCTTCCTCCAGCGAGAGAAGCCCTGCAACGCTGCCAACTCTACGGACATCGTTCCGCCCTGGAAGGGTCCTTAGACCCTGGGCGGGGCCTGGACGCCGGGGACAGGCTGACTAGCGGGGGTGGTGTCATGACCTCGCGACAGGATCAGGCGCCGGGCCGGCAGCAGCCAGCCGGCCAGCAGGCGCTGGCTGGCCCCGATGCGGGAGGCATGCTGGTGCACTCGGGTATGCGGCGGCCGGACACTCCGTGCAGCCCGCTGTCGGCCGCCGACGTCGCGGCCGTCGTCGCCATGGCGGGGCGGGCGCCGTCCGTGCACAATACGCAGCCGTGGCGGTTCGCGATCCACGACAGTGCCATCGACCTGCTGGCGGACACCTCCCGGCTGCTGCCTTCGATCGATCCCGACGGCCGCGAGCTGATGATCAGCTGCGGTGCCGCGCTCTTCGGCCTGCGCCTCGGCCTGCGCAGCCGGGGCCGGCTGCCAGTCGCGCACCTGCAGCCCGATCCGGCGCGGCCGTGGCTGCTCGCCCGGGTCCTGGCCGAGGGGCACGCCGGTGTCGCGCCTGCGGAGACCGAGCTGATCGCGGCGGTGCCGCACCGGCATACCCACCGCGGCGCGTTCTCGCCAAGCGAGGTCCGGCCCGTCTGCTGGACGTGCTGGTGGCTGAGGCGGCAGTGGAAGGCGCCGAGCTGATCCTCGTCACCAGCCCGGCCGAGATCGCGGCGCTCGCCGGGCTTGCCCGCGCCGCAGCGGCTGAGCAGCAGGCCAGCGCCGAGATCAGAGCCGAGCTCAGCCAGTGGGTCAGGCCTGCCGGCAGCCAGGCCAGGGACGGCGTGCCGGCCAGGGCCCGGCTGAGCGGCGGCCAGCAGGCCGGGCCGGCAGACCAGTGGCTGCCGCGCCGCCTGTTCGGCCAGCCGGGAACCGAGGTGACCGGGGACGAGCCGCCGGGCGCGGTCGCCGTCCTCGTCACCTCCGGCGACCTGACGGCTGACTGGCTGCGGGCCGGCCAGGCGCTCAACCGGCTGCTGCTGCGGGCCGCGTCGCGATGGGTGTTCGCCAGTCTGCAGTCGCAGCCGCTGGAACTGCCCCGTTACCGCCAGGAGGTCCGCTCGCTGGTCCGGCGGCACGCAGATCCGCAGATGCTGCTGCAGTTCGGCCGGGCGAACACCGCGCCGGCAACGCCGCGGCGGCCTGTGGCGGCCCTGGTGACCAAAGACCCGGACGGATAGGCCCGATGGTCCGGCTCACCGGGGCTCATCGGCCCTCATCGCGGACCCCCGCGCCGAGTGATCGTGGTCACAGATGGTGTCGTGAGGACGGTGGACCATGAGAAGACTTCGGCTGAGCCGCGTGACGCCGCTGCTCGCCAGCGACGGCAACCCGCTGCGGCGGCGAATCGACCGGGTCGAGGCAGCGATCATGCTGAGCCTGCTGCTTGCCTTCCTCGTCGCGGCACCGCTGCTCGGCCTGGCCGGGGGCCGTCTGGCGGGCGCGTCCGGGATGGCTGAGATCCGGGCCGAGAGCAGCTGGCGGCAGGTACCCGCCGTGCTGCTGGTCAGCGGCGCCGACGGCATCGTCGGCACGGCCGGGGACGGGAATGTCGCCTGGGTCCCGGCCCGGTGGACGGCACCGTCCGGCGGGCAGCGGTCCGGCACCATCGCGGTAAGCCTGGACGCGCGGGCCGGCCAGCATGTGAGCGTCTGGGTCACCAGGTCTGGCCAGCTCACCCACGCGAAGCTGACCAGCGCCGACGTGACCAACCGGGTCGGCATGGGCGTGCTGCTCGCGGTCGCGTCGGTGGCGACCCTGCTGGCGATCGCGGCCTGGGCGGTCCGGGTGGCTGCCAACCGGCGGCGGATCGCCAGCTGGACGCAGGCGTGGGCAGCAACCGGGCCGCGCTGGTCCTCGCTGCGCTGATGACGCAGCTGCGCTGACCTAAGAACCGGGTGACGGCAGATCCGGTCAGGGCCCGGCCAGCACCGCCCGGTCAGGGCCCGGCCAGCACCGCCCGGTCAGGGCCCGGCCAGCACCGCCCGCGCCTGTCTCGCCATCTCCAGATCCTCCCTGGCGGTGACCACGAGCACGCGGGCAGGGCCGCTGCCGCTGATATCGGCATCGGCGGTCGCGGCGTTACGGCCGGCGTCGATGGTGACGCCAAGGAACTCCAGGCCGGCCGCGGCAGCGGCCCGGACCGGCGGGCTGTGCTCGCCGACACCGCCGGTGAAGAGCAGCACGTCAAGCCCGTTCATCGCCGCGGCCATCGCGGCAATCTCCCGCCGCAGCCGGTGCAGGTAGACCTCGACCGCCAGCTTCGCGCGCTGATTGCCCTCCCGCGCGGCTTGCAGGATGTCCCGCATGTCGCCCGAGGGCTGCCCGGAGATGCCCGCCAGCCCGGACTCCTGCTCCAGTGCGGCCGCGACCTCGCCGAGCGGCAGCCGGTCGTCCTGCAGCAGCCAGACAAGCAGACCGGGGTCGACACTGCCGCTCCGGGTGGCCATGACCAGGCCCTCGAGCGGGGTGAAGCCCATCGTGGTATCGACTGACCGCCCGTGCAGTACCGCCGCCAGGGATGCGCCCGCCCCGAGATGGCACGTCACGATGCGCAGGTCGGCCGGATCCCGGCGCAGCATCGCTCCCGCTCGCCTGGTCGCGTAGGCGTGTGACAGGCCGTGGAAGCCGTACCGGCGCAGGCCGAATCGCGTCGTCCACCGGTCCGGCAGCGCATACCGCGCGGCGGCATCCGGCAGCCCCGCGTGAAAGGCGGTGTCGAAGCAGGCGACACCGGGCACGCCCGGCAGCGCCTGCCGCGCGGCCTCGATCCCGGCAAGTGCCCTGGTCTGATGCAGCGGGGCCAGTTCGGTCAGGCCCTCGATCGCGGCGACGACGCTGTCGTCAATGCGCACGGCCGTGGTGAACCTGCTGCCGCCGTGCACGACCCGGTGGGCCACCGTTGCAGCGTCCCGGCCGGCCCTGGCGAGGAACTCAGCCAGCTCGGGATGGTCCGGGCTGCCGTCCCAGCGGTCCAGGCTCAGCGCGTCAGCGACCTGGTCATCTGGCCGCAGCGCGCTGACCTTGAGGCTGCTGGAGCCGGCATTCATGATGATGACCGTGGTCACCGGCCGCCTCCGCGCGTCCTCGCCGGGGTGGCCTTCGCCAGTCCGGGCGTCACCGGGCCGGGCCGGGCCAGGTCCAGTTAGCCACTTCCGGCAGATCCTCGCCGTGCTCACGAGTCCAGGCGTGATGCCTGGTGCGCGTGTCGACCATCTGCTGCCGGAGCTGGCCAGCCCGCTCGGCCAGCGCAGGCACCCGGTCGATGACGTCCATGACCAGGTGGAACCTGTCCATGTCGTTCATCACCACCATGTCGAACGGCGTGGTCGTGGTGCCTTCCTCTTTGTAGCCGCGGACGTGGAAGTTGTTGTGCCCGTCGCGCCGGTAGGTGAGGCGGTGGATCAGCCAGGGGTAGCCGTGATAAGCGAAGATCACCGGCCGGTCGGGCGGGAACAGCGCGTTGAACTCGGCGTCGCTCATGCCGTGCGGATGCTCCACCACGGGCTGCAGCCGCATGAGGTCGACCACGTTCACTACGCGAACGCGCAGGTCGGGCAGTTCCCGGCGCAGAATGTCGGTCGCGGCGAGAACCTCCAGGGTAGGCACGTCGCCGGCGCAGCCGAGGACGATGTCCGGCTGGACGCCGTCGCCGTCGCTGCTCGCCCACTCCCAGATCCCGGCACCGCGGGTGCAGTGCAGGACGGCCGCGTCCATGTCGAGCCAGTCCGGATTCGGCTGCTTGCCGGCCACTACCACGTTGACGTAGTCGCGGCTGCGCAGGCAGTGGTCGGCGACCGAGAGCAGCGTGTTCGTGTCCGGCGGCAGGTAGACCCTGATGACCTCGGCCTTCTTGTTCATGACGTGGTCGATGAAGCCAGGGTCCTGATGCGAGAAGCCGTTGTGGTCCTGCCGCCAGACATGCGAGGTCAGCAGGATGTTCAGGGAGGCGACTGGCTGCCGCCAGGGCAGGTGCCGCGACACTTTCAGCCACTTGGCGTGCTGGTTGAACATCGAGTCCACGATATGAATGAACGCCTCGTAGCAGGAGAACAGCCCGTGCCGGCCGGTCAGCAGGTAGCCCTCCAGCCAGCCCTGGCAGGTGGTCTCGGACAGGATCTCCATGACGCGGCCGTCGGATGCGAGGTTCAGATCGACGTCGAGCGTGTCCTCTTCCCAGGTCTTGCCGGTGACCTCGAGCAGGGCGCCGAGCCGGTTCGACTCGGTCTCGTCAGGCCCGACGATCCGGAAGTTGCGGCTCTCCGCGTTGAGATTCATCACGTCGCGCAGCATCCCGCCGAGCACCCGGGTGGGCTCGGACATCTGGCCGCCGGGCACCTCCGCCGGCACGGCGTAGCCGCGGAAGTCCGGCAGGGCAAGGTCGCGCAGCAGCCGGCCGCCGTTCGCGTGCGGCGTCGCGCCGAGCCGCAGGTCGCCGGCCGGCACCAGGCCCAGGTAGTCCTCGTCCGGGCTGCCGTCCGGGCCGAACAGCTCGTCCGGCCGGTAGGACAGCAGCCACCGCTCAAGCTGGCGCAGGTGCTCGGGATTTGTCCGCACCTCGGCCAGCGGCACCTGATGCGCGCGCCAGGTACCCTCCACCGGCAGCCCGTCCACCACGGCCGGACCGGTCCAGCCTTTCGGGGTCCGCATCACGATCATCGGCCAGCGGGCGCCCGGCTCGGCCCGGCCGCCCCTGGCCTGGGTCTGAATCGAGCGGATGCGCGCGATCGCGGCATCCAGGGTCGCCGCCATTTCCTGATGGGGAACGCGCCCCGGGGTGCCAGTCACGTAAAACGGCTCGTAGCCGTAGCCCCGGAACAGGGCGTCAAGCTCATCCTCGGGCAGCCGGGCGAGTACGGCCGGATTCGCGATCTTCCATCCGTTCAGGTGCAGGATCGGCAGGACGGCCCCGTCGCCGGCCGGATCCAGGAACCGGTGCGAATGCCAGCTGCTCGCCAGCGGACCGGTTTCCGCCTCGCCGTCGCCGACGACGCAGACGACGATCAGGTCCGGGTTGTCGAAGGCGGCGCCGTGCGCATGGGACAGCGAGTAGCCAAGCTCGCCCCCCTCATGGATCGAGCCGGGCGTCTCCGGCGCGACGTGGCTCGGTACTCCGCCAGGGAAGGAGAACTGGCGGAACAGCTCCTCCATGCCGCGCGCGTCGCGCGGGATGCTCGGGTACACCTCGCTGTAGCTGCCTTCCAGCCAGGTATTGGCGAGTGCGGCCGGGCCGCCATGACCGGGACCGATGACGATCATCATCGGCGCGTCGTGCGCGACGATCGCCCGGCTGAGATGGGCCCAGATGAAGTTCAGCCCCGGCGTGGTGCCCCAGTGGCCGAGCAGCCGCGGCTTGATGTGCTCGGGCTGCAGCGGAACGGTCAGCAGCGCGTTCTCCATCAGGTAGATCTGGCCCGCGGACAGGTAGTTCGCGGCGCGCCAGTACCGGTCCAGCATTCCGGCCTGCTCGGCGGTCAGCGCGTCGCGCCCGGTCACTGTGGTCATATGATTCCGGAACTCCTTCGAGGTGCAGGCTGGCTAGCTGCCGCGGACGACGACGACCGGGCAGACGGCATTAGTGACGCAGTGAATGCTGACAGACCCGAGCATCATCCCGGTGAACGCGCCGTGTCCGCGCCGCCCGACGACCAGCAGGTCGGCGTCCTTGGACTCGTCGACCAGGACCATGGCCGGATGGCCGTAGGCGACCTTGGCCGTCACGCCGGCGGGCGTGGCCGTCCCGAAGACCTCGGTCACGGCCTTGTCCAGGGCAGCCTGCATGCTGGCGCGCACCTCGGATGAGACGTCCGGCGGTGCCTGGCCGGCCGGGACCAGTCCGGCTGCCGGATAGTGCCAGGAGATGACGGCCGTGATGGTCGCGCTGGTCGCCGCCGCGTACCTGGCGGCCCACCGGAGCGCCTCGACTGACTCAGCTGAGCCGTCGACGCCCACCACGACGTGCGGCTGCGACGTCTCTGCAGTGACCATGCGGATGCCTCCGACCATCGTCCCGGCCCGGCGGGTTCCGCCCGGCCTCTCTCCATCCAACCGGGCGGGCCTCCGCGCGGCCAGGGCCGATAGTCCCGGCCGCCGAAGTCCTATCGTCCCGCGGGCCAGCATGCCCGCGGCTGCCACGCCTGCTACGGCTGCAGGACGATCCTCGCCCTGGCCCGGCCGTGCAGCACATCGGTGATCGACTCGTTGACCGTGCCCAGGTCGCGTGTCTCGTAGATCACCCTGGTCCGGCCCTGCGCGTGCAGGGAGAACACGTCGGCCAGGTCGGCGCGGGTCCCGACGATCGAGCCGATGACCGAGGTCCCGTTCAGCACGGTATCGAACACCGGGATGCTGAGCGTGCCGGCTGCCGGAAGCGCCACCAGCACGAGCCTGCCGCCTCGCCGCAGGCCCGCGTAGGCCGTCGCGAAGGACTTGTCATCGACCGCCAGGCCGATGGCAACGTCAGCGCCGCCCTGACCCTGCAGCACGGCCGCGGGGTCCTCGGTCCTGGCATCAATCACGATGTCGGCGCCTAGTTCCTTGGCCAGCTGCAGCTTCTCGTCGGTGACGTCAATGGCCGCGACGGTGCCGCCGGCGATCTTCGCGTACTGCAGCGCGAGGTGGCCGAGTCCGCCGATGCCGGAAATAGCCACCAGATCGGCCGGCCGGACGTTGCCGACCTTGACCGCCTTGTACGTGGTGACGCCGGCGCAGGTCAGCGGCGCTGCGTCCAGCGGGCTCAGCCCGGCCGGGACGCTGGCCGCGAACGCCGCCTCCGCCAGGAAGTACTCCGCGTAGCAGCCGTCAACCGAGTAGCCCGTGTTCTGCTGCTGCAGGCACAGCGTCTCCCACCCGGTGAGGCAGTGCCGGCACTGCCCGCAGGCGTAGCCGAGCCACGGAACGGCGACCATGTCGCCGGTGCGGTGGGAAGTCACGCCGACGCCGACAGCGTACACGGTCCCGACTCCCTCGTGGCCGGGAACGAACGGCGGCTGCGGCCTGACCGGCCAGTCACCGCTGGCCGCGTGGATGTCGGTGTGGCACAGCCCGGACGCCACCATCTGCACGGTGATCTGTCCTGGCCCTGGGTCGGGAATCGGCCGGTCCTCGATAACAAGTGGCGCGCCGAACTGGGTGACGACTGCTGCCCTCATGTCAGGTACCTCCTCAGTAAGTGATTCGTCTGCGCTGAGTGTGCGCCCGGACTCAGCCGCCCCGGCAGGGCCGATGCGCCCTGCGGCAACGGGCCTTAGCGACCAGGACAGCGGACCTTTGGCCCTGCCCGCCGGCGGCGCCTGCGGTCATGCTGACGCGCAGACAGATGCCACGGGAGACGGTGAGGAGGAAGGGCGATGAAGGTGCTGCTCTGGGTCGTGCCAGCCGCGATCATTTGCGGCGCGCTGCTGGCAGGCCGTGCTGACATGAAGCGCTTCCGCGCGATGCGTGACATGTAGCCGCCTGGACGCACGCATGTCATGGCCGCCAGGACCTCGTCCTGGCGGCCATTTCTGGTGCCAGTGCTGCGAGCTGGGCCGCGGGCCGCTAGCGCAGGGAAGCGCCAGCCAGCGCGGCAAGGTCGACAAGCCGGCAGGTGTAGCCCCACTCGTTGTCGTACCAGCCGAACACCTTGACCAGGCTGCCTGCCGCCTGGGTCAGCCCGGAATCGAAGACGCACGAGGCGGGGTCGCCGATGATGTCGCGCGACACCAGCGGGTCGGTGCTGTAGCGGAGTATGCCCTTCAGCGCTCCGTCGGCCGCCTGCCTGAAGGCGTCGTTCACTTCATCGGCCGTCACGTCGCGGCCAAGCACGGCCGTCAGGTCGGTTAGCGAGCCGTCTTCCACCGGCACCCGGACGGCCACGCCGTCGAGCTTGCCAGCCAGCTCGGGGATTACCAGACCGGTCGTGCGGGCGGCGCCCGTCGAGGTCGGTACGATGCTGAGCGCGGCGCTGCGGGCGCGCCGCAGGTCCTTGTGCGGCCCGTCCAGGAGCATCTGATCGCCGGTGTAGGCATGCACTGTCGTCATCAGGCCGTGCTCCAGCCCGAAGCTGTCCGCCAGCACCTTCGCCATCGGCGCGACGCAGTTGGTCGTGCACGACGCGCACGAGATCACGTCATGGCTGGCTGGGTCGTAGGCGGAGTCGTTGATCCCCATCACGACGGTCAGATCCGCGTTCTTCCCTGGCGCTGAGATCAGCACCTTTCGGGCGCCGCTCTTCAGATGCAGCGCCGCATCATCGCGGCTGCGGAACTTTCCTGTCGACTCGATGACGACGTCGACGCCGAGCTCCGCCCAGTTGATAGCGACCGGGTCGCGTGCGGTCAGCGCGGCGATGGGGCGCCCGTTGACGATGATGGAGTTGTCGGTGTAGCCCACCGTTGCCTGCAGCCGGCCGTACGTGGAGTCAAACTCCAGCAGATGAGCCAGCGTGCGGGCGTCGGTAAGATCGTTGATGGCCACTACTTCGAGGTCGTGCTGTTCCAGGCAGCGCCGGACGAACGCCCGGCCGATCCGCCCGAAGCCGTTAATGCCAATCCTGGTTGTCATGTCCTGCTCCTTCTCCGGGAGATCGCCCGGGCTGACGGGGCCAGCCGGGGCGATCGCCGAGCCATCGCCGCATCGCTACCTGCCAGCAGGAACCACCACGACGGGGCAATGAGCGTGATGAACCACCTGGCTGCTGATCGAGCCAAGCGCGAGCGAGCCGAAGCCGCCGCCGCCGCGGGTGCCGACGACCAGCAGGTCCGAGTCTGCCGACGCGTCAATCAGCGTCTTGGCGGGGAAACCGCTGATGGCCGTGACCGTGACGGCCGCTGGCTTGGTCTCGCCGAGCTCGTCCGCGACCTTCGCCACGGCTGCCTCTGCCAGCTTGCGAGCTTCGGAAGCACGGTCCTGGTCGCCGGGGAGCGCAACGGGCTGTCCGGTCCAGTAGCTGGCCGGCACCGAGTTGACGGTAAGTACGGTCAGCTCGGCCTTGCGCAGCGCGGCCTCACGCATCGCCCACTCAAGGGCGTGACTGGAGTTATGGGACCCGTCAATGCCGACCACTATGCCTGACATCTCAACCTCTCCTTCTGGGCTGCCATACGGTCAGCCCTCTCCGCGCCCACGGTCGCAGGCCTGGCAGCCTGATGCCAGGGGCAGATGGCCGGTCCGCCAGGGGTCCTTAGTCCCTGGCGCTCCGGCTGCTGAGCGTTACCTGCCGGCCGGGACACGGGCGCCAGGCCCGTTCTGACATTCCGCGTAGCCCGCGGGAGCGATCAGCACCGGCAGCGTCGCATGCCGGAGCAGATGCCCGGCGACACCGCCGGAGGGAGTGCGCGGCAGGTCGTTGCGGCCGCGCGAGCCCAGCACGATCAGCCGCGCATCGAACTCGCCGGCTGCGGCCAGGATGGTCTCGGCGACATGGCCGAAGTCAGCCTCGCGGACCAGGCCGCTCGCGTGAATTCCGCGCGCTCGCAGCCCGGTCACGATCTCGTCCACAACCGCCCGGCCAGCTGAGCCGCCGTGACCGGCCATGGTGCGGGCAAGCCGGGGTACGGAGAACTCCCGGACGTGCAGGACGATGACGCTGTCCGCGCTGTCCCGGACGAGCTCGGCGGTCACGCTGGCTGCCGCTGCGACGTGCCGTCCGGGGCTGCCCGGCGCGACGTCCACGGCAAGCAGGATGTTGGTTCTCATGGCCGGCTCCTCGGCTGGGCTTCGCTGAAGCTTTCTTGTTCGAGCGTGGCCGCAGGCCGCGGACAGCCGCAGAGGCTTATGGCCTGTCCTGCACCGCAAAAGTCCCCGGGACCGGCGACGGGCAGCCCGGCCGGGACCTACGTCCCGGCCGGCCAGTACGAACTGCCCTGTGAGCGGCCGGCCGGCCAGCGTGAGGCTGGAGGCTGACGTATCGCTTCCGGCTAGTGCGAGGAGGGACCGGCATGCCTGGCATCGTGGTTGGCTACGACGGCTCGCAGAACGCCGAGTACGCACTCAGGTGGGCCATGCAGCGCGCCGCCGCCGAGCATCTGGACCTGAGAGTTCTCACCATTAACGAGGTCGCGGTGAGCCCGTGGACTGGCGACCCGTCCGAGGTGCCGGCCGACAGGGTGATGCTGGACAAGGCACGCCAGGCCGCGGAGGAGGCTGTGACTAAGGTGAGCCGCGGCCTCGGCTCGTCAGCGACGGTGACGGTCGCGGCGGTCACCGGACTCGCGGGCGAGGAACTCGTCAACGCCTCGCAGGGGGCTGACATGCTCGTCATCGGCTCTCGCGGCCAGCTCGGGTTCCCGGCCCTGCGGGTGAGCGAGGTCGCGACGAAGGTCGCGCACTACTCCGCCTGCCCGGTCGTCATCGTGCCGCCAGCGCAGTAGCGCGCCGCCAGCTCGGCATTGCATACGATCTGCCCCTGGGAGGTCGCGAGTGGCAGATGTCGAGGGGCAGGCCGATGAGAGGGTGCCTGAGGCCGGCAGTGTGCCTGAGGCGGCCGGTCCGCTGGCCGGAATCCGCGTCGTCGAGTGCGGATCACTGATCGCCGGCCCGTTCTGCGGGCAGCTGCTCGGTGATTTCGGCGCTGAAGTGATCAAGGTCGAGGATCCGGCAGGCGGCGATCCGATGCGTGACTGGGGCCCGCAGAAGGTCGACGGCCTCTCGCTGCACTGGCCGATCGTCGCCCGCAACAAGAAGTCAGTGACGGCGGATCTCCGCACGGACGAGGGCCAGCGGCTGGTGCGGCGGCTGGCTGCCGTGAGCGACATCGTGGTCGAGAACTTCCGGCCCGGCACGCTGGAGCGCTGGGGCCTCGGCTACGACCGGCTGTCGGCCGCCAACCCCGGCCTCATCCTGGTCCGCGTCACCGGCTACGGGCAGACAGGACCGTACGCCGCGCAGGCCGGGTTCGGCTCGGTCGGCGAGGCGATGGGCGGGATCAGGTACATGACCGGCGAGCCTGACCGGCCCCCGTCCAGGACCGGGATCTCCCTGGGTGACTCGCTGGCCGCCACGTTCGCCGCGATGGGCGCGGTCCTTGCCCTGCACGCCCGGCACCGCACCGGCCGCGGCCAGATCGTCGATTCAGCCATCTACGAGGCCGTGCTGGCGCTGATGGAATCCGTGCTGCCCGAATGGGAGCTGGCCGGCTACCAGCGGCAGCGCACCGGATCGGTGCTGCCGGGCGTGACGCCATCGAATGTGTACCCGACCGCCGACCTCGACGAGGTCCTGATCGGCGCTAACCGGGACACGGTGTTCAGCCGCCTGGCCGCGGCCATGGGCCGCCCGGATCTGGCGGCTGATCCCCGGTATGCCACCCACGCCGCCCGCGGTGAGCGCCAGCCCGAGGTGGACCAGCTCGTCGCCGCCTGGACCGCGACGCTGGGCACTGACCGGCTGCTCGCCGTACTCGCGGAGGCCGGCGTGCCGGCCAGCCGCATCTACCAGACCCGCGACATGTTCGACGATCCGCACTTTCAGGCACGGCAGGCGATCCTGCGGCTGACGCACGCCAAACTGGGCTCCTTCCCGGTCCAGGCCGTCGTGCCCCGGCTGTCGGATACCCCTGGCTCGGTGCGCCGCCTCGGGCCGGAGCTTGGCGAGCACAACGAGGAGATCTACCGCGAGCTGCTCGGCATCGAGGCGGCTGAGCTCAGTGACCTGCGCGAGCGGGGGATCGTATGAGCGGACCGGCGCCGCGGGCTTAGCTGTTCTAGCCGCGCCGCGCGGCATTAGACCGGCCGGGCCGGGGTAGCTGCGGCAGCAGGGTCGCTGCGATACGCAGTGCCCTTGCCGGACCGGAGGTGGTGGCAGTGGCCGGATTCGCCTGCACGATGAGGATGGTCAGGGGCGTGCCCGTGATCACGGCTCCGCCCGTGATCGACGGGGGCAACGCGAGCCTGCTGCGGTCCGCGCTCGCGCACCCGGCTTCGCTCGGCTACGCAACGATCGTGCTTGATCTCAGCGGCACCGCGTTCTGCGACCCGGCCGGGCTCGATGTCTTAGTGCGTGTGCATCGTGGCGACGTCGCCGAGGGCGGCGAGCTGCGGCTGGTGGTGCCGGACGGGCCGGTTCGCGCCGTTCTGGCCGGGGCTGGCCTGGCGCGCCTGCTCCCGCAGTTCAGCAGCGTGGCCGCGGCTGTCGCCGAGCTGCCCGCCGTGGCCATCGAACCAGTCTGGGGATTAGCCGCGCGCCGGGCCGGCTGAGCCGCCGCGGCACGGGTCTGCCATTGCGGCCGCGCACACGGCGGACACCGCGGGGCGGACAGCTCGTTCCCGCCCTCGTCATTGTCTTTCCGCATGATGTCGCCCTACGCTGCGGTCATGGCGGATATTCAGGGCAGTTGTGACGATCGGTTCGCGGCCGTAAGGGCGGCGCTGCAGCGCAATCTCGACTCGGGCGAGGACCTGGGCGCGTCCATCGTGCTCGACCTCGACGGGCAGATCGCCGTCGACCTGTGGGGCGGCTACGCCGGCGAGGCGGCCGCGACGCCATGGGAGCGCGACACGATCGTCAATGTCTGGTCGACGACCAAGACGGTGACCAGCCTGGCCGCGCTCATGCTGGCCGACCGCGGCGAGCTGGACGTCGACGCCCCGGTGGCCCGCTACTGGCCGGAGTTCGCCGCCGCCGGGAAGCAGGACGTGCTGGTCCGGCACCTGCTCTCGCACACCTCGGGTGTATCCGGGCTCGACCAGCCGGCCGTCGTCGAGGACCTGTACGACTGGGAGAAGTCCACCGCGCGGTTCGCGGCGCAGGCGCCGTGGTGGGAGCCGGGCACCGCGTCCGGCTACCACGCGCTGAACTTCGGCCACCTGATCGGCGAGGTGCTGCGGCGCATCACCGGCACGAGCCTGAAGCAGTTCGTCGCCGCCGAGATCGCCGGCCCGCTCGGCGCCGACTTCCAGGTCGGCGCCGCCGAAAGCGACTGGGGCCGGATCTCCCCGGTGATCCCGCCGCCGCCGCTGCCGTTCGACCTCGAGGCGCTCGGGATGGACAGCCCGACCGTGAAGACCATGACCGGTCCGGTCGTCGACGCGACCTACGCGAACACCCCGGCCTGGCGGAACGCCGATATCGGCGCCGCCAACGGGCACGGCAACGCCCGCTCGGTCGCGCGGATCCTGTCGGTCATCTCCCGCGGCGGCGAGGTCGGCGGAGTGCGGCTGCTCCGGCCGGAGACCATCGAGCTGATCTTCCGCGAGCAGGCGAACGGAGTCGATGTCGTGCTCGGCGTTCCGCTCCGGTTCGGTATCGGGTACGGGCTGCCGCAGCTGGACACGCTGCCCTACGTCCCGGACGACAAGATCTGCTACTGGGGCGGCTGGGGCGGCTCAGTGATCATCATGGACGTCGGCCGCCGGATGACCATCTCCTACATGATGAACAAGATGGGACCTGGCATCATCGGCTCGCAGCGCAGCGAGGACTACGTCCGGGCGATCTACGCGTCGCTCGGGGACTAGCCCGCCGGCACCGCCGATACGGCCGGTACTGCCGTTACCACCGGCCGCGGTGCTCGGGCACGCGGGCGACGAGCGGCAGGGCCGCGATCAGGATGGCCGCGAACACCAGGAAGACGTGCGCCTGGGCGATGCCGGGGTCGGCGCTCCTGGCCACGACCGAGGTGCCGATGGCCACTGCGGCAATGGCCCCGGACTGCCGGAACATGCCGCGCAGCCCGGCCACCGCGGCGGCGTGCTCGGGTGCGAGCTGAAGGGTCGCGTTGTTCGCTGACGGTGTCGAGATGCCCATGCCGACGCCGCAGATCGCGGTGGCCACCGCGAGCCAGGCGTACACCGACATCCCGTGCGGGCTGATCGCGGTCAGGGCCATGCCCACGGCCGAGAGCGTGAAGCCGATAATGATCGGCCACCGGTAGCCGGTGCGGCGCAGCAGGTAGACGGCGAGCCCCGCGGTCGTGATCATCCCGACGGCGCGGGCGGTCAGCAGCGTGCCGGCCGCGAGCGCGGGCAGCCCGAATCGCTCCTGCGCGTACAGCGGAACCAGCGGCGCGAAGCCGAGCACGGCGCAGCCGTAAAGGAAGTTCAGCAGGTTCATGACGCCGAAGCCGCGCCCGGTCAGGAAGCGCAGCGAGATGAACGGCGACTGCGCGCGGGCCGAATGCCGGAAGAAGGCCACCGCCGACGCAGCGGCGACGAGCTCGGGGACGAGGAAAAACGGGCTCAGCAGATCGCTGTGCGCGCCGCCGAGATACCCGATGCCGAGCATGGCCGGCAGCAGGGTGCTGCCGAGCAGCACCACGCCGCGGATGTCGAGGTGCTGGTCCGGCCGCCTGGCGATGTCCGGGATGAAGACCGCGCCGAGGCAGATCAGGGTGATCCCGACGGGGATGTTCACCAGGAAGATGCCGCGCCAGGACCAGTAGGTCACGAACACGCCGCCGAGCACCGGGCCGATGATCCCGCCGATCGGGAAGATGCTCGAGAACAGCCCGACAGCACGGTCCCGGTCGTTGCCGAACAGCTCTGATACGATGCCGGTCGCGGAGGGCATGAACGCGCCGCCCCCGATAGCCTGCACGCCACGCAGCAGAATGAGCAGGTAGATGTTGCCGGCCAGGCCGCAGCACAGCGACGCCGTCGTGAACAGCGCGGCCGCGCCTAGGAAGATCTGCTTGCGGCCGTACTGGTCGCCGATCTTCCCCGCGACCGGCATGACGAGGACCTGGCCGAGCGCGTAGACGGTGATCGTCCAGCTGCTCCAGTTCACCTGGGCGTGCAGGTCACGCTGAATGGATGGCAGCGCGGTGGCCACGATGGTCTGGTCCACCGACGCCATCATCAGCGCGATCGAGACGACAGCGAAAATGAGGCCGCGCCTGCGGCAGGCTCGTCAGCAGCGTGCCCGCGGCTTGGTCCGGCCTGCGCCACCTGTTCCGCCACGACGAGACCACCGTACACTGCCTGCCGGCAGGCAACTAGTTATCGGATCAGCCGCTATGCTTCTGGCCATGGACGACGACGGCGCCATCAGGCTGCGCCGGGTCATTGGCAAGCTCGCCCGCGAGCTGAACTCATCCTCGACCGGTGCCGGCCTGACTCCGTCGCAGGCCTCGGTTCTCGGGCTCATCGTGGCGCGCGGGCCGCTCGGCCTCGGAGAGCTGGGCGACCTTGAGGGCCTGAATCCCACCATGCTGTCGCGCGTCATCAGCAGGCTGCAGGGACTCGGCCTGATCGACCGCATCCCGGATCCCGCTGACCTGCGCAGTGCCTCGGTGGTCAGCACGGCCGCCGGCCGCCGGGTCGACCGCGAGGTCAAGGCCCGCCGGGCGGCCGCGGTGTCCCGGTGCCTGGAGCTGCTGCCGCCGCAGCAGGTCGACCTGCTCACCACCGCGCTCCCAGCGCTGGAGGAACTCGCCGCGACCATGCGGCAGGTCGGCCTGGCCGAGCACGCCCGCCAGCGTCAGTAACAGCCTCCGTCAGGCGACGTCCGGCGGCGGGCCGGCTAGCGCCGGATGAGCCGGTCGGTGTCGATGCGGCCGCGGCCGAAGGCGTCCATCTTCTTCCAGCGGCCCGGCAGGTCGAGCAGCTGCAGATTGCCGATGCGGGTCGGCAGTGCCGGGTCGACAATCAGGTTGTCGCCCTGCGGCTCCAGCCCGAGCCCGGCCCGCAGCAGCAGCAGGGGCGCGCCGGTCGACCAGGCCTGGGGGCTGCACGCGGTCGGGTACTGCACCGGGTACCTGGTCGCGTCGCGCTGGTAGCCGCCGAACGCCTCCGGCAGGCGGCCGTCGAAGACCTGCGCCGCCTCCATGATGCCGGCGACGATGCATGCGGCCTCCTCCTTGAACCCGTAGCGGCGCAGGCCCCAGGCGATGAAGGAATTGTCGAACGGCCAGACCGTGCCGACGTGGTAGCCGACCGGGTTGTAGCGGGCCTCGCCCTCGGCCAGCGTCCGGACGCCCCACCCGGAGAACAGCCGGGGCCCGAGCAGATGCCGCGCGACCGACCTGGCCTTGCTCTTGTCGACGATGCCGCTCCACAGCAGGTGGCCGATGTTCGAGGTGAGCGAGTCGACCTGCCGGCCGTCACCGTCCAGGGCGACCGCGAAGTACTCGCCGTCGGCGACCCAGAAGTCGCGGTTGAACCGCCGCTTGAGGTCGGCGGCCTCCTTCTCCAGCCGGTCAGCGAAGGCGGGGTCCTTCCACACCAGGCGCGCCAGCCGGGCGCCGCGCACCTTCGCGTCGTAGGCGTAGCCCTGCAGCTCGCAGGTGGCGCGCGGGAAGCCGGGCAGGTCCCCGTTGCGATAGGAGATGGAGTCCCAGGAGTCCTTCCAGCACTGGTTCTCCAGCCCGGTCTTCTGATTGCGCCGCTGGTAGGACACATAGCCGTTGCCCTGCAGGTCGGCGTACTCGTCGATCCAGTTCAGGGCCGCCCTGGCCGCGTGCTCAAGCTCGCGCACCAGCCTGGTGTCACCGGTCCACCGCTCGTACTCGTCGAGCAGCACCACATACAGGGCAGTGGCGTCGGCGTTGCCGTAGTACGGCGAGTGCGGCCGCTCCTCGAACGCGGTCATCTCGCCGTAGCGCATCTCGTGCAGGATGCGGCCAGGATCCTCGTCCCGGAAGTCGTCGGTCCTGGTGCCCTGCCGCTCGGCCAGCGCCAGCAGCGTGGTCGCGGCGAGCTCCGAGGTAAATGGCAGTGCCTGCAGGCTGGTGAAGATGCTGTCGCGGCCGAAGATGGTCATGAACCAGGGCAGTCCGGCAGCGGGCAGCGACCGGCCGGGCATCGTCAGGGTGGAGAACCGCAGCGCGGCCAGGTCGGTCATGCACCGCCGGTAGATGTGCTCGGCCGGCTCCCAGTCGCACGACACGGTGGGCGCCTTCTGCAGCCATTTCTGCAGGCCGCGGGCCATGTCCCGGCGCACGCGGCGCTGGCCCTGACCGCGGATGCCGACCGGACCCGACGAGCCGTCGAATGTTCCCTCTGACGCCACGACGTCAAGCTCGGTGCTCCACTCGCCGTGCGGCGGCACCGTGACCGTGAAGGTCAGGCCCTTCTCGTCTATAGCGGCCGGCGCGGTCGACGAGATCCAGGTCTCCCGCGCATACGTCTCGCGGCGGTAGCCGAGCACAAGGCTCCCGCCGGTGATCTCGGCGTGATAGCTGCCCTTCTTCTTCAGCGCGTCCTTGACCTCGAACAGGTCGGCGAAGTCGCTGGCCGCGTCGATCCTGATGGTGAGCTCGACCGGCTCGTTCTCATGGTTGAGCACCCGGAGTTCCTCGTGGAACCCGTCGGCTACCTCCCGCTGCCTGATGACAGACAGCTTGGCGTCGACATAGACCGTGCCGCCGCCGGGCACCAGGAAGAACCGGGCCTGGAAGTACTGCAGATCGTCGGTCGACAGCGCGCTCAGCCGCTGCCCGTTGACGGTCAGCACCCACCGGGACAGGAACCGGGTATCGAACGAGAACAGCCCGGTCGGATCGGTGCGGGATGCCTCGATGTCGCCCCGGTTGTCGCTGACGACGAAGGTGTTGCCCTCGAGGATCTGCACCAAGTCACTCACGCCGGCCTCCGCTGCGCCATTACTGTCTTCGAGCTGATCGGGGCGACCCGCCCGGTGGATCCGCGCGGCCCCGGCAGGCACCGCTGGAACATGATCAGCACGGCCATGCTGCCCTCGCAGGTGAGCAGGCCGCGCAGGAGCGCCGCCTGGGCGTTCAGCCGTCCGGTCACCATGGCCTCCAGGTGCGGCCGGTCGACCATGACGGTGGCCTCAGCCTCGTCGCTGCTCTGGCTCACCGCGACGTCGCCCCTGGTCACGGTCACGTACCAGTGCTGAAGTGCGCGGTCGTCACGCACGTCGAAGCGCACGGTCGCCGACTGCCCGGCGAACGTGTCCAGGCAGCCGGGAGCGGCAAGTCCCTCGAAGAACTCGCTGATCGGGTCGGCGGACCGCGCGGCCGGCCTGGACCGGACCGAAGTTGTCGGCATAGCCAGGTATGTGATCGAGCAGCCCGGCAGGCAAACCGCGACCGGGGCGAGTTTCCGGCCCGTGAGGCTAACCGGGCCCGGCGGTTACACCCGGCTGCCGGGCGGGTTCCCGGCCAGCAGGCTGTCGATCGCGGCCGCGGCGGGCATGCCCGCCCGGGCACCGTCGCGTGTCACGGCCAGCGCGGACGCGGCGACTGCCCGGCGGACGCTGGCCCGCAGCTGCTCGCCGGCGGCCAGGCTGGCCGCAAGCACGCCGGTGAAGGTGTCGCCCGCGCCGGTCGTGTCGCGAACGGTGACCCGGTATCCGGCGAAGTGCTCGGTGCGGTCATCGCAGGCCAGCAGGGCCCCGTCCGCGCCGAGCGTGACAATGACCGGCGCGCCCGACTGCCCTGCGAGCACGGCGGCGGCAGGACCCGGCTCGCGCCGGGTCGCGCCGGGCGCCGTTGTGAGTGCGGCCAGTTCGCCGGCATTCGGCGTGGTGATGGCACCGCTGAGGAGATCACGGGAACGGGGCAGAACAGGCGCGGGGTTGACCACCAGGCCGCTGCCGCTGGAGTGCGCAGCCGTGCTGGCTGCCCGCAGTGCGCTGGCAGGCAGCTCGAATGACAAGACGACGACATCAGCCGGGGTCAGGTCAAGTCCGTGCAGGGCCACGGTGACCTGGTCCCCGCTGACCAGGGCATTAGCGCCGGATGCCACGGCGATCTGATTCTCGCCGGTGCTGTCATCGACCAGGACGAGCGCATGGCCGGTCGGGCCGCTGACCCGCTCAACGGCGGTCACGTCGACCCGCTCGGCTGCCAGCGCATCCAGGCCAGGCTGGCCGTCGTCCGCACCGACCGATCCGATCAGGTGCACCCGTGCCCCTGCCCGCGCCGCGGCGACGGCCTGATTGGCGCCCTTGCCGCCGTCATGCCTGGACAGCACGCCGCCCAGGACGGTCTGGCCCGCTGACGGGAGCGCTGGCAGCCGCATCACCAGGTCGACGTTGACCGAGCCGACGACGATGACGCGCCCGCCGCCGGGCGAGGCAGTTCCCACCGCGCTCACTCTAGGCAGCGTATGCGCGTGCTGGTGTCCGCTGCATCAGCGGTCGCTGCCAGGCGGTCCCGCCTGCGCCGGCAGCGAGTGGTCCCAGTCCGAGAGCAGTGTCCTGATGCCGGTCACCAGCGCGATCGGGTGATCCATCATGACGTGATGGCCGGCCGCCGGAATCTCGATCATCGGCGCGCGGCGGCCCAGCTTGTCGTACATCAGCTCGGTGGTCTGGGGCGGCACGATGCCGTGCTCAGCGTGGAAGATCGCGACCCGGCAGTCGAGGTGGTGCAGCAGCGCCGGGGTCGCCTGCGCACGCCCGAACACTGCCGGATCGAATTTCCAGCTCCAGCCACCGGGGACAGCCCTGATGGACGTCTCAGCGACGTGCTCCCTGATATAAGGCAGCACCGGCTGATCGGGAACGGGGCGAAAGCGGCTGATCGCGGCCGCTGCCGTGGGATACACCCGCTTCGGCCCGAACGCCCGCGCGTCTCTGGCCGCCTGCTGCTCCGGGGTGATCTCCTGGACCGGCGAGTCGATGACAACGATGCCCGCCAGCTGCGCCCCGTACAGGCCGGCGGTCCGCAGCGCCACGAAGCCGCCCATGCTGTGCCCGATGACAATCGGCGGGTCGGTGATGCCGGCATCGGCGGCCACAGCCATCACCTCATCGGCCCAGCCGTCGAGCGTGTACTTCTCCCGTGGCCCGCTGTCGCCATGGCCGGACAGGTCGATGGCCACCACCCGGCGGCCGAGCGCGAGCAGCGGTGCGATGTGATCCCACCAGCGCGCGTGCGCGGCACCGCCGTGCACCAGCACGATGCCGGTGGCGTTGTCCTCGCCGAATTCGCGGTAGGCGATCGGCGTGCCGGCCACCGTGACAGTGCGCGCCCGCACCGGCGCGGCAAGTGCCTCGGTGAACCAGTCCGGCGGCTCGGCTGAGTTGCTCATGCCCGCTAGCGAACCAGATCGGCCTGGCTCATGCCCCGGCCTCGGCCCAGGCGCGCTCGAGTACCTGCGTGATGGCCTGCGCGGGCTGCGCTCCGGAGATCCCGTACTTGCGGTCGATGACAAAGAGCGGGACGCCGGTCGCACCGAGCGCGCGTGCCATCTCCTCGTCAGTCTCGACGTGATCGGCGTAGTCGTCAGAGGCCAGCATCGCCCGGACGGCGTCGCCGTCGAGGCCAGCGTCGGCGGCGAGCCGGACCAGCGAGTCGTGGTCGAAGACCGACTCCTGATCGGTGAAGTACGCGCGGTGCAGGCGCTCCATCATCTCGCCCTGCTTCCCGGCGTCCCTGGCCAGCTGCAGCACGCGGTGGGCGTCCCTGGTGTTGCCGCTGCGCAGGCTGTCCATCCGGAAGGTCAGGCCGTCGGCGGCCGCGCGCTCCTGCATCTGCCGCTGCGCCTGCTCGGCCTGCTCCGGCGTCATCCGGTACCTGCTCGCGAGGAGCTCGACCGTCGGGGTCGTGCGGTCCTGCGGCGCGTCCGGATCCAGCTCAAACGACCGGTACACGACCTCGACCTCGTCGCCGTGCTCGAAGTCAGCCAGTGCCCGCTCGAATCGCTTCTTGCCCAGGTAGCACCATGGGCAGACAACATCAGACCAGATCTCGACTCGCATGCCTGGCAACAACAACCGGGACAGCCGCGGGCTTCCCGGCGTGCGGCCGCCGCTATCCGGGCATGCATCGGGCGGCAGGACGGGGGTAGGCGGGCACAATGGCAGAATCAGCGCTGGAAACCGAGACCAAGTACGAGGCGAGCGGCGATGTCGTACTGCCGCCGCTCGACGGGCTGCCGCAGGTCGCCTCCACCAGGGCCGACGAGGAGCGGCTGGCAGCCCAGTACTGGGATACCGCCGATCTCCGGCTGCTGCGCGCAGGGCTGACGCTGCGGCGCCGCACTGGCGGCCACGACGCCGGCTGGCACCTGAAGCTCCCGGCCGGGCCGGCCAGCCGGCTGGAGATCCGGCTGCCGCCAGGCAGGTCCGGCCGGGTTGTGCCGCCCGAGCTGGCAGACCTGGTGACGGCGCGGACCCGCGGAGCCGTGCTGGCGCCGGTAGCGATGGTGCGGACTACGCGGCAGCGCGTTGTGCTGCTCGACAGCGCCGGCGAGGCACTGGCCGAGGTGGCGGACGACCTGGTCTCGGCGCGCCGCGAGCCTGCGCCCGCGGCTGAGCTGAGCTGGCGTGAGGTCGAGGTGGAGCTCGTCGCCGGTGACAAGCGGCTGCTGGCCGCCGCGGACAGGCTGCTGCGGCAGCACGGCCTGCACCGCTCGGACCGGTCGGCGAAGCTCCAGCGGGTGCTCGGCACCGGTCAGCCGCCAGCGGAGCCGGTCCGGTCGCTGACGCCAGGGACGCCCGCGCAGGAGGTCGTGATCAGTTATCTCGCGGGGCAGGCCGAGGCGCTGCTGACCCTGGACCCGCTCGTGCGCCGCTCGGAGCCCGACACGGTGCACAAGATGCGAGTGTCCACGCGCCGGCTCCGCAGCACGTTCCGGGCGTTCGGGTCAGTCCTGCCGCGCGAGGCCACCGAGCACCTGTCGGCCGAGCTGAAGTGGCTCGGCGAGGTCCTGGGCGAGGCCCGGGACGGCGAGGTGCTGGCGGCGCACCTGCAGCGCCAGCAGGACCTGACTGACGTGGCTCTGCTGCTCGGTCCGGTGCGGGCCCGGATTCAGGCCCACTTCGCCGGGTCGCGAGCGGCAGCCGCGGCGGCGGTCCTGGACGCGCTCAGCTCCGCGCGCTACGTGGCGCTGCTCGACGAGCTGGGTGCCCTGATCGCCAGCCCGCCACCAGGCCCGGACGCGAGCGGCCCGGCGGGCCAGGTGCTGCTGGCCGCGGTGCGGCGCAGCTACTCCAGGACCGGGCGGCGACTGCGCGAGGCGTGCCCGCTGCCCGCCGGGGCCGCCAGGGATGCAGCGCTGCATGAGGCCCGAAAGGCCGCCAAGCGGACCAGGTATGCCGCCGAGGTGGCCGCGCCCGTGCTCGGCAAGCGGGCGCGCACGTTCGTCCGGCGCATCACCAGGGTCCAGTCGCTGCTCGGTGACCACCAGGACACTGTCATGGCCCGCCAGCTGGAGCGGCGCCTCGGCATCGCCGCGCACCAGGCCGGCGAGAACGCGTTCAGCTACGGGCTGTTCTACGAGCGCGACGCGTGCATGGCGGGGGACTACCAGAAACAGGCCCGGGCAGCGTGGCAGGCCGCGTCAGCGCCGCGCCTCCGGCGCTGGCTGCATGGCGGCAGCTAGCAGGCCGGGCAGCCCGCGGGCAGCACCCAGTGCCGTCGCAGCACTGATGGCAGGACGGCTGCCTCGCTCGCCGGGCGGTCGGCTGCTGCGACCTTCCGGCGGGCGAAGCTGCGATCGGCCGTGTGGGGACGGGCCCGGTGCCCGGATCAGGCCGGAGTCAAGTCAGGCCCGGGCCGTCAGACCTTCTCAACGGCGGAGAAGCAGCACGGAACCGGGCCGGCCTCCACGTGGCTGACGCTCGCGGACGCGTGCTGCTGCGCGACGGCTCCGCCTGCGACGAGGGCGCCGGCAGCGAGCAGTGCGGCAAGGGCGATGCGGATCCTGGTCATGTGATGTTCCACCCATCTTGTGTTGGAGGCGGTGATGAGCCGCCTCGGCTACCGCAGTCATGAAAGACGGTCAAAACTGCTATTACATTGCACTACATGGTGGAGTCGGGCATAACTAGATCAGTCAAGGCGGACCTTGACTGCGCGCGAAGACGCCCGATAACGTCCTAGGGGCGGCATAAGAACCGGCTGCTGGTGCCGTGGCATCGGAGGCCTAGCGATCAGGGTGAGGATGGCCACCGGATACGTCGTCCCTGAACGGCCAGACTGGACCCGGCCGCGGCTGGCTCCTTCAGGCGACAGGTTCGCCGCCGTCCGATGGCATGACGGCGCAGCTAATGTGTGGATCGGAACCGGCAATTCACCCATGCAGCTCGCGTCCGATCTGCGGCCATGGCGTCTGCGTGACTATCACTGGGGGGTGGCCGGTGATGGTCTTGTCCTGGTACTCGAGCTTCCAGGCGCAGAACAGCACGTGCTCGCGTGGCTCGACCTCACAGGCCGCACGCTGACCCGGCTGACACCCGGTCTTGGGGCCGACGCGCAGTACGTTGGGCAGGCGGATGCCGGCAAGCACGGCGTTCTGATCGCGGTCCGGCATCCGTACACCAGCAGTTTCCAGCTTCAGTCAGTCACGCCCGGCGGCGCCCTGCTGGCTGAATGGGATTCTCCAGGCAGGCCGGCACATAACTGGCTTGCCACCGCTACCCATGCGGTCGCGGTCCAATCGGCTGCTGACGGCTGGGAGTGGTGGTACAGCCCGCTGGCCGAGAGTGCCTGGTCCCCGGTTTACACGGTGCCGGGCCGGGACACCGAGGCCACCCGCCCGCTGGCGCTGAGCCCGGACGGCCAGACGCTCTACGGCCTCAGCTCGGTGGGCCGGGACACGCTGGCCCTGATCGCGATGTCGCCGCCGGACTGGTCGCCACGGGTCCTGTGCGCAGACGACCGGTTCGACATCGTCTCGGTGCTGATCGCTCCGGACGGATCAGGGCCTGACCTGGTGACTACCACGGATCCGGTCCGCCCGCAGATCGCGCTCAGCGAGAGTGCTGCCGCCGACCTGGTCCGGCTGCGGCGGGTCGCGGACGGCTCGGCCGCCGCCATCATCGGCCGCAATGCCAGCCACTGCCTGGCCGAGGTGTCATCTGCCGTGGGCGGCCCCGCGTTCGTCACCGTCAGCAGGACCAGCGCGGCCGCGAGCAAGCCGCTGCCGCGATTCACCGGGTTTGCCAGGATGACGATGAATCGCCGGGAACCGCTGACCTTCCAGGCCAGGGACGGCCGGATGCTGACCGGATTCGTCACCAGGCCGAGCGGGCCGCCGCCGTGGCCGGCAGTGCTGGTCATCCACGACGGGCCGTTCGCCAGAGACCACGCGCAGCTCGACCCGTGGGCCCAGTTCCTGGCCGACGCCGGGATGTGCTGCCTGCAGGTCAACTACCGGGGCTCGCGTGGCTTCGGCAAGGCCTTCCGGGACGCCGGCGACAAGCAGTGGTCGCTGGCCATGCAGGACGACCTGGTGGACGCACTCCGGTCGCAGCAGCTGGCTGACCTCATCGACCTGCGCCGGGTCGCCGCGATCGGGTACGGCTACGGCGGTTATGCCGCGCTGATGCTCGCGACCCAGGCTGAGGTGCCGCTGGCTGGTGTCGCGGCCGCGTCAGCGCCCACGGACCTGGCGCGGTACGTCGGTGGCCTGCTGTCCTTCGGCGGCCCCGCCGGCGCGCAGGATGCCGCCAGGATCGGGGACCCCGTCGCCGATCACGACCAGCTGGTGGCAGCGTCGCCGGCGCACCGGGCGGGCGATATCACGGTGCCGGTGCTGCTGTTCCACGGGCGCCAGGATGCGCGCGTGCCTGTCGGTCATGCGACCGCACTGGCTGAGGCGCTGCAGCGGGCCGGGCAGTCGTGCGAGCTGACGATCTATGAGGACGAGGGCCACCGCTACGTCAGGCCGCAGAACCTGTCTGACGTCAGGGCGCGCGCCACCGACTTCCTGATCCGCCGCCTGCGCAGCCCCGCCGACACGCCGGTGCGCTGACGCGTGCCGGGGAAAGCCGTGCGCTGAGAACCCGTGCGCTGAGAACCCGTGCGCTGAGAACCCGTGCGCTCAGGTCCGCATGACCGCGGGCACCGGGAGATCCGGACGGATAGTGGACGGCCGGGCACCGGCGTAGTCAGCGGACCGCCGCAGCGCATCGATCGCCTGCTCGGACCGGCCGAGATGGATGAGTGCCTCGGCTAGCTCACGCCACGCCTGAGCCGCGTCAAGATGCGATCCGAGCGTCGTGAGCTGATCGGCCGCGTCGGAGATGATCGCGATGCCCTGATCGGCGTGACCGCTCATGGTCAGCGCGAGCCCGCTGACGATCCGGGCCTGGGCGAGTTCCGGCAGGCCCTTCGACCCGCGCGCGACGGCCCGGCCCGCCACCTCGATGGCTTCGTCGTAGCGGCCGCGAAGCAGGGCGGACCTGGCCATCTCCGTCTCGCAGCTGATCAGGGTGGGATCGTGGGCCAGCCCGGTCAGCACCTCGTGCGCGCGGGCCAGCAGCGCCTCAGCCTCGTCGAGCGCGGGCGGGTCGCAGCGCAGCAGCAGCCAGGCGTACGTGATGCGCATCGCCGCCAGTCCCAGGGCGGGCGAGGTCTCGGCCAGCAGCGCCAGCGTTTTTGCCGCCAGCTCCAGCGCCAGCGTGAGGTCACCGCGCGCCGCGGCGACCAGGGACGCGTTCCAGTACGCATTGCCCTGCGCCTCGCGAGCGTTCAGCTTTTCCGCCCGCTCGATCACCTGACTGGCCAGGTGCTGCGCGGAGAACATGTCGCCCCTGGCCCAGTAGGTACCGACTAGCGAGGAGGCGAGCCGGATCTCGTCCTCGGTGCCCTCCAGGCCGAGTTCGCGAACCTGGCGAAGCGCGGCCTCGCCCACCTCGATGCTGCGAGCGAGGTCACCGGCCGTCCGGTAGACACGGCACCGGGCGTTGAGGAGGATCAGCAGTCCGGGTGCACCCGGCTCGCCGACGCGCGCTGCCTCCAGCAGCGTGTCGAGGTGCTTCATGGCCGGGTGCAGGTTGCCGAGGGCCTCCTCCGTCCTGGCCAGGCCCCAGACTGCCGCGTGACGGATCTCACCGGCGGCTGCCCTGGCGAGGTCAGTGAACTGGTCCCTGGCCTCGGTCAGCTCGCCGTTCGCCCTGGCAATCTCCGCGAACTGCAGCCGCAGCCGCTGCTCATTGATCTCTTCAGGCGCGACGCCGGACTCCAGGTAGAGGGAGGAGCAGCCCAGCCGCCGGGCGAGGCCGTCGAGCACGTCGCGCTCAGGTGACCGCCGGTCCGACTCAATCAGCGAGACGTAGCTCGGCGATACCAGATCCCCGGCTAGATCCGCCTGACTGAGCCCTCGCTCGATCCTGAGCGCGCGCAGGCGCTGTCCGAGCGTTGGGGCCATCGGTACCTCCCACCGGGGACAATTGTGATACGTCGTTCACTCTAAGCCGTCATGCGACGGAGTCAACTCCGGACAGAACACCTGATCACATGGTCCGGGCCCGACGGGCCGCTAGTTATGCGCCGCAGCGACAACGGGTGGAGGCCTCCGAATGCCGCCGGACGCGCGGCCGAATTACCAGGCCACGGTACTGATCCGGCCTAGGATCTGGGCACCGGGGGGCGGTGCCAGCCGCGGTCGCCACGGGTGACGGGGATGTCAGTTCGGGGGGAGTGGCCGCAATGCCGGGCAGAAGGATCACGGGGACATTAGTCGCCGGGCTGGTGCTGGCAGCGTCCGGGATAGCCTGGGCCGGCCAGCCGCCTCCAGCCAGTGCCTCCGGGTCCGGTGTTTCCGGCTCCCGTGCTGGCGGCTCCGGTGCTGCCGGGGCCAGGGCGCGGCCAGCCGCGCTGCATGTCGCCGGTACTGCCGTGGTGCTGCCGCATGCGACGCTGACGAGCGCGTTCACGCAGGCACCGGACGGCGCGGTGTACTACTCGGCCGGCCGGAGGATCTACCTCGCCGGCACGCCGGCGGCGAAGGTGGTCGCGCGCGGCACCGTACTGGCGCTAGGCGCGACGGCCGCCGGCCTGTTCGCGGCGGTGGGCCAGACAGTGACGGAATACCGGCGGACGACAGGGGCGACGGTCGCGGCCTGGACGCTGCGGGCGTCCTACCGGAAGGTTGCCTGGGCCGGCCTGTACCCGGCAGGCAGCAGGGTCTGGGCGATCACCGACGACAACTGCGATACCTGCGGGCTCGAGTACGGCAACGTGTACTGGTTCAGCACGTCGGCCGCGGCCGTGCACCGGGTCAGCGCCGGGACCGCGTATCCCGATTTTGCCGCGGCCACTCGCTCGGGCCTGTACTACCAGGCCAGCACCTCAGCCGGCAGCTATCTTGTCCGGGCCCGGCCTGGCGCCGCCCGGCGCGCCGCGAACAGCTATCTCTTCGGCCCGCCCGCGGTATCCGGGCGGACGGTGGCGCTGCTCCTGCATCATTTCGGCAAGCATGCCGGCCAGTACCTCTACGGCTACCGGGCGGGAAGCCTGCAGCGCATCTTCACCAGGCACGTCCCTGCCAGTGAGCGGGATATCGCCGGCACCGGTGCCGGACTGCTGGCACTGCTGGCTGCCTGCGCCAGCTACTCCTGCCCGACGGCGAAGGTCAGCCTGCTCGCTGCCGCGAGCGGCGCGACCATCTCGACGGTCGCCGTGCCGGACGCACTGTCATTGCTCACCGGTCCGTCGGCCGTTGTGCTGACCTATTCCGGCGGCACGTTCCGGATGGAGCGGCTGGCCACCTCACGGCGCCAGGCCCCGGTCAGGTGGCGGCATAGCGCACGCTGACGTGCCGGAAGCCGAGTGAGGCGAGCATCTCGTCCAGCATCGCCGTAGTGTTCCGCTCAGCGTCCGCGCGCAGGGCGCTGGTCTTCGCGGCGTACTGGATGCGCTGCTGGGCCAGCACGTAGACCTGCTGCTGGCTGTTGGGGTTGCCGGAGAAGAAGCTGGCCATGCGGTTCACCAGGCCCTGCTGCTCGGCGAAGACGTAGGACTGGCTCACGTTGAGCACGGCCGGCTCGAGCTGCGCCGGCGGCAGCGTGATGGTCACGTTCTTGCTTGCGGAGACGCGGATCGCGCTGCCCTTGAGCCGCGAGAAGTCCACGTAGGCGATGTCAGTTCCGTCGCCGATGAACAGGGTCTGGCTGCCGGCGATGAACGATGGCAGGAACGCGGTGTGCCTGGACAGGTCGACCACGACCTGGAAGCTGCCGCTCGCCGCCTCGTACCGGCTCAGCGAGGTGATCGACTTCAGCAGCGGCGGCTGACTGCGCACTGTCGTCGTGGTCTGGAACGGGTTGCGCAGCTGCGGTAGCAGGTGCACGGCCGCCAGCACAACGAGGAGCGCGATCACGGCCAGGACTGCCGCGACGCCCGCGGCGATCACGCCAATCACCCGGCCCGGATGCGAGATCTGCACCTGACGTCCCTTCACGCGCGGGAATGGCTGCCCAATTCCGCTGACGGCAGCCAGCTACCCAGCTGCCCGGCAGAGATTCATGACGGCGCGGCTGGGTAGCTTCGGGCCGGCCGCGGACGAGCGGCTGCAGGCGCGATGGGTGCTGGAGATGACATGACCGGCTGGGGCAGGCGCCACGACAGGCAACGCGGGCGACGGCGAGTGAGCAGGCCGGTCGGGTGCCTGCTGTGGCTGCTCGCGCTGATCGTGGTGCTGATTCTGCTGTCCGCGCTGTTCGGCGGGTTCCAGAAGGGCGCGAGAGTCAGCGGGGCGCCCTACAGCCGCAGCGACATGAACGTGCTGTACCGACTCGGCGCGTAATCCCCGAATGGTCCGCAGAGCGAGAACCCTGCGCTGGCGTACAGCGCGCGAGCCGGGGCGAAGCCGTCCATCGATCCGGTTTCGAGGCTGAGCATCCGGTAGCCGCGCTCGCCCGCGACGGCGATCAGGTGCGTGAGCATCGCCCGGCCGATGCCCGTCCCCCGCGCGGCCTGCGCGGTGTGCATCGACTTCAGCTCGCCGTGGCGGCTGCTCAGCTCGCGGAGGGCGCCGATGGCGAGCAGCGCGCCGTCGCGGCGGTAGCTGAAGATCGTGACGGCCGGGTCGAGCAGGCCGCTGCTGTCGAGCGCGAAGACGTTCTCCGGCGGGCTGAGCGATCGCATGAAGGCCAGGTGCGCTGTCACAAGCGCGCGGACATCCGCTGCGGCCGGATCGTCGATCCTGATGTGGTCGTCAGCCATGGTCACTCGCCAGGGGTAAGAGGGCAGAGCGCGGGAAGTCGCTGAAAAAGAACGGTACAGAAAGCTCTTCGTGATCATGGACTGGCTGCCGTTGCGGGACGCTGCGGGATTGCGAGTGATCCAGGATGTCGGACACCATGGACACTATGACGACCGTCGTCCCGCAGGATTCCGCCAGCGCTGAGGAACCTCGTTCCCGCTCTGGTAATGACGAGGTAGCCAGGCTGCGGCGCACTTTCGCGTCCGGGCGCACCCGTGACCTGGCCTGGCGGATCCGCCAGCTAGCCGCGATCGAGCGCCTGCTGGCCGAGCGCGAGCAGGAGATCGCGGCGGCGCTGGCCGCCGACCTGGGCCGGTCGGCCCACTACGCCTGGCTCGGCGACATCGCCTCCAGCAGGGCCGAGGCGGCCTTTGCCCGCAGGCACCTGCGGCACTGGGCTCGCCGCCGCCGGACGAGGCTACCGCTCGCACTCCAGCCAGGGCGGGCCTTCTACCAGTACGAGCCGCTCGGCGTGGTGCTGATCATCGGGCCGTGGAACTATCCGGTCTACCTGACGCTCGGGCCGCTGATCGGCGCCATCGCCGCCGGCAACTGCGCCGTGGTGAAGCCGTCTGAGCACGCCCCGGCCAGCTCGGCCCTCATCGCCAGGCTGCTGCCGGCCTATCTCGATCCGGACGCGGTGGCCGTGCTCGAAGGGGATGCCAGCGTCAGCCAGGAGCTTCTCGCTGCCCGGGTCGATCACGTGCTGTTCACCGGCGGTCCGGAGATCGGCAAGAAGATCATGGCGGCGGCCGCGGAGCGGCTGATCCCGGTCACGCTCGAGCTCGGCGGCAAGAGCCCGGTGATTATCGCCGGGGACGGTGACGTGGCCGTCGCGGCCCGGCGGGTGGCCTGGACCAAGCTGCTCAACTCGGGCCAGACCTGCATCGCACCCGACTACGTGCTCGTCGACGAGAAGCTGGCTGAGCAGTTTGTCGCGGAGCTGACGGCCACCGTGGAGACCTTCCAGCAGGGCGAGCCTGCCGCTCAGCGGATCGTCAGCCCCCGCCAGCTTGAGCGCATCGCCGGCCTGCTGACCGGCGCGGGCGGGACCGTCGTGCTTGGCGGGGGAGTGGACCGCGAAGCCCAGGCGATCGAGCCGACCGTGATCGTCAGCCCGGACCCGGCCGCGCCGCTGATGACTGAGGAGATCTTCGGGCCGGTTCTCCCGGTGCTGCCGGTGGCGTCGGTGGACGCGGCCATCGAGTTCGTCAACAGCCGCCCGAAGCCGCTCGCGCTGTACCTGTTCACCGGCTCCGGCGACGTCAAGCGGCGGGTGCTTGAGTCGACGAGCTCAGGCGGCGTGGTCATCAATCACCTGACCATGCACTGCCTGGTGCCGCAGCTGCCATTCGGCGGCGTCGGCAACTCCGGCATGGGCGCGTACCACGGCGAGTGGGGATTTCAGACGTTCAGCCATCGCAAGGCCGTGCTGTCCAAGCCCGCCAGGCCTGACCCGTCACTGCTCTACCCGCCGTATACCGAGGCGAAGAAGAAGATCATGCGCCGCTTCTTCTAGGCACGCTGCGAGCTCGGCACGCGGGTGGCCCGCCATGCGGGTGGCCCGGCGCGGGACTCGCTAGCCGGCCGGGAGGTCCGCGTTGCCCGGCTCATGGGTGTCAGCGGGGGCGCGGCCGGCGACGGGGCCGCGGCTGGCCCAGTTGTACCGCGCAGAGCCGCGGCCGAGTATGCGGTCGACGGCATTGCTCACGCTGCCGTCCTCGGCCATCAGCTTGCGGATCACGAAGGTCATGGTCGGAACGGCCCAGAAGTCGCCGCAGATCCACAAGATGCCGGCGCCGATCTGCTGGTCGGCGAAGGCCGGCAGCGTGACGCCTGGCACATGGTTGTAGACCGAGTACCAGGAACTGCTGGTCAGGAATCCCATCGCCATGGCCAGCACCCACATGACGCAGTTCGTCGCGACCAGCGCGGCGGCCTGCGACACCGTCGACATCCTGATCCGGACTGGCGGAGAGGGGATGAACTGCAGCCAGAACAGGATGCCCGCAATGAAGAAGCTCGTGTACATCAGCCAGCTGTGCACCCACTGGTTGCGCTCGGCCAGGTCGAACGGGCCGGGCAGATGCCAGAACACCATCACGAGGCTGAAGATCGTCACGCTGACCCAGGGCCGGATCAGGAAGCCGCCGGCTGCGCGGAGGGGCCTGGACCAGCCGCCGGTCATGACCTGCCTGGTAACGGTCTTGCCGCCGTGGCCGGGCAGTGCGGCCAGCAGCGGCTGCCACGGCGCTCCGGCCACGACCAGCGTGGGCGCGGCGAACATGAGCAGCAGATGCTGGATCATGTGCACGAAGAAGTAGTCGTAGGACCAGTAGCTGACCGGCGACAGCACGGCGACAAGAAGCACCGCCAGGCCCGCGTAGAACAGTAGTGACCGCCGCCGCCGCTGCCTGGTCTGGTCCGGCTGGGACCGGCTGGCGAGCCGGGCGAGCCCGATCTCGTGCCAGCCGGCCAGCACGATCGCGACGATCAGGAACGGGTCGAACGACCAGTGCTGTGTCAGGTAGTGCACGGTGCTCCCCTCAGCCGGACGACCCGTACGGGATCTGGACACCGATCGCCTGCGCGACGACCCAGGACTGAGCGCCTGCGGCACTGAGCGTCCAGACCGTCAGGGTGCCGCGGTGCACCGCGAGCGCCTCTGGCTGGCCGGCCGGGGTCGTCGCGAGCGTCGCCGTGCCAGCGGGCAGCGCCGGCAGCCGCCGCCAGGACGTGCCCTGCCAGCCGATGACGGCGCCGCTGGCCCGGCCGGCGGAACTGCCGCCGGTGGTGCTGGCCGCGGCGGTAGTGGCGGCGCTGGCGTTACTGACCGGCAGCACGATGCTGACCGAGCCATCAGCGCCGAACGACACCGATGGCGCGCTAGTGCTCGCTGAGGCGCTGCCGGCGCTCGCCCGGCCGGTCCGCAGGCCGGCCGCAAGAAGCGGTGACTGTGTCCAGCTGATGCCGCCGTCGGCGGACCAGGCCGCGATGACCACCGTCGATGCTCCGCTGCCCGCGGCCAGCACTGCCGTCGTGCGCTGGCCACCGGTCGACAGGCCGATGACGCTGACCCGGTCACCGCGCAGAGCGGCGGGTAGCGCCGGCGCCGCGCTGCGCCACGTTCCGCCGCTGAGCGTCAGGATGCCCGTCCGTCCGGCCCTGCTGCAGTCACCGGCCACCAGCGGCTGCCCGGCCGGCGTCCAGGCGGCCGCAGTCAGGCTGGTCAGGCCGCACGCACGCGCGGCGGCCGTCTGGCTCAGTGCCCGCAGCGTCGTGAGCCGCGTCCAGGCGGCGCCCTCGTTCGTGCTCGTCTCGACCGTGCCGGCCTGGGTCAGCGCCAGCAGCCTGCCGTGCGTCTCGGCCAGCGCGCCGGGAACGTCGGCGAGCCCAGCCCCGACCAGGTTGCCCTCCGTCCAGTGGGCGCCCCCGTCCGGCGTGAGTGCCAGCGGTGAGAAGGTCAGGTCCTGGCTTGGCCGGAAGGCGGTCAGCAGCGAGCCCGGGCCCGTCACGGCCGCGATGAGGCCGCCGTTGGAGGCCACGCCGGGCGGCGTCGCCAGCTTCCAGGTGCCGCCAGCGGTGCGGCTGAACAGCTCCCAGAAGTTGTTGTACTGTGCGGCCGAGCCGCCCATCTCGACGACTGCCCAGCCCGTGCCGCCCGGCGCGGCCAGTGATGTCGTGAGTGCCGGAATGGTGATGCCGGCGCCTGCCGTCGCTGCTGTCGGCGGGGCGGCCTTGCTGCCGCAGGCCGTGACCGCGAGCGCCAGGAGGGCAGCCAGAGCGACGGAGGCGGAGGCGGAGGCGACGCGGGCCGCTCGTGCTGTGCTCGCCGGTGCGCTGCACGCTGTTGGCCTGCTCATCCGTGCCCCAGCGCGCTCTGGGCCTCAGTCGCAAGCTCTGTCGCGAAGGACGACTTCGAGCTTGCGGTGCCGGGACCGGGATCGAAGTTGAGCTCCGCCCTCGTGTGCCCGGTGCCGTCGATGACGTAGGCCACGTCGCTGTGCGCGATCATCCCGCCCGCTGACAGGACCTGAGCCGCGACCGAGTACTGCCGCCAGGCCCGCTGCAGCTGCGGAAGCGAGCCGGTAAGGTACAGCCAGTTCTTCAGCCCGGCCAGGCCTTCCTGCTGGTCGAAGGCCCTGGTGTAGGCGACCGAGTAGTAGACCGGGTTGGCCACGATCGCGACCAGGTCGACCTTGCTGGCCTGCCTGCCGAGAACCTGGTCCGCCTCCCGGAACTCCTGCGCGATCAGCGGGCAGTCGGACGTGCAGACGGGATCTAGGAACGTCAGCAGCACGACCTTGCCATGCAGGCTGGCCAGGCTGACGTGGCTGCCGTGCTGGTCGGTCAGCGCGAAGGCCGGCGCTTTGAAGTCCAGCGGTGCGGCGCTGCCGTCGATGGCCTGCGCGATGATGAGATTGGCATTCGGGCTCGCCTGCGCGGCCGCCATCGGAGCGGCACCGACGATGACCATCGCGACCGCCCACAGGGCCACGACCGCGCGCAGGCTGGCCGAGGCGAAGACCTGCGCGAGTCGGGGTAGTCGCCGGACTGGGGCTAGGTCGGCGGGCACCGGCTCCGGTATTACTGGCTCGGCTGCGGTTGCCGGCTCGGGTACCCGGACAAGCGCCAGGTAGCCCCCCACTGCCAGCAGCGCGACCGGGATCATGCTGTTCGGGTCAGTGCCGAGGCCGCCGAAGAAGCCGAAGTCCTCGATCAGCACCCAGTCAGCCAGGCAGAAGACGACCAGCACGAGCAGCGCCGGCCGGATCAGCAGCCTTCTGCCGGTCAGGAAGGCCGCTCCCGTCCCGGCGAGAACGATCACCGCGATGAGGTTGATCAGGAAGCCGTGTGCCTCGTCGACCGAGGCGAAGCCGCTGACCAGTGCGGACAGCGGATGCGGCTGGGGGGTGCCCGCCATCGAGCTGGCCATCGCGGCGAGCGAGCCGGGCTGTCCGTGCAGCCGGCCCTGCCAGAAACCGCGGCCCGGCCAGGCCTGCAGGACGGCTATGCCGACGAGGAAAAGCCCGAGTCCGGCGAGGATCTGCCGCCCGAGCCGGGCGGAGTGCCAGCGCGCTTCCGGAAGGGCCAGCAGCGCTCCCGCGGCACAGTAGAAGAGCACCGCCCCCGGTGCGCCGAACAGGAATGTCAGGCCTGGCGCGAAGATACCGCCGAATGCCTCGCCGAAGACCCAGACGACCAGGCCCCAGCCGGCGCTGGCCAGCCCCGCCAGCCGGGATGACCAGCCGCGGGGCGCGGCGATGAGCCAGGCGCCGATCCCGATCTGGATCCAGACGGCCGCCGCGCCTGCCTGCACCGGGTGATAGGACCAGGACGTGCCCGCCCAGTTCACCACGTGCTGAACCCAGGATGGTGAGCTCGCTGCCGTCGGCTCCATGACCGTGCCGGGCAGCCCTGCTGCCATGGCTGGCTGGGCCTGCAGGATGCCGTCGAACACCCAGATGACGCCGAAGCCGATCCGGAGCGTGCGACGGGCGATCGCCTCGGACTGCCACGCCGCCCGGCCCGGCCCGCCCGCCGGCGCAGACGCCCCCGAGACCGACGGCAGCCACTCCCGCATGCCGACCCAGGCCAGCGCAAGGATGGCGAGCAGCACGGCGATCAGCAGACCCTGGTGGACGAGCGCCGTCTTGAAAGCGGCGACCAGCGTCGGGTTGGTGTTGCTCAGGCCGGTGTGCATCCCGGGCATGTAGCTAGCCTTTCCTGTATCCGCCTGCCTGCGGTGTTCGGGCTCCCTGCCGTGCTAGCCGGGCAGGCGCGGCGGGGACGAGTGCGGGGACAGTGCCTTGATCGCCTTCGTCAGCGTGCGGTCGACCACCGCGCGCTGGGCGTCCAGCTTGCGCACTGCCTGGGCCAGGGCCGCCTGGTCCCTGGTCCTGGCCGCCGGGCTGGTCGCGGCCAGCACCTGGGCCACATCGGTCTGGACCTGCTCGGCGTCGGGGGCGGCCCAGGCCACCAGCCCGGTCACTGAAGCTACCAGCCCGAAGCCGTCCAGCGACTCCGGCACCTGGTAGTTCTCCAGGTCGTCGATCTGCTCGTTGTTGGCGGGCGCGCAATTCGCGGCGCCCTGCTGGGCGACGCTAACGCCGTCGGTGACGTCGGCCGCGTTGCCGTAGTGCTGCGCCTGGACCTCTCGCAGGGCGGTCAGCGACTCGCCGACGCCGGCCGCGCAGGATTCGATATCGGAGTTGACGTACTGCAGGAAGCCGCGCAGGTCACTGGCACGCTCGGCCTGTGATGGCCGGTGCACGAGCGCGACTGCGACGGCGGCCACCAGGAACGCGGCGACGGCGGCCAGAGCCCAGCGCGGCATCCGGCGCACGGGCCAGCCGCTCGGGCGGGTCGTGACCCGAGGGGGCTCATTGGAGATGGTGGACGACACCGGTCAGTTCAGCCTCGATCCTTGTCCATGAGGGCGGTCCCGGCGATCAGGTCCTTCATCGTCAGCGGACCGAGAATGTGGGACACGATGCGGTGCTTCGAGTTGAGGAAGAAAGTCTGCGGCAGCGCGTAGACGCCATAGGAGGTCGTGGTCGCGGACGGATACGGATCGAACGCCACCGGGTAGTGCACCCCGGTCTTGCGGACGAACCGCAGGGCAGCCGCCGTCTCGTCGTTGGAGTCGATGCCGAGCACGATGACGCGGCCGTGCTGCGACACGTAGTACCTCGCCAGCATCGGGGTCTCACGCTGGCAGGGCGCGCACCAGGACGCGAAAAAGTTGATGATCAGCGGGCGGCCGGCGTAGGACGCCAGCGTAATCGTGCTGCCGGGGTGGCCAAGCTCGGCCAGCGAGAAGGCGCGGGCCGCCGTCGGCGGCGGCGTCGTCCGGTGCTGACCGCCGGCCAGGGCGACGACCAGCGCGGTGGCGGCAGCCAGCACGACCACTCCCGCTGTGTAGCCGATAACCCAGGGACGGCGGCCTCGCCGGAAGCGGGCAGCGCGGCCCGGCGTGGCGGAGCGGGACCCGTCTCGTTCCGTCAGCACAGGCCGCTCCGGCACGGCTTGACGGGCCCCTCGGTCTGCGCCGGCGCAGCGAGCGCCCGCGGAACCGGGACGGCGGCGCCGGCCAGCGGCAGCACCAGCTCGAACCGGCTGCCCAGGCCGGGCGTGCTCTGCGCGCGGACCCGGCCGCCGTGGCCCTCGGCAACCGCCCGGACGAGGGCAAGGCCGAGCCCGGTTCCGCGATGACCGTCCGCCGGCAGCGCTCCGGTCGCGAACCGGTCGAAGACGTGCTCGAGCTCGCTGGCCGGAATGCCGGTGCCGGTGTCCTGGACGATCAGGCTGACCGTCCCGTCGAGGTCGTCGCGGACCACGGCGAGCCGGATGATGTCGTCCGGGGTGGTGTGCTGGATCGCGTTCTCCAGCAGCGCGTCGACTGCCAGCCCGAGCCGGTCGGGGTCGGCGATCGCGGTAGCTCCGTCAAGCTGGCCCAGCAGCCAGTGCCGGTCGGCTGTCGGCCGCCAGCGCCAGAGCACGTCGGGGACGAACTGGTCAATCTCGACTGGCTCGGGGCGCAGGAAGTCCGGGTTAGCCGAGGCCGCGATGAGCAGCAGCCGCTCACTCAGGATCCGGAGCCGGTTGAGCTCGCCGACAATGACCTCGATATCGCGCTTGTCCTGCTGATCGACCAGGTTCCTGGCCAGCAGCTCGGAGTGCCCGAGCGCGATCGTGATGGGGGTCCTGAGCTGGTGTGAGGCATCCTGCAGGAAGCGACGCTGAGTGCCGAGCAGCCGCTCGTTCTCCTCACTGACCCGGGCGCGATCGGCATTCGCTGCCAGCCGCCGGCGGCCATGCCACATCATGATCCAGAACATGGCCGCCATCAGCGGCACCTCGGTCAGCTCGTCGGCTGGCCGGCCCTCGCGCAGCATGTCCGTGCCGATGGCCGCGGCGGTTGTCATCAGCATCGCCGCCAGGACCAGCATCGTGGGCCGGGTGTTCCTGATGCGGAAGCTGTAGATCAGCGCGAACGCGAGCCAGATCAGGTGGAACGGAACCGTCTCCCAGTGCCCGAACACGATCCCGGCCAGACCGGCCACCCACAGCAGCACCCAGGCCAGGTCGGGCCAGCCGGGCCAGGACCGCCAGCGGCCAGTGCCGCCGAGCCGGCCACCCTGCGCCTGCAGGCCGGACCAGACCCTGCCGGTAAGCCGGGGGAGGGCCGGAGTGGCCGCGGCGCTAGGAAGCCAGTCGGTATCCCGCACCGCGAACCGTTTCGATGAGGTCGAAGCCGAGCTTGGACCGGAGCCTGCGAACGCACACGTCGACCACGTTCGAGCCAGGGTCGAAGTCAATGCCCCACACGGACGCCAGCAGCGTCCCCTTGGTGACGGACTGACCGCTGTGCTCGATCAGCTCGCGTAGCAGCATCATCTCCAGCCGCGTGAGCGGAACCGGCCCGAGGCCGGCATTGGCCTGCATCCGGCCGAGGTCGAGCCTCAGGTGCCCGGCCCTGATGACATCGCCCGGCGGCTGGGGCTCGGCGCCGTCATGCTCGCCGTGCTCGGACCGCAGCTGCACCCGCACCCGGGCGAGCAGCTCGTCGAGCGAGAACGGCTTGGTGAGGTAGTCCTGCGCGCCCGAGTCCAGGCACAGCACTTTGGTCGTCACGTCGGACAGGCAGGACAGGACCAGGACAGGCTGCTCGGGACGCTGCGCGCGGAGCCTGACCAGGGCCTCGCGGCCGTCGCCGGCCGGCATGACCAGATCGAGGATCACCAGGTGGTAATCGCCGGCCAGGGCCTGCTCCAGTCCGGCGGCGCCGTCGGCAGCCGTGTCAATCTCATAGCCAGCCGCCGCGAGAGCGCGGGTGATCATGTGGCGGATTTGGGGTTCATCATCTACAACAAGGATCCGGCGGCGCGCCGGGCTCTGAAGCCCTGGATAGACGCTCATTGTCCGCTTTTACCTCAATTAGATAGATAAAACCCGAATCAATACGGCGGCGGTGAGGGTGACCGTGCCCTGATGGTGCAGGTCAACAGCAAGAGGATCTACTCCACCTGGGTGTCAAGGTCAAGCGGAGCTACCAGAATGAAATGTTGCAATGCGTATCAGCACTGCCGAAACCGTCAGATGGGCTGGTCCCCGGTCAGGTTGACCGCAGAACCGTGACAATTTCGTCATTGAGCCCCGGCATCCTTGCCGTGGCGGCCTGGTGCTCGCAAGATCAGACTCGTTCATCCCCAGGGCAAGGCTAGGACGGATCACTCCGCCATGCCAGGAACCCGGCAGTCCTGCCGACAGGCGAAGAAGCGAGGTGATGGCCGGTGTCATTGCCGGCCCGTGTCGTTACGCTGCTGGTGGCGTTCCTCGCCGTCGCAGCAGGCGCGGCATTCATAGTGGTTCATTACTTCCTGGGGACCCCCCCGACAGTGGAGTTCGGTGCGGGCGTCACCGCCGACACCGGTGCCACCGTGCACGTGGTGATGCAGGAAGACCCGCAGAACACGGTGAGCACTCACCCGGACTGGGTGTCGTACTTCATTCAGAACCCCAAGACCGGCCAGTGGGTGCACACCACGCTGTTCCAGGTTCCGGCGGGCAGCAAGATCGATATGACGATCTACGGCTATGACGGCTGCACGCCCCTCAGGAACCCGTACTGGGGCAAGGTCACCGGGACCATCGGCGGCACTGCCGATGTGGACGGCACGCCGGTCAAGGTGCTGAATTCCTGGTCCGGCTGCAACGTCGGCCACACGTTCTCGATCCCCGGCATCAACCTGAACGTGCCGATGGCCTCGCCGGGACTGACCGCGAGCCTGTGCGGGACGTCACCGTGCACGTCCGGTCCGCACAAGACGGTGACGTTCAGCTTCATCTCGCCCAGGACTACCGGGGATTACTTCTGGCAATGCCGGGTCCCGTGCGGTGGCGGTTTTCTCGACGGGTTCGGCGGTCCCATGCAGACCATCGGTTTCATGACGGGCAACATGGAGGTGGTGTCCTGATGGCCGCGTCAATCGCCGAGGACGCGCCAGGACAGCGCGCTGCCGGCCCGAACCACGGGCTGCGGATCTTCATCATCTGGCTGCCGCTCGCGGTGGCCGCCGACATCGTGCTGTACTTCGTCTACGGGCCGCACATGCCGCCCGGCCGGATGTCCACCTCAGCGGCCAGCCAGCAGTTCGACATCAAGGTGATGTCCGTCCTGGCCGCGCCGGTCATGATCTTCGTGCTCGTCTTCATGGCCTACTCGATGATCGTGTGGCGGCACCGCGAGGGTGACGACGAGGACGGCCCGCCCATCTACGGCCACGCGAGGATCCAGGCGACCTGGATCACCGTGACAGCCGTGATCGTGCTCTTCCTGGCTGGCTTCGGAACCTACGAGCTAGCGTGGCCTGGCTTCGCCGGCGCGGCGCCGGCCAGGGCCCCAGCCCGATCTGGAAGCCCAACGGCACGCCGCTGCAAGTCCAGGTCATCGCCCAGCAGTGGCGCTTCACCTACCGGTACCCGCAGTTCGGCGGGTTCGAGACCACGCAGCTCATGCTGCCGGTCAACGAGCCGATTCAGTTCAACGTCACCTCGCTGGACGTCATCCACAGCTTCTGGGCCTACCAGCTCGGCGTGAAGGCGGACGCGAACCCCGGCGTGAACAACGTTGCGTTCACCACGGCCATCCAGACTGGCAACGTCACCGTCCGGTGCGCGGAGCTATGCGGCCTGTGGCACGGCGCGATGTTCGACTACGGCAGGGTTGTCTCGGTCGCGGTGTTCAAGGCCTGGGCCGCCAGGACCGAGGTCCGGCTCGCTGCGGTCACCAGGATCCTCCCGCCGTACGCGTCCACTTACGACCCGACGGTGGTCCCGCAGATCAACAAGGCGATGGCGAAGGCCGGCATCGGCGGCGCCAACGGCTACTACTACCCGCCGAACGACCCGGTGCAGCCGTGACCCGGGTGCATGCAGCTGACGCAGCGATGGAGAGGTGACGGATGGCCATCGAGACACAGCCGGAGCGGGCGCAGGGAGCCGGCGGCGGGGACCCGCTCGCCGGACATAACCCGCGGCCGTGGTGGCGACGGCCGGCGATCCACACGGCGATCATCGGCGCGATCATCGGGTACGTGCTCGGGCATCTGCTCGGTGACTTCCTAACCGGTGCGACCGGCAGCGCGTCGCAGTACCCGAACATCGCGCTGTCCGACTCTGAGGACTGGCCGATCGTGCTCGGCTACGTGCTGGCGATCGTCGGCTGGCTCGCCGGCCTCGGCGTGTTCAACGACATCCTGAGCCAGATCGTCGGCCGGCCGACGGCCAGCGGCAGCGGACTGCCCGAGCACGAGACATCCGGCCTGGCGAGGTACTTCCGGTACTCACTCGACCACAAGGTTGTCGGCATCCAGTACCTGGTTGGCATGGTCATCTACTTCTGCACGGCCGGCCTGTTCGCCATGGCGATCAGGACCGAGCTGCTGTCACCCACGCAGCACGTGTTCACCTCGCAGGTGTACGTGGAGATCGTGGGCGAGCACGGCACCATGATGATGATGCTGATGAGCTCGGTCATCGTCGGGCCGTTCGGCAACTACCTGGTGCCGCTGATGATCGGGTCTAAGCGGGTGGCGTTCCCGCGCGTCGAGGCGCTGTCGTTCTGGCTCACGCCCATGGCATTCGTCATTCTGCTGTCCGGGCTCCTGCTCGGCGGCTTCCCGTTCGGCTGGACCGGATACGCGCCGCTGTCGATCCAGTCCACGGTCGGCGCCGACTCGTACGCCGTTGCCTTCGGGCTCATGGGCGTCTCCATGATCCTGGCCGGCTTCAACATCATCGTCACCGTGATCTGCTACCGCGCGCCCGGCATGCGCTGGAGCCGGCTGCCGATGTTCGTCTGGTCGATGGTGTCGACGTCGTTCCTGATGGTGCTGGCCGCGCCGGTGCTCGTCGGCGGCATGTACATGCTGGTCATGGACCGGACCGCGCAGACGGCGTTTTTCGAGGACTCGCTGGGCGGCAGCAGTTACCTGTACCAGAACCTGTTCTGGTTCTTCGGCCACCCCGAGGTGTACATCCTGGCCCTGCCCGGATTCGGCGTCGTGTCCGAGATCATCCCGGTGATGTGCCGCAAGCCGCTGTTCGCCTACAAGGTCGCCGCCGCCGGCATGATCGGCGTGTCGCTGCTGAGCTTCTTCGTCTGGCAGCATCATCTGTTCGACAGCGGCATCAACCCGGACATGCGGCCGCTGTTCATGCTGACGACCGAGCTGATCTCGATCCCGACCGGGTTCATCTACCTGGTCGCGCTCGGCACGTTCTGGAAGGCGAAAATCCGGTTCACCGTGCCGATGCTCTTCGCGCTCGCCTTTTACTTCAACTTCCTGATCGGCGGCGTATCCGGCGTCTTCCTGTCGGACGTGCCCGCCGACACCACGGAGCACGGCAGCTTCTTCGTGATGGCGCACTTCCACTACACGATCATGGGCGGCCTGATCTTCGCGTTCATGGGCGGCCTGTACTTCTGGCTGCCGAAGATGATGGGGATCACGCTCAACCAGAAGCTGGGCAAGTGGCAGTTCTGGACGATGTTCATCTCGTTCAACTCGACCTTCCTGCCGCTGTTCGCTGTCGGCATGGCGGGCCAGCCCCGGCGCGTGTTCGAGTACGCCAGGAACCTGCAGACCCTCAACGACTGGGTCTCGATCTCCTCGTTCTTCCTGGGCGGATCGATTCTGCTGTTCGTGATCAACTTCGTCTGGTCCACTGTCATCGCCCGCGAGCCAGGCGTGGCCAATCCCTGGCAGTCCCGCGGCCTGGAGTGGCAGGTCAGCTCGCCGCCGCCGGCAGGCAACTTCGAGAAGGTTCCAGTCGTGCTGTCCGGGCCGTATGACTACGGCGTGAAGGATGCTCAGCCGGTGGCTGATCTCAATCCGCCACCGGGGGTCCTGACGGCTGCGATCAGCCAGGCAGCATCAGTCCGAGCGGAGGCGTAGCGATGGCCGAGACAACTGCGCAGGCGCCCGCCCTGGGCCCGGATGAGGAAGAGGCGGTCTTCTATCACGAAGCGGCGCTGAACGCCTCCTGGACCGGGGTGCGCCTGGCGCTTGGCGCGCTGTCGTTCCTGTTCGGGGCGTTCATCTTCGCCTTCTTCTACCTCCGGTCGCTGAACAGTCACCACCTCTGGTACACCGCGACGACGCACCCGCAGCAGGGCCTCGGGCTCACGGTCCTGCTGCTGATCGTGGTCAGCGCCCTCGTCCAGACGGGGGCACTGCAGGCCATCAAGGGCGGCCGCAAGGGCGCCTGGGTCGGCGGTGCCACGGTGGCGCTGGTGCTCGGCCTGGCCGCCGTGGCGGTGCAGATCTGGCAGCTGGCTGATCTGCCGTTCTGGCCGGGTGCGAGCGGGTTCGCCAGCGTTTTCGTCGGCTACAACCCGGTCTACCTGGCCATCGCCTTCTGCGCGATGGTCTGGCTGGAGATCCTGATCATGCGTTGCCGGGCCATCCCGCAGATCTCGTTCGTCGAGCAGCCGCCGACGTACGCGGAGGCATTTGCGGTGCAGCGCTTCCAGGCATCGCTGAGCGCGTTCACGGTGACCTGGAACTACCTGGCCGTCGTGGCAATCATTGCCTGGATCCTGTTCTACCTGGTGCATTAGGGGCAAAGGGCACTACGGCAGGCAGCACGACAGCAGCGGCGAGACGGGAAGGGCGGGCAGATGGCAGCGGTGTTCGAGCACTGGTCGGCAAGCTGGCCTGTGCTGGCCGGCTACGCCGTGCTCGCCGCGTGGCACCTGGCCGGCCTATGGCGGCTCCGCGGCGCGGCGCCGGGAGGGCAGGAGCAGGCCCCGGCCAGCGCGCCGGCCAGCCGGGAGCTTCGCCGCGAGGCGATCGTCTGTCAGCTGGGCCTGCTCGTGGTCCTGATCGCGCTGGTGTCGCCGGTCGGCTACCTGTCCGGCTTGTACATCTGGGTACGGATGCTGCAGGAACTGCTGGTCGCGGTGGTCGGGCCTGGTCTCATCGTGGTGGGAGCGCCGTGGAATGCGCTGCGGGCGGCACTGTCCCGCAGACCGCTGCCGGCTGGCTCCGCGCTGCCCCGGTGGCTCACCGCGCGGCCGGTCCTGCTCGTGATCGCCGCGAACGCTATCTGGCTCGGCTGGCAGCTGCCGGCGCTGTTCGACCGGGCGCAGTCCGCAGCCGGCCTCGCGCTGGCTGAGCACGTCAGCTACCTGGCAGCCGGGCTGGTGTTCTGGCTGGTGGTCATCTCCTCCCGGCCGTACCAGCAGCGAACGCCACCGCTGCGCCGGGTCGGCGTGGTGATCGGCTCGGTGGCCGCTTCCACCGTGTTCGGCATGATGCTCGTCTTCGGATCGGGCGTGCTCTACCCGGCGTACGCCAACTCGGCGCACCATGTCATGAGCGTGCTGGACGACCAGCAGCTGGCGGGCGCCGTCTGGTGGATGGGCATACTGCCGCCGATGATTATCGCCGCCGTGGCGCTGATGATGGAATGGCTGCGGGATGAGGAGTCCGCGGAGCTGTCGGCCGGCCTGGACCGGCTGCTGACCCCGCGCAGGCACGGCTGGCCGTCCCGGCCGGTTATCAGGTGAGCATCGAATGACACGTGGCAGGAGGCCGCAGTGCGTGGATTGATCCTCGCAGCGATAAACCCGGACAACACTCCGCACGGGTATAACTGGACGTTCGCGTTCCCGATGCTGCTGTTCATCGTTATTGCCCTGGTCCTGTACCTGCTGTTCAGCAGGCCCCACCGGCGCGTGCCGAGGCAGCCCGTCTCGGCCGGCGCCAGCCCGGAACTGCCCGCGGCCGAAGCTGCCAGGGCGGCGTCGGTGGCTGGCGGCCTCAGCCTGGCGCCTGGCGGCGGCGTGACCGAGTCACAGCACGAGCCGGCCGGCGCGCACCTGGTGGCCAGCGTCAACCCGGCTGATCTCGAGCCCGAGGACGCCGGTACTCCGGACGACAACCCGGCCGACGCGGACGCGAGCGGTGACGGATCGCCGGGCGGCGCGGGCGATGGTACGGAGGCGCACGAGTGACCCAGCTGACGAGCGCGCTTGCCGGGCACGGCGACCCGGGGCTCGCGGTTGAGCCCGGCACCGAAGCAACAGGCAGGCGCACCGTCGGCGTTGTCGCCCGTGCCCTGTTCCAGCTGACCAAGCCGCGCATCATCGAGCTGCTGCTGGTCACCACGCTGCCCACGATGTTCCTGGCCGAGCGCGGGCTGCCGGGGATCAGCCTGATGCTCGTCACCCTGGCTGGCGGCGCGCTCGCTGCCGGCAGCGCCAACACCCTGAACTGCTACATCGATCGTGACATCGACGCGGTCATGAAGCGCACCTCCCGGCGGCCGCTGGTGGCGAAAGGCAAGCCGGCCGCGGTCACCCCCGGTGAGGCGCTGGCCTCCGGCATCCTGCTCGGCGCTGCCTCGACGCTGCTGCTCGGCTTCATGGCGAACTGGCTGGCGGCGGTCCTGGCGGACGGCGCGATCCTGTTCTACGTGTTCGTCTACACGCTGGGACTCAAGCGCCGTACCGCGTCGAACATTGTGATCGGCGGCGCGGCCGGCTGCTTCCCGGTTCTGGTGGGCTGGGCGGCCGTGACCGGCACCGTCGCCTGGCCTGCGGTCGTGCTGTTCGCGGTGATCTTCTTCTGGACGCCGCCGCACTTCTGGGCCCTGGCGATGAAGTTCAAGGACGACTACGCGTCGGCCGGCGTGCCGATGCTGCCGGTCGTCGCCACCGCCGCGACAGTGGCGAGGAAGATCCTCGTCTACTCCTACGTCATGGTGGCCGTGACGCTGGCGCTGACACCGTACGCGGGCGTGGCTTACGGCGTCAGTGCCGCCGTGCTGGGCGGCTGGTTCCTCGTCGAGGCCCACCGCCTCCGGTCCCGGGTGAGTGCCGGCGAGGCAGCGGCGCCGATGCGGCTGTTCCACCTGTCGATCGCGTACCTGACCCTGCTGTTCGCCGTGATCGCGGTCACGGCGCTGCTGCCCTGGCGGGGATAGATGGCGGTGAGCGCCGGGCGAGGCCGGCCGCAGTGGATGATCCTGCTGCGGCCACGCTGGCTGGCGTGGCACGCGTTCGCGGCGGTCGCCTTCGCCGGGATGCTCTACCTCGGCGACTGGCAGCTGCACCGCGCCCTGTCCGGGAACGAGCTGAGCTGGGCCTACACGTTCGAGTGGCCGCTGTTCGCTGTCTCCGGCGCGTACTTCTGGGTCCGGTCGCTGCGCGAGGAGCTCCAGGAGCACAGAGACGCTGAGGCCGCGGTACAGGCCGGGCCTGCCGACCAGTCCGCGCGCGCCGAGCAGGCCGGGGACACGGGGCAGACCGCAGCTCAGTCGTCAGAGGCCTACATCGCCCGCCTGCAGGCGGAGGTGCGCGGACACGGGAAATGGCACGGCTGGCGATAGCGCGGCCGGATTCCGGCAGGCTCCGGGCCTACCCGGCGACCGGACCATCCTTTTAGAATCGGGTTCTATTACTGGCTGCAGAGCCGGTACTAACCCGGGAGGCTGCCGTGGCATGGGATTTCTCGACCGAGCCCGAGTTCCAGGAGCAGCTGGACTGGGTCGCTGACTTCTGCCAGAACGAGGTCGAGCCACTCGACCTAGTCTTCCCCGGCGCGGCGTACTCGCGTGACCCGAAGGCCAGGCAGCTGGCCGATCCGCTGAAGCAGCAGGTCAGGGACAAGGGCCTGTGGGCGCTGTTCCTCGACAAGGAGCTCGGCGGGCCCGGCTTCGGCCAGCTGAAGCTGGCCCTGCTCAATGAGATCCTGGGCCGCTACCGGTCCGCGCCGGTCGTCTTCGGCACGGCCGCGCCCGACACCGGCAACATGGAGATCCTGGCCGCCTACGGCACGCCGGAGCAGAAGGATCAGTGGCTGTACCCGCTGATGAACCAGGAGATCTTCTCCGCCTACTCGATGACTGAGCCGCAGGGCGGCTCGGACCCGAATCTGTTCAGGACCAGCGCGGCTCGCGACGGCGACGAGTGGGTGATCAACGGCGAGAAGTGGTTCACCAGCGCCGGCGCCAGGGCCGACCTGATCATCGTGATGTGCACCAACGGCATGTTCCTGGTGCCGCGGGAGACACCTGGTGTCGAGATCCTTGGATTCCCGCCGCTGCACAATCACATCCGCTACAACAATGTGCGCGTTCCCGCAGGTAATCTTCTCGGCCCGGAAGACGGCGCGAGGGTGCTGGCCCAGCGGCGGCTTGGCGGTGGCCGGATTCACCACGCGATGCGCACCGTCGCCCAGGTGAAGCTGGCCTTCGACATGATGTGCGAGCGGGCGCTATCCCGCGAGTCGCACGGGAAGGTCATCGCCGAGCACCAGATGGTGCAGGAGGCGATCGCCGACTCCTACGCCGAGATCAACATGCTGCGCCTGCTGGTGCTGTGGACCGCGTGGACGATCGACAACTCGAGCACGCAGGCGGCCAGGACCCAGATCGCCGCGTGCAAGTACACGATGGGCAAGGTCCTGCGCGAGGTCAGCTACCGCGCGCTGCACATCATGGGCTCGCTCGGAACCACGAACCTGACCCCGCTGCAGGCGATGTACGCGGCCGCGCCGACCATGTCGATCGCCGACGGCGTGGACGAAGTGCACAAGGTGACGGTGGCCCGCAACGTGCTCAGGGGCTACGAGCCGCATCCGGGCCTGTGGCCGACCGAGTACATCCCGGCCAAGCGCGAGGAGGCCAGGAAGAAGTACGCCGCCCTCATCGAGTCTGATCCGGATCTGGCAGCCTGGGCTGATCACGCCGTCCGCGCAACTGCTAGGGGCTGAATTTATGGACATTACCGGGAACGTGGCCGTCGTGACCGGCGGCGCCAGCGGAGCTGGCCGTGCGCTCGCACTCGGCCTGGCCGACCGGGGCGCGGCCGGTGTCGCGGTCTGCGACATCGATGGCGAGGGCGCCGCCAAGGTCGCAGCCGAGATCGGGGCCGCGGGCGGCCGGGCGATCGCGGTAGCGGCGGATATGACGAAGGAGGCCGACGTCCAGTCGCTGGTGGCGCGGGCAGCGGCGGAGCTCGGCCCGATCGGGCTGTTCTTCTCCAACGCCGGGATCATCGTGGCCGGCGGCGAGGAAGCCTCCGATGATGCCTGGTCGCGGATCTGGGCGATCAACGTGCACAGTCACGTCTACGTCGCCCGCGCGGTGCTGCCCGGCATGCTGGCGCGCGGATCGGGTTACCTGGTCATCACGGCCTCGGCTGCCGGCCTGCTGAGCCAGCTCGGCTCGGCGCCGTACGCGGTGACCAAGCACGCGGCGGTGGCGTTCGCCGAGTGGCTCTCGATCACCTATGGCGACCAGGGGATCCGGGTGTCGGCACTGTGCCCGCAGGCGTTCAGCAGCAACCTGTTCGCCACGTCGCGCCGGGAGGCCGGCGAGGACGCGCTGCCGGACAGCCGGGCCGGGGGCGGCTCCGCGCAGGCCGCCGTCGACGGAGTGCTGACGTCAGAGCAAGTCGCGGCCGTCGCACTGGACGGCATCGCGACCGAGCAGTTCCTGATGCTGCCGCATCCCGACGTGGCGACCTACGAGCGGCGGCGGGCCGGCGACCGGGACCGCTGGCTGAGCGGCATGCGCCGGATGCAGGCGCGGCTGGCCGGCGAGGGTTAGGCGCCGGGGACCGCGACCGCGCGGCCGTACTCCTGCCGGAAGATGCGCTCGGTCTCCGCGGCCGGGACGTCAGGCACCGTCGGCTCAGGCGCCTGTGCTGTCGGTGCCGCCCGTGCTTGCGGTGCCGCCTGTGCTGTCGGTGCCGCCCGTGCTTGCGGTGCCGCCTGTGCTGTCTGGGCCGTCGTACATCGGGCGCACCTCGACTGGCAGGCCGGTGATCTCGGCGAACTGGCGGCTCCAGGCCAGTGCCTCGTCCAGGTCGGCGACCGCGATGACGGTGAATCCGCCCAGATGCTCGTTGCCCTCGGCGAACGGCCCGTCGGTCATGACGATCTGGCCGCCGGAGGCGCGCAGCACTGTTGCCGTGCCGGCTGGCTGCAGGCCGCCAGTGAAGACCCAGGCTCCGGCGGCCTCCAGGTCAGCGCGCCACCTGCCGACCTTCTCCATGATCGGGTCGAGGACCTCGGGCGGCGGCGGAGTGCCGTCAGGCTGATAGACCATGATCATGTAGTGATTCATGCTGGAACCTCCGGGATCGGGGCCGCCGGGATCGGCGGCCGGACACCAGGTACACGAACGGCCCTGGCCCGGATCGACACATGCCGGTCAGGAATCCGGGGCCAGCACCTTGCGCGGATGCCTGCCGTCGACGTACCCGACGAACGGCGGGTAGATGTTGTAGCCGAGCAGTTCCTGCAGTCGTTCCGGCAGCTCACGAGCGACGTCCCTGGGTACGGCCAGGCAGTGGTTCTCCTGTGGCCGCAGCCAGCCGGCGGCGTATTCCAGGATCACGCCGAGCCGCGGCTGAGCGGTCTGGTTCGCGCCGCCGCCATGCCACAGGCTGCCCAGGTAGAACATGGCCGAGCCCGGTGACATCACGGCCGTCTCCACCGGATCGCCGGCGGCCGGCCGGCGGCCCGGCTCCCACCGGTGACTGCCGGGAATGAACCGGGTGGCGCCGTTCTCGGCGGTGAACTCGTCGAGCGGCCACATGGTGTTGACGACCAGCGGCGGATGGGGCTCGGGCACCGGGTAGATGGAGTCGTCGCGGTGCAGGATCTGTGCCTTCTCGCCCGGCCCGATGCAGATGCCGACTGGTGCGCTGAGCTGGTAGTGCCCGAGCACCTGGTCGAGAACGCCGAGTAGCAGCGCGTCGGTCGCGAGCTGGTCGAACATCCGGGTCTTGGCAAACAGCGCGTAGATCCGCTGGGTGTCGAAACCCTCGAACGAGTTCCGCCCGGTCCTGGTGGTCTGCAGCACCCGGTGCAGGTCGGCGCGGGCGGCCTGCGCTCCGTCCGGGGTCAGCAGGCCGGTCACGATCACATATCCGTCGTCCGTGAGGCGGCGGGCCACGTCCGGCACGGCGGACGAGGCGGGCATCGTTGCCATCATCAGCCTGAGACTAAACGACAGGACGCCCGGCGGACAGGGGCCGGGCAGGACTGTCAGACCTACGTCCGACACTGGCACCATGAGCGGTGAACCAGATGAAGCGGCGCGGGTCCTGACCCGTCTGTGGCAGCTGATTGACGCGCAGGACTGGGACACGATCCCGGAGCTGCTCGATCCTGCCGCCCGGATCCGCTACGTCCATACCGGTGAGATCATGGATGCGGCCGGCTATGTCCAGCTCAACCGGGACTATCCGGGCCGGTGGCAGGCAGTGGTTGAGGAGCTGGTCAGCGACGGCGAGCGGGCAGTGTCCCGGACCTATGTCAGCGACGGCGACGAGGGCTTCTGGGCCGCATCCTTCGCGACGGTCAGGGATGGTGCCATCACCGAGCTGACCGAGGTATGGACGGACGCCGGCCAGGACCCCGCCGGCCAGGACCCCGCCGGCCAGAGTGACCGCCCAGTAAAGTCAGCCCGCATGCAGCTGCGCTACGGCATGAATCCCCATCAGGACGCCAGCATCACGCTGCCGCCCGGCCCCGCGCCCGTCCGCGTGATCAGCGGCATGCCATCCGCCATCAACATGCTCGATGCCCTGAGCGGCTGGCAGCTGGTCCGCGAGGTCGCCGGCGCTACCGGGGCTCCGGCAGCCGCATCGTTCAAGCACGTCTCGCCGGCCGGCGTGGCCGTGGCAGGACCGCTTGACCTGACAGCGCAGGGAACGTGGTCTGCAGGCGCCAGTCCCGGCCCCCTGACCTCGGCCTACATCCGCGCCCGTGATGCCGATCCGAAGTCCTCCTTCGGCGACATGATCGCCGTCTCTGAGCCGGTCGACAGCGAGCTGGCGGCCTTCCTGTGCGGCGTGGTCGCGGACGGCATCATCGCACCCGGGTTCGAGCCGGGCACCGCCGGGCTGCTGGCCGCGAAGAAGCGCGGCAGCTTTCTCGTCCTGGAGGCGGACGCGGCCTACCAGCCGCCGGACTCTGAACGGCGCGACGTGTTCGGCCTGGTGCTGGAGCAGCAGCGCGACGTCATCCCGATCACGGCCACCTCGCTGGCGGTCGCAGCCGGCGGCCCGCTGCCTGCTGCTGCCGTGACCGACGCCCTCACCGGCCTCATCACCCTGCGCTACACGCAGTCGAACTCGGTGACGCTGGTCGCCGCGGGGGCAACGCTCGCGGTCGCGGCCGGCCAGCAGAACCGGGTCGACTGCGTCCGGCTTGCCGCGGCGAAGGCCGCGACCTGGTGGCTGCGGCGGCATCCGGCGATCCGGGATCTGCCCGTGGTACCCGGCATGACCCGGCAGGACCGGCTGAACTGGCAAATTCGGCTGGCCGACGGCGACATGACGCCGTGGCAGGCTGCCGAGTTCGGCCGGCTGTTTCCCGCGCATCCGCCGCTAGCGCCGCAGGAACGCGCCGCCTGGCTGGCTCAGCTAACCGGAGTCACGCTCGTCTCCGACGGCTATCTGCCGTTCCGGGACAATGTCGACCACGCCAGCCGGATCGGTGTCCAGGTCATCGTGGAGCCCGGCGGATCGGTCCGGTCGGGTGAGGTGGCGGACGCCTGCGCGGAGTACGGCATGACACTGGTCCGCACCGGCCAGCGGCTGTTCCGGCACTGAGGCCGGCACCACAGCGCGGGAGAGACACAGGGCAGGCGAGACACAGGGCAGGCGCGACACAGGGCAGGCGCGACACAGGGCAGGCGCGACACAGGGCAGGCGCGACACAGGGCAGGCGCGACACAGGGCAGGCGCGACACAGGGCAGGCGCGACACAGGGCAGGCGCGACACAGGGCAGGCGCGACAGCTAGCGCGCGGCGAGAGCCGCCGCGACGTTGTAGGGCAGATGGCGGGGATGCACGAGAAGGGCCCTGGCCAGCTGACGGACCTGCAGGCGCAGCGGTGTCAGCAGCTGCTCGCTGTGCCGCCAGGCGGCGATCTCGTCGCGGCCATAACGGGCGGCGATCGACTGGCGGAAGCGGCGGGCGTCACCGCCATCCTGCCGCCAGCTCCGCAGCCACGTTGCCAGGTCGGTATCGCCATCGAGCATCGTCCAGTCCATCAGCCGCTCGGCGATCTGGCCGGCCGCGTCGACGACGAATGCCTGGCCATCCGCGCCGGTGATGTTGTGCACCCGGCCCTCGCTGCGATGCCCGTGGTGGATGCTGGCCGAGCTGAACTGACCGCCCACCGCCAGTGCGGCCACCGCGTGGCCGGCCTCGTGCCAGGCGGTCCTGACCACGGCCTTCCTGGCGGGCGCGAAACTGACATAGCAGCCGCAGTCGTAACGCTGCCTGACCCAGTGCCCGTGCACGATGGACTCGTCGTCGTAGCGGGCCGAGCGATGCAGCTCAGCCTGGATGGCGTCAACGGTCCGCCGCTGCGCGGGCGTCAGCTCGGTCATCATCCCTTCCGCCGGCTCGGGCCCCTTTGTCACTGGCCTACGGCAGACTACGCGTTGACACGGACATACCGAAGCGACGCCCGGAGGGACTCCATGGCAGAGACTCTGACCGCAGCTGGCCTCGCCGCCGTGCACGAGGCCGCTGAGCGGCCAGTGGCAGACGGGACGGTTCCGGGTCTGGTCGCGCTGGTGGCCTCGGGCCGGGAGGTCCACGTCGAGGCCCTCGGGCAGCTGTCCGCAGGCGGCCCGCCGGTCGTCAGGGATTCGCTCTTCCGGATCGCCTCGATGACCAAGCCGGTCACCGGTGCCGCGACGATGGCGCTCGTCGAGCAGGGCCTGATCGGGCTGGATGAGCCAGTCGACCGGCTGCTGCCCGAGCTGGCGGATCGCCGGGTCCTGCGCGATATTGCCGGGCCGCTGGACGACACCGTGCCGGCCAGTCGCGCGATCACGACCAGAGACCTGCTGACTTTCACCTTCGGCTTCGGTTTCGTGATCGAGATGTTCACGGCGGAGAAGCCGCTGCCGATCGTGACGGCCTCGGATGAGGCCAGGCTGTCGACCATCGGACCGCCGGATCCGGGGATTCAGCCGGACCCGGACAGCTGGATCGCAGGGCTCGGCTCGCTGCCGCTGATCGCCCAGCCGGGTGAGCGCTGGATGTACAACACGGGCGCCTCGGTTCTCGGCGTCCTGCTGTCGCGGGCAGCTGGCCTGCCGTACCGCGATGTGCTGCGGACGCGGCTGTTCGAGCCGCTGGGCATGTCGGATACGGCGTTCTGGACGAGTCAGCCCGAGCGGCTGGCGGCTGCCTACCGGCCAGCGCCCGGCGGCCTGGAGATGTGGGATCCGCCGGACGGCAAGTACAGCCTGCCGCTGGCGTTCGAGGATGGCGCGGGCGGCCTGGTGTCGACTGCTGATGACATGCTGGCGTTCGCCCGGATGTTCCTGCGCGACGGCGATCCGGTGCTGTCGGCCGAGTCGGTGCGGGCCATGACGACCGATCAGCTGACGCCGGAAGTGAAGGCCCGGGGCGGCCTCGGACCCGACTTCTTCACCGGGCAGTCCTGGTCGTTCTGCCAGGCCGTCCAGGACAGCGGGGTGTTCGGCTGGGATGGCGGCTTCGGCTGTACCTGGATGGTCGATCCGCATCGTGACCTCGTGGTCATCGTGCTGACTCAGCGCATGTTCGACGGGCCAGGGCTGCCTGCCACGCACGGCGCGATTCAGCAGGCCGCCTATGCGGCCCTGGGATAATGCAGCGGGCTCGGCCGCGGCCGGGCGGGAAACGGCCGGCTACTGGCTGCGCGTTCCCGGCCCGGGAAGTTTCGCGGCGGGACTATCAGCAGGATGGAAGACGCCGAGCACCCGCATCGTTCCTGGTCCGGTGTTCTCCAGGCAGTGCGTGACGCCGGGCGGCAGATGGATGCAGGTGCCGGCGGAGAGCGCATGCTCACTGCCGTCGGCGTGCGCGATCCCGGATCCCGAGAGGATCAGCACCACCTCGTCGTAGGGATGGCTGTGGTCAGGGGCACGACCGGGGGGTACCTCGCCGACGAACTGGGTGGCGACGGCGCAGCCCTGGCCCGGCCCGAACAGGACGCGGAATCGCCGGTCGCCGGTCACTTCGGCTGCACAGTCCGCGAGCTGACGTATCACTGGTCCCGCTGGATCGGCGGCGCTGGCGGGCTCACCGGCGGCGCTGGCAGGCTCACCGGCGACCGGCGTCGGCAGCGTGACCAGATCGAGCCGCAGCGCTCCGGCCCCGGTTGCGCTCACCCGGTACTGCGCGCCGGGCGGCAGCAGCACGCCCTGATCCGGGCCGAGCGGCAGGTCGGCGCCCGCCAGCCTGAGACTGCCAGTGCCGCCGAGCACAAACCAGAGGTCACCGCCCGGCCCGGCGACGCCGTCGAGCTGAGCCGCTGGCGGGACTTCGGCGAGGCAGCGGACCAGACCCTGAGGCCCGGTGCTGACCAGGTGCCGGACGTGCGCATCGCTGGCCAGGGTGCCGGGGCCGGAATCCTGGGGCTGGACGACCTTCGCGGATAGCCCCGCATCCGGCTCTTGCCCCGCACCCGGCTCTTGCCCCGCACCCGGCTCTTGGCCCGCACCCGGCCGAGACGGCCGCTGAACCAGGCTGCCGAGCACCTCGCAGAATCGGTCCACCTCGCCGAGCGTGTTGTAATGCGCCAGACCGATGCGCAGCGCCGTGCCCCAGCCGATCCGCTCGTGCAGGCCAAGGGCGTAGTAGCTGCCGTGACTCCAGACGCCGAATCCGCGCTCGGCCAGTTCGACGCTGAGCTGATCGGAATCGATGCCGTCGAAGTTGACCAGGAAGGTCGGAACGCGGCCGTCCATGGTGGGCAGCCCGTAGAGGTTCGCAGTCGCCGGGAGGCCCGCGAGTAGCCGCTCGCCGAGCTGACGTTCCCAGCTGGCGATCGCGGCCATGCCACCCAGGCTGTCGTGATAGCCGAGCGCTGCGAGCAGGCCGCCGAGCAGCTCGTAGGCGACGGTGCCGGTCTCGAAGCTGTGACCTACTGGCTCGCTCGGGACTGGCCGGGCCTTGTAGGGCTGCCAGGATTCGAGCAGTTCCCGGCGGCCGAACGCGATGCCCAGGTGCGGCCCGCAGAACTTGTAGGCCGAGCAGAGCACGATGTCGGCGGCGATCGCATGCGCGTCCATCGGCTGGTGCGGTGCGTACTGGACGGCGTCGATCCAGGCGAGTGCGCCGGCCTGGTGCGCGAGATCGCAGACGGCGCGAGCGTCCACGATTGTTCCGACGGAATTGGCGGCCCACGGGAAGGCCACGACCCTCGTGCGCGGACTCAGCTGGCGCTGCAGATCGGCGAGGTCCAGGGTGGTGTCCGCGTGCACGTCGGCGTGCCGGACCTGCAGCTGCAGGTCACGGGCCAGGTCGAGCCAGGGCGCGACGTTCCCGTCGTGGTCCAGCCGGGTGACGACAATCTCGTCGCCCGGCTGCAGCTGCCGGCCTAGTGTCCGCGACAGCGTGAAGTTGAGAGAGGTCGTGCTTCCGCCGAAGATCACTTCGTCGCTGTCGCAGCCGAGGAACAGCGCCGTCTCGACGCGGGCTTCTTCCACGAGGGTGTCGAGCCGGCGGCTGGTGGCGTAAGGTGCGCCGGTGTTCCCGCTGGACTCGCGGTAGACGCGGGCGACCGCGTCGCCCACTTCGTCGGGTACCTGGGTGCCGCCGGGGGCATCGAGGAAGACGAAATCGCCGCGGAGCGCCGAGAACCGCTCTCGGGCCCCGGCGAAGACTGCCGCCGGGGCCGCCGGAGATGTGCTCACTGAGAGCGCCGCGGGGGTTATGCCTCGCTGGCCAGGGCGCCCATCGGGTCCCAGGCAGGCAGGACGATCGGCTTGGTGTCGAGTGCCTTCTGCAGCTCGGCTGGCAGTGCGCTGCGCCGGGCGGCGATCTCGAAGACGTACTCGTCGAACCACGAGTCGTTCATCGTGTAGAAGCCGTCCTTGCCGCGGTCTGAGCCCCAGCTGTTCTCCACCCGCCAGCGCCGGGTCACGCCATCGAGCACGTCGACGCCGGTGAACAGCATCGCGTGCGTCATCTGGGTCTCGTGGTAGGCCAGCCGCTCGGCCTTGCTGAGGCCGAACTCGGCATCGTAGACGGACGGGAGATCGTAGAGGCTGGCGTCCCAGACGGCGTAGTCGTTGCTCATCATCTTGCCCACGTCGCAGCCGAACCAGACGGGCTCGCCGCCCTGCAGCGTCTTGGCGGCGACGTCCTTGATGACCTGCATGTCGACGTTGAGGTAGATGACCTGCGGGCCGCCGATGACGTTGCCCAGGTACTCGACGGTGAAGGTCTTGCCGACCGGGCTCGACGGGCGCGGGTCGTGGACCAGGCAGACGTAGTCGTCTAGCGGCAGGTCCACGTACTTGGCCGCGAACTCCTGGGGAGTCAGGACGCCATCACGGTGGAAGTGCTTGTCCTTGTCGGTCCACTGCCAGTCGAAGCGCTCCGGGGGAGTGCCGAGGTGGATGCACAGGATGCGGTAGATGGCCTGAAGGATGTCGGCCTTAGCCGTGCGGGCAGCGTCTGTGCTGTCGTTCGCGGCTGTGCTGTCCGCCGCGGCTGCGCGTACGGTCTGGGTGCCCTGGCGCAGCTGGTAGCGGAGGATCGAATTCATCCTGGCCGTGTTCGACGAACTCTGCGTCTCCGGCATGTAGCCCTTGGGAACGAGGCCGTGCTTTGCGACGAGCGCGGCGAACATATTCCACTGGCCGCCGTCGCTTGCTACTGACTCGAGCAGGAACGCGACCGTCCTGTCGTCCAGATCGCGATCCGCGGTCTCGATGATCGCCTCGAGGAAGTAATTGGCGCGCTCCATCTTGTCCCAGAACATCGCGTAGTTCTGGGAGAACTCGAAGTCCTTCAGCCCGGTCTTGCGCATCACCCCGACTCGGAGCAGGTTCAGCCCGGCGAACAGCCAGCACCGGCCGCTGCGCTCCTGGTTGGTGACCTTCCAGTCGTCGAGGGTGGTCGACAGGGAGTGGTCGACGCTGCTGACGATCTCGCGGTTGATCGCGACGTCGTCAACTGTGACGCGGGTCACGGCATTCTGCGCGAGCCGGTAGGTCGGATTGGCCGAGAAGTCCTTGCGCAGCAGTTCCAGGTCAGCTGTCGTGAGCGTGCCATCCATCCCCGGCATCCTTCCCGTCGTCGGCTCAGGTCTCCAACTTACCAGGGGACAAGTCGGATTGGCCGGTCTGAAATGTCACGCTCGCTGGCTGCGGCTGCTAGCTGCGGCGTCGCCCGTGCGGCGGCTGGCGATGTTATATTCCGGCTGTACCGCACTGGTAGCGGGCCGTTGTCTCGGTTTCTTGACTGGTATCGAGGAGGCCCGGCCATGTCGTCGATCGAGGTTCGCAGTTTCCGCCGCAGCGACCGTGAGCAGCTGACTGAGCTCGTCAATGCCCACGCGGCGGCGGTCGTCCCCGGCCTCAGCGCGTCGGTGAGTTCCGTCCTGGCGCAGCTGGAGCGGCAGCCCGGTGAATTCATTGTCGATCCGTGGGTGAGCGAGCGGCGGACCCTGATCGCCGAGCAGAACCAGCGGGTCGCGGCTGCGGCTCACCTGATCCGGTATGCGGATGATGATCGCGTCGGTGCCTCGTATCGGAATCTGGGCGAGATCCGGTGGCTGCTCTTCTGGCCCGAGGCTGCGCTGAGCGGGCCGCCGCAATGGACGGACGGGACGTCGGCAGCCGAGATGCTGATGGCCGGATGCGTCCGCCAGCTGGAGGGCTGGGGAGTTGCCGGGCAGTGCGCTTCAGGTGACCTGCCAGTGCCAGGAGTGTACGGAGTTCCCGCTCAGTGGCCGCATATCCGCGCCCTGTATGAGCGAACGGGATTCCGCCACGACGGCCACATCGAGCTGGTCTACCTGGCCAGGGTCGAGGACCTGGGACGGCCCCCGGCTCCGCTGGCCGGGCTCCAGGTCCGCAGGTCGGTCGGGATCAATGGGACCCGGTTCTCGGCTGTCCTTGAGGATGACGTGATCGGCTACATCGAGCTGGAGATCTTCGACGATGGCGAGCGCCGGGCTCGGCATCAGGGCTGGGCTGACATCGGCAATCTCTGGGTTGTCCCCGGTCACCGGCGCCGCGGGATCGCGACGTGGCTGCTCGGCCAGGCTGCCGCCTGGCTTCAGCTCGCGCACGTGGACAGGCTGCTGGCCTACTCCTACCTGGAAGGCCGCGACGAGACCGGCCAGGGCTATGACGAGGACAGGGCCTTCCTCCAGGCGTCGCCGTTCACTGAGCTAACTCGGACCATGCAGGGCTGGACCAGGGATTCTCAGACCGGGTAGGGCTCGGGCGTGACCGTGTATCGCCGGCCGCTCGGCAGCTCCCACGTCATGACGCCGGGCTGATCCTGCATGAGGTGCCAGCGCGGAGCCTGCTTGGCCTGGTGGTGCCTCCGGCACAGCGGAGCCAGATTGCACTCGCAGGTCATGCCGCCGCGGTGGAACGCGACCGTGTGATCCAGGTCAGTACGCCGGGCAGGGCGGCGGCAGCCGGGGAACGAGCAGGTTCGCTGCCTGACCCGGATCAGGTGGACCAGGTTCGGTGGCGGCCTGTAACGAGGCGACTGCCTGCTGTGGCTGCAGCTACCGGATTCCAGGAACTGGAGCTTTTCCCGGAGCCCGCGGGCCCAGGCCACGGCGGCTGTGCCTTGCGGCGGCGGGCCGGAAGCGCAGGCGTGCGCGACGGCGTGACCGTCGGCAGCCGTGAGTGTGAGGCACCACCGTGCGGTGCCCGCGGTGCCCGCGGTGCCCGCTGTGCCCGCAGTGCGGCCGGCGAGGTCGCAGCAGGTCGCCGCGTCTGCCGGTCCGTAGCCAGCCACCTCGCCCCGCGCCGAAGTCTGCCCGGTCCAGGCGGAGAGTGGCATCGTCAGGTTGATGGTCCCGGTCAGAGGCGGCTGGCCGTGACCGGACAGGTGCGCCTCCGGCAGATCGTGGCCGGGGATCCCGGTGGCGGGACTGGCGGTCGCAGAGCTGGGGGTGGCAGAGCTGGGGGTGGCAGAGCTGGGGGTGGCAGAGCTCGGGGTGGCAGAGCTCGGGGTGGCAGAGCTGGGGTGGCAGAGCTCGGGGTGGCAGAGCTCGGGGTGGCAGAGCTGGCAGCGCCGGGCCTGTCTGCCTCGGCCCCGGCGGAGTCGGCACGGCCGGAGTCACCACTCACGGGGGCAGCACTGTCGGAGTCGCCACTGACGGGGCCAGCACTGTCGGAGTCGCCACTGACGGGGGCAGCACTGTCGGAGTCGGCACAGCCGGAGGCGGCACTGGCGGGGTCGGCGGAGCCGGAGGCGCGGGCGGGCAGGAGGGTGTCCAGCGGACGGCCGACGAGCAGCGCGATGAGCGCCGCCGCCCGAAGCTGATCGGTCGTGCCCTCCGCGCCGTGCCTGCAAAGCCAGCGGGCAGCAGCAGTGAGCCGCGCCGAAGCGTTGAGAGCATCCGCAGGCGGGAGCTCGCGGCCGGCCAGACCGCAGTTGCCAGAGGGCTCGTTCCAGAGCTGAACGCTGGCATCCTCGCGAGCCGCTGCCTCGCGTCGGCGCTGCGCGGACTCGGGGTCGTACGCGAGCACAGCCCGCGCTAGTGCAGCGCGCAGCTGCCCGGAGGTCTTGTGGTCGGCCCCGGCCAGGACCGTGCGCGCGATCGCGGTGGCGACGTCATCGGGGAGTCCGGCCAGCAGGTCTGTGAACAGGCACGCCTTCACCCAGTCAATCCGGCCCGCAGCCAGGGCCTGAAGCACGTCGGGCAGCCGCCCGAGGGTGACAGCGGCCTGCAGCAGCCGCCCGGCGGCGCGGCCGGTCAGCGAGAGTGCGGCCGCAGCCTCGTCATCGACATGCCAGGCGAGAGCGGGGCGGTCCAGCTCGACCGACTGGTGCTTCCGCCGCTGGACCAGTCCATTCAGGCAGGCAGCCTGACCGGCCTGCGCCCACGACGTCAGCCGCTGCCAGGCACACAGCACGCCGATGAGCTCTGACTCTCCCAACTCATGGTCGTCCTGACTGGCGTGAGCAACTGCGGCGGCAAGCTCCGGTCCCGGCCTCAACCGGTCGTGCTGACCGCCGGCCGCGAAGTCGAGTCCCCACAGGCCGTCGTCGTCGTGGTGGTAGAACCCGGCGGCGAGGAATTCGCCCGCGCCGTCCCACGGGCCTGACTCGTAGGCCTCGCGGATCTGGGCGGGGAGGCTCCTGAGCCAGGACTCGTGCTCGGCGTCCGGGCTGCCACCGAGCGAATCGAAGACCCACCAGGGCGCCTCGTCTTCCGAGTCATCGGTGACATCGGCTGCGAAGGGGAGCGCCGCAATCTCGGCAGGACTGAGCTCGGGCAGTTCTTCTATCGCCGCTCGCTGGGCCATCAGAAGGTCCGACACATCCATCGGCGGCAGCTTCGACGGCGTCGCGGTCTCAGCTCCGGTCGCGGTGTAACCGCTCGCGGGAACGGACGCGCGAGCCGCTCGCGAAGCAGCGGCCCGGGCGCGGGCGGCCGAGGCGCGGGCGGCGGAGACACGCGACGAGCGGACCTTGCGTTGTTCGATCATGTTATCGTCACCACCTCTCCAGCGACCTAACTACTCGATCAGAATATCGACTACCACTGACATTTTCGGGCCATGGCCGAGCGGCCCCGCGAGCCCGCTCAGGCAGCGGGGCCGGCAACGGCGGGCAGCGGGCACCGGGCGTGTGCCAGGCGCGCGCAGGCCATGAAGGCTGCGACGCCCGCTATCTCACCGGCAGGCCATGGTGGCTACGAGCCTGGCCCGCTATCTCACCGGTAGCGGACGCACGCTGTACAGCCGCCTGGCCCAGAGGAAAGCGACCGCCGTCACCCCGGTTCCCCAGGCGATCGCGATGATCGCGCTGGTCCCGACCGCACCGGCCGTCAGCAGCGCGCGCACGGCCTGGGTAACCAGCGTGAACGGCTGGTATTCGGCGAACCAGCGGAGGCCAGCCGGCAGGGTGCTGGTGGGACGAAGCTGCTGCCGAGGAACGGCAGCAGCAGCAGGAACATCGGGGTGTTGCTGGCAGTTTCAGCAGTCTTGGCCTGCAAGCCGAGCGCAACCGAGAGCCATGTCAGAGCGAGCGCCGTCAGCGTCAGCAGTCCCAGCACAGCCAGCCAGCAGCGCGAAAATTGTCCCGGCGGGCCCAAATCTCTAACGGCCCAGGTCAGATCACGTTTTCTTAGCGCGGCTCGGCGCCACTCGTGGTGGCTCGCCTGGCTGCTTGGGATAGACAGGCGGCCACGGCGCGTCCATCAGACCGGCGGCGAGGTCACGCTCGTTCATGGCCAGGAACGGCTCAAGCGACTGCGGCGCGTCGTTCATCTCGCCCCACGGATCCCCGGTCGCTGCCAGCCGGGGCGGCAGTGTCGCGAGCGTGAACTGGTCCGGATGGATCTCGCCGATCTCGTCCCAGAAGACCGGCGTCGACACCTGGGCACCGGGCCTGGCCCGCACGGACCAGACGCCGAACACGGTCTTGTGCGGCGCGTTCTGGTTGAAATCCACGAACACGCGCTCGCCGCGCTCCTCTTTCCACCAGGCCGCGGTGATCAGGTCAGGGCGCCGCCGTTCTAGCTCCCGCGCGATCGCGACCGCGGCACTGCGGACCTGATACGCATCCCAGCGCGGTTCGAGCCGGATGTAGACGTGCAGGCCGCGGTTCCCGGTGGTCTTCGGATAGCCGGTCACGCCGGACTCGGCGAGCAGGGTCCGCAGTTCGGCGGCAGCCCGCTGGATATGGCTGAAGTCCACGCCGGGCGTCGGGTCAAGATCGATCCGCAGCTCGTCGACATGCTCAGGATCGGCAGCCAGGTAGGGCCAGACATGAAACCCGAGGCAGCCGAGGTTGACCGCCCACAGCAGATGATCGATGTCGGCGGCGACCAGGGCCTCGGATGTCGTGCCGTTCGGCGTCGCCACCGTCGTGGTCTGGAGCCAGGACGGCTTGTTCTTCGGCACCCGCTTCTGGAAGAACGACGGCCCGCCCGCACCTTCGGGGAACCGCTGCAGCAGCACCGGCCGCCCGCCGACGGCGCGCAGCAGCGGCCCGGCCACGCGCAGGTAATGATCGGCCAGGTCGGCCTTGGTCTCGCCGTGCTCGGCGAAGTAGACCTTCTCGCCGGAGGTGATCAGCTCCAGCCCCCGGCCCGTGCCGTCAGATTCGGCGTGGCTCATAACAGATTCAGCCCCTGAGCGGCAGCCGCCGCAGGATCTCGTAGGCCAGCGTGGGATAGGTGTACTCGCGCACCATCAGCATCTCGCTGACAACGACCGGCACGCAGACCGGCATCGACTCCAGTCGCTGCAGCAGGACGCCAGGACTGGCAGGCGGCTCGGCATAGCGGAACAGCGAGCTGTGAACCACCCCGAGCTCAGGGTAGGCGATCGGCCACTCGAGCCCGAGCGCGTCGATCAGCGAGCGCCGGAAGCCGGCCATCGGGCCTGGCTCGTTGGCGACCGCGACGATGGCCGCATCGGTGGCTACCACACGCTGGTAGCGCAGCGCCATCGGCGGCGTCGCGTCGGTCAGCGCGCCGACAACCTTGAGCCAGTCCTCGGCATGCCGGGACCAGATCTCCTGCTTCGGCTCGCTGAAGTCGCGGGCTACCGGCAGCAGCCAGGCAATGCTCGCGTGCAGTTGCGCCAGCGGCTGCCGCAGCAGCGACGGCTCGAGTGCCTCCACCTGGTCCTGCACAGCGGCAAGCGCCGAGCTCGCGGCTGCGTCCGGCCGAAAAAGCAGCACATAACCCAGGTCAGGCTGGCCCCAGCGGGCGGCAAGGCGCACCTCGCCCGCGAGGACCGCCGGTGCGTGCCGAGCCTGGATATCGGTCACCGACAGCACGGTAGCCGATCGGCCGCCAGCCTGCGGCCGCCCACAGCTGCCCGACCGCGGCTACGCTCGGCTGGCCAGCTCAGTCACGCCGGTGATCAGCCGGTCGACGTGCTCGGTGGTCGTGCCCAGGCCGAGGCTGGCCCTGACGGCATAGTCGCCAAGCGGCTGTCCCGCTCGCTCGCTCGCGCCGGCCAGCAGCCGCCGGGCTAGCGGATGGGCGCAGAACTGGCCGTCCCTGACCCCGATGCCGTGCTCGGCAGCCAGATAGGCGGACACGTCGATAGCCTCAAAGCCGGTCATCGCGAACGTGACGATACCCACCCGGTCGTGCTCGGGGCCGAACGTGCGCAGCTCCTCGACCCCGGCGAGACCCGCCAGCCCGTCCCGCAGCCGCCGCACCAGGGCCTGCTCGGCTGCCTCGAGCGCGGGCCGGTTGGCAGCCGCCAGCGTGGCGCAGGCGGTGGCCAGGGCGACCGCGCCGAGCAGGTTCGGCGTTCCGGCCTCGTGCCGCGCCGGGCCGGTCGCCCAGCGGACGTCGAACGTGTCGCCGACGTACGCGGTCGCGCCGCCGCCGGCCAGGTACGGAGCGGCGTCATCGAGCCAGTCCGCCGGCCCGGCAAGCACGCCGGCCCCGAACGGCGCGTACGTCTTGTGACCCGACATCGCCAGGTAGTCGACCCCGCTGTCAGTCAGGCTGATCTGCCGGTGCGGGGCCAGCTGCGCAGCGTCGACCGCGAGCCGGGCGCCGTGCGCGTGCGCGACCTCGGCTAGCTCGGCGATCGGCCAGATCTCGCCGGTGACGTTGGACGCTCCCGTCACCGTCACCAGCGCCGGGCCAGTGTCGCCCGCGGCCGCCAGCGCGTCCCTGAGCTGGGTCACGGCGTCGCCGGGCGCAGCCGGGACCGGCAGCCGGGTCACCCGCGCCCAGGGCAGCAGATTCGCGTGGTGCTCGCCGTCCCAGCCGTAGACCATCGTCCCGGCAGGCAGCGCCCGCGCCAGCAGGTTCAGCGCGTCGGTCGTGTTCCTGGTGAAAATCACGCAGTCATCCGGCCGGGCGCCGAGGAAGTCCGCGATCGTCTCCCGCGCCTGCTCGTACTCGCGGGTACATCGCCGGGAGGCGGCGCCCGCACCGCGGTGCACGCTGGCGTACCAGGGCAGCAGGTCGTTCACCGCGCTGGCGACCGCGGCCAGGCACGGGGCGGTGGCGGCGTAGTCAAGGTTCGCGTAGCTGACGACCCGGCCGTCAGCCAGCGTGACCTTGAGATCGCTGCCGAGCACCTCGGGCGCGGCCGCATCGGCGAACTGGGCATTTCCGGAAGCTGGCACTGATTCCTCCACGCACGGAGCGAGCGGGCTGCCGGCCAGCAGACGGAGGGGGACGCGCTGGCGTTATGACCGATCCAGGCATCGTAGGACAGCTCTGCCCTCCGCTGTCGCGCTTCCGGCAGATGTCCGGCTGCCGCAAGGCCAGCGGGCCGGCTAGCCTCACCGGCCATGGCCAGGCGCGGCCCGACCCCGGGGCCGACAGCAAGGACGGCCTCGTTCCCGCATAAGGTTGTTTGCCTACCTGCAAATCCAGGCTCATTCAGCGGAGAAAGATGACCGGCGCAGAATTCAGCAAGCGAATCGCGGAAATAGCCGAGCAGCCGAATGGGGGTGCGGCCGCGGCAGCGAGCCTGAGCCATTGGCTGGAGACCGATCAGCCGTTCGTCAACCTCGCTGAACTGCGGCTCTTCGCTGAGCGCGCGCCTGTTTCGCTCATTGTGGACTCGTTCAGGTGCGACATTCCGTTCGGAACTGGCGGCCGCCGCGGGCGGGTCGGCATCGGGCCGAACCGGATTAATCCGCGGACCCTGGCACTGACGGTCGCGGGGCATTGCGAGTTCCTGCGGCAGGGCGGCGCCCAGCCAGGCGGGACCGTGGTCATCGCCAACGACACCCGGGTGTTTACCGACATCAACCAGCTGCACACGTTCATGGGCGGGGACTGGTCGCTGCTGGGCACCAGCTCCCGCAGCCTGGCCCTGCTCGCCTGCCAGCTGTACGCGGTGTACGGGTTCGAGACCTACCTGACCGCGCCGAAGGACGCCGAGGCGTACATGCCGACGCCGGAGCTGTCGTTCGCGATCCGCGCGCTCGGCGCGGTCGGCGGCCTGAACGTCTCGGCCTCGCACAACCACCCGGACGACAACGGCTTCAAGGTGTACACCCCCACCGGGGGCCAGTACTGCCCGCCGGACGACTCGACGCTGTCCCGTGCGGTGGAGCAGGTCGAGCTTGACCCCCGGATCGAGGATCTGGTAGCGCGGCACCTGGGCGCCGCTGCCGAGATCCCGGCCGACGTGCACCGCCGCTACATCGAGATGTATGTCAGCCGGGACGCGGCGATCTGCGCGTCGTCCCGGCAGGCGCGCGGTGGCATTCCGGTCGTCTATACGCCGCTGTGCGGCACCGGGCTGGCCAACGTGGGGGAGACCCTCACCGGGGCCGGATATCAGCTGCACACGCCGTCGGACCAGTACCCGGACGGCTCGTTCGCGGCCGTTCCGCTGCGCTCGCCCAACCCGGAGATTCCCGGCGTGACCGACCCGGCGGTCGAGTTCGCCGGAACCGTCGGGGCCGAGCTCGTGCTGTCGACGGACCCGGACGCCGACCGGCTCGGGGTCGAGGTGAAGCTGCCGGACGGATCCTGGCGGCACCTGACCGGGAACCAGATCGGCGCCATCATCGCCTACTTCCTGATCGCCGATCCGGATGGGCCGCAGCTCACCGGGCCGCTGATCACCACTGTCGCGACCAGCCGGGTGCTGCGGGCGATCGCCGCGCTCGGCTCAGGCGTGCAGGTCACGGACGACCTGATGATCGGGTTCAAGTTCGTGGGCCAGCTGCTCGACCAGATCGAGGAGGCGGCTGACGGCCCGGTCGATCTGGTGCTGGCGTCCGAGGAAAGCCACGGCTACCTCACCACCACGCACCTGCGGGACAAGGACGCGGCATCTGGCGCCTACCTGATCGCGCACCTGCACGCGGTGCTGCGCAGCGCCGGGCGCACCCTGTGGGACTACCTGATGGATGCCTTCGATCAGGCCGGCGTCCACATCGAGCTGGGCCGGTCGCTGGTGCTGCTCGGCGCCGACGGGGCCGAGAAGATCAGCGCCGTCATGCGGTCGCTGCGGGCCGAGCCGCTGGAGCGCCTCGGCAGCGAGCCGGTCACGGTGCGGCACGACTTCCTGGTCGACGGGACCGCAGGCGCGACGCTGACGCCAGGCGAGCAGGCGGCCAGGAATGTGCTGGAGCTGATCAGCGAGCACTACCGGATCGTGGTGCGGCCGTCGGGGACCGAGGCCAAGCTGAAGTACTACTTCGACTACACCGAGCGGCCGCAGGCCGGCCCGGCGGCTGACCGGTTCGGCGCACTTGAATCCGCGGTAACGGCGGACTGCGCGGCGGTGTACGCGGATCTTGCGCGACGCGCGGGGTATGAGCTGTCGCAGGCAGCCCTGAAGCTGCCGGACGTGATGCCAGTGCAGGAGAAGGCCGGATACCAGCCGGGCTAGCAACCAGCCGGGCTAGCAAGGAGACAGCGCTGATGGACGAGCGGGCTGGCCAGCCGGCCACGGCCGGGGACCTGGTCGACGTGCCGGGGCTGGTGACCGCGTATTTCAGCGATCACCCGGATCCGGCCGAGCCGTCGCAGCAGGTGGCGTTCGGCACCTCCGGCCACCGGGGCAGTGCGCTGCGGCTGTCGTTCAACGAGGACCACATCATCGCGACGTCCCAGGCCATCTGCGAGTACCGGGCGGAGGCGGGCATCACCGGGCCGATCTTCATCGGCCGGGACACCCACGCGCTGTCCGAGCCCGCGATGGCCACGGCGCTGGAAGTACTTGCCGCCAACGGCGCGGAGATCCTCATCGACAGCCGTGACGGCTACACCCCGACACCCGCGCTGTCCCGCGCGATCATCGCCTACAACGAGGGGCGGAGCCGGGGGATGGCAGACGGGATCGTCGTCACCCCGTCGCACAACCCGCCGGAAGACGGCGGCTTCAAGTACAACCCGCCCGATGGCGGGCCGGCTCCGACATCACCGGCGCCATTCAGCGGCGCGCCAATGAGATCCTGACCAGCGGCCTGCGCGAGGTGCACCGGATCCCGCTCGCGAGTGCGCGGGCGGTGGCGGGCCGATTCGACTTCCTCGGCGAGTACGTCGCCTCGCTGCCGTCCGTGGTCGACCTGGAAGCCATCAGGGCCGCGCGGGTCCGGATCGGCGCTGACCCGCTCGGCGGTGCGAGCGTCGCCTACTGGGGCGAGATCGCGGAGCGGTACGAGCTTGAGCTGACGGTGGTGAACCCGGACGTCGACCCGACCTTCCGGTTCATGACGCTGGACTGGGACGGGCGCATCCGGATGGACTGCTCGTCGCCGAGCGCGATGGCGTCGCTGATCGGCCGGCGAAACGACTTCGCCGTAGCGACCGGCAACGACACCGACGCCGACCGGCACGGAATCGTCACGCCTGACGCCGGGCTGATGAACCCGAACCACTACCTGGCGGCGGCCATCGACTACCTCTACCGGCACCGGGACGGCTGGCCCGCTGCCGCGGCGGTCGGGAAGACCATGGTCAGCTCGTCGGTCATCGACCGGGTCGCGGATGACTGTGACCGCCGTCTGGTCGAGGTGCCCGTCGGCTTCAAGTGGTTCGTTCCAGGCCTGCTGGACGGCAGCATCGCGTTCGGCGGCGAGGAAAGCGCGGGAGCGTCGTTCCTGCGCCGGGACGGCCGCGTGTGGACCACCGACAAGGACGGCATCATCCTGGACCTGCTCGCCGCCGAGATCATCGCGGTGACCGGCAGCACGCCGAGCGCGGCCTACCGGACCCTGGCTGAGCGGCTCGGCGATCCGGCCTACGCCCGGATCGACGCTCCGGCCACCAGGGAGCAGAAAGCCGTGCTGGCCAGGCTGTCGCCTGACCAGTTCGCTGCGAGCGAGCTGGCCGGGGAGCCAGTGCTGGAGCGGCTGACCGCAGCGCCGGGCAACGGCGAGCCGCTGGGCGGGATCAAGGTGGTCACCGAGTCCGGCTGGTTCGCCGCCCGGCCGTCCGGCACCGAGGACGTTTACAAGCTGTACGCGGAGTCCTTCCGCGGGCCCGGCCACCTGGCCCGGATCCAGTCGGAGGCGCAGGAACTACTGGCGCAGGTGCTGAAGTAGCTAGTTCCTCCTCGTGGGGGCCCCGTTAGTGTCGCTCTGGCAGCACCAGCTCGGCCCCATGAGGCGGCCGCGCACACCGGCAGGCCGCGACGCGCGAAATTTGCCGGTCTCGCAAGGCAGCAAACGCCGCGCGGGGAACGTCTCGCGGCCGGGCTCACCGCGGCCGCCGCAGTCGCCGCCGTCGCCGCGGTCATCACGCTGATTGGAACGTCGGCATTCGCCGTCGGACTGCCGGCACCGAAACAGGCAGCAGGTAGCTCCGCCGGACTGACTGCTGCCAGCCGCGGGGCACTCCGCGGCGTCCCGCCGTACTACCTGGCGCTGGTTTCGTTCGGCAAGCCCGTGGACTCCTTCCCGCGCATGGAGGGGCAGATCCGGGCGACGGCCACCGGAAAGATCATTGCTGTCGTCCACCCGCCCGGGCCGTTCGGCACGCTGAGCGTCATTACCGGTGGCGCCGACGACAGGACGTTCGTGCTGGCAGCGCAGAAAACGCCGTACCCTCCGAACCAGCCAGTGAAGTACTTCCTCGCGCGCTTCCACCCCGCCTCAGGCCAGGTGACCGTAAGGCCACTGGCGATTCCGGAGACGCCCGCGCGCGACGACCTGATGGGTATTGACCTCTCCCCTGACGGGGCCGACCTGGCAGTCGCGGTGACGACCGGAAGCCGTATCCAGGATGCGAAAGTCAGCATCTACTCCCTGCGCACCGGCCGGTCGCGGCGTGGCGGCAGGCCTCAGGGGTGACGTGCACGGAAAATTACGACCCCGGCTGCATGTCCTGGTCGGGCAGGACGCTGGCGTTCAACTGGGCGGGCGCGGCTGACCAGCAGGGCGTCTGGCTGCTGAACACCGCGACGCGGGGCGGCGGCCTGCTGGCCAGCAGCAGGCTCGCAGTCTCGGCGGGTCCCTCGCCGTTCAAGGGCTGGCACTGGAACGGGGACGGCCTGCTCACTCCGGACGGCAGGAAGGTCGTCATGGTCATGTGGGAGCAGCTTCACCGCAGCAGCCTGGAAATGGAGTTCCAGGTGTTCTCCGCGGCGACCGGGAAGCTGCTCCAGACGTTCCACCGGGTCCGCGGCGGCAACAGCGAGAGCGAGTGCCTCCAGTGGAGCAACCCGTCGGGCAGCGTCCTCGTCGTGGCCGCTCCGGTCACAGGCACTAAGACCAACGTCTTCGGTGTGCTTCGCGACGGGCGGTTCACTCCGCTTCGCGGAGCGCCGCCTACGTTTGCGCAACTCCAGAGTCTGGTGTTCTAGCCATCTCACTCAGGCGCTGGATGCGGCCAGCGATATCGTCGTGCACGGCGTCCGGCGACCGGGCGCCGTCCACGGTGAACATCCACTCGCGCCCGGCGTAGTACTCCAGCAACGGCACCGTTCGTTCCTGGTAGACCTGCAGGCGGTGCTCGACAACAGACTCGGCGTCTTCGGAGCCCCGGCCGCGGGCGAGCAGGCGCCGCACCAGTTCATCCCGCGGGACGTCCAGGTGAATCGCGGCCTGAACTTCAGCGCCGAGCGTCCGCACCACCGCGTACGAGGCTTTCGCCTGTTCCACGGTCCGCGGAAAGCCGTCCAGAACGTATCCGTCGGCCGCCGCCAGTACGGGCTTGCGCAGCATGTCCATGACGAGCGCATCCGGCACCAGGTCGCCGCGGTCGAGATAGGACTTCACCCGGAGCCCGAGGGTCGTCTGGTCCGTGACGTGCTGCCGCAGCAGGTCCCCGCTGGAGATGTGCGCGATGCCGAACCGAGCGGCGAGCCGCTCGGCCTGCGTTCCCTTGCCCGCGCCGGGTGCGCCGATCAGCAGAAGCCGCATCCAGTTACAACCCCCGCCCGTGTTGCCAGTAGAACTGTGTAGTCAGCTCACCGTGTCGCCAGTAACTTGCCTGACTTTCGCCTCTCCACTGGCGTCTTGTCAACGCCCGGTGCCTAGGCTCATGCCGACCGCACGCCGGCTTGCCGAACGGACAACCAGTCATGGACCTCACCAGCAAGGCGATCATCATCACCGGCTCGTCCAGCGGCATCGGCGCGGCCCTGGCGCGCCAGGTCGCCGGTCTCGGTGCCGGAGTCGTGCTGAACTCTGCCGCATCGGCGGAAGCAGGCCAGCGCCTCGCCGCCGAGCTCCCGGACGCGGTCTACGTGCAGGGCGATATCGCTGATCCCGCCACTGGCGCGGCGCTCGTGGCCGCAGCCGAGCAGCGCTGGGGACGGCTTGATGGCCTGGTCAACAACGCTGGCGTGACCGTCGACGTGCCGCTGGCGGACCTTGATGCGGTCAGGGCGGAGCACTGGGAGAAGGTCCTGCGCGTCAATCTCATCGGCACGTTTCTGGTGAGCCAGGCCGCGCTCCCGCTGCTGCGTGCCGCCGGCGACGGCTGGATCATCAACATCACGTCGATCGCAGGGGTCCGCCAGACCGGCAGCTCCCTGCCCTACGCGGTGTCCAAGGCCGGCCTCAATCACCTGACGACCCTGATGGCCAAGTACGCGGGCGGCGGCGTCCGGGTGAACGCTGTCGCGCCGGGCCTGGTGGCCACGCCGTGGACGGCAGACTGGCACGACCGCAAGGCGGACGTCGAGGCAGCCGCGCCGCTGCATCGCGTCGCCACGCCCGAGGACATTGCCGCGGCCTGCCTGGGCATCATCGGCACCCCGTACGCCACCGGGCAGACCCTGGTGGTGGACGGCGGTCTCGGGCTCGTCATCTGACAGCGCCAGGCGCCTGATGCGGCTACGGGCCGGGAACGGGCGTGATCCGCCAGCGGCCGTCGCTCCAGACCTCGGCGAGACCGGCACCGTCGGTCCCGACCGCGACGCAGGCGGCAGGCCCGGCGCAGGACACCCCGGCCGGCTGGACGAAGGGTTCTGCCTGCGGCGGCCCCGGCAGCACGGACAGCCGCCAGGTGCCTGCGTTCCATGACTCGGCGATCGCCTGGCTGCCGCCGTCGTAGGTGCCAGCGGCCAGGCAGGAGCTATCCGTGCTGCACGATACGGCGGTCAGCTCGGTGTAGCCGATCTTATTCAGGGCGGGAACGCGCTCACTGAGCCACGCCGAGCCATTCCACCGCTCGGCCAGGGGGAACTCCTGCGCGTAGCTTCCGACGGCTGTGCAGGCGCGCGGCGACGTACACGAAACGGCGCTGAGCCGGTTCCAGCTGGCCGCGTTGACAGTGTGCATGACCTGCCAGAACGAGCCATTCCAGCGCTCGGCGAACGTCCTGTCCCTGCCGCTCCTGCCGGGCCTGGCGCCGACGCCGTAGGAGTAATCCCCGACAGCGACGCAGAAGCGCGGCCCGCTGCAGGAGACTCCGGCCAGGGTGATGCTCTGCGCCGGGTGCGGCGGCAGGGGCATCGGCCGCAGGCGCCAGGTCCTGCCATCCCAGTACCCGGCTAGGGGTGCGCCGCCCGCGGTGACGCCGACGGCTACGCACGCGCCGGGCGCCGGGCAGGAGACGCTGACGAACGGGCTGGAGCTCCGCTCGATCGTCCAGGATGTGCCGTTCCAGCCGGCGATGAGCGAGCCGACCGCCGTGCACCTGACGGCGCTCGGGCAGGACACGCTGTCCAGGGTTCCGGCCCGGCCCGCGCCGGGCGGCGGCGAGACGTGCCAGGCAGCGCCGTTCCAAAGCTCGACGAGCGCCTGCTCCGGGCCTGTGGCGGTGTCGTAGTACGCGCCGACGGCCGTGCAGTCCGCCGGCGCGAAACATGACACGCCCGCTAGCAGGCCCGAGTGCCTGGAGCCGCCCGCGGCCGCGGCCGGTCGTGCTGGCATCGGGCTGGCAGTACCCGCGCTCCTGAGTTCCGGGCTCCTGGTCGCGGAACCGCACGCGGTCGCGACAGCGAGGCACGCCAGCGCCGCGGCCAGGCAGGATCCGCTTCTGACTGCTGCGCCTGGCCTGAGCATCTCGGTCTCCGTCATCGTCGCCCGCTGTCATCTCTGAGACGCGGCCCGGAGCCGGCGGTTGCGACCTAGCCGACTCTGGCCCGCAGGTCGGCCAGCACTGCCTCGCGGTTCTGCGCCGACGCGGTGACGGTAAAGCCGACCTGGCGGTTCACCCGCAGCATGTGCTCGTTATCGGCGGCGTTGCTGGTCCTGACCTCCCGCACGGCCGGGCGCGCGGCGGTGAGCCGCCGCAGGTTGGCAGCCTTCAGCCAGGCACCGAGGCCGTGGCCGCGGTGCGCCGCGAGCACTGCGGTGTCCTGCTGGCGGCCGAGCTCCGGCTCCTGCGCGAAGACCTCAAGGTAGGTCAGTCCCGCGACCGCGCCGGTCTGCTCGCGGACCGCGACGGCAACCCAGAGCTCACACGCGCGATCGCGGGCGGCGGCCTCCTCAGCGCGGACCCGCTCTGGTGACCACTCAGGCTCGGTGAAGCTCATGCTGCCCTGCGGCGCCTCGTAGATGGCGTTCCTGGCCGCGGCATAGGAGGACAGCAGGTCCTCAGGTGCGCTGCCCGTCCACTGGACGAGCCGGTAGCCAGCCGGGTCGGGCAGATCCCAGCTCGCCTGCCTGACGGCCGCCAGATCGAGGGTCAGCAGGAGGGTTTGCTGCACGACCGCGAACTGGTGAAAGTCGGCGAACGCCGCTCCGGGCGTTCCCGCCCTGATGCCTTCAGCAAAGAGGCAGCGCCGCGAGCCGCCCGCTGCCGCCGCCGTGCGCAGCAGCGCCGTGCCGGTGCCCCGGCGCCGCTGCCCGGGCCGGACGGCAATGTTGATGGCCGCCAGGTCAGAATCCAGCTCGCCGGCCAGCATCAGGCTGGCGACGGCCGTGAGCTGTCTGTCTGGCGCGTCCCGGGCGACCCAGTACAGCCGCCGCACGTCCGGCGACGGTGGCCGGGTCAGCCGGGCGGTCAGCCAGTCACGGGCAGGCAGCGGCTCGTCCGGGTCGTCAGCGGCCAGGGCCGCCAGCTGCACGGCGGCGTAGGCGGCTACCTCGTCCGGCGTGGCGCTCCGCGGCCGGAACCCGGTGATGTGCATCAACCCTCCGCGCTCGCCGGCGGGACAGCCTGGCGTGATTGCATGGAGCATGGCAGCCGCCCGGCGGGGGAGCGAGTGAATTTCGCGGCGGTGGTGGTCAATCCGGCCCGGGTGCGCGGCCTGCGCCGGCTGCGGGAGCTGTGTGAGCGCGCTGCTGACTCGTGCGGCTGGGCGCAGCCCTGGTTCCTGCGGACGACGTCATCGGACCCTGGCACAGGTGCAGCGCGCAGCGCGATCGAGGCCGGCGCTCAGCTTGTCATCGCGGTTGGCGGCGATGGCACTGTCCACGCCTGCACCCAGGCCCTGGCCGGCACGCCGGTGCCGCTCGCGATCGTGCCGTCCGGAACGGCGAACCTGACGGCCAGGGCACTGCGGCTGCCAGGCCGGGCGGACGCGGCGCTCGCAGTGGCGTTCGGCGGGCGGAGCGCGCGCATCGATCTGGCGATGGCCGACGGCACCTGGTTCACCGCCATGGCCGGAATCGGGCTCGACGCCGCGATCGTGGCTGCGACGCCGGCTGCGGCCAAGAGGCTGGCCGGCTGGCCGTCCTACGCCGGGGCGGCTCTGGGGCAGCTGCTCCGGCCGCCCGCAACCTTCACTGTCCGCCTGGATGCCGGCGAACCGCTGATCAGGCGCGCCCGGTCGGTCACGGTCGGGAACTCCGGTGCGCTTCCCGGCGGTGTCCCGATCATGCCGGCCGCCCGGCTCGATGACGGCCTGCTCGACGTCGTCATCCTGGCGCCGCAGGGGCTGCCCGGCTGGGTCCGCATCGGCGCGCGGGTCGTCAGGCGCAGCGGCAAGGACGACAGGCAGCTGGAGCGCCACCGGGCGAGCGTCGTCGAGATCAGTGCGGACGCCGACCTGCCGCGTCAGGTGGACGGCGAGGTGATCGCCGCCGGCCGGTCGCTGACGGCGTCCGTGCGTCCCGGTGCGCTCCTCGTCCGCGTTCCCGGCGGCAGCGCAGCTAGCCGCGCATGGCCAGCTGGGTGAAGGCGCCAGACACTCCGAGGCTCTCGATCCGGTGCGTGCGCGTGCTGATGGCGAGCAGGAGGCCGTCTGACGCTGCCACGAACAGCCACTGGCTATCCGGTGACCAGGCCATCGTCTGGCTCGAGGTGTCCTCGGTAATCGGCACGGCCAGGTGCGTCACCGCGCCGGTAGCCAGGCTGATTTCCTCTAGCACGACGCGCCCGTTGCCGGAGTCGGCGACGATGGCCGCCGTCTGCCCGTCGGGTGCGACGGAACCGGGATAAGCGGGCCAGGGCCAGGTCAGCAGGTGTACCGGCGGTCCGGGCAGCGTGCGCTGAACGCCGGTCTCCGGGTTCAGGACTACGTTCTTGCAGCGCCCCGACGGGCAGTTCATGCCGAGCCAGTCAGTCGGGCCGACCGCGGACAGCAGCACGCCGATCTGCCGGAGGAAGTGCGGCCCCGCGTCGTACTGACTGCCGGAGTCGCTGGCGACAAGGACATCGCCGCGGCCGTCGGCCATCGCCGACTGGGACGGCCAGCCGGGATTGGGCAGGGTGATGCGCGTCGTCGTGGCGTGGCCGCTCGGTCCGACGAGGACAAGGGAGTCGGGGCTGGCCGCGGTGTCCCACTCCTGCCCGGCAGCCGGACCTGGCAGCAGGAGGCCGCCGCCGGCCAGGATGCCGGTGAGGCGCTTCGCGGGCTGGCCATCGGGCACCAGGTAGCCGGGCACATTGTCCAGCGGCCGGACGATCGCGGTGTGCGGGCCGACGATGAAGGACACCGGACCGCTGCCCTCAGGCGGCGGCAGCAGGGTGCGCGTGATGCGACCGCGGGCGAACTGGATCGCGACGACGCCGGCCTTGTCCAGGCCGAACAGATCCCAGCCCGCGGAGATCCCGAGCAGCGGGTGCCGCACGAACGTCACCGTAACCGGCGGCGGCTTCGGGGGCCCGCTCCTGCCTGCGTGCCGGATCGCGATCACGACGGCCGCGATGATGAGGCAGGCGAGCAGCAGCCAGGACAGCCCGCCGCGGGTCCACCGCCGGCGGCTGCCGAACTCTACGTACTCGACGGAGCTGCGCTGCTGGTCGCCGCCGTCGCCGGAGCCGAACGCCACACCCCATCATCGCCCCCGGTAACCGTCCGGGGCCAGTCAGCCCCTCAGGGCCACAGCGGCTGGGATACCTCGAATTCCAGCGGTGTCCCCCAGGTATTGCGATAGGAGACCTCCTGTACCGGCCGCCGGGCCGCGACGCCCCAGCGGCCAGTGGGGTAGCCGAACGACACCAGGCACATCATCGTCCAGCCCGCCTCCGCCGGCACCTGGAGGATCTCACGGGCCTCGGCGCCGTGGAAGGCGCCCAGGATCGAGGTCAGCGCGCTGCCAACGCCCTCCGCGCGGGCGGCGAGCTGAGCACTCCAGACGGCCGGAAAGATGGAGCCGCCGCTGGAGTCCCCGCGGGCGAAGGCCGCCAGGAACAGCGGGACCGTCTCGAAGTGGTCGGCCAGATGCTGCGCGGAGGCCTGCACCCGCAGCAGTGAGGCGCTCTGCGGATCATCGGGCGCGGCGCGGGCCGCGTCGAGGCGCTCACGGTAGAAGGTCGCCCACAGCCGGCCGATCGCGTCCCGGTACAGCGGACCGAGCTGAGCCTTGATGCCCGGATCATCGATCAGCAGGAACCGCCAGTCCTGCGAGTTGCCGCCACTCGGCGCGCGGATCGCGGCATCCAGGATGCGTGCCTGCACCGGCTCGGGAATCGGATCGGGCCTGACCCGGCGCATCGCCCTGGTCGTGTAGAGCGCCTCGCGTACGTCCATCTGGCACCTTCCCGCGGCCGGTTTCCGCACTGCGATCATGCCACAGCGCCGCACCGCGAATCGGTATCGCCCGCACTAAACGGGCTTATGTGGAACCATGCAAGCTGGTATTGACGCAGTAAAGCCCCGACAACGGCACTGCAACACGCAATCCAGAGAACGGAGAGAGCCCATGAAGGGCTTCCGCAACTTCCTGCTGCGCGGCGATGTCATCGTCATTGCCGTCGGACTGGTCATCGCACTCGCCTTCAGCACGCTGATCGGCGCGTTCACCACGAGCGTGATCGATCCGATCGTCGCCCGCGCGGAAGGCGGCAGCTCGGTCGGCCTGGGCTGGCAGCTGGGGACGGCAGGCAATAAGGCCACGTTCCTGAACATCGGGACGTTCATCTCGGCCATCATCTACTTCCTGATCTTCATGGTGGTCATCTACTTCCTGGTCGTGGTGCCCTACAAGGCGGTCTCGGCCCGTCGCGGCGTTACTGTCTTCGGCGACCCGCCGGCGGTCAAGACCTGCCCGGCCTGCCTGTCCAGCGATCTGCCCGCGGCCGCGAGCAAGTGCAAGTACTGCGGCACGGACCAGCCGGATGCGCCTCCGGCCGCGGTTCCGACTGCCGCGCCGGCGCCGTAGGCAGGCGCCCGGGCCGCCCCGTAAGTTGGGGGCATGGACTACACCCACCTTGGCCGCAGCGGCGTCTCCGTCAGCAGGATCTGCCTGGGCACGATGAACTTCGGCGCGCACACCGAGCCGCCGGATGCTCACCAGATCATGGACCATGCCCTGGAGCAGGGCATCAACTTCTTCGACACGGCGAACACCTACGGGCGGCCGCGCGCCGATGGCGTTACCGAGTCGATCGTCGGCGACTGGCTCACCGCCGCTCCGGGGCGCCGGGACAAAGTCGTGCTGGCTACCAAGCTGTACGGCGGCAAGGGGGAGTGGCCGAACGACCGCTTCCTGTCCGCGGTCAACATCCGGCAGTCCTGCGAGGCGTCGCTGCGGCGGCTCAAGACCGACCACATCGACCTGTACCAGATGCATCACGTCGACCGGTCGACGAGCTGGGACGAGATCTGGGAGGCGATGTCGGTCCTGCGCACGCAGGGCAAGGTCATCTACACCGGCTCGTCGAATTTCGCCGGCTGGCACATCGCCCAGGCGCAGGAGGCGGCGCAGCGCCGCGGCGTGCTCGGCCTGGTCAGTGAGCAGAGCCTGTACAACCTGGCCGAGCGCACCGTGGAGCTTGAGGTGCTGCCCGCGTGCCAGGGCTACGGCCTTGGTGTGCTGCCGTGGAGCCCGCTGCACGGCGGCCTGCTCAGCGGCGTCCTGAGCCGCGAGACCGGGCCCCGCAGCGGCGGCGGCAGGTCGGCCGAGGTACTGGCTGAGCGGCGTCCGCAGATCGAGGCGTACGAGTCGTTCTGCGCCGAGCTCGGGCACCCGGCCGCCGAGGTCGCGCTGGCCTGGCTGCTGCATCAGCCCGCCGTGACCGCGCCTATTGTCGGGCCGCGCACGCTCGATCAGCTGACCAGCGCTATCAGGGCCGAGCACCTGACACTCGACGACAAGGCGCTGGCGCGGCTCGAGCAGATCTTCCCCGGCCCCGGCGGTGCTGCACCCGAGGCCTACGCCTGGTGACCTAACTGCCGTCGATCGTGGCCAGGTCGCTGCGCAGCTGGTCACGATCGCCGGCCTTGGCGATCGGGACGCTTTCCGCCTGCTCCCGCCAGCGGCGGGAGTCAGCCTGGTCCCCGGCGACCGCGTGCGCGCGAGACAGCGCCTCGTAGCCGAAGGCCAGGTCCCAGTCGCCGATGGCGTGCTGCTCGCAGATGTCGACCACGAACTGAGCGTGATACAGCGCGGGCTCAGCCCGGCCCAGCTCGCAGTACATCCGCGAGCACTGCCAGTGGCTGCGGGCGAAGTGCACCGGCTCACCGACCTGCAGCCAGTGGTACGCCGACGCGTGCGCCATATGGATCATCCGCGCGTCTTCGGCCCTGGTACGGTCCGGCTTTTCCAGCAGCGTCCAGGTGCCGTTGAACAGCTCGGCCGCCAGCTTCCGGTGCATCGCGAGGTCCTCAGCGCGGGGCGTGCTGAGGTCAGGCCGGTTCGGCATCGTGACCCCTGATTCTCTTGGTGAGCCGGACGTCTTCCTCCTGGTAGCCGATCCCGGCGTAGAAGGCGCGGGCGGCGTGATTGGCCATCCCGGTCTCGAGCGTCAGATAGCGAAGGCCCCGGGCGGCGCCCCAGTCCTCGGCGGCCGCCATGAGGGCGCGGGCGATGCCACGGCGCTCGTGGCCCTCGGCCGTGACCAGCTCGCCGACATACGCGTCCACCTGGCCGGTGAAGTGCGTGCGCTCGGCCGCGTGCACGACGCCGACGATCTGGTCGCCCGCCACGGCGACGTAAACCACGTTGTCCGGCTGGTCAGCTGACGCGGCTGCGTCCGCGATCCAGCCTTTCACCGCGGCCAGCCAGCTATCCCGGTCGCGCCAGGGCGGTCTGCCCTCGAGCAGGCGGGGCGCCAGCGCCATGATCGCGTCCCGGTCCGCCGCGGTGTACTCACGGACTCTGCTGGTCGTCATGGCTCCCGACCCTAGCCAAGGAAGGAGAGCCGGATCTGCCGGTCTGGATTGTCCGCATTGAGGTCCACGATCGCGATGGACTGCCAGCTGCCGAGGCCCAGGCGGCCGCTGATGACGGGGACTGTCACGGACGGCGGGACGAAGGCCGGCAGCACGTGCGAGCGGCCGTGGCCGCGCGAGCCGTGGGCGTGCCGCCAGTGGTCGTCGGCCGGCAGCAGGTCGGCCAGCGTGGCCAGCAGGTCGTCGTCGCTGCCGGCGCCCAGCTCGAGGATGGCGACCCCGGCGGTCGCGTGCGGCACGAATACCTGGAGCAGACCGTCACCTCCGCCGGACGCCTCCCTGGCGAACTGACCGCACTGCCGGGTGATGTCGGCGACGACCGGCTTGCTGCCGGTATGCAGATCGAACGTCTGTGTTCTCATGACCTCAGTGTTCTCATGACCTCAGTGTTCTCATGACCTCAGTGTTCTCATGACCTCTGTGTTCTCATGGCCTCAGATTCGCAGCCTTCACCTCATCAGGTTCGCAGGTAGGAGGCGCCGTTGAGATCGAGTATCGCGCCGCTGGCCCAGGCGGCCTCCGGCGAGGCCAGGTACAGCACGGCCGCGGCGATCTCCGCCGGCCTGGCAACGCGCCCGAACGGGCTCTGCGCCCGGATCGCGTCGCCGGCCTGACCCTCCAGGTGAGCCGCGGCCATATCGGTCTGGACGAAGCCCGGCGCCACCGCGGACACGATGATGTTGTGCGGCGCCAGCGCGACGGCGAGCGACTGGCCGAGAGCGTTCAGGCCCGCCTTGCTGGCGCCGTAGGCGGGCTGGCCGGGCTCGCCGCGGAAGGCACCGCGCGAGGACACATTGACGATCCGGCCGCCGCCGGCGGCGATCATGTGCTGCACCGCGCACCAGGTCACGTTCGCGGCGCCGATCAGGTTCAGGCCGATGGTCTCCTGCCAGACCTGCTGCCAGTGCTCGTAGCTCACCTCGGCGACTGGATGCGACGAGCGCCCGTAGCTGGCGGCGTTGTTGACCAGGACGTCCAGTCCGCCGAGGCCGGCGGCGGCCTCGTCGACCATGGCCCGGACCGCGGCCGGGTCGGCGATGTCCGCCTGGACGACGACGTGACCGTCACCGGGCAGCCCGGCCGCTACCTGAGCGGCGAGTTCGGCCGAGGCCCGGTGATGGACCGCCACCGTGTCGCCGGCGGCGGCGAACGCCTCCGCGACCGCCCGGCCGATGCCCCGTGATGACCCGGTTACCAGAATCTTGCGACTAGTCATTCGCAGACCCTAACGTCCCGAGAGTCGGCGCCGGCACGCGCGGCCCACCAGGGCAGAATGTCCAGCATGACACACACCTCCGCCGGAACCGACCAGCCCGGAGCGGCCTCGGGGCCCCGCCCCGTCCGCGATATTGCCGATGACTTCGTCCAGCGTCTCGCCGGGCTTGACCCGGTGCTGGCCACCCACCTGGGGCTGCCGCAGGGCCAGGACGAGCTGCCCGACCTGTCGCCGGCGGGCGATGAGGCGCAGGCTGAGCTGCAGCGGGCGACCCTGGCGCGGCTGGCGGAGGAGGAGAAGGCGGCAGCCGGAGCGGGCGGTCTCGCCGATGGCGACGAGCGCCGGTGCGCCCGGCTCCTGCGGGAGCGCCTGGAGACCGAGCTGGCAATCAGCGCGACCGGCGAGAACCTGCGCGCGATGTCGAACATCTTCGGCCCGGCGCAGCAGGTGCGCAGCGTCTTCCTGATGATGCCGGCGGCGACCGCGGACGACTGGGCGGTGATCGCGCGCCGGCTCGGTAAGGTGCCTGCCGCGCTCGCGGGCTACCGTGACTCCCTCACCGAGGGCGGCAGCCGCGGCCTGTATGCCGCTCCCCGCCAGGTGCAGACCGTGACGGCGCAGTTCGACGCCTGGCTGGCGGTGGGGGACGGCCACGGCTGGTACACCGACTTCACCAGCGCCGCCCCGGCGGACGCTCCCGACGCGCTGCGCGCGGACCTGGCGTCGGCCGGCGCTGCCGCGGACGCGGCGGTCGCCAGCCTGCGCGACTGGCTGCGTGCCGAGTACCTGCCTGCTGCGGCTGGTACTCCGGACGGGGTAGGGGAGGAGCGCTACCGGCTGGGCGTGAAGCGGTGGAACGGGGCGAACCTGGATCTTGCCGAGGCCTACGACTGGGGCTGGTCGCAGTACCGCTCGATTCTGGCCGAGATGAAAGCCGAGGCGGACCGGATCCTGCCCGGATCGACGCCGGCGCAGGCCATGAAGTACCTCGACGTGCACGACGAGGTGATCGACGGGGTCGAGGCAGTCAGGGAACGCCTCCAGCAGCTGATGGACGAGGCGATGACGAGCCTGTCCGGCACGCACTTCGACCTGGCCGAGCCGGTGAAGGTGGTTGAGGCCAGGATCGCGCCGCCGGGCAGTGCCGCCGCGCCGTATTACACCGGGCCCTCGCAGGACTTTTCCAGGCCGGGCCGGACCTGGCTGCCGACGCTGGGCAAGACCTCGTTCCCGCTCTGGGGCCTGATCAGTACCTGGTATCACGAGGGCGTGCCGGGCCATCACCTGCAGATCGGGCAGTGGACGTACCTGGCATCCCGGCTGTCGGTCTATCAGACCAGCGTGGGCGGCGTCAGCGCCTGCTCAGAGGGCTGGGCCCTGTACGCGGAGCGGCTGATGGACGAGCTCGGGTTCCTGCGTACGCCCGGCGCGCGGATGGGCTACCTGGACGCGCAGCTGATGCGCGCGATCCGGGTGATCATCGACATCGGCATGCACCTGGAGCTGCCGGTCGCGGCGGACTGGGCGCCCGGCGCCGGCCAGCAGTGGACGCCGGAGCTGGCCCTGGACTTCTTCGACGAGCACAGCGGGCGCGGGCGTGACTTCGCCGAGAGCGAGATCGTCCGCTACCTCGGCATGCCCGGCCAGGCGATCAGCTACAAGCTGGGCGAGCGCGCCTGGCTGGCCGGCCGTGACGCAGCCCGCACGGCCCGCGCCGACAGCTTCGACCTGAAGTCGTGGCATATGGCCGCGCTGTCGCTCGGCGCGCTCGGCCTCGACGACCTGGCGGAGGAACTGGCGCAGCTCTAGGCCCGCGGCGGTGGCCTAGTTCCTCGCGCGCTTGCGCAGGTCGTCGCGGATCTGCAGCCCGAGCCTGCGCGTTTCGTAGTGGTCGATCAGCGCGCCGGCCGCGGCTCCGGTCAGCAGCGGAGCCAGTGACAGCGCGCTCTGGCTGGCCTTGGCCAGCAGCCGCCGCTCGAGCTTGCGGCGCAGCGGCGAGCCGACCGCCAGCGCGAGACCGTTGGTCGTGATGCGCACGCCGCGGCGCTCGGCCCAGGAGCCGGTGTAGGCGATCATCCGCTGCGTCGCCGACCCTGGCGCCGGCATCCCGTACACCTCGTGGAGCTCGGCGATGAGCTTGAGCTCGATGGCGACCAGCGCCAGCGTCTCGACGCCGAGCTCGATCGGGACCGTTGGCACGAAGGGAACGGCCGCCGTGGCCCCGACCGCCGCCCCGACGCCCGCGGACGCGCGCGATGCGCTGACGATCAGGCTCTGCGCCAGCTCGTCGGTGCTGCGGCCGGGAAACTGCGCCTGCAGTGTTGCCAGGCTGCGGATCGGCACCCGCGGCGCCATCTCCAGGACCTGCGCGGTGAGCCACTGGCCGCTGGCGCGCAGCGTGCGCCAGGCGGCGTTCCCGCTCGCCTGGGCTCCCCGGGTCGCGATGCCCCGGCCGGACTGAACGCCGCGGGCGGCGGCATCCCTGGCCGGGCGGGCGCGGCGGGCGAGCGTTCCGGTGCCGGACTGCAGCCCCCGGACGGTCGCCTGACCGCTCCGGCTGGCCAGCTGGGGTATCTGCCGGGCAATGCGCCTGCGCCGTGTCTCGTCCCTGGCCTCGCTGAGCTCGCCTGCCAGCTCAGCGACACGCTGGGGCATCAGCTGCCCGTTGGACTCGGCCTGGTACTCACCGGGATCGTCAGAAGACATAACTACTGGCTACCCGCGATCTGCCCGGTTATGGCTGTGCGGCTCATGACTGTCAGGTCAGGCAGTCAGCCGGTCTGGTGCTCCAGCGCCCGCCGGGTCAGGACCTTCGCCAGGTGGCGGCGGTACTCACGATCGGCGTGGATGTCCTCGCCGGGCGAGGTGCCATCGGCGGCGTGCCCGGCCGCCTCGGCGGCGGACGCACCGCCGGCCAGTGCCTCCTCGGCCCCGGTGGCCCGCAGCGGCGTCGCTCCCATGTTGGCCAGCGCGATCCGCCCGGCGACAGCGGCGACCCCGACGATCGCCCAGTCGTTGGACCGCCGGACGAACTTCTGGTAGCCCCAGGGCACTCCGGGGCGGCGCGGCACCCGGACTGAGACAAGCAGCTCGCCCGGCTCCATCGCGGTCTCGAAATAGCCCTGGAAGAAGTCATCCGCAGCGACTGACCTGCTGCCCTCCGGACCCTGCAGCACGACGGTTCCGCCGAGGGCGACCAGGGCCATCGGCAGGTCCGCGGCTGGGTCGGCGTGCGCGAGCGAGCCGCCGATGGTGCCGCGATGGCGGATCTGCGGGTCGCCGACCTGGGCGGCCGCGTAGGCCAGCAGCGGCGCCTCGGCCCGGGCGAGCTCGCTGGCTGCCAGGTCGGCGTGCCGGGTGGTTGCCCCGACCACGAGCTCGTCACCGTCGGTGCTGACGCCGGCCAGCTCGGTCAGGCCGCCGATGTCGATCAGCACCTGCGGGGCCGCGAGCCGCAGCTTCATCATCGGCAGCAGCGAGTGACCGCCGGCCAGCAGCTTGGCGTCGTCGCCGTACTCGGCCAGCAGGTCGAGCGCATCGACGGCCGACTCGGCGGCGACGTACTCGAACTGCGCGGGGATCATGCGGTCACCTCAGCGTCGGCAGCGGCCAGCACGGCCCGGATGATGTTGTGATAGCCGGTGCACCGGCACAGATTGCCTTCCAGGCCCTGCCGGACCTGCGCCTCGGTCGGATGCGGGTTCTCCGACAGCAGGCCGACTGTCGCCATCACCATGCCCGGCGTGCAGAAGCCGCACTGCAGGCCGTGATTCTGCCGGAAGGCAGCCTGCACCGGATGCAGCTCGCCATCACGCGCCAGCCCCTCAGCGGTGGTCACCTCGTGCCCGGCTGCCTGTACCGCCAGCACCGTGCAGGACTTCACTGACTCGCCGTCCAGCAGGACCGTGCACGCGCCGCACGACGTGGTGTCGCAGCCGACGTTGGCCGCTCGCAGCCCGAGTACCTCGCGCAGGTAGTGCACGAGCAGGAGGCGCGGCTCGACCTCGTCCGACCGCTTCTCGCCGTTGACAGTGAGCTCGATGCGGGTCATGAACGCTCCGATCCAGGCTGTGCCGCCTGTATGGCCTGCCACACCCGGCGGGAGGAGACAGGCATGTCAATGTGCCGGACGCCGAGATGGGACACGGCATCGACGACCGCGTTCTGCACGGCCGGGGTAGAGCCGATGGAGCCCGCCTCGCCGATCCCCTTGGCGCCGAGCGGGTTGTAGGTCGTGGGAGTCGCCATGTCCGCAAGCTCGAAGCTCGGCATCTCGGTTGCGGACACGATCGGGTAGTCGGCGAAGCTGGCCGTCAGCGGGTTGCCGTCCGCGTCGTAGACGACCTCCTCGAGGAAGGCCTGCGCCGCGCCCTGGCCGATGCCGCCGTGCCGCTGGCCCTCGGCCAGCAGCGGGTTCAGCACCACGCCCGCGTCGTCGACGGTGATCACGCGCTGCAGGGTTACCTTGCCGGTCTCGGTGTCGACTTCGACGACCGCGACGTGCGTGCCGAACGGGAACGTCGCGCCCGGCTGGGAGAACACGGTCCTGATCAGCAGCCGCTCGTTCTCAGCGAGCGCGGTCAGGGGCACCGAGGCATCCGGGTCGCCGGCCACGTTGAAGGCGCTGCGGGTCTTGTCGAACACCAGGTCAGCCGCATTGGCTTCCAGCTGCGCCGCGGCCCGGACCTTCGCCACCTCGAGCAGTTCCTGCGCGGCCTGCTGCACAGCCGCGCCGCCCTGCTGCAGGCTGCGGGAACCGCCGGTGCCGCCGCCTTCCGGGATCAGGTCGGTGTCGCCCCACTTGAGGGTGATCTTGTCCACCGGAATGCCGAGCTCCTCGCTGGCGAGCATCGCCCACGCGGTCGCGTGGCCCTGACCATGCGGTGAGGTACCGGTCAGGATGGTCGCCGTGCCGTCCGGATGAACCTCGACGGTGGCGTTCTCCTCAGGTGGCGTGCCCTCTCCGTCGCCCATGCCGGTTATCTCGACGTAGCTGGCGACGCCAATTCCCAGCTGACGGGCATCGCCGCTAGCACGGCGCTCAGCCTGCTCCTTGCGCAGCGCCGGGTAGTCCGCTGCCTCAAGCGCCTTGTCCAGGGCGGCGGCATAGTCGCCGGTGTCATACAGCGCGCCGAACGCCGTCCGGTGCGGCTCGGTGAACGGGGCCAGCAGGTTCCTGCGGCGGACGTCAGCCGGATCGACGCCGATCTCGGCGGCGAACAAGTCGATGGCCCGCTCGATCGCGGCGGTGGCCTCGGGCCGGCTGGCGCCGCGGTAAGCGCCGATCGGCGTGGTGTTGGTGACCACGACCTTGGCCACCGCCTCGGCCCTCGGGATGTCATACGGTCCTGGCGTCATCAGGATCGTCAGCATGGGCAGGATGGCGCCGATCTTCGGGTAGGCGCCCGCGTCCTGGACGATCTCCAGGCGGTAGGCCTCGATGGTCCCGTCCCTGCTGCCGCCCATGGTCACGGTGTGCTGCTGGGCCCGGCCGTGGGTCATCGCGATCAGGTTCTCGTACCTGGTCTCGGTCCACCGGGCCGGCTTGCCCAGGTGCCGGGCGATCCAGGCGACAATCGCATGCTCGGGATCGGCGCCGAACTTCGCGCCGAACGCGCCGCCGACATCCGGGGTGATGACCCGGACCTGGCTGGCCTCGACGCCGAGCAGCCCCGCCAGCTGGGCCTTGGTGCCCTGCGCGCCCTGGTTCGGGATCCACGCGGTCAGCCGGCCGTCCTCGCCCCACACCGCCGCGGCGGCCCGCATCTCCATCGGGGCCGGGGCGACGCGCTGGTTGATGATGGTGTGGCTGACGACGGCGTCGCAGCTGTCGAACAGATCAGCCTTCAGGGTCGACGCGTCGCCCCAGTAGCCGGCGACGTTGGTGCCCGCTTCCTCGAACAGCAGGCTGTCGTCAGTCGGCGCGTAACCGAGCACGGCCGGCAGCTGGTCGTAGTCGACCGTCACCAGCTCGATCGCGTCCTCGCCCTGGTAGGCCTCCTCGGTGACGACTGCTGCGACCGCCTCGCCGACGTACCGGACCTTGTCGGCGGCCAGCAGCCGCTGCTGCATCTCGGCCTTCATCAGCCCCGCCGCCGCCGGCGGGATGGGCGCCAGGTCGGCGAGGTCAGCGGCGGTGAACGCCGCGACGACGCCCGGCGCCTGCAGGGCCGCGCTGACGTCGACGCTGTTGATCCTCGCGTGCGCGACCGGAGAGCGGACGAAGAACACGTGATAGGCGCCTGCGAGCCGGTCGTCAACGACATCCTCGGTGTACACACCGCCGGTGGTCAGAAATTTCGGATCCTCAGTACGCAGAACCCTCGTGCCCAGGATGCTCAACTGACCATCAGCTCCTCTCGCCGGTGCCGCACACTCGTCGCGAACTCAGCCGGGCGGTGCGCTATTCCTGAGCGTGCCACCAGCCAGGCGGGCAAGTGCAGCCGGGGTGCCGCCGGGCAGTTGCCGGGCCCGGCTTGGATGATCATGCCGAACTAGCCGCTATCGGGTCAACCGTGGCCCCGCGATGGCTCTACAGTGTGTCGGGTGACTGGCGAGCTTTCCCGGCCGGCGGGCAGGACAAGGGCAGACCCGAGCTGCGCGCGTCCCACGAGGACCGGGACAGAGTAGTGGAGCTGCTGCGCGTCGCGGCCGGCGACGGCCGCCTGACGGCGGACGAGCTGGACGAGCGGCTGGAGGCGGCGCTGACCGCGCGCACCCAGCGTGAGCTCGTCGTGCTGACCGCCGATCTGCCCGCAGCTCCGGGGGCGCCGCATCTCGCGGCGCCCAGCCCTGAGCCGCAGGATGTCATCCGCATGAAACACCGCGGCGGCAACGCGCAGCAGATCGGCCAGTGGATCGTGCCGAGGCGGATGGAAATCCAGTCAACGGGCGGGAACGTGCGGCTGGACTTCTCGCAGGCTGTCATTACCGCGCCGGTTCTGCAGATCGAGGCCGAGGTCAAGGGCGGTAACTTCGTGATCGTCACGCGTCCGGGCGTCGTGGTCGACACCGGCGGGATCGAGATGGTCGGCGGCGCGATGCACCTGCAGCCGCCGCGGTACCCGCCGCCGCCGACGATCCTGCGGATTGAGATCTCCGGCCGGGTGCTGGGCGGCAACCTGCGGACGCGCGGTCCTCGACGGACGTTCTGGCAATGGCTGTTCCGCCGGCCGTGGCCCGGTACGCAGCCGGCAATCCGGCCCTGACCTGGACTGATCTCATCGCCAGGCCGAAATTCAGTTTCGGCCGGCCAGAGCCAGCGGGTAAGATCACTTGCATCACCCCCGGATCACGATCGGAAGTCTGGCCATGTTTGCGCGCGCGCTGAGGCGCCGCTTCGCCCCGGTGACGCGCCGTCTGCCGGTGCTCGCGATCCGGGACTTCAGGCTGCTGCTCGCTGACCGCGTGCTGGCTCCCGCATCCTTCGCGTTCTCCCTGGTCGGCGTCTCGTTCGCAGTGCTGGACGCGACCCACGGCTCGACCGCGAAGCTGTCCTACGTGCTGGCCGCGCAGATCGCGCCGTCGCTGGTGTTCCTGCTGCTGGGCGGCGTCATCGCGGACCGGCTGGCGCCGCAGAAGGTGATCATCGCCGGCAATCTCATGATGGCGGCGGGCGAGGGCACGTTCGGGATCCTGGTCCTGACCGGCCATCCGGCACTGTGGCAGATGCTCGCGCTGGAGTCCCTGACCGGCATTGGCATGGCGATCTTCTATCCGGCCTCCTCGGCGCTGCTGCCGCGGCTGGTGCCGGGCGAGCTGCTGCAGGAGGCGAGCGCGGTCAGCAGGCTGGCCATGAACGGTGCCCAGATGGGCGGCGCGGTCCTGGCCGGCTTCGTGGTCGCGGCGATCGGGCCGGGCTGGGCGCTGGCCGTCTGCGGCACGGGCCTGCTCGGCACCGTGCCGCTGATGCTGGCGCTGCGGGTCACTGCCCACGAGCGGACGCAGCAGCCCGGCATGCTGCGTGAGCTGCGCGAGGGCTGGTCGGAGTTCCGGTCTCACACCTGGCTGTGGGTCATCGTTCTCCAGTTCGCCGTCGTGCTGGCCGCCTGGTACGGCGCCTTCGGCGTGCTCGGACCGGTCGTCGCCCGCGCGCATCTCGGCGGGGCCGCGGCCTGGGGCACGATCACCGGGGCCGAGTCGCTTGGCCTGATCGCGGGCGGCATCATCTCGCTGCGCTTCAGCCCGCGGCGCCCGATGCTGTTCGTCGCGGGCATCGGCGCGAGCATCGCAATCTCGCCGCTGGCCCTGGCGATGCTGTGGCCGGTGCCGGCGATCTGCGCCGCGTCGTTCGTGCTCGGCATCGCCATGGAGATCATGATGGTCCAGTGGACGGTGGCCCTGGCCAGGAACATCCCGCCGGAGAAGCTCGCGCGGGTGTCGTCTTACGACGCGTTCGGCTCGGTGATGGCGATGCCGGTCGGCGCGGTGCTGGCCGGGCCGATCGCGGCCTGGATCGGCGTGTCCGCGACGCAGTACGGTGCGGCGGTGCTGATCGTCGCTGCCTCGGCTCTGGCGCTGATCCCGCGCGAGATCAGGAAGCTGCGAGCGGACGAGCTCGGCGGCCCCGCGCTTGGCAGGCCCGTGGTCAGCAGGCCCGTGGTCAGCGCAACCGCCGGACCTGAGCCTGACAGCCTGCCGGTGCCGGTGCCGGATCCGGCCGCGGCCAGTGCCGTTCGCGCGGCCCGTTAACTCATATCCCCTGGTGTTTGGTGCCGACGCGCCGCGATTCGCTGTTCGCGCGCGGTGTCCCAGTAACTCTCAGTAAACTCTGCGCGGTCAGCTGGCTACGGAGAGCGAGAGCACGGGCGTGCTTCTTCCGCGCTCAGCCAAGGGGGGAATTCCGATGGCCCGAGATCATCGAGGAAAGTTAGCCAGGGTCGCTGTGGCTGCTGCCGGGCTCAGCGTCGGGCTGGGTCCGCTGGCCATCATGTCGGCGGTCACGGTGAGTTCCGCAGGCGCGGCCACTGTCGCCGGAGCCACTGTCGCCGGAGCCACTGCCGCGGCAGCGACAGCCAGTGCCTGTGTGGCGCCGGGGTACCGGCACTGCCTGCGGTACTCCTTTACTGGCGGCGACCAGTTCTTCACCGTGCCCGGTCAGGTCACTGCTATCCGGGTGCTCGAGTGGGGCGCAGGCGGCGGCGGGGCCAGCTCGGCCACCGGGCAGTACTCGGCCGGCGCGGGCGGCTACACCGTCGGCGACGTGGCCGTGCAGCCCGGCCAGGAGCTGACGGTCACCGTCGGCCAGGGCGGCTTTGCCAGCGGGACCGGTTACAACACCTACGGCTACGGCGGCGGCGGTCTCGGCGGTAACGGCCGTCTGATCGGAGCTGGCGGCGGTGGTCTGAGCGCACTGTGGAACGGTGCCTACGGAGTTCAGCCGCTCCTGATCGCGGGCGGCGGCGGCGGAGCGTCGCCCGGCTCGCCGCACGGCACAGACGGCGACTACACCGCGGTGGTTGGCGGGGGCGCTGGCGGCGGCCTGACCGGCGGCTCCGACGGCACGCAGTACTCCGGCAGCGGCGGAACGCAGCTGTACGGCGGCACCGCAGGCAGTCCGCCGTCTCCCTGCCTGAACTCCGGAATCGGCGGAACCGCTCCCGGCGACGGCCAGCAGTACCAGGGCGGACCCGGCGGCGGTGCTGACCCGTCCCCGCGCGGCCTCGGCACCGTGTCCGAGGGCGGCGGCGGTGGTGGCGGCGGCTACTGGGGCGGCGGCGGCGGTCGCTGCCAGGTCAGCATTAACGACATGCCGAACGGGCCGGCGGCGGCGGGTCCGCGTACCTCCGCGGCGCGGGCGTCTACCAGGCCTGGACCGTTCCGGGCACCGACGCCGTCGCGGCGGGGCTGAACACCGGCGCGCCGCCCGCACCGGAGGCACTGAACAACCCGCTCTACCTGCCCGGCCTCAGCTGGGGCGGCGGCCAGAGCGGCGCGGCCGCCGGCGGCAACGGCCAGGTCGTGATCGAGTGGGACAAGCGCCAGCAGGTCAAGCCGACACCATCACCGACGCCGACGGCCACCGTGACCCCGACGCCGGTGCCGACGCCGCCCGCGCCGGTTCCGCCGGGACCGCTGCCAGTGACGGGCTTCCCGTTCGCGCAGGCCGGGATTGCGGGGCTGGCGCTGCTCGCGCTCGGCGCCGGGATGTCCTGGGTGAGCAGGCGGCAGCGCCGGCAGTCCTGAGCCCTCCACCGGGGCTGGTCCCTGGCCCGAAGCCATGCTCGGAGCCAGGGGCCAGCGGCCCGTCCCGTATCCTGCGCGGATGGACGCCCGAATTGACCTGCGCTCAGACACTGTCACTAAGCCGTCCGACCAGATGCGGCACGCGATGGCGACGGCCGAGGTCGGGGATGACTGGTATGGCGACGATCCGACGGTCAACCGGCTGGAGGATCGCGCCGCCGAGCTGACCGGCCGGGACGCCGCCGTCTTCCTGCCGACCGGCACGATGTGCAATCAGGTCGCCATGCACGCCTACGTCAGGTCCGGGCACCTGGCCGTCTGCGAGGCCACCGCCCACACCGGGCGCACCGAGGTCAGCTCGGCGGCCGCCCTCTCCGGGATCTCGTTCCATTACGTGACCGCGCCGGAACGCGGCCTGCTCACCGGGACTCAGGTGGCGGAGGCGCTGGCCCCCGACCCCTACGACGTGGCGGTCGTGGACCTGGTGACCATTGAGAACACGCACCAGGTCGGCGGCGGCTCGGTGCAGAGCGTGACCGGCGTGCGCGACATCGCGGCAGCGTGCGCTGACGCAGGCGTGCCGCTGTACCTGGACGGCGCCCGGATCTTCAACGCCTGCACGGTCGCGGGCGTGCCGGTGGCGGACTATGCGGGCGCCGTCAGCTCGATGATGTTCTGCCTGTCCAAGGGTCTTGGCGCCCCGATCGGCTCCGTGCTGGTCGGCGACCGGGACTTCATCGCCGAGGCCCGGCGGCTCAAGGTACTTTTCGGCGGTGCCTGGCGGCAGGCGGGCATCATGGCCGCGGCCGGGCTCATTGCTCTGGAGGACGGCCCGAAGCGCCTGGCCGACGACCACGACAACGCGCGCACCCTGGCCGAGGGTGTCGCCGAGCTGCTGCCTGACAGCATCGACCCGGACGGCATCGAGACCAACATCGTCTTCGTCGACGTGTCAGGCACGGGCCGGCACGCCGGGCAGTGGCGGGAGCTGCTGGCGGCTGAGGGCCTGCTGGTGACCATGATCGGCGGCCGCATCCGGATGCTGACGCACGCGGACGTCGGTCCCGCCGACATCGAGGCCGCGCTGGCTGCCTGGCGGCGCGCGGCCCGTGCCTAGAGCAGCAGTGCCTAGAGCAGCAGTGCCTAGAGCACCCGTGCCTAGAGCACCCGTGCCTAGACAGGAGCGCGCCTAGAGCACCCGTGCCTAGAGCACCCGTGCCTAGACAGGAGCGCGCCTAGAGCTCCCGGCCGGTAGTGGCCTGCACGTGCCCGGGGATCTCGCCCTCGTGCCAGTCGCCGGTCGTCAGCGTCTGCGAGGGCTCGAACATCAGGATCGAGCTGCCCACGGATGAGGGCTTGTGCTCGGTTCCCTTCGGCACCACGAACACATCACCCCGGCGCAGGCTGACCGTGCGCTCGCTGCCGTCATCCGCGCGCATCGCGATGTCGAACTGGCCGTCGAGCACCAGGAAGAACTCGTCGGTGTCGGCGTGGACGTGCCAGACGTGCTCGCCCCTGGCATGCGCGATGCGAACGTCGTAGTCATTCATCCGGGCGACGATGCGCGGGTCGTAGACGTCGTCGAAGGAACTGAGCGCGGCGGTCAGATTGACGGGCATGGTGTCCATGACTGCCATCCTGATGTACGCGGGCTCACGCGTCACCCGGCTAGGCCTGCTAAGCGACCAGCTCCGCCTCACCGGTGAACGCGGCCCACATCGCGGCGTACGACCCGTCGCGGGCCAGCAGGTCGTCGTGCGTTCCGGTCTCGGCAACCTGACCGTCTGCCATCACGATGATCCGGTCCGCCTGCGAGGCCGTGGTCAGCCGGTGCGCGACCACGATGGTGGTCCGCCGCCGCGCCAGCTGCTCGGTCGCCCGGTTGACCTCCGCCTCGGCGGCCAGGTCGAGAGCGGCGGTCGCCTCGTCCAGCAGCAGGATGGCCGGGTCGACCAGGTACGCGCGAGCCAGCGCGATCAGCTGGCGCTGGCCGGCAGCCAGGTTGCGGCCGCGCTCGGATACCTCGTGCAGGAATCCGCCCGGCAGGCGGGAGATCATGTCGATCGCGCCGACTCCGCGCGCGGCGGCCTCAACCTCGGCGTCGGACGCGTCCGGCCGCCCGTAGGCGATGGCGTCCCGCACCGTGCCCGCGAACAGGTACGCCTCCTGCGGGACGACGCCCAGCTGCTGACGGTAGCCGGGCAGGTCGAAGTCGCGGACGTCGGTGCCGTCGATCAGCACCTGGCCTGCCGTCACGTCATAGAACCGGGCGATGAGCTTGACCAGCGTCGACTTTCCGGCGCCGGTCTGCCCGACCAGCGCCACGGTCTCGCCGGGCGCGATCGTCAGGTCGACCCCGCGGATGGCCTGGACCCGCTGCCCGGCGTAGCCGAACTGCACATCCCGCAGCTCGATCTGGCCGCGCAGCCGGCCCGGCCGGACCGGGCTGGCCGCCGGCGGCGTGCTGGTCGGGGTCTGCAGCAGGCCCTTGATCCGCTGCAGGCCGACATTGGCCTGCTGATAGCCGTCGAACACCTGGGACATCTGCTGGATGGGGGAGAAGAGCTGGTCCACCCAGAGCAGATAGGCGATCAGGCTGCCGGCGGTGAGCGTGTTGTTATGAACCTGGCTGGCGGCCGCGAACAGGATCACCGCGCCGGCGATCGTCGAGAGCGCCTGCACGAACGGGAAGTACACGGCGATCATCCGCTGCGCCCGCAGCCGAGACTTCCGGTAGGCGCCGGACAGGCCAGCGAACCGGTCCGAGTTCACCTGCTCGCGCCTGTAGGCCTGGGCTACCCGGAGACCGGCGACGTTCTCCTGCAGGTCGGCGTTGACAACGCTGACCTTCTCCCTGGCCTCGGTGTATGCGCGGGACGACTTGCGCCGGAAGATGATCGTCGCCGCGACGAGGAACGGCAGGAACAGGCAGAGAATGAGCCCGAGCCGCACGTTGATGACCAGCATCAGGATCAGCACCACGACGAAGGTGAGCACCGAGTTCACCATGGTGATGAGGCCGGTCTGGAAGAACGAGGACAGCGCGTCCACGTCCGTGGTCATCCTGGTCATGATCCGGCCGGTGAGCTCGCGCTCGTAGAAGTCCAGGCCGAGGCGCTGCAGATGAGAGAAGATCTTCACCCGCAGCGTGTACAGCAGCCGCTCGCCGTTGCGCCCGACCACGATGGTCTGGGCCCAGTTGACAGCCCAGTCGCCGAGCACGATCGCCAGGCCGATGGCCGAGACAGCCAGGATGCTGTCCAGCCGCGCCTGGAAGCTGAGCATGGTCTTCTCGACTCCGTTGTCGATCCCGTTCCTGACCAGCAGCGGCATGACCGTGCTCGCGACCGCGTCCAGTGCGTCCAGGAGGAGCCCGATGCCCAGCGCGATCGCGAACGGCCGCAGCAGCTTGCGCAGCGTGAAGCGCGGATCGGGCGCGCGGGCGAACTGCTCGTCCACGCCAGGGTCCTCATTGGCCGGCGGGAGTGCCGCGACCTTGGCCAGCAGCTCGGGGAGGCCGGCACGCCGGCCATCCAGCCGCCGCCCATGGCGCCGCCGGACAGCGCCGCGCCGCGCTGGGCAGCACCGCCGCCGCGGCCGCCAGCCATCCCGCCGCCGCTGACGTGGCCGCGGCCGATGCCGGCGGCGGCCGTGGTGGCGAGCTGCTTGCTGGCAGCGTCCGACCCGGCGCCCGACCCGCCCGTGCCAGAGCCGCCCGTGCCAGAGACGCCCGTGCCAGAGACGCCCGTGCCAGAGACGCCCGTGCCAGAGACGCCAGTGCCGGAGTCGGCGGCGCGCTTTGCCGCCGGCCAGAGTGCAGGGGTGATCCGGCCCGGAGCGGGCGCGGCCCGGCATGCGGCTGCGTTGGTGGCGGCCTCGTTCCGGTAGTAAGAAATCTCGCCCGCGTCGGTGCCCTCGGCGTCGTCGCCCGGACCGGCCAGCAGCAGCCGGTACTCCGGGCACCGCGCTGTGAGCTCCTCGTGCGTGCCCTGGTCGACGAGGCGGCCTTCGTCGATGACCGCGATCTGGTCGGCCAGCTCCAGCGTGGAGCGACGGTGCGCGATCAGCAGCGTGGTGCGGCCCGCCATCACCTTGCGGAGGGTGGCGTGGATCTGCGCCTCGACCCGCGCGTCGATGGCCGAGGTCGCGTCATCCAGGATCAGGATCGACGGGTCGGTGATCAGCGCGCGGGCCAGCGCGACGCGCTGCCGCTGGCCGCCGGACAGCGTGAGACCCTGCTCGCCGACCACGGTGTCATAGCCATCGGGCAGCCCGAGGATGAACTCCTCCGCCTCGGCGGCACGGGCCGCGGCGACGACCTGCGCCTGCGTGGCGTCCGGGCGGCCGTAGGCGATGTTGTTGCGGACGCTGTCGGAGAACAGGAAGCTCTCCTCCAGCACCAGGCCGATCGAGGCCCGGAGCGAGTCGATCGTGAGATCGCGGACGTCATGGATGCCGACTCTGATCGCACCGGAGGTCACGTCGTAGAAGCGGGGCAGCAGCAGCGAGACCGTGGACTTGCCCGAGCCGGAGGTGCCGACCAGGGCCAGCGTCTCGCCCGGCCTGACCCGCAGTGACAGGCCGCGCAGCACCGGCTCGGACGGCACGTAGCCGAAGTGCACGTCGTCCAGCTCGACCTCGTTGCTGCCCGCGGGCAGCACGGTCGCGTCCGGCTTCTCGCTCAGCACCGGCCGGGAGTCGATCACCTCGTAGACCCGGATGACGCTGGCGCGAGCTTCCTGGCCGATCGTGATGAGGTTGGTCAGGGCGCGGACCGGGTTGACCATCTGAGCCAGGTAGGCGGCGAAGGCCAGGAACGTGCCGAGAGTGATCTCGCCCTTGATCGCCATGTAGCCGCCCAGGGCCAGCACGCCGACCTGGCCAAGCGCCGGGATCGCGCCGAGCGCCGGGCTGAACCTGGCCATCATCTTCACGGTGCGGACCCTGGCCGCGTACAGGATGCGGCCGATGCCCTCTAGCCGCTCGATCTCCTGCTCTTCCTGGCCGAACCCCTTGACCACGCGGACGCCGGTGACCGCGCCCTCGACGACGCCGGCCACCTCGCCGGCCTTCTGCTGTGCGTCCCAGCTCGCCGGGAACAGCCGGCGCCGCGAGGCGATCGACAGCACCAGCAGCGCCGGGCCGACAGCCAGCGAGATCAGCGCCAGCGTCGGGGACAGCCAGAACATCACGCCGATCGACAGCACGAACAGCAGCGCGTTGCCGATCAGCATCGGCATCATCGACAGCAGGCTCTGGATCATGTTCAGGTCGGAGATCGACCTGCTGACGATCTGGCCGGTGTGCAGCTGGTCCTGCCTGGCGCCGTCCAGCTTTGTCAGCGAGCCGAACAGCTCAGTGCGCAGATCGTGCTGGACGTCGAGGGAGAGCTGGCCACCGCGGTAGCGGCGCAGGTAAACCGCGCCGAAGCTGATAGCGGCCATGACGATCAGCAGGGTCGCGCCTGGCCAGATCGGATCCTTGTGCGTGAGGATCGCGTCGTCGATGATGTACCGCTGAATCAGCGGGATCGCTGTTGTGACCAGGGTCGCGATCAGGGAGGCGCCGAACGCGACCAGCGACAGGGTCTTGTGCTTCCAGCAGTTCGCGACCAGGCGGCGCAGCCAGCCCTCGCCGTAGCCGGACCCGAGCGGTGCCTTCCCGGCCGGGGCCTCCTCGGCCGGGTCCTGCTGGTCCGGGTCCTGCTTGGCCCGGGCAGTCTGGTTCGCTGGCTGCTGGTTCGCGGTCGCCCGCCTGTTGCTGCCCCGCCTCACCGCTGGCCCGCGCTGTGGTCGGGACGGGCGGTGGCGGCAGCCGCGGGCGTCGGCTCCGGCGTCGGCTCTGCCGGGCCGGCGGCATGCCGTTCGCGCCATCGCTGCGTCATCGAGTCGTCGAGGAACTCCAGGTCGGCGAGGATCTGCTCGCGGCGGCCGGTCTGGTCAAGCAGCGAGCCGAACCAGGCGGCATAGGCCTCGTCAGCGCGCTCGACGACGGCCTGGCCAGCCGGGGTGAGGCACAGCCGGACAACGCGGCGGTCGCCGGGCTCGGCCTCGCGGATCGCTAGGCCGGCTGCGACCAGGCTGTCGGCCGTCGAGGTCAGCGTGGGCCTTGCGACGGCCAGCTTCTCGGCCAGCCGGGCCGACCGCTCGCCGCCCGCGCCGATGAGCTTGAGCATGCGGTACTGCTGCGGGCTCACTCCCGAGTGAACGCGCTCCATCACGCGCGAGACCCGCAGCATCGTGAGCAGGCCGCCGACGACCGCGTCGTCCCCGGCCCCCGCTGCTGCGGCCCCGGCCGTCACCGCGTCCGCCGCGGCTGTCTCGGCCGGCGCTGTCCCGGCCGGCACTGTCGCAGCCGGCACTGTCGCAGCCGGCACTGTCCCGGCAGGCACTGTCCCGGCGGCTACCTTCTCGGCCGCCACACTGGCTGGCTCGGTCACCCGTAACTCCCTTGGTACGGCACACTGATAGTTCGCCAGTCTAACAAATCCGCAGCCGTGTGTGTTCCGTGCCTCGCGAGGGCCGACAATCGCCGCAATTCGTCCGCTCAACCTCGCTCATAGTCAACCCCAGTTGACTTTGCATTCGTTCGGTGCGCTCGGAATCCGGCATATCGTGCCATAAGTCTTCCCAGAGGCGCTGGAACGGATGAAATGTGCTCCAGGGCGCGCAGCGAAACCGTGTTGACTGCCAGGCAGGCGTGCCCCTAACCTCCCGGGGACTCCGCTGTCAGGGGGAAGGCCAGGCTGGCGCGGAGCTGAGGCAGGAGGTGGACTCACAGTGCTGGGCCGCCATCCGATCCGGCCGTACCGGCTCTACCTGATCCTCGAGTGCGGCATGAGCTTCCTGCTCGGGATCAGCTACGCCACGATCACGGTGTACTGGGTCATTTCCGGGCGGCTCAACCCGCTGCAGCTGCTCCTGCTCGGCACCGCGCTGGAGCTGAGTTACTTCCTCCTGCAGCTGCCCACCGGGGTGCTCGCGGACCTGGTCAGCCGGCGGCTGTGCACGCTGGCCGGGTTGTTCATCGTCGGGCTCGCGCTGATCATGCAGGGCCTGTCGCCGTCGTTCGCCAGCCTGCTGGGCGCCCAGGTCGTGCTCGGCCTCGGCGCGGCGCTCAACAACGGCGCCCAGGAGGCCTGGGTCGCGGACGAGCTGGCGGGCGAACTCGGCGACGAGCGCATGACCAGCGTGTACCTGCGCGCGACCCAGTTCGGGCTCATCGCGACCGTCGCCGGGAGCCTGCTGTCCGGCGTCATTGCCCTGGCCGGGCTCAACGCCCCGCTGCTCACCGGCGGCAGCCTGATCTGCCTGCTGGCACTCGGGTCGGCGGTCGTGATGCCGGAGAGCAACTTCCGGCCCGTGCGGCTTCCGGCGCAGTCCCCGGCAGCAGAGCCCGGCGCGACCGGTCAGCCCGGTGCGACCGGGGAGCCCGGTGCGACCGGGCAGCCGGCTGCGGCCCCGGTGTCCGTCGCCGGCTCGGCGGCGGTCCCGGCGGGCGCCCGCGAGATCCTCCGGCAGTCGCGGGCGCTGCTCCTGCGCCAGACGCGGTCCACTCACCGGGCGGTAGTGGCGGTACCGGGCCTCGTGCTGCTGTTCGGCATGACGCTGTTCGTCGGCATGTGGAGCGAGAGCTTCGACCGGCTCTGGGGTGCCTTCCTGCTGCGCGATATCAGATTCCCCCAGCTGGGCGGCCTGCATCCGGCGATGTGGTTCAGCCTGTTCGCCTGCGCCGCTGCCGTGCTCGGACTCGGCGCGACGGAGGTAGCCAGGCGGCGCACCGAACGGCTCGGACCTGACTCCGTCGCCGGCGGCCTGCTGATCCTCACGCTGGCGATCGGCGCGGCCGCCGTTGCTATGGCCGTGGCGCACACCTTCGTTCTCGTGGTCGCGGCGTATATCGCCGTAACCGTTTTCCGGCCGGTGCTCGACCCGCTGCTGTCGGGCTGGATGATCACCCGGATCGAGCCAGCCGTCCGCGCCACGGCCCTGTCGGCCAAGGACATGTTCGACAGCGCCGGCCAGATCGCCGGCGGCCCGGTCATCGGCGTCATCGGGACCTTCGCGTCCATCAGGATCGCGCTGCTGGCCGGCGCGGCGGCGCTGGCCCCCGCGGCAGCCTGCGTGGTGGCGGCGAGCCGCCGGATCAGGCCGCGGATGGCCGGGACGGTGGCCGACGCGGAGGCGGCCGAGGCCGCCGCCGAGCACAGCTCCGGGCACAGCGCTCAGCACAGCGCCGAGGACCCGGAACTACCTCTGGGTAACCCCGGTCTATCCAGTTGATCACGCTTTCGCGATTATTGACGCTATGGTCAACGCCGCATCGCTCATTGATGACATGCAAGAACAGCTCCGCGAGGCCGGCTATCTGGCCGATGCGGCGACGGGGACGGTCGTCCACCTCGCTGCTGCGCTGAGCAAGCCCGTTCTGATCGAGGGCCCGGCCGGAACCGGCAAGACGCAGCTGGCCAAGAGCGTGGCTGTCATGACCGGCAAGCCGCTCATCCGCCTGCAGTGCTACGAGGGACTGGATGAGTCCAAGGCCATTTACGAGTGGGATTACCGGCGCCAGCTCCTTCAGCTGCAGCTGTATCAGGGCGGGCACAGCACGGACCTCGGCGTGGCCGGCATCTTCGGCGAGGACTTCCTGCTGAGCCGCCCGCTTCTCGCGGCCATCCGGTCGGACCACCCGGTCGTGCTGCTTATCGACGAGGTCGACCGGCTCGACATGGAAGCCGAGGCGCTGCTGCTCGAGGTCCTGTCGGAGTACCAGGTCTCTATCCCCGAACTCGGCACCGTCACCGCGCGGCACATCCCGCAGGTCTTCCTGACCTCGAACAACACCAGGGACCTGTCCGAGGCGCTCAAGCGCCGCTGCCTCTACCTGCACCTGGGCTATCCCAGCGTGGAGCGGGAGGCCGAGATCGTGCAACTGCACGTTCCCGAACTGAATGTTCATCTGGCGCAGGAGATCGCTGCCCTGGTCGCGGTGCTGCGGTCAGCCGACCTGAAGAAGCCGCCGTCCATCTCCGAGACGGTGGACTGGGCTCGCACGCTGCTCGCGCTCGGGGCCGCTGAGCTGACCGATGAGATGACCCGCCAGACGCTGTCGGTGCTGCTGAAGTACGAGCGGGACATCTCGACGGCGCTGGCTGAGCTGTCCCTGGCCTGAGCCGATGCCGGACGCCGAGAGCACGCTCACCGCGCTCGTCGACGAGCTTCGGGCCGTCGGCGTCGGCGTGTCTGTGGGCGAGCACCTGGACGCGGCGCGCGCCCTGGCCAGCATCCCGCTGGCGGACCTGGACGTCGTGCGGGCGAGCCTGCAGTGCGTCATGGTCAAGCGGGCCGAGCATCTCGATGCGTTCAACGTCCTGTTCAACCTTCACTTCGCGGGAACGAGGCCGTCCGACCCCGGGCCGTTCGCCGGGCTGGCGGACGCTGAGCTTGCCGCCGCGCTCCGCGCGGCGATCAGGTCGGGGGACCCGGTCGCGCTGCGGCAGCTCGCCGATGAGTACGTCCGCCGCTTCGCAGCGCTGGAGCCGGGCGCTCCGGTCGCCGGCGTGTTCGCGATGATCGCGGCTAGCGAGGCCGCCGACCTGGACGGCATCCGCGCTGAGCTGCTCGCGTCGATGGCCGGGCAGCAGGGCGGCGGGGAGGGCGAAGGCTCCGGCGGCGGTGGCGGATCCGGCGGCGGCTGGAGCGCGCGCGGGTCAGCGGCGCTGCGGGAACGGCTCGACCGCGGGGCCGCAGACCGCGCGGTGGACCGCTTCAGGGACGAGCTGCAGGCGGCGATCCGCCGGGCGCTGGTCGCCGACCGGGGTCCGCGCGCGGTCAGCAAGACCATGCGGGTGCGGCTGGCGGAGGACATCGATATCGCGACCGCCTCCGCGGCCGAACTGGACTCCATGGTGAGCTCGATCGGGCCGCTGGCGCATCAGCTCAGCAAGATCCTGGCGCAGCAGGAGTACCGCAAGCGGCGGCTGTCGGTCCGGCGGACGCTGCACCTGGCGATGGGCACCGGGGGAGTGCCGTTCCGGATCGCGACCGAGCCCGCGCCGCCGCCCAAGCCCGAGATCGTGGTGCTGTGCGATGTGTCCGGGTCGGTGGCGACGTTCTCCCGGTTCACTCTCAACCTGCTGATCGCGCTGGACAGCCGGCTCAGCAGGCTGCGGGCGTTCTCCTTCGTGGACGGCCTGTCCGAGATCACCGAGCTAGTCAGCGAAGCGCGCTCGGCCGGCCGGCAGCTTGCTCAGGCCGAGGCGGCCCGCGGCGCGATCCGGTGGAACGGCAGCTCCGATTACGGTCACGTACTGCGCGACTTCGCCCGCGACTACTCACGGCAGTTCTCCCGGCGGACCGTCGTGCTGGTTGTCGGCGACGCGCGCACGAACTACCTGAATCCGGCCGCCGAGGCGCTGGCCGAGGTCAGCGACCGGGTGGGCAAGCTGTACTGGCTCAACCCCGAGCCACGGCGCTACTGGAATCAGGGTGACTCGGTAATGGCCACCTACGCGCCGCTGTGCTCGCAGGTCCGCGAGTGCAGCACGCTGCGCCAGATCGCCGACTTCGTCACCTCGCTGGCCGTGCGCTGAGCCGGCCTCACCGGCGGCCGTCCGTCACCTCGTAGGTCAGGTACGCGAACGTGCCGTCGGACCGGCAGCCGGTCAGCGTGAGATCGCCTGGCCGGTTGCGCGCCTGGCCGGGTGTCAGAACTGCGGGAGCCGCCGGGCCAGCGCGCCGAGCAGGATCACCCAGACGGCACAGGCCAGACCGAGAACGCTCCAGGGCAGCACGGTGCCGACCGAGAACAGCCAGCTGAACAGTGCCGGCGCCAGCGCCGATCCCGCTCCCCAGGACAGCTGGTACACGCCGAGATAGCGGCCGCGCACCGGCTCCGGCGCGATGGCGACTACCAGGTCGTTCAGCGCCGGTCCCTGGACCATCTCGGCTGCCGTGAAGATCAGCACCGCGAGGAATAGCACCGGAATCACCGCGCCGCGCGGCAGCATGCCGGTCGCCCAGAATACGCCGAACGAGATGGCCCAGATCGCCGCGCTCAGCTGGAGCATGCGGCCCGGTCGCAGTCGCCCGGCCGCGCTGGACATCATCGTCTGGCCCGCTGCGACGACCGCCGTGTTCAGCGCGAACAGCAGTCCGGCCAGCCAGGCCGGCTCGTGCAGGGCCCGGATCAGGTAGACCGCGAGCAGCACGTCGAGTACGAGTGCGCAGAGCACGAAGAGCAGATTGGTCGCCACGATCAGCATGAACGCGCCGTCTCTCAGCGCTGCGCCGAAGCCGCCGCGGGCAGCCGGGCCGGCGGCGCGGGCGGCTGATCCGGCCGCGGTGCCTGCCGCCGGGCGCTGCCGCCGTGACCAGCGGAAGACCAGCGCTGCGGCGATCAGGTAGCTGACCGCGTTAACGGCCGCGAGCGCGTGGTAACCGGCCTGGCTGCCGACGGAGATCGCGATCGAGCCGAGCAGGCCGCCCAGGCCGAATCCGGTATTGCGCAGCGCGCGCTGCAGGGCAAACCAGCGGGACCGGTCGGCGGCGGCAAAGGCATCCCCGATCAGGGCCAGGTTGGCTGTCCAGTACAGCCGGCTGCCGATGGCGGCAAGCAGCGCGAACGCGATCAGCTGCCAGAACTGGCCGACGATGAGGTACCCGGCGAACGCGACACCTGACAGCAGGTTCGCCGCTATGACCAGCCGCGCTGGCGGGAACCTGTCGAGCAGGACGCCAGCCGGGATGACGGTGCCGATGGCGGCAAGACCGGCGATGGACAGGCCGAGGCCGATGGCGGGCAGCGTGAGCCGGGTTGTGTGCAGGAAGTAGACGATGGCGAAAGGCACGAACAGGCCGTCTCCGAGGCTGTCGACCACGAGCGACGCTGTCAGCTGGCCCTGCCCGGCTACATCCGGAAGTCCCAGCCGGTCGCGCGCTGCCCGCCTGCGGGCTAGCCTCTGATCCGAATCCATCGCCTGTATAGGCTAGGACAAATATTGTCCTACGGCTATATTTAATGCGTGGGGACCACGACCAGCACGCTCGCAGCCGAGGCGGCCCTGCTGCGCGCACTGGCGCACCCGGTCCGCCTCGGCATCATGCGCGCGATCGCGGCCCGCCCGGAGACGTGCGCCTGCGACTTCGCCGAGATGTTCGGCGTCGCCCAGCCCACCGCGAGCCAGCATCTGAAAGTGCTGCGCGACGCGGGCCTGGTCAGCACGCGCCGTCGCGGCACGCAGATCTGCTACTCGGCAGACCCGGCCGGGCTGCGGCAGGCTCGGCGGATCGTGGCGGACCTGCAGCCGCCCGTGCTGCACGTACCGTCGCAGGGCGCGGACAGGGGACGGAACGTCAGCTGACACCAGCTGCCAGGAAGGGTGAGGGTATGTCGACTGAATCTGTGCACCGGAGTCTGAGCGTCGAGCGCGTCGCCGGCGGGCGGTTCGCGGCGGTGAACTCGCGCGGCGGCCGGATCATGTTCGGTACCGGGAACAGCGAGGAGTTCACCCCGACGGAGCTGCTGCTGGTCGCGATCGGCGGCTGCACGGCGATCGACATCGACATCCTCGCCTCGCGCCGCGCTGAGCCTGACTCGTTCGAGATCGAGGTCGGCGCGGACAAGGTGCGCGATCAGGACGGCAACCACCTGGCCAATATCGAGGTCACCTACCGGATCACGTTCCCGCCGGGTCCCGATGGCGACAACGCGCGCGCCGTCCTGCCGGAGGCTGTCAGGAAGTCGCACGACCGGCTGTGCACGGTCGGCCGGACAGTGGAGCTGCCGACGCCGGTCGCGACCCGGATCGAGTAGGCCTCGCGGCCCGGCCGCGCTCAGTACGAGATCAGCCCGGCGGGGCTTGGCGCGCCGAACTCCACCCTGATGACGGTCTGGCCGGCGGGGAGCCGGACTGAGGTCACACTGAGCGGCACGTACGGCGGCCGCAGCCCTCGCAGGCCGGCAAGCAGCGACTGAGCGTACGCGGCGCTGGTCTGCCGCGCCGCCGCATCGCTGGTGGCAAGGCTGGCGAAGCGCAGCGGAACTCCCGGCGCCGCGCCCGGCGCGGAGGTGCTGAAGCTCACGATGCTCAGCGGCACCTTGACCGACAGGAACGCGATCGCCGTGAGCAGGCGCAGGTCCACCTGCCCGGACCGCAGCAGCGCTGCCGCGCCAGCCGTCACAGTGATGTTCTTGTTCGCCAGCAGGTCGGCTCCGGCGTGCTGCCTGGCCTGCAGATCCTGGGCCAGCGCCGAGCGGAAGGCCGCCGGCCCGTCCTGCGCGATAACGCGGATGTCGATCTGGTTCGTCCCTGACCCGAACCTCGCGATGAGCTCAGGCGCGTACACCAAGGCCAGCTTGCCGCCGAACTGGCTGCGCACGTCAGCCGTCGCGATCAGAAGCTCCGAGCCATAGGGATCGGGCGCGGTTGGCTGGAGCACGTTCAGGTCGCCGGCCGGGAAGCCGCTCTGGGCCAGGTCATTGCACACCACTGCGTCGCACGTCACCACGGTGCTGCGGCCAACCTGGCTGAGGACCCACGCCACCGCCTGGCCGCGGATGGCGGCCTCGCCTGCGATGCGCTGGCTGCCGTTACCGGCGGCAGCCTTCTGCCCGCCGGTCGCTCCGGAGCCGACGTGGAAGACCGCCGTTGCCAGGACCGCGGCCAGTACCACGACCACCGCGATCAGCACACCGGTGATCCGCCAGCGCCGGGCGGGCGGAGCGATCCGGCGCCGGCCCTGACTGGCTGTCTTCCGTGGCTGGGCTGTACCGGTGACCGGCGGCGGCACGAGGCCGGACGGCGAAGGGGAGTTTCCCGCGGCGGCGGACCGACCACGGCCGGGCGGCTCAGCCGGGGGCGGAGTTGCGGTGCGCGACGGCGCCGGGCCTGAGGTGGGCGGGCTTGCTGTGTCCGGGCTCGCTGTGGCGTGGTTCGCGGCGGCCGGGCCTGAGGTGGGCGAGCTCGCTGTGTCCGGGCTTGCTGTGTCCGGGCGTGCTGTGTCTGTGGCCTGGTCCGTTGTGGCTGGCCGTGGAGCGTCCGCGTCCGCCGGGACCGCGTCCGCCGGTGCTACCACGAGCGCGGCCGGTTCGGCTGGGGCTTGCTCGGCGGCCGGCACACTCTCATCCGGCGCGTGCGGTGTAGCTCCGGGCGGTGTAGCTCCGGGCGGAGCAGGCTCGTGCGGCGCAGCCTCGGCGGGGGGTGTCGCCGGCCGCCCAGCGATTGACGGCGCCGCAGTGGCTGGTGGTGTCGTCGTTGCCGTCGGCGGGATTGCGGGGGGCGCGGTTGTGACCGGCGCGGATGCGGTGGGTGCGGTCGTTGCTGCGGGCGGGGATGCGGTGGGTGCGGTCGTTGCTGCGGGCGGGGATGTGGTGGGTGCGGTCGTTGCTGCGGGCGGGGATGTGGTGGGTGCGGTCGTTGCTGCGGGCGGGGATGTGGTGGGTGCGGTCGTTGCTGCGGGCGGGGATGTGGTGGGTGCGGTTGTCACTACGGGCGAGAACGCGGGCGGTGGCGCCTTCGTCCCCGGCGCTGCTGCCGCCGACGGCGCGACGGGCGGCGCTACTGGCGCGATGGCGGCAGCGGTTCTGGCGGTGTCCGCGGGTGCGAGCAGCTTGGCTGCCGAAGCTGCCATGGCTGCAGGCGATGGCGTAGGCGGCAATGCACCGGACGAGAACACTGGTACACGCGCCGCGCGGCTGCCGGGCGGCGGCCCTGGCACTGACTCTGGGGTGGGTGCGGTGGCCGATCCTGAAGGCGCTTGCGAAGGTCGCCCTGGGACCTCCTGCGCGGGCGCGCCTGGCGGTGCTTGCCCTCTGGGCAGGAAGCGCCCGGGTCGCCGCCGGGGCGGGGCCTGGATGGCGCTGCTGCCGGGTGCACGGCGGGGGAGCGACCCTCCGGCAGCCGACTGCTCGGGGCCAGCTGCGCCGTGGGGGAACGAGCGTGCGGCAGCCGCCTCGTCCGCGCCCGGTGCGCGCCTGACTGGCTGGGCGGTCTGGTCCGGCTCCGCAGCTGGCGGTGCGGCTGGCGGTGCGGCTGGCTGGGCGGCTGGCCAGCCGGGCGAGCGGGGCGATGCGGCGGCGAAATCATCGCCGGGTACTGGCAGAAAGCCGCGCCTTATCTGGCCCGGCGTGCGGCCATTGACCCCCGGCACGCGCCGTGGCAGCTCGCCGGACCGCTCCTGCGGCTGACGCTCCTCCTCTGCCACGTGGCTGACACCCCCGGCGCTCGCTCTAGACGCCTATACCAGAAACACCAGCGGAGCACAGCTTGCGTAGGTGTTCAACCGAAACGGCCCATTACCTGCGATCTATCGCAGCGTGCGGCCGTGTTCTTACTGCGCGCGACCACATGGCTGGGAGATGGCAATTAGCCGGCTGTCAGCCCGGCGATGTAGTCGCCGAAACGGCGAAGGCTTGTCTCAAATCCCTTCCGTGCCTCCGGGCCGGCGTACATGAATGGCACGTTTGTCTGGTGCGTGACCACTTCCGTGCGGCCGTCGCCAAGGTCAGTGAAGGTGATCGTGGTGACCATGCCGCCCTCGACGTCGGGCTCGGTCCAGACCAGCCTCTCCGGTCTGGAAACCTCGAGGAAGACCGCGCGCATGGTGAACTGACTGCCGTCCGCGAGGCTGACCATGACGGTCTCGAACGCCCCGCCGGGCCGCAGGTCGACCGTGATTCCGTCCAGCGGAGTGGTTGTGCCGTCCGGGCCCCAGAAGCGGGTGAGATGCTCGGGCTGCGTCATGCAGTCGAACAGCACCTCCCTGCTGGCGTGGTGAGTGCGGCAATAGGTGAACTCGCCCGGCTGAGTCATGTCCTGCCTCTCGCGATCAGGTCGGCGCATCGTCTGCCTGCAGTGCCGTCAGATGCTGATCGAGCCGGTTGTACCGCTCGTGCCACAGCTGGCGGTGGCGGTCCACCCAGTCTGCCGCGAGCTCAAGCCCGGCGGGCTCGATCTGGCACGGCCTGGCCTGAGCGGCACGGGACCGGGAGATGAGGCCGGCTCGCTCGAGTACCTTCAGGTGCTTGGAGATGGCCTGCTGCGTGAGCGCGAACGGCTCGGCCAGTTGTCCGACGGTCGCCTCGCCGGCTGACAGCCGGGTGAGAATGGCGCGCCGGGTGGGGTCGGCCAGGGCGGCGAAGCTGAGGCTCAGCTCGTCAGTCGCGAGCGCTGTCATCGCCCGGCCAGTGACCATGCGCGGGCGGCGCCGTCGCCGCTGAACCGGTCGCGGGGAATCCGCCAGGCCAGGAGCGGAAGCAGATCGCGGCTGCCGCCGGCGAGTTCGGCGCCGTTGCCCGCCGACCAGCCGAGATCGGTGGCTGTTGCTCTGATGCCAGCGAGCGGGAAGCCGAAGATCGTCGTGGCGCCTGCGCCAGGCCGGACCTCCTCACCGCGCACCGCGTCCGGACCGAGATCCAGCGGGGTGGTGATCGAGTCCAGCACCAGCGTCATGGCGCGGTCCGGGATCTCGTAGGCCAGCCCGAGCGGCCAGCTGATGTCGATGCCGTGGATGACGTCGTGACTGAGCGAGCCAGTCAGGCCGCCGCCGGGCGGACTCCACGGTGTCTCGGCATTGGCCCTGAGTACGGCGACGAGCTCGGCCGGCGGCAGGTGGCTGTCCCGCTCGGCGATTTCGTCCGACAGGCGGGTGAAGTCACCACCGCACCGCTGCAGGCCGGTCATGAACTCGTCCTCGGAGATCCGGAACGGCATGGTCTGGTGGGCCAGCACGTGGGCAGGCGTCCACCCGGCGCACAGCGACTCCCCGTGCCACTGCTCGTCGGTGAGCTGGTCCAGTGCACCTGCCAGCGCCAGCCGGTGCGCGGCAATGAGATCCATCATGGCGGCCTCTTCTCAACTCAATGGTTGTACAACCAGTGAGCTTAGTAAGAGCCCGCCATCCGGGTCAAGTCACCTGCGGGCGTGCTGCCAGCAGGCGGGTCAGCAGTCCGGGCTGTCGCAGGCCACCGTCGCCGGGGGCCTGATGGCCTGCGGAAACGTGAAGACCTGGTTCGGGTCGTACTGCGCCTTCGTCTGCGACAGCCGGCCGTAGTTCGAGCCGTAGTACGCCGTCTGCCAGTTAGTCAGGGTGGGGTCGGCATAGTTCTGGTACGCCTGACCGCTGGCGTGCGGGTGCACGGCCTTGTAGTACGAGTCGAGCCAGTTGCGCTGGTTGGTAACGCCGCTGCTCGATCCCGGCCACGTCCAGCTGGTGTAGTACTGGGCCTGGAACAGCGCAGTGCGATGCACGAAGGCAGTGGCATCCGGCTTCGGCCGGTTGATGGCCCCGCCGAGGGCGTCGAACGCGATGCTCCCGGCACCGCCGGCTGCGCCCCGGATCCCGCGCAGCCGCTCCGCGCCGTGCAGCAGCGCCGTGATGGCGGCGTTGTCGAGCGGCTTGGTGAAGATGTCGGACTTGGCGTAGAACGGCACCCTGGGCAAATTCCCCTGGGGCGGGGTGCTGCAGGCGTGTACCGGGACGTTCGAGCAGCCGGCATAGTGCAGCATCGCGCCGAGGTAGCTGTACGGCGTGACGGTGGCCGTCGACGACGTTCCGACCAGGTGGTAGAGCTTGTCCAGCTCCGACCGGGCGCCGGCGACGGAGCCGACGTAGCTCCCGGCCACGAAGACCTCGGGCGAGTCGCCGAAGCCGCCGCCGAGGAAGAGCTCGGACCACAGGTGGTCCGGGCCGTGCGGTGCCCAGGACTGCCAGCCCTTGATGACTCTCGCCGCCTGCGACCACGGCCAGGGCGCGAAGAAAAGCACGAGGCTGCGCAGGTTATGAGTAGTGAAGGTGAACGATGTGGCGACGCCGAAGCTGCCGCCGCCGCCCCCGCGGCTGGCCCAGTACAGGTTGGGGTTGCTGTTCGGCGTGCAGGTCCTGGTGACGCCGTCAGCCGTCACGACATCAAGAGACCGGAGATTGTCGCAGGTCAGGCCGTAGAGCCGGCCCAGCGCGCCGACTCCGCCGCCGAGGGTGAGCCCGGCGATTCCCACCGTCGGGCAGGTGCCGCCTGGCACCGCCTTGCCCTTCGCGGCCAGGCCGCCGTAGAAGTTGATGAGGTCGATGCCGGTGCCGACAGTGACCGTGTCGGTCCCGAACTTCATCGAGCTCATTTCCGAGATGTCGAGGATGAGCCCGTTGTTGACGCTGGACCAGCCGCCGTAGCTGTGGCCGCCGGAGCGCACCCGGACGGGCAGCTTGAACTTGACCACGAACGCGATGCAGGCCGCGACGTCGGAGTCGCGCTTGCAGTAGGCAACGCCAGACGGCTTCAGCGAGTCCCACTGCGGGCTGAAGAGCTCCTTGGCGAAGTTGTAGCCGGCCTGGCCTGGCAGGTACAGCTTGCCGGTCGACAGCTGCTTGCGCAGCGCGTCCCAGTCGGCCTTCGACGGCGTCGCGTCGGTCGCGGCCAGCCAGGTCCGTCGCAGCGTGCTCGCGCTGTGGGCCGGCCCGAGCAGCCCGCCTGCCAGCAGGGCAGCGCCGATCGCGCCTGAGCCGAACAGGAACTCGCGTCGGCCGGGGCCAGCCAGGCTCCCGTCCAGCCCGGCAGCCCCGCGCACCGGCTCGGGCGGCAGGAAGAGGCCCTGACCTAACCGGGCCGAGCCGTAGGGACCGGCCTGCCGGCCCGGACTGGCCGCGGGCAGCGGGCCGCCGGACTCGGCCGGGAGTCGTGGTGCCGGAATGTTCGCCGCGGCCGGCTGCTCAGGCTGGCCGGCCCTGCTCCCGCTGTCCGTCATGGTGCCCCCGTCGAGTCAGTCGATCACCTTGAGTGACCGGGCGTGACACAAAGTAGTCGTCTACACCACGGAGAGTAACTGAATTTGACGGAATCGTGGCCGAGCCGCTCCGGGGTCGGCAACCCGGCATCGTGGAAGCCTCGTTAGTGGTGCCAGAGCGCCACTAACGAGGCTTCGATCATGAAGCGGGAGGAGTCAGGCGGCCGCCACAGCGAGTGCGACCCGGACCCGGCCGCCATCGCCGACGGCCTGCTCAGCCGCGCTGACCTCAGCCGCGGGCAGGATCGTGACGCTGACCGCGAGGGTCTCGCCGGCCACGAAGTCCTCGTGAGCCCGCACGGCGTCGGCTGTCGCTCCGTCGGCGCCGATCGTCAGCGTGATCCGGTCCGATACGGCCAGCCCGGCGTCCCGGCGAGCCTGCTGCACGATCCGCACGACGTCGCGCGCGGTGCCCTCAGCGGCCAGCGCCGGCGTCACCACCGTGTCGAGCTCGACCAGTCCGGTATTGCCGGGCAGGGCGGACGTCGATTCCGGGTGCGCGGCGGCCAGGCGAACCTCGTACTCGCCTTCCGCAAGGTCGACACCGGCCGCGGTAACGCGGTCACCTGATACGACCACGTTCCCGGCCTTGATCGCCTTGATGACCTCCTGCACCCTGGCGCCGACGCGGGGCCCGAGCACGCGCGGGTTCACGGCCAGCTCGAACGTGCCGAGGCTGGCCGGGTCGGCTGACAGCGTGACTTCCTTGACGTTCACCTCGTCGGCGATCAGCTCGGCGTACGGGGCCAGCGACTCGGCGTCCGGGTGGGCCACGGTGAGGCGAGCCAGCGGCAGCCGGACCCGGAGCTGGCGGGCCTTGCGCAGGCCGAGCGCGGTGCTGCAGACCAAGCGAACCAGGTCCATCGCACTGGCCAGCTCCGCGTCCTGCGGCCAGGACGACAGCACCGGCCAGTCCGCCAGGTGCACGCTTTCGCCGCCGGTCAGCCCGCGCCAGATCGCCTCGGTGGTCAGCGGCAGCAGCGGCGCGGCCGCCCGGCAGACTGCCTCGAGCACCGTCCACAGCGTGTCCAGCGCGCCGGCGTCCCCGGCCCAGAACCGGTCCCGCGAGCGGCGGATGTACCAGTTGGTCAGCACCTCGAGGAACTCGCGCAGCTCCTGGCAGGCGGCCGCGATGTTGTACACGTCGAGCAGCTGCTCCATCTGGTTGACCGCGGAGCGGGTCTTGGCCAGGATGTAGCGGTCAAGCGCGTGCGGGCTTGCGGTCGACGACCTGGCCTCATACGACTCCGCGTTCGCGTACAGGGCGAAGAAGTAGTACGAGTTCCACAGCGGCAGGATCGCCTGCCGCACCGCGTCCCTGACGCCGGGCAGCGACACCGCGATGTCGCCGCCGCGCAGGATCGGGCTGGCCATCAGCAGCCAGCGCATGGCATCTGACCCGTAGCCGTCGAAGACCTCGTTGACGTCCGGGTAGTTGCGCAGGCTCTTGGACATCTTCAGCCCGTCGCTGCCGAGCACGATGCCGTGGCACACGCAGTCGCGGAAGGCCGGGCGGTCGAACAGCGCTGTCGCCAGCACGTGCAGCGTGTAGAACCAGCCGCGGGTCTGCGGCGTGTACTCCACGATGAAGTCGCCCGGGTAGTGGCTGTCGAACCAGTCCGCGTTCTCGAACGGGTAGTGCACCTGCGCGAACGGCATCGACCCGGACTCGAACCAGCAGTCCAGCACCTCCGGCACCCGGCGCATGACCGACTTGCCGGTCGGGTCGTCCGGGTTCGGCCGGGTCAGGTTGTCGATGCCGGGCCGGTGCAGGTCGGCGGGCCGGACACCGAAGTCGCGCTCCAGCTCGTCCAGTGACCCGTACACGTCGGTGCGCGGGTAGTTCGGGTCGTCGCTCTGCCAGACCGGGATGGGGGAGCCCCAGAACCGGTTCCGGCTGATCGACCAGTCCCGCGCGTTCGACAGCCACTTGCCGAACTGGCCGTCCTTCACGTGCCCCGGCACCCAGGTGATGTCCTGGTTGAGCTCGACCATCCGGTCCCTGAACTTCGTCACTTCAACGAACCAGCTGGACACGGCCTTGTAGATCAGCGGGTTCCGGCAGCGCCAGCAGTGCGGGTAGGAGTGGGTGTAGGCCTCGCGGCGCACCAGGCTGCCCTGCTCGCGCAGCTTGGCGGTGATACCGGCGTTGGCGTCGAAGACGTGCTGCCCCTCGAAATCGGGCACGACCGGGGTGAACTGGGCGTGCTCGTCGACGGTCAGCACCGTCGGGATCCCGGCCTCGTTGCATGCCAGCGCGTCGGCCTCGCCGTAGGCGGGCGCCATGTGCACCACGCCGGTGCCGTCCTCGGTGGTGACGTCACCGGAGAGGATCACCCGGAACGCGTCGGCGGTGCCGAACGTCGCGTCGTCGGTCAGGTAGTCGAACAGCGGCTCGTACTTCCGCCCGGCCAGCTCGGCCCCGGTGAGCTCGCCCACGACCGCGGCGCCCTCCAGCTCCCGCTCGTAGGCGGCCTGCCGGTCGCGGGCCAGGATGTAGCGCTCGCCGTCCTTTTCCAGGACTGTGTAGGTGATGTCGGGGCCGACCGCGGCGGCCAGGTTCGACGGCAGCGTCCACGGCGTGGTGGTCCAGGCCAGCAGCCACTCCCCGGTCTCCAGCCTGAACCGGACCGTGACCGACGGGTCCTGGCGGTCCCGGTAGGTGTCCTCGTCCATCCGCAGCTCGTGGTTGGACAGCGGGGTCTCGCACCGCCAGCAGTACGGCAGGACCTTGAAGCCCTGATACACCAGGCCCTTATCCCACAGCTGCCTGAACGCCCACATGACGCTTTCCATGTACGGCGTCTCGAGCGTCTTGTAGTCGTTGTCGAAGTCAACCCAGCGGGCCTGGCGGGTGACGTAGTCGCGCCACTCCCTGGTGTAGCGCAGCACGGACTCGCGGCAGGCCTGGTTGAACTTCTCCAGCCCCATCTCGATGATCTCGGCCTTGCCGGAGATGCCGAGGATGCGCTCGGCCTCGACCTCGGCGGGCAGGCCGTGGCAGTCCCAGCCGAACCGGCGCTCCACCCGGCGCCCCTGCATGGTGCGGAAGCGCGGCACCAGGTCCTTGACGTAGCCGGTGATCAGGTGGCCGTAGTGCGGCAGGCCGTTGGCGAACGGCGGCCCGTCGTAGAACACGAACTCGCTGTCGGCCGGCCGCTGCTCGACCGATTTCCGGAAGGTGTCGTTCGCGGCCCAGTAGGCCAGCACGCCTTCCTCGAGCTCGGGAAAGCTGGGCTGGGCCGGAACGCCGCTCTCGGTCTGGCCGGCAGCCTTGGCGGTCTCGGCCCGCGGGTAAACGCTCATCTGGTGGTTCATCCTCGCGGCGCTGGGTTGTGCACAGTCAGCGCGAGGACGACGCGCCCGCTCCCGCGCGGGCGTACCGCGGTACCACCTCGCTTGCCGCGGAACCGGATCGTGCTGCTGGCCCGGCCTGCGACCGCTCTGTCCGGCTGTGACGGGCCGGACCCGCCCGGGTCTAATCAGGCCCGCCCTGGCGCCGTTCGGTGCCGCTGAGCAGGCCCTTTCTTCCGGAGGCTCCCCGGTGATAGCCGGATCGTCGCCTTGTGCCACTCAGTTTAGCCGGTCCGGCGAACCCGGTGAGCTCGTAGTGGAGGGTCTGGTACTTCCTCAGGCGGTGCGCTAGCGGAACGAGAACGCCCTGCAGGACCGGGTGCCTGCGGGCCAGGGCGGCGGCCGCGACCCCGGCCTGGTCCTCGTCCAGCAGAGTCGCGCGGGCGCGGACCGGCTGGCCGGCGGCCCGGCCGCGGAAGGTGCATGGCACCAGCTCCACCTCCGGGTTCCGGCGCAGCCGGCCGACCTTCCAGGCCTTGTCGTAGGTGCGGAAGAACGCCCGGTCGCCGTCGAAGGCCACGCTCACCGGCGTGCCGACGGGCGATCCGTCGCGCTTGTAACTGGTCAGCAGAATCGTGCCGGCCGTACGTATCGGCGTCAGGTCGGTGGTCATGTGAGCTCCTTCCGGCTGCGGCCGTCAGTAGCTCACGACGAGAGATGGCGCCTCACTGTGACATCGGCCGCACTGTGACATCGGCCGCGCCGAGGTTGTCGGCCGCGCCGAGGTTGTCGGCCGCTATCCGCTTCGGCACGCACATCCGCCAGGCGTCGGTGACCAGCTCGGTCATCTCGGCCTGGTCGACCGCGCTGAGCCTGACCTGCACCCAGTGGTAGCGAAGGTCGGACTGGCCCGGCATGAGGAACTTGCCCGGCTCGGCCGTCACCAGGGCCTCGCGCTCTTCCTTCGGGCAGCCGAATCCCATGATCTGCTCGTCGCGGGAGAACGCCAGGAACACGATCCGGCCGACCCGGAACTTCACCCGGTCCCTGACGAGCACCTCGTAAGCGCGCGGCAGGTCGCCCGCAACCGCGCGCACATCGTCAATCGTGACCACGCCGCCAGGCTGCCCCTGGCCTCTGACAATTCGCCGGGCCGCCATAGTCTCGTGGGATGAGCACGACACTGCCGCTGTTCCCGCTCGGGAGCGTGCTGTACCCGGGCCTGGTACTGCCGCTCCACATCTTCGAGGAGCGCTACCGGCAGCTAGTCGCCGACCTGCTGGACGGGCCCGAGCCGCGCGAGTTCGGGGTGATCGCCATCCGGCATGGCCGCGAGACCGGCATCGACGGCGTGTCCTCGCTCTACGACGCGGGCTGCACCGCGGTCCTGCAGCGCGCGGAGCGCTACGACGACGGCCGCTACGACCTGGTCACCGTCGGCGGGCAGCGCTTCCGGCTGCTCGGCCTCGGCGACGCTCAGCCGTATTTCACCGGAGACGTGGAACTGCTGCCCGACGACGTCGGCGATGACGACGAGGCCGCGGTCACCGTGCCCGCGGTGCAGCAGGCGTTCCGGTCCTACCTGGACCTGATCGCTGAACGGGGCGGCGCCCAGATCACGATCCCGGACCTGCCGGAGGAGCCGCTCCTGCTGTCCTACCTGGTCGCGGCCGCTGTCGTGGTCGACCTGCCGGTGAAGCAGGGCCTGCTGGAGCAGCCGGACGCGCACCGGCGGCTGGTTGCCGAGCGTGCCCTGCTGACCAGGGAACTGCAGCTGCTCAGAACACTGCCCGCGACGCCGGCGACCGACCTGCGGTACTCGCCCTACAGCCAGAACTAGGCCGCGGGGCCCCGGCCCGATGCCGTCAGCGAGACCGCTGCCTCCTGCGTGATCAGCTGGAACGTGAAGGTCTCCTGCAGGTACAGGGTGACATCGGTCTCGGTGTGCGACAGGTAGCCGATCGACAGGTCCTGGCCCAGGTGCAGGGTGAAGTCGCCGCCGCGCGCCGTCACCAGGACCGCGCCGCTGATCGCGGGCGCCCAGACGAGCTCGCCGTCCAGGACGTTGCGCAGGTGCCGGATAACCGGGTAACCGTGGTCGCTCGCCTCACTGACCGCGGTGTAGGCCTCGGCCGAGAGAACCGCCGTGTAGGGGCCGTCCACGCCGGCTGACCGCAGCTGGTTCGCAGCCTGCGCGAAGGCCATCGGGTAGTCCGCGATGTCGGCGGGCAGGATCACCGGCGGGTTGCTGGCGCCCGGCACGATGCCGCCGATGCCCGCGGCCGGGTAGCCGGCGAAGATCGCCTGGTCCTCGGCGAAGGCGATCTGCCTGGCTGCGTCCCTGGCCGGCTGCCAGTCGGAGTCCTGCGACCCGCGCGCCACGTCGTCGATCTGCTCGCGGTTCAGCGCGAACGGCACCCGCAGCTCGACCAGCGGGAGCACCTCGCGCTGCCGGGCCTGGACGCCGTCGGCCGGCGGGTCGATGCCGGCAAGATGGCCGGTGCCGACGGCCGACAGCGCGGAGCCGGCCGGGCCCTCGACGTCGACGATGCGGCGCCCGGCCAGATAGCGCCGCAGCGTGCGCTTGGTCTCGTCCTCGATCTCGGTCCAGGCCTCATCGGAGATCGGGGCTAGCTCGCGGTGCAGGTTGTTCATCGTGATGCGTCTCCTCGGAGGCTGCCGATGTTCAGTGAGCCGTCGCCGGCGGCCCCGGGAGGGGCCGTCGCGCCGCTGGTGGTGGTGGTGGTGTCGTCGTTAGCTGCGTCATCGTCGTCATCGTCGTCATCCGCCAGGCTGTCGAGCAGGGTCTGCGACGGGACGAAGAACAGGGTGCCGGTCACCGCCGTGCTGAAGTCCAGGATCCTGTCGTAGTTACCCGGCGGTGAGCCGATGAACATGTTTTCCAGCATCTGCTCCGTGGTCGCCGGCGAGCGTGCGTAGCCGATGAAGTAGGTGCCGTACTCGCCGCTGCCGACCTGGCCGAACGGCATGTTGTCGCGGACGATGTCGACTTCCTCGCCGTCCACCACGATGGTGGTGAGCGCATTGTGCGCGCTCGAGGGCTTGACCGCGTCGTCCAGCTCGACGTCGGACAGCTTGGTCCGGCCGATGATCTTTTCCTGCTCCTCAACCGGCAGCGCGTTCCAGCCGGCCAGGTCGTGCAGGTACTTCTGCACGATCACGTAGCTGCCGCCCGCGTAAGCGGGCTCCTCGTCGCCGATGATGGTGGCGCGCACCGCGCCCTCTCCCGTCGGGTTCTCGGTCCCGTCCACGAAGCCGAGCAGATCCCGCTCGTCGAAGTAACTGAAGCCGTGCACCTCGTCGAGGATGCTGCCGACGCCGTCCAGCCGCTGCGTGATCAGGCTGGCGAGCTCGAAGCACAGGTCCATCCGGGTGGCGCGGATGTGGAACAGCAGGTCACCGGGCGTGCTCACGGCATGCCGGCCCCGGCCCGCAGCTCACGGAAGGGGTGCAGCCCGGCCGGCCGCGCCAGCCCGGTCAGCCGGTCGAACGCGCTGGCTCCGAGGCCGGTGACGCAGGTCAGCCGGCCGCTCAGGTCACGGAAGCCGACCGCCCGGACGAGCCCGGCCAGATCGGCGCACAGCTGCCGCGCGGCGCTCTCGCTGCCGGCGCCCGGGCTGATGACGGCGACCAGGAAGATCGCGGCCTTCGTCAGAGTCGCTGCGACCGCCTGCGGCTCTGCGGCCTGCGCGGGCTCGGCCGGCTGAACCGGCCCGACCGCGGCGGCCGACGCGTCAGTGCTCACGCGACCATCCTTCCCCATGCACGCGCCGTGTTTCCCGCTGGCCGGCCGGAATGGTGCCGCCGGACCCGTGGTTGCTGCGGACAGGCGCGCGGACGTGCGGCAACCCCGGGAGGCACGATGACGAGCACGAGTCAGGCCAGTGGCGCGAGCCCGGTCGACTTCGCGACATTTGGTGACTATGGCGACTTCCGGCCCAGGAACTCAGAGGCTGCCGCCGCTGCGCGGCCGGAGAAGCAGGGCGAGTTCGTCCGGGCCGCGTACCCGTTCCGCGGCCGCATCACTGCCGACGGCTCCAGCGGCTACCCGGCCGAGCCGGGCCGCTATCACCTGTACATCAGCTGGGCCTGCCCGTGGGCGCACCGCTCGGCCATCGTGCGCCAGCTGCTCGGCCTGCAGGACGTCATCTCGCTGTCCGCGGTCGACCCGGTGCGCGACGGGCGGGGCTGGGCCTTCCGCGAGGGCGACGGCTTCAGCCCCGATCCGGTGAACGGGTTCGCGCTGCTCCGCGAGGCCTACGAGGCGACCGAGCCCGGCTACGACGGGCACGTCTCGGTGCCGGTGCTGTGGGACAAGCAGGCGCACCGGATCGTCAGCAACAACTTCCCCGACATCACCCTGGATCTGGACACGCAGTTCAGTGCCTGGGCTGATCCGGCGTACGACCTGTACCCCCGCGCGCTGCGACCGCAGATCGACGAGGTGAACGAGCTCGTCTACGCGACGGTCAACAACGGCGTGTACCGGTCTGGCTTTGCCACCACGCAGGAGAGCTACCACGAGGCGGTTACCCGGCTCTTCCAGACGCTCGATGAGCTTGAGCAGCGACTGGCCGGCCAGCGGTACCTGCTGGGCGATCAGCTGACCGAGGCGGACGTGCGGCTGTGGGTGACGCTGGCCAGGTTCGACGCGGTCTACTACTCGCACTTCAAGTGCAATCTGCAGCGCGTCAGCGACTACCCGAGCCTGTGGCCCTACGCCCGCGACCTGTACGCGCTGCCGGCCTTCCGCGACACGACGAGGTTCGACCAGATCAAGCGCCACTACTACACGACTCACCCGCACCTGAACCCGTCCCGGATCGTGCCGGACGGGCCGGTACTTGACTGGAATGCGCCGGCCGGGCGCGAGCACCTGACGCGGCGCTGACGGGCGTCAGGACGGCAGGATACGCAGGGTAGCGTGAGGTCATGAGCGAGTATGCAGACGCAGCCGGCCTGGTCGGGCGGTCCGCAGCGGCACTGGTGAGCGGCATCCCCGAGCAGCCGGCCGACGATGGCTTCTTCGGGCCCGCCAGCATCACGTGGCGCATCAGCGGCGACCTCTCCTCACCTGTCGCCGGCCTGCGCGCGCTCATGATCCAGGCGCTGCATCCGCTCGCGATGGCGGGCGTCGACCAGCACAGCGACTGGCGTGCCGACCCGGTCGGGCGGCTCGCGGCGACGTCGGCGTACCTGGCAACCATTACTTTCGGGGAACGGGCTGTTGCCGAGCGCGCCGCAGCTCGGGTACGCCGGGTGCACGAGCACGTGACCGGCGTCGATGGCGAGACCAGCAGGCCGTACGCGGCGAGCGACCCGGCCCTGCTGCTGTGGGTGCACGCGGCGCTGGTGGATTCCGGCATTGCCGCCCGCAACCTGTTCGGGACGCCGCTGGCAGCTGACGACGCCGACCGGCACATCGAGGAGATGGTGGTGGCGGCTCAGCTGGTCGGCGTCCCGCCGGAGCTGGTCCCCGACAGCCGGGCCGCGCTGGCCAGGTACCTGACCTGGGCTCAGCCCCAGCTGCTGTGCACGACCGCCGCGCGGGAGTCGATGGCCTACCTGCTCGACCCGCCCGGCCTGGACGAGGAGATCGGCGAGATCTGGCAGGACATCAGGGAGGCCACGCTGATCTCGCTGCCGGACTGGGCCCGCGAGATGTACGGCTACGCCGTGCCGCAGCTGACCGACTCCCGCCGGGCCGAGATCCGGCAGGCGCTCGGCGTCCTGGACGCGGTCTTCCTGGGCGAGCCCGGAGTGCTGGAGGCCAGGCAGCGCATCACGCTGCGGATGCGCGCCGCGGCGCGGGCATGAGGCCGGTCCGGACACCTGCGCGGCGCTCCCGGCGCGGACTGGCCGGCCCGTGGCGCGCTTTCGCCGTCCTTTCGGCCGGCTCCGCGGCCGCCGCGCTCGGTGTCGCGCTGGTCCGCCGGCGGGTGGGCTCGCTCCGCTTCGAGCGCGGACTGGCTACTGCCCAGCTCGCCGTCCGCGGCGGACTGCGGTACGCCGGCAGCGCCCCGAGGCTGTTCATGGCCGCGGGCGAGAGCCGCAGCGCCTCCGCACGGACCTGGCCATGCAGACGGCCGACGACGTGACCGCCACGCTCGGCACGATGAAGGGCGTCATGGTCAAGCTCGGCCAGATGGCCAGCTATGTCGACGAGGGACTGGCGCCGTCGGTGCGCCGGACGCTCAGCCGCCTGCAGGACAGCGTCCCCCCGATGAGCGCCGAGCTCGCCGCCAGCGTCATCGAAGAGGAGCTGGGCAAGCCGCCGGAGCAGCTGTTCGCCCAGTGGGATCCCGAGCCCATCGCGGCCGCCTCGATCGGGCAGGTGCACCGCGCGATTACCAGGGACGGGCTCGCCGTCGCGGTCAAGGTCCAGTACCCGCGGATCGCCGAGATGATGGCGGCCGACCTGGACAACGTGTCGCTGCTGCGCCGGATGCTGCGGGTGACCGCGCCGAACCAGGACGTTGACGGCCTGATCGCCGAGCTCAGGGAGCGGATCCTGGAAGAGCTGGACTACCGCAGGGAGGCGGTGAACCAGCAGCTGCTGCACGACTACTACGACGGGCATCCGACGATCAGCGTGCCGCGGATCGTCGGCGAGCTGTCCTCCCGGCGGGTGGTGACCAGTGAGCTGGTCACGGGCGCGCGGTTCGCCGACGTCGTCGGCTGGTCGCAGGAGGAGCGGGACCTGGCCGGCGAGACCCTGTACCGGTTCGTCTTCCGCAGCCTGTATGAGGTGCACGCGTTCAACGGCGACCCGCATCCCGGCAACTACCTGTTCCACGGCGGCGGCAAAGTCACCTTCCTGGACTTCGGGATGGTCAAGCACTTCACTGACACCGACCTCCTGCCGCTGATGCAGATGGCCAGGAACCTGTGCGTCGACAGCGACCCGTCGCAGTTTCGCGCCAGCCTGGAGGAAGCCGGGTTCCTGGTGCCGGGCGCGCCGCTGTCCGACGACCAGATCGTTGATCACCTCGCGCTCTTCTACCAGCTGATCCGTGAGTCGAAAACCGTGACCGTCACCGGCGAGTACGCCTCCGCGGTGGTGCGCCGGTTCTTCGACGTGCGCAGCCCGGTTGCCCAGTACGCCGGCATCCCGCGGTCCTACGTCGTGCTGCAGCGCATTAATCTCGGCCTGTTCGCCTTGCTCGGCGAGATGAAGGCGACCGCGAACTGGCGGGCCATCGCCGAGGAGATCTGGCCGTTCATGCAGGCGCCGCCGACGACGCCGATCGGCGTGGCCGAGCAGCCGTGGCTGGCCAGCCGCCCGTCGGTGCAGGCCTCACTGGCGTGAACTAGCATCACGCCCCATGACCACCGCGACGAAGGGGCGGCAGTGAAGGTTCTGATCACGGGCGGGGCCGGCTATATCGGCAGCACCATCGCGCTGGCCTGCCGGGATGCGGGCATTACCCCGGTGATCCTGGACAGCCTGGTGACCGGGCGCCGGGAGCTCGCACGAGACCAGCAGCACTTCTACGCTGGTGACATCGCCGACGGCGCGCTACTGGACCGGGTGCTCGCCGACCATCCGGACATCAGCGCGGTCGTGCACTGCGCGGCGCTGATCGTGGTGCCGGAATCGGTCAGCGACCCGGTCGGCTACTACGAGGCCAACGTGGTCAAGAGCCTGGAGCTTGCCCGGCACCTGCTCCGCAACGGCTGTCACCGGCTGCTGTTCAGCTCGACCGGCTGCTTCTACCAGCCACGGCCCGACGGCAGCGTGGACGAGGACTCGCCGATCGTGCCGGACAGCCCGTACGCGCGCACCAAGGCACTGTGCGAGGGAATGTTCGCTGACATCGCCGCTGGCACGCCGCTGCGGGTCGTGTCGCTGCGGTACTTCAACCCCGTCGGCGCGGACCCGGCGCTGCGCACCGGGCTGCAGACGCCGTACCCGACGCATGCGCTCGGCAAGCTGATCCAGGCGCACGAGGCGGGGCAGCCGTTCCCGGTCACCGGCACGGACTACCCTACCAGGGACGGCACCGGCATCCGGGACTACGTGCACGTCTCCGACCTGGCCGCAGCCCACGTGGCTGCACTGACCGGTTTCGATGGCGTGCTCGGCGACGCCACCTCGATCGCCATCAACCTGGGCACCGGGACCGGGACGACCGTCCGCGAACTCGTGGCCGCGTTCGGCAGCGTGATCGGCGCGCCCGTCGCCACGGTCGACGTGCCGCGCCGGCCCGGCGACGTCGCGGGCGCCTTCACCCGGAGCGACCGGGCCAGGCGGCTGCTCAACTGGGAGCCGCGCCGCAGCCTGGCCGACGGCATCGCGGACTCGCTGCGCTGGTCCGCTGTCCGCGACGGCGTGCTAGCCGGGCTCTGATCGAAGCGGCGCGGACGCCGCCTGCCGCGCCGCGCGCCGGTTCTGCCGCCACGGCGGTCTACCTCGGCATACTTGCCTCATCCCGGATACCGGGGCTTGAAAATCACACGGGGGAGACAGTATGAATCTGAGGAGTTCCGCCCTGCGACGATGCGCCGCGGCGGCTCTGGCCTGCGCGGCGATCTCGGTGCCAGCCGTCGCGCTGGCCTCGCCGGCGGTGCCGCGGTCCGTCGTATCGCTGCCGAGGTGCCCAGCGGCAAACACGTATGTCTGGTTCGCGCTCAGCCCGAACGGGACGGCCGGGTCGGTCGTCTACCCGGTCGAGTTCACGAACGTGGGACGCAGGACGTGCACACTGCGCGGGATCCCGAGCATCTGGGCTGTCAGCAAGTCCGGTCGCCGGATCGGGCCCGCCGCCAGGAAGATCACGGTGACGGCCCGCACCGTCACGGTCAGGCCCAATCAGACCGTGCACGCTCTGCTCAGCATCGTCGAGCCGGGCGTGATCGCGGGCTGCCGTGCCGCCACCGCCTATGGGCTGGAGGTGCGCCCGCCGGGCCAGAAGCGGAGCCAGTTCGTGGGCGACTTCACGTTCACGACCTGCAAGAACAAGGTGGCCCTGAGCATCGAGCCGGTCGCCAGGGGGATCGGCGTGCCGTAACGCCCGAACCGGTGGTCCCGGCGTCAGGCTGCCGCCGGGACCACACCGCTGGCCGGCCCGGCCGGATGCGCTGTTTCTGAGCAAAATCTGAGATGTGGGGACTAGAAACCGGAGGTCACGTATGCCACCGTCTGTGTAATCGTTTGTGGCAGGCACTCGCGGCGCGAGCGGCCAGGAGGGCAGGTGGCCGGCTCGGTGACTGGAGTGACCGGACAGGCACTGGCAGTTGCCCTCGCGCTGCTGGGCGCGCTGAGCTATGCCATCGCCTCGGTCAATCAGCAGCGCAGCGCCGCGAAGCTCACCTCGACCAGCGCGTTCGACCCGGCAGTCCTGGTCCGCCTGGTCCGGGTGCGCCGGTGGCTGCTGAGCCTGATCGCGGTGATCTGCGGCTACGGCCTGCAGGCGGGCGCACTTGATCTCGGGCGGCTGATCGTTGTCGAGCCTGTGTTCCCGATCGGGCTGCTGTTCGCGCTGCTGTTCGCGGCCCGCGCCGAGGGCCGGCGGCTGCGGCAGGCCGAATGGACCGCCGCGGTCGCGGCCGTGGCCGGGCTGGCCGTGTTCCTGGTGGCGGCCGAGCCCTCCGGCGGGCAGCGGATAGCCGGTGCCGCCCCGCTCGGGCTTGCCGCAGGCGGGGCTGTGGCCGTCGCCGCCGTGTGCTGCCTGATAGCCGCCCGGGCGGCAACGGCGCACCGGGCGCTGTTCCTCAGTATTGGCGGCGGGATCGGGGCCGGGGTTACCGACGCGCTGACCAAGACGGTGGCCGCGCAGGCCGGGACGCTCCGCTTCGGGATCTTCGCTGACGTCCGCCTCTACCTGCTGGTTGTGGTGGGCCTGCTGACGTTCACGATGCAGCAGAATGCCTTCAGGGCGGCCGGGCTGTCGGCATCACTGCCGTCGTTCGCGGTACTCGAGCCGCTGGTGGGCGCCATGCTCGGGCTCGCCATCTACCATGAGCGGGTCGGCGGCGGCGGCATCAGGATCGCCGTCGAGGTGCTGGCCGTGCTCGCCGCCCTCTGGGGCATCGCCAGGCTCGCTAACTCGGTCATCGCGGAGCTCGCCCGGCTGGCGGCCGCCGCCGCGCCGCCCGCTGACCCAGCCGCCTGACCAGTTTCATCACGCGGAGACTGAATGCCGAGATTCATCCTCACCGGTGCGCCCGGTACCGGGAAGACCGCGATCCTGCGGCAGCTGGAGTGCGACGGCCTGCCGGTCGTGGAAGAAGCCGCGACGGACGTGATCGCGCTCTGGCAGGCCCGCGGGTGCGGCGAGCCGTGGCTGGCGGCCGGGTTCACCGACGCGATTGTCATGCTGCAGCGGCAGCGGGAGCAGCTGGCCGGGCCGGCAGGCTCCGGAGAAGCCGTGTTCTTCGACCGGTCGCCGGTGTGCACGCTCGCGCTGAGCCGCTATCTCGGTCATCCGGCGTCGCCGCTGCTCGCGGCCGCAGTGGACCGGGTGGTGACGGAGCGCATGTACCACGAGGCGGCGTTCCTCGTCCGGAGCCAGGGCTTCATCACCCCCACGGCCGCCAGGCGGATCAGCCTGGCTGAGGCGATGGCCTTCGAGGAGATTCACGTACAGACCTACGCTGAGCTGGGCTTCCGGCTGATCGAAGTGCCAGCCGGGCCGCTGGCGGACAGGGCCGGGCTGGTGCGGCGCGCAGCCGCAGCCGCTGTCAGCGCGCCCGGGCGAGTGTAATAATCCGGTAGATACCAACTCAGGAGGTGCAGATGGCCGGACCGCTGGCGCAGGGCGCGACGGAGTTCGAGGCGAAGGTGGCCGCATTCGTCAGGGACAACCGCCTGTACGGCGCCGCCGCCGGCCTGGTGCACGGGGACGAGCTCGTCTGGTCCGGCGGCACCGGGTTCGCTGACCTGGCCGGCGACCGCCGCTCCGGTCCTGACGTGCTCTACCGGATCGCGTCCATCACCAAGACGTTCACCGGTACGGCGATCATGCAGCTGCGGGACGCGGGCAGCCTCGACCTGGACGATCAGGTGGTCAAGTGGATCCCGGAGCTCTCGGACAGCGCCAGCCCGGCGACCATCGGCACGGTCACGATCCGCAGGCTCCTATCGCATGAGTCCGGGCTGGTCAGCGAGCCGCCTGGCACCGACTTCCTGGCGAGCCAGCCGAGCTATGAGGGCGTGGCGGCGCGGAACCTGGAGCGGGTGACCGAGATCTTCACCGCGGTGCCGCCGAACAGCCAGCTCAAGTACTGCAATCTGGGCTACCAGCTGCTCGGCGAGATCGTGCACCGGGCCAGCGGTACTGCCTACCCGCAGTATGTCGCCGACCGCATCCTCTCGCCGCTCGGCATGTCGTCGACCGCATTCGAGCCGCTGCCGCCCGAGCTGGCTGGCCGGCGTGCCGTCGGCTACGCGGGCCGTGCCTTCTCCGACGAGCTGGCGGTCGCTCCGGCGATGCCGCAGCTGTGGGCGGAGGGCGGCCTGTGGTCGACCGTGGAGGACCTCGCCCGGTGGCTGTCGTTCCAGCTGGCTGCGCACGAGGAAGATCACGGACACGGCGCCGCGGACTCGCCGGTCCTGGCCGGGGCCACCCGGCGGGAGATGCACAAGCCCAGGTACCTGAGCGATGAGGACTGGTCGAGCGCGTGGGGGATCACCTGGTACTCCGTCCGCAAGGACGACGTGACCTGGGTGCAGCATTCCGGCGGGCTGCCCGGCTTCACCTCGAACGCCTGCTTCGACCGCGCCAGCAAGGTCGGGGCGATCGTGCTGGTCAACGGCTCCGCGGACGCCTCCGGCCTGGCCATGACGCTCGCCGCGGCGGGCCGCGGCCTGGCCGGATCGGCGGCTCCAGAAGTGCGCGTTCCCGCCCCGACTCCGGCGGATCTGGTGCCGCTGCTCGGCCTCTACGCGCCGGCCGACATGAGCTTCCTGGTCAGGGTTGAGTGGCGGGACGGGAAGCTGACGCTGGTCGACGTGGCGGAGCAGGGGGAGAAGGTGCCGGTCGAGCGCGGCAGCCAGCCGGGCAGCTTCGTGGTGGCACCGGGCTACCGTCAGTCGGGCGAGCCGGTCGAGTTCCGGCGGCGGCCGGATGGTGCCGTGGTGTCACTGCTGTTCGGCGGCGGCTCGCTGCTGCGGCTCGATCCGGTGAGCTGAGCCGGGGTCAGACGAAGGCGCCGAGGCCCGTGATCGCCCGGCCGACGATCAGCGTGTTGATCTCGCGGGTGCCCTCGTAGGAGTAGATCGCCTCGGCGTCCGCCACGAACCGGCCGACCTGGTAGTCAAGCAGGATCCCGTTGCCGCCGAGCAGCTCGCGGGCCCAGCCGACGGTCTCGCGCATCCGCACCGTGCAGAACGCCTTGGCCAGCGCCGAGTGGTGGTCCTTGGCCTGGCCCTGGTCCTGCAGCTGGGACAGCCGTACGCACAGGCAGGCCGAGGCGGTGATGTTCGACAGCATCCTGACCAGCAGGTCCTGGACGAGCTGGAATCCGGCGATCGGCCGGCCGAACTGCTGGCGCTCGGTGGCGTAGGCGAGCGCGTGCTCATAGGCACCGCGCGCGCAGCCAGTCGCCTGCCAGGCAACCCCGGCCCTGGTGAGCCGCAGCACCTTGGCCGTGTCACGGAACGAGGTGGCCTCCTGCAGCCGGTTCTCCTCCGGGACCCGGACGTTGTCGAGCGTGATCTGCGCGTTCTGCACGACGCGCAGCGCGATCTTGTTGTGCATCTTCTCCGGGCTGAAGCCCTCGGTGCCGCCCTCGACCACGAACCCCTTCACCTGGTTGTCGGCGACGTCGCGGGCCCAGACGATGATGTGATCGGCGAAGGTGGCGTTGCCGATCCACTTCTTCTGGCCGTTGAGTACCCAGATGTCGCCGTCGCGCTGCGCAGTCGTCGTCAGGCCGCCGGCCACCCCTGAGCCCACGTCGGGCTCCGTGAGCGCGAAGGCGCCGATCTTCTCCATCCGGGCCATGGCCGGCAGCCAGCGCTGCTTCTGCTCCTGCGATCCGCACAGGTAGATCGAGCCCATGGCCAGACCGCCGTGAACGCCCATGAACGTGGCGATCGACGGATCGACCCGCGCGAGTTCCAGCGCGATCATGCCGTCGAGCACGCTGTTGCCGCCGGGGCAGCCGTGGCCCTCGCAGGCCAGGCCGGCGATGCCGAGCTCGGCCAGGCCCGGTACCAGATCGTGCGGGAACTCCTCCCGGATCCAGTAGTGATTAATGACCGGCGCGACAGACTTCTCCATGAAGTCCCGGACGCGCAGGACAAGCTGCCGGTCGTGCTCGTCGAGCAACTCCTCGAGCTCGTAGAAATCGGCGTCGATGACTGAGTCCATGCCAGGCCCCTTACCCGCAGATCGCAACGTCGTGCGCGCCCGCTAACACCGGCCGGCTGGCCTGGCGTTCGTGGCGTGCGCCGGCCCCGGTCGGCTCGGCCAGGAAGTCGCTGATGACCGGCGCCAGCTCGGCCGCCTCGGTGACCAGGCCCAGGTGACCGCCGCTGAAGACATGCAGCCGCGCGCCCGGGATCAGGCGGTGCATGATCCGGGCATTCACCAGCGGGATGATCGGGTCGTCGTCGCCGGACACGATCAGCGTCGGCTGCCGCAGCAGCGGCAGGAACGGCAGGCTGGTCCAGCCCGTTCCGGCCGCAAGCTGATACAGGTAACCGCGAGCCGAGCCGACCCTGCTGCTCTCGTGCATGGCGCCGGCCACGCGAGCCGGGTCGGTCCGGGCGCTGCCGCCGTACAAATCGGCCGCGATCTGCTCGAGGTGCCCGCGATCGGTGTACCGCCTCGGCGTGATCATCCGGGCGAGCACAGCCGGCCGTGCCGGGACCATGAGCGCACCGGTCGCGGTGCTGACCAGCACGAGCCGGCGGCACCTGGCCCGCCGGACGGCGGCGAAATGCTGGGCGACACCGCCGCCCCAGGAGATGCCGAGAACGTCAGCGGTCTCGTGCCCCAGTTCGGTCAGCAGGCCGGCGATCAGAGTGCAGAGCCCGGTGAACCGGTACGGGCGGTCCGGCAGCGGAGACCCGCCCACTCCGGGCACGTCGAACCTGATCACCTCGATCGCCGGGTCGAGCGCGTCCACGAACGGCTGCAGCAGTTCCAGGCTCGCCCCGATGCCGTTGATGAGCAGCAGCGGCGGCTGCGCGGCGGCGGCCGTGGTCCCGGCCCGCGCCGGCCCGGGTGCTCGCACCGACGTCCGCAGCAGCTGGCCGCCGACGGCCACCACGCGGAGGCTATCGGCCGTGGACATAGGTACCAGGCGCAGCTGCCAGCACGTCGTAGCCCTTCCGGCCGGCGGCGGCCGGCTTCCTGCGCTCGGCGCCGCTGCGCGCTGCCAGCCAGTCGCTGTAATGCGGCCACCAGCTTCCGCTGACCGTGTCCGCAGCGTCGAGCCAGGCGCGCGGGTCGGCCGGGTTCTCCGCCGCCGTCTGGAAGGTCGCCTTGGGATTCCCCGGCGGGTTGACCATGGAGGCGATGTGCCCGCTGGTGGACAGGACGAACGTGACCTGCCCGCCGAGCAGCTGCGTGCTGCGGTAGCAGGACTGCCAGGGGCACAGGTGATCAGCGATGCCGGCGATCACGTACGTGTCGGCGTCGACCTTCGACAGGTCGACCGGCGATCCCAGCATCGTCGTAGCGCCCGGTCGGGTGAGCGCGTTGTCGAGGGCCAGGCGGATGAAGTCACGGTGCAGGGCGGCCGGGAGCCGGGTGGTATCCGCGTTCCAGTACAGAATGTCGAAGGGCTGCGGCGTCCGGCCCTGCAGGTAGTTGTTGACCCAGTAGTTCCAGATCAGGTCGTCGGGCCGCAGCCAGGCGAACACCTCGGCGAGCGCCCGCCCGTCCAGGTAGCCGCGCGCTGCCGAGGCGGCGACCGCTGCTGCCGCCGTGGTCTCGTCGATCATCGCGCCGGCCGTCCCGGCCCGTGCCTGGTCAAGCACGGTGACGCCGAGGCAGAGGCTGGCGACGCGGTCGAGCCCGCCGATCTCGGCGAGATGGGCGGCGACCATGGAGGACACGATGCCGCCCGAGCACAGCGCGCAGATGCTGGCCCGGTCGGCCCGGGTGACGGCCAGCGTCGCGTCGAGCGCGCCGGTGACCGCGGCCCCGTAGCTGTCGAGATCGAAGGTGCGGTGCCGGGCGTCGGGGTTGCGCCAGCTGATCGCGAAGACCTGATGTCCCTGGCTGACCAGGTACTCGATCATGCTCCGGCCCGGCGCCAGGTCGGTGATGTAGTACTTGTTGATCATCGGCGGCACGATCAGCACCGGGTATTCGCGGACCTGCGCGGTCACCGGTGCGTACTGGATCAGCTCGAGCATCTCGGTCCGGTACACCACCGAGCCGGGCGTGACCGCCAGGTCCCGGCCGACCTCGAACGCGTCGGGTGCCACCATCGCCGGAACGCGGGGTGCCTGCGCCAGGTCGGTGACGAGCGCCCGCAGGCCGCGGACGACGCTGAGGCCGCCGGTGTCCACCAGGGCCTTGACCGCTGCGGGGTTGAGCAGCGGGCTGTTGCTCGGCGCGGCCGCCGCGATCAGGTTCGACAGCACGAACCGCAGCCGCTCATCGTCGCGCCAGTCCAGCTCAGCGGTGGCCAGCAGGTCGGTCGCCGCCTGACCGGCCGCGAGGTAGGCCTGAACGGTGCGCCGGAGCAGCGGGTTCTGAGCCCAGGCCGGGTCGGCGAAGCGGCGGTCCTTGCGGTCGGGGGCCAGCTCCGAGCTGCCGGTCACGATGCGGCCAAGCTCGGAGGCGAGGGCGGCCAGGTGCAGCCCGGTGAGCTGCGGGCGGCGGGCCAGGCTGGCCGCGAGGCGCGCCGCCGCGCCATCGGGCCGGAAGCGGCGAAGCACCCCCAGCGCGCCATCGGCCAGCAGCATGTCCAGCGCCGCGGCGACGTCGCCCGCGGATTCCTGCCCGGACTCGCGGCCGGGCGCGCCGTCGTCGCCGGTCATCGCGCGTTCCCGGCGTGCGGCGGCGGCGCCGCGGTGACTCGCCTGAGTAGACCGGAGGCGAACCCGGGCACGGTCAGCTTCATGGTCGCGCGGCTCCCTTGCCTGGCCTTGCGTCGCGGCAGGTTCCAGTATCGGCTCGCGGCGCTGCATTTGGCCAGGTGCCGGCCGGCTGGCTGCTCCGCACCGCCTGCCGGGTTCCCTGCTCGCTGCCTCCATGACCGGGACAGGAAGCCAAGGCCGCGGAAAAGCGTTAGCTCACCAGGGCAGGTTCACGCCATCCTGAAGGGCTGGCCTGCCGTCACATCGGGGAGGCTGGCTGGCCGGGCCGCCAGCCGCCCAATCTGGAGAAACTGCCATGACCGTCACGCTCGCCCAGCTGCGGGCACGCCTGCCGGGGCTGATGCTGCGCGACCAGCGCCGCCTGGCCAGGCGTGCCGACCGGGCTGCCTCGATGCGGGGGCCGGGTGACCGCGATCGGGCCGTCGCCGCGCTGGCCGGCGAGGTGGCAGCGGCCGAGCAGCGCATGCAGGCGAGGCGGACCAGCGTCCCGGTGATCACCTATCCGGCTGAGCTGCCGGTCAGCCAGCGCAAGGCTGAGCTCGCCGCGGCCATCAGGGACAACCAGGTCGTGATCATCGCCGGAGAGACAGGCTCGGGCAAGACGACGCAGCTGCCCAAGATCTGCCTGGAGCTCGGCCGCGGGATCAGCGGCCAGATCGGGCACACCCAGCCGCGCCGGATCGCGGCGCGCACAGTCGCCGACCGGATCGCGGCGGAGCTGAAGACCGAGCTCGGCGCCGTGGTCGGGTACAAGGTCAGGTTCGCCGACACAGCCAGCGACGACACGCTGATCAAGGTGATGACCGACGGGATCCTGCTCACTGAGATGCAGCGGGACCGGCTGCTGCTCCGGTACGACACGCTGATCATCGACGAGGCGCACGAGCGCAGCCTCAACATCGACTTCATCCTCGGCTACCTTCGCCAGCTCCTCCCGCGCCGGCCGGACCTCAAGGTCATCATCACCTCGGCCACGATTGACCCGGAACGATTCAGCCGGCATTTCGCGCCCGCGCCGATCGTCGAGGTGTCCGGCCGGACCTACCCGGTGGAGGTCCGCTACCGGCCGCTGGCCGATCCGGACTCCGAGCCGGGCGCAGAGCCGCGCGATCAGATTCAGGCCATTGCCGACGCGTTCACCGAGCTGCGCCGGGAGGGCCCCGGTGACGTTCTGGTCTTCCTCAGCGGCGAGCGCGAGATCCGCGACACCGCCGACGCGCTCGCGGACGAGCCGGACCTGGAGATCCTCCCGCTGTACGCGCGGCTGTCGGCCGCTGAGCAGTACCGGGTGTTCCAGCCGCACTCCGGCCGCCGCGTCGTGCTCGCGACCAACGTCGCCGAGACCTCGCTGACGGTGCCGGGCATCCGGTACGTGGTCGACCCCGGCACCGCCCGGATCTCGCGCTACAGCCAGCGAACGAAGGTGCAGCGGCTGCCGATCGAGCCGATCTCGCAGGCGTCGGCCAGCCAGCGGGCTGGCCGGTGCGGCCGCACTTCCGACGGCATCTGCATCCGGCTGTACAGCGAGGAGGACTTCGACTCGCGGCCCGAGTTCACCGAACCGGAGATCCTGCGCACGAACCTGGCGTCGGTGCTGCTGCGGATGGCAGCGCTGGATCTCGGGGTCATCGCCGACTTCCCGTTCGTTGACCCGCCGGACGCGCGGAACGTGGCCGACGGACTTCGCCTGCTTGAGGAACTCGGCGCCGTCCGGCCGGGCAGCCGGAGCGATGGTGCGGCCAGGCTCACTGACACCGGGCGCAAGCTGGCAGAACTGCCGGTCGACCCGCGGCTTGGCCGGATGATCCTGCAGGCCGGCCGCAACGGCTGCACCCGCGAGGTGCTGATCATCACCGCGGCGCTGGCGATCCAGGATCCGCGCGAGCGCCCCGCCGATGCCAGGGATGCCGCCGACGCGATGCACCGCCGGTTTGCCGAGCCGGGCTCGGATTTCCTCGCCCTGCTGACCCTGTGGGAGTACCTGCGCGAGCAGCAGCGGCAGCTCTCCTCGTCGGCGTTCCGCCGCCTGTGCCGCCGTGAGTACCTGCACTTCCTGCGCGTGCGCGAATGGCAGGATGTGTACAGCCAGCTGCAGCAGGCCGCCAGGGACGTGGGCCTCGTGGCTGGCCGGGACCGGGGCTCGCGGTCGCAGCCAGCCGCCGGCACCAGGCGGCAGCGCCTGGCAGACTCCGCCGCAGGCACCGCAGGCCCGGCGCGAACCGCAGCCGCGGGGCAGACCGCAGGCCCGGCGCGCGCCGCGGGGGCGGCCGAGTCGGCCGGCAGGTACAGCGCCGACCTCGCCGACCGGGTGCATCAGTCGCTGCTGGCCGGGCTGCTGTCCCATATCGGCATGCAGGACTCCGAGCGCAAGCCGGCCGACCGCAAGGCCGCGGACCGGAATGCAGCCGACCGGAATGCAGCGGACGGCGGACGGCGGCGCGGCCCGGCGGAGTTTGTCGGCGCCCGGGCCGCGAGATTCGCGATCTTTCCTGACTCGCCGCAGGCCCGCAAGCCGCCTGCCTGGGTCATGGCCGCGGAGCTGGTCGAGACCTCGCGCCTGTGGGCCCGGATGGTCGCGCGGATCGAGCCGGAGTGGGCTGAGGAACTGGCCGGCGACCTGGTCCGCCGCAGCTACAGCGAGCCGCGCTGGGACGCGCGCCGCGGCGCGGTCATGGCAACCGAGAAGGTCACGCTCTACGGCCTGCCGATCGTGGCCGCCCGCCAGGTCAACTACGGCAGCATCGACCCGGCCGCGGCGCGCGACGAGTTCATTCAGCATGCGCTGGTGGAGGGGGACTGGCAGACGCATCACGCGTTCTTCGCCGGGAACCAGCGCGCCCGCGAGGAGGTCGGCGAGCTCGAGCACAAGGCGCGGCGCCGCGGCCTGGTCGCCGACGATGCGGCCGTCTTCGACTTCTACGACCAGCGGATCCCGAAGACCGTGACCTCGGCCCGGCACTTCGACACGTGGTGGAAGAAGACCCGCCCTGCCGACCCGGGCCTGCTCGACCTGAGTCCCGCCGACCTGGCCGGGCCGGCCGCAGACGAGATCAGCCCGGCTGACTACCCGGAGCAATGGGGCCCGTTCCCGCTCTCCTATGAATTCTCGCCGGGGGAGCCGGACGACGGGGTCACGGCGGACGTCCCGCTGAAGGATCTTTTCGACGGGAGCGAGGCCGACCTGGGCTGGCAGATCCCCGGCCTGCGCCAGGAACTGGTGACAGAGCTCATCCGCGGGCTGCCCAAGGACCTGCGCCGGCATTTCATCCCGGCCCCGGACACGGCCAGGGCGGCGCTGGCCGCGCTCGGCGCCCCCAGCGGTGATGTGCGCGACGCACTCAGCGCCGAGCTCGCCCGGCTGACCGGCGTACGGGTACCGCGGGCCGCCTGGAATGTCGAGGGCCTGCCCGCGCACCTGCGGGTGACCTACCGGGTGCTGGACGGGAACCGCGTCCTCGCGACCGGCAAGGACCTGGAGGAACTGCGCCGTCAGCTGCGGCCGGAGCTGACCGCGGTGCTTGCCGAGGCGGCGGCCGGCCTGACCAGGACCGGCGCACGGAGCTGGGACTTCGGCACGCTGCCGCGGGTGTTCAGCACCGGCCAGGTGCGCGGTTACCCGGCCCTCGCCGACACCGGCGACGCGGTTGACGTCCGGATTTTCGGCACCGAGGCCGAGGCGAACGCGTCGATGCGCCTCGGGACTCGCCGGCTGGTGCTGATCGCGGTGCCGTCCGGCGTGCGGTCGATCGCCGGCCGGCTGCCGATGAACGCGAAGATGGCGATGAGCCGCCATCCCTATGCGGGCGCCGCCGCGATGCTGGATGACTGCGCGGCGGCCGCTGCCGACCAGGTCATTGAGGACGCCGGCGGGCTGGCCTGGGATGCCGAGGGGTTCGCGCGCCTGGTCGCCGCGGCACGGGACGGCCTGGCTCCAGCGACCGCGCGGGCGCTTGACGCGGTGGCCCAGATTCTGGCCGAAGCGCACGAGGTCGAGATCCGGCTGACCGGCGCTACCCCCGTGCCGGCGGTCGCAGCGGCGCTGGCTGACATGCGGGCTCAGTTCGGCCGGCTGATCCACCCGGGATTCATCTCGGAGGCGGGCGCCCGGCGGCTGCCTGACCTGGTCCGCTACCTGCGCGGAATCGTGCGGCGGCTGGACAAGCTGGCCGGGGAGCAGGCCAGGGACGCCGAGCGGATGGCGGCCGTGCACCGGGTGACCGCGGCCTACGAGACGATGCTCGCCGAGCTGCCGCCCGCCGACCGGGACCTGCCGGGCCCGCAGTCGATCCGGTGGCTGATCGAGGAGCTTCGGGTGAACCTGTTCGCGCAGGTGCTGGGTACCTCAGGACCGGTATCCGAGAAGCGGATCATGACTGCCATCGACGGCATGCTCACCCGGTAGCGCTTCGCTAGCTGCCGGTTTTGATGCCCTGGAAGTGTCACAGTGTGGCCTGGCAGAGCCGGACGGCGGCTCGCAGCGCGTCGAGGCGGGGCCCGGTGGATGGCCCTGGCGCGCTGCCCTGCACACGAGCCAGCTCCAGCGGCGTCGCCAGCCGCCGGAGCGCCTCCCGGATGAGGCCCGCGGGCCAGAGCGACTGCTCAGCCGCTGACCACGGCCTGGCCGCGTCCATGGCGGCCAGGCTGGCCTGCAGCCGGCCGAGGTCTGGCGTGGCCGCGGCGCGGAGGTGATACCAGTACAGGGCACCGCACGCGGCGAACAGCACCGAGTCCCAGTACGGCGTGAAGTCGATGACGGACACCACCACATCGCCGTCCATCAGCACGTTGTCCGGACCGAGATCACCGTGAACGAGCTGACGGGGCAGTGCGGCGAGGCTGCCGCGGGCGCGGTCGAGAATGGCGATCGCGCGCTGCGTATCAGCGGACACCATCCCGAGCTCCGCCAGCTGCCGCGGCAGCGTAGTGACGAGATGCTCCGGGTCGGCCACCCGTACCCACAGCGAGTCGGGGTCTGGTGCGTACCGGACCGGCAGCCGGCCGAGAGCCTGGTGGAACTCGGCCATGTGCCGCATCGCGGCCGCCGTCTGCGCAGGGCTCGGGTGCAGCGGCGCCGAGCCCTCCAGGTACTCGAGCAGGACATAGCCGTTGCCCGTGACCAGCGCGCCTGCGCTGGTGGGCATGACCCGGGCCTGCCGCAGGCCCTGAGCGGTCAGCAGGCCGCTGATACGGGCCTGAAGCTCGACGTCCGCATGCCTGGCAGCGGGCTTGAGCACGAAGGTGCCCGCGGCCGCCAGCACCTTGCGCCCGGCCAGGCTGCCGGCCGGCAGCTCTTCCAGGCCGGTCAGCTCGCCGAGGTCATACTCAGCCAGCGCGGCCAGCGCCGCGGCAGCAGGGTCGGCGCCGGGCTGTCGCATCAGCCCATGATCGCCGGCCACCCGCCGCCGATTACACTTCCGATGCCATGAAATACGTGCTGTTCTACGAGTCCGGCGAGAGGGTCGCGGAGCTGGCGCCAGTGCATTTTCCGGCGCACCGGGCCAGGTGGAGTGACTACGCCGAGCGCGGCCTGCTGCTGGCCATCGGCCCGTTCACGGACGGCGCGGCGGCCATGGGCGTGTTCACGACCAGGGAGGCCGCCGAGGAATTCGCGGCCGGCGACCCATTCGTCCAGCACGGGGTGGTGCGCGGCTGGTCCGTCCGGGAGTGGAACGAGGCGCTGCTCTAGCTGCCGCGATAGCCGCTGTTGTTGCGACGCAGCCAGATGAACGCGATCAGGCCGATGATCAGCCAGGCGCCAACCGAGTGCGTCAGCGCGTGGAGCACGAGGAACGCCGCGACCGCCACGGCCACGATGAGCACGATGACACGCAGCGACCGGGTCCGCTGACGGCGCTCGGCCTGCCGGTGATGGTGGCGCTCGTGCCGGAGCCTGAGCTGCTCGCGTTCAAGCTGCACCCTGGCCAGCTTGCGCTGCTGCCGCCGCCCGACGGGCGGCGGCGCTGGCGTTACCGCGTCGGCGTCCGGCAGGTCGGCGAGCAATCCGGTCAGGTCAGCCATCGTCTTCGCCCGCATGGCCCGGTCAAGCCGGTCGCTGAACTCGGTCTCATCGAGCCGTCCGTCACTGAAGTGCTGAGCCAGGCGATCGGCGATCGCAGTCCGTTCGGTGTCGCCGACCCGCATGTCTGAGCCGGGCCAGCTAGCCCGCCGCAGGGCCGGACCGGCTGGCTTCGGCGGGCTCACGGGAGTGGACATAGTGTGCAGGGCCCCCTTGGTCAGTTGCGCCATGCCTGCATGTTGCTGGAGAACTCGGTGGCGATGGACTGGGCGGTGTCCTCATCGGGAACCAGCACCCAGCACGCCAGGTACAGCGGAATGCCGAGTCCGCCGACCAGGGTGAGCACGACGAACGCGATCCGGACGAGGACCACGTCGACGCCAACGTACCCAGCAACGCCCGACGCCACCCCTGCGATCATCCGGCCGTGCCGGGTGCGGACGAGTGTCCCGCGACCGCCCGCGCCAGCGGCATCGCTCGTCGTCGGCTGCGTCTGCTCGGAACTGCCTGCGGTTGTAGTCATGCATTCAGCGTGCCCGCTCGCAGGCAGCCGGACTATCGGGATCAACCCTGAGCCGACCCTGAGCACCCCCCGGCAGGACCAGGGACTGCCCGGATGGCGGCCAGGCCGCTCATCAGGCCATGATGGGCACATGGGGGATCAGGCCAATCCAGCCGCCCGCGCCGGCACCGCCGCTGACCAGGTCAGCCGCTTCGGCGTGCCGCCAGCCGCCTGGCCGCCAGGGGACCCGGCGCTGGCCGGCGGGCCGCCGCAGGGAAGCCCTCAGCCCGGCCGCCCCGCTACCGCGGCGCCCGCGGATACCGCCGGCAACTCAGGCACCGCCGACTCCGGTGACAGGCCGGCGGGCAGTCACTGGACGACCCGGCTGGAGAGCCACGGCCTGCGGATCAGCCGCGGACCGGGCACGGCCGGCCCCGTCCGGCGCGCGCGCGAGGGGCAGCTGCTCGGCGGCGTCGCCGCTGGCCTGGCGCAGCGGACAGGCTTCTCCGTCGGCGTGATTCGCGCCGCGATTGTCATCGCCACCCTGGTGACCACCGGGTACCTGGCCATCGCCTACGTCCTGGCCTGGCTGCTCATCCCCGCTGAGGGCGCGGACAGCAACATCGGCTCGAAGGCGCTCACCGACAAGCGCGGCATCAGCCTCGCTGCCGCGCTCGCGTCCGTGCTGGTCGTCGCCCTGGTGATCGCCTCGGCCCTGAATGCCCCGTGGGTAACCTCCCTCGCCGTGCCGCTCGTCGTCTGCGCGGTGGGACTCGTGCTGATCTCGCGGAACGCGCCGGAGGAGGAGCTGGAGTATCTCCGCGGCCTGGCTGACCCGGCGGGAATGAGCAGGACCGCGCCGCGGTCCAGGCGCGTGCTGCGGGTGATCCTGGGCGCTGTGCTGCTAGTTGGCGGGCTCGGCGTGCTGCTGCAGGGCCATGAGCGCCTCGCGCTGCTGAAGCCGCTGGCGGGCATCATTCTCCTGGTCGGCGGCATCGTCCTGACCCTCGGGCCGTGGCTGCTGCGAACGGCGAAGGAAGCAGTCGACGAGCGCCAGGCCAGGGTCCGGGCCGAGGAGCGCGCAGATATGGCATCGCGGGTGCACGATTCGGTGCTGCAGACGCTGGCGCTGATTCAGCGCCGGGCCGGCGACCCCAACCAGGTGATCCAGCTGGCCCGCGCACAGGAGCGCGAGCTCCGCTCGTGGCTGTTCGACGGGCGGGCGCCCGGCTCGATGGAGGGCCAGGCGGAGACTGTCGCCGACGGAGTCCGCCTCATCCAGCAGGAGGTCGAGGCGCAGCACGGCACGCCAGTGGACGCGGTCACCGTGGGTGACTGCGAGCTCGACGACGACCTGAGCGCGCTGCTGGCCGCCGCGCGAGAGGCGACCGTCAACGCGGCGAAGTGGTCAGGCGCCGACGTGGTCTCACTGTTCGCGGAAGTCGAGCCAGCCTCGGTATCGCTGTTCGTACGGGACCGCGGGCGCGGGTTCGACCCGGCCGCCGTGCCCGGCGACCGGAAGGGCCTCGCTGAGTCAGTCCAGGCCCGGGTGGCGCGCCGCGGCGGCACCGCGACGATCCGCAGCGCACCCGGCCAGGGAACCGAGGTAGCGCTGACGATACCGAGGCTGGCGGCCGACCGGCAGCCGAGGCGGTCATGAGCACGCCAGGGCCGGGCGGCAGGCCGCGGGTGTTCCTCGTCGATGATCACGGCATGTTCCGGGCCGGGGTGCGGTCCGAGCTGGCAGGCGCAGTCGACATCGTGGGCGAGGCCGCTGACGTGGCGCCGGCGATCGCGCAGGTCTCCGAGTGCCTGCCCGATGTGGTGCTGCTCGACGTTCACCTGCAGGCCGGCGGTGGTCAGGACGTTGTCGCGGCGGTGAAAGCCGAGCATCCCGAGGTCCGGTTTCTGGCGCTGTCCGCCTCCGACGCCCCCGAGGACGTTATCGCGGTCATCAGGGCCGGCGCGCGCGGGTACGTGACCAAGACGATCTCCGGCCCTGAGCTGATCGATGCCATCCGCCGGGTGGCCGCCGGCGATGCCGTGTTCTCGCCCCGGCTGGCCGGCTTCGTGCTGGACGCTTTCGCGGCCGGCGAGGCCCCGGAGGCCGGGCGGCCGACTTTCGACCCGGAGCTTGATCAGCTCACCGGCCGGGAGCGGGAAGTACTCAGGCTCATCGCGCGCGGCTACACCTACCGCGAGGTCGCGAAAGAGCTGTTCATCTCCGTCAAGACCGTGGAGAGCCACGTGTCCTCGGTGCTGCGCAAGCTCCAGCTCTCGACCCGTCATCAGCTCACCCGGTGGGCCGCCGAGCGCCGCCTGACCTGACGGCCCGCTGCCTGCGCGGCTAGACGTGCGGGCCGAGCCGCGCCTCCGCGCGCAGGACGGCCGCGAGGTCAGCGGGCTCTGGCGTTCCGGGACTGAGGCCGGTCAGGCCGCGCGCGGCGAACCACTTGGCGACGTTGGCGGCATCCCGGTCGAGGTACTCACCACCGCGGGGGCTGGCGATGATGTCGACGACCTGCGGTGTGTCGATCAGGACGAGCTGGCCCCGGTGCAGCAGGAGGTTGTAGGCCGACAAGTCGCCGTGCGCCAGCCCCAGCCGTGCCAGCACGATCAGCGACTCGACGAGCTGCTGCCAGAGTTCTGCCAGTGCGTTCCCGCGGTGGGAGGTTTCGGCAAGGCGGGGTGCGGCGGTGCCGTCCGGCTCGCCGATGAACTCAAGCAGCACCTCGGTGCCGAGCACCTGGACCGGGTAGGGCACCGGCACGCCTGCCGTGTGGAACTGGCACAGCGCGGCGAACTCGGCTCCGGCCCACTGCGTGGCGATCATCTCCCGCCCGACCGCGGTGCGGCCGGCCATCGCGCGGCTGGCCCGCGATTCGCGCACCCGTCGCCCTTCGAGGTACTCGCTGTCCCGGTGGAACAGCCGGTGCTCGGCGGAGCGGTATCGCTTCGCGGCCAGCAGGCAGGAGCGGTCGGTCCCCGGCACGGCGCGGCGCAGCAGGTAAACGCTGGCCTCCTTGCCGGTCTTCAGGATGCCGAGCTCGCTGTCGGTAGCCGCCAGCTCCGTCACCAGCCAGGCCGGATGCGGCCGCGGGCCGCGCTCACTGGGCGTCGACTGATCCCAGGTGGACCAGCGGTCGCCTTCGGTCAGCCCGTCGGTGGCATCGATGTCGTCCAGGGAAGGCAGCGCGGCGCGGTGGCGATTGCGCCGGGTGAAGACGGGCTCTTCGTCGTCGAATCGCGGCTTACCGCGACGCTGGTTGTACGCCGGATCGCGCACGGGCGGAACTCCTCAGGCAGGACGGAAGGGCGGGCAGCATAAAACTCGTGACGGTCGTCATCTGCGTCCTCCCTCCTGCCTGTGGCTCGCGTGAGCCGGGCTCGTCGCACGCTTTCACGCTGCCGGCCCGGACGGCAACTGATTTTCCATCGCAGTCGCCGGGCTGGTCTGCCGGATTCCGGCGGGGTCTGGCGGGCCGGGGTCCGCCGGGGTCCGCCCTGCCGGGCGCCCAGTTACAGCTGCGCCGCCGCGATCGTGGCGCGGGCCTGATCCTGCGTGAGCACCCTGGCGATGCCGACGGTGGTCCAGCCGCCGCTCTCCTCAAGCTCGTCCCGCAGCATGGCGGCCTGGTACTCGATCGACACCGGTCCGATCGCGACGAGTTCGGACTTCTCGTTCCGCATGACCAGGATGAAGTTCACGTCGTTCCCTCTCGGTCGGCTCGTGGCCGAATCTAGCCGCGCGGGCCGGCCACGTCGACCGGTCTTCGTGAGGTTGCGCCCGCCGCCGGCGTGCAGAAGGATCACCGTGTGCGGATGGATGAGCTGTGCCAGATCGCGTCCAGCCGGCTGCCGCCGGCAGTAGCCGCGTACTACCGCCTGGGCTCGTCGGAGGGCATCAGCGCGGCCGCGGCTGTCGCGGCCTGGGACCGGCTCCGTTTCCGGCCCCGGATTCTGCGGGACGTGTCCGTGGTGTCGACGACGACGACCGTACTCGGCCAGGAACTGGCGACCCCCGTGTGCGTGGCGCCGACGGCGCTGCACCGCGCGGCCCACCCGGACGGCGAGGTCGCGACCGCCGCCGGGACCGCGGCCGCGGGCTCGCTGATGACGGTCTCGACTAACTCGGGCATGCCGTTCGCGAGCATCGGCGCGACCGGCGTGCGCTGGTGGCTGCAGTCCTACGTGATGCGCGACCGCGGTCTGACCAGGGCGATCCTGGAGGGTGCGGTCGAGGCGGGCGCGAGCGCCGTGGTGCTCACGGCCGACACTCCCGTCGTCGGCCGCAAGCGCGACGCGGCGGAGAAGGTCTGGGACCTGGTGCCGGGGGAGTACCAGCTGGCGAACATCGATACGAGCGGCCTTCCGGCGGATGCGACGGAGAAGGCGGCCGACCTGACCCCGGACACGATCGGCTGGCTCCGCGAGGTGACGGGCCTGCCCGTCGTCGTGAAGGGCGTGCTGCATCCCGATGACGCGCGCATCGCGGTGGCCGCGGGGGCGGCGGCGGTGCAGGTGTCCAACCACGGCGGGCGTCAGCTCGACCAGGCGCTGGCAACGGCTGATGCGCTGCCGGATATTGTCGCGGCTGTGGCGGACAGCGGCGCCGAGGTCTACGTCGACGGCGGCATCAGGCGCGCCGAGCATGTGCTCGCGGCGCTGGCGCTCGGTGCCAGGGCGGTCTTCATCGGGCGGCCGGTGCTGTGGGCTCTCACCGCCGGCGGGGCGGCCGGCGAGGGCGGCAGCGACGGCGTCGCCACGCTGCTGGACGGGCTGACTGATGGCCTCGCTCACGTGCTGACGCTGGCCGGCGTGCGCAGCCCCGCCGAGATCAGCGCCGACCTGCTCGGCTAGTTACGGCGGCTGGCTCAGGCCGGAACGTCCAGCCAGGCGGTGGGGTCTGGCGGGTAGCCGGGAACGCCAGATCCGCGGCTGCTTCCCGCGCACGCGAATCCGAGGTCGCGCAGGATGTCTGCCGCCGTTCCGCCTGCCGCCGGGCTTGCCCCGTACTCGCTGACCAGGAGCCGGCCGGTGGCAGGCCGGCAGGTGCTGACGAGGTGGTGGCGGACCAGATCGGCCCGGCGATGCCGGGGCACGCAGTCAAGCAGGATGTGCACGTAGTCGAACCGCACGCCATCCGGCGGCAGCCAGTCAATGGCATTGCCGGTCCAGATCCGGTCGGCCCATCGCGGCAGCCTGCGGCGGGCGAGGTCCGCGAGCCCGGCGCTGAGATCGACCCCGTAGGGCTCGACGGTCAGCCCGCGCTCCGCGCACCAGTCTGCGACGGACTCCATCAGAAGGCCGTTCGCGCAGCCGACATCCAGGAACGTGCCGCTGCGGGTGATCCCGTCGGTGATGTGGTGCCGGGCCTGCCGCCAGTCAGCCTCGCTGCCGCCGAAGCCAGAGCCCGCCGCGGCGGTCACCCCGCGCAGGTAAGCGTGCTCGAGCCGGCTGACATTGCCGGCGTAGAAAGCCTGGTCACCGAAGGACCGGTAAGACACGGCGGCCGCCCGGACCACTGCTGCCAGCTCGGCCTGGCCCGCCGAGTAGAGGCGCTCAGCGGCCTGCTCTGCCGAGCAGGCCGTCAGCACGGCAGCCGCATGCGGCCGACGGCCGGAATACGGCGCGCCCTCGATCCAGGCGTACAGGTGTCCGTCGTCCAGGCCGAGGGAGCGGAATCGCTGATAGCGGAAGCCAGCGGTTTCCAGCGGCACCCGCAGCACAGTGTCGAACAGGTAGTCCTCGCCGGGGCGCACGTCGCCAGACGGCAGCGCCGGACCGCCGGGCTGCTCGACGAGGACGCACTGACCGTCCTCCAGGAACGGCACGAACGTCATCCGGCGTACCTGGCCGGGGTCCGGGTCGTGGTCCAGCGCGGCGAACATGACCGGAAAGCCTAACCGCGGCGTGTGCCTGGTGCGCGGCGGGCCGTGCCATCATCGGCCGGTGGCCGTGCACATCGCTGCGTACGTCAGCGACCCGGCCGCCAGCTAGCTGAGGTGACTGTCGTCGCCCCAGGCCAGCGCGCCCTTCACGGTGTACCAGGTCAGCACGCGGGGCACGAACCGGCCGGCTCTGACCGCCGGATCATCCTCGGCTAGCTTGCGGGCTCGCTCGAGGGATCCGGCCTGGTAGAGGCAGATGCCCGCGATGGACTCGTCGTCGTCGACCGGGCCGGCGACCTTCAGGAATCCGGCAGCCCGCATCTTGCTGAAGTGGCCGAGATGCCGGCGGTTGAGCGCCCGGTGTTCCTCCTCGCCGAGTTCCGGCCTGCCGGGCGCTGCCTCCAGCAGCACCAGCTGGTAGGTGTCGAACTCATCCGGGGACTCAGCCGGGTCCCGGTCCGGCTCCAGCGCCTTGAGCTGCTCCAGGTGCACGTCCAGGTGGAAGCTAGCGTTGCCGGCGACGAAGGCGCCGATCGGGATCGGGCCGTCCTGCACGACCTCGCCGTTGTCCCTGATGATCACGTGCACCGGTGTGTCCGCCCGGTTGCCGAGCGCCGCGCCCGCGGCAGCCAGCCGGGCGGCGGACCGCTCAATCTCGCGGGCGAGGCCGGGCAGGCCGCCGGCATCGCGAGCGAAGGCAGCCAGCTCCTCATCGCCGACCGTGCTGGCGTTGTCGTAGCTGACCTCGGCACCGTCGGCGACTTGCTCGGCGGCGTGCGCGATCAGATCGTTGTTTGCCGCCACGTGGGCGGCGATCAGCTCTGCTGGCCAGCCGTCCGCGGGGTCGCGGAAGCCGCCCGCCAGCAGCGTGGCAATGAACGGAGCGTAAGCCGCCTCAAGATCGTCGGAGGTCATAGCCGGTCCTCAGCATCTGGCCGCGGCGAGCCGGTCTTGCCCGCCTGGTGAATGCCGACAGTGCCAATCGCGGCGCGGCTGCGTCAAGAGGCCGGGCAGGATGGCCCGGATTGAGGCATTCGCGGCCGCGGCTCGCAGGCAGCCTGCAGGCGGGACCGGGAAGCGGGCGCCTACGGGAACAGGCCGTGCAGGGGGAACACGGCGTTCCTGGTCGCCATGATCGCCTGGTCGATGGGGTCGCCGGGATCGTAGCCAGCATCGAAGTCGGTGAAGGCCGCGGCGGAGCCGTCCGTCATGAACTCTGGTGGTGCCTCCGCCGTGACCTCGCGCACGAACTCCTGCCAGATGGGGGGCGTTGAGCTGGCGGGGTCGATGGGCCGGCCGGCGGCTTCGGCGAGCAGGTGGGTCCAGGTCCTGGGGACAACCTGGATGAGCTGGTAGCCGCCACCGCCGGTGAGGATCCAGTGGCCGCCGGCAGTCTCGTGGGCGAGGCGGTGGATGAGCGCGTGGGCGACTCGCTGAGCGTCGATGGAGATGGCGAGGTCGGCGAGGGGGTCGGTGTAGTGGGTGTCGCAGCCATGCTGGCTGATCAGGTACTGAGGCTGGAACTGGCGCAGCAGCGGCGGCGCGATGGCATGCAGGGCGCGGAGCCACCCGGCGTCGCGGGTGCCGGCCGGCAGGGCGATGTTGACGGCCATTCCGTCAGCCTCGGGGCCCCCGGTCTCGCTCGGGCGGCCGGTGCCGGGGAACAGGGTGGCGGGGTGCTCGTGGATGCTGATCGTCAGGACGCGGGGGTCGTTCCAGAACGCGGCCTGGACGCCGTCGCCGTGATGGACGTCAATGTCGAGGTAGGCGACGCGGCTGGCGCCGTGGTCGAGCAGCCAGGTGATGGCGATGGCGGGGTCGTTGTAGATGCAGAAGCCGCTGGCATTGCCGCGCATCGCGTGGTGCAGGCCGCCGGAAATGTTGGCGCCGTGCTCGGCCGTGCCGGACCAGACGGCCCGGGTGGCTGCGAGCGTGGCGCCGGCGATGAGGGCGGATGCGTCGTGCATGCCGGGGAAGACGGGGTCGTCTGCGGTGCCCAGGCCGTGGGCGAGCAAGGTGGCGGCGTCCGGCACGCTGCCGACGCCCTCGAGACCGGCGCCCTCGAGACCGGCGCCGTCGAGACCGGCGGTCAGGCCGGCGCCGTCGGCGCCGGGGCCGGTCGCAGGGCCGGCCGCTGCGGCGCTGCCCGTTCGCTGTGCCCGCTGGCCGGCTGCCCAGGCGCCGGCCTGCCTGACGATCTGGATATAGGCGGGATCGTGGATGAGCTGCAGCTCGGCGTCAGAGGCCGGATCCACTGGCGCGATCGTTACCCCGTCGGCGGTCAGCAGGCCGAACGCGCGGGCCAGTTCGATCGTGAGCTTGACCCGGATCGGGGCCATCGGGTGGTCGGGGCCGAAGTCGTAGCCGGCCAGCCGCTCGTCCCAGGCCACCTGCAGGGAACAGGTCACGTCGTGGTTCCTTTCCGCGAGCGTGCCGCCGACACCACCGCTCGCTAGCCTGTCACACCTGCCCATCTGCGCCGGTTCGGCCGGTGATGGTCCTCACGCTGGACTCAGCTAGCTGACGCTAGATATCCTGAGCATAAGCTGTCAGGGCAGACGGCCGCGGCTTGTGCACAGCGCGCCTTGGTACGCCTTGCGCTCGGGGCCGCCTGCGATACTGAGAGCTGGCGCCGCGACGCTACGTAACGACGGCGCCACCTACAACGGCACCACCTGAAACAGTGCCACCTACGACAGTGCCACCTTGCACAACGGGCACGTCGCGACAGCGCCTCGGCCCGCGGGCCGGATGGCAGGCCGCGCGGCGGTCAGTCACTCGGGAGAGATATGGCTAGCCAGTGGGACGCCCAGATGGAGGCCTTCGGCGCCTTTGTCCGCAGCCAGCGCAAGCTCGCTAACCTCACGCTGCGGCAGCTCGCCGAGCTGACCAGCCTGTCCAACCCGTATCTGAGCGAGCTTGAGCGCGGCATGCACCAGCCGTCCGTCCGCGTGCTCAAGCAGCTCTCCGACGCGCTTGACGTTTCCGCGGAGATGCTGCTGCGGCACGCCGGGCTTGCGGACACCACGGGCCGCGGGGCGGGCGGTGACGAGCAGGCCGCGGTCGCGGTCGAGCAGGCGATCAGGAACGACGCCACGCTGGACGACACGCAGAAGGCAGCGCTGCTCGCGGTGTACCAGAGCATGACCAGGCCGCAGTCGCCGGACAGCTGAGGCGCGGCACTCATGAGCCAGCCGCTGGCCGGCGACGACATCAGGCCGAGCTACGCGCTGCTCGCCGACGGCAGCACCGTCGAGATCCGCGCGGCCCGTCTCGCGGACGCCGAGGACGTGCGGCGCATGCACGAGGAGATGTCGCCGGGCAATGCCTACTTCCGCTTCTTCAGCTTCAGCCCGCAGGCGCCGGAGCGGGAGGCGCAGCGGCTGACCCGTCCCGCCGGTGACGACCACGTGGCCCTGCTCGCCCGGCTGGGCGGCGACCTCATCGGCGTGGCCAGCTACGAGCCGACTGGCCGCCCTGGCGTGGCCGAGATCGCCTTCGCCGTGTCGGACGAGATGCACGGCCGCGGCGTCGCGACGCTGATGCTTGAGCACCTCGTGTCGATCGCCAGACGGCGCAGGCTGACCGCCTTCGCCGCCGAGACACTGCCGGACAACCTCGCAATGCAGCGGGTGTTTGCCGACGCCGGACTGCACGTCAAGCGCCGGTTCACCGATGGCGTGATCGAGCTGATCATGCCGCTGCCGGGCAGGGACGGCGACCAGCTCGACAGCTACCTGCAGGCGGTCAGCGGCCGGGCAAGCCGCGCCGATGTGGCGAGCCTGCGCCATCTCCTGCGGCCGGCCTCTGTCGCCGTCATCGGCGCCAGCCGGCTGCGCGGCTCGGTCGGCCGGGAGATCCTGCACAACATTGTCGCCGCCGGGTTCGCCGGGCAGGTCTACCCGGTGAACCCAAGCGGCACGCCGATGGAAGGTCTCCCCTGCCTGACGTCGGCCGCTGAGCTGCCCGCCGGAACGGACGTCGCCATCGTCGCGGTTCCGGCCGCGGAGGTTCCCGGTGTCGCCGAGCGGTGCGGCAGCCGGGGCGTGCACGCGCTCATCGTGATCACCGCCGGGTTCGACAGCCGGGCGGGCGCGGAGCTGCTGGGCATCTGCCGCCGCTACGGGATGCGGCTGGTCGGCCCGAACTGCCTGGGCGTGATCAACACATCGGGGAGCCTGAACGCGACCTTCACCGCATCGACGCCCGCCCCCGGCACGGCCGGCATTGTCGTGCAGTCCGGCGGCATCGGCGTCGCGCTGCTTGAGCATCTGGACCGGCTCGGCATCGGCGTCTCGTCGTTCGCGTCCGTCGGTGACAAGTACGACGTGTCCAGCAACGACATGCTCACCTGGTGGGAGCAGGACGAGAGCACCACGATGGCCGTGCTGTACGTCGAGTCGTTCGGCAACCCGCGGCAGTTCGCGCACACCGCCCGCCGCGTGGCGGAGAAGCTGCCGGTTCTCACCGTCATCGGCGGCAGGTCGGCGGCAGGCCAGCTGGCCGCCGCATCCCGCCCGGCCGCGACCGCGACGCCCCTGGTAACGCAGGAGGCACTGTTCGGCCAGGCGGGCATCATCGCCACTGACAGCCTCGGCGAGCTGATCGAGGCCGCGGCGCTGCTGTCCTGCCAGCCGCGGCCGGCCGGCCGCCGTATCGCGATTGTGTCGAGCGCCTCCGGCGCGGGCGTGCTGGCAGCCGACGCCTGCGTCGAAGCGGGCCTGCAGGTCGCGGCGCTGGGAACGGCGACCAGGAAGCGGCTGACGGCCATGCTGCCGCCAGGCGCGGTGGTGTCCGGGCCGGTCGACACGACGGCGGCGGTCACCGTGGCGGACTTCCGGTCGTGCCTGGAGGAGGTCGCCGCTGACGACAGCGTCGACGCGGTACTCGCCATCGGCGTGCCCACTGCAGTCGCCGATCTCGGCTTCGCCATCCTGACCGCGCAGATCGCCAAGCCAGTCGCTGCCGCGCTGCTCGACCGGGCAGAATCCGTGGCCGTCATCGGCCGCAGGGCAGGCAGCGGGAGCGCCCGGCAGGCCGCGGACGACCAGGCCGCCGGCGCGTACACCAGGATCCCCGTCTACGGCTACCCGGAGAGCGCGGCCCGGGCGCTGGCGCACGCCGCCCGGTACCAGGAATGGCGAGGCCGAGAGCACGGCCAGGTACCGGATTTCGCCGACATCGACCCGGCCGGCCCCCGTGCCCTGGTGGCAGACTTCCTGGTGCGCAGTCCCGATGGCGGCTGGCTACCGTCCGCCGCGGCGGCCTGGCTCGCCAGCAGTTATCACATCCCGCTCGCGGCGACCTGGATGGTCAGCGACGCCGCCGGAGCCGTCGCGGCTGCCGCCGAGCTCGGCGGCCACGTCGTGCTCAAGGCAGAGGTCGCCGGGCTGGTGCACCGGGCCGAGGCCGGTGCGGTCAAGCTCGATCTGCATACCGGGGACGAGGTCGCCAGCGCGTACGAGCAGCTCGAGGCCGCATTCGGCACGGAACTGCAGCGCGTTCAGGTGCAGCCAATGCTGGCAGGCGGCGTCGAAGTCCAGGTCGGTGTCCTGCAGGAGCCGATGTTCGGGCCGCTGGTGGTCTTCGGGCCGGCCGGGATTGCCAGTGAGATGCTCGGCGGCCGGGCCGCGCGGCTGGCGCCGCTGACCGACGCCGACGCCCGCGACCTGATTCGCTCGGGACCTGCCGCATCCCTGCTGGCCGGCCACCGCGGGACTCCGCCAGCGGACACCGGCCAGCTCGCCGACGTGCTGCTGCGGGTGTCGAGGCTTGCCGACGACCTGCCTGAGATCGCTGAACTGGAGCTGAACCCGGTCATCGCCAGGCCGGACGGGGCGCAGGCGGTTGACGTCAGCATCCGGGTGGCGCCGGCCGCGCCGCGCGACCCGTTCCTGCGCCAGCTCCGCTGACAGCCAGGGCCCGGGCGGCACCGCCCGGCCGAACGAATGGCAACAAGAAAATGACCTTCTGATAACTAACCATCGGACCGGCCGGGCGCTTAGTCTGCCCTACAGGTTCGGCTGAATTGCGAGCAGCGGCCAGCTGCGCGTGATCGCCGGGCCAGGCCTTGACCGGAGGTGTGTCTGGTGACACAGCGGGATCCGCGAGTTGCCCCGGCGGTCACCGGCGGCCGCAGTCCGCTGCGCCGCAGGGTGGACGATGTCGAGGCAGCGATCATGACCGGACTGGTGATCTTCTTCCTGGTCGCGGCTCCGGTGCTGGCGATCGTGGCCGGACGGCTGACCGATGGCAGCAGCCTGCGGGAGCAGCGCGCCGAGAGGTCCTGGCGCCCGGTGACCGCGGTGCTGGACCAGAACGCAGCCGCCGGGCTCATCGGGCTGGATGGCGAGTGGGGCGCATCCTTCGTGAGTGCCCAGTGGACCGCCCCGGATGGCGCCGCCGAGACCGGCCTGATCGCCGTCCCGCTCAACGCACGGGCCGGGCAGCACACGACCGTCTGGGTGACCAGGACCGGGGACATCACCCGCCCGCCGCTGAGCCGCCATGAGGTAGCTGACCGGGTGGCGTCGGCGGTCCTGGCGGTGGTGACCGCGCTCGCCGCGGCGCTGGCTATAGTCGCAGGTGTAGTCCGGATCGTCGCGGGCCGCCGCCGGATGGCCGGCTGGGCACGCTCCTGGGCGGCCGTCGCGCCGCGATGGTCATCTCACCGGTAGGACGCGCACGACGGGGGGTTGTGCGGTGCGAGCGTGGGTTGTCGAGCATCCGGCGCCGGCGGACGAGCAGCCGCTGCGCCAGGTTGAGCGGGAGGTTCCCGAGGCTGGTCCCGGCCAGGTCCTGGTGCGGATCAGCTGCTGCGGTGTCTGCCGCACCGACCTTCACCTGGCCGAGGGCGACCTGCCGCCCAAGCGGCCGCGGGTAACCCCGGGCCACGAGATCGTCGGCCGGGTAGCGGCGGCCGGGGAGGGCGCCACCAGGTTCTCACCCGGCGACCGCGTCGGCGTTCCGTGGCTGGGGAGCACCGACGGCACCTGCGGCTTCTGCCGCCGCGGTGCGGAGAACCTCTGCCTGCAGCCGACCTTCACCGGCTGGGACACCGATGGCGGCTACGCGGATGCCTGCGTGGCCGATGAGGCCTACGTCTACCGGCTGCCGGACGCACTCGATGACGAGCATGCCGCGCCGCTGCTGTGCGCTGGCATCATCGGCTACCGCGCGCTGCTGCGGGCGGAGGTACCCGCGGGCGGCCGCCTCGGAATCTACGGGTTCGGCGGCAGCGCCCACATCACCGCCCAGATCGCACTGCGCCAGGGCCTTCGCGTGCACGTGCTGACGCGCGGTGAGGGTAACCGCAGGCTGGCCGCCGAGCTGGGAGCCGACTCGGCGGGCGACGCGGCGGACAAGCCGCCCGAGCCGCTGGACGGCGCGATCCTGTTCGCGCCGGCCGGCGAGCTCGTCCCGGTCGCGCTGCGCGCGCTCGACCGCGGCGGCACTCTCGCGATCGCCGGCATCTGGCTGTCTGATATTCCGTCACTCAACTACGCGGCCGAGCTTTTCGAGGAGCGGCAGGTCCGCAGCGTCACGGCCAACACCAGGCGGGACGGCGAGGAGTTCCTCGCGCTCGCGGCCCGGCTCGGCATCCGGCCGACAACCACTGGCTACCCCATGGCCAGCGCGCCGCAGGCACTCGCCGACCTGGCCCACGGCCGCTTCAGCGGAGCGGCCGTCCTGCACAACTAGGCCCGCTGTCCCTTCGCAGGCGCCCGCGGCGCGCGGGCGACGACAAAGATGGCGATGCGGCGCAGGTCGAATCCGAGCGCTTCGTAGAGCCGGATCGCGGTGACATTCTCAGCTGCCGCGTGCAGGAACGGAGTCTCGCCCCGGCCCGTGATCGCAGCCGCGACCGCGAGCGTGAGCCGGGTGGCAAGGCCCTGGCCGCGAACGGCGGGATCGGTGCAGACGGCGCTGATCTCGCTCCAGCCCGGAGGCCGGATTCGCTCACCCGCCATGGCAACCAGCTCGCCGTTGCGCCGGATGCCGATGTACCCGCCGAACTCGACAGTGCGCGGCAGGAACGGTCCCGGGCGCGTCCTGGCCACGAGGCTGAGCATGTCCGGCACGTCGGCCGGCCCGAGCGGGACTGCCTCCGGGTCGGCGCGGCCCGCGGCCCGCTCGCCGGTCAGCTGCACGCCTTCGATGTTCATCAGCAGCTCCCACTCCGGCGGTGGCTCCGCGGCGACACCCGCGGTGGCCGCCACGCCGCCGGGTCCGGCCAGCTTGGCCAGGTCGGCCCAGTCGGCCGGCCCGGGCAGATCGGGAAGGGCGACGAACGGCGACATGTCGGCGGGGTAGCGCAGCGCGGTGCCGCACCGCCGGGCCAGCTCGGCCTGCGGGCCGAGAAGCGCCTCCCGTGCGGGGTTGTCCAGGGGGTGCCGGGCGGTCATCAGCTGAGCCTATCTGCCCCGTTTAATGCGGTAACGCGCCACCAGTGCTCAGGCAGCCGCCCGCAGGGCCGCGGTTACGCCCGCGACCGCTGCCGGGTCGGCCTGGTACGGCGTGTAGAGCGAGATACGGGTGATGACGTCGCCGAACCGCCGGATCAGCCCCGCCGCGACCGCCGCCGGGTCGCCTGACACGGCGAACGCGCTGAGCACATCGTCCGTGATCAGCCTGCCCATGGCCGTCCATTCCTGGCGGCGGGACAGCAGGTTCAGCTGCTCGTGCAGCTCGCCCCAGCCGTGCAGGTCGAGCACCGGCCGGTAGGCGGGAGTGGATCCGTAGAAAGCGATCTGCTCGCGGACGCCGGCCTCGGCGGCGGCGCGTGCTTTCTCGTCGCCGCCCAGCACGACGAGCACGGGCAGGCTGATCGTAAATCCGTCCAGGCTGCCGCGGGCTTCGCGCAGCGCCGGAATGGTCCGCTCTCGCAGGTACGCCTCGGTCGTGAAGCTGTGGCACAGGATGCCGTCGGCGACGCGGGCGGCGACCGCGGTCATGCGCTCGCCCACCGCCGCCAGCAGCACCGCCGGATTGCCGTGCGGGTTCGGGCCGGGGTTGAAGAAGTCGGTCATAAGCGTGTGCTGGTAGAACGTGCCGCGGAAGGCCAGCTTGTCGCCGGTCTCCCAGCTGTGCCAGATGGCTCTGATGGCAGCGATGAACTCCTCCATCCTGGCGGCGGGATGACTCCATGGCATGGAGTACCGGCGCTCGATATGCGGCCGCACCTGGGAGCCGAGTCCGAGGCCAAATCGTCCGGCCGAGATCAGCTGGATGTCGTTCGCGAGCACGGCCACGTTCATCGGATTGCGCGCGAACGCGACCGCGATCGAGGATTGCAGCCCGATCCGCTCGGTTGCCCTGGCGGCCAGGGCGAGGGAGACGAACGCATCGTGCCGGGTCTCCGGGACGCTGAAGCCGTCGTAGCCGGCTGCCTCGGCGGCCGCGGCGGCTACCTCGATGTCCGCGGGGGAGTCGGAGATGCGGGCGCCGGAGTCGATCTGCATACGGTCGGGCCTTCCTGATTACGGCGCGATCAGCGCGTCGGTGAGCGGGCCGATGGCCGCCAGCCTGGCTACCAGGTCCTGGCTGAGACCATGCCGGGAGCCGATGGCCTCGGGCGCGTAGTACGAGACCTTAACCTGGCCGTCATCCGCCCAGATGAGGACCCGAAGCGGGAGGTCGAGCGCGGCCAGCGGCGCGGCCGCCATGACGGGCGTGCCGGCCGCGGGACTGCCGAAGAGCACGAGCGTGGTGTCCCTGAGATCGGTCCCCGCCGACCGCGCGGCAGCGCGCTGATCGATGACGGCGAACAGCTTCAGGCCCTTGCCGCCGATCAGTTCCTGCAGCCGCGTCACAGTGGCGGCAAAGGGCCGCGGGCTGAGCTTTGTGATGACGTCTGGCTCGGCACCGGATGCATCGCTGGTCAATGTCGGTCCTCCTGGTTGTGGTCGTGCCTGCGCTGGTTCCTATCCTGCCTGCAGCGCCAGCGCGGCCGTCAGGGCGGCTGCCGCGGCGGCGACCGCCCGGCAAAGCCGGGTGGCCCGCGCGATGTCAGCAGCCGCTGGCACCGGCCCGGTGCCGAGCTCAGGGCGCTGCTCCGTTCGGCCGGCATAGCTCAGTGCGCCGCCCAGCCGCACGCCGAGCGCGCCGGCGAAAGCCGCCTCGCACCAGCCGGCATTCGGGCTCGGATGCCGGCGGGCGTACGCCCGCGTCGTGGCGAGCGCGGCCGCCGGGTCGCCTGACACGACGGGAGCACAGGCTGCGGCGAGCAGGGCGGTTAGCCGGGCCGGAGCCCAGTTCGCCACGTCGTCGAGCCGCGCGGCCGCCCAGCCGAACCGCTCATAGCGCGCCGAGTGATGGCCGATCATTGCGTCCAGCGTGTTGACGGCGCGGTAGCCGGCCAGTCCCGCAGGCCCGGCCAGCGCACCCCACAGCAGCGGGGCGACGATCGCGTCGCTGCAGTTCTCGGCGAGCGACTCGACTACGGCACGGGCGATGCCGGCCGCGTCCAGCAGTTCCGGATCGCGGCCGCACAGGCCGGGCAGGAGCCGCCTCGCCGTCGCGAGATCGCCGGCCAGCAGGGCCATCCGGATCCGGCGCGCCTCGGTGGTCAGCGAGCGGGCGCCGACGACCGTCCAGGTGCTCGCGGCTGTCAGCGTCAGCGCGGCGGCCGGCCGCGGAGCGCACAGCCGGGCCGCGCCCAGGGCCGGTCCGGCAGCCAGGGTGACGCAGCCCGCGGCGAAGACGGCACCACGCGCGCGGCTATCGGCGAAGACGCGGTCTTCGATCACGGTGGCGGCGCGGCCGAAGAGCGCGACCGGGTGCCCGTGCCGCGGATCACCGAGCAGCGCATCGGCCAGCACGCCGGCCAGCAGCCCGCCTGCCCGTGATCTGGCTGCTGGCCTCACAGGACTGATCATGACACCGGCCCCGGCAGACCCGCGGCCTGGCACGGGGACCGGCCGGTGAGGACGACCTCGGCAGTGCCGGCGATCAGCGCGGCCAGTTCCGGCGCCGGCAGTCCGCTGCGGTACTGCAGCACCGACTGGATCGCGCCGATCGCAGCGTGCACCCGGGCGCGGAGCGTGGCATCGGGGGTGCCAGGCTCGAGCAGAGCAAGCTGGCGAACCCACTCGTCCAGGTACAGCCGCTGCTTGCGGCGCAGTCGCTGGCGATCACCGGGCGGCAGGTTGGCGATCTCGTAGTAGTACACCTGCGCCAGCGTCCGGTCTGCGACCACGAAGGCGATCTGACCGCGGATGAGGGCCCGCAGCGCGTCGAGCGGCCCGGCAGCACTGCCGGCGATATGCGCGGCCCCTGCCGACAGATCGTCGATGACCCGGTCGAACATCGTGACCAGCACGTCGGACTTGCCCTCGAAGTGCCGGTAGATGCCGGACCCGGTGATTCCGGCGGCCGCGCCGATGTCCGTCATGGCGACCTCGTGATAGCCGCGTGCCGCGACCAGGTCGGCGGCGGCCGCCAGAATCCGCTGCCGCCGTTCCGGATCCCGGCGGCGGGGCTCCCGGCCGTGATCACCGCGCGGCGGCGCGCTCACAGCGTCCGGCATCAGCGCCCGGTCCAGGCCGGCGGCCGCTTGTCGCGGAAGGCGGCGGGACCTTCTTGCGCGTCCGCGCTGTGGTATACCGGCGCCCAGATGCGCTCGGCCTCGTCGAACACCTCGGGGCGGGACAGGTACGCGGTGCGCTTGCTGGCCAGCACCGACAGCGGGGCGTTCGCGGCGATCCGCTCCGCCAGCGCCTGGGCGGCGTCGCGCAGGTCCGCGGCAGCCACGACCTGGTTGACGAGCCCGATCTCGTAGGCGCGCTGCGCGGAGACCGGGTCGCCGGTCAGCAGGATCTCCATCGCGATGCGCGGCGGCAGCAGCCAGGACAGCGGCGCGGCCCAGGGCGAGCCGCGGCCGACCTTCACCTCGGTCACAGCGAACCTCGCGGTATCCGCGGCGATGCACAGATCGCAGCACTGAGTCAGCATGAAGCCGCCCGCATAGGCGACGCCGTTGACAGCGGCGATCGTCGGCTTGGCGACCTCGATATTCCGGCCGAACTGCGGGACGAAGGCCGGCGGCGGCACGGTCAGCGCGGTGTCGGCCATCTCGGCGAGATCACCGCCCGCGCAGAACGCCCTGTCACCCGAGCCGGTCAGCACGAGCACGCGGGCGCTGTCGTCGGAGTTGAACCGCCGGGTCCCGGCGAACAGGCCGGCCCGCACGTCCGCGCTCAGCGCGTTGCGCCGCTCCGGGCGCTCGATCGTGAGCCAGGCGATCCCGTTCCTGACGGCGTAACTGACCGCATCCGCCATACGTGCTCCATCCTGCATCGGCAAGGCCTTCACACCAGCCTGTCCGGGCTCGTAGAGTAGCACGTTAGTGAATGGCCAATAACTACTGGCGCCAGGAGGCCGCAGCCGTGGATCTCGATGTGACGAGCCTGCACCACCGGCGCGCCGTGCACCGGTGGCAGCGGATGAGCGTCGGTGACCTGATCGAGCGGGTGACCTGGAGCCGGCCCGACAAGGTCGCGATCGCCGGCCGCCCCGGTGCCTACGCGGACGAGCGGTTCGCGGAGCTGACCTACCGGCAGGCCGACGAGGCCGCCAATCAGATCGCGAACGCGCTGCTGGCCCGGGGTCTTGAGCGCGGCGACGTCGTGATGCTGTTCTGCGAGAACTCAGTCGAGGCTTACCTGACGAAGATCGGCATCGCCAAGGCCGGGCTGGTCGCCGCTCCGCTGAATCCGATGATGGCATCCGACCTGGTTGAGGCCATGATCGAGCTGGTCCAGCCGAAGCTCGCCGTTGTCGACGCCGAGCTGTGGCCGAAGGCGGAGGCGCCGTTCGCGGCGAAGGGCCTGACCGCCAGCGCCACGGTCACGATCGAGGTGGGCGGCCCGGCAGCGCCCGCCAGCCTGGCGTTCGCCGCGCTGATCGACGGCCAGCCGGTCACGGAGCCGGACGTGGAGATCCACGCCGACGACATCTGGGAGATCCTGTTCACCTCCGGCACGACCGCGCTGCCCAAGGGCGTCATGATCAGCCACGCCTGCAGTTACTCGGCGGGTTTCGGCTTCGCGCTGTCACTCACCCGCGGCCTGCGGCTCGAGTCCGACCTGAGACTCGGGACCTACCTGCCGATGATCTATCACGTCGGCGACCAGCCGTTCACCTACTCGGTCTTCCTGTGCGGCGGCACGCTGGTGCTCGGCCGCCGTCCGAATCCCGCGCACATCGCAGAGATGATCTCGGAGGAGAAAGTCACCGCGCTGTGGGCGGGCTCGCCGGCCATGGTGCGGGCACTGGACGCCGGGTTCACGGCGCGTCCGGAACTCAACGGGCAGAGCCTGACTGTCATCGTCTACGGCTGGGCAGCGCTGCCACCGGCCACGCTTGCCTCGCTCAAGAAGCACTGCGGCGAGGATCTCTGCGTGTTCGAGATCTTCGGCCAGACCGAGTGCATCCCGTGTCACCGGTTCTGGCCGGACGAGTGGCCTGAGCTGTTCGCCGCGACCGCGCCGCAGCTCAACTACGTCGGCATTCCGAGCCCCATCCTGGCTTCCACGGTGTTCGACCCGGACGGCGCTGACCTGCGCGGCCAGCCCGGCGTTGCGGGCGAGGCCGTGTACCGCTCGCCTGCCGTCATGGCCGGCTACTACCGGGATGAGCAGGCGACGCAGCAGGCGTTCCGGTACGGCTGGTTCCATTCCGGGGACAGCTGCGCCTACGACGATGACGGCCTGCGGATCATGCTCGACCGGTACAAGGACATCGTGAAGAGCGGCGGCGAGAACGTCTCGAGCCTCCGCGTCGAAGCGGTACTCGCCCAGCACCCCGATGTCGCGAAGTCAGCGGTGATCGGCCTGCCGCACGCGCGCTGGGGGGAGGCGGTGACCGCCGTCGTTGTCCTCAGGGAAGGCGGTGCCGCAAGCGAGGACGACCTGATTAGGCACTGCCGCGCCAGCCTGGCCGGATACGAGTCGCCCAAGTCGGTCGTGTTCGCCGACGACCTGCCGGAGACGGTCGGCGGCAAGGTGCTCAAGTACCGGCTGCGGGCCGCGCACGCCGATCATTACGGCGGCATCGACGCGCCGCTGTAACGGCCGCGGCCCGCCGGTTACCGCCGGGTCGGGATGACCACGTACTTCGAGCCGGTTGCCTGGCGGCCGTACTCGGCGATGGCGTCCGGGTGCAGCAGCCCGGCCAGCGACACCTCCGCCGTGTACTGGCTGGCGAATGTGGTCGTCAGGCCCCCGGCGACCCGGTTGCGGAGCCGGGCGACATCCGCGGGGGTGATCTTCTGCAGGAAGTTCGGGAGCAGCCAGCCGCCGACGCCCCAGGCCATGCCGAAGCTGCGGGCCAGCTCAGTCGGGCCGTGGTCGAGCGAGCCGTAGATGTACACCTGCTTGGGCACGGTGGAGCCGTAGCGGCTGTAGGTGGTAGCCGTGGCGCTGGCCGCGGCCTCCATGGCGGTCAGGATCTGGCTGGCCAGCCTGCCGCCGCCGACCGCATCGAACGCGAGCGTCGCGCCGGTCTCCGTCAGCGCCGCGATGAGACCGGTCATGAACTCCGGCGACGAGGAGTTGCAGACGAAGGCCGCGCCGGCCGATCGCAGCAGTTCCTCCTGCTCGGGCTTGCGCACGATGTTGACGAGCTGAATCTGCTCCTCCTGGCACAGCCGGACGAGCATCTGGCCGAGATTCGAGGCAGCCGCCGTATGGACCAGGGCAACGTGGTCCTCCAGCCGCATCGTCTCGACCATGCCGAGCGCGGTCATGGGGTTCACGAAGGAGGACGAGCCGGCGATGGCGGAGACTCCGCCGGGCAGTACCAGGCACGCGGCCGCCTTGACCTTCCGGTACTCGGCGTACATCGAACCGCCGGCCACTGCGACGGTCATGCCGAGCAGCGCCTGCGCTTCCGCCGACGACCCGGCCGCGATCACGGTGCCGGCGCCCTCGTTCCCGGTCGGCAACGGCGTGCCGACGCGGCCCGCCATCGCGCGCATCGCCGCGTCCGGGAGCGGCGCGGTGACAACGGGCCGGTCCGGCGAGCCGGTGACCTCGGCGGCCGTCATGTCCGCGCCGGCGAACAGCACGCCCAGGTCAGACGGGTTGACCGGTGCCGCCTCGATCCGCACCAGGACGTCGTCAGGGCCCGGCTCCGGTACCGCGGCGGACTCGAGGAAGAGCTGTACCGTCTGGTCGGGCCTGACCGCGGACTGCAGCCGCAGCCCGCTGGCCGGAAGTTCTGCTGACATCGATGCGCCCCTTGGCTGGCTGTTCGGTCGTCTTCGTCGTGATCGTAGACCGGTAACACGCGGCTGGCACCGGCAGATTCCGCCCGCTAGCGGCTGACGGGCGGGCGAACCATGATGAGGGTCCCGGACAGGTGATCGGCAGCCGGGCCGCACGGGAACGTGGCGCGGCGCTGACGGGGCGCGGCGCGGCGCTACACGATCGGGGTCTGGTGGCCGGCCCAGTACTTGTCGCGCAGCAGGCGCTTGTAGAGCTTCCCGGTGGCGGAGCGGGGGAGCTCGGTCACGAAGTCGACGGTCCGCGGGCACTTGAAGTGCGTCAGCCGGTCCCGGCAGAAGGTGATGAGCTCGGCGGCGAGCTCGGGGCTCGCCTGCGCCGGGTCGGCTAGCTGGACGATCGCCTTGACCTCCTCGCCGAGGTCGTCGTTCGGGACTCCGATGACCGCGACATCGAGGACGGCGGGGTGGGCGGAGAGCAGGTTCTCGGTTTCCTGCGGGTAGATGTTGACGCCGCCAGAGATGATCATGTAGCTCTTGCGGTCGGTCAGGTACAGGTAACCCTCGTCGTCGACGTGGCCGACGTCGCCGACCGTGCTGGTGACGCCGCCGTCGCGACGGCTCTCGGCTGTCTTGTCCGGGTCGTCGAAGTACGTGAACGCGGTCACCCCGCGGAACCAGATGACGCCGTCCTCGCCCGTCGCGCGCTCGCGGCCGTCCTCGTCCAGGATCAGCAGTTCGCCGAGCACGGGCTTGCCGACGGTGCCCGGATGGGCCAGCCAGTCGGCCGAGCTGCAGAACGTGAAGCCGTTCGCCTCGGTCGCGCCGTAGTACTCGGTGATCACCGGGCCCAGCCAGTCGATCATCGCCTGCTTGACGTGGACGGGGCAGGGAGCCGCCGCGTGCACGATGCACTCCAGTGAGGACGTGTCGTGCCGGCTGCGCACCTCCTCCGGCAGCCGGAGCAGGCGGCTGAACATGACCGGAACCATCTGGCAGTGCGTGACCTTGTACCGCTCGACTAGCGCAAGCCACTGCTCGGCGTCGAAGTGCTCCATCACGATGGTGGTGGAGCCGAGGCGGAGGGACGCGGACACGCTCGCCTGTGGCGCGGAGTGGTAGAGCGGCGCCGGGTTGAGGTAGGTCATGCCGTCCCGGAAGCCGAACATCGCGCGCACGAAGTTCATCACCGGCAGCGGCTCGCCTGGCGGGACGTCCGGCACCTCACGCAGGATGCCTTTCGGCTGGCCGGTCGTGCCGGAGGAGTAGAGCATGGCCGCACCGAGCGACTCGTCCGGGACCGGATCGGCCGGAAGGCCGCCGACGACGGCATCGAACGACTCCCAGCCCTCCGGCGGGTCGTCTGTCCCCGTCATCACCAGGCGCTCGAGCTGCGGGCACCGCGCGGCGGCCGCCACCGCGACGTCGCGCTTGGCCTGCGAGCTGAACAGCAGCCTGGAGCGGGAGTTGGTCACGATGTACGCGACCTCATCCGGCGCCAGGTAGCTGTTGATCAGCGTGTAGAACAGGCCGGTCCGCTCCGCGCCGCCCTCGATCTCGAGCATCCGGGTGCTGTTCTCGGTGAAGACCGAGATGTGGTCGCCCGGCTGCAGCCCGGCCGCGCGCAGGAAGTGCGCGACCTGATTGGCGCGAGCCTCGAACTCGGCGTAGCTGAGGGTCTCGCCCGAGGTGCCCATGATGATCGCGGGCTGATCCGGGTGATCAGTAGCATGCTGGCGCGCGAACATGCGGTCCCCTTCTGCGTGACCGGGGTCGTTGCTGCTGAGGTTACAGGCGCCCGGGCGCGATGGGCAGGGACCGGAGTGCGCGGCGGCAGCAGGTCAGCAGGCGTACTTCTGCACCAGCGCGCCGACGTCAGGCAGCGCGGCCTCGATGTGCCTGGTGGCGCTGCCACGGACGCTGTTGTAGGCCTTAACTACCACCGGCCGGCCGGACGCCTTCGCGCGCTCGTCGGTGACCGCGATGAGCGCCTGCGAGACGTCGTCGCCGCGCTTGGCCAGGTAGTCGCCGAACTCGGCGCCGCCGGACGTCGTGAAGTCCGTCCAGTACGGCTCGAGCCTCTCCGCGAGCTGCGGGACGAGTGACTCGACCATGAACTTGATGTGGCCGGGGAAGACGGTGCTGACCGTCTTGTAGGCCACCTTGACCGCAGCCCCGGAGATCCCGGACATCTCCGAGACCCGGTGCTGGATGAGGGCGTAGCAGTCGTCGTTCACCTGCGGCTGGACGTCCGGCGCGAGCAGGACCTGCTGAAGGGTGGCTGCCATGGATACGTTGTTCTCCTCGGGAATGTGCCGCTGCTGCTGATCGGCCGACTACCCGAGACCGTCCCGTCCAGGGCGCTATGGCCGACTCGTCTCAAGTAATGGCCAGGTAACGGTATCGAGCGCGCGTGCCGTCCGTTATCAGAACGCACCAGCGGTGACGGTGATACATCCGGATTCTTGCTGCTAGGCCGTGCTGGCCAGGAACCTGCCTGACTCCTGATCCGCCGGAAAGAAGGATCCGGCTCCGGGCTCGGGTAGGCGAGCAGCTCAGCGCTCTGCGCTGGCGCTGGCAGTAGTCGTCGCTGATGCGATCCGATGAGGGGCGCGCGCGTGCGGCAATGACCAGGCTGGGGGGCACCGGCCGGCCAGGATGGCTTAACGTCACGTGGCTGTCAGCGAAGCGCTGGCCCTTGTTTCTGGCGCACGGCCGGTGCCTTACGGGCATGCTCGCCCCGGAGCCGGGCGCTGTCAAGACCGGTCAGTCAGTCAGCTTCGGCCAGTCAGCTGATGAGAACGACGTTGCAGATCTTCTGGTCCCGCACCTTGCAGATTGCGACGGCCTGAAGCTCGGACGGGCTGCCCGGCAGGTTGAAGCCGGTGACGTGCTCCTCGTCGGTCACGTGGTCGCCGACGATTATCCGGCTGGGAATCTGCACAGCCAGATTCGGACTGGCCCCGAAGAGCTGGCCGTAACGTTCGCGCATGACCTCGAGGCCATCCATGAGTACATTGCCATCGAAATCCCTGATCACCACGTCGGCCGCGTAGCAATCCAGGAACAGCTGCAGGTCGCGCTCCCGGAACGCAGCGATCTGGGCGTCGATCACGTCCGTTATCCCGGTCACTCTTCCTCCAGTCCTGCGTGCCCAGCGGCTGTCGAGTCAGGTATGGCCAGCGCAGGCACTTGGCCTGGCTATCTGGTCAGGAATCGAGAAGCGCCAGGATGCTGGCGAGCCTAGCCTCCGTGTAGATGGCTGGCCTGGGGCCGAGCCCTAACTGTCTGAACAGAGGAGTCAGAGAATGCCCGCGAAGAATTCGGAGGCCGAGTCCGGCGGCTTTACCGCTGAGGAGCGCGCCGCGATGAAGGAGCGCGCGGCTGAGCTGCGCGCCGAAGGCAAGCAGGGTGCGAAGAAGGCAGACGGGCTGCAGGCGGTACTCGACCGGATCGCGGAGTTCGCGCCGGAGGACCGTGAGCTGGCCGAGCGGGTGCACATGACAGTGACGGCTACTGCGCCTGATCTGCTGCCCAAGACCTGGTACGGGATGCCCGCCTATGCGAACACGGAAGGGAAGGTCGTCATCTTCTTCCAGGACTCGGGCAAGTTCAAGTACCGGTACTCGACCCTGGGCTTCCAGGAGGCCGCCAACCTTGACGACGGTGACATGTGGCCGGTGTCGTACGCACTCCGGGGCTGGAACGCCGTGGTCGAGAAGAAGGTCATCGAATTGGTTAAGGCCGCGGTCTCCTGACAGCACCAGCAGCACCACCGGACGTTTCCGCGGAAACGCGGCCTGGTTAGGTCAGGGCCAGCACCGCGTAGGCGGCCAGCCAGTGCTCCACCATGTAGTCGTCACCGCGGACGTGCGGCAGCGCGGCGTTCAGGTGGGTGCCGGCTGCTGCGAGGGCCGGCGCGATCCGGGCGTCGCCCTCCGGCAGGCTCTCCGCGAGCCGGCGCCAGCAGTAGGCGCGGCTCGCGTTCAGACCATGCAGATGGGCGATCTGCCCGTCGCTGGCGTCGGACACCACCGCCGGAATGAATAGCGAGGCCGGCTCGCCATCGGCGATCCCTGGCAGGAACGCTGCCAGCCAGTCGGCGAACTCTGGCTGCGCGAGCAGCCTGCTCATCAGCTCCGCCTCGGTCAGCGCAGGTGACAGGAAGTCGTATCCGGACGGCTCGTAGCCGCCAGGGTAATCCGCGTCATCGGCGAACCAGCCGAGTGCCTTGGCTTCGATCGCCGACGCCAGTTCCGGCCTGGCCTGCGCCTGCCTGGCCGCGAACGGCAGCGCGACCGACATGGCGAACGCGCTGTTGGGGTGAATGCCGTAACGGATCGGATAGGTGGCCTTGGGCAGCCAGTCCAGGAAGCCCTTCGTCAGCGCGTCGGCGAGCGGGGCGATTGCCGTCAGCCACCGGCGCGCCTGAACGTCGTCCAGGCTCGCGATCTCGTGCACCAGGGCGAGCGCCCAGGCCCAGCCGTATGGCCGTTCGTGCCGCCCGTCGGTGCCGGTCACGAAGGTCGCCTCGGCGGCGAGCTTGTCGGCGGTGAACTGGGCGTCGAGCAGGTTCCTGATCTCGCCGGCTGGCACCGAGTCCCCGGCCAATCGCAGCAGCCGGACCAGCAGCCAGTGCATCTCGACGCAGGAGTGCCAGTCCAGGCTGCCGTAGAACACGGGCGTCCGCTCGGCGGGACGGGCTGGGAAGTCGCCCGGCTCTGTCATCAGGTGAACCAGGTGCGACGGGAATTCCCTGCTGATGTTGGCCATGGCGACGTCAGCGTAGGCCGCTGCCTGCTCGCCCAGAATGTCCAGGCGTTCCGCAGCGGCCGGACCGGTCTGACTGTCACGCACCTGAGCAGCCTAAGTCAGGAACCAGTCGCGGCGCCGCCCGGCGTCCGGATGCTCTGCGGCGCACCCGCCCTCGCAGCGCTACTACGCCACCCTCCCGATGCCGTACATGGCAGTAACTCAGGCAGGTGACGCAACGGAAGAGTCGAGAAGCGGCCGGCGATAATCGGCGGCATGGCTGTCGGGATCCTGGCGGAACCGCTGTGCGCGGTCTGCGGTGAGGTAGCGGCGCGGGTCGAGGTCGTCGCGCCGGGCCAGCTGCCGTCGCGCTGGCGGCGCTGGAGCCGCAAGCACCGCCAGTTGTTCGAGGAGCAGCGCGATCCGGCGCAGTGGTACCTGATGTTCGCCGGCGTTACCGGCGGTAACGGCTGGGTCGGCGATCCGGTCAGCGCTGACCGCGCGGAGGCGATCATCGAGGCGTTCCGGCGGCCCTACCGCTTCCAGCAGGTGCACACCGCTGGCCTGTACGACGACGCGGGATTCTGCGAGCAATGCGACGCCGCTTACTGCCACAGGCACTGGCATCTGTCCGACACCGGGCACGGCCGCTGCCCGCACCAGCACGGCAAGAGCCTCGACCCGAGCGCGCCGGCTGGCTGACCTGCCGCCCGCCGGGCTCCCGGCCGGTCCGCACGCACTAACCGGGGCCAGGCTGAGGTCATTGGGCTGGATGGCCTACTGGCCGGAACCCTTGGATGGCGGATAGGCCAGCCGCACGTGAATGGGTGAGCGACGCCAGACTGTGGTGCCGGGATCCGGGAAACTGTCCGGCGACGATAGCTCCTCCTGATTCCTGAAGATCGGTATAAGACCGGATGGTCAGCTGCTAGGCGGCCAGGACCTGCCGTGCTTCGGTCCACGGGAGCTGGCGGAGTCTGGCACTGTCACTCGGTACTGGTAAAGCGCGCCGAGAGCCTTCTCGGACAGCCACGACGTGAAGTGAAACATGTTGTCCAGAGTCACCAGCAACTGGAAGAACGCATTGCCGGCCACGCCCGCTCCCTGAGGTTATGCCGCTATTGTCCATTCCGATAAGGCAGCCGCAACCATATCGACGGCCAGGTCCTGCGCGGAAGGTCGGCCCGGCATGCCGAGCCGAGGAACGCGGAGCCGCTTCCGCGGAAGCGGCTTGTGAAATCTGCACAAGGCGTTTCCGCGGAGACGCACAGACGGCCCCGGCGAACCGACGATCTCGTCAGACGACGGCGGCCCGGTCACTAACACCGCTGATCACGGCCGGGCGTGGCGCCGATGAGGCTGATGAAATGGGCTGGCGCCTGGACTACCGTGGCCCTGTGAGCAGCGAGAGAGTGCCCGGCGGGCCGGTGCATAAGCTTCCTGCTGACCTGCGCACGGCACTGATCTCCAACCCGGCGGCGCTCGGTGCGTGGAAGGACATCACGCCGCTGGCCCGGAATGAGTTCATCTGCTGGGTAGAGGATGCCAAGCAGGAGAAGACCCGAGAACGCCGCATCCGCCGGACGCAGGAGGAAATGGAGGAAGGCCAGCGCCGTCCATGCTGCTGGCCAGGGTGCAGTCACCGCGAGCGCAACGGCCGGTAGCGAAGAGCGCGCTTAGCGCACCGGGCCGTTGATCGGGGAGCCGAACCGGATGACGTTCCCGTCGGGGTCGACGTGCGCGCCCTCATGCTGTCCCCAGTCGGTGTCCTCGGGCAGGCTGACCGTGGCGCCTGCGGACTGCCACAATCTCGCGAGTTTGTCGGCGTCGTCGACGAAGAGATACGCGGAGGCATGCGCACCGATCTCATGCGTATGTCCCAGATGAATCTCGGCGCCGTCAAGGACGGCAAAGCCGTACCCGCCGCCTTCGTACTCACGAGTGGTGAAGCCAAGCCGCTGGTAATGCGCTAGCGAGGCGCGGAGGCTACGGACCGGAAATATCGGCGCTACTCGTTTCGGGATGCTCACGAGCGCAAAGCCTATTCGGACCGCGGGTATCCGCCAGCGACGCAGGCTGCACCTGCTCCGGGGACATCTGCTGCCAGAGACTCGCTGGCGGTCGTCTCACCTGTCTTGACGCCTGATCATGCCCTGCAGAGAATGGCGGGTATCTCGCACCCGGGGATCGCGATGGTGTCAAATCGGCAATTCTGATCTTATGACCGGCTCCGCCTGCGGGGCGAAATGCGGAAGGAAAGATCATGGCCGAGCATCCTAATGTCGCTCGCATCAGGGACGGGTACGCTGCCTTCGCCAAAGGCGACTTCGCCGTTCTTAATGACCTGTTCGCCGAGGACCTGCTCTGGCACGAACCCGGGCAGAATCAGCTCGCTGGCGAGTACCGCGGCCGGGAGGCCGTCTACGGGTTCTTTGGCAAGCTCATGGAGGTCACCGAGGGCACGCTCCGGATTGACCTTGGAACCGTCTTCGCCGACGATGAGCACGGCGTCGCGCAGGTGGTGCTGAGCGCCAGCCGGGGCGACCACAGCGTCCGGGCCGATGCCGCGCAGGTCTTCCATCTGCGTGACGGCAAGGTGACGGAATTCTGGAGCGTCGCCGCGGACCCGAATGCCTTCGATGAGATCATCGGCTGATCAGGCAGCAACGTCAACGTCCCAGCCGCTCGCATAGTCCTGCCGCCTGGCGGGCGTTCACGGGACCTGCGTGGCCGCAGCCCGCGTTAGATTCTCGCGGGAGCAACGCGGCCGTCTGGCTGCGCCGAGGCTAGGTCACCTGCTTTTGCGGCGGCAATGCTCTCGGTCAGCGCGCGGGCTGCGGGTGGGCATACCGCGGGATTGGTGTAAGAGCAGACGGTCAGGGCCAGGCCGGGATCAGCGATACGCAAGATATGGACAGTCTTCCGAGCGGGAGCCGGCAGCTCTGTCGTGAATGCCCGGGGCACTATTGCGGTGCCAAGGCCGGCCACGGCAAAGGTGATCATTTCCGTTAGCTGTCCCAGCTCGAACGCCACAGTGCCAGTGAGCCCAGCGGATTCAAACGCAAGGTCGACCCGTCTGCGCAGTTCCGTTCCGGCCCGGAATACCACGAACGGCCCGGCACGGACCAGTTCGGGCAGGCTGACCTGGTCGGACCGTGCAATCAGGTGATCCCGGCTGACGACGGCGACCAGCGGTTCAGCAGGCAGTAGCTCCCGGACCTCAATGCCGTCGCCGGCTGGCTCCCCGTCTGAGGCCAGGACGAGATCGAGTTCAGCAGAGGCCAGGCCATCAAGGAGCTCCGGCCGCGGCCCCGTGCTCACGGCCATGGTCACGTCCGGGTACTTGCTGCGGAACCCGCCGAGCAGTGCCGCCAGGCCGAGGCACCGGCTGGCCGTCTGCGTCGTTCCGATCCGGATGTGGCCACGGCGGATGCCGACGACGTTGTCGACCTCGGCGCGGGCTCTGGCGGCCTCCGCCAGAACCCGGCGGGCCGCGGCTGCGAAGACGCTGCCGGCCTCGGTCAGCCGGACCCCGCGGCTGTTCCGGTCGAAGAGCCGGGCCCCCAGCTCGGATTCCAGCTGGGCGATCTGCCGGCTCAGGGCCGACTGGGCGACCTGGCAGCGCTCGGCACCGTGGGTAAAGCTGCGCATGTCAGCGATCGCGGTCATGTACTCAAGCTGGCGTAGGTCCATGCCGTATTGATATCACTGCCATGTCATCTATGTCTTTGCGAGATCCAGTAAGCACTGGCAAACTGCAGTTCCGAACACAGGAACGCCATTTCGATTCGGGGAGGACCGGCATGCCGACGATTACGACCGCGGATGGCACGGACATCTTCTATAAGGACTGGGGAACCGGCCAGCCGATCGTGTTCAGCCACGGCTGGCCGCTGTCGGCCGATGACTGGGACACCCAGATGATGTTCTTCCTGCTGCACGGTTACCGGGTTGTTGCCCCCGACCGGCGCGGGCACGGCCGCTCCGCGCAGACCGCCAGCGGCCATGACATGGACCATTACGCCGACGACCTAGCCGCGGTGGTGGAATACCTCGACCTGCGCGACGCGGTTCACATCGGTCACTCCACGGGCGGCGGCGAGGTGGTGCGCTACCTGGCCAGGCACGGCGAAGGCCGGGCGGCCAAGGCTGTCCTGATCAGCTCGGTCCCGCCGCTGATGCTGCAAACCGACGCCAATCCCGGCGGCCTGCCCAAGAGCGTCTTCGACGACCTGCAGAGCCAGACCGCCACGCGCCGCTCGCAGTTCTACCGCGATCTGGCCTCCGGTCCGTTCTACGGGTTCAACCGCCCCGGCGCGGAACCGCAGGAAGCGGTCATCCAGAACTGGTGGCGGCAGGGCATGATGGGCGGCGCCAAGGCGCACTACGACGGGATCGTCGCGTTCAGCCAGACTGACTTCACTGAGGACCTGAAGAAGATCACCCTGCCGGTACTTGTGATGCACGGCGACGACGACCAGATCGTGCCTTACGCCGACTCCGGCCCGCTGACCGCCAAGCTGCTCCCCAACGGCAGCCTGAAGACGTACGAAGGCTTCCCGCACGGCATGCCCACCACAGAAGCCGCGACCATCAACGCCGACCTGCTCGCGTTCCTCCGCAGCTGAGCCGCTACGGCCAGCCCTGGCCGGTCGGGGGACCTCGCTGATCATCGACGGCAGGCAGGGTGAGGTGGCGTAACCGCGCTGGGTTTATGAACAACTTGTCCTGAGTGGAACCGAGGCGACGCGAATGGCGAGCACGCACACTGTCGAGTCGGCGCCAGACACGGTGCGGTCTGGCTACCTTGACCCGGACGCCAAACCGGTGGCGGTGATCGCGTCCGGGGATACTGTCCGCTACCCCAGTACCTGGACCCACTGGGGGAACGAGGCCGTGTTCGGCATGAGCTTCGCGGATCGCGAGCCGCTGCGGCACCGCTACCCGCATGGCCCGTATTCGATGCTCGGTCCGGTTACGGTGGCCGGGGCGGAACCGGGCGACGCGATCGAGGTGAGCATCACCGCGCTGCGGACGATCGGCTGGGGCTGGAATTCGTTTCCGCTCGGTGTCGGGGCGCTGCCAAATGACTTCACCGAGCCGTATTTGCACTATTTCACGTTCGACGACGCCCGCACCAAGGCGGAGTTCACCCACGGGATCACGCTGGCGATGGCCCCGTTTCTCGGCGTGGTGGCGGCCGAGCCAGCCGGCGACGAGACTGTCAGCGCGATTGTGTCCGGCAGCTACGGCGGCAACCTCGTTCTGCGCGACCTGGGCGTGGGCAGCCACCTGTTCCTGCCAGTGGCGAAGGCCGGCGGGCGGGTGTGGGTCGGTGACGTGCATGCGCTGCAAGGCGACGGCGTGGTAGATCAGACCGCCATCGAAACCGCGGCCGAGAACCTGGAGATCCGCTTTGACCTCCGCAGGCAGGTGGCCCTTCCCGGGCCGATCGGCGAGACGGACACCGCCTGGATCGTGATCGGCTTCGCCGCCAGCCTTGATGACGCCCTCGTGGGATGCCTGCGCGAAGTCATCAGGTGGCTGTCCGCCGCAGGCGGCGTCAGCGAACCAGAGGCATACGCGCTGGCCAGCATGGCGGTCAGCTTCCGGGTAACGCAGTACGCCAACCAGACTGGATCGGCCTACACCTCGGTCCCGCCCAAAGCCGTCCACGCGGTCATCCCGAAAGACGTGTTCCCGGCCGACATCTGCGACCGGATAGCGCGGTGGCTCCGGCCGTGACCCTTTCCGACTCCGACCGCCTGGCCATTGTCGATGTCATCACCCGCGCCGACGACGCTGCCAGCCGTCGCGACCCAGATGGCTACGTCGCGCTCTTCACCGAGGACGCCGTGCTGGACGGCACCCAGGGCAGGCACGTCGGCCGGGAGGCCCTGCGCGCAGCGGTCGGCCCCGTCTGGGCCTCGGAGGGCCCGGTTACCTTGCATCTGACCCTGAATCCCGTCGTGGAACCCGGACCAGACGACTGCCGAGCGGTAGCGCGGTCCGTGCTGCTGATCATCGATCCAAGCGGGCCGGCCATCCGATCTGCCGCGCTGATCACGCAAGAACTCCGTCGAACTGAGGAATCGTGGCGCGTGTCCCGTCGCACCGTCAGCGCAAGCAACTGACTTAGCGAGACTTCAGCGAAACGTTTGGCAAGAAACGGGCTTCTAGCTGCGCCCCCAGCAGGATTCGAACCTGCGCACACGGCTCCGGAGGCCGTTGCTCTATCCCCTGAGCTATGGGGGCTGGCGCATACCGCGCAGCAGGGCAGCCCTGCTGGCCGGAGCAAGCGTATCAGGAGCACGGATCGCCGGACACGCAGCCGATCTGCGCGCAGGATTCAGCCGGAGCCGATAGCCTCGCGCCGTGACCCAGGGACTTGGCCGCGTGCTGGTTGTCGACGATGACGAAGTCATCCGGCAGCTCATCGCTGTCAATCTCACGCTTGAGGGATTTGAGGTAGTAACAGCCGTCGACGGTCGCGACTGCATCGACAAAGTGGAAGAAGTCGAGCCCGACGTGATCACCCTCGACGTCATGATGCCCCGGCTGGACGGCTGGGTGACGGCCACTCAGCTGCGCCGGAATCCGGCGACCGCCGGGATCAAGGTCGTGCTCATCACCGCCCGGGCGCAGGAGGATGACCGCGACCGGGGCCGGCAGATCGGCGTCGACGCCTATCTCACCAAGCCGTTCGACCCGGCTGAGATGATCAGGGTCATCCGCGAGCTGGCAGGCGCTCCCAGTAGCGCTTTCGACTAATCGCCTGATTCGCCCCGGCCATAGCCTGAGCTGGTGATCACCGCCGATCTCGACCGGGAACTAGCCGCCTCGCTGCACAGCCTCATCGCCCGAGGCGGTCTCCCGGCGGCCGCGGCGGCGCTCTCCCGCCGCGGCACCTGGCGTCCCGCGCCGGACGGCGCGCCGGCCCGCTATGCCACCACGCTGCCCCTGGAACTGGCTGCGCTGGCCGGCACCGACCCGGCCGCCGTCGCCGCCGAGCTGGCCCGGCCGCTCGGTGCTGCCGGGTGGATCGAGGAGGCCGGCAGCTCGGGCGGATACCTCACGATCACGGTGACGCCGCAGACACTGGCACGATCGGCGGCGCGGATGGCGGCGGCGGGGCCGTCCTGCGCGACCAGCGTGATACTGGCCGGCTCCACCGCAATGGCGGCTGACTGGCCTGAGCTGGCAGCCGCAAGGACCTGGCAGCAGGCGTGGCAGGACCAGGCAACCGCGATGACCGGGCGGCTGGCCCTGGCCGCGGGCGCGTCAGCCGCACTTTCCTCAGGCCGGGAACGAGGTAGCCCCGCCGGCCCGTACCCAGCGTTCGCGGCCGCCGCCGGCCGCCGCCGTGGCCTATTACGGGCCTGACTCGGTCCGGTACGCCCTGGCCAGGACTGCGCCGGGCTCGGCCGTACCGCCCGCATCGCTGCTGACGCCGCCGCTGCCGGGCAGCCGGATAGCCGATCCGCTCGCCGCAGTCCAGCAGGCCCACGCGGCCGCGGCGTCGGTGCACCGGTGGGCGGCCGCCCTCGGGCTCGCGCGGGCTGCGGAGGAGGACAGGCTGGGCGGCCGGCTCGGGCGGCCAGCTGAGCGGTCGCTGCTGACCCTGCTGTCGTTCCTGCCGGTCAGGGTGGCGGCCGCGGGCCGCCGGCGGCGGCCGGATGAGCTGCCCCGTTACCTGGAGGACGTGAGCTCGGCCTGGCAGGAGTGCCTGCGGCAGGCGCCTGCGCTGCCGTTCGCCGGTGCCGAGGCACCGCGGGATCCGGGGGTAGCTGCCGCACGGCTGGTCCTGGCTGATGCGGTGCGGGCGGTGCTGGCGGCAGGCCTGGCGCTGACTGGGATCGCAGCCGTCAGCCAGCTCTGATCGCGGGAGTGTCAGTACCCCGCGATAAGTGTTGTGGGCAGGGTTGCCGGACGGGCGCGAGGGCTTGCGCGGCGTTTTCAGGTCCGGGAGGCTTGTGAGAATGACCAGGTTGAAGTAGGTTCGCGGGTCATCACCGTGTATGCCGGGGGTCTGGGGTGCGAGGTACCGTGCGGGCGCTCGGGTGTCTGCGCTTCTTTCAGCCTGCCGGCATGCATCCCGGATGCGGCTGTGTCGGGGGATCTGTGGTTGAAGCGTCATCGAAACGGGTAGCGCATGGCTAGTAAGCCCCCCAGGACGTACTCAGCTTGTGCTCGTATCAGGTCCCTGCGCCAGCATGCCGGCTGCGCGAGCGTACCTGCGGGCGCGCCACGAATCTGCCGGGCAGATCCCGGCCGGTCCGAGCGCTGCTGCCAGTACGGACACAGTCAAAGGAATGCCGTGGGTCATGTTGGTGTTAAGCTAGGTGCTGCACCAGATGCCCCGCACAGGGGACAGGTGCTCGTTCGTACTCCTTCCGAGTGTCTTCCGAGCGCTCGGCGGCGTGCGATCTCGACATTCATCTGCCCATCGCGGGACTTCCTGGTCTGCCCGGCCCTAGCCAAGGGCCTGGTCAGTGAGGACCCTTGCGGCTTTCAGCCGCGACCGGGATGGCCCGCTAGCTGTGGCGGTAGCGGGCAGCGGTGGCAGGTAGCAACACGACAGCGGGCAGGGCGCCGCAGATGCGGCCGTGACCCGTACCCTGGGAAGGACCCCTTGTGAGCGAAACCTTGGACCTGTTCTCTGCTGAGAACGGGGATTCTGCCGGCCTGCCTGTGCCGGTTAGTCAGCCGGCAGATCAGCCGGTCGGCGTGGCGGATTCGGCGGGGACTTCCCACCGCCCGGCTGGCGCGGTACGCTCCTGGCCGGACGCCGTTGACACGGCCACAGCCAGCGGCGACGCTAGCGCGGCCTCCCCCGGCGAGAGCGGCGGCAAGCCCAAGGCACTGTCAGCGATGCTGCTGCCCGAGCTTCAGCGGGTCGCGCAGTCGGTCGGCATCACCGGAACCGCGAGGATGCGCAAGGGCCAGCTCATCGCTGCAATCGAGGAGAAGCGGCAGGGCGGGGGACTGCGGGCAACCGAGGCCCAGGGCCAGGTGCCAGCAGACCGCCAGATCAGGACTTCCGACAAGTCAGTCCAGCGGGGAGCGCCTGCGGGAGCCGGCGCTGACCGCACCTTCGAGCGGGACGCCATGGAATCACAGACATCAGCACAGCCAGGGGTGGGCGCCAACGGCGCCACGGGGATCGGCGAGGGATCGTCCACCGCGAGCACCGGGATTGGTACTGCGCCGGCGGACGCCGGGCGCACCACGGTTAACGGCAGCAGCGCGCCCGCCGAGGTCCAGCAGACCGGCGATGGCCAGCGCCCGGAGCGGCGGCGCCGTTCCAATCCGCGCCGTGACGACGCCGGCGAGCAGCCGCGCGCGGCCGGCGACGGGCAGGACCGCGAGGCCGGCTCCGCCCCGCGCGAGCAGCAGGGCGGCCGGGAGCAGGGCGGCCGGGAGCAGGGCGGCCGGGAGCAGGGCGGTCGGGATCAGCAGCACAACCGCGAGCAGCAGGGCGGCCGTAACAACGACGGCCGGAGCAACGACGGCCGGAGCAACGACGGCCGGAGCAACGACAGCCGGAACGACGACGACCGGGACGGCGGCAGCCGCCGGAGCCGGGACCGGTTCCGCAACCGCAACTCAGGCAACCGCCGCCGCGAGCGCGGCGGCGGCGGGGGCAACGAGGCCGAGCCGGTCATCTCCGAGGATGACGTGCTGATCCCCATTGCCGGGATCCTGGACGTCCTCGACAACTACGGCTTCGTGCGCACCACCGGCTACCTGCCCGGCTCCAACGACGTCTACGTGTCGTTGTCGCAGGTGCGCAGGTACGGCCTCCGGAAGGGCGACGTCATCGAGGGCGCCATCAGGCAGCCCCGTGAGGGCGAGCGCCGGGAGAAGTTCAACGCCCTGGTCCGGCTGGACAAGATCAACGGCCTGGACCCCGAGCAGGCGAAGAACCGGCCCGAGTTCAACAAGCTGGTGCCGCTGTACCCGCAGGAGAGACTGCGGCTCGAGTCGGACCCGACGATCATGACGACCAGGATCATGGACCTGATCTGCCCGATCGGCAAGGGTCAGCGCGGACTCATCGTGTCGCCGCCTAAGGCTGGCAAGACGATGATCCTGCAGGCCATCGCGAATGCGATCACCAAGAACAACCCCGAGTGCCACCTCATGGTCGTCCTCGTTGACGAGCGGCCCGAAGAGGTCACCGACATGCAGCGCACGGTTAAGGGCGAGGTGATCCACTCGACCTTCGACCGCCCGGCCGAGGACCACACGACCGTGGCCGAGCTCGCCATCGAGCGGGCCAAGCGGCTCGTCGAGATGGGCCACGACGTGGTCGTGCTGCTCGACTCGATCACCCGGCTCGGCCGCGCTTACAACCTGGCGGCGCCTGCCAGCGGCCGGATCATGTCTGGTGGTGTCGACTCGACGGCGCTGTACCCGCCGAAGCGCTTCTTCGGTGCGGCGCGGAACATCGAGCACGGCGGCTCGCTGACGATCCTGGCCACGGCCCTGATCGAGACCGGCTCCCGTGCCGACGAGGTGATCTTCGAGGAGTTCAAGGGCACCGGCAACATGGAGCTGCGGCTCCGTCGCGAGCTGGCCGACAAGCGGATCTTCCCGGCGGTGGACGTGGACGCGTCCAGCACCAGGAAGGAAGAGCTGCTGATGACGCCCGAGGAGCTCAAGATCGTCTGGCAGCTGCGCCGGGTGCTCCACGCCCTCGAGCCGCAGCAGGCACTTGAGGTGCTGATGGACCGGATGAAGGGCACTAAGAGCAACGCCGAGTTCCTCCTGCACGTGCAGAAGACCACGACGACGAGCTCCTAGCAGCCCCAACGCCCGCTCGCCGGAGGCGTGCCGCCGGCGGGAATGCGGGGATGTCCGTGCACGTTGCACGGTCTGGCACACTGGTAGGCCACTACAGATGCGGTACCGGTTCACGCCGTGATGCAGGAGCTGGTTTCAGTCAGCCCGGCATCAGTCAGCACAGCCGGCGACCCGGCGACCGCGGGAACCAGGAGTAGCAATGAAGTCCGGAATTCACCCGGAGTATGTCGACACCACGGTGATCTGCAGCTGCGGGAACACGTTCACCACGCGCAGCACGGCCAAGGACGGCGTCATCCACGCCGACGTGTGCTCGAGCTGCCACCCGTTCTACACCGGCAAGCAGAAGATCCTCGACACCGGCGGCCGGGTGGCCAGGTTCGAGCGCCGGTTCGGCAAGAAGGCCGACGGGAAGTAGCTCAGGTCAGCGCGTTCCCTCCCAGAAGATTCTGGAAGGGAACGTTCAGCCTGTCCAGCTACTGTCAGCCCACATCAGGGAGGTAAGCGGTGTTTGAGCGGCTTGCCGATCTTGCCGCCGAGCACGCGCAGCTCGAGCGGGATCTGTCCGATCCCGCTATTCACAGCGATCAGGACCGCGCCAGGACGCTGAGCCGCCGGTACGGCGAGCTCACGCCTGTCGTCCAGGCCTACGCCGACTGGCTGCAGACCTCGGCCGACGAGGGCACCGCGCGCGAGCTCGCGCCGGAGGACGCCTCGTTCGCCGCTGAGGCCGAGCAGCTCGCTGCCCACCGCGAGGAGCTCGAGCGGCGCATCGCCGAGCTCCTCGTTCCCCGTGATCCCAACGATGACAAGGACGTCATCCTCGAGGTCAAGGCAGGCGAGGGCGGCGATGAGTCGGCGCTGTTCGCCGGGGACCTGCTGCGGATGTACCTGCGGTTCGCCGAGCGGCGCGGCTGGAAGACCGAGGTGCTGGACTCCACCATGACGGGTCTCGGCGGGTACAAGGACGTCACTGTGGCCTTTAAGGCGCGCGGCGATACCGGAGCGTGGTCGCAGCTGAAGTACGAGGGCGGCGTTCACCGCGTCCAGCGCGTCCCCGCGACCGAGTCACAAGGGCGCATCCACACCTCGGCGGCCGGCGTGCTGGTGCTGCCCGAGGCAGACCCGGTGGACGTCACCATCGACCCGGCTGACCTGAAGATCGACGTGTTCCGCTCGTCGGGTCCTGGCGGCCAGAGCGTCAACACCACCGACTCGGCCGTGCGCATCACCCACCTGCCGACGGGCGTCGTGGTCTCGTGCCAGAACGAGAAGAGCCAGCTCCAGAACAAGGAGCAGGCCATGCGCGTGCTCCGGGCCCGGCTGCTGGCCGTCGCCCAGGAGGAAGCCGACGCGCAGGCCTCGGCCGAGCGGCGCAGCCAGGTCGCGACCGTGGACCGGTCGCAGCGCGTGCGCACCTACAACTTCCCGGAGAACCGGATCTCCGATCACCGCGTCGGCTTCAAGGCCTACAACCTGGACCAGGTGATCGACGGCGACCTGGACGCGGTGATCGCGGCGCTGACCGAGGCCGATCGCGCGGAGAAGATCGCCGGCCCTGACCGGGACTGAGCGTGATCTGAGTGAGCCTGCTCCTTGACGAGATCGCCATCGCGACCGCCAGGCTCGCCGACGCCGGGGTCGAGTCACCCCGGACGGACGCTGAGCTGATCGCGGCGCGGCTGCACGGCGTCTCAAGGTCGGAGCTGCACCTGGTGCCTGACACTGGCTTTGACCCGCGGTTCTGGGACGACATCGCGCGCCGGGAGGCACGCGAGCCGCTGCAGCACATCACCGGCCACGCCTACTTCCGGTACCTCGAGCTTGCCGTCGGCCCCGGCGTATTCGTGCCCAGGCAGGAGACCGAGGTCATGACCGGCTGGGCGATCGAGCAGCTGGCGGCCATGGACGTGGCCGACCCGGTGGTGGCCGACCTTGGCACCGGGTCCGGCGCGATCGCGCTGTCGATCGCCCAGGAGGTCCCGCGGGCGCGCGTGCATGCGGTGGAGGCAGACCCGCTGGCCCGGCAGTGGACCGAGCGGAACATCGCCAGCGTTGCCGCCGCCTCGCCGCACACCGCGGGCCGGGTGACGCTGCACCCCGGGGACTTTGCCGGTGCCCTTCCTGACCTGAACGGCCTGGTGGACCTGGTCGTCAGCAACCCGCCCTACATCCCGGCGGGCGCGTGGGTGCCACCCGAGGTGGGGGAGTACGACCCCGCGACCGCGCTGTGGGGCGGGCAGGACGGCCTCGATGCGGTTCGGGTCGTCGAGGCAACGGCACGACGCCTGCTGCGGCCCGGCGGCCTGGTCGCCGTGGAGCACGGAGCCCAGCAGGGCGCGGCTGTCTACTGGGTGTTCGCCGAGGAGAGCGGGTGGCGGGAGACCCGCAATCACTGCGACCTGGCCGGGCGCGACCGGTTTGTCACCGCGGCCCGGCCGTGAGCCGCAGCCGGGCATGGCAGGATGAGCGGCTATGAGCGCCTGGTTTGACTGTGCCGACGAAGCTCAGCGCACTGACGGACTCGCAGCTGCCGCCACCGCTGTGCTCAGCGGCGAGCTTGTCGTCATCCCGACTGACACGGTGTACGGGATTGGCGCTGACGCCTTCAGCCCGGCGGCGGTGTCGCGGCTGCTGGCGGCCAAGGGCCGCGGCCGCGACATGCCGCCGCCTGTGCTCGTCGGCACCGTGCGGGCAGCGGCCGCCCTGGTCGACGACCTCGGCCCGGACGGGCAGCGGCTGATCGACGAGTTCTGGCCGGGCGGCCTCACCATCGTCTGCCGGGCCGCCAGGACGCTGAGCTGGGACCTGGGGGAGACCAAGGGCACTGTGGCCGTCCGGATGCCCGAGGACCCGGTGGCTCTTGACCTCCTCCGCGAGACCGGGCCGATGGCCGTGAGCAGCGCCAACCTGTCCGGCTCTCCGTCGGCGATGACCGCTGAGGAGGCCAGGGATCAGCTGGGCGAGTCGGTCTCGGTGTACCTCGACGGCGGCAAGGTACCCGGTGGCGTGGCCTCGACGATCCTGGATCTGACCGGCCCGCAGCCCCGGCTGCTGCGCCGCGGTGCGATCTCCGTGGGCAGGCTGCGGGAGGTTGCCGCTGTCATCGCCGGGCCCGGCCTGACCGGGCCATGACGAGCCACGGGTCGTCAGCCACGGCAGCCGGCCCGGTGCTCTAGAGTTGCCGTGATGCGCCATTCCGCTGCCCGGGCCCGGTGATGCAGTGAAGGACTACGTTCTGACACTGCTGGTGGCGGCCGCTGTCACCTACATCCTGACGCCGCTGGTGCGCCGCGTGGCCGGGCGGGTCGGGGCGATGAAGCAGCCCCGCGAGCGCGACGTGCACGTCGTCCCCGTCCCCACGCTCGGCGGCCTGGCCATGTTCGGCGGCCTTGCGGCTGGCCTGCTGGTGGCGGATCAGATTCCGCAGCTGCGGCACGGCTTTGCCAACACCGGCATGATCAGCGGCCTGCTGCTGGCCGGCGGCCTGCTCACCGTCATCGGCTTCATCGACGACCGGTGGGGCATGGGGGCGCTGCCCAAGGCGGCCGGCCAGGTTGCGGCCGGCGGCATCCTGGTAGCGACCGGCACATCGCTGACCTGGCTGCCGCTGCCCGGTGGCAGCACCTATGTGCCGACGGCTGACCAGTCCACGTTCCTGACGATCCTGGTCGTTGTCGCGACGATCAACGCGGTCAACTTCATCGACGGCCTGGACGGCCTGGCGGCCGGAATCGTGTGCATTGCCGCCACTTCGTTCTTCCTTTATTACTACTCGCTGACCAAGGTCCTCGCGATTTCGTCGCTGGCCGCCCCGGCGCTGGCGTCGGCCATCCTGATCGGGATGTGCCTGGGCTTCCTGCCGCACAACTTCTCCCCGGCCAGCATCTTCATGGGAGACACCGGGTCGATGCTGCTCGGGCTCCTGCTGGCCTACGCGCCGATCTCCAGCATCAGCTCGCTGGACCCGGCCTACCTGACGCACGAGATCAACCGTTATCCCGAGATCATGCCGCTGCTCCTGCCTGCCGCGCTGCTGGTCATTCCGTACGGCGACCTGCTGCTGGCCGTGGTCAGGCGGACCAGGGCGGGCCGGTCGCCGTTCGCTCCTGACCGTAAGCACCTGCATCACCGGCTGCTGGACATCGGTCACTCGCAGCGGGCCAGCGTCCTGATCATGTACCTGTGGGCCGCGGCCTTCTCCGGCAGCATCGTCTGGCTCTCCATCGACAAGACCGAGGCACCGCGAGCCAGCAACCATCACGGGTCGCCGATCTTCGTCTTCGTCATCATCACGGTGGCCGCCGTCGCCGCGCTGCTGCTCATGTCCATGCCCAGGCTGCGCTGGTGGCAGCGTCCCCGGCTCGCCGCCCAGTCCGCGCCGGCGGCGGCAATCGCCGGGCTGACAGCAGAGGCAGACAGCGGCACCGCGATCGGGCCGGAGCCCGTTCCGGTCGCCGAGCCGGCGCTTCTTGCCGCCGCCGGCAGCGTGTCCCCTGCCGCGCCGCCGGCCGCCGCGGACTCCGGGGCAGCACATGGGCAGCCGGGTGGCGCCGATCCGGATGGCGGGAACTCTGGCCGTGACTACGGGCCGGGAGCGGCGGCAGGCGTGTCCTGGCCGGCGCACGCGCCGCTCACCGATCCGTCCTGGCAGCAGCCCGAGCGGCCGGAGTCAGGCTGGCAGCTGCCCGATGGTCCGAACGGGGGGGCCCCGTACGGTGCGGGCACGAACGGTGCGGCCCCGTACGGTGCGGGCTCGAACGGTGCCGCCGCGAGCGGCGCGGCCTGGAACGATGTCGCCTCGAATGGGACTGCATCGAATGGGGCCGGCTGGAACGATGTCGCCTCGACCGGGGCGCCCTCGAACGGCGCGGCCTGGAATGGGGCCGCCGCGAACGGTGCGGGCTCGAACGGCGCGGCCCGGAATGGGGCCGCCGCGAACGGTGCGGGCTCGAACGGCTGGGCGACGGGGCACCTCGCGGCCGCTCCGATCCGGTCAGCCAGCGGAACGGCGCCGCCGCCTGTTGGCGAACGGCCCGTTAGCGAACGGCCTGCTGGCGAGCGGCCTGCTGGCGGCCCGCCAGAGGAACCCGAGGCGGGCCGGGACTGATTGGCAGCAGGGGCACGCAGCTCGCCCCGAGTCACCCTCTGGCCCCGGCGGCGCTGACCAGATCAGCAGACTTACTTGACTAGCCCGTTACTTAGCTCGTTCCCGTCCTGGCCTGGTGTTTTGCAGTTTTCAGCCGGGTGATTCGTCACAGTAGGTGACCTCGTGGACTACAAGGTAGGAGAGCTTGTGATATCTTTCACGAGCACCCACTAGCAGCGTGGTGCGAGGTCCGTGATACGTTTCGCTAACCTGGCCGCAACGGGCCAGGCGGCGGGGTGTCAAGAAGCTGGCACTGCGGTCTACCTTGCGGCTTGCTGAAGATCCAGCCGCACTAAAAGATCACCCGGAGCTTTGCAGAAGATGCTGGCGAACATCGCCCCGATGGCGCGGCGATCTGCTGCCGTGACGGCCGTAGTGGCCGCGGTCATGGTGGCCCTGAGTGCTGTCCTCGGCGGTCATAAGGGCGTGATTGGCGCCGCCATCGCGGTGATCGTGGTCGCCGCATTCTTCGGTATGAGCGTGCTCGCTCTTGGCTGGGCCGCCAAGATCAGTCCGCAGGCAATGATGCTCGCCGGGATGGGCACGTACGTAGTGAAGATCATCGTGCTGCTCGCCCTGGTCGGCCGCTTCCAGAACAGCACGGCGTTCAGCCCGTGGCTGTTCGGCCTGACTGCGATCGTTCTCGTCCTGGTGTACGACATCGCTCTCGCGGTGAACTGGAGCCGCACGAAGATGCTGTATGTCGAGCCGGATGGAGAACGATGACCCGTGCCTCCGACATTCTCTCCGGACGGCAGTGCGCGGCCCGGGGCCAGTGCTGCCCGCAGCCAGCGGCCGGCAGCGGCCAGTCGTCATGACCGCGGAGCTGAAGCCCGGCACCGGCAGGGACGAGGGCAGCGAGCCGGGGATGCCGAGGGAGAGCGACGGCTGGCGGATCCTGAGCTACATGCTCGGCGGCATGATCCTGTACGGGGGAGTCGGCTGGCTGATTGGCCACTGGACTGGCGTGTCCGTGCTCTTCCCGATCGGCATGATCCTGGGCATCGGCCTCTCGATCGTGCTGATCATCTTCCGGGAGACCAGGTCCTGACCGCTGCTGCCTGGCGACCGGGTGTGTCAGGCGGTCGCTCTCGCCGGTCTGCAGCTTGCCCGGCTCCGGACTTGCTGGCGACTTCCGGAGACCCGGCTGAAAGCTCCCTAGCTACTTACGGCATGATGACTCGACTTGACCCGCCGCGGCCAGCCTCGGCGCCAGTCTGCACGCCACAGCCCGAAGGGGTATCTCGGTGAATCACCTACTCGCGGCCGGAACCGCAGTAAGCGGGACCGCAATGAACTGCCACGGGGCCCACGCACACCTCTTCTCGGGCTGCGGTTTTCCCTCGCCGTCCATTCAGGATTTCTACTTCACCCCGCTGTTCAAGCTCGGCAGCGTCGGGTTCGGCAAGCCGGGCCTGCTGCTCCTGCTGAGCGCGATCATCGTGATCGGGTTTTTCTGGCTCGCCTTCCATAGCCCGAAGCTCGTGCCCCGCGGCATGCAGAATATCGGGGAGATGGGCATTCTGTTCGTCCGCGACCAGATCCTGCGCCCGCAGCTGGGGAAGAAGGGCGACGGCTGGCTCCCGTTCCTGTGCTCGCTGTTCTTCTTCATCTGGATCAACAACATCTTCGGCATCATCCCGATTCTGTACTTCCCGGCGATGGCGAAGTTCGGCTATCCGGTGGCGCTCACTGCCATCGTCTGGGTCCTGTACATGGGCCTGGGCCTGAAGAAGCAGGGGATCAGCTACTTCAAGACGCTGACCGTGCCGTCCGGCTCGCCCTGGTGGATTCTGCCACTGCTAGTGCCGATCGAGTTCTTCTCCAACGTCATCGTCCGGCCGTTCACCCTGTCGGTCCGGCTCTTCGCCAACATGCTGGCCGGGCACGTGCTGCTGCTGGTGTTCGCGCTGGCAACCTGGTACCTGCTGACGGTGTCGATCGGCATCCTGTTCTCGGCAACGTCGTTCGTCGTGCTGATCCTGGTGACCGCGCTTGAGGTGCTGGTGCAGGCACTGCAGGCCTTCATCTTCACGATCCTGACCGCTACCTACATATCGGGCGCATACGAAACCGCCCACTAAAGCCGACCCCATAAGAATGACTGGCGGACCGTCCGCCGGCCCGACACGAAGGAACCTGAGAAATGCAGATCGCGATGCACCTGCATCACCTGCTCTACGTTGCCGCCGGCGGTTCGGGGGGAACCTCGGGCAACCCGATCTACTACCACATTGTCAACCTCGGTGCGCTCACCTACGGTCTGGCCGCCATCGGCCCCGGCGTGGGCATCGGCCTGATCTTCGGTAACACCATCCAGTCGATCGCGCGGCAGCCGGAGGCAGCCGGCCGGGTCACTGGCCTGATGTGGATCGGCTTCGCGCTGACCGAGTCACTGGCTCTGATCGGCATCGCGGTGCCGTTCTTCATCAAGTAGCACCACCAGCCGGAGAGGTAGCCGCCCCATGTTTCATCACCTAGCGGCCTCGTCGTCACCCAATCCCCTCGTTCCGAACTGGACCGAGGTCCTCGTCGGCGCGATCGCGTTCTTCATCGTCTTCCTCGCGCTCTGGAAAGTTCTGCTGCCCAGGATCATGAAGACCCTGGAGGAGCGGACCGACGCGATCGAGGGCGGCCTGGAGCGGGCTAAGGAGACGCAGGCCGAGGCGCAGCGCCTGTTCGAGGAGTACCAGGCCAAGCTCGCTGAAGCCCGCCACGAGGCTTCCAGGATGCGCCAGGAGGCGACGGAGCAGGGTGCGGCGATCATCGCGCAGATGCGCGAGCAGGCGCAGGTCGAGGCACGGCGCATCACCGAGGCAGCGCAGGCCCAGATCGCAGCTGACCGCCAGCAGGCGCTGTCATCGCTGCGGGCCGAGGTCGGTGCACTCTCCGTCGAGCTGGCGAGCAAGATCGTCGGTGAGTCGCTGGAAGACCAGGCGAGGCAGAGCCGCGTGGTGGACAGGTTCCTCGCCGATCTTGACGAGCGCCAGAGCTCAGCATCAGGGGCGCGGACGTCGTCATGAGGGGCTCAAGCAGGGCATCGATGGTCGAGGTCGAGGAGCTGCTCGCGCAGCTGACGACCGACGCGCCGACCGCAACGGCGCTCGGGGACGAGCTGTTCGCGGTGGCCGGCCTGCTGGCCACTCAGGCCGCGCTGCGCCGGGCGCTGACCGATCCGTCCCGCACGGCCGCAGCGAGGTCTGACCTCGCGACAACAGTGCTGACGGGCAAGGTTAGCGAGCCGACGGTCCGGCTGATCGCGGCCGCGGCCGCGGCCCGGTGGTCCGCTCCTGGCGACATCACTGACGCGGTCGAGCAGCTGGCAGCCGAGGCCATTGCCGCGGCTGCCGAGGAGCAGGGCCGCCTGGATGAGCTGGAGGACGAGCTGTTCCGGTTCAGCCGGATCGTCGCCAGCACTCCGGCGCTGCGGATTGCCCTCACGAACCCGTTCTTCCCGGCGGACGCCAAGCGGCAGCTGCTGAGCGGCCTGCTGGCAGACAAGGTGACCCCGGAGACGCTGCGGCTGGTTGCCGAGGCCGCGACGAGCCCGTTCGGACGTAGCCTGGACGTGAGCCTGGAGGAGTACGCACTGCTCGCGGCCCGGCGGCGCGAGCGGCTGGTAGCCGAGGTGCATGCGGCCGTCGCCCTGACCGATCAGCAGCGCGGCCGCCTGGCTGCGGCGCTGACCGCCGCTTACGGCCACCAGGTGCATCTGAACGTGGTGCTCGACCCCAGGGTGGTCGGCGGGATGACCGTCAGGATCGGGGACGAGCTCATTGACGGCAGCGTGACTACCCGTCTCGCCGAGGCGCGGCGCCGGATGGCCTCCTGACCCGGCTGACGTGGCCGGCAGACCCTGACAGAACAGACTCAGACGAGAAGGACGCGAGGAAGATGGCGGAGCTGACAATCCGGCCCGAAGAGATCCGGGACGCTCTCGAGCGTTTCGTGGAGGACTACGAGCCCGGAACCGCCTCCACTGAGGAGGTCGGCGCTGTCGTCGAGTGCGGCGACGGCATCGCGAGAGTATCCGGCCTGCCGTCGGTCATGGCGAACGAGCTGCTGGAGTTCGAGGACGGCACCCGCGGCCTCGCGCTGAACCTGGACGTCCGGGAGATCGGCGTCGTGGTTCTCGGGGAGTTCAGCCAGATCGAGGAGGGCCAGCGGGTCAAGCGGACCGCGGAGGTCCTCTCGGTCCCGGTCGGCGACGGCTACCTCGGCCGCGTCGTCGGGCCGCTGGGGGAGCCGCTGGACGGCCTCGGACCGATCGAGGGCGCGCTCGAGCAGCGCCAGCTGGAGCTGCAGGCGCCGACGGTGGTCCAGCGGCAGCCGGTGACCGAGCCGCTGCAGACCGGCATCAAGGCCATCGACGCCATGACCCCGGTTGGCCGCGGCCAGCGTGAGCTGATCATCGGCGACCGGCAGACCGGCAAGACCACGATTGCCATCGACACGATCCTGAACCAGAAGGCGAACTGGGACTCCGGTGATCCGAAGCGGCAGGTCCGGTGCGTGTACGTGGCGATCGGCCAGAAGGGCTCGACCGTGGCCGCCGTCCGGCAGGCCTTCGAGGACGGCGGGGCGCTGGAGTACACCACGATCGTCACCGCGCTGGCGTCCGACCCGTCCGGCTACAAGTACATCGCGCCCTACACCGGCTCGGCCATCGGCCAGCACTGGATGTACCAGGGCAAGCACGTGCTGATCGTGTTCGATGACCTGACCAAGCAGGCGGAGGCCTACCGCGCCATCTCGCTGCTGCTGCGCCGCCCGCCGGGCCGCGAGGCCTACCCGGGCGACGTGTTCTACCTGCACTCGCGGCTGCTGGAGCGCTGCGCGAAGCTGTCGGACGAGATCGGCGGCGGCTCAATGACAGGCCTCCCGATCGTCGAGACGAAGGCCAATGACATCTCGGCCTATATCCCGACGAACGTCATCTCCATCACCGATGGCCAGATCTTCCTGGAGACTGACCTGTTCAACTCCGGTGTCCGCCCGGCCATCAACGTCGGCCAGTCGGTCTCCCGAGTCGGCGGCAACGCCCAGATCAAGGCCATGAAGAAGGTGGCCGGCGGCCTGAAGCTGGCGCTGTCGCAGTACCGCGACCTGGAGGCGTTCGCCTCGTTCTCCTCGGACCTGGACCCGACCTCCCGGGCGCAGCTCGACCGCGGAGGCCGGCTGGTGGAGCTGCTGAAGCAGCCTCAGTACAGCCCGTTCCCGGTGGAGCGCCAGGTGGTCTCGGTCTGGATGGGCAACGAGGGCTACCTGGACGACGTGCCGGTGGAAGACGTCCGCCGGTTCGAGACCGAGTTCGAGGATGAGCTCGGCCGCTCGAACTCCGGCATCTACGACGCCATCCGGGAGAGCGGCGACCTCAGCGATGACACGGTGACGGCGCTGCGGGACGCGATCGAGCAGTTCCGGAGCGGCTTCGAGAAGACCGGCGGTGAGCTGCTGGTCAACGAGGAGCCTGCGGAGCCGCTGCGCGAGGACGAAGTGGAGCACGAGGGCATCAAGAAGCGCCCGGTCGGTCCTCCCGCGGCCGAGAACAAGTAGGGCGGTCGAACGCACCCATGGGAGCACAGCTTCGCGCGGTACGGCGGCGGATCAGGAGCGTCCAGTCCACCGCCAAGATCACGCGCGCCCAGGAGCTGATCGCGTCCTCGCGGATCATCAAGGCCCAGCAGCGGCTGCACGACGCCGCTCCCTACGCCAGGGAGCTCACCCAGGCCGTGGAGGCAGTGGTCAGCCGGTCCGAGCAGATCGATCATCCGCTGACCCGGCCTGTCGAGAACCCGACCAGGGCAGCCGTGGTCATTCTGACCAGCGACCGCGGCTTCTGCGGCGGCTTCAACTCCAACGTCCTGCGGGAGGCCCAGAGCCTGCGCGCGCTGCTTGAGGGCCGGCACGTCGAGCCGGTGATCTACGTGGCCGGCCGCAAGGGCATTGGCTGGCACCGCTTCCGGGGCCGGGATACCGCCGCGGAGTGGAGCGGCTTCTCCGACACGCCCCGGCAGGAGAACGCGGCCGAGATCACCCGTGCCCTGCTCGAGGCCTACGAGCGGCCGACCGAGGATGGCGGCGTGGATGAGATCCACGTCGTGTACACCAAGTTCGTCACCATGCTGACCCAGCAGGCGGTCGTGCACCGGCTGCTGCCGCTGGAGATCGAGGAGACCGACGAGGAGCCGCCGACGGGCCCGATGCCGATCTACGAGTTCGAGCCGTCGCCCGAGGATGTTCTCAATGCGCTCCTGCCGTGGTATGTGGAAAGCAGGCTGTTCCAGGCTCTGCTGGAGTCGGCGGCATCCGAGATCGCGGCGCGCCGGCGGGCAATGAAGTCGGCCACGGATAACGCCAACGATCTGATCGAGCAGCTCAGCAGGGAAGCGAACAAGGCCCGGCAGGCCGAGATCACCCAGGAAATCAGCGAGATCGTGGGCGGCGCGAACGCGCTGGCCGACGCGACCAGGGAGTAAGTGAGCATCAACATGAGCGCTACCGAAGAGACCACCGCCGCCGGCGAGTCGGCCAGCCCGGCAGCCACCGGCCGCGTAGCCCGCGTGATCGGCCCCGTCGTGGACGTCGAGTTCGCGACCGAGGAGATGCCGGAGATCTACAACGCGCTGCACGTGGACGTGACACTGGGCGACACCACCAGGACGCTGACGCTGGAGATCGAGCAGCACCTCGGCGACGACACCGTCCGGGCGATCTCGATGCAGCCGACCGATGGCCTGGTCCGCGGCGCTGCCGTGACCGACACCGGCGGCCCGATCACCGTCCCCGTCGGCGACGTGACCAAGGGGCACCTGTTCAACGTCCTCGGGGAGCCGCTCGATGTGCCGGCGTCTGACCTGAAGGTCACCGAGCGCTGGTCCATCCACCGCAACCCGCCGCCGTTTGACCAGCTCGAGGCGCGCACCGAGATCCTGGAGACCGGGATCAAGGTGCTTGACCTGCTGACGCCGTACGTCAAGGGCGGGAAGATCGGCCTGTTCGGCGGCGCGGGCGTGGGCAAGACCGTGCTGATCCAGGAGATGATCACCCGGGTCGCGAAGAACTTCGGCGGCGTGTCCTGCTTCGCCGGCGTCGGGGAGCGGACCCGCGAGGGTAACGACCTCTTCCTTGAGATGACCGAGTCCGGCGTCATCAAGGACACCGCGCTGGTCTTCGGCCAGATGGACGAGCCGCCGGGCACCCGGCTCCGGGTGGCGCTGTCGGCGCTGACCATGGCCGAGTACTTCCGCGACGAGCAGCAGCAGGACGTGCTGCTGTTCATCGACAACATCTTCCGGTTCACCCAGGCCGGCTCCGAGGTCTCCACCCTGCTCGGCCGGATGCCCTCCGCTGTGGGCTACCAGCCGACACTGGCCGACGAGATGGGCCAGCTGCAGGAGCGGATTACCTCGACCCGCGGTCACTCGATCACCTCGATGCAGGCGATCTACGTGCCTGCTGACGACTACACCGACCCGGCTCCGTCCGCGGTGTTCGCGCACCTGGACGCCACCACGGCGCTCTCGCGTGAGATCACCCAGAAGGGCATCTTCCCGGCGGTGGACCCGCTGGCGTCGACCTCCCGGATCCTGGCCCCGCAGTACGTCGGCGAGGAGCACTACAACGTCGCCAGGGAGACGCAGCGCATCCTGCAGCGCTACACCGAGCTGCAGGACATCATCGCGATCCTCGGCATCGACGAGCTCTCGGAGGAGGACAGGGTCACGGTCCAGCGGGCCCGCCGGATCGAGCGTTTCCTGTCCCACCCGATGTTCGTGGCTGAGCAGTTCACCGGCCAGCCCGGCGTGTTCGTGCCGCTCGACGAGACCATCGCCTCGTTCAAGGCCATCTGCGAGGGCAAGTACGACCACCTCCCTGAGCAGGCGTTCTTCATGTGCGGCGGCATCGAGGATGTCGAGCGCAAGGCCAAGGACCTGGAGAAGTCGTGACGAAGTCGCGCCAGGAGAGCACCGCGACGGGGTCTGCCCGCGCGGCGAAGCCACGCGGGGAGACGTCGTGACGAAGTCGCGCCAGGAGGCACAGTGACCCTGAAGGTCGAGCTCGTCGAGCCGGAGGGCGAGATCTGGGCAGGCGAGGCCGAGATGGTCATCGCCAGGACGGTCGACGGCGAGATCGGCCTGCTCACCGGCCACGCCCCGCTCATCGGCATTCTTTACGAGGGCAGCATGGTGCAGATCCGGCCGGAGAACAGCGCGGCCGATGTCTTCGCGGCTGTCTCGGGCGGCTTCCTGTCCATGGCCGACAACCGCGTCTCAATACTTGCCCGCCAGGCCCAGCTCGGCCAGGACGTCGACACCTCGAGCGCTCAGTCGGCCCTTGACCGGGCCATCCAGGACGCTGGCCCGGCCGCAGCCGGCCCCGAGGAGCCGCCCGACGTCCGCTACTACCGGGCACTGCTCCGGGCCGCAGCTGGCGAGCCCAGCTGACCTGGCTGAGCAGGCCGATAGCGCGAGCAGTACCGGGACAGGCCGGCGTCGGGCCAGCTAGCGCTCGCCGCCCGGCTTCCAGAGCAGGTCGCCATCCGGCTCGTTGACTCGCCTGGCCAGGATGAACAGCAGGTCGGAGAGCCGGTTCAGGTACTGGGCAGTCAGCGGGTTCATGCTGTCGCCGTGTGCCTCAAGTGCGGCCCAGGTGCTGCGCTCGGCCCGCCGGACGACGGTCCTGGCCACGTGCAGCAGGGCGGAGGCGGCCGTCCCGCCGGGCAGGACGAAGCTCCGGAGCACGGGCAGGCCCTCGTTGAACTGGTCGCATGCCTGCTCGAGCGCGGTGATGTAGCTGTCGTCGACGCGGAGCGGGGGATAGGCCGGGCTCTCGCTCACCGGGTTGCACAGGTCGGCGCCGACGTCGAACAGCTCGTTCTGGATCCTGATGAGCAGTGCGCTGATGTCCTCCGGCAGCTGCCCCATGGTCACCGCGACGCCGATAGTGCTGTTGGCCTCGTCTGTGTCGGCATAGGCAGCGAGCCGGGGGTCGGTCTTGCGCGCCCGGCTCATGTCGCCGAGTGCGGTCGTCCCGTCGTCACCAGTCCTGGTGTAGATCTTGGAAAGGACAACCGGGGTATCGCGGTCAGGAGACATGGACCTACCGTATCGGGCCGATAATGCGCCGGTAACGGGGCTTGCCCGTGACTCTGGCAGGCAACTGCCGGATGACTTGACACTCGTCAAGCCTGTCACGACGCAGTGTCGCAGTCGGCCCGAAGGTGCCGTTGCAGCGCGCCGCGGCCGTCTTCATCCGCATTTGGCGATAAGTGCGCTTCCGTGGCCAGGCCACGCAATCGCGTCCGAAATCAGTCGCGAACTCCCGCCTGAGCGGCGGATCTCGTGCTGAGAAGGCCCGGAAAGTACGGCTGGATTAGCCCGTCTGACCTCCGGGTATTCACAATCCGAACACGATGTGGCAGGGTGTGGATACTAAGAGTGATAGCACTGACGTCACACAGTTAACAGAAGGCGGGAGTTTCAGTCACTAAGACCTGGGCCCCATCTGGGCCCGGAATGAGCCGCTAGGCGGCTCGCGGCCAGTCTCGGCACTGCCGGCGGATCTCGGGGGCCCGCCGGAAAGCGGGGGCCGCACTTGTGGGGGGAGCGCGCTCCCGGTCTTCGGACCGGGAGCGCGCTAGTGTCCGGACTAGCTGTCCGGCCGCAGTAGCTGCAGGCGGAGCGGCGCTCCCGGAAACCGGAAAGTCGGAATGTAGCGCCAGATCCCCAGCCAATTGCGAGAGCGTGGCATAAATACCTCGATACGCTAGCTTCCGGCATCCGGATCAGCGCGCCAGCTGACCAGGTGCCGGGGATCTCGCGGCGGAGCTGGAGGACAGGTGGTCTACGACTACGTCATCGTCGGCGCGGGCAGCGCCGGCTGCGTGCTGGCCTCGCGGCTGACCGAGAACCCGGATGCGCGAGTCCTGCTGCTGGAGGCCGGCCCGCCGGACACCGCTGACGAGATCCGCATCCCGGCAGCCATCAACCTGCTGTTCCAGACGGCCTATGACTGGAATTACCAGACCATCGCCCAGGACCGGCTGAGCGGCCGGTCGATCTACTGGCCGCGCGGCCGGGTGCTGGGCGGCTCCTCCTCGATCAACGCGATGATCTACATCCGCGGCAGCCGGCACGATTACGACTCCTGGCGGGACGACTACGGCTGCGAGGGCTGGGGCTACACCGATCTGCTCCCGTACTTCCTCCGCGCCGAGAGCAACACCCGCGGCGCCTCCGCCTATCACGGGGCCTCCGGCCCGCTGAACGTCCAGGATCTCAAGTTCAAGAGCGGGCTGACCGGGGCGTTCGTGGCGGCGGCGCGGGCCTGCGGGCAGCCGGCCAACGACGACTTCAACGGACCGGCTCAGGACGGCGTGGGCTACTACCAGGTGACGCAGAAAGGCGGCCGGCGGTGGTCAGCCGCCGACGCCTACCTGCACCCGGCTGCGGGCCGCCCGAATCTCACGGTGCAGACCGACGCCCTCGTCACCGGCATCGAGATCGAGGCCGGCCGAGCGACTGGCGTTCGCTACCTGCGCCGCGGCGCGGAGGAAGTGGCGACCGCCGAGGCCGAGGTGATCGTCGCGGCGGGCGCGATCGGCAGCCCGCAGCTGCTCATGCTGTCGGGCATCGGCCCGGCGAGCCATCTGCGCGAGCACGGTATCGCGGTGCTGGCCGACAGCGCGGGCGTGGGCAGCAACCTGTCGGATCACCCGATCGTGACCGCGATGTGGGCCGCGCCGAGGTCCCGCAGCCTGTGGGAGAAGGCCGGCCCGGCAAACCTGGCCCGCTGGCAGATGACCCACACCGGGCCGATGACCACCAACATCGCCGAGGCCGGCGGGTTCAGCCGGACCGACCCCGCACTGCCCGCACCCGATATTCAGTGGCATGTGCTGCCCGTTCCCTATGGCGATGGCGGTCTCGCCGATCCGGCCAGCAGGGCCCTGTCGGTGCTGATTACGCTGGTCTCGGTCGGCAGCCGCGGCAAGATCCGCCTCCGCAGCCCGGACCCCCGGCACAAGCCATCCATCGACCCGTCCTACCTGTCTGACCTGTCTGACCTGGAGCCGCTGGTAGCGGCCGTCGGCATGGCCCGCGAGTTCGCCGCCGCGAGGCCGCTCAGCAGGCAGCTCCGGGCTGAGGTGGCGCCAGGCGCAGACGTCCGCAGCGACGCCAGCGTGCGCGAGTGGATCCGGGGCAACCTGAGCACGATCTACCACCCGGTCGGCACGTGCGCGATGGGCGGCGACTCCCGGCTGGCAGTCAGCAAGCTGACCAGCGTCGTCGACACCGAGCTGCGGGTGCGCGGCATCGAGGCGCTGCGCGTCGTCGACGCCTCGGTGATGCCGACCGTGCCGCGCGGCAACACCAACGCGCCGACGATCGCGATCGCCGAGCGGGCAGCCGATCTCATCCAGGGCCGCGCGCCGCTGGCCGCCATGGACCCGGCTGACTCGCTGCTCGCCGCCGCCCGGTAACCGCCGCCGCCCGGTAACCGCCGCCGCCCGGTAACCAGCGCCGCCCGGTAACCAGCGCTGCCCGGCTGACTGGCCGCCGCCGGCGCCCGGCCTGGTGCGGGCGCCTGGCGGCACGGCTACTTGTAGCGCCTGCCGTGCAGCATCGTGGCCGCGTTGAGGATCTTCTTCATGTCCTGGTCAGTCCGGCTGAACGAGGTGAGGCTGACCAGCGGCTTCATCCGCTGCCTGGCGATGGACTTCGGGCGGGCGAACTCGCGCAGCCCGTCAGCGCCGTGGATCCGGCCGAACCCGGAGTCGCCCGACCCGCCGAATGGCAGCGACGGAACACTGGCGAAGGAGATCACCGAGTTGATCGCCGTCATGCCGCTCCGCAGGGAGCGGGCGGCGCCCATCGCAGCCTTCGAGCTCCCGGCGAACACGGTGCTGCCGAGTCCGTACCGGCTGGCGTTCGCCCGCTCGACGCCCTCATCCAGGCTGGCGACCTTGGCGACGGTGATGGTGGGACCGAAGGTCTCCTCCGTGACCGCCACGGCATCCTCGGGCACGTCAGCCAGGATCACCGGGCCCACGTAGGGCCGCCGGATGCTGGCGATGCCGCCGACGACAGGCCGGGCGCCGCGGGCCAGGGCGTCGGAGATGTGCCGTTCGATGACCTCGGTCTGGCCGGGCAGCGTCATGGGGCCGTAGTCAGCTTCCCGGTCGTCTCCGGGCCGTATCTGAGTCACCCGCTCCGTGAGCTTCTCCAGGAACTGGTGGTAGACGTCCTGGACCACGTATACCCGCTCGACGCCGACGCAGGTCTGGCCCGCGTTCGACAGCGCCCCCCACGCGCACGCGTCCGCGGCGGCGTCCAGGTCGGCGTCCGCGGCCACGATGAAGGCATCCTTGCCGCCGCACTCGGCGACCATCGGAGTGAGGTTCTCCGCGCACGCCGCCATGACCTTCCGCGCCGTCGCGGCCGAGCCGGTGAACGCGATCTTGGCGACGCCGCTGCGGGCCAGGTGGTCGCCGGTCTCGCCCATGCCGGTGATGAGCTGGAGCACCGGCTGCTCGGGAACAACCTCGGCAAACGAACTGACCAGCCAGGCACCAACCGCGGGCGTGAGTTCGCTGGGCTTGAAGACGACCCCGTTCCCGGCCGCAAGAGCGTAGGCAATCGACCCCATCGGCGTGAAGACCGGGTAATTCCATGGCCCGATTACGCCGACAACGCCGAGCGGCTGGTATTCCAGCGTGGCCGCCTGGTTGATCGCCACCAGGCCGCTGCGCACCCGGCGCGAGTGCAGGACGCGGCGGGCGTGCCTCGCCGCCCAGTCGACGTGCACGATCGTCAGCAGGATCTCCAGCTGGGCATCGGCCAGCGGCTTGCCGGTCTCGGTGTGCACGAGCTCGGCCAGCCGTCCGATGTAGCGGGTCAGGTACGACTTCCAGGCAAGCAGCCGCTGCCTGCGGCCGGCCCAGCCGAGCTCCGCCCACCACTGCGCGGCTGCCTGCGCCCGCTCAACGGTCGCGTCCACGTCGCGGGCGCTGAACACCGGGTAGGTGCCGATGACCTCGTTCGTCGCCGGGTTGAGCGTGTCGAACGTCTCCGTTGACCGGACCAGGCCGTAGCTCCCGAGGGTGGCTGTCATGCCGTGTGCACCGCCGTTCTGCGCTATTTTGCTGCGATTGTACGCGCGAGCGCCTAGCTCCGCCCGGCCGTCCGGAACCAGTACATCACCGGCTGCCGGCGACGGTCACGTCAGGTACGGTGGCCACCATCAGGCGCGCGGATTCGGGGAGGGTCGTGGCTCAGCCAGGCGGTCCAGGAGAGCAGCACGGCGCTGACCGGCTGTGGCTGCGCGAGGCCATCCGGCTCTCCCGGCAGTGCCCGCCCTCAGCGACCGCGTTCTCGGTGGGCGCGGTGCTCGTCGGCGCCGACGGGAACGTGCTGTCCACCGGCTACTCCCGTGAGCGGGATCGCTCCGACCATGCCGAGGAGGTCGCGCTGGACCGGCTCGGGCTCCCGGCGCCGGGCGGCGCGGCCGCGCCGGGTCCGGGCGCCGCATCGGGCCGGGGCGCCGGGCTTGCCGGGGCGACGCTCTACAGCTCGCTGGAGCCATGCGCGGCGCGGGCATCCCGGCCGGTTCCGTGCGCCGATCTCATCATTGCCAGCGGCGTGCGCCGGGTGGTCATCGCGTGGCTGGAGCCGCCGCTCTTCGTGCCTGGCGGTGGTGCGGAACGGCTGCGCGAGGCGGGCGTGACAGTTGAGGTCCTCGCCGGGCTGGCCGACGAGGCCCGCGCGGTCAACGCGCACCTGGTCGCCGGCTAGCGGCCGGCCGTGCCGGGGCACGGTCAGATCTGATCAGGCGAGATGCCGGAAGAAGGTAAGGACGCCTGTGATCCAGGAATGTACGGTGTCGCCGGCCGATGCGGGGTTCGAGACGATCCACACAATGATCAGCACGGCCACGATGATGCCGAGGATCCGTTGCAGCAACGTTCTCTCGCCTCCCGTGCCTGCCCGGCGGCGCCGCGCAGGGCGTCGTGATGACAACTCTCGCTATTCACGGGCAACCGGACATCCGGCCGCCATTACTCATTGTCGCTCGCCTTCGCCGTAAAGGCGATAAAGAATCTTGAAATGTGATGTGACTTTATCGCGGATAGCCAGCTGACCTGCGCTGATCCTCCGCAGAGATGATCTATCGTGCCGGCGTGCCGGGCGTGTCCCGTCGGCGCGCACCGGAGGAGCGCTCAGCCGGTCTCGGGGCGCGCCAGGTGGTAGAGAACGTGCGGCCGCAGCGGGCTGCCCTCGGGCACGCGCGGATGCTCGAACCGCCCGGCCTCGGTGAGGCCGATGCGGCGCATGACGGCCTGCGACGGCTCGTTCAGGATCGCCGTCATGGACCACACTTCCGGCAGCCCCGCGCCATCGAAGGCCACGCTGAGCGCGGCCCGCGCTGCCTCCGTCGCGTAGCCGTGATGCCAGGCGTGCCTGGCCAGCCGCCAGCCGATCTCCATGCCGCCGGCGCCGGGCACTCCGGCCGGCATCGGGTTGAGGCCGGTGTAGCCGATGAACTCACCGGTGGCGGTGACCTCCAGCGCCCACAGGCCGTAGCCCTGCTCCTCGAAGCGAGCCTCGATGACATCAACGAAGGCGTCGCTGGCAGTGCGGTCGAGCGTCGACGGGAAGTACTGCATGGTCTGCGGGTCGCTGTTCAGCGCGGCGAACGGCTCCCGGTCGGCATCGCGCCACGGGCGCATCACCAGCCGGTCCGTGGTCACTCTGTCGAACTTCGCTATCTCGGTCATGCCTGTCCTCCCGTGCGGCCTTCTGGTGTCACCGTCGCGCGGCCTGAAGCGGTGCGCCGGTCCAGAATGGGGCCGCTCGCCAATCACGTCAAATGGGTAGTTTGTCGCGCTGACCTGCGGTAATGTCGGAGTCAGGCGCTCAGAAGAGGCGCAGCGCGCCGTCTGTGGTCCCGCGCATGGTGTCGTAGTCCAGGGTGACGCAGCGGATACCGCGGTCCTCGGCCAGGACCCGCGCCTGGGGCTTGATCTCCTGGGCGGCGAAGATGCCCTGGACCGGGGCCAGCAGCGGATCCCGGTTCAGCAGCTCAAGGTAGCGGGTCAGCTGCTCCACGCCGTCGATCTCGCCGCGCCGCTTGACCTCGATCGCGACGCTGATCCCGGCGGAGTCGCGGCACATCAGGTCCACCGGGCCGATCGCGGTCGGGAACTCGCGGCGCACGAGCCGCCAGCCCTGGCCGAGTACCTCGAGCTGAACGGCCAGCAGTTCCTGCAGATGAGCCTCGACGCCGTCCTTCACCAGGCCGGGGTCGATGCCGAGATCGACCGAGTGATCGCTGATGATCTCCTCGATGCGGATGGTCAGCGTCTCGCCGGACTTCCCGGTGACGACCCACTGCTCAGCTGACTCGGCCAGCCGGGCGGGCGGCGACATCCAGTTCAGCGGCTTGTAGGACCCGCCGTCACTGTGCACGAGCACGGACCCGTCTGACTTCACCATGATGAGCCGGGTGGCGAGTGGCAGGTGCGCCGACAGGCGTCCGGCGTAGTCGACGCTGCACCGGGCAATGACGAGTCGCACGCCGCAACTCTACCGACGTGGCGGCCGCGCCGCGGTGAACCGTCAGGCCTCGTGCTCCCGGACGTAATGGCCCTTGCCGGGGACGCTGACCAGCAGGCCCTCGCCCTTCAGCATGGCCAGCGCCCGTGCCGCCGTCCGGTGCGAGACGCCGTGATGCTCGCTGATCTCGTGGATGGACGGAACCTTGCCACTGAGCTGGCCCTGGGCAATCTCGTCCCGGAGGATGACCGCTAGCTGCTCATAGGGCGGCAGGGCGGAGTCGTCGTCGATCACAGTGCCCAGCATTCACCGGACCGGCCCGCTGCGCAAAGACCGGGGCCTCAGCGACGCAGCCGGATGAAGGCGTCAGCGGACAGATCGTCAAGCAGAGCCACGCCGTTGGCGCGGGTCAGGTCCTCGTCGTCGACCAGCGCCGGGATGGCCTTGCCGCGATTCTCGGCCAGCGCGAGGCAGGCGCGGAAGCCGGCCCGGCACAGGCCGCGCAGCGCGGCATCGGGGCCGGGGATGACGCCCGTGTACGGCGGTACCGGCTGCGGCTTGACGTCCGGCCAGGTGTCCGGATCGCGGGGTACCTCGAGCGACAGGACCGGTGCCAGGTCGGCGGCGATGACGTCCCGGCCGGTGAGTGACTCGCCGAGCTGCCAGCGGTTGCGCAGCGTCGCGATGACGGAGGTGTTCCGGTACTCCCGCGTGATGACGTGCTGTGGCGGAATCCACGGTGACACCGCGAAGGCCGGCACGCGCAGGCCGGAGCGGTCGAACCGGAAGCCCATCTCGCCTGGCGGTGCCTCCTGATGCGGTGCCGGTACCGGCGGCGGCGGAACGTGGTCGTATGTCCCGCCGTGCTCGTCGAACGTCACCATCAGCAGCGTGTTCCAGGCGTTGGAGCCAGTATCGGACCTGGAGGAGCGGATCGCGTTGTAGATCTTCGCCAGCAGCGCCTCGCCGCCGAGCAGCGACGACGGAGGGTCGATCGGCGTGTCGGGGAAGAGCGCGTCGAACGCCGGGTGCATGTCGTTGTGCCCGTACAGCAGGTTGGGCTCGATGAAGGAGTAGGTCGGCAGGGTGCCGTCCGCGCAGTCCTGCAGGAACTGATCGGTGGTGAGGAACCGGGTGTCGAAGTGGGGCCACAGCCGCGGCGCGTGGATGACGCCGGTGAGCGACATGTGGCTGGGCGGATCGCAGTAGACCCGCCAGCTCAGTCCGGCCGCGTCCAGCCGCTCGAAGATCGTCTCGGCGGTGTTGTGGACCGGGAACGAGTCAGCCGGCGAGAGGTTGTCGACGAATCCGGATGAGGTGGCCGCGTGGAAGAACGACCGGTTGGCGAACGTCTGCGACGGCACCTCGCAGAACCAGTGGTCAAAGGCGGCGAAGCCGCGGGCGAGCGCCGAGGTGACCGGAACCTGCGCCGGCGTGTACCCGGTCATGATCTGCGCGTACTCGTCGTACCGCGGCTCGCGGCCCATCTCGGCGGTGAACGAGCTGATGTAGTCGGTGACGAAGCCGTCCATCGTCGGACGCTGGTGCGAGTCTGGCGGCGCGTTGTAGGGCACGACCATCTTCCCGGCCAGGATGCCCCGGTTGGCCGCCGGGTCGATACTCCCGAACAGCTGGGTGTTGACGTGCGGGTACTCCTCGCCCGGGTCCGGGCTCGGCGTGTTCATGGTCGGCGCGATGCCGTAGGGCACGACACCGCCGCCGGCACCGCGGTCAGCCGCCCAGTCCGGGATCGGGTTGCTGATGTCCTTCCCGGCGACGCCCTCGAACGACGGCACCTCTCCCGGCTCGTACAGCCGGCCGAGCAGGTTGTCGAAGGATCGGTTCTCGAACATGATCACGACCACGTGATCGAGCGCGTTACTGCGGTCAGGACGGGCCATGGCAGCTCATTCCACCAGCGACTGATGCGGGGTCCGGGACGCCGGCTCGGCACCGCTGATCACCAGCGGCGAGAAACGCGCGCCCCCGGGGTCACATTACTGGCCGGAAGCCGCATCGGGCGGGTGCTGCCGGGCGCCGCCTGCCCCGACTGTAATGTCGCCGCCATGGAGATTAACGACGTTGCCGTCGTCGGCCTCGGCACCATGGGTGCCGGGATCGCGGAGGTGTTCGCCAGGGCCGGGGTCGGGGTGGTCGCGATCGAGGTGGACGCGGCGGCGCTGAACCGCGGCGTCGGCATCCTGGACGCCAGCCTGTCCCGCGCGGTCAGCCGCGGCAGGCTGACGGCGAGCGAGCAGGCGGACATCCGCAGCCGGGTCCGACCGGCCACGGCGTTCAGCGAGGCGGCCCGCGTCGACCTGGCCATCGAGGTCGTGCCTGAGCAGCTGCAGATCAAGCACCAGATCTTTGCCGAGCTTGACCGGGTCTGCAGCCCGGCGGCGATCCTGGCGACCAACACCTCCTCGCTGTCGGTCACGGCCATCGCCGCCGCGACCCGGCATCCCGGACGCGTCGTCGGCATGCACTTCTTCAATCCGGCGCCCGTGATGCGGCTGGTCGAGGTGGTATCGACCGTACTGTCCGATGACGGAGTGCCGGAGGCGGTGGCTGAGCTGGCCCGGCGCCTGGGCAAGACGCCCGTCCAGGTCGGTGACCGCGCGGGCTTCGTGGCGAACGCGCTGCTGCTGCCCTACCTCAATCACGCCGTGTCGCTGCTGGACACCGGTTATGCGGCGGCCGCCGACATTGACCTGGCCGTCACGGCGGGCATCGGGCTGCCGATGGGCCCGCTGGCGCTGCTTGACCTGATCGGCCTGGATACCTCGCTGTCGATCCTGGAGGTGCTGCGCGGCGAGTTCGGCCTGCCCAGGTACATCCCGGCCCCGCTGCTGCGCCGCCTCACCGCGGCAGGCCGGACCGGCCGCAAGTCGGGCCGCGGTATCTACGACTACGCGGGCAACGGCACGAACGACAACCACCAGGACGGGAACGAGGCCAGCGCACCCCCCGATACCGTCACGCTGATCGGCTCGGGCGATGATGCCGAGGCCGATCTCGCGACTGCGATGGCCAGCGCTGGCATTAACGTCACCAGGAACGCGGCGCACCCGAGCGACCTGGTGCTGATCGCCGCGGCCGCGGGGCGGCCCGTCCTGCCCGCGGCGCTGGCAGCCAGGCCCGAGCAGTCGGTCGGCCTGCACCTGCCCGGCGGCCTGCACGAGCCCGGCGGCCTGCAGGCAGGCAGCCTGGCGGAGATCGTGCAGACCAGCCTGAGCTCGTCCGGGGCGGTGGCGACCGGGATGGCGCTGGCGGGCCGCCTCGGCCTCACCGCTGTCCGCGCCGCGGACCGGCCCGGCTTCCTGGTCGGCGCCCTGCTCTATCCGCACCTGGCCGACGCGGTCCGCATGGCGCAGGACGGCTACGCCAGCCCGGCCGACATCGATGCCGCGATGACGCTCGGCTGCGGCTACCCGCAGGGGCCGTTCCAGCTGCTGGACGCGGCCGGGCCCGCCGCCGTGCTGGCTGGCCTGGAGGCCATGTACGACGCTTACGGGTACCCGGCGTTCGCGCCGCCGCCGCTGCTGGCCGAGCATGCCGCGGCCGGGATCCCGTTCGGCGGCCGCTCGCCGTCAGCCAGCTAGGCCCGGCGGGTGGTGGCGGTCATGAGCCCGCGGAAGGCGCGCCGGCTTCCTGCGAACGCGCCCGCAAGGCCGCGGCGGGCCCGCCGGGCGGGTCCGGCGGCACCGGCGGCGGAGGAGCCGGACGCGCGCCTCGGGCCGCCGCAGCTGCAGGAGTGGCCGGATGGTGACTGGGTAGTGCGGCGGGTGCCGGGAGCGGCGGCCGCCAAGACTTACCGCTGCCCCGGCTGCGATCAGGAACTCGTGCCGGGGACCGCGCACGTCGTGGTCTGGCCGGCCGGCACGCCGGGCCCGCAGGAGCGGCGGCACTGGCACAGCGCCTGCTGGCAGCGACGGCCCCGCAGGCCTGGCCCCGGGCTGCAGACCCACAGATAGGACCCGATGGCTGAGATCACGGCCGGCACAGTGCTGCCCGCCCGGCGGGAGGACGTCACCCTCGTGACCGCGGACGGGCTGACGCTGGTCGGCGAGCTCGCGCAGCCGGCTGACCGCCCGCCCGTCGCGACCCTGATCTGCCTGCATCCGCTGCCGACGCAGGGCGGCATGATGGACAGCCACCTGCTGCGCAAGGCCGCGTACCGGCTGCCAGCCCTGGCCGACCTGGCGGTCTTCCGGTTCAATACCCGCGGGACGGCCTCGGACCGTGGTCGCAGCGAGGGCGAGTTCGGTGACGGTACTGCCGAGCGGCACGACGTGGCGGCAGCGATCGGGTTCTGCGCGGACGCGGACCTGCCGCGGCTGTGGCTGCTTGGCTGGTCGTTCGGGACCGAGCTCGCGCTGCAGTGGGGCAACGACCCGGACGTCCAGGGCGCCATCCTGCTGTCGCCGCCGCTGCGCCGCGCCGACGATGCCGCACTCGATTCCTGGGCCGCCTCAGGGAAGCCGCTGGTGGCGCTTGTGCCCGAGTTTGACGACTACCTCCGGCCTGAGGAGGCCAGCCGCCGCTTCAGCCGCGTGCCGGAGGCCGAGGTGATCGGGGTTCCGGGCGCGAAGCACCTGTGGGTGGGGGAGCGCTACGTCCGTATCGTGCTGAACGAGATCGTCAGGCGCGTCAACCCCGCAGCCTTCCCGCTGCCAGCCGAGTGGCCTGCCGCTGAGGAGCGGCGGCCCTGACCCGGCTGCTGAACTGAGAGGAACCACCGTGAGCTTGTTTGACCTGACGGGCAAGACCGCGTTCGTGACCGGAGCCTCGCGCGGCATCGGCAAGGTCATCGCCATCGCCCTGGCCGAGGCTGGAGCCGACGTCGCGCTGGTGGCGCGCAGCGCGGACGGGCTGGCGGAGACCGCTGAGGCGGTCGGCGCCGTCGGCCGCACGGCCTGCGTGCTCCCGGCCGATGTGACGAGCTACGACGCGGTGGCGGAGGTGGCCGCGGCGGCGATCGACCGGCTGGGCGCGATCGACATCGTGTTCAACAATGCCGGCGGCTCCAACTTCATCGTGCCGTTCCAGGATCTGCGGCTATCCGGCTGGGACAAGCTGATCACGCTCAACCTCAGCTCGACCGTCTACGTGTGTCATGCCCTCGCCGCGCATCTGCTCGAGCGCGGCCGCGGCTCGGTGATCAACGTAGCGTCCGTGGCCGGGATCGGGTCCGCTCCGGGCATGAGCCCGTACGGCGCGGCGAAGGCCGCTGTCGTCTCGCTGACAAAGACGCTGGCGATCGAGTGGGGCGGCGCCGGCGTCCGGGTCAACGCCCTGTGCCCGGGCTGGACGGCCACCGACCTGAATCGCACGCTGTGGGAGGACCCGGTCACCGGACCCGCCACCGTGGAGTCATCGGCGATGAAGCGGTGGGCGCGCGCCGAGGAGATGGCCGGCCCTGCCGTGTTCCTGGCCAGCGACGCGTCATCGTTTATGACCGGCCAGACGCTGATCGTGGACGGCGGTCAGACGGCTGCGGTCTGACCCCGGCACGCAGGACGAACGAGCCCCCCGCCGCTGACGCAGCGGGGGGCTCGTTCGCTATCCGTCTTGGCAGGCCGGGACCTGCTTACTCAGTCCACCACTCGTCTTCGCCCTCGGCCTGCTTGCCGTTGGCTGCTGCCTTCGCGGCGCCATCGGCGGGCGCTCCGGCTGAGTGGCGTGCGGCTGGAGCTGCGGCTGCCGCTGCGGCTGCCGCGGGAACGGGCGCCTCGGCAGGCGGGCCGGCCGTGACTGCTGCCTTGGCGGCCGGCGGCGCCACGGCCGGCTGCTGCGCGCCGGGCTTGAGCGCGTCGACCAGGCCCGGCATGGAGCCGCCGAGCAGCTGGCTGATCTGCGCCAGGTGCGCGCCGACGCTCTCCTTCTGCTTGTTGAGCTCGTCGACCTGCCGCTGGGCCAGGCTGCGGATCCGCTCGGCCTCGGCCTTGGTGTCGGCCAGCAGCTGGTCGGCCTGCGCCTTGGCCTGGGTGAGGATGGCGTCGGCGTTCTTCTTGGCGTTGCTGACCAGCTGCTGCGAGTGCTGGTCGGCCTCGCGCCTGGTCTGCTCGGCCTGCGTGCTGGCCTTGCTTGCCCGCTCCTCGGCAACGGCTGCCCGCTGCTCGGCCTCGGACACCATCTTCTGGGTGGCCTCCTGGGCCTTGGCCAGCCGCTCGGTCTCCTGCCGCTCGGCTTCCTCGCGGCGCGAGGCGAGCTGCATCTCGAACTCGGCCTCGGCCTGGGCGCGCGCTGCCTCGCTGTCCTCGAAGGCCCGCTGGGCCTGGCTGCGCATCTCGTCAGCCTGGCGCTTGGCGGTGGTGAGGATCTCGTCCCGGTCGCGCTTCGACGACGCCCGCATCTGCGCGACCTCGCGCTCGGCGGTCGTGCGCATCTTGGCGACCTCGCGCTCGTTGGCAGCGCGCTTCTCGGCGACCTCGTGATCGGCCGTGGCGCGGAGCTTGGCGACCTCCCGCTCGGTGGTCGACTTCAGCTCGTCTGCCTCGCGGCCTGCCTTCGTGCGGATGGCCTCGGCCTCGCGCTCGGCAGAGCCGCGCTGGTCGTCGGTCTCGCGCTTGGCCACCGCGCGCAGTTCCGAGGCCTCGTTCTCGGCCGACGCCCTGGCCTCGGCCGCCTCGACCTTGGCCGCGGCCGTCAGGTCGTGCGCCGCGGACCTGGCCTCCGCGATGTGCTCCGCGGCCTGCTCCTCGGCGAGCCGGAAGAGCTGCTCGATCCGCGAGCCGAGACCGGAAAGCGTGGGCTGTTCAATCTCCTGCATCTGGCGGTGCGCGTCGGCGAGCTCCTGCTGGAGAGCCTGGGCGTTCTCCTGATGCTTGCGCACTTCAGATTCCTTGAGCTTCAGGTGCTCATTGACCTGGTGCGGATCGTAGCCGCGCATAACCCGGGCAAAGTCGGGCAGCGGGGCGTCCTCGAAGAAGTTGCTGAGCTGAGCATCGATGTCGGGCTGCATGTCGCCTAATCCTGTGTAGACGGGAGGTTCGCGCACCGAGACGATTGCCTGCCTGGTTGCCGGAACGTGGGTCAGCGCCGAGAGCGGGGGCGGCGCATTTGTCCGGCCGGGGCGAAGTTGCGTTCGTCCGGTGGTGGCAGCGTACTCCCCTGGTGCGCCATTGGCGGTGTGTTCGGAGCCGCTAGCGCAGGAGATACCAATTTTTATGTATATGTAACATAAGTACGTTACCAAAGCCCCGGTCTGGCGGGCAGGTTTCGCCCGCGGTGACTGGTTTGGCAGTCAGCCTAGCCACAGCCGCCTCAGCGATGCGGCGCTTGCACAAGTTCAGTTAGCACCCCTCCGACATCAGCCGGGTGCAGGAACGCGATGGATGCGCCCATGGATCCGTGCCGCGGTCGCTCGTCGATCAGGCGCACTCCGGTGGCTCCGATGGCCGCGAGCGCGGATGTGATATCGGCCACGCCGTAGCCGACGTGGTGCACGCCCTCGCCGCGCCGCTCCAGGAACCGGCCGACCGGCGTGTCCGGGCCGAGCGGCTCGAGCAGCTGCAGGTAGGAACTCCCCGCCGGGCCGTCGGCGACGTGCAGCATTGCCTCGCGGACGCCCTGGCCCTCGTTGACCTCCATGCTGGCAACCGTCAGCCCGAACGCCGACTCGTAGAAGGCGATCCTCGCCTCCAGGTCATGACAGGCGATGCCTACGTGATCGATTCGGGTCAGCACGGCTTCCACACCTCCGGGGCGGTCACTGGTTGACAGGTATCGTTTCAGTTATGGGTGAAGCGGTAATCGTTGGCGGGGCCAGAACCCCGATCGGGCGCCTGCTCGGCTCGCTGAGCGGGTTCAGCGGAGTGCAGCTGGGCGGGCTGGCCATCAAGGCGGCGCTGGAGCGCGCGGGCATCCCCGGTGACCGCGTCGAGTACGTCATCATGGGCCAGGTGCTGCAGGCCGGCGAGGGCCAGATCCCGGCCCGCCAGGCCGCGGTCGCGGCGGGCATCCCGATGACGGTCCCGGCGCTGTCGGTGAACAAGGTCTGCCTGTCCGGCCTGGACGCCATCGCGCTCGCGGCGCAGCTCATCAGGGCCGGCGAGTTCGACGTGATCGTGGCCGGCGGGATGGAGTCGATGTCGCAGTCGCCGCATCTGCTGCCGGGCTCGCGCCGCGGCTTCAAGTACGGCGACACGGGGCTGATCGACTCCATGGCGCACGACGGGCTGACGGACGCCTTCGACCAGATCTCGATGGGGGAGTCGACCGAGCGGCACAACAGCAAGCTCGGCATCTCCCGGCAGGACCAGGACGAGTTCTCAGCGCGCTCGCACCAGCTCGCCGCCAGGGCCATCAAGGACGGCGTGATGGCCGAGGAGATCGTTCCCGTCGCCATCCCGCAGCGCCGCGGTGAGCCGCTGATCGTCGACACCGACGAGGGCGTCCGCGCGGATACGACTGCCGAGTCGCTGGCCGGGCTCCGTCCGGCGTTCGCGGCTGACGGCACGATCACAGCGGGCTCGGCGTCGCAGATCAGCGACGGCGCCTGTGCGGTCGTGGTGATGTCCGCGGAGGCAGCCGCAGCGGCCGCAGCGACCGTGCTGGCCGAGGTCGGAGCCCATGGCGTCGTCGCCGGGCCGGACAACTCACTGCACTCCCAGCCCTCGCGCGCGATCCAGCACGCACTCAGCAAGGCCGGGCTGCAGGTCAGCGACCTGGACCTGGTCGAGATCAACGAGGCGTTCGCGGCCGTGGCCCTGCAGTCCAGCCGCGACCTCGGCCTCGCGGCCGACAAGGTGAACGTCAGCGGCGGCGCGATTGCCATCGGCCATCCGCTCGGGGCGTCCGGCGCGCGCATCGCGCTGCACCTTATCTATGAGCTGCGCCGGCGCGGCGGCGGCCTGGGCGCTGCCGCGCTGTGCGGCGGCGGCGGGCAGGGCGACGCGCTGCTGTTCCGCGTCCCGGCCGTCAGCCAGAACTGAGGCCGCGATGGCTGAGCCGGCCGGGCGCGAGCTGATCCGTGGCTGAGCCGCACTCCGGCGGCCCGCCGCGGGAACGGCGGGCGCGGCGCGCTCCGGCCGACCCGGAGGTCCTGGTCGGCGCGGCCAGCAGGGGTGATCCGCGGGCGCTGGCCCGGCTTGTCTCCCTGGTCGAGAACGAGTCGGCGGAGCTACGGCGGGTCATGAAGGTCATCGCGCCGATGACCGGCCGGGCACAGGTACTAGGGCTGACCGGCTCGCCCGGTGTCGGCAAGTCCACGGTGACGGGCGCGCTGGTCCGCTGCTACCGCGAGCAGGGCCTGCGCATCGGCGTGCTGGCGATCGACCCGTCATCGCCGTTCAGCGGCGGAGCACTGCTCGGCGACCGGATCAGGATGCAGGATCACGCGACCGACGATCAGGTGTTCATTCGCTCCATGGCGAGCCGCGGGCACCTCGGCGGACTGTCCTGGGCCACGCCGCAGGCGCTGCGGATCCTGGACGCCGCCGGCTTTGATGTCGTGCTGATCGAGACAGTCGGGGTCGGTCAGGCCGAGGTCGAGATCGCGTCGCTCGCCGATACCGCGCTGGTCGTCGTGGCGCCCGGGCTCGGCGACTCGATTCAGGCGGCGAAGGCCGGCATCCTCGAGATCGGTGACGTCTTCGTGGTGAACAAGAGCGACCGGCCGGGCGCGCAGGAGGTGGTCAGGGACCTGCGCACGATGCTGGCCATGGCCGGGTACGGCGGCGATGACTGGAAGCCGCCGATCGTCAGCACGACGGCCGCCAGCGGCGACGGGATCAGCGACCTGGCGGCCGCGATCGCCAGGCACCGGGACTGGCTAGCCGGCTCGGCCGGCTTGAGCAGCGGCGTCGCGCCCGGGCCAGGGAGGAGATCTCCGCCATCGCGCTTGCCGGGCTGCGGCAGCGGATGGGCGGCCTGCCGGGTGAATCCCGGCTGGACGAGCTGGCCGGCCGGGTGGCGGACGGCGATCTCGACCCGTATTCGGCCGCGGACGAGCTGATCTCGGGCTAGGGCCGGGCCGGTCCGGACTCTGTGACCTTTTCAGGGCATCAAAACCGGCATATCGTCCGCGATAATAACCGCAACTGTCACGGGGTGGCCGTCGCGGTCGCCGGGGGCGCGCCGGCCGCGGCCCGCGCAGCCGCTTCCATGATCGACTCGCTGCGCAGCCGGGCGTCGTAGGCCGCCTTTCCGCCGCGCACCCCGAACAGCCGCTTGGTGATCACCAGGTACAGCACCAGCGCGAGATTGACCGCGAAGATCACCGAGGTAGTGATCGTGATCCCGTTGGTCAGCTCGTAGATCTCCACCGGCAGGCCGGCCGACGTGGCGACCATGGCGAAGTACTCGCCCCAGCGCCTGGCCTGCCACAGGCCGATTCCCTCGGCGAGCTCGACCGCCGCGTACAGCGCAGCTCCGATGGCGAGGAGCGTGATCGAGGTACGGCTGAGCGTGAACGCATGGTGCACGAGGCCGAACAGCTTCGACCGGTCGATGTCGTAGCCGAACTGCCTGAAGACGCTCCGCAGGACCGGCAGATCGTGGTTGAAGGCCCGCTCGACTGAATTGCGCGATGACCTGAACTTCCACAGCACGATGGCCGCGGCCGCGAAGATGACGGCGCGCACGAACCGCTCGATCGCGAACAGGCGCAGGATGAGCTTGCTGCGGATCTCATCGCCGCGCGGCACGACCGGCGCGTCGGCGGCCGGCCCGGACGCGGCGGGCTCGCCGCTCACGAACGTGCCGCAGCGCAGGCACTGCCAGGCCTCGCCGGCCGGAAGCTGCGCGCAGAGCTGGTCCCGGAGCTCAGGCTCGGCAGGCGCGAACGTGACGTGACCGTGTCTGCTGCAGCTAAGCAGGCTCCAGTCCACGCTCGCAGCCTATGCGCTGACCTGCACGCCGCCAGTCAGCACCAGTACCTCGTCGCAGGCGAACTCGAGCGCTGCGTCGTCGCAGCCGGCGACCAGGACGCCGCAGTCCCGGCTCAGATCGCGGATCACCTCGGCTAATGCCCTGGCGTCCCGGGCGGCCAGCCCGTCAAGCAGGCCGTCAAGCAGCAGCAGCTCGGGCTGGTGCACGGCCGCCGCCGCCAGTCGCGCTCGCCTGACGATGATGTCCGGCGCCGCCCTGAGCGGGACCTCGGCCCACGGCATCAGGGACAGCCGGTCCAGGATCGCGGCCGCCAGCAGATGCCGGTCGTGCCGGCCGGGCCCGGCCAGCCTGGCCGCGTGCTCGACCAGTCCGCGTACCCGCATGGCCGGCAGCGGCCTCGCGGTGCGCCTGGCCACCCCGACCCGGCGCCGCACCACGGCCCGGCCGCGGATGGTCGCCATGTCGTGGCCGAGTACGCGCAGCTCGCCGTAGGCGGGCCGGGCGACACCGGCGAGCAGGTCGACAATGGCCGCGGCCTGGGCTGGCTGATCGACGAGGATGCCCAGCGCGGCCTTGCCGGGGACCGGCGGGCCGATCCGGAAGCTGGCCGCCCGCACGACGAAGCCGCGTCCGCGCCGGATGCCAATCCCGGCAGCGACCACTGGATCGGCGCCCGTGACTGCGTGGCCGGACGGCAATTTTTCCCCCGGATTGAGCTAACAGTCGATCCCCCGGAGGCAATGTAACTATCTGTAATTGACCATGTCCACGTACGCGCCGGCTGACCCGATTGCTGTTATACAACGGGTTACCGATTGCCGGGCAAGCCGGACGCCGGCGCACGGTGACGGTAGCTTGTGCCTGTGTCCAAGCCGCTCGATCTGCCCTTCGATCCGATCGCCCGCGCCGCGCAGACCTGGGAAGACAGGTTCGGGGACGCGAAGGCGATGGCCGCTGTCACGACGATCATGCGCGTCCAGCAGATTCTGCTCGGCCAGCTTGACTCGCTGCTGCGGCCGCACGGGCTGACCTTCGCCCGGTACGAGGCGCTGGTGCTGCTGAGCTTCAGCCGGGACGGCGCGCTGCCGATGCGGCTGATCGGCGAGCGGCTGATGGTCCACCCGACCAGCGTGACCAACACCATCGACCGGCTGGAGCACCAGCAGCTGGTGGTGCGCAAGCCGAATCCGCGGGACGGCCGGGGCACGCTCGCGGAGATCACGCCGGCTGGCCGGGAGATCATGCAGCGGGCGACCGATGACCTGATGCGGGCCGAGTTCGGCATGAGCGGCTACCAGCCCGATCAGCTGGACGACATGTTCGGCCTGCTGCGCAGCCTCCGGGTGACGGCAGGCGACTTCAAGGACAGCTAGCGGCGACCGGCGGCCGCGCGCGCCCGCCGGCAGCGCCCGCGCTGGTCGCTGCCCGCAGGTCGCTGGTCAGCCGCTCACCGGGGACGCCGCCCAGGTCCTGCCGCCGTCACTGGTCACCCAGATGTCGCCGGACTGCGAGTCGGCGGGCACCGCGACGCCCTGCGTTCCGTTCGTCATGCCGACGTAACTGAAGCCCCCGGCCGGGACGGTTCCCGTGAAGCTGGCCGCGCGCCAGGTGCCGCCCAGACTGGCGGAGTACTCGATCCCGGCTGTCGTCGCCAGGACGGCCTGGCCCGCCGAGGCCGACGCCAGCGAGGTCGGTGTGGCCGGGATCGTCACGCTGCCGCCCTGCGGCCAGGCCTGGCCGTTCGATGAGGAGTAGAGAGCGACGCGGTAGCCGCCGCCCGCGACGGGTGTGTCGCACGTCAGCAGGAGCGCGGGGCCTGCCGCGAGCTGGACTCCGGTCGCCGCTGGCTGTCCGCTGGTTCCGGTGGTGCTGGCAGTGCCGGCGGCGCCTGCGGTGCCGGGCGCGCACGGTGCCGTGCCGATCGCCTGCCAGCTGCCGCCGGTCGTCGGTCCGCTGAGCATCTCGCCGGAGGGAGTGAGCAGGTAGCCGGTTGTGCCGCCGGAGATCACCAGCAGCGGTGCGGACGGGGATCCTGTGGCCGGGGACCCGGACCCGGTGGCCGGGGATGCTGGCGCGATGTGCTGATAGGCGGCCGGGACGGCGACTGCGGTCCAGGTTCTGCTGCCTGCCACCGAGGTCCACAGCGAGAAGCTCGTGCAGCCAGCCGTGTAGTCGGAACCGGTGCCAGTGCAGGTGCCGAACACCGCGTAGGCGCGCGCGGGGACGGACACTCCGGCCGGGCTCTGGTGCGCCGGGGCCGCCTCCAGGTCGAGTACCCGCTGGCCGTCAGTGCTCTCCTGATGCCAGGGGTAGCCGCCGCGGCTCGTCTCGTACAGTGCCGGGCCGTACGCCCACCCGTCCGACAGGTTCGCGAACCGCAGCTGGCTGACGCCGGTGCTGCCGTCCGGACCCGGCGCGACCGGGGCGCTGACGCCGTACCAGCTCGCGCCGTAGGTGGTCGTGCCGGCCAGCGAGGTGCAGTCGGCGGTCGCGCAGCTGCCCGGCGTGCCCGCCTGGCCGATCACGGCGCCGACGACGCTGTTGGTGCCGTTCTCCGCACCGACGAAAGTGACCGAGGTCGGCTGGAAGTTGGGCGGCGGCACGGTCCAGGAGTTCGACAGCGTGGTGTGCTGACTGAGCTGGCTATTGCTGGACGCGTCCGGCGCTGGCGTGTTGACGCCGCTAGGGCCGGGCGCGGCTGAGCTGGAGCCGATGGCCAGCGGCGGATGGCTGGCATGGCCGGAGGGCTGCCCGGCGGAGAGCAGCTGCGGCGTCGCGATCGCGGCCGCGAGCACTACGGCGCACCCGGCTGCGGTGAGCGTGGCCTGCCGCGTCTTGCGCCGCCTGGCCCGCTGCCTGATGCGGTCCAGCGAGCCGGGCGGCGGCCTGAGCGGCGTTACGTCGCGCTGCAGCCAGTCGTCGATCGGGTCGCGCGGGCTATTCACGAGCGTCTCCCAGTGCGGACTTCAGCCGTGCCCTGGCGTTGAACAGGTCGGCCTTGATCGTGCCTTCCGGGCGGCCCAGCATGGCCGCCACCTCCCTGAGCCCGAAGCCGCCGTAGTAGTGCAGCAGGAACGGGTTGCGCAGCCGCTCCGGCAGCGACTGGATCAGGGCGCGGACGTCGACGTCCTGAGCGGGGTGATAAGCCGCCTCGCCGGGCCCGGCGGCGGTCATGACCCTGATGGCGTTCCGCTCGCGGCCGGTCTTGCGCCAGTGATCGCGGACCAGGTTCGTGGCGATCATGTAAAGGTAGCTCTGCGGGTTGTCCAGGCCGGACCACCGGGCTAGCAGCCGGGTGAAGGCCTCGGAGGCGATTTCATGCGCGGTCTCGTCGTCGTCGACCAGCCGCCTGACCCAGCCCGCAAGGCGCGGGTAGCAGGCGTTGAACAGCTCCTCGACTGCCTGCTGGTCCGAAGTGCGGAGCCTCGCCACCGTGCTCCTCTGGTTAGCCGGGCTCCCTTGCTTGGCTGCGTGCGCTAGCCCCGTCGGCCACGTTAGCTGAAAGCTACCTGAATCTTCCAGGGACGGCGCGCGGGGGCGAAGCACGGCGTAGCCAGCACCGGATGCTCCGGCTTGCACAGTGTCACCACATTTCTACCGGTTGGGAGGATTGGCGCGTTCCCGGCATATAAAACGCATGCCGGACAGTACCTAAGACGACGCACGGCCGGGATGGTTGGCTCGCGCTCCCGATTTCCTGCCGGCGCGGGCCGCCGCCTCGCGGATCCCGGCAAAATTAGTAGGACGTCCAACCTTTTTCTCTCGCGGCCCGCTGGGTAGACTCGGAGGAGATAGTAGGACGTCCAACTAATTTGCAGTGTGGGGTGCTCGATGGCCGACGGACAGGGCGCGGCGGACCGGCTCGCGCAGGACGAGGGCCGGGAGCGCTGGCAGCGGCGGTTCGATGCCTCGCGCAAGCGGGACGCTGACTTCAGCACGCTGTCGGGCGTGGAGGTCGATGCGGTCTACGGGCCGCCGGACGGGGCGGTCGTGCCCGGCTTCGACCGGATCGGCTGGCCGGGGGAGTTCCCGTTTACCCGCGGGCTGTACCCGGGCGGCTACCGCGGCCGGACGTGGACCATCAGGCAGTTCTCCGGATTCGGCAACGCGGTGCAGACCAACGAGCGGTACAAGATGCTGCTCCAGGCCGGCGGCGGCGGCCTGTCGGTGGCGTTTGACATGCCCACGCTGATGGGGCGCGACTCCGACGACCCGCGCTCGGCCGGCGAGGTCGGCCACTGCGGCGTCGCGATCGACTCGACGGCCGACATGGAGACGCTGTTCGGCGGCATCCCGCTCGCCGACATCACCACGTCGATGACCATCAGCGGGCCGGCGGTCCCGGTGTTCTGCATGTACCTGGCCGCCGCCCAGCGACAGGGCGCCGACGTCGGCAGGCTGAACGGGACGCTGCAGACCGACATCTTCAAGGAGTACATCGCGCAGAAGGAGTGGCTGTTCCCGCCGCAGCCGCACCTGCGCCTCATCGGCGACCTGATGGAGTACTGCGCGCAGCACATCCCGGACTACAAGCCGCTGTCGGTGTCCGGCTATCACATCCGCGAGGCGGGCTCGACGGCCGCGCAGGAGCTCGCGTTCACGCTGGCCGACGGGTTCGGCTACGTCGAGCTCGGGCTGTCCCGCGGGCTCGACATCGAGACGTTCGCGCCCGGCCTGTCGTTCTTCTTCGACGCGCATGTCGACTTCTTCGAGGAGATCGCCAAGTTCCGCGCGGCGCGCCGGATCTGGGCCCGCTGGCTGCGTGACGTTTACGGGGCGACCACCGAGCGGGCGCAGTGGCTGCGCTTCCACACGCAGACCGCAGGCGTGTCGCTGACCGCGCAGCAGCCGGAGATGAATGTCGTGCGGACCGCGGTCGAGGCGCTCGCCGCGGTGCTCGGCGGCACCAACTCACTGCACACCAACGCGCTCGATGAGGTCCTGGCGCTGCCGAGCGAGAAGGCCGCCGAGATCGCGCTGCGCACGCAGCAGGTGATCATGGAGGAGACCGGCGTCGTCAACGTCGCCGACCCGCTCGGCGGTTCCTGGTACCTCGAGGCGCTCACCGACAAGCTCGAGGCCGAGGCCGAGGAGATCTTCGCCAGGATCAGGGCGATGAGCCCGGACGGCACGATGACCGCCGGGATCCTGCGCGGCATCGAGGACGGCTGGTTCATGTCCGAGATCGCCGAGGCCGCGTTCGTCTACCAGCAGAAGCTGGAGAAGGGCGACAAGCGCGTCGTCGGCGTGAACTGCCACACCGAAACGGTCGAGCAGCCGATCGAGATCATGCGGGTGAGCCACGAGGTCGAGGTTGAGCAGGTGCGGGATCTGCGCGGACGCAAGGCGGGCCGGAACGAGGCCGCCGTCACCGCGGCACTGGCCGAGATGCTCGCGGCGGCCCGCTCGGGCCAGAACATGATCCCGCCGATGATCGCGGCCGCCGCCGCCGAGGCGACGCTGGGCGAGATCTGCGGCGCGCTGCGGGATGAGTGGGGCGGGTATTCCGAGGCGCCGGCCTTCTAGCCGCCCCCGTCGGCCGTCAGCTGAAACGCGGTAGCTACCGGTCGAGCCGCGGTCAGTCATACGGCAGGATGGAGTTATGAATCAGCCGCGCGACTTTTCCCTCCATGGCGCCATCGACCTGGGCGCACGCCAGGCCGCCGCGCAGCGCCGGCAACGGGCTGCGGACCAGGGCCCGGCCAGCGGAGGGCAGCCGGGCAGTCAGCCCGATCTGATCATCGACGTCACTGACGAGACGTTCAACACCGAGGTCGTGGCCCGGTCGCGGACCGTGCCCGTCGTGCTCGACCTGTGGGCCGAGTGGTGCGGCCCGTGCAAGCAGCTCAGCCCCGTGCTGGAGAAGCTGGCGACCGAGGCGAACGGCGCGTTCGTGCTCGCCAAGGTCGACGTGGACGCCAACCCGCAGCTGAGCGCGGCCCTGCAGGTGCAGAGCATCCCGATGGTCGTCGCGGTCGTGGCCGGCCAGGTGGCGGACGGCTTCCTCGGCGCGATGCCGGAGGCCCAGGTCAGGCAGTGGCTCGGACAGGTCATGCAGGTCGCCGAGCAGCTCGGCCTGCGGCCCGGCGGCGGCCTCGGCCCGGCCGACGAGACGGGCGAGACGGGCGAGGCGGACGGGGCGAGTGCGAAATCAGGCATGCCTGATTTCGCCGACGGGCCTGGCGGCCCCGGCGGCGATGTCTTTGCCGAGGCGCAGGAAGCGATGGAGCGCGGCGATATGGACGCCGCCGCGGCCGCGTTCGAGAAGGTGCTCGCGGCTAACCCCGGTGACCCGGTCGCGACCATGGGCCTTGGCCAGGTGAGCCTCATCCGCCGGGTGGAGGCCTACGACCAGGCGGCCGCACGGCGGGACGCGGACAGCCGCCCGGACGACGCGGACGCGCAGGCTCGCGTTGCCGATATCGACCTCGCGATGGGGCGCATCGAAGCGGCTTTTGACCGGCTGCTCGACACCATCCGCCGGACCTCAGGTGACGAGCGGGACGCGGCCCGCAAGCACCTGGTCAGCCTGTTCGAGATCTTCCCGCCGCGTGACCCGCGAGTCACCAAGGCACGGTCGGCGCTGTCCAGCCTGCTGTTCTAGCGTCCCTCAGCCTCAGCCTCAGCCTCAGCCGGAGCCGGCCAGCTGCTCAAGCACGGGCAGGGCGGCCTCAAGCGCGGCGAGCTGGTCGGCCGGGAGCGAGAGCACCATGTCAGCCAGCAGGCTGGTTGCCTCCTCGCGGATCCGTGCCAGCACCTTCTCGCCCTCGCCGGTCAGCGTCACCAGGGATGCGCGGGCGTCGTCGGGCGCGGGAGTGCGCAGCAGGTAGCCGCGGTCCTCCAGGACGTTGACGAGGCGGGTCAGCGTCGACGGGGCGATGCGCTCCGCGGCCGCGAGATCGCCGAGCCGGACCGGGCCGGCGACTCCCACACTGGACAGCGTCGACAGCTGGCTCGGCGTCAGGCCGGCCAGATCGTGCTTGCGCAGCCGGCGCGACAGCCGCAGGACAGCGACGCGCAGGCGTGCTGCGTCAATCTCGGGCTCCCGCGTTACCGCGGGCTGGCCGATCTTCGCCGGGCGCCCGGTCTCCGACCCCGCCGGGGCCGGTGCCGACGTTGCTGCCGCGGCGGTACTGCTCAATCCTGAGGACACACTTGCAGGGTACGTCGAAGCGGGCCGCCGTCCCGCCATCTCGGCCTCGCGGCGGACTGTCAGGCGCCCCTGCGCTGATCTTGAGCTTGCAGGCGCATGATGGGTTCATGGAGGAGCTACCCCTCAGCGGACGGCTGCTGGCGGCTACCCCGCAGCTGGGCGATCCTAACTTCCGCCGCACTGTTGTCCTGATCGTGGAGGATGATCCCGATGAGGGCACGCTGGGCGTCGTACTCAACCGGCCCACCGAGGTGCCGCTTGACCAGGTACTCGAGCCCTGGACGCCGCTGGCCTCCGGCCCGCAGGTCGTCTTCCGCGGCGGGCCCATCTCGCCGAACAGCGCGCTGGCGCTCGCACTGGTGCAGGGCATCGACGAACCGGTCGGCTGGCGCTCGCTCGACGGCACGCCGCTGATGTCCAGGATCGGGCTGGTCGACCTGGGTGCTCCGCCCGAGCTGCTCGCGGGCGGGATTACCTCGATGCGGGTGTTCGCCGGATATGCGGGCTGGGGCGCCGGCCAGCTGCGCGACGAGATCGCTGACGGCGCGTGGTTCCTGCTGCCGGGGGATCCGGCCGATGCGTTCGCCGCCGACCCGGCCCGGCTGTGGCAGGCCGTGCTGCGTCGGCAGGGCGGCGACCTGGCCATGGTGGCCACGTTCCCGGATGACCCGGCCTGGAACTAGCCGGCCGGACGTCGTCTTTCAACCGTTACCGCGTGGCTGGCAGCGATGTGACCGTTATGACCGGTCAGCCGGGCGCGGCACCCGCAGCGGTTCGCGGCGGGCGTAAACTTGGGCACCGTGAGCACAGAAGTCATGCCTGGCACTGACACCCGCCAGGACACAGACGTCCGGCCTGACCTCTCCTTCGGCGACGGCGACCACGAGCGGTTCGCGCATTATGTCGACAAGGACAAGATCGTCGACAGCGCTGTTACCGGTACTCCTGTGATCGCGCTGTGCGGCAAGGTGTGGGTCCCGAGCCGGGATCCCAAGAAGTTCCCGGTCTGCCCGGACTGCCAGCGGATCTACGAGTCGCTGCCCGAGGGCGACGACTAGGCTCCGCCGAGCGGTGTCCCGGTCAGCGTGATCCTGGCCGCGCGCAGCGCGTCAAGCGCGGCGGTGGTGCTCGCCTCCGCGACCCCGGCGGTCAGTCCCAGCAGCACCGCAGTGGTAAATCCGGCCGCGGCCGCGTCCGCTGCGGTCGCGCGGACGCAGTAGTCCGTTGCGATGCCGGTCACGTCGATGTCGGTGACCTGCCGGGCCGACAGCCAGGCCAGCAGCGCATCCCCCGAGTCGTTGCTGCCCTCGAACCCGCTGTAGGCGGCGGCGAACTCGCCCTTGCGGAAGACCTCCTCGACCCGGCCGGCGTCGAGTTCCGGGTGGAAGCGCGCACCGTCAGTTCCGGCCACGCAGTGCGGCGGCCAGCTGGCAGCGAAGTCGGGATGCGCGGAGAAATGCGATCCGGGATCAATGTGGAAATCCTGAGTGGCCACGACGTGGTCGTAGCGAGCGCCGTCCTGGCCTGCCAGGTAGGCGGTGATCCCGCGGGCCACGGCGGTGCCTCCGGCTACGGCCAGCGAGCCGCCTTCGCAGAAGTCATTCTGCACATCCACAATGATCAGTGCGCGCACGTCCAGAGAGTAGCGCTAGCTGACCTCGGCCGGCGTCCCGCCCGTGATCCGGACGAGCTCGGCGAAGGTAGTCGGGAACACGGTGTGCACATGCCCGGCCGCAGCCCACACCACCGCGTAGGACTCCAGCGCCGTGTCAACGAGCGTGCGGACCGGCGCGGGGTGCCCGACGGGCGCCACTCCGCCGATACGCTGCCCGGTGCTCGCGTACACGAAGTCGGGGTCCGCGCGCCGCACTCTCGCCACGCCCAGCTCGGCCGCGACCCTGGCCGTGTCGACCCGGTGCGCGCCGCTGGTCAGCACCAGCAGCGGCTCGCCATCGGCGCTGAACAGCAGGCTGTTGGCAATGGCACCGACCTCGCAGCCGAGCTGCGCGGCCGCGGTCGCCGCCGTCGGCGCCGGCTCGGCTAGCTCGCGGACCTCGCCCCGGACGCCCAGCGTCGCTAGCTCGGTGGCGACGTGCTCTGCGCTCTTATGCATCGCGCCAGTCTGGCACTTCCGTGCGCGCCGCCGGCAAGCGATTATCGCGTGCGTGCGCGGCGGCGTCAGTCCTGATCCGGCTCGAACACAGTCGGGATCGCCGGGTAACCGCGGGACAGCTGCCGCGCGTGCGCCGGAAGTTCCGCGACCGCGGCCTCATGGCGGGAACGGGCTGCCGACACCGGCTCCCGTGCGACGATCTCGCCGTCGCGAACCAGCACGTGCAGCAGTCTTCTGCCGCTGTCCCGGCCCTGCGGCTCATGGTCGATCACCCGCTCCGCGGCAGCCGAGCCTCTGTCGTCGAGCTCGCGCACCGCCCACTTGCGGCCGCCGCGCGATGGCTTGCCGACCGAGCGCTTCGCCACCGGGCGCAGCGAGCCGCTCTCGTCGCTCTCCGAGCGAGCGACCAGCTTGTAGACCAGTGCCGCCGTCGGCGCACCCGAGCCGGTGACCAGCGAGGTGCCGACACCGTAGCCTGCGACCGGCTCGGCTGCGAGCGCGGCGATGGAGTACTCGTCCAGATCGCCGGTGAGAATGATCCTGGCCCGGCTGGCGCCGAGCGAGTCGAGCTGGGCGCGTGCCTCGCGGGCAACCACGGCCAGGTCACCGCTGTCGATCCTGATGGCGCCGAGGTCGGGCCCGGCGAGCTCGACCGCGGTGCGGATGGCGCCCTGCACGTCGTAGGTATCGACGAGCAGGGTAGTACCAGAGCCGAGCGAGTCGAGCTGCGCGGCGAAGGCCTGCTTCTCGCCGTCGAACAGCAGCGTGAACGCGTGCGCGCTGGTGCCGGTGGTCGGAACGCCGTACTGGTACCCGGCCTGCAGGTTCGAGGTGGTGGCGAAGCCGGCGATGTAGGCAGCCCTGGCAGCCGCGACCGCCGACCACTCGTGGGTCCGCCGCGAGCCCATCTCGGTCAGCGGCCGCCCGTGCGCCGCCGTCACCATCCGGGAGGCGGCCGAGGCGATCGCGCAGTCGTGATTGAAGATAGACAGCGCGAGCGTCTCCAGCATCACTGCCTCGGCGAAAGTGCCCTCGACCACCAGGATGGGCGATCCGGGGAAGTAGCAGTCACCCTCGGCGTAGCCCCAGATGGTGCCGCCGAATCGGTAGCCGCGCAGGAACTCCAGCGTCGGCGCATCGGCGATGTGCTCGCGCTCGAGGAAGGCAAGCCCGGCGTCGCTGAACCGGAACCGCTCGAGCGCTTCCAGAAGCCTGCCGGTGCCGGCGACCACGCCGTAGCGGCGGCCGTTCGGCAGCTGCCGGGCGAACATCTCGAAGACGGCGCGCCGGCGCGCCGTTCCGCTGCGCAGCGCGGCCCGCACCATCGTCAGCTCGTAATGATCGGTCAGCAGCGCGGTACCCGGCTGATCGGAGGTCATGGCGGCAGCTTACGGAGCGGCGCCGCCCGGGCCGTGAGGCAGGCGGTCCTTGCGGCACGGGGCTCGCGGCACGGGGCTCGCGGCACGGGGCTCGCGGCACGGGGCTCGCGGCACGGGGCTCGCGGCACGGGGCTCGCGGCACGGGGCTCGCGGCACGGGGCTCGCGGCACGGGGCTCGCGGCACGGGGCTCGCGCCGCTGGCGTCGGTCAAGCGACCTGGCAGCCCGGCCCGCAGCGCCGGAGCGTCACCGCGGTGCCGCGCGCCTGCAGTAACCCCGCGATCTCCGCAGCGACCGCGCACGGCCGGACGGTGACGTCCGCCCAGTTGTAGCGCACCGTCAGGATGCCGATCGCGGCATGCGCGTTGTCGCGCCTGCTGTCGGCCCAGCGCTGCTCGGGCGGATGGGCGGCCCGGCCGTCCAGCTCAACGGCGAGTCGTGCCTCCTCGTACAGGTTGTCGGCGTAGCGCGTGCGGCTCCCGGTGACAATCCTTGCCTGCCGCCGGGCTGGCGGCAGGCCGTGCGCGCGCTCGACGTCCCGAACGTACCTGCGCTCGAGCAGGGATTGCGCGCCGTCGGAAACGTCGGCGAGTGCAGCGAGCAAGTCGAGCCGCCACCGCGCTTGCGGACGATCCTGCAGCGAAGCTCGCAGGCGCGCTGGCGTCGTGAGACGGCGGCCGACTGCACGGCAGAGCCAGTCGAAGGCATCGTCGAAGGAGGCTGCGCTCTGGGTCAGGTCAAGCACCGTCTCCTCGACGCGGGTCCGCGGCGGCAGCAGCACCGGGTGGCGCGCCGTGCCGAGAGCCCGCGAACGGTGAACAACTGCGCCCTGGATGGGCCGGACGTTCCTGGCCGCTGGCACGGTGACGTGGATGGGCCCGGCGGACGGCCCGGCGATGCCATAGAGCTCGGCTGCCGTGCGATGGCTCAGGGCCGCGCCGCTGCCCGCCCGCAGGACCGTTGCCCACAGCCGGGCATCCCGGCCGGGAGCGCCGGTGAAGGCCGCGTAGACGCCGCGCTGCACCTGCTGCCACCTCTTCGATCTGAGCTGGTTATCGACGGCTGCCGGTTCCAGGCCGAGGCTCAGCGCCTGCTGGCGCGACACGACACCGGACTGCCGGAGCAGCAGCTCCCGGAGTTCGGCGCTGACGGCGAGCGGCATACCGTCAAGACTGCCGCCCGGGCAGTTTCGCCGTGATGAGCGCGCTGCGGCTGTGGATAACGGCCAAGATCACTTGCCGTGGTTACTTTTCAGCAAATATCGCGGAGAAGTCACCACGGCAAGTGGCGTTGCCCTGGTGAAATGTCCGCGCGTTCGCGGCCGGCACGCGTGGAACACTAACGTCGGGGGAGTGGAAGACTGAGCTACCGGGGAGGTGACGGCAGGTGGGCGTCGCGCCAGTTGAGGTTGAGCAGCCGATGACGGGCCAGGAGACGGCTCTGGACGCACCATGGGTGACTGTCGTCTGGAACGACCCTGTGAACCTCATGAACTACGTGACCTACGTGTTCCAGAAGGTATTCGGATATCCCAAGGCTAAGGCCGAGAAGCTGATGCTGGACGTGCACCACAAGGGCAAGGCCGTCGTCTCCGCGGGAACCAGGGAAGCGATGGAGCGGGACGCCGAGACCCTGCACGGCTACGGCCTGTGGGCGACCGTGAGTCACGACTCGTGAGCTGGGACAGCTTTCCGGCGGACGACGGCGACGAGAGCGTCGAGATTGCCGCTGCATTCCGGGCGGCCCCCGGCGGCGCGGCTGCCTATTTCGAGGAGGGGCAGGCCGGGGTCATCAGGAGCCTGGTCAGCCAGATCGCCGAGCTGGTCAGCGCCGACGCCGAGAGCAGCGGGGAGACCCCTGCCGCCGGGGACCTCGAAGCCCAGCTTGGCCTGTCCAGTCACGCTGAGGCGCCAGACGACCCGGTGCTGGCCCGGCTGCTGCCCGACGGCTACGCCGATGACAAGGACGCGTCCGCCGAGTTCCGCCGCTACACCGAGGAGACCCTCAGGTCCGGCAAGATCTCCTCGGCTCAGACGGTCCTGGCGTCACTGCCTCCCGGCGGCGGCGAGGTGCGCCTGTCCGAGCCGGAATGCCAGCAGTGGCTCCGCGCCCTGAACGATGTCCGGCTGGCGCTGAGCGTCCGGCTCGGGATTACCGACGAGAGCGAGGACCTCTCGGAGCGGCTGAGCCCTGAAGACCCTCGTTCCGCTTACATATGGGTTTATCAGTGGCTCGCCTATCTGCAGGACAGCCTGATCGAGTCGCTCACCTAGGCGCAGGCTACTCTCTGGCCATGCTGACCATCAGCGCCGAGCTGCGCGCGAAGATCGTGGCCCACGCCCGCGCTGACCACCCGGACGAGGCCTGCGGCGTCATTGCCGGACCGGCCGGCAGTGACCGGCCCGAGCGGTTCATCCCGATGCTCAACGCGGAGCGGTCGCCGACGTTCTACAGGTTCGACTCGCTGGAGCAGCTGCGGGTGTGGCGGGAGATGGACGACAGGGACGAGCAGCCTGTCGTGATCTACCACTCGCACACCGCAACCCGGGCGTATCCGTCCCGTACCGACATTTCATACGCCAGCGAGCCAGAAGCGCACTATGTTCTGGTTTCCACCGCAGAGCCCGCCGACGAGGAATTCCGGTCATTCCGGATCGTCGACGGCGAGGTTACCGAGGAAGACGTCGCGATCGAGCCGGAATGATCGCGGCCAGCCGCCGGTTGCATGGCCTAGAGGACGCCGCCCCGGCGGCGCTCTCGGCAGGCCCGCACCGTCCGGCTGGCGCACTCCGCTCGCCGCGGCGACCCGACAGACCTACCAGCGCACGTGTACCAACTGGAGCAGAAAGCCATGGCAATCGAGGTCCGCATCCCGACCATCCTGCGCAGCTACACCGCCGGCGAGAAGTCGGTCGAGGGCTCGGGATCGACTCTTGACGAGCTTTTCGCCGACCTCGACGGCCGTTACGACGGGCTGCGGGAGCGGCTGATCGATGAGGCCGGCCTGCGCCGGTTCATCAACGTCTACCTCAACGACGAGGACGTCCGCTTCCTCGGCGGCCTCTCCGTGCCGGTGAGTGACGGCGACACCGTCACCGTGCTCCCGGCTGTCGCCGGCGGCGCGCGCTGAGTGACCACAGCAGCCTGAGCAGCCCGAGCACGCGGCCGGATCCACGCCATGCGGTATGAGTCCCTGCTGGACGCATTTGGCGGCACGCCGCTCGTCGGGCTGCCGCGCCTGTCGCCCGGGCCGGATGTTCGGCTGTGGGCCAAGCTGGAGGACCGCAACCCGACCGGCTCGGTGAAGGACCGCGCCGCCGCCTACATGGTGGCGGCCGCGGAAAAGGACGGCCTACTGCACCCCGGCTCGGTCATCCTCGAGCCAACGTCCGGCAACACCGGCATCAGCCTGGCCCTGGTCGCCCGGCTGCGCGGTTACCAGCTGATCTGCGTCATGCCGGAGAACACCTCGGCCGAGCGCCGGCTGCTGCTGGAGGCCTACGGAGCGTCCATCGTCTCCTCACCGGCAGCCGGCGGCTCCAACGAGGCCGTCCGGGTGGCGCAGGGACTGGCGAAGGACCACCCGGACTGGGTCATGCTCTACCAGTACGGGAACGAGGCCAACGCCCGGGCGCACTACGAGACGACCGGGCCTGAGCTGCTGACCGACCTGCCGGAGATCACGCACTTCGTGGCCGGGCTCGGAACGTCCGGCACGCTGATGGGTACCGGCCGGTTCCTGCGCGAGCATGTGCCCGGCGTCCAGATCGTGGCGGCCGAGCCCCGGTACGGCGAGCTGGTCTACGGGCTCCGGAACCTGTCCGAGGGCTTCGTGCCCGAGCTGTACGACGAATCGGTGCTCACCTCGCGCTTCTCGGTGTCATCCGCCGACGCGCTGCGCCGGACCAGGGAGCTGCTGTCGGAGGAGGGACTGTTCGCCGGCATCTCCTCCGGGTGCGTCCTGCATGCCGCCATCGGGCTGGCCGCGAAAGCGCAGGCCGCGGGCCAGCGCGCTGACATCGCCATGATCATCGCTGACGCCGGCTGGAAGTACCTGTCCACCGGCGCCTACGGCGGGACGCTCGCCGAAGCCGAGGCCAGGCTCGAGGGCCAGCTCTGGGCCTGAGGCCGACGCAGCACTGACAGATTCCGCGGAAGAAGGGCCGGCCAGAGTCGGATGACGGTATTTGACGAGGCGACAGCAGTCGCCCGCCGCAGCGAGGGGATTTACGACACCGCCGCTGACCCGCGGTTCGCGCTGATCGCGCCCGGCGGGGCGACGCCGCCCGCGGTCAACGGCGGCGCGCTGCTGGCGACCGTGCTGCGCGCTGTGCTGGACGGCTCGCCGCACCCGTACCCGGTCGCAACCAACGCCAGCTTCCTCCGCGTGCCCCAGCTGGCTCCGGCCGAGGTGCAGGTCAGCTGGCTCAAGCTCGGCAGGACCGCCGCGACGGCACGGGCCACGTTCATCCAGGACGGGCAGCCGGTCCTGGACACCACAGTGACGACGGGAACGCTCCCCGCCGCGCCGGCCGCATCCGCCGGAGGCGCGGCCGCCGGCAGCTCGGCGGACGGGGCTGACCACGGCGAGGGGGCCGTGGGGGCCGGCGAGGAGCCTCGCCGGGCCTGGAGTGGACTGGCGTCCGGCCGGCGTTCCCTGACCTGGCCGACTGCATTGATCTCGGCCAGTGGCCAGGCGCAGCCGCCGCCGACGGATCGGCTGGCTTCCCCGCGCACGTCGAAGTGCTGCTTGACCCGGCCTGCACCGGCTGGCGGAGCAACGACCCGGCCGGGATACCGGAGATGCGCGGCTACGTGCGCCTGCGCGATCACCGTGATCCGGATGCGCTCCTGCTGGCGCTCGCGGTGGACGCGCTGCCGCCGGTGGTATTCGGGCTCGGCGCCACCGGCTGGGCGCCGACCGTCGAGCTGACCTGGCACATGCGCGCCGTGCCGGTGGCCGGCCCGCTGCAGGTGGCGGCGCGGTCCCGGCACGTCAGCGGCGGCTGGTTCGACGAGGAGGCCGAGGTCTGGGACGCCGCGGGCCGCCTGGTCGCCCAGAGCCGGCAGCTGGCCAGGGTCGGCCGGGGCCGGCTGCGGACGCTGGCGAATGGCACGGCCGGAGCGGCCGGATCTGCCCGATCTGGCTAGAGCCTGTCCGGTCGATCATGTGTCGGTAGCGTTCCGGTGTGGCCAGGACCGATGTGCAGGGCCCCGGAGTGTTCCCTGGATGTCTGATTGATCATGGGATGCCGGGGAGCGCGAGGGCGCTGATCGGGTCGAGGTGGGCTCGGCGACCGGCTTCGTCACTCCAGGCCCCCAGTCACAACAGCCTCAAACCCGGTCAAGCACGGAACACGCCGGGGCCCCGGGGCCATAGTGACGCGGCGCAGACAGCCGCGAATGTCAGACCCGGCTATTAGGCTCCCCGCCGTGCGAGAACTCATTGACGCCCTGGTCCGGTCCGCCGAACGAGAGGGCATGGAACTCTACGGAGTGCACATCTACCGCCGCGGTGCCGAGCCGGTCCAACGCAGGCTCCGCTCGGACGACCGAGTCGACGTGCGGTCGGTCTCGAAGACCTTTACATCCGTAGCGCTTGGCATCGCCGAAGCCGAAGGCCGCCTCGCCCTGGACGACCCCGCCCTCAAGTACTACCCCGAGCTAGCCGGCTCTGCCGCGCCCCGCCTGGACCAGGTCACGCTCCGGCACTTGCTCATGATGACGTCCGGCAGCCCGTACTCCTGGTCCGCCTACGATCCCGTCGTAGTCCCGGACCTGGCCGCTGATTTCTTCGCGACCCCGCTGGCGCACGAGCCCGGCACGTATTTCAGGTACACCGGCATCGGCCCGTACGTAGCGGCCCGCGCCCTGCGCGCCGCGACCGGCGCCAACGTCCGCGACTACCTGCTGCCCCGCCTCTTCACCCCGCTGGCCATCCACAACCCCCAGTGGCACACCTGCCCCCTCGGCCATCCGGTAGCGGAGAGCGCCCTCTACCTGAGGACGTCCGAACTCGCCCGCTTCGGCCGCCTCCTGCTAGACGAGGGCCGCCACGAAGGCCGCCAGCTGGTCCCCGCCGAATACTGCGCACGAATCGCGACTGAAACCGTCCCGACCGTGAAGGACCCAACAGACGAAGGCTTCCGCCTCTCGGACAGTTACGGCCTCGGCGTCTGGTGCACCCCCGGGGGGAAAGCGTACAAAATGGCAGGCCTCTACGGCCAGCTCTGCATAATCTCCCCGGATAAGGAAGCGGTAGTAACCGTAACCGCCCACGTGGAAGGGGGCGGCTCCCAGCGAACCTCTATAACAGCCCTAATAGACGAAGAGATCGTAGCCCGCCTATAAAGGCAAGCGTTCCTCGGATGAAAAAGAATCGCGGCTCGCAGCCCATGGAGAGGCAGGGCCCTGGAGTGTTCCGTGCTTGACCGGCTTTGAGGCTGTTGTGACTGGCGGGCCTGGAGTGACGAAGCCGGTCGCCGAGCCCACCTCGACCCGATCAGCGCCCTCGCGCTCCGGCATCCCATGATCAATCAGACATCCAGGGAACACTCCGGGGCCCTGGGCCGATGTGAGCAACGAGACGGATTCCCTGTTGTGCTTGCGGGTCGATCCTTGGGCGCCGGATCACTGGATGCGTCCGGGCGTGGTGTTCACAGTCGCGACGCGGGCGGATCCGGAGAATGCGCCGTTCAACGTGGTGGTCACGGGCAGGGTATCTCCGTCTGGGTGAACGCCGGCCTCGACGCCGAGGTCTTCGATGCGCAGGGCGGACTGGTGCCTTGCGCGCATCAGCGGCCGGACGGCGTGTTCAAGAGCGCAGCCAGATGACCAGCGCGGCAACCGTCGTCGTGCCGAGGTAGATGTAGCGCTTGTCGCAGCGGGTGACGACCGCGCGAAACTGCTTGAGCTTGTTGATCGCCCGTTCGACGGTGTTGCGCTTCTTGTAGCGCTCGGCGCCGAAGCCCGGTGCCCGCCCTCGGCGCGATCCTTTGCGCCGGGGGGCGGCCTGGGAGTCGGACTTCTCCGGGATGGTGTGCGAGATACCTCGTCGCCTCAGGTACCGGCGAATGAGGGTGTTGGTGTACGCCTTGTCCGCAGCCACGCTGCCGGGCTTGCGGCGGGGCCGGCCGACGGGCCGGGGAACCCGGATCTTGTCCAACACCGCCTCGAACTGCGTGCAGTCCGCTCGCTGGCTTTCAGTGATGAGCAGCGAGAGCGGTCGGCAGCGTCCGTCCGCGCTCAGGTGGGTCTTCGCGGTGAACCCGCCGCGTGAGCGGCCGAGCCCTTCGGCGCCTGCACCACCTCCGCCAGGCGGTCGCACAAGCTCAGCCGGGCTGCTTCGCCCGTCAGTTCGCTGCCTGCGTCCCCTTTTGGAACCGGTACGACCGGCAGAAACGGCCGCAACTGCTCCCACTCAGCGTCTGTCAGATCACCCCGCCCCATGCCGGGACAACGAGCAGGACTGCCCAAAGTCACACGATCGACCGGACAGGCTCTAGGCGACGCTCTTGATCCGCCAGACAAGCACCGAGGCGAGCACGGCGACGATGGCCGTGGCGCCGAACAGGGCCGGGTAACCGATCTCGGCCGTGATCGGGGCAGCGATGGCGGGCCCGATCGTGCTCGGGCCGACGATCGCGATGTTGATGATGCCGAGGTCCTTGGCCCGGTCCCTGGCGGCCGGCAGGACCTGCGTGATCAGCGCCTGGTCGACGGCCAGGTAGGCGCCGAAGCCGAGGCCGAACAGCACGGCCGCGATCAGCGAGGCGTTCCAGGTCTCGACGAAGGTCAGCAGCAGCGCCGCGAGGCCCATCAGGATGCCGGAGAGCGTGACGATCATCTTCCGCTTGCCGATGCGGTCAGAGATGATGCCGCCGACGATCGCCGTGACCACGACGCAGACCGTGTAGATGATGATCAGCGTCTGCAGCCCGTTGGTGGCGGGCTGGTGGAACTGCTGCCGGTAGTGCACCGGGCCTTCCAGGAAATACAGCAGGTAGAGCGTGCCCATCGCGATGGCCAGCGAGGCCAGGAACCGGGTGATCCAGGCCCAGGCGAAGTCCGGGTACTGCCGCGGGCTGATCCAGTAGGCCCTGGCCAGCTTCCGCCAGGAGAACGGGTCCCGGTGCTCGGGCTCCAGCGGATGGTCCGGGGTGATGAACACGAACGGGATGGCGAACAGGACGAGCAAAATCGCCAGAACCGTATAGCCGGACGAGATCTTCGTGAAGATGTCGACGACCAGCACGGTGCCGAGCACCAGGCCGAGTGCCTGCGGCATGCCGACCCAGCCGGCCACGGTGGCCCGCTGCCGGACCGGCACGTGGTCCGGAACGGCTGCGCTGAGGCTCGCGTACTCGGCGTTCTGGAAGGCGCTGAACAGCACCCACAGGACGGCGATCCCGGCAACCGTCTTGAGTCCGCCGAGTATGACCAGGCTGATCGCGCCGAGCACGGCCATGCCGAGCGTCCACCGGTGGCGGCGGCCGCGCATCCGGCCGATGCCGAAAGCGTTCGTGGTCCGGTCCGACAGTGCCCCGGCCAGCGGCGTCGCGATGCAGGCGGCTACCGCTCCGACGCCGGTCACGATGCCGAGGGCGGCGATCTTGTGCCGGGGATCAGCGGCCTGCAGCTGGAGCGGGAGCAGGATCTGCACTGGCGTCAGGGAGGCCATCCACATGCCCAGGCTCGCCAGGCTCAGCCCGGTGATCCAGCCCCAGCGCACGTGCACTGACGGCTCGGTCAGCGCGAGCGGCACAGAGCGCTCGGAGTCGGTGGACTGCTCGGTCATGACACCTCCGCGGGCACCCGGGCTCGCTGTCGGATCCGGCTACTGGCAGGTCCGGTCACCGCGGATCCCGGTACGGGGCCTTACTCCGGATCATGCCGTTTTGGGGATGATAGTGGCAGGGCCAGTCGCGTCGGCACGTTTCCGGTGCCCGTTTTTCCTGGCAGCCAGGCTATCCTCGACCGCTGTGGCGACCTTGATCTGCTGCGGCGGCAGCGAACGTCCGTGCAGGTAACGATTGTCGGCTGGTCCGGCAGCTTTCCCGGACCGGACAGCCCGGCATCCTGTTACCTGATCGATACCGGTGACTTCCGGCTCGTTCTCGACCTCGGCAACGGCGCGCTCGGCGCCCTGCAGCAGTACACCGGGCTCGGCGAGGTCGACGCGGTCCTGCTGAGCCACCTGCACGCCGATCACTGCATCGACATGGTCGCCTACTCGGTGTTCCAGAACTATCACCCCGGGGGCCCGCGACCGAAGATTGACGTCTTCGGCCCGGCGGATACGCAGGCCCGCCTGAGCCGCGCGCTCGGCAGCGACCACCTCGGCATGACTGACGCCTTCAGCTTCACCACCGTCACGCCAGGAACCATTGAGATCGGGCCGCTGACGATCACCGCCGGGCACGTATCTCATCCGGTGGAAACGTTCGGGTTCCGGATCGAGCATGCCGGTCAGGTACTGACCTACTCGGCCGACACCGGCCCGTGCGACGCGCTCGTCCAGCTGGCCCGGGGCGCGGACGTGCTGCTCTCGGAGGCCTCGTTCGTCGACGGCCCGGATCTGCCGGGCGATCTGCACCTGACCGCGCGGCAGGCCGCCGAGCACGCGGCCAGGGCCGGCGCCGGCGAGCTGGTGCTGACCCACCTGGTGCCGTGGAACGACCGCGCCGTCTGCCTGGAGCAGGCATCGGCAGCCTTCAGCGGCCCGCTGCGGCTGGCCAGCTCGGGCCTGCGCCTGCTGGGTGGCGGCCCGCCCGCCTGACGGCGGGCGAGCATGAGCCGTACACGCCAGCGAGCCCGCGGCCAGTGCCGCGGGCTCGCTGCTCGTGGACCTCCGGGTGGGCTAGGCCCAGCGGATGCCGCGGTAGTAGGCGGACGATGACTCGTAATTGACTCCGCCGGCGTAGCTGACCGTGAAGGCGCCGTTGTAGTGCAGCAGCGTCCTGGTCAGCGCTTGCGTCAGCGCGCAGGACGCGATGCCGCCGGTGCCAGTGGATGTCGTGCACAGAGTCGGTCCGCTGTGCCCGGCTACGAAGGTGACCGTCTGCCCGCTGACGCCTGACCCATCACTGGTGAGCTGGCCGAACAGCGTATACGTCCCGTTCGGGTGCACGACCAGCCAGGCCCGCAGCCGGGTCGGGACGCTGTTGACCACCTGAGTCACGGTGTTCGACGGCGACCCGCCGTAGTCGGTGTCCCCGCTGTAGACCGCTGTCAGGCTGTTCGAGCCGCCGGGCAGCGTGCTGGTGACGCAGGTAGCCGAGTACGTGCCGCTGTGGTCAACCAGCGGCTGAGCACCGCAGCCGGAGATCGTGACTCCGCCGTTCTTGAAGTCAACAGTGCCGCCGCCGTCCGTCGGCGAGACCGTCGCGGTCAGCGTGACCGACTGGCCGAAGTTGCTCGGGTTCGGCGACGAGCCGAGCACCGTGCTGGTCGGCGTCACGACAACCTGTGTCGTCACTCCCTGCGAGCCGATGTAGGCAGAGTTGACCGCCGGCGTGAAGATAGCCGTGATCGCATTGCTCCCCGCGGGCAGGGTGCTCGTGTTGCAGGTGGCAGTGCCGCTGCTGACCGGCTGAGATCCGCAGCCGGTGATCGTGATGCCACCGGCCTCGAAGTTAACCGTGCCGGTAGCGCCTGCAGGCGTAATGGTCGCCGTGAGAGTGACCGCCTGGGACGGGTTGCTCGGGTTCGGGCTGCCGCTGACCGAGGTGCTCGTCGAGATCAGCCGGTACTTGATGGTGACCTGGCCGTTGCCGGTCCACAGGTTGCTGTCGCGCACCGGAGTCACGGTGATGCCGCCGACAGTGGTCGCGCTGCCGGGGTATGCCGATCCGCCGCCGCCGGAACCGGCGTTGCCGCCGCCGCCGCCGCCACCGTAGTAGCCGCCGCCGCCGCCACCACCGCCATTGGGGCAGCCGGCGATGAAGTTGCCGCCGGCGTCGCCGCCGCGAAGGGGCAGGCCGGGGGTGGCCAGCAGGGCGCAGATAAGGCCGGCACTGCCGGGCGCGCCGCCGCCCATCACGGTGCCGCCACCGCCGCCGGTGGCGACGCCGCCCGCCTCGCCGCTGTCTCCGTCGGGGTGACGGCTGGTGCCGCCGTTGCCGCCGGGCAGCGTGCTTGACGCGCCGCCGCCGCCGCCGCCGACGACGAGCACGTTGGCGAAGAAGTTAGCGATAGAGGCAATGGAGACACTTGACGCGCCGCCGCCGCTCCCGCCGTCCGAGGTCGTGCCGGGACCGGAGTTGCCGCCCCGGCCGGCCAGGATGAGGCTGGACTGCTGGTTGACGCCGCCGTTGCCGTCGGCAATGCCCTGGCCGCCGGGGAAGATGCTGAGCGTCGTTGCGGCGGGAATGCCGGTCAGGATCGCCCGCGACTCGCCGCCCTCGCCGCCTGCGCCGGGACTAGATGCCGCGTTGGACGCGCCGCCCTGGGCGCCGTCGGCGAAGACCTCGAGGCCGGTGACGCCGGTCGGGACCGGCCAGCTGATCGCGGTGCCGTTGGTGTTGTTGGTGCCGTTGTACGAGAAGACGCAGGTCTCGACGGTGCCTGAGACCGAGCAGACTGGATCGGTGACGGCCTCGGCCGACCCGGCGAGCAGCCCGATGGCGGGCAGAGTGGCCCCGGCGAGCGCTGCGCTCGCCACAAGGGCGAGACCGGCGCGCGTGACCCGGGAGCTTGGCGCTAACTTCGCTGCGTGACTGCGGACGAACGCGCGCATGTCATGGCTCCTAGTGGTTGATTTTCTGAGGTCTGCAGCGGGGAATTGTTACTGAGAGTAACAGAGCATGACCCTGTGTAATGCGTTCTTGACAAGTTAGCGCCGCGTGTCCGGTTCCGCGCACGTGCGCAGACATGCGGCGACGCTGGCACCTGCAGGGCGCGGCCTAGACTGGTTCCCCATGCGCGTGCTCGTCACCGGTGGCGCCGGTTTCATCGGGTCGCATCTCACCGATGCCCTGATCGCCCGCGGCGACGACGTCGCCGTCGTCGACGACATGTCGGCCGGCCTGCTGGCCGCGTGCCCGCGCAGGCGGCCATGCACAAGGTCAGCGTCACTGAGGCGGACGCGCTGACTGCCCTGGTCGAGGATTTCGGGCCTGAGCTCATCTGCCATCTCGCCGCGCAGATCGACGTGCGGGTCTCGGTTGCCCATCCCGCACTCGACGCCCGGGCGAACGTCATCGGTACCGTCAACGTGCTCGAAGCCGCGCGGCTCGGCGGCGCGCGGGTTCTGCTGGCCTCCACCGGCGCGGTCATCTACGGCCGCGACGCGCCGATCCCGTCGATGGAAGACGTGCTCCCGCTGCCGGAGTCGCCGTACGGCGTCGGCAAGCAGTGCGCTGAGCAGTATGTCCAGCTGTACAACCGGCTGCATTCCACGACCCATGCGGTGCTGCGCTTCGCCAATATCTACGGTCCGCGCCAGGACCCCGGCGGAGATGCCGGGGTGGTCGCCATCTTCTGCGCGCAGGCGCTGGCGGGGGAGCATCCGACCGTCTACGGCGACGGCCAGCAGACGCGCGACTACGTCTACGTCGGCGACGCGGTCGGGGCCTGCCTGGCCGCGGCCGACAGCGCGCGTCCCGGTACCTGGAACATCGGCAGCGGCACCGAAGTGAGCGTGCTTGACCTGATCCAGGTGATCAGCGCAGTGGCCGGGCGCCCGCTCGACCCTGTCTTCGCGGCGGCGCGGCCCGGCGAGCTGCTGCGGGGCGCGCTCGCCGCGGACCGGGCGCGGCGCGACATTGGCTGGGCCGCGACCACCGCACTGCCCGACGGCGTGGCCAGGACGTATCAGTGGATCAAGGACGGTGCGCCTGAGCAGGCCGGCTGGTAGCACTAGGCTGGCGCCCATGTCACGACCAGACGGGCGGCTGCCGGATCAGCTGCGGGATGTCAGGATTACCAGGAGCTGGCTGGACCACGCCGAGGGATCGGTGCTGGTCGAGTTCGGCAAGACCAGGGTGCTGTGCGCGGCGAGCGTGCAGGAGGAACTGCCGCGCTGGCGCCGGGGCAGCGGCCTCGGCTGGATCACTGCCGAGTACGCCATGCTGCCCAGGGCCACGAACACGCGCAGTGACCGCGAGTCGGTCAAGGGCAGGATCGGCGGCCGGACGCACGAGATCTCGCGCCTTGTCGGCCGTTCCCTGCGGGCCTGCATTGACCCGAAGGCACTCGGGGAGAACACGATCGTCATCGACTGTGACGTGCTGCAGGCCGACGGGGGCACCAGGACCGCGGCCATCACCGGCGGGTACGTCGCGCTGGCCGACGCCGTCAGCTGGCTGAAAGGACGCAAGCGCACCAGGGGCGAGCCACTGCCCGCCTCGGTCGCGGCCGTTAGCGTCGGCATCGTCGACGGCCAGCCCCGGCTCGACCTCTGCTACGAGGAGGACGTGGCCGCCGAGACCGACATGAACGTTGTCTGCACCGGCGACGGCCGTTTCGTCGAGGTGCAGGGCACAGCCGAGCGCGAGCCGTTCAGCCGCGACCTGCTTGACGAGCTGCTGAACCTGGGCGTGGCCGGGTGCGCCGAGCTGACCAAGCTCCAGCAGGCTGCTCTCGGCTCATGAGCCCGGAGGCCGGCCTGCGGCCCGACCTGGTGCTGGCGACCGCGAATCCGCACAAGCTCATCGAGCTGACCAGGATCTTGGACGCCGGCCACGTCGACGTGCGCCTGCTCAGCCTGGCTGAGTTCCCCGGAGCGCCCGAAGTAGCCGAGACCGGTGCCACCTTTGCCGAGAACGCGCTGCTCAAGGCCCACGCGATCGCGCAGTTCACCGGGCTGCCCGCGATCGCCGACGATTCCGGCATCTGCGTGGACGCGCTGAACGGCATGCCCGGCGTGCTGTCGGCCCGCTGGTCCGGCCGGCACGGCGACGACGAGGCGAACCTGCGCCTGCTCCTCGGCCAGCTTGCTGACATTCCCGACGAGCGGCGGGGCGCGCGGTTCGTGTGCGTCGCCGCGCTGGCGCTGCCGGGCGGGCGCGAGCACGTCAGCGAGGGCGTGGTGACGGGCTCGCTCATCCGCGAGCCTCGCGGGCACAACGGGTTTGGCTACGACCCGATCTTCTTGCCCGACTCCGCGGACATCACGACGGCGGAGATGGACCCGGCCGACAAGGACAGGATCAGCCACCGGGGAAAGGCCCTGCGAGGACTCGCGCCCGTCATCGCCGCTCTGCTTGGCTAGTCTCACCAGAACACCCATAAGGGAAGGGAACGCGCATGACCCACTCCCGGCTGGCTCCCGGCGACGCGGCACCCGACTTCACACTGCCGGACGCCGATGGCGATCAGGTGAGCCTGTCCTCGCTGCGCGGCCAGCGCGTCATCATCTACTTCTACCCGGCGGCGATGACGCCGGGCTGCACCAAGCAGGCGTGCGACTTCCGGGACAGCCTGTCCAGCCTGGCGGCGGCCGGGTTCGCGGTGCTCGGCATCTCGCCCGACAGCCCGGCGAAGCTGCAGAAGTTCGCCGCGCGGGACGGCCTGACCTTCCCGCTGCTGAGCGATCCGTCGCACGCGGTGCTGGAGGCATACGGCGCCTACGGCGAGAAGATGCTGTACGGAAAGAAGTCCGTGGGGGTCATTCGGTCGACCTTCGTCGTCGGCCCGGATGGCAGGATCGAGAAGGCGCAGTATGCGGTCAAGGCGACCGGGCACGTCGCGCGGCTTCGCGCGGAGCTGGGAGTCTGACGCAGGCCGCCGGAGGCTGGGGCCGTAGCCCAACGGCAGGAGGCACAAGATTTAGGTTCTTGGCAGTGTGGGTTCGAATCCCACCGGCCCCACAAAAGGTGACATATCGTTCTATCTGCGCGCGTAGGCAGCCTGGTGCATGCCCCAGGTGACCTCCCCGGTCGCCGGGGACTCCCGCAGCGCGGCCATGCCGGCTGCCAGGTCTCGCAGCTCGGCGTCGTCGCACAGCCCGAGCCGGGCCGGCCGGTCGCCCCAGACGGCGATGTTCATGCTGAACATCGTTGCTGCCAGCGCCGTCGCAACCGGCACCCCGGTGATCCTGGCGCGCACCTGCCGCAGGGCCTCGTCGCCAAGCCCGGCGAGCAGCGGCCCCGCGCACATCCGGGCGCCGCTCGCAGCCACGAGTCCCTCAGCCAGCCGCAGGTGAGTGCGCAGCACAGGCTCGCTCGCGTCGATCCACTCGATCTCATCCAGCACGACGATGCCGTCCGGAGTCAGCTGGCCTGACCAGCTGCGGACGGCACCGGCCGGGTCAGGCAGATGCGCGAGCAGCAGCCGGCAGTAGATCAGATCCGCGGGCCCGGCCGGGAACGGCAGCGCGAGTACATCCTGCACCGCGAACCCGACCTGGGCGGCTGCGTGCGCGCGCGCCCTTTCGATGTGCGCGGCTGAGGTGTCGAGGCCGATCGTCGCGGCGGCACCGGTGGCCTGCGCGACCATGACGGTCGTGTGGCCGGGTCCGCAGCCGAGGTCATAGGCGAGAGCGGGTGGCGAGGTGGTCACGCTGGCCAGCAGGTCGCGCGAGGCCGGCCCGAAGACCTGGTCAAGCACCGCGAGCCGCCGGGCCGCGACCTCGGTATCGCCGAACGCGTAGGCTCCGGCCGGGCTCGTGAACTCCATGTGCCGAGCCTGCCATCGGGCGGCTGCCGGTGCAGCCCCGGGCGGGCGAGAGCGGATACGCTGGGCTGGCGGCCCGCCTGGCCGGGCATGTCCGGGCGCTGGCCGCGGCCTGACGGGCAGTGAGGAGCGAGATGAGAACGGCCGGGCCGGTTGGCTTCGACCTCGACCTGACCCTCATCAACTCGCGTCCGGCGATTATGGCTGCCTGGTCTGAGGTATCCGCGGAACTTGGCGTCGCCATCGATCTGGCCGAGGTCGACCAGCGGATGGGCATCAAGCTCGAGGACGAGGTCGGCTTCTGGTTCCCGGCTGACGCTCACCAGGCGGCGGCCGATAGCTACCGCCGCCACTATGTGCGGCTCGCTGCGACAATGACCTTCCTGCTGCCGGGCGCGCCGGAGGCGCTCGCCGCGGTCCAGCGATCCGGCGAGCGCGCGGTCATCGTGACGGCCAAGCACCCGGTCTCGGTTCAGCCGAGCCTCGACGCGGTCGGGCTGTCAGCCGACGAGATCTTCGCCCACGTGCACGGACCGGAGAAGGCCGCGATCCTGGCCCGGCTCGGCGCCGCCGCCTACGTCGGCGACACCCCGGCTGACATCGCCGCGGGGCTGGCTGCCGGGGCGACTGCGGTCGGCGTCCCGACAGGATCTTTCAGTGCCGCCGACCTGACCGCGGCCGGTGCCTCGATCGTGCTCGGATCCCTGCTGGACTTCCCGGCGTGGTATGCAGGATTCCGCGCATCCTGACCGAGGAGAGCACTTCCGATGAGCACTGACATCCTGGCGCTGGCCGACCGCCTGTGGCGCGGCGACGCGCATACCAGCGAGTTTCACCCGGTCGGGCACCTCGGCGGCATGGCCGAGATCTGCGACGACGTGGTGTTCCTGCCCGCGTTCGCGAACGTGACGGCGTTCCGGACTCCGGACGGCCTGGTGCTGGCGGACACCGGCAGCGTGTTCGCCGCGCAGGAGAATCACGACGAGATCCGGCGCTGGACGGATCAGCGGCTGCACACCGCGATCTACTCGCACGGGCATATTGACCACGTCTTCGGCGTCGCGCCCTTCGAGGCAGAAGCGGCGGAGAACGGCTGGCCGGCCCTCGTGGTGATCGCGCACGAGGCCCTGCCCCGCCGGTTCGACCGGTACATCGCGACCGCCGGCTACAACGCCATCATCAACCAGCGCCAGTTCGGCATCCGCAACCTGCGGTGGCCAACCGAGTACCGCTACCCGGACCGGACCTACGCCGCCGAGCTCTCGGTGGACGCCGGCGGCGTGACGTTCGCGCTGCGGCACGAGAAGGGCGAAACGGACGACCACACCGTCACCTGGCTGGCCAGCCAGCGAGTGCTGTGCTGCGGCGACCTTTTCATCTGGGCGTCGCCGAACGCCGGCAACCCGCAGAAAGTGCAGCGCTATCCGCTGGAGTGGGCACAGGCGCTGCGCCGGATGGTGGAGCTGCGGCCGGAGTACCTGCTGCCCGGGCACGGCCTGCCGGTTGTGGGCGCGGACCGGGTCGACCGCGCGCTCACCGATACGGCCGGGCTGCTTGAGTCGCTGGTGAGCCAGACGCTGGCAGTCATGAACGCCGGCGGCCGGCTGGACGAGGCGATCCACTCGGTCGCGGTTCCCGCGCACCTGGCCGGCCGTCCCTACCTGCAGCCGGTGTATGACGAGCCCGAGTTCATCGTCAGGACCATCTGGCGGCTGTACGGCGGCTGGTGGGACGGCAACCCGGCCACCCTGAAGCCGGCGTCCGAGCGCGCGCTAGCGTCGGAACTGGCAGGGCTGGCCGGCGGCCCCGCGACACTGGCCGCCCGCGCCGTCGAGCTGGCCGAGTCGGTTCTCGCTGATGCTGGCGGGACCGGCGCTGACCTGCAGGGCGCTGAGCCGCGGGTCGCTGACCTCCGGGTCGCGGCGCTGCGGGGCGGCGAGGACGGGCTCAGGCTGGCCGGTCACCTGGCCGAGCTCGCCTGGCTGGCGGCACCGGGGGACAGCGAGGTCCAGCAGGCCAGGCACCGGGTGTTCAGCATTCGCGCGGACCGGGCGACATCCACCATGTCGAGCGGGGTATACCGGTGGGCGGCCAGCGAGTCGCTAGGTGATCCCCGTGCACCGCAGGCAGATCTGGAGGGCTCATGACGATGATCGAGGGAATCGACCCGTCGGTTCCGCCCAGCGGCACCGGCTGCGCTGAGTGCGAGGCGGCTGGCGGCTGGTGGGTCCACTTGCGCCGGTGCACGCAATGCGGGCATATCGGCTGCTGTGACACCTCACCTGAGCAGCACGCGACCCGCCACGCGAAAGCAACCGGGCACCCGGTGATCCGGAGCTTCGAGCCGGGCGAGTCGTGGTTCTGGGACTACAAGAACGACCAGATGTACGAGGGCGAGGCCCTGGCACCGCCCGAGCATCATCCGGAGAGCCAGCCAGTGCCCGGCCCGGCCGGACGCGTGCCGCGCGACTGGCAGTCGCACATCCATTAGCAGCCGCCCAGCTGATGCTGGCGGCTACCCGATCACGTGGCCGCCCCGCTACCAGGCCTCGATCAGCGGCCGGAGGTCGGCGAGGCGGCCGATGACGGCGTCCGGCTCGGCGGCCGCGCAGGGCGGGACGTCGCTGTTGGGGATCAGCACTGCCCGCATGCCCGCGCTCTTGGCGCCGTGGATGTCGTCATAGGGCCGGTCGCCGACGAACACGCAGCGAGCCGGGTCGCTGACCCCGACCGAGGTCATGGCCGCCCGGAACGCGTCCGGATGGGGCTTGGTCCAGTCGATCTCGCTGGTATAGACGGCGCCGTCGATCAGGTCCAGGACTCCGTCCCGGCGGAATACCGCCTCATGCCAGCTCCGCGGCCACATCGTGTTGGACAGCACTCCGATCCGGACGCCCCGGTCGCGCAGGTACCCGAGCAGTTCGTGAGCGTCCGGATCGGTGAAGGTATGCGGCTCCCAGGCACCGACGTAACTGGCCACGAAGGCCTCGGTCGCGGCCACCCCGGCGAGCTCGAACAGCGCGTTCATCGTCGCGCTGCGCTGGCTGGTGACGGCCTCGCGCCACAGCGCGACCTCGGCCGCGTGCAGTGCCGCGGCGCGGGCCGCGGCCTCGCCAGCCGGATAGTGCGGAGCGCAGACTGCTGACCACAGCTCCGCGCCGTCAATCGTGTGCCACGGCGTGAGGGTGCCGCCCCAGTCGAAGATCACTGCGTCTACTGCCACTCAGCGATCCTAAGCGCGACGGGCGCGAGAAGCCCGGGATCGCGGGCGCTCCGGAAACTGTGACGATTGCCGGGTATCTCGGCATGGAATCTGCCCGTTTCGATGCTCTGAAGACGTCACAGTGTGCCCGGTGGGGCGGCGCGTCCCCTATGGTGCGCCTGCCGCGGCGGGCAGAACTGGCGAGCCGGCCGTGCGCGGCCGCGACCTGCCTGGGACACTAGGTGGCTGAGGCCAGCGGCGTCAGCGGAGAAGTCGCGGGCATGGAAGGGACGAGGTGTCATGGCGGAGCCTGGCGGGGCGGTCGAGGTTCACGGTTCGGTTGCCGCGGTCGATGGTGCCGTCACGACAAGGGACCCGGACCTCCTGGTCGCCCAGATCGAGCGGACCCGGGAGGATCTCGCCCGGACCATCGACACGCTCGCCGACCGGGTAAGCCCCGCGAACAACCTGCGCATACTGCGCGAGAAGGTTGCCGAGCAGGTCGCTAAGCCGCAGGTCAGGCTCGGCGCGGCTGCCGCCGGCGCGGCGATCGCCGGGATCGTCATCCTGCGTATCTGGGCACGGCGGCGACGGTAGCCGTCGCGCGGCCTTGTCCGGACGGCGCGTGCAGGACGCGGTCCGTCCGGTGACGCCCGTAATCTGCCGGCTGCGGCGGATAGCCCGCTAGAGGAAGGTCTGGCCCTCGCCCCGGTAGGTCGGCACCGCCGCCACGACGGACTCGCCATCGACCAGGTGCAGCTCGCTGAACCGCTCGCAGAGCTCGCCCGCCTTGGCGTGGCGCATCCAGACCTTGTCGCCGATCCGCAGGCTGTCGGCGGCCGGGCCGAGCAGCGGCGTCTGCACCTCGCCGGCGCCTTCCTCGCGGTCCAGCCGCAGGCCACCGGGCAGGTAGGGGGAGGGGACCCGGCTCGGCGCCCCCGGTCCGGACGCCGGGTAGCCGCCGCCGAGCGCAGTCACGACACCAGGTCCCGGGCGCCGGACGACGGGCAGGGCAAACATCGCGGCCGGCTGGCCGGTGAAGCCGCGGTAGGCATCAAACAGCGTCGGGTGGTAGAGGCCCGAGCCTGCTCCGATCTCGGTTACGGCCGGCTCGGCCGAGGTTCCCTCCAGCGAGCCCGTGCCGCCGCCGTTGACGAACTCCAGTGGCGTGAGCGCCCGGATGCCCGTGACGATCGCGCTGCGCCGGACCGCCAGCTCAGCCGCTGACCGGCGCTGCATCAGCCGGACGCCGGCGCCATACAGCGGCAGGCCTGGCGGGTTGTCGCCAACTCCGGCGATCTGCCCCTCGTAGGCCATGAGACCGACGAGCCGCAGGCCCGGCCGGGCCATGATCGCCTTGGCCAGCTCGACGGCATCGCCGGGCGTGCGGACGGGGGAGCGGCGCGTCCCGGCGCGGAAGCGCCCGCCGAGAGCGACGTAGCCGGCGTCGATGTCGATGGCCACCCGGACCGGATGCGGGTTCGGCTGCTCGCCGGCCACCTTCTCGATCAGGTCGAGGTGCTCAGTGCAGTCCACCATGACGGCGATGGACGCGGCGGCGGTCGCGTCCCCGGCCAGCCTGCCCAGCGCCGAACGGTCCGTCGTCGGGTACGCCACGACAATGTCATCGCTCGTGCCGGAGGCTGCGAGCCACAGCGCCTCGGGCAGCGTGTAGGCCAGGATGCCGCGGAATCCGTCCAGCTGCAGCACGTGCTCGATGAGGTGGCGGCAGCGCACCGATTTGCTGGCCAGCCGGATCGGCTTGCCGCGGGCACGCCGCGTCATGGCGGCCGCGTTCGCCTGGAACGCGGCCATGTCCACGATGGCGAACGGGGCATCCAGGTGCGCGGTCGCCGAGTCCAGCCGGCGCAGGTCCTGCAGGCTGCCGCTCCGGCTCACTCCTGGTCTTCCTTGGTGAGGGCGGTGTACTCGGCGGACGACAGCAGGCCCGGCGGCACCTCTCCCTCGGTCTCGTCCAGCTGGACCCTGAACAGCCAGCCGGCGCCGTACGGATCGGAGTTCAGCAGGCCGGGGTCGTCATCGATCTCCGGGTTGACCTCGGTCACCTCGCCGTCGACGGGTGAGTACAGGTCGCTGACCGACTTAGTGGACTCGACCTCGCCGCACGGCTCTCCGGAGGTGACCCTGGTGCCTGCCGCCGGGATCGAGACGAAGACGACGTCACCGAGCGCTTTCTGGGCATGGTCGGTGATGCCCACCGAGGCGGTGGAGCCGCTGAGCGCCACCCACTCATGCTCGGGGGTGTAGTAAAGCTCGCCGGGAACAGTCATTTCGTCTCTCCTGCGCTGTCTTCGGGTGATGCTGTCTTCGGGTGATGCTGTCTTCGGGTATCGAGACGCCGGGTCCGCTCTCAGGCGGGGCGGCGGTAGAACGGCATTTCCACCAGTGTGGCCGGCTGGCAGGCCGCGGACATCGACCGCCAGCACTGCCGTTCCCGCCCCGTCGGGGTCGCTGGCCGCCGCGGCGACCGCGGGACGGACATACGCCATCGCGATCGGCACGCCGAGCGTGGGCGACGGCGCCCCGCTGGTGACCACGCCGGCCGGCTCGCCGTCCCATAGGACCGTGTAGCCGTGCCGCGGCACGCGGCGGGACTGCAGCGTCAGCCCGACTAGCTGCCTGACCGGCGTTTCCTGCGCCCGGCGCGCCAGCGAGTCGCGGCCGACGAAGCCCCCCGGCTTGTCCAGCCGTACCACCCTGCCGAGGCCTGCGTCATAGGGCGTCAGGTCCGCGGTCAGCTCATTCCCGTACAGCGGCATCCCGGCCTCGAGCCGCAGCGTGTCGCGCGCCGCCAGCCCGGCCGGGACCAGCCCGTCGCTAGCCCCGGCCTCGCTCAGTTCAGCCCACAGGTACTCGGCGTCCTGCGGCGCCGCGAAGATCTCGAAGCCGTCCTCGCCGGTATAGCCGGTCCTGGCCAGCAGCACGTCACGGGCGGCCGCCTTGGCCGGGTAGCCCGCGTAGTACCGCACCTCGGACAGATCCGCGCTGGTCAGCGAGGTCAGGATCGCGGCCGAGCGCGGCCCCTGGATGGCGATGAGCGCGTAGTCGTCAGTGCGGTCGCTCACGGCCGCGTCGAAGCCGGCCGCCCGCTCGGCGAGGGCTGCGCCCACGACGGGCGCATTGGCCGCGTTCGCGACGATGAGGAACTCATGCTCGGCGAGCCGGTACACGATCAGGTCATCAATGACGCCGCCGTCGGGCGCGCTGATCATCGTGTAGCGGGCGCGGCCCGGCCTGAGCGCCGAGGGCTCGCCGGTCAGCGCGTAGTCGAGGGCGGCGGCGGCGCCATCGCCGGTCACCGCGAACTCGCCCATATGCGACAGATCGAACAGCCCGGCGGCGGTCCTGACGGCGTTGTGCTCGGCGGTCTCGCTGCCATAGCGCAACGGCATGAGCCAGCCCGCGAAGTCGGTGAGGCTAGCGCCTAGGCGCTCATGCACGCTGGTCAGCGGGGTGCGCCGGGGCCCGGCTGGCGCGCCAGAGGCGTCGTGACCGCCCGGCGCGGCGGTGGCGGAGTCTGTCACGTCCACGGAGCCTACCCCGGCAGCCGGCCGGTGCCGTGGCGGCGCCCCTGCCGCGGCGCTCTCCGCCCCGCGATCACGTCGGCGGCCGCCACAGGCGTTAGATAGACAGCAGCGGTGCCACCGATGGCGGCCGGGCACGATCACCGGGAGCGAGGCTATGGACCTGCTGACGGACGAGCAGATTGACGAGAAGCTGGCAGGGTTCCCTGGCTGGACTCGCCAGGGCGACGAGATCACGCACACGGAGACGCTCGCTGACTTCAGGGCGGCAATGCTGTATGTCAGCGCGGTCGCCTACCTGGCCGAGGCGGCGAACCACCACCCGGACATCGGCATCAGCTGGAACAAGGTAACGCTGACTTTGTCGACGCACTCGGCGGGTGGCCTGACGGTTAAGGACTTCGCGCTGGCGGAGCGGATCAGCGGGCTCTCCTGACCGCTGGCTCCGGCGCGGTGTGACTCTGCGGCGGCGTGCTCGGCGGCCAGCCGGCCTCGGCGGGTGGCCCGGCGGCCGGCGGATCAGCCTGGACTGGTCCTCCGGGCCTATCTGGCCTCCGCCTGCGGGCTGCGCCACGCCCCCGTGTGGCGCCGCCCGCAGGGCGAAGGACCCACCGCTTGTCGCGACCTTCGTTTGCTGCACGCCAGTGCCGGTCGTACGCACCGGGACGGCAGGCAGCCGGGCGATCCCGCCGGGGATCGAACGGCCCCCAGACGAAGGTCCCCCTCCGCGACTTACGGTTTCCCCCTAATCCCGCGGCGCTGTTCCCCGTCCCGGCTAGCCGGGCCCCTCAGCACCGCGTGGGTTTCTAGTTATACACGTTGCGCATGGGCGATCACATGCAGTTACACGATTGTGTTCGCCGCAGCAGACACGAGGTCCTCAGGACGCTCGATAGTGCTCGCGGCCTGGCTCTTTGTCCGCCAGGCGACGGCGGCCCGGACGCCGGGCTGCGGCGCCTCATGCCGCGCCGCGCAGCTGAGTGCAGTCCCTCGCCGGCCAGCCCGGCGGGCGGCTGCGGTTTAGTCGAATTCGCAGGGCAGGTGCTTGATCCCGTTGATGAATGACGACAGCAGGCGGTCCGGCTCGCCGCCCGGATCGTGGGCACCCGCGTGAGCAGCTCGCGGAGCATGACGGTGATCTCCCGGCGGGCGAGATGCGCGCTGCGTCGACGGTGTTTAGGGCGCTGCACTGGCACTGCCGCCTGGCAGCGTCACACCCGGCGGCGGAGGCTCGGGCCAGTCGAATACGGGAGGAGTGGACCACTCCGCTGGATGAGCGAAATTGAGGCTGCCGCCCAAGAGCCTGGCATTTGCGAAGCTGACCGCAGCACCGCAGAATCCGGCAGCCCGGAAGCTGACTGTGCCCTGAGAGAACTGCGCGAAGCGGAAGCTCACCGTGCCGCCCGAAAACTGGGCACCGAGGAAGTCGGCGTCGGCTCCGGCGAACTCGGTGCTGAGGAATACCACTTCCCCGTCAGTAAACCTGGCGTGCTGGAAACTGACCCTGCCGCCAGTGAACTTAGCGTTGTCGAAACCGACGACCGAGCCGGAAAACTCGGCGACCGAGAAGTCGACCAGGCCACCGGAGACCAATGAGAGCCAGAAGCTGACTGCCGCGCCAGCGAACCTGGCGCGGCCGAAGTCGACCAGGCCGCCAGCGAACTCGGCCTGCCGGAAATGGACCCGGCCGCCGGAGAACTCGGTCTCGCCGAAGTCGACGCTGGCGCCAGAGAATCTGGCAGAGCCGAAGCTGACCTCGCTGCCGGAGAACCTGGCGCCGTGGAAGTCAACACGGCCGTCACGGAAATCGGCGCCGCTGAAGCTGACCGTGCCGCCAGAGAACACCGCTCCGCGGAAGTTGCCGCCATCGAAGACGACGCCGGTGAAGTCGAAGTCCCGGCCCTGCCAGGACACCTCCGCGCTGTCGCGGAGATGCGCTCCGATGATGCGGATGGCGCTGTGGCGCACCTCCCGGAATCCTTGCCAGGCGAGCCTGCTTCTGTCGTCGGGTGAGGCGGGCTCGGGGGGCTCGGGGGCATAGGGCATGCGGAGGTAGGCGCAGATGACGTCGATGCAGGTCTGGCGGTTCTCCTCCCAGTCGTCGGCCAGACCGGCCATGGCGTGGATCCCGGCCAGGCGGATGGCAGCCTGGCTACTGCCGAGCTGCTCGGCGATTGTCGTGAACCGCTCGTTCAGTACCCGGCTCCGGTCGTGCGCGGAGGCCGTCTCGGCTACCCGCTGCCGCCGGTACGCCATGACCAGGGCCACGAGAGCGCCCGCGCCGGCCACCGACGCGAAGACCAGCTGCAGGACGCTGACGAAGTCATGGAGCGATACCCTGCCCGTGGCTGGGATCTTCGGGTAGTGCAGCAGCGCGAGCGCAAGCCAGGTGAGTCCGGCCAGGACGATGAGCGCGGCGGCGAAGCAGAATGTCAGCGCCCAGCCGATCGGCAGCAGGCGCAGGCGCCCGGGATCTTTGCGCCCGCTAGCGTTTCGGCGCCGCGATCTGATCGAATCTGCATCCACCTGGCGACTGTATGGCCTGCAAGGGGACGCGGACCAGGCGTGTCCCGTGGATCACCGCGCCAGTGCGCCGAGGAGCTGGTGACAGAACTCCTGGATGTCCTCGCGCTGGCTGGCGGGAGAGTTGGTGACGTCGGTGTCGCTGCTCAGCCTGACGCTAGCCAGCAGTCGCATGATCACCGTGTGTAGTCCTCGGCAAAAATCCGACCCGATGGGCTTGGCTGACTAAAAGTCGCAGGGCAGGTGCTTGATCCCGTTGATGAAGGACGACAGCAGGCGGTCCGGCTCCCCGGCTGCGCGAACTGTGGGCACCCGCGTGAGCAGCTCGCGGAGCATGACGGTGATCTCCCGGCGGGCGAGGTGCGCGCCAAGGCAGAAGTGCGGTCCAGCCGCGCCGAAGCCGACGTGCGGGTTAGGGGACCGGGTGATGTCGAACCGGCCCGGCTCGGCGAACACGGACTCGTCCCGGTTGGCCGCCCAGTAGAACAGCACGGCCTTATCGCCCTCGCGGTAGTCGTGACCATTAAGCGTGCAGTCCCTGGTGACCGAGCGCCGCATCCACATCACCGGCGACACGTACCTGACGATCTCCTCGACCGCTGCGGGCAGCCGGCCTTCGAGGTCAGCCAGCAGCAGCTCGCGCTGATCCGGGTGGAGGGTCAGCAGGTTCAGCGCGTGCGAGATCGCGTTCCGGGTCGTCTCGTTCCCGGCCACGACCAGAAGCACGAAGAACGAGCCTAGCTCAGCGGGCGTGAGCTGCTCGCCGTCGATGTTCGCGGCGGCGAGGGAGGTGATGACGTCGTCCCTGGGATGCTCGGCCCGGTCCGCGGCGACCGCCGTGACGAGGTCGGCGAGATCCTTGCCCGCGGTCAGCAGCTGGGCGATGGCCTCGTCCATGTTCTCGCTGATGAACTCGGGGTCCGATCCCGACAGGATGATGTTGGTGTTGCGCAGCACCATGTCGTAGTGCTCGTCGCCGATGCCCATCATCTCGCAGATGATCTTCAGTGGCAGTCGCGCTGAGACGTTCTGCACGAAGTCACACGGGCCGGTCGCGAGCAGCTCGTCAACGATCCCGGCGGCAGTCCGCTGGACGTCCTCCTCGAACTTTCTGATCATCTTGGGCGTGAACGCGCGGGATACGATCCGGCGCAGCCTGGCGTGCCGCGGATCGTCCATGTTGATCATTGAGCCGAAGTACTCGTTGAACTCGGCTGGCAGGTCCTCAATGCTGGTCGCGCCCCTGGCGGACGAGAACAGTTCCGGCTGACGGCTGGCCGCCGAGACATCGGCATGCGAGATGAACGCGTAGTAGCCATCCCCGGCAACGCTGAACGGGCTCTCCGGAACCTCGAAGTACGGCGGCTTGCCGAGCGCCCGCAGCCGGGCGAAATCGGCATGCCGGTCCTCGAGCGACTGGCCCCAGAATTCCATCAGGGACAGGTCAATGCCTTCGACGGAGCTAGGTGCAGGTGTGGTCATCACGGGCGCCTTCGACTAGAACCTCGTTCTAGCCCTCAGTGTGACAGACCACCCTCGGCCTCCGCTATGTCGCGCGGCTGCCCGTTATGTCGCTCCGCCGCCGCAGGCCGCGCCCTTGCACGGTGCTGCACGGCGCTGGGCGTTACGCGGTGCCGACCGGCTCTCCCGTCCGCTGGCTCGCACTGCGAGCATGCGCGTGCTGCCTGGTCAGCAGCGCGATGGCGACGGGTGCCGCGACTCCGCTGAGTTCCACGACCGCGCACGCGATCACCGCCCGCCCGAGAGCCAGGCGCGCCCAGCCGTCACTGGTTGTCTGCGTGACGGAGAGCTGCCCGTGCGCGGCGCCGTCCGGCGCGAGCCCGGCCATCTCCAGGCAGGCGCTCACGGCGTCGAGCCGCGCCGCCAGGACCGCGGGCGGCTCACTGAGCCGAGCCCGAAGGTCCGTGTAGGCGGAGGTCATGGCTGGCGCCGGCTGATGCTTACGGAGTCCGCTGTCGACAGCGACCCAGCCTGCCGCCACCGCCACGGGTGCCCGCAGCGTGAGCCCGAATCCGGCCAGCGCGCCTGTGCCGGGAGCGCTGATCACGTTCATGGCGCGACGCTCCGGACCGACGTGGCGGCCGTCGGAGGACGGCGAGTCGGACGGCGACGACTGCTGCGGCACGGTGCTCAGCAGCTGCGGCGACGGCGCGTCAGGCTGTCCGCAGCTGACGCTCACCCGCAGCCCGTCGTCCAGGCCGAGATCCACCGCGCTGCGCTCCAGGAATACCGACAGCAGCGTCGGCGGCCAGGCCGCGTTCCGGGGGAGCGGGCCGGAATCGTGCAGCTGAACACCGCGCCACGCGGCCAGCAGCTGCCCGACAGCGTCGACTGCCTCGATATCCCAGCGCTGGCCGGCTGGGTCCGGGTAGCTGTGCCCGGCGGACCCGGTACCCGCCCCGGCGGACCCGGCGGCGCCCGCGCCGGCCGACCGGGCGCTCGCGCCGGACCCGGCGCCTGCGGCTGTCCTGCCGGCCGCTGCGGTGAGATCGGCGGCGGTAGCTGCCGGCTGCCGCGGCTGCTGCCGGACCGGCTCCTGCCGGCGGTTTGACCGGCGCGACTTGCGTGATTGCGGCCGCCGGTCGGCGCCCTCCATGTCAGCGCGTTCCTCGGGCGTCATGTCAGCTGGCGCGACCGCCACCACGGCGTGAGTCTGGCCCTGCTTGTCCCGAGCGGGATCGGCCGCTGCTGGCGCCCCGCCCCCGGTCAGCTCCGCCTCGGGCGCGCCCGGCTGACCGGGGATCAGCGCACCGGCAGCCGGGCCAGTGCCAGCTGGCCGCAGCGGTCTGGCGACCGCCCTGATCTCGACCGGCCCCTCAGCGGCCCGGCCGGAGAACTGAACCGACTCGCATCCCGCCGGGCGGACCCGTCGATGCGGCACGCAGGCCTGCAGCACCTGCAGCGCCGCGTCGTTGAGCCCGGGACTGCCCAGCAGGAAGCGGGTGTCCTGCAGCCCGCTGCCGGGCGAGAACCAGGGCTCGTCGTCCGCGCCGCGGGCGAGCGCGCGCCCGGATCGCGCGGTGACCTCGGGCAGGAGCGCGACCCGGCGGAAGCGGCCCGACTGGAAGCAGATCGGCCCGTACAGCTCGGCGCCGTCGACCAGGCCGGACGATCCCGCCACCAGCTGGTGCAGCGCGGACGATGCCGCCGCGCTGGCGGACTCCGACACGTCGTGCGGCTCGGGTGCGCAGCTGAACTCGGCCCTCGCGTGGTCCACCAGGTAGGAGCTATCCGCGCAGCGCAGGGCTGCGACGATCGTGTCGCCGTCACGCTGCGCGCACACCCGGAGAACGGCCTCGCCGGCCGACGGGATGAGCACCGGTGACTCCAGCGTCACTCCCGCTGCCCGCCGCACTGGCCGCCCGGCCAGCACCGACGCCGCCTGGGCGAGTGCCTCGAGCGCGAGCACCGGGGGCAGGACGGGCATGCCGTCGACCCGGTAATCGGCCAGGTAAGGGTCTGCGGCCAGGGAGAGCCCTGCCGTGCAGACGAGCTCGGTGCCGGGGTGGTACACCGAGACCTCGCGCAGGAACCTGCCGCCCCCGGCCAGCCCGGCCGCTGCCAGCTCTGCCGTCGTGATGACGGGCGCAGGCGCAGCGGCCAGACCGCCGACGCGGCCGTGCACCGCGATGTTCCGCGGCAGGTCAGGCGTCGTCATGCTCTTGAGCAGCAGCCTGCTCGCGGCCGCGATGTCGACCAGGGCAGTTCCGGCGGCGGCGAGCTCGGCTGCCAGCTCCGGCCGGTCGCCGAAGCCCCCGGACGACCAGGCGGGCAGATCGAGGTGCAGGGACCGGCAGCCGATGCTGGCGGCGGCGAGCTGAGCACCGCGGCTGGCGAGCGCCCCGCTGCTCAGCGCATGCGAGCCCGCCCCGGCCCGGCCGTAACGGCTGACCACGGTTCCGAACGAGATGATCAGCCGGAGCTGCCCGGCGGGGACGGCTCCGGTGAGCTGGTCGAGCAGGGCAGCGTCTGCGCCGGCGTGCGCTGAGGCATCCGCACTGGTGATCTCATGGACGGGAACGGGGTGGTCAGGGCTGACTCCATGGCCGACTGCTGTCACGGGTCCGAGCCGGTCTTCGATCCTCCTGACGGCCGCTGCCAGGCTCACCGGATCGGTGATGTCGATGACCTCGTAACCCACTCTCGCCCCGGCTGACCGCAGCTCTTCCAGCCCGGCTACCAGCTCAGCGTCGTCGTACTCGCCGGTCCTGCCGACCACGGCGACACCCGTGCCGCAGCAGGCGAGCACCTGGGCGAGTGCCAGCCCGGCACCCCTGGCACCGCGACTGAGGAGGATGACGTCCTGCGGCCCGAGCGGGAAGTCGCCGCCGCCCGGCAGCGCGACTTCGGTCGGCACCGGCTCGCTCGCGGAGCCGCCGGGCCCGATGACGAGCTCGCGGAAAATGCCTGGCTCTGCGCTGGCGTGCTGCAGGACCGAGGCGGCGCTGATTGTCTCGGCCGGAACGCGCAGCACTGTGACCCCGACCGACGGATTCTCGGCGTGCAGGCTGGCGAAGAATCCGGTGAATCCGCCGCTCGCTGTCAGGACGACGAGGTCGCCGGTCGCGATGGCGTCTCTGGCGGCCTCGACCGCCGTGACTCGCGATCGCTCGTCGGCCGGGTCCTCGACGATGGCCAGCGTGCGGCCGGCCGTCGGGTCCGCAGTGAACAGGCCCGCCAGGTCAGCCAGCACCGGGCCGCGCGCGGCCGCGTACATGCGCCATGGCCGGATGGGCGCGGGGACCGCCCGGCGCGGGAGCGGGCGCAGGCCCTCGGTGAAGCAGCGCACCCACGGGCTGAGACCGCCGGCTGGCTCGTTCGCCTCACTCGCCGGGACCGCGATGGCGGCGCCGGCCTTGGCGGTGGCCTCCGCCGCGTCGGCGTCTGAGTCAGGCGCGACCGCTAGCAGCGGAAGGGCAGGCGGATGCCGCTCGAACTCGTCGCGCAGGCCCGAGATGCCGTCGTCCTCCGCGGCTGCCTTGTGATCGGCGTCCGCCGGGGCGGTCTCGTCGGCTGCGGCCGCTGCGCCGGCCGGGGCAGCGTGGTCGGCTCCGGCGGTCTCGCTGGGTGCGGCCGCTGCGTCGGCCGGGACTGTCTCGTCCGCCGGGGCAGTCTGCTGGGCTGCCACCTCGTCGGCTGCTGCGTCGGCCGCGGCCGCTTCGTCGGCGGAGATCGCGTGTTCGGCTTCAGCTGTCTCCTCGGCTGCGGCTACGTCGTCGGCTGCGGCGGTCTCGGCTGCAGGGGCTGTCTCCCCGGCCCCGCTGCGCTGCTGCGGCACCAGGTTGCACGGGCTGGTGATGAACACCTGTTCCCGCCAGATGTCCAGCGGCCGGAAGGGCCGGGCGAACATCGGCTGCGGCCCGGCCAGCGCGCCGGCGGCAAAGAGCGCCGCGGCCACCCGCGCGCTGCTCACCGGATCGGCGATGCCGCCCTCGAGGCTGATCGCCGGCACCTTGGTGATCTCCGCCGCTGCCGTGACGAGCGTCCGCCCTGGCCCGGTCTCCATCAGCAGGGTCGCGCCGACAGCGCCCTCCGTCAGCGCTGCCACGAGCTGGTCGTCGCCGGCGAATCCATGGCAGATCAGCTCGATGGCATCATCGACAGACCCGATCTCCGCGCCAGTCATCGTGGAGATCAGCCTGCGGCGTGGCGGCCCGAACCGGAAGCGCTCCCTGATCGCCGTCCGCAGCGCTGCGGTGTCCGAGCGCTCGGCCGGGTCACGGTCAGCGGCAGTGTCGGCCAGGAGAGTGGCCGACGCGAGGTCGCCCGGCGTGACATCCCGCTCGGTGCGGGCAGCCGACCTGGCCAGGAACCGGGCGCGGAGCTCGGCGATCTCAGTGACCTCGGGTTCTCCGAGCACTCCCGCCCAGGCAAGGCCGGCCAGCGTGCCGAGGCCGTGACCCACTGCTGCCGTCGGGTGGACCTCCATGGTCTCCAGCCAGCGCAGCGTGTCCAGGCAGCCGGTGACGGTCATGCTCAGCGACGCGGCCGCTGCGGCCGGAGCGGCCGCTGCCTCGCCGGAGAGAAGCAGCGTCAAGCGGCCGTCGGCGTCGTCCGACGCGAACACACCAGGTCGCACGGACAAGAGCCCGCCTGCCAGGTGCGGCAGCATGCTGACGGCTTCCCTGGCCAGCATGGCCAGCTGCTCCTGCCGGGTCGCGACGATCGCGACCCTGGCCCGGCCCTGCTTGCTCGTGTCCCGTCCCAGCAGGCAGGCAAGGTCCTGCAGCTCGGCATCGGACAGACAAGGCGCGATGTCGGCGATCCGGGACAGCACTGCCGCCAGCGCGAACCGGTCCGGCGCGTGCAGCAGGAACGGCAGTGCCTGCGGTCCGGTGACCGGCCGCGGCTGCGGCCCGTCCGGACTTGGCTTCACGGCTGCCCGCGCGAGCAGCGGAACCGACCGGAGCCACCGGTCCTGGCGCGCCCGGCCGGCTGACTCGTGCCGCAGCACCACGTGCACGTTGCTGCCGCCGATGCCCGCGGCCGAGACAGAGGCCAGGCGGGACGCCGTCTCCCACTCCTGCGGCAGCTGCGGCAGGGTAAGCCGCCCGTCCCCGCCGGCGATCAGCTGGTGCGGCCGGTCCACGCCGGTGGCAGGCGGCAGCACGCCGGTGCCGAGCGCGAGCACGGTCTTGATCAGCCCGGCGATTCCGGCGGCGGCCTTGGCGTGACCGATGTTCGCCTTCACTGAGCCGAGCACGGCCGGCCGCCTGGCCCCGGACCGGATCGAGTTCAGGGCGGTGAGCTCTGCCTCATCGTCGAGGGGCGTGCCAGCCCCGTTCCCCTCAATGAACTGAATGTCTGCGGGATCGATGGCACTGCGGTCATACGCTCGCCGCATCGCCAGCAGCTGGCTGCTCGCCTGCGACTGCGACTCGCCCGGAATGCCGCCGGCCGAACTGCCCCAGCCGAGAATCTCCGCATAGACGGGCAGTCCGGCGGCCCTGGCGTCGGCGGCGCGCATGAGGACCACGACGCCGCAGCCCTCGCCGGGCAGGTAGCCAGACGGCTTCTCGTCGTAAATCCGGACGTCGGTGGTTGCCAGCAGGCCCGCCTTGGCCAGCCCGATGAGCTCAAGCGGGTCCAGGCTCAGGTCGACGCCGCCGGCGATGGCCGCGTCGAGGTCGCCGGACGCCAGGGCGCCGCAGGCGGATGCGACAGCCAGCAGCGACGAGGAGCAGGCGCTGTCGACGGCGTGACTGCCGCCGCGGAACCCGAAGTACGTGCTGATCCCGGCCGCGATCGTCGCGGGGAGACTTCCCGCCAGGGAGTACGGTCCGATCGTCGGGAACGGGGCGAGATAGCTGTTCTCGGCCCGCTGCAGCACCATCCCGGCCTGTCCGGCCGGGATGTCTCCGCCGCCGAGCGCCTCGGAGAGCACCCGTCGCACGTACGGCCAGCGGACCCGGAGCGCGTTCGCACGGGAGGTGTCACCGCCGAGCGTGTTCCCGATTATCACACCGGTGCGGTCGCGGTCGAGACCGGTGCCGGCCGGGAGCCCGGCAGCCGCAAGCGCGCGCGCGGCGGTCTCCAGCGCTAGCCAGTGCGCCGGGTCGGCTGCCGAGTAAGCGCCGGCGTCGATGCCGAACGCCGGGCACTCGAACCGCCAGCCCTCGAGAAGCGCGGCCCTGGTGCTGTAGGTGGCGTCCGAGGTTGCCCGGTCCGGCTGGTAATAGTCGGTCAGGTCCACGCGCCCGGCCGGCAGCTGGCGGAACGACCGGCGTCCGGTCAGGACAACCTCCAGCAGGGCGGCCGGGTCGTCAGCGTCGGGGAAGCGGCAGGCGAGGCCGACCACGGCAACCGGCTGCGTGCCCCGTGCTGTGCCGGGCGTGTCAGTCACGGCAGTGCCCGGTGATATCACGACTCTGCTGGCAATTACCCGGAGCACGCTCTGAGCAAATTTGGCGAATCGGATGAAGCAATTCCGCGCGCGAGCAAGTGTGCATATTTCCCCCGGATAATGGCCTGTCTCCCCATGGGCCATCCCAGCAATGCCCGCGAGCCCTATCCCGGCATTCCCCTGCTGGCCTGGCTGGCCGACCTGTGCCGCGTAGCCCTTAACTCACTGGCTGCTAGGTGTCAGGACATTATTTGCCGCCCTAGCGGCGCGGTCAAGGCGGAATTCACGACGCGCTGCTTTTAACGTCTGACGCCATTTCTGGATTGGCGGAGCATGTGTCACTGAATGTTGGCACTGGTGTGCCGGAGTCCCGGTCATCCGGGACACGCCGCAGGCGGGCGAGGTGGGCGTCATCTGGCCTTCCCGGCGTCATCAGGCGCAGTCATCCGGGCCGGCTCCGGAGTGCGCTACCCTGTGGGCATGCGTTTCGCCGGCCTGCTCCTTAGCTAGCCGCGCCGACTGCCTGTCGCCGGCGCGGCTGCCCCTCGTGACCCGGGGGGCTGTTGTTTTTACGGGACAGCAGCAGAAATCGCCGAAGCCAGGCCGGGCAGGGGCCGATCCGGACCTCACCATGTTCGCGAGGAAGTCATGACAGCCGCCGATACCGCGGATCGCTACGATCCGCGCGCGATTCAGGACAAGTGGCAGCAGCGCTGGGCCGCGATGGACACTTTCCGCGCCAGCGATGACCCCGGCGATCGGCGGCCGCGCACGTATGTCCTGGACATGTTCCCCTACCCATCGGGTGACCTGCATATGGGTCATGCGGAGGCGTACGCACTGGGTGACGCGATGGCGCGCTATTACACCCTGCGCGGTCATAACGTGCTGCACCCGATCGGGTGGGACGCATTCGGCCTGCCCGCCGAGAACGCCGCGATCAGGAACAACACCCATCCGGCCGACTGGACCTACAAGAACATTGAGGTGCAGGCAGCGTCGTTCCGCCAGTACGCAGTCTCCTTCGACTGGTCGCGCCGGCTGCAGACCTGCGACCCGGAGTACTACCGCTGGACGCAGTGGCTGTTCCTGCGGTTCTACGAGCGCGGCCTGGCCTACCGCGCCGACGGCTATGTCAACTGGTGCCCGGTCGACCAGACGGTGCTGGCCAATGAGCAGGTGATCAACGGCAAGTGCGAGCGGTGCGGGTCCGAGGTCATCCGGCGGGTGCTGACCCAGTGGTACTTCAAGATCACCGAGTACGCGGACCGGCTGCTGGAGGACATGGCGCCGCTGGAGGGCAGGTGGCCCGAGCGCGTCCTGCTGATGCAGCGCAACTGGATCGGCCGCAGCGAGGGCGCGGATGTCAGCTTCGAGATCGAGGGTCGCCAGGAGCCCGTCACGGTCTTCACCACCCGGCCGGACACGCTGTACGGGGCTACGTTCTTCGTCGTCGCGGCCGACTCGCCGCTGGCGGCTGAGCTGTGCACGCCCGAGCACCGGGCGGCGCTGGAGGCTTATCAGGCTGACGTGCGGAAGCTGACCGATATCGAGCGTCAGTCGACCGAGCGGGACAAGACCGGCGTGTTCCTGGGCCGCTACGCCATCAACCCGGTCAATGGCGAGCCGATCCCGATCTGGGCGGCTGACTACGTGCTGCCGGATTACGGCACCGGCGCGATCATGGCGGTCCCCGCTCATGACCAGCGCGACCTGGACTTCGCCCGGAAGTTCGGGCTGCCGGTGCGGGTGGTGCTCGACACCGGGGCGCCGGACCCGGCGGCGACAGGCGCTGCCACGCCCGGCGAGGGCACCCTGGTTAACTCGGGCCCGCTGGACGGCCTGTCCAAGCAGGCCGCGAGCGCGAAGATCATCGAGATCCTGGCGGAGCGGCAGCTGGGCCGCGGCGCGGTGAACTACCGGCTGCGGGACTGGCTGCTGTCCCGGCAGCGGTTCTGGGGCGCGCCGATCCCGATCGTCTACTGCGACGGCTGCGGCGAGGTCGCGGTTCCCGACGACCAGCTGCCGGTCCTGCTGCCCGACCTGCGGGGCCAGGAGCTGGCGCCGAAGGGCAGCTCGCCGCTGGCGGCCGCAGCGGACTGGGTCTCGACGGAGTGCCCCAAGTGCGGCGGCCCGGCCAAGCGGGACACCGACACCATGGACACCTTCGTCGACTCGTCCTGGTACTTCCTGCGCTACTGCTCGCCCGAGTTCGAGCACGGCCCGTTCGAGGTCGAGTCGGTGCGGCGCTGGTCCCCGGTCGATCTGTATGTCGGCGGCGTCGAGCACGCGATCCTGCACCTGCTGTACTCGCGGTTCTTCGTCAAGGTGCTGCACGACATGAAGATGCTGGACTTTACTGAGCCGTTCACTGCGCTGGTGAACCAGGGCCAGGTCATCAACCAGGGCAAGGCAATGTCGAAGTCCCTGGGCAACGGCGTCAACCTGGGCGAGCAGCTGGCCGCCCACGGAGTCGACGCGATCCGGCTGACGATGATCTTCGCCAGCCCGCCCGAGGACGACATCGACTGGGCCGACATGAACCCCGATGCCCTGGTGAAGTTCCTGGGCCGGGTCGCCAGGGTGGCTGCCGATGTTGCCGCCTCCGGTGCCAGCGCAGGGAGCGTGCGCACCGCGAGCGCGGCGGGCGGCCATCAGGAGCTGCGCAAGGCGACACATAAGACGATCGACGAGGTCACCAGGCTCGTCGAGTCCACGAGGCTCAACGTGGCCGTCGCCAGGCTGATGGAGCTGGTCAGCGCAGCCCGGCGGGCGATTGACGCCGGCCCCGGCGCGGCTGACCCCGCGGTCCGCGAGGCCGCCGAGACGCTGGCGATCATGCTGTCGCTGTTCGCCCCCTACACGGCGGAGGAGTGCTGGGAGATGCTCGGCCACGAGCCGTCAGTCGCGCGGGCCAGCTGGCCTGCTGCTGACCCCGCGCTACTGGTCGAGGACATGGTCACCTGCGTCGTCCAGGTCGACGGCAAGGTCAGGGACCGGCTGGAGGTCGCGACGTCGGCCGGCGAGGACGAGCTGCGCGAGCTGGCGCTGGCTGCGCCTGGCGTGGAGCGGGCTCTGGCCGGCCGGGCCGTCAGGACCGTGATCGTGCGCCCGCCGAAGCTCGTCAACATCGTCTCGGCCTGAGCTCGCCGATCTTGCCGGGCCTGACCTGCTGCGACTAGTTCAGGTAGGGTCTGCCTCAGGTCAATCCGGGGCAGGTCGGGTGCGGCGCGCGATGGGGGCGGGAGTTCACTGATGCAGAGTGACGTTCTCGGCAGCCTCGTCGGCGCCACGATTGGCCTGGTCAGCCTGATCGTCGTTGCCGTTCACGGCGTCCGGAAGTCAAACCAGTACTACGCGCAGCCGGTGTCGCAGCGGGAGTCGGGCAAGCTGCAGGTGATCGAGCCCAAGGTGCAGCGACGGCAGGACCGGCAGCGGCGGTCGCGGAACAGACGCCAGGCTCAGCCTGAAATGCTGCCGGCCGAGGCCACCGTGACCTTCGGTGCCGAGCGCGAGGCAGCCAACATCGACGAGATTCTCGCGGCGCTTGACCACGACCTGATCGGCCTGGTGCCGGTCAAGCGGAAGATCGAGGAGATAGCTTCGCTGCTCCTGGTGGACCGGGCCCGGCACAAGTTCGGCCTGGTCGCACCACGGCCGAGCCTGCACATGTGCTTCACCGGGCCGCCGGGCACCGGCAAGACGACGATGGCCCTGCGGATGGCGGAGCTGCTGCACCGGCTCGGCTACCTCGAACGCGGGCACCTCGTCCACGCGATGCGCGACGACCTCGTCGGTGAGTTCGTGGGGCAGACCGCGCCGCGGACCAAGCGGGTGCTCGAGCGCGCGATGGGCGGTGTCCTGTTCATCGACGAGGCCTACTACCTCTACCGGGCCTCGGATTCCAAGGATTACGGGCAGGAAGCGATCGAGATACTGCTCCAGGTGATGGAGAACCAGCGCGAGAATCTCGTCGTCATCCTGGCCGGCTACAAGGACCGCATGGACGAGTTCTTCAGCTCCAACCCTGGCATGGGCTCGCGGATCGCGCACCACCTGGACTTCGCGCCCTATGACGTGGACGAGCTCGTGGCCATCGGCCAGCTGATGCTGGACGACGCGAAGTACTACCTGTCCGCTGACGCTGAGGTGGCGCTGCGGCAGAACCTGGCCCTGGAGATTGGCCGGCCAGGCTTTGCCAATGCCCGCAGCGTGCGCAATGAGCTCGACCGCGCTCGCCTCCGGCACGCGCACCGGCTTGCGGCCGAGCCGCACCGGCACCGGAGCCGGGACGACCTGATGCGGCTCGAGGTCGCCGACGTCCTGGAGGGCTACCCGGACCTCCGGCTGGCGGCTGACTTGTCGTCGCGGCTCGGCGAAGGCTAGCTGCCCGTCGCTCCGCGGATCGCGCAAAAGTCGTTTGCGCCCGTCGTCTGGGCTGGCCGACGATTGACAGCGATGAGCGCTGTCCAGATCACCGGCTGTTCCGGTGCCGGGAAGACCACGATCGCTCCCGTGCTCGCCAGCCGGGGCCTGGCAGCCATCGATTCCGACGACGATCCGCTGCTTGCGCGGACCGTTGACGCATCTGGCAGCGTAGTGGAGGACCCGGCGGAGCCAGACTTTGCCTGGCTTGCCCGGCATAGCTGGGCCTGGAATCCAGCGCGCCTGGATGAACTGATCGCAGCGGCGGCGCCGGCAACGCTGTACGTCTGCGGCGGAGCGGCGAATGAGCTAGAGCTAGCCGACCGGTTCACCCTCGTGTTCCTGCTCGAAATCGACGAGCCCACCATGCTGGCCCGGATAGATGCGCGCACGGAGAATGACTGGGGCCGAATCGGGGACACCCGCGAGTACCTGAGGAGCTTTCTGCCCGGCTATCAGGCCCGCCTGCGGTCATCCGGCGCAATTCCCATCGATGCAACACAGCCGCTTGACTGCGTAGTCGAGGCGATACTGTCCCGCACGCTGGCCAGCCCGGCTGGTGGCTAGGCCTTCCGGCGGCCAGCTCCGCCGCTGGCCAGCCCCGCCGCGGTCCAGGCCAGGACCGCCGGACTGCATCGGCTCGCTGTCCGGCGGTCTTAACCGAAGACCGGTGCGCGCGTGGTCAGACCCGGCGCAGTACCGCCACGACCTTGCCGAGAATCTCGGCCTCGTCTCCGGGGATGGGCGTGTAGGCAGGGTTATGCGGCATCAGCCAGATGTGGTCAGCTGAGCGCTTGAAAGTCTTCACGGTTGCCTCGCCGTCCAGCATGGCCGCGACGATGTCGCCATTCTCCGCGACCGGCTGCTGCCGCACGACAACCCAGTCGCCATCGGCGATCGCAGCGTTGATCATTGAGTCGCCGACAACCTTCAGCAGGAACAGGTTGCCCTCACCGACAATCTGCCGCGGCAGCGGGAAGATGTCCTCGATGGCCTCCTCGGCGAGGATCGGGCCGCCAGCCGCGATCCGGCCGACGAGCGGGACGTACGCCGCTTCCTGCGAGGCGATGTCCATCGGCGTGTCGTCATCGAAGTCCGGCTCCGGCCGCACCGCCGGGTGGCCGGGCAAACGCACCTCGACCGTGCGCGGACGGCCGGCATCGCGGCGCAGGTAGCCCTTGCTCTGCAGCGTTGACAGCTGGTAGGAGACGCTGGAGGTGCTGGTCAGCCCGACAGCCTCGCCGATCTCGCGCATCGACGGCGGATAGCCGCGACGCTGCACGGAGTCACGGATCACCTGCAGCACCTTGCGCTGACGCCAGGTCAGCACGTGCGCAGGATCGGGCTTGTCAGGCAGGTCGGCGACAACGGCGGGAACGCTGCCCTTGGGCCGCCTGCCCGGCTTGCCGCGCGGGCGCGGAGCCGACTCGGTGCCCGCGGACTGGTCCGCCAGTTCGAGATCGATGGTCGAGGCCTCGCGCGCCCCTCCATCGCTGGTCGCATCGCTCATGTTGGGCCTCCGGCCTCGAGTGCTGGTGCTGTTAGTGCAGTGCCATCCAAAAGCGCCGTGCGCCGAGTCTGACGCTAACGGTTTCCGGCGCCCAGATCAAACATCTGTTCGACACGCGCCGAAAATGTCGTACCCCTGCGATAAGACGGTACCGTACCTCCGTTCGATCGAACGAAATTGCGATAGAACAGAGTTACGATTCGAACTGTCATTCGCTAGAGGGAGGCTGGGATGAGCGCTCTGACCGCGATAGAGGCAGAGGTCACTGGCGGAACGGACGCCGGCGAGGCTGGTGACACGGGTTTCGGCCGCCGATCAAGCGGGCTGCAGGTCGTCCTGAACGGTGCCGCCCCAGGGCCGGCCGGACGCCCGGTGCGGACTGCCGGCGCTGCCGAGCCGCGCTCTAGTTCGAGCGCTGACGTGACTACTGGGCACGCCGCTCGGGTGCTCCTGCCTGGAAAGGTCCTGGCTCCGGAGCCCGCAGTCCCTCAGGCCCGCGTGGCTGCTCCTCCGGTGCGGCTCACCCGGCGCGGCCGGATGGTGGTGTCCGTTCTGGTGCTGGCCGTACTTGTCGTCGCCGCTCTGCTCATCAGTCTGCTGGCATCGGGGGGCGCTCAGGCGACCAATCACGGCCAGGCTCGCGCGGGCTACCAGGGGATGCGGGAGGTCGTGGTGCGGCCCGGCCAGACACTGTGGTCCATCGCGGTTGCGGCGGAGCCGACCGCTGATACCCGGATCGTCGTGCAGGAGATCATGACCGCCAACGCGCTGACCAGCGCGAATATCAGCGCCGGCCAGCTCATCTGGGTACCGCGCTGACAGCGGGCAGCTCGATGTACGTCGATGGCTGGATCCTGCGGCAGATTGTGCGGACCTGGACGCCCTGGGCCCGCTTTGGCGACCGGGTTTGGCGCGACACGCCGGCGCGTTCCCGGATTTCGCTGACGCGCCTCGGGCGCCCGGTGCATCGTCTACCAGCGGGTTCTGCGCAGAGCGCATTGGGGTTGCGGATCCTCGGCCAGTGGACCACAATATGTAGTAGTTGCACGCTTGTAGTTTTCCTATAGCTTGTGCTTGACGGCAGTGACTTCCAGTCCCGGTTCGGGAGGTGATCGCGTGTATTGCCCGTATTGCAGGCATCCGGACAGCCGGGTTATCGACAGCCGGACTGGCGAGGACGGCGCCGCGATCCGCCGCCGCCGGGCCTGTCCGGCCTGCGGGCGCCGGTTCACCACCCAGGAGACGGTCATCCTGACTGTCGCCAAGCGCAGTGGCGTCACCGAGCCGTTCAACCGGGACAAGATCGTGCGCGGCGTCCGCCGCGCGTGCCAGGGCCGCCCGGTTACTGAGGACCAGCTGGCGCTGCTCGCGCAGCAGGTGGAAGAGGCGATCAGGAGCAGGGGCAGCGGCGAGATTCCGTCGCACGAGGTTGGCCTGGCCATCCTCGGCCCGCTCCGGGAGCTTGACGAGGTGGCATACCTGAGGTTCGCCTCGGTGTACCGGGGCTTCGAGTCGCTCGCTGACTTCGAGGAAGAGATCTCGGCGCTGCGCGCCGAGCATCTGGATGAATGGCGACCAGAGGACGCTGAGCTCACGGCCGACGAGGCCGGGCCGCGGCCGGACGGAGAGCGCGGCCCGGAGCGATCAGGCCGGGACCGCGGCGCCAGGCACAACGGGCAGCAGCCCGCGCCGGCCAGCTAAGGACCGGGGACGAACTCACTGGGAAGGGCCTCCAGCAGGCCCGCGATCGGATCCGGCGGGATCCGTGGAGGGGGAGCACATGACCGAGACGGTAAGCGGGGCAGCGGCGCAGGGTGGTAGCAGCAAGCCTGCCAAGGGCCTGACCCTGCGCCGTATCTACACCCGCGAGGGCATCCATCCCTATGACGATGTCACCTGGGAGCGCCGCGACGTCGTCATGACGAACTGGCGGGATGGCTCGGTCAACTTCGAGCAGCACGGCGTCGAGTTCCCCGACTTCTGGTCAGTGAACGCCGCGAACATCGTGACGACCAAGTATTTCCGGGGTGCACTTGGCACGCAGCAGCGGGAGTGGAGCCTGAAGCAGCTCGTCGACCGGGTCGTCGGCACCTACGCCGCGGCCGGCCGTGAGCATGGCTATTTCGCTACCGAGCAGGATGCGGAGATCTTCGAGCATGAGCTCAAGTACGCCCTGATCCACCAGATCTTCAGCTTCAATTCGCCGGTCTGGTTCAACGTGGGCACGACGTCACCGCAGCAGGTCTCGGCCTGCCAGCCGTACGACTCCCTGGTGAGCACGCCGGCGGGCCCGATAGCGATCGGCAGCCTGGTCGAGTCTGACGCGGTCGGGATGAAGGTCTACGACGCTCACGGCACGACCCGGATCGTGGCAACCAAGGCGAACGGCGTCAAGGAAGTGCTGCGGCTGCACACCACCGCGGGGCACGTGCTTGAGGCAACGGCGGATCACCTGGTGTGGCGGGCCACCGACCTTGATGTCGGCGAGTTCACGGTCGCGGGGTTCCTGCGGCCGGGCGACCACCTGCTGTATGTCCAGCCGGACATGGGCGGGTCGGACCGCGCGCTGCTGGACATCAGCAAGGTCGAGAATCTCGGCCCGATGGAGGTCTACGACATCCAGACCGAGAGCGGCGAGTACCTCTCCGGGAACCTGCGCGTGCACAACTGCTTCATCCTGGCGGTCGACGACACCATGGACTCGATCCTGGAGTGGTACCGCGAGGAGGGACTGATCTTCAAGGGCGGCTCGGGAGCTGGCGTCAACCTCTCCAGGATCCGCTCGAGCAAGGAACTGCTCTCCTCGGGCGGCACGGCCAGCGGGCCGGTCTCCTTCATGCGCGGCGCCGATGCCTCGGCCGGCACGATCAAGTCCGGCGGTGCCACCCGGCGGGCAGCGAAGATGGTCGTCCTGGACGTCGATCACCCCGATGTCGAGGAATTCATCGAGACCAAGGCGCGCGAGGAGGAGAAGATCCGCGTCCTGCGCGACGGCGGCTTCGACATGGACCTCGGCGGCAAGGACATCGCCAGCGTTCAGTACCAGAACGCGAATAACTCAGTCCGCGTGTCGGACGAGTTCATGCGGGCGGTCGAGGGCGGCCGGACGTTCGACCTCGCCGCGAGGACCACCGGCGAGCCAGTGGCCCAGGTGGACGCCAAGACGCTGTTCGGCAAGATGGCGAAGGCTGCCTGGGAGTGCGCTGATCCCGGCATCCAGTACGACGGGACGATCAACGACTGGCACACCTGCCCGGAGTCCGGGCGGATCACCGCCAGCAACCCCTGTTCCGAGTACGTCCACCTGGACAACTCCTCCTGCAACCTCGCCAGCATCAACCTGCTGAAGTTCCTGCGGAGCGACGACACCTTCGAGGTGGAGAAGTTTGAGCGGCTCACCGAGCTGATCATCACCGCGATGGACATCTCGATCTCCTTCGCGGACTTCCCGACGGAGAAGATCACTGAGACGACCCGTGCCTACCGGCAGCTCGGCATCGGGTACGCCAACCTCGGCGCCCTGCTGATGGCCACCGGGCACGCCTACGATTCCGACGGCGGCCGCGCCATCGCCGGCGCGATCACCTCACTCATGACCGGCACGGCGTACAAGCGCTCGGCCGAGCTTGCCGGGGTAGTCGGACCGTACGAGGGCTACGCGCGCAACGCTGCCCCGCACAAGCGCGTCATCGCCAAGCACGCGACAGCGAGCGCGTCCATCCGCCCGGTCGGCAGCATCGACACGCCGGTCCTGGCCGCCGCGAACAAGACCTGGCAGGAGTGCGTGGCGCTGGGCGAGGCGAACGGCTACCGGAACGCACAGGCGAGCCTGCTCGCGCCAACGGGCACGATCGGCCTGATGATGGACTGCGACACCACCGGCGTCGAGCCCGACCTCGCGCTGGTCAAGTTCAAGAAGCTGGTCGGCGGCGGCTCGATGCAGATCGTCAACCAGACGGTTCCGCGGGCGCTGAAGAACCTTGGCTACCAGCCGGAGCAGTCTGAGGCGATCATCGAGTACATCGCCGAGCACGGTCACGTCATCGACGCGCCCGGCCTCCGGCCTGAGCACTACTCGGTGTTCGACTGCGCGATGGGCGAGCGCGCGATCAGCCCGATGGGCCACGTGCGGATGATGGCCGCGGTCCAGCCCGCGCTCAGCGGTGCCATCAGCAAGACCGTCAACCTGCCTGAGTCCGCCACCGTCGAGGACATCGAGAAGATCTACTTCGAGGGCTGGAAGCTCGGCCTGAAGGCGCTCGCCATCTACCGCGACAACTGCAAGGTCGGCCAGCCGCTCTCGGTCTCGAAGAACAAGACCGCGGAGACCGCGGAGCAGGTCGCGACGCCGCACGAGGTCCGGCCAGTACGCCGCCGCCTGCCGCGGCAGCGCTCGGCGACTGTGACCAGGTTCTCGGTCGCCGGAGCTGAGGGCTACATGACCGCGTCGAGCTACCCCGACGACGGCGTCGGCGAGGTCTTCCTGAAGCTCGGCAAGCAGGGCTCGACCCTGGCCGGAGTGATGGACGCGTTCTCGATGGCGATCTCGGTGGGCCTGCAGTACGGCATCCCGCTGGAGTCCTACGTCGCCAAGTTCACCAACATGCGCTTCGAGCCTGCCGGAATCACCGACGACTCCGACATCCGGATCGCGAGCTCGGTGATGGACTACATCTTCCGGCGCCTGGCCCTGGACCACCTGCCCTACGAGCAGCGATCCGAGCTCGGGATCCTGACAACTGACGAGCGCACCGCGCAGCTGAACGGCGAGGATCCTGTCGCCGCCGCCGACGAGGTGGATCCCGAGGAGCTCGCCCAGTCCGTCCCGGTGGAGAAGGTCCAGCGGACCCATCCCGAGGCAGTCGAGGCGGCACTCCCGCGGACCGAGCCGGCAGCGAGTGCACCGCGCAGTTCCACGGAGCTCATCGAGTCGCATCAGGGGCGCGTCGCTGATGCGCCGCTCTGCCTGACCTGCGGCACGAAGATGCGCCCGGCCGGCAGCTGTTATGTCTGCGAGGGCTGCGGCTCGACGAGCGGCTGCAGCTAGAAGCCGGGTCGCTCCGACAGGTGACTGGCTAGCTCGGGACGGCGCTGACAGACGTCAGCACCGTCCCGAGCCGCGCGCCGAGGGCATCGCGCGGGCCGGCGGGCGCCCGCTACCCGTCCGTTCGAGTCGAACCTCTGCCCTTGTGACCGTGTCCGGTGCGCCGCTGCCGATGGCGGCGCCTGCCAGCCCGCCGACCGGCGAGCCGGTCAGTCGAGGTTCGGCCAGTTGAGCAGCTGCGGCACGAGGTCGGCCGCGCCCTCGATCTGCAGCTTCCCGATCGTGTCGCGCCGGTAGAACGCGAGCACCATGTCGCCCGGGTCGGCCGTCACGGTGGCGACGGGCTTGGCGTCGCCGTGCTCGTCCCCGCGCAGTATCCGGATCGCGGGCACATCGAGATCGAGCACCCAGCTCCCGCCGGCGCCAGTCTCCAGCACGACAGCTCCCGGCGGGTACGGCCACGGCCCGTTCGTGGGCAGCTCAACGGTCAGGTACTCGCCGACTCCGTCAGCAGCAACCGCATCGGGCAGCGGCTCGGCGGCCCCGGCTGCCTGCTGGGCATCGAACGCATGCACCGCGGCCTCCTGCACCTGGTGCCTGGCTACGGCGCCTGAATTGGTCGGGGCGCCAGTGGACTCCCACCAGGTCCAGCACAGCCGGTCCGGCCCGGCATTACGCAGCTCGAGCACCAGCCGGTCCGTCGCGTCGGCCGACCAGGCCATCAGGTCGCCGTGCGGCTCGGTATCACCGACCGCGTCGCTGTCCGGCGGGCCTTCGGCCTCGCCGGCTCCGACGACTGCGGTCCAGAAGATCTGTACCTCGCCCACGTGGGCCAGCAAATCGGCAACCGACCAGTCCGGACAGCCGGGCACCCGGGCTTCCAGACCGGCCTTCGCCGCCGCGGCCCGGAGTGCGGCCGATCTGTCCTCGATGAGGCTGAGCATGTCAGTGAAGCTGAGATTCTGCATGCTTGCGTTCTAGCACGGACCGCCGACAGCCCGGCTGGCCGGCGCCTGGCCGGGCACCCGGGCGATCCCGGCCCGCCAGCTCACGCGCATGCCGGGACGCCGGCGGCGGGGTCGTAGCCGGTGTCCAGGTTCAGCCCGGCGACGTAGCCGGCCCTGGGCGTCACGATGTGGTACCAGATCGGGTCGCCGCTGATGTCCTGGCCGCGGCTGTAACAGTTGACGGTGATCTTGGTGCCAACCTTGCCGAGCACTGTGGTGATCTTGGCAGCTGTCGTCGGCCTCGTCCGGACATGCAGGCCCTTCACGACCGTGTGATACGGCCGGCTGAACGACCTGCACTTGGCCACGCCAGCGGCCGGGTCCAGGTGCGTCGTGGTGTAGTACGAGGTGATGTAGCCGTTCACCGGCGCGCTGATGCGGTACCACACCGGATTGCCGGCCACGGACGTGCCCATCGCGTAGCAGGCGATCGCGACGACGGTGCCGCTCTTTCTGATCGTGCCGACGATGCGAGCGTGATTGCTCGGCTCGCTGCGGACGTTCACGTGCCTGACGAGGGTGCGCAGCGATACGGCGCTGCCCCTGTGCGCTGGCAGCGCGTGCGCGGGAGTGCGGGCCAGCGCCGGCACCGCGAAGCCCAGCATGAGCGCGACCAGCGCCGCGGGCACCAGCGCCCGCCGCCACGAGCGCCCGGCGCGTCGCGCCGGTCCCCGCGCTACCTGAACCCGCACCGCCCCGTCCCGCACCGCCCCGTCCCGCGACCGCCGTGCCGGTACCGACTGAGCCAGTACCGCCTGAGCCCGCAGAGCCTGAGCCCGCAGAGCCTGAGCCCGCAGAGCCTGAGCCCGCAGAGCCTGAGCCCGCAGAGCCTGAGCCCGCAGAGCCTGAGCCCGCACCGTCCTGGCCCACGCTCCGGCCGTCGCGGCGGCGCGCAGCCGGCCGCGCTGCGCCCCGGACCGTATGAGAACAAGTGCCTGCGCCAGCGCCGCACTAAGCCGACCCATCATGCGTGATCCCCCCTTGGGCCGTCCGGTCCTGGCGTCTGGCCAGACTGTCACCAGCGGCCCTCGCCAGAGGTATCGATCAAGATCGGCCCTGCCGTTACCGGCGGCGTCCGGACACGCAGGTGACGAGCCCGGAGGCCACCGGCGGCCGCGACTGTCAGCCCTTGACCCGGCGGCCGGCCGTCCAGACGCCGGTCACGTGCCCGGGCGCGGCCAGTACGCCGATGTCGGCGAGCGGGTCCGCGTCGAGGGTGAGGAAGTCGGCATCGAAACCGGCCGCGAGCTGGCCGCTGCGCGGCGCCTGCGGACCGAGGGTTCGCGGCGCGACGGACGTCGCCGCGGCGATCGCCTGGAGCGGCGTCATGCCCAGCCTGACCAGATGGGCCAGCTCGGAGCCGTTGTGCCCCCACGAGTTCGGCAGGTCCATCCCGGTTGAGCCGATGTCGGTGCCGGCCGCGACGGTGACGCCGCGCTCGACTGCAAGCCGCACGGCCTCCGCGTGGGTCTGCGCGATGGCGGTCAGCTTCTGCGCCGCGTACGGCGGCACGTCGTCCAGGTGCGCGAGGATGTTCTCCACGATGGTGCGGGTCGGTACCAGGATGGTGCCGGTCTCGGACATCGCGTCACAGGCCTCGGCGTCCAGGTAGGTACCGTGCTCGATGGTCGCGACGCCTGCCTCGATCGCGGCCATGATGCCGGGCTTGCCGTGGCAGTGCGCGGCGACGACGCGGCCGGCGAGGCCCGCGACTTCCACGATGACGCGCAGCTCCGCCAGCGTGAACTGCTGATGGAGCGGGCTGTCCAGCTCGGACAGTACGCCGCCGGACGCGCACACCTTGATCAGCCGCGCGCCGCGCCGGAGCTGCTCCCGGACCGCCCGCATGCATTCCGGCTCGCCGTCGGCCAGCCGCAGCGTGCCGTCCTGCCGGGCGAAGTCCTCGACCCACGACAGCGGATAGCAGTGCAGGTCACCGTGGCCGCCGGTGGTGCTGAGAATCGCGCCTGCCGGGTAGATCGCCGGACCGTCCAGGATTCCCTCGCTGACGGCGCGAGCCAGGTAGACGCCGAGGCCGCCGACCTCGCGGACGGACGTGATCCCGGCGTCGAGCGCGTTCGTCAGGTCACGCGCCGACCTGGCGGCCCGCAGTGCCGTGGGCTCCTGCGGCAGCCGGGCCAGGTCCATCGAGCGAGCGCCCATGAAGTGGCCGTGGCAGTCCCACAGGCCGGGCATGACGACCGGCGCGGTGATCACCTCGGCCCCGGCGGCACCGGGCGCCGCGGCAGCAGGCCCGGCATAGCTGATCTGCCCGCCCTCGGTCACCAGGACCCCTCCGGTGACGGGCTCGCCGTCCCCGGGGATCAGCAGGTCTGCCTCGATCCTGATCATGCGCGCCTCCGGCTCGGGTTGGTGCTCAGCGTCATCATCGCAGCCGGTCGACAAGCCAGATATCCGGGCGGGAACGAGGCCGCACCCCTGACTGCCTGCCGTCTCCGGCGGCGTCAGTGGCTGATCACCGCCGGGCGCCCGGTCTCGCGACCTGGCCGCCGGGCGCCCAGGCGGCCGGGCAGCCACCAGTTAGCCTCGCCCAGCAACTGCATCACCGACGGCACCAGCACCATGCGCACCACGGTCGCATCGACGAAAATGGCGGTCGCGAGGCCGAGGCCGAACACGTTCAGAATGTGCAGCGGGTCCTTCACCACGAACGAGCCGAACACGCACACCATGATCGCGGCAGCAGCGGTGATCACCCGTGCAGTGCCGGCCAGCCCCGCGGTGACCGCCTGGGTGTTGTCACCGGTGCGCAGCCACTCGGCCTGGATCCGCGACAGCAGGAACACCTCGTAATCCATCGAGAGGCCGAACACGATCGTGAACATCATCATGGGGATCCACGGATCGATCGGCGACGTCCTGGTGACGCCGAACACGTCCGCGAGCCAGCCCCACTGGAAGACCGCGACGATGACGCCGTAGGCGGCTCCCATGGACAGCAGGTTCATGACCGCGGCCTTGACCGGGATGAGCACGGACCGGAACACGAGCAGCAGGAGCACGAAGGACAGCCCGATGACCAGGCCGATGACCCAGGGCAGCCGGCTGGCCAGGAAGGCCGATGCGTCGACTCCGGCCGCGGTCTCGCCACCGACGTAGGCGGTGATGCCCGTGCCCCTGGTCGCGGCCGGGATGACATCGTCGCGCAGCCGGCGCACCAGAGCCGCTGTCTGCGCGGACTGCGGCGAGGCAGCCGGGTAGACGACGATCAGCGCCGCATCCCGGGCCGGGTTCAGCTGGGCCGGCGTCACTGACGCGACCCCGGCCACTGACCGCAGCCGGCCGTCAAGCGCGGCCACGCTCGCCGTGGCGGAGGGCGGTACCTTCGCGGCGACGATCAGCGGTCCGTTAAAGCCTGGACCGAACCCCTGCGCGAGCAGGTCATAGGCCTGCCTGGTGGTGAGCGACGGCGGGTCGTTCCCGGCGTCGCTGAACGCCAGCCGCATCGACAGCAGCGGGATCGCGAGTACCACCAGAACCGCCAGGGCGCTGAGGCCGCAGAGGACCGGCCGCCGCTGCACGGTCTCGCTCCAGCGGACCCAGAAACCGGTCCGGCCGGACGGCCGGGCCAGCAGTCCGGGGATGTGCAGCCGGTCGATCGCGGTTCCGGTGAAGCCGAGCAGCGCGGGCAGCAGCGTCAGCGCGCCGGCCAGGACGAGCAGCACGGCCAGGATCGTGCTGGCGGCAAGACCGTCCATGAACGGCAGGCCGACGACAAACAGGCCGAGCAGCGCGATGACGACCGTGCAGCCGGCGAACAGCACCGCGCGGCCCGCAGTCGAGAGCGCGCTGATGACCGCGTCGCGCGGGGTGCCGTCCGCGAGTGCAGCCCGGTAGCTGGTGACGATGAACAGCGCGTAGTCGATGCCGACGCCGAGGCCGATCATGGCCATCAGCTCCGGTCCGAATGTCGGCACGGTCAGCACGTGACTGGCGGCATCGACAACCCCGAACCCGAGTCCGACGCCGACGAGCGCGGTAATGATCGGCAGGCCCATCGCGACCACCGAGCCGAAGGCCAGCAGCATGATGATCACGGCCGCGGTGATGCCGAAGCCCTCGCTGGACCCTGGCGCGGCCGAGACGACGTTCTCGACCGGAGCACCGCCGACTGCGACCTGGAGTCCCGGCCGGGCGAAACTGCGGGCCACCGTGACGACGCGGCTCACAGCGCTGCCGGGCAAGTCGGCCGCGACCGCGTTGAACTGGACGACGATGAAGCCGGTTCGCTGGTCGCGCGATAGCTGGTCCCGGCCGCCGGATGCCAGCGGGCTGCGCACCGCCGTCACCGTGGCCAGTGGCCGCAGCGCGTTCGTGAGCTTCCCGATCACGGCGGCGCCGGCCGGGCTGGTCAGCGGACCGGCTGCCGAGTGCAGGACGACGTCGGCGGTGTCCCCGGACTGCCGGGGGAATCGCGCGGCCAGGAGGTTCGCTGCCTGCTGGGAGGGCGCGTTCCCGCCGGTGAAGTTGTCGTTAAACCGGCTGCCGAAAGACTGCGCTACGCCTATGACCGCGATGACCGCCAGGATCCAGATCACGAGAACGCGCCACCGGTGGTCATAGCACCAGCCGGCGACGCGCCCGAGCGGGGCGCTGGTGACTGCGCCGGGCGATCGGGTCGCATTAGAATTCACGGGTGATGACTCTAGCACACGAATTCACGGGCCGTGAAATGCCGGCCTCAGCCTGATGGCCCGTACCGGCCGGAGGGCGGGAGATGCCGGCACCAGGGCCACGATCATCGAGGCGGCCCGGGCCGAGTTCGCCGGGAGCGGCTACACCGCGGCGACCATCCGGGCGATCGCGCGCCGGGCCGCGGTGGATCCGGCGCTGATCTATCACTACTTCGCCGACAAGCCGTCGCTCTTCGTCGCGACCCAGGAACTCCCGCGGGATCCGCGCGACATCAGGCGCGACACGCAGGCATCCGGCTCGCCCGGCGTGCGCCTGGTGGAGAGCTTCCTGGCCCAGTGGGAAGCCGATCCGAGGGAGCCAGGCCAGTCATTTGTCACCCTCGCCCAGGCCGTTTCGTCGTCCCCGGAAGTTGCCCGCAGTCTCAGGGAATTCCTCAGCGAGCGAATCTGGGCCGGCCGGCAGGACACCAGCGCCGATGCGCAGTGGCGTTTCAACGCCATTTCGGCGCAGCTGGTCGGGCTGGCCTGGAGCCGTTACATCGTGCGGCTGGAGCCGCTCGCGTCCGCCCCCAGGCAGGAGGTCGCCGCGCGGATCGGCCCGCTGATCGAGCGGATCATGCGCGGCGAGGCGGACGCCTGACCGGTATGTCATCTATGCGCCACGCCGTGGCCGACTTTTCATCCGGAGCAGCGTTCCGGGGCTTCCATATGAGCAGATATGCCGGGTTTCGTTGGCACCAAACAGATGCAAAGTCAACTTTGGTTGACCTGCAAGCCTGCCCTGTGCTGGATATGTCCGGGTATCAGAACTAAGCTGGGCAATGACACTGGCCCACCTTCCTGAGGGGTCCTGGATGTCGTATCAGCCGTATCCGGCCGGGGGCGGCATCGCCGGCCGCCGCACGTCCGGGGACCAGGATCGCCCGATGCCGCCGTCACTTCGCCGGGCAGTTCGCCTGATGTGGGGCGGGGCAGGCCTGGCCCTGCTGGGTACCATCGTCACGCTCGTGCTCAGCGGCAAGATCAAGACCGAGGTCTTCAACGCGGTGCGGTAGAACGACGCGATTGCCCGCCGCTCAGGCAGGACCGGCTATACGATCCCGCAGCTTCATATGGTCGCCAGCGTCACATTCGCGGCCCTGGTCGCCGCCGGAATTATCAGCATCCTGCTCTGGGTCTGGATGGCCTGGGCCAACAACAGGGGCAGCGGCTGGGCCCGGATCATCGCATCCGTGCTCTTCGCCCTCATTACAGTGGAAGTGGTCCTGGCGCGCAGCCGGTCAAGCGTCTCCTTCCTGGTCATCCTGCTGGAGTGGGTGATCGGGCTAGTGACCATTGTGCTGCTATGGCAGCGGGAGACGACCGCGTACATCGGGCCCGCCTGAGCACTGAATTGCCAGCTGAGTTCCGCGAACTAGCGCCTGAATTGGCCCTGACTCAATAGCATCGAAACGCTGTTCAGCAGCCACTCAGTGGCTGAAATCGCTCCGAGAATGCGCTATACAAGTCTTGGCGCGAGGGAGCGAGATGCGGTCACCAGAGCAGCACCCCGCTCTGCCCGGTCGTGCGGCCGTGCAGGGCTGGGCTGCCCGCATTCGCGAGTTCGCGGCCGCCGCGCCGCTGCCGGTCAAGATCCTTCTCATCATCGCGGCCTGCGTCTTCGCCCTGCCGCTCGTGACGATCGGCCTGTTCGCGGCCCTGATCTACGCCCCGTACGCGCTGTGGACGAGCCAGCGGTCGCCGATCGCAACCGCCTCGGTGGCCTTGTGGGGCATCGCGCTCGTCGCGGCCAGGACGCACGGGCTGACCGGGCCGAGATACCTGCTGCTTGTGCTCCCGCCGGCGATCGCGGTCCTGTCGCATGTCGGCGCGCTGGGCCGCTGGCCGGTGCCGTGCCGCACGGCCGCGTGGGCCCTGCTGTGGTCACTGCCGGTGGGAATCATCCTGGCCTCGGTCCGGATCTGGCGCAGCCAGCCGCTGGTAGGACCCGCCACCGCCTGGCTGATAGCGCTGGTCGTCGTCGGCTGGCGGCTCGCGAAAGCCATGCAGGACAGCCGCGAGTACAGCCGCCGGAGCGGCCTTGGCGGCGCGCTCGCAGCCCCGTACGCGGTGGCGCAGGCAGGTGCTCCGCCATGGGCCGGCCAGCCGGCCGGCGGACCAGGCGGCGCGGGCGGGTCAGCCGGCGCGGGCGGCTCGGCCGGCGCCGGAGGCTCAGCTGGTCCGGGAGGCTCAGGCGGTCCGGGGGGCGCCGCCGCTCAGGGCGGTCCGGCCGGATCCGGAAGCCCAGCCGGTGCGGGATACCCGGGCGATCCGGCAGGCGGCGGCTCAGCAGGCAGTGGTTCAGCAGGCAGTGGCTCAGCAGGTAGCGGGTCAGCCGCCGGGCAGGGGACACCGGGCGTGCCCGGTCCCGGCGCAGTCCGCGCTGCCCAGGCCGCTCAGGCCGGAGCCGGTTCGCGCTCCGAGCGCGGTCAGCGCCGCGCCGCAGCCGCCGCGGCGGCGGACTGGCCGAGCATCAGCGTCGATGACGCGATGGCCGAGCTCTCCGCCATGGTCGGCCTGACCGCGGTCAAGGACCAGGTGCGCTCCATCACTGCGTCAGTCGAGGCAGCCCGGCGCCGTGCCATCGCCGGTCACGGCACCGAGAAGCCGATGCAGCACGTCGTGTTCCTCGGGCCGCCCGGCACCGGCAAGACCGCGGTCGCCCGGATCGTGGCCAAGATCTTTTACGCGTTCGGGCTGCTGGACCGGCCCGCCGTCGTCGAGGCGCAGCGCGCCGACCTGGTCGGCGAGTATCTCGGCGCGACCGCGATCAAGACCAACGAGCTCATCGACTCGGCGCTCGGCGGCGTGCTGTTCATCGACGAGGCCTACAGCCTGGTCAACGAGGCCGGTGACGGCCAGGGCGACCGGTTCGGGAACGAGGCCGTGCAGGCCCTGCTCAAGCGGGCCGAGGACGACCGGGAGAACCTGATCATCATCCTGGCGGGCTACGAGCGGCAGATGGAATCGTTCCTGGCCGGCAACCCTGGCCTGAACTCCCGGTTCGCGCTGCGGGTGAAGTTCCCGACCTACTCGCCGGCGGAGCTGATGGCCCTGGCGGAGCAGTTCGTGCAGGGAAGGGGCGAGCTGCTCGATCCCGACGCGCGCCCGGTGCTGCGGCAGATCTTCGATGAAGTCGGCCGCCGCCGCCTCGCCGACGAGCTCGGCAACGGCCGGTTCGTGCGCAGCCTGCTGGCCAGGGCCGGGCAGCAGCGCGACGTCCGGGTGATGGCCGGCCCGGCCGAGCCGACGGCAGCCGAGCTGGTCACGCTGCGCGGTGAGGATCTCGCGCATGGCTATGCGGAGCTGACGACCAGATTCCGCGGCTACACCGACACCCCGACCGTCGAGGGCGCGCTCGCGGAACTGGACGCGCTCGTCGGCCTCGAGCCGGTGAAGCGGCAGGTGCACGAGATCGTCGCGCAGCTGCAGGTGGCGAGGCTGCGTGACCGGCAGGGGCTGGCCAGCCAGCCGCCGTCACGCCATTTCGTCTTCACCGGCCCGCCCGGCACCGGCAAGACGACGGTCGCGCGGATCCTCGGCCGCATCTTCGCGGCGCTCGGACTGCTGGTCCGGCCCGAGGTCATCGAGGCGCACCGGGCCGACCTGGTGGGGGAGCATCTCGGCTCGACAGCGATCAAGACCTCCCGGCTGGTCGACTCGGCGATGGGCGGAGTGCTGTTCATCGACGAGGCCTACGCGCTGCACAACGAGGCGTACTCGGGCGGGGACGCGTTCGGCTCCGAGGCGGTCGCCACGCTGCTCAAGCGGGCGGAAGACGACCGGGAACGCCTCGTGATCGTGCTGGCCGGCTACACCGCGGACATGGACCGGCTGCTGCGCAGCAACCCCGGCCTGGCCTCCCGGTTCAGCACCAGGATCGCCTTCCCCAGCTACACCCCGGCCGAGCTCGCCCGGATCGCCCAGGTCATTGCCGCGCACGCGGGCGATGTCTTCCATCAGGACGCGATGCCGGTGCTGGACTCGATCTTCACCCAGGCCGTGCAGGACGGCCGGATCGACACGCTCGGGAACGGCCGGTTCGCCCGGTCGCTGTTCGAGCGAGCCTGCGCGTCCCGTGACGTGCGGGTGTCACTGCAGGGAGACGAGGCCAGCGCGGCCGACCTCACCACGGTGCTCGCCGCCGATCTGCTGACCGCCTACCGGGAGCTGGCCGGATAGCCCCGGCTCACCGCGAAGCGGATGCGCTGCCCTGGCCGCAGCTGCGCAGCCAGCCCGAGATCATCCGCCGCGACGACCCCGATGACCGGGTAGCCACCCGTCACCGGCCGGTCGGCCAGCAGCAGGATCGGCTGGCCATCGTGGGTGACCTGCAGCGAGCCGGCCGCCACGCCCTCGCTCGGGAGCTCGGCCTCGCGGGAGCGGTGCAGCGCCGGCCCGGCCAGCCGAAGCCCGGTCCGGTTGCTGGCGGGCGTCACCAGGAAGGTGCCGGTGCCAAGCGCGGTCAGTGCCGCGGGCGCGAACCAGTCGTCGCGCGGCCCGGCGATCACCCGCAACCGCGCGACCTCCCGCGGCCCGGGGCAGGCGGTACGCGGCAGCTCACCCGACGGATCACCGGGACGGGAACGAGGCCGCCCCACCCGCAGCCGCCCGCCCGGCCGCAGCGGCTGCGGGCCGAGCCCGGACAGTACGTCGGCGGACCGGCTGCCGAGCACGGGCGTGACCTGGATACCGCCGCTGATCGCGAGGTAGGTGCGCAGCCCGGCCGGAGGTGCGCCGAGCCGCAGCACCGCCCCGGCCGGCACCGCGAACACGGAGTCGGCTGCGGACACGGAGTCGGCTGCGGACACGGCCGCGGGCGCGCTGCCATCGGGGGCGCTGCCGTCGGGGGAGCGGGCACCAGTCGGCTGGCCGGAGGGGGCACCGGTGCCGGACGATCCTGGCCCAGCATTCAGCCGGACCGAGACGGGGGCGCCGGCCAGCGCGACGACAGCGTCGCAGCCGAACCGCAGCGCCAGCCGCCCGAGCGTGACTTCGAGGCCGGCGTCGTTGTCGTCGTTCCCGGCCAGCCGGTTGGCCCGCCGGAGGCTGGCTGCGTCGGCAGCCCCGCTGTGCGGCACTCCGAGGTGCGCCAGACCGGGACGTCCGAGGTCCTGAATCGTGGTCAGCGGCCCCGGCTGCAGCACCTCAATCCAGCGCTCGCCAGCCCGGATCTCGGACTCTTCACGGATCTCATGCATATCAGCGGAAGTTTTGTCCGGGTTTGCGTGCACGAGATCCGTGAAAAGCGGCGGGGCAGACCCTGGCAGGCGGTCCACGGCGCGGAACCGGACGCGCTGACCGGCTGCCAGCAGGGCCGGCGGGTCCCGGCGGGTGTCCCAGAGCACCGCGCCGGTCCGGCCGATCAGCCGCCAGCCGCCGGGCGAGGCCGACGGGTACACCGCGGCCAGGCCGCCGGCGATGGCCACCGAGCCGGCCGGGACCAGCTGGCGCGGGCTGGCCAGCCGGGGTACGGCCAGAGCAGGGTCAAGCCCGGTGAGATAGCCGAAGCCGGGCGCGAAGCCCATCCAGCCAACCTGGTACTCCGCGGCCTCGTGCCTGGCGATGACCTCGGCGCCCGTCAGGCCGGTGAGCGCGGCGACGTCGGCCAGGTCCGGGCCGTCGTAGACCGTGTCGATCACGACCGGTTCTGGCGGCGGGACCGCGGCCAGCACCGCGGGATCGCCAGCGAGCTGCCGAAGCGGCCGGCCAGCTCGGGCGCGGCCCAGCTGCCCGGCGCGAAAGTCACGAGCACCGTCTGCGCGCCCGGCACGATGTCGATCACACCTGGCAGGGCCGCGGCCCGGATGGCGGCGGCGACCGAGGCGGCCTCGTTCCCGCCCTGATGGTCGTCCGAGCCGGCGGCCAGCAGGAGCGCCGCATCGCCGGCGCTCGCGATCGTCATCTCGCAAATGCCGCCAGCGTCACGCCGGCCCGCTCCAGCGCGGCGCGGACCGCGGCGGCGATCGCGACGGCGCCCGGCGTGTCACCGTGCACGCAGACCGAGCGCGGGCTCAGCTCCAGGGCCGCGCCCGACACGGTCACTACTGTGCCGCGCACGACCATGCCCTCGACCCGGGCGGCGATCGTCTCCGGATCGGTGAGGACGGCGCCGGGCTCGGAACGCGGGACCAGAGTGCCGTCGTCGCGGTAGCCGCGGTCGGCGAACGCCTCGGTCACGACCGGCAGCCGCAGGTCGGCCGCGGCCGTTTCCAGCGCCGAGCCGGGCAGCGTCAGGACCGGCAGGCCCGCATCGAAGCTGCTCACCGCCAGCGCGACCGCGGTCGCCTGCTCCGGGTCGCGCGCGGCCCGGTTGTACAGGGCGCCGTGCGGCTTGACGTAGCTGACCCGGCCGCCCTCGGCCCTGGCGATGCCGTCGAGAGCGGCGAGCTGATACAGCACCTCGGCAGTCAGCTCGTCCGCTGGCACGGTCATCTCCCGGCGGCCGAAGCCGGCCAGGTCGCGGTAGGACACCTGGGCGCCGATGCTGACGCCGCCGGCGACCGCGCCCGCGCAGGCACGCCTGATGGTCAGCGGGTCGCCGGCATGGAACCCGCAGGCGACATTCGCGCTTGTCACGACGGCAAGCAGGGACTGGTCATCGCCAAGCCGCCAGGCGCCGAAGCTCTCGCCGAGGTCGGCGTTGAGGTCGACCACCGCGGGCGATCCGGCGGGGGCCACTGCTAGCCGGGCTCCTCAGGCGGCAGGCAGGCCAGGGCGGTGGCGATGTCCGCCTCCCGCGGGCCGGCCGACCTGATGGTGTCGATTAGCAGGTGCAGCACCTCGTGCCGGTCCTCGCCGAGGTCGAGCAGCCGCTGAGCGGCCTCCCAGAGCTCGGGCGGGTCGCCGCGCCACAGCCGGTCCGCCAGGGCCGCGTGCCGGTCCAGGTGCTCGGCGCTGACCTGATACGCCGCGTCGGTGTGCTGGGAGACGGCATCCTCATGGTCGGCCGCGAGCAGTGTCCGCCGGTCGGCCAGCAGCGCGGGGCTCAGCGTGCCCAGGTTGACGCTGCGGAAGGTGCCGCGCAGCAGCGGGAACGCGAAGACCCGGCGGGCGAGTGCCTCCAGGTCGCCGTCCGGCAGCAGCCGGGCGACCATGTCCGGCGCCAGGCCGAACGATGAGGGGTCCCTGTAGACCGTCGGGAACGTGCGCATCGCGTCGAAGACCGCGTCCAGGGTGGCCGCGATCGCGGCGTCGTCCAGGCCGGACCGGGCGCCGGCCCACCGCACCCAGGCCAGCAGGACGTGCGGCATGGCCTCCTGGTCGGCCCGCGACAGCACGACCTTGCGCGGCAGCCAGTCCAGCAGGAACGTCTCGGCCTTCGCCGGGCTGACTCGCAGCGGGCGGCCGAAATCGCGGTCGCAGCCGTACTCGACGATGTGATCAGCGCACCTGCTGGCGGCCTGCCGGTCGGACAGGTCCTCGGCCTCGTCTGAGGCCAGGAACTCGGCAACCAGCATCGCCCGGCGGTCCTTGCGCCACTGTGCCCGCCGCGCGGCCGCGGTGATGGACGGCGCGGCCGGCGTCACGTCCTGGCTCACCGTTCCCGGTGGCAGCACCGGGGGCAGCGTCCGCGCCCGGGCGCGGATGAACGCATGGTAGGAGGGGAACGAGGAGCTGACTGCCGGGTCGGTAGCCGCCTCGGTCGCGGCCAGTGCGGCGGCCAGGACCCGGCGGGCCTGCGGCGGGTCGATCTGCAGGAAGACCTGCTGGGCAGCGCTGCCGTCCCGGCAGTAGTCGAGCAGCTTGGCCACCTGCGAGGTGACCCAGCCGTCGCGAGCCAGGCCGCCGGCGTTGTAGTCGACGACGACCACCAGGGCGTGCTGCTCCTGGCCGGCGTAGCTGAAGACGCAGACGACCTCGTCCCGGTCGCCGTAAGCATCGGAGTTGACGTAGCACTCGGCGGCCTCGACGGCGCCGACGTGCTCAGCCCAGGCCGGGCGGGCAACCCCGCGGTCCATGAGCGCCAGCGCGGCCTGCTCGGCCTGGACCGCCTGGCGGGAGGTACCCAGGCAGGCGATCCCCGACAGCAGCGCGAGCGCGGCCGGACTGCCCTGATCGGCCGCGTAGCCCACCAGTCCCTCGCCGACGATCTCCTCGACCTCGGCGCGCCTGCGGGCGTTGCGGGACCCGCGGCTGCTCTGCTGCCCCCACCAGGTCCCCAGCAGCTCGCTGACCATGAGTTCAGCATCGAGCGGGCTGCGCACGGCGAGCAGTTCGCGGGCGGCGCGCAGCATCTCGGCAAACAGGGCGTTGGGCGGCGGACCGGCCAGCCCGGAGGCGGTCGTCCGGCGGCCTGTCGGTCCCTGATGCTGTCCCCTGTTGCCCGCTGGTTCCTTGCGTCGGCTCTGGGGGGTCACGCGTCTAGCTTCGCAGATTTCCGGAGCAGGCACGTCACGCCTCGCCATCACAGTGCCGGTTTCTTAGTTTCCGGGATGGTTCGCCGGAATCTGGGTCAAGAACCGGGATGCTTCTGACCGTCTTTCCGGCGAAAGGTCCATTAGTCCGGTAGCGTCCTTCTGACGAATGCCTGCCGCCATCCCGCCCGTGCCGGTGTGCTGGTCCGTGCCTCCGGCCAGCGTTCCGTGGCTGGTCGCGGCGGCCGGCCTGGCTGGTCGTGACGGCCGGTCAGGACGACGGCCCCCGGAGCGACACGGTCCGGCCGGGTCCGGCGGTCTGGTACATAAGTCATAAGCAAGTATTCGAGTGGGCAAGACGTAAAATCTGGGACTCGTGGTGCGCGCCGGGCGCCGGCGCGTTCCCTGGCGCGACAAGGACGGCGGTTTTCCCGATGCGAGCAGGACTTGCGGCAGTGTGGCGGCGAGCCTGGAAGCGAAACGGGGGCAGGCGCGGCCGGGCGGTCGCGGGCACCTGCGCCGTGGCCGGGCTGGCCGTGCTCGCTGCCGCCTGCGGGCCGGTTTCCGGCGCCGCGACCGGGGGAGCCTCGGTCGCTGGCAACGGCAACGGCACGACCGTCACCTACGCGATGCAGCCGGGCGGTCAGGCGGGCTACGCCTTCCCGTTCCTGGCCGGGCAGATAGGCGAGGACTGGGACAGCGTCTTCAACATCAACGACTACCAGTACCTGCTCTACCGGCCCCTGTACTGGTTCGGCACCGGCGTCAATCCGTACCTGAACCCGCAGGTGAGCCTCGCCGAGCCGCCCGTCTATAAAGGCCACAAAGTCACGATCACGCTCAAGCCGAACTACAAGTGGTCGAACGGCGAGCCGGTAGACGCGCAGGACGTCGTCTTCTGGATGAACATGATGAAGGCGGAGGGACCGAACGGCGTCGACTACAGCTCGACCGGGCTGCCGGCCGACGTGACCAACATCCGCGTTGCCAGCAAGTACGTCATGACGATGGACATCACCACGGCGAAATTCTCGCAGTCCTGGTTCACCAATAACGAGCTGAGCGAGATCACGCCGATGCCGATAGCGTGGGACCGTACCGCCTCCGGTCCCGGCCACTGCGTGACCAGCGTGGCGGACTGCACGGCCGTCTATAACTACCTCAACGCGCAGTCCTCTAAGAATCCGTCGACCTACGCCACGTCCCCGCTGTGGAGCGTGGTCGACGGGCCGTGGAAGCTGCAGAGCCTGAACAGCCAGGGCAAGCTCGTCCTGACCTACAACAAGGCCTACGGCGGCCAGGTCACATCCGGTCACATCACCACGTTCATCGAGGTGCCGTTCACCTCGGAGCAGGCCGAGTACAACGTGCTGCAGGACCCGACTGGCAACCAGACAGTGGACGTCGGCTACCTGCCGACGGTGGATGCACCCGTGCCCCCGGCCGGGGCCAACGTCGGGGCTAATCCGCCGACACTGTCGAACTACCAGCTCAGCGCCCAGTACGCGTGGCAGCTCAGTTACATGCCGTACAACTTCAGGAATGACACCGGCCAGGGCGCGATCTTCGACCAGCTGTACTTCCGGCAGGCGTTCCAGTCTCTGGTCGACCAGGAAGGCGTCATCAGCGGGCCGCTGCACGGGTACGGCAAGCCCACCGTCGGCCCGGTCGCGTCCTACCCGCTGACCAAGTACCTGTCGCCGCAGATCCAGGCCGCCGGCGACCCGTGGACGCTGAGCATCTCGCGGGCCGAGTCGCTGCTGCGCAGTCACGGCTGGACGGTGACGGCGAACGGCACTGACACGTGCTCGCGGCCGGGCACCGGGACGAACGAGTGCGGCGCGTCGATTCCGGCAGGCACCCCGCTGAAGCTCAGCCTCATCTACGCCAACGGCATCGACTGGATGGAGTCGGCGATGCGCGAGCTGGCATCGAACGCCGCGCTGGCCGGCATTCAGGTCTCGCTGACCGCGGAGTCGTTCAATGATGTCGTCGGCGCCGCGTTCGATCCCAGCAACCGCAGCTGGCAGCTCGCGGCCTGGGGCGAGTGGACGTACTCGCCTGACTACCTGCCGACCGGTGACGAGCTCTTCCAGGGCAACGCCATCAACAACGCGGGCGACTACGACAGCGCGACGAACAACCAGCTGATCACCGACACCCTGCAGGCCAGGACGCCTGCCGAGTTCGACAAGGCGATGTACACCTGGGAGAACTACCTGGCCGGGCAGCTGCCGGTGGTGTACGAGCCGGACGAGGCGACCCTGGTCGAGACGATCAAGGGGCTGGACATCGGGCCGCAGAACAGCGCGGACACCATCACCCCGGAAGACTGGCACTACCTGAAGTGAACCCGCGCCGGCCAGTCAGGCCAGATTCGTGACGGCGTACCTGGGCCGCCGCGTGCTGCAGGCCATTGCGGTCGTGCTGCTGGTGACGCTGATCGTGTTCGGGCTGATCTGGCTGGCTCCGGGTGACCCGGCGCAGAAGGTAATCGGCGGTGCCCCCGGCAACCAGGAGTTCCTGGCTCAGTACCTGACCTGGCTGGGCCGGGTCGTCCGCGGCGACCTGGGCTTCTCAGCCCGGCTCAACGAGAGCGTCGGCGCGCTGCTGGCCGCCAGCCTGCCGCGCACGCTTGTCCTCACCGGCGTCTCGACAGTGATCGCACTGATAGTGGCCATACCGGTCGGGCTGATCCAGGCCGTCCGCCGCAACTCTGGCGTTGATCATCTGCTGCGCGGGCTGACCTTCCTGTTCTACGGCACGCCGCCATTCGTGCTCGGATCGCTGCTGGTGCTGTTCTTCGCGGTGGACAAGCACTACTTCGGCGCCGAGGGCCCGCAGGCACCCGGCATCGTCGGGGTGATCACCGATGTGCGCGACCTGGCGCTGCCGGTGCTGACACTGTCGCTGGTGACCATCGCGATCTTCGCCCGGTATATGCGCTCGTCGGCGCTGGACAGCCTCGGGCAGGACTACGTCGAGGCGGCCAGGGCGCGCGGCGCGGGACAGCGGCGGGTGCTCGTCATGCACGTCCTGCGCAACTCCCTGGTACCGGTCGTCACGCTGGTCGGGCTGAGCTTCCCGCAGATCATCGGCGGCGCGCTGGTGGTGGAGAGCCTGTTCAACATCCAGGGCATGGGCTGGCAGATCTGGCAGGCGGCGCAGAACCATGATTTCCCGGTGACGCTCGGGTTCACGCTGGTGATCGGAGTGGCCGCGGCGCTCGGGTCGCTCGCGGCCGACCTCGGCTACGCGGTGCTGGACCCGCGGGTCAGGCACGGGCGGTCATGACCGCGAATCGGGCCGTGCCCCATCAGGCGGGCTGGGGGGCGGCAGCGGGCCCGGAGGCGGCAGCGGGTCCGGTGGCGGCCGGTGGCGCAGCGGCGCTGGTTCCGGACCTCGCAGCAGGCCCGGACGTGGCTGCGGGTCCGGAATTCGCGGGGGCGCCCGTGCGGGGCAGCCGCGGCCGCCATGCCGGCCCGGCGTCCGCGGGGCCGCCCGGCGGCCTGGCGCCCGGCGCCCTGCTGGCCGCCCACACGCGCCGCGGCCTGGCGGCATGCCGGGACTACCCGCTGGCAACCGCGGGCGGCCTGATCATCGTCGCGGTCGTCGCGTTCTGCTTCCTCGGGCCGCTGTTCTACCACAGCGACCTGACGCACGTGTTCCTCTCTCAGGCCAACCTCTCGCCCAGAGCCGGCCACCCGCTCGGGACCGACGCGGACGGCGCTGACGAGCTCGGCACGCTGATGAAGGGCGGCCAGGTCTCGCTGGAGGTGGCAGCGGCCGCCGGCGTGCTGGCGGCCGTCCTCGGCTCGCTGTGGGGGGCGGTGGCGGGCTATCTCGGCGGCGCGGCCGACGCCGTCATGATGCGGATCGTGGATGCCGCGATCGCTATCCCGGCCATCGTCCTGCTCCTGCTGCTGATGTCGATCTACCGGCCATCAACGGCCATGCTGGTCCTGGTCATCGCCGGCACCTCGTGGCTCAGCACGGCGCGGCTGGTCCGGGCGGAGGCGCTGACGCTGCGGGTGCGGGAGTACGTGCAGGCCGCCAGGGTCATGGGCAGCAGCGGCCTGCGGGTGATCGTCCGGCACATCGCCCCGAACGCCATGGGCACGATCGTCGTCAACGTCAGCTTCCAGATCGCCAACTCGATCCTGATCCTGGCGACGCTGAGCTGGCTGGGCCTCGGCGTGCAGTTCCCGTCCGTGGACTGGGGCGACATGATCGGGGCGGCGACGCAGACCATCTCGGACGGCTACTGGTGGCAGATCGTGTGCCCGGGGGTCGCGATCATCGCCGTCATCGTGGCGTTCACCATGCTCGGTGACGGCCTGCGGGACGCGTTCTCCGCGGCCGGCTACGACGCCCGCCCGGCTGCCCCCGCTGATCCGGCCGGGCCGGCAGTCTCCCCGCCGGTGATCCTGTGAGCCGCCCGCAGGAGAGTCCGGTGCTCGAGATATCGGACCTCCGCACGGAGATCCGGCGCAAGGGCAGCACCGTCCGCGCCGTCGACGGCGTGAGCCTGAGCGTCGCGGCGGGCGAGTGCCTGGGCCTGGTCGGCGAGTCTGGCTGCGGCAAGACGATGACGGCCAGGTCGGTGCTGCGGCTGCTGCCGCCCGGCGGGGTGATCACCGGCGGATCGGTCACGCTGGCCGGGACGGAGCTGACCGCGCTGTCCGAGCGCGATATGCAGACCGTGCGGGGCAACGAGGTCGGCATGGTCTTCCAGGACCCGTCGGCCTGCCTGGACCCCACCATGACGATCGGCCGCCAGGTCAGCGAGTCCGTGGCCGTGCACAAGGGCGCTGACCGGCATGTGGCCGCGGCGCGCGCGGCGGACCTGCTCAGGCTGGTCCGGATGCCTCACCCGGAGCGAGTCGCGGCGGCCTACCCGCATCAGCTGTCCGGCGGCATGCGCCAGCGGGCGATGATCGCGGCGGCGCTCGCCTGCGAGCCCCGGCTGCTGATCGCCGACGAGCCGACGACGGCCCTGGACGTCACCATTCAGCGGGAGATCCTCGAGCTGATCGGCGAGCTGCGCGCTGAGCTCGGCATGGCGGTGATCCTGGTGACCCACGACCTCGGCGTGATCGCCGGGCGGGCCGAGCGGGTGGCCGTGATGTACGGCGGCCGGATCGTCGAGCAGGCGGCGACCGATGAGCTGTTCGCCGGCCCGCGCCATCCGTACACGCAGGCACTGTTCGAGTCGCTGCCCGAGATGGCCGGACCGGCGAGCCGGACCCTGTACAGCATCCCCGGCCGGCCGCCTGACCTGTCCGTTCCGGCAGCGGGCTGCAGCTTCGCGCCGCGCTGCCGGCAGGCCAGGGACTGGTGCGCGAGCCACGAGCCCGCACTGGACGGCGACCATCCCGGTCACGCGTACGCGTGCTTCTTCCCGCTCGGTGACCCGGTGCTGCACCCGGCCAGCGGCGAGGACGGAACGCCGCCAGGACACCGCCCGGTCAGCGCGTGGGCCGCCGGCACCGGCGGCCGGTCCAGCGCGCGGTCCGGCGGCCTGTCCGTCGCCCCGGCCGGGGCAGTCACCAGCGGGCCGCCGCTGCTCGAGGTGACTGGGCTGGTGAAGAGCTACCCGGCCGGACGGGCGGTGCCCGGCCGGGCAGCGAGCACCGTCAGCGCGGTCGCGGGGGTGAGCTTCGAGCTGGGTGCGGGGCTGACCTTCGGGCTGGTCGGTGAGTCCGGCTGCGGCAAGACGAGCGTGGCGAGGCTGCTGGCCGGGCTGGAGCACGCCGACGCGGGGTCGATCGTCTTTGGCGGAACCGACCTGGCCGGGCTGCGCCCCCGGCAGCGGCGGCGCGAGCCCGGCATCCAGCTGATGTTCCAGGACTCGTTCGCTTCGCTCGACCCGCGGATGCGGGTGCGCTCCATCCTCAGCGAGCCCCTCGCGATTCAGAAGACCGTCCGCCGCCGCGGGCGCCGCCGCCAGGTCAGCAGGATCCTGGACGAGGTGGGCCTGCCGCCGGAGGCGGCTGGCCGGTACGCGCGGGAGTTCTCCGGCGGCCAGCGTCAGCGACTCGCGCTCGCCAGGGCGCTGATCCAGCGTCCTGCCCTTATCGTGGCCGACGAGCCGGTCTCGGCCCTGGACGTGTCAGTGCAGGCGCAGATACTCAACCTGATGCGGAAGGTCCAGCGGCAGTACGGCCTCAGCTACCTGTTCATCTCGCATGACCTGTCAGTCGTGCGGTACATGGCCGACACCATCGGCGTGATGTACCTCGGCAAGCTGGTCGAGGTCGGGCCGGCCGAGCACATCTGCACTGCGCCCGGCCACCCCTACACGGCCGACCTGATCAGCGCTGTCCCCGCGATCGGCGGCACGGCCGCCGCCAGCACCGCACCGGCCGGCACCCCATCGGCCAGCACCGCACCGGCCAGCACCGGCCCTGACGGGGCCCGGCACGCGCCGGATGCAGCCGGGCCAGCGCAGGGCGCGGCGGCCGCGGAGCCGCCGTCCGGGTGCAGATTCAGGACGCGGTGCCCGCTCGCGGCTGATGTCTGCGCTGAGGCCGAGCCGCCGCTGCGCCCGCTCGGGGCGTCCGGTCAGCTGGTTGCCTGCCACTTCCCGCTGACCGCCCCGGCACCCGCGGGAATGGCAGATCAGCGCGCCTGAACGGTCTGAGAGGCCATTACCGTTGGCTAGACTCGGCCTGCAGGACACAACACGGCGGCAGGGCGCGGCTGGCGCGATACTGCGTCACTAGCCAGACGGCGGGGCAGCAGCCCGGCGGGATCAGGTGCGTGGCGGACCGGCCGTCCTGGGTATCGAGTTGTTGCTGGCTCCCTTCTTGCGCCCGTTATTGCCGCTAGCCTTCTTGTGTCCGCAGTGAGCAGGAAGGAGCCGTTCGGATGACGCGCGGTCTGCTGGGTGCGGGGCACCTGAGGTGAGCACCGGCATGTCCGTTCCGCGCCCGCGGCTCCCCGGGCTCGACGTCACGGATGCGGCGCTGCTGGCGTCGCTCCTGCAGGAGGCGCCAGTCGGCTTCGCCTTCCTCGGCCCGGACGCGCGCGTGCTGCGGATGAACAAGGCCATGGTCTCGCTCGGGGGCGATGACGACGCACACCCCGGCTGCGCTCCGGCTGAGGTGTGGCCCTCGGACCTCGCGGCCGCTGCCGAGGCGGCGGCCAGGAGGGTGGCTGCGGGAGACCGGCCGGTCCCGCAGACCGAGCACGCCGTCGCCCCGGCAAACCCCGCGGACGAGGATGCCGCGGTCCGGCACTGGTCGTTCTCCTGGTTCCCGTCGAGGGACGGCGACATCAGCGGGGTCGCCGCCATCGCCGTCGACGTGACCGCGCAGCACCAGGCCGCCGAGGCACTCAGGCGCAGCGAGGAGCGGTACCGCTCGCTCGTGCAGGCCGGCGCGCAGGTGGTCTGGGTGACCAGGCCCGACGGTGAGATCGCCGAGGACTCGCCGGAGTGGCGATGGATCACCGGGCAGACGGCCGAGGAGTACCTGAGCAAGGGCTGGCTGGAGGCGATCCACCCGGACGACCGGGAACGGGTCGAGGCTGCCTGGCGCGAGTGCGTGCGCTCGGGCAAGGTCTTCGACAGCCGCTACCGGGTGCGCAGCCGGACGGGCTCCTACCGGCATTACGACGTGCGGGCCGTGCCGATCGAGCGGGACGGCCGGATCATCGAGTGGATGGGCGCCAGCACGGACGTCACCGCGCAGCGCGAGGCAGAGGAGATGCGCGGCCGGCTGACCGAGCAGCTATCCGCGGCGGCGCTGCGCACGGCCCGGCTGCAGCAGGCCACGTCCATGCTGGCCGAGGCTCTGACGGTCGAGCAGGTGGTCCAGGTCATCACCGAGGTCGGCCGGTCGGCGATCGGCGCCGAGCGGTCGGCCGTCGCGATCCTGGACACCGAGCGGCTGCGACTGCACACCATCAACCCTGGCGGCCTGCCGGACAGCCCCGGCGCGCCCGGCGGTGACATCCCGCTGTCGGTGGCGAGCGTCATGACCTACGCGATCAGCACCCGCCGGCCCCTGCTGCTGGAGAGCCCGGAGGCGCTGCGGCGCTATTTCGAGGCCGAGGACGTCGACGTCAGCCTGTTCCTCGAGCACAGCGATGAAAAAGCCTGGGTCGGGCTGCCGCTCCTGACGTCCGGGGCATCGCTCGGCGCGCTGCGGTTCTCCTTCACCCGGCCGCGCCAGATCACCGAGGAGGAGCGGGTCTTCCTCGAGGCGCTGGCCGGGCAGTGCGCGCTGGCGCTCGAGCGTGCCACGCTCTACGAGCGGGAGCACCAGACCGCGGAGACGCTGCAGCGCAGCCTGCTGCCCGACACGCTGCCGACGGTGCCCGGCATCATCCTCGAGGCGAGGTACCTGCCGGTCACCAGGAACATGGAGATCGGCGGCGACTGGTACGACGCCTTCCGGCTGCCTGACGGGCGGCTGGCCGTCGCGATCGGTGACGTGATGGGCAAGGGCCTGACCGCGGCTGCCGGCATGGGCCGGGTCAGGAACGCGCTCCGGGCGCTGGCGCTGACCGACCCGCGCCCGGCCGCCGTGCTGTCCGGCCTTGACCGCCTGTTCCTGGCGACGGAGCTGGCCGAGCAGGTCACGACAGTCGCCTACCTGGTCGTCGACCCGCTGACCGGGGATAGCGTCGCCGGGAACGCCGGCCATCTGCCGCCGCTGCTGCTCGGCCAGGACGGGCCGCCACGACTGGAGACCGCCGAGGGCGGCACGCCGCTCGGCTGGGCCAGTCCGCGCGGCCAGTACACCTTCAGGCTGCCGCCAGGCAACACCGCGGTGCTGTATTCCGATGGACTGGTGGAGAACCGCAAGCGGGGCCTGGACGTCGGCCTGGACGAGCTGGTCGCGGTGACAGCCGAGGCCCCGGCGGAGATCGCCGAGAATCCGGCTCAGCTGCTGAGCTATCTCGTGGACCGGATGCTGACCGGGTACGAGCAGGATGACGACGTCACCGTACTGGTCGTGCACGTCCCGGCCGCCGGGGATGCCGGCCTGGCTCAGCTGCCAGGCAGTCCGCCGAAGAAGGGGAGGGCATGAGGAATGCGGGTACCATTCCCGAGGTTGTGCTCTCAACCTGGGCGTTGCCAGCTCAGGCCTGCCAGCGATGGAGCTGGCCCTGGACGGTACGACCTACCCGAACAGTGCGCCTAGTGTGGTGGGCGGGAAGGAACCTCAGGCAGGACGGGCTTTCCAGCCGCAGCGTCCAGGCTTCTGGCATGGTCCGGGAGGCGGGATTCTCGCGGTAGGGTCCGATGCTTACCAGGAGGTATGCCGGAGAGGTGGCAGTGTCGCCTGCTAGTTCGAACAGCCGGGCGCTGGTCGCGGCAGGGCAGGCCGCCATCCAGCGAGGGAAGGGGTGACCGCGGTGGCTAGTGCTGCAGGCTCGGCCGCGCGGCGGCAGTCTCGGCCGTCCGCGCAGGGCGCACGTGTTCCGCAGCAGGCCCGTGGCGGCTCTGCCAGCGGCAAGAAGCACCAGGCAGACCAGCCGGTATCGCTGGTACCGGAGGATGGCGTTCCGGCAACCAGGCGGCCAGCACATGGCCAGGGCGGCAAGCCGGCGGCCAGAACGGCACCCGCAGAGAGCGTCAACGGCACGAGTGCCGACAAGCAGGGGTCATCAGGCGGCAGCAGGGGCAGGTCAGGCCAGGCTGGCGCTAAGGGCAGGCAGGGAAAGAAGGGCGCCAGTGAGCTGCCGGGCAGGGGAGAGCATCGTGACAACGGGAGCATGGACGTGACGGCGGACGCCGAGGTTGCCGCGAAGGCCGGACTGGACACCGATCCCGAGGCGAGCGGCACGGACACCGATCCCGATCTCGCCGATGTGGCCGACATTGACGGCGATCCCGATCTCGCCGACGTAGCCTTCCTGGACGTCGACGTGGAGCTGGAAGAGCTCGAGATCGACGCTGAGGACACCGACACCGACACCGAGGCCGAGGACACTGAGGCCGACGCTGACGAGGCAGATGCCGACGATCTGCCGGGCGAGGCCGAGCAGGCTAAGCCCAGCTCGGTCACCGCGGAGGCTCCGGCCGTCGCAGCCGTGGCCGGCCCGGACGGGACAGCTGCCGCTGCAGGCGGCACCCCGGCAGCAGCCGGCGAGGAGAGCGAGGACGAGGCCTTCGTCTACGGCGACGACGACGAGGACCTGCCGGCCGCCCAGGTGGCGGTCGCGGGCGCGACCTCCGACCCGGTCAAGGACTATCTCAAGCAGATCGGCAAGGTTCCCCTGCTCAACGCCGAGCAGGAAGTGGAGCTGGCCAAGCGGATCGAGGCCGGCCTGTTTGCCGAGGAGAAGCTGGCCGACGGCGCGTCGCTTCGCGCTGAGGCCCGGCTCGACCTGGAGTGGATCGCCGACGATGGGCGGCGCGCCAAGAACCACCTGCTCGAGGCCAACCTCCGGCTGGTGGTCTCACTGGCCAAGCGGTACACCGGCCGCGGGATGCTGTTCCTGGACCTGATCCAGGAGGGCAATCTCGGCCTGATCCGCGCGGTGGAGAAGTTCGACTACACCAAGGGCTACAAGTTCTCCACCTACGCCACGTGGTGGATCCGCCAGGCCATCACCAGGGCCATGGCGGACCAGGCCAGGACCATCCGGATCCCGGTGCACATGGTCGAGGTCATCAACAAGCTCGCCAGGGTGCAGCGCCAGATGCTCCAGGACCTGGGCCGCGAGCCGACGCCGGAGGAGCTGGCCGCTGAGCTCGACATGACCCCGGAGAAGGTCATCGAGGTGCAGAAGTACGGCCGCGAGCCGATCTCCCTGCACACGCCGCTTGGCGAGGACGGCGACAGCGAGTTCGGCGACCTGATCGAGGACTCTGAGGCGATCCAGCCGGGCGAGGCCGTCAGCTTCACGCTGCTGCAGGAGCAGCTGCACTCAGTGCTGGACACCCTGTCCGAGCGCGAGGCGGGGGTGGTCTCGATGCGCTTCGGCCTCACCGACGGCCAGCCCAAGACGCTGGATGAGATCGGGAAGGTCTACGGCGTCACCAGGGAGCGGATCCGTCAGATCGAGTCGAAGACGATGTCGAAGCTGCGGCACCCGTCACGGTCTCAGGTGCTGCGCGACTACCTGGACTAGTACGACCCCGGCTCGCATCGCGCGCCCGGAACGCGAATCGGCCCCTGACCAGGATCTGGTCAGGGGCCGACTGGCTAGAGAGGTCAGGAAGCCGTGTCGCCGGGCTTGCTTGTCAGCCTGCCGGTCTCGTCCTGGATCTCAACTGCGATCTTGGCGAGGGCATCGGCGTGCTTGCGGTTGTGATGAGCACAGAAAAGCAGCTCGCCCGAGCCGGGGAGCAGTACGCGTACGTACGCGGGGGCCCCGCATCGGTCACACAAGTCAAGGGCGCTCAGCGGCCTCGTTGGGGCAATCGCTCCGGTCATAAGTCGCCTCCTCGCCTCGAGGACGGTGCCGGTAAGTCCGGTGCCGGGTGACCCCGGCCCTGGCGGCTACGCTGCCGACAGTCCGTCCAACCTGTGATCTCCTACGCATCACAACACTCTCGCTGGTCGTTTGTCATCCCCCGCAGGCCACCAGTATGCCGAGGGCGAACACCAGGTCATGCCCCGGCTGGTGTTATGGGCGATTTCGCGAGCTTAGGTAATGCGGGCGTCATATGCGGCGCGGCGTGGTGGCGCCAGGCAGCGTCCGCCGCCAGCTAATCTGCCAGCAGGGCCCAGTCCGGCCACCCGGCCGGGACGCCCCGATTACGTCAGGTCCTGCCCAGGGAGCCGTTGTGACCGCCGTCAGCACAGAAGCAGCCCGTTCCGGAGCGGGCGGCCGCGCGCGAACTGGCCCGCGGACGGCCCCGCGCGAGCCCGCCAGCCGGTCGGTGCACGCGGCTGAGGGTGTCGACGGGTACACCGCGCGTCACCTCACCGTCCTGGAGGGGCTCGACGCCGTCCGCAAGCGGCCAGGCATGTACATCGGGTCGACCGACGGCCGCGGGCTCGCCCAGTGCCTGGGCGAGATCTTCGACAACTCCGTCGACGAGGCGCTGGCGGGCGCCTGCACTGAGATCGACGTGACGCTGCACGCGGACGGCTCCGCCGAGGTGTGCGACAACGGCCGCGGCATCCCGGTCGACACCGAGCCGAAGACCGGCCTGGCCGGAGTCGAGCTGATCATGACCCGGCTGCACGCGGGAGGCAAGTTCGGCGGCGGTTCCTACACGGCGTCCGGCGGTCTGCATGGCGTCGGTGCCTCGGTCGTGAACGCGCTGTCCGGCCGCCTCGACGTCTGGGTGCAGAAGTCGGGCTACGAGTGGGCCATGAGCTTCCACCGCGGCGTGCCCGGGCAGTTTGCCGGCGAGGGCCCGGATGCCGCCTTCACGCCCGGCTCCGGCATGCGCAAGGGCCGCAAGATAGCCAAGACCGCCACCGGGACGAGGATCCGGTTCTGGCCGGACCGGCAGATCTTCGTGAAGGGCGCCGAATGGAAGTTCGCCTGGCTCACTCAGCAGGCGCGGCAGACCGCCTACCTCGTTCCCGGCCTGCTGATCAGGATCACCGACGAGCGGCCTGAGGCCGAGCAGCCCGAGGACGGCGCGAGCGACGAGACCGGTGCTGCCGCGCGGTCGCGGTCAGCCGAGTTCCGGTTCGCCGGCGGCATCAGCGAGTTCTGCGCGCACCTGTCATCCGGGACGCCCGTCACTGACGTGCTGCGGATTACCGGCAGCGGGACGTTCACCGAGACAGTCCCGGTGCTCGACGACGCCGGGCACCTCACCCCGACCGAGGTGGAGCGGCAGCTCGACGTCGACGTGGCGATGCGGTGGGACGGCGGCTACGACAGCACGGTCCGCTCATTCGTCAACGTGATCGCGACGGCTAAGGGCGGCACTCACGTCACCGGGTTCGAGCGTGCCATCGTCCGGACCCTGAACGAGCAGCTGAAGGCCAGCAGGCTGCTCAAGGCCGGCGACGACGCGGTGATCAAGGAAGACGTGCTGGAGGGCCTCACGGCCGTCGTCTCCGTCCGGCTGCCCGAGCCGCAGTTCGAGGGCCAGACGAAGGAGGTGCTCGGCACGCCGGCCGCCTCGAAGATCGTGGCCCAGGTCATCTCGGCCGAGCTCGGCAACTTCCTGGAAGGGCGCGTCCGCGGCAGCAAGCAGCAGGCGCGCGCGGTGCTGGACAAGGTGATCTCGGCGGCGAAGACGCGGATCGCCGCCCGTGAGCACCGGGAGAACCAGCGGCGCAAGTCCGCGCTCGCGACCTCGGCCCTGCCGGCCAAGCTGGTCGACTGCCGGTCCGCGGACGACCGCAGCGAGCTGTTCATCGTCGAGGGCGACTCCGCGCTCGGGACCGCCAAGAACGCCAGAGACTCAGAGTTCCAGGCGCTGCTGCCGATCCGCGGCAAGATCCTGAACGTGCAGAAGGCCTCGCTGGCCGACATGCTGAAGAACGCCGAGTGCGCGGCGATCATCCAGGTGCTCGGCGCCGGGTCGGGCAGCGCGTTCGACCTGGACTCGGCACGCTACCAGCGAGTCATCTTCATGGCCGACGCCGATGTCGACGGCGCGCACATCCGGACTCTGCTGCTGACCCTGTTCCACCGGTACATGCGGCCCATGATCGAGGCGGGACGGGTGTTCGCGGCCGTCCCCCCGCTGCACCGGATCGAGGTCACCAACCCGCGCAAGGGCCAGCAGCGCTACATCTACACCTACAGCGACGCCGAGCTGCGCCGCACGCTGCTGGAGCTGGAGCGCAAGGGCCAGCGGTCCAAGGATCCCCAGCGCTACAAGGGGCTTGGCGAGATGGACGCGCATCAGCTGGCGGAGACCACGATGGATCCGCGCCGCCGGATGCTGCGCCGGATCCGGATTGAGGACGCCGAGGCGGCGAGGGGCATGTTCGACCTGCTGATGGGCACCGAGGTCGCGCCGCGGCGGGATTTCATCGTCAGCGGCGCCACCGAGCTTGACCCGTCGCGCATCGACACCTGACCTCCTCTCCGGGCCGGCGCCGCAGAAGGGCAGTGCCCGCAGAAGGGCAGTGCCGCGCAGCCACGGGGAGGAGCCGCACGGCACTGCCCGGCACCGGCACGGTGGCGGGGGCTTGCCGCGTGCCAGCGAGCCCGGGCTACGAGCCCGTCGGGGTGCCCGGCCTGGCCGAGCCGGAACCACTGCCCATGTGCGTGCAGTGATGGGTGCCGGACGTCCCGCTGGCCGGCGTCCTGGCCGTGCCGCCGGACGTGGACGGTGACGCTGACGTACTCGGGGATGAGGACGCCGACGTCGTGCGCGCGGATGTCGTTCCGGCAGCGCCTGAGCTTCCCGTCGAGGCCAGCGCGACCCCGGTGAGGCCAGCTCCGAGGCCGGCGGCGGCAACGGCCGTGATGATAAGCCGCCGGGCACGGCCGCCAGTTGTGGAAACCATCGGGTTTCTCCCTTCTCGACGGCCGCCGCGTAAGCGCGGCCGGCTCGTCGTCCGGGATCAGCCTGCGTCGCCGTCCTGCCCGCCGGCGCAAGCCGGCCTCTCAGCGTCCTCTGAGCTGCGGCCCTGGCTACTCCGAGGTGCCGCCGATAGCCGCCAGCGGATGGCGCACCCGCTCGCCTGACCCGTCCCGGCGCCCGGCCGGCGGCGGCAGCTCAACCGGCGTGCCCGCCTCAGTCGCGCCGCGGGCCGGCCCGGCCCGGCCCAGGCCAGCACCAGGACGTCCTCGCCCTTGAGGAACCGGTGGCAGCGCACTCCGCCGGTAGCCCGGCCCTTCGGCGGGAACTCCGCGAACGGCGTCACCTTGACCGTCGCCGCCGTCGTGCCGGGCAGCGCGCCGGCCGCTCCGGCCACCGTGACGACGACCGCCCCGGACGCCGGCCCGTCAGATGCCGCGTCCTGGACCCCGGCGGCCGGATCGACCGCGCCGAACCAGATCACCCGCGCCCGCGGCGCCAGCCTGATGCCGGTCATCCCGCCGGCCGCCCGGCCCTGCGGGCGAACCGCAGTGGCCGGGAACCGCAGCAGCTGGGCGTCGCTGGTGATGAAGGTCAGCGCCTGGTCCTCGTCGGTCAGCTGGACCGCGCCGACCACGCGGTCACCGTCCTTCAGCGAGATCACCTCGAAGTCGGCGGCGTTCTGCGGGTAATCCGACGTCACCCGCTTCACCACGCCCTGCTCGGTGCCGAGTGCGAGCCCGGCGCCGGCCGCGTCGGCCGCGACGATGGCGACGACGGTCTCGCCCGGGGCGGTCGTGACGAACTCGCTGACCGGAGCGCCGCCCGACAGCGCCGGCGAGTGCGCGCTCGGCGGCAGCGCGGGCAGCTCGAGCACGCCGAGCCGGATCAGCCGGCCCGCTGAGGTCAGCACGCCGATCGTGCCGCGCGCGGTCGAGCTGACCGCCGAGGTGATCACGTCGTGCGCAGCACGCTGGGCCTTGCTGCCCGGGCTGGCGCCAGACCGGGATGGCGGGCTGCCTCGTTCCCCGTCCTGATCCTCGAGAGGCAGGGTGTCCTGCTCGCCGGCCGGCGGCCGCGCCGCGGTACGGGCCAGCAGGCCCGCCGACGACAGCAGCACCGTGCACGGTTCGTCCGCGACCTCCAGCGGCGCCGCGGCCGTTCTGGCCGGTGCGCCGGTGCCCTCCAGCAGCACGGTGCGGCGCGGGGTCGCGAACTTCTCCGCCACCGCGGCCAGCTCGGCCGAGACCAGCTCGCGCAGCCGCTGCTCGGAGTCCAGGATCGCGGTCAGCTCGGCGATCTCGGCCTGCAGGGTCTCCCGCTCGCGCTCGAGCTCCAGCCGGTCATATCTGGTCAGCCGCCGCAGCGGGGTGTCCAGGATGTACTGCGCCTGGATGTCGCTGAGGTCGAAGATCTGCATCAGCCGGTCTTTGGCGGCGGCCGCGTCGTCGCTGGTGCGGATGACCTGGATGACCTCGTCGATGTTGAGCAGCGCCGTGACGAGGCCGTCGACCAGGTGCAGCCGCGCCTCCCGCTTGGCCCGGCGGAACTCGCAGCGCCGCCGTACGACGTCGATCCGGAAGTCGACATAGATCTGCAGCAGTTCATGCAGCCCGAGCACATGCGGCTGGCCGTCGACCAGCGCCACGTTGTTGATGCCGAACGTCTCCTCCAGCGGCGTCAGCCGGTACAGCTCGTCCAGCACCGCCTCCGGCACGAAGCCGGACCGGACCTCGATGACCAGCCGCAGGCCGTTCTTCATGTCGGTCAGGTCCTTGAGGTCGGAGACCCCGTTCAGCTTCCTGGCCTGCACCAGGTCCTTGATCCGGGCGATGACCCGCTCCGGGCCGACGCCGTAGGGCAGCTCGGTGACCACGATGCCCATCCGGCGCGGCGTGATCTTCTCGATCCTGGCCGCGGCCCTGGTGCGGAACACTCCCCGCCCGGTCTCGTACGCCTCCCTGATCCCGGCCAGGCCGACGATCTTGCCGCCAGTGGGCAGGTCCGGGCCCGGCACGAACCGCATCAGCGTCTCGAGGTCGGCGTCCGGATGCGCGATGAGATGCCGGGCGGCCGCGATGACCTCGCCCAGGTTGTGCGGCGCCATGTTCGTCGCCATGCCGACGGCGATTCCGGCGGCGCCGTTGACCAGCAGGTTCGGGAAGGCGGCCGGGAGGACAGCGGGCTGCGTCTCGGTGCCGTCGTAGTTGGGGATGAAATCGACGGTGTCCTCGTCCAGCGAGGTCGTCATCTCCATCGCGGCCGCCGCCAGCCGGGCCTCGGTGTACCGCATCGCGGCCGGCGGGTCCTCGCCGCCGAGCGAGCCGAAGTTTCCGTGCCCGTCGATCAGCGGCAGGCGCATCGTCCAGGGCTGGGCCATCCGGGCGAGCGCGTCGTAGATCGCGCTGTCACCGTGCGGATGCAGCCGGCCCATCACCTCGCCGACAACCCGGGCGCACTTGACGTAGGCGCGATCGGGCCGCAGTCCCATCTCGCTCATCTGGTACAGGATCCGCCGCTGGACCGGCTTCATCCCGTCCCGCGCGTCCGGCAGGGCGCGCTGGTAGATCACCGAGTACGCATACTCCAGGTAGCTGGCGCGCATCTCGTCGGTGACGTCGATGTCGACGATGTTCTCCTCGAACTCGGCGTCCTCGTCGATGCCGCCGGGGGTGCCGCGGCCGCGGCCGCGGCCGCCTGCGCCGGATGAGGTTGTCGTAGTGCGTCTGGCCATGCCGCCATTGTGCCGTCCCGGCGGGTGGGGTGGGTGGCGGCACGCAGGCCGGCGCGCCGCCAGACGCTGCACACGCGGCCGCGCAGGTGGCAGCTCAGGTCGCACGCACGTGGCCGCTCAGGTCGCGGAGAAGCCGCCGTCCACCCGGATGATCTGGCCGGTGAGGTAATCGCTGGCCGGGCTGGCCAGGAAGACGGCGGCCCCGGCGAAGTCAGCGGGCTGCCCGTTGCGGCCCGTCATGGTCCTGGCCGCGAGCGCGGCGAGCCGGGCCGGGTCGGCGGAGACCTCGGCGGTCAGCGGCGTCACCACGAAGCCAGGGCAGATCGCGTTGCAGCAGACCCCGCGCAGCGCCCAGGCCTCGGACTGGGAGCGGGTCAGCGAGGCCACCCCGCCCTTGGCCACGCCGTAGCCGCCGCTGTTCCCGAAGGCCCGGTCGGCCTGCTGCGACGTGATGTTGATGATGCGGCCCCAGCCGCGGCTGGCCATCTGCGGGCCGAACCGCTGACCCAGCAGGAACGGCGCCGTCAGGTTCACGGCCAGCAGCTCATCCCACTCGGACGGCGTCAGCTCGCCCAGCGGCGGCCGCAGGTTGAGTCCCGCGCAGTTCACCAGGATGTCCGGCGGTCCGAAGGCCGCCTGCGCCGCGTCTGCCGCGGGTCCGACCGCGGCCCGGTCGCCCAGGTCGGCCTGCACGACGGCGGCACGGCAGCCGGCTGCCTGAAGCTCCGCTGCGGTCGCGTCGAGCCTGGCCCGGTCGCGGGCAATGAGCACGCAGGCTGCGCCGGCCTGGCCGAGCGCCAGCGCCATCCCGCGGCCGATGCCGGAACTGCCGCCGGTGATCACCGCTACGCGTTCGCGGAGAGAGAAGAGCCGATCGAGGTAGGACGTCACGTTATTACAGTCATTTCAGGGCCGGGAACGAGGTCTTGTCAGGAGGCAGCATGCCCGCTGGGCTGGTCGAGATCGGAGACACCAGGCTATTCGTCGATGACCGCGGCGAGCCGGGGGCGCCGCCGCTGCTGTTCATCCACGGCGGTCCGGGGCAGGGCTGCTACGACTTCATGCACGCGCAGGGCGATCTGCTCGCCCGGTCGCTGCGGGTCATCGCCGTGGACCAGCGCGGCGTGCTGCGCTCTGACCCGCTGCCCGCCGAGCCGCCGCTGACCCGTGAGCTGCTGGTCAGCGACTTTGAGGCGCTGCGGGCCAGGCTGGGCATCGCTGCCTGGGCGGTACTCGGCCACTCGGCGGGCGGCGGCTACGCGCTGCGGTACGTCACCAGCCACCCGCCGGCCGTGCGGTCGGTCATCTTTGACTGTCCCGGCTGGGACGCCGACCTGACCGAGCGGTACCGGCTGCCCGAGATCGCGCGGCGGCTGGAGGACCTCGGGCAGCTGGCCGACGCCGAGCGGTGCCGGGAGCTGGCCGCCAGGCGTGGCCGGCTCTCCGCGGCCGATGGCACGCGGCAGGCCGCGCAGGCACTGGGCCCGTACTTCATGGATCAGTTCTTCGCTGACCCGGACGGCGCGGCCGACTTTGCCCAGCTGCTGGAGGACTCCGGCCTGACGGAGGAGCAGTGGGAACGGGGTAATTCGCACCGGCCGCTGTCAGCCGCCCTGTACGACCCGGTGCTGCCACTGCTGCCGGAGGTTCGCTGCCCGGCGGTGCTGATGCGGGGCAAGGCTGACCTGGTGACGACGCCCGAGATGGTCGCCGCGTTCACGGCGGCCGTGCCCGGTGGCGAGGTGACGACCCTCGAGCGCTCCGGGCACTTTGCCTACCTGGAGGAGCCGGACGTGTACTGCCAGGTCGTGACTGATTTCGTGCTGGCGCACGCTGGCTGACGCAGGCGCCGGGTGACAGGGCGCGCCCTGTCGTTGCCACGATGGTCTTCTTCGGCCTGCCAAGATCAGTTACAGTCGGTGGAACGCATGATCAGATGTCCGTACACGCGCAGGACGGGTAATGCATCTGCGGCTTTGGGCGATAGGTGCGGCCGGGTTACTAGCCGTGCTGGCCATTCCTGCCGCCGCGCAGGCGAGCGTCGGGGTGGGCATTCAGGCTGGCCCGGTGCGGCTTGGCGGTGCCGCGCATCCCGGCGGCAGTTACGCGCTGCCGCCGGTCTACGTGATCAACACCGGCACGCAGGACGAGTCGCTGTCGGTCCGGGTCGAGCGGCTGTCCGGCGGACAGGGCCGGGGGGTGCCCGCGTCGTGGGTCCGCGCCGGCGCCGCGGTCAGCCTGTCGCATAGCCAGTCCGCGCGGATCCCGCTGGAGCTGGTCGTGCCGGCGAGCGCACGGCCCGGCGAGTACGTCAGCGATGTGGTCGTCAGGGGATCAGCCGCGGTCACCGATGGCAGCACGAACTTCGGTGTCGCCGCGGCGACGAAACTGCAGTTCAGGATCGCGCCCGGGATAGTAGCGGCGCCCTGGTTCAGCCTGCCGGGCTGGGTGCTGCTCGGCGTTGGCGTCGTGCTGCTGCTGGCACTCCTGGCTGGCCTGGCCCGCCGGTCCGGCCTGCGGATTTCGATCGACCGAGAGCTGGCGGGGCCCGGGCCGCTGCGAGCCGGGAGAGGTAACGATGTCTCGTAGTGTGCGGTGGCTGCTGCCCGTGGCCGCGCTCATTGTCGTCGGGGTGAGCGCGTGCGGAACTCACTCGCCCCCGGCCGGCGCGGGCAAGGCGGCGAGCATCAACATGTCGCTGACTACCGTGCCGACGATCAGGTCCGTCACCGTGTCGCCGGGCAAGGCCGTGTTCGGGCGCTGCTCGGGCGGCAGTGCGGGCCTCAACACGGCCTCGACGCCGAGCAAGCTTGGCTACCCGAACGGCCAGTGCTGGCTCGGCAAGCCGGAGCCGGGCGGCAGCTTCCCGATCACGATCACCAACACGGGCATCGCCTCCGATGTCTACGTGTCGGGGTCGAATGCGACACCCTCCGACGACGGCGACGAGTGGGACCTGTGCAACGCGGGGCTGCATCCCGTGGTGACCTGTACCGGCGCCCGTCGTTCGGAGCCGGGCACGAATCAGTACCGCATCCTGAATTTCAGCCCGGACAACAAGACGTACCGCTTCGGCCTGAGCGACGATCCGGCCTGCGACCGGCAGTTCAGCGAGTCCGGCGGCTGCTTCGCGACAGAAGGACAGTTTCAGACGGAGGGGATCGAGCTGATCGGCCCGGCTTCGAGCAGTGACACTTCGACCGGATGGACCGTGACGATCACCTGGATGCCAGTGCCGAGCTGAGCCGGCCCGGCTTCGAGCAGTGACACTTCGACCGGATGGACCGTGACGATCACCTGGATGCCAGTGCCGAGCTGAGCCGGCCCGGCTTCGAGCAGTGACACTTCGACCGGATGGACCGTGACGATCACCTGGATGCCAGTGCCGAGCTGCGCCGGCCCGGCGCTCCGCGCCGCTACCGACGCCGGAGCACAGACTGGTGCTTTCGTCAACTTACATTGACTTTTCATCCGCTTGGTGACGTCCGAATCGGATAAAACTGATGAAAAGGGCAACCAGAACCGCTGGAACGAATGATAAGTCGGCGTTGCGGACGCATGCAGCGGCCGGGCACGGCGATATCGCCATCAGATTTGCTTAACTCATAAGGATGAGATAAAACGCGAATTGCCGCATCGGACTGTCGGTAACTCGTGCGAGGCCGGAGGAGGTTTAGAGTACGGTCGCCGGACATAGTCGGCTGGCGATGCGGAGGCGGCAATGGGCTTACCGGAATGGACCGCGAGGCTGGGAATGGCGGCAGTCATCACGATGGCAATTGCCGGGTTCCAGGCGCTGCCCGCCAGTGCCAGCCCGTCCGGGGTCTCGCTGATGACCGCGAGCGGCAGCGCGGCGGCCCCGGCGGCGCAGGCGCAGGCCATCGTCTCTGCTGCTGAGAGATGGGTGACTAGTCCCGTTACGCCCTACTGCTGGGGCGGCGGCGGTGACACCGGGCCAACTCACGGGGACGGTGAGGCGGCCGGTCACTACAGCGGGCCCAAGGGCAAATCCGGCTGCTACGTGGCCAGCGTGAAGGGCTTCGACTGCTCCGGCCTGGTCAAGTACGCGATCTACCATGCGCTTGGCATCAGCCTCTATCACTCGGCCCAGGATCAGTCGGAGGGCATTACCGACAGCGGTCCGAACGTGCATCCCAAGATTATCAAGATGGCCGATATCGAACCTGGCGATATCATCGTATTCGGCCAGTCCAAAACTGACATCGGCCATGACGGGATCTACGTCGGTAATGGTCAGATCGTGAATGCCTACGACTTTAAGAATGACGGGGATAACGGCACGAACAATGAGTACTGGGGCGTCATGAAGATGACGCTGTCCTGGGTCCAGGGCGGCTTCCCGTTTGCCGAGGGAGTCCGGTACTGGTCGACGACCACGGCGCCGTCGCCATCACCATCGCCGTCTCCTACCGCGACCAGAACCCCGGCGCCGGCGCCAACTGCGACCGCGGCTCCGAGCCCGACGCCGAGTGCGTCCCGCACTCCGACGACGTCGGCCGCGGCGGCGGATGACTGGGCGCAGGCCGGTCATGACCCGGCCGAGAACTTCGACAACGCCGCGGAGACGACGATCAGCACCTCGAATGCCGGGAGGCTCACGAAGGCGTGGTCGGTGAGCGCCGGGCTCGTCGTGAGCCAGCCGATCGTGTACCAGGGGGAGGTCTACCGGCTGGCCGGTGCCACGTCTGGAACGAGCGCGGGCGTCCTGTCGGCGGCCAGCCTGGCCACCGGGAAGGTCCGCTGGCGTAAGTCTCTCAGCGGTCCGGGTGCCGCCACGCTGTACGGAGCCGGCGACGGCGAGGTGCTGTACGGCCTCGCGGGCAGCACCGACGAGCTGGGGGCCGTCTCCGCCAGTACCGGCGCCAGGCGCTGGAGCAGAGCCGATGAGGCCTTCGCCGGCGGTGCCGGCGAGGTTCTGATCGACGGATCGGACATTATCGAGGGCGCCGGGAACGTCCAGGTGCTCGCCGCCGCCACCGGCGGCCTGATCTGGCAGGCAACGGACGGCGCGGGGGACGGCGGTCCTGCCTCGTTCGCCGTCAGCGACGGCCGGCTCATCAGGCAGGCGCGCATCAGGGGGCAGCTCTACCTCGAGTCGCGGCAGCTTAGCACCGGCACTGTGCAGTGGACGACGAAGGCACCGTGCGGTGGTTCCGGCGCCAGCGTCAACACGAATCTGAGCATCGGTGCCTCGCTGATCTTCGTCCACACCAGCTGCAGCAAGAAAGTGCGCGCTTATGCGCTCAGCACGGGGGCGCTGACCTGGAAGGTCAGCGATCCGGGCGGGCAGGCCCAGGTCGGCCTGGCGACGAGCGGGACGACCGTGTACGTGCTCGCCGCCTCAAGCGGCCAGCCCGCCATCTGGGCCTACTCCGGCGGCAAGGCGAGGTGGCACGTGCTGCTTGGCGCTGGCACCTATGCGGGCAGCACTCCGACGCTCGCCGGCGGGGTGCTGTACGTGACTGTTGACAATGCCGTCCACGGCGCCAGCGTGACCGAGACGACAGCAGCCTTCAGCGCCGCGACCGGATCGGCGCTGTGGACCAGCCCGGTGATGGCCGAGACGCTCGACACTCCGTTCGTCGCGGACGCGCACCTGCTGATCGGATCGGAAGTGTTCCGGCTGGGCTAACGTCGGCCGCATGGTGCTGCAGTCGTGCGGCGAGTGCGGATACGACGAGGCCTCGCTGACCCGGGCGGAGATCGTGCGGGCCGTGACGGCACTGGCGGCGGATAACTGCGCAGTGCTGACGTCAGTGGCGCCGGGCAGGCTGCGGGCGCATCCCGGGCCTGGCTGGTCGGCGCTGGAGTACGGCTGCCACCTTCGAGACGTGCTGCGCTTCCAGCGCGAGCGGACCCAGCTTGCGCAGGTTGCCGACAACCCGGCTTTCATGTCCATGCGGCGGGACGAGCGCGCAGCAGAGGAGCGTTACAACGACCAGGATCCGGCGGTCGTGGCGGCTGACCTCGCCGCGAGGGCCGGTGAGTACGCTGCGACGCTGGCCGGCCTGGACGACGCTGGCTGGCTGCGGACAGGGGTCTACCCTTGGCCCGAGCCGGCCGTCAGGACGGTCGAGTGGATCGGGCAGCGCAGCGCGCACGAGCTAGCGCACCATCTGTTCGACTGCCGCCGGCTACTCGCCTGACTGGGCCGGCCGACTGAGACGGGCTAGCCGGCTGACACGGGCTACCCGGCTGACCCGGGCTAGCCGGCTGACACTGGGCTACAGCAGCGGTCGCGCGCCCACCAGGCTGAGCGCGCTGGCCGCGAGGCGGCAGCCGCCGGCGAGAGCTTCACCGGCAGGCTTCTTGTCGAGCCAGGCCGGCAGGAATCCGGCGACGAAGGCGTCGCCGGCGCCGGTTCCGTCCACGACCTGCTCGACCGGCGGCGCACTGACCCGCACCGCGTCAGGACGGCCGCCGGCGTACATCATCGCGCCGTCGGCGCCGAGCTTCATGACGACCTGGGGATACCACGCATTCAGCACCCGCGCGGCCTGGCTGGCGTCCTCCCGGCCGGTCAGCACCCGGCCCTGGTCAGGGTTGACGAAGATCAGCGTGGCGCCGTTCGTGAGCTGCAGGAAGGGCTCTGCGCCGACACGGCTGAGCGGGGCCGATGAGGCGCCGTCCACCGAGATCGTCATGCCGGTCCGCTGGGCGTGATCCATCGCGGTCAGCACGGCCTGGCGGGATCCGGGGTTCAGCAGCGTATAGCCGGAGATGTGCAGGTGGCTGCCCGGAGTGAAGAGGTCCTGGGGCAGATCGTCGGGGGAGAGCGCGGCATTAGCGCCGGGGTCGGACAGCATCGTGTGGTCGCCCTTGTGCGTGATCATGACCACGCAGGTCCCGGTCGGCCGCTCCGGGTCCATCACGAGCCGGGCATCGACGCCATATCCCATCAGCTCCATGTCCCTGTTGCGGCCGGCGATATCAGCGCCGCGGCGGCCGACAAAAGCCACCTCAGCCCCGTCCACGGCGAGCCAGGCGGCGATGTTGGCACCGGATCCGCCCCCGTGCATGCTAACGGTGGCCGGGGTGTCACTGCCCCTGGCCAGGGCGGCGGTCGCGTGAGCGACCGTGTCCGTCATGAGATCACCAACGACGACAATTCGCGTCAATGTCGTCACCACCTTGATCAACAGGCTGAGTCAGGACCTGCGGGGGAGTACGTCCTGATCAGAGCTAGCGCATAGAACTTAACAGTTTCACGGACCTATCTCGTGCCGTTCGCGGTCCGAAGCTGTGGTTGGGGATGGTTGCGATCAGCCTGGGAGCGTTGTCACCCGCCCGGCCACGACCAGCAGATTCAGCTCTGATTCCGCCGCCAGACGCTGATTAAGCCAGCCTAGCTGGTCCCGGAAAATCCGGCCTGCCGGATACGCCGGAACGAGCCCGGAACCCACCTGATCGGTCACGGCCACCACAAGTGCCCGTGTCTGTCGCCAGGCGGCAATGAGCTCGCCGATGCGCTCCGCGACGGCCTGCTCCGGCCCGCGGGCCTGCCCTGGCCGGTGAGCCTGCCCTGGCCCGGTGGCCTGCTCCGGCGGTTCGCCGGCTGACAGCAGGCCCGCCCACAGCCCCGTCTGGTCCATGATTCCGGCCAGCCAGGTCCCGATGCCGTCGATCAGTACGGCGCCGGTCGCCTCGCCGATGACGGCGGCGATGTCGAGGCTCTCCACGGTTCGCCAGAACGGCGGGCGTCTGGCCTGGTGGCGCGCGACTCGCTCAGCCCATTCGCGGTCCGGCTCGCCGTCCGGCCCGGTCCAGGCCGCGCCGGGCTGGCCCTGCGGGCCTGCCGCTGCAGCCCAGGGCCCGGCGGCCAGGTACGTCACCGAGGACTCGCCCGCCAGCCGGAGCTCGGCCTCCGAGGACTTGCCTGATCTGGCACCGCCGGTGATCAGGGTGCGGTGCGGCCTGGTTGGCGCGGCGCCGGGGGCCGGGATGACCGCCGGGATGCCGGGAGCGGGGCTGGTGATCAGCTGGCCGTCCTGGCCGGCGGTGGCCTCCCAGAGCGCGCACCGGCGTGCCAGCTCCTGCTCGGAGGTGATCCGGTGGTCGGCGTACAGCACGGCCACGGCCGTGTGCGGGCGCACCAGCCCGGCTGCCCGGAGGCGGCCGAGCTGCGCTGGCACGGCCAGCAGGTCCAGCAGGGCGATGTCGTAGGGCTCAGCTCCGGCGGGGGGCTCAGGCACCGCGCCGGGGCTCTCGGCCAGGAGCAGCCGGCCGCCATCGGGGCCGGTGATGTCATAGCCGCCCGGAACGCGCATGAGGCGGTGCGTGCCGGCTCCAGGCTGCGCCGGGCCCGGCGGCGGCGACTGACCGGGGCTGAATTCCAGCAGTCCGTCGACGAGCACCCGTCCTGGCCGCCTGTGCAGGCCATCCGAGCGCGCGCGCATGCAGGATGCGCACCGGCAGCCGTCCTGCGGCCAGCCGCCGGCGCCGCCGGTGCCGATCAGGAGCGCATGCACTGTTCCGCTAGCTCTCTTCCGCTGTTGGCTACGATGGGGCCGCGCCGAGAGACGGCCTTGATCCTAGCTAGGAAGGCGTGCGATGACCTGGACCTGGCAGCTGGAGAAGGAAGATGGCACCGTCGTCGCTCCCCGTGATCTGGGCCGGGAGACCTTCACCAGCCAGGGCGACGCGGAGAGCTGGCTGGGCGAGAACTGGCCGGGCCTGCTGAAGGCCGGCGTCGATCAGGTCAGCCTCACCGAGGACGGCAGGACCGAGTACGGTCCGATGAGCCTGCATCCGGCGCCAGAGTAGCCCGGCTCGGGCGGCCCGGCCGCATGTGCCGGGCCGGCCGGATGGTCAGGACCGGCTGCGCGGGCTGGAGGTGTAGGCCGGGTCGGTGATGATCTGGCTGCCGAGGATGTCGTCGATCTGCCGGAGCACCGCCTGGTCAAGCTGCACGCCGGAGGCCCGGACGTTCTCGCGCACCTGCTCGGGCCTGGTGGCCCCGATGATCGCCGCGGACACTGCCGGGTTCTGCAGCGTCCAGGCGACCGCCAGCTGCGCCAGCGTCAGTCCGGCCTGCTCGGCGACGGGCCTGAGCAGCTGGACCTTCGCCAGGATCTCCTCGGTCAGGTAGCGGGTGACAAAGCCCGACCCGCGCTCGTCCGTGGCGCGCGACCCGGCCGGCGGAGCCGCGCCCGGCAGGTACTTGCCGGTCAGCACGCCCTGCGCGATCGGCGACCAGACGATCTGGCCGATGCCTTCCCGCTCGGACAGCGGGATCACCTCGGACTCGATCACGCGCCAGATCATGTTGTACTGCGGCTGGTTCGACACGATCCGGTCCAGGCCCATCTCGCCGGCGATCTTCAGGGCAGCCTGGATTTCCTCCGCGCGCCACTCTGATACGCCGAGGTAGAGCACCTTGCCCTGCCGTACCAGGTCGTCGAAGGCGCGCAGTGTCTCCTCGAGCGGTGTCTCGTGGTCGAACCGGTGCGCCTGGTACAGGTCGATGTAGTCGGTCTGCAGGCGGCGCAGCGATGCGTGCGCGGACTCCATGATGTGCTTGCGGGACAGGCCGCGGTCGTTCGCGCCCGGCCCGGTCGGCCAGTAGACCTTCGTGCAGATCTCGATTGACTCGCGCCGGACGCCGTGCAGCGCGCGGCCCATGATCGACTCTGCCCTGGTCATCGCATACACGTCCGCCGTGTCAAACGTGGTGATGCCCTCGTCCAGCGCCGTGGCGACGCAGGCCAGCGCCGCGTCTTCCTCAACCTGCGATCCGTGAGTGACCCAGTTGCCGTAGGCGATCTCGCTGACTTTCAGGCCGCTGCGGCCGAGATGACGATGTTCCATGAGCAGCAACCTATTAGCCGCTGCGCGGGCCGTCGCGGCAGGGCGGGCTCAGACCTTGTCGCCGCGGTCCACCCGCGGCTTCGGAATCCGCATCCGCCGCATGCTGATGCTGCGCATCGTCGTGTACATCATGATTCCCTGCGTGCTCTCGCCGGGGAAGCGCTCGGCAGCCATCCGCTTGACCCGCCTCGACACGACGAAGCCCTCGCCGATGATCAGCACCAGGAGGGCCACGACGATGACGTCGGCCGCGACCTTGGTCTTGCTGCCAGGCAGCACCAGCAGCACGATGAGCAGCACCACCATGATCATGTAGTACTCGCCGATACCACGCCTCGCGTCAACGACGTCGCGGGCGAGAGCGCGGACCGGGCCCTGGTCCTTGCGGGGCAGCGCCCACTGCTCACCCCGCTGCAGTGCCTCTGACCTGCGCGATCGCTCGGCCCTGTCGCGCTGGCGCGACTGCTGGGTCGCGGCCTTCCGGTCGGATGGGGCCTGGTAGGGCTGGCGGCGATTGGCCTGCGCCTCGCTGCGCTTCGGCGTCGGCGCGCCCTTGGGCGCAGTGAAGCTGGACCGGGCCTGGCGGGACTGCTCGTCGTCCGCCGCGGCGCCGTCCGCATCCTGGTCTGGGTCGAGCACATCAGGTGCATCGCTGGAACGTCGTCGGAACACGGCTACAGCCTACCGGGACGAAGGGCGCAGAATTCCGCGGCGCGCCTGCGGCGACGAGGCGGCCGGCGGCTGGCCAGGGCCGGCGGGATCCCGGCCCCGTACTCGGATTCCGTCCGGCACGCCGCCGGTCCGTGATGACGGTTCCGGCGCCCACGTCGTAGGCTGGTGGCAAGATCTGCCGGCAATTTACGACCGTTGCTCTCATCGGCGGCGTTCCGGGACCCTGGACGCGCTGCAGCAGCGGGATTCCGATTGAGGGGATGGTCGCGCCCATGGGCGTCATGAAGCGGGTCACGATGGTCTTCCGCGCCAAGGCCAACAAGGCGCTTGACCGGATGGAAGACCCTCGCGAGACCCTGGATTACTCGTACCAGACCCAGCTGGAGCTGCTGCAGAAGGTGCGGCGCGGAGTTGCCGACGTCGCAACCTCGCGCAAGCGGGTTGAGCTGCAGGTCAACCAGCTTCAGCAGTCGTCTAACAAGCTCGACCGGCAGGCGCGTGACTCGCTGGCGGCCGGCCGTGAGGATCTGGCCCGCGAGGCGCTGACCCGCAAGGCCGGCCTTGCGACGCAGCTGGACGATCTGCAGACCCAGTACGCATCGCTGCAGAGCGAGGAAGAGAAGCTCACCCAGGCCTCGCAGCGCCTGCAGACCAAGGTTGACGCCTTCCGGACCAGGAAAGAGACCATCAAGGCGACCTACACGGCGGCCGAGGCGCAGACGCGCATCAACGAGGCCTTCACCGGCATCTCCGAGGAGATGGGCGACGTCGGCCTGGCCATCCAGCGGGCCGAGGACAAGACCGAGCAGATGAAGGCGCGGGCCGGCGCCATCGACGAGCTGATGGCCTCGGGCGCGCTGAATGACATGGTCAGCGGTCCGCACGACGACATCCAGGCCGAGCTCGACCGGCTGGGCGCCGGTCACGGCGTTGACCATGAACTGGAGCAGATGAAGGCCGAGCTGGCCCAGGGCAGCGCGCCGCGGCAGATCGAGGGCGCGCAGGCCGGGTCGGAGGATGGTGCTACTGCCGAGGCGGCCAGCGCGACGACGGCCGCCGACCCGGCACAGGCAGGTGACCAGGAATGATCGTCCGTATCCTCGGCGAGGGTCAGCGCGAGGTGCCGGAATCTGCTGTGGGCGAACTGAACCAGCTGGACGGGGCGCTGGAGTCAGCAGTGGACCGCAAGGACGAGGCGGCGTTCCGGCCCGCTCTGGCCGCGCTGCTGGCCAGGGTCAGGGAAGTGGGCACGCCGACCGCGCCCGATGACCTGCGGCCGTCCGAGCTCATCGTTCCAGGTCCGGACGCCACCATGGAGGATGTCCGCAGGCTGCTGGCCGACGACGGGCTTATCCCCGGCTAGCAGGCAGTGCCCGGTGTGTCCGGCATTTCGGTGCGCCGGGCCGGGGCCGGGCTGGTTGCTGAGCCTGCCGCGAGAGCGGGGAACGAGCGGGGCGGTCGCGCCGTTTACTCAGTAGATGCTGAGCATGTCTTCAGCGGAGGGCATGACATGTCAGGGCAGGGTAGGGACCCTGCCCTGAGCACTGTGCGGCATCAGGTCTAATGAAGTGACAGGACGGCGAGACAGCCGTCCGGAAAAGGGAGGCGGCGCCGATGGCGCGCACTCGCTACGCGTCCGACCCAGGACTCATTGCCCGGATGGGCATCACGATGTTCCTGCTGGGCGTGGTTTTCGTCGGCTTCGCGGCCGGACTGGTCGCCCTGATCGAGTGGTACGGCTCCGCCCGGCATGGCGGTGGTGGCGGGGTCAGCGGCAGCTCGATCATCATCTTTGCCGCCATCATCGGCATCGGCAGCGCGCTGGCGTCCTACTACTGGTCGGACAAGATTGCCCTGCGGACGTCGGGCGCCCGCCTGGTCGGCCCGGACGACGGGCCGGAAGCGGCGCGGCTGCACGCCATCGTGGACCGGCTGTGCGCGCTGGCGGACATGCCCAAGCCCAGGGTCGCGATCGCGCCGACCATGATGCCCAATGCTTTCGCCACCGGCCGCAACAGCAAGGTCGCGGTGCTCTGCGCCACTGAGGGCATCATGCGCAAGCTTCCTGATAACGACGAGCTCGAGGGCGTGCTCGCGCACGAGATGTCGCACGTCGCGCATAAGGACGTCGCCGTGATGACGATCGCGTCCTTCCTCGGCATCGTCGCCGCGCTGATGGTCAGGTTCGCCTTCTACGGCGAGCTGTTCGGCGGGGGCCGGGGTCGCAGCAGCAACAACAACCAGGCCTCGGCGCTGCTCATCCCGATCATGATGGCGCTGAGCATCATCGTCTACGCGGTCAGCTTCCTGCTGATCAGGCTGCTGTCGCGGTACCGCGAGCTGTCGGCCGACCGGTCCGGCGCGCTGCTGACCGGGCAGCCGTCGAAGCTGGCCAGTGCCCTGGTAAAGGTCACCGGCGAGATGGCACGGATCCCGACCAAGGACCTGCGCGCGGCCGAGCCGCTGAACGCGTTCTACTTCGCCCCGGCGCTGCGACCGGGTCCGGGCAAGGGCCTGGCCACCATCTTCTCGACGCACCCGCCGCTGGAGAAGCGGCTCGCGCAGCTGGAGAAGATCTCCAAGCAGCTGAGCCAGTAGCACGGGCTGAGCCCGGCACAGCCGCACCAGCGACTTTCGGAGGCAGCCCGTGGGGTTCCTTGACACCCTGCTCGGCCGGACCAAGCCGGTCCCGCCGAACCTGGACGAGCTGTTCGCTCTGCCGGGCGCGGCACTGACCCTGCAGGCCGGCACGGACTTCAAGCCGACCGGCTCGGGGTCGGTGTGCTTTCGTGCAACCGAGGGCAAGGCGTTCAGCGACATCGAGAAGGATGTCCAGGAGCTGCTCAACATGGGCAACGACAGCTCCCCGGTGCAGGTGACGACGGACGCCTACAGCTTCACCTGGCTGGTCTGCAAGCACTCACCGGAGGATCCGGAGGGCCTGGTCACCGACCTGCACGCGGTGAACTCCTCGCTGGAGAACGGCGGCTTCGGGCCGCAGCTGCTGTGCACGATCATGGCGTTCCGCGACTCGGGCGGCCGTTCACTCGGGCTGGTCTACCTGTACAAGCGGGGCACCTTCTACCCGTTCGCGCCGCTGTCGGGCCAGGAGCGCGACAACGCGCTTGAGCTCCAGATCCGGGGCACCCTGGGCGCCGATCTCAAGATCGAGCCTGACCTCGGCCGCTGGATGCCGATCTGGGGCGCGCCGGGCCTCTAGCCGGCGCCAGGCGGGCAGCGGCGTCCGGCTGGTTACGCCGCGACGGCGGCCGCCGGTAACGGCAGCGCGAGCATCCGCTCCAGCGCGGCTCTGGCCTGGGCCGCGCTCTGGTCGTCCACGGTGATCTGGTTGACCAGCTGACCGCCAGCCAGCGACTCAAGCGCCCAGACCAGGTGCGGCAGGTCGATCCGGTTCATGGTGGAGCAGTAGCAGACGGTCTTGTCGAGGAACACCACGGTCTTGTCCGGGTGCGTGGCGGCGAGGCGCTGCACCAGGTTCAGCTCGGTTCCGACAGCCCAGGCTGACCCGGCCGGTGCCTGCTCGATCGTCGAGATGATCTTCTCGGTTGATCCGACATAGTCGGCTGCGAGAACCACGTCGTGCTGGCACTCCGGGTGCACGATGACATTGACGCCGGGGACGCGCTCCCGTACGTCGGCGACGCAGCCGGGGGAGAACCGGCCGTGCACCGAGCAGTGCCCGCGCCAGAGGATCATCGTCGCATCGCGGAGCTGGCCGGCGGTCAGGCCGCCGGTCTCGCCCGGCGCATGCGGATCCCAGACCACGCAGTCGTCCAGGCTCATCCCCAGCTCCAGCACCGCGGTGTTCCGGCCGAGGTGCTGGTCGGGCAGGAACAGTACCTTGCTGCCGTGGCTGAGCGCCCAGGACAGGGCGCGGGCGGCGTTGGACGAGGTGCAGACCGTGCCGCCGTGGCGGCCGGTGAACGCCTTGATGTCGGCCGACGAGTTCATGTACGTGACCGGGATCACGTCCCCGGCGATGCCGAGGTCCTCGAGCGCATCCCAGCACTCCTCGACCTGGTTGTAGGTCGCCATGTCGGCCATCGAGCAGCCGGCCGCGAGATCGGGCAGCACGACCTTCTGCTCCGCCGAGGTCAGGATGTCGGCGGATTCCGCCATGAAGTGAACGCCGCAGAAGACGATGAACTCGGCGTCCGGCCTGGCGGCCGCGTCCCTGGCCAGCTTGAACGAGTCCCCGGTCACGTCGGCGAACTGGATGACCTCGTCCCGCTGGTAGTGGTGCCCGAGAACGAAGGCCCGGTCGCCGAGGGCTGCTCTGGCCACCCTCGCGCGCTCCACCAGTGCCGGGTCGCTGGCGGGCGGGAGATCGCCCGGACAGCTCACGCCTCGCTCAGACGCCGGGTCGGCGCCCGCGCCGAGCACGAGCAAGGGCAGCGAGCGGCCGGGACTGGTAGCTGCCGCGGAGCGCGTCTGGCCTGGTGAGATGCTCATGGCTCCCCGATCCGTGGGACTTATCGTCTGAGTGACGATACCTATCGTCAGCCGGCCGGCGCGCCACGGACGCGCTCGGGGACCAGCCTGCCAGCCCGGAATCACCGGGCAGGGATTATCGTTGTGATGCAGGACGGGGCCGAGCCGACCGGGCTGCGGCCGCCGCCCGGACCAGATCCGGGCCCACCCGACGCAGGAGCTAACGCAGATGACAGTTCAGAACGAGACCACCACTCAGGGCATCGTTCTCACCGAAGCGGCGGCGGCCAAGGTGAGCACCCTGCTCCAGCAGGAGGGCCGCGATGACCTGCGGCTGCGCATTGCCGTGCAGCCTGGTGGCTGTTCCGGCCTGCGCTACCAGCTGTACTTCGACGAGCGCGAGATGGACGGCGACGTCGTCAGCGGGTTCGGCACAGTTCAGGTCGTCACCGACAAGATGAGCGTGCCGTATCTCAGCGGCGCCACGATCGACTTCGTGGACACGATCGAGAAGCAGGGCTTTACGATCGAGAACCCGAACGCGACCGGGTCCTGCGCCTGCGGGGACTCTTTCCACTAGGCTCGCGGGCCACTTCGGAGCTGCCGCCAGGCGCGCATGACCGCGCCAGGCGGCAGTTCTGTGTCCGGGCAGTTCTGTTCCGGCCGGTCCTGCTAGCCGGCGAACCAGGCGACGGCGGCCAGGGTGTGCGCGACCCGGTCGAGCACATCATCCCGCCGGGTCAGCGTGAGCGGCGCGGCGGCTGGCTCCGGGCGCACGCCCCGGTCGGCGAGCAGGTACAGCATCCGCAGCGTGCGCATCGTATTGCTGGCAAAGGCGGGCACCGGCCCTGGCTCACCCGCGGCGAATCGCTCGTCAATCGGGACGAGCCACCCGGTCGACTGGGCCGCGGTGAGCTCAGGCCGGGTCAGGGTGAGGGCCAGGGCGAAGGCCAGCCGGTCATCTTCCTGGTCCCGCCAGACGACATCGGTCCCGGCCAGCATCCGGCGGGCGCCCAGCCCGAGCATGGACTCCGGCTGAACCTGCGGGTGCCTGCCGAGCACGCCGAGCAGGTCGGCACCGTGGGCGACCGCATGCAGCCAGCCCAGCTCGCTGTCGTAACCGCGCAGGTCGGTCTCGGCCGGGTACCAGTCCGCGAAGGCGCGAACCCACCGCCCGTCATAACCGCCGCGCTCGGTCACCCAGGCCAGCACGAGCGGCGCGAAGGCACGGGCCTGGACCCGCGCGTCGGCGAAGCGTTCCGCCATCGCGGCTCCGAGCCAGGGCAGCTGGCCGTCGAGCTCCCCGCGCGAGATCCAGGTCGCGAGAACGGCATAAGCAGGCCCGTCGCGCACCTGCGGATCGGGGTCGGCGAGCGCGCCGGCTAGCTCGGCTGCCAGCGCATCACGGCTTGTACCGTCCGGAACGGCGAAATCGGCGTCGGCTATCCGCTGCCAGTCAGTCACGGGCACTGACCTTAACGCGCGGCGGAGCCGGCCGGACGGCTAGCGCACCGCCGCGCGCTCGGCCCGTGTAACCTGTGGGCCGCCAGCCCGGCGGGACAAACGGAGCCTGAAATGCGCATAGCTGTGACCGGTTCGATCGCGACGGACCACCTGATGACGTTCCCCGGCAAGTTCGCCGAGCAGCTGCTCGCCGACAAGCTGGACAAGGTGTCCGTGTCGTTCCTGGTCGACGGCCTGGAGATCCGGCGCGGCGGAGTCGCCGCCAACATCGCTTTCGGCCTGGGCTGCCTCGGCCTGCGGCCGCTGCTGGTCGGCAGCGTGGGAAGGGACTTCAGTGACTACCGCGCCTGGCTCGAGGAGCACGGCGTGGATACCAGCGAGCTGCGCGAGTCGCAGACCCTGCACACCGCGCGGTTCGTCTGCACGACTGACGCGGACCTGAACCAGATCGCGTCGTTCTACCCCGGCGCGATGAACGAGGACGCGTATCTTGACCTGGCTGCGCTGGCCGGCGACGTCGACCTGGTCGTGATCGGGGCCGGGAACCCGGCGGCCATGATCAGGCTGACCGGGCAGTGCCGGGCGCGGCAGATCCCGTTCGCCAACGACACGTCGCAGCAGCTGGCGACCTTCGACGGGGACCAGATCAGGGATCTGGTGGCCGGCGCCGCCTACCTTTTCTGCAACGACTACGAGGCCTCGCTGATCGAGCACAAGACCGGCTGGAGCGACGCGGAGCTCACCGCTCAGGTGGGCGTGCGCGTTACCACGCTGGGCTCGGCCGGCGCGCGGGTCGACCGGCCGGGCCAGGAGCCGGTCCTGGTCGGCCCGGTCAAGGACGTAAGCCCGGCCGACCCCACCGGCGCCGGCGACGCATTCCGGGCTGGCTTCCTGGCCGCCGTCGCCTGGGGGCTCAGCCTGGAGCGCGCCGTGCAGCTGGGCAACCTGGTGGCCGTGCACGCGCTGGAGACAACCGGCCCGCAGGAGTACCGGCTCGACCCGCCCGGCCTGATCAGCCGATGCGCGCTGTCGTACGGGCAGGCGGCTGCTGACGAGCTGGCCGCGCACCTGAGCTGACGCGGGCTGAACGACGCTGTGTAGTAGCCGCTGCGCCGGGTTCCGCGGCCGCGCGGTAGCGTTGCCGCATGCTCGAAGCGCTCGCCTCCGGCTACCACGGGCCGCCGAACCTGACCGTCGCGCGGGCGTTCACCTCGTGGACTGTTGACGGCTGGTCGCTGGCGTGGATCGCTGCGCTGGCGGTTCTCTACCTGGCCGGCGTCCGGGTGGCGCGGCGCCGGGGCGGGGACTGGCCTGGCCGGATCATCGCGTTCTGCGGCCTCGGCCTTGGCTTCGCCGTTATCGCGACGATGTCGTCGGTCGGCGTCTACCAGCCCGTCCTGTTCTATATGCGGTCCGTGCAGACGATCCTGTTCCTGCTGGTCGTGCCCTTGTTCCTGGCGCTCGGGCGGCCGCTGACGCTGATCATTGAGACCGTGCCGCGGTTCGGGCCGTGGCTCGCGGCGAGGATCAGGAGCAAGGCCGCGAGGCTGGCCCTGTTCCCCGCGATCACCACGTTCGTGCTGGTGATCACTCCGTTCCTGATCTACTTCACGCCCTGGTACGTGGCCGGCTTCCGCTCGGTCCTGGTCGCGCAGCTAACGCATCTCGCGCTGGCGCTGCCCGGCTTCGTGTTCTTCTGGACGCTGCTGCGGGTTGACCCGGTGCCGCGGGCGTACCCGTACGTCGTCGCGCTCTGGATCACCGCGGCGGAGGTACTCGGAGACGCGGTCCTCGGCCTGGCGGTGATCGCCGACACCAGCCTGATCGCGGGTGGCTACTATCATGCGCTGGCCCGGCCGTGGGGACCTGACCTGTCCACGTCCCAGGTGCTGGGCGGGGGAGTGCTGTGGATCTTCGGTGACATCGTCGGCCTGCCCTTCCTGGCCGCTCAGCTCATTCAGATGATCCGGGAGGACGAGGCGGACGCGAAGGTCATCGACGCCGAACTAGACGCCAGGGACGCCGCCGCCGAGATCCCGGCCGCTGAGGTCGGCGCCGCTCAGGTCGGAGTCGATGAGGTAGCTGCCGCGGCAGTCAGCGAGACCAAGCCGGGGGCCGGCGACCGGCGCCCGCCGGCGCAGCAGCCGTGGTGGGAGACTGACCGCCGGTTCTCCGACCGGTTCCGCGCGCTCGACGACTCCGACTAGATCATCAGTAGCTGCGTCGGACCAGGAACGACCAGCCGGCGGGCAGTGAGTCCGCCCGGACGAACTCCTGCGACTTCAGCGCGCACCAGGCGGGCAGGTCCGTCCTGGCCGCAGGGTCATCGGCTAGAACGGCGATGGTCTGGCCCACCCGGACCTCGCCGATGCGGTCCGCGAGCATGATGATCGGGATCGGGCACTTCTTGCCGAGCGCATCCAGGGTGAGCGACGGGGCCGGCGCCTGCTCACCGGGAGCGGGCACCGGGGGAGCGCCGCTGCCCAGCGTCGACCGCCTGACGCCTGACTGCGCATTGCGCTGCTGGCGGCTCACGCGGTTACCTCCCCCGATATCCGGCTAGCACAGGCGTTCAGCTGGCCGGGGCACTGGCTGCCCTCACAGTGTCCCGCACCCTGGCCACAATCGGGGGCAGGACCCTGAGGAACTCGTCAACGGACTGTGCGCTGGCGTCGCGGGGCAGCGATACCCGGACATTGCCGTGAGTCAGCGCGCCCATGGCCTCGAGCACATGGCTCGGCTGCCGGGTGTCGGCGACGCACGCGCTGCCGGACGAGACCGAGTACCCGGCCCGGTCCAGTTCCGTGACCAGCGTCTCGCCGTCGACGTACAGGCAGGAAAAGGTCACGATGTGCGCCAGCCGCGCCTCCGGGTCACCGTGCACGACGCTATCGGGCACGGTCGCCGGAACGACCGCGCGGATGCGGGCTACCAGAGCGCGCAGCGCGGTGTCGATGGCGGCGCGTTCCCGGCTCATCACGCGCAGGGAAGCGGCAGCAGCCAGCACCGCTGGCACGTTCGGGAAGCCGGGGACCCGGTGCTGCTCCCGGCCGTCGGCCGGCAGCGGCTCCCGCCACCTGGTGCCCTTGCGCACGGCCAGCAGGCCAACGCCCGCCGGCCCGCCCCACTTCCGGGCGCTGGCCGTCAGCAGCGACCAGCCGGCCGGCGCGGGCATCCGCCCGGCTGACGCCGCCAGATCAACCAGGAGGGGAACGCCCTGCGCCGCACACGCGGCTGCCGCCTCCTCGACGGGCTGGAGCGTGCCGACCTCGTGGTTGGCCGACTGCAGGCACGCCAGCAGCGTGCGCTCGCGCCGGGCCGCGGCTGCGAACTCGGCCGCATCGGCCCGCCCGAGGCTGTCCACGCCGGTGATGGTGACCGCGGTGCCGGTCCGCAGCGCGAGCCAGTCGGCGGCGTTGAGGACGCTGGAGTGCTCCACGGCGCTGGCGACCAGGTGGCCGGGCCCGCGGGCCGCGGACTGCCGGGCCTGGACTGCGCCGACAACGGCCAGGTGCACGGCCTGGGTGCCGGAACTGGCAAACGACAGCTCGTCCGGCCGGCAGCCGAGGTCGGCGGCGACCGACTCCCTGGCCTGCTCCAGCAGCAGCTGGGCCCGCCTGCCCTCGCGGTGCAGCCGGGCCGGGTCGGCCCAGCCGTCGGCGAGCGCGGACAGCAGGGCCTCGCGGCCGCTAGGGTGCAGCGGCTCGGCGGAAGCGGCGTCGAAGTAGGCCACGTTCCCGACTCTAGGTGGTGGGTACCGCGGTTCCGGCGGCGGCGCGGGTAACGAATCGTCGCCGAGGCCGGGGGTCCCCCCTGATGCCGCGGCCTGGCGTTGTACTGTTTTCCACGACAGGCTGTAGGACGTTGACCTTAACCGGCCGTACAAGCCGGGACTTAACTGCTGGGAAGGCCATCTGTGAGTCCCCACAACCGTGCCGACAAGCACGGGGCCCCGCGCCGCGGGGCACGGGTGCGGCTGATTCGGCGCTGGCTGCCGCGCGCTGCCCTGTTCATCGCGCTGGCCACCGTGACGGCCGGCTGTAACTCCACCACGGTCGACAATCTCGGGCTGCGGAATCCGCTGACGACCCAGGCCAAGCTGGTTGTTCACCTCTGGCAGGGCTCTTGGATCGCGGCGATCTGCGTGGGCGTCGTCGTCTGGGGCGGGATCCTGTGGGCGGTGATCTTCCACCGCAAGCGCGGCGACACCGTGCCGGAGCAGGTCAGGTACAACCTGCCGATCGAGATCATGTACACGGTGATCCCGTTCATCATGGTCGGCGTCCTGTTCTACTTCACCGCCAGGGACGAGAACAGGATCGACGACCTGTCCGCGCACCCGGACGTAGTGGTCGACGTCACCGGCTTCCAGTGGAGCTGGGAGTTCCAGTATCCGCAGTACACGGTCAAGAACTCGGCCAACGGCGTAACCGAAGTCGGCTACATGTGGAACGGCAAGCTCGGCAGCAGCAGCAACGAGAACGAGCTGCCGCTGCTGGAGATCCCCGACCATGAGACGGTCCGGTTCAACCTGACCTCCAATGACGTGATCCACTCGTTCTGGGTGCTGCCGTTCGACTTCAAGCGGGACGTCATCCCCGGCCACCCGAACCACTTCCAGGTGACACCGACGGGAACGCTCTACGGCGGCCCTGACTCCATCGGCCGTTGCTCGGAGCTGTGCGGCCTCTACCACAGCCGCATGCTGTTCCGGATCAAGATCGTGACTCCCGCCCAGTTCACGGCATGGGTTACCGCGCAGCAGAAGCTGCAGAACGCATCTGGGGGCGCTCAGTGACCACGTACCAGCAGCCCGCTCCGGCCGGCGCGGCGCAGCCCGGCGTGCCGCAGACCGCGCAGCGCGGCTACCACAAGGGCTCGCTCCTGGCGGACTGGCTGTCCTCGACCGACCACAAGGTCATCGGTCACCTGTACCTGATCACGTCCTTCGCCTTCTTCCTGATCGGTGGCCTGATGGCCATGATCATGCGTGCCCAGCTCATGGGGCCCGACAACCACATCGTGTCCGACCAGCAGTACAACGAGCTGTTCACAATGCACGGCACGATCATGCTGCTGCTGTTCGCCACGCCCCTATTCGTCGGCTTCGCGAACGAGATCATGCCGCTCCAGATCGGCGCGCCGGACGTGGCATTCCCGCGGCTGAACCTGCTCAGCTACTACATGTTCCTGTTCGGCGGGTCCATCCTGCTGATCAGTTTCCTGACGCCGGGCGGCGCGGCCGCGTTCGGCTGGTATGCGTACTCCCCGCTGACCAGCGCTCAGTACTCGCCTGGCGTCGGCGGCGACCTGTGGATCATGGGCCTGACCCTGGCCGGCCTGGGCACGATCCTCGGCGGCGTCAACTTCGTGACCACGATCCTGTGCATGCGCGCGCCGGGCATGACCATGTTCCGGATGCCGATCTTCACCTGGAACATCCTGCTGACCTCGATGCTGGTGCTGCTGGCGTTCCCGGTGCTCGCCGCCGCGCTGCTGGTGCTCGAGATCGACCGCAAGCTCGGGGCTCAGGTCTTCTCCGCGAACAGCGGCGGGGCGATCCTCTGGCAGCATTTGTTCTGGTTCTTCGGTCATCCCGAGGTCTATATCGTGGCGTTGCCGTTCTTCGGCATCGCCACCGAGGTCCTGCCCGTCTTCTCGCGCAAGCCGCTGTTCGGCTACAAGGGCCTGGTCGCGGCCACCATCGCCATCGCCGGCCTGTCGCTGACCGTGTGGGCGCACCACATGTTCACCACCGGAGCGGTGCTGCTGCCGTTCTTCTCGTTCATGACGTTCCTGATCGCGGTGCCGACCGGGGTGAAGTTCTTCAACTGGGTCGGCACGATCTGGCGAGGTCAGATCACCTTCGAACCTGCGATGCTGTTCATACTCGGGTTCCTGATCGTGTTCCTGTTCGGCGGCCTGACCGGCGTCATTCTCGCCTCGCCGCCGCTGGACTTCGCGGTCAGTGACTCTTACTTCGTGGTCGCGCACTTCCACTACGTGCTGTTCGGCACGGTGGTGTTCTGCATGTTCGGCGGGTTCTACTTCTGGTGGCCCAAGTTCACCGGCAAAATCCTGGACTACCGCCTCGGCCAGTGGCATTTCTGGCTCGTCTTCCTCAGCTTTAACGGCACCTTCCTGGTCCAGCACTGGCTGGGGCTGATGGGCATGCCGCGGCGCGTCGCGAACTACCCGTTCCTGCCGCACCTGGCGACGACACTCAACGACATCTCCTCGGTCAGCTCGTTCGTGCTCGGGGCGTCCACGTTCGTCTTCCTCTACAACGTGTACAAGACCTGGAAGACGGGCGAGCAGGTCACGGAGGATGACCCGTGGGGCTTCTCCAACTCGCTCGAGTGGGCGACCTCGTGCCCGCCGCCGCGGCATAACTTCACCTCGATTCCGCGCATCCGGTCCGAGAGGCCTGCCTTCGACCTGCACTATCCGCATATCAGGTCGGGCCGCGAGCGGGTTGATCACCACAGGCAGTCGATCGGAGCTGGCTCGTGAAAGTAGAGGCCTACCTTTTCCTGGGCTGCGCCGCCTTCTTCGGTGCCTCCGACATCGTCTACTGGCGCTTCTCGCACGACCCGACCGGCACGACCGCGCTGGCGCTGGCGGTCTGCCTCGCTTTCCTGACTGGCTTCTACGTCCTGTTCACCGGCCGCAGGCTGCCGGAGCGGCCCGAGGATGACCCGGAAGGCGAGGTCGACGAGGGCGTCGGCGAGCTGGGCTTCTTCAGCCCGCACAGCTGGTGGCCGCTGTTCGTCGGGCTGGCTGCCGCGACTGCCGCGCTGGGTTTCGCGATCGGCTGGTGGCTGTTCCTGATCGGGGCACTGGCGACGGTGCTGGCCATGATCGGGTTCGTGTTCGAGTACTACCGCGGGCATTACGCCCACTGAGCGTCGTTGTAACCGCAGTCGTCACCGAGCCAGCGGATCAGCGGAGCGGGCCGCGCGCGGGCCAGCTTCTGGCAGGCAGCCACCCGAGTGCCTGCCTGGCTGCGGTCGTGTCGAACTCACCGGGACCGCACAGGGTAAGCCGGATGTGGCCGGTCAGGCCCGCTGACAGAGCGCAGCGAACCGCTGAGGCGACGTCGTCGACATGAACGAACGCGCCGAGTTCGGCGTCATCCTCAGTTATCCGCAGCAGCGCCGAGTCGTCCAGGATCAGCACGGGCCGCAGCACGATTGTCGTGATGCCGGTTCTCGAGGTCCACGCGGCACACATCTCCTCGGCCAGGCGCTTGGACATCCCGTAGGGGCGAGCTGCCCGCACTGGATGGGCGTCATCCACCGGGAGGTAGGCGGGAATGCCCTCGCCTTCGGCGCATCCGAACACCTGGGCTGACGAGAAGTACACGACCAGGGACACCGAGAGCGTCTCGGCGGCCTGCAGGACGTGCCAGGTACCCAGCAGGTTCGCTGCCACGATCTCGGCCGGGGTCCCCGCGGAGTCATGAGCGAGAGCTCCGGCGTGCACCACCGCCGCGCACCCCCGCATCGCAGCCAGGACCGCTGCCTCGTCGCGCAGGTCGCTGCCGTCGGCCAGGTCGAACGGCTCGACTGTCCAGCCCGCTGCCTCCAGCACGGGCCGGGTCGCTCGCCCCACGCCGCCCGATGATCCGGTCAGGAGAACCCGCGCCACAGGGCAGAGTCTGCACAGAAAGCCAGAAGGCGGCCATCGATTTTGCATCGGCCGCGAGGTCCCAGGCACTCCTCAGCGGCCCTGGCGGGCCTGCGCGGGCCCTGGCGGGCCTGCGCGGCTCTCAGCGCCCGTGAGTGGCATGTCCGGTGCTTGGAGCGGCTCCCGGTCCTCCACGCCCGGCAGAAGCGCGCAGAGCTGCCACACTGTGACAGTTTCAGGGCATCAAAACGGGCAAGTCTCAAGCCAATGTAACCGCAATCGTCACAGAGTCGGCGGACACGGCGCGAGGACCGCCAGAAAGGCGTCAGGCCCGGCGCGCACGCGCCGGGCCTGACACAGAAACTCGCAGCGACGACTAGTGCTCGTCGTCCTCGTCAGGCGGCTGGGGCGACCTGGCGGCCGTCGCGCCGGCGGGCAGGGACTCCTGGCCGTGGCCGTCTCCCTCGACGGCGCGGCCATTGCCATGGCCGTTCCCGTGACCATTGCCGTGACCGTTCGCGTGCACGTCCGGCATCGGTGCGCTCTCGGTCACGGCGCTGTAGAGGCGCTCGCGCACCTTGCCGAGGGCGCCGCGCATGCCCGGAGCCGGCACGTCGGTCTCGGCGGTCTCCACCGCGGGCAGCGGCGGATGCTCGATCCGGGAGGTAAGAACCGCGAGGCTGTTCTCGTCGACCGGCCTGGTCTCCTCGATGAACTCGCCGCCAGGCAGCTGCCTGATGATGCCCGTCTCGACGCCGTGCTCGAGCAGGTGGTTGTCCTTGCGCTGGAGGCCCAGGCAGATGCGTTTAGTGATGATGTACGCGAGCACCGGGGCGACGAAGACCGCGACTCTGGATATCCAGGTCGTGAGGTACAGCCCGATATCCAGGTGCTCGGCGATGATGTCGTTGGCGCCCTCAGCCCACAGGACGCCGTAGAAGGTGATCATCCCGATGCCCAGCGCGGTCCTGGTGGGAGCGTTGCGCGGCCGGTCGTTGAGATGGTGCTCGCGCTTGTCGCCGGTAATCCACTGCTCAAGGAACGGCCAGGCAGCCGCTCCGCCGAACACGATCCCGAGCGGCAGCAGGGCAGGGATGAACACGTTGAAGGCAAACGTGTGGTCGAAGAAGACCCATTGCCACGGCGGGAACATGCGCAGCGCGCCTTCGAGCGCGCCCATGTAGAAGTCCGGCTGAGAGCCGGCCGACATGGCTACAGGGTTATACGGCCCGTACAGCCAGATCGGGTTGATCTGGGTGAACGTCGCGGCCAGGGTCAGCGCGGCGAAGACGAAGAAGAAGAACGCGCCGGTCTTGGCCATGAAGTACGGGTACATCGGCGCGCCGACGACGTTCTCGTTCGTCCGGCCCTTGCCTGGCATCTGGGTGTGCTTCTGATGGAACATCAGGAACAGGTGCACGGTGACAAGCGCCAGGATCAGGCCGGGGATCACCAGCACGTGCAGGATGTACAGCCGCGGGATGATGTAGTGGCCGGGGAACGGGCCGCCGAACAGGAAGTAAGCCAGGTAGGTGCCCACGATCGGGAACGACTGGAGGATTCCCTCGGTGATCCGCAGTCCTGCGCCGGACAGCAGGTCGTCCGGCAGCGAGTAGCCGAACAGGCCCTCGAACATGCCCAGGGTGAACAGGACAATGCCGATCAGCCAGTTGATCTCCCGCGGCTTGCGGTAGGCGCCGGTGAAGAACACCCGGATCATGTGCGCCATGATCGCGGCCATGAACAGGTCGGCGGCCCAGTGGTGGATCTGCCGGATGAGCAGGCCGCCGCGGACGTCGAAGCTGATGTTCAGGGTGGAGGCGTAGGCCTGGCTCATCCGCAGGCCGCGCAGCGGGATGTACGAGCCGTGGTAGACGACGTCGGTCATGCTCGGCTGGAACCAGAACGTCAGGAAGGTGCCGGTCAGCAGCAGGATGATGAACGAGTACAGGATGATCTCGCCGAGCAGGAACGACCAGTGGTCGGGGAAGACCTTCCGCAGCAGCACGCGGACACCGCGCGCGCCGTGGAGCCTGTCGTCGAGGAAGGTGCCGGTGCCTTCAAGCGCCCGGTCGACGCTCATGATCGCTCCCAGAAGCTCGGGCCGACCGGCTCGTTGAAGGGGCCGGTAGCGATGAGGTAACCCTGGGCGTCCACGCCGATCGGCAGCTGGGGCAGCGGCCGGGTCGCGGGCCCGAAGATCACCTGCGCGCCCTTCGTCGCGTCGAAGGTCGACTGGTGGCACGGGCACAGGATGTGGTGCGTGGTCTGCTCGTACAGCGCCGCCGGGCAGCCGAGATGAGTGCAGATCTTGGAGTAGGCCACGATGTTGTCGACGGTCCAGTTCGGGACCACGAGGTTCGGCGCGGAGGGGCCGCCGGGCCGGGATCTCGGGCCGAAGACCAGCTCGCCCGGCCGGAACTTGATGATCGTCACCGCGGCCTTCGCCATGGCGTCGTCATCGTCGAGGTAGCCTTCGGGGCCCACGCTGATGATCGAGCCAGGCGAGTTGAACTCGGCCGCGGTGATCGGCCGTCCTGTGCCGTAGACGATCAGCCGCAGGCCCTTGCGCCAGACCGTGGTGTCCAGCGTCGTGCCGGGCAGCGGGCCGAGGTCCCGCAGCAGGAACAGCGGCGCGATTGCGAGCGGGATCGTCGCGCCGATGAGGGTGCGCCGGATGATCGGGCGCTTGACGAACTGACTCGCCTCGGCGCCCTCGGTGAAGGTCTCCTTGAACGCCGCCTTCTCCGCCGGCGTGGAGGCCATCGGATGCCGCTGCTCGGTGCGCTCGACGTCCGGCATCAGGTGCCGGACCCAGAGCGTGGCGCCGATGCCGAGGAGCAGGAACACGATGGACAGCAGGCCGCCGAGAGCCAGGTTGGAGTGCAGGACCGCGGTGAGGGACCCGACCCCGATGATCGAGTAGGCGACCAGGAAGCCGAATCCGGCCAGCATCGCCAGCACGAAGCAGGCGGCGATGACCTTCTCGACCTTTCTCGCCTGGGCCGGGTTGTCCGGGTCGGCCGGGAGCTCGCGAACCACGGGGGGCTCGGCGCCGCCGTCACCCTGGCCGGCCAGCATCGTGCGCGACGCGACGGGCGGCGGCGTGCCGATGACCCGGTGCGGGATGGCGCGCCCCTCCGTCTCCCCGGCGCCGGTCCCGTGGCTCTCGCCGCTGGTCAGGTACTCAGGCCAGGACGTGTCGCCGGGGTCGCCGGCTCCGGGCAGTCCTGGGGAGTTGGTGTCACTCATGAGCCTTCCCGTGCTTCGCAGTGATCCAGAGTGCCGCCAGCACCATGAACAGCAGCAGGCCGAGGAACGCCACCAGGCCCTCGGTCACCGGGCCGACGCGGCCCAGGCTGAACCCGCCCGGGTTCGGCTCCGCGCGGATAGTAGTGACGTAGGCGATGATGTCCCGCTTCTCCTGCGGGGTAATCGTCAGATCGTTGAACGACGGCATCGCTTCGGGGCCGGTCAGCATGGCCTCGTAAATCTGCGTCGGAGTCGACTGAGTCAGCGCGGGCGCGTACTTGCCGTTGGTCAGCGCGCCGCCCGCGCCGACGAAGTTGTGACAGGCCGCGCAGTTGGCGACGAACAGCTGCTGGCCGAGGCCGACGTTCGCGCCCGAGGTACTGACCTGGGCGGCGGACGGGATCGGCGGGCCGCCGCCGAGCGACTGGATGTACGCGGCGACCGCCCTCGTCTGGGCCGGGCTGAGGTGCGGCGGCTTGCGGTCGGCCTCGGCGGAGTCCTCAGCCAGGGGCATGCGGCCGGTGCTCACCTGGAAGTCGACCGCCGCCGCGCCGACGCCGATAAGGCCGGGCGCCTGCCCGCTCACGCCCTGGGCGAACAGCCCGTGGCAGCTCGCGCAGTCCTCGACGAACAGGTTGCGGCCCTGGGCGATGAGTGCCGAGTTCGCGGTGGCAGGCGAGGAAGCCGATGCGCTGCCGCTGGTGATGACGGCATAGCCCGTCCCGATCAGGACGAGCACGAAGGCGACCATGAGGTACCCCGCTGCCGGGTGCCGTCGCCTCGCAGTGATCCAGCTCACAGCTAACCCCAGTTCCCGGTCAGTGGATCAGGTAGATGGTCGTGAACAGGCCGATCCAGACCACGTCGACGAAGTGCCAGTAGTACGACACCACGATTGCGCTGGTCTGCTGCTCAAGCGTGAACCGCTTGGCCGCGAATGTCCTGCCGAGCAGGAACAGGAAGGCGATCAGCCCGCCGGTCACGTGCAGTCCGTGGAACCCCGTCGTGAGGAAGAACACCGACCCGTAGTTGTTCGAGGACAGCGTGAGGTGCTGCTTGCGGATCAGGTCGAGGTACTCATAACCCTGGCCGCAGACGAAGTAAAGGCCCATCAGGAAGGACAGGACGTACCACTCGCGCAGGCCCCACCTCGGCACGTTCCAGATGCGGCCGGCGCGGCGGATCTGGTGCCGCTCGACCGCGAACACGCCCATCTGGCAAGTCACGCTGGACAGCAGCAGCACGATCGTGTTGGTCGTGGCCAGCGCCAGGTCAAGGTGGGCCTTGGGCCAGGCCTGCCCCATGCCCTTGTCGACGGACCTGATAGTGAAGTACATCGCGAACAGCGCCGCGAAGAACATCAGCTCTGACGACAGCCAGATAATCGTGCCCACGCTGACAAGGTTGGGCCGGCTGGTAACCCCGCGCGGAGCTACCTCAGTAGATGCTGTGACCACGGGGCCATTATTACGACACCGCGTAGGCGTGCGTAGCCCGACCCCCCGGGTCGGTACCATCCTGTGCCATGAAGGTTGTCGTGTATAGCCATGATGCCGACACTCGGGGCAGGGTGCGGCTCGCCATCGGCCGCCGCCCTGCCTCCGACGTGCCCGAGGCCGAGATCACTGAGGTGGCCACCGAGCCGATGCTGTTCCGGCTGCTGGACGCCGGCGGAGTCGATGTGCTGGTGCTCGACGGCGAGGCTCAGCCTGCCGGCGGCATGGGCGTCTGCCGCCAGGCCAAGGACGAGATTCACGACTGCCCGCCGGTCCTGCTCATCGTCGGCCGGCCTGATGACGGCTGGCTGGGGACCTGGTCACGGGCAGACGCCGTGATCAGCCATCCGATCGACCCGGTCGAGCTGGCCAGGGAGCTGGCCGGCCTGATGCGCCAGCGCGCAGGCGGCGGCGCGATCGTCCAGTCCTGAGGCGGCCTGCGGCACCGGACTGCCGCCAGGGCCGCTCATCTGCACCAGAATGGGAACGAGGCCGCCAGACCCACGGCAGCCCGCCAGCCCGACCCGGATCGAGGTAGCCATCCATGGACTCGCGTACAAGCTGGCCTGCCCTGATCGGGGCCCTGATCAAGGGCGAGCACCTCGCTGCCGACGAGACGGCCTGGGCCATGAACGAGATCATGGACGGTGCCGCGACGCCCGCTCAGATAGCGGGATTCGGCGTGGCCCTGCGGATCAAGGGCGAGACGGCCGGCGAGGTCACCGGCCTGGCGCAGGCCATGCTCGACCACGCGTCGCCGATCTCGATTCCGGGCCGTACCGTCGACCTGGTCGGTACCGGGGGAGACGGAGCGCGGACCGTCAACATCTCCACGATGGGCACCATCGCCGCGGCGGCGGCCGGGGCACGGATGGTCAAGCACGGCAACCGCGCGGCCTCCTCGGCGTGCGGGACAGCTGACGTCCTCGAGGAGCTGGGCGTGGTCATCGACCTCCCGGCGCCCGCCACCGAGGAGCTGGCGGCCGAGACCGGCGTGGCCTTTTTGTTCGCGCCTCTCTACCACCCGGCACTGCGGCACGTGATCGTGCCGCGCCGCGAGCTCGGCGTGCCGACGGTATTCAACGTGCTCGGGCCGGTGGCCAACCCGGCCCGTCCGGCCGCGCAGGCGCTGGGCGTGGCCGACCCGCGGATGGGCCCGATCCTGGCCGGGGTACTGGCCGCGCGCGGCTGCTCGGCGCTGGTCTTTCACGGCGGCGACGGCCTGGACGAGCTGACGACGACGGCACCGTCCGCGGTCTGGATCGTGCACGACGGCACCGTCAGCGAGACCTCGTTCGACCCTGCCGAGCTGGGAATTCCCCGTTCGGTCCCGGCGGACCTGCGCGGCGGCGAGCGGGAGCACAACGCCGGGGTGGCGCGCGCGTTCCTGGCCGGCGGCGCCGGTCCCGTCCGGGAGACCGCGCTGCTCAACGCCGGCGCGGCGCTGGCGGCCGAGGCGGGCGTGTCCGGACCTGAGGCGCTGGCGCCCGCGCTCGCGGCTGGCTACCAGCGGGCGGCGGCGGCCGTCGACTCCGGTGCCGCGGCCGATCTCCTCGATCGCTGGGTCGCCGCCAGCAACCGCCTCGCCGGGCGGTAGCCCGCCGGGGCCGCAAGCGCAGGCCCGGGCGCCCGACCGGGTGATCAGGCCTCCGGGTAGCCAATCGCGAAGGCGGCCTCGAGGTCGTGCCGGGAGTAGGTGCGGAACGCGATATGGGTCTCGGTGTGCGTCACTCCGGCCACCTTGTTGAGGGTGCCGGGGATAACGTCACCCAGTTCCTCATGGGCCCGCACGCGGACGATAGCGACCAGGTCGAACTCGCCCGTTACCGAATAGACCTCGGTGACTGCCGGGATCTGGGCAATCGCCTCGGCCGTCTCCGGGATGCTGGCCACGCTGGCCTTGATCAGAACGATAGCGGTGACCACAGCTTGCCTCCAGCGCTGGCGGGATCGCGCGCCCCGGCCGCGGCAGTAGCGTACGCCCGGCGCCCGGCGCCTGGTCGCCGGCGCAGTCAGCTGGCCACGCTGATGAGCCGGGCGCGGGCCGGCGGCAGATCGCCGGCGGCCAGCCCGAGCAGGCCGGCCAGCACGTCGGCGGTCGCCTTCGCGTCGGCCAGCGCGCGGTGGCACGGCGTGGTCCTGGCGGCGAAGTAGCCGGCCAGCGTGCCGAGCCGGCAGTCGGGCACGTCGTCCGGATGCAGGAGCAGCCGCGCCAGGACGGCGGTGTCGAGCACGGCGAGCGGCGGCCACGCGACCCCGCTGGCCGCGCTGGCCGCCGTCAGGAAACCGAGGTCGAACGGCGCGTTGTGGGCGACCAGCACGCAATCGCCGGCGAACGCGAGAAACGCCCGCAGCGCCGCACCGGGCCGCGGCGCCCGGCTCACCATGACATCGGTGATCCCGGTCAGCGCCGTGATCTCGGCCGGGATCGGCACGCAGGGGCGGACGAGCGAGGAGAACTCACCCGTCAGCTGACCGCCCGTCAGCCGGACGGCGCCGATCTCGGTGAGCTCTGCCTGCTCGTGCAGCCAGCCCGTAGTCTCGACGTCGACGACCACCAGGGTCAGGTCCGCTAGCGCTGCGATCACGATTTCACGCTAGAACCGGGTGCTGACAGTCGTGCTCAGGCGCGCCGTGAGGCGTCAGCGAGGAGACGGCCTGCCGTCACCGTGACCGGAGTGAGTGCAGAGGTGTTATGGCCTTGTTATGTGGTTACTAGCCGGCGGGACACGCGGTATCGAGTGTGAGAGTGCGCGAAGCGGTTGAATCCACCCTCGCGCCACCACTAGTGTCGTGCACCGAGCCGCATCACTTAGCAGCTGCCACTCGGCAGCGGTGAGCGGCCCGCAGCCGAATCTCCGCGCGCCGGCCAGGTGGCCGGCTGGAGAGCCGGGGACCCACCAGGCGGTACCGCAGTGCTGGCGCCGCCAGGGGTGAATCGGACCGGACCCGAGCCGGGCCGTAGGGCAGACTTCCACAGCCCGAACCCGTCAGCTGACCCGGTAGGCCGACAGTGGAAGAAGGAGCGTGTCGCACAGGTGCATACGCCGCCGTCGGTTCGAAAGATCGTCAGGCAACGTGTCGCGGCTGTGACCGTCTCGGTCCTCGCCGCCGGGCTGCTTCTGGGCATCACGAGCAGCGCGGGGGCGGCACCGGCACCGACGGTCAGCCAGGTCCAGGCGAAGCTCAAGTCACTTGAGCTGAAGCTGGCCCAGTACGGGCAGCAGTACGACCAGGTGAAGCAAGAGCTCGCCTCCACCGATCAGCGCCTCGCGCTGATCAACAGCGAGATCGCGCAGGACAACACGCGCTTCGCGGCGATGCGCCAGGAGATCACGCGCATCGCGGTGACGGCGTACGAGGACGGCAACCTCAACTCCTCGATCACGCTGCTCACGACGGGCAACCCCCAGCAGATCCTGGATCAGTCCTCCATCCTGCTGGAGCTGTCCAACACCAACAACGCTCAGATCCGGGAGTTCCTCGGTGCCACGCGCCAGCTTGCCAACGCGCAGCTGCTGGCCAGGCGGACGAAGGCAGGCATCGTCCAGCTGAAGAGTTCCGAGGCTAAGCGCTACAGCGCGATGCAGAAGCTGGTCGCCTCCGAGAAGTCGCTGCTGGAGCAGCTCACCCCGGCGCAGCAGACCGGGACCACGGGCGGCGGCGGCTCGACCACCGGCCATTACACCGGGCCCACGAGCACGCAGGCAGGGAAGGCGGTCGCGTTCGCCTACGACCAGCTGGGCTGTCCGTATGTCTACGGCGGCACCGGCCCGTGCGCGGACGGCTTTGACTGCTCCGGGCTCACCATGGAGGCCTGGGCCTCGGCCGGCGTGGCCATCCCGCGTACCAGCTACGAGCAGCTGGACAGCCTGCCGCACGTCAGCCTCGGCGACCAGGAGCCTGGTGACATCCTGGTGTTCCTTGGCGGTGCCCATGTCGGCATCTACGTGGGCGGCGGGAAGCTCATCGATGCGCCCCAAACAGGGGAAGACGTTGAGCTTGTGTCCTTCTCCGGCTGGTACATGTCGAACCTCTACGCGATCGTCCGGCCCTAGCGGGCCGGCGGGCGGCGCGGGCGGCCGGGGTACGATCGGATCTTTCGCGAGGTCCTGAAGTGCCCTGACCGGGCCGCGCCGCTGGCGCGGGGGAGCCGATGAGCAAGGTCCTGATCGTCACCAACGACTTCCCGCCGCGCAGCGGCGGGATTCAGTCGTTCGTGCACGCGCTCGCGGCCAGGCTGCCCGCGGACGGCGTCGTCGTCTACGCTCCCGCCTGGGAGGGTGCCGCCGAGTTCGACGCCAGGCAGCCGTTCCCGGTCGTCCGGCATCCCGGATCGCTCATGCTGCCGGTGCCGTCGGTCGGCGCGCGGGCCTGTGCGCTGCTGACCGAGCACGGCTGCGACAGCGTGCTGTTCGGTGCCGCCGCGCCGCTCGGCCTGCTCGCGCCGCGGCTGCGCGCGGCGGGCGCCAGGCGCATTGTCGGGCTCACCCACGGCCACGAGGCGGGCTGGGCGGCCCTGCCAGGCGCCCGCGCGCTGCTGCGCCGGATCGGGGACGAGGTCGACGTCCTCACCTATCTCGCCGAGTACTTCCGGATCCGGCTGGCCAGGGCGCTGTCGCCCGCTGCCGCCAGCCGGATGGTGCAGCTCACGCCGGGGGTCGATCCTTCCGCGTTCCGGCCAGGATCCGGCGGCGCGCGCATCCGGGATCAGTTCGGGATCGCGCCCGGCCGGCCGGTGGTCGTCTGCGTGTCCAGGATGGTGCCCCGCAAGGGCCAGGACATGCTCATCCGGGCCTGGCCGGCGGTCCGCGCGGCGGCGCCGGGCGACCCGCTGCTGCTGCTGGTCGGCGACGGCCCGTACCGGTCCCGCCTGGACCGGCTAGCCAGGCAGTCCGGCGTGGCCGGCTCGGTGCTGTTCACCGGTCCTGTGAGCTGGGACGACCTCCCGGCCTGCTACGACGCCGGGACGATCTTCGCGATGCCGTGCCGCACGCGCCGGGCCGGCCTGGACGTGGAGGGCCTCGGCATCGTCTACCTGGAAGCGTCCGCGACTGGCCTGCCGGTCGTCGGCGGCGACTCCGGTGGCGCGCCGGACGCGATCCTGGACGGCGAGACCGGCTGCGTCGTGCCCGGCCGCGACGTCACGGCTCTCGCCGGCGGCTGACCCGGCTGCTGGCCGACCCGGCCGGGGCGGCCGCGATGGGCGACAAGGGCCAGGCGTGGATCGAGCGCGAGTGGACGTGGGACCTGGTCGCCGGCCGGCTGCAGCGCATCCTGGCCGGCTGAGCGCGACGGACCGGGCGGCTACCGCGCGTAGAGTGCGTCGATGTCGGCACTGAAGTCCCTGGCCACCAGCGACCGCTTCACCTTGAGCGACGGCGTGATGTAGTCGTTGTCCGTGGTGAAGTCCACCGGCAGGATCACGAACTTGCGGATGGACTCAGCGCGGGAGACCGCGAGATTCGCGTCGTCCACCGCCTTCTGAATGTCCGCGATCAGGTCGGGGTCCCCGGTCAGGTCAGCGGCCGTGGCGTCGGCGGGCTTGCCGTGCTGCTGCTTCCAGTACTCGAGTGCCTCCGGATCAAGCGTGATCAGGCAGGCAATGAACGGCCGGTTGTCGCCGACAACCATGCACTGGCTGATCAGCGGGTTGCCGCGCAGCCGGTCCTCCAGCACGCTGGGCGCCACGTTCTTGCCGCCCGCCGTGACAATCAGCTCCTTCTTCCGGCCGGTGACCTGCAGGAAGCCCTCGTCATCGAGGGAGCCGAGGTCGCCGGTGCGCAGCCAGCCCCCGTCATCCATCGTTTCCTTGGTCGCCGCCTCGTTCTGCCAGTAGCCGGCGAAGATGATGCTGCCGCGCAGCAGGATCTCGCCGTCGTCCGCGATCCTGACGGTGACGCCGGGCAGCGGCTGGCCCACGGTGCCGATTTTGTTCCTGACCGGCTTGTTGACGGTGGCCGCCGCCGAGGTCTCGGTCATGCCGTAGCCCTCCAGCACGATGATCCCGGTGCCGCGGAAGAAGTGGCCGAGCCGCTCGCCGAGGGGCGCACCGCCGGAGACCGCATAGGCCACCCGGCCGCCGACGGCGGCGCGCAGCTTCGCGTACACCAGCCGGTCAAACAGCGCGTGCCGCAGCTGAAGCCCGGCTGCCGGGCGGCCCGCGTCCTTCGCCTGGCTGTAGGCGATGGCCGTGGCGGCCGCGGCCGCGAAGATCCGGGCCTTGGCCGGGCTGGCCGACGCCTGCTGCTGCGCGGTGTTGTAGACCTTCTCGAAGACGCGGGGGACCGCGAGCAGGAACGTGGGCCGGAACTCGCGCAGTCCGTCAGCGACACTGCCGATGTCCTCCCAGTGGCCGAGAATGGCGCCGGACTCCAGGCAGCCGATCTCGATGATGCGGGCGAACACGTGCGCCAGCGGCATGAACAGCAGCGTGCGGCCGCCCGCGAACTCGAACACCTCCGGCAGGGCCCCGTGCACCGCGTTCCGTACTGCCGCGAGCAGGTTGCGGTGCGTGAGCTCGCAGCCCTTGGGCCGGCCGGTAGTACCGGAGGTGTAGATGATCGTCGCCACGTCGCCGGCACGCCGCCCGGCCCGGCGCTGGCGCAGCTCGTCGTCAGTGACCTCAGCCCCGGCGCCGGCGACCTCGCTGAGGCCGTCGACCCGCCACACCTGAGTCAGCCCGGCGACCTTCCCGGTCAGGCCGGTGATGATCGCGGCGTGCTGGTCAGTCTCGGCGATGGCGGCGCGGGCACCGGAGTCGCTGATGATCCATTCCACCTGCTCGGCCGATGACGTCTCGTAAACCGGCACGGTCACCGCGCCCGCGGCCCAGATCGCGTAGTCGGCCAGCGTCCACTCGTACCTGGTCCTGGACATCAGCGCGATCCGGTCGCCCGGCCCGATGCCAGCTGCGATCAGGCCCTTGGCCAGGGCGCTGACCTCGTCGCGGAACTGGCCGGCGGTGACGTCCAGCCACACGCCGTCCGCGGAACGCCGGCGCAGCATGACCTCGCCCGGATCGGCAGCGGCGCGGCTGAAGACCACATCGGCCAGTCCGGCGTCATCCGGGACCTCGATGAGGGCAGGGATACCAAACTCAAGCACGGATCCTCCACCTACCACGTTTCCATCCTGATCTTCCTGGACGCTACCCCCGCCGGGGAGCAGGCACGCGTCGCGGGTCGGCTAGGCCAACTTGCCGGACTTGCCTACTGTAGGTGGATGCGGGTCCACGTGGTAAGCGACGTTCATGGCCGCGCCGATGCGCTGCGCGCGGCCGGCGAGGGCGCGGACGCCCTGATCTGTCTCGGCGACCTGCTGCTGTTCATCGACTACGCCGACCACAGCCAGGGGATCTTTCCGGGCCTGTTCGGGGCCGAGGAGGCCAGGCGCCTGGTCGACCTGAGGGCGGCCGGCCGGTTCGATGAGGCGCGGGAGATGTCCCGCGGGCTGTGGTCGAAGCTCGGCGGCGACCCCCGGCAGCACATCGACGCCGCGGTCGCGCGGCAGTACGCGGAGCTGTTCTCGGCGATGCCCGTGCCGTCATACCTGACCTACGGGAACGTCGACCTCCCGCAGCTGTGGCAGGACCATGTGCGGCCCGGGCAGCACATCCTGGACGGCGAGCGGGTGGACCTGGACGGCTGGACATTCGGCTTCGTCGGCGGCGGCCTGCGGACGACCTACCGGACGCCCAACGAGATCGACGACGAGGAGTTCGCGGCCAAGGTCGAGGCCGTCGGCGAGGTCGACGTGCTGTGCGCGCATATCCCGCCTGCCGTCCCCGAGCTGCTCTGGGACACGGTCGCCCGCCGGATGGAACGGGGGAGCGAGGCGCTGCTGGCCGCGATCGAGAAGACGCGGCCGCGGTACGCCCTGTTCGGGCACGTGCATCAGCCGCTGCAGAGCCGCATCAGGATCGGCGACACCGAGTGCATCAACGTCGGTCACTTCCGGGCTCGGGGCACGCCGTACGTGCTCCAGTGGGACTAGCCGCGCAGCCTGCCAGGGCTGGCGCGAGCCGGGCCTAGAGGTACGCTCCGAGTCATGGCGGACAGGACTTCCTCGACCATCACCGTGGCCGCTAGCCGGCCGACGGTCATGGGGGTTATCGCCGATTTCGGGGCCTACCCGGACTGGGCGACCGGCGTGCGCTCAGCCGAGGTGCTGGCAGACGACCCCGGCGGCCGGCCGCTGCGCGTCAGGTTCGCGCTGGACGCCGGCCTGATCAGGGACAACTACGTGCTGGAATATGAGTGGGACGCGGACACTTCGGTGCACTGGCGGCTGGCGGAAGCCGGCTCGATGGTTACTGAGATGTCCGGCGCTTACCTGCTCGCTGACGAGGGCGCCGGCTCGCTGGTCAGCTATGAGCTCTCCGTCGGGACGCGGGTTCCGATGATGGGGATGCTCAAGCGGCGCGCGGAGAAGACGATCATCGACACGGCGCTTCGGGGCCTGAAGTCGCGGGCCGAGTCCCGGCAGGGCGCCGGCCGCGACTGAGGAACCGGCCGCGGCCGGACCCGCGGGCGGCGCGGCGGCGGATAGATGGCGCGGCGGCGGACAGATGACGGGGCGGAAAACGGGGCACGATCGGGAAATGGTGACGGTAATGAACGAGCAGCCAGGGGCGAGTGACCGGCCGGACCGGCAGGGCAACGACCAGCCGAATGCGGATGGGCCAGGTTCGGGGCGCTCCGGTTCGGGGCGCTCAGGTTCGGAGCGGTCCGGCACGGAGCGGTCCGGCACGGGGCGGCCAGCCGGGTTCCGGCCGGCCGCCGCCGGCAGCGGCCGGACCGGTCCGGCGCGCCCCCGGCAGGGCGCGCCGGGGACTGACCTGTTCGGCGAGCTTCAGCGCTGGTTCATCCGCCAGAGTGCCAAGAACATGCGCCGTGAGCTCACCGGACAGGTGCGCCGCAGCCTTGGCGGCGGCCGTACCGAGAAGACGGACGTCTGGGACACCGTGACTCACGAGATCCCGCCCGAGGTCGGCGAGTCCCCGGAATGCCAGTGGTGCCCGATCTGCCGGGCGGCACGCCAGATGCGTGACTCCGGCCCTGGCCTCGGCGGCCAGCTGACGGGCGCAGGCACTGCGGTGGCCTCGGCCGTCCAGGATGCGATCGGTGCTCTTGACTCGCTGCTCTCCCGAGGGAGCGGAGCCAGTCCGGCCGGGCGCGGGGCTCCCGGTGCGGCTGACAGGCGAGCTGGAACCACCGGGCCAGCGGGCACTGCCGGACCAGCGAATGCCCGCGTGACCAGCCCGGCTGCCGGCACCGACCCTGGCACTGGCCTGCCGGACGACTCCGGCTCGTGGGCTGCCGTTGTGCAGGAAGAACTCGACAGGCCCGAGCGCGACGTGTCCGCAGGTCCCGGCCGCCAGGCGCCTCCGGCCGCCGGGGCGGACCCGTGGAGCACGGCCACAGCATCAGGCGATGCCGACGCGGAGGAGGAGTCCGCGCGGCCAGACGGGCAGGGCAATGGGACTGACGATCGGGGTTGACGTCGGCGGAACGAAGGTCGCGGCGGGGGTCGTCGACGACGACGGGCAGATCGTCGAGAAGCTGAAGCGGGATACCCCAGCGGCGAGCCCGGACAGCACCATCGAGGTCATCGCCGGCGTGGTCAGCGAGCTGCTGGCCCGCTATGAGGTCGAGGCTATCGGGATCGGCGCCGCCGGCTTCGTCGAGCAGACCAGGTCCAGCGTGCTGTTCGCGCCGAATCTCGCCTGGCGTGACGAGCCGGTCAAGAAGCTCGTGGAGGAGCGCATCGGCAGGCAGGTCGTGGTCGAGAACGACGCGAACGCCGCCGCCTGGGCCGAGGCCAAGCTCGGGGCTGCGCGCGGCCAGCGCCACGTGATGCTGATAACCGTGGGCACCGGCATCGGCGCCGGGCTGATCCTGGAAGGGCGCCTGTACCGGGGACGCTTCGGCATCGCCGGGGAGCCCGGCCACTACCGGGTAGTGCCGGAAGGCCGCCTGTGCGGCTGCGGGAACCGCGGCTGCTGGGAGCAGTACGCGAGCGGCAGCGCCCTGGTAGCGGAGGCGCGCGAGTTCGCCCGGCGTTCTCCCGAGGCTGGGGCGCGGCTGCTGCAGCTGGCCGGCGGCACCATCGAGGCCATCGACGGCCCGACGGTGACCAGGGCGGCCCGCGAGGGCGATGTGGCCGCTATGCGCTGCTTCGGCATCGTGGGGAGCTGGCTGGGCGCCGGTCTTGCTGACCTGGCGGCCATCCTTGATCCTGGCTGCTTCGTCATCGGCGGTGGCGTGTCGGAGGCCGGGGAGCTGCTGCTCGGCCCGGCGCGAGCCGCCTACGAGAACGGCGTCACCGGCCGGATCTACCGAGAGCTCGCGGACGTCAGGCTTGCTGAGCTCGGGCCGGACGCCGGCCTGATCGGAGCCGCTGACCTCGCCAGAAGCGCCTGACGGCTCCCCTGAAGCGGCTGGCGCAGAACGCCCTCAGAGCACCGCGCCATTGTCGTCGTCGTCGCGCCGCGAATGGTCGCCCAGCCTGATGACCAGCGTGATGAACCCGCCTACGAACGCGGCAACAGCCACGAACGCGGCCAGCGGCGACACGGTCATGTGCAGGATCAGGCTGACGACCAGCAGGTAGCCGGGTCCGCCGATCACGCCAACCCAGGCGGCTTTGGCTACCGCGTCGAGCTTGGCTGGCGGCGGAAGCGGAACGGGGACATATTTCTCGTCGGTCTCGTCTGGGGGTGCATAGGACCGCGGGTCTGACGAGTACGGAATGACCCTGATCCGGTCAGAGGGAAGCGCGCCCGGCCTGCGGCCGGGTATCTCCGCCGGCCCGGCTGAGTCAGGAGCCTCGGCCGGCCCGGGTCCCGCGGCCGGCTCCTCGGGCACATCCTCCAGCGACGGCCAGGGAGCCTCGGCCAGGCTCTGGTCGGCAGGATCATCGAAGCGGGCTACGAGGTCGCGCCAGGCAGCCTCGTCTCCGCTAACCTCGCCGCCGATGTCCCCGGGTCCGCTCATCCGCCGTCATTCCCTGCCTGTTGGTCTCTAGCTGGCGTCAGGTGTTGATTCCCGGCTTAGCTGACTATGTATCCGCACGAACTCCAGGCTTCCATCAAATATTGCCTCTGCGTCGTAGTCGAGCGTGGCGACGTGATAGCTATTGGCCAGATCCCGTACCTCTAGCTGGCCTGGCCGCAGGGCTCCGGCCAGCAGACTGAGGCTGGCCGGCCCGACGACGTGGTCAGTGACGCTGTGGTAGACGAGAACGGGCTGCGTCAGCTCGCTGAGGTGCTGCTGCGTCGCTTTCCACAAGCCGGGCAGAGTCGCGGCAGCCTTGCTGGGGGTGCGGTCGTAGCTCGACTCGCTCGCCTTCGGATCCTTGATGTCGCTCCCGATGCCCTTGACTGAGGGCACTACCAGCTTCAGCACGGGCACGATCGCGAACAGCAGCTTGTTGTCGGCCGTCAGGGACGGGTTGACCAGCACCAGGCCCCGGACGGCGCTGCCGCGGATCTCGGCCAGCCGGAGGGCGAGGCAGGCACCCATTGACAGCCCCATCAGGAAGATCTCGTCGCAGCGGGCCTGAAGCTCGTCGAAGGCACGGTCTACCTCGGCGAACCAGTCTTCCCAGCGGGTCCTGGCCAGGTCCTGCCACGCCGTCCCGTGGCCGGGCAGCCTCGGGAGTGACACGCTGAGCCCCGCTCCGGCCAGGCGCTCGGCCCAGGGCCTGAGGGACTGCGGGCTGCCGGTGAACCCATGGCACAGCAGGACCCCCGTGGGGCCGCCTGCATGGGCGTAGGCCTCTGCACCTGATATGACGGGCATCGACCAGAATCCTCTCCGCGGGCGCCCGCCGGTCGGGCTCCCCTCAGAATCGTCCCACGCCTGCCTGGCGGCGGCATGCGGTTAGCCGGCCACTGCGCTGCGCTCATCGCCGGATCGGGCGCGACGTGGGAACATATGACCGTGTTCTACTGGGTGGTCAAGGCGATTATCGGCCCCTTCCTGCGGCTGATCTTCCGGCCGTGGTCGGAGGGCGCCGATAACGTTCCCCGTGAGGGGCCGGCCATCCTGGCCAGCAACCATCTTTCGTTCTCCGACCACTTCTTCGCGCCGCTGCCGCTGCCGCGGAAGGTTGTCTTTCTCGCCAAGGCCGAGTACTTCACCGGCCGCGGCATCAAGGGCCTGCTCAAGAAGGCCTTCTTCAGCGGCATCGGCCAGATCCCGATCGACCGGACCGGGGGCGAGGCCAGCGAACGGGCCCTGCGCCGGCCTGCGGGTGCTGGCGGCCGGCGAACTGCTGGGCATCTACCCGGAGGGCACCCGCACGCCGGACGGCCGTCTGTACCGGGGCAAGACCGGAGTCGCCCGGCTGGCACTGGAGGCCAGGGTTCCGGTCATTCCCACCGCGATGATCGGCGGCTTCGAGTTCCAGCCGCCCGGCAAGCTCGCCCCGCGGCTGGCCATCAGGCCGGGCGTCAGGTTCGGCAAGCCGCTCGATTTCTCCCGTTACTACGGCCTGGAGCACGATCACATGGTGCTCCGCGCGATGACTGACGAAATCATGTACGAGCTCATGAAGCTCTCTGGCCAGGAGTACGTGGACGAGTACGCACGCCGGGCGAAGCCCAGGCTGGCCAAGGCCCGGCGGCCCGAGCCAGTTGCGGCCGGGCGTGAGAGCGCCGACGACGACTGACTGCGGTCAAGGGCTAGCGAGCCCACCCCTTGGTGTGCTCGACGGCGCTGCGCCAGCGCTGGTGACTCGCGTCATCGCGCTCGCCGGGGGAGAAGCGCCGGTCCAGCTTCCAGATCGCCGCGAGCTCGTCCTGCGATGACCAGACGCCGGTAGCCAGCCCGGCCAGGAAGGCCGCGCCGAGTGCGGTCGTTTCCGCGATGACCGGCCGTTCGGCCGGCCGCTGGATCTGGTCGGCCTGCAGCTGCATGAGCAGGTTATTCACGCTGGCACCGCCATCAACGCGGAGCGCAGGTCCGCCCCCGTCCCCCGCCGGCCCGGAGCCCCCGGCCCCGGCCGGCCGGGAGCCCGCGGCCTGCCCGAAACCCCCGGTCTCGACCGTCATCACGTCGATGACGTCCCGTACCTCGAACGCGATCGCCTCGAGCGCCGCCCGGATCAGGTGCGCCCTGGAACTGCCGCGGGTCAGCCCGAAAATCGCGCCCCGGGCGGAGGGCTCCCAGTCGGGTGCTCCGAGCCCGGTCAGCGCCGGAACGAAAACGACACCTCCCGCATCAGGCACGGAACTCGCCAGCGCCTCACTCTGCCCGGCATGGTCGATCAGGCCGAGACCGTCGCGCAGCCACTGGATAGCGGCGCCGGTCACGAAGACGGACCCCTCGAGCGCGTACGTCAGCTCACCGTCCGCTGCCATCCAGGCGACGGTGGAGAGCAGGCCGGCCTTGGACCTGACCACCTCGGGCCCGGTGTTCACCAGGACGAACGAGCCGGTCCCGTACGTGCACTTGGCCGCGCCGGGAGAGAAGCAAGCCTGGCCGAACAGCGCCGCCTGCTGGTCGCCGGCGATTCCGGCGATCGGAACCGACAGCCCGAGGAAGGCGCCGGGGTCGGTGTGCCCGGCGACACCGGTGGACGGCACGACCTCGGGCAGGGCGTGCGGCGGCACCCCGAACAGCTCGCAGAGCTCGGCCGACCACTGGCCGTCGGCAAGGTCGAACAGCATCGTGCGGGACGCGTTCGAGGCATCCGTCACGTGCCGCCGCCCGCTGGTCAGCCGCGCGATCAGGTACGAGTCGACAGTGCCGACGGCGAGCGAGCCGTCCTGCACGCCCGCCCAGGTTGCCGGGTCGTTCTCCGCCAGCCAGATCAGCTTGCTCGCCGTGAAGTACGGGTCGATCCGCAGCCCGGTCACCTCGGCCACCCGCGGCTCTGCCCCCGTCTCGCGCAGCCCGTCGCAGATGTCAGTCGTCCGCCGGTCCTGCCAGACGATCGCCCGCCGGGGCGCCGAGAGCGTGGTCCGGTCCCAGATGACCGCCGTCTCCCGCTGGTTGGTGATTCCCACGCAGGCAATGGGCGGCGAGCCTGCCGTCTCCAGCGCCTGCGAGCACGCCGCCAGTGTCGCCTGCCAGATACCCTCCGGCAGGTGCTCGACCCAGCCGGGTTGCGGGAAAAACTGCCGGAATTCCTGGTATCCGCGACCCGCGAGTGTGCCCTCGTCGGTCACGATAAGAGCCGTCACGCCGGTTGTGCCGGCGTTGATCGCGAGAACGCTCATGGGCACTAGTGTGGCGGTAACGACCAGGAGGAAGGGCAGGCATGCGAGTCGGAGTCCTCACCGGTGGCGGTGATTGTCCCGGGCTGAACGCCGTGATCCGCGCAGTCGTGCGGACCGGCGTGGCTGAGCACGGGATGGAGTTCATCGGCTTCCGCGACGGCTGGCGGGGCCCGCTTGAAGGCGACACGATGGTGCTGGACGTCGACAGTGTTCGTGGCATCCTGCCCCGCGGCGGCACGATACTCGGCTCGTCGCGGACCAACCCGGCCGCCGAGTCCAACACGGTCGACGGCAAGACCGGTATCGAGCGCGTCAGGGAGAATCTGGACAGCCTCGGTGTGGACGCACTGATCGCGATCGGCGGCGAGGACACGCTCGGCGTTGCCGGCAGGCTGAACCGGGCCGGGGGCAGAGTCGTCGGCGTACCCAAGACCATCGACAATGACCTGGGTGCCACGGACTACACCTTCGGCTTTGACACAGCGGTGAACATCGCGATGGAGGCCATCGACCGGCTGCACACGACGGCCGAGAGCCACCACCGCGCCCTGATCGTCGAGGTCATGGGGCGCAGCGCCGGCTGGATCGCGCTGCATGCCGGGATGGCAGGCGGCGCGAACGTGATCCTGATCCCGGAGAAGCCATTCGACATGGAGCAGGTCTGCGAGTACGTGCAGCACCGGTTCCAGACCCGGTACGCGCCGATCGTCGTGGTTGCCGAGGGTGCCAGGCCGAAGACCTCGGATGAGGAAACCGCCCAGACGGAGATCGACGCGTTCGGCCACGTGCGGCTTGCCAACCGGGGCATCGGCCAGCAGCTGGCGGACGAGATCGAGCGCCGCACCGGCAAGGAGGCCCGCTGCGCGGTGCTCGGGCACATCCAGCGCGGGGGCACGCCAACCGCGTTCGACCGGGTGCTCGCGACTCGCTTCGGCGTGCACGCGGCCCGCGCGGTCGCGGATGGCGCGTTCGGCTCAATGGTGGCGCTGCGGGGGACTGACATCGTCCGGGTGCCGCTCGAGGAGGCGACGACGGAGCTGAAGCTGGTCCCGCCGGAGCGCTACGCCGAGGCTGAGGTCTTCTTCGGCTAGAAAACATCCAGGCATCACGGCGGGAACGAGGCCGCCCTCCCCGCGCCCGCTCGCCGGCTCGGGCCGCGGTCGCGGCGCTCAGCCCTGCCGGGCACGGAAGGCCGCGGCCTTGACCCTGTTCTGGCACGTCGTCGAGCAGAACCTGCGCGTCCCGTTTCTGGACACGTCGACGTAGACGCGGTCGCACCGCGGCGCCGTGCAGACACCAAGCCGCCGGTACATCTCGGTGCCGAGCACGACGGCCAGGCCGGTGGCGCAGCCGGCGGCCCAGCCCTGGGACAGTGAGTCAGTGCGGCCGTGGAAATGCAGGTGCCAGGGCTCTCCGTCGTGCCGGTCGAGCTGCGGCCGGGCGCCGGTGCCGCTGAGCATGGCGTTGACCTGTCCCGCGGCCGCGTCGACGTCGCCGGCCTCGACCAGGTCGAAGACCGCGCGCAGGCTGGCCGCGGTCGCCGCAAGATCGGCCGCCTCGTCCGCGGTAACCATCCGGGCGGCGGGCTGCCCGGATCGCAGTGCGGCGGTCACCGCCTCGCGGCGGGCGTCTCCGTCCGGCGGCTGGTAGCCGCGGCCGTGCGCCTCGCCGGGAGTCAGGCTGTTGACCAGGCTGACGGCGACGGTGACGACTGCATCTACGTGACTGGTGAAATTCACTTGACCGGTTATGTCCTCGTCGTTAGGTTGTAACTGACGAAATTCTATACGACAGTGACGTGAGCGGGACGGGCGCCGGGGAAACGGTCTCGGGGCTGCCCCGCGGAAGGCAGGTGCGAATGTCCGGAGCCGGCAGCGAGACAGCAAAGGACGCGATCAGCCCTGAGGTGGCGCGAGCCTGGATCGAGCGCTGGGACGTACAGCAGCAGGGCTATCTGCCGGACCGGGAGGACCGGTTCACCGCGCTGATCGACGCCGTGGAGGAAGCAGCCGGGCGGCCCGATCCGCTGGTGCTGGACCTGGGGAGCGGTCCCGGCTCGCTGGCCGTGCGCCTTCTGCGCCGCATCCCGGCAGCACGGGTCATCGCGCTGGACGCTGATCCGCTCACTCTCGGTCTCGGCCGGGCCGCCTGGCACGATCTGCCCGGCCTGAACTTCATCGACGCTGACCTGCGCACTCCGGGATGGTCAGCTGACCTGGACCTTGAGCGGCAGCCGGACGCCGTGGTCAGCACGACGGCGCTGCACTGGCTGTCCGGGCCCGCGCTCGAGGCTCTGTACGCCGAGCTGGCCTCCGTGCTTCGTCCCGGCGGGCTGGTGCTGAACGGCGATCACCTGCAGTTCGCTGAGGCCGAGCCGACCCTGCGCCGGCTCGGCCGCGCGCTGATCGAGCGGGAGGAGGAGCGGCGCTTCGCCGGCGGACATGCCGAGACCTGGACCGACTGGTGGGCCGCTGCGGCGGCGGACTCCGAGCTAGCCGGCCTGGTGGCCGAGCGCGCGGCCCGCCTGGTCGAATCCGAGCACCATGGCTCCCCGGCCGGGCTGCTGAGCGTGCAGGTGGCCGCGCTGAAGTCGGCCGGATTCGCCGAGGTAGGCACGCTGTGGCAGCGCGGTGAGAACCGGCTGCTCTGCGGCGTGCTAGCGGTGTGATCTTCATGGGGGCCTGGTTAGCGCTGCCAGAGCAGCACTAACCAGGCCCCCATCCGCACAGTGCGGGCTAACGAGAGAGTGCGGGCTACGAGGTGCAGGCGCGGTCGGCCGCCGCGTAGCTGCCGGGCGGGGTCGCCAGCTTGTAGTGGTGATCCTGCGCAGTGAGGTACAGCGAGATCGTCCAGTCCGTGCACGATGAGTGGGTCGGGCTGGCAGCAGGCTGCTGATGGCTGGTGAAAGTGACAGCTGCCTGGAGCTGGCCGGTTCCGGTGCTGCTGATGCCGGTTAGTGTGACCGCCGAGTCATGCGTCGTGCCGTAGCCGGAGGCGAACGCCTCGGCGGACAGCCCGCCCCGCAGCCCAGCGCTGAACAGCCGCTGATAGGCCGGGTAGTCGTGCGAGTTGATCGCCTTGAAGTAGCGGTTGAGGAACGCGATGACGCCGGCGGAGTGCTTCGCCGTGGCGGCGGCCGGCGCGACCGTGACCAGTCCGCTGGTGATGGGTGCCGGCGCGGACGGGCTGGCCGATGGCCGGGCAGAGTGTCGGGCGGGCGGCGCTGGCTTCGGCGGCAGGCTCGCGCCATGATGGGCGATCGCCAGGGCCGCCACGGCGGCGGCAATGATGACGACGACGAGCGCAGCCGCCATCGTGATCCACCGGCCGCTTCGCACCCGCTGCGGCGCCTGCGCCCCGGTGACCGGCGGCATAAGCGGCGGCGCCAGGCCAGTCGCGGTCGCCGGGCCCGTCAGACTGGCGGCGCCGGGGCCGGCAGCTTCCCTGGCGGCAGGATCGTCACGGTCGGCCTCGTCCGTGGCCGAGGCGAGCTCGGGACCAGCGGCAGTGCCAGCGGCCCGGCTAGCGACAGAGCCAGCGGCTGGGCCAGCGGCAAGGTCAGCGACAGAGCCAGCGAGCAAGGTCAGCGACAGAGCCAGCGGCAAGGCCAGCGGCAGTGCCAGGGTCGGCCGCGCGAGGAGCGCGCGTCCCGCGTGCTCCGCTGACGGCAGCTATCGTCCAGTCAGCCGGGGCTATCCACGCGCCGGCGTCGGGCAGCGTGCCGACACCGGACACTCCGGCCTCGTGTGCGCCGGCCTCACGGGTGGCCGCCTCGTGTGCGCCGGCCTCACGGGTGGCCGCCTCGTGCACGCCGGCAGCGCCGGTAACGCGCAGCAAGCCTGGTGGGACGAGTGTGTCGGGTGGCACGAGCCTGTTTGGAGGGACCAGTGTGTCGGATGGTGCCAGTGCGTCGAACGAGTCGATAGCCGCCGCCGGGCGCTGCGTGTCGGCCTCGGTCGGGGCGAACGTCGCAGGCTGGTAATCCGCAGGCTGGTAATCCGCAGGCTGGTAACTGGCCAGCCCGGCGGCCGGTGCGGCGTGCCAGGACGGCTCCGGATCGGCGCCCTGATCCGCAACGCCTAAGCCCGGCTCCTCCCCGGTCCACTGCCGCGGAACCGCAGTCCCGGCCTGGTCGAGGCGGAAGGGCCGCGGTGCGTAGAGGCGGGGCGCAGGCTCGGCGGCCGGCGGCAACAGGAACGGCGGCACCTCGGATGACGGCTGTGCGGTCCAATCGGCGGCCGCCTGAGGCGGGAACGGCACTTCAGATGACGGCTGCGCGGTCCAATCGGCGGCCGCCTGAGGCGGGAATGGCACTTCAGATGACGGCTGCGCGGTCCAGTCAGTGCCGGGCCCGGCCAGCGACGGCGTTGCCGGTGGCGGCTGCGCGGTCCAGTCTGCGCCCGCCTGTGGCGGGAACGGCGTTTCCGGTTGCGGCTGCGCGGTCCAGTCGGCGGCCGTCCGGGACGCGAATGTCGGGTCCTCAGCCGGCAGGACACTGGCGCTGGAGTCCGGCTCAGCGGCCCGGTACCGCTGATCGGCGGCGAAGGGCCAGTCCGCGTCCTCGGCAGCGGAGTCGCTGTGCCGGATGCTGTCGTGATAGCTCGCCTGGCGAGGCGGCTGCTCGTACCAGAACTCGTCCGGGTCAGGGTCGGCAGTCGATTGCTCATACCGGAAGCCGTCCCGGCGGAAGGCGGGGGGCGCTGGCTCCTGTCGCGACTGCGGCCCCCGGTCGGGGACCGACGGCTGGAACCAGGAGGACCGCGCTCGCCCGGCCGCCTCGTAGTAGCTGCCGCCGCGCGAGACTGCGCCGGCCAGGTAAGGACTGCCCGGTGATGAGTCCGGCGAGTAACCGCCGCAGGCAGCGCAGAACTCCTCGCCAGTCTCTGTGTGCTGGCCGCACCTGGTGCAGAGTGCCATATAGATCGCGTCCTCCTGCTGACCCGGCCTGATGAGGACCGGCTGGACTTCACCTTAAGTATCTGAGCAGATACTCTCGGACGCCACCGAGACGAGGATTATCGCCACTTCAAGCCTTTTCCGGCTTTTGCAGTACTTGGGTCGGCGGCTGACCGCGCGGCTGTTCACCTTCGGGTACCGGTCCGGATGGCAGACTGAGGTAATGTCCGCGCTCCCTGCCGTGCACCACGCCGACCCGTGCGTAACGCACCCGCTGTACGAGCCCTGCGTGCTGCTGAAGCTCGGCGAGGTTGTGCTGAAGGGCCGGAACCGGCAGAGGTTCGAGCGGCTGCTGCATGACAACATCCGCCGCGCCGTGCGTGATCTCGGTATCGACTTGCGGGTCTGGCAGCGCGAGGGCGTGATCGTCGTCCGCGTTGCCGGTGCCGAGTGCGGCGGCCTGGTGGCCGAGGCCGCGGTCGACATGGTGGCCGAGCGGATGAACTTCGTCATGGGGCTAGCGCGGGTCTGCCGGGCTGTCCGGGTGACGAAAGAGCCGGAGGCAGCCATCTCGGCGGCGGTGAAGCTCGCCGCTGGCTGCCCTGGCTCGTTTGCCGTGCGCGCCCACCGACGCGACAAGCGGTTCCCGATTACCTCAGCTGAGCTGGCGGTGCAGATCGGCAGCCGCATCCAGCAGGAGTACGGCTACCCGGTGAACCTGCGGACGCCCGACATGACGGTGTTCGTCGAGGTGGACCAGCGTGAGGTGTTCGTCTTCACCCAGGGCGGCCAGGGCCAGGGCGGCCTCCCCGTCGGGATGAGCGGCCGCGCGCTCGTGCTGATGTCGGGCGGCATCGACTCGCCGGTGGCCGCCTACCGGATGATGCGGCGCGGACTGCGCTGCAGTTTCCTGCATTTCTCCGGAATACCGCTGACCGGCCCGGAGTCGGTCTACAAGGCCTACGGGCTGACCCGGCAGCTCGACCGCTTCCAGACGGACTCCAGGTTGTTCGTCGTGGCGTTCGGCACCGCCCAGCGGCGGCTGGCCACCTCCGGCGCCGGTCGGCTGCAGATCATGGCGCAGCGCCGTCTCATGCTCAAGACCGGCGCGGCTCTCGCCCGTCGCCTGCGCGCGGCCGCGCTGGTCACCGGAGACTCCCTGGGCCAGGTCAGCAGCCAGACACTGACCAACATCACGGCCCTGGACGACGCAGTGTCGCTGCCGATCCTGCGGCCGCTGATCGGGCTGGACAAGTCGGAGATCATGGCCGAGGCGCGCCGCATCTCGACGCTGGCGATCTCGGAGCTGCGCGACCAGGACTGCTGCTCGCTGCTGACGCCGCGCCAGGTAGAGACCAAGGCCCGGATCGAGGACCTGCGCAGGATCGAGGCGCGCATGGACGCTGACGACCTGGCCGAGGAGCTCGCTGACGCGGCGCAGCAGTACCGGCCGGGCCCGAGTTAGGCCAGTCGCCGCGCCCGTCCGTCAGACGTCGTCGTCGTCGCGATGGTGCGCGGTGCGGCCAAGCGTTCCCTGCCAGATGACCGCGTCGCCGCCGAGGCGGGTCAGGACACCGCCGGTGGCCCACAGCGACCGGGTCTTGCCTACCAGCGCTACGTCGCTGACACCGCTGCCGAGCTGTGACTCGATCGTGATCACCGGGCCCCAGCCGTACTCGCCTGCCTGCAGGATCAGCCCGGCGGCCGCCGCATTCGAGGGCGTCGCTGTCACCAGAACGCTGCCATGCGGGCCGCGCGCCAGCAGGCCCGGCCAGGCGCTCAGGCGGCTGAGGGTAGCCCAGCGCGCGCCGTTCCAGTGCGCCAGGACGAGCCCGACCCGGCCGCGGCTGACCTCGTCGCCCAGTACCCACACGTCGTGGTCGGAGACCGCCAGGATGTCGTGCAGCTGCACTCCGGACAGCACGCTGCCGGTGTGCACCCGCCGCCAGCTCCTGCCGTTGTACGTCAGGATCGAGTCGGCTTTCGAGGTCGCGGAAATAGCCCAGATATCGCGGCGGGACACCGCGCTGGCACGGTAGATGCCGGCTGCCCGGCCCGCGACTCGCACCCACTGGTGCCCGTCGAGGTGCCACGTTCCCGTTCCGGTGACGCCGCTGGCGGTGGTGCCGAATACCCACACATCCGTCGGCGAGATGGCCGTCAGGCCGGTGATCGGGCCGCTGCTCCACCGCCGGGCGAGGTGCCAGCCGGCTCCGTTCCAGTGCAGCACGTACTGGCCGAACTCGCTGGCAGCCCAGATATCGTGCGCGGACGGCGCGCTGGCGTAGTTGATGAACCCGGTGAGGCCGGCCGGCAGCGCCGATGGTGTCACCGTGCTGCCGTTCCAGCGCTCCGCGACCGGGGTGCTTGTCCCGCCCGGATTGGTGCCGCCGAACGCCCACGCCTGGTGGCGACCGGAGACGACGATCACGGAGAAGCCGGAGGCGTTACCCGGCTCGCCGTAATGACGCCTGGCCGCGACCCGGAACCCGGAGGTGGTCAGGCTGACGGCGGGCCTGACCGTGTGCGGGCTGCCGGCCACGCCAGCGAAAGCTGGCCGTGCCAGCGCCGGGGCCGTCGACCCGGTCAGCGCCAGGACAGGCACAAGGCCCGCCAGGGCGGCAATGGAGCGGATACTCCGCATCATGTCTCCGCGCGTATCAACCGGCTGAGCTCATTGTTCGCATGTGCGCCACGTTCCGGTCAAGGCTTCCCCAAGATACCTGGAAGCGAGGCGTGATGAGGCCAGATCCCCCGAGCGGGAGCGTGGTGCTGCTGTGACGTTCCGGTCCGGATAGGCGCGGTGTGCGTCGATGCCGAGCTAATGGGGCAATAGCGCCACTAACCCGGCATCCACGGCTCACTGCCCGTCAGGCGACCCCGGCCGGCTGCGGGGCCGGAGTCAGGGTCCGGCCGAGCAGTGGCGGAAGCGTGCTGACCGCCACGGCCAGTTCCCGGATGTCCTCGCCGGTGAGCGCCTGATCGCCGTCGCACATTGCCGCGGCCGGCTGCGGGTGCACATCGACGATGATGCCGTCGGCGCCGACCGCGATGGCGGCCCGGCTCAGCGGCAGCACGAGGTCTCGCCGGCCCCCGGAATGCGACGGGTCGATGATGACCGGCAGATGGGACAGGCGCTGGGCGACCGGGACCGCGCTGATGTCGAGGGTGTTCCTGGTGGCAGTCTCGAAGGTCCGGATGCCGCGCTCGCACAGCACGATGTCCAGGTTGCCGCGCTGGGCGATGTACTCGGCCGCCATCAGCCATTCCTCAATCGTGGCGTTCATTCCCCGCTTGAGCAGAACCGGCTTGCTGGCCGAGCCGACGGCCTGGAGCAGGGCGAAGTTCTGCATGCTGCGGGTGCCGACCTGGAGCATGTCGGCGTAGGAGCAGACAAGATCAACGGAAGCGGGGTCGATGACCTCGGTGACGACCGGAAGCCCGGTCTCAGCCCTGACGTCGGCCAGGATCCGCAGCCCGGCCTCACCCAGTCCCTGGAACGCGTACGGCGAGGTCCTGGGCTTGTAGGCGCCCCCGCGCAGCAGCGAGGCCCCGGCGGACTGTGCCATCCGCGCCGCGGTGAGCGTCTGCTCAGGAGTCTCGACGGTGCAGGGTCCGGCAATGACGGTGAGGTGCCCCGGCCCGATGGGAACGCCGCCGACCGTGATCACCGAGCGATTCGGATGGTTCTCCCGGCTCACCAGCTTGTACGGCACCGAGATGCGGACGACGTCGCTGACGCCCGGGTAGCTGCGCAGGTTCAGCGCGCCGAACTGCTCGACGTCCCCGACCAGCCCGATGATCGTGCGGGATACGCCGCGGCTCACGAAGGCCTCGCCGCCGGCTGCGCCGATCAGGTCGACTATCCCGTCAATGTCACTCTCGGTGGCCTCGGGGGCCATCACCACCACCATCACATCCTCCTAGTCCCATCATGACGAAAGCCCCGGACCGAATCGGCCCGGGGCTTCGATAGCAGAGTCGCCTTGCGTCAGCGCAGAGTCTGGCGGGCGACCGTCCCGGGGCCGGGGCGGTAACCAAAACCAAACCAATACTCGCGACGCATGAACCGAAGCCTAGCGCACCCCGTGCGCTGGCGCTGCGCGGTGGTCGCGGCTCGAGCACTTTGCGTGAGGTGGCAAGATAGCTGGACCTGCAGGGGACAAGGGTCGACGTCGCTCCCGGCGGCGGTGCGAGTGCGGGAAGGGGCAGGTCAGCGGGATATGAGGCAGCCCGGAACTGATGCGCGCGAATTCGGCGAGCACAGGCAGGGCTTGCTGGCAGCCAGGCCGGCCAGTCTGGAAACCAGGGACCAGCGAGGGGCTGCTGCCAGCGCGATCGCTGACGCTCTGCCGGACGCGGGCGCTGCCGCCGGCACGGTGGCCGGCGGCGAGAACGGCGGCCAGGCAGCGGCCCTGCCGCCTGGCCAGTACATACCGCGCACCATGCCGGTCCTGCACTACGGCCCGGTGCCGTGCTTCCGGGCCGAGACCTGGGACCTCCGCATCAGCGGTGCCACCGAATCGGGGACCGAGGCCCGGCTGTGCTGGAATGAGGTGGCCGCCATGCCGGTCACCGAGGTCACGGCGGACTTCCACTGCGTGACGAAGTTCACGGTGCCTGCCGTGCGCTGGACCGGCATCCTCGCGACCGAGGTCCTGCGCCGCTTCCCGCCGGCGCCCGCGGTCACGCACCTGATGGTGTGGGCGGACTACGGCTACAGCGCCAACATCCGCATCTCCGACTTCGCCGCCGCGGACACGCTGCTGGCGACGCACCGCGACGGTGACCGGCTCACGCCCGAGCACGGCTACCCGCTCCGCCTCGTTGTCCCCAGCCTGTACGCCTGGAAGAGCGTCAAGTGGATCCGCGCCCTGGAGTACCTGACCACGGACAGGCGCGGCTTCTGGGAGGAGCGCGGGTACCACAACACTGCCGATCCGTGGCAGGAGCAGCGGTACTCCTACCAGGAGCAGGACGGCGAGGGCCCGCCGCAGTAGCGGCCCTGACGGATGCGGCTGCGGGCCTGGTGCCGGCCGGCCGCTAGAACCCGAAGCCGACGGTGAGCGTGATCGTCGAGCCCTGCGGGGCCTGCCCGGTCGGCGAGTAGCTCACCACGCGGTTGCCGATACCGATCTGATTGACCGTCACCTGGAAGCCGGCCGCGGTCAGGGCCTTCTCAGCCTGGTTGACGTTCATGCCCTGCACGTTCGGCACCGCGACCTGCGGCGGGCCGGGGGAGACCCAGACCGTCACGACCTCGCCGGCAGTGATGGGCGTCCCGGCGGCGGGCGACTGACGGAGGATGGTCCCGGCCGGCTGGTCGCTCTTGGCGACGGTGACCGGGTTGATGCTGTAACCGCCTGTTGCCGCGGCGCCCTGCGCGGCGCTGAGCTGCTGACCCGCGAAACCGGGCAGCGGCGGGCCCTCGCTCACGATCAGGCCGACTGGCTTATTCTGCGGCCAGTGCGTGTACGCGACCGGGCTGGTCGAGATCACCACGCCCGACGGGATGCTGGCGGAGGCCTGGTAGGTTGCCTGACCCGGCCTGAGCCCCGCAGCCCGCAGCGACTGCTCCGCCTGCGCTAGCTGCTGCCCGGACACCGACGGCACCGTGATCAGCACCGGGCCGAGCGAGGTGATGAGGGTGACCTTTCCGCCGTGGGTGATGCGCGCTCCGGGCGCGGGATCGGTCGAGATGACCTGGCCGGCCGGGACACTGTCGCTGTGCCTGGCGGTTCCGGAAACGGCGACCAGCCCGGCGTTCGTCAGGTCCCCGCGTGCCGTGGCCACGGACATGCCCACCACAGACGGCACGCTGAAGTACTGGCCCTCCGTCAGCCACCAGGCCCCGAGTCCGACGAGCACGACGGCGAGCAGGATCAGGATCCGCCGGCTGAACAGCCAGCGCTGCAGCCACGGCTCGTCGTGGCGGTGCTGACGGCGCCCGGAGTAGGCGCCGGCACCGTAGTCAGTGCCGTTGAAACCACCGCCGTTGAAAGCACCGGCGCCGCTGTCGCCGCCCATGCCTGCGGGCACGATCATCGTGTGGTTGGTGCCGCCATGCCCGCCGGCCCGTGCCGCCGGGTAGCCGCTGGTCGGGTTCGCGGCCGCGCCGTTGCCGATCGGCCCGGTCGCGCCCGCGCCGCCCCGCCCGTCGGCTGACGGCCAGTTTTCAGGCTGCTGCGGCCAGCCGCCCTCGCCTGCCGGGGCGGCCTGCTCGTACTGGTGTCCCGCCAGCATCGCCACGGCCGGCAGGGCGTCGCCGGCCGCTTCTGCATGGGTGCGGTCGCTTTCTGACACGCCGTTTCCGGTGCCGCCGCGCCCTGGCGGGCTGCCTGCTGCCTCGCCGCGGCCGGCGGCCGGAAGCCGCATGCCCCGCCGGACCTCGGCGATGGCGCGCAGGTAGTGACGGGCGTCCGATGGCCGCAGCTCAGGGTCGCGCGAGGTGGCCAGCGCGACCAGCGCGTCGAGGGCGGGCGGAAGGTCGGCGGCGACACTCGACGGAGCCGGCACGATGGCGTTGACGTGCTTGTAAGCGACGGCCAGCGGTGACTCGCCGGTGTGCGGCTGCACCCCGGTGAGCATCTCGAACAGCATCACCCCGGCTGCGTAGACGTCGCTGCGCTGGTCGGCGCTGTTGCTGGCTACCTGCTCGGGTGCCAGGTAGGCGGCTGTCCCGATCAGCATGCCGGTCCTGGTGTTGCTGACGCCGGCAGCGGCCCGTGCCAGCCCGAAGTCGGCGACCTTGACCGAGGTGCCGTTGCCGAGCAGCACGTTCTCTGGCTTGACGTCGCGATGGATGATCCCGGCCTCGTGCGCCGCTGCCAGCCCGGCCAGCACCCGCTCGATGATGTCCAGGGCCTCGCGCGGGTTCAGGCGGCCGCGGGCGGCCAGCAGCTCGCGCAGGGTCGGGCCGGGTACGTACTCCATCGCGATGTAGTGCAGGTCACCGGTCGAGCCCTGGTCGAAGACCGCGACGACGTTCGGGCTGGACAGGCGTGCAACTGACCGCGCCTCGCTGATGAACCTGGCGACGAACCCCTGGTCCCGCGCGAGCTCGGGGTGGGCGATCTTCAGCGCCACAGTTCGCTCAAGCCGGACGTCCTGGGCGAGATAGACGGTCGCCATGCCGCCGCGGGCAATCTGCGACTCGACCAGGTACCGGCCGTCCAGCAGCTGCCCTATCGGGGCCGACAACGTCGTATCCATCGGGAGAATTCTAGGGTGCAGGTAGCGCTTCTCGCCCCGGTAACGAGGTGCCGGGCCCGCCGCACGCCGCCCGGGAGCCCGCTGGCTGGCCCCGTGTCAGCCCGCTGGCGGCGATGAGGCAAGCGCGTACCGGCGGCGCGGCACCCTGCCGGCCAGGAAGGCCAGGCGCCCGGCAGTGACCGCCAGCCGCATCGACTCGGCCATCAGCTCGGGGCTGCGCGCCCTGGTCACCGACGTGGCGAGCAGGACCCCGGCGCAGCCGAGCTCCATCGCGATAGCCGCATCACTGGCAGTGCCGATGCCCGCGTCCAGGATGACCGGGACGCCGGCCGACTCCACGATCAGCTCGATGTTGTGCTGGTTGCGGATGCCGAGCCCGGAGCCGATCGGCGAGCCGAGCGGCATGACCGCGGCGCAGCCCGCCTGCTCGAGGCGCCGGGCGAGAACCGGGTCGTCGCTGGTGTACGGCAGCACGGTGAAGCCGTCGGCGACTAGCTGGTCTGCGGCGGTGAGCAGCTCCACCGGATCGGGCAGCAGGGTGCGCTCGTCGGCGATGACCTCGAGCTTGACCCAGCTGGTGCCGAGGGCCTCGCGGGCCAGCCGCGCCACCCGGACGGCCTCCGTCGCCGTGAAGCAGCCCGCTGTATTGGGCAGCACCCGGATGCCGCGGTCGGCCAGCAGATCAAGCACCGATCCTGCCGCTGCCGGGTCGACGCGGCGCATCGCGACGGTCGTCAGCTCGGTGCCGGACGCCGCCAGCGCCCGGTCAAGCACGGCCAGGCTCGGCGCGCCGCCAGTGCCCATGATGAGCCGGGAGCTGAACTTCTCCCCGGCGATGAGCAGCGGGTCGTCCACTGTCAGCCTCCCTGCACCGCGGTCATGACCTCAACTTCGTCCCCGTCTGCCAGCTGGGTAGTGTGCCAGGCTGCCCGGCGCACGACGTCGCCGTTCACCGCGGCTGCCACCCCCGACTCGGCGCGGGTCAGCACGGCCACTGCCTGCGCCAGCGACATGGCGCCGGCCGCCTGGTGCGCCTCGCCGTTAATGACGACCTTCACGCCACTGCCTCCTCCTGGCGGTGGCCACCGTTGCCGTGCCGGTCCCCGGAGCCGGGCCGGGTGAAGCGCCCGGCTCCGAACGCCTGCCAGAGCGGATCTGGTGTCCCGGTGCTCAGGTACGCGGCTACGGTGTCCGCGGTGACCGGGGCAAGCAGCACTCCCGCCCGGAAGTGGCCCGTGGCGAGCACCAGGCCGGGCAGTCCGGCGGGCCCGAGCACGGGCGCGTTATCCGGCGTGCCGGGCCGCAGGCCCGCGACCGCGTCCGCCAGTTCCAGCTCCGTGACGCCGGGAACGAGCGCCCGTGCGTCCCGCAGCAGCTCCCAGATGCCGCCGGCTGTCACTGCGGTGTCGGCACCGAGCTCTTCCTGCGTGGCGCCGATGACGAGCTCGCCGCTGTCGCGCGGGACCAGGTAGACGCTGGAGCCGCGGACGAGCCCGCGCAGGGTGCGCTGCAGCAGGCCAGGCGGCAGCCCGGCGGCTGCCGCGCCGCCACTGGTCCGCAGCCGCAGAATCTGCCCTTTGACCGGCCGCACTGGCGGCGCGATGCCAGCGGGCAGGCCGGGCAGCGTCGCGGACTGCCAGCCCGCTGCCAGCACCGTCCAGCGGGCGGAGATGCTGCTGCCGTCCGCCAGCCGGGCTCCGGTGACGCGCCCGGCCGTGCAGCTGATCTCCGCGGCGGGCTGCCGGATCAGCCGGGCCCCGCTGCCTTGCGCCGCTGCGAGCAGTGCCTCGGCGAGCAGCCGCGGATCGACCGAGCCGTCGTCAGGCGCGAGCAGGCCGCCGCGGACCGACGGGTCGAGCAGCGGCTCAGCGTCCCGGCACTCACGCGCGCTCAGCTGCTGCAGCCGCACGCCGAAAGACTCCTGCAGGGCCCGGATCTCGCCCAGCAGGGCCAGGTCATCGCTGTCGTAGGCGACCTGCAGCGTGCCGGTGCGGCGGTACCCGGTCGGCAGCCCGGTCACGCTCTGCAGCTCGTCGATGAAAGCCGGATAGCGGCGCAGCGAGTCCTGGCCGAGCGCGAAGATCTCCCGCTCGGCGTAGGCCGCCTCCGCGATCGGGGTCAGCATGCCGGCTGCCGCGTGCGTCGCGCCGTGGCCGGGCTGGCTGTCGGCGAGCACGACCGACTGGCCGCGCTGAGCCGCTCGCCAGGCGATGCTCAGCCCGATCACGCCGCCGCCGATGACCAGGACGTCGGCATCAGCTGATGACGCCGGATTGCTCACATTCGGCTCCCTTCGCCGGCATGACCCGGATCAGGTTCCTGCGGTCGGCGGCTCACCAGCCGCCCTCTCAGTCCGGTCAGCACCGGACTCCCGCGCGCTTGAAGACCTAGCCTAGCTGCCCCTGGCCAAACCCGGCCGCTCGCGCAGGCCCGTCCCGCCCGCTGCCACGGGCATGCGGCACCATGGACTCGGCGTGCCGCCGGCCCTGTCCGGCTGGCCGCTGGCGGCGTGGCCGCCCCGACGCGAGAGGCGGTGCGGATGACCAGGCCGGCCAGGGTTGTGGTGGCGGGCGCCGGGCTGGCCGGGCTGCGCGTCGTCGAGGAGCTCAGGGCCCGGGGCTACGAGGGCGAGCTGACCCTGATCGGTGCCGAGAGCCGCGAGCCTTACGACCGGCCGCCGCTGTCGAAGAAGGTACTGGCAGGCGAGCTGGACGACACGAGCCTGCGGCCCGACCTTGAGGCGCTCGGCGTCCGGCTGCGGCTCGGCGAGCGCGCCGTCGGGCTGGCCGATCACCTGCTGCGGACGGATGCAGCTGAGTACGCTTTCGACGCCCTCGTGCTGGCCACCGGCGCGGACCCGGTGCGGCTGCCAGGGGACGGACCGCAGCACCTGCTGCGCACTGCTGACGACGCGCTCGCCCTTCGCGAGCTGCTCCAGCCGAGAACGAGGGTGGTGATCGTCGGCGCCGGCTGGATCGGCGCTGAGGTCGCCACTGCCGCCGCGGGCCGCGGCTGCACGGTCACCGTCCTGGAGGCCGCGGACACGCCGCTGGCGAGCGCGGTCGGTGCCGAGATCGGACGGGCGACGGTGCCCTGGTACGAGGAGGCCGGGGTGCGCCTGCTGCTCGGGCAGGGCGTTGCTGCCATCGAGCCGGGCGGCGTGGCGCTGGCAGGCGGTGGCCTGCTGCCCGCCGACGTCGTGCTGACCGCGGTGGGAGTGCGGCCGGCCGTGTCCTGGCTGGCGGACTCGGCCGTCCGGCTGGATAACGGGGCGGCTGCCGATGCCCGGCTCCGGACGACGGCTCCGGGTGTCTTCGCGGTCGGCGACTGCGCGTCCTTCTGGTCCGGGCGCTATCAGCGCCAGCTGCGGTTCGAGCACTGGGATATCGCGCTGCACGCGCCTGAGGCGGCGGCCGCGAACATTCTCGGCGGGAGCACGGCTTATGACCCCGTTCCCTACTTCTGGTCTGAGCAGTTCGGCCGGATGGTGCAGTACGCCGGATGGCACGGCGCCGCCGGGCAGCCGCTCTGGCGCGGCGATCCGGCTGCGGGCACCTGGGCGGCATGCTGGCTGCAGGGGGACAGGCTGGTGGCGGCGCTGACCGTCGGGCGCCCACGGGACCTGGTGCAGTCCCGCCGGCTGATCGAGGCGGGCGGGCGTGTCGACCCGGTCAGGCTGGCCGACCCCGCCGTTCCTGTCCGCGACTCCGCGGTCACCGGCTGACCGGCCGTTGACCTGCAGCTTGCCGCCGGCCGGCCGGAAGCTGACCAGCCGCGCCTGACTTGGATGGGATGGCGTAGGTTTCGGGGCCAGCCGGATGTGGGAAGCTCCTCACGTGGCACAGATCGACCCCCCGACCGACGCCATTGTCGGCGACTGGCTGTCCCTTCCCGACGTGGCTGACCGTCTCGGCCTGCCGGTGAGCCGGGTCAGGCAACTCCTCCGCGACCGCAAGCTTCTTGCTGTGCAGCGACCGGGCGGCGAATTCGCGGTCCCGGCAGGGTTCATCGACGGCGATCAGGTCATCCATGGCCTGGCCGGGACGCTGACCCTGCTCTTCGACTGCGGGTTCTCCGACACTGAGGCGCTGAGCTGGCTGTTCACGGCCGACGACACGCTGCCTGGCACTCCCGTGCAGGCGCTGGCCGAGCACCGGCGCACGGAGGTGAACAGGCGCGCTCAGGCACTAGCCTTCTGAGCGTGCCTGAGCGCTCTGAGCAGCTGCGGTCCCGGCTGGCTGCAGCACGGCTGTACCTGTGCACCGACGCCCGGGAGCGCCGGGGTGACCTGCGCGGCTTCCTTGACCAGGTGCTCGGCGGCGGCGTTGATATCGTCCAGCTGCGCCAGAAGGGCCTGGAGGCTGGCCAGGAGCTGCGCTACCTGGAGGTGTTCAGGGCGGCCTGCGAGGCGCACGGAGCGCTGCTGGCGGTGAACGACCGTGCCGATATCGCCTATGCCTGCGGCGCTGACGTGCTGCACCTTGGCCAGGATGATCTGGCAGCCGGGACAGCCCGCGAGATCATCGGCCCTGATGCGGTCATCGGCCTGTCGTCGCACGCGCCGGGCGAGACGGCCGCGGCCAGCACCGAGCCGGCCGCCGATTACTTCTGCGCGGGGCCGGTCTGGGCGACCCCGACGAAGCAGGGCCGTCCGGCGGCGGGAACCGACCTGGTCCGGTTCGCCGCAAGCCTCGGGACAGCGCGCCCCTGGTTCGCCATCGGCGGCATCGACGAGGTCAATCTCGACCAGGTTCTGCACGCAGGCGCAAACCGGATTGTGGTCGTCCGAGCCATCACCGATGCTGATGACCCGAAGGCCGCCGCCATGCGGCTGAGGGCGCGCGTCAGCGCCGTCAGTCCTGCCGGTCCGAGACCGTGATGGCCAGCGCGGCAAGGGCCTCCCTGGCCTCGTCATCGACCGGCGCACCGTCGAGCGCCGACAGCGCCTGCTTGACGTTCGCGGCGATGAGAGTCTCGCACTCAGCGACGGCGCCCGTCTGGGTGAGCACGGCTTGCACCTCGGCGGCGGCCGCTGCCGTCAGGGCGCGGTCTCCCAGGTAGCGGTCGAGCAGCGCGGCCTGGCTGGCGCTGGCTCGCTCCCTGGCCAGGGCCATCAGCACGGTCCGCTTGCCCTCGGAGATGTCACCGCCGACCGGCTTGCCGGTTCTGGCCGGGTCGCCGAAAACGCCGAGCAGGTCGTCGCGGAGCTGGAAAGCGGTGCCGAGCGGGATCCCGTAGTCCGTGCAGACCGCGCTGACGGCCCTTCCTGCCTGCACTGACGGCGCCGCCAGGGCCGCGCCCAGCTGAAGCGGCCGCTCGATCGTGTACTTCGTCGTCTTGTAGGCGATGACGCGCATGGCCTCGCTGACCGTGGTGGCCTGGCGGGCCTGGCTCAGGATGTCGAGGTACTGGCCGGCCGCGACCTCGGTGCGCATCGCGTCCAGCGCCTGCTGGCCGCGCCGGAGGACGGCGGGGGCAAAGCCGCTCGCCTGGTACATCTCGTCCGTCCAGGACAGCAGCATGTCGCCGATGAGAATGGCGGCGGCCGCTCCGAACTGCTCAGCTGACGCGGGACTCCCTGCCGCTGCCTGCCTCGCCGCGAAGCGCCGGTGCACTGCCGGGCGGCCGCGGCGGGTGTCGCTGGCGTCCATGACGTCATCGTGGATCAGCGCGCTGGCCTGCAGCAGTTCCAGAGCGGCGGCGGCAGCGTAGATCTCGGGACGATCCGCGCCGCCAGCCGCCCGCCAGCCCCAGTAGCAGAACGCCGGCCGGAGCCGCTTGCCGCTGGCCAGCAGCTCCTCCATCGCCTCCAGGCAGGGCAGCATGTCGTCGCCGATCGCGGACAGCATCAGCCGCTGGCGGGCGAGGAAGACCTCGAGCGCCGCTGCCACCTCGCGGCGGATCCGGTCAAGGCCCGCCGGGTCGGCTAGCGCCGCGTAAGTTGCCATGTTCGGTGAGGGTAGCGCTGTTCCTGGGCTGTCCCGGCCGCCCGGGGCGGGGGGTGCCCTAACCTTAGGATCATGCCTGTCGGAGCCGCCCCCGCAATCAGGGACCTGCTAGCCGCTGGCGGCCGGTCGTTCTCGTTCGAGTTCATGCCGCCCAAGACCGAGGCGGAGGAGCAGCGGCTGTGGCTGTCGATCCGCCAGCTTGAGCCGCTGCGGCCCACCTTCGTGTCGGTCACTTACGGCGCCGGCGGCTCGACCAGGGACCGCACGGTCCGGGTGACAGGCCGGATCGCCGCCGAGACGACTCTGACGCCCATGGGGCACCTGACCGCGGTCAGCCACTCCGTCGCGGAGCTGCGGCATGTGATCGGCTCATACGCCGACGTGGGCGTCCGCAATGTCCTCGCCCTGCGGGGGGACCCGCCGGGTGATCCCGGTGCCGAGTGGACGGCCCACCCCCAGGGCCTGGAGCACGCGGACGAGCTCGTGCGACTGGTCCGCGCTTCCGGCGACTTCTGCGTGGGAGTCGCGGCGTTCCCCGAGGGCCATCCGCGGTCGCCGGACTGGGACTCCGACATTGACTTCTTCGTGCGCAAGGTCGGGGCGGGGGCGGACTTCGCGATCACCCAGATGTTCTTCTATGTCGACGACTACCTGCGGCTGCGTGATTCGGTCGCCGCCCGTGGCTGCGATGTCCCGATCATTCCGGGCATCATGCCGATCATCAGCGTGCCGGGCATCGAGCGCGCAGCGCTGCTGTCGGGCTGCAGGTTCCCGTCGTCGCTGGCTGACGAACTGCACGCGCACGCAGACGACAAGTCGGCCGTCCGGAAGATCGGCGTCGAGTTCGCCGCGGCAATGTGCGAGCGGCTGCTCGCCGAGGGCGTGCCCGGGCTGCACTTCTACACGCTGAACGGCTCGCGGGCGACCCGCGAGATCTACCAGGTGCTGGGTCTCGGACCGGCCGTTCCCGTCTAGCCGGCAGTACCGGCCGGGGGGGCGGTCACGACCTCAGCGGGTCACGACCTCAGCGGGTCACGACCTCAGCCGGGGCCGTCGCTGCCCGCCAGCGGCAGCACGGCGCCCATGACGGCGTACGGCGGGCCGCCGCCGGGGAACAGGAAGTCCGTCAGCAGGTCAGTGAATCCGAGGCTGCGGTACAGCTTGCGGGCCGGCGTGCTGGCGTCCCTCGTGGACAGGACCGCTGTCCGCTCGCCGCGGCCCTCGGTGAGGGTCACCACCATCCGCCGGCCGATCCCGCGGGCCTGGAAATCCGGATGGACGTGCACCTCGGCGATCTCCAGTACGTAATCGAGCCACTCAGCGGCCGCGGCCGGCCCGGCGGCGGCGGTGACTCCGCCCCGGACGACATCGTGCCACCACTGGCCGGGCACGCCGCGAAATCCGTAGGTGAACGCGACGATCCGCGCCGGGTCATCCCCGGTGACGACCAGCGCGCGGAAACCGGGGCTCCCCGCATGCCGCTCCATGATGGCGCGCCTGGTCGGTAGCTCGTCCGGCTCGGCGCCCATGGCCGCGCCGTAAATGGCGACCAATTCGGCGATGGCGGCCAGGAAGTCGGGCCTGTCTAGCTCCCAGATGCCCGCAGCTTCCTCCACTCGCCAAGCCTAGCCGTGCCGCCGCCGGTCCGGGGCCGATGAGGTTCGGCAGCACTTGTGCCAGTACGGCCACGCGACCGCGCCGACACGCCGGCCGGGGATTTTTTGTCAGACCCTCCTTGTAACTTCGAACGCAGATGCAGGAGCTAGACACGCACACGAATGTATGTTCGAATAGTTGCAGTGCGAGAGCGCAGCCGGGCCCCCTCGGTTGCCTGTCCGGCCGGGCGCGGCGTGGGGAAGCGCCCCGCCTGGCCGGACGCCGCTGAGAAGGAGTAGCTGATGAGCCCGATCGCTTCGGTGAGGCCAGGACGCCAGCGGCAGCAGTGCCGGGTGGCGCCGTCCGCGCTGGCACTGATGGAGTCAGCCCGGCATGGCCTGGCCGCCGCGGAGGACGAGTCGACCGCCAGCGGCCGTTATGTCAGCGCGCACCTGGCCGCCCTGCGCGCGGCCGCCGCCGTGGTTGCGGCCAGGGCGGAGCCGCCGGGCGGCCGGCGTCGCAGGCCGCAGAGCGTCTGGGAGCTGCTGCCCAGGGTCGAGCCGGCCCTGCAGGAGTGGGCTGCGTTCTTCGCCGCGGGTGCGGCCAAGCGGGCCGCCGCGGAGGCCGGGCTGCCCCGGGCCGTGTCCGCGAGCGAGGCCGATGACCTGCTGCATGATGCCGGCACGTTCGTGTCACTGGCCGAGGGCGCGCTGGGCATCGCTGCCGAGCAGGCCCTGCTACCGCTGCCTACGGCCGGCTAGCGTCTGCGGGCGGCTAACGAGGCCGGGCGTCAGAAGGTGTCGATGGCGCCGCGCGCGTCCGAGTCGAGGATTCCCCAGCTGATGAGCTCCTCGGTCAGGTCGGCCGGAGTCTTGTCGTAGATGACGGCAAGCGAGCGGAGGTCCTCCTGCCGGATCGACAGGACCCGGCCGTTGTAGTCACCGCGCTGGCTCTGAATGGTGGCAACGTAGCGAGACAGCGGGCCTGCCTTGTCCTTGGGCAGCGTCGCCATCCGCTCCAGGTCAATGACGAGCTTCGGCGCCGGGGCGATCAGCGTCGGCAGGACGTCGCCGGGGAGCAGCTCGGAGACTGGCACCCCGTAGAACTCGGCTAGCTCGGCCAGCTTCTGCACGGTCACGGACCTGTCGCCGCGCTCATAGGAGCCGACCACGACGGCCTTCCACCGCCCTCGGGACTTCTCCTCAACGCCGTGCAGCGAGAGCCCCTGCTGAGTGCGGATGGCGCGCAGTCGCGCGCCGAGGGTCTTGGCGTAGTCAGATGCCATAGTTACGGCCCCCTGGCCTGTCATAGCTGAAAGTGACGGTTACGGACAGTGACGGTAGGCCCCCCGGAGCGCAAGGTCAAGCCGAATGCCAAAAACCGGATGAACTTACGCGCCTCGGCCCATCCCCGGTCGGCCCTGGCGGATTGGGCTATGAGCCAGGGGCTCGCGCCCGGAAACGCCGGCAGGGGCGGGTTTTGCGAGTGTCCGGCGCCTGCCGCGCTGCCCGGCGTCCTGACCGTAATACCGGACTCACGGGTATTTAATGTGACTGAAGTCACTAGTGGCTAGACGTTGCACTCTGGTAACAGCCTGTGAATGGCGGGTCCGTACGCCGCCGCGCTGCCGCGCGAAGCCGGGCAGATGCCGCGGTCCGGCCCGGCCCGGCGACCCTGGCCATGGCCCCGCCCCTGATACGGTTGGGCGGACAGACGTCCTTTAAGCCCCGTCCTGTGAGGCGGGAAAGGGGGTCCCCTTGATGCATGCGCTTCATCCCGCCGGCGCGGAGCCCGCAGCCGGCAGCGCTGGTTCCGCCAGCGCTAAAACCTCGGCCAGTGCCAGTTCACCCGGTGCCAGTCCTCCCGGCCCCGGCGCCGGCGCCGCTAGTCCCGGCACGGGCGGCAGCCCGCCCGGATCCGGCCAGCAGCGCTCTGAGCCGCTGACAGACGGTAAGACCGTTCTCGGGCCAGATGAGATCAGCCGCGCGCTCACCCGCGTCGCGCACGAGATCCTCGAGCGCACCAACGGCGGCAGCGACGTGGTGCTGCTGGGCATCCCGACCAGGGGCGTCCCGCTGGCCCGCCGGCTCGCCGCCCGCCTCACCCAGGTCGAGGGCCCGCGCCGGCCGGCTCGCTCGACATCACCATGTACCGGGACGACCTGCGGCTGCGCCCGGCCAGGACACTCGGGCATACCGCCGTCCCGGCCTCGGGCATCGACGGCAGGACCGTGATCCTGGTCGATGACGTGCTGTACTCCGGCCGGACAATCCGGGCCGCGCTGGACGCGCTCGGCGACCTCGGCCGCCCGCGTGCCGTGCAGCTGGCCGTGCTGGTCGACCGCGGCCACCGGGAGCTCCCCATCCGGGCTGACTACGTGGGCAAGAACCTCCCGACGTCACAGCGGGAGGTCGTGCAGGTGCTGCTCACCGAGACCGATGGCGAGGACGCGGTCGTGCTCGGGCTGAGCCCGGCCGGCGGACCCGCCGTAACGGAGGCCGGCCGGTGAAGCGCCACCTGATCTCGGCAGCGGACCTGAGCCGCGACGATGCGCTGCTCATTCTCGACACCGCCGACGAGCTCGCGCAGATGGCCGACCGGCCGATCCGCAAGCTCCCGACGCTGCGCGGCCGGACCGTCGTCAACCTGTTCTACGAGGACTCCACCCGTACCAGGATCTCGTTCGAGGCGGCGGCCAAGCGACTGTCTGCGGACGTCATCAACTTCTCCGCCAAGGGATCAAGCGTGGCCAAGGGCGAGAGCCTCAAGGACACTGCCCTGACCCTGGAGGCGATGGGCGCGGACGCGGTCGTCATCCGGCACCCGGCGTCCGGCGCGCCGCACCGGCTGGCCGGCTGGGTCCGCGGCAGCGTGGTCAACGCCGGCGACGGCACCCACGAGCATCCGACCCAGGCGCTGCTTGACGCCTTCACGATGCGCCGGCGGCTTGGCCGGCTGGAGGGCCTGCGCGTCACGATCGTCGGCGACGTGCTGCACAGCCGGGTCGCCAGGTCCAACGTGCTGCTGCTGCAGACACTCGGCGCCGACGTCACGCTGGTGGCACCGCCGACGCTGCTGCCGGTCGCCGTGTCCTCATGGCCGTGCGAGGTGTCCTACGACCTGTCGGCAGTGCTGCCGAAGACCGACGTGGTGATGATGCTGCGGGTGCAGGCCGAGCGGATGAATGCCGCCTACTTCCCCACAGTGCGCGAGTACTCACGGCGCTACGGGCTGGACGGAGCGCGCATGGCGCTGCTGCCCGAGCACGCGATCGTGATGCACCCCGGCCCGATGAACCGCGGCGTCGAGATCGCCGCCGAGGTCGCCGACTCGCCCCGGTCCACCATCGTGGAGCAGGTGGCCAACGGCGTCAGCGTCCGGATGGCCGTCCTCTACCTGCTGCTCGGCGGGTCCGATCCGGGCGGTGATCCTGGCGGTGACCCGGCCGGCATCGAGCGGCCCGTCAGTGACCTGGCAGCTGCCGTGAGCGCGGAGGTGACCAGGTGAGCGACAGCCAGCGGTGGCTGATCAGGGGCGTCCGGCCGGCCGGAGGCGAGCCTGCGGACCTCCTTCTGGACGGCGGCCTCATCGCCGAGACCGGCCCCGGCCTCAGCGCGGCAGGCGCGCAGGTCCTGGACGGCAGCGGGCTGATCGCGCTGCCCGGCCTGGTCGACCTGCACGCCCACCTGCGCGAGCCAGGCCGCGAGGACGCCGAGACCGTCCGCAGCGGCACCGAGGCGGCAGCGATCGGCGGCTTCACCGCCGTGCACGCGATGGCCAACACCGACCCGGTCGCCGACACGGCCGGCGTGGTCGAGCAGATCTGGCGGCTCGGCCGCCAGGCGGGCCTGTGCGACGTGCAGCCGGTCGGCGCGGTGACCTCCGGGCTGAACGGCAGCAAGCTGGCCGAGCTGGGCGCGATGGCGGACTCCGCCGCCCGGGTGCGGATCTTCTCCGACGACGGGCGCTGCGTTTCTGACGCGGCGCTGATGCGGCGGGCGCTGGAGTACGTCAAGGCGTTCGGCGGCGTGATCGCGCAGCACGCCCAGGAGCCGCGGCTTACCGACGGCGCCCAGATGAACGAGGGCGAGTTCTCCGGCCTGCTCGGCCTGACCGGCTGGCCAGCAGTCGCCGAGGAGGCGATCATTGCCAGGGACTGCCTGCTCGCCGCCCACGTCGGGTCCGCCGTGCATATCTGCCACGTGTCCACGGCCGGCTCGGTGGAGCTCATCCGGTGGGCGAAGTCCAAGGGGTGGCGGGTCACGGCCGAGGTGACGCCGCATCACCTGCTGCTGACCGACGAGCTGGCTGCCAGCTACGACCCGGTCTTCAAGGTGAATCCGCCGCTGCGCACCAGGGCCGACGTGGTGGCGCTGCGCGCCGGGCTCGCCGACGGAACCATCGACTGCGTGGCCACCGATCATGCCCCGCACCCTGCTGAGGACAAGGAGACGGAGTGGCCGGTAGCCGCATTCGGGATGACGGGCCTGGAGACCGCGCTGCGGGTCGTGCATACCGCGATGGTGGACAGCGGGCAGCTCGACTGGGCCGGCGTGGCTGACCGGATGTCCGCCCGTCCGGCCGCGATCGGCCAGCTCAACGGCAGCGGGGCGCCGCTGCACGGGCGCCCGCTGGCAGCGGGCGAGCCGGCCAGCCTGGTGCTCTACGACGCCGGGGCCCGCAGCGTGGTCGACCCGGCGCTGCAGGTCTCGCGCAGCCGCAACACCCCGTTCGCCGGGATGGAACTGCCCGGCCAGGTCGTCGCAACGTTCCTGCGCGGCGAGCCCACGGTGCTGGACGGGAAGCTGGCCCGGTGAGCGCCGCGCAGACACCGCCAGCCCCGCGCCCGGCAATCCTGGTGCTCGAGGATGGCACCACGTTCCGCGGCACCAGCTTCGGTGCCGACGGCGAGACCTTCGGCGAGATGGTCTTCAACACCGGCATGACCGGCTACCAGGAGACGCTGACCGACCCGTCCTACGCCCGGCAGATCGTCGCGATGACCGCCCCGCACATCGGCAACACCGGCATCAACGACGAGGACCCGGAGTCGCGGCGGATCTGGGTGAGCGGCTACGTCGTGCGGGAGCCGTCCCGGATTGCCTCGAACTGGCGCTCGCAGCGCAGCCTGCAGGCTGAGCTGGCCGCGCAGGGCGTCACGGGAATCGCGATGCCCGGCACCCGGGCGCTGACCAGGCACCTGCGCGACGCCGGCGCGATGCGAGCGGCCATCAGCGCGCGCACCGTCAACCCTGCCGAGCTGCTGGAGCGGGTCCTGGCCAGCCCGCAGATGACGGGCGCTGACCTGGCGGGCGAGGTCACCACGCCGGAGGCCTACATCGTCAGCCCGCCCCCCGGCACGCCGGTCCGGTACCGGGTGGCCGCCGTGGATCTCGGCATCAAGACGGCGACGCCGCGCTCGATGGCCGCGCTCGGCTGCGAGGTCCTGGTGCTGCCGGCGACCGTGACCGCGGCCGAGATCCTGGCCACCAGCCCGGACGGCGTGTTCTTCTCCAACGGCCCTGGCGACCCGGCGGCGATCGGTTATGCGGTCGACGCGATGCGCGGCGTGCTGCAGGCCGGCAAGCCGGTATTCGGCATCTGCCTGGGCAGCCAGGTGCTCGGCCGGGCGCTCGGGCTGGCCACCTACAAGCTGCGCTTCGGCCATCGCGGCGTCAACCAGCCGGTGGCCGACGTCCGCACCGGGCGGGTCCAGATCACCAGCCACAATCACGGCTTCGCGGTCGCGCTGCCCGGCACTGACGGACCGCCGGACTGGGTGCCGGGCTCACCGGCGAGCGCGCAGGCAGGCGGGACCTTCGAGACCGCGTTCGGCCCGGCGAGGATCACGCACCTTAACCTCAACGACGGCGTGGTCGAGGGCCTGCGGCTGCTGGACGCGCCCGCCTTCAGCGTCCAGTACCACCCCGAGGCGGCGCCCGGCCCGCATGACGCGTCCGGGCTGTTCGGCGAGTTCTGTGAGCTGATGGAGGACAACCGATGAGGCAGCATGCCTAAGCGCCCCGATCTGCGGTCGGTGCTGGTCATCGGCTCGGGACCGATCATCATCGGGCAGGCGTGCGAGTTCGACTACTCCGGCACGCAGGCCTGCCGGGTGCTGCGCGCTGAGGGAATCCGGGTGAGCCTGGTGAACTCGAACCCGGCCACGATCATGACCGACCCGGAGTTCGCGGACGCGACCTACGTCGAGCCGATCACGCCCGACGTGCTGGCAAAGGTGATCGCCAGGGAGCGGCCGGACGCGATCCTGCCCACCCTCGGCGGCCAGACCGCGCTGAACGCCGCCGTCGCGCTGCATGACAACGGCACCCTGGCCAAGTACAACGTCGAGCTCATCGGGGCCGGCATTGACGCCATCAGGGCCGGGGAGGACCGCAGCCAGTTCAAGGAGATCGTCACCGGCGTGGGCGCGGAGGTGCCGGAGAGCCGCATCTGCCACACCCTGGAGGACGCCCGCGCGGCCGCGGCGGAGCTTGGCTTCCCGGTGGTCGTGCGCCCGTCGTTCACCCTCGGCGGCACCGGGTCCGGCATCGCGCGGACGAGCGCCGAGCTGGACCGCATGGCTAGCGCGGGCCTTGACGCGAGCCCGGTGACCGAGGTGCTGCTCGAGGAGTCGGTGCTCGGCTGGAAGGAGTTCGAGCTCGAGCTGATGCGCGACAGGAACGACAACGTCGTGATCGTCTGCTCGATCGAGAACATCGACCCGATGGGCGTGCACACCGGCGACTCGGTCACGGTCGCGCCGGCCATGACGCTGACCGACCGCGAGTACCAGCACATGCGCGACGTGGCGATCGATACCGCGCGCGCGGTCGGGGTGGACACCGGCGGCTGCAACATCCAGTTCGCCGTGCACCCGCAGACCGGCCGGATGGTCGTGATCGAGATGAACCCGCGGGTGTCGCGGTCCAGCGCGCTGGCATCCAAGGCGACGGGATTCCCGATCGCGAAGATCGCCGCCCGGCTGGCCATCGGCTACACCCTCGACGAGATCCGCAACGACATCACGGGGGAGACCCCGGCGAGCTTCGAGCCGTCCCTGGACTACGTCGTGGTCAAGGTGCCGCGGTTCGCGTTCGAGAAGTTCCCCGGAGCTGACCCGGTACTCACCACGCACATGAAGTCGGTCGGTGAGGCCATGGCCATCGGCGGCACGTTCGCCGAGGCCCTGCAGAAGGCGCAGCGCTCACTCGAGCAGCCCGGCGCCGCGTTCAGCTGGGCGGCGCCGCCGGGCGACCGGGAGGCGCTGCTGGCCGCGTGCGCGGTGCCGCACGACGGCCGGCTCGCGACCGTGCACCAGGCGCTGCGGGCGGGCGCGTCGGTCGCCGAGGTGTCGGCCGCCAGCTCGATCGACCCGTGGTTCGTGGACCAGATCGCCGCCATCGAGGAGCACGCGCGGCTCATCCAGGACGACGGCATCGGCATGGGCGGCCCGGCGACCGCGCGGGCGCTGGCCGACGCGAAGGCGCGCGGATTCTCCGACGTTCAGCTCGCCCAGCTCACCGGCAGCACCGAGGCGCAGATCCGGTCGCTGCGGCACGCCCTGGACGTCCGGCCCGGCTACCACATGGTGGACACCTGCGCGGCCGAGTTCGCCGCGCGCACCCCGTACCTGTACTCGACGTACGACCCGGAGACCGAGGTCCCGGCCGGCGACAGGCCGAAGGTGATCATCCTAGGCAGCGGGCCGAACCGGATCGGGCAGGGCATCGAGTTCGACTACGCCTGCGTGCACGCCTCGTTCGCGCTCGCGGACGCGGGCTACGAGACGGTGATGGTCAACTGCAACCCGGAGACCGTGTCCACTGACTACGACACCTCCGGCCGGCTGTACTTCGAGCCGCTGACGCTCGAGGACGTGCTCGAGGTCGTGCACGCCGAGGAACTGACCGGGCCGGTGGCCGGCGTGATCGTGCAGCTCGGCGGGCAGACGCCGCTCGGGCTGGCGCGGGCTCTCGAGGCCGCGGGCGTGCCCGTCGTCGGGACCTCGCCGGCCGCGATCCACCTCGCGGAGGACCGCGGGGAGTTCGGCCGGGTGCTCGAGGCCGCCGGGCTGCTGGCCCCGCGGCACGGGACCGCGACGTCGGTGGCGCAGGCCGAGGCGGTGGCGCACGAGATCGGCTACCCGGTGCTGGTGCGGCCGTCCTACGTGCTCGGCGGCCGCGGCATGGAGATCGTCTACGACGACCCCTCACTCGCCGACTACGTGCGCCGCGCCACGGAGGCGTCGCCCGAGCATCCGGTGCTCATCGACCGCTTCCTTGACGATGCCATCGAGATCGACGTCGACGCGCTGTATGACGGGTCGCAGCTGTATCTCGGCGGCGTCATGGAGCACATCGAGGAAGCCGGGATTCACTCCGGCGACTCAGCCTGCGCGCTGCCGCCGATCACGCTGAGCCAGGAATACATCGACCTGATCAGGACCTCGACCGAGGGCATCGCGCGGGGCGTAGGGGTGCGCGGGCTGCTGAACGTGCAGTACGCACTGGCGGCCGGCGTGCTGTACGTGCTGGAGGCCAATCCGCGGGCGTCGCGGACCGTCCCGTTCGTGTCCAAGGCGACGGCGGTGCCGCTGGCCAAGGCGGCGGCCCGGATCATGCTGGGCGCGACGGTCGACGGGCTGCGGCAGGAGGGGCTGCTGCCGGCCACCGGCGACGGCGGGACGCTGCCGCTGGACGCGCCGATCGCGGTCAAGGAGGCGGTGCTGCCGTTCTCCCGGTTCGCCGACGCGCAGGGCGAGGGCGTGGACACCGTGCTCGGTCCGGAGATGCGATCCACCGGCGAGGTCATGGGGATCGACGAGGTATTCGGCACGGCCTACGCCAAGTCGCAGGCCGCGGCCTACGGCTCGCTGCCGGTGAAGGGCCGTGCGTTCGTCTCGGTGGCCGGCAAGGACAAGCGCTCGATGATCTTCCCGGTCAAGCGGCTGGCCGAGCTCGGATTCGAGATCTGGGCAACCAGCGGAACCGGGGAGGTTCTGCGCAGGAACGGCGTCCGTGCCACGATCGTGCGTAAGCACAGCGACGGTCACGGGCCGGGCGGCGAGCCGACGATCGTGGAGCGCATCCTCGACGGGCAGGTCGACCTGATCGTGAACACGCCATTCGGCGGTCCCGGCCAGTCCGGGTTCCGCCGCGACGGGTATGAGATCCGGACGGCCGCGGTACGCCGCGCGATCCCGTGCATCACCACGGTGCAGGGCCTGTGGGCGGCCGTTCAGGGCATCGAGGCCATCGACAGAGACGAGGTGGGCGTGCGCTCGCTGCAGGAGCACGCAGCGCGCCTGCGCTCGACAGGGACGAGATGACACACAGCGAGATCGACGCCCAGGCAGGCCCCGTGCAGGTGCGCGGGACCGTGCTGACGGTGCGGCGGGTCGACGCCTACTACGCGATGACGCTGGTGGCGCCGGCCATCGCGGCGCGCTTCAAGCCCGGCCAGTTCATCACCCTGGCGGTCGGCGGCCCTGACTCCTCCATGCTGCTGAGCAGGGCGTTCTCCATCCACGATGTCCGGCCTGATCACGGCGGCACGGTGGAGTTCGTGTTTGCCGTGCACGGCCGCGGTACACAGTGGCTGGCCGAGCGGCGGGCCAGGGACGTGCTGGACGTCACCGGCCCGCTCGGGAAGGCATTCCCGCTGCCCCGCGACCCGGCCAACTGCCTGCTGATCGGCGGCGGCTACGGCAGCGCGCCGCTGTTCTCGCTGGCCGGCAAGCTGAAGGAGCGGCGCTGCGAGGTGGACTTCCTGCTCGGCGCGGGCTCGGGCGACCGGGTCTTCGGCGCGCTGACCGCCCGGCGGACCGGGCGGACGGCCACGGTCACCACCGAGGACGGCTCGCTCGGCACCCGCGGCCTGGTGACGGACATGCTGGATCAGGTGATCCACGACGGCCGCACGGACGTGATCTATGCCTGCGGCCCGATGCCGATGCTGCGCGAGATCACGCTGCTGGCCCGGCGCTACGACATCCCGGTGCAGGCGGCCGTGGAGGAGGCGATGGCCTGCGGCGTTGGGGTCTGCATGACCTGCGTGCTGCCGGTCATCGGGTCGGACGGCATCACCCGGATGTCCCGGTCCTGTGTGGACGGGCCGGTATTCCGCGGTGAGTCCGTCCGCTGGGATGACGTCGGCACGATTCCGTTCGACGCGTTCGGCGCGCCCGGCTGGGAGCCGCGGTCCCGCCGCGCCACCCAGCTCCAGAACGGCGCGGGACGGCCCGGCGACGGCAGTCCCGATGACACCGCTCCCGGCAGCACCCGGGCCGGCAGCACCCGGGCCGGCGACAGCCGGTCAGGCAACGGCCGGCCCGCCGACGGACGGCACGGGGGGAGGCAGCGCCATGGCGGTTGACCTGCGGGCCAGGCTCGGTCACGTCGAGCTGCCGAACCCCATCATGACGGCGTCCGGATGCGCCGGGGCCGGCCGCGAGCTGGCCCAGTTCATGGACGTGTCCAAGATCGGGGCCATCGTCACCAAGTCGGTGATGCTCGGCCCGCGGTCGGGCCGTCCGACGCCGCGGATGGCCGAGACGCCGAGCGGCATGCTGAACTCGATCGGCCTGCAGGGTCCCGGCATCGACGCCTTCCTCCAGCGTGATCTGCCGTGGCTGCTGTCCAGGGGCGCCCGCGCCGTGGTCTCCATCGCCGGCGGCACCGTCGGAGAGTATGCCGACCTGGCGGCGCGGCTGTCAGACGCCGCCGGCGTCACGGCGATCGAGGTCAATATCTCGTGCCCGAACGTGGAGCACCGCGGGCAGGTGTTCGCCTGCAGTCCAGACTCCTCGGCGGCGGTGATCGAGGCGGTGCGCAGCCGGGCGCGCTACGACATCCCGGTGTTCGCGAAGCTCTCGCCGGATGTGACGGACATCGTCACCATCGCGAGGGCGTGCGTGTCGGCGGGCGCCGACGGCCTGTCGATGATCAACACGCTGCTCGGCATGGTGATCGACACTGACACGATGCGGCCGCGCCTGGCGGGCCTGACCGGCGGGCTGTCCGGCCCGGCGATCAGGCCGGTGGCGGTGCGCTGCATCTGGCAGGTGCGCGAGGCGCTGCCGGGAGTGCCGATCATCGGCATGGGCGGCGTGCGCACCGGCCGCGATGCCCTGGAGCTGATCCTGGCCGGGGCGTCCATGGTCAGCGTGGGCACTACGATCTTCCACGACCCGTCCGCGTGCGTCCGGATCCTGCGCGAGCTTGAGGACGAGCTGACTGTCCGCGGGGTCGAGCGCCTCGCCGACGTGATCGGCCTCGCCCACCAGGCCCACGGCGCGGCCGGGCGGACGCCGAGCCCGACTGCCAGAGTGAGGAGGAGCTGATGGCCGGCTACGCACCCATTGCCGTCGCCCTGGACGCGCCGGACCTGGAGACTGCCGCCCGCTGGGCCGCACTGGTGGCGCCGCACGTCAGCACCCTGAAGATCGGCCTGGAGCTGTATCTGCGGTACGGGCCGGACGTGGTCGCCTCGGTCCGCGGCGCCAGCGGCGTGGAGATCTTCCTCGACCTGAAGCTGCACGACATCCCGGCAACGGTGGCCGGCGCCGCGCGAGCTGTGGCGCGGCTGCGCCCGGCTCTGCTGACGGTGCACGCCGCGGCAGGCCCTGCTGCCATCAGGGCAGCGGCGGACGCCGCCCCGGATGCCCGCATCGTGGCCGTGACGGTGCTGACCTCGCTGGGCGAGGCTGACCTGGCCCGGATCGGCCTGGCCGGCCCGGTCAGCGAGGCAGCGCGGCGGCTGGCCGCGCTCGCGGTCGAGGCGGGCGCGGGCGGCCTGGTCTGCTCGCCGCAGGAGGTCGAGGCCGTCCGCGCGGAGGTCGGCGGCGATGTGCTGCTCGTCACGCCGGGCGTCCGGCCGGCTGGTGCCGCCCTGAACGATCAGGCACGGGTCGCGACGCCTGAGGAGGCGCTGAGGTCCGGCGCGGACCTGCTGGTGATCGGCCGCCCGATCACGGGCGCGGCCGATCCGGGTGCCGCGGCGTCGGCGATCGCGGCCTCGATCAGGCGCGCCGAGGCGGTGCGGCCCTAGCCGGGCCCGCAGCCGCATCGAACGTGCGCTCGAAGCGGGCGAACGCGGCCGATTATCCTGATCGGCTGTTATAGGCGGATGGATAGTGCTTCCTTAGGGCGCAGATTGCCACTCTGCGATGTGTCGCAGAAAACGAAAAACCTTGCGCTACCTGCGAAAATACAACTACTCTGGGTGTGCGCACTTGTACGGGGCGTCATTTTGGATAATTTGTGCCGGTGCAAACGGGAGTTCACGTTGCCGAGCCGGGCGTAACTCGCTAGTTTCCCCTCGCGGAGCGACTTTTTCGATACGAAACCCGAGGTGACCTCGCGTGGCTCTTCCTCCCCTTACCCCGGAGCAGCGGGCGGCAGCACTTGAGAAGGCTGCACAGGCTCGCAAGGACCGTGCGGAAGTAAAGAACAGGCTCAAGCACGGCTCAACATCCCTTCCTGAAGTACTCAAGGAAGGGCAGACCGATGATGTTGTGGGCAAGATGAAGGTGTCGGCACTGCTGGAGTCCATGCCGGGCGTCGGCAAGGTGCGGGCGAAGCAGATCATGGAGCGGCTGGGCATTGCGGAGTCGCGGCGCGTCCGCGGCCTGGGCGCCAACCAGCGCAGCGCGCTGGAGACGGAATTCGGCGGAGACATCTGACGACGTCAGAGCGAGCAGGGGAGGGGGCCGCGGGTAGCATGCTCGCAGCCGAGCCGCGCGGGCTGCGCCGCGGCGCCCCCGTCCCTGCCCGCCTGACGGTCCTGTCCGGGCCGTCAGCTGTTGGCAAGAGCACCGTGGCGGCGCGACTGCGCCGCGACTGCCCGTGGATATGGCAGTCGGTGTCGGTGACCACCAGGCCGCCGCGACCCGGCGAAATGGACGGGCGCGAGTATTACTTTGTCAGCGAGGCGGAATTCGAGAGAATGGCCGCCGCCGGCGAATTGCTCGAATCCGCGCGCTTCGCGGGCAACCGCTACGGCACGCCGCGCGCACCCGTCCAGCAGCGCCTGGACTCCAGGGCCCCCGCGCTGCTGGAGATCGACGTGGCCGGCGCCCGCCAGGTGCGGGCCGCGTTCCCGGACGCGCTGCTGATCTTCCTCGCCCCGCCGTCCTGGGCGGAGCTGGAGCGGCGCCTGATCGGCCGTAAGACCGAGTCGGCCGAGGCGATCAGCCGGCGGCTCGAGGCCGCCCGGACGGAGCTGGCCGCCAGCGACGAGTTCGATATCACGCTGGTGAACACTTCGATCGAGGAAGTGTGCGAGCAGCTGGTAGCCTTGATGGTGGCCCAGTATGGCAATGCCGGGCGAGACCTTGCACCGCAGGGCATTCACTGATTCCAGATCCGGAAGGCACACGTTGGCAGCGACCCCGTCGTCAGAGGGCATCATCAACCCGCCGATCGACGACCTCCTGCAGGTCGTCGACAGCAAGTACGGCCTGGTGATCATGGCGTCGAAGCGGGCCAGGCAGATCAACGCCTACTACGCCCAGCTCGGCGAGGGCCTGCTTGAGTACGTAGGCCCCCTGGTCGAGACCCGGGTGCAGGAAAAGCCGCTGTCGATCGCGCTGCGCGAGATCAGCGAGCGGCTGCTGAGCGCGGAGAGCACCGAGCAGGTCTGAGCTGGCCTGCCGCCGGGCGAGAGTCCGTTGACCGCGCCTGACGCACGCCAGTCGTGCGGATGGCTGCGCGCTGGAGGCTGACCGTGCGCATCGTCCTTGGCGTATCCGCCGGGATCGCCGCCTACAAGGCCTGCGAGCTGTTGCGCCTGCTGACGGAGGCAGGCCACCGCGTGCGGGTCGTCCCGACGCCGGCCGCCCTGAACTTCGTCGGCGCCGCTACCTGGGCCGCCCTGTCCGGCCAGCCCGTCGAGGTCAGCCCGTGGGAATCGGTCCACGAGGTGCCGCACGTGCGGCTCGGCCAGGAGGCCGACCTGGTGATCGTCGCCCCGGCGACCGCGGACCTGCTGGCCCGGGCCGCGACCGGGTTGTCCGACGACCTGCTGACCGCCGTCCTGCTGACCGCGCGCTGCCCGGTCATCTTCGCGCCGGCCATGCACACCGAGATGTGGGAGCATCCCGCGACCCGCGCCAATGTCACGACGCTGCGCGATCGCGGCGCCATCGTGCTGGATCCCGCCTCCGGCCGGCTGACCGGGCAGGACAGCGGCCCTGGCCGGCTGCCTGAGGCCGCCGAGCTGTTCGCGGTCGCGCAGCGGGTGCTGGCCAGGGGCGCCGCTGCGCTGGTGCCGGACCTGGCGGGGCGCCGCGTCCTGGTGTCGGCCGGCGGTACCCGCGAGGAACTCGACCCGGTGCGCTACCTCGGCAACTGGTCATCTGGCAGGCAGGGCTACGCGCTCGCCAGAACCGCGGCCGGCCGGGGTGCCCAGGTCACGCTGGTGGCCGCGAACACCGGCCTGCCCGACCCGGCAGGCGTGCGGGTCCTGCGCGCGACCTCCGCGGCTGACCTGCGGGAGGTGATGCTGGCGGAGGCCGGTACTGCCGACGCGATCGTGATGGCCGCTGCCGTGGCTGACTTCCGCCCGGCCGTCCGGAGCGATTCCAAGATTAAGAAGTCCGGGGCCGAGCCGGATCCGATCATCCTCACCGAGAACCGCGACATCGTCCGCGATCTGGTGGCGGCACGCCGGCGTCCCGGCCAGGTGATCGTCGCGTTCGGCGCCGAGACCGGCGACATACTGGCGAACGGCCGCGCCAAGCTGGCGAGGAAGGGCTGTGACCTGCTGGTCGTGAACCAGGTCGGGAACGGGCTGGCCTTCGGGACTGCCGACAACGAGGCCACGGTGCTCGGGGCGGACGGCGTCGAGGTGAAACTGCCCAGGGCACCGAAAGACGAGATCGCCGACGCGATCTGGGACGTGGTCGCTGCCCGGCTGCGCTGAGAGGCCAATCCGGCCGGCCTGGCCGCGCGCGGAGGTCGGCACCGGTACAATTCGGCGAGGATCTGAAGAGGTCACCGGCGGCGCGCGAGCGCGGAACCGCTGTCAGCAGAAGCTCAAGCAGAAGAAAAGGTGTCTAGTGGCTCGTCGTCTTTTTACCTCCGAGTCCGTCACTGAGGGCCATCCGGACAAGATGGCCGACCAGATCAGCGATGCCATCCTGGACTCGATGCTCAAGGGTGACGAGCGCAGCCACGTTGCCGTCGAGACGCTGATTACCACCGGCCAGGTGCACGTGGCCGGCGAGGTCACTACGGACACCTATGTCGACATTCCGGGCATCATCCGGGAGAAGATCCTCGAGATCGGCTACGACTCCTCGGCCAAGGGGTTCGACGGCTCGACCTGCGGCGTGCAGGTCTCCATCGGCTCCCAGTCGCCGGACATCGCTCAGGGCGTGGGCGAGGCAGTCGAGCACCGCGAGGGCGAGGGCTCGGACGAGCTGGACCGGCAGGGTGCCGGTGACCAGGGCCTGATGTTCGGCTACGCCTGCCGAGACACACCGGAGCTGATGCCGCTGCCGATCTCGCTGGCGCACCGGCTGGCCCGCCGGCTGTCCGAGGTCCGCCGCAACGGCGACGTTCCCTACATCCGGCCGGACGGCAAGACCCAGGTCACCATCGAGTACTCGGGCGACCAGGCGGTCCGCCTCGACACCGTCGTCGTGTCCACCCAGCATGCTCCGGCCATCGACCTGGCCGGACTGCTCACCCCGGACATCCGCGAGCACGTGGTGGACCCCGTCCTGGCGAGCCTGGAGCTGGACACCACCGGCTACCGGCTGCTGGTGAACCCGACCGGCCGGTTCGAGATCGGCGGCCCGATGGGCGACGCCGGCCTCACCGGACGCAAGATCATCATCGACACCTACGGCGGAATGGCCCGGCACGGTGGCGGTGCGTTCTCCGGCAAGGACCCGTCCAAGGTGGACCGCAGCGCCGCGTATGCGATGCGCTGGGTGGCGAAGAACGTCGTCGCCTCCGGGCTCGCCGACCGGTGCGAGGCGCAGGTGGCCTACGCGATCGGCAAGGCCAAGCCGGTCGGCCTGTTCGTGGAGTGCTTCGGCACCGAGCGCGCGCCGGTCGAGCGGATTCAGGACGCCGTGGTGCAGGTATTCGACCTGCGGCCGGCTGCCATCATCCGGGACCTGGACCTGCTCCGGCCGATCTACGCGCAGACCGCGGCCTACGGCCACTTCGGCCGCGAGGAGCCGGACTTCTCCTGGGAGCGCACGGACCGCGCGGACGCGCTCCGGGCGGCCGTCGGCGCCTGACCGCCGGGAGGACGCCTGATCGCCGCTGCCGGGATCGGTATCGGTATCGGATATTTTGCCGATATCCCGACATTGTTGAGCCATTGCTCTACTGTTTATGTCGATATCTCGGCCAATCCCGATTCTGGTCTGGTGATGGATGACGTCGTCTGATGGGCACCGTGCGGCCGGCCATTCCGGCGCAGCCGCGGAGCCCGGGACAGGCGCCGCGGGCCGGGAGATCGCCGACGCCGGCGAGCAGCGTGACCCGTGGTTCGCGCCGGGACCCAAGTCCGCTGACGCGGGCCCGGTGGCTGATGCTGCCGCCGGGGCTGACGCTGCCGCCGGGGCTGACGCCGGCCGCGGTGCCGAGCCCGACACCGCGCAGTGGTTCCTGCCAGCCGGGCGCGCCGGGCTGCTGCCGGACTCGATGACGGTCTCGCCCGACGATGAGGAGCCTGCCGGCAGGCTGGCGGGCCCGTCCGAACGCGCGGCGGCCGTCGGCGCGCCGCCGTGGGCCGGCGATCCGGCGGTCGATGCTTCCGGAACCCCGCCGCCGTGGGAGAACGGGCCGTGGCCGGGACCTGCGGGTGCCAGGCCGTCCCGCCCGGCGAGCAGCCGGCCTGGCGCACCCGCCAGCGGCGGTGTAAGTGCCACTGCGAGTGCAAGTGCGAGCGCCAGCGCCAACGGGAAGTCTGGCTCCGGGTCTGCCGGAGACCAGGCCGGGATAGCGCGCCGGATCCTGATCGCCGGCCTGGTGCCGCTAGTGGTCCCCGGGCTGGTGGCGGGCATCCTCGGGCTGCGGGAGAGCCCGCCTGGCGGCCCGGTGCGGCGCGCCGCCGTCACGGCCATCGCAGCCTCGCTCGCCTGGGCGGTCGTCATCGTGGTGGTCGTCATCGCGGTCGGCTCCGGTGGCTCGGGCGCCGCCTGTACCTACCCGGCGGCCGTGCACCAGGCCTTCGCCCGCGCGATGACCGACATCAGCACGCACGCTCCGGGACAGGCTGCCGACCTCACCCTCGCGGTCAGCCGCGCGAACGCCTCGGCGGCCGCGGCCGGCCAGATACCGGTCAGGAACGCGCTGTTCGCGCTCGCGGGTGATCTGGAGCTGGCGCGCGGGGATGTCACCGCGGGCAGGGCGGTGCCCGGCACGCTGCGCGCGCACCTGGCGGCTGACGGATCGGCCCTGACGCGCGCCTGCCCGTCCTGACGGCCGGGGGTCTGCAGGCCTCGTTCCCGCCCGGGGAACTATCGCAAGATCGTTGCGCCCGCCGTGGCGCTCACGTAACGTGACGCTGTCCTCACGGTCAGTCGCAGCGAGAAAGACATGTGGATCGTTTTTGATCTCCTCACCCGCCTGGTGATCGGCGGCAGCCTGGTCATCGCCGGGCTGACCAAGCTCCTGTCGACCGTGTCCTGGCGGCAGGTGTGGCTGGCGTCCTACCGTCTGCTGCCGCGCCCGCTGGTCCGCCCGGTCGCGGTCACGCTGCCGTCCGCCGAGGCGTGCTGCGGGCTGGCCGTGCTGGCCGGGGTGCTCGGGCCGGGCTCGGCACTGGCGGGTGCCGGGATGCTGGCCGTCCTCGCTGCCGCGGTGGCGGCCGCGCTGCTGCGCGGGCTGGAGATCACCTGTCACTGCCTGACCATGACCGGTGAGGTGATCTCGTGGCGCGGGGTCGCGCGCAACCTGGTCCTGGCCGTCGCCGCCGTGCTGGCAGTCTGGCGCGCCGGATCGTGGCGCGGGGCGGCGGACCTGCTCGGCAGCACCCGCCTCGGCTGGCCGGCGCAGCTGGGCCTGCTGGCTGCGGGCGCGCTCGTCGCGCACGCCGCGGCGCTGGCCGTCACCGCAGCACGCCGGCAGCGCACGCTCACGGCCATCGCCAGCCGGCTGCCCGTCACCGCGGCCCAGCGGGGCTAGCCGGTGTCCATCACGGTGGTCGGCGAGTTCGCCGTATACGCGGGGTACGCGAGCATGAATGAGTACCTCGTTCTCGGCATGCACCGGGCCGGCGCCCGGATCAACCTGCAGCCGCACTTCCTGGAGACGGTGGGCTGCTCCGACGAGCTGCTGCGGATCTGGGCGCGGTCCCGCCCCCACGTGGACGGCCCGGTGCTGTACTCCAGCTGGATGCGCCCGGATCTGGAGTGCTTCGCCGGAACCGAGCTGTACCTGCGCTCCATGTACGAGGCCAGCCTGCTGCTGGCCGGCTGGGCGGAGCGGCTGAACCTCGCCCATGCCCTGATCGTGCCGACGCCGTTCGTGGCGGACGCGTTCCGCGCCAGCGGAGTGACGGTCCCGGTGGAGGTCGTGCCGGACGGTATCGACCCGGCCGCCTATCCGTACCTGGAGCGGACGGCCTCCGAAGGCGTGACCACGCTGATCGTCAGCGCGGTCTACAACCGGCTGTACGGCCTGCCAGGCACCGGCGACCGCAAGCACCTGCCCGAGGCGATCGCGGCCTGGCAGCAGGCCTTCGCCGGGGACGCGTCGGCGCGGCTGATTCTCAAGTGCAGGTTCGGCCAGCGCTCTGACTTTCCCGCTGATCCGCGCATCATCTTCGTGCCGGAGGAAGAGTCGACGAGGGGGATCGCGCACTGGTATCAGCAGGCCGACGTGCTGCTCGCGCTCGGGAGCGAGGGGTTCGGACTCCCGCTGATCGAGGGCATGGCCACTGGCCTGCCGGTCATCGCGCTCGCCTCCGAGGGCCAGGCGGAGGTCTGCCGCCAGGCGGACGGTCTCGTTCTCGCGGTGCCGCCGGCCGGGTTCGAGACACATCTGCACGAAGGGCGCGAGCCCTGCGGCGTGCGCGGCGTGCCCGCCGTAGCGGACGTGGCCGACCGGCTGCGCTGGGTCGCCGGGCACCGGGACGAGGCGGCGGAGATGGGCCGGGCAGCGTCGGCCTGGGTGCACCGGCACCGCAACGTGTGGTCCTACGGGCCGGCCGTGCTGGACGTGATCGAGGCCTATACCCGGTTCCGCCGGATCCGCCGCCGGCCGCCGGCGCCCGTCGTGCCAGCACCCAGGCAGGTGCCGAGGACCGGCGCACCGTCGGCAACGCGGCCGGGCTGAGAGCGCGTCGGCTGAGAGCGCGGTCGGCTGAGAGCGCGGCGCGGTGTGAGCGGGTCGGCTGGCGGGGCGCGGTGTGAGCGGGTCGGCTGGCGGGGCGCGGTGTGAGCGGGTCGGCTGGCGGGGCGGCGGCGGTCGCGCGCTGCCGGAGGTCGGTGGCCTCTGGTAGGACAGAGACGTGCCAGGTCAGGTGTCACAGACGGCGCGCCGTCAGCGCACGGGAGGCCGCGGGCCGCGGCAGCCCGCCGCCGAGCTTCCGGTGGCAGTGGTCGCTGTCGACATCTCGCTGCCGCACCTTGACCGGCCCTTTGACTACCTGGTCCCGGACACGATGGCCGATCAGGCCGTGCCCGGCAGCCAGGTGCGGGTGCGCTTTGCCGGGCAGCTGACGGGCGGGTTCGTCCTCGAGCGGCGCGCCGGCAGCGAGCACGAGGGACGCCTCGGCTACCTGGAGCGCGTGGTCGCGCCCGAGCCGGTGCTGACTCCCGAGATCGCCGGACTGGCCAGGGCCGTGGCCGACCGCTACGGCGGCACGATGGCTGACGTGCTGCGGCTGGCGATTCCGCCCCGGCACGCACGGGCCAGCAAGGCGGCGGCGAGCGCTGCGGCCCCTGCCGACGATGCCCCTGCCCAGGACAGCGGCTCTGCCCCGGACAGCGGCTCTGCCCAGGACAGCGGCTCTGCCCCGGACAGCGCAGGCGAGACCGGCGCGAGCCGCTGGCGGCGCTATGCGGATGGCGAGTCGTTCCTCGCCGCGCTGGCCGCGGGCCGCAGCCCGCGGGCGGTGTGGTCGGCGCTGCCCGGTCCGCACTGGCCGGACGAGATCGCGCGGGCGATAGCCGCGGTCACGCGGTCGGGCCGGGGCGGGCTCGTCGTCGTCCCGGATGCACGCGACCTCAGGCTCGTTGACACAGCCCTGGCCGCCGCGCTCGGCCCGGGGCGGCATGTCGTGCTGGCCGCGAGCCTCGGGCCAGCCGAGCGTTACCGGCGGTGGCTGGCAGCGGCCCGCGGCGAGGTCTCCGTCGTGGCGGGGACCAGGGCGGCGATGTTCGCGCCGGTGGCGGACCTTGGCCTGGTTGTGCTGTGGGATGAGGGGAACGACCTGCATGCCGAGCAGCGCGCGCCGTATCCGCACGCGCGGGAGGTACTCGCGCTGCGCGCCTACCGGGCCCGCAGCGCTGCCCTGATCGGCGGATTCGCCCGGACGGCCGAGGCCGCTCTGCTGCTTGACAGCGGCTGGGCCCGGCCGGTGGCCGGCGACCGGCTAGCCGTCCGCGAGGCTGCCCCGGCTGTGCAGCCCGCGGGGGCGGCGGAGGAACTGGCCAGGGACGAGGCAGCCAGGTCAGCGCGGCTGCCGAGCATCGCGCTGCGGACCGCGCGGGCAGCGCTGGCGGCGGGGCCGGTCCTGTTCCAGGTACCGCGCCGCGGCTACCTGGCCGCGGTGGCCTGCGAGCGCTGCCACACCCGGGCGCGCTGCCACTGCGGCGGGCCGGCTGAGCTGCCCGGCCCGCAGGCGCCCCTGCGCTGCGGCTGGTGCGGCTCGGCGATCGGCCGCAGCTGCCGTGAGTGCGGGCATCAGGGCCTGCGGGCACTGGTCACCGGCGCCGGACGGACCGCGGAGGAGCTCGGCCGGGCCTTCGCGCCGGCTCCGGTGCTGACATCCGGCGGCAGCTCGGTCCTGGAGCAGGTCGGCGGCGAGCCCGCCATCGTGGTCGCGACTCCGGGCGCTGAGCCCGCCGCTGACGGCGGGTACGCAGGCGCCGTGCTGCTCGACGGCTGGGCCATGCTCGGAATGGCCAGCCTCCGCGCGGCTGAGGAAGCGCTGCGGCGCTGGATGAATGCCGCGGCGCTGGTCCGGCCGGCCGGCGATGGCGGCCGCGTCGTCGTGGTGGCCGATGCCGCTCAGCCTGCCGTGCAGGCGCTGATCCGCTGGGACCCCGCTACGTTCGCCGACCGCGAGCTCGCCGAGCGGGCGGAGCTCCGGTTCCCGCCGGCCGCGCGGATGGGATCGGTTGCCGGGCCGCGGGCCGCCGTCGACTCACTGCTGGCCGCGGCCGCGCTGCCCGCTGACGCGGAGGTGCTGGGACCGCTGCCGGCCAGCAGCGAGAACCGTCATGGCCGCGGCGCGCGGGGCGGGGCGGCCGATGCCACCGCCGCAGAACTGGATGCCGTCCGCTATCTCGTGCGAGTTCCCAGGTCGGAAGGGGCCGATCTGGCTCTCGCGCTGCGCGCGGGCCAGGCTGTCCGCAGCGCCGCGAAGGAGCCAGGATCGGTCCGCATCCAGCTGGACCCGGCGGCGCTGATCTGACTACGCACCGCTCAGGCCGTAGGGTACTTGGGTGACCAACTCACTGGGTGGCCAGCAACCGCGGCCTGCGTCGGACGCGGAGGAGGCTGGCGGGCCACATCGCGAGCGTCCCCGGATGCCGCCAGTCCGGCTCGCGCCGCGCGACGAACTGGCGGCCGCAGCCAGGGTCGCGCCGCTGCTGCGGGCCGCGCGGGACCTGAGCGCCTGGGCCGCACGTCGCCCGGACATGTCGGCCAGCGAGGCGCTCGGCGAGGACGACGCTTGCGCCGCTGCCGAGGAACTCGAGCTGACGCCGGACGAGCTGGACTCGGCCTGGCAGGTGGTCGTGGCAGCTGCCGAAGCCGGCGGGAGCGACGCGAAGCGCGCCGAGTCGGTGCCGCTGGCGACCGCCAGTGCCGAGGACGTACTCCGGGAGTGGGACGCCGCGCTCGCGGCGCTGCTCGCCGCCGAGGAACTGGACGGCCTCGCCACCGCCCTGTACACAGTGGGCGCGCCGGTGCGGATCGACGCGCTGTTCGACGCCTACTCAGCCGCGGCCGGCGCCGGCCAGGCCGGGCCCGGCGAGAGCGGCTCCGGCGACCCCGGCTCCGCCGAGAGCGGTTCTGCTGACCCCGGCTCCGCCGAGAGCGGCGAGGGTGAGCCCGGCCCTGGCGAGACCGGGGCGGTGACCGCGGGCCAGCTGCCGGACGCGGACCAGGCGGCGGCCCTGTCGCATGCGCTGGAGACGCTGGCCGACCTGGGTGTGGTCGAGCTGGGCACCGAGGAGAACGCAGGCGGGCTGACGGTCATCCTGTCCCCGCTCGGTGTCTGGGGAGTGCACCGGAGGCTGCTCGCCCAGGGCTGGCACGTGCCGGTGCTCGGTGCCGCTGATCGCGACGGGGCCGTGGGCCTGCTGATGACCCTGGCCAGCTGTGATGCCGAGGATGGCGAGACCAAGATCAACGAGTGGCTCGTCGGGCGGACGGACGAGCAGGCTGCCGCGGAGCTCATCGCCGCGGCCGCCACCGGCACGCCGGGCCTGCGTGGTGCCGCGTTCGCGGTGCTTGACCGGATCGGCAAGTCCGCGACGGAGGAGGTGCGCAGCGCGCTCAGCGAGCCGCTGCTGCGCGCGCACGCGGCGGTCTGGCTGCACGAGCATGGCGAGGACGCCGATCTCGGCCCGGCTGACCGTACCTGGCTGCTCGTCGACCTCGGGGCCGGGCTGCTGGAGGAGGCCGACCCTCGCGACGTGGTGGCCGAGCTGCTGCCGGAAGTGGCGCCGGAGGCGCAGGCCGAGATCGTGGCCGGGCTGTGGCAGGTCCAGCATCCCGGCGTGATCGACCTGCTCACAACCCTCAGCGAGCATCACCCTGATCCGGGGGTCGCGCGGGCGGCGCGCAAGGCCGCGTTCAAGGCCCGCTCACGGGGTGGGGGCAGCAGCCTGCCGGGTTCGTAGACTTGATCACAGCTGCGCCGTCCCGCTGCGGGACGCGGTCGGAATCGGCGCTCATGCCTGGAGGAACGTAGTGAGTATCAGGCCTATCCGCCTGTTTGGCGATCCGGTCCTGCGAACCCCCGCAGACCCGGTGACAAGCTTCGACGCCGAGCTGCGCAAGCTGGTGAAGGACCTCACCGACACCATGATGGACGCGCCGGGTGTCGGCCTGGCCGCGCCGCAGATCGGCGTGGGCCTGCGCGTGTTCACCTACTACGTCGGTGATGTGCTCGGGCACCTGATCAACCCGTCTCTGCACCTGTCGGACGAGGTGGATATCGACGACGAGGGCTGCCTGTCCTTCCCCGGCCTGGCCTACCCGACGAGCCGGTCGCTCGGCGTTGTCGCGGCAGGGTTCGACATGCACGGCGAGCCGGTCACCATCGAGGGCGCCGGCCAGCTGGCGCGGTGCGTCCAGCATGAGACCGACCACCTGGACGGGGTGCTGTTCATCGACCGCCTGGACGCTGCGCAGCGCAAGCTGGCCATGAAGGAGATCCGGGCATCGGAATGGTGGGGTGAGCCAGTCCCGCTGGTGAAGGTGTCACCGCACCCGACTGATGGCAGGGCGTTGTAGGGCATGCGCCTGGTCTTCGCCGGCACGCCCGCCGCAGCAGTCCCCTCGCTGGATGCGCTGCTGAAGTCCGGGCACGAGGTCGCGGCAGTCATCACCAGACCGGACGCCAGGGCGGGCCGGGGCCAGAAGCTCGGCCGCAGCCCGGTGGCGGCCCGCGCCGACGAGGCCGGCCTTGAGGTGCTGCAGCCGCCGCGCCCGTCCGATCCCGACTTCCTCGGCCGGCTGCGCGAGATCGCGCCGGACTGCTGCCCGGTCACTGCCTACGGTGCCCTGATCCCGCAGACGGCGCTCGACATCCCGGCCCGAGGCTGGGTCAACCTGCACTTCTCGGTCCTGCCCGCCTGGCGCGGAGCGGCACCAGTGCAGCACGCGATCCTGCACGGGGACGACGTTACCGGCGCGACTACCTTCCAGATCGTCAGGGAGCTGGACGCCGGTCCGGTCTTCGGCGTGCTCACCGAGACGATCCGGCCGTCCGACACTGCCGGGGACCTGCTCGACCGGCTGAGCATCGCCGGAGCGGAGCTGCTGGTCGCGACACTCGACGGGATCGAGTCGGGCGAGCTGGAGGCACGCGAGCAGCCGGCCGACGGCGTCAGCCTGGCGCCGAAGGTCACGCCGGCGGATGCGCAGATTGACTGGCGCAAGCCAGCGGTCGCGATCGGCAGGCAGATCCGCGCGTGCACGCCCGAGCCGGGTGCCTGGACCGAGCTGGACGGTGCCAGGGTCAAGCTCTGGCCGGTACAGTCCGCCGCTCCTGCGGACGCTGCCGCCGCTGGCACTTCGGCTGGCGTGCCCGGCCCGCTGGCGCCGGGTCAGCTTCTGGTGCAGCGCAACCGCGTACTGGCCGGCACTGGCAGCACGCCGGTCGAGCTCGGCGATGTCCAGGCGCACGGCAAGCGCCGGATGAGCGCGGCCGACTGGGCCCGCGGGCTGCATTCTGGCGGCCACCCGATCACGCTCGGCTGACGGGCCGGGATGGGCGTGACCAGCGGATCAGGCCACCGGGGCCGGCCAGCGGCCGGCGGCCGGGCCGGGCAGCCACGCCGCGACCAGCGGCGGCGGACGCCCCGCCGCCCCGCCGACCCGCCCCGGCGGGCGGCACTCGACGTGCTGCTGGCAGTGTCGGACCGGGACGCCTACGCCAACCTGCTGCTGCCGCAGCTGATCGCGCAGCGCCAGCTGGCAGGCCGGGACGCAGCCCTGGCCACCGAACTGTGCTACGGAACGCTGCGCGGCCAGGGCAGCTACGACGCGGTTCTTGGCATCTGCTGCGACCGCGACCTCGCATCGCTCGACCCGGTGGTGCGCGCAGTGCTCCGACTTGGCACCCACCAGCTGCTGGCCACCAGAATCCAGCCGCACGCCGCCGTGGCCACGTCGGTCGACCTGGTCAAGGAGGCGGCCGGGCAGCGGCCAGCCGGCTTCGTCAACGCCGTTCTCCGTCGGGTGGCGAGCCGCGATCTCGACGCCTGGCTGGACATCGCCGCGCCCGCGCGGGACGCCGACCCGGCCGGGAACCTGGCCGTCCGCTACAGCCACCCGCGCTGGGTGGTGGAGGCGTTCGCGGCGGCGCTCGGCGAGGCGGCTGACGGCAGCATGCCCGGCACTGAGGCGATGCTGGCCGCTGACAACGAGCGCCCGGCCGTCCAGCTGTGCGTGGTGCCGGGCCTGGCTACGAAGGACGAGCTGGTAGCGGCCGGCTGCGCGCCAGCGCGGTGGTCGGCGTTCGGTGCCTACCTCGGCACCGGTGATCCTGCCGCGATCCCCGCGGTCGCGGAGGGCCGGGCAGGCGTGCAGGACGAGGCCAGCCAGCTCGCCGCGGCGGCGCTCGCGCGCGTGCCGCTCGCGGGCGCCGACTCGCGCTGGCTGGATCTGTGTGCCGGACCGGGCGGCAAGGCACGGCTGCTGGCCGGGCTCGCCACCGGGGCGGGTGGCCGTCTGCTGGCCGCCGAGGTCCGCGAGCACCGGGCGCGACTGGTGCGATCGGCTGTCGTCCCCTGGGTCATCACGGCCGACGGCCAGCGGCCGGCCTGGCGGGCCGCCGCCTTCGACCGGGTTATCGCCGACGTGCCGTGCTCCGGGCTGGGCGCGCTGCGGCGCAGGCCGGAAGCGCGCTGGCGGCGCGGGCCCGAGGATGTCAGCGTGCTGAGCGGCCTGCAGCGCGAGCTGCTGCACGCCGCGCTGGCCGCCGTCCGGCCCGGCGGGGTTGTCGCCTACGTGACCTGCTCCCCGCATCCAGCCGAGACAGCGGAGGTGGTGGCCGCCGTGCTGGCCGGCCGGGACGACGTCACTGTCCTGGACGCTCCGGCCGTGCTGGCCGAGGTCCCCGACCTCCGCAGCGAGGCTGACGGCCGGTACGCGCAGTTCTGGCCGCATCGCCACGGCACGGACGCGATCTTCCTGGCCCTGCTCGCACGGTCAGCCTGAGCGACCGGTCCGTCAGCCCGGCAGGTGACCTGGCCGGCGCCGATAGTGAGCGACGGCTCCGTCAGGGTTCAGATCCGTTGCCGGAAGGCGAGCCGGCTGTCACGAAGCAGGCGCCGCCGCCGGGAGGCCCGCCGCCAGCGCTGCGTCCAGCAGACGCTTGTCGTAGGTAACGAACGAAGTCAGCGCCTGGCGGCTATGCAGCGCCGTGCCGAGATGGATGGCATCCAGGCTGCGCACTGTAGCGGGTCGCACTGCCCGGGCGAGGATCCGGACCGTCGGGTCGAGGCCGATCAGGTCGATCTGATCCAGAACAGCCGGGAGTCCCGCCGCTGCCTGAGGCGCGTACCGGGCCAGCGCGCGGAATGACTCGATCTCCGTCAGCACGGAACTGATCCAGCCCGTCTCAGCGCGCTCGTCAAGCCAGTCTCGCAGCGCCACTGACTCCGCCTCGGCGTGGACGAGCTTGACGACGGCCGCCGAGTCCAGGTAAATCATCAGCGCTCGCCGGAGCGGTCCCGTGCCAGTTCGTCGGCCACGTTGACTCCGTCCGGTTCCCCAAGGTCCATCCGCAGGATCTCCCGCCGCATCTGAGCTGCCCGCTCGCGGCGGCTGGCCGCCTCGAGCACGGCCTGGCGGATGGCAGCGGAGCGCGAGATGCCGCCGTGGGTTAGCACATCGAGGGCGTGGTCAGTCTCGTTATCAATGCGGAAGGTGAATGTGTCAGCCATACCCAGACTGTAAGACAAGAAGTCTTACAGGTCAATCGCAACAAGGGCGGTGTGCTCGTCAGCCGGACAGCCGTGCTCGTCAGCCGGACAGTGTGCTCGTCAGCCGGACAAGGCGCGGGCGCGCGCGCGGCCCAGCCGGGCGGTGCCGAGGTCGGCTCGCTTGCCCTCGGCATAGCCGGCTCCGTAGCCGCTGCCGGTGTAGGTGACCCTGGCGCTCCTGGTGACCGGATAGGCGTGCGCGACGTTCTGCCGGATGACCATCGACCGGTCGGCGAGCACGAGCGACGCGCGGGAGGACTCGCCGGCCGGAGCGGCCGAGGCGGCCCGCTCGGCGTTCCGCTCCGCGGCCTGCACCCTGCCGATGACAGCGGCAGCGAATCCCAGCAGCCAGCTGCGCCGCCAGGCCCGAACGCTGCGGGCTCGGGCAGGGACGTCGGCGGCGGCCAGTCCGTGCCACATCTGGATCAGCACTGACGTGTACAGCATGTCGGCCCGCTCGATATCGGAGGCATAGCCGAAGACGTGCACTCGCTGCCCCGACTCGGCCGGCACCAGAATGCACTGGCAGCGGAGCGCCGCGGCCAGGCCGCACAGCAGATGCGCCTGCACCCGTGCCCACGGGTTGTAGATCTCGACCATCCGGTTATCCGGCCGGTCGGTCTCCGGGCGGCTTGCAGCCAGAAGCGCCCTGTCGATGCCGTATTTCGCCATCAGCTCGGCGGCCTTGGCGGTCAGCGCCTGCGCTTCCGCCGCGGTGGCGCCCTCGTCCTCGGCCTTCGCCAGCAGCTTGCGAACCCGCTCGAGCAGCCGCTCCGGCGCCTCGGTGCCCAGCGACGTCATGGTGGCCTCCTGGCGATCGGCGGGTGGGAGCGCTAAAAACCTAGCGGCACCGTCGGACAGTCCGCATCCGCATTGGCAGACGGCCGCGGACCCCGTCCGCGTCGCCGTTAGACTCCCCTTGATGAGCGTGCAGATAGCGCCGAGCCTGCTGGCCGCGGACTTTGCCAGGCTCGCCGACGAGGCCGACACGGTGTCCGATACTGCCGACTGGCTGCACGTCGACGTGATGGACGCCCATTTCGTGCCGAATCTCACCATCGGGCTGCCGGTCGTGGAGGCGCTGCTGCGGCACGCCAGGCTGCCGCTGGACTGCCATCTGATGATCGCCGACCCCGATCGGTGGGCGCCCGGATATGCCGAAGCCGGGGCGCGCAACGTGACCATCCATGCCGAGGCGGCCAGCGCGCCCATCAGGACACTGCGCTCGATCCGCGCGGCCGGGGCGCGGGCCGGCCTGGCCTTCAACCCGCCCACCGCGGTGGAGCCCTGGGCCGACCTGCTGGGTGAGGTCGACATGCTGCTGCTGATGACGATCGAGCCGGGCTTCGGCGGCCAGAAATTCATGGATCCGGTGCTGCCCAAGATCCGGCGGGCGCGCGAGCTGATCAGCAGGCATGGCGGCGAGATCTGGCTCCAGGTCGACGGCGGGGTCAGCGAGGAGACCATCAGCCGGTGCGCGGAGGCCGGCGCGGACATGTTCGTGGCCGGCTCGGCGGTCTTCGATTCGCAGGACCCGGCTGGCGCTGTGAAGACGCTGCGCGGCCTTGCCGCCGCCTCGAGCCCGGCCAGCACCGGCGCCACGGCGTCCGGCTGATCGGCGGCCAGGTGAGCGATAAAAGCGATCCAGGGCGGGAACGCGCCGGCATCACCCTCACTCACCTGGATGCTGAGCTGTTCACCGGCGCGGACGCCACTAAGGGCGATCTGGTTGAGTACCTGGACGCGGTCCGGGACATGATCATCCCCTGCCTCGCCGACCGGCCGCTCTCGGTCGTCCGCGTCAGGCCCGGCCAGGCCCCGTTCATGCAGAAGAACGTGCCCGGTTACGCGCCGGACTTCATCCGCACCGTCACGCTCTGGGCCGAGAGCTCGCGCCGTGAGGTGTCCTACGCGCTGTGCAACGACCGGCGCACGCTGCTCTGGTTCGCCAACCAGCGGGCCGTGGAGTACCACCCGACCCTGATGCGGGTCAGCCACCCTGACAGCCCGGACTTCGTCGTGCTGGACATTGACCCGCCGGCCGGTGCTGCATTCGGGCCGGTCGTTCAGGCGGCGCTGCTGGTGCGCGAGGCACTTGCCTCGGCTGGCCTCACCGGTGCCGTCAAGACCAGCGGGTCCAAGGGCGTGCACATAGTCGTGCCGCTGGCGCCGGGGACGACGGCCGAGGATGCCGCGGCGGTCACCCGGGCGATCGCGGTGCGGGCTGAGCGGCTCGGGCCGGAGCTGACCACCACGGCGTTCATCAAGGAGGACCGGGGCGGCAAGGTTTTCCTGGACGCGACCAGGGCCGGCGGCGCGACGGTCGTCGCCGCCTACAGCCCGCGGGTCCGGCCTGGCACCACGGTGTCCTTCCCGGTGGAATGGGACGACCTGAGCTCCGTTCAGCCGGCCGACTTCACTGTCAGGACTGCACCCGGCCTGCTGGCCGGACGCGATGTGTGGGCCAGCCTGCTGCCCGGGCCGCAGGCGCTGCCCGCCGACCTGATCGCCGAAGGGCACCAGATCCCGGTCGCCAGGGTGGCCGCCATGCATGAGGGCAAGCGCCGCGCCAGGGCGAAGCGGCAGCAGGAGGGCTAGCCCGGCACCGTCAGGCTCCGGGCCCGGGTTTGCATGCGATGATCGCGGCGACTAGCGTCTGTGGCAGCAATGACACTTATCGCACCATTCCTGCCCGCGTGGCCGGGTCGTGCTGGCGGCGGCTACCGGAAGGCGCGCGCCGAAGCCGCCGGCCTCAGAACTGGTGACCGATGAGGCGCAGGGCACAGAATGTGCTCATGACAGCACCGACAGCATCCCGCAGCGAGCGCGAGCACGCGCGAGCGCTGCTTGAGGTCACGGACCTGAGCGTGAGCTTCGGCCCGGTGCTGGCCCTCAGCGGGGTGAGCCTCGCAGTCGGGGAGGGTGAGATTGTTGCCCTGGCCGGGGAGAACGGTGCCGGGAAGACCACGCTGGTGCGCTGCATCGGCGGCGATATCGCCCCGGCCGGCGGCGAGATCAGGATCGGGGGCGCGCCGATCCAGTCAGACCCGGGGACGCTGGCCAGGCAGGGCGTCAGCGTGCTGTGGCAGGACCTGGCCCTGTGCGAGAACCTCGACATAGCCGCGAACCTCATGCTGGGCCGCGAACGCCGCCTGCAGCTCGTCTCCGACGTGAAGCTGCATACCGAGGCAAGCCGGCTGCTTGACGGTCTCGGTATCCGCCTGCCCGCTACCACCCGCGACATCAGCTCGCTGTCCGGCGGACAGCGGCAGCTGGTGGCCGTCGGCCGGGCGATGGCGTGCCGGCCGCGGCTCCTGCTGCTGGACGAGCCCACCGCGGCCCTCGGCGTGGCCATGTCGAAGCAGGTCGAGGAGCTGATCGCCGGAGCGCGGGAGCAGGGCACGTCGGTCGTGCTCGCCTGTCACGACATCGACATGATGTTCCGGCTGGCCGACCGGATCGTGGTGCTGCGGCACGGACGGGTCGTCGCCGATGTCAGGGCGGCCGAGGTACACCCGGACGACGTGATTGCCCTGCTGTCCGGACAGGACGCGGACTCATCCGCGCGCAGCCAGCTGACCCGGCTGCACGGCCTCACCGGCCGCCTGGTCAGCGCTGACCCGTCCAACAGCCTGTCGCTGATCCTGTCCTCGCTCGGGGCCGCGCTCGGCGGCGAGCGCCTCTGCATTCACCTTGCCTCCGGTGCCGAGCTGGCCTGCGCCGTATCGCTCGGGGTTCCCGATCCGCTGCTCTCGGCCTGGTCCCGCCTGCCGTTCGGCCCGGCAGGCGGTCCGGTGGGCAGTGCCGCCGCGGTGGGCAAGGCGGTCATCGAGGAAGACGCGCGCGTCGGCGGCTGCTGGGCGCCGTTCGCGAATCTGGCCCGGCTGAGCCGGGTAGCCGGATCCTGGTCAGTGCCGGTTCTCGGGCCGCGCGGGCTCGCCGGGGTCATCACGGTCTTCCGGGCGGTGCCGGGCAAGCCCAAGCAGGACGACCTCGACCTGGTCACGCTGTACGCCGGCTACGCCGCGAGCGCGATCGAGCGGGACAGCCTGCTGGACGAGGTCACCGCGCGCAACCGCGTGCTGGAGACCATCAGGGAGATGCTGGAAACCCTGGCCGGCCCGCTGCCGGTCAGCCAGAGCCTGCGGGTCGCGCTGCAGGCCCTGTGCCGCGGGCTGCAGGCGGACGAGGCCGCGCTGGTCGTGCGGGAGCCTGGTCAGGAGCCGCAGATGCGGGCCGCGGCCGGCCCGTCAGCAGCGGTGAGCGGGGACTTGCTGACGACGGCGGCCCGCGTGCTCGAGCAGGCCAGCACGGACGACGTCGCCGTGCTGCAGGTCGGCAGCCGCGGCCGCCTGCTGACGGTTCCGTTTGCCGCCCCCGGCGGCGCCGCGGCCCTGGTGGCCTGCTGGCGGTCCGGCCCGCAGCCCGCGGATGCCGCCGCGCTGGTCGAGGATGCGGCCCGCTCACTTCAGCTGGCACTGGAACGCGAGGAAGCCTGGGTCGCGCATCAGGAGGCGCTCACCCTGCGCCGCTCACAGGAGCTGCAGCGCGGCTTCCTGTCCCGCCTCAGCCATGAGCTGCGGACGCCGCTGACGGCGATCAGGGGCTACGCGTCGAGCCTGCTCCAGCCGGACGTGACCTGGGACGGCGAGTCGCAGCACCGGTTCCTGCGGCGCATCGCCACCGAGTCCGCGCGGCTCGGCCGGCTGGTCGACGACCTGCTCGACTTCTCTGCCATCGAGTCCGGCATCCTGCGGCTGCAGCGGGACTGGTGCGACCTGCCGCTGGTCCTGGAGGCAGCGATTGCCTGCCTGCCGCCGGGCACCTCGCCGGCGGTCCGGGTGTCCTGCTCGCCGGCCCTGCCAGTGATCTGGGCCGACCACGACCGGCTGGAGCAGGTCTTCGTGAACCTGCTGGCGAACGCCCTCGGCCACAATCCGCCGGGAACGAACGTCCGGGTGGCCGCGAGTGCCGGCACCGAGCACGTCGAGATCACGGTCTCCGACGATGGCACTGGTCTCAGCGCGGACATGGCCAGGGCGCCGTTCGAGTCGGCCCGCCGACGTCGCGGGCCGACGTCCGGCGCCGGGCTCGGGCTGTCCATCGCGCGGGGAATCGTTGCCGCGCACGGCGGCCACATCGAGCTTGTCTCGCAGCGCCGGGGGACATGCTTCCGGATCCGGCTGCCGATCGAGGCGGAGGTCAGGCTGCCCGGCCAGCCCGGCGCCGCCGGACCGGAGGCCGGCAGCGGAGCCATGGCGGTGGCTGACGTCCGGACCGCGGCCGCCAGGACGGGGGTAGGCGCCAGTGATGCCTGAGGCGGCGACGCGAGCCCTCGTCGTGGAGGACGACCCGAACATCGTCGACCTGATCCGGTCCAATCTCGCCGTCCGGGGGTTCGACACGATCGTGTCAGCGGACGGCCTGCGCGCCCTGCGGCTGCTGGAGACCGAGGCGCCGGACATCGTGCTGCTCGACCTCATGCTGCCCGAGATCGACGGCTTCGAGCTGTGCCGGCAGATCCGGGAGCGGTCGTCGGTCGCCATCATCGTGGTCTCGGCCAGGGGAGGCGAGCGGGACAAGGTCAGCGCGCTGAACGTCGGCGCTGACGACTACATGACCAAGCCGTTCAGCATCGAGGAACTGCTGGCCAGGATCAACGCCACGCTCCGCCGCACCCGGCCGGCCCGGCGGAGACAACGCCGGAGGTCATCACGGTGGCCGACCTGGTGATCGACCTGGCCAGCCAGCAGGTCACCCGCGCCGGCATCGCGGTCCACCTCACCCCGACCGAATTTGCCCTGCTGCGCGAGCTGGCGATCAACCGGGGCAAGCTGCTGAGCCACGCGCACCTGCTGCGGCGGGTCTGGGGACGCGGCTATGAGACGGAGACCGAGTACGTGCGGGTGTACATCCGCCGGCTGCGGGCCAAGCTGGAGACCAGCAGCACGCCGCTGATCGTCACGCAGCCGCGGGCCGGCTACCGGATCCTGGCGGACTGACGGTGCGACTGGGTAACGCGACGGCAGGCCCGCCACGCGAGGAAACCGGATGCAGTTAACAAACGGATCGCCATCGGTCGTTATGGCCCTGTGACCTGGGAAGATTTCGTTAACGAAATTTTCATGAGGTTACCTGGATGTTAACGCAGCCGTTCATCAGCAGCGTCCTAGAGTTTGCCACAGAAGACGATTTGACCTACGCGAGACAGCCCGGCGGCGGGCGCACGGACTAAGTGCGCTCGCGTAGACCGGCGTCTCGCCTACAGACGAGGTGGTTTTCTTGCGCTCAGTCAGCAAGGCAGTGGCCGCGGTGGCCATTGCCAGCAGCGCGGCGCTGTTTGTCGCCGCGTGCGGCAGTTCCTCGAATTCATCAAGCAACAAGCTCAGCCCATCGCAGGTACCCAAGCTCAGCTACACGGACTTCAACCTGAGCTTCTCGGCCATGTCGAAGATCAAGATCCTGGCCTCGCACGGCACCGGGCCCGTCGCGGCGATCCTCCCGGACACCGTGTCCTCAACCCGGTACGTGGAGTTCGACGCCCCGTACCTGACCAAGGCCATGAAGGACGCCGGGCTCCCGAGCAGCAAGATCATTGTCCAGAACGCCCAGGGCAGTGACGCCACCGAGCTGTCGGACGCCCAGAGCGACATCACCAAGGGCGCGAAGGTCCTGATCATGGACCCGCTCGACCCTGGTGTCGGCGCGAAGATTGAGTCCTACGCCAAGTCGCACGGCGTACCGGTCATCGACTACGACCGGATCACGCTTGGCGGCAGCCGCAAGTATTACGTCAGCTTCAACAACGTCTACGTCGGCACTCTGCTCGGCAAGGGCCTGGTGAGCTGCATCTCGGCCTGGAAGGTCAAGAGCCCGAAGGTGATCGTCATGCGCGGCGACCCGACGGACAACAACGCCACGCTGTTCGCCGACGGGTACGACGCCGTGCTGGCGCCGCTCTTCGCGAACGGGACCTACAAGGACGTGGCCAACCCGGCGGGCACCTGGACGCCGACCGTGGCCGAGACTGAGTTCCAGGCCGCGTACACCAAGAACCCGGACGCCAACGCGGTCCTCATGCCGAACGACGAGAACGGCGCGCCGATCATCCACTACCTGCAGACCCGCGGGATCAAGCCGGACACCTTCCCGGTGACCGGCCAGGACGCCACCCTTACCGGTATCCAGAACATCATCTCCGGTTACCAGTGCGGTACCGTCTACAAGCCGATCTACCTGGAGGCCCAGGCCGCTGTCGCGCTCGCCATGTACCTGCGGGCCGGCATTGTCCCGCCGTCCACGCTGGTGAACAGCTCGGTGAAGGACATCGACGAGAGCAACACGCCGGTGCCCTCCATCCTGCTGACGCCGGAGTGGGTCACCGGGCCGACGGTCCAGTCCACGGTCGTGAAGGACGGCTTCGTGCCGGCCTCCCAGATCTGCACCGGTACCTACGCCGCCGACTGCACGAAGTACGGGATCTCGTAATGACACCACGCGCTGACGACCGGGCCTGGACGGCACGGTGGTAGCTAACAGCGCCGGGGATGGCGCCGCGCCCGCGACAGCGGGCGCGGCGTCGTCCGTGCCCGGCGTCTCCCTGGCCGACGGGCAGCCGATCCTGCAGTTGCGCGATATCGGCAAAGCTTTCGGACCTGTGCAAGCCCTATCCGGAATCAACCTGGATGTTCCCGTCGGCCAGGTGACCGCCCTGGTTGGCGATAACGGGGCCGGCAAAACCACCCTGATTAAGTGCATAGCGGGAATTCACGAGCCCAGCAGCGGCCAGATTCTCTGGAACGGCAAGCCGGTCCACCTGCACTCGCCCAAGGAAGCCAACAATCTCGGAATCGCCACGGTCTACCAGGATCTCGCCCTGGCTGACAACCTGGACATTGTGCAGAACATGCTGCTCGGTCACGAGAAGACGCATCTCGGCCTGCTGGACGAGGTGAGCATGGAGCTGACGGCCAAGCAGACCCTGTCCGATCTGTCGGTCACGACCGTGCGGTCCATCCGGCAGCCGGTCGGCTCGCTATCCGGCGGCCAGCGCCAGGCTGTAGCCGTGGCCAGGGCGGTCATGCAGGACGCGAAGCTCGTCATCATGGACGAGCCGACCGCCGCCCTCGGCGTCAGCCAGACGGAGATGGTGCTCAACCTGATCAAGACGCTGGCCGAGCGCGGCCACGCCGTGATCGTGGTGTCGCACAATCTGATCGACGTTTTCCAGGTCGCCGACCGTATCGCGGTCCTGTACCTTGGCACCCTGGCGGCGGTGGCCCCGGCGTCGGAGTTCGACTCGCAGTCGGTGGTCGAGTACATGACAACCGGGTCGGCGACCCACCCGACAAACGGAGACAGCGCCGAGCCCGCTGCCTCGCCGGGCTTCAGCACAGGCTCGGAGGGCTGAGCTATGGCATCCAGGGATCACGGCGGTGAGCCGGACAAGGACGAGACGCCGGGCGCGGTCGCACTGGCGGGCGAGCCGCAGGCTAGCGAGGCAGCGGATACCATCGCGCTGACGAGCGCACCCGAGGTACTCGCCAACTCGCTCGGCGAGTACATGCGGGTGTGGCTGAGGCGGGTACGCAGCGGTGAGAGCGGAGTCCTCCCGGTCGTCATCGGCCTGATCGTTCTCGGCGCGTACTTCCAGCTCTCACAGCCCTCGTTCCTGTCGGCGACCAACATCGCCAACCTGATGGGCCAGGCGGGCTGGATCATCACCATCGCCATGGCGCAGACGTTCATCCTGCTGCTCGGCGAGATCGACCTGTCCGTCGGCTTCAACGCGGCCATCGGCGGCACCATCACGATCTGGATGGTCTCGGTCCACAACCCCTGGCCGACCCCGGTCGCTATCCTGGCCGGCATCATCGTCTGCATGGCGATCTCCACCATCGAGGGCCTGATCATCGTCTGGCTCCGGATTCCGTCCTTCGTGGTCACGCTGGCCGGCCTGCTCGGCCTGAACGGCGTGCTGATCTTCCTGTTCGACGCTGCCGGGAGCGTCGGCAACGGCGGGACCATCTCCAACCACAACACCTTCATCAATGACCTGGTGTTCGGAAACCTGTCGCCGGCTGTCGGCTGGGTCATCCTGATCGCCGCGGTCGTCGTCGGCGGGCTGTTCATGGTCGTGCGGGACCGGCGCCGGCGGGCGAACAACCTGGTTGCGCCGCCCCTGGGCGTGACGCTGCTCAAGCTCGGAGCCGCGGCCGTCATTGGCGCGGTGCTCGTGCTGGTGCTCAACTACAACCGCGGCAGCGCATTCGTCGTGCTCGAAGGCGTTCCCTGGGTGGTGCCGATTGTGCTGGCACTGCTCGTGCTTTCCAGCATCCTGCTGACGCGGACGAAGTACGGCCGGTACGTCTACGCCGTCGGCGGCAATGCCGAGGCAGCCAGGCGGGCGGGCATCAACCTGCGCCGGATCCGGGTGCTGGCGTTCACGCTGGCCGGGATGTTCGCCGGCATCACCGGCATTCTCTACGCGTCCTACCTCGGATCGATGTCGGAGAACTTCCAGGGCGGCCAGTACGTGCTGTACTCGGTCGCCGGCGGGGTTATCGGCGGCGTCAGCCTCTTCGGCGGGCGTGGCCGGATGCTCGGAGCCGTGCTGGGCGGGTTCGTCGTCGCCGTCATCTACAACGGCGTTGACCTGCTCGGACTCGGCGCTGCCGGGCAGTACATCTGGACTGCCGCGGTGCTGCTGGCCGCAGTCACGCTGGATGCCCTGGCCCGCCGGGGTACTGCCGCGACCTAGCGGCAGGCAACGGGCTGCTGACGGCCGCTCTTCCCGGAAGACGACGGGGAGGGCGGCCGTCCTGCTGTGACTGCCGGCCGCCGGCGCTCTGTGCCGTGATCCAGGCCACAGTTATGGCCCGCGACACCGGAATACCTGGCGTGGCACACTAGTTTGCGAAAGTACGCGTGCTCCGGGGTCGGTGAAAATCCGAACCGGCGGTGATAGTCCGCGACCCGGCCGAAGCCATCGGCCGGCTGATCCGGTGGAATTCCGGGACCGACGGTTAAAGTCCGGATGGGAGGCAGCACGTGCGCGGCACCGGCCAGGCCGGGCCTTCGGGCTCCGTCTGACCAGAATCGTCGCGTTTGCGCTAGGCGCAGTCCCCGGAGCCCGTGGCAGGGCAGTACCCCAGCAGGACGGGGCTCCGGAGGAGGACACGGTGTTTACCGGGATAGTGGAAGAACTCGGCGAGGTTGCCGGTATCGACGTGGCTGGCGACTCGGCCCGGCTGACCATTCGCGGGCCACTGGTCACGGGCGATGCATCCCGCGGCGACTCGATCGCCATCAACGGGGTCTGCCTCACAGTGACCGCAGTGCAGGACGGCCAGTTCAGCGCGGACGTGATGGGGGAGACCCTGGAGCGCTCCAGCCTCGGGACCCTCCGGGCCGGAGCGGCCGTCAATCTGGAGCGGCCGGTGAAGCCAGACGGCCGGCTGGGCGGTCATATCGTTCAGGGCCACGTTGACGGCACGGGCAGCATCCTGGCCCGCAGGCCGGCTACTGGCTGGGAGGCCGTGCGCATCTCGCTTCCGCCGGGCGTGGCGCGTTACCTGGTGGAGAAGGGCTCGGTGGCCGTCGACGGCATCAGCCTGACAGTATCGGCGCTGGGCGAGGACGCCGGTGCGCACTGGTTCGAGGTAAGCCTGATTCCGGAGACTCTGCAGCGGACCACGCTCGGCCGCAAGCAGCCGGGTGAGGTCGTGAATCTCGAGGTCGACATGATTGCCAAGTATGTGGAGCGCCTGCTCGCCGGGAGGCTGCAGTGACCGGGCAGGCCGCCCTGTCCCCGCAGGACGGGCCAGCGCGGTCAGCTGAGCCGGAGCTGGATGACGTCGCCCGCGCGATCGCCGACATCGCGGCCGGCCTGTCGTGGTCGTGGACGACGCCGACCGGGAGAACGAGGGCGACATCATCTTCGCGGCCGGCAAGGCCACGCCCGAGCTGCTGACCTTCATGATCCGCTACACGAGCGGCGTGATCTGCGTTCCGATGCCGGGCGACATGCTGGACCGGCTGCAGCTGCCGCTGATGACGACGCAGAACGCCGAGCGGATGCGGACCGCGTACACCATCAGCGTGGATGCCCGCGACGGCGTGACCACCGGTATCTCGGCAGCGGACCGGGCCAGGACCATCCGAACGCTGGTGGACTCGGCGACCGAGCCGTACGAGATCGTCAGGCCGGGCCATGTGTTCCCGCTGCGGTACTCGCCCGGAGGCGTTCTGCGCCGGCGCGGGCACACCGAGGCCGCTGTTGACCTGGCCCGGCTGGCCGGGCTCACCCCGGCCGGCGTGCTGGCTGAGATCGTCAATGACGACGGCACGATGGCCAGGCTGCCGGAGCTGCGCAAGTTTGCCGACGAGCACGGCCTCGCGCTGATCTCGATCGAGCAGCTGATCTCCTACCGGCGCCAGCACGAGCGGGTCGTGAGCAGGGTCGTGGAGACCAGGCTGCCGAACCGGTACGGCGAGTGGCGCGCCATCGGCTACCAGAACTCGGTCGACAGCACCGAGCACCTCGCGCTGATCCTCGGCGACATCGCCGCGCCCGGCCCGGATGTCCTGGTTCGCATGCACTCCGAGTGCCTGACCGGCGACGTGTTCGGGTCGCACCGGTGCGACTGCGGCGCACAGCTGGACGCGGCCATGGCGGCGATTGCGGCCGAAGGCCGCGGCATCGTGCTGTACCTGCGCGGTCATGAGGGCCGCGGGATCGGCCTGCTGTCCAAGCTGCGCGCGTATCAGCTGCAGGACGGCGGCGCGGACACCGTCGATGCCAATACGGAGCTCGGCCTGCCAGTCGACGCACGGGAGTACTCGACCGGTGCCCAGATGCTCACCGACCTGGGCGTGGTGTCACTGCGGCTGCTGACCAATAACCCGGCGAAGGTAAGCGGGCTCGGCGGCTTCGGCCTGACCGTGACCGGCCGGGTTGGTCTGCCGTCCGTCCCCACCGCCCACAATCTCCGCTACCTGACCGCCAAGCGGGACCGCCTCGGCCATCAGATCGACAACCTGCCCGCGATCGGCGCGAACGGGTCAGCCAGCACAGCCGGGAGCGGCTCAGCCAGCACAGCCGGGAACGGTGTCCCGGGGGCGGCGGCTGCTGCCGCGAGCCTGCAGTGAGCGGGAGCGGCCGGCCGGACGGGCAGATAGTCGACGCGGCCGGACTGAGCATCGCCATCGCCGCGACGCGGTGGCATGCCGAGATCACCGATCAGCTGGTCAGCCGTGCGGTCGCCGCCGCCAGTGCCTGCGGCATTCCCGATCCGCTCGTGGTGCGGGTGCCCGGCGCGGTCGAGCTGCCGGTCGTGGCCGCTGAGCTCGCGCGCGGGTACGACGCAGTCGCCTGCCTGGGCGCGGTCATCCGCGGCGGTACGCCGCACTTCGACTACGTCTGCGACGCGGTGACCTACGGGCTGACCAGGGTGGCACTCGATGCGGCCAAGCCGGTCGGCAACGGCGTGCTGACCTGCGACACGCTGGAGCAGGCCCGCGATCGCAGCGGCTCGGACGACAGCGCGGAGGACAAGGGCTGGGACGCGGTGGTGGCGGCCCTGGAGACGGCCCTGGTGCTGCGCTCGCTGCGGCTCTGAGCTGACCACGAGGCCACGCGGTCCTCTCCACTTCACGAAGCAGGCGCGACGCGGTAGTGGTAGCCGTGATGGTCAGTGAAGCCCAGCTTGCGGTAGAGCGCGCGGGCCGCGCGGTTCTCGTCCGCCACCTGCAGGTAGACGTGGCCGTAGCCGCGGCTGGCAGCGTGCGCGGTCAGCCCGACAGTGACCGCCTCACCGAGTCCCTGGCGGCGGCACCGCGGGTCGACCTCGATCGCGGCAAGCCCGGCCCAGTCGCCGGCCCCCGCGACCCGGCCGATCGCCACGGTCTCGCCGGCCACCCGGATCGATCCGAAGGCCTGCCATGGCGCCGAGGTGAGTACCGTGCGCGCGACCGGCGGCAGTTCCTGACCGCGGTAGTGGTAGCGGGCCAGCCACGCCTCGTCGGGGTCCGGGCCGATCTCGACACCCGGCCCTCCGGCTGCGGTGACCCCGGCTGCGGTCACCCCGGCTATTGCACCGGCGCCGGCTGTCATCACCGTGGCCGCATCGGCGCGGATGGCCCAGCCGAGGTCTGCCAGCAGCCGGTCCAGCCTGCTGGCATCCGGCTGCGCCGCGGGATAAGGCACCACGATCATGGCGGGCAGGCCGCGGTCGGCATACCAGGAGCCGACTTTCGCGACCGCCTCGGGCAGCGCCAGGCCCGGATCACCGGCCGCGAGCGCGCTGTTGGCCCGGCCGGTGAATCCGCCGGCGGCCCGCAGCAGCCAGTCGCCCAGGCGGCCCTCCTCGATCGCGCGCCAGCCCGGCGCCGCTGCGTGCTCCAGGTCGTCGATAGAGATCAGCACATCGCCAGCGTGCCAGCAGCGCTCCGCTGCCGCATCCGGATAACTACCGGAGGCAGCGCGGGCGGCCGGGAGCGGACAGGATGGATCCATGACGACCCTGACTGATGCCGCGGCGATCGGCAGTCGAGACAAGTACCTGGCAGTGATCTCCACGGCCCGTGCGGACGGCTCCATCCAGGCGTCGGTGGTCAACGCCGGCGTGCTGCCCGACCCTGGCACCGGGCAGGACGTGGTGGCGTTCGTGACCTACGGCCGGGCCAAGCTGGCTAACCTGCGGGCCCGCCCGCATCTCACGGTGACGTTCCGGGCCGGCTGGCAGTGGGCGGCGGTCGAGGGACAGGCACAGATCATCGGACCCGACGACCCCGCACCCGGAGTAGATGCCGAGCGGCTGCGGCTGCTGCGCCGTGAGGTCTTCGCCGCGGCCGGGGGCACGCACGATGACTGGGATGAGTACGACCGGGTGATGGCGGCAGACCGGCGGGCTGTCGTGCTCGTGACGCCGGACCGGGTCTACAGCAATCCGGGCTAGACCCTGCGCCGGGGGCTGACGCCGATGCCTGGCTAGCGACTCCAGGCGATGACCCGGCCGCGGGCCCGCACGGTGACGGGTGATCCGGCCGCGAGCTGCGGGCCGCCGGACGTGCGCACGATGACTTCCTGGCCCGCACCGGCGCCGTCAGGCTGCACCCGCACGACGGCGTCGTGCCCGTAGTACTCGCAGGCCACGACGCGGCCGGACAGGCAGCCGTTCTCCGTGCGTCCTGGCGTCCCGGCGGAAAGCTCAAGCTGCTCGGGCCTGATGAGCACCGTGACCGGGCCCGGCAGCACCGGCGCGCTGTCATCCTCAGCCAGCGTCAGCAGGCCGAGGATGGTGTCCACGGTCCGCCCCCCGGCCCCCCCGGCCCCGCCGTCTCCGGGCCCCGCGGTCCCGGCAAGGGCCGCGAGCACCTCGCCGTCGACCAGGTTCGCGTCGCCGACGAACCGGGCGAGGGCCGGATCCGCCGGCCACCTGTACAGGTCGGCGGGCGCGGCGTACTGGACGATCCTGCCGTCCCGCAGCACGGCGATGCGATCAGCCATCGACAGCGCCTCGTCCTGGTCATGGGTGACGAGGATGGCCGTCGTTCCCGCTGTCTGGCAGATCCGCTGCACGTCGGCGCGGACGCTCGCCCGCATGTGGGCGTCGAGTGAGGCGAACGGCTCGTCCAGCAGCACCACCTCCGGCCGGATGGCCAGCGCGCGGGCCAGCGCCACGCGCTGCTGCTGGCCGCCGGACAGCTGATGCGGGTACCTCTTGCCCATCCCGGACAGGCCGACGGCGTCCAGCAGCTCGGGGATGCGCGGCCCGTGCCGCTCGCGGCCGGGCAGCCCGAAGCCGATGTTGCCCGCGATTGTCAGGTGCGGGAACAGGGCTCCCTCCTGCGGCACGTAGCCGATCTTGCGGCGCTCTGGCGGCACGTAGCCGCCCGGCCCGTCGACGACGCGGTCGCCGATCGTGATAGTCCCGGCGTCGGCGCGCTCGAAGCCAGCCAGCAGCCGGAGCAGCGTGGTCTTCCCGCTGCCGGACGGCCCCAGGATGGCAGTGAACGCCCCCGCGGGCACGTCCAGGTCGAGGCCGGTCAGGACCGGATGAGTCCCGAATGCCTTGTGCAGCCCCGATACCGACAGTTGCCTCATGTCCCTATCCTCGCGCCCGGGCCGAGCGGTTGAAGAAGCGGCCGAGCACAATGCTCGGCAATGTCGCCACCGCGATCATGACCAGGGCGAACGGCGCGGCCTGCCCGTAGGACAGGCTCGACTGGTACTGCCAGAACTGAGTCGCCAGCGTCTGGACGCCCGTGGGGACCAGGATCAGGGTCGCGGTCAGCTCGGTGACCACCTCCAGGAACACCAGGCAGAACGCAGCGGCCAGGCCCGGCGCCGCGAGTCGCAGCGTAACCCGGCTGAAGGCGGTGAGCCTGCTCTGGCCCAGCGACCGGGCGACCTCGTCCAGGCTCGCGGGCGCGCGGGCGATCGCCGCCTTGACCCCGACGAGCGCCAGCGGGAAGAACATGATCGCGTAACAGAGCACCAGCAGTAGCGCGGTCTGGTACCCGGCGCTGTTCAGGTACTGCTCGGTGAAGTAGGTCAGCGCCAGCGCGATCACCACGCCCGGCAGGGCCAGCACCAGATACGTGCTCCGCTCAAGGAAGAGCCGGGCGGCACCGGTATGCCGGATGGCGAGCACGGCAACCGGCAGCGCCAGCAGCGTGTCGATAGCGGCCGCGCTGACCCCGTACGCCGCGGTGTGCCAGGCGGCGCTCAGCATCGACACGCTGACCGAGCCGGACACCGACGGGACGCCGCCCTGGACGATCCAGTAGATGCTGGCTGCCACCGGGAGGCCGACTGCCAGCCCGATCAGCAGGCAGACCCCGGTCACTGAGGCCACCCTCGCCCGGATGCCCAGCCGCAGCGGCGGCATGACGCGCTGCGTCATCGGGCCGGACCTGGCGACCCGGCCGCGGCCGCGCCACCGCGCCTCCCCGGCCAGGACGACCAGGCTGATCGCCACCAGCACGAGAGACAGCGCGCAGGCCGCGGGTACTTCGGTCGGCAGCTGCAGGTTCGTGAAGATCTCCGTAGTGAAGGTCTGGTAGCCGAGCATCTCGAAGGCGCCGTACTCAGCCAGCAGCACGAGCGCCACCAGCAGGCACCCGCCCAGGATGGCGCCCCTGGCCTGGCCGAGCGTGATGCGGAAGAAGGTACGAATCCGGCCGACTCCGAGACTCCTGGCGACTTCCTCCTGGCCCGGATCGGCGGCCCGGAGGCTTGCTGCCACCGGCAGGTAGACCAGCGGGTAGACCGCCAGCGTCATGACGATGACGGCGCCGCGGAAGCCCTGCACCCAGATGAACAGCGAGCTCCAGCCGAAGCTGACCACGAAATCGGGAATGGCGAGCGGCACGACGAGCAGGACGGCGAAGACGCGCCTGCCCGGCAGGTCCGTCCGCTCGACCAGCCACGCCGCCAGCGTGCCGAGAATCGCGCACAGCACCGTCACAGCCACGGTCAGCCGCACGGTGTTCCACAGCAGCGTGGCGGTCAGCGACCGGAAGATCTGGCTGGCGACCTCGCTCCAGCCCGCCCGCGACGACTCGATCAGCAGGAACACCAGCGGCACGGCCAGCAGGATCGCGATCACCGTGGAGATCGCGAGCAGGCCGGCCTGCTGGCGTGCGCGCCGGGCCGGGACCTGGACGACCGGGGCCGGGGCGGCGGGCCGGGTACCGGCCGTCTGCACCGGGCTGCCTGGCATCACCGGGCCGCCAGCGCGCCGGGCGGGCGGGACCAGCTCCCGGCAGCCCGGCGCCGGGACCAGCTCACAGCAGGCCGGCCTTAGTCATCAGCGTGATGGCGGTGCTGCCGTCGCCTAGCTCGCCGACCGTGATCGGATACGGCGTCAGCTGGCTGAACGGCGTCTCGCCGGCCTTGGTCGTCACGCCCGACCCGACCGGGTACTCGAAGCTGAGCGACTGGCCCGCGCCCGTTCCCGGCGTCGCGATGATCTCCTGCCCCTGCTTGCTGACCAGGAAGGCCAGGAACTTCTGGGCGGCCGCCTGATGCTTGCCGGACTTCAGCACCGCGGCGCCGGAGACATCGAGCACATAGCCCGGATCGCGGGGCGCGAAATACGTGATCTTGGAGTGCATGTTGCCCGCGCCGATCTCCGCCCGCATCCGGTACCAGTAGTACTGATTCACGATCCCGAAAGCGGCCGCACCGCGGTTCACCTCATCGGCGATGGTCTCATTGTCGGGATAAATGTGCCCAGCTGCGTTCGCGTGAATCTTGTTCAGCCAGGTCAGTGTTGCCGCGGTCCCGTAGGCGCGCTGGTAGGCGGTGACGATCGGCTGGAAATCGGTCTCGCCCGGTGCCAGCGCCAGCTTGCCCTTGTACTGCGGGCTGGCGAGCTGCGAGACGTGCGTGGGCAGCTGCGCCGGCGAGATCAGGCCGGGGTTGTAGATGATGACGCTGACCCGGGCCGAGACGCCGACCCAGTCGCCCTGCGGCGAGTTGTACTTTGCCGGCGTCAGCGCCAGGGTTGACGAGTCGACGGCCGACAGTAGTCCCTTGGCCTGCAGGCTTTCCAGCGGCGGCGAGTTCTCGGTGAAGAAGATGTCAGCCGGCGACCGCGAGCCCTCGGCCGCGATCTGGTCGGCCAGCGTGTCCTCGTCATCGCTGCGGACAACGACGGTGATGCCGGTCTTCTTCTCGAAGGCCGAGATCAGGTTGTCGGCCGTCTGCTCGTGCTGGCCGTTGTACAGGGTGAGCGTGGTGCCGCCGGAGGCGGGCGAGCCGCCGCCGCACGCGGATAGCGTGGCTCCGGTCACGAGAACGGCGGCGGCGGCCAGCGCCGCGCTGACGCGCCTCATGACGTGGCCCCCGGGCAGATGGCGTCGATCTTGCCGGCGGCGGCGGTCACAGCCTTGGCGGCGGCCGGGCTGGTGCCGTTGCTGGCGTAGACGCGTTCATAGGCGCTCGCGAGCCTGCTGATAGCGGCGCGCAGCGCCGGGTCGCCGGTCCTGATCGCGCGTAGCGGCCCGACCTGGGCCTCGGCGTAGCCGACCGGATCCGTGCCGGCGTCAGGGCCGTCCGCGAGCGTGGCGCTGACCTCGGTGCAGGCGGACCGGACGGCGGTAGCGGAGACAGCCGCTGCGTGGACGGCGGCGGATCCGCACGCCGTCAGGGCCACCGCCGGGGCGATGATGAGTCCCGCCTGCGCCAGCCGCCGGCGTCGCCTGGCTCCCGGCCAGTTGTCTGTCGTCATGCGCTCCGTCTCCCGGGGATTAGCTCTGCGACCAGCAAAGCTTAGGGTTACCTAACCGTGAGGCAGCTTAGGCTACCCTAACAAAGAGGTCCAGACCGGGTATCCGCGGCCGACCGGGCCAGCCCGTGCGCAGGCCCGGAACACTGCCAGTGATGAAAGGCCTGGAACACTGCCAGTCGTGAAGTTGTTTGCCCAGACGGGCCGGACTCGCGGCCAGGGAGACGTCACCGAGGTGACCAGCTAGTGCGCGACATTCTTGATCCCGTCACGAAGTGGTGGGAGGCGGACGAGACGTTCGGCCTGGCCACGGTCGTGCGGACCTTCAGCAGCGCGCCGCGCGAGCCCGGGGCGGCCATGGCGGTGTCCTCCGATGGCGAGGTCGTCGGCAGCGTGTCCGGCGGCTGCGTCGAGGGCGCGGTGTACGAGCTGGCCACGGAGGTGGCGGCCACCGGCCAGCCGGTACTCAAGCGCTATGGGATCAGTGACGACGACGCCTTCGCGGTCGGGCTGACGTGCGGCGGGATCATCGACATCTTCGTCGAGCCGGTGAGCAGGGACCGCTTCGCCAGCCTCGCCGAGATCGCCGGCGCCGTGCGGCAGGGCATCCCGGTTGCCGTCGCGACGGTGATCGAGGGACCGGGCACAGCCGGCGCCCGCCGGATCATCTGGCAGAACGATGCCGCGACCGGATCGCTGGGCGCCGGCGACCGGCTCGACCAGGCCGTCGATGACGACGCCCGCGGCATGCTCGCGCAGGGCCTGACCGGCGTCCGGCGGTACGGGCCTGACGGCGAGCGCCGCCGGGATGAGCTGGCGATCTTCGTCCAGTCGTTCGCGCCCGCGCCGCGCATGCTGGTCTTCGGCGCGATCGATTTCGCCGCGGCCGTCGCCAGGGCGGGCAAGTTCCTCGGCTACCGGGTGACAGTCTGTGACGCCAGGCCGGTGTTCGCGACCAAGTCCCGGTTCCCGGACGCCGACGAGGTCATCACGGACTGGCCGCACCGGTACCTGTCCGGGATCGACACCGACGAGCGCACGGTGATCTGCGTGCTGACCCACGATCCGAAGTTCGACGTTCCGCTGCTTGAGGTGGCGCTCCGCCGCCCCGCTGCCTACATCGGCGCCATGGGCAGCAGGCGCACCCATGACGACCGGCTCGCCCGGCTCCGCGAGGTCGGCGTGGCCGAGGACGAGCTGTCCCGCCTCCGCTCGCCGATCGGCCTGGACCTCGGCGCCCGGACGCCGGAGGAGACCGCGATCGCCATCGCGGCCGAGCTGATCCAGCTCCGCTGGGGCGGCAGCGGCCGGCCGCTGACCGCGACCAGCGGCAGGATCCACCACAGCCAGCTGCCAGGTGACCGCCCGGCGGCGGAGGTACCGGACGAGCGGACCGCCTAGGTGCCTTGCGGGAACGTGGCCGGAGTACTGCTCGCCGCAGGTGAGGGAAGCAGACTGGGGCAGCCGAAGGCGCTCATTCTTCTCGGCGGCCAGTCGCTCGCCAGGCGTGGCATCGTGCTGCTGCGCGACGGCGGCGCGGACCCGGTCATCGTCGTCACCGGGGCGGCCGGAGCCGGGCAGCTCGGAACCGGCCCCGGCAGTCCTGATCTGGACGCCCGTGCTGAGAACTACAGCCCGGTCATAACCGTGCACAACCCGGACTGGAGCACCGGCATGGGCTCCTCGCTGCGAGTCGGCCTCGCGGCCGTTCCCGACCACTGCACCGCGGCGGTGCTCGCGCTGGCCGACCAGCCGCTTGTCGGGGCGGCGGCCGTGCGCCGGCTGATCAGCGCCCACTCGGCCGGAGCAGGCGTCGCGGTCGCGTGCTACGACGGGCAGCCCCGCAACCCGGTGCTGATCAGCCGCGAGTACTGGCCGGAAGTCGCTGCCCTCGCGGCCGGAGACACGGGCGCGCGGCCGTTCCTGCGGGCCCACCGGGATCTCGTGACCGAGATCGAGTGCGGCGACACCGGCCGCCCCGACGATATTGACACTCCGGACGACCTCGCCCGGATCGTGGCGCTGGCGGGAACGGGCCCGTTCCCTACATAAAGCCGATGGCGCGCAGGCCCCAGCTATGCGTGACGCTGGCACCTGGCTCGATCGTGACCAGGTCGGTGCCACTGACGAATGCGTTGGGCGGGCAGGTCATCGGCTCAACCGCGAGCGCGTGGCGGCGCGCGTCCGGGCCGAGCGGGTCGCCCGTGAAAACCTGCAGCCAGTGGTAGCCGGGCCCGGCCCAGAGCTCGATCTCGGTTGCCGGGCCGGTGAGCTTTACCCGGCTCCGGCCGTCGGCGTCGGCGGTCAGCCCGGTGAAGGCGTGGTCGAGCGAGACGGTGCCGATCGGGCGGCGCTCGCGGAAGTCATACGGCGAGCCCGCGACGTCCTGCGGCGGGCCGGCCGGGATGCCCCGGTCGTCGGCGGGCTGCCAGCGGGTCGCCGGCAGCTGCAGGTGCCAGTGATCGACGAGCTCGGTGCCGGCCCGCAGGTAGGGGTGCTGTCCGGTGCCGTAGGGTGCGGGCCTGTCGCCCGGGTTGTGCGCCCTGATGGTGACCTCGAGCCCTGCTGCGGCTGTCAGCCGGTAGGTTGCCCGCAGCTCCAGGCAGAACGGGTAGCCGGGCCGCCCCAGCAGCCGCAGCCCCAGCTCGACCTCATCGTCCGCGCGCGCGACGAGACTCCAGCTGGCAAACCGGGTCAGGCCGTGAATCGCGTTGTCATGCGCGGGCTCGGACAGGTCGAGCTGGTAGCTGCCGCCGCCGAAGCTGTACCGGCCGTGGTCGACCCGGTTCGGCCACGGGAGCAGCAGCTGGCCGGCGCCGGCGGGCGGCACCTGGTCGGCCTCATATCCGGCAATGACTGGCCTGTCCTGGTGGGTCAGCATGCGCAGGCCAGCGCCGAGCTCGGTCACGGTGGCCTGATAGTCGCCGGCAGCGATGTCGAACTGCGCACCGGTCAGCGGGAGAGTCGGCTCTGCCATGGGTCAACTGTGGCACGAAGCGGCGAGAAGATGCCGGCGGGGCTGCTTGGGGAGCGGGGGACCTTCAGCCCCGCCGGCACTTTGCACCCTAGCTGTCACGGCTGTCCACGGGTGCGAAGTTCGGCAACCCCGCAGTGAGTTCTCAGCTAGCCGGCGACCCGTCCTCAGGACCGGGCCCGGGGCAGTCCTGTCACCGGTAGCTGCCCACGTAGCTGGCATAGGCGACGACGTTGCCGAGGTAGTGTCCGGTCCGCTGGTCGAACAGCCCGCCGCAGGTAATCAGGCGCAGCGTGGGCCAGCTGGTGTAGCCGAACACCTTCTGGGTGGGAAACGTCGCCTTGGCGTAGAGCGCGACCGAGTACGTCTCGAAGACGATGGTCTGGCCATCGCGCAGCCGCACATAGATCTTGGCGCCAGGGCGAAGGCTGCCGAGGTTGTAGAACGCTGCCGGGCCGATATTCCTGGCGTCCACGTGCCCGAGAATGGCCGCCGCGCCGGGCTGGCCGGGCAACGGTCCCTTGTCGTACCAGCTGGTGACTTTCGCGGCGGCTGCCAGCGGCGGTACGGCGACTGTGCCGTTGCGGTTCAGGCCCAGGGAGATGATCCTGGCGTGCACCTTGATGGCCGGAATGTCGACACTCACAGGGACGGAGTGAGTCGGCCTGGACCCAGTCGTCCGGTGGCGGGTCACCGAGCCGTCGCCGGACAGCTGGCGGGCGGTGGCGGCCCAGGCCGGGGGTACCGGCGGTGGCGCCCAGCGCAGCGTGTCGTGGCCGATGAACGCGATCACGATGCCGCTCACGATCATCGAGATCGCGGCCAGGTTCAGCAAGGAGATGCGGCGCACCGCGAGGCTCAGGAAGCCCGGACGCGACGGCAGGCCCCTGGAGACCTGGCTGGCGGCATGAGCTTCCTCCGTTGCGCGGCGATCGTCGCATGCTCATGCCCGGCCGCCGGCCCGGTTATGCCACGTTCTGCCCTGAGCGTGCGGCCGGTGGTAAGCCTTGTATCAGGCTTTACATCCGTTATGCGGTCGGCGCGGCGGCGGTCTAGGCCAGCCGGGTGCTCGGCACCCGGGCGAGCGTGCCGTTGCGCACCGCCTCGGCGGCGAGGACGCCGAACAGGTAGAAGCAGGCGGCCTCTTCGCTGCTGAAGACCTGGAGCTCATGCCGGGCGCCGCCGGCCGAGTGGAACACCTCGAAGCCGGTTTCGGTCTGGACCAGGCACAGAGCGCCCTCAACGTCGTCGCCCACGGAATAGCTCCCGGACGGGATGCCGGCCAGTCCGGCCAGGTCGGCGAACAGGCGCTCGGTCGCCAGCCTGCGCCGTCCCGCGCGGCGCTGGCGGGGAGACTCCTGGCCTGCCGGCGCGGCGCCGGCCGCCGCGCCGGGCCGGGCCGGGCTGGCTGGCTGGGCCGGGCTGGCTGGCTGAGCTGGCTGGGCCGGCCGGGGCCGCCGCGACGCCGACGCTGCCCGCAGCGCCTGGGCTTCCAGCGGCAGCGGTGCCTCGGCGGTGACCGGCAGGGCTACGCCGGTGGTGTCGTCCGGAGCGGGGTAATAGACCGGCGGCACGGGCGCCGCCTGCCCCTGGTCACCTGGCAGGCCCTCAGGCTGGGCGCTGTACTGACCCGGCTGCCAGGGGTAGTCAGCGCCCGCGGGCTGGCCGGGCGGCTGGTAGTCGGGCACCTGATAGCCGGGGGCCTGGTAGGCCGGCTCCTGATAGCCGGGCGTCTCGGCCGGGCGGGAGTACTCGGTGCGCTCCTCGAGGATGTCGGTGACCTCAGTCCGCGGCGCGATCAGCTCAAATACGCCCCGGTCAACCTGCCAGTAGCCGAGCTGCTCAGCCTTGTAGCCGTCATGCCCGAGATAGCCGATGTGCAGCCGGTCACCAAGGTCATCCAGGACCATGCAGCGCTCACCGCGGAAGGTGCCGACCGGCCTCGACTCCCACACCGCCTGCACATCGCCGAGCCGCAGCTGCTTGCGCCAGTGCCCGGTGGCCGGCTCGAAACCGAGCTCCTCGGGTGGCGGGCAGGCCGCGAACAGGACGATGTCCCCGTCAGCCGGGCCGATCCCGGCCTCGAATGGCGAGTCGCGGTAGGTGGCCATCAGCCGGTAGCGCACAGTTCAGACCCTTCTGCAGGTCGTAGCCAGACCTGGCCGTCATAGCGGGCGATGAAGTCGGACTTATCAGTCCCAACCCGATAGATCTCGGCGCCAACCGGAACCGGGATGGGGTCGGTGAAGTACTCCGCGACCTGCTGGTCAGCGGCGGAATAGCCGGTGCCGGTGAACGGCGGCTTCATGGACCAGTCACCGCCCCGCCCGGCGGAGTAGGGCACCTGGTAGGTCTCGGTGCTGATGGCACGCCAGCGGATGAGGTAGATCTCGCTCATCTCGGGGCTGAAATCGGAGCCCTCGTAGCCGAGGCCGAATACCCGGTGCAGTTCGCGGGGAGTGAAGACCTGGCAGTCCTCGACCCGGTGCACGAACCCGGAGATAATCGACCGGCGGCCGGTCAGGTAGGGCTCCACCATCCGCGGCGGGATCGCCTTGTGCAGCAGCGTGCCAGGCTCCACCGGCAAAGGGCCCTGACTGACCTGGCTCACGCTGTCCCCTGTGCTCTGACCTGCTGTGCTGCGGTCTACTGTGCCATGAGTTACCTGCAAATTCACCGCACTCTCAGTTTCGCGAGGCTCATCCTGAATGACCGCGGCTGACCCGGTTGGCGCCGGCTGCAAGGCTACCTGTGCCGCGCCGCACTACAGTGAGCCGATGCCTGATCTGACCGCTGGCGATGAGCGGTTCCGCGACGACCGGGGCGACGCCTATCCCGGCGTCGCGGCTGCTCTGGACGCCTACGCGGCCGGTACCGGCGGCGAGCACGCCGTGCTGCTGGCCCTCGCCGACAGCCGGCTTCTGGTCCCCGTTGTTCCCGTGCACGGGGAGGATGCCAGCGAGATGGCCCTGCCGTCGATCGTCGGTGCGGACGGGCGGCGGGCGCTGCCCGCCTTCACCTCAGCTGATACCGTCCGGCGCTGGCAGCCTGCCGCCCGGCCGGTGCCAGTGCCCGCGCCGGGCGTCTGGCAGTCGGCGGTGCAGGAGTCCTGCGCCGTGGTCATCGACATCGCCGGGCCGGTCCCGATCGTCGTGGAGGGCGCCCGGCTTCAGGCGCTGGCCTCCGGGGCGCAGGCTCCGGCCATGCACCTGGACCCGGACGTCTGGCAGCAGGTCGCGGCCGCTGCGGCCGAGATCGCGCCGGGCATCCGGGTCCGGCTGACCGAGGGCCGGGGCGGCCTTGACTTCACCCTTGAGCTTGCGCCCCCGGCCGGCGCCGCCCGCCCCGTTCCCGATGAGATGGCAAGCCAGATCGCTGATGCCGCGGCCGCCGGGCTGGGCGGACGGGTGCGGGCGGGCATCGCCGTCCTGGTGCGGCCGCCGGACTGACATCCTGGCCGGGCCGCGGCAACAGACAGTGCCTGAGCGCTGAGCAGGCCGTGGCGGCCCTCGCGGTATTACGATCATGAACTGTGCAGCCAGTCACGGTCGCCGAGGTGGCCGACGAGCTCTATGCGCTGCCGCCGGCAGAGTTCACGGCGGCGCGGGACGAGCGGGCGCGCCAGGTCCGGGCTGGCGGCCAGCGCGACGAAGCCGCTGCCATCAGGAAACTGGCCCGGCCGACGGCTAGCGCCTGGCTGGTCAACCAGCTCGTCAGGGCCGCCCCCGATCAGCTCGACCGGCTTGCCGAGGTCGGCGAGGCGCTGGGGGAAGCGCAGCGCACGCTGGCTGGTGACCGCCTCAGGGAGCTGTCGGGGGAACGCCGCCAGGTCATCAGCGAGTTGCTGCCGCGCGCTGCCGAGATCGCCGGGCAGGCCGGCCAGCCGGCGAGCCAGGTCGTGCTGGGCGAGGTCCGGGCCACCCTGGAAGCGGCCCTCGCTGACCCTGGCGCCAGGGCTGCCGTGCAATCGGGCCGGCTGACGAAGGCACTGACGTACGCGGGGATCGGCGAGGTTGATCTCGCGGCCGCGCTGGCACTCCCGGCCGAGCCCGGCCAGACCGGGCCGCGCAGCCGGCTCAGCGGGCAGGCAGCGCGGCGGGGCCGTGCGACAGGCGGCTCCGCCGGGAAAGCTGCCGGACGGCCGGCGCAGGATGGCGGGCGGTCGGCCCGGCAGGCCGAGGAGCCGGGAGCGGGGGAGGAAGCAGACCGGCATGCGGCCGGGCTGGCACAGCGCGCATCCGATGCACTGCGCGCCGCTGAGGCGGCTGTTGCCGAGGCTGAGCAGGCGGTGGCCGACGCCGGCCAGCACCAGGAGTCCGTGGCGGAGCAGCGCCAGTTCCTGCAGCGGCGCATCGATCACCTCGAGCGGGAGATCCGGCAGGCCCGGCAGGAGGGCGAGCAGCTGGACCGGGATGCACAGCAGGCGCGGCGCAGCCAGCACGCCGCGGCCCGGCAGCTGGAGAGTGCCAGGCGGCAGCTGGCCAGGGTTCAGCAGCGATCGGCTGCTAAGTAACCAGCCGCACGGCCTGCGCGGCTGAGCCCGCCGCTGGCTCGGGCGTCAGGCCTGCGGCTGGCTCGGGCGTCAGGCCTGCGGCTGGCTGATGTTGATCAGCCAGGGGACGCCGAACCGGTCGACGCACATGCCGAACTCGTCGCCCCAGGCCTGCTTCTCCAGCGGCATCCGCACCGTGCCGCCCGCGCTCAGCTCGGCCCAGTAGCGGTGCAGGTCGTCCACGTCGTCGCCGCTGAGGCTCACCGACGTCCCGGCGATCGGCTCGAACTCCATGCCGCTCATGATGTCGGCACCCATGATCTGGTAGCCGGCGTCCGTCACCAGCGCCGAGTGCATGACCCGGCCGGAATCGGGGCCGTCGTTGCCGAAGTCGGCGAACGTGGTGATGGCCAGCTCGCCGCCAAAGACCCCGGCGTAGAACTCCATCGCCTGCCGGGCGTTGCCGTTGAAGTTGAGGTACGGGTTCAGCTGTGACGTCATTGTCGGGTCCCCTCGGAGCAGATATGACTGGCCCTCGTTAGGAGACTAGACCGGGCGGCGCGGCCCGGCAGCGAAGCCGGCTACTTCCCGGACTGGCGCGCGTCCAGCTCACTCTGCGCCCGGGCGAGAACCCGGGTGACATCGCGGCCGAACCAGACGTCAGACGGATGCCGGATCCTGCCGGAGCGGGCGTTATCTGCCAGTTCGGTGAGGGCGGCCCGCAGGGCGGTCACGGGATCGTCAGCAAGCTGGGGTATCGCGGACCGGCCCGACTCACCCCACACCTCCAGCTCGAACCCGTCGGCTGCCTCCGGAGCGCCCAGCGTGACCGTGGCCGTGCTGGTCGCGCCGCCCTGATGATGCAGTACCAGGTGCGTGAGGTCGCCGCGGCCCGCATCGGCCGTGACCGCATCCACCGGTCCGAGAATGCCCGACAGCAGCGCCACGGCATGCGGTCCGAGATCCCACAGTCCGCCCTTGTCCCGGCGCCACGGGGTGTTGAACGGGCTCGACTCGGAGTAGACCGATCCGAGCCAGAGCGCCTGAGCGCCGAGCCACCCGCCAGTGGCCGCGAGCTCGTCCAGCCAGGCGCGCGCGTCCGGCTGGAACCGGGCGGTGAAGAACACGACCGACGCGACGCCGGCCTGCTCGACGGCCGCGACCACCGCATCGGCCGCCGACTCCGTCAGCGCGAGCGGCTTCTCCAGCAGCAGGTGCTTGCCCGCCGCGGCCGCGCGGACGGCCAGCTCGCTCTGGACATCCGGCGGGACGGAGAAGGCGACGGCGTCCACCTCGCCGAGGAAACCGTCAAAGTCGACATGCGCCTCGATGCCGAACTCAGCCGCGAGTGCTGCGCCGGCCTCGACATTGCGTCCCCACACGGCGGCGAACTCGATCCCGGGAACCGAGGCCAGGGCGCGGGCGTGGGCCACGCGCGCCCAGTAGCCCGTTCCGACCAGGCCGAATCTCAGTGTCTCGTCATCAGTCACCAGAAAACCATCCCAGAAGCTCCGGTGACTATGCTCGGAGGGCCGGCCGTGGGCGGCCGATGTCGTCGGGGAGAGTCATGAGCACAGTGAGCGCGCCGGCCGGGGTGTCGGCGGCGGCGCAGGCCGCGGTTGCCGCCGCGGGGGAGGCCGCCCGTGCCGGGGCGGCTGCCCTGCGCGCTGCCCGGGACGACCGCCTGGACGACGCGCTGCTGAGGATCGCCGAGCGGCTGGCCGAGCGCGCCGCGACCGTGCTCGCCGCCAATGCGGACGATGTCCGCGCGGCCCGGGCGGACGGGCTGGCCGGCGCCTTCGTCGACCGGCTGACGCTCGACGACGGCCGCGTCGCGGCAATGGCCGACCAGCTGCGCGCGCTCGCCCGTGTCCCGGCTGAGCCCGCCAGGACCCGCGTGCGCGGCCTGCCCGACGGCCTTGAGCTGCAGGAGTGGCGGCGGCCTGTCGGCGTCATCGGCGCCAACTTCGAGGCCCGGCCCAACGTGGTCGTGGACATCGCGTCGCAGCTGGTCAAGTCGCGCAATGCCGGCGTGCTCCGCACCGGGTCGAGCGCCATCCGATCAGCTGCCGCGCTCGTGGACGAGGTTGTCGGGCCAGCTCTGACGGCCGCCGGGCTGGATGCGGCGGCGGTGCAGCTAGTGCGCGTTCCCGGCCGTGATAGTGCCCTTGCTCTTGTCCGCCAGCCCCGGCTGATCCCGCTGGTCATCCTGCGCGGCAGCGGCGACAGCACCCGAGAGCTGGCGCGCGAGGCCGCGCTGCACGGAGTCCGAACGCTTGCCCACGCCGACGGCGGCGCGGTTCTGTACGTCGATCAGGCCGCTGATGTCAGCCTCGCGCTGGAGCTGATCGAGCGCAGCCTGGACCGGCTCGGCGTATGCAACCGGCTGAACCTGCTCCTCGTGCAGCGGGCGGTCTGGGACGAGGTGGTCCCGCGGGTGACTGCCCTGGCGGACCGCATCGGCATCGCCGTCTCGCTGCCGCCGCACGCGCACCCGCTCGGGCACGAGTGGGCGCTGGATGCCGGCTCGGAGGCGACCATCACGCTCGCGCCCGCAGACAGCGCGGCGGACGCGGCTGAGATCGCCAACCGCGAGACCTCCGGGCTCGCCGCATCGATCGTGACCTCGGACGAGGCGGCGGCCGGGCAGTTCCTGGACGCTTATTCCGGTACGGGGGCGTTCTGGAATGCGACGCCGCGGCTGCTCGACGGGTTCAGGCTGCTCTCGGTTCCCGAGACCGGCATCAACATCGATGTCGTGCCCGGGCCGCGCGGGCCGGTGACGTTCCGCGACCTCTACCTGCGCCAGTACGCAGTCGTTCCGGCCGGATCGCGCTAGCCGGTCGCGCTAGCCGGGAAAGACCACGAGCGACTCGCGGTGCACCGCGTGAATACCGCGGACAACCCGGCGCGCGGCCGGGTCTGTCGGGACCTGGCCGTGCAGGAAACCCCTGCTGAGCAGGAACGTGGTGCACAGCTGCGGCTGTGCCAGCAGGAGCGAGTCGGCCAGCTCGGCGATCCGGTCCGGCGAGAACGCCGCCAGCTGAGCGTAGGCTTCCTGACTCGCACGGGAGACACCGTCGGCGAGTTCGCGGCAGTCCTTGTAGACGTCGGGATCGAGCAGGTCAGGGTCGTCCGCGGCCACGGCGGCGGCGTAGCGCAGCCGGAGCAGGATGGAGAGCACGCAGGCGACCTCCTGCGGTGACAGTGCGCGCAGTAGCCGGAGGATGGCCGACGGCAGGGCGACCGAGCCGCGGCCCAGAACGCGCTCGGGATGCCGGACGTCCAGCAGTTCGACCACGGAACCGGCCGGGAAGTCGCCGTCCACTCGCTTGACTCCGGACAGGAACAGCGTGCTCCCCGTGCGCAGGCTCTCCTCGGCCTCGCGGTTGACGTGCACCGAGCCTTCCGAGTACGCGATGCCGCCGATCCAGCGCTTGGACGGCTCCAGCTGCGCAGGCCGGCCGGACGACTGTGCCCATCCGCGCGCGGGGGTTGAGGCTGCGGCCGACGACGTCCGCTTCGCGGGCCGAGCCGATAGTGCACTCGACCCCGCAGCACGCCGCCCGCGCCGCCGCGCTCAGCTTCGAGCCCATGCCGCCGCGGCCGCTGCCGCCGGCAGTGACGCGCACGGCCCGCGCTTCGGCCGGGGTCAGCCTGCCGATGCGCTCGCTGAGATCGGAATCCCGGTAGGCCGCGCGCACGTCAGTAAGGAAGAGCAGGCGCGAGGCCTCGGCCGCCACCGCGATCGCGACGGCGACCTGGTCGTTGTCGAGTGCCGCCAGCGGATCGGTCGCGTCGTTCCCGTTGACAATCGGCAGCAGGCCCCGGCTCACAGCGTCGCGCAGCAGCTGGCCGAGGTCGCCCATGGCGCGCGCCGACGCCAGGTCACTGCGCGACACGAGAATCTGGCAGACCTCGACACCCACGGCCGCGGCGAGCTGCCGGTACAGCGCCATCAGCGCGGGCTGGCCCACCGACGACGGCAGCGCCGTGTTGTCCGCCTGCGGTCCGGCCGGCGCGGCGCCGTAGCGGCTGAGCACATCCTGAAGCGAGCTGACCAGGCCCTCGTAGCCCGCGCCGGGACCAGCCGTGACCGCTGACCGCAGCGACCCGACGACCGACTGAAGCGCGGAAGCCGCTCCCGCGGTCGGCCCCTCGAACGCCAGCAGGCGCCGGCCGAGCCGCGCCGCTCCCGAGGTGACCAGGATGATCTCGTGCCCGGCCCGCTGCGCCGTCGCAATCTGGCTGACCAGCCCGGCGATCACGTCGAGGGCAATGCCGTCGCGGCTGGCGATCGAGCTAGAGCCGAGCTTGATTACCTGTCTGGTCACGGGCAACTCACGACGATGCGCAATGCGGGGGGACGGAGCGGACGGGACAGCGGAGATCCCGCGCAAATGATCATCTCCGACGCTATCACGGTCCCGCTGACGGGAGACTGAACGCGCGCGAGCAGGGCCGTGAGGCGCCTTGTGGATCAGGCCGCTGTGGCTGGCGGCCTGGCACTGCTGACTTGCGGCGGTTTCCGCGCGGGTGAACCGCGCGCATGTGCCCGATGCCGGCCGGATTGCCGCGCTGGCGGCGTCGGTCCGAGCGGCTGCGGCCTTCCCATAGGGCGTGGGTTACCTATCGCTGCCCAACTAGGGGCGTCGGTTGGTAACTCACGCCCATTCGCGCCTCGACGGGGACGGGCAATTTTCGCATATCAGTCAGCAGCGCCGCCATGGGGCAGGGGGCGCGCGACTAGCTCTCGATGCCGGAGGAGCGCCCCGCGGCCCGCCTCCGGAGCGCGATGCCGCCGGCCACGGCGCCGATCCCGATCAGAACGAGCCCGCCGGTCGCGAGCCCTGTGTTCGTTGTCGTCGAGGTCGTGCCGTCGCCAGTCTGGGCGCCTCCGCCGGCCGGCATGGTCGAGACCATCAGGGTCGCGGTCGTCGAGGTTCCGTCCGAGCAGTCGATGTCCGGCCGGTAGGTGCCGGGCGCGATCCCGCTCGGCAGCGTGACAGTGATGACGAAGTCGCCGTCAGCGGATCCTGCCTCCATCGGGATCTGCTCCGGCAGGCCAAGCGTCTCGCCGAACAGGGTGGCCGACGTGGCGTCGAGGCTGGCGCAGGAGACCGCGAAGGTCACCCGCGAGCCAGCTGTGGCCGTCGACGGGACGACCGAGGCTACCGTGTCCCCCGGCGGGTTCCCGGAAGCGGCGAGGGTAGCCGACCCGCCGGAGGCGGCGAGGGCCGGGGCCGTGCCGGTCGTCAGGACGGCCGAGGTAACAGAAACCAGGGCGGCGAGTCCCAGGACGGCCAGGACTGCCAGGACGGCCGGGCCGGCCAGAACGGCACTCAGTCTGAGCGAAGCGGCAAATCGCCTCATGCGGCGCATGTACGTTCCTCCCCCGAAGACCGCGTCGCACCACGACATGCCAGGCGGGCCGCCGTCGCTACCGCAGGCGGCAGGCGCAAGGCTGACGATTCCCCCGTAGTGCACTGGCGGAATACCCGGCGCGCTGCCGGGCAAACGAACGGCGCCAGCGCTGGCATGGCAGGATCGGCTGCATGCTGCGCTGGCTAACGGCAGGAGAGTCACATGGCCGCGCCCTGGTCGCGATCTGCGAGGGCGTGCCGGCCGGGGTCGGGGTGACGAGCGCCGATGTGGCGTCCGCCCTGGCGAGGCGGCGGGCCGGCTACGGCCGCGGCGCCCGGATGAAGTTCGAGCAGGATGAGGTCGAGCTGACCGGTGGCGTCCGGCACGGCCTGACGCTCGGCGGGCCGGTCGCGATCAGGATCGCGAACACCGAGTGGCCCAAGTGGGAAACGGTCATGTCGCCCGATCCGGTGGACGCGGAGATCCTGGCGGCGCAGGCCAGGAACGCGCCGCTGACCAGGCCCCGGCCCGGCCACGCGGATCTGGCCGGGATGCAGAAGTACGGCGCGGACGACGCGCGGGCGATCCTGGAGCGGGCGAGCGCGCGGGAGACGGCGGCGCGGGTGGCGCTGGGCGAGGTCGCGCGCCGCCTGCTGCGCCAGGTTCTCGGCGCCGAGATCGTCAGCCACGTCGTCGCGCTCGGTTCGGTGCACGCACCCGATGGCTACGTGCCCGGCCCGCAGGATCTCGCGCGGATCGACGCCGACCCGGTCCGGTGCCTGGACGCCGCGGCCAGCGCGGCGATGCAGGCCGAGGTCGATGCCGCGAAACAGGACGGTGACACGCTGGGCGGCGTCGTCGAGGTCGTGGCCTACGGCCTGCCGCCTGGCCTCGGCAGCCACGCGCACTGGGACCGCCGGCTGGACGGCCGGCTGGCGGGCGCGCTGATGAGCATCCAGGCGATCAAGGGAGTCGAGGTCGGGGACGGGTTCACGACCGCGGCCCGGCGCGGCTCGCTGGCGCACGACGAGATCGAGGGCGGCGAGGCCGGCATCCGGCGGACCACCAACCGGGCCGGCGGGATCGAGGGCGGGATGAGCACCGGGGAGCCCGTCAGGGTCCGCGCGGCGATGAAGCCGATCTCGACCGTGCCCCGCGCGCTCGCGACCATCGACGTCCGGACGGGCGAGCCCGCGAGGGCCATCAACCAGCGCAGCGACGTGACCGCGGTGCCTGCCGCTGGGGTCGTCGCGGAGGCGATGACCGCGCTCGTCCTGGCTGATGCGCTGCTGGAGAAGTTCGGCGGGGACAGCGTGGCCGAGACCGCGCGGAACGCCGAGGCCTACCTCAAGGCGATGGTGATCCGGTGACCGGGAACGGGCTGGCGGCGGGGAACGGGACGGCCTCGTTCCCGCTCATTATCCTGATCGGCCCGCCTGGCGCCGGCAAGACGACGGTCGGCGCGCTGCTGGCGGCAAGGCTCGGCACCGGCTTCACCGACTCCGACGCCGTCGTGGAGGCGGCGGCCGGGAAGCCGGTCGCGGACATTTTCATCAGCGACGGCGAGCCCGAGTTCCGGCGGCTGGAACGTGACGCCGTCGGCACCGCGCTGACGAGCAATTCCGGGGCGGGAACGCGCCCAGCAGGCGTACTCGGCCTCGGCGGGGGCGCGGTGATGGACGAGCAGACCAGGGCCAGGCTGGCCGGCCGCGCCGTCGTGTACCTGGAGACTGGCTTCAGCGAACTGGCCAAGCGCGTCGGGCTGGACCGCGCCCGGCCGCTGCTCATCGGCCAGAATCCGCGCGGGCAGCTCAAGTCACTGCTTGACCAGCGGCTGCCGTTGTACGAGGGGCTGGCCTGGCTCACGGTGCGCACCGACGGCCGCGAGCCGGACGAGATCGCCGCTGAGATAGCGGCGGAGATCGCCGCCGGGCTCGCTCCGGGGAACGGCGAGCCGCCGGGCGACGGCCGGTGACCGCGACCAGGATCGCGGTCACCGGAGAGCATCCCTACGAGGTCGCGGTCGGCACCGGGGTGCTGGCGGAGCTGCCATCGCTGGTCGGACCCGGCGTGCGGAACGTGGTCGTCATCCACTCGGCCGCGCTCACCAGCCTCGCGGTTCCGGTGTGCCAGGCACTGGCGCAGGCCGGATACGCGGTCAGGCCGGAGCCGGTGCCGGACGGCGAGGCCGCCAAGGAGATCAGCGTCGCGGCCGGCCTGTGGTCACAGCTGGCCGCGGCCGGGGTCGGCAGGACCGACGCGATCGTCGGCGTCGGCGGGGGAGCGGTGACCGACCTGGCCGGCTTCGCGGCCGCGACCTGGCTGCGGGGCGTGCGGGTGGTCCTCGTGCCCACCTCGCTGCTCGGCATGACCGATGCCGCCATCGGTGGCAAGACCGCGATCAACACGCCGGCCGGAAAGAACCTGGTCGGCGCGTTCTACCCGCCGGCCGGGGTGCTGGCCGACACCTCGGTGCTGGCGAGCCTGCCGCAGGCCGAGTACGTGAGCGGGCTGGCCGAGGTGATCAAGGCCGGGTTCATCGCCGACCCGGTGATCCTGGACCTGATCGAGTCCGATCCGGCGGCGGCGGCCCGGCCGGGGGGTCCGCACGAGCGGGAGCTTATCGAGCGCGCGATCGCGATGAAGGCTGCGGTCGTCTCGGCTGACCTGCGTGAGTCCGGCCAGCGGGAGATCCTGAATTACGGCCACACGCTCGGGCACGCGATCGAGCGGGTAGAGGATTTCAGGATGCGCCACGGCGATGCGGTCGCGATCGGCATGTGCTTCGCCGCGGCCGTCGGCAGGCTGGCCGGGCGTCTCGACCCGGCGACCGCGCTGCGGCATCGCTCGGTGCTGACCGCGGTCGGCCTGCCCGTCCGGTATCGCGCCGATGCCTGGCCGGCGCTGCGGGCCGCGATGGCAGTCGACAAGAAGACACGAGCCGCGCGGCTGCGACTGGTCGTGCTGGACGGGCTGGCCCGGCCCGGCATCATGGCCGACCCGCCGGAGGAACTGCTTGAGCTGGCCTACGCGGAGGTGACCTGAGCATGACCAAGGTCCTGATCCTGAACGGGCCGAACCTGCAGATGCTGGGCGCCCGCGAGCCGGAGATCTACGGCTCGGCCACGCTCGCCGACATCGCCGCGTCGTGCGCGAAGCTCGGCGCAGAACTGGGACTGCAGACCGACCTGCGGCAGACCGACGACGAGGCCGAGCTGATCGGCTGGGTGCACGAGGCGTTCGAGCGGCGGCTGCCGGTGGTCATCAACCCGGCCGCGTTCACGCACTACTCGTACGCGCTGCGGGACGCGCTGGCGATGCGGCGGGCGCCGCTGGTCGAGGTGCACCTGTCGAACCCGGCGGCGCGGGAGTCGTTCCGGCATACGTCGGTGGTGTCCGGCGTCGCTGACGGGACGATCGCCGGCTTCGGAGTGCAGTCGTACGAGCTCGCCCTCCGCGCGGTTGCCCGGCTGCTGGCGGCATCCGGCGAGGCAGGCTGACAGCCGGACTGCTGGGCTGGAGGCCCTCTGTGCCTTTCCGGGCCAGACGGTTACGATTCATCCCTAGCGAGAAACCAGCGAGGGAGTCTGCTGCATGCGCATCGGGATGGCAATCAACTATGCGGGCGGCTTCAGGGAGACGGCGGCTGAGCTGGCCGACTTCGAGAAGGCCGGCCTCGACATCGTCTTCGTGCCCGAGGCCTATAGTTACGACGCGGTGAGCCAGCTCGGCTTCCTGGCGGCCGTCACTGAGCGCGTCGAGCTCGCCTCCGGCATCATGCAGCTGTACTCGCGCACGCCTACGCTGACCGCGATGACCGCGGCCGGCCTCGACTACGTGTCCGGCGGGCGGTTCTCCCTCGGCATCGGCGCCTCCGGCCCCCAGGTCATCGAGGGCTGGCACGGCGTGCCCTACGACGCGCCGGTGGCCAGGACCCGCGAGACCATCGAGATCTGCCGCGCGGTCTGGCGGCGCGAGCGGCTGGAATACGACGGGAAGTACTACCAGATCCCGCTGCCCGAAGGTCAGGGAACGGGTCTCGGCAAGCCGCTGAAGCTGATCAATCACCCGGTACGCGACCGGATTCCCATCATCCTCGCGGCGCTCGGCCCGAAGAACGTCGAGATGGCGGCCGAGCTGGCCGAGGGCTGGGAGCCGATCTTCTACTACCCGGAGAAGGCAAAGGAAGTCTGGGGCGCGTCCCTTGAGGCCGGCAAGGCCAGGCGCGACCCGTCGCTGCCGCCGCTGGATGTATTCGCGCAGACGGCGCTGGCGATCGGCGATGACGTCAAGGGCCTGATCGACCTGATCAGGCCAGTGCAGGCGCTGTACATCGGCGGCATGGGCGCGAAGACCAAGAACTTCTACAACAACCTGGCGGTCCGGTACGGCTACGCCAAGGAGGCGGCTGCCATCCAGGACGCCTACCTGGCCGGGCGTAAGGACGAGGCTGCCGGGCTGATCCCGCAGGAACTGCTCGAGCATGTCTCCCTCATCGGCCCCAGGTCGTTCGTTGCCGAGCGGGTGGCGGCGATGAAGGAGTCCGGCGTGACTACGCTCAACGTGGCGCCGATGGCCGGGACCCACGCGGAGCGGGTTGCGCTCATCGAGCAGATCAAGGACCTGGCCGGCTAGGCGCCCGCGGCAGGCCCGGCCCGGCTGCCTCGTTTCGACGGACCGGGTGCGGGCAATCCGACAGGTGTCGGAGGAGACCGGAGCGCGATGCCACGCAGACGACGCACGAAACCGGGCGACGGCCCCGAGGTACTGATCATCGGCGGCGGATTCGCCGGGATATCGGCACTGGAGGTGCTGGGCCGCTCGCGCGTGCGGGTGACGCTTGTCGACCGCAATATCTACAGCACCTTTCAGCCGCTGCTGTATCAGGTCGCCACGGCGGGCCTGACCGCCGCTGACGTCGCCTATCCGCTGTGGTCGGCGACCGGCCGCCGCGGCGCCCGGTTCCGCAAGGGCGAGCTGACTTCACTCGATCTCGGCGGGCGCGTGGCCGTGCTGGCCAGCGGGGAGAAACTCAGCTACGACTACCTGATCGTCGCCACCGGGGTCAGTGCGGCCTTCTACGGAGTCGAGGGCGCGGCCGAGCACAGTCTCAGCCTCTACACCCGGCGCGATGCCATCACCCTGCGGAACGAGCTGATGGCGGCGCTGGAGAAGCGCAACGAGGGCCTGACCGACCCGGAGCTGGACATCACGGTCGTCGGCGGCGGCGCCACCGGGGTCGAGCTCGCGGGCACGCTGGCCGAGCTGCGGAACACGGCGCTGCCCGCCGTGTTCCCTGAGATCGACCGGGCGATGCTCAGGGTGCGCCTGATCGAGATGTCCCCGGCCCTGCTCGCGCCCTATCACGACAGCCTCCGGCAGTACGCCCGCCGCCAGCTGGAGGAGCGGGGCGTCGACGTCCTGCTGGACACCGCGATCAAGGAGGTCAGGGCCGGGTCAGTGCTGCTGGCCGACGGCAGCGAGCACCGCAGCGACCTCACCGTGTGGGCGGCGGGCATCTCCGGGCCGGACGCGGCCTGGAGCTCCGGCCTGCCCCGCGGCAAGGGACGCCGGATCGACGTCGGCGCCGATCTGCGGGTGACTGGCCAGGAGCGCGTCTTCGCGACCGGTGATGTGGCCATCGACCAGCAGACTCCGGTCGCGCAGCTGGCTCAGCCTGCGATCCAGCAGGGCCGGCACGCCGCTGAGCAGGTCGTCCGGCTGGTGGCCGGGCAGCCGACGAAGCCGTTTCACTACCACGACAAGGGCACCATGGCGACGATCGGCCGCCGGTCGGCGGTCGTGGAACTGCGCGGGGGCCTGCGGCTGCGGGGCACGCTCGCCTGGTTCGCGTGGCTCGGCCTGCACCTGATCTACCTGCTGGGCAATCGCAACAGGCTGGTGACGCTGGTGAACCTGTCCTGGCGCTACCTGACCTGGAGCCGGGGCGGCGGCATCATCGTCGGCGACGACGTGCCAGACGAGCGGGAGACCGGCAAGGCCCGCGACTCCGAGCGCACCGCGGCCGGGCAGCAGAGCAGCTAGGGCCAGCGCGCTGGTCACCCGGCAGGAGCACGGCCCGGGCCCAGGAGCGCCCTGGCCCGGGCCGTGCGCCAGGTCAGCGGAGCGCGGCAGAGCTCCACCGAGACTGCGGCTGCCGAGCGGCAGCACGGCAGAAGGCAATGCGGCCACCGATAGCTCGCTACCGGTGGCCGCGCCGCACTGTGGCTCAGCGGCGCAGTCTGATCTCCCCAGCCAGTCGCGCCACGTCGCCGCAACTGCGACGTGTTAGCGAGGCTAGCGAGAATCACGCGATTATTCCGGTATAGCCGGTCTCGTCCGAGTCTCATCCTGGTCTCACGATCGGCGGTCCCGGCCGATAGAGTCGGCGAATGGCCGAAATCCACGCAGCCCGCCGGGCGGCCGCCCAGCAGAAGATCGCTGAGACCGGCGCCGGCGCCGCGCTGATTACCAGCCAGCCGAACGTGCGCTACCTGTCCGGCCTGGTCAGCTCCAATGCGGCCCTCCTGCTGCCAGCCGACGGGCCGGGCGTGCTGGCCACCGATTCCCGGTACGCCGAGGCGGCCGAGCGCGACTGCCCGGACATCGAGATCGCCACCGAGCGCCAGCTGGAGCCCGCGCTCGCCGTGCTGGCCGCGGAGCGGGGTATCACCACGCTCGGCTTCGAGGCCCAGGACATGACCGTCGAGCGGCACATGGCGCTGGTGAAGCTGCCGGACGTTCCGGAGCTAGTCCCGGTCGGCCACCTGGTCGAGGAACTCCGGATGGTCAAGGACGAGACCGAGATCGAGCTGCTGACCCGTGCCTGCGCCATCACCGCCGACGCGTTCGCCGCCGTCCTCACCGCGATCGAGCCGGGCCGCACCGAGCGGAGCCTGGCCGTGCTGCTCGAGCGGGCCATGATCGATCTGGGCGCCGAGGGCCTGGCGTTCGACACCATCGTGGCCAGCGGGCCCAACGGCGCGATCCCGCATCACTCGCCTGGCGGCCGCCGGTTCCTGGCCGGCGACCTGATCACCATCGACTGCGGTGCCAGGTTCGAGGGCTACCACGCGGACATGACCAGGACGGTCGCGCTCGGGGAGCCAGCCGGCTGGCAGCGGGAGATATATGACCTGGTGGCTGCCGCTCAGCAGGCCGGGGTCACCGCGGCGGTGCCCGGCGCTGACATCGGCGCCGTTGACGCGAGCGCCAGGGAAGTGATCGCAGCCGCCGGCCACGCCGGGCACTTCGGGCACGGGCTGGGTCATGGCGTCGGGCTGGAGGTGCACGAAGCACCGCTGATGGGACCCGGCAGGACAGGTAGACTGGCAGACCGGGTCCCCGTCACCGTCGAGCCCGGCGTCTATCTGCCTGGCAGAGGCGGTGTCAGGATCGAGGACACGCTCGTGGTCCGCGCCGGCAGTCAGGGCTCCGCCCCGGCGGGCGCAGCGGCGGCGGGACCAGCGGAAGTACTGACGACAACCACCAAGGAACTGCTGGTGCTCTGACCGGGCACCGGGTTCCTGACGCATGCAGGAGACACGCAGACGTGGCCACCACCAACGACCTGAAGAACGGCATGACGCTGAGCATCGACGGCGCGCTCTGGAGCGTGGTGGACTTTCAGCACGTCAAGCCAGGCAAGGGCGGCGCCTTCGTGCGCACCAAGCTGAAGAACGTGCTGTCCGGCAAGGTCGTGGACAAGACGTTCAACGCAGGCGTGCGCGTCGAGATAGCCAATGTCGACAAGCGGGACATGCAGTACCTCTACCGCGAGGGCGAGGACTTCGTCTTCATGGACATGACCGACTACGACCAGCCGCACATTCCCGCGGCCGTCGTCGGTGACGCCGCCCACTACCTGCTCGAGGAGCAGACCGCCACGATCGCGTTCAACGACGGCACTCCGCTGTACGTGGAGCTTCCGGCGGCCGTCGAGCTCACCGTCGAGCACACCGACCCCGGCCTGCAGGGCGACCGGTCGACGGGCGGCACCAAGCTGGCCACGCTGGAGACCGGCGCGCAGATTCAGGTGCCGCTGTTCATTACCACCGGCGAGAAGATCCGGGTCGACACCCGCTCCGGCGCCTACCTCGGCCGGGCCTGACCGGGTCCAGGCGGATTACGACAGGCCAGCGACGAGCTGACGGCGGTTATGGCTGCGCGCAGTAAAGCCCGGAAGCGGGCACTTGACATCCTCTTCGAGGCCGAGGTCCGGGACGAGCCGGTCCTGGAGCTGCTGGCCGAGCGCACGGCAGCGGCCGACCCGCCGGTGTCGGACTACGCGGGCGAGCTTGTCCGCGGCGTCCACGCGCACGCGGCGCAGATCGACGAGCTGCTCGCGGCATACGCACAGGGCTGGACGCTGGACCGGATGCCGGCCGTCGACCGCAACATCCTGCGCATCGGCGTGTACGAGCTGATGTGGAACGACAGCGTTCCCGACCCAGTGGCCATCAGCGAGGCGGTGGCGCTGGCAGGCGAGCTATCCACCGATGACTCGTCATCGTTCGTCAACGGGCTGCTCGCGCGGCTGCTTCAGCTCAAGCCAACGCTCACGCTCTAGCGCTGCAGCCCCGGGCAGCCGCGAGCAGGCTGACTGTCGGTGCCGGGCGCTACAGTCCTAGCGAGGGCGGTGAGCGATGGGCAGAGCTGGGCAGCAGCCGCGCGGCCAGCGGCCACGCCCTGCTGAGCCGCCCGGCGATGACACCGGATGCCACGTCCTGCATGTCGACATGGATGCCTTCTACGCCAGCGTCGAGATCAGGGACCGGCCCGAGCTGGCCGGGCGGCCGGTGATCGTCGGCGGCCTGTCCGGCCGCAGCGTGGTGCTATCGGCGACGTACGAGGCCCGCACGTTCGGGGTGCGCTCGGCGATGCCGATGTCCAGAGCCAGGCGGCTGTGCCCGCGGGCGACGGTCATCCCGCCCCGGCATGGCCTGTACGGAGCGGTGTCCAGGGAGGTCATGGCGATCTTCCGCGCCGTGACGCCGCACGTGCAGCCGCTGTCACTGGACGAGGCCTTCCTCGATGTGTCCGGCGCGATCCGGCTCCTGGGCTCGCCGGTGCGGATCGGCGAGCTGATCCGCGCTCAGGTGGCCGAGCAGCAGCAGATCACCTGCTCGGTCGGGATCGCCGCGAACAAGTTCCTGGCGAAGCTGGCCTCGGTGCAGGCCAAGCCGGACGGGCTGCTGGTCATCCCGGCGGACGGGGCTCTGGAGTTCCTGCATCCGCTGCCGGTCTCGGCGCTGTGGGGAGTGGGCGAGCGGACTGGCCAGGCGCTGGCCCGGCTGGGGCTGCGGACCGTCGGCGACATCGCTCGCACGCCGCCCGAGTCGCTGGAGCGCGACCTCGGCAAGGCTGCCGCGGCTCACCTGACGGCCCTGGCCTCCGGCCGCGATGACCGCGAGGTGGAATCCTCGGTCCGGGAGAAGAGCGTGGGCGCCGAGGAGACCTTCGACACCGACGTCGCCGACCCGGCGCTGGTCAGGCGCGAGCTGCTCCGGCTGTCCCGGCGCACGTCGGGTTCGCTGCGGTCCTCCGGGCTGGCGGCCCGGACGATTGTCATCAAGCTTCGCAAGGCGGATTTCACGACCATCACCCGGTCCAGGACGCTGCCCGAAGCCACCAGCGAGACGCAGCGGATCTATGCCACGGCCTGCGCCCTCTACGCCGCATCGGGCCTGAGCGACCGGACCCTGCTGCGGCTGGTCGGCGTGCGCGCCGCCGGCCTGGTGCCGGCGACCTCCGCGGCGACGCAGCTCGCCCTCGGCGAGCGGGCGCCCTGGCGCGATGCCGAGTCCGCCCTGGACAGAATCACGGGTAGATTCGGGCCTGACGCCGTTCGGCCGGCCACGCTGGTGGACCGCGGCCCGTCAGGGACCGGGCCGGCGGGCAGTGCTAGTGGGGCGTAAGTGGGGAAAGTAGTAACTGAACGTAGTCAGGATGTACCGGATGGGCGGTCGAGGCCGTGTACCCTTCCACAGGGTGGCTTGACCCTCGTATTCTGGGCTTAGAAGCAAAAACCGCAGTGCACTGGCAACACGCCGGGTCGATGGGAGGCACAGTGCCGCTCTCTGAGCACGAGCAGCGTCAGCTCGAGCAGATTGAGCAGGCGCTCTATGCCGAGCATCCGCGACTCGCCCGGGCAATGCGGGCTAAAGACCCCAAAGTTCACTACCGGCGCAGAGTGGTCCAGGCTGCTGTCGGCTTCGTGCTCGGCATCGGCGCACTCGTGGCCGGCATTCTGCTGAAGTACAACTGGCTTGCCGCGGCGGGATTCGGGGTCATGCTCGTCAGTGCCGTATGGGTGGTTGCGAGCTACCGCCGGATGGCCGGGATGATGCTAGCCCGCAGCCGCAGACGGGACCGCAAGGCCGCGGCCCGTGCAGCGGCTAACAGCGGGCTGATGGAGCGCATCGAAGAGCGCTGGCGCCGGCGGCAGGAAGGCAACAACAACCGCTAGCCGGTGACCTGCCGTCAGCGATGGGCCAGGGTCCGCAGCTGCCGCCGCACGGCTGGCCACGAGCTGTCGAGCCAGCTGGAGACCTCGCTGAACCGCTGCCAGATGCGCCGGGCAGCCAGCAGCGTCGAGGCGGGCAGCAGCCTGGCCCGCAGACGGCTGCGGCGCGGCACTGACGCGGCAATTGCCCGGCGAGCCAGCGCGCTGTCCGCCTTCAGGCCGGAACCCGGCTGCGGCGCAGTGGCGTAGCGGGCACGCTCCTCGGCCGTGCTGATCCTGACAACCGCACCTGCGGCCGGCTCGTCCAGGCGGGCAGCGCTGACAACCCGCCTGGCCGTCGCGCGCGGCGTCTCGCCCGGTGCGCGGGGCATGCCGTAGTCAGCCAGGTCGTCGGTCAGCTCCCGCCAGGCCGCGTGCGCCGCCGCCGTGTCGCCAGAGGCAGTGAGCCAGCGGCGGCGGCGCGTCAGGAGCCGGGTCAGCGCCGGCCAGGCCAGCAGCAGGAACAGCGCAACCGGGATGCCGATGGCCACCCCGAGGTCGGAGCCGCCGGCCCGGGCGCCCGGGCTGGCCGCCCCGCTGACCGCGCCATGCTCGTAACGGTTCGCGCCCAGCCTCCGCCTGCCAGCCGGAGTGGTGAGCGCAGGGCTGGTCGGACCGCTGTGCGGGCTGTTATTCAGCGACGGGGCGGCAGCGCCGCCCGCACCGCCGGCGTAGACGGGTACTGCCGCCGTTCCCTGCCCGCGCGTGCCGCTCGGCGTCGGCTCGAACCGCAGCCAGCCAACGCCGGTGAAGTAGAGCTCGGGCCACGCGTGCGCGTCCGCGGTGGTGACCTGCCACGTCCTGCCCGTCCCCGGGCTCCCGCCGGTGTAGCCGATCGCAATCCTGGCCGGGATGCCGAGCTGGCGGGCGAGGATGGCGAAAGCCTGCGCGAACTGGCTGCAGAAGCCGCGGCGGTCCGAGGTCAGGAACGCCATCAGCCAGTTGCCGGCCGGCAGGTCAGGCTTGAGGCTGTAGGTGAAGGCGCCGGACAGGAACCACCGCTGCAGGTCCAGCGCCTTCTGCAGCTGCGTCGTCGCCCCGCCGGCATGCTTCTCGGCGATCGCCAGCAGGGCGGCGGAGTCCGGGCCGGTGTACGACGCGTAGTCCTGCGCGATCTCGCCTGGGGGCGGCAGGTCGGGGATGCCGCCGGCTTTCGGATCAGCTTCCCGGCTGACGACGGTGTACTGCAGGCTTGGCATGCTGACCCGCGAGCTGAACACCGTCAGCGAGCCCGGGGCCTCCTGCCAGCCGCCGCCGCTGACCAGCAGGCGATACGGTGCGTACGGCGCCGGCAGGTCGGCCGGACCGGTGTCGTCCTTGCTCACCTGAACCTTCGTGGTGACCGTCGTGACTGACGTAGTTGCCTCGAGCCCCTGGGGCTTCCAGGGCAGCAGGTCATTCTTCAGCGTCCTGTCGCCGTAATCCGCGGCCTCGATCCACTTGTTCTGACGGGAGTTGTAATTCAGCGCGTAGACCTGAAAGTACTGCTCGCGCGGGTCCGCGGCAGTCGTCGTGTACGACAGCACCGGCTGCGGCTTGCCCTCGAGCAGCGACTGCACCTTCAGCAAGGGCGACACCCCGGCGGTGCCATCCGACCCGGCACCATCGGGAGTCGTGCCGAAGATGTCGTGGGCACGCGCGGACGGCAGCACGAGCGGGATGACGATCGCCAGGCAGACGGCCGCCAGGCCGATCCTGCGGCCGGACGCGGCCAGCTCCTTCGTGTCCGGTCCTGAGCCGGTCTCGTCCGCGGACTGAACGTGCCTGAAGGTCACCAGGCGTCCCCACATCCGCAGCCGCTGCCGGCCGTCTGCGGACAGCAGCGCGAGATATCCGGCCAGGCCGGCTGCAAAGACGACCATCTGGGGAACGCCGAACAGCTTGAAGTTGCTGGCGACCGGCACGCTGAACAGCACCAGCAACGGCAGGCCGGCGACGGCTGGCCGCCGCAGCCGCACGGCGAGGAGGTCCACCATGATCGCTACCGCTCCGATGCCGGCTGCCGTGACCAGGCTGACGGCCTGGATGTCCGGTACCGGCGGCGAGTACCTGAACAAGGCGAAGGCGGCCCGCCAGAGCTGTCCCAGCTGCGTGATCGAGGCTGAGCTCGGAACCAGGTGCCCGTATGAGGGCCCGTGGGCGAACGCGAGGTTGAGGTAGAGCAGGAGGGCGGCGAGATACCCGGCCAGGACGGCGAAGACGCGCAGCGGCCTGGCGCCGGTCGCGCTCAGGGCGGTGACTGCCACGATCACCAGCCCGACAACGCGGCCCGCCCAGCCCGGCCTGGTGAGCAGCGGGACGACGGCCAGCAGGACCAGGCAGGTGATCGTGACGGCCGAGGGCAGCCGGGCCAGCCTGGTCACGATGCCAGCCGCGGCCACAATGATGACAGCGCCCGCGCCGGTGGCGATCCACCCGGCACTCGCGATCACGGAACTCAGCGACAAAGACGCCAGCAGGACGGCGATCGCGGCGACGACGGCGAGCCGGACGTTCATGCCGGGCTCCGGCCGGTCGCAGCGGCTCCGTCAGGCTCGGCGGCGCTGTAGCCCGCTGTGGCCGACACGAGCATCTCGGCTGCCCGCGGCAGCCGCTGCCACGCGGACTGGAGCGGAGTGCTGGCATCCAGCGAGGTAACGTGCCAGCCGGCACCGCGGAGCACCGCGGCGGCAGCGGCCATCTCGGCGGCGCGCTGCCGTGCGCCGGGCGTGCGGCCGTTCGCCCCCGCCGGTGCCGTCCCGGCAGTGCCTGGACCGGGACTCGTGCCTGGACCGGGACTCGTGCCGGGACCGGGACTCGTGCTGGCACCGCTGCCGTCCGGCGCGGCGGCGGAGTTCGTGTCCTCCGAGCCGGAGCCCGTGGCAGTGCCGGTGCCTGTGCCGGGGCCTGGGACGCGGGCCGCCTCAGTCCAGGTCGCCACGTCGAGGAGCAGCGCGATGCCCTGGCTGCCCTCGGTCCGGCACGCGGCTAGCTGCTGTGCCTCGGCCACCGAGAGCTTTCCCATGACCGCGATCACTACGCCCGCCCCTGAGGTCCTGAGCTCGGCGAACGCCTGCGTCAGGTTGCGCAGGCTGGACGGCCTGATGACGGCAAGCGCGTCAAGCAGCCTGTCCTCGAAGAACGGCCCGCCGCGGATCACCTCGGAGTCGCTGACGAACTGGCCGGTCAGGCCTTCCTGCGCAATATGCACGCCGACCGAGGCGGCGGCGCTCACAGCCGCCTCGAACGAGGATGCTGCGCCAGCGCCCAGGTGCGCGAGCGTCCTGGTGTCCAGGAGCACGGTGGCCCGGTTGCGCCACCGCTGTTCCTCGCGCCGGACCATCAGCTCGCCGTACCTGGCGGTCGACCGCCAGTGCACGCGGCGAAGCTCGTCGCCGTCGCGGTAAGCGCGGGGGATGACGTCGTCCTCGCCGGCGGCTGCGGTCAGCCGGGCCCGACCCTCACCTTCCCCGGCCCAGGATCGGCTGATGACGGTCCGGGGCAGCGGCACCACACGCGGCGTTACGACGAATGTCGTCCGCCCCGACAGCGACCGGTTGAGCTCGACCAGGCCGAAGGCGTCAGCCACGCGCAGCTGCAGCGGGCCGATCTGGAACCTTCCGCGCAGGTCGGACCGCAGCGGGTAGGCCAGCTCCCGCACGCCGTTCCGCTCGATCTTGTCGAGCACGTAGCGCGGCCGGGTGCCGAGGGCGTACGGCACCGTGTCCTCCGCCAGCAGCAGTCCCGTCGGCACCCGGGAGACGTTCTCGAGCCGCAGGGTCACCGTCGCGGTGTGCCCGGCCGGGACGCGCGGCGGTGTGATGGTGCGGCTGGTCCCGAGCCGGTACTGGCCTCGCCGTGCACCCGCGGCAGCCAGCAGCGGCAGCGCCAGCAGCGCAATCCCGATGCAGAACAGCCCGCGCTCGCCCAGCAGCCAGCCGGCGGCGGCCGAAGCGGCCCCGGCTGCCAGGAACGAGGTCCCCCTGGTGGTCATCCCTGCGAGCAGCGAGGTCCGCATGGTCGTTATCCTTCCGGCTGCTCTTGCGCCCGATTCTACGCGGCCTACCGGCCGGGCAGCGGGAGCCGGCGGACGATGCCGGACAAGACCTGATCTGGCAGTTCTCGGCCCACCATCGCCTCTGCGCTGGGCAGCAATCGGTGCGCGAGCACGGGGACCGCGAGTACCTGCACGTCGTCGGGGATGACGAAGTCGCGTTCGTCAAGCGCCGCGTGGGCCCGGCTCGCGCGCAGCAGGTGCAGCGCCGCGCGCGGTGAGGCGCCGAGCCGCAGCTCCGGTGAAGTCCTGGTGGCGTTGACCAGGTCGATGATGTACTGCCTGATCGGCACGGAGACGTGCACCTCACGTACGGCCGCGGCCAGCGCCCGCACGTCGCTGGCGTGCGCTACCGGCTTCAGCTGGTCAAGTGGCGAGCTGCTGCCGTGCGAGTCAAGCATGGCGAGCTCGGCCGCCCGGTCCGGGTACCCGATCGAGATCCTGGTCATGAACCGGTCCCGCTGCGCTTCGGGCAGCGGATAGGTGCCCTCCATCTCGATGGGGTTCTGGGTCGCGATCACCATGAACGGCGAGTCGAGCTGATAGGTACTGCCGTCGACGGTGACCTGGCGTTCCTCCATCGACTCCAGCAGTGCCGACTGTGTCTTCGGCGACGCCCTGTTGATCTCGTCGCCGAGCACGATGTTGGCGAAGATAGGCCCGGGCTTGAACTCGAACTCGCCGAGTTCCTGGTTGTAGGCGCTGACTCCGGTGATGTCGCTGGGCAGCAGGTCGGGCGTGAACTGCACGCGCCGCACCGAGCAGTCGATCGACCGGGCGAGCGCCTTGGCGAGCTGGGTCTTGCCGACGCCGGGCACGTCCTCGATGAGGATGTGGCCCTCGGCCAGCAGCACGGTCAGGGCCAGCCGCACAGGGCCGGGCTTGCCGGAGATGACAGTCTGCATCGCGTCACTGACCTGGTGGGCAATGTCCACGAGCTCATCCAGCGATCGATCAGCCTGCTGGCCGGTGTCCGTGACCACGTGCCCTCCTGGCGGCTATTCCCCTGTTAGCTGCTCGCACTGCTCGTCAGCCACAGCCGTGCTCATGCTGCGCATGAGCACTGGCGCGGCGTGATCAGCCGTGCGTTCAGACAGTACGTCTTTGGACGGCTCGCGGGCGATTCCGCTCCTATATCGGGGTCGTAACGCTGCGGTGACTTCGTGCCGGGCCGAGTCGTCACGTCGCGTCGTTCGATCCCGCTGTCGTGTGACCTGTAGTCATCTGCTACCACTGCGACTCCACTTCGCTCCACCTTCCTGACCTGGTAACTCCTCTGGCGAATGCCCGGTTCAACGGTTTCTTGTCGTTGACGGTGGGGGAGAGTGGAGTACAGTGGTGGTCCGTGGGGCGAGAATGGCGTCCTGAGGGCTTGTTGTGGGGGACCTGGGGAGGTGAGGCGGGTGTTTCTAGGCACCCACACGCCTCGCCTCGACGAGAAAGGGCGCCTGATCCTGCCGGCCAAGTACCGCGAGGAGCTCGCCGCGGGCCTGGTGCTGACCAAGGGCCAGGAACGTTGCCTTTATGTCTTTCCCGTGCCGGAGTTCGGGCGGATCACCGAGGCGCTGCGCACGGCGCCGGTGACGGCCAAGTCCGTCAGGGACTACAGCCGCGTGTTCTTCGCCAGTGCGTCAGACGAGGAACTAGACCGCCAGGGCCGGGTCACCATCCCGCAGAGCCTGCGGGAGTACGCGGGACTTCAGCGCGAATGCGTGGTGATCGGAGCTAACACGCGACTGGAGATCTGGGACGCCACTGCGTGGACCAGTTACCTGGAGCAGCAGGAAGACGCATTCGCTGACGCATCAGAGGAGGTTCTGCCAGGAGTTCTGTAACGGTGCGCTGGATGCCCGGCGAGGTCTCCACCCGTGCTGGAGGGCCGAAGGCCCGGCTGACGTCACTTCCCCGGCGTCAGGCGGAAGCCAGGTCCGTCAGTGCAGTGGCGCGGATGGGGGCCTGGCCGGGCATCTCGGCAGCAGGGCGGGATTTGGCGCCGCGCTGGGCGGCGAGCGGAGCAGCAGCGAGGGGGCATCATGAGCACGGCCGAGGCCGCGCACGTGCCGGTCATGCGTGACCGGGTTCTCGAGCTGCTCGCGCCCGCCCTTGAGCTGCCGGGCGCTGTCCTGGTGGACGCGACGCTCGGCCGGGCCGGGCACGCGAGCGCGCTGCTCGCCGCACATCCGGGCCTGATCCTGATCGGCATCGACACGGATGTGACAGCGATCAGCGAGTCGCACAAGGTACTCGCGCCGTTCAGCGATCGCGTGACCCTGGTGCAGGCTGTCTACGACGAGCTGCCGGACATCCTGGCCGCCGCCGGGCATACCGCGGTCCAGGGCATCCTGTTCGACCTCGGGGTCTCCTCGCCGCAACTGGACGACGCCGACCGCGGGTTCGCCTATTCGCAGGACGCCCCGCTCGACATGCGCATGAATCAGGCGGGCCCGCTCACCGCCGCGGACGTCCTCAATACCTACCCTGCCGACCGGCTCGCACGGGTGCTGCGGGAGTACGGCGAGGAGCGCTTCGCGCGCCGGATCGCTGACGCCATCGTGGCCGAGCGCGCGCGCTCGCCGCTGACAAGCACGGCCAGGCTGGCCGACATCGTGCGGGACTCGATCCCCGCGCCCGCGCGGCGCACCGGCGGCAATCCCGCTAAGCGCACGTTCCAGGCACTGCGCATCGAGGTTAATGGCGAGCTCGAGGCGCTGTACCACGCGCTGCCAGTGGCACTGGACGCCGTGGCCGTCGGCGGCCGGATCGTCCTTCTCGCCTATCACTCGCTTGAAGACCGCGCCGTGAAGCGGGCACTGGCCGCCCGGTCGACCGACACGACGCCGCGCGGCCTGCCCGTCTCGCTGGAAGCGGCGCGACCTCAGTTCCGGCTGCTTACCAGGGGAGCGGAGCGGCCTGGCCCGGACGAGCTGGCGGAAAACCCGCGCGCGGCGCCAGCCCGGCTCCGGGCAGCGGAGCGGATCAGGGCCGCGGCATGAGGACACAGCTGGAACGGGACGCGGGCCGCGTCCGGGCGGGGGGCCCGGCGCTCAGGGAGGGGCGAGCAAACCGGATGGACACCACATCACAGACGCGGCCGCGACCGCGGCCTGCCACGTCGGCCGGCGTGCCGCCGGCTGAGCCGCGCCGCGGAGGTGCGGGCGGCCGCGCGGCCGGGACTGACGCGGCCCGTGGCCAGCGCCGCGCGCCGGCGGCCGGGCCCGTGGCGCGCCGTGCGGCCGGCGGGACCGGCAGCGGGGCCAGGACCGGCACCAGGACCGGCACCAGGCCCGGCACTGCCGACCCGGAGCGGCGGGGCCGGGCCGGACAGGCGCGTGCCGGATCCGGCCGTGAGGGTAGCGACTCTGGTGTGACCGCCGGCCTGCTCGGCTTCGCGCGGTCGGTGGTACCGCGGCTCGTGACACTGCGGCCCGTGGTACTTCGGCTCGTGACAGTGCGGCGCGTGACAGTGCGGCGCGTGGTAGTGCGGCGCGTGGTACTGCGGCCCGTGGTGCTGCGGCCAGCGGCACCAGCCGGACCAGGGCCGGACAGAGCAAGTCGACCAGCCGGCTGGAATCCGGCCGCCGCCGGGCGAGCGAGCCGCGCTCGGTCAGGGCTCGCTCAAGTGAGCCCCGCGTCGGCAAGCCCGCCACCAGCAAACCCCGCACGAGCGAGCCGTGGTCTGGGCGCCTGAGCGCCTCCAGGCTGCGGCTCAGTCCGCGGCGGGCCGGAACGACCACCGCCAGCGGCACGGCGACCACGCCAGCGCCCGCGAGCTGGCGGGTGGCGCCCGCCGCCGGAGTGCCGCTGCCGCGGATGCCGTTCGTCCTGCTCGTCCTCGCGCTGCTCGGCGGCGGCCTAGTCTGCCTGCTGGTCATTAACACGACACTCGGGTCAAGCAGCTTCCGGATCAGCCAGCTGCAAACCGAGAACGCGAACTTGTCGCTGCAGCAGCAAAGCCTGCAGGGCCAGATCCAGGGCGAGGAAGGGCCGGCGCAGATCGAGGCGAAGGCCTACAAGCTCGGCATGCGCGTCGAACCCGCCACTACCATCCTCGATCTGCGTACGCACCGTTACTACCGGCTTTCCGGCGGCGCCGGCGCTGGCACCGTCGGCACTGGCACCGTCGGCACTGGCACCGTCGGCACTGGCGCTGCCAGCCCGACCGCGAGCACGGGCGCGCCGCACCCGGCCACCTCCCGCGCCGCGGGCACCGGACATCATGCGCGGAAGGCCAAAGGCAAGGCCGGGTCTGGCCGGTGACCGGAGCGGGGGGACGGGACGGCGATGGCTTCAGCCCGCGCCGGAGCCGGCCCGTACCCGGCGGATCGCGCGGGCCCGCCAGGACGGGCCGGAGCGCCGGACGGGCGGGTGATCAGGCCCGGCCCGCTGGCCGCCCCGGGCGCGGGCGCGCTGGCCAGGTGCATGGCGACCACCGGCACCGGACGGGCCGCGGCGCCTATGCCTACGGGTCGCCGGGCACTGGCCGGTCAGCGGGGCCGGCGAGGCGGCCGCGCAGGACCATGCATCTGCCCGTTCCGGCGCTGCGCCGCGGCAGCCCGGCCCGCCGCCTCCGCATCAGCCTGATGTGCATCGCGTTCGCGCTGTCGGTGTTCGCAGGCAGGCTTGTCCAGCTGGAGGGCTTCGACTCCGCTACCTACCGGACGGCGTCGGAGCAGCAGCAGCTGGCAACGATCCCGATTCCGGCCGTCCGCGGTGATATCACCAGCAGCAACGGCACCGTGCTGGCGATGACGGTGCAGACCTACAGCGTTTTCGCTGACCCCCGGCTGATCCCGGCCAGCATGCGGCCGGGCGCTGCGGCGAAGCTCGCCGGACCGCTGAAGCTGACGGCAGCAGCGGTGCTGCACATGCTCGGCCATCCGTCGTCGCCGGAGTACCAGGTGCTCGGCAGCAACGTCTCAGTGGCGGCCGGGCAGAAGATCTCCGCGCTCGGACTGCCGGGCATCGACATGACGGCGAACTACGCGAGCACGTACCCGAACGGTGACCTGGCGGCCAACATCGTGGGATTCACCCGGCCGTCGGCGGCCAAGGACGGCAGCCAGACTGGCGAGGCGGGACTGGAGCAGGAATATAACCCTGTGCTGGCCGGGCGCGACGGGAGCGAGGAAGTCGAGGTCGGCACGGCGGGCGAGCCGATTCCGCTCACGGAGATGAAGCTCACCCCGGCGATACCGGCCAGGAGCCTGCGGCTGACCATCAACTCCGATATCCAGTGGATGGCCGAGCAGGTGTGCCATGAGCGGGTCCTGCAGACGCACGCACGCAACTGCTCCATTGTCGTGGAGAATCCGAAGACCGGCGCGATTCTGGCGATGGCGCAGTGGCCGACCTACAACCCGAACAACATCACCAGCCTTGCCTCGACGACCAACATCGGCGTCACCAATGTCTTCGCGCCGGGCAGCACGCTCAAGCCCGTCACGGTCGCGGGGGCCCTGGAGAAGGGCGGGCAGACGCCGATGAGCGCCTACACCATCCCGTACTCCATCAAGATGGACGGGCTGTATACCTTCCACGACGCCGAGTACCACCCGACCGTCAGATACACAGTCGCCGGGATCCTGGCCAACTCGAGCAATGTCGGCATGGTGCAGGTCGCGCAGCACATTACCGATGAGCAGCAGTACAACTATCTCCGCGCCTTCGGGCTGGGCTCGCTGAGCGGCCTCGGCCTCCCCGGCGAGAGCCCGGGCCTGCTCCCGGCGCCCGGCACGCCGGGCTACTACCCGGACAATCACTTCGAGTACGCCTTCGGGCAGGGGCTAGGCGTGACGGCCGTCCAGATGGCCAGCATCTACGCCACCATCGCCAACGGCGGCGTCCGGGTGCAGCCGACCCTGCTGGCAGGGACAACCAGTGCCAGCGGTGCCTACACGCCCGCGCCGAAGCCGTCCGGCAAGCGGGTCATCAGGGCCAGCACGGCCAGGGACCTGATCAAGATCCTCCAGCAGGTGCCCAAGGTGGACGCGTCAGCCGGCGAGCCGTGGGGCCTCATCGACGGCTACACCGTGGCAGCCAAGACGGGCACCGCCCAAGTCTCCGACCCGGGCCTGAGCAAGTGCCTCTGCCAGTATGGTTCCAGCTACATCGGCATCGTCCCGGCGAATAATCCCCAGCTTGTCGTTGCGGTGAACATTCAGGATCCGCGGGGCAAGTACTACGGCGACGAGGTCGCGGGGCCGGCCTTTTTCGACGTGACAAAGTTCGCCCTGCAGACCATGAAGATCGCGCCTGACTATGCCAGGGCGCCCTATATCCGGCTCACGGCGCCGTGATGGGAGGTAACCTCTGCCCGTGCCAGCGGCCTTCCGCCCAGACCACGTTCCCGCCCGCCCGCTAGCCGGGCTAGCGGCGCTGCTCGGCCTGCGCCTGGCCGCGCCAGAGCAGGCGGAGCCGGCCGCCGGGGCCGGCATCACCGGCGTCACCCATGACTCCCGGTCGGTCCGGCCGGGCGACCTGTACGCGGCGCTGCCAGGTGCCAGCGTGCACGGCGCCCGGTTCTGCGAGTCCGCAGCGCGCGCCGGCGCGGTCGCCGTTCTCACCGACCCGTCAGGGCGGGATTCGGCCATCGCGAGCGGCCTGCCGGTCTTCGTGGTGGGCGATCCTCGGGCGCGCCTGGGGGAGATCGCGGCGTGGGTCTACGGCAGCCCCTCTGACCGGGTCCTGCTGATCGGGGTGACCGGGACCGCGGGCAAGAGCACGACCAGTTACCTGCTTGAGGCCGGATTGCGCGCGGCCGGCTACCGGACCGGCCTGATCGGCGGCGTCGAGACCCGCATCGGGGATGCCGTGCAGGCCAGCACGCTGACGACGCCGGAGGCGACGGACGTCCAGGCCCTGCTGGCCGCCATGGCCGAGCAGCGGGTGACCGCCGCGGCGATGGAGGTCTCCAGCCACGCGCTGGCGCTCGGCCGGGTGGCCGGCACGCACTATGACGTCGCGATCTTCACGAATCTGTCGCAGGATCACCTGGACTTCCACGCCAGCATGGACGAGTACTTCGCGGCCAAGGCCGAGCTGTTTACCCCGAAGTACGCCAGGGCAGGCGTGGTCAACGTCGATGACTCCCGCGGCCGCGAGCTGGCCGCCGAGGCGCCGATCCCGGTGACAACGTTCTCGGCCGAGGGACGGCGCTCGGCCGACTGGCGGGCCGTCGACGTCCGGTCCGGGGCCGACGGCTCCGCGTTCCGGGTGATCGGTCCGGGCGGCGTCGAGGCCGATGCGTCGGTTGTGCTGCCCGGCGAGTTCAACGTGGCCAACGCGCTGGGCGCCATCGTGGCCCTGGTCGAGGCCGGTGTCAGCCTGGCCGACGCGGTCGCCGGGGTGGCCGCCTGCCCGGGGCCGCCCGGCCGGCTGGAGCGCGTCGACCGGGGCCAGGATTTCACCGTGCTTGTCGACTACGCGCATAAGCCCGGCGCGGTCGAGGCGCTGCTGGCGGAGATGCGCGAGGTCACCCAGGGCAGCCTTGTCATCGTGCTCGGCTGCGGCGGCGACCGCGACCGGGGCAAGCGCAGGCTGATGGGCGCCGCCGCCGCGCGGCTTGCGGACGTCGCAATCCTGACGAACGACAATCCGCGGTCGGAGGACCCGCTCGCCATCCTGGCCGAGATGCTGACGGGCGCCGTCGAGATCCCGCAGCGGGACCGGGCTCAGGTAGTGGTGCAGCCCGACCGGGCGGCCGCGATCGGGCTGGCGGTCGCGGGCGCGGGCAAGGGTGACGTGGTGCTGATCGCGGGCAAGGGCCACGAACACGGCCAGTACGTCGGCGGCGCGGTGATCCCGTTTGACGACCGCGAGGTCGCTTCGCAGGCCCTCCTGCAGCGCCGGGCGAGCGAGGATGCGACGATTACCGGCGGCCTGCGAGACGCCGGGTGGATGAATCCGGACGGCGCCCCGGCTGCTGCCGACGACCTGACCAGCCCTTTCCCGGAGGACGCGTGATCCCGCTGTCGGTGGCCGAGATTGCCGCGGCCACCGGCGCCCGGCTGGCGGACGTGCCGGACCCGGCCGCGCTGGTCACCGGCCCGGTGATCATCGACTCCCGCGAGGCCGCGCCCGGCAGCCTGTTCGCCGCGCTGCCCGGCACGCGGACCGACGGCCACGCGTTCGCCGGAGCGGCGCTGACGGCCGGGGCGACGGCCGTGCTGGCAGCCCGCCCGGTCGGCGGCCCGGCCCTGATCGTGCCCGACGTCCAGGCGGCACTCGGCCAGCTGGCCAGGGCTGTCATCGACCGGGCGCCCGGCCTCACGATCATCGGCATTACCGGATCAGCAGGCAAGACGACGACCAAGGACCTGACAGCTCAGCTGATCGAGACTCTGGGCCCGACCGTCGCGCCGGCCGGGTCGTTCAACAACGAGATCGGCCACCCGCTCACCGTCCTGAAGATCACCGAGCAGACGCGCTACCTGGTGTCGGAGCTCGCGGCGCGCGGTCTCGGCCACATCACCGAGCTCTGCCAGATCGCCCCGCCGCGGATCGGGGCGGTCCTATGCGTCGGACACGCGCATGCCGGCGAGTTCGGCAGTCTGGAGCGGATCGCGGAGGCCAAGGGCGAGCTGCCGGCCGCCCTGCCGGCCGACGGCGTCGCGCTGCTGAACGCCGACGACTTCCGGGTGGCGGCGATGGCCGAGCGCACCCGGGCGCGGGTCGTGACGTTCGGCCGGTCGCCAGGCGCTGACGTCCGGGCTGAGCAGGTCCGCACCGACGAGGCCGGCCGGGCGATGTTCACCCTGGTCACGCATGCGGGTTCAGCGCCAGTCAGCCTGCGGCTGTACGGCGAGCACCACGTCAGCAACGCCCTGGCCGCGGCCGGCCTGGCCGAGCAGGCCGGTATGGCGGTGCCGGATATCGCTGCCGGGCTGAGCGCCGCCGTCGCCAGGAGCCGGTGGCGGATGGAGGTCACCCGCCTTCCGGACGGCGTCACCATCATCAACGACGCCTACAACGCCAACCCCGACTCGATGCGGGCCGCGATCGCGGCACTGGCCACCATGGCGCGCGGCCGCCGCGCCTTCGCCGTGCTCGGCCACATGACAGAGCTGGGCGACGATGCGGACCGCCTGCACGAGGAGGTCGGCGCGGCCGCCGCCGGGGCCGGCCTGGCCGGGCTCATCGTGGTGGGCGACGAGGCGGCACCCATGCTGGCCGGCGCTAAGGCTGTGCCGTCCCGGCCCGGCGAGCTGCTGTCCGTACCGGATGCCGCAGCTGCCGTGCGCGCAGTGCGTGAGCGGGCACGGGACGGCGACGTGGTGCTGGTCAAGGCGTCTCACTCCATCGGACTGGAGCGGGTCGCACTCGCGCTGACCGGCGAGCGGCCACTGCCCGGAGTGCACGCTAACGAGCACGAGGGGCCGCGCAGTTGAAGACCATCCTCGTGACCGGAGCGGTCTCGCTCCTGCTCGCGCTGTTCGGCACGCCGCTCGTCATCAGGGTCCTGCGCCGCCAGGGTTACGGCCAGCCGATCCGGGTGGAGGGCCCGAAGTCGCACGAGACCAAGCGGGGAACGCCCACGATGGGCGGGACCGTGATGGTCCTGGCCGCGCTCGTCGGATATGTCGTGGGCCATCTGGCCACGCACGACCCGATGAGCGCATCCGGGCTGCTTGTCCTGTTCCTGATGGCTGGCCTCGGCCTCGTCGGCTTCATCGACGACTTCATCAAGATCTCCCGGCAGACCAGTCTCGGCCTGCGCAGCGGCGCCAAGCTGGCCGGCCAGGTCGTGGTGGGCGCGGTCTTTGCCCTGGAGGTTCTGCAGCACCCCAATGGCTACGACCTCACGCCGGCCGACGCGCACCTGTCCTTCCTGCGGGACTTCGGGCCGGCGATCGGCGTGCTGCCGTTCGTGATCTGGGTGGTCATCCTCATCGCGGGCACGTCGAACGCGGTGAACCTGACCGACGGCCTGGACGGGCTGGCGACTGGCTCAACCGTGCTGGTGCTCGCCGCCTACGTCCTCATCGGGATCTGGGAAGAGCGCAACGACTGCACCACGTTCCTGTCCCGCCAGTGCTACCAGATCCGGGACCCGCTCGACCTTGCCGTGGTGGCCGCCGCGGTGCTCGGCGCGTGTTTCGGCTTCCTGTGGTGGAACGCGCCGCCGGCGAAGATCTACATGGGCGACACCGGCTCGCTGGCGCTCGGCGGCGTCCTGGCCGGCCTCGCTGTGTGCACTAAGACTCAGCTGCTCCTCGCCATCCTGGCCGGACTCTTCGTGATCATCACGCTGTCGGTGATCATCCAGGTCAGCTCCTTCAAGATGACACGAAAACGGGTGTTCAAGATGACCCCGCTGCATCACCACTTCGAGCTGATCGGGTGGGCCGAGACGACGATCGTGATCAGGTTCTGGCTGATCTGCGGCTTGTGCATCGCGCTCGGCCTGGGCATCTTCTACGCCGAATGGCTTACTACCTAACGTGACCGGCGGGTCGCGAAAGCCAGGGCGGCGGCACCAGTGAAGACCATCATTATCGCTGGTGCGGTTTCGCTGCTGGTCGCCCTGTTCGGCACGCCGGTGCTCATCCGCCTGCTGCGCAAGTACGGCTACGGTCAGCCGATCCGGGTGGAGGGCCTCAAGTCGGCCGAGATCAAGCGGGGCACGCCGACCATGGGCGGCGCGGTCATGGTGCTGGCCGCGATCGTCGGTTACATCATCGGGCACGTCACCACCGACGACCCGCTGACGGCCTCGGGCGTGCTGGTGCTGATGGCGATGACCGGTCTCGGCCTGGTCGGCTTCGTCGACGATTTCCTCAAGATCTTCCAGCAGACCAGCGTCGGGCTCCGCAGCGGCGCCAAGCTGGCCGGGCAGATCATCGTTGGCGCCGTGTTCGCCTTCGAGGTCCTGCACTACCCGAACCGGTATGACCTCACCCCGGCTGACGCGCACCTGTCGTTCCTGCGCGACTTCGGCCCGGCGCTCGGCGTGCTGCCGTTCGTCATCTGGATCGTCATCCTGATGGCCGGGGCGTCCAACGCGGTGAACTTGACGGACGGGCTTGACGGGCTGGCGACCGGATCGACGGCCGTCGTGCTCGTAGCCTACGTGCTGATCGGGATCTGGCAGGAGCGCAACTCGTGCGTCCCGTCGCCGAGTCTGCAGTGCTACCAGGTCAGGGACGGACTGGACCTGGCCGTTGTGGCGGCCGCCGTGCTCGGCGCCTGCCTGGGCTTCCTGTGGTGGAACGCGCACCCGGCCCAGATCATCATGGGTGACACCGGGTCGCTCGCCCTCGGCGGCGCGCTGGCGGCCCTGGCCGTCTGCACCAAGACCCAGCTGCTGCTCGGCATCCTCGGCGGTCTGTTCGCGATTATCACGCTATCGGTGATCATCCAGGTCAGCGTCTTCAAGGTGACGAGGCACCGAACGGGGCGGGGGATACGTGTCTTCAAGATAAGCCCGCTGCATAATCATTTCGAGATGGTCGGCTGGGCGGACACCACCATCGTCATCAGGTTCTGGCTGATCTCCGCCCTGTGCGTCGCTCTCGGACTCGGAATCTTCTACGCGGAGTGGGTGCGGATCTAAGCATGACCGATGCTGGCGTGCCTGATGGTGCCGGCACTGCGGCTGACGCCGCCGCCCGGCTGGACGGCCAGCACGTTGTGGTGGCTGGCCTGGGCATCACCGGCCAGTCAGTGATCTCGCTGCTGCTCAGCAAGGGCGCCAGCGTGACCGCAGTGGACTCCAGGGACGACGCCGAGCGGAGGGATCTGGCAAGCAGGCTGGCCAGCGACGGTGTATCCGTCCGCCTCGGGCCCGACCAGCTGGGTCCTGGCGCGGTGGTGCCGCCGGGCACCGGGCTGGTGGTGACCTCGCCCGGGCTGCGGCCGGACACGCCGCTGCTGGCCTGCGCCGCGGCAGCGGGCATCGAGGTCATCGGTGACGTGGAGCTAGCCTGGCGGCTGCGGCCGTCGCTGCCCGGGGGCAGGCGGCAGGAGTGGCTCGCCATCACCGGCACCAACGGCAAGACAACCACCGTCAGGATGCTTTCCGCGATGCTGGCGGCCGCCGGTCACCGGAGCATCGCCGCCGGGAACGTCGGCACGCCCATCCTCGACGTCGTGACCGACCCGCAGCCTTATCCGGTGGTCGCGGTCGAGCTGTCCAGCTTCCAGCTTTACTGGAGCGCCACCATCGCGCCGCTGGCAGCCGTGGTACTCAACCTGGCCGCCCATCACCTGGACTGGCACGACACGCTCGAGTCCTACGCCGCCGCCAAGGCGAGGATCTTCGCGCCCGGCACGATCGCGATCTGCAACGCCGACGATGCGCGCACGGTCTCGATGGCGCGCGCGGCTGCCGGCACCAGCCGGACCGTCAGCTTCCGGCTCGGGCCGCCCGAACCGGGCGAGCTCGGCGTGGCCGATGGCTGGCTCGTCGACCGGGCCTTCGGCAGCGCTTTCGGCAGCGCTTTCGGCAGCGGCGCCGCTCCGGGGACCGGCGTCCGGCTCGCGCCCGCGGGTGCCGTCCGTCCGGCCGCGCCGCACAATCTGGCGGACGCACTGGCGGCCGCCGCACTGGCCCGCGCTTACGGCGACGAGCCCGCCTCGATCGCCGCCGGACTCGGCGACTTCGTCCCCGAGCCGCACCGCATCGAGCTGGTGGGCAGGATCGGCGGGGTCAGCTATGTCGACGATTCCAAGGCAAGCAATCCGGCGGCCGCGGGTGCCTCGCTGGCGGCGTTCCCATCGGTTGTCTGGGTGGCGGGGGGGCTTTTCCGCGGTACCGATGACGACCTCAGCGCCATCGTCACGGCAGCCGCCCCGCGGCTGCGCGCGGCCGTGCTCATCGGCACTGACCGGGCCAGATTCGCCGGCGCGCTGGCGCGACACGCGCCCGATGTCCCCGTTACGGAGCTGAGCAGCACCGACACTGGAGTAATGGATCAGGCGGTAGCATACGCGGCAGCGGCCGCGCAGCACGGTGACACGGTGCTGCTGGCGCCGGCCGCGCAGTCGTGGGACATGTTCCGCGACTACCCGGCACGCGGCGAGGCGTTCGCGGCAGCGGTGCGCAAGCTGGCGGATTCGCGGTGAGCCCGGGGTCTCCCGCCAGCACCGGGCTGGGCGGCGGGCAGGCCGGCGGTGAGGCGGAGGGCACAGCGGGCATCCGGCTGACCGGTCCCGGCTCGCCGCTGGATGACGCCCGGGTGCGGATCATAGGCCTGCGCGACGGCGTCATGCGCCTTAAGGCGCTCCTGGACCGGCCGCTGGCCTCCTATTACCTCGTCCTCGGCTGCACGCTGCTGCTGCTCGCGGTCGGCCTCATGATCGTGCTGTCCACCTCGACCGCCTATGACCTGGATCAGGGCCTTCCCGCGTACTCGATGTTCGAGAAACAGCTACTCGGCGCGGCAGCCGGGCTGGCGCTGATGTGGCTCGGCTCGAGGGCGCCGGCCAGGCTCTTCCGCGTCTGCGCGTACCCGCTGCTGCTGGCGAGCATCGCCGGCCTGGTGCTGGTACTGCTGTTCGGCCCGGAGGTGGAGGGCGCCAAGCGGTGGCTGATCGTGGCCGGTACCGAGGTGCAGCCGTCGGAGTTCGCCAAGCTGGGGCTAGTGCTGTGGGGCGCCGATCTGCTGGCGCGCAAGGAGCGGCTGGGGCAGCTGACCGACTGGCGGTACCTGCTCGTCCCGCTGTTGCCGGGCGCGGCGGTGATGTGCATGCTCGTGATGATCGGCAAGGACCTTGGCACGACGTTCCTGCTGCTGGTCATCTTCATGGCGCTGCTGTGGATCATCGGCGCGCCCGGCCGGCTGCTGATCGGCATGGTCGGCCTGATGTGGTTCGCGCTCCTGATGCTGGTCGCCGTGCACCCGTACGAGCTCGCCCGGCTCACCGGTTTCCTGTCCTCGCATTCCAGCGGCAGCTGCGTGAGCTGCTATCAGCTGACGCAGGGCAAGAACGCGCTCGGCTCCGGCGGCTGGTTCGGGGTCGGGCTCGGCGCCAGCAAGGCGAAGTGGGGCTGGGTCCCGAACAGCCCGACCGACTTCATCTTCGCCATCCTCGGCGAGGAACTCGGCCTGATCGGCACCACCTGCGTGGTCGTCCTCTATGGCAGCCTGGCTTTCGCCGGGCTGCGGATCGCGCGCCGGGTGCCGGACACCTTCTCCCGGCTTGCCGCTGGCGCGATTACGGTCTGGCTGACCACCCAGGCCCTGGTGAACATGGGCGCCGTGCTCGGCCTGCTGCCGATCACCGGCGTCCCGCTGCCGCTGATCTCGGCTGGCGTGTCCTCGCTGATCGTGACCATGGCCGCGCTCGGCATGCTGATGTCGTTCGCGCGGGCAGAACCTGGCGCCGCCCAGGCACTCGCCGCGACCGGCCCGGCCGCGCCGCGGCGGCTGCTCGGCTGGCTCGGGTTTGAGCACCGCGTCCCCGCAGCCGGCAGAGCCGCAGGAGGCAGAGCCGCGCCAGGGCGGGCCCGGCCGAAGTAAGGTGGCCCGGTCGAGGAAGGTGAGGGACCGATGGTAAGCGTCGTCATCGCGGGTGGCGGCACCGGCGGGCATATCGAGCCGGCGCTGGCGCTCGCGGATGCACTTCGCCGCGCCGATCCGGACACCGCGATCACCTGCCTGGGGACCGAGCGAGGGCTGGAGACGCGGCTGGTGCCGCTGCGCGGCTACGACCTGGCGCTGATCCCGCCGGTGCCGCTGCCCCGCTCACTGACGCCGGCGCTCCTGTCGGTGCCGGGCCGGATGCTGGGCGCGGTCCGGACCACCGCCGGTGTCCTGGATCAGGTGCACGCGGACGTGCTGGTCGGCTTCGGAGGGTATGTCGCGACGCCGGGCTACCTCGCCGCGCGCCGGCGCAAGGTGCCCATCGTGGTCCACGAGGCGAACGCCAAGCCAGGCCTGGCCAACCGCATCGGCGCGCGCCTGACCACGCACGTCTGCACCGGCCAGCCCGGCACGAACCTCCCGCACGCCCGCTACATCGGGATCCCGATCCGGGAGCAGATCTCCGGACTCGACCGGCTCGCGCTGGCCGACAAGGCCCGCGCGCACTTCGGGCTGCAGCCCGATCTGCCGGTCCTGCTCGTGACCGGCGGCTCGCAGGGCGCCGCGTCACTCAACCGGGCCGTGTTCGGCGCGGCCGCCTCGCTGCGCGCCGCCGGGATCCAGGTTCTGCACGTCGTCGGCCCGAAAGCCGGGGACGTCGAGGTGCCGCCAGGCCCGGCGCCGTACGTGGTGCTGCCGTACCTGGACCGGATGGATCTCGGGTACGCGGCGGCCGATTTCGCACTCTGCCGGGCCGGCGCGATGACCTGCGCCGAGCTCACCGCGGTAGGACTGCCGGCTGCCTACGTGCCGCTGCCGCACGGCAACGGCGAGCAGCGGCTGAACGCCGAGCCGATCGAGCAGGCCGGCGGCGGCCTGATCATTGCCGATGGCGACCTGTCACCGGAGTGGATCGTCTCCACGCTGCAGCCGATCCTGGCTGACGGCGAACTGGTGGCCGCGATGGCCCAGGCCGCGGCCGCCACCGGCAACCGGACGGCGGACGAGGACCTGGCCGCGCTGGTGCTGCAGGTCGGCCGCCGCCGTCCGGGCCGGCGCCGGCTGCCGAAGGGCCGGGCGGCAGAAGGAGGCAGGAATGGGCCTGGTCGCCCCGGTTGACCCGGTGCCCGTTGCCGAGCTTGGCCGCGTGCATTTCGCTGCCATCGGCGGGGCGGGCATGTCGGGCATCGCGAGGATCATGCTGGCGCGCGGCGTCACGGTGTCGGGCAGTGACTCCGCCGACTCGCCGCTGCTCGCAGAGCTGGCGGCGGCGGGCGCCCGGGTAACGGTCGGGCACGCCGCGGAGAATCTCGGCTCTGCCGACACGCTGGTGGTCTCCAGCGCGATCAGGGCGGACAATCCGGAACTGCACGAGGCCCAGCGCCGCGGGATCCGGGTACTGCACCGGGCGGCTGCACTGGCCAGCGTCATGCTCGGCCATCAGGCGATCGCGGTCGCCGGAACGCACGGCAAGACCACCACGACCTCGATGATCACCACCGTGCTGCTGCACAGTGGCGCCGATCCGTCCTACGTCATCGGCGGCATCCTGGCCGCGACCGGGGCCGGCGCGGCCCAGGGCGGCGGCTCGGCCTTCGTCGTGGAGGCAGACGAGAGCGACGGCTCGTTCCTGATGTTCGCGCCGGACGCAGCCGTCGTGACGTCGGTTGAGGCCGATCATCTGGACAACTACGGGACGCTGGCGGCTATCGAGGCGGCGTTCGCGGCGTTCGCCGGGAAGATCAGTGACGGCGGCCTGCTGCTGGCCTGTGCTGACGATCCGGGCGCCAGGGCGCTGACGGGCACCGTCCGGCCGGGGGTGACCGCGCTGACCTACGGCACCGCGGCCGGTGCGTCCTACCGGGTCAGCGACATCACCGCGCGCGGCATGAGCACGCAGCTGACGGTCACGGGCGGCCCGGGGACGGTGCTGGCCGGAGCGGGGCCCGTTCAGCTGGAGATTGCCGTTCCCGGCCGGCACAACGCGCTGAACGCCGCGGCAGCCTTCGGCCTGACCGTTCAGGTCGGAGTTGCGGTCGCGGACGTCGTCGCGGGCCTGGCCGCCTACCGCGGTGCCCGCCGCCGGATGGAGCTGAAGGGCGAGGCGGACGGCGTTCAGGTGATCGACAGCTACGCCCATCATCCGACTGAGCTCGCGGCCGACCTGGCTGCCGCCCGTGACATCGCCACGGGCGGCCGGGTGATCGCGATCTTCCAGCCGCACCTGTTCAGCCGCACGCGGCTGTTTGCCACCGAGTTCGGCGCCGCGCTTGGCCAGGCTGACGAGGTCCTCGTGCTGGACGTCTACGCCGCCAGGGAGGATCCGGAGCCGGGTGTCACCGGTCGGCTGATCGCCGACGCGGTGCCGGGCGGCGCTGCGGTGTTCCTGCCGGATCGCGCCGCCATCCCGGCGGCGGTGGCCGGGCTGGCCAAGCCAGGCGACCTGGTGCTCACCATGGGCGCCGGGGACGTCACGCAGCTGGGGCCGCAGATCATCGCCGCCCTGAAAGACCGGGCGGCCGGGCTGTGAGAGTGCGGCAGCCGCCGGGCACCGGCTATAACGACGGGAACGCGCCAGCCGGAGCCAGCCGCACACTCCCGTCCGCGGCCGCCGGCGTCCGCGACCGGGACCTTGCCGGCGGCGGGAATGGTGCGAGCGGAGCAGGCAGCGTACGGCGGCATCCCGATCCGTGGAAGACCGCGTTCTTCGGCGTCCTGGTTGTGGCTGTCCTCGCCGGAGCCGGCTGGGCGCTGCTCGGCTCGAGCCTGCTGGTAGTGCGGCACGTCGAGGTGACCGGGGCCCGGCTGGTGACAGCAGCTGAAGTGCGCCAGGCGGCGCAGATCAGGATGGGCGCGCCGCTCGCCACGATCGATACGGCGGCCGCGGCCAGCCGGGTCGAGCGGCTCGCGCCGGTGCTGTCGGCCACAGTCAGTCGGTCCTGGCCGGATGGCGTCGTCATCAGCGTGCGGGAGCGCACGCCGGTGCTGGCCGTCGCGCTGATCGGCGGGAGCTACGAGCTGGTGGACCCGTACGGCGTCGTGGTGCGCACCGTATCCCGGCGCCCTGCCGGGATCGCGCTGCTGTCGTCGCCGCCGGCGGTGCTGCACGGCAGCCCGGCGGTCCGGGCGGCGGCCGAGGTCCTGCAGCGGCTGCCGGGCACGCTGCGCAGGCGGATGGTGTCGGTCTCGGCTGCCCCGGCCGGCGCCGTCAGCCTGCACCTTCGCCACGGCATCACGGTGCTGTGGGGGTCGCCGGGCCAGGCGGCCCGCAAGGCGGCCGAGCTGACGCTCCTGCTCAAGACGAATGCTCGCTATTACGACGTCAGTGATCCGGCGACTGCCGTCACGCAGGGCTGAGTCCGCCGCCCCGCCCCGGTCTGCCGGAAACGCGGCCGCGACACGCCGGGCCGGATGGCGTGTAGTGGTTGACCTGGGGATGCGGGCAACCCTACTGTCCCTATCAGTCAGCAGCTTGACATAACTCTAAATCTCAACTTGAGGGTGAGAGTTTGGCGAGCCAGAATCCGCGGGATCTCGCCGTGTCTGCCGGTCCTCGGATCGGCGGGCTCCGGGGGTGGCGCGGGCGGGACGGCCGGAAGCGGGGTGACCCTGTTCCCGGGCCGGGACAGTCGCCCGTGCTCACGGTCGAGGTCCGCAGAGAGAGCTCGGGGGGACTCCGGGAGTAATACCCGGAGGAGGCACAGCCGAGCGGAAGGGTTTGCTCCTCGTGGCAGCACCGCAGAACTATCTGGCGGTCATCAAGGTTGTCGGCATCGGCGGGGGCGGCGTCAACGCCGTGAACCGGATGATCGAAGAAGGACTCAGGGGCGTCGAGTTCATTGCGATCAACACCGACGCCCAGGCGCTGCTGATGAGCGATGCGGACGTCAAGCTCGACGTCGGCCGCGAGCTCACCAGAGGTCTGGGCGCGGGTGCCAACCCTGACATCGGCGCTAAGGCAGCCCAGGATCACCGTGAGGAGATCGAGGAAGTCCTCAAGGGCGCCGACATGGTCTTCGTCACGGCTGGCGAGGGCGGCGGGACCGGGACCGGCGGCGCGCCGGTCGTGGCCGAGGTGGCCAGGGCACTGGGCGCGCTGACCATCGGCGTCGTCACCCGGCCGTTCGGCTTCGAGGGCAAGCGCCGCGCGGGCCAGGCCGACACAGGCATCGACCGGCTGCGCAGCGAGGTCGACACGCTGATCGTCATCCCGAACGACCGGCTGCTGTCCATCTCCGACCGGCACGTCAGCGTGCTGGACGCGTTCAAGTCGGCCGATCAGGTGCTGCTGTCCGGTGTCCAGGGCATCACCGACCTGATCACGACCCCCGGCCTGATCAACCTTGACTTCGCGGATGTGAAATCGGTCATGTCCGGCGCGGGCTCAGCGCTCATGGGCATCGGCACCGCGCGCGGCGACGACCGCTCCGTCGCAGCGGCCGAAATGGCAATCTCCAGCCCGCTGCTCGAGGCCAGCATCGACGGTGCCCACGGTGTGCTGCTGTCTATCCAGGGTGGCTCCGACCTGGGCCTGTTCGAGATCAACGAGGCCGCGCAGCTGGTGGCGAACTCGGCCGCACCAGACGCGAACATCATCTTCGGCGCGGTCATCGACGACGCGCTCGGCGACGAGGTGCGCGTCACTGTCATCGCGGCCGGGTTCGACGAGCCCCAGGTCGGCCGTGCCCGCCCGCGGACGACGGCCTACAGTGCCGCGCTTCCGTCAGCTGAGCTGGCGGCCGCGGCGGCGGCCGCGGCGTCGCCGTCCTCGGCAGCCCCGGCATCCGAGTGGAGGCCATTCCAGCTCGGCGACGCCAAGCCCGCGGCGTCCGCCACGTCGGTGCCAGCCTCGTCGGTGCCAGCCTCGCCTGGTGCTCAGCCTGCCGCGAGCGGAGCTGGCACCGGCGGTCCGGCCGGCGGCAGCGCGGGGGACAGCGCGGCCAGGGAGGCCGCCAGGATCGAGGGCGTTCCGTCGCCGCGGTCCGCGAGCCCCGAGGACGCGAGTGGTTCCAAAGACGCCGCCGCCAAGGACGGTGCCATCAAGGACGGTGCCACCAAGGACGGTGCCACCAACACGATGGCGGTGCCCACCACGACGGCGGCTCCCAGGAGCATGCGGCGGCCGGATCTCGCGCGGCGGGCAACGGCCGCGCGGAGACCGCCAGCACCCGCCGCAAGTCGGTGGTCTTCGAGGAAGACGACGAACTCGACGTACCCGACTTCCTGAAGTGACGCGGCCGGCCTCGGTTCAGCCGGCCCTGGACCGGCACTCGCTCGGCGCCGGGGTATCGGCCGCGTTCACCAGCCGGGCGGGCGGCGTCAGCCAGGGCCCGTATGCAGCGCTGAACCTGGGCCTCGCGGTCGGAGACGACCTTGCTGCCGTCGCGGCCAACCGGATGGCGCTCGCGGCTGCCTGCGGCCTGGCGGTGGCTGACCTGGCCTGGATGCGTCAGGTCCACAGCGCTGACGTCTGCTATCTCGGCGCCGGGACCGCGCAGCCCGCCGAGCCGGTCGACGCGATGTTCACCGACGTGCCGGGCCGGGCGCTGTGCGTGCTGGTCGCGGACTGCGTCCCGGTCCTGATCGCCGACCCGGTGGCCCGGATCATCGGAGCAGCTCATTCCGGCCGTGAGGGCCTGGTTGCCGGGGTCGTCCCGGCCCTGGTCGAGGCGATGACCGCGGCCGGCGCCAGCCCGGCCAGGATGCGCGCGCTAACCGGCCCCGCTATCTGCGGCGGCTGTTACGAGGTGCCCGCTGAGCTGCAGGCGCGGGTCGGCGCGGCGGTGCCCGAGGCCCGCTGCCAGACGTTCGCCGGGACCACCGGCCTGGACATCGCCGTCGGCGTGCGGGCGCAGCTGGCAGCGTCGGGCGTCGGCTGGTTCCGGTCGGTGGTGCGGTGCACGCGGGAGTCGGCCGAGTTGTTCTCCTACCGGCGTGATGGCACTACCGGCCGGCTCGCCGGGCTGATCTGGCTAGTGCCGTGACGGTGGCATCCGCGGCCGATGAGGATCCCGGGCGGCTGGCGGAGCTGTCCGCGAACCTGACGGCCGTCCGCGCCCAGATCGAGCAGGCCTGCGCGGCCGCCGGACGTAATCCGGCCGAGGTCGCGCTGATTGCCGTGACGAAGACCTTCCCCGTTCCCGACATTATTCGGCTGGCCCGTCTCGGCGTGACCGACGTAGGGGAGAACAAGGACCAGGAAGCGGCGCCGAAAGTCGCCGAGTGCGCCGCGGCCGGGGTCTCGCTGTCCTGGCATTTCATCGGCCAGCTGCAGGTCAACAAGGTGGCGAGCGTGGCCAGGTATGCCGACATGGTCCACTCCGTGGACCGGAACCGGCTGGTCACGGCCCTGAGCCGGCGTGCCGGTGAGAATGACCGGGTGATCCGCTGCCTGGTTCAGGTCAGCCTGGACGAGGAGCCGGCCGCGCCCGAGTCGCAGGGGCGCGCCGGGCGCGGCGGCGCTGACCCGGGCCAGGTGCTCGGCCTGTGCGGCCAGATCGCGGCCGCCGATGGCCTGGAACTGGCCGGGGTAATGGGCGTCGCTCCGCTCGGCCGGCCGGCCAGGCCGAGTTACGCGCGGCTCCGGGAGGTTGCCGGAACCGTGCGCGCCAGGTACCCCGGAGCGCGGGTCATTTCGGCCGGGATGAGCGGTGACCTGCGAGAGGCCATTGCGGAAGGCGCGACACATGTGCGAATCGGTACGGCGTTGCTCGGCGGCCGGCAAGCCTTAGTCAGGTAATGTCCGACGCGTGGCACCCGGCCGATGACGCCTGCACTGAGCCGGGCCGCCTGGGCTGCATGACGGAGGACAGAAGATGGCCAGCGCGATGCGCAAGATGGCGGTCTATCTCGGCCTGGTAGAGGACGACAACCGCTACGACGATCAGTACTCCGACGAGTACGGCGACGAGTACGACGAGTACGGTGCCGAGCTTGTACAGGACGAGGACCGGCCTGAGTCCTCGCTGCCCGAGAGTCCGGCCCTCGGCCGGGCGGGCGACCGGCGGCCCGCTGCCGCCCAGGTGCAGACGACTGATCTGGCGAGGATCACGACCCTGCATCCGCGCACATACAATGAGGCTCGTACGATCGGAGAGCACTTCCGTGAGGGCACTCCGGTGATCATGAACCTGACCGAGATGGTCGACAGCGACGCCAAGCGGCTGGTCGACTTCTCCGCGGGTCTGATCTTCGGATTGCGCGGGAGCATCGAGCGGGTGACGAACAAGGTGTTCCTGCTCTCCCCGGCCAACGTGGAAGTAGCGGCCGAGGACAAGGCCCGGATCGCGGAGCGGGGCTTCTTCAACCAGAGCTGACCAGCAGCCAGCCGGGTTGCGGGTCAGGGCAGAACTGTACCTGCGACAGACCGGATGGGCAGTGCACGCGTGAACATATTCAGGGATGTTTGCTTCTATGTGCTCTCGGTCTACCTAGTTCTGCTCATCGCCCGGCTGATCTTCAGCTGGATCCAGTTCTATGCCAAGTCGTGGAGCCCCTCTGGCGTCCTGCTTGTGGTAGCTGAGGGTGTTTACTCCGCCACTGATCCGCCACTGAGATTTCTAAGGCGCTACATTCCCACCGTCCGCCTCGGTAGTGTGGCCCTTGACCTCAGCTTCATAGTGCTGTTCCTGGTGGTCTACGTGCTCTGGCAAGTCGCACATTGACGGTAGGGTCATCAGGTAGCGTCCATATGGGACAAAGCTCCAGGGAGAAGAGATGCCACTGACGCCCGCGGATGTGCGGAACAAGCAGTTCAGCACGACCAGGCTCAGGCCGGGCTACGACGAAGAAGAAGTCGATGCCTTCCTCGACGAAGTAGAAGCCGCACTTGACGAGCTCATTCAGGACAATGAGGAGCTCAGGGCCAAGCTGGCCGAAGTGCTGCGCGGCAAGCCGCCAGTCTCACTGACCCCGCAGGCTGAGGTCCCAGAGATCATGCAGCCTGAGCCAGTACGACACGAGCCCGAGCCGCGGCCAGAGCCGGTTGCGCTCGCCCCGCGCCGGCCGGTCGAGGACAACATGGACACGGCAGCGAGGGTGCTCGCGCTGGCGCAGCAGACCGCCGACCAGGCGATCGCCGACGCCCGCCGGGAGGCCGACGAGACGCTGGGACGTGCCCGGCGGGAGGCCGACGACATCCTCACCAAGGCGCGCCGCCAGGCCGAGCAGGTCACCAGCGACGCTCGCGCCCGGGCCGAGAGCCTGGAGCGGGACGCGCAGGAGCGGCACCGCCAGGCGATGGGCTCGCTCGTTCAGTCCCGCGAGGAGCTGGAGCGCCGGGTCGACGACCTGCGTGCGTTCGAGCGTGAGTACCGCAGCAGGCTGAAGGCGTACCTGGAGGGCCAGCTCCGCGACCTGGAGGCGGGTGCTGCCGACAGCGGCGTGTTCCCTGCCGTGGGCAGCGGGCAGCAGCAGTCTCCGGTTGGCGTGGGCATGGGCCGCCTGGACATGCGCAACGGCAGCCAGAACAGCGGCTACCAGGGCATTCCTGAGCCCGTGGCGCACAACGGCGGCGGTTTCCACCCGTCCGACGCAGGCCAGCACGACCGTCGGTAGCCCGATCGGCTGACTGCGCTTGACGAGCAACGGAGCCCTCAGGTGATCCGGTTCGGCGCGATCGTGTCCGTCGTGACAGTCGCGATCGGTCTCCTCGTCGCGGGTGCAGTATCCGGCGATCTGGCTCTGGTCTACGTCTCGATCGGGCTGGCGGCGCTCGCGCTGCTGATGCTGATCGTCGGAGTGGCGATCTGGCGGGACCAGGTGTTCGGCCCGACGACCTCGGCGGCGCAGGCTGCCGGGGCCGGGCCAGCCTCCCGAGTCGCTGAGGTCACCGGGCCGGCCGGGCTGGCGGGTAACTCCGCCCCCCCGGACCGGCCCGCCAGCGACCGTACGGTAGCTGAGCAGCTCACGGCAGACCGCATGGCCGCCGAACGGGCAACCGCGGAGCGGGCGGCGGCAGATCGTGTTGCCGCTGAGCGCGCTGCGGCAGAGCAGGCGGCTGCGGAGCGGGCGGCAGCGGAGCGGGCCGAAGCAGATCGGGCTGCTCAGGAGCGGGCCGAGCGCAAGCGGACAGCGTCCGGCCCGGGCGCCAGGCCCGGGGGCGATGATCGCGGTAGTTCCCGGTCGAGCTGGCCTCGCCCTGAGAGCCGGTCAGCTGCGACGGCGCAGACGGCGGTTCAGCACGTTCCGGCCGGACAGAGCACTCCAGCCGGACAGAGCACATCTGCCGGACAGGGCAAGCCGGCCGGGCAGAGCACATCGGCGGAGCGGGTGGCACCCGCCGGACAGAGCGCCCGGGCGGGGCAGGCAGCGCCGCCCGGACAGGCCCCGCCAGCTGGACCGGACGCGCCAGCCGGTAAGCCTGGCAGCACCGAAGGCCCGCAACCGGAACGCTCCAGGCCCGCCTGGACGCTGCGGCTTCCTGGCGATCGCCCGGCCTCGGAGCCTGCGGCTGCAGCTCCGGCGGTGACAAGCCCCGCGGCTGCAGAGCCGGCAGCGCCAGGTCCGGCGGCCGCCGAGTCGGCCGGAGCCCAGCCGACCGCCGCGCGCGAGCAGAGTTCAGCAGGCGCGATTGCAGCGGACGCAACTGCAGCGGACGCGACAGCTGCGGACGCGACCGCGGGGGCGGCGCGGCCACTGCTGCCGAACGCGGGACCGCCCCCCGCACGCAGCGATGAAAGCCCGGTCGAGGCGGCGTCGTACCTGGCGGCCGATGACCCCACCAGGCTGGCCCGGCGGCGTGACTCTGCCGCCGAGATACTGGCACCGGCCAGCGGATACGCCGCTCTCCCGTCCCGGCCTGCGCCGGCCGGACGGAGCACGACCAGGGGCTCTGACCTCTTCACTCCGGCTCGCCCGGCGACCTCGCCTGGCGAGGATCAGGGGACTCTGCCGCCGCCGGGCCGCCCTTCACCGGCCGATCCGCTGACCGGGCCCGCGCCGGCTCCGTCGCCCGGTTCCGGGCGTACCCGCCTGCAGAAGGAAGCCGAAGCCGCCGCCGCGGCGAAGGCGGCCGCAGCGAAGACCGCGGCCGTGCCCTCAGCCGCCCCCGCCAGCACTGCCGTCACCAGTACCGGCGCGACCAGTACCGGCGCGACCAGTACCGGCGCGACCAGTACCGGCGCGACCAGTACCGGCGCGACCAGTACCGGCGCAACCGTCGCGGCTGACCTGCCGAAGGCAGCGAGCGCTCCGGCTGACGAGGCCGTGTCGAGCAAGGCGCCCACCGCCAGGCCGGCCGATCGGGAGGCCGCGCCCGCGCCCGCGCCCGAACCAGCGCCCGCGCCAGCACCTGCGGCCGCGCCGGCACCTGCGGCCGCGCCGGCACCTGCGGCCGCGCCGGCACCTGCGGCCGCCCGGACGGTCGTCGCGGATGGCCCGGCGGCCACTGATGAGACGGCTGCCACGGTGTCCGTCGTTCCCGGCATTGCCAGGTATCACATGACCGACTGCATCCTGATCAGGTTCCTTAGCGCCGAGGATCTGCAGACGATGACGAGGCAGGCGGCCGAGGCCTCAGGATGCGTGCCGTGCCGGGCATGCCGCCCCGAGAAGTCTCCGGCCGACGCCTGACCGGCAGGCCCCTGACCGGCATGCGCCTCCATTAGAGCGGGCGAAGCCAGAACACCAGGCCAAGCTCGGTGCTGTCATGCCGGCGGAGCCCGGACGGTTCCGGCGCCTCGTCCCCGGCCTCTGGACCCGGACCGGTCTCCGGGCCCGGCCCGGACTGATGCGGGCCGAAGTCGACTGCCAGCACCTCCGCGCTGATCAGGGCCTGATGCTCGCTCAGGGCCTCGGCCAGGTTCTGGTCAGCGGTGCTCCACCGGACCGAAACCCGGTCGGTCACGTCGAGGCCGTCGCTCTTGCGGGCGTCCTGAACCAGGCGGATGAACTCCCTCGCCAGGCCTTCCCGGCGCAACTCGGGGGTGATCGTGACCTGGAGCGCAACGGTCTCGCCCGCATCGCTGGCAACGGCCCAGCCGGCGACCGGCGTCTGCGTCACGATGACGTCGTCCGGTCCGACGGTCAGGCTCACCCCGTTGACGTCCAGCTCCGCCGCCCCGGCCTCGCGCAGCTCGGCCGCCAGCCATGCCGGATCGGCGGCCATGATGGCCGCGGCAACTGACGGCGTCGCGCTGGCGAAGCGGCTGCCGAGAGCCCGGTAATTAGCCTTAACCGAGTGGCTGACAAGCTCGCGGTCTGAGCTGTCGAGCTGCTCCAGCGACCGGACGTTCAGCTCGTCGGCCACCTGGGCCCTGAGCTCGGCGCTCAGGTCAGCGAATCCGGGCGCCGCGATCAGCGCCCTCGACAGCGGCTGGCGCACTTTCACCACCGCGCTGGCCCGCGCCGAGCGGCCCAGCTCGACCAGCCGCCGGGCCAGGTCCATCTGGGCGGCCAGCATGGTGTCGATGACCGTCTCGTCCGGCACCGGCCAGGACGCGAGATGAACGGATTCCGGCGCGCCTTCCTCCCGCAGGACGTCCCACACGTAATCAGTAATGAACGGCGTGATGGGCGCCATCAGCCGGGTCAGGGTGCCGAGGGCCTCGGACAGGGTGGCGAACGCAGCCGCCCCGTCCGCCGTCACCGGCCCGTCCCAGAACCTGCGACGGGACCGGCGCACGTACCAGTTGGACAGGTCGTCGATGAACTTGGCCAGGCGGCGGCCCGCCGCCGCCGAGTCGAACGCCTCCAGCGCTGCGGTCACCTCGCGCACGACCAGGTTCAGCTCGCTGAGCAGCCAGCGGTCCAGTACCGGCCGGCCGGCTGGCGCTGGCACGGGCGCTTCAGCCTGCCCGCCGGTGCCCGCCTGCTCGGCCGCTGTGCTGGCGTACAGGACGAGGAAGGAGGCCGTGTTCCAGTAGGTGAGCAGGACTTTCCTGACGATCTCCGCCAGGACGCCGGCACCGATCTTCCTGGTCGACCACGGAGACCCGGACACCGCGAAGAACCAGCGCACCGCGTCGGCACTGTGCGTTTCCATGAGCTGCATCGGCTCGAGCACGTTGCCCAGGTGCTTGCTCATCTTGCGGCCGCGCTCATCCACGAGCAGGCCGAGGCAGACGACGTTCTCGTACGCCTGCCGGCCGAACACAAGGGCCCCGACGGTCATCAGCGAGTAGAACCAGCCGCGCGTCTGGTCGATCGCCTCACAAATGAACTGCGCCGGGAAGGAGCGCTCGAACTCTGCCTCGTTCCGGAACGGCGCCCCGAACTGGGCGAACGACATCGCCCCGGAGTCATACCAGACGTCAATTACTTCGGGAACGCGCTGCGCCGGCGACTCGCATTCGGGGCAGCTGATCTCGATGTCGTCGACGAACGGCCGGTGCGGGTCGATCCCGGTCACGTCAGCGCCGGCCAGTTCTGACAGCTCAGCCAGCGAGCCCACGCAGGTGAGGTGGTCCGCCGCGCACCGCCAGATCGGCAGCGGCGTACCCCAGTACCTGGTCCTGGACAGTGCCCAGTCGACGTTGTTGCGCAGCCAGTCCCCGTACCGGCCGTGCTTGATCGTGGGCGGCTGCCAGTTCGTGGCCTCGTTCACCGCGAGCAGCTGGTCCCTGATCGCGGTCGTGCGGATGAACCACGACGGCAGCGCGTAGTACAGCAGCGGGGTGCCGCAGCGCCAGCAGTGCGGGTAGCTGTGCTCGTGCAGCCGGGAGCCGAACAGCAGCCCCCGGTCGGACAGGCTCTCGATCAGCCGGGGATCAGCCGCCTTGAAGAACAGGCCGCCGACCAGCGGGATCTGCTCCTCAAAGCGGCCATCAGGCTGGACCGGGTTGACGACCGGCAGCCCGTGCTCCCGGCCTGCGGCCATGTCGTCGGCGCCGAAGGCGGGCGCGAGGTGGACCAGCCCGGTGCCGTCCTCGGTGGTCACGAACCGCCCGGTCACGACCCGGTGCGCGCCAGGGACGTCGACCAGCCGGAACGGCGGCTCGTAGGTCGCCCCGGCCAGCTGCGCCCCGGTGAACCGGTCGGTGATATGCCAGCCCTCGCCCAGCACCCGGGCGAACAGCGCATCTGCCACCACGACCCGGTCGCCGACACCGGACTTGCGGGCGAGGGCGTAGGTCTCGTCCGGGTGCACGGCGACCGCGGTATTCGAGACCAGCGTCCACGGCGTGGTCGTCCACACCAGCAGGTCCGCGCCGGCCAGCTGCGGCGGCGCGTCCGGCGGCAGCGTCCGCAGCGGGAAACGGGCTGTCACCGACGGGTCGGCGACCGTCCGGTACACGTCCGGCTGGCCCATCTCGTGATCGGACAGCGGCGTGCCGCAGCGCGGGCAGTAGGGGCTGATCCGGAAGTCCCGGACGAGCAGGCCCTGCTCGTAGACCTGCTTCAGCGACCACCAGACCGACTCGATGTAGCCGGGGTCCATGGTCCGGTAGGCGCGGGAGAGGTCTACCCAGTAGCCCATCCGCTGAGTGAATTCCGCAAACGCATCGACATGCCGCAGAACGGACTCGCGGCAGCGGGCATTGAAGGCTGTTATCCCATATGCCTCGATATCCCGTTTCGAGGTGAGCCCGAGTTCTTTCTCGACCGCTACTTCGACAGGCAGCCCGTGGCAGTCCCAGCCAGCCCGCCGGGGCACATGAAAGCCCTGCATGGTCTTAAAGCGGGGGAACGCGTCCTTGAGTACCCGGGCCTCGATGTGATGGACGCCGGGCATGCCGTTCGCTGTGGGCGGACCCTCATAGAAGACCCACTCCGGGCCGCCGGCTGTCTGGTCGACGGAGCGCTCGAAGATCTTGCCGTCGCGCCAGCGGCGCAGCACCTCGTGCTCAAGAGATGGCAGGTCAGCGCGAGCGGGCAGCGCGGAGAAAGGGCGCGGCATGGTGGCCACAGAATAGCGGACGGGCAGCCGGCAGGCCCGGCCTGACCGGGGCGTGGCGGGGTCCTGGCCGGCCGATCGGGCCCCGTCGCGCGGTTGGCCGCCGGCGGCGGCGGGTATGTTTGCGGATTGCGCCAGTCACCACTTATCCTCCGGTGACTGTTTGCATAGATGACCGAATGCCCAGCTGCACAGAGGGAGGCGGAAAATGACCGCTACCGCGCATTCTGGCGCTGCCGCCCTACCCGTGCGGCGGGGAGAAAAGCGCTGGACGGAAGCCGAGATTTCGGCGCTGCGGGACCAGCTGGCCGCCGAGGTGGCCGCCCTCAGGACCGACATCGGCCGGGCCGAGGCGGATGTCGCCAGCCGGCTCGGCGACGCTGTCGGCGATGCGGGCGATGACCAGGCCGACGTCGGCGCGAAGACCTTTGAGCGCGAGCACGAGCTGGCGCTGACTCACAATGCCCGCGAGCTGCTAGCCCAGAACGAGCGCGCCATCGCCAGGATCGAGGCCGGTACCTATGGCACCTGCGAGTCCTGCGGTGAGGCAATCGGCAAGGCTCGCCTCCAGGCCTTCCCGAGGGCTACTCTGTGCGTGACATGCAAGCAGCGCGAGGAGCGCCGCTGACCGGGCCGGCGGCGGCCGGTCAGCAGGACAGCAAGCCAGGCAGCCCGACCGGTCTCGAAGTCGGTCGCCCGCGCCGCCGGGTGGTGCTGCTGGTCGCGGTAGCGCTGGCGGTGCTGGCGCTGGACATCGTGACGAAGACCATCGTCGTCGCGACGCTCTCGCCGACGCATACGATCCGGCTGCTGGGCGGCTTCCTGCACTTGCGGCAGGACCGGAACCCGGGCGCTGCCTTCAGCTTCGCGCCGTCGCTGACGATCCTGTTCTCGCTGATCGCGATCACCGTGATCGTCGTGATCCTGCGCTCGTCCCGGCGCATCAGGAGCACTCCCTGGGCGGTCACGCTCGGACTGCTGCTCGGTGGCGCGACGGGCAACCTCGTCGACCGGATCTTCCGGTATCCCGGCTTCTTCCGCGGCTGGGTCGTGGACTGGATCCAGATCCCGCACTGGCCGGTGTTCAACCTGGCTGACTCGGCCATCGTCTGCGGCGGCATCCTGGCGGTGCTGCTCTCCGCCCGCGGGATCCGGCTGGACGGGCAGCGCGAGCACAGATGACCAGCCCGCGCGGCCTGGGCGCTCGTCGCGTGCCGGTGCCTGACGGGCTCGACGGAGAGCGCCTCGACGCCGCGCTGGCCAGGATGTTCGGTCTGTCCAGGACCCAGGCGGCTGACCTGATCGGGAACGGCGGCGTCCTCATCGGCGGCCTCCCGGCGGTCAAGTCGGACCGGGTGCCGGCCGGGGAGTGGCTTGAGGTGACGCTCCCGCCGCCGCATGCGGCCGTCCTGGCCAATCCCGAGCCGGTGCCGGGGATGACCGTGCTGTACGAGGACGACGACATCATCGTGGTCGACAAGCCAGTCGGCGTCGCGGCGCACCCCACCCCCGGCTGGAACGGTCCGACGGTGCTGCAGGGCCTGCTGGCCGCCGGGCACACGGTAGCGACCAGCGGTGCCGCCGAGCGGCAGGGCATCGTGCACCGCCTCGACGCCGGGACCACCGGGGTGATGGTCGTAGCCAAGAGCGAGCATGCCTACAGCGTGCTGAAGCAGGCCTTCCGTGAGCGCACCGTGGACAAGGTCTACCACGCGCTGGTGCAGGGCCACCCCGACCCGTTCCGGGGCACGATCGATGCCCCGATCGCCAGGCATCCGTCGGGAGACGGCCGGTTCGCCGTGGTCTCCGACGGACGTCCGTCCGTAACGCATTACGACACCCTGGAGGCGTTCCGGGCGGCCACGCTGCTGGAGGTGCACCTGGAGACGGGCCGGACGCACCAGATCCGGGTGCACATGACGGCCATCAGGCACCCGTGCGTCGGGGACCGGCTCTACGGGGCGGACCCCGTACTGGCTGCCCGGCTGGGCATGACCCGGCAGTGGCTGCACGCGGTGAGGCTGAGCTTTGCTCATCCCGCCGACGGCCGGATCGTGGAGTTCACCAGCCCGTACCCGGCCGACCTCGCACGCTCGCTGGAGATTCTGGCCGCCGAATCCTGAGATCGCGGCGGCCGCGTTTCCGCGGAAACGCCGCCAGGAAAGTGTCAGACCCGCGAATTATTATCAAACACATGATCGAATCAGTCGAAGCCACCTGCTCTGGCGACGGCCCGTCGCTGGACGTGCTTGAAGCGCAGATCTGTGAGCTCGCCGGGCATCTGGCCGCCGCGATGTACCGCTTCCTGCTGCTCGTCGGCGACTTTGACGCCCGGCAGGGATGGGCCAGCTGGGACCTGCCGTCGTGCTCGGCCTGGCTGGCCTGGAAGTGCCAGGTCGCGCCGGGGACGGCCCGCGAGCATGTCCGGGTGGCCAGGGCGCTGCGGGAGCTGCCGGCCATCGGCGCGGAGTTCGCGGCCGGGCGGATGTCCTATGCGAAGGTCAGGGCCCTGACCCGCATCGCGACCCCGGAGACCGAGGCGGGCCTGGCCGACCTGGCCGGGCCGATGACCGCCGCGCAGCTGGAGCGCTTCGCCGCCGCGCACCGGAAGGTATCGCGCGCCGAGGATGAGCGCGCCAGGGAGATGCGACGCGTTTCCTGGCGGACTGAGGAGGACGGGCAGCTCACGATGACCGTCAGGCTGCCCGCAGTCGACGGCGCAGTGCTGCTGCAGGCGCTGCGGGCTGCTGCCGACGACGTGGAGCACCCGCATACGGAGCGCCCGCATAGCCACGCCGCGGGCGACGGCGAGGGCCCGGCCGGTCAGGAGGGCCCGGCCGGTCAGGAAGGCTCAGCCGGGCGGGCGGAGTCGGCAGAGTCCGCCGCCGCGAGTCTTGCGGACGCGCTCGTCCAGGTGGCCGGCGCGTATCTGAGCGGCAAGGTTGCCGCTGCGGCTAACCCGGACATCTACCAGGTCGTTGTTCACGTCGGCACTGATGTCTTCGCTAGCACTGATGTCCTGGCTAGCACTGATGTCTTCGCTAGCACTGAGGGTGCAAGCCGCGATCGTCGGGTCGGGCACCCGGCTGACCCTGCCCGCTGCCATCTTCAGGATGGGCCGGCGATCAGTCCGGCTACCGCGCAGCGGATCGCCTGCCAGGCCACCTGGAGCTGGATGCTGCACGACCACCAGGGCAATGTGCTCGATGTCGGCCGTCGTCACCGCCGGCCGCCGCCGGCGCTGCGGCGGGCAGTCCGCGAGCGCGACGGATATCGCTGCCAGTACCCGGGCTGCAACTCCCGCCGGGTGGATATCCATCACATCGTGCCGTGGGCCAGCGGCGGCAATACGCGGCTGCGCGACCTGATCAGTTACTGCGAGGCACATCACGTCATCGTTCACGAGCTCGGGTACCGCATCACCCGGTCTGACGACGGTGGATTCATCATCCGCCGTGCGGACGGCACGGTGGTCCCGGCCAGCCCGGAGCTTCCCGGCGGCAGCTGTGACCTTGCGGCCTGCCATGACGCTCCGATCACGGCAGACACGATCATCCCGTCCGCGCTGGGCGACAAGCTCGACCTGCATCAGACCATCTGGGCTTGCTTCGCAAATGCTCGCATTGCCGCCCAGGAGCGGGACGCAGCGGAGCCGGCGATGAGCGCGGCGTGATGGCCATTTCGGCTTTCCCGGATGCGTCGGCGAGCCTGCGCAGAGCACCGAGATGGGCCGGCGAGACTGGTAAATCCCCCGAGGTTCCTCAGCCGCAGCGGCGGTCGTGGGACCATGCCGTTCAGGAGGCGCGCAACATGGCGGTGAGCCGGGATTCATTCGTGCACCTGCACGTCCACTCCGAGTACTCGATGTTGGACGGGGCGGCCCGGCTGAAGGAACTGTTCGCCGAATGCCAGCGCACCGAGATGCCCGCGCTGGCCATCACTGACCACGGCAACGTCTACGGCGCCTACGACTTCTGGTCCAAGGCCCAGGCTGCTGGCATCAAGCCGATCATCGGCACCGAGGCCTATATCGCGCCCGAGCACCGGGGTCACAAGCAGCCGGTGCGGTGGGGCACCCCGGCGCAAAAGGAAGACGACGTCTCCGGGGCAGGCGCGTACACGCACATGACGCTGCTCGCGCAGACCACCGAGGGCATGCACAACCTGTTCAAGCTGTCCTCGCTTGCCTCGCTCGAGGGCTACTTCCGCAAGCCGCGGATGGACCGCGAACTGCTGTCGCGCTACGCCAAGGGGATCATCGCGACCACCGGCTGCGTGAGCGGCGAGGTGCAGACCAGGCTCCGGCTGGGGCAGTACCAGCAGGCCCTGGATGCCGCGGCTGAGTTCCGGGACATCTTCGGCGCGGACAACTTCTTCGTCGAGCTGATGCAGCACGACCTGGACATCGAGCGCCGGGGCGCAAAGGGCCTGAAGCAGGTCGCCACCGACCTGCGGCTGCCCTACCTGGTCACCAACGACTCGCACTACACGCGCGAGTCAGATTCGGCCGCGCACGAGGTTCTGCTGTGCGTGCAGACCGGGACCAACATGGCCGACCCGAACCGCTTCAGGCTCGAGGGCAACGGCTACTACCTCAAGACGCCGCAGGAAATGCGCGCGCTGCGCAGCGACGAGGACTGGCAGTCCGGCTGCGACAACACGCTGCTGATCGCCGAGCGGTCCGAGGCCTCGTTCACCAAGAGCAACCTGATGCCGGTCTACCCGCTGCCCGAGGGGGAGACCGAAGCCAGCTGGATGCGCCAGGAAGTCTGGCGCGGGATGGACTGGCGGTTCCCGGACGGCTACGACGAGCAGCGCCGCAAGCAGGCCGAGTACGAGATGGGCGTCATCGAGACGATGGGGTTCTGCTCGTACTTCCTGGTGGTGGCCGACTTCATCATGTGGGCGAAGCGGAACGGCATCCGGGTCGGGCCAGGGCGCGGCTCAGGCGCCGGGTCGATTGTTGCCTACTCGCTTGGTATCACCGACCTGGACCCGATCATGCACGGGCTGGTGTTCGAGCGGTTCCTGAACCCCGAGCGAATCTCGATGCCGGACATCGACATCGACTTCGACGAGCGCCGGCGGGGCGACGTCATCCGGTACGTGACCGAGAAGTACGGCGACGACCGGGTGGCGCAGATCATCACCTACGGCACCATCAAGGCCAAGGCGGCGGTCAAGGATTCGGCCCGCGTGCTCGGCTTCCCCTATGCGCTGGGCGACCGGATCACCAAGGCGTTCCCGCCCGCGGTGATGGGCAAGGACATCCCGCTGTCCGGCATCTTCGATCCGGACTACCAGCGCTACGGCGAGGCAGGCGAGCTTCGCGCGCTGTATGAGGCCGAGCCCGAGGTCAGGCAGGTTATTGACACCGCCCGCGGGCTGGAGGGGCTGATCCGCCAGCCGGGCGTGCACGCCGCCGGCGTGATCATGAGCAAGGAGCCGCTGCTCGACCACATCCCGGTCTGGCGGCGGGAGGCGGACGGGGCGATCATCACCCAGTTCGACTACCCGGCCTGCGAGGACATCGGCCTGCTCAAGATGGACTTCCTCGGGCTGCGCAACCTCACCGTGCTGGAGGACGCGGTCGCCGGGATCAAGTCCAACCGGGGCATCGAGATCGACCTGGATCACCTTGCGCTTGACGATAAGCCGACCTATGAGCTGCTGGCCCGCGGCGACACGCTGGGAGTCTTCCAGCTGGACGGCAGCCCGATGCGGGCGCTGCTGCGGGCCATGCGGGCGGACAAGTTCGGCGACATCTCGGCCGTCATCGCGCTGTACCGGCCAGGACCGATGGCCAGCGCTCCCGTCTACGCCGACCGCAAGACGGGCCGGGCACCGGTCACGCCCATCCATCCTGAGCTCGCCGAGCCGCTGAACGACATCCTGGGCGAGAGCTACGGGCTGCTGGTGTACCAGGAAGACGTGATGTTCGCCGCCCAGAAGCTGGCCGGGTACTCGGCCGGCAGCGCGGACCTGCTGCGGCGCGCTATGGGCAAGAAGAAGAAGGAGATCCTGGACAAGGAGTACGAGCCGTTCGCCGCCGGCATGAAGGCGAATGGGTACTCCGACCAGGCGATCAAGACCATCTGGGACGTGATGGTCCCGTTCTCCGGCTATGCGTTCAACAAGGCGCACGCGGCCGGCTACGCGCTGATCTCCTACTGGACCGCATACCTGAAGGCCAACTTCCCCGCTGAGTACATGGCCGGCCTGCTGACGTCGGTGGCTGGGGACAAGGACAAGTCGGCGCTCTACCTGAGCGAGTGCCGCCGGATGGGCATCAAGGTGCTGCCGCCGGACGTCAATGCCTCCACCACGATCTTCACTCCGGTCGGGGAGGACATCAGGTTCGGCATGGCGGCCGTCCGCAACGTCGGCACCGCCGTGGTCGAGTCGATCGTCGCCGCGCGGACGTCCAAGGGCGCGTTCACCAGCTTCTCCGATTTCCTCCGCAAGGTGCCCGTCAATGTCTGCAACAAGCGCGTGATCGAGTCGCTGATCAAGGCGGGCGGGTTCGACTCGTTCGGGCACCCGCGCCGCGGCCTGATGCTGATCCACGAGCAGGCCGTGGACGCGATCATTGATGTGAAGCGGAACGAGGCCATCGGTCAGGACTCCCTCTTCGGCGACGACACCGAGGATGACGTGACATTCGACGTGCCAGTCCCGGATGGCGAATGGGAGAAGACGACGCTCCTGGCATTCGAGCGGGAGATGCTCGGCCTGTACGTCTCCGACCATCCGCTGCTGGGCGTGGAGCATGTGCTGGCGGCGGCTACTGACTGCTCGCTGGCCCAGCTGCTCGGCTCGGCCGACGACGAGCCCGAGCGCGGCTCCCGCGACCGGGATGCGCAGGTCGTGACCGTCGGGGGCATCCTGTCCGGCGTTCAGCGCAAGGTGACCAGGCAGGGCAGCACCTGGGCGGCGGCGGTGCTTGAGGACCTTGAGGGCGCGATCGAGGTGCTGTTCTTCCCGGCGACCTACGCGCAGTGCATGAGTCAGGTCATCGACGACGCGGTCGTGGTCGTCAAGGGCCGGCTCGACCGGCGCGAGGACGTGCCGAAGCTGGTCGCGATGGAGGTGAGCACACCGGACATGACGGCGGGTCAGACCGGCCCTTTCGTCGTGTCGATGCTGGAGGGCCGGTGCGTGCCGCCGGTCGTGGAACGGCTGAAGGAAGTACTCCGCACCCATCCGGGAGCGACTGAGGTGCACCTGCGGCTGGTCACGGGGGACCGGGTCAAGGTTCTGCGGCTTGACGACAAGCTCCGGGTCAAGTCGTCACCGTCGCTACTGGCCGACCTCAAGCAGCTGCTCGGCCCTGGCTGCGTCGGCTGAGCCAGGAGTGCGGATCGTCCCGGCTGGGTACGATCCGAACCCGGGGGAGCCGGGAGGCTCGCCATGAATCAGGATGGTGCGTACCGGGGGCGGGGGCCAGTGATCCGCAGACTGCTACGCGGGTCTGAATGGCGCCGCGAGGTGCTCAGGACCAATCTCTGGCTGATCCCGACGGTCGAGAGTCTCCTCGCGGTGGTCCTTTTCCTGATCACCTATACGCTGGACCGGGCCGCCTACGACGGCGATTTCGCGGTGCCGGGCTGGGCGATCAGCGGCGGCCCCGACGTGGCCCGGACCGTGCTCACCGCGATCGCGGCCGCGGTCATCACCGTAGTCGGCGTCGTGTTCTCGATCGTGATCGTGGCACTGACGCTGACCTCCACCCAGTTCGGCCCGCGGATGCTGCGTAACTTCATCCGGGACCGCGGCACGCAGGTGACACTCGGCACCTTTGTCGCCACGGTCGTCTACGCGGTCCTGACGCTCGGGGCCGTGGGGCAGGGCCCGCACGGGAGCTTCGTCCCGCACATCAGCGTCACGACCACGCTCGCGCTGATGCTGGTCGACCTTGCTGTCCTCATCTACTTCCTGCATCACATCGCCGTCCAGATCCAGCTGCCCGAAGTGATCGCGTCGATCGCGGGCGACCTGCAGCAGGCCATCGAGCTGCAGGCGGGCGACGACTCGCGGGTCGCCGACGCGGCACAAGCCGCGACGTTGATCGAGAACATGGCCGGCCAGGGCGGCGTGGTCTGCGCGCCGCGCAGCGGCTATCTCCAGTACATCGAGCACGAGACGCTGGTGGCCATTGCCGCCGAGGTCGGCGCCGTTGTCCATGTCCTGTACCGGCCGGGTCACTTCATCGTGCAGGGAAGTCAGTACGCGGCCGTCTGGCCGCCCGGGGCCGCGCTCCGCGTCGCCAGCGAGCTGAGCGGCGCGCACGTCACCGGTCCCTACCGGACACTGGCCCAGGACGTCTCATTCGGCGTTGACCAGCTGGTGGAGATCGGCATCCGGGCCCTGTCGTCCGCCGTGAATGACACCTTCACGGCGCTGACCTGCGTCGACTGGATCGGGGACAGCCTGTGCAAGGTCACCGGCCGATGGCAGCCGACCCGGGTATACCGGGACCGGGCGGGCGAGGTCCGGGTGATCACGACCGAGACCACCTGGGAGCGCCTGGTGCAGCGCGCCTTCGAGAAGATCCGGCAGGCGAGCCCGGCGATGCCCGCGGTGATGATCAGGCAGCTCGATGCCCTGGCCAGGATCATGGAGCGCACGACCACCACGGCGGACCGTCAGGTGCTGCTCGACCAGGCGATGATGATCGAGCGCCTCAGCGACCGCACCGTCGACGAGCCATCTGACCGCGCTGACGTCGGCCGCGCCTACGCTGCCGTGCTCGCAGCGCACGACGCGGTCGCAGGAATCAGCCCGGACTGATCACGCGTCCCGCCGGTCCAGCAGGTAGGCCGCTGCGGCGAGCAGCAGAACTGCCCAGATGCACAGCACCCCGAATCCCTGCCACGGGCTCAGCAGGTCACCGGAGACCTCGTGCGTATGGGTGATGAGGATTCCCGCCTGCTCCGGCAGGTAGGCGTTGATGTGCGCTCCCCAGCTGCCCGGCAGGAGGCCGGACAGGATCGGCAGCACGAAAACCACCCCGATTGCGGTGCTGATGGCCGCAGCCGTATGCCGGATCAGCGCGCCGATGGCGAGCGACAGGATTCCGAGCACCGTCAGGTAGAGACCTGCGCCGATGGTCGAGCGCAGGACGCCGGAATCGCTCAGGCTGACGACGACGCGGCTGTGCAGGATCGCCGAGCCGATGAAGAAGCAGGCAAAGGCGACAATTTCGGCGAGCACCAGGACGATGATCGTGAAGACCACGATCTTCGCGGCCAGCATCGGCCAGCGGCGAGGGACGGCGAGCAGTGAGGCGCGGATCACGCCGGTGGAGTACTCGGTGGCGATCAGCAGCACGCCCAGGACGGCGATGGTGAGCTGGCCAAGGCCGATGCCGGCGCCGAAGATGAAGCCCACAGGATCGGCCACGATCGTGGCGTCCCTGGCCGGAGCCCGCGGCCCGGTCCAGTGCGACACTGACAGCCAGCTGAGCAGGGCAGTGAGGCCGACTGTGATGATCACGAACAGCAGCAGTGTCCAGACAGTCGACCGCACCGACCGGATCTTGGTCCATTCGGCGAGCATGAGGCGGCCGAAGCCAGCCGGACCGCCGCGCCGGGCCGGGGCCGTGTCGCGCTGACCGGACGTCGCGATGGCGCTCATCGGGGGCTCCCGTCAGTAACTGCTGCTGCTGGCGGCTCGGAGCCGAAATGACCGAACTCAAGGCTGTCGGCGGTGAGCTCGAGGAAGGCGTCCTCCAGCGTGGCGAGCTGCGGAGTGAGCTCATGCAGGACGATGGAGGCGGACGCGGCCAGCTCGCCAATCCTCGGTGCCGGGAGACCGGTCACGGTCAGGACCGGTGCCTCGCCGCTGTCCGGCGGCCTGCCATCTCCGGCGGCCGTGGCGACAGGGCCCGCGGCAGCGGTACCCGGGGCAGCACTCCCCGGGGCAGCAGTACCCGCGGCAGCAGTACTCACGGCAGCAGTACTCACGGCAGCAGTACTCACGGCAACAGAGCCGCCCTCTGCCTGGATCAGCCGGGTGAGGCGGTCCGGATCAGGCGTGCGGACCCGGACCGACTGGCCGGAGCCGCGGGCAATGACCTCCTCGGTCGCGGCATCAGCAAGCAGCCGGCCGCGGCCGATGACGATCAGGTGGTCAGCCGTGACCGCCATCTCGTTCATCAGGTGGCTGGACACCAGGACCGTCTTGCCCTGGCTGGCCAGGTGCTTCATCAGGTTCCTGATCCACAGGACACCCTCGGGATCCAGGCCGTTGACCGGCTCGTCGAGCAGGAGCACCTGCGGATCGCCGAGCAGCGCCGCAGCCACGCCGAGTCGCTGGCTCATCCCGAGCGAGAAGCCTCCTGCCCGCTTGCCCGCGACGTCCCTGAGGCCGACCAGTTCCAGCATCTCGTCGACGCGGCTGGCCGGCAGGCCCTGGGTCTGGGCCAGGAACAGCAGGTGGTTGCGCGCGCTCCGGCCGCTATGCACGGACTTGGCCTCGAGCAGCGCTCCGACGACCCGCAGCGGGTTCACGAGCTGGGCGTAGGGCTTGCCGTTAATCGTGGCTGTGCCGCTGTTGGCGTGATCGAGTCCGACGATCATCCGCATGGTCGTCGACTTGCCGGCCCCGTTCGGGCCGAGGAAGCCGGTGACGCGGCCCGGCAGGACGGTAAAGGACAGGTGGTCAACCGCCACCGTGTTCCCGAAGCGCTTGGTCAGTTCTCTGGCTTCGATCATCGGTATCTCTCATCCGGCGAAGCTGGCTCTTAAGTTCTATCGCGTAAGCCTGATCGCGGCGCGCGATTTATCACGGCGTGACCTAGCCTGGCAAAGATCATGAAATTGCGCTGGCCCGTGCCCGGGCCTGCGGCAACGTCCCGTACGCTGCTACAAAGCTATGACTGATCACAGCATGCTTCCGCCGTCCGGCGGGACGGCATCGCCCCGTACTGCTACCACGCCGCCCGCCTCGTCAGGCCGCGCGGTGCTGGCGGCTGTCCTCGTGCTGGCCGGAAGCGCCGTCATCGGCCTCATCGGTGGCCTGATCTGGGCGGCAGCCGCGCCCAGGGTCCAGTACCAGGTGTATACGCTGCACCCGCCCACCGCCTACGCCACCAATCCGGAGACCAGCGCATTTATCGCGGCAGATGGCTGGTACTGCTTCATCGCTATCCTCGGCGGCGCTGTGATCGGGCTTCTCGCCTACCTGCTCGCGGTCAGGCGCTACGGGCCCTGGCCGATGGCCGGAGTCGTGGCTGGCTCGGTCGCGGCGGCGTATCTCGCTGCATGGCTCGGGCACGTTCTGTCCGGCGGCCCCGGCTTCAATCATGTTCTCGCTACGAGCAAGCCCGGCAGCTATCTGGATGCGCCGATTTCGCTGGGATCGCGCGGAGCGCTGGCCTTCTGGCCCCTGGCTGCGGCCGCTGTCGCCGGCGGTATCGAGCTGGTTGGGTATCTTCGCTCCCGGCATCAGTCGCCTTACGGGGCGCCGATGCCGGGAATGGACTCATTCGGCGCCGGACTGTACCCGGCCGGGCGCACATACCCGGATGGGCCGGGGGCGGACCGCTCCGACCGGGTCCAACGCGACGAGGCCCAGCGCGACGAGGCCCAGCGCGACGAGGCCCAGCGCGACGAGGCCCAGCGCGACGGGGCGCAGCGCGACGAGGCCCAGGGCGGCCAGTAGCCGCCCTGCAGTACCGCAGGTCAGCCAGCGCCGGGAGCGCCGAGCAGCCCGATGAGAGGCGCTGCCGGGGAGCCGATCCCGGTGGCGTCGTCGTAGCCCCTGGTTGCGCGGAGTGCGGCCGCGCCCTGACCGTCCATGCCGAAGGTGTACAGCTGACTCTGGATCGGCCCGGTCCCGGTTGTGGAGTCTGACCACTCGTTGCGGGCGGCCGCTATCCGCACGCCCGGCCCGAGCGGAGTGTCGGTCACGTCGCGGAAGCCGCTGCCGCCCGCCAGCGAGTAGAGCAGAGGATTGGCGAACCCGAGTGAGCGCGGGCCGGTGTTCTGCGCCGCGTCCGCCTCGATGCCGGCGAACAGGGGCGACGCCAGGCTCGTCCCGCCGATCCGGCTCAGCTGGAACCCGTAGCGTCCGCCGCGCAGGCGCACGGTCTCGCCGAACAGGAAGCCCGTCGCCGGGTCTGCGTCCATCGCGACGTCGGGCACTTCCCGCATCGGCCGGGCACTGATGCGGCCGTCCGGCAGGCGGGTCGACAGCGACCGCGGGACGACACCGGCCTGATAGGACGGCTGCGCGTAGAACGCCGAGGTCCCGCCGCCGGAGCCGAAGGCGTAGTCCGCCGGATAGCCGCCAGGCGGCGCAGGCTTCCAGTGCTTGCCGTGCTGCAGCACCACCTGGTCGCCCCAGGCGGTCTCCCACTTGTAGTTATCGCTGCGGCCGATGGCGAGCGTCGTGCCGCCGACGGCGGTGACCCAGGGCGAGGAGGCCGGGAAGTTGGCCTGCAGGGCAGTGGACCCGTCCGCGGCCCCGCACCCGGTGGCCGGGTCGTTGTAGCCGCAGTCACCGGAGGCGAAGTCGAAACCGATGCCCTCCACAGCGCCCTGCTCGAAGACCTGGCTGAAAGCCGCGCTGACGGGCGCGGTCAGGCCCTTCTCGCCATCGATCCAGGAGTCCGATACGACGTCGGCGAGGCGGTTGTTGACGATCCTGGCGAGACCGTCGAGCAGCGGCCCGAACGTGCAGTCCGAGGCGCCGACATACAGCACGTTCGCGCCCGGCGCCATGGCGTGCACGGCCTCGACGTCGAGCGTCTGCTCCTGATACCAGCCGGACGCGCCGCACTCGGAGATGTCGTCGTAGGTAGCGGGGAGTAGCTGCTGGTACTGCTTCTGCCCGAAGGCAGGCTCTCCGACGGCCTCGGAATACTTGTTGGCGTCGCCCGGCAGTGTCGGCGAGGCGTAGGCGTCGACGATGGCCACGGTCACGCCCCGGCCGGTTGCGAGGCTGTCGCCGAGCCCGTAGGCGCCGCGCAGCTGGGCGGGGGTGTATCCGCAGATCGCCCACGGGACGTGCGCGCCGTAGGCGGCGGGCTTGCTCGTCGCGCGCCGCTGGCCGTAGTACCGGGAGCACGGCCCGGCGGTGTAGTAGGCGGCCGGCGGCGGTGGCAGTGTCGGCTTCATCACGGCAGGCTCGGTGTCGAGGCCGGTAACGGTCAGCACCGCGCCGCCGACGGCCGCCGGCACGCTCGCGTTCTGCGCTGGCGCCATCGCCACCGCACCGCCAGGTGTCCGGTAGCTAGCCAGCCGGACCGCGAATGCGGCGTCGGCGGCACCGACCGGGCCGCTGGCGGCCACGTACTGCCGGGTCACGCCGGTCACCCGCAGGCCGGAGCCGGTCAGCCAGCTTCGCACGGCCGAGACCTGGGCGGCGGTGGGGCCGAACCGCTGCCGTTCCGCTGCCGATGTCAGGTAGTCGTGGTAGCTGCTGCTGCCGGGGGTCGCCACGGCCGTGGCGTATGCCGCGAGCCCGGCCGCATCGCGGCCAGCCAGGTAGACGCGCACCGTCATGGTGGCTGCGGCGTCAGGAGCCGCGACCCGGCGCGCTGGCCGTGCCCACGACGGGTGCGTTCCGGCAATGGACGTCCGGGCGGCTGACGCCTGGGCGCTGGCCGAGGCTAACCCGACGGCCGCGAGAGCCCCGGCGAGCGTGACCGCGGCGGTGGCTGCTGCTCTTTTCACCTGACGGATAGTAACAGCAAAGTTACTCTCCGTTAGATAGCTCCCTCCGGCGCGCCCTGGAGGCTTCTGCGGCCGGACGTCCGCTCTACCGCTAGTGCGGCACCGACGATTCCCGCGTCATTCAGCATGGCGGCAGGCACGATCCTGGCGCGCAGGCCGCTCAGCAGCGGCAGGAACTTTTCGGCCTTCCTGCTGACGCCGCCGCCGATGATGATGAGGTCTGGCGACAGCATGCCTTCCATGTGCTCGAGATACTCGTCAACGCGGCCAGCCCAGCTGCCCCAGCTGAGGTCTTTCGTCTCCCGCGCGAGCTCAGAGGCGCGCTTCTCGGCGTCCTTGCCGCGGATTTCGATGTGGCCGAACTCGGTGTTCGGCACCAGGCGGCCATCGATGAAGAGCGCGCTCCCGATCCCGGTGCCGAAGGTCAGCAGCAGCACGGTGCCGCTCACGTCCTTGCCGGCGCCGAACTCGACCTCGGCGACGCCGGCTGCGTCCGCGTCATTGAGTACGGTAACGGCCAGCTTGGTGCCAGTGCTGAATGCCTTCACGGCGTCGGTGCCGATCCAGGACGGATCGAGGTTCGCGGCGGTCTTGATAACCCCGTCCACAACGACGCCGGGAAACGTAATGCCGGCCGGCCCGGTCCACTTGAAGCTCGCGACAAGCTGCTCGACCACGCTGGTCACCGCTTCCGGAGTCGCCGGGCGCGGAGTCTCAATCTTCTGCCGTGCGGCGAGCAGCTCGCCGATGTTCGTATCGACGGGAGCGGCCTTGACGCCGGTACCGCCGATGTCGATGCCGAGGACGTGAGCCATGCGAGCCTCCGGGTGGCTGGACCTAGGTACCAGCCTAGGGCAGTGCCCGGCTCGTCCCGCTAGTGACACATTGGGCGCGCGGGTGCTCAGCTCTGATCAAGTGGACATGCGCTCGCCGCGGATATCGCCGAAGTCCGGCCGGGGCGCCGGGCGGAGCCGCTGCCGGCAGACGTAGTCGGCGCGGATCAGCTCACGCAGCTGGCCGCACGTATGCGCGCGCAGCTCATCGGGCGAGCCGTGAAACCTGGCCACCCAGATGTCGCCGTCCAGGCCGATCTCATATGCCTCATCCCAGTGCATCTGCAGGTCTGCAAGAGCGGATGCGTCGCTTCTGTCCATTGCGGCCTCCACGCGGTAGGGGGTGCCAGGGCTGCTTCGACATCATCATAGCGCGGTATAGAGCAGTGTAGTGCAGCAGACCGCGTCCCGACTCTTTCCGCAGTTCACAAGCGTTCTAGGGTGATCTTCGTGGTCAAGGTGCCCAGGTTCGACGCCACAGCGCTCGGGCCGGTTTATGTCTATATCGGGGTAGCCGACCACATCGCGGCGCGGATCCAGGCCGGCGAGCTGCCGGCCGGGGCGCGGCTACCCGCTGAGCGGGACCTGGCGTCCGACTATCAGGTTGCCGTCGGCACCGCCCGCCGCGCGGTCGAGGAACTGCGCCAGCGCGGCCTGGTCGTCACCCTTCCGGCCAAGGGAACCTACGTCACCTGACTGCCTCTGTTCACCGGCGCGCCACCAGGGCACGATTGACTGACGTGCGCGAAGGGAGCCCGTGGTGGACAGGGTCGTGATTGTCGGCGGCGGTGTGCTTGGCCTGATGCACGCAGTCCAGGCGCGCGGCCGCGGACTGGACGTCACCCACCTGGAGCGGGAGGCAGGCCCGCGCGGCGCCAGCGTGCGTAACTTCGGCCTGGTCTGGGTCAGCGGCCGGGCCGCCGGGCCCGAGCTGGCGCTCGCGCAGCGGGCCAGGACGCTGTGGGAGGAGCTCGCCGCGGACGTGCCGGAGGCCGGCTTCGCCCGCACGGGTCGCTCACCCTCGCGTCCGACGATGCCGACCTTGGCCTGATGAAGGAGGCAGCCGGGCTTCCTGACGCCGCCGAGCGCGGCTTCGAGCTGCTTGACCCGGCTGCCGCCGCCGCGATCAACCCGGCCCTGCGGGGCGAGTTCGCCGGAGCGCTGCTATGCCGCCGGGACGCGATCGTCGAGCCGCGGAAGGTGCCGGGCGCCGTCCGGGAGTACCTGATCGCCGGCCAGCCGCGGCGGGGCCCCGGCTACGAGTGGCTGCCCGGCCGCGAGGCGATCGAGGTAGCACCGCACGCCGTCCGGGATCACACCGGCAGGTGGCACCGCGGAGATCTCGTCGTGCTGTGCCCTGGCGCGGCGCATACGGGCGTTGCCGGACCGCATCTGGCCGGGTTCGAGCGCCCGCCAGTGCGCCGGGTGCGGCTGCAGATGCTGCAGACCGAGCCATTTGACGGCCAGCTGACGACGGCCGTGGCAGACGGTGACTCGCTTCGGTATTACCCGGCGTTCGACCTGCCCGCGCGGTCCCGGCTCGCGCCGCAGGCGCCGGTGGCGGCAGCGGCTGCCGCTCAGCTGCTCCTGGTGCAGCGCCTTGACGGCTCGCTGACCATCGGGGATACGCACAGTTACAGCGAGCCGTTCGACTTTGATGTCGACGAGAAGCCGTACGACCACCTCAGGGCCAGGGCCCAGCAGCTCCTCGGGACGCCGCTGCCGCCAGCCAGGCTGCGGTGGGCCGGCGTCTACAGCCAGGTGACGGGCACTGAGCTGTATCACCGCTCGCAGGTCGCACCCGGAGTCGTCCTCGTGACCGGGCCCGGCGGTCGCGGCATGACCTGCTCCCCGGCCATCGCCGAGGAGACATTCGCAGCCTGAGGAGACGGAAATGATGAACATCACGGTCGCGTGCCTCGACATGGCGGGTACGACCGTCGCCGATGACGGCAGCGTCATGGCGGCGTTCGGCGCGGCGGCGGCCGAGTTCGGCATCGTGCCCGGCGCGCCCGGCTATGACGAGGTGATCGCGTTCGTGCACGAGACCATGGGGCAGTCGAAGATCGAGGTGTTCCGGGAACTGCTCGGCAGCGAGGAGCGCGCTCAGCAGGGCAACCGCGTCTTCGAGGAGACCTATGCCGAGTCGGTGCGAGCCGGGCTGGTGGCACCGCTGCCAGGCGCCGCCGAGACCATCACGGCACTGCGGGCGGCCGGCATCAGGGTGTGCCTCGCGACCGGCTTCGCGCCGGGGACACGAGACGCCCTGCTCGACGCGCTCGGCTGGCGGCCGCTGATCGACCTGGCGCTGTCGCCCGCGGATGCCGGGCGCGGGCGCCCCTGGCCGGACCTGCCGCTGACGGCCCTGCTGCGGCTCGGCGGCGGCGCCGTCAGCGAGCTGGCCGTAGTGGGCGACACCGCCAGCGACGTGGAGTCCGGGCTGCGGGCCGGGGCCGGCCTCGTCGCTGGCGTAACGACCGGAGCGGGCAGCCCGGAGGCGCTGGCCGCGGCCGGCGCGCCGCACATCCTGGACTCCGTGGGCGGCCTCCTCGAGTTGATCGGCGTGGGCGCCGGAGCTGCTCGCTAGACGCGTGAGCGGCCCGGAATCATTGACCGCGACCTGCGGTTACCTCGTTCCATGACGACTATCGGGTTCATCGGAAGCGGGATGATCGGCGGCACCGTCGCGCGGCTGAGCGTGGCAGCAGGCCATCAGGTGATCATGAGCAACTCACGTGGTCCGGCAACCCTGACCGAGCTGGCCGCCGGGCTTGGCCCGCTGGCGCGGGCGGCCAGCGCGCAGGAGGCCGCCGCTCACGGTGACATCGTGGTCGTCTCGATCCCGTTCAAGGCCTATCCGAGCGTCCCGGCCGGCCCGCTGGCAGGCAAGCTCGTCCTGGAGACGTGCAACTACTATCCCGAGCGGGACGGCCAGTTCGCCGTGCTTGACGACGGCCTGGAGACCAGCAGCGAGCTGATCCAGCGGCATCTGGAAGGTGCCGACGTCGTCAAGGCGTTCAACAACATCTTCTACAAGCACCTGCTGCACCTCAGCCTGGCCGGATCGCCGGATCGCTCGTTCCTGCCCATCGCCGGAGACTCGCCGCAGGCCAAGGAGCAGGCCGTCGGCTACCTGGACTCCATCGGCTACGGCGCAGTGGACGCCGGCAGCCTGGCGGACAGCTGGCGGCAGGAGCCCGGGACGCCGGTTTACGGGCCGCCCTACGGCTCGTTCAGCGACGAAGCGGGGCACCCGGCCAGCGAGGCGGACATCCGCGGGGCGCTGGCGAAAGCCAGCCGGTAGGCAGAGCGGCCGGGGAAGCTGGGGGAGTAGCGGCAGGAAATCAGGCGGACTCGGCGACCGCTTTCATCCGCTCAAGCGTGGTGCGCACGCCGGAGAGATTGGTGCGCATGCGCCAGTGCCCGGCCGCGAGCCAGTACAGGCGCAGCGGCGCCGTCGCAGGCAGCTCGAAGGACTCGGTGACGTCCGTGGCGGGCTGCCCTGCGTCGCCGGCCGGGGCCAGCAGGTAACGCCAGGTGTTGACCGTGCGGGTGCCGGCCAGGACGGCGAAGCTGAACTCCCGCTCCGGCTCGCAGGCGACGACCTCGCAGGTCGTCCAGTAGACCGGGCCGCGGCCGTTGCGCCGGACGTGCCCGCGGAAGCGCGCACCGGGCGCCGGGCCGCTGGCGCCGCCGAGCCATTCGGCCTCGAAGGTCTCGGGACTGAACTCGCCGATTCTGGTGACGTCGGTCAGCAGGTCCCACACCCGCCCGGCCGGAGCCGCGATCCTGACGGTCACCGAGCCATGCATGGGCTGATCATAGGCGCTCACCCGGGATCATAAGCGGATGACCTACTGCCGGCTGATCTCGCTCGACGACGCTCCGGTCCTGGCCGGGCTGCTGCAGGTGAACCGCGACTTCCTGGCGCCCTTCGAGCCCGTTCGCGGCGACGACTACTTCACCGAGACCGGCCAGCGCGCTGCCATCACGGCCGCGCTGGCTGAGTACGCGCAGGGCCGCAGCCTGCCGTTCGTCATCGAGACCGAGGACGCCGGCCCGGTCGGCCGCATCACGCTTAACGGCATCGTCCGGGGCCCGTTCCTGTCCTGCAGCGTCGGGTACTGGGTGAGTCAGGCGGCCGGCGGCCGTGGCGTCGCGACCGCCGCGCTCCGCCAGCTGATCGCCGTCGCGTTCGGCGATCTCGGCCTGCACCGGATCCAGGCCGAGACGCTGCTGGACAACGTCCCGTCCCAGCGGGTGCTGGCCCGCAATGGCTTCGCCCGGATCGGGCTGGCGCCGACCTACCTGAAGATCGCGGGCCGCTGGCAGGACTGCATCCTGTATCAGCTCATCAACGACGCCGTCAGCTAATCAGCGACGCGGCTCCGCGATGAGCACCGGGCCGCCGGGAATGACGCCGACCTGGACTGAGGTGCCTGGGGTCAGGCCCGCGGCGGCCGTGCTTGACTTGTCCACCTTCACCGCGACATCGCCGGACAGCAGCACGCTGACTCGCGTCAGCGAGCCGAGGAACGTCCGGTCCGTCACGATGCCGTTGCCGCCGGCCACGGCCTCCACCGTGAGGCCCTCGGGCCGGACCAGGACGTCGGCCTCACCGGCTGCCACGTTCGGGTGATCGCCGTGCACCGGCACGTCGAGTCCGAGCACGGTCACCTCGTCGCCGCCCCGGTACGTGCCGGGGAGCCGGTTCATCGTGCCGACGAACTCCGCGACGAACGCGGTCGCCGGAGTCGAGTACAGCTCGCTGGGCGTCGCGATCTGCTCCAGGCGGCCGTCCTTCATCACGCCGACCCGGTCGGCCATGGACAGGGCCTCTTCCTGGTCGTGCGTCACGAACAGGGTTGTGGTCCCGAGTCGCTGCTGCAGGGTTCGGATCTGCTCGCGCAGCTGGAGACGCACCTTGGCGTCCAGCGCCGACAGCGGCTCGTCCAGCAGCAGCACGCGCGGCTCGATCGCGAGCGCCCGCGCCAGCGCGACACGCTGCTGCTGCCCGCCGGACAGCTGATGCGGATACTGCCTCGCCTGCCCGGACAGGCCGACCATGTCGAGCAGCGCGGCGGCACGCGTGGCCCGGTCCGCGCCGCTGGCCTTGCGCAGCCGCAGCCCGAACCCGACGTTGTCCAGCGCGCTCATGTTCGGGAAGAGGCTGTAGCTCTGGAACACCATGCCCATATCGCGCCTGGCCGCCGGAATCGGCGCGATATCCCGGCCGTCGACCGTGACGGTCCCTGAGTCAGCGAACTCGAAGCCGGCCACGATCCGCAGGGCCGTCGTCTTGCCGCAGCCTGATGGCCCGAGCAGCGCGACCAGCTCGCCGGGAGCGATATCGAGGGTGAGCCCGTCCAGCGCGCGGACCGCGCCGAAGGAGCGGCTCAGGCCCTGCATGGCGACGGGCGCGCCAGCGCCGCCCCCAGCCGGGCCGAGGCCCGTCGCCGTGCCTGCCGCGGTGTTGGTGGTCATTCCGGCTCTCCCGTGGTCTTGCCGATAGTGCGGGTGGTGGCTACCGAGAACAGGGCGACCTCGCCGCCGCCCCGCTTGCGCGCGCCCCTGCTGCCGACGGTGACGATCAGCATGAGCAGGATCCAGGTGACAAACAGGGCCAGCAGCGAGGCGGCGACGGAGACGTAGCCGCTGTTCTGCTCGAAGTCGACGATCCACACCGGGAACGTCACGTACAGGTCGAGGCTGGCCATGGTGAACTCGCCGAGCACGAGGGCGACCGTCAGGACGACGGCCGACAGCATGGCCGTGCGGATGTTCGGGATGACGACGCGCCACAGCGTGGTCGGCAGTCCGGCGCCGAGCCCGTTGGACGCCTCGACCATGGTCTTGAGGTCGAACGCCCGCAGCCCCGCGTCGAGCGAGCGGTAGGCGAACGGCATCGCGAGCACGACGTACATCAGCGCGAGCAGGTACGGCGTGCTCAGCAGGAATCCCGGCGCCACTTTCAGCACGCCCACGATCAGCACGATCGGCGGGATGACGATCGGCAGGATCGTGATGGCCTCCATCAGCCGCCTGATCCGCGGCAGCCGCAGGTGGACGTACACCACGGTCGGCACCATGAGCAGCAGGGTGATCACTGTCGTGATCAGCGCGAGACGGAGCGACAGCCCGATCGCTGAGACGAAGCCGGCCTGCCTGAAGACATCCGGGAATGACCTGAAGCCGGCGAACCTAAAGGCCGCGTACAGCGGGATCAGGAAGTAGATGCCGGCGAGCAGCAGGATCACCCAGCGCCACACCGGGAAGCTCCGCCGGCCGCCAGGGGACCTGACTGGCGACGGTATCTGCGCCTCGGCTTCAGCAGCCGCTACCGCAGCCATCGTGCTGCCCTCCGCTGGACGATCGTGTAGATGATCATGGCGATCGCGATGATGACGACCATGATCAGGCCAAGCGCGTAGCCGAGGTTCTGCTGGCCAGCCAGGACATTGCCGTTGAGCAGCGCCCCGATCTGGATCGGGGTAAGCGCGACGGTGCCCCCGGTCAGCGCCTCAGCGGTGGCGTAGGCGGAGAAGGCGCTGCCGAACAGCAGCAGCAGGCAGCCGAGAAAGGACGGGAACAGGACCGGGCCGCCGACGTAGCGCCAGTACTCCCAGCTGCGCGCGCCCAGGTTGCTGGCCGCCTCGCGCCACGCGGGCCGCAGCCCCTCCAGCGCGGGCAGGATGACCAGCACCATGAGCGGGATCTGGAAGTACATGTAGACAACGGCCACGCCGGTAGGGGTGAAGAGGCTGAACCCGTGCCGCCACAGGTCGAACCCGCTGAGTTCCCTGATCCAGATCGTGGCGACCCCGGTGGTGCTCAGCGTGGCGATGAACAGGAAGGCGAGCGGCACGCCGCCGAAGTTGGCGAACACCCCGGATGCGGTGATCACCACTCGCCGCAGCACTGCGCCGCGCTTGGCCGTGAAGATCGCGTAGGCAACCAGCAGCCCGAAGATGCCCGGAATCACGGCGGTGATGACGGACAGCTCGAGGCTGTTCCGCAGCCCCAGGAAGTAGGTGCCGTGCGTCGCGGCGTCGATGTTGGCAAAGGTGGCGGAGCCGCTGCTGGTCTGGAACGCCGCAATGGCGATGGCGATCATCGGCGCGATCAGGCCGAGGGTGACGTACGCACCGAACGGCACGATGCCCAGCCAGCGCAGCCCGGTGCGGACGCGCCTGGTGACCCGGTCCGGCCGGGCCCCGGAGGCGGCAACCTCCGGGGCCTGCGCCGTGGTCATGCTGTCAGCCATGAACTAGCCGACTTGCTTCGGCCAGTTCGCGGACACGACGTTCTCCGCCGCGGCCTGCTGGGCCTGGGTCGGGAACGTCAGCGCGCCGGACGGAGCCGGCGGCAGCGCTGCGTAGGCGGACTTGTCAACAGTGCCGGCCGAGACCAGGGTCTGCAGCTCGATTGGCCGGGCGAAGCCCTGAAGCCAGAGGTTCTGGCCCGTTGTCGAGTAGAGGTACTCCTCCCACAGCCGTGCCGCGGCCGGGTCGGGGGCAGTGGCGCTGATGGCCTGGTCGTAGTAGGAGGCGTAGGACGCGTCAGACGGGATCACGATCTTGAAGCCCTTGACCGCCGGCGACACCTCCGATGCCAGCAGGTAGTCCCACCAGATCAGGATCGGGGTAGTCCCGTTCTCGACCGTGGTCGGGCCGCCGATGGCGGTGGGCACGAAGTTGCCGATCGCTTTCAGGTGCGCGAAGTACTTGATGCCCGGCTCGATGTTGCTGAACGAGCCGCCGTTGGCAAGCGCGGCCGCGTATACGGCGGCGAACGCCGCTCCGGCCGTGGTGGGACTGTTGTTCAGGCCGATCATGTTCTTGTAGGCCGGGTTGGTCAGGCTGGCGAACGACGTCGGGGGAACCTTCACCTTGGCCGGGTTGTAGCCGATGGCCACGTAGCCGCCGTAGTCGGCATACCAGTCACCACTGCCGTCCTTGGCGTTGGCCGGGATGCTGCTCCAGCTCTGGACCTTGTACGGGGCCCACAGGTGGTCGGTCGCGCCCTCCACGGCGAACGGCGTGCCGACATCGACGACATCGGGCGCGCGGCTCTGGCCCTTGAGCTGCTGGACGGCGGTGATCTCCTGGCCGCTCGAGCCTTCCGGGTTAGCGTCGGTGATGTGGATGTGGTACTTGGCCGAGAAATCCTTCATGATCGCGCCGTAGTTGGCCCAGTTAGATGGCAGCGTGATGACGTTCAGCTGCCCTTCCTTCTCCGCGGCCTTCACCAGTGCGGCCATGTCCGTGGAGCCGCCGGAGGTCAGCGACGAGACCTTCGACCAGTCAGCGGAGCTGCCGCCGCCCGTTGAGCTATTGCTGCTGCTGCACCCGGCTGCGAAAACCGCGGTGCTGGCTGCTGCCAGGATGGCAGCAAATGCCTTGCTATTGCGCACTTTAAACCTCTCCGACCTGTCGGATCGCGGGGTCAGGACGCGTGCATCGTCGCGGGGCAAGGTGAATCAACACGGAAGCTGCTGTAACGCCGGCGCTCTTGGCTCGTGAACTGTCAATGACGGCAAATCAGCTGCGTATAACCGGCATTAATGAATCCCGGCGGAACGCGCTGCCAACAGACCCGCAAATCCGGCCGTCCGCAGCGCTAGCGAAGCGCGGACGGTGTCAGCGAAGGCGGCGCTGACCGGGCGCGCGCGGCCAGTCGACGGTCAGCAGCACGTTGCGGTCGGCTGCCGTCCCGGCGCCGCCCCCGCCGCCCTCGGCGGCGATGAGATCGCGCACCTGCCAGTCGTTGGCCGCAAGTTCGCGGGCGAGGGCGGCGAGATCGCCGGGCTCGGCAGTGCCCTGATACCTGGGCGGCGCGGCCGAGTCCAGGACCGTGCAGGCGAGCACGAGCCCGGGGCCGGCGGCGAGGAACTCGACGATCCTGGCCTGCTGTGGCCAGTCGATGTGCGAGGCGGTCGTGATCTGCCAGAATCCGCCGCCGTCCCCGTCGGTAACCGGGGCGACGGCATGCACGTGCGTGTGGCCGTTCAGCCAGGCGACAACGCAGGAGTGGGCGAGCAGCATCTCGCGCAGCTCGGCCGCCAGGATGCGGCGGCCGGCACCGGGCGGCCGGGTGTCGTTGACGAGCGTCTCGAGCGGATGATGGCTCAGCAGCGCCACCGGCCGGTCCGCGCTCGCTGCCAGCTCGGCTTCGAGCCAGTGCAGCTGCACCTCGTCGAGTGAGCCCTGCCAGCCGCCATGATGGTTCACCGTGTCAAGGACGACGCAGCGCAGAAGGCCGTGATCGAACGCATAGTAAGCAGTGCCGTCGGCCAGGTTGCGCTCGGTGTAGCCGTGCCCGGCCGGCCGCCCGGCTGACCGGAAATGCTCGCGGATGTAATCGGGCCGGCTGACCATGGCCCGGCCCGGATCCGGCGTGACCGCGAGCTGAGCACCGCGCGCCAGCACCGCCAGCGCCTCGGCCTCGGCGCTCTCGAACCGGCTGAGCAGCTCGCCGGCGTCGATGTCGGCAGGCGGGGTTACCAGCTTCACGCCGCCCACGGCGAAGTCGGCCACCAGCCCTTCCGGCTTCACTGTGCCCTGCATCATGTTGTCGTGATTGCCGTGCACCGCATACCACGGCAGACCCAGGCCGGACGCGCGGAACGGGTTGCGGGCGCCGGTCAGGACGCCGGGTGCTGCCGGGAACCCGTACCTGCTTCGCGGCAGGTCCTCCGGGCCGCCGTCCGGGTGCCAGTACCGCTCGTCCTCGACCGCCGGGCCGGCGACGCCCTCATACCTGCGCGCGTCGCCGGAGTCCGGTACTACCGGCCGGCCGTCCAGCAGGTCGATGTAGCTGCGCAGCTCGTTGAGCTGGCAGTTGTCTGTCGCGTCTCCGGTCACGACGGCGAAGTCTAGCGGCGCCGCCGATACCGGTGCCGAGGTCAGCTGCCGGACCGCGCGGGTCATCGCCTCGGCGACGTGATAAGTGAACAGCTCCTGCGCGCGGTAGGTGCCGATGATCCCGACAGTGTCGCGCAGCGGGGAGTCCGGGTCAGAGAACCGGTCAACCAGCTCGGCCCGGCCGGGCGACTGATGGTCCATCACATGCAGGTCCGAGAGGTGCGCGAGAGTCAGCAGCGGCGCAGCCGATCGCTGCCAGCCGCCGGGCAGGCTGCTGCCGGCCAGATCAGCCCGCTCGGCGTGCTTCTCGCCGTCCTGCGCGGACAGCCGGCGGTAGCCGCCGTCCTGCGGGTCGCCGGGTATCAGGCGCTGATGAATGTCCGGCGGCCGCTGCGCCGGCCCGTCTGCTGCTGTCATCGCCACCAGGTTAACGCTCGCGTCGCTTAGCTGGGCAGACGTCGTGATCGGGTGATGGGCGTCAAGTCGGTAACTTCCCTTGACACCTGACCAGAAGCTACGCCAGCATGCGAACCGTTAAATCGTGAGACAGTTATCCGCTTCCCGCAGTTCACGGCTGGTCTTTTCCTGCCGTAACCGGGCGAGATCCGGAAAGGCAACCCGGCGGGTTTTCCTCCGGCACATTCAGGTGGGCAGTTAACAGGAGGCAGTTAGTGAGAACCTCATGCTGGCCTGCACTCGCAGGACTTGCAGCCGTCGCGCTGCTGTCCGCCGGCTGCAGTGCGAATTCCTCGACATCGGGTAGCAGCGGCGGCTACAACTGGTCCAACGCGACCTCTGCCATGTCCGGCGGCGGGATGACCAAGCTCGTCGCGGCCGCCAAGCAGGAAGGCACGCTGAACGTCATCGCGCTGCCGAACGACTGGGCGAACTACGGCACGATCATCAAGACCTTCACCACTAAGTACGGCATCAAGGTCAACTCGATCGCGCCGTCCGACTCAAGCGCGCAGGAAGTCACGCAGATCGAGCAGAAGAAGGGCACCTCACTCGCGGCGGACGTGCTGGACGTCGGCGGCAGCGTCGCGACCGCCAGCACCAGCCTGTTCGCGCCGTACAAGGTCGCCACCTGGGACTCGATCCCGGCCGGCCTGAAGGACCCGAGCGGCCTGTACACCGGCGACTACGGCGGCTACATGTCCGTCGGGTACAACTCCACGAAGTTCGGCACGATCACCTCGCTCAGCCAGCTGCTGGGCAAGGCCTTCAAGAGCGCGGTGGCACTGAACGGCAACCCCACTGAGGCCAACGCGGCACTGAACGGCGTCATGATGGCCAACCTCGCCGAGGGCGGGACGGCCGGCAACATCGCCGACGGCGTGAACTTCTTCCACAAGCTCAAGACGGCAGGCAACTACGTGCCGGTGCAGGCCACCCCGGCGACCATCAAGGCCGGGACCACCCCGGTCGTGTTCAACTGGGACTACCTGAACACCGCAGCGGTTGTCGGCCAGCCGGCCTCGACCTGGAAGGTGTATATCCCGTCCAACGCGACGCTGGGCGGCTTCTACTACCAGGCCATCAACAAGCAGGCACCGCACCCGGCAGCGGCCAGGCTGTGGGAGGAGTACCTGTTCTCGCAGACTGCGGACGGCGGCCAGAACCTCTGGCTCCAGGGCGGCGCCCGGCCCTCTGAGCAGATCGCTATGACCAGCAACGGCACCATCGACAAGACCGCTGCGTCGGCGCTGCCTCCGGTTGTCGGCACGCCGATCTTCCTGACCGAGGCTCAGGCCACGGCCGCCGCTACGTATCTCGCGGCGAACTGGGCCAAGGCCGTCAGCTAGGGAGCGCAGTGGCAGCAGCCGTTACGACGACGACCGGCGCCCGGCCCGCAAGGGCCGGGCGCCGGCCGCCCGTCGCCTGGGTCGGTACCGTTCCGTTTCTCGCCTATACCGGCGTCTTCCTCCTGCTCCCGACCGGGATCGTGATCTGGAACGCGTTCAAGGGCAACACCGGGCACTGGACGTTCGCCAACATCTCCGGGCTCAATACCGCTCTCGTGCGCAGCGCGTTCACCGGCTCGCTCGAGCTCTGCGTGATCTCCTCGGTGATCGGGGCCGTCTTCGGCGCGCTCCTGGCCTACGCGGTGGCGTCCGGCAATCCGGACGGCATGGTCCGGCGGCTGTACCTGGCCGGCTCGGGCGTGCTGGCTCAGTTCGGCGGCGTCACGCTGGCGTTCGCGTTTCTGGCGGCGATCGGGCCTAGCAGCGGCTTCCTGTTCCATGCCCCGTGGTTCTACGACTTCCCGTGGGGCATCGCGGTGATCTACTGCTACTTCCAGATCCCGCTGATGACGCTGGTGTTCCTGCCCGCGATCGACGGCCTGCGGGCGCAATGGCGGGAGGCGGCCGAGAGCCTGGGCGGGTCGACGTGGCAGTACTGGCGGCATGTCGGCGCGCCGCTGCTGGCTCCCGCCTTCCTCGGGGCGGCGCTCCTGCTGTTCGCCAACGCGCTGTCGGCGTTCGCGACCATCGAGGCCTGGGAGGACCAGATCTCCTACGTGGTGCCCCAGTCGATCAGCACATCTCTTATCAGCGAAGTCGGGCTGGCGAACGTGCACGAAGGTGACGCGCTCGCGTTCGGCATGATCGTTCTGGTGGTGATCGTGATGAGCGGGTACTTCCTGCTGCAGCGGCGGGCGGCCCGATGGCAGCGCTAAACCAGCCGCTGGGGGACCTGGCCGCGGATCTGACCGGACCCGCTGCGACCAGGCGGCCCAGCGGCCTGCGGGCCAGCCAGCGCCGGCGGCTGAACATCTTCCGGTACGTGGCGTTCACCGTCTTCGGCCTGTTCTTCCTGCTGCCGTTGCTGGCAATGGTGCGGTTCTCGCTGGAGGGCACGACGCCCGGCAGCTGGTCGGTGGCCGCATGGACGCAGATCGTGTCGTATCCGGGGCCGCCGCCGCTGCTGTCCTCGATCGAGATCACGCTCGAGCTGGCGGTGATCTCCAGCGCGGTCATGCTGCTGCTGGTGGTGCCCACCATGATCTGGGTCCAGCTGCGCGTGCAGTGGTTCAGCAAAATCCTGGAGTTCATCTGCCTGCTGCCGCTCACGATCCCGGCGATCGTGCTGGTCGTCGGCCTGGCCCCGATCTACAACCAGATCGAGCGGTACAACGTCTCGGCGCTGATGCTGTTCTGGGCCTACGTCATCCTGGCACTGCCCTACGCCTACCGGGCGCTGGCCGCCGGGCTGGCCGCGGTCGACGCGCGGACGCTGTCGGAGGCCGCGCGCAGCCTGGGGGCCCGCTGGCCGGTAGTCATCTTCCGGGTCATCGTCCCGAACATGGTGCAGGCGATCCTGAACGCCCTGCTGCTGACGGTGGCCCTGGTGCTCGGCGAGTTCACCGTTGCCTACCTGCTGAGCTACGTGAACCTGCAGACCAACCTGTTCGAGATCAGCCGCAGCTCGGAGAACGCGGGCGTGCTGTTCTCGGCCTCGGCGGCGACGCTCGCGTTCGCCTTTATCCTGCTGATGATCTTGTCGTACGCTGGCCGGCGCCTGCGCCGCGGCCGCCCGTGAGGTGGAGCACGTGAGTTCAACGATTCCCGTCCAGTCGGACGCGACCAGGACCGCCGTCGAAGTCCGGATGCAGGGGCTGAGCCGGACCTACGGCACGGTCGTCGCGCTCGACAACCTCGACCTGACCGTGCAGCCAGGCGAGCTGATCGCGCTGCTCGGCCCGTCCGGCTGCGGCAAGACGACGACGCTGCGGCTGCTGGCGGGCCTGGAGGACGCCGACGCCGGCACGATCTCGGTCGCCGGCCGCGACATCACCAGGCTGTCGGCCAACAAGCGGGACATGGGGATGGTCTTCCAGGCCTACTCGCTGTTCCCGCACATGACGGTGCGGCAGAACGTCGCGTTCGGGCTCCGGCTGCGCGGCATCGCGTCCGCGACAAGGGACAAGCGCTCACTGGAGATGCTCGAGCTGGTCGAGCTCGGCTCGCAGGCCGACCGCTACCCGCATCAGATCTCCGGCGGGCAGCAGCAGCGAGTGGCCCTGGCACGGGCGCTCGCCATCGAGCCACAGGTCCTCCTGCTCGACGAGCCGCTGTCCGCGCTCGATGCCAAGGTCCGCGCGCAGCTGCGCGACCAGATCCGGCGGATCCAGCTGGAGGTAGGCATCACCACCCTGTTCGTGACGCACGACCAGGAGGAGGCGCTGGCGATCGCCGACCGCGTGGGCGTCATGCGCAACGGCCGCCTCGAGCAGCTCGCCCCGCCGGCCGATGTCTACTCCCGCCCGGCAACCTCGTTCGTCGCCGAGTTCGTCGGCCTGAGCAACCGGCTCGAGGGAACCGTCAGCGGGACGACCGTGACGGTCCGGGGGCGCGATCTGCCGCTGGTCGACACCACGACAGCACCCGGACCGGTGATCGCGCTGATCCGGCCGGAGGCCGTGACCCTCGCCAGCGACGCCGCAGCGGAGTCCGGGCCGCTGACCGGTACCGTCATCGCCCTGACGTTCCTCGGCGCGACCAGCCGGGTGACCGTCGATCTCGGTGATACGACGATCATGGCTCAGCTGGCGACTTCGGACGCGGCTGAGCTGAGTGCGGGCAGCCGGGTGACTCTCACGATCAGGCCGGACCCGGTGCTGGTGTCGGCAGAGAGCGCGCCCTTGCTGGAGGACTGAGCCGGAGGACTGAGCTAGGACCGCCAGCTGGTCGACCGCAGGGCCGCGACGTCGCTGTCGTTCCCGTCCAGCCGCACGTCGGCGGCGCTGGCGCGGCCCATCGTCCACAGCGTCAGCTCTGCGGAGTCGCCGGTGACAGTGACGACCGGGGTGCGGGCTTTGGCTGTGATGCGAACTCGCCCGTTCCCGGCAGGAGATGTTTCTGCCGCGCCGGGACCGGCCGAGTCGGCCCGTACCAGCTCGACCCCCACCGGTGCCTTGCGCAGCATGAACCTGGCCAGGCCGAGCCGGTCCCACAAGATGTCGCTGAGCTCAGGGGTGAGCTTGCGCGGCTGCCACTCCGGCAGCCCCCTGCGCACGTCCTCGTGGTGGACGAAGTACTCGGTGAGGTTGAGCCGCTCGTCGGCGCCGGGCACGCCGAATACCGACAGGCGCGGCGGCCCGGTCCTGATGAGCTCGACCAGCTGAGCAAAGGTGTACCGGCGGGCGAGCTTCGCCTGCACCCGGCGGGTGTGGCCGGACAGCGGCCCGCCGACGACGCCCGCCGCGGCATCCGGCCGGTGCTCGCGCAGGACGAGGTGGGCCGCCAGGTCGGCAGTCTGCCAGCCCTCGCAGAGTGTCGGCTGGTCCGGCCCGACCTCGGCGAGCAGGTCGCAGATAGCGTGGCGCTCGTCCTGGGCATGAGTCACTGCTAGCTCCTCAGGTCGAGAGGTCGCGGGATTGGCGAGCCTGACACTGAGCCGATCGTAGGTGATCGGCTAGCCTTCTGACTGACCGGCTAGGTGACCGGAGTCCGGGAGGCGAGCAGATGAGCGGCGGCGACGTGCGGCCTGTCGGCCGTGCGCGGGCGCTGTGGCCTGGCTCTCCCCGTCGCGAGCTCACGATGACGCTGCTGCTCGGGGCGATCGGCGCCGGGATTATCTTCCTCGCCACCAGGCAGACCTGGGCGCAGGTGCATACCGTCCTGCCGCGGCCGCTGCCTGACAGCCGCGTGAGCGTGACCGGGGCGGCACTGGTGCCGTATGCGGACGCCCTGGTCGTGGCCGGCCTGGCTACGCTGGCCGCCGTTCTGGCGAGCAGGCGGCTGCTGCGCCGGCTGACTGGCGTTCTGCTTGCGGCTATCGGGGCGGGGCTGGCGGTGTCGGCATTCACGCTGTCGGCGGCTGGCGCAGAGTCGGCTGTCAGCTCGGCTGTCAGCCCGGAGACCGCGGCTGCCGGGTCGGTCATGGATGGCAGCGGCACGGCGACCAACACCGCCCCGGATGTCGCCGGGACGGCGACGCACGTGCTGTTCTCCGCGGCCGGCTGGCAGGCGCTGGTCGTGACCGGAGCCTTGCTGATGATCGCGGCCGGCCTGCTGGTCGCCTGGCGGGCCAGCCGGATGGCCGTGATGTCCGGCCGGTATGACGCTCCCGTCCGTGGCACGGCCAGGCGGGATGCCGCGCCGGCGGAGGCTGGCCCGCAGCCCGCGGCGGCATCGGCAGCCGACTCGGCCTCGATCTGGGAGGCACTGAGCCGCGGCGATGACCCGACCGCGGCCGGGTCGCGGGCCTGAGCCTTTCTGCCACCCTGCGGGGCTGGATTGCCCCATCGGGGACTGAACAACGCGCAGGGGCACGGATCCGTCCGGAAGGTGTAATAATGGGCCACCCGCCGCCGGGACCAGGCTCGCGCCGGGCGCCGGCTCGAACCCGAAGGTGGCTGACCCATGCCAGTGCCCCGACGGGCGCCCTCGTCGCAGTCCGGCGCCGCCGGCCGGAAATGCCGTCCGGACGCTCTGCTCAGCCTCGTGGCGAGGCTGCTGACCGCGCAGGCCGCGGCGGGCGCCGCGATCGGCCTGGCCTACAGCCGCCGGAACGTGCCGTGGCTAGTGCTGACGCTCGTCATCGCCGTGCTGCTCTGCGGCCTGGCCGCACTGGTGCGGTCCGGCAGCCACACGACCTGGCTCGCCGCCATCAGCGTGGAGTCCGTGCTGGTCGCGACCGGGCTGTTCCGGTTCGCCTACGCCCGTTATCCGGGCGGCACGCTGCTGGCGATCATCGGGCTCGGCACCTTGCTGCGGCCCTCGGTTGCCAGGGCGTTTGCCGTGGCCCCGCGCTGGTACCGGCCGGCTGCCGACCCCGCTCTGGCCGAGGGCGGGCCGGACGCACTGCGGGAGCCAGCCGCCGGGTAGGCAGAGGGCGCCCCCGCCGGGTAGGCAGGGGGCGGCCGACCGCCGAATGGCACGCTCGCTACGCTTTTCAGTCAAGTGCATCCCACCCGAGGGGGCAGCAGAACCGCGTGAGCGTGCTTGACGACATCCTTGACGGAGTGCGCGCCGACCTGGCTACCCGCCAGCAGGAGACGCCGCTGGAGCGGCTCAAGGAGAAGACCGTCACGGCGCCTTCCCCACGGGACGTGATGGCTGCCTTCGCCGGTACCGCGGTCTGCGTCATCGCCGAGGTGAAGCGATCCAGCCCGTCCAAGGGCGCGCTCGCGGCGATCGCCGACCCCGCGGCGCTTGCAGCCGATTACGAGGCCGGCGGCGCGCGCGTGATCAGCGTCCTGACCGAGGGCCGGCGATTCGGCGGCAGCCTGGACGACCTGGCCGCCGTCCGGGAGGCCGTTCAGGTCCCGATCCTGCGCAAGGACTTCGTGGTCAGCTCCTATCAGCTATGGGAAGCCAGGGCCTACGGCGCCGACCTCGTGCTGCTGATCGTCGCGGCGCTTGAGCAGAACGCGCTGGTCTCGCTCGTGGAGCGTGCCCATTCCATCGGCCTGGTTCCGCTGGTCGAAGTGCACACGCTGGCCGAGCTGGGGCGGGCGCTGGACGCCGGCGCGACAGTGCTCGGCATCAACGCACGTAACCTGGCCACGCTGGAAGTGGACCGCGGCGTCTTCTCGCGGCTGGTTCCCCATATCCCGGACGGCATCATCAAGATCGCCGAGTCAGGCGTGCGCGGGCCGCACGACCTGCTGGCTTACGCCGCAGCGGGCGCCGACGCGGTACTGGTCGGCGAGAGCCTGGTCACCGGCAAGGACCCGCGGTCGGCGGTCGCGGACCTGGTCACGGCCGGCTCGCACCCGGCACTGCGGACGGACCGGGGCGGTGGCCGGCCCGGCGCGGCCGGCGGCCCGGCAGGCGGCGACCCGGGCGCGGGCGGTCCCGGACCAGTTGGGGGGCCGGAATGACATCGGAGACAGCAGGCGCGGTCCCGGACGCGTCCGGTCACTTCGGCAGTTTCGGCGGCAGGCTGGCGCCCGAGGCGCTGATGTCCGCGCTGGAGGAGCTGGCCGCCGCCTACGAGCGGGCCAGGACCGACCCGGAGTTTCAGGCCGAGCTGGCCGCGCTGCTGACCGGCTACGCCGGCCGGCCGACGCTGATCACCGAAGTGCCGCGGTTCGCGGCCCAGGCCGGCGGCTGCCGGGTCTTCCTCAAGCGCGAGGACATGGCCCACACCGGATCGCACAAGATCAACAATGTGCTCGGGCAGGCGCTGCTGACGAAGCGGCTGGGCAAGACCAGGGTCATTGCCGAGACCGGGGCCGGCCAGCACGGCGTTGCCACGGCCACTGCGGCGGCGCTGCTCGGCCTGGAGTGCACCGTCTACATGGGCGAGGAGGACACCAGGCGGCAGGCACTCAACGTCGCCAGGATGCAGATGCTCGGTGCCGAGGTCGTCCCGGTGACCACGGGCAGCAGGACGCTCAAGGACGCCATGAACGAGGCGTTCAGGAACTGGGTGTCCACCGTGGAGTACACCCACTACTGCATCGGCTCGGTCGGCGGCCCGCACCCGTTCCCGATGATGGTGCGCGACTTCCAGCGCATCATCGGCGTCGAGGCACGCGAGCAGATGCTGCAGGCAGTCGGCCGGCTGCCCGATGCTGTCCTCGCCTGCGTCGGCGGCGGCTCCAACGCGATCGGCGTCTTTCACGCGTTCATCCCCGACGATGGTGTTGCGCTCATCGGCTGTGAGGCCGGCGGGGACGGCCTGGACACCGGACGGCACGCGGCGACGCTCACCGCCGGTTCAGCGGGCGTGCTGCACGGGATGCGCACGTTCCTGCTGCAGGACGCGGACGGCCAGACGCTGCAGACCCACTCGATCTCGGCCGGCCTGGACTACCCGGGCGTCGGGCCCGAGCACGCGTGGCTGCAGGAAACCGGCCGGGCCAGGTACCGGGCCATCACCGACAGCGAGGCCATGCACGCGTTCTCGGTGCTGTGCCGGACCGAGGGCATCATCCCGGCCATCGAGTCCTCGCACGCGCTGGCCGGCGCGCTGCAGGCCGGGCAGGAACTCGGGCCGGACGCCATCCTGCTGGTCAATCTCTCCGGCCGGGGTGACAAGGACGTGGACATCGCGGGCCGCTGGTTCGGTCATCTCGGGAACGGGGCCAGTCAGTGAGCGCCGTCACCGACGCCTTCGCGAACGCGGCCGGCCAGGACCGGGCCGCGCTTGTCGGCTACCTGCCCGCCGGGTTCCCGTCAGTCGACGGGGCGGTCGACGCGGCCCTGGCGATCGCCGACGCCGGCGCGGACGTCATCGAGATCGGGCTGCCGTACTCCGATCCGCTGATGGACGGCCCGGTCATCCAGGAGGCCGTGCACCGCGCGCTGCTGGGCGGCACCCGGGTGGCCGACGTGCTGCGCACGGTGCAGGCCGTGGCAGCGGCCGGAGTGCCGACGCTGATCATGACCTACTGGAACCCGGTGGACCGGCATGGTGTCGCCGAGTTCGCCCGCGACCTGGCCGCGGCGGGCGGCAGCGGCCTTATTACCCCGGACCTGACGCCTGAGGAAGCCGGGCCGTGGCTGGCGGCAGCCGCCGAGTACGACCTCGACCCGGTCTTCCTGGTGGCGCCCAGCTCGTCGGAACAGCGCATCGGGCTCATCACGTCGGTCTGCGGCGGGTTCGTCTACGCCGCCTCGCTGATGGGGATCACCGGCGCCCGCGAGTCGGTGGACAGTCACGCAGAGGCGCTCGTCGGCCGGGTCAGGCAGCACACCAGCCTGCCCGTCGCTGTCGGGCTCGGCGTCCGCGACGGCCGGCAGGCGGCCCAGGTGGCCGGCTTCGCCGATGGCGTCATCGTCGGCTCGGCCTTCGTGCAGCGGCTGCTCGCCGCTGACAGCCCGGAGGAAGGCATCGCCAGCGTGCGCGAGCTGGCCAGCGAGCTCGCCAGCGGCGTCCGCGACGGCCGCAAGCGCCAGCCTGTCGCCTAGTTGTGAAATTATGGGGCACATGCCCCGTATTGTTCCGCCCGTGGTACCGGCCGGCCGGATGCGCGAGACCGAGCAGCCCGTGCTGACCGCCGGCGGCCTCACCATCCGGCCGTGGCGGCCCGCCGACGCGCCCGCCCTGCAGCAGGCCTACGCCGTCCCGGACATCCGGCGCTGGCACCGGCGCAGCGCGGACACCCCGGCGGAGGCAGCGGCGCTGGTCACGGCCTGGCGGCAGGGCTGGCCGGACGAGACAGCTGGTCAGTGGGCAGTCACCGGTCCTGACGGCGAGCTGGCAGGCCGGCTGTCCCTGCGCGTCGAGCTTGAGCTTGGCACCGGCGAGATCGGCTACTGGGTACTTCCGGCTGCCCGCGGGGCCGGGGTCGCGTCGCGGTCTGTGACCTGCCTCACTGCCTGGGCGTTCGGCGAGCTCGGCCTGCACCGCATCGAACTCGGCCACGCGACCGGGAATGAGGCATCCTGCAAGGTCGCAGCCACCTGCGGCTACCGGCTGGAGGGGCAGCTGCGCAGTGCGCTGCTGCACGAGGACGGCTGGCACGACATGCACCTGCACGCCAGAATCGCGGATGATCGGGCTGCAGGCGGGTAAGGATCCTCGCTGGCGGGGCCTGATCCTGGCTGGTTCCCTTCGATATACTGCGGAGTAGTGCGCGCCTCAGGCGCACCGCTGGGTCAGCGTTGTCCCGCGAGACAGGGCCAGAGTCGTCCCGATTCCACTACCGCACACCAGTTTTTGGCATTGGCGGCGGACGAGACGACAGGAGCGCTGAATGGCATCTGCCTCCCTTCAGCCGGGGACGGGCCTGTATGACAGCAGCAACGAGCACGACGCCTGTGGCGTCGGCTTCGTGGCCGACCTCACTGGCGAGCGCCGCCACGACACCGTCTCCAGCGCCCTCACCGTGCTCCGCAATCTCGACCACCGCGGCGCCAAGGGAGCCGATCCCGACTCCGGCGACGGCGCCGGCATCCTCACCCAGATGCCCGATGCGCTGCTGCGGGCCCGCTGCGACTTTGACCTCCCGCCCGCCGGGCTGTACGCGGCCGGGCTTGGCTTCCTGGCCCCGGACGAGGCAGCGGCAGCAGGGCAGCGGGCCGCGGTACAGCGGATTGCCGCGGAGGAGGGCCTGGCGGTAGCGGGCTGGCGCGACGTTCCGCACGATCCCGATTTCTGCGGGAACGAGGCCCGCTCCGTTCTCCCGAGACTTGTCCAGCTGATCGTGACGGGGCTGGCCGGGGAGTCCGGCATCGATCTGGACCGCAAGGCGTACTGCCTGCGCAAGCGCCTTGAGCACGAGGGCGGGCTGTACCTGGCCAGCCTCGCCAGCTCGACGATCGTCTACAAGGGCATGCTGACGGCGATGCAGCTGGAGGCGTTCTTCCCTGACCTGTCCGACCCGCTGTACGCCTCGGCGATCGCGCTGGTGCACGCGCGCTTCTCCACCAACACCTTCCCGTCCTGGCCGCTGGCGCACCCGTACCGGCTGATCGCCCATAACGGCGAGATCAACACCATCCGCGGCAACCGGAACTGGATGCGCGCCCGTGAGGCTCACCTGGCCGCGGAAGTGCTCGGAACCGACAGCGCCGGGCGCGGGGTCGAGCGGCTGCTGCCGATCCTGACCACCTCGTCCGGCACCGCCTCATCAAGCACGGGCGCGGTCAGCGACTCGGCCAGTTTTGACGAGTGCCTTGAGCTGCTGCACCTGGGCGGCCGGTCGCTGCCGCACGCGGTGCTGATGATGATCCCGGAGCCGTGGGAGAACAACTTCGCCATGGACCCGGCCCGGCGCGAGTTCTACCGGTTCCACGCCTCGCTGATGGAGCCATGGGACGGCCCGGCGCTGATTGCGTTCACCGACGGCACCGTGATCGGCGCGGTGCTGGACCGCAACGGCCTGCGTCCGGGCCGCTACTGGGTGACCGACGACGGGCTGGTGGTCCTGGCCAGCGAGGTCGGCGTGCTCGACATCGACCCGGCCCGGGTAGTTCGCAAGGGCAGGCTGCAGCCAGGCCGCATCTTCCTGGCCGACACCGGGGCCGGCCGGATCATCGAGGACGAGGAGGTCAAGTCCGCGCTGGCGGCCGAGCACCCGTACGCGGACTGGCTGCACGCGGGCATGATCCACCTGCGTAACCTGCCCGAGCGCAGCCGGGAGCTGCCCGACAGCCGCGTGCTGCTCGTGCAGCAGCAGCTGTTCGGCTATACCGAGGAGGAGCTGCGGGTGCTGCTCGCGCCGATGGCTCGGACCGGTGCCGAGCCGCTCGGCTCGATGGGCGACGACACCCCGCTGGCCGTGCTGTCAGACCGGCCGCGGCTGATGTACGACTACTTCAGCCAGCTGTTCGCGCAGGTCACCAACCCGCCGCTGGACGCCATCCGGGAGGAGCTGGTGACCGCGCTCGGCACCGCCACCGGCCCGGAGCACAATCTGCTTGATCCGGGTCCGGCGTCGTGCCGCCAGGTGGTGCTGCCGTTCCCGGTCATCAGCGACAGCGATCTCGCCAAGATCGTGCACATCAACGACGACGGGGACCTGACCGGCTTTGCCGCGCACGTTGTCGACGGCCGGTACGAGGCGGCCGGCGGCGGCGCTGCCCTGGCGGCGCGGCTGGACGAGATCAGGGCCGAGGTGTCCGCGGCGATCGCGGGCGGCGCCCGGATTATCGTGCTGTCCGACCGCGGTGCCGAGGCCGGCGGCGGCCCCACCCAGGCCACTGCGCTTCCGGCAGCCGGGATCGACCCGGCCAGCCCGGCCGCGGCTGATGAGTCAGGGCTGGCGCCGATCCCGTCGCTGCTGCTGACCGGCGCGGTGCACCATCACCTGATCGCCGAGCAGACCCGGACGATGGCCGGGCTGATCGTGGAGTCCGGCGACGCCCGCGAGTGTCATCACATCGCGCTGCTGCTCGGCTACGGTGCCGCGGCCGTCTGCCCGTACCTGGCGATCGAGACGGTGGAGGAGATGGTCCGCCGCGGGGCGCTGCGCGAGGTGACCGAGCGGCAGGCCGCCGCGAACCTGGTCAAGGCGCTCGGCAAGGGCGTGCTCAAGATCATGTCCAAGATGGGCGTCTCGACGGTGGCGTCCTACACCGGCGCCCAGCTGTTCGAGGCGGTCGGTCTCGGTCCTGAGGTGATCGCCTCCTGCTTCGCGGGCACCTCCTCGCCGCTGGACGGCATCGGATTCGGCGAGATCGCCGAGGAGGTCAGCCGCCGGCACGCGACCGCCTACCCGGCTCGCGGCGGGCGGCCGCATCGCCGGCTGGAGACCGGCGGCGAGTACCAGTGGCGGCGGGACGGTGAGCCGCACCTGTTCAGCCCGGAGGCCGTGTTCAAGCTGCAGCACGCGACCCGCAGCGGTCAGGACAGCGTGTTCCGCGAGTACACCCGGCTGATCGACGACCAGGCGGCGAAGCTGATGACGCTGCGCGGGCTGCTGCGCATCCGCGGCGTCGACCAGGGAGCGGAGGCCGCGCCGCCGCGCGCGCCGGTTCCGGTCGATGAGGTCGAGCCCGTTTCCAGCATCGTGAAGCGGTTCGCCACCGGCGCGATGTCGTACGGGTCGATCTCAGCGGAGGCGCACGAGACGATCGCGATCGCGATGAACCGGCTCGGCGGCCGGTCCAACACCGGCGAGGGCGGCGAGGACGCGCGCCGGTTCGTGCCCGACGAGAACGGCGACCTGCGCCGCTCGTCGGTGAAGCAGGTCGCGAGCGGGCGCTTCGGCGTCACCAGCGAGTACCTGGTCAACGCCGACGACCTGCAGATCAAGATGGCGCAGGGGGCCAAGCCGGGCGAGGGCGGCCAGCTGCCCGGGCACAAGGTATACCCGTGGATCGCGGCCACCCGGCACTCCACGCCGGGAGTCGGGCTGATCTCACCGCCGCCGCACCATGACATCTACTCGATCGAGGACCTGGCCCAGCTGATCCACGACCTGAAGAACGCCAACCCGGTGGCGCGGGTGCACGTGAAGCTCGTGGCCGAGATGGGTGTGGGCACGGTCGCCGCCGGGGTGTCCAAGGCGCACGCCGACGTCGTGCTGATCTCCGGGCACGACGGCGGCACCGGGGCGGCTCCGCTTACCAGCATCAAGCACGCCGGCGGGCCGTGGGAGCTCGGCCTGGCCGAGACGCAGCAGACGCTGCTGCGCAATGGCCTGCGAGACCGGATCGTCGTGCAGGTGGACGGTCAGCTCAAGACCGGCCGGGACGTGATCATCGCGGCGCTGCTCGGAGCCGAGGAGTTCGGCTTCGCCACCGCGCCGCTCGTGGTGGCCGGCTGCGTGCTCATGCGGGTCTGCCACCTGGACACCTGCCCGGTTGGCGTGGCCACCCAGAACCCGGAGCTGCGCCGCCGGTTCAGCGGCAAGCCGGAGTTCATCGTCAACTTCTTCGAGTTCCTGGCGCAGGAGGTACGGGAGTACCTGGCCGCGCTCGGCTTCCGGTCACTGGCCGAGGCTGTTGGGCACGCTGAGCTGCTGGACACCGCTGCCGCCGTCGGCCACTGGAAGGCAGCCGGGCTCGACCTGACGCCGGTGCTGCACGTGCCTGCCCTGCCCGCCGGCGCCGTCCGGCGCTGCGTGGCGAGCCAGGACCACGGGCTGGAGAAGGCGCTGGACAACACGCTGATCCTGCTGGCCGAGGGCGCGCTGGCCGAGGGCGCCCCGGTCCGGCTTGAGCTACCGGTGCGCAATGTCAACCGGACCGTCGGGACCATGCTGGGCAGTGCGCTGACCAGGCGCTGGGGCGGTGACGGCCTGCCCGACGACACCATCGTCGTGGACCTGACCGGATCGGCCGGGCAGTCGCTTGGCGCGTTCCTGCCGAGGGGCATCACGCTGCGGCTGCACGGGGACGCGAACGACTATGTCGGCAAGGGCCTGTCCGGCGGCCGGATCATCGCCGCGCCCGCACCGGGCGCGGTGCTCGCCGCCGAGCAGAACGTGATCGCCGGGAACGTGATCGGCTACGGCGCGACGAGCGGCGAGATGCTGCTGAGGGGCGTGGTAGGCGAGCGGTTCTGCGTGCGCAACTCCGGTGCCACCGCGGTGACGGAGGGCACGGGCGACCACGGCTGCGAGTACATGACCGGCGGGCGGGTGGTCGTGCTCGGCCCCGCTGGCCGCAACTTCGCGGCCGGGATGTCCGGCGGCATCGCCTACCTGCTGGACGCCGACCCGGCGAGAGTCAACACCGAGATGGCAGACCTGGAGCCGCTGACGGAGGAGGACGGAGACTACCTCCGCCAGCTGGTCGGACGGCACCAGGCGGAGACCGGGTCGTCCGTGGCCGCGGCGCTGCTCGCCGACTGGGACGCCGCGCTGCCGAGGTTCTCGCGGGTGATGCCGCGCGACTACAAGCGGGTGCTGGCAGCGGCCCGGCAGGCCGAGCGCGATGGCGTTGACGTGAGCGAGGCCGTGATGGCCGCGGCGAGTGGCTGAGGAGCTGCAGATGGCTGACCCCAGGGGCTTCCTGACCACGCAGCGGCAGCTGCCCGCACGAAGGCCGGTCGACATCCGCATCAGCGACTGGCGCGAGGTCTACACCGAGTTCGGCACCGATCAGGTGGAGCGGCAGGCCGGCCGCTGCATGGACTGCGGCATCCCGTTCTGCCATTCCGGCTGCCCGCTCGGGAACCTGATCCCGGAGTGGAACGACCTGGTCAACTCCGGTGACTGGCGGGCGGCGGCCGAGCGGCTGCACGCCACCAACAACTTCCCCGAGTTCACCGGCCGGCTCTGCCCGGCGCCCTGCGAGTCTGCCTGCGTGCTCGGCATCAGCGCAGAACCGGTGACCATCAAGCAGGTCGAGGTCGAGATCATCGACCGGGCCTGGGCCGAGGGCTGGGTGCCGCCCCGGCGGCCGTCTCCGGCCGCGCTGGCGGCCGGCCGCAAGGTCGCCGTGGTCGGCTCCGGCCCGGCCGGCCTGGCGGCGGCGCAGCAGCTGACCAGGGCCGGGCACGCGGTCACGGTGTTCGAGCGCGCGGATGCGCCCGGCGGCCTGCTGCGCTACGGCATCCCCGAGTTCAAGATGGAGAAGCGGCACCTGGACCGGCGGCTGATCCAGATGCTCGCCGAGGGCACGGAGTTCCGCTGCGGCGTCGAGGCTGGCATCGACATCGCCGCGGCCGATCTGCGGCGTGACTATGCCGCCATCGTGCTGGCCGGCGGCGCGACGGTGGCCCGCGGGCTGCCAGTGCCAGGCGCCGACCTGGCCGGCATCCACCAGGCGATGGAGTACCTGCCGCTGGCAAACCGGGCAGTGGCCGCGGCGGCTGGTGCCGGCGGCGGGCGTGCCGGTGACGGTCAGGAGCGCGCGCGGCGCGGCGCCGGCCAGGGCGGGCGCCCTCACTCCGCCGCGACCGATGCCGGCGCTGCGGCGCCGGCCTGGTGCCGGACACGGCAATCTCCGCCCGCGGCCGCCACGTGGTGATCATCGGCGGCGGCGACACCGGCGCGGACTGCCTCGGGACGGCGCTCCGCCAGGGTGCGGCCTCGGTCACGCAGCTGGAGATCCTGCCCAGGCCGCCGGGGGAGCGGCCAGCCGCCCAGCCGTGGCCGGTGCATCCGGCGATCTTCCGGGTATCCAGTGCGCACGAGGAGGGCGGCGAGCGCGTCTACGCCGTCTCCACTCAGCGCTTCCTCGGTGACGAGGAAGGCCGGGTCCGAGCGCTGGAGCTGACCGAGGCCGAGTTTGCCGACGGCGGCTTCCGGCCCGTGCCCGGCAGCGAGCGCGAGATCGCCTGCGACCTGGTGCTGCTCGCCATGGGCTTCACCGGCGCGGAAGCCGGGCCGCTGCTCACCGGACTCGGCGTGCAGACGGACGCGCGCGGCAACGTGGCCAGGAACGGCGAGTTCGAGACCTCGGCCCCCGGCGTCTTCGCGGCCGGCGATATGGGCCGCGGTCAGTCGCTCATCGTCTGGGCCATCGCCGAGGGCAGATCGGCAGCGGCAGCGGTGGACGCCTACCTGAGCGGTGCGACCTCGCTCCCGGCGGCGATCGCGCCGACCGCGGTGCCGATGCGGTAGCCCGGGTGGCTGCTGAGACCCAGGGCAAAGTGGCCCAACCAGGGTGGCAGGACGGGTAGCGTCCAACCATGCCGGCGGCTTACCTTCCGAGCCCGGCCAGTGCGATCTGGCATCTGGGCACGCTCCCAGTGCGGACGTACGCGGTCTGCATGGTCATCGGAGTCGTCGTAGGCCTGTGGCTGACGAACCGCCGGTACTGCGAGGCCGGCGGCCGCCCCGGCGTCATCCTGGATATGGCGACGGTCGCGGTGCCGGTCGGCCTGGTAGGCGCCCGCCTGTACAGCGTGCTGACCAACGCCAACCGCTACTTCGGAGCCGGGCGGGACTGGACCGATCTGCTGCGTGTCTGGGACGGCGGGATGGGCGTGGCCGGCGCGGTTGCGGCCGGCGCACTGGCCGCCTGGGCGTACTGCCGCCGGACCGGCACTGATCTCGGACCGGTGGCGCTGGCCGCCGCCCCCGCGCTCGCGGTCGCGCAGGCGATCTCGGTCTGGGGCAACTGGTTCAGCCAGGAACTGTACGGGCACCCGTCCGGGCTGCCCTGGGCCGTGGCCATCGCACCGCAGCACAGGGTGAACGGCTACCAGGCCGTCGCCACCTTCCAGCCGCTGTTCCTCTACGAGTCGGTACTCGACCTGCTGATCGCGGCTGTGGTCAGTTACGCGATCTGGCGGTTCCTGCTGTCCGGCGCATCGGCGTTCGCGCTGTACGCCGCGCTGTGGGCGACAGCGGGCGCGGTGATCGAGGCGCTGCGCGTGGACTACTCGCCGCGCATGTTCGGCCTCAGGTCCAACATGCTCGGCATGGTGGTCGTGCTCGCCGGCGCGATCACCTACCTCGCGGTGTCGCGTCGTCGGCACCGGCGGCGGCTCATGGTGCAGCCAGCCGAGTCCGTCAGCCGGCAGCGCATGCTGCGGCCCCGGTCGAGCCGGGCCACATCCGGCAGCATCGGGCTCGCCGGGCCGGCCGAGGCTCTCGGGCCAGACGAGACGAACCCGCCCGGAGCCGTCTCCGGTCCGCAGCTTCAGCGTTAGGCGCCCGGTCGCACAGGTTCCGGCGCGGCCACAGGTCGCCAACGGTCCGGTAACCATTCTTGCCGCTGCAGGCCGGGTCGGACATATGCTGCCAATTGGGCAGCGTCAGCTGGCACGTGCGCAGGCGGGCGACGTCGAGAGGGGCGCGAGCGGGGATGTTGCGGCCGTCCTTCCTGCTGCGGCGAACGGGATCCGCGTGGCTCCTGGTCAGCTGCCTGATGGTGTCCGTCTTCGTCACCGCGACGCTCGTGTCGGCGCTGCTGACGTTCTACTCCGATGCGCTGCCCGCCACAGTCAGCCAGGAACTCGCGAGCTCAGGCACCCAGTCGGTGCTGATCACGGCCCAGGCGAGCGGCTCTCTCGCCAGCCTGAGCAGGCTGGTCGACGCGCGGATGCACACCGCGTTCGGTGCGGTGCCGTATCAGCAGTACCAGGCCGTCTGGTCCAACGACGTCGCGCTCCCCGGCGCGCAGCAGAGCGGGAATGTGCCGGTGCTGCAGGCAGCATCGCTGACCGGCATCACCAGCCACGCGACCCTGACGGCCGGGACCTGGCCGACGGCGCCGAAGGCCGGCCAGCCCGTGCCGGTCGCGCTGCCAGCTGCAGTGGCGGCGCGGCTGAACCTCGGGGTCGGCTCCGTGCGGCGGCTGCATTACGTCGGCTCCCATGCTGGCGTGCAGTTCCGGGTGGCGGGACTCATCCGCCTTCGCGATCCGGGCTCGCTGTACTGGCGGCTCAGCCCGCTCGGCCAGTCCGGCGTTGTCGTCAGCGGCGGGTTCGCCAGCTACGGGCCGGCCGTCGTCAGCCCGGCTGCCCTGGTCAGCGGCAGCGGGCCCGCCGCGCTGCAGCCGAACGACACATCATTTGTCTTCCTGCCGCGCCTGGCGCGCATCAGCCCGGCCGGCCTGCAGGAACTGGCGGCGCGGCTCGACGCCGCGAGCGCTGCCGTGCAGAGCGGCGGCGGGGCGGAGGTGTCGACCGCGCTGCCGCAGACCCTCCTGAACGTCGCCCGCAGCCTGGCCGCGGCGAGGTCACTGGTCGTGATCAGCGGCCTGCAGCTGCTGCTGCTGGCAGGCGCCGCGCTGGCCCTCGCGGGGCGCCTGCTGGCCAGCCAGCGCGACGAGGAAACGGCGCTGCTGTCGGCGCGGGGCGCCGCACGCTGGCAGCTTGTCCGCCCGAGCCTCACCGAGGGAATGCTGGCCTGTGCCGTCGCCGCGGTGGCCGGCGCGGTCGCGGGCGTGCGGCTCAGCGCGCTCCTGCTCACGAGCGTGCTGGCAAGACGCGCGCCCGCGTCGGCGCTCGGCGCGCAGGCGTGGCTCGGGGCCGGCTTCGTGCTGCTGCTGTGCCTTGGCATCGTGCTGTGGCCCTCCCTGCGGCCGGCTGGCATCGCGGCCGTCCGGGTCCGGCGAGGCCGGCAGGCGACCGTAGCGTCCGTAGCGCCGGCAGGCGCGGACGCCGCCCTGATCGCGCTGGCCCTGGTCTCGGTGCACGAGCTGCTTCGCTACTCGGCCGCGGCCGGCGGCGCCGGCATCGACCCGGTGATCGTGATCGCGCCGGCGCTGGCGCTGGCCGGCCTCGCCCTCATCCCGCTGCGGCTGCTGCCACTGGCCGCCAGGGGCCTGGAGCGGGTGACCGCACGCGGCCGCCGCCTCGGAGCGGCACTGGCGAACTGGGAGATCAGCCGGCGTCCGGTGCGGCAGAGCGGCCCGGCGCTGCTGGTCATACTCGCGGTGGCCACCAGCACTCTGGCGCTGGCCCAGTATCAGAGCTGGCAGCAGTCCGTGCACGACCAGGCGGCCTTCGCTACCGGCGCCCGTATCCGCGTCGGGCTGGCGACCCCGGAGCCGCTGTCCGGCGTGACCAGCATTACCCGGCTGCGGGGCGTGACCGCGGCGATGCCGGTGAGCCAGCAGCCACTGGGCGCCGGCCAGCTCCTTGCCGTCAGCGCTCCGGAGGCAGGCGCGACCGTCACCATGCGGCCGGACCTGTCGGCCCGGGTGCCAGTAGAAAAACTGTGGAGCGATCTGGACCAGCGGCAGGGAGCGACACCGGGCCTGGCCGTGCCAGGGCGACCGGAGCGGATCGCGGTCACCGCGAGCATGGCGGGGGGACTGGCCGGCCAGCTGGGCCCGGTCTTCGCGACCGTGACCGTGCAGGATGCCTACGGCCTCGCCTACCAGCTGCCGGCCGGCTCGATGCCGGCCGACGGGCGGCCGCATGAGCTCGTTGCGCTGCTCGGCGCCTCGGCCGGCATCGCCTACCCCGTGCGCCTGCTCGGCGTGGCGCTGTCCTACTCCATGCCGTTCGCGCCGACCTCGGCCCGTGCGCGCGCCGCGGATGCCGCTGCGGTCGTGACATTCGCGTCGGTCGCGGCCAGTCCGGCCGCGACCGGGCCGCTCGGCGCGCCGTTCGCGGCCGGCCGGGAGCTGGCCGGCTGGCGGCCGCGGACCTCGGCGCCGGGACTCGACCGCATCACTGGCAGTGTTCTGCAGGGCCAGGCTGACGGGTCGCGCAGGCCATCGGTGGTCAGCTGGGGCGCGGCCGGGCAGGACGCGGACCTGAAGCTATCACCGGGCCAGGGCCCGGTGCTGCCGGCCGGGACGCTGGCGAAGGGCGGAGTGACAAGCCTGCCCGCTCAGCTGCAGATTGCCATCCCGGCACCGGGGCTGGGCGTCCCGCTCGCCGCCACGAGCGCGTTCCTGCACGCCAACGATCTGTCGACGGGCTCGCAGGTGCCGATCAGCGTGGGGGGTACCAGCGTGGTGGCCTACGTGCGGGTCGCGGTATCGGCCTTCCCGAGCGTGCCGTCGGGCGGTGCTGTCGTCGCCAACCAGGCGACGCTGCAGGATGCCCTGATCAGCGCCGGCGGCTCTCCGCTGCCGGCCATGTCCTGGTGGCTGAGCACGGCCAGCGGCAGGCCGCCGGCAGGCCTGCCGCCCGGCGCCAGCGTTGCCGACGCCGCGGCCTTCGCGCGGACGCTCGAGCACGACCCGGTGTCGGCAGCCCCGGTTAAGGCGGCGCTGGCGGTGGCGGTGGCCGCGGCCATCCTCGCGGCACTCGGATTCTGCGTCAGCGTGGCCGCCAGCGCCAGGGCCAGGCGGGGCCAGCGGGCGCTGCTGGCGGCGCTCGGCGTGCCGTCCGGCCATCAGGCCCGGCTGTTCTGCCTGGAAGAGATCATGATCAGCGGCCCGGCCGCGCTGGTCGGGCTGGGCCTCGGCGTCGGTCTCGCCCACATCCTGATTCCGGCCATCACGCTGACCGCCACCGCCGGGCTGCCGGTGCCGCCGGTGCTCGTCCGCGTGCCGGTGGCCTGGGTCGCCGTCGTCGTGCTCGCGGTTGCGGCCATTCCGGTGCTCGCGGCCGTGATCACCGCGCTGCGGCAGCCGGATCCGGCGGCCGAGCTGCGAGCGTCGGAGGCGGCCGGATGACGGGCAGGCATCAGGCGCGCCGGCTGTCGCACCGGCAGGGGACGCGCCGGCAGGGGACGCGCCGGCAGGGGACGCGCCGGCAGAGGGCGCGCCCGCCGGGGCTGGGGCGCCGCGCGGCCCGCGCCTGGCGACTGCTGACCGGCTCGGCGGCCGTGACCGCTGTCGCCTTCGGCCTGCTGACCGGCGCCTGCGCGCTGATCGCGGTCGCCGGCCCGCGGACCAGCGCGCAGCTGCGGACGAATGCCTTCCTGCAGGGCGTGGCGGCCACCCGGGCCGCCGACCGGGCGGTGGTCGGCACCCTTGACGCTGACTCGCTCGGCACCGCGATGAGCCACGCCATCGGGAGACCACAGCTCGAGCAGGCTGAGGCAGCTCTGCGCACGAACCTGGCCAGGACCATGCCGCTCGGCCCGGCCCGCGGTGAGTGGGCGAGCCTGCAGACGCCGTTCACCGGATTCGCTGATCACGCCCGCCAGGCCGGCGGGGACAGCACCGAAGCCGAACTCGTCTACCGCGCCACGCTGAGCCAGAACGTCCGGGTCGTGGCCGGGAAGCTGCCGGCTGACGGCGGTGCGCCTGTCGCGGCCCGGGCCGGCAAGACGACCACCGTGCCGGTGAGCGTCACGGAAGCGACGGCTCGACGGTTCGGATTCGCCGTCGGCGCGCGGATACCGCTGCCCGGCCCCAAACTCACGCTGCAGGTGGCTGCCATCGTGGCTCCGGCCGCCCCCGGCGCGCCGTTCTGGAGCCTCGACCCGATCGCCGCCGCGCCGGTGCTGGTGCAGCCGCAGCAGGGCAGCCCGTACTGGCAGGGCAGCGTCTTCGTGCCGGCGACGGCACTGCCGGCAGTCGACCAGGCCTTCGCGGCCCCCTACGTCCAGCTGACCTGGGTACTCCCGCTCTCGCTCGGCAGGCTGTCGGCGACGGGAGCCGTGCACCTGGCGGGCACGCTGCCCGCGGCCCTGTCGGCTGACGGTCAGCTGGTCTTCTCCGGCTTCGATAACGCGGCGGACATCACCCTCACCACGGGGGCTTCCAGCCTGCTCGGCGAGTTCGCGGCCGAGGACGGTGCGGTCGGCAACGTGCTGGACCTCATGTCGGTCAGCCTCGCCATCGTCGGCGCCGTCCTCGTGCTGCTGGCCGCCTGGCTGATGGCTGAGAAACGGCGTGAGGAGTTCGCCGTGCTGCGGGCCCGCGGCGCGTCGCGGCGCCAGCTCGCACTCGCGGCGCTGGCCGGCAGCGCGGTCGCCGCGCTGCCGGGGGCAGCGGCGGGCATTGCCCTGGCCGTGCTGCTGACCAGCGGCTCCGGCGGCGCGCTGGCCTGGTGGCTGGCCGCCCTGACCATTGCGGCCGCGCTGGCAGGGCCGGTCCTGATTGCCGTTCGCAGCCACCGCGGGTACGCCGGCGAGGCGCGGCCCGACCGGCCGCCCGGCCGGATGGCATCAGTGCGGCGGCTGATCGCGGAGTCCGCGCTGGTGCTCGGCTCCGTCGGCGGCCTGATCGTGCTGCATGACCAGGGCACCGGGCCGGGCGGCGGCGACCTCTACGCGAGCGCCGCGCCGGTGCTGATCGCGGTGCCGGTCTCGATCATTCTGCTCCGCCTCTATCCGCTGCTGCTCCGCCCGCTCCTGGCGGTGGCAGGCCGCCGCAGCGGCGTGACCGCGTTCCTCGGCCTGGCCAGGGCCGCGCGAGTATCGGCCACGGCCGTGCTTCCCGCGTTCGCCATGGTGCTTGCCCTGTCGCTGGTGTCCTTTACCGGGATGGTGCGCGGTGCGGTGACCCGCGGTGAGGTGGCGGCGTCCTGGCAGCAGGCTGGCGCGGACGCGGTGATCACCACTCCCGGCGTGCTCACCGAGGCGCAGCAGCGGTCAGTCGCCAGAGTGCCCGGGGTCCAGCGCACCGCCGCGGTTGCGCTGGAGAGCGCAACCAGGGGAGTGTCGCTCGGCGGGATCACGGCAGTCGTCGCCAGCCCGCGGCAGTACGCCGGGCTGCTCGCGGCCACGCCGCTCCGGCCCGCTCCGCGCAGTTTTGCCGGGTGGCGCGGCACTGGGGGAGGCACTGCCGGGAATCCGGTCCCGGTGCTGGCGTCGGCGAGGCTGGCGGCCATCCTCGGCCGGGCACCCGCGCCGCTGGTCCTGCAGAACTATCAGCACGTCGTCGTGCGGGTCGTCGGCATTGCGCCGGCCATGTCGCAGGTCCAGCCGATTGGCGGCGCGTCCGTGAACGGCTTCCTCGTGCTGCCGCGGGCCGCGCTCGGCCGCCAGGCACCAGCGGCATCCGCGCTGCTGGCAGTGGGCAGTGGATTCGGTGACAGTGGATTCGATGAAGGGGCGCTGACCGCGGCCGCGGCCCGGTGGCACGCGACCGGCACCGTTGTCACCCTGCGGTCGCAGCTGCTGGCCGCGCTCGAGCAGGCGCCGCTGGAGCGCGGCGCGTACCTCGAGCTCGCGCTCGGCGGCATCGCGGCAGCGGCCGGTGCCCTGCTCGCGCTGCTGCTTGTCCTGCTGCTGTCAGCTCAGTCCCGTCAGCTGACGCTGGCCAGGGCTGCCACGATGGGCATGTCGACGGTGCAGGCCAGGCTCCTGGTCCTCATCGAGGCGCTGCCGCAGATCCTGGCGGTCATCGTCGGCGGCCTGATCTGCGCGCTGGCACTCGCGCCACTGGTCGGGCCGGCGCTCGGGCTGTCGGTCTTCACCGGGTCCGCGACGCCGGTTCCGGTGCGGATCGAGCCGGCCTGGCTGACCGGCGCCGCGCTTGCCCTGCTGATCCTGGCGGTCGCGACACTGAGCGGCCAGGCGGTGCTGGCGGGCCGCGGGACAGCTCGTTCCCTGCGAATTGGCGGATGAAGGACACACGGGAGGTGGTGCGCATGGCGGAGCCGGCGCAGGACGGGGTCCGGGCAGCTGCCGGCATCGCGGACCTCGGCGCTGAGGCGCTGCGCGCCCGGGTGGCGTACGGCGAGGGCGCGCTGGTCGTCTGCGACCAGGTGGTCCGCATCTACAGTGGCGAGGGCATCGAAGTGCAGGCGCTGCAGGGGCTCGATCTGCTGATCGGGAAGGGCGAGCTGGTCGCGATGGTCGGCGCCTCCGGCAGCGGCAAGTCAACCCTGATGAACATCCTCGCCGGGCTGGATACCCCCACGGCCGGCCGGGTGCGGGTAGCCGGGCAGGACCTTGGCGCGCTCAGCGCGAAGGAACGGCTGATCTACCGGCGCCAGCAGGTCGGGTTCGTCTGGCAGCAGACCTCGCGCAATCTGCTGCCGTACCTCACAGCCCGGCAGAACGTGGTCGCGCCGATGCGCTTCAACGGCGTCAGGCGACGGCGGCGGGAGAGCCGTGCGATGGATCTGCTCGACGTCCTCGGCGTGGCGCACTGCGCGGACCGGGTGCCGTCGCGGATGTCCGGCGGGGAGCAGCAGCGGACGGCCATCGCCACGGCGCTCGGCAACGACCCGAAAGTGCTGCTGGCCGACGAGCCCACCGGAGAGCTGGACAGCCATACGGCACAGGAGGTGTTCGGGGCGCTGCAGACCGCGAACACCGAGCTGGGCGCCACCGTGCTCGTCGTCACGCACGACCCGGCAGTATCGCACCAGGTTCAGCGGACGGTAGCGATCAGGGACGGCCGGACCAGCAGCGAGACGCTGCGGCACGATGCCGCCGACGAGCTGGGCAACACCGTGCGGCAGGCGGTCGAGTACGCAGTGCTCGACCGCGCCGGACGGGTGCAGCTGCCGCGGGAGATGACTGAGCGGCATCAGATGCGCGACCGGGTCAGGCTCCGCTCGCTCGACGATCACATTGGCGTCTGGCCGGACCAGCCGGCCGGCAGCAGTGCTCCCGGAGACCCCCGTGACTGAGCCGCGCGACACCCGCCGGGCCGGACTGGCGCTGGACCCGGCGCAGCCCATGGTCGCGGTCCGCGACCTGACCCGGACGTTCGGGCACGGCAGCGTGGCCGTGCACGCGGTCAGGGGCGTGACGTTCACGATCGGGCGCGGCCAGCTCGTCGCGCTGGTCGGGCGGTCCGGGTCCGGCAAGACCACGCTGCTCAACATGGTCGGCGGCCTGGATACGCCGACCAGCGGCGGGGTCGTCGTCGGCGGCCGGGATGTCGCCGCGATGCCGGCCAGGGAGCGGACCATGCTCCGGCGCAGCACCATCTCGTTCATCTTCCAGTCCTTCGGCCTGATCCCGATGCTGACCGCGGCCGAGAACGTGGGCATTCCGCTGCGGATTACCGGCACGCCGCGGGCTGCGCGCGAGGAGCGGGTGCAGCTGCTGCTCAGCGTCGTCGGGCTGGACGGCCACGCGCACCAGCGGCCGAACGAGCTGTCCGGCGGCCAGCAGCAGCGCGTCGCGATCGCGCGGGCGCTCGCTGTCGCGCCGGAACTGCTGATCGCCGACGAGCCGACCGGCCAGCTGGACTCCGAGACCGGCCGCCAGATCATGCGGCTGCTGCGCACCGTGGTCGTGTCCGAGGGAATCACCGCCCTGGTCGCCACTCACGACCAGGCGCTGCACGACATGGCCGACGACGTGCTGTCGCTGGAGGACGGGCAGCTTGCGGACCGCTAGCGCGGCGGCGTGATGTCGTCGAGGAAGCTGATGGCAGCCGTGGCGTTCGCCCGGCGCCAGGCCAGCAGCGTGGCCTCGAAGCCATCCGGTTCCGCGCGCTCAGCCGTCATCGCCTTCGCGATCGGCGCGAGCTGCTCCTGCTGCCGCCGAAGCAGGCACGCCGGGTCCGCGCCCGCCCGGTGCAGCAGCGCCAGCTTCATCAGCAGGTGCGAGCGCACCTCGCGGACATGCTCGACGGGCGTCTGCAGCCACGCCCCGGCGGCGGTCGCGCCCTCGGGCGTCACGGCGTAGATCGTCCGCTGCGGGCCGTTTCCCGGCTCGGTGCCGTCCGCGGTGATCAGGCCGGCCGCAGCCAGCCGGCCAAGGGCGCGGTACACGATCGGCCGGGGGACCTGCCACACCCGGCCCAGGTCGCCGTCGCTGGCGGTGAGCTGCGAGATGGCGAACCCGTGCGTCGGCCGCTCGCTGATGACCGCCAGCACGACCCACTCCGCCAGCGACAGCGATGGCACCGGGCTCATGCGCCGAGCATAACGGCGACTGCCGGCGCGACCGCCGGGGCGGTAGTGACGCGGAGCATCCCGGTTCGGTAGTCTCTTTGTTACTACTGATCTCTGCCGGGAGAGCCGCGATGACAGAGGTGACGGTGCGCCAGCGCGCTGATCATGCTGTTTCCGGCCTGCCGCCGCGGCGGCCCGCCGGGCCGGCGCCGCTGCGCTCGGTTGCGGGCTGCCTGCCGGATGGCACCCCGTTCTACGCTCCGGTTGGCGAGGTCGTGACAGACGGCGACCTGGTCGTCTGCCACCTGTGCGGGCGGCTGCTGCGCTCGGTCACTGCCCACCTGCGCGGCCACCGGTGGACCAAGGAGCAGTACTGCGCCGCGTTCGGCCTGGAGCAGCGCCAGTCGCTGGAAGGGTCCGCGACCAGGAAGCGACGCTCGGCGGCCTTCAGCGCCCGGCTGATCTTTGATCCGGCGGTGCGCGCCGGCAGCGCCGCGGGCCGGGCGCGCGCACGGTCCGGCTCGCTCACCCTGGACGCTGCCGCGGCGGCCCGCGGGCGGCCGCTGCCCGAGCAGCGGCGTCGCAAGGTCGCCCGGGCCCTCGCCAGCGTCTCAGCGGAGGCGGTCGCCGCAGCCAACCGCGCCAGGGCCGCCAGGCACGTCGCGCAGACCGCAGCGCGGGTGGCCGGCCAGGCTGGTTACCCGGCGATCGGCGACCTCGTCCGGGTCAGGGTCGCCGACGGCGCCAGCCTCGCTGCCATCAGCCGCCAGGCAGGGCTGCACAAGGACTGGCTGTCCCGGCACCTGACCGAACTCGACCCGGCGGCCGCGCGCATCGCGGCTGCGGCTGCCGCGGCCAGGCCCGGCGGTGCCGACAGCCGCTGGCTGCCGGTGCTGTCCCGGCTGGGATTCGCTGATGTCGGCAGCTACCTGCTCGAGCGGCACTCCGGCGCGCACCTGACGGTCAACCAGATCGCCGCCGAGGCCGGCGTCAGCCATCACGCCGTCCAGTCCGCACTGCGCCGCCACGGACTGGCGGTGCAGGCGTACGCGGGCGCGCGGCACGCGGCTCGGCAGCGCGAGGAGGCGGTGGCCGCAGCCCTCGGGTTCGCCAGCGTCGCGGGCTATGTCGCGGGCCGCCGGACTGCCGGCTGGACCTGGGCCGCGATGGCGGCCGAGTCTGGCCAGCCGCAGTCCTGGCTGCGCCGCCACGGCGCCTGACTCACAGCGCGCGCTGTTCCCTGGCGGGCGGATAATCAGCGCCATGCCATCGCCGGGCGGATGCCAGGTCACTCTTGGCGCTGACGACCTCCCGGCGCTGGCCGGGCTGGTGCGGCGGTGTCTTGACGCGGACGGCGGGCTGGCGGACGCGGCCAGCGAGACGTTCATCCGTCGTCAGTACCTGTCCGGGCCCGGCCGCGGCTGGCATGCCGCCGACGGCACGCTGATCGCGGCGGGGGCGCTGGGCGACCTGCGCGACGGCCGCAGGACGGCGGCCGGGATGGTCGACCCCGCCCATCGCGGGCGGGGGACCGGCCGCTCGGTGCTGGACTGGACCATCGCGACGGCTGCGGGCGAGCCGCTGCTCGTCGAAACCGAGTCGGTGAGTGAGAGCGCCAGGCGGCTGTACGCGCGCTACGGCCTGCGCGAGGTGTTCGCCGAGCAGGTGATGCGCGCTGACCTTGATGATCATGTGCCGCCACCGGCGCGGCCCGGCACGCAAGAACCTGATCTGCCTGACGACCTGCGCCTCAGGGCGTGGACCAGCAAGTCCGCGCCCGCTTTCTTCGCTGCCTACAGCGCGGCCTTCCGCGACCGGCCAGGGTTTCCGGGCTGGTCACAGGCCGACTGGGTGGCGTGGACCGCGGACGACGAGGATTTCGCGCCGGGCCGCAGCCTGCTCGCGGCTGTCGCGGGGGAGCCAGCCGGGTTCGTCACAGTGGCCGCGGACTGGATCATGCAGCTGGGTGTCGTGCCGGGCTGGCGCGGCCGCGGCCTGGGCCGCGTTCTGCTGGCCGCGGCCATGTCCGGCGCGCGGGCCGCCGGCTTCTCCCGGTGCTGGCTGACGGTCGCGACGAATAACCCGGATGCGGCCCGCCTGTACGAGCGGGCCGGGTTTGCCGTTGCCGGCTGCCGCGCCCGGTACGAGCTGGGCTGAGCCCGGCTCCGCTGCTGCCCGGACTGCCGGCCCGGACTGCCGGGCCGGGCGGCACGGCCCGGCTACCGTGAGCGAATGGACTTCACCGATCAGACCGCTGTTGTCACCGGTGCGGCTTCCGGCATCGGCCGGGCGATCGCGCTGAGCCTGGCCGGGAACGGGGCCGCCGTCATCGCCGCTGACCGCGATATGGCGGGCGCTGAGCGGACAGCCGCCGGGCACGAGGCGGTCACCGCCAGGTATCTCGACCTGACGTCGGATGAGTCGATCAGGGCCGCGCGGGACGAGATCGGCAGCGCTGGCGGCCTCGTTTCCATTCTGGTGAACGCAGCCGGGTGGGATGAGCCGGGCCCGTTCATGGCGACCGGGGAGGATTTCTGGCAGCGGGTGGTCGACATCAATTTCCTCGGGCACGTGCGGGTGTCGCATGCGTTCCTTGAGCCGATGATCGCAGCCGGCCGGGGCGGCAAGATCGTGAACATCGCCAGCGACGCCGGCCGGGTCGGCAGCAGCGGGGAGACGGTCTACGCGGGGGCCAAGGGCGGCGTCATCGCGTTCACCAAGTCGCTGGCGCGGGAGGTCGCCCGGCACCGGATCAACGTGAACTGCGTGTGCCCCGGCCCGACGGACACGCCGCTGTTCATGACACTGGCGCCGGAACTGCGGGAGGCGCTGATTAAGTCCATCCCGTTCCGGCGGGTGGCGGCGCCCGGGGAAATCGCGGACGCGGTTCAGTTCTTCGCCTCAGACATGGCGCGGTATATCACCGGACAGGTGCTGAGCGTCAGCGGCGGCCTCACCATGGCGGGCTGACGGGCTCCGTGTGCGCCTGCTACCGCTATAGCGATAACAGGCGCACACGGACACCGCAAAAGTGGTGCCGGGAGCGGGATTCGAACCCGCATGCCCTTTCGGACAGATGCTTTTGAGGCATCCTCGTAAGCCAATTCCGACATCCCGGCTTAATTCAGACTATATCAGATTTAACTCGCTACCCGGCTCCTGAATCGTCGTGCCGTTTCATTATGGTGCCGCAAGATGGGTTCGTGTGGCCAGCGGCTGACGCCTTCGGCCTCCCGAGGTCGCAGTCGCCGCCCCGGGCTCGGCGGCTCAGCGGAGTAGCTCAGCTCCGAACGAGGCGATCATCGCGCAGGTATCGGCTTTCGGTACGCTCTGCTGGTGAGTAAGACCCCCTTTAACGTCGTCATAGCCGAAGACGAGGCGCTGATCAGGCTTGATCTGCGCGAGATGCTGGAGGAGGAGGGCTACGTCGTAGCCGGCGAGGCCGGTGACGGCGAGGCCGCCGTCAAGCTGGCCGAGGAGCTGCACCCTGATCTGGTGATCATGGACGTGAAGATGCCCGGCCTCGACGGAATCTCCGCAGCCGAGCGGATCACCGCGAACCTCGTCGCGCCGGTGATCATCCTGACCGCGTTCTCGCAGCGCGATCTCGTGCAGCGGGCCAGCGAGGCCGGTGCCATGGCCTACCTCATCAAGCCGTTCACCAAGGCCGACCTGGTCCCGGCCATCGAGGTCGCCGTCGGCCGGTTCGCCGAGATCGCCGCGCTTAATGCCGAGGCAGCGAGCCTGCGCGAGCGACTCGAGGTGCGCAAGCTGCTCGACCGGGCGAAGGGCGTGCTGCAGGACAGCCAGGGCATGACCGAGGCCCAGGCATTCCGGTGGATCCAGAAGACCTCCATGGACCGGCGGCAGACGATGCGCGCGGTGGCCGAGGAGGTGCTGGCGGAGGCGGAGAAGGCCAGCGCAGAGGCAGCAGCGCAGGCACCGCCCAGCCCCGAGGACACCAAGCCGGCGGACTGAGCACGAGCCAGAAAGGCAAGCGGGCGGGGCCAGCCACACAACCCCCGTTGTGGCCGGCTCCGCCGCTTGCGGCCGCCGGACGCCTAAGGAACCCGACGGTCATGGAGCTAGTGAACCTTTGGTGCCATGTCGGCCTTCCCCGGGCCGGCACGTTCTCTACTCGGTCGCCTCGCTCTGCCCACCACGTTAGCGACGGCCGGAGCCGCCGCGCAAAGACACCGGGATTCCGCTGCCGGTATGAGGGAAACATCCTCCGGCCGTGCCCCGGACCACGCGTCCGTATCGGCCGGTCCGCACCGGTTCGCCGGTTCCGTCAGGAGGCTGCGGCCCCGCCGGGCACCGCGTCCCGGTGCAGGCAGCTCAGCCTGGCTGTGCACACCCGCTTGCCGTCCTCGTCGGTAATAACGATGTCGAACGTGGACATCGTCCGGCCGCCGTGCGCCAGCGTCGCGACCCCGGTCACGACGCCCGAGCGCGCCGCGCGATGGTGGGTGGCATTGATCTCGATGCCGACGGTGATCCGGCCGGGTCCGGCCTGCAGTGCCGAGCCGAGCGAGCCCAGCGATTCGGCGAGCACGCAGGAGGCGCCGCCATGGAGGATCCCGTACGGCTGGGTGTTGCCCTCGACCGGCATCGTCCCGACGACGCGCTCTCTCGACGCCTCCAGGATCTGGATGCCCATCCGCCCGGCCAGCGTTTCCGTGCCCTGGCTGTTGAAAGCGTCCCTGATCGCCTGCTCCTGCTCGGACAACTCCCGCACCGCTACCTCCGCGTCCTGGCACGCCAGGCTGTCGTCCTGGCTGGAGCCAGCGTAGGGGTGGCCGGGCCAGCGCCGGCTGGCCGGCTGCGGGGATCTGCCAGGCCCGCCCGGCGGTACCGGCCGAGAGGCAGGAGGATGCCTCTGCCGGGACGGGAGGGGAAAAGGGGGGCTCCAGGACGCGCTCGCGCACGAGAAGGCCGCCGAGCTAGGAGGCTCGCCGGCGAGGCAGCCCGGGTGCTGGGCTGCGGCGACGCGGGGCTGGGGGCTGCAGAGCAGGTGATCCGCGCTGGGCTGCTCCGCCTGGGCGGCGCGATGCTGGGCGAGGTTCTGTCCGCCGACCGGGGCCACCGCGGGCCGCGGATCCCGTGCGGGAACGGCCACGAGGCCTGCTTCGCCGGCTACCGGGGCAAGTCCTTCGACACCGTCCTGGGCCTGGTCACCGTCACCCGGGCGTGGTATCACTGCGCGGCCTGCGGACACGGGCTCGCTCCCAGGGACGCGGAGCTCGGCGTGACCGGCACATCGATGTCGCCGGGCCTGGCCGCGATGAATGACCTGGCCGCGGCGGCCGGGCCGTTCGCCGGCGCCGCGCGCCTTCTGAAGGATCTGGGCGGCGTCCGGCTGACCGCCAGGCGCGTCGAGCGCGCCGCCGAGGCCAGCGGCGCCGCCGTCGCGGTAGCCGGCCGCGAGCGCGCCCGGCTGACCGCCGCCCGCAAGCTGGTCCCGCTGCCGCCCTCACCGCTGCCCGATAAGCTCTACGCGGCCATCGACGGCACCGGTGTCCCCATGACCGGCAGGGAAACAGCAGGCCGCGAGGGCAAGGGACAGGACGGCCGCGCCCGCACCCGCGAGGTCAAGCTCGGCGTCTTCTTCACCCAGGACGAGCTGGACAAGGACGGGTACCCGGTCCGGGACCGGGCATCCACCAGCGTCATCGCCACCTTTGAGCCCGCCCCGGTGTTCGCGGACCTGGTAAAGGCCGAAGGGATCCGCCGCGGCGCGGACCATGTCCGCCAGCTCACCATCCTCGGCGACGGCGCCGCCTGGATCTGGGGCATCGCCAGCGCCAGATTCCCCGAAGCCACCCACCGGCGGGCGAAGGCCGGGGAAATTGACGGAGGCCGGCACTAAACTCTGGGCGTGGCAACGACGGATGCAGCAGCAGCTGAGCAGGCACAGCAGGACGAGGCCCGGGAGCCGGCGGGGCCGAGGGGGAGGCTGCTGCTCCTGGACGGCCACTCGCTGGCCTACCGGGCGTTCTTCGCGCTGCCGCCGGAGAATTTTTCGACCACCACCGGCCAGCCGACCAACGCCGTGTACGGCTTCACCTCGATGCTCATCAACGTTCTCCGCGACGAGCAGCCGACGCACGTCGCAGTGGCGTTCGATCGCGGGGAGCCCACCTTCCGGCATGAGCAGTACGTCGAGTACAAGGCCACGCGGAAGGAGACGCCGGCCGATTTCCGCAGCCAGCTCAGCCTGATCTTCGAGGTGCTTGACGTCCTCGGCATCACCCGGCTGTCAGTGCCCGGCTACGAGGCCGACGACCTGATCGCAACGCTCGCCACCCAGGCGGCACCGGACATGGACGTGCTGATCGTGACCGGCGACCGGGACGCGCTTCAGCTCGTTACCCCGCAGGTCACGGTCCTGTACACGATGCGCGGCATCAGCGAGATGGCCAGGTTCACACCGGAGGCAGTTGAGGCGAAGTACGGCCTTACCCCGGCCCAGTACCCGGACTTCGCGGCGCTGCGCGGTGACCCGAGCGACAACCTGCCGGGCATCCCCGGCGTGGGGGAAAAGACCGCGACCAAGTGGATCGCCGAGTTCGGCTCGCTGGCCGGCCTCGTCGACCGGGTCGACGAGGTCAAGGGCAAGGCGGGCGACGCGCTGCGCGAGCACCTCGCCAGCGTGCTGCGCAACAGCCAGCTCACCCAGCTGGTGCGCGACGTAGCGCTCGAGGTCGGGCCGGGAGATCTGCGTCCGGTCCCGTGGGATCGCGAGCAGATCCACCAGCTCTTCGACACCCTGCAGTTCCGCGTGCTGCGCGACCGGCTGTACTCCACCCTGCCGAACGGCATCGGCGTGCCGGCGCCGGCGGCTGGCAGCGCGGCGGCCGAGGCGTCCGCGTTCGACACCGCCGCCGTGCTGCTCGGGCCCGACGAGGTGGCCGATTGGATCGACGGGAACGCCGCAGGCCCGGGCCGGTCTGGCCTGGCGGCGCGCGGTCACTGGGGCCGGGGCACCGGCAGCCTGACCGGCCTCGCGATCGCCGGGCCCGGCGGCACCGCCGCGTTCATCGACCCGGCGCGGCTGACCGAGTCCGACGACAAGGCGCTCGGCGCCTGGCTGGCAGACCCGGACCGGCCGAAGGCGCTGCACGACGCCAAGGGCCCGATGCACGCGCTCGCCGCCCGCGGATTCGAGCTGCGGGGGCTGACCAGCGACACCGCACTGGCCGCCTACCTGGCCCTGCCGGGCCAGCGGTCGTTCGATCTGGCCGACCTGGCGCTGCGCTACCTGAACCGGGAGCTGCGGGACGCCGAGCCGGCTTCCGGGCAGCTGACGCTCGACGTGGCCGATGAGTCTGAGGCTGCGACAGCGCTGGCCCAGCGGGCCCAGGCCACAGCGGAGCTGGCCGACGCGCTGGACCAGGATCTGGCCGACCGGGGCGCCACGGAGCTGCTGGCCGACGTCGAGCTGCCGCTGGTCGCGGTGCTGGCCGAGATGGAGCGGGCCGGGATCGGCGCGGACTCCGAGCATTTCGTCTCGATGTCGGACGAGCTCGGCGGCGAGGTGAAGGCCTCCGAGCAGGCGGCCTTCGCGGTCACCGGGCACGAGTTCAACCTGGGCTCGCCGAAGCAGCTGCAGGAGGTGCTGTTTACCGAGCTCGCGCTGCCGAAGACCAAGCGGATCAAGACCGGCTACACCACCGACTCCGAGGCGCTGACCGGACTGCTGGCGCAGACCGAGCACCCGGTGCTGATCCACCTGCTGCGCCACCGGGATGTGGCCAAGCTCAAGAGCATCGTGGACTCGCTGATCCCGATGGCGGACGTGGACGGCCGCATCCACACCACCTATAACCAGATGATCGCGGCCACCGGCCGGCTCTCGTCGACCGATCCGAATATGCAGAACATCCCGATCCGGACCGAGGAGGGCCGCCGCATCCGGCAGGGCTTCATCGTCGGCCGGGGATATGAGTGCCTGCTCACGGCCGACTACAGCCAGATCGAGCTGCGCATCATGGCCCACCTGTCGCAGGACGAGGCGCTGTCGGCCGCGTTCTCGTCGGGGCATGACTTCCATGCCGCGACGGCAGGCCGGGTGTTCGGCGTGGCACCGGAGGCGGTCACGCCGGAGCTGCGCAGCAAGGTCAAGGCCATGAACTACGGCCTGGCCTACGGGCTGTCCGCCTACGGGCTATCCCAGCAGCTGCGGATCTCGCCGGACGAGGCCCGCGGCTACATGGACGAGTACTTCGAGCAGTTCGGCGGCGTCCGCGACTACCTGCGCGAGGTGGTTGCGCGGGCCAGGATGGACGGCTACACGCAGACCATGCTGGGCCGCCGCCGGTACCTCCCGGACCTGACCTCGGACAACCGGCAGCGCCGGGAGATGGCCGAGCGGATGGCTCTGAACGCGCCGATCCAGGGCTCGGCCGCCGACATCATCAAGGTGGCCATGCTGACGGCGAGCTACGAGCTCGGGGCCGCCGGCCTGAAGTCGCGGATGCTGCTCCAGGTGCACGATGAGCTGCTGTTTGAGGTGGCGCCCGGCGAGCTGGATGCGGTTCGTGCCCTGGTCCGGGTGGCCATGGGCGGTGCCGCGGACCTCACAGTCCCGCTGGAGGTTTCCATGGGCTGGGGCCGCAGCTGGGCCGACGCCGCCCACTGAGCCCTCCGCCGGGCGGGCGCGCGTGTTAGGTTTGCGTTTACTCGGCTGGTCAGATGGCGGCCGGGGTGTCCACTGCCCCAAGATTGACCGGTCGGCCAGGCTCTCATATGCTGGTCGCTGCACTGTGTTCTGGTGCAGTCCGCCAATGGTCAGGCAGCCCGCGGGGCAGTCTCACTGCAGGCCGCGGTCGGTCATGCTGGCCAGGCATGTCGCGCACACCATGGCTTTCCTTTGTCGGACACGCCATGCACGGTACTGTCCAGCATCCAATCCATGCCCGTATCCGGAGTCCACCTACACATGACGAGCAGCACTGAGGCCACCTCGACCCCCAAGGTAGCGGTCAACGACATCGGTTCCGAGGAGGCCTTCCTCGCCGCGATCGACGAGACCATCAAGTATTTCAACGACGGCGACATTGTCGAGGGAACCGTCGTCAAGGTCGACCGGGATGAGGTCCTGCTCGACATCGGCTACAAGACGGAGGGCGTGATCCCGTCTCGTGAGCTGTCGATCAAGCACGACGTGGACCCGCACGAGGTTGTCAAGACCGGCGAGCACATCGAGGCGCTTGTCCTGCAGAAGGAGGACAAGGAAGGCCGCCTGATCCTGTCCAAGAAGCGCGCTCAGTACGAGCGGGCGTGGGGCACGATCGAGAAGGTCAAGGAAGAGGACGGCGTCGTGACCGGCACCGTCATCGAGGTCGTCAAGGGCGGCCTCATCCTGGACATCGGCCTCCGCGGCTTCCTGCCTGCCTCCCTGGTCGAGATGCGCCGCGTGCGCGACCTCCAGCCGTACGTGGGCAAGGAGATCGAGGCCAAGATCATCGAGCTGGACCGGAACCGGAACAACGTGGTCCTGTCCCGCCGTGCCTGGCTTGAGCAGACCCAGTCCGAGGTCCGCCAGAACTTCCTCAACACCCTGCAGAAGGGCCAGATCCGCAAGGGCGTCGTGTCGTCGATCGTCAACTTCGGCGCATTCGTCGACCTGGGCGGTGTCGACGGCCTGGTGCACGTGTCGGAGCTGTCCTGGAAGCACATCGACCACCCCGGCGAGGTCGTCGAGGTCGGCCAGGAGGTCACCGTCGAGGTGCTGGACGTCGACATGGATCGCGAGCGGGTCTCGCTGTCGCTGAAGTCGACGCAGGAAGACCCGTGGCAGCAGTTCGCCCGGACGCACCAGATCGGCCAGGTCGTGCCCGGACGGGTCACCAAGCTGGTGCCGTTTGGCGCGTTCGTCCGGGTCGAGGAGGGCATCGAGGGCCTGGTGCACATCTCCGAGCTGGCCGACCGCCACGTGGAGATCCCCGAGCAGGTCGTGCAGGTGGGCGACGAGATCTTTGTCAAGATCATCGACATCGACCTGGACCGCCGCCGGATCAGCCTCTCGCTCAAGCAGGCGAACGAGGGCGCGTCGGGCGAGGTGTCCGGCGAGGACTTCGACCCGACGCTGTACGGCATGCCGGCCGCCTACGACGACCAGGGCAACTACCTGTACCCGGAGGGCTTTGACCCGGAGTCTGGCGAGTGGCTCGATGGCTTCGACAGCCAGCGCGAGGAATGGGAGCGCCAGTACGCCGAGGCCCGTGCCCGGTACGAGGCGCACCAGCAGCAGGTGGCCGACTCCAGGGCCAAGGCCGACGCCGCAGCCGAGGAGACGGGCGAGGACGCCGGCGGCGACACCCGCGAGCACCACAGCTCGTCCAGCAGCGACTCCGACCGTGCTGGCACGCTGGCCTCCGACGAGGCGCTTGCTGCCCTTCGCGACAAGCTGTCCGGCGGTCAGAGCTGACGGCCAGGACGCCCTGGCTCATGACGGTGGCGGGCTCCTGGTGCGCTGCACCTGGCGCCCGCCGCTGGCGTTACCGCGCTCGTTGCCGCTCGCTCCTCGCGATAGCTTGCTGAGGTGCTGAGGGTAGGACTGACCGGCGGGATCGGGGCCGGCAAGAGTGAGATATCCCGGCGTCTGGCCGCTCAGGGCGCGGTGATCATCGACGCTGACCTGATCGCGCGCGAGGTCGTGGCGCCCGGCACCGACGGCCTGGCCTCCGTGGTCGCGGCCTTCGGCCCGGACGTGCTCGGGCCCGACGGCGCGCTGGACCGGGTGGCACTCGGCGACGTGGTGTTCGCCGACAAGCAGAAGCTGGCCAGCCTGAACGGGATCGTCCATCCGCTGGTGGGTGCCCGCATGCGCGAGCTCGAGGAGCTGGCGGGCCCGGGCTCGGTGCTGGTCCACGATGTCCCGCTCATCGCGGAGAACGACCTGGCCGGCTCCTACGACCTCGTCGTCGTGGTGGATGTCCCGCCCCGGATCCAGCTCGACCGTCTCGTGCGGCTGCGCGGGATGACCCGGGAGCAGGCGCAGGCGCGGATGGCGGCCCAGGCCACCAGGGAGCAGCGGCTCGCGATCGCCGACATCGTGGTAGACAACTCAGGCTCTCTCGCCGAGCTCGACCGGCAGGTCGGCGAGCTGTGGACAGAGCTTCGCCGGCGAAGCCACGCCCGGGCCGCCGGATCGGCCTGAGCAGCGGGGAATCCGGGTGCCGGCCCGGCTGCTAGCACCGCGGCATCCGGTACCGCCATCACCGGGGTAGCGGACTGCTCGCCTGCCAGCGGCCGGTCAGGCATAGTCAGACCAGCGCGAGCGCCAGCGCTGCGAGTGCCACCGGCACGATGCCCTTGTCGAGAAGGTCAGTCGCGCGGCCGAGCCAGAGCTGATGACCGGCCGCGATGCCTCCCGGCAGCTCGCCGAGCGCGGCGACGGCGGACCGCCAGAGCGCAATCCAGTCCAGCCTCGTCGCCGGCAGCAGAGCGAGCAGCGGGAAGATCATCACGTCGTACCAGGCGCGCTGCTGGGGCGAGCAGACGAGCCAGGCAAGCGTCACGGCCAGCGTCGGCCGGACGGCCGGCAGCCGGGGTACCCCCGCTGGCAGCCGCCACAGCAGGAGGGCTGCCAGCGCGATCGTCCCCGCCAGTCCGAGCACGTCCGTCCTCGCCACCGTGTGGAAGTAGGGCAGCACGCGGACAACCAGCTGCCAGGGCTGGTAGGGGTCGGTCGCCCGCCCGACCTCAGCCACCACGGCCGCTACCGCTCCCTTACCGGCGATCAGGTAGCTCGGTACTACGACGGCGACCGCGCCGGCCGCGAGTCCGGCCAGCGTGCGGGGCGACCTGATGGCGGCGATCGCGAGCCCGAGAGCGATCAGGATAAAGGGCGCCTTCATCGCGATGGCGGCGCCGGCCAGCGCGCCGGCCAGGACGCCGCCGGCGAACCCAGCCCGCCTGAACGCAGCGACTGCGAGCAGCCCGAGTCCGGTGCCGAGTACGTCGTTGTGCCCGCCCGCGAGTACCGCGAGCAGCATCAGGGGATTGACGGTCCAGAGGAGGTGAGCCCTGGCCCGGCCGGCGGCATCCGACCGCAGCAGCCGGTCCAGCGCGAGCGCGACGGCCAGGAAGGCGAGGGCGTTCCAGGCTTTGAGTCAGAACACCGTTCGCGCGGCGGAGTCACCGGACAGGTCGGAGGCGGTCAGCTGGGTGAGCGTCACGAGCGGGCCGTACGGCGAGCGATCATGCACCCACCGCCTGGTCGCGAGGAACGCCATCGGATCGCCAGTCCGCTGGAAGGCGTGCGGATTCATCCGGTACGGACTATGACCGAGCGCCGCGATCCGTGCGTAGACGGCGTCGTCCAGCAGATCGGAAGATCCGACGGGCGGCAGCAGCATCAGTGCCACAACGGCAAGCAGCGCCAGGGCGGCCAGGACCCGCAGTCTGGGCCGCCAGCCGCGGCGCACCGCGACAAGGCCCGCGGCCACGCCGCCGCCCCGCTCAGGGCAGCGAGCCACAGCAGGGCCGCGACGAGCAGGGGTGCCGGCCGGGCGTGCCCGACGAACACCGGCCAGGGCAGCGCGCCCGAGCCCGGGCACGCCGGCCGATGGCCCGAGCGCGGCGACGGTGATCAGCAGCCCGGTGCTCACGGCGATGCTCACCGCGATGCTGACCGCGCACATCCTGGCCAGCCAGCGAGACGGCAGCGGCCGCCCCGGGAGCTGTCGGCCCGGGAGCGGATCGGACGACATGGACGATCAGGCTCCCGGCAGGACGACGTGGGTCGGTCCTGCTGAGCATTTAGGGGATCAGATGGTGCAGACTGCCCGCTTGGTAAAACCTTGAGACGGATAGGGATTTACTTGGGGCAATGGTGACCGGGCGCGGACTGTCGGCAGGTCGCCCTACAGTGGAAAGGGTGCGGCAAGGCAAGGAGACAGCATGCGACCGGTGACCGACCTGCAGCGCCGGGTTGCCCCGTTTGAGGTAGTAACGGAGATGGTTCCGGCTGGCGACCAGCCGCGCGCGATCGCCGAGATGGAGGCGCGCATCGCCGGCGGCGCCAGGGACACCGTGCTCCTGGGCGCGACCGGGACGGGCAAGACCGCGACCGTTGCCTGGCTGGCCGAGCGGCTGCAGCGGCCCACCCTGGTGATGCTCCCGAACAAGACGCTCGCGGCTCAGTTCGCCAACGAGCTGCGCGAGATGCTGCCCAGGAACGCCGTCGAGTACTTCGTGTCGTATTACGACTACTACCAGCCCGAAGCGTACGTGCCGCAGACCGACACCTACATCGAGAAGGACTCCTCTATCAACGACGAGGTGGACCGGCTCCGTCACTCGGCCACGAACTCGCTGCTGACCAGGCGCGACACCATCGTCGTCGCATCGGTGTCCTGCATCTACGGCCTCGGCACCCCGCAGGAGTACGTCGACCGGATGCTCAAGGTCAGGGTCGGCGACACGATGGAGCGCGACGGGCTGCTGCGCCAGCTGGTCGGCATGCACTATGCGCGGAACGACCTGGCCTTCACGCGCGGGACCTTCCGGGTCCGCGGCGACACCATCGAGGTCATCCCGCAGTACGAGGAGCTGGCCGTCCGGATCGAGATGTTCGGCGACGAGGTCGAGCGCCTGATGACGCTGCACCCGCTGACCGGCGAGGTGATGAGCGAGGACGACGAGCTGTACATCTTCCCTGCCTCGCACTACGTCGCCGGGCCGGAGCGGATGGAGCGCGCGATCGGGAGCATCGAGGCCGAGCTGGAAGGGCGGCTGGCCGAGCTGGAGCGGCTCGGCAAGCTGCTGGAAGCCCAGCGCCTTCGGATGCGCACCACCTACGACATCGAGATGATGCGGCAGGTCGGCAGCTGCTCTGGCATCGAGAACTACTCGCGGCATATCGACGGCCGCGAGCCCGGCAGTCCGCCCAACACGCTGCTGGACTATTTCCCCGAGGACTTCCTGCTGGTCGTGGACGAGTCGCACAACACCGTGCCGCAGATCGGCGCCATGTACGAGGGCGATGTCTCGCGCAAGCGGGTGCTGGTCGACCACGGCTTCCGGCTGCCGAGCGCTATCGACAACCGTCCGCTGACCTGGGATGAGTTCGGCGAGCGGATCGGGCAGACGCTCTACCTGTCGGCCACGCCGGGGCCCTACGAGCTGAGGCAGACCAGCGGCGAGGTTGTCGAGCAGGTCATCAGGCCCACCGGCCTGATCGACCCTCAGGTGATCATCAAGCCGACCAAGGGCCAGATCGACGACCTGGTGGGCGAGATCAGGGAGCGCGCCGAGAAGTCGGAGCGCATCCTGGTGACGACGCTGACCAAGAAGATGGCCGAGGATCTCACCGACTACCTGCTGGAGCTGGGCATCCGCGCGCGGTACCTGCACAGCGAGGTCGACACCCTGCGCCGGGTTGAGCTCCTGCGCGAGCTGCGACTTGGCGAGTTCGATGTGCTCGTCGGCATCAACCTGCTGCGGGAGGGCCTCGACCTGCCGGAGGTCTCGCTGGTGTCAATCCTGGACGCGGACAAGGAGGGATTCCTCCGTTCCGGCACGTCGCTGATCCAGACCATCGGCCGGGCCGCCAGGAACGTGTCCGGTCAGGTGCACATGTACGCCGACAAGGTCACGCCGTCGATGCAGCGCGCGATTGACGAGACCAACAGGCGGCGGGACCGGCAGATCGCCTACAACCGCGAGCACGGCGTCGACCCGCAGCCGCTGCGGAAGCGGATCGCCGACATCCTGGACCAGCTGGCCCGCGAGGATGCCGACACCGCGCAGCTGCTGGGCGGATCGGGCCGGCAGCAGAGCCGGGGCAAGGCGCCAGTGCCGGGTGTCTCGTCCAGGGCGCGGGCGGCCACCGCGGCAGCGGGGGAGCAGGGCGGGCCGGCCAGGGCCGACCTGGCCGCGCTGATCGCGGAGCTCACCGAGCAGATGCACGCGGCGGCGGCGGAGCTGCAGTTCGAGGTCGCCGCCCGGATCCGCGACGAGATCCGCGAGCTCAAGCACGAGCTGCGTGGCATGCAGGCAGCAGGCGTCTAGGTCCGGGCGGGTGCCAGGGCCGGGGCGAACCCGAGTCCGGACGACAGTCCATTACTCTGAGTGACCGAAGGATAGCGGAGTGTCGGTTATAAGCCGACGTCAAGCGAATGCTCAGGCTGGCGGCAGCGTAGTGTCGAAGCATGCTGGGGAGCCTGGTGGCCGCTCTCGTATCGGCACTCTGCTACGGCATCGCAGCCGTCATGCAGGCGATCGCCGTCCGGGCAGCAAGCCGTCGTACCGCCGAGGTCGCGGGGGAGGCGGGTCAGGGTGTCGATCCCGGCCTGCTCGTTCGCATGCTCCGGCAGGGCCTGTTCCTGGCCAGCATCGCGATCGACCTGGCCGGATTTGTCGCTCAGCTCATTGCTTTGCGCAATCTGCCGCTTTTTGCCGTCCAGGCCATCATGGCGTCGAACCTCGCCGTCACTGCCGTGTTCGCGGCGTGGCTGATGAAAATGCGCCTGGCGCTGCGGGAATGGCTGGCGGTGGCGGGCGTGGTCGCGGGCGTTGCCCTGCTCGGCCTCTCGGCGGGCGCCCAGGGCGCCTCGCGGGTGGGCTCGGTGTTCCAGCTCTGGCTGATCATCTCGGTCGTCATCGTCGGCGTAGCCGGGTTCGCGGTAGCCCGCCTGCCCAATCCCGTCCGGACGCCGGCGCTGGGTGCGATCGCCGGCCTCGGCTACGCGGTCCTGGCGGTTTCCGCCCGGGTGCTGCCCGGATTCTCGCCGATGCAGCTGATCAAGAGTCCCGCCGCCTACACACTGGCTGCTGCCGGAATTGTCTCGTTCCTGCTGTATGCCACCGCCCTGGAGGGCGGCAGCGTCACGACCGCCACCGCCGCCGTCGTGCTGGCCGAGACGATGCCGCCCGCGGTCGTCGGGGTGCTGTTCCTTGGCGACACGACCCGGCATGGCCTGGCAGTGGTTGCCGGGCTCGGCTTCGCGCTGGCCGTGGTGTGCGCGGTGGCGCTGGCCAGATTCGGGGAGGCCAGCGAGTCTCACCGGCACTCCGAACCACAGCCTGAGCCTGACGAGGTAGGGCAGCCGGTCAGCCGCCGGGCGGCGTTAGCGCACAGTGAGCGGCCTGAGGGCTAGCCGGCGCGGAAGCGCCTGCCATAGGTATCTATGTCGGCGCGGCCGGCGGCCTTTCCGGCAGATCGCAAGCTAGTCCCGCAAATCAGGCACGTCGCGGCAGCCTGGCGCCCGTGTCTGACCAGCCTGGCCTCCTGCGCCTGATATTCTGAGACCCCGTGGGCGAGCGGGTTTCCGCCGAATCTGACCACGGGAGTTTTCTTTGTCGATGTCAGTGCATACGTCACGTCCAGCCACGACCAGGCATCTCTTCGTAACCGGGGGGGTCGCCTCCAGCCTCGGTAAGGGGCTCACCGCATCCAGCATCGGCAGGCTGCTGAAGCTGCGCGGGCTGCGGGTCAGCATGCAGAAGCTCGACCCGTACCTGAATGTCGACCCCGGCACCATGAATCCGTTCCAGCACGGTGAGGTTTTCGTCACCGATGACGGCACGGAAACAGACCTGGACGTGGGGCACTACGAGCGCTTCCTGGACATCAGGCTGCCCGGCTCGGCCAACGTCACGACCGGGCAGATCTACTCGCGGGTCATCGCGAAGGAGCGCCGGGGTGATTACCTCGGCGACACCGTCCAGGTCATCCCGCACATCACGAACGAGATCAAGGCACGCATCAGGGAGATGGCCAACGCGGAAACCGATGTCGTGATCACCGAGGTCGGCGGCACGGTCGGGGACATCGAGTCGCAGCCGTTCCTGGAGGCGATCCGGCAGATACGGCACGAGATCGGCCGGGATCGCTGCTTCTTCCTGCACGTGTCGCTGCTGCCCTACATCGGGCCGTCCGGCGAGCTGAAGACCAAGCCGACTCAGCACTCGGTCGCGGCGCTGCGGAGCATCGGCATCCAGCCCGACGCCATTGTCTGCCGGTCCGACCGGCCGATCAGCGACGGGCTCAAGCGCAAGGTCAGCCTCATGTGCGACGTCGATGAGGAGGCCGTGGTCTCCGCGCCGGACGCCCCGTCGATCTACGACATCCCCAAGGTCCTGCACGCCGAGGGCCTGGACGCGTACGTCGTCCGCAGGCTGGGACTGCCCTTCAGGGACGTGGACTGGACCGACTGGGATGACCTGCTGCGCCGGGTGCACCGCCCGGCCAGGACCGTGACAATCGCGCTAGTCGGGAAATACGTCGACCTGCCCGATGCCTACCTGTCCCCGGCTGAGGCACTGCGGGCCGGCGGCTTCGCCCACGATGTGCGCGTCAATATCCGCTGGGTGACCAGTGATGACTGCCAGACGGCCGAGGGCGCGGCCCGCCAGCTAGGCGACGTCGACGGAATCCTCGTGCCCGGCGGGTTCGGGGTCCGCGGCATCGAGGGCAAGATCGGCGCCGTCCGGCATGCGCGCGAGAACGAGATCCCAATCCTCGGCCTGTGCCTCGGCCTTCAGTGCATGGCCATCGAGGTCGGCCGGGATCTGGCCGGGCTGGAGAACGCCAACAGCGCGGAGTTCGATCCGGAGACCGAGCATCCGGTCATCGCGACAATGGCGGACCAGGAAGACGTCGTCGCCGGCGAGCGGGACATGGGCGGCACCATGCGGCTGGGCCTGTACCCGGCCGTGCTGGCGGAGGGCAGCCTGGTGCGCGAGCTGTACGGCGAGCCGGTGGTCCAGGAGCGGCACCGGCATCGCTACGAGGTCAACAATGCCTACCGGGACAAGCTGGAGGAAGCCGGCCTGATCTGCTCGGGCCTGTCGCCCGACGGACGGCTGGTGGAGTTCGTCGAGCTGGCGCGCGAGGTGCACCCGTTCTTCGTGGCGACCCAGGCGCACCCTGAGCTGCTGTCCCGGCCCACCCGGCCGCATCCGCTGTTCAGCGGGCTGGTGGCGGCCGCCCTGGAACGCAGCCGCGCGGTCCCGGCCGGCGAGACGGTAGCAGCCCGCCCGGCTGCCACCGCCTGAGCGTGGTGGCCATCAGCGACGAGGCCACGGGAGGGGCCGCGGGCGCGCAGCCGGCAGATGACGGCATCCGGGACGAGGCCGGCTCCTGGCCGGTGACGCAGTCGTCCGTACTCGGGTCGGGCGCGATCGTGACGCTGCGGCAGGACACCGTCCGGCTGCCCGACGGCGAGAGCGTCGCCCGCGAGGTCGTCGAGCACCCAGGGGCGGTCGCTGTCGTTGCCCTGGACGCCGATGACCGGGTGCTGATGATCCGGCAGTACCGGCACCCGGCCGGGGCGATGCTCTGGGAGGTTCCGGCTGGCCTGCGGGACGTGGCCGGCGAGCCGCTGCTCGATACCGCGCGCCGGGAGCTGCTGGAGGAGGCCGGCTGCCAGGCAGCGGACTGGCATGTGCTGACGGATTACCTCTCCTCGCCCGGTATCACGACCGAGCGAGTGCGCGTGTTCCTGGCCCGTGATCTCACGCTAGTACCGGCTGACCAGCGCGAGTATGTTCAGCAGCATGAGGAGGCCTACCTCACGGTGGCGTGGGTGCCACTGGCGGAGGCGGTCAGGGGGGTGCTAGCCGGGGACCTGCACAACGGCGTGGCGATCGTGGGTATCTTGTCCGCGTATGTGGCTCACGGGACAGGCTTCCGCGCTCTGCGCCCGGCGAGCGAGCCAGAGAACTTGTAAGGAAGGACACAAGGCCAATGAAGGTCGGCGTTCCTAAGGAAGTCAAGAACCATGAGTACCGCGTGGCGATCACGCCAGCCGGAGTCCACGAGCTCGTCAGGTCCGGGCACGAGGTTTACCTGCAGCAGGACGCCGGCGCGGGCTCGGTGATCCCCGATGAGGACTTCGTCGCGGCCGGCGCCACCATCCTGCCGTCGGCAGATGATGTCTGGCAGATCGGCGAGCTGATCCTGAAGGTCAAGGAGCCGGTGGCGGAGGAGTATCACCGGATGCGGAAGGACCAGGTCCTGTTCACCTATCTCCACCTGGCCGCGAGCCGTCCGTGCACGGACGCGCTGCTGGAGTCCGGCATCACCGCGATCGCGTACGAGACCGTTCAGCTGCCGGACGGCTCGCTGCCGCTGCTGGCGCCGATGTCGGAGGTGGCGGGCCGGATGGCGCCCCAGGTCGGCGCGCATCATCTGCAGCGCGACGGGGGCGGCCGGGGTGTGCTGATGGGCGGTGTCTCCGGTGTCTACGCGGCCAAGGTCGTGGTGCTCGGGGCGGGCGTGTCCGGGATGAGCGCCGCTGCCATCGCTCTGGGCATGCAGGCCGAGGTGCTGCTGGTCGACAGGAACATTGCCCGGCTGCGGTCGGCCGACGCCATCTACCAGGGTCACTGCCAGACCGTGGCGTCCAACGCCTACGAGGTCGAGCGGGCGGTGATCGACGCCGACCTGGTCATCGGAGCGGTGCTCGTGCCCGGCGCCAAGGCGCCCACGCTGATCTCCAATGAGCTGGTGTCGCGGATGAAGGCCGGCTCTGTGCTGGTCGATATCTCGATTGACCAGGGCGGCTGCTTTGAGGACAGCCACCCGACGACGCACGCCGACCCGACCTACCGTGTGCATGAGTCGGTGTTCTACTGCGTGGCGAACATGCCCGGCGCGGTGCCGCACACCTCGACGTACGCGCTGACCAACGTGACCCTCCCGTACGTGGTGGAGATCGCGAACCGCGGCTGGCGCGAGGCGCTGCGCCGCGACCCGTCCTTCGCTCCCGGTCTCAACATCCACGAGGGCACCGTCACCTGCGCGCCGGTGGCTGAAGCACACGGCCTGCCCGCGGTGACCCTGGCGGAGGTGCTCAGCTGACCACCTTCGCCCGAGCTATCGGGCGGTATCTCGACCACCTGGCCGTGGAGCGGGGTCTCGCCGAGCACACGCTCCAGGCGTACCGGCGGGACCTCCAGCGGTATGCCGCGACCCTGACCGCGGCCGGGCGGACCGAGATCGACCAGGTCAGCACTGTGGATGTGGCCGGCTACCTGGCCGGGCTGCGGGAGGGCGACGAGACGCACCCGCCGCTGGCGGCCAGCTCGGCCGGCCGCGCGGTCGTCGCCGTGCGGGGCCTGCATTCCTTCTCGCTCGCCGAGGGCCTGGCGGCCGATGATCCGGCCCGGCCGGTCCGGCCGCCGGCACCGCCACGGCGACTGCCCAAGGCCATCTCCGTTGCCGATGTGGAGCGCCTGCTCTACGCCGCCGGGGTGGGACCCGCGGCGCTGCGCGACCGGGCGCTGCTTGAGCTGCTCTACGGGACGGGCGCGCGGATCTCCGAGGCTGTCGGCCTGGACGTCGATGACCTGGAGCTGTCCGGGGAGTCACGGTCCTCCTCGGTGGCCGCCATCGTCCGGCTCAATGGCAAGGGCGGCAAGCAGCGGCTTGTGCCGGTCGGCAGTTTCGCCAGGGACGCCGTCGACGCCTACCTGGTCCGGGCCAGGCCGGCCCTGGCTGCCGCGCCGGGCCGCGGCCAGCCGAGCCCGGCGCTGTTCCTGAACGCGCGCGGCGGCAGGCTCACCCGGCAGGGCGCGTGGGGAGCGCTCCGGGCGGCCGCAGGCCGCGCGGGCCTGGCCGAGGTCTCGCCGCACGTGCTGCGGCACTCGTTCGCAACCCACCTGCTCGACGGCGGTGCCGACGTCCGGGTGGTGCAGGAGCTGCTTGGCCATGCGTCGGTGACGACCACGCAGGTCTACACGCTCGTGACGGTCGACAAACTGCGCGAGGTCTACGCCGCCGCGCATCCGCGCGCCATCAGCTAGCTGCTGACCGGTCCATTCCGCCGTTACCTGGACAGGCGCGGGTGTCAGTGTGCGAGGCTCGTAGCCGCACGCGCCGGTCTCCTCGCGGGAACGGGGCGGGCTGCACCGGGCGGGGGCTGCCCCGTTCCCGTTATGGGTGCGCTCCGGTGCGCTCCGGTCACTATTCGCATGCATCTCAATTGGCACCTAGCGGCGTGGGAGCTTGCCGGTCACGTGCGCAGCGCCTAGAGTCCGAGTTCCAGTGAGCGCATGTGGCGCTAGCCGCCGGGAGGTGCGGTAGCTGTGTCAGCATCCCAAATCCTCGAGGTTCGGCCCGGTCTAGTAGGACCTACCGGGCGGCCCTTGCCGGTGTTCCCCGAGCCGGAGCCGCTGCTGGTGCACGGGCCAGCGCGGATCGCGGCTGTCTGCAATCAGAAGGGCGGCGTCGGCAAGACCACGACGACCATCAATCTCGGTGCGGCGCTCGCGGAGCGCGGCCGTCGCGTGCTGCTTGTCGACTTCGACCCGCAGGGCGCGCTCTCGGTCGGACTCGGCGTCCAGCCGCATGAGCTCGACGCGACCGTCTACAACCTCCTCATGGAACGCGGCCTGAACGCGCAGGACGTGGTCATCAAAACCCGCGTCGACGGCATGGACCTGATGCCGAGCAACATCGACCTGTCCGGCGCCGAGGTTCAGCTGGTGCACGAGGTGGGCCGCGAGTTCGTGCTCGGCCGCGTGCTGCAGCCGGTGATCGCGGACTACGACGTCATCCTCATCGACTGCCAGCCCTCTCTCGGCCTGCTGACGGTGAACGCGCTGGCGTGCGCCGACGGTGTCATCGTGCCGCTCGAGTGCGAGTACTTCGCGCTCCGCGGCGTGGCCCTGCTGATGGAGACCATCGACAAGGTCTCCTCCCGGCTCAGCCCGAAGCTCGCCATCGACGGCCTGCTCGCGACCATGTACGACTCCCGCACCCTGCACACCAGGGAAGTCCTGGCCGGGGTGGTCGAAGGATTCGGCGAACGCGTATTCCACACTGTCATCAGCCGGACGGTGCGCTTCCCTGACGCTACGGTGGCTGGAGAGCCGATTACCAGGTTCGATCCTGCGTGCAACGGCGCCAGTTCCTACCGTGAGCTGGCCAAGGAGGTACTGGATAGGTGGCGTCAGGGGGTTCCCGCAGGTCCCGTCCGCGCCGGGTAAGTCTGCCAGGAGTTGAGGAACTCCTCCGGCCGCCGGCCAGGCTCCCGGCGGTCGAAAGTGAACGGCAGGCGAGCGGCAGGGAAAGCCACCCCCAGAAGATCACCGTCTACCTGTCCGGCAGCGAGCTGATGGACCTGGAACGCGCCCGGCTGGCACTGCGCTCCTACGGAATCCCGGTCGATCGCGGCCGCATTGTCCGGGAGGCCATCGCGGTGCTGATCGCCGACCTGGAGCTGGCCGGCGAGAACAGCCTGGTCTCGCAGCGCCTGCGCGAGATTCCGTGACGGGCTCGGGTAACCTCCCGATGACGACCATGACAATCGCTGAGACGAGCATGCCAGCTGGCGAGACGAGCGAGACAGCAGCTGACTCCGCCGCGCCCGCAGCAGGCTTCCAGGTGCACCTCGATGTGTTCGAGGGACCGTTCGACCTGCTGCTCGCGCTGATCTCCAAGCACAAGCTCGACATCACCGAGATCGCGCTGTCCAGCGTGACCGACGAGTTCATCGGCTACATCCGCGCGCTCGCGGGTGGCTGGGACCTCGACCAGGCGAGCTACTTCCTGGTTGTCGCCGCCACGCTGCTTGACCTGAAGGCAGCGCGGCTGCTGCCATCCGGCGAAGTCGACGACGAGGAGGACCTGGCTCTGCTGGAGGCCAGGGACCTGCTGTTCGCCCGGCTGCTGCAGTACCGGGCGTACAAGGAGGTGGCGGATGTCTTCTCGGCGCGCCTGTCGCAGGAGGGCCGCCGGTTCCCGCGGCGGGTTCCGATGGAGCCGCGGTTCGCTGAGCTGCTGCCCGAGGTGCTCATCGGCATCGGCGCGGCCGAGTTCGCCGTGATCGCCGCGCGGGTGCTCGCGCCGCGGCCGCCGCCGTCGGTGTCGACCGCGCATCTGCACGTCCCGCGCACCTCCGTGCGGGAGCAGGCTGAGATACTGCTGGCACGGCTGCGAAAGCTGCGCCGGGCCACCTTCCGGCAGCTCATCGCGGACACCGCCGGGACCTACGAGGTCGTGGCGAGATTCCTGGCGGTGCTGGAGCTCTACCGGGACGGGCTGGTAAGCCTCGATCAGGTGGCTCCGCTCGGCGACCTCTACCTTTCCTGGACAGACAGGGGCGAGCAGGGCGCTCGCCATGATCATGAGGAATACGATGGATAACGGGCCAGCTGGTGCCAGCTGGAGGGCCGGTGACCTCGCGGGTGATCTCGCCGGCGACTCCGCCGCGGCGGGCTGGTCGCCGGACGAGGCTGAGACAAGCCGCGCCGACGATGCTGCCGCACCCGGCTGGCCGGGGGATACGCCAGACCCGCACGGGGCGCAGGATGGCGCTGAGACGGCCGCGCCAGACGAGGGCGCTGCGCTCATGTCGCCGGAGCTGCGGATGAGCCTGGAGGCAGTCCTGCTGGTCGCGGACGAGCCTGTCGCGCAGGAGCAGCTCGCTGACGTTACAGAGCAGCCGGCCGCCGTCGTCGCGGCCGCGCTTCGCGCGCTTGCCGCGTCCTACACCGCCGAGCAGCGCGGCTTCGACCTGCGAGAGGTGGCGGGCGGCTGGCGACTGTACACCAGGGCTGAGTGCGCGGCAGTGGTCGAGCGGTTCGTCAGCGACGGGCAGGAGATCAGGCTGACCCAGGCCGCGCTGGAGACGCTGGCCGTCGTGGCCTACCGGCAGCCGGTCAGCCGCGCGCGCGTGTCTGCCGTCCGTGGCGTGAACTGCGACGGCGTGATGCGCACGCTCGTGCTCCGCGGCCTGATCGAGGAGGGAGGCAGCGATCCGGAGACCGGGGCGATCCTGTTCCAGACGACGAGCTACTTCCTGGAGCGGCTCGGCCTCGCGCGGCTTTCCGATCTGCCGGAGCTGATGCCGTTCCTGCCCGATCACCTCGACGACGAGCTGGATCTGGGTCATGACGCCGCGCGGTAAGGCCCCGCGCCGCGGCAGCCCGGCCGGCGGCTCGGCTCGCGGCTCGGCTGGCGGACGGGGCACAGGCCGGCGGCAGGGCAGCGCGCCCGGCGCTGGTCCCGGCGGTGCTCCCGGCGGTGCTCCCGGCGCCGGCCCCCGCGCTCAGGATCCGGCAGCCGGGCTCAGCCCGGCCGAGCTGGCACGGGCGCGCGCCGCTGCGGCAAGCCTGGCCGCGGACTTTGACGACGACGATGACTGGGGTGGCGACGGGGCCGCCGAGCGCGACTCGCTGACGGACGTGCCAGGCGGCGTCCGGCTGCAGAAGGTGCTGGCAGCTGCGGGCGTGGGGAGCCGGCGCCACTGCGAGGAGCTCATCGGTGCCGGACGGGTCGAGGTAGACGGCGAGATTGTCCGCCGGTTCGGCGCGCGGGTCGATCCGCAGCATCAGATCATCCGGGTCGACGGTCGGCGGATCCCGGCGAGCGAGGACCTGGTCTACGTGGCCCTGAACAAGCCCGCGGGCGTCCTCACATCGATGTCCGACAACCGCGGCCGCGCGACCATGACGGACCTGCTCGGCGACACCGCCGAGCGGCTGTTCCACGTCGGCCGGCTGGACTATGACACCGAGGGCCTGATGCTGCTCACCAACGACGGCGAGCTCGCCCACCGGCTGATGCATCCGCGGTTCGGCGTTCCGAAGACCTACCTGGCCGAGGTGCCCGGCCCGGTGCCGCGGGACCTGGGCCGTCAGCTCCTCGGCGGCATCGAGCTTGAGGACGGCGTGGCCAGTGCCGACAAGTTCCGGGTGGTGGAGCAGGCCGGCGGCAAGGCGCTGGTAGAGATTACGCTGCATGAGGGGCGTAAGCACATCGTGCGGCGGATGCTGGCCGCGGCCGGGCACCCGGTCAGCCGGCTGGTCCGGACGCAGGTGGGGCCGGTGTCGCTCGGGTCGCTGCGGCCCGGCACGACCAGGCCGCTGTCGGTCAGGGAAGTCGGCGACCTGTATGCCGCAGTGGGACTGTAGGCACCGCCGGAACTGGGCACGACGAGGCAAGAGTTGAGGGCATGAGGAGGATACGTGGCTGTCCGTGCAGTCCGCGGCGCCGTTCAGGTAGGCGGTAACGACCGGGCGGAGATCCTGGCCGGCACCGCCGAGCTCGTCACCGAGGTGATGAACCGCAACGAGCTGAGCACTGACGACGTCATCAGCGTCATCTTCACGGCGACGCCTGACCTGAACGCGGAGTTCCCGGCACTCGCCGCGCGCAAGCTCGGGTTCCAGGAGGTGCCGCTGCTGTGCGCAGCCGAGATTGCCGTGCCCGGCGCCATGCCGCACGTCGTGCGGCTGATGATGTACATCGAGACGGCGAAGCCCAGGTCAGCGATGCAGCACGTGTACCTGCATGGCGCCGCGGCGCTGCGGCTGGATATCGCGCAGTGACAGACACCGCCGGCCCAGAGCAGCCCGACACAGCGCAGCCCGACACAGTGCGGCCCGGCACGGTCGTCGTAGTCGGAACCGGCCTGATCGGCACCTCGGTTGCGCTGGCGCTGCGCGAGCAGGGCGTGCAGGTGTGGCTGGCCGACTCTGATCCCGCTGCCGTGCGGCTGGCTGCCGATCTCGGGGCCGGCCGCTGCCCGCTGACGGCGTGCCGGGCGGGCCAGCGGACGTGACCGTGCTCGCCGTCCCGCCTGGCGCGGTCGCCGCCGAACTGCACGCGGCGCAGTCGCGCGGCCTGGCGCGGTGCTACACCGATGTCGCCAGCGTCAAGGAGCTGCCGCTGGCTGGTGCCCGCGAGCTTGGCTGCGACCTGGCCAGCTACGTGCCCGGCCACCCGCTCTCCGGCCGGGAGCGGTCCGGTCCCGCGGCCGCGAGGGCTGACCTGTTCACGGGCCGTCCGTGGGTGCTGTGCCCGCAGCCTGCCAACGATCCGCTGACTATTGCGCTGGTGACGGGGCTGGCGCAGGCCTGCGGTGCCCTGCTGGTCAGCGTGTCCGCAGCCGAGCATGACCGCTCGGTGGCACTGGTCTCGCACGCGCCGCACGTCGTGGCGGCCGCGATGGCGGCCCGGCTGGGGCACGCGCCGCACGCCGCGCTCGCACTCGCCGGTCAGGGGCTGCGGGACGTGACCAGGATCGCGGCGTCCGGGACGGGCATGTGGACGCAGATCCTGGCGGCGAACGCGGGCCCGGCGGGATCAGTGCTCCGCGAGGTGGCCGCAGACCTGGCGGCAGCCGCGGACGCGCTTGACAGCCTGGCAGCCGGTGATGAGCAGGCCGTCAAGCAGATCTGCGATCTGCTGGAGCGGGGGGCCGAGGGCGTCGGGCAGATCCCCGGCAAGCACGGCGGCCCTGCCCGCGGCTTCGCCCCGGTGCAGGTCGTCATCCCGGACCGGCCCGGTGAGCTGGCCAGACTCTTCCAGGCGGCGGGCTCGGCGGGCATCAATATCGAGGACATCACCATCGAGCACTCGCCCGGCCTGCCCGTCGGCGTGGCCGAGCTGTGGGTGCGGCCGGACGAGGTCGCGCGCCTGTCGGACGTGCTGGCTGCGGCCGGCTGGCCCGTGCGCCGGTAACATCGCCTAGTGACCGACTCAGCCGTCTGGATGGTATCGACCGGCGTGGACGAAATGCAGCGTTATGGCAGCCAGGCCGGCCTGGTGATCGCGATGGACGGCCCGTCTGGCTCAGGCAAGTCGACGGCAGCGCGCCGCGTCGCCGTCGAGCTCGGGCTGCGCTATCTGGACACCGGCGCCATGTACCGCGCGCTGACCTGGTGGCTCACCGATCAGCAGGTCGAGCTCGCTGATACGCAGGCTGTGCTGGCCCGCCTGCCGGAGCCGCGGATCGTGGTTGGCACCGACCCTGCCAGCCCGCAGATCACCGTGGACGGTCAGGACGTGGCCGGTCCGATCAGGACCAGGGAAATCTCCAACTCAGTAAGTACGGTCGCGGCGATCCCGCAGGTGCGCGAGCGGCTGATCGGCATGCAGCGTGACATCATCGCAGCCGCGGTGGCCGGCGGCCCCGGCATCGTGGCCGAGGGACGTGACATCGGCACCGTGGTCGCGCCGCACGCGGCGGTCAAGGTGTTCATCACGGCCAGCGAGGACATCCGGGCCCGCCGGCGCAGCGCTGACCTGACCGCAGATCCGGCAGCGACAGTCGACACGACCCGGCAGGAGCAGGCGCTGCGGGACAAGCGCGACGCCGCCCAGTCGGCGATGGCAGCCGACGCCGTCGAGATCGACACCAGCAGGCTCAGCCTCGACGAGGTCGTCGACCTCGTCGTCGGACTGGCCAGAGACAGGCAGGCAGTGCCCCATGGCTGATCCCGATGAGGGCCCGGCCGGCCGGATGCGCCCGCGCCGGTCCTGGCCGTCGTCGGCCGGCCGAACGTCGGCAAGTCGACGCTCGTGAACAGGATTCTCGGCAGCAGGCAGGCAGTTGTCGAGGACACCCCCGGCGTGACCAGGGACCGCGTCAGCTATGACGCGACCTGGCGCGGCCGGGCGTTCACGCTGGTCGATACCGGCGGCTGGGAGCCGTCGGTCGAGGGGACGCCGGCCCTGGCGGCGAAGGTGGCCGCGCAGGCCCGGATCGCAGTGGACGCCGCCGACGCCATCCTGTTCGTCGTCGACGCGGTCGTCGGCGTCACCGATGCTGACGCCGCGGTCGCCGCGGTGCTGCGCCGGTCGAGGAAGCCGGTCGTGCTGGCAGCGAACAAGGTTGACGACGCTCCCGGCGAGCCGGAAGTGCACAGCCTGTGGTCACTCGGCCTGGGGGAGCCGCTGGCGGTCAGCGCACTGCACGGCCGCGGCAGCGGTGACCTGCTGGACGCCGTACTCGGCGCGCTGCCGGCGGCCCCGGCAGAGCGCGACGAGGCGGAAGGCGGCCCGCGCCGGGTCGCGCTGATCGGCCGCCCGAACGTCGGCAAGTCAAGCCTGCTGAACAGGCTCGCCGGCTCCGAGCGCGTCCTGGTGGACTCGGTCGCGGGAACCACCAGGGACCCGGTGGACGAGCTGATCGAGCTGGGCGGCAGGACCTGGCGGTTCGTCGACACCGCCGGCATCAGGCGGCGGGTGCGGGAAACGCAGGGCGCTGACTTCTTCGCCGCCCTGCGCACGGAGCGCGCACTCGAGCGAGCCGAGGTAGCCGTGGTCCTGGTCGATGCCAGCCAGCCGCTGGCCGAGCAGGACCTGCGGATCATCTCCATGGTGATCGAGGCGGGCCGGGCGCTGGTGATCGCCTATAACAAATGGGACCTGGTCGATGCCGACCAGCGCGAGTTCCTGGACAGGGAGATCGACCGGCAGCTGCACAACGCCCGCTGGGCACCGCGGGTGAACATCTCGGCGAAGACCGGCTGGCACACGGACCGGCTGGTGCCGGCGCTTGAGCTGGCGCTGGGCAGCTGGGAGAAGCGCGTGCAGACGGGCAGGCTGAACGCCTGGCTGACCGCGCTGATCGCGGCAACGCCGCCGCCGGTGCGGGGCGGCAAGCAGCCGAAGATCATGTTTGCTACCCAGGCGGGGGTCCGCCCGCCGCATTTCGTGCTGTTCACGAGCGGCTTCCTGCAGGCCGGGTACCGGCGGTTCATCGAGCGCAGGCTGCGGGAGGAGTTCGGCTTCGCCGGCACGCCGGTGCATGTGACGATGCGGCTGCGGGAGAAGCGATCGGGCCCGTCAGGCCGGGCTGCCCGCGGCCCCGGCCGGGGCTAGGGGGAGCGGCGGGCTAGCTGGCGCCGAGCCAGAACCAGACGGTCGTGCCCTTGTCGCCGCGCAGGTAGCCCCACTGGTCGGACAGCGTCTGCACGAGGAAGAGCCCGTGCCCGTCGGATGCGTAGACATCGCCGCGCACCACCGGTGCGCTGAGATCTGAGCCCTCGTCCGCGACTTCGATCCGCAGGCCGCCGGAGGACTCGAGGATCAGGATCGTCACTGAGCCGCCCTGGCAGCGTGAGCTGGAGTGCATGACCGCGTTGGTGACGAGTTCGGAGGTCAGCAGGACCGCGTTGTCCAGGCTCGGGTGTAATTCGCCGAGTGCCTTCGCCACGAAGCTGCGCGCTTCCCGGACGTGCTCCGGCCGGCCGGGGATCGTGAGACTGCCCAGGACTGCTGCTCCGGCCATCACGGCCAGGTCCTCGTTGGCGTCGCTCGCCCGAGTGGCCATGGATGCCATCCCGGTCGCTCCCTCCCGCGCGGCGTCAGAGAAGGTCTGCTCGCGAACGCCGTGACCATCCAATTGTGCTGCTCTCGGCGCGCTGCGGGGGCAATACCTGATACCCCAGGTAAGACGCCTTCTGCTGTTCAATAATGATGTGCACTTGCGTGCCACGCAAGTGCATGACACAAATCACGGGCACGAAATCTCACATGGGATCTCACCAGCGGCCCCGAGGTCGTGTATCGTGATCGCTAAGTCAGTGCCACGGGCAGCCATTCCCTTACTGTCTGGAATGCGCTGCGAGCTTCCCGCAGAGGGGGCGAGTGCCAGTGTCGGTCGGCCCAACCGTTCGCCGCCGTCGGCTCGGCAGTGAGTTACGGCGCCTGCGCGAATCGCAGTCCATCAAACTCGAGGAAGTCGCCGAGCGGCTCGGCCTGGCTCCGTCGACGCTATCCCGGATCGAGACGGGGAAGGCGCCGACGCGAACTGCCTACCTGAACTCGATGCTCGAGCTCTACGGCGTGGACGACCCCGGCCAGCGCCAGGTCCTTCTGGAGATGGCCAGGGAAGGTCACCGCAAGGGCTGGTGGGCGGTCTGGGACGGTGTCCTGCCGACTGGCTTCGGTATCTACGTCGGCCTGGAGGCGGAAGCGTCCTCCCTCCGGGTGTACGAGGCGCAGGTTGTGCACGGGCTGCTGCAGACCGAGGACTATGCGCGCGCGGTCATGTCGACGGTCCGGCGCCGCCAGACGCCAGACGAGATCGACCGGCTGGTCAAGCTGCGGATGCAGCGGCAGGAGGTGCTGCTGCGGGCGGACCCGCTTGAGCTGTGGATCATTCTCGACGAGGCGGTGCTGCGCCGGATGGTCGGGCCCTCGCGCGTCATGCGAGAGCAGGTAGAGCACCTGTACGAGGCCAGTCAGTGGCCGAACATCACGCTGCAGGTACTGACGTTCGGCAGCGGTCTGCACCCGGGCCTTGGCGGCCCGTTCGCCATCATCGAGTTCCCCGAGCGCTTCGATCCAGATGTTGTCTATACCGAGGGTGTCACCGGACAGGCCTATATGGAGGAACGAGACCGCGAGGTCCGGGCCCGCTCCGAGGCATTTGATCTTCTTCGTGCTACCGCACTTCCGCCGGCCGATTCGGCACTTCTTATCCAGTCAATTTCCGAGGGATCAGACGAAGAATCCACCTGAAAGGAACCCGCATGTCCGAATACGACACTTCCAAGGCAGCGTGGATCACGAGCCGCGCCTGCAACAACTCGGCCTGCGTCCAGGTTGCCCACCTGCCAGGCGGCATGGTGGCCATCCGGGATTCCAAGGACACGGCCAAGCCGGCGCACGTCTTCGACGGCGAGGAATGGGCGGCATTCGTGACTGGCGTCAGGGCCGGCGATTTCGATCTGCCGGTGAGCTAGCCCGGGCGGGGCAGAGACTGACGGCCCCCGGAACGCCGGACCCCGGCGATCCGGGGGCTGTCAGGTTTCAGGGCGGCTGTCAGGTTTCAGGGCGGCTGCCGGGTGGCAGGGGGCCGCTGGTCAGGCTTCGTCCCGCTCTGGCAGGGTTTCCGGGCCGACCGGATCGATGAGCGGCTGAGCGAACACGTGCCCGAGCGGCTCGGGGCCGATGTACTGCTGACAGCGGCAGTTCTCCTCAGCGCAGGCACCGGTGCGCGGGTTGTGAAAGCTCAGGTGATGGCTGCAGCCGCAGACCGGCTGCGGGTCCGGCGGCGGCACGAGCGCGGCCTGCCTTCGCTCGGCCAGCTCGGCCTTCGCCGCGATGATCCGCAGCCGCCGGCTGTGATGGCGCTCCAGGGCGCCACCGGCTATCGGGACGACAATGAACAGCAGCCACCAGTCGTTCGACAGGAAGCTGACAACGCCGCTCACCTTTCTATCCTCGCTCAGCCTGGTGAGCAGAGGCAAACCCGGCCGGCCGCGAGAGGGACCGCAGCCAGCTCAGGACGGCAGGCCGAATTCGCCGTCCCGCGCACCGCCCAGGAAGGCCTCCCACTCCGCCGCGGTAAAGACCAGCGCAGGGCCGTCCGCATCGCGAGAATTGCGCATCGCGACGGCTCCGCCGGTCAGGAATGCGATCTCGACGCAGTTCCCCCCGGTCGGCCCGCTGCGACTGCTCTTGATCCATGGTGCTGAGATCTCGCGGGCACGGATCCCGCTGGCAGGGCTGCTCACTGGGTTCCCTCCAACTCTGCGAGCATCGAGCGAATGAGGTCGGCGGTCTGCTCCGGCGTCGTGCTGGACGCGCAGATGTGATCCATCGCCTCGGTGTACCGCTCCACGTCGGCCGGCTTGTCCAGGTACATGGCGCTGGTGAGCTGCTCAACGTAAACCACATCAGGCAGGTCGTCGGTGGCGAACGCCAGGATACTGAAACTACCCGGCGCCGCGTAGGACGCGCCGGTGAGGAACGGCGAGATCTGGATGGTCAGGCCGGGCCGGCAGGAGATATCGAGCAGATGCTCAAGCTGAGCCCGCATCAGCGCCGCGCTGCCGACCGGGCGCCTGAGGGCGACCTCGTCGATGACCGCCCAGAGCTTCAGTCCGCCCGACGCGAACCGGCGCTGCCGTTCCTTGCGCAGGTAGACGAGCCGGTCGGTCTCGTCCGGTGAGTACGAGCCAAGCCGGATGACAGCAGCGGAGTAGTCCTCCGTCTGCAGCAGGCCCGGCACGAACTGAGTATCGAAACTACGGATCGACTCCGCGGACTCCTCCAGGCCGATGTAGGACTGGAACCAGGCGGGCAGGACGTCCTGGTAGCGGTGCCACCAGCCGGGCTGGTTGGCCTGGCTGGCTAACGTCAGCAGCTGCTCGCGCTCGACCGAGTCGGTGATTCCGTACAGGTTGAGAAGGTCGGCAATGTCGACCTCGCGCACCGCGTTGCGGCCAAGCTCGATCCTGCTGATCTTCGACTCCGAGCCGCGGATCGCCCTGGCCGCCTCCTGCGCCGAGATGCCGCGAGACTCGCGAAGGCGCCTGAGCTGGGTGCCGAGCAGAATGCGCAGGACGGTCGGCGCACCGGGCCCGTCGGTGCCCCGTATGCCCTGCCCCGCGCTGGCGGGCGTCATGTCATCCGACATCAGCCGCGCTCCCTCCGATGCGCCGCCTGGATCTTACTATCGCGCCGCGGTCATGCGCAGTGGCCATAACGGTTCGAGCCTGCTTGCCTTTTATGCGCGGAAGTTCGTAGCGCACGTGTGTAATTGCGTACTTCTCATACGTCGCTAACGTAATGATATCGCAGATGCGATTTCACGCTAGCCCCGTTTTCCGGCCGGCCCGGCCAGCGCACCCGGGTGCCCGGGCGCCTCGCTACGATCGCAACCGGATGCCGTCCATCTCTCTCGCGAAGGCAGGGTGCATGCGTTACAGGCCACTGGGCAACTCCGGTCTCGTCGTCTCGGTCGTCGGACTGGGCTGCAACAACTTCGGCCGCCGGCTCGATGTCGCGCAGACGCGCGCCGTCGTCGATGCAGCGATCGACTCGGGCGTGACACTGCTCGACACGGCGGATATCTACGGCGGAGCCGGACGGTCCGAGGAGCTCCTGGGTGAGGTGCTCGCCGGGCGCCGCGACCAGGTTGTCCTCGCCACGAAGTTCGGATCGCAGCCAGCGGACATGGGTTACGGGCCGGCCGCGGGGGCGAAGGGCGGACGCGCCTACATCCGCCGCGCGGTCGAGCACTCGCTGCGCCGGCTCAGGACCGACTACATCGACCTGTACCAGATCCACACGCCTGACCCGGTCACGCCGGTCGAGGAGACGCTTACCGCGCTGAGCGAGCTGGTGCAGGCCGGCCTGGTCCGCTATATCGGGCACTCCAATTTCTCCGCCGTTCAGATCGCGGCCGCGGCTGCTGCCGCGCGGGAGCTTGGCACGGTGCCGTTTATCTCGGCGCAGAATCACTGGTCGCTGCTGGAGCGCCAGGCTGAGCTCGAGGTGGTGCCGACCGCCATCGAGTACGGCCTCGGCGTGCTGCCGTTCTTTCCGCTCGCCAACGGCCTGCTGACCGGCAAGGTCCGGCGAGGGTCGGGTCCGGCCGAGGGCACCCGGCTGGCCGAGCGGGCCGGCTACATCACCGAGGACAAGCTCGACAAGGTCGAGGCGCTGGCCGGCTGGGCTGAGCAGCACGGCACGACCATGCTGGAAATCGCGATCGGCGGCCTGGCCGCGCTGCCCGGCTGCACCTCCGTCATCGCCGGCGCCACCTCGGCCGAGCAGATACGGGCCAACGCGCAGGCCGGGGAGTGGGTGCCTGACGACGGCGAGCTAGCCGAGATCGACAAGATCCTGCCCGCGTACAGCTGACGCAAGGAGTCTGCAGATGAGAGCGGCACTGTACGAGAAGCTCGGGCCCGCGGCCGAGGTGCTGCGGCTGGCGGACGTCGACCGGCCGGAACCAGGTCCTGGTCAGGTCCGGGTCAGGATGCAGCTCTCCGCGGTCAACCCGACCGACTGGAAGTCACGGGCGGGAGCGACGCCGCGTGCCGTCGACGGCTTCCAGATTCCGCATCACGATGGCGCGGGCGTCATCGACGCAGTGGGTGCCGGAGTCGATTCCGGCCGCGTCGGCGAGCGGGTCTGGACCTGGCTGGCCGCGGCGGGCAGCCGCTACGGCACCGCGGCGCAGTGGTGCGTGCTGCCGTCCCGGCAGGCAGTGCCGCTGCCGGAGAACGCGTCCGCGGAACTCGGCGCGTGCCTGGGCGTGCCGGCCATGACCGCGCACTGGTGCCTGTTCGCCGACGGCCCGGTCACCGGCAAGAGCATCCTCGTCGCCGGCGGCGCCGGCGCCGTGGGGCATTTCGCGATCGAGCTCGGCCGCCACAGCGGCGGCCGGGTCGCGACCACGGTCAGCGGCCCGGAGAAGGCCGAGCTTGCCCGGCAGGCCGGCGCCGACCTGATCGTCAACTACCGCGACGCCGGCGCTGCTGCGCAGCTGCAGGCCTTCGCGCCGCGAATGGACAGAATCGTCGAGCTGGCCCTCGGCGCCAACCTTGAGCTTGACCTGTCGGTTTCCGGGCCGGGAACGCACATAGTCACCTACGCAGCGCAGGCGCAGGACCCGGTTATCCCGGTGCGCAAGTGCATGAATGCCTGCGTCACGCTGCGCTTCCTGCTGCTGTACAACATCCCGGCGCAGGAGGCCGAGGCTGCGGTCGCGGCGATCTCCGCCGCGGCTGCGGCCGGCGCGCTGACGCCCCTGCCGATCATCAGGTTCCCGCTCGACGAGGTCGCGGCGGCCCACGAGGCGGTCGAGGCCGGCGCTGTCGGAAAGGTCGTGCTAGAGATCCCCTGACGCACCGCTCGCGCGCGGCGGGGATTTTCGCTGCCGAAAATGGTTGGCACGGCGCCGGATAACCGTTATCCTCTAGATAACCGTTATCCGGATAGCCGTTAGAGGTGACGCGCCCGTGCAGCAGGAAGTGCTACTCGCGCTGCTGGCCAAGGAGCCGTCGCACGGCTACCAGCTGCGGGCCCGGCTGCGCGAGGCGCTCGGGCCGATCGGCGACGCGATGAACGACGGGCAGGTCTACGTCACGCTGGGCCGGCTGGAGAAGGCAGGCCAGGTCGCGGTCGGGCGGGCGCCCGGCACGCCAGAGCGGCCCGATCGCAAGGTCTATGAGCTCACCGCTGCCGGGCAGCAGCGGGTAGCCGAGTGGCTGGCCGAGGTGAGCTGGCCGAAGCCAGATCTCGCGGAGTTTCACCTGAAGCTGCTGGCTGCCGCGGCGGCCCATCTCGCCGATCCCGTTGCCATCGTGGACGCGCAGCGCCGCGAGCTGCTGCGGCGGCTGCGGGACGCGCAGCGCGCTGCCATGGCCGAGTCGCGCGACTCGGCGGCGGCACTGCTGCTGGAGGGAATCGTGCTCCGCCTGCAGGCAGACCTGCGCTGGCTGGAGGCATGCGAGCGAACCTGGACGAGCCGCAAGGCTGGCCCGCGAAGAGAACAGCGAGCGACATCGTGAGCGAAACAATGCTCAGCGCCCGTGATCTGTGCAGGCAGTACGGCCGGGATGACAGCCTGGTGCGCGCCGTTGACCACGTGGACCTCGACGTCGCGGCCGGCGAGACGCTCGCGGTAATGGGCCCGAGCGGCTGCGGCAAGTCGACCCTGCTCCACTTGCTCGGCGGCCTGGACCGGGCGTCGGCCGGGGAGCTGTGGGTCGCCGGCCAGCGGATCGATCAGATGAGCGAGCGCGGCCTGGCGGCCATTCGCCGCAATGGCGTCGGCTTCGTGTTCCAGGCCTTTCACCTGATGGATGAGCTCACCGCGGTGGAGAACATCGAGCTTCCGCTGCTGCTGGCCGGCCGCCCGGCCCGTACGGCGCGCCGCCGGGCCGTGCAGCTGCTTGACCAGATCGGACTGGCCGACCGGGCCAGGCACCTGCCGTCGCAGCTGTCCGGCGGCCAGCGGCAGCGGGTCGCTATTGCCCGCGCGCTGGCCAACGAGCCGCTCATCGTGCTGGCCGACGAGCCGACTGGCAACCTGGACAGCGAGGCGACGCTGGAGGTGCTCCGCCTGTTTGAGAGCCTGCATGACGCCGGTCAGACCCTGGTCGTCGTGACCCACGATGCCCGGATCGCGGCAACGGCGGACCGGCTCATCTCGATGCGCGACGGCGCATTCATCGACGAGACCCGCCTGACCGGCGGTACCACCGGCAGTCTCGGCGCCCTGGCCGGCCTGGAGAGCTGAGACGTGAGCAAGCTGCTGCTGGTCGGCCGTCTGGCCCTGCGTGGCCTCCGGGGGCGCCCGGCACAGGCGGCGCTCTTGCTGCTCGCGATCACCGCCGCGTCCGCCACCCTGACGATGGCGCTCGTGCTGCACGGCGTTACCAGCCACCCCTACGCGCAAACCCGGGCGGCGACTGACGGGCCGGACGTAGTGGCACTGCTCGGGCAGGGTGGCGTGACAGTCGGCGCCGGCCCGAAAAGCAGGACTCCGAAGGGTGGGCCCGCGGGCGGACCGCACGGGCCACAGGGCTCAGTCGCGCAGATCGAGGCCCAGGCCACGGGCCTGATCCACGCTCACGGGGTGACAGGTCACAGCGGACCGTTCGAGGAAGCGGGCGCCGTGCTCAAGGTCCGCGGGCTCGCGGTCTCGATCCAGGTAGAAGGCCGCGGCCAGGCACGGGGCGGGGTCGACCAGCCGAAGCTGACCGCCGGCAGCTGGGTGCGGCCCGGCGGCATCGTGCTGGAACGGGCGTTCGCCGGCGCGCTCGGCGTCAGCGTGGGCGACCGGATCACCCTGGACGGCCGGCCGTTCACGGTGGCCGGCCTGGCTGTCACCGCGGCCGAGACTCCCTACCCGAACCTCTGCTTCACTGGCGGCTGCAACACCGGGATTCCCGGCGATCAGCAGCTGGAGGGACACGGGGCAGGCCTCGGCTGGGTCACGCAGCCGGATGTCCGCGTCCTGGCCGCCGCCGACAGGCCCGAGTCGGCTGCTTACGTCCTCAACCTGAAGCTCAGCGACCCGGCCAGCGCGCCGTCCTTCATTCGCGCCTACTACCGGGGGCGCCCGCAGGGCGGCCCGGTGAACTTGCTGTCCTGGCAGAGCATCGCCACCGGGGATGCCCTGCTGGTCACCGACGAGCAGCAGGTGCTGACCCCCGGTGCGTGGCTGCTCGGGCTGCTGGCCATGGCCAGCGTGGCCGTCCTGGTCGCCGGCCGGATGTCCGAGCGCACCCGGCGCGTCGGGCTGCTGAAGGCCGTCGGCGGCACTCCCGGACTTGTCGCCATCGCGCTGCTGGCCGAGAACCTCATCCTGGCGCTCGCTGCGGCCGTGGCCGGGCTGGTGATCGGGAGGCTGGCCGCGCCGCTGATCACCAGTCCCGGTGCCGGGCTCGTCGGTACTCCCGGTGCCCCCTCGCTTACCCTGTCCATCGCCGGCCAGGTCATCGCCGTGTCGCTGATCGTGGCCCTGGCCGCGACGCTGGTGCCCGCTATCCGGGCCGCCCGCACCAGCACCGTCGGAGCCCTGGCGGACGCAGCCCGGCCGCCCCGGCGCCGGGCCACGCTGATCAGGCTCGCCGCCCGGCTGCCGGTGCCGTTGCTGTTCGGGCTGCGCCTGGTTGCCCGCAGACCGCGACGTGCTGTCCTCGGAGCGGCCAGCATCGCCGTCACGGTGACCGGGCTTGTCGCCGTCGTCGCCTTTCATGACCTGGCGGGCCAGAAGCGGCTGGGAGCGGCAGCCGGGCTGGGCGATCCGATCGCCAGCCGGGATGAGCAGATGCTGCTGGTCCTGACGGTCGCGCTGGTCAGCCTGGCGGCCATGAACGCGATCGTCACCGCCTGGGCGACAGTACTGGATGCCCGGCACTCCACGGCGCTGGCCCGGGCACTCGGCGCTAGCCCGCGGCAGGTCAGCGCGGGCCTGGCCGCGGCGCAGGTGATCCCGGCGCTGCCGGGCGCGATCGTCGGTGTTCCGCTCGGGATCGGGCTGTTTGCCGCGGCCAGCGGCGCCGGGCACGTCGTTGTGCCGCCCGCCTGGTGGCTGGCCGGCATCGTGCTGGCCACGCTGGTGGTCGTGGCGGGCCTGACCACCATCCCGGCGCGGATCGGCGCCCGCAGTCCGGTCGCCGGGGTCCTCGGGCAGGAGGTCTAACCGGTGGGACGGCTGACGCTCATCGCCAGTCTCGCAGCGATGTGCTGCCAGCGATGTGTGACTGCCCAGATGCCCGTACTTACGGGGTGATCCGGTGCAGGTCGCGCGGGAACAGCGTCACCTGGCGCACGTTCGCGGCACCGGTGAGCCGGGCGGTCCACCGCTCCAGCCCGATCGCGAACCCGCCGTGCGGCGGCATGCCGTGCCTGAATACCTCCAGGTAACCGGCGAACGGCGCCGGGTCGAGGCCGCGAGCCGCGAGCGCCTTGAGGTAGTCCTCGTACCGGTGCAGCCGCTGCCCGCCGGTCACGATCTCGCTGCCGCGGAACAGCAGGTCGAAGCCGCTGGAATAGCCGGGCCGGGCCGGGTCGGGAGCGGTGTAGAACGGCTTGGCCGTCAGCGGGTAGCCGGTGACGAACAGCAGCTCGCTGCCGTGCTCGCGCGCCGCCCACTCGCACAGCCACCGCTCATGCGCGGGCGAGAGGTCGTCCTCGCCCGCGACGTCCTCGCCGGCTGCCGCTGAGATCAGCGCCATCGCCTCGGTGAAATGCACATGCGGGATCTCGGCCGGACCTCGGGCAGCGCTGCGGCAAGCTCGTGCATGGGCCGGCCAGCCCGTTCCCGTACGCATTCGACCATGCCGGCAACGGCGTCGCGGCAGACCGGCATGACGTCGAAGTGGTCGCTGATGAAGCCCAGCTCGGCGTCCAGGCTTGCATACTCCGCCAGGTGCCTCGCGGTGTCGTGCGGCTCGGCGCGGAAAACCGGACCGACCTCGAAGACCCGCTCGAACACGCCGACCATTGCCTGCTTGTAGAACTGCGGGGACTGGGCGAGGTAGGCGGGCCGGCCGAAGTAGTCGACCGCGAACACATTCGCGCCGCCCTCGGTGGCTGACTCGACGATCTTCGGGGTGAAGATCTCGGTGAAGCCCGCGCCGTCCAGCGCCGCGCGGAAGCCCGCGGCGCTGGCCGCCGCGACCTCGAAGCCGGCCCGCAGCTGCGGATGGCGCAGCGTGGTCGGCGCGTGGTCCAGGATCGTCGGCAGCGTGGCCGTGAGCGCGGGCCGGTACAGGTCGAATGGCGGCGGCTCAGCCGGCCCGGACAGCTGGGTCAGCACCGGCTCGGTGAGCTCGGCTCCGCCCGGTGCCTGCTCGCTGGCGACGACGAGGCCCTCGACCTGCAGGACTGTTTCCTCGCCGGGAGGCGCGGCTCCGGCGGGCAGCACAACCTGCGCCAGCCCGGACCGGTCGCGGATGACGAGAAATGTGACGGATTTCAGCTCGCGGCGGCGGTGCAGCCAGCCGGCGATCGTGACGCGCTCGCCGATGTGCTCGGGCAGCTCGGCGGCCAGTACTCGTGAGCTCAGTACTCGTGAGATCATCACAGCTCCCCGGGGGATATGTGCGACCCCTTGGGAGTGCGGGCGATAAGGGAACTCGCGGTGCCACCGCACTTTCGCCGCTCCCTGCCCGCAGGTGCGGGCTGCCCGTGCGGGCGGGAACGGCCTCGTTGGGCCCGGTGACGGGGGCTGGCCGGCGGGGCATCGGGCGGGCCGCTGGCGGCGGCTGCCGTTCCTCCCCGCGCTCGGGAGTGTCTTCGCGACCGGCCGCGAGGCCGCCTTCTCAGCTTCCGGCGGCTCTCTGGTACCCGCGTGGCCCGGCGCTACTTGTCTCCGTCAGCGCGTTGCCCATCAGCATAGGCGGCAGTGCGGGTGCCCGAAACCGGATTTCCGGCCAGCGGCCGCCTGCCTGGCGCGACCGGGCATTGCGGGCGATATGCATCGGGCTGGCCGGCCGCCTACCCTGAGGGCATGTACCTGCCACGCCACTTCACCGTTACCGACCTGGCTCAGATCACGGCGTTCGTCGATGCGGCGCAGTCCGCTGATCTGGTGACCTTCGACGGCACCCGGCCGGTGTCGACGCTGCTGCCGGTTATCTGGGATCGCCCGGCGGAGCTGGCTGCCGGCCCGGATGGCGGAGCGGGTAACGCGACGGCGGATTACGGGCGGCTGCTCGGGCACATCGCCATCGCCAACGACCAGTGGAAGACGGCGATGCCCGGCGCGCAGGCGCTGGCCATCGTGCGCGGACCGCAGGCGTACATCTCGCCATCCTGGTACGAGAGCAAGGCACGGCACGGCCGCGTCGTGCCGACCTGGAACTACGAGGCCGTGCACCTGACCGGCGCCATCGCCTTCCATCAGGACCCGGAGTGGCTGCGCGCGTTCGTGACCCGCCTGACGCGGCTGCACGAGGCGAACCGGGAGCGCCCGTGGGCCGTCACGGACGCGCCGCCGGAGTACATCGACGGACAGCTGCGCGCGATTGTCGGGGTCGAGGTCACCATCACCGCGATCGAGGCGAAGCAGAAGCTGAGCCAGAACCGCAGCGAGCTGGACCGGGAGGGCGTCGTTGCCGGGCTGCGGGCCGAGCCAGGCCACGGCCCCGGAGCCGCCGCGATCGCTGATGCTATGGCCGGCCAGCTCGCTGGCGGCGAAGGCTAACGCCGGGCCCGTGACGGGCAGGGGAAGGACCGGCCGGATGTCAACCACGGTTGACGTTTCACCCGTTCGGTGCGTTCTGAATCGGTCATGTCGTCCCTAAACGGCACCTCAGCGCGCTGTAGCGAATGCAAAGTCCCCGGCGGGCCGGTGACGACGCTTAGCCGCCCTGGTCGTCCGGCTCGTCGCAGCTGCTGACGGGGCAGACGCCGGCGGCATCGCCCTGGTGCCCGGCGGCGATGGCGTTGCTGATGGCCGTGAGCTGAGTGACCTGCTCGGCGGTGAGGCGGTCGAACAGCGACCGCCGTACCTGCGCGACGTGGCCGGGCGCCGCGGCGGCGAGCGCAGCGAGTCCGGCGTCCGTCATCCGGGCGATCTGGCCGCGGCGGTCGGTCTCGCAGTCCAGGCGCTCCACCCAGCCGCGCTCCTCAAGCCGGGCCACGGCGTGCGACAGGCGGCTCTTACTCGATGTCGATGCCTCGGCGAGCTGGCTCATGCGCAGAGAGCGATTGTCCGCCTCCGACAGCCGCACTAGGATTTCGTAATAACCGTGCGGAAGGGCCGAGTCCCGCTGCAGCTGGCCGTCAACGGCAGAGAACAGCGTCTGGGTGGCGGTCAGGAATGCCCGCCATGCCTCTTGCTGCTCAGCACTCAGCCAGTGAATCTCGGTGTCACGCACGCATACAGCATACCGCAGATAGTTGAGCGTTTGACATCTGCGTGAGGAGCGTGATAGTTCTTGAGTATTCAACAACACCAACGTAACCACACGCCATCGGGAGTGATTCACTTTGTCGGCACCAAGCACTGAGACGGCAATTCCGGGCTACGAGGCAGCCACCTGGAACATCGACCCGGTCCACTCCGAGGTCGGCTTCTCGGTCCGGCACATGATGGTCAGCAAGGTCCGCGGGCGGTTCACCACCTTCAGCGGGCAGATCGTCACCGCAGAGGACCCGACCAAGTCCTCTGTTACCGCGGAGATCGACCTCGGCTCGATCAACACCGGGCAGGACCAGCGCGACGACCACATCAGGTCCGCCGACTTCTTCGAGGTCGAGAAGTACCCGACCATGACCTACCAGTCGACTGGCGTGCGCGTCGAGGACGGCGAGTACGTGCTGGACGGCGACCTGACGCTCAAGGGCGTCACCAAGAGCGTGCCGCTCAAGCTGGAGCTCAACGGCTTCGGCCCGGACGCGTACGGCGGCACCCGGGCAGGCTTCACCGCCACCGGGGAGATCAACCGGCGTGAGTTCAACGTCAACTTCAGCGCGCCGATGCAGAACGGCGGCGTCGTGGTAGCGGACAAGATCCAGCTCCACCTCGAGATCGAGGCCGTCAAGGCCTGACCTCGCCGTCGGCCGGCCAGGGCCCCGGACGTGCCTCACGGGGGCGCGCCCGGGGTCGGCCCTGCTGCTTGTCCGGCACGCCCGCTTGCGCGGCCTGCTGCTTGTGCGGCACGGTGCGGTTCAGCCGCAAACCAGCGGGAATTTCTTCCGGGCGGGGCGTCGCTGAGCTCGCAGCCGGGGATCGACGGGCGGGGGCCCATGGGGATTTCGGCCGATAAAGCTGTCAGGCGGGACGCAGTCGGTCCGGCGTCCGGCAGCTGGTCCGAACTGCCCGTTTTCGTCGCGGACCAGGTGATCGGCCCGCAGACCGCGCTGCCGCTGGGCGCGCACGCGGCGCAGCACCTTCCGGCGGCCGGGTGAGCAGCGCGATCCTCGTCATCGAGGACGACCCCGACATCGCGCTCGCCATTACGACGGCGCTCAGCCGCGGCGGCTTCGACGTCGTCGGTGCCCCCGACGGCCGGAGTGGCCTGCGGGAGTTCCATGAGCGGCACCCCGCGCTCGTGCTGCTGGACATCGGCCTGCCAGCGCTGGACGGCTGGCAGGTGCTCGAGCGCATCCGCGACCTCAGCGACACTCCGGTGCTGATGCTGACCGCGCACGGCCATGAAGCCGACAAGGTTCGCGGTCTGCAGGCAGGGGCCGACGACTACCTGGCCAAGCCGTTCGGCAATGCCGAGCTGCTGGCCCGGATCCAGGCGCTGCTCCGCCGGGTCCCCGAGCCGCCGCAGGACCACGTGGCGAACCGGGACCAACGCGCGAACCTGGACCGCGGCGCGATCTGGGGCCCCTGGGCGAAGCCCGACCCCCGCGCGGACCAGGACCGCGGCGCGGACCAGGCGCCGCCGCCCGACCGCGCCGCCCGCTACGACGACGGGTTCCTGCAGGTTGACCAGGGGTCATGCGACGTCGCGGTCGCGGGCCGGGCCGTCGCGCTGACGCCGACGGAGTTCCGGCTCCTGTCCGCGCTCATCCGGCACCGGGGCCAGGTGCTGTCGCCGTCCCAGCTGCTGGAGCTGGCCTGGAATGACCCTGGCCGGGTCGGGCCCGAACGGGTGAAGTTCAGCATCATGCGGCTGCGCCGCAAGCTCGGTGCCGGCGGGCAGGAGGGCTCGCCGATCGAGGCGGTGCGCGGATTCGGCTACCGGTACCTGCCGCCGTCCGCCGGCTGAGCTAGCAGGAAGCGGCGACGATTCGCCCGGGTATCACCGCCGATGCGCGGCCGCGCCGCCATCTTGCAACCCGGCTGCTACCGGACGGCTAACCAGCCTGCAACCGGTGCCGCCAACGATCGTGGTATGAGCGGGCAGCATAATCCCGGGCCGGCGAAGATCCTCCTGGTCGAGGACGACCCGGATACCGGCAGGTACATCGTCGACGTTCTCACCCGGCGCGCCGGGCTCGAGGTCCGGCACGCGAACAGCCCGGCCGAGGCGCTCAGCCTGACCGGCCGCGGCCACAGATTTGATCTTGTCATCAGCGACATTGAGATGCCCGGCATGTCCGGTATCGAACTGCTCGGCCGGATCCGCGAGACCGCGCCCGGCGTGCCGGTCATGATAATCACCGCGCACGCGACCGTCGGGAACGCCGTCGGCGCCGTGCGCGGCAAGGCCGATGAGTTCCTGCAGAAGCCGCTGCGGCCCGACGACCTCATCGGCGCGGTGTCCGGCCTGCTGGAGCGCAGCCGGGCCAGCCGGGAGCGGGTGCTCGCGGTGGGCGCGCACCCGGACGACGTCGAGATCGGCACGGCCGGGACGCTGCTGGCGCATCGCGCAGCCGGGCACGAGGTGTCCATCCTGACGATGTGCCGGGGCGCGCGCGGCGGCGTGGAAGGCGCCAGGGCGGGCGAATCTGAGCAGGCCGCGAGGCTACTCGGGGCCGCGCTGTACCTCGAGGACCTGGAGGACACCAGGATCAGCGAGGGCGACCCGACCATCAGCGCGATCAGCGCGGTGATCGAGACCGTCACTCCGACCATTGTGTACACGCACTCGCCGCACGACGTGCACCAGGACCACCGCAACACCCACCGCGCGGTCATGGTGGCCGCGCGCACCATCGGCTCGGTCTACTGCTTCCAGTCGCCGTCCGCCACCGTGGACTTCCGCCCGGCCAGGTTCGTCGACGTCGACGCCTACCTGCCGGGGAAGCTCGCGGCCATCGGGGCGTTCGCCTCGCAGACCGCGATCCGCGGATACCTCGAGCCGGACCTGATCGAGGCGACGGCGCGGTACTGGTCGCGGTTCGGCGAGGGCCGGTACGCGGAGGCGTTCGAGGTGATCAGGGACCGTGCGGCGGGCGCAGCCGCGATGGGCGTGCCCGCCAGCACCGGGCACCAGGCCGAGAGGGGCAGTCATGCAGCCGTATGACGACAGGTCAGGCAGCATCCGCGTTCTCGTCACGGGCGCCGGCGGCCCGGCCGGCATCGCGGTGATGAAGTCACTGAGCAGCGTGCCGTCGGTCGAGGTACTCGCCGCGGACATGGATGCCTGGGCGGCGGGCCTGTACCTGGTCCCGGCCCAGAACCGCGTCATCGTCCCGGCCGGGGACGCAGGTGACTTCGTTCCCGCCCTGATCGGGATCTGCGAGCGGCTGTCGGTCGACGTGGTCGTTCCCACCGTCGACGCGGAACTGATGCCGCTCGCCCTCAGCCGCGACGACTTCGCGCGCCGCGGCGTGGCGCTCATGCTGGCCCCGGACAAGGCACTGGCTCAGACGCTGGACAAGCTGGCGCTCGCGCGGGTGTGCGCCGACGCCGTCAGGGTGCCGCGCACGGAGAGCCTGGACACGCCGGCCGACCCGGCCAGCTGGACCTACCCGGTGATCGTCAAGCCGCGCAGCGGCAGCGGCTCCCGCGGCGTGTCGATGCCGCAGTCCGCGGCGGAGCTTGCCGCCATCGGCGCCAGGCCCGGCTACCTGGTGCAGGAGTACCTGCCCGGCGACGAATACTCCGTCGACGTGCTCGCCGACGGCGGCGGGCGGGTCGCTGCCGCCGTCCCGAGGCTGCGCGCGCGGGTTGACTCCGGTGTGTCGGTAGCGGGGCGCACGGTCAGGAATCCCGAGCTGGAGAATTTCGGGGCCGCGGTCGCCACTGCTGTCGGTCTTACCTATATCGGGAACGTGCAGTGCCGACGTGATCGAGCCGGCCGGCTCGCGCTGCTTGAGGTCAATCCCAGGCCGCCCGGCTCGATGCCGCTGACGATCGCCAGCGGCGTGGACATGCCGCGGCTGGCGCTGGAGGCCCTGCGCGGCGGCGAGCTGCCCGCGCACGCCGGCTTCACCGAGACCGCCATGGTCCGCTTCCTGGACGAGCGGTTCGTCACGATGGCCGAGGTCGAGCGGGTGTCGGCGTGACGCTGACAGCCGCCGATCTCGGCCTCGCCGCCGGGCGCGCACCCGCCCTGGACGAGGACTTTCACGTGCACTCGACCTTCTCAGACGGCACGAGCACGATCTCGGAGAACCTGGCCGCCGCGGAAGCGCGCGGGCTGCGCACCATCTGCATGACCGAGCACGTGCGCGCCGGCACCACCTGGCTGCCGGAATTTGTCAGCGCAGTGGCCGGGCTGCGGCCTCCTGCCGGGCTTGCGGTCAGGACCGGAGTGGAGGCCAAGATCCTGGACATGACCGGCAGGCTTGACCTGCCCGGTGACCTGAGCGGCATCGACCTGGTGCTGATCGCCGATCATCAGTTCCCGGCCGACGTGGGGCCGGTCGATCCGGCCGCACTGGGCCGGGACCTGGCCGACGGCGCGGTGAGCCCGGCGGATGTGCTGGAGTGCCTGGCCGAGGCGACCGCGAACGCCGCGAGCACGGTGCGCACCGGCATCCTGGCGCACCTGTTCAGCGTGCTGCCGAAGGTCGGGCTCAGCGAGGACGACGTGCCGGACGCGCTGCTCAGCTGGCTGGCCGGGCGGCTGCGGGACGCCGGTGCCGTAGCCGAAGTGAACGAGAAGTGGTCCTGCCCGGCGCCCCGCACGGTCGCGGCTCTCGCGCGAGCCGGGGTTGCGCTGGTGGCCAGCAGCGACAGCCACCACAGCAGCGATGTCGGCAGCTACCGGTCGGTTCGCCGCACCGTCGGCACTGTCTTCGGGGCCGGCACTGTCTTCGGGGCCGGCACTGTCTTCGGGGCCGGCACTGTCTTCGGGGCCGGCCTTGGCGACGGAGCCGGACCGTGAGCCTGCTCGTCCTCAAGTGGGTGCTGGTCAGCCTGGTTCTGGTCGGCGCGATCCCGCTGGTCGTGGCCAGCTACCAGTTCCTGCTCGTCGGAGTGCACTTCCTCCGGCTGCACTACCGCAAGTGCGCGCCGTACTACCCGCGCACGGCGATCCTGGTGCCAGCCTGGAACGAGGCACTGGTGATCGGCGCGTCCGTCGACCGGCTGATGCAGCTGGACTACCCGCCCGAGCGGCTGCGCGTGTACGTGATCGATGACGCGAGCACCGACGGCACGCCTGAGCTGCTGCGCGAGAAGGAACGGCAGTATCCGGGCCGGGTGTTCCAGCTGCGGCGCGAGGTCGGCGGCATGGGCAAGGCGCACACCCTGAACTTCGGGCTGGAGCACGTCCTCGCGAGTGACTGGATGCAGGCTGTCCTGATCATGGACTCCGACGTCATCTACGAGCCCGAGTCGCTGCGGCTGATGACCCGGCACCTGGCCGATCCGAACGTCGGCGCGGTCAACGCGTACATCAAGGAGGGCAGCAGGCCCGGCAACTACATGACCAGGTTTATCGGCTACGAGTACATCACCGCGCAGGCGGCGGCCCGCCGCAGTCAGAACGTGCTCGGCGCAGTGGCCTGCCTGGCCGGCGGGGCGCAGCTGCACTCGCGGGCGAACATCGAGGCCATCGGCGGCCGGATTGACACGCAGACACTGGCCGAGGACACGGTGACCACGTTCCTGACCCAGCTGAGAGGGGCACGGGTCGTCTTCGAGCCGCACGCTGTCGTGTGGGCCGAGGAGCCGGGCAGCATCACCGGGCTGTGGAGGCAGCGGCTGCGCTGGGGGCGCGGCAACATCCAGGTCACGCGGCGGTTCAAGGGGCTGTGGTTCCGGCCCCGGCTGCCCTGGTCGGCGACTCCGCACCGGCTCGGGAGCATCAGCTTCGCGCTGTTCTGGTTCTCGCTGCTGCTGCAGCCGGCCTTCATGATTGCCTCATCGGCGTCCCTGATCACGCTGTTCTTCATCGACCACTCGCTGGCCTGGACGGCATTCCACGCGCTGTGGATCACCAACCTGCTGACCTACGCGTTCATCACCGCCTACTCACTGCTGATCGACCCGAAGACAGGCAGGCATGTCTGGCGCCAGGGTCTGCTGTTCCCCGGTGCGGTCAGCGTGGTCATCATGCTGGCGGCGATCTGGCCGCCGCCGCTGCGGTTCGTGATCTATCACGCGCTGGCCTTCCTCGGCGCGACCTCGCTGCGGCACCACGCGGACGCCATCGAGCTCTTCACCTATTCCTGGCTGGCCGGGTCGATGCTGTTCGCCTACCTGGCCAAGGTGGCCGAGCCCCGGCGGTTCGGCCGCTTCCTCAGCCCGCTGCTGGTCTACATCGGCGGCTTCGGCCCGCTGCTGTGCGCGGTGACGCTGGCCTCCTACGTCAAGGAGGCCAGGAAGGCGGGCACGGCCTGGGAGAAGACCGAGAAGACAGGAAAGGTGGCGGTGGGCGCATGACTGGCAGCACGCACAGCACCAGCGTGGCCAGCACGGGCGCAGCTAGCACGGGCGCAGCTAGCACGGCCGTGGCCGGCACGGGCGCTGGCACGGGGGCGCGGGGGAGTACCTGCGCGGAGGTGCCCTGGACGCGGCCGCCGGAGGCCTTCGACGCCGAACTCGACCGCGACGTCTCGGCGGAGCGGCATGTCGCGGTCAAGGTGCTCATCGCGCTCGCGATCGTCGGGCTCGTGATCTGCGCGCGGCTGGTGTTCTTCGGCTAGTTCGTTTCGCCATGTCTCGTTAACCCGCTGTCCATCCGGCTGTTCACCGCCGTCAGCGGGCGGTTGCCATGATCACGCCTGTCCTTTATCGCATGTGGTGCGGAGGTATGGCGTGACTCAGCTTGTATCCCGCCGGGGTTTTCTCGGCGGAGTGACAGCCGGCGGACTGCTGCTTGCCGGGCCCGCGTTCTGGCGCCAGCCGGCCATCGCCGGAACGCAGAGCGCGACCCAGATACACATCACCTACGGCAACGACGCGGCCCGCGAGATGAACGTGTCCTGGTCAACGGCCGGATCGGTGTCCAGGCCGCGCGTCGTTCTCGGCACTCCGCACGGCGGCTTCGGCCAGACGATCCCGGCCGAGACCGTGACCTATACGGATTACGGCGATGGCGTCGAGACCTACGTCCAGCACGCCAGGATCAGCGGCCTGCGGCCGGGCACCACCTACGTCTACTCGGTGCTGAGCGACGGCGCCGCGGCCGTGCCGGGCACCTTCACCACCGCGCCGACCGGGCGCGTGCCGTTCCGGTTTACCAGCTTCGGCGACATCGGCTCGGGCAACCCCGCCTGGTCCAAGTCCTCGCTCAACGCGATTACCGCGACGAGCCAGATCGAGCAGTTCAACCCGGTCGTGCACCTGCTCAACGGGGACCTGTCCTACGCCAACGTGAACCAGGCCAGCATGGCGGCGGTGTGGGCCGACTTCGCCGACAACACTCAGCCGTCCGCGATGAACACGCCGTGGATGCCCGCGCTCGGCAACCACGAGGTGGAGGCCGGGAACGGCCCGCTCGGATACCTGTCCTACCAGACCAGGTACCGGCTGCCGGGCAACCGCAGCAGCCAGTTCAACGGCAACTGGTACGCCTTCCAGGTCGGCTCCGTGCTGTTCATCTCGCTGGACAACAACGACGTTGTCTACGAGAACGACGGCGGCGTCTATCTCGGGACATCGACCGGCCCGTACCTGCTCGGCTACTCCCACGGGGCGCAGGAAAGGTGGCTGGAGCGCACGCTGCAGCAGGCGAACAGCGATCCTGCCGTCGACTGGATCGTCGCGTACATGCACCAGCCCGCCATGTCCACCTCGACGACAGGCAGCGGCAGCGACATGGGCATCCGGCAGACGTGGATGCCGCTGTTCTACGAGTACGGCGTGGACCTGGTGCTGGCCGGGCACGACCACGACTACGAGCGCAGCTACGCGGTGCGCGGCGTGGACACCGGCGACCCGGCGGCGAATGCCACGCTCCGCCCCACGGTCGTGAGCTTCGACACCACCCGGGTGGACACCTCGCAGGGCCTGGTGCACATCGTGCTCGGCGGCGGCGGCACCTCCTCGCATGACGACACCTACTTCGGCACCGACAGCGCCTACGGCCCGTACACGCCAGCCAACGGGCTCATCTCGCAGGTCTACAACGCGCCGACGACCTACAAGCAGGTCGCCCAGACCACCGAGCTGGCCACCTGGTCGGCGGTCAGGGACCCGAACACCACCTACCCGTGGGGCATCGGCGTGTTCGACGTTGACCCTGGCCGCTACCCCGGCGACCAGACCTCGATCACCATGACCTACTACCACACGCCCGCCGCGACAAGCACCAGCCTGAACCCTGCGCCGATCGCCTACGACAGCTTCACCGCAGTGCGCCCGCGCCGCGACGGCCGCACAGGGCGGCGGGCGGGCGTCCGCGAGAAGGTGCGTGCCTGAGCGGTCGTTAGCCGCGGTCAGCCGCGGCCCAGCGGGCCAGCAGCTCGGCCTCCCGCTGCGGCGGGAGGCCGATGCCAGGCCGGCCGGAGCCAGGCTCGCGATCCGCAGCCCTGATGTCGGCCACGGTCGCGCGCAGCGGACGCGGCGTCAGCCCGGCCGCATAGGCCGCGGCCGGGTTCGCCGTGCTCATGTTCGCGGCGTCGGATTCGCCTCCGGCCCACAGTGGCAGTGCCGCGCCGTCGACGTCCTGCGCGAGCAGGAAATCGCTGGCGACCCAGGTCAGCTCGGTGCCGGGCGGCGCGACCTCGGCTGCGATCGCCTCCAGCATCTGGCCGAAGCCGAACGGCGGCGGCGGGCTCACCGTGTGGAAGGTGCCGGTGACCGACCGCTCGAGCAGCGACACGACGAAGGCGCCCTGATCGCGGGCGTCGATGACCTGGATCGGATCGTCCGGGTCGCCTGGCGCGAGAACGGTGCCGCCGCGGGCAATGCGGTCCACCCACCAGGTGAACCGGTAGGAGTGATCGTGCGGCCCGATCACGTAGGTCGGCCGGATGATCGTGGTGCCCGGCCCGAACGCCTCGGTGCTGGCCTGCTCGCACGCGACCTTGAGGCCGCCGTAGTTCTCGTTCGTGACCTGCGTCGCGTCCGGGTCAGTGACCTCCGCCAGCGGCGCGCTCTCGTCGTAGTCCGGTGGCACCGCCGGGCTGTACGCCGAGACGCTGGAGATGAAGACGTACCGGCCGCCCCGCCCGCCCAGCGCGGTCGCCAGCGAGTGCACCTGCCGCGGGAAGTAGGCGCAGACGTCGATAGTCGCGTCCCACTGCCCGGCTGCGAGCGCGGTCAGGTCCTCGTCGCGGTCGCCGGTGAGGTGCTCTGCCTCGGGAAACAGGCCGGGCCCGGTCTTGCCGCGGTGGAACAGGGTCACGTCGTGACCGGCGTCGATCGCCGCGAGGGTGATGTACCGGCCGACGAATGCAGTGCCGCCGATGATGAGAATGCGCATTAGCTTGCCTTTCGCAGGCCGGCGAGCTGAGCGGCGATGGTCTGCGCCGCCGGGAAGGTCAGGCCGACGAGCGTAACGTGCTTCCACCGCAGCACGCCGTCGGCGTCGATGACGAAGACCGACCGGCGCAGGCCGGCGCCGCCGAGCGTGATGCCGTACGACCGGCTCACGGTCAGGTCCTCGTCGGCCAGCAGCGGGAAGGCGAGGCCGTACTTGCGGGCGAACTGCTCGTGACTGTCCAGGCCCTGCGGGCTGATCGCCCACACTGTCGCGCCGAAGCCGGTGAAGCTCTCCAGCCCGGAGGTGTAGGAGCACAGCTGCTTCGTGCACACCGAGGTGTTGTCGCCGGGGTAGAACGCCAGCACAACCGGCGCGCCGCGCTGCTGCGACAGCGTGTAATCGCCGCGCGCGGCCTCGCCGCCGGTCAGGGCAACGCCCGGCAGGGTGAAATCGGGGGGAACCTGACCGGTATCGGGGATCTTAGCCACGCATCCTCCAGACGGCTCGATGCTGAGTTACTCGCGTTCTGCGGCCCCGCCGCCAATCTATGTGGTGATCACCCGTTCTGGCAGCGCGGGCCGGGATCGCGGGCCGGGATCTGCCGGCCGGGATCCGCGGGCCGGGACCCGGAATCAGCGATGATGGTGGGCGTGACCAGCTACGCCCTCTACCAGGAACTGGCCGGCTGGTGGCCGCTCATCTCGCCGGCGGCGGAGTACGCGGAGGACGCCGAGATGGTGACGGCGGTCTTCGGGTCCGCTGCCGGCCCCGTTCGCAGTGTCCTGGACCTGGGCAGCGGCGGCGGCCATGTGGCCCTGCACCTGAAAGCGGGGCGGTCCATGACCCTGGTGGACCTGTCGGCCCAGATGCTGGCGACGTCGCGTGAGCTCAACCCGGACTGCGAGCACGTGCAGGGCGACATGCGCGCGATCCGGCTCGGCCGCGTCTTCGACGCCGTGCTCGTGCATGACGCGGTCGACTACGTGACGAGCCAGCATGAGCTGCGGCTGGTTATCGAGACGGCGTTCGCGCACTGCCGGCCGGGCGGACTGGCCGTGTTCGCGCCCGACCACACCGCGGAGACGTTCCGCCCCGGGACCGGCGGCGGAGGCGGCAGCGACGCCGGCGGCCGCCAGGCTGTCTTCCGCGAGCGGACCTCCGACCCCGATCCGGCCGACGACTGGATCCTGGCCGAGTACGAGTTCACGCTGCGCGAGGCCGACGGAACCACCAGGGTGGTGCCGGAGGCCCACAGGCTCGGCTCGTTCCGGCGCGGCACCTGGCTCCGGCTGCTGGCCGAGGCAGGCTTCACCGCCGAGGTCCGGCCGGGCGTGCCGGCCGCGAGTCACTCCGCCCCGCCGCGCGCGGTCTTCGTCGGCCGCCGGGCGCCGCGGCAAGATCACTTGTCGCGGTGACTTCTCCGCGCCATCTGCTGAGAACTCAGCACAAGAAGTGATCTTGACGTCAGGGAGCCGCGACGGCGGTCAGCGGGAGCCAGGCCCGGAACCTGGTGTCGCCGGGCACCGACTCGACGCGCAGGTCTCCGTGATGACGGGTCACGATGATGCGGAAGGAGATGTCGAGGCCGAGCCCGGTGCCCTGGCCGACTGGCTTGGTCGTGAAGAAGGGCTCGAAGATCCGGTCCCTGATCTCGGCCGGGATACCGGGACCGGTATCGCCGAACTCGACGAGCAGCATGTCGCGGTCTGCGGCAGTGCGGATCGTCAGCGTCCCCGACCCGTTCATGGCCGACACGGCGTTGTCGATCAGGTTCGTCCAGACCTGGTTCAGCTCGCTCGGGAAGGCGGGAATCCTCGGCAGGCTGCGGTCATAATCACGAGCGACCGTGATGCCGTCGCCGATCTTCGCGGCCAGCATGGCGAGGGTGCTGTCCAGCAGCTCGTGGATGTCGACCACCTGATACGGCGCGCGGTCGAGCTGTGAGTACTGCTTCGCGGCGCCGACCAGCGAGGAGATCCGGTCGATCGACTCGGTGATCTCGCTGAGCAGCTGCTCCGTCTCGACCGTGTCGGCGAGCCACCGCAGGGCGCCGGTCAGGTCGGCCCCGCCGCCGGCCGTGTCCCCGCGCACCGCCGCCGCGATCTGATCAAGCTTCTCGGTGCCGATTCCCGCCGCGACGATCGCGGGCGCGATCTCCCAGCTCTGCCCGACGCCGTGGTCCTCGAGCCAGTCGGTGACCGCGTCCTCCAGGTCGGCGGCCTCCAGCGGACCGAGGGCGGGTGCGGCCGCGACCCGGTCGGCGGCGTCGTCGATCAGCGTGACCAGCAGCCGGAGAACCTCGCCGTCGTGCTGGCCGTCAGCGATGGCCGGCAGCTTGCGCCGCAGCCTGACGACGTGCTCGCGCAGGCCGGCACTGGCGCGCACTGCCGCGGCCGCCGGATTGTTGAGCTCGTGCGTCAGCCCGGCGGACAGCGCGCCCAGCGCCAGCAGCCGCTCCCGCTGCCCGATGGCCTCCATGGTGTTCTTGGTGCCGAAAAACAGGCCCTCGAGCAGGTGCGTGGCCATCGGGAACCAGTCGCTCATGAGCTGGGCAAACTTTCCTGCCTCGAGCACGAAGAACCGGGAGCGCTCGGTCACGCGCATCGAGTTGTTGTAGACCTGCGGCACGCGGTCGCCGAGATAGGCGTAGAACGCGCCTGCATAGACGCCGGGATCCGACGCCCTGGTGGTCTCGACGTCGTCGCTGCCGATCCGGCGCGACAGCACCACCGTGCCGGACAGCAGCACGTACAGGGCACTGGCCGGCTCGCCCTCGGTATAGACAGGTCCTGGCCCGGTAACGATCACCCGGCCCTCGCGGCACAGCCAGGCCAGCTGATCGTCGGTGAGCTTCTCGAACAGGAACAGGCCCCGCAGTTCCTCGGCGCTGCACCGGGCTGGCGACTCCTCGACGGCGGCGGCCGTCGCGGCCGCCGGCTGACCGGCGTCCGGCGACGCGGCCGTGGTCACAGCTTCTCCAGGTAGCGGTGCACGAGCATGACGGCCATGGCGCCCTCGCCGACGGCCGAGGCGACCCGCTTGGCGGACTCGGCCCGCACGTCTCCGGCTACAAATACGCCGGGAACGCTGCTCTCCAGGTGGTACGGCGGTCGCTCAAGCGGCCAGCCGCCTGGCGGCTTCCCGTCGACCAGCAGGTCGGGTCCGGTGATGACGAAGCCGTGATCATCGCGCACCACGACACCGTCGAGCCAGTCGGTCAGCGGGGCGGCGCCGATGAACACGAACAGGTACTGCGCCGGTACGGTCTCGGTCGCGCCAGTGTTGCTGTCGCGCAGCGTCAGGCGCTCCAGGTGGTCGGTGCCGTGCGCCTGGCTGACCTCCGTGCAGGTGCGCACGCTGATGGCCGGGATGTTCTGGACCTGGTCGATGAGGTAGTGCGACATCGACTTGGCGAGAGAGTCGGCCCGGACCAGGATCGTGACCGAGCGCGCGCCCTTGGCCAGGTACACCGCGGCCTGCCCGGCTGAGTTGGCTCCGCCGACGATGTAGATGTCCTCGTTGATGCAGCTGGTCGCCTCCGTCAGCGCTGAGCCGTAGTAGATACCCCGGCCGGTGAGCTCAGCGACGCCGGGCGCGGTCAGCTGCCGGTAGGTGACGCCGGTTGCCAGGATGACCGTGTGCGCGCTGATCGAGCTGCCGTCCGCGAAGTGCACCGTCCGCGCCGATCCGGTGACCTCCAGGCCGGTCACGTCGCGGGTGGTGAGGATCTCGGCGCCGAACTTGGCTGCCTGGCGCCGCGCGCGGTCGGTCAGCTGCGCGCCGGACACCCCGTCGGGGAAGCCGAGGTAGTTCTCGATGCGGGAGCTCTGGCCCGCCTGCCCGCCGGTGGCCGTGCGCTCCACCAGGACGGTGCGCAGCCCCTCGGACGCCCCGTACACAGCCGAGCCCAGCCCGGCCGGGCCGCCGCCGATGACGATCAGGTCGTAGAAGTCAGTCGACGGCGTGGTCGCCAGCCCGACGTGCCCGGCCAGGTCGGGCTCGGACGGCTCGATCAGCACGGCGCCGTCGGGCGCGATCACCACGGGAAGCTGCTCGCCGTCGGCCTGGGCGGCCTCGAGCAGCCGGCGCCCCTCCGGCTCATCGGTGGAGTACCAGCGGTACGGCACCTGGTTGCGGGCCAGGAACTCCCGTACCTCGGACGAGCGGGCCGACCACCGGTGACCGATGACCTTGGTCTCCGGCACCGGCTTGTGCTCCGACGACAGCCAGGTCTCCAGCAGCGCGTCCACGACCGGATAGAGCTTCTCCTCCGGCGGGTCCCACGGCTTGAGCAGGTAATAGTCGAGGTCGACGACATTGATCGCGTCGATGGCCGCGCCGGTATCGGCATATGCGGTCAGCAATGCGCGCCGCGCGCCCGGATAGATGTCCATGGCCCGCTCGAGAAACTCGATGCCGTTCAGCTGCGGCATCCGGTAGTCGGCCAGGATGATCGCGACCAGGTCGCCGCGCAGCTTCATCTGGCGCAGCGCATCGAGCGCGGCCTCGCCCGACTCGGCGCGGACGATCCGGTGCTGCTCGCCGTACCTGCGGCGCAGGTCCCTGGCGACTGCCCGGGAGACATCCGGATCGTCGTCCACCGTCACGATCGCGGGCCGGCTCTCGCGGGCAGCGGGACCGGGTTCCTGACGGGTCTCAGTAGCTGCTGCGGATGCATCGTCCATCCGCCCATCGTAGGTTCCGCGCGGCGGGCCGTGTCGCCCCGGTGACCCGCGCCGGGTAAGGAACCCGGCCGGTGACGGATCCTGATTAGCCGCTCATGCCAGGCACCGGGGAAATCGGCGGAGATGGCCGCGGCGTTACCCAGTGCGTTACCGTGACCGCCCCGCTGGCCAGTGCCCGGACGCCGGCGTACCTGGCCGCGTCCCTGGCGGTAACGCGCTCGTGCTGGCGGAGGTGCTCATCGACGGACGCGACAACGAACTGCTCGAGTATCCGCCCGGCCTGCGCGCCGTCCTGCCAGGCGCGCCAGGACGACGCCCCGGTGCGGCGACGCGCGAAGCGGGAATCCTCCAGGGCAGCCAGCAGGTCGGCCTCCCGGCCGGGAAGCGCGTGATACTCGACCGTCACCAGCACCGGGCCAGGATTCGAGCCCTCAGCCGGCAGCTGTGGCTGCGGCCAGTCGTCCGCCAGCGCTAGCTCCTCGGGCCTGAGCTGCCTGAACCGGTAGCGGAGTCCGGCGAGAGGGCCGAGCGCCAGCCCGGCGGCGGCGATCAGGAGCGTGGGCGTCAGGCCAGCGCGGCTGGCCGCCACGCCCATCACCGCGCTGCCGATCGCATTGCCGCCCTGGAAGACCACCAGGTAGAACGACATGCCCCGGGCCTTCACCCACTGCGGCAGCGACAGCTGGTACAGCGAGTTCAGCGTGGACAGCGCCAGGATCCAGGCGACGCCGCCCAGTGCGAGCGCAACCGCGACGGCCGCTGCCACGTGCACGAGGGCGAGGACGAGCGCCACGAGCGCGAGAATGAGCGAGCCGAGCGTGAGCTGCGTGCCCGGCATCAGGGCCGCCCGCAGCCGGGGCAGCACCGCCGCGCCGGCGACAGCGCCGACTCCCACGCAGCCGAGTAGCAGGCCGTAGCCGCCGGAGCCCAGGTGGAGCTGGTGCTCGGCTGTCAGCGGCAGCAGTGCCCAGATCGAGCTGGCGAAAAAGATGAAGATGCCCGCCCGCAGCAGGATGACGCGCAGCACCGGGCTGGCTGCTACGTAGCGCGCGCCGGCGCGGATGGCTTCTCCTGCGTGCTCCCGCGGGAGCGCCAGCGGCGGGCGGGTGCTGTGCCACCACGCCACGACGGCGATGACGGCGAGGAACGTTGCCGCGTTGACCAGGAACACCGTTCCGACGCTGGTGACGGCCAGCAGCAGGCCCCCGATGGCCGGGCCGACCGCTCGGGCCAGGTTCTGGTTCACCGAGCCCAGCGAGATTGCCTGCGTGCGCTCGCCTGGTGTCACCAGCTCGGGCTGCAGGGTCTGCCACGTCGGCGAGGTCAGCGCCTGGCCGGTCCCGACCGCGAAGATCAGCGCGAGCAGCACCCACGGGGTGACCAGCCCGGCGAGCGCGAGCAGTCCAAGCGCTGTTGCCGCTACGAGCATCACGACCTGGGTGACGAGCAGGAAGCGGCGTCTGTCCACCAGATCGCCGATCGCCCCGGCCGCGACCGCGAAGAGCACGATCGGGAGGCTGGCCGCGGTCTGCACAAAGGCGACGTAGGCCGCTGAGCCGGTCAGGGTCAGCATGAGCCACTGCGCGCCGACCGTCTGCATCCAGCTGCCGATGTTGCTGACGAACTGAGCGCCCCACATCGCGGCGAACAGGCGGTGCCGGAAGGGAGCCCAGGCGGAGGCGGCCTGCGCGGCCGGCACTAGCTGGCCGGCCCCTGCCGGGCTGTCATCTGCCACCGGGCCGCCTTTCCGGCTCCGGCGACCGGTCGGGGAGCCTGCGGCTCACCTTACGGCGAAATGCCCCGCAATACCGGCACTCAGGCTGCGGTCATCCGGCTGCGTCCGGACGTCATGAGACGATGAGGCGTGCCGCATGGTGAGCCTGAGGTTGCAGCGCGCCTGCGCTCTGCCGGAGTCAGCGAGGTCGACGCCTCGCCGCGGCGGGTAGCCGAGTATTCCAGCGATGCGTCCCTGTACCGGGTGGTGCCGTCAGCGGTGGCCTTTCCCCGGTCGGTCAGTGAGGTCGCGATCGCGGTCGAGACCTGCCGGGAGCTCGGGGCGCCGCTGACGCTTCGCGGCGGCGGGACCTCGCTGGCCGGGAACGCGATCGGGTCCGGCGTCGTCCTGGACGTCTCCCGCCACCTGAACCGCATCCTGAGCGTGGACCCGGACGCGCAGACCGCGACGGTCGAGCCGGGCGTCATACTCGACGACCTGCAGCGGGCGGCGGCGCCGTTCGGGCTGCGGTTCGGTCCCGACCCGTCCACGCACAGCCGGTGCACGATCGGCGGCATGATCGGCAACAACGCCTGCGGCTCGCGGGCCCTGCGCTACGGGCGGACCGCCGACAACGTGCTCGCGCTCGATGTGATCACCGGCGGCGGCGAGGTGCTGCGGGCCGGGGAGGCGACGCCCCAGACCTCGGCTGCGCTGGCCGCGCTGGAGCCGGTCGTGACCGCGAACCTGGCGGTCATCCGCACCGAGCTCGGCCGCTTCCCCCGGCAGGTGTCCGGCTACTCACTGGAGCACCTGCTGCCCGAGCGCGGCTTCGACGTGCCGAAAGCGCTCGTCGGCACCGAGGGCACCTGCGCCATCACGACCGCCGCGACGGTCGCGCTGCGGCCCGCCCCGGCTCGGACGGTCCTGGTCGTCCTCGGCTACCCGAGCCTGGCCGCGGCCGCCGACGTCGTCCCGCGGCTGCTGCCGCTGCAGCCGGTCGCGATCGAGGGCCTGGACTCGGGAATCACCGACCTCGGCCGGGCAGCGCTCGGCGCCGCGGCCGCGCCGGACCTGCCGCCCGGCCGGGGCCTGCTGATGGTCGAGCTGCCCGGCGACAGCCAGGCCGGGCTGGATGCGGCCGCCCGCGAGCTGATCGCGCTGGCCGGCGCGCCCGCCCACGTGATCGCGGCTGACAAGCGCCAGGCGGCCGCTATCTGGCGCATCCGCGAGGACGGCGCGGGACTGGTCGCCCGGCCGCCTGGCGGCCGCGCGCATCACGCCGGCTGGGAGGACTCCGCCGTGCCGCCGGAGCGGCTCGGCAGCTACCTGCGCGAGTTCGGCGCGCTGCTGGCCGAGCACCACCTCGACGGCCTGCCGTACGGGCATTTCGGTGACGGCTGCGTGCACATCCGCATCGACTTTGACTTCGGCTCCCCGCGCGGCACCGGGGCGTTCCGTGCCTTCCTGCTGGCGGCGGCTGACCTGGCCGCGGCCCACGGCGGCTCGATGTCGGGCGAGCACGGCGACGGGCGCGCCCGCGGCGAGCTGCTGCCGCACATGTACTCACCCGCCGCGCTCGACGCATTCGCGCAGGTCAAGGCTGTGTTCGACCCGGCCGGAATCCTGAACCCCGGCGTCATCGTGCGACCGCGCCCGGTCGACGCCGACCTGCGCCCGGCCCGGCGGCACAGCTACCGCGCCGGGCTGGGCTTCCGCTACGAGCACGACGACGGTGACTTCGGCAGCGCGGTCAGCCGGTGCACGGGCGTCGGCAAGTGCCGTGCTGACCTGACCGGCGGCGGCGGCGTGATGTGCCCGTCCTACCAGGCGACCAGGGACGAGAAAGACTCGACCAGGGCGCGCGCCCGTGTCCTGCAGGAACTGGTCTCCGGCGCGGTCCCCGGCCGGTGGCGCTCGGCCGAGGTGGCGCAGTCGCTTGACCTGTGCCTGGCGTGCAAGGCGTGCTCGGCCGACTGCCCGACCGGCACCGACATGGCGACCTACAAGGCCGAGGCGCTGTACCAGCGGTATCGCGGCCGTCTGCGGCCGGCGGCGCACTACTCGCTCGGCTGGCTGCCGCGCTGGGCTCCGCTCGCCGCCCGCGCGCCGCGGCTGGCCAACGCCGCGCTCACCGTGCCGGTCCTGGGAGCGGCAGGCGCCCGGCTGGCCGGCGTGGATGCGCGCCGCCGGCTGCCGCGGTTCGCCCGGCAGACCTTCCGTGACTGGTTCGCCGGCCATACCCCGCCGCCGGAGGGTGCACCGGTGCTGCTGTGGGCCGATACGTTCACCAACTACTTCACGCCGCAGGTCGGCATCGCGGCCGTGCAGGTGCTTGAGGCCGCCGGGTACCAGGTGGCCCTGTCGCGCGCGGGAGACTGCTGCGGCCTGACCTGGATCTCCACTGGCCAGCTCAGGACCGGGCGGGCCAGGCTGAGCCGGGCGCTCGCGGGCCTGCATCCCGCCGTGACTGAGGGGACGCCGGTGGTCGGCCTGGAGCCCTCCTGCGTGGCTGCCTTCCGGGGAGACGCGAGCGGGCTCGCCGACGCGCCGGTGGCCCCGGCCGGCGCCGCGGTGCTGACGCTGGCCGAGCTGCTGGCCAGGACACCGGGCTGGGAACCGCCCGCCCACCTGGCGGGCATCACCGCGGTCGCGCAGCCGCACTGCCACCACCACGCGGTCATGGGCTGGGACGCCGACGCAGCCCTGCTCGCCCGCGGCGACGCCGCGGTCACCAGGGTCGGCGGCTGCTGCGGCCTGGCCGGCAACTTCGGCATGGAGAAGGGTCACTACGACCTGAGCATGGCCGTGGCCCGCACTGCCCTGCAGCCGGCTCTTTCCCGCCAGGACGGGAACGGGCTCGTCCTAGCCGACGGCTTCTCCTGCCGCACGCAGCTGGGGGAGCTGACCGACCAGCCTGCCTACCATCTCGCCGAGGTACTCGCCGGCCGCCATCGCCCGGCTGAGACGGGCTAGCGGCCGCCGGTCACGTCCAGGATGCTGCCGGTGCAGTACGCCGCCTCGTCGCTGAGCAGCCAGACGACGGCGCCGGCGACCTCGCCGGGCTGACCCGCCCGGCCGACCGGGATCGTCGGCCCGATGCGGGCAACGCGGTCGGGCTGGTTGCCGCTGGCGTGAATGCCCGTGTCGATGATGCCGGGCCGCACGACGTTCACCCGGACGCCCTCGGTGGCGACCTCGCGGGCCAGCCCGAGCCCGAGGGTGTCGATCGCGCCCTTGGACGCGGCGTAGTCGACATACTCGCCTGCCGAGCCCAGCCGGCTGGCCGCCGAGGAGATCAGCACGATCGACCCGCCGGGGCCGCCGTGCCGCGAGGACATGCGCAGGACCGCCTCGCGACAGCAGAGGACAGGGCCGAGCACGTTGACCGCGAGCACCCGCTCGACCCGCCCGGCGGTGAACTCGTCGAGCCGTGCCTTCGGCGCCACGATGCCGGCGTTGGCGACCAGCCCGGTGAGCGTCCCGAGCTCCGCTGCCGCAGCGAACGCCCTGATGATGTCCGGCTCACGGCTGACGTCGGCCTGGACTGCCGTCGCGAGACCGCCGCTGGTCCCGATCCGGGCGACAACGCCCGCGGCGGCCTCGCGGTCGGCGCGGTAGGTCAGGCACACGGCCCAGCCGTCGGCGGCGGCGCGCTGCGCGATGGCCGCGCCGATGCCGCGGCTGCCGCCGGTGACAAGGACGACGCGTGACTGCACCGTCGGACCGTACCAGTTAAATGCCCGGAATGTCGGGCAGCCAGCGGGGCGCCGAGGTTTGAACGCGTGGCAGGGGACAAGCATCACTGGGTGGCCGCGGCTGCGGCCGCGCCGAGATTCAGACTGCGCAACCGGAGCGCTCAGCTCTGCGAGGAGGCAGAACAGTGACGCATGACAAGGTTCCGTTCACCACTACGGACAGCGGCGCGCCGGCCGAGAGCGATGAGCATTCGCTGACCGTCGGACCCAACGGCCCCGTCCTGCTGCAGGACCATTACCTGATCGAGCAGATGGCCAACTTCAACCGGGAGCGGATCCCCGAGCGCCAGCCGCACGCCAAGGGCGGCGGTGCGTTCGGCCACTTCGAGGTCACCAGTGACGTCAGCGCCTACACCAAGGCGGCGGTATTCCAGCCCGGCACCAGAACCGACACGCTGATCAGGTTCTCCACCGTGGCGGGGGAGCGGGGCAGCCCTGACACCTGGCGCGACCCGCGGGGGTTCGCGCTGAAGTTCTACACCTCCGACGGCAACTACGACATGGTCGGGAACAACACCCCGGTGTTCTTCATCCGCGACCCGCTGAAGTTCCAGCACTTCATCCGCTCGCAGAAGCGCCGCGCCGACAACAACCTGCGCGACCACGACATGCAGTGGGACTTCTGGACGCTGTCGCCGGAGTCGGCGCACCAGGTGACGTGGCTGATGGGCGACCGGGGGATCCCGCGGACGTGGCGGCACATGAACGGCTACAGCTCGCACACGTACCTGTGGATCAACGCGGCCGGGGACAAGTTCTGGGTCAAGTACCACTTCAAGACCGACCAGGGCATCGAGTTCTTCACCCAGGACGAAGCCGACCAGATGGCGGCGGCGGACACCGACTACCACCAGCGTGACCTGTACGACCACATCGAGCGCGGCGAGTACCCGAGCTGGACGCTGAAGATGCAGATCATGCCGTTCGAGGAGGCCGGCGGCTACCGGTTCAACCCGTTCGACCTGACCAAGGTGTGGCCGCACAGCGACTACCCGCTGATCGAGGTCGGCCGGCTGACCCTGGACCGCAACGTCACCGACTACCACACCGAGATCGAGCAGGCGGCCTTCGAGCCGAACAACCTGGTTCCCGGCATCACCCTCAGCCCGGACAAGATGCTGCTCGCCCGCGGGTTCTCTTACTCCGACGCGCACCGGGCCAGGCTCGGGGTGAACTACAAGCAGATCCCGGTCAACGCTCCGGTCGTGCCGGTGCATAGCTACAGCAAGGACGGGGCGATGCGCGTGGTCAACGCGCATGACCCTGTCTACGCGCCGAACTCCAAGGGCGGTCCCGCGGCCGACAGCGAGCACAACCAGCCGGTCGGCTGGTACGCCGACGGCGAGATGGTGCGGTCGGCCTACTCGCTGCACCTCGAGGACGACGACTTCGGCCAGGCCGGCACCATGGTCCGCGAGGTGCTGGACGACGCCGCCCGCGGCCGTCTGGCGGACAACATCGTAGGGCACCTGCTGAACGGCGTGACCGAGCCGGTCCTGGCCCGGGCCTTCGAGTACTGGCGGAGCGTCGACAAGGACCTCGGCGACCGGGTCGAGTCCGGCGTCCGCGCGAAGCAGAACGAGAAGGACCCGAAGGCCGCCGAGCAGGCAAACCCGGCCCGCTCCGGCATGCAGGCGAAGGCCTAGCGCCGGGGTCAGACGGGCAGGGTCAGACGGGCCGGGTCAGACGGGCCGGGTCAGACGGGCCGGGTCAGACGGGCAGGGTCAGACGGGCAGGGCGACGGCGGCCGAGCCGTAGATCTCGGCCGCCCGCCAGCAGTACCAGGCCGCCACGCTTCGGTACGGGTGGTAGACCTCGCCGAGTGCGTCCAGTTCCCTGGCCGTCGGTGTCGGTATGGCCCAGGCCAGGCCGTACCCGCGCCGGACGGCCAGGTCGCCGGTCGGCCAGATGTCGAGTCGGCGCAGCTGGAACATCAGGAACATCTCCGCCGTCCACTTGCCGATGCCGCGGACACTGGTCAGGCGCGCGGCGACCTCCTCGTCGCTCTCCCGCGCCAGCTGCCGCGGCTCGATCTTCACCGTGCCGTCCAGGACCTTCGCGGCCAGGTCGCGCAGCGAGGCGGCCTTGTTCCGGGACATGCCCGCGGCGCGGAGCGCCTCGTCCGGCAGCACTGCCAGCCGCGCGGCGGTGACCTCGCCGTCGAGCGCGCCGATCAGGCGGCCGTGGATCGCCCGCGCCGCCCCGCCGGCCAGCTGCTGGTAGGTGATGGCGCGCACGATGGCCTCGAAGGGCGTCTCGGTCGGTCTCGGGAAGGACGGCAGCCCGCCCTCGGCCACCAGCCGTGCGATCACCGGGTCGCGCTCCGCGAGCAGCCTGGCCGCCTCGCGGTGAGTGACCTTCCGCGGGCGGGCTGCGGGTTCGGCGGACATAGCGGGCCTCCCTCGTGGGCCGGGTCAGGTAATCGAGACGCCGCCGTCTACGACGATGGTCTGGCCGGTGACATAGCCGCCAGCCGGGCTGACCAGCCAGATGAGCGTCGCGGCGCATTCCTCCAGCCGGCCCATCCGCGGGATGAGCATGCGCGAGGTCATGCTGTCCAGATAGCCCTCGGGATACTGGTCGGTCATCTCAGTCGCGAAATACCCGGGCGCGATGGCGTTGACCCGGATGCCCTTGCGCCCGGTCCACTGCGCTGCCAGGTCACGCGTCAGCCCCATCAGCCCGGCCTTGCTCGCGCTGTAGGCCGCCTGCGGCATGCCGCCGGTGATCAGGCCGAGGACGCTGGAAATGTTGACGATGCTGCTGCCCGGCCGCATGTGCCGGCCGCAGGCCTGCGCCATCCAGTAGCTGCCGTTGAGATTGACGTCGATCACCGACCGGAACTGATCGGGCGTCTCCCGGCTGGCCGGGTGGGCGGTGCCGAGCCCGGCGTTGTTCACCAGGATGTCGATCCGGCCGAACGCCTCGACGGCTGCCTCGGCCAGGGCGGTGCAGGACCCGGGGTCGGCCACGTCTGCCGTCACGCTCAGCGCGCGGCCGCCGGCTGCCTCGATCGAGGCGGCCACCCCGGCCAGGCGATCGGCCCGCCGCGCGGCGAGCACGACCGTCGCGCCCGCCTGCGACAGCGCGCTCGCGAAGGCGGCGCCCAGACCGGACGACGCGCCCGTCACGATCGCGACCCGGTCGGTCAGCAGGAATTCGTCCATGATCGACATATGGCCTCCTCGGGGGTGAACCGAGTGTCTCAGGCACCGCAGGCGAGCCGGCGCGCGGCCTGGCGGCGGCCGGTACTAACGTCGTTCCCGGCAGCTAACCACTCGGGAGGCACGGGAATGGCGACATACCGCTTGGTCTACGGAGACGACGAGAACGTGGTCCAGGAGACCTACGACAACATCGACTCGGTGGAGCGGGAGGACGGCTGGGTGGTGCTCTTCCGCGGCACGGACGCGATCCTGCGCGTGCAGGAGATCCACGTGCGGGAGATGGAGGAGGTCAGCTCGTAGGTCGGCTGCCAGGCACAGGCGGCGGTCCTGAGAGCCAATCCATGGCAGGAGCGACGATGCAGGCGATCGTAGTCAGCAAGCACGGCGGCCCCGAGGTACTGGAAGTCAGCGAGATACCGATGCCGGAGCCAGGACCTGGCGAGGTGCTCGTCCGCGTGCTCGCGGCGGGCGTCGGCCCGTGGGATGTCTCGCTGCGAACAGGCCGGCTCGGCGGCGACCTGCCCTATGTGCCGGGCGCGGAGTTCGCCGGGGCTGTCGTCGGTGATACGGGGGACGACGCGGCATTTGAGGATGGTGAGCCGGTTTACGGCTATCCGGGCCTCACCGGCAGCTACGCGGAGTATGTGACCTGCCCGTCCGAGCAGCTCGCCCCGATCCCCGCCGGACTCAGCGGCACTGAGGCGGCCGCAGTGCCGGTCGACGCGCTCACGGCCCGGCAGGGGCTGATCGACCAGCTGTCCGTGGGCAGCGGGGACAGCGTGCTCATTACGGCGGCGGCAGGCGGACTGGGTCACCTGGCTGTCCAGATCGCCCGCGCGCGGGGCGCGAACGTGATCGCGACGGCCAGTCGGCAGCATCACGACTTCGCGCACCGGCTCGGTGCGTCGGTGGTCGTCGACCACATGCAGCCGGACTGGCCGGACCAGGTCCGCAGGCTGGCCGGCGGCGGCATCAGCCGGGTGCTTGCCTGCGCCGGGCCCACGCTCGCCGGAGCCGCGCAGGCGGCCAGTGACGGCGCTGTCATCGCGACGCCCGTGCACGCTGACAGCTATCCCGGCGGCGACCGGGTGCAGTGGAAGCCCTATAACGGGCAGCCACGCGGCAGCGACCTGATCGCGCTGGCCCCGTGGTTCGACGACGGGTCGCTCGAGGTGCACATCGCGCGGCGCTTCTACTGGAAGGACGCCGCCGCGGCGCACCGGGAGGTCGAGGGCGGCCACACCCGCGGCAAGCTCGTGCTGGTGGTCGACGAGGACCTGGCGGCGCAGTCCGGCCTCTGACGCCGGCCGCCCGTCACCGGCTGCTGAGGCTGTTCTCGGCCGCGAGGCTGAGGAAGGCGGCAGCCCGCTCCAGGGTCTCGGCAATCGTGCGGTCCGCGAGCTGCGCCTGGTAGGCGCGGTACCGGGCCAGCTCCCAGTCCTGCCCGCGAGGTGAGAGCGAGGCCATGGCCGGCTCCGGCACCGGCTTCCAGGTCCACCCCGCCACCCGGCTGGATCGGGTCGGGCGGATGAAGTGCTCGTGATCCTCCTCGTAGCCCATCCGGTTGCGGACGAATCGCAGGCCGCCGAAGGTGCGCTCGACGACCAGCCGCTGCCCGTCCCAGGAGCGCAGGCAGGCGGCATAGGTATCCGGGTGATAGCGGAACATGGTGGCGTCGACCATGGTGATCCACCAGACTGCCTCGGTGATCACGGCGAATGCGTCGGCCTGGTCCCAGCCGTGCGCGCGCAGCAGGCGGTCAGTCGTGTCCAGCATGGCCGTTACCGACCAGTCCAGCGCCCCCTCGCCGGCGGCCGGGGCCGGGACATGCTCCCGGTTCCACGCCGCCCGGCACCGGGCGGAGCAGAAGCGGGCATGCTCACGGCGCGGCGTGAATACGACGCCGCACTGCGCACACTCCCGCGTATCGGCCACGGTGCCAGGATAGGCGTAATTATGATCTTGTCGAACGTAACGGACATCGAGGATTGTGCCAGGCAGGTCAGCGTCCGGACACATTGTGTTCACCTTCCGTTCACCCTCGCGTCGGTTGCGCTTTGGCTGCGCTGGATAGCTTGCGACGGTAGATGGCGGATCGTGCTGGCCGGCTGCGCGCACCCGGCCGCCTGATTAACGAGGTGCCTGGTGACTGAAGCCCAGTCCAGCGACCTGGTCACGGCCCTGGACGAGGCACCACTCGGCAGGACCCATGCGCGGGCAGTGGTGGCGTCGGGCGTGGGGTTCTTCACCGACGCCTACGACCTGTTCGTCATCGGGATCGCGTCCGCGCTGATCACCAAGGACTGGCACCTGAGCGCCGACCGGCTCGCCCTGCTGAACAGCACGATGCTGGCGGCCGCCTTCGCGGGCGCGTTCGTCTTCGGCCGCTACGCCGACAAGGTGGGCCGCAAGCGGGTGTACTGGCTTGTTGCCGCGATCATGATCGTCGGCGCGCTGGGCTCGGCACTGTCGCAGTCGTACTGGATCCTGATCGCGTTCCGCTTCGTGCTCGGCTTCGGCGTCGGCGGTGACTACCCGGTCAGCGCTGTGATGGTGAGCGAGTACGCCAACCGCAAGGACCGCGGCAGGCTCGTCGGGATGGTGTTCGGGACGCAGGCGCTCGGGCTGATCGTCGGGCCGCTGATCGCCCTGGCGCTGCTCGGCTCGGGTGCCGCGGATGACGTGGTGTGGCGGGTCCTGCTCGGGCTCGGGGCCGTCCCCGCCGCGGCCGTGATCTACCTGCGGGCGCGGATGCCGGAGTCACCCCGGTACCAGGCGCAGGTGCAGGGCAGGCTGCCTGCTGCCGCGTCTGCGAGGCCGGCCGTCCTGCCGCAGCGAATGGGGCTGCGGGCGTTCCTCACCAGCCGTCACTGGCTCATCATGCTGGCCGGGACGGCGGGCTGCTGGTTCCTGCTCGACTACGCCTACTACGGCAACACGATCTCGACCCCGCAGATCCTCGGCCTGATCGCGCCGTCCGCCTCCACCATGACCAAGATCGGCCTGCAGCTGGCGATCTTCGTGGTGGCCGCCGTGCCTGGCTACATCCTGGCTATCGCCCGGCTGGACCGGATCGGCCACCGGAAGCTGCAGCTCGTCGGGTTCGGCATGATGGCCCTGTGCTTCCTGGTCATCGGGGTGGTTCCGGGCATGACGACTGTGGTCGCCCCGTTCCTGATCGTCTACGGGATCAGCTACTTCTTCACCGAGTTCGGCCCGAACATGACCACCTTCGTGCTGCCGAGCGAGCTGTACCCCGTCTCCATGCGCACCACCGGACATGGCATCTCGGCTGGCATCGGCAAGCTGGGCGCCTTCATCGGCGTCTTCCTCTTCCCGGTCCTGCAGACCTCTCTCGGCCTGCGCGGCACCCTGCTGCTGACTGCCGGGGTTTCGGTGCTCGGACTGGCGCTCACCCTCGTCCTGCCTGAGCCGCCGGCCGCAGCCTCGAGGACCTCGCGGCCGGGCCGGACGACGCTGCCGCCTCGCGCCCGGTCCTGGCCGGCCAGGCCCCGGCGAGCTAACGGGGATCGTGTCCCGGCCAGCTTCCCGCGGCGCTGTCGCCTACGGTAGGGACATGAGAGCGCCAGGCAGCGGAGCGGCTCCGGGCCCGGACGAGGCGGGTACCAGCGTGCTGATCGTCGAGGACGACGCCAGCATCGCGGCGCAGCTGGTGCGCGGCCTCACTCGAGGCGGTTACCTGGTTGACCACGTTATGACCGGAAATGATGCGCTCAGCCAGGGCGACAAGGCCGATGTCGTGCTCCTGGACCTCGAGCTGCCCGATCTCGACGGCGTTCAGGTCTGCCGCCAGCTGCGAGCGCGGTCGGGCGCGGCGATCATCGTCGTCACCGCGCACGGCGAGGAGCCCGACCGGGTCATGGCGCTCGACGCGGGCGCGGACGACTATCTGGTCAAGCCATTCGGGCTCGCGGAGCTGCAGGCCAGGATCAGGGCAGTGCTGCGGCGGGTGCGGCCGGGCGGCGACGTTGTCAGGCACGGGCCGCTGGTAGTGGACATCAGGACGCACCGGGTCACCGTGGCCGGCGAGGAGATCTCCCTGACGCCGAAGGAGTTCGACATCCTGGAGATCCTCGTGGCCGACCCCGGCCGGGTGGTCGGCCGCCAGGAGATCCTGGAGACCGCCTGGGACGCGCACTGGTACGGGCCGACCAAGGTGCTCGATGTGCACATGGCGTCGCTCCGCCGCAAGCTGGGCATTCCGGGCCTGATCGAGACCGTTTACGGACGCGGATTCCGGCTCGGCGAGGCATAGCCATGACACGCCGGATCGTCCTGGCGGTTCTGGCTCTGGTGGCGGCAGTCCTCGGGGTCGTGGCCGTGCCGCTGGGAGTGATCACTGCAAACCAGGACACGCGCGACTTCCGCGACGAGGCGGCCGCGTCCGCGACGACCCTTGCGAATGCGGCCGAGGAGCGGCTCGATGACGGCGCCAGCATCGCGCCGCTTGACCGGGCCGTGCGCCAGCTGTCCAGGGACGGCGACCTGGTCAGCGTCCTGAACAAGGCGGGCGCGAAGGTTGCCGGCACATCCGTCTCGCCGCCGGTTGCGGCCAGCCAGATCAGGCCCGCGGTCGCGGCGCAGCGGCCGGCAACCTACCCGGCTGACGGCTGGTTCACCGTAGTGCAGCCGGTCCTGCATGACTCCGGCCGCGGCACCGTCGGCGTCGTCGTGCTGGCACGGTCGACGACTCCGATCGACCAGCGAGTCGCTCTGCTCTGGACGGTCATCGCGGCCATCGCCACCGCGGGCCTGCTCGCTGCTGCCCTGGTCGCGGTGGGGCTGGCCCGGTGGGTGAGCCGCCCGCTGCGGCGGCTTGAAACAGCGGCGCAGTCGTTCGGCGACGGCGATCTCGGCACCCGGTCACCCGACGGCGCCGGCCCGGCCGAGGTCCGCAGCCTGGCGGCCAACTTCAACCTCATGGCGGCCAGGCTCGAGGCGCTCGTGCGCGGCCACCAGGCGACGATGGCAGACGTGTCACACCAGCTCAGGACCCCGCTGGCAGCGCTGAGGCTCCGGCTCGACCTGCTCGCGCAGGACAGCGACGAGCAGGCCGCCGCGGAGCTGGCCGGCGCGCAGGAGGAGATTGCGCGGCTGTCCAGGCTGGTCAACGGTCTGCTCGCCGTGGCGCGAGCGGAGCACGCCGGCACCCCGCAGGTCTACCTGCCCGTCGATCAGGTGATCAGGACCAGGGTGGCCGCCTGGCAGCCGGCGGCTGACGAGCGCGGCGTCGGCCTGGTGGCCGACCTGGAGCCGGTCGGCGTGCGGATGGGCGACGGCCAGCTGGAGCAGATTCTGGACAACCTGATCGCGAACGCCCTGGACGTGCTGCCCGAGGGCGGCCGGATCCGCCTGGCTGCCGAGCCGGCCGGGGATCGGGCCAGGATTATCGTCGCCGATAACGGGCCGGGCATGACCGCGGCCCGGCAGCGCGTCGCGTTCCGGCGGTTCGCCAGCAGCAACGGCGGCGGCAGCGGCCTCGGGCTGGCGATCGTCGACCGCCTGACGGTCTCCAACGGCGGCCGGGCTGCTCTGTCCGATACCCCGGGCGGCGGCCTCACCGTGAGCATTGAGCTCCCGCTCGCGCGGCGGGACCCGGTCGCCCGGCGGCGGTCAGCCCCGGCCGGTCAGAATCATCCTCGCGACTGATCATGATTTACCAGTTCTGAACCTTTCCTGAACCGGTCTCCAGGGGTGGGCCGGGCAAGCTGTTGAAGGCAGTCGCCGAGCGGGACTGCCGGACAGGGGCCGCCGTCAGCCCCGGCCGCTGGCTCCGGGGCTATCGGGGGAAAGCCCCGGCGCCATCGGCCGTCCACCATCAGCAGCGCCAGGAAAGGGTGAATTCTGCATGCGAGAGCACGTGCACAGTGCCTCACGCCGACGCGACCAGAGGCTGGCGCACGTCCGGAAACTCTCGCTGTGGATCACCGGCGGGGCCGCCGCCGCGTCGCTCGGCCTGGGCACCGCATTCGCCCACGCGCCGCCCGGCCATGCGGCTAGCTCGTCGTCGGGGCACGCCGCCACCTCGGGCCAGCAGGCACCCTCAGGACAGGCCCCGTCCTCGGGGTCGGGCAACCCCGCCAGCAGCCATCATGCCGCCAGCTCCGCTCCCGGGTCTGCGCCGCGGCACGGGCGTCACCACCGGCACAAGCTGGCAGCGCCGGCTCAGCAGCCAACCCAGAGCGCCGCGCCACCGGTCGTGAGCTCGGGCGGGTCGTGATCGCGTGCTGAGCGCGGCCAGTCACCACTCTCTCGCGCTCACGGCCGGCCACCTGCTGGCCGCGGGCGGCTCAGGCCCGAGCCCGCTGTGGTACGCCACCCGGGCGACTGGCGTCGTTGCCCTGCTGCTGCTGACCGCCACGGTGGCGCTCGGCGTCGCCGGAGTGGCGCGCGTGTCGACGGCGCCGATGCCCCGCGTGGTGCGGGCAGGACTGCACCGGAACATCTCGCTGCTGGCGGTTGCCTTCGTCGCGGTGCACGTGCTGACCACGGTGCTTGATCCGTACGCGGGCATCGGCCTGGTCTCGGCGATCGTTCCGTTCAGCTCGCCGTACCGCCCGCTGTGGCTCAGCCTGGGCACGATTGCCTTCGACATGCTGCTGGCAGTGGTGCTGACCAGCCTGCTCAGAGCACGGCTGCCGTACCGGATGTGGCGGGCCGTGCACTGGCTGGCCTACGTGTCGTGGCCGGTGGCGCTGTGGCACGGCCTCGGCACCGGGACCGACAGCCACCTGTCCTTGCTGCTCCTGCTGGACGCGCTGTGCCTGCTGACTGTCGGCGCGTCGGTGCTGTGGCGGCTGCGGCTGGCCCGGCCGACCGGCGCGCGCACGGCGGGGCTGATCGCCACTGCCGCCATCCTGGTCGCGACCGTCGTCTTCGTCTCCGTCGGCCCGCTTCAGCCCGGCTGGGCGCGCCGGTCCGGTACTCCGCCGAGCATGCTCGGCTCGTCCAGGCCGGCGCCGCCAGCAGCGGCCGGCCGGACCGGCGGCCCGCGATGATGCAGGCCGACCGCGACGATGCCCGGAGACCGCGGCGCAGCCAGGTGCACAGGCTCACGGCCGGCTGGCAGCTATCGAACCGCCCGGCCACGCTGGACGAGCACGTCCGCCGGTTCGGGCCCCTGCCGCCGCAGCACGGCAGGCGCGGCAGGCGCGACCTGCTCGACCAGGTCGCGGCAGCCGGGCTGACCGGCCGCGGCGGCGCCGGGTTCCCGACCGGTACCAAGATGCGCGCCGTTGCCGACCGGCGCGGACCGGCAGTGCTCGTGGCCAACGGCATGGAAAGCGAGCCGGCGAGCGAGAAAGACCAGGCGCTGCTGGCCAGGGCCCCGCATCTGGTCCTGGACGGCATTGCGCTGGCTGCTGCGGCCGTCGGCGCTTCCGAAGCGCATCTCTGCCTCGCCAGGACCAGGGACTGGCAGCAGGACGGCGTTCTCGCCGCGCTGGCCGAGCGCCAGGCAGCAGACCCGGACGCGGTGCCGGTGTCGGTGCATGACCTGCCCCACCACTACGTCTCGAGCGAGGAGACCTCGCTCGTGCACTGGCTGAACGGCGGCGAGGCCCGGCCGACGTTCACGCCACCGCGGCCGTTCGAGCGCGGCGTCCGCAAGCGCCCGACGCTGATCGACAATGTCGAGACGCTCGCTCACGTGGCGCTGATCGCCCGGTACGGCGCTGGGTGGTTCAGGGAATCGGGTGCCGCGGGCGCGAGCGGGACCATGCTGACGACGGTCACCGGGGCGGTTGACCAGCCGGGCGTCTACGAGGTCGAGAACGGCAGCCGGGTCGGCGACATCCTGGCGATGGCCGGGCTGCAGGGCGGCAGCGAGGCAGTGCTTATCGGCGGCTACTTCGGCGCCTGGCACGACATCGAGACGGTCTCCGGCCTTCCGCTGACCGCCGCGGGCCTGCGGCCGGCCGGCGGCTCGCCGGGTGCCGGCGTGCTGATCGCCCTGCCGGCCGGGGCCTGCGGTCTGGCCGAGACCGCGCGGATCCTCCGCTATCTGGCGGGCCAGAGCGCGCAGCAATGCGGCCCGTGCGTCTTCGGGCTGCCGGCCATCGCCGATGACCTCGGCCAGCTGGCAGCGGCCAGGCCTGACGGCGACCCGCTGGCCCGGCTGCAGCGCAGATTCGGGGCCATCTCCGGCCGCGGCGCCTGCCGGCATCCCGATGGCGCGGTCCGGATGGCAGCATCGGCGCTCCGGACCTTCGCCGCCGACGCGCATGCGCACTCCCGCGGCCGGCTGTGCCCGGGGGCGCGCCGCGGCCACCAGCGCACGGCAGCCCTGCCGGTCCCGCGGCCGTTCGCCGAGGGAGTGTGGCGATGACCAGCACGCTGCGAGTCGACCCGATCGCCTGCGTCGGCCACGGGCTGTGCGCCGACCTCCTGCCCGAGCTCATCGAGCTGGATGAGTGGGGCTATCCGATCATCACCGGCAGCGTCCCGCCCGGCCTGGCCGCTCATGCCCGCCGGGCCGTCAACGCGTGCCCGGCACTGGCGCTGCGGCTCAGCCGCACAACACGGCAGTTAACGACGAGATAGGCGGACCCGCACGTGAGCACACGGAGCGTCGCGCAGCACCGGCAGCAGGCGGAGCCGGCCGGCGTCGAGGGTAACGAGAAGCTGACGGCCATGACCGGTGCGATCCTGCTCGCCGGGTTCGCGGTCGAGGGCTTCACCGTCCTGGAGGTCCGGCGCCTGCTAGTGCTGCACATCGTCGTCGGCGCGCTGCTGATCGGCCCGGTCATGCTCAAGATCGCGTCGACCATCTACCGGTTCGCCCGCTACTACTCTGGCTCCGCGCCCTACGTGCGCAAGGGGCCGCCGGCCCCGCTGCTGCGCGTACTCGGACCGCTGGTCATCCTCACCTCGGTCGCGGTCCTGGGCACCGGGATCATGCTGGCAGTCGTCGGTCCGGGCGCCGGCCCGTGGCTGCTGCTGCACAAGGCCACGTTCATCCTGTGGTTCGGCGTGATGACCATTCACGTGCTCAACTACGCGCCGCAACTGCCCCGGCTGCTCGCGCCGCGCCCGGCCGGGCGCGGCGGTCCGGTGCCCGGCGCCGCCATGCGATGGCTCGGCCTGGCCGTCTCGCTGGCCATCGGCATCGGCGTCGCGGCCGTCACCATGCAGCTGTCAGCGAAGTGGGGCGTCAGCTTCTGACCGGCCGTCGCCCGCTCAGGTGCCCAGCCGCCCGATCGCGCTGCCCGGCAGCCTGCCAAGGAGGTCCGCCGGACCGGCATAGACCTCGGCGGCGCCGGCGTCGCGCAGCTCGGCCTCGCTGATTCCGCCGGATAGCAGCCCGATGCAGCAGACGTCAGCGCGGGCTGCCGCCATCACGTCATAGACCGTGTCGCCGACCATCACGGCCCGCTCGGGCCTGGTGCCTGACCTGGTCAGCGCCGCCTCGACGATCGCCGGATCGGGCTTAGCCCGCTCGACGTCGCCCGAGCTCACCACCGCGGTGATCGAGCTTTCCGCGTCGAGCGCAGCCAGCATCAGGTCGACCTCGTCGTCCTTGGCGCTGGTAGCGAGCAGCACGCTGAGGCCGAGTTTTGCCGTCGCCTCAAGTAGCTCGCGAGCACCGCGCAGCGGCCGCAGCTGGCCCAGGTACGGCGCGAACCGGCGGCTGTGCGCGGCGCTCACCGAGTCATCTGCCTCGCCGAGCACCTGCCGGATCAGATCGGCCGAGCCCATCCCGAGCGCCCGGTGAATGTCGGCGCAGCTCGCCTCGTGGCCTCGTTCCCTGAACGCCTCCCACCAGGCAGCGACGTGCAGGTAGTTCGTGTCGAGCAGGGTGCCGTCGACATCGAAGAGAACCGCGCCGCCGTGCTCACTCGCCATGGCTGACCGAGTCCGAACTGATGACGCGCTCCACGGCCTGAATCCGCAGCTGCTCGAGCAGGTCGGCCTGCCGTCGCGCGCGGGCGATGAGCTCATCGAGCCGGGCGGCATCCAGCCTGCCGTCGCTGTCGGCAAGCGTCCTGAGGGTCCGCCAGCCGGCTGCCTTGCCCTCGACCGCCAGCCGCAGCAGCTCCAGTTCCTCCAGGCTGCTGAGCGGAGACCGGCTCAGCAGGTGCCCGTTCAGCTTCAGCCGCCCTGCCCTCTCGCCGATCCAGCCGGCGTAGACCTTGTACGTGCGGGGCGCGATGCCGAGCGTCTTCATGATGCGCAGTAGCTCGGCGCGGTCGTCGGCGACCTCGCCGGCCAGACGCCGCAGGGCGGCACTGTCCGCCGGCTGCCCGCGGTGCGAATCTGCTGAGCGGCGGGCCAGCTGCGCGCCGCCTGTTGCCCCGGCGAGGTGATCGTTCAGGTAGATGCCAAGCAGGTCATGCCCGGTCTGACGGAAATGACCGGGACTGGTTCTGGTCATAAGGCGAGTTCCTCCTCGTGCGGATGGTCTCCCTCTCCTGCCCGCAGCGCGCGGGTCATGCACTGATCCGGCCTAGGCTTGGCCCGATGACCGGCCACCAGGAGCGAGCTGCCCGGATCATCCAGGTGACGCTGCCTCCGGACCCCGAGGCCCTGGTGCTTGTCCTGCACGGCGGCGCTGCCCGCCGGGAGGCCAGGATGGTCTCCCCGGCTCAGCTGTCGGTGCTGCGGCTGATTCCCGTTGCGCGGCAGATCAGCCGGGCCGGGCGCGGCCGGCTCGCGGTGTTCCGGCTGCTCAACTCACACCGGGGCTGGGATAGCCGGCACACGCCGGTGCAGGATGTCGACTGGGCGCTCGGCAAACTGCGGGGCCAGCTTGGCAGCCTGCCCGTCGGCCTGGTCGGCCATTCGCTCGGCGGCCGGGCGGCGCTGCTGTCCGCCGCGCAGCCGGATGTGGCCAGTGTTGTCGCGCTCGCACCGTGGGTGTACCCGACCGACTTCGCCGACGCGACCGGGCGGCAGGTCCTGATTGTGCACGGCAGCAGCGATCGCGTCGCCAGCCCGCAGCGCTCCGCGACGGTGGCCCGCGCCATGGGCGAGCGCGCGGAGGTCGGCTATGTGCTGATCGATGGCGGCAGGCACGCGATGCTCCGGCACCACCGGCAGTTCACCTCGCTGGCCGCGGACTTCACCACCGCGGCACTGCTGGAGATCTGACCGCTCCTGCCGTCGTCAGGATGCCGACGCCGCCCGGTCAGGCACGTACCGGGCGGTGGCGAAGACGCCACGGGCCTGCTGACCGTCCGGCTGCAGCCAGGTGGCGGAGACTCCCGGCTCAGCGGGGTCAGCCCCGGCAGTGGCCTGCAGGACCCTGGTCAGGACCACGGCGAGCTGGCCGCCGCTCAGCCCGTCCGGGTCGACCGTCGCGATGCGCAGCTCGGTTCCGGACGCGCCGCTACCAGTCACCGCTGAGGTCAGCGGCACCAGCGCGCCCGGCGCGGCCGGCCTTCCGGTCACGGTCGGGTCGGCCGTGTTGCTGACGCTCTGCGCCTGCGCCTGCGCCCCGCCCTGGATGAGCGCGACGAGCTGCGCCACCAGAACCGGATCGCGGACCCCGTCGTAGATCCAGCGCCGCCCGAGCACGCCGTGCTCGGCCGTCCTGATCAGGCCGGCCTCGGCACCCGCGAGCGGGCTGCCCCGGTAGGTCAGCGGAGTGAGATAGGCGGTGCCATCCCGTGAGCCGTCGGTGACGACCACGAACTCGATCCCGACCTCGCCATCAGGGTCATCAAGACGGAAGCCGCCTGCCCTGGCCAGCTCCGGGTGGCCGGCCGCCGGCCCGTACCAGGGCTGGGACGGCAGCCAGGCCGCCAGCAGCTCAAGCTTGCCCGGACTGAGAGTTGTGCGGTGGATGACGGCCATGGTCTTGCGTGTCCTTTCGCCGCGTGCTTGCTGCAAGGCTGGCCTCGTCGTGGCGCGTTCCCTGCCCTGGACATGCCTTCGGGGACGCTAGCGGTCCCGCCTGCGCGCGGGGACACCGGGTCGTCCTGCTGGCCGCGCGTCGGCGATGATGGGGGAGAGGAGGCGATATGCAGCGCCAGGTGTACGAGGCAGAGCACGAGGAGTTCCGCGCGTCGGTCCGCGCGTTCATCGAGAAGGAGATCTTGCCGCATAGCGCGGAGTGGAATGCGGCCGGCATTGTCTCCCGCGACATGTTCCGCGCCGCCGGCGACGCTGGCCTCCTCGGCATCCAGATCCCGGAGGAGTACGGCGGCGGCGGGACGGCTGACTTCCGCTTCAACGCCGTGATCTGCGAGGAGCTGATGCGGGCGGGCCAGGCCGGGGCGGGCCTCGGGCTGACCCTGCATAACGACATCTGCCTGCCGTACTTCCTTGACTACTGCACGCCGGAGCAGAAGCAGCGCTGGCTGCCGGGCATCGCGTCCGGCGAGCTCATCACCGCGATCGCGATGACCGAGCCGGGGATCGGGTCCGATCTGGCCTCGATGACCACGAGTGCCATCCGGGACGGCGACAGCAGCTACTACGTCGTCAACGGCGCCAAGACCTTCATCACCAACGGAATCAACGCGGACCTGGTGATCACCGCGGTGAAGACCGACCCCAAGCTCAGGCACCGGGGCATGTCGCTGCTGGTGCTGGAGCGCGGGATGCCGGGCTTCGAGCGCGGCCGCAACCTCGACAAGCTCGGCCAGCATGCGCAGGACACCGCTGAGCTGTCGTTCACCGACGTTCGCGTGCCTGCGGCGAACCTGCTGGGGCCAGCTGAAGGGCACGGCTTCAGCCAGCTCGTCATGCACCTGCCGCAGGAGCGGCTCTCGATCGCCATCGCCGGCGTCTCCGGTGCCCGCGCGGCCCTGGACTGGACGCTGGAGTACGTCCGGAGCAGGAAGGCTTTCGGGCAGCCGGTGGGCTCATTCCAGAATTCGCGGTTCGTCCTGGCCGAGCTCGCCACCGAGATCGACCTGGCGCAGCACTTCGCGGACGACTGCGTCCGGGCGCTGAACGCCGGCGACCTCACCGCGGTCGACGCGGCCAAGGCCAAGTGGTGGTGCACCGAGCTGCAGGGCCGCGCTGTCGACAAGTGCCTGCAGCTGCACGGCGGCTACGGCTACATGAACGAGTACCCGATCGCGCAGGCCTACGCCGACGCCAGGATCACCCGGATCTACGGCGGCACGACGGAGATCATGAAGGAAGTCATCGGCCGCGACCTCGGCCTGTAGCAGCCGCGGGTTCTGGTCAGTCGCGTGACTCGGCGGGCAGCCCGAGCGCGCGGAACACATCGGCGGCACGGGGGAACTCGGCGTCGCCCGGCAGACTGCCGACGAGATCGATCAGCTGCTGCGGAGCGGCGTGCCGCGTCAGGGTCTCCAGGAGCCTGCCGCGCCGGGCCGGGAAAGCCGCCCGGTCCAGATAACGGGCGACGTCGCTGCGGAGCTGGATGTCGTCCGGGCTCGGGACGCTGCCCGCCCCCGGGTAGCCGGCCAGCACCCAGGTCGCCTCTGGCTGGTCGTCGCCCGGAGGCTCAGGCTCGAGCCACTCCTCAGCCCTGGTCGCCCTGCCAGCCCGTACCTCGCTGCGGGTGTCCCGCTTCCTCGCGTCGTCCTGTACCCGGCCGTGCGTGCCGCCGCTCTGCGTCATCTCGTACCTCACCTCCGGCTGGCGGTGACTGGACTGAAGCTCCTCCTACTGTCGCTGCCCGGTCAGGGCGTGCTTATTCAGCCGCGACGCTATTCGTCGTGGTTATGACGTATGGGCCGGATTGTGCAGACCGGGCTGGCGTGACTGTCCTGGTCCGCTGAGTCATTGCCGGCGCAGCCGTAGATAATGACCTCTGCGTTGGGGACCGCTGATCCGGGAGCGAGAGCATGAGCAGTACCGCAGGCTCGCCTTGACTCCCGAGCGCGGTTCAGACCCCGCGGAACTGATCTTTCCCGGCAGCAGCGAGATGGCCCGGCGGATGCGGGAGCACGACTGGGCGTCGGCGCCCCTCGGTGACCCCGGCCAGTGGCCGGTCAGCCTCCGCACCGCCTGCCGGATCTGCCTGACCTCCAGGTTCCCGATGATCGTGTGGCGGGGACCGAGCTGTACTTCTTCTACAACGACGCCTACCTGCCGCTGCTCGGCACGAAGCACCCGGCGCTCGCCAAGCCCGGCGACCAGGTGTGGGGCGAGATCTGGGACGTCATCGGGCCGATGCTGGCATCGGTGCTGAGCACCGGCGTGGCGACCTGGTCAGAAGACCTGCTGCTGACGATGAACCGGCACGGCTACTGGGAGGAGAGGTACTGGACCTTGACTCGTAGCCGCCCTGCGGCGGGAGAGCCAGACGGCCAGCGTGCCGGTACTGCTCCTGTCCGCCCGGGCGGGCGAGGAAGCGGCCATCGAAGGTCTGGACGCCGGCGCCGACGACTATCTGGTCAAGCCGTTCGCCGGAGCGGAACTGCTGGCACGCATGCGCGGCAACCTTCAGCTCGCGGGCATGCGAAGCCAGCATGCCCGGTGGCGGGTGGCGCTGATCGAGTCGCTGCAGGAGGCCTTCTTCGTGGCCGACGAGACCGGCTCGGTCATCGAGGTCAACTCGGCGTTCACCGACCTGCTCGGCTACGGCCGCGATGAGCTGCCGTACGCTCCCTCGCATCCGTGGTGGCCGGCAGCCGACGTCGACCCGGAGGGGCACCGGCAGACGGCGGAGTCATTCGCGCGGCTGACCAGGCAGAGTGCCGGCAGCCTGGTCGCGCCGGTCATCCACCGCGACGGCCATCAGCTGTGGATCGCGGCGAGCTTCAACGAGGTGAATGATCCCGAGACCGGCAGGCGCATGGTCGTCGGCACGCTTCGGGACGTGACGGCCGAGCACTATGCCGCGCAGCGCGAGGCCGCGCTCGCGGCGATGGGCCTGCTGCTCTCGCAGGCTGACACCGTTCCTGATGCGGTGCAGGGAGCAATTGAGGAAATCCTGGACCTGTGGCATGCCCGGCGCGTGCTCGCCGTCACCTGGGACGGTGACGAGGACCCGGCTGTGGCGTCGACGCAGCCGGGCCTCCGGTGGGGGAGTCTGCCGGAGGCGATCCGCAGCGCGGTCAGCGGGCCGCGCGAGGGCAGGCTCCTCCAGCCGGTCGATGCCGGGGCGGGCGCCGTCGGCATCACGCTGGACCACGCAGGGCTGCTGGCGCTGTGGATCGAGCCGGACGCCGGCCGCTACCTGTCCGGCGAGGACCTGACGCTGCTTGCCCTGCCGTGCGGCCACCTCGTCCAGGCGCTGCACCGCATCCACCGGACGGAGCAGCAGCGCGAGACCGCGCTGGCGCTGCAGCGGGCCATCCTCGGCCCCGCTGAGCTGCCGACCGGATTCGCCGTCCGCTATGAGCCGGCCACGCGCCCGCTGGAGGTCGGCGGTGACTGGTATGACATCGTCGACCTGCCCGACGGCCGGATCGGCATCGTTGTCGGCGATGCCGTCGGCCACGGCCTGCCCGCCGCCACGGTCATGGGACAGCTGCGCAGTGCCTGCCGCGCGCTGCTGCTGCAGCAGCAGAGCCCGGCCCAGGTGCTGACCGCCCTGGACCGCTTCACCGAGCGCATTCCGGGCGCCGCCTGCAGCACCGTGGTCTGCGGCGTCCTCGACCCCGACACCGGGCGGCTGATCTACAGCAGCGCCGGACACCCGCCGGGGATCCTGGGCAGGCCGGACGGGACCATCAGCCTGCTCGACGACGGGCGGTCACTCTCGCTGGCCGTCAAAGCGGACACCTACCGCACCGATGCCGAGTGCACGATTCCCGGCCGGGCCACGCTGCTGCTGTACACCGACGGGCTGGTCGAGCGCCGCCGCCGGGGACTCGACGTCGGCATCTTGCTGGCGGGCGAGGCAGTCGAGGCGAGCCGGTCCGCCGCGCCCGAAGATCTCGCCAGCCGGCTCATGACCGAGCTGGCTCCGGCCGGAGGCTATGAGGACGACGTGGCCCTGGTGATCTACCGTCGTCCCGCGCCGCTGAGCCTGACGTTTCCCATGGAGATGGGAGAGCTGGCCGGCCCGCGCGGCATTGCGTCACTGGCTCAGCCGGTGCTCCCTCTCGGTCGAGGCGGGCCAGGGTGTCCTTGTCGCCGCCGGGGAGGCCTGTGCCAACGCGGTCGAGCACGCCGGCCGGCAGGGGCTGGCGCAGCTGATCCGGCTCACCGCCTCGGTCACCGCAGACGACCTGCACCTGGCTGTCGTCAACGACGGTCAGTGGCGTGAGCCGGAACGCGACCTGCAGCTGCGGCGGCATCGCGGCAACGGAATCCCGCTCATGCGGGCGCTTATGACTGGCGTCACGGTCTCGCCTGGCCTGGGCAGCACCGTGGTGGACATGCACCTGAGGATCTGACATGACAGCAACCGCCCTGACCGTCAGCACGTCCCGGCAGCCTGATGGCACGCCGGTCCTGGTGGCGACCGGAGAGATCGACATGAGCAATGCTGCCGCCTTCGGCGCGGCGCTCCGCGGCGCCCTGCCCGATCACGGCAGTCTCGTCGTCGACCTGACCGCCGTGGAGTACGTCGATACTGCCGGGCTGACTGAGCTGTTCCCGCACGCGGGCAGCATCGAGATAGTCGTGACCTCGCTGCTGGCTCCTGTCCTGACCATCTCCGGGCTCGCCGCCATGGCCGTGATCCGCCAGGTCGAGCCGTAGCATCAGGGCGGCGGTCAGTGACCGGCGATCTGCCCGCCGTCGATGTGCACGGTCTCCCCGGTGACGAACGGCGACGACTGCAGGAACAGCACGCCGCCGACGATGTCGCTGACGTCTCCCACCCGCCCCATGGGAGCGAGCCGGGCGGCAGCGTCATAGTTCTCGTTCGCATGCATCGGGGTGCGGATAACGCCTGGCGCGATGGCGTTCACCCGGATCCCGCGCGAGGCGTACTCGACCGCCAGTGACCTGGTGGCCGCCGCGATACCGCCCTTGGTGAGCGAGGTCAGCGCGGACGGCTCACTGGAATGCGCGTAGTCGACGATGGTCGTGGTGATGCTGACGACGAGCCCGCCGCCGCCCGTCAGCATCTCGGCGATGGCGCGCTGCGTCAGGCGGAAGAACCCGGTGAGGTTCACGCCGACGAGAAGCGCATAGTCGTCCTCGGTGTACTCCGTGAACGGCTTGGAAATGAAAACGCCGGCGTTGTTGATCAGCGTGTCAATGCGCCCGAACCGGTCCAGCGCGCCGCCGACGATGCGGTCGGCGGTGCCTGGCTCGGAGATGTCGCCCTCGACGGCGAGGACCTGCTCATCCTGCGATGGCGGCATCGTCATGGCGCTGGCGACAACCGACCAGCCCAGGTCGCGGTACGCGGTCACGAGGCCGGCGCCGATGCCCTGCGATCCGCCGGTGATGATGGCCACCCCTGGCTCGTGCGTGTCCATGACGGTCCCTCCCGGCAGACACCGGGTCCGGCGCAGCGCGCCGGACCCGGGCTGGTCTGTTGTCTCAGGCCAGGAACTTCAGCAGTGCGGAGTTGACCTGGTCAGCGTGCGTCCAGCAGATGGCATGCGGCCCGTTCTCGATGACATCGGACTGCAGGCCCCGGATCAGGCCGGGAAGCCGCTGGCCGGTCTTGGGGTAGGGCAGCACGTTATCGTCGTCGCCCTGGATGACCAGCATCGGCACGTCCAGCTTCGGCAGATCGGCGCGGAAGTCGGTCTCCCAGGTCGGGATGCAGGCCACCGTCGCCGCCGCCGACGCGGACACGGCGATATTCCAGCAGGTCTGGTAGTACTGGTCGCTGACCAGCGTGCCGCGGAACTTGTCGATGTTGAAGAACAGGTCGAGGAAGCTCTTCATCCAGGCCGACGCGTCCTGGCGGGCGGACTGGACGAACCCGTCGAATGCGCTGGCGGGCACGCCCTCCATGTTGTCTGGCGTCTGCAGCAGGAACGGCGGGATCGGGGAGATGAGCACCCCCTTGGCTACCCTCGCCGACCCGAACCGGCCCAGGTAGCGGGTCACCTCGCCGGTGCCCATCGAGTGGCCGACCAGCACGGCGTCGCGCAGGTCGAGGGTCTCCAGCAGCGTGTGCAGGTCGCTGGCGAATGTGTCGTAGTCATATCCGCTGACGGGCTGGCTGGACTTGCCGAACCCGCGCCGGTCATAGGTGATCACCCTGCGGCCGTCGTCGAGCAGCACCGGAACCTGCTTGTCCCAGGCACGGCTGCTCAGCGGATAGCCATGGATCAGGACTACCGGCTGACCTGACCCGTGGTCCTCGTAATAGATGTCGATCGAGCCCGAGTTCTCCTGCCCGACCTTGACATAAGGCATGGTTCCCCCCGTTGCGTTGAGCTCCGTGATTCCCTGCGGCACCGGTCGCTTCGCGCTAGCCAGGACAGCGGTAAAAAGAGCATGACGTGCCGGGAACGCGCACCCCGCAATCCGCGGCCGCCTGGCGGCAATCGGTGCTTTTCCTGCCAGGAACCCACGCTAACACCGGACGCCAGCCTGGCCTCATCCGAGGTCACGCTGGCGCTGGCCGGCTCTCCAGATCCGCGAGGAGCCGGCTGCCAGTCGGCACCCGATCCGGGCTGGCCATGCAGCATGATTAGCGCGCGGCCGCTCATGATCCGGAGCTTATGGTGCCGCCGGGACGGGATGGTGCTGCCCTGGCTAGGCCGGAAGCTCGCGCTCGCGGTCCCTGACCCGGCGCACGATCTCGCCGTAGCTGCCGTGCACGTCGGCGGGTACCCGCCAGACGTCCACGGTCGCGCAGCAGCCGGCCGCCCGGACGCGAATGGTCGGGCCGTCCCGCGCGCCGCTGTCGTGCCCGCGCTCGCGCAGATGGCCGAACAGCGCTAGTCCGCTGACCTCGACGTTGACGCCCTCGGGCACGTAGATGTCGGCGTTCCCGAAGAGCAGCACGACGGTCGCAGTGGTGCGCGGCCGGTCGATGGCAGCCTGACGCAGGTCGAAGTCCAGGTCGCCGAACGCCACGGCCGCGGCGCTCCAGCCGCGCAGCCGCAGCCGCCCGCGCCGCACCACGTGGCCGAACAAGGTCGCCGTGAACCGGGTCGGCCGCCGCGAGCTGCCGCCTGCCGGGACGACCGGCGGCAGGTCACGCTGAATCTGGGCCAGCTCGCCGCTGACACTGGCGCGCAGCGCCCCGTCGACCCGCTCGGTGAACTCCTCGAGTGTCAGCCGACCGGCCAGCAGGTGCTCGCGAAGTGACAGGACCGCCTGCTCGCGATCGGCGTCCGACACCCGGATGAGCGGATCATCCACATCAGCCAGGCTAGACCACGCCGAACCGGGTTGTTGTTAACTAGACCGGGAGGTGGACTGGTGCCAGCCTGGATCTGCGTGACCTGCGGCGTTCAGCAGGCTGATGCGCCTGACCCGCCGGACGTGTGCGCCATCTGCGCTGATGAGCGGCAGTATGTCGGCTCGGGCGGCCAGCGGTGGACGACGATGGCCGACCTGGCCAGCGATCACGCCGTCGTCGTCCGTGCGGAAGAGCCGGGCCTGCTCGGCGTCGGGATGGAGCCGTCCTTCGCTATCGGGCAGCGCGCACTGCTAGTACAGACGCCGCAGGGCAACGTGCTCTGGGACTGCACCTCGCTGCTGGACGACGGCGCCCGGGCGCGGATCGCCGAGCTGGGCGGGATCAGCGCCATCTGCATGTCGCACCCGCACTTCTACGCCGCCAACGTCGAATTCGCGGACGCATTCGGCGCTCGTATCCTGATCCCGCGCGCGGACCAGCAGTGGGTTCAGCGGCCATCGCCGCGCATCGAGTTCTTCGATGACGAGGCCGAGCCGGTGCCAGAGCTGACGCTCGCCCGGATCGGCGGGCACTTCGACGGGGCCGCCGTGCTGCACTGGCCCGCCGGGTCGGACGGCCGCGGTGCGCTGCTCACCGGCGACACGATCACCGTGGTCCCTGACCGTGACTGGGTGAGCTTCATGTGGAGCTACCCGAACCTCATCCCGCTGGATGAGCAGACGGTGCTCGACATCGCCAGCCGCGCCGAGCGCTTCGCCTTCGACCGTATCTACGGCGGATGGTGGGGGCGCGTTGTCGTGCGGGACGGCGCGGCCGCTGTGCGTCGTTCCGCCGACCGGTACGTCGCCCGGCTGCACGGCCAGCGGCCCTAGCCTGGCTGCCGGCTTCGCACCGGACGTTTCCGCGGAGACGCGCGGCCTGGCGTGAGCCGCGGTGTGGCAACCGCGCGTTCCCGCTATGGTCAGCCCGGTCAGCCGGCCGCATCCAGCACGCTGCGCAGGATGCGGCGCAGGGCCTCGCGGTCGCCCGCCGGCACTGGCGCCAGCAGCTCGCGCTCGGTCTGCTCACCCAGCGCTGACAGATCTGCCACGATGCCCCGGCCGGCGCTGGTGAGCTCGATCAGGCGCCGGCGCCGGTCGGCTGAGTCGGTGGACCGGCTGATCAGGTCCCGGCCTTCGAGAGAATCGAGGATGGGGACAATGTTGCGCGGATCGATGCCGATGACGCCTGCCAGGAACTGCTGGCAAACAGGCCCGGTCTCGGCCAGTGCCATGAGTACCAGGAACTGGTTCGGGCTCACGCCCGTCCGGGCGAGGGTAGTGGTCCATCGGTGCCTGGCTACGGCGCCGACCTTGCCCAGGAGATAGGCCGTGCCGGACTGGAACGACAGGTCACCGGGCAGGGGCAGCTCAGCGACGCTCGCCGCACGCTCACTGGTCACGGTCTGAGCCTAACCCGCTGGGAATTAGACATCAACCATGATAGACATTGCTCATGTCTATTATGCCTTCGCCGGACCAGGCAGCGTCGGAACGCGCGGCGCCGGGACGGCGGGCACCAGGGGAGAGGCCCGGATCCGGGCGCGGGCCGAGCCATGACAGCCTCGTCCTGGCGATCGCCTGCGTCGCCCAGTTCATGGTCGTGCTGGACGTCTCGATTGTCACGGTCGCCCTTCCGTCGATCGGGCGCGACCTGCACTACACGGCCTCCGGCCTGCAGTGGGTGGTCAATGCCTACGTGCTGACCTTCGCCGGCTTCCTGCTCCTGGGCGGCCGCGCCGCTGATCTGTTCGGCCGCCGCCGGGTCTACCTGTTCGGGATGGGCCTGTTCACGCTGGCCAGCCTGGCGGGCGGGATTGCCACCGACGCGGCCTGGCTGACCACGGCCAGAGCCGTGCAGGGCGTCGCGGGCGCGTGCCTGTCTCCCGCCACGCTGACGATCATCGTCACGACGTTCTCCGGCGACCGCCGCGCCCGCGCACTCGGCATCTGGAGCGCTGTCGCCGGCGCCGGCGGAGCGGCGGGCTCCATTCTCGGCGGCATCCTCACCTCCGCGCTGTCGTGGCGCTGGGTGCTGTTCGTGAACATCCCGATCGGCGTCGCAGCGATTGCCGCCGCGCTGGCGTGGCTCACCGAGTCGCAGGCACATCAGGGCGCCGGCCAGCCACGATCCCGGCTGGATATCGCTGGCGCCGTCGCGGTGACGGCCGGCCTCGGCACGCTCGTCTACGCGATCGTCGGGACCGAGAGCCATCCGTGGGGCAGCGGGACAACGCTGTCGCTGCTCGGCGTCGCGGCGGTTCTGCTGGCCGCGTTCGCGATCATCGAGCTGCGGCTGGCAAGCGCTCCGCTGGTGCGCTTCTCGCTGTTCCGCTCCCGGTCGGTATCGGGTGCGAACCTGGTCATGTTCCTGGTCGGCGCCGCGTTCTTCTCGATGTGGTACTTCCTGTCGCTCTACCTGCAGAACGTGCTCGGCTTCAGCGCGCTGAAGACCGGCCTGGCGTTCCTGCCGATGGGCGTCACGATCATCATCGGGGCGCAGTCCAGCTCGCGGATCCTGCCGCGCACCGGGGTTCGCCCGCTGCTGCTGACCGGCACGGGCCTGGCCGCCTGCGGCTTCGCCTGGCTGTCACTGATCGGGCCGCACAGCTCGTACTGGGTGCACGTGTTCGGTCCCGGCTGCCTGATTGCACTCGCGCTCGGCTTGCTGTTCACGCCGCTGGCCGCGGCGGCGACCTCCGGCGTCGCCTTCACTGACGCCGGCCTGGCCTCAGGCGTGCTCAATACGTCCAGGCAGATCGGCGGTTCGATCGGCCTGGCGGCACTGGCCACCGTCGCGACCTTCCGGGCTCACGCGGTGCTGGCCGCGAGCGGCGGCGGCGGCTCGGCGACGGCTGCACTGAATGCCGGGTACTCGCGCGCGTTCGTGGTGGCCGCCGGGCTGTCGATCGCGGCCGCGCTGGCGGCATTCATCGTGCCGCCCATCCGCAGCCAGGCGCTGGCAGCCGCTAGGGCGCCTGCCAGCCGGCTGCCGCAGCCGCTAGGGGGCCCGCCACCAGGCAGGCTCACTCTGCACGGCGAGCGCGTGCACCTGACCGGCCGCGATCCTGACGGCCCGGCTGAACCGTCCGGTTCCGCCCGCGCCCTTCACCTGAACGGGCACCAGGCTGCACGCCGTCAGGTCAGTCGTGCACTGGCTGGGGCCGGTCGTGCTGTCAATGCCGAGCTGGCCGTCACTGTTCTCGCCCCACGACCAGACGGAACCGTTGGCGAGCCGGGCCAGGCTGAACCCGCCGCCCGCGGCGATCCCGACAACGTGCCGCAGGAATCCCTTGCCGTCCGGGCCCACCACCTCGTTCGGCAGGTTGTCGTACTCCTGCGAGAGCCCGTTGCCGAGCTGCCCGTAGTCGTTGACACCCCAGGCCCAGACGTTGCCGTTCGAGCTCAGCGCGAGAACGTGCAGGCCGTAGGCCGACGGCTCAGCTGAGATGGCAACGATGCGGGTCAGATGACCGACGCCGCCAGGCCCGCTGACCTGAAGGGGGACCGTGCTGCAGGGTATGGGGCCGCCGTCGAACGGGTCGTCGCACCGGCCCGGCGCCGGCGACGTCTGGCCGAGGTCGGCGAAGGCGTCAGATCCCCAGGCCCAGACGGTGCCATCGGAACGCAGCGCCACATCGAAGTCCGCGCCTCCGGTGACCGCGACCACGTGGTTGAGGACGCCGTCACCGCCGGGCCCGACCACTTCGACCGGCTTGGTGCTGCAGCCGACCGCCGCGTAGTTGGTGTACGGCTTGCACTCCTCCGGCCCGGAATTTGTTCCGGTGCCGAGCTGTCCGTCGACGTTGATGCCCCATGTCCAGACCGTGCCGTCCGAGCGCAGCGCGAGGTCGTCGTCGCTCGACCCGGCGATGGCGGCGATGCTGCCCAGCTTTCCCGTGCCGGACGGGCTCACGACGGAAACGGGCAGCTTGCTGCAGACGTTGCCGGGGCCGGGCGTCTGGCTCGGGGAGGTCAGGCAGTGATCGGGGCCGCTGAGAGTTCCGTTGCCGAGCTGGCCCCAGATGTTGTCGCCCCAGGCGAAGACGTTGCCGCGCCGGGTGAGTGCCTCGCTCGCCACATTGGCCGAGACGATGGCCTTGATGCCGGAGAGCCTGCCCGTGCCGCCGGGACCCTTGACGGCGACTGGCGTCGTGCTGTCCTGCTGGTTGCCGGTGCCCAGCTGGCCCTGGTCGTTGCCGCCCCAGGACCAGACGACTCCTGCTCCGGTCAGCGCCAGGCTGCCATCCGTCCCGGCCGACACCGCCGTGACCGACCGGCCCAGCCGGGTAATGAGGCGCGGCACCGACGAGTCGGTGTTGTTGCCCAGCCCGAGCTCTCCGGTTCCGTTGTTGCCCCAGGAGAAGGCCGCGCCAGTCGAGACCGCAGGATGAACGGCGGGATGAGATGCCGGGAACGCACTAGTCGCCTGCGCAGCCGCCGGCAGCCCGACCAGTCCGGCCGCCGCCGCGGCGAGAACGGCGCCGAGTTTTGCGGGCACGCCGCGCCGGAATTTCCTCGTTCCCGAATTCAGCTGATCTGCCATTAATTCCCCCGTGTCACCGAGTAAGCACAGTCCACTGCAGAGCGACGGCAACCCTAGCCACCGGACGCGATAGGGCGCTGGAGGGAACGAATGCAGCGCGCCCGGCGCAAAGCCCGCAACTTGCTCTCAGCGAGTGACCAAGGTCCTTTCCGGGCCGGACCTTTGCATCCTGCGGCCGCTGCGGTGATGACGCAGAATGAAAGCTGGAAGCGTTTACGCTGCCTGTTCGGAACGGGCAGTTTCTACCTGATGGTGCAGAGCTGAGGCAATGGCGGCTGACCAGACGACGTACCGGGGACCGTGACTCTGCGTGGCTTCTGACCGGCTCCGCAGGATTCTGGCCGCGCTGTCCGACGGCGGCGATGACTGGTCGTCGGCCCGGCTGTGCGGCGCCTGCCCGGCCGTGCTGAGCGTGAGCGGGTCAGGGATCATGCTGATGTCTGGTGACCTGCCGCGGGGTTCGCTCTGCACCACTGACCAGCGGAGCGAGCTGATCGAGGACGTGCAGTACACGCTCGGGGAGGGCCCGTGCGTCGACGCTCACCGGCAGGGCAGGGTCGTGGCTGAGCCCGATCTGGCTGACCCGGTCAGCCGGCGGTGGCCGGGGTTCAGCCCGCCGGTGCTGGAAGCAGGGGTCAGGGCGGTCTTCGGCTTCCCCCTGGCAGTCGGCAGGGCTCGGCTGGGGGCGCTCAATCTTTACCGGGACGAGGCTGGCCCGCTCACCGCTGACCAGCATGCTGACGCGCTGGTGCTGGCCGAGGTAATAGCCCGCTGGGTGCTGGAGGCTCAGGCAGGAGCGCCCTTTGGCGCAGTCGCCGAGGAACTGGAGGTGAGCGCCGACTTCCATTTCGCGGTGCACAACGCGGCCGGCATCGTCTCCGTGCAGGAGGACGTCAGCGTCACTGAAGCGCTGATCCGGCTCCGCGCGTATGCGTTTAGCAACGACCGCCCGATCAATGACGTCGCTCAGGACATCATCGCCCGGACGCTGCGGCTCAGCTAGCCACATGGGCCCGGACCGAAGCTAGAGTGAACGGATCGGGCATAGCCAGGTCCGCGCTGCCGCTCGCTGAGGCAGTCGGCGGAGCTCAGGAAGGTGAGTGCAGATGACCCGAGAATCCGACCTACTCCAGTCGGTTGTGGACATCGCCGACACTCTGGTGTCCGATTATGACGTCGTGGACATGCTGACAGGCGTCGCGTCCCGGTGCGTCAGCCTCCTTGATGTCTCCGCGGCCGGAGTCATGCTGGCTTCCCCGTCCGGCAGCCTCGGCCTGGTCGCTTCGTCGAGCGAGGCGATGCGGCTGCTGGAGCTGTTCGAGCTGCAAGCCCAGGAGGGCCCGTGCCTGGACGCCTTCCAGACCAGCGCGCCCGTCGGGCTAGAAGACCTCCGCGCCGGTGCCGGACGGTGGCCCCTGTTCTCTGCCGAGGCCCTGCAGGCAGGGTTCCGGTCGGTGCTGGCACTGCCGCTGCGCTGGCGGGACGCCACTCTCGGCGCCCTCAACCTGTTCCGTACCACCAGTGAGCCGATGCCTGAGGCTGACGTCATCGTCGCCAGGGCCTTCGCCGACCTGGCCGCTCTCAGCATCACCCAGCACCGGGCCACCGCCTCTGCTCAGCGCCTGAACGAGCAGTTGGCAGCCGCCCTGACCAGCCGCATCGTCATCGAGCAGGCCAAGGGCGTCATTTCAGAACGAGCGGGGGTCGACGTGGCCGAGGCCTTCTCCCGGCTGCGCGCCTACGCCCGCAGCGGCAACCAGCGCCTCACCGAGGTCGCCCAGGCCGCAGTTGACGGGACGCTGGACCCGGCCGCATGGTCCTGAGCCCGTGCCCACCCGGCGGCCGGCCCTATCGGTGGCAGTCGAAGACCACGTGCCTGACTTCCCTGATAGCCGTATCCAGCTCGGCGGCGGCGGCCCGGATTCTCCCGGCCGCGGGATGGTTCTCCTCCAGCAGGGCCATCGCGCTCTCAAGCTCCAGCCCCACGGTGAACAGCCGCCGGACGACAGTGTCGCTGAGCCCGACGGCTACGCGATCACGGTCCTGAGCCAGGCGCATGGCCAGGGTTGCTATCTCGCCGGACGCGGCTGACTGTCGATCGCCTCGCGGGCCGACGGCAGGCTCGCAAGAGCTCGGTACCGCCCCGTCGGCGGGAATGCTTCGTGGCGGATGCATCGCTCGGACACACTTGGTCCTATCCGGCCATAACTGGCCGTGCCGCCAAGGTCCGGAGCGACGCGGTCCCTGCGCACCTGCTGTGGCCACGCGCAGGATCCCTCGGTAGACACTTCCTGCAATACGCTACTCGCCGCCGATACGCAATAGATGATCGGCGGTCTGAGGCCCAGCCTAAGCTAGCCCGGCGAACGCGGAGGACCTCGCAGTCCAGCCGCAGCCCTCCGGGCCGTGCGGCGTCGGCTACTAGGGCAGCGCGGCCGCATTGACGGCCTCCGCCTGGCCCGAGGCGTAATTTGCCACCAGCAGGACGCTGCCGCTGGCAGAGGCGGCGACGTCGCGCGGGAACCGGCCGGCCGGCAGGTAGCCCAGCAGCGCCGGACGGCCGTCAAGCGCAGCTGCCACGCTGACCACCGCGAGGTTGCTCACCGGGAAGCCGGGCGCGAACCGGTTCGAGTCAGCGGCCACGATCAGCGTGCCCGCGCGGGCCAGCGCCAGGCCAACTGGCGCCTTGCCCACGGGCACGTCGGCAAGCAGCGCATGTGAGGGGTCCGTCTGCAGGCTGGCGGCCGAGAAGGCCAGCAGCGCGTCGCTGCCCCTGGCTGCCACCCAGACAACGCTCCCGTCGGCGGAAGTGATCACCCGGACCGGAGTGCAGCCGGCCGGGACTGTGGCCGCCACTGATCTCGCCGGATCGGATTCGGCACGGGCGACGCTGATAACGGAGAGCGACCCCATCGGGCCACTGTTGCTCTCCGCGGTGGCGTACAGCCAGCGGCCGTCCGGTGAAACCGCCAGGCCGACAGGTGCGACTGCGGTGGGGATCGAGCCGATATATCCGCTGCCAGCACGGAACCCGGCCGCCATCGCCCGGGCCAGGCTGAACACTGCGATCCGGTCCGCGTCCTCCAGGCTGACGAACGCGTACCGGCCGTCGGGAGTGATCGCGACCTCGATGGCACCAGCAGCCAGCGGATTGCCAGGTGCGACGAGCGTGCCTAGCACGGCATGCTCACCGCCCTGCTCCGCGGCCGGGACGCTGACGACAACCGCACCTGCGCCGCCGGCCACCAGCAGGAGCCGGCCGTTGTCGCTGAGCGCAGCGCCCGCCGTCGGTCCCGGCACTGCGATCGTACGAACCAGCACCGGCGCGTGGCCGGGCGCCAGCCGCAGCACATCGAGGCCGATTTGGCCGAGGCTCGCGGCCGGAGACGCCGGCGTGGCGTCCGGCGAAGGGCTGCCCGGATTTACCGCTTGCGCGCTGGCGGCGATTGGCACGGAGGTAGCAAAACCCCAGCTCCCGGTGGCGGCGACCGCGACTCCGAACGGGCCGGCCGGAAATGCCTGCGGCGCCTCAGGGAACAGAGCTGTCATCGCGGTGGCTGAGGCCGGCAGGTTCCGCCCTGCCTGAGCAGCCGTTGTGCACCCTGGCAGCCCGACGCCGCCTGAGCCGGGCGCGGCTACGGGGGACGCCGACGGCGGCGCGCTGAGCGACTGCCGGCCGGACGATGCCGGGCTGCCGCTCGCGCAGCCCGCCGCCGTGCTGAGCAGGACAACGATTGCCGCCGCTCGCGCGACGCCGCCGCTTGGTGTCATGGACTTTTACGCTAGCGACGGTTCCTGCGCGTGGCGGTAACGAACCGGGCAACCTTTGCGCGGCCAAGATGGGACGGGAGCGATTCCTTTTCGGCGCAGGCCGGGTCTTCCTGGTTGAAGGCACTTGGCAGGCGAGACGATCAGGAGTGATTCACGTGAGCGAACTAGACATGGCAGTGAAGAGCACGCTGGCTATCCTGATGAAGGTGCAGCCCGCTGACCTGGAAGCCCCGACGCCCTGCGCGTCGTGGAGCGTTGGCGAGCTCATTAATCACTTCGTCGGGACGGCGCGCTGGTGGGCGGGCGTCCTCGGCGGCGAAGCGGGCGACACCGACGCTGACTACGCGGCCGGCGACTTCGTCGCGGCCTACGAGGAGAGCATCCGGATCGCGCAGGCGGCATTCGAGGCTGATGGCGCGCTGGACCGGACGGTCCGGCTGCCGTTCGGCGAGTTCCCTGGCACCGTCGTGCGGGGAATGGCGGCACTCGATCAGTTCACTCACGGCTGGGACCTGGCCCGTGCGATCGGATACCCGACGGATCTGGATCCCGACCTGGCCGCGCAACTGCTCGATCAGGCCAGGATGGCGATCACCGACGCGTACCGGGGACCGGACGGCGAGGCTCCGTTTGGACCCGTCGCGCAGCCGCCCGCCGGTGCCGGTCCGGCCGATCAGCTGGCCGCCTACCTGGGCAGGCCGGTGTGACCGGTGCCCGATAGCTCGACATTCGTCCGGGACACCGAGCCGCTGCGGCGTGAGCTGTTCGCGCACTGCTACCGCATGCTCGGCTCGGTGCAGGACGCCGAGGACCTGGTCCAGGAGACCTACCTCCGGGCCTGGCGCTCCTTCGGTGGCTTCGAGGGCCGGTCGTCGGTGCGCACCTGGCTGTATCAGATCGCTACCAATGCATGCCTGACGGCCCTGGCCCGGCGAGGTCGGCGGGTGCTGCCATCGGACCGGTACGATCCCGAGCCGGACCCGCAGGTACCGCCGGAAGCAGCGGATACCGGCGTCGCCTGGCTGGAGCCGGTGCCGGACGCGCTGGTGACCTCGGAGTCGGCCGATCCCGCCGTCATTGTCGCCGCGCGCGAGGGGCTGCGGCTTGCGCTCATCGCAAGCCTGCAGTACCTGCCGCCCCGCCAGCGTGCCGTGCTGGTGCTGCGAGAGGTGCTGGAGTTCCCCGCCGCGGAGGTAGCGGTGATGCTCGGCAGCACGACCGCGTCGGTGAAGAGTGCCCTGCAGCGCGCCCGGGCACGGCTGGAGGAAGTGAGCCCGGCAGCCGATCAGATCACCGAGCCGTCCTGGCCTCAGGCCCGCGCTCTGCTGGATCAGTACATCGCGGCGTTCGAGAACGCCGATGCCGCCGCTCTGGAACGGCTGCTGGTGCGCGACGCGGTCCTGGAGGCGACGCCGCTGCGCACCTGGTTCGCCGGCCGGAAGACGTGCGTGCCCTTCCTGCGCAACCACGTACTCGGGGCACCGGGCGACTGGCGCATGCTGGCTACCAGTGCTAACGGGCAGCCCGCCGCAGCGGTCTACACCAGGGACGGGAACGGCAGTATCCAGCCGTACGGAATCTGCGTGCTCACGGTAACTAGCGCGGGCATCCGGCGGGTCTCGTCCTTCGGCGACGCCGGCCTCCTTCCGCTCTTCGGCTACCGGCTCGACGTCCCGGCGCCCGTGACCTCGCCTATCCGGTGATCCTGCGGCTGTGGCGTGCGATCTGGTCGTGGGTCTCCGGGTCTGCGAAGACCTGGGCAAACTCGGTGATGCTGGCGATCACTGAGGCATCGAGCGGGTTGTTGAGCCAGATGTCGAACAGCCGGCGCTGGGCAGCGGTCACAGTCCGGGGGTGTGCCGCGATGCGGTCCAGCACGCCCTCAACAGCCGCGGCGAGTTCGCCGGGCCCGGCTACGACGTTGGCAATGCTGTCGGGCGGTAGTTGATCAAGCGCGTAGATGTCGCCGGTGAGGACCATTTCCCGCGCCTTGCTGAGTCCGACGAAGGCCGGCAGCAAAGCGGCGTCGATGACCGACGGCACGCCGACCTTGATCTCGGGCAGTCCGAATGACGCTGACCCGGCGACCACGCGCAGATCGCACGCGAGGGCCAGTTCGAACCCGGCCCCGAGGCAGTACCCGCTGACCGCGGCAACAGTGACGACTGGCGAGTGCCTGATGGCGCGCATGACCTGCGCGAGATCGGTGATCAGCGCCTCCGCTCGGTCCGGCGTCAGGCCGGCAAAGGCCCCGATGTTCATTCCGGCGCTGAAGGCCGCCTGACCTGAGCCGGAGAAGACAATCGCCCGCACGCCTGAGGGAACGCCGGCGACGACGTCCCGCAGCTCGCTCAGGTCCTCCGGATGCAGGATGTTGAGCTTCTCCGGCCGGTCGAAGGTGATCCGCAAAGCACGGCCGCGATGCTGCACCTTGATATACCGCATGTGCTGCTGTTCCCCACTCTTGGTACGACATCCCGTCAGACCCAGGATGCCGTCAGCGAGACATCAAAGTCTGCCGGCTCCGTGACACCGCCAGCGCATGTGAGGATGCTCAGGTGTCTCCTCGCGCGCATGCCGTCGATCCTGCCCGCCTTGCCCGGTGGTGCACGGAGCATCTGGGCAGCCGGCCAGCGGATGAGATCTTCAGGTCCGGGTACCTGTCCGCAGTCATCGGGCTCCGGCTGGCCGACGACCGTGAGGTCGTAGTCAAGGTGCGTCCGGATTCGCCGCGGATAGCGGCATGCGTCGAAGTCCAGCGCCGTGTGTTCCAGGCCGGTTATCCGTGCCCCGAGCCGCTCACCGGCGCAGCTCGTTTCGGCGACGATGTGGCAACCGCGGAGTCCTACGTCCCGGGCGGCGCCATGCTCCCGAGTTCGGGCCACGCGGCCCGGGCTTTCGCTGAAGCGTTCGCGCGGCTGATCAGGCTAGCCCCCCGGCCGGCCGAGGTGTCAACGCTCGACCCGGCACCGCCGTGGGCAGCCTGGAACCACGCCGAGGACGGACTGTGGCCGTGCCCCGAAGACCCTGACGTCAACCTCAACGAGGTGGCCGGCCCGGAGTGGATAGACGATGCCGGGCGTCGGGCCCGTGACCGGCTGCGAGGCAGCGCGTCAGAAGCCGTCATCGGTCACTGCGACTGGCTGGCCGGGAACCTGCGCTGGAGCGGAGAGGCGCTACTGGTGCTGCACGACTGGGACAGCATGACCGCCGACAGCGAAGCCGTCCTCGTCGGCTTCGCCGCCGCGCTTTACTCGACCATCAGCGCGGACGAGCTAGCCACCGTCGAGGACACGGAGCGGTTCGTCGTCGCGTATTGCCGTGCGCGAGGCCAGGAGTTCAGCGCCGACGAACTCGAACGGTCGTGGGCGGCTGGCGTCTGGACCAGGGCTTACGACGCCAAATATCAGCACGCTGTCGGGCAACCCATCACCTCACTGTCCGAGGATGAGGCCCGCGAGCGCATCCGTCGTACTGGCACCGGGCCGCGGAAGCCATAACCGGCCTGCTGTCGCCCGTGCGGTGCGTGGCGCGGACGCGCCGGTCCGAGAGGGCCGATCTACCGGGTTTTGTTTGCTCGCGAGGGACTGGGTAGGGAACCCGGACGGCCGGGGCGCTCGGCTCCGGTCAATCTGAAAGCGGGCTCATGTCGACTGACGCCATCGTGCTGCTCAAGGCCGATCACAAGCAGATCCGCCGTTTGTTCCGGGAGTTCGAGGCCTCGGGCGAGAAGGCCGTGAAGAAGAAGACCAAGATCGTCGGCCAGATTATCGAGATGCTGACTGAGCACACCTATATCGAGAACGAGGTCATGTATCCCCAGGTCCTGGCTCTTCTCCCGGGCTTGAAGGATGATGTGCTCGAGTCGTACGAAGAGCATCATGTCGCCGACGTCCTGTGCCTGGAACTGTCCGCCATGACGGCTGACGAAGAGCGCTTCACTGCCAAGACGACGGTGCTCATCGAGAACGTCGGTCATCACATCGAAGAGGAGGAGCAGGAGTGGTTCCCGAAGGTGCGGGCCGGGCTCAGCGGTAAGCAGCTTCAGGAACTCGGGGCCAGGCTGGAGGAGGCGCGCAAGAAGGCGCCCAGGAAGCCGTCGCAGCCGAGCGCCCTCAGGAAGACCGTCGACGCCGTCATCTCCTGACGGTCTCATCACGGGCGGGTGAGGAAGAGCCGCTTCTCCGTTGTGAGGTGGGGTGCCCACTCGATGCGGTCGGCGCCGGTGAAGCGCAGGTAGGCGCGGAGCGCGTCGCGCATAGCCGCGACGAACCCGTCGGCGCGCCGCGGCGTGAAGCCGTCCTCCCACCAGATGTTGAGCACCTCCACGCAGGCCCGGTCCCGGTCGATCCGCGGTTCGATGCGGCCGGCGAAACGGTCGCCGAAGACGACTGGCAGCACGTAGTAGCCCCACCGGCGCTTAGCCGGCGGGAAGAAGCCCTCCCAGACATAGTCGTAGGCGAACAGGCTCGAGAGGAGGGCCGTATCCCACAGCAGCGAGTCGAACGGGGCGATGAACGCGACGGAGGGAGTCGGCTCAGGCGGATCCTGCAGCAGCGCGACCTCCTCGTCGAGGACGAGGCGCTTGCCGCGCACGCCCTCGATGTCGACAGGCACGAGCACGCCAAGCTCAAGCAGCTCTTTCCGCAGTTCGTTTCGCTGCGGCGGCGCTGCGATGCGCGCGAACGTGCCCCCGGCGCCGCCCGCGCCGAGCAGGCCGTGGGCGCGGTAGCGGGACAGCAGCTTGTGCCGGAGCTGGTCTCGCTCCGGCACCGCCTGCTCGAGCACCTGCGCCGGGAGCAGCCGTTCGATGAGGTCGTAGTACCGGAGCCTGCCGTCGCGCCGCGCGAGGCCGATCACGCCCGTGACGGTGTATGCCTCGAGCACGGCGCGCACGGCGTTCTCCGGCATTCCGAACCAGTCCTTCGTCGGACCAGTCGCCCGCTCGAAGTCGAGCGAGGACAGTGGTCCGTCGGCGCGGATCCGCTCGAGCACGCGCTCGGCTACGGCGGCGTTCTCGGCGAGGGCCGCACCGTGGAAGTGGGGCCCCTTGCGGCCCATAACGTTGCTGAACCAGGGGAACTCGCTCATCGGGACGAACGAGAGCGCCTTGTTGGTCGCCTCGAATATCTCCCGGCGTTCGTACAGCGCGTCGCACCAGGCAGGCTCGTAGGCGGCGACGCGCGCGTGCAGCACGAGGTCGTGGTTCCGGCCGGCAACCGCGATCGGGTCGAACTGGATCGACCCGAACCTGCGGAAGACCTGCATGACGGCCTCGGCGCCACCGGTGAGAGACCGCGCGGGCGCGAGGAAGTGCCGGGCTACGAGAAAGCGACGCGCCGCCTCAGCAGTTACCTTCACCTGCAAGACACTAACCGCGGGAGCGCGTGTCCTGCCGCCAGCGAGCTGGCGGCGTGCCGTAGCGGTGCCTGAACGCGCGGCTGAATGCCGCCTCCGACGTGTAGCCGACGTTTCCCGCGATGAGCGAGACCGGCTGGGAGGTGCCGCGGAGCAGGTCGGTGGCGGCGTCCAGGCGAACATGCGCGAGATAGGTGGCGGGTGGCTTCCCGACGCGGGTGGCGAACCGCGCTGCGAACGCGGACCGGGAAAGGCTGCACGCTTGGGCCAGCTCCTGGACTGTCCAGTTGCGGCCGGGGTCGCGATGGATGGCGCTCAGGGCCAGGCCGATCTGCGGGTCAAGCGCACCGGCCAGCCAGTTCGGTTCGGCGTCCGGGCCGGCGGCCCAGGCGCGCAGAATCTGGATGAAGAGCAGATCCAGGATGCGGGCGACCATTACCGCCGATCCCTGAGAGGGCGATTGCATCTCGACTAGCAGCATCCTGCGGGCCACCTCGAGCCCCTCGAGCGCCTGACCGCGGGCGCTGCGCAGGATGATCACGGCCGGGAGGCTCGCGAGCAGGTGGCTCGCCTGCGGGTCGCCGATCGTGAATGTTCCGCAGAGCCAGCGCGCCGGCCCGCAGGCGTCGCTGATGCGGTGCGGGTCACCGCGCGGGAGCAGGATGACATCGTCGCGGCTCACGCTCTCGACGTGCGGGTCGCCGTCGATCCGAAGCGTGAGTTCGCCCTCTTCAACGATGTGCAGGGTGCCGATATCGGCGAAGCTGATCGAGAAAGTCCGCGCCGGGGCGTACGCAACGATCCGTTCTCCGCTCAGCCGGACGCTCCGGAGCAACTCCGAGAGCAAGTCGTGCGGCTGGCCAGCTACGTCGAGGCCGAGCGCGGTGTCCTCGGGCGCTGGAGGATCGGCAAACTCTCGCGGCGGCCGGAGCAAATCGGCTGGCGTCGCTGGACGATCGGCAATCTGTTCCGGCGGAGCGGTCATTGTCTCTGCGAATTCCTCGGATTACGTTCGACGAGCAATGAGCGGATCGGCCAACCGGGCGCGCTCGGGACCAGCTTGGTAGCTCAGTGAGGTCCGCTCGCCTGCGTCAATTTTATTGCACCGCACGGACGTAACTCGGTCAGAAAGGAAACAGGACCCATGACACCGAGAGCTGGTGAAGCTGGGCACGACATGCCGACCAAGATCAGCTTTATCTATTCCAGCCCAGCCGACCCGGCCGCCTTTGAGGCGGCTTACCCGGAGCAGCTTGCGCTGGCGCGGAAACTCCCCGGCCTGATTCGGCTGCAGGCATCGAAGGTCTGGCCAAAGGAAGACGGCAGCCCGACCCCGGCGTACCGGATGCTGGACCTGTACTTTGCCGACTACTCGGCGGCCAGCGACGCCGCCGCGGAGGCCGGCGCCCTTGTCGGCGCTACTCTCGAGCACGCCACCGGCGGCGTCGCGATCGCATTCGCGGAGGTCCTCGACGACGACGCCTAGGGCGACGCGAGCCTCGTACCAGCCGGGACGGCGGGTTTGTACCAAGGGAGACGGCGGGTTTGTACCAAGGGAAAGGGGGACCCGCGCTGCTTCATCAGCGTCGAACCATCCCAGGGCGCCGTCCCCCGGCACCTGCGCGAGCGCGCTTGAGGGCGGCCCGCCCGATGCTCGCGAGCCGACCGCGCGAAGCTGCCGCAACGGCAGTCCCGGATGGATGGCCGCCGGCCCGCTGATGCGGGTCACAGAACCCGGCCTACATGCTGACTCGCCCGCCGCCTGCGCATCGTCAATGGCCCGGATCCCGAGGTCATCGGCGTCCTGAAAGGTGTCCGTAGGTGTTCATCGTCTCGCCGACCGTGGCGTGTCCGGGCCGCGCCTGAATGACCTTCGGATTGAGGTTCGCCGCGATCAGCTGAGACGTAGAAGTGGCGGAGGTCGTAAAACCTCGTTCCATGCGACGCCATGTGGGCAGGGCTAGCGCACCTGTCTGCGCATTGCGCAGGGTCTTCGTTCGTGGCTGCGGGCTTTGCCGCACGTGTGGGCAAGCCGTACGGCCCGCCGCTAGGGGATTCCGTCTCGCCCACCGGCGAGATCTGACCGTCCGCGTCTTAGGTGCCGAGCAGGTGTTGACGATCCGCGCGGAAGTGTATCAGTCTGTCGTCAATCGTCGTCGATCGATTGCCTGGTTACGGCGGCGCGTGATGTCCCGTCGCGTTCAGGAGGCCCGACCTATGCATTTCGGCTTTTTCAGCATGCCGGAACATCCGCCCATCGAGAACTGGACGCTGTCCTACGACCGGGACATCGACAACGTCGTCCTGGCCGAGAAGCTCGGCTTCCACGAGTACTGGATCGGCGAGCACCACACCGGCGGCTACGAGAACGTGCCGGTGCCCGAGTTCATGATCGCGAAGGCCTCCGCAGTCACCAGCCGGATCCGGTTGGGCACGGGCGTCATCAACCTGCCCTACCAGGATCCCTTCCTCGTGGCGGAGCGTCTCGCCTTCCTGGACCACCTCACCCACGGCCGCCTCGAGTACGGCTTCGGCGGCGGCGGACTGCCGACGGACCAGGCCCTGTTCCAGCTGGACCGGTCTGAGGCCAGCCCGCGGACCAACGAGGCGCTGGAGATCATCTGGCAGCTCCTCACGTCGGAGGAGCCAGTCAGCTACGAAGGCGTCTACTGGAAATACGAGAACCGCCAGCTTCAGGTCGGGCCCTATCAGGACGTCCCGCCGTTCGCGATCGCCGGGCTGACCGGCACACACAACTATGCCCGGTGCGGCGCCAAGGGCTGGAAAGCGCTCAGCGTGTACTTCACCCCGATCGACAATCTAGGCTACCCGCACGCCCCTGACCTGGCCGGCCACGCCAAGGCGCTCACGGAAGCGGCCGCGGGGGCCGGGCTCGACCCGGCCGTGGCCCGGCAGGACTGGCGGATCAGCCGCGAGGTCTACGTCTCCGACAGCCGCGACCGTGCGATGAGCGAGATCCGGGCTGGCGTCCACCGCTCTTACGAATATCTCATCGGCCTCGGCCTGGGCGGGCTCATGAAGAAGAGCGAGGACATGCCCGACGCCGACCTGACCTTTGAGTGGATGGCGGAGGAGATTCCCTGGATCATCGGCAGCCCGGAAGACTGCGTTCGCCAGATCCGGGAGCTGGAGGAGCAGACCGGCGGGTTCGGCACCTTGCTGATCAATGCGCGCGACTGGGTCACCACCGACAAGTGGAACCGCTCGCTGGAGCTGTTCGCGCGCTATGTGATGCCCCAGTTCACCGCGCGCGACAACATGGCCCGCCGCCAACGCCTGGCCAATGTGGCGCTCGGCCGGTCCTGACCGGAGGTCCCGGAATGACAGCCTTTTCTATCTACTGACAACTGGGTGCCAGCCGTTCTCGTCGCCCCAGGTGAACTCCAGGGCGATGATGTGCCCGGCGATGCAAACTGTGAGAAATGGTGAGAGACATCGGCCTCAGGACATGGAAAAGGGCCACCTCTCACACCCGAAAGATGACCCTGACCTGCGGAAACCCAGTCGGACGGCGGGATTTGAACCCGCGACCCCTTTGACCCCCAGTCACGATTTTACCGTTGCGGGGCGTCGGTGACCGTGGCCCGATGAGCCTCTGAGCAGGACGAAGGGCGGGCCGACGTTGCTCGACGTGGTTCGCTGTCTGTCACTGTTGGCTCCGCGGTTGGCTCCCGAAAATCGACGAAATTCGGGAGCAAGAATCGGGCTGTGAACTCCAGCCGGAGGATCACCGCGGCCGCCGGGGTGCCCCGCAGATTATCCTCACGGGCAGCATTGCAGCGCCTGCGCATTCCGCGTTGCCTGGTAATCGGGGGAACGCGTCCGGCCAGCGGTCGCGCTGGTCCGCTCGTGCGTGTTTCTGTCCCGCAATGGCTACTGCACGGTGTTACCGTCAGTGCCATGGCCTATCCGCTGAGCGCGGCCCAGACGCACCTGGGCGAGCTCGTCCCCGAGGCGCGGCACAGCCACCGTCCGATCACCATCAGCGAGGACGGCAAGCCCGTTGCCGCGCTGATCGACATCGATGATCTCGCTGACCTTGAGGATCGCGCGGCGCTGGCGGCGCACCTGGCGGATAAGTCCGACGGGCGAGCCGGGATCAGCATCGATGAACTGGATGCCGCACTCGACCGGATCGATGCAGCGACCTCGTCGTGAGCCTGACGGTCGTCTTCCGGGAGGACGGCGCTTCGCAACCTGGCCCGCATGCGCGGCGAGGACAAGGAGCTGTTTGGCCGGACGCGTCGCGCTCTGGCCCTGTTAGCCGATGAGCCGTATCCGGCGGGCGCGGTCGCCGGGGGTGCCACGGGCATCTACGGGCTTCACGCGATGCCGAGACGGCAACGGTTTACATCATCAACATCGGGGTTATCTGATCCGCCGGTCACCTGGCCGCGCCAGTCAGCGTTAGCCTCGATCTTTCTTGATCTTGAATTGCTGGCCTGAGCTGTCGGCTGGCCCGCTGTTTTCAGCGGCTGGTCGTGGCTGGCGGCCCGGCTGTCGCGCCGGGTGGGCGGGGTTCCACTGGCCCTTGGTCTTCTCCTTCCTGGTCGCGGGGATGATGCGGGCTGGTCAGCCGGGTGCCAGGGCGTGCAGCCGGCCGATGGCGGCGGTGATGTCGGGGGTCCAGGGCCACCGTGCCGCGAGGCGCAGCCGGAGGCGGCGGCTGCCGCGGACGATCCGCCCGGCGCAGCTGAAGATACGCAGGCGCAGCCGCTTGGGTTCCCACCGGCGGGCCGGGCCGGGGAGGGCGAGCATCTGGGTCCAGGCCAGCAGCTCACAGGCCAGCGCGACGATCTGGCACCAGATCTGGTTCTGGTCGTAGCCGTGCAGCGGCAGGTTCCGCAGCCCGGTGTCCTTGGCGTTGCGGATCCGGTCCTCGCACCGGGCGCGGCGGCGGTGCCGCAACTCGAGGTCGGCGAGCTGCCCGCTGCGGGCCGAGGTGGCGAAGCAGGTGAACCGGTGCCCGCCGATGTCGGTGAACCGCAGCTGCGCGCCGGGGCGGGGACGTTCCCTGCGGACGATGACCCGCATGCCTTTCGGCCAGGACGACAGGTCGAGCAGGCCGGTGAGCTCGGCGACCCGGGCGCCGTCGCGGACCTGCCCGTCACCGTCATAGGCCGGGGTCCACGTCCGGGCGGGGATCTTCAGGACGGCGTCCTGGACGTCGTCAGTCATGGTGAACCCGACCGAGTAAGCCAGCCGCCGCCCCGGCTTGGCGAGCCAGTTCAGGAAGTCGTGGGTGCCGCCGCCGGAGTCCGCGCGGATCAGCACGCGCCGCCGCGTCGCTTTCGGCAACTGGGCCAGCGCGAGTCTCGTCGCGGCGATGTGATCGGCCGCGGTGTTGTCGGGTAGCCGGAGCGCGTTGCCGCGCCCCGGCCCCCTCAGAACCGTGCTTGCCCGATTTCCAGGCACACGGCTCAAGCAAGCCCTGAAGGCTCAGGCGGCAAAAGCGCCGGGCTGGCTGCGCGAGTTGAGATTCGGCGTCTCGCGCAACTGGTGTGCATCAGGCAGCGTGCGTCCTCGTCCGGTGGCGTGCCGGGAGTGGCAACCGCGTTGCGGCGGATCGCCTTGCGCAGCCCTTTGAGCCATAGTTCCCACTCATCGGGGCTTTGCGGTTCCCGGTCTGCGTGCAGCAGCAGGCCATCGCAGCCTGGGCAGCGTCCCTTCTGCGACTGGAGCAGCCGCAGGAAGAACGGGCCAAGTGGCGGTCTGACGCGCCGCCGCCGTGTGGCCCAGTAACTGGCCAGGGCGGGGTCGTCGAGCGACGCGCCGCCTGCGACCAGGCGGTGCCGGACGATCGGTGTCCAGGAGAACTTGACCAGGTAGCGGCCGCTATCGCGGTCACCGAACACCCAGCGGTCCCGCCTGGCGGGGTGAAACGCGCCGAAGTACCGGGCGACAGCCCAGCGCTTCGACTTGTTCGGGTGCGCACGCAGCGCCCACCGGTAGGTGAGCCGCCACACGTAGTGGTCCAGATCGGAGAAGATCTCCTTGGAAACCACGGTGCGGTAATAGGCCGCCCATCCCCGGATCACGGGGTTGAGCTTGTTGATCACCGCTTCGGCGTTGGCCCCGTGCAGGGCGCTGACCTCGGCGGCTAGCCTGCTGCGGATGCGCTGCACGGCTGCCTTGCTGGGCTTGATCAGCAATTTTCCGTTGCGGTAGCGGCGGATGCTGAACCCGAGGAAGTCGAAGCCGTCTTCGAGGCGGACGATACGTGTCTTGTCCTCGTTGAAGGCCAGGCCCCTTGGTGCGAGCCACCGCGCGAGACTGTCCTTGACCAGCTGCGCCTGCTCGGCGCTGACGCACAAGGCGACCAGGTCATCGGCGTACCTCACCACAACAGGGCTGCCGGGGACCGATTTCCCGGCGTCCTTGCGGCCGTCGGGGAAGTACCGGACCCCGGCGGCGGTCTCCAGCCCATGCAGGGCCACGTTCATCATCAACGGGCTGATCACGCCGCCCTGAGGAGTCCCCTCCTCGGTTGGCGTGAACCCGCCATGTTCGATCACGCCCGCACTCAGCCACTGCCCGATCCGGCCCCGTGCCGGGAACGTTCCGAGCGATGTCATCAGGTAGTCGTGATCGATGCGGTCGAATGCTGCCGCCAGATCGGCGTCTAGTATCCACCGGCGGTGCGGGTTTCGCCCGACCACCGTGCAGAAGATCGCCTCGACTGCATCATGACAACCGCGGCCCGGCCGGAAGCCATAGGACTTCGGTTCAAACCGCGCCTCCCACTCCGGCTCCAGGGCACCGAGGACGTGAGCTTGCAAGGCCCTGTCCGCGATGACCGGGATGCCGAGCGGGCGCTGACGTCCGCTGGCCTTCGGTATGAACACCCGCTTGACAGGCTTAGGTTTCCACGGCTCGGAGCGGTGCTGCACCCAGTCGGCCAGCTCAGCCTTCTGGGAGGCAAGCAGCGCGGTCTTGCCGTCGATCCCGGCCGTCTCGCGGCCCGCGTTGATCTCCGCCACCCGCCGCACGCTCACCTGAGCGTTCGCGCGTGACCGGAGCATGAGCTTCTGCAGATTCCTGACCTTGGCCAGGTCTCCTGCCTGCGTCGCCGTGAAGATGCGCTGCCGCAGACGCCGTACGTCGTCTTCGGCCCGCTGCCAGTCGATCAGCAGCCAGCCGCTGGCTTCGTCCTCCGGTCCGTTCGCCATGGCGTCCAACTTGCCCTTCGGTTCCGGTGTCCATCAGCTTCGAGTCCTCACAGGCTCACCTGGCCACGTCAGCACCCTTTCGGGTCCGGGCAGCAGCCCGTATCCGGCCAGTTATCCGGGACGGACGGCGAAGGGGCCGTCCACGCGTCCCGGTGTTCCTGCTGCCTTTCGGCCACCGGCATTCGCTTCTTGGCCATCCTGTTCCCGCCGGGAGATCGGCCTTCCTCACGGTCGGCCCACCGGCCCTGCCGAGCCGGATCCCGTCGGGGTTTCCACGTTCCGCACAATTGAGCAGCGACCGGGGTGGGCGCCCTCTATACCCCGGGGACGGTGGTGTCCTCCCGGCCGGCGGTTCGCTGTCCGGCCGGCACCTGCCGCTTCCCTGCGGCTAGTCCCTGCACCCCGCTGGAACGTTCCGCCTGGCGGGGCCCAAACGTGACGAGGCATCCTCAAGGGTTCACTCGCGTTCACCCGTCCGGTCTTCCCCTTGCCTGTGGCCCCCGGACGGATCGAGGGCCCTTGGGCGTCTTCTCCGAGCTTCGCACCCCACCGTTACCAGCGACGCACGTCGGAGCGGGGACAGGCCACGGACACTGGCCCGGGATCACACCTTCGGCACCTGCCGACCTCCTCTCGGTGAATCCACTCAACTTGTGCGACCTCGTGTCGCACCGACCCGGCATTGCCCGGGCGCAGCACGATAGCCAGGGGCTCCCCGGATCCTTCGCTGCCGTGATCGGCGAACACGGTCAGCGGGTGGAAGCCAAAGGTCTTCTTCCACGTCGGCGCGGCCTGCTGCTTGTCCGAGTGCGCGGTCACGATGGTCGCGTCGATGTCGACCGGGACCAGGCCGCCGCCGGTGCCCGGCGCCGCGGTGCCGGCCAGTAGCCAGGCCCGTTCCCGCGCGGCGGCCCGCGCGGCCCCGATCGCCTTCAGCGCGGCCGGAGCGTCCGCGGCCAGCCGGGTCACCAGCCGGGAGATCACCGGGTCAGAAGCCACCGGCCCGAACAGGGCCGGCTCGGCGCGCAGCACGCCAGCATCGGCCAGGCAGTCGCCGCCTAATGCGACCGCGACCGCGAGGTCGGTGACGATCTTCCCCGGGTCGTGGAACGCGCGGGCCGGCCGCCACCGGCCCAGCCCGGCCGACAGTCCGGTCTGCAGCCCGGTGATCCGGGCGGTCTCGGTCAGCAGCAGCGCGCCCGCGTGGGACACGATCCCCGAACCGTCACCAGACACCACGATCTTCGGGCGGCGGCCTGTATTCTGCATGTGAAAAGTGCCTTCGGCTGAGTACGGACTGGACCTTCGACAAGCCCTATCCTCCCAGCTCAAAGGCACTTTTTGCTTGAACGACGCACCTCAGCCATTAACCACGCGAAAGGCCGAGGTTAGTGCGCTGCCGTTCACGTGGCTGAATTTGCTTGGCCGCCCGGTTCCCCGAGGACGACGCGGCCGCTGATTGGGATGTGCGGTTCGATCGCTGTGTAGGGCAACGCCAGCGCGGTCGTCTGCGGGAAGGCGGGCATCCGATGATATCCGGGGGGACGGATGATCAAAGTCTGGGCAGGGGTGGACACCGGGAAGGCGCATCACCACTGCGTGGTGATCGACAGCCAGGGGCGGCGGCTGCTGTCGCGGCGGGTCGCTAACGATGAGCCGGAACTGGAGGCGCTGATCGCCGGCGTCACGGCGCTGGGCGAGGAAGTGACGTGGGCGGCGGACATGGCCGGCGGGGGCGCGGCGCTGCTGATCGGGCTGCTCGCCGCAGCAGATCAGCGGCTGCTGTACCTGCCGGGCCACACGCTCGCCCGTGCCGCGGAAGGGTACCGGGGCGAGGGCAAGACCGACGCGCGGGACGCGGCGATCATCGCCGACCAGGCCCGTATGCGCCGCGACCTGCAGCCGCTGCGGCCCGGTGATGAGATCACCGCCGAGCTGAAGATCCTCACCGAGCGGCGCAAGGACCTGTCCTGTGACCGGACCCGGGCGATCAACCGGGTGCGCGGTCTGCTCACCGCCATCTTCCCTGCGCTGGAACGCGAGCTCGACCTGACCTGCACAGGGCCGCTGGTCCTGCTGACCGGCTACCAGGCCCCCGCCGCGATCCGCCGTATCGGCTCGGCACGGCTGGAAGCATGGCTGCGCGCCCGGCACGTCCACGGCGCCGCGAACCTGGCCCGGAAGGCCTGCGGTGCCGGCGCCCGCCAGCACACCGTGCTGCCCGGCGAGACCCTCACCGCATCCCTGATCGCGGACCTGGCCCGGGAGGTGATCACGCTCGGCGAGCGGATCCGCGACACAGACAGGCTCATCGAGGACCGGTTTCGCTGCCACCGCCACGCACAGGTGATCACCAGCATGCCCGGCATCGGCCCGGTGCTCGGCGCGGAGTTCCTCGCCGCCACCGGCGGCGACATGACCTGGTTCGCCACCGCGGACCGGCTGGCCGCGTTCGCCGGGCTGGCGCCAGCGCCGCGGGACTCCGGCCGGATCCACGGCAACCTGCAACGCCCGCGCCGCTACCACCGGGGCCTGAACCGGGTCTTCTACTACTCCGCCATGATCAGCATCCGCACCTGCCCCGAATCGAAGCAGTACTACGACAGGAAACGAGCTGAAGGCAAGAAACACACCCAGGCCGTGCTCGCCTTAGCCCGCCGCCGCGTCAATGTCCTGTGGGCACTGCTCAGCGAAGACGCCCCTACCAGCCACGGACCGCCCAGCCACACGTTCCCGAACCAGTCCATGCAGCAGCCTGACGCGATCGCCGCAGCCGGCTCTGGCGACTTGACAAACGCATTGGGAAGCAAATTCCGCGCCCGGCCCGAACAAACAAGCAGGTCAGACAGCTACGGCGTCAGCGCCCCCGCAACCTTGATAAAAGTCAGGTCTCACCGTTCAAAATTCTCACGCTTCTCATATCACCTCGCCCGAGCGCAAAGCTGCATAGCTGAAGGATTGAAGCGTGATGTGTGGCGCCTCGCCGTTCAGGAACTCCAGCGTATTCTTGGGTGGGCTAGCTAAAGGCAGCTCGCCATCTCGACCAGCTGGGCCAGAATGTCGAGTTGCTGCCCGCGGTCGCCGCTCAGCTTCGCCTGCAGGGTGGTGATTCCCGCGTCGCGGTAGAGGCGGAGCCGCTCGGTGATCATGGCGGGGGTCCCGATCAGATTGGTCCTGGCGCCGAGCTCGGGCGGCACCCGGGCCGCCGCCTCGTCGCGCCGCCCGGCCAGCCAGAGGTCCTGCACCGCCCGGATGTCCTCGCCGTAACCCTGCCGGGTGAAGGCGGCGTTATAGAAGTTCTGGTCGCGTGAGCCCATGGCGCCGATCGTGAATGCATAGCCGCGCGCATGCCGCTGCACGGCCTCGTCGACGTCATCGGTGATCTCGACACTGACGGGAATGACCAGGTCGAGGTCGGCCAGCGTGCGGCCGGCCCTCGCCGCGCCAGCCCGGAGCCGGTCCAGGAAGACGGCCGCGTGCTCAGGCATGAATATGTTGCCGATCCAGCCGTCAGCCAGCTCGCCGGTCAGCTCGAGGTTTCGCGGGCCGAGCGATGCCACGTAGATGGGCACCTCGGTGGGTGGCAGCATCGAGCGGATCGCCCGGCCCAGCCCGCCGGGCAGCGGCAGCTGATAGGCGGTGCCCTGATGGCTGAGGCGCTCGCCGGCCGTGACCATCCGGACGATCTCGATGGTCTCGCGTGTCACCGCCAGCGGCGCGTCGAACCTCACGCCGTGCCATCCCTCCATGACCTGCGGCCCGCTCGTCCCGATCCCGAGCCGGAACCGGCCCCCGGAGAGCTGCTGCATCGACATGGCCGACATCGCCAGCATGGCCGGGCTGCGGGCGCCGAGCTGCGCGATCGCGGTTCCGAGTGCGATCCGCTCGGTTCGCGCCGCCAGATAGGCGAGCGGTGTGAAGGCGTCCTGGCCCCACGCCTCGGGGGCCCAGACGGAGCTGACGCCGACGCGCTCAGCCTCGCGAATGAAGTCCGCGTCTTCCCGCGAGGAAACGCGGCCTGCAACGCCGATCTGCATCTCCGGTACTCCGTCCGAGTGGGAACTGACCGGCGCCGCCGGCGCCGATCCTGCCGCTATTGTCCCGCTACTGGAGGCAGCAGGCGCGGCGTAGCATGCGATCGTGGAACCTGCCGAGCTGCGCTACGCCGACTGCCCGACGACTGAGGCGGAGCTGGTCATCGACGCAGCCCCGGCGGTCGTCTGGCCTCTCGTCTGTGACATTCAGACCCCGGCCCAGTTCAGCACGGAGTTCCAGGGCGGCCAGTGGCTCGACGGCGCGACCGGCCCGGCGCTCGGAGCGCGCTTCCGCGGCCGCAATCACCACGACGCGCGCGGCACCTGGGAGACGGTCTCCACGATCTGCGAGTTCGAGCCCGAGCGGGTCTTCGGCTGGGCCGTCGGCGATCCCGACGTTCCGGCGGCGCACTGGCGCTTCACGCTGGTCCCTGAAGGATCCGGGACCCGGATCCGCCAGTGGATGCAGATGGGCCCGGGCGAGAGCGGCATCAGCGAGCTCATCGAGCAGATGCCCGACAAGGAGCACCGCATCCTGCGCCGCCGCCTGGCCGAGCACCAGGCCAACATGACCGCCACGCTCGCCGGCATCAAGGACCGCGCCGAGACAGCTTGAAACCCTCACCGCCCCGCAGCCCTTGGCTCACCGCACGGCCGTGTCAGCGTCGGTCGGCGGTACGGACGCTCAGGAGGCTTGTAGGCGTGGAAGAGATCGATCCGTGTAGCCAGTGCGCCAGTCCCGCGCAGCCAGCGCTAACTGGCCAGGAGCTGGCTCACTGCCTGATGCGAGATCCCCAGCAGCTTGCTGATGTCGCGCTGAGGCATACCAACGGCGCTAAGGTGTATGGCCGTCTGCCGGGTCAGGTAGATAGCGTCTACTCGTAGCCTTTCAGCCATCTCCCGCGTCTGCCTGGTCTGGCTGACCTCGTCGCCCAGTGGCGCGTCCAGGACCGGCACAATCTCGATGTCGCCGGTGTGATCCACATCGATATCGAAATGCAGGGCCAGCAGATCACGCACCATTGCCCCAGCCTGGTCAAGCCGCCGGGCCTGGGTGTATGCGGGATGCGGCAGATCATCGCCCGTGACCTCAATGGCCCACCAGCCCTGACTGCGGCGCGCCGTGGCCGTGAATCGCCTAGAAGGCATCAGCTCTCCTCCCTCGTAGCTCGCGCGCAGATCTGGTCGAACGTTCGTAGGATTCCGCGGGCGGTGTACTCAGCGACCTCGTTGTGGCGGGGTACTTCCACGTTGAGGCCTCCGACTGAGAACTTGTCGTGGTTGCCGCCGTGTACGGGGTTGTCCTTATCGAAGTCAACGCCATAGCTGACGGCGATTTTCGCCATCCGATTGAGTAGCTCTCGCCTCTTCACACCTTAAGGCTAGATGGTTGATCAATCAAGTCAACCGGCTTGCCTAGAACTCCTGCCGATACCGCCTGGTGACGGCAGCGTCCCGTTCGGAGCCGGGTAGGCCTCGGCCCCGTTCCCGCCCTGATCCTGCCGGACTGCGGTCAGGTGGTCGCTGAGCCTTGGCCGGCAGCCCAGCCGGCGGATTGGTGGGCTGGC
>CAVVBL010000020.1:0-1790906 GCA_963746485.1 uncultured Actinomycetota bacterium | reverse complement strand
CTAAGAGGCGGAACAAAGACGAGTCGAAGCACTAGAGACGAGCATTGACCAGGCATAACAGCCTGGCTAAGTGCTGGCGGCGTAGTGACGGTTTGTGCGAGCTATAGGGCTCGGCAGTTTCCGCGGACGGCCGCAGACAGTGTCCTCGGCCGGAGCGCGCTGCCCGGAAAGCCTGACCGAGCATGAGGCTGTTCTACGAAACCTCTGAGCTACAGGGCTGCGGCCGGACGGAACCCTCCTCCAGAAGCCCGGTCACGACGACGCGGCCGGGCTGTATCTGGCCTCCGAGTCTGCTGGTTCACCTTGGCAGTTTGATGCCACACTGCGGTCGTGGCATTCCACGAGACTTTCTGGGCCGTCACCGGGGCTGCCGCGCCCGTCGTCGCCATGGCCGCAGTCCTCTCAGCGAACGATCTCCAAGGCGAAACAAGGAGACTGGTGGCAGCCATCGACCGGGCAGATGATGACTGGCGCGCCCAGCTTGCGACAACCGGGATCCCGCGGCCAACTGAGTGCTCGTAGAAGCTGTACGCCGCACCAACCGTGTTAAGAATCTCGCCATGGCCCAGATGCTCAACATCCTGTTTCAGGCGCTCCTGCTAGCCGTCTCCCTGCTAAGCATCGCTTTTCAGCGCAACCTGATCCCTGTCTGGATGGGAGTGGTGATTCCAGTAGCCGGGGTTTGGGTGCTAGCGGTAACCGGGCACACGCAGCCGTTCGCCTCGGACGACGTGCACAAGGACATAAGGCAGATCAGTGAGTCTCTGCGATCATCGAGATCGCCGACGGATGAGGTATAACCTCATCGCGCCCGGCACCAGGTTCCATGCCGAGACGCGGGGGCGACTACGAGTTCCGGAGATCTGTCCCGAATTGACATTCGGGAAGTGCTGCTGGCAGTGGCCGGGCCTAGTGACAGTTCATGCCGCTCTGGCCATCAGTGATAACCGGCAACTTGATCTCAGTTCCTGGCAGTAATGACCTTGTCACCCAGGGAGCGGTGAAGTTCTTCACGGGCTCAACGCTCACGGAGTTGATGTAGGCAAAGGTCGCTGGACTGACCAAGACGCCGACGATCTCGGTGCCGAAGCCCGTTGCGCCCTTAGGGCCGACCTCAAGTGGCTCTGTCTGCCATCGATCTGGCCCGAGTTGCGTTGCCTTGTAATTCAGGGACCAGTCAGGTGGACTAGTGGGGTTGCCATCTGGGTCTGCGGGGGTCATGAATATTGCCAGCACTGCTCCCGCGGGGATGGTCCCCGTTCCGCTATATATCTGGCACCACGGAACCTTGGAGTGCGGAGCCAGGCTGAATCTGAGATTGGCTGGGAGATCGGTCGGGCTCGGCGATGCCGTGACGGTAGTCGTGACGGTTGGCCCCGGATGCGGACTCGCCTGACTGCTGGAACCGCGAACGAGCAGGCCGATGATGACTCCTGCTACGCCGACCGCTGCAGCGATAACTGCAGCCCAACCTGGGTCTAACTGGTGCTTTCGCCTCGGGCGTGGCGGGTCAGCCGGCCTGCGTGCGGCAGGAGGTTGCGTTGTCACGGGTCTGTTCTCTCCGTCTAATCGGTGCGATGACCGCTCTGAGCAAGCGGGGCGGGCTACGAACGGCGGGCTTAGCGACCGCGCATGGGGCCCAGTCCTGCTAGCTAGATGCGGGCCAGCCTTCCTGGGTCCAATTGTCCTGCTCTCTGAGATTTGCCTGCCTTCCGAATGGATAGACGCGCCGCGGAGCTCCACGGGTGGCAGTCAGCGGCTGATCAGAACGGAGCTTCGTGGCGGAAGACCGCCTCCCGCAGCTGCGGGAACCTTCCGCTCGCGGCGGTCACGCTCCATCTTGATCCTCGCTATCCACGCGGGCTGCTGGTAGGCAAGCTCCCGGGACGGCGTCCATCAGCCCGTGCTGGTGATGGCACCGCCGCGGGCGGACTCTGGCTGGACGCCGAAGTCCAGCGGTGCATCGCCGGCCCCCAGTGTCCCTGATCACCAGCCGCAAGCCCGACGATCTCCCGGCGTTCTGCCGAACGCTTGTCGCGCAGTTCGCCGGGACCGCGCCCGACCGGGGACTAGGCCGCCCGGGCCGACCTCACGTGGTGAAGATCCACCCTGGGCAGGTCGCCAACTGGCCGGTCCATGCCGCGATCGGCGGCCCCCCGCCGACGAAGCGGAACTCGGGCCGGCCACGGACCTTCTGCCGGATCCGCCGCCCGCCGTCCGGTGAGAACCCTAACGAAGTGGCGCCGACCCACCGGTTCTTGGAGGCGTCGAAATAGAGCTTCGAATCCTCGTGATGGCCGCGGCGCCTTGCTGCCTCTGCCATGGCAGCATCGTAACTCGTTTGGCTCCCTGTTTGGCTCCCCGGGTGGGGAATAAGCGTTCGAAAAAGATAAGCTGCCAGTCGGGACGGCGGGATTTGAACCCGCGACCCCTTGACCCCCAGTCAAGTGCGCTACCAAACTGCGCTACGTCCCGGCACTACCTGCCCGGCGCCTGCGCGACGAGCGTACTTACCTTAGCGCAGAACGGGCACCAGTCCTCGCGCCGCCAGGGCTGCTCGCGGCCCGGACGACCGGGACAACCAGGCCAGCACCACTGCGGCCGAGCGCCCGCTGCTAGTCTGCCGGCGGACGCCGGCATCGGCGGTCCGGGCGGGCTCCGCCGGCGAGCCATCGGCGGACGGGAGCAGCCCTGCACATGAACGACGCCCTGGCCAGCCTGATCCCGTATCCGCTCTCCGTGCAGGCCGGGGCCGGCGTGCTGGAGCTAGCCGCCTGCCCCGCCGTGCACGCAGCCGGGAACGGGCCCGCGCACGAGACGGCGCAAGCCGCGGCCGCGGTCGCACTGCTGCTAGCCACGCTGCCCTGGCCCGTCCCGTCCGGGCAGGTGACCGGCGACGGCGGCGCCGATGCTAGCCGCTGCACCGTGACGATCGACACCGGTCTCGGCCCCGAGGCCTACCGCCTGCAGATTGAGCCGGACCGCATGCTCATCGCGGCTGGTGACGTCGCGGGCGCGGGCTATGCCGCCCAGACCCTGCGGCAGCTGCTGCCGGCCGATGCCTGGCGCGCGGCCCCGCTGCCGGGCGCTGCCGCCTGGCAGCTGCCCTGCGCGGAGATCGCGGACCGCCCTGCCCTCGCCTGGCGCGGCGCGCACATCGACGTGGCCAGGCACTTCGTCACCAAGCGCGAGCTGCTCGCCCTGATCGATGCCCTGGCGGCGCTGAAACTCAACCGCCTGCATCTGCACCTCACCGACGACCAGGGCTGGCGGATCGAGAGCAGGCTGCACCCGGCGCTGCAGGAGACCGGCTCGCACCGGCCCCGCAGCCGGATCAGCCTGAACGACGAGAAACCGCAGCTCTACGACGACATCCCGCACGGCGGCTATTACACCCTCGCCGACCTGGCGGAGATCGCGGCATTCGCCGGGCAGCGGGGCATGTCGCTCGTACCGGAGATCGACCTGCCCGGCCACAGCACCGCACTGCTGGCCGCGCTGCCTGAGCTCGGCTCGGGCACGCCGCCGCCGGGCGGCTATCAGGTGAGCCCGGACTGGGGCATCTTTCCGAACCTGCTCGCGCCGCTGCCGGAGTCGATGCGCCTGCTGCGGGACGTCTTCGGTGAGCTGATCGGCGCGACGGGCGCCCGCTTCGTGCACATCGGCGGGGACGAGTGCCTGCTCGACCGCTGGCGCGAGGACCCGCGGATCGAGCAGGCCCGGCGTGACCGCGGCCTGGCGAGCGCGGCGGAGCTGCACGCCTCGTTCCTGCGTGATGTCGCCGACATGCTCGCCGCAGACTTTGCAGTCAGAGCCGTGGTCTGGGACGAGGGTTTCGCCAGCTCGGGTGGCAGGGCCGGGATGCTCAGGCCGGACACGGTCGTGATGGCATGGCGCGGGATGCAGATCGCACGCCAGGCCGCCCTGGCGGGGCACGACGTCATCGCGGCTCCGGTGCTGCCGACTTATTTCGATTACTACCAGGAACGCGCTGCCTCCGAGCCAGTCGCTATCGGCGGGCCGGTCCGGCTCGAGGACGTCGCCAGCTTCGCGCCGGTGCCGCCGGACTGGCCGCAGCAGGCTCGCGAGCGCCTGGCCGGCACCCAGTTCCAGGTGTGGACCGAGTACATCCCCGACGGCCGGGCGCTGGAGTACATGATCTTCCCGCGCGCGTGCGCTCTCGCGGAGGTGGCGTGGTCAGGCGGTCCGGCGGGGGAGGAGCCGGCGCCGCCGCTGCCGGACCGGATCGGGGTCCATCTGGGCCGCCTGGACGCTGCCGGCCTGGAGTACCGGCCGCTCTCCGGGCCGCGGCCGTGGCAGCAGGGCGGCGCCGGACCGCGCCGTCACCGGGACGGCTATCTGGTCCAGGATGTTGCCCTTCACCTGGATCAGCTTGCTGATTCTGAACGGCGGTGAAGGCACCCGCCTGGTGGCCGCGAAGTGTCGAGTTGACCGCACGGTCCCTGCATGCCTAGTTTAAGACCGACCGGACGGTATGACGCCGGGCCGGGCAAGAGTGAGCCGGAGCGTGGCACATGGTGGTGAGGTCAAAGGAGTCCTCCGGGCGGGCCCCGAAGCCTGCCCGGCCGCCGGTGAAAGAGCGCCTGCTGCGCGTGGCGACCCGGCTGTTCGCGCGGCACGGGTTCGAGGGCACGTCGGTGCAGGACATCGTGGACGCGGCAGGCGTCACCAAGGGCGCCATGTATCACTACTACGGCTCCAAGGACGACCTGCTCTTCGAGGTCTACCACCAGGTGCTCTCGATGCAGACCTCGCACCTGGATGAGATCGCCGCCGGCCCTGGCACCGCCGAGGAGCGGCTGCGCGCCGCGGCTGGCGACGTGGTCCAGACCAGCCTGGACAACCTCGATGACATGATCGTCTTCTTCCGCTCACTGCACATGCTGCCTGAGGACAAGCAGACCCAGGTCCGCGCGGAGCGGCGCGCCTACCAGGAGAAGTTCCGCGCGCTGGTCGACGAGGGCGTCGCCGCCGGGACCTTCCGCAGCGACATCTCTTCCGACGTTGTCGTGCACTACTTCCTCAGCGTGGTCAACCAGCTTGGCTCCTGGTACAAGCCGGACGGCTCGCTGTCGCCGGGGCAGGTGGGCGACCTGTTCACCGAGCTGCTGATCGGCGGGCTGGCCACCCGGTAGCGGACCCGCGTGCCGGCAGGCGGACCGCCTGCGCGCCGGCAGCCGGGCCTGCCTACCAGCAAAGGGCCTGCCTACCAGCAGGCGGGCCGGTGGCCTGCCCACGGGCGTGCCGCCTCGAGCTGAGCCGCCAGCGAGAGGAGCGGGCCCTCGCCGGCGGGCCGGCCGATCAGCGATACCCCGATCGGCACGCCGTCAGCGGTCCAGTGCAGCGGCAGGCTGACCGCGGGCTGGCCGGTCATGTTGTAGACGCCGGTATACGGGGTGAACTCACCCTGCCGCCGCAGGTTGTCCATCACGTCGCCGTCCTCGGCGAAGAACTCCGCCGGCTGCGGCGGCAGCCCCAGCGTCGGGGTCAGCACGATGTCGTAGCCGGCGGTTGCCTCCACCGACTGGCGGGCGGCCAGCTGCATCGTGGTCAGGGCGGTGGCGTACTCGTGCCCGCTCTTGGTGCGGCCGTAGTCGCGCCAGGCCCGCGTCACCGGCCGGAGCAGCTCCTCCTCGGCCGCGCTGAGCTCGGTGTCGAGTGCCTTGACGCCCCAGACGGTGTTGAAGCAGTCGGCGATCCCCGCCGGGAACGGCAGGTGGATCTCCTCGACCTCATGCCCGAGACCGGCGAGCAGGGCCGCGACATCCTCCCAGGCGGCGCGGCAGGCCGGGTGGGGGACCGTGCCGTTGGCCGCGGTCGCGTACCTGCCGATCCGCAGCCGGCCGGGCTCGCGCCGGGCGTAACCCAGGAAGGTCTCGCCCGGCGGCAGCGGGGGCGCCCAGTACGGGTCGCCGGGCACCGGCACCGCGAGCGCGTCCAGCAAGGCCGCCGCGTCCGCGACCGACCGGGCGAGCGGGCCCTGGATCGACAGTCCGGTGGACTCGGCGGCGCCGTTGCTAACGCGGCCGCGGGACGGCTTCAGCCCGACGATGCCGCATACGCTGGCCGGGATCCGCAGCGACCCGCCGCCGTCGCTGCCATGAGCGAACGGCACCAGGGCCGCCGCCACCGCGGCTGCCGACCCGCCGCTCGATCCGCCTGCGTTGCATACCGGGTCGAAGGGTGACCGTGCCGGGCCGGTCACCTCGTTGTCGGTGTAGCAGCAGGTGCCGAACTCCGGCGTGTTCGTCTTGCCGAGGCTGATGGTCCCGGCCTGACGCAGCAGCACGACGGAAGGGGCGTCTGTGTCGGGCACGTTCCCGGCGTAGACCCGCGAGCCGAATGTCGTGCGCACGCCCGCGGTGCTGGTCAGGTCCTTGATCGCGATGGGCACGCCGAACAGCGGCGGCAGGCTGTCACGGAAGTCGCCGCCGGCGAGCTGGTCGGCCGCGGCCCTGGCCTGCGCCAGCGCTCGCTCGGGGGTCACCGTCACGAAGGCGCCGAGGCCATCGTTCAGCCGCTCGATCCGGTCGAGGTAGTGCTCGGTGACCTCGACCGGGCTCAGCTCTCCGGACCGGATCGCGGCCGCCTGCTCCAGTGCGCCCAGATCATGAATATCCGCCACATTCCGCAGTATAGCCGGACCGACTGGTCGGTACCCGGCGGCCGTGCGCCGGGCGCGTCCGGTTATGTTCGCCGCGGGCCGGGCAGGTCTTGTCCGGGCCGTGGCACTTCGGGTGCTGCGGCGCCGTTGGCATAGTCGATGGAACGGTCAACTTCAGTGCAACGGGCAGGGATGACGCAGCCGGGACAGGCGCCGTACGGGCAGCCAGGGCGCGCGCCCACCTCGGCCTGGCGCCTCGCACTGCGTGCCGCCAGCCGGCTCGGGCTGACCCTGGTCGCGCTGGTCATCGTCGGCGCGCTGGCATTCGGGCTGCTGATGCTCGTCACCCCGTCGACGGACAACGCCAGGCAGCTGGCCAGGACGTTCGATCGCGAGCACGGCGCCCCGTATCCCGGAGTCGGGGCTCCCTACCGGTTCGCCACGGCGCTGCAGGCCACCGAAGATCACCGGTTCGCCGAGGAGCCTGGCGTCGACCCCGTCGCGATCGTCCGTGTCGCCTACGGTTTCGTGACCAGGAAGGGCGACGAGGGCGGCGCGACCCTCTACCAGCAGCTGGCCAAGATGCTCTACACGCCGGGCCGGATGACGCCCACGGCCGAGGTGGAGCAGGTAGCGCTGGCGGTCAAGCTTAAGTACTCCTACAGCGGCACCGAGATCCTGAGGCTGTACTCGGACGTGGCCTATTTCGGTCACGGGTTCTACGGCCTGGCGGACGCCAGCTGCGGGTACTTCGGGGTGCGCCCGGGCGCGATGTCCTGGCCGCAGGCGGCACTGCTGGCCGGGCTCGTGCAGGCGCCGACCACGGACGACCCGATCGATAATCCGGCGGCGGGCCTGGCCCGCGAGCAGCACGTCATGGGCAGGCTGGTGGCCGTCGGCGCCATCAGCCAGGCGGACGCCACCAGTTACCTGAGGACACCGCTGAGCACGCTGCTCGCTCACGCCGGGGCCTGCAGGGGGTAGGGACCGCTCTCGCTGGGGCGGGCCGGGCCTTCCGGGCTGCCGCTAGGACGTGCGGCGATGCGAGGCTGGCGTGCGGCGGGAAGGCGGGGCGTCGAAGCCGACCGGAGCGTCCTGGCCGGGAGCGGTCTCGTGGTGCGCCGGAGCCGCTCCGACGACTGCGGCCAGGTCCTGCGCGCGGTCCTCGCCGGACTCGCGGTCGGACAGGACGGGCGCAGCGGGCGCGTCAGCGGCGGTCCACACCCACTTGCGATAGGACCAGAACCGGAACAGCGTGCCGAGGCCGGTGCCGACAATCAGCGCCACGTTGTACCAGACCTTGCTCGACCCGAGGCCGGCCACGTCGGTCAGGCCGATGCAGCCGTAGTAGATCAGCAGGCCGATGCCGTTCAGCACGAAGAAAATGGTGGTGTCGCGGGTGTGCCCCTGGCCCTGCCGGTCGCGGAAAGTCCAGTACCGGTTGCCCAGGTAGGTGACGACCGTGGCAACGATGGTGGCGATCGTGATCGCCTTGTACTTGCCGATGTCGTGCAGGGCGTTAGCCAGGCCAAACGTCACAATTGTGCCGATGGCCCCGATCACGAGGAACTTGAAGCCCTCGTGAATCAGGTGGCGGAACCGCTCGTAGAGCCCGCGAATCGTGCTCACCCTGGGATCCTGCCTCCTGCCCGCTTGGCCGCCGCGTGATGACCCTGTGAGGGTACCGTCCCCGCCAGTCCTGGCGTGCCCACCTGGACTGTCAAAATACCCTGGCTCGACCAGTTATTCGTTCGGAACTGACAGACCCTTTAGGTAGGGTCGCGGACGTGCCTGACCCCGACATCCTCATTCGCGCCCGTGGCCTGACGAAGCGGTTCGGCCAGTTCACCGCCGTCGACGGGATCGACTTCGAGCTCCGCCGGGGTGAGGCGTTCGGGTTTCTCGGGCCGAACGGGGCCGGCAAGTCCTCGACCATGCGCATGATCGGCTGCGTCTCCCCGCCGAGCGGGGGCGAGCTGTCCATCCTGGGCCTGAGCCCGGTCACCGACGGCCCCGCCATCAGGGCCCGGCTGGGCGTCGTCCCGCAGGAAGACACGCTGGATGTCGAGCTGACCGTCCGGGAGAATCTCCTGGTCTACGGCCGCTACTTTGGCCTGCCGCGGCCGCTGATCGCCGAGCGGACCGACCGGCTGCTGGACTTCGTGCAGCTGTCGGAGCGGGCCGGTGACACCGTCGAGCCGCTGTCGGGCGGCATGAAGCGCCGCCTGACCATCGCCAGGTCGCTGATCAACGAGCCGGAGATCCTCATCCTCGACGAGCCCACCACCGGCCTGGACCCGCAGGCCAGGCACGTGGTCTGGGATCGCCTCTTCCGGCTGAAGCAGCAGGGCGTCACCCTGATCCTGACCACGCACTACATGGACGAGGCCGAGCAGCTGTGCGACCGGCTGGTCGTCATGGACGGCGGCCGGATCGCCGCGGAGGGCTCGCCGCGGGAGCTGATCGAGGCCTACTCCACGCGCGAGGTACTCGAGCTCCGGTTCCACGTCTCAGAGCACGATCAGGCCGCCGAGAAGCTGGCCGGCGCGCTGGCGGAGCGGATGGAGGTGCTGGCCGACCGCGTCCTGCTGTACGTGGAGAACGGTGACGACGCGCTAGCAGTGGTCCGCAGCAGCGGTCTGGAGCCGCTCACCTCGCTGGTGCGCCGCAGCACCCTGGAGGACGTGTTCCTGCGCCTGACCGGCCGGCGGCTGGAGGACGGATGACGGCGACCGCCGTTCCCGCCCGTCCGGAGCCTGACGCCCGGCGGGAGCCGCACCCCAGGGTCGGCGGGCGCCTGGCGATGTCAGCGCGGGCCTTCCAGTTCTGGCTGGTGAACTACCGGCGCACCTGGCGGGGCTCGATCTACTCCAGCGTCCTCAACCCGGTGCTGTACCTGGGCGCCATGGGCCTCGGCCTGGGCACGCTGGTCGACGCCCGCGGGACAGCCAGCCTGGGCGGGGTCAGCTACCTGACGTTCCTGGCGCCCGGCCTGATGGCGGCGAGCGCCATGCAGACCGCCGTCGGAGAATCGCTCTACCCGGTGTTCTCGGCGGTCAAATGGCAGCAGACCTATCAGGCTGCAGCCTCGACTCCGCTGACGCCCGGCGACATCTTCCGCGGTCACGTGATGTTCACCACGATGCGGCTGACGATGAACATGCTGATCTTCCTGGCGATCATGGCCGCGTTCGGGGCGGTGCACTCGGCCTGGGCGGTGGCCTGCGTTCCGGCAGGGGTGCTGACCGGCCTCGCCTTCGCGGCGCCGCTGGACGCATTCGCGGTGACCCAGAAGAAGAACGACCAGGCCTTCAACGTGATCTTCCGGTTCGGCATGATCCCGCTGTTCCTGTTCTCCGGCACCTTCTTCCCGGTCTCGCAGCTGCCCGCCTGGATCCGGCCGCTCGCCTACATCACCCCGCTGTGGCACGGCGTGGCGCTGTGCCGCGCACTCGATCTCGGCTCAGCGGACCTCGCCGGGGCGCTCGGTCACGTGGCCTACCTGGTCGTTCTCGCCGTCCTCGGCCTCGCGGCCGGCCAGATCACCTACCGGCGGCGGCTCCATGTCTGAGCAGTCACTGCACCGCCTGCCGCTGCGGATCCTGCCGCCGTCGCTGCTCGCGACCAGGCGCGGCGCACTCGGCGGCCGCGGCAGCGCGCACCTCATCGAGCGGCACGCCCGTGTCTACCGGCGCACCTGGCTGGTGCTCGCCTCCGGCTTCTTCGAGCCGCTCTTCTACCTGCTTTCGATCGGCGTCGGCATCGGCGCGCTGGTCGGCAGCATCACCTACGACGGCCAGCAAGTCGGGTTCACCAGCTTCGTCGCGCCTGCGCTGCTGGCGACCTCGGCGATGAACGGCGCGATCTTCGACTCGACGTTCAACATCTTCTTCCGGCTCAAGTACGCCAAGCTGTACGACGCTGCGCTGGCCACGCCCATGCGCTCGGGCGACGTGGCTCTCGGCGAGATCGGCTGGGCGCTGATCCGCGGCGGACTGTACGCCATCGCCTTCATGATCGTCATGCTGGCGATGGGCCTGGTCCACTCGGTCTGGGCGATCTTCGACGTTCCGGTGGCGCTGCTCATCGGCTTCGCCTTCGCCGGCGCCGGGATGGCTGCCACGACGTTCATCCGCAGCTGGCAGGACTTCGAGTACGTGACGCTCACGACCCTGCCGATGTTCCTGTTTTCGGCCACCTTCTACCCGCTGAGCGTGTACCCGCGGCCGATCCAGATCATCGTCGACTGCACGCCGCTCTATCAGGGCATTGCCTTGCTGCGCGGGCTCACTCTCGGTTTCGTTGGTCCTGGTCTGCTGTGGCATGTGCTCTACCTGGCCGCGATGGGTTTTATCGGGCTGGCGATCGCCGGGCGCCGCATCGGGAGGCTGCTGCTGCGGTAGGGCGCGGCCGGCCGGACCGGCGCGCCGTGCGGGCGTCGCCGGCGGTGGCGGGTGGCAGCATGAAGACATGATCGGACGGCTGCATCACGCCGCCTTCGACTGCCCCGACCCGGCGGCGCTGGCGGCCTTCTACTCGGCGCTGCTCGGCTGGCCCGTCACCTATCGCAGCGATGACTGGGTGGTGGTCGCGCCGGATGACACCAGCTCAGGGCTGGCTTTCCAGCGGGACCCGGGGCATCAGGCCCCGACCTGGCCTGATCCTGCGGTACCGCAGCAGATCCACTTCGACATCATGGTGGAGGATCCGGCGGAGGCCGGGCCGCGGGTCGTGGCACTCGGCGCGACGATGCTGGCCGGGGAGAACGTCTACGCTGACCCGGCGGGGCACCCGTTCTGCCTGATCCCGCGACCGCGCTGGGCGCCGCCTGTCGGAGCGCCGGGCTAGCGCGGTGATGCGCGGCCGGGCCCCTGGGTTGCGGCGCCGCCGGTTCCGGCTTCGCCGGGCGGCGCGGTCTCGTCGCCGCCGTGCAGGGACCGGGGGCGTCCGGCGAGCACGGCCAGGGACGCGATCAGGCCGGTGTCGATATCTCCGACCAGTTCCCACGCGCGTGAGATTCCGACGATCAGGGACGCCACGAGGGCATAGCCAACGTACTCCAGAAGGTCACTGTCGCCGGGGGTGATGATCAGCATGATCCCGGCGATCAGCTCGGTTCCGAAGATCACGAACAGGAGCGTGATCAGGCCCATCTGCCGCCACTTCTGCCGGGTCGTGGACCTGCTGGACACAATGGAGCGCATCGCCGCAGCAGTGAAGAAGACGCCGATCACGCCCGTGACCGTCGACGGGTAACCGACGTGAGTGCCGGGCACCAGCGCGAACAGCGCCACGGCCAGCGAGCTCGTGAACGACAGCAGCGCGGCGGCGGCGCGGAGCTGCTGGATCATGCGCGGGCCGAGGGCCGGGTCCCGGCGCGGCGCGACGGACATGGCGACGAACAGCAGACCCGTCAGCGCGCCGCCCGCGCTCGCTACCGCGACGAACAGATCCCGGAAGTCCCCTACGATCACCGCGCCAACATATCCCGAAGGGGACGCCAGCCATTCATCCGGCTGCGCTGGCCAGGCGCTCAAGCCGCTCGTTCAGCTGCGGGACGAACGCCTCGTGCTCCGGCTTCATCAGCACGCTGCGGAGGATCCGCGCGCCGTCGGCATCCGCGCTGACGTCCGGGTGCCGCTGGCGCAGTGCGTCGGCGCTGACCCGCAGCGTGCTGAGAAAGACGGGCTCGGCCGGGTCGGCCATTCCGGCCCGCAGTATCCGCGCTGTCGCCCCGTCGACAGCGCGGATACTGCGGCCCGCGGCGACCGGGAGATAGCAGACGATGTCGAGCTCAGGCGGCTGGTACAGCTCAAAACTGGCCGAGGTCCGCAGCAGTCCGGCGAGGCGCAGCGCCGCCCGGCGGCCGGCAGCCAGGACCTGGCCGAGGCCGCCAGGCTCCGGCGGCAGCAGCCGGAAGGTCAGCCAGAGCGCGGCGGCGGCCGCCCCGGCCCGCGAGCACTCCAGGCTGATCTCGCCCAGATGCAGGTCGCCGGACGTGAAGTAGGTGTACGGCGAGTCGTGCAGGTAGAACCGGCCGACAGACGGATCGGCGAACAGGATCGCGCCGCAGCCGTAGGGCTGCAGGCCGTGCTTGTGCGGATCGACAACGACCGAGTCACAGTCGGGAATGGCGCGCCACGGCGCAGGGTCGAGTCCGGCCGGGCCGTCCTGTCCGGCCAGCAGCGTGAAGAAGCCGCCGTAGGCCGCGTCCACGTGCACCCGTACCCCGTGTCGTCTGGCGATGGCCAGCACCTCGTGGACCTGGTCGATCGCGCCGAGGCCAGTCGTGCCCGTGGTCGCGACCACGGTGCCGACCCGCCCGCTGGCGAGCACCGTCTCCAGCTCGCCGAGATCGATGCGGCCCGCGGCGTCCGTGCCGACCGCCGTGCCATGCACGCCGAGCACGCCGCACATGCGGCCGTGGGTGTAGTGCGCTTCCGCGCTGTAGGCGATGCCAAGACCGGGGTGCAGTTCCCTGGCGACATAGAGCGCCTCGAGGTTGGCGATCGTGCCGCTGGTGGTGAGATGCCCGAGGTGCTCGGGGAAGCCGAACATCACGGCCAGCTGCGCGACGACCTCCTTCTCCATCGCTGCCGTCGCCGGCCCGCCGTCCAGCGCGTGGTTGTTGGGATTGATCAGCATGGCGGCGAGATAGCCGGCGACCGCGGCCGGATGCGGCGGCTTCAGCATCTGCCCGGCATAGGCGGGATGGAAGAACGGGTAGTTGTCGGTCAGCCGGCTGGTGAACTCGGCGAAGGCTGTCGCAAACTGCGCGTCGCTGACCTGGACTGACGCGTCCGGCCTGACCTCGCCGAAGCCCGCCTGCCAGTCCCTGACGGCCTCGGCCGCCCCGATCAGCCACCGCTCCAGTTCCACCGCTGCCTCCCGCCTGTGTCCGCACGCTGCTCCTGAGCCTGACACATGCTCGCCGCCGGGACGCATGCCAGCCAGACCGGACTGTCAGAGCGCGGTGGTCTACTGGCACGGTCGGTCGTCCGGCGCACAGGGAGGCTCATCGTGGCAGACGTCAAGACCGAGCTGCACACCAGCCTGCGGGCCAGCCGGGCCTGCCTGCTGTCGCGACTGGAGGGGCTGGGCGAGTACGACCTGCGCCGGCCGCTCACGCCGACCGGAACGAATCTGCTCGGCCTGGTGAAGCACCTGGCCGGACTTGAGTACGGCTACCTGGGCGTCTCCTTCGGCCGGGACGCGCCGGAGTCGCTGCCCTGGGTCGACGACGGCTCGATCTGGCAGAACGCGGACATGTGGGCCACGCCGGCGGAGACCAGCGCTTACATCGTGGGCCTCTACCAGCGCGCCTGTGCCCACGCTGATGCGACCATCGCGGCGCTTGCGCTGGACGCGCACGGAACGGTGGCGCACTGGCCGCAGGACGGGCAGGATGCCACGCTCGGTGAGCTGCTCATCCGGATGGTCGCCGAGACGGCGCAGCATGCCGGGCACGCTGACATCGTCAGAGAGCTGATCGACGCCAGGCCGGGGCCCGATCATGACGACGTCTTCGACGATGCCTCCTGGCAGGCCTACACAGCCGGCGTTCAGGCAGCGGCTGACCAGTTCCGCGCGCCAGGACCGGCCCGCGCCTGACCGCCGCTGCCGGCAGCGCGAGACCGGTCAGCGCACCACGCGGAACGCGAGCTTGCGGTTCCCGCCGTTCTGCTGGACCAGCGCGAACCACAGCGGGAGCAGGCCGTCGACGATGTGCGCGGCGCCGCCGCCGCCGACATACACCGGCTCAAGCCCGGTCGCGGTGATCAGCTCTGTCACGGCCGGGCGCGCTGCCGGGTCGGCGGCGAAGAAGAGCGCGGCACCGGCCGGCGGGTCGACGAAGTTCTCCCAGCCGAGCGTGCTGAAGGCGCGCGCATACGACGCGTCGGGTGCGCTGTCGACGACGGCCGCGCGGCTGTTGACCTCGGCCGCGCCGATGTTGTTGGCGGCGTCGATGATGACCTTGCCCGCGAGCTCCTGCCCGTGCTCGGCGACCACCTGGGCGGCGGCTGTCCCCGGCACTGCCAGAAGCACGACCTCGGCGTCTGCGAGAGCGTCGGCCACGCTTCGCACCGGTGCGCCGCCCGGCCCGGCGGCAGCGGCATTGCGCGCGCCGAAGACAACATCGTGTCCGGCCGCACGCCATTTCGTGCCCAGCGAGCCGCCGATATTGCCCGTGCCGATGACTGCAATCCTCATTGGACCATCAAACCCGGTCCTGGCCGCGCGGGCTTGCAGTTGCGTGCAGCCGGGTCCGCCGGGTAGACACATGCTCGTGAACATCGGCGTTGTGTTTCCGCAGACAGAGATCGGCGCCGATCGCGGCGCCGTCCGTGCCTATGCCCAGCGGGTCGAGGAGCTTGGCTACTCCCACCTGCTGGCCTACGACCACGTGCTCGGGGCTGATCCGGCGGTCCACCAGGACTGGAACGGGCCCTATGACGTGGACACCACTTTCCACGAGCCGTTCGTGCTGTTCGGCTACCTGGCCGCGGTCACCTCGATTGAGCTCGTGACGGGCATCATCATCCTGCCGCAGCGGCAGACCGCGCTGGTGGCCAAGCAGGCGGCTGAGGTCGATCTGCTGACCGGCGGCAACTTCCGGCTCGGCGTCGGCCTGGGCTGGAACGCGGTCGAGTACGAGGCACTCGGCAAGCAGTTCTCCGACCGCGGCCGCAGGGTAAGCGAGCAGATCGAGCTGATGCGGCGGCTGTGGACCGAGCGGGCGGTCACCTTCACCGGGACCTACGAGACGGTGACGGCCGCCGGCCTGGCTCCGCTGCCCGTGCAGCGCCCGATCCCGGTGTGGATCGGTGCTATGTCGCGCCCGGCGTACGTCCGGATCGGGCGGCTCGCCGACGGCTGGTTCCCGCAGGTGCCGCCGGGCGAGCGGCTCCAGCAGGCGCTGGCCATTATCGCCGAGGCGGCCACCGAGGCCGGCCGCGATCCGGCGCAGATCGGCATGGAAGGCCGGGTCAGCTGGACCGACGAGGGCGGCGACGAGAAGCTGATCGACCACGTGGGGCGCTGGCGCGCCGCCGGAGCGTCGCACCTCACGGTTAACACCATGGGGGCCGGACTGGGCGCAGTCGACGGCCACCTGGAGGTCCTCACGCGCGCCGCCGAGGCGCTCGAACTCGGGCGCCGCTGACGGGCGCGCGCATGCCTAGGCCCACTTGATGCGCGACAGATCGGCCTCGCTTGATGCGCGACACGTCCCTAGGTTTCTGCTTGTGGCTCCAATCATGAAGTTGCCGGGCCTGCGCCGCTATGGATTCGGCCCGACGGGCTGGGTAGCCTGGGTTCTGGCAGGAGCGCCTGCCAGACTCCGAGCTGTCGCGGCCCGCGCCCGCGGCGGCGGTGAGGACAAGGGCCGCCGGTTCGCGCTAGCTGGGACAGATCAGTCACCGCTGAGCCAGGCGAGCAGAGCGCGGGGCAGCATCGCCGCTAGGGACATGGCGTGACTGACGACAGCGCGTTCAAGAAGCAGGTCCGGGCCCGGATGGCCGCGACCGGGGAGAACTACACCGTCGCCCGCCGGATGGTTATCGCCGGGCGTGATCGGGGCCAGCGGCCAGTGGCGTTGCGGGTGTTCCTGAATCCGCACGTGGACCTGGACCTGACCGACGAGACGGCCCGGGCCTATGAGGCGGCTGACGAGCAGGGCCAGCGGGACATGGCGAACCGGCTGCTGGCCGACCACATCGAGGTGGCCGGGATCGAGGCGGCCGGGGTCGCCGCCGGTTCGGAGCTCGAGACGGTCCAGGACCTGTTGATCGACGAGATCGCTGACGCGGTACACCGGCGGATACCACGGGCGGCCGGGATAGGCGCGATGGCGGTCAGCGGGGACCTGGACCACGTCAAGGTTGATATCCATGCCCGCCGGCCGGGCCTGGCGCACGGCCATGGCCATGCGGAGATCGACCGGCTCCGCGCCGAACTGGAGGAGCTGACCGGCAGGCCGGTCCAGCTGAACATCCTGGAGGGCCGCCCGGAGAAGGGGCGGAAAGAAATACAACTAGGGCCTCAGGTCGCGCCCGGCAGTACCCCGGGACCGTAGTTCGATGCCTTGTGCCGCCTGATGTCGCGGCTGGTGGTGCGCGGCGCGGTGATGGTGATGCCGGGTTCGACGGTGACCTGGTAGGTGTCTGCTTCCGCGCTGACCTCGGCGGTCTTGCGGGCGTGCGGCAGGCCGACCTGGATCTTCTGCCCGCCGATCATGATGGCCCCGCGGGCCGAGACCCGCCGTGTCACTACCAGTGGTTCGGGCAGCCGTGGCGGCTGGGCTGTTCCGGCGCGCGCCCCCCGCAGCCGGGACCGGGCTTCTGGCAGGAGGGGGCAGGCGATGGTGCGGGCCAGGATGCCGCCAGTCAGGATGGGGCGACCGGGCCGTCCAGCCGCAGTGTCACCCGCTGCCCGGCCAGCGGCAGCCCGGCGCTGAGCATGTGATCTCCGAGGCTGACGTTGCCCGAGGCGTTCACGGTCCGCTCGACCTCGATCACGTCACCGGATGCCGGGGGCAGCGGCGGCGGCCCGGCGGGACGGCAGGGTCTTGACCCGGTAGCCGTCCAGCAGCACGTGCACCCGGTCCAGTCCGGCCCACAGCCGGACGGTGCGGCCGGTCAGCGCGGGCCCGAGCCAGATCTGCTGGCCTGCCAGCCACAGGTTCCCCGACGGCGGCACCACCCGGTCCAGCTCCACCGCCTGCGCGCCAGCCGACCGGTCGACGGCCAGCATCCGGCAGCGAGCGGGCGGCATCACGGCATCAGGCATGCGACCGGCATCAGAACGGGAGACGACGAGCGCCCGGCCAGCTCGGCCGGTATCCGCAGACCCAGGACGTGCCGAGGACGGCACGGGTGAACCGGGCGGCGGGGATAGCACATGGCCAGGGACTGGTGCGGCCGGTCGGTGTTGTACTGCTTACGCCAGGTATCCACCGCGGCCTGCGCGTCCTCGATGCTGGCGAACGGGCCGTGCACGTTCAGCAGCTCCTGCTGCAGCGTCTGGTGCAGCCGCTCGATCTTCCCCGTCGTGGTCGGCGACCGGGGCTTGGTCAGCCGCTGGGTGATGCCGTTCTCCCGGCAGATCCGCTCGAACAGCACCTCCGCCGGGCGGGGCCGACCGAACCGCCCGGTGAACTGCTTGCCGTTGTCGCTGAGCACTTCGGCGGGAATCCCGTACTCCTGCATTGCCGTCACGAACGCCAGGCACACCGCGCGGGCAGTGGCCCGCAGTACGACGGTGGTGATGACGCAGAACCGGGAATGGTCATCAATCCCGGTGATGACCTTGCACTCGCGGCCGTCGGCCAGGAACAGGCTGGCCGTCACGTCCATCTGCCACAGTTCCATCGCCGCCGACCGCTCCCACCGGCGGTACTGGTCCCGGCGCCTGCGCCGCGGCACCGGCTGAAGCAGCTGATGGCGGACCAGCACCCGGTAAACCGTCGACCGGGACACCGGATGACCTCGTTTGCCGAGCTCGAAGACCAGCCGACGCGGACCCCGCCGGCGGTGCGAGCCGCGCAGGTCACAGATCACCGCTTCCACCTCGGCGCTGATCCGCCACGGATGCGCCTTCGGCGCACGCGACCGGTCAGCCAGCCCCTCAATCCCGCCGTCCCGGTAACGGGCCACCCACCGGTGCACCGTCTGCCGGGCCACCCCGAACCGCTCAGCCACCTCGGTGACCGGAATGCCATCCAGGACCTGCAGCACGGCCTGGTACCTCTGCTCGACCACCTTCAACTCCCGAAGCATTGCGGGAGTGTCGCGCATCAAGTGAAGCCACGGTGTCGCACATCAAGCGGAGCCGGACATGACGGGCGCGCGCACACTGTGACAGTTTCAGGGCATCGAAACGGGCATACCACCCGCGATAGTAACCGCAATCGTCACAGTGTCCGCGCCGCGCTCAGCCACCCGCGAAGTACCGGCTCGGATTGCCAACCAGCATGGCCTCGATCTGACCATCCGTGACTCCACGCTCACGCAACGCCGGCAGAACGTCGTCGAACAGGTGCTCAAAGTGCCACCGCGGCGCGAAGTAGGGCACGGCCTCGGGCGGGAACCAGTCGATATAGCAGGACGCGTCGTGCGAGAGCACCATGCGGTCGGCGTACCCGCGCTCGCACATCGCCGCCACCGTGGCGACCCGGTCCTCGAAGGGCGTGATCAGGTCCAGGCCGAAGCGGTCCATGCCCAGCAGGCAGCCGGCGTCGGCGAGCTCGGACAGGTAGCCGAGGTCCGTGCTGTCGCCGCTGTGGCCGAGCACCACCTTGGCCAGGTCGGCCTTCTCCTCGCGCAGCACCCGCAGCACCTCCCGGCCGGCGCCGGACTGGGGGTGCGTGTGCACGGTCACCGGCGCGCCGGTCTCACTGTGCGCCTGGCAGACGGCCCGCAGGACCCTCTCGACGCCTGGGGTCAGGCCCTGCTCGTCGACGGCGCACTTGAGGAACGCGGCCTTCACGCCCGTCCCGGCGATCCCCTCGGTCAGGTCCCCGATGAAGAGCTCTGCCATGGGGTCGAGTCCGCCGTCGCGGGGCAGCCGGTAGCGGAAGTACAGGGGGACTTCGTTATAGGTGTACAGGCCCGTGGCGACGATGATGTTCAGGCTGGTCCCGTCGGCCACCCGCTTAATCCGCCTGATGTCCCGGCCGAGGCCGAGTACGGTCGGATCCGCGATTGTCTGGCAGCCGCGGGCTGACAGGGCGTTCAGCTTGGTGATCGCATCATCGACCCGCTGGTCCTCGTCCCAGCCGGCCGGGTAATTCTCCCGGATCTCCGCGCTGAGGACGAACACGTGCTCGTGCATCAGCGTCGTGCCCAGTGCCCCGGTATCCACAGGTCCGCGAACGGTCTCGACCAGCGCCATGGGAGCACCGTAGCGTGGAGGCCGTACTGCCCGGTAGGTAGTCTTGTCCGGACTCGTCATGGCCGCAGGAGGCAGCTGATGGACTTCGCATTCGACGCGCGCACTGAGGAACTCCGCGGCCAGCTACAGGACTTCATCGACGAGCACATCCTGCCGGCGGAGGAGATCTTCGAGGAGCAGGCAGCCAAGCTTGCCAGCGAGGGCCGGGGCTGGGAACGGCCGCCGATCATGGATGACCTGAAGGCCAGGGCCAAGAAGCGCGGGCTGTGGAACCTGTTCCTGGCTCACCATCCCGAGGGCGCCGGGCTCACTAACCTCCAGTACGCCCCGCTGGCCGAGCTGAGCGGCCGCTCCTTCCTGACTCCCGAGGCCCTGAACTGCGCGGCGCCGGACACCGGCAACATGGAGGTGCTGGCCGAGTTCGGCACCAGGGAGCAGCAGGACCGGTGGCTGCGGCCGCTGCTGGACGGCGAGATCCGGTCCGCGTTCTGCATGACCGAGCCCGACGTTGCCTCCTCAGATGCCACCAACATCTCGACCAGCATCGTCCGCGACGGTGATGTCTACGTGATCAACGGCCGGAAGTGGTGGTCATCCGGGGCGATGGATCCCCGCTGCCAGATCCTGATCGTGATGGGCAAGAGCAACCCGGACGCAGACCGGCACCGGCAGCAGTCGCAGATCCTCGTGCCCAGGGACACGCCGGGCGTCGACGTCCAGCGCGGCATGAACGTCTTCGGCTACACCGATGGCACGCATGGCGGGCACGCGGAGGTCGTGTTCACTGACGTCCGGGTGCCGGTCAGCAACGTCATCTCGGGCGAGGGCGAGGGCTTCGCGATCGCCCAGGCCCGGCTCGGTCCCGGCCGCATCCATCACTGCATGCGCCAGATCGGCGCGGCCGAGCGGGCGCTGGAGCTGATGTGCCGCCGGACTACCGAGCGGGTCGCCTGGGGCAAGCCGCTGGCCGAGCAGGGCGTCATCCAGGACTGGATCGCCGAGTCCCGGGTGCGGATCGAGGCGGCCAGGCTCCTGGTGCTCAAGACCGCGTGGCTGATGGATACCGTCGGCAACAAGGGCGCGCACACGGAGATCCAGTCGATCAAGATCCTGGTGCCGCAGATGACCGAGTGGATCCTGGACAAGGCCATCCAGTCGCACGGCGCCGGGGGAGTCAGCCAGGACTTCCCGCTCGCCGCGCTGTGGGCGCACGCCAGGACGCTGCGGCTGGCCGACGGCCCGGACGAGGTGCACAAGCGCTCGCTTGCCTACCGCGAGCTGAAGAAGTACCGCTAGACCGCAGCGTTATCAGGACAAGATCAGCCCAGCTAAGCAGGAGGACTTTATGTCAGAGGCGTCCCAGCGAGTTGCCGTCGTCACCGGCGCCGCGCGCGGTATCGGAGCGGGCACGGCCAAGCGCCTGTCCGCAGACGGGTATGCCGTTGCGGTGCTCGACCTGAAGGAAGGCGACTGCGGCGAGACTGTCGACGCGATCACCTCGGCCGGGGGCAGGGCCCTGGCCGTGGGCGCCGACGTGAGCGACGCCGACCAGGTTCAGGCCGCAGTCGACAAGATCGCGGGGGAGCTCGGCGGACCTGCCGTCCTGATCAACAACGCCGGCGTCATCCGGGACAACATGCTGTACAAGATGACCGTCGACGACTGGGACACCGTCCTCGGCATCCACCTGCGCGGCTCGTTCCTGATGAGCAAGGCCTGCCAGAAGTACATGGTGGACCAGAGGTTCGGCCGCATCGTGAACCTGTCCTCCAGCTCCGCGCTCGGCAACCGCGGCCAGGCCAACTACTCGGCCGCCAAGGCCGGGATGCAGGGCTTCACCAAGACGCTCGCGATCGAGCTCGGACAGTTCGGCATCACCGCCAACGCGGTCGCGCCGGGCTTCATCGCCACCGACATGACCGCCGCCACGGCCGCCAGGATCGGCATGGACTTCGAGGAGTTCCAGAAGGCGGCGGCCGCCGGCATCCCGGTCCGCCGGGTCGGGACTCCCGATGACGTCGCGCACCTGATCTCCTTCCTCGCCAGCGAGGGCGCCGGATTCGTCTCCGGCCAGGTCATCTACGTGGCCGGCGGCCCTCTGTGCTAACCAGTGACACCGGGCTGACCGGCCAGGGGCCCGTGGCCGATGCGGACGGCCTGCGGGCGCAGGTCGCCGAGTTCCTGGCGGCTCATGATCCGAAGGGCACGGAGCCGCTGGAGTTCCTGCGGGCGCGTTTCGACGCCGGTCTCGCCTGGGTGCATTACCCGGCAGGACTCGGCGGACAGGGACTGCCTCGTTCCCTCCAGACGATTGTTGATCGCGAGTTCGATGCGGCGGGATCGCCGTCCAACCATCCCGAGCGCAACGGGATCGGGCTTGGCATGGCCGCGCCGACGATCCTGGCGCACGGCACGCCAGAGCAGAAGGAGCGCTGGCTGCGGCCGCTGTGGACGGGCGAGGAGATCTGGTGCCAGCTGTTCAGCGAGCCGGGGGCGGGGTCTGACCTGGCCGGGCTGGCCACCAGGGCGGTCCGCGACGGCGACGAGTGGACCGTCAACGGCCAGAAGGTCTGGACCTCGTCCGCGCACATGGCCAGCCGCGCGCTCCTCGTCGCCCGGACCAACCCTGACCTGCCCAAGCACGAGGGCCTGACGTACTTCGCGCTGGACATGAAGCAGCCCGGCGTGGAGGTCAGGCCGCTGCGGCAGGCCACCGGCGAGGCTGAGTTCAACGAGGTCTTCATCACCGACGCGAAGATCCCGGACGCGGACCGCATCGGCGATGTCGGGCAGGGCTGGACCGTGTCGATGGCGACGCTGATGAACGAGCGTGTGTCCATAGGCGGGAACGCACTGCCCCGTGAAGGCGGCATGATCGCGTCCGCGGCGCGTACCTGGCGAGACCATCCTGAGCTGCGCACGCCCGGCCTGCACGACCGGATACTCCGCCTGTGGGCCGAAGCCGAGGTCGCCAGGATCGCCGGCTCGCGGCTGCGCCAGCAGCTTGCGGCCGGGCAGCCCGGCCCGGAAGGGTCGGCTGCCAAGCTGGTCTTCGCGCGGCTGAACCAGGAGATCTCCGAGTTCGAGGTCGAGCTGGCCGGTGCCGACGGCCTCCGCTACGACGACTGGACCATGCGGCGGCCGGAGGGCGCGAACTTCTTCGGCCGTAATCCGGGGTTCCGGTTCCTGCGGGCCAAGGGCAACTCGATCGAGGGCGGCACGTCGGAGATCCTGCGGAACATCGTCTCCGAGCGAGTACTCGGGCTGCCGAAGGAAGCGCGGATGGACACCGGCCCGTGGAAGGACCTGCCCCGATGAGTGAGGCGACAGTAACCAGGGTGTCGGCCGCGGGCTCGGGTCGGCCGCAGCCGCTCGACCTGCTGTACGGCGAGACCGAGAACGAGCTTCGCGCCGCGGTCCGGTCCGTGCTTGAGGACAAGGCGGCCTGGCCGGATGTGCTGGCGAGAACGGAGACCGCGGAAACCTACGACACCGCGCTGTGGCACACGCTCGCCGCCGATATCGGTCTGGCCGGCCTGCTGATCCCGGAGGAGCACGGCGGTGCCGGCGCCAGTTACCGGGAGGCCGCGGTTGTCGCGGAGGAGATCGGCCGTGCCATCGCGCCGGTCCCGTTCCTCGGCAGCGCCGTGGTCGCGACGACCGCGCTGCTGTCGGCCGGTGACGCCGGCCTGCTCGCCGAGCTGGCCAGCGGCGCTGTCACTGCCGCGCTGGCCGTGCCGTTCGCGGCCGGCCCTGCCAGCCTGCCGGCCGCGACCGTCCGGATCGAGGCCTCCCGGCCCGGCGACGAGGCCGGGACCTACCGGCTCAGCGGCCAGGTGCCGGGCGTCGCGGACGCGCTGCCGGCCGGCTGCTGCTGGTTCCGGCCGACGGTGTTCCGTACGGCCTGTACGCGGTGCGGGTCAACGGCGGTGGCGTCGGGACGGCGCCGGTCGTGTCGCTGGATCAGACCCGCCAGCTGGCTGACCTGACGTTCGACGGCGCGCTGGCGCGCCAGGTCGCCGCCGGGACCCAGGCGGAGGCCGCCGTCAGGGCGGCGCTGCTCGCGGGCGCGGGCGTGCTTGCCTCCGAGCAGTTCGGCCTCGCCGACCGCGCGCTGGAGCTCACCGTTGCCTATGTCAGGGAGCGGCGCCAGTTCGCCCGGCCCGTCGGCGGGTTCCAGGCGATCAAGCACCGGCTGGCTGACCTGTGGGTCGCCGTCAGCCAGGCGCGCGCGGTCGCCAGGGCGGCGGCCGACCGGCTGAGCCAGCAGAACGAGGCCGAGACCGAGCTGACCGTCGCGCTCGCGAAGGCGGCCTGCTCGGACACGGCCCTGAAGGCCGCTCAGGAGATGGTCCAGCTGCATGGCGGCATCGGGTTCACCTGGGAGCACCCGGCGCACCTGTTCCTCAAGCGGGCCAAGGCCGACTCCATCGGGTTCGGCACCGCCGACGCTCACCGGGCGTCGCTGGCGCGGCTGGCGAACCTGCCCGCCCCGGCGGCCGGAGCCTGAGCCTGACCAGACGATGAAGGACGTGGCGGGTGCCGGTGTCGTTGTCACCGGCGGTGGCAGCGGCATCGGCGCTGCGCTGGCCCGGCGGTTCGCTGCCGAGGGCGCGCGCGTGGTCGTCAACGACATCGATGGCGCAGCGGCGGCTGCCGTGGCGGGGGAGTGCGGCCCGGCAGCGCTGGCCGTGCCCGGTGATGCGGCGGGCGAGTCCGGAGTTGCTGCCCTGATCGGTGCTGCCCGCAGCGCGCTCGGTGAGATCGACTTGTACTGCGCTAACGCGGGCATCGCCAGGGCCGGAGGGCCGGAGGCGACGGAGTCCGACTGGGAGGACTCCTGGCAGGTCAACGTGATGGCACATGTCCGGGCCGCGCGGCTGCTGCTGCCACCCTGGCTCGAGCGCGGCAGCGGTCACCTGATCTGCACGGTGTCGGCTGCCGGACTGCTGGCAATGCCGGGCGCCGCTCCGTACACGGTCACGAAGCACGCGGCGCTGAGCTTCGCCGAATGGCTTGGCTTCACCTACGCCCACCGGGGCATCACGGTGCAGGCCATCTGCCCGCTCGGCGTCCGGACCCCGATGCTGCCCGCTGATGGCTCCGCCAGCAAGCTGCTCGGCGACGCCGCCATCGAGCCCGAGGCGGTGGCGGCCGCCGTGATCGCCGGCCTGGCCGACGGCCGGTTCCTGATCCTGCCGCATCCCGAGGTGGCGGGCATGTACGCCGGGCGTGCTGCTGACCCCGACCGCTGGCGCGAGGGGATGAGCCAGATCCAGCAGTTCCTCGAGGCGCCCTGACCTCAGCGCACCGTCAAGATCAGCCGTCGTGAGTGATGTGCGTATTAAGACGCTTCTTGATTCGTTTCGCGCAGTTACCTGCGCAGACCTGGCTAGAGTGCATGAGTGGTCGTCCGCCGGAACTGCAGCCTCGCCAGGCCGCAACTGCCCCGCCGGACACAGGACAGATGTGCAGGGACGCGGTTATGCCAGACACTCAGGCCGGGCCAGGCCAGGAGGAGCGCGCCAGCGCTGGGCGTGACAGCACGCCCGAGAGTAGCGGGCACGAGCCCGGACTGACTGCGGACGAACCGCGCCAGGCAGCTCGGCCCGCGCCGGGTGCCATCCATCACATTGAGCTCTGGGTGCCGAACCTCGACCGGGCGATCAGGAGCTGGGGCTGGCTTCTGACTGCGCTTGGCTACCGGATGTTCCAGGACTGGCCGGGCGGGCGCAGCTGGCTGGCCGGGAGCGCCTACATCGTCGTGGAGCAGTCACCGGCGCGCACCGCCAGCCGGCACGATCGGTGCCGCCCGGGACTCAACCACCTGGCCTTCCACGTAGCAAGCCCGCAGGAGGTGGAAGAACTGACCGCGGAAGCGCTGCTGCACGGCTGGCAGCTGATGTTTTCAGAACAGCACCCGCACGCCGGCGGCCCGCAGCATTATGCGGCATATCTGGAGAACTATGACGGCTTCGAGGTCGAGCTTGTTGCCGACTAGCTGCCGGACTTCCGTCCCGTCGGCCTGGTGCGAGCCCGTCATCAGCTCCTTGACTCTCGTTCTTGACTCAAAGCCGCATAGTGTGACCCTGATGAGTCATGGCGGTCGAACGCGATTCGGCAACGGAGCGCAGTCAGCGGGTGGACACATGAGACGACCGCAGCCACGGCCGTCACCCCAACCTCAGGAAAACCTCGAAAAGCTCATAATGGGCGATCGGGCCCATTGACGAGTCCGTTTTATACCTTTAAAATAGCATTATCGGTTCTCCACGTTCAGACGCGAGAGTTCTCCGCTCACGCCCGGAGGAGCACCGGAAGGGTTAGGTCATGAAAGTCATCCGCACACGCATTGTCGTCGCCCTCGCTAGCTCGGTCGTCCTCGCAAGCGGCTTCGGCTTGACTGCGGTTGCTGCTAGCTCCGCTGGTTCAGCGACCACGACCCTCGCCGCCAGCCAGCCGGCTGGCTCTGTGTGCCCGAATGTGACGGTGATCGAGTCTTGCGCAAAGAAGTAAGGCTCGCGCCGGGGTCGGCCAGGCAGCGCGCGAATCGTGGATAAAGCGAGAGGTTTCGCACTACTTGGGTTCTGAAGTGGCCGAATCATCCTGACCATGACCGCTGCATACTATCCGTGCGTCGGTAAGCTGAAGATCCAGATAAGGCCCAAGGTTTGCCGGGACGGATTGATGCCTCGTGGTGACGCAACGCGGCAGGATAGCCGCCGTGCTGCCTCGGACTACCTGCAGCAACTGCTGCTGAAGCCCGGCGGTTACCGAGAGTCCTGGGAGCAGTACGTCTCACGCGAGCGTCGTGGGACCATCAACCAGCTTGCCGTCGCTGAAGTAATTGCGCAGACACTTGTGGTCAGCGCCACGCGGGCCGGCGGATGCTGAGATTACGCCGCACCAGCTCAAAGACACCGTGTCTCGCGGCGCTGACCGGGCGCCTCTTAGTCGGCCAGCTCTGTCACTTTTCATCGATGCGTTCGGATTTTCGGAGCACGAGGCTGCGCGACTTTGGCGGCTATGGAACGGCTCAGCAACCATCAGTGTCATGTCGGGCACGCCACGCAGTTCCCGTATGACAGAGCCGAGATGTCAGGTTGCCGAGGTTCTCGGGCCGCGTCAGCACCAGACTCTTTCTTTGCATGACCACGTTTACGTTGGTGCAGACGGGCGAATCGATCGAGCACGCGCGATGCAGGTCATTGAGGCGACCGCGCAGGACCGTTAGATCGGATTCCTTTTCTTGTGCGACACAAACGTTCTGACCATCGAAGTTGGCCAAGGCTGCAAAGAACTGACTGGAGAGGTTCGCCAGATCGGAACAGACGTCTTCGCAACTGAGATACTTCTGGCCAGAACCCTGGATCTGGGCGAGACGATCACACTCGAGTACTGGATGACGTATCGTTTTCCGGGAGACCTGAATGACCCATCTGAGACGTGAGTTTCGCCGGGCGGTGATGAGGCACGTTGAGAACTTTGATATGCGTGTCGAATTTCATCCGACGAAGCGCCAACGCAGGTCTGGTGGGCCCATTGGGACGGAATCGAAGGCAACGTTCTGCAGCGCGAGGTAGTGGTTCTGGACAGCCAGCACTCCGCCCAGCGATATCTGCGTTCGCTCGACAAGACGGTAGCTGGATTCTACTGGCAGTGGTGAGATTCAACTCTGATGAGTGCTGTCGAATAGTCAGCTCAAGGCGGAGAAAATATGCAGATGAGAGCAGTGCACCGGGAAGGTCGGCGCGCGGCGGCGGAATACTTGCGCCAACTGCTTCTGAAGCCTGGGCAGTACAGGGACAGTTGGCGGGAGCATGCAGCCAGGCCCAGGGATGGCGTCATCAATCAGATGGCCGTAGCAGAAGTTATCGCCTCTAGGCTTCGCGCGGCGCCTGGCCATACAGGAGACGGCCAGGTGTTAACTTATCAGCTACGCGAGACGTTTCTGGTGCCTTATCAGGCCGTGAATTGAACGACCAGACTCTGGATCTTTTTGTTGGTGCATTTGGTTTTGCGGAACATGAGGCGGATCGACTGCAGCGACTTTTTGCGGGCTCAGCGAGGATCAGTGTCTTGTCCGGCAGCCATGCTGTGCCAGTTGATGCCGAGCGAGAGGTTGCGGAGGTGCTTGGGCCGAGGCGGCATCAGACCCTGTCTCTACATGACCATGTCTACGTTGGCGCAGACGGGCGCATCGAGTGGGGCCGGACGCTGCAGGTCATTGAAGCCACAGAGCCAGGACATGGACCGGATCCCGTTCCTGTGCGATACCAATGTGCTGACAGTCGAAGTCGGTCAGGGCTGCAAGGAATTAGCGGTGAAATCCATCAGATAGGTCCGGATGTCTTCGCTACAGAAATCCTCCTAGCCCGCAATTGGATCTAGGCGAAACTGCCACTCTCGAGTATTGGATTACGTACCGGTTTCCGGGGGATCCTATCGATACGTCGGAGCGAGAGTTTCGTCGAGCGGTTATGCGACATGTCGATAATTTTGATATGCGGGTCGAGTTTCATCCTGAGAAGCTACCGGTTCAGGTCTGGTGGGCTCACTGGGACGGCGTTGAAGGGGACGTCATCGAGCAGGAGCTGGTGACGCTGGACAGTCAGCACTCTGCACACCGCTACCTCCGCTCGCTCGACAGGGCCGTTGCAGGTTTTCGGTGGAGCTGGGACTAGCAGCGGCGTTCGTCGTGGCCGCGTCCTAGTCGCCGTTTGTCGGCGCCACTGCAGTCGATCCAGCTCAAGGAGTAGCCCTCATGACCCTCGGTTTGTCACGGCCTGAGCGCGAGGTCTTGATGGAAGCCTCGCTGGTGGGGCTATGGCGGCTCTTCAATTTGAGGTTGTCACCCTCGTATCGGCTAGCTGATCATTGTCCGTTTGCAGTGCAACCGTACTCTGCGGCGCTGGTTGTCGAGGTTGCGGAACCCGAACGCGATCCGGGCGGCGTCTTTGATGAGCCGGTTGTTCGCTTCGGTGCCGGCGTTGGTGATGCCGGTGTCGATGAACGCCAGGATCTGCGGCCACCAGGCCTCGATGGTCCTGGCCAGGGTGGTGACTTCGGGGACGTCAGCGCGGGCGCACCAGTCATAGAACGCGAACAGCCGGTTGCTGATCTCGGACCGGGCCGGCCGGGTGCGGGCCAGGGCCAGGAGGTAGCGGAGTTCTTCTTTGGCGATCCAGGTGGCCAGCAGCTCCCCGGTCGCCTCCTGGGCGAGGATCTCGGACCACATCCGGTCGTAGGCCTGGTCAGAAAGCCTCTCTCGTCCGCGTAGCAGCCGCCGCCGGTTCGCCCACGCGGGGTCGCGGGTGGTGCCGCGGCGGCCGTAGACCTGCCGGGTGACCCGTTGCCGGACCCGGGTCACCGCCTGGTTCGCTAGCCGCACCAGGTGGAAATGATCCACGACGATGACAGCGTGCGGCAGTGCCCTGGTGACCGCGGACCGGTAGACCGCGCACGGGTCGATCGCCACGAACGCGACCTGGTCGCGCCAGGCCTGGCCGCGGTCATCCAGCCACCCGGTGACCGCGTGGCCGGTCCGGCCGGCGACCTGGCCGAGCAGCCGGCCGGTCCCGGACAGGTCAGTGAAGTTCGTCTCGAACCGCTCGGTCCGCTGCCACTTCCCCGAGTCGCCCGGAATCCATTTCGGGTTGCCGCGGCGGGTCTCATCGATGCCCAGCACCACCGGCGCCGAAGGCTCGGTCAGCAGCCGGTCCGCATGCTGCACGAAACGGGCATGGGTGACCGGCCAGCTGACCTGGTACTGGGCCGCGACCGCGGACACGCTGCGGCCCGAGGCGACCTGCCGGGCCAGCTGCCGGCACAACCTGCCGGTCAGCCGCGCCCGGGCCGGGATCTCGGCGACCGACTCGGTGAACACCTTCCGCGGGCACGCAGCCTCGCGGCACCGGTACTGCCGCTTGCGCCACCGCACCGCCAGCGGCTCCTCGCCATAGGGCAGATCCCGTGGCCGGGTCGTCCGTCGTTGTTTCACCGACGTCGAGATCACCCCGCACTGCGGGCAGCCCGCCGCGCTCGACGCTGTGGTCACCACATGCACTAACCGAACCTGAACGCCGTCCTCGCGGACGCGCTCAACACGCTGCACCGCGACGCCGGGCAGCCCGAACACAATCGAAGTACCGTTCTCCATAAGCCCGTGGCTCCTCCGCCAGCTGTCCTTGATCAACAGCCAGTGTTAAGGAGCCACGGGCCTTCGCCTGTCAGGCAGGCCCGTGTCGTGCCCCCTCAAGTTTGAAGAGCCGCTATGGCACCACCAGCGAGGCATCCATAGCTGGGAGGCGGGCCAGTTGTCGCGTTTCTCGCCGCCGGCATGCTGCTGACGGGCCCCTTGGCGTACTGGGTGGCACCTGCTGAGCCGCATGCGATGGTCCAGGGCAAAGCTGGCGGTGGGTAAGGCCGCTCCGCCGCCCGACCGGGCACCGCGGTGAGTCCGACGGCATGCGGCAACTTCCGGGCCCAGGCAGCGCGGCGACCGGCGGGTTGCGACCGCGTTACTAATCAGCACCGGGATGAGTGTCGGCGTTCGCCTGCATGGCGGCGTACCTGCGGATCAGCGGGTGGATGCTGTAATACTCGCCCGGCAACTCGAGGTGCGCAGGTGCTAGCAGCCCGACGCCAGTCAGCTGCGCAGGGACTGTGGCGTCTCCGGCGGCGGCGGCGACGAGCTCGTTAGCCGGGATCTCTCCGGGCAACGTAAGTGCCACGGCCGACAAGATACTGCGAGCAAAGGCGGACAGCGCACGGTAGCTAGTGCCGATCGTTTCGCGGACCGACACATCCTCCGCGACCAGGATCTCCAGGACTCGGTCACTTGCGAGCTCGGCAGCGAGCGCGTGCACGGTCAGTCCCGGACGCGCGGCCAGGACTTCTCCGGCCAACCGGAGGGCGAGTGGCAGGCCGCCACAGATCGCCGCGACAGCGTGCGCCGCGGCAGAATCAGCGCTGATGCGATCCGGTCCCGCGGTCGCACAAAGCAGAGCCAGCGCGTCAGCCACGTCGAGGCCACCTAGCTCAATGTGCCGGGCTCCGGCTAGTCCGCTTAGCCTGCTCCTGCTCGTCACAATGACACCCGCCCCGCCGGCGGCGGGGATTAGCGGCCGGACCTGCATGGCGCTCGCCGCGTCATCGGCGATGACGAGGATCCTTCGGTCGGCCAGCAGCGAGCGATAGAGCGCGGCGCGCGGCGGCCCGGCTGCAGGGACGTTCCGCTCCGTGACCCCTATGGCCTGCAGGAGTTCGGCAAGGACATCCTGCGGATCCCGCGGGCGTTCGAGCCCGCCGAGTTCCGTATATAGCTGTCCGTCCGCGAACTGTTCGCGCAGCTGGAGCGCCGCGGCTGCAGCCGCGGCAGTCTTGCCTATCCCCGGTGCGCCGCTGACAATGGCGATCGGCACGCCGGGACCGGACAGGCCAGCGACGACAGCTGCTAGCTCGGCTGACCTTCCGGTGAAGTCGGCTGGCGGCGCGGGTGCTTGCGGGCCGGGCAGCCGCGGACCGGGCGGCAGTGGAGTAAGGGGAGGCGCGCCTGGTGGGAGCGGGCCAGTCGGCAGTGGCGCGGGAGCTTGCGGGCCGGTCACCTGCGGACCGGGCGGCAGTGGAGTAAGGGGAGGCGCGCCTGGTGGGCGCGGGCCAGTCGGCAGCGGCGCGGGTGCTTGCGGGCCGGGCACCCGTGGACCGGGCGGTAGCGGAGGAAGCGGCGGCGCTCCAGGTGGGCGCGGATCCGGCGGCCGCGGGCCAGCCCGCAAGGCGTGCGGCTGCAGCGGACCAGGCGAATGCGCGCCCGGCGGCAGGGCACGTGGCGATCGCGCCCCTGGCAATCGCTGGCCGGGGCGAAGCGGGCCGGGCAGCGCACCCGAGTTGACCGTTGGTGGCGTGGGATCCATGGCAGCTTCCTCGGCGAGAATCCGCCGGTACAGCACGCTCAGTGCGGGACCGGGCTCGGCTCCCTGCTGCTCAAGGGTGACGCGCCGCGCCGTCTGGTACACCTCGAGTGCCTCCTTGCGGAGGCCCAGCGAGTGGCAGGCACTCATCAGCTGCTCGCAGGTGCGCTCGCGGCCAGGCTCGGCCGCGACGGCTGCCCGGAGCTGGCCCAGGAGCTGATCGTGCTCCCCGACGGCGAGCCGGGCATCAATCAGCGCGTCCATGACCGTGCGCCGGTGCTGAGCCAGCCGCGTGACATCCGCGGCCAGAGCCGGGCTGTCAGGCAGGTCAGGCAGAGGCGGATCGCCCCACAGCGCCAGCGCCTGCACGAAGGAGGCGGCGGCAGCGGCTGCATTGCCGATGTCGAGCTCCGACTGGCCCTGCGCGGCCAGGTCGCTGAACTCGTCGGCATCCAGTTCTCCCGGCCGGACGTGCATGACGTAGCCGCGCTGCTGCCGGAGGACTGGCGCGCGGCCGCCCGGCGGCCCGATCGTCTGCAGCCGGCCGGCGCAGTCGCCCAGGCAGCTGCGCAGGCGGCTGATGCAGACACGTAAGGCTGCCTCGGGTGCGGCGGGCGGCTCGCTGCCCCACAGCGCGTCGATAAGAAACGGACGCGAGCAAGTCCGGTTGGCGCGCAGCAGCAAGACCGCCAGCGCCGACTGCAGGAGCGGCTGGCCGAGCAGGGCCGGGCCGGACCCGGTCCCGGCATCCGCGTAGAGCGGGCCGAGAATGCGGAACTCCATCGGATGACTGCACTCGGGAGGAATAGCGCTATCACCCCGATCCGTCGGATACCCGATAGGTACAGCTATAGCATGCACTGTTCGCGTGCCTGCGCCATCGTTCCGGGCTGTCCTGACACGGCTGGGTAGCGCCCTTGTAACGCATCCGTCGCTAGGGTCGTCAGCGCACAGTGATCGCGGCATCTGCATTTCACTCCTGTACGTGACGTCCGCAGGTAACCGGAGCTATAGCGATGACCCTCCCCGCGTCTGCACATGATCTGCCCGCCCGCGCGGCGGCCGCCCGCGCGGCGCCCACCGGCCCGGCGGCCACGGCCGCGCCTGCCGGCGCGAACGTCGGCGCGACCGCCAGCGCGACCGCCAGCGCGACCGCCAGCGCGAACGTCGGCGCGACCGCCAGCGCGAAGGTCGGCGCGAACGGCGGGGCGGCCCCCGCCGGCCCAGCCCGCGGGCCAGTGCTCCGCGTTCTGCCGGGAACGGCGGACTCTGCAGGCGCGGCACGTCAGCTCGCGCGCCAGCTGCTGGGCGACGGGGACCCGTCCGTCGAGACCGTGATGCTCGTCGTGAGCGAGCTGGTGACCAACGCGATCGTGCACACGCACTCCGGTGCGCCCGGCGGCACGATCACCGTCGCGTTGTGCCCGGGCCCGGCCGGAACACTGGTGCAGGTCCGAGATGACGGCGGCACAACGGAGCCGTGCCTGGCGACCGCCGGCGGCGGGGGAGAGCACGGCTACGGCCTGGTCCTGGTGGACACGCTCGCCGAGAGCTGGGGCACACTGCCCAGTCCCGATGGCCGCATTACCTGGTGCCGGGTCGGCGGACGGCCGGGAATGGCGGGCTCCGCGGCGTCGGGCTAGCCCGTTCCCGGCCGGTAGATCGTCGTTAATCCGCGGCTGCCTGAGCCGCGTCGGGACGACAGGGACTCGCGGAAACAAAGGTTTAACAATCCTGACGCCCCTGCGGGCCGTTGTGCGGCCGGCGTAACGATCGCGAAACTTGCCAGAAACGAGCGCATGGGAGACATGAACCGTACCTGACAGAACCGAAGCGGTCGGCTGGGACCGTGCTGGTCGCCGACGCCCTGCACCCGGCAACCCTTCGCTTCAGCCTCTGGAGGCGGAGAGTGACTCCCTACGCAAGCTTCCTCAGCTCAGGCGATAACGCCTGGCAGATGACAGCTGCAACGCTCGTCGGCTTGATGAGCATCCCCGCGCTGGCCGTTCTCTATGGCGGTATCGTTCAGCGCAAATGGGCCGTGAACACCATGCTGATGGTGTTCGCTGCTTTCGGACTGACCCTGATCGTGTGGGTGCTGTGGGCCTTCAAGATGGGCTTCGGAGCACCCTGGATCTCCAACTTCGTCGGCAAGCCTGCAACCGTTGTTGGCGCAGCCGGCGAACAAGCGCAGGCCAGCATTCCGCTGCTGAAGGGACTGATGCCTAACTTCAGATTCCCTGAGGGCTCGCTGGTCTACTTCCAGTTCGTGTTTGCCGCCATCACACCGATCCTTTTCATCGGCAGCGTGGTCGGCCGGATCAAGTTCAAGGTCTGGGTGATCTTCGTTCCGCTGTGGATCACATTTGCCTATGCCGTTAACGCCTTCCTGCTCTGGGGCGGCGGCTTCTGGGCCAGCAAGGGCGCTCTGGACTTCTCCGGCGGGTACGTCATCCACCTGGCAGCCGGCGTGTCCGGCTTCGTGGCCGCCGCGATGGTCGGCCCGCGCCTTGCCCGCGACCGAGAGAAGGCAGTCCCGAACAACCTGCTGTTCATCGCGGTCGGCGCCGGAATCCTGTGGCTCGGATGGAACGGCTTCAACGGCGGTGACCCGTACTTCGCCGGGGCGGACGCGACAGCTGCGGTCGTCAACACCAACCTCGCCACCGCAGTGGCCATGATGACGTGGATCTTCATGGACATGGGCTTCGGCAAGGAGAAGAAGCCGACCTTCCTCGGCGGCGTCAACGGCATGATCTGCGGCCTGGTCGGTATCACTCCGGCCGCCGGTTACGTGAACGGCGTCGGCGCTATGGTGATCGGCTTCGTGACCTCGGCGGCCGTCTGGGTTCTGTTCGGCTACCTGCCGCGGAAGGTCTGGCCGTTCAACAAGGTCGATGACGCGCTCGGCGTGGTCTACACCCACGGCTTCGCCGGGTTGTTCGGCGGCATCCTGGTCGGCTGCCTGGCTGATCCGAAGATGATCGTCTACCTGGGCCTGGGCAAGAACCCGAGCGTGACCACGTCCGGCCTGTTCTACGGGCACCCTCGGCAGGTCCTGATCCAGCTGGGCGCGGCCGCGACGGTCATCGTCTGGGACGCCATCGTGACGTACGTGATCCTGCGCGTGATCAAGTTCTTCACGCCGCTGCGGTACAGCGATGCTGAGCTGGAGGCCGGAGACATCATGGTCCACGGCGAGGTCGCTTACCCGATGGAAGAGCCCGATGTGGCCTCCCCGGCCATGATCGGGGACGGAACTCCGGACGGCTCGCTGCCCCACAATGCGGCTCTTGCCGAGTCGTCTCCAGAGGTGATTAGCGACTGACGCGGGGCTGCGGAGGGCAGCCCGGGCCGTATCGGAGCCGGGTAACCGCGAAGCCGGGCGCTTCGCGGTTACCCGGTTAGGGCCTTGGCTCCAGGCTAGTGACCGCGGAATGCCTCCTCAAGCCACCAGGCACCCCGGTCTGCGGTCACCTTGGCGTCGATGAGCATCGGCCGGGTGCGGCCTGACTCGAGCCAGTCGCGCACCGGCCCGAGATCGCTCACGTCGCGCACGGTCACGGCATCGCAGCCGAAGCCGCGGGCGATGGATGCCAGGTCCGCCGGCGGGAAGCGGACGGTGTCCAGCGGATACCCGCCGGGGCCGAAGTGGTGGACCTCCGCGCCGTAGGCCTCGTCGTCGTAGACGATGATGACCATTCCGAGCCCGAGCCGCACTGCGGTCTCCAGCTCGCTGATCCCCATGAGCGCGCCGCCGTCGCCGAGCGCCGCGACAGTCAGCCGGTCCGGCCGCGCGATCGCCGATCCGATCGCCGACGCCAGCCCGAGGCCGATCGACTGGTAGGCCTGCGTGAAGCAGAAGCCGTCATGATCGGGCACGGACAGGAACATGCTCGGGTAGCCCATGAAGTTGCCGGAGTCGACGGCCACGACGCGGTCTTGCGGCAGCAGGTCATCAAGAGCAATCGTGAGGGAACGAGGGTCAACCCGCTCGCCGTCGCCGGCATCCTCGAAGCCGACGTCGCGCCACCGCACGCGAGCGGCCAGTCGCTCGCGCAGGGGCGCCGATCGGTAGCCGTCCCCGGCGCTGGGGCTGAGCAGCTCCGCAGCGGCCGCGGCCGTCAGCGCCACGTCGCCGACCACGCCGTGCCGCACTGGCCGGTGCAGCCCGATGGCGGCCTTGTCGCAGTCGACCTGAACCACGGTCGTGTCAGCGCCGACCAGAGTGCCGTGGCGCGTGGTCCACATGTTGAGCGAGCAGCCCCAGGCGACGAGGACGTCGGCAGCGCTGATCAGCTCGGCGGCCAGCGGCGAGGCGAATCCGCCGCTGACGTCCAGATCCCACGGACTTCCGCGGAACAGGCCCTTCGCGGCAGCCGAGGTCGCCAGCAGGGCGCCGCAGCCGTCAGCAAGCTTCTCAAGTGCGGTCCTGGCGGCCAGGCTCCGCGCGCCCCGCCCGGCGACAAACACGGGCCTGGCCGCGGTAGCGAGGAGCGCAGCCAGCTCAGCGGCCTGGCTGGCGTCCGGCGGGACCGGCTCGGCCGCGCGCGGATCCGGGTCGCCCGGCCATGTGCACTCGCCTGCCTGCACGTCGAGCGGCAGCGCGAGAACGACGGTGCGCCGCTCCTCGCGCGCGGTCCGGTAGGCGCGGACCGCATCGTCGATCGCGAAGGCCGCAGAGTGCAGCCGGGCCGGTGTTGCCCCGGTGCCGGCCGCGATCGCTGCCACGTCAAGCCGGAAATTCGACGTCACGGCGCCGGAGCTCACGTCGGCGGCCAGCACGAGCAGCGGCGTCCGGCTCTTGGCCGCCTCAGTGATCCCGGTCAGCGCGTTGGTGATGCCCGGGCCCTGGTGCACTGTCAGCACGCCGGGCTGGCCGGTCAGCCGAGCCCACGCGTCGGCCATGCTCGCCGCGCCGCACTCATGGCGGGCTGCGATATACCGCGCGCCGCGCTCGGTTAGTGCATTCACCAGGTGGAAGTTGCCGCTGCCCACGACGCCGAAGACCGTGTCCACGCCCAGGCCCGTCAGCGCCCTCGCGACGGCGTCGGTCACGCGCATCAGGATCGCTCCACCAGCGCCAGCACGCGGGCGGGGCTGCCGGAGCCGCCGACGATGGGCAGCGGCCCGGCCACGAGCACCGCGCCCGCCGCGGGCAGCAGGGCGAGGTTCTGCAGCTGGGTCAGGCCGTATTTGCCGGCGCCGAGCAGCGCCGAGTGGCACGGGAACGGCGGATCGAACGAGTGCGCTCGCCCGGCGTCGGTGCCGACTGTCTCGACGCCGATGCCGAGGACGGGCGCCTCCTGCGCGATCCAGCGCGCGCACTCGACGGAGACACCGGGTGTGTGCGGCCCGTTCTCGTCGGCGTTGAGGAAGTCCCGCTGGCTGCCGGAGCGGGCATCCCAGCCGGTCCGGTACAGCAGCCAGCCCCCCTCGGGCAGCGGACCGTGGTCGGCCTCCCACTGCTTGATGTGCGCGGGCTCCAGCAGGAAGTCCGGGTCGGCCGCTGCCTCCGCGCTGAAGTCCAGGACCACCGCGGGCGCGATCAGGCTGGCCGCCGGGACCTGCGAGACGTCGAGCCCGTCACGACCGGAGATCCAGTGCACGGGCGCGTCGAAATGCGTGCCGGTGTGCTCGCCGGTCCTGATGTCGTTCCAGTACCAGGCGGGCCCGCGCTCGTCGTAGCGGCTGACCTCGGTCAGCGTGAACGACCGGGTATTGGCGAACGGCTCGGGCAGCTGGATGACCGGCGTGGTGGACTCCAGCGGCGCCGTCAGGTCGATGATCTCCACAGATGCGGACTTAATGGCGGAAACAAGCTCTTGGAGCACGGACATCGTCAACTCCGGTGTGATCGGGCGGACAAATCCAGGCAGGGGTCCAGCCTGCCGCAGCCGGGACGGGCCAGGGAAGGCCTGCCGCCGGGCGCGCTGTTCCGCTCACGCAGAATAGGGGCATGACGAAGGCCGTGGTGAAGGCAGTGGTGAAGGCAGAGACGCTGGTAACGCAGGACGGTGTACCGATCGAGGCGATCCATCTGCCAGGCGATCGGCGCACGGGCTTCGTCGTGGCGCACGGGTTCACGCTCAACTGGCAGCGGCCGCACGTCTGGCGGGTCGCGAACCAGTTCAGTCAGCATGGCGGCGTGGTCGCCTTCGACTTCCGCGGGCACGGCCGGTCCGGCGGGGCGACCACGCTGGGCGACACGGAGATCAACGACGTCGAGGTCGCGGTCCAGTACATGCGCGAGCTTGGCTACGAGCAGGTCGTGACGGTCGGCTTCTCCATGGGCGCCTCGATCGTGCTGCGGCACGCGGGCCTGATCGGCGGCGTGGACGCTGTCGTGTCAGTGAGCGGGCCGGGCCGCTGGTACTACAAGGGCACGCCCTCGATGCGCCGGGTCCACTGGGTCGTGGAGCACAGGATGGGGCGGATTCTGGCCCGGCGGTTCATCAACACGCGGATCAGCCAGGGACGCTGGGACCCGGTGCCGCTCCCGCCCGCCGACGCGGCCGCGCTGATCGCCCCGACGCCGGTGCTGATCGTGCACGGTGACCGGGACGAGTACTTCCCGGCCGACCACGCCGAGCAGCTATTCGATGCGGCGCGGCAGCCGAAGGAACTGTGGATCATCCCCGGTCTTGGCCACGCGGAGTCCGCGATCACCCCGGCTGACCTGGACCGGATTGCGAAGTGGGGCATCACGGCGGCGGCGACGGCGCCTGTGGTCGCGGCCGCGACTCCGGCCGCGGCTGCGGCTGCCGAGGTGACAGCGAGCCCGAACGCGGTCGCCTGACGGTCATTCGCTTAGCTCGTAAGAAACCGGGGGGCAGATTCCGTACGTTTTCTTACGAGATCATGCTGCGGTGCGGGCGAACCCCCAGTTGAGCAGCCGCTCCGCCGCGGTGAACCGCATCGACGGGTCCGTGCCGGTGCTGTCCAGCACGACGCCGATCAGGTCCCGGCCGTGGCGCCTCGCCTCGAATAGCAGGCAGTACCCGGCGCCCCTGGTGAAGCCCGTCTTGATGCCGATCGCGCCCCGGTAACTGGACACCAGCAGATCGGTGTTCGCCCAGTCGTACTCGTGGTGCTGCCGGGTAGCGCCGATGTAGTGCCTGCGCTGGCCGACGATCTTGCGGAAGTCAGCGTTCTGCATGGCCGCCTCGCCCATGATGATCAGATCCCGCGGGCTGGAGTAGGTCGAGTACTCCGTCGGCCACGGCAGGCCGTCGAAGCTGGCGAAGTGCGTCTGCGTCATGCCGAGGCGTGCGGCCGCCTGGTTCATCTTGCGGATGAACGCGCGCGGGCCGGGGCCGTAGGAGTGCGCCAGCAGATAGGCGGCGTCCGCGCCGGACGGCAGCAGCAGCGCCTCGAGCAGCTGCCAGGTGGTCAGCACGTCGCCGGCGTGCAGGCCGGCGCTGCCAGCGTCGTTCTCCTGCGCATACGTGACGGCGGCCTGCGTGACCGTGATCTTGCGGTTCAGCTGCCCGGCCGACAGCACGACCAGCGCGGCCATGACCTTGGTGATGCTCGCGATCGGGTGCTTGGTGTCGAGGCCGCGGCTCCAGAGCCAGCGGCCGGAGGTGGCGTCGACTAGCTCCCCGGCCGCGGCTACGACGCCGGACGGTCTCGCCGGAACCGCCTGCCGGTATGCGGCGGCCGCCTGCGCCGGCTGAACCGCGGCCAGCTGAGTGGCCGGGACCGCGCAGGCGGCAAGCGCGAGCGGAACGGCGAGGCGGAGTCCAAACCGCATGACGCTCCAGTCCGGGTGCGGATTCTGATATGCCGACATGACCGGCTTCAGCCAGCCGGCTCAGGCTACCGGTCGCCGCACTGTCTTGCCAGCACTGTCTTGCCAGCACCGTCTTGCCGGCACTGTCTTGCCGGCACTGTCTTGCTGCTAGCAACGCCTTACCAGCGCCGCCTTACCAGCCGGCTGGCAGCGGCATGCCCTCGGCGTAACCGGCGGCGCCCTGGATCCCGACCACAGCGCGCTGATGCAGGCCGTCGAGGCTGTCGGCGCCGGCGTAGGTGCAGGCGCTGCGCAGTCCCGCTGTGATCGAGTCGAGCAGGTCCTCCACGCCCGGCCGCTGCGGGTCCAGGTACATCCGGGAGGACGAGATGCCCTCCTCGAACAGCTCCTTCCTGGCCCGGTCGAACGGCGAGTCGGCGGCCGCGCGCAGCCGGACAGCGCGGGCGGAGGCCATGCCGAAGCTCTCCTTGTACAGGCGGCCGTCCGCGTCCCGGAAGATGTCACCGGGCGACTCGCAGGTGCCGGCGAACCAGGAGCCGACCATCACGCTGGCGGCGCCGGCGGCCAGCGCCAGCGCCACGTCCCGCGGGTACCGGACGCCTCCGTCGGCCCAGACGTGGCGGCCCAGGCGGCGGGCCTCGGCAGCGCACTCCAGCACGGCGCTGAACTGCGGGCGGCCGACTGCGGTCATCATCCGCGTCGTGCACATCGCGCCCGGGCCCACGCCGACCTTGACGATGTCTGCCCCGGCCGCGACCAGGTCGGCGACACCGGCTGCGGTAACCACGTTCCCGGCCGCGATCGGGACGTCCGGGCTCAGCTCCCGGACGGATCGCAGCGCCTGGAGCATCTTTTCCTGATGCCCGTGCGCGGTGTCCACGACCAGCAGGTCGGCGCCCGCGTCGAGCAGCAGCTTGGCCTTGCCGGCGACATCGCCGTTGATGCCGAGCGCCGTGGCGATCCGCAGGCGGCCGCGCGCGTCCGTAGCCGGCTCGTAGAGTGTGGCGCGCAGGGCCCCGGTGCGGGTGAGGATGCCGACGCAGCGCCCGGCGCCGTCGACCACCGGCGCGACCCGGTGGCGGCCGTCGTGCAGGAGGCCGAAGGCACGCTCGGGGTCGGTGCCGGCCTGGCAGGCTGAGCAGCTCCGTGGACATGACCCGGCCGAGCTGGGTGAACCGGTCAACGCCGGTGCAGTCCGCCTCGGTGACGACGCCGGCGGGCCGACCGTCGTCATCCACGATGATGATGGCGCCGTGGGCCCGCTTGGGCAGGAGGCTGAGCGCGTGCCCGGTGGTCGCGGTCGCGGTCAGCGTGAGCGGCGTGTCGTGGACCAGGTCGCGCGACTTCACCCACTCGATGACCTCGGCCACGACGTCGACCGGGATGTCCTGCGGCAGCACCGCGATGCCGCCGCGCCTGGCGACCGTCTCGGCCATCCGGCGGCCGGCCACGGCGGTCATGTTGGCCACCACGATCGGGATGGTCGCGCCGCTGCCGTCCCGCGTGGTCAGATCGACATCGAGGCGGGAACCGACCTCCGACCGGCTGGGCACGAGGAACACGTCGCTGTAGGCCAGGTCATGCACTGGCTCGCTGAGGAATCGCACGTACCCCATTGTCCCCCGGGGCCGGCAGTGCCAGTGATCACTGTCAGGAGCCGAGCACCTGCCGCAGGTAGCCGTTGCCGAATCGGCGGTCCGGGTCGACCAGGTCGCGCACCGCGATGAACTGCGACAGCCGCGGATAGGTCCCGATGAGGTAGTCAGCGTCCCTGGTGTGCATCTTGCCCCAGTGCGGACGGCCTCCCGCCGACGTCATGACGGCCTCGACGTCGGCGAAATACTGCTCGTGCGGGGCCGGGTGGAAGACGTGGATGGCGATGTACGCGCTGTCCCGCCCGTAGGCGGTGGACAGCCACACGTCGTCCTGCGGCGTCACCCGGACCTCGATCGGGAAGCTGATCCGCCAGTCCCGGCGGCGGAACAGGGAGCGCACCTCGACCAGCACGTCCGACAGCGCCGCCCGCGGGATCGCGTACTCCTCCTCCTTGAACCGGACCCGCCGGGGACTGGTGAAGACCCGGTAGGCGGCGTCGACATAGGTCCGGGAGCCGAGTGCCCGCGCCGCCGCAGCGTTGATCGTCGGGATGACGGCCGGCACCCGCTGGCCCAGCCGGTTGGTGAGGCCGAACACCGAGTTCGACAGGAACTCGTCGTCGAGCAGGTACCGCCAGCGGGCGAGGGGGCGGGCCGGGCCGTCGGTCCGGTTGTTCCGCTTGGTCAGGCAGCCCTCGCTGTGCGGGAACCAGTAGAACTCGAAATGCTCGTTGTCCGCGGTCAGCTCGTCCAGGCGGCTGAGGACCTGCGACCAGCTCATCGGCTCCTCGCGCGCCTCGAGCAGGAAGGCGGGCACGACCCGGAAGGTCACCGCCGTGACGACGCCGAGCGCGCCAAGGCCCACCCGGGCGGCGTCGAACAGGTTCACGCCGCTGCCATCGGCGAACGTCAGCCCGCCGTCTGGCGACTCCGCCGAGCACGTCACGATACGCCCGTCGGCCAGCGCGATCTCCAGGCCCGCTATCTGGGACGCCATCCCGCCGACGTCCCTGCCGGTGCCGTGGGTGCCGGTCTGGGTCGCCCCGGACACGGTCTGGACCTGGATGTCGCCCATGTTGGCCAGGGAGAGGCCGCGCGCCAGCAGCTCGGCGTTGAGAACGTGCAGCGGGCAGCCAGCCTCGACGGTCACGGTTCCGGCGGCGGGGTCGACCGACCGGATGGCGGTGAGCCTGTCGGGCCGCAGCAGCACGCCGTCGCAGGCCGCCGCGGGCGTGAAGGAGTGCCCGCTGCCGGTCATCCGGACGGTCAGGCCATCGGCCGCGGCCCGCCCGATCTCGGCCGAGACCTCGGCCGCTGAGGCAGGCGAGGCAACGCGGCTCGGTCTGGCGGTGACGTTCCCGGCCCAGTTGCGCCAGGTCGCCGCTGCCGGGCCGCTGTTATGACTAGGCATCGACCCATTGTGCAGCTTCGGCAACACCCGTCGCACTCAACCTCCTCAGCCCCACCAGGCATATCGCGACAGCCATCGCCCCGCAGGCCGCCGCGAACGCGTACCCCCAGCGCGGGCCTGCCGTATCGATGATCCGTCCGCAGGCGGCTGATCCGCAGGCGACTCCGACCGAAATCGAGGACGACAGCCAGGTCAGCGCCTCGGTCCGGCGCGCTCCGGGTGCCTGGCGCTCGATGAGGCCGTAGCCGGCGATGATCGTGGGAGAGATCGTCAGCCCGGCGATCAGCACGCATGCCGCCAGCGACAGCAGGCCCGGCTGGGCCCAGAACGTCGCGACACCGCCCACGGTTACCGCCAGGGTCAGGATGAAGCGCTTCTCCATCGGCGACCGCCAGCTGCGCGAGCCGTACCACAGGCCGCCGATAGCGCTCCCGAGCGCGTAGATCCCGAGTATGACGCCGGCCAGTGGCTTGTGGCCGTGCCACTGGGCAAAATCGACCGTGCTGAGGTCGATCGACGCGAACATCGCGCCGACGAAGAAGTAGATCGGCGCCATGGTGATGAGGCCGGCGGCGGGAATCCGGAGGCGCGGGCGGCCAGGGGGAGCCCGGCCGTCAGCCCCCGGCCGGACGGCGGGCAGGCGGACAGCGGCCGGGCGGACGGCGGGCTCGGTCTGCCGCTGCGCCGCGAAGTAGAGCGTCCCGGCGACCGACAGCACCATGCACAGCAGCACGCCGGCGGGCGGGATGGCGGTGGCCAGCACGGTCACGAGTGCCGGGCCGATGACGAACGTCATCTCGTCGACCACCGACTCGAGGGCGAACGCCGAGTGCAGCGCCTCCGGGTCAGGCAGCAGCGCGCTCCACCGGGCCCGGACCATGGACCCGAGCGACGGCATCGACGACCCGGCCAGGCAGCCGGTGATCAGCAGGACCCAGACCGGCGCCTTCAGCTCAGCGCAGGCCACGAAGATGAGGCAGGCGGCACCGAAGACAGCGATCAGCGGGCGGAGCACCCGGTGCTGCCCGAACCGGTCGGCCAGCCTGGCCATCTGCGGCGCCGACATCGCGTATCCGACCGAGCCCGCGCCCGACACCAGGCCGGCCAGCGCGTACCGTCCGGTCGAGGCCGCCACCAGCAGCACGGTGCCGAGGCCGAACATTGACATCGGCGCGCGGCCGATCATTCCGCTCACGCAGAAGCGGGCCGCGCCGGGCGTGCGCAGCAGCGCCAGGTAGGCGCCGCCAGGACGGTGCCTGGCGGTCCGGTCCGGTCCGCCGGGCTCTCGCTGGCCAGCGTCCAGCCCGGCAGGGGCTTGGGTCATCGGGGGGACCTCCGGCTCCGACCGTACCCGCCGCCCCCGACAATGACGTTTCAGCACCCGTTAGCGCGGCAATCAGGCAATGGCCAGCCGGCCTACTGCGCCCGGAGAATCTGGCAGTTAGGCTGGATGCGTTATGGGACGCTTTCCGCGGCGTGCTCCCGGTGCCCTGATGCCTGCCAGCGGGCCGGCCAGGGTCAGCCGGGCTCGCCGCGCGAGGCTGTCCGCGGGCATCGCCATCGCAGGCGCGGTCGCGGTACTCGGGGCCGCGCTGGGCGCAGCCGGCCCTGCCAGTGCGGCGCAGCTCTCCGCCCGTCCCCCCAGCACGCACGCCTCGTTCCGCCAGATCATCCTGCCCGACCTGCTCATCGTCGCGCCGAAGGGGCTGACAGCCGGGCAGATCGCCAGGCTCCGGGCGATCCACGGCGTGCAGGACATGATCACCTTTGACGGTGCCCAGATCATGGCGGCCGGCCGTCCGGTCAGCGTGATCGGCGTCAACCCCGCTACCTTCCGCTCCTGGGTGCCGCTCCGCACGGCTTCCGACCAGGCCTTCTGGACGGCGCTGGCAGCCGGCGACTTCGTCGCGGCGTCCGGGGCCGGCCGGACCCTGAAGCTGAAGCCAGGCAGTTCGTACCGCCTGTCCGGCGCCTCCTCCCAGGTCGTGAAGTTCGGCATGGCCGCGAAGCTGGACCTGGCTGGCGTCGATCTCCTGGTGAACCCGGCCGAGTCGGCGAAGCTCGGGCTGGTCCGCCAGGTCGCCGGGCTGATCAGCGCGCCCGGCGTCAGCGCGGCCGTGCTGACGCGGAAGGTCTCCGCGATCCTGGGCCCGGGCGGGCGGATCGAGCAGCTGAGCGGTGAGCTGCCGGTCAGCAAGATTTCTGCGGGAACGGGGCCGACAAGCTACATCCAGCTTTTCAAGGCCTCCGCAGCTCGCTACTGTCCTGGCCTGTCCTGGACGGTTCTCGCCGCGATCGGCCAGATCGAGAGCGCCGACGGGACCAACGTCGGCCCGTCGAGCGCCGGCGCGCTCGGCCCGATGCAGTTCCTTCCCGGCACCTGGGCGATCTGGGGCATCGACGCGTTCGGGCAGACCGGAACGCCGGACGTGCTGAACCCGTACGACGCAGTGCCCGCGGCGGCCCGCCTGCTCTGCGCGGACGGCGGGGCGGCCGGCGGTGCGTCGCTGTATCACGCGATCTTCGATTACAACCACGCGGACTGGTACGTCAGCGAGGTCCTGGCGCTCGCCGCCGAGTACGCGGCCGACTACCGCTAAGCCGCGGCCGGACGTACCCGGATGCCTGGTTGGATAGAAGCATGGTTGGATACGACGCGTTCCTGCTCGTCTCGTTCGGCGGCCCGGAGGGACCCGGCGACGTCATCCCGTTCCTCCGCAACGTCACAGCCGGCCGCAACATCCCGGACGAGCGGCTCGAGCAGGTGGCCGGGCACTACCGCCACTTCGGCGGCGTCAGCCCGATCAACCAGCAGTGCCGCGACCTGATCGCCGCGGTCGAGAAGGACTTCGCCGCGCGCGGCGTGACGCTCCCGGTGTACTGGGGCAACCGCAACTGGGATCCGTACCTGGCGGACACCATGGCCGAGATGGCACGGGCCGGCGTTCGCCGCGCGCTGGCGCTGGTGACCTCGGGGTTCAGCTCCTTCTCCAGCTGCCGCCAGTACCGCGACGACATCGAGGCAGCCCGCCGCGCGGCCGGCGACGGCGCCCCGCAGGTCGACAAGATCCGGCAGTTCTTCAACCACCCCGGCTACATCGGGTCCTTTGCCGCGGCCGCAGCCGCGGCGGCGGCCAGCCTGCCTGCCGGAGCGGAGGAATACGAGCTGATCTTCACCGCGCACAGCATCCCGCTCAGCATGGCAGCCGCCAGCGGCCCGTCCGGCGGTGCGTACCAGGCTCAGCTTGCCGAGACCGCCCGGCTGGTCGCCGCCGAGATCGGCTGCACCCGGCCGTGGCACCTGGCCTACTCCAGCCGCAGCGGGCCGCCGGCCCAGCCCTGGCTGGAGCCTGATATCAGCGATCTGCTGCGGCAGCTTGCCGGTGACGGCGCCCGTGCTGCGGTCGTGGTGCCGATCGGCTTCATCAGCGACCACCTCGAAGTGAAGTTCGACCTCGACGTGGAGGCCGCGCAGACCGCCGGCGAGCTCGGCCTGGCGTTCGCCCGGGCGAGCACCCCCGGTACCGATCCGCAGTTCGTCTCGATGATCACCGACCTGGTGTGCGAGCGGCTCGACGGGACCGCGCCGCTCAGCCTGGGCGCGCTGGGTGCCGGTCCTGACAGCTGCCCCGCGGGCTGCTGTGGTGCAGCGCCATCCCGGCCCGCTGCGTCCGGAGCGGCCGCCGGAGCGCGTACTGCGGCCAGTCTGTGAGCGGGCCGGACGGGCCGCGGCCGCAGGAACTGGTCGCGCTGGCCAGCGAGGTGGCCAGGGAAGCGGCGGACCTGCTGATGACCCGGTACGGCCAGGTCGCCGTCGTCGGCACCAAGTCGAGCCCGACCGACGTGGTCACCGAGATGGACCGGTTGGCGGAGACGCTCATTCGCGAGCGGCTGCTGGCGGCGAGGCCTGGTGACGCCATTCTCGGCGAGGAAGGCGGTCAGATCGGATCAGGCCCGGTGCGCTGGGTGGTGGACCCGCTGGACGGCACGGTGAACTATCTGTACGGCCTGCCGAGCTGGGCTGTCAGCGTCGCGGCGGAAGTCGCGGGCGAGATAGTGGCCGGCGCCGTCTGCGTGCCGCTCCAGCAGTCGACGTTCACCGCGACGCTCGGCGGCGGTGCGTGGCTGGACTCGGCCTGGGAGGGCAGGCCCCGGCAGCTCGCCTGCAACACCGGGGTCGGCCTGCGCGATGCGCTGGTCGCGACCGGCTTTGGCTACCCGGCTGACCAGCGCGCCGTGCAGGGCACGGTCGTCGCGGCCGTGCTGCCGCTGGTTCGCGACATCAGGCGGGCCGGCGTGGCCTCCGTCGACCTCTGCTCGGTCGCTGCCGGACGCGTGGACGCGTACTACGAGCAGGGGACGCATTACTGGGATATCGCCGCGGGCGGCCTGATCGCGCGCGAGGCGGGTGCCAGCACCGGCGGCCTCCGCGGCCAGCCTGCCGGTGAGGCCATGACGCTGGCGGCCGATCCGGCGCTGTTCGCGGAGCTGCATGACCTGCTCGCCGGCCTGGACGCGGACCGGCTGCCGGCCGGGTAGGGCCGTCGTGCGGAGTGGCGGGTCTGTCCCGCCAGGCCTGGCTAAGTCCGGCTGAGCGTTCCGGCCGCGATCGGGCCGTCGCTGTGGAAGCTGAAGTAGATCGAGCCGGCGCTCATCAGCGTGATCGTGACCTGCCCGTTCTCGCAGTTGGACTGGCCCTGGATGATGCCCTGGCTGAGCGTCAGCCTGGTCGGGGTCGCCGCCGTCAGATTCAGCGCACCCGAGCAGCTGAAATCGGTGCCCGAATAGCTGATCGTCCCGGACGCGGCGCCCGCGGCGAAGCTCACGCTGACGTTATAGGTGTCCGTCGGCGGCTGCCTGACCTGACCGGTCCAGGATCCGGTGAACGCCGCCGGAGTGACCGGTCCGTGGCTCGGACTGGGCGTCGGTGACGGGCTCCTGGTCGTCTCATGGCTGGCATTCGCGGACAGGCGGCCGCTGGCTGACTGCCCGCCCAGGGCCACGTGCAGTACGACCACGATGATCAGCGCGAGGACCACGACGACGCCGCCGGCAATCAGCCAGCCCGTCCGGCCGCCGCGTCCGGCAGGGTGCCGGTGCGGGCCGGACGTGCGGTGGCGGTCGGCGGGGGAGTGCGGCGGCCGGGTGAGCTCGCCCGCCCGGCCTCCCGCGCCGCGGCCCGGATACTGCGCCCGGATGAACTGGTCCTGGCCGCCCCGGAGGGCTGCGGGTCGTGCCGCCCGCCGGGAGCCCTCCGCCAGCAGGCCGGCCGGAAGCTCGACATCGCCGAGCAGGCTGAGCACGATGGCCCTGGCGGCTGGCCGCTGCCCCGGTTCGCTGTCCAGGCACTCCTCGACGGGCCCGCGCAGCTGGTCGGGCAGCACGTCCAGGTCGGCGGCGCTGGCGGCGGCGTGGCCGCAGGCGGCGAACACCACTGTCTGAGCCCAGGCGAGCATGTCGGCTGACGGCGTTGCCGCACCGTACGGCGGCGTGATGCCGAACTCGACCACGCGGGGCGGCCCGTAAGGGGGCATGACCAGGTACTCAGGCCCGAAATTGCCGTGCACGAGGCCCGCCTGGTGCACCGAGGCCAGTCCGGTGGCCATCCCGATGGCGACGGCCTCGAGCTCGTGCCCCCGCCTGACCCCGTCGGTGAGAATGACCTCCAGCAGCGACGGGCCGGGCACGTACTCGCTCACCAGGTAGGCGCCGGCCGCGTCCACACCCGCGTCCAGTACGCGAGCGGCGCAGAAGGGCGGCACCCGCCTGGCCACAGCCGCCTCGGCGGCGAATCTGTCCCTGGTCGCGGCGTCCAGGGCCCAGTCGCCGCCGAGCAGGCTGATCGCCACCTCGCCGCCGTCGGGCGCGAGGCCGATGAAGATGGGGTCCTCGGAGGGGATACCCTCGATCCGGCCACCCAGGCGATACCGGCCGACCCGGCTAGGGTCTCCGGGGCGCAGCGGTACTTGCTGTGGCATGGACCGGGACTCCGCTAGAGCATCCGAGGTGGGCGCCGATAGTGCGGTTCGTACCATACGCACCCCTGTGCTCGCCAGTGGGGCGAATCGACTAAGTTACTGCGAAGTATCGCGTGACGCCTGTGATCTGCGGCACCGTGGCGTAGCTGGATTGTCCTGGTACGCGGGGGAATGGTCAGCCGTCGTCACGACACTTCTGAGTTAACTAAGCGGGATAGGTGTAGGGCCCCTGCGGACGTGGCAGAATTCCCCGCCGGATTCGGGCACAACCGAGCCGTCCCGAGCGTTACAAGCGCGCGACGAGGTTAGTAAAGATGGAGGGGTTAGAGCCGACATGGCTACCGACTACGACAGCCCGAGGAAGACCGAAGACGACGTTACCGAGGACAGCCTCCAGGAGCTGCAGGCGCGGCGGATGGACAAGTCCTCAACGGCGATCGACATCGATCCTGATGACATCGCCGAGTCGCTTGAGCTTCCAGGAGCTGACCTTTCGAACGAGGAGCTCTCGTTCCGGGTGATTCCGCGTCAGGCGGACGAGTTCACCTGCTCGAGCTGCTTCCTTGTTCATCACCGCAGCCAGCTTGCCGACAGCCGTGGCGGCCAGCCGGTCTGCCGCGAGTGCGCCGCCTGATCGCTTGCTGCAGGTGCGCAACGGAGGCTGAGACAGCTGACTTGATGACTGCGTAAGCCCGGGGTCGCAGGGCCGCTGGCACGCACGGGGTGACGCTAGCGGCCTGCTCGCCGAAAGACGGCCATGGCCTGTGATCGGCGTGCCCGGTTCCAGCCAGTGGCAGCGCCCGGACCGGGCGTTCCCGCCCTGAAGTAAGTCCAGCTCTTTCCGGCGGCCGGCGACGGCCGCCGTCAGCATGCGGCGCGGCCGCCGCCAGCGGGTCCACAGCAGCCGCGCGAGGTGTCGGCGCGCGTCAGGCGCGACGGACATGACCCGCAGCACAATCAGCGTCACGACGCCGCCGGAGGCGACTGCCAGCCCGGCAGCGAGTACCTGGTACCCGGTCGCGAGCAAGGCGCCCGCCGCCGCGCACAGCCCGGCCGCCAGCAGGGCTGGTGCCGCCAGTCCGGCCGCGAGGCGCCCGAGTGCCAGCTCGGTGTTCCGGCCGAAGACCCCGTTCCCCGGCGCCATCCGCGCCGCGGTGAGGAAGTGACCGGCTGCTGCCGCCGGATCCCGGCCGTGCAGGCTGATCCGGCCGAGTTCGTTGACGGCACCGCTGTGCCCGGGCTCGATCGACAGCGCCGTCTCCTGATGCTGCCTGGCCAGTGACACATTCCCCTGGCAGAGCGCCACCTTGCCCGCCGTGACGTGCACGTCAGCCTGATCCGGGGCGATCGCGAGCGCCGCCTGCGCGGCTTCAGCCGCCAGCCGGAGCTGACCATCGGCGGCAGCGGCCTGGGCCAGGCAGACATGCGGGCGCCAGAAATGCGGCGCCAGCTGGCGGGCCTGCGCCGCCGCGGCCACGGCGGCACCGGTCCTGTGCAGGCCGAGCAGCGCTGTGCTGGCCAGCCTGCAGGGCCAGTCGTCGGCAGGATCGAGGGCGCTCGCCCTGGCGGCCGCCGTGACCGCCTCGCCGTGACGGCCGGCCCCGAGCTGCGCGCGGGCGAGCAGGCACCAGCCCCTGGTGCTGTCCGGAGAGCTGGCCAGGAGCGTCGCGAGCAGGCGGGCTGCGTCCGCGTGCCGGCCGAGCTCGATCATCATGCTGGCCCGGCTGAGGTCAGCCGCCTGGCTGCCGGTCACTACCTGGTCCGCCGGGCGACCGTCGTGAGCAGGTCATGCCGGTCATCCATGCGCTACCCCGTGGCTGTTCGTCTGGTAAGTGCACCTGTGACGATTTTATGCAGCTTTGACGGCGGGTGAGCAGCGAATAACAGTTCCGCGGGCATGCGTCAGCGGCCGGCGCCGCCGGGGTCTGCGCGCGATCCAGGGCCGGATCTGAGCAGCTCGTGGCCGGGATTAGTCCGAGTCCAGGCGGGCGATGCACGCGGGCTCGCCGCAGGTGCGGCCCGAGCCGCGGCAGACGTTCCCGCAGGAGCAGCGCGCCGCCCGGCTGGCCAGCCAAGCTCCGTGATCGCCCAGCATCACCGTGCCGTCTGGCTGCTCCACGCTGTAGACCCGCTTGAGCACGCCGCCCCGCAGGGCCACGTACTCACGCGGGATCAGGTCCATCTTTCTAGTGTGACTCAGGAACCGGCGTGTGTAGAGCCCCCTGCCTGCGGCTCTGCGTCCGGCGCCGGCACTCCGAGCGCGGCCCGGAGGAAGCCGAGCTGATGCCTCAGCAGCTGCCGGACGACGTTCTCGTCGGTCGGCAGGTGGGTCGCCCCGGACAGCGGCAGGACCTCATGCGGCCGCCCGGCCGTCAGCAGGGCTGACGACATCCGCAGGGTATGAGCGACGACCACGTTGTCGTCGGCCAGCCCGTGGATCAGCAGCAGCGGCCGGGTCAGCTCCGCCGCCTGGGTCAGGGTCGAGGACCGGGCGTAGCCATCGGGGTTGTCCTGCGGCAGGCCAAGGAACCGCTCCCGCCAGTGGGTGTCGTACAGCCGCTGGTCGTGCGGCGCGGCACCGGAGATCGCCGCGTGGAACACGTCCGGACGGCGGATCACCGCGATCGCCGCCAGCGCCCCGCCGAACGACCAGCCGCGGATGCCGACCCGGCTCAGGTCCAGGTCCCCGAACTGCGCGGCCACCGACTGCAGTGCCTCGACCTGATCGTCCAGTGCGACCGACAGGGTGTCGCCGTACACCGTCTTCTCCCAGGCAGGGCCACGGCCTGGCGTGCCCCGGCCGTCCGCGACCAGGACGGCGAAGCCGCAGTCGGCAAACCACTGGTCCTCGCAGAAGAAGCTGTCCCTGACCCGGACGACCCGTTGGGCGGCCGGGCCCCCGTAGGGACTCAGCAGCACCGGAAGCCTCGTTCCCGGCTGGTACCAGGAGGGCAGCAGCAAGGCGGTCCGCAGCTCCCGCGCGCCCACGCTCAGCCAGGTGATTCGCGGCCGGACGACAGGCTCGGCCTCCAGGGAGGCGATCGCGGCAGGGGCGGCGCCCGGCCTGATGGCGGCGGCGGCGTGACCCGCCTCGGTCCACGAGAACCGGACCACGGTGCCGCCGGCAGCGGTGCCACCGTGAACCCCTGGCGCGTCGCTGAGCCGAGACAGGCCAGCCGCCGGCTCGTACCTCCACAGGTGCTCTTCGGTGGGCTCCTGAATGCCGGTGAAGTAGACGGCCTCCCCGTCCGCGTCGCAGACCCCGCGGACCTGCAGGCCGTCGGGAGTGACCGGGATGCCGCCGACCACCAGGCGCCGGGATCCGTCCAGGTCCGACACGTGCACCAGCCGCCCGGAGGCGGTCCGGAGAGGCGAGCCGTAGGTCAGCTGCACCCAGGCCGGATCGCGTTCCTCGTGCAGCAGGGTCGTGTCGCCGCTGGCAGGATCGGCGGCCAGAATCCGGACGGTCCGCTGGTCGCGGCTCTGCACCGAGAGCAGCGGGCCGCGGGAGTCCCAGTCCGCGGTCGCCAGGTACTCCAGCGCTGCCCGGTCCCAGGCAATCTGCGTCCTGGTGCCGTCCAGCCGCAGGACGTGCAGCGTCACCTCCGCGTTCGCCGTCCCCGCGGCCGGGTACCTGATCGCCCGCGGCGGCAGCTCCGGACTGGCCGGGTCGCCGATGAACCAGCGCAGAACCCCGGTGTTATCCACGCGGGCTGCCAGCAGCTGGCGGCCGTCGGGCGCCCACCAGAAGCCCCGGTACCGGAGCATGGACTCAGCGGCGACATGCTCGGCCAGGCCGTAGGTGACGTCGGCGTGTTCCGGCGCGGCGAGCAGGTGCCCGCGGCCGTCGGCCAGCTCGGCGACATGCAGCGCGCCGTCACTGACGTAGGCGACCCGCTGCCCGGTCGGATCAAGCTGCGGCTCGATGACCGGTCCTGCGGTCGGGACCAGCCGCGGAACGACGCCCGGCGGCTGCTCGTCGGCGGCCACGGGCAGGACCCAGAGCTGCCCGTCCAGCGCGAAAGCCACCGTCTCGGCGGCTGCGTCGGCCGAGTAGGCGACGATGCCCGCGGCCAGCTCGCGAGCCCGTTCCCGCCGTATGCGCTCAGCCTCCGGCACCTCGCCGCCGCCCTGGTGCCAGGACGCAGCCGGGTCGGCCAGCACCTGCTCGGGCCCGCCGCCGCGCAGATCCAGCAGCCACAGGCAGCTCACGGGATCCTCGCCGCCCCGGGTGCGCAGGAACAGCACCCGGCCGCCGTCTCGCGAGATCGTCGCCGAGCGCGGCACGCCGAGGGAGAAGTGCCGGGTCCTGGCGAGCTGCCCGGGGAACTCGTCGACGTCCATCCGGCCGCTCAGTCGTCTGGCCAGCTGGTGCGCTCGTCGCCGCGAGGGTCGAGCACGACCTGGCCCGGGCCGTCCGTGCCGCCGAAGATCATCACCGGGTAGCTGGCGTCGAAGGCGGGCCAGCCGGGGTCGCCAGTCGCGGCGAACCTGATCCAGGCCCCGTGCATCTCTGTGGCCAGCGCCGCGGGCGGGGCGTCGCCGATGGCGGCTGCCGCGTCCGGGACGGCCAGGTTGTCGAACACGAACGGGATCTCGACGGCGTGCCCCGCGCCGATTTCGAGTACCGGGCTCGGCCAGGCGAACTCGTACAGGTAGGTAGGCGCCGGCCCGCCCGCGACCGCCCTGGCGTTCGCCGCGGCAAACGCGGGATTGCGGAAGAACCTGTCGGTGACCAGCGCGCAGAGGACATCGCCGGGGCTGGCTCCGGGCCGGTTCGCCTGGTAGACCGCGGCCGTCGCCGCAGGGATGCCGAGCATGCCAAGGAACGCGGGCAGCGTCTGCTCGGTCACCAGCGCGGCGGTTCCGGTCGGAACGAAGAACAGCCGGAACTCCTCAGTGTTCGTGCCGGTCAGCAGCGGAACGTCCGAGCCGGTGCCGGCCTTGAGCGCGGCCAGCGGGTGCACCGGCAGAGTGTCGCCGTCGACCACCGGCAGGAAGGCCATCGACGTCGCCACCACGGTCGGGCCGAAGCGGGCCGGATCCGGTGCGGCGGCCATCGCGTCCCGGACGGCCGCCTGCGCTGCGATCAGCTTGTCCACGTCGAGCTCGGCCAGGCTGGCCGCAGTCGCCTCGAAGCCCAGCGCAGTGCCGAGCTCGCCGGTCACGAGCCTGGCGTCCTGCTCGGCCGCGGCCGCCTGAGCGGATCCGCTCTGGGCGATCACGCCGGCGAATAGTCCCTGCGCGCGCGGCATGCCGAGCAGGGTGGTGACGCTCATGCCGCCCGCTGACTCACCGAAGATCGTCACCCTGGCCGGGTCGCCGCCGAACGCGGCGATGTTGTCGCGGACCCATTCGAGGGCCGCTACCTGGTCAAGCAGGCCGCGGTTCGCCGGGGCGGCCGCATCCGGCAGGTAGGCGAAGCCATCGATGCCGAGCCGGTAGTTGATGGTCACCAGCACGACGCCGTCACGGGCGAATGCGTGCCCGTCGTACATCGGCACGGCCGAGTTGCCGTTCACGAACGCGCCGCCGTGGATCCAGACCATGACCGGCGCCGCGCCGTTCACATCGGGCGTCCAGACGTTCAGGTTCAGCCAGTCGTCGCCGGGGATGCTCGGCTCGGGCAGGATCGTGTCGAAGGGGGCCGGGTACTCGGGCTTGGGCGGAGTCGGGCCCAGCGCGGTGCAGGCACGCACGCCGTCCCAGGGGAGGGGCGGCTGCGGCGGCGCGAAGCGCAGCGAGCCGGTGGGACTGGCCGCGTAGGGGATCCCGAGGAAGCGGGTCACGCCGCCGGTCTGCTCGCCGCTCACCGTGCCGTACCTGGTAATAGCCGTAGTCATGGCGGCACTGTGCCATACCGGGGGGCGCCAGTGCCAGGGCCGGGCGCCCGCGGCGCTACGGTGCGCCGGCCGCAGGGGTAGAGTCACGCCCGTGACTGAGCAGAATGACGCGGCAGCGGGCGTGGCCGAGACCGACGATAACGACTGGCGGCTGACCGTCCGGCTGGGCGGGAGCGCGCAGGCCGGCAAGGCGGCCGCGCATATCAGCGCTCACGAGGTCGAGACCGAAGTCCACCAGCGCCTCGGCGGCCGGGTGGTGGTCGGCACGGACGGCGGCGACGACCTGTTCCTGTACGCGCACAGCCGGGAAGCGGCCGCCGCCGCGCAGAAGTCCGTGTCCGAGCTGCTGGACGGCCAGGGCATGACGGCCGAGTTCGCGGTCGACCGCTGGCACCCGGTCGCGGAGGAGTGGGAGCCCGCTGACGTCGCCCTCCCGGACACCCCTGCGGAAGTGCAGGCCGAGCGGCGGGAACTCGACGCCGAGGAGACCAGCGAGTCGAAGGCCGCCGGGGTGGCGCTGTTCGAGATCCGGGTTCAGCTGCCGTCGCACCGCGAGTCAGTGGCGCTGGCCGCTCAGCTGCAGTCGCAGGGATATTCCGTGGTCAGGCGGTGGCGTTTCCTGGTCGTCGGCGCGAACAATGCCGACCAGGCCGAGGAGTTCGCCGCCGCGGTCAGGCAGGAAGCACCGTCAGGCGCTCAGGTGAGCGTCGAGGAAGTCGGTCCGCAGCGGCCCTACACCGTGTTCGAGCTGGCGGCAGGCTCGGGTCTGTAGCCCGTCTGCGGGCTGGGCCGGCCGGTCGCGGGTCGCTGTCCGGTCGCGCGCTCGCTCTCCCGGCTCGACGGGCGCGAGCTGCGGTCAGCTGACGGCAGGGCGCCGGAGCTGGTGCAGTGTCCAGCCGCGGCCCTCGGGGTCCAGCTCGCGCGTGTGCGCGGTGAAGATCTCCGCCGCCCGGCGGTAGGACATCCGCCCCCGGCCGCTCAGCGGGCAGATCTCCGTCCCCGGCGTGCCCGCGGGCGCGCGCCGGTCGGTCAGGAACACCGGGCCGGCCCGCCGCCCGGCCAGCAGCCAGCCGAGCAGGTCGCTCGTCCTCGCTGACCAGTCCAGCTGGCCGGCTGCGCTGCTCCGGCTGCTCCGGCTGCGCCGCGCGCCGAGGTCCAGCCCGTGGGCGTCGAGCTTCAGCACGAACTCAGCCGGCGCCGCGGTATCGGCCAGCAGATGCCAGAACGCCTGCTCGCGCAGCCCGGCCGGAACCCGGAACAGCTCAGCCAGCTGCGCTGCCGTCAGCGGCCCCAGCGGCACCGGCCGGGCGCCAACCTGGCTCAGTGCGGCCGTCGGGTCGGTGCCGATCCACTGCCGCCGCTGCCACCACCCGATGGCGCTGCGCAGTACTGACAGCTCGCGATTCACGGTCCTGACCTCCGCCTGCAGGATCCGGTGGGCGACAGCGTCAGCGATCCGGCGCCCGGCATCCTGGTCGTCAAGCGCGGCGAGCGGCACGATCGGCGGCGCTGCCCGGCGCCTGCTGGTCCCGGCCGGCGGCAGCTTGCCGACGAGCGGCCACGCCCAGCCTGCCAGCGAGATCCGGTAAACCCGCCGGGAGGCCGCGCCGAGCTCTGCCTCGCTCAGGTAGCGGTCGACGGCAACCGCGTACTCGACCGGCACGACGCCGGCGGCTAGTGCTTTCATCGCCGCCTCCGGATTCTGGCTGCAGTGAATAGAGCTTCCAGTGCAGTCAGCTCGCCTTGGCTAATCATCCTAGCGCACGGCAGGATAAGGAGCTGCCGCCGAATTTACTGCGACAACATCGCTGTGGCCTCGTGGTTTGCCCCTCAGCGGCACCGATTATTCGCCCCGGAGGCGCATTGTTTCCGGCCCTGGAAATTGCATCCGGATAAGCAAGACGCGGCTTCGGCTATTCGCGGCAATACCACCCGCTCGCATCGCGACCAGGGCTGACCGGGGCTGACCGGGCAGGCCTATGTGCTGACGACCGATCGCGGCCGGGGCGGCGGCCCGGTGATCGTTCCGTCCTGGTGGCGGATGACCGCGCGGACCGAGGGCAGCACCGCGGGGACCAGGTTTGCCACGAGCATCACCCCTCCGGCGGCCAGCAGCACCCTGTCGGCGCCGAACGCGGAGCTCAGCGGCCCCGCGACCGCATAGCCCACCGGCATGGCCACAAACGCGAGCAGGTAGTCATAGCTCCGGAAGCGGGCCAGCAGCTCGTTCGGTATGAGCTGCTGGATGGCGGTGTCCCAGTTGTTGTTCAGCACGATCCCGCCGGTCGTGGCGGCAACGGCGGCGATCACGATGACCGCCAGCGGCAGCCGGGCGGCGAGCACGAACGCCGGCAGCGCGAGCAGCATCGACACGGCCATCCCGAAGGCGATCGGCCTGCGGGCCTTGACCCAGTAGGCGACCAGGCCGCCGAGCAGCGACCCGACCGCGAAGCCGCTGGACACCAGGCCCCAGCCGGACGCGCCGCCGAGACGCTGCACGGCCAGCAAGGGGCCCAGCACGAAGAACACGGCGAAGGCCATGTTCGACAGCGCGTTGCCGATCAGCGTCGACCAGGCCCAGCTGCGGGAGGTCACCTCACGCCAGCCCTCGGCAAGCTCTGCGAAGAACCGCCGCCGGCCTCGGGCGCGGCCGAGCGACGGCATCTGCAGCAGGAAGGACGCGCTCCCGGCGAACGAGACGGCGTCTGCGACGAATGCCCAGCCGGGACCGACCGCCGCCACCATCAGCCCGGACAGGGCAGGCCCGACCACCGAGGACGCGCTCGTGCTGACCGACAGCAGCGAATTGGCCTTCTGCAGCCGGTCGGCCGGGACGACCTCGGCGACCAGCCCGGTGGAGGCCGGCCCCTCAACCGCTGTCGCGATCGACATCACGACGCTGGCAACCGCCAGTTCCCAGATCCTGGCGTGCCTGGTCAGCAGCAGGGCGGCCACGCCAGCCTCGGTGACCAGCCGGACCAGATCGGCCGCGAGCATCAGGTTCCGGCGTGACAGCCGGTCCGCCCAGACTCCGGCCACCTGGTAGGACGCGAGCCCGGCCACGGTGCCGGCCAGCAATACCAGGCCGAGCGAGGTCGCATTCCCGCCGATGCCGAGGACCGCGAAGGCGAGTGCGACGGGAACGAACGCCGATCCGATCGCCGAGGTTGTCGCGGCGAGCCAGACGAGCCGGAAGGACCGGTCGGCCAGAGGCCCGAAGAGCTGCACTCGCCGCATCCTGCGAAGCCTAATGCCGGCTGCCCGTCGTGCCGCGACCCATTTTCCGCCGGGACATCCCCGGCAGGGCGGCCTCCTCCGCCGCCCTGCCGGTGGTCGCCCTGCCCTACCCGGCGTACTGCCCTGTCGGGCCCTACCGGCCTACCCGGCGTAGACCGGGATGTGCTTGAACCGGCGGCTGACGTGACGGAACCTGTTCGCCAGCGGGAAGCGGACGGTGACCGGCCCGGCGGCGAAAATGCCGATCCTGTTGTCGTAGATCAGGTTGCCCCTGACCGTGATCGTGACCTTGCCGACCGAGCCCAGGTAGATCCCGGTTGTCTTGAGGTCGGCGTAGTCGGTGCGCAGGTTGTTGCGGCCGATGGCGTTGCCGATGATCCTGTTCCCGCTGAATCTCGGGCCCTTCAGGTGAGCGTGCATCGCCACGCCGCCGTGCCCGTTCCCGACCATCTTGTTGTACTCGATCAGGTTGTTGTAGACGCCGCCGGACTTGCCGGCCGCGGCGAGGATCACGCCGCTGCCGCTGGAGGCGCTGGGCCGGCTGGGGGTGCCGAGGCCGTTGTCATCGGCGAGGTTGTCCTTGATGGTGTTGTCGTAAACGCCGACGCCCGTATGGTCGGCCAGGGCGATGCCGCAGCCGCCGGGATTGTGGCTGGTGTCGTTCCCCTCGACGAGGTTGTGGGAATCCGGCTTGCCGAGGTCGTTGGAGAGGTTGATGCCGACTCCGTTGCCGGTCGTAAGGTTGTCCGAGGCCAGTGACCACGACGTGCTGTTCAGGTCAATGCCGGCGCCCTGGTTGTTGCGCGCGAGGTTGTCCTCGATCAGCTCGTGGTTGCCGGGCACCGGCTTTCCGCGGACGTAGCCCGCCGTGAGGATGCCATCGCCCGGCGCGCCCGTCTTGCTGTTCACGGTCGCGTTCTCGACGATCAGTCCCCGGACCTCGATGTAGGAATGCGCCAGGCCGATCGCGTACGGAAGGCCCTTGGCATTGATGACGGCGCCGCGCTTGCCCTGCACCACGAGCGGCTTGGTGATGGTCACGCTCTCCCGGTACACGCCCCGGCACACGATCACGGTGCCGCCTACTGCGGTCGCGTTGACGGCCGCCTGCACGCTGCGGAATCTCGCGGTGGCGCACGACTTCCCTGAATGGTGAGCCGACGCGTGCGGCGACACGTAGGTGGTGTACCAGGCGGGCGCTGCACTGGCTGGCGCCAGGCTGGCGGCCATCGCGGCGATCGCGGCGCCGATGATCCCGGCGCCGTAGGCCGCGCGTTTCCACGATCTCATCTGTAAGGTCCTCCCTGATTCTCCTGCGGCTGATCCCGCCGAAGTCCGGGGCAGGCGGCCGCGCGCTGGTCCCGGCCGGGTATCTTCGCCAGCGCTCCGCGCGTTACGGCGGCGCCTCATGGGGCGCAATGCTGGATCTGCAGACCATAGGAGGGCGGCAGATCCAACATCACGCCCCAAGGCGGGCGAGCCACTGACTGGTATGCGGCAAGTGCCCGGACCCGGCAGCGGGATCAGAGGGCGTGAGTTACCAATCGACGCCCTTCATGGGGCAGCGATTGGTAACCCACGCCCTTACCGGCTGGTCCCGGCGGCAGTGCCGTACCCGAGCAGCAGGCGCAGCCTGCTCGCATCCGGTCAGAAAAGGACGTTGCGAGCTCCCGGCAGCGTGGTATGGGTTGGGTCAGACGCAACGGAAAGGCGGATATGCATGGAGCAGGCCGAGCTGGTGTTCGCGGGCGGGGCGGTCTACACCGCCGACGCGAGCGGCCGCCGGATGGTGGCGGCCGCGGCGCCTGATGGCAGTCCCGCAAGCTCGGTTGCAGTCGTCGGCGGCCGGATCGCGGCGGTCGGCCAGGCTGGCGACGCTCGTATCCAGGACCTGACCGGCCCGGCCACCGAGGTGGTCGACCTGCACGGCCGCGCGCTGCTGCCCGGCTTCCAGGACGCGCACGTGCATCCCGCCTTCGCCGGGGTGACGATGATCGGCTGCAACCTGATCGGGGCCGCCAGCCTGGACGACGCGCTGGCCAGGATCGCCGCCTACGGCCGCCAGCACCCGGAACGGGGCTGGATCGCCGGCTCGGGCTGGCGAATGGAGTGGTTCCCCGGCGGCACGCCTGACCGGCAGACGCTGGATCAGGTCACCGGCGGCCGGCCGGCCTACCTGTCGAATCGCGACGGGCACGGCGCCTGGGCCAATACCAGGGCGCTGGAGCTCGCGGGGGTCGACGCGCGGACCCCCGATCCGGCCGACGGCAGGATCGAGCGGACCTCCGACGGCAGCCCGCAGGGCACCCTGCACGAGGGCGCGGCGAACCTCGTCGGCGGCCTCGTGCCGGAGCTGACCATGGACGACCGGCTGGCCGGGCTGCTGCGAGCCCAGCAGCACCTGCACGCCCGCGGGATCACGGCCTGGCAGGACGCGATCGTGGGGGATTACCTCGGCAGCCCGGATCCGCTGCCGGTGTATCTGGCCGCGGCGGCCAGCGGCCAGCTCACCGCACGGGTCGAGGGCGCCCTGTGGTGGGACCGGGGCCGGGGCGCGGAGCAGCTGCCGGACATACTCGCCCGGCGCGAGCGCGGCCGCGGCCCGCGGTTCCGCGCGAACACCGTGAAGATCATGCAGGACGGCGTCGCCGAGAACTTCACCGCGGGGATGATCGAGCCCTATCACGACCCGACCGGCTGTCACGACCACGGCAGCGGCCTTTCCTACGTGGACCCGGTCGCGCTGCTCGGCTACGTCACCCAGCTGGACGCGCACGGTTTCCAGGTGCACCTGCACGCCATCGGCGACCGGGCCGTGCGGGAGGCGCTGAACGCGATCGAGGCCGCCCGGGTCGCCAACGGCAGCAACGACCACCGGCATCACATCGCGCACCTGCAGGTCGTGCATCCCGACGACGTGCGCAGGTTCGCCGAGCTCGGCGTGACCGCGAACATGCAGGCCCTCTGGGCCGCGCACGAGCCGCAGATGGACGAGCTGACGATCCCGTTCATCGGCCCGGAGCGGACGGCACGGCAGTATCTGTTCGGCGACCTGCTCCGGTCCGGGGCACGGCTGGCGGCCGGCAGTGACTGGGCCGTCAGCAGCGCGAATCCGCTGCGGGCGATCCACGTAGCGGTCAACCGCTCGCTGCAGGGCTCGTCCGGCGCTGAGGCGGAGCCGTTCCTGCCCAGCCAGAGCCTGGAACTAGCCGAGGCACTGGCCGCCTACACGATCGGCTCGGCGTACGTTAATCACCTGGACGATGAGACGGGCACGATCGAGCCGGGGAAGCTGGCCGACCTGGTGGTGCTTGACCGCGACCCGTTCGCCGGCCCGAAGTCCGAGATCGGCAGCACCGGCGTGCTGGCCACCTACGTCCAGGGTGAGCCGGTCTTCCAGGCGGCATCCGGAGGCGCGCGTGCAGCTGACTGAACTGGGCCGGGGCGGCCCGCAGGTCTCCCGGCTCGGCCTGGGCCTGATGGGCATGTCCGGGGTCTACGGGCCGGCCGACGAGGCGGAGAGCACGGCCACGATCCGGGCCGCGCTCGACGCCGGCATCACGCTGCTCGACACCGGTGACTTCTACGGCATGGGCCACAACGAGCTGCTGCTGCGCGACGCGCTGCGCGGGGCCGACCGGTCGGGCGTCTTCATCCAGGTCAAGTTCGGCGGTCAGCGCGACCCCCGCGGCGCGTTCATCGGGCACGACAGCAGCCCGGCCGCGGTGAAGAACTCGCTGGCGTACACGCTCACCAGGCTCGGCACTGACTACGTCGACCTCTATCAGCCAGCCCGGCTGGACCCGCGCGTGCCGATCGAGGACACCGTCGGCGCGATCGCCGAGATGATCCAGGCCGGGTTCGTCCGCTACCTGGGCCTGTCGGAGATGGGCCCGGAGACCATCAGGCGCGCGCATGCCGTGCACCCGGTGACCGCCCTGCAGATCGAGTACTCGCTGATGAGCCGCAGGATCGAGGAGCAGATCCTGCCCGTAGTCCGCGAGCTCGGCATCGGCGTCACGGCTTACGGCATCATGTCCCGCGGCCTGCTGTCCGCCAGCAGCGCGCGCGACATCGGTGCCGGCGATCCGCGCACTCGCTTCCCCCGGTTCCAGGGCGAGAACCTGCAGCGCAACCTCAGCCTCGTGGCCGCGCTCGAGCAGCTCGCGGCCGCCCGCGGCGTGACGACGGCGCAGCTCGCCGTCGCCTGGGTGCTGTCCCGCGGCACCGACATCATTCCGCTGCTCGGCACCAAGCGCCGCGACCGGCTGGCTGAGTCGGTGGCTGCACTTGAGCTGACCCTCAGCCCGGACGAGCTCGCCGCGATCGAGGCTGCGGTGCCAAGCTCGCAGGTCGCCGGCGATCGTTACGACGCGGCCCAGATGACGGCTCTCGATAGCGAAAGGCATTAGGCCGGGAACGAGGCCGACGCAGCCGGCCGCCGTCCGCCCGCGCGCGGCCTGGTCAGGAATGAAAGATGGCGATGACGATGAGTACCACGATCAGCACGGCGAGCAGCTCCAAAACGAGGCCGGCGTAGCCGAGGACGAGGCCGGCCCGGGCGAGGCCGTCACCGCGCTCGCCGGTGCTCCTGATCTGCCGGCGGCCCCGGTGGCCGAGAACGATCGCCGCGATGGTGGCGGGCAGGAAGAACAGGATCTGCCCGATTCCGAACGCCAGCGAGGCCGCTGCTAGTCCATTGATGCCGTCGGCCTGGACCGGCGGCGCGGCCGGATACGGCGCGGTGGCGTACACGGCCCCGGGCTGCACGGTGAGCGCCAGCGGCGGCAGGTCTGCGGTCAGCCGGTCCAGATCGGCATAAGTCGCGGCGGTGCCTAGGTCGCCGGTCCGCTCCTCCCACTCACCCGGGCTCAGCCGACCTTCGGCGTAGGCGTCATTCAGGATGGTCTGCACCCGGGCGCGGTCGTCGTCTGACGCCCGCATCGCACTCGGATAGCCGCCCTGAGTCATCGTGCCTCCCCGCCAGGTCCGCCCTCGCAATGCGTTCAGGCTGAGCGCCTGAGCGCGGACCATCAGTGTAGGTCGGCGGAGCTGGCCCGGCCAGCTCGCTCAGAACTGGGGGCGGTAGGTCAGCAGCACGTTGCCGGAGGCGAACTGCCGGACCTGGGCCAGCTCAAGCTCCGCCCGGCCGGCACCCGCGAGTACGGGGTGGCCGGAGCCGATGACGACCGGATTCACCATCAGGCGCAGCTCGTCGATGAGGCCGGTGCCGACCAGGCTCCCGGCCAGCTCGGAGCTGCCGATCAGGGCGATGTCCCGGCCCGGCTGCTCCTTGAGCTTGGCCAGCTGCGCGTCCACGTCGTTGCTGATCAGCGTGGCCGGTGCCCAGTCGGCGCTGGTCAGGGTCCGGGAGACGACCACCTTGTCGTAGCCGTTCATCCGCGCGGCCGTCTCCGGGAGCGCCTCGATGGCGGCCGGAGCCGGCCAGAACGCGGCCATGTGCAGGTAGGTCTTGCGGCCGAACAGCAGCGTCTCCGCTTCATCGAGCTGGGCCACCGCGAACTGGTGGAACTCCTCATCGACGTTGTGCCAGAACAGCTCGCCCGCGTCGGTCTCGTGATAGCCGTCCGCGGTGACCATCAGGAACGCGAAGATCTTGCGCATCGGAAAACTCCTGGTGTCGGCAGGACTAGTTGTGGCCGGGCCGGCGGTAGACGAGCCCGAGGACACCGTTGCCGAAGCTGGTGCTGGACACCAGCTCGAGCGGGCGTGACTTCGGCAGGTCGGCGAATAGGGTCTGCCCGTTCCCGACGAGGTAAGGGAACACGCTCAGCCGGTACTCGTCGACCAGGTCGAGCCGGACGAGCGACTGCAGGAAGCTGATACCGCCGTGGGCCAGGATCTCGCCATCGCCCTGGCTCTTGAGTGTCGCGATCTCCGCGGCCGTGTCGCCCCTGACGATCGTCGAGTTCGTCCAGTCAGCGGACTTCAGGGTCCGGGAGAAGACCGCCTTCGGGGCGGCGTTCAGGACCGGCGCGTACGGATGGTCGTCGTCGGCAGCCGGGAAGTACTGTGCCATGCCCTCGTAGGCGACGCGGCCCATGATGTGCACGTCCGCTCGTTCCAGCGCGCCGAGAGTCCAGGCCTCATGCGCCGGATCGTCGGGCACCTCGCGGCAGAAGTCGAAGAACCCGGTGTTCTCCTCGCCGATGATGCCGTCGAGTGAGTAGTCGAAGGTCTGTGTCACCAGAGTGCGCATCGTCAGCTCCCTGCCTGCTCGGTGAGGTAGCGGCCCAGGTTGTCGAGCATCCACTCGGTGCCTTCCTGGCGCGCTTCGGGCTTGTCGATGCCGTCCAGGAAGACGCCCTGCTCGGTGTAGGTGAGCCTGGTGCCGTCCCGGTCCGGGACGAACTCGACGGTGGCAACCGACACCGACATCCGGTCCTCGCCGGCGTACATCTCGTAGCAGTAGATGATCCGCTGGTTCTCGACGATGTCGTAGTAGGTGGCGTCGTACCGGTAGGTCCCGCCCTCGGGGTTGAGGCCGCCGAAGCGCTCGTGGCCGCCGATCCGGAACTCGAGCTCCGGCTCCGAGCCGTCGGACTTGTAGTCCGGGTCGTCCATCCAGATGCCCTTCGCCTGCTGACTCGCCCAGGCAGCGAACACCCTCGACGGCATCGCGGCCGGGTAGGTGCGCTCGATGGTGAACGTGCCGTAGTTGGCAGACCGCTCTCTCATGGCTTCTCCTTGTCGTCAGGCTTGTCGGTGCTGGCCGCGCGGTCCTGGCCGCGCGGCCGGGTACTTGTCGTGCGAGCGAGGTAATCGGCCAGGCGCGCGAGGCGGTGCTCCCAGGCGGAGCGCCGTTCCGCGAGCCACGATCCGGCGGCCATCAGGTTTTCTTCGGACCGTCAGCCTCGCGGTCGTCCTCGCGAAGCAGATCGAGCGCCGTGGTGTCGGCGGTGTCATCAAGGAACGTGCCGAGGCGATCCAGGCGGCGTTCCCAGCGTGCCCGCCGGCCGGCGATCCAGCTCTCGGCAGATCGCAGTCCCGCCGGGTTGATGCTGCAGGTGCGCGTGCGCCCGGTCTTCTGCGAGCGGACCAGGCCGCTGGCCTCGAGTACCTGGACGTGCTGGACGACAGCTGTCAGGGACATCGACAGCGGTTTGCCCAGCTCGCTGACGGAGGCAGGTCCCTGGCTCAGCCGTTCCACCATCAGCCGGCGGCCCGGGTCCGCAAGAGCCTGGAACACCCGGTCCAGGTCGGCGCCTTGGTTAAGCATGTGCTTCAGTATGATGCCTGCGCCGTCCATAGTCAAGTTACCGCTTCACTATGCTAGCGGCAGCGAACTGTCAGCGGCATCCGGGATGATGAGAGCCGGCGCAATCGCAGGGAGGTGGCCGCGCCAGTGCATGCGGATGCGAGCGTGCAGACGGACGTGAGAGCGGAGGCGGACGGGATCGCCGGTCAGCGGGTCCAGGCCGAGCGGTTCACCGCGCAGCTGCTCGCGGGCGAGCCGGCGAGCAGCCCGGTGGAGGTGGCCGGGCGCCTGCTTGCGGTGCAGGGTCAGGATTCGCGCGGCGCCCGGCTCGCGATCCGGGCCAGGACCCGCGGCCTGACAGCGGCTGACGTGGACCGGGCACTGACTGAGGACCGCACCCTGCTCATTACCTGGCTGAACCGCGGCACGCTGCACCTGATTCGCAGCGAGGACTACTGGTGGCTGCATCCGCTGATGGTCCGGCCGCAGCACGAGGCCACGGTCCGGCGGCTGCTGGCGCGCGGTGGCATGACGGATGCCGACGCCGACAGGGGCGTCGCGGTCGTCGAAGCCGCGCTGACCGCTCTCGGCCCGCTCACCCGCGTGCAGCTGCGGATGATCATGGCGGACGCCGGCCTGCCGGCCGAGGCCAGCCTTCCGCTGCTCCTGCTCGAGCTCGCCAGTATGCGGGGCATCGCCGTGCGCGGACCCATGATCGATGGCCAGCACGCCTACGTGCTCGTGCGGGACTGGCTGGGGAAGCCGCCGCGAGAGCCTGATCCCGACATCGCCCTGGCCGAGCTCGCCCGGCGCTACCTGGCCGGACACGGGCCAGCCTCCGACCGCGATCTCGCCAAGTGGGCCGGGCTGCCAGTCGGTCAGGTACGCCGCGGCCTCACTGCCATTGCGGCCGAGCTCCGGGACCGGCCCGACGGCCTTGCCGAGGTTGCCGGCGCTCGGCAGGAGGAGGCGGCCCTGCCTGCGCCGCGGCTGCTGGGCGCATTCGATCCGGTGCTGCTCGGCTGGGCGTCTCGCGAGCCGGTAGTCGGCGGCCAGCACGGCGTCGTGACGGTGAACGGGCTGTTCCGGCCGTTCGCGCTGATCGGCGGTCACGCCGCCGGGATCTGGGAGTATGCGGGCGGCAGGGTCGTGCTCGACCGTCTCGGCGAGCTGCCGGGCGCAGTCGAGGCCGATCTCGTGGCCGAGGCGAACGACGTGCAGCGCTTCCTGGCGGGCGGCCCTGCGGACAGGACGCAAGCATGACCAAGCTGCCCGAACTGGCTGACCTGCCGTACGCGCACGCGCTGGTCCCGCACGAGGGCGCCTTCAGTTCCGCGGGCGACTTCGACACAGTGCTGTTCGAGGAGGCCGAGTTCGACGCGCCGGATGCGCCGAACAGCCGCTTCCTCGAGTGCGCGTTCCGGCAGGTCTCGATTACCGGCGGCCGGATGCAGCGATCCGGGCTGCGCTATGTCTGGGCCCGCGACCTGCGGCTGACCGGGACCACCCTGGCGGAGAGCAGCTGGCTCGAAGTCACCCTGATCGGGTCAGTGCTGGCGGGAGTCCAGGTGTTCGGCTCCGAGCTGCGCAGCGTCATCTTCAGCGGCTGCAAGCTGGACTCGGTCAACTTCCGCGCCTCGAAGCTGACCCGCGTCACGTTCGAGAACTGCGTGCTGCGCGACGTCGACTTCGCCGGAGCGACCCTGACCGGCTGCTCGTTCCCCGGCTCGCAGCTCACCCGGGCTGACTTCAGCAAGGTCACGATGGAGCAGACCGACCTGCGCGGCGCCGAGCTCGGGCTCATCATCGACACCGGCTCGCTCCGCGGCGCGACGATCAGCTCGGGTCAGCTGGCCGTCGTCGCGCCGGTCCTGGCCGAGGCACTCGGCATCATCGTCGACGACGACCAGCCGTAACCGACGGCCGGGCAGCCTACCCGGCGGCCGGGTCCTGTTCTGAGCACCGCTCGGCGGACACGCGCACCGTGCCGCTGGCAGCGAGGTGCCCGGCTCCGGCGACCGGAATGGCCGTCTGCCCGGGCTCCGCGCGGTTGCGGCGAGCCGGCAGCACACGCCGCACCAGCGCCTGCACGGCCAGCACCAGGGCGAGGATCGCGGCGGCCACGATGCCGTCCAGCCAGAAGTGATTCGCGGTCACGATCACGGCCAGCGTGGTCATGCAGGGATAGAGAACGGCCAGCCAGCGCCATCGCGTGTTCGCTGTCATGATGACGGCCGCGGCGACCAGGATCGCCCAGCCCACGTGCACCGACGGCATCGCGGACAGCTGGTCCGGGTCGAAGCCGGCCACGCTCGAGTACACCGACTGGTGATAGAGCACCGCGGTATCGACCAGGCCCGTGCCGGACAGCATGCGCGGCGGCGCGACCGGCAGCAGCTGGACGACCAGGCAGAGCCCGGTAAACGCGACCAGCGTTGTCCGCCACCTGCCGTAGCGGTCCCGGTGCCGGACGAACAGCCAGATGAAGCAGGTGATCAGCACCGGGAAGTGCAGCGAGTCGTAGTACAGGTTGAAGAATTGGATGACCAGCGGGTGCGGCAGGAAGAAATTCTGGATGGTGGTCTCGCTCGGCAGGTGCACCGCTCGCTCGAAGTGCCAGATCCAGCGCGACCGGCGCAGGGCACCGGCCGGACCGACGACGGCGAACGAGCCGGCCAGCTGCCACAGCGCGAACAGGCCGAGTACCAGCGCGCTTTCCTGCGTGAAGGTGGCCACTGACGTCAGTTTCGGCTTGCGGGCCGCGCGGAGCGCAACGGTCGCCACGGCCAGCCCCGCTGCCGCGCCAGCAGCCTGGTGCCAGCTCAGCTCGAGGTCAATCACCAGCGGACCGCCTGTGCGCGGCGCACTGGCACCCGTCACCGCCTGCGCGACCCTGGCGGCCGCGAACGATGGCGCTCCGGGATGTCACGAGGCCAAGGTTACGGGCAGATGGCCGGCAGGGAACTGCGGGACCCCGCCTGCGAGGCGGCAAGTGCGGCACAATCGGGCCCATGCGGCTGCCCGACAAGCCCCGCGCTGAGACTGACCGACCTGACGACCCGGTGGGGCCGGACGCCAGGAGCATGCCCGGCGGCCCGCGGGCTGGTTCCGCGGATCGCGCCGCGGGCAGGTACCGCGAGCTAGCTGAGCGCCTGGCCCGGCTCGCGGAGGCGCATCCGTCGAGTCCGCTCGCCGGCCGGGACGCAGCTGCCGCCGGACCGGACGCCGCCGACGTGTGGTGGCGCGGCGAGATTCCGGACGCCGAGCGGGCGTCCGGCCGCGCGCACGACAGCGCTGATGCCGGCCCGGACGGCGGGGGAGATGGCAGCTGGACCGGCATCGAGCGGACAGACACCGACCGGACCGTCGCCGGCAGCCTCGGGCCGGGCGGCGAGGGAGCAGGCGGCGGCCAGCCGGATGCGGTCGACCAGCGGCCGGGCGAGGACAGCGGGCCTGGCGGCTCGCGCGGCCCGCAGGACGGGCCCGGCACGCGTCCGCCGACGCGGTCCCGGCCGCCGGACGCAGCCACCAGCGATGAGCCAGCCGGCCCGGCTGCCACGCGCACCCCGTACCGGCCGTGGTTCAGCGCCGATGCGGTCGGCGATCCGTGGTTCGCGGCTGGCGGCCTCGACTAACCCGGCAGCCGGCCGTGACTGATCCGGTCGTGGCAAGGCCTGTTCGGTACTGCTGCTCTAGGACTGGTCCGGGCGGCTGAGTGAAGCGGGGTCGGGCTCCTGCCGGGGCAGCATGACCTCAGCGGAGACGTCGGCTGCGAGCCTGACAACGTCCCCGTCGGCCAGCCGCACCGCGATGCCGGGCAGTACCCGGTCGCCGTTGACAAAAGTGCCGTTCGTGGAGTTCTCGTCCATGATGCTGGCGTGGCCGCCATCGTCCATGGTCACTGTCGCATGCCGCCGCGAGACGTTCTCATAGCGCGCGAATGCTGCTGCCACCAGGGATTCCTCAGGGTCACGGCCCAGTAGCAAGGTGGTGCCAGCTGGAACTTCCACGTTCCCGGTAGGAAAAGAAAGACGGAGCACGGCGGCTGAGATGGGAGAACTCCGCTGGTGGGGCCGCAGGTATTCCTGCATCACGGTGTTCGCTGCGGGCGAGTCGTCATCCCTGACCACGGTCCGGGGCAGGTTGGCGCCGCAGGTGAAGCAGATCAGGTCGCCGGGCCTCACCTCGGCCGCGCAGTTGGAACAGGTAAGCGTCGCCATCACGTCCTCCTGAACTCCTTGGTAGGCGGCCCCGGCCAGCTCTCCGCATCGCAATGCTCGCACGAGAGACTAACGTGCCGGGGCCCGGTGTTGGTGCCAGGCTGCCCGGCTGGCCGCCGACCTCGCCGGGGGCGCGGGCGTAGAGTCCAGGTCATGGTTGGCTTCACGCTCAATGAGGAGCACGAGGCGCTCCGCAGCACTGTCGAGGAGTTCGCCCGCGAGGTGGTCGCGCCGGTCATCGGCCAGCACTACGAGCGCGGGGAGTTCCCGTACGAGATCGTCGCCAGGATGGGCAAGCTCGGCTTGTTCGGACTGCCGTTCCCTGAGGAATACGGCGGCATGGGCGGCGACTACCTTGCCTTCTGCCTGGCGCTGCACGAGCTGGCGAGAGTCGACTCCTCGGTCGCGATCACGCTCGAGGCCGGGGTGGCGCTCGGCGCGATGCCGATCTACCGGTTCGGCACGCCCGCCCAGAAGGAGCGCTGGCTGCCTGACCTGTGCCTGGGTGAGCGCCTGGCCGCATTCGGCCTGACTGAGCCAGGCGGCGGTTCCGATATCCCCGGCGGGATGCGCACGACGGCGAGGCTTGACGGCGACGAGTGGGTGATCGACGGCTCGAAGGCGTTCATCACCAATTCCGGGACGTCCATTACCTCCGTTGTCACCGCGCTGGCCATCACCGGCCGGACCGGCGGCAAGCCCGAGATCTCGGCGATCATGGTGCCGTCCGGAACGGCGGGCTTCATCGTCGGCCCGGAGTACTCCAAGGTCGGATGGTGCTGCTCGGACACCAGGGAGCTGGCGTTCTCCGCGTGCCGGGTGCCGGCCGCGAACCTGCTCGGGCAGCCGGGCCGCGGTTACGCCCAGTTCCTGCAGACGCTCGACGAGGGCCGGGTGGCGATCGCCGCGCTGTCGGCCGGGCTGGCGGAGGGCTGCGTCGACGAGTGCCTGCGGTACGCCGCCGAGCGGACGGCGTTCGGTCACGAGCTCGGCCATTACCAGGCGACGCAGTTCCGGATCGCGGACATGGAGGCCAGGGCACACGTGGCCCGGCTGGCCTGGCTTGACGCCGCAGCCCGCCTGATGGCCGGGGAGCCGTTCAAGCTGCAGGCCGCGATCGCGAAGCTCACCTGCTCGAACGCCGCGATGGACAATGCCCGCGACGCGACCCAGATCTTCGGCGGCTACGGATTCATGAACGAGTTCCCGGTCGCCAGGTTCTACCGCGATGCCAAGGTGCTCGAGATCGGCGAGGGCACGTCCGAAGTCCAGCGCATGGTCATTGCCAGGCAGCTGGGGCTGGACCAGCGTCCCTGAGCTTGCGCTAGCTCCCGCGGCTGACGATCATGGGCGGGACGTCCGGCGCGTTGCTGAGCTTGATCATGTTGTAGTTGGTCATGAGGCGAACGACCTGATCCAGGTCGCTGGCGCTGGTGGTGGTCGGGTAGGTGCCGATGGTGATCAGGTCCGCGTCCTGGACGCTCATGCTGGTGGCCTTCGGCAGCACGGTCTGGACCTGGCCGGTCAGCGACGCCTGTGACTGCGCCTTGGTCAGAGCTGCCTGGAAGTCGGCCGCCGCGGCCGGGTTGTCCTTGACCCAGGCGTTCATGGCGACGTAGCCGAGCAGCGGCAGGTTCGCGGTTGACCCGCTGAATGCGTCCAGGACCTCAACGGCGCCCGCCCCGCTTTCAGCCTGGTAGATGTAGGGCTGGCTGACGAGGATGGCCTGCAGCTTGTGGTGCTCGAGCTCGGAGACCTCCTGCGACTGCGGCATCGGGTCCCACTGGACGGAGTCGGCCTCGTTCCCCAGGTAGTCCGACAGCACATCGGTGGCCGCCGCCGCGTCGAGGCTCACCGGGTCCCCCGACCCCTGCAGGCCGGTCAGGATGTCGTCGTCGGGCAGCCCGACCTTCGCGTTCGCCAGGCTGACCGGAGACGTGATCGACGAGCCGGGCAGCGTCAGCACCTCAAGTACGCCCTGGGTGGCGTCGTAACCGTCGGCCAGGATGCGCAGGTCGTGCGACTGAGTCTGCTGGTAGAAGACGTTGCCGTAGTCGCTCGCGGCGATATCCGCCTGCGCGCTCTGCAGCGCGCTGAGCTCCGCCGCCTGAGTGGGATATGACCTGATGACGACGTGCTGGAGGCCCTCGGCCGCGAACAGGCCGTCCTTCTGGGCCAGGTAGATCGAGGCGTCGTCGACGCCCGGCACCGCCGCGATGGTGACCGTCGCCGAGACCGTGCCGCCGCCGCTGGCTGAACTGGCGCACCCGGCGGCCAGCAGGACCGCGAGCCCGGATGCCGCGGCCAGGAAGCACCGGGCGCGGAGGACTCGCTGGCTCCTGTTCGGCAGCGCGGATCCGGCCGGGTCAAGCCTCATGACTCTCCTTGCACGGTTGGGGAGATACCACCACTCATCCGGCAGTCCGGCGGGGGAACCGGACAGTTTTCTGACCACGGACGATGCGCCAGAGAGTACCCTATTGCTGCCAGGAGGCCCGTCAAACATCACGTTACATCGGTTTTTCCGATTCGTGCATGTATTGGCGCACGTTGCCCGGCTACCGGCTAGAGTTGCCGTGGCTGTGACTGACTGCACCCGATGAAGAGTCGCTCTGGGAGGTTTGCCGTGTCGGTAGTGCACCATGCCGCGTCGGCGCGCCCCGGTGCTGCGGCATACAGGTGAAGGGTTCAGAGACTGTGCCGTCCCGAGACAACAAGGCCCGCACTGCCGCCCCGGCTGCCAGTCAGCCCGCAGGGCGGCCTGCCGGCCCGCCGCCCGCAGGCGGTGCCGGCGGCCCAGGTGGCCCGGCTAGCCCAGGTGGCCCGGCTAGCCCAGGTGGCACCACGGGTGCTTCAGGAGGCCCGGCCGGCCCCGGCAGCCCCGCTGGCCGGGGTGCCCCGGCCAGCCCGGGTAATACCGCTGGCAGAGGCGGCCCGGCTGGCCCTGGCCCCGCGGCCGGCCCGGCCGCAGCCACCCGAGCCGGCGAGGGTGCCGGCGCCGGGCAGGCGCCGCGCAGCTCCCAGTCCTCCTGGCGCGCGCTGAAGAACTGGCGGGTGCGATCGCGGCTGCTGCTGCTGATCATCATCCCGACCCTGACCGCTGTCGTACTCGGCGGTACCTACATCGTGACCGCGGTCCAGAACGCGCTTGCCTATCAGCGGGTGGAGACGCTGTCGAGCCTCAGCTACGACGTCACTGGCCTGGCCGCGCACCTGGAGGACGAGCGCGACCAGACGATGGAGTACATCGGCGAGGGCACGGCGGGCCGGCCGGGCACCCTCAGCCACAACACCCAGGACGGCGCACCGCAGAACCTTGACCTGGTCCGGCAGGAGCAGTTGCTGACCAGGATCTGGATCACGAAGGTCGAATCCGACAGCGCGGCGATCGGCGCTGGCTACCCCGCGCAGGTGCAGAACGACGCGCGGAACATCAGCGACGCCCTCGCGCTGCTCGGCCCGCTGCGCGTGGCGGCGACCAGGACGCAGCTGCCGGCCGTCGACGTGATGACCAAGTACACCTCTCTGATCCAGCAGCTGCTGGCCATCGATGACAACATCGCGCTCGGCAGCGGTGACCCGACGCTGAACAACAATGTGCGCGCACTCAACCTGGTCTCGCTGATCGCGGAGGAGGCGTCCGAGCAGCGCGGCCTGCTCGCCTATGCCTTCGCCCAGGACGGGCCCTTCGACCCGCAGGTCCTGACCGCCGTGCAGAACGCGCTGGAGGAGCAGAACGCCAACGTCGCGGAGTTCGACCGGGTCGCGACGCCCCAGCAGGTGGCGTTCTACAACAGTCAGCTCTCCAGCAGCCTCGTCAACTTCGCCAGCAGCTACGAGCTGCAGGCGATTCAGTTCGGAGTGGACAACAAGTCACTGACGTACTCGGCGACGACAGCTAACGAGTGGTACGGCGACATGACCGTCGGCACCATCGGCGGCGTCCGGGCGGTCGAGCAGAGCCTGGTGGCCGCGACCATCAGCAGGGCGGCCACACTGCACCGCAACGCCATCATCACCGCGAGCGTGATCGGCGCGGCGGTCCTCATCGTGCTGCTGCTGGCCCTGCTGCTCACGACCGTCGTCGGCCGGTCCATGGTCCGCCCGCTGCGGCGGCTGCGGTCCGGCGCGCTCGAGGTCGCGGGCGTCCGGCTGCCGGAGACGGTCCGGCGGATGAGCGACTCGGACGGCGCTGGCATCCCGCTCGAGGTCGAGCCGATCGATGTCGACTCTTCCGACGAGATCGGTGAAGTGGCCCGCGCTTTCGATCAGGTGCACCGCGAGGCCCTCAGGCTGGCCGCCAACGAGGCGGCGCTGCGCGGCAACGTCAACGCGATGTTCGTGAACCTGTCCCGGCGCAGCCAGTCGCTGGTCGAGCGCCAGATCCGGCTGATCGACGACCTGGAGCAGGGCGAGCAGGACCCGGACCGGCTGTCCAGCCTGTTCCAGATGGACCACCTCGCCACCCGGATGCGCCGCAACTCGGAAAACCTCCTGGTCCTGGCGGGCCACGACGCGAGCAGGCGCTGGAACCAGCCGGTCGCGCTGGTCGACGTGCTTCGCGCCGCGGTGTCGGAGATCGAGCAGTACGAGCGAGTGACGCTGAACGTGCAGCCGGGTATCGCGGTTCGCGGTCATGCCGTGAACGACGTCGTGCACCTGCTTGCCGAGCTGGCAGAGAACGCGACCTCGTTCTCCTCGGCCGACACGCCTGTCGTCGTGGCTGGCCATCTGCTGAGCAGCGGCGGCGTCCTGCTCGACATCACGGACCAGGGTGTCGGCATGGGCGCCGAGGAGATGGCGCACGCCAACTGGCGGCTGGACAACCCGCCGGTCGTGGACGTCGCGGTGTCACGGCGCATGGGCCTGTTCGTGGTCGCCCGGCTGGCCGCCAGGCACGGCATCAGGGTCCGGCTGCGGCCGGCCGCAGCCGGCGGGCTGACGGCCCTGGTGTGGCTTCCCGACGAGGTGGTGAGCCACGAGACCGGCGGCACGCCGGGCCTGCGCAACTTCGAGATGCCGGCGACCGGCGCGGGCGCATCGGGCGGAACGGCGCTCCCTGCCGCCGCGGCCGTCGCCGCGCTGCCCGCAGGAGTGAACGGCAGCAGCGACGACGCGCCGTCACGGACCGAGCACGAGATCAGCGCGGCGCGGGCGCCGAAGTTTGCCCCGTCAGAGGACGGCAGCAGCACCGGACGCGAGACCGCGCTTGGCCCGCGGCGCGTGCCCGGTGCCGGGCTGCACCCTGGCAACGCTCCCTGGGGCGGCGCTGCGACGACCAGCCCGCTGCCGGCAGTGGGCTCGGCGGCCGCGGAAGCGGACCTGGCAGGCGGCGACGCTGAGCGTGCCGACTCCGGGCTCGCCGGGGCCGGGGCTGGCTTCAGGCCGCGCGATGAGGCCTTCGCTGACGATGCCGCGGCCGAGATGACCACGGCCGGAGCGGCGGCCGAGTTCGCCCCGGCGCCGCAGACGGCCGCGAAGCAGCCGCTGACGCTCGGCCAGCCGGCCGTGAGCGGCACGGCGTCCCAGGCTGCCGGCAGCACGGGTCAGCGCGGTTCCGTCAGCCCGGAGAGCACGCTGGCCCAGGCGGGCGGGAACGGCCGGGACGACAACGCGGCCGAGCGCAGGCAGAGCGGCTTTGGCTGGGACAGCGGCCTGGTGGGAGCTCGTGCCTCCGCCGGGAGCACCAGCGGCCAGGCCGGCGGCGTTGTCGTGCCGCCGGTCGAGCATGTCGCGACCGAGAACAGGCTGCCGATCTTCGAGGCGGTGGAGTCGGACTGGTTCCGCCGCGGGCGCAGCGGTGTTCCGGCATCTGCCGGGTCTGCTGGCCTGGCGCCTGGCGGCGCAGCGCCTGCCGGCGTGACGCCGGCCACCGGAGCGCCCGGGACTGGCGGCTTCGGCGCCCCGGACGGTGCTGGCAGTAACGGCGGTGCTGGCAGTAACGGCGGTGCTGGCAGTAACGGCGGTGCTGGCAGTAACGGCGGTGCGATCGGCAACGGCCTGCCGGGTGCCGGCGTGAGCAACGGGGGAGCGCCCGCCGGCGCCGGCTCGGCCGCGCGGGCGGAGCCGGCCGGCACGGACAGCTGGCCCGGTGAGCCCGCCGCGAGCGCGCCTGCACCGGAGCCGGAGGTGTCCTGGACGGCCTCGGCGGCTGACGAGGGCTGGGAAGCAGCAGCCGCTGCGAGCTCGCCGGCCACCGGGGGCACGACCACGGCGGGTCTGCCGAAGCGCGTTCCGCAGGCCAACCTGGTACCGGGTACGGCGACGCCGGAGCCGTCCGCTCCGGTGCCGGCCCGGTCCGCAGCTGTGACGAGAGACCGATTTGCGAGCTTCCAGCGCGGCGCCAGGGAAGGCCGTGCGGCCGTCTCCGGCGATGACGGACAGTCAGAAGAGGATGCCGGTTCTCGATGAGGGTGACACGATCTTGCCGAAATGGTCATGCTTAGTCTGGGAACGTGGATGCGCCGCCCGGCACCTCCGCGTGTAGCCACGGCGATGCGCCCGACGGGACCGGTCGCATGCCGCGAGAGGAAGGTGCGCCTGTGAGTCCGCTTGTGCGTCCGGCTCAGGACCTGAACTGGCTGATCACGAACTTTGTTGAGCGGGTGCCTTCGGTGGCGCACGCGATCGTGGTCTCCGCTGACGGCCTGCCCATGGCGTTCTCGCATGGATTCCCGGCTGACCGAGTCGACCAGCTTGCCGCTGTCACGTCAGGTCTCACCAGCCTGACGCAGGGAGCGGCGCGGGTCTTCGAGGGCGGCGCCGTCACCCAGACCGTTGTCGAGATGCAGCGCGGCCTGCTGATCATCATGGCGATCAGTGATGGCTCCAGCCTCGCCGTACTTGCCTCAGCAGACTGTGACATGGGCCTCGTGGCCTATGAGATGGCGCTGCTGGTCGAGCGAGTCGGCAGCGCGCTGACACCAGAAGTTCGTGGTGGCCAGCCAGGCTGGGCTGAAGGCGGTAGATAGTGACAGGAGGCTGCCGTGTTTGGCCGCGGTCGGGATGACTGGGACGCGGGCGAACGCCTGTACCCGGCACATCACGACGACCTCGGCGGGGCTGGCTTTGACTTCGCCCCAGGGCGCTCCGCTATGCCGCCCGACCCCTGGCAGCACGACACAGGTCCGCGCGGATCAGCGGAAGAGACCAGCGCGCTCGTCCGGCCGTACGCGGTTACCGGCGGCCGCACTAAGCCCAGAACCCAGCTGCAGATCGAGGCCATGGTCGCCGCGTCTCACTACGAGGCTCGTGATCTGTCAGTTCTCAGCCCCGAGTGTCAGGCGATTCTCGGGTTCTGCCGCGACTGGCGGTCGGTCGCGGAGATCTCGGCGGTTCTCCGGATGCCGCTGGGCGTTGCCAGGGTGCTGATCGCCGACATGGCAATGGAAGGACTGGTCCGGGTACACCAGATCGACCACGCACAGGGTCGCCCGGACATCAACCTGCTCGAAAGGGTGCTCAGTGGACTTCGGAAGCTCTAGGGCTGTCCCTGCGATGACCGCAGAGGCCGCGATGACGTCGGTAAAGATCGTCGTCGCGGGCGGCTTCGGCGTCGGCAAGACCACGTTCGTCGGCTCGGTGTCCGAGATTACGCCGCTGACGACTGAAGCCGTTATGACGACCGCTAGCGACGGCCTGGACGACCTGAGTCACACCCCGGACAAGACCACGACGACAGTGGCGATGGACTTCGGGCGCGTTACCCTCGATGCGGGCTTGATCCTTTACCTGTTCGGAACGCCGGGGCAGCACCGGTTCTGGTTCATGTGGGACGACCTGATCCAGGGTGCCATCGGCGCGGTGGTGCTGGTGGACACGCGCAGGCTGGCCGACTCGTTCCCCGCTGTGGACTACTTTGAGTCCGCCGGGCTCCCGTTCATCGTCGCGATCAACGGATTCCACGGCGACTTCCCGCACGCGGTTCAGGATGTGCAGGAGGCCCTGTCCATCAGCCCGAGGGTGCCGATCATGCAGTGTGACGCCCGCGGCCGTAACTCCACCAAGACCACTCTCATCGCGCTGGTCGAGCACGCGATGGAGATGCAGCTCAGCTCCAGGTAACCAGTAGCTTCGCCGGGCTCGATCCCGGTCGGCCGCGGATGCGGCGATGTCTGCTGTAATGGAGCACGCGATTCCGGGGCGGTAGCTCAGCCGGTCAGAGCAGCGGACTCATAATCCGCCGGTCGTGGGTTCGAGCCCCACCCGCCCCACCGTTCTAAAGTCCAGGTCCGGCCCACCTGACCTGCAGATACGTCGGCCGGTCAAGATCTTGCGCAGCACCGCTCCTGTGCGACTGTGTGCGGGCAGGGGTGGCCAGATGCGGGTCGCTGTGCCAAATACGTGCCAAAGTCCAAGATCGTTAGTCGCCTCATGTCAGTTCTGGCGCAGGGCTTCGCTAATGCGGCGCTTGGCGAGATCGTCCTGGCCCACTACGCACTTGGCGTAGATCCGCAGCAGCACGTCGACGCCGTGCCCGGCCCATTCGGCGACCTGAGTCGGATACACGCCACCGTTGAGCCAGGTGGACAGGCAGGCGTGCCGGAGGTCGTAGGGCCGCCGGGCGAGCGGAGAGGCTTGCTCCGTCGCCGTGAGCGCGGCCTCGCGTGCTCTAATCCACGCGCGCCGGTAAGTGATCGTAGGAAGCTCGCCGCCGCGCACTCCGCTGAACACGCGGCCATCTGGTGCGGTGCCGAACTGCGCGAGGTGATGGCGCAGGAGCCCCGTTAGCTCCGGATGGGTCGGCACGATCCGGCTGTCACCCTCTGCGCGGTGCTTGAGCTGCCTCCGGTCGCGCTGAGCGCCGTCATCGGTCCAGTCACTGCCGGCGTCGGGCGTGGCGTGCCGCAGGTGCAGTTCGCCCCAGTCTTCGTCGTCTGGCGGATCTTGGGATTGCCGGAGTTCGTCGTTGTGTATCGGGGACGGCAGGACGACGTCCTCCGCGCGGAGACTGATCGCTTCCTCGGGTCGGAGCCCGGCGTAGTACATGACCGAACGACCGGCTCGTCGGTGGCGAACAGCCCGCCGCCAGCCTCCGCGTCGTAGCCGGCCGACACCTGCTCATAGACGGCGGCGGCGCTGACCTGCTCAACCAGCACGCCGCGGTCCCTCAGCCGCTCGTCATCCAGCAGCCGCCTGATTTCGGCCAGCCGGGCCTCAGTGAATGCCCGGTCGTGGTCACCGGCCCAGGCGTCCAGCAGCGCGATGCCCTCGAGGCCGAGCAGATAGGCCAGTGGGTCCTGATAGATCACGATTAGGAATCCTAGACAGGCACCTGCCAGGGTGCCCATCCGTTTTCGGGCGGCACCAAGGCCACGCGATCCTCGCGCGGCTCTCGGTTATCGGCTGGCGCTGGCACGACGGGCTCGGCATGCGCCATCACTGCCGCTGACCTCCCGGATGACTTTGGCCAGGTCCGCAATCGCCTCCACCACCGCCCTGCGAGATGCGCACTAATTGAGCCAAGACATCCCAGGATTTTCGATGTCAAGCTGCGACGGGAGATTGGCCGGTGTTTTCCCGATGGCCCCAGGCGGTGGTCTCGTCGTAGCGGGTATGTGCCTTCAGGCATCCGTGCAGGATGCCGACGAGCCGGTTGGCGAGCCGGCGGAGTGCGTCGTTGTGCTCGATCCCGCGGGCGCGCAGGTCGTCGTAGAACGTGCGGGCGCCGGGCGGGACCCTGAGCGCGGCGAAGGCCTGGATCATCAGGGCGTCGATGAGCCGGTCGTTGTGCACGAACCGGGCCGCGACGATTTTCTTCTTGCCGGAGGCGCGGGTGATCGGGCTGGTGGCAGCGTAGTTCCTGCGGGGGGTTGGCGCAGGCATAGCGGTCCGGGTCGTCGCCGAACTCGCCGAGCACCCGGGCGCCGGTGATCGCGCCCAGACCGGGCTGCGACAGGTAGATCTCAGCGTCCGGGTGCTGGCCAAAATGTGCCTCCACCTGCCCCTGCAGGACGGCGACCTGATCGTTCAGGGTGGCGATGACCGCGATCAGGGACCGCGCGGTGGCCGCGTAGGCGGCAGTCAGCGCGGGTGGCTGGCCCAGCTGCGGGCTGCGCAGCGCGGCCAGGATCGCGTCGGTCCTGGCCGCGATCTTGTAGCGGCCGGCCCGCTTGAGTACCGCCGAGACCTGGGCGCGGGTCAGCTTCGCGGCACGGGCCGGTTCCGGTGCCCTGCCCAGCAGCTCCAGCGCGTCCGGGGCATCCAGGTCCTCGAACGCGGCCACCGCGGCCGGGAAGTACTCCAGCAGCTGGGCCCGCAGCCGCTGCACCGTCGCGGCCCGCTGCCAGATCAGCGTCTTGTGCGTGCGCGCCAGCACCTTGACCGCTTCGGCCTGCTGGCTGTCCCCGGCCGCCGGGCGCAGCTGGTGCGCATCGGTGCGCACCACATCGGCCAGTACGTGCGCGTCCCCGCTGTCACTCTTGGCCCCCGACACGCTATGCCGGCTGCGGTACCGGGACGCCTGCAGCGGGTTCACCGGGAACACCGTGTAGCCCGCGGCAATCAGCGCGACCACCCAGGGGCCGCGGTCGGTCTCGATCCCGACCTGAACCTCTGCGTCGGTGTCCTGTTCCGGCAGGAACCGGCTGATCAGCTCATGCAGCTGCCCGATCCCGGCTACTCCCTCCGGCACCCGCCTGCGGGCCAGCACCCTCCCCGTCTCGTCCATCACCTCGATGTCGTGATGATCCTGCGCCCAGTCATCCCCGACCAGCAGCCGCATCTCGCCTCCGCCCACCATCCCGAATCCGGTCAGCAGCCAGCGGGAGAACCATCAGCAGACTAATGAACAGTGCTCACGCCAGGCGGCGGGCACGACATCCCAGCAGCGATCAACTCTCCCGGTCACCGGCGGGGGCACGTTCTTGGGCTCAGGGCTCCAGCGCCCTGTCAGGTAAAGTGCTCACCCGCCGGCGGCCACCAGCCAACGAGTCTGCCGCAACGGCGGACCGTTAACTAACTCTCATTAGTCGGGTTTCAGGATCGCGGAGTCATCCTCCCGGCGTTCCAGTCTTGAACCGGGAAAGATCATCGTCAAGGGCGCGCTTCGCGCGTCACCTGTGACGCCCTCCGGGCACCCTTGACGCTGACCTTGCCCGGATCGGTTCTGCGCCTATCGGGAGGATCGGCCAGGGCTGGGCAATGCATCACGGCCGGGCGGTCTAGAAGCGGTCAACCGGGCGACTGGCCAGCTCGGCCACGAGCGCAGTGACTCGTTTGCGTATCTCGTCGCAGATGGGCCGGACATCGGCTAGGTCGAGGCCGACGGGGTCGGGCAGGTTCCAGTCGAGGTAGCGCTTGCCGGGGTGGACGGGGCAGGCGTCGCCGCAGCCCATGGTGACGACGATGTCGGCGGCTTGGACCTGGTCGGTGGTCAGCCGTTTGGGGAACTCGCGGGAGATGTCCAGGCCGACCTCGGCCATGGCCCGGACCACGGCGGGGTTCAGCTCGCTGGCGGGCTGCGATCCGGCAGAGGTGCGGCGGCAGATGGGATATCGAGATAGCACGTCATTCGCGGCAGATAGGGAGCCGTCACGGCATGCAAACATGCCGCTCGGGCCGACGTCTCAGGCATCGTGGCTTACCGCATCGGGATGGGCTGCTCCACCGCCCAGCTCTGCTCCGTCTCCAGCGCTGGTGGCACACCCTCGACACGCCCAGCCTGTGAGCGTAAGCCGAGTTCGCAACGGTTCAGGCGAGGGATGTGTCCTCTACCACCGGGCCTGTCCGTCCATCAGGCGAGTGGCGATTGCCACTCCGCGGAGAGAAACGAGGAGAGCAATGACCAACAACACATCCGCAACCCCATCTGATGCGGATCGGCAGGGGCCGGCGCTTACTCGGCAGCCGACCCGGCGCACTGGCTAGCGCTGGAGGTTCTCGACGTCCTTAAGGGCGTGTACGAGGCGTGGGAGGCGAATGACGCCGAGGCGTTCGTGGCCGACTACCTCGACGACGCCAGCGTGGTCCAACCCGGCGTCTACCTTAAGAACCGGCAAGAGATCCAGAGCACCATGGCCGGTGGGTTCTCGGGCCCCCTCAAGGGATCGCGCGTGATCGACCAACCCCAAGACGTCCGGTTCCCCAACGAGGACACGGCCATCGTGATCAGCGAGGGCGGAATCGTCTTTCCCGGACGGAACGCAGTGCCGAGCGAGGGCACGGTCCGGGCCACGTGGGTGCTGGCCAAGCGCGATGGCCGCTGGTATGTCGCGGCCTACCACTACAGCCCGGCGAACTAGCGATCGGGGGACGAGTCGGCTTCCTGTCTCTGGGAAGCCGACTCACACCCCGAGTGGGCCGTCCGGATCGAGTTACGCTCGCGAGCGGGCGTCCGACCAAATGCCCTGTCCTCCTGGCACAGCCTTGATCGTCTAGTAGACGTTAGTTGTCCGCGGAATATTGGAAGGAGTTCTGAAATGGCGCTGTATGTGGCTTTGTGTTACTACGACCGGGACCGGTACTGGGACGAGCCTCCTGAGACCGAGTTCTCTCCCGAGTACACGGAGTTCGCCCGGCGGGCCACCGAAGCGGGGGTGATGCGCAGCGGTGAGGCCCTTCACCCGGTGACCATGTCGACCACCATCACCTTTTCGGGCGGCAAGGGCGGGGACCTGATGGTGACCGATGGGCCATACGCCGAAGCCAAGGAAGTGCTGGCCGGCTACTTCGTGCTGGAGACGGCCGATCTTGACGAGGCGATCGCCTGGGCGGCCCAGATCCCGGCCGCTTGGAGGGGCAAGATCGAGATTCGCCCGATCGCGCCACACCACGCCTAGGCGTCCCGCCATGGATGCCGGCGCCGCCCTGGTCAAGGTGCTGAGGGAGGAAGGCCCGAGAGTGCTCGCCACCCTGGTGCGCCAACTCGGCGACTTGCCGGTGGCCGAGGACGCCCTCTCCGAGGCCACGATCGCCGCCCTTGGCGCGTGGCAAGCGTCGGGGATCCCGGACAACCCCCGGGCGTGGCTGTCCGTGGTCGCCCGGCGCAAGGCGCTCGATTTCTTGCGACGGGAGTCGACCAGAACGGAAAAGGAGACCATGGCGTTTCGATGGGGAACCCAGGGCGCGACAGCCCAGATGGAGGAGGTGATCGATGAGATGGAGACCGAGAGCCAGCTGCGAGACGACATGCTGCGCCTGATCTTCACCTGTTGCCACCCTGCTCTCAGCCGCGAGGCCCAGGTGGCCTTGGCCTTGCGCACGCTGGCCCGCCTTGAGGTCGATGCCATCGCCCGAGCCTTCTTGGTGCCTGAGGGCACCATGGCGAAGCGCCTGGTGCGGGCCAGGTCCAAGATCGCCACCGCCCACATTCCTTATGCGATTCCCTCCGACGCGGAGCTCCCCGATCGTCTGGCTGGGGTGCTCGCCGTGGTGTACCTGATCGCCACGGAGGCCCACGCCCCGACGGGCGGGAACGCTGTGGCCCGGGTGGATCTGGAGGCCGAGGCCGTGCGCCTGGCGCGTGTGCTGGTGGAGTTGATGCCCGACGAGCCCGAGGCAGTGTCTTTGCTGGCTCTGTTGTTGTTCACCTCAGCTCGCACCCCGGCGCGAAGCGACACCTACGGTAACGCCGTGACCCTCGCCGAGCAGGATCGCCGTCGATGGAACTGGGAGGCCATTGCGGGGGGATCGCGGTGGTTGTCTCGGGCTGTCATCTTGTCGGGCGGTAGGGCTGGGCCTTACCAGCTTCAGGCTCACCTGGCCGCGGCCCACTCCACCGCTCCGAGCTGGTCCGAGACGGATTGGGACCGGATCATCGAGCTCTACGACCTGCTCGGGTCGGCCGGAGCCAACCCGGTCGTGGCGCTCAACCGGGCCGTGGCGGTGACTGAGCGCGACGGCCCCGAGCACGGGCTGGCCTCGCTGGAAGCCATCGTCGGGCTGGAACGTTCCCATCTCTGGCACGCCGCACTGGCCGACAATCTCCGACGGCTTGGCCGGACGGCAGAGGCTGCCGGAGAGCTGGAAACCGCCGCCTCGCTGGCGCCCACCGAGGGCGAACGACGTCTGCTTCTGTCCCGTCTCCTCGACGTGAGGCCCGAGCCCGCCTAACAGATTCCAGGGCCGCAGGTGTCCTCTACTGCTTTCGCCGTTCGTCCTCTCACCAAACGCAGATCCCGATCCCGGAGATCACATTAGACAGGAGAAGCAGATGACTAGGAGCAACGGCGAACAGGCGATCTCGCAGGAGAAGTACGTGTCCGTGGCCACCTTCCGCAAGACCGGGGTGGCGGTCGCGACGGCGACCTGGATCGTCCCGCTCGACGGGGGCCGGGTCGGCCTCTTGACCTCCTCGGCCTCCGGCAAGGCCAAGCGGCTACGGAACAACCCGAGGTTGACACTGCAGTCGAGCGACGTCCGAGGCCGGGTCCAAGCCGACACCACGCCGGTGACCGGCACCGTTGAGCTGGCGACCTCCGGTCCGGACTTCGAGGCGATCACGTCCAAGGTGAAGGCCAAGTACGGCCTGATGGTGCCCATTATGCGGCTGGTGGACAGTGTGCGACACCTGGGCAAGGGGCCCTTTCCCTATGCGGACACCGGCGTGGTGATCACGCTCCAGGGCTGATTCCCGCGGCCGATCGTCACGGGCATCAGCGGTAGGCACATGGCACGGCCCGCGGGTCAGGGAGTCGCGGGCGGGTTGCCCAGCCCGTTCCTGGGCCAACGTGGCCAAGGCCGGCGCGGAGAACGTCGAGTTCCTCCAAGGCCACATCGAGGCGATACCTCTGCCGGACAACTCCGTGGACGTGATCATCTCCAACTGCGTCATCAACCTGTCCGGCGACAAGCCTGCCGTCTTCGCAGAAAGCTTCCGCGTACTGCGGCCCGGAGGCCGACTAGGTGTCTCCGACATCCTGGCGGACGACGACCCGACGGATCCTCCTGCGATGGATCCGGGCGCGGCGTCGTAGTCGGCGGATCTATCCAGAAGTTTCAACGCTATTCAGTTGTCAAATTGCCATGATCAGACCGAAGACGATCTTGCTAACGCACTGCTAACAACAGCTGTGGAACGCTGCGGTCAGCAGTGGACATGTCCCGTGCCAAGAGGCGCAGCCGAGCCTGCTCAGCGGCCAGCGATGGACGCGGGTGGATTAGCAAAGCCGCCTGAAAAGCGGACGCTCGGGGTCGGGATAAGTGGTCACAACCAGTGTCGCGGTACGCTTGACACCAACCGATAGTGGAGGTGAGCAGCATGAAGCGCAAGAACGTGACCCGTGAGGCGCTGCGCCGTGCTGCCCTCCGCTCAGCGAAGGCATCAGCCGAGCTCGAGCGCCGCGGGGTTCCAGCAGGGTATGTGCGCTCTGAGAAGGTTGAGCGGTTTTTGGCTGCGCGCCGTCAGTCAGCCTGATGACGCTGGCGCCAGGCTACGGCGAAACACCGCTTGATCCCGAAGAAGCCGGCGCGCTTACGGCGCAGGCGCGGGCGCTGCTCGGGGATGACCCAACGAAGGCGGATCTATACGAAGCCGAGCAGGCAGTTCTCGCCGAGGTCTCCGAACACCTCCTTGACGCAGTCGCTGACGGCGCCCTCGGCCTCGACGAGATCCTCTCCGACCACTTCCTCCGCGATCTCCATCTGAGGCTCTACGGCGACATCTGGACCTGGGCCGGCCGGTTCCGCACACGCGAGATGAACATCGGGATCGCACCGGAGCAGATCGCCATGGCGCTGCGCGCCTCCCTTGAGAACGCCCGCTACCGCTGGGAGCACACCGAGGACTGGACAGCGCGCGAGCTCGGAATCGGCGTGCACGCTGAGACCGTTCGAATCCATCCGTTCATCGACGGCAACGGCAGGACCACTCGGCTGCTCGCGGATCTCGCCTTCCTCGCGGCACAAGGCGACGAATCGCTTGAGTCGTATGACTGGGCGGTGGACAAGGATCGCTATATCGCGCTCCTGCGGGAGTACGACCGAACTCGTGATCCGCGGCCGCTCGCCATGTTCATCCCGGTGATCCCCATCGCGTAGCGAGCCCGAAAGCTTTGCCGCGAGGCCCGACCCTCGACTCGGCTATGTAACAGACCTCGGTCACGATCGGGCTGGGTACCGGCAGCGGGGCGAGCAGGCCCAGGCCTCGCGGCAGCCAAAGCTTGATCATGCCAAATACGTGCCTAGATAGCGGTGAGCGAGACAGCGCTTCTGATAGTTTGCCCAGCTCAGAGGCTATGGAACAGCTGACTGGATGGTCGGACTCATAATCCGCCGGTCGTGGGTCGAGCCCCACCCGCCCCACTGTATGAAGGCCCTGGTTCTGGGCTGATGACCTGCGTCGGGCGGTCGTGATCTTGCTCGGTCGCGCCCGTATGCAGCTGTGCGCTGCCAATGGTGGCCGCTCGGCGGCTGCCGATGGTCAGTGTTGCTGCCAGGTGACCTGGAAGTGGTCGACCTGGCGGATCGGGACGCTGGCGGTCATGTGGGGTGGGGTCCGGGCAGCCAGGCTGGGCAGCCGGGCGAACAGGGTCGTCAGCGCGACTTGGCTGTGCAGCCTTGCCAGCGGGGCGCCGAGGCAGAAGTGGGCGCCAGCGGAGAAGCTGAGGTGGGGGTTTGGTGCACGGCTGATGTCAAACCGGTCTGGGTCAGGGAAGGTGGCGGGGTCGCGGTTGGCGGCGGCCAGGAACAGGAGTCGCGGCTGGCCTGCGGTGCACGGGACGCCGTGGATGTCGGTGTCGTCGCGAGGCGTCGCGGCGGTGAAGGTAGTCGGCGTGATCAGCCGCAGCATTTCCTCCACTGCGGCGGGCCAGCGCTCTGGGTCTTCCCGCAACGCGGCGAGAGCCTCGGGGTGCGTGCAGAGCAGGTGAGCGCCGAGGGTGAGCAGGGTGGTGGTGGTCTGGTGCCCGGCGTTGATGAAGAAGATGCAGTTCGCGGCCAGGTCATGGCGGTCCTCGCCGTCGGCGTGTCGGGCGGCCAGGGTGGTCAGCAGGTCGTCGGCTGGCGCTGCGGTGCGCTGGTCGAGCAGCCCGGTGAAGTAGGACAGCATCTGCCCGGCCGCGTCGTTGGCGGCCTGGACGGCGGCGCGGTCGGTGTCACGCTGGCGGGCGAAGCCGCGATTGAGCGTCCCGATCGCCGCGCCAAGCCAGTCCCGGTCATCGGGCGGGACGCCCAGCACCTCGGTGATCACGGTGAACGGCAGGGGCCGGGCGAAGTCCGCGACGATGTCCATGTTGCCTGCGGGGGCTACATGTTCGATCAGCGCGACGGCCCGCTCGGCGATGATGGCCCGGTAGCGCTCGACTCTGCGGGCAGTGAACAAGCCCCCGAAGGCGTCCCGGACACGGCGGTGCCGATCGCCGTCCAGCCGCATCATCCACCGGGCGAGCAGCTGGAATGCCCCGTCGGGCGAGGGCGGGATCGACGCTGCGGCGAACCTCGGGTCGCGCAGCACATCCCGGACGAACAGGTACTGGCAGCCGGGCAGGGCGCAAGAACGCAAGATCATGTGCGGGTCGGAGCGGCCAGCCGGGGAGAACAGCGCACCCAGCAGGTCAGCCTCAGTGCTGGGCGCCGCGGGCGGCCCGGTCGGACTGTTCATGATGTGCACAGTAGCGTCGGCCGCGCCGTCATTACAGGTTGTGTCGCGGGCGCGTGGCGTAGGCCTTGTAACGGTGCCAGCGCGCACGCCCTCCCCGTATCGATCGACTGAGCCGCTGGCGCGACGTCAGCGGCGGGCAAGCTCACGAGGCCGGCTCAGGGAACTGAGCCGCCGTCGACCGGGATGATGGCGCCGGTTATGTACTCACCGAGGTCGGTCACCAGGAACTCGACAACCCGAGCGCAGTCCTCGGGCGTGCCCAGACGGCGCAGCGGTATCTCCTGGAGGAAGTCGTCGATGCCGCGGTGCTCGTCGTACATCTTCAGCAGCCGGGGAGTAGCGATGGGGCCCGGCGCGAGGCAGTTCACCGTTATGCCGAAGGGACCGAGCTCCTGGGCGAGATAGCGGGTGAGCATCTGGACGCCCGCCTTGGCCACACCGTAGTGGGCGTAGGTACCGCCCCGGTTGGCGCGACGGCCGGCCTGACTCGCGACGGTGACGATCCGGCCGTACCCCCGCTGCTTCATGTACGGCACTGCTGCCTGGCAGGTGTTGACTGTGCCATACACGTTGCGGTGCATTACCAGGTCGAAGTCGTCAGCAGTCATCTGTGACGGCTTGTTGTCGTCGGGACCGCCTGTGCCACCGCCGGCGTTGCAGACCACGATGTCAATCCGTCCCCAGTCGGCAGCGACGCCGTCGATGGCCGCGGTCACTGCAGCCCGGTCGGTGACATCTGCCGTGATGCCCACAGCCTGACGGCCGAGGGCACGAATCTCGGCCACAGTGCTCTCGGCGGTCATGTCATCCTGCTCGGGTTCGAACTGGCGATACGACTCCAGGTCCATGTCGAGTACTGCCACATCAGCCCCGAGCCGGGCCAGCCTGACAGCGTAAGCCCGGCCAATGCCGCGAGCGCCGCCGGTCACCAGTGCGGTCTGGCCGCCGAGCTTCTCTTCCATGAGCGAGTCCTCGTCTCGGCTGGGTGCGGGAAAAATGTACAGTACTGAATGGTATGCAACTACATCCATCCGCACAATCTGTCTGGGCGTGGGCGCCAGCGGCGTAGCCTCGGCTGGCTGGGAGATCTCGTCAGCTTTTGCACGGCCCAGGCGATGAGTACCGCAACTCCATCGCCTACCTGCATCGGGTCAGCGTGCGGCAGGGCCAGCGCGATGCAGAAGGAGGCATAGAGAGTGACTACTAGTGGTTTCTCGCCGAAGCGGCTGGCCCGGGTGCGAGCGGTCCTGGAGCGTTACGTCGATTCCGGCTTTGCCCCAGGTGCGGTTGCCGCCGTCGCCCGCCACGGCGAAGTCCACATCGAGGCGCTGGGCACTCTGGCCTTCGAGGGCGCTGGCGCGGAGACGCCGATGGCAGCCGACACGATCTGCCGGATCGCCTCGACGACCAAGCCGATCGTCGCCGCCTGCGCGATGACCCTCGTCGAGGACTGCACACTGCGCCTGGACGATCCGGTCGGTGAGTTCCTGCCGGAACTGGCGGACATGAGGGTGCTCGCCGATCCGGACGGGCCGCTGGAGGAGACGGTCCCGGCGAACCGCCCGGTAACGCTGCGGGATCTGCTCACCTTCACCTTCGGCACCGGCATCGTCCCCGCCGAGCCGGGAACGGTCCCGATCGCTGACGCGCTCAACGCGCTCCGGAGCGAGGCGCCCGAGCAGGGGCCAGCCAGTAGTTGCGAGACTGCGATGCGGCCGGATGAGTGGATCCGCCGGCTCGGCGCGCTGCCGCTGGTCTACCAGCCGGGCGAGCGCTGGATGTACCACACCGCCGCCAACGTGACCGGCGTGCTCATCGCCCGCGCCACCGGCATGTCGTTCGGGGACGCCCTGCGCGAGAGGATCTGCGGACCGCTGGGGATGAAGGACACCGGCTTCAGCGTCGGCGGCCAGAGCATCAGCCGCCTGGCGACCGTTTACCTGGCCGAAGAGTTCCACGGCGAGATCGCCGTCGAAGACGCCCCCGGCGGGTACTGGAGCCGGCCGCTGGCGTTCGAAGACGGCGGCGGCGGACTCGTCTCAACCATCAGCGACTACCTCGCCTTCGCCTCGGCCCTGATGGCAGGCGGTACCCACCACGGCGAGCGGGTGCTCTCGCGGCCGTCAGTGACGCTGATGACCAGCGACCAGCTGACGCCTGCGCAGAAGGCGGTGTCCGGGTTCACGCCGGGGTACTTTGACGACTTCGGCTGGGGTTTCGGGATGGCGGTCCGCACCCGGCGCACGCACCTCGGACCTTCGGTCGGGAGCTACGGATGGAACGGGGGATACGGCATCATCTGGTACAACGACCCTGCCGAGGACATGACGGCGATCCTCATGAACCAGGGCGGAGCCGGGCGGCCCACGTCGCCGGTTTTTCTCGACTTCTTCGCGGCCGCCTACCAGGCGATCGACGACTGACCGCGGTTGGCGCGTCCAGGTCGTAGTCCTGATGGAGTAGGCCTGAGCAAGGTGGGTTAGCTGCGGATCCGCGGTCATCTGATGCTGGCTCCCCTTGAATGTGATCATCCCCGGCAAGCCCCGGCGCCGATCAGGAGTACGGGTCATAGCGACAGCTCGGAAAGAAGCACGCCTCGGCGGTCATGAGGTTACGCACGGCACTGAATAGCTGGACGTTTCACAAGATAGAGAGGACGCTAAGATGCCTAGAGCTGGGCACGATGGCTCGGAGGACCGATGCCGCGAGGCTGGAAACTCTTCTGGACGATTATCGGAAGCGCAGTAGCTGCGGTGGCGGTAGTAATAGCACTCCTCGAAGCCAATCCTGCCACGCAGCAAAAAGCAGCTACTTCGCCCGTGGCAGGCTCATCGCCCGTGCCGCGCATTTCCGCCAGCGCAAGCTCTCAGGCTGGCAAGGTAGCCCCCGTGGTAATTCCGAGAACTTCTCGCACGTCCTCGTTCTCATATATCTCAGATCTAACCCCTTCCAGTAATCTCCGCGAGCTGGTCTACCCAGGCCCGGTCAAGATATACGGATCGATTTATCCCAATAGCATCTCGTTCTCCTGTGACAATGGTGACCTGCCTGCTTTTCCTGCGGTCTATAGGATGAAGCATAGCGCTCGCCGATTCGAAGCCACTGTTGGAATCGAGGCCCAGTGGCCCTCCGATTACCTAGTGGACGCATCGCTACTTGGCGATGGTCGTCCTCTCCTTAACTTTAGTGTAAGCGTCCTTAAGCCAAAAACCATCGACGTCAATGTAAGAGGGGTCCATATCCTGACGCTTGTATGCTTCACCCCCGGGATCACTTCGGCGGCCAGTTCGGCGAACATTGAGGTAGCGTGGGGAAACGCACGCGTGACTGAAGGACATTGACCGGGGAATGGCGGGTGGCTCGCGGTGGTGTGCAGGTGCTGTTCACTGGCCGTGGCCTTTTAGGATCCTGCCGAAGCCGCCCCTGCCGGCGATCACGTAGAGCAGGCCGCCCCAGGGGCACGTGAGCAGGCAGATGAACGCCCATGTCCCCTTGCCCAGGTAACGGACCGTCGCCGGATCAGCGCGGATGAGATCCCGCAGGCAGAAGCCGTCCCAGGCAACTACCAGCACGACGCCGAGGGCGATGACGGTGATCAGTGCCGGGTTCATCAGGGCGGCCCGGGTAGGGCTAGCTTGCGGCTGCCCTGCTGACGTGATGGTGACGCCGCACCGGTGCTGGCCGGGCTTGAGCAGCGGTTCACGGGGTGTCCGGGTTGAGGATGAACATTGAGGCGACCTTCTCGTCCGCGTCGAACGCAACCCGGGCCTTCATGTCGCCGGCCTCGTAGCACAGCGGTATGTCGACGACCGCGAGGTCGCCGATGCGGCGGACGAGCGGCTCGCCCTCACCGAAACCCTCGAACGCGCCGACCAGGCCGGCGATCGTGGCCAGTGCGCTGCCGCGGACTTCGTCCGTGAAAGCCTCCAGGACCTGCGCGTTGAAGGACTGCCTGGCTTCGTCCATGCGCCCTTCGAGGACGGCCGCGACGATCGTTGTCGCGCGTTCCGCCGCGTCGGCCATGCGGACTGTTTTGTCCATGGGTTCTCCCGTCCGGGGATCGATGGGCTTGCCGAACCGCTGGAAGGCGGCCTGGCGGGTGACTCCGAGCAGGTCCCCGATCTCCTGCCAGGTGTGGCCCGCGTCCCGGCTCTGCTGGACGCACAGCCTGAGCACCTGCTCCGACAGGTCATCGAGATCCTGAGCGCGCCGGACCAGGTCGAGGTAGGCAGGCGAAGCCAACGGGCTGCCCACCGCCCGGGCCAGGGCCAGGGCCCGCTCGGCCAGCAAACCGCTGAGGCCCGCCAGGGTCTGAGGGGAATCGCCCATGTGTAAAGGATATCTTTACACATGTCCACGTCAAGCTATCCTTTACACCTGGGGGCATCGGGCCGCGCCGTTGAGATAGCTCATCACCGCATCGCCTCGGGGCGCATTGCCCCGCGCCAGGCAGGCTCAACCGCCGGTCAAGCAGGGCTGCCGCTGGGCTCGTCGGCGTGCTGCCCGGTGGGCTCGGTGGGTATGAGCCCGGTGAGGAAGATGGCCGCGACCGCGAGGAGCGCGACTATCCACAGGGCATCGCGGAGCGCACCCAGCCGGGCATCGCTGTTGGCCTGCACCACAGCGTCAGCCTGCACGGCCGGGACGGAGGCTTTCGCGAGCTGCGCTCTCAGGTCGGTGTCGGAGATGAATGGCACCCCGGCGGACAGCTGAGTGGTCGCGTGGGTCTTGACGTCGGCCGGGATGGCGGAGCTGGACTCGATGCCGTGGATCAGGCCGGCAGTCAGGCTCGAGATCAGGACCGCTCCGACGAGAGCGGTGCCGAGGGAGGCTCCCAGGTTGGTCACGGTGTTCTGGAGTCCGCCTACCTCGGCGCTCTGATCGTCGGGGACCGCTGAGACGGTGATCGCCCCGAGCTGTGAGGCCAGGGCGCCCATGCCCAGCCCCATCAGCAGCATGGGGATGGCAACGATGCCGGCGCCTGCGCCAGGGCTGATGCCGCCGATGAGCACCAGGGTGCCGGCGGTCATGGACAGCAGGCCCAGCCGGACGACGAGGCGGGGCCTGGCGGCGGGCGCGAGTCGGGGTATTCCGATCGCCGCGAGCAGCAGCGCGAGGGAGAGCGGCAGCAGCCGGATCCCGGTCTGCAGGGCGGACAGTTCGAGGACCACGGACAGGAAGAGAGGGATGGTGAAGAACACCCCGGCCTGGATCAGGAACTGGAAGAAGAACATGGATAGCCCGCCGGCCAGTTGCCTGTTGCGCAGCATCGGCGGTGAAACGAGCGGCTCGCGACCGCTGGACTCGACGTGTCCCTCCCACAGGAAGAAGCAGTAGATCACCAGGAGACCGCCGATCACGAGCCATAGCACCGGCGATGTCCCAAGTAGCTTCGGTCCGCTGGGCTTGGCGTGCACCCAGCCCCACGTGCCGGATCGCAGCACCCCGAATACCGTCAGGGACAGGCCCGCGATAGAGAGGAGCGCACCGACGACATCGAAGTGCGCGCGGCCAGTCGCCGCCGCGTCCTGGATCTTGCGCAGTGCGGCGAGGATGAGCACTACGATCACGGCCTCGGCGGCGAACACCCACCGCCAGGAGGCGAATGTGGTGACTGCCCCGCCGATCAGCGGACCGGCCGCAACAGCGACGGCACTCGCAGCCGCGATTAGGCCATAGGCCGCTGACCGCCGTTCCCTGGGGAAGTTGCCCGCGACCAGCGCCACGATCGCCGGCATGATCAGCGCGGCTCCGACGCCCTCCAGAACCGACCAGCCCGCCAGCAGTACGCCCAGGCTCGGGGACAGCGCCGTCGTGAGCGACCCGGCGCCGTAGATGATCAGGCCGATAGCCATTGCCCGCCGCCGCCCCACGATGGCGCCGATCTTGCTTCCGGTAATCATCAGCGATGCCATCACCAGCGTGTACAGGGTGATGGCGGTCTGGATGCCGGTGACCGTGGTGCCCACATCGGCGGCGACCTGACGGATCGAGACGTTCATGACCGAGCTATCCAGGGTCATCAGGAACTGGCCCGCGGCCAGGACCCCTAGGACGAAACCGGTGCCGGCAACCCGGCCAGACGTACGGGTCCCGCCGGTCATCGGCGTCGGGCTGGTCACTGGTTGAGACTATGACTCACGGCACACCGGGGGAGGTCTTTCCTGAGCCTGGGCAAACCGCCCGGCCCCTGACTCAGTGCAGGTGAATGAGCACCACGTCCTTCAGGATGATCATTACCAGTCCCAGTCCTGCGGCGATCGACGTGATGCCAAGTAGCTGCCTGCCGTGCAGCTTGGCGGCGCGGGCCGCGGACCACGCGTAGATCGTCAGGAGCACGACGGCCACCGCCAGGCCTGCCGTGACGGCGACGGAGGACGACCCGCCGAGCAGTCGCGTCAGCAGGAGCGCGACCAGCGGAATGAAGGAAGCGCTGACCATCGGCGACGTGGATGCCAGCGCCGAGCGGACTTCCGGCCACTTCGGCAGGCGCTCGCCCTGCAGTTGCTCACCGAGGATCTCGGCGTATTCTTCCGCGAGCCAGTAGACCACCAGCGTGACGAGGATACAGACCGACAGTGGTGGCGCGGGCAAGTGGTTCCCGGCCGCGGCGAGGATACTCGCGGTGATGATCGTGCCGTAAATGCCGGCAGCGTGCCGCCGGCCGCGCGCTCCGGCGGAGCGCCCAGGCTGTTCTCCGACAGATGCGATACCCGCCATGACTGGCCCTTCCCCATCGGTGAGCGCGACTTACGAGCCAATCACCCTCAGGCCGGCGTTTTACGCCCGTGGTGCAGTCTGTCAGCCCGAATCAGTCGTCGCTGCGGTTTAGCACGCGGGCCATCGGCACTGGCGGCCGGACAGGTCATGGTGCCAGCCGGAAGGGCGGGTACCGGTCCGTGACCAGGGTGAATGCGTAAGCGGCCACGCGGTTGTGCCAGCGGAAGACGCCTTCGACGAAGCTGAATGTGCTGCGCGGGTAGTGGCCGGTGAACAAGATGGCGAACCAGGTCACGATCACCGCGAAGAACGCCGCGATATCCAGGAAGAAGAGCACGATGTAGTGCGGGATGGCCAGCAGCCATTTGACCAGCGGCAGCCACCGGTTGAGGTCAGCGGCCACGTCCGGGTAGGCGTAGTCCAGCTCGACCCACTGATGGTCGTCAGTGGAGGGGTAGCGGTCATTCATCAGAGCCAGGTAAGTTCCGACGCGGTTGCCGAATCGCTGCAGCTCGAGATTCCAGTCGAACCACCACCGGGGATACTTCTGCCTGAACAAGATCATCAGCAGCGGTCCGAAGAACAGCAGCCCGCCCGCGACCGCGCCCCCGTAGGTCATCGCGGAGTGGACGTGGTTTCCGGTCGACTGCCAGGTTCCGCCAGAAACAGTTCCGAGCACGATCGCGATCGGGATGATCACGATGATGCGGAACAAGGACGTCAGCCGGTTGAGCGGCCGATCCGGGTACTCCACGGCGAACTGAACCGGATACTGACTGGGATACGGACCCTGATCCGCGGTCATGTTGCTCTCCTTATTCCTAGTTCCGGCAGGTCGCGCCGGGCATGTTGCTGCTGGCGTAAGCGCACTGCGGGCGATGTTGTCCTCGGTGCATGAGCGGTAGGTTCAGCGTGCCGTTGTTCCAGCCGCATGCATACCCTTCATGGACCAGGCCCATGAAGGGGGACGACCACATTCGCATGAGGCCGTGCAGCTGTGGCCAGGCCGCGCACGCCTAGCTTGATCATGCCAAATACGCGCCAAATCGCGGCGAGCATGGTTGCGCGCATGGCAGTTTGCCCAGTTCAGAGGGCACGACTGGGCTGGACTCCTACTCGAACTTAGGGACGGTCCCAGTCACGCTGCCGTTGCTGGGTTTCTGCTGCAATAGCAGCGGTAGCGACGGGGAAGGCAGCGATGTCCTCTGCGTACTCGCAGGGCGCGGCCAAGTCGAGCAGCTCATCGTCAACTCGGATTGCCGTCCCGGCAACCAGCGCCAGGTTCACGGCATCGCTGGGCCGCGCATCGACCCCGTGCGATCCTCCGGGGCTTCGCACGATCACGGTCGCGTAGAACACTCCTTCCAGTAGGCGAGTGACCCTGACTTCCTCGATGCCAGAGCCAGCGGCTTCAACCAGGCTGACCGCCAGCTTGGGAGTGAACGGCCGCGGGGACTCGGCGGACTCCATCGCAACCGCCATTGCCTCCGCCTCGGCCGGTCCTATCCAGATCGGCAGGGTCCGGTCTCCGCCCCGTTCGGAAAGGATCATGACGTGCTTGCGCTGCCACGCATCCTCTCCTCGACTCCTGCGGATTTCCGTGACAGCGACCTCTGTCCAGCGCGTCGCATCAGTCATGGTCATCGTTTGCCCTGTCTGTTCGTCAACCCATTCCGACAGCCTCGGCGCTAGCGCCGCCCTGGCCTGATGCAGTCTTGCTTTGACCGCGCCAACGGAGACAGCCAGCTCTGCCGCGACCTCGCGGTGGCTCAGGCCCTGCAAGTAGAAGAGCCAGACCGCGTCCCGCTGGCCATCGGGCAGGCTCGCCACGGCACCGCGAACACGCCTCGCGAGATCGGCGGCCTCCGCAGCCTCTGCCGGGCCCGGCGTCTCCGAGGCCAGATCAAGCTCCAGGCCGACAACCTCCGGCCGGAGCTGCCGTAGCCACCGGCGGGAGACATTGAGAGCGATCCCGCAGAGCCAGGCACCGAAACGGTCCGGAGAACGAAGCCGCGTTAGGTCAGTCATCGCCGCGATCGCTGCCTCCTGGGCTGCATCGCGCGCCAGGTCCGCGGAGCCGAGGACCCTGGCAGAGAGGAAGACCGCTGAATCCCAGTGGCGGCTCAGCAGCTCGCCGGCCGCTTCCCTGGCTCCCGCGAGAGCCTCGCGCACAAGCTCGGCATCCGACTTGGCGCGGCTGGAATGTCCCACGCTCTATAGTGCCGTCACGCGCCGCAAAGGTTAGCTACGGCCGCTTAAAGCACCTCGTTCCCGAACCATGTCGTGAGCGCGTCGCGCAGTCCTGCGTCAGTGCCGTCGCCAACCCAGGCGACGTGCCCATCGGGACGCACCAGTACGGCGGTCGGTGCACCGACCTCGCCGAGCACCGGAAGTTCCCAGGTGCCTGTATACGAGGCATCGACGAGCTGAACTCTGTCGGCCCACGCTGCGATGTCAAGGCCGCCGGTGTCACCGAAGTTGAGCAGGACTGGCTTGGCGCGGTGCAGCAACGCGAATACTCGCACGGTGCCATCCACGGTCGCCAGATCCAGGTCGGGCATCCGGCGGCCCAGCAGCGGGTGTCCCTCGCCGAGGTCATACGCAATGTCGAGGCCCGCGATCATGGCGGCGATGTGCTTGCGCGGCTCGTCCATGCGCAGCAGCTCCGTCACCATGTCGCGCAGTGCGACGGACCGATCGTCCGCTGCGCCGAGCGCACGCTGTGCCATGGTGTTCCGCAGCACCCGCGCGCCGACCGGGTGGCGTTCGGCCTGATATGTGTCGAGGAAGGTCACAGGTGATGTTCCGCTGACCACCTGGGTCAGCTTCCAGCCCAGGTTGACCGCATCCTGCACGCCAATGTTCAGCCCCTGGCCTCCGATCGGGGCGTGCACATGTGCCGCGTCTCCGGCAACCAGCACGCGCCCGCTGCGATAGGCCACCGCCTGACGTGTCATGTCGGTAAAGCGAGAGATAAAGAGCGGACTGTGCGCCCCGTGGTCCGTTCCGTCGACGCTGATCAGCGCTGCGCGGAGATCCTCCAGAGTGGGCTCATCGGTGCGGTTCACCTCGGGCTCGATCAGGGTGACGCCCACACGTCCCTCCTCGGCGGGGCCGATGCCGCCGCCGCCACGCAGGCCGAATTCCGGCATCTCCTCCATCTCGACCTCAGCATGGATCCAGCACGTCGTCGGATCCCAGCCCGCGAAATCGATGCCGGCCGCCTTGCGTACGACGCTGCGGCCCCCGTCGCAGCCAACCAGAAAACCCGCCCGCAGCGCTGTGCCGTCGGACAGCGGGACGTCAACGCCGCTGTCGTCCTGCGTGAAGCCTGTCACCTCGTGCTCGCGCAGGATGGGAACACCCAGCTCAGCGATCCAGCCCGACATGATGCGCTCGAAATCGCCCTGCAGCAGCGCCATCCCGTAGTTGCGCCGGGTGGGGAAATCGCTGATGTCCATCCGGACTCCACCGAAAGCCTGGACCTGCATCGTCTGTCCCTCGGCGAGAAAGCGATCAGCGACGCCCCGCTGATCGAGCACTTCGATAGTGCGGGAATGCAGACCTCGCGAGCGCGAGCTCTCCAGCTTGTAGCTGGCTCGTCGCTCGACGATGACAACGTCGGTTCCCGCCAGTGTCAGCTCTGCCGCCAGCATCATCCCCGTCGGACCGCCCCCGGCGATCACCACCGAATGCTCGGCCATGCAGTCACTCCTCGTTCCCCGCGCGTGCCAGGAAACCCCGCACCATACCCCGGGGGCCGCGCTCGCCGGCGTTCGCGGTGCGCGGGAACCTTCCAGCGCGGCGATCAGCCAGACGGGACCAGCAGCCGGTGAAGCTGGAGGGCCTGAGTCCTGCTGAGCAGGTTGATCTGTTCCGCCCGGAGCGCGATGAACTTGCGTCGTAATTGCGGGGCCTGCCAGAGCTTGCCGGCGACGCTCATGCCGACGGCATCGCCAGAGGCATAGGCCTGCCGGATGAGCGCCGTCAACGCCGGCACATCGCCAGCGGGAAAGGCGACCACGAACAGGTACCAGGCAGGCCCCGGCTCATTCTTGCTGGTCGTGACCGGGGAAACCCGTGCGGAAGTGACCGTGACCGGAGCACCGACCGGACGGTAGCACGCAACACCCGCCGGCGGTGCCGTCGGCGTGGCAGCGGGAGTCGGGGTAGGGGTACCTGTGCTCCCTTGGGGCACGGTAACGGGCGGTCCTACCGCAGCCCGCGGCACGTTGGGTTCCGACCCTGCAAGCGCGATTGAGCCGGCCGGGCACTCGCCTGCTGGAGTGGGAGGCTGGCTGCGCATGACTTGCATGCTGATCGGTGACCCCAGATCGCGGGCCGGCGGCAGGCTCACCGGCGCCGGGCTCGGCCCTAGCGGGGCGATGCTGCTACAGCCGGCAACGGCGAGCACCGCGCACGCGGCGGGCAGCGCGCAGGCCAGGACCGGCAGCTGGCGGCGGGGGGCTGGCATGGCATGTCCCGTGTCCTCCCTAGCCTGCCATGGCATCGGCATAGGGCGGCAACGCGGGCGTCGCTGCCCGGGCGGCGTCGGGGGCGACCAGCGCGACGGCGGCCAGCATAATGAGCAGTTCGAAAAGGCTCACGCTCATCAGGTGCGGGTCGTGCAGGTAGTCGGTGAGCGTGCCGATCCGGTACGCCCCTGCGACGGCAGCCAGCAGAACCAGGGTCAGCGACCACGGCCCCGTGCCGGCAGCTTGCCGGGACCAGGCTCTGGGTGCGTGGGCCAGGCAAGCACGGCTGAGAAGGAAGCAGCACAGTCCGGAGAAGTCCGGCAGCCAGGCGAAGTTGCCGGTCACCTGGAGCGCCAGCAGGGGCCCATATACCAGGACGTAGCCAGCGGGCAGGGCCAGCAGCCAGGACCAGGTCGCGGTCGGCTGGGCGTCGCGGTGGAACGCGGTCATGGCCAGGACCGGGGCAAGATCGACCAGGGCCCAGAAGATCCACGGCCCGAACGGCGCCGGCATGAACCCGGTGAGCTGGGCTTGCAGCAAGGCGAGCAGGCGCCGGGGATGACGGCCAGCGCCGCGAGGACCCTGGCAGTGCGGTAGTGCCCGAGGACCAGTGTCAGGAAGACCGCGATCCAGGCGAAGCACACCAGGCAGTACGCCGTGTCCCAGGCGCCGCCTGGCGAGGCAGCCAGCAGGTTCGCGGGCTGCGCGGGCAGCCAGACGGCGGCTCCCCACCAGGAACACCAGCACGTTAACGGCCAGCAACGCGTGCAGCAGTATCACCGCGAGCACCGCGCGCCGCGTGCCTGGCCCCAGGCGAACCTGCGGCGCGTGCCAGGGCCGGCCAGATACAGCCGGGCGGCCAGGACGGCCACGCTGACGACCTCCGCCAAGCTAGGCCCGGCAGCCCCGGTGACGTACTCGTCTGCCTCCGGGTCACCGGTCAGCCAGCTGTCGAGGAAGGCGGCGACCATGTCCTGTTCCCACTGCCGCCCGGTACCAGCCGGGCAGCAGCCGCAGCACGCGCAGGTACCGCCGCTCCAGGTCGTCGCTCATCCGGCTGCCTGCGGGCCGGTCCGGCGCAGCCTTGCCCGCACCACACGCACGGTGGCGGCACGAACCTCGGCCTCCTCAGCCAGCGCGCGCCGCCCCTCCCTGGTGAGCCGGTAATAGCGGCGCAGCCGGCCGTCGTGGGCTTCCTCCCGGTCAGGCTCGATCAGCGAAGGCAATATTCAGCTCTCTGGTTCGAAAGCCGCAGCTGAAATTTCCCGCCCTCTTGGCCCTCGAAACCAGCCGTCTGGTGGCCAGCAGGCCGCCGGCTGCCATTGCGAGGCTTGAAAGCCCGAAGACGACTAGGCCCCCGGTCAGGGCGACGATCGAGACGATGAAGATGTCGACTAGGGCGACAAACGCGCTCCCGGCGAATACAGTTCGCCTCTCCCGGGTTGTGGGGTTTGTGTCATCCGCGTTGACGACCGATACGGCGACGACCATCAGGCCCAATATGGCAGCGGATGCGCCCGCGCTTGCGATGAAGAAGCTCGCATAGTGGCCCACCACAGCGCCACCCTATCGACCATCGGCGGTCGCCTTGCCGGGGTTTGCCCGACCGCCACCGGGCCTGTTCGGGTCCGTTGCCTCTGGCGTGTTCACCCTGCTGACCGCCGCCTCACATCTGCGGCAACGGCGGCGGCGGCTCAAGCGGGATCGGCGGCGGCTGCGGCTGCCCGAACGCCGCCTCGGCCGCTGACATGGCGCCGTAGTCGGTCGCAAGGTTGGAGTAGATCGAGTAGATCAGCGTGATGAAGATGCCGAGCTTGACCCACAGCGCGGGCGTAAAGAAGAACAGGCAGCAGATCAGCGGGAAATTGATCAGCCAGTAGATTGCGCCCCACATGTGGACCCTGTACTGAGTGTGCGGGTTAGTCGACAGGTCTTTGAAGATCAGCTTCATCCAGCTGTGCCAGACCTGCACTGCTGCGTGCAGCCGGGCGACGTCCGCGCGCAATTCGCGGATCTCGGCGATCAGGGCCTCAGTCTCAGTCATAGCACCAGTATCAGTATCAGTCGCCCGTTTGCCCGTCGATCGACTCGCGGATCAGATCGGCGTGCCCGTTGTGGCGCGCATACTCCTCGATCAGGTGCACCAGGACCCACCGCAGTGACACCGGATGCGGGAGCTGCCAGTCAGCGTGCGTCTCGCTGAGCGCCGCCTGCTCACCCCTGCTGAGCTGTGCCCGCACGACGGCGCGGGACCGGTTAACCGCCTCGGACCACAAAGCCCGCAGATCCTCGCCGGAGTCGGATGCCGCGCTACGCCAGTTCCACTCCGGGTCCGCCTCGAAGTCCGCGCTCGCCCATGGCTCGACAGCCGGCTCGCCGGCCACCACCTCGGTGAACCAGGAGTCCTCGACACAGGCCAGGTGCTTAAGGAGCCCGCCCAGCGTCATCGGCGAAGGCGGCCGCGCCACCCGCAGCTGCTCATCGCTCAGCCCCCGGCACTTCCACTCCAGCGTCGCCCGCTGATAGTCGAGAAAACCGAGCAGCGTCGCGACCTCGCCGCCTTCAGCGGGCGGCTCGGGCCGCCCGTGCTGGTCGACCGTCACCTCAGCCATGGGCGGAACCCTACCGATGACGACAGCAGCAGTAAGTGACCTCAGCGCTCAGCTGGAGGCGGAGACTGCAGGCTGGCGCTGCGCTTCTGCGCGAGCCGGGTCTGGCCGTCGAGCAGTTCCCTGGCGATGTCCAGGTGACCGGCATGCCGCGCTATCTCCTCGATCACGTGCAGGACGACCCAGCGGACGGTCGCCGGCTCCGCTACCTCCGGGTCCCCGTGCCTGCCGCGCGGCCGCGCCGACAGTGGCGTCACTGCCAGCACCGCATCCGAGCGCGCGCACAGTTCGCGGTACTCGGCAATGATGTCCGCGGAGGACCAGTCAGTGACGAACGCTGCCATCGGGTCATAGGGAGCCATGTCCTCGTCTTCGGGCTGGCTGATATCTGCATCGGCCACGACCACCTGGAACCAGTGCAGCTCAACGCCGCTCAGGTGCTCGATCAGCCCGGCCGGGGTCCAGCCCGATGGCACGACCGACCGGTGCCATGCTTCCTCGTCCAGGCCGTCCACGATGGCGAGCGCCGTCTCGCGCTGAGCGGCCAGGAAGTCCAGCAGAACCTGATCTTCGGCGGGAACAGGCTGAACGACGGCCGCCCGGTCGTTAGCAGCAGACTCGGTCATGTCCGTTCCTCTCGGTTGAAGCCGGCCGTCCTGGCTGGCCCGTCGTGGGAACGACGATCGGGCGCCGCCGGACTGGACACCGCGCTAAGGCCAACCGGGATACGGACTTGCGACCGCTAGTTCAACGGTATATAACGTAGGTATGACAACCAGAGCCATGCAGGAGGCGACCTTCCTGATCCTGACCGCGCTTGCAGACGACAGCCAGCATGGTTACGGGATCATCGCCGACGTCCGGGAGATCTCTGGCGGCCGGGTCCTGCTGCGCCCGGGGACCCTGTACACCGCCCTGGACCGCCTCCGCGCGGACGAGCTGATCGTGGTGGATCGCGAGGAGATCGTGGACGGGCGGCTGCGCCGTTACTACCGGCTCACGCCAGCGGGCACTAAGCGGCTCGCGGCCGAGGCCGCCCGGCTGCAGGCGCACGCTGCCGCAGCGCTGACGCGGCTGAAGCTCGCCGGAGGGATGGCGACATGAAGGATCAGGCGAACCTCGAGCGCGGGTACCGGCGGCTGCTGGCGTGCTATCCCCGGTCGTTCCGGAGAGAGAACGGGCAGGAGATCCTCGCGGTGCTGCTGGCCTGCGCGCCGGGCCAGCGCCGGCCCGGCCTGGCCGAGTCAGCGGACCTGATCAGGAGCGGGATGCGGATGCGCCTGTTCCCCGCCGCCCTGCCGCCGGCGCGTACGGTGCGGGCGGCCGTCCGGCTCATGCACGCAGGCGCCGCCATCACTGCTCTTACCCTGCTGATCTCCATCGTCTCGCTGGCTTTCTTCGGCCGCAGCGGAGCCACGCTCCGGCTGGCGGGCAGCAGCCAGCCGTTCTGGGTCGCCGTCACCGTGGGAGTCGCCGGCGGCGTGATCGTGATCGCGCTCTGGCTGTGGATGGCGCGCGCGACGAGCCGGGGCCGGAGCTGGGCCCGTCTCCTGTCCACGGTCCTGTTCGGCCTGGCGACGCTGGAGCTCGTCAGCTTCAGCGAGGCCCCGTCCGTCCTCGGCCTGCTCTTCTGGGCGCCGACCTGGCTGGCAGGCCTCGGTGCGGTCTGGCAGCTCTGGCGTCCCGCCTCCGGCATATTCTTCCGGGGAATCCCGCACTAGACGCTGATACGGCCGCCGTGAGCTGAAACTCCGGCCCGCCGGGGGGCAGCCACCGAACGATGCGCGCCCTTTGGCCAGCACTGCCACGAAGACAGGGCGCGGCCTGCCGTGGCTAAGATGCAGAGATGAGCAGCAGATCCGCCGATGCGCAGCACCTGCGGGATCTCGCGCAGCTGCGCCGGGTCCGCGACCGGATGGACCGGGAGTACGCGCAGCCGCTCGATGTGGAGGCGCTCGCACGCGGCGCGCATATGTCGGCCGGGCACCTCAGCCGTGCGTTCCGGCTCGCATACGGGGAGTCACCATACAGCTACCTGATGACGCGGCGCATTGAGCGCGCGATGGCGCTGCTGCGCCGGGGCGACCTGAGCGTCACCGAGGTCTGCTTCGCGGTCGGCTGCTCGTCGCTGGGCAGCTTCAGCAGCCGCTTCACCGAATTGGTCGGTATGTCGCCCAGCGCTTACCGGCGCCAGGCGGTGCGGGCCGCGGCCGGGATACCGTCGTGCCTGTCGAAGCAGGTGACCAGGCCGATCAGGAATCGAGAAGCCCTCATCACGGAGCCGCAGCTAGGGTGAGGCATGAGCATCGCCACGAGGACGGGCACGCAGGCGCTTGCGCGGCTCACTGGTGACAGCCACGACGTGATCCGGGTGCACGGCGCGCGCGTCAACAATCTCAAGGACGTGAGCGTTGAGATCCCGAAGCGGCGGCTGACCGTCTTCACCGGTGTCTCCGGCTCGGGCAAGAGCTCGCTGGTCTTCGGCACGATCGCGGCCGAGTCGCAGCGGCTCATCAACGAGACGTACAGCGCCTTCGTCCAGGGATTCATGCCGACGCTGGCGCGGCCTGACGTGGACGTTCTCGAGGGGCTCACTACGGCGATCCTCGTCGACCAGGAGCGGATGGGCTCTGACCCCCGGTCCACGGTCGGCACGGCCACCGACGCCAACGCGATGCTGCGCATCCTGTTCAGCAGGCTCGGAAAGCCGCACGTCGGCTCGCCCCAGGCGTTTTCCTTCAACGTCGCCTCCGTCAGCGGGGCGGGTGCGGTCGCGTTCGAGCGCGGCGGCAGGACGGTGAAGGAGCGGCGCAGCTTCAGCATTACCGGCGGCATGTGCCCGCGCTGCGAGGGCCGGGGCTCGGTCTCCGATTTCGACCTTACCCAGCTCTTCGACGACTCCAAGTCCCTCGCCCAGGGCGCGATCCTGATCCCCGGCTATACGGTGAACAGCTTCTTCACCGTGCAGGTCTACATGGGATCGGGTCACCTCGACCCGGACAAGCCGATTCGCAGGTACACCAGGAAGGAGCTGCAGGACTTCCTCTACCACGATCCGGTCCGGGTGAAGGTCAACGGCGTCAACGTGACCTACGAGGGGCTGATCCCCAAGATCCAGAAGTCGATCCTGTCCAAGGACCGGGAGTCGCTGCAGCCGCATCTGCGGGAGTTCGTGGACCGGGCGGTCACGTTCAGCGCCTGCCCGGAATGCGGGGGCACCCGGCTCAGCGGGGCGGCCCGGTCCTCGAAGATCGCGAAGATCAGCATTGCCGATGCCTCCGCGATGCAGATCAGCGACCTCGCCGAGTGGGTGCGTGACCTCGACGAGCCCTCGGTCGGGCCGCTGCTTGAGGCACTGCGCCAGAACCTCGACTCGTTCGCGGAGATCGGGCTCGGCTACCTGTCGCTTGACCGCCCGTCGGGCACGCTGTCGGGCGGCGAGGCGCAGCGCGTCAAGATGATCCGCCAGCTTGGCTCCTCGCTCACCGATATCACCTACGTCTTCGACGAGCCCACCATCGGCCTGCATCCCCATGACATCCAGCGGATGAACGAGCTGCTGCTGCAACTGCGCGACAAGGGCAACACGGTCCTGGTCGTCGAGCACAAGCCGGAGGCGATCGCGATCGCCGACCACGTCATCGACCTTGGCCCCGGTGCCGGAGCCGGGGGCGGCGAGGTGGTCTTCGAGGGCACCCTCGAGGCACTGCGGTCCAGCGGCACGCTCACCGGCCAGCATCTGGAGGACCGTACCGCCCTGAAGCCGTCGGTGCGGACGCCATCAGCGGTGCTGGAGGTCCGCGGCGCCCGCACGCACAACCTGAAGGACGTCGACCTCGACATACCGCTGGGCGTGCTGGTCGTCGTGACGGGCGTGGCCGGGTCGGGCAAGAGCTCGCTGATCCAGGGGTCGGTTGCCCGGCGGGACGGCGTCGTGACGGTCGATCAGCGGCCGATCCGGGGGTCGCGGCGGAGCAACCCGGCGACCTACACCGGGCTGCTCGACCCGATCCGCAAGGCGTTCGCGAAGGCCAACGACGTGAAGCCGGCCCTGTTCAGCGCCAACTCTGAGGGTGCCTGCTCCACCTGCGGCGGGGCAGGCGTGGTGTACACGGACCTGGGGATGATGGCCGGCGTCGCCACCACCTGCGAGGAATGCGAGGGGAAGCGGTTCGCGGCGTCGGTGCTGGACTATCACCTCGGCGGACGTGACATCAGCGAGGTTCTCGCGATGCCTGTCGCCGGGGCCGGGGAGTTCTTCGGGGCCGGCGAGGCCCATACGCCCGCCGCGCACGCGATTCTCGGCCGCCTTTCCGACGTCGGCCTGGGTTATCTCACCATCGGCCAGCCGCTGACCACGCTGTCGGGCGGCGAGCGGCAGCGGCTCAAGCTGGCCACTCACCTAGGCGACAAGGGCGGCGTCTACGTACTCGATGAGCCGACCGCCGGGCTCCATCTCGCGGACGTCGAGCAGCTGCTCGCCCTGCTCGACCGGCTTGTCGACTCCGGTAAGTCCGTCATCGTCATCGAGCACCACCAGGCGGTGATGGCGCATGCCGACTGGATTATCGACCTAGGTCCCGGCGCCGGCCACGACGGCGGCCGGGTCGTCTTCGAGGGGCCGCCCGCCGACCTCGTCGCGGCCCGCTCCACGCTGACCGGCGAGCATCTCGCGGCCTACGTGGGTGCCTGACCGGGGCGCTCACGGAGACAGAGGGACCAGCTCCGGCGAGGGTGTCAGCGAACGATCTGCAGTGCCAGCGCTGCCGGGCAGCCGCTGCGGACGAGGCGCGCGACCTCGTGCCAGTCCACCTGGTCGGCAACGGAGTCCGCGATATCCAGGGGAAGTCCGAGCATGGTGAGCCGCGACACGCGCCACGCGTGCACGGCCGCGGATTCGTCGCGGCTGGCTCGCTCCGGCGCAATCGCTGTCGGAGATACGGTCATTGCTGCTCCCGCCTGATAACTGCCGGCCTGTCATCTGCCCCTGCGGCGGCCCGTCACACATCGCCGGCCTGCGGAATCTGCGACGCCGGGCGGCTGGCGCTAGCCCGTACTCGGCCGCTGGCGGATGATCCGGCTCTCGTCGCGCTCCTCGGCCTGCCTGGTCTCGTCCTCGCCCACGATGAGGTGGCTGTGGCTGAGCGCCGAGACCCCGGCCAGGATCAGTGCCAGGGCCACGGCCTCGAAGAACAGGTCGACCGTCCCGGCCTGGAAATGCTCGCCGAACAGGAACAGCCCGAGCAGGCTGGCCGCGAGCGGGTCCAGGATCGTGAAGCCCGGCTGAGAGGCGGCCAGCGGACCTGCGGCGAGGGCGTGCGAGGCAAGCAGCAGGCTCGCTGCGCCCGCGCCGATCAGGACGTAGACCGACCAGTTGGTGAAGACCCCGGTGAGGCCGTTGTTGAGGTGGTAGCTGAACTCCTTGATCACAGCCGCCACGAAACCCCAGGCGACGCCCGTCAGCGCGCCCAGGATGGCGGCGCGCTGCGAGTCCGACCTCTGCATATGGCGGCGCAGCCCGAACGCCACCCCGAGACCGCAGAGCACGACCGCGAGCGTGATCAGGCCAGCGAGCAGCCACAGCGAGGGCGGTGCGTGCTGCCGGCCGCCCGACGGTGAGGCCGCGAACAGGAACAGGCCAAGACCGGCGGACATGGCGGCGGCCGCTAGCCAGTCGCGACGGCGCACCGTCCGGGAGCCGAGGAAAGCCATGTAGCCGAAGACGAACAGCAGCTCGAGCGCGAGAATCGGCTGGACAAGCGCGAGCGCGCCGTAGTGGAGCGCAGTGACCTGGAACACGAATCCGAGGATCATGCTGGCAATGCCGGCCAGCCAGACAGGCCGCCGGGCCAGCCGGAAAACCAGCCACACGTCAACCCCGGACGTCTGGCTGTCCCTGGCGCCGAGCCGCTGGCACACCGACGCGGTGGCCGTGCAGATGCTAGCCAGGAGAGCGAGGGGGATCGCCTTGTCCATGTCCTCCTGCCGTCGTCCGTAGCCCCGGCGCGGTGCCTGCCGCGGAGAGGCCAGGCGTGCCGCCACCTGGGAAGCCCGCAGATTCAGTATCCACCAGGCTGCGCAGCTTCAGCATTGTGCTGCCCTCCAGCTATAACCCTGACGTTAACGTTAGATTCCTTGATTCGGCCAGTTTTTCTTGCCGGACCTGTCTGTGGCAGGACGTGACGCAGGACCAGTGTCGCCCGCGCGGCGCTTCAGTGCGACTGAGTTCCGCGGCGCCACGCCGGCGAGCAGCAGCAGGCAGCTAAGCCTGGCGCCGGACATGCAGGAGGTACTCCTCGCGGTGCAGCGGATTGCGGTCGGTCCGCGGGCGTTCCGGGAACGGCCTGCCGCGCACGTCCTGATAGCGGGCGAAGGCCGACTCGAGCATGCCTTCCCCGCCGGTCAGCCCCGGCACCTGCTGCTGGAGGTGATGGACGCGGCCCGCGGGGATCTCGCCGGTCACGACCCAGGAGCCGTCCTGGCCGCTGGCCGGCTCCTGACCGGTCGCTCCGGTCCGGGCCAGGGCCGTCAGGACAGCAGTCAGGCTGGACGCCGGTATCTCCAGCCGGAAGCTGCTGACCGGCTCGCACACGACGGTGCCTGCCCGCTGCAGTGCCGTCATCAGGACCAGCGGCGTCAGGTACCGGAAGTCACTGGCTGAGCTTGAGTACTTACTCCAGCCGGTCGGGGGCGGCGGCACGTACCCGGAGTGCGTCAGGGTGACGATGCAGTCCGGTACCCGCCAGCCGTGCAGGCCCTCGCTGAGTGCCTGCCGGGAGGTCTCCTCGACCGCCGTCAGGAATGAGTAAGGCAGGGCGCCGCGCTCGATCCCGAGCCGGAACTGCATGCCCGCGCCGGCCGGGGCGGGATCGACCCGGAGGCCGACGGTCGCCTTGAACGGGTTGCCGTCCCGGCCCATGAACTCGGCGGCCGTGCCGGCGCCGGTCACGCGCTCGACGCAGATCGTCGTCGTCTCCCTGAAATGCACCGCGATGCCGAATTCGTCAGCCAGGGTTGCCTCGATGACCTCCTTCTGAACTTCGCCGTAGAGCGAGACGAGCAGTTCCTGCCGGACGTCGTCCTGGCGCAGGTTGATGAGCGGGTCCTGCTCTGCCAGCTGAGTCAGCGCGGCGTGCAGCGCCGCGCGATCGCGAGCACGAGCCTGCCCGACCACCGTCTCGAGGGTCGGGGGCGCGAAGTAGTGCGCCGGCTGGCCCGCGGCCGGCGCACCGATCCGGTCCCCGACCCTGACGTCCGTCAGTCCCCACAGCTGCGCGATCTGGCCAGCCCGGACGGACTCAGCCGGGACAGGTGCAGGACCGCCGCTGAAGACGCTGATGGCGGTGACCTTGCTGCTGCTGCCCTGCCCGTACGGCAGCGATTCCCTGACTCGGGCGGTGCCCTCGAGCATCCGGACGTAGGCGATCTTCTCCCCGGCAGGGCTGCGGTCGACCTTGAACACCGTGCCGGCCGCCGGAGCGCACGGGCTGCCGGACGCGGCCGGCAGCAGCTCGGCCACGCCGCGAGTAAGGGAGCCGATGCCTACCCCGGTGACGGCCGACCCGAAGAACACCGGATGCACGAGGGCACGGCGGGTCTGGTCCGCGAGCGCCGTCCGCAGCCGCCCGTAGGACAGCGGCGTGTCGTCCGTGACGTAGGCCGCCAGCAGTGAGTCGTCGCGCTCGGCGAGCAGCTCAGTCAGGCGGGCACGGAACGCGGGATCGGCACCATCGGCAGCGGTCCAGTCCGCCTGCCGCGTGCCAGGACCACGAGCGGTGCCCATGGCGACGACCGCGGGGGTGAGCCGGGCCGAGATGTCGTTCAGCACCCGGTCGCAGCCCGCGCCGCCGCGGTCGATCTTATTGACGAAGATAAGCACCGGAATCCGCAGCCGCTGCAGCGTCCGCATCAGCACCCTGGTCTGCGCCTGCACGCCCTCGACGGCCGAGATCACGAGCACGGCACCGTCCAGGACGGCGAGCGCGCGCTCGACCTCGGCGATGAAATCCGGGTGGCCGGGAGTGTCGATCAGGTTGACCGTCAGGTCGCCGATCGCGAACGAGACGACCGCAGCCCTGATCGTGATGCCGCGCTGCCGTTCGAGCGCGAGCGTGTCGGTCTGCGTGCTGCCGTCGTCGACCCGGCCGATCTCGCTAATGACCCCTGCGCCGAAGAGCAGGCGCTCGGTCAGGGTTGTCTTGCCGGCGTCAACATGCGCCAGGATCCCGAGGTTGAGCAATCGCACGAAGCGTCATGTCCCTTGAATAGGCGGAATCTGCCATCTCGGTAAACATGAGCGCTGCTCGCATCTCGCTCTCTCCCGTCCTCGCCTGGCCCGCGCCGCGGGCTCAGAGCGCGGCGCACGTACAGCTGGGAAGTAGATCAGCAGACCGGCGGGACAGGCAACCGGTTATCGGGATGCGAGGCTAGAGCACGGCGGGCGCCGGTTCGGGGGCGAGGGGACCAGGGCGCGTCCGGCGTCAGGAGGTGATCATGCCAGCACGATCCGGGTGGGGTCTCACGCCCCGGCAGAGCGTGGAGTTCGAGTGCGCGCGGCGAGGTGAGCCGCAGGTGGTGGCCGGGTGCGTGGCGCTGCTGCTCGGGCAGGACGCCGACGATGACCTGCTGCGTGCCCTCGGCGGCCCGAACGCTGAGATGGTGCTCGACGACGGCCCCGAGCAGCGCAACCAGTACTGGCGCCGCGTCTGGGGTGCGCGGGGGCTCCTGTACGCCTGGGCGGACCACGCGTCCGGCGCAGTCGTGGCGGCGCTGGGCGACGAGCACTGGCGGGTGCGGGAGATGGCGGCGAAGGTCGTGGCCAGGCGAAAGCTCGGGGACGCCGTTGAGGCGGTCGCCGCCCTGCGCGCCGATCCGGTGCCACGGGTGCGGGCGGCCGCTGAGCGGGTGACTGTCATCCTCACCGCGGCCGGAAGCTGACCCCGGGGCTCAGCTGCGCACGTCGGCCGCCGCCGTCCGGGCTGGCTCTGTCGGGGCTGCCTCAGTCCGGGCCTGGGCCGGCACGGCTGCGACCGGAGCCGGGCTCGCGGGCTGGACAAGCCCCAGGTCACGAAGCCGGGCGATGCAGCTGGCGACGCCAGCGCGCACGTCCGCTGCCCCGGTGAACACATCTTCCAGGAACGAGCTGATCTCCTCCGCGGTCTGCTGCCCGTCGCAGAGTTCCAGGGTCATCGCGGCCGTGTGGTTGAGGTAGTGGACCAGGTCGCGACCGGGGTCGTAGACAACGTAGCCGTCGGCGACGGGACTGATGTCAATGGCCTCGCTGCGGGCAGGACGGTCGGTCATGACATGACGGGGGCCGCAGCCGCGGCGCCCCGGTCCTCCTCTCGGGCTGGTCCGGCGGCGGTGGCCTGCGCGCGCTGGCCCAGGGACAGCGCGAGCTGCTTCTTGACCGTCAGCTCATACAGGTCGGGCGCGTACCGCTCGGCCTCGGCGTAAGCGGCCGCCGCCTCAGTGAACCGGCCCAGCCGGAACAGGCACAGCGCGCGCCCCTCGTGGGCCGCGTCGGTGAACAGCCGCTCGTCGTAAGCGGGCCCGGCGTCGGGCAGGCTCGCCCGGTCGACGGCCAGCAGGTCGTCGAACCTGGCCAGCCCCTCAGCTGCCTTGCCGGTGGCGGCCAGGTAGCGGGCTTCCTGCCACAGCAGCACATAGTTACCTCGATACGCCCGGCGCCCCTCGGCGAGCAGGGCGCCGACGTTCTCGCCGTCAGTCAGCCCCATGCTGATCAGCTCGGAGAAGCACAGCACGCCGCACTGATCCCGGTAGCCGCCGCGCCTGGCCACCTCAAGCGCGTGCTGCAGGACCTGCCTGGCGGCGCGCCGCCGCCCGAGTCCGGTCAGCACCCTGGCCAGGTGGTGCCACAGGAACAGGTTGTCCGGCTCGGCCCGCACCTGACGGCGGAGCAGCGGCAGGTTGCGCAGGTGCTTGCGAGTCTGGTCGCCCTCGTAGCCGACGTGCTCGAGCAGCAGGCCGCAGACGCCGATGGGACGGCCGTCCAGCGCGCTCACTGACTCGATGGCGAAGACGACCTTCTCGTGGATCGCGTGACGGAACCGGATGCGCGGGTCGTTGCGCCACAGCCGGTACTCGCGGTAGGGAGTCGCTCCGACGACCGGTCGCAGCAGCAGCCGGAAGGCGACCTCGGGAGCGCCGGCGAGCAGGCTCTCGACCTCCGGCCGCCGGACCGGCGCGAGCCGCTCGTCCGCGTCGATGTACAGAATCCAGTCGGTCGTGCAGCAGTCCAGGCTGGCGTTGCGCGCCGCTGCGAAGTCGTCGGTCCACGGGAACGAGAACACCCGGGCGCCGTGGTCGATGGCGATCGCGACAGACTCATCGGTCGAGCCGGTGTCGACTACCACGATGTCGTCGACCACGTCACGAATCGACTCCAGGCAGGCCGCTAGGTGGGCGGCCTCGTTTCGGACGATGAGCGAGGCCCCGAGCAGGCCGCCCGGCGCCGCCGCCGCACCCGGCGACAGCGGCTCGGCACGGTTCAGCATGAATTACTGCAATCAGCCGCCGCGACGGCGACTGCGATGATTGTCGAACGGGAAGCATTCGCCGAACACCCACCAGAACGGATCGTCACAGCCATGCTCGCCATGATGGCCATTCGGCAGGTGTCCATTAGGCATATGCCCGTTTGGGTGATGCCCGTTCGGATGATGGCCATTAGGGTGATGACCGTTAGGGTGATGACCGTTAGGTGAATATCCATTCGGCAGGTGATGCCGGCGATCGGGCTGTGCCTGTGCGATACCGTCGAGGGCAAACGACGAGATCACCGGGGCTGCGAACACGGCTCCAGCGAACTTTGCCATGAATGAGCGCCGGTTAGGCTCCACCCGAGAGAGCCGCTCATTCCGCATATGATCGGACACTATTTCCACCCCGCATACATCTGTGTACTCCGGGTTGTAAGGCAGCATCGAGCCCTGCAACAGTAGCACAATGACATCGCCAGATCGGGACCTCGTGTTTCTGACGCCTATCGTTCCCGCGGCCACCGGGAATGGCCTCGCAATGCGCTCGTATCTTTTCCTTGAAGCGGCATCTGCGGAATTCCAGGTGAAAGTTATCGTGGTGCCCGTTGCGGGCGCCGGCAGCGGCGCGCCGCCAGCCGGGATCAGGGTCCTCGCCCTGCCTGACCGCCGTCAGATCACGGCCGCGCTGCCCGAGCTGATGGGCAGCGCGCGCTGGCGGCAGCGGCTCAGCGCAGCCAGCCCGCTGCCGCCGCTGGCCGCGCTGGCCCCGGCCACGCTGGCCGCCGCAGCCGAGCGGCTGGCGGGAGCCAGCGCCGGCGCGCCGGTCCACGTGACCCGGTCCTACCTGGCGCCGCTCGGGATCGCCCTGGCCGAGCGAATGGGCTCGGACTGGGCGACGCTCGATCTCGATGACGACGACGAGATGCTGGAACGGTCGGCGGGCAACGATGCCGCGGCGGCGAGCTACTCCCGCCTGATCGGGGTGTTCGGGCCGCTCTTCCGGCGGGTGGCGCTGGCGGCACCCGCCGAGGCCGCGGCAGTCGCCGCCCGGCACGGCCTGGCGACCTCGGTCCTGCCCAACGCCGTGGCACTGCCGCGTCAGGATCCGGTCGCGGGCTCAGTCGTTCCCCGCGCACGGGCGGGAGCAGTCCCGGCAGGCGGCCTCGTTCCCGCGATTGGTCTGCTCTTCGTCGGCAACCTGACGTACTGGCCCAACGCGCACGCGGCCGGACGGCTGGTGCACGAGATTCTGCCGCTGGTACGCCGGCTGACAGGCCGGCCGGTTCAGGTCACGCTCGCGGGCGAGGCCGGGGCTGATCCGGCGCTGCGGGCGCTGGCGCGGGTGCCGGGCGTGACGCTGACTGGCTTCGCGCCGGATCTGCGGCCCGTGTACGCGGCGGCCGACGTCCTGGTGGCGCCGCTGGCATTCGGCGCGGGAACGCGGATCAAGCTGCTGGAGGCGTTCAGCCACGGGCTGCCGGTCGTCACCACGAGCGTCGGCGCGGCCGGTCTCGGCGCCGTCAGCGGCCGCCACCTGCTGATCGCGGATGCGCCGGCTGAGCTGGCGCGCGCCGTCGCCGGCCTGGCCGCGGACGCCGGGCTCCGGTCGAGGCTGGCCGGGAGCGCCCTGCAGCTCGTCGGCGAGAACTACTCGCACGACGTTGTGATCCCGCGCATCCGGGGCTTCTTCCGCAGCGCGGCGGGCGGCCCGGCTGCTGGGTCAGAGGGCAGGCAGGTCGAGCTGGTACCACGTGCCTGCCTTACCGCCGATGTGAGCGGGGTCAGCCGGCCCGGCCGGAACGAACCCGGCCCTGGTCAGCACCTTCGCGGACGCGGCATTGCCGAGGGAGGCGGCCGCCCTGATAGTGCGCAGCCCGTGCCGCGCCGCCGCCAGCTGGCACAGCTCCCGGACGGTCGCGGTCGCCACCCCGCGGCCGGCGACGCGCTCGGCTACCCGGTAGCCGAGCTCGGCAGTGCCAGCAGAGATGCCGACGAGGTTGAACCGGCCAAGGACTGACCCGTCCTCGTCGACGAGCACGTAGAAGGCGCAGCCGCCGTTCTCCTGCTCGGCTAGCAGCGCGTCGTACCTGTCGGTGAACTCGGCAAAGAAGTCATCGCCGCGGTCGGAGATCGAGGCGGCGAAATAGGCGCGGTTCGCCAGCTCGAAGGCCAGGACCGCGGGGGCATGGCCAGCGTCCAGCCGCTGCAGCTCGGGCACGGCCCCGACTCTACCCAGATCGGGCGCTGAGGCCAGCTGATTATCCGCCGCGACCGCCCGCCCGGTTTGACGGGCCAGACCTGTACTGGTTATGGTTTTCATTAGCGGTAAGCGGGTCGCCGTCGGTCAGGGCTCCCGCGTGCGTTGTCCGTCTGCTCCTGATGTCAATGAGCCGAACCCGCTGGAGTCCGCTATGCCTGTTCGTCGTGTGATCGCGGCTGTCAGCCTGACAGCCGTCGCCGGCCTGCTGGCCGCTGCCTGCTCACCGGCCGGCGGCGCGGGCAGTTCCGGTGCCGTTGTCGCTATCGGTGCCGAGAACGAGTACGCGAACGTCATCTCGCAGATCGGCGGGAAGTACGTGACGGTCAGCGCCATCGAGAGCAACCCGAATACTGATCCGCACAGCTTTGAGGCGAGCCCCTCGGTGGCCTCGGCGGTCTCGACAGCCCAGCTGATCGTGCAGAACGGCATCGGCTACGACACCTACATGAACAAGATCGAGAGCAGCGCACCGAACAACAACCGCAAGGTCATCGTCGTCCAGCATCTTCTCGGTCTCCCGGACAGCACGCCGAACCCGCACCTGTGGTACTCGCCGACGACCATGCCGGCGGTCGCCCGCGCGATCGCGGCTGATCTGTCAAAACTGCGGCCGGCGCACGCGGCCTACTTCGCGGCCAATGTCACGAAGTTCGACAGGTCACTGCAGCCGTGGTTCACCGCCATCGCGCAGTTCAAGGCCGCCTACCCGAGGACGCCGGTGGCGGTGACCGAGCCGGTCGGTGACTACATGCTGCAGGCTGTCGGCGCGACCATCATGACGCCATTCGGCCTGCAGGCCGACATCATGAACGGCGTCGATCCCTCTCCTCAGGATGTCTCGCTCGAGGACAGCCTGTTCGCGCAGCACAAGGTCAAGGTCTTCGTATACAACCAGCAGGTCACCGACTCTCTCACCGCGTCGTTTCTCGCCGCGGCCAAGCGGGCCGGCATTCCGGTAGTCGGCGTGTACGAGACCATGCCGACGCCGGGGTACAGCTACCAGAGCTGGATGCTGGCCGAGGTGAATGCGCTCCGTAAAGCGGTGACCGATAAGGTCTCCACCGAGAAGCTCTGATGGCGGTGACGATGGCGACCAGCGAGACATCGCTTCCCGGCGACGCGGGCGGCCCGGTGCTGGCGGTCGACGGAGTAAGCGTCCAGCTGTCCGGCCGGCAGATCCTGGAGGATGTCACCTTCGCGGTCGGACCCGGCGAGTTCGTGGGGCTGATCGGATCCAACGGCGCCGGCAAGACGACTCTGCTGCGGGTCATACTCGGCCTGCAGCCGGTGACCGGCGGCCGCGTCAGCGTCTGCGGGCAGCCAACGGGCCGGGGGCTGGTCGGCTACGTGCCGCAGAAGATCGACCTCGACCCCGAAATGCCGGTGCGAGCCAGGGACCTGGTCGGACTCGGCCTGGACGGGCAGCGGCTGGGCATCCCGTTCCCATCGCGGGCGCGGCGCGAACTGATCGCGGAGATGCTCGAGGCTGTCGACGCCACCGCGTTCGCGAGTCAGCGGGTGGGCAATCTGTCGGGCGGTGAGCAGCAGCGGGTCATGATCGCCCATGCGCTGATCAGCAGGCCCCGGCTGCTGCTGCTCGACGAGCCGCTGGCCAACCTGGACATTCGCAGCGCTCAGGAGATCATCTCGCTGCTGGCGAAGATCACCAGGCAGCAGCAGGTGTCGGTGCTGATCTCCGCGCACGAGATGAACCCGCTGCTGCCGGTGATGGACCGCGTTGTCTACCTGGCCGCAGGCCGCGCGGCCAGCGGCAGCACCGACGAGGTGATCCGCGAGGACGTGCTGAGCAAGCTCTACGGTCAGCACGTGGACGTGCTCCACGTGCATGGCCGGGTGCTGGTCGTCGCGCACGCGGGAGACGGGCTGGAGATCCTGGCGGGCGACGACGCGGCAGCCCAGCCGGCCCACCCGGATCACCTGCCGGCTCGCACGCAGCAGTGAGCCCGGTCCTGCGCGTCTTGTTCGCGCCCGGCTTCTTCGCCAGCTCGCCCGTGCACGTGGCACTGGCGATCGGCGGCATCGCGGCGCTGGTGTCCGGCGTGGTCGGCACCTTCACTGTGCTGCGCGGCCAGTCCTACTCCGGCCACGCACTGGCGGATCTGTCGGTGACCGGGGGCTCGGCCTCGTTCCTGGCCAGCCTCAGCCCGCTGTGGGGTTTCGCGGCCACCGGGGTGCTGGCAGCGACGGTCATGGACATGATCGGCGTTCGCCGGCCGCGCGGCCGCGACCTGGCGACCGGCATCGTGCGCGGCGCCGGGCTCGGCCTGGCGGCGCTGTTCCTGTACTGGGACACGACATCGACGAGCACGACGGGGGCCGCGATCACCATTCTGTTCGGCTCGATGTTCACACTCAGCAGCAACATCGTGCCGCTCGTCGCGGCCTTCGGCGTGCCTGCGCTTGCCATCATCGCGATCCTGTACCGGCCGCTGCTGCTGAGCTCGGTGAGCGCGGACGTGGCGGCCGCACGCGGTGTCCGGGTCCGGCTGGCCGGGCTCGCCTGCCTGATCGCGATCGCGCTGGCCGTGTCCCTGGCCGCGATTACGGTCGGCGCGATCTTGTCGACCGCGCTGCTGGTCGGCCCGGCGGCCATCGCCCTCCGGCTGACCAGCGCACCCGGCCGGGCCGTCGTGGTCGCCGCGCTCATCGCGGTCGCGGCCACCTGGCTCGGCATCGTGCTGGCCTACGACAGCTTCAGCTGGCCGCCAGGTCACGACGGCTGGCCGGTCAGCTTCTTCATCGTCATGCTGATCTTCGCCGGCTTCGTTGCCGCTCAGCTCGCGGGCCGCGGCCGCAACCGCCGGGCGGGGGGGTAGGCGCAGTGTTTGCCCCGTTCATGGTGAATGCGTGGATCACGGCCTCGATTGTCGCGGTCATCGCAGGCGTGGTGGGATTTTTCGTCGTGCTGCGGGGCGCCGCGTTCGTGGCCGACGCGGTGCCGCAGGGCGCGTTCGCCGGGGCTGCCGGCGCGAGCCTGCTCGGCATCAACACGCTGGTCGGTCTCGGGGTGTTCGCCCTGGTCGGGTCGCTCGGCATCGGCTGGCTGAGCAGGCGGGCCAGGCGCGACGTGTCCACCGCTCTCATCCTGGTCGTGATGCTCGGCCTCGGAGCGCTGTTCCTGAGCTTCACCACCGAGTACTCGTCGGAGATCTTCTCGCTGCTGTTCGGCGAGGTACTGGGCATCAGCAGCACCGAGATCGTGCCGGTGGCGGTACTGGGCGCAGTCTGCGTCGTCGGGGTGCTCGCGGTGTACCGGCCGCTGCTGCTGTCCTCCCTCGCCCCGGAATCCAGCGCGGCCCGCGGCGTGAGCAACACCCGGATGGAACTGGTGTTCCTGGTGATCGTCGCCGTCGCGACCAGCATGACGCTGCCGGTCGTCGGCGCCCTGCTGATCTTCAGCCTCATGATCGGGCCGCCGGCTGCCGCCCGGTCCGTGACCGCGAACCCGCTGACCGCCATGGCGCTGTCAGTCGTGCTGGCCGTCATCACCGTGTGGATCGCCATCGCGGCGTCGTTCGAGACGAACTGGCCCGTGGGCTTTTTCGTCGGCACGGGCGGCGCGGTGTGCTATGCAGCGGGGCGGCTGGTCGCGTCCTGGCGGGGCGCACGCGGCCGGGTATCGCGGGCTTAATCTCCCGGCTAAGGCCCGGTCACGGCCTGGTCCTGGCGCCGGGGAAGGCATTTAGTCCGGGTTACTGTGGCTCGTGCGCACTCTTGCGGTGGCGGCGACCGTGGCTGGCCGGCGGCCGTCGGCCAGGGCTCTGCTGATCGCGGGCGCTGTCGCGTTCGCGATCACGATGGCCCTCTACTGCGCGTTCATCCTGACGCATCCGACCGACCGCTGGATGTCGCCGGTCGACCTGCACGTTTACCGCCTCGGCGGGCTCGTCGTGCTGCAGGACGCCCCCGCCTACAAGGCGGCCCTGGCGGCGCCGCTGTACGACTGGCCAGGATATGGGCTGAAATTCACTTATACGCCGTTTGCCGCGCTGGTTTTCACCTCGCTGGCGCTGCCGCCCTGGACGGTTCTGCTCAAGCTGTCACTCGGGCTCAGCATCGTCGCGCTGGCACTGGCGATCTGGGCCACGCTCGGCGGCCTCGGCTACCGCGCCGGGCTCGCCCGCCTGGGCGGCACCCTGCTGCTGAGCGCGGCCCTGTTCTGGACAGAGCCGGTGCAGCGCACGCTCTATCTCGGTCAGATCGAGCTGCTGCTCATGGCCCTGATCATGTGGGACATGGGCCAGCCGGACCGGCGCTGGTGGAAGGGCGCTGGCGTCGGGATCGCGGCCGGGATCAAGCTCGTGCCGCTGGTGTTCATCCCGTACCTGCTGCTGACCCGTCGCTTCCGCCAGGCGGGAGTGGCCGCGGCTACCTTCGCCGCAACCGTCGTGCTCGGCTTCGCCGTTCTGCCGGCCGACTCGCGTGCGTGGTGGCTGGACGGGCTGTTCCTGCAGGGCGGCCGGACCGGGTTCACCGGCTGGGAGGGCAACCAGTCGCTGGACGGCCTCATCACCCGGCTGTCCGGCAGCGTTGCCGCGGGCCAGCCGGTCTGGATCGTCGTCGCGCTCGTCGTACTCATCGCGGGGCTGGCGTCAGCGGCCGCGCTGGACCGGGCCGGCCACCAGACGGTTGGCGTGCTGACCTGCGCGCTCACGGGACTGCTGGTGTCGCCGATCAGCTGGGATCACCACTGGGTCTGGATCGTGCCCGGGGTGACTGCCCTGGTTGTCTACGGGATCAGGGCGCGAGGCGCACTCCGGCCGGCGTTCCTGGCCGGCGGCTGCCTGCTCGGCGCGCTGTTCGGCGCCTGGCCCGGTTTCCTCTGGGGCCAGCCCGTTGACCTGGGCGCGTTCTCCGAGGGCTTCATCTGGATCCCGCCCAACACCAACCCCGGCGCGTTCGCCCAGCTGGGTGACCGGCCGTGGTACGCCGAGTACCACTGGCACGGGTTCCAGCTCCTCACCGGCAACCTCTACGTCCTGACCGGGCTGCTGCTGTTCGTCCTGCTCGCCGTGGTGGCGGTGCGCTGCGAGCGGCAGCGGCGGCGGGACGAGTCGCGGGCCCTGGCACCTGCCCGGCGGTCCGAGCCGGTCGCCAGCCGATAGTCACTAGCTCAGCTGCGGCGACGGCGTTTCCCGGCGGGAACGACGGCGCTCCCGCAGGCAGAGTCCGACCAGCGCGGCCGTGGCGCCGGCCAGGACCAGCGGGACGGCCAGGGTGAAGTTGCTGTGCGCGATGGTGGCCAGCAGCCGGTTCCGCTCCGGGCTGGACCGTGGTCTTTCCGGGCAGGTGCGAGATGGCCGCGATCGCGACAGCTGCCACCAGGACTGCGGCAATGGCGCCGACGTGCTTCATCAGGAAGCCATGCTGAGCGTGCGAGATCAGCTGGTAGAAGTTGTCGGCAGTGGTCCGGTCATCGCGGCTCAGCACGGCCCGGAAGGCCGGCGGCCCGAACCAGGCGTAGCTCGGCAGCAGCACGGCCAGCATCCCGCAGGCCGCGGCCAGGCAGGAGACCGCGGACCGGCGCATGGCCCAGGCCAGGCCGAGGCCGAACATGATGAAAGTGGTCTTGACGTCGGCTGCGAGGCCGATGAGCATGCCCGCCGCCAGCATGCGGCCGAGCTGCGGCTGGCCCGCTGGCTCGCCGGGGGCCGGCCGTTGAGCTGGCTGCCCGGCCAGCCGCCTGCCACCAGCAGGCCGAGCATGCCAGCGGCGGCGGCGAGTACGTCCAGATGCGCGGCGGCGATGAGCTGCCAGATCAGCAGCGGGTTGATGGTCCACAGCAGGTGGGCGCGCAGCCGTGCGGCCGGATCGCCCCGCAGCAGGTGAATCAGGTCCCAGGGCACCATCACGTAAGGGCTGTGGCCGAGCACGACCATCCGTCCGAAGGCCATGTAGTCCGTGGATCCGACAGGCGGCAGGACGGTCAGCACGGCTACGACCACCGCGGCCGTGATGAGCAGGAGCCTGGCCGGTGGCCGCGCGCCCCGCCGGACGGCGAGCAGCCCGGCCGCCATGCCGATGCCGCCGGTCAGGGCGGTGATCCAGAGCGCGATCGTGACGGTGACCACCGACAGATGCCAGCTGCTCAGCTCGAACGGCGGCCCGATCCCGGGCATGGTCAGCGGCGGCCCCATCCAGGATTCCCTGGCCAGCGACACGGCCACGATGACCGCCAGCGAGCTGCCGATGCCGGCGCTGGCCAGCCACAGCAGGAGGCGCGCGCGCCGCTGCGGCGCCTGAGGGGGCCACGGGCGTGCCTGCTGGTCCGCCGGGGCAGCCCGTAGCCCGGCCCGGCGGGGCACGTCAAAGCTCATGCGAAAAGCTCGATCCGCCTTAATGGGGAGTTTTTCTGAGCCCTGAACTCAAGGTAGGAGCGGTTATCCGATGCCCCGGCGCTGCAGCCTCGTGACCCGAGAGCTGGCGCTGCGATTGCTAATTTAACAGTAGCGCGCTTGGTATCTACGCTGCAGATACCGAAGCGTGATCGAATAACGACCGCGCTTTTCTCCGCCGGCGCCACCAGAAGAAGCTGCCAAGCAGGGCACCGGTCGCAAGCGCGGTGACATGCCCCACCGCGGAGACCTGAAGCCGGCTGAGCCCGGCGAAGATCTGGCCGACAACGATCAGCAGCACGAGATCGAGAGCGGCGGCGGCCCGTGCCAGCCAGCCTCCGAACAGCAGCGCGACCGCGATGGCCGACACCACCACGTAGGACATGCCGACGTCAGTCAGGAACCTGTCGGCAGGCGGCAGCGCGCCGTGCGACACCCGGTAGGCGACGATTCCCTCGCTGACCAGGGTGCCGATGATGTGGCCAGCAGCGCAGGTCACAGCGGTGCGCCAGTTCCCGAGCGCGTGGTTGGCCCCGAACAGCGCGAGCGCGATGAGGAGCGGCCAGGCCAGCAGGAACCCGCTGGTGACGAAAGCCGAGGCAACCAGGCAGCCGACCGGGTCGTGCTGGAGGTTGTGGACGCTGGTGCTGGCCCACCGCAGTACCGTGGTGCGCGCCGAGGGCGACAGCAGCGCATAGGCGATCTCGGCGATGCAGACGGCGACGAGGTAGCTCCAGGAAACGGCATACCTCGTAAAAATGCTCCGGTTTAGTGCTCCCGGCATACCGTAACGCTAGCGCCGTGGGCCGGGTTTAATCGCTATACCCAGAAATAGTATGGGCATATTCAAGGCATCGTCGGCCGGATGTCATCGAATTCCTTATGACTGGCAAAGGAATGGCAACTCGAGATTATCAGGCCGCTACGAGCTCGGACGGCTCGGCGATGACATCGACGAGGGCGCCATTGCGCATGACGGTAATGGCCAGCGGCCGCCCGATCGCCTCGCTGAACATGAGCTTCTGCAGGTCCTGAGCCCTGGTCACGGGGCGGCCGCCCGCCGTCAGCAGGAGGTCGCCTGGCCGCAGCCCGGCCCGTGCGGCCGGGCCGTCCGGCACTACCTGGGCGACACGCAGCCCGGCCGCCCGCCCGAACCTGGATCGCAGGTGCTCGGGCAGCGGTGCAGGCACGCTGACGATGCCGAGGTAGGCGCGCCTGACCTTGCCGTCGCGCATGAGCGCCGCGATGATCATGCGGGTCGTCGCGTTGATCGGCACGGCCAGCCCGAGTCCGACCCCGGCGACGGCGGTGTTGATGCCCACGATCCTGGCGGCGGAGTCGGCGAGCGCGCCGCCTGAGTTGCCGGGGTTCAGCGCCGCATCAGTCTGGATGACATCCTCGACCAGGCTGGCCCGGCCGCCGGCGCTTGTCGGCAGGGACCGGCCGAGTGCACTGACCACGCCGGCCGTCACCGAGCCAGTTAGTCCGAGCGGACTGCCCACCGCGACCACGAGCTGGCCGACCACCAGGTCATCGGCCTCACCGAGGGTGGCCGGACCGGGGGTCTGGCCATCGGCTCGCACGACCGCCAGATCTGACAGCGGGTCCGCGCCCACGACCCGGAACTCGGCGCTGGTGCCGTCGGCGAACAGCGCGGTGCCGCGCTCTGCCTGGCCGACGACGTGCGCGTTGGTGAGGAGGAAGCCGTCCGGGGTGTAGCTGACGGCCGAGCCCAGTCCCTCGCCGCGGTGCCGGCCGCCCGAATGGCGCACGCGCAGGCTGACAACCCGCGGGGTGAGCTCGGCTGCCACACCGGCCACGGTGCGAGAGTAGGAATCGAGCGGTGAGTCTGCTGTCATGCTGTGCTCCCATCAGGATTACAACATTACAACTTGCTTCTGACCTCGGCCAGCCGCAAAACTCGCGGCGCAGCTTCCGTGGGTGCCCCACAGGGGTTGTTCTGGCAGCACTAGCGAGCACCCATGCCGTCAGGAGGGCTATCCGGTGGTCGACCGCCTGTTCGCTGAGCCGAGACTGGCCGTGCTGTACGACCTGTTCTGCCCGTGGGATCCGCGCGGGGACTTCGGCTTCTACCTGCCGCTGGTGCTGGGCGCGGACAGCGTTCTCGACGCGGGCTGCGGCACCGGGATGCTGCTGCGGCGGGCGCGGGCGGCGGGACACTCCGGCCGGCTGTGCGGGCTTGACCCGGCGGCGGCGATGCTCCGGGTCGCGCGGGCGGCTGCTGATATCGAGTGGGTGGCGGGCGACCTGTCGGCAGCCCGCTGGGACCGGGAGTTCGGGCTTGCGGTCATGACCGGGCATGCCTTCCAGGTCCTGACCAGTGACGATGAGCTGCGCACGGCGCTGGCGACGGTGCACGCGGCGCTGGTGCCAGGCGGGCGGTTCGCGTTCGAGACCCGCAACCCGCTGGCGCGGGGCTGGGAGGAGTGGGTCCCGGCGAACGCGGTGGTGGTCACAGACGGATCCGGTGCCGTGATCCGGCAGGAGCATGAGGTGGATCTGCCGGTGCACGGCGACCTGGTGTCGTTCACTGCCACTTACTCGAGCCCGGACTGGGAGCAGCCGGAACGCAGCCGCAGCACCCTGCGGTTCCTCGGGGCTGACGCGCTGGCGTCGTTCCTGGCTGAGGCGGGCCTGGAGATCGAGGAGCAGTACGGGGACTGGGATCGCTCACCGCTCCGGCAGGCCAGCCCGGAGATCATCACGATCGCGCGCCGCCGGGGCTGACCGCCCCGGGCGGACCGCCGCCGGCCAGCCGGGCCAGGCGCATCCTTGACATCGATCGAATACCTGTTCGATAGTGGTGTGATGGGAACGGGGGTAGCGCAGGTCATCTCGCTGGCTCCCGCGCGCCACCGGGACGACGTGCTGACCGGGGAGGGACTGCTGCCGGTTCTCCCGGCGCTGCGGGGGCTGCTGCCGGGCGGCGGACTGCAGCGCGGGTCGGTGGTGACATCGGGGGACTGGGGCTTGCTGGCGCTGGCGCTGGCGGCCGAAGCGGTGGCTGACGGGGCGTGGTGCGCGATCGCGGGGGTGCCGGCCGCGGGCATGCGGGCGGCAGCTGAGGCCGGGATGGATCCGGACCGGGTGCTGCTGGTCGCCGAGCCGGGCCCGGGCTGGCCGCAGGTGGTGGCGTCGCTGCTGGACGGATTCGACATCGTGCTGCTGCGGCCGCCGGAGCAGCCGCCGCCCCAGCTGCGCCGCAAGCTGGAGGCGGCCGCCCGCCGGTACGGCAGCGTGCTGGTGGTGGCGGGGGAGTGGCCGGGCGCGCAGTCCCGGCTGCTGGTCACAGAGGCGGAGTGGACCGGGATCGGCGCCGGGCACGGGCGGCTGCGCGCCCGCAGGGCACGGGTAGCCGCATCCGGGCGCGGAGCGGGGGAGCGGCCGCGCTCGGCCTGGCTGTGGCTGCCGGGCCCGGACGGCACCGTCACGGCCGCGGGCGAGGCGGCCTCCGGCATGTACTCCGGTGAGTCCGCGCCGCTGGCGAGCAGCGGATGACGAGCAGCCGATGACGAGCAGCGGATGACGAGCAGCGGATGACGAGCAGGGCGGCGGCCGCGCGCCGGGTGCTCGTGCTGCGCTGCCCGGACTGGCCTGACCCCGACGGTAGTGATGGCAGTAACGACAGCGACGGCAGCGACGGCAGCGACGGCAGCGCGGCGGCGCGTGCCTTCGAGCCGGTCGTCGCCATCGTCGGGGAGTTCTGCCCGCAGGTGGAGATCCTGCGGCCGGGGGTCTGCGCGGTCGCGGCCCGCGGCCCGGCGCGCTACTTCGGCGGCGAGGCCGAGCTGGCCAGGAAAGTAGCCGAGGCCGTCTGCCTCGGCGGCTTCACCTGCCAGGCCGGGATTGCCGACGGCCTGTTCGCCGCCGGGCTGGCGGCGCGCTCCGGCCCGACCGGGCTGCTGGTGTCGCCGGGGGAGACGCCGGAGTTCCTGGCCGGGTTTCCGGTGGGCGTCCTGGACCTCCCCGAGCTCTGCGAGCTGCTGCCCAGGCTGGGCATCGAGACGCTGGGCCAGCTCGCCGCGCTGCCGCCGGCCGAGGCCGCCAGCAGGTTCGGGCCGGCTGGCGGCCTCGCCAGCCGCCTGGCGCGCGGGCTCGACCCCCGCCCGCTGATCCCGCGGCCGCCCGCTGCCGATCTGTCCGTGCAGCAGGAGTTCGATCCGCCGGCCGACCAGTCCGAGCCAGTCATCTTCGCGGCCAAGGCACTAGCCGATCAGATGCACGACCGGCTGGCGGCCGGCGGGTACGCCTGCGTGCGCGTGCAGGTGCAGGTGTGCTGCGAGGACGGCCGGGAGCTCAGCCGGCTATGGCGGCATGACGGGCTGCTGTCCGCGCTGGCCGTGGCCGAGCGGGTTCGCTGGCAGCTCGACGGCTGGCGCGGCCGGGCCAGCGGCGGCCAGGGGGACGATGCGGATGGACCCGGCGGGAGCGGCAGCAGGCCGGGAACCGCCGGGATCACGCTGCTGCGGCTGGTTCCGGATCAGCTGGTCCGGGCGACCGGACGGCAGCTGGCGCTGTGGGGCGACTCGGTGCCGAGCGACCGGGTCGCCCGCGCGGCCATCCGGGTCCAGGCGATACTCGGCCACGCCTGCGTCACCAGGCCGGTGCTGGCAGGCGGTCGCAGCCCGGCCGAGCAGGTGCTGCTGGTTCCCTTCGGGGATGCTGCCGTCCCGCTCCGGCCGGCTGACCGCCCGTGGCCGGGCCAGATCCCCGCTCCGGCCCCGGCTACCGTGTTCGGCTCGCCGCTGGCCGCCAGCGTGACCGACGGCTCAGGCCAGCCAGTATCGGTCAGCGGGCGGGCCCAGGTGTCCGCGCCGCCGGCCTGGCTTGCGGCAGATGGCGGCCCGGCCAGGGCAGTCACCGCCTGGGCCGGGCCCTGGCCGGTGACCGAGCGATGGTGGGATCCGCCGCATGCCCGCCGTCAGGCCCGGTTCCAGCTGGTCACCGAGGACGGGAGCGCCTGGCTGGCCGTGCTGCAGGACGGCCGCTGGCTGCTGGAGGCCAGTTACGGCTGAAGCCGCCGGCGTGCCTGATGACTGACGCCGCGACAGCAGAAGGCCCGCCCCCGGTCACCCGGGGGCGGGCCCGCTGGCCCTGCGCTGCTAGCTACGCGGGCTGAGGTGCAGAATCACCACCTCGTCGGTGCCGGCGCCGGCGCCGGTGTTGGTGCCTGTCGGCTGCCCGGTCTCGTACGGGTTCTGCTGGGTTGGCCAGCCGACGAAGTGCTGCGAGTTGTACTCGAACCACTCCGACGCCGTCGTGATCGGGATGACCGGCAGGTTGCTGGCGACGTAGGACTCGATCGGCGCCAGGTCGGTGGTCTGCTCAGCCACGGTCGAGTCACCCGCGAGCTTGGCCAGGGCAGTGTCCATCGCCGGGTCCTTCAGGCCCTCGTAGTCGCCGGTGTTCGCCTTGCCGTTGTTCAGGGCACTGTTCAGCCAGTTGTCATACAGGTTGTATGGCGTGAGGCCGTTGTTTGACCAGTGCTCGGCCAGTGAGAAGTTGCCGTCGGCCATGTCGGCGTTCCAGGCGTTCACGCTGATGCCCTGGAAGCTGGCGTTGATGCCGGCGGCCTTGAGCTCCTGCGCGACCATGCTGCCGACCGCAGCGTAGTCGGTGTAGGCGGACGGGCTGATCAGGGTGACGGTGACTTCCTTGCCGTTCTTTGCGTAGAAGCCGCTGGAGTTCTTCTTGTAGCCCGCGCTGGCAAGCACCTGCGACGCGGCAGCGGCGCTGCCGGTAGCTGACACCGTGTCCGATGCGGCCGGACCGGCCCATGCGGAGAAGGTCGGCAGCGTGATGCCACTGGTGTTGGTGACCGGGTTCTCCAGGCCGGCCTCGCCCTCAGATGCGAGCAGGTTGCGGTTGACCGCCAGGCTGATGGCCTTGCGGACCGGCAGCTGGTTCGTCGGCCACTTGCTCAGGTTCGGCATCAGGGCGTTGGTGCTGCCCGGTGCCTCCCAGAAGTGGTGGTACTGCGGCGAGGTGGAGACGAACTCCTTCTGCAGGCCGGGGATGAAGTTACCCGTCCAGTCGATCTGCCCGGAGTACAGCGCCGACAGGGCGCCGGTGTTGGAGGTATAGACCGGGAAGTAGACGTTCTGGACCTTCACCTGGGAGGCCTGCCAGTACGACGGGTTCTTCGTCAGCGTGAAGCCCTGCGGAGTGAAGGTCTTCAGCACGTACGGCCCGGTGCCGATCGGCTTGGCGTCAGTGAAGGTAGCCGGAGTGCCCGCGCTGCCCCACTGTGCCTTCGGCAGAATCGGCACGCCCGCGATCTCCTGCAGGTTCAGGTACTGCGGCGAGCTGAAGGTGATCGTGACGTTGTTGCCTGATGCCGACTCCCCGGTGATGGGAAGACCGGCGAGGTTGATCGCGGCGTTCTTCTGGACCAGCCCGTAGGTGAACACCACGTCCGCTGGCGTCATCGGCGTTCCGTTGCTCCACTTCACGCCCTGCCGGATCGCGAAGGTGATGGACTTGCCGCTGTTGGACCAGGTGTAGGACGTCGCCAGCCAGGGGGTGTACTTGGGCGGCGCGGCGAGGTCGAACTGCAGCAGCGGCTCGTAGATCAGCCCGGTGGCGCCCATGCCCTGGGGGGCGGCGGTCGACACGAACGGGTTGAAGTCGTCGGTGATCGCCGTCTCCGGAGAACTCTCCATGACCAGCGTGTTCGACGAGCTTGCCTTCGCGGCGCCCGACGATGATGCGGACGGACTCGACGAAGACGAGCACGCCCCGAGACCGGCCGCTAGCAGGCCGGCCGCCGTGATGGCGATGAGCCCGCGAGAGCTCAGATGATGAAGACTCATTGTTACCTTTCCTGTGCAGTGTTGCCTAGTGTCCCGCCTGATATGGGGTCGTCGGAGCTAGCTCGTAATGTCCCCACCCCCTTCGCGCCCGGCATAGACGGAAGGAGCTGCAACGTCCAGCCGCCAGCACGCGGCGGCACGGGACGACGTGATCTGCAGCAGCGGCGGCTCCTCGGTGCGGCACCGGTCATCCGCGAACGGGCAGCGGTTGCTGAACGAGCACGCGCCCGCGGCCGCCGGCCTGGCGCCGCCCTCAGTCCCGGCACCGCCGGTCCCGTTGCGGCTGGCCCACGGGGTGCTGCCATGCAGCGCGCCGCCGAGGTTGTCCGGATCGGGAGCGGAACTGACCAGCAGCTGCGTGTACGGATGGGCCGGCTGCTGAGTGACGTCCTCGGCCGCGCCGCGCTCGACGATCTGCCCGGCGTACATGACCAGGACCTCGTCGGCGAAATACCGGGCTGACGCGATGTCGTGGGTGATGTAGAGCATGGCCAGCCGGAGGCGCTTGCGAAGGTCGTCGAGCAGCGCGAGCATCTCGAGCCGGATGGACACGTCCAGCATCGAGACCGGCTCGTCGGCGAGCAGCACGCTCGGCTCAGCTGCCAGCGCGCGGGCGAACGAGACGCGCTGCCGCTGGCCGCCCGACAGCTCATGCGGGTACTTGGCCAGGAACTTCTCAGCCGGGGTCAGCCGCACCTGCTCCATCAGCGCGGCCGCGGCCTCGCGGATCTCTTTCTTCGTCAGCGAGCTGCGGTGCAGGTGCAGCGGGCGCTCGATGTGGTAGCGCACGGTATGCGCGGGGTTCAGCGACGCGAACGGGTCCTGGAAGACCAGCTGGACCTCGCTCTTGTAGCGCCGGAAAGCCCGGCGGCCGGACAGCTGGACCGGCGTGTTGTCGAGCGTGATGGTGCCCGCGGTGGGCTGCTCCTGGCCGGCCAGCAGCTTGGCCACGGTGGACTTGCCCGAGCCGCTCTCGCCGACCAGCGCGACGACCGCGCTCTGGTACAGGCCGAACGAGACGTTGCGCGCCGCGTGCAGCACCTGCCCGCGGCCGAGCCTGAAATCCTTGGCCAGGCCGTCGGCGGCGAGGACGAGCCCGCCGCGGGCGGCCGCGACTGATACCAGCCCGTCGGCGGGCCGCAGCGGCTGCTGACCGGTTGCCTGAGTGCTCACGGCTTCCGCTCCTCGGGGCTCGGGTTGCTGGTGGCGACCGCGGCGGGCGGCTCGGCTGCGGCGCCGGCCAGGTGGCCCTCCCGGCCCTCCCGGCCGCCCCGAACCCCGGCGGGCACCGCGGGGGCGTCGGGCAGCACGAACGGGCACGCCGTCACATGCGCGGGATCTGCCGACGTCCGCACCGTGGCGAGGCGGACGTCGATGGTGGTGCAGGCCTCCGTGCCCTCGGTGCACCGGGCCAGGAACGGGCAGCCCGGCGGCGGGTCAAGCAGGTCGGGGGGGGTGCCGGGGATGCCGGCCAGCTCGATGCGCGGTCCGTGCAGCGAGGGGAAGGAGCGCAGCAGCCGCTTGGTGTAGGGATGCGAGGGCTCGTGATGGATCTGCTCCGCCGACCCGACCTCCATCAGCTGCCCCGCGTACATGACCGCGATCCGGTTGGCGATCTCCAGGAGCAGTGACAGGTCGTGGGTGATGAACAGGATCGCGAAGTCGAGCGTCTCCTTGAGCTCCAGGATCTGGCCGAGGATCTCGCGCTGCACGACGACGTCGAGCGCGGTGGTCGGCTCGTCCATGATCACGACTTCGGGATCGGTGGCGAGCGCCATCGCGATCATGACCCGCTGCCGCATGCCGCCGGACAGCTCATGGGGATAGCTGCGCAGCCGGTTGCGCGGAATGCCGACCAGGTCAAGCAGGCCGGCGGCCTTGTCCACGGCGGCCTTCTGGTTCAGCGAGAGGTGCGCGCGGATCACGTCGGTCAGCTGGTCGGAGATGCTGAGCACCGGGTTGAGCGCGTTCATCGCGCTCTGGAAGACGATCGAGATCTCCCGCCAGCGCAGGCTGGTCAGCTGATCGGGCGTCAGCTCGAGTATGTCGGTCGCCGACTGCATCCGGCGTCCCTGGTAGCGGACGCTTCCGCCGGTGATGAGCGCCGGCGCGCGCAGCAGCCGGGTGGCGCCGTAGGCGAGCGTCGACTTGCCGGAGCCGCTCTCGCCGACCAGGCCGATGACCTCGCCGGCGTGCAGGTCGAGGCTCACCTGGTCGACCGCGCGCACGTCACCGTTCACGGTGCGGTAGACGACGGAAAGATCGCGTATCGACAGCACCGGGTCGGCGGACGACCGCCCGCGGCTGCCAGGTGCATCCGGGCCGGGAACGAGGTCGTTTCTGCCGGTCATCATCGCTTCCCCTCGCTCAGCTGAGCTGCGCTGGCCTGCCGGGTCCGGTCCGCGATGTAAGCGCTGCGGGAGAAGGAGCGGACGAAGGCGGCGACCGGGCTCGGCCGTCGCTGCGGCGGCGCGTGCAGTACCGGTGTCGGGGCGGTGGAGTACAGCCGGCGGCCGTTGACCTTAGCGCGCTGGTTGGCGTCCCGCAGCCGCGGATTGCCGAGCTCGTCAATGCCGGTATTGAGCAGTACCAGCGATGTGCCCATCAGGGCGACCGCGAGGCCGGGCGGGATGAACCACCACCAGGCGCCGAGCTGGAGTGCGTCCTGGCTCTGCGCCCAGTACAGCATCGTGCCGAGGCTCCAGCTGTTCAGGTTGGTCAGGCCGATGAAGGCGAGCGCGACGGAGGTCCCGATGGCGTAGAGCACCGTGTTCACGAAGTTGGCCGCGATGAGGCTGACCTCGTTCGGCACGATCTCGAACGAGATGATCCGCCAGCCGCTCTCGCCGGTCTCGCGGGAGGCCGCCACGAAGTCACGGCCGCGGATCGCCAGCGTCTGGGCCCGGATGACGCGGGCGCCCCAGGGCCAGCCGAGGAAGGCTAGCACCAGGATGGTGGCGGTCTGGCCGGTCCGCGGCAGGTAGCCCAGCAGGATGATCAGCAGCGGCAGCGCGGGGATGACCAGGAAGACGTTGCTGACCAGGGAGAGCAGCTCGTCCCACACTCCGCCGAGGTAGGCCGCAGTCACCCCGACCAGCACGGACAGGATCGTGGCGATGATGCCGACCAGGATGCCGAGCTCGAGCGTCAGCCGGATGCCGGTCAGGAGCTGCGAGAGCACGTCCTGCCCGCTCTGCGTGGTACCGAGGAGGTGCTGGGCTGACGGCGCGGCCAGCGAGAGTGCCGGGTTCGGGTTCTGGTAGCTGGGGTCATACGGCGCCACCATCGGGCCGATGACCGCGCAGAGGACGAACAGGCCGAGCATGACCGCGCCGGCTTTCGCCTTGATCGGCAGGCGGCGCCACCGCCCGAGCTGGCTGGGCGGCGGTGCCGCTAGCGCTGGAAGCTCGGCGTTGATCGGGAGAGCAGTGGTCATCAGGCTGCCTCTCTCGTCCGGACGCGCGGATCGACGGCCACGATCACGAGGTCGACGATCAGGTTGGCGAGCAGGACGGCGAAGGTGATCACGAGGAAGATCGCCTGCATCAGCGGGTAGTCATTGGACTGCACGGCACTGAGCAGCAGCAGCCCGATGCCGGGGTAGGAGAAGACGATCTCCATGATGATGGCGCCGGAGACGACGAAGCCGAGGGCGAGGCCGAAGCCCTGCAGCTGCGGCAGGAACGCGTTGCGCGCCGCGTAGCTGAAGATCACGCGCCGGTTCGGCAGCCCCTTTGCCTGCGCGGCCAGCACGTAGTCCTCGCCGATCGTGGTGATCATGACGTTGCGCATCTGCAGCATCCAGCCGGCGAGCGAGGTGAGCACGATGGTGAACGCCGGCAGCAGTGAGTGGTAGAGCGCGCTGCTGATGAACGACCAGTGCCAGCCGGGCACCAGGCCGCCGGCGTATCCCTGGCCGGTGGGGAAGATCTTCAGGTGGACGCCTAGTACCCAGACGAGCACGAGGGCCAGGAAGAAATAGGGGATGGCCTGCAGGAACATCAGGCCGGGCAGCACGCGGTCGAGCGAGCCGCCGCTCCGCCAGCCGGAGAAGATACCCAGCAGGGTGCCCACCGCGAACGCGATGACCGTCGCGCTCCCGACGAGCAGCAGGGTCCACGGGATTGTCTCGCCGAGAAGCTGCGACACCGTGGACGGGTACTGGCTCAGGTCGGTGCCGAAGTTGAAATGCACGACGTCGTCGAGGTAGGCCACGTACTGGTGCCAGAGGGAGCCGGGGTGGCCGACTCCGAGCATGGCCTCGAGCGCCTTGTACGCCGTCGGGGTCAGGTTCGGGAACTTCGACATGATCGCCTCGACCGCGTTCCCCGGCATCGCGCGCGGCAGGAAGAAGTTGATGGTCAGCGCGGCCCAGGCGGCAACTACGTAGAAGCCCAGGCGGCGGAGGATGAAAGGCATCGCCTTGCTCCTAGCTCTCGGCGGTCGGATGGGCGTGGCGGCGGCCGCGGCCGGCCCGGCGCGGGGTGCTGCCAGCGTGCGGAAGTGTCAGGCCGTCGCTGTCGCGACGCGGGGTGGCAGCGACACCGGCGAGCGCTGCTGTGCCGATAGCGCCGGTGCCAGTGGTGGCCGAAGTGGTGGTAGCAGTGGTGGCGGTGGCAGTGGTGGCACCGGTGGTGGTGGCGGTGTCGGCAGCAGTGGCCAGTGCGCTGGCGGCCCCGGTTTCGGCGGCTACTGTGCCGGTGCTGGCAGCACCGGTGCGTGCACCGACGCCGGCGAGTGCGGCAGCGGGCGTGCTGGCGACCGTGCGGGCCGAGGCGCCCGGCGGGCAGCCGCAGCTCCTGCGCAGCACCAGCTCCGTGGGCAGCAGCTCGACCTGAGTGGGCAGATCGGGCCGGGCGATGCGATCGAGCAGGCGCGCGCAGGCCCGCTCGCCCAGCATTCGCATCGGCTGGTGCACGGTGGTGAGCGTCGGATCGAACAGGCTGCCGGGGAAGATGTCGTCGAAGCCGGTGACCGACAGCTGCTCGGGCACCCGCACGCCGCCGCGGGCCATGGACTGCAGCACGCCGATGGCCATCTGATCGTTAGCGCACACGATGGCGTCGGGCAGCGCGTCCCGGCTGGCAAGGAGCCTCTCGCCCGCCTCCTCGCCGCTTTGCACGCTGAACCGCCCGCAGTGCGAGCCGATCAGCTCGACGCCGTCGTGGGCCGCGACCACCTCGGCGAGCGCGAGCCTGCGCTCCTTGGCGTCGGGTGCGCTCGGCGGCCCGTCGACGTGGAAGATCCTGCGGCGCCCGTGCACCTCGACCAGGTGGGTGACCAGGGCCACCGATCCGGACCGGTTGTCGGCGGTAACCACGTCAGCCGCGCGCTCAGCGGGATCGCCCGCAACGACGACGACCGGCAGCCGCTCCGCCAGCCGGGCCAGCTCGTCGGACGGCACGATGCCCTCGCCGATCAGCAGTCCGTCGACCTTCCCCGACAGTGACTGCAGCCGGCGCAGGTCGTCCCTGCTCTCCTCGCGAAGGTAGGTAATAAGGAGAGACCAGTCGTGGTACCTGATGCGCTGCTCGACGCCGCGCAGGATGTCGTCGTAGAAGAGCAAGCTCATGCTCTCGATGTCGTACTGCTGCGGCGCGAGGCGCTCGACACCGACCAGGCCGATCACGTTCTTCTGCCGTCTCGACAGGCTTTGCCCCGCCCCGTCCGGTACGTAGCCGAGCTGGTCGATGACATCCCGGACGCGGGCTCTGGTGCTGTCCTTGACGCGATCGAGGCCGTGCACAACTCGCGAGACCGTGGCAGTGGACACGCCAGCGAGCCGGGCCACGTCGTACAGGGTTACCGGGCTGACGCTGATCCGGCCGCCATCGGCGGCGGGGTTGATGCGGGTTGGCGGGCCAGAGGCCGTTGCGGCCTCCGGCCCGCCATCTGCGCCCGGTTCCCGCAAGCCGGACGTTCGGGGCTCAGGCGCCGCCGTCGGCTGCGGCGACTGCGTGCCTGACGGCTCGTTCCCGTGCACGTCAGACGCGCTCATGCCGCACCGCAGTGGTACGGAATGCCTGGGTCTCGCGCCATCTGCTCGTCCCCTGACGACAGGGTTTAAAAGTACTTAGATCAGCTCATCTAAGCGCTTACATTGCCTGATCTAAGCGCTTACACTAGGACTCGCCGCAGAGGCAGTCAAGAGCCTCGAATTAAGCAAGATGCAACGTTCCGGTAACACAAGGAGTGTTAGATGACCGCAACGGGGACGAGCTCCAATGGCGCGCTGTCCTTCCCGGAGGGCTTCACCTGGGGCGCGGCGACAGCCGCGTACCAGATCGAGGGAGCGGCGACCGCCGACGGACGCGGGGTGTCCATCTGGGATACCTTCAGCCGCGTGCCGGGCAAGGTCCGCCGTGGGGACACCGGCGACATCGCCTGCGACTCGTACCACCGCTACCGCGAGGACGTCGCGCTGATCTCCTCGCTCGGCCTGACGGACTACCGGTTCTCGATCTCCTGGCCGCGCGTGCAGCCGGGCGGCACCGGGCCGGCGAACGAGAAGGGCCTTGACTACTACCGGGCGCTGCTTGATGAGCTGGCCGAGCACAACATCGCGGCCGCAGTCACGCTCTACCACTGGGACCTTCCGCAGGAGCTGCAGGACGAGGGCGGCTGGGCCGTGCGCAGCACCGCCGAGCGCTTCGCCGACTACGCGCTGATGGTCGCCGAGAAGCTCGGCGACCGGGTCTCCCGCTGGATCACCCTGAACGAGCCCCAGGTCGTCGCGAGCCATGGTTACCGCGAGGGGGTGCACGCGCCGGGCCTCACTGACAGCGCGGCCGCGGCGGCAGCCACGCATCACCTGCTGCTCGGGCATGGCCTCGCCGCTCAGGCGGTGCGCAGCGTGCACCCGGCGACACCGCTGGGGATCACGTTCGACATGCATCCGGTCAAGCTGCCGGACGGGACTCAGTCCGACGCCGTGCAGGCGGCCTGGCTGGCGACCGACGCCGAGCTGAACGGGCTCTTCCTCGAGCCGGTCCTGCTCGGCCGGTACCCGGCGCACGCCCGAGCTGAGCTGCTGCCTGACGACTCCCTGATCGCTGCCGGAGACATGGAGACCATCAGGCAGCCGGTGGACTTCCTCGGCGTCAACTACTACTCGCCGGTCTACCTGCGGGCAGGCGACCCGGACGACCTCCGGCGGGGCGAGGAGCCGCTCGCTGCGGGCTGCCGGGTGTCGTCGAGTACCGCCCGGCCGACCTCGACCGGACGCCGATGGGCTGGCTGGTGGACGCCGACGGCCTGTATGACCTGCTGCTGCAGGTGTCAGGACGCGCACCGGGGATCCCGCTCTACATCACCGAGAACGGCTGCGCTGCGGAAGACTACGTCGACCCGCTCGGCGTGGTGAATGACCAGGAGCGGATCAGCTACCTGCACGCCCATCTCGACGCATCGGCGCGCGCGGTCGAGGCCGGGGTGAACCTGGCCGGCTATTACGTCTGGTCGCTTCTGGACAACTTCGAGTGGGGCTGGGGCTTCCAGAAGCGCTTCGGGATCGTGTTCGTCGACTTTGAGACGCAGCGGCGGATCCCGAAGAACAGCGCGCACTTCTACTCCGAGATCGTCCGCGCGAACGCGGTCCCGCTCCTGCCGGCTAGCTGAGCCGGCCCTAACGGCCCGGCAAGCGCGCAGCAGCCGCCAGGCCGCCGTCCGCCGGTTCGGTCAGTAGCGCGGCCGTCCGTCCGGCGGCGCGGCTGTGGCCGCACCGCCGGCAAGCGACATCCGCGGGCGCTTACTGGTGCGGCGTGAACGAGGTAGAGCACGTGCCCTTGCGCCCGGCCTTGCTCACGTAGACCTTGACCACAACGCGGTATCCGGGGGTTGCCCCGCTGATGTAGTACGGGACAGTCGCCTTGCCAGCCGCACTCGCGTGGCGGTGGTACTTGCGGCTCACGGTCCGGTAATGAGCGACGGTTGTCACGTAACTGTGCGCCGTCGTCCTGACCCTTACGTCGGTCGTGGTGTAGTCGGCCGGGTGGTTATTGCTCATCGAGGCATGGCAGGCAAGTGCCGCAGCCGGTGCCGCTGATGCAGCCGTACTCGGCAGCGCGAGGCTGACTGGCGCGGCGGCCGCCGCGGTGATAACGGCTGCCGCGGATAGGCGTGCGATCGGGTTCATGTTAAATCTGTCCTTTGCGTCGTCGTGATGAGGCGCAGCCCAGCATGAACCTGGCCAGGGGCCGGCCAAAGCGACGCGGCCGGCTGCCAGTCCTGCAGTGCAGAGCAGTGCGGGACACCGCGGTCGAGATCGGTCCGTACCGGGCCGGCGCTAGTCCGCGCAGTGCCGCGCGATCGTCTCGATGACGAGCCTGGGCTCGCGGACCGTCGGGTAGTGGTCGACACCCGGCATGCGGATCAGCTCGCAGCCAGGGATGCGCGCAGCTGCCGACTCGTTGCTTGCGATCAGGCCGGGGTCATCCTTGTCACCAACCATCAGGACGACCGGCACGCGTATCTCACCGAGCCGGTCGTAGGTGGGCTCGCCTTCCTGCTCGAAGCGCTCCTCGTTCTCCCAGGCGCGCAGCGCGGAGCGCATCAGCTCGGTAATCAGCGGATCCGGCCCGGCCGCTCCCCACTGCTCCAGGCTGAGGCGGAGCAGCCCGTCTTCGTCTCCCGCGGCTGCCAGCGCCTCGTACTGCGCCTCGAGTTCATGCCGGTCGGGATAGGGATAGCCGCCGATGCCGGGACACAGCAGCACCAGGCTCTGCACCTGGTCAGGCTCGGCGAGCGCCAGCTCGAGTGCGGTGAGGCCTCCCATGCTGCAGCCGGCGATATGCGCGCTGGGGACACCGAAGTGATCAAACACGGCGCGGGCATCGCCGAGCAGGGTGTACTCCTCCGAAGCCGCCGGCGACCGGCCGAACCCCCGGACGTCGTAGCGGATCACGCGAAAGCGCGCGGTCAGCCCCTCCCACACCGGATCCCACATCCGCGAATCACCGACACCCTCATGGAGCAGGAGGAGAACGGGCCCGTCCCCGCCCGAGTCCTCCGCCCAGATCGTGTCGGCGCCGGCTGTCACCATGGTCTGCATACCCCGACCGTAATGCCGCCCCGCGTCCCGCGGCATCCGGATAAAGGGCTGGTGCAGCGCGCCGGCCCGCCGTCATACTGCGCCGATGCAGGAGATCGACGGCCCGCTGGCCGAGCTGAACCGGCAGGGCCTGGCCGCCGCGACCGCGCTGGCCAGGCGGCTCGGACTCCCCGCGGGCGACCCGGTGGTCCTGTCCGGCCGCGGCAACCTGCTGGTGCGGCTCGCGCCCGCGCCGGTCGTCGCCCGCGTTGCGACCGGAAGCGCCTGGTCGCGCGCCGACCCGTTCGCGTGGCTGACCAGGGAGGTCGCGGTCGCCCGGTACATCGCGGCCCGGGGCGGCCCGGTCGTCGCGCCGACGACGGCGGCTGAGCCCGGCCCGCACTGGCAGGACGGATTCGCGATCAGCCTGTGGGAGTGCGTCCGGCCGTCCGGCCGCCAGCCCGGCCCCGCTGAGACCGGGGCCGCTCTGGCCGCGCTGCACGAGGCCGCCCGCGACTGCCCGGCTGAGCTTGGCGAGCTGTCCACGGCCCGCGAGCAGGTCGGCGAGGGGATCGACGCGCTGGACCGCACGGCGATCGCCGACCCGGAGACGGTCGCGGCGCTGCGGGCCGCGCACGCCCGCGTGCTCGCGGGCCTCGCTGGCGCCGGGAGCGCGCCTGTCGTGCTGCACGGCGACGCGCACGCCGGGAATCTGCTCTGGACGGCGGCGCGCGGCTTTGTATGGACCGATCTTGAGGAGACCTGCCGGGGTCCGGTCGAGTGGGACCTGGCCACACTGAGCAGGGCCTACCAGGACCCTGATGCCGGGCAGGCCGCGCTGCGAGGGTATGCGGCCAGGGCGGGCGGGCGCGTTCCCGGTGTCATGACGCTTTTGCCTTTCGTGCGGGCCCGTGAGCTCGAGGGCGCCGTCTGGTCGCTGTGCATGGCGCACCTGTACCCGGCGCGATACCACGAGGTCGCGGCGCAGCTGCTCGCCATGGTGCTGGCGGGGCCGGGTGCTCAGGGCCGGTGATCTAGGCTCGGGATAGCGGCCCCGGCGCCGCCTCATGCATAGCTGCCGGCGGCACGGGCAGCCGTCGGTGACGCCGGGATCGTGCCAGCACTACGCGCCAGCGCGATCGCGCTGGCCGTTGACGCCCGTTATCGAGCCGGGCCGCACCGCGCGCCGGCTGCGGCCGGCCGGCAGGGAGGATGACCCGCATGAGCGAGAACGCGTCGGCAGCAGGAACGATCAGCATCGGCGGAGACCTCACCGTGAACCGGATGGGGTACGGCGCCATGCGGATTACGGGGGACGGTATCTGGGGGCCCCCGTCGAACCGGGAGACCGCCAGGACGGCACTGCGCACCGCGGTGGAGCGGGGCGTGAACTTCATCGACACCGCCGATTCCTACGGGCCGGAAGTCAGCGAGGAACTGATCGCCGAGACGCTGTACCCCTACCCCGACGATCTGGTGATCGCGTCGAAGGGCGGCCTGGTCCGGCCCGGTCCCGGGCGCTGGGATGCTGACGGGCGTCCCGAGCATCTGCGGGCGGCGTGCGAGGGCAGCCTGCGGCGGCTGAGGCTGGAGCAGATCCCGCTGTACCAGTTCCACCGGCCTGACCCGAAGGTACCGGTAGCGGAGTCGATCGGCGCGCTGGTCGAGCTCCGCGACGAGGGCAAGATCAGGCACATCGGCGTCTCGAATGTGTCGGAGGATCAGCTCCGCGAGATGCAGAAGCTGACCCCGGTGGTGTCGGTGCAGAACCGCTACAACCTCGGCGACAGGTCATCGGAGGCGATGGTCGACCTGTGTGATGCCGAGTCCATCGTGTTCCTGCCGTGGGCGCCGATTCAGGGAGCCGATGAGCTGCCGCCGGTTCTCGTCGCGGCGCACCGGCTCGGCGTGACCACCCGGCAGATCGCGCTGGCCTGGCTGCTCGGCAGGTCGCGGCAGATCCTCCCGATCCCTGGCTCGGGCTCGCCCGGCCACGTCGCGGAGAACATCGCGGCCGCGTCGCTGCAGCTGACCAGTGCCGAGTCCAACGCGATCCTGGAACTCGCGCAGTAACGCCGGCTGCGCTCTCGCTCGCGCGCTCATTCGCTCGCTCACGGTGGAAGCCGGGCTGGTGGGGTTATGGCACCACTAACTCGGCGTCCATGACGCGCTGACCCGGCTAGCTGGTGTGGATCGTGGCGGCGATCTTCTCGAACTGCGGGAAGAACGTCGCCGGCCGGTCCGTGGTGAACGTGGTGTAGCAGACCTGACCGCTGCTGGTCAGGTCGACGTACTGAAGCTCGTGCGCGGTTATGCCACTCGCGCTCTGCAGGTCCACCTCGATCTTGACGATCACCGCGGCGGAGGTGTCGGTGATGGCGTGCATGGAGATGACGCGGCCGCCGATCTTGGTGTACTCGGTCTTGATGCCCGACTCGATGGCGCTGGCTGCCCCCGGCCCCGGCTTGATCGGAGCCGTCGCGCAGAACGTGTTGATGTTCGTCGCGAACTTGTTCGGCGAGGTGGCGACCGACGCGGTGTCCATCACCATGAGCGCGTGGTCCTGCTTGAGGTTCTGGATGTCTGCGCGGAGCTGGGCGGCGGAGCTCCCCTTGAGCTTGACGCGGTCCATCGCCTGCTGCACCGACAGCGAGTTGAGGTTGAGTACGACCCAGGAATCCGGCACGGCCAGCCAGATGTGCTGGGCGGTGATGCCAACCCACTGGTAGCCGGCTGGCGGGGCCGCGGCGGGCTCGCCGCTGGCCGTCGTCGCGGCGGTGGGCGACGCCGCGGCGGAACTGGCTGGTGCGCTGCTGGCGCTAGCGCCGGCGGAGTTCGTGCTGCTGGCGGCGGGGCTGCCGCCGCAGCCGGCGAGGGCGAGCGTGGCGGCGGCGAGGGCCGCGACGGGCACGGAAGAGAGCAGTAACTTGCCTGGCTGCAGCGCCATGAGGTCCCCCGGTCGGTGGATCGCGAAGGCCGCAGCATATCAGCGTCAGTCATGGCAGATCATGATTATTAGCGCATAAGGCCCAGCTGCCGGGACTGCCGTTCTTATCGAATTTAGTTTCGATGCTGAGCGCAGAATGTCAGAGCGGGTCGTTACGATAATCGAGTGAGGTGAACGGCGGAGGGCCGGGCAAGCGGCAGCAGGGGAGGGCATCGGCATGGGATGGGATAACCCGCCAGTGCCATGGCGGGAGTTCGAGCGCCGCCTGTCCTGGGGTACGGGCAGCAGCCGGGGGACGGCTGGCCGGGATGCCGACGCCGCGGCGGATCGGGATGTGACGGAGGGGGAGGATGCCGGGCGGAATGAGTCGCGGCGGCCGGTAACCCGCCTGCCCGTCCTGTCTGCGGGGCCACTGTCTGCGGGAGCACTGTCTGCGGGAGCACTGTCTGGGGCGGCACTGTCTGCGGAAGGACCGCCCTGGGCGGAGCTGCACTGTCACTCGTCCTACAGCTTCCTTGACGGCGCGTCGAGTCCGGCGGACCTGGTGTGCGAGGCGGCGGCGCGCGGCCTGTCCGCGCTGGCGATCACCGATCACGACGGCATGTACGGGGTGCCGCAGTTCGCCCAGGCGGCGGCGCGGCTGAGGGACAGCGGCATCGCGCTCGGCACGGTGTTCGGCACTGAGCTCAGTCTCGACCTGGCCCGCAAGGCGCCGGGCGGCACGGCCCGGCGCCGGGGCGCGGTGCCGCAGACGGCGTCAGGACGGGTGGCCGGGACGGTGCGCGCGGGCGTTCCCGACCCGGCGGGGCGGCACCTGCTCGTCCTCGCCCGCGATCCGGAGGGCTACCGCCGGCTCTGCCAGATCATCAGCACGGCGCAGCTGGCCGGCGGCGAGAAGGGGCTGCCGCTCTACGACGAGGCCGCGCTCGCCGGCGCGCACGACGGGCACTGGGTCATCCTGACTGGCTGCCGCAAGGGTGCGGTCCCGGCTGCGCTCGCGGCCGGCGGCCCCGAGGCCGCGGCGCGCGAGTTGACCAGGCTGACCAGCGCGTTCGGACACGACAACGTCAAGGTCGAGCTCATCGTCGGCAACCAGCCGGCTGATGACGAGCGCAACGAGGCGCTGACCGCGCTGGCGGCGGCGGCCGGCCTGGAGACCATCGCCACCGGGAATGTCCACTACGCCGCGCCCCAGGACGCCAGGCTGGCGCAGGCGCTGGCAGCTATCAGGGCCCGGTTCAGCCTGACTGAGATGGACGGCTGGCTGGCCGCGTCCGGCGGCGGCTACCTGCGCTCGGGCGACGAGATGGCCGCCCGGCTCCGCCGCTATCCCGGCGCGGCCGAGCGGACGGCCGAGCTGGCCGCCGCCTGCGCGTTCGACTTCCATGTCATCGCGCCGAGACTGCCGGACTTCGGAGTCCCGGACGGTCACACCGAGGCCAGCTGGCTGCGGGAGCTGGTGACCAGGAAGGCGCCCGGCCGCTACGGGACACCGGAGGCCGAGCGCGTTGGCGGCGCGTACGCGCAGATCTCCCGCGAGCTGAGCGTGATCGAGCAGCTGGGCTTCCCCGGTTACTTCCTGATCGTGCACGAGATCGTGGAGTTCTGCGAGAACGCGGGCATCCTGTGCCAGGGCCGCGGCTCAGCGGCCAACTCGGCAGTCTGCTACGCGCTCGGGATCACCAGCGTGGACCCGGTCCAGCACGGGCTGCTGTTCGAGCGGTTCCTGTCCGAGGGCCGGGACGGTCCTCCCGACATTGACCTGGACATCGAGCACCGGCGTCGGGAGGAGGCTATCCAGCACGTCTACCAGCGCTACGGCCGGGGGAACGCCGCCCAGGTAGCCAACGTGATCAGCTACCGGCCGCGGATGGCCATCCGGGATGCCGGGCGGGCGCTCGGCTACGAGCCGGAGCAGCAGAACGAGTGGTCCCGGCAGGTAGGGCCGCGCCAGTACGGGCCCGGCCAGCCGGTTCCGCCGGACGCCGGCGTGCCCGACGCGGTGGTCGACCTGGCCGGGCGGATGCAGCGGCTGCCGCGGCACCTCGGCATCCACTCCGGGGGGATGGTGATCTGCGACCGGCCGGTGGGGGAGGTGTGCCCGGTGGAGTGGGCGCGGATGCCGAACCGCAGCGTGCTGCAGTGGGACAAGGACGACTGCGCCTACGCCGGGCTGGTCAAGTTCGACCTGCTCGGGCTCGGCATGCTGACCGCGCTGCGGGACTGCTTTGAGCTGGTGGAGCAGGCGCACGGGGCGCGCTGGACGCTGGCCTCGATCCCGCAGGAGGATCCCGGCGTCTACGCGATGCTGCAGAAGGCCGACACCGTCGGGGTGTTCCAGGTCGAGTCGCGGGCGCAGATGGCGACGCTGCCGCGACTGCGGCCGGAGAAGTTCTACGACCTGGTCGTGGAGGTGGCGCTGATCCGGCCCGGCCCGATCCAGGGTGGCTCGGTGCACCCCTACATGCGGCGGCGGCACGGTGATGAGCAGCCTGACCTGCCGCACCCGCTGATGGAGCATGCGCTGGGCAAGACGCTCGGCGTGCCGCTGTTCCAGGAGCAGATGATGCAGATCGCCATCGACTGCGCCGGGTTCAGCCCGACCGAGGCTGACCGGCTGCGCCAGGCGATGAGCTCCAAGCGCGCCCCGGAGCGGATTGAGGAGCTGCGCGAGCGGCTGCTGGCCGGGATGACTGAGCGCGGCATCTCGCTGGAAGTCGCCGAGGATATCTACGTCAAGATCCTGGCGTTCTCCAGCTACGGCTTCCCGGAGTCGCACGCGATCAGCTTTGCCTACCTGGTCTACGCCAGCGCCTGGCTGAAGTGCTACTACCCGGCGGCCTTCACCGCGGCGCTGCTGCGGGCCCAGCCGATGGGCTTCTACGCGCCCGCCAGCCTGATCGGGGACGTGCGCCGGCACGGCGTCACGGTACGCGGCGTGGACGTGAACGCCAGCGGCGTGCTGGCGACCCTGGAGAAGAACGAGGATGCCCTCGCCGGCGCGACCGTCACACTCGATCCGCCCGCCGGGGGACTGCCGTTGGCAGGCCAGCCGGTCATCCGGCTGGGACTGTCCGAGGTACGCAATCTCGGCACCAGGGCCGCCGAGGAACTCGTCGCCGGTCAGCCCTACGCGGACCTGGAGGACTTTGCCCGGCGTACCACCGTCCCGGTGGCCGCGCTGGAGGCGCTGGCGCTGGGCGGCGCCTTCGGCTGCTTCGGCGTGACCAGGCGCGAGGCGCTGTGGGCGGCCGGCGCCGCGGCCACCATCAGGGCTGACCAGCTGCCGGGCACGACGCTGGGCATGACGGCGCCGCCGCTGCCGGCGATGACGGCCGCGGAGGAGACGTTCGCCGATCTGTGGGCCACCGGCACGTACGGAACGCACCCGATCGAGCACATCAGGGCGCTGCTCGACGAGCGCGGGGTCCTGCCCGCAGATCGGCTGACCTCGGCGGAGAATGGCAGGAACGTGCTCGTCGGCGGCCTGGTCACGCACCGCCAGCAGCCGGGAACCGCGCGCGGCGTGGTCTTTCTCAGCCTGGAGGACGAGAGCGGGATGGCCAACATCATCTGCCCGCCGGATGTGTGGCAGCGCTTCCGCAGGATCGGCGTGGACGCCAACGCGCTGCTCATCCACGGCAGAGTCGAGCGGCTGGACGGGGCGGTGAGCCTGCTGGCCACGCGGCTGGAGCGGCTCAGGGTGGTCGCCGCCGCCCGCAGCCGGGACTTCCGCTAGCCGTCCGCAGGGCCGGCGATCCTTCCCTTACATGTTCATCTGGCCTTCGCCAGGCCGCGTGCCGCGGTGATAATCGGGGGGTGGGGGAACTGCCCGGCGGGACGATCACGATGCTCTTCAGCGACATCGAGGGGTCGACCACGCTGCTGAACCGGCTCGGTGACCGGTACGGGGAAGCCTTGTCTGCTCAGCGAGCGATCATGCGCGAAGCCATCAGCGGTTGCCGCGGCCGGGAGCTGGGGACCGAGGGGGACAGCTTCTTCGTGGTGTTCGAGTCCGCCGGCAACGCGGCTACCTGCTGCGTCGAGGCGCAGCGGGCGCTGCTCGGCTACGACTGGCCCGAGGGCGTGCCGGTCCGGGTCCGGATGGGCCTGCACTCCGGGGAGCCGACCCGGCACGAGGACGGTTATGTCGGCCTGGACGTCCACCGGGCGGCGCGGATTGCGGCGGCCGCGCACGGTGGCCAGGTGGTGCTCTCGGATGCGACCTGGCAGCTGGCGCAGTCGCGGCTGCCCTCCGGGGTGTCGGCGCGGGATCTGGGCTGGCACCGGCTTAAGGACATCGAGGCGCCGGAACGGATCTACCAGCTCCTGGTTCCGGGCCTGCCGGAGCTGTTCGCGCCGTTGAAGAGCCTGGGCGCCCGGTCCCGGCTGCCGGTGCCGCTGACACCGCTGGTCGGCCGCGAACGCGACCTGGAGCAGGTCCGCGCTGCGCTCACCCGGCCGGAGGTCCGGGTCGTGACGCTTACCGGCCCCGGCGGGGTCGGCAAGACGCGGCTGGCACTCGCGGCCGCCGCGTCGCTGGATCAGGCGTTCCCGCACGGCGTGTTCTTCGTCCCGCTGGCGACAGTCCGCGACGGCGAGGTGATGTGGAAGACAATCGCCGAAAGCCTCGACGTCGGCGCCCACGGCCCGGACGCCGTGACCGGCTATCTGAGTGACCGGCGGGCGCTGCTCGTGCTGGACAACCTGGAGCAGTTGCACGGTGCGGCCGAGGTAGTGGCCGCGCTGTGTGCGGCGGCCCCCGGCGTCGTGGTGCTGGCCTCTTCCCGACGGCCGCTGCACCTGGCGGGTGAGCGTGAGCTGCCGGTGCCGCCGCTGCAGGTTCCCGCGGAGGCGGGGGTGGAGGAAGTGGCGGGCTGCGGTGCGGCCCGGCTGTTCGTTCAGCAGGCCGGCCTGGTCCGGCCGGGCTTCGGCGTCAGCGAGGGCAATGCCGCTGATATCGCTGCCATCTGCCGGCGCCTGGACGGGCTGCCGCTGGCGATTGAGCTGGCCGCGTCCCGGCTCCGGCTCCTGTCGCCCCACGCTCTGCTGGCCCGCCTGGGCCGCACCCTCGACCTGGCCGCCGTCGACACCGGCCAGCCATCGCGGCAGCAGAGACTGCGAACCACCATCGCCTGGAGCTACGACCTGCTGGAGCCCGAACTGGCCGTCGCATTTCGCCGCGCCGGGGTGTTCGCCGGGGGCTGCGACCTGGACGCGCTGGCGGCGGTCGTCGCAGCCGGGCCCGGCGAGTCGGCCGGGGCCGATCCGCTGGAGCTGGTCTCCGGACTGCTGGACGTCAGTCTGATCACGGTGACTGATGGTGCCGACGGAGAGCCACGGGTGAGCATGCTGGAGACGATCCGCGATTATGCCCTGGAGCGCCTGCAGCAGGCCGGGGACCTGGACGACGCCCGCCGCCATCATGCCCGGCATTACGCGGGCGTCGCTGAGTGGGCGGACGAGCAGCTGCGCGGCTCGGGCCCGGGGCACCTCGCGGCCCTGGACCGGCTGGAAGCCGAGCATGACAACCTGCGCGCGGCGCTGGCCTGGTCGCTGGACACTCCCGCCACCACCGACCCGGCGCCCGCCGACCGCGAGCGGGTGGCTATCGGGCTGCGGCTGGCCCAGGCCCTGGCACTGTTCTGGTACCGGCACGGCTACCTTGGCGAAGGTCTGCGGTGGCTGCAGCGGGCCATCGACCTGGCCGCCGACGGCGGCGGAGCAGCGCTGGCCCAGCTGGCGCACTGGCTGGGGGTCCTGATGCAGCAGCAGGGCGAGCCGCGGGCCGCGCTGGCGCCCCTGGAGCGCAGCCTGGCGATCTGGCGCGACCTGGGCGACCGGGACCAGCAGGCGCGAGAACTCAACAGCCTCGGCATCACCCATCATTATCTCGGCGACCTGGACACCGCACGAGCACTGCTGGAGGAAAGCGCCGCCATCGCCCGGGAGGTCGGCAGTGACATGCGCGTCGCCGCGGCCCTGACGAACCTCGGCCAGGCCGAGAGCGATGCAGGCAACTTCGACCGCGCCACGGAGGTGCTGCAGGAAGCGCTCGCGCTCGACCGGAAACAGGCAGACATGCTGGGCGTGGCGCTGGACCAGCAGTCACTGGCGGGCGTCAGCCTCAGGGCGGGCCGTGCCGGCCAGGCCCGAGAGCTGCTGGCCGACATGTCCGACTACGTCGCCAGCAGCGGCGACCCCGAGTTGCTGGCCACAACCCTGGAACTGTCGGCCGCCACCGAAGCGCAGCTCAACGAGGGCTTGCGTGCGGCCCGCCGGGTCGGCGCCGCCGAAGCCATCCGGGAGAAGACCGGCATACCGCTAAAGCAGGCTGACCTGCTCGAGCGGTTCCTCGCCCCCGCCCGCGCGGCCATCGCGCCCGAGGAGTGGGACGCCGAGCTGGCCGCCGGCCGCGCGCTCAGCCAGCAGCAGGCGGCCACCCTCCTCGGATCATCCGCAGCCCCCGGCACGAGGCGCTCAGGCGACCCGCCAGCCGGACGCTGAGCTTTATACGGGCGGCAGGCAAGCCGGAGGAAGGCGCCCCGTCCGCACCCGGCAGCGGGTCTTACTTCAGCCAGTTGCGGGGTCAATTTGTATCCGCGTGCGCGAAGATGGTCGACTACGGGGGCGGTCTATCACTGGTGACACACCTGGTGACAATCGATAGAGAGCGATCCAGCGCGAGGAGAAGCATGCCCTTCGATGTTGCCCGCACGTTCGCGGAGCGGTCCGGGGAGAACTTCGCCCTGCACGAGCGGTACATGAACCCCCAGCTCGCCAGGACGATCAGGACTCTCGGGTTCGACCGTAACTACGTCCGCGGCGAGGGCAGTTACCTTTACGACGACGCCGGGAAGCAGTACCTCGATTTTCTGTCCGGATTCGGGGTTTATGCCCTCGGCCGCAGCCACCCGGCGGTCAAGGCGGCCCTGCACCAGGCACTCGACCTGGACCTGCCCAACATGGTCCAGATGGACTGCGCGCTGCTCCCCGGCCTGCTGGCCGAGCAGCTCGTCGCCCGTACCCACCCGGGCATCAGCCGGGTCTTCTTCTGCAACTCCGGCGCGGAGTCCGTCGAGGCTGCCATCAAGTTCGCGCGGCACTCGACCCGGCGCTCGAGGATCCTGTACGCCGAGCACGCCTTCCACGGCCTGACGACGGGAGCCCTGGCGCTCAACGGCGGCCGGGAGTTCCGCAAGGGATTCGGCACGCTGCTCGAGACCGCGGCGGTCCCGTTCGGCGACCTCGACGCCCTGGAGCGGCAGCTGCGCGGGAACGACGTGGCCGCGTTCATCGTCGAGCCGATCCAGGGCAAGGGCGTCTACTGCGCGACACCCGAGTACTGGCGCGCCGCCCAGCAGCTGTGCCGCCGGCACGGGACGCTCCTGGTCACCGACGAGGTGCAGACCGGGCTCGGCCGCAGCGGCCGGTTCTTCTGCCACGAGCACTGGGGACTTGAGCCCGACATCATCACGATCTCCAAGGCGCTGTCAGGCGGTTACGTGCCGATCGGGGCCATGCTGACGACAGAGAACATCTTCGCCAGCGTCTACGACTCCATGGAGGACGCGCTCAAGCACTCCACGACCTTCGGGCGCAACCAGCTCGCGATGGTGGCCGGCCTGGCGACGCTGACCGCGTTCGACGACGAGGACATCGTCGGCCGGGCCGAGCGCACCGGCGCCGACCTGCAGGACAAGCTGCGCGGCCTCATGGAGAAGTACGACCTGATCCAGGACATCCGCGGGCTCGGCCTGATGGTCGGCATCGAGTTCGGCGAGCCGGAAGGCGGCTCCTCCGGCCGCCGGTTCCGGCGGCTCGAGCGCCTGCGTACCGGCATGTTCTCGCAGACTGTCGTCGTGCCGCTGTTCCACCGGCACCGGATCATCACGCAGGTCGCTGCCGACAACGTGAACATCATCAAGCTGCTGCCGCCGCTGATCGCGGGCCCGGAGGAAGTCGACTACTTCGTTCAGGCGCTGGATGACGTCATGGCCGACGCGCACCGCGGCTCCGGGCTCACGCTTGAGTTCGGCCGCACTATGGCCCGCGGCGCCCTGCGGCGCAAGTCCGAGCGCAGCATCGCGAGCTCGCACCCCGTGCTGGGGCCGGCCGCTGATGCCGGCCAGCGGACGGGCGCCCGGCTTCCGGCCAGGGCCGCAACTCTCGACGGCATCCGCGGCCAGGCCTGGCCCTGCACTGGCCGCGCCTGCAGCGGCCGCGCCCGCACCGGCAGGCGCCGACGCCGGCTACATGCCCGCAGTGGCCCCGATCGAGCCCGGCGACCGGGTGGTCATCACCGGTGCCGCCGGCTTCATCGGCTCGGCTGTTACCAGGGCGGTGCTGGCGAAGGGAGCCAGGGTCGTCGCGGTTACCGAGCCCGGCGGGAACGATGCGAACCTCCGCGGCCTCGACGTCGAGCGGGCCCTGCTCGACATCCGCGACGCCGGCGCGGTCCGGTCCGCGGTGGCGGGCGCGCGGTACGTGTTCCACCTGGCCGCGATCTACCGTCTCTGGGCCCGCGACCCCCGGATCTTCCACGAGGTCAACGTCGGCGGCACGCTGAACGTGATCGACGCTGTCCTTGCGGCGGGCGCCGAGCGCCTGGTCTACACCTCCACTGTCGGCGTTCTCGGTCTCGACGGGACCGGCAAGGGCCGCCTGGCCGACGAGACGTCCTATGCCGACGTCGGGCACCTGTTCGGCAGCTACAAGCGGACCAAGTTCGCGGCGGAGCATGAGGTGCTCCGGGCAGCCGGGCAGGGACTCAACGTGACGATTGCGATGCCGACGTTCCCGCTTGGTCCCGGTGATCTGGCCCCGACGCCTACCGGCAAGGTGGTGGTCGACTTCCTCAACGGCAAGATGCTGGGCTTCGTGGACACCGCCCTGAACGTGTGCCACGTCGATGACCTGGCGCGCGGCCACGTGGCCGCGCTGGAGCACGGGCGGCAGGGCCGCAGCTACATTCTCGGCGGCGAGAACATGACGATGCGCGAGCTGCTGCAGGCGCTGGCTGACTGCTCGGGCCTGCCCATGCCCCGCATCCGGGTGCCGCATCAGGTCGTGGTCGCTGCTGGCCTGGCCTCCAGTTTCGTCGAGGGCCAGCTGCTGCACCGGGAGCCGCACGTGCCGCTTGAGGGCGCGCGGATGGCCACGACCAAGATGGTCTTCAGTGACGACCGCGCCCGGGCCGAGATCGGGCACAAGTCGCGCCCGGCCCGGCTGGCTATCGAGGACTCCGCGCGGTGGTTCACCGACAACGGCTACGTCTCAGCCAGCCGGCTCGCGGCTATCCGCTGGCAGCGGTAGGCCGTCCGTCGCCGTCACTCCGGCAGGACCAGCCGGCCGGTGCCGTCCCTGGTCACGGCAACCACATCCGTCACCGCGCTGACCGGGATCGGGCCGTAGATGTGCGGGAACTCGGCGGCACCGGGCTGCGGGGCCTCGAATCGGACGCCGGCGGGCACACGGTCGCTGTCGATGACAAGCACGACCAGGTCTCCGGCTGACTCGTCACCGGCGCTGCCGTAGAGGAACTCCGCGACACCGCGCAGCTGGTCACGCAGCGAGCAGTGGATGAAGCCCTGCTCGTCCAGCGTGACGCCGCGCGTGGACATCCGGTACTCGCCGGCCTGCAGGGCCGCGTGCCAGGTCGCGCGCTCGGTGATGTGCAGCAGCTCCGCCATGCCGTAACCGTACTGGCGCGGGCGCCGATGGCTGGCGGCAGCACGGCCATGGAAGCATGAGGTCGCTGCCGTGATCGCGGTCTGCTGCGCTCCCGGAGGGACGGACGATGTCGGATGGTTTCAGCGCCGAGCTGTGGCGCGGCATTACCGGTACCTACGCGTCCATCCTTGACCACCCGTTCGTCACCGGCCTGGCCGATGGCAGCCTGCCGCGCGAGTCGTTCGAGTTCTACGTCATCCAGGACGCGCTCTACCTGCGGCAGTACGCGCAGTCCCTGGCCGCGGTCGCGGCGCGGGCGCCCGACCCGGCGCAGACAGAGATGTTCGCCAGGCACGCGGCGGGCATCGTGGCCGTCGAGCTGAGCCTGCACAGCTCGCTGCTGGCCGACCTCGGCATCGATCCCGCCGTGGCGCAGGCCGCCGAGCCGGCGCCGACGACGCTCGCCTACACGAGCTACCTGCTCGCCGCAACCGGCAGTGGCTCCTACGGCGAGGGCGTCGGTGCCGTCCTTCCGTGCTACTGGATCTACTGGGAGGTCGGCAGGCACCTGCTGGAACGTGGCTCGCCTGAGGCGCGGTACCAGCGGTGGATCGACACGTACGGCGCTGACGAGTTCGGCGATGAGGCCCGCGAGGTCATCGCCGTCACCGACCGGCTGGGCGCGGAGGCCGGCCCGGCCGAGCGTGAGCGGATCGGCCGTCATTTCCGCGCCACCAGCCGGTACGAGTGGATGTTCTGGGACATGGGCTTCCGCCGGGAGTCGTGGCCGGTCTGACCTGCGCGGCTTGACAGCGAGCGATCTGAAGGGTTTCTTATGAAACATGTCTTTCAGATCAGCGAAGCCGCCTGGGGCCGACCCGGCCGCAGGCCTGCCCGGCAAGTCAATCCGTCTCACTGACCCGGAGACGATGCGGGCGCTGGCGCACCCGGCGCGCATCGCGCTGTGGCAGCACCTCCTGCTGGAAGGCCCCGCTACCGCGACCGAGTGCGCGCCGGCGGCCGGCCTCTCGCCGTCGGCCTGCAGTTACCACCTGCGTCAGCTGGCCCGCTTCGGGTTCGTCGAGCAGGACCAGGCGGCCGCCGCAAACGGCCGGGAACGGCCCTGGCGCGCGGTGGTGACGTCGACCACCATCGAGGACCTGCAGGACCCGGTGGCCGAGATGGCCGCGAGGCTGCTGGAGTACACCCTCGACGAGCACTGGCAGCAGGCCCGCCAGCGCTTTGCGGCGCGGGAGCGGGAGTACCCGGCCGACTGGCGGCAGGCGGCGGGCGGCGACAGGACCGTCCTGTACCTGACGCCCGCTGAGCTGACCGCGCTGCGCGAGCAGATCCGCGCGCTCTACCGGCCGCTGATCCGGCTCTCCGGCCAGGACCGCCCGGCGGGCGCTCAGCCCGTGCAGGGCGCGGTCGAGTTCGTTCCGATGTTCGCGCCGGAACGGGCCGGCGATGATGGCGCAAGCCGGCTGGCGCGCGGTCGTGAGCCGTCGCGCCGGGGCGATTCCGGCGCTGCAGTCGCGCCAGTTCCGCATGCTGGCCTCCGGCCAGTTCGTGTCGAACGTCGGCGACGGCCTCTACGCGGTCGCGCTGCCCTGGTACGTCCTGTCGCATCACGGCGGTGCCATCCTGCTCGGGGCCGTGCTGGCGGCCTACGGAATCCCGCGCACCTGCCTGATCCTGGTCGGCGGCCACCTGGCTGACCGGCTCGGGCCGTGGACCGTCATGATGGGCGCTGACGTCGCCAGGCTCGCGCTGGCCGGCGGACTCGCGGCGCTGGCCGCCACGCAGCGTCCGGACCTGATCGTGCTGGCCCCCGTCGCGTTCGGGCTGGGCGCGGGCGAGGGCCTGTTCCTCCCGGCGTCGTACGCGATCATGCCGAAGCTGGTCACCGACGACCAGCTTCAGAGCGGGAACGCCCTGATGTCGGCCGGCACCCAGCTTGCCGTGTTCGCGGGTCCCGCACTCGGCGGCGTCGTGGTGGCGACCCTGAGCGCTGCGGCTGGCTTCGGCCTCGACGCGCTGACCTTCGGGGTGTCAGCGCTGACGCTCTGGCGCCTCGGGACGACGATCGCGGCACGCTCAGCAGCGAACGCGCGCGAGCGCGGGCCGCAGCCGTCCCCGGAACCCGCGCGCGAGGCAGCGCCCGGTGCCGTCAGCTTCCGCACGTTCGTGCGCCGGGAGCCGGTCGTGCCGCTGCTGATGGCGATCAACGTCGCAGCCAACCTCGGCAGCGCCGGGACCAGTGAGGTCGCGCTGCCGCTGTTCGCCCGCGATCATCTGCACGCCGGGGCGAGCGGCTACGGCATCCTGATCGCCGGTTTCGGCGTCGGCGCGCTGGCGGGGTCGCTCGCGGCCGCCCGGATGGGCACGCCCCGGCGCCCGGCGGTCGCGGCGGGCCTCGTCTTCCTGGTCCAGGCTCCGCTGATCGCCGTCCTGCCCTGGATTCCGGCACTGGCTGCGGCCGTAGTGGCGCTGGTCCTGTGGGGCGGGCTCAACATGTGGGCGAACGTCACCACGCAGACCGCTTTCCAGCGCTGGGCGCCGCCGGACCTGATCGGCCGGCTAAGTGGCCTTCTGCTGGTGACCAGCTACGGCATGTTCCCGGTATCGGTCGCGCTGGCCGGGTTCGTGTCGCACCGCTTCGGCCCGGGCGCGTTCTTCATCCTGTCGGCCGTCACCATCGCCGGGACCCTGGCCTGGGCCCTCAGCCAGGCCTTCCGCGACTTCGGGCTGCGCGCGGCCGACACAAAGATCGTGGAGACCTCGCGTCTTATGCGCACGCGAAGTCACCACGATCACGATGCCGCGCCGGTCAGCCGGTGAGCTGGCGCGCCATCAGCTCGGTCAGCTTCTCCAGCCCGCGCAGCGGGCGCACCATCACGGTGAAGCTGACCAGCTTGCCATCGGCGTTCCACCGCAGCATGTCGATGCCCTGCACGTACGTGCCGTCGAGGTCCGCCTCAAACTCCAGGACCGCGCTGGCGTCGTCATGCCACTCGCCGACGTACCGCAGCGTCGGGCCGAGCACGACCAGCGCGCCGGAGAGGTACATCGTTGTCAGCGCCTTGCCCTGCTGCGGCGCGAACACGGCCGGCGACCGGAACTCCACCTCGTCCGCCAGCAGGTCATCGAGCAGGGCCGGGTTCCGGGACGCGGCCACGGCGTGCCAGGCACGCAGGGCGGCAGGCTGTTCGGGCATGGCTGTAGTCAACCCAGCCCGCGGCGATTGGTAAAGCCCCGGCCCGCCGAGCCGCGCCCGCCGAGCCGCGCGCCCGCCGAGCCGCGCGCCCGCCGAGCCGCGCGCCCGCTTAGCCGCGCGCCCGCTTAGCCGCCGGCGGGCCTTCTGACGCCGGCGTCGCGGTAGTGGTCGCTGCCGCACTTCGGGCAGGTGCGCGTCGCCCTGATGAGATCGAGCTGCTGATCGAGCTCCGCGTACGCCTCGCCTGCGAGGTCTGGTGTCTGCATCCGCGCACCATAGCCAACGCCCAGACGACCGCGCGCGGCCGGCGCGGCCGCATGTGAACCATCGCGGCATCCACCGTCCAGGTCTCACCGCAGTCCAGGCACGTTCGCTGCCGGTCGCGGCTGCGGCGCAGCGGCCACATCATGGCTTCAGCGCAGCGTTTCCGGCGGGATCCGCAGTTATCCGCCCAGCGCCGGGCGCGCTCCCGTGCCGGTCATTGGGTAGGTGGACATCAGCTTGTGAACCGGCGACGCTTGAAACTGAAGCCCGACGAGCGAGGACGCCATGACTGTATACGTGCACAAGATGCGGGGTCAGGGCCTGGCTTTCTTCGGCAGGACCGCCGGCCCCGATCCCTGGTTTGTGCTCGCAGCCGATACTGACGATGAGCTGCACGCCTTCGCGGCGAGCCTCGGCCTTACCCGCGTCATGTTCCGTCCGGGCACGGATGCCGGGCCGGCGCAGGCTGCGGTGGCCGGGCACTATGACGTGACGTCAGGCGAGCGTGACCGGGCCGTGGCGCTCGGCGCGCGGGTGATCACGCCGCGCGAAGCGGACAGGATGGACCGGCAGCGCGCGGCCGGGCCGGGATATCGCTAGCAGGCATCCTGCTCCCCGGCTGCGGATCCCGGAACCACGACTAGCCGGCAGGCAGCCGCTCAAGGAACTCGAGGCGGTTGCCGTGCGGGTCGAAGGAGTAGAAGCGGCGCATGCCGGGGAACTCGTCGTCGAAGTCGGCCGGGTAGCCAGCCGCCGTCAGCCGGGCGGCCCAGTCGTCGATGCCGTCCACGAGCAGTCCCGGATGCGCTTTGCGCGCCGGGCGGAAGTCAGCCTCGACGCCAAGGTGCAGTTCGATGTCCTGGCCGCGGAACCAGCAGCCGCCGCGCCGCGCCAGCGCCGGCGGCTTCTCGATCTCCGCGAGCCCGAGCACACCCGCGTAAAACGCACGGGAGGCATCCTCGGAGCCGGGCGGGCAGGCCAGCAGTACGTGGTGAATCATCGTCGCGCGCTCCCGGAAATCTGCCTTGACATCAAGATAATATCGTACGGGGAACGCGCCCGCCGCATCCAGTCAGCCAGGCCGGCTGGGTCACTGAACTGGCCGGGTACATGGCAATGATCACGACCGCCGTCCGGGCGGTGCGGCTGGCTCGCTAGAGTGTCCGCTATGGGCGTTATTAACAACATTGCCGACCAGTACGTGGAACAGGCGGCCGCACTTGACCCGGTCCTGGCCACCGGAGCCGGCCTTGCCGGGCACGACCACGAGATGACGGATCTCAGCCCGGCGGGCTTCGCCGGCCGGGCCGAGCTGGACCGATCGACCGTGGCCGCGCTCACCAGAGCCAGGGCCGAGACCGAGCGCGAGGAGACCGCCCGCGCAGCGATGATCGAGCGGCTCGGGCTGGCGGTCGAGCAGTACGACGCGGGCGAGACGACTGCAGAGCTCAATGTCATCGCCAGCTGGGTCCAGGGCGTGCGCCAGATCTTCGATCTGATGCCAACCGAGGGCGAGGAGGCGCAGCGCAACATCGCCGCCCGGATGGCCGCGGTCCCGGCCGCCTACGCCGACCTCCAGCGCACCTACGCGGAGGCCGCCCGGCAGGGCCGGGTGTCCGCCCGGCGGCAGGTGATCGAGTGCGCGCGGCAGTGCGCGGACTGGTCAGCGCCTGGCAGCAGCTTTTACCGCGGCCTGGTCGGGCGCACCGGCGCCACCGGCGCGATGCTCGCCGACCTCAGCGCCGCGGCCGACGCGGCGAACGAGGCCACCGCAGCGCTCGGCACCGTCCTGGAGACCGCGCTGCTGCCGCTGGCCACCGAGCGCGACGCGGTCGGCCGGGAGCGGTACGCGCTGGCGTCCCGCAGCTTCCTCGGCGCGACCATCGACCTGGACGAGGCGTATGCCTGGGGCTGGGGCGAGGTGCTGAGGCTCGAGGCGGAGATGGCCAGGGTCGCCGCGACGATCGTGCCGGGCGGAACGGTCGCGGACGCGGTGAAGCACCTCGACGCCGACCCGGCGCGGCAGATCCGCGGGAGTGACAACCTCAGATCCTGGATGCAGGACTTTGCCGACGAGACGATCGCCAGCCTGGACGGCACGCACTTCGACATCCCCGCGCCGGCCAGGCGCATCGAGGCCATGATCGCGCCGACGGCCGACGGCGGCATCTACTACACCGGGCCGAGCGAGGACTGGTCCCGCCCCGGCCGGATGTGGTGGACCGTGCCCGGCGGCGTCGAGGAGTTCAGTACCTGGAAAGAGATCACCACGATCTACCACGAGGGCGCGCCAGGGCATCACCTGCAGGTGAGCCAGGCGGTGTTCGAGAGCGAATCGCTGAACCGCTGGCAGCGCCTGCTGTGCTGGGTGTCCGGCCACGGGGAGGGCTGGGCCCTGTACGCCGAGCGCCTGATGGAGGAGCTCGGCTATCTGTCGGACCCGGGCGCGCTTCTCGGCATGCTGGACGCTCAGCTGCTGCGGGCCGCCCGCGTGGTCGTGGATCTGGGCGTGCACCTGGAGCTGCCGGTGCCGGCCGGGACCGGCTGGCGCGAGGGCGAGATCTGGACTGCCGATCTGGCCTGGGAGTTCCTGCGGTCACGCGTGCACATGGACGACGAGATGCTGCGGTTCGAGCTGAACCGCTACCTGGGCTGGCCCGGTCAGGCGCCGTCATACAAGCTCGGCGAGCGCATCTGGCTGCAGGCGAGGGAAGAGGCACGGCAGCGCAAGGGCGCGGACTTCAGCCTCCGGCAGTTCCACAGCCAGGCGCTCGCGCTCGGCGCGCTCGGCCTGGATCCGCTTCGGGAGGCGCTGGCGCGGCTGTAGCCGGGAATTGAGGGGGGGCTGAGCGCCTTTTCACGGATGTGATGCAGATTGCGGCCCGTAATGCCGGGTTTGCCAGCACCAGATCAGTGAAATGTGCTCCCAGGCCGTCCCGGAGGTACGCCGCATGGATGTCATGAAGGTACGGATTGGCATCAGCCTCGGCCCCTACGCGACACCCGACGGGCTCGCGGCCGCAGTCGGCCCGCTCGAGGCGGCGGGTGTCGACTCGCTATGGCTCAGCGAGGTCGTCTACGGCGACCTGGTCGAGCCGCTGATCGGCATGACCTACGCGCTGGCGAAGACCAGCAGCCTCAAGGTCGGCACCGGAGTCGCGGTGCTGCCGGGCCGGCATCCGGTGCTCGTGGCCAAGGAGCTCGCCTCGCTCGCGGCCCTCGCGCCCCGGCGGGTGCTGCCTGTCTTCGGGCTGCGCCCGGCGCGGCGGAATGAGGCCGCTGCCTTCCCGGTCCAGGGCAGCCGCGCGGCCGTCTTCGACGAGTCGCTGGAACTGCTGAGGCTGCTCCTGTCGCAGGACAGCGTGACTTTCTCCGGTCAGTTCTTCACCGTGCAGGACGCCAGCATCGGGCCGCGGCCGCCTAAGCCGCTGGACATCTGGCTCGGCGGCAGCGCACCCGAGGGGCTGCGGCGCGCAGGCAGGTTCGCCGACGGCTGGCTGGCCAGCTTCCTGACGCCTGCAGAGGCGGCAGCAGGACGGGAGCAGATTCAGGCGGCGGCCGCGGCGGCTGGCCGCGAGATTGAGCCTGATCACTTCGGCATCAGCCTGGCGGTCGGCGAGATTACCCCGGACTTCGCCCGCGCCATCGAGCGGCGGCGGCCGGGCGTCGACCCTCGGGCGCTCGCCCCCAGGACGTGGGCGGACGCGCGGGAGATGATCGGGGCCTACATCGGGGCCGGGCTCAGCAAGTTCGTCGTCAGGCCTGCCATCCCGCCCGGCGACGGCACCGGGATCGAGGAATTCATCGCCGAGTTCGCGCGCGAGATGCTGCCGCTGCAGAACTGAGCAGCGTCAGCTGACCGGCCGGCTCACCCGGTTGGCCCGCCAGCACCGGGAGCGCATCGGGACCTCGAGCTCGGCGGCGCCGGGGAACTGCGCGGCAAGCGCGGCGGCGGCCCGCGCGCGGCCGGCGGCCCGCGCTTCCGGGCTCGCCGTGATCACGCCGCTGTAGGTGGCGAGCATGTCGATGATGTCGGGCACCGTCATGTACCGGCTGAACCGGAACGCATGCGTTTCGATACTGCGGAACAGGGCCTGGTCCGGCAGCTGAATCTGGCTGTCCGCGCTCTCCGGATGCCGCGGCCCGGTGGCTGCCTCGTCCGCACTCACCGGATCGGCACCCTCAGGCAGAGGCTGCCCGGCAGGTGCCGTCCCGGCAACGGCCTGCCGCCGCGCCGCCGCCTCTTCCTCGGCGCGTACCTCGGCGAACCAGTCGTCGGCGCGCAGCCACTCGATCCCGCGTGAGCGGCCCGTCCAGATCACGCCGAGCCGGCCGCCGTCCCTGAGGATCCTGGCGACCTCGGCAGTCGCCAGGTCCGAGTTGAACCAGTGCCAGGCCGAGGAGACGAGCACGGCGTCCGCGCTGGCGTCCGGCAGCGGAATGGCCTCGCCGCGCCCGGCCAGCACGCGGACGCCATGGGTGTGACGCTCCAGAACGGACCGCATCCGCGCGTCCGGCTCGATGGCGATGATCTGGCGGGCCTTGCCGGCCAGCGCGCGGGTGAGCAGGCCGGTGCCCGCAGCGAGGTCCACGACGACGTCGGGATGGGCAGGCAGCAGCCAGTCGATCGCCTCCGGCGGCGGACCGGGCCGGAGCCGGTCGTAGTCGCCGGCCACGGCCCCGAACGACATCGAGCGCTCTGCGTGACTGGCCACAAGGCACACGTTAACTGCCAGGGCCGCTGCGGCCCGCTCCGCCCCGCCGCCCGGGGCTGCCGCTACCGGGTGGCCACTGTCGTCCCGGCCGTGGCTGACGGCGCCACCCGGCCGCGGAAGCTCTGCAGCAGCAGGTCGAGCATCTGCACCTGGCGGCTGCCGGTGACCCGGTCCTGGAACAGCACGCGCTCAGCCGACAGCCCGTCGATGAGCACGACCAGCTGATGAGTCGCCAGGCCGAGGTCGTAGCCCGCGGCCAGCTCGCCGCGCTCGGCCGCCTCGGCCAGATGGCCGCGCAGCCGGTCGCAGAGCCGGTCGAACTCGGTGTGCTGCAGGTCGCGCAGGTCGGCGTTGCCGAGCGCACGGCCCCAGAAGCTGATCTCGATCTGCGCCTCGAGGTCACGGCGGTCGTCCAGCGGCAGAGCCTCCAGCATGACGGCCCGCAGTGCCGCGAGGCCGGACAGCCCGGCGGACGCTGCCGTCATCCGGGCGCCGACCCGGCGATGCGAGTGAACCAGCGCTGACCCGAGGATGTCCGCCTTGCCATCGAAGTAGTGACCGAGGATGCCGCGCGAGCAGTTCGCCTCTTTCGCGATGGCGCGGATCGTGGCACCGGTGATGCCATCGCGGGCGATCACCCGCCAGGTCGCGGACAGGATCTCGTCCCGCCGCTCATCCCAGTCAACGATCTTGGGCATCGCACTTCCCGTCAAGGTCGCCAGCCAGCGCCCGCTTGTCTCTGTTTTTTTGTCGGACGTCCGTCTAACATCCGTTCTAATGTATGCCAACGCGGATCTGCAAACCGCCCGGGAGGAGCTCGCGGGCTACTGTGGCCGGCTGGTCGCGGACGGGCTGGCCGTCGGCGCGGCGGGCAACCTCAGCATGCGGGCCGGCGACGACATCGCGATCACGCCGTCGGGCGTGAGCTACACCAAGCTGATGCCCGCCGACATCTGCGTCGTGACACCCGACGGCACCGAGATCGACTCCCCGGAGATGCCGTCCAGCGAGCTGCCGATGCACCTCGCCATCTACGCGGCGACGAACGCCGGGGCGGTGGTGCACACCCACTCCGCCGAGGTGATCGCGCTGTCCGCGGTCCGGGACGAGCTGCCGGCCGTGCACTATGCGATCACCGGCCTCGGCGGGCCGGTCCGCGTCGCGTCGTACACGCGCTTTGGCTCGGCTGGCCTCGCGCAGGCGGCAGTGGCGGCACTGGACGGCCGCCGCGCCGCGATCCTGCAGAACCACGGCGCCATCTGCTACGGCCGGACGCTGCGCGAGGCCTACGACCGCGCGCTCCTGCTGGAGTGGCTGGCGCGGGTGTACCGGCTCGCCTGCGCGCACGGTACGCCGCGGATCCTGTCGCAGGCTGAGCTGGATGAGGTCGCGGCCGAGTCACGGCGGCGCCACTACGGGCAACGACGGCAGCGGTGACTGCGGACCGCGCGCCCGGAGCAGACGGCCGGCAACCCGGGTCAGGCAGAAGTGTGGCGGTCATCGGGCCGCACATCGTCGACGTGCTCGGGCGCCCGGTCGAGACGATCCCGGCGGGACAGGGCAGCGCCCGGCTGACCGAGATCCGGGCGACGGCAGCGGGCACGGCGGCCGGCACGGCCGTGGACCTCGCGAAGCTGGGCGCGCGGGTCAGCACGTTCGGCGCGATCGGCGACGACCTGCTCGCCGACATCCTGCTGGCCGCGCTGGCATCGCACGGTGTCATGACGGCCGGGCTGGTCCGCACGCCGGCCGCCCAGACCTCGGCGACCATTCTGCCCATCCGGCCCAACGGCGAGCGTCCGGCGCTGCACGTGCCGGGTGCCACCCGGCTGCTGCAGCTCGCCGACCTGGACCTTGCCGCACTCGCTGATGCCGACGCGCTGGTACTCGGCGGCCCGGACGCGCTGACCGGCCTGTCCGGCAGCGATCTCGCGGCCATCGTTACCGCGGCCCGTGCGGGCGGCGCGCTGGTCCTGACCGACGTGCTGCACCCCGGCAGCGAGCGGGACTTCAGCAGGATCGCTGGCGCGCTGGCCGGCACCGACTGGTTCTGCCCGAACAGCGATCAGCTGCTGGCACTGACCGGGCGCGCGGACCTCGAGCCGGCCATCGCCGACGTGCTGGCCCTCGGGACCGGCGGCGTGGCGGTGACCCTTGGCGCCGACGGCTGCCTGGTCACCGCGGCAGACGGCCTGACACGTCTCCCGGCGATCGCCGTCGACGTGGTCGACACCACCGGCTGCGGCGACGCGTTCAGCGCGGGCATGCTCACCGGCCTGCTGCTCGGCTGCGCGCCGGCTGACGCGGCGTGGCTCGGAGTGGCCTGCGGGGCGCTGGCGGCGACCGGCCTCGGCTCCGACGCGGGGCTGGAGAGCCTCGCCCAGGTCCTGGACTTCCTGAGCGCCGCGAGCACCGAGGCGGCGGCCCGGATCACGGCAGCGATAGGCGAAAGGGAACGAGTGAGATGACTGATCAGCTCATCCACGGAACCAGCACGGACACCCGGCCGCGCAGCGCGGACCAGCAGCTGCGGCGGCGCGCCCGGGCGGTCATCCCGGGCGGCATGTACGGGCATCAGTCCGCCGGACCGCTGCCGCCTGAGTACCCGCAGTTCATGCGCGAGGGCAGGGGTGCCAGGGTCTGGGACGTCGACGGCAACGAGTACGTCGACCTGCTGTGCAGTTACGGCCCGGTCGTGCTCGGCCACCGCCACCCCGCCGTGGAAGCCGCCGCTGCCGAGCAGGCAGCCCTGGGCGACTGCCAGAACGGCCCGGGCGCGGTGATGGTCGACCTGGCGGAGCTGCTGGTCGCTACCGTGCAGCACGCGGACTGGGCCATGTTCGCCAAGAACGGCACGGACGCCACGACCATCTGCTGCACGATCGCCCGGGCCAGGACAGGCCGGTCGCGCATCCTGGTGGCGACCGGTGCCTATCACGGAGCCGCGCCCTGGTGCACGCCGCGGCTGGCCGGCGTCACCGCAGCCGACCGGGCCAACCTCGGCCACTACACCTTCAACGACCTCGCCTCGGTACGGGCAGCGGCCGCTGAGGCCGGCGACGACCTGGCGGCGATCGTGGTCAGTCCGTTCAGGCACGATGCGGGCTTCGACCAGGAACTCGTCGACCCCGACTTCGCCCGTGGCCTGCGCGAGCTGTGCACGGAGGCCGGCGCCGCGCTGATCCTGGACGACGTCAGGTGCGGCTTCCGCATGCACCTCGGCTCAAGCTGGGAGCCGATCGGCGTCCTGCCCGACCTGTCCGCGTGGAGCAAGGCCATCGCCAACGGCCACGCGCTGGCGGCGGTGCTCGGCTCGGGCGCCTGGGCGGACGCCGCGGCCAGCATCTTCGTCACCGGATCGTTCTGGTTCTCCGCGACCGCGATGGCCGCGTCGATCGCCACCATCGGCGCGCTGCGGGAAGAGGGAGCGATCGAGGTGATGGACCGGGCCGGGACGGCGCTGCGGACCGGGATACTCCGGCAGGCCGCCGATCGCGGCATCGAGATCAGCTACACCGGGCCGCCGGTCATGCCGTATCTCAGCTTCCCCGGCGACCGCGACCACGAGCTCGGCTCGGTATTCGCGGCCGCGGCGGTCCGGGCTGGTGCCTACGTGCACCCGCGGCATAACTGGTTTGTCTCGGCGGCCATGACCGAGGCGGACCTCGCCGCGGCCCTGGCCGCGACGCAGGAAGGCTTTGCGGCTGTCGAGGAGCGGCAGGCGTCCAGATAAGCAACGAAGGAGGGGTCCGCACATGAGCGCTGAGGAATCAGTCACGGCAGCGGGAACAGCCGTGACGTCCGGTAACGGCGAGGAGGAGATCCTGGCCAGAGCGGGTTACAAGCCCGAGCTGCGCCGGTCGCTGCGCTTCTTCTCGATGTTCGCCATCGCGTTTTCCATCATCTCCATCACCACCGGGATCTTCCTTAATTACGGCTTCGGCCTCAGCTACTGGGGACCCGCGTCGATCTGGACCTGGCCGATCGTCGGCGTCGGCAACCTGATGATCGCGCTGGTGGTCGCCGAGCTCGGCACGCGGATCCCGCTGGCCGGGTACGCCTATCAGTGGAGCGCCCGGCTGGTGAACCCGACGTACGGCTGGTTCGTCGGGTTCGCGGGGCTGCTCTACATGGCGGTGGGCGGCGGTGCCATCATGCTCGGCGTTGCGTCGCCGCTGCTGCTGAGCGAGTTCGGCGTGAACAGCCCGAGCGCGCGGCTAGTGCTGGCGGTGGCCCTCATCCTCATGGTGCTGCCGGTGATCATCAACATCATCAGCATTCAGGTCGCCGCGCGGGTCAACAACATCGCGGTGTTCACCGAGATCATCGGAACCGTGGTCTTCGGCGTGCTGCTGCTCATCCTGTGGGGCCTGAAGACCAAGCCCGCGCCTTATGGCGCGAGCATTCTCACCAACACGACCTCGGTCCTGCACAACCCGACCATCTACGCGTTCGCGCTGGCCGGCCTCATCGGCGCGTTCACGCTCGTCGGCTTCGAGCTGGCCGCGGACATGTCCGAGGATGCCGTCGACCCGCGCCGGAGCGTGCCGCGCGGGGTTATCTGGGCCGTTGCCGGGTCCGCCGTCCTCGGCATGATCGCGCTGATCGGCTTCACCATCGCGATCCCGAACCTCAAGACCGTCGAGTCCGCTCCGCTTCCGCTGCTGGCCATCGCCGACTACTGGCTGCCGGGCTGGCTGGTGAAGGTCTTCATCGCGTTCGTCATCTTCTCGATGTTCGCGATCCTGGTGGTCGGGGCCGGCGCCCAGGCCCGGCTGGCCTTCTCGATGGCGCGCGACAACATGCTGCCGTTCAGCAAGTACCTGCGGAAGGTGAACACCAGCACGCAGACTCCGATCATCGCGCTGCTGGTCTTCGCGGTCGTCGACATCGCGATCACCTGGTACGGCTACCTGCAGGCCAGCGCGTTCGCCACGCTGGTGGGCGCGACAGCGATCATCCCGTACATCATCTACTTCCTCATCACGGCGGGCTACGCCTACAGGCGGCGGACGCTGGACTCGATTCCGGGCGCCTTCAGCCTGGGCCGCTGGGCCTGGCCGGTGATCATCTTCGTGCTGCTGTACAGCGCGCTGATCATCTTCGTGCTTTCGGTGCCGGGTCCGTTCCACGCTGCCGACAAGGTGGTGGCGTACGGCGCCGGGGTCGCGGTGCTGTGGTACGTGGCCGCACTGTACTGGCGGCTGCGGCGCGGTAGCGCCGGGATCAGGCCGCTCGAGGACTTCGTGGACTAACGGGAGAGCGGGAGCGGGTCCCGGCCTGGCCGCCGGACAGCCAGCCGGGCCGGGACCCGCGACCTGCGCGCGGCTCCGCCTCCGGGCGCGGCTACGATCATCGCCGTGCGACATAACGGATGCGCGTGACGACGGCGGTCCTCGATCACGTGGCCATCGGGACCCGCGCGCTCGCTGACGGCCTGCAGCTGTTCGGCGGCGTGCTGGGCGGCGAGTGGGCCTACGGCGGCGAGGGCGGATTCCGCTGGGGCCAGCTCCTCTTTCCGGGCGGCCCGAAGATCGAGCTGATCACGCCGATGCAGGACCCGGGCTCGGCCTTCCTTGAGCGGTTCCTGTCCGACCGCGGGCCGGGGCCGCATCACCTCAACTTCATCGTTCCTGACATCGCGGTCACACTCGGGCGAGTCCGGGCCGCCGGCATCGAGCCGGTCGGCGTGCGCCTGGACAGCCCGAACTGGAAGGAGGCGTTCCTGCATCCCAGGGACGCGTACGGCATTGTCATCCAGGTAGCGCAGCAGTCCGGCAAGCCACCGCTGCTGGCTGCCCCGGCAGAGCTGCCGGCGCCGGGGCCTGCCTGCGCGTTCGCGCTGATCGAGCATCACGTCAGTGACCTGGACGGGGCGACCCGGCTGTTCCGCGACGTTCTGGACGGCGAGATAGCCAGCCGGGCACCGGCCGGGGACCATCAGGCCGCGGAGCTGACCTGGCGCAACGGCGCCCGGCTTCGCCTCGTGCAGGATCTGCCGCCGGCCGCGGCAGGGCCGGCACGGGCAGCCCCTCCGCAGGCGGACGGACGGCCGCAGGCGCATGGACGGGTCCGAGCGGGCGGCGCGCTCGGCGCGCTGCGGTTCACTCGCGACACCCGGCCGTTCAGCCAGGACGAGCTGCGCCGCGGACATGAGCTGGCGCGACGGCTCGGAGTCTCGCTGGATCTGCGGGACTGAGCTGGGCGGACGGCTCGGGCTCGCTGGATCTGCGGGGCTGAGCCCGGCGGACGGCCCGGAGTCTCGCTGGATCTGCGGGACTGAGCTGGGCGGACGGCTCGGCTCGCTGGATCTGCGGGGCTGAGCCCGGCGGACGGCTCGACCTGTCCCCGGCACCCGCGCGGCTGAGGCGGGCCGGGCGGGGGAAGGCCTCGTTCCCGTCCTGGTGATCCTGAGGCGAAGCGGTGCCGTGTCCTTCCGCGTGCCGCCCCTGGCGCGGGTCTTGTGCCCCCTGGCTTCGTTTAGTAGGTTTCCTAACGAATTAGCGGACCTCGTCACGAGGAGGCGGGATCGTGCGCGCTCGGACTCTGCCGATCGCCGGCGCGCTGGCGCTGGCCGTGACGCCGCTGCTGGCGGCGGCAGGAAGCGCTCGGGCCGCCGCGGCGATCGCGCCCGCGCAGGTGCGGGTCAACCAGGTCGGCTATCCGGCCGGCGGGGCCAAGGTGGCCTACGCCATGCTCCCGGCCCGGGTGGGCAGCGTCTCGTTCACCGTCACCGGCCGCGAGGGCGTGGTGTTCCGCGGCCGGTCAGCTACCGATGCCGGCTACTGGAACAAGCGCTATCACGCGGTGTACCGGCTGACGTTCACCGCGCTGCGCCGGCCTGGCGACTACCGGATCGTCATCAGCAGCGGCGGTCAGCCGGCGGTGTCGCCGTGGTTCAGCGTCGGCGGCAGCGCCGCCCAGTACGGGCGCCTGGTGCGCAACGCGGTCCGCTACTTCACCTCCGAGCGCGATGGCGCCGACGTCGAGCCCGCGGTGCTGAACCGCCTGGCCAACCTGACCGATGCGCGCGCGTCGGTGTACGCAGCACCCGCCTATGACAGTGACGACAACCTCACCGGGAAGCTGCACAAGATCGCCGGACCGGTCAACGTGTCCGGCGGCTGGTTCGACGCGGGCGGCGGCTACGAGAAATTTGCTTACACCGCGAGTTACGCGGACGCACTGCTCGAGATCGCGCAGCGGGACTTCCCCGGTCGCTACCCGACACTCGGCCCGGAGGCCAGCTTTGGCCTGAGCTGGCTGGAGAAGCTGTGGAACCCGGCGAAGAAGGTGCTTTACATCCAGGTCGGGATCGGCAACGGGAACGCGAGCAACACGATCCAGGGCGACTACAACTTCTGGTTCCTGCCGCAGGCCGAGGACCGCATGGACGTGGCGAAGGGCGGGAACCCGGGTCCGAGCGCGTACTACGTGAAGTACCGGCCGGTATTCGAGGCGGCGCCGCCCGGCCACCAGATCAGCCCGGATTTCGCGGGCCGGTTCGCCGCCGACTTCGGCCTGGCCGCCCAGCTAGCGGTCCGGGAGAGCCGGCCGCGGGCCGAGCGGCTGCTGGCACTTGCCCGCGGCATCTACGCGATGGCCAGGACTAAGAACGTGGGCCAGATCCTGACGACCTACCCCGACGACTACTACCCCGGCACCGAGTGGAAGAGCGACATGCTGTGGGGCGCCGCCGAGATCGCGCTGGCGGACGAGGCGCTGCACGCGCCCCCGGCCCGGCTGCGCGCCGACCTGCTGACGGCCAGCGCCTGGGCGCGGGCCTACATCGCGCAGGGGCATCCGGCCGGCGGCGACACCCTGAACCTGTACGACAACGGGGCGCTCGGCGAGGGCGACCTGCTGCGCGCCCTGCGGCAGGCCCCGCCCGGCGTGGTGGCCGGCCGCAGCACGTCCGGCGGCCTCGTCTCCCGGCAGGCGCTGCTGGCCGACCTGGCCGCCCAGCTGAGACTGGGGGAGAGCTGGGCGAAGGGCGACCCGTTCGGCCTCGGTACTCAGCTGGGCAACAGCGACGCCACGCCGCACGCCTTCGGGCTGTATATCACCAACGCGCTGTACCAGCGTTACGGCGGCGGGGGTCAGTTCGCCGTGTTCGCGCAGCAGCAGCTGAACTTCGCCCTCGGCGCGAACGGCTGGGGCACGACCTTCGTGGTCGGGGCCGGGACGACGTTCCCGCACTGCATGCAGAGCGAGATCGCCAACCTGGCCGGCTCCCTGACGGGTACCGGCGCGATCCAGCTTGGCGCCGTGACTGACGGGCCGAGCAGCCCGGCGAACTTCGCGGGGCTCGGCACCGTCAGCGGCATGCGCGCGTGCAGGGCGGGCAGCTACAGCCCGTTCAACACCAGGACCGCCAAGTACGAGGACAACGTCGTCTCCTGGCCCTCGGTTGAGCCGGCCGATGACTACACGGCGAACTCCCTGCTGGCCTTCGCCTTCGCGGCGGCATCCGGCCCGGCCGGCTCGGGGGCGTCTGGCTGAACTTCGATGCCGCGGAAGAACCGCGCGCTCAGCAGAGCCGCGGCCACCATGGCAATCCCGGCTCCGATCGCGGCGGCGTCCAGCCCGTGCGTGAACGCGGTGCGCGCGGCCGCCGTCAGCTCGCCGCCGAGCTGAGCGGGTAGCTGCCCGGCGACGCTCAGCGCGCCGCCCAGGGTATCGCGGGCTGCGGCCAGGGCGGCGTGCGGCAGCCCGGCCGGGGCACTGCGGCCGAGATCGGACCGGTAGACCGCGACGCCGATGCTGCCGAGGACGGCCATCCCGAGCGCGCCGCCGAACTCCGAGGCGGTCTCGACCACTGCCGCCGCGGCGCCCGCGCGCTCGGGCGGAACGGCGCCCATGATCAGCTCGTTCCCCACGGTCATCGCCCCGACGACGCCCCCGGCGTACAGGCTCGCGCCGAGCAGCACAATCCAGAGCGGCGAGTGCGCCGCTGCCCGGCTCAGGATCAGGTAGCCGGCCGCGGCGGTGAGCAGGCCGCCGGCCGCGATGTAGGCGCGGTCGACGCGGTTCACAAGCAGCTGGCTCAGCGGGACAGCGGTCATTGTCCCGCTCATCGGCACCAGTGACCACAGGGCGGCGGTGAGCGGGCTCATCCCGCGCACCGACTGCAGGTACTGGGTGGCGAAGATGGCGAAGCCGACGATGGCGAACATGGCGACCAGGCTCAGCGCCACCGCCCCGGTGAAGCCTCGGCTGCGGAACAGGCTGAGCTCGATCATCGGCGCGCGGCTGCGGGCCTGGCGCAGCACGAACACCGCGCCGGTGGCCACGCCGGCCGCGATCGCGCCGGCCCGGGCCGCGCTGACGCCGTTCGCGGCGATCTCCTGGATCCCGTAGATGACCGGCAGCACCGCGCAGAGCGACAGGACGGAGCTCAGCAGGTCGTACCGGCCCGGCTGCGGGGCACGGAACTCGGGCACCAGGGCGGGCGCCAGGGCCAGCAGCATGATCATGAACGGGATGTTGATCAGGAACACCGAGCCCCACCAGAAGTGGTCAAGCAGGAACCCGCTGAGCACGGGCCCGAGCGCGATCCCGCTCATGGTGCCGCTCGTCCAGATCGCGATGGCGGTACGGCGCTGCTGCTGGTCCCGGAACATGTTGCGGATCAGCGCGAGCGTCGACGGCATCAGGGTGGCCCCGGCAACGCCCTGAAGGGCCCTGGCCGCGATCAGCTCGCTCGCCGTGTGCGAGTAGGCCGCCCCGAGTGAGGCGAGGCTGAAGGCGAGGGCGCCGATCAGGAGCAGCCGCCGCCGGCCGATGCGGTCGCCGAGCGAGCCCATCGTGATGAGCAGCCCGGCCAGCACGAAACCGTAGACGTCAAAGATCCACAGCTGCTGGACACTGCTCGGCTGCAGGTCGCGGCTGATGAACGGAACCGCGAAGTACAGCACCGAGACGTCCATGGACACCAGCAGCAGCGGCAGCAGCAGAACACCGAGCCCGGTCCATTCCCGCGCTCCTGCCCTCGCCGGAAGCGCGCCGGGGGGTGCTGCGGCTGATTGCGTTCTGGTCATCACGTGCCTCCGATCTGGCTGGCTGGCCGGCTGCCCGGCCGCCCTTCGATCCGACTGTACAAACGTCTAATACAATTGTGCAATACATTTGTACTAGACGCTTGTTCCAGGCACGGAGGTATGCTGCCGCCATGGGAAACCGCGAGGACCTGATCGCCGGGGCGAAGCGCTGCCTGCTAGATAAGGGCTACGCGGCGACCACCGCACGGGACATCGCGGCCGCCTCCGGAGTCAGCCTGGCCGCCATCGGCTACCACTTCGGCTCGAAGGACGCCCTGATGAACCAGGCCGTCTACGACTCGGTCGGCGACTGGTCCGACGAGCTGCAGCGCGTCCTGGATGCCGCCGAGGCCGCCGACCCGACTCCGCTGCAGCGCTTCGAGGCGGCCAGCAGGGAGACGCTCGCGTCCTTCGGCGGTTCCGGCCGCGGGCTGTGGACCGCCCAGCTCGAGCTGCTGGGCCTCGCCGAGCACAATGCCGAGCTGCGCACCTTCCTGGCCGGCGTCCAGGATCTCGCGGGGCAGGGGATAGCCGGCATGTTCCTCGGCATCGATCCCGAGACTGAGCCGGAGGCGTCCCGCGCGGCCGGTCCTGTGATGCATGCCCTGTTCATCGGCCTGATCGCGAAATATTTCCTCGACCCGGCCAGGGCGCCGACGGCCGAGGAACTCGCGGCCGGACTGCGCGTCATCGCCGATCGCGTCACCGCGGCGGCACCGGCCCCGGCCAGCGCTCGCGGCGACAGCTGACGGCCGGGCTGCCGCGAGCCGGCGAGGCGGCTAATGTAGGCGCGGTGCGCTTCGCTACCTGGAACGTGAACTCGGTGAAGCAGCGGCTGCCCCGGCTGCTTCCCTGGCTGGACGAGCGCCAGCCGGATGTCGTCTGCCTGCAGGAGACCAAGCTCGCCGACGAGGCGTTCACTGAGCTGCTCGGCGCCGAGCTCGACGGCCGCGGCTATCAGGCCGCGGTCTACGGCGAGCCGCGCTGGAACGGCGTGGCCATCCTGTCCAGGGTGGGGCTGGCCGAGGTCGAGCGCGGCCTGGCCGGCGCTCCCGGCTTCCCCGATCCCGAGGCGCGTGCTGTTGCCGCGACCTGCGGCGGGATCCGGGTGCACTCGGTGTACGTGCCGAACGGGCGGGAGCCGGACTCTGATCACTACCACTACAAGCTCGCCTGGCTGGCGGCGCTGGAGCAGGCCGTGCGATCGGGGCCGGACGCCGCCATCGTGGCCGGCGACATGAACATCGCCCCGGCCGACGAGGACGTCTTCGACCCTGCCGCCTACGTCGGGCAAACCCATGTGACCGGACCGGAACGCGCCGCGCTGCAGAGTCTGGAGTCGGCCGGACTCACGGATGTAGTCCGCGACCGCTGGCCGGGCGAGCGCGTCTTCAGCTACTGGGACTACCGGGCCGGGATGTTCCATCAGGACCTCGGCATGCGGATCGACCTCGTCCTGGCGACCGCCGCCGTGGCCGGCCGGGTGAAGGCCGCCTGGATCGACCGGCAGGCACGCAAGGGCACCGGCCCCAGTGATCATGCGCCCGTGATCGTTGACCTGGACGAGGCTCCCGACGGTGACATCGGCCCGGTGGTACCGCCGCCGTCGGCAGGCCGCGGCCGCAAGGGCTCGTTCCGGCTGCCGCAGTCGCGCTGACCGCCTCGGCTGCGGGTGCCTGGCCGCCTTATCCGGGCAGTCGGTACGTTTCTCCTGTGACAGACGCAGCAGGCAGCGAGGAACCGACCGCCTTCCGCCAGCGCCGCTACGAGGTGCCTCCCGGCGCGACTGACCTGCTGCTCGTGCGGCACGGCGCGTCCGAGGCCTACCGGGACGGCATGATGTTCCCGCTGGTGGAAGGACACGGCGACCCGCCGCTGTCGGCCGACGGTGCGGACCAGGCCGAGCTGGTCAGCGCGCGGCTCGCGGTAGCCGGCGTCGACGCGATCTACGTGACGAACCTGCGCCGCACCGCGGAGACCGCGGCACCGCTCGCCGCGCTGACCGGGCTGCAGCCGCGCGTGGAGGCTGACCTGCGCGAGGTGTTCCTGGGGGAGTGGGAGGGCGGCATCTTCCGCAAGATGGTGGCCGAGGGACACCCGGTGAGCCTGCGGATGGCGGCCGAGGAGCGCTGGGACGTCATCCCCGGCGCCGAGCCGTCCGCGGCGCTGACCGCGCGGGTCAGGGCGGCGATCAGGAGAATCGCAGCCGCGCATCCGGGCCAGCGCGTGGCAGCGTTCACGCACGGCGGAGTGATCGGCGAGGCGATGGCGACGGCGAGCGGGTCGCGCCCGTTCGCCTTCCTGGGCGCGGAGAACACCTCGATCTCACGCCTGGTCCTTACTGCTGACCGGTGGATCGTGCGCGGCTTCAACGACACGGCGCACCTGGACGGCATCGCCTGACCAGCCGCGGCCTGCCGGGGGACAGTGCCGCTGCCAGCGGCGAGCTCAGCGGCCGGACAGCAAGCGGGTGAGCGCGGCCGGGATCCCGGCGACCGACCGTACTGGCTGGCTGATACCGCCGCCGAGCCGGGCCAGCCGCTCCGCGGCTGCGATCGACGCCGGATCGGGGTCGTGCCCGTCCGGCAGCGGGCAGAGCACGTCGAGCCGGTCGATGCCGGCCAGCGCTGCCGCCGGATCACCGCCCGCCGTGCTGAGGCAGTCCGACAGCAGGATGACGCAGCGCTCGGCGGGACCGGATCCGCCGCCGGCGAGCAGAGCCGCGGCCGACCGCAGCGCGGCGCTGATGTCGGTCATGCCGTGCCCGCGCAGGCTGAGCAGGCGCCCGACGATGTCCTCCGGCGGCTGCCGCGCTCCCGGCGGCTGCAGCACGGTCACGGTGCCGGAGAACGCCACGGCGCCGGTGTCCAGGCGGCCGTCGGCGGCGAGCAGCACGCCCGCCGTCGCGACCGCGGCCATCGCGAGCGCCAGCCCGGACATCGAGCCGCTGGCATCCACCAGCAGGCAGACCCGGCGCCGGTGCGCCAACCAGGACCTGGTCACCAGGTCATCGGCGGGCGGCGGCCAGGTCCCGGCCAGCCGGTCCAGCGTTCTGTCCAGGTCGACATCACCCTCGCCGCGCAGCACGGACCTGATGCGGCGCGGTCCGCGGGCAGGCTGCAGGCCGGCCGCGCCCAGCTGAATGAAGATCCTGGCCGCGAGCTGGCGTGCGACCGCTCGCAGCGCCGGGTCGGTGGCCTGGCTCAGGTCGGCCAGCAGCGCCGCGGCCGCATCCGGGTCGGCTGCCAGCTGCCCGGCCAGCGCGTCCGCGTCCACGGTCCCGGCCTCTCCGGACACCTCGGCGAAGCCAGCGTGCCTGCTGGTGAGCTCGGCCCGGCTGACCGAGCGGCGGGCGGGTCCGCCGCCTCGCTCGCGCCGCAGGCTGGATCCTGACTGCCGGGGAAGGCCCGCGCCGGGCGGCGGGCCGTCAGCTTTTCCCCGGCCGCCCGCAGGGGCGTCGCCGGCGTCCTCATCCGCTGGCGGCGGCTCGTCCTGGTCCGGCGGCCACAGCCCGTCCAGCAGCTCGTCGAGCACCGACTCGGGGCTGCGATCGCACCCGTCGGCGATCCGGATGCGCCCGGACAGCGCCGCGTAGGCGGCGTCCCGTGCGGTCAGCCGTGACATCGCCGCCTCGCCGCGCAGCCTGGCCAGCCCGTCGATGAGCAGTACCAGGTCGATCGCACCGCGTACCGACGCGCCCATCCGGATGTCCCGGTGGGCGCGGGTGGCGCGGCCGAGCGCCACGGCGAACGGCACCACGTCGCTGTCGTGACCGGTCACCGCGCGGACGATGGACCGCTCGGCGGCAGCGTCCTGGTAGCCGAGAACGATCCGGCAGATCCGGTCGGCGATCGCCTGGCTGACCCGCGCGGTGCCGATGGCATCGAACGGGTTCATCGCGGCGATAAGCCGGAACCCGGGATCGGCCTGGACCAGCCCGAGCCGAGGCACCGCGATCTCGCCCTCGGTGAGGACGGTGATCAGCACGTTGAGCGTCTCCTCCGGCACCCGGTTGAACTCCTCCAGGTACAGCAGGGCGCCGGCCCGCATTGCCTGCAGCAGCGGGCCGTCGGCAAAGCTGGACGGGAGATAGCCGTCCGCGATCACCTGTGCCGGGTCGTACTGGCCGATCAGCCGAGCCGGGGTCAGCTCGGCGTTGCCCTCGGCAAAGACGACGGCCTGGCCGAGGTCGCGCGCGATCGAGCGCAGCAGGGTCGATTTCCCGGTACCTGGCGGCCCCTCGAGCACGACGTGCCGGGCGGCCTGCAGCGCAACGGTGAGAACCTCGCGTTCGCGGCCCAGGCCGACGACGGGCGTGCTGCCCGCCGCCTGCCGGGCCGGAGCGCTGGGTCAGGCACTGCCATGCAGGATGAGGCCCCTGATGTTCTTGCCGTCCAGCATGTCCCGATAGCCCTGGTTGATGTCGTCCAGGGTGTAGGTGGTGGTGATCAGCTCGTCGAGCTTGAGGTCGCCGGACCGGTACAGCTCGACCATCCGCGGAATGTCATGGAACGGGTCGCCGGAGCCGAACAGGCTGCCCTGGATCCGCTTCTCCATCAGCGTCAGCATGGAGCTGTTCAGCTGGATGTTGTTCGACGTCAGGTCCGCGAGACCGGTCACGACGACGGTTCCGCCCTTGCGGATGGTGTTGAACGCGTCCGTGATGATCTCGGTGGTGACGACGCCGGCCGTGACGATCGCCTTGTCGGCCATCACGCCGCGGGTCAGCTCGTGGATCAGCAGCGCTGCCTCGCCCGCGGTGGCGCAGCTGTGCGTCGCGCCCAGCTGCTCGGCGGCCTCGCGCTTGTTGGCCAGCGGGTCGATGGCCACGACATTGCGCGCTCCGGCGAGCGCCGCGCCCTGGACCGAGTTAATGCCGATACCGCCGATGCCGTAGATCGCGATGGTGTCGCCCGGCTCGACAGCGGCGGCGTGGACGGCCGAGCCCCACCCGGTGGGGACGCCGCAGCCGATCAGCGCGACCTTGTCCAGCGGGACGTCGTCGTCGATCTTCACGCACGACATCTCCGATACGGTCGCGTACTCGGAGAACGTGCCGAGCATGCACATGCCGCCGACGTCCTCTCCCTCGGCGGTGTGGAAGCGGTAGGTGCCGTCGGGCAGGCAGCCGTCCAGGATCGTGGCACCGAGGTCGCACAGGTTGGACTTGCCGGTCGAGCACCACCGGCAGTGCCCGCAGACCGGGAGGAACGAGCAGATGATGTGGTCGCCGGCCTTGATCCGGGTCACGCCCGGCCCGACGTCCTCGACCACCCCCGAGCCCTCGTGCCCGCCGACGATCGGGAACCGCGGCGTGAGGTCGCCGGTGCGGATGTGCTCATCGGAGTGGCAGAGCCCGGAGGCCACGAAACGGATCAGGACCTCGCCGACCTTCGGAGGGTCGAGCTCGAGCTCGGTGACTTCCCAGTCCTTGCCCGTCCCGCGCGAAATAGCTGCCCTGGTCTTCATACACTCTCCCGACAGTCGCTATGACCTTTGTCGTAACACTAGGACCGTGGCAACCGGGTGGCTAGGGCCGGGCAATCTGTTGCTTCGAGCGATACGCGGCTATTGCGTCAGCCGGAAGATACGGGCCGCGTTCCCGCCCAGCGCCAGCGCGATCTGGTCCTGGCTGCAGCCGGCCTCGCCGAGCACCTTCTCCACCGCGCGGGCATTGCGCTGCACGCCGGGCACGCCTGGCCAGTCCGTCCCGAACACCATCCGGGAGGCGAGCCGGGCCAGCGCCGCGCCGTAGTAGTCGGGCAGCCTGGCCGGCGGCAGCCCGGACACCTCGAGCCAGACGTTCGGCCGCATCTGGGCCAGGAACGCCGCCTGGTCGTACCACCAGCCGCGCCCGCCGTGGGCCATCACGACGGTCAGGCCGGGAAAGTCGCGGAAGACGGGGTCGAGCAGGGCCGGCTCGCCGAAGGCGTTGGCAGACCCGGAGAACGTCGAGGTGCCGCAGTGCACGATGACCGGAAGACCGCGCTCCTCGCACCAGGAGTAGGCGGGGTAGAGCATCCGGTCGGCCGGGTCGAAGCCGCCGTGCACCGGATGGATCTTGCAGGCCACGGCGCCGAGCCCGACCTGGCGCGCCAGCTCGGCCCTGACCGGATAGTGCAGGTGCGGGTTGAGGTTGGCGACCGGGCGGAACCTGGCCGGGTTCTGCTCCACGAGGGGGAGCACGTCCTCGATCGGCTGGATGCCGGTTGACTTCGGGCTGTACTCGGTGAACAGCAGCACGTGGTCGGCGCCCTCCGCGCCGAAGTGCTCGTCCAGCGCGGCGGGCACGGGCACGCCGTCGGCGTCGTACAGCCGGTCGATCGGGATGCCGCTGCCGAAGGTGGTGACCCAGTCCCGCCAGTCAGCGGACAGCGTTGCCAGCCTGGCGACGTGCACATGCGCATCCACCAGCAGCCGTCCGTCGAGCACCTGTGCACCTCCGCGCCTGCGAGCCGGGCCCGGCGTGCGTGCCGGGCCCGCTCAGGATCGCACGGCGGCGCGCGCGGAGTAAGCGGCGGCGGCCGCTAACAGGCGGCGGCGCCGCGGCGGCGGCCGCCGGTCCGGCTCCTGCGGGTCGGGCAGCCGCTCGGGCCGGAGCCCGAAGAACATGCCGAACATCACGGCCAGGTCGAGGATGGCGATCAGGCCGCCGATGTAGGGGCCGGGCCCGCCGAGCCAGGCGAGGTAGCCGCAGAAGGACAGCACGATGATCAGTGCGCCGAGCGCGCGCGGCCGCCCCGACTGGGCGAGCCGCTCGGGCACCTCGTACGGGGCCCGCTCGACGTAGTTCGCGGTCGCGGCCTTCTCCTTGGCGATGGTCAGCCACAGGTCGTACATCTCCGGCGCCTGCTCGCGCAGGGCAATCGCCTGGTCGACGGAGGCGATGTCGGCCTGGGGCGGGATCCGGACAGGGGCGGGGCCCTTGTCGGACACCTTGTCGCCGATGCGGTCCAGGACCGCATCGGCGATCTCGCCGGCGCCGGCGGTCTCCGCCCGCCCGGCAGCTGGCTGACCGGGCGCTGACTGAGCGGGCACAGGCTGACCGGGCGCAGGCTGACCGGGCACTGGGTAGCTGGGGGCAGGATCACTGGGGGCTGGCGCCTGCCGGGGCTGGCCGCTTCGGTCCTGCGGGCCGGCCCGGGCGCGGGCGCGCGATCGGTGTCAGTCATGCGACTAACGTCTCACCGCTCTCATCACGCGCACGACCGGCCGCCTCACCGTAGACGGACATGATCGTGCTCATCGCCGAGCCGAAGGGGTCCTGATCATCGGGGCGCGGCGGACTGGGCGGAAGGACTGGGCGCATCGTCCGGTAGACAGTCATGCCGGTCAGGTCGAATATCGCCGCGATGCCCATGGCGATAGCCAGAACCCGCCGGGCTGACCTGTCGGTCGGCATGTCACAGTTCGTGCCCGGTCAGTTACCGGCCAAACGCGATCGCTAGGACCGGACGGTCGGTATCAGGCCCTATGACCCGATTGCCAGTCTTAGGTCAGGATGAGCAGTTCCACGAGATCAGGCCGGCCACCGTCGGGTCGCTTGCCTGCCCGTCGAGATGGGCGCCCGAGTAGACCAGCTGGCCCGAGCCGTCTTTCTGCAGGAACAGCACTTCCTTGCCGGGCGTGCGGTTGGCAAGGGGGGTGGTGATGAGGTACTGGCTGGTCCCGGTCTTGCCGGTCAGCAGGATCGAGTCCGCGTGGTCGCGCTGCAGCATCGTGGGTGTGTACGTGCCAGGCCCGTGGAAGCCGGACACCTCGATGTCCGCCTCCGGGTCCGGCGCCTGCGGAGACGGCACGTGGAAGGTGCCGCCCCAGCCGGTTTCCGCCGCGGCCGCGCAGTTCTGGACGTCGGCTACGTGATCGGAGAAGGCCTTGGTGACGTGCGATGTCGGCGTGCTCACGTAAATGGTCCCGGTGAAGGTCGCGCCTAACATCGGCCCGGAGGGCGTGCTGCTTGCCGGACTGCTGGCCGGGCTGCTGGCGGCGGAGTTATGACCGGCCGATCCGCCGCATGCAGTCAGGCTCAGCACGAGGCCGGCCGCAGCGAGCGGGGCTGCGCGCAGGACTAGTCGGGACAGAGCGCTGTCAGGCTTGGTCATGATGTGGGTCTCCTACGAGGGGCTGTGCGGGGTAAGAGAACAGTTAACCGTACGTCGTCGCGCAATGACGGGGAGTCATCAAAGTGCAGCCATGCGAGGCGATCCGGTCAGCGCCCGTGCCGGCCGCCCGCCCCGCTGCAGTCCGGATCGCCGCTGACTGTCGGTGGCCCTAGACTTACGGTCCTCCGCTTAGTCCCGGCACCGAGGCATCCCGGTTCCGCGATTCCCGGCAGGCAACCACCCGAACGCAACGAAGAGGCTTTCACCCATGCGCTGGTCCCAGCTGCACATTCCCACCCTGCGAGAGGACCCCGCCGACGCCGACGCGGCCAGCCACCGGCTGCTGCTGCGGGCCGGGTTCATCCGCCAGCTGATGGCAGGCCACTACTCGCTGCTGCCGCTGGCCATGCGAGTCCGCGCGAAGGTCATAGCGGTCATCCGGGAGGAGATGAACGCGATCGGCGGGCAGGAGTTCCTGCTGCCGTCGATGCAGCCGGCCTCGGTCTGGGAGAAGAGCGGGCGCCTCTCGATCATGGGCGAGGAGATGTTCCGCCTCCGCGACCGCCGGGGTGCCGACCTCGTGCTCGGCATGACGCACGAGGAGTTCTTCACCACCCTGGCGACGGAGATGTCCTCGTACCGGGAACTGCCCCAGTTCTGGTACCAGTTCCAGACCAAGTTCCGGGACGAGCCGCGGCCGAAGAGCGGGCTGATCCGGGTCCGCGAGTTCACGATGAAGGACTCCTACAGCTTCGACCTCGACGAGGCCGGCCTGGACAAGTCGTTTGACGCGCACCGCGGCGCGTACGAGCGGATCTTCGCGCGGCTCGGCATTCCCGCCATTGCGGTCGAGGCCTCCAACGGGACCATGGGCGGCAGTGACTCGATCGAGTTCATGTGCCCGTCGCCGGCCGGCGAGGACGTGGTCGCGACATGCCCGAACTGCGACTACGCCGCCAACCTGGAGAAGGCGACGTCGGCCCTGGAGCCGGCGCAGGACGCGCAGGGGCCTGATGCGCCGGTCCGGCTGGACACGCCCGGCGTCCGCACGATCGAGGACCTCGCCACCGGGTACGGGCTGGCGGCCGACCGCCAGATCAAGACGCTCGTCCAGGTCATCAACGGCGAGCTGACCCTGGTCCTGCTGCGCGGCGACCATCAGCTGCAGGAGCAGAAGCTGATCGACACGGCCGGCGTTACCGACATCAGGCCCGCGCAGCCGGAGGAGATCCAGGCGGCGCTCGGCGCGCTGCCGGGCAGTCTCGGCGCCGTGGGAGTCAGGGACCTGCCGGTCATCGCGGACCTGGCGCTCAAGGGCCGGCGTGACATGGCGACCGGCGCGAACATCGACGACGTGCACTTCACCGGCGTCAGTGTCGACCGGGACATCACCGTGGGCACGTGGGCCGACCTGCGCGAGGTGGCTGCCGGGGAGCCGTGCCCCCGGTGCGGGGCACCGCTCGAGCTCGTGCAGGCCATCGAGGTCGGTCACATCTTCAAGCTCGGCCGGAAGTTCACCACCGTCCTCGGCGTCTCGGTGCTCGGGCCTGACGGCGCGGCGATTGTCCCGATCATGGGCAGCTACGGCATCGGAGTCGAGCGGGCGATCGCGGCTATTGCCGAGGTGCATCACGACGAGGCCGGCCTGGTCTGGCCGGTGCCGGTGGCGCCCGCCGAGGTCACGGTGATCATGGTCTCGGCCAGGGACGAGGCCGTCAGGACGGCGGCGGAGTCGATCTACGCGGACCTGCGGGCCGCCGGCGCGGACGTGCTGATCGACGACAGGGACGAGCGGCCGGGAGTGAAGTTCAAGGACGCCGAGCTGACGGGCATCCCGTTCCGCATCAGCGTGGGCAGCAGGGACCTGGCGGACGGCGTGGTCGAGGTCGTCAGCCGGAGCACCGGCCGCAAGGACCGCGTGCCGCTGGAGCAGGCCGTCGGGCACGTGCAGGATCTGCTGGCAGCAGCGCGCCGGTAACGCCCTGGCGCGCGTCGGGCCGGAGGGGGTACCCGGCCCGGCGGCGCCGAGGGCGTGTGGCTACGCGGCGGTGCTCGCCACCAGGCGCATCGCGGTCGTGCCGCGGCTTGAGCTGGCCAGCCGGAACTGCGGATCGCCGTCGGTGACGAGCCGCTCGGTCTGGCTGGCCAGCTCGGCCCAGTTCGGCCGGGCAGCCCTGCTGGCGGAATGAGCCGGGCTTACCTCCGGTTCGTCCAGCCGGATGACCCTCTCGTTCTGGCTGGAAAGCTCGGTCCACCTGCTACTGCTGCCCGACATGCGTCCTCCCGTCCGCGCGCGCCTGGCGATCGCCCCTGCAGCACCGCCTGGCCCTCACCTTCTTAGACACGTCAGGCAGGCAGTTTGGTTAGCCACAAGGTGGTTACAACTGCATAACTTCGTGTCGGGAACCCCCGTCGCGCGTCTCAGGCGTGATCAGAGTGGCGCGCGATGCGGAAGCGACGGGCGCGGAACCGGCGGCTAGATCTTCGTCCAGGCCTCGGTCAGCACGCTGCGCAGGATCTGCTCCATCTCGGTGAAGTGCTCCTGCGTGCAGGTAAGCGGCGGGGACAGCTGGATGACCGGGTCGCCGCGGTCGTCGGCCCGGCAGATGAGCCCGGCCTCGAACAGCGCCGACGACAGGAACCCGCGCAGCAGCCGCTCGGACTCATCGTCGTTGAAGGTCTCCCTGGTGGCCTTGTCCTTGACCAGCTCGATGCCGTAGAAGTAGCCGTCGCCCCGGACGTCGCCGACGATCGGCAGATCGTTCAGCTTCTCCAGGGTCGACCGGAAGGCACCCTCGTTGGCCCGCACGTTGCCGAGAAGGTCCTCCTTCTCGAATACGTCGAGGTTGGCCATCGCCACCGCGCACGAGACGGGGTGCCCGGCGAATGTCACGCCGTGCAGGAACGTCGCCTGGCCCTCGCTGAACGGGCGCATCAGCTCGTCAGAGACCATCATGCCGCCGAGCGGCGCGTAGCCGGAGGTCACGCCCTTGGCGAAGGTGATGATGTCCGGCTTGTAGCCATAGCGCTCCGACCCGAAGTAGTGGCCGAGCCGGCCGAAGGCACAGATCACCTCGTCGGAGACCAGGAGCACGCCGTACCTGTCGCAGATCTCCCTGACGCGCTGGAAGTAGCCGGGCGGCGGCGGGAAGCAGCCCCCCGAGTTCTGGCAGGGCTCGAGGAACACGGCGGCGACGGAGTCCTCGCCCTCCCGCAGGATGGCCCGCTCGATCTCGTCGGCGGCCCAGACACCGAAGGCGGTGAGGTCGTCGGCAACGAAGTCCGGCGCCCGGTAGAAGTTCGTGTTGGGCACCCGCACGCCGCCCGGCGGCAGCGGCTCGAACGGCTCCTTGATGCCCGGCAGGCCGGTGATCGCCAGGGCGCCCATCGACGTGCCGTGGTAGGCGATGGACCGGCTCAGCACCTTGTACCTGGCCGGCTGCCCGATGGACTTGAAGTACTGCTTGGCGAGCTTCCAGGCCGACTCGACCGCCTCCGAGCCGCTGCTGGTGAAAAACACCCTGTTCAGGTCACCGGGCGCCATGGCGGCGAGGCGCTCGGCCAGCTCGATCGCCTGCGGGTGCGCGTAGGACCACAGCGGGAAGTAGGCGAGCTCGCTGGCCTGGCGGGCGCCCGCCTCCGCGACCTCGGTCCGGCCGTGCCCGATCTGGCTCACGAACAGCCCGGCGAGGCCGTCCAGGTAGCGCTTGCCGGTCTGGTCGAAGACGTACTGGCCCTCGCCGCGGACGATGACCGGGACCTCGCTGGAGGCGTAGGACGACATCCGGGTGAAGTGGAGCCACAGGTGGCGCTTGGCCTTCTCCTGCAGCGCGGCGATGTCGTCCTTGCTGTATGCCGTGCTCATCTGGTCCCCCAGCTGTAGGTCTGCTTGCAGAGTTTCAGGTACACGAAAGACTCGGTCATGGTCACGCTCGGGATGGACCGCACCCGGCTGAGGATCTCCAGAAGCTGGTCATCGTTCTCGCAGACCACCTCGACCAGCAGGTCGAAGGAGCCGGCCGTAATGACCACATAGTCGATTTCCTCCATGCCTGCCAGGTGCGTCGCGACCCGCTCGAGGTCGCCGCCGCAGCGGATGCCGACCATGGTCTGGCGGGGAAAGCCCAGGGTCATCGGGTCGGTGACCGCGACGATCTGCATCGCGCCCACGTCGATGAGGCGCTGGACGCGCTGCCGCACGGCCGCCTCCGAGAGCCCGACCGCCTTGCCGATGGCCGCGTACGAGCGCCGCCCATCCTGCTGCAGCTGCTCGATAATCTGCTTGGACAGGTCGTCCAGCACGATCTTGCCGTCGGGCTCGCGCCCGCCCGCCCCTGCCCTGCTGCGGGCCGCGGTTGCGAGCGTGGTTACCGGCGTATGCGCCATGCGTAGGCCTCCTTCGCGCCCATGGTGCCATGGTATCGGCTTGTGTCAACTGATTCCGCAGACCACGGCCGTGTTTGTAACTGATTCGCTTGTGTGGCCCTTCTTTCTCTGTCAGGGTCGTACCCGGATGAGCATCAGTTCAGCGGGCGGAATGCAGTGCTTGCGGAAGCAGTGCGAACGGGGAGGAACCGCAGTGGGAGCAGAGCAGGTACTGGCGAACTTCGTCGGCGGCCGGTACGTGACCACGCAGGAGGACCGGACCAGCGAGGTGGTCGACCCGAGCACAGGCGAGGCGTACCTGCGCGCGCCGGTGTCCGGCCCGGCGGACGTCGATGCTGCCCTGCGCGCTGCCGCGGCCGCGTTCGAGACCTGGCGCGATACCACGCCGGCCGAGCGCAGCCTGGCGCTGCTGAAGTTCGCCGCCGCCATCGAGGCCAGGACCGATGACCTGGTCGAGGCGGAGTCGCGCAACACCGGCAAGCCGGTCGCGCTGACCCGCTCCGACGAGGTCCCGCCGCTCGCGGACGAGCTGCGCTTCTTCGCCGGCGCCGCCCGGATGCTGGAGGGCCGGTCCGCGGGCGAGTATCTGAGCGGTCATACCTCCATGATCCGCCGGGAGCCTGTCGGGGTCTGCGCCCAGGTCGCCCCGTGGAACTACCCGATGATGATGGCGGTATGGAAGTTCGCGCCCGCGCTGGCGGCGGGCAACACGGTCGTGCTGAAGCCGTCGGACACCACGCCGGTGTCGACCCTGCTGCTGGCGGAGATCGCGGCGGAGTTCCTCCCGCCCGGCGTGCTGAACGTCATCTGCGGCGACCGGGACACCGGCAGGGAGCTGGTCTCGCACGAGATCCCGCAGATGGTGTCCATCACCGGCTCGGTGCGGGCCGGCATCGAGGTCGCGCGGGCGGCGGCCGGGGGACTGAAGCGCGTGCACCTGGAGCTGGGCGGCAAGGCGCCGGTCGTGGTGTTCGATGACGCTGATGTCGAGGCCGTCGCGGCCGGGGTCACCGAGGCGGGCTATTACAACGCGGGGCAGGACTGCACGGCCGCGACCAGGGTCCTGGCTGGCCCCGGCATCAGCGCGGACCTCACCGATGCCCTGATCGGCAAGGCGGCGGCGGTCAAGACGGCCGGGCGGGAGGTGCCCGACGCCTTCTACGGGCCGCTCAACAACCCGGCGCAGCTGGCGCGCGTCGAGGGCTTCCTGGCGCGGGCACCGGAGCACGCGACGGTGGCGGCTGGCGGCCACCGGGTCGGCGAGCGCGGCTTCTGCTTCGCTCCCACCGTCGTCACCGGGCTGCGGCAGGACGACGAGATGATCCAGGACGAGGTGTTCGGCCCGGTCATCACCGTGCAGCGGTTCAGCTCCGAGGAAGAGGCGCTGCGCTGGGCCAACGGGGTCAAGTACGGGCTGGCCGCCAGCGTCTGGACCAGGGACCACGGCCGGGCGATGCGGGCCGCCCGTGCGCTGGACTTCGGCGCGGTCTGGATCAACACCCACATCCCGTTTGTCTCCGAGATGCCGCACGGCGGCTTCAAGCACTCCGGTTACGGCAAGGACCTGTCCGGCTACGGATTCGATGACTACACCCGGATCAAGCACGTGATGAGCAACATCGAGGCCTGAGCAGGCGCCGGGAGTTTACGGGAGTGAACGGGAGTGACCAGAAGGGTGCCTCGCGCCCTGGTAAGTCCGCATTTCCGCGAAGTCCGGGCAGGTCAGGGCCTTCTTCTGCGACGATCGTGAGGCTCGCCCCGCTGCGGGCGGGTTTTACCGCGGTAGGGAGGCACCGCCGATGGGACACACGGAGCCCGAGCAGCCTGACCCCGCGCTCTGGCGCGGCCTGACGAGCCGGCGGCTCTCGCGCCGGGGGCTGCTGCGCGCGGGCGGCCTGACCGGCGCTGCCACGGCGGCGGCAGGCGTGCTCGGCGCGTCCGGCCTCTCCGCGGTGCTCGCTGCCTGCGGCGGCGATCAGCCGGAGGCGGCGGCAGCGTCCGACGCGGTCGGCAGCGCCCGCTGGTGGCGGCGGCAGAAGCTGCACCATACGGTGAACTTCGCGAACTGGCCGGACTACATCGACGTGCTCGACAGCAAGCACCCGACGCTCGAGCACTTCACCGACCTCACCGGGATCACGGTGAACTACTCAGAGCCGATCAGCGAGAACGCGCCGTTCTACGCCTCGATCAAGCCCTCACTGGAGCGCAGGGAGTACACCGGCTACGACGTCATCGTCACCACGAACAATGACCCGCAGCTCGGCGAGCTGATCAGCAACGGCTGGCTGGTCCCGCTTGACCAGTCGATGATGACCAACTTTGAGGCGTACGCGGGCTCGCTGGTCCGCAACCCGCCCTGGGATCCCGGCAATACCTACACGATGGCCTGGCAGTCCGGCTGGACTGCGATCGGCTACAACTCCAGCCTGGTCTCCGACCCCGGCGACAGCGTGGGGATCCTGTTCGACAAGAAGTACGCCGGCAAGGTCGGCATGATGAGCGATCCGATCGAGCTGGGCAGCGTCGGCCTGCTGGCGATCGGCGTGGACCCGGCGACCTCGACTGAGTCGGACTGGCACAAGGCGGCCACGCTGCTGGCCCAGCAGAAGAAGGACGGCATCGTCCGCGGCTACTACAACCAGAACTACATCGACAACCTCAAGAGCGGCGCGCTCCTCGTCTCGCAGGCCTTCTCCGGCGACATCTTCCAGGCCAACCTGCAGCAGCAGTACCGGGGCCTGCAGCTGCTCATGCCTGCCGAGGGCGGGATGTTCTGGACCGACAACATGTGCATCCCGATGTACGCGCAGAATCCCAGGGACGCCATGGCGCTGATGGACTACTTCTATCAGCCGCAGATCGAGGCCGTCGTCGAGTACTACAACGACTATGTCTGCCCCGTTCCTGACGCCCGCCTCGTGCTGCTGAACCCGTCCGGCTGGGCGGCTGCCGAGCTCACCGCGATGCGCGCCGAGATCGGGAAGCCGCCGTCGGTCACGGCGGACTCGGCACTGGTCTTCCCGACGCCGGAGTACCGGGCCAGGTCGAAGGACTACTACCAGTTCCAGGGCGCGGCCGAGCTGGCCGCCTGGAACGCGCTGTTCGAGCCCATCGCGGCCAGCTGACGCACGCACGGGGCGCTCGCTGATGGCGGCAGGCCGCCGCCGGGTATGGCTGCCGCCGGGGACTGAAGAGGGGCAGGAATGACCGACACGCAGGTGGCCGCCGCGCTGGCGGCTGCGCGTCCGGTCTCGTACTGGCTCGACCAGCCGGACGCGCCGCAGCCGCAGCCCGCCCTGGTCGGCCGGGCCACCGCGGACCTGGCCGTCATCGGCGGCGGCTTCACCGGCCTGTGGACCGCGCTGCAGGCCAGGGAAGCCGACCCCGGCCGGGAGGTGCTGCTGCTGGAGGGACGCCAGGTGGCCTGGGCCGGGACCGGCCGCAACGGCGGCTTCTGCTCGGCCAGCCTGACGCACGGACTCAGCAACGGCCAGGACCGGTTCCCCGGCGAGCTCGCCGTGCTGGAGCGACTCGGCCGGGCCAACCTGGACGAGATCGAGAAGGCCATCGCCCGCTATGGCATCGAGTGCGACTTCGCCCGCACCGGCGAGCTGGCGGTGGCGACGCAGCCGTGGCAGGCGCAGGGGCTGCAGCGGACCGCGGAGATCGCGGCCCGGCTCGGTGCCGGGGACAGCCTCCGGCTGCTCGGCGCTGACGAGGTCCGGGCCGAGGTCCACTCGCCTGCCTACTGCGGCGGCCTGTGGGATACCGACGGCTGCGCGACCGTCGATCCGGCCCGGCTGGCCCGGGGCCTGCGGCAGGCGTGCCTGGAGGTGGGGGTGCGGATCGCCGAGGGCACTCCGGTGCGGTCGATCGGGCAGGATCGGGGCCCGTCCGGCGGGGTCACCCTGGCCACGCCGGCGGGTGAGGTGAGCGCCCGGCAGGTGGCGCTTGCGGCAGGCGCGTTCACGCCGCTGCTGCGCCGGCTGCGCTACTACCTGATCCCCGTCTACGACTACGTGCTGATGACCGAGCCGCTGACGGCCGCGCAGCTCGCCAGCATCGGCTGGGAGCACCGGCAGGGCGTCGGGGACAGCGCCAACCAGTTCCACTACTACCGGCTCACCGCCGACAACCGGATCCTGTGGGGCGGCTACGACGCGGTCTACTACTACGGCAGCGTGATCTCGGCTGCCCGCGATCAGCGGCCGGCCACCTTCACCCGGCTCGCTGAGCACTTCTTCGCCACGTTCCCGCAGCTGGAAGGCGTGTCCTTCACCCACAAGTGGGGCGGCGTCATCGACACCTGCTCGCGGTTCTGCGCATTCTTCGGGACGGCGATGGCCGGGCAGGTGGCGTATGCGGCGGGCTACACCGGCCTCGGCGTCGGTGCCAGCCGGTTCGGCGCCCGCGTGCTGCTCGACCTGCTCGGCGGCACGCCGACGGAACTGACCGAGCTGGAGATGGTCCGGACGAAGCCGCTGCCGTTCCCCCCGGAGCCGCTGCGGTCGGCCGGGGTCCAGCTCACCCGCTGGTCGCTCGCGCGGGCCGACCGGAATGAGGGCAGGCGGAACCTCTGGCTGCGCGCCCTGGACGCGGCCGGACTCGGCTTCGACTCCTGACCGGGCCTGCCGCCCGGCGGTAGCGAGCGGGGCGGCCGGGGTACGACCGGTGGCGGGATACGGGAGGGAAGCCATGCAGCTCGCGCGGCGCCCGGCCGGCCCGGACGTCCGGGCCGCCGTGCCGGAGTCCGCGCTGCTCGCGCTGGCCTGCCTGCTGAGCTACTGGCTGGTCACGGACCTGGTGACGCGGCTGCACCCGATCTCGGCGCCGGATGACCTCGTCGGCGGCATCTGGGCGGTCATCGCGACCATCTTCGTCTGCAGGAGCAGCTATCACAGCAGCCTGCTGGCGGGGGTGTCGCGGGTGGCGGCGACGCTGGTGAGCTTCGTGCTGTGCGAGCTGTACCTGATCTTCCTGCCGTTCCACCTGTGGGGGCTGGCTCTGCTCATCGGCCTCAGCACGCTCATCCCGACGCTGGCAGGCCGTCCGGGCGACTCGGCCACCGCGGCGATCACCACCGCGGTGCTCCTGCCGCTGGCGTCGCTGCACCCGGACGATGCCTGGGTGGGACCCATCATGCGGCTCGCCGACACCATCATCGGCGTCCTCGTGGGCGTGGCGGCAGCCTGGCTGGGCCACCGGATCACCGGACGGCAGTCACAATCCTGACAATCGCGGGAACGAGGCCCGCGGCGCCAGTCAGCTGCTCGGGGCCACGGCCTGCTTCCCGACGGCGTTCAGGTGCCGCAGCGCCTGCGCGTACGAGCCCGTGAGGCTGGCCTCGCAGTACGGCAGTCCCTGCTCGCGGCAGAACGCGCTGATCAGCGGCTGCGACCGGCGCAGGCTCGGCCGTGGCATGGACGGGAACAGATGGTGCTCGATCTGGTAGTTCAGGCCGCCGAGCGCCAGATCGGTGAACCAGCCGCCGCGGACGTTGCGCGAGGTCAGCACCTGGCGGCGCAGGAAATCCTGCTCGTCCTCGGCGCGCAGGATCGGCATGCCCTTGTGGTTGGGCGCGAACGAGGCGCCCAGGTAGACGCCGAACAGGCCCTGCTGCACGACGATGAACACGACGGCTCGCAGCGGGCTCAGCACATAGAAGACGACAGCGAGATAGCCCGCGATGTGCAGGCCGAGCAGGATGACCTCCGCCGCCTGCTGGCGGCCGGTCCGGCGGCCCCGGCTGGCCACGGCGCGGAGGCTGGCCACATGGACGCTGAAGGCCTCGCCGAGCAGCATCGGGAAGAACAGGTAGGCCTGGCAGCGGTACACCATTGCGGCGAGGCCCCGGCTGGCGCTGGCCTGGCTGGAGGTCATCGCCAGCGCGCTCATCATGATGTCGGGGTCGGCGTCCTCCGTATTCGGGTTCGCGTGATGCCGGTTGTGCTTGCTGACCCACCAGCCGAAGCTGAGCCCGATGCCGAGGTTGCCGAGCATGATGCCCAGCAGGTAGCTGAGGCGGCGGGACGTGCAGATCTGGCGGTGCCCGGCGTCATGGCCGAGGAAGCCCAGCTGCGTGAACATGATCGCGAGGTAGCCGGCGACGGCCAGCTGCCACCAGGAGTCGCCGATAAGCAGGAAGGCGGCCCAGCCGGCGGCGAGCAGCAGGAGGGTGATCGTGATCCGCCAGGCGTAGTTTCCCGTGCGGCGGTCCATCAGGCCCGCGAGCCTGACCTGACGTGACAGCCGGGCGTAGTCGCTGCCCGGCGCTGGGGTCCCGGCGGGCGCGCGCGCCGTCACCTCACCGGTCGTCACGCGGGTACCGCCCCGGTGATCGCCGGACCGCGGCCTGGCCTGGCTTCTGGCTGACGCATGTCGTGAGGTCCTTTCACAGCCGGGAGTGCGGCACGCAGGCCGCCAGCGAGATCAGCAGGGCTCTGGCCGGCTGGCTGGCCGTGAATGGCGGCGGCCGGGCTGGCCGGCTGGCGCCTGCACGCCGGCCGCTGCGGGCAGAATGCGGCGGCAGCGCGCGTAATCGGGTCAGGAACAGGACGGCTAAGGCGATCGAAGAAACCAGGCTGCAGTCGGACTCCTCCGGTGAAATCGGCCAGCCGGCCGTGGTCGGCGGCAGGACCGGTGCCTTGCCTCAGACGCTACGCTAGCGCACCATAACAAGCAAACCAATTCCGGAATCGAAGTACGACGTTGGCAGCATGGTGTCGGGAGCACGGGCAGCATGGTGTTTAATGAAGCTGGTTGTAGTCGAAGTTCGTTCACGTGTCATAGCGCCTGCGAATTCTGACAGCGGGTGCCTCAGCCTGGCTATCGCCAGGATCTTTCCAGCAGGCGGTCGTGCGACTGGGGACGCATGCATTGTGCGTCCTGGAAGATCGTTTAGCAGGAGGAAAACAGATGGCTCAGGGCACCGTTAAGTGGTTCAACGCCGACAAGGGATTCGGTTTCATCGCTCCCGACGACGGCAGTGCCGACGTGTTCGTTCACCACTCCGCGATTCAGACTGAGGGCTACCGCAGCCTGAACGAGAACCAGCGAGTGGAGTTCACGGCAGCGCGCGGACCGAAGGGCCCCCAGGCTGAGCAGGTTCAGCCCCTCTAACTCGCTCAGTAATCAGCCGCCGGGCTGCGCCGCAGAAATGCGTCGCGCAGTCCGGCGACTCATGTCTGCACCCGGGAACGGCGCCCCGAGAACCAGTGCGCCGTAAGACCAGTGCGCCCGAAGACCAGTGCGCCGTAAGACCAGTGCGCCGTAAGACCAGTGCGCCCGAAGACCAGCGCTGGCACGAGTCAGCGCAGCCACTAGCTGGCAAGCGCTCAGCAAGCTGCGACGGCAGACCCGTCGGTGCGGCCGCCGGGCTCAGCCGGCGGCCCGGCCTGCGTTAGAGCTTCTCGAGCTTCGCGCACGGGAGCGAAATGCGCATCCGGTGCGTACCGAAGTCGACGAGGATAGCGGTCTCGTCCTCGACGCCGAGAACGGTGCCGAGCCCGTACTTGTCGTGCGTCACCAGGTCACTCATGGCGTACGTCTCGACCGGGACTTCGACGACGGGGACGTTGAAGGGACTTCCTGGCAGGTATCGCCTCGTGGGTCCGGCGCGCGTAGGTTTCATTAACCAACAGTATGCGCCATCCCCGGCCGCCGTGCGGCCGCCCGCCCGCGAAAACAAGCCAGTGTCGCGATGCCAGGCCGTCACCAGCGGCTGCGTGACGGGCGGTGCGCTAGAGTAGGAAGCGAACTGCGAGAGCAGTGAGGCGCAGCCGCTAGGGCGCGCCGGTCGTACATCGCTCCGAGAGCGAGCTGGTTTCCACATCGTGGCGGCCCGCCAAATCTGCGGCCACCCGATTCTTGGAGACGATCGTCTTGACAGCTCAGCCAGTTGAGCATGCCCATTCGGGGCGCCGCAAGCGCCGCCGCACCCCGGCCAGCACGACTCTGCCCGGCCTGACCAGCGTGGGCCCCGCCCCCGAGGCCGCAACCGACGTTACCTTCGAGGCGCTCGGCGTGCCTGCGCCCCTCGTCGGAGTGCTGGCCGGCGCGGGCATCGTCACCCCGTTCCCGATCCAGGCGGCCGTCCTGCCGGACGCGCTGGCCGGACGGGACATCCTCGGCCGCGGCCGCACGGGCTCCGGCAAGACCCTGGGCTTCAGCATCCCGCTCGTCGCCCGGCTGGCCGATGGCTACACCAGCGCCGGCCGGCCACGCGGCCTGGTGCTCGTGCCCACCCGTGAGCTCGCCAGCCAGGTCCAGGACGTGCTCGTGCCCCTGGCGCGCGCGGCTGGCCTGACCGTCGGCACGATCTTTGGCGGCACCTCGCAGAAGCCGCAGGTGGCGGCTCTGCACAACCGCGTCGACATCATCGTGGCCTGTCCCGGCAGGCTTGCCGACCTGATCGACCAGGGTCACTGTCATCTCGGCGACGTCGAGGTCAGCGTGGTCGACGAAGCCGACCACATGGCTGACCTCGGCTTCCTGCCCACCGTGCGGCGGCTGCTGGACCTCACTCCGGCTGACGGGCAGCGCATGCTCTTCTCCGCCACCCTCGACGGGGCCGTGGACGTCCTGGTCCGCCGGTTCCTCAGCAACCCGGCCAGGCACTCCGTCGACCCGCCCGCGGCGCCCGCGGCGCTCGTCCATCACCTGCTCACGATCTCGGCCGCCGACCGCACCGCGGTCGTCGCCGCGCTGGCCGGCGGCAATAACCGCGCGCTGATCTTCACCCGGACCAAGCACGGCGCCCACAAGCTGGCCCGGCAGCTGGCCATCGCCCGCGTCCCCGCGACTGAGCTGCACGGCAATCTCGCCCAGAACGCTCGCGAGCGTAATCTCGCGTCGTTCTCGTCCGGCGAGATCCGCGTCATGGTCGCCACTGACATCGCTGCCCGCGGCATTCACGTCGACAGCATCGACCTGGTCATCCACGCCGACACGCCCGCTGAGCACAAGGCCTACCTGCACCGCTCGGGCCGCACCGCCCGTGCCGGAGCGGACGGAGTTGTCGTCACGCTGCAGACGGAGGCGCAGGCCCGTGAGGTGCGGGCCCTGATGAGCCGGGCAGGCGTGGTCCCGCTGACCGCGACGGTGACGCCCGGTTCCGCCGTGCTCCAGGCGATCGCCGGCCCGCTGGCCAAGCGTGTCGCGCCCCCGGCGAGGCCGCAGGCCGCCGCCCCGGTCGCTGCGACAGCGGCCAGCCAGGCCTACGGGAGCGCCGCCGTGGCCATGTCAGCCGGTTACGGCCGCCGCCGTCATCGCTCGTCCCGTCCGTAGTCCCGGCCGGAGGCACCGCCTGGCGGCACCGGGTGGCCCGGCCGGTGGCCAGCATGCGGGAGGATGGACGGCAGGCAGTACAGCCGGTCCCGCGTTCGCGGGAACGTGCCGACATGTCCGCCCGTACGCCAGTAAAGGCAGGCGAGAAATATGAGCGCGCCAGACGTGTGGGTGGTCAAGGACGACGGCGGCGACATCGTCCGGGCCACCGCCATCGCCGCAGTCGGCCGTGACTACAACGGCAACATCACAGTCCGGCTGCTGGGGGGTGACCAGGCCCTCATCACCCTGGTGGTCGGCCACTCCCCGGATCACAGTCACACGCCCGAGGACTTCCACCGGCAGCTGGTCAAGGTGATCTCCGGGCTCTCGGACACCGCTGAGCCGGCGGTGGTCCGGCCCTCGCACGATCCCGAGCGCGGCTGGCAGTGGCAGGTCGAGCGACTCTAGCCCTGGCCGTCGGGTTGTCGCAGGCCGCTATCGCGTCAGGCAGCCGCGCTGGCGGCTGTGCTGGCGGAGGGCGGAGCTGTCGCCCAGGGCCGCAGCGCCAGGGCCACGGCCGGGAAGATCAGGACCGACAGCAGGCTGGCACCGACCAGGGCCGCTGAGGTGGCCGGCGTGAGCAGGTGCAGGCTCTGGCCGACCTCGGCGACCACGACAGGGAAGGTCAGTGTCGTGGCCTGCAGCAGCCCGGCCGCCAGCGCAGGCCTGGTGCCGAGCCTGCGGCGGTAGATCAGTGCCGGAAGGGAGCGGGCAATCAGGATGCCGGCCAGCACGGCGGGCATGAGCACCAGGGACGAAGTGCTGGCGAACAGCGACCTCAGGTCGAACCGCACGCCGGTGACGATGAAGAACACCGGCACGAGGAACCCGAACCCGATAGCGAACAGCTTGTCCCGGTAGCGGTCCTGGGTCGGCCGGTCGTCGCTGTCGGCGATGTTCAGCACCACGCCCCCCACGAACGCGCCCAGCAGGGCGTCGACGCCGAACTCATGCGCGATCGCGGCAAACGCCAGCAGGATGACGAAGCCGCCGCGGACCCGCAGCTGCGATGTCGACTGGTCGGTGGCCAGCAGGGCGCGGCGCAGCCACGGCGACTGCCACATCCGGCGCAGGCCGATGGCACCGAGAATGGCGGCGACGCCGAGTGCGGCGACGTAGGCGACCTGCACCCAGGTCGACTCGGGCTGGGCGGAGAACAGAACCGTGAGCAGCAGCAGCGCACCGAACTCGCCGACCGAGCCGGCCATGATCACGACCTGGCCGAAGTCGGTGTCGATCTCGCCTGAGTCCCGCAGCACCGGCACCATGACCCCGAGCGAGCTTGCCGTGACCGCGAGCGCGAGCAGCCGTACGTCGGCGCCGTGGCTGATCGAGCGGAGTACGAAGGCGACCGGGATCGCGAGTACCAGGCTCGCGACGAAGCTCGCGCCGGTGAGCCGGAAGGTTGGCCCGCGGAACCGCTCGACCTCGATCTCCTGCCCGGCCAGGAACAGCAGGAAGCCGAAGCCGAGCAGGTACAGGACGTACACGCCGCCTGTCGGCTGGACCAGATCCAGGCCCTGCGGCCCGATCGCGATCCCGGCCAGCACCTCCAGCACCACCGGCGGCACCACACGCCCCGGGATCAGCCTGGCTGCCAGCGGAGCGGCGAACGCCGCCACCGCGAGCGCGAGCAGCCCCCCGAACTGAACGCTCACCCATTCCCCCCGCGCGGCTTCCTACCCTGGCGGCCCCGCACGCAAGCCGCGCTGACCAGGAGGCTGGCCGGTACCGGGCTCAGGTGTGGTGCGGCAGGCTGGCGAGCCAGGCCGCGCTCACCGAGTCGAGGTCGACCGCGTCGGACGGGAGGCCGAGCACTCCGGCCGGCCCGCGGATCTCCGCACTGGTCTGCTGCTGCTGGATGGGCACCACGCCCGACCAGCCGCCGAACGGCGTCGTCATGCGAGTGAGCAGGGGATAGCCGGCCGGATAGGCGCCCGGGAAGCGGCCCCCTGCCGCTGGCGCCTCGCCATTCTGTAGCGGGTACCGGCTGAACGACGAGCTGCCGCCCATGACGGACTGCCAGCCCGAGGCATAGCTGTAGACGACGGGCGTCTGCCCCAGGGCGGTGACGCGGCGGATCAGCCCAGCGGTCAGGCGGACCGACGGGCCCGGCTCGATGTCAAGCACGGCGAAGCTCAGGTGCGCCCGCAGCGGCGCGGGCAGCCCGCTGATCGCGGCCGGCAGGCAGCTGACGTTGCGCGTGTACACGGCGTAGTCGAGGCCGGCCTGGTAGGCATCGCGGAGCTGGGCGACTGCCGCGGGGTCGAGCGCGCAGGCGCTGACCGGCCGTGCGCAGCCGGCGCCCGAGCATTCTGAGGACCAGCGGACCGGGTCAGTGATGAAAACCCGGAACCCGTCGGCCCTGATGGTGCGCCAGTCGGCCGGGCTGAAGCTGTCCCCGGTGCCCACAGAGACACCTGCCTCGTCAAAGCCCTTGACCGCCTGCATCGCCGGGGCAGGCTGACCTCGCGGGCCGGCCACCGCCCAGATGGCCGACGCGCCCCCGATGACGACCGCGATCGCCGCGGCTGCGCCGACGATTCGTCGTGATCGCCTGGTCAAGCGCCTCGATTGCCTGGGAAAGTTGCTGCCCCCCGGTCAGCGGACTGCCAGGGGCTGCTAGGTAGAACGCGCCCCGGCCCTGCCGTTATCCAGTCCTGCCCCGTTTGCCAGTGAATGAAGCGAGTGCATGAAGCCGGTGCATGAAGACGGGCAGGCAGGGCAGCTCAGGTGAACACACCAGGCGGCCAGCCAATGATCTGGCCGCCGCCGGAGGTAACTCATGGGATTCATGGACAAGTTCAGGAACAGGTTCCAGATGGGCCGCGGCCGGGCCAAGCAGGACGTCGGCCGCGCGACCGGGGACCGGTCCCTGGAGGCAGAAGGACAGGCTGACCGGGTGAGCGGCAGCGTCAAGCAGGTCGGCGAGCAGGCGAAGGACGCCGGTCGCAACGTCAAGGACGCGTTCGGCCGCTAACCCGCGCCTGGCCTGGGTATTCCCGCGGCAGCCGAAGGTGGCAAGTGTCATATTCGGCTGCCGGCGGATGGGCTGGCCTCTCTGGCTCAGTTGTACTTGCTAAAGCTCACTACGACCGAGCCCCCCACAGTCACGCCCGATACTGCTAGTCGCGACCCCGCGAAGCGCTGAGGGCGGGCACGAGAGGCGTCCCCCTCCGATGAAAATCACCCCGATCGCAGTAGCAGCTATCGTCCCCGCGGTCATCGCCGGAGCCGCCTTCAGCGCGGTTCCGTTCGCGCAGGCAGCAGCCGCGCCGGCAGCCGCGCACACGACGGCCAGGCATGTGACCCACGTCGCGGCGCCGCAGGACAAGGCACACAAGTCCGCCCGCGAGGCCGTCCGCACGGCCGCCAGGCACCACCACCGCCACCACGCGCACGCGGCCACGGCAGCCAGTGCCGGCACGAGTGCCAGCACGCAGCAGCCGGCTGCGAGCGCCAGCACCGGCCAGCAGAGCGCGGCCACCTCGGGCCCGGCCGTGACGGCCGGCGAGTCCTCATTCGAGCAGTGCGTGGCCTGGCGCGAGAGCGGCGACACCCCCACCGACCCGGACGGCCTGTTCGGCATCCTGCCGTCTACCTGGGCCGAGCTGGGCTATTCCGGGACGGCGGGCCAGGCATCCGTCGCCCAGCAGGACGTGGCGTTCCGGCGGCTGTACGCCGAGTACGGCGCGCAGCCGTGGGCACCGTCCGACGGCTGCTAGCCCGCCAGCTGAAGGATTCCGGCAGACCCGGAGCTGATTCCAGCTCCGGGTCTGTTTGCGCTGGTCATGGTTCATTATTCCCGGTACATACGAGAGTGAGTTGTTTCATACTTGGTGCGTTCCCCGGGCAAAATGCCCTTCCGGCTGTATGTACTGGCGGTTGCTTACTGACAGTTATTGCCGGTACGGGCCAGGGCGTCGTGCCCTGCCCGGGGAGAGGAGCCGCCGAGCGCCGACACGGTCGCGACCCCCGTCGCGAGCATGTCCTGACCATGACCATGACTCCCCGAGAGCCATGGCGCTCTAGTCACGCTCAACATCGTGAGTCGCGGTACGCCGCGAAGCGCTGAGGGCGGACGAAGGAGGCTCACCCCTCCCATGAAGTTCACGCATATCGCAACTGCCGCGGTGGTGCCGGCCGCAATCGCCGGCGCCGCCATCTCGCTCGGTGCCACTGGCCACGCGGCGGCCACGAATCCGGCACCGGGCAAGGCCCAGCACACCGCGGGCCGGGCACCCGCGCGGGTGACGGCAGCGGGGTCAGCGACCGCGCACGGGACGTCGGCTCAGCCGGGCGCCCGGGTCTGGGTCACCGTCCGGACCGGCGACACGCTCAGCGGCATCGCTGCCGCCCATCACATGAGCTGGCAGGCGATCTACGCCACGCCGCCGAACACCCGGGTCCTGCACGATCCGAACGTGCTGCTCGCCGGCGAGCGCGTGCGCATTCCCGCGGACCCGAAACTGCGGGCTGCTCAGTTCGATGCGAAGTACGCCGCCGGGCTGAAGCGGCAGGATGCTGCTTCCGGCGGCCAGGCCGGCACGCGGCAGGCACCGGCGGGCACGCAGCAGGCACCTGCCGCACCGTCCGGCGCCGGCGGCGCGTCTGTCACGGCGGGCGAGTCCGCGTTCGAGCAGTGCGTCGCCTGGCGCGAGAGCAGCGACACGCCGACGGACCCGGACGGGCTGTTCGGGCTCCTGCCCTCGACCTGGCAGTCGCTGGGCTACTCCGGCACCGCGGGCGAGGCGTCCGTGGCCGTGCAAAAGCAGGCGTTCAGCCGCCTGTACGCGGAGGACGGCACGGCGCCGTGGGCGCCCTATGACGGCTGCTAGCAGGTAGCGCCCGTCCCGGCATGACCCTCCGGCCCTGGCCGTCCGCGAACGGCCAGGGCCGGAAGCATGCAGGCAGGCGGCCGGTCAGCTGAACTCGGCGATGACCGCGGAGGCGGACATCGGCTTGGAGAACATCGGGTAGTCGTAGCTGATCGCGTTCTCGTGCTCAGGGACGGACGTCGCTGCCGTGCAGTCGGTCAGCGTGATGACCTGATAGCCGTTCTCGTAGCCGGAGCGCATCGTGGACTCGACGCAGCAGTTGGTCAGGAAGCCGCCGAGCACGATCGTGGTGATGCCCTTGCTGCGCAGGATGAAGTCCAGGTTCGTGCTGGCAAACGTGTCCAGGCCGCGCTTGCCCTCGATGACGATGTCGCCGGGCTGCGGCGCGAGCGAGTCGACGATGGCGGCACCCCAGGTGTCCTTGACGAACGCGCTGCCGTCGACAACCCCCTTGAGAATCCCGTACGGGTGCTTGCTCAGCTCGTTGTAGCCCGCGGCGAAGGTGATCGGCGCATGCATGATGGTGGCGCCGGCGGCACGGGCGGCCTCGACGACCTCCTTCGTGTTGGCCAGCATGTTGGTCTTGTCCATCACCTCGGCGACCGCGCCGTGCAGCGCCCCGCCGTCGGAGGTGAACTCGTTCTGGTACTCGATCAGCACGACTGCGGTAGTAGCCGGGTCCAGCGACATGGGGATCCTCTCCTGCGGATGAGGCGCCGTGGCGCCCTTGCATCTGGCCAGTAGTCACAACGCTAACTCTTCCGGCCAACACGACCGGAATCTGGCGGCGGATCTCCCCCCGCCAGCACCCCGACTGCGGAATACTGACATGCAATCTGCATACTGCAACTTCCCGGCAGCCCGGATCACGAGAGGCGGAGCGATGCGCGACCCGCAGTCAGGCCGGCCTGTCACTGGCTGGCTTGCGGCCGACCTGCCCGGCTGGGCCCGGTGCCTGTCGCCGCGTTCCGGGCACCGCCGTAGCTGCGCGGACTTAGCGCCGCCGGTCGCGGCGCAGGAACCGCTGCCGCGCACTGACGCCGACCGGCAGCAGCGGCAGGAGCGGATCATCCGCGAGCTCGTCGACGCCACCACCGAGTTACTGGCTGAGCTAGCCGACAGATACCCGCAGCTGGGGCGGACCCGGCTGCGGGTTGTCGGCGATCCGGAGCAGGCGCGCCGGCCGGAGCACTCGCAGCCGCTCGCCGACGTGATCCAGCTCCGCGGCCGGCAGTAACCGCGACGACGGATACGGAGCCGGGCTCGCGGGGCCGGGCTCGCGGATCTGGGTTCGCGGTCCGGGCTCGGCTCGGGTGTGAGACACGAATGTAGGTAGCTGGTGTTGAGGCTGGCCGCGGCGTAGTCTGGTTGTGCTTAAGACAACCAGACTACTGGGAGGCACGGTGACCGGTCCGCTGGCCGAGCTGGAGGACCGCCGGGCCCGGCTGCTGGAGCGGCTGTCCGCGGTCGGGGACTTCCGGCGCGGCAGCGTCAGCGAGAACTGGCGGCGGTGCGGCAAGCCGTCGTGCCGGCGGTGCGCCGAGCCGGGCAGCCGCGGGCACGGGCCGCGGTGGCTGTGGACGCGGACGGTGCCCGGCCGGGGCACGATCGGCCGGCAGCTGAAGCCGGAGGAAGTGGACCGGGTGCGCGGTGAGCTGGCCGCTTACCACCAGTTCGCCGAGCTGACCGAGCAGATCGCGGAGGTGAGCGAGGCGATCTGCGAGGCCCGGCCTGTCCCCGTGCGAGGCAGCGGCCAGGCCGCTGAGCCGGAGGGGCAAAAAGGGGGCTCTGCGACCGGCTCGCCGCGCGGCTCGCGGCGGAGGCGGCTGCCGAGGTAGAGCGGCTGGCGCAGGCGGCAGCGTCATCGCTGGCCGGCGGAGCGGGCATCGAGCGGGCAGAGCTAGCGATCCGGGCCGCGGTCACCGAGATGGGACGCGGCCTGCTGGAACCGCTGCTGGCCGCCGATGGCGGCTACCGCGGCCCGCGGATTGCCTGCGGCGCCGGGCACCTGGCAGAGTTCGCCGGTTACCGGGACAAGAGCGTGGACACGGTGCTGGGCCCGGTGTCCCTGCGGCGGGCCTGGTATCACTGCCAGGAGTGCGGGCACGGCCTGGCGCCCCGCGACGTGCAGCTCGGGATCGCCGGGCAGGCCATGTCGCCGGGACTGCGGAAGATGACCGCGCGGGCGGCCGCGGCGGTGCCCTTCGCCGCCGCCGCACGCCTGGTTGGTGAGCTGGCCGGGATCGCCCTGACCGGCAGGCGGGCCGGGCGGCGCGCTGAGGCTGACGGCCGGGCTGCCGCCGCGGTCATCCAGGCCGAGTCCGCCGCGGTGATGACCGAGAAGCTGACGCTGCTGCCGCCCGCGCAACCGCTGCCCGACAAGCTGTATGTCGCGATTGACGGCACCGGCGTGCCGATGGTGGCGGCCGAGACCGAGGGCCGGGACGGCAAGGGCGACGAGGGCCGGGCCCGTACCCGCGAGGTGAAGATGGCCTGCGCGTTCACCCAGACTGCCGTTGACCAGGACGGCTATCCGGTCCGCGACCCTGGCTCGTCGTCGTATCTGGCCACCTTCGCCCCGGCAGCGGACTTCGGCGTGCTCATGGCCGCCGAGGCCCGCCGCCGGGGCGCCGGGCAAATCCGCCAGCTCACCGTCCTGGGCGACGGCGCGGTGTGGATCTGGAACCTGGCCGGCCAGCACTTCCCCGGCGCCACCCAGATCGTCGATCTCTATCACGCCCGCGAGCACCTGCACGAACTGGCGAACCTGGCCGCCCGGCTGCTCGCCGGCCACCGCGACGACTGGCTCGCCGCCCGGCTGGCCGAGCTCGACAACGGCGACATCGGTGCCCTGCTCGCCGCCGGCCGCGACCTGAAGTTCGCCGGCTCGCTGGCCCGCGAACGTGACAAGGCGCTGCACTACTTCGAAACCAACGCCCACCGCATGCGCTACGCCTGGTACCGGTCGCTCGGCCTGTTCGTCGGCTCCGGCACCGTCGAAGCCGGCTGCAAATCCGTCATCGGCCAGCGACTGAAACTGTCCGGCATGCGCTGGACCGAGCACGGGGCCACCGGCATCCTCACACTCAGATGCCACGAAGCCAGCGGCCGCTGGGAGCAGATCTGGCCGCGGCCGCACAACCAGACACCCGCCGCCTAAGCTCCCATCTGAGGAAGTCAGCACACTCAGACGCAACACGTCAGCCGAAGCTACCCGCCAGTCACCTACATCTATGTCCCACACCCGCTCGGCTCAGCGACCGCCTGGAACTGTCAGACGCCGCCGCTAGCGTGAGCGCGTGATGACCGCGATCAACTACGCGTCGCCCGGCCCGCTGACTGACCTGACGATAGTGACCGCCGCGGCGCTGGCCGGGGTGCCTGCTGATCCGCTGGAGATCTGCCGCCTCGTTCCCGGCCTTGTCATCCATCCGCTGGCAACTGACGGACTCGACCTGCGAGCCGAGCGGTTCGACGAGAACCAGCTCCGGCCGGCTGCCGCGATCGTCGCAGCGCTGCTGGCCCTCGACCCGGCTCCGCTCGAGGTGCCGCGGGAGGAGGCCAGCAGGGTTGTCGGCACGTGCCGTCACTTCGCGGTACTCGCCTGCGCGCTGCTGCGCTACCGGGGGATCGCCGCCCGCGCCCGGTGCGGGTTCGGCACGTATTTTCAGCCGGGCCAGGGCCTTGACCACTGGGTCACCGAGTACTGGCATTCCGGCGACGGCCGCTGGGTGCGCGCGGATGTTCAGCATCTGCCGGAGTCGTTCACCGAGCACCCCGAGGACCTGCGGCCCGGCGAGTTTCTGACCGGCGGTGAGGCGTGGGCCGCGTACCGGGCCGGCACCGCGGACGGGGCGGCATTCGGCGTCTACGGGACGAAGAACTTCGGGCCGGCCGAGATCCGCGGCAACGTGATCAGGGACCTCGCCGCGCTCGCCAAGACCGAGATGCTCCCGTGGGATGAGTGGGGCCGCATGACGGCGTCCTACCGCGGGGAGACCGGCGACGACTACGACGAGCTGATGGACGAGGTCGCTGCTGTCTGCGCCGCGGCCGGGCCGGCGGCGGTCAGCAGCCTGTATGGCAGCACGGACCTGCAGGTGCCGCCGGAGCTGATCGGCTGACGGGCGCTACTCACTGGGCCCTTCCAGTGCCAGCCGGTAGCCGGACGGCGTGCGGATCAGCAGGCGGCGGTAGCTCCAGCCCGGCGCCGGATTGTTGTGCTCAAGCTCGAAATCGGAGGGCCACCCGGCGGTAGCTGGCCAGCGCGGTCTCCCACAGCGCCGGCACGTCGATGGTCATCGCGACCAGGGCGTTGCGCCGCGGCGGGGGGGCACGGAAGTCGGTCACGGTCATTCCGGCCGTCCACTGTCCCGCCGTCTCGACCTCGACCCTCGCGGGCTCGAGGCCGAGCAGGTCCGGCCGGGCGAGATAGGCGACAGCGCACAGGTCGTGGACCGCCGGGTCGATGCTGTACGAGTCGGCCGGGCCCGGCAGCTCCGCCACCCGGTCGCCGCCCGCTTGACTGCCCAGGCAGGGCAGCAGCAGGTCGGTGCCAAGCCGGCCAAGCGCGGCGATGCGGGCCGTGACGGCGGCATCGGCCGTTGCCCGGAGGGTGACGTCCAGCCCCACCATCGTGACGCTCCAGCCAGCCCCGAACACGATGGCGGCCGCCTCCGGATCGGCGGCGATGTTGAACTCTGCCGCCGGCGTCACGTTCCCGCGGCCGCTCGAGCCGCCCATGATGACGAAGTCCCGCACGTTCGCGGCGAGCGCGGGCTGGCGGCGCAGAGCCAGCGCGATGTTTGTCAGCGGGCCTGTCGCCACGAGGGTGACCTCGCCGGGCGCTGCCAGCGCGGTGTCGATGATGAAGTCGGTCGCGTGACCCGGCCGCGGCGCTGCGCCCGGCGGCGGCAGCCGGGCACCGCGCAGCCCGTCGTCCCCGTGAACGTGCTCGGCCGTCAGCGGCCGGCGCAGCAGCGGCACGGAGCTGCCGGGCGTGACCGGGATGTCGCCCGCCCCGGCGAACTCCAGCACTCGCAGCGCATTGGCGGTCGTTTTCTCCAGGCTGACATTGCCGGCCACGGTCGTGACCCCGGCCAGGTCGAGCTCAGGGCTGCCGACCGCGAAGGCGATGGCCATGGCGTCATCGGCGCCGGGATCGCAGTCAAGGATGATCGTTCGTGCCATCGGGCTCCGTCGTCAGCGTCAGCCGCAGCGAGGGCAGCGGCGGTGCGCCCGCGGCCAGCAGTGAGCCGACCCGGTCGTGATCGAGGTGCTCGGCCACCAGGTCGGCCAGCCGATCCAGCCTGCCCTCGCGGATCGCCGCGAACGAGGTGTCCGGCACGACGGTGAAGCGCCGTCCCGCGACCCGTGCCACGTAGCCCAGGTACTCGCGGCGGAAGCTGTCGTTCTCCAGCAGGCTGTGCCACACGGTGCCGGCTACAGCCTCGACCCGGCAGCCCTCGTCGGCGAAGAACGGCTCGCCGCCGACGCGGCTCAGCACGCCGTGGTGGATCTCGTAGCCCCGCACGACGACGCCGTCGGCGAGCGTCCGCGCGGGCCTGGCTAGCACCTTGCCGGGGCCGAACGCGGTCCGGACGGGCAGCAGCCCGAGCCCCGGCACCCGGCCGGCGCCGCTCTCCACCTCGTCGTCGATAACCGTGCCCAGCATCTGGTAGCCGCCGCAGATGCCGAGCACCGGCAGCCCGCGCGCGACGTGCCGGGTGATGGCCGCGTCGATGCCGCGCTCCCGGAGCCAGCCGAGGTCGCGCACGGTCGCCCGGCTGCCCGGCAGCACGATCAGGTCCGCGTCGGCGAGCTCGGCAGCCTGGCGGGCGAAGCGGACGATCACGCCAGGCTCGCACGCGAGCGCGTCGGCATCGGTGTGATTGCTCATCCGCGGGAACGCGACCACGGTCACCCGCAGCACGTCGTCACCGGCCGGCGGCCCGCCCGCCTGCAGGAGCGCCCAGTCGATCCCGTCCTCAGCGTCAACGCCGATGTCTTCGGTGAACGGCAGCACGCCGAGCACGGGCAGGCCGGTGAGCTCCTCGAGCTGGTCCAGGCCGGGCTTGAGCAGGGTCACGTCACCGCGGAACTTGTTGATGATGAACCCGGCGACCAGCGCCTGATCAGCGGGCTCCAGGACGGCGAGCGTGCCGGCCAGCGACGCGAACACGCCGCCGCGGTCGATGTCACCGACCAGGACCGCTGGGACGCCGGCCGCCCGGGCGAAGCCGAGGTTGACGATGTCGCTGTGCCGCAGGTTGATCTCGGCCGGGCTGCCTGCTCCCTCGCAGATCACCATCTCGAACCGGCGGGCGAGCTCGCGGTAGGAGCTCACGACGATGTCGAGCAGGGCTTCCTGGCGGCCGCCCGCCCAGTAGGCTGCCGCGTCGGTCTCCGCAACCGCATGGCCGAGCACGATCAGCTGGCTGGCAGTGTCGCTGCCTGGCTTGAGCAGGACCGGGTTCATGATCGCTTCCGGCTCGATGCCGCAGGCGCGCGCCTGCGCCGCCTGCGCCCGGCCGATCTCCTCGCCGGCCCGCGTGACGAACGAGTTGAGTGACATGTTCTGGGCCTTGAACGGCGCGACGGCGATACCGCGCCTGGCCAGCCACCGGCACAGGCCCGCAGTGACGACGGACTTGCCCGCATCCGACGTCGTCCCGGCGATCAGCAGCGACCCCACTCGCTGCACACTAGGCCACCGGCCCCGCGGGCCACCGTCCAGGGGCGAAGCTCGCCACACTGTGACAGTTGCGGTGATTATCGCGGTTGATTCGTCCGTTTCGTTGCCCTGAAACTGTCACAGGGTCGGCCGCGGTCCCCTGAAACGGGTTAGGGGGCTGACGCCCGCATGGCCAGCAAAGCGACATGCAGGGACAACCGGGACTCCGCGGGCTCCAGGTCCACGCCCAGAACGTCCTCAATCTGGCGCAGCCGCTCGTACATGGTCGGCCGGGCCAGGTGCGCGCGCTTGGCCGCCTCCGCCTTGTTGCCGCCCGCCTCCAGGTAGGCCGTCAGCGCCGGCAGCAGCTGCGTCCCGGCCGCGTCATCGTGCAGCAGCAGCCGGCTGAGCTCGCGCTCGGCGAATGCCTGCACCCGCGGGTCGTCTCGCAGCAGGTGCAGCAGCCCGCGCAGCCGGAGGTCGGGCAGCCGGAAGTACGGCGGTCGCGGCCCTGCGCCGGCGAAGGCCTCGGCAGCCCCCAGTCCGCCCCCAGGTCCCGCCCCGGCCCCGGAGGCGGCGCCAGCCGCGGCGCCAGGGCGGCCCGCGGCCTCGGCGACGTGGTCAGCCTCCAGCAGCGAGCGCTGGGCGGCCGTCACGGAGGTAACGGCCGACCCGGCGCCGATGACGTCGTCCTCGCCGAGCCGCGGGCGCAGCCGCGCGGCGAGCCGGCTCAGGGCCGCGTCCGGGTCCGATCGCGGCGGGAGCGCCAGCAGCGCCGCGACCCGTTCGTCGTCCAGCGAGCTGACCAGTGCGGGCAGCCGCAGCTGACGGCAGATCTCGGCCACCGCGTCGGCGACGCCGGCCGCCCGGGCCGGCCCGGCCAGCGCCGGGGCAGCGGCCGCGGGCAGCGGCCAGCCCGGCGGCGCGCTGCCGGGCGCGAGCCGCACGACCAGTGCCACCAGCAGCCGGCCGGTGACCGGTACGCCGAGCGCCCTCGCCCGTGCCTCCGCCTCGGCCTGGTCGCTGTAGCCGCTGCCGAGAAAGGCGGACAGGATCGTGCGGTGCGCCTGCCGCTCCAGGCTCTCCCGCTGATGATCGAGCAGGCGGCCGAGTGCCAGCGTGGTCGCGGCCCGCTCGATCAGCGCCTCGTCACCCGGCGCCGGCGGTGCGCCGCGGGCCATGATCAGGCGGCCCCAGTCCTCGCCGCGGGCGCCCACCACGGTGACCAGCCAGCCGGACGTGGCGTCGTAACTCGTGCGGCCGGGTGCGCTGACCGCGCGGGACCGGCCGGCGAACCCGGCCAGCAGGCTCGCCGCATCCTGGCCGGCGGGGCGCAGGCCAGTACCTGGTGAGCCAGGCTGGCCAGAATGACCGGGCAGCCCGCCAGGGCCGCGGTCTGGGCCACGATCTCATCCGCCGGGGCGCCGGAGACGGCGAGCTCGGTGAAGACCTGGTGCAGGCGCTCGGCCGACCGCAGCTCAGCCAGCTGGGCGTCGATGATGCGGGCGTGCACGGCCTCAGTGACCTCGATGAACTGAGTCTCGCGCTCCAGCACGATCAGCGGCAGCTGATGGTCGCGGGCCGCGGACACCAGCGCGTCCGGCAGGCTCCGGGAGTACCGGGAGCCGAGCTCGACCGCGAGCGCGCTGACTCCGACGGAGGCCAGATCGGCCACGTACCGGCCGAGCCCGGCCGGGTCATCGGGCAGCGCGATCCCGGTGGACAGGACGAGCTCGCCGCCGCGGAGCAGGTGAGCGGCCTGCGCCAGCTCGATCACGTGCACCCAGCGGACCGGCGCGGTCAGCCGCCCGGCTCCCGCGAGCACCCTCGGGGCGCCGCTGCGCACAGGATCGAGTGCGAGCACTTCGGCTACTGTCGGCAGCACGGCAGGCACTCCTCCGCCCTTACTTGACACGCTGTCGGTCTGGGACCCAGCTGACTTACACAGCGTAACTTGGCGCGCATCCGGCCTGGCGACAGACTTGGCGGAGGGGGAGCATGACAGCAGGGCCGCCGCATGCGCGGCGTGCGGACCGCAGACCACCCGGAAGGCAGACCAGGTCATGGAGCAGGCAGGCACGCACCGCACGCACTGGATCAACGGCAAGCCCTGGACCGGCGAGGCTGGGACTCGCGGCGACATCTACAACCCGGCGACCGGGCGCGTATCCGGGACGGTGGACTACGCGACCGCGGCCGAGGTGGACGCGGCGGTCGCCGCCGCCAGCGCTGCCCTGCCCGGCTGGCGGGAGACGTCGCTGGTGAAGCGGGCCGGGGTGATGTTCGCGTTCCGCGAGCTTGTCCGCAGGCGGCAGGCGGACCTGGCCGCGCTGATCACCGCCGAGCACGGCAAGGTGGCCTCGGACGCTGCGGGCGAGGTGGCACGCGGCCTGGAGGTCGTGGACTTCGCCTGCGGCATCCCGCATCTGCTCAAGGGCGGCTTCTCGGAGAACGTGTCGGCCGGCGTGGACGCCTACTCGATCCGCCAGCCGGTCGGCGTCGTGGCCGGGATCACGCCGTTCAACTTCCCGGCGATGGTGCCGATGTGGATGTTCCCGATCGCCCTGGCCTGCGGCAACACCTTCGTGCTCAAGCCGTCGGAAAAGGACCCGTCGGCCTCGCTGCTGCTCGCCGAGCTGCTGGCCGAGGCGGGCCTGCCCGACGGCGCGTTCAACGTCGTGCACGGCGCCAAGCCGGCCGTGGACGCGCTGCTGGCGCACCCGGACGTGCGGGCGGTGAGCTTCGTCGGCTCGACCCCGATCGCCCGGTACGTCGCGGAGACCGCGACTAACCACGGCAAGCGGGTCCAGGCGCTCGGCGGCGCGAAGAACCACATGGTCGTGCTGCCCGACGCCGACCTTGACCTGGCCGCCGACGCGGCCGTGAACGCCGGGTTCGGCTCTGCCGGGGAGCGCTGCATGGCGATCTCGGTGGTCGTCGCGGTCGACCCGATCGGCGACGAGCTGGTCGGCAAGATCGCCGAGCGCATCGCCGGGCTGACGGTCGGTCCCGGCGACGCCGAGGGCTCGGAGATGGGCCCGCTGGTCACCCGCGAGCACCGGGACAAGGTGGCGGGCTACCTGGACACCGGGGTCGCTGACGGCGCCACGCTGGCCGTCGACGGCCGCACTCATCCGGTGACCGGCGGCGCGTCCGAGGGGTTCTGGCTCGGCCCGACCGTCCTCGACCACGTGACCCCGCAGATGCGCGCCTACCAGGACGAGATCTTCGGGCCTGTGCTGTCGGTGGTGCGCGCGGCCAGCTACGCCGATGCGCTGGCGGTGATCAACGGCAGCCCGTACGGCAACGGAACCGCGATCTTCACCAACGACGGGGGAGCGGCCCGCCGCTTCACCCACGAGGTCGAGGTTGGCATGGTCGGGGTCAACGTCCCGATCCCGGTGCCGATGGCGTTCTACTCCTTCGGCGGCTGGAAGTCCTCGCTGTTCGGCGACACGCACGTGCACGGCACCGAGGGCGTCCACTTCTACACCAGGGGCAAGGCGGTCACCTCACGCTGGCTTGACCCGAGCCACGGCGGGGTGAACCTCGGCTTCCCCGTCAACCAGTAGCGCGGATCCCGGCTCGCGCGGCCAGACCCCCTCTCGGCACAGAAATGAGCGGCACCATGACTGACCACACAGCTGACCCGGAGCGCGGTGCGCGGGTGTACGCGATGGACCGGGAGCACGTATTCCACTCCTGGTCCGCGCAGAAGGCGCTGACGCCGCTGCCGATCGCGGGCGCCGAGGGCTCGTACTTCTGGGACTACGACGGCAACCGCTACCTGGACTTCTCCAGTCAGCTGGTGAACACGAACATCGGTCATCAGCACCCGAAGGTGACCGCGGCCATCGCGGCGCAGGCAGGCCGGCTGGCCACCATCGCGCCGCAGTACGCCAACGAAGCCCGGGGCGAGGCAGCCACGCGGCTGACCGACCTCGCCCCGGACGGCTTCGAGAAGGTGTTCTTCACCAACGGCGGCGCGGACGCCAACGAGAACGCCATCCGGATGGCCCGGCTGCACACCGGCCGCACGAAGGTTCTCAGCTTCTACCGCTCCTACCACGGCAACACCGGCGCGGCGATCACCTCCACCGGCGACCCGCGGCGGTGGCCGAACGAGTTCGCGATCGGGCACGTGCACTTCTTCGGCCCGTACCTGTACCGCTCGGCGTTCTGGGCCGCCACGCCCGAGCAGGAGTGCGAGCGCGCTCTTGCTCACCTGGAGCAGGTCATCCAGCTGGAGGGCCCGGACACCATCGCCGCTCTCCTGCTGGAGTCGATCGTGGGCACCGCCGGCGTGCTGATCCGCCTGCCGGCTACCTGGCGGGGGTGCGGCGGCTGTGCGACAGGTACGGCATCGTCTACATCGCCGATGAGGTGATGTGCGGGTTCGGCCGGGCCGGGCGCTGGTTCGCGTTCGAGGACCATGACGTCGTGCCTGACCTCATCGTGTTCGCGAAAGGCTCGAACTCCGGCTACGTCCCGGCCGGCGGCGTGATCATCTCCGACCCGATCGCTGCCACGTTCGACGAGCGAGTCTTCCCCGGCGGCCTGACCTACTCCGGCCACCCGCTCGCGTGTGCGTCCATCGTCGCGACCGTCGACGCGATGAAAGACGAAGACATTATCGGGAACGCGGCCCGGATCGGCGCGGATGTACTCGGCCCCGGGCTGCGTGAGCTGGCCGAGCGCCATCCGGTGATCGGCGAGGTCCGCGGCACCGCGGTGTTCTGGGCACTCGACCTGGTTTCGAACCGGGACACACGGGAGATGCTCGCGCCCTACGGCGGCGGCTCGCCGGCCATGACCACGCTGGTCGCTGAGTGCAAGGCGCGCGGCCTGATGCCGTTCACCAACTACAACCGGCTGCACGTCGTGCCGCCGTGCACCATCTCGGAGTCCGAGGCCAAGGAAGGGCTGTCCATCCTGGACGAGGCGCTGGCCGCCATCGGCCAGTTCTACCAGGGCTAGCGGCCCGCGCCCGGCCCGCATCGGGGGTTTCCCGCTGAGCGAATACGGCGGCCCGGCGCCGGACGTTTCGCCGCTCTCGCGGCCCGGGTAAGCCTCGCTCTGACTCTGAGTTCAGAGGTTCTGCGCTCGGCGCACGGGGACTCATCGCGCTAAGGGGGCTCGCGCGACAGTCGGGATGACATTGCCCGATTCCCGCCAGTTCGTGCGCAGCTGGCGCCACGCCGCCGCCGTAGCCCGCCATGACCTCTCGCGGATAGGAACCATGACTGACTCAGTCCGGCTGCACCGCCCGGTCAAGGCTGCCAGCGTCTCCGCCGCCGGCAGCCGGCCGGTCCGGCTGCTCGGCTGGCTCGCCGGCGTCGGCATCGGCAGCTCGATCCTGATCATGATCGGCGCCTCGCTTGTCCGGCAGGACTGGATGTACCCGCCGGTGGCCGTGCCCGTGTCCGGCCCGCCCTTCGAGCTGCACGTGCATGTGGCCGGGCGCATCGTCGCGCTGGCCCTGTGGCTGGCCGCGCTGCTGGCCGTCGGCGGCATCACGGCCGGGCTGGTCGCGGCGCGCCGGGGCGCGTCCGGCCCGATCCGGCTGATCCTCATCACCGCGGTGACCGCGGCCCTGATCCTGGCTCTGCTCCCGCCAGCGGGGTCAACCGACGCGCTCGACTATGCCTCGTACGGGCGCCTGGCACTGCTCGGCGACAACCCGTACGTGGCGACGCCGATCTACCTGCGCCTGACTGATCCGGTATTCGGGGCGTCCATCCCGATTCACTGGCAGCATCAGGTCAGCCTCTACGGTCCGGCCGCCACTATCGAGCAGTACCTGGCGGCCAGGCTGGGCGGGAACTCGATGGCCAGGGTGGTCTTCTGGCTGAAGCTGTGGAACGCGCTGGCTTTCGGCGCGGTCGCGTTCGTGCTCGACCGGGTGCTGCGCCGCAGCCCGGCCGCGCGGCTGCGGGCGCACCTGCTGTGGACCGTGAACCCGCTGCTGCTGTGGGGCCTCATCGCGGCCGGCCACCTGGACGTGCTGGCCGCCGGCGTCGGGGTCGTCGGCCTGCTCGTCCTCGGCCGGCAGCAGCCTGGCGAGCGTCCGCAGATCTGGCGCGCCCTGGCTGCCGGTGCCCTGATCGGGCTCGCGGCCGACATCAAGATCGACTACGTGCTGTTTGCCATCGGCCTGGCCTGGGCGCTGCGCCGGTCGCTGCCGGCCCTCCTGGCGGCTGCGGCCGGGGCGCTGGCCATCCTGGGTCCCACCTACGCCTGGCTCGGCAAGCCCGCCTTCCAGGCACTGTTCGCGCGCCGGGACAAGACGACCCAGGACAGCTTCTACCGCTTCGCCGACCTGACGAACTGGAAGTACCTGATCGTCCTCTCCGCGCTGCTGTCGATTGGCATGGCCGTCCTGCTGCTCTGGCGCATGCCCGCGGGTGACCGGCTCCGTCCGGCCGTCCGGCCGGCGCTGGGGCTGACCGTGGCCTGGCTGCTGGTCTGGCCGTACACGCTGCCGTGGTACGACGCCATGATCATCTGCGTTCTCGTGCTCTTCCCGGCCTCGCGGCTGGACTGGCTGATCCTGGCCCGGCTCGGCGCGGCCACGATCGCGAACATGCCGGGGGACCCGTCCGGCGTGCCTGGCCGCGCGCTGCGGGACTTCGATGTCTTCCTCGTGCACGGGCTGGCGCCCGCGGTCCTGCTGGCCGTGACCGTCGGGGTGGTGGTGCTGGCCGTAACCGGGCGCTGGGGCGTGCAGCCGTGGCCCGGCCCGCAGATCGCGGCCGGCAAGCAGGCCTACCCGGCCGCGGAGGCGAACACCGGCTCGTAGCCACCGGACTGACCGGCGGCGGTCGGGTGGTAGGACTCGCCGAGATCGAGGAAGTTGACCGAGTGCAGCCAGCTGCCGGAGTCGCAGATCTCGTGCCCCGCGAACGCGCCCTGTACGTCGGCGTACACGTCGCCGTACTGTATCGCCGCCGCCTGGAGCTGCCCGTCCAGATCGGCCGCGGCCGTGTTGAGGTCCGTCCGGTCGGTCGTGCTGAGCCCGATGCAGCCGGATGACCTGGACAGGTCGTACAGGTCGGGGTAGCCGAGCACCACGACCCTGGCGTCGGGCGCATCGGCGGCGATGTCCGCAAGGACCGCGTTCAGGTCGCCGGGCAGCTCGCTGGTCATCTCCGACTCGGCGGTGTCGACAGCGCTGACGCAGCTGCTGGTTGACTCGAGCACGCACGTCGTCATCACGCTGGAGAAGCCGACGTCGTTGCCGCCGACCGTGATCGAGACCAGGGTGGTGGCGCTGCTCAGCGCTGACAGCTGGCTGCTGATGACCGTGCTCGTCGTCGCGCCCGAGCAGGCCGCGAAGGTGAAGCTGGCCGGGTCGTTCGCGCTGGCCCACAGTTCCGGGTAGGCGTTCGTGCTGCGGTCGCAGGACCCGCTGGAGCCGAGGTAGCTCCCGGCACCAACGCCGGAGGAGTAGGAGTCACCCAGCGCCACGTAGCGGATGGCGGTCTGCGCGCTGGCCGGCACTGCCGCCGCCAGTGACAGGACGGCCGCAGCGGATGCGACGATGACGGCGATAAGGAAGCGGAAATGACGGGCAACATGCGTCTGCATCGGCGCTCCAGCTGCGGGCTATGCGATTGTCTACTTCTGAGTAACATTGGCCGCTCAGGACGTCAAGATGCAGTATGCGCGGCGGCAGCGCCGCCGGCACCGGGCAGGAAGGCGAGGACCAGTGGCACTGGAGATCACGCGGCTGACGCTGGCGACCCTGCGGGGCGTGGACGGCCTCGACTGGCCGGTGCACGGTTTCGTCGTGCGCTTCCCCGGCGGTGCGGCGCTCGTCGATACCGGCGTGGGCGGACCGCAGCGATGGCTCGATGACTGGCGCGTCGTCAACCGCTCAGTTGCCGACGCGCTGGAGGAGCAGGACATGACGCCCGGCGACATCGGGATGGTCATCAACACTCATCTGCACTTCGATCACTGCGGCCAGAACGCCGTCTTCAAGCACGCGGCCTTCTACGTGCAGCGGGCCGAGCTGGACCGGGCCCGGCGGGAGTCGCCGGAGCTCGCCAGCTGGTTCGACTTCATGAACGCGAGATTCGAGCTGCTCGACGGCGACGCCGAGGTGCTGCCCGGCCTGCGGGTGATCGCCACTCCTGGCCACACCGTCGGTCATCAGTCAGTGGTTGTCGAGTCGGCCGACGGCCTGTCCGACGTCCTGGTCGGCGATGCCGCCTACACGCCGCGGCAGTACCTGGAGCCGGATAGCGATGACCTCCCGGACGGGCAGGCCAGCGACGTCACGGCCTGGCGGGCATCCGTCGGCCGGATCCGCTCAGCGGCGCCTGACCGGGTCCACTTCTGCCACAACACCGAGATCATCCACTCTTAGCGCCGGTGTGCGGGACATCGCTCAGAGTGCGGCGAAAGCGTCTTCCAGGACCCCGAGTCCCTCGGTGAGCAGGCCCTGGCCGATGACCAGCGGAGGCAGCAGCCGCAGGACGTTCCCGTAGGTCCCGCAGGTCAGGACGATCATCCCGTTGCCATGGCAGGTCTTGGCCACCCTGGCCGCCGCCGCCGCGTCCGGCTCGGTGGTCCCCGGCTTGACGAGCTCGATCGCGAGCATCGCGCCGCGGCCGCGGACGTCCCCGATAACGGGATTCGCCCGGCCGAGCGAGCGGAGCCGCGGCAGCATGATCGTCTCGATCGCGCGGGCCGCGGCCGGCAGGTCTTCCTTCTCCATGGTGTCGATGGCGCCGAGCGCGGCCGCGCAGGCGACCGGATTGCCGCCGTAGGTCCCGCCGAGGCCGCCCGGGTGGACGGCGTCCATGAGCTCGGCCCGGCCGGTGACCCCGGCCAGCGGGAGGCCGCCCGCGATGCCCTTCGCGGTGGTGACCAGGTCAGGTACGACGCCCTCGTGGTCGCAGGCAAACCAGTCGCCCGTCCGGCAGAAGCCGGACTGGATCTCGTCGGCGACGAAGACGATGCCGTTCGCCCGGCAGTACTCGGCCAGGCCCGGCAGGAAGCCCTCCGGCGGCACGATGAAGCCGCCCTCGCCCTGGATCGGCTCGATCACGACGGCGGCGACGTTCTCCTCGCCGACCTGCGCGTGAATGAGGTTCGTGATCACGCTCAGCGCTTCCTCTGCGCACCGGGCGGGACCGCCCGGCCAGCGGAACGGGTAGGCCATCGGGACCCGGTACACCTCGCCGGCAAACGGGCCGAAGCCCTCCTTGTAGGGCATGTTCTTGGCGGTCATCGCCATCGTCAGGTTCGTCCGGCCGTGGTAGGCGTGGTCGAACACGACTACGGCGTCCCGGCCGGTAGCGTGCCGGGCGATCTTGACGGCGTTCTCGACGGCCTCGGCGCCGGAGTTGAACAGCGCCGACCGCTTCTCGAATGAGCCCGGAGTCAGCCGGTTGAGCTGCTCGCACACCTCCACGTAGCCCTCGTATGGTGCGACCATGAAGCAGGTATGGGTGAACTGGGCCACCTGCTCGGCGACCCGGCTCACGACCAGGTCGGCGCTGTTGCCGACGGAGGTGACGGCAATGCCGGAGCCGAAGTCGATGAGTGAGTTGCCGTCGGCGTCGACCACCACGCCGCCGCCCGCGGCAGTGACGAAGACCGGCAGGACATGGCTGAGGCCGCGGGCCACGCTGCGCTGCCTGCGCTCGAAAAGCTCGCGCGAGCGAGGGCCGGGAATCTCGGTGACGAGGTTGCGGCGCTGGGGCAGCGACGGACCGCCAATAGGCGCGGAATCAGGGCTCATAGCAGTGACAATAGCCCGCCGCGCGGCGCTTTGCCCGCCCGGCATCACTGGTCAGCTGAAGCGGCGGAGCCACCCGGTCGGGGCGCCGGAGTAGCTGGCCGGGGCAGGTCCCGCGCCGGCGAAATGGATGAAGTGACTGGGCCAGGGCTGCCAGCTGTCGGCTGGGAAGCCCGCATTGATCCGCGTCCAGTCGAAGCCGTTCACATCGGAGCCGATGTGCTGCTGGGAGATGATGATGTAGCTGTCCCGCGGGCCGACCGCCTCGACGACCGCGACATGCCCTTCCGGTCCCATGCCGTAGCTGCCGCCATCCCACTCGGCCACGGCGCCCACGGCCGGGGTGTGGTTGACGGTTATCCCGTGCGCGGCCGCGCTGACCGCCCACTGGCCGGCGTTCCCGAGCAGGTAGTCCGGCGCCGGGGCCCTGAACACGGTGGATTCCACATAGGCGACGTAGTTCGTGCACTCGTTACCTGCGGTCATCCGCCAGTACGACGTGCCGCTCCTGGTGGCGTAGCCGTAGTTCGGGTCGCCGAGCCGGGCGCAGGCTGAGTAGCCCGAGCACAGGACTACTGACGGGGCCTGCCTCGCCGCCGGCGAGGCGGCGGCGGCGGCCACAGGGATGGCAGCGGCGCCGGTGGCCAGTGCCGCGATGAGCACGGTCACCACTGGCGCGCCGCGCAGCGCCCGGCCGAGCCGGCGGTCGGCGGAGAGGTCCTGACCAGCGCGTTCGTGTGACAAGGCTGCGTCCTTTCTGCCGGGCCGCCGGTGTCAGTGCCGGCGGTGGTGCCGGTGGTGCCGGTGGTGGTGATGACCGTGGTGCCGGTGATGCGGGCGCCGGTGGCGGCGGTGGTGTCTGTGGCGCCGGTGATGGTGCCGCTGGTGACGACTGTGACGGCGGCGGTTCCGGTGCCGGTGCCTGGCAGTGCGGCGGTGGCGGGCAGTGCGGCGGTGCGCGGCACGGCGGCGGTGCACGGGGGGCACCGCGCCGTGCCGGCCGAGCCGGAAGTGAATGAACTGGCTGGGCCACGACTCCCAGGTCCTGGCCGGGAACCCGGCATTGATCCGGGTCCACTCGTAGCCGTTCGCGACGCCTCGCAGGTGCTGCTGCGAGACGACGATGTACCGGTGCCGGGGGCCGACTCGCTCGACGACGGCGACGTGGCCGTCCGGTCCGATGCCGTAGGCGCCGCCGTCCCAGACGGCCACCGAGCCGACGCTCGGCACCTTGCTGACCGTGACGCCATGCGCGGCGGCTGCGGCGGGCCACTGGTAGGCGTTCCCCAGCCGGTAGCCGGGCGTGGCGACGCGAAAGTACCTCGCCTCGACGAAGGCCACGTAGTTGGTGCACTCGTTCCCGGCGTCCATGCGCCAGTAGGACGACCGGCCATGCTCCCCGTAGCCGTAGCTGTCGTAGCCGGCCCGGTCGCAGCCGCGGTATCCCGAGCACAGCACCACCGACGGTACCGCCGCGGCACCGCGGCCGGCCACGGCCGCGGCGGACACCGGAACGGCGCCGAGGCCCAGGGCAGCCAGCAGGACCGCCAGGACAATGATCCGCCCGCGGTGACGGCCGGGTCCGGCGGTGCGTTCGTCCTGCGGGTTGCGACCGAGCGACATGGCTATCCTCCTCGGGCTGACCCGGAGGCCAGCGGGAGATGGATGAGGCTTGCCGACTGCAGAATGGCTGAACGGGTGCCCTGCGGTAGCGCGTGTCGTGCGGTAGCGCGGGTAGTAGCGGTCAGTCCGTCGGGCAGATCTGCCTTGCCAGTGCTTCGGGAGGGGGTGTACCCGGAGCCGCCGGCTGAGATTGCAGGGCCCGCGAGATTTTACTTTTTGTGCCGCCTGGTACTGGCCTGACCCTGGCCGCCTCGCGGGCTCGCTGCGATGATTCGCTGGTGGCGCACACCTCCTCTCCGTCCGCTGAGCACGGACCGCGGACCTGGCCGGCGGCCAGGCGGCCGGTCATCGCCGGGCTGGGCCTGACCGACCTCGGCAAGGTCTACGGGCGCTCCCCGGCGGACTTCGCGGCGGACGCGGTCCGGCGGGCCGCCGCCGACGCCGGCCTCCGCCTGGCGGACGTGGACGGGCTGCTGACCTCCTCGGGCATGAGCGGCGGCGTCTCGATCGACCTGCAGCGTGACCTGGGCCTGACCGATCTGCGCCTGTTGTCGCATATGCAGGCGTACGGCTCGACGGCGGGCGCGATGGTCCAGGTCGCCTCGATGGCGGTGCAGTCCGGAATGGCCAGCGTGGTGGCGTGCGTGTTCGCCGATAGCCCGCTGCGGCCCGAGCGCGGCGCGGGCGCTGCCTACGGCACCCGGCGAGCGCCGGCCGGGTGGTGGGGGCTGCTCGGAGCCAGCGGCGTGGTCGGCGCGAATCCGATGTACGCACTGGCCGCCCGGCGGCACATGGAGCGATACGGGACGACCAGCGAGCAGCTGGGCCACATCGCCGTCGCACAGCGCGAGTGGGCGGCGCTGAACCCGGCTGCTCAGCTCCGGGAGCCGATCACGGTCGCTGATCATCAGGCGTCCCGGTGGATCGTCGAGCCGTTCCACCTGCTCGACTGCTGCCTGGTCTCCAATGGCGGCATCGCGGTGATCGTCACCACTGCCGAGCGCGCCGCCGGCCTCGCGCAGCCGCCGGTGCCCGTGCTCGGCTGGGCGCAGGCCCACCCCGGTCATTACCTGCGGCGGAATCCGGACTTCGGGCTCGTCACCGGCGCGGCCTCCGCTGGCCCGGCAGCCCTTGCCATGGCGCAGGTGGCCCTGGCCGAGGTCGACGTGCTTGAGCTGTACGACTGCTACACCTTCACGGTGCTGGTGACGCTCGAGGACTACGGCCTGTGCGCGAAGGGCGAGGGCGGTCCGCTGGCGGCCAGCGGCGTGCTCGGGCCGCGCGGCAGGCTGCGGCTCAACACCGGCGGCGGCCAGCTGTCCGGGTACTACATGTGGGGCATGACACCGCTGTCGGAGGGCGTCATCCAGGCCCGCGGTCAGGGCGGCGGCCGGCAGGCAGCCGCGCATGACATCGTGCTGGTATCGGGTAACGGCGGCGTGCTCGACCACCACTCGACTCTGGTGCTCGGAAGCGAGGCGGCGGCATGAGCGTTGGCCCCGTGCAGCGTGACGACGCGACCGCGGAGTTCTTCGACGGCGCGGCCGCCGGGCGCTTTCTGCTGCGGCAGTGCTCGCAGGGTCACCTGAGCGAGCCGTCCGCGACTGCCTGCACGACGTGCGGCCGCGCCGGGCTGCAGTGGGTCCCGGCGGCCGGCGGCGCGACGCTGGTGAGCTGGGCGGTCAGCTACAGCCGGGCAGCACCCGGCGAGCCCACGGCGCGGACCGTCCTGGTCATCGGCGAGCTTGACGAGGGTCCGTGGTGGTGGGCGCAGCTCGCCGGCACCGATGCCGATGACCCCGCGGCCGGGCTGGCGGCCGGGCAGCGCCTGCGGATTGAATTCCGCACGCCGGACGGCGGGCCCGGCGCCGAGCTCGAGCCTGTGCCGGTCTTCGTGCTGGCCTGACCAGCCGGCTAGCGCAGCAGGTCGCGGGCAGCGTCCTCGATCGCGGCTTCCGACAGCAGCACGGCAGCGGTGGCGTCGCCAAGTGGCAGGAAGCTGTCCTCGCTGGCCACGCGCGCGATGCGGCCGGTGAAGCCGGCGTTGACCAGGGTGGTGATCACGCTCTCGGAGACGCCGCCGGTGCGCCTGGTCTCGTCGGCGATCAGCACCCGGCCGGTCGCCGCGGCGGCGCGCAGCAGGTCCTCGTACGGGAGCGGCGCGAGCCAGCGGAGATCGAGTACCCGGCAGTGCACCCCCTCGGCCGCGAGCGTGCGGGCTGACCGCAGGCTCATGCGCAGCCCGTTCCCGAAGGAAATGACTGTCAGGTCTTTCCCCGTCCCGTAGAGCCTGCCGCTGCCCAGCGGCACGTGCGTGTGCGCCCAGCGCTCCGGCGGCTCGTACCGCGCGAGCCAGCCGCCGTCGCCCGTCTCGTACAGGTCACGCTCGTGATACAGCGCGATGGGCTCGAGGAAGATGCTGACGCCGCCGTCGAGTTCGGCCGCGGCCAGGCAGGTGCGCAGCATGGCGGCCGCATCGTCGGGCCGCGCGGGGCAGGCGACGATGAGGCCGGGAATGTCGCGAAGGGCCGCGAGTCCGTTGTCGTTGTGGAAGTGCCCGCCGAATCCCTGCTGGTAGGACAGCCCCGCGACGCGCACGACCATCGGGTTGCGGTACTGCGCGCGGGAGAAGAACGACAGCGTCGCCGCCTCGCCGCGGATCTGGTCGGCGGCATTGTGCAGGTAGGCCAGGTACTGGATCTCCGGTACCGGCAGCAGCCCGGCCAGTCCGGCCCCCAGTCCCACGCCCAGGATGGACTGCTCGTCTAGCGGGGAGTCGAAGACGCGGCCGGGGCCGAACGCGCGGAGCAGGCCGCGGGTGATCCCGTAGACGCCGCCTTTGCGGGCTACGTCCTCGCCGAAGACGATCATGCCCGGCCGGTCGGCAAGCTCGTCCGCCAGCGTCCGGTTGATCGACTGCGCGAGCGTGAGCGGGCCCGCGTCCTCGGGCAGCTGGGAGCCGAACGCCTGATGCCGCGGCCAGCTGTGGGTCTGGCGGGCGCGATCGGCCAGGTTCGCCGCCACGGTGGCCGGCCGGCGCGGCGCGATCGGCGCCATCACCCGGTCGGCGCTGGCGAGGCGGGCCGACCCGGCGATCTCGCCGGCCAGGGCCAGCACGCGTGCCTTGACCTCCTCGTACCTGTCCAGCACTTCGGCCGGAGAGAGCGCGCCCGCCTCGACCAGCAGCCGCGCGGTGCCGAGCAGCGGGTCACGGTCCGCGTCCGCGGCGATCTCGTCCGGCGTCCGGTAGGCGGACTCCACGTCGGACCCGGCGTGGCCGCCGAGCCGGACCGTGCGCACGTGCAGGAACGCGGGCGCCCGGCGGTCCCGCGCCCACGCCGCGGCCGCGACCGCGGTGTCGTAGACGTCCGCCAGGTCGGCCCCGTCGGCGCTGAAGTACTGAATACCGGGGCGGCCGGAACTGACGGCCTCGATCCAGCCCGCCGGGGTGCGGACGCTGATGCCGAGCCCGTTGTCCTCGCACACCAGCAGCAGCGGCAGCGGAAGGCCCTGGTAGGCGCAGTAGGACGCGGTGTTGAGCGCGCCGGTGGCCGTCGAGTGGTTGAGCGAGGCGTCGCCGAAACTGGCGACGACCACGGCATCGGCCGGCCACGGCGCCGTCAGCCCGAGCTTGGCTGCCCTCGCGATCGAGAACGCGAGGCCGACGGCCCGCGGCAGGTGCGAGGCGATCGTCGACGTCTGCGGGATCACGTGCAGCTCGGGGTGGCCGAACACCTTGTGCCGTCCCCCGGCCATCGGCTCGGCTGCCGCGGCGACGAGCCCGAGCAGCACGTCGGGCACGCCGTCCCGCGGCGGAGTCGCCTGCGCGGCGCGCACGAGGTAGAACGCGCCGGACCGGTAGTGCAGCAGAGCCGGATCGGTCAGCCGCAGCGCGGCGGCGACGGCGGCGTTGCCCTCGTGCCCGGACGACCCGATCGTGTAGTAGCCCGCTCCGCGGGCGCGCAGCCAGTGCGCCGCATGATCCAGGTGCCTGCTGGCGAGCTGAGCGTCGAGCAGTTCACCGCAGCGCGCGACGGACAGGCCGCTGCCGGCCCTGACGGCATCGTAGGGCGCGGGGCGGACCGCCGACTGGGCCGAGACCAGCTCCCGGATCGCGCGGGCGAGCCGCTGCTCGGCGAGGTCCTGGCCGCCGAGGTCGGCGGCGGTTGCGGGGGTGGCTGCCGGGGTACCTGCCGGGGCAGCGGCCGCTGAGCCCGCAGGCGGGCGCGGCTCGGGTCCTGCGACCGCAGCGCTCATCATCTGACGGTAAGCCACCAGCAGCCGGTAAGGACAGTCAGATCGGCATCTAGCTGGCGAAACTGCGGGGCCGCCGGTAGGTGGTGAGACAGGCCGGTCACCGTCACCTGCGTCAGGGAGGCGTCATGCTGCCGTGGTCTGCCGATCTGGCCGGCGCGCTGCACGAGCACGTGATCTCCAGTGAGCTGCTGCGCGGCAACCCGCTCGGCGACCCGCACGAGCGGCCGCTGTGGGTGTACACGCCGCCCGGCTACGCGGCTGACGACGGCCGCCGGTACCCGGCCGTCTATGTCATCCAGGGCTTCACCGGGAACCTGGCCACGTGGCACAACCGGTCGCCCTTCCGGCAGCCGTTCACCGAGACGGCGGATGCGGTGTTCGCGACCGGAGCGGCGCCTCCGGCGATCGTGGTGTACGTCGATGCCTGGACCGGATACGGCGGCAGCCAGTTCGTCGACTCTCCCGGCACCGGCCGCTACCACTCCTACCTTTGCGACGAGATCGTGCCGTGGGTGGACGCCCGCTACCGGACCGCGGCCGACCGGGAGCATCGCGCCATCACGGGCAAGTCCAGCGGCGGCTTCGGCGCCATGATCACACCGATGCTGCGGCCCGACCTGTTCGGCGCGCTTGCGAGTCATGCCGGTGATGCCCTTTATGAGCAGTGCTACCTGCGCGACTTCGGCAACGCCGTGCGGGCGCTGCGCGCTTACGACGGCGACATCTGGGCATGGTGGGACGACTTCCGCTCGCGGGTGCCGTTCACCGCCCCGGCCGACGGGGAGCTGATCGGCGTGCTCGCGGTCGCGGCCGCCTTCTCCGCGAACGACGACGGCACCATTGACCTGCCGTTCGATACTCGAACGGGGGTCCTGCGGCCGGCGGTGTGGGAGCGCTGGCTGGCCTTCGATCCTGTGCGCATGGCGCCCCGTTACGCGGATGCGCTCCGGTCGCTGCGCGGCATCTGGATCGACGCCGGCACCCGCGACGACTTCCTGCTGGACGTCGGTGCCGAGGCATTCCGGGCCGCGCTGCTTGAGATCGGCGTGCCCGGCGACGTCATCAGGTTCGAGCTGTTCGAGGCCACGCACGCTGCCATCGACTACCGGTACCCGATGTCGCTGGCCTGGCTGTGCCACCGGATGGCGGAGGGCTGAGGCCAGGTCAGAGCGCCTTTTGCGGGCGGGCCTGAACGTTTCCGGCGCGGCCTGCGTAGTCAGGGGTGAACAGGGGGCCGATTCAGCGAGGAACGGAGAGATGATCATGCGCATCCGATGGTGGGCTGCACCGATACTGGCCAGCGGCGCCGTGGCGCTGGCGGCCTGCGGAAGCTCAGCGTCCCCGTCGACGAGCGGGAGCCCGGCTTCCAGCTCGAGCGCGCCGGCGGCGCAGCAGCAGAGCCACGCCGCGTCGTCGTCGGTCACAATCAGGACGCGCAGTACCAAGCTGGGCACCGTGCTGACGACGGCCACGGGACAGACGATCTACTGGTTTGCGATTGACACGCCGACCAAGTCCAACTGCACCGGGTCCTGCGCGACTTACTGGCCGCCGGTACTGGGCAAGGCGGTGGCCGCCTCGGGCACCAGCCTGCCGCACGGATTCGGCACGATTACCCGGTCCGGCGGTCAGGTCCAGGCGACCTACGACGGGCACCCGCTGTACACCTACACGGCCGATACCGCGCCGGGCCAGGTGAGCGGCAACGGGCTGAACGTGTCCGGCGGCCTGTGGTGGGCGATGACCCCGGCCGGGAGCAAGTCAGCCGCGCCCGCGGCAGGCAGCTCGTCCTCGAGCAGCTCATCCGGAGGCGGCTACTAGAGCCGGGCGCCCGGGCAGCCGCCGGGGGACAGTCGGGGGTAAGGCTGCCCGGGTGGTCCGTTTACTGACCGTGCCGTTTCCTGTCCCGCCAGCGGGGAGATCATCCCGCTAATACGGGTACAAGACAGTCATGGCGGAGTCACCCGGTCCCCAGGCCGCCGTGCGGCCGCGCGGCGGCCTGCTCATCATCTTCACCGCCCTCATGCTGGCGATCCTGCTGGCTGCGCTGGACCAGACCATCGTCGCGACGGCGCTTCCGACCATCGTCGGCGACCTCGGCGGCCTGAGCCATCTGTCCTGGGTCGTCACGGCGTACCTGCTGGCCACAACGGCGTCGACGCCGCTGTGGGGCAAGCTCGGAGACCAGTTCGGCCGCAAGACGCTGTTCCAGGCGTCCATCGTCATCTTCCTGATCGGCTCGGCGCTCTGCGGTCAGGCGCACAGCATGATCGAGCTCATCTCGTTCCGCGCGCTGCAGGGCCTCGGCGGCGGCGGCCTGATGGTGCTGGCCCAGGCGATCATCGGCGACGTGGTGCCCGCCCGCGAGCGGGGCAAGTACCAGGGCGTGTTCGGCGCCGTCTTCGGCGTGGCCAGCGTGGCCGGGCCGCTGCTCGGCGGGTTCTTCGTCGACAACCTGAGCTGGCGCTGGGTCTTCTACATCAACCTGCCGATCGGTCTCATCGCCCTCGCGGTCATCGCGGTGGCGCTGCCGGCGACGCCGCGGGGACAGCGGCACACCATCGACTACCTCGGCGCGCTGCTGCTGGCCGGTGCCGCCACCTGTGTCGTCCTGCTCACGTCGTGGGGCGGCACGCAGTACGCCTGGGGCTCGCCGGAGATCATCGGCCTGGGCGTTCTCGCCGTCGTGCTCGCCCTCGGCTGGTGGCTGTCGGCGCGGCGCGCGGCCGAGCCGGTGCTGCCGCTGCGGCTGTTCCGCAACCAGGTGTTCTCCGTCTGCTCGGGAATCGGCTTCGCGGCCGGCTACGCGATGTTCGGCGCGCTGGCGTTCCTTCCGCTGTTCCTGCAGGTGGTCAGGGGCGTGTCCGCGACGATCTCGGGCGTCTACCTGCTGCCGGTGGTGCTCGGCCTGCTGCTCACCTCCATCGGCAGCGGGCAGCTGATCTCGAGGATCGGGAAGTACAAGGTGTTCCCGATCGTGGGCACCGCGCTGCTGGTGGTGGCGCTGATCCTGATGTCGCGCCTGTCGGTGACGACGTCGTCGCTGGTGACGAATGTCTATTTCTTCATCCTCGGCCTCGGCCTCGGCCTGATCCTGCAGGTGCTCGTCATCGCGGTGCAGAACTCCGCCGACTACGCCGACCTGGGCGCGGCGACATCCGGGGTGACGTTCTTCCGGTCGATCGGCGGCGCGTTCGGCGTCGCGATCTGCGGCACGATCTTCTCCAGCCACCTCGCGTCGGCGCTGCGGTCCGGCCTGGGCGGGGTGCGGCTGCCTGCTGGCTTCAACATCGCCTCGGCCCAGGCCAATCCGACGCTGCTGCGGAAGCTGCCGCCAGCCGCCCGGCTCCCGGTGGTGACTGCCTACGCCCAGTCCATCGACAAGATCTTCCTCTACGCGGTGCCGCTGGCCGCGGCCGCGTTCGTGCTGTCCTGGTTCCTGCGCGAGGTCCCGCTCCGCAAGACGGCGGGCGCCGCGGACCTCGGCGAGGGCATCGGGGCCGGGTCGGCGGAGCGGACGTCGGTGCAGGAGATCGAGCGGTCACTGCTCCGGCTCGCCGACGGCGACATGCGCAGGCAGGGCTATGAGCGGATCGCCGAGCTGGCCGGGCTGGACGTGCCCGGCGGATCCTGCTGGGTCCTCGCCCGGCTGGCCAAGCACGGTGACGTCGCGAGCATCGCCCTGGCCAGGGAGGCCGGGGTGACCGTGGAGTACGGGCGTCCGTACGTCGACCGGCTCGTCGAGCGCGGCATGGTCGTGCGCGACGACGGGGTGCTGCGGCTCACACCAGGCGGGTCGGCGGCTGCGGACCGGGTCTTCGCCGCCAGGCGCGAGGGCCTGGAGCGACTGCTCGCCGGCTGGTCGCCGGAGCAGCACGCGGACCTGGCCAGCATGCTTGACCGGCTGTCGCATGCGCTGATGGGCGAGGACGCCGACCGCCGCCTGCTGACCTCGCCGCCAGTCGGGGCCGCGTCGGCACGGACACCGCCCGCCGCCGGCTGACCAGTCGGATCCCTGGCTCATCCGCGCCCTGGCCCTGGCAGGCGCCCTGCCCTTCAGGTACCGTGCTCGCCACGCACTACATGAGCCGGATCGGGATGGTGGCGCGGCATGATCGCCCCGGCGCGGACGTATAACCTGCAGGGCCTCGCGACCGCGCTGACGGTCATGCTGGTCATCGACGCGCTCGCGGCGCTGGCCAGCTTGCTGACCGGCCCCACCCAGCTCCTCGCCGCACTGCTCACGGTGCCGATCATGATCGTGTTCCTGACCTGGTTTTACCGCGCCCGGCAGAACGCCGGGTACCTGGACTGGCCGCAGCGCCGGTCAGCGGGCTGGGCCATCGCCAGCTGGATCGTGCCGATCGGCTTCCTGTGGTTTCCGTACCAGATCATGATCGACATCTGGCGGGCCGGGCTGCCTGCCGGGCAGCGGAAGACGTTCGCCTATCTTCCGGCCGCCTGGTGGGCGTGCTGGTGCGTGGCCTGGATCACGGCCCGTCCCGGAACCCCGGCGGCCGGCAGCCACGCGCAGGCGACCGGCCTGGTCTTCGACAGCACGAAGCTGAGCCTGGCCTTCGGCGCGGCCGCGGCGGTTCTGCTTGCGCTGATCGTCAGGCAGGTCTCGGCCGGGCCGGTCGGGAGCGTCTGAGCGGGATTCAGCGGGCCGGCGCTGGCACGATCACGGTGAGCACGCCCGGCAGCACCCGGATCCGCAGCGGCTGGCCGGCCGGCAGCGGGGCGGCGAGCGGCAGTGTCTCGCCGTCTGCCGCGACCGGCACTGCCCGGTCGGCCGTCAGCGTGACGGCGCTGTCCCGGCTGAGGCTGACCTCGGCGAGCGCGGTGTGCGAGCCGTCCTTGATCTTGGCCAGCGCCCGGATGAACGCCAGCTTCGGCCCGTGCCGCATCAGCACCAGGTCGAGCAGGCCGTCGTCGATGACGGCCGGCGGCGCCACCATCATGCCCGCCCCGAAGTAGGCCGAGTTCGCCACCACGACCGCGTACCCGGCGAACTCGTGCTTCCCGGCGGCGCCCGTGACACAGAACCGCACTGGCTTCCAGCCTGCGACCGCCCGCAGTGCCGCGACCGGGTAGACCAGCGGGCCGGTGAGCCAGCGCGTCCCGTTGGCAATCTCGCCGGCGACGGACGGGACTCCGGCGTAGACGCTCCCGGCCACAGTCAGCTCGGGCTGGCCCCCGGCGCTGACCCCGATCAGGTCGACGCGCCGGGTGATGCCCGCGGCCAGCACGTGAGCGGCGGCGGCAGGGTCCGCCGGGATGCCCAGCACCCTGGCAAGGTCATTGCCGCGCCCGGCCGGGATGATGCCGTAGGTGCCGCCCGCCGCGGCGGTCGCCCCGGCCAGCGCGCCCGCCATGCCGTCCCCGCCGACTGCCACCACCACGTCGCCGGCAGCGGCCGCCTCGGCGGCGAGCTCGCACGCGTGCCTGAGGCTGGCCGACTCGCGGACCTGGCAGGCCGCGCCCGCGGTGGCCAGAACGGCGGCGGCGGGCGGGACTGACCGACGGCACCGGCCGCGGCCGGCAGCCGGATTCACGATGAGCGAGAAGCGGGTCATCAGGTCTCCGTCCGCGGTCCGCGGCTCCAGCGCCCCGCCGTTGTTCAGGTCAGGGTACCGGCGCCCCGGCCGGACGCACCAGACCCGGCGGTTAGCCGCAAACCGGGGCACAATCGCCACCGGCCCGACCACGGCCGGCGTCGCCATGGCAGGGGACACCACGGGCAGGGCGCCGGGCGTACTATCAGGCCATGCCAGCGCAGCCGCGTGCAGCGGGTACCGTGCCGCAGTTCCTCCAGGTGCAGACCACGACCGACTCGCGTGCCGAGGCCGTGGAACTGGCACAGGGCGCTGTCGAGGCGCGCCTGGCCGCGTGCGCGCAGGTCGCCGGGCCTATCGCCAGCACTTACTGGTGGGAGGACGGCCTCGAGCGGGCCGAGGAGTGGCTGATCATGCTGAAGCTGCCCGCTGACAGATTCGACGACCTCGCGGAGTTCCTGGCCGAGCGGCATAGTTACGACGACCCGGAGATCGTCGCCACGCCGATCGTGGCCGGGTCGCAGTCGTACCTGGACTGGGTCGCCGAGGAGACCAGGCCACGATGACCAGCCAGCCGGGCGGCCAGGATCAGGGCCTGTTCGGCCCTGGCTCGGTGACCTGGCGGGTGTCCAGCGAGCCGGTGATGTGGATCGCCGGGGTCCGGGCCATGTACCTGCAGGCGCTGCACCCGCGGGTAATGCTCGGGACCTGGCAGAACACCGCCTTCGCCCGGCCCGACGAGGCCTGGGGCCGCTTCACCAGGACGGTCGAGTACATCCGGATTCGCACCTACGGCACGACGGCCGAGGTCAGGCGCGCCGGCGCGCGGCTGCGGAAGGTGCACGCGTCGCTGACCGGCACGGATGCCGACGGCACGAGCTTCCGGCTCGACGACCCGGAGCTGCTGCTGTGGGTGCATTGCGGGGAGATCGGGTCCTATGCGGAGATCGCCCGCCGCAGCGGCGTGCACGTGACCGCAGCCGAGCTGGACACGTTCGTGGCTGAGCAGCGCCGCAGCGCCGAGGTGGTGGGTCTCAGCCCGGCGATCGTGCCGGCCAGCATGGCGGAGCTGGCTGCCTATTACGAGCGGATGCGGCCGCGGCTGCGGGCCAGCGCCGAGGCCCGGCATGCGCTGCGGCTGTCGTTCACGCCCCGGCTGCCGGTGGCGCTGCGGTCGCTGAAGCTGATCGTCCCGCCGGTGAACGTGCTCGCCTACGCCAGCCTGCCGCGCTGGGCCCGGCGCCTGTACGGGACGCCCGCCATCGGCCTCACCGACGCTGCGGTCACGGTTGCCCTGCGGGCTGCCTTCGAGTCGACCACCAGGATTCCGCCGCAGGTGCTGCTGGCAGCCTCAGCCGAGGCCCGCCGCAAGCGGCCGCCCGCCGCCTGACCGCGTGCGTGCGAGCCGGTTAGCGCTGGCTGGCGCCGGGGACAGTAAGGAGCGTGACCGGGCTTTTCCCGCGGCTGCGCCGCGTCCTGCGCGACGACCTCGACCAGCCGCAGCGCGCGGCGCTGGCCAGCTGGCTCGCCTTCACCACGACATTCGGCGCCGTCCGGTGCATTACCTACAGCATCAGGGACGGGAAGGGCCCGTTCCGCAACCTGAGCGCGGGCGGCGAGCATCTGCATCACTACATGTGGGGCATCGGCATGCTGGCCGGCGTCGGGGCGATCGCCGTGCACGGCGAGGAGAGCTCCCGCAGGCACCCGGCCGTGGCGATGACCTACGGCAGCGGGCTGGCGCTCATTGTCGATGAATTCGCCCTGCTGCTTGACCTGAAGGACGTCTACTGGGCCAGGCAGGGGCGGCTGTCGGTTGACATCGGCATCGGCGGGATAGCCGTGGCCGGAAGCTACTTCGCGGCGCTGCCCGTGCTGCGGGCGATGCGCGAGCGGCAGCGCGAGGAGAGCGCCCGCCAGGCGGAGGCCGCGGCCGGCGAGCAGCTACTCGCCGACCTCGCCGCCTGCCAGCTCGGCGACGACATCGAGCTGGCCGACATGGCGGGCGTACTCCTGCACCAGGTGAAACAGCACGCGCTCCAGCGACGCGGGCGCCGCGCCGTCCCAGCGCTCACCGGGCTGGCCGATCTCGGCCAGGTCGTGCGCCCCGGCGATGGCGGCGGTGCGCTGTGCCTGCTCGCTGAGCGCGATGACGAGGTCGTCGAGCGTCTCGTCCGGCGCGACATGCCAGCGGCCCGCCTGCTCGTCGGCCCACGGATCGCCGACGTCGAGTCCCTCGAAACCCCAGACCAGCCAGCGCAGCTCGACGTAGCGCAGGTGCTTGAGCAACTCGAGCGGCGTCCATCCCGACGGCAGCAGGCTGGTCCGGAGGGCGCCGTCGGGCAGCGACCGCAGCTTGCTGACCAGGCGGGACCTGAAGTAATCGAGATAACCGGTGAAAACCTCAGCGCGCGTGGCGACGGGCACGGTGGGCGACGGGAAGGGCATGGTCATAGGCACAGCCTCCCGCCCGGCGCCCGGCCGGCGCTAGCGGGTTTGCGTCAGCTAGCCAGCTGCCCCGGCCAGAACCGGCGCCACCGGTCAGGCCGCGCCGGCCGCGCCGTCCGGCGGGATGTTCCAGCAGCTGATGATCGGCTCCTCGTGCTCGGTTCCGAGGGTGCTGAAGGTCCCGGTGTCGAGCCGGAACAGCCGGCCGTCGTCCGGCGCCAGCCCGAGCCACCGCGCGGTCAGCACGCGCAGCAGGTGACCGTGCGCGACCAGCGCGACGTCACCGCGGGCACGCAGCGGCCGGACGCGGCCGAGCACGGCGTCAGCCCGCTTGCCGACGCCGTCCACCGACTCGCCCGGATGGTCCGCGTCCCCGGGGATGACCCCGTCCCGCCACAGGTACCAGCCGGGCCGCTGCTGCCTGATCTCGTCGGTGGTCAGGCCCTCGTATCCGCCGTAGTCCCATTCCCACAGGTCGGGGTCGGCTGCGGAGTCGGAAAGGCCGGCCAGCCCGGCCGTCTCAATCGCCCTGCTGGCCGGGCTGGTGAAGACGGCGCTGATCGTCCTGCCCGCCAGGGCCGGCCGCAGCGCGACGGCAGCGGCCCGCCCGGCCTCGGTCAGCCGGACGTCGGTCCTGCCGGTATGCCGGCCTCGCCGGCTCCACTCCGTCTCACCGTGCCTGATCAAGATCAGCTCACCCATGCGCAGCATCATGTCACCGCGCGGATGCCCCGCTGCGGTCGCTTCAAGCCTGCCGGGAACGAGGCCGCCGCAGTCCGCGCCCTGCCTCGGGTGCCCGGCCGCAGGCTGAGTGCCAGCTGGGGACGATCCCCGGGAATGCCGGCTGCCTGGCAAAGAACTTGCCGGGACGGTGTCATAGCGGTTCACCTAGTCCGGACGCCGGGTTACAGTTGCGGCAATCAGCTGCCCTTTGCCCCCTGCCCTGGGCCTCCCCGCTGCTGATTACCAGGTGTCAGCCTCCGAGCCAGAGAGCAACGATGCGCCTGCTCCCTAGCCCACCCTGTCCTGCCGGCGGAACGGCCGTCCGGCAGCGACCCCTCGTCGAGCGCCTCGCCTGCTGGAGCGCCAGGCACCGGAAAGCCGCAGTCGGCATGTGGCTGGCGTTCATGGTGGCCGCCTTCATCGCCGGCCAGTTCGCTACCGGCCCCGGGGTCCCGCAGTACGACCCCGGCCAGGCCGGCCGCGCCGAGCAGGTGCTCACCAATCTCGGCGTGGTGACACCGCCGGCCGAGAGCGTGCTGATCGAGGCCAGGACTGACGAGAAGCAGCTGACCTCAGACGCGGCTGCCGGCCTGCGGCACGCCGCGGCGGAAGTGAAGCGGGTTACGCTCCAGGTCGAGGCGGCGCTGGCGGCCCTGCCTCAGGCAGCCGACCACATCCGGGCACCGTTCCTGTCGGCTGCCAGCAGCCGGGGCCTGGTGGCCGGGCACGGCACCGCGGCGCTCATCACGTTCAACGTTGCCGGGCCGAACGCGGACGCGGACACGACGGTGCTCACTGATCTCGCCGTCGTCCGCAAGATCCAGGCGGCGCATCCTGATCTGCTCGTCCGCGAAGCCGGCTCGGCCAGCACCGACCGGGTCGCCAACGCGCTGCTCGGCCAGGACTTCCGTCAGTCCGAGTGGACCTCGGTCCCGATGACGCTGATCCTGCTGCTCGCGGTCTTCGGGGCGCTGATCGCGGCCGGCATCCCGGTGCTGCTCGCCGGCACCGCCGTGGTGACCGCCGTCTCCCTGCTCGGCATCGCCGGCCAGTGGCTGCCGGTCGGATCGGGCACCTCCGAGCTGGTCCTCGTGATCGGGATGGCCGTCGGCATTGATTACTCGCTGTTCTACCTGCGGCGAGAACGCGAGGAACGGATGAACGGCCACGACGAGCAGGCTGTGGTCAGCATCGCGGCGGCCACCTCAGGCCGGGCCATCCTGGTGTCCGGGCTGACCGTGATGGTGTCGCTGGCCGGGCTGTTCCTGACTGGTATCGACATCTTCACCGGCATCGCCTTCGGCACGATCATGGTCGTCGGGGTCGCCGTCCTGGGCTCGCTGTTCTTCCTGCCCGCCCTCCTGTCCTGGCTGGGGCAGTGGGCTGACCGCGGCCAGCTGCCCTATCTCGGCCGCCGCCTGACCCATCCGCGGCCGTCCCGGCTGTGGGCGGGACTGGCGGGGAAGGTCGTGCGCAGGCCGCTGCTGCTCGGCGGCATCGCGACCGCGGCCCTGCTCGTGCTGGCCGCGCCAGCGCTCGGCATGCGCATCGGCAACCCGTCCATCGACCTGCCAAGCAACCTTGGCGTCGTCAGGGTGCTGGCCGACATCCAGCACGAGTTCCCCGGCAAGCCGGCACCCGCCGACGTGGTGGTCAGCGGCTCCGGCCTGCAAAGCCAGGCGATGCGGACCGAGCTGGCAGCGCTGCGGACGGACGCGGCCGGGGGCGGCGCGATCCACGGGCCGGTGACGGCCACCGCGGTGGCGGGCGGCCGGGCGCTGGTCGTCGAGGTCCCGCTGGCGGGCAGTGGCACGAGCAAGGTGTCTGACAGCGCGCTGCTGACGCTTGAGAACCGCATACTGCCCTCGACGATCGGCACGGTGCCCGGCGCGAGCTTTGCCGTGACCGGGAACACCGCGTCGAGCTATGACCTGCGGTCACTGCTGGACTCGCGGACACCGCTGGTATTCGGCGTTGTCGCGCTGCTCGCGTTCGTGCTGCTGATGTGCGCCTTCCGGAGCATCACGATCCCGGTCGTGTCAATCCTGCTGAATCTACTGTCCGTCGGCGGCGCTTACGGGCTGGTCACGCTGATCTTCCAGGACGGGCACCTGGAGGGCTTGCTCGGCTTCACCTCGTTCGGCGCGCTCGTGCCCTGGGTGCCGCTGTTCACGTTCGTCATGCTGTTCGGGCTGAGCATGGATTACCACGTCTTCATCCTGAGCCGCATCCGCGAGCTGTGGACCGGCGGTGCCAGCGCGCGCGACGCGATCATCGACGGTGTCGGGCGCAGCGCCGGGGTCGTGACCAGCGCCGCGATCATCATGGTGGCCGTGTTCTCGATCTTCGCCACTCTCTCGATGATCGACGTGAAGATGCTCGGCGTCGGCCTGGCCGCCGCCGTGCTGATCGACGCGACGGTCGTGCGCGGGGTGGTGCTGCCGGCGGCACTGTCGCTGCTCGGCGAGCGGGCCTGGTACCTGCCAGCGTGGCTGCGCTGGCTGCCCGGCCGCAGCCTGGCGTGTGAATCCGTCCCCGCGGTCCCGGCCAGTCCGGCCGCCCCGGCCGGCCGCGGGCTCGGGCGGCCCGTCCGGCCGGCGCCGACCGCGACGACGCCCTAGCAGCTGCCCCCGTCAGCCGGCTGACTGCAGGTCAGGGGAGCGTCAGGATCTCGCAGCCGTCGGCGGTGACCACGAGGGTGTGCTCGAACTGCGCGGTGCGCCTGCGGTCCTGCGTCACGACCGTCCAGCCGTCCGCCCAGATGTCGTACTCGACAGTGCCGAGCGTGAGCATCGGCTCAATCGTGAAGGTCATTCCCGGTTCCATGACGACGCCCACGGACGGGTCGTCGAAGTGCGGCACGACCAGGCCGGAGTGGAATGTCGTGCCGATCCCGTGCCCGGTGAAGTCGCGCACCACCCCGTAGCCGAACCGCCGGGCATACGACTCGATGACCCGGCCGATCGCGTTCAGCGGGCGGCCAGGCGCGACTGCGCGGATGCCGCGCATCATCGCCTCCCTGGTCCGCTCGACCAGGAGCCGGGACTCCTCAGCCACGTCGCCCGCCAGGAAGGTGGCATTCGTGTCGCCGTGGACGCCGCCGATGAACGCGGTGATGTCGATGTTGACGATGTCACCGTCGGCGACCACCGTGTCGTCCGGGATGCCGTGGCAGATCACCTCGTTGACCGAGGTGCACAGGGACTTGGGGAAGCCGCGGTAGCCGAGCGTGCTCGGGTAGGCGCCCCGGTCGATCAGGAACTCGTGCCCGATCCGGTCCAGCTCGTCGGTGGTCACGCCGGGGGCGACGTGCCGCCCGACCTCCTGGAGGGCCTGCGCCGCGCCAGGCCGGCCACGCGCATGCGCTCGATGGTCCCGGCGTCCTTGACGTCTCGCTCGCCGCCGCGCGGGGCACGCCGGCCGACATATTCCGGGCGCTCGACGCCTGCCGGAACGGCGCGCTCCGGCGAAACCCGGCCGGGCTGGAGAGTGGTTGCCATGATCTGCAAGTCTAATAGTTATGGACGATGACAAGAGCTGGTGGTTCTGCCTGAAGCATCATGAGGTGGAGCAGGGAGCCGGGTGCCCCGGCAAGGACAGGCTGGGCCCGTATCCCACCAGGGACGCTGCGGAGCACGCCCTGGAGACCGTGCAGCGCAGGAACGAGGAATGGGAGGCCCAGGACCGCTGGCCGGGGGAGACCGCGGACAGCTGACCAGGCGTCCCGTGAGCGGGGCGTCTGGTAGGAGGCTGACCGGCCGTCTTGTACGCTGAGGCCAGCGGTAGCAAGCGCGACAAGGGGGCGCAGAGTGACCGTGGACGATCATGGCGACGGGCTCCCTCCCGCCGCCGAGGCCAGGATGGCCGAGATCCGGCAGAGCGGCACCTGGGGGTCAGCGCTCACGGCCGATGAGTTCACGGCGATCAAGAGCACTGGCTTCGAGCCAGTCGGCCAGGTGCTGGGTGCTGCCGTCTACAACATCGGCTACACCGGCGGTTACAGCTGCCCTGCCTACGCCAGCGGATACGGGCTCGGCGGGATGCGCGCCTTTGGCGCCGTGCCCTATAACAGCATCACGGCGACCTCCGGCAGCGGCACGCTGGGCTCGTACGCGCCGCTGGTGCGCACGATGTACGAGGCGCGGCGGCAGGCGATCGGGCGGATGATGCACGAGTGCCAGGAACTCGGCGGCCATGGCGTAGTCGGCGTGCGCCTGAGCATCGGCAGCTTCCCGGCCGGCGGCATGGAGTTCAAGGCGATCGGCACAGCGGTGCGCGCGCCCGGCGGGCCGACGCTGCGCCAGCCGTTCACCTCGGACCTGTCGGGTCAGGACTTCGCCAAGCTGATCATGGCCGGCTGGGTGCCTGCCGGGCTGGTGCTCGGCATCTCGATCGGCGCCCGGCACGACGACTGGGTGACCGTGAGCCAGTCGTCCTGGGGGGCGGGCAACTCGGAGGTCGCGGGTTACACCGACCTGGTGAACTCGACCCGGCACGACGCCCGCACGCAGCTGGAGCGCGACGTCAAGCGGCACGGCGCGGATGGCGTCGTCCTGCAGCAGATGAACATCCAGGTCGGGGAGCACGAGTGCCCCGTGCAGGAAGGCCGCAGGGACCACGTGGTCGAGGCGACCATCATCGGAACGGCGATCGCCCGGTTCGACGGCAAGCGGGGGCCGGACAAGCCGCCGCTGGCGATCATGTCTCTCGACCCGCAGCGGCGCCAGGCCGCCAGGGTCCGGCTCGGCCCATGACCAGCTCTCCCCGGCCCGCGCGGGCAGCGCGCAGGCACCGGGGGCCACATTCTCGAAGCAGAGGAGCACGATGACCGAGCAGCAGGGCACCGATCTCGGGGTGCTGGGAGTACCGCAGGACGCGATGCGCCGCCTGGCCGAGCTGCGGCCGGGGCAGCCCGGGTCGATCTTCACCTCCGACCTGTCGGTCAACGAGTTCCTGCTCGTCCGGGAGGTCGGGTTCCGTCCGGTCGGCCTGGTCCTGGGCAGCTCGATCTACCACGTCGGCCTGCAGTTCGGCCGCTGGGGCCAGAGCCAGGAGCTCGACGTCCTTTCGCAGGCGATGTATCACGCCCGCGAGCTGGCGATGACCAGGATGGAGGCCGAGGCGCAGGCGCTCGGCGCCGACGGCGTCGTGGGCGTCCGGCTGGACGTCGAGATGAAGGAGTTCGGCGCTGACATCGCCGAGTTCATCGCGGTGGGCACCGCCGTGATCGCCGAGCCGGGAGCCGGCGGCGGCGGCGTGACGAACTGGCGCAACAACAAGGGCATGCCGTTCACCTCTGACCTGTCCGGGCAGGACTTCTGGACCCTGATCAGGGCCGGCTACGCGCCGCTCGGCATGACGATGGGAACGTGCGTCTACCACATCGCCCATCAGAAGTTCGGCAACAAGATGGGCAACATCGGCCGCAACGTCGAGCTCGAGCAGTTCACCCAGGCGCTGTACGACGCGCGCGAGCTTGCCATGTCCCGGATGCAGGCCGAGGCGGAGGAACTCGCCGCCGAGGGCATCGTCGGCGTGCAGCTGCGGCAGCACAGCCACGCCTGGGGCTCGCACACGACCGAGTTCTTCGCGATCGGCACCGCGGTGCGGCCGCTGCGTGATGATCACATCATTCAGACGCCGACGATGGTGCTCAGCCTTGATGCCTGACCCGCGATGCCAGCCCCCGGGCCGCTAGGTCAGAACCTGCCGCCAGCCGCGGAGGCGCGGCTGGGCGAGATGCGCGGCACCCGCAGCTGGGGATCGTCGCTCGATGTCAGTGAGTTCGCGGCCATCTCCAGGGTGGGCTTCCAGCCGGTCGGCCAGGTGCTCGGCGCGGCGGTGTACAGCGTCGGCGACGCCGGGGACGAGGAGTGCCCGTACGGCCTCGCCGTGCACCGGGGCGAGGGCAACCGCGCCTACCGGGCGCCCGGCAGCGGACCGCGGCTGGGGCCGGGGGCGATCCAGGCGCCAGTCGGCGCGGCCGCGATCGGCTCCGCGCGCCCGCTGGTGTCGGTGCTGTATCAGGCGCGCCGGGCGGCGATCGGGCGGATGACAGCGGAATGCGCGGCCCTCGGCGGTCTCGGCGTGATCGGCGTCGAGCTCACCATCGGTCCCTTCGGCGACGACGAGGACATCCTGGAATTCCGCGCGTTCGGAACGGCGGTGCGCGCCACGGGAGTGACGAGCCGCGCCCAGCCGTTCGCGTCCGATCTGTCCGGGCAGGACTTCACCAAGCTCGTCGCGCACGGCTTCGTGCCGGTCGGCCTGGCGCTGGGCGTTGCGGTCGGCTACCGGCATGACGACTGGCTGACGAAAGGCCAGACCCGATTCAATGCCGGGAACGTGGAAGTCCAGGGTTACACCGATCTCGTCCGGCAGGTCCGGACAGATGCGCGGAACGAGCTGGAGCTTGATCTCGTGCGGATGGGCGCCGAGGGTGTCGTGGTCCGTGACCTCTCGGCCAGGATCTCGGAGCGCAAGTGCCCGATCGTGCCGTTCGGGAAGGATCACGTCGTCGAGGCGACGATCGTCGGCACCGCCATCGCCCAGTTCGCCCGGCTGGCACCGCCGCCGATCTACGGCATCCACCGGCTCGACGGCCGCCGGCCCGTGCAGCCGCCGCCCCCGCCGACGGTGAGGCTGGACGCCGACAGCGCGGACGAGGACCGGCAGGAGCCCGGCGGCGAGCCGCAGTCAGAGCAGCCTGACCCCGGCCAGCAGGGCTAGCAGGCCGGTCACCACCGGGCCGGGTACACGAAGTCGGCTGCCGGGCGCCCGAGCCATTGCACGATGCGCATGGCCAGATCCATGCCAGTGCCGAATTTCGCGGTGCGCAGTCCGGTCAGCTGACCCGGGTGGCACCCGAGCAGCGCGGCCAGGGCCGGCCACGTCAGGCCGTCCTGCCGCCTCTTCTCGTCCATTGCCGCGTACAGGAGCTTCAGCGCCCACCGGAGCCGCCGGTCCGGGCCTGCCGCTGGCAGCGCGAAGCGGGCATCATCGCCGGGCCTTCCGGCCAGGAAGCTCTCGGGGCTGCGGCCGAGCCAGCGCAGCATGAACAGCGCATGCTGGCAGCTCGTCCTCGGCTTGCTCGCCATTCCGGTGAGCGTCGAGGGGCTGATCGGATGATCGCGGCGCCGGTCGTTGAGATCAGCGGAGAGCTGCCAGATCTGACTGGCCACTCCCGGCCAGCTGAGCCCGAGCTCCGCCCGCCGGGCGTCCAGTGCCTGATACAGCGCCCCGGCATCGAACGGCCGGACCGGCGAGAGCGTCACCCTCTGATCGTGCCGCACGGCCGGCCCGGCCGGCCAGTCCGCCAGGCCAGTCCGGCAGCCCAGTCCGGCAGGCTAGTCGGGCGGCGTGCCGCTGACGGTGTCGAGCAGCCGGGCCAGGCGCGTGCGCAGCGTCCCGCGGCCAGGCCCCGTGACCGCCTCGTCACGCCCCGGAGAGCGGGCCGCGTAGCGCAGCCCGACGGCGTCACCGTCATCGCCGGCCGCCGAGCTCACCAGGTGCTGCACGGCATCGAAGGAGACGGGCGCGGTGTCGGGCCTGACGGGCAGTGCCTCGTGGGCCAGCTCGTCCAGCTCGGGGTCGTCGGCGTCCAGCGCGAAAATCGTGGCGCCAGCCCGGCGGACGTCATGGACCCGCTCAAGCAACTCCGGCGAGGCCGCCTCCGGGGTGACCACCAGCAGCGTCTCCTCGCGGGTAGCGGCGCGCAGCCGGTCAAGGCCGACGGCCAGGTGCGGCGCCGCGCCCGGACCGGGCTGCCACCGGACCAGCGTGGGAGCCAGCTCCGGGATGCCGGCCAGCCGGCTCTCGTCAGCTAAGTGCGCGGTCATGTGCCACGGCTCGGCTGTCTCGCTGCCGACGATGAGCAGTCCGTTCGGCGTGCGCGCGCTGCGCCGCAGCGTGCGCGCGAACGACGAGGTGCGGTCCAGCCACCCGGTTGGCGCGAGCAGCGCCCGCAGCATCGCGACCTGGTCGGCATTCATGACCCCATGGTGCCCGACCAGCGCCGCGGGCGCCGGGACTCCGGCCGGCGCGGGCGCGGCAGGCGGCGTCTGGCAGGATCTGCGCATGACCCCTGACTCCCCTGGCGCCGCGCAGGCCGGCGCTACTCCCGACGTGGCCGGCCTGGTAATCGGCGTGCTGGGCGGGACCGGCGATCAGGGTTGCGGGCTGGCCAGACGCCTGTCGATCGCCGGGCATCGCGTCGTGATCGGCTCGCGGGACGCGGACCGCGCTGCGTCGGCGGCGGCCGGACTCGGCGGCGGCCCGCTGCTGAGCGGGGCAGTGAATCAGGATGCGGCCGCCGAGGCAGATCTGGTGATTGCCGCCATGCCCTGGGAGGGCCACCGGGACCTGCTGGTCTCGCTGGCCGGGACGCTGGCGGGCAAGATCGTGATCGACTGCGTGAACCCGATGGGCTTTGACTCCAGGGGAGCGTTCGCGCTCAGCGTGCCGGAGGGCAGCGCCGCCGAGCAGGCCGCGGCGGTGCTGCCGGACAGCACGGTCGTCGGCGCCTTCCACCACGTGTCGGCGAAGCTGCTGCTTGACCCGGAAGTGGCCGCCATGGACCTGGACGTCCTCGTGCTCGGCGATGACCGTGCCGCCACCGACCTGGTGATCGCCGTCGCGAGCGAGATCCCCGGCATGCGCGGGGTGTACGCCGGCCGGCTGCGGAACTGCGGCCAGGTCGAGGCGCTGACCGCGAACCTGGTCTCGATCAACCGCCGCTACAAGGCGCACGCGGGCATCCGCGTCACCGACGTCTGACCAGGGGCGGGCGCGCATCCCGGCATCAATGACGATGCATCAGGGTAATGTCACACACTGTGATTGGTAGATCACGTTCAGGTGTGACAGGGAACGGGCAGGACAGTGCCGCGGTGTGGCTGCCGTCGCGCAGCCGGACGCCGCTCGGCGCGGTGATGATCAGGGCCGCGCTGGCCCTGGCGCTCCTGCTGCTGTCGACCGTCATCGTGTACGCGGGGCGGGCCGGCGACCGGGACGCGGCAGCGCCCGGCCAGCCGCTGGGACTGCTGGGCTCCCTGTATTACTCGGCCGTGACCCTGTCGACCACCGGCTACGGCGACATCGTCCCGGTCAGCGCCACCGCGCGGCTTGTCAACACGCTGATCCTGACGCCGATCAGGGTCGTGTTCCTGATCCTGCTGATCGGCACCACGCTCGAGGTGCTGGCAGAACGGACCCGTGCGCTGTGGCGCGTCTCCCGATGGAGGTCGAAGATGGCAGGTCACACCGTCGTGGCGGGCTACGGCACGAAGGGCCGCAGCGTCCTGACCACGCTGCGGGACGCGGGCGTGCCGGCGACCTCGGTTGTGGTGGTCGACATCCTGCCGCACGTCGTGGCGGAGGCGAACCAGGCCGGCGTGGCCGGCGTCACCGGCGATGCCACCCGGCGGCAGGTGCTGGCCAGCGCGGAGATCGCGACGGCGGCCCGACTGGTCATCGCCGTCGACCGGGACGACACGGCCGTGCTCATCGCGCTGACCGCCCGCCAGCTGTGCCCGGCAGTGCAGATCGTCGCGGCCGTCCGCGAATCGGAGAACGAGCCGCTGCTGCGCCAGAGCGGGGCCAGCCAGGTCGTGGTGTCCTCGGCGGCGGCCTGGCCTGCTCGGCCTGGCCACGATCGAGCCAGGCGCGGGCCAGGTCATGACGCAGCTGCTGAGCCGCGGCCAGGGCATCGAGCTGACCGAGCGGCCCGTGCAGGCGGCCGAGCTGGGACGCCCGGCCAGGGACGCGTGCGCCGGGGTCGTCGCGGTGCTGCGCGACGGCAGCGTCCTGGCGCTCGACGATCCGCAGGCCGGAACCGTGCAGACCGGGGACAGGCTCGTCGTGGTCGGCGGGAGTGCCGCCAGTCAGCGGTAAGAGTACTCCGGGGTCGGGAACGCGCCGCCGACCACGTCCGCGGCGAACGACTCGGCAGCGTCCCGGAGGACGCCGGCCATGTCGGCGTACCGCCGGACGAACTTCGCCGTCCGCGGCGACAGCCCGGCCATGTCCTGCCAGACCAGCACCTGGGCGTCGCAGTGCGGCCCGGCCCCGATCCCGATGGTGGGGATGTCCAGGCTCGCGGTCACCCGCTGCGCCAGGTCGGCCGGCACGCACTCAAGGACCACCGAGAAGGCGCCCGCGGCCTGCAGTGCCTTGGCATCGTGCAGGAGGCGCTCGCCGTCCTCGCCGCGGCCCTGGACCTTGTATCCGCCGAACGCGTTGACTGACTGCGGGGTCAGGCCGAGGTGGGCCATCACCGGGATGCCGGCCGCCACCAGTTCCTCGACCTGCCGGACGACCCGGTAGCCGCCCTCGAGCTTGACCGCCTGGGCCCCGGTCTCCTTCAGGAACCTGGTCCCGGCCTCCAGGGCCGCGGCCGGCGAGGTCTGATAGGAGCCGAACGGCAGGTCAGCGACGACCATGGCCCGGCTGGAGCCGCGGACCACGGCCGACGTCAGCGGGATGAGCTCGTCCACCGTGACCGGAATGGTGGAATCATGCCCATAGACCACCATCGCGGCTGAATCGCCTACCAGCAGGACCGGGATCCCGGCGGCGTCGAAAACCGACGCGGTCAGCGCGTCGTAGGCAGTGAGCATGGGCCACTTCTCGCCGCGGGCCTTGGCCGCCGCGATGTCCCTGACAGTCAGGCGCCGGGCCGCCCGGCCGCCGTACAGCGGCTCTCGGGTCCCGGCTGGCGAGGTCGTTGGCGCGGCCTGGTCATGGCCCTGCGCAGCTGTCATCTCATCCTCCGCGTCTCGTTGCGCCCTCGTGGCGTCCCCGGACCATCTGATGATCGCATGGCGGGCCGGACGGTGAACAGAGGCAATTCTGCCCGCTTTGCGATACGATCATGTTTCGTATTGTTTGAGGCGAGCCCGTACCACCAAACGCCCGCCGACAGGCTCGCTCTTCCCGGGGACACGCATGGACGGCACCACCATCCACCGGCGCCGCTGGCTCATTCTCAGCGTCCTGATCATCAGCCTGTCCGCCATCGTCCTGGACAACACCGTCCTCAACATCGCGCTCAAGACCATCGCCGAGCCGCGCACCGGGCTCGGTGCCAGCCAGAGCCAGCTTGAGTGGGCCATCAACTCCTACACGCTGGTCTTCGCCGGGCTGCTGTTCACCTTCGGCGTGGTCGGCGACCGGATCGGCCGCCGCCGGATGCTGATCATCGGCATGGCCATGTTCGGGCTCGCGTCGCTGCTGTGCTCCTATGCCCAGACACCGGACCAGCTCATCTGGGCCAGGGCCGCGATGGGCCTCGGCGGGGCCGCGGTCATGCCGCAGACGCTGTCGATCATCACCAACGTGTTCGACCCGGCTGAGCGGCCGCGAGCGATCGGGATCTGGGCGTCAGCAGTCGGCGTGGCCATCGCGATCGGCCCGATCGTCGGCGGCCTGCTGCTCGATCATTTCTGGTGGGGCTCGGTCTTTCTGATCAACGTCCCGCTAACCGCCTTCGGCATCGCCGCCATCGTCGTGCTGGTGCCGGAGTCGCGCAGCCCGAATCCCGGCTCGATTGACTACCTCGGCGTGCTGCTGTCGATCGCCGGGCTCGTGCTGCTGGTCTACGGCATCATCCAGGGCGGCGATACCGGCACCTGGCTGGCCGCCGGCGTGCTCGGGCCGGTCATCGGCGGCCTCGCGGCCCTCGCCGTGTTCATCTGGTACGAGGGCAGGACAACGCATCCGTCGCTGGACGTCCGGCTGTTCCGCGACCCGCGCCTGTCGTCGGCCGCGGCCGCGATCTCGCTGGTGTTCTTCGCGATGGGCGGCGTGTACTTCTTCATCAGCTTCTACACCCAGAACGTGCGCGGCTACAGCCCGCTGCACGCCGGGCTGCTGACGATCCCGCTTGCTGCCGGCCAGCTGCTGTTCGCCACCAGGAGCGCGCGGCTGGTCCGCCGGTTCGGGGCAAAGGCGGTGTGCACCACCGGCCTGCTGGTGATGTCGGCTGCCCTGGTCGGGTACCACTTCCTCGGCACCGGCACGTCGCCGTGGGTGCTGGAGCTGATCTTCTTCGTCCAGGGCTCGGGGATGGGCCTGGTCATGCCGGCCGCGACCGAGGGCGTGATGTCGGTGGTGCCGCGAGAGCGCGGCGGGGCCGGCTCGGCCATCACCAATACCTCACGCCAGGTGTCGGTCGCGCTCGGCGTCGCCGTGCTCGGATCGGTGCTGGCCGACGTCTACCGGTCCAGGCTGCAGCCCTACCTCACGGTCCTGCCGCCTGGCGCCCGGCAGAGTGCCACGGTCTCGATCGCGCAGACGCAGGTCATCGCCCAGCACCTCGGCCCGGCCGGCGACCGCCTGCTGACGGCGGCAAGCTCGTCCTTCGTCGGGGCCATGCACGTGGCCGCGACCATCTCGGTAGCCATCGCGCTGCTCGGAGCGGTGGCCATCGCGATCTGGATGCCGGGCCGGCCAGCGCTGACCGCGCGCCAGGACGTCGCGCTCCTGGCGCCAGGAGAGCCCGTCACGAGTTCGGGAGCAGCCGATGCCTGACCACCAGCTTCCGGCGACGGCCGGGGGAGCCGCCGTGGTGCCCGGCCGCAGGCCCGGCCGTCCCCGCAGCGAGCATGCCGATCAGGCGATTCTCGCGGCCGCGCTCGACTTGTTCGCCGAGCGCGGCCCGGACGCACTCGGCATCGAGCAGGTGGCCGCGCGGGCCGGCGTCGGCAAGGCGACGATCTACCGCCGCTGGCCCGGCAAGGAGGACATGCTGATCGATGCGCTCGACGCGCTGCGGACCCGACTCCCTGAGGCGCAGGGCAAGTCGGTGCGCGCCGACCTGATCGCGCTCCTGAACACGATCTGCCGGGAGGCGGCCGATCCCCGCCGGGCCCGCCTGTTCGCGCTCCTGCAGGGCGAGGGCGCTCGCTACCCGCGGCTGATGGCGAAGTACGTGGAGACCGTGGTGCAGCCGCGCCGCGACGTGGTCAGCTCCGTCCTGCGGCGCGGCGTCGCCACGGGCGAGCTGCGCGAGAACACCGATATTGAGGCGGCCACGTTCCTGCTCAATGGGGCTGTTCTGGCGAGCATGTACGGACCCGGGCCGACTGATGCCCGGTATGCCCGGCGCGTTGTGGAGGAACTCCTGCGCGGCCTCGGCTCACGCTGACCGGTACGCTCGCAGCCATGCTGCTGACGAAATTCGGGCACGCCTGCGTGCGGCTGGAGAAGGACGATGCCCGGCTGGTCATCGATCCCGGCGTGTGGGCGGGACCGGACGTGCTGGCGGGCGCCAGCGCCGTCCTGATCACCCACGAGCACGTCGATCATCTCGACGACGCTGCCGTCCGCGGCGCGCTGGAGGCCGACCCGGGGCTTGAGCTGTGGGCAAGCGAGGCAGTGGCCGCGCAGTTCGCTGAGTTCGGGAGCCGGGCGCACGCCGTTCATGACGGCGACGCGATCACGGCCGCCGGGTTCGACGTGCATGTCTACGGCACCGATCACGCGCGGGTGGACAGCGCCATCCCGATCGTCCCCAACACGGGCTTCGCCGTGGACGGCACCGTGTTCCACCCCGGCGACTCCTTCACCGTCCCGGCGGAGAACATCCCGGTGCTGCTGGTGCCGGTGAGCGGGCCGTGGCTGAAGTTCAGTGACATCGCTGACTACCTGCGGGTGGTCCGGCCGCAGCGGGGCTACTGGATCCACGATGCGCTGCTGAACGACAAGGGAGCCAGCCTGTGGGAGAACCTGCTGGGCCTGGTGCCGGCGTCGGACGGCCCGGCGGCGTTCCTGGTGCCCGGCACTAGCGTCGAGCTGTAGCTGCTGGCGCTGTCGCTGTCAGTCCCGGCCGGCTCCGCCGCCGGCAGCGCCGGGCCTGACGCCACTCTAGGAAGGTCGGGCTGTGAGCACTGCCGCCTACCTGGCAGCGCTGCTCGGGGTGGGCGTTCTCGCCGGCATCGTCAGTACCGTCGCGAGCCTGGCCTCGGTCGTGTCCTACCCGGCGCTGCTGGCCCTGGGCCTGCCGCCGGTCAGCGCGAACGTGACCAACACGGTGGCGCTGATGTTCACGGCCGTCGGCGCGGCCGCCGGGTCGCGCCCGGAGCTGTCGGGCCAGCGCGCCAGGGTGCTGAGGCTCGGGCTGCTCACCGCCGCGGGCGGCGGAGCGGGCGCGGCCCTGCTGCTGACGACACCGGCCCGCGGGTTCGAGTACGTAGCGCCGGTGCTGATCGCCGCCGGGTCACTGGTCATCCTCCGCCGGCCTGCCCCGGCGAGCCCGGCGGCCGCCGGAGACGGCACCTCCGCTGGCGGGGACGGCACTCCGGCTGGCGGGGACGGCACTCCGGCTGGCGGGGACGGCGTTCCGGATTCCGGCTCTGCGCCGGCTGCCGCGACGCGGGAGCGCGAAGGCTGGGGATCACGGGCCGGCGTGTTCGCGGTGGCGGTCTACGTCGGGTACTTCGGCGCAGCCGGCGGCGTCCTGATGCTCGCGCTGCTGCTTCGCCTGTTCCGTCAGTCGCTCGCGCGGACCAACGCGCTGAAGAACGTGATATCGGGCCTGGCGAACGCCGTCGCCGGCATCGCCTTCGCGATCTTCGGGCCGGTGCGGTGGTCGGCGGCGCTGCCGCTGGCCGCCGGCTTCCTCATCGGCGGCTGGATCGGTCCTAAAATCGTGCGCCGGCTGCCCGCCCGCGGCCTGCGCGCGTTCATCGGCCTGTGCGGCCTGGCCGTGGCCGTCCGGCTCGCTGTCAGCACCTACTGATGGCGTCAGCGCTACGGGGTCCACGGAACCGGCCGGCCCGTGAAGGCCGCCAGCCTGTCGAGGACGGGCGCGTCATCGCGGACCGGCTGCGGATCGGCGAACCGGCCGGCCCGCGGCTGGCCGGGCAGCCGGGCCTGAACCAGCGCGAGCGCCTCCTCAGCCAGACCAGCGGGCGGATCGGCCGTGACGCCGTTGGCCTGGCTGAGATCCCACCCGTGCACAAGCAGATCAACCACGCGCCACTGAAGCCGCTCAGCACCGGTGGCAACTCCCACTGGCGTCGCCTGGCTTCGCTCCAGCGCCCCCGGCAGGGCGGCCGCGGCCTGCAGCGCCGCCGCGGACCGGCGGAAGGCGTCTGCCGCGTCGGCGCCGAGCCGGTCGATGCCGCGCTCGGGCATCAGGCCCCCCTCGAGCATCGCCGCGAACACGAGGTTCATGCCGACGAGATGATTGACGAGGTCCCGGACGCTCCACTCCGTGCACGGGGTCGGTGCCGTCCACTGACCAGGGGCAATGCGGTCGATGAGGCCGCCGGTGAATGCCGAGGCACGCGCGAGATCGCCGGGGACCGCAGAGTTCGCCACGCGGCGAGGCTACGGCACGACCGGGCGGGTGCTATACGGGTTTTCAGTCGGTCATCAGGCGGGTTTTTCATGATCTCGAAAGATCGCATGGGCTATAGGCCGATCTTACGAGTAAATGAAAGCCGGCGACGGTCAGCGGAACGCAGGGGCGACTTCCCGCATGAAGAGATCGCAGGTGTCCTTCTTGCGCTCCAGCGGGCCGAGGGTGAAGTCAGGGACGATGAGCTCATCGGCGCCGGCGGCCTGGTACCGGGCGATGATGTCGGCGGCCTCGGCCGGGTTCCCCACTATCACCGGCCGTCCGCCTGCTTCCTGCCGCTTCTTCTCGAGCCACTTCTCGTCGGTGGACAGGAAGAGCAGCGCCTGGGTCGAGACATGGATCTCGGCAGGATCGCGGCCGGCCTCCTCGCAGTGCGCGCGCAGCACCGAGACCTTATGCGCGAGCAAGTCCGGCGTGGTCCACGCGTTCCAGTGGTCGGCATACCTGGCTGCGATCCGCAGTGTCCGCCGCTCCCCGCCGCCGCCAATGAGGATGGGCATCCGGTCCTGGACCGGGGCGGGCTGGCACGGTGCGTCCCGCAGCTGGAAGTACTGGCCCGAGAACGTCGTGCGGGGTTGGCTGAGCAGGGACCGGAGGATCTGGACGGCTTCCTCGAAACGGTCCATCCGCTCGGTTACGGTCCCGAGCTCGATGCCGTAGGCCGCGTGCTCGTTCGCCTGCCAGCCGGCCCCGACCCCGAGCGTCAGCCGGCCCTGACTGACCTGATCGACCGCCGCGGCGATGTTCGCCAGGACGGCGGGATGCCGGTAGGTGACGCTGGTGACGAGCGGAGCGAGCCGCAGCCGCGGCACCGTCGCCGCGAGTGCGGCGATGACCGACCAGCACTCGAGCGTGTCCCCGTCCAGCGGCGTCGAATCCGCGCCGTTCGGCATGAAGTGATCGGCGAAGTACACGCCGTCCCAGCCGGTGCGCTCGCAGTGGGCGGTGATGGCGTGGATGTCATCGAAGGACTGAGCGGGCGATGGCCAGATGCTGAAACGCATGCGGGCATCCTAATCACCAGCAGCTGACACCGGCTGAGCAGCGGCGGCTATCCGCGATCCAGTGCCTGCGGGTCTGAGCGCCGGGACGTACCGCCAGGCGACGCAGGCAAGCGCACCGCAGGGAATCGGGAGCAGGTACGTGACAGCGCGGTAGAGCAGCACGGCGGCCGTTATCTGCGCGGCGACCTTGTGGTCGGCACCCGCGGCCAGGATGCCGACGAGGCCAAGCTCGGTAATTCCGGCGCCCCCCGGAGTGATCGGCAGGACGGTGAGCAGGCGGACGAAGGCGAACGCGGCAAGGCACGTCTGCCACGGGACCTCCGCCTGGGACAGGCCCACGCCGCGCACGCTCGCGAGCAGCACCAGCCACAATGCGATAGAACTCGCGGCCGTGGCGGCGGTGATCCGCCAGCCGCGCGCGGCGAGGAGGCCCGAAGCCCGCTCGCGGAATCGCTGCAGGGAGCCGGCGGCAGCCGCCGGCGGCGTCTTGCGCATGAGCCGGGAGCCGCGCGTCACGGCGCGCTGGAGCACGGCATCGGCGCGGGCCGCGAATGACTCGCTTCGCAGCAGGAGGCCGAAGCCAGCGGCCGCGGTCAGGAGCACGACCAGGCCGGCGATGGCCCCAGCCAGCAGGCCTGCTTGCGGCCTGCTCACCGACACCATGATCAGCACGGCAATGACCGGCAGGGCGAGCCGCGCGAAGACAGTCCAGATCCCCGACACCAGCGTGTAGAGCACGTAGTCGGCGGCGCTGATGCCCCAGCCGGACAGCATCTTCCAGCTGACGCCCATAGCCAGCGCTCCGCCGGCGGGAAGTGTGTTCGCCACGGCGGTGGAGCCGAGATTGATAACCGCCGCCTCGCGGAACCGGACCGACGGCAGGATGGACTGAATCATCAGCCAGCCCGTGACCAGGCTGGCTGCTGCCGCGACGATAACCAGCAGGACCTGCGGCCAGGCCATCGCGCCGACGCTGGCCCAGACGCTGCTGTAGGACGCGAAATGAGGCAGCGCGAAGCCGAAAATCGCGCCGACAAGGACAAGGGACGCGGCCGTGCCCGCTATTTTCCGGCCGCGCCGGGACGAGCCCGCGGCGGCCGGCGGCTGCCACCGCAGCGTCTCGCTGCCGGGGACCGTCAGCTGCGCTGACATCAGGCCGGGGGCGGCCACCGCGACTAGGTCGGGGACGGGCAGGATCTCGCCGTCGCTGATCCCGGGGCTGATCACGAGGCGGCCGGAGATGCCGGGGCAGCAGATCCGTGAGCAGGGCCACCGCCGTCAGCATGGCCTGAGCTGAGTACCGCGCCCATGGGTCGCCTCGCGATCTTAGAAGACGCAGCGAGGCGGATCTCAACACAGGCACATGGTCTGGACCGGGTCCGGAACTCGTTCAAGCTGCCTCAGCGGATACAGCAAACTCCAGCATACGCGGTCGCAAGCCTCAGAGCCCGTGCCCGATTTGGCAGCCGGCCGTTACTGATCCGGTGTCGCGTGCACCCGGCCGTCGGAGATGGCTCGGAGCAGCCGCCGGTAATCCTGGTCGTTCTGGTCGGCGTAGGCCATCGCGAAGTCGGCGATGGCATGGTCGAAGTTCTCGCTGCTGCCGAGGTAGCCGGAGATGACGGAAGCCCGCCCGGTGCGGGCGTGAGCGCGGGCAAGCGCCCATCCGCAGAGCCTGCCGTAGTAGTTGAGCTGGAGCGGATCCATCAGGGTCACGCTCATGCTCCCCTTCATGTCGCGCAGCTGCCGGACGTAGTAGTCCTTGGATCCGCCGTCCGGTCGCTCACGGGAGTCGGCGATGCTGGTCCCGATTCCCGTGGTCCAGCCAAGGAAGGGATCGGCCGCCGCCTGGGTGAGGCGCTGGCCCCTGACCACGCGCTCACCCTGGTGCTTGGAGTCACTGTCGCCGGCGAACGGCGCCAGCACCGACTCCTGAGCCTCCTTGAGCTGCAGGAAAAGCGGCTCGTCCGCACGGTCGCCGAGCAGCAGGAGAATGAATGCCTCGGTGCCGACCGAGCCGACGCCGACGACCTTGCGGGCGAAATCGCCGAAGTAGTAACGGCGCAGTACCTCCTGGCGGTCGACGTCCAGTGTCTCCTGGTACAGCGCGATGGCCTGGCGCAGTTCCTCCAGGGTGCCGGGGTGGCGCTCGATGGGGTAGCGGACGATCACCGGGTGAGAGGGGCGGATCCGGTACTGGCCGTCGACGTGGTCGCACATCTTCAGGAACGCCTTCAGGCTCGTGCGGCGATGGGCCTTCTTGATATCGCGCGCTCGGCGCCGGACCGCGGCCTTGGGCTGGACCGCATCGAACAGGCTGGTGACCTGATCGATATCCACTCTGGAATACCAGACGTCGAGGAAGCGCATCTCGGCGTAGCTCGCCATCTCGGTGCGGTAACTGTGCACGGCCGCTCGCGCCGCGGCGCGGGCGTCGCGGTCGCGGAACTCCTTGTCCCTGGCGGCGACGGCGAGACTGGCCGCGAGTCGCTTGACGTCCCACTCGAACGAGGCCGGAAGCGTCTCGTCGAAGTCGTTGACGTCGAAGACCAGGCGCCGGTCGGGCGCGCCGAACATGCCGAAGTTGAGCAGGTGCGCGTCACCGCAGGCCTGGACCCGGATGCCGGTCGTGGGCGTGTGCGCGAGATCCCACGCCATCGGCGCCGCCGCGCCGCGGAAGTAGGCAAACGGCGAGGCAGCCATGCGTCCGTACCTGATCGGGATCAGGTCCTGCACCCGTGTCCTGGCCTGCTCCTCGAGGATGGCTATCGGATCCGGCCGGTCCGCTGGCGGGTCCCACCCGGCGTGGCTCGGCCGCGAGACCGCGCTCCGATGCTCGCGCCCCCGCTTCCGCCACTCACCCGGCGTCAGCAGCTCATGCGGCGGGGCAAGAACACCCGGTGACATTCTGCTCATCTGGTCATCGACCCCCCGATCGCGACCGCGGGCCGGCAGCCCGCTGGCCCTGCCTGTCCCAGATCCTACGGTGACGACCCGATCACCCACTGTTGCGGGGCCTGGCAGAGCGCTGCCCGGAAGGTATCGTCACTTCTGTGACGGGATGTGCCGCGCCAGTCCGGCCGCCGGCCGTCAGCAGGAAAGGAAGACCGGGTGGCCACGACCGCAATCCTGGAGTTCCGGCTTGGGCCGGATCAGCTTGAGGCTGCCTACGCGACGGTGCATGACGTCCTGACCGTAACGCGGGCGTTTCCCGGCTGCCTGGACATCGAGGTCCTGATCGACACTGCTGACAAGGCTCACCTCGTGGTCGTCGAGCACTGGGAATCGCTGCAGGCCGACTCCGCCTACCGGGCCTGGCGCGCGACTCCGGAGGGAGCCACCGGCCTGGGTGACTTCCTGGCGGCCGTGCCGGTGCTCACGATCCTGACCGGCAGCGACCTCTGACCCCTAGCCGGGAAGCGCGGCCGCGACCAGCGCGCCGGCCTCGGCCTGCAGATCGGCGGCCAGCCGGTCGACGTCGCTGAGCAGGGTCGGGTCCGCGACGAGGCCGAAGTTCAGCGTGCCGGCGAGCGACACCACCGCGACCCGCAGCGCGTGCTGCTCGCGGATCTCGGCGAGCGTGTAGAGCTCGCGTACCGGGACGCCCAGTACCTGGACTGGCCGCCGCGGACCGGGCACGTCGGACACGTTCAGCGCGAACGAGCGCGGATGCGCGAGCACGCGCTGCGCGAACTGGGCAAGCCGCGGCGTCCGCGCGAGGCCGTGCATGACGCCGTCCAGGTACTGGGCGTCATGCTCCTGCTTACGGACTCTCGTAGCGGCCCGGATCTCGGTCAGCCGCTCCAGCGGGTCGGCCGGGCCGAGCGGCAGGTCCAGGCAGAAGAACGAGTCCCGGTTCCCCTGTCCCGGTCCGCTGGCGGCAGGACCGCCCGACAGGCCGTGCAGGCTCACCGGGACCTTGACCCGGACCGCGCCCAGCTGGCCGTGGTGGCTTTCCAGCCAGCGCCGCAGCCCTCCCGCCACCACCGTCAGCACGGCGTCGTTGACGGTCGCGCCCGCGGCCGCCGCCGCGCGGTGCAGGTCGTCCAGGGCGGCACTGGCGAAGGCGACCTCGCGGCGCGCGCCGATGTGCCCGTCGAACGGCGAGCGCAGCCAGGGCTGGGGCACCTCGCGCGCGACGGCGCGAATCCCGTCCAGCCGGCGCCGCGGTGACGCCTCCGCCGGCCTCGCGGCGCGCGGACGGCCGCGCGCCGGGGGCGTGCCAGCAGCCGGCTCCTCATCCCAGAGCACCGCGCCCGCCAGGCGCATGGCGGTGGATCCGTCGGCCAGGGCATGGTGGATACGCCACGCCAGCGCGGTTCCGCCGCTTTCCAGCTGTCCGATCACGTCGATCCGCCACAGCGGCCGAGAGCGGTCCAGATGCTGCCGGAAGATGTCCGCGACGGCGGCCCTGAAGGCGGCCTCGTCGAGCGGCCCGGCCCGGTCCTGCGCCACGACGTGCGCGCTGACGTCGACGTCCGGATCCGGCACCCACCATGGCGCGCCGTCGATCTCGCCGAGCCGCAGGCTCAGCCGCGGTGCCAGGTGCAGCCGCCCGGCGATCGAGGACCTGAGCTGGCCGGCATCGATCGAGTCCTGCAATGTGATGACCTTGCACGTGTGGCCGGCCACCGTCTCGTTCTCGAGCGCCAGGATGCTCAGGTCCTCGGGCGAGAGGCGCTGCGGAGCCAGGCCTGGAACCGGCCCGGATTCCGTCCGGCTGGCCTCGGCAGGCGGCAAGGGCTCTCACTCCTGGTCAGACCGCGATCACTCAGAGTTGTCAAGTCAGGCCACCATACCGCCCGTGCTGCCGCCAGCCGGCCGCGGTCAGCCGCGGACCGGCAGCGTGATCGCGGACGGCCGGGCCGGGCTGTGGTGCACCTGCTGCTCGGCGGTGACCAGCATGGTCGCGGTCGCCAGCGGGTCCCCTGTGCCGGTGTTGCGCGCGTACCGGGGGTGCGCGCCGCTGGACACCTGCAGCCGCAGCCTGCTCCCGGCGGCGAACCGGTGCGCGACCGGCCACAGCTCGAACCGCGCCAGCCTGGTGCCGTCCTTGGCGGCGGCGGGCTGACCGGGGGACAGCCGCAGTAGCGCATCGCAGATGTTCAGGGACTGCCCGGCCGGATTGACCTGACACAGCCGCGCGAAGAAGTCCGTGTTCCCGCGATTCGACCCGACATGCAAGTTCACGACGGGAACGCCCACTACCTCGGTATCAGCCTCCAGCGGCGCGCTGGTGTAGGTGAGTACATCCGGCCGGGCCTCGAGAACCCGGTTGTCCACCCGCGCGGTGCCCTGATTGCCGACCGGGCCGGCCAGGCCGGGCGTGGGATCGGCCGGGTCGTACAGGTAGCGGTCTGGCTCGCTGGCCGGCGGCAGCGTGGTGCTAAGCCCGCCGCCTGGCTGCAGGTACCACGTCTGCGCATTGGCGGGTGGCGGCCAGTCCGGCAGGTCACGCCACTGCTCGGCCCCGGTGACGAAAATGCGGACCGGACCTTCCCCCTGGCCCGGCGCCCGGCCGGATGCAGGGTCAAGCTCGGACCGCAGGAACTCCATCCCGTCGCGGACCCAGACCGCGGCCGCCTCGTCGTCAGCGTGCCGCCACGGGCCGATGGTGAGCCGCGGCTGCTGCCCGGCCTGCCGGAGCGCGGCATAGTCCCGCAGCTGAGCTGGCAGGAAGATGTCGTGCCAGCCCGCGGTCATCGCCACGGCCGCAGTCAGGCGCGCTGGTCCGGCGGCGAACTGGTGCCGGTCCCAGAACTCCGCATCGTCGCCGAGCCAGGCCTGCCAGTACGGCGCGGTGCCACCGGTCGCGAGCCGGTCCAGGTCACGCAGCGGAAGGTGACCGGCAAGCTCCCGGAGGCGCCCGGCGCGCAGCGACTGCCGGAATATCGCGCCCGCGCGCTCCTGATGGGCCACCTGGTCGGTCCACTCGAGCATCGTCTCCAGCGCGAACGAGCCGTTCGGCTGGATCAGGTCCCGCGGGCGGGTGCTGCTGACCTGCAGCGCCATTGCCCTGTGGTCAGGCAGCGCGAGCGTTGCCAGTGCCCACTGGGTGATGCCCAGGTAGCTGGGCCCCCACGTGCCGAAGTAGCCCGGGTACCAGGACTGCTCCCGCAGCCAGGCCACGGTGGCCAGCCCGTCGGCCGCCTCGGTCACGCCGAGCGGATCCAGCTCGCCGCCGGAGCCGAACGTGCCGCGGCAGCTTTGCACCACGCTCTGGAAGCCGCGCTCGGCGAGCAGCCGGCCGGCCAGCAGGCCCCAGATGCCACGCCGGCCGTAGGGGCAGCGGACCAGAACTAGCGGCGGCAGGCCCGCGGCTGCCGACTTCGCGACGTACCGGTCGGCCAGCAGCGTCACGCCGTCTGGCATCGGCACCCTGAGGTCACGCTCGACCTGAACGGCGTGCGTCCGCGCAGCCGGGAGTTTCATGGTCATCTCGAAGAACCGGCTCGCTGCCGTCATGCCGACTCCGTTCAGGCAGCGCTAGCCGGACCGGGGCTCGCGCCACCGGCTGGTGATCGGCAGCCGCCGGTCCCGGCCGAAGTTCTTGGCGCTGATCTTCGGTCCCGGCGGGTACTGCCGGCGTTTGTACTCGGCCCGGTCGACCAGCTGGATGACGCGCTCGACCAGAGCCGGATCGTGCCCGGCGGCCACCAGCTCGGCCGAGCCCATGTCCTTCTCCACGTAGTCGTCGAGCAGAGTGTCGAGATCGTGATAGTCCGGCAGCGAGTCGGTGTCGAGCTGGCCGGGTGCCAGCTCCGCGCTCGGCGGCTTGGTGATGGAGTTCTCCGGGATCGGCGGCGTCTGGCCGCGCTCGGCGGCCTGCTCGTTCCGCCACCGGGCGAGCTGCCAGACGAGCGTCTTGGGCACGTCCTTGATCGGCGCGAAGCCGCCGACGGCGTCCCCGTACAAGGTGGAGTAGCCGGTCGCGAGCTCGCTCTTGTTGCCGCAGGCCAGGACCAGGTGGCCCTCGGAGTTCGACAGCGCCATCCAGATGACGCCGCGGATGCGGGCCTGCAGATTCTCCGCGGCGAGGCCGTGCAGATCCAGGCTGGTGCCGAAGCCGTCCATCATCGGCTTGATCGGGATCGTGCGGGCATGAATGCCCTGGCGCCGGGCCAGGTCCTCGGCATCGGCGACCGAGTGCTCCGAGGAGTACGGGCTGGGGTTGAGCACCACGTGCACCCGGTCGGGCCCGAGCGCGTCGGTCGCGATCGTCGCGACCAGTGCCGAGTCGATCCCGCCGGACAGTCCCTGGACCACCGAGGAGAAGCCGTTCTTGCGCACGTAGTCCCGGACGCCCAGTTCCAGCGCGCCGTAGATCTCGGCCAGGTCAGACAGCCGCGGCCAGATCATCGGGGCCCCGAGCGGCGCGTCCGGCTCCGGGGCGGCCAGCGGCGCGAGCTCGATCCGCTCGATCGTCATGGTCGTGCCGTCACCGGGATTCGCGCGCTGCCTGCCCGCCGGCAGCCCCGGATCCGCGGCCGCAACCGTCACGTCGGCCAGGACCAGGGCCTCCTCGAACTGAGGTCCGCGGGCCAGCAGGTCGCCATCCGGCGACACGATGATGGAGTCGCCGTCGAAGACGAGCTCGTCCTGGCCGCCCACCATGTTGGCGTACGCCAGCACGGTGCTTGCCTCGCGCGCACGCCGCTGGCACAGCTCAAGCCGGATGTCGTCCTTGTTGCGCTCGTACGGCGAGGCGTTGGGCACGACCAGCAGTCCGGCGCCCGCTGTCCGCGTCACCGCTACCGGGCCGCCGTCCTGCCACAGGTCCTCGCAGATGGCGACGGCGACATCAACGGACTCGCCGCCCTCGGCGGCCAGGCGGACCACCGGCAGCGTGTCGCCGGGCACGAAGTAGCGGTACTCGTCGAACACGCCGTAGTTCGGCAGATGATGCTTAGCCGACGTGATCGCCACCTCGCCGCCGTGCAGCACTGCGGCCGCGTCGAGCGGCGAGCCGGCCGGGACGCCGACCCTGGCCTGCGCCTCAGGCCGCCGGTCCAGGTAGCCGACGACCACCGCGACTCCGTCGAGGCCCTCGGCGGCGAGTCCTGCGGCCAGCTGATGCACGGCCTCGATCGACGCGTCGACGAACGACTTGCGCAGCGCCAGGTCCTCGACCGGGTAGCCGGTCAGCGCCATCTCAGGGAAGACCACGACGCGGGCACCCTGCTCAGCGGCCCGCATGGTCCACTCGATCACCTTGTCGCTGTTGCCCGCCAGGTCGCCGACTGTCGCGTTGACCTGGGCGAGCCCGATCCGAAGCTGCGCCACGCTCTCAGCCTAATCAGTGCTGGCGCTCCTTGACGCAACGGCGGCGGACAGCCGACAGTTGCGTATGATCACCGGTCCGCTGAGCGGGCACGTCGCAGTCGTCTCCGGCGGCGGCAAGGGTCTCGGCCGGTCGTTCTGCCTGGCTCTGGCCCGGCAGGGTGCGCAGATCGTGGTCAGTAACCGGAACCGGCTGGTCGACTCCGGCGGCCGCGGCCCGGCCGACCACGTTGCCGCAGAGATCGCCGCGGCGGGGGGCACAGCGGTTGCCGACTACTCCGACGCCGCCGATCCGGCCAGCGGCGACGCTATGGTCGGCGCCGCGATGGACCGGTTCGGGCGGCTCGACATCTGCGTGGCCAACGCGGCGATCGGGTCGGGCGGCATGTTCCACCGCCAGCCCGCCGGGCAGTTCGACGAGGTGCTGGCAGTGAATCTGCACGGCAGCATCCGCCTGGCGCGGGCGGCGATGACCGTCATGCGCCCGGCCCGGTACGGCCGGGTCGTCCTCGTCGCGTCCACCGGCGGGCTGCACGGCGACGTCGGGCTGTCGGCCTACGCCGCCAGCAAGGGCGGCCTGCTCGCCCTCGGCCGGTCGCTGGCGGCCGAGGGCGAGCCCTGCGGCGTGCTGACCAACATGCTGCTGCCCTATGCGCTGACCCAGATGACCGACGCGGGCATGCCGGCGAGTGCCCGGCAGCGGATGGACCCCGACGCGGTCGCGCCGGTGCTGACTGCGCTCGCGAGTCCGCAGTGCACGCTGAATGGCGAGTACATCGTCACTGGCGGCGGCCGACTGCGCCGTGCCTCCGTCGTGGAGTGGGAGACGGTCGAGCTGCCGTCCGGCCCTGACCTGACTCCGGCAGCCCTGGCCGACCTGCTGGCTGCCAGCCATCAGGGCCAGCCGCGGGAGTACCGGGTCGCGGCGGATGCCTTCGCGGACCTGGCTGATGCGGATCTGGCTGATGCTGGCCCGGCTGATGCTGGCCCGGCCGATGCTGAGCCGGCCCGGCAGAGGCGCCGGTGAGTCTCGGCCCGCTGCTGGTCAGCCTTGCCGTGACGGCCGGGGCCGTGGTGATCCTGCAGCTGCTGACGTTCTGGTACGCGATGCGGACCAGGGCACACGTGATCATGGACACTGTCTGGCCGCTCGGGTTCGTCATGATCGCGGCGGTGTCGTTCGGCCTGTCGGCCGGGCAGGGCGACCTGACGCGCCGGGCGCTGGCCCTGGGGCTGACAGCCGTCTGGGGCCTGCGCCTGGCCGGGTACGTGTTCGCGCGGAATTACGGCACGGGGGAGAGCGCCCGGTACGCTTCGCTGCTGCGGCGCAACCGCGGCAGCCTCGCGGCCTTCGCGCTCCGCTACATCTACGCCAGGCAGGGCCGGATCATGTGGCTCGTCTCGCTGCCCGTCCAGGTGGCGATGTACGAGCGCGGCCCGGTCGGCGCGGTCACCTGGGCCGGGGTCGCGGTGTGGGCCGCCGGCTTCTGCTTCGAGACAGTCGGCGACGCGCAGCTGCGGCGCTTCAGGTCCGACCCGGCCAATGCCGGACGGGTGCTCGACCGCGGCCTGTGGCGCTACACCCGGCATCCGAACTATTTCGGCGACGCGGTGCTGTGGTTCGGCCTGTGGCTGCTCGCCTGCTCCCACTGGCTCGGGCTGCTGACCGTCGTGTCCCCGCTGTACCTGACCAACATGCTGGTCCGCCACACCGGCAAGAGGCTGCTGGAGAAGCACATGGCCCGGTCGAAGGGCGGCGCCTACGCCGACTACGTCCGCCGGACCAGCGGCTTCCTGCCGAGGCCGCCGCGGCCGGGCACGTCGGCTCCCTGACTGGCTGCCTTGGGCGGCTCGCCGCCGACCTGGATCTGCGAGCCGTGCAGCTCCTGGTCGCAGCCCGAGCAGTGCAGCACCGGCCTGAAGTCACCGCCGCAGCGGGTATGGGTGAGCACCATCGCCGGTCCTTCGGCGGCCCGGAACCATCTGTCGCCCCAGCTCAGCATCACCATGATGTGCGGGAAGAACGCGCGGCCCTTGTCCGTCAGCCGGTACTCGGCCCGGCCGGAACCGGGGCCAGCCGCGACGGGGGTGAGCACGCCGAGCTGGCAGAAGGTCCTGAGGCGGTCGGACACGATGGCCGGCGGGGCACCGGTCATGACCAGCATGTCGGTGAACCGGCGGGCGCCGAGGAAGGCAGCCGCGAGCGCGGCCGCCGACCAGCGGTTGCCGATCAGCTCGATTGTCTGGGCGACCAGGCCAGGACCGGGTGAGCCGCCCGACGGCCGCCGCCTGGTCGTCGCCTGCGGAACTGACCGGGTGAAGCTGCCGCTCGGCCCGAAGGAGCCGCGCACGTCGTAAGCGCTGGCTGTCAGCCGGCAGCGCCGGCACCGCATGACCGGGGTGAACTCCTCACCGCACTCCGTGTGGTACATCGCCGGCAGCGGCTCGATGTGCTCGGTCACCCAGACTGCCTCCCACGACCAGATGGTCAGCAGGACCTGCCACAGATCGCGGCCGCAGTCAGTCAGCACGTACTCGGACCGCCGCGGGTGGTCCTGGTACCGCGACAGGGAGAACACGCCGGCCTCGGTCAGGCGGCGCAGCCGGACCGCCAGGACCGAGTTCGCGATTCCCAGTCCGTCGCGGAAGCCGGAGTACCGGCGCACCCCGCTCAGCGCGAGCCTGATGATCGCCAGATTCCACTCATCGCCGGTGAGGCCGAGCGCGATGGCGTCGGAATTCCCGGCCGGTGCCCCGGTCACCAGCCGCGCACGGACTCGCCAGGCGCCCAGCAGCTGTGGGTGCCGCTGGCGATCCGCTCGGGCAGCCTGGCGCGGGCGACCGGGCCCCGCCCGACATCGTTAGCGCGGAACACGACGCACTCGGACAGGTCCCGGTTCATGTCGGTGGTCAGCGTCACCAGGTACGCGTCGTCCTCGTCCGTCCCGCCGGCCCGCGGTGCCACGCCCGCCTCGCTGCAGAAGACGCCCGGCTCGAACTGGTAGCGCTCCTCGCGGCCGGTCAGCGTGTCGTGCTTCACCAGGCCGTTGAAGAGGAACCAGCCTGGCTCGTTAGTGGCGGCGTAGGTGTAGCGGTACGGCTGGCCGCCGAAGCGGCTGCTGATCGTGCCGAACTCGGTGCAGGAATCGGACAGGTCTTCCTCGCTCGTCTGGCCGGTGACCAGGTTGATCCGCCAGCGGTGCAGCCTGGTCTGCATGATGTCCTGCGCCAGGAAGCGGAACATCTTGCCGGGCGGGCCGCCGGGCCCAGCGCTGGCCGGCGGGGCAGCCCTGGAAGAACCCCTCCACGATGATCTCGTCCCCGGCCTCATAGGCGTTGGTCCAGTGCAGCACGTACGTCGGGTCGAACTCGAACCAGCGGATGTCACCGGACGCACCGCGGCGGGGGATGACGCCGAGGCGCGATGGCAGATCCGGGTGGTACCGGGCGGCATACAGTCCGCGCTCGATTAGCTCCGGCTCCCAGAACAGCGGCATGTCGTTGAGGACGGCGTAGTGCTCGGTGAAGGCCATGTCGTGCGGGAGCCGCGGACCGGGCAGCTCGATCGGCACGTAGTGCACGAGATGGTTGCTGGCGTCGACGACGCCGTAGTGCAGGTACGGCGCGGTCGTGCCGTAGTTGAAGAACAGCAGCTCGCCGGTGCGGTCGTCGACCTTGGTGTGCGCGGACACGCCGCGGTCGCTCGGGAACGAGCCGCCGAAGGACGACTTGCCCAGGTCATCCAGTGTCAGCGGATCAAGCCGGTACAGGTCTCCGCACTGGTAGAAACTGGCGACCGCGACGCCGGCGTGCACGATGATGTCGGTCGACGCCGCGTCCTTCATCCGGCCGCGGGCGCCCCGCCCGTCCGGGCGGATCGCCACAGCGGGGTTCTCCGCCAGCCCGGCCCACAGCGACTGCCCGGCCTCCTGCTCGGCCAGCAGGCCGTCGGTCCGCACGAACCGGTTGGCGTAGGAGACCCTGCCGTCGCGGAACGACACCTTGTGGATCATCCCGTCCCCGTCGAAGGGGTGATACCGGACGATGGCCGGGTGCAGGGGATTCTCGGTGTTTCGCAGGTACACGCCGTACAGGTCGTCCGGCAGTTCGCCGGTCACGTCCAGGTCAGCGGCGTCGTACTCAACGTTCTGCGGCCGCCACGCCCCTGACCGGTAGGGATGATCGTCGCCGGGCGGCAGGGTGCTGAGCAGCTTGCCGTAGACCTCCACGTCCGCCATTTGACCTGTCCCTCCTGACCCCGGCCGGGGTAGCTACTGCGCGGTGACGATGAAGCTGACGGCGGAGGTCAGACTGCCGCCGATGTTCAGCGTGGCCACGGTCGCGGCCCCGTCAACCTGGCAGTCGCCAGCGTCGCCGGTTACCTGCCGGGCCGCGTCATGCAGCATGCGCACGCCGGACGCGCCGACCGGGTGGCCGATGCCGATGAGGCCGCCGCCGGGATTGACCGGGATCGTGCCGCCGCGCTCGAGCTCGCCGTTCTCGACGGCCTTCCAGCTCTCGCCGGGCCCGGTGATCCCGAAGTGGTCGATGGCCATGTACTCCGACATCGAGAAGCAGTCGTGCGTCTCGATGGCGTCCAGTGCGCTCACATCGGCGATGCCGCCCCGCCGGAAGGCGTCAAGCACGACCTGGCGCACGTGCGGGAAGACGTAGGGCTGGTTCTTGCTGCGGTCCAGTTTCGGCTGCAGGGCGAGTCCGGCGGTGCCGTGGCCCCAGCCGGCGATTCGGGCTGCCGCGCGGCCGCCGAGCGGCCGGCCAGGAACCGGCCGGAGACCAGCACAACGCCGGCTGTGCCGTCGGTGACCTGGCCGCAGTCGGTGCGCCTGAGGCGTCCCTCGACCACCGGGTTGGCAGTGTCGTCAGCTGAGAAGCTGTCCGCGGTGAACGACCAGGAGCGCGTCTGGGCCAGCGGGTTGTCCTTCGCGTTGCGCATGTTCAGCTCGGCGATCGCGCGCAGGTGGCTTTCGTCGAGCCCGTAGCGGCGGTCGTACTCGTCGGCCAGCTGGCTGAACATGTACGGCCACATGAAGGTCGCCGACTCGCCCTCGTGGCCGATCCAGGCGGCCGCGCCCAGATGGCGCGGGGCCTGCGACCCCGGCACGTTGCGCTCCTGCTCGACGCCGAGCACCAGCACGCAGTCGTAGTGCCCGGCCTCGATCTCGGCCATCGCGGCGAGCACCGCGACACTGCCGGACGCGCAGGCCGCCTCGTGCCGGGCGGCCGGCTTGCCCCACAGCAGCGGCTCGACCGTCGCGGGCATGGCGCCGAGCTGTCCCTGACCGGTGAAGAGCTGGCCGAACGCATTCCCGACGTGGATGGCCTCCACGTCCTCCGGAGCCAGGCCGGCTGCGGTCAGGGTGCCGGTCACGGCCTCGGCCACCATGTCGGAGATCTCCAGGCCCTCGCGCGCGTAGTTCCGGGCGTAGTCGCTCTGGTAGCTCCCTGCGATCCACACGTCAGTGCTGGCCATGACCTGGTTCCGCCCTTCGCCGCCGCCGGTTCCACGCTACAACAGACGGAGTGACCCGGCCAGGCTGCCAGCCCGGGCCTGGCGCAGGGCTAGCGCCAGTGACAATTCAACTAGCGGAGTGATACAACGAGCCGGTGAGCAGACCGGCGCTATCGGTGTCACTCGGGCTGTGGCAGGACCGGCCGGCCGCTGAGGTGATCCGGACGGCTCAGGTCGCGGACAAGCTGGGGTTCGGCGAGATCTGGATCGGCGAGATGGCCACCTTCGACGCCTTCGCCCTCGCGGCCGTCGTGGCGGAGCGCACCCGGCACGCCGCGCTCACCGTCGGGCCGCTGGCCGTCGCCGTGCGGGACCCGGTGATGATCGCGATGGGAGCGGGCTCGCTGACCGAGCTGACCGGCAGGCGGGTGAACGTCGCGATCGGCTCGTCCAGCCCGGTGGTCGTCCGGCAGTGGCACGGCCGCCGTCAGGAGCGGACGGCGCAGGCACTGGCCGAGTCCGCAGTCGCACTGCGGGCGCTGCTGGCCGGCCAGAAGGCTGAGTTGGCCGGCCAGGTCATCCGCACCAGCGGCTTCCGCCTGCGGACCGCGCCGCCCGGCAGCCCGCTCACGATCGCGGCCTTCGGACCGGAGGCAGTGCGCGTCGCGGCCCGGCACGCCGACCGGATGGTGATCAACCTGGTCACGCCGAAGTCGGCGGCGCGGCTCGTGCAGCTGCTGCACGACGAGTGCCGCGCCGCGCGCCGCCCGGTGCCGCCGGTGGCCGCCTGGGTCACCGCCGTCGTTGACCCGGATCCCGGCGCGATCGAGCAGCTGCGCCGCGGCCTGGTCGCGTACCTGGCGGTACCCGGATACAGCGAGATGTTCGCCGAGGCAGGCTTCGGCGCGGTCGTCGACTTCGCCCGCACCGGGCCGCATCCGCGCGACCTGCTGGCCGCGATCCCGCCGGAGATCACCGGCCATGTCGGCCTCACCGGGGACGTGCAGGCCATCGAGGCCCGGCTCGCTGACTACGCCGCCGCCGGCGTCGACGAGATCGCGCTCGTGCCCGGCTCGGGCAGCCGGGACCCGGCGGGCGCGGCGACTCTCGCGGCGCTGGCACCACGCCCGTCGCCGGCCCCGGCGTAACGACGTCGCAGCACGCTCGCCATCAGGCCGCAGGGAGGAAACCGTGGGACTTCACCCGGACGAGCGGGTGCGGGAGTACCGCGAGAAGGGCTACTGGAACGACGACATGATCGACTCGCTGCTCCGCGAGCGCGTGCGTCACGACGGTGACGTTCTCGCCATCGTCGACCCGCTCAACCGGGACGCGCTGGTTGACGGGCCGTTCCGGTCGCTGACCTGGCCAGAGCTCGACGACCAGGTGTCCAGGCTGGCCCAGGTGCTGCTCGACGAGGGCATCGGGGCCGGAGACGTCGTGGGCGTCCAGCTGCCGAACACCGTGGAGATCGCCGTCGCGTTCCTGGCCATCGTGCGCATCGGCGCGATCGCTGCCCCGTTCCCCGTGCAGTACCGCGCGTACGAGCTGACCCGCCTGTCGGATGTCGCGCAGGTGCGGGCCTTCATCACCGCGAGCCGCATCGGCCAGCGGCCGGCCGCTGCCGAGCTCGCCGGCCTGAAGGCGCAGATCCCGTCGCTGCGGACGGTGGCCGCGTTCGGTGCCTGCCTGCCGCCGGGAGTAGTCGCGCTGGACCAGCGGATCGCCGCGGCCGGCGACCTGAGCGGCCTGGCGGCACAGCTCGCCTCCCGCACGCCGGACCCGAACGACTGCGTCACGATCTGCTGGACCTCAGGCACCGAGAGCACGCCCAAGGGCGTGCAGCGGACTCACTATGACTGGATGGCCATGTGCACCTCGACGGTCGAGGGCCCGCGCCTGACCGCCGCTGACGTGCTGCTGAATCCGTTCCCGATGGTGAACATGGCCGGCATCAACGGCATGTTCCTGCCCTGGCTAAAGGTGGGCGGCGTGCTCGTTCAGCACCATCCCTTCGACCTGGCGACGTTCCTGCGGCAGATCGAGCAGTACCGCGCCACCTACACGGTCGCGCCGCCTGCGCTGCTGACTCTGCTGCTGCACAACGAGGCGCTGCTCGCGAAGGCGGATATCTCCTCGCTCCGGCTCATCGGCTCGGGCTCGACGCCGCTGGCACCGAGCCTGCTCCAGGGCTGGCACGACAAGCTCGGCATCGAGGTCCTGAACTTCTACGGGTCTAACGAGGGCATCGCGCTGCTCGGCGTTCCCGAGGACATCCCCGATCCCTCGGTGCGGGCGCTGTACTTCCCGCGATACGGCGCTCCGGGCCGGACGTGGTCGTTCTCGATGGCACGCATGACGCTCGCCCGGATCGTCGATCCCGTCACGGGCGCGGAGATCACGACCGCGGGCGTGCCCGGCGAGCTGCGCATCAAGGGACCAGGCGTGTTCCCCGGCTATCTGCCGGCCAGCGGCGTGCCGGATCCGTTCGACGCCGACGGATACCTCAGGACCGGCGACATCCTGGAGATCGCCGGCGACGGGCTTGAGTACCTGCGCTACGTCGACCGGTCCAAGGACATGGTCGTGCGCGGCGGCATGAAGATCTCCGCGGCCGAGCTTGAGGCGCACATCGCGGGCCATCCGAAGGTCGCCGACGTCGCCGTCGTCGCCTACCCGGACGAGGTGCTGGGCGAGCGTGCCTGCGCCGTCGTGGTGCCGCAGCCTGGGATGGTCGTGACGCTGCCCGAGGTCACTGGCTACCTGCGCGGTCTCGGCATCGCGACGTTCAAGCTGCCCGAGCGGCTCGAACTGCGCGATGAGCTGCCGCGCAACCCGCTCGGCAAGGTTCTCAAGCGGGAGCTGCGGGACGAGCTGCGGGGGGCCTGACCGGCGGTGCCGCCGGGGCGGGGCCGGTAACAAAGGCGAAACAAAGGCCGGGCAGACTGTGGCGGTGGACAGGCAGGAAGAGTTCGTGCTGCGTACGCTCGAAGAGCGTGATATCCGGTTCGTCCGGTTGTGGTTCACCGACGTGCTGGGCTACCTGAAGTCGGTGGCCGTCGCGCCGGCGGAGCTCGAAGGGGCGTTCGCCGAGGGCATCGGCTTCGACGGGTCAGCCGTCGAGGGCTTCGCCCGGGTCTACGAGGCGGACATGATCGCCAAGCCGGACCCGTCGACCTTTCAGCTGATGCCGGTCGGCAATGACTCGGCCGGGACAGGCCGGATGTTCTGTGACATTCTGCTGCCCGACGGGTCCCCGTCCTATGCCGACCCCCGGTTCGTGCTGAAGCGGGCGCTGGCCAAGGCGTCCCGGCTGGGCTTCACCTTCTACACGCACCCAGAGGTCGAGTTCTTCCTGCTCAGGGAACGGCCCGAGCTCGGCGCGCGGCCCCGGCCCATCGACAACGGCGGCTATTTCGACCACACCCCGCACGGCATCGCGCATGACTTCCGCCGCGAGGCCATCACCATGCTCGAGGCGCTCGGCATTTCGGTCGAGTTCAGCCATCACGAGGGGGCGCCCGGTCAGCAGGAAATCGACCTGCGCTACGCCGACGCCCTCAGCACGGCCGACAACATCATGACGTTCCGGCTCGCCATGAAGGAAGTGGCGCTGCAGCAGGACGTCTACGCCTCGTTCATGCCCAAGCCGTTCAGCGACCACCCGGGCTCGGGCATGCACACGCACATGTCGCTGTTCGAGGGCGACCGCAATGTGTTCTACGAGCCGGGCGGCGAGTACCACCTGTCGAAAGTCGGCAAGGCGTTCATCGCCGGCCTGCTGCGGCACGCCGCCGAGATCACCGCGGTCTGTAACCAGTGGGTGAACTCCTACAAGCGCCTGTGGGGCGGAACCGAGCGGATCGCAGGCGCCGGCGGCGAGGCGCCCGCCTACGTCTGCTGGGGCCATAACAACCGGTCCGCGCTGATCCGGGTGCCGATGTACAAGCCGAACAAGGGCAACGCGACCCGGATCGAGTTCCGCTCGATCGACACCGCGTGCAACCCGTACCTCGCCTTCGCGGTCATCCTGGCGGCCGGGCTGCGCGGCATCGAGGAGGACTACGAGCTGCCGCCCGGTGCCGAGGACGACGTCTGGGCGCTCACCTCGACCGAGCGGCATGCGCTCGGCATCGAGCCGCTGCCGCAGAACCTGTCCGAGGCCATCTCCGTCATGCAGGGCAGCGAGCTGGTCGCCGAGACCCTGGGCGAGCAGGTGTTCGACTTCTTCCTGCGCAACAAGCGCGAGGAGTGGCAGGACTACCGGCGTGAGGTATCACAATTCGAGCTGGATCGGTATATCGGCATTATCTGACTCAGGCGGTAGTGTCCTGACTGGTACTGACCTGATCACCAGGGGCTGGCGCGGTGCACGCGCCGGGGCCAGCCGGGCCGGTGTTCAGGCGCGCTCGCTACCGTGCAGGGGTGAACATGCCGCGCGGGACGCTGGCAGGGCAGCTGGCGGCCATGGGCTTCGCGGACACTGCGCGCGCCCGGGCGCTGATCGCCGGTCTGGGCCTTGCCGTGGGCGGTGACGGCACCGTACTGCAGGATGCCGGGGCGGCCCGGCCCGCGCCGGAAGCCGCCGGCGCTGTGCCTGACGGTCATCCTGGCGGCGGCACCAATGGCGGCGGTGCCACTGGCGGCGCGGATCTCGCGCTCCTCCGGGCGGTGGCGGCAGCTGCCGATCCCGACCTGGCGCTCGCGGCGCTGGCCAGGCTGGACCCTGACGCTGAGCTGCGGCAGGCGCTCCGCGACGACGCCGGCCTGCGTGACCGGCTGACGAGCGTCCTGGGCGCAAGTGCGGCACTCGGTGATCACCTGGCCCGGCACCCGGCCGACTGGCGGCTGCTGGCGGGAGAGACCTCGTTCCCCGCCGCTGATGCCGCTGCCGGGCTGACTGGCGAGCTGCTGGCCGCTGTCGGCGTCAGCCGTGAGGCGGTCGCCGGCCCGGCGCCGGCGGGCGACCAGAGCCCGGCGACCCGGCTGCGGGTCGCCTACCGGCGCAGGCTGCTCCAGCTGGCGGCACTGGACCTGACCGGCGCGCTGTCACTCGACGAGGTCACCGCCGGGCTCGCCGACCTGACGGCGGCCGCGCTCGCGGCAGCCCTGGCCATCGCGCGGGCCGAGCTGCCGCCCGGCCTGCCGCCCGCACGGCTGGCAGTCATCGCGATGGGCAAGTGCGGGGCCAGGGAGCTGAACTATGCCAGCGACGTCGACGTTATCTTCGTCGGCGGCGCGGCCGGCCAGGACGGCGACGACGTGGCCGCGCTGCGGGCTGCGACGGCGCTGGCCAGCGGCATGATCCGGGTGTGCTCGCAGTCGACGCCCGAGGGGCCGCTCTTCCCCGTCGACCCGAACCTGCGGCCGGAAGGCCGGGACGGGCCGCTGGTCCGCACGGTCGCCAGCCACAAGGCGTACTACGAGCGCTGGGCGAAGACCTGGGAGTTCCAGGCGCTGCTCAAGGCCAGGTTCGTCACCGGCGACGGCGGCCTCGCCGCCGAGTACCTGGCAGCCGTCACCCCGATGGTCTGGCACGCTGCCCAGCGCGAGGACTTCGTCCCCGACGTGCAGGCAATGCGCCGCCGGGTGGTCGCCAGCCTGCCGGCCGACCAGGCGGGCCGCGAGCTGAAGCTGGGCCCCGGCGGCCTGCGCGACATCGAGTTCGCCGTGCAGCTGCTGCAGCTCGTGCACGGTCGCGCTGACGACACCCTGCGCGAGCGGGGCACGCTGCCGGCCCTCGCGGCGCTGGCCGCCGGAGGCTACGTCGGCCGCGCCGACGCGGCAGCAATGGCCGCCGCGTACCGCTTCCTGCGCGGCGTCGAGCATCTCCTGCAGCTGCGGCAGCTGCGCCGCACGCACCTGCTGCCGGAGGACCCGGCGGTGCTGCGTGACATCGGCCGGGCCCTGCGCCGGATGCGGCTCGGGCCGGCTGGCTCCGCGCCCGTCGGCCCCCCGTTCGCCGGCCGGCGGGCGACCTCAGTGCCCGTCGATCCGGCCGCCGCCCTGATGGCCGAGCTGAGGCTGCACGCGGGCCAGGCCAGGCAGCTGCACGAGAAGCTGTTCTACCGGCCGCTGCTCGAGGCCGTCGCGCGGCTGCCCGGTGAGGTAACCAGGCTGACGCCGGAGGCCGCGCGGGACCGGCTTGAGGCACTTGGCTTCGCCGACCCCGGCGGTGCGCTGCGGCACATCGAGGCGCTCACCTCCGGCGTGTCACGCAAGGCGGCGATGCAGCGGACGCTGCTGCCCCTCCTGCTCGGCTGGCTCGCAGACGCGCCCGAGCCGGATGCCGGGCTACTCGCGTTCCGGCAGGTCAGCGAGGCACTCGGCGGCTCGCCGTGGTACCTGCGGCTGCTCCGCGATAACGCCGTCGTGGCCCAGCGGATGGCCCGCCTGCTGGCCTCCAGCCGCTACGCCACCGGGCTGCTGCTGCGCGCCCCCGAGGCGGTCGCCATGCTCGGCGACGACGCGCAGCTCGCCCCCCGCCCGCAGGCCGAGCTGCTGGCCGAGGCCCGCTCCGCCGTGCGGCGGCACGAGAAGGCGGACGCGGCCGCCGGCGCGGTCCTCGCCATCAGGCGACGTGAGCTGCTGCGGACCGCGGCTGCCGATCTGCTCGGCCTGGCGGGTATCGACGGCACCGGCGCGGCACTCACCGCGGTCGCGGAGGTGAGCATCGCCGCGATCCTGGAGGCCGCTGTGGCCGAGACCGAGCGCGCGGTCGGCCCGCTGCCGACACGGCTCGCGGTCATCGCCATGGGACGGCTCGGCGGCCACGAGATGGGGTACGCCAGCGATGCCGACGTGCTGTTCGTGCACGACCCGCTGCCAGGCGCCGGTGACGAGGCGGCGACGCGGGCCGCGCACGCGGTTGCGGAGACGCTGCGGGCCCTGCTGAGCAAGCCGGGTCCCGATCCGGCGCTGCTGATCGACGCCGGGCTGCGGCCGGAAGGCCGGCAGGGCCCGCTGGTCAGGACACTGGCCTCGTACCGCGCCTACTACGAGCGCCGGTCAGTCGCCTGGGAAGCGCAGGCGCTGCTGCGGGCAGAGTTCGTCGCGGGTGACCGTGGCGTCGGGGCTGACTTCGTCGCGATGGCTGACGAGATCCGGTACCCCGAGGGCGGGATCGGCCAGTCCGCGATAAGGGAGATCCGCCGGATCAAGGCCCGGATCGAGGCCGAGCGGATGCCGCGCGGAGTCGAGCCCGCGCTGCACCTGAAGCTCGGGCCCGGCGGCCTGGCCGATGTCGAGTGGGTTGCGCAGCTGCTGCAGCTGCAGCACGCGTGGGCCGAGCCAGCGCTACGGATCACCAGGACGCACGCGACGCTGACCGCCGCGAGCTCAGCGGGACTGATCTCGGTGCCGGACGCGGACACGCTGATCAGATCCTGGCTGCTGGCCAGCAGGATCAGGGACGCCGTCATGCTGGTGCGGGGGCGACCGTCCGATACGCTGCCAGCCCTGCCCGTCGACCTGGCGGTGGTCGCCCAGGTCCTCGGCTACCCGCCGGGCGGAGCGCAGGACCTGGTCCAGGACTGGCGGCGGTCCGCGCGGCAGGCGCGGGGCGTCATGGAGCGGCTTTTCTACGGGTAGCGAGGGCGGCGCGCGGCCGCCGGGAGGCGGTGGCAGTGACCGAGGATGCCGGGCTGGCCGTGGCCGACGTGGTCGCGGCCGCATCGGCCGCACTTGGGCGCCCGCTGTCGGCACCGGCGAGCCTGCCCGGCGGCAGCGATCGCTCGCTGCTGCTGCGCTGCTCCGATCCCGGCTGCTCCGACCCGGACGGCTCCGTCCCGGCTGGCGGCACCGTCATCGTCAAGACCTACCCGCCGACTGCGGACGGAGCGGACAGCTTCGCGGCCGAGGCCGCGGGGCTCGCCATGGCCGCAGGCACCGGACTGGCGCCCGAGCTGCTCGCGGCGGATCCGGAGCTGCTCGTCCTGGTGATGTCCGATCTCGGCACCGGTGCCTCGCTGGCCGATCTGCTGCTCGGCGACGTCACAGGCGACCCGGCTGCGGCCGTGCTGAGCTGGGCGCGCGCCTGCGGCGAGCTGTCGGCCGCGACCGCCGCGCGAGTGGCTGAGTTCGCCGGGCTGCGCGCCCGGTACGCACGGGGAGGGACGGGCAGCGCGTTCCCGGCATTCTTGCCCGTGAGCATCCTGGCGGTCCCGCAGCGGGCGGCGGCGCTCGGCGTGGCTGCACCTGACGGCCTCGACGCCGACCTGGCCGAGGTCGCCGGCGCAGTGCAGCCGGGCGGGTTCGACGTCTTCTCGCCCGGCGACCTGTGCCCGGACAACAACCTGGTGACCCCGGCCGGAGTGCGGCTGCTGGACTTCGAGGCGGCGGGGATCTACTCGGTGTTCCTGGATGCCGCGTACATCAGGATGCCGTTCAGCACCTGCTGGTGCGTGTTCCGGCTGCCGCCGCGGCTGAGCCAGGAGGCCGAGGCGGCGTACCGGCAGCTGGTCTGCCGCGCCTGGCCGGAGCTGGCCGACGATCAGGTCTGGACGGCCGGGGTCCGGCGCGGCGTCGCCGCCTGGTCGATGAACTCGATGGGCTGGCTGCTCAGCGCCGCCATCCGCGGCGACCGGCCGCTTGACGAGGAGCGGACAGCACCGCGCACCAGGCAGCTGATGCGGCACCGCTGGCGGGTCCTGCTCGGCGAGCTTGACGCCTCGGGGGAGCTGCCGGCCCTGGCCGAGCTGACCCGGTCGCTGCTCGCGGCGACCGACGGCTGGCGGGCGCCTGACCTGCCCCTCTACCCGGCCTTCCGGGACCGGTAGGCGGCCAGCAGCTCCTCGCGCTGGCGGGCGGGCAGCCACTTCACCGCCTCGCGGACGGTCACGCCGGATGCCCGGTGCAAGCGCGGCGCGAGCCAGCCGGCCACCAGGTCCGGCTGCCGCTTGCCGGTCTCGCGCAGCACCCAGCCGATCGCCTTGCGGATGAAGAACTCCCGCTCTGACAGCATCGCGTCCGCGTAGCCGGCGAACCGCTCGAAGCCCCCAGGCTCACCCCGCCGCAGCGGCACCAGCAGGGCCAGCAGCGCTGACCGGCGGATCCAGAAGTCGTCGTCAGCGGCGAAGCGGTCCAGGACCGGGTGCAGCTGCGCCGGGAAGCGCTCGGTCAGTCCGCCGAGCACGTCGGCGGCGAGCCCGTCGACCAGGGCCCAGGTACCAGCGGCGCGCAGCATCCGCTCGATCAGCGGCAGGTCCGCTGCCGTCAGCAGGGCCCGCCGGTCGGTGAGCAGGATGACCGCGGCCATCCGGCACTCGAAGAACGGCCCGTTCCAGAGCGCCGCGGCGACCTGTCGCGACCTGTTGGCGGGTCAGGCCGGGATGCTCACGGCGCCAGGTGGTGACGATGCTCCGCGCCGCCGGGACGGTCGTGCCGGAGAAGTCGAGCGTGCTCTTGAGGTAGTTCTGCTCGCTGGCGGCGCGCTCCGGTGATCCGGCGGCCAGCAGCTCGCGCTGGATCCTGGCGGCGTCGGCTGCGGCGCCGACGTCGGCGCCGGCTGTGGCGTGAGCGTCGGCTGTGGCGTCAGCGTCGGGGGAGGTCACCCGGACAGCCTGCCGGGCGGCCGCGGCGCGCGCAACCAGCCGGGCCCGGGCCGTGGGGGCCTGTCCGGTGCTGCCATAGCCGCACTAACTGGGCCCCGACGAAGTCGCGCTGGCCCCGAAAAGCTGCGGCCCCGCCAGGCGCGCAAACCCGGCGGGGCCCGATCCGACAGGAAGGAATCAGGATCACCTCTACCTTAGATGAGCGATCACAGACATGTCACTGATTGGCTTCAGAACGGCAACGGCACCGGATGCCACCGCGCCAGCAACTGGCCGGCGCAGCACGCAGTACGGTCCGCCGCTGTCGTCGTCGGAAGTTATCGCCCGGCGCGGCGGTCAGGCGGGGCTCGGCCAAATGTCAGCTAACCGGATGTGCGTCTGCGGCGGGCGCTCCTGGAAAGTGGCCAGGGTCCCCTGGTCACTGGTACGTCGTTGCCGTGGCTCCATGCCGGTCACCAGGGGAGTCAGTTGATGTCCTGCCGAGCGGATAGGGCGATACCGGCAGCCGCCAGTGCGCCGGCCCAGGCGATCAGGGTGATCGCGCCGGCGCCTGGCGAGAGCAGGTGATCGACTCGCAGGCCCATGAGTGCGTCCGAGGCACGGGTTGGCGTGAACCGCCCGACCGAGGGGACGAGGCCGAACAGGAGGTCGTCGACGATGAGGCCCACGGCGAGCAGGGTGATGACTGCGCCGATTTGGTTGTGGATGATCGCTCCGAGGCCGGCGCCGATCGCGCCCCACAGGGCCGCGCCGGCGAGCCCGCCGAGCGTGAGCAGCAGAATGTCGCCGCTGCTGAGGACGACGGTGATCCCGCGGCCGTCGAGGATGGCGTATCCGATCGCCCAGCCGATGACCTCGGCCAGGACTCCGAACGCGAGTCCGGCCAGTGTGCCGGCGACGACCTTGGCGCTCAGGAGGTGTGAGCGAGCGGGGTTGAACAGGATCGTCGGGCGGATCGTGCCGTAGCGGTACTCGCTGGTGACAAGCAGCACCCCGGCAAGTGCGGCGAACACGCCTGCGAAGCTGACCAGGCTCAGCAGCTGACGCTGATCCTGCCTGCTGGCAAGCCCGCCCGGATGGGTGAGCAGCCCGGTGAGCAGCGTGAAGAGCAGGATCAGCGCGATCATCGCGAGGATCAGTCCGATCGTGGTCCGGGTCGAGCGAAGCTTCAGCAGCTCTGCCCTGATCTGCGCGATCATGCCGCTGCCTCCGAGGTCAGTTCGAGGAAGACGTCCTCCAGCAACCCTGCATCGTTGACCAGCTCGTGAACCGGGACGCCGGCGGCGAAGGCGATCTCGCCGATCCGCTCGCTCGATGCTCCCTGGACGAGCAGCGAATGGTCGGTACCCGTCGTCACCTGCAGCGCCTTATCCCGCAGCGCCGTGGTGAGCCGCTGCGGATCGCCGCTGCGGACGCGAACCGCGCCGCCAGCACGGGCGGTCAGCTCTGCCAGCGAGGACGAGAGCACCAGCCGCCCGCCACTGATGATCAGCACCCGGTCAGCCGTCTGCGCAACCTCGGCGAGGACATGGCTTGAGATGAGCACCGTGCGGCCCTCTGAGGCCAGCCTGCGCAGAAAGTCCCGCAGCCAGCGAACGCCCTCCGGGTCAAGCCCGTTGGCCGGCTCGTCGAGGATCAGCAGCTCCGGGTCACCCAGCAGCGCCACCGCGAGCCCGAGTCGCTGGCGCATCCCCAGCGAATACCCCTTCACCCGCCGCCGGGCGGCGTCACCGAGGTCCACCAGGCGCAGCACCTCGTCCGCGCGTGAGTCAGGAACCTCGACGGCCTGCCCGAGCATCCGCAGGTGATCGCGGCCCGAACGGCCGGGATGAAAATCGGTCGCCTCGAGCACGGCACCGATCCGCAGTGCCGCGCGCGGCAACTGCGCGTAGGGATGATCGAACACCAGTGCCCGTCCGCTCGTCGGCGTCGCCAGGCCCAGGATCATCCGCAGCGTCGTCGTCTTGCCAGCGCCGTTGGGGCCGAGAAAGCCCGTGATCGTCCCGGCCTCCAGCGCAAACGAGAGATCCGTGACCGCTGAGACCTCACCGAACCGCTTGGTCAGCGACTCGGCTTCGACGACGCCCGTCATCCGCGTGGCCGGCCGTTGAACGGGACCGCGTCGGCGCTGGCCAGATAGGCGACTGCAGCCAGTCGGCGCTGAACCTCCGGCGTATTCACGCCGAGAGCGCCCAGCAGCACCGCCGCAGGATCTGGTGGCTGGAGAGCGAGGATCTGGGCCAGCACCTGCTGGGCCGTGACATAGCCCTTCCGGCGGTTGGGCCTGACCGCATCCTGGAGCGCCTTCTTTGCCGCGGGCGTCATGGGGAAGTGACCTTTTTTCGCGACGTCTCTGAACTTCGGCTTCTTCGGCACGGCGCGCATCGGCAGTGCGGGAGCGTCGGTGCCCGGCCCCAGGCCCAGGGCACCCAGGGCTTCATGATCGAGTGACTCCTGGGCCCGGCGCGCCTGCTGCAGGCTGACGCCCAGCACGGCTTCGGTCGAGGGTTCCTCCAGCAAGGCGAGCAGGATGTGATCGGTGCCGGCTCGGCGATCACCCCGGCGACGAGCCTCCTCACTGGCCCGCAGGTAGACGGCCCAGGCGTGAAGCGCCTCAGGCGCGCCGGATTCGCCGGTCATGATGACTCCTTGTTGTATTTGGTGTGCACGGACTGGCGGGTGACGCCCAGTGCGTCTCCGATCTGCTGCCACGACCAGCCCTTTTCCCGGGCGGACGCGACCTGGTTCGCTTCGACCCGCTCAGCCAGGCGATGGAGCGCCAGCGAGGCGCGAAGCCCGGTTGCCGGGTCATCCGACGAGAGATTCGCGCTGAGCTCTTCGATGTCCACGCCCGTCAGTTTAGACTGACATCCTGGGTTGTCAATCTAAACTGACGCAGCAGGATGCTGCTCGGGAGTTGCCCGGCAAGTCTGCGGCTTCCCCTCGGGTCAAGGTCAAGCACGAGTTGTCGTCCCGATCGCCACCGACCACCAATAGCCGCGTCCCGCTGACTGAACAGGTTCAGGCGGACCCGAGGGGCATGCTGGTGGTTCCAACCCGGGCCGGGGGCGCATCCGAGACCGATGTCTGCCCCTGGCCGCTTGAATATACTCAGATGATCGGTATATAACCATGGCATGAGCAGCAAGCAGATGCAGGAGCCAACGTTCCTGATCCTCACCTCCCTGGCTGCCGGGCCGCAGCACGGCTACGGCGTCATGACCGACGTCGCCCAGATCTCCGAAGGCCGCGTGCGCCTGCGGGCCGGCACCTTGTACGCCGCCCTGGACCGGCTGAGCACGGACCGGCTGCTGGAAGTCGACCGCGAGGAGATCGTCGACACGCGGCTGCGCCGGTACTACCGGCTGACGCCCGCGGGCCGCGCCCGGCTTGCTGCTGAGACGGCACGTCTGCGCGCCAACGTGGCCGTCGCGGCTCAGCGGCTAGGTCTGACGGTGAGCTTTCAGCGGCTGAGCCTGGCAGGCAGCTGATGGCGGCCGCCGGCCTGGAGGCCCGTTACCGCCGCCTGCTCGGCTGGTTCCCGGCCGACCACCGCGCCGTGCACGGCGAGGAGATGCTCGGCGTGCTGATGGCCGGAGCCGATGATGACCGGGACAAGCCGGGCGTACCGGAGACCGCCGACCTGCTGCTCAGCGCCGCGCGCATCCGGCTGCGGCCGGGACGCGCGCTGTCGGACCGGGACGGATGGCGGGACGCGCTGGCGATGTTCAGCGTGGCCGGACCCGTGCTCATCCTGGCCACCGTAAGCCTGGTCTACCTGATCACGAGCCTGCTGCAGGGCAGCCCGGCATCGAGATCGCTTGGCCTCGGGACGCTCGACCTGACCGCCCTCAGCACCTACTACGGGCAGGCCAGCGCGATCCCGTGGCTGGTGCTGTCGGGTCAGGGACTTGTCGTGCTGCTGGCGCTGCTGGGCCTGCGGCGATCCGCCGCGGCGGCAACGGCCCTGACCCTCGCTGCCATCATCCACGTCCAGGGACCGTACTCGGGCCTGGGCATCCTGACCGGGCAGATCCTGCTGAGCGAGCTGTTCCTGCTCGTGCTCCCGGCGGCCCAGATGGTGGCGCTTCTCGCCTCACCTGGCCCGCGGCGGGGAAGGGAACTGCTCCGGGGCCGGCACTGGGCGCTGCTGGCAGTCGCCGCGGTGGCGGCAGCAGCACTGACTGCCGCCTTCCTGCCCGCGATCATCGCCACTTACCCGCCCTTCAGGGGGATGACTCGGCTGCTGCCCTTCGGGGGGATGTCTCGGATGCCCGGAGGGTCGTTGGCCTTCACGACGAAGATGGACCTCTTCCCCATCACGAACGCGGGCGCAGCAGTGGTCCTGATCCTGCTGCTAGCCGCCTGGCTGAGCTCACCTAAGGACAAGCGGCTCGCGGTGCTGTTCGCGGTGATCGCCTATCCGGTGCTCGTAACAGCGCTGCTCCACTACATCAACTACCGGTGGCCGTCCGCAGGCTACTGGGGGTACGAGGGTCTGCCGACGCTGCCGACGGTCCTCGAAGTGCTCGTCGTGGGCGCGCCCGCCGCGATCATTTACCGTGCCCGGCGCCAGGCCCGGTCGTTCGGCAGCGGATCGGACGAGGGCCTGGCCTGACCCCGCTATACGTGACGGCCGGCCAGTTCGGGAGCCCGGCTGGCCGTCGCGAGGGCGCGCGCCAGAAGGGGCCGCCCGGCTGGCACGAGAACTCACCGGGTTTGCACTTGGCCTGATCCCGCGCACCCCGTGCTCGCGGCCTACGTCGTTCGGCAGCGGGGGAGCAGCCGGCCTGGTGTTCGCGGCCCGGACTGCGGACCAGGCGCGGACTGAGCGGAGCGCGATGTGACGGACGCCCAGCTCAGCCCGCGCTTGCAGGTCACACGTCGTAGTACATCTCGAACTCGTGCGGGTGCGGGCGCAGCCGGATCGCGTCGAGCTCGTTGGCCCGCTTGTAGTCGATCCAGGTCTCGATCAGGTCCGGAGTGAACACGCCGCCCTCGAGCAGGAAGTCATGGTCAGACTCGAGGTTGTTGAGCACGGCCTCCAACGAGCCCGGCACCTGCGGGATGGCCTTGGCCTCGTCCGGCGGCAGCTCGTAGAGGTCCTTGTCCACCGGCTCCGGCGGCTCGATCTTGTTCTTGATGCCGTCGACGCCCGCCATCATCATGGCCGCGAACGCCAGGTACGGGTTGGCCGACGGGTCCGGGACCCGGAACTCCAGCCGCTTGGCCTTCGGGTTCGGGCCGGTGATCGGCACCCGGATGCAGGCCGACCGGTTGCGCTGGCTGTAGACCAGGTTCACCGGCGCCTCGAAGCCCGGCACCAGGCGGTGGTAGGAGTTCATCGTCGGGTTGGTGAAGGCCAGCAGGGAGGGCGCGTGCTTGAGCAGGCCGCCCACGTAGTACCGGCCGACGTCCGACAGCCCGGCGTAGCCGACCTCGTCGTAGAACAGCGGGGCGCCGTCCTTCCACAGGCTCTGGTGGCAGTGCATGCCCGAGCCGTTGTCGCCGAAGAGCGGCTTCGGCATAAAGGTCACGGTCTTGCCCGCTGCCCTGGCTGTGCTCTTGACCACGTACTTGTAGAGCATGAGGTTGTCGGCCATCTTGAGCAGCGTGTCGAACTTGATGTCGATCTCCGCCTGGCCGGCGGTACCGACCTCGTGGTGCTGCATCTCGACGGTGATGCCGACCTCAATGAGCTTGCGCACCATCTCCGAGCGCAGGTCGGTGTAGTGGTCCATCGGCGGCACCGGGAAGTACCCGCCCTTGTAGCCCGGCTTGGCACCGAGGTTGCCGCCCGGCTCGTCGCGGCCGGTGTTCCACGCGCCCTCGATGGAGTCGATGTGGTAGTAGCCCTCGTTCGGCCCGGTCGCGTAGCGGGCTGAGTCGAAGATGTAGAACTCGGCCTCGGGGCCGAAGAAGGCCGTGTCGGCGATACCGGTGCCGCGCAGGTAGTCCTCGGCCTTGCGGGCGATGTTGCGCGGGTCCCTGGTGTAGGGCTCCCCGGTGAGCGGGTCGTGCACGAAGAAGGTCAGGTTCAGCGTCTTGTGCGTGCGGAAGGGATCGAGCACGGCCGTGCTCGGGTCCGGAAGCAGCAGCATGTCGGACTCGTGGATCTGCTGGAACCCGCGAATAGACGAGCCGTCGAACATCCGGCCCTCGGTGAACACATCCGCGTCGAAGGTCTCAGCAGGCACGGTGAAGTGCTGCACGGTTCCGGGCAGGTCGCAGAAGCGCACGTCGACGAACTGCACCCCCTCGGACTCGATGAACCGCAGTACCTCGTCGCCGCTTGTGAACATCAGCTCTCCTTAGGCGCCGCCGCGGTGCTTGCCGCGGGCGCATTGGTGCCGGCTCCCAGTGTGTGCCACCCGGCATCGCGGCAGATCAGGCTCCTGCGCATGGCCGCCGCTTCCGGAACACGGCGTATGTACAGTTCTGGGCCTGCACAGCACAACCTGCACCGCGCTCCAGGGGCGATTAGGACGTTATCGCCGGTCAGTTTCCTGGTCGTGTCCCCTGTGTTTCGCCACTGTTACGCCGCGCCGGCGGGAGTGAGGACCCCGGTCAGTCTCCCAGCATGTCAAACCCCGGACCGTGCTGGCGCGCGGACCCGCGGCAGCGGTTACCGTGGACGTCGTGACAAACCAGCAGGCTGCCACTCGGCAGGAGTTCTATCCCGGTCAGCACTTCGGCCTGCCGGAGTCCGGACCCGGTTCGATCGCGGGCTGGAGCAGGCGCTTCGTGGCCCTGCTGATCGACTGGATCGCGTGCAGCCTGATCGCGATCGCGTTCTTCTATCACCCGCATGCCGGTCACGCGGGCAGCGTGCTGACCGAGCCGCGGCTGTGGACGCCGCTGGTGTTCGGGATCGAGGATTTCCTGCTTACCGCGTTCACCGGTTTCACGATCGGCAAGCGGCTGCTCGGCCTGCGGGTCGTCCGCCTGGACGGCCGCCCGGTCGGCCTGCAGCGCGCGTTCGTGCGCACGCTGCTGCTGATGCTCGTCGTCCCGGCCATGATGATGGACCGGGATCTGCGCGGCCTGCAGGACAAGGCCGCGGGAACGGCCGTGATCAGGCTCTAGCCAGCGGGTGCGCGGCCGCGGCTAGCGGGTGCGAGGCCGCGGCTAGCGGGTGCGAGGCCGCGGCGCCTTCGGCATCCTGGCCGAGCGGGGCACCGGGCCCTTGGGCATCTGCAGATTCTGCGGGAGCGCGTTCAGGCGGAAATTGAGCTCGGCCACCGCCTGACCCTTGAGGTTCCGCGGCAGCTTCATGATCTTGCGGTTGAGCTGCTTGATCGGGATCTGGCCCTCGGCCTCACCGACCTGGAAGTCGTAGATCGGCACCTGGCTGGCGATCCGGGCGATGCGCTTCTTCTCCGCGGCCAGCAGGCTCGGGAGCCTGGTCGGCGACCCCTCGCCCACCAGGATGACGCCGGGCTTGCCGACCGTTCGGTGCACGACGTCCATGTTGCGGTTGGCCGCGATGGCAGGAGTCGTGGTGAAGCCGCCGCGCAGGTTCTGCAGGATGGCGGCAGCCGCGCCGGGCTGCCCCTCAATCGCCGCATATTGAGCAGAGGTAGCAAATCGGCCAAAAAGGAGCATCGCGCCCAGCACCCCGGTCAGGATGCCGAGCGGAATGAACGGCCAGATCAGCCCGACGAAGTAGCCGATCAGGATGACCACGGCGGCGATGCCGACGCCTGCCAGCGCGACCAGCGGCAGGGCCCTGGGATTCTGCTTGTGCACGATCCCGGCGACCATGCGGATCTGCCGGATGCGCCCCATTGATGCGGGGTCGGCCGGGTTCGGCGCGTCAGCGCCGGACTTTTTCACCATGATGGCGAGGATACCGGGCCGGTGCGCTGTTCCATCGCCTGGCGGTACAGGCGGCCTGCTCGGTATGACGAGCGGACCAGCGGACCGGACTGAACTCCGGCGAAACCGAGCTCGGTCGCCTCCTCGGCAAGCTCCTCGAACTCTTCAGGGCGGACCCAGCGGTCAATCGGATGGTGGCGGACCGACGGCCGCAGGTACTGCGTGATCGTGATCAGCTCGCAGCCAGCCGCGCGCAGGTCACCCATGGCCTGGCTGATCTCCGCACGCTGCTCGCCCATGCCGAGGATCAGATTTGACTTGGTAACGAGGCCGTTCTCCCTCGCGAGCTCCAGCACCCGCAGCGACCGCTCATATCGGAAGCCAGGCCGGATGCGGCGGAAGATTCTCGGGACTGTCTCCAGGTTGTGCGCAAGGACCTCCGGCCGCGCTGAGAAGACCTCGGCCAGCTGGCCCGGATCCGCATTGAAGTCGGGAATCAGCAGCTCGACGCCGCAGCCCGGCACGGCCGCATGAATCTCCCGGCAGGTCTGCGCGTACAGCCAGGCGCCCCCGTCGGGCTGGTCATCGCGGGCGACGCCGGTCACCGTGGCGTACCGCAGGCCCATCGACGCGACCGACTCGGCCACCCGGCGCGGCTCGTCAGTGTCGAGCGGCTCGGGCTTGCCGGTGGCGATCTGGCAGAAGTCACAGCGGCGGGTGCACTGGTCACCGCCGATGAGGAAGGTAGCCTCGCGGTCTTCCCAGCACTCGAAGATATTCGGGCAGCCCGCCTCCTCGCAGACGGTGTGCAGGCCCTCCCGGCGGACCAGCTGCTTGAGCTCGGTGTACGCCGGTCCGGTCCGCAGCCGGGTCTTGATCCACGGGGGCTTGCGCTCAATCGGGACCTGGCTGTTGCGGGCTTCGAGGCGGAGCAGGCGGCGGCCATCAGGTGCTAGTACCACGCCATTCAGCCTAGTACGGCCGGCCGCCGGTCCGGCCGCGAAGGCAGCCCGGGTCTCCAGAGGCTGCGTTCAGGATGCTCCCAACTAACTGGGAGCGAACGGTCAGGCTGCTGCAAGTGCGGCCTCAGCGGCGAGACCGACTATCAGGGTGTAGGCGCTGCCAGACCGAGCAGATGTGAGCGCGACGGCGGCACAGCGAAGCACTTGAGGGGACGGGATTGTCCGATGAGTACCGCGTATGGCCCGCACGACCAGGACGGCGCGCAGACACCTGCTGGCGCGCAGGCTCCCGACACGGCAGGGACTGAGGGCGCGGGCTCGAACGGCCCGCAGGCCCCCTACGGCATCCCGCAGGGCGGCCAGGCCCCGTATGGCGGCCAGGCCCCGTATGGCGGCGAGGCCCCGTATGGCGGCCAGTCCGCGCATGGCGGCCAGGCCCCGTACGGCTATCCGGCTGGCTATGGCGCGGTCCCGCCGCCCCCGCCCCCGCCCCCGGCGTGGCATGGCTACGCGGGCGGCCCGGACTCCGGCCAGCCCGCCGCGCCGCCGCGCCGGTCCCGCCACCGGGCGGGCCTCATTGCCGCGAGCGTCACGGCCGTTGCCCTGGCTGCTGGCGGCACGGCCTGGGCGACCGTGGGCTCCGGTTCAGGGCCGCTGAGCACTGCGCAGGTCGCGAGCCAGACCGATCCGGGTCTGGTGGACGTGACCTCGACGCTGGGCTATCAGCGCGCGACCGCGGAGGGCACCGGTATGGTGCTGACCTCCAGCGGCGAGATCCTCACCAACAACCACGTGGTGGCCGGTGCCACCTCGATCAAGGTCAGGGACATCGGCAATGGCCGCACCTACACGGCAACGGTCGTCGGGTTCAGCGACAGCGACGACGTCGCGGTGCTGAAGCTGGCCGGGGCCTCGGGTCTGACGACGGTTTCCATCGGCGACTCATCGTCGGTCACCGCCGGGCAGAAGGTGGTTGCGCTGGGCAACGCCGAGGGCAAGGGCGGCACGCCGTCGGTCGCGACGGGCACAGTCACCGGCACCGGCACGACGATTACCGCGCAGGACGAGGGCGACGGGGTGCTCGAGCACCTGGACAACATGATCCGGACGGACGCGGGCATCGAGCCCGGAGACTCCGGCGGCCCGCTGCTCAACACCGCCGGTCAGGTGATCGGCATGGACACCGCGGCGTCATCGAACAACTCGACCGGCTACGGGACGACGGCGGCGCAGACTACGACCGCGTTCTCGATCCCGATTAACCGGGCGCTGTCACTGGCGGCCCAGATTGAGGCCGGGAAGTCGTCCAGCACGGTGCACATCGGCGCGACCGCATTCCTCGGCGTCGAGGTCCAGTCGGCTTCGTCCGGCGAGAGCGGCATCGGGCAGGCGAGCAGCGGAGTTGTCATCGCCGGGGTCGTCGAGGGCACCGCAGCCGCGAACGCCGGGCTGACGGCAGGCGACACGATCATCTCAGTCGGCGGCAGCCAGATCACCTCGGACTCGGACCTGCAGAAGGTCATCGAGGAGTACCACCCGGGGGACAAGGTCACGATCGAGTGGGCGAGCCAGTACGGCCAGACGCAGTCCGCGACCGCGACGCTGACCGCCGGGCCGACCGGCTGACACACCTGCAGTCGTCCGCCCCTGGACGTGCTGCACTCACTGAGCGCCCCGCTAGGCCCCAGCGGGGCGCTCAGTCTTGTCCGGGCCAGTCTTGTGCGGGCCAGCCTTGTGCGGGTCACTCGTGCGCGAGCCGGTGAACCGCGCCGCGATCCCGTCGAGCAGCGCCGCGAGGCCGAGCTCGAACCGGCTGTCCAGCTCCGCCGGATCACCGGGCGCCGCCAGCCCCGGAGTGCCCGCGAGTGCCGCCAGGTGCGGGAACTCGCCCGAGGCCAGCTGGGCGCTGATGAACTCGGCATATCCGCCCGCGCCGGCCCGGCCAGCGGCCGGCCCGTCGAGGGCCGGCCAGCCGGCGTCAGGCTCAGCCTGGCGGGCGGGACCTGCCTGCGCGCCCGGCCGCGCATACCCCGCCCGCAGCAGGTGACCGAACACGTAGTCGTCCACGATGAACAGCACGTCGAGCTTCGCGCGGACGTCCATGGGCGCTCCGGCCAGGGCCGCGAGTGACTGCTCCACGTGGCGCAGGCCGTTCGGTCCTGTCACCGTCGCGCTGATCGCCGCGGCGCTCAGGATGAAGTGCACCGACCACGGATGGCGCAGGTAGGCCGCGCGCGTCTGGCGGGCGATCAGAGTCAGGGCCTCGCGCCAGCCGGCGGGCAGCGGGCCCTCCACCAGCGCCTCGGCGGTGAGGGCATCCCCTGCGAGCGCGAGCAGATCATCCCTGGTGGCGATGTAGCGGTACAGGCTCATCGTTCCGGTGCCGAGCGAACGGGCGATGCGGCGCATCGACACTGCCTCGAAGCCCTCCGCGTCGGCAATGGCCAGCGCAGCGGCAGCAATCTGCTGGCGGCTGATGCGCGGCTGGCGCGCGACCGGCTCGGCGCGTGCCCAGATCGGCGTATCGCCGGTGGAGTTTGACTCGGCCATCCCGTTCCCGCTAACGTCTTGAGTACAGCGTACGCACCATAGTACAACGTACGCGACAGCATAGGGCACGGAGCAGGCGCAGGAAAGCACGGGGCAGCCGGCCAGGGCGGCGGCTACCAGAACCGAGATATATCTTGTGTGGCGACCAGGAAGCGATATATCGTGACCACGCTGCGGACGAGCGGGACGAGGACGGGAACGGCATGACGAAGACGATCCGGCAATGGCACCGGCTCCTGGTGAGGCGGATCGCGGACTCGCGGTGGCTGGCCGGGCGCGCCGGCGCCGATGCGGCGTGGGCGCACTACGAGCGCCACGCCCGGGCCTGGCGACGGTCGGCTGAGCGGCACGCCGCGGCGCGGTCCGGGGCGGCCGCGCGGGCCGCCCGGCTGCATGACCGGCGCCGCGCGCGGCGGCAGGCTGGCCGCCCTGAGGACCGGATCCTGCCCGGCTGGCAGTCGGCCGTCGCCCGGTTCCTGGGCGCAGACACTCGTCGGGAAGGGCGGCGCAGGTGACAGACGCAATCAGGGCCGAGGGCCTGATCAAGAACTTCGGCTCGACGAAGGCGCTCGCGGGCGCGGATCTCGTTGCGCCGGCAGGCTCCGTGCTCGGGGTGCTCGGCCCCAATGGCGCGGGAAAGACGACGGCCGTCCGCATCCTCACCACGCTGCTGGTGCCGGACGGCGGCCGCGCGGCCGTATGCGGCTACGACGTTGTCACCCACGCGCACCAGGTTCGGCAGCTCATCGGGCTGACCGGCCAGTACGCCTCGGTCGACGACGGGCTGACCGGCACGAACAACCTGATCATGATCGGGCGCCTGCTCGGGCTCAGCCGGGCCGGCGCGCGCGCACGGGCGGCCGAGCTGCTGGGCCGCTTCGAGCTGTCCGACGCGGCCGCCCGGCCGGTGAAGACCTATTCCGGCGGCATGCGGCGCCGCATCGACCTGGCCGCCAGCCTCGTCGGCAAGCCCGAGGTGCTGTTCCTCGACGAGCCGACGACCGGCCTGGATCCGCAGGCCCGCAGCGATGTCTGGGACATGATCAGGATCCTGGTGTCCGACGGCGTGACCGTGCTGCTGACAACGCAGTACCTGGAAGAGGCGGATCAGCTCGCCGACAACATCGTCGTGATTGACCACGGCAGGGTCATCGCGACCGGTGCGCCGGACGAGCTGAAGGCGAAAGTCGGCGGACAGGTGCTGGAGGTCGTGCCGGCCGACCTGGGCCGCCTCCGCGATGCCGCGGCCATCCTGGCGGGCTGGACGGGCATCGAGGCGGCCGCCGGGCCGGGCACACGGCAGCTGATCGTGCAGGTGCCGAGCGCGTCCGTGCTCCCCGGCATCGTCCGGCAGCTGGACGAGAGCGGCATCGAGCTCGCCGAATTCAGCCTGCGCAAGAGCAGCCTGGACGAGGTGTTCCTCACCCTGACCGGGCACCGGGCCGAGGAAGAGCCAGCCGCCGAGCAGGCCGGCGCTGCCCCTGACAAGCGGGAGATAGCAGTTCGATGACGACGGCATCCCTTCCGGCGCGCCGGCTCAGCCCGCTGACCGGACTGCGCAACTCGCTGACGCTGACCTGGCGCAGTGTGCTGAAGATCAGGACCAATTCCGAGGACCTGCTCGGGCTCAGCCTGCAGCCGATCATGTTCCTGCTGCTGTTCACCTACGTGTTCGGCGGCGCGATCGAGCACGGCAGCGTGCAGCAGTACCTGGAGTACGTGCTGCCCGGCATCCTCGTGCAGACTGTCCTGTTCGCGACGCTCGGCACCGGGCTGATGCTGAACCAGGACATCTCCGCCGGGATCTTCGACCGGTTCCGCAGCCTCCCGATCGCGCGCTGGGCCCCACTCGCGGGAGCGATCATGGGGGACGTCACCCGGTACGTGATCTCCGTGGTCGTCACGCTCGGCTTCGGCATGATCCTCGGCTTCCGCGTGCATACCAGCGTCGTGGCCGCTGTCGCGGCCTGCCTGCTCGTCCTGGCGTTCGCGCTGGCGATGTGCTGGATCTCCGCGCTCATCGGGATGCTGGTCAAGACTCCGCAGGGGGTGCAGACGTTCGGCTTCACCGCGATGTTCCCGATCGTGTTCGCCAGCGGCCTGCTGGTGCCGATTCAGACGATGCCCGGCTGGCTGCAGGGGTTCGCAAAGGCGAATCCGATGACGCTGCTGGCCGCTGCCTGCCGCGGGCTGATGACCGGCGGTCCGGTCGGGGTCTACGCCCTGGAGTCGATGGCCTGGGCACTGGGCATTTTCGCGGTATTCGCGCCGCTGGCCGTGCGCGCGTACCGTCGCAGGACATGACCGACGTCACGACTCCGCCGCTCGTCGAGCAGGCCTACGCCGCCGCGCGGCGGGTCGGGTTCCCCGTAAGCCGCGACGACCCCGGCCACGGCCGCGGCTCAGCGAGCCTGCCGGGCACCGGGCGCTTCCTGGCCATGCTCGCGGCCGGCTGCCACGGGGGCCGGATCGCCGAGCTTGGTACCGGCGCCGGCATCGGCACGGCCTGGATGGCCGGGGCGATGCCCGCCGACTGCATGCTGGTGACCGCTGAGATTGACCCGGTCCGGGCAGACGCGGCCGCCGGCCTGCTGGCCGCCGACCCGCGCGTGCGGGTCGTGACCGGTGACTGGGCGTCCGTGCTGCCGCCACTCGCGCCCTATGACCTGATCTTCGCCGACTCCGGCGTGCGCGACGCCGGGACATTCGGCGGCCTTGTCGGGATGCTCAGGCCGGGCGGCCGGATCGTCATGGACGACCTGACGCCGGTGCAGCTGCTGGCGGCCGATTCGCCGCTGCGGCAGTCGGACCTCAAGCGCGAGCTGTTCGCCGGCGAGAGCAGGCTGACCTGCGCCGAGGTGGTGCTGCCGGACCTGGCGAACTCGCTGCTGGTCGGCACCAGGAACTGACCGGCGGCCATGGCGACGATCGTGTGGGCCAGGCACGGCCAGAATGTCGCGAACCTGACCAGGACGCTGTCCTTCCGCAGCTATGACGGCGACCTGACCGAGCTGGGCCAGCGGCAGGCCCGCGAGCTGGGGCGTGCGCTGGCAGCGCGGCAGGCGGATCCGGTGGGCCGTATCGTCAGCTCGCCGCTGCGCCGGGCCCGGCAGACCGCGGACATCGTCGCGAGCACGCTCCGCCTCGAGGTCAGCGCCGAGCTCGACGACCTGCGCGAGGTCAATGTGGGCGACCTCGACGGCCGCGGTGACCCGGACGCCTGGGAGATCTACGATCACGTTCTCGCGGCCTGGCGTGCTGGCAGCGACGAGGTGCGGTTCCCCGGCGGGGAGAACTGCCGTGAGCTGTGCGCCCGCCTGCGCCGGGCGCTGTGCCAGCTCGCGGATGCAGGCCTGCCGGCAGGGCAGGCGTCGCTGGTCGTGGCGCACGGCGCCAGCCTGCGCGCCGCGCTGCCCGCGCTGACCGGATTGCCGGACCCGGGCGCCGATCTGCCCACCGGCACGTTCGCGACGCTTGACGTCAGCGGCGGCCGCGGCGGCCGCGTCCGCGTTGCCGGTGGCTGGCGGGCCGATGTGACGCGGGCAGCGCAGATCGGCAACCATAGGGGCATGCCCAGCCAGTTCGATCCGCCCTCAGGGACACGTGACTTCCTCGCTGCCGACGTGGAGCAGCGCGAGCACGCGTTCGCCGTGATCCGCTCGGTCTTCGCCCGGTACGGCTTCGAGCCGCTGCAGACCCCCGCCTTCGAGCGGCTGGACGTGCTGCTCGGCAAATACGGCGACGAGGGGGACAAGCTCGTCTTCAAGATCCTGCGGCGGGGCGAGCACGAGGCGTCGGGTGAGGCCGACCTGGCACTGCGCTACGACATGACGGTGCCGCTCGCGAGGGTCGCGGCCTTGTACGGAGTCGGCAGCCAGCTGCCGACTCCGTACAAGCGGTACGCGATGGGGCCGGTCTGGCGCGCTGACCGGCCGGGCAGGGACCGGTACCGCGAGTTCGTGCAGTGCGACCTGGACACGCTCGGGTCGCGCTCGCTGCTGGCCGACGCCGAGACGCTGTCCGCCCAGCACGACGCGCTGGCCGCGCTCGGGCTGCCGGAGTTCACGATCCTGCTGAACTCCCGGCGCGTGCTGGCCGGCCTGCTGGAGGCATTCAGCGTCCCGGCCGCGATCGGGGCCGGCGTGCTGACGTCGCTGGACAAGCTCGACAAGCTCGCGCCCGCAGCGGTCGTGGCCGAGCTGGCCGAGCGCGGAATGGACGCGGACCAGGCGGGTGAGCTAGTCGGCGCCCTTACCGCAGCCGACTCGGCCGACCGCGTCCGCGTCGCCCTGACCAAGACTGACGAGGGAACGGCGGGCCTGGACGAAGTCGATACCGTCCTGTCGCTGCTGTCCGGCCAGATCCCGGCCGGGCGGATCCGCTTCACGCCGCGGATGGTGCGCGGCCTGAGCTATTACACCGGGCCGATCTGGGAGGTCACCGCTGACGGTGTTGCCGGGTCGATTGGGTCCGGCGGGCGATACGACCACCTGATCGAGCAGCTGGGCGGCCCGGATGTGCCCGCGACCGGATCGTCCATCGGCATCGAGCGGATCCTGCCGCTGCTTCCGGGGGCGGGCGCGCCGCCGCCGGGCCGTCTCGATGTCGCGGTCACGGTGATGCGCCCGGACCTGGCGGCGGACTCGTTCGCGTTCGCCGCGGCGGCGCGCTCGGCCGGGCTGCGTGCCAGCGTCTACCTGGGCTCGTCGGGCAAGCTCGGCCGGCAGCTGAAGTGGGCCGCCGACGCTGGCGCGCGATGGTGCCTGATCTACGGCGAGCAGGAGCACGAGGCCGGCGTGGTGACGCTGCGGGACATGGAGACGGGCGAGCAGGTCCGGGTGCCGGCCGGCGAGCTGGAACGGCACCTGGCGGGCGCCGGCTGCGGCGAGAGCTGACCCGCAGTGGCTCAGGACGGCTTCGTTGAGCCGGTCGCCTGGCACGCGAGCCTGCCGGGAGTCGTGGCAACGGCGGCCGGAATCGTCGCCGACAGCTCCGGGAACGTGCTCATCGTGAAGCCGAACTATCGCGATCACTGGACGCTGCCGGGCGGGATCTGCGAGTTCGGCGAGGCGCCGCACGCGGGCTGTGCGCGCGAGGTGGCCGAGGAGACCGGCCTCGAGCTGCCGGTTGGCCGGCTGCTGTCGGTCGACTGGCAGCTGCCGCTGCCCGACTACGGGACGGCCGCCAGGCCAGCTGTCTACTTCATCTTCGACTGCGGCGTCGTCCCGGCAGGCTCCCGCATCACGCTGCAGGCAGCCGAGCTTGACGACTGCGCGTTCGCCGCGGAGGCAGACCTGGACGGCCTGCTGGCCGATTTCGCGCTGCCGCGCGTTCGCGCGGCCATCGCGGCCAGGTCCTCGGGCTGCACGGCGTACGTGCCGCGCCGGGATTAGCGGGCCCGAACCAGGTCAGGCAGGTCGTCCCGGTAGCGCACGCTCGTGGCACCGAACGCGGCCGCGAGGTGCCGCTCAGCCGACGCCAGGGCATCCAGGACGCTGATCCGGCTGCCAGTCTCGGCGGACAGCGAGGTCACCGACGCGTCCGGGATCCCGCACGGCACGATGCGGTCGTACCACGACAGGTCGCAGTCGCAGTTGAGCGCGAAGCCGTGCATGGTCACCCCGCGGGCCACCCGGACGCCGATCGCGGCCAGCTTCCGGTCCGGCCTGCCATGACCGTCACCAGCGACCCAGGCGCCCCTGCGGCCCTCGACCCGCCCGGCCGGAACGCCGAAGTCGCGGCAGACGCCGATCATGGCTTCCTCGAGGCCGTGCACGTACGCGACGACGTCGACCGGCTCGTCGAGCGCGACGATGGGATAGCCCACCAGCTGCCCGGGTCCGTGCCAGGTGATGTTGCCGCCGCGGTCGACGTCGATCACCGGCGCGCCGGGATCGCTGAGCGGCCGGTCCGCGGGCGTCGTCCGCTTGCCGGCGGTATACACCGGGTCGTGCTCCAGCAGCAGGCAGGTGTCCGGGATATCGCCGCGTACGCGCTGCCCGTGCACCTGCCGCTGCAGCTCCCAGCCGTCCAGGTAGCCGACCCTGCTGCGGCCGAGGCCGAGGCGGGCGAACACCAGCTCATCATGCATAGCGCCAGCTTAGCGACAGCCGGGGACAGCACAGTAACGAGATATAGCTTGACACTGCGACGCGATAGTACTTATCGTCAGCACTACCCGGGCGGGTCGGTACTGGCCGCATCGCCGGTTCTGCCGCCAGTATCGTCCGCCCGCGGCCGAGCACGAGGGGACTCCCGATGGACGCGATGCAGATCTTCATGGCGCTGGGCACGCCTGTGGGCCGCGCGGACCCGTATCCGCATTTCGCCGCGCTGCATGAGCTCGGCGAGGCCGTCACCCTCGCCCCCGGCTCGGTGGCGGTGGTCGGCTACGACGCCATCAGCTCAGTGCTGAGGGATCCCGGATTCCTGGTGTCGGACGAGGCCGAGATGGACCGGACCTACCCCGGCTGGCGCGAGAACCCGGTGCTCGTTCAGGGCATGGACTGGATCCTGAACCTGAACGGGAGCAAGCACGCCCGCATCAGGAGCCTGATCGCGCGTGCCTTCACCGCGCGCCGGGTGGCCGCGCTGGAGCCCGCGATCGCGCGGATGGCCGGCGACCTGATCGACGCCATGGCGGAGCGCGGCGCGGACGGCTCAGCGGTCGAGTTCATGCACGACTTCGCCTATCTGCTGCCGGTCACGGTCATCTGCGAGCTGATCGGGATCCCCGAGGCCGACCGGGAGAGCTTCAGGCCGGTCGCGCGCGACATTGCCGGCATCTTCGAGATGGACGACCCGGCACGGCTGCCGGTGATTAACGCCGCGGCCGCCGAGTTGCTTGCCTACTTCACCGGCCTGGCGGCGCACCGCCGGGCCCGCCCGTGCGATGACCTGATCAGCGGCCTGCTCGCGATCAGCGACTCGGCCGACGGCCGGCTGACCGACGCCGAGCTGCTGCACAACCTGACTCTGCTGCTGGTGGCGGGTTTCGAGACAACCACCAACCTGCTCGGGAACGGGCTTGCGATCCTCCTCAGCGAGCCAGCGGCCGCGGCCGCCCTCCGGGATGGTTCCGTCCCGCCCGGCGCATTCGTCGAGGAGGTGCTGCGCTACGACTCGCCGGTGCAGCTGACCTCGCGGGTGGGCTACGACACCAAGATCGGGGAGGTTGCGGTCGCAGCTGGCGACAGCGTCCTGACAATGATCGGCGCGGGGAACCGCGATCCCCGCCGGTTCGCGGCGCCCGGCACTTTCGACCCGCTGCGCTCGGAGGGCGCGCCGCTGAGCTTCGGCGGCGGCGGGCATTTCTGCATCGGCGCCGCGCTCGCCCGGCTCGAGGGAGCAATCGCGTTCCCGCGGCTGGTAGCCAGATTCCCGGCACTCGCGGCGTCCGGCGAGCCCGTCCGGCGGCAGACGTTCCTGCTGCGCGGGTTCGATGAGCTTCCGGTCACGGTGATCTAAGGCATCTGGTCACGCAGATCCCGGGCACTGCTCAGCACTCGCTGGAGTGATGCCCTGGTTTCCCGGGCAAGATTTTACCGGGAATGCGCCGAGCCATCCCGCGGCTAGGTCAGCTGGAGGTGCGTGGCATGGTCGACGAGGAAGAACTGCGCCGCATGAGCCCGCAGGAGCGGCTGCAGCTCAGGCGGATGCTGGCTGCCCTCGACGATCAGGATCTGCGCGCCAGCAAGCTGGGGGAGCGGCGCCGCAAGATCATCCTGGTCGTGATCATTCTCTGCTGTCTCGGCCTGGCCGCCTGGATCGGCGTGCTCGCCACGACGCTGCCGCGGTATTACCGGGCCGGCGGCTGGCGCGGAGCGTGGGTCGGATTCGACCTGGCCGAGCTGGCGGCCTTTGCTGTCACCGGCTGGGCCGCCTGGCGGCGGCGCCAGATCCTGATCATCTGCCTGGTCGTCCTGGCGACGCTGCTGTGCTGCGACGCCTGGTTCGACGTCGTCCTGGACGCGAGGACGCACGGGTTCTGGCTGAGCCTGCTGTCAGCGCTCGTCGTCGAGCTTCCGCTGGCCGCGCTCGCGATACTCGGCGCGCGGCGCCTGCTGCGGATGACCAACGCGGTACTGCTGCGCTACCGGGGCCAGAGCGGGCCGGTGCCCCGGCTGCGCGACATCCCGCTGGCCGGCATGGAGCCCGGCCGCCCGCTCGCCGACCTCCTCGCCGAGCCCGACGAGCAGCTGGCCGAGAACGAGGCAGGACGCCGGGCCTCGGCTGATGAGGTCGACTCCGGCCGGCGCTAGCGGCCTGCCCTGCCGCCAGTCGCGGCCGCCAGTGCAGGCCCGAGCTCGGGATACCGGAACTCGAAGCCGGCCTGCCCGAGCCGCGCCGGCACTGCGCGGCAGCTGCTGAGAATCTCGGTGGACATCTCGCCCAGCGCCAGCCGCAGTGCAGGTGCCGGGACCGCGAACAGTGCGGGCCGGTGCAGCGCTGCCGCGAGCGCCTTAGTCAGCTCGGCGTTGGTTGCCGGGTTCGGCGCGGTGAGGTTCACCGGGCCGGCCTGGTCGTCGCGCTCGAGGAGGAACCGGACGGCCCGGATGTGGTCGTCGATCTCGATCCAGCTGATGTACTGGCGGCCTGCGCCGAACTTCGCGCCGAGACCGAGGCGGAACGGGAGCAGCAGCTGCGGCAGCATCCCGCCGTTACCGGAGAGCACGATCCCGGAGCGAATGTTCACCACGCGGATGCCATCAGCACTCGCGGGTGCGGTCGCCGCCTCCCATTCCCGCACGACGGTGGCGAGGAAATCGCTGCCGCTCGGAGCGGACTCATCAACGACGCGGTCGCCGGTGTCGCCGTACCAGCCGATGGCCGAGCCTGAGATCAGGACCGGCACCTTCGCTGCCCGCATCGCGCCGACAATTGCGGTTGTGGTGCCAACCCGGCTGTCGCGCAGTTCCTTCTTGCGGGCCTGCGTCCACCGGCCGGACGCGATCGGGGCGCCGGCCAGGTGGACAACCGCGTCCACGCCGGCCAGGTCCGCCGGGCTCAGGCCACCATCCGGTGCCGCCGGGTCGAAGCGGACCTCCTGCGGACCGGACGGCGGGCGCCGGACCAGGCGGACGACGGTGTCGCCGCTCTCGTGCAGGCTGCTCGCCAGCGCGCTGCCGATCAGGCCAGTCGAGCCGGTTATCGCCACTCGCATGCCCAGCTCCCTCGGTACCGACGGGCGCCGCGGCAGATCCGCGGCACCGGGCATTCGACCCTAACGGCCGGGCGGATTGGTCCCCTAGTCCGGCCCGGCTAGAGGCCGAGCTCGGTCTCGAAAGCGCCTTCCTCCAGCCGCTCCTTCACGGTGAGCAGGAAGCGGGCCGCATCGGCGCCGTCGACGAGCCGGTGGTCGTAAGTGAGCGCCAGGTAGACCATCGAGCGCACGGTGATCACCTCGCCGAGCGTCGCGTCCTCGACGACGACTGCCCGCTTGACCACGGTGCCGGTGCCGAGAATGCCGACCTGGGGCTGGTTGATGATCGGTGTGTCGAACAGCGCGCCGCGGCTTCCGGTGTTCGTGAGCGTGAAGGTGCCGCCGGACAGGTCGTCCGGGCTGACATGACCGGCCCTGGTGCGCTCGGCCAGGTCGGCGATCTTGCGGGCGAGGCCGCCGATGTTGAGGTCGCCGGAGTTCTTGATGACCGGGACCATGAGGCCGCGCTCGGTGTCCACCGCGATGCCGAGATGCTCGTCGTCGTGATAGGTGACCTGACTGGACGCGGTGTCAATGACGGCGTTCAGCCTCGGGTGCACCTTGAGTGCCTCGACGGTGGCGAGCGCGAAGAACGGCAGGAACGAGAGCTTGACGCCCTCGCGGGCCTCGAACGCCGCCTTGGCTCGCTCGCGGAGCCGGGCGATCGCGGTTACGTCCGCCTCGACGACAGTGGTCAGCTGCGCGGAGGTCTGCAGTGACTCGACCATCCGCTGCGCGATTACCTGGCGTGCCCTGGACATCCGCTCGGTGGTGCCGCGGAGGCTGGACGGGACGATCGCCGTGCGGGGCCCTGACTGCTCGGCCTCCGGCGCGGACGCCGTCGACGGAGCGAATGCGGTCGTGGCGGCGACAGGTGCGGGCGCTGCGGCAGGTGCCTGCGGCGCGGGAGCGGGTGCCGCCGGAGCGGGAGCCGCCTGTGCGGGCGGGGCCTGCGCCGGCGCTGCCGGCGGCGCAGGGGCCGCGGCCTGATACGTCGCCGGGGGAGCCGGCTGAGCGCCGCGGGTGGCCGCGGCCGCGTCGAGGATGTCCTGCTTGCGGATGCGGCCGCCGACGCCGGTTCCGGTGATCGACGCCAGGTCGATGCCGTGCTCGGCGGCCAGCTTCCTGACGAGCGGGGTCACGTAGGGGCCGTCGCCGGTGTCGGTGAACTGCGGCGCTGCCTGGCCGTTGCCCGGCTCGTCGTAACCGGCCGGCGGGTACGCGGCGGCCGGCTGATACGTGCCGGGCTGGCCGCCCGCGGACTGCGCCGCGGGCGCCTCCGGAGCCTGCGGCTGCCACTCGCCGTACGGCGCGGTCGCCGCGGGCTCGGCATACCCGGCGGCGGGCTGCTCCTGCTCTGTGGCGGCCGGCTGCTGGACCGGCTCGGGCTGTGACGGCTCCGGCTCCTCCTCCTCCTCCTGCTCTGCGGCGGCCGGCTGGACCTCCGGCTGCTGGGCCGGCTCAGGCTGGGCTGGCTCAGGCTGCGCTGGCTCAGGCTGTGCTGGCTCAGGCTGTGCTGGCTCGGGCTGTGCTGCTTCGGGCTGGGCCGCCTGCTCCTGCGCTGCGGGAGCCTGGCCGCCGCCAGCGCCGTCCTCGTCGATCACGGCCAGCTCGGCACCGACGGCCACGGTCTCGTCCTCGGCGACAGTGATCCCGCGCAGCACGCCCGAGACGGGTGACGGGATCTCGGTGTCGACCTTGTCGGTCGAGACCTCCAGAAGCGGCTCGTCGGCCTGGACGTGCTCACCCTCCCGCTTCAGCCAGCGGGTGACTGTGCCCTCGGTGACGCTCTCACCGAGTTGGGGCATGGATACGGAGACCGACATGGCTCGCAGTGACTCCTTCTTCGGTTGTTGTCGACTCTAGCGCGCCGCGGCCGCCAGGCAGCGCTCAGCGCAGGTCAGCCGTGGTTGTGGAGGGGCTTGCCGGCCAGGGCCAGGAAGGCCTCGCCGATCGCCTCGGACTGAGTGGGGTGCGGATGGATCAGCTGGGCGACGTCGCTCGGCACGGCCTCCCAGTTGACGATGAGCTGGGCCTCGGCGATCATGTCCCCGGCGTGCGCGCCAACCAGGTGAACGCCGAGAGTCGGGCCGCCGCCGGCCGTGACGATGACCTTGGCCGCGCCCGCGGTCTGCAGGATCTGGCTCTTGCCGTTCCCTGCGAGGTCGTAGGTGAACTCGGTCACCTCGATGCCCCGCTCCGCCGCGATGGCCGAGGTGATGCCGACCGAGGCCACCTCGGGGTCGGAGTACGTGATCCGAGGCACGCCGTCGTAGTCGACCGGGACCACCGGCAGGCCGGCCAGCCGCTCGGCCACCATGATGCCCTCGGCGAAGCCGACGTGCGCGAGCTGCAGACCCGGCCGCAGGTCGCCGACCGCCGAGATCGTCGGGACATTGGTGCGGCAGTACTCATCCACGAGCACGAAGCCGCGCTCCATCGCGACGCCGACCTCGTCGTAGCCGAGCCCGGCGGAGACCGGCCCGCGGCCGACCGCGACGAGGAGCAGCTCCGCATCGATGGTCGCGCCGCCCTCGAGCGTGACCGTGATGCCGCTGCCGGTGTCCTTGACGCTCTCGAAGCGAGTGCCGAGCTTGAAGCCGATGCCGCGGCGGCGGAACGCCCGCTCCAGCAGCTTGGAGCTCGACTCCTCCTCAGTCGGCAGCAGGTGCGGCAGCATCTCGACGATCGTCACCTCGGCGCCGAACGAGCGCCAGACACTGGCGAACTCGACGCCGATGACGCCGCCGCCCAGGATCACCGCTGACGACGGCACATGGTCGAGCTGGAGCGCGTGCTCGCTGGTGATGACGCGGTTGCCGTCGATCTCCAGGCCGGGCAGGCTGCGGGTCTCCGAGCCGGTCGCCAGCACGACGTGCTCGCCGGTGATGACCTGGTCGCCCACCTGAACGGTGGTCGGCGAGGTGAGCCGCCCGGAGCCCTCGATGACGTCGATCTTCCGGCTGGCGATAAGACCGGTCAGGCCCTTCCACAGCCGGGTGACGACCTTGTCCTTATAGGAGTTCACGCCGGCCATGTCGATGCCCTCGAGAGTGGCCAGCACGCCGAAGTTCGCGCCCTCGTGCACATGATCGGCCACCTCGGCGGCGTGCAGCAGCGCCTTGGTCGGGATGCAGCCCCGGTGCAGGCAGGTGCCGCCGACCTTGTCCTTCTCGATCAGCGCGACGCGCTTGCCGAGCTCGGCGGCGCGCAGTGCGCAGGCGTAACCGCCGCTGCCGCCGCCGAGAATGACGATGTCGTAGCCGCCCTCGTCGCTCGCGCTGCTCTCACTCACGTTGTGCTTCCTCTCAGCTGGTCCCGCGCCTTGCCCGCGGTGACTACAGGCGCCCGTCGGCCACGTTGGCCGCGACCTGGACGAGCAGCCGCACCGCGGCGCCGGTCCCGCCCTTGGGGGTGTATCCGTACGGCTCGCCCTCGTGGAAGGCAGGGCCGGCAATGTCCACATGTGCCCAGCGCACGCCATCTGGAACAAATTCCTTGAGGAATAGCCCGGCGACCAGCATGCCGCCGAACCGCTCGCCGGCCACGTTCGCGAGGTCGGCGACCGAGGAATCCAGGCCCTTGCGCAGTTCCTCGGGCAGCGGCATCGGCCAGGCCTGCTCGCCGGCCGCGCGCGCCGTCTCGGCGACGGCCGCGGCGGTCTCGTCGTCGCTGCCCATGACGCCGGCGATCCGCGGGCCGAGCGCGACCAGCTGGGCTCCGGTCAGCGTGGCCACGTCGACGATCAGGCTGGGCGAGTCCTGACCGGATCGCGCCAGCGCGTCGGCCAGCACGAGCCGGCCCTCGGCGTCGGTGTTGAGCACCTCGACTGTCTTGCCGCCGAAGATCGTGATGACATCGGACGGGCGCTGGGCGCCGCCGCCGGGCATGTTCTCCGCCATCGGCAGGTAGCCGACGACATTCACCTTGGGCCTCAGCACCGCGATCGCCTGCAGCGCGCCGAGTACGGCCGCGGCGCCGCCCATGTCGGACTTCATGGCCTCCATCGACTTGGGCGGCTTCAGCGACAGGCCGCCGGAGTCGAACGTGATGCCCTTGCCGGCGAAGACCACCGTCTGCGTGGCGTCCGGGTGGTGGTAGCCGAGCCGAACCAGCCGCGGCGGGTGCACGGAGCCCTGCCCGACGCCGGTGATGCCGCCGTAGCCGCCGCTGGCCAGCGCCTGGTGGTCGAGGATCTCGATCGCCAGCCCGGCGGCATCCGCGACGCGCGCCGCCTCGGCGGCGAACGTCTCCGGGTACAGATGCGACGGGCTCGTGTTGACCAGGTCACGGACCAGCGTCATCGCGTCGGCGAGCGCGGTCGCCCTGGTGGCCGCGGCGTCGGCACCGTCGGCCTGGCTCAGCACGGTCAGCGTCGGTGCTGTCCCGGCTGCGGCGCTGCCGTTCCCGGCCGCGGAACGGTAGCGGGTGAAGCTGTAGCGGCCGAGCAGCGCGCCGAGCGCCACGGCCTCGGTGCGGGCCTCGTCCGCCGCGGGCAGCGCGATCGCGATGGACGGCGTCTTCTGGCCGGCCAGCGCCCGGACAGCCGAGCCGGCGGCGCGGCGCAGCGACTCGAGCGCGGCGCGTTCCCCGGCCTTATCCTCACCCAGGCCGACGGCGACGATCAGCGGGGCGGCAGTCGCCCCGCCGGAGGCGATCCTGGTCAGCTCGTCCTGCTTGCCCGTGGCGCCGAGAGCGGTGAGCGTGGCGGTGAGAGTGCCGCCGAGCGCGGCGTCGACGTCCTGCGCTCCGGGGGCGGGAACGGGGCCGTCGGGGGCCTGTGTCACCCCGATAATGAGGGCGTCTGCGGTGACGCTGCGTGCGTCGTGCTGGGTGATTGTCAGCGGGTTCGTCGTCACGGTCCGAGCCTAGTGCCTGCCGGGACCCTGGCCGGTCCGCGGGCAGCGGGCAGCTGAACACTCGGTAACGACCGTGACATGGCCAACATGACAGCTGTTATGCTGGCTAGGTTATCCGGGACGAACCGAACAGGAGGCCGTGGTGGGAGCAGGCGCCACTGCGCTGTTTATCGCGGTCTTTCTGGCCTGCGTGGTGGAGGCCGTCGAGGCAACCACGATCGTGCTGGCCGCCGGGACCGCCCGCGACTGGCGCTCAGCCGGCAGCGGCACGGTAGCAGCACTCGCCGTGCTCGCGGTCATCGTGGCCGTTCTCGGTCCCGCTGTGTCCGACATCCCGCTGACCGGCCTGCGGATCGTGGTGGGCGCGCTGCTGCTGGTCTTCGGGCTGCAGTGGATACGCAAGGCCATCCTGCGGGCCAGCGGTTATAAGGCCCTGCACGACGAGGAGAAGCTGTACGCCGAGCACCTGGCTGAGGCCACCGGGAAGCAGGCCCGCCGCTCGTTCCTCGCTCCGGACTGGTACGGCTTCACGCTGGCGTTCAAGGGCGTGCTGCTCGAGGGCCTGGAGGTCGTGTTCATCGTGCTCACCTTCGGCGCCAACGCCAAGAACGTCGGGCTGGCCACCATCGCGGCCGGCTGCGCCGTGGTCCTGGTGGCGGCGGCCGGATTCGCCGTCCGGGCACCGCTCGCGCGGGTGCCGGAGAACACCATGAAGTTCGTCGTCGGGATCATGCTCACCAGCTTCGGGTTGTTCTGGGGCGGCGAGGGTGCAGGCGCTCACTGGCCGGGCTCGGACGCGGCGCTGCTGGTGATCATCCCGGCCATCGCGCTGTTCAGCGTGGGGCTGACCGCACTGCTGCGGAGGGCTCGCGAGATCCCGGCCGCCGGGGCGGCACAGGAGCGCCAGCCCGCCGGCCAGGCCGCGAGCTAGGGGATTGTGATGATGACGTGGCTGCGGGCATTCGGCGCGTTCTGGTACGACTTCGTGATCGGCGATGACTGGCTGGTCGCGGCGGGTGTCATCGTCGGGCTGGCCGGGACCTACGGGCTGCACCGCGCCGGGGTCACGGCCTGGTGGCTGCTGCCGCTCGTGCTGGCAGTGCTGCTGCCGCTGAGCCTGCGGCGGGCTATCAGCGGCCCTCTGCTTCCTCGGCGTAGACCCGCGCCGCGTACGCCTCCAGCTTCTCCTCGCACTCCGCCAGCGAGCTGAGCGCCTGCTCAAGCCCGGCTGCGCCGAAGGCGTCGCGCTCGCGCACCCGCGCCAGCCAGTTACGGAGCTTGACCAGGTCGACCTCGTTCTCCTCCAGCTCGGCGTAGCTGAAGTGATTTTCCGCGTACTCCTTGTCTACGCCTGCGATGAAGTCGGCGCACTTGTCGACGATCTCCTCGTACTCGTCGTTGCGCGCGGCCTGGAAGGCCGCCCTGATCTCGCCTCCGCCGGCCAGCACCTCGCAGGACAGCAGCGCCGCGGTGCCGTTCATGTCGATGATCTCGCTGCGGAGCTTGCGCAGGGCGCGCTCGGCCGACACGCTGGCGGGCAGCGCGGCCGCGGAGCTCTGCAGGTAGATGGCGCCCAGGCTCTTGATCCGCCGCCAGACCGTGGCCCGCAGCCTGCTCGGCTCGGACGGGATCCGGTACACCAGCAGCAGCCACCGGCCAGGCGGCAGCTCAGCGGCGGCAGAAGCACTAGCGGACACGGCGTCATTCTGCCAGCAGCACGGCACCGGCTGCCCAGCAGCGGCCCGTGGATGCCTGGCAAGTGGGGTCAGGACGCCACTAAGCAGCCATCCATTGCGCTCGGGCCGGTTAGGTATCGGTGAAGGGCTCGCCGTTCTCGGCCTGACGCCGCGCCTGGGTTGCCCTGCTCACGGCGTGACCTGGCCAGCGCTGCGACGGCACGGCGGCGTGCTGGCCCGGGCCCTCGCGCGCCGCGCGCGCGTCCGCGATCCGCTGCTCCAGCTGGGCATCGGCCCGCAGCTCCGCGTCGTTCGGGGAGAGCGCCAGCGTCGCGGTCATCGCGAAGGCCAGGATGCTGATCCCGATGAGCAGCGGGAGCAGGAAATTCTCAGCCGTCGCCCCGCCTCCGGTCAGCACCATGCCGCCGCCGGTGCCGGGGCTGAACAGGTGCATGGCCGCCATGCCGGTGTAGTGCATGCCGCTGACCGCGACGCCCATGATCAGCGCGGCGCCCAGCGTCGCGCGGGCGCCGGTGAGGTTGAGCGCGGCCCACAGAGCCGCGGTCGCGGCGACGATGGCGATGACCACCGACAGCGCGAACAGCGCGGGGCTGTAGGTCATGCGGGCCGGCATCCGCATGGCCGCCATGCCCGAGTAGTGCATGGCGGCGACGCCGACGCCGGTGAATGTGCCGGCGATCAGCAGATTGCGCCAGCTCCGCTTGCCGAAGCCGACAATCAGCAGGCCGATTCCGACGACGACCACCGCTATCAGCATGCTGCCGATAGTGATGAGCACGTTGTAATGGATGATCTGACCCGGAATGGTGTAGCCGAGCATTGCGATGAAGTGCATGACCCAGATTCCGGTGGTGCCGATCGACAGGGCCGCCAGCAGCAGCCAGCGCAGCCGCTCGCGGCCCTCGCAGGCCATGGCCCGCGCCGTGCACCGTAATCCGAGAAATGCTCCCAGACACGACATTAAATAGCCCAGAAGGGGCGTAACAAGCCCGTAACTAAAGTTGTGAACCGTCAGCATCTACCCATCCCGCCCGACAAGGAAATCGAACCGCAGATTACCTGCAACGTGCAGATGGCGTTGTTCACTTCACCGGGTCGGTACCAGAATTCTCAAGATGAGAATGGTGTTGCGGAAGTGCCGTCAGGGCCGCTCGCCGGCCCGCACCAGGCCGTGCTCGTAGGCGTAGACGACGGTCTGCACGCGGTCGCGCAGGCCGAGCTTGGCCAGCACGCGGCCCACGTGAGTTTTCACCGTGGCCTCTGAGACGAAAAGCCGCCGCGCGATCTCGGCATTCGACAGGCCGTGGGCGACCAGCGTGAGCACCTCGCGCTCCCGCTCGGTGAGCTCCGCCAGCTCCTCCGGGGCAGCCTCCTGTCCGCCAGGCAGGTGCGCGGCGAACTGATCGATCAGGCGCCTGGTCGTGGACGGCGCGACGACCGAGTCGCCCGAGTGCACCGCGCGGATGGCAAACAGGAGCTCCTCGGGTGGCACGTCCTTCAGCAGGAAGCCGCTGGCGCCGGCCTTCAGAGCGGCGAACGCGTACTCGTCGAGGTCGAAGGTCGTCAGCATGAGCACCCGCGGCAGGTCGCCGGCCAGCCGGATCTGCCTGGTCGCCTCGACGCCGTCGAGGCGCGGCATCCGCGCGTCCATGATCATCACGTCCGCGTGCAGGCGCCTGGCCAGGTCGATCGCGGCCGCGCCGTCGGCAGCCTCGCCGACCACCTGCATATCCGGCTGCGCGTCCAGGACCATCCGGAAGCCCGCCCGGACGAGTTCCTGATCGTCGACAAGCACGATCCTGATCAGGTCGCACTCGGTGCCGGTCATCCGGCCTCACCCGACCAGGTAAGGGCAGCCGGCCAGCCTGCGGGGGCCGCGCCCGGCTCGGGCTGAGCGCGGGCCGGGACCGCGGCAGCCTGCTGCGTGCAGGGCAGCCGGGCGATGACCCCGAAGCCGCCGCCTGCCAGCGGCCCGGCCTGCACGGTTCCCCCGTACATCGCGATGCGCTCGCGCATCCCGGTAAGCCCGTGTCCGGACGGCTCGTCGCTGGCGATGCCAAGGCCGGTGTCAGTGACCTCCACGATGAGCCCGTCCGGCTCGTAGCGCAGGGCGACCGCTGCGGTCGCGGCGAGGCCGGCGTGCTTGCGGGTGTTGGTCAGGGATTCCTGCACGACCCGGTAGGCGGCCAGCCCGGCGCCCTCCGGCAGGTCCCTGGGCGTGCCGCTGACGGTGTAGGAGACCTCCAGCCCGGCGGCCCTGGCCTGGTCGAGCAGCTCGCGCAGCTCGCCGAGTCCCGGCACCGGTGCCAGCCCGGACGCCTCGCCGGCGGATCGCAGCACGCCGAGCAGCCGGCGCATCTCGGTGAGTGCCTGCCGCCCCGTACCGGAGATTGCCGCCAGCGCGGTCTCCGCGCGGTCCGGATCGGCCCGCATCGCGTAGCGCGCGCCGTCGGCCTGCACCACCATGACGCTGACGTGGTGAGCGACTACGTCGTGCAGTTCCCTGGCGATCCTGGCCCGCTCGGCGGCGGCCGCGATCTTGGCCTGGGCGTCTTTCTCAGCCTCCAGCCTGGCGGCCTTATCCTCGAGCGCCGCGTAGTAGCCGCGCCGGTAGCGCATCGAGTCGCCGAGCACCCAGGCCAGCAGCGCGAGGCCGCCGAACAGCACGCTGGCGAACAGCAGCCGCTCGATGATGCCTACGCCGCCCGCGGGCAGCCAGACCCAGGCCCCGACCGCGGAGCCTGCCAGGCAGACGAGCAGGGCCGCGACCGAGAGGCGGCGCGGCCGGTAGGCGGCGACGGTGTAGAGCAGCACCAGCAGGGCGAGGTCGGACCCGAGCGGGTGGGGGAACATCAGCTGCAGGGCCCCGCCTGCGGCCCCGATGGCGAACGCCGTTGCCGGAATCTTCCGCCGCACCGCTACCGGGATGATCACCAGCAGCGCGATCGGGATCTGCGTCCGCGGCCCCGCCATCAGCTGGCCGATGCTCAGCAGGCCGAGCGTGGCCGCGAGCACGCTGTCGACCAGCAGCTGATGGCGGCGCAGCCAGGCGTAGAGCGCGGACATGGGTCAAGCGTATGCGGCCGGTCACCGCCTGCCGTCAGTCTCCGGGATGCTCCGGGTCAGCCTGGAGGCTGATCGCGGCGAGGCGCTCCTCGGTGCAGCCGCCAGTTCCGTCGGCGCGGACCAGGTAGCCGGCTGCGCCCGGCCCGTCCGCGACAATGCCGGCCAGCTCCGGGCCGGCGAAATGGGCTGCGGCGCCGTCATCGCAGGCGATGCCCGTGGCGAGCGTCCCGTCCGCGACCAGCGCCTGATAGGCCGGCCGCCTGACTGCCTCGGAACTGTAGTGCGGGCAGAAGCTGCCCGCCAGCAGGCCGAGACCAGCGGTGAACGGCCGCAGCTCCGGCCCGAACGAGTCAGTCGTGCCGCCCTCGAACCAGCAGATGGCACCGGCGCTGACGCCGGCGAGCACGATGCCGGCTTCCCAGGCCTGGCGCATGACCTGGTCGAGGCCGTGCACGCGCCATACCGCGAGCATGTTGGCGACGCTGCCGCCGCCGACGAAGATCACATCCTGGGACAGCAGCAGGCCGGCCGGGTCGCTGACGTTCGGCTGCGGGAACAGCTGCAGGTGGCTGGGCCGGGCGCCGCGCTGCGACAGCCGCGAGTACATGCGCACGTAGGCGCCCGGCTCGTCGCCCATGGCCGTGTTCAGCACGCACACCCGCGGCCGGTCCGCACCGGACAGGTCAAGAGCGTGCCTGATCAGAACCGGGAAGTCCGCGCCCGGCGTGCCGAAGCCGCCGATTGCCAGGATGTGCCGCTGCCCGTCTGCTGCCACTGCGGCAGGCTATCGTCCCGGTGGTATGAGCGAGTGCGCGTTCTGCGCCATCGTCGCGGGAGCCGTTCCCGCCCGGGTGGTGCTGGCGGACGATGAGGTCGTCGCGTTCCTGGACAGCCGGCCGGTGTTCAAGGGCCACGTGCTGGTGGTGCCGCGGGGCCACGTGCTGACGCTGGCGGATCTGCCCGCGGCGTCCGTCGGCCCGTTCTTCCTGCGGGTGCAGCGGGTCAGCGCGGTGATGCCGGAGGCGCTCGGCTGCCAGGGCACGTTCGTGGCCGAGAACAACGTGGTCAGCCAGAGCGTCCCCCATCTGCACGTGCACGTGGTGCCGCGAACGAAAGGCGACGGGCTGCGCGGGTTCTTCTGGCCCCGCCACCGCTACGACAGTGACGCCGAGGCCGAGCAGTACGCCGGGCGGCTGCGGGCGGCGCTGGACTGAGCGGGCGGTCAGGCGAGTGCGGCGGCGAGCAGGCTGGCGGCCGTGGTGACCTCGGCGAGAGCGCCGAGTACGTCGCCGGTGATGCCGCCGAGGCGGCGCACCGCCAGCGCTGTCAGTGCCAGCGACACGGCAAGGCCGGCGGCGATCTCGACAGCGTAGATCCAGCTCAGCGCTGCTGCAGCAGCGAGTGCGGCTGCGACGAGCAGCGCCGCGGCCGCCGGGTGCACGGTCCCGGCGACCAGGGCGCCGAGACCGCCAGGCCGCGCGGATGGCACGCCGCGGCGGCAGGCGACCGTGATCGCCAGGCGCGCCGCCAGCGCCGCCGCACCGATGGCCACCGGCCCCCGGCCGAGCTCCGCGGCCCTGGCCAGCGCGCTAACCTGGATCAGCAGTGTCAGCGCCAGCGTCACGACGCCGAACGGCCCGATGTCGGATCGCTGCATGATGTCCAGCGCCCGGCTGGCCGGCTGCCTGCTGCCGAGGCCGTCGGCGAGGTCGGCCAGGCCGTCGAGATGCAGACCGCGGCTGAGAGCGGCGAGCACGGCGATCGCGAGCACCGCGGCGAGGAGCGGGCCTGAATGCCCGGCGCGGCAGCCGATCAGCACGCCGGCCGCCGCCGCGCCGAGCGCCAGCCCTATGAGCGGCGCCCAGTACATGGCGGCAGCGGCCATGCGCCGGTCTGGCGCTCCCGTGCCGCCGCCGGGCAGCGGAACGGCCGTGAGCAGCGTGACCGACAGCCGCAATCCGCGCGGGAACATGGCACCTGAGCCTATGGGCAGGCCGGCGGCGCCTGCCCGTAGGTGCTGTGCCGCCCGGTAAATTCGTTGGCTGGGGAGTGGAGGCCCGGGAGTGGAGGGAGAGTGGCGGAGCGTCCGTACGTGCTGCTGTCAGCTGCGATGTCCGCCGACGGCTACCTCGACGATGCCTCTGCGACCCGGCTTGTGCTGTCCGGAGAGGCCGACCTCGACCGGGTCGACGAGCTGCGGGCCGGCAGCGACGCGATCCTGGTGGGCGCCCAGACCATCCGCGCTGACAATCCCCGGCTGCTCGTCCGCTCGCAGGCGCGGCGGGAGCGGCGGGCCGCGCAGGGCCTGCCGGAGAATCCGCGGCGGGTAACGCTCACCCGCAGCGGGCACCTGGACCCCGCGGCCAGGTTCTTCGCCGCGACCGGGGAGCCGCCGCTGGTGTACGCGCGGGCCGCGCCGGCCGGTGAGCTGTCCGCGCGCCTGGGTACGGCGGCCACCGTGGTGCCGTGCGAGCCGCGGCTGGCCGGCGTCCTGGCCGACCTCGCCGGCCGGGGGTGGGCCGGCTGATGGTCGAGGGCGGTGCGAGCGTTCTGGCGCAGTTCCTGGCGTCCGGGCTCGCCGACGAGCTCACGCTGGCGGTTGCCCCCGTTTTTGTCGCCGACCCTGCTGCGCCGCGGCTGCTGGCCGGCGCCCGGCCGGAGGGCCGCATGACGCTGGCGGCGGTCACCAGGGCCGGTGACATGGCGGTTCTGCGTTACCTGCCGCAGACCGGCCGCAGTCTGGCCCACTGTGGTGAATGAGAGGCCGGGAACGGTGCAGGATGGGGGTATGAGCGAATTGAAGGCGGCTTCTGGCGGGCTGCAGTCCGCGATCGAGCGAAGCGGCTACTATCCCGGCCTGGTCTATGACGCCGTGTCGTCGGCGGTCGGGGCCGAGGCGGTGGTGTCTTACGTTGTCGTGCACGATGCTCACTTCGATCCCGGCATGGAAGTGCGCCGCCACGTGACGGTGATGGCGCTGACGCCGACGCGGCTGGTCTACTCGCACACTGACGAGTACCCGGCGGACGAGTCCGATTCCGAGTCCCGGCCGCAGGCCGAGACTAGTACGGAGGCCGTCCGGCACACCCGGATCTCGTCGGTAGCGCTGACCCGGGTGATCCCCGACCCGGCGTCCTACGTTCCGGGCGCGACCGCGCCGAGCGAGGTCGTGCTCACCATCGGCTGGAACGTGCTGTCCCACATCGAGATCGAGCCCGCGCACTGCGGCGACGAGAACTGCGAGGCCGATCATGGCTTCACCGGCACCATGACCGCGGATGACCTGACCGTGCGGGTCAGCGAGGCTGCCGATGGTCCCGAGGCGGTACAGCAGGTGGTGTCATTCGCGCAGGCGCTGACCGAGGCGACCAGCCGGCCGTGACAGCCGCAGCGGGGGATCTGGACGACGGGCCGCTGCTGCCCGGCTACGGGAGCAGCACGCTGGCCGACCTCAGTCAGTCGCTGCTTGGCGCGCTCGGCGTGCCCGGCACCGCGAACGTTCTCGGACTGCCGCTGGCCAGCCGGGTCTGCCTGCTGGTGGTTGACGGCCTGGGCTGGGAGCTGCTGCGCGCGCATCGGGCCGCGGCGCCGTTTCTGTCCGGGCTGGCCGAGACTGGCTGCTGGCTCGCCGCCGGTTTCCCGGCAACGACCGTCACGAGCCTGAGCTCCCTCGGCACCGGGCAGCCGCCCGGCCAGCACGGCATGCTCGGCTATCAGGTGCGGGTGCCCGCTACCGGGAAGCTGCTCAACTCGCTGCGCTGGGACGCTTCCGTTGACCCGCTGGCGTGGCAGCCGGGACCGACGATCTTCGAGCTGGCGGCCGAGGCGGGACTCGGCGCCTACCGGATCGCCGCAGGCGCCTTCCGTGACTCGGGCCTGTCCGTTGCCGCCATGCGCGGAGCCGACTACCGGTCCGCGGACACACCGGGCGCGCTGGTCGCCCGCACCGCGGCGGCGCTGGCCGAGCAGCCGAGGGCACTGGCCATGGTCTACACCGGTGACCTGGACGCGACGGGGCATGCCTGGGGCTGCGGCTCGCCTGCCTGGCGCTACCAGCTGAGTCACGTGGACCGGCTGGCCGAGCAGCTGGCGGGTGCGCTGCCGGCCGGCGCGGCGCTGCACATCACGGCCGACCACGGCATGGTGGATGTTCCGGCTGGCTCCCGTACCGACGCTGACGCCCTGCCGGAGCTGCGCGCCGGCGTCGCGCTCCTTGGCGGTGAGGGCCGTGCCCGGCACGTCTACGCCGTGCCCGGTGCCGCCGCGGACGTGCTGGCCGCGTGGCGCAGTACGCTCGGTGACAGCGCGTGGGTCGCGGATCGGGAAGAGGCAATCGACGCGGGCTGGTTCGGTCCCGTCGACGAGCGCGTCGCCGCCCGCATCGGCGATGTCGTCGCTGCCGCCAGAGGTGCGTCGGCCGTGGTGGCGACCGTCACCGAGCCACGTGAGTCGAGGCTCGTGGGCATGCACGGGTCGCTGGCCCCGGGGGACCAGCGGGTACCCCTGCTGACTCACGTAGCGTGACGGTAGCGGAGAGTTTATCCACAGCAGCGTCGGGGAACCGCTCCGCGCTGCGGCTCGTTATCCACAGTTATTCCGTAGTTATCCACAGCGGCGACTGCTGCTGAGAAGGCCAAGAGGTGAGATGACAGCCCCAGAACCGCTCATCAGCGCGGCAGAGCTGGCGGAGGCCAGGGCCGGGAGCGCGCCGCCGGTCCTGCTCGACGTGCGCTGGCGGCTCGGCGGCCCGCCGGGGATCGACAGCTACCATGCCGGTCACCTGCCCGGCGCCAGCTACCTGGACCTGGACACTCAGCTCGCAGGGCCGCCTGGCGACGGCGGCCGTCATCCGCTGCCCGCGGCCGCGGACTTCGAGGCAACACTGCGAGCGGCGGGCGTGCGGCAAGGCAGCGATGTGGTCGTCTACGACGACGGGGACTCGACCATCGCGGCCCGGCTGTGGTGGCTGCTGCGCTACTTCGGCCACGACCGGGTGCGCGTGCTGGACGGCGGGTTCCGCGGCTGGGCGGCGGGCGGCCTGCCGGTGAGCACGGACGATGTGGTGGCGGAGCCGGGCGACTTCACCGCGCAGCCGGGCCGGCTGCCGGTGCTGGACGCTGCGGGCGCCGCCGAGCTGGCCAGGTCGGGCGTGCTGCTCGATGCCAGGGCCCCGGCCCGCTACCGGGGCGAGACCGAGCCGGTCGACCGGCTGGCCGGCCACATCCCCGGCGCGCTGAGCGCTCCGACGGCAGAGAACGTCACGAGCGACGGGCTGTTCCGGCCAGTGGCTGACCTGCGTGCCCGGTTCGCTGATCTCGGCGTGGCCGGGGCGGCGAACGGTGCAGCCAGCAGCGCGGACGGTGCAGCCAGCAGCGCGGACGGTGCAGCAAGCAGCGCGGACGGAGGGCCGCCGCAGGTCGGCGTCTACTGCGGCTCAGGCGTCACCGCAGCGCACGAGGTGCTGGCGCTCACGCTGGCGGGCATCCCGGCAGCCCTGTATGTCGGCTCGTGGTCGGGCTGGGTGGCCGATCCGGACCGGCCGGTCGCCACGGGCCCGAAGCCCGGTTAGCTGACCTTCTGGTCGACGTGCTCGGCGTAGAAGCACACGAGGCCGGCGATGTCCGCGGCCGCCGGGATCGGATCGGCGTAGCTCCAGACCAGGTCAGGGTAGACCTCGCCGTCCAGGTCGACTGACCAGTACGACGCCTCGCCCTTGAACGGGCAGGTCGTCCTGGTCTCTGTGGGCCGCAGGTACTCGGTCCGCACGTCCGGCAGCGGCAGGTAGTAGCGGTCCTGTATGCCGGTCTCCTGAAGCCGCACGGCCTGGTCGGACTCCGCGAGCTTAACGCCGTTCAGGGAGATCTCGATGTGCCGGCCAGCCGGGCTGGTCGTGATCGTGTGTCCAGTTGCCATGATGGTGGCAACCGGTCCGACAGCCCGCCCATTCCGAGGAGCCCCGGACACGATGCCAGCACTGATCCTCGCGTCCGGCTCGCCCGGCCGGCTGCGCCTGCTGCGCGACGCTGGGCTCGATCCGCTGGTGGTGGTCAGCGGAGCGGATGAGACGAACGACGCGGGGCTGCCGACCGCCTCGCTCGTCGCAGAACTGGCGCGGCGCAAGGCCACGGCCGTCGCGGCGGAGCGGCCGGAGGCGCTGGTGCTTGGCTGCGACTCCATGCTTGACCTGGACGGCGAGGCGCTCGGGAAGCCCGCGACTGCCGCCGAGGCGACCGCCGTCTGGGGCTGTCTCGCCGGCCGCGAGGGCACCCTGTACACCGGGCACTGGCTCATCGCTCCGGGCCAGCAGGCGAGCGGCGTCGCGGCGACGACGATCAGGTTCGGCTCGCCGTCTGACGCGGAGATCGCGGCCTACGTCGCCACCGGTGAGCCGCTGTCGCTCGCGGGCTCGTTCAGCATCGACGGCCGCGCCGCGCCTTTCGTGGACGGCATCGACGGTGATCATGGCAACGTGATCGGGCTGTCACTGCCGCTGCTGCGCCGGCTGCTGGCCGAGGTCGGGATCGCGATTACCGATCTCTGGCGGCCAGCGCCTGCCGGGACAGGCTGACCAGAGCGCGGCCGGCCGGGCTGGCCGGGCCGCCAGCGCGCCAGGCGAGAACCAGGCGGCCGCGCAGTTCCGGATCGATGCGGACGATTGCGAGCCGGTCAGCCCGGAACTCGGCGAACGGCCCCGGCAGAATCGCCGTGCCCAGGCCGTGCGCGGCCAGTTCGGCGATCACCTCCGGCGCGCTGGCCTCGAACGCGATCAGCGGCCTGAATCCGGCTGCGGCGCAGGCCTCCTCCAGTCGGGCGCGCAGGCCGGCCCCAGGCGGCAGGCTGATCAGCGGCCGGCCGCGCAGCCCGGCGACAGGGATCACGGCCGTGCCGCTGAGCTCGTGGTCGTGGCTGACTGCGGCCACGACAGGCTGGTCGACGATGACCTGAAGCTCCACGCCAGGCGGGCGAGCCGTGCCGACGCTGGCGATCGCGCCGTCCAGCCGCCCGGAGCGCACGCCGTCGAGCAGGTCGCCGGTGCTCTCTTCGGAGAGCGTGATCTCGACCAGCGGATGCCTGCGGTGGAACTCGGCGAGAATCCCTGGCAGGTCGACGTTCGGCGAGGTGACCGTGCCGATCGTGGCCTGGCCGCGGAGCAGTCCGGTGAGCTCGCTAACGGCGAGCCGGATGCCGCCGACTGCGCTGAGCGCGGCTGCCGCGAGCGGGAGCACTGCCTCGCCCACGGCGGTGGGCCGCACCGTCCGCCCGGACCGGTCGAGCAGCGGCTGGCCGAGCTCGCGCTCCAGCCGGCGAATCTGCGCGCTCACGCCCGGCTGGCTGACCATGAGCTTCTCCGCCGCCCTGGTGAAGCTGCCCTCCTGCGCGACGGCGGCGAGATACTCCAGCTGGTGCAGTTCCATAAGCAGCGATTATAGATCCCATACTGAGCATGTCTTGGACTTCTGAAGCCGAGCCGGCCAGCCTGGAGACGGAGGGAAGGGAGTCACGATGACATCAGTAACCGCTCGTAGCCCGGAGGACCTGACCCGGCTGTTCGTCAAGCTGGCCAATGCGGGGGACGCCGACGGACTGGCCGCGCTGTACGCGCCGGACGCCGTCCTGGCCTTCCCGCCAGGCGAGACGACTGTCGGCCGGGCGGCCATCGCGGAGGTCTGCGAGCAGATGCTGGCGCACGCGCCGCGGCCGTTCCTGACGGAGGATCCGCTGCCGACGGTCCGCTACGGCAATCTCGCGCTCACCTCGACCAGGGCCGCTGACGGCACCGGCGGCCGGGTCCAGGTCGTGCAGCGCCAGCCGGACGGGAGGTGGCTGCGGATCATCGACCGGCCCGAGCTGCCCGCGGACGCGAGCTAGTCAGCTGCCGGGCTCAGCTGCCGGGCTCAGCTGCCGGGCAGGGCCCGCTCCTCCAGATCAAGCTCGCGCTGCAGCCGCCGCAGGCTCTCGTCGGGCAGGCGCCCGCTGTCCCGCCAGCGGACAAGCTCCTGCCGCTGGGCGCTGATCACGGCCTGCTGCGCCTGGATCACTGCCTCGAGCTCGGGCGACGGGCTGAGCGTGCCGTCGGACTCCGACAGCATGCTTATCCGGGCCCGGTACCGGTCGGCGCGCTGCTGCAGGGCGTCCCGCAGCCTGTCCGCGACCTGCGCGGGGATTTCCCGGTCGGCCTGCATCTCGTTCACCGCGAGGACCGCGGCCGCGATGGCTGCCTGGCGTGCCTCGTGCCGAACCTGCGCCGCCTCGGCTGCGTTCGCCCGCAGGCCGAGGCGGCGCAGCAGCGGGCCGAAGGTGAGGCCCTGGCCGACGAGCGTGACCAGCACGACGACGTAGGCGCACAGCAGCATCAGGTCGCGATCGGGGAACGGCCGGCCGGACATGGTGACCAGCGGCACCGAGAAGATCGCCGCCAGCGTGATCACGCCGCGGGTGCCGGCCCACGTCAGCGCTGTCACCTCCCGGCCGTTCAGCTTCGGGTTGCTGTCGCCGAGCTGCCAGCCGCGCCAGCCTGGCAGCGTCTGGGTCAGGAGCAGCCACAGCGGGCGGACAACCAGCACCACGGCCACAGTAAGGATGATCGCAGCCGCGGTCACCCCGGCCGGCTCGTCCTTCAGGCCGCGCAGCACGGTCGGCAGCTGCTGCCCGATCAGCAGGAAGACCAGGCCCTCGAGCAGGAAGTCGACCAGCCGCCAGACGGCGTCGGTCTGCAGCCGGCTCGCGCCCGACTCGCCGCGCGGCGCGTCATGACTGGCGAGCAGCCCGGCGACGACAACCGCAAGCACGCCGGACACGTGCGCCGCCTCGCCGGCCGCGTACGCAGCGAACGGCGTGGCCAGCGACACCGTGTTGGCCAGCAGCGGATCCCGCAGCAGCGGCAGGCCCAGCCGGAGCAGGTAGCCGATCGCGGCGCCGATCAGCAGCCCGCCGCCGGCGGCAAGCACGAACCGGCCGGCTGCCAGCGCCAGCGAGAAACCGCCGCCGACGGTCGCGGCAACGGCGACCTGCCAGGTCGTCAGTGCGGTCGCGTCGTTGAGCAGGCCCTCGCCGCCGATCAGGGTCAGCAGCCGGGGCGGCAGCCCGGCGCGGCTGCCGATCGAGAGGGCCGCGACCGGGTCAGGCGGCGCGACGGCTGAGCCGAGCACCAGGCCGGCCGCGAGCGTGATCCGCGGCACCACCGCGGCGATGACGGCCCCGACGGCGAACGCCGTGACCAGCACGAGCACGACCGACAGGCTGGTGATCGGCCGCCAGTTAGCGCGGATGGCGAGCAGGCTGGACCGCAGCGCCGCGCTGTACAGCAGCGGCGGTATGACCAGCACCAGGATCAGTTCAGGCTCGAGGTGCAGGTTCGGACCTGGAAGCACGGCGTACAGCAGGCCGCACAGCGTCAGCACGATCGTGTACGGCACGGTGAGCCGGTCGGAGATCATCCGGGCGATCAGGATGACCGCGACCATGGCGAGCACGAACGCTACGTGGCCCAGCATCCCCGTCATTGTGACAGAGCGTCGTGCGCCTGGCTGCGTACCGAAACGGCCAGACCCCGGCGGACCTAGCCGCCAGGTCCGGCCGCGGTCTTACTCGGACCTGATGTCGTAGTCGTCCTCTTCCACGACGTGCACGGCCGCCTCCTCGGCGGTGGCTGCGCCGCCGTCGATCCCGGCGTCGGTGCCGATCAGGTCGCCGTCTGAGGCGGGGAACAGGTCGTCCTCGTCGTCCACGCTGACCAGGCGCCCGGCGCGCGGATCGGGGCCGTCGTCGAGCAGCAGGCCGTCCACGTCCTCGTCGGCCAGGGCGTCATCGTCGTCGGCGGCACGCCCGAGGCTCTCGTCGTCGGGCTCCTCGTCGAGGCCCGGCTCCGGCTCCTCCTCGGCAAGCAGCTGATCGAGGGACTCCCCGTCCGCCTGCTCGGACTCGGTCGTGCCGAACCGCATCCCGGCCGACCAGCGCTCCGGCGGGATCACGCCGCGGTCGAGCGGGTCGTCGCCGGGCGCGTCATCCAGGGTGTCGGAGCTGTCCATCACCTGGTAGTCCTCAAGATCGGCGGACTCGTGCCTGGTCTCGTCCGGCATGCCGTGCCTCCTTCACCTCGGGCCTACCCCCTCAGCCTGCCCGATGGCCGCAGGCTTACTGACTCTGGGGCTGCCGGGCGGGATGATGCTTCTCGGCCGAGACATGCGGCGCCCGGTGCGCAATCACGACAATCCCAGTGACCATGATCAGCAGGAAGATGATCTCACCGGCGATACCGGCCGGGCTGCTGTTGAGCTTCTCGTTCAGCCACAGGTTGCCGAGGGCGATCGAGATGATCGGATCGCAGGCGGTAATGATGGCCAGTACCGGCGCGATCAGCGTGCCCTGCTGGTAGGCGTCCTCGTTCAGGATGAAGCCTGCCGGGCCGACGATCGCCAGCGCGTAGATGGGCCAGTCGGTAAGCAGCCGCGGCAGCCCCCCGCCGACGTCGGAGATCACCAGCTTGACCAGGAACGCAGCCACGCCGTAGTTGATGCCGCAGGCCAGCGCGAGGGCGAGCGGCCGCAGCCGCTTGCTGCGGTTGGCGACCACCAGGCAGCCGAACACGCCAGCGGCCAGCCCGGCTCCGAGCGGCAGCACGACAATGAAGCTGACATTGGACGTGCCGGGCGTCGGCCGGGCAACTGCCAGGAAGCCGGCAATTCCCACCGCGCAGCCGAGCACGCCGCCGATGATCTGCTTATCCCACACGCCGCGGAGGTAGGCGTTGATCAGCGTGGCGAAAATCAGCGCGACCACCAGAATAGGCTCCACCAGCGCCAGCGGCCCGAAGCGCAGCGCCGTTACCTGCAGCGCGAAGCCCATGAGGGTTCCGCCGATCGCCGCCACCCACAGTGGCTGGCGTACCAGGTCGAGCAGAATCCGGGGCGACAGTGCCTTGCGAGTCTTGACCCGTTTTGTACTGCGCTGCTCGGCGACCGACGAGATCCCGAATACCAGGGCCGCGCCGATAGCGGCAGCTAGCGCGATGCCCAAAGGCCCACCAGTAGCATCACCCTGGCATCCCCTGCCGCGGGCCTATTCACGCCGCCAGCCTGCCAGGTCGCGCCGGCCAGTCACGATCGCCCAGGTCAGTGCCCCGGTAATGACGCCCAGGCTGGCGGGCTGCCAGCCGATGACAGCGACCGAGAGCGCCCCGGCGGCGACGGCAGCCAGCAGCCGGATGAGCAGGCGCCAGGAAAGACCCATACGACAGGGAACGGGCACGTTTACCCCGCGCACTGGCTCGCGCTGCCCGGCGAGCACCTCGAGCCGGCCGGACGCGGTGCGCAGCGCCGTATAGGCCGCGGCCGCCGCTGCGAATGCCGCCGGATCCCCGCCGTCCGCCCGGTCCGGATGCGTCGCCGCCGCGAGCCGGCGCCAGGCCGCCCGCACGTCGTCGTCGGAGATCTCGCCGCTGGGCGGCAGCCCCAGCACCTCGAACGGCCTCATGCCCGGCCGCCGGGAGGCGGGCCGAAGGCGGCGTCGAGCAGAACGGAAACATCGGGGAGCACGGAGACATCGGGCAGCACGGAGACGTCGGGCGGCCCTGCTGGCCGGTCATGCCTGTCGGACGTCGTGGTGGCCGCCGTTGCGATCGGCGCCTGCCTGCCGAGCGCCGCGGGTCCCGCAACCAGTCGCTTGACCTGGGTGAACGTCGCCCCGCCGCGGTAAATGTACGCCGCCTGGCCGACGTCGAGGCCGCGGACGAGGTCCGGGTCGGCGACCGGCGCGGCCTGCAGCCGGGAGGTGCCCGAGCGGCTCCACCGCAGCCGGCCCGTGAGCTGCCTGGCGCTATCGGTCACGGTGCGCTGCCCGGCCAGTGCCACCACCGGGTCCGGGTGCGGCGTGCGCAGCAGCCAGATGCCGCCCTCGGCGGTCGCGGCGAGCCGGTACCGGTCGTCGTCCCGCGCGGCCAGGCCGTGCCAGGACTGGGCCGACACCTGGACTGCGAGCCCGAGCGACCGGGCGCGCTCGTACAGCTGCCAGATCGGCAGCCGCCGCGACACCGCGCTGAACTCGTCTACAGCCAGCAGTACCTGGCCCGCTGGCGCCGCCGTGACGTAGCTGGCCAGCAGGTCGACCAGCGCGCGCGCCTGCGCCTCGGCGACTCTCACCTCGGCCGTTCCCTCCAGGATGCAGTACCAGACGTCGGCGTCGGCGAGGCTGCCCGGCCCGTCCAGGCCGGGCCCGAGGCGGCGGAACAGCGTGCGGAACCGCAGCGCCACATCGGGCACCTGGCGGGCCGCCGGGCCGGCCAGGTGCTCACCGTAGGCGAGCGCCAGCCAGCCAGCATCGAGGCGGGCCAGGAAGTCGGCCGTGCTCGCTGGCGGCCCGCACGGCGCCTCGACCGCGAGCGCCACAACGGCCTCCATCACGTCGGTGTAATAGGCCGCGCCGCCGCTGCCGTGCTCAATCAGGTCGACCAGCGTGGTGACAAGCTCCCTGACTGGCAGCTCCCACAGCGACAGACGAGCTTCATCAGGCCAGACGGCCACGTTCCTGGCTCCTGACTCGTGCAGCACGCGGCGCGCACGGTCAGCGATGCGCCGGGCGTCAGCCCCGCCCTTGCAGTCGAGCACGACGAGCACCGGCGGCCCGGCGAGCCCGGCGGCGTGCCGGGTCAGGCCCGCCGCCATGAATCCCGCCCACAGCCGGAGCAGCAGCGTGCTCTTACCGGTGCCGGTGCCGCCGATGACCAGCTGGTGGGCGCGCAGCCTGCTGGCGGGCAGCCGGGTGAGCTGACTGGGCGGGTGGCCGACCGCGCGGATCACCGCGCCGGCCACGAAATCACCGCGTGCGGTCAGCAGCGGTACCGCGCCCGGTACCGCGATCCTGGCCCTGGCCGCCCGGACCTGATGCCGCCACTGCCGCCGGTCAAACGCCACTGCCGCGCCCGGCGAGCGGCCGCCGGCGCTGGCGGCCATGGCGGCCAGCCGCCACGACCACGCGAGGCCGGCCACAGCGAGCCCGGCAGGCACCGCGACCGGCGCCAGCTGGACGGCGACGGCCAGCAGATCGTGGTGGCGAAAGGCGAGCCACGCGGGCCGCACGGCGTCGCCGGGCGTGTGAGCACTGACCGCGGTAGCTCCCAGCCAGACGGCGAGCATGGGCAGGCTCCAGGCAGCCGCCAGGTAGAGCCGCCTGGCGGGCCAGCCACGCAGCCAGGCCGCCCCGGCTCCGCCGGCGGCGACCAGGATGACCGCGAGCACGGCGATGGCGATCGCTAGCGGTGCCACGGTCAGGAGCGCGGCGGCGACGAGGAGCAGGACCAGCACGGTGCCAGCGGCGAGCAACACGGTGGCGGCGGCCAGCGCGCGGGTCCGCCTGATCATGACGGCGCAGCCAGGTAGGCGCTGGCTGGCAGGCTGCGGATCTCGATCCTGCCAGCGCCGAGCGCGTCCCTCGCCCGCAGCACCGTGCCGGTGGCCGCGGGCGAGCAGAGGTAGACGGCCCGAGCATGCCGCGGCGGCTCGCCGGGCACCCGCGACTGCGCTGCCGGGCAGCCGTAGTCGCCGGTGCGGCTGAGCAGCTCGCGCATGATCGCCGTGGTGCGGGCCACTGTCTTGGCGGTCAGCTCGGCCTCGATCGCCCAGCATTCGCCAGCCCAGGCGAGGCCCGACTCGTCCGGCCAGTGCACCTCGGCGTCCGGCAGGTGGTCCCGCGCGCCGATCCTGACCCGCCCGCGCAGGTGCCGCTCGCTGCGCCAGTGCGCGCCGCCGTCGCGGTAGGCGGGCACGGTATCCAGGGCAAGTCGGACCGCGGTCACCGCGCGGATGTGCGCCAGCCGGGCCAGCGCGGGCGGGGCCGCGGCGTACCGGGCGCCGCAGGCGCGCAGGCCCGCGCGGGTGAGCCAGACCCAGGGCGGCCCGGGCCCGAGCGTCGCCGTCTCGGCGAGCCCGCTGCCGGCCCACCGGGTCACCAGGGAGCGGGCCTGGCGGCTGGTGCCCCCGAGTAAGACGGCAAGCTGATCGAGCTGGAGGCCGTACATCTCGGCCGTGAACACCAGCGCGGCATTCGCGGCGGCAGAGTTCACCTCTCCATCACAACACGGTCCGTGCCCGGACAGTAGCCGCATTTCGCCCTGACACGACGCGCGGGTTAGACGGTGCTGGTGTGGCGGTGCTGGCATGGCAGGCACGCGTAGGGCACAATGAGACCGCGCCAGGGCGGATCTGCTGGCGACGAGGTCGTTGGGGAAGACGCATCCTCGTCTGCTGCAGGGAGGTCCTGGGTGTCCGTACGTGGCGTGCTGCACGTGCATTGTGCGCCCCCGGCACTGTGCCCGCATATTGAGTGGGCAGTGGCCGGGGTACTTGGCGTGCCTGTCGGCATGCCGTGGGTCGATCAGCCCGCCTCGCCAGGCACGATGCGCGCCGAGCTGGCGTGGACCGGCCGCGCGGGTGCGGCGGGAGCGATTACCACGGCGCTCGCGAGCTGGAACCTGGTGCGGTTCGAGGTCACCGAGGAGGCCAGTGCCGGCTGCGATGCCACCCGCTACAGCCACACCCCGGCGCTCGGCACCTTCTCGGCGGTCGTCGCCGCGAACGGCGACATCATGATCCCGGAGAACCGGCTCCGCGCGGCGATGGCACTCGCAGCCTCGGCGGCCAGCAGCCGCGCCGAGCTCGGCAGCCTGCGGGAGCTGCACGGGCCACGGCACCCGGCGCTCGGCGGGTCGCTGGAGGAGGAACTCGGCCTGCTACTCGGCGAGCCCTGGGACGACGAGCTCGAGCCGTTCCGCCGCGCTGGTGACGGCGCCCCGGTTCGCTGGCTCAACGCGACTGGCTGACTGGCGGCTGACTGACTGGCGATCTGCGCTGAGCCGGCGGCCCGTGGCGCCGCGTATCGTGTGGGGGTGCAGAAACCGGCTCAGATCCCGTCGGGAACAGTAACGCTGCTGTTCACCGACATCGAGGGATCGACCCGGCTGTGGGAGGCCGAGCCGGAGGCGATGACTCTCGGGCTGCGGCGGCACGACGAGATCCTCCGCAGCACGATCGAGCAAGCGGGCGGCTACGTCTTCAAGACGGTCGGCGACGCGTTCTGCGCCGCGTTCTCGACCGCGGAGGCGGGGCTCGCGGCCGCGCTGGCCGCACAGCGGGCCCTGACCGGCCAGGACTGGCCGACGAAGCAGCCGATCCTGGTGCGCATGGCGCTGCACACCGGCGCGTGCGAGGAGCGCGACAACGACTACTTCGGCCCGGCCGTGAACCGCGTGGCGCGGCTGGAGTCGGTCGCGCACGGCGGCCAGGTGCTGCTGTCCGGCGCCACTGCCGAGCTGCTGTCGGAGGCGATGCCCGCCAGGGTCACGCTGCGCGACCTCGGCGCCCACCGGCTGAAGGACCTGGGGCGGCCCGAGCAGGTGTACCAGCTCGAGGCTGACTTCCTGCCGGCCGACTTCCCGCCCGTGACGTCGCTGGACAACCCTGATCTGCCCAATAACCTGCCGGGCCAGCTGAGCGCGTTCATCGGCCGGCAGCATGAGCTGGCCGAGGTGAGCTCGCTGGCCGCGTCGGCGCGGCTGGTGACGCTGACCGGCTCGGGCGGCAGCGGTAAGACAAGGCTGGCCCTGCAGGCAGCGGTCGAGCTGCTGGACTCGGCCCTGGATGGCGTCTGGTTCGCCGAGCTCGCCGCGGTGACAGACGGCGACCAGGTGCCCGGCGCGGTCGCCGCGGCGCTCGGTCTGCCCGATCACTCCGCTCCCGGCGTCCTGGCCTCGGTGCTCGAGGTGCTGTCCGCCGAGGACGTGGTCATCGTGCTGGACAACTGCGAGCACGTGATCGACGCCGCGGCGCGGTTCTGCGAGCAGGTCATCCGGTACTGCCCGCGTGTCAGGTTCCTGGCTACCTCGCGGGAGCCGCTCGGCATCGAGGGCGAGCGGGTCTACCGCGTTCCGTCCATGTCGCTGCCGCCGCGGGACGCGATCAGCGCCGCTGACCTGGCGGCGTCGGACTCGGTGACGCTGTTCGTGGAGCGGGCCAGGGCTCATGCGCCCGGCTTCGTGCTTGACGACGCCGCCGCGCCGCTGGTCGCGACCATCTGCCGGCGGCTGGACGGCATCCCGCTCGCGCTGGAGCTGGCAGCGGCGCGGCTTTCGTCGATGTCGCTGCGGCACCTGAGCGAGCGGCTGGACCAGCGCTTCCGCCTGCTGACCGGCGGCAGCCGGAACGCGCTGCCCCGCCAGCAGACCCTGCAGGCAACCGTCGACTGGTCGTTCGACCTGCTGACGGCGGCCGAGCGGGAGGCGATGCGGCGGCTGTCGGTGTTCGCCGGCGGCTTCGAGCTGGAGGCGGCCGAGGCGATCTGCGCGGCCGATGAGATCGACGTGATCGACGTGCTGGACCTGCTCGGCTCGCTGGTCGGCAAGAGCCTGGTGCTGGCCGAGCGGAGCAAGTCGGAGGCCAGGACGCCGGACGGGCGTGCCGGCGGCGAGGCGGTGCGGTACCGGCTGCTGGAGACCGTGCGGCAGTACGCCGCCCAGGAGCTGTTCAAGTCGGCCGGCGAGGGCGCGCTGGCCGCGATCAGGGACCGGCACGCCGCGTTCTACCTGCGGGTCGCCGAGGAAGCCGGACCTGCCCTGACGGGCCGCAGGCAGGGTTACTGGCTGCGGCGCCTGGATGCCGACTGGGACAACCTGCGTGCTGTCTTCGGCTACCTGGCCGCACAGGACCGCACCAGCGAGATCATCCGGCTGGGCGTCGCGCTGCAGCGGTTCGCCGTCAGCCGGGCCCAGCCGGAGGTGCTCAGCTACCTGCGGGCAGCGGTCGATAAGGATGACTCCGGCGTGACCGTGCTGGCGGCGAGCGCCCAGCTGGCCACCGCGAACTTCCTCGGGATCCTGCTGCAGGCCGATCCGAGTGCCAGGTCGGCGGCCCGCGGCTATGCGGAGCGGGGCCTGGCCATGGCGGAGATCCTGGCCGACCGGCCGCTGCAGGCACGGGCGCTCGGGCTGCTCAGCGGCATGGTCTTCACCGACGGCGACCTGGACCGGGTGCGAGAGCTTGCCGGGCAGGCCGTGGCCATCGCCCGTACGACCGGGGACCGCCAGCTGCTCGGCGAGATGCTGAAGTGCCTGGCCGTCGCCGAGCCGTCGGCGGAGGACAACCGGCGGCTGCGGGCCGAGGCGCTGGAGTGCTTCCGCCAGTCCGGCGACGAGCTGCTGGCGGCGAACGAGCTGCACCGGCTGTACGCGCTGGACATCGCCCAGGGCGGCATCGCGCAGGCCAGGGCCCACCTGGAGGCAGCGATCTCTGCCGCCGAGGTGCTCGGCGACGAGATGTACCTGTACTTCTTCCGTGAGGACCTGGCGATTCTCATGCTGATCGAGGGCCAGCCCGGCGACGCGCTTCCGCTCGTCCGGCGGTGCCTGCAGATCGCCCGGCGCAGCGGCATCCGGCTGGACGTGTGCGAGGTGCTGTTCAGCGCCGCCTGCTGCGCCGCCTGGCAGGGCGACGAGGAGAAAGCGGCTCGCCTGTTCGGGGCCGCGGACGTCCGGATCGGCTACGCCCTCGCCGACGGAAGCATCAGCTGGTCACATACCGAGGAGCGCCTGCGGACGACCCAGCAGGCCGAGCTGCGCGATCTGATGGGGGACACCCGGTTCGCCGAGGCCTACCGCCAGGGGGCGGCGCTGTCCCGCCAGCAGGCGGTGGAACTGGCGCTGCGCCAGCCGGCCGCTGCGGAATCAGTTGTGTAGCTCTGCGTGACTAGAGTGACGCTTTTGACATGACGGTGAGTAGCGGTTTAAATACCTGCAGCTCACATTAAGTGGTGGCGGCGCGCTGACCCCCCTGAACCGCGACGCCCGGCTTTACTGACAGTAGTGGGGCACCCCCGTGCCTGCGCGTCCCCCCATGCGCAGGCCGTCGCGTGCCGGGTCGGCGGCAGCCGCCTCCTCAACAGGAGGCGAATAGCACTCATGACAATGAGCGCCCGCGCATCTGATGACCATGTGCTCTACGAACGGGAGATTGCCTTCCACCGGCGGGATCTGTATCCCGCCGCACTCCGGATGACCCGCAATCACAGCGACGCCGAGGACCTGGTGCAGGAGAGCATGGCCCGCGCCTACGCGGGCATCCGGCACTTCACGCCGGGCACCAACGGCAGGGCCTGGCTCTTCCGCATTCTGTCCAACACCTTCGTCAGCAGCTACCGCAAGCGCCAGCGCGAGCCGGTTCAGGTGCTCAGCGCGGAGTTCGAGGCGCTGCTCGCGGCGGCCGCGGGGCCAGCCGACCCGGCGCGGACCGCGCAGTCGGCCGAGGATGCCGTGCTCGGCCAGTTCGGCCACTCCGACGTCCGGCAGGCCCTCAGGGAGCTGCCGGAGGTCTTCCGGGCCACCGTTTACCTTGCTGACGTCGAGGGATACCCGTACCGCGAGATCGCCGAGATGCTCGGCGTGCCGATCGGCACGGTCATGTCGAGGCTGCACCGGGCCCGCGCCCAGCTGCGGAAGCGGCTGGCCACCGCCGTCTGACCGCGACGGATCCGATTGACTTTGGCCGGTGAATCAGCGGAATCCGCATTACTCGCCCGTGACCCCCATTGAGCACCGAATCGGTTGCCGAATAGACTGGGGGCAACGCATTTCGTTCTCAAGGACGTGATTCATGCCCGAAGTCCGTAGCCTGCCTCCGCTGTCAGCGACGCCGCGCACCCGGCACCAGCGGCTGCGCGAGCAGGGCAGCGCGGACCGGGCCGACCTGCTGGCGGTCCTGAGCGCCGGCTTCATCGGCCACCTCGGGGTCACCGGGCCCGACGGCCTCGTGGTCATCCCGACGAGCTACGGCTTCGACGCCGAGCATGCCTATGTGCACGGCTCGGTCGCGAGCCGGAGCCTGGCCGCCGACTCCGAGGTCTGCCTGACCGTCACGATCGTGGACGGCCTGGTCCTTGCCCGCTCGGTGTTCGAGCACGCGGTCAACTACCGCAGCGCCGTGATCTACGCCCGGCCGCGCATCGTGGCCGATCCGGCCGAGAAGCTGGCAGGCCTGCGGCTGCTGTCCGAGCACCTGGCGCCCGGCCAGTGGGACTATGCGCGCCAGCCGAGCCGCAAGGAACTGGCCGCGACCCGGCTGCTCGCGCTCTCCCTGGCCGAGGCCTCGGTCAAGATCCGCTCCGGGCCGCCGGACGACGCTGACAGCCCTGACGCCGCGCTCGGCCTGTGGGCAGGCGAGCTGCCGCTTGACACGCGCTGGCTGTCCCCGGTGGCCGACCCGGCGCTGCCAGCCGGGCTGAGTCCGCCGCCGCACATCCAGGCCAGGACCGGGACGGAGCTTCACCCCCGGTAGCAACGAGTCGCGACCAATTCGCGATGAAGGTGGTACCGCAGCGCCGAGAACTCGGCAGACAAACCGGCTATAGTGCGGCGCAGGCCAAGCACCGACGCCGGTGGCGCAGGGATGGAGTGGATGTGTTCCAGAAGGTAGTGGTGGGAGCAGACGCCTCCGACACGGCAGCCGAGGCGGTCCGGCAGGCCATTGAGATCGTCAAGCTGACCGGCGGCGAGCTGCACATCGTGTCCGCCTACCGGCCGCAGCACCTGAGCGCCTCCGGCGCGGCGGACCAGAGCCTCGCGACCGGGGATCTGGCTGAGTCAGTGCTGGCCGACCACGCCTCGCGGGCGCGGGCGGCCGGGGTTACGGCGCAGGTCCACGCTCGCAGCGGGGCAGCGGCGGAGTCCATCTGCGATCTGGCCGAGGAGATCGGCGCGGACCTGATCGTCGTCGGCAACAAGGGCATGACCGGCGTGCGCCGGGTGCTGGGCAGCGTGCCGAACTCGGTCGCGCACCACGCGCCATGCTCGGTGCTGATCGCCCAGACCACCTGATCCCGGGGCGCCTCAGCCGGACCGCTGGTGGCCAGGACTGTCAGTCCCGCCTGGGATAATTAATCCATGGAGACTGGCACGCTCGTCGGCCGCGCGGCCGAACTGGAGCGCATGGCCAAGCTGCTCGGCGATGCCGAGGCCGGGCAGCCGTGTGCCCTGCTGGTCAGCGGCGACGCCGGCGTCGGCAAGACGCGCCTGCTCACCGAGCTGGCGGCCGAGGCGGGCCGTCGCGCGTTCACTGTCCTGTCCGGGCGGTGCGCGGAGCTCGCCGACTCGATTCCTTACCTGCCGCTGGCCGACGCGCTGCGGGCCGCTGCGGCCGGGCCCCTGGCCGACGCGCTCGCGGCCCGGCCGGTTCTGGCCCGGCTCCTGCCCGACCGGGAGTTCACCCGGCTGCCCGGCGACCTGCCCGGGCTGGCGCAGCAGCAGCTGTTCGGCGCTGTCCTCGGCATGCTCGCGGAGCTGGCCGCGGCCCGGCCGGTCCTGCTCGTGCTGGAGGACCTGCACTGGGCCGACGGCTCCACCAGGGACCTGGTGACGTTCCTCAGCCGGGTGCTCCGGGACGAGCGGATCGCGCTGGCTGTCAGCTACCGCACCGACGACATGCACCGCGGTCATCCGCTGCGCCCCGTCGTCGGGGAGCTGCTGCGGCTGCCGAGCGTGACCGCGATCGAGGTCGGCCCGCTCGACCCGGTCGCGATGGCGGAGCACCTGACGCAGCTCGCGGGCGGGCACAGCGCGGCGATCGACCGGGTCATCGAGCGGGCTGAGGGGAACGCCTACTTCGCCGAGGAGCTGCTCGCTACCTCATCGGCTGGCAGCGAGCTGCCCGCCGGGCTTGCCGACCTGCTGGTAGCGCGCACCGTTGGCCTGCCCTCCCCGACGCAGCAGGTCCTGCGGGCCGCGGCCGTCACGGGCAGGCGGATCGACGACGATCTCGTCATGCGCGCGTCCGGGCTGTCGGCGGCGGACTATGAGGCGGCGGTCAGGGACGCGGTCGCGCACCAGCTGCTCGTCCCCGACGGGATGGCCGGGCTGGCTTTCCGGCACGCGCTGCTGCGCGAGGCGATCTACAACGACCTGCTGCCGGGCGAGCGGACGCGGCTGCACGCGCGGCTGGCCGAGCTGCTGGCCGCCGAGCGGGCCGACGTGCCGGGCGCAGCGGCAGAGCTGGCGCTGCACAGCCTGGCCAGCCACGACATTCCCGCCGCGTTCGCCGCGTCGGTGCAGGCAGGCGAGGAGGCGTGGCGGCTCGCCGCGCCAGCCGAGGCGCTGCGGCACTTCAACCAGGCGCTGTCGCTGTGGGACCGGGTGCCCGAGCCGGAGAAGGTCATCGACTGGGGACGGCTGGGCTTCAAGGCGGCGCTGAGCGCGGCCGACGCCGGCCAGGTGCCGCAGGCGGTGCGGCAGCTGCGGCGGCTGACTGATCAGCCGGACCCGAGGCTGCGGGGCCGGGTGAAGGAGCGCCTGGCCTATTTCCTGCTCGACATCGACCAGGACGAGGAGGCGATCGCGACGGCCGCGGCTGCTGTCGAGGAGCTGCCCGCGGACCCGCCCACCAGGGAGCGGGCGCAGGCCCTCGCCACGCACGCCAAAGCCCTGCTCTGCTACTCCGACACCGGGCCGGCCAGGAAGCGGGCCGAGGAGGCGGCCGCAGCGGCCAGCGCGGCCGGCGCGGCCTGGCTCGAGGCTGACGCAGTGGCCACGCTCGTCACCGTGAGCGAGCGGGCCGGGCTGATCGAGGAGGCCAAGGCCGGCGGCGCCAAGGCGCTCGAGCTGGCCACGGCCACCGACATGGCAGGCGTCGAGCTGCGGGTGCGGACGCTGCTCGCCCGGCTCAATCTCGAGTCAGGCGACCTGCCCGCGGCCAGCGCGGTCGCGCACGCGGGCGTCCACCGGGCCGAGGAGGCAGGCCTGAGCATGGCGCCGTATGGCCTCGATCTGCAGTACCTGCACTACCTCGCGCATTACGCAGACGGCGACTGGGACCACGCGCAGCAGATCGCGGACACCTTCGCGGTCCGGGTCACTAATGTTGCCGAGGCCAGGCTGTCGGCCATGGCGCTGTTCATCGACGTGGCCAGGGGCAGCGCGCGAGTCGCAGACCGGCTCAGGTGGCTGGAGCCCTACCTGGCGATGGACCAGCTGGCGGAGTACATCGCCCGGGGCCTGGTCGCCGAGGACGCCTACTGGTCCGGTGACCTGGAGGGCGCGGCCGCGGCCGCGGAGCGGACCGTGTCCGCTGCCGTGGCGTCAGGCGACTACGGCCCGCAGGTCATCAGGCCGGCCGCGGTGGGGATTGCGGCGCTCGCCGACCAGGCCCGCCTGGCCAGGGCGGCCGGCCAGCCTGCCGACGAGCTGATCACACGGGCGACAGCGCTGACCGAGATTGCCAGGAACGGCGTGAGCAGCACCTGGCGCGTGGCCGAGGCGCTCGGCGTGGACGGGCGGGGCTGGCTGGCGCGGGCTGAGGCAGATCTGCATCGTGCGATCGGCGACAACGACCCGGCCCGCTGGCAAGCCGTCGTCGACGCCTTCGGCCCTGCCTTCGTTTACGACACGGCCCGGTCCCGGTGGCGGCTCGCGGAGGCGCTGGCCGAGTCCGGTGACCGGGACGAGGCCCAGCGGCAGTGGCAGCTCGCGGCAGCGGCGGCCGACAGCCTTGGCGCCGCGCGGCTGCGGGCGGCGCTGGCCGATCTCGGCCGCAGGGCCCGGCTCGGCGACCGGGCGGTGCGCGGCGGCCCGCTGGGCATTCTCACCAGCCGTGAGCTCGAGGTGCTGACCTGCCTGGCGGCCGGGCTGAGCAACAAGGAGATCGCGGCTGAGCTGTTCATCTCCGGTAAGACGGTGAGCGTGCACGTCTCCAACATCCTGGCCAAGCTGGGAGCCGCCAGCCGGACCGAGGCGGCCGCGATCGCGCACGACAACGGGATCAGCCGACCTCGATCGTCCCGCTTCTGAGGACATGGCCGCCGACGGCCAGGCAGACCGGCCTGTCCTCGCGGGCGCCGATGCGCTTGAGCACGTCTGGTGAGTCGGTCAGGCCCGGCTGGGCCATGCCGACCATGACACAGCGCTGGAACACGCGGTCGAACACCACCTCAGCTGACCCGATCCGGACGGTCCGGCCGAGCCACGCCTCCTCAGCGAACGGCTCGCTGGTCCGGACGACCAGATTCGGGCGCAGCCGGCGAGCATCGACCGGAACGCCCGGCACCTCGGCGGCCAGCCATTTCAGCGTCGCCGTGCCGACCAGGCTGAACGGCACCTCGTCGAAATGCGAGATCCCGGTGTCGCGGCGGACGTGCACCTCCCGCCCGCTCAGCTCGCGCAGGTACTCGTCGGCCGCGCCGGTGGCGACCGGATACTCCTCGCCGCCCGGGCCCACTACGACGGGCGGGTCTGCCGGGTCGTCGTAGCGCGACGTCAGCCCGAGCAGCCCGAGAATGCGCGTGAAGCGCCTGCTGTTCTTGCCCGAGCCCAGCTTGCCCTCGCCATCCTGGACAGCCCAGACCCGGTCACCCAGCACGCCGCCCTCAGCGATGCTGACGGCCTCGATGCGCTCGCCGCCGATCGACTTAACCGGATACCGCCACAGCTCCTCGATGACGACGTTCACGCCTGCCAGCCTAGATAATGGTCGGCGGCATGGCACTACACCAGATCCTGAACTGGACCACGGCTGCCGGGCTCGTCCTGGCCGTCGTGGTCGTTGCCGCTGCCTACCTGCGGGTCCGCCAGGAGTGCAAGGCCACGCTGCGGGACCACGTCACGGCGGGACCGGCATGGACCGCCGGCGACAGCTGGCTCACCAGCGTCACCGGCATCGGCGGCGGCCTGCTGGCCACCGTCGCCGTAGCGCACGACACCGAGGCAGCCTGGCTGCTCGGGATCTACGCGCTGACTGCCGCGCTGGCACCCATCCTGTACGGCGCCCTGGCGCCCGGCGGCGAGCAGACCACCGGTACCGTGGCGGGCTACCTGCTCGCCGCGCTTGCCACCATGTTCGGCGGGATCGGCCTGGTCACGACCATGTGCGCGCTCGGCATCGACATGACGGACGCGATCGCGCCCGGCCTGGTGCTTGGTATCGCCGGCCTGGTCATCGTGGCGGCCATCTGCGCCTACGGTGCCCGGACGATCCTTGCCGTGCTGGTGAGCCAGACGACGACTGCAGCCGGCCAGCCGCTGAAGCCCGGCCTTCGCCCGGCGTCACTGCTGGTGGGAACCGTCGGCCGGAGATCGGCGACGCTCTAGCGTCTCCAGGCAAGGCATCCAGCTGAGCGCCGGATGGTGAGTTCTTGCGCTCGAGTGCCTGCGGCTCACGGGCTGGTGTAGCGGGCCAGCAAGGGGATGAGCGCCTGCGCGTCGGGGCTTCCCAGCCGGTGACCGGGTCCCAGCCGGGCGAGGCCTGGTAGCCGGGAATCGTGCCCTGCGGAAATGTGATCGTGCTGCTTCCTGTAGTGATGTCGTGGAAGGCCTGGTGGTAGCTGGCGCTGCGGCCGATGCGGTAGATCGCGGGATTGACGAAGCCCAGGTGGCGGCCGGCGTACTGGTTGGCCAGGGCGATCAGGGCGGTCCACAGCGGCGTGGCGGCGCTGGTCCCGGCGCCCGGGTAGAAGTAGTCCTTGCCTGCCCCGGCGCTGACGGCCAGCGTCATGCCGGTGGGGCCCGCGGCGTCGGAGGCCACGTCAGGAAAGCCACGGTCCGCCCCGATCCCGGCGATGCCGTCCTGGTAGGCGGGCCGCGGGAAGAGATGACTGAACCCCCCGCCGGAGGAGCTTGCGGTGCCCGGCGGAGTGGCACGCGCTCTCGCTGCGATAGGTGCCGGCTGCCGGGTCCGCGTCCAGGGTGGTACCGCCGGCCGCGAGCACAAGCGGGTCGGACGCCGGGAGGTCCGCCTCCCTGACCGAGGTCGGGACGCCGGGACCTGCGCACGCCGTGCTGGCCGCACCGAAGTCACCCGAGGAGGCGACCACGGTCACGTGACGTTCCTGGTCTGCCTGCAGCGCCGAGTTCAGGCCGGCCACCTGGGCCGGGGTAAAGCAGTCCTCGCCGAGACCGGCGCTGAGCGAGACGACAGATCCCTGCGACAAGGCCAGGCGCAGCACGCCGTCCATATGGCGGTTATCCAGCTTCCGGGGCCGGTCCAGGGCGGAATCAGGATCACACGGATGCCAGCGTCCGGGGCGATCGCGTGCACGATCTCGGCGTCAAACAGCGCCAGGTCCTGGCGGATGTCAGTGACCAGCGGGCTGGCCGGCTGCGGCGGTACGTTGGCGAACTCCATCAGCACTACGGTCTGACCGCGTCCGTCGATCGCGATCCAGCAGCGGCTGGAAGCCGTGGGCGACCCGCAACTGCAGCGGGGTCAAGCAGGACGACGCGTACTGGCGCTGGCAGCCAGTAACAGCCGCGCTGGGTGCCGGGCGGTCCGGCCGCCGCGCAGGCGGGGTCCCGGCACTGCACCCGCCAGCCAGGACAAGCGCCGCCGTGGCCGCTGTGGCCGCCGCGGAGGCCGCCAGCCGGCGGGCCCCCCTCGCCGGCTGATCCCGTGCACCAGACCCGCGAGCGGCCAGGGGCCAGTGTGCCGCCGGATTCCGCCAGCCAGGGAAGCGCGCACCGGGCATGGCACCTCCACCCGGAACCATTCCCATCAACGTACTGCCCGGCCCCCAAGTGTGCCCGTGATCGAGCGCCCTGCCGCTGTGAGCATGCACATTGCCTCGGCGCTTGACGTGACTGATAACACAGACATAGCATAGTGATATCAGTTTTCGGCCCGAGGAGGGTTCAATGAACGCATCAGCCGGCAGTGGTTTCCTTACCTGGATCCACCGCAAGACCCCACCGAACATGAACACCTACGCGGCCTACAGCGTCGCCAGCTTCGTCGCCTGGGCAGTGATCTGGGCGGTCCTCATCGCCACTGAGAAGAAAGTGATTCTGGGCTATATCTTCGCGATCTTCTTCGGATGGTGCATCGGGTGGGCCTCCGCCACGATCGGCCGAGCTCTCTATCCGCCCCCGAAGAAGGTCTATCTGACCGGAGACTCGCAGCAGCCATGACGGCAGCGGATCCAGACGTAGCCGCGCTGCCGCTGAGTCGCGTCGTTGGACAGTCGGCACGCGCCTAAGACTGTGCGACATGCTTCCCTGTCAGGCAGCCTGCGCTCGCCTAGGCGGCTTGTCCTGGTGGTGCGTGGCTGTGGAGAGTCTTGGCGCCGTCCGGGCTGACGGCGGTTGTTGTCCCGTCGGGGTTCAGCGTCAGCCGCCAGCCCCATTGGTGGACCGCGATCAGATGGTGGAACGGGCACAGCAGGCAGCAGTTCTCCACGCTGGTCTCGCCGCCATCAGCGCGGCTGGTGAGGTGATGCACGTGACAGTCCACTGGCCGCCGGTGACAGCCGGGGAACCGGCAGCGCCGATCGCGCCGGCACACGGCGCGCCGGATGTGCGAGGGAACGAGGTTCGAGGTCCTGCCGATGTCCAGCGGAAGGCTGATCTTCGCGGCCGGCCCGGTCAGTCGGCCGGTCCGCAACCGGGCAGCGAGGCCGGTCGGGCCGGACAGCAGCCGCACCGCCTCCGCGACAGTGAGCTGCCTGGCGGCACGGCTGGCCATCCCGTCGGCATCCTGGTTGCGGACGCCCGGGTAACGGCCCGCGAGCTTGTCCAGCAGGTCGAAGTCGATCGTTCCGGTCACGATGGGCGTTATGGCGGCGTCGCAGTCGGCTCCTGGCGGGACGGGCGTGCCGTTCGCGGTGATCTCCGCGGCAGTGGCCGGATCGGCCTCGGGCAGCCCGAGCAGCTGGCTGAGCGTCATGCTCAGCTGAATCTGGACCGGCTGTCCTGCGCGCTTGGGCAGGCAGCCTGACGCGATCAGCAGGCGGCACGCTTCCTCGAGGGCGTCGTGGTCGCGCTGGTCCTTGCTGCGCAGGTCCTCAGGGCCGGCGCGCTTGCCCAGCGTGTCGAGTACAGCCTGAAGTGCGGCCGTAGCCTGCGGAGTCAGGTCGCCGTCTAGCCGTGCGTGGCCAAGAAAGTGCGTCGCGAGGTACAGGCGCCGCTGCCCGAAGCGGTCGACGCCCGTGTCGGTGTCCGGCTGGGCGGTCTTGGCGCGGATCTGCTCGGCCAGCGCGGCGATGTCGGCAAGCTCCATGCCGTCCAGGGCCGCGCCGGTCAGCACGTCGTCAGCATCCGCGCGCGCGTCCTCCGGGAGCTCATCGGACCAGTTGCAGAGGTGCCGTGCCCAGGACGGTGACAGCCGCCCGGCGCCGAGAGCGTCAGCGATTGTGGGATGAGCGGCGAGCCGTCGCATCCAGCCCGTGGCCGCGCCGGCGGCGGCACGCGTGACGCGCGTCTGCCAGCACAGCCAGGACTTGGTACCCGACTGCCCGTCGGCAGTGAATCCGCCGCCGGTGTTGAAGGCGGCCAGCACCCTGGCGGTGACCGCGAGGTGGACCGACTCGGCTGCAGCCAGCTCGCGCAGGCAGTCGGCCTGCTCGGTGGCGGCGAGGTCGGTCTGATTCGCGGCGGCGAGGTAGTCCAGCCCGGCGCGGACCGCGGCGAGAGCCTCGGCCACGCTGCCAGGGACGGTGCTGCCAGGGACGGTGCTGCCAGGGACGGTGCTGCCAGGAGAAGCGCCAGTCCGGCCTGTGCTCGTCAGGCCCATAGCGGTCACCTCCCGGCGGCGTGGCTTTGGTCAGTCAGTCCCTCTCGGCGCAGGTGCTCGTCTCATCGCTGTCTGCATCGCATCGCTCATCGAATCTGTGTTCGAGTATACCCGTGACCGCCGACAGTCTCGCGTCATTTGTCAGCTGGCCTGCCGCTGTCAGCTGGCCTGCCGCCAGGCGTCCGCGATGGCCGCGTAACTCGCCTTGCGGCGCTCGCGGTCCAGGCTTGGCGTCACCACGATGACCTCGTCGGCCTCGGCCTCGTGCTTCATCTCCAGCAGCCGCTCGGCAACTGCCTTGGGCTCGCCGGTCACCATCCGGCCGTCAGAGTTCCGGCTGTCCCGGAAGTCGGCTGAGCCTGCCAGCTCGCGGACCTTCTCCGGCGGCAGCGGCTCGCGAATGCCGCGGCGGATGTTCTGGATCGTCAGGGTCCAGGCAGCCTCGAAGTCGATGACCGCGTCCGCGTCCTCGCTGGCGAAGGCCAGCACGGACATCGCAGAATACGGCTCCGCTCCCTCCTCGCGCGGCTGGAACTGCCGGCGGTAGGAGCGCAGCGCCGAGAATGCGAGCTCGGGGCTCATGTGATGGGCGAACACTGCTGCGAAGCCGTTGACCGCGGCGAACTTCGGCCCGTAGGGGCTCGAGCCGAGTATGAAGAGCTCGGGGCGCTCGGCGATGACCGGTGCGGCGACCAGCGGCTGGTACGGGTGCCCGTCGGGGAAGCCGTCGCCGAGAAAGGCGAGCAGCTCGCCGACCTGCGCCGGGAACTCGGCGGCCGCGTCCGCCACCATGCCGCGCCGCAGCACGTGCGCCGTCAGCGGGTCGGTGCCGGGCGCGCGGCCGAGGGCCAGGTCGATCCGGCCCGGATACATCGCCAGCAGCGTCCGGAAGGTCTCGGCGACCTTTAGCGACGAGTGGTTCGGCAGCATGATCCCGGCGGCGCCAACCCTTATCTGCGAGGTGAACGCGCCGATATGCGCGATTAGCAGCTCAGGCGCGCTGCAGGCCAGGCTCGTCATGTTGTGGTGCTCGGACATCCAGTACCGGTGGAACCCCGCAGCCTCGACCGCCTGGGCGATGCCGACCGCGCCGGCCAGGGCGGACGACGCGCTCTCGCCGTACTCGATGCCGACGAAATCCAGGACTCCCAGCGGTACCTGCGGGGCCGGCTCGGACGGTTCGGCATCTAGGTTCTGTTCGGCGTTCATGCCTATGCTCAGCGCGCCGGCTTCGCGCGGCATTCCCGCGCGGCGATCACCTGATTACCGTACCGGAGGCGCCTCCGGTATCATGGAGCCATGCAGACACGACACCTCGGATCACTGTCAGTTTCCGCCATCGGCCTCGGGTGCATGGGCATGTCGGAGTTCTACGGCACCGGCGACGAGGACGAGTCGATCGCGACCATTCAGCGGGCCCTTGATCTCGGCTGCAGCTTCCTCGACACCGCCGACATGTACGGCCCGTTCACGAACGAGCGCCTGGTCGGCAAGGCCATCGCCGGGCGGCGCGACGAGGTTGTGCTGGCCACGAAGTTCGGGAACGAGCGCCGCGAGGACGGCTCCTTCGTCGGCATCAACGGCCGTCCTGACTACGTCCTGCAGGCCTGCGATGCCTCCCTGTCGCGGCTCGGCGTCGATCACATCGACCTGTACTACCAGCACCGCGTCGACAACTCCGTGCCCATCGAGGACACCGTCGGCGCCATGGCCTCACTGGTGCAGGCCGGCAAGGTCCGCCACCTCGGCCTGTCCGAGGCAAGCGCCGCCACCATCCGGCGCGCCGCCGCCGTGTACCCGATCGCGGCACTGCAGACCGAGTACAGCCTGTTCACTCGCGACGTCGAGGCCGAGATCCTGCCGACGGTCCGCGAGCTCGGTATCGGGTTCGTCGCCTACAGCCCGCTCGGCCGCGGCTTCCTCACCGGCTCGTTCAAGACCGCCGCGGACCTGCCGGAGGGCGACTCGCGGGCGGCCGGCCGGTTCCCGCGGTTCGCCGGAGAGAACTTCGACCGCAACGTGGTGCTGGTCAGCATCGTCGAGCAGCTCGCCGTGACCAAGGGCTGCACGCCCGGCCAGCTGGCGCTGGCCTGGGTACTGGCGCAGGGCGAGGACATCGTGCCGATCCCCGGCACCAAGCGACGCACCTACCTGGAAGAGAACCTCGCCGCCGCCGACGTGAAGCTCACCGACGAGGACCTCGCCTGGCTGAACGAGAACGTCCCGCAGCCGGTCGGCGACCGGTACGCGGACATGGGCACCGTCAACCGGTAACGGCGCTTCCGCATCAGGCCCGGCGGACAGCCCGCAGCACAGTGTCACGCATCATCATGGGCTGTCCGTCAGGGTCGGTGCCCATCCGCTCGAAAGCCTCCGCGACGATGACATCCCAGCGGGCCGGGTCGAGGGTGGCCGCCAGCTGCGCTGCTGGCGGGAACGCTGACGGCGGAGCCATTTGCTTGCGCACATCGTCTGGATAGTGCAGGACGATCAGGAACGTGCCGCCCGGCCGGACGGCCGCGGTGAGCCTGCGGTGCAGCGACTCAAGCTCCGGGCCGGGCATGTGCATGAACTGCGCGCACACCAGGTCGAAGCTGTCCGGCGCGGGTGCCCAGGTGAGCGCGTCCTCGCGCTGCCAGGTGATGCGGTCCGCGACCTGGTCGCCGCGGGCGGCCGCGTGCCCGGCGGCCCGCTTCAGCGCGACCTCAGACACGTCGACGCCGGTCACGGTCCAGCCCTGCGCGGCCAGCCAGATGGCGTCCGCGCCCTCGCCGCAGCCGACCTCGAGCGCCTCGCCGGGCGTCAGGCTCGCCGCCTGCGTGATGAGCTGGGCATTCGGCTTGCCGCTCCAGATCTGCTCCGCGGAGCCGTAGCGGTCGTCCCAGAATTCCTGCGTGAGCATGTGCCCGAAGTCCACGTCGGCGTCGTGCTGCGCGTGCTGGTGCTCAGTCATGGGCTCAGTGTGCCGGCGGGAGCCCGGCCTGGCAAAGGACTTTGCCGTTCTGGCAAACTGGCCCGGTGGATGACGATCTCGGCCAGGTGCTGAGCGCAGTCGGGCCGCGGCTGCGCGCGCTGCGCCGGCAGCGCGACACCAGCCTGGCTGCGCTGTCGCGAGCGACCGGCATCTCGGTCAGCACGCTGTCCCGGCTGGAGGGCGGCCAGCGGCGGCCCACGCTGGAACTGCTGCTGCCACTCGCACGGGCCCACGGCGTGCAGCTCGACGATCTGGTCGGCGGGCCGCTGACCGGTGACCCGCGGGTGCACCTGCGCCCGCGCAGCTACCGCGACCTGACGGTCATCCCGCTGACTCGCCGCCCCGGCGGGGTCCAGGCCTACAAGATGATCATCCCGGCCACGCGCACCGAGCCGCAGCCCAAGGCGCACGAGGGCTACGACTGGCTGTACGTGCTGGACGGTCGGCTGCGGGTCGTGCTCGGCGACCAGGACCTGATCCTGGAACCAGGGGAGGCGGCCGAGTTCGATACCCGGCTGGCGCACTGGTTCGGCAGCGCGGGCGGCGATGCAGTGGAAGTGCTCAGCCTGTTCGGTGCGCAGGGCGAGCGGGCGCATCTGCGCGCGCGGCCGCGCTCCGTCAGGGCGTGACTGCCGGGCCAGGAACCCCGCTGCCAGCGGCGCCGGCACCGGCGACTCCCGTGCTGGCGCGGCGCCGGGTGGCCGGCAGGGCGAGTGAGGGCGCCTGCGGCCGGGCCGCCCTCGCGGCGCGACGCTGCCTTACCTGGTCGGCAACCGCGGCGGCACCGAGTACGCCTGCGCACGGCAGCGTGACCAGTGCGGGCAGCTGATAGCGCCAGGAGAACACGTACAGGTCCGCGACCAGGAGCAGCCCGGCGGCGCTGACGAAGAACAGCAGGCTGCCGAGTGCGAGCTGGCGGCAGCGCCGGCTCGTCCGGCGGCCGGCCAGTGCGAGCAGCGAGCCGGCCAGGCCCGCCAGGGTGAAGATGAGCAGCAGCGGGCCGGGCGTGTAGCCGCCATCGAGCTGGTAGCCGTGCAGGAAGGCCGCCAGCGGCCGGTTCACTGCGGCCCTGCCGCCGTAGGCCGGATTCAGCAGGTGGTAGCGGTACGGCCCGCTGTGGTGAGTCTGCACGCCGACGATGATCGCGCCGTTGTGCTTCAGCGTGACCTCGGGAATGTAGACCGGGTACATGGTCTGGAACTGCCACCGCGAGATCGGGGTGATGGCCTCGGTGGCGGTGCGATCGACCTCGAACAGCCGGACCGAGTCACGCAGGACAGCGGCGACGACTCGCAGCGGCTGCTGCCGCTCGACCGCCTTGTCGAACACCGACACCATCTTCTCCCGTTCGGTGCCCGGCACGGCGATCCGCAGCAGCGGTGACTGGCTGGCGTGCTCCAGCCAGTCCGGGCTCTCCCGCTGCTCGGCGGGCGTCGGGCACATCGGACGCTCGCGTGCGGGCAGCCGCAGCGTCGCGCAGTCGGCGGCCTGCGCCATGCGGCCGGCCGCGCTGCCCTTGACCGACAGCCAGAAGTGGCCGGTTGTCTCGTAGGAGACCGCGCAGTAGGCGAGGATCGGCAGCGCGAAGGCAGCACCGAGCGCGGCGGACTTGCCCATCGCGGTCAGCCAGCCGCCGCGCGACAGCAGCGGGCCGCGGGACAGCAGCAGGTACAGGACGGCCGGCACGATGAGGATGAGGCCGACCTCGCGGACGGTCACGCCGATGCCGAGGATCAGCCCCGTCGCCGCTGCCGCCAGCCAGGACGCCGACGGCTGCCACAGCAGCACCGCGAGTGCCGCCACGATGAGCGCCTCGAACATCACGTCCGGCATGATCGTGGCCTCGGCCTCCAGCTGGTAGGCGTCCAGCAGGATCGGGGCCATGGCCAGCGCCGCCAGCCAGCGGCTCACCCCGCGGCGCTGCAGCAGTACGTACAGCAGGACCGCCATGAGCAAGCCAAGCAGATGCTGAACGGCGGTCACCGTGCCGAGGTCGCCGACGGACAGGATGATCTTCAGCGGGACCTTGTAGCCGACCGGATCAGCTCCGGTCCACGCGTTGTACAGGTACTTCAGAGAATCGATGTACAGGATGGCCGGGTGATAGGCGAGCTGCGTGAGCACGCGCAGCACAAGGCCGACGGAGACCAGGAGGACGGCCAGCCAGTGCCGGCGGAGCAGGGCGCGGGGCCGTCGGTCGGTGCGAAGCTGCGGCAGCACTGGCGGGCTCCTGAGCACGGGGAGGCGGGGCACCACCAGACTCCCCGTGCCGCTGCGAGCTCCTCAGCTCTGCAACCGAACCTTCGGCCAGCCGACAGCGGCCGGCGACCTGCTGTTCGCGTCCGGTTCCGCGGACCGGACGGCTACAGCGGGATGTTGCCGTGCTGGCCGCGCTGGCACGGCGCGGCCGCGATCGCGTCCAGGATGGCCTGGCGCGTCTTGTCCGGCTCGATGACCTCGTCGATGACCCCGACGGAGACCGCGCGCGACAGTCCGCCGACGATCTCCTCGTGCTCGGCCGCGAGCTGGGCCTCGACCTGCTGGCGCTCCTCCGGGGCGGCCGCGGCGAGGGTGCGCCGGTGCAGGATGCGGACCGCGGCGACTGAGCCCATGACGGCGAGCTCGGCGCCCGGCCAGGCATACACCTTCGTGGCGCCGAGCGCGCGGGAGTTCATCGCGATGTACGCGCCGCCGTAGGCCTTCCGCGTTACCAGCGTGACTCGCGGTACGACCGCCTCGGCGAAGGCGTGCAGCAGCTTCGCGCCGCGCCGGACAACGCCGTCCCACTCCTGGCCGACGCCGGGCAGGTAACCGGGAACGTCCACGACCACGACGAGCGGCACGCCGAATGCGTCGCACATCCGGACGAACCTGGCTGCCTTCTCCGCCGATGTGGCGTCGAGACAGCCGCCGAGGCGCAGCGGGTTGTTGGCGATCACGCCGACCGTCCGGCCGCCGAGCCGGCCGAGCGTGGTGACGATGTTGGGCGCCCAGCGCGGGTGCAGCTCGATGCCGGGGCCGTCGAGCAGGCCGCCGATCAGCGGGTGGACATCGTAGGCGCGCCTGGGCGACTCGGGCAGCAGCGCGCTCAGGTCGGTGTCCGGCAGCCGGACATTGCCGGAGGTGACCTGGTGCCCGAACAGGACGACCAGCTGCCTGGCCTTGTCCAGCGCCTCGGCGTCGGTGTCGGTGACCAGGTGCACGACGCCGGACCGGCGGCTGTGCGGCTCGGGGCCGCCGAGCCTGGCCATGTCCACGTCCTCGCCGGTGACGCTGCGCACAACGTCGGGCCCGGTGACGAAGATGCGGCCCTGCTCGGAGAGGATGACCAGGTCGGTCAGTGCCGGACCGTAGGCGGCACCGCCGGCGGCCGCGCCCAGCACGACCGAGATCTGCGGAACCTTGCCCGAGGCCCTGGTCATGGCCGCGAAGACGAGGCCGACAGCGTGCAGGCTCTGCACGCCCTCCAGGATGCGGGCGCCGCCGGAGTGCCACAGGCCGATGATCGGCGCGCCGCTGCCGACCGCGTGGTCGTAAGCGTCCGCGATGACCTGGCAGCCCTCGATGCCCATGGCGCCGCCCTGGACCCGCGGGTCGCTGGCGAACGCCACGGTTGTGACACCGTCGATGGTGCCCGTTCCCGCCAGCATGCCGCTGTCGTCGGCCGGCCGGAGCAGCTCGAGCGTGCCGGCGTCGAAGAGGGCCTCCAGGCGTGACTGCGGGTCACGCTTGAGGCTCTGGTGCGCCGGCGCCGGGGCGCTGGCCGCCGGCGTGGCGGCTGCCGGGCGAGCCGGGGCCGCCGGGGCGGCGGCCTTGCCGTTCTGGGCCTGGGGGTGGCGGCGGGCCGTCGTCGGAGAGTCCAGCATTGTCACGTCGATCTCCTCAGGGGGAACGGGGGCGTCCTGCTCTGGCGGCACGCTCGGCACGCTCGGAAGCGCTGACAAGGGATCAGGCTCCGGTGAAGGCAAGGGCGACGTTCGCGCCGCCGAAGCCGAACGAGTTATTGATGACAGCCATCGGGCCGTCGGCGCGCTTGCTCAGCGGCTGCGGCTGCGCCGAGATCGTCAGTCCGGCGTCGTCGTCGGGGTCCTCCAGGTTGATCGTCGGCGGCGCGACGCCGTCGCGGAGTGCCAGGATCGCCGCGACCGACTCGACGGCGCCCGCGCCGCCGAGCAGGTGGCCGGTCATCGACTTGGTCGCGGAGACCACCACGCCAGACGCGGCCTCGCCGAGTGCGGCCGCGATCGCCTGCGCCTCGACGACGTCGCCGGCCGGAGTGGACGTCGCATGAGCGTTGACGTGCACGACCTGCTCCGGCTTCAGGCCGGCGTCGGCGAGCAGGCGCCGGAGCACGAGCTTGAGCCCTGCGCCCTCCGGGTCAGGCTGGGCGATGTGATGCGCGTCCGAGGAGTAGCCGACGCCGGCCGCGATCGCGTACACCCTCGCGCCGCGTGCGGCCGCGTGCTCCTCGGACTCAAGGATGACCATGCCGGCGCCCTCGCCGAGCACGAACCCGTCGCGGCCCTTGTCGAACGGCCGGGAGGCGCTGACCGGGTCATCGTTGCGGGTAGTGCACAGCGCGCGCATGGCAGCGAACGCGGCAATGTTGAGCTGGATGATCGCGGCCTCAGTCCCGCCCGCCAGAACCACGTCGGCGCGGCCGGCGCGGATCATGTCCATCGCGTAGCCGATCGCCTCGGCGCCGGATGCGCAGGCGCTCACTGTCGTGTGCACCTCCGCCTTGGCGTTCAGCTCGATGGCGAGCCATCCGGCCGAGCCGTTCGGCATCAGCATCGGCACCGTGTACGGCGACAGGCGCTGCCAGCCCTTCTCCTTCAGCGTGTCATAGGCCGACAGCGTCGACGCGACGCCGCCGATGCCGCTGGACACCACGACACCGAGCCGCTCCGGGTCCACGTCGGGGGACCCGGCGTCGGCCCACGCCTCGCGAGCCGCAACTACCGCGAACTGCTCGCAGCGGTCCAGACGGCGGGACTGCACCCGGTCGATCAGCGTGGCCGGGTCGGCGGCCGCCCAGGCTGCGATTCTGGCCGGCAGCTCCGCCGCCCAGTCGTCGGTCAGCTTCTGGACGCCGCTCCGGCCCGCCTTGAGCCCGTCCCACGTGCTCGGGACGTCAGTCCCGAGCGGAGTGATCGCGCCCAGGCCGGTGACGACGACGCGTGTCCGGTCTGTACCCACTGTCCTTGTGCTCCTCGTCGAGTCGGGGCCTGGCACGGGAGCCGCAGAATGGCTCACGGGCCGCTGCCCGTGAGCCCTGCGACGCCCGTCGTCAGGCAGACACCTCGGCGCGGCGGACGTAGTCGATGACGTCCTGCACCGTCTTCAGGTCCTTAAGCTGGTCGTCGGGGATCTCGACGCCGAACTTGTCCTGCGCCGCGACTGCGATCTCCACCATCGACAGCGAGTCGATGTCGAGGTCGTCGACGAATGTCTTGTCCGGGGTGACCTGGTCGGCCGGCACACCGGCGACTTCGTCGACGATCTCGCCAAGACCCTCGAGGATTTCCTGCTCCGTCAATGCCATTGCTCTTCTGCTCTCCTTGTGCGGGATCTCTGTGCGGGATCTCTTGCTGGTTGAGTGACCGCCCTCAGACCGGGGCGGGGGTCAGGGTACCGTGATCACCTGCGCGGCGTAGCACATGCCCGCGCCGAACCCGAGCAGCAGCGCCTTCGAGCCGGAAGCGATCTCGCCGCGCTCGATCATCCGGGACAGCGCCAGCGGTATCGACGCCGACGAGGTGTTCCCGGCGTTGACGATGTCCTGCGCAACGACTGCCTGCGGGGCGCCGATCTTGCGCGCGATCGCCTCGACAATCCGCAGGTTCGCCTGGTGCGGGATGAACGCGGCCAGCTCGGTCGGCTCGACGCCGGCCTTCTCGCAGGCCTTCAGCGCGATCGGCGCGAGCGCGCTGGTGGCCCAGCGGAAGACGGCCTGACCCTCCTGGAAGATGAAGGAGTCGCGGTCCTTGATGAAGATCTTGTCCGCCAGGCCGCCGTCACTGCCCCAGTGGACCGGGCCGACGCCAGGCGCGTCACCGGGGTCGGCGACCGGGCTGACGACGGCTGCGCCCGCGCCGTCGGCGAAGATGATGCAGGTCGACCTGTCGGTCCAGTCGATCCACTGGGACAGCTTCTCGGCGCCGATCACCAGGACGTTCTTCGCGGTGCCGGTGCGCACCGCGTCGGCAGCGTTGGCCAGCGCGTAGCAGAAGCCGGCGCAGGCCGCGTTCATGTCGTAGGCGCCCGGCGCGACGATGCCAAGCCGCTTGGCGACGGTTGCGGCCGTGTTCGGGATCTGGACCTCGGGCGTGCAGGTCGCGACGATCACCAGGTCGACATCGGAGGTGGACAGCCCGCTGGCCGCGAGCGCCTTGCCGCCAGCCTGGACGGCCATGTCGGCGACCGACTCATCGGGCCCGGCGATCCGGCGGCTCTCGATGCCGACGCGGCTGCGGATCCACTCGTCGTTGGTGTCGACTGTCTGCGACAGCTCGTCGTTGGTGACAACTCTGGCGGGCTGATAGCCGCCGAAAGCCAGCACCCGAGCGCCCGCTTGACCGTCGGTGAGTCGCATCTGATCTGCTGCCTTTCTGGCGGGGTTGGTGGACGTTAGCGGACGGCGCCGGGCCGCTGCGGGCCTGCTGCCTCCGGCAGCAGCCGCACCAGAGGCTGACCCGCGCTGACAGGGTCACCGTCCTCGACGAGCCATTCGATGATCGTGGCCGGGAACGAGGCCGCGACGACATGATTTCCGCCGCGCATCTCGACGTGCCCGAGGTCGGTCGCGCCGCCCACCGCGCTGCCGGGTGCGGCGGCATCGGCCGGGGGGGCGCGGAACGTGCCCGCCATCGGCGCGACCAGCAGCCGCCACTCGGGCGCGTGGTGGTCATCGTGGCTGTCGGCGTGCTCGGCCAGCAGCTCGCGGGCGGCGGTCAGGTCGTCCGGCGTCCTGAGGCTGACCAGCTGGATGCCGCGCAGCCCGCGCTTGGCGAGGCCGGTCAGCGTTCCGGCTGGCGGCAGCTCGATCATGGCGGTGACACCGAGCCGCTCCATGGTCTGCATGCAAAGGTCCCACCGGACCGGAGCGCTGACCTGGTTGATGATGCGGTCCAGCCACTCGGGGCCGGACTTCACCACCGCGCCGTCCCGGTTGGAGATCAGCGGGCGGTACGGGTCGGCCGCGACGACGGTCTGCGCCGCGGCGGCGAGCGCATCGGTGGCCGGCGCCATGTGATGGGTATGGAACGCGCCCGCGACCGACAGCGGCCGCAGCCTGGCCCCGGCCGGCGGATTCTCAGCGAACGCTGCCAGCTGGACGAGCGTGCCGGCGGCCACGATCTGGCCCGCGCCGTTCACATTGGCCGCAGTCAGCCCGGCCGCCTCGATCGCGGCGAGCACGTCAGCCTCGGTCCCGCCGAGTATCGCGGTCATGCCGGTCGGCTCGGCCGCCGCGGCGGCTGCCATGCCGTCAGCCCTGACGCGGACCAGCCGCATGGCGTCCTCAGGGGAGATCACCCCGGCCAGCACGCCGGCGGCAAGCTCGCCCACGCTGTGGCCGGCGACAGCCACGGACTGGCGGCTGACCGGGTGGGCCCCGGTGATGACCTGATCGAGCGCGGCGGCGAGCGCGGCGGCCACCAGCAGCGGCTGCGCGACGGCGGTGTCCCGGATCTCCTCGGCGTCGGCGGTTGTCCCGCACCGGATCAGATCGCATCCGGCGAGCTGCGACCAGGCCTCCAGCCGGGCGGAGAAGCCGGGTAGCTCCAGCCAGGGGGAGAGGAATCCCGGTGTCTGGGCACCCTGACCGGGAGCTGCGATGAGGAGCATTGCTCTAGCCTGCACTGTAGGAGTCCGCCATACCTATGCCGAAGTAAACGAACTTTCGGCGCGCGGTTATGTGGGAAGTCTACAAGTCATGTTCGCTTGTGCGCCAAACGGCCCAGTACAACGGCCGTCCATAGCGTGAACCCGCCCCTGCCGTCACCGGGAGTAATCCCGGTCAGCTCGGCCACCCGGCGCAGCCGGTACCGGACGGTGTTGGGGTGCACGAACAGCAGGCGGGCGGTCGCCTCGAGGGAGTTTCCCTGCTCCAGGTAGGTCATCACGGTGTCGAGCAGCGCAGCGCCGCCGCGCAGCAGCGGCTCGTAGACGCTGTCAATCAGGGTGGCGCGGGCGGAGTCGTCGCCGTCCAGGGCGCGTTCGGGCAGCAGATCGCTGGCGAGCACCGGGCGCGGTGCCTCCGGCCAGCCGTCGGCAGCACGCAGCCCGGCCAGCGCCGCCCCGGCCGAGGCGACGGCGGCCTGCAGGTCAGGGGCGGCCGGGCCGACAACTACCGGGCCGGGGCCGAACCGGCCGGTGAAATGCCTGGCCGCCTCCATCGGATCAGGGGCACCGCCGACGATCAGGACCAGCCGGCTGCCGTGCACGCCCGCCAGCAGGTCCAGCCGGGCCCGCCGGGCGAGGATGCGGAACTCGTCGATGAGCCCCTCGGCCTCGGTGCCGCCCGGCGCCGCGACGCTCTCGCCGGCCGTCCCGACGATCACCGAGACCGGGCTGAAGGACCAGTTCAGCGCTGACGCCCAGGACTGGACGCTCTCGTCGACCTCGCCGCGGACCAGCGACTCGACCACGAGCGCCTCAAGCCGGGCGTCCCAGGCGCCGCGTGCCTCGGCCGTGCGCGCATAGACCTGGGCCGTGCCGAACGCGATCTCGCGCGTGTACCGGAGCACGGCCTCGCGCAGCTCGGCCTCGCCGCCCGGCGCGGCCAGCTCGTCGACCTGCGATTCCACCACGTCGACGATGACCCGGACCATCTCCACGGCCTGCTGCAGCGTCACCGCCCTGGCCAGCTCCCGCGGCGCGGTGCCGAAGACCTCGCCGGCCACCGCGGGGCGGGTGCGCTCCGGGTGCTTGATCCAGTCCAGGAAGGCCGCCACGCCCGCCTGCGCGACCAGGCCCAGCCAGGACCGGTTCTCCGCGGACATGCCGCGGAACCAGGGCAGCCGCCGGTCCATCGAGAGCATCGCGGCCGTGCCGAGCGCGCCCATCGCGGCGTCCAGCCGGTCGATGGTGTCGTCGCGCACGCGGCCGTGCCGCCGGGCGGGCGGGCCGTTGCTGGTGGCCTTCACGGGCATGCCCCTCAGCGTGCCATGCGCGGCCGGGTGCCGCTGACGGCGCACTGCCCGGCGGCCCCGGCGCCCCCGGCCGGATCGGCGGCCGGCTGTGCGGGCTCCGGCTGGTCAGTGGCCAGCATCGCCCGGATGAAGGCAGGCCGCCGCCGGGCGGTGACGAGGCCCGCGACGGCCAGCAGCAGCGCCGCGCCGGCCGTCGTCGCGCCGACCCCGATGTGGTCCGCGACCGGTCCCTGCACCAGGGCGCCGACCGGGTAGGCGACGCCGAGCGCCACGAGGAAGAAGCTCAGAACACGGCCCCGGTAGGCCGCCGGTGCCCGGAGCTGGACCACGGTCTGCAGCCCGGACAGCACGCCCATGTACACCAGGCCGACCGCGAACAGCGCGGCCGCCGCCAGCCACAGCGTCCCGGCCGCGCCGTAGCCGATCAGCGCGGCCGGGAGGAGCGCGAGACTCCAGCCCAGCACCGGGCCGCGGCCGATGCGGACGGCCAGCGGGGCGAGGCACAGCGCCCCGGCAACCGCGCCGGCGCCCTGGGCCGTGGTGAGCACCGCGGTCGTCGCCGCGACTGCGGCTGCCCGGTGCGGGCCGCTGCCGTGCGACAGGCTCAGCGCGACCGCGGGCACCAGCGCGATGAAGGGAGCGGCGAGGAACGCGACGACCCCGATCGCGATGGTCGCGGCCCGGCAGGATGGCTCCGCCCGGACGGCCCGCAGACCGTCCCTGATCGAGCTGAGCAGCGGCCCGTGGCTGCCCGGCGGCGGTCCGAGGCGGATGAACAGCAGCGCGATGACGACGGCAAGGAAGCTGGCCGCGTTCGCGACGAAGCTCGCGGCGAAGCCGAAGGCCGCGATGGCTGCACCGGCCAGTGCCGGGCCGGCGATGCGGCCGGCGTTCCACTGCGCCGAGTTGAGCGAGCTGGCAGCGAGAAACTCGGACCGCGGCACCAGGTCGGGCAGGATCGCCTGGACGAACGGGCCGATCAGCGCGGCAACCGCGCCCTGCAGGGTCACCAGGGCCAGCAGCGCGTACGGGCTGTCCTGGCCGGCGGCGACCAGGGTGGCGATGGCAGCCGCGATCAGTCCGGCCGTGAGATTCCCGGCCGCGATCACCGGCCGCCGCGGCAGCCGGTCGGCGAGCGCGCCGCCGAGCGGCGACAGCAGCCCGATCGGCAGGAACGCCCCTGCCGCCACCAGCACGGCCCAGCTGGCCGAGCCGGTCCTGGAGATGACCAGCGCGCCGACGGCGACCGTCTGCATCCAGCTGCCGACGTTCGAGATCAGGCTGGCCGTCCACAGCACCGCGAAGCTGCGGTGCCTGAGGGGGCTGAGGGCAGCCGCCGCGCTGACTCCCATCAGGCGAGCCTGGCACGGACGGCAGTGATCACGGCGCCCACGATAGGGGATCTGCGCTCCGCCGGGGCAGCAGGCCGGGCGGCTAGAGGATGACCGGACCGTCGCCGCCGACCACGGCGGTTATCTCCAGCCGGCAGCCGAGTCCGCGCAGATAGACGGCGACATCGTCGAGGGTCGCGGAGCGGAGGCCGTCCGTCTCCAGCCGCCACAGCTCGCGGGCTGTCATGCCAGTCCGGTCGGCCACGTCGGCGAGGCTGAGCCCGCGCCGCCGGCGCAGCCCGGTGAGGGTGCTTGCCGCTGCCAGCACGGCTGACCGGCGCTGCACCGCGTCCTCAGAGCCAGGAAAGAATCGTTCCAGGAACGAGGCCGCATCAGCGAATGCCACCGCAGGGCTCGCGGCGTCGCCGCGGCCAGCCGCTGTCGCGCAGCTCGTCCAGCAGCTCCCCGGCCAGCTGGATGGCGCGAGGCCGGTACTGGATGACCGACTCCTGGCCCTCCAGGACGGCGAGCAGGGTAACGGTGTCCGCGGGCTCGATGGCCAGCAGGATCCGGATCTCGGTGCCGAACGGATCCGCCTGCAGCTCGAGCAGCCCGGCCGCGGCCTCGTCCGGGTCGCCCGTGCCGGGGTCACGCGTGCCGCCGGCGCCGCGGAGCAGGCTGCGGCGGAGTGCGCGGGCGCTGGCGACGATGGCGGCCAGCTCGGTCCCGGCCGCGGTGAGCTCGCCCTGAGCGTCCGCCAGGCCGGCCTTGGCCGCCGCGGTCTCGCCTGACCGCTGGCCGGGGACGGTGATGATCGCCAGCTGAATGTCCCTGCTCGCGGCGCTGGCGGTATAGCGGCCCGCGGCAGCAGCCGCCCTGATCCGGAGGGTCTCCGCCGCGATCTCCCCGCTGCGCAGCCGGTCCCGCAGCTCGCGCTCGCGGCTGGCGTCCTCCTCAGCGGCCGAGGCCACCTGGGCCCGCAGCACCTCCAGGCCGGACCGGACGCTCTGCGCGGCATCATCGACGGCGGCCAGCGGGTCACCGGAATCGGCCGGTCCTGCGAGGCCTAAATCGGTGACTAACGCCAGCTGGGCCGGATCGGCCGCATCCAGCACGGCGGTGAGCGCTGCTCCCGTCTCAGCAGCGGTCACCGCCTCCGGCGAGCCCGGCTGGGACGAGCAGAGTCCGGCGAGCCAGCCGCTCAGCTCTGCGCTCATCCGCAGCCGGTAACTCATCGCGCTACAATGCCTCGCTCACGGGAAGGTCAAGCCGGTACCTGGCGATGGCCTGGGCAACTGCCTCCGGCTTGACCTCGCCGAGCCGGGCCAGCTCAGCCAGGACCGCGACGGTGACCGACTCGGCATCCACGTGGAAGAACCGGCGCGCGGCTGCCCTGGTGTCAGAGAAGCCCCAGCCGTCAGTGCCGAGCGAGGTGAACGGCGCCTGCACCCACCGGGCGATCTGATCGGGAACGGCGCGGATCCAGTCGCTGACCGCGACCACTGGTCCGGGATGTCCCTCCAGGGCCCTGGTCACATACGGCACCTGGTGCTCAGCCTCCGGCTGCAGCATGTTCCATTCCTCGCACGTCAGCGCCTCGCGCCGCAGCTCGGTCCAGGAGGTCGCGGACCATACGGCGGCCCGGACTCCCCAGTCCTCGGCGAGCAGGCGCTGCGCGTCCAGAGCCCACCGCAGCCCGACGCCGGACGCCATGATCTGAGCCTGCGGACGCTCGCCGGTCGTGGACGCGTCCATGGCCGCCCCGCTGGTCTCCGCTGCCAGTTCCGGCGGGCCGGCGTACCGGTACAGGCCGCGCAGGATCGCGCGCTCCAGTGCCTCCTCACCGCCCTCGTAGTCGGCCGGCGCAGCGGGCTGGACGTAGGGCTCGTTGTAGACAGTGAGGTAGTAGAAGATGTCCTCGCCGTCCGGGTGCTCGTCGGTCGAGCCGTACATCCGGCGCAGCGCATCCTTGACGATGTAGGCCAGCTCGTAGGCCCAGGCCGCGTCGTAGGCAACGCAGGCCGGGCTGACCGACGACAGCAGGACCGAGTGGCCGTCGTTGTGCTGCAGTCCCTCGCCGGTGAGCGTGGTTCGCCCGGCGGTCGCGCCGAGCAGGAACCCGCGGCCCAGCTGGTCGCCCATCGCCCACATCTGGTCGCCGGTCCGCTGGAAGCCGAACATCGAGTAGAAGATGTACACCGGGATCATCGGCGTGCCGTGGGTGGCATACGAGGTGCCCGCCGCGGTGGTGGACGCCATCGCGCCGGCCTCGCTGATGCCCTCGTGCAGAATCTGGCCGCGCTCGGACTCCTTGTAGGACAGCAGCAGGTTGCGGTCGACGGCCTCGTAGGTCTGGCCGTGCGGGTCGTAGATCTTCGCGGTGGGAAACAGCGAGTCCATGCCGAACGTGCGCGCCTCGTCCGGGATGATCGGCGCGAACCTGTCGCCGATGCCGGGGTCCTTCATCAGGTCCTTGAGCAGCCGGACGAACGCCATCGTGGTGGCGACTGCCTGCTTGCCCGAGCCGCGCCGCAGCTCCTCGTAGACCTTGTCGCCGGGCAGCGCCAGCGGCTTGCCCCGCACTACCCGCTTCGGCAGGTACCCGCCGAGCGCCGCTCGCCGCTCGCGCATGTACTGGATCTCGTCTGACTTCTCGCCCGGGTGGTAATACGGCGGAAGCTCGGCTTCCAGGGCGGCGTCCGGGATCTCCAGGTAGAGCCGGTCGCGGAACTCCTTGAGCTCGGCCACCGTCAGCTTCTTCATCTGGTGGGTGGCGTTCCTGGCCTCGAAGTCAGGTCCGAGTGTCCAGCCCTTGATCGTGTGCGCCAGGATCACGGTCGGCTGCCCGACGTGCTCGGTCGCCGCCTTGAACGCCGCATACACCTTGCGGTAGTCGTGGCCGCCGCGGGACAGGTTGCGGATCTCGTCGTCGGACAGGTGCTCGACCATTGCGCGCAGCCGGGGGTCGCCGCCGAAGAAGTTCTCCCTGGTGTAGGCGCCGGACTCGACCGAGTAGGTCTGGAACTGGCCGTCTGGCGTCGTGTTCATCTTGTTGACCAGGACGCCGTCGGTGTCCTTGGCCAGCAGCGGGTCCCAGTCGCGGCCCCAGATGACCTTGATCACGTTCCAGCCCGCACCGCGGAAGGAGGCCTCGAGCTCCTGAATGATCTTGCCGTTGCCCCGGACCGGGCCGTCCAGCCGCTGCAGGTTGCAGTTGATCACGAAGGTCAGGTTGTCGAGTTCCTCCCTGGCAGCCAGGCCGATGGCGCCGCGTACCTCCGGCTCGTCGGTCTCGCCGTCGCCGAGGAACGCCCAGACGTGGGACCGGCTGGTGTCCTTCAGCTGGCGGGCCAGCAGGTACCTGTTGAAGCGCGCCTGGTGCACCGCGTTGATCGCGGACAGCCCCATCGAGACGGTCGGGAACTCCCAGAAGTCCGGCATCAGCCGCGGGTGCGGGTAGGACGGCAGGCCGCCGCCGGGGTGCGAGAGCTCCTGCCGGAAGCCGTTGAGCTGGTGCTCGGTCAGCCGGCCCTCGAGGAAGGCGCGGGCGTAGATGCCGGGCGCGGCGTGCCCCTGGAAGAACACCTGGTCGCCGGACTCGCCGTGGTCCTTGCCGCGGAAGAAGTGGTTGAAGCCGACCTCGTACAGGCTCGCCGCCGAGGCGTAGGTCGCGATGTGACCGCCGACGCCGAGGCCCGGCCGGTTGGCGCGGCTGACCATGATCGCCGCATTCCACCGGATATAGGCGCGGATGCGGCGCTCGACGTACTCATCACCGGGAAACCACGGCTCGCGCTCAGGCGGGATCGTGTTGATGAAGTCGGTGCTGCGCAGGCCGGGAACGCCGACCTGCTGCTCGCGGGCGCGCTCCAGCAGCCGCAGCATGACGTAACGGGCGCGGGCCCGGCCATGGGTCCGGACGACGTCATCGAAGGACTCCACCCACTCCCTGGTCTCATCCGGATCGATGTCCGGGAGCTGGGTGGGCAGCCCGTCGCTGATGATGGAGAAGCGCTGGCGTCCGGAGGCCACGAGTGATTCCTCACATTCCGCGGGCGGGCAGGCTAGCCGCCGGGTCTCGGTCCTTGTGGGGGGCCGGGCTCGGCCGGGCGGCGCTGCGCGCCACGTCCTAGGCGGCGCGGCCAGCGTCGGCCACGCCCAAGTCGGGTTGTCCTGGTCCAATCCTCGTACGCGTTGCCGGGAAACGCATCTCTACTGGCAGGTAACCAGTCCGGCGAGCGCGCAGGCCGCCGGGTCTCGCCCGGCATCGCATAAGGCGCGTAATGCCAGATAACAGCGTACCTAAGGCGCGCCGGCCCCTCGTCCGGGGCCTGCTGGGCACGGGATTTCGCACTGAGCACTAATTGTGACTTGCGCACCGCGCCGACCCAGTGTGAACTGTGCGATCAAGAGCAGCGACAACGCTGCGGCTGTGTTAGCACCAGGCCGGCTGGGCATGTGCCGAGTTTGAGTGGGTTGACACAGCCGAGCGGAAAGGACCAGGAGGACTTCAGTGAGCGCGACCGCGGGCCAGGCGCAAGACCAGCGTGACCTGGCCGACCGGCTTGGCATCAAGCCAGGCCACGTGGTTCAGGAGATCGGCTACGACGACGACGTGGACGAGTCGCTGCGCGACTCGGTTGCCGCGCTGGAAGGCGCCGAGCTTGTCGACGAGGATTACGACGACGTCGTAGACGGCGTGCTGCTGTGGTGGCGGGACGGTGACGGTGACCTTACTGAGGCGCTGATCGACGCACTCACCCCGCTAGCAGACGGCGGCTACATTGTGCTGCTCACCCCCAAAACGGGGCGGGACGGACACGTGGAGCCCAGTGAGATCGGCGAGGCCGCGCCAGCCGCGGGGCTCTCCCAGACCTCGACGGTCAGCGCCGGGCGCAACTGGTCCGCGAGCAGGCTGGTATCCCCGAAAACCCGCCGTTGAGTTAGCTCCCCGCCGGCTCGTCCGGGCCGGCGCCGCGATGGCACACTGAGTTCACCCAGGGCGTGCGGCTGCGCTTGCAGGCGAGCCGCCTCTGCGCCCGTTCCCTCACATCCCGCGCTGAGAGGATCAACCATGGCAGTGGAAGTCGGCGACCAGGCCCCGGACTTCGAGCTCGCGGACCAGCACGGCACGCCAGTCAGACTGTCCAGCTTCCGCGGCAGCAAGAACGTCGTGCTGGTTTTCTACCCGCTCGCGTTCAGCGGTGTCTGCAGCGGTGAGCTGTGCGCAATCCGCGACGAGTTTCCCGAAGTGACCAGGGACGACGTCGAGCTGCTGACCGTATCGGTGGATTCCAAGTTCGTCCTGAAGACATGGGCCGACCGCGAACATTTCAATTTCACAATGCTCGCTGACTTCTGGCCGCACGGCGAGGTTGCCAGGGCCTACGGTGTCTTCGATGACAAGATGGGCGTCGCCATTCGGGGCACGTTCATCATCGACAAGGCCGGCGTCGTGCGGTGGAAGGTCGTAAACCCTATCCCGCAGGCACGAGACATCGCCGACTACCAGAAGGCCCTCGCGGAACTGGACTAGCGGCACGGCTGGTCCGGTAACCGCAGTGCTTCCTGGCAGCCCGGCAGAATCGGGACAGGCTGGATGCCCTGTTATCGGTGCGGTGCCCGGCAGGTAGATCCTGACCGGGGAGAGAGCTCCTGGCGGCGCGGCGTGCGCGGTGGCCGTCAGGTCCTGATCTGCCCCGACTGCCAGGTCGCAGTCGACTGGGCGGCTGAGCTGGACCAGTGCCAGGTCTGCGGAAGCGCTCATCTGGTGCGGCGGCTGGGCGAGGTCGAGTGCCGCGACTGCGGTGCGGTCGGCCAGCCGTCCGACGCCGCAGCCGCCGACGGCAGCAGCGCCGAGACCGAGGCGGCCGGCCTGGCCGATGAAGTCGAGCGGGCGCTCGCGAAAGTGCTGGGCCCGAGCAGGCAGCGGCCCCCGTACGCAATGTCGTGACGGACGCCGCGCTGGTCGGCCGGCTGCTCGATGAGTACCACGAGCGGTCAGCCGCGCCGGCCGGCATCCTGCTGACCGCGGGCTCGGTGCACGAGGCCAGCGTCACCTATCAGCTCACGCTGCCGGACGGGTCGCGGCAGCTCATCCGCGCGTTCCGGGCGGACGCGCCGGTTCCCGGCGGCCGCTGCCTGCTGCCGGAAACGACCGTGGACTGGCTGCTCGCCCGCGCCCGCACGCTTGCCTGCCTCGCAGCCGCGGATTATCCGGCTCCGCGCCCTGTCCGCACCAGGACGGGCGAACTCGTAGGCGTCGAGGCTGCGTGGCTGAGCTGGGGAATATCGCGCGTTCCCGGCAATGTAATCCGGCCTGCGCTGTCGCAGCTGCGCGCGCTTGGCGCGACGCTCGGGTCTTTGCACATGGTCGCGGCGCAGGAGGGGCCGGACGGCCGGGCAGGCCTCGCTGCGCATCATCCGCTGGTGGCGGTCCCGGCCGCGCGTGCGCGGCTGCAGGCCGTGGCGGGACGGGTGCCCGCGGACTGGCAGCCGCTGTACCGCGCGGTCGCGGAGACCATCGACGCGGTGCAGAACGCGGCCGGCAACGTTGCCGAGACGCTGGTGCACGGCGACGCGTGGGCGCGCACCGCGGTGCAGTCGCCGGGCGACGACCAGGTCACGCTGATCGACTGGGAGACTGGCGGCCGCGGCCTTGCCGTCCTTGACCTCGGCAACTGCCTGCTTGAGTGTCATCTCGACGCGTCGGTGCCTGATCCGGCGGTCTCGCTGATCGCGCCGGACGAGGACCGGATCGCGGCGGTGGCGGGCGGCTACGCCAGCGTACGCGAGCTGTCGGGCGCCGAGCGCGCGCTGCTCCCGGCCGCAGCCGCGTTCGCAGCGGCTGTCGCCGGCGCTGTTCACCTTGAGCTGGCGCTGCTGGATGACGTTCGCGGTCCGGTGATGGATGCGAGGCTGGCCCGGCTGCGGAACCGGATGGAGGCCGCGGCGCCGGTGGCAGCCCTGGCCCTGCCGCATCTGGGCGGCTGATCGGGTCCGGGCGCTCGGCGGCGACGGCGCGCACGCGGGGTTGCGGGGGAGCGGTACGCTGGGGCGCGGTCGTCAGGCGGCCGCGAGCACGGGCGCATAGCTCAGCGGTAGAGCGCTCGCCTTACAAGCGAGAGGTCCTTGGTTCGAACCCAAGTGCGCCCACTTTTTTCGAATATCCGTCCAACTTACGGTGGCTTGACCTCGGCGTGTCGGAGCAGTGGTGGGAAAAGCCGAGCGGCGGGATAGGTGGCTTGATTTCCAGGGGTTTCAGCTGGAGCCGACCCAGGCCTGGTAGGCGGAGCGGAGGGCCGCTCTGCGGGGTGGGCTGGAAAGGACGTCGACGCTGCTGACCCACTGCTCGATCGACCCGACAGTCGGCAGCCTGGCCACCTCCGGGTCGGTGATAGCCGAGAGCAGCGATTCGAAGACCGCTTGATCAACCGTGCGGTAGGGCCGGTCCCAGAAGGGGATCACTGCCGACGCAGGAGCCGGCAGCCCGCGCGCACGTTGTGCGTCCAGGAGCATCTCGCAGGCGTCGGCAAGGGCGGTTTCCCGGTCGCGCCAGTGTGGTGCAGTTTCAGCCGCGATCAGCAGACCGGCCAGATCCGCGGCGACAGGAAGTGCCCGGAATGCCGTCCCGCGCCATTTCGGATAGGGCGGCCACTGACGGGACAGGGTGAAGGCCAGCGATATCAGGTCGTCGGCTAGCCGTGTGCTCAGCATCCTTGAGCCGATCTCGTCGCCGTGCTCGGCGGTGCGGCCGACCATCGGCATTTCCTGCGAGAGCCGCTGCCAGCCGGCAGCCAGCACGTACCGCTCGATGTCCGGTGGGTACCAGTTCAGCCTCGCGCGCGCCTGCGCCAGTTCGGCGGTCCGGTCGACGAATACCGGTCCGGCGGTCACCTCCAGTACGCTCTGGCCGGTCAGAATCAGCCAGTCCGCTACCGACAGCTCGATGGTCGGGTCGATACCAAGGCGGCTGGCCGCGAAATCGGCCACAGTCGCGATCTCGACCTTGTGAGTAAAGGAGGAATCCCAGGTGACGGGAAACCGCACAGGGAAGCCCCGGTAGAACTTGGGCAGTTCCCGTTCCAGCAGCTGGCTGACTTCCGGTATCGCGGCGCGGTCGGCTCCGTCGACAAGGAGCGTCAGCCGACATCCCCAGTCGTGGTCGCGGCTCATCGCGTCGTCGAAGCCCAGGACGTCGGATCCCGAGCCGAGCCGGCCAGCCGCATACCGCAGCCCGGGCATCGCCCGGGCCAGCAGCGGTTCCACAACGTCGGCATGGAACTCCCGGGCCAGCTCGCAGCCAGGCAGGGCATGATCATTCACAAGGCCAGCCGACCAGAACCTGCACGGTTCAGCCAGCCATTTTCAGCGACCGCCGCATTGAACCGCCCCGGCGAGTCCGGAGACTCTGATGTGCCCTGGGTTTCCCGGAGTCGAGTTGCTGGGCTGTGGGCTCACGCTACGGGTTCGATCTTGCCGTGGCGCGGTTCGTATTCGATCGGGGTGCGCATGCCAAGCGCGGAATGGCGCCTAGTGGTCCGTAAGAGCGCTAGGAGTGTATATGACTGCCGAGATCGTCATGGACCCAATACCGCCTGGTGAGGACCGCGGCCGGCCGCTAGCTACTTGGCGAAGAAATGATGGCTGGGGTCAGCGCCGCCTGCGCGCTCTCGTAACTCCGCGTGGAACGGCATGGCACGAGATGCAACGCCAATGTCATGAAGACCATTGGGCTGGTCACCGATCCTTAACATGCAGATATACCTGTGCAAAAGCTCGTTCCCGAGGGGTGCTAAATGGTAGAGGCGTCGCAAGGACTCGGCTCGTCGCAGATCGCGGGGCTGCTCGCTCGCAAGCTCGAGCGCGACTAGTTGTCACGCTCGGCGAGAACGGCGCGCTCGTGGTCCCGGCGGCGGCCCGCTCCGCGGTGCACATCGCGCCGCCGCCGGCCCCAATCCGCGACACCACCGGCGCCGGGGACTGCTTCTGCGGGGCGCTGGCCGTTCTCCTGGCCGACGGCGCCGACCTGATGCAAGCCTCGCGGCTGGCTGTTGCGGCGGGACCCTCTCGGCCACGGCAGCAGGCGCGCGAGGGAAGCCGCCGACCCGCGATGAGGTCACGGCGCTGGCTGCCGGCCTTAATCCCCGGCTCATCGCCACCCCGTGACAACGCTCTGACGTTGACCTGAACCGGCGCCTAACGAGCTCGACCGTGGGCTCCATATGTCGGCCACGTACACGGTCCAGCAGGCGGTGAGTGATTGGCTTGAGGGTGGCCTGCAGGGCCGGTCGGAAGGCACGAGGTCCATCTACCAGGAAGCGCTGAAGCCGCTCCTGGAGCACATCGGTGCTGAGCCGCCGAGGGAACGGATGGCCCGCGATGTGCGCAGAGGGCCCGAGGCTCTCAGCGACACGATGTCGTCTAGGTACCTGCAGATCGCCTGGGCTTCCCTGGCACGGGCCATCAGGTATGCCGAGGCGCACGATCTGGTCACCGGAATGTGGCCACCCTGGTGGACAACCCGAAGGGCCAGTCTGCGCTTCTGCGCTGGCCAGACGTTTTCTCCAGGGCGGGGCGGGGGGGTCGATCAGGACCGCTGGCTTCGCCGCCAGGTGCCGAGCGGATGTCGTGCAATGAGCTGCAAGGTATTCCCGAGTCGCGCCGGCTGGGTCGGTGCCGGGAGCTACCGCAAGGGACTGTCCCGGAAGATCGACCAGCGCGTGGGAGGCTGGTCGCGTGACCCGATCAGCTCCAGCGTGGCGTAGGGCGCTCGGCGAGCTGCCCCTTGTTCGACGTGGCAGGTGGGCTGTCGGCGGGAGCGCCTCGCTAGCCCTGCACGGATTGCCGGTCGATCCGAGGGACCTGGATCTCCTAGTCGATCACGTAGCCGCGGCCGCGCTGATAGGCGGACTGACCGATGCGGTGGTCAGCGACGAGGCCAACTGGGATCGCGGCGACGTGCGTGCCGCCCGCAGGGCCCTGGCCGTGGTCCACGACGTCGAGGTGGAGATCTTGGAGGGCCTAGAGGCTGTAGGCCCAGCGGGCGACGTGGTAGTCACCACGCCTGACCTGGACCAGGTGGACCGGATCATCGTCAGTGGCCGGCAGATCCCTGTGCTGCCATTGTCGGCCATGCAGGTCCTGCTCGATGCGACCGGCAAGCGGGAGCGAGCGGCGATGGTCGCCCAGGCGCTGGGTGGGAAGCCGTTGCCGCAGGCAGGCCGAAGGCCGTAGCAGCTGCACCATGACGCGAGGATCGCGTTCGCCGCCAATTGATGGTCATCCCGAGTCACAGCCGCAGCCGAGCAGGTCGTTCCGTCTGTCGCCGTGGCCGGCTAGGGATGGTGCTGGAGGGCAGTGACGGCCTGGTCGACGGAGGGGAACACGTGGCCGGGTCCGATCTGCTGCAGGATCGCGCCGCGCTTGAGGTCGTGGTGGACCAGGTGCGAGGTCCGGGCGATCGCGATGGTCACGCCCCGCTGCCTGAGCTCGGTGACCAGGTCCCGCAGTGCCAGCAGGCCGGTGTAGTCGATGTCGGATACCCCGGCGGCGTCGAGGACGACGGCATGCACGGGCTCGGAGGCGTCGTTTACGAGATGACGGATCCGCTGGCGGACGTAGTCGGCGTTGCCGTACCACAAGGGCGCGTAGAGCAGGTAGACCAGGATGCCGGCGACGGGCTGGGCCGGAATGCCGCTGTCGGCCGGGATCCAGTGGTCGGTGCCTGTCGCCCGCCCGAGGATGGCATCGCGAGGGCGGGCTGCGCGCCAGGTGCGGTCGGCGAGCGAGAGGACCAGGGCCACCGCGAGGCCCTGCTCGATGCCGACGACCGCGACCACGAGAAGGGTGAGGGCCGTCAGGGCGAACTCGATCCGGTCGAAGCGGAAAATGGCCGCCAGTTCACCCGCATGGAAGAGCTTGGTGGCGATGTATACCAGCATTGCGGCCAGCGTCGCCTGCGGCAGATCGGCGAGCGGCCCGGTGAGCGCCAGCACCACGGCCAGGACGATGGCCGCGGCGATGGTATTGGAGAGCTGCGAGCGGGACCCGGACGCCGTCACAATCGCCGTGTTGGGCGGGCTGGCGTCGACCGGGAACGTCCCGATCAGCCCGGCGGCAACGCTGCCGACCCCGATCCCGATCAGGTCCCGGTTGACGGTACTCGCCGCAGCGGCACCGGCAGTCGACCGCCGGACCGTGGCTGCGGTCTGCGCGATGCACACGAACGCTACGGTAAGCACGAGGCCGGGCATGCGGCGAAGCTGCGACCAGGAGACTGAGGGCAGGCGGACGTGCGGCAGGCCTCCGTGGACGGCGCCGAGGATCGCTACGCCATGGTCGGATGCCAGGCCGAGGACGCGGACTGCCACGATGGACAGGATCAGCGCGAGCAGCGTCCCCGGGACCCGGCGGCTGATGCGCCGGGCGGCGGCGATGATCGCCAGGACGCCGACGGCGATGCCGACTGACCAGCCGTTGACGTGGCTGAGCTGGTCGGCTACCTGGCGGATCCGCTCGATCGTGGTGGATCCCCCGGAGCTGACGCCGAGAATGACCGGGATCTGGCGTGCAATGATCTCGACGGCGATCCCGGCCAGTACGCCGGTGATCACCGGAGTGGACAATAGCTCCGAGATCCAGCCGAGGCGGCACAGGCCGGCAGCGACCAGCAGGCCGCCGACAAGCAGGGCAGTGAAGGCCATGACGCTGCCATAGCTCGAGGTTCCGGCCGCTGCCACGGACGCCACGCCAGTGGCCAGTACCGGCGCGATGGTGGAGTCCGCTCCGACCGATAGGCGACGGTTCGTGCCGAGCAGGGCGTAGACCAGCGAACCGGCGATGAAGGCGTAAAGCCCGGCCACGGCCGGCATGCCTGCGAGCCGGGCCGTAGCCATCTGCCCCGGTATCGCCACAGCGACCAGCGTCAGGCCCGCCAGCGCATCGGCAGCCAGCCACGCTGCCCGGTAACCCCGCAGCGTCGGGGGCACCCACCAGGCTGTCATGCCTCATCTTGGCGCACGGCAATCACCTAAGGTTCACCAGACCTGCGCGTGAGCGCATCCGGCACAGCTATAGGTCCCGGCGCCCTTCGACTGCGAGCGGTGGCGAAAATCAGTCGAAGCGAATTCGGCTCCACAGCCTGAAGTTGCCCGTCCGAACGACTCGGCGATCCAGGTAGGTGGCACTGAGCCTGGCTTCTGGGCGAGGCGAGGTCGGACCAGGAAGTGGATAGCCACTCCCTGAGCCGCTCGGCGGCTCCCAGGGCCCGTTGGCTGAGAGTGACGGCGCCGCCGCCGCAGTCCTTGACGATCTCGGCACACATCTCGATCAGGCGCTCGCCGGCCTGGAGCTCATTCTCGGCGTCTTATCCCTCAGCCGATTCGATGAGGGTCATGATCCCGTACATCCCGTACTGCAGGGCAATGGCGAGCCGCATCATGGTGCGCAGGCGGGTGTCCGCTGCCGGATCCCCGACCCTGAAGGCTTGGAGTTCGGCCGCTAGGCGGTTGCCCCGCCTGGCCACGAAGTCGTCGGCCCGGCGCAGGTGCGGGGCGAGATCGGGTTGATCCACGGCCTTCGCGAAACCTCTTTCGTGTTGGTATCGGTTACCTAGCCGGCCGGTGCCGTCGACGTCGGCCTGCACGAGCTGGCGGCAGACGACGCAAGCTACACCAGGCCACGAATCCGGTCAGGTCGGATAGCAGGAACCGGCCGGTCCGCCACGGTCAAGCCGCGCCGGCCGGAGCCATGGTGCCCAGTAAGGGGTGCCCATAGTCAGTTGGGTCGACCATGCTGAAGTCGCCGAGCGCGCGATTCATCGGCTGGCCTATGCGGTTCTAGATGTCTTCGACTTTTCTGGACTGGCCGAGCGCCGTCATGCTCTCCCCGAAACGCCGAGTCGGCAGTACCGCCATGCCCAGTCTCCCTTTCTTCTCGTCCGAACCTTGCGTTCCGGTTCGGGCGTCGCATCCGCAAAGCTTGTAGTGCGGCGTGGACTACCAGGCTGGCACTATCAGGCTTGGTGAAGTGCCCGCGCGGATTCCGTTGCATATTCCGGACCATGGCCCGAACTGCTCGGTCACCATGAGGGGTACATCGTGGCGGATTCAATCGAGATTGTCGGCATCGGAGGATCGCTACGCGCGGCTTCGACCAGCCGCACGGCCCTGCAGACTGCCCTGGACGGAGCCACTGAGTCCGGAGCTCGATCAACCCTGATCTGGCTTCGCGACCTCCGCCTTCCGCCGTATTCGGCTGAGCACTCGATCCCGCTGGATGCAACGCAGTTCGCGGACGCCATGTACGCCTGCGACGCCATGATCTGGAGCACTCCGACGTACCACGGCTCAATCAGCGGGTCGTTCAAGAACGCGCTCGACTGGCTCATCTTGCTGGCCGAGCGCGACCCACCGTACCTGTCCGGCAAGCCCGTCGGGCTGGTGGCGACCGCCGGCGGGATCCAGGGCCTGCAGGCCGTCAACTCGATGGATTTCATCGCCCGGGCGCTGCGAGCATGGAGCGTTCCGCTTGTCCAGCCGGTGGCACAGGCGTCGCAGTCGTTCGGCGAGGACGGCCAGCTGAACGATCAGGCCGTCGCCGCTCAGCTCCGTGCGCTCGGCGCGGAGGTGACTCGGGCGGCACGGCAGTTCCGGTCCGATGGGACGTGCGACTACGCGGACGGCAGGCAGTTCGGCGAAGGGTGACCAGGCGGGGGTGACCAGGAGCATGCGGCGGCAGTACGCCAGCGTCCTAGGGAAGGCTGCCCAGGTCGCCTCGCCGGACAACTACAGATCCTGGCATGAGCAGGGGCACTGCCACAACCGCCGTGGCGACGCCGCCTGTCCAGAGCCGGCCGACGTTGAGGCGCACTGCCGTGCTGTGCTCGTCGAGGTACTGGCTGTCTGGTATCGCCATGTCAGCTCCTGGGTTTCCAGGAGGAGTCGAAGACAAGGCCGTACTCCTCGACCGCGCGTACCGCGCAATCCGTCGAGGCGGCGAAGTCGGCCCGCGCGGCGGCGGCCGCACCGCGGCTCGCGGCCAGCGTCTGCTGATCGCGCCACACGCTCTCGCCGATTGCCCGCCCCGGGCTGGGATCGACAAGCAGCAACGTGCTGGACAGTCCCGCTGTCTCGGCGACCCACGGGGCGACGATGTCGCCGTATGCCTCGACCGCGTCCTCGATCTGGAAAGATGCGATGTCCATGCGCGTGAGCCGCAGCCCAGCGCCTGGCTCCAGCGGCGCCTCCCGTTCGAACACCGGCAGTTGGAAGCGCTCGACCGCGATTGTTCCCCCGGCAAGGCGCGCCGCCTGGCTGCGGCCTGACGAGACCATCTGCTCGCTGGCCCGCAACGCATCTCCTGATACCCAGAATGACTGGACCACCGCTGTCCCGAGGACCGGGTTGGTGTACAGCGAGAGGCCGAGATTGCCAGGCCGACTGTGCACCCTGTCCCTTACCTCGGACTCGATAAAGGAGACGGACTCGCCGAGCCTCGCGGGATCTGAGGTGAGCAGGTTGAATCGGACATGCAGCATGAGGTCCACGTTACGGAGCGAAGTGGGCAGTCAAATCCCGCGATCGGGTAGTGCTAGCCGCCTGGGGGAGGCGGCTTACAGGCCGTGCTCCAACGATGGGAACGGTTGACGTGCTGCTTTCCCGCTGGCAGTTCGGCGCGACGGTCACGTACCACTTCCTGTTCGTCCCTGTCTACTAGGGCGAACGACCTGGTAGACAGGGCGGCAGCGCCTGACGAGGAAGCCGTGCCGTGCCGGGACCGGTAGCGAGCCTGAATACCGCCTGGTCCGCGCCACCGCTGATGACGTGCAGACCTCTCCTGGTCTGCAAGGCCAGCGTGCGCGGTCCGTTAAAACCTGATGCTTCCTTGATCCAAGCAGGCCCACACCTCCGATCTGCTAGTGCGGCGGGCCTGCGACAACGAGGTGATGTGAGGATGGGCCGCCCGCACTGCTGGCGCAGGGCGAGCGCCACTTTGGTTTCCCTCCGTGCCAGTAGCGACCGCGTCCAGCCGGCCCCCTGCGTGATCAGCCGCCGCATGCCCAGCTTGAGAGCCACATGTCCGAGCGGCGATCGCTCAACTGGCTAGAGCCCGCGCACCGTTGCTGGCCCGGACGCTGCGCGGCCGATACCGCGCCTAACCTGGTTGACCAGTCAGTCGCCCAGTCAGTCTGGTTCGGGCGCCAGACTTGGCCTGCGCTGCCCGAGGCCATGCCGGCGTCGGAGTGGACCGGCCGACGGACCATGGACAGCGGGTTGGCGATGTCCTCCAGCGATTTGCCCTCCGCCGCGATGCCTAGGAAGATCTCGACGATGCCGCCGAGGACCATCGCGCCCCCGCCGATCAGGTAGCCGATGAAAAGGTTCGTGGTCTTGGTGCCGTTCCCGATGAGATGGCCGTATAGGACTGGCCCTAGTGCGCCGAAGCATTGCGCGATGGCGAAGAACACGGCGATCGCCTGCGCGCGCACCTCAAGCGGAAACACCTCACTCACGGTTAGGTACCCGGAGCTGGCACCAGCAGAGGCGAAGAAGAAGATCACGCACCACGCGATGGTCTGGGTTGTGGCGGTGAGCACGTGCTGGTCGAACAGAGCAGCGGTAATCGCGAGCATCGCGCCCGACCCGATGTAGGTCGCGGCGATCATCGGCTTACGGCCGATGGTATCGAAGAACCGCCCGATGGTAAGCGGGCCGAGCAGGTTCCCGACCGCAAAGAGGATCAGATACAAGGGCGCGCTGGCGGCACTCACATGGTAAAACCTCGTCAGCACGAGTGTGTAGGTGAAGAAGATCGCGTTGTACAGGAAGGACTGAGTGATCATCAGCGTGGCGCCGAGAATCGACCTGGGCCAGTACCTTCTGAACAGAACGTAGGCCAGCGCGAGATAACTGGTCTGCTCGGTCGGCTTGACCTCGATCGCCTTGCTGGGGTCCACCGGGGCTAGCGACTGACCGGCGGCTTCGGCTTCCGCCTCAATGCGGCGAATCTGTTCCTCTGCTTCTGCGGGCCTGCCGTGCATGAGCAGCCATCGCGGGCTCTCCGGGAGGTTCCTCCTAACGAAGATGATGACGAGGGCTAGCACCGGACCCAGCAGGAAGCCCAACCGCCACCCGAGGCCTGGGGCAAGCTGATTGAGGAGGAGGGACGTCACGAGAGTGCCGATTATCGCCCCTGCCCAGTAGGTTCCGTTGACCGTGATGTCCACTCTGCCTCGGTACCGGGCGGGGATCAGCTCGTCGATCGCCGAATTGATGGCCGCGTACTCACCGCCGATGCCGGTCCCGGCGACAAATCGGGTTAGGTACATGTAGGCGACCCAGCCGGTCGTGTGGCCGGCGGTAGCCGCAGTGAGGGCACTGCCGACGAGGTAGACGCCCAGCGTCACCGTGAAAAGCCTTTTGCGGCCTAGACGGTCCGATAGCCGACCAAATCCGAGGGCGCCGACGACCTCGCCACCGAGATAGACGGTCGCGATGGCGCCGACCGCAGTTGAGGACAAGCCGAGGGTCGATTTGGAAGTCAGGTCGCCCGCGATTGAACTGGCGATCGTGATCTCCAGGCCGTCCAGTATCCATGCGACCCCGAGGGCGACGACCATCCGGGTATGGAACGGTGTCCACCGCAGGCGGTCCACCCTCGCCGGGATGACGCTGCGGATCGCGCCGCTCGCGGTGCGAGTAGTGCTTGACATGGCCGGGACCTCCCTCCTGGCCTAAGCACCTACGATCATCGGTCGGACCACGAAGCACACCGTCAGAATGGTTAGTCTGCCCGGATCAGCAGGCGCACACCGTGCTGTCCAACAGGTGTCCGAGCGCTGGACAACAATACGAAACGTCGGTCAGGCACCGCTCCGCCGCCGATCCGGCTGCTGTGAGGCTGTGAGGCTTACGTCGCCGGCAGGATGAGCCGCGACGATAAGGGCGGCTAGCGCAGGCGCCAGGTTCAACCAGACGACCCCGGCATAAGACGCCCGCGAAGGTGACCGTTCCGCCTGAGGGAAGCCAGCCAGTACGTGCATCAGCCTCAAGGCTGACCATCCGGGGGATGTCGTCGCCGGCGACTGCGTGCAGATTGGGTAAGAGCCGGAACGAACGGCTACAGCAAATCGCTCGCGACTCAGTCGCAGGACGAGCTAGCCAGACGCCCGGCCGGACGACGATCCGAGCACTGGCGAGCCTACCCAAGCTGGGGGCGAGCCAGCCCGCCTACAGGTGTCCACGGGTGCGCTAGCCCGAAGCTGAGGCCTAGAACCATCGGCGGGGAGGGATCAACTTGACAGTTGTCGTAGGGGTCGATAACTCCGCGCGTTCGAAAGCCGCTCTTCGGCTAGCCGCTCATGAGGCTAGGTGGCGGCAAACGCCCCTCGTCGCTGTGACAGCCTTTGAGCCTCCGCTCGCTCCCGTCGGCGGTTATCCGGCTGCGGCTAAGCACAGCGCACGGGAGGAGCGGGCCAATGCCGAGGCAGCCCTTCGGGCCACCGTTGATGATGAACTAGGTGATCAGGCGGCGCAGGCTGATCTGCGTATATCGGAAGGAATTGCCGGACGGGTAATCGTCGAGGCCGCCCGCGAGACACATGCCCAGCTCGTTGTGCTCGCTGCTCGACCAGGAAAGCCCACAGTGCCCGGAACGGTCAGTCACTACGTCCTTCTCAGGGCCCGGTGCCCCGTCATGATCGTGCCGAGCTCGGACGCAGGCGATGATGTCGACGGCCGCTACGACTCATGACTGTCGAGGCCACATCCGACGAAGCCGATATTCCGCGCCACCGGCGCGGGCTGGTCCTGACGGCGGGCCGGCTGGGCGCCGGCGGGTTATGCGTGACCACGAAGGCTCGTCAGCGCGGCTCTCAGTCGTGGGCTAGCCACGGCTCCTGCCAGTGCGGATGGCCGCGAACGAGGGAATCTGCCGCCGCCGGTCCCCAGGACAGGCGCTGGTAGGGGCGGACTTCCGGCGGATCGTCGAGCAGCGGCTGGACTATGCGCCAGGTCTCCTCAACGCTGTCCTGCCGGGCAAAGAGCTGGTGATCGCCGGTGATCGCCGCGTGCAGCAGGCGTTCGTAGGGCTCCATCGGCTCGCCTAGGTCGCGGACGAATGACGAGTCCAGGTGAACCGTGCGCCATGACTCGCCGGCAAGGGCCGCGAGGTGGAGCCGCATGCCGGGCGAAGGATCGATCCGCAAGACGATCTGATTGGAATCCGCCCGACCCGACGTGGGCAGGAACGCCAGCGGCGGGGTGCGGCGAAGCAGCAGTCGTACTTCTGTAGCGCGGTGCGGCATGGCCTTACCGGCCCGCAGGAACACGGGCACCTCCGCCCATCGCCAGTTGTCGATCTCAAGTCGCAATGCGACGAATGTCTCGGTAGCAGATTCCGGTGCGACGCCCGGGGTCTCGGCATAGCCCTCGTACTGGCCCCGAACGTAATGCCGCGGGTCCGCGGCTGGCATCGCGCGGAACACCTCCGCCTTTTTGTCCTGCAAGTCGTCCGCGCTGCGGCCGGCCGGCGGGTCCATGGCAATGAGCGCAAGCACCTGGAGCAGGTGGTTCTGCACGACGTCCCGAAGCGCTCCGACCGCGTCGTAGAACTTGCCGCGGCCTTCAACGCCGAAATCCTCGGCCATCGTGATCTGCATGCACGAGACGCTCTTGCGATCCCATAGCTCGGCGAGCGCGAAATTGGCAAAGCGCAGGTACTCCATGCCGATGACTGGTTCCTTGCCGAGGAAGTGGTCGACGCGCAGGATCTGATCCTCTCGCAGCGTCCGGTGCAGCCGCCTGTTCAGCTCTCGTGCCGAGTGCAGGTCTGAGCCGAATGGCTTTTCGACGGCGACTCGGCCGTCACGCAGCAGTCTCGCCGCCGCCAGTCGCTCGACGATGGTCCCGAACAGTGCCGGCGGGACTTCGAGGTAGTACAACGGCGTCTGCGCCGGCCCGATCGCCGCGGCGAGCTTCCGGTACAGTGCTGCGTCCGTGGCGTCGCCGCTGATGTACGACATCCGGCTGGCCAGACGGCCGAATACCGCGTCGTCGAATCCTTCGCCGGCACTCCGGATTGCCGCGCGGGCACGCTTCGCGAGCTCCTCGGCTGTAATCTCGTCGCTGGCCGCCCCGATGACCGGGCAGGTGAGCCGCTTGCGCTCCTCAAGTCTGTAGAGCGCCCGGAAAGTCATCTTCGTGGCGAGATCCCCGGTGATGCCGAAGATCACCAGTGCATCTGCGCCATCGCCGCCGTTATGCGCCATACTGATCAGGCTGGTCTAGCCGAATATCCGGTACATCCCCCGCATGACCAACAGACACGACCGAGGTCTTCCGGGCCTCAGCGCCGCGCCGCTGGCATCGCGGCGCGGCCATGACGGAGGAGCAGCATGGTCGGGATCGACTGCACACCGGACCACCGCTGCAGCACCGGAGAGTCATCCACGTTCACCGTGAACTGTTAGGCGGTCAATGGTGCCGTTGGGTTCAGGGCCTGCCCGGCCTGGTGGCTGACCAGGCGCTCACGTGGCGGTGAAAGCCCCGCCGAACGGTGCTTGCGCAATCCACCGGTGTTTGGTGTGACGGTCGGCCTTCCCGCCTGGGCAGCGGCGATCACAGAGTTCGTGGTTCCAAGTTCGCTGCCGACTGCCATCCATATCCTGATCAGGCCGTGATAACCGGCTGTGCATTAGCCTGTTACCTCGACATGGCTCGGCTTGGCCGCCTCCGACTTCGGTGCCGTTACCGTCAGGACTCCGTCACCTAGCTCAGCCTTGACCTGGTCGGTCTTGATGTCACCAGGCAGTAGGGCGCGATACTCGAATCGCCCGGTCCGGCGAGAGCTGCGGTGCCTCCGGCCGCCAGACTCCTCGGGGATCTCGCCGGTAATGACCAGCTCTCGATCGCTGACCTCCACGTTCAGCTGGTCCTTGCGCATGCCCGGCACTTCGACGTGCACCAGGTAGGCATCGTCAGTCTCGGTCAGGTCGGCCGGCGGCGACCACGGCATTTCCGTCATCTGGTTGAGGCCCAGGTCGGTAAACGCCGCGTTGACCAGCTGGCCCATACGCTCATAGATAGCCTCGAGCTCGCTGGACGGATCGGCGATTGCAAATGTCCGTCCTCTGCGACGGGCGGGGAGCATTGTCATACTCAGCCTCCTACCTAGTAGCAGCCGCTATTAGTACACTGGCGCGACCATCCCGGCACTCACATCCTCAACCCGGCTAGTCCGGGCCAGACTCGCGCCGGGAGAATCCGATGCCTGCGGATCCCGCTGTTACTGGCGAATGGCGTTCTGCCTGACGGCCCGTCAGATTTAATGCCTGTCCCGCGTCCGTGTTCAGCTGGCGATGCCGACCGAGCCTCGCCCAGACGAGGCCTTCTCGCTTGCCTGCTCCGGCTGGTGTTCCGCTACCAGCCGGGCTAGCTGCACGCGCGAGCAGACATCAAGCTTCCAGAAGATATGACGCAGGTGAAACGCCACCGTGTGGCTGCTGAGGAACACGCGTCCCGCTACCTGGCGGTTGCTGAGCCCCTGTGCTACCAGATCGGCAATTCGCCGCTCGGTATCTGTCAGGCTCGCCCAGCCGAAAGCCGGCCGGTCAGCTCGCTTCCAGTGGTGCACCGTTACCCCGCAGGCGCGTAGCTGAGAGCGAACGCGCGCCATGTCCTCGGCGCAGCCCGCTTGTTCGTACTGGTCGTAGGCCTCCCGCAGCCTGGCCGCCGCGCAGCCATGATCGCCATGCGCGGACAAGGCCTGGCCGGCATCCTCGGTCGCGCAGGCCCGAGCCACTGGCGAGGAGTACTTGCTGGCCGCGCACTCCAGCGTTACCGAATCCCGGTCGATGAGACCGCGGGCGTGCTTTGCCGCTGCCGTCATGTCGGAGTTATCTTGCTTTTCGTCGGCCAGGTCCTGGGTCGCCTGGGCGAGTCTGACGGCTCGGGTATGGTCGCCGCCTGCAAGCGCACCGCGGACAAGCAGCACAGCGGCGTCCGAACGGATCGGGCTGACGCCGTCGAAGACAGCACGCCTAAGGTGTTCCTCCAGGTCACGGATGTAGGTCTGAGTGCCCCCGTCTGGCCCCATCGCGGTCACCTCGCTGGGTAGTGAGCGCCGCTCAGGCACTCGCCCTCAGGATCCGCGACAAGCCCACGGAATGCATCGTCCTCCCAGGGCCAGATCGTTGTCCTGACAGGACCGGGCAGATAAGGACCCTCGGAGCGCTTGCAGGGTTCGGAAGGCGCGGGCATGGTTATATGGCCGACGACGCGTACACCGAGTAACGCCTCACCATCGCGGTCTCCCCGGTTGCGCCACTGAGCGGCCTGCGGACTTGCAACTGCTCTGAAGGGGCACAGAACCGCCCCATAGTGTCAGCTCACGCCGAGAAGGCCACTCATCGTCATCGGCTAACCGGACGAGAAGACAGCCGACCACGTCTGGCAAGAACTGGTCAAACTGCAGCAGGACTACCTCGTCGACCTCGAGGACGCTGCCATCATCCGCCGAGACTCCAGCTCATGAAGGCTCTGCATAGTGACGATGTGGCCGCGGGGAACTGGGAGCACAGCCCGCAGTCCGCTGGCCCGGGTGCGTGAGCAGAGTCGTGTCAACGTCCCGCGCCTAGCCGTCGCCGTCGGTGCTGCCAGGCCGACGCCACGGTCGGCCTGGCTGCGATCCTGCTGTGGGGCCGGTGCTCCTGAGCGGGGCCCGGCTGCCTCGAGCTCGGAACGCAGCCGGTTGAGGTGGCTGACTGCCCCGGCCAGTTTCCAGTACCTCAGCCAGCCGGTCTCGGATGTCCTGATCGCGGACGGGGCTGTCGTCCTCGCTAAGGCGGGCGCTGTCCGCAAGTGAGCGCGCAATGCCGCGGACAGTGATCGCGGCGTCAACCGCTATGGCCAGTGCCGCCGCCTCGGTGGGCGCCACGGCACCGTAATACGCAGCCTCGCCAGTCAGCAAGCCCAGCTCGCCAACGAACCGGCCGGGGCGGGCACGCTGATGACCTCGTTGCCGACCACGCTGTCGGCCTCGACGACCGTCACTCTTCCGCTGAGAACCACGCAAAAAGCGCAGTTGCGGTCACCAGTATGAAAGGTGCTCGTACGCCAGCACGATGCGCTGCTGGCCAAGTGCGGTCAGGCGGGTGATCTGGTCCGCCGCCAGCCGCGGGTAAGCGCCGTAGCTGTCCGGTGTCTCGGCTGGAATCTGACCATACTTGCCCGCACCTGCAGGAGCGCCGACGTTCCCCGGGCTGCCCTGGTGATCGCTCATGGCGTCACACGTAAGACTCGTCGACGTAGCACCAGCGCCAGTCCTCACCCGGCTCGAACGACTTCACGATCGGGTGCCCGATGGCGTACGCATGGCCTCTGGCGTGGCGCATCGGAGATGAGTCGCAGCAGCCGACGTGCCCGCACGTCATGCACAGTCGCAAGTGGACCCAGGGCGTTCCCCGCCTCAGGCACTCCTCGCACCCCTCCGGCGTGCGGGGCGTAACAGGGCGCACCAGGATCAGGTGCGGGTCACTGACTGTGGTCACGGGTGCTCCTGCGACTGGGGTAAATATTTAGTAATGCTCGTCTAGCTCGAGCCATCTGCACATCGTCAACCTGGCTAGTTCAGCGGATGCGGGGCGCCGGTCCGCTCGGCAGGTGATCGCCACTCCCACGGACCTAGCTGATCTGGGGATACGCCGCGGCTGACCGGCCGCGACGCTGTCTATGGTGGCTCGGCACGCGATCGCCGGCAGCGACGCAGCAGGGAGAACCATGTCGGCACGAAGGCAAACCGCAGCTGAGCCCCGATTGCCGCTCGTGTGCCATAGCCGCGGTGCAGTTAGCGGTGGCATTCTGGCGGGCCGCATATGACGCTCCCGCGCTTCAGCGGTCGTCAGGTGAGTCGGCTCGGTGCGACCGCTCGCACCGTGGCCCAGCGCGCGCCGGAGACGTTGACCGTTGTCCGTTATCGAGCGCGGCCGACGGCGGCGACGATAGCCCGGCTCGCCATCACGGCCATTGTGGCCTACCTACTCGCGCTGCTGCTCCCGGTGACCTCACGGCCGGTTCTGGCGCCGCTAACTGCGCTGCTCGTTGCTCAGGTGACGCTGTATCAGACGGTCCGCAGTGCGGTGCGCCGGGTGGCCAGTGTGCTGGCCGGCGTCCTGCTCGCGGTGGCCTTCTCGGCCCTGATCGGATTCACCTGGTGGAGCCTAGGGATCACGATCGTCGCAGGACTGAGCCTGGGCTATGCGCTGCGGCTCGGTGACCACATCCTCGAGGTTCCGATCAGCGCGATGCTGATCCTCTCGGTGGGAACTGGGACGGCCGCGGAGAGCCGGATCATAGAGACGTTGCTGGGCGCGGCGGCGGGCCTGCTGACCGGGCTGGTTTTTGCCCGGCCGACAGTGCAGCCAGCCGAGGAGGCCATGAGCGAACTCTGCGAGCGTATGGCAGCGCTCCTAAACAAGATGGCCGCAGGCCTGCTGGCCGGGTCGGTGCGCGAGCCGTCAGCCGACTGGCTGGCTGAATCGCGTGATCTGGCGAGGGAGATCAGGCGCGTGGACGAGGCGCTGAGGCGGACTGAGGAGAGCATCAAGCTAAACCCGCGCCGGGTAATGCTGCCGCGGACGGAGTTCAATCTGCGGCGCGTGCTGGAGACGCTTGAGCACGCCGCGATCACTGTCCGGGGGATAGCGCGCTCACTTGCGGACAGCGCGGGCCTTGCCGAGGACGACAGCCCGGTCCGCGATCAGGACATCCGAGACCGGCTGGCTGCAGTCCTGGATGAACTGGCCGGTGCAGTTCGCGCCTATGGCAAGCTCGCCAAGGCGCACAGCCCGGCGATCCACAATCTGGTGGCGCCCGAGATGCGTGATCACCTGGCGAAAGCGCGCGCTGAGCAAGCCGCACTCAGTGAGCTGCTGGGCGCGGATCCCGCAGCGCGGCCGGTTGGCTGGCCGCTGCGCGGTGAGCTGGTCAGCCACCTCGACCGGCTGCGCGCTGAGCTTGAGGCAGCCGGCCCCGGTGAGGAGCATGCGCCGCTGCGGAAGCGCACCAGTGGGCCGTGGAGATCGGCCTGGCAGCAGGGGCGCCGACGGCTAGGCGCGGGACGCTGACAGGCCGCTACTCACGCGTACGCACCAGCGGGCTGCGGGCTGCGATCCCGGTTCCCGCGGCCACATTGTCGCCAAGCAGAGCCGTCATGAGCTTCTGCACCAGGCGCTGCACTCGCTGCTTGAATCCATCACTTATCCCGAGGTCTCCGCAGCTCCGAGGGCCACGCCTATGAGGCCGCGTGCGGCACCCTCGCTCGGAGCCAGCGGGAGCAGGAACAGGCCGGTGAGCGTGCGCCAGAACACCCCCCGCTCAGCGTGCCCGCCCGCGACGGCGGCGCCCGGCGTCGTCACGTGCAGCTTGACCCTGGAGTTTTCGGATGATGGCAATGTCCCAGAGAGACGAGATAGTCCTGCTCCAGTTTGATCAGTTCCGGCCAGACATTGTCCGCTCCGGCTAGCCGATGACGAAGAAGGTGTCTCGGGCCATGTCCTCTATGTCGGAGATGCGGCTGGTCCGGCGTGCGTCGTTCCGGGCCGGTCGGGTCCGGCCGGCCATCACAAGCCGGCATCCCCGGCGTGGCGTTGACGGCAGCCCTTCTCGCGAGGATCGGCGTACTTCGTCAGACCGTACGGTGATGCCGCATGGGTCAGGTGTTAAAATCACCACGCTTGCGGGTGCGGACCCTGAAGAGATGTGACCTGCGGTTTTGTGCTCCTTCGGGGCAGTTGGCACCTACAGCCCGCTCACTGGCGCAACGGGGGAGAGCGCGATGACGGGGCGTTACTCTGTGCATGCATCGTCGGCCACATAGCCATGGCACACGATGGCGGGTGCGGACGTGTTCGGGCGTCTTCTCAGCTCAGCAGGCTGGTGCAGGCCCTTTACGACGGCCAGGAAGGCGAGACCGCCGACCTCCTGCAGCGTGTGGCGAGGACTGCCGAATCGATCACGCCCTGCCGCGTCATCGGGATGGTCATTCAGTCGTCGTGGCAGGACATCGGCGGCCATGGGCGCGGACTAGGGGCGGCCGACGCGCTGACTGCGGCGGCAGCTCCTGGCGGCGGGCTCGTTGGCGTGCCTGGTATCGGCTGGGCGTGGGCCTACCCGATTCCGACGGTGGACGGTCAGGCAGGAGCCCTGGTAGCCGGCGCTCAGAATATGCCAACGGAGGCCGACCAGGTCCGGCTGTTCGTGCTAGGCCAGCTGACCGGCCTCGCGCTGGGCAACGCGGACCTGCACGCGCGTGAGCAGGCAGAGGCCGCGCGACTGCGCGCCAATAATCTGGCGCTTCAGCGCACCCTGGAGATTCGCGACCGGCTCAGGCAGGTGACCTCGCGGGGTGAGGGGCTGGAGGGGATCGCCACAGCGCTCTGCGAGCTGACGGATCATCCTGCTGGTATCGAGGATACGTTCGGCAATCTGATCGCATGGGCAGGCCCAGGGCGCCCCGATCCGCCTTGCAAACACACCGGCGGGCATCGTGCGCGTCCGGCCGAGCGAGCAGTGGAGGATCCGGAACCGGTCAGAGAGGACGACTGGCTGATCTCGGTAGCACAGCTGGCGGGAGCGCCGGTGGGCGCCGTTGTACTTGCCGATCCTGACCGCACGGCCGGGGCAGCTGAGCGCCTGGCCATGCAGCAGGCCACACTCGTGCTCGTGATGGAGGTCGCCCGGCAGCAGAGCTTGGACGCATCCCTGGGAGGCGCGCGCGCTCATCTGGCCCTTGACCTGGTGAACGGCGCGGATGAGCTCACCTGCCTGAGCCGGGCGCAGGCGCTCGGCTACGATCTCGCCCGGCCGCACCGAGTTGTTGCCCTTGAGCGCCTGGCCGGCCCGGGCGATCAGGATGAGGTCTTCTTTCACGCGGTCCGCAGGGCCGCCCAGCGACTTGGTATCGGATCGCTAATCGCGCTAAGACGCGGTGATGTGATCGTGCTCGCGGATAGTGAAGCTCCGTGGGAGCGCTTGCACGCCGCCGTGGAGGCCGAGTCCAAAGGCGTGCGGTGCTCGATCGGGGTAGGCGGCCTATGCCGACAAGTCGCCGACTTCCCCCGGTCGCACCGTGAGGGTCAGCTAGCGCTGCGGATCCAGAGGGCGGCTGGCCGGAGCGAGCAGGTAACCGTCTTCGACGATCTTGGCGTCTTCCAGGTGCTGGCTACTGAGGCGGACACCTCGGCGATGGAGGCATTCGTCAACGAGTGGCTCGGCGCTCTCATGACCTATGACTCCGACCACGGCGCCCATCTCGTAGCGACACTGAGCGAGTTCCTGTATTGCGGCGGCAGCTATGACGTGGCGGCAGCCGCACTGACCATACATCGGAGCACGCTTAAGTACCGGCTCAAGCGGATCCGTGCGATTTCCGGGCACGATATCGGCGTCCCCGATACTCAGTTCAACCTCCAGGTCGCCACCCGCGCCTTCCGAACCCTGCAAGCGCTCCGAGGGTCCTTATCTGCCCGGTCCTGTCAGGACAACGATCTGGCCCTGGGAGGACGATGCATTCCGTGGGCTTGTCGCGGATCCTGAGGGCGAGTGCCTGAGCGGCGCTCACTACCCAGCGAGGTGACCGCGATGGGGCCAGACGGGGGCACTCAGACCTACATCCGTGACCTGGAGGAACACCTTAGGCGTGCTGTCTTCGACGGCGTCAGCCCGATCCGTTCGGACGCCGCTGTGCTGCTTGTCCGCGGTGCGCTTGCAGGCGGCGACCATACCCGAGCCGTCAGACTCGCCCAGGCGACCCAGGACCTGGCCGACGAAAAGCAAGATAACTCCGACATGACGGCAGCGGCAAAGCACGCCCGCGGTCTCATCGACCGGGATTCGGTAACGCTGGAGTGCGCGGCCAGCAAGTACTCCTCGCCAGTGGCTCGGGCCTGCGCGACCGAGGATGCCGGCCAGGCCTTGTCCGCGCATGGCGATCATGGCTGCGCGGCGGCCAGGCTGCGGGAGGCCTACGACCAGTACGAACAAGCGGGCTGCGCCGAGGACATGGCGCGCGTTCGCTCTCAGCTACGCGCCTGCGGGGTAACGGTGCACCACTGGAAGCGAGCTGACCGGCCGGCTTTCGGCTGGGCGAGCCTGACAGATACCGAGCGGCGAATTGCCGATCTGGTAGCACAGGGGCTCAGCAACCGCCAGGTAGCGGGACGCGTGTTCCTCAGCAGCCACACGGTGGCGTTTCACCTGCGTCATATCTTCTGGAAGCTTGATGTCTGCTCGCGCGTGCAGCTAGCCCGGCTGGTAGCGGAACACCAGCCGGAGCAGGCAAGCGAGAAGGCCTCGTCTGGGCGAGGCTCGGTCGGCATCGCCAGCTGAACACGGACGCGGGACAGGCATTAAATCTGACGGGCCGTCAGGCAGAACGCCATTCGCCAGTAACAGCGGGATCCGCAGGCATCGGATCCGGCATGCGCTGGCCTACGCGGGGAAGCTCGCTGCGGTCCGTGCCGCTGAGCGGATCTACGGCGTCAGGCTTGGGTGTCGAGTACGTATGCCAACAGCACGAGGCCGAGCGGATCGCAAGGCACATCCAGGGAGTGGACAGCCACGTCCCATCGTGACCGTGAGCATCCGCAGGGCCGGTGGGAGCTGCAGGTCAGCGCAGCTCTTGGCCGAGTATCTACCGCGACCTCGGCGAAACCAGACCTATGCCCTCGGCAGCGCGCAGTTCATAAAATAGGGCGATCCGGGGCCGGCAGTGGCTGGGACGGCACACCCGCCGACCGCGCCGGGAACACCGAACACATGACCGATGCCTGCCTCCTGAAGTCGGCGGACAAGGAATCCCTGATGGTCATTGTCCGGCTCTCGGCACCGCGTCCCACGTCTTGCGCTATGTCGCTCGCGCGCTCAGCTAGTGATGTCATTTGTGCGTCCCCGAGACCAGTGAGGCTCCAGACGGGAGCACCTGGCACGTAAACTTCGTTTTCGGGCTGCCTCGTCAGCCGCAGATAGCGGCCGGGGAGGGGACACCCACTTCCCCGGAATCCCAGGCTCTCACGGGCGGAAACTCGAGCCGGGATGACCATCACCGCCTCGGCAGGCACGGCCGCCGGCCGCCCTGCTATCTCGGCAGTGACCCCACCCTCCGTCACGACAAGGAGCCGGTCGTCGTCGCGGCCCGCGGGCATGCCCGGATTCTCGCGTCCGGTCCGCTTAACCGCCGTGAGCCGGGCAGTCCGGGCGCCCGTCGAGTCGTCCGTGAGCACCCACCGTGTCTCGTGGCCGGTTACAGATGAGGGTGTGACTGACCCGCAGGACACGCGGTCAGCCAGCGACACTTACGGGAGCTGACAGGCTGACGCCAAGCGAGGGCGACCGTCGATTTCCCTGGTCAGGCGTGGCCCGCCGCAGGTCTGCGGCCGGCCCCGTTTGGCGTAGCCGGGCCGGGGCGGTGCGGCGCTTCGCCGTGGGCGATTCCTCTTATCGCGACCCGGTGCCCGCAACTGCCGGGCGCGCTGTTCTGATTTACGCATCCGCGCATGTTGCAGGAAGCAGCGTACGGCCTGCAAGGACGAGGCAGTCATTTCGGCCAGTACTTTTATGTACTCATTTAAGGGAGATTCAACTTATCAGCTCGATGCCCAATGCTTGTAGTGCCGAGAAAGGGCCGTGTCCGGCGCATCAGTGCTTTCTGTGCTGCTGACCCGCAGCGCTCGTCGGCGCAGATGGCATCGAGCGCTTCGCTGTGGATGCCGGGCGGCTGCTGGCGAGTGTTAATTGCAGCTGTTCTGGCAACCGTCCGCCCCGGGCCTGGGAAAGTCACTACTTTTGCCAGCCCGGCCTCTGGCACCTGGTTCGCCGCGTCGTCGGCTCGTATGAGGTCAGCCTGGCTGGTCAGGGCGGCGGCCGCTTCGCAGCCGCGACGGAACCCTCGTCGCCACGCGATCGAGGCGTCAGGCACAATCCGGCCGACTGTGCCGCCTAGTGTGATCAGCACAGCCGCAAAGGCCATGGCGAGCGCTTGCCGAGCGCTGATTGCGTTCAGTGCGGCTAGAGCCACGGTTACCGCGCTGAGGGCAATGCCTATGCCCACGGCGGTGCACGCCGCAAGCCGGGATCTGGGCCCAGCGCCCGGGGTCGAGCGCAGCTGCTGCCGGTGCGACTCACCGTCCATGTGCCTCTCCCCCCGCGGCCTTCGGGAGAATGCAGGCTCATCAGGAAACCGGCTTCCCACACGCGAGGGCCAGACGTGATCAATGCGCACTATACCGGTGCATGTTACGAAGTCAAGAAGTACATCGACATCGAATGGGCATTCAATATAATTGGCATCCATAAAACGGCTCTAGCGGGACTTCTGGCGCTTATGCTCCGCGACTTCAGCTATTGAAACAGCGTCATTTTGGGTCCTGGCCGGCGAAGGCGCGCCCGGCGGCCGGCGGAAAGCTAGGGTCGGCGCCTGGGCCGGCGTCTGGCGAGGGATCGCCACCGCTCACGCAGCGAGCTGGCTATGAATCCGGCTCGGAAGCCCTTCCGCTCCGCTATCTGCGGTTCGCGTGCCAGTGCCACCGTCAGTCCGCCGAGCGTCAGAACGACGGCTGGCAGGCCCAGGATGATCGTCTGCTTAACGGTGATATCGCCAAGTGCGGCTGCGATCGCGACTGCCAGGACGGCGGCGATGCCGGCCCCTGCACACCACAGCGCTCGCCTGGCTGGCCGCCTGTCGCGGCTCTGCCGGCCGGCAGGCTGCGGGGGGTCGGCGTCCATAGCCACATCTCCCAAGAGGACTGAAACGCCGAACTAAGAGGCGATGTTATGCGGAAGCGTGTTCAATGATCCAAAAGGTGGCTGACAGATTAATATTGTCGCGGTAGACCTGGTTGATGATAGATGAATGGGCCGCAGCGGTTACGGACTATACCAGTCGAGAACGCCTCTGCTACTGCTATGGCCATCTTGCAGGTTGTGGGGTCAGGCGGGCCGGAGTTAAAGATGCCCGCTATGGCCAATCTCATGCAAGAGCCAGGCGCGGCGAGCGAGTGGATAGCTCGGACAGCGATCTTGATCGTCCCTGGAAAGAAGACAGTGGCAGACAAACCTAAAATGAGCCGACCGCTAAGTTGTCTTTTACTGCAGCGCGAGCGGCTGCAATCGTATAACTGGCAGGCAGGCGGATTTTCAGCTCCAGGCCCATTATGACGCCGCCCTCTTGTCGCAGATCCGGGGCGGGGGCTGCCGCGTGCCCGAGCGGCGATTCTGACGGCGCGCGGATGCGCCCCTCGTTAGGTGTGCTGTAGGAGCCAGCCAGCAGCGGTCCTGAGCGGTAGCAATGGAACGCTGCGCCGTCCGCACGGCGACCCCTGGGGCGTGCGCGCCTGCTCGGAGCCTCGTTCCCGTACTTCGTCGCCTTGCAGGCCAGATCGCCGCCATCAGACGGCTGGACGTTCGCCACCGCCGACGGTGGAGCCTAAGCCGCGAGGCGAGGCGGAGGGCGAGCTCTGGGCCAGGTTTTGGGTAGTCCTTGCGAGCCGCAGCCGGCGCCTCGTTCTTAGGGGAGCCAGCTAGTCATGTCCCGAACATCGGTTCGCGCCAGAGTTCGCAGGGAGCGAGGTGCCTGAGCCAGGCGAGGTCCCCGCACGAGCGTCGTCGTCCGACGGCGCTTCCGCCCTGCTCCGGCTGGAACGCGGAGCGTGGCCTGCCGTCTATCCGCCGGGGCTGAGAGGCCCGGCGAAGGCTTTGGCGTCACTTCTGCAGGATGCATTCCCGGTGATGCCTCTGTCGTATTGCGCCAGCTTGGTCAGCGACTCGCCGGATGCGTCGCCGCGCGACGTCTGCGGGACGAGTCCGCGGAAGCTGGAGCCTACGATGAGGTCGATGGTGCCGGGGGTGAGGCTGGAATCTTGTCGGATGGTCACCGAGGTGAGTTGTGCCTTCAGAGTGCGGACCGCAGGCAGGGCAGCTGATGAGGCGTACTCGATGACGGACCTGGTGTAGCTGAACGCGGCGGCATCGCCCGTGCCGTCGATGACGAAGCCCCGGCTTGTCAGCGCCGCTGACACCTGCGCTGCCATGCCAGGGACGCCTGAGCCGTTGAGAACCTGGACGCCGACGCGCGATGGGCTGGCGTCCGGCAATCCAGCGGAACCAGACGTAGTCGCGGACGTGATGCCGCCGGACACCGAAGGCAGCTGGGAGTCGTGCGCGATTGCCGAGAACAGCGCGTCGGCCTGAGGCTGCTGGAACTCGACCTCGTCTCGGTCCAGAGGGTAGGAGGCGTTCGGTGCGGTGACGAACTGTACGTTCTGGCTGGACAGGCCGCGGAGGCTCTCGGCAATCTGCAGCAGGCCGGATGAGGTGAGCCCGGTGTCGGTAGTCATGGCCCTGGCCGCGTCGCTGGCTACCGCCAGCATCTTGGATGGGCTGGATAGGAGGCCGCTGCGCAGGATTCCGTGCAGCACCTGGGCCAGCAGGTACTGGTCCCGCTGGATGCGTTCCAGGTCCGACCCGGTGCCTATGCCCTCGCGGGTGCGCCAGAAAGCCAGTGCCTGGACGCCGCCGATATGGTGTTCTCCGGCGTGCAGTCGCAGCCCGGGCACCGGGTCTTTCACGGTGAACGGGACGCAGACGTTGACGCCGCCAAGGTCATCGATGACGTTGACGAAGCCGCTGAGCCCTAGGCCAATGAAATGGTCGATGTGGATCCCGGTCTGCTGCTCAACCGTTTTCCAGAGGCACGATGGCCCCCCGGCCGCCAGGACTGCGTCGATCCGCTCGAGCGCGCCCGGGTCCGACTGCTGGCCGGGCCATTTTTGCCCTGCCGCTCCCCCTGGACGGCAGGCATAGTAGGGCACCTGCGTATCGCGCGGGATCGACAGCACGGTCGCTCCCCGGCGGCCCGGCGCGATGTGCACGATCATGATCGAGTCAGTGTTGTCCTCCCCGTCGTTGCGCCCGACATGGAGCAGGACCTGCTGACGAAAGGTGAGGTTGGCTCTCCTGTCCGAGCCGTACACCAGGATGTTCAGCGCACTGTTGTACGTCGGCGGCCGCTTACCCAGGTCCTTCACTGGCACCGGGACGCGGCTGATGCTGTTCACCACCGACCGGTACTTCGCATACGCAGCCACCGATCCAGCCGCCACCAGGACCACGACTACAACAGCAGCCCAGCCGATCACCCTGAGGAGTCGCCACCGTCGCGACCGGCCGGTCACGACAGCATCCTGCGGCAGTTGTACGCGCGCTCCCGGCACCGGCCGGTAATGTCGCTACCCGCCCGGCGGACGATAGCTGGTGCCACTTGTCACCTCGGCCAATTTGCGCACAGGGCGCCGAGGTCCAGAGCAGCCGGACTCGCAAACTCGCGGACACGGGAGCACAGCGAGCGCGATCGTCCTGGCTCCGAGCGTACGCCCGGCCCGACCGGACCACCAGCGCGCGCTGGCCCTCCGCTCCGGGTGGTCAGTCGGAGCCACTCTCTGTCACCAGCAGCGATCCGGTCGGCTGATCGGCCGTTGACACCGTGCACGGGGTCCGTTGCGTAGCTCTAGCTGATTGACCAGGTGAGAAGACAGAGGGGCGTCATCGCGCGGCCAGATCCCAGGACTGCGCGCGGTCACACGGTCGTGAAGGAACGCCGCCGCAGGCGAAAGCACTGCGATCAGTGACGACCCGGCGGCCACAGCGGCCGAACTGCGCCAGCTAATCACGCCCGGCGGAGGCCGGGCACATTCACTTCTACTGCACGGCGGCTTCCGGGTCGGGCATCGCCTGCAGCCGCGAATCACGACTGATACCGGGACGCTGGGGTAGCTGGCGTCAACCAGCGTTCCGGCCGGAACGTCAGACAACTACACCGCTGCCGCAGACAGGACGCCCGCCGATGACTACCGACCTGACCATCGAGCTGACCATCGTCCATGACCGCTGGTCGGTGCTGATCTACGCCGGAACGCCGGGCCCTGACTCGCTGGTGGCCTCGCATACCGAAGGCAAGCCCAGCTCCGACCCGTGGGGCACATCGCTGCCAGCCGGCGACTGGTGCAGGGATGACTTCGAGCTGATCCCAGCGATCGAAGCATGGACCGGCACGCTCATAGAGCTGGACTGCTAAGTGGTGGCTGCCCGAGATCAGTTCAGCCGGGTAGAGCCCAGGATCGTTGACAGATCGTCTTCACGCGACGCTTTCCGGCTGCAATAGTGGTCGAATCTGGAATTCAGGCCGTCGACATGACAAAGGGGGTCTCATGCCGAAGGGATACGCCATTTTCACCGAGAAGGTGAACGACCAGGAGGGCATGGGCATCTACGTTCAGGCCGCCGTGCCGACCATCTTCGCCGCAGGCGGCACAATCATCGTCGGCGGCCAGCCGGCGGACGTCGTCGAGGGCGAATGGCACGGCAACCAGACGGTGATAGTGGAGTTTGAATCGGTCGAGGCGGCACGAAGCTGGTATAACTCCGCGGAGTATCAGGCAGTGGTGGGCCTGCGGCACGCTGCGGCGGAGTCGAATGCTGTGATCATCGGCGGCTTCGAGATGCCTGTCAGCTGATCCTTCTCCGCGTCAGGCACTACCCGCCCCTTGCAAATACGACGCACTACGTCCGGACGCTAGGGGCCGCTGGCGGTCGCCCTGAAGCGGTGCGTTTCCAGCGAAGAAGCCCCCCGGTCAGCGTGTACTGCCGGGGTCCAGCCTGGCGCAGCGCATTAACTGGAGTCCGCCCGTGCCTGGCGGGCTAGCTCGCGGGGAGTTACGAACCTGGCAAGCCGTGCATGCCCTTGTCCGAGCGCAGACCATGGTCCACTGAACTCCAGGACCGCGATCGCGGCGGTAGGAAACTTAGTCCTCATGCGTTCGAGAGCGTTAGGCGACAGCTCATCCTCGGCGGCGCCGCGGTCTGCGCCGGGGGCAGCTGCTGCCAGCGCGAGTGCCACCCCCTGGACTGCCGGATCATGGCCGACGACGATCACCGTCCGGGCCGCGGACGGCGCATGGCGGATGAGGTCGAGCAGTCCGGCTGCCGACGCCGCGTAGATGCCGTGCTCGAATGCGACCGGCGGACTTTTTCTGAGCGCGGCTTGTGCGAGCTGCCACGTCTGCCGGGCTCGCCGTGCCGTTGAACACAGGACGTGGTCGGGGATGCAGTCGGCTTGGCGTAGCCAGCGCCCCATAGCGGGAGCATCACGGCGGCCGCGCGGGGCAAGCGGACGATCGTGGTCGGTCACGTCGGGCCATGCGGATTTGGCATGGCGGAGCAGCACGAGCGTTCTCTTCGAGCTTTCTGCCATGGTCACATTTTCCCCGGCCGAGTGCTCGGCGCCGTTGCCGAGGCTGAGAGCGGGCAGTCGCTAGCTGTAGTGGTACCGGGTTTGGAGGATGACAATGTCGTCGCCGTCGATGAGGTAGACGAGGCGATGCTCTTCGCTGATCCGTCGGGACCAGGTTCCGGTGAGGGCGTGTCGGAGGGGTTCGGGTTTGCCTATTCCCTCGAAGGGGTCGCGTAAGACGTCGTCGATCAGCCGGTTGATCCGCTTGAGGGTGGCGCGGTCTGCGGACTGCCAGTAGGTGTAGTCCTGCCAGCCGTTGAGGGTGAAGACGAGTCTCATCTGTCCAGCTGGTGTTCTTCCCTGTCGCCGTGCTGGGCTTGGGCCAGGCTTTCCAGCAGGCGGCGGGCGTTGGCGGGGGACCGCAGGAGGTGCGCGGTTTCCTCGAGGGCCTCGTAGTCGGCGCGGGCGATCAGGACGGCGTCGCCGCGGCGGGAGTTGATTTCCACCGGGGTGCGGTCGTTGTTGACCTGCTCGATGAGCGGGAAGAGGTTCTTGCGTGCCTCGCTGGCGGTGATGGCCATCGTCCCTCCTAGTGGTACTAGATACGGTACCACTACGCCGCAGTTTGCGCTTACGATCGGCTCTTCGGGAAGAGCCAAATCAAGAGCCGACGGCCACCAGCGCCAGGCGATCCGCGACCGCTCAGAGGCATCGCAGGCCCTGGCCGCGGTTCAGCACCAGACGGCGGAGCTTGCCAGTCAGGTGGCCGAACCGCGACAGCTAACCGCGGCCGGCGGAGGCCAGCGCATTCACTTACACGGCCTGACAGCCGAGACCGTGGCCGCCATCGCTACCAGGAAGGACTATCAGTCCGGCAGCCGGGCGGCTTCCGGGTCGGGCATCGCCTGCAGCCGCGAATCACGACTGATACCGGGACGCTGGGGTAGCTGGCGTCAACCAGCGTTCCGGCCGGAACGTCAGACAACTACACCGCTGCCGCAGACAGGACGCCCGCCGATGACTACCGACCTGACCATCGAGCTGACCATCGTCCATGACCGCTGGTCGGTGCTGATCTACGCCGGAACGCCGGGCCCTGACTCGCTGGTGGCCTCGCATACCGAAGGCAAGCCCAGCTCCGACCCGTGGGGCACATCGCTGCCAGCCGGCGACTGGTGCAGGGATGACTTCGAGCTGATCCCAGCGATCGAAGCATGGCCCGGCACCCTCATACGCCGTCGCCAGACGTGACTCTAGGCAGGCCGCCGAACGTAGGCGTGGTCTCAGATGTGCCAGTCAGTCCGCAGGCGATCGCAGCTCGGAATGCCCGACGGCCGCCAGGACGAAATCGGTGATCGACGCAGCGTAATAGTCGCGCCGGTCGTTGATGGCGGTCCGCTGTGCTCCGGCGGTGAGCACGATCAGGCTGATCACCCTGCCGATGATGGCGTCGATGATCAGGTCGGCCGGGGTTCCGGCAGGGAGCTCACCGCGGTCGATCGCGGCCTGGATGACGGCGCCGGCCCGGCCGAAGCGGGCCCGGACGATGGTTTGCACCATCTCGTCGAAGTGGGGCGGGTACTGCGATGCCTCGATGAGCACTCGCGGCAGCACCAGCGCCTTGGGTCCGACGAACATGTCGATGACCTGCTCGGCCATGCGGACGAGGCAGCCGCGCAGATCGACGGGATCGGCGTCGTCCTCGGGTGGTTCAGCCAGGTGCTCGAGAGCGGCGAGGAGGAGGTCTTCCTTTGTGGGCCAGCGACGGTAGAGGGCTGCTTTGCCGACCGGCGCGCGGTGGGCGACCCGGTCAAGGGTGAATCCTGCCCAGCCGACCTCGCCGTACAAGCTCAGTGCGGCAGCGATCACGCGCCGCTCGATCTCGGGGTCGCAGGCCGGCCACGCCCAGGCTGCCCCGCCGCCTCTGTTCCCACGTCATCGAGTCTGGCACGCGCCCTCATCCGGGCTCAGAACGGCGCGTCATCGCGTCAGGGTGTAGCGGATGGGCAGGTGCTTGAGTCCGCCGACGAAGGTAGTGGCTGTCCACTCGGGCCGGCCAGCTAGCTCGATGGATTCGAGCCGGGGCAGGAGCTCGGCGAAGAAGGCGCGGGTTTCCATCCGGGCGAGGGCGGCGCCGAGGCAGAGGTGGACGCCGAAGCCGAATGCGAGATGCCGGTTAGGGTCGCGGCCGATGTCGAAGCGGAACGGGTCGTCGAAGATCTCCTCGTCCCGGTTAGCCGAGGGGTAGGACAGCAGCACCGCCTCGCCCTGCTTGACGGGCACTCCGGCGACCTCGGTGTCGGCGGCGGCGGTGCGCATGAACTCCTTGACCGGGGTGACCCAGCGGATCATTTCCTCGGCGGCGGTCGGCAGCAGGGCAGGGTCAGAGCGCAGCCGGGCCAGCTCAGCCGGGTGCTGGATCAGGGCGTGCAGTCCGCCGGCGATGGTGGAGCTGGTGGTGTCGTGGCCGGCCGTCGCGATGATGACGTAGTACGAGGCAGTGTCGAAGTCCGACAGGTACTCGCCGTCGACCCGGGCGTTGGCGATCTCGGAGGCGAGATCGCCGGTCGGAGTCGCCCGGCGGGCAGCTGTCAGCTCCTGGAAGTAGGCAAAGAAGTCGAGCAGCGTCGCCATCAGCTCTTCCGGCGTCTCGCCGCGCCGCAGCTCCTCGTCACCGCCGCCGAACATCTCCTGAGTGAGCTTGAGCAGCCGCGGGAAGTCGGACTCGGGCAGCCCCAGCAGCGACAGAATCACGTACAGCGGGAAGTGCACGGCCACCTGGGTGACGAAGTCGCACTCCCCGCCAAGGTCAGCCATCCGGTCCACATACCGTCGGGCGAGCTCGGCGACGCGCTCCTCCAGCGCCCGCATGGCCCGGGGCCTGAACCACCCGGCGCCGATCGCCCGCACGACCTTGTGCTGCGGGTCGTCCATGTGGATAAGAGTGCGCAGCGCAGTGCCTTCGGCCTCGCGTTGCTTGGCCTGCGCGTCCATCTCCGCCGTGGCTAGCAGCGGCCTGGGCGCGTTGAGGAACAGCTGGTTGTTCCGCTCGATGTGCAGGATGTCAGCGTGACGGGTGACAGCCCAGAACGGCTCGAAGCCCACCGCCTCCACCCAGTGCACCGGGTCCTCGCGGCGCAAGAGCGCGAACGCCTCGTGCAGCCGGTCTTCGTCGGCGTAGGCGGCCGGGTCCGTGAAAACGAGCCCGGCTTCGGTCACGGCGCTGGTCATCGCGAAGTCCTCCCCGCTCGCCCCCGGCGACCGGTTTGCTCTCGGCTGCCGGCGCGTCGGATGTCCGCCTGGGTCATTTCAGACGAAGTTCGTCTGATATGGCCACCATAGATTCGCGGACGGCGTGCGGCAAGAGGCGGAGGCGCCGAGGAGCGTGAAGTCCTTGCTGACGAACACCTGGTGGGCGTGCGTTGCCCTCCGGTGCCCGTGCCGGTGCCGGTGCCAGCCGGCCGTCGGCCATGACGACGTCGGCCGACGGCACGACTGCTTAGGACGCCGCCGTTGCGGCGTGTGCGAGGTAGGCGGCGGTTTCCTGCTCGCTGTTCGTGACATGCGCGACAGCGGCGCGCAGCCGGAGGTCCTGGTACCGGGCCAGCGCGGCTGGCACCGCTGCGGCCGAGCGGACGCCGGTGAGGGTCCGGGTGAGGGCCAGGACATCCTGCAGGCCCTGGCGGAACCCGCCGCCGACCATGGGGCTGGCCGCGTGCGCGGCGTCGCCTGCCAGCGCGATACGGCCCGCCGCCAGCCGTCGTGGCTTGTACTCGATGATCGGCGTGCCGAACACCGCACCACTGGCCAGCGCCACTGCTAGCGCTTCCCGCCACGGGCTGGGCCAGCTCGCAGCCGCGAAGTCAGCCAGCCGCTGCCGGACATCGCCGGGCAGTGTCCCCGGTGCCAGGCTGCCGTGGATGGTCTCGCCGTCAAGCAGACCCGCAGCCCGCAGTAGCTCGCTTTGCTGCGGGTCGTACCAGACCAGGTTCAGCCGGCGCCGGCCGACCGCGGTGTCTCCCGCCGGGCCGGGCACGGGGTAGGTGACCAGACGGTAAGGGCCCGCGTACACCTCGCGGGCGGGCTCGCGGGCAGGCGGCAGCCTGACGCCCCCGGGCATGGCCTGCTCGTCGACCATGGCCCGCCAGAGCAGCACGCCGGCGTAGCGGCCGTCCGGCCGCTCCGGGTCCACATCCGCGCGCACCGTGCTCCGCGCGCCGTCGGCGCCGATCACCAGGTCCGCCGGGAAGGTGCTACCGGCCGCGGTCACGACGGCCACGTTCCCGTCCTGATCTTCCGTCCTCACGGCGACCACATGCGTGTCCCTGAGCAGGGTCACCTCCGCAATCGCGCTGGCATGATCCTCCAGCCAGGCCTGCAGCAGGTGCCACGCGGTGCCGTCCCGGTCGGCGCCGTGGAGGACCGGCGGCTGCTGCCTCAGGCCGGTCGCCCTCTTGAGCAGGGCTACGTCCACGCCGAGCCCGCCGCCGCCGCCGGCCGCACGGGCCGGGCTGCGCTCCGCGACTGTCACGGTGAAACCCAGCCGCGACAGCGCGATCGCCGCCGACAGGCCGACCAGACTGCCCCCGACAATCACGCAGCGCAGGCCGTGCGCGGCAGACGGCGGGGTTTCGCGCCGCGCGGGCGCATGTCCGCCTTTGGCCCGGGTCATGATCGTTCTCCTTCCGTTGCGTTGCCCCACCCGAAGGCGGCGCAGGCTGGCCAGCCGGCGTGGCGTCCTTGCCGGCGCGGCGGCCTGGTGTCAGCCAGTGCGTGACTGCCGCCGGGTGGCCCTGGGCGGTCATCGCCCGGATGGCGTCGTATCGATGCTGATCACGAGTGGTGACGCGAGAGTGCTGGAGGAGGTGCTCGTCCCAGGAGGCCACGACGAACTGCTCCAGGATCCGGCTCGCCTCGCCGCTGTCCTGCCAGGCCCGCCAGGAGCTTGCCCCGGTGCGACGCCGGCTGATCCGGGAGCCGCGAAGCGCTGCCAGAAGCTCGTCCTCGCGCCCGGCCGCAGCCAGGCGGAGCGGCTGACCGCGCCCGAGCTCGTTGATCTCGAGGTCATCGTGGCCCTGGCACTGGCCGACCTCACTGCCCTGCCGCTCCGGCGAGCCCCGCAGCGTCCGCTCCTGGCCCGCTGCTGGGAGCTGCGCGACGACCTGACCGTCTACGACGCCTCCTACGTAGCGCTGGCCGAGGCCCTGGACATCTCCCTGCTCAGCCGGAGACCGGCGGCTGTCACGGGCCACCGGCCCACGCTGCCATATCGGAGTACTGCAGTCAGCATCCTGAAGCAGGCACCCAGGGGGCTTCCGCTTATGGCCGCCCGGCGTCCACATCCGGTAAAGGTCCTTATCCGCGCGGATCTCATCCGGTTGAGAGCTCTTTCCGTAGTCGTATCTCGCGGACCCCTGGTCCGATCGACCGGGTCCATGCGTTTTCCTCTTCGTGGGTGACTTGGTACCCGAGGTGTTGCCACCAGGGAAGTGACTTCCACGGCACGCCCTCTGCGTTCCGGCTCGTGCCGGCGGTAACTGCCTGCTTTCCTTCGGCTCTGGCTCGCTCCTCGACTGACCGCACGAGGATCGTGCCGACCCCTCTGCCCTGAAGCTGCAGCGGGACGTCGATGTTGACGAGCTCGAGTTCGCCTCCTCTGTCCTCGACCGTCACGCAGCCGACAATCCGGCCGCCGATTTCGGCAACCAGCACTTCCTCCCCCTGGACGACGTTGGGATCGCGCCAGGCCGCCGCCAGCATCGACGCATCGTGGAAGGGCGATTCCATACCTCCTCCGAATCCGACGTCTTCGCCGGGAAGTATCGAGGAGTTCGACACCCACACGATTCCGGGAGCATCTGCCCTGGTCGCTGGGCGGACATGAACATCTGAGGGCACTACCTCGGTCAACTCGATGCCTCCGTTCTCGGCTCGCCGCACCATCTTGGTGCCGCTCCCGAGCACTGGCAACAAGGCGCTGCCCGTGCGGCCGCGCACAGGTCGTCCGGTTCGGTGCCTCGCATGCAACTGGGGACAATCGACAGGACCCCTCCCGAACGACGGCACCGCGCGTCGGCTATCAACGGCACCTATAGGCCCTGGCGCCCCCGCTAACACTCAAAGCGGCCACCGTGCAAACCAGCGTCAGCGCTAGAAGGCCCATCAGGCAGGGCGGCGACCCGTCCCTTCAGCCATTGGCAGCGCACAGCGTCATCGCCCGCTTCTGGCCCTGGCGTGCTGTCTGGATCCGATCGCGATAAACGGCGACACTGGCGAGATGACCACGGTGCGTGCGGTCAAAGCCCATGAAATACCCGTCCGGCGACCGATCCGGGTAGCCGTCGGCCAGCGTGTCCAGGTTGGGAGCCAGGACACCACCTGGCCGGCCTTCGTCATCGTCACCACCGATGACGGATCCGGGTGGGTGCCCGCGCGGCACATCGATACGGGCTCCGGGCCCGCCGTTATGCTCGCGCCTTACGACACCACGGAACTGGCGACAGCGGTCGGCGAATTTCTCACGGTGCTGATCATCGACGACGCCAGCGGCTGGACCTGGGTGCGGAACGCCGCGGGCTGCGAAGGCTGGGTACCCAGTAACACCATCGAACCAGTACCGCTCGGCTGACCGTCGGGCACGTATTGCCGACCGCGCAAAGCGCCCACGAATACACGCTCATGCCGCCGCGACGAGCGCCTGCCGCGTTCATAGTTCCGGCGTGGCGGCGAGCGTTTTCTCGAACCAGTGGTGCGCGTAGGGCTCGTTGTTGAACGCGGGGACCTCTCGGTAGCCGCACGCCCGGTACAGGGTGATCGCCTCGGTCAGTGCCTGGTTGGTTTCGAGGCGCGTCATCGGCGCTCCGGCCGTCCGGGCCCGGTCCTCGAGGTCGGCGAGCAGCCGCCGGCCCAGGCCAAGCCCGCGAACGGCGGGGGAGACCCACATCCGCTTGATCTCGGCCGCGGCGCCGGGGTGGAACTTCAGGGCACCGCACCCGACTGGATCGCCGTGGAGGGTGGCGACGAGCAGCAGCCCGGCCGGCGGAGTCACCTCGCTGTCGTCGGCCGAGATGCTGCGGGCCGGGTCGAAGCCGGCCTCGAAGCGCTCCGCCAGCTCAGCGAAGTAGGCGGTCAGGCAGAAGCAGGCAGCGGGGTCGCGCGGACCGACCATGGCGACGTGCACCATGGAAGCGGTCAGCAGGCGCTCCACCTGGGCCATGGCTGCCTCCAGCCGGGTGCGCTGGCTGGCGCTGAGCGGCGCCAGTATCGAGGCGGCCGCCTCGTCGGAGAGCCGGCCGAGAGTGGCCCGCTCCGCGCGCCCGGCAGCGGTGAGGGTGACAGTGCGGGCGCGCGCGTCGGCGGAACTGACGCTGAGGGCGATCAGGCCATCGGCTTCCAGCGACCGCAGCATCCGGCTGACGTATCCCGAGTCCAGGTCCAGCCGCGAGCGCAGCTCCCGGACGGACGCGCCGTCCGGGCCGATCTCCCACAGTAGCCGCGCCTGGCCGAGAGGGCGGCCGCGCGCCAGGAACGCGTCGTTCAGCGCGCCGGCGCGCTGGGTGACGGTCCGGTTGAACTGCCGGACCTGCTGTACCTGCCTGACCACGTCGGGATCCATTCTCTGACTCTAGTCAGAGAACCGTTACCCGGGCCTGATCCGGTGGCCTAGGGCAAGAACCGAGCGTCCCGGCTTGGAACGGCGTCGAGGGCGCGGCTTCCTTCGGGGAAAGTCGTAGCGTCGTCGAACAAGCTGGAGTGGCACGCTCTATGGCTCGGCCTGCGCCCGCCGGGAGGCTATTACGCCGCCCTGGGTGGGGGTAGCCACCATGAGCCAGTCGTTCCTGCACCCTTGCCGCTAGGCCGAGCAGGCCTTCTACTCGTGAACATGGATAGCGCGGGGATCGTCGGGCCGTGGGCCGACGGGGCTGCCCGGAGATGCTGATCACGCTGACCTGGTTGCGCCTGGACGGGCTCAGACGCTGGCGGTCACTGGCGGTCCTGGCCCTGCTCATCGCGCTGGCCACCGCGACCGTCCTGACCTCTATCGCAGGCGCCCGCCGGGGTCATACTGCTTTCGACCGGCTCTGGGCCCGCACGCTGCCCGCGACCGCTACGGTGCTGCCCAACCAGCCGGGGTTCGACTGGGCCAAGGTCGCGGCCCTGCCCGAAGTCGCCGCGCTGACCAAGTTCGCCGTGGTGTTCGGGTTCGAGGCCAAGGGATACCCGGCGGCCAGCGGCGGGTTCCCGCTGGCCGACGACCAGATGACGCGCACCATCGAGCGGCCCGTCATGGTGGCCGGACGGCTGTTCAACCCGCGCCGCGCCGACGAGGTCATCGTTACGCCGAAGTTCGCCGCGTCCTCCGGCAAGCACGTGGGTGACACGCTCACCCTGGAGCTGGCCAGCGTGCAGCAGGCCAACCAGGGGTACGACGGATCCACCGGGCCGCCTCTCGGCCCGAAGATCCGGGCCCGGATCGTAGGCGTCGGCCGTACTCCGTGGGGTCTCGACGCTGACACGCCCGGGTCGCCCGGTGGCATCCTCACCACGCCCGCCCTGTTCGCGCGGTACCGCGCCAACATGATGGGCACAAACGGGCAGGCCTACATCAACGCGCTGGTCCGCCTCAAAGGCGGCCAGGCCGCGATCCCGGCCTTCCGGGCCGACCTGGCCCGGGTGACGGGGCGGTCGGACATTGACGTCTGGGACAACCTGCAGCAAATCGGCGATCCTATGCACAGGGTGTCCGCGTACGAGGCCGCCTGCCTGCTGGCCTTCGGGCTCGCGGCGCTGGTCGCGGCGCTGTTCCTCATCGGCCAGTCCGTGGCCCGGTACACGTCGGCCACCGCGGCGGATCTTCATGTGCTGCAGTCCGTCGGCATGACCCGCCTGCAGGCCATTGCGGCCGCCACAGCCGGGCCCTTCCTGGCCGGGCTGGCCGGCGCCACGCTGGGCGTGGCCGGGGCCATCGTGGCCTCGCGATGGATGCCGATCGGCCTGGCGTCGATCGCCGAGCCGCATCCCGGGATCAACGCGGACTGGGTGGTCCTGGGGCCTGGCTGGGTCATCGTCCTCCTGCTGACCCTGGCCGGGTCGGCAGCGGCCGCGGCGGCCGCGCTGGGCGCCGGGCGGCGGCGGGCGCCGCAGGGCCGGTCCGTGGTCGCGGCCTGGGCCGCCGCCGCGAACTTCGCGGTTCCGCTGGTGGTGGGGGCCCGGTTCGCGCTCGAGCCCGGCCGCGGGCGCTCCACTGTGCCCGTCCGATCGGCCCTTGTGGGCGCCGTGATCGGCGTACTGGGGGTGCTGGCAGCTTTCACGTTCTCGGCCGGGGTCTCCGATGCGGCCAGCCACCCGGCCCGGTTCGGGCAGACGTGGCAGCTGACCACGTTCTTCGGCTACAACGGACAGGATTTCGGGCCGGCCAGCCGGGTGCTGCGCGCCGTGGCGGCCGACCGGGACGTGACCGGGGTCGACGACGCCCGCATCGGCGGCGCGCAGGCAGGCCAGGTGTCGGTCGAGAGCTTCACCTACGCCCCGGTCGGCGACAAGCGGCTGGCAGTCGTGCTCACCGCCGGGCGGATGCCCGTCAGCCCGGACGAGATCGCGCTGGCCCCGACGACCGCGCAGGAACTGCACGCGACGACCGGCTCCGTGGTCCGGCTGACCGGCGGTACCCCCACATCGAAGGCCGTCCGGGTCACCGGCATCGGCTTCGTTCCCGCGGGACCGCACAACGACTACGCGGATGGGGCCTGGCTCACTCCCGCCGGCTACGACCGCATCTTCGACGGCGCACACTACGGTTTCAAGTTCCACGCCGCGACCGTGTCGCTGCGGGCGGGCGCAAACGTCCAGGCTGTCGCGCGCCGGCTCGACGCGGTGGCGGCGGCGATTCCGGGCGGCAAGGCCTTCACCTTCACGCGACCGGATCCGATCCCCGAGGTCCAGGAGATCCAGGATCTGGAGCTGCTGCCCGTCGCACTGAGCGCATTCCTGGCCCTTCTGGCCATCAGCGCCGTCGGTTACGCCCTGTCCATGGCGGTCCGTCGTCGGCGTCATGACCTCGCGGTGCTTCGCGCGCTCGGGTTCACCCGGCGGCAGGCGCGGCTGGTGGTCACGACTCAGGCCAGCCTGCTGGCCCTGGTCGGCCTGATCTTCGGAGTACCGCTGGGCATCGCGCTCGGCCGGGCCATCTGGCGCACGGTGGCCGGTTTCACCCCCCTGGTCTACCACCCGCCGGTGGCCATCCTGGCCCTGCTCCTGATCGCCCCGGCTGTACTCCTGGCCGCGAACGCGCTAGCCGCGTGGCCCCAGCGGCGCGCCGCGCGCCTGCGTGCCGGGCACATCCTGCGCAGCGAATGACCGCCAGGACGGACGAGACGGCTAGCGCCGCGGGCGCTCCGGCCGCTGCACTCACCTGAAGCTCCGACGATTAGCCTGACTGGCCCCGGCTTCCGGTCTGGTCATTCGTAAAGCTGCCCACGCATCAGGCCGACGAGGCTCGGCTCCCGAGGAAGCAGTGCAGGGCATCAGCGATGGCTTCGGTGTCGGCGGCTGCACCGTGGATGTAGGTGGAGGCTCGGGTGCGGAGCACCGGCATTCCGAGGACGTAGAGTCCGGGGGCGCCAGTGATAACGCCGCCGTGGTGGTCGAGGCGGCCGGCGCGGTTACGCGCTGCAGGGATCTGAAGCCAGGAGTGGTCGGGCCGGAAGCCGGTTGCCCATAGCAGAGTGCTGGTCTCCCGGGTGTTCAGATTGATCTCGAGCGGTGGCCGGGGATCGACCCGGGTGGGTGCGAAGCGGTGCGGCGGCGGGAGTTCGTCGTCCATGCCCGCCGCCGTGGCCCACTCGTCGGCCCGCTCCAGGAACCGGCTCATCTTCAGGTCGGCGAGGGAGCAGAGGTTTGGCAGGGATCCGGAGAACTGGGCGACGCCAGCGGTGATTCGGCTGAGGCGACCTACGATGCGGACTCCTCGTGCGGCGAGCCGGTTGAGGTCAGTGATCGTGGTCTGGGAGGTTCCGGTGAGCTGGGGGGATGGCAGGTGGCGGGCGCGGGTGAGGTCGTCGATCTGGTCGTAGCGCTCGGCCAGCAGGCCCGTTGCCTCCAGCCACCAGAAGATGTCGCGGCTGCGGTAGGTGCGCGGCAGCCGGACGTGCTCGCCGACGGCGATGGTGACCGGGCGGCCGGACTGGCGGATCTCGTCGGCGAGCTGCACGCCGGTGGCTGATGCGCCGACGACGAGGACTCCGCCGTCGGGCAGCTGACCTGGGTGGCGATAGGCGAGCGGGGTGACTGTTGTCATCCACGGAGGAACTGCGTCGGCGATGCGGGGTATCGCCGGCAGGTTGCATGCCCCAGTCGCCAGTACCACTGCCTGGGCGCAGATGGCTTCGTCGTTGGCCCGGATCTCGAAGCCTCCTGGAACGATGCGCACCGCCTGGACTGTCGTGCCAGTGCGGACTGGTGCACCGACGAGGCTGGCGTACCGGTTGAGGGTGGCGGCGACGTCGGCGACGGGCATGAAACCGTCCGGGTTACCGTCGGCGTAGCAGTGGCCCGGAAGGCGCATCTGCCAGTTGGGGGTGAGCAGTCGGAGACTTGGCCAGCGCTCGGTCCGCCACGAGTTCGCCACCTCACCACGCTCGAGGACAACATGGTCGACCGAGCGCTCGGTGAGGCGGCGGCTCATGGCGAGGCCGGCGTGCCCGGCACCGATGATGACTGCCGTGGTGCGCGTCACGCGCGTCAAGAGTGATCGTCAGGCCAGCTCGACGAGCACGTTCGTCGGGTTGGCCACAATGTCAAAGACGGCTGAGCGCTTCTGTGACTGGGCGATCAGCGCCTCGAGGTCGGCTCGCGAACCGTCGGCGTCGATGGTGAACCGGACGGTGATGGCTTCGAAGCCGTTGCGGGTCTCGGGATCGGCGCCGAGGATGCCGAGGATGTCCATCTCCCCTTCGATCGTGGCGGTGATGGAGTGCAGCTGGATCCCACGTAGCTGTGCGACTGAGGCGATGCCAGCGGTCAGGCACCCGGCGAGGCCGACCAAGACGTATTCCACTGGCGTAGCGCCGTTGTCCTCGGAGGCGAAGCACTCGGGGTGGTCGACGTCGAACTCGTAGGTGGTGCGGTGCTGTTGCTCCGCGCCGAGGCCGGAAAAGCTGGTGACGGTGGAGCGGCTGTGGGTGCCGTTGCGCCAGGTGCAGCTGGCTCGCCAGGTGAACTGTGCGTGTTCCGGTGACGCTGACAGTGCCTCGCGGGCGCCGAGCAGGGCCTGGACGTTCACGCCGTTGTCGACGGGACGGTCGGTGATGGTCATGGCTGTCTCCTTGCTGTTGATTGGATGCACGCTTATTTCTGACGCTGGCTGGGACCGAGAACGACGGGTAGGGAGACAAGGCCGCGCAGTACCAGGCCGTCGCCATGTGCCCACGCGAGGTCGTGACGATCGCCGGCGAGGCGCAGACGCGGGTGGCGGCCGAGCAGGGCCTCGAACGCCACGCGGGCTTCGAGTCGGGCTAGCGGCGCGCCCAGGCAGTAATGGCTCCCGTGGCCGAAGCCCACGTTCGGCGTCTTGGTGCGACCTATGTCGAATGTGTCAGGCGCGGAGAACCGGTCTGGATCGCGGTTGGCGGCGGCGAGGCAGACCAGCACCTGCTCGTTCGGTGGGATCTCTGCGCCGCCGAGCCTCATCGGCTCGGTTGTCACCCGGAACGTGGCATGGGGTACTGGCGCGGTGAACCGGATGAGCTCGTCGACTGCTGCTGGAAGCTGCCCGAGATCGGCCAGCAGCGCTTCGAGCTGGCCGGGGTGATCGAGGAGGGCCACCACGCCATTGCCGATGAGGCTGGCCGTCGTGTCGTGGCCGGCGACCACAAGCTGGAAGAGGCTCGACAGGATCTCTTGCGTGGTGAGCGCATCGTCCTCAGCGGCGACGAGGACGCTGACGAGATCGTCGCCCGGGCGCTTGCGCTTGGTGTCAACTAGATCGCGCAGGTAGGCCACGATGCCGTCCGAGGCTTCCACCGCCTCTCGCGGAGGGTCACCGGCCCACCCGGTGAGCAGTACCTGGAACCACGCGTGCAGGCGCGCGCGGTCGGCTAGGGGTATCCCGAGCAGCTCGCCGATGACACGGAACGGCAGCGGGTGGGCGTACCCCTCGACGAGGTCGACCGTGGCGTCAGGGCCAGTGGCGTCCAGATCGTCGAGGAGCTCGCTGGCGATTGCGCGGATGGCGGGCTCTAGCGCGGCGATCCGGGAAGGAACGAAGGCACGGGAAACGAGCCGTCGCAGCCGGGTGTGGTCGGGCGGGTCGACGTTGAGCATGTGGCGGGAGAACTCTGGTCCGGGCAGGCCTTCGGCGACGACATCGCCGTTGGCTTTCAGGGCCGCGAGCATGTCCTTGGAGATGCGCGGATCGGTGAGTGCCTGCCGGGCTGTTTCGTAGCCGAGCACGATCCAGGCAGGATGGCCGTCGGCGAGGCGCGCCTTCTGGACCGGGCACCGAGCGCGGGCGGTGGCGAAGTGGGCGAACGGGTCGTCGCGGATAGCCGATGACCAGCCGCCCCAGGTGGTGCTGGTGTCAGTCATGGCTGGCCTCGCGTCGGTAGCCCGTGCACAGCAGGTCTAGCCCGGTGATGCGCCCGCCGTCGGCGGTGTCGGCATAGGCCTGCTGCTCGACGGTGAACCAGCCGGTACCGAGCCGCACTGCCCTGAGCCGGAGCCGCCAGTGCAGATGCAGCCGGTCGGCGACCTCACCCACGGTGGCCTCGACGAGCTCGAAGTCCTCGGTGTCCCCGAACCAGCGATCGAACTGGCCGGCGATCACCTCGGCGCCGGTCCACTCCCTGAGGCCGGGGGGCAGCAGCGCGCGGAGCCTGGCCTCGGCGGCGAGCGCGTCGCCAAGACGGCTGAAGTCCTGGGCTGCCAGGCCCTCGAGGAACACGCCCGCGAGGGCGAACTGCGGCACCGCGCCAGATGGCGTGTGGTTCTGCGCTGTCGTCATGGATCCGTTCTACGGATCCGTTAGCCGCAGCGAATCGGGTAGCTGCCCGATATTTGGGTCAGGTTCCGCTCTCGCCCGTCGTCCCGATGAGGCCGTGGCGCATGGCGAACAGGGCAGCCTCGGTCCGGGTCTTCACTCCCAGCTTGGCGTAGATGTGTTCCAGGTGAGTGGAAACTGTCTTGCGGCTGACGTGCAGCTCAGCGCCAATCTCGGGGTTGGACTTACCCTGGCCCAGCCGCACGAGCACCTCGGCCTCGCGGGCCGTCAGCCCGGACGGCAGACCGGCCCGGCGCCGAGGCCGGTGGCCAGCGGCCCTGAGCACGGCCTGAACCGCGTCGCCGTCTAGCCGCCCGGCGCGTACCTCCTCGTGCATCGTCCGCTCGGCCTCACCGGCGTCAAAGGCCGGTCGGTGCGGACGCGGCTGGCGCAGGGCGTTGTAGACGTCCGCCGCCCCCAGGATCCGGGCTGCCGGGGAGATCGCGTCCGCGCGCAGGCCGTTCGGGTATCCCGAGCCGTCGAGCCGCTCATGGTGCAGCGCCGCGCAGCGCCCGACCGGGGCCAGCATCGGTGTGCGAGCCAGCATCCGGGCGGTCAGATACGGATGGGTCCAGGCCCGCTCGCGCTGCGAAATGCTCCACTCGCCCGGCTCGTCCCATACGGTACTGGGAATTCCCGTCATGCCAATGTCTTGCACCAGCGCCGCCCTGCGCACAATGACGACCTGGTCAGCCGGGAGGCCCAGCGTCGCGGTGGCCTGAGTGGCCAGCTCGGCCACGGCCCGGGAATGACCTAGTCGCAGCGGGATCTTCAGGTCGCTAAAGTCGGCAAACGCTGCCAGCGCCCGGTCGAGCTGCTCATCGGTCAATGCCGCGCCGAGCTGCGGGTCGAGCGCGATCACCTCGTCCCAGGCGGACATGCTCCCAAGCCCATCGAGAATCTCAGCGTGCCGGTCGCAGAAACAATCGACTAGCGCCGGATCGAACTGGGTACCGCGCCGCTCGCGAGCGACGCGCAGGGCGGCCGCGGTACCGCCGGTGTGGTGGAACGCCTCGATGCTGTCGGCCAGCTGCACCAGACGGATAGCGGGAGCCAGGGCCTCTGCGCCGATCAACCCGGGCACGCCCCTGCCGTCCCACCGTTCGAAGGCCTGCTGCAGTGGCTCTCGCACTGCCGGCCCGAGCTCCAGCCATCCGGCCAGGTCGCTTGCCTCCTGACAGTGCTCAGACATCACGCGCTGCACCGACCGGCCCGCGGTGGCCAGGAACTTCCCGACCATGCCGAGGCGATGGAAGCCCGATCGACCTCGACCGAGATGACGAGCGACGAAGATCGCCATGGAGACGCCCCCAAGGTCCTCGTCGTGCGTTTCGGCGTATAGCTCCGTCTCATCGCCGAACAGGGCCGCGACCTCGCTGGTGTCGACAGCGCAGCCCACCCATGTCAGCAGCGACGTGTAATACGCAGACGTCCGGGTTGCCTGCCCCATCCCGGCCACCGCCGCCAGCCGCATGGCGACCACGGTCTGGCGCAGCACCCGCTCCATAGGCCTGCCCATACCAAGGTCGGCAACGAGCGACAGCGTCGCAACCAGCTCCGCGAGCGTCACCCGCTCCGGGAAATCCGAAGCCATCTGGCCATTCTCTCTCGCCCTCGGGCCGCGCAGGAGTGTGTCGCTGCTCGCGGGCAGTCACCTGCTGGCCGTAAGGCAAGCGCAACCGTGCCGGACCTGGCCTGATGAGCACGGGTGAGGCGCGCATGTCGGCATTAACGGCTACCGTGACCCGCCTTCCGTAATTCTTCCTGCACGATCTGCCGGATATTGGCGCGCCGGGCCCTGCGCGCGGTCAGGACCACCAACGCCATAGCTGCCACCGCCAGAAGCGCGCAGAGGACGGCGGTGTGGACTGACGCCTTGACTGCCCGCCATTCGACCGGGAGACCAGCGACTGTATTGACCACGTCGATGGTCGGCCTGGCGAAACTGAGGAGGCCGCTCGGCGCGCTCAGGTGCACGCTCTTGCGCTGGTTCAGCGCCAGCCAGCGCAGATCGCTGAAGTGCAATAAGGAGCAAATGGCCACAGCGGCCGCGGACAGCGCCAGCGCCACGGCGCCACTGCGAACGACCAGGGACGGCGCTGCTCTCGGCAGACGTCTCCTGGCCGCACTCAGGAGCGGCACTGCGCCGCCGACCACCATGGCGAGCGTTATCAGCCAGCCGCGGTATTGCGCGACGAGCCAGGTCCATTCGTTGAGCTGTGCCAGCGCCCATCTCATACCTACCCAGTGCCCATCTAACCTGGCCGGAACTCGTCGGCTGCTTCGTCACCTGGTGAGCTGGCTATGGGGACCGTGACCCTGGACCGAGACGTCGAGACCTTTACCCGCGCACCCCGTCAGCTGTTCATTGACGGGAAGTGGGCCGACGCCGCTTCCGGCAAGTCCTTCGAGACGCCTAACCCAGCGACAGGGGAAACTCTCGCCCACATCGCGGAGGGAGACGCTGAGGACGTCAACCGTGCGGTCCGGGCCGCACGCAAGGCATTCGAGTCCGGACCATGGTCGAGGATGACGCCATCCGAGCGCAGCAGGATTATCTGGCGCATCGGTGACCTGATCCTCGAGCACACCGACGAACTCGCTCAGCTTGAGTCGCTCGACAACGGCAAGCCGTACGCCGTAGCGCAGGCCGCGGACGTACCACTGGCCGCTGACCTGTTCCACTACATGGCCGGCTGGGCCACGAAGATCGAGGGCAACTCGATCAACATCTCAGTGCCGTACATGCCGGGCGCTAACTTCCACTCCTACACGCTGCGCGAGCCGCTGGGTGTTGTGGGCCAGATCATTCCGTGGAACTTCCCGCTGCTGATGGCGGCCTGGAAGCTCGGGCCAGCCCTGGCCACCGGTAACTGCGTGGTGCTCAAGCCTGCCGAGCAGACCTCGCTGACCGCGCTTCGGCTCGCCGGGCTGATGGCCGAGGCCGGTGTGCCCGACGGCGTCGTGAACGTGGTAACGGGCTTTGGCGAAACCGCCGGCGCCGCGCTGGCCGCGCATCCCGACGTGGACAAGGTCGCGTTCACCGGCTCCACCGAGGTCGGCAAGCTGATCGTCGCCGCCGCCGGTGCCAGCAACCTGAAGAAGCTGACCCTCGAGCTCGGCGGCAAGAGCCCGAACATCGTGTTCGACGATGCAGGGCCTGACGCCATTGAGGGCGCGGCCAACGCGATCTTCTTCAACCATGGGCAGTGCTGTGTCGCCGGATCGCGGCTGTATGTACAGCAGAGCAGGTACGACGAGGTAGTCGACGGCGTCGCCGCGATCGCCAAGTCGATCAAGATGGGACCCGGCATGGAGCCGGGAACGCAGATAGGCCCGCTGGTGTCGGATGAGCAGTTCCGCCGGGTGAGCGGCTTCCTGGAGTCCGGCAAGTCCGACGGCGCGACCGCCCTGGCGGGCGGCGGCCGGTATGGCGACCGAGGCTACTTCATCGAGCCGACGGTGCTGACCAACACCCGCCCGGACATGAAGGTGGTCCGCGAGGAGATCTTCGGTCCGGTCCTGGTGGCTGCTCGTTTACCGATCTGGACGAGATCGCCAAGGTCGCCAACGACTCCGAATACGGTCTGGGCGCTGGCATCTGGACCAAGGACATCTCGAAGGCGCATGCGCTCGCCAAGAAGCTCAGGGCGGGAACCGTCTGGATCAACTGCTACAACGTGTTCGACGCGGCGCTGCCGTTCGGCGGGTACAAGCAGTCCGGCTGGGGCCGTGAGATGGGCCACGAAGTCCTCAACAACTACACCGAGGTCAAGGCAGTCACGACGCTGCTGTAAGCAACAGCATCCACCGGGAGCAGGGCCGGCGCGGTCCTGCTCCCGCGGCTGCGAGCGTGCATTCGGCAGCGCCAGGGGCGAGCACCGGCAGCCGGCGCTGCTTCATGTGCCAGCTGCTCGGCGGCCTGGCGGCGCCGGGGCAGCTACTGCTGCCTGACCGTGCCTCTACGCTGTGCTCGTGGAGACCCGCACGTTTCTGTTCACCGACATCGAGGGTTCGACGGCGCTGCTGGGGCGGCTGGGTGAGGGCGCCTACGCGCAGGTACTGGCCGATCATCACGCCCTGATCCGGTCAGCTCTGGCCGCGCACGTCGGCACGGAAATCGACACGCAGGGAGACGCGTTCTTCGCCGTGTTCTCCTCACCGCGTGCGTGCGTGGCCGCGGTGCTGGAGATGCAGCAGGCGATCGGGACGCATGCGTGGCCGGGCGGGGAGCAGGTCCTGGTGCGGATGGGTGTGCATTGCGGTGAGGCGGAGCAGACGGCCGCCGGCCTGGTCGGCCTGGAGGTGCACCGGGCCGCCCGGGTGGCAGCGGTCGCCTACGGGGGTCAGGTGCTGGTGTCGGAGGCGGCTGCCGCGCTCGTGCGCGACTGGCTGCCGCCGGACGCGGCGCTGAAAGATCTCGGCAGCCACATGCTGAAGGACCTGGGGCGCCCGGAACGGATCTTCCAGCTGCGCGCGGCGGGCCTGCGGGCGGAGTTTCCGCCGCTGCGCTCATTGGACAATCCGGCGCTGCAGAATAATCTGCCGGCCCAGCTGTCGGCGCTCGTCGGCCGGGAGCGGGAGCTGGCGGAGGTCCGGGTGCTGGTGGAGTCGGCCCGCCTGGTCACGCTGACCGGGGCGGGCGGGTGCGGGAAGACCAGGCTGGCCCTGCAGGTGGCAGCCGAACTGCTGGACGGGTCCGGTGATGGGGTGTGGCTGGTGGAGCTGGCCGCGGCCGCCGACGAGGACTCGGTGGCGGCGGCCGTCTCGCAGGCGCTGCGGCTCGCCGCACAGCCGGCCCGGCCTGTCCTGGAGGCCCTGCTCGACGGCCTCGCTCTCCAGGACGTCTTGATCGTGCTCGACAACTGCGAGCATCTGATCGACGCCTGCGCGAAGACCGCCGAGCTGATCTTGCAGCGCTGCCCCCGGGTCCATCTGGTGGCCACCAGCCGCGAGCCGCTCGGCATCGGCGGAGAAACCATCTACCGGGTGCCGTCGATGGCGCTTCCCGAGTCCGAGGACCCGGGAACAGCCGGGTCCTCGGACGCGGTCGCGCTGCTGGTCGAGCGGGCGAGAAGCCAGGGGGTCGACCTCCCGGTCGACGAGGAGACCGGCCCAGTGATGGTGTCAATCTGCCGTCGGCTGGACGGGATGCCTCTGGCCATCGAATTGGCCGCCGCCCGGCTGCGCACGATGTCCCTGGCCAGCCTGCACGAACGGCTCGACCAGCGCTTCAGGCTGCTGACAGGTGGCAGCCGCACCGCCCTGAAGCGACAGCAGACCCTGCAGGCGACCGTCGACTGGTCCTACTCACTGCTGACCGGTGCCGAGCAGTTGCTGCTGGGACGGCTGTCGGTGTTTGCCGAGAACTTCGACCTCGGGGCTGCCGAGGCGGTGTGCGGGTTCGGTGACATCGACGTGCTGGAGGTCGCCGGCCTGCTCGGCGCCCTCGCGGATAAGAGCCTTGCCCTGGCGGAATCAAGCGGGCCAGCCGTCCGCTACCGGCTGCTCGAGACCATCCGCCAGTTCGCCGCCGAACGGCTCGCCGAGGCTGGCGACAACGAGGCAGTCCTCGCGGCCGCGCACTGCGCGCACTTCCTGGGGAGCGCCGAGGCGGCGGCCCCTCATCTGACCGGGCCGGACCAGGGGAAGTGGCTGGCGCGGCTGGACGACGAGCAGGCGAACGTGCGGCGCGCTATCGAGTACGCCGTCGGGCGGCCGGATGGGACCGCTCTGGTCCTGCGCTTCGGTGCCGCACTGCAGCGGTACTGGTGGGTGCGCTCCGTGTACGCCGAGGCCCTAGGTCTGCTCGTGCCGGTGCTGCGGCGGCCAGGCGCCCGCGCGGACACCGAGCTGTTCGGAGCCGCGCTAATCACGGCCATCATTGCCGCTCACCCCATTGACATCGCGGCAGCACGCGAGCTTGGGGACCAGGCGATGGAACTCGCTCGCCAGCTCGGTGACGACCGGCTGCTCATTGACTCTCTCGCGGTGCACTGCGCCACATGCTGCTTCTCCGGCCAGCTCGAGAGGGGACTTTCGCTAGGACAGGAATCCGTGGAGCGCGCCCGGCGCCTGGGCGACGACGTCTTGCTGGGCGGCAGCCTCATGGCGTACCTGATATGCAGCGACCTCATCGGTCCCGCCAGCTCTGCGTCGCTGTTCGACGAGGCCATCGCCTGTACCCGGCGATCCGGTGACCAGTTCATGAGCACTGCTCTGTACACCATCGCGGGCAATCAGGCGTTGCACGTGGGGGACATCCCCGCCGCCCGGGCTCACCTGGAGGCAGCGGCGCAGGCCATGGAGGCGATCGGCGAGAATTCCGGCCCTCTGTCGGTCAACCTGGGCTGGGTGTTGCGTCAGGAGAGCGACCCGCACGGCGCGCGGTCAATGTTTGATGCTGGCCTGCGGACGGCCCGCCGGAACGGGAACCGTGCCGGCATCGGGTATGCCAGCCTCGGCCTGGCGTGCCTGGCCGCAGACGGCGGGGCCTGGCGCCGGGCAGGTCGGCTGCACGGCGTCGCGCAGGCCTTTCTCGACCGGACGGGAGAGCCATGGGGGGAACCCGAGGCGCGCTACCGGCGGGAAAGCCTCGACGGCGTGCGGGCGTTCCTCGGTGATGAGCAACTCGGCCGGGCCTACGCCGAGGGCATGGCGCTCAGCGTCGACGAGGCCCTTGACCTGGCCGCGGAAAGGCTCGGCCCGGCCTGACTCCTGATATGAGTCCAGGCACGAGGACTTGCCGCGATTGTGCCGTACAGTTCCGGGTACGGTGCGTTTGCGTCGCCGTAAGGAGGCCCCTGAGATGCCCGGTGTCACTATCTCGGCGGGCTACGGCGCTGGCGGCAGTGTCGTGGCGGCGCGGGTCGCGCAGCTGCTCGATGTGCCGCTGCTGGACCGGGCGATCAGCTCGGCGGTCGCGGCGCAGCTGCGGGTGTCCGTTGCGGAAGCCCGTGACGGCGCGGTTCATCGGTCCCTGCCCGACCGGTTTCTGGGCGTGCTGGCTCCGCTGGCGGTCGGCGTGCTGGCTCCGAGCAGCAGTGCGGCGCCCCGCGATCTGATGGCGTCAGGCGATGATGCGGCCTGGTTCCGGGAGCAAGCCGAGGCCGTGATGCGGGCGGCTCTGAGCTCGGGAGCTGTCATCCTGGGCCGGGCCGGGGCGGCGGCGTTCCGGGGTGAGCCGGGCGTGCTGCGGGTGCGGCTGTTCGGCCCTGCGGAGGCGCGGGCCGCGCAGGCTGCGCGGATCGAGAACGTGGACGAGCCGACTGCGCGCAGGCGGCTGCCCGAGGTTGACCGTGCCCGCGCGCAGTACGTCCGGCGGCTGTATCGTGCCGACATCGACGACCCGGAGCTGTTCCATCTGCAGATCGACAGCACCGTGGTGCCGCTCGAGGTCTGCGCGGGAGTGATCGTGACCGCGTATCGCGATAGCTTCGACGGCGAGCGGGCACCGCGTCCCGCCGGCACGGCCGGGACAGCAGGCCCTGCGGGATGCGCATCGGGTAAGGAAGGGCCTGAACCGGGTGCGTGATCCCGGTTCAGGTGGAGTACCAGGGCAGGATCGCCTTTGCGATGTGGTCAGGGATGGACCGGGGCGTCCGCGACTGAGTCGGCAGCGGTCTTGATGAGCTGGGCGACCTCGTCAGGATGGGACACCATGGCGACGTGGCTGGAGTGGACTTCAGTGGTGACCGCGCCCATCCGGCTGGCGAACTGGCGTTCTGCGTCGGGCGGGATGGCCTGGTCGTCGGCGGCAACGAGGTACCAGGTCGGCAGGCTCTTCCAGGCCGGCACGCCCATCTCGGTACCGAACGCCGAAGCGGCGAGGGCCTGCTGGACGGCGTGCATAACCCTGGCCCTGGCCGGGTCGACGTCAGCCGCGAAGTGGCGCACGAAGTCGTCTTCCGACAGCCACGTGTAGCCCTGGGCGTCGGTGACAAGGTGCACCAGCGCCGGGGTGACCGGTCCCTGGGCGAGCAGCGCTCCGAGCGACTCGCCCTGGTCGATGCCGAACGCGGCGATGTAGACCAGGCCGGCCACGTTGGGCGCGTCAGTGCCCAGAGCGGTCATGATCTGACCGCCGTAGGAATGCCCGGCCACGATGGTCGGGCCGTCCTGCGCGGCCAGGACCTGGCGGAGCCGGGCGACATCACCGGACAGGTCCCCCATCGGGAACTGCGGTGCCGTCACGTGGTATCCGGCTGCCTGCAGTCGCTCGATAACGGCGCTCCAGCTGGACCCGTCCGCCCACGCCCCGTGGACCAGAACTATGTTCGGCCGTGCACTCATATCAGCACTTCCTCTCGGATTCCGGAGAAGGCCGCAGGTCGACAAGACGCTGAGCCTGCGACACGGTTATCGTCACGCGCTTGGCCGCCGCTCGGGTATCCGCAAGTTGACTGCTCCGGATGAGCCGGTGACCAGGCTTGGTGCGGGCGCGATGACCGTACGCAGCTGATGCCGGCCCGCGACGCCCAGTTTGGGATATGCCCGGTACAAGTGCGAGCTCACCGTACGCGGGGACAGGAACATCCGGTCGGCGATCTCGCGGTTGGTCAGGCCCGAGCCAGCCAGGCAGACAATCTCTCGCTGCTGGGACGTGAGATCGGCGAGGGCCTCAGGTGTGCCGGGCGGATCCGCGACGCCGATGCCGCAGGCCCTCAGCTCAGTCTCGGCCCGCCGTGCCCATGACCTGGCCTTGAGTCCGCGGAATGTCTCGGCCGCGGCTGCCAGGAAAGGCCGGGCATCGCTGATCCGGCGCAGGCGCCGTAGCAGTTCGCCATGGTCGAGCTGAAGCTGCGCGCGCTCGAATGGCCACCGGTTCCCGGCTGGGTCCGAGAGCGCCCGCTCGAAGTGAGCGACAGCATCAGCCGGCTCGGCAAGCAACCCGTGCGCGCGAGCAGTCAGCTGCTCGAGCCGTGGCGAACTCGCACCTTCCAGGCGCCGCACAGCGTGCCCGATGATGCGGCGACCCTCGAGATGGTGGTCAGCGCGGACTGCAGCAGCCGCCAGGTCGGCGATGCCAAGGTATGAGACGTGGTAGTGCAGCGGTGTGCCGTCACTGAGGAACAGCTGGCGGAGCTGGGCATAGGCCGTCAGGCGACTGCCGTCCGCGAAGGCCGCAAGTCCAGCGGCGTGCCGCGCACGCGCGCCGATACAGCTGCTCTCGGCCTGGCCAGCGTTGGCCAGCACGCGGGCCAGCTCGCCGCCCGCATCGCCTGCTTCTGCCCGCAAGGCGCGGACAGTAGCTGCGGTGAGGCCCGCCGAAGCTGCCACGACGTCCAGCTGGTTAGCCGCCGCCAGCTCGCTGGCCTTCGCTGCAGAGGCGAGCGCCTCATCCCACCGGCCTGCGTCGGCGTAGGCCCGGCTGAGTATCGAGAGGGCGACACCGCTATTGCCCCGGACGTCCGCCGTTTTCAGCTGGTTGATGGTGTCGGTGAGCAAGCGGATGGCAAGGCCCGGCTCGTCCAGTAGCCAGGCCGCAGCGCCGGGGACTGCAAGTTCCGTGCTGGCTGCAGCGTCGAGACTCTGGAGCCGGGCGACGAGATCAGCCCGGCCGCCGAATGGATCCGTACTGGCGCGGATGCAGGCTCCGAGCACACCGGAGCTGCAGGCGTCCGCGGCGCGGGATCTGTGCGGCGGAGCCTGACTCTCGAGCCGGTCCAGAACCTGGCAGACGAGCGCGCGGTCCCGCGGAGCGCCGGACAGGTAGGCAGCGATGGCCGCGGTAGCAAGAGCATCCCAGGCCAGAGATGGCTGGCAGTCGGCCGCGTCTTTTGCGACTGCGAGGAGTATCGACAAAGCCTCAGGGTGCTGGTTCGTCCAGGCCAGCGCCCATCCGGCCGCGCGGCTGGCCGTCAGCCGCAGCTCGGCGTCCGCTCCGATGGCAAGTGCTCGCCTGGCAAGGTCGTGGACCCAGCCTGCCTGCCCGGTGGCGACGGCCGCAGCCGCGGCCGACGTGAGGCGTCGCGCCCTGGCTTGCGTGTCGGGGCTGAGCTCGGCCGCGCGCTCCAGGGCGAGCGCGGCCCCGACGGCTCCCTCGCGCTGCCGCGCCAGCGCCGCTGTCGATTCGAGCCGAGCCGCTATCGCTTCGTCAGGGCGCAGCGTTGCCGCTGCCAGGTGCCAGGCCTGGAGGTCGGGCTGATGGTCGAGGCTGGCAGCTAGCTGACGATGCGCCGCCGCTCGCTCTGAGAAAGGCGCCCCGTGGTAAATCGCTGACCGGAGCAGGGGGTCAGAGAATCGCACACCTGACGTTTCCACCGTGATCAGCCCGAGGCGCTCGGCCGGAGCGAGCGCCTCGGCGTCGATGCCGGATGGGGCGACGGGCATGGAGCTGCCGACCGGGATGGCGGCGACGACTAGCAGCGCGGTTCGGGTAAGCGCGGGCAGCTGGGCGATGGCGCCGGCGAATCTGGCGGCGAGCGCGTCACCCAGCGGCAGTGGTAGCTGCACTGAGCACTGCCGTGCGGATGCTCCCGCCGTCACTGCCCGGGCCAGCTCGATCAGCGCCAGGGGGTTGCCCGCTGCCTGCGTGATGACCTGGCTGCGAGCGCGCCCGGCCGGCGGATGCGGGAGGCTATCCAGTAGCCGGCTGGACGCGCAAGCGGACAGCGGGCCAAGATGCAGTTCCGGGAAACCGGAACCAAGGGCGGGCGGGGGAGCGAGCCCACGGCTGCAGAGGACCAGGACCACTTGCTCGTCGTCCAGCCGGTGCCCGATAAACGCGAGGACGTCCAGGGAGCTGCGATCGAGCCAGTGGGCGTCGTCAATGGTGGCCAGCAGCGGGCGGTTCCTCGCAGCCCGCGTCAGGAGGCTCAGGGCCGCCGCCGCGGTGACGAGCCGGTCCGCGCAGGACGCTTCCTGTTCGTGGCAAAGGACCCTGAGAAGCGCGTCACGCTGCAGACCGGGCAGGTCGCGCACGTGGCCGGCGAGTGGCCGCAGCAGCTGATGCAGGCCAGCGAACTCGAGGTTCGTTTCCGGCTGGCGGCCGCTGATCGCCAGCACCCGGAAGCCGTCGGCTCGCGCATGCCGTGCCAGATCCGCCAGCAGAACGCTCTTGCCAGCACCAGCGTGGCCGAGAGCGACCAGTACGCGACGCGCTGTCGATTCAGGATTCGTCAGGGCCCTGAGCCGGGATATCTCCGGCCCCCTGCCCATCAGAAGATCCTCGTCAGCGTGCGCCTGAGACGGCGGCGGATCGCGCCAGGTCAGTGCCTCGCCGCTCATCTGACCTCCCTGAGGTCTACTGAACCGGGAGAGTGGCGCACGCCGCTGGCTTGCAGTGGTGCCCGAGTGGTGACCGGTGGCCAGCCCTGCGCTGGAGAAAGCCAGCTCGGCGAACCCGTGATTCGAATATCCCTGGTGGCCGGACCGATCACATCACATGGTCATGCGATATCTAACGGAGGCGATGAGGCGCGACCGGTTCTCTGATTGCCCGAGCCCGGCGGATGGCGTTTCCGTTATTGACCGGCATCAGGCGATAAGCCGGAACGCACGGCCAGGGTGCAGTCGGCTTGCGGATACCGGCATTGCCGCGACCCGGCAGAGGATAGGCGGACGGCGCTCATTGGAGCCGTGCAGCCGGATGCGCCGAACTCGGCTTTGCCGGCACCGGACCTGCTCAGGAAGCGAAACGAAAGGCGAGGCAACCATGGCGACCCCGTACTCGGAGCTCCCGAACAAACTGGTCGCAGCGGAGAACGGCATCGACTATGCGTACCGCGAGACCGGCGAGGGGACAGTGCCGCTGGTCCTGCTTCAGCATTTCCGCGGGAATCTGGACAGCTGGGATCCCGCACTCATCGACGCGCTGGCGACGACGCGCCGGGTCGTGACATTCGACAACACAGGTGTAGGCGGCTCGACGGGGACGACGCCAAGCACGGTGAAGCAGATGGCGGACGATGCAATCGCTTTCCTGGCGGCGCTGGACATCGGCCAGGCGGACATCCTCGGATTCTCTATCGGCAGTTTCGTTGGGCAGGACATCGCCCTGACACGGCCGGCCATCGTTCGCCGGCTGATCCTGGCGTCGGCAGCGCCGCAGGGCGGGGCGGGAATGCACGGCTGGGCCCCGGACGTCATCGGAGCGGTCGGGACGCCGCAGACCAGTCCCGGCGCTTACCTGGATGTGTTCTTCGCGCACTCCCCGTCGAGCAGCGCGGCCGGCCAGCAGGCCTTGAAACGCATGTACGCCAGGACGGAAGACCGGGACAAGCCGACCTCCTGGCAAACCCGCCTGGCCCAGTACGACGCCGTGTGCACCTGGGGCATCCCCGATCACGGACTGCTGGAGCGGGTGCGCTCGATTGACCAGCCGGTCTTCCTGGCCAACGGGGACAGCGACCCCATGATCCTGCCGCACTACACCTATTTGCTGGCGGGCCTCATTCCGCAGGCCAGGGTGAAGATCTACGCCGACTCGGCGCACGGGTTCCTGTTCCAGCATCACGAGGAGTTCGCGGCCGACGTTCAGGCATTCCTGAGCGACACTCACTAGATGGCGCTGGGCTAGCGCGCGGTCCGGCGGGTGCCGCGCGGCAGGTTGCGCTCGTTCCCGCACCGGTCGGTGATCTTCTGCACGGATTCGCTGCGGCTCCGCGGGAGCCGGGCTTCAGGCTTGCGTCTCGTGCAGGCTGGCCACCCGGGCCAGCTCTACCCGTGAGTTGACGCTGACCTTGGCAAAGACGTGGCGAAGGTGGGCACTGACCGTGTGGTGCGAGACGAATAGCCGCTCGGCCACTTCCCGGTTGGTCAGACCTTCCACGACGAGGCGCGCCACGGCAAGCTCTGAGTCGGTCAGCGCTGCCCAGCCGATGCCCGGGTGCCGCTCGGCCACGAGCCGGCGGCGCACCCCCAGGGCGCGCAGGAGGCCGCGCACCCGGCCGGAGTCCGCGCTGGCCCCCGCATGCGCGTAGATTTCCAGCGCCCGGCCGAGGGAGTCCACGGCCACCGGAGTGGCCCCGTCGTCGACGGCAGTTGCGCCGAGGTCTTCGAGTGCTGCCGCCAGCGCCAGCGGACGCGGCCCGCGCTCGAACAGCGCTACCGCGTCAGCGAGCAGCTTGCCGTCGTGACTCAGGATGCCGTCCGCGTGGGCGGCGACGGCAGCCAGCGAACGCACACTGGGATTGAGCTCGGAGTGCTGCCGCGCAGTTGTGGCTGCGGCGGCGGCCAGCTGGCGGTCCTGCGCGGCGAGCGCGATTCGGACGAGACGCGGCCCGTCGGCGATGTCCATCGGGAAGAGGGGCACGATCGCCGTACCGTCGTCCTCCGCTACGCAGCAGACAAACTCGTGCGCCCGGTGCGGGCTGCCTGCGGCCATGGCTTGCAGCGCCAGCAGCCAGGCCGCATGCCGCCGCACGCTCGGCGCGCTCTGGGTGAGCATGATGCGGGCGATCCCGGTGGCCTGGCGGCCCAGTGCCGGGTCCCCGGTGTGCAGCGCGACCCTGCCGAGAGCGGCGGCCCCGGCCGCATCCAGCACGCTCACCACCTGGCGTGCGCTGTCCAGGGTGAAATGCTCCTCAAGCACGGCTGCCGCATCCCAGAGACGGCCTTGGTGCAGCAGCTGCCGGCCGCGTCCGGTCTCATGCAGGGCCATGGCCCAGCCCTGCCGGTCTCGCTGCGCCGCAGCGACGTTCTCGGCCGAGATCTGCATGGATTCGTCCAGCCGGTCGAGAACGGTCAGCGTCTCGCAGTGCCACTGGCGGGTGAGGTGCATCCGGGTGTCATCGCTGGTTCCCACCCCGGTGCGGAGGGCGGCCTCGACGAGCTCGAGGGCCGGCCAAAGCGCCCGCCGGCATACTCCAGGCCCGAAGCAGCCAGTTCCAGCACGAACTGCCCGGCAACGTCCCGGCACTCCCGGACGGCAGCGGTGACATTGCCAAGTTCGGCGTGCGCGGCGCCGACGCGCCCGGCCGTCACCAGGTTATGGAACAGCAAGGCCAGCTGCCGGGCCCGGACATTCGGGGAGAGCCCTGGCAAGGCCAGGGCCTTTCGGCAGGACTCCGCGCGCACGTCGGGGGAGATCGCGAACATTCCGGCGATGCTCAGGTGGACATCCGCCTCCTGTTCAGGTGGGAGCACCTCGCGCAGCGCGGTGTCGGCGAATGACTTGGCCTCTTCACTGCGGGCGGCAGCATGCAGCCAGATCGCCGTCTGCGCTGCTAGCGGGCCCCGCAGCGCATGCTTGCGCGGGGCCAGGTCAAGGGCGCGCTGGCTCAGGTCCGCGGCGGCCCCTGGGTCAGTAGTGCCAAGCGCTTCCGCTGCCTTGAAGAGCGTCCTGATGGCAACGTCATCACCGGGCTCGGCGCTGACGGCCAGCTGCGTCGCCACTTCGACCGGGAGTGCTCCCTTGGCCAGCAGCAGAACCGCCGCCTGCCGGTCGAGCGCGCGGCGAGCGGGGAGCGGCACGCTCGCGCGCACCGCGTCGCGGATGAGGTCGTGACCGAAGCCGAGCTTGTCGTCGCGTTCGGCCAGCAGGTCAGCGTGAATCAGTTCCTCGACAGGCGCTAGTACGGCAGTTGCGGCCAGACCGACCATCGCGGCCAGATCGTCAAGGGAAAATCGCCGGCCGAGAGCCGACGCCGCGGTCGCGACATGGCGCGCCTCGTCCGACATGCGGTGTAGCCGCCGGCGCATGCTTTCGGTGACCCGGTGCGGTAGCCGGGCTTCCACCAGCTCGGCTCGTCCCGACTCGATCTGAACGAGATTCTCTTCGCGCAGCCCGGACAGGATCTCGACGAGGAGGAACGGGCTGCCGCCCGCTCGCGCGGCCATCTTCAGGACCGCCGGGCCGGGCTCGGCCAGGAGGACGTCGGCGGCGACCTCAGCCACGCCGTCGCTGGCCAGGGGACCAAGTGAGATCCTGTCGGCTCCGTTGCGCTCGAGCACGTCGACAGCGTCGCGAACATGCGGCGAGCCCTGCGCCGGGCGCATCGCTATGACCCAGGCCACCGGCACGCTTCCCAGCCGGGCCGGCAGGGTTCGCACAGCGGCCGCGGTGCCGCTATCGGCCCACTGCATGTCGTCAAGGCATACCAGCAGGGGCGATGCGAGCGCTGCGCGCTCAAGGATGGCCTCGAGGTCCTGGAGGAGCCAGTATCTCTGCTCCGGCGACGCGTGATCGTCGCGCAGAGTATCGCGTTCAAGCAGGGGAGACGTTCCGCCGAACAATGCCTCCATCAGAGCGGAGAGCTGGACCATGCTCTCGCCGGCGTCGGCGACCCCGCTGCCAACGCGTATCGACCGGCTACGCGCGATGGACCCGAGTTCCTGCAGCAGGCGGCTCTTGCCCATACCGGCGCCGCCCTCGATCAGGACGACCGTTCCCGCCCCGTCGCGGAGCAGATCGAGGTGCGCGGTCAGAGCCGCCAGTTCGCGGTCGCGGCCGCGCAGAGGCTGAACTGCTTCCTTCGAGGCCTTCTGGCGCTCCGGCCGCCGGGCCGCAGCTGACCCCGGCGGTGGGGCGGCGTCCCCTCGCATCCCGGCAGTCATCACTCATCCACTCTCAGCCCAGCAGGAACCCGAAAATCGTCACAAAGAAGTCGTCAAGGGGCTGGTCGGTCTTGTCAACCCGGCACCGCGTGACCGCGCCCTCCCAGGAATTGACGATGAACCGGCCCAGCAGCTGCGCGTCGCCGTCTGCCCTTGTCTCGCCGTTACGCTGCGCCTCGGCGACCAGATCCGCCACCATGCCCGACCAGGCATCCAGACCATCTGCCAGCTGGCCGCGAACAGTCTCGCTGTGGTCGGCAAGCTCATTAGCCAGATTGCCCCACATGCATCCGCGCCGGAACCAGTGACCGCGCAGCACGCTCTGCAGCGCCTCGAAGCTGGCGCGCAGACGCGCGATAGCGGATTCGCCCGCCGGGCTGCCGGGCCAGCCGCACACTTCAAAGTAGCGGCGCGCCACTTCGACCGCGAGATCCTCTTTGCTGCCGAAGTGGTTGTAAAACGAGCCTTTCGGTACACCCGCGGCCTTGGTGATCTGCTCCACGGAGGACGCCGCATAGCCACGGGAATGCATCTCGGCCATCCCGGCCTCGATGATCTGCGACTTCATGCTGCGACGCGGCATTCTCCCAATATGACCGGTCGTCTTAGCCACGTCAACCAGCGTCGCACTATGCCGGGCCGCCCGTTATGGCAGCGTTATGGCAGCTCAGATCGGGGGCGCCCCGGGAAGCTACTCGCCCGTCGCCTCGGTTCGCGCGGCGGCTAGCTGGGTGAGCTGGGCGCGGGCGGCGGCGACGAGTTCGGCGTTGGTGTTGGCATGCCCGGCCAGGCCCCATCCGCCGTCCGGTGCCTCGCTGAGCAGTACCCAGGTCCGGTCGGTCAGAGTCGGGTCGCCTGCGGCCTCGGCGATGAGGTCGGTGAACTGCCGGACGACGGCGAGCTGCTTGTCGCGGTCGAGAGCGCCGGCGTTGGTGAGGACCTGAACCCGCACGTACGTGCTGTCGCCGTCAACGTTGGACAGGCAGTCGGCCGGCAGCTCATGGATGAACGCGGCCGTGTTCTGGCGGAACATCGGGATGTCGGGCACTTGCTCGATGCGCATCAGCGTGCCGGCCAGGTCCGCTGCCAGTTTGTGCTTGTCGGCAAAGGTGCCGGCGGCTGCGTAGGCGTCGATCATGGGCATTGCGGCCTCCCGCGGTTAGGTGCGCGGCTCTATCGCGCCCTGTACACCCTGGCCTGCGGCAGACAGCGCGGGTATCCGCATCGTGACTGCACTTCCGCTCCCGCTGCCGTGCCGTGCCGTGCCGGGCCGTACCGTGCCTGATAAGGCCTCACCGGCCAGAGCGGCCGGTGGTTCCAGGCTCGGCGCGGGCCACCCAGTCCGCCACAAGCGCAGCGAACTGGTCGGGGATCTCCTCCCAGGCGAAATGGCCGGCCGCCAGGATCGTCAGTACGCTGCCGGGTATCCGGTCGGCCAGGTAACTCCCGTTGGACACCGGTACTAGCGGATCGCCGGCAGCAGCGAAGACATGCACCGGAACGTCGATCCCGGGCAGCAGGTCACGCAGCAGGCGAAGCTGCTCGGGGTAACTGCGCACGTAGCGTGTTGACTCGGCGAACCGGCCGTCCTCATAGGCCGATACGTAGTCCGTCCAGATATCCGGCTCCAGGTCGCGGGGCGCCACTGGCTCGACGGTGGCGCCGATCGTGGCCCTGACGTCCTGCTGCTCGAACACCTCGGTTCCCGGCGCCGCGATGATCTCGGCAAGCGTTCCCCCGACCTCCAGCGGGTAAGCCGCGGCGCCACCGCCCGTGACCAGGCTCCGGATGAAGTCCGGTTGCCGTGCGGCCAGGAACAGGGCTGCGCTCTCGCCAACATCGGGCGCGACCAGATGAATCGGGCCGAGACTGAGCTCGCCGATGAATCCACCGAGGAATACCGCCATGGCGCTGGGCGTGAGCACTTCTGCCCGGCCTTCTGAGTGCCCGAAACCAGGCAGGTCGACCGCGATGAGCCGCGCTGCCTGGCTCAGGACCGGCCACACGTGCCGGAATGCGAACAGGCTTTCCGGCCAGGGACTGGTGCACAAGATGACCGGGCCGTCCGCCTCTCCGGAGTCCACGTACCTGACTTTCAGGCCGTCGACGCGAGCGGTCTGCGTTCGCATCGTCGTAGCGTTCATCGACATCGTGCCTTTGGTCGGTAGCGAGCCGGATTTACAAGGAATCCGGCCTGGCAGGCGTCGGGGCACGCGGCACGCCGGGCGCCGCCCCGTCGGCGCCATCTTGACCCGGATCACAACCGCTGGGCGGCAAGCCGCAATCCGTCCGTCCTTCCCCCGCAGGACCATATGCCGACCCTCGCACCGGGCTCTGCCCGGGCGGTATCAGCACAATGACTGAAGTCGTCCTGACCGGGTGCGCGTCAGTGCGCCGGCCGGGATCGGTGGCGGCGCGCAGCAGTAGCAGCAGCGCGACAGCGGATGAGTCCCGCGATTGCCAGCAGCAAACGTGGCAGGCCTGCCCGGCCTGCACTGCGGCTCGTCGCCCGTTATCCCGGGATGCCGCCGATCAGCGCGTGCCGGGTTGACTTGAGCAGGCCGTCCTCGGTCCGGTAGAGGCTCAGTCCCTGGAAGGTAGCGCCGCTGGACAACGTGCCAGTCCACGCGGCCGCGACCATGTCGGCGTCGGCGACCAGCGCGTCGATCGCGTAAGTGATGAGCCCGCCCGCCTGCTTGATCGCGTGCTCATAGTCGTCACGCGCGGCCGGCCCGATACCGGGCGGCTCATGACCGTAGTCGGCGTAGTCCGCCGCGACGCAATCCTCGAACTCTTCCGGACGGCCTCTGGAGTAGCAGTCGAAAAACTTGCGGACGGCCTCTTCCGGACTTAGCTGCGCAGTCATTGCCCGCCCTTCTCGCGGCCCGTCAGCGAGTTTACGTGCTGGCGGTCTTTGCCCTCGGCGCATACGCCGGTCATCGGGACCGATTCGTTGAACCACAGTCTGATGTCTCGCGGGCCTGCAGGGCCGGTTCCTTTCTCAGGACCCGATCCGGCGGTTGTGAATGCGCAAGTTGAGCACGGCCAGGTCGGTGAGCGGGGTGGCGCTTCCGGCGGCCTTCGCCCGGGCGGCCAGATCGGCCAGCACGGCCTCTACCTCGGTGTGCCGGCCATCGGTCAGGTCCCGTGTCAGCGACGAGGTGGCCGGTGAGCCCGCGGCCGTGAGGACGTGCTCGGTCGCGCTAACCTGCGCGGCTGGGAGCGGGTGGCCGCAGGCTGCCGCTGCGGCCGCGATCTCCGCTAGTACCGACCGGGCGAACTGGGGTCCGGCAGGAATTGCGACTATGTCGCCGACCGTGGCCCGCATCAGCGAGGTCACGGTACCCAGGCTGGCGATGAACACCCATTTGGCCCACATCGCGCCGATGATATTCGCGGGCACGGCCACGTCCGCTCCGGCATCCCGGAATGCGTCAGCGAGCCGGCTGACCCGGTCGCTGGGCGAGCCGTCGAGCTCGCCCAGCTCGACGTCGAAGCCAGGCGACAGCACCTGGATTGTTCCGTCGTCGGCAAGCTCGGTCGCCACCCGCAGCACCCCGCCGAGCACGGCCGACCCGAACCGGCCGGTTAGCCGTCCGACGTGGGCCATGCCGTTGAGGAACGGGATGATGACCGCGGGCGGCTTCGCCGCGGGCGCCATGTCGGCGATGGCTCCGTCGAGCGCGTCCGACTTCACGGCCAGCACGATCGCGTTGTAGCCGTCGGTCAGGTCGCCCGCGGTCACCACCGCCGGGTGCTGCACGCTGATCCGGCCGCCGCTGGCGACGCGCAGCCCGTCCTCGCGCAGCGGCCCGGCGCGGTTCGGCCGCACCAGCACGGTCACGTCCTGGCCCGCGTCGGCGAGCCGGGCCGCGACGAATCCGCCGACCGCGCCTGCCCCCACGACCAGGAACCTCAACGGCTTGTCCTGCTGATCAGCGAGCACCGCACCCTCCGTGCCACAGAATGCTGCATTCATCTCGCCTGACCCCCGGCGCAGACGTCATACCATCCTGACATCCCGCCCCGGCCGTGCCGCAACCTGGCGTCGTGATCGGCGGCCAGCCTGCGTTGTCCGCGCGGAACTACGCGCTGATCCTGGATTGTGCCGACCGGCCAATGTGGGGAAGGCACAGCGGGCCTACCCTCGGAAGTTGTGAGGGCCCGCGATATCAGATGCCCGTCTCTCCTGGGAAGGAGCGGTCCGGTATGCAGCAGCCGGAAGTCGGCCCGCCCCCGTACTTTCACCGGTCGGACTGCAACATCTGCCGGAAGCAGGACGGCCTGACGACGGGGTCAGAGCTTCTCGACGTTCCCCGTCCAGGTGGGTACATCGTTCAGCGCGAGCATTTCCTCGCCGAGCACGCTCCGCTGCGGTCCTCCAGCGCGGGAACGGTAATCGTTGAGGCCAGGCGGCATGTCCTTGATTTTGGCGACATGAATCCGGATGAGCTTGCTGAGCTCGGCTCGGTCCTCCACGGGCTTGTTCCGGCGGTCAAGGCCGCCACGGGGGTCCAGCGCGTCTACTTCCTGGCGCTGATGGAGCGGGCGCCGCATTTCCATCTCTGGCTCGTGCCGAAGAAGGGCGAGGGGGAACTTCGGGGGGTCGGCTATCTGGCGCAGGAGCCCCCGCTGACGGCGTCGCCCGGCGAGGCAGCGGCCATGTCTCGCAGTATCCGAGAGCATTTCGATCAGTCCTGACGGCGGCGTCCGGCACCGGCCGGGTCGAGCCGGTGGGAGCGGTCCACGGCGTGGGGCCGTGAGCTTCCGGCCGGGCGTACCGTGTCTCCCTGAACCGCGCCCATGACCGATGATCAGCCTCTGCCGTTAGCGGCGGTGTAACTGCGGGTCTGCTGCCTGGGCGCGGTACCGGGCGACGGCGGCCTCGCAGACGGCCCGTACTGGCAGGCCGAGGGCCCGGGCGGCGGCTTCGGCCTCGGCCAGTTCGGCCGTGGCTGTCCCGAAGCGTGCGAGGCCGCCTGTGGTGTCGGCCACTTTGACGGTAACGACGTGGCTCTCGCCCGGCGGCCCCACTTCCACCTGCACGGATGTCCGGGAGGCGGTCAGCCGGTTCATCCGGGACCAGCGGACGCCGAGTGTTCCGGTGTGGGCGAATATCGCGGCAGCAACTGCGCGGCGGACCGGTTCAGCGCACAGGGCGGTGAGGACCTGTCCTGGGCGGCCATGTCTGCCGATGATCGGAGTGCACCAGCAGTCCCAGGCGCCGGCCGCCCGCACCGCCTGAAGGACCGAGGGCCACAGCCGGGGGTCGAGGTCGTCGACTGTGGTCTCGACCACAGTCACCTCACCCTCGCTCACGCCCGGTTCGGTGACAGGCACCCCGATAACGACCCGGGTGATGTTGGGCCGGTCCGGAGTGTCCCGGCTGCCGCCGCCGGTGCCCACCGCGCGCACTGTCATAGCCGGAAAGCCTCCGGGCGTGGCCGCAGCCGCGACTAGGGCCGCACCGGTCGGGGTGGTGCGCTCGCCAGTCAGGTCGCCGCTGGCCAGCTCCAGGCCGGCCGTGGCGGCGAGGCGGAGGACAGCGGGCGCCGGCACCGGAAGGCGGCCGTGCCGGCTGGTGACAGATCCGCTGCCGGCGGCCAGGGCCGAGCAGCAGACCACCGCGCCGGGGGAGAGCAGGCCGAGATCCTCCAGCGCGGCCGCCGTTCCCACCACGTCGGCCAGCGAGTCGAACGCGCCCACCTCGTGGAAATGGACGTCTTCGGGTGCCTCGCCGTGCACCGCGCCCTCCGCCTCGGCCAGCAGCCGGAATACCCGTGTCGCGAGATCCTGGCCGGCCGGAAGGAGGTCACTGGCGCTGACGAGTGCGAGCACGTCGGCGAGGCGGCGCTCGCGGTCGGCCACGTCTGGCATGGTGATCACGGCCCGCTGGCACGCGAGACCGCCCCGGCGAGCAGGCTCGGTTCGCAGGCCGAGACCGGGTACGCCAAGTGAGGCTATGGCCCCGGCGACCCGCTGCTCGTCGGCGCCGGCATCCAGCAGGGCGGCGAGCAGCATGTCCCCGGCCACGCCCGCGGTCGCGTCGATATAGGCGGCACCCGGCTGGTCCGTCACCGGTGAACCGCACGGATGATCTTGGCGGCGTGCACGGCCGCGCCGAAGCCATTGTCGATATTGACGACGACCAGACCCGGGCTGCACGAGGCGAGCATGCTCGCCGCTGCTGCGAGTCCGCCCGCTGCTACGCCGTAGCCGACACTTGTCGGCACGCCGATCACCGGCGCGCTGACGAGTCCGGCGACCACGCTCGGCAGGGCGCCGTCCATCCCGGCCACGACCACCACGCACTCAGCGGCGCGCAGGTCGGCCAGGCGGGATAGCAGCCGTCCGAGCCCGGCCACGCCCACGTCGGCCAGGACATCCGCGCGGACGCCGAGCACGGCCAGCGTCGCCGCGCATTCCCTTGCCACCGTCAGGTCCGTGGTGCCGGCCGTGACGATCAGAACGCTGCCGCGCGCGGGCGGCAGGGCACCGATGGCGACCGTTCTGGCCACGCGATCGGCGTGCACGACGTCGCGAGAGAAGCGGGTGGCGGCCCCGTCCAGGACGCTGGCGGGGCAGCGCGTCGCCAGCGCCGGCGCCTCCGGATCGCTGGCCCGCAACTCGGCCAGCAGCGCGAAGATCTGCTCGGGAGTCTTGCGCTCGCCGAAAACTACTTCCGGGACGCCGGTCCGCCGCCGGCGATCTACGTCCAGCAGGGCGAAGTCGCCCAGCGGGACGCCAGCTGCCCCGGCCTCCAATCCGGGCACCGCTGTGCTCGGCATCCGCGGCGTTCCATTCGCACTGCCGGCTTTGCTCGACCTGCCGGCCATGCCGCCATCGTCAGCCGGCACGGCTGACCGGAGTGATGTCGAAGTTCAGCGAGCCCGACCGCAGCGGCTGCTCGTCGATTTCCGCGCGCTGATATCCGGCCGCCCTCACGCAGGCCAGCACCGCCGCTCGCTCTTCCGGGTCCGCTGCCCGCGGCAGGTCCGCCGCGCCGAGCTGCACCCGGCCGAGATCGCCGAAATGCCGCACCCGCAGCTCGCGGTAGCCGCGCTGCTTCAGGCTCAGCTCGGCCCGATCTACCTGCGAGAGCACATCGGCGCTGACCGGAGTGCCATAAGGCAGCCGCGACGCCAGGCAGGGCGAGGCGGGCTTATCTGCGCTCGGGACGCGCAGGTGCTGCGCCAGCGCTCGCACCTGGTCCTTCCCCACGGACGCCTCCAGCAGCGGATGCCGGACAGCGTGCTCCGCCGCCGCGCGTAAGCCGGGCCGCCAGTCACCGGTATCGTCGGCGTTGGCGCCGGACAGCACGGCGGCGAATCCGCGGCGCCGGGCCAGGGCGGTCAGCTGCTCGTACAGCTCCGACTTGCAGTAGTAGCAGCGAAAGCGATCATTGCGCCGGTAGTCGTCGCGCTCCAGCTCGGCCGTGGTGATCAGCTCGTGGCGGACGCCGACAGCCCTGGCCACCGACCGGGCGCTGTCGAGCTCGCCGGACGCGAGGGCCGGCGAAACGGCGGTGATGGCGAGGGCGTGCTCCCCGAGCGCCCGCGCGGCCAGGGCAGCGACCAGCGAGGAGTCCACTCCGCCGGAGAACGCGATCAGCGCGCTGCCCAGCCCGGCCAGACTCTCAGTCAGCCGGCCGGCGAGCGCGTCAAGGTCGTCAGGCACATCGTTCCCTTCTCATGCCGCCCGGGCCCCGCAGCCGCTCACATGATCCGGACTATACGCTTCGGCGCGGTCGGGCTGAGCTGCGTCCGGCGTGCGCTGTACTGTCAGATTCAGCGTTCGGCATCTCGGGAGGCCTCGTGCCCATCGAACAGGCAGAGTTCGGCCGCACCGGCCACCACAGCAGCCGGGTGATCTTCGGAGGCGCGGCTCTCGCGCAGGTCTCGCAGCGGGCTGCGGACGAGACTCTGGATCTACTGCTCGCTCACGGAGTGAACCATCTGGACGCGGCCTCGTCCTACGGCGAGGCGGAGGCGCGCATCCGGCCGTGGCTGCAGCGCGAACCGGGCCGGTTCTTCCTGGCCACCAAGGGCGATGAGCGTACCGCAGCCCGGGCCCGCGACGAGCTCCACCGGTCCCTGGACCGCCTCGGGGTCGACCACGTTGACCTCTGGCAGCTGCACGCCCTGGCCGATCCGATCGAGTGGGATATCGCCCTGAGTCCTGGAGGGGCGCTCGAGGCTGCGGTTGAAGCCCGTGAGCAGGGCCTTATCCGCTGGATCGGGGTGACCGGCCACGGCAGCCAGATCGCCGCGACGCACCGCCGCAGCCTCGAGCGGTTCGGCTTCGACTCCGTGCTCCTGCCGTACAACTTCGTCACCATGCAGAATGCGTACTACGCCGACAACTTCAATGCCCTCTTCGAGACGTGCCGTGAACGACGGGTGGCAGTGCAGACGATCAAGTCGATCGCGCTGCGCCCGTGGGCGGGCAGACCGCACACCCGGGTGACCTGGTACGAGCCGCTTGAGCAGCAGGGCGACATTGATCTCGCCGTGTGGTGGGCGCTGAGCCGCCCTGGCGTGTTCGTCTGCAGCGCGGGGGACCTGGACTTGCTCCCGAGAGTGCTTGACGCGGCCAGCCGGTTCACCGGGGGGCCGGACGATGCGGAGATGAGCGCGCTGGCCCAGCGGACGGCCGCCGAGCCGCTGTTCGTCTGACCAGGCCGCGCTGTGGCCTCGCCGCGAGTTGCTTGTCCAGACGAGAGGGCTTCAGCCGATGATTCTTGTACCCTTGGGCGCCATTTACCTGGTGACACTAGGCCCGGTCGTCGGATTGATGATCTTGTACTGGATCGTTCGCCTGGCGGTGCGGCACGGCGTGAGGGATGCTCAGGGCCGCCGCAGTGTCCCGCCTGAGTCCGGCTCTTGGGATCCCGCCAGGTTCGGGGACAGGCCGAGCTGACGGCCCAGTCGACCCCGACCCCGCCTGCGATGCGCGCGCGCTATGCCGCCTGGCGATCAGCGTCTGTCTCGTTGTTAGCTCAGTGCGGTCAGTTGCTTGGCCGCGGACAGGCGCACCTCGTCCGCTACTCCGTCGTCGCAGGCAATGGAACGGAAGGCTTCGGCTGCGCGCGGGTCGTGCGCGTTCAGCCGCTCGGCAGTGGCCATGGGATCGTCATCGGCGTGGAAGTGCATGGGTCTGCTGGCTTTCTGTGGGGACGATTCAGCCTGAGGTTCCGCTGACTGCGTTTACTCGACGTCCTTGAGGACTTTCTGCACCTGGTCGAGCTGGTCGCGGAGCTGGGCGAGCTGCATGTTGAGCTCGGCGAGTTTCATGTCAGTGTGCTGCTGGGCGGTGATCGCCATCTCGGACAGGCGCCTGTACTCCGCGCTGGTGATTATCTCGGCGCGGGTCTTCCTGCTGCTAGCAAGCTGCTGTCCCCACTGGTAGATCACGAAGGCGACCAGGGCGCCGACGACCAGGACGACGACGACGAAGGCGACGGCGATCGTGCTACTCATGACTCACCTCTGAATCCGGCTCGCTAGCCGCAGCCAGTGTGGTGGCCGCGGCCATGATCTCCTTGGGCGTCAGCTGGATGGTGAACGGCGTCACTTCGTAGAACTTCATTGCTTTCCCGTCCTGTGAGACTTCGATAGCAGCCGAGACCAGTCCGGCGGCTTGTAGCTTGCGCAGGTGGACCTGCAGTAGTGCGCGGCTGATGCCGAGCTCGCGGGCGAGCTGGCTGACGTAGGTGCGCTGCTGGGCCAGGGCAGCCACCACCCGGAGCCGGTGCGGGTTGGCGAGGGTGGCCAGCACCCGCAGCAGCTCGTCCCCGGTCAGGTCAGTACCACTCATGACATCCCTTCTTGCATGTGCAAGTTAAAATTAGCACGTGCCAAGACCGATGACAATGGTGACGGTCAGGAGCGGGAAGTCGCGCCAGAGCCGGCGGATGAAACTCGCCCGGCTATCTAGGGAGCCAGCTGGCTTACCCGGCTAACTGCTCAATGGCGAGGAGAACCACCAGCGGTGGTTCTCGGGATCTCGGGCGCCGTACTCGCGCAGGCCGTATGGCTGATTTGCCGGGGCACGATCGATGGGAGCCCCAGCGGCCTTACTGCGGGCATAGTGGGCGTCGACGTCTTCCACGATCACTTCGAGGCCCCCGTGCGATTGCGTCGAGCCCCGCGGTGTCGTCATCTGGTGTTCTTCGGCTACGGCATGCAGCCAGACCACGGCGTCTCCGATCCGGACCTCGCCGTGGACCACGGTGCCGTCCTCGGTCCGATGCAGGCCGCCAGAGGCGAAGCCGAACGTCCCGACGAGGAAGTCATGAGCGGCCTCGATGTCGTCGTAGACGAGGATCGGGATGACAGCGGTCTGGGTGGTGGCGCTCCGCTCAGTCGTCATACGGTCAAGCTACAGCGACGAGTCGCTTGAGTCGCTCGGCGTACTACGGTCTCGAAAAGCGGCTCAAACCACAAGCTGAGGGAGGCACCCGTGCTGAGGCAGGTCGCGGAGGGTGTGCTGATCCACGAGAGCGAGTTCGTTCAGAGCAACGCCGTAGTCGTGCACGGCCCGGCTGGCGTGCTGCTCATCGACCCAGGGGTGCACGGCGCCGAAATGACCTGCCTCGCGAACGACCTGTCCGATTCGGGCCAGACAGTTGTGGCAGGCTTCTCGACGCATCCTCATTGGGATCACCTGCTCTGGCACGCCAGGTTCGGCGCGGCGCCCCGCTACGGCACGGCGCGCTGCGCGGCCGCTGCCCGAGATGGGCTGTCCGACGGTCTTGATTCACGCCGGCTCGGCATCCCCGAGGAGGTTCCGCTGGACCTGCTCGGCCTCATTACCGGCCTGCCCGCCGAGGCGGCGCCGATTCCTTGGGATGGCCCTCAAGTCCGGATCGTCGAGCATCAAGCGCATGCCCCCGGCCATGCGGCGCTGTTGATTGAGGAACGCGGGGTTCTCGTCGTCGGCGACATGCTTTCTGATGTCTTGATTCCGATGCTCGACTTGAACGACACCGCTGACCCGATCGAGGACTACCTCGCCGGGCTGCGGCTGCTCGAGGGCGTGGCGGGCGACGTCGATGTCCTCGTCCCCGGCCACGGGTCCATCGGCCGAGCTGATCAGGTACACGCACGGATCGACCAGGATCGGGCGTACGTACAGGCCTTGCGTGACGCCCATGTTCCCAGCGACCCGCGGGTCGGCCCGTCGGCCACGTACGGCAGGGATTGGCTGCCTGGCGTGCACGCGCAGCAACTCGAGCGCCTCGCCCGAAGAAACGTGCGCGACGGGACGCCCGGCTAGCAATTCGGTGTGCGAGGCAACCCCAGGGGTCCACGCCACTGCGACTGTCGGCGCCGGGAGTTAGTGTGGCGTAATGCTCGAGTCGTTCCATCCGGCTATCCGTGCCTGGTTTGAGCGGCGGTTTCCGGCGGGGCCGACGGAGCCGCAGGCGCGAGGGTGGGCCGAGATCGCGGCGGGCCGGACACGCTGATAGCTGCGCCGACTGGTTCTGGCAAGACGCTGGCTGCGTTCCTGGTCTGCATTGACCGGCTTTATCGCGCCTACGATGCCACGGCGGCTCGGGAGGTCAGGGCCGCCGGCCGGGCCGAGCCCTCCGGACCTGCTGAGCCTGCCGGGCCGCGGGTGGTATATGTCTCGCCGCTCAAGGCGCTCGCGGTCGACATCTGGCAGAACCTGGAACGCCCAATAGCCGAGATCGCGGGGTTCGCGGCCGAGCTTGGCCTGGACGCTCCCGCTATCCGCGTCGCGGTCCGGACCGGGGACACCGCCGCAGCCGAGCGCGCGGCGATGCTGAAACGGCCACCGGACTTCCTGATCACGACGCCTGAGTCGCTGTTCCTGCTGGTCACGGCCGACAAGCCGCGGGCGATGCTGCGCGCCGTGGACACGGTGATCGTGGACGAGATTCACGCGGTCGCGGGAAACAAGCGCGGATCGCATCTGGCCCTCACTCTGGAACGGCTACAGCATGTCGCCGAGCGGCCAGTGCAGCGGATCGGGCTGTCGGCCACCCAGCGGCCGATCACCGCGGTGGCCCGGCTGCTGGTCGGCGCGGGCCCGGACCGGTCCGGAGCCGATGGCTCGCCGCGCTGCTCGATCGTCGACGCCGGCCACCGCCGCCAGCTCGACCTGGAGCTGGAGTTGCCGGGCGAGGAGCTGGGCGCGGTCGCCACGACTGCTCTGATGGCGGAGATCTACGACCTGATCGCCGGCCATGTAACAGCGCACAAGACCACACTGATCTTCGTCAACACCCGCCGGATGGCCGAGCAGATCGCGCATGAGCTTGGCGAGCGGCTCGGCGACGGCCAGGTCGCGGCTCATCACGGCAGCCTGTCGAGGGACCGCAGGCAGCGTGTTGAGTCGCGGCTGCGAAGCGGGGATCTGCGTGCGCTGGTGGCCACGGCCTCGCTGGAACTGGGTATCGACATCGGGCCGGTGGAGCTTGTCTGCCAGATCGGCTCGCCGCGCAGTTTCGCGACGTTCCTGCAGCGGGTCGGCCGATCGAATCACACGCGGAACGGGGTCCCGGCCGGTCTGCTGTTTCCGACAACGCGCGATGAGCTGGTCGAGTGCGCCGCACTCATGCGGGGCGCGGTCTCCGGCAGGCTCGACGCGCTGGTCATCCCGCAGGGGCCGCTGGACATCCTGGCTCAGCAGGTCGTCGCTGAATGCGCCGCCGCGGTATGGAAGGAATCCGAGCTGCTGGCCCTGGTCCGGGGCGCGGCGCCGTTCTCAGCGGTCTCTGACGCTGACTTCGAGGACGTGTTCGAGCTGCTGTCTGAGGGCATCCGGACGGGGCGCGGGCGCCGCGCAGCCTACCTGCACCGGGATCAGGTCAGCGGTGAGCTGCGCGGCCGGCGCGGCGCCCGGCTGGCGGCGCTGACCTCCGGCGGGGCGATTCCCGAGGTGGGGGATTACCGTGTGCTGGCCGACCCGGACGAGGCCGTGGTGGGCGCTGTCAGCGAGCACTGGGCCATCGAGAGCGCGCCGGGTGACGTGTTTCTGCTCGGCACGCATTCGTGGCGGATCCGCCGGATCGAGCCGGGTGTCGTCCGCGTCGTCGACGCGCAAGGCGCGCCGCCGTCAGTGCCGTTCTGGCTCGGCGAGGCGCCTGGCCGCACCGTTGAGCTGTCGCAGGAAGTCAGCGCCATCCGCTCCGGGGTGGCCGAAAGGCTCCTCGGCCCGGGCCGGGGCGAGGCTGTCGAGTGGCTGCAAACTCAGTGCGGCCTGCGCGAGGCGGCCGCCCGGATGCTCGTCGATTACCTTGGCGCCGCGCTGGCACAGCTCGGCGTGCTGCCGACGATGGCCACGATCGTGCTGGAGCGGTTCTTCGACCCGGCAGGAGGCATGCAGCTGGTGGGGCATGCCCCGTTCGGCGCAAGGCTGAACCGGGCGTTCGGTCTGGCACTGCGCAAGCGATTCTGCGTGACATTCGATTTCGAGCTTCAGGCGGCGGCCAGCGACGACGCGATCTTGCTGTCGCTCGGGCCGCAGCACAGCTTCCCGCTCGATGCGGTTCCGCGGTTTCTGTCGGCCGGAAAGGTTGAAGAGGTTGTCCGCCAGGCCGTGCTGACCTCACCGATATTCGCGGCGCGCTGGCGGTGGAACCTGAACACCTCACTGGCAGTGCTCCGGATGCGGAACGGCAGAAAGAACCCGCCTGCGATTCAGCGGATGGAAGCCGACGACCTGATGGCCGCCGTGTTCCCGGTGCTTGCCGCCTGCCAGGAGAACGTGGCGCCCGGCCCGCTGGAGATCCCGGACCATCTCCTGGTCCGGCAGACCCTGGCGGACTGCCTGCGCGAGGCGATGGACATCGACGGCCTGACAGAGCTGATTTCCGGAATCGAGTCCGGGCGTGTCACGGTCGTGGTCAGGGACACGACGGAACCGTCGGTTCTGGCGCATGAGATCCTGAATGGCCGGCCGTTCACTTTCCTGGACGACGCCGAGGACCGGCGCAGCCGGGCCGTCCCGCTGCGCCGGGGCCTTCCGGTCGAGGCGCATGAGCTGGGCACCCTGGACCCGGACGCGATCGACCGTGTCGCCGAGCAGGTGCGGCCCGTGCCACGCGACGAACACGAACTGCACGACCTGCTGCTCAGCCTGATCAGTGTGCGGCCGGACCCGGACTGGCAGCAATGGTTCGGCGCGCTCATCGCGGCCAGCCGCGCGGTCGTCGTCCGTGCCGCCGGCGGTGAGTTCTGGGCAGCGGTCGAACGGCTTCCGGCGATCCGGGCGCTGTACCCGCAGGCTACGGTCGAGCCGGCCCGGGCCTGTGCCGTTCTCGCCATGCCGCCGGATGAGGAAGCCGCCGCTGCCGACTTGCTGCGCGGTCACCTGGAGTGCCGCGGCCCGTCCACCGTCGCCGAGCTTGGCGAGGCGGTCGGCCTGGGGAATGGATTGATCATCCGCGCGCTCGCGGCGCTTGAGGCGGAGGGTTTCGCGCTCCAGGGCCATTTCACCTCCCGCGACAGGCCAGATGCCCAGTGGTGCTCCCGGCGGCTGCTGTCGCGGATCCATGTCTATACGCGCGATCGCCGCCGGCGCGAGATTGAGCCGGTCACCGCACGGGACTTCATGCGGTTCCTGCTGCGCTGGCAGCACGTCGCGGATGGCACCCGGCGGGAAGGGCGGCTGGGTGTCCTGGCCGTTATCGAGCAGCTGCAGGGTTTCGAGGTCGCGACGGGTGCCTGGGAGCGTTCGGTCCTGGCCGCCCGGGTGCAGGACTACCGGCCGGAATGGCTGGACGAGCTGTGCATGTCCGGCCAGGTCGCCTGGGGGCGGCTGTCGGTCCGCGACACTGATCCGGATACGGCACCTAAGCGCGCGGGCGCCCCGTCGAAGGCGACCCCGATCACGCTGGTCCTGCGCGACGACCTGCCCTGGCTGCTGCATACCGCCCGCGGCGACCAGCGCCCAGCCGCGCCTGCGGTCGGCGGGACCGCTGACGTCCTGGAAGCGCTCGCCGGGAACGGGGCCTTGTTCCGCACCGACCTGACCAGGCTGACCGGGCGCCTGCCCGACGACATCGACGATGCGCTCTGGGACGCCGTGGCGCGCGGCCTGGTCACGGCGGACGGATTCCGCGCGGTGCGCTCACTCTTGCGCCGCCGCACTCCGGACTCTCGCTACGCACCGACTCGCGGCCTTCGCCGTGGACTGCGCAACACCACCGGCTCATCCGGTCGCTGGTCCCTGCTGCCCGAGCCTGCCGCCGACGCCGATCGTGACGAGATCGCCGAGGCGATCGCCGAGCAACTCGCTGCCCGGTGGGGTGTGATCTTCCGCGACCTGGCGGCCCGCGAGAACCTCGCGGTTCCCTGGCGTGACATCATCTGGGCCCTGCGCCGGATGGAAGCACGCGGCACCATCCGCGGCGGCCGCTTCGTGTCCGGATTCAGCGGCGAGCAGTACGCCCACCCCGACGCGCTCGACATCCTCCGCGCAATCCGTAAGCCGCATCAAGCAGGCGACACGGTCAGCATCAGTGCCGCAGACCCGCTGAACCTAACCGGCATCATCCTGCCCGGCCCGCGCATTCCCGCTATTGCCGCCAACACCGTCACGCTCACCGACGGAGGCACAGCGGAGTCAATACCCGCATGAGCCACGAGAAGACGGCCGGCCCGCCCCGGCTGCGGCGCCACCGCAGTTCTAACGGTCTGCCGGCCAGCCATGAGGGCGGCCGCGAGAATGGCCGGCAGCGCCGCGCAGGCGGCGGACGATACTTCGAGCGATTAGAAATGCAAGCGGAATGGTCCACCACGGAAACCAGTCGTGATTGGGCGTTCCGACCGTCACCGCGCTAGTGACGAATGCAATCGCGACGCCAACTGGAATCAGCGCATTGAGGACACCAGTTCCTCGCGGCGGCGGCGGCGGCCGGTGTTCGGGCATCGGGCCACGGATGCGGGGAAGGTCGCTCATCAGCTCGTCCAGCTCACCCATGGTCCGGGCGCTCAGCACGCGCCCAGAGCGCTCGTCGAGCTCCTCGGAGGTCAGCCGGCCAGCCCCGAAGTGCTCGCTGAGCTGCGCAAGGGTCGCGTCACGATCGGCGTCGCCCGCCCTGAGCTGCGCAGCCGGGACACGGCGCGGACTCGTCGTCATCGTTTCCTGCCGTTTCCTGCGTCCCGGCTGACGGCCAGCGGCGCATGGCTGGGCGTGAGTCCTGCTCCTCCTTACTCTGCCTCACGCCGGTCGCGGACGCGAACCGGGACCTGCCGGAGCGTGCTCAGCTCCGCGTCGCCATCCACCGGCCGTCCCGCACCCGCCGTGGTGGTGCTGCCTTGCCCAGGCGGAGTGGTGGCAGCGGCCGTGCGTGTCGCAAACTTCGCCCGCACAATGTCAGAATGACCGTGACAGCAACGCCTTTCCAAGCATGAGCACGGCGCTCTACCGGTGGCGAGCGGAAGTCCGGCGGTCCTGGCGGCAGTTCGTCGTGCTGGCGTTGCTCGGCGGGTTGCTCGGGGCGGTGGCCTTGGCCGCGCTAGCCGGTGCCTGGCGTACGGACACCGCCTACGGTCGTTACCTGCGCGCTGCCAACGTCAGCGATGCTTTCGTGAACGTGCCTGGCGAGCTGCCCGGGGTGCCCGCTACCCGCCCGCTCACGCTGATCTCTCGCCTGCCGGGCGTCATTGCCAGCGCCCCCTATCTGGGATTGATCGGGGCGCCGGTGATTCACGGGCACGTCCACTGGTCGTTCCTGGCCTCTAGCCTGAACGGGACGCTGAACCGCGAGTGGTACCAGCAGGACCGGCTCACGGTGCTGGCCGGGAAGCTGGCTCCGGCGGATTCCGCGCAAGACGTGATGATCACACCAGGCATCAGCCGGCTGCTGGGCGTGCACGTTGGCGGCACCATTACCTACGCGTTCTTTCGCATCGGATCGACTGGCGAGCCGTCCGGGCCGCCGGTGATCCGGTCCTACCGGCTGACCGGGGTCGTGACCGTTCCGCCCGCGCTGGTCGATCAGGCTGACGTCGCTGACGGCAGCATCTTCCCGCCCGCCGCAACCCGCCAGCTGCTGGCCTCGTACCAGTACGCGACCGTGGGCGTGCGCCTGGCGGCCGGCTCCGCCGGGATTCCCGCCCTGCAGCGTCACCTGGCCGCGCTGGCGGCCACCTTGCAGCAGCAGCAATACCGCGCGACGCACCAGAAGATGTCCGGCCTGTACTTCCCGGTCACCCGCCCGGATGTCATCCACGAACAGGTGCAGGAGGCGATCCGGCCCGAGGCCGTCGCGCTGAGCGTCTTCGCGGCGGTGGCGATGGTGGCCATGCTCGTTCTGGTCGGCCAGGGCCTGGCCCAGCTGGTCAGCCGGTCTGCCGCGGATATCGCAGTGATGCGGGCGCTGGGGGCGAGCCGGGCGAGCATCGCGGTCGCGGTCGGCCTGCCCGGCGTCATCCCAGTCCTCGGCGGCGCGGTCCTGGCCGTCGCCGGCGCGATCGCGCTGTCCCCGCTGGCCCCCGTCGGGCCTGTGCGCCGCTACGACCCGGACCGCGGAATTCACCTCGACTGGGGCATCGTCGGCACCGGTGCGTTGCTGTTCACCGTCGTGCTGCTCGTGCAGTTGGCGGTGCTGGCCACCAGGGCAGTCCGCCGCCGGGCCGGCCACGCTCACGGTCGGCTCTCAGCTATGGCTCAGGCGGTCGCGGCAGCAGGGTTGCCGCCGGCTGCGGTTGTGGGTACGCGCAACGCGCTCGAGCCCGGCGCGGGCGTGCGCTCAGTTCCGGTGCGATCCACCCTGATCGGCTCGATCACCGCGGTGGCCGCCGTGGTCAGCGCGCTGGTGTTCGGAGCCAGCCTGGCCGGCCTGATCTCCCATCCGGTCCGGTACGGCTGGAACTGGGATGTGGTCATTCAGGCCGAGGGCGGCTACGGGTCCTTTAACCCGGCCATCGTCAACCGGGTGATGCAGCACCAGCCCGCGGTCGCGGCCTGGTCGGAGTTCGCTTTCACTCAGCTGAGCGTGGATGGCCACGTGCTGCCGGTGATGGGCGTCCAGCGGCGGGCAGGCACTGTCGAACCGCCGACAGTCTCCGGCTCGGCGCTGCGCGGCCCGGATCAGATCGAGGTCGGCTCGGGAACCCTGGACGAGCTGGGGAAGAAGATCGGCGACACGGTCCGGATCGGCTCCGGGCCGTATACCCGGATAGTCCGCATCACCGGCGTGGTCACGCTGCCCTCGTTCGGCCTGGCCACGTCCGACCACGTATCACTCGGCCGAGGTGCGATGCTGCCCGAGGTCACCCTGATCGCCGCCGAAGGCGCGCCGGGCGGCCCGTCCGGGGCCGAGTCCGAGCCCGCGCTGCCGTCGACGATCGCTATTGACCTGGCCCCGGGCACCACCGCGGCCCAGCGGGCCCGCCTGGTGCACCAGATCGTGGCCGCCAACCCGGACCAGACTCCAGGCGGGACCTACGAGCTGCGCAGCGCACTGGCCGCGGCCATCATCAACGCGGGGCGGATGGGCGGTCAGCCGGTTGCGCTCGCCCTCGGCCTGGCCGCGGCGGCAGTGCTGTCTCTGAGCCTGACCGTGCTGGGATCGGTGCGCCGGCGACGCCACGAGCTGGCCCTGCTGAAGGCGCTCGGCATGACCCGCGGCCAGCTGCGGTCGGTCGTCGCCTGGCAGACCACGCTCAGCCTGCTGATCGCGGTGGCAGTAGGCGGGCCGCTTGGCGTGGTCGGCGGCAGGCTGGCCTGGCGGAGCTTCGCGGGCTCGCTCGGAGCCATGCCGGTCAGCCAGGTCCCGGTGGCCGGGCTCATACTCGGGCTGCTGGCGCTCGTCCTGGCCGGCAATCTGCTGTCGGCCGTGCCCGCGGCCGTTGCGGTCCGCACCCGGGCCGCGACCGCCCTGCGGGCCGAATAGCTCTGGTAGCCAGCCCGGGCGGCCGGGGGAAGGCACCGCTGCAGGCATCATGCCCGCCAGATGTTCGCCGGCAGCCATTGTGGTACCTGCGCACCACTGAGGTGCAGCCCGCCAGCAGCAAGACCGGCTGACAAGCCTCGCACCGCAGCGGTGGCTATTCGCGGTGGCTGCGGAGAAAGCCGGCGAGACCTTCGTCGTCCGGACTGGCGATGAAGGCACCGTGGACACTGAGGAGTGCTTCCTCGGCGTGCGCGAGGCAGGCCCAGACTGAGATGCCGGAGGTGTCGGCAAGCTTAACCTCGGCTTTTGCCTGGCACTGCGCTGGTCCTGTCCCGTTGACCTGGCAGCTGTGGGCTGGGCCGCCTCTGGCCTGGATCATGGCCGCAGCCTCTTCGCGCAGGGAGAACCAGGGACCTGTCTGCCCGGCGGGGGCAGCCTGCAATGGTGATCGTTCGCGCTGGCCCAGCAGGACTGTGTTGCCGTCCGGATCAAGGACTTTTATCTCACCGCCGGCCGCGTGCGGCGGGTAGCCCAGGTGAAGAGCTGTTCGGCCGGCCGTTTGGAGGGCCGCTGCCACGGCCTCGACATCCTCGAAGAAGAAGTAGAACAGGAGCGGGAGCTGGGGCAGGTCAAGGGGCGGCCGCGTCGTGGCCAGAAGCACGTAATGCCCGTCGAGGTGCAGGTAGCACCATCCTGATGCGGGTGACCGACCGGTCGAGTGTTCTCGGAAACCGAGCAGTTCATAGAACTCGCGGGAAACGTCGAGGTCTCTGACATAAGTCGAGGCAACCATCGACTGCAGGCCGGCCGTCATCGGCATAATGTACGCCCCCGGCGCGCTCGCCAGCGGACACGTGACGCAGACGGCTGTCTCGGCCTGTTGCGTTGTTGTGCGCCAGGTGCCGGACGCCCGCCCCGCGTGGAGGAGCGCCCGGCTGCTCTGATCCTCAGCGCACTGTGTAGGCAACGACCTGCGGCTTGCCGCCGGCCGACTTCCCGGTGAGCGGGGGCCCGGTAAGCGGGCCGCCTGCCGAGACGATCACGGTGTTGCCCGCAATCACCAGAGGGGCATTTGTCGACGTGGGCAGCTGATGGCGGTACACGATCGCGCCGGTCGTCCGGTTCATGGCGATCAGCTCGCCGCTGTACAGGGTGGTGAAGACGAGGTTGTTGGAGACGGTGGCGGCGCCGAGCGCCATCTGCGGCAGCTTGGTGTCCCACTCGACCTTGCCGGTGGCGAGGTTCAGGGCCTCGAACTCGCCGGTTGGCGGATGGATGATGCCGGAGCCGAGGATCTCGGTGAGCTTGCTGTAGATGATGGGCTCGTTGACCGTCGACACGTACACGGTGTCGTCGGCGACTGCCGGGTTGCTCAGGACACCGCCGAGTTCCCCGGGCTCGATCGTGAAGGGCGCCTTGAGCTGCAGCTTGTGCTCTAGGGCGAGGACCGAATCGTTGTCGTGGCCGTTGTGCTCGCCGACCGGCGTCTTCCAGAGCAGCGCCCCGGTCCGCGCGTTGACGGCGTACACGTAGCCCATCTTGCCGGAGTCGATGAGCACGGAGGTTCCGTTGATGGCCGCCGCGATCGGCGAGGTCTGCAGGTCGTGATCCTGGAAGTCGTTGGGTACCGCCTGGTAATACCAGCGCAGCTTGCCGGTCGCGGCGTCGAGGTTCACCGCGCTGTCGGAGTAGAGCAGCGGCTCCGGGTGCGCGATGGCCGTCGCCGCGGACTGGTACGGGTTGCCGATGCCGAAGGTCACCGATCCGTCGGTGCCGACCAGCGGCGACTCCCAGGCGCCGCCAGAGCCTGCCTGGTCCGCCCGCACAGCGGTGTCGTTCCCGGTCATCGTGTTGAACTTCCAGATCACTCTGCCGGTCGCGGCATCCAGCGCCAGCAGGATCCCGCCGCCCGGTCCGTTAGCGAGGGAGCTGGCCAGGTAGACCCGGCCGGCGACGGCCTGGGGCTGGATACTGAACGCGCCCTGGCTGCTGTTGAGCAGACTCCGATCGACCCAGACCGGCTTACCGGTCGCAGCGCTGAGCGCAAAGGCCGTATGCGGTGTGTCCCCGTACACCCGTCCGCCCACGACCGCGACGCCGTCTGGCCCCGGGCCGCCGAGCTCCTGGGTGTTGACCTGGTACTCCCACCGCAGCTTGCCGGTGGCGAGATCGAGGGCATACACGTTCGCCTGCATGTCCTGGATGTAGACGACGCCGTTGACCACGACCGGCGACATGGCCAGCGTGCCGACACCGCCGTCCGGCTTGCTGGCGATCCGGAACGTCCAGGCCTGCTGCAGCTGCGAGACGTTGGCCGATGAGATCACCGAGCCCGGCGCCTGCCGGGTGTTGGCGAGGTCAGCGTTCGGGAAAGGCCACGATCCGGACGGGGGTGCGGCGTTGGGGTTAGTGATCGTGGCGGGCGGCGTGTGCGTCGCCGCCGGCTTGCTGGAAGTACTGCAGGCTGCGGCGAGCAAGGCCGCCAGGACTGCGAGCAGGCTGAGCCCGATGCGGGCGTGCCCGGTGCGACTCGAGGTCGGCATGGCTGCCTCTCCTGAACTCGAAAAACTGATATCAGAATGATAGGCCTATGGCATCAGCTCGGTCAACCCTCAGATCGTCGCACGGCGGTTAGCCCTCGCCGCCCGTAACCAGCGAGGCGGCCGCAGCCGACGAGTCCTGCCAGGAGATAAGACGAACGGCGCGGCAGATTCTGATCGGGTTTGACATGGCTGCCATCCCGAACCCCGGGGGAGTGACTGCGCGATGCCAGGGGTCATGGTCCGGGCTGGGTCAGCGGGCTGTTCTCACGCTGGTGGTAGCCGGCGGTCATGCCCCCGTCGACCAGGAGCGTCGTCCCGGTGATGAACGCGGCCTCATCGCTTGCGTAGAAGGCAGCCGCGGCCGCGACGTCGCTGGGATGGCCGATCCTGCCGATCGGCGGCAGCGGCCAGTCGCCGCTCTCGGGGCGGTCGCTGTCCCCTGGCGGGGCCATGTGCCGCATCCCAGGCCAGGTGTCTCCCGGGCAGAGCACATTCGACCGGACGCCGTCAGCGCCCGCTTCCAGCGCCATCATTTTCCCTAGCATTACCACGGCCGCCTTCGAGACGGAGTAAAGCCCGATGGACTGCTCGCCCCAGATTCCCGCGTCGGACGCGATGTGAATCATGCAGCCGCGGCGGGCGGCCAGGTGCTGGTACGCGGCTTGCGCGTAAAGAAAATAGCCTCGCACGTTTACGTCCATCAGCCGGTCGTAGTCCGCCAGCGGCGTCCGCAGCAGGCCTGCCTCGACTCCGATCCCGGCGTTGTTGACCAGCACGTCTAGTGCCCCCAGGCGTTCGACGGCCAGGTCCACCGAGCGCACGACCGCGGCCGGATCACCAGCGTCCGCGGCCAGGAACCAGCTCCGGCCGGCGTTCCGCAGCGCAGCTTCCGCCCGCGAGCCAAGTTCCTGATCGCGGCCCGTCACCACCACACTGGCGCCGTCGCGCAGGAATCTCTCGGCGATGGCAAAGCCGATGCCGGTCGTACCGCCGGTGACCAGCACCTGCTTGCCCGCCAGCCGTCCCGTGCCACCGGTCATATCCATGTGAGGCAACTGCTTTCTCTCGACGAGTCTCTCCCGGGCAGGTAGCGAGCACCCCATTGTGCTGGCCCGTGCTGCTGCCAGCATCCGCCGTTCATCGGTACGACGTTTCCGGAAGCTCCGGACTCACCGTCGGCCTCACGCGCGGCGGTCCGGGCGCCCAGCGCACAGAGTTCTAGGGCACGACTACCAGGGCTACTGGTGAATGGCGGGCCAGGCTGACGGCTACTGAACCGACGACACGGTGCGTGACCTGGGATGAACTGCCCACCACGATGACGACGGTGGCGTGCGGGTGCGCAGCGCTGAGGTCTCTCGCGGCCCCGATCAATTCTTCAGCGATCAGGCCCTGGCGCCGCTCGAAGTCCCAGCTCTGCTCGCGGCCACCTAGTTGCTCGGCGGCCATCGTCCGTAGTTCCTGCTCGATGTCATCGAAGTCTGCTTCCAGTTCGGTCACTGCTCCAGGCGACAGCGCGGCCATGCTGGGCATGTGAGCCACATACACCACCTCGATCCGGCCGGTCCGGCCCTGGAGCAGGTTGACCGCGGCCCCGAGCGCGCGGCTGGCAGGGGGTGATCCGTCGTAGCCGACGACGAGGCGCAGATCCGTGGCGGGCGGCGTGGCAGTGCTCATCGACGGAGGATAACCCCCGTGCCGTCGCGCAGGCGTACGGGGCCAGGGCGTTCCTCGAGCGCTCGTCTGGTCAGTCGCGGCCGACCGGCGTGGCCGCCCAGCCGGGACCCGCGGTCACTACCGGCGAGCAGCTGCACAGGGCCACCGGAATCGCCTCGAACGCGGGCTGCGGGGCAGGGGCGGCAGGCGATGGGACCGCGGCCGGGGTGGCGACTGCAGCGGCGGACCTGGCGGCGGCGTTCCTGAGCTCGGTCAGCCGGCGCTTGGACGGGAGCAGGACGATCGCGAGGATGCAGCCGAGCCCGAGCAGCGCTGCTGACACGCTGAAGGCGACCGTGTAGCCGTGGGTGGCCGCGATCGCGGGTGCCAGCGGGCTGGAGTGGTGGGTGATCAGGTAGCTGGCCGCTGTACTAAGCGCGAGCGTGCTGAGCGCCGAGGTCCCGATTGAGCCTCCGACCTGCTGCATCGTATTGACCAGCGCGGAGGCGACACCGGAATCCCGGCGGGCGACGCCGAAGGTAGCGGTGTTGATGGCTGGTGCGAAGATCATGCCGAAGCCTAGGCCCAGGATCAGCAGGGCGGGCAGCACGGCGCTGGCGTAGCTGGAGGTCACAGTCAGCTGGGTCAGATACGCCATCCCTCCGGCGCCCAGCAGCATGCCGCTGGCGATCAGGACCCGCGGGCCTAGCCGGGCCAGGCCCACGATGCTGGAGAGATTGGAGCTGATCAGGATGCAGCCGACCATCGGCAGGAACAGCAACCCGGTGGCCAGCGGGCTTTCTCCCCTGATCACCTGCAGGTAGTACGTGAGGAACAGGAACGTTGCGAAGATTGCGATTCCCGATATGAAGACCGCGGCGTAGGAGCCGCCCCGGGCCCGGTCCAGGATCACCCGCAGCGGCAGCAAGGGGTGGCTAGACCGCTGCTCGGCGACAACGAACCCGGCGAGCAGAACAATGCCCGCCGCCAGGGAGCCGACCGTCTGAAGGCCCGTCCACCCGGCGGTTTCGGCACGGGAGAACCCGAAAACGATCAGGAACAGGCCTGCGCATGCCAGCACGGCACCTGGCCAGTCCATCCGTGGCCTGACGTCCGGGCGGCCGGGGCGGATCCAGGCCAGCGCGCCGGCCACCGCGATGGCAGCGAACACCAGGTTGACATACAGCGTCCAGCGCCACGACACGTACTGGGTGAGCAGCCCGCCGAGGATAAGGCCCACGGCACCGCCGCCGGCGGCGACCGAGCCAAACACGCCAAAGGCCCTGCCCCGCTCCCGTGGCTCACGGAATGTGCTGACCAGCGTGCCCAGGGCAGAGGGCGCAAGGACGGCGCCGAAGGCGCCCTGGAGGGCCCGTGCTGCCACCAGCATCGCGAACGAGACGGAGGCGCCGCCGATGGCCGAGGCGACGGCGAATCCGATCAGGCCGGTGATGAACACGCGCTTGCGGCTGAACATGTCCCCGAGGCGGCCGCCCACCAGCAGCAGGCTGCCGAACGCCAGTGCGTACGAGGTCACGACCCACTGGCGGTCGCTGTTCGGGAACCCCAGCGCACGCTGGGCCGACGGCAGCGCAATGTTCACGATCGTGGAATCCAGGACCACCATGAGCTGAGCGATCGCGACCACGATCAGGATCAGCCAGCGCCGGTCACCGGGCGCCGCTAGGCGGTCTCCGGATACGGGCGACGTCGCAGACGACATGACCCTAATACTCCTCGCCGTCCTACGACGGCCACAGGCCGCCTTGGGTTGAGGGCCGTCACGCCGGAACAGCCAGCGGGCGGCTTGCCAGCGCGCCGGCGTCTCGTGCCGCATGCAGCCTCTCGGCGTCGAGTCCAAGCTGCCGGGCATTACCGGAGGATATAGCGGTCTATGTCAGTCTGCGGAACGGCGAGCCCTTGCCGTCTTCGGGATGAGCGGCTGACGCACCGGGCGATTGCTGATCTTGTCCAGGGCGGGCACAGTAGGTCCCACGCCGGCAGTGATGCCCGCTGAGTATCGTGTCGGCTGGGGATACTCCAAGCGAAACGCGGCGACCCGGCGAGGAGGAAACCGATGGCAGGAATGGCTGAGACAGTTGCGGTTCTGGGCGTCGGAACGATGGGTCACGGGATGGCGGCTAGCGCCGTGCGCGCGGGCATTCCGGTCATCGTCTGGGATCGCCACCCGGAGGCGACCCGCGACCTGGCTGAGCGTGGCGCGCAGGTCGCGCCCAGCGCCGCCGAAGCGGCGCAGCGGGCGGGGATCGTCGTCACGATGGTGCCGGACGCCGATGCTGTCGTCTCGATCGCCCGGGATCAGGGAATGCTGGCCGCTCTGGCTCCCGGTGCGATCTGGGTCCAGATGAGCACGATCGGCCTGGGCGGAATCAACGACGTCATGGCTATGGTCGATCACGAGCGTCCTGACGTGGTACTGCTGGACGCGCCGGTATCAGGCAGCAGGGATCCGGCGGAACAAGGCCAGCTGATCATCTTCGCGTCCGGGCCCGAGGACGCACGATCCCGGGTCACTCCGCTCTTCGATGCACTCGGCCACCGAACCATCTGGGTCGGCGCAGCCGGAGCCGGTACCCGCCTGAAGCTGGTGAACAACACCTGGCTCGCCTTCGCGGCCGAGGCGGTCGCCGCGTCTGTGGCGCTCGCCCGCCAGCTGGGACTTGCGACGGAGACGGTGGTGGACGGCCTGGACGGCAGTCCGATCGTCTCGGCCTGGCAGGCAGCCAAGCTGCAGCGGATTGCCGCCGGCGAGTTCTCAGCCCAGTTTGCGCTGTCGCTGGCGCTCAAGGACGTGCACCTTGCGCTGGGAGCGGCTGGCGAGAACCGGCTTGCGGTTCTTGCCTGCCTCGCTGACGAGTGGCAGCAGGTCGTTGACCACGGACTTGGTGGCCAGGACCTGACCGTCGTGACTCAGGCGCTCCAGCAGCAAGGAGGACTCGGGCACCGGGGAAGGGCGTGACAGTCGCAGCCTGACCGCCTAGCTCACGCGGTTCTCGTCGCGGAACGCGGTCAGCGACCTGGAGCCGCTCGCCAGTACGGTGGACGTCAGTGCCCGCACTGCCGGACGCTGGGCGGTACGGGGATTGGTGAGCAGGAGCAGGTCGATCGTGCCGAGCTCCGGTAGCCGGTGCCCGGGTCCGAGCGTCGTCAGCTGAGACGGCACAAGGCTTGCGGCCATCGCCGAGACGCCGATGCCGGCTGCGACGGCGGCGATGAGTCCATTGACGCCCCGGCAGACGCATGCGCTGCGGTACGGCATGTGGACTCGGTTCAGTGCCCGGCGCATCTCGGTACGCGAGATGCTCGGCGCCGGATAGACCACCAGTGGTAGCGGCCTGGCCAGGTCGAGTTTCGTCGAGGGAGTACCGACCCAGACCAGGCGGTCTCGCTTGACGAGCTGGCCCCGCTCCTCGCGGCTGGGTCGTTTGCCGATGAACACGTCGAGTTTGTCTTCCTCTAGCCGCTTGTGCAGCAAGCCGCTCTGATCGACCGTGAGATCGAAGTCAACGAGCGGATTGTCACGGCGGAAGTCGCGCAGGATCTGGGGCAGCCGGGTGAGGGCAAGGTCATCGGACATGCCGATGCGCAGGCGCCCGCGAGGTCGCGATCCGCTGAAATAGGCGGCCGCCTGCTCGCACGCGGTCATGATGTTGCGCGCGAACCCGATCATCGCCTCGCCGTCAGCTGTCAGCGACACGGAGTGGGTGTCCCGGAGCACGAGCGTTCGGCCGATCTGCTGTTCCAGGCGCCGGATGTGCTGGCTGACGGTCGGCTGCTGGATGCCGAGCCGGGCTGCGGCGCGGGTGAAGCTGCCCGTCTGCTCGACGGCGAGGAACGTGGCCAGCAACTGCGGATCGTAGTTGGTCATAAGCAATCTCAATAACTGTTAGAAGGAAAATTACCTTTCATTATAGGCAGCCTCCGGCCGAGAATGGCGAGGGACATTCGGCAACTAGGAAGGCCTCTCAGTGACCACCGCCGAGGCAATTCGGCCACCGAGAGGCGCCTTCGCCGCCCTCACGTCGCGCGGGTACCGGATTTACCTGGGTGGCCAGAGCCTGGCCAACGTCGGCACCTGGATGCAGAGCATTGCCCAGGACTGGCTCGTGCTCGACCTGACGCATAGCGCGACGGCCGTTGGCGTGACGATGGCGCTGCAGTTCCTGCCGATGCTGGCGCTCGGCGCGTACGCCGGAGTGGTTGCTGACCGGCGGTCAAGGCGGCGAATCCTGCTGACCACGCAATCGCTGAATGCTGCCGCCGCCGGCGCGCTCGCCGTCATCACCATCGCCGGTGCTGTCCGTCCCGCCGCTGTCTACGCGTTCGCGTTCGTGAGTGGCCTGATCTTCGCTTTCGACGGGCCAGCCCGGCAGGCGTTCGCGACCGAGGTAGCGCCGGGCGGACAGCTGCGCGCGGTGATCGCGCTGAACGCCGCGGTGTTCCAGTCGACTCGGCTGATCGGGCCGGCGATTGCGAGCGTCCTCATCGCGAGCGTGGGAACAGGCTGGGTGTTTGCGGTCAACGCCGCCTGCTATGTCGGTCCGACGATTGGATTGCTGCGGCTTCGACCGTCCGATCTGACTCCGGCTCCGGCTCCGGCATCGCGGCATGAGGCCGGAGGTCTGCGAGCGGCAATGCGATACCTGCGCGGGCGCCCCGACATTCTGTGGACGATCTTTCTTGTCGGGATGCTCGGAACCTTTGGCCTCAACTTCCCGATCGTGCTGACCGCGATGGCGAAGTCAACTTTCCACGGCAACGCGGGCACGTACGGCCTGTTCAACATCGCTCTGGCGATCGGCTCTGCGTCTGGGGCGCTGGTGGCCGGTGCGGCCGCCCGCCCGAAGCGCCGGGTTCTCGTGCTGGCGGCGGCGGGGTTCGGGCTCGCCCAGGCGGCTGCGGCGATCGCACCGGATATGGCTGTGTTCCTGGCCCTGCTGGTCGCTATGGGATTCCTCAACCTTGCGTTCCAGTCGATGGCGAACGCCTCCGTCCAGCTCGCCGTCGACCCTGAACTGCGCGGCAGGGTCATGGGTCTGTACATGCTGGCTTTCATCGGCGGCACGCCGATAGGCGCCCCCGTCATCGGCGCCATCACCAACCACTTTGGGGCCAGCGCCGGCATGGCCATCTGTGGTGCTGTCCCAGCGCTGGCGGCTGTGCTTGTGGTCGCGGCCATGGCGCGCGGTCCACGTACGGACCAGGCCGATGTGCGCAGGACCAAGACCGTCTGCGCAGCGCCCGCCCGGTGAGCGATCAGTCAGGAAGAATCTTGCCTCGGCCATGGGATCGTGACTGCGCGGCGTTGAGCGCGAGAACCAACCGCGTTGCTTCCGTGAAGGCCAGGGTGTTCTGATTATGGTCCCAGCGTCAGGCGCGGGCGCCGGCTACTGAGACTGTGGAGCAGGCCAGGGAAGGCGGACGGATGAGCAACCTGCCCCGTTACCGGGAACTGCCGGAAGCGCCGCGCGGCGGCAGAAGCGGCTGGCGTATCTTCGGCGCGGAGGACAATGTCGGCCTGGTCAATCTGCTGACGCCGGAGCGCGTGGCGGCCGCGGCGCGGCTGGTCAGGACTGGCCGGATGTTCCCGCTTGACCTGCCTCTGGGCGTGATCTCCCCGGCGCTGGCCAGATACCGGGGGACCCCACGGCACACCGTCCTGCACCGGCCCGGGACTGCCGGGTTCGACGATGTCTACGACAACTTCTATCCTCAGGCCTCCAGTCAGTGGGATTCGCTGGCGCATGTCGGCTACGCGCCGGATGAGTTCTACAACGGGGCCACGGAAGCCGACATCCTGGCAGGGCGGCGAAACACGATCGATTACTGGGCCCGGCACGGGATCGCGGGACGCGCAGTCCTGCTGGACGTGCCGCGCGCGATGGCTGCGGCTGGTCGCGCTTATCACCCGGGATCGAGTGTCGCGCTCGGCGTCGAGGAGCTTGAGCTGGCGCGGCAGCATGCCGGGCTGGAGTTCGCGGCTGGAGACATCATCCTGCTGCATACCGGCTTCGCGGGCTGGTACTGCGAGCAGCCGCACGAGGTGAGGGATCAGTTGCACGGCGCGGTCATCGCGCCCGGGATCTCGCACACCGAGGTGGTGTGCGAGTACCTGTGGGACAGTCATGCCGCGGCAATCGCCTCCGATACATACGGCGTCGAAGTCTGGCCGAGCGATCCGAGCCCGTCTGCTCAGCCGATGGGCTTCCTGCATCACATGCTCATCGGACAGTTCGGCATGGCCCTCGGTGAGCTGTGGTGGATGAAGGACCTTGCGGACGACTGCGCGGCCGATGGCGTGCATGAGAGCTTCCTGGTTAGCTCGCCGATGCACGCACCCGGCGGGATCGGGTCGCCGGCGAACGCGACAGCGATCAAATGAGCGAAAGGGAAATGTAATGGGAAAGGTCGTCGCGTCGGCGTCGATGTCGCTGGACGGCTACATCGCAAGGGACGACAACACGATCGGCCGGCTGTTCGACTGGTATCAGAGCGGGAAGGTGGAGATCCCCACGGCGACGGAGGGCATCACGTTCCACCTAAGCCCGCGGAGCGCCGACTACTGGCGACAGTGGGTTTCCGGGCTCGGCGCGCTGATGTGCGGCCGGACGCTCTTCGATTTCACCAGCGGGTGGGCGGACGGCACACCATGGATGTGCCGGTCGTCGTCGTCACTCACCAGGTGCCCACGCACTGGGTCGAGGCTCATCAGGGCGCTCCGTTCCATTTCGTAGCCGGCGGAGTCGAGGCTGCGGTGGCGAGGGCTCAGGAACTCGCCGGGGACCGCACCGTGGCGGTCGCCGCCGGTACGGTGGCCCGTCAGTGTCTGGAACTCGGCCTGCTCGACGAGGTAGCGGTAGACCTGGTGCCTGTCGTGATGGGATCGGGGCGCCCGTTCTTCGGGGCAGTCTCATCCGGGGACGTCCTGCTCGGGGACCCAGCAGTCTGTGTACAGGGAGACCGGGTCACCCATCTGGTGTTCCCGGTGAGCAACACGAACAAGTGACGAGGCAGCTCGCACTTCCCGTCCATGCAGGCAGCGCGGACTGACCAGGACGATGCGTCGTCCACTACTTGCGCAGTGGCCTGAAGCCTGCGCGAACCCCCTGTGAAAAGAGCTCTGGCTGCTCCCAGGCCGCGAAGTGGCCGCCTTGGTCGGCCTCGTTGAAATAGATGAGGTTGTGATACGCCTGCTCTGTCCAGCTCCGCGGGGCCTGATAGTTCTCGCCGGGAAAGACGCTGACGGCAGCCGGGACGGAGACATCGGCGGCGTTGTAGAGGCTGAGCTTATTTTCCCAGTAGAGGCGAGCCGAGGAAACGGCCGTGCTTGTCACCCAGTAGAGGGTGATGTTGTCCAGCACGTCGTCTCGGGTCAGGTCGCCCGCGCGATGTCCGTGGCTGGTGTGCCCGAGCACGGCCGAGGTGATCGGTGGCGCCGGCTGGCCCCAGCCGTCACCGTGGTCAAGAAGCCAGGCTGCCAGGCCGACGGGGGAGTCCGCGAGTCCGTACAGCGTTTGCGGTCGCGTCCCCATCATGGTGGCGTAGGCGCGGCGCCTCGTATACAAGGTGGTCAGCTGCTTGTACGCGCGTCTTTCGTCAGCCGACAGGCCGGACGGCGGCGGGTCGCCGGACTGGAGTGCCCTGGCGATGCCGGGCGGAACCGTGCCGGGAAGGTTGACGTGAATGCCGAGTAGCTCCGGAGGTGCCTGCTGCGCCATCACGTTCGTGACCGCCCCGCCCCAGTCGCCGCCCTGTGACACGAAGTGCGGGTATCCAAGGCGCTTCATCAGCGCTACCCAGGCACGTGCTATGCGGGCCGGGTCCCAGCCGGTAGCTGCCGGCTTGCCTGAGAACCCGTAGCCGGGCATTGACGGAATCACCAGATGGAAAGCGTCCGATGCGCTCGCGCCGTGTGCCGTGGGATTGACGAGCAGATCGACAATCTTGAGCTGCTCGATGACCGAGCCGGGCCATCCGTGCGTGACGATGAGCGGCAACGCGCTGTTCATGGTCCGAGCGGACATGAATGAAGTGAATGTCCAGACCGTCGATCTCGGTGATGAACTGCGGCAGCGCGTTCAGCTTCGCCTCGCACTTGCGCCAGTTGTAATCTGCAGCCCAGTAGCGTGCGAGTTCCTGAATCATCGCGAGGGGAACACCCTGCGAATCATCCGCGACCGTTTCCCGTTCGAGCCACCTGGCTGTGTTTATGCGCCTGCGGAGCTCGGTCAGCTCCGCTTCCGGAACACTCACATGAAACGGGTGAACGGTCTTGTCAATGCCCGTCTGCTGTGCGCCTTCGGTCATAGCTCGGGACCTCCAAACAGGCCGGTAGCGCCCTTCATGCGGCGCGTAGAACTCACCCCCCGGTGTCGGACGCTCCCTCGGCCTGGCTCACTTGTTCTGGGGATCGTCACTCGGGTTTACGTATTCAAGGCTGATCGGGCCGGCTGCCGTTACCTGCGTCACGTACTCACCAGATTTTGCCCAGTGGAAGTGACGGGTGCCGCCCGGCAGGACCACGACCGAACCCGGCGGGTAGGCCTGCAGCTTCTCTTCCTCGAACTGCTCGCCCAGACCGATGTAGAAAACACCGGATATGACCGTATAGACCCGGTCCTCGTGATGCCAGTGTGGCATGAGCTTCACGCCGGACGGCAGCTTCACCCGGACCATGTAGGGACCGGGCTCCAGCGGGTGACCCACAACGACGGCCAGGCGAGCGGACGGCGGGAAAGCCGGGAACGGCTGCCAGTCGATATCCTCGGCCAGCACCGATCTGAACACGCCTTCATCCGGCTGGTGGGTGCGCATCGTCACTGCCCCCCGGCATGGTGAACGACTGAACCGGTATCGCCTTCGACCGTAGCGGACCAGCATCGTGCGCACCTTCCGCGGGGTCCCCGGTCGCAGGCTCTGGTTCGCCAGCGGTGAGCCTGTGCGGCAGGAACTCGCCATGCCGCAGTGCGATCACGCTGCGCACGGTGAGCACGAGCACCAGTGCCGTGAGGAATCCCAGTGTGAGCCATTGCCAGACCAGCGCGCCGGCAGGTTGCTCGTGCTCGGTCCACCGCAGGGCCAGCGTGCACGCTGTGGCGTAGCTGAAGGCGAACGACCAGAATCCGAGATGGAACCACGCTCGCCGGTAGGCCGGGATAACGGCGAGCTGCGCGGCCGCCATCAGGAGCGTCGCCAGTGCCAGGGCGATCGCCACGGAATCGTAGGCGCGGAAGACGATGAGATAGGTGTTGCCTGCCAGCGCCGGCGCCGCCAGCTCCAGAACCAGGGTGGTCCCGAGCAGGGGTGGCAGCTTCGGCCCCCGGACCAGGCGCACGCCGGTAATGATGCCCAGGACCACCCATGCGGCGAGGCCGAGAGCGAACAGGGCCTGGGCCGGGCCTGCCCAGCCCAGGAGAGTAATGCTTTGCGCGGTGAGCATTGCGCCGCCGACCGTCGCCAGGTAGAAGCCGGGGTTGTAGTCGCGCCTGGGCAGGCGGCCCAGAACCCAGCCCGCGACGACAGCCAGGCACAGGACCAGGGTGAGGACTGCAAAGATCGCAACCAGCGTCCTGCCTATGTCGCCGGATATCGGAATCAGCGTGGCCGACAACAGCATCGCAGTGAAGGCGGCTACCGGTACTGATGGGCCGGCAGCGGGGTCGCGCAGTTGGGTGATCAGGCTGTCTTGACGCCGGACGAGCTGGGCCAGCCACGGCAGGAGCACTGACAGAAACACGATCGCGGAGATGACCGCGATCACGTCGGCGACGCCAGAAAATGCTTGGCCGGACCCGGATGCGACTCGCCATGCCCCTGAGAGGCCTGCGAATCCCAGCGCTATCGCGAACAAGCCGGGCGTGGCATAGACCGCGCCGGCGCGCCGGCGACGACGCGCGGGCGTCATGCTCGTGGTCTGTCCACGTCGAGTGGCACGGACCTGGCGCTGATCAGCCCGAACGAGGTCGCTTCCGGCGGCGTGACCGTGTTGAGGGCCCAGTCGGCCAGGACCCGTGCCCGGTTCCCTGACAACGTGTACAAGTGGTAGCCCCTGGTGACGGCGCTGGCGGCCGGCCCCGACAACGGGACGTTCAGCGGGTCCGCGGCGGCGGCCAGGCCGCCGAGATCGACCAGGAAGCCCTCGTCGTGGTGCTTGTAGGGGCGGGCATTCCCGGTACCGAGCGAAGCGGCGACGTTCCTGGCGACCTGCTTGCCCTGGCGCTGGGCGTGCTGGGCGGTCATGCCGCAGATCTGGCCGGATCTGGTCAGGTCGGGCACAGCGGCGCAGTCCCCGCAGGCGTAAATGTCCGCGGCGCCGGGCACTGACATGAACTCATCGACCACCAGCCGTCCCCGGTTGGTGTCCAGGTCCAGGCCATCCACCAGCGGGTCGGCGCGGACGCCGACGCACCAGATCAGCGAGCGCGTGGCCACCTTCTCCCCGGTGGACAGCTGCACGTAGCCGTCCAGGGCTGCGGCGACCGACTGCCGGGTGCGCACTTCGACCCGGCGGCGCCGCAGCACCCGGCTGGCGGTCTTTGACAGTCGCTCGCTGAGCTCGGGTAGCACCCGGGGAGCGGTGTCGAGCAGCATCCACCGGATCTGCTGGCCGGCCATGCCGGGCATCGTCCTGGCCAGCCGTGCAGTCAGCAGCTGGCCTTGTGCCGCGACTTCTGTGCCGGTGTAGCCCGCGCCAACTACGACGAAAGTGCAGCGCGCCTCGCGCTCGGCATCGTCGCGGGCGACGGCCGCCAGCTCGAGCTGGCGGGTGATGTGGTCGCGCAGGTAGATCGCCTCGGCGACGCTGCGGAACCCGTGCGCGTACTCGGCCAGGCCGGGGATCGGCAGCAGCTTGTTCACGCTGCCGGCGGTCAGGATGAGCCGGTCATAGCGGAGCTGACCCGACGCGCCCTCCGGCCCGGCCCAGCTGACCACTTTGTTCCGAGGGTCGACATGATGCACCGTGCCGAGCACGAAGCGGATCTTCCGCAGCTTTCCGGGAAGCGAGACGCAGATGTGCCGCGGCTCGACCAGCCCGCCTGTTACCTGCGGCATCAGCGGCAGGTACAGAAAGTAGTCAGCCGAGTTGACCAGCACGATCTCGGTCGTGGCCCCAGTCAGCCGGTACAGCTCCCGCGCGGCGTTGAAGCCGGCGAAACCCGCACCGACGATCACCACGCGGTGCTCCTGTTGCGACTTCGCCATTTCTGTTCCCCCCGGCTCAGCGGAGAGCGCCCGGCGCGTTGGGCGCCACGGGCTGCATGCAGTTCCTGACAGGGCCGCCGGTGGCGTGGCCCGGGATTGCCTGCTTGTGACGTGCGCACCCAGGCGACATCCGCTCCAGCAACTCGCCGCCGGCCAGCCCGCCAGCCCGGCCAGCCCGGCCAGCCCGGCCAGCCCGCGGGCACATCAGCACGCAGCCGCCGATCATGGTCAGTTTAGGAGCGGGGCTGAAGCTGGAACGAAGGCGGGGCCCGGCACGTGCCGTGAATGCCTCGTTTCCGGTCCGGTTGACGAGTAGGACGGTCCGAGGAGTGGGCGGCGACACGGGAGCTTCTGCTTCTCGTGCGAGCCGGGCTGCACAGGCGGCTCGCTCCCGACGGCTACACGCTCGGATGGAACGATCAGGGCGGACTCCACCCCCACCTGCACATCATCCCGCGCTTCGACGACGAGCCGATGGTCGACCAGGGCGTCCGGTCGGGGATCAAGGATCCCGCCAATCGGCGTCCTGATCCGTGGCGACCGGGCACCGGGAGGCACACGGCCGGATCATGAAAAAGCTCCGGCAAAGCCGACCTCGCAGTCGCGGATTACCTCGTGTGCGGCCAGTGGCGAAAACAAGGTGACTGCGATGATCATCGAGAGCTATGGTCCCGGGCATGGATCCTGAACCCCGGATCATCACGGTCGGCACCAGGGAACTCGCGGTCGAGGATGCGGGGCCTGACTCTGGCTTCCCGATCCTGATGATGAACGGTGCTGGCTCGCGGCGCTTGTTCCCGCGAGCTGTACGCGAGGGCCAGGAGCAGGGCTTCCGCCTGATCGGCTACGACCGGCCGGGCTGCGGCAGGTCAACGAGCCTGCCTGGACGGCGGATTGCCGACTGCGCCGCGGATATCCGGGCGATCATCACTGAACTGGGCATCTCCCGTGCCGCGGCCTGGGGATCGTCAGGCGGCGGTCCCTATGCCCTGGCCGCCGCGGCGACGCTGCCGGACGTGATCGCTGCTGTCTGCGTGTTCGCCTCGATCGGGCCGTACGGTGAGCCTGATCTCGACTGGGCCGAAGGACTCGGCGGCGATGAAACGCGCGAGGAGATCCGCAAGTTCTTCGAGGAACCCGAGCGCGCACGAGCCGAGTTCCGGGAACGGTCAGCAATCACCCTCGCGGAGAGGGGCTCACCGGACTGGTGGTTGTACCACTGGGGAGACCGCGCAGAGCAGGATGACGCGCACAGCCGGGAGTGGGCCGAGTACCTCGCCCTGTGCACTCGCGACGTCCTGCACGCTGGCGACGACGGGACCTTCGACGATGACGGTTCCTGGGAGGATGACAGCGCGCTCTACTATCCGTGGCAATTCGATCTCGGCGAGATTCAGGCGCCCGTCAGGTTGTGGCACGGCATGAAAGACTTCGTTCCGCTCACTCACGCCCGATGGCTGGCCGATCGCATCTCCGACGTCACCATCCACTTCCCCGCCGAGGAAGACCACACCAACATCGAAGAGAACAACCGGGCCGCCGCCTTCGCGTGGCTGAAGGCGTCCGTCTGAAGCCTGCGGCTAGCTGACCTTCGCGGCCAGCGGCTCGTAGGCGGGGAAGAGCTCGCCCATCCGTGCATCGGAGTCGCAGCGGCTCCGCCCGGCGAGGTAGGCGCCCAGATCTTCGACATGAATCTGGATACCCGCCCCGTAACCGGCGAGATAGGCCACCGGCACGCCGCGCTCCTCCCAGACCAGGGTTGTCTGGTCGATGCCGGCGGTCAGGGTGACCTCGATGGACTGCTCGTCAGGCTCATTCGGCTGCCTGGTCAGCAGCAGGAGCCGCCGCGGGGCCTCGCAGGCTTCCACGCGCCCCGTGCCTTCCCATCCGCTGGCATGAACCTTCGCCTGGTACTCGCCGCCGAGCCGGAGGTCTCCCTCAACTGTGCCCCACCAGATGGCCAGACGCGACGGATCGGTGAGTGCTGACCAGACGGTCTCGATATCGGCGTCGAAGCGGTCTTCCACGCGCACGATGCCCTTGTCAGCGGCGGTTGCCAGGGTGCCCAGGAGGCGCGTGCCCGAGCTTGGGTTGCCGGTCATCTGGTACTCCTTCGGTGAGCATCCGCTCCTTGACTAGCCTCTCACGCGGCAGCGTAGGCAGGTCTGGGATGGTCTTCAGCGCTGAGTAGCGCTGATCGAGCCGAAGATCGTCCTGGCGGTCCGTGAACCGGATAGACCGAGCAGGAAGTATGTCACTGCGTGCTGGCGCGGACGGGAGACCGAGAAGATCAGCACTCCGCTGAGAGGGCCGCCCTGGCCAGTCACCGACGACAAGCAGATGCGCTCGCCGCGCCGGCCCTGGCAGCGGTCGTAGTGCTGGCTGAGTGATTGCGCGGCGTATTTCCCGGTAACGACGACCAGGCCGGGCTGAGCCTCGCCGGCACTCGCGGTGGGAATCCGGTAGGGGCACGGCAGCGCGAGCGGCGGCCGGGTTGCGTCGATGAGCAGCAGGGTGCCAGACGCGAGCCCGGTTCCGCAGGTGGCCCATCGGCGGGCGCGCTGGAGGTTCCAGGTCGGCGGGGTGGCGAACCGGACTGAGCCGGATTGCGTCCAGCTCCAGCCTGCCGGTACAGGGCTGGCGCCGCCGGGACTGAGCACCACCGACAGCGGCGACCTGGTCAGCGTGGAGAGCACCCGCCGGGCCAGCGGCCCGCGCGCCCCGACGCGCACGCCCAGCTCGGGGACCAGATACTGAACAGACCCGTTCCCGCTGGGCAGCCGGTAGACGGGAATGCCGTGGATCACTGCGGCAGGCGGGCGATGCCCGGTTCCCGGCCGGCTGTTCCCGGCACGCACGATCCAGGCCAGGCTCGCAGTCAGGCTGCAGCCGGGCCCCTTCGGGAGCCGCGGGCTGGCTCCCGCAAATATCATCCCGTCGGTCTGCGGAAGCCCGCAGGCCAGCTGCTGTGGTGCCTGGACCAGCCATGACCCCGGGACCGATAGCTGCGCGTCCCGGTACGGCACGGCTGCCCAGCCTGCCCTGGAGCCGGAGCTGAAGGCCAGCTGCCGGGGGAGACTGCGCCCCGCTCCCGCCAGCGACGCTCCGCTGACCGGGCGCGACGACCCGGACGCGCAACTCACAGCTCCGAGTACTACCGCGACCGCCGCGCCGACTGCCGCCGCCCGCATGCCATGCCTGATTCCAGCGTTTCCCAGTCTGCCGACCATTCCCGGACTGCCTCTCAGATCTGTCAATGCGGCGCGGTTCACCCGGACCGGCGCGGGCCAGCCACCAATCAGGAACAGCCGCCCGCGACCCGCCCGACTGCTTGGACGAGCCCGGCCAGAGATCGGTTGCACTGCCGCCGCGCCGGGATGCCCGGACGCAGCTTTCAGCCGGGAGTGGCGTACGTGCCGGCGAGGGCGGAGCTCGCGGGCGATATCTGCCGGGCCTCCCGCTGTCAGGGAATGAACAGCTTCCAGTGCCCCTCGGAGACGACCTCGACGGCGTCGTCTGTCACCTTGATGGCGGTCTGGTCGTCAATCAGGTACGACGGCTGCGGCAGGCCGGCAGCCCACTCTTCCGCGCTGGCCAGGCAATTGGTCGGCATATTCTCGTGATCCAGGTGCGGAAAGATCGAGAAATCAACCAGCCCCAGCGCCCTGTCGCCGCCGGCGGGCGGCTTCCAGCCGACGAAGTCCTCGCCGACGCTGGGGGCCATCACCATGCTTCCGCCGCTGACTCCTACCCAGACCGCGCTCAGGGACGGCAGGAGATCCGCCAGTCCGGACTGCCGCATCCAGTAACACAGGTACAAGGCATCGCCGCCTCCCACCAGCAGGACGTCAGTCTCCTGGACCAGTGGGATCCAGCGCTCGTCATCGATGCTGGGCAGCGCGGTGAGCTCCAGCACTCCCAGGGATTTCCAGCCCAGCTCGCACAAGGGGGTCGAGGCTCTTCCGGTGATGAACCGCCAGGCCGGGACAGGACCGCCCATGGCGTACGTCGCGGTGGGAATGCACAGGGCACTGGACTCGGCAATCGGCTTGCCCAGCAGGTCGACCAGCGCGTCGCGGATGCTCGTGTTCTTGATTCCCGCGGACGTGAGCAGAAGCTTCATAACGCCTCTCTTGCTTAGATCGCCGGCCTCTCCTGAGGAACGATAGCGAGCCCTGACGGATCAGCCGCACAGATTCTCGACGCGTCCACACGGTGCGGGAGGCCTCCGCCCTGTTGGGGTGAAGGGCCGGGCTATACCAACCTGATGCGGGCGTATACAGACAACTGGCGCGGACCCTGATATTGTCCGCCCCGTCGACAGCAGGGCGAGACGAACGCCAAGGAGGGCCTTGATGTCATTACGCCGTCGATCTGCCGTACTCGCCAGCGGGATCTTGCTCGCGGGCGCGCTGGCCGGAGTGGCAATCGCGAGTACGCCGGCTGCTGCGCACCGGCTCAATCTGACCGGGGACGCTCAGGCGTCCGCGCAGGCCCCGGCGCCAGTCGCCGCGCGTCCGCCGCTGGGCCGTGCGAAGCCGTCAGGGCTCAAAGCGGATCTCCGGTCCGCAAGCGGCAGCACGGCATCACCGTGGACGGCGCTGGAGAACCCGCCGCCATTCGGGACGCCCGGCACGATGCTCCTGGAGAGCGACGGGACAGTTCTCGTTCACAATGAGCCGGACAACAACGTCACTGGCGGCTCGAACGAGTGGTGGAAGCTCACCCCCGCTCCGGACGGCAGCTATATCGACGGGACGTGGAGCCAGATCGCGTCGATGTCGGCTGCGTATTCGCCCCTGTATTTCGCGTCGGCGATCCTGCCCGACGGGCGCATGATCGTCGAGGGCGGCGAGTACATCGGGGAAAACGCAGTCTGGTCGAACGAGGGCGCGATCTATAACCCGGTGACGAACTCCTGGAGGTCCGTGGCACCGCCGCGCGGCTGGACGAATATGGGAGACGCCGCAAGCGATGTCCTGGCCGACGGCACCTTCATGCTCCAGCAGCCGTGCCAGACCTGCGTCACGAATCCGGATCTGACGGTCGACGATGCGCTGCTCAATGCGAGGACCCTGACGTGGAAGGTGATCCCGGCAGCGGGCAAGAACGATCCCAACGATGAAGAGGGCTGGACCCTGGAGCCGAGCGGCCAGTTGCTGACGCTCGATCTCTGGGTGCCGGGCCAGACGCAGCTGTACAACCCGCGCACCGAGTCCTGGTCATTCGCGGGAAACACGGCCGTGAACGGCGATCCTGTGAACCTGTTCCCGGTCGTGGAGATCGGGCCGCAGATCGAGATGCCGGGCGGCAACACCTTCGTGGTCGGGGCGGGCTCGAGCACGCAAGAGGCTCCCGAGCCCTGCACCACGGACGCGGACACGCAGACCGCGCTGTATCAGTACAAGGCCGGGACTCCGGGCACCTGGACCGCAGGACCGGAGATTCCGGCCATCGGCGGCGAGGAGTACGACAGTACCGACGGACCAGGGTCTGTCCTGCCGGATGGAAACGTGCTGTTTGACGCCAGTGCCTGCGTCTACAACACTCCGACCCACTTCTTCGTCTACAACGCGATCTCTAGCACGCTCACCCAGGTCCCGGATGTTCCCAACGCTCCGAACGACTCGTCGTACTACACGCGGATGCTGGCGCTACCGAACGGACAGGTGCTGTTCAACGATGGCAGCAACCAGATGGAGGTCTACACGGCCGGCGGGACACCGAACCCGGCGTGGCGGCCGTCGATCTCCCACCTGAGCTCCACGACGCTGGCCCCTGGCGGTACCTACAGCGTCTCCGGCAAGCAGCTTGCCGGGCTGGACCAGGGAGCCGCCTACGGTGATGACGTCCAGGACAACACCAACTTCCCGGTGGTACGGATCACCAATACCGCGACGGGCGTGGTGACCTACGCCAGGACCAGCAACTGGACCTCGGTCTCGGTCGCTCCCGGCACCAGGTCCTCGACCCGGTTCACTCTCCCGCCGGGCACACCGGCGGGCCGAAGCACGCTGGTGGTGGTCGCCAACGGCATCGCGTCACCGCCGCTGAAGGTGACGGTCTCCGGATAGCGGCCAGATCGGTCGTTCCGGCCGATGAAACAACTGTGATCCAGGCCCGTCGCGAGTATTCGCGGCGGGCCTGGGACGTGCGGAATCCGCCATTCGGAGCCACCACCGCCGCGACCAGCTGCGCATGATGTCAGCCGATCCGCTGGCGGTCTTGACTGACTTGCCCATGCCCGGCACGATATGAGCGCTGGCTAGCTGCATGAGCAGCCGACGGGCACGACGAAGTTCCCGTACCGGCCTACCGGCGCGGGGGCGATGATGCCCCGCACCGCGCCCCCGGGTGCGGGGGAACAGGCGCCGCCTGGGCGGTCGCCTCCTCTGGGGGCGGGAAACGACCGCAATGGTGGGCCTAATGCCAACTCTCGCACGTAGGTTACTCGCACTGTTATCGCTGTTGTCGCTGCCGGTCGCTCTCGTCGTCCTCTCCGGGGGAACGGCGTCGGCGCGGGCCGCCAAGGCAACCAGCACTGTCACGTCGTCGAGCCTGGGGACGAATGCGCCGACGTTCGCCGGTCCTGCCGCGACCGGCTGTGCCTCGGCTGGCTGCTCTTTGCTCACGGGCCCGTTCCGGACACCGTCTACGGCGTCCCTTGCCGCGTCGTCCTCAGCGGCTGCGGCCGCCGCGAAGAACGCGGCTACCGCGAAGCAGCTAGCCGCATCCGCGGCAGCGGCTGACCCGCCGCACGCGCTGCCGTCGCCGGTCTTCAAGCGCGATGGCGCCGATCCCTCGCCGCCGACAGTCAGCTGCCAGCCGCTAGGCCCGGGCTGTAACCGCATCAGCAGGTCGGCAGGCGGCGCTACCAGCGTGAAAGGCCTGAACGCGGTGGACAGCGGCACGCTGAGCACTAACGTGCTCGTGCCGCCGGACATCGAGCCCGCGGACCAGGGACTCTGCGCCAGCAACAAGTACGTTGTCGAGACCAACAACATCGGCGAGATCCTGGTCTTCAACACGGCCCTGCAGCGCAAGTCAGCACCAATCCCGCTCGACACCCTCATGGGACTCACCGGCAAGGGATACAGCAGCGGCGGAGACGTGTCGTGCCTGTTCGACAGGAGCAACGGCGGGCACTGGTTCTTCACGGAGATCGTGTCGACGAATTCCGAAGCCAGCGGTGGGCCTTTCGCCGGCTGCTTCGCGGGCCAGACCCCCAGCGACTGCCTCGAGGGCGTCGCAGTGACCGTGGGATCTAACCCCTTCGGTCCCTACAACGTCTACTTCGTCAATGCCAATTACAACCCGAAGGAGCCCGGCTACCCCTACCTGTTCAATGACTTCGCGAAGATCGGCGCCACGCGGGACGCGTTCCTCCTGTTCTACGACGAGTTCCCGAACAACCCGTCAGCGCCGGGCATCGGCGGCGGCGGCTTCAACGGGTCCCAGGAATTCGCGTTCGACAAGAATGCGCTCGAACGGGGCCTGCCCGCTGCCAAGTCCAACGGAAAACCGAACCCGAAGTTCAACGTGGCGATCGAGAACATGGGCCTGCTGCCCACTCCGGACGGCACCTGCGCGTCCGACAATACGGATCATCTGCCCGGCCTCACGTGCTGGTATCAGACGATTCCGGCCGAGGCCCCAGACCCGACCCAGTTCGACAACAGTCATGGCGGCTCCGGGTTCATGCTCAGCTCGCTTGACTTCTACGGTGCGGGCGACAACCGGTTCGCCGTCTTCGACTGGACCGGCCTGCGCGGCCTGAACAGCAACAACTGCTCGAAGTGCTCCGCTATCCAGTTCGGCGGCCAGCTATTCTCCGGCGTGCAGACCTACTACGGCGAGGGATTCCTGGCGGCGCAGAAGACCGGGCCGATACCACTGGGTGACGAATGCGGGGCCGCCGGCCTCAGCGTCGGCACTCCGCCTCCCGCTTCCTGCCCCGAAGGCGGGATCGCCACCAACGGCGACGGCTTCACCCAGGTCTCCCAGGCTCAGAATCAGCTCTGGGGCGCCGTATCGACAGAGGTTGCCCAGACGTACTCCTCGGAAGCGACCCCTGAGGTACACCAGGGCGCCGCTTACTGGGTCGTCGGCACGCGCAGCTTCGACCAGCGGGGGGTCTTCACTCTCACGAGCCAGGGATATGTGTCGCCCAGGCATGAGGACCTGGCCTTCCCGGCCACGGCAGCGGAAGGCTTCCGCTGGCAGGACGGCGGGAACGGCGGCGCGATCATGACCTTCACGCTGACCGGCAACGGCGGGCCCTCCGGGGCCGACAACGGCGGCTTCTTCCCCAGCACCGCTTTCGCCCGGCTGACCAGCACGTCGGGCGGCCTCGTGGGTCCTGTCCACGTATCCGCACTGGGCCGGTCACCTCAGGACGGCTTCACCGAGTACCAGGGCTACCCGGGTCCTACGCGCCCGCGCTGGGGCGACTACAGCTGGGCGATCTTCGTACCCTGGTCAGGCGGCAGGACCTACTTCGCCACTAACTACATCCAGTACCGGAACTGCACCGGCTCGGCCTTTACCCTGACTGTCGCGACCTGCGGCGGAACCAGGGATGGTCTTGCCAACTGGGGGACCTCAGTCAACTCGGTGGTGCCCTAGCAATGTAATGCCCGAGCAATTCTGAGCGGCCGCCGCCGGCTGGCAAAACCAGCCGGCGGCGGCCGCATCTGCAGACGGGGGGTTGACTCTCTCGTTGCGTGAGGGCGGCATGCTCGTGTCATGTTCAGCATCGGAGAGTTCGCCCGGCTCGGCGCGGTCTCCGTCCGCGCCCTGCGGCACTACGACGAGACCGGCCTGCTGCCGCCAGCTGAGGTCGATCCGGTCACCGGCTACCGCTCGTACTCGGGCCAGCAGCTACGGCAGCTCAACCGCATCGTCGCGCTCAAGGACCTGGGCCTGACCCTCGGCCAGATCAGGCAGCTGCTCGGCGGCATCACGGTGGACGAGCTGCGCGGGATGCTGCTGCTGCGCCAGGCGCAGCTGGAACACGAGGTCCGGCAGCAACGCCACTATCTGCTCGGAGTCGAGGCACGGCTCCGCCACATCGCTCAGGAGGACGACATGCCAGCAGACGACATCGTGGTCAAGCAGGTTCCGCCGCTCGCCGTGGTCGTGATCGCGGACACCGCACCAGGGTGGGGCGTGCAGAACATCGTGCCGGCGGTGAACCGCGCCAGGGTGAAGTTCGATCAGCTCGGTATCAGTGCCCTGGTCAAGGTGGCCGGCCCGTTCATGCTCTTCTACGAGGAGACAGACGGCCATGAGATCACCGTGAACGTGGCCCTGCCCGTCGCCGAACAGTCGGCTGAGCTGCCGGCGCCAGCCCGGTACCGGGTGCTGCCTGCGATCGAGGCGGCAGCCGCAGTCCGCAGCGGTCTGGCCGCCAGCATCTATCCCATGATCTACCAGGATCTGGCCGACTGGGTCGAGGCCCGCGGCTATCAGCCGCAGGGGCCAGGACGCGATATCTGGATCCACGAGGTGGATGACATCGCCGAGGCCGATCAGCAGATCTTCGAGGCCCAGCTGCCCTTTGCCCGTTCAGCAGCCGGCGACTGATGCGCCGCGACGCTAACTAGCCATGGGTGCCTGGCCGGTGCTGTGATAGCAGCACTAGCCAGCCCCCACCAGATGCTCGACGACGAGCGGAACGTGGCAGCGGATGTGAGCTACCCGGGAGCCGAGGTTTCGCCGAGCCAGCCGCCGATGCGGTGATAGATGTCCTCGCCGTAGCTGGTGGGCAGTGGTTCGGCGACGGTGAGCCTGAACGTCCGGCGTCCGTCGGGCTGCCGTGGCGCCCTCAGGAACAGGGTCGAGTCGCGGTGCTGGCGGTGGAAGCTGTCGGCGAAGTCGAACTGGTGGGTGACGAAGAAGACCCGGACGCCGGATTCGAGCAGTGCGCGCACGACCTGGCGGCCGATCTCCGAGCCCTCGCGCTCGTTGGTGGCGGCGAACGACTCGTTGAACAGGACGACGCAGTGCGGGCTGATCCGGTCGGCGATGGCGCTCATCCGGCTGAGTTCCTCGTCCAGGCGGCCGCTGACCATGGCGGCGTCTTCCTCGCGGATGAAGTGGGTGAAGAGCTGCTGGCCGACGCTGGCCCGCAGCGACCGGGCAGTCACGAACATGCCGCATTGCATCATCAGCTGGGCCAGGCCGACGCTGCGCAGGAACGTTGACTTCCCGCCGGAGTTCGCGCCGGTGATGATGATCAGCGACTTGCCGCCCGCATCGACGTCGTTGCCCACGACGCCGTCGATATGCAGGGCCAGGCTGGTGTCGCGCAGGTCCTCGCAGGTCAGCTCCCAGCGGGTCCATGGTGCCGGAACGGGGAATGTCACCGGCTGGCCAGTGACGGTCAGGCGGTCGCGGAGGTTGAGGCAGCTCACGTAGAACCCGAGCTCAGCCCGCAGCATGGTGAAGTAGCTGGACACGTGATCGGCTGACTGGGCCGCGGCATTGGCGACCAGGTTGAGAGCCCGGCTGGTCATGTCCTGCAGCGCCTGCGAGCCGGCCTCGTCGCGGGGCGAGATGCTGAAGGAGTAGCTGGACCGGGGCTCGATCCCGACCCGCTCTTTCCAGCTCCGCCGGGGGCCGCCCGCTCGCAGCACGTAGTTGATGCCGCTGTTGTCCGCGCCGAGCTCGCTGCTGAGCAGCTCTCCGTTCCTGAACCGCAGCTGCCTGAGGTGGCGGCTGAGCGTCTCGAAGTACTCGTCGGCGAGCTCGCGCTGCAACGAGCCGAAGAACGCGGTAAGCCCCGGGGCGCGGAACTTGCCGCCATGGTCGTCGGCGATCTGGCGCAGTTCCCGGAGCCGGACTATCAGCACCTCGAGCTGATTGATCGCTCCGGAGAGGATGGAGGCGGGGGACGCCGATGCCCAGAATCCCCACACGCCGCGTCTGTCCTTCAGCGCGCCGACAGCGATGCCGTACATCTGGCGGATGATGTCCGGCTCGGCGATGCAGTCGGCCAGGATCTCCTGGCGGTAGCGGACGGCGCTGAGGTCAGTGAGGCTGGTCAGCAGCACGCGCCGGGAGATGTCGAGCAGGAACGAGTCCCCGGCTGCCATTGCGGCCAGCACCGTGTCCAGCTCGAGGTCCCGGATCAGGTCATCGCTCTGCGGCGCAAGCTCGGCCGTGAAGTCGAAGTCCGCATCCGCGTGCAGCAGGTGTGCCTTCACGAGCTGAGCCTTCCCCTGAGCTGGCTGTAGGTGACGCCGTGCTTCTCGGCGATCGCCAGCGCGTAGGCGAGCCCGTCGGCGGGCTTGCGCACGATCTTGTACGTGCGCTCGGCCGGGTCTTCCGGGACGATCGTGCTGGCCATGCTGACGACGGTGGGGCCGAGCGATGCCAGCTCGTCGATGAAGGTCACGTAGATGCACAGCAGGTCGAGCTCGATGACCTTCGCCAGCACTTTCTCGCCCAGGAACCGGGCGTCGCCCAGCGTCGTGGACGTGAAGATCTCGTTCATGATGACGATGCTGCCGGGGGTCGCCGCCAGCAGCGCCTGCTGGATGCGCAGCAGATCGTCCTCGAGCTTCCCGGTCAGATCAGCGAGGTTCTCTTCGCGTTCGAAGTGGGTGAAGATCTGGTCGCACATGAAAAGGCGGGCATTACTGCCGGGAACGGGGCAGCCGGTGCCAGCCAGGTGGTGCAGCTGGCCGAACATCCTGGCAAAAGTTGTCTTGCCGCCCTGGTTGGGCCCGGACACGACGATGACACGTTCCGGATCGGTGAGGCGGAACTCGTTGGTGACCAGGCCCCTGCCGGCGAGCTTGGCGGCAAGCGCCAGGTCGAAGGCGTCAGCGGCGAAGATCTCCTTCGAGTCTCGGCCGAGCTCCGGGTAGCAGAAGCTGAGCCCGGCCGAGCGCAGCGGCCTGATGTAGTCGAGATAGGCCAGGTAGAACTGGATCTCGCGGTCAAACTGCCGGATTGCCGGGTCCATGAATTCGGCATGCAGGCGGCAGTAATCGTGAAGCGCGGAGAATTCGCCGGGGAACAGGCGGGCGACCAGGTCCAGGATCTGCGCGCCGACGTGATTCATCCCCGGCCAGCCGCGGTACTGGACCCGGTAGTCCTTCACCGCGCCCTGCTGGAATCGCTCGAATGTCTTCTGAATCTCGGCGCTGTAATCAGGCTCGCCGTCGTAGCGGCTCACCTCTACCCGCGGACCCTTGATCCGGACCTGGTACATGATCTGGGCCAGGTCACCCTTGAGGCGTGCCGTGTCGGATGCGAGCCCGGCGAAACCGGCGGACGCTGCGTAGGCGGCAAGGTAGTCGCGGAACGCCACCAGGGCGCGCGAGGCGATCGATGCTGTGGCCAGGTCCTCGGCCAGGCAGCGGACGGCATCGCAGTAGATGGCCGCGGCATCGAGGAACCAGCCCGCTCGCTGATGGCCGGACTGCATCCTGGTGAGCTGGCCCAGATGGGCGCGTACCTGCCGCATCTGCCCGGCGAATCGGTTCACGGCCGCCAGCAGGCCGTCGTCTTCCAGATCACGGAAGACCTCGTGCCGGTACTCCAGGGTGCCGATGTCGCGGACCGGCTGATAGAGCAACTCGGTAATCAGCTCGCGCTCGTCCCGGTCGCCGGCAACCGCGCTGACTATCTGGTCGAGATTGAGATCAGAGACGAAGAGGCGATCTCGCTCCTGCCCGTCGGCGGGCTGACCCGCGTCGCCCGCGGACAGCAGGCTCGTAAGCCCGGTCATGAGCTATACGGAGTGCAGCGAAGTGCCATGGCAAGCTCCTGTCCTCGCCGTAACGGCGCTCAACAGGAGCCATCAGCCAGTGAAGGCGGTTTCCGGACGGGCCCCATCGCCGCTATCAACTCTACGCGGAGCTCTCCGCACGACGAAGCCGGCCGCCAGTGCGATCAAGCGTCCTGACCCGACGCTCCGCCCCCGCGCCGCGAAGTACCTGCCAGGATGTCGGTAGCAACCCTGAGCAGCCTGAGGACGGTGAAAGTGCCTGTTCGCTTTCAGTTGGTCGTGGACTGTGCCGACCCGGACCTGCTGGCCCGGTTCTGGGCCGCTGCGCTGGGCTATGAGCTCGCGCCGGTCCCGGCCGGATTCGCTACCTGGAACGACTTCTACCGCGAGCTGGGCGTGCCGGAGGACGAGCTGGTCGACGGTGCGGACAGGATCAGCGACCCGGAGGGCCACGGGCCGGGCGTCTGGTTCCATGTGGTGCCTGATGCCAAGGCAGTTAAGAACCGGCTGCACCTCGACCTCCACGCCAGCGGCGAGAGGACGGACCCGATCGAGGCTCGCAGGAGGCGGGTCGACGCGGAAGCCAGCCGGCTGGCCGGGCTGGGCGCCACCATCACTGGCGCGCTGGCCGAAGAGGGGATGGACCACTACGCGGTCGGGATGAAGGACCCGGAAGGCAACGAGTTCGATATCAACTGACCGCCGCGAGGCGGAGGTCCGGAGTCTCACCGCTCAAGGCGGGACACGGCTTCGACGACTGGCGCTGTGCCGTCCTCGGCGGCGAGTCGGGCAGCCAGTGCGTGCGCTTGTGCCCGGTAGGAACGGCGCGTGGTTGCGTCCCGTATCGCCGCGGCCAGCGCCGCAACGGTTAGCCGCTTGTACGGGACGGGCGGCGGTGCTGCGCCGAGCGCGGCCAGCCGCGCTGCCCAGAATTGCTGGTCACCGATCTTGGGCACGCTGACGGCGGGGATCCCGGCGCGCAGCCCCGCCGCCGCGGTGCCCGCGCCAGCATGGTGAACGACGGCTGCCAGCTGCGGGAACAGCCAGTCGTGAGGCACCTCACTGATCAGAATCGAGTCGCCACGCGCATGGCGGCCCAGCGTCAGGCCTGCACGTCCGGCCTGGATAACCAGCCGCACGCCCGCTTGCTGGCCGGCTGTCCCGACAATTTCGCTGAGCCGAGCCGGGTCGGCCGAGTCCATACTTCCGAACCCGGCGAACACCGGCGGCGGCCCATCGGCCAGGAACTGCTCGAGGTCGGCGGTCGGGTGCCAGTCGCGGGGGCGGGGTGGCCACCAGTAGCCGGTGACTTCCAGGCCGTCGCGCCAGTCAGCCGGCCGCGGGACAACCGCGGGACTGAAACCGTGGAATGCCGGCCAGCGGGCGGCCGCCTGCTGGCCGAAGACCGCCTGCCAGGTGCCCAGCCGGGGCAGCCCTAGTTCGGCCCGCAGTTCCTTCACCGGCCCGGCGAGAACGGGCGAACCCAGCGCCACGAGTGCCTGGCCGGCGGCGCGGTTGCCGAGCGCGCCAAAGGAACGTGCGGTCACGGTCGATGGCGGGAACTCGCGGGTGGGGTAGATCGGCTGCAGTCCCAGTCCCATGCTGGGCAGTCCCAGGCCATCGGCGATGTGGTAGCCGCCGATGGAGCTGATCCCCTGGAGTAGCAGCACATCGGTCTCCTGCTGCGCCGCCGCGAGGATGCCGGCATGCAGTTCCCGCAGGTGGCTGGCGGTCAGCCGCAGCAGCCTGGCAGTTCCCAGCGGCCCGGTGCCAGCGTGATCCCATTGCGCAGCGTCCAGCAGGCGGGGATCACCCGGAAGAACCCGGAACTCGAGCCCGGCGCCCAGGACCAGTTCAGAGAACATCTCGTACCTGCGAGCGTCACGCGGTGGCCAGCTCCTACCAGCGCCTGGCCCAGGCCGACGCAGGGCGCAACATCGCCGCGCGATCCGACGGCCACGATCAGCACTCTCATGACTTGACCCTCCGCGCACCGGCCGCGGATTCCCTGCCGCCTAACAACGTACTCTGTGACCGGCTAGCCGCCGTGGCAGGCCAGTCCGCGGGCATGCTGGCAGGCATGCACTCCTGCATCGCATTCGAAGCCGCGCAGGCAGCCGAGCTTCGGCAGCGGATCAGCAGCGAGCCATGGCTCATGGCCGCCCTCCGGGCCGTAGCCAGCAGTGACTTGCCCGACGCGTGGGTCGGCGCCGGTGTCATCAGAGACCTCGTCTGGGGCCAGCTTCACGAGGGCTTCCGGCCGGAGGCAGTCAAAGACATCGACGTAGCTTTCTTCGATCCCTGCGACCTGTCCCCGGGACGAGACGAAGAAGCGCAGCACCACCTGGCTAATCTCGCCGAGCTGCCCTGGGAAGCGACGAATCAGGCGGCCGTGCATACCTGGTTCGACGCGCATTTTGGCGGTCCGCCCGTCCCGCCGCTGGTCTCCGTTCACGACGCGGTTGCCACCTGGCCAGAGACCGCGACGTGCGTAGCAATCCGACAGGTCGGTCAGCGCATCGACATATGTGCGCCGCACGGGCTTGACGACTTGCTGAACGGCGTCTGGCGCCGGAACCCGACTCGCGTCACACGTGAGGAGTCACGCGATCGCCTCGCGCGACACCAGGTCACCGGGCGATGGCCCAGGGTCACCGTCATCCCGCCCTGGACTGAGATCCTCAGCGGGTGGCGAGCGTGTAGTGGACGTCGAGGTGGCCGGCGGCGCGGTTCGCGGTGATGGCCACGCTGTCCCCGGCTAGCAGCGCGTGGTCGTCGACGACAGGGAGGTCAGCCGCTGTGAAGCTGACCTGGTGGCTGAGCAGCGCCGGGCTGGCCTCGGTCCGGCCGAGATCGTGAGCGTCGCGGGCGCTCAGGACTGCGGGGGTGATGGTCTCGCCGGTCCGGCTGATCGCGCAGCCGTGCTCGGCCAGGACGGTGTACAGACCCCGGTTGCAGAGGTCGGCGGGATCCAGGGCCGCCGCGAGCTGCGCCGGGAGATAGGACGTCTGGACGATGACCGGCCGTCCATCGGCCAGCCGCAGGCGGCGCAGCCGGAGGACCTGGCCGGCCGTGCCGAGGCGGGCGCCGACGTCGTCTGGTGCCGCGACGGTGTCCGCGCCGAGCAGCCGGGTGGTGATCCGCGCGCCCTGGGCGGCGAGGTCGGCGGCGAAGCTGCGCAGGTGGCCCAGGCCGTAGGCGTACCGGGAGGCCACGTAGGTGCCGCTGCCGTGGCGGGTATCGATGAGCCCGTCGTCGGCGAGCAGCTGGAGTGCCTGCCGCAGCGTCATGATGCTGACGCTGAACTCGCCGGCCAGCTCGCGCTGGGAGGGCAGCGGACTGCCGGCGGCCCATCGGCCGCTGGTGATCCGGTCTCGCAGGGCGCTGTGGATCCGCAGGTACTTGGGCTGCCGGTCGTCAGCCGCCCGCCTGGCCGTGCTCACGGGCGCGCCCGGTCGAGCGCGGTGCGCAGGGCGGCCACGTCGCGGCCGATGCTGGCGCTGCTGGCGCCGTCAAGGACACGGCGCATCAGCGCGGAGGCGACGATGACGCCGTCGGCGTGCCGGGCAGCGGCCGCGGCCCGGGCGGGAGTGTCGATGCCGAAGCCGATCAGCACCGGCCGGGAGCTGTGACGGCGGGCACGGGCGGCCACCGCCCAGCGGGCGGTGTCGGCACTCTCGTGCGGGGTTCCGGTGGTGGCCATGACGCTCATGACATACAGAAAACCGCGCGTGCGCCCGGCGATGGCTTCAATCTGCTCCTGCCCGGTGGCGGGGGTGACCATCAGGGTGGCGTCCAGGCCTGCCTGCCCGGCCGCCTCGAGGTAGTCGCCGGCCTCGACGGCGGGCAGGTCGGGGATGATCACCCCGCTGAGCCCCGCGTCCGCGAGCTGGCGGCAGAACGCAGACAGGCCGCGGGAGTAAGCGTGATTGGCGTAGGTCATCGCGATGAGCGGGACGTCGCCGGCGGCGGCCGCGCTGAGCTGGCCGAGGATCCCGGCCATGCTCGCTCCGCGGCTGATGGCGGCGGCCGAGGCCTGCTGCATGGTGCGGCCGTCCAGCATGGGATCGGAGAACGGCAGGCCGATCTCGACAGCGTCGGCGCCGGCCTCGATCATGGCGGCCAGCAGGTCTGTCCAGTCCCCGCGGATGCCGCCGGTCACGTAGGTGACGAGGCTGGGCCGGCCGGTGTCGCGGGCCTGGCGCAGCGCGGTCTCAACGGCGGCCACGAATGAGCTCCTTCAGGCAGTCGGCGTCCTTATCGCCGCGGCCGGACATGGTGATCAGCACGGTCGCGCCGCCGGTCACGTCTCCCGCGCGCGCGGCGCGGCGCACCCAGGCCAGGGCGTGAGCCGACTCGAGCGCGGGCAGGATGCCCTCGGTCCTGGCGCACAACCCGGCCGCGGCCACGGCCTCCTCATCGGTCGCGGTGTAGTACTGGGCGCGCCCGGACTCGGCCAGGCAGGCGTGCTCGGGGCCGACGCCGGGGTAGTCGAGCCCGGCGGAAACGGACCGGGCCTCGGCGATCTGGCCGTCCTCGTCCTGCAGGAAGGACGACAGCGAGCCGTGCAGCACGCCGGGGCGGCCGTCCGTCACCGCCGCCCCGCCCGCGGCCTCGACGCCGATCAGCCGGGCGGGGGTGGTGACGAAGCCGGCGAATGTCCCGGCCGCGTTCGACCCGCCGCCCACGCACGCGACGACCACGTCCGGGCCGGCCCCCGAGAGCAGTTCCGCGCACTGGGCGCGCGCCTCGTCTCCGATGACCCGCTGGAACTCCCGCACCAGCCACGGGTACGGGTGCGGGCCCAGCACTGATCCGATGCAGTAGTGCGTGGAGTCCGCCGTGGTTACCCAGTGCCGCAGTGCCTCGCTGGTCGCTTCCTTAAGCGTGCGTGCCCCCGAGGTGACGGGCACTACGGTCGCCCCGAGCAGTTCCATCCGGAACACGTTGAGTTCCTGCCGCGCGATGTCCTTCGCCCCCATGTAGACCGTGCAGCCCAGGCCCAGGTGCGCGGCGACCGTCGCGGTGGCGACCCCGTGCTGGCCCGCGCCCGTCTCGGCGACCAGCGCGGTCTTGCCGATCCGCTGGGCCAGCAGCCCCTGGCCCAGAGCGTTGTTGATCTTGTGACTGCCGGTGTGCGCGAGATCTTCGCGCTTGAGCAGCACCCGCACGCCCAGCACCTCGGACAGGCGGGTCGCCTCGGTCACCGGGGTCGGCCGGCCAGCGTAGGAGCGCAGCAAGCCGGCTAGCCCGGCCCGGAAGCCCGCGTCGGCCCAGGCCTGGCGGAAAGCCGCCTCGAGCTGCTCGCACGCCGGCACGAGCGCCTCTGGGACGAAACGCCCGCCGAATGACCCGAACCGGCCGCCCGGCCCCGGATCGCCCATCGCCCAGGGCCCGCTTGTCACCTCAGCGTCCGGCGCGCCGGCGGGCGCGACACCCGGAATCAGGGCGACATCCGCACCTGCGACGACGGCGTGCTGCAGTCGGTCGACCATCACACGGCCTCTCTTCTAGTGTTCTAGAAGAGTAACACGTGCTGCGCGCCGCGAGCTCGCGCGTTGTCATCGATCAGGCGGAGTCGGCCAGAACCTGCGCCAGCGCATGAGAGCACTGAGCGACAATTCCGGGGTTGGTGTCCCAGTAGTCGCTGATGCCGATCACCGCCTGCAGCGCCCAGCCACGGCCCCGGAGCCAGGACGCGTCGTCCGCACCGAGTTCGGCACGGAATCTCTGCCTGCTGTCTCCGCTGAAGATGTTCCACGCAGGCTGCAGATCGCATGCCGGGTCACCGACGTTCAGGCCCCCGAAGTCGATAACAGCCGAGAGCCGGCCGTCGGCGACAAGCAGGTTCCCCGGCAGGAGATCGCCGTGTACCCAGACGTCCGGCCGGTCCCACTCCGGCGCGCTCAGTGACTCGGCCCACGATCGCAGCACAGCATCCCCGTCGATGCGGTTGCCCAGCTGTGCTACCGAGCTGCGCACCATCTCGTCAGCCTCGGCCAGCGGGCCGCCCCGGGCGTGCGGGATCCGCGGGTGCGCACCGGTTGTGTCAACGCGGCGCAGCGCCGTGACGAAGCCAGCGAGATCGACCGCGGCCTGATTCAGGTCGCCGATGGTGCCGTTGGCATCCGAGCCGGGCAGCCACTCATACACCGCCCAGTGAAAGGGGTACCTCTCAGCCGGATGTCCCATCGCCACCTGCACCGGCAGGGCCAGCGGAAGCTGAGGTGCCAGCTTAGGCAGCCATCTGGCCTCCAGCTGCACCTGAGCGACAGCCCAGCCAGGGCGCCGGGGGAGCCTGACTGCCAGCTGATCGCCCAGCCGGTAGATGTCGTTATCGGTGCCGTAGGACGTGACCCGGCTAATCGGCAGGTCCATCCACTGCGGGAACTGCCCGGAGAGCAGCCTGCGGATGAGCGCGACGTCCGTCTCGATGTCGTCAGCATGCATTCTCGCGGCGCCCATCAGCGCCATGATGGCCGCGCCGCTCGCCAGCGCGCAGCTGGTTTTGTCACTCGTCCTCGAGGCAGTCTGGCTGCTCGGCCAGGATCCAGTCGAACAGCGGCTGGGCGCTGAACCAGCCGGCCAGCGGTGTGCCGACCTGGGCGTAGGTGGACCGGGCCGTCTCACCGTCGATGGGCCGCGGCTCACCGGCGGCCATTGCCAGCAGCTCGGCCTGACATGAGCGTTCCATACTGACGAACCAGAACACGGCCTCGTCGACCGACTGACCGACGGTGATGAGCCCGTGGTTCGCCAGGATTGCGGCCTTGGACGCGCCGACGGCGGCGGCGATGCGCTTGCCCTCTTCGACGTCGTTGGCGACACCGCCGTAACCGTCGTAGAGGCCGTGGTCTTCGAAGAAGATGCAGGCGTCCTGAGTGAGGGGCCGCAGCGGCCGGTGCAGGGAGGCGAAGGCCTTGCCGTGAACAGAGTGCGAGTGGGCGGCGGCTACCACGTCGGGACGGGCCGCATGGACCTGCGAGTGGATGGCGAAAGCGGCCTGGTTGAGCGGCCACGTGCCGTGCAGGACGGTGCCGGCGTGGTCGACGAGGATCAGGTCCCGCGCCCGGATCTGCCTGAAGCTCATCCCGAACGGGTTGACCCAGAACTGGTCGGAGTGCTCCGGATCCCGTGCGGTGATATGGCCGGCCACGCCCTCCTCGAAGCCCAGCCGGCCGAAGATGCGGAATGCGATGGCCAGCCGCTGCTTGCGGTAGCGGCGCTCCTCTACTGTGGTCCGCTCGACAAACGGGTCGTGCGGGATGCGATCACTCATCGCTGGCCTCTCTTCCTGCCTGGTGCGTCCTCTGGGCCTATTGTCCCAGGTGTCCTGGCGGCCGGGCATACCTCCTCCGGCTAGGGCGGAAGCGCTGCCACAATCGGGGTGACAGGCAGCTGCCGCCCGGGGAGACGTGGTGAGCCAGAGCGGAGACCATCTCAAGGCCGGGCAGCTCGGCACGGCCGACGTGACCGCCTCGACGGTCGCGAATATCGGGCCGGGGATCGACTTCTATTTCGGCTTCGGGGTGATCGCGGTAACCGCCGGCGTTGCCGCGCCGCTGACGATCCTCGCCGCCACCGTGGCCGTCGCCCTCCTGGCATTCACCGTGGCCGAGTTCACCAGAGCGGAGCCGTCAGCCGGGAGCTTTATCACCTACGTCGAGACCGCGCTGGGCGCCAGGGCCGGCGTTGCCACGGCCCTGCTGGTCACTGTCGGCTACACCGTCGCGATCGCGGCGGTTTTCACCATGTCGGGCGGGCTGGTGGCGATGACCCTCTCGCATTACACCTCCTGGCATCCGCCGTGGGGACCGATCTCGCTCGCTCTCACCGCGGGTGCGATCTGGCTGACCGCACGCGGGGTCAAGCTCTCAACCGCCGCGGTCGCGGCGGCCGTGATCTTTCAAGTGGCAATCATGATTGTGGTCTGCGGCCTGGTCCTGGTCGATCAGCGGTCCGAGCTGTCGGGCATACCGTTCTCCTGGGCCCACCTCACCAGAGGCCTCGCGGGCCTGTCGGCGGGCTTCCCGCTGGCCCTGTTCATGTTCATCGGATGGGAGAACGGACCCGCGCTCGCCGAGGAGAGCCGCGATCCGCGGCGCACCATCCCGAGAGCCCTTTACATCTCAGTGGCGATTGCGGCCGCGCTGCTGGTCCTCTTCGCCTACGCCACCATCACGGGATTCCGGTACAACGTCTCCTCCATCGGTCGCTCGTCGGTCCCGTTCCTGACGGTGGCCGACCACTATCTCGGCCCGGTAAGCCTGCTGGCGTGGATCGCCGGGATCGTCTCCGTGCTCGCCACGCTGGTCGCCGGCGCGGACTCCCAGTCACGCATGCTCTTCGACGGCGGAAGGACCGGGCAGCTCCCGGCCAGGCTCGGCCGCGTGCGGCTTCGCTCCGAGACGCCGGTCAATGCGCTGGTGTTCATGGCGATCGCCGGGCTGGGAATGATCGGAGTCTGGTGGGTGACCTGCCTCATCACCGGCAACACCAGCTCGATGAACCCGGTCGCACTGTACGCGGAGTGCTCCACCATGGCGACGATCGTGATCCTTTTCGTTTACTTCCTTACGATGGTCTCGCTGCCCGTATTCATGTGGCGCCGCCATCGCGCCTCGTTCTCGCCTGTCCGGCACGTGGTAATCCCGGCTCTGGGATCCGTGACCCTGATCGTCCCGTTCGTCGAGCTCTGCCAGCCCGGCCAGCCCGCCCCCTACAGTGCTTTCCCGTTCATCGCGCTCGCGATCGGGGCGGTGGCTGCCGCGATTGCCTGCGTCGTCGTGCACCGCCACCCGCGCACGGGGACAGGTGAGGGAGCGGCGGTGCCGGGATGAGGCTCATCCGGCGGATACCAGCGCCAGCAGCTGCTCGCGGCCCGGGCCGAGCGGCGGCTGCTTGCGCAGCCGGATCCGAGCCGAATGGTCTTGTCGCGCAGCCCGGGCCGGGCGAAGGCCTCCTCCGGAGTCCGCAGGACCAGCCGAATGTCAAGAAATGCCCGCAGGCAGTCCGGATCCTGCGGCAGGGCAGCACCAAGGGCGCGTTCCAGCTGGTACTGAGGATCCGGCGGGTCATAGGTGTCGCCCCGGACGCCTGCCTCGATTTCGGCCAGCCGGTGCCGGTCGGTGGCGAGGGTGGCGCGATACCACGGCTCGACAGTCTGTGCGGTGGCCGCATGGAACGCGCTCGTGAAGGCCGCCTGGTCATCGAGACCTACGGCACGGAGCTGCTCTCGTAGCGTCTGGGCGTGCAGCATGCCGATCGACGCGCCGCGCCCGTTGGCCGGGTTCGAGCACGCCCAGGAGTCGGCCACGGCCGCGACTCCGGTGGCGACCGGCATGCCGTCGACGACAAAGTCCCGGTGGCGGTCCTCCAGGTGGGCTGTCACCGGACGCCGTCGTCGGCTGGCGATCCGTCGAGCCAGTGCGCCACCAGCGGCAGGCTCCGCGCTACCGCCTGCCACTGGCCGGCTTCGCGCAGCGGCCGCATGGCGGTGTCCTTCGAGCTCGTCACGAGACCGACCGACCAGGTTCCGTTGTCGCAGGGCAGGGTCAGTGAGGTGATAGTGCCCCAGGAGATCTGCGGTGGCCCGATCAGAGGCGGCACTGAGCCGTCCGCCGACTTGAAGTGGCGTCCGTAGTACACAAAACCGCAGTCCTCGAGCTCCTCGACCGGACGTGGGGCTCCGATGTCCGCAAGCCAGCCGGGCAGGGCTGACCGCCGTCCGCTCATGTCCACCACCAGATCAGCCGGGATAACCTCGCCAGCTCTCGTCTGCACTCCGGTGAGGTGCGGGACTCCCGGTATCACCGAAGTACCACTGATCAGCCCCGTGACCCCGGCGCGGCGGCGAACTTCGATCCCGTCGGCAGCCTCGGCCTGAGCGGCGAGTACGGCTTCCATCACCGGGCGGCGGGCGGTCAGCCACTCATAGGACTCGTCGCCGTCTCGCCAGCCGCCGGTCATCGTCGCTGGGAGGACGTCGCGGATGAAATTCAGCCGCAGCGCGCCGGCGGCCTCCAGGGCTTTGGACGCCGCCGGCAGCTCGGTATCGAGAACTGAGCGGAACCCGCCCTGGAATGCATGCGGCAGCCGGAACAGATTAAGTCCGGGCCGCTGCCAGTGATCCCACGCGTCTGCCGGCTGACCGGGCGGTCTGTCCGGGTCGCGCTCCAGCATGATGACCTCGTGGCCGTCACCGGCCAGGAGCATCGCGGCGCCCAGCGCCACCACGCCGGCTCCTATTACGACAATCCGCGGCATTAGCTATCACTTCCCAGGGATTGGCGGCATGTGGGTGCGCGGCCCCGAGGATCACGCGAGAGCGGGCCGGCGCCGTTCCCGGCCTGATGGCCAGTCTGGGCGGGCCCGGGCCCTCGCTGCCATCCGACATTCTGCGGATGGCCGGCCTGCGGCGGCCGGAGTAGCGTGGCGAGGGGGGTCGTGATGACAGCTAAGGTGGCGGCCAGCGAACGGGACGTGCGCGCCCTGGCCGGGATCGTCAGCGACTACCGCGCTGACCTGCCCGCGGAGGGGCTGCCGCCGTCCCTGCTCAGCGACCTGACCAGCCAGATCGGCTGTGACTCGGTCTTGTTCGAGGGCGTCGACAGCCTCCGGCAGCGGAACTGGTTCGCGCAGGCACTGCCCGACGATGAGTACACCGGCGACGAGGGACTCAGGCTGGTGCACTGGAAGCATTACTGGGACTGCGAGCCCTGCAGCTACCCCGACCGCACCGGCGATGTGCGCCCGGTCATCACCATCGCGGACTTCTACGGCTGGATCTCGCGGGCCAGAACATACCGGGGTGCTGTGGCTCGTGGTCATCCTGTCCAGCCTGAGCACCCTGGGGTTCACGCTGCTCCTGGGCATCCGCGCCGCCTGGCTGCACTACGTCATGGTGGCCTGCGTGGCGGTCCTGATCGGGGCCAGCGTGGTGCTGGTCCTGGAACTCGAGTACCCCTTCAGCGGCAGCATCGCGGTGCACCAGGAGCCGTTCGAGAAGGTAGCCCTCGACCTGCAGGCGACCGTGCCGGGCAGTTAGGCGCGTACTTGGCTATCTGACGCGCCTGCCATATATTCAAGTGCATGCTTAACTATGCGCCGGACCTGGACAGGGTGTTTCAGGCGCTGGCGGACCCCGGCAGGCGGCTCATGGTCGAGCGGCTCAGCCGGGGTCCGGCGTCGGTGAGCGAGCTCGGCAGGCCGCTGGACATGTCGCTGGCCGCCGTCCTGCAGCACGTGCAGGTACTGGAGGCATGCGGGCTGATCCGGTCGAGCAAGCTCGGCCGCACCCGCACCTGCAGCATCAACCCGGCGGCTCTCCGCTCCGCCGAGAGCTGGATCGCCGACCGGCGCACCATGGTCGAGCGCCGCCTCGACCGGCTTGGCGAGTACCTGGCGGAGACCGCCGAGCGGCCGGGCCTCGCCGAGTGAGTGCTCCGAAGGAGAGCTCACATTGCGACGGGCTGGCCGTCCGGGTGCTCAGGGGTGCGGTTTGCCAGCTGCCGTGGCTCGAACGGGCTCCAGGCGTGACGGCGCGGGCCCGACCAGCGGGCAGGGACCGCGTCGAGGCCCGACGCCAGCTTGTACGCGGCTGTCTCGTAGTTGATCCGCCAGCCCCGGAAGTGCGGCCAGGCCTCCTCGGCCGTGCGCTCGACGGGGAACCCGGCGGACGTGATCCTCTCCCAGCCCTGCAGGAATTCTTCCCACGTCAGCTGGATCGGACCGTCCGGACGCGGGTCCTCGTCGACGGGGATACGCAGCGTGCGGGTGAGCTTGCGCAGGCAGGTGAAGCCCATCTGCACGCAAAGCCGGGCGGTGAACGGCGCGGTTGCCGGGCAGGCCGCCAGGTGGAGAGCGGCGGCGTCGAGCACGGCCAGCTGCGAGACGACCCATGAGCTGTGCGGCTCGGGCGACCGGAATCGCAGCAGCGAGGGATAGCTCGAATGGGACTCGGCCACATCGGCCGACCAGCGCTCCCAGTCGTCGTAGATGTCCGTCAGCTCGTCCACGCCGTGCACGATCTGCGCCCTGGCCAGCAGCTCCGGCCCCCACGCCGGGCTTCCGGCACGGGGGCCGAGCAGCGTCACTACCGTTTCGCGGCGGTTGTAGGCCGCGTACAGGGTGGGCAGGTAGGCGATCTGCAGGGCGACGATGATGAGTCCGGAGGCGGCCGCCAGGAACTCGGCGACGCTCGGCTCCGCACCGCTCCTGAGGGCAAATCCGAGCGTGAATAGCGATGAGCCCGCTTCGCGAAGGGCGTCAGGGAAGCTGCCGCCGGGCAGCCACAGCAACAGCGCGAAGCCGACCAGGAAGCAAGCCAGCCAGATCAGCAGCAGCAGCCCGAGCGTGGCGACAGGCTGGCTGGCCAGCAGGGCGTCACGGCGTTCCCAGCGCCGCACGAAGCGACCGCTCGCGGTGTAGACCCTGTCCACGAAGCGGTCGACGACCTTGATGAATCCGACGCGGCCGCGGGGGATGACGAGAGTGATGGCTACGTTCACCCACACGGCGCCGACAATCAGTATCCCGAGAACCGCTGCTGCGATGCGCACGCCCTTGATGCTAGGGCAGGCCCGCCCCTCAGGATGGCCCGATGGGCTCTCTGTAACATCTGGTACATATAAGTATGGAAGTCGTAATGTAGTTACGAATGGCAGTGGCGGCCGGATGGTGCCGTCCCCCGCGACAGAGAGCCGGCCGGTATGGAGATTTTCGAGGCGGCGCCGCCTGGAGGCGGCCCGAGCCTGGCCCTGCACGGCGGAGCCGGGGGCCGGGTGGCAGAGCTGAACCTCGCGGCCCGCGCGCCATACGAGCAGGGACTGCTCGCCGCCTATCTCGCCGGATGGCAGGTGCTTGCTGCAGGCGGCCATGCGCTGGATGCCGTGTGCGCGAGCGTGGAGGTACTTGAGGACGACCCGCTGTTCAACGCCGGCCGCGGCGCTGCGCTCACTGCGTCGGGGCACGCCGAGCTCGATGCGTCGGTGATGACGGGATCCGGCCTCGCGGGTGCGGTTGCCGCATCCAAGTACGCCCGGAACCCGGTCCGGCTGGCCCGCGCGGTCATGGAGCACACCGGGCACGTCCTCATCGTCGACCCTGCTGCCGAGTTCGCTGAGCGCTGGGGACTCGCGGTGGTCGAGCGCGGCTACTTCATCACCGACGCCCGCCGGCAGCAGCTGGAGCGGGTGCTGGAGGGCCGTGTCGTCGCCGCCCGCCACGGAACCGTCGGCGCGGTGGCCCGCGACGCCGGTGGCCGAGTCGCCGCCGCCACGTCCACGGGCGGGATGACCGGCCAGGCCGACGGGCGGGTCGGGGACAGCCCGATGGTCGGGGCGGGTGTGTACGCCCGCGACAACGTCGTCGCGATCTCGTGCACCGGTGACGGCGAGGCCTTCATTCGGGGCGTCGTCGCGTACGACGTTGCGGCCCGGATCCGGTACGCCGGAGCGGGCCTCGCCGAGGCCGTCGGGGGGACCTTTGAGCAGGAACTCTCCCGGCGCGGGTCCACCGGGGGCCTGGTGGCCGTCGGCGGCGACGGCCGCATCGTCGTGGCGCACAACTCGCCGATGATGTTCTCCGCGCGCGGCACGGATCCCGAGCCGGTACTGACGACATGACAGACCCGCCCGCCGAGGAACTGCCGCTGCGGGAGGAGATCTTTCAGCGGATGGACGAGCTCACGCCGGCCGAGAGGAAGGTGGCACGCACCCTGCTCGCCCGCTACCCGGCTGCCGGGCTCGAGAGCACGGCCGCGCTGGCGGCCGCGGCAGGGACCAGCAAGCCAACCGTGCTGCGCCTGCTGGCGAGGCTCGGGTTCGGCAGTTATCCCGATTTCCAGAAGCGCCTGCGCACCGAGGCGACTCGGTCCATGAGCGCCAGTCCGCTGAGCCGGGCGCGGGCCCGGCGGCCTGCGCCGTCCGATGACAGCGTTTTCCGCCGCGCGGTCGAGCTTCGCGCTCAGCTGGTTACGCGACTGCAGGACACAGTCCCGCCGGGAGAAGTCGAGCGAGCCGTCTCGCTGCTGACCGGGCGCCCGAAGCACGTCGTGGTCTCCGGAGGCTACTTTTCCCGGCTGATCGCCCGCATGCTGGCGATGCAGCTGGATCAGCTGATTCCCAATGTTGACTACGCTGGCGAGCCTCTCGGCGCAGACGTCGGGAAGTACCTGCGCGCCGGGCGCGACTCGGTGGCGGTCGTTCTTGACCTGCGCCGCCATGAGCTGACCTCCAGAGAGGTCGTCTCGATGGCGAAGACCTGCGGCGCCAGCGTCATCCTGATCACCGACGAGTCGCTGTCTCCGGCGGCGGATGAGGCAGACATCGTGCTGCCAGTGGCCGTCGACGGTGTCCCGTTCGACTCCTTCGCCGCGCTCCTGGTGCTGACCGAAAGCCTCGCGGACGCCGTTTTCCACGGTGCCGGGGAGGCGGCGGTCGCGCGGATGGCTGACTGGGAGCGATCAGTGCACATCTACCGGGCTTTCCGCGGCAGCGGCGCCCCCGATTCCCTGGACAGGTCATGACCGGCACCAAGATGGCCGCCGCGGCTGAGCTCGCGCGGCTCGGCGAGGCGTACTTCGCCACCCAGCACAGCTATGACCCTTACAACGCCACTCTGCTCGGCGTAGAGGAATTCGACGGGCTGTCCTTCGACCCGAGCCGGGAGGCGAGCGCGCGCACCGCGCAGGAGCTCGCGGCCATCGGCCGTGAGGTCCGCGAGCTCGACATCGCCGGCCTCACCGCCGCCCAGCGCGTCGACCACGGGGTACTCACCGCCCTTGTCGAAGGAGCCCGCTCCGACGCCGAGCACTCGCTGTGGGCCGCCAACGCGTCGGCGAAGAGCTACGTCAGCCGGCAGGGCCTCATCTTCCAGGCGGTGCCCGCCATGACGGTCGCCACCCCCGAGGCCGCTGCGCGCTACCTCAGCAGGCTGTCGCAGATCGGCGCAACCCTCGACGCGCTCGGTGAGCGGTACCTGGCGGAGGCGGCGGAGGGGCGGACTCCGACCGCCGTGGGCGTCGATCACGCCATTCGCCAGCTGGAGGGGTACCTCGCCCTGCCGGCACCGCAAGACGCCCTGCTGAAGCCTGCGCGCGACGCGGAGGCCGCTGTGCGCGAGGCCGCCACCGCTCACGTCACCGGTACCATCAGGCCGGCCATGCAGCGGCTTGCCGCGCTGCTGCGCCGCCAGCTCGCGCCGCTGGCCAGGCCAGACGACCGGGTCGGCATCCGCGAGATCCCCGGCGGTGAGGCGGGCTACCTCGCTGCGGTCGCGCGCCACACCACGACCGCGCTCTCCCCTGAGGACATCCACGCTATCGGGCTGGCGGAACTCGACGAGCTGGCCGGAAGATGGGCGCAGATCGGGCAGGAGGTGCTGGGTGAGAGTGACTTCGCCACTATCGCGGCGCGGATGCGCGACGATCCGGCGCTGCGATTCCGGACCCGGGAGGAGATCATCGCGGTGGTGCAGGACGCTCTCGACCGCGCCGAGACCGCACGCGACACCTACTTCGAGCACTACGACATTCCCGCCTGTGCCATCGAGGAGATCAACCCGATCGATGCGGACAACACTGCGATGGCGTACTACCGGCCCCCGGCCGTCGATGGCAGCCGCCCGGGCGCGCACTGCCTGCTGACGAGCAATCCGGGCGAGCGCTACCGCTATGAGTACGAGGCGCTCGCGTTCCACGAGTCGGTGCCAGGGCACCACCTGCAGCTCGCAACGGCCCAGACGCTCGATATCCCGCGGTACCGGCGCCACATCGACGCCGAGCTGTGCGCTTTCAACGAGGGCTGGGGCCTGTACGCCGAGCGCCTCGCCGATGAGACCGGCCTGTACAGCAGCGGAGTCGCGCGGCTCGGGATGCTGTCCTTCGCGGCTCTCCGGGCCTGCCGTCTCGTCGTGGACACCGGCATGCACCACCTGGGATGGTCGCGTCAGCAGGCGATCGACTTCATGTACAGCCACACCGCCACCACGCGCGTCAACGCGCGCAGCGAGGTCGACCGCTACATCGCCTGGCCGGCCCAGGCACTCGCGTACGTGACGGGCAGGCGGGAGATCGTGCGCCTGCGAGAGCGGGCGCAGGACGCGCTCGGGCCGGGGTTCGATCTGCGCCGGTTCCACGACGCGGTGCTCCGCAACGGAGCTATCCCGCTGACCCTGCTCGATGCCGAGATCGGGCGCTGGACCACCGCGGAGGCATCAGCATGAGACTGACCATCAACGGCTGCGAGCTGAACGTCGAGGTGCTGGGCCCCGAGGATGGTCCGGTGCTGATCGCCCACCATGGCGGCGGGGGGATCGGTTCCCTGGCCGAGCCCAAGGCCACCTTCGGCCCGCTGGCCGACCGCTTCCGGCTCGTGGTCTTCGACGCGCGCGGCTGCGGGCACAGCGAGGGCATCCCGCCGTACTCGCACGCCCAGTGGGCTGCCGACGTCGACGGACTGCGCGAGTGGATCGGGGCGGACAAGTTTGTCATCGCGGGCGGCTCGTACGGCGGATTCATTGCACTGGAGTATGCCGTCGCTTACCCCGGGCACGTCCAGGCAATCGTGCTGCGCGACACCTCCGCCGACGCGAGCAACCTGGAGCTCGCCTTCGAGAACGCGCGGAACCAGGACCGGGTCGAGATCGACTGGGACAACTTCAACCGCTACTGGTCCGGTCAGATTCGCGACGACGAGGACCTCAGGGCACGCTGGGCGGAGATCATCCCGCTGTACGACTACGAGTACGACCCCGTGCGCTCCGCGGCGAGAGTCGAGGCCGGCCTCTACCGTCATGAAGCCCACAACTGGTGTTTCCAGCACAACCAGCCGAACTATGACCTGAATCCGCAGCTGCCCTCGATCGCGGTGCCCACACTCGTGACCGTCGGGCGGCGGGACTGGGTCACCCCGGTCAGCGCCGCGGAGACCATCGCGTCCCTCATACCGGACGCGAAGCTGGTGGTGTTCGAGAAGTCCGGCCACTCGCCGCAGATGGAGGAGCGCGAGCTGTTCCTGTCCACCGTGCGTGAATTCCTCACCAGCGCCGTCCCGCAGCGATAACGAGAGCGGACAACTCACCCGTGGACATCACCATCATCGGTTCCGGTGCCATCGGCGGCACACTCGGCGCTCACATGATCCGCGCCGGGCACGACATCACGCTGTGCGACGCCGATGAGGCTCACGTCGCTGCCATCCGCGAGCACGGGCTGATCATCGAAGGCCCGGTCAATGAGTTCACCGTGGCCGCGCACGCGATCACCCCGGCCGGGCTCCCCGACCGCATCGACCGCGCCATCGTGGCCGTCAAGAGCCTGCACACCCGCGCCGCCGCCGAGCTGCTTCGCGACCGGCTCGCTCCCGGCGGCTACGTGCTGACCGTGCAGAACGGACTCACGGCCGACATCCTCATCGAGGCGGTCGGCCGCGACCGGGTCATCTCGTCGTTCGTCAACTTCGGCGCGGACGTCATGGCACCGGGGCGCATCATGCAGGGCAACGTCGCGACCTTCCGCGTCGGCGAGCTCGACGGCGGCCGCATCACGCCGCGCGTGCTTGACCTCGTCGAGGCGCTCCCGTACGCGAAGCCCACGGACAACGTGCTCGGCTTCCTGTGGGGCAAGGAGGCCTACGGCGCCATGCTGTGGGCCGGCGCCGTCTCCGATCTGACCATCGCCGAGCACCTTGAGAACCCGTGCTACCGGCCGGTCATGATCGCCATCGCGCGGGAGGTCCTCGCGCAGGCGCCCGTGCGGGTCGAGAGCTTCGACGGCTTCGACCCGGACGACCTCGAGGGCTCGCTCGACCGGCTGGCCGAGTTCAACCGCAACAGCGCCAAGAAGTACAGCGGCATCTACCGGGACCTCGTGGTGCGCAAGCGCAAGACCGAGATTGACGAGATGCTGCGCGACATCGATGGCCCCATCTTCAGCGAGGTCGCCAGGATCATCCACGACATCGAGCAGGGCCGCCGGGTCAACGAGCGCGCGAACCTCGACGAGCTAGCGGACTTCGTCGCCAGCGCTGAGCAGCGCGGGCGAGGACGGCACGACTAGCGCGGCTCACGATCTGCTCAGGTTGAGCCCGGACAGCCGGGTCCGGATCTCGGCGGTGACCGCATCGGGCGGCTGGTCGGCGGCGACCGCGATGAGAATGCCGCGTTCCTCGTAATAGGGGACGAGCGGACCCGTCGTGTCGGCATACACCCTCAGCCGGTGCCGGATCACGTCCGCCCGGTCGTCGGCGCGCCCGCCCTGGCTGGCACGGTCCAGCAGGCGCTGTGTCAGCACCGCCTCCGGTGCATGGAGGTAGATGGCCGCGTGCAGCATCACGCCGAGGCCGGCGGCGAGTTCCGCAGCTGCGGTCGCCTGCGGAAGGGTGCGCGGAAAGCCGTCCAGGATGTAGCCGCCGGCCGCCGCGGCCTCGATGACGGCCGGCGTCAGCACGTCCAGCACGATGTGATCGGGAACGAGGTCACCACGGGCCTGATGCGCAGCAATGTCCCGGCCCAGCGGGGTTCCGGCCTGGGCCTGCACTCGCAGCAGGTCACCGGCGGCGATATGCCGGGCGCCGGACCACGCTGACAGCCGCTCGCCCTGGGTCCCCTTGCCCGCGCCGGGGGGAGCGAGCAGGAGCAGCCTCACCCGACCGCGAGGTCGGCGGGGATCACGATGTCCCGCTTCTGGATCTTGCCAGTCGGCCCCTTCGGCAGCACGTCGACGATCCACACGTGCCGGGGGTACTTGTACGCCGCCACCTGCCCCTTGACGTAATCGCGCAGCTCCTCGGCGCTCACGGCGGCACCTGGCTTGAGAGCCACCGCTGCGCCGACTTCCTCGCCCAGAGCCGGATGCGGCAGGCCGATGACGGCCGCCTCGGCGACTGCGGGATGCTCGTAGAGAATTTCCTCGATCTCCCGCGGGTAGACGTTATAGCCGCCGCGGATGATCATGTCCTTCTTCCGGTCGACGATGCGGAAGTAGCCGTCCTCGTCGACGCGGGCCAGGTCACCGCTGTGGAACCAGCCATCGCGAATCGCCTCGGCGGTGGCATCGGGGCGATTCCAGTAGCCCTTCATCACATTCGGCCCGCGGATGACGATCTCGCCCACTTCGCCGTGGGGAACCTCGTGGTCGGCATTGTCGACGACGCGCATCTCGACGTCCCGGATCGGCGTGCCGATCGAGCCGGGCTTGCGCTCGCGGCCAGGGTGGTTGAACGAGGCAACGGGGGAGGTCTCCGAGAGGCCGTATCCCTCGAGGACGGCGGAGCCGAACGCCTCCTCAAATCCCCGCAGTACCTCGACGGGCAAAGCCGCCCCGCCGGAAATGCACATCCTCAGCGTGGAGACGTCATAGTCGGCTCGATCAGGCTGGTGCAGCAGCGCCACGTACATGGTTGGCACGCCCTCGAAGACGGTGACGCGATGACCGGCGATGATGCGCAGCGCGTGCGCGGGGTCGAAGCGGGGCAGCAAGGTCAGGCAGGCTCCGGCGGCCACGGCCACGTTGAGCGCGACGGTCTGCCCGAAGACGTGGAAGAGGGGAAGGCCGCCGAAGATGACGTCCTCCGGGCGCGCGCGGACGATGTCGGTGCGCGCGACCTCGGTGTTGCTGATGAGATTGCCGTGAGTGAGCTCCGCGCCTTTTGGCTGACCGGTTGTGCCTGAGGTGTAAAGGATCACCGCAGTGTCCGTGCTGTCCCGGTCGGCGACCTCGTCATCCGGAAGGACGGAGGCCAGCAGATCGGGGAAGCCGACCTCGTCGACGACGATGAGTTCCGCGCCTGCCTGCTGCGCGCCGGCGCGTGCCTCCTCGGCGAAGGCATGCCATGCGAGTACCAGCCCTGCCCCGGAGTCGCCGAGGTAGTACGCGACCTCTCGTCCCTTGAGCAGCGGGTTCATCGGAACGACGACGCCGCCGGCCCGGAGGATGCCGTAGTACACGACGGGAACCTCGCTGACGTTGGGCATCATGATCCCGACCCGGTCGCCGGGCCTGACCCCCCGCTTGCGGAGCAAGCCGGCGACCCTGGCGCTCGCCTCGCTGAGCGCCCGGTACGTCATCGCCGCGTTATCCACCCGCACGGCCACCCGTCCGCCGTGGACGCTGGTTGTGTCTGTGAGGTTCTTCGCCAGGTTCGTCACGATGCCATTGTCTGCCTGGTTGACTCAGCATGCATTGTGCCGGAAAGCCAAGCAGGCGGTCCTGCCTCGTATCGCAGGCACATTGATCCGGGACCCGCTTCTGCGTAGTGTCCGAGTTCAGACCTGACGCGAAGCTGGCTGGTGGCAGTGGAGTTTGACGTCCTGATCGAGATCCCGCGCGGCAGCCGGAACAAGTACGAGGTTGACCACACCAGCGGTCGCATCCGGCTGGACCGGACGCTGTTCACCGCCACTCAGTACCCGGCCGACTACGGCTTCGTGCCCGGGACTCTCGGGGAGGACGGCGATCCGCTCGACGCGATGGTCCTGGTCGCGGAGCCCACGTTCCCCGGTTGCCTGATCCGCAGCCGGCCCGTCGGCATGTTCCGGATGACCGACGAGAAAGGCGGCGACGACAAGATTCTGTGTGTGCCCGCGGGCGATCCGCGTCAGGACCACCTGCGAGACCTTGAAGACCTGCCCCACTTCGACCGGCTGGAGATCGAGCATTTCTTCCTGATCTACAAGGAACTCGAGCCGGGCAAGAGCGTTGAGGGTGCCTCGTGGGCTGACCGGGCCGCCGCCGAGGCCGAAGTGGAAGCGTCGCGCCTGCGGCTCCGGAACCAGCCGGGAACGTAACTCCTAGTTGAACGCCCCGATGCCGGTGATGGCGCGGCCGACGATGAGCGTCTGCATGGTCTCAGTGCCCTCGAAGGTGTGGATGGCCTCCAGGTCAACCATGTGCCGCATCACCTGATAGTCGAGCAGGATGCCATTGCCGCCGAGCATGTCGCGGGCTTCGGCGGCGATCGCCCGGGCCTTGCGGGTGTTGTGCATCTTCGCGAGCCCGGCCACAGTAGGGGTCAGCCGGGCCTCGGCCAGCCTGCCGATCTGCAGGCAGTACAGCTGCATCGCGGTGAGATCCGCCAGCATGGTGACGAGCCGCTGCTGGATGATCTGGAAACTGGCCAGTGGCTCCCCGAACTGCCGTCGCTCCAGCGCATACCGCAGCGCCGTGTCGTAGGCAGCCGTAGCGTGGCCGAGTGCCGCCCAGGCGCACGTGGCCCGGGTGGTGGCGAGGACCCGGCTCGTGTCGCGGAACGAGCGCGCGTCCGCCAGCTTGTTCTCCGGCGGGACGCGCACGTTCTCGAGGGAGATGTCCGCCTGCCACACGGCTCGCAGCGACACCTTTCCCTCGATGACCCGCGCCTGGTAACCAGGCGAGCCCTTCTCCACGACGAACCCGTTGACCTGTCCGTCCTCGGTATTCCGGGCCCAGACGACGATCAGGTCGGCGACGGTACCCAGGCCGATCCACCGCTTGCGCCCGTTGAGTACCCACCCGCCGTCGCCGTCCGGGCTGGCTGATGTCTCCAGAGCGACCGAGTCCGAGCCGTGGTCCGGCTCGGTCAGCGCGAAGGCGCCGAGCTTGGTCATGCGGGCCATGTCCGGCAGCCACCGGGCCTTCTGCTCCGCTGAGCCGCACATCGCGATCGACTGCATGGCCAGGCCCGCGTGGACGCCGAGGACGACACCGAGGCTGCCGTCGCCGCGGTGCAGTTCCATCGTGACGAGCCCGCACGAGATCGGGCTCATGGCAGCGCAGCCGTATCCGCTGATGTCCTCGCCGACGATGCCCAGCTCGGGCAGCCGCCTGATCAGCGGCCAGCAGAGCTCGGCGCGCTCCCAGTACGGGCCGATCGCCGGCACGACTTCCTCGTCCACAAATCGCCGGACGGCGAGGAAGTGTGCCCACTGCTCGTCGGTGAACTGCTCGCGCACGGAGAAGAAGTCCGTGCCAAGAGACTCGCCGAGGTGCTCGCTCGCCTGCGTCATCGCTGGGTTCCTCTCATGGCCGGCTTTTCCGGCGTGATGCAGCCCGCTTCCAGGAACGCCTCGACTACCGGGGCGAGGTGCTCGGCTCGCGCGGCCAGCTCCAGATGGCCGCCTGCGTAGACATAGAGCTCGCTGCGCGGTATCAGCCACTGCATGATCCGCGCGTTGGCCAGCGGGATGATCGGGTCATCGTCGCCGGCCAGGATCAGCGTTGGCGCTCGGAGCCTCGGCAGCCTGGGCAGGCTTGTCCATCCGGCAGCGGAGATCAGCTGGTAGAAGTACCCTCGGGCCGGTCCCAGCCGGGTCGCGGCATGCAGCAGGTCGCGGGCAGCCGCCGGCTGCGTGCGTGCACTGCCGCCGTAGAGGTGACCGGCGATGCGTGCCGCGTAGCCGGCATCGCGGTGACGTCGCGGCGTGAGCATGTGCAGCAGGACCGTCGGTCGTGCGGGCACCATCAGCACACCTGGTCCGGTCGCTACCAGAACCAGGCGCCGCACCCGGCCGGGACGGCTGAGCGCGAACTGCTGGGCGAGCGCCCCGCCCCAGGAGATTCCCAGCACGTCCGCCTGCGCGTAGCCGAGCTGGTCGAGCAGGCCGGCCAGCAGCGGCGGGGAGGTGATCAGGTGGTACGGCAGAATCGGGGCCGGGGAGCCTCCGACGCCCGGCATGTCGAACCGGATGACGGGGCGCCGCTGATCAAGCTCGTCGACGAATGGCTGGAGCAGCTCCAGGCTGGCTCCGACGCCGTTGCACAGCAGCAACGGCGGCCACCCGGGAGCGCCGTCCCGCACCAGGATGCGCATGGCCCGGCCACCGACCGTCAGTGTGCGCATCCGCGGGAAGTCAGCGGTCATAGACGTATGTCCCCGGCGCGTCGCAGATCGGCGTCAGCCCGCCGCCGCCGGGCTCGGGCGGTGCGTCCCTCTCCTCGCCGCAGCGCTCGCCGAGCCAGGCCGCGTAGTCTGGCCACCATGACCCGCTGCAGGTCTCGGCCCGCCGAAGCCATTGCTCAGGGTCCGCCGGGCATTTCTCGGCTACCTGGTAGCTGGCCTTCGCGTTGCCGGGCGGGTTCACCATCGCCGCGATGTGTCCGCTGGTGGACAGCACGAACCGCCGGCGGCCGGACAGCATCTGGGTGGACTGGTAGCAGCTCTGCCAGGGGCAGATGTGATCGGTGATCCCGGCGACCAGGTAGGTCTCTCGGTCGACTGCCGCCAGGTCCACCGGTGAGCCGAGCATGGTCACGCCGCCGGCCTGCGCCAGGGCGTTCGCCGCACCCAGGCGCAGGAAGTCCCGGTGCAGGCCGGCGGTCATGCGAGTGGTGTCCGCGTTCCAGAACAGGATGTCGAACGGCGGCGGCTTGCGTCCGATCAGGTAGTTGTTGACCCAGTAGTTCCAGATCAGGTCATTGGGCCGCAGCCACGCGAAGACCTCGGCCAGTGACCGGCCGTCCAGGTAACCGCGGGCTCGGGACGTGGCGGCCGCCACTCGTGCGGTGCGCTCGCTGATGACGGCGCCGGCCAGGCCCGCCCGGGCCTGGTCAAGCACGGTGACCATGAGCGTGAGCGCGGCGATCCGGTCCTGCTCGCCAATGTGCGCCAGGTGCCCCGCGACCATGGCCGTCAGGACGCCGCCCGAGCAGGTTCCCATGAGAGCGGTCTGACTGCTGCCCGTAATCCGGGCTGCTGCGTCCATCGCGTCCAGGATGGCCTGCCCGTAGGTACTGAAATCCCAGGCTGCGTGCCGGGCGTCCGGGTTGCGCCAGGAAATCATGAAGACCTGCTGGCCGGCACCGATCAGGTACTCCGCCATGCTCCGGCCCGGCGCGAGGTCCAGCACGTAGAACTTGTTAATCGTCGGCGGGACTATCAGCAGCGGGATCTGACGTACCGCGGCTGTCGCGGGACGGTACTGGATGAGCTCGAACACCGGAGTCCGCAGGACGACGGAGCCGGGTGTGACTGCCAGGTCTACCCCCACCTCGAAGGCGTCAGACTCGACCATCGAGGGCACGCGCGGCGGTACGGCCATGTCGCCGATGAATTGGCGGATACCGGTGACGGCGCTGCCGCCACCGGTATCCACGGCGGCCTTCATAGCAGCCGGGTTCAGCAGCGGGTTATTGCTGGGCGCCAGAGCATCGATCAGGTTGGTCAGCACGAAGCCGACGCGTGCCGAGTCGGCCTCATCCAGGCCCGCGCTGGCGACCAGGCCCTCTGCGGTATCCGCTGCCGCCAGGTAAGCCTGCATGGCCCGGCGTAGCGCCGGGTTGCCCGCCCACGCGGAATCGGCGAACCGGCGATCGCGGCGGGACGGCCGGATCTGCGATGTGCCGACGGCGATGCGAGCCAGCTCGCCGAGGAGGCTGCGTCCCCGGCCGGCCACGAGCCCGGGCTGCCCGGCCAGGGCCGCGGCCAGCCTCAGTCCGGATCCACCGGGGTTCAGCCGGCGCAGCATGCCGACGGCCGCGTCGGTGAGCAGCAGGTCCATGGGCGCTGCCGCCGCGTCTGCCGCCGCTGAACCGATCGTGTCGCTCTCGGGATTCATAATCTCCGTCCTCCCGCCGAGCGTAAGGCGCCGGTGATTTTCTTCCATTGGTCGCGCGTCACAAAGCTGGGCTCGCGCCTGGTTCCGCGGGCACACTAGGCATGCTCGCCGCGATACGCGAGGATCCACTGATGGATATGGATGCCGATAGTCAGGGTGCTGCTGAGCTGGTCGCTGCCGTCGCCGCCGCGGTGCCCCGGCGGGCGGTGTCCGCAGATGTCTTCCGGGCGATAGTCCGGGAGATTCCGCAGCTAGAGGAGGACAAGCCGCTACTGGCCCTGCTCGACTCCAGCGTCGGCAGCAACGTTGAGACGTGCCTGCAGATCATGCAGCACCGGATCGATCTGTCGGCGGTGCAGGCGCCGGCCGCGGCAGTCGAGTACGCGCGCCGCCTGGCTCAGCGCGGCACGCCGCTGACCACGCTGCTGCGCACTTACCGGCTCGGGCATGCCAGGTTTGCCGACTGGCTGCTCAGGGAGCTGCCCCGCCATGCCGATGACGCACAGGTGATCAGTGCGACCACGCTGAGCATGTCCAGGATCGTGGCCGCCTATATCGATCAGACGTCCGAGGAGATGGTCGCGGCCTATACGCAGGAGAGGGAGCACTGGGTAAGGAACCAGAATGCGGCCCGGGCGGCCAGGATCCGCAGGCTGCTGTCCGGAGACCGGAGCGACCTGCGCGCAGCGGAGGCAGCCCTCGGATACCGGCTGCGTCAGTATCACGTGGGCCTGGTGTGCTGGGTGGCTGATGCGTCCGGCAGCGCGGACGAACTCACCAGACTGGAGCGCGCAGTCGGCCAGGTGGCGGTGCAGGCGGCAGGCGCGGGCGAGGCGGTGTTCCTGCCCCGCGACGAGGCCAGTGCATGGGCGTGGCTCCCGCTGGGGATACGCGACAAGTTCGACTCGGCTGAGGCCAGCACGGCCGGCGTGAGCGCCGACATCCGCTTCGCGTTCGGCGATCCGGCGAGGGGTCCTGGCGGATTCTGCCTCACCTATCTGCAGGCCAGCGCTGCCGAGGCGGTTGCTGTCGCGGCAGGACCTGGCGCTCCTCAGGCGGTTACCTTTGCCGACGTCGCGCCCGTCGCGATGATGCTCGGGTCCGGGGACGTGCTGCGCGGCTGGGTGCGCAGTACGCTCGCGGGCCTGGCAGCCGATGACGAGCACCACGCCCGGCTGCGTGAGACATTGCTGGTCTTCCTGCAGAGCGGCGGCAGCTACAAGGCCACAGCCGAGCGCCTCGTGCTGCACAAGAACACCGTGCAGTACCGGATCCGTAAGGCTGAGGAGAGCCTTGGCCGCGCAGTAGCCGAGGACCGCCACGACGTAGAACTCGCGCTGCAGGTAAGTCGCTGGCTTGGCCCGGCAGTCCTGCAGCCCGGCAAGGTGCCTGAAACCTAGGCCCTTGCCAGATTATGTCCCCTCAAACCGGAATTCGCTCTGCCAGGTCCGCTCGGACCCCGCGATCGTCCAGTAGGCGTCTGCGATACGCGCCGGGCTGAAGGCAGTGTCGTCGGCGAGCATGGTCGCCGCCGACCGCAGTGCCGCCTTGCCGAGCGAGACGGTCCCCATGCCAGCGACGGGCCTGTCAGCGAATCCGCCGCCTGTGAACAAGATGGTGCCGCCGCCCGCAGCGCGCATCGCCCGCGCAGCGACCTGCGCGGCGACGATGGCGCTGACGACATCCACGTCGTGGGCGAGCCGTAGGTGAGCGACATCGCTGTCCACGAGCGTGTCCGGCGCGCCCAGGACGGCGTTGTACACCATCAGGCCGGCGCTGCGCTGGCAGCGTAACCGCGCTCAGGGCGGCCTGGAAAGGCACCGGGTCGCTGGCAGGTGGCGGTGGTCGATGCCGGGACGGCGGGCTGGGCCGTGTTTGTCAATGACTTCCCCCTCTCCTGTCGGTGAGAGTCGCGGTCGCTGCGGGCATCATTCACACCGGACGTTAGCCAGAATCGTGGTGAACAGGAGTCACCTGATTCTGGTGACTTCGTCTCGTGCTGCAGACGATGAGGATCAGAAACGGGAGGCCGTCAGGTGGGGTATGCGACCGGCGTCTGGGTCAGCTTCGGCGAGGCCCTTGCCGCGGTTGCCGGCACTCTGACCGGGCTCCTGTTGGTGGCGGTGTCGGTCGAGAGCGAGGTACTGGCCGCGTCGCGTGGCCTTCGGTCGCGCGCAGCGTTGTCGTCTGACGGCACCGCCGCCGGGTCGTTGCGAAGGGCTCGATCTTCGAAGCGAAGGCCAGCTCGGCCAGGCAGGCCACTTCGAGGTACGGACGTCCGATCTTCCGCGGCAGATCGGCGCCGGCGCGCAGGTGCCGCTCACTGTCCTGGTTGCCCAGCGACCACGCTTCGACTATGCCGAGATTCATCAGTGCTACCGCGCGTAGGTCGCTGTCAAGCGCGAGGTCCGCGTCAGACTGCCCGGTTACCGGCGAGGCCAGGAATCCGACCTGCTCGACGACCCCGGCCAGGTGGCCGCGCTTCCGCGCGAGCGACAGTTTCAGCGATGCGATAGCGGCCCCGGTAACGGCGCCCGGCGGGAACGCGCGCAGCAGGGACTCGGCCTGCCGCGGTCTCGGCCATCTGGACCTCGACGTTCAGTACCTGCCGGACATCACGGTGCCGTGCCCGGCCTGTCACGGCGCTCGCTTCAACGACGCGGTCCTCGCGGTCCGAGTCGAGGGCATGACCATCGCCGATGTGCTGGGCCTGAGCGTGCACGGGGCCTGCACCCGCTCGATGTCGGAACGCTGGTGAGCGTGTTCGACCGGCTGCTGGACGCCGGTGCGACGATCATCGTCATCGATCACGACCTCGACCTGCTGGCCGCAGCCGACTACCTCATCGACATGGCCCGGCGGCGGGCCCGAAGGGCGGCCGCATTCTCGCGGCGGGGAAGCCCGCTGCTGTCGCACGCGACGCGGGCAGCGTGACCGGCCGTGGCTGGCCGAGTTCCTCGGCCTGTCGGCTGTCAGGAGCTGACTCGATCGAGGTCGCGGCACCAGGCGCGGGTTACCTGCGCTCGGCGCCGTGCACCTCGAATGCGAGAAGGATGTCGGAGAAGCCGCGGAACAGCGCGAAGAATCCGACCCAGATCAGCAGCAGCAGCGCCCGCGCGGGGAACTCCTGCTGGGAGACCCAGAAGCCGAGCAGGATTTCCAGCACGCCCGCGATCATGCCCAGCCACCAGACAGGGTGAGTGTCCCGCGACGAGATCGAGGTGACCAGGTCAATGCTGCCGCGGAAGATAAGCAGCAGCCCGAAGATCGCGGCCAGCGCCCAGAACGCTCCGTACGGGCTCGCGAATGACCAGCAGGCCGCGAACAGGAAAACGAGCGCCATCAGCAGGTGTGCCCAGCGCCACCGCGATCGGACCGAGGCGATGAGGAGCTCGCTGAGCCAGCCGGCCAGGAAGACCACGCCCATGAGCACGCCCACGGCGACCACCGAGGAGAGCCGGAACCGCAGCACGATCAGCGCGATGACCAGCCACACGATGCCGGTGACGAGGAATATCCACCACGGCCCGGCCATCTGCTCCAGCACTGTCTCGAACCTGCCACGGGCGCCACCCAGTGCCGGCGATCGCAAGCTCATGTCGGTATCCCTTCGCACGCCTGTCTCCACGGCAGATGCCGGTCCAAACCTAGCCGCCGGGCGCCAGCTGAGGACAGATCCTTTACCCGTTTCCCGAGTGTCGCTCGGGAGCAGCCGCACGCGCACCGAGCCTGCCGGGCGCTGGTGGCCGTGCGGTGTCTCTAGGATCGTCGTGAGCGCAGCGATGGTGTGATGGCCGGACCAGAAGGGCGTGACCTCGGGCGGGTATTCGATGAGGTTCCCGAGCTCTACGACCGGGTGCGCCTGGCCTACCCTGACGCGCTCTTCGCGGATCTGGTCTCCGTCACCGGCATGGACGCCCGGTCGTCGGTGCTGGTAGTCGTCGTGGCCGCGTCAGCGTGGCACTGGGTCGACCCGGCCGCTGGCTGGCGCCGGGCGCATGACGTGCTCCATCCCGGAGGCTGGCTGGGCCTTCTCGGCACCGTCGTGGTCCGCCGGCCGGGTGAGCCGGAGGTCTACGCGCAGACCGCTGATCTGCACGAGCGGGTTCTCGCCCGGCAATCCCGGCTGGGGCGATCCGCCGCTCGAGGACGAAGTCCGGATGACGAGCGAGGCCTTGGGACTGGCCGCCTACCCGCGGAGCTTGTTCGGCCCGACGGTCACCCGGTGGTATCCGGCTGTTCAGCGGTTCAACGGGGACGGCTTCGCCGATCTGCTCCGCACCACCTCGCTGTACCGAGCGCTCGACAGCGATATTCGCGATCCGCTGCTGGCCGCGATCGCGGGGCGGATCCGCACGCGGATGAGCGACCGGGCGTCGCGCCGCTACCTCAGCGTCCTGCGAGTCGGGCAGCGCGCCGGGTAACTCGCTGCGGCGGGAGGAAGCCGAACCGCCCGTCAGGCAGGCTCCTGACTGGCTTCGCGCATCCGGTCACCTTGGCTCATGCGCAGCGCAGTATTGAGGACGGCGGCGCCGAGCATCACGAGGATCAGGATCCAGAACAGCCAGCCCGGCCAGCCATACCGTTCGGTGAGATTCCAGCTCTGCTCGGCAGCCAGCAGGGAGGCACCGGTCGCGACGGTGAACCATCCGCCGGCCTTACTGATGAGGCTGGTGAACTGCTCCCGTTGCGCCGGGTTCAGCTGAGCCAGCGTCGCCTGCCGGTAGGCGCCGCTAGTGCGGCGCCAGAGCACGTACATTACCGGCGGCACCAGCCACCACCAGGCAGAAGGCGGGTCCGGGCGCGGGACCGCCGCCTTGGAGGCCTCGATGGCCTCGCGGTCGACGTCTTCCTCGCGGAGCTCGATGGCGCCCTGATAGAGCGGCCCTGCGACGAGCAGCCAGGCGCCGAGGAAGCCAGCCCAGGCGATCACCTGATTCATGGCGGATAGCCTGCCATGTTCACCGATCATGCGATCACCGGCAGGCGCCAGCTGCGACTAGCCGAACGTGAACACGTACGCCTCGGCTCCGGCCTGGCGGAAGGAGATCTCCAGCGTGCGGTCGCGCACGCCGCCGTCCTGCCGGATGAGCTGGTAGAGGCGGCCGTCGCGAAGGAGCCCGCTCCCATCCTCATTGGTGTCCGCTCCGTGTGACGGGCCGGGCGGCTGGCCGTCGAGGAGCACGCGGAACGGAACCGGTTCAGGTGCCTCCGTCTCCGTCGAGAGCACCAGGTGGGCGTCACGCGCGCGGAACCGGAATGCGATGCTGCCGCCGGCCTGCTGAAGGACGACGCTCTCTCGCCCGACCTCCCACTCGCCGGCCAGGCCCCACTGGCCGGACCCAAGCCGCTCCGGAACCTCGTAGGTGCCTGCCTGCCCGAGTGCGTCCGGGCGGGGTGAGGCGAAGTTCTCGCCGCGCAGGTAGCCGAGGTAGGTCTCAGGAGTGCGCAGGTGGTTCCAGTCTGCCTCGGCTTCCACGCCGGTGCCGGTCACCGGGACAGGCGCGCGGTCGATGCCGAGCAGGCGCTGGATGATCCGCTCGGATTCCTGGTAGCGCCCTTCACCGAAGTGCTGGTCGCGGATGAGGCCGTCCCTGTCGATGAAGTACAGGGCGGGCCAGTAATGGTTGTCGAACGCGGTCCAGATCGCGTAGTCGTTGTCAACTGCGACCGCGTAGTCGATCGACCGGTCCCGCGTTGCCTGGCGCACCCGGTAGATCTCGTGCTCGAACGAGAACTCCGGCGTGTGCACGCCGATCACGACCAGGCCGTCGTCCCGGTAGGCCCGCGACCAGGCGCGGACGTAAGGCTCGGTGCGCAGCCAGTTGATGCAGGTCAGGGTCCAGAAGTCGACGAGCACGACCTGGCCGCGCAGACCGGCGGGGCTGAGCGGCCCGGAGTTCAGCCACTCAGCGGCGCCGCCGAGTGAGGGCATCGCCCGAAGCTGCGAGGTGGTCATCTAGCGCAGCGTCCTGAATGTCGCGCGAACTTCCTCGGAGAGGAGGCGCGGCTGTTCCCAGGCTGCAAAGTGGCCGCCCCTGTCGAGCTCGTTGTAGTGGATGAGGTTGGGGTAGGCGCGCTCAGCCCAGCTGCGCGGAGCCTGATAGATCTCGCCGGGAAAGACGCTTACCCCGGCCGGGATCGAGATGTTCTTGGTGTCGAAGAACCCGAACGTGTTGTCCCAGTAGAGACGGCCCGAGGATACCCCGGTATTCGTCAGCCAGTAGAGCGTGACGTTGTCCAGGATCTCATCGCGGGTGAGTTCGCCCGCGGGGTTGCCCCCGAAGGCCTGCGCGATTTCGCCGTAGCTGTAGGCGTCGTGGTTGATCATCCACGCCGCCAGGCCGACCGGCGAGTCCGCCACTCCGTACAGCGTCTGCGGCTGCGTCCCCATCTCCACCGCGTAGCCGGCGCCACTGGTGTAGAAGGTGCTGATCTGCTCGAAGGCACGCTGCTCGTCGGCGGCCAGGCCGGCTGGCGGCGGATCGCCGGGGGCGAGCTGACCGGGAATCGGGAGCGCCTGCGCGATCTCCGGGGGTATCACGCCGGGCATGTTGGTGTGCATGCCGAGCAGTTCCGGCGGTGCCTGGGCGGCCATCAGATCCGTGACAACCGCTCCCCAGTCGCCCCCCTGCGCGACGAAGTGGTCGTATCCGAGGCGCTTCATCAGCTCGACCCAGGCGGTCGCCAGATGGTCTGGTCCCCAGCCTGGCGCTCGCGGCTTGTCTGAGTATCCGTAACCCGGCATCGACGGAATCACCACGTGGAAGGCATCCGATGCTGTCCCGCCGTGGGCCGTTGGGTTGGTGAGCGGATCAATGACTTTCAGCAGCTCGATGACTGAGCCGGGCCATCCGTGGGTGAGGATGAGCGGGAGGGCATCGTCATGCTCTGAGCGAACGTGAATGAAGTGGATGTCGAGCCCGTCGATCTCGGTCTTGAAGTTCGGCAGGGCGCTCAGCTTTGCCTCGCACCGGCGCGAGTCGTAGTCCGAGGCCCAGTAGCGGGCCAGTTCCCGGATCGTGTCCAGCTGGACGCCCTGCGAATGATCCGGGACGGTCTCCTTGTCAGGCCACCGAGTGTCCGCGACGCGCTGCCGGAGGGCCTGGAGTTCCGCCTCAGAGGTCTCGACAGTGAACGGCCGGATAGCTGGGTTCCCGGTTACGGCTGACATGTACGACCTCCTAGAAAGTCCAGATGTGGATTGAGGCGGTCCCTTGGCGCCCTGACGACCGCGCAAATCCCAGGCTCGTCACAGCGGCGTCCGCGGCGCCTCACCCGGTCCGGGTGAAATGGCGCAGCGCGACGGCTGCGGGACAGCCGTGAGCCGGACGCGGCGGCCATTATCGTGGAGCCGTCATGCTCGCAGAGCGCCCGGAGGCAACCGATGTCAGCTGCCGAGATCGACGACTACCTGCACAGCCTGGAGGAGCCGACGCGCTCGACGCTCAGCCAGCTGCGCCGCGACATCCTCGCCGTGCTTCCCGGCGCCGAGCAGTGCCTCTCCTACGGCCTGCCCGGTTTCCGGATCGGCGGCAAGACGATCGCAGGTTTCGCTGCCTTCAAGAACCACCTGAGCTATCTGCCCCACAGCGGCTCTGTCTTCCCGGAGCTGACTGACGAGCTAGCCGGGTATCAGAAGTCCGCAGGATCCCTGCATTTCCCCGTTGACCAGCCGCTGCCGTCCGGGCTGGTCGAGCAGCTGATCGCGGTCCGCCTGCGGCAGGCCTTCCACCAGGGGCAATGAATCTGCCGTACCAAGCACCCGCTGCCAAGGGCAACGACTAGCGCTGGCTTCAGATGTCCTTGCATGGGTTGACATAGCCCGATCTGATGGTAGGTGTCGTTGTAAGCGGTTACGCACCGGTTCAGGTGTCCGGCCCGCGGCCAGTCTGAGATGCGCGAGGAGGCGCGATGAAGCACGAGGTCAGGCTCATCACTCTCGCGGCAGTGATTGCCTTGGGTGTCGGCGTGCTCGGGACGGCAGCCCCCTCGGCGTCGGCATCGACTCCGGGAGCGCACGACTTACCTGCAGGCGCGCGTTTCTACGTGCCCCCGCCAGCTCAGGGTTCGGTGCAGCAGATTCTGCAGCTGATCGCCAGCGGCCAGCTCAAGAATGCCGGCCTCATCGCCGCAATGGAGTCGGTACCGTCCGCGGTCTGGCTCGATGGTGAGACCCCGGCTCAGGCTGCCGAGCCCGGCAGCCTGGGCTGGGAACAGGCTGACGCGGACACTGCGCGGCAAGTCAGGCTGACATTGCTTGCAGCCAGGCAGCAGAACGCGGTGCCGATCTTTGTCGCCTACAACATTCCCGGCCGCGACTGCTCCCAGTATTCGGCTGGCGGGGCGCCGTCGGACGCCGCCTACGACTCCTGGATCGACTCCATCAGCAGCGCTCTGGGCGACGCAAAGGCGGTGGTGCTCGAAGAACCGGACGCTCTGGCCAACCTTCCGGGTTACTGCGGCTCTGCTTACGCGGCCGAGTTCCCGGATATCACCAACACCACGCGAGTCAGCGACATCCGCTATGCGGTTGGCGAGCTCGAGAACGACCCGAACAGCAGCCTCTACCTCGATGCGGGGAACAGTGACTGGCAGAACGTCGGCGGGATGGCCGAGACGCTCGTCGCCGCGGACGTCCAGCAGACGCAGGGCTTCTTCCTCAACGTCTCCAATTACCAGTACGACACCAACAGCGACTTCTACGGCACCTGGGTGTCCTCATGCATCGCCTACGCGACCGTGAACGAGGCCCAGACCCCGGCTGATGCCCTGGCCGCGGTGGCCACCTTCACGGGAACATCCACTCCGACTGGTGCCTTCGCCGGGCCCGCGTATCCTCCGACGTCGCCGCCTGGCGGCTGCGCCAGCCAGTACTGGAACGGCGGCGCACCCGGAACCAGCATTGCCTCGCTGATCGGTGCTTACAACGGCGTGGCACTAAGCCCGTTCGGCGTCTGGAGTGAGACCACCACCACCCCGGACCTCAATACCTCGGGTATCGACGCCAGCTATGCCAGCGCTCTGGGCGGGACTGTGCCAACCACCCACTTCATCGTCGACACCAGCCGTAACGGCCTCGGCCCGAACAGCATGCAGACCGACGCTGGCGCGCCCTACGACCAGCCCGGCAGCGTCATCACCACTCTGGTGGCCGGTAACTGGTGCAACCCAACTGACGCGGCCCTGGGGTCGACGCCGAGTGCTGCTACCGGCGTCACGCTGAGCTCGCTGGACACCAGCCTGCCCGGCAATCCGCCCCTGCTCGACGCCTACCTCTGGATAAAGACGCCTGGCCAGTCGGACGGCCAGTGTGACGCTGCAGGCGGCGTGCGCAGCTGGGACAATGCCGCCTACACGCCGGCCATCGCCGGCTGGCCAGCCAGCTCCAGTGCTGCCTTCCAGACATTCGACCCGCTCTGGAGCCTGCAGACTGGCTCGGTCATCACCGATCCGGCTGCGGGATCCTGGTTCTCCCAGCAGGCGCTCATGCTTGCGCAGAACGCGAGCCCCGCGCTGAAGCCGCTGGCTCGTGCCGACACCAGGCAGCTGCGGGCTGAGCGGCTGATCTCGTAAGAAAACAGTCGGAAAACGGTACATTTTCTTACGTGCTGATGCTGGTCAGGACCCGGAGGATGCGGGCGGAACGGTGGCGGCAGCCGCTGTGACCGCGTCCGTGCGATCATCGCGGTTGCGCCGGTGCCTTAGTGGCCAGCAGCGCCCACAGGAAGTCCTCACCGAAGTACGGGTCCTGCTGGCTGTTCTTGCTCATCTGGCGGAGCACGCGCACGGAGAACGGCCGTTTGTCCCACACCGCGCGAAGCCGGTCTGCTGAGTACCCGAGGCCGCCGCCGAGGCTCGCCCGGCTATAGACCTGCTGGTCTGTGTAGCCGCTGCCGCCTTCCGGGCGGAAGCACACCAGCCCGAAGCTCCCGCCGGGCTTCAGGACCCGGTGAACGAGACTGACGTAGTCCCTGCGCCGGTGCGGGGCCAGGTGGTGGAAGCAGCCCGAGTCGTAGACCAGGTCGAAGTACTCGCTGTCGAGCGCGGCCTCGAAGATGGTGCAGCACTGGAACGTCACAGTCGCGCCGGCGGCCTGAGTGCGCTGCCTGGCCCACTCGACGGCCCGGGCCGAGAAATCAATGGCCTGGACAGTGCATCCCTGGCCGGCCAGGTAGCTGGCGTTCCGGCCGTTTCCGCAGCCCAGCTCCAGAGCGCGGCCGGCAGTAAGCAGGCCCTCGCTGAACCAGCCGGCCAGGTTCTCGTCCGGGCTGTCGACAAAGAACGGGCACGGCCTGGCCCGGTCAGCGAAGAAATCGTCCCACTGGCCGGGTGCGCTGCCTTCAACGAGGTCGTCGAGCATGGCCAGCACGTCGTCGGTCGAGTAGACAAATCGGTCCTGCACCTGATCAAGATTAGCGGCCACGTGTCCCCACCCGGCGGTCAGCGGGCGGCGATAGCGGCCCAGCGGCCCGAGTGCCTGCTGACCGAGACAGGGTGGTCGAAGCAGGCACTTGCCAGCTCGGTCGTCAGCACGTCCGCCGCCGTCCCGGCCGCCAGGATCCGGCCGTCGCGCATCAGCAGCGCGTGCGTCGTGCTGGCGGGCAGTTCCTCCAGATGATGCGTGACCAGCACGGTGGCCAGGCTGGGCTCTTCGCGGCGCAGGTCGTCCAGGCTGGTCAGCAGCTGCTCGCGGCCCGGCACGTCCAGGCCCGCGGCGGGCTCGTCCAGCAGGAGCAGTCGCGGACGTCCCATCAGCCCGCGCGCGATAAGTGCCCGGCTGCGCTCGCCCTGCGACAGTACCTGCCAGGGTGTGTCGGCCCGTCCGGCCAGGCCCAGGAGCTCGGTAAGGGCAGCCGAGCGGGCAAGCTCGGCCGCGCTGGGCTCATGCTTCCTGACGAGCTGGATGGTGCCGGTGATCCCGGTCAGCACGACCTCGCGCACCGTCCGGTGGGGATCCACCCGGTGGTGCATGCTCACATGCCCGATCGCAGGCCGGAGATCGAACACGTTGACCCGCCCGAGCCTGTGGCCGAGGACGTCCGCCTGCCCCCTGGTCGGGTAGACGTAGGTCGCCATGATCTGCAGGAGCGTGCTCTTGCCCGCGCCGTTCGGTCCGAGTACCGCCCAGTGCTCGCCGCCCCGGATGGTGACGCTGACCTGATCCAGGATCAGCTGGTCGTCCCGGACGACGGCCACGCCGGCAGCCCGGAAGACGATGGCCGACTCGGCGGCGCGAAGGCCAGGGCTGCCCATGCGGTCCGATCGTACCGTCGGCCCGGGCGGGCGCGGGCTCGTCAAGGCTGCGCGGTCGCAGCGGCGGCGGAGCTCGACGCGGGGGCCGAGGGCGTCACGCTCGGCACCGGCGATGGCGACACCGCTCCGGGGGCTGAGGACGACGGCGCCGGCGTGGGAGCCGGGGTTGTTACGCCCGGAGAGGGGCTGTGCTGTCGCCTCGGAGCCACGGGAGTCCTGCTGCCGGAGCCGGAGCTACCGCCCGAGAAGGTGTAGCCAGAACCGTGGCTGTTGGTCACGACGGCGCTCATGGGCTTGCCGGCGACCGCCTCGATAATGGTCACGGTGACCGCGCAGATGGCGAAGACGGCCAGCGCGGCGACGGCCATGCGCTTCCACGGAAGGCTCACCCGTGGCCTGGTCGCGGGCTCGTCGGACTTGTAGAGGACCTCGTAGTCGCCCGCATGGGAGGCGCTTGCCCTGGCCTGTCGCTGGCGTTCGCGAAGGAGCTTGGCCTTGTGCTGGGAACGGCGCACGAGGTTTTCGTAGACCGTCGGCAGGACGGCCGACATGGCCGCGCCTAGCGCCAGGCCGATCAGCGTGCCGGCGGTGCCGAGGAAGCTGAGCGCGAAGGTGGCCGTCAGCGTGGCGCCGACCTGGCCGATGATGTGCGACGTCCTGGGCCGGGGAACGAGTTCCGGCCCTTCCTCCTTTTCCTCCCGCTCGGCTGCTGACGATGGAGTCGTGCTGGAAATGAACCTTCACTCCTTTCTCGGCACAGCGGAAGGCCGCAAGGCCCGTCCCGACACTATGCGATGAAACGCAGCGCGCTCGCTGCTGCCGTTACGAGGGCGGCGGCTGGTCGCCGTGGACGATGAACACCGGGCAGGAGGAGTGCTCGGCGACGATGGCGCTGACCGAGCCGAGCAGGAGGCCGGCGAAGCCTCCGTGGCCGCGGCTGCCGACGACCAGTATGGCCGCGCCCTCGCTCGCGTCGAGCAGGACCTTGGCGGCGCCCCCTTCGACGACCCGCAGCTGCAGTCCCTTCGGCGGCTCCGTACCGAAGACGGCCTGCACTGTTTCCTCCAGAACCTTCTGCATGTCGTCGCCCGGGCTCCACTCCGGGGCGACAGCAGCCCATCCGTACGAGGGCGGGTACTCCCAGCAGCCCACGACGTCCAGCCGGGCGCCGAAGATCGCCGCGAAGTGGGCAGCCCACCGCAACGCCAGCTGAGACTGACGTGATCCGTCCACGCCGACGACAATCCTGCCCTCACCAGTTGCGGGGCCTGCAGTCATGGTCTGCTCCAATGCATCGGGAAAGCCGCTCAGCAAATGATCGCAGGACGGCAGGCCGCAGTGCTCGCCGGCTCCGGCCCGCGTCAATCCTCCCGCAGGGGCTCTATTGACTCATTGCCTGGCTTACCCGACACTGCTCGTTAGCGTCGGCGGCGACGCTTGGCGTGCACTCCCTCGCGGCATCGATGGCGCTCCAGAGCAGAGGGCATCATGGCTGAGAAGGAACCCCCGGTCAGCCGGGATGTGTTACTCGGGCTCGGCGGTGCCTGGGGTTTCGCGCAGGCGGATCTGACCAGCCCTGCTCGTGCGGCGGGCGCAGGAGCCCTGACCGATACGACGCTCGGGGACAGCGCGCCGCAGTTCACCGAACTGCGCATTCATGGCGTGTCCGGCTCCACCGCCCCGGTGATGCTCGAGCATCCGGCTGCGGTACAGGTTGCCGGTGATGGCACGACGATGTTCTACCGGCGGTGGACCGCGGCCGGCGGCGGCGGCGCGGGCGTGCCGTGGAAACTCGAGGCCTACTCGTGGGGCGGCCTCACCGAGTCGCCGCTGGCCTCGGCATCCTGGCTGGTCCTCGCTCCGTTCATGCTGTACAACGTCGCTCACTTCGCGCTGCCGCCGCCGCGGGCTTACGACGTGGAGCAGGTCAGCCGCGCCGGCGCTGATCCTGTCAGCAGGCTCGGACGGGATGGGTGGCATGCCGCGGCGCAGACCTTGCTGCGTCTCCTTGCCTTCTCGGCCACCCTGCAGTTCACCACTGTCACCGTCTCGATCCTGGTGAGCACTGCCGCCCTGCAGGCGAGGAACGCGCACTTCCCGTCCTGGCTCTCGTGGTACGCGCAGTGGTCGCCAGCGGCCAGGGTTGCCCTTGCCCTGGCGGGCGTGGCGGCAGTGCTGGGCGCCATGTGGCTGATCAGCGTCGTGACGGCGCACCGCTACGAAGCGCGGACCACCCATGCACGGGCCGGCATCAACCGCCGGTGGCCGCTGACGCAGTCAGGATTCTGGACGGGTCAGCAGCTGGTGACCAGGCACCGGAGCCTGCATGCTGGTGGTGCCGCCGCCCTGACCGCGCTTATCGTCGCGCGGCCCGGCCCCGACATGGGCAGCGGCCGGCTGGCTGTCCTGTGCCTGTCAGCCCTGGTGCTGCTGCTCGTCGCGGTCACTCTGTGCCTGCCGCTGGCTGACCGGCACAGCCTGACCCTCGCTGATCCGCCGGCCGGGGCCGGGCAGGCGCCGCACGACAAGACGGCCGCGACGCTGTGGTGCTACGTGCTCCTGGCAGCAGGACTCGCGGGCTTCATCGGGGCGTTCTTCACCGGCGAGTGGCCCGTCGACGACAGCACCAGGCACATCACTCTGCCTGGCTTCACGAACATCTGCGCGGTCCTGCTTGCTGTCCAGGCACTCCTGCTCCTCATCCTGGCGCTGACCGTGTGGAAACTGGCCAGGTCGGCCCCGCTCCAGCGATCCGGCGACCAGCCGTTCAGCGCTGGCCACCTGACGGCCGTCTTCGGCGTGCTTGCCGTGTGCCTGGGCGGTGCGTTCGGTGCTCTCGCCGACCTGTTTGCCACCCGTCTTCTGGGAACACCGGTCCCGAGCGGAATCCAGCTCGCGACTCCGCCAGCTAACGCCCTGCAGATCCCGTGGCCGGTCTACGCTTTCGCCGCGGCCCCGGTCGGGTTGCTGGCCGGCCTGCTGATCGCAGCCCCCTGGGTCTTCTACACGTGGGTCAGGCACTCCCGGCAGTTCGCAGCACCAGGATCGGGCGACTCGACTGCCCCGTCCCCGGTCGCCGCGTTCTACGGCCGCCAGTTCGGCGACGCAGATGCCGACGGTTACCAGAGCTGCCGCCGCAGCGTCGCCCGTGCCTGGGCGGCCGGACTGCTGATCGGCCAGGCGGCCGTCGTCGCCGTGTGGTCGGCGGCCGGGATGACGGTTGCCACCGTGCTGGCCGAGATCTACGGCGCGGAGGCCTCGCGCCACGGGGTCCTGTCCCAGAAGCTGCCCGGCTTCGCCGTCCTGGAGAGCGTGGTGGGCCTCTTCCTCGCGGGCGTGCTGATTGCGCTGCTGCGTTCTGATTACAGCAGCCCGGCACAGCGCAGGACGATCGGCGCGCTGTGGGATGTCGGCACGTTCTGGCCCCGTGCCACCCATCCGTTCGCCCCGCCGTGTTACGCCGAGCGCGCCGTGCCCGAGCTGGTCGACCGGCTCAGGATCCTGACGGGAACGGTGCAACCTGACGATGCCGATCCCGCCTGGGCGCAGATCGCGGCTGAGCGCCGTAACTCCGGTCCGGCCGAGTCGCCTCAGCTGTCGGTTCCGTCCGGTCCGGTACTGCTGACCGGGTACAGCCAGGGCTCCATCATCGCGACAGCGGTCATCGGCCAGCTGCCAGAAGACACGCGGGCGCTCGTCGGGCTGCTCACCCTCGCCTGTCCGGCCAGGAACCTGTACGGGCGCGCTTTCCCCGCTTACTTCGGCACCGTCCCGATCCAGACGCTGGGCGAACTGCTCCAGACCAGCGGCGGCGGCCCCGGCCTTCGCAGGTGGAAGAACCTCGTCAGGCGCACCGACTACGTCGGCTCATGGATCTTCCGCGAGCCAGGCCCCGGCCCCGATCCGGCCGGGATCCAGGACGGAGTCGATCAGCCATGCTGGGATCCCGTGACCATCACGGCCGACGCGAACCCGACCCCGCCGCCCATTCACCATCATTCGGCGTTCTGGCCCGACCCGCGGGTCACGCAGCTCGGACGGTATCTGGGCAGCCTGCTCGGCAGCCGGACCGGGGGCGAGCCAGGCTAGGTCACCAGGCGCTCACTGCGCGGCGGGAGGCGTGTGGATGAGCTTCTTGTTGACGAACTCATCAATGCCCAGCGGGCCGAGCTCGCGGCCGACACCGGATCGCTTGGTGCCGCCGAAAGGCAGCTCAGGGCCGCCCAGCTCGCCGCTGTTGACCCAGGCCATTCCGACGTCGAGCCGGTCGGCGACGTCCATGGCCAGCTGCTCGTCGCTGCTGAAGACGGCTCCGCCGAGCCCGAATGCGCTGCTGTTGGCCAGCTCGACCGCCTCATCGGCGCCGGCCACGCGGTAGACCACGGCGGCCGGGCCGAACAGCTCCTCCCGGAAAGCCCGCATCTCAGGGGTAACGCCCGAGAGCACCGTCGCCTCCACGAAGGCGCCGGGCCCGTCGACCCGATGCCCGCCGAGGTGGACCGTGGCGCCCTTGCTGACGGCGTCATCGATCTGCTCCATGAGGTTGCGCGCCGCCTGCTCCGACGACAGCGGCCCGTAGCTCGTCGCCGGGTCGGTTGGATCACCGGTCACGTAGGTGGACATCGCGGCGGTGAACTCGCGCATGAAGTCGTCGTAGATGCCATCGGCCACGATCATCCGCTTGGATGCGTTGCACGCCTGGCCGCCGTTCTCCATCCGGGCCGCTGCTGCCGTCCTGGCGACCTTCGGCAGGTCGGCACCATCCAGCACGATGAACGGATCCGAGCCGCCGAGCTCCAGCACGACCTTCTTGAGGTTCTGCCCGGCCACAGCGGCCACGGCCGACCCGGCCCGCTCGCTGCCCGTCACCGACACCCCGGCGATGCGGGGGTCGGCCACGATGTGGGCGACCTGCTCGTTGCTCGCGAAAATGTTGATGTAGGCGTCATCCGGCAGGCCGGCATCGCGGAACAGCTGCTCCATGGCCAGGGCTGACTCCGGGCACTGGGGCGCGTGCTTGAGCACGATGGTGTTCCCGATCATCAGGTTCGGCGCGGCGAATCTGGCGACCTGGTAGTACGGGTAGTTCCACGGCATGATGCCGAGCAGCGCGCCGATCGGGGTCTTGCGTACCCACGCCGTGCCCGGCAGGTTCGAGGCCAGCGGCTGGTCCTTGAGCAGCTCTGCCGCGTTGTCGGCGTAGTACGCGTAGATAGCGGCGACGAAGCGCAGCTCTCCCTTGGCGGCCTTGGTGATCTTGCCCATCTCGCGGGTGATGATCGCGGCCAGTTCGGCGGAGCGCTCGACATACAGCTCACTGACCCGGTGCAGGATCGCGGCGCGCTCTTCGATCGGAGTTCGCCGCCACGAGCTGTAACCCCGCTCGGCTCTCGCCAGCACCTCGCTGACCTCGGCGTCAGTCGCCGTCGGGTACTCGCTTTCGACCTTTCCGGTGGCCGGGTTCACTACCTGGTACATCATCGAGCCTGCCTCCATGCAACATCGGGTCCGTCCATTACACGCCCGGTCGTACCGGGTGTCACCACCGGGCGGGTGCTTCTGATCATCCCGATGGTCAGGACCCCTGAGTGCTGATGACCGTGCGGTACTGACGTGCCGTCAGGCCGAACCAGCGCCCAGTCAGGCCTTCGTCAGTCATGCCCAGGCGCTCGGCGACCCGCTGTGAGGCGACGTTGTCCGGCTCGATGATGGCGAGCACCTCATCGATGCCGGCCTTTCCGGCCACGGCGAGGACCGCACGGGCCGACTCGGTGGCAATCCCGTTCCCCTGGTACTGCGGGTGCAGGTGCCAGCCCACCTCCACCAGGCCGGTCATCCCGTCGCTGTCGCTGAGCGGCAGGAGCAGGCGATCTGTCCTGAGCAACTCCATACCTCTGATAGTGCCAGTGCTAGCGCGACTGAGCGGCCAGCGCGTGGGCCAGCTCGTCGCGGGAGTGGATGCCGAGTTTCTGGTACACGTGCCGCAGGTGATACTCAACGGTCTTAGGGCTCAGGAACAGGGCTGATGCTGCCTCGCGGGTCGTTCGCCCGGCGGTGAGCAGCAGCGAGATCTGCAGCTCCTGAGGGGTTAGCTCCTCGACGGCGGCCTGCTCGCGCCGGCGGAGCGTCTGACCGGTTGCGGCAAGCTCGGCGAATGCCCGGTCAGCCCACGGGCGGGCGTCGAGTCGCTCGAACGTCTCCGCAACGGACCGGAGCTGCTCGCGGGCGAGGGTCCGGTTCCGGGTCCGCCGCAGCCGCTCGCCGTAGGCAAGCTGCGTGCGCGCGGTCTCGAAGGCGTCGGGCGTCTGCGCGTGCAGGTCCAGCGCCTGCTCGAACGCGCCCGGTGACGCGTCCCCCGCGGAGATCAGCCCCTGGCAGCGCAGGGCCCGCGCGCGCGGCCACGGCTGGCCCTTCGCGGCCGCCGCGGAGATGAACTCGGCGGCAGCGCGGCCTGCCTGCTCGGGGAGGCCCAGCCGGCTGTAGGCCTCGGTCAGCTCCGCCCCCGGATTCAGGTCGGCGTCGGTGATTCCGTGCTCGCGGAGCAGCTGGCGCTGGTGCTCGAAGTGCTCAGCGGCCCGCGCGGCGTCGCCGAGCCCGAGTTCGAGCTCGCCCAGCGCAGCGGTTGCCCAGATCTCGCTGAGGCCCATTTCCAGTTCCCGGCTCAGGCCGAGCGCTTCGCCGGCGCAGGCCCGGCACTGCGCCTCCCGCCCGCGTCGCGCCTCCAGCCACGCCAGTCCGGCCAGGCCGAACGTCAGCTCGGTTCGCTGCCCGCTCTCGCGGGCCAGGCCGATCGACTCCTGATACGTTGCGGCAGCCGCGGCCCAGCGATCGGTGCCGGCATGATCGCGCCAGATGAGGTTGAGTACCAGCGGAAGCGCGCCCGCCGCGGCCCGCGATCGCGCCATGAGGACAGCGTGGTCGAGCAGCGCCCGGTCGGCGCTGGCCTGACGCAGGAAGAGCGGGCCGAGAGCGAGCCAGGGGATCAGCTGCACGTCGTCTCGCAGCTGCGCAGACTCCTGGCCATGGTCACCGCCGACCGCACGGCCTGCGCGCCGGCGGCCGCGTCGGCACCGAAGATCCCGGCCATCCCCGCCGTCATCGAGGCCAGGAAGCTGGCGCGGCGGGAGGGCAGCGCGGGCAGGATCCTGCTAATCCGGTCTGCGGTCGCGGCCATCTCGGCGGGGTTGCCCGCGTACAGGCAGGCGAGGGCGGCCTTAGCCAGCATGCCGATCGCGCGCTCGGGATCTGCCTGCCCGGCGGCCGCGGTCAGGATCGCATGACCGCGCATGACCGGCCCGCAGCGGGCCGCGATGTGCCCGGTCAGCTCGTCAGTCTCGGCCAGCAGAGCCGGGTTCGCGGTGCTCTCCCGCGCTTCCGCCAGCAAGGCGACGGCATTATCGGTGAATCCGGCCAGCCAGCGCGCCTCCGCCGACCGGCGCAGCAGCCGGGCCCGCCGGTCGCCGCTGGCGGTGAGCCGGGCGCCCCGCTCGAACGCCGCCGCGGCAGCGGCGTAGGCACTGCGGTCCAGTCCGCTGCTGCCGGCCTGCTCCAGGGCCGCCGAGGCGGATTCGTCTGTTCCGGTCGCCGCGGCAGCCAGATGCCAGGCGCGACCGCCGATGTCCCGGTCCGGCAATGCCGCCGCCAGGGCACGGTGGGCCGCCCGGCGCTGGCCGGCCGGCGCGGCCGCGTAGACGGCGGAGCGGGCCAGGGGGTGCCGGAACTCGAGCGAGCCGTGCTGCAGCCGGATGAGCCCGGCGCTCTCCGCCGGGCCGAGCGCGGCCAGGTCGATGCCGAGTATGGCCGCGGTCCGCTCGATGGGCGGCAGATCGCCGGTATCACAGGCGGCCGCCAGAGCGAGTGCGCGCCGGGTGGCGGCACCGAAGGTCGTGACCTGGGAGAGGAACGCGCCGCTGATCCTGGCGGTCACCAGCAGCGGCGCGCCCTCGGGGGCCAGCTCAAGGTCCTGGCTGGCGGCGGCCAGCTCCAGCAGCCCGAGCGGGTTTCCGGCAGTAGCGGTGTGCAGCCGCGCGGCGGCCTCGGGCGAGAGTCCGGGCACGAGCTGGAGGGCTTCCTCGCGGGTGAGGCCATCCAGTTCCAGCACCGGCAGGCCGGCGCCGTCCAGCACCGACGGCTCGCCCGCGCGGACAGTGATCAGCACCGCGATGCGGTCAGCGACCAGGCGGCGGATGGCGAAGAGGAGCGCCTGGGCGCTGGATACGTCAAGCCACTGCGCATCGTCGAGTAGCAGGGCGGCGGGCGCCTGCTCGGCGCATGCGGCGAGGAGGCTGAGCGTCGCCGCGCCGACCGCGAACCGGTCGCTGGCGGCGCCCGGCCGCAGCGCCAGTGCGCCTTCCAGCGCGGCCGACTGAGGCGCCGGGATCGTGTCAAGCAGCGTCAGTGCGGGCCTGATCACCTCAAGCAGCGATCCGAACGGGATCTGCGCCTCCGACTCGACCCCTCGCGCCCGCAGCACCTGCATGCCGGAAGCAGCTGCCTGAGCTGCAGCGTAGCCCAGCAGCGTGGTCTTGCCGATGCCCGGATCCCCGGTCAGGGCAAGGGCCGCGCTCGCGCCGGCCCGCGCCTGCGCCAGCGCGTCGTCGATGCGGCGCCGCTCGCGACTTCGGCCCAGCAGCATGGCGCGATTGTAGGCACCGGGCGCGGCGCGGCACACCATCGAGCGGACCTGGCACTACAGCCGCCGTCTTGATCACGCCCCGCCGGACACAAGCACGGCATGCTGCCCGAGGACTAGGTGGGCTCCCTGATGCGAGGCGCGGGCCGCCGAATCTAGCGTCGGCAGAAAGCCAGCCCAGGGAGGGACGTCATGACCAGCACCAGCCAGGCAGCCCCGGCCGCCGTCGATATGGACAAACTGCAGGATTTCGTATTCCGGGCCGTCGGGGAGGTCGGCGCGACGCTGAACACCGCGCTGGTCGTCATGGGCGACAAGCTCGGGCTGTACCGCGCTCTCGCCGACGCGGGCCCGCTGTCCCCGGCTGACCTCGCCGCGCACACCGGGACAGCCGAGCGCTACGTGCGCGAGTGGCTCAACGCCCAGGCGGCGGGCGGCTTCGTCAGCTACGACCCGGACAGCGGGCGGTACACGCTGCCGCCCGAGCAGGCCATCGCCCTCACCGACAGCGCCAGCCCGGCGTACCTGCCAGGGTTCTTCCAGATCGCGCTCGGCTCGGTGCTGGACTCGCCGACCATCACGGACGCCGCCAGGACCGGCGCCGGCTACGGCTGGCATGAGCACGTCCACGACGTGCACGAGGGGTGCGAGCGGTTCTTCCGCCCTGGCTACAACGCCAACCTGACCGCTGCCTGGCTGCCTGCGCTCGACGGCGTCGTGGCCAAGCTCGAGCGCGGTGCGCACGTCGCCGACGTGGGCTGCGGGCACGGCGCGTCAACGATCCTGATGGCACAGGCCTACCCGAACTCGGTCTTCGCCGGATCGGATTATCACGACGGCTCGGTTGAGACGGCCCGGCGGCACGCGGCTGAGGCGGGCCTGTCCGAGCGGGCCAGATTCGAGACGGCCCCGGCAGCGGCTTACGGTGGAACTGACTACGACCTCGTGACGATGTTCGACTGCCTGCACGACATGGGCGACCCGGTCGGCGCGGCCCGCCATGTCCGCAGCACACTCAAGCCGGATGGCACCTGGATGATCGTGGAACCGCAGGCTGGCGACCGGGTCGAGGAGAACCTCAACCCGGTGGGACGGGCCTACTATGGCTTCTCCACGCTGCTGTGCACGCCGGCCTCGCTGTCCCAGGACGTCGGGCTTGCCCTCGGTGCCCAGGCCGGGGAGGCGCGGATCGCCGACGTGGTGAAGGCCGCTGGCTTCACTCGCTTCCGCCGGGTCGCGGAGACGCCGTTCAACGCCGTGTTCGAGGCGCGCCCGTGACGCGTGCGCTCGATCCCGCGATCAGCGGCTATATCGACCGTGACGGTGTGCGGGTCTATTACGAGGCGTACGGCAGCGGCGGGCCTGTCATTCTGCTGATGCCGACCTGGGAGGTCGTTCACTCCAGGATCTGGAAGTTCCAGATTCCCTTCCTGGCCAGGCACTGCCAGGTGGTGACGTTCGATCCGCGCGGCAACGGGCGGTCGGACCGGCCGCTCGACGTCGCCGCCTACGACCGGCGCGAGTTCGCGCGTGACGCGCTGGCGGTGCTGGACGCCGTCGGCGCGGCCACCGCGGCAGTCGTCGCCTGGTGCGGCGGCGGCGAGGAGCTGCTGCTGGTCGCCGAGCGGCCCGAGCGGGTCACCTCGCTCGTCCTGATCGCGCCGAACTTCCTCGTCAGCCCGGACCCGGCCGACGAGGAAGGCCCGTACTCCTTCGTCGACGAGCTGCCTAAGGAAGAGGGCTGGGCGAAGTGGAACCGGCACTACTGGCTGCGTGACTGGCCAGGATTCCTGGATTTCTTCTTCTCGCAGGCGTTCAGCGAGCCGCATTCCACCAAGCAGATCGAGGACGCGATCGGGTGGGGCCTGGAGACCGACCCGGAGACAATCCTGCGCGGCATGTACGCGGCCTGGTCCAACGACGAGGAGAGCGTGCGCGAGCTGTGCGCGCAGGTCCGCTGCCCGGTGCTCATCATCCAGGGGACGGAGGACGCGATCGTCGGGGCGGCTCGCGGCGCGGCGGTCGTCAAGATGCTCCCGTCCGCGGTCCTGGTCACCATGGACGGGTCGGGCCATGCGCCGCACCTGCGCGACCCGGTCCGGACGAACCTCATCATCCGCGACTTCGCCTGCCCGCCGCAGCCCCGGCCGCGCTGGCGTCGCGGCCGGTCGCGGCGCCGGCGTGCGCTCTACATTTCCTCGCCGATCGGCCTTGGTCACGCCCAGCGGGATATTGCCATCGCCGAGCAGCTGCGTGTCCTCCATCCCGACCTTGAGATCGACTGGCTGGCCCAGCATCCGGTGACCGCGGCGCTGGCCGAGCGGGGCGAGCGGATCCACCCGGCCAGCGCGTTCCTTGCCAGCGAAGCCGGCCACATCGAGTCCGAGTCGGCCGGGCACGATCTGCACTGCTTCCAGGCGTGGCGGCGGATGGACGAGATTCTCGTTGCCAACTTCATGGTCTTCCAGGACCTTGCCGCCGACGAGCAGTACGACCTGTGGATCGGCGACGAGGCCTGGGAGCTCGATTACTACCTGCACGAGAACCCCGAGCTCAAGTCAGCTGCATACGTATGGCTCACCGACTTCGTCGGCTGGCTGCCGGTGGCCGGCGGAGGCGAGCGCGAGGCGGCCCTGACGGCCGATTACAACGCCGAGATGATCGAGCACGTCGCGCGCTACCCGCGGCTCCGGGACCGGGCGATCTTCGTCGGCGAGCCCGCCGACATCGTGCCGGACAGCTTCGGGCCCGGACTGCCGGCGATCCGCGCCTGGACCGAGCAGAACTATGACTTCGCCGGTTACGTCACTGGCTTCGATCCGCGGGCGCTGGCGGACCGGGAGGCGCTCGGCTACCGGCCCGGCGAGCGCGTCTGCATCGTCACCGTCGGCGGGTCCGGCGTGGGCGGAAGCCTGCTGCGCCGGGTGATGGCGGCCTTTCCCGAGGCGAAGCGCCTGGTGCCTGACCTGCGGATGATCATCGTGACCGGCCCCCGGATTGACCCTGACAGCCTGCCCGCCTGTGACGGGCTCGAAGTCCGGCCTTATGTACCCGACCTGTACAGGCACCTGGCCGCATGCGACCTCGCAATCGTCCAGGGCGGCCTGAGCACCGCCATGGAGCTGACGGCGGCACGCCGGCCGTTCCTGTACTTCCCGCTGCAGCATCATTTCGAGCAGAACATCCACGTCCCGTACCGGCTGGAGCGCTACCGGGCTGGCCGGCGCATGGACTTCGAGACCGCGCAGCCCGCCGACATCGCCGCCGCGATCGCGAGCGAGATCGGCCGCCCCGTCGACTATCTGCCGGTGGCCAGCGACGGCGCGGCGCGCGCGGCTAGCCTCATCGACGGCCTGCTATGACCTGGCCGCAGGCTTTCCCTGCGGCAGAAAGGACCCGCGATGCCCGCATCGGTCGGCTACCTGGTGATTGACGCGACGAACGCCCAGCAGCTGGCACCGTTCTGGTGCGCGCTGCTCGACGTGCAGGTCGAAGACTCGATCGGCGACGGCCAGTTCATCGTGCTGTCCAGGACAGCTGACGGCCTGACCGTCGGCTTCCAGCAGGTGCCGGAGAGCAAGTCCGGGAAGAACCGCCTCCACCTCGACCTGGTCGTCGAGGACCTCGACGCGTCGACCGCCGAGATCGAGAGCCTCGGCGGCCGCTGGCTCGAGCCCGGCGACACCCATGACCTAGAGGGGTTCCGCTGGCGCTGCATGGCCGACCCGGAGGGAAACGAGTTCGATATCGACACCCTCCCGCCGGCCTGACGCGCACAGGCCGTCGCCGCGGCGACGTCCCTGTATCGTCCTGGCCTGGAGGTGGAACGTGACCCGAGTCGGTGTCAAGGACGCCCTTCTGGGTGCGCAGACGCTGCGGACGCTCGGTTCCGCGCCCTACGGCGGGGCTGACGTCGGGGAGTGCCTGGCGACGGCCGCGCGAGTGCGGGGGACCGACCTGACCAGCTGGCACGACGCCTGGGTGTCCACTGCCGGCCGGGCGCTGGCCCTGGCGGAAGGCGAGCTGGCTTGCGGGCGCACCGAATCTGCACGGCTGGCCTTCTGGCGGTCTTCCAGCTACTTCCGCACGGCCGGCGTGATGCTGATGGGCGCCCCGGCGGATCCGCGCCTGGTGGAAGCCAGCGCGCGGCAGGCGGACGCGTTCCGCCGCGGAGCGGCATTACTGGCGATACCGCCTGAGGCTGTGCAGATTCCGTATGAGGACACGACGCTGCCGGGTTATTTCTTCCGCGCCGGTGAGGGACAGCAGCCGCGGGCCACGGTGATCCTGACGGGCGGCTACGACGGAACCGCCGAGGAGTTGTACTTCTTCAACGGCGCCGCGGCACTGGCCCGCGGTTACCACGTGCTCGCCTTCGACGGGCCTGGACAGGGGTCGGCGCTACTGCAGCAGGGCCTGGTCCTGAGACCAGACTGGGAGAACGTCGTGACGCCGGTCGTGGACTACCTGCTGTCTCGCCCGGACGTCGACGCCGGCAAGGTCGCTCTCATCGGCCTTAGCCTCGGCGGCTACCTCGCCCCCCGCGCGGCCAGCGCCGAGCACCGGCTCGCCGCGTGCATTGCCGACTGCGGATCCTATGACCTGTTCGCCTCCGCGCTCGAGCGCATTCCCGGGCCGCTGGCGAGCGGTCTGACCGACGGCCGGAGCACGGCTGCCGCGGTGCTGCGGCGGGTCCTGCGGACGCTGGAACGCAAGCCCACCGCAGGCTGGGCGCTGCGCCGCGGCCAGCAGGTGCACGGTGCCGATGACCCGGTCGCCTACCTCCTCGGCCTGCGCGAGTACACCCTGAAGGACCGGGCCGGGCAGATCACCTGCCCGGTTTTCGTCAGCAACGCTGAGGGCGACGACATTAGTCAGTCGGCGCCGCAGCTCGTCCGGGCGCTGACATGCCAGAATGAGTTCGTCACCTTCACCGCCTCGGAGGGGGCCGGCGATCACTGCGAGGCAGGTGCGCGCACTCTGTATCACGCACGGTCATTCGGCTGGCTCGATGGCGTCCTGCGCCCGGACTGACCGCGCGCTCGGATTGACCGCGCGCTGGGCAGGTGCTGGATCAGTCGAACGCGGGCCTGCGGTCCCTGGTCCGCTTGAGCTCGAAGAAGCCGTCCGCCTCGGTAACCAGCACCACGCCGTCCCAGAGCCGTCCGGCCGCCTCGCCGCGGGGGATAGGCGTGATGACGGGGCCGAAGATGGCGTTGCCGCGGATCCGGATGACGGGAGTCCCCACGTCCGTTCCGACGACGTCGAAGGCCTCGTGATGAGACCGCTTAATCTCGTCGTCGAACTCCGTGCTGTCCGCGGCGGCTGCCAGGGCCTCGGGCAGGCCCAGTTCGGCCAGCGCCTCGGGGATCACCTTCGGATCGTCTCTGCGGCCCTCGTTGTGGAGCCTCGTCCCGATGGCGGTATAGAGCGGGCCGAGGATGCCAGGCCCAGCCTCCCGGGCGGCCGCGGCGACCACCCGGATCGGGCCCCAGGCCCTGTCCATCCGCTCCAGGTACTCGGGAGTCAGGCCCTTGCCCTCGTGCTGGATCAGGTTCAGGTAAGCCAGCGACATGATCCGCCAGTCAACCCGGACCGGCCGCACCTGCTCCACCTCGAGCATCCAGCGGGAAGTGATCCAGGCCCACGGGCAAAGCGGATCGAACCAGAACTGCGTGTCCTCAAGGGATTGCTGCTGCTGCGTCACGCTCGCTCGGAACAGGCGGTAACGCGCGCGTATTCCCGGACGTCCTGCGTCCGTGAAGCGTTCTAGCCTACTCATCATGACCGGCGCAGAGCAGATGGCAGGCGAGTACACGATCAGGCCGCTTGGCCCCGGCACCTGGGATGCCTTCGCCCAGCTCGCCGGGCGGCACAACGGTGTCTGGAACGGCTGCTGGTGCACCTGGTTCCATGCGTCCGTTGCCGAGAGGGGCGGCCAGGAGCGGACAGCCGAGAGCAACAGCGCCCTCAAGGAGGGCCTGGTGAGAGGCGGCAACGCGCACGCCGCGCTGGTATTCGACGGCGATGCGGCCGTCGCCTGGTGCGAGTACGGCCCGCCGGCGGAGCTTCCGAACATTAACCACAGGAAGGAGTACGAGGCCAGCCTCGACCGATTGCCTGACTACCGGATCACCTGCTTCTTCGTTGACAGGAAGTACCGGCGCCAGGGGCTGGCAGATGCGGCGCTGCGCGGTGCCCTGCACCTGATAGCGCAGGCCGGAGGCGGGGTCGTGGAGGCATACCCGCAGGACACCGACGGCCAGAAGGTAACGGCATCCTTCCTCTACAGCGCGACGCGCAGCCTCTTCGAGAAGGCCGGCTTCAGTTACGAGCGGCCGAAGGGGAAGAACCACTGCGTGATGCGCAGGACTGTCTCGCCCGCTTAGGAGTTGCCGGCGGCACCTGCCTGCATCCGCTTGATGGCTGCGGCGGCAGCGGCCGCGTCCGCTGCGGCGTCGGCGAGATCGCGGGCGCGTGCCAGCCAGAACACTCCGCCGAAGTCGTGGTTGATCCGCGCGGTTGAGGTGATGTCCGCGACGCTCTGGGCGATGCCGATGGGGTTGACCGGCAGCGGGATCGGCAGGTTACCGACGAACGCGTTCAGCAGGCTCTTGGACATGCTTGGCCGGAGCTTGAGCACCAGGTCGCTCAGCTGCCGGTCGGCCCACCGGCTGACCGCGCGCACGTCACCTTTCAGCTGCCCCTCACGCATGAGCTCCTGGCCGTGCCGGAAGGACGGCAGCGACCGGAGGTAGAGGATCTCGTCCCAGCTCAGCAGCTCCACGTCGGGAACCATGACCTCGGCGACCTCGACCGGGTCAAGCGGATCCGCTGCAGCCTGATCCTGGTAGGCGGTGACCTGCCGGCCCCGCGCGATCGCGGTGTCCAGCCCGGGCTTATCGGCAGGCAGGTCGGGCGCCGCTACGGCGAGGTGGTGCAGGCCCCGGAACACCATGGGATCCCTGGTCGCGCAGCCCACGCCGGTCTCGGCCCAGACCCACGTCCCGTGCAGGGCCAGGTACCACGCCTCGCGGCTGAACAGCTGCTGCCCGTCCTGCGCGAGCGCGAACCGGAGGGCGCCCTCGGTGGCGTAGTCGATATTGGTGGCGAACGGGTCGGGCGCCTCCGCGCCGTACTCCATCCGCGTCCACGCGGCCCGCATGGTGGTGTTCAGCGAGAGCGGCAGCGGCCGCCAGATCTTGCTGATCTCCCTGAACCGCTTCGGCGCCTCCTCGCGCACGGCGGTCATGAGCTCATCCAGCGAGCGACGCCCGTCGAAGACGGAGTCAGCCGAGCCGCCGGCCAGATCGTCGGCCGGGAGCTTGCTGATGTCATCGAGCCACTGGGTGTCCAGCCAGAGCGCATCATGCAGCAGCGTCAGCTTCTTCAGCGAGCGCATGTCGACTGCGTGCATCCGGTCGCGGGGTAGCACGTCAGGCGCGACGAAAGCGGTGCTGTTGACCTGACTGCGGCGCGTTGCTGCGTTGCTCACTCCTGCACCGTAAGTCAGCCGGCCAGCTGAGCGCGAGGCGCCGGATGCTCAGCTCTCGCGAAGCCGCGGGAGAACCTCGGTGGCGTAGAACTCGAAGAAGCCGTCCTGCTCGGGACCAGCCTGGCCCACGTACACCTCGTCGAATCCGGCCCCGGTGTAGGCGCGGATGCCCTCGATATGCCGGGCCGCGTCCGGTCCGCAGGGTGCGGAGATCTGGTCGGGCGAGACGAGCTCGGCTACCTGCTCGAAGTGCCGGGGCAGCGGCAGCAGCTGAGCGGCCTCGCCGGGGATCTCGTCGGTCCGCCAGAGCCGGTGCATGGTCTTGCGCGCAGCATCCTCATCGGCACCCCAGCAGACCTTCATGCCACCCTGGACCGGCCGGTCGCCGCCGCCGGACTCGCGGAACAGCCGGACGAAGTCCGCGTTCGGCTGAACGCAGATGTAGCCGTCGGCGATCTTCGCGGCCAGCTTGACCGCCTTCTCGCCGAAGCCCGACACATACACCGGCGGGGGCATGTCCGGCACAGAGTACAGGCGCGCCGTCTCCACGGTGTAGTGGTCTCCGCGCATGCTGACCTGACCGCCGCCGAGGAGCGCCCGGATGACCTGAACGGCTTCTTCGAGCATCTCCAGCCGCTCGTCGGCAGCTGGCCAGCGCTGTCCGGTGATGTGCTCGTTAAGCGCCTCGCCGGTGCCGACACCCAGCGTGAACCGGCCGCCGGTCAGCAGGGCCGAGGTGGCCGCTGCCTGCGCGATGACCGCCGGATGAATCCGCTGCAGCGGGCACGTCACTGCCGTCGTGATGGGCAGTGAGGTTGCCTGCGAGACGGCGCCGATGACGGACCAGACAAAGCCGCTCTGGCCCTGCTCCTCCAGCCACGGGTGGAAATGATCAGAGATCCACAGCGAGTCGAAGCCGGCTTCCTCCGCGAGCCGGGCCAGACGGACGAGCTCCTGCGGCTCGTGCTCCTCTGACGCGAGGAAATAGCCGAATCGAGTCATGACGGTGATCCCTTCTGGCAGCACGCAGCGTCCAGCCTGCGAAAGGGAGCCTGCTAGCGGCTCAGTGCCTTCTCGAGCTGGGCCTTGGTCATGCTGGACCGCCCCTTGATGTTGCGCTTACGGGCCTCTGCGTAGAGCTGCTCTTTCGTCCGGCCCGCTGCGCCGGAGTGCGACCGCAGCCCTCCTCGCCGGCCGGAGGAGATGTCCTGCGTCGAGGTCTTGCTTGCCGTGCGGGACTCGCCGGCCCTGGCGCGCTCCTTGTTCACGGTCCTGGCGGCGATCTCAGTGGCGCGCTTCGGGCTCTCGCCGCGCTCCTGAGCGCTGTCCTTGATGTGCTCATACTGGCGTTCCCGCTTCGGGCTTGCTCCGCGTGGCACAGGGAGCCTCCTCTCACTCGCTACGCGGTCTCGCTACCCGGCTGCGCGCATGCAAACCAGTGCCGAGAACGCGGGACGGGCCTTGCCAACCGGCGCACGCGGTGATATCCACCGGGCTACGGCGGCGGTACGGAACGGGGTGGTGCATGTATCAGCGATTCACTGACCAGGCACGCCGGGTGGTGGCTCTGGTGAGCTGTCGGTGCGGGCAGCGCTCCGGCTTGGCGATAACCATGTCGGCACTGAGCACATCCTGCTGGCCCTGATGGACGAGCCAGGAGCCGCTGGTGGCGAGGTCCTTGTCCGGCTGGGCGGAGATCCACGGCGACTGCGCCGGCGCATAACGACACTGGCGGCAGACTCCCGGCGGGCAGGTCAGCGGCCAGCGCGAACAGGCTCCGCAAGGCCGGGAACGTGCCAGTGATCTCAGAGCAGGGAGCAGCCGGGATATGACCATCACACTGATCACCGGAGCCAACAAGGGGCTCGGCTACGAAACGGCACGGCAGCTGATCGAGTCCGGGCAGACCGTCTATATCGGCGCGCGCAGCGTCGAGCGCGGTGAGAAGGCGGCGGCCGAGCTGGGCGCCCGGTTCGTGCAGCTCGATGTCACCGATGACGCGTCGGCGGCGGCCGCCATGAGCGTCATCAGCGATCGCGACGGGCACCTGGACGTACTCGTCAACAACGCCGGCATCGGAGGCGGCCAGGTGGTGAACGGGCCGGCCGCGCTGACGGTGTTCGACACCAATGCCATCGGGGAGTCATCCGTGTCACGCAGGCGGCGCTGCCGCTGCTCCGCAAGTCCGCTAACCCGGTGGTCGTCAACGTCTCAAGCGCGCTCGGCTCGTTCTGGGCTGTCACGAATCCCGGGCGGCGCCAGTTCCATTACCCCTCCATTTTCTAGGGAGCGAGCAAGGCGGCCGTCTCGATGGTCACCGTCCAGTACGCGAAGGCGGTGCCGGAGATCAAGTTCAATGCGGTCGAGCCCGGCTTCACCGCTACCGAGCTCACGCCGATGAGCGGGGCCGGGCAGCCGGTCGAGGAGGGCGCAAAGGTCATCGTGCGCATGGCGACCATCGGCAGCGACGGCCGCACTGGCACATTCCAGGAGGGGGATGAGGAACTCCGCTGGTAGTCACTAGCCCCACTGACCGGGCTGGTAGTCGCCGCCGGGCTGGCGGGTGATGACGTTCAGCCGGTTCCAGGCGTTGATCTCGGCGATGAGCGAGACCAGAGCGGCGAGCTGGTCATCGTCGTACTGCTGTGCGGCATTCGCCCAGGCCTCGTCGGTGACGCCAGTCGCCGCGTCGGCGATGCGGGTGCCCTGCTCGGCAAGCTCCAGGGCGGCTCGCTCGGCCTCGGTGAAAACTGTCGCCTCCCGCCACACGGCGACCAGGTTGAGCCGCAGCTGGGATTCGCCTGCGTGCTCAGCGTCCTTGGCGTGCATGTCGGTGCAGACGGCGCAGCCGTTGATCTGGCTGGCCCGGAGCCTGACCAGTTCCTGCGTGGCGGCTGGCAGGGCGGAGTCGGCGACCACCTTGTTCGCGGAGACGAGGTATCGGACGAACTTAGTCGTGACGGTACTGCCGAGCAGGCTGAGTCGCGGTTCCATGGTCGGTGTTCCTCCCTCGTAGCGGTTATTACCAGTACGACGACGCAGTCCGCCGGAATGTCACGCGACGTGCCGGCGCGCGCTACGATCCGTTCCGGTATGGGAAAGATCAGGGTCGCGCTGGCCGAGGACCATGTCCTGCTGCGGGAGGGCATCTCCCGACTGGTTGCGGCCAACGAGGATTTCGAGCTGGTCGGGGCGGTGTCCGACCTGCCGCAGCTGCTTGCCATGGTCGGCGAGCAGGTGCCGGACGTCGTCGTGACCGATATCCGCATGCCGCCGACCGGTACCGACGAGGGAATCAGGGCAGCAGCCTGGATCCGGCAGAACCACCCCGAGATCGGTGTCGTGGTGCTGAGCCAGTACACCGCTCCCGGATATGCGCTCGCGCTGCTCGAACATGGCTCGGCCGGCCGGGGCTACCTGCTCAAGGAGCGAATCGGCAGCGTGGACGAGCTGGCCAGGGCCATCAGGACCGTGGCGCAGGGCGGGTCCGTCATCGACCCGCTCGTCGTGGATGAGCTGGTCCGGGCGCGCTCCCAGGACCGCCAGGCCGGCCTCGCCTCGCTGACACCCAGGGAGGCCGAGATCCTGGCCGTGATGGCGCAGGGCAAGAGCAACTCGGCGATTGCCGCCACCTTGTTCGTGACCGAGCGCGCAGTGGAGAAGCACACCAACTCGATCTTCGCCAAGCTCGGGCTTTCCGAGGAGAAAGACGTGAATCGCCGGGTCAAGGCGGTGCTGGTCTTCCTCAGCCAGCAGGACGAACGATGACGCCGGGAGGCTGGCCACACCCCGGTTTCGCATGGCAGCACCCTCGGCGCCTGCCGCCGCTTATGCGAGGCTGATTCCGTGACCAGCCCGCGTTCCGTGCTTGTAGTGGATGATCAGGCGCCGTTCCGCTCGGCCGCCAGGGCTGTGCTGCGCCGCCTCGATGGCTTCGAGTTCGCCGGCGAGGCTTCGAGCGGCCCGGAGGCGATCGATCTGGTCGAACGGCTGCACCCGGCGCTCGTGCTGATGGACATCAACATGCCGGAAATGAGCGGGATCGAGGCAACGCGCCAGATCACCGCGGCCCATCCGGATGTTGTGGTGATCCTGTGCTCTACCTATGACGCGTCTGACCTTCCGCCGACGGCCGCGACCAGCGGCGCGACCGCCTACGTGAACAAGGAGCGGCTGGCCTCCGACACCATCCGCAGGCTGTGGGAGGAACGGAACTCCGGATCGTTCGCCACCTGCTGACGCGCCGGCTGCTGCTGCCCCGTGCCGTAGCCCCGTGCCCAAGCCCCGTGCCGTAGCGCTGTCAGAGCAGCGGGACCGTGCCGAGGACGCGGGCGCCGTGGCCAGGCTGTGACTCCCAGCGGACCGTGCCGCCGATTGCCCCGAGCCGGTCGGCCATGTTGACGAAGCCGTGGCCCTGCCGCGCCCGGGCGGCGTCGAAGCCGGGTCCGTCGTCGCTGACCGAGAACAGCAGTCCGCCGGACTCTTCCCAGGCCCGGACCTCGACGCGGGCCTGCGGCGCGTGCTTGGCGGCGTTCTGCAGGGCTTCCAGGCAGCAGAAGTAGATGGCGGCCTCGATGTCCGGGGTGTACCTGCCGATCCCGTCGGCTGTCACGATGACGCTCAGCGGACTCCGGTTCGCGGCCGCGCGGAGCGCCTCCCCGAGCCCGCTGTCGGCCAGCAGCGGCGGGTAGATGCCGTGGGCGAGCTCGCGCAGCTCCTGAATGGTGTCCTTCACGTCACCGGCCAGCTGGTCAAGCATCTCGGCCGCCGCGACCGGATCCTCGGCGACGATGTCGCGCGCCAGGCGAAGGTTCACGGCCATTGCCACCAGGTGCTGCTGTGCGCCGTCGTGCAGGTTGCGCTCCACCCGGCGGCGCTCGGCGTCGCCGCTAGCGACGATGCGCGCCCGGGACTGGCGCAGCTCGTCGGCCTGCTTCCGCAGCTCGTCCAGTGTGGTCTGCAGCGCCGTGTCAAGCCGCGCGTTGTGCACCGCGAGGCCGACCTGCCTGGCCAGCTCGGTCAGCACGCGGTCGTCCTCGTCGGAGAAGGCGTCGTCAGTGGCCGGCCGCTCCGTGACGATCAGGCCAAGAAGCTCACCCGCATGGCTGATGGGCGCGACCCTGACCTGCGCGTTCGCGCGGCCGTCCAGCACGGCGGGCAGCCAGACGGAGGCCCAGGCGTTGCCGGACACGCCGGCCCTGGCCACGACTGCCCGCTCCCGGTCGGTGACCACGACCGACCGCTGTCCGGTGTCCGGGACCGCGGCCGCGCGCTCAAGGACGTCGCCCGTGCCGGTGTAGACCTCGGCGCTGGTCAGCGCCATGGTCTTGCGCAGCGACTCGGCCAGCTGCAGCAGCAGCTCGTCCATGGGGATTGCCCTGGTCAGCCTGCTCCCGAACGTGCGGAGGGTCTCGTCGGGTGCCTCCCGCTCGCCGTACACGAAGCGCGTGGCCGCCGCGACGAGCCGGTCCCTGGCGGGCAGGTACCCGATCGCTGCGACCGCCGCGGCCAGCAGCGACAGCCCGAGGATCTCGCGGTCGGCCGCATCGCTGGGCCCGGTCCCGATCCCGAGCACGATCACCAGGTAGATGGCCGCGACCACGGTGGTGAAGCCCGCTATCGACAGCACCTGGACCAGGGCCCGGCCGCCGTAGGACCCGAGGGACGGGACCTCGCCGGCGATCATGCCCAGGGCGAGGAACGCCCCGCAGGCCGCAGCCACGGCAGTGACCGGTCCCGGCCAGCCGACAAGCACGTGCAGGACGGTGACGACCAGGGCCGAGTCGGCGGCCAGCACGGCGCCGACGGCCATCCACTGCATCCGCTGCCGGTCCCGAGCGGATGCGGCCAGGTAGCGCAGCCGCACTGCAGGCAGGGCAGCTGCGGCCGCCAGCGGCCAGGCAACCGCGACCGCCCAGGCCGGGAACGGCCGTCCGGCGACCGCCAGCGCGAGTCCGGCCGCGGCTGCCGCGGCGTAGGCCACCCCTGCGCCGATTCTGCGGCCGCGGCTGGCCAGCCTGCCGTCGGGAAGAGCGAGCAGCATGTTCACGGAGATGGCGATGACGACTGGCACCGCGAACGTTGCCACGCCGCGGGCGGCCTGGTGACCGCCGGGCTCGTCACCCAGCCGTGCGCTGGCGAGCGCCACCGACGCTGCCAGCGCGCCGAACGCGACCTGCCAGAGCGCAACCCGCTGCGCTGCGCGCGCCAGGATGACGCCCGACACCGCGCCCACGATGACCAGTCCGAACGCGACGGACTGAACCGCTGAGAACGGTCCCGGCGTCCTGAGGCCGACGACGACGAGGGCGACGGTGAGGAGCGGTATCAGCACGCCGGCGAGCAGCCGCCGGGCCGGGGTGCTGCTAACCGGCGTAACGGCGGCCTGAGTCTCGGCAGTTGCGTTCGTCATCACGTCCATCACTCTGCCCTCAGTACGATCGCCGCGGGAGTACGGCCGGCTGCCCGGCCGGGCAGCGCGGCGACAAGATTGGCCAGCACCAGCGCGGCCAGGGCGGCCAGGGCGATCGACCCGGCCGGAATTACTGCATCAGGCACGGCCGATAGCTCACGCGCGAACGCGAGCCAGAGCAGCCGCCCGAGCGCGACACCGACCGGCACGCCGATCAGCAGGCCGACGACGGCGATCACCGAGGACTGCCAGGCCACCGCCCCGGCGAGCTGCCCGCGGGTGAAGCCCAGGGTCTTGAGCAGCGCGAAGTCACGCCTGCGTCGCCGCACCGACGCCACCAGGGTCAGGCCGAGGCCCGCCACGGCCCCGGCCGCCAGCCCGGCCGCCAGCACTGCGGGCATGGCGCCCATCGTCTTGTAGTTCACGATCTCTGCCGGCCGCTGGGCAGGCAGCAGGTCGATGGTGTCCGCGATCGACGAGCCGTTGCTTTCGGCGAGCGTGCGCGGGGCCTTCAGGCCCGCGGTGAGCTGCCTGCCGATGGCCTGCAGGGATTGCAGGCCGGCCGCTGGACTAGTGCCTGGCCGCAGCCTGACGAGGATGGCGTTCGGGCCGGCCAGGAAGGCTCCGAATGGGCCGGAGGAGGAACCCTCCGGCAGTATCGCGGCTGAGAAGAGCGCCCCGGTACTCATGGACGGGTGGATGCTCAGAGCGCCGCCGATCGCTGGCATGGTGGCCGTTCCCGCGATCGTGAGCCGGACGCGGAAGCTGCCGCTGGCCAGCGTCACGATGCCGCCAACCCGCTGGTGCAGCGCCGCCAGGGTGGCCGGGCCGAGCACCACGTCGCGGTTGCTGTCGAGGCCGCGCCCGGCCAGGACCGACCGGACCGGCACCGCGGTGCGGCCGTGCCCTGGCTCCAGGGCCAGCCGCACGCCTTCCGTGCCCGAGACCGGCAGCCCGGCCGCTACCGCGGTTCTGGCCGCGCTCGGCCGACGGCTGGCCGCCCGGCCGCGCGCGGCCAGGCGGTGCGGCACCTGGCGATAGGCGATCACCGTCGCGAGACCGGCGAGCACAACGCTCAGCGTCAGCGCACCCAGCCCGAGCACCGCCCAGTCGGGGTAGAGCCCGCGCCCTCGCACTACCTCCCGGACTGGCCCGAAGAGTGAGAACGGCGACAGGGCAAGGGCCACCGCGATTGCGAGCACCGCGCCGGCGGCGACCGCCGCGAGGATGCCCGGCAATCCGTCGGCGATGATCATGAGCGGCCCGGCGCCGAGCGCGCGCAGAGCCCCGGCGTCATCGGCGCCCGCCCGGAGCTGGCGGCCGATGGACTGCGTCCCGAGTATCACTGCCGCGAGGCCGGCGATCAGCCCGAACACGGCCAGCGCGATGGCCTCGGGCCTGATGGCCCGCTGGGCCTCCGCCTCGATGGCCGAGGTGAGGTAGACGTAGAGCTCTGATCCGGAGGGCGAGATGTACGGGCTGGTCGCCAGCAGCCGGTCGTACTCCCTGGCCACGGTCGTGCTGTACCTGGGCCCGTCGGTCACGCGCAGGCCGGTAATCATGCCGCTCGCGCAGCAGGAGGCGAACTTCGCGGCGAGCGCGGGCGTGCCGATCAGGAAGCCGGTCCGGCCCGAGTCGATGCTGTCCTGAAGGACCTGGGTGCCTAGCACCCCGATCCCGACGACGGTCAGGTCGATGCGCCCGGCGGGGCCTCCCGTGGTACTGGCGATCAGGGCGACCCGCAGCCGTGATCCCACGTGCAGGTGCAGCAGGCGGGCGGCGTCCACCGTGGCCAGGACCTCGTCCGGCCGCGCCGGGTCGGGCCGCAGGCCGGCGGTGATCGTCACCCGGTCCTGGCTGGCGAACAGGCCGCCAGAGATGGTCGCGGCCAGCTGCACGTGCGCGAGCAGGACGGTGCCGACTCTGCCGCGCCGGGTGATGGTGGCCGCGGTGAGCGGAACCGCGACCGCGACGCCGCTGACATGCGGCAGCCGGGCAAGCTGGCGGACGAAGCCGGGCGAATAGGCCTGGGTTGTGAACGGCTGGACCACGAGGTCCGAGGGGTTGGTGCCGGCCAGGAACTGCGGGTACGACGAGTCCGTGCGCCTGGCCGCCACCATCGATCCCATCGCGACGCCGCCGACGAGGCCGGTCAGTACGGCCAGGCCCAGGTAGCCGGCCCAGCGGCGGCGGACGGTGGCCACGAAGCGGTACCACGCCAGCCGCGGCAGCGCCCCTCGTACCCGCATCACTCGGCCCTCAGCACGATCGCCGCGGGGGTACGGCCGGCCGACCGGCCAGGCAGCGCGGCGACGAGGTTGGCGAGCACCAGCGCGGCGGCTCCGGCCAGCACGATCGAGCCGCCCGGCACGACCGGGTCCGGTACCGCGGACAGCTGATGCGCGAACGCCAGCCAGAGCCAGCGCCCGGCCGCGACGCCCGTCGGCACGCCGATCAGCAGGCCGATCACCGCGATCGTCGCGGCCTGCCAGCCGACGGCGGCCGCAAGCTGGCCGCGGGTGAAGCCGAGCGTCTTGAGCAGCGCCAGGTCGTGCCGCCGGCGGCGGACCGATGCGATGAGCGTCAGGCCGAGCCCGGCGATCGCGCCCGCGGCCAGGCCGCCGGCCAGGATGGCGGGCATCGCACCCATGCTCTTGTAGTTCACGATCTCGGCCGGCCGCTGGACCGGCAGCACTGAGATGAACTTGATGTAGCTCCCCTGGTCGCCGATGACCGATTCAGCTGCCGGTGACCGCGAGTCGCGGTTGAGCTGGTCAGCGATCTGGTTCAGCGAGCGCGCGCCGGCCGCCGGGGTCACGCCTGGCCGCAGCCGGATAAAGATGGCGTTGGGGCCGCTGACCGGGCCGTACGCGTCCAGGTCCCGTGCGGGTACCGCCTGCGTAGACAGGAGCGCGCCGGTGCTCAGCGAGGCGTGCACGCCGATGACATCGCCGATGGTCGGGAGCGCGGCGGTGCCGGTGATCCGCAGCCGCACTGGGGGGACGATCTGTCCCTCGGACACAGTGACCGTCTCGCCCAGCCTTTTGTGCAGCGCGGCCAGGGTCGCCGGCCCGAGCACGATCTGCCCCGGGCCGGTCAGGGCATGGCCGGTCAGCGAGCTCGGCACGATTGCCGCGGGGACGCGGGCGGCCATGGCCGGGACCGTCTGGCCATCGATCTGGACAGTCGCGAAATAGACGCCGGTGGTGGCGGCGACATCGCGATCGCGGGCCAGCAGGGGAGCGGCCCACCGCGACGGGACGGACCCGTAGCCGTCGACCGAATAGAGCGCGTAGCTGAAGTTCCAGCCGTACAGGGACGGGTGCGAGATCAGGGTGCTCAGGCTTGCGCCGAACGTGAGCGTCGCGATGCCGACGAACACCGCGAGCACCGTCCCGGCGATGACCGACCGGACCGGCACCGCAGTCCGGCCGTGGCCCGGCTCCAGCGCGAACCGCAGGCCCGCTGCGCCCGAGGCCGGCAGGCGGCGGCCAGCGCCGCCGCGACTGTGCCAGACCCCCGGCTGCCTGCCGCGGCCCGGCGCGCGACACGATGCGGGGCCAGCCGGAAGCTGATAGCGGCCGCAATCGCGCCGAGTATGACGGCCAGCGCGAGCGTCCCCAGCCCGAGTACGGTCCAGTCGGCATGGATGCCCGGTGCCGGCTCCACCGCGGCGACAGGCCCGAACAGCTCCAGCGGCGAGAGCACGAGAGCGACCGCCGCAGCGAGCACGACCCCGGTCGCGACAGCTCCGGCGATGCCGAGGAGGCCGTCGGCCATCGTGGCCGCCGGGGTGGCTCCTAGGGCCCTGAGCACGCCGGTCTCACTCGCGTTCGCGTAGAGCCGGCGGGAGATGGCCTGGGTGCCGATGATCAGGGCGGCGAGCAGCGCGATCACGCCGAACACAGCGAGGGCGATGGCCTCTGGCCTGATGGCCTGCTGGGCCTCAGCCTCGATCGCCGTGGTCTGGTAGACAACGAGCTGGCCGTAGCTGGTGGCAGGGGCGTCGATCAGGCGCTCGTACTCCCGCTCGACGGGCACGTCGCTGCGGCTGCCGCCGTCGAGCTGGAGGCCGTCGTAGCTGTTGGTGGCGCAGCAGGACTCGTACTGGCGCAGCAGCGCCGGGGTCCCCACCAGGAATCCCGCCCTGTTCGTGTCGATGTCGTCGTGCACGACCTGGAGGCCGAGCACGCCGATCCCCACGACTGTCAGCACGGTCGTCCGGTAGAAACGGACGCTCTTGGCAGTGTCCGGCTGAATGCCGACCGGGATGCGGGACCCTACATGGAGGCCGAGTATGGCGGCGGCCTCGTTCGTGGCCACGACCTCGCCGGCCCGGGCCGGGTTGGCCGCCCGCCCCTGGAGGATCCTCAGCCGGTCCTGGTCGGTGAACAGGCCGTCCGGGCTGGCAACCAGCTCGACCTGAGTCTCCAGGATGGTCTTGACCCGGCAGGCCGGCGTCAGTGTCGCAGCGGTGATCTGCTCGCCCTCCTCGGCGCCGCGCACGTGCGGCAGCCGGGCGAGCTCGCGCACCAGGCCTGCCTCCGGGCTGCTGGTCTGCGGCAGCACCAGCAGGTCGGACGGGTTCGTGCCGGCCAGGAACTTGGGATAGGACGCATATGTGCGCCGCGCAGCGGTCAGCGAGCCCAGGGCGACGCCGCCGACCAGGCCGATGAGCAGGGCCAGGGTGAGGTAGCCGCTCCAGCGGCGGCGGAACGTGGCGCGGAAGCGGTAGCGAGCCGCCCGCAGCAGCGGTTCGCTCATGACGGACGCTCCTGAGGCACAGCTCACTCCGCTCGCAGCATCAGCGCCGCCGGCGTGCGGGCAGCGGCACGGCCGGGCAGCGCCGCGACGAGATTGGCCAGGACCAGCGCGCTCACGGCGGCCAGGGCGACCGAGCCGGCCGGGATCACCGGGTCGGGGACCGCGGACAGGGACTGCGCGAACAGGATCCACAGCCAGCGGCCGGCCGCGATTCCCACCGGGACGCCCACGATTACCCCGCCAGCGGCGATAACCGTGGACTGCCAGGCGATGGTGGCAGCGAGCTGCCGCCGGGTGAAGCCCAGCGTCTTGAGCAGCGCGAGGTCACGGCGCCGGCGCCGGACCGACGCGACCAGGGCCAGCCCGAGGGCGGCAACCGCCCCGGCGGCCACTCCGGCCGCCAGGATCACCGGCATCGTGCCCATCGACTTGTAGTTCACGATCTCGGCCGGGCGCTGCACTGGCAGCACGTTGGCGACGAGCTCAAGCGCCGTCGGGCCGACCTGGGCGACCGTCTGCGGAGAGTGCACGATCGAGTTATAGGTGGCGGCGATCTGCTGCAGTGACCGCAGGCCCGCGGTCTGGCTGACGCCGGGCCGCAGCCGGACCAGGATGGCATTGGGACCGGAAGCGGGGCCGGCCTTGTTCAGGGCGGCTCTGGTGACCACGGTCGTGGGCAGGATCGCGCCGGTCGACAGCGACGGATGGATTCCCAGCGTGTCGCCCAGGGCCGGGAGCGCTGCCGTGCCGACGATCCGGAGCCTGGCGTCGCGGATCACCGGGCCAAGCTGCACCGTCACCTGGTCGCCGACCTTCCTGTGCAGCTGGGCGAGGGTGGCCGGGCCGAGGACAATCTGGCCGGGGCCGTCGACTGCGTGCCCTGTCAGGATGCGGGGCCCGACGGCCGCGCGCGCCGGGGACAGGACGGCCGGCACGGTCTGCTGGTCGATCTGGACGGTGAGGAAGTACACGCCGGTGGTTGCGGCGATCAGCCGGTCGCGGTGGAGCAGCGGCGTCGTGCGCGATGGCGGGAACGGGCCCCATCCGTCGGTCGAGTACAGGGCGTAGCTGAAGTTCCAGCCGTACAGAGCGGGTCTGGCAACGAGGTAGCTGAGGCTGGCGCCGAACGTCAGCGTGGCCGCGGTCACCACAACCGCCAGTACCGCGCCGGTGAGTACTGACCTGACGGGCACGGCGGTCCGGCCGCGTCCCGGCTCCAGCGCGAACCGCAGGCCCGCCACGCCCGCGGCGCCCAGGCCCGCGCCGAGCCCGGCCCGCACGACGGCCGAGCCGTGGCGACCGGAGTCGCCGCGGGCGGCGGCGCGGTGCGGCGCCTGCCGGTAGCCGATGATCGCGGCCACGGTACCGAGGACGAGGACCAGGCCGAGCGCGCCGATGCCGAGCACGGTCCAGTCCAGGTAGATCCCGCGGCCCGGCTCGGCCGCGCGGACCGGCCCGAACAGCGAGAACGGCGACAGGCCGACGGCGATCACCATGGCGAGCACCGCCCCGGCCACGACGGCCGCGAGGATGCCGAGCACGCCGTCCGCGGTAACGGCGGCCGGGCCCGCGCCGAGCGCGCGCAGGACCTCGGCGTCGTCGGCGGCGGCGCGGAGCTGGCGGGAGATGGACTGCGCGCCGATGATCAGCGCGGCGAGCAGTGCGATGAGGCCGAACGCACCGAGCGCGATCGCCTCCGGCCGGACCGCGCGCTGCGCCTCCGCCGCGATGGCCGCGGTGTCGTACACCTGCAGCAGCTGCAGCAGCTGGCTGGCACCGCCGGCGAAGGCGCCGGACGTGGCGAGCCGCAGATAACCGCGAGCGGCGGCCGCGTCGTACCGGGCGCCCCCCGCCAGCCGCAGGCCGATGTACGAGGTGGCGGTGCAGCAGGGCACGAACGCCCGGTCCAGGGCCGGCGTGCCGATGAGGAAACCAGTCCTCGCGGAGTCGATATCGTCCTGCACGACCTGCGTGCTGACCACGCCGATGCCGGTGACTGTCAGGTCGAGGCGCCGGTAGAACGGCGGCAGGCCCTTTGCTGGGCTCGACGCCCAGATGCCGACGTGCAGGCGCGAGCCCACGTGCAGGTGCAGGGCGGCCGCAGCCCGGCTCGTTGCCACTACCTGGTCCGCGCTCTCGGCCCGGTGCCCGGCTGTGATCGTCAGGCGGTCCTGGCGGGAGAACATGCCGTCGCTGCTGGCCACGAGCTGGACCTGGGTGAACAGGACCGGGCCGAACCCGCCGCGCGGAGTGAGCAGCGCGGCGTTGAAGGCGTCGGCCGTCGCCACCCCCTGCACATGCGGGAGCCGCCGCAGTCCGGCGAGCAGACCGGAGTAGGCCCGGTAGGCCTCAGCGAGGGTCTCGCCCGGGCTGAAGTTCGAGTTCGGCTGGATGATCAGCGCGGACGGGTTGGTGCTGGCCAGGTAGTCGGGGTAGGAGGACTCGGTGCGGCGGCCGGCGGTCGCCGACGCCATGGCGATCCCGCCGATGAGGCCCACCAGAACGGAGAGAGCCAGATAGCCGCCGAGCCGGCGGCGGAGCGTGGCCCGCAGCCGGTACCACGCCAGCCGGGCGGCCAGGCTGCGCACGACTACCGGGCCTGGATCGGGACGCTGACCGCGCGCTCCGGGTCCCCGGCCGGGTCAGCCGGCAGAATGCGGCCGTCGAGCATGCGCACGATACGCCCGGCCGCGGCCGCCACCTGGGCGTCGTGGGTCACCATGATGATCGTCTGGCCGCCGGCGTGGAGCCGGCTCAGCAGCTCGATCACTTCCTGGCCGCCGTCGGAGTCAAGCGCGCCGGTCGGCTCGTCGGCCAGCAGCAGTGTCGGCTCGTTCGCCAGCGCCCTGGCGATCGCCAGCCGCTGCCGCTGGCCTCCGGACAGCACGCCGGGGACGGCCGCTGCCTTGTCGCCGATGCCGAGCAGGTCGAGCAGGTCGCGGGCGCGGGTCTCGGCCATCTTCCGCTTGCGGCCGGCGATCACCGCGGGCAGTGCCACGTTCTCCAGCACTGTCATCCCTTCCAGCAGGTTGAAAAACTGGAAGATGATGCCGATGTGCCTGCGGCGCAGCCGGGCAAGGTCGTCCTCGCTCCGCCCGGTCACCTCCTCGCCGGCGACGGTAATGCGGCCCTCGTCGGCGAGCTCAAGGCCGGCCACGAGGTTCAGCAGCGTGGACTTGCCGCAGCCGGACGGGCCCATCAGGGCGGCGAACTCGCCGGCCGCCACGGTCAGGTCGACACCGCGCAGGGCTCGCACCGGCGCGTTCTCGGCTTCGAAGGTCTTGCGCACGCCGCGGACGGTCAGTGCTGGCGGGTTCTCGGTCATCGGCCCCCCCGGGTCGTCGTTCGGTCAGGGATTCGCGGGCCCGGCAGCGGCGAATGCGGCGCCGCTCCGGGTGAGCTTGTAGGCGACGATTGGCGTGTCGCGGCCCTTCACGAGCTGGGCGGGCAGCTCGACGGAGGTCACGGGAACTGTCAGCGCCCGGCTGGTCGCCTCGGACAGGACGGTCTCGCCGGCTGCGGCCAGCTGCTGCAGCCGCTGGGACAGGTTGACCGTGTCGCCGACGAGCGTGTACTCCAGGCGCTCCTCCGAGCCGAGGAGGGCCGCTGCCGCTGTCCCGGTGGAGAGCCCGATGCCTAGGCCGAACGCGTGCAGTCCGTCGTTCGCCCAGGTCGCGTTGATCTCGGCCTGCAGCGCGTGCATGGCCGCCGCAGCGGCCACGGCGTGGTCCGCGTGGTCAGGCTGCGGGAACGGCGCGCCGAACACCGCCATCACCGCATCGCCGACAAACTGCATGACCGTACCCCCCTCGCCGAGGATGGCACGATTCATGGCCGCGCGGTGAGTGTTGAGCTGCCCGGCGAGCTGGGTCGGGTCGGCGTGCTCGGCGATCGTCGAGTACGACCTGATGTCGCTCATCAGCACGGTCACGATGACGGTCTCGGTCTCGCCGATGCGCTGCCTGCCGCCGCGCAGCTTCTCCGCGAGCCCGCCCGGCAGCAGCCTGGACAGCGTCTCGCCCTGCTCCTCGCGGTCCACGATGGCCCGGTGCAGCATCCGCAGGCGGTTCAGCGCCGCCGGATTCCCCGAGGCCACGCCGGCGGCCAGCTTCACGAAGACGGCCTCGACCTCCGCGTCGATCGCCTCGGCCGGCAGGTGCCTGGCCACCGCGATTGCCTTGATCGGCTTGCCCTCGGCGATCATGCTGAGCAGCTCCTGCTCGGCGGGAGCGAGCTCGCCGGGCGACACGACCGGCCGGACCAGGGCCTCGACGATAGCGGGATCGAGCGCCGTGCCGCCTGTCGCCACGGCGCGGATCGCGTCGGCGAGCTGGTTGCCCTCGGCGATCCGGTCCTTCAGCAGGTAGCCATAGCCGGCCGAGCCCTCAGCGAGCAGCGAGACCGCGTACTCCGGATCGTCGTACTGCGACAGCACCACGACCCCGGTGCCAGGATGGCGCTTGCGCACTTCCTTGGCGGCGTCGATGCCCTCCCGGCTGAACGACGGCGGCATGCGGACGTCGGTAACCAGGACCTGCGGCTCGGTGGCAGCGACGCCGCTGACGACCTCGTCATAGTCGGCAGCGACGCCGACCACGCGCAGATCCGGGTGCCGCTCGATGAGCGCGCGCACTCCCTCGCGGACGATCAGGTTGTCGTCGGCGAGGAAGACATCGATGGCGCGCTCGGGGAGCGCCGGAGGTGGCCCCACGCCTCAGTTGTCCCACATCTGACCGGGGGCCGGCCAGTGAGCAGCCACCAAGAAACGCTGGTGGTGGTAGGCACACCGGGACACGCCAGCCACCATCCTGGCTTTGTCGCCTGGCGGCGGCGACGATCAGCACATGCGCTACGCGAGTTGCATCACCTCTGTTTCCTGGATCCCCTCCGAAGCGGTCACCGGCGGGACGCGGGTGGCCTTCGACGCCGGGTTCACTCATTACGACGCCCCGCCGCCCGGTCAGATCGACGACATCGACGCGCTGCGGGCCACGGACAAGTTCCGGTTCGCCAACGTGCTGCAGGCCTGGATCGAGGTGGATGGCGCGGGAACGATTACCGGCGCCGGCTATGAGGGCGGCGGCCTGATGGGCTCCACGACAGTCCGGCTGGGTGCGCTGAGCTACCGCTTCCAGGCGGTTAAGCTGCCCGACATCCGGCGCGACCCCGAGCACGGCGACGGCTGGGTGCGGTTCGTGCAGACCGTCGGAGGCCGGACGGGGCTTCCGGCGCCGCGCCGGGTGCGGCGCAAGCCGTTCGTGCAGTGGCAGGCACCACTGGTGTGGACGACGCTGTCGCTGACGGTGCACGCCGACGGCACGGCCGACTCGGCGATGACGGGTGCCAGCCCGTTCCCGCGGCATTGGGTCTATGACGCCGGGGGACAGCTGTCGCACAAATCCGGGCTCACCGACTTTTCTGACTGGTACCGCAAGTCGTTCGGACGGCATAGCCCGTGGGGGGACGAGGACTCTCGCGCCCTGGTCACAGCCGTCGAGACCGCGCTGGAGCGTGAGCTGTCCGTGCAGCTGATGCACGGCGGAGCCAAGCCGCGGATCAGGCGGCTGAAGGCGGGCGAGGTGCTGGTCCGCCAGGGGGAGCCCGGGGCAGACATCTACCTGCTGCTGGACGGCGCGCTGCGAGTGGAGCGGGACGGGGAGCGGCTGGCTGAATACGGGCCGGGCGCCATGCTGGGCGAGCGCGCCCTCCTGGAGGGCGGCACCAGAACCTCGACGCTCGTGGCGGTCACGGCCTGCCGGGTGGCGGCAGTCGACGCCGCCCAGCTGGACCGGTCCGCGCTTGAGGAACTGTCCGCCGGGCACCGCCGGGAGGACTCCCCGCTGCCCGCGGATGAACCGCCCGCCGCGGCGCCGACAGGAAGCGTGGCGCGGGGCCTAAGGTAGAAGGGGTGCGGCTGTATCTCTGCGGTGTTCGCGGATCGACCCCGGCGCCCGGGCCGGATTTCCTGCGCTACGGCGGCCACACGTCCTGCGTGGCGATCGCAGCCGACGGTGCCGCCCGGCCGGCTCTGGTCCTGGACGCCGGCACCGGCCTGCGGCAGGTGACGCCGCTCCTGGGCGGACAGCCGTTCGACGGCACGATCCTGCTGACCCACCTGCACTGGGACCACGTGCACGGGCTGCCGTTCTTCACTGGCGGCGACCGCGACGACGCGCGCGTCACCCTGCTGCTGCCGGAGCAGGAGGACGGGGCGGGCGCGGAGGAGGCGCTGGCCAGGGGCATGTCACCACCGCACTTCCCGATCCCGCCGGGCGGCCTGCGCGGTGCCTGGACGTTCGGGACGGTCGTGGCCGGGCCGCTGCTGGCCGAGGGCTTCACGATCGAGGCGAGAGCGATTCCGCATAAGGGCGGCGCGACACTCGGCTACCGGGTCAGCGACGGGTCTGCGACGATCGCGTACATGCCCGATCACTGTCCCACGGCCCTCGGACCGGGACCCGACGGGTGGGGTGAGTATCACCAGGCCGCGCTCGAGCTTGCCAGCGGCGTGGACGTGCTGCTCCACGACGGGTTCCTGCTGGCAGGCGAGGTCGCGGCCGAGGCCTTCTTCGGCCACGCCGCAATCGACTACGCGATCGGCCTCGGCGAGCGCGCCGGAGCCCGGCGGGTCATACTGACTCACCACAAGCCGGGCCGCACGGATGAGCAGCTCGACCGGATCGCCGCCTGTGTCGCCGGGAGCTCCGGAAGCGTCAGCGTGGCCGCGGAGGGCGAGATCGTTGACCTCTAGCGGCGCGCGTGCCCGCGCGGACGCGGTCGTCGTCGGCTCCGGGCCGAACGCGTTGGCCGCGGCCGTCACCCTGGCCAGGGCGGGTCTGTCGGTGCACGTCATCGAGGGCGCCGAAACGCCGGGCGGCGGCTGCCGGACGCAGGAGCTGACACTGCCGGGGTACTGGCACGACGTCTGCTCGGCGGTACACCCGCTGGCCAGTGCGTCGCCGTTCTTCGCCGGCGCCGGCCTCGCCGCGCACGGGGTCAGGCTGCTGACCCCGAAGGTGGCCTTCGCCCACCCGCTGGACGGCGGCCGCGCGGCAGCCGTCAGCGGCTCGGCAGAGCAGACGGCCCTGGGGCTCGGAGCGGACGGCCGCGCCTACAGCCAGCTGCTCCAGCCGCTCGTGCGCGATATGCCGGCCATCCTGCCTGACCTCCTCGCGCCGCTGGGGCGCTCGCTGCCCGCGCACCCCGTGGCCATGACCCGCTTCGGCCTTGAGGGGCTGCTGCCCGCCAGCGTCCTGGCCCGGCGCTTCAGCGGTGATGAGGCGAAGGCGCTGCTTGCCGGCGTGGCCGGGCACACCATGCGGCCGCTAACTGCGCCGCTGACCAGCGGCTTCGGGCTGATGTTCCTGATGATCGCGCACTCGGTCGGCTGGCCGCTGGTGGAGGGCGGCAGTGCCAGGATCGTGGACGCCCTGATCGCCGAGCTCTCCGCGCTGGGCGGCCGGGTCGAGACCGGCCGCTGGGTGCAGTCGCTTGAGAGCCTGCCGGCGGCGCGGGCGGTTGTCCTGGACGTCACGCCGCGCCAGTTTGTCGCGCTCGCGGGCAGCCGCCTGCCGGCCAGGCACCGCGCGGCGCTTGAGCGCTTCCGGTACGGCCCGGGCGTCTGCAAGGTGGACTGGGCGCTCAGCGGGCCCGTTCCCTGGCAGGCACCCGCCTGCCTGGAGGCGGGCACCGTGCATGTGTGCGGCACGTTTGCCGAGGTTGCCCAGAGCGAGGCGGACGTGGCGGCGGGAAGGCACCCGGAGCGCCCGTTCTGCCTCGTGGCGCAGCCGGGCGTGGTCGATCCGGGCAGGGCGCCGGCCGGGAAGCACACGCTCTGGGGGTACTGCCACGTGCCGGCCGGCTCGACCGTCGACATGACCGCCAGGATCGAGGCCCAGATCGAGCGGTTCGCACCCGGCTTCCGTGACCTGATCCTGGCGAGGTCGGTCCGCACCGCAGCCGAGCAGGAGCGCCACAACCCCAACTACATCGGCGGGGACATCGGCGGCGGGGCCAGCACGCTGCGCCAGACTTTCCTGCGTCCGACACCACGATGGAATCCGTACCGCACCGCCATCCCCGGCGTTTACCTCTGCTCGTCGTCCACTCCGCCCGGCGGTGGCGTGCATGGCATGTGCGGCGACTGGGCAGCCAGGACCGCGCTGGCCGACCTGGGGGCACGGGACCGCAGGCGAGCTCGCGTTCCGGGGAATGCAGCCCCGGGCTCAGGTGGCTGACGGTGGCAGAGGCTGCACGGTGAAGCCCAGTTTTCCGAGCACCCTTACCGCACCGGCCTTCCCGCCCTCAAAATCCGCAGGGTTCAGCCGCTGGCCGGTGGCGAGCTCGTACGCCACTGCCAGAATTGCCTTATGCGGGTAACGGCGGTTGTCCCGGATCAGCTCGTAGCTTCGGCTCGGGCCGAAGTCATGCAGAGCGAAGAACTGCTCCGGGCCAAGCTGGTCGTACTCCTGCATGGCGCGCATTACGTCGTCAGCCGTCACCTGGTTCCACGCCACCATTCCGGCACCGCCTTTCTGGAGTCTGCTGGCTTATCGGCTAGCGCCGGGCGTCCCCCCGCCGGGGACGGTACCGGCATGACTGTCGATCAGCTGGCCGGCGATCGCGGCCAGGTCTGTCCCGATGTAGTCCGGCTGCGGCCCGACGCCGAGCGGCGCATTGCCCTCGCGAAGGATGAGGGCGGCCTGCCAGCCAGCTGCCGCAGCGCCGATCGTGTCCCAGACATGGCAGGCGATCAGGCAGATGTCGCCGGGATCGGCCTGGAGTGCGGCAGCGACCGACCGGTAGGCCTCGGGCGCTGGCTTGTGGCGCCGGACGGTCTCATCGACGCTGAACCGCCGCTCGAATAGATCGATCAGGCCGGCATGCTCCAGCTGCCGCCCCGAGATCTCGAGCGTGTTGTCAGTCAGCGTGAACAACCGGAAGCCGGCATCCCGGAGGCGCCGCAGCGCGGCCGGGACCTCGGGATGCGGCGGCATGGTCGCGAACCGCTCAGTGAGCTCGGCTCCGTCGGCGTCGCTGAACGTGATGTCCCGGGTAGCGGCCAGCATCCGGAGCACGGCGCTGCCGATGTCGGTGAACGGAACGTACACGCCGCTGAGCGTCAGGGCCTCGGAGTACGTGATCAGGTTGGCGAACCACAGGCGCAGGGCGGCAGGATCACCGAAAATCCGGTCAAATGTCGGGCTGAGCGCATCCAGATTGAGCAGGGTCTCGTTGACGTCGAAGACGACGATCGGTTGCCCGGGCATAACGCGCCTTTCGTGAAACCTGGCAAGGACCGAGGGCCGCCGCGCCGGCCGGCAGCACGCGGACCGCCGGTTCCAACACTAGACGTAGCAGCGGAGCGGCTATCCGGACTTGAGCGAGGCGGCCCGGCAGATCACCGTGGGGGATGCCCGCGTTCGGCACGAGCGGATACTGTTCCGGTGGGCGGGCCAGCAGGACGACGCGCGCGAAGGCGTCGAGGCGTTCCTGGACCGGCGCCCGGCCAGCTGGAAGCTGTCCAGGCACACGCCGCTGCCGCCCGAAGCGGCACTCGGCTAGAGAGGCGGCAAGATGCGACTCGGCGCGAGCGTCGGCAGGGGTGATCCGGGCGTACTCCGGCAGCGAGCCCGTGACCTTGAGGATTCCGGGATCGATGTGCTGTGGGTCGCAGAGCTCTACGGGTTCGACGGCCCCAGCATGATGGGATTCCTCGCCGCGGTCACCGAGCGGGTCCAGATCGGCTCGGCCATCCTGCCGTTCTACTCGCGCAGCCCGGCGCTGCTGGCCATGACCGCCGCCGGGGTCGATGCGCTGTCCGGCGGCCGCTGCATTCTCGGCATCGGGGCGTCCGGACCGCAGGTGATCGAGGGCTTTCACGGCGTCCCGTTCGACAGCCCGGTGGGGCGCACTGAGGAGCTGATCGACATCTGCCGCGCGATCTGGCGGCGTGAGCCGCTGGAGCACGACGGGCGGCATTACCAGATCCCGCTGCCCGAGGACCAGGGCCTTGGCCTCGGGAAGCCGCTCAAGCTCATCGATCATCCGGTGCGCTCGTCGATCCCGATTTTCGTCGCGGCATCCGGCCCGAAGAATGTCCAGACCGCCGCCCGCGTGGCCGACGGCTGGCTGCCCATCTTCTTCTGGCCGGAACGGTCGGCGCAGGTCTGGGGACAGCCGCTGGCAGCCGGGCTGCGCGATCGCGATCCGTCCCTCCGGCCGCTGGAAGTCGTGGCGAGCGCGTCAGTGGCGATCGGCGATGACCTGGAGGAGCTGCGCGACATGGTGCGGCCCCAGCTTGCGCTCTACATCGGCGGCATGGGCGCCCGCGAGATGAACTTCTACAACGATCTGGCCTGCCGGTACGGGCTGGAGGATGACGCCCGGCGAATCCAGGATCTGTACCTGGCAGGGCACAAGGACGAAGCGGCCAGGGCGGTCCCGGCAGAGCTGGTGGATGGCACCACCCTGATCGGGCCGGCCGGGCTGGTGCGGGAGCGGCTCGCTGCCTACGCCGCGGCCGGCGTGACTGTGCTGAATCTGAGGCCGCTGGGCCCGGATCCGGTAGCCACGATCGCCCGCGTGCGCGAGCTCCTGCCGTAACTCGTCCCGGTCGATGTAGGGCGATCTACCGCGACCCGGCAGCGTCGAGCACTGCGGAGATGGGCTCGAGGTCCGCGATGAGCTGGCTGAGCTCGGCTGGCGTCAGGCTGGCGTACGGCGGTGCCGCGAGGACGTCGGTGAGCGATTCGATCCGCTCCTTGGTCTCCCGGCCAGCGTCACTGAGCCAGCCAGATTCCTCGATGAGGCCGCGGGCGCGCATCCCGTCCACCACCGCGGCCAGCTGCGCCGCGGGGAGGTGGTGAACTCTGCCGAACTTCTCCGCGCGGATGCCCTCGGAGAGAGCATGCAGCACATGAGCTTCCGTCCCGCCGATGCCCTCGGCGACCAGAGCGGCGATATGACCGTCCCCGCGGTGCTCGCGGAGCAGGGTAGCGGCGTGCCAGAGGCGGGCCACGGGCTCGCCGGGGACGGGGACCGCCCGGAGCGCGGCGTACAGGACCCGTCCCTCCGTCGGGGCGCCGGTCGCCGCTTTGGTGGCGAGCTCGGCGGCACGCGTCAGAACGGGGGCGTCGGCGAGGTCGCCGAGGATGCGCCTCAGCGCCGCGACGCTGCCCCGCTCGCGTGCGGCGAGCGCGTCCTCGGGCGTGGCGGTTTCCCAGATGCGGGGGATGTGGCGGGCGACCTCGCCCTCGGCGAAGTTGTAGAAGACCGCATGGACCACCTCGGCCGGGGTCCGGCCCAGCGGCGCGGCCCGTCCGGCGAAGTAGCCGTCCCAGTAGTTCCGGAGGCCGAGCGCCACCAGCGCGTCGGTCGGCTCGCCGGAGAAGTAGGTAACCAGGTGGACCGGCTCCACGAGCCGGTGCAGGCGGCGGGCGGCGGACTCCATCTCGGATCATCTCCTGTGGTCGGCGGCGCCCCTGGTGGGCGACCACTCACGCCTGCTACGAACAGCACTGCCCCGATCCGACACCGGCTCCCGGATCTTTTTCAAGTATGCCGGCGCGGCCACTACCCTGGCGTCGTGGCATTTGAGGTCGGCGCAGAGTCCTACGGCCGGTTCATGGGCCGCTTCGCGGAGCCGCTGGCCGTGCAGTTCGCGGATCTGGCCAGTGTGGCGGCTGGCCAGCGGGTACTGGACGTCGGCTGCGGGCCGGGGGCGCTGACCGCGCAGCTTGTGCAGCGGCTGGGCTGCGCCGCTGTCGCGGCGATTGATCCGTCCGCCGAATTCGTCGCGGCGGTCCGCGAGCGCTTTCCTGAGATCGCCGTGCAGCGTGGAGTCGCCGAGCGGCTTCCGTTCCCTGACGGCAGTTTCGACGCCGCACTGGCCCAGCTGGTCGTGCATTTCATGACCGATCCGGTGGTGGCGCTGGCGGAGATGGCACGGGTCACCCACCCCGGCGGGCTAGTCGCTGCCTGCGTCTGGGATCACGCCGGAGGAGCGGGTCCCCTCGCGACGTTCTGGCAGGCCGTACACGACCTGGACCCGGGCGCGCCCGATGAGGCCGGGCTTCCCGGCGCCCGCGAGGGGCACCTGGCGGAGCTGTGCGAAGCGGCCGGCCTGCGGCATATTGAGCCAGGGAACCTGACCGTCAAGGTCAGGTTCGCGACGTTCACCGGCTGGTGGGAGCCATTCACTCTGGGCGTCGGGCCGGCAGGTGACTATGTCAGGAAGCTCGATCAGGCGCACCGCGAAGCCCTGCGCACCCGATGCGCGCAGCTCCTGCCGCGGGCGCCGTTCGAGCTGTGTGCTTCAGCCTGGTCCGTGCGGGCTCGCGCCTGACCCGCAGGCACGGCGATCGCTCGGGCGACCTGACCTGGTGGTTCGAGTGACCGCGGGCTACCTGGTGCCGTCAGTCTCAGGGATGCCGAGAGCATTCAGGACGCGGTGCTTCATCGTCAGGTACTGTTCGGCGCCCCGTTTGGGCAGGCCCGCCGGGCGCCGGACGATGCTGGGCTGCTGTATCACTTCCTCGCCGGCGAACTGCTGGCGGGTTCAGGTCAAGCTCGGTTCCGTCGGGCAGCAGATTCCAGTAGTGCACACCCTGCCGGCCGCCGTCGGTCCGGAGCACCTCGGCGATCAGCAGTTCGCCGCCGAGCAGGTCGTGAATGATCAGGGCAGTAGTCCCGCACTGGCCGCGGGACGGGTTGGCCGCGGACCAGTCATCAGCGTCGACCGGATCGCAGGTGTCGAGCGCCCAGGCCGCGCGGATCGCAGCCTCGAGATCATGTCGGGTTACGTCGGCCACGACAGGCATCCTTCCACCGCCGGCCAGCGCCGCCGTTGCTGCGGGCCTTGACCGGCGCAGGCGGCGGGCGGTGTGATGGTCCGGACGGCCCGGTTCCGGGGCCGGCGGGTCTGCCTGCGGGAGGTGACGGTGGCGCCCATCAGGGAGGTCCGCATGCTGGCGTCCGTCGCTGACCGGGACAGGGCGATCAGGGTTCTCCAGGATTCGTTTGCCGTGGGCCGGCTGAGCCGGGAGGAGTTCGATGACCGGATCGGACAGGCTCTCTTGTCACGCGACTTCCCTGAGCTGGCCGCGCTGATTGGTGACCTGCCGGTCGGCCCGTTTGGGAGACTGCCAGCACACCGCGCTACACCGCGGAAGGCGCACCTGCGTGCCACCATGGTGCGCCGGGCCCGGCCCCGCAAGCGCGGTGCGGTTGGCTGGAGCCGGTTCGGTCTGGCCGCGCCTGAGCGGCGCCGGTTAGCCTGAGTCATCCGCGTGAGAGCTGGAGGCGGCAGTGGCATCAGCGAGCCCCGCTTCGTGCGATGTCGAGATCGGCGGGCTGACGTTCCACTACGCAGACTGGGGCGGTGACGGCCCGCCGCTGGTGCTGCTGCACGGGCTGTCGGGGCACGCCCGCACCTGGGACGACACGGCGGCTGCGCTCAGCGGCCGCTACCACGTGCTTGCTCTGGACCAGCGCGGCCACGGCGACACCGACTGGGCGCCGAAATACGGCTTCGCTCCGATGGCAGACGATCTCCTGGGCTTCCTTGACGCTCTGGGGCTGCGCGAAGTGACGCTCATGGGCCTTTCCATGGGCGGGATTGTCTCCTTCGTGTTCGCGGCTGCCCATCCCGACCGGGTCCGGCGCCTGGTTGTGATGGACATCGGGCCTGAGATCGCCGCAGCGGGCGCGGCGAACGTCGGCAGCGCCCTGGCGGCGAAGGACACGTTCAGTTCCGAGGATGAAGCGTTCGCCCGGGCCCGCGCTGCCAACCCGCGGCCGACTGACCAGAGACTCCGCCATCGCGTCTCGCACAACCTGCGTAGCCTGCCGGACGGCACGCTCACTTTCAAATATGACAAGGCGCTCCGCGACCCCGGCAACCTCTTCGATCTCCCCGTGGGGCAGCGATGGGAAGCCTGGCAGGCCGTGAGCTGCCCGGTGCTGCTGGTACGGGGCGCCGACAGCGACGTCCTGGCGGTCGAGACAGCCCAGCGGATGCTGGCCGAGAATCCCAACGCCACCATGGCAACCATTCCCGAGTGCGGCCACAGCATCACCCTGGATAATCCCGACGGCCTGCTGCAGGTGGTGAGTCCCTGGCTGGCGGCCGCCGAGGCCGGGCAGGCGGCATCAGCCTGACGGCGACGCAGCCTGGATGAGGTCTAGCGCGCGGCGCACTACGCCCGGCCGTTCCAGCCACGGGAAGTGACCGCAGTCGGCCTCGATGATGTAACGGGCGCCGGGGATGAGGGCGGCGGAGGCCACGCCGTGCTGCGGGGGGATCGGGCTAGCCGCGCCCAGCACGAAGACGGCCGGGATCGTCAGCGCGGGCAGCGAGCGCTCCAGCGTCTTGTGCTCGAAATGCGTGCGGATCGACGCGAACGTGCCCTCGAAGCACTCCGGCGATAGCCGCAGTGGCGGCATCGGCGGGGCTTTGTCCGGCGCGGCGAAGTATCCGGGCCAGATGAGGGCCAGCCCTGCCAGCGCGTCCTCGATGGTGGCCTCGCCGGCCTGGGACCGTTCCTGGAGTTCCTGCGCCTGTGCCGCCTGCTCCGGCGACATCCGCTCGGCCAGGATCCTGCCCAGATCACTCAGGCCGCCATCGGGCACCGCGCCGAGCGGATCGACCACGACGAGGCCCAGCAGGCGGTCCTGGTGCCGAGCCGCCAGATGCATGGCCAGGTGGCCGCCCCACGAATGCCCGATCACGTACGCCCGGTCGGCACCGGCCGCGTCCAGGACCGCGATCGCGTCGGCGACATGCTGCTCGATGCCAAACGGCCCGGAGGTCGTGGATGGCTCCAGGCCGCGCTGCTGGAACCGGATGACGCAGAACGCATCCTCAAGCTCGGCGGCCATCGATGCCGTGTAGTCCGACCAGCCCGGCCCGCCGTGCAGAATCAGCACCGGCGGTCCGGACGCAGTTTGCGACGCCGCTATCACGCCCCCTGAGACGCTGGTGGTAAATGCACGCTCTGCTGGCCGGTCAGGCTGGTCCGACGACAATCCCGCCCCCCTCGATTCCGGGAACTGACGCAAACGGCAGCCTGGTCCGGGCCGCCGGTCTGCATCTTACGGCCGGGTGTGCGTATGGATGACCGGAAAGGCACGCTTAGCGATGGCAGCTCGATCTGCGGGTTGCTGTCACATCTGCAGCCCGCCAGGGGTCGTCCAGAGGAGACCTCTGCAGAACAGCAGATCTGAAACAGGAGGTGCCTGATGGCACGCATCGAGGGCGTTCCCGCGTCGAAGGCCGGTCCGGTCATCAGGCTGGTCTACCGGTTCGGTCCCAGGGCGATGAGGAAGCTGACCGGGCGCGATCCGCAGGCCGGGAGTGGCATCGAGCCGATGGAGATCTGGGCGCATCAGCCGAAGATGATGGTGGGGATGGGGCGGTTCAACCAGGCTGTCCGGAAGGGCAAGGCCGTGGACGGGCGGATTAAGAACCTGGTCGAGCTGAAGGGCGCGCAGATGATCGGGTGCGAGTTCTGCGTCGACCTTGGCTCGCAGATATGCCGGAACTCTGGACTGTCCGACGAGGAACTCCTGGCCCTGCCGCGCTACCAGTCCAGCGGCCTGTTCACCGACCGTGAGAAGGCAGCCCTGGACTACGCGATCGCGGTGATGCGCACCCCGGTCGAGGTCACCGACGAGCTGTTCGCGCAGATGCAGGCGTATTTCACCGACCAGCAGATTGTCGAGATCACCGCGCTTCTGACGCTCGTCAACCTGGACCGGTTCAACGCCGCATTCGCGATCGGCTCGGCGGGCTTCAGCGACGGCATGGTGTGCCTGGTGCCGGACCGCCCGGCATCCAGCCCCGCCGCCCGCCAGCATTACAGCCGACAGTGACGTCCCGGCGACTCAGGGCACGATCAGGACGGTGCGGGACTCGGTGTAGAAGGACCGGGCCGCCAGGCCCTGCTCACGCGGGCCGTCGCTGGACTCCTTCGAGCCGCCGAACCGCGCCTGGAAATCGACGCCGGACGTCGGTGCATTAACCCTGATCATCCCCGCCTCCAGCTGCAGCGCCGCGCCGAGATCGCTGGTGAGCACGGCGGACACCAGTCCGTACCGGACGGCGTTGGCGATCGAGATCGCCTGTCCCGCGGACTCAGCCGGGATCAGCGCCGCGAGGCGGTCGCGGAACTGCGGGTAGTCCGAGCGGCGCTGCTGCGCGACGTCGATGGGGGATCGGTTATCGAACTGCCGGTGCGGCTGCGCGAGGAACTCGGCTCCGACGTGCAGATCCACTGCGGAATCGGCGCGGTCGCCCATCACTCCGAGGGGCAGCGGCCGACGTTACCTCGCTCGCCACGATGATCGCCAGGATGGACCCGCAGACGGCTCTCGCCGAAGGCCAGAACGCCCGCGTCCACGTGGAAACCAGCAGGCTGCACTTCTTCGACCCCGGCACGGGCACCGCAATCAGCGAGTAGGCACCGAACCGCAGGCAGCGCTGAGGACCTGTCAGGCAACCTTCCAACCGCCTGACCTGCGGGTTTGCCGGCACGATCAGGATTATTACCCCTCAGAAGCGGTGATTACCTATTCGCAGCGACCGTGCACAATGGGCTTAGAGTTAACGATCAGCCTTGTCAGCGTCGGGGGGTGCGCATGGGGGCAGATCTCGGTCAGCGCCTGCGTGCGGTCCGGGAGGAGCGCGGCCTCAGCCAGGACGACCTGGCCAGGGACCTGATCCCGGCGAGCGAACTGGCGCTCATTGAGACCGGCCGCCTGGTGCCGGATATCGTCCTCATTGACCAGCTTGCCAGCCGGCTGGGCTGCGCCCCGGAGTATCTCGAGACCGGCCTCGGCGACGAGGTAATCACCGAGCAGCGGCGGCAGCTGGAGTTCGCCGAGATCGCCTACGCCAATGGCGCGGTCCGGCAATCCTGCGACCTCTTCCGCGAGGTCTACGTGACGGCCGCCGGACGCATCAGGCACGAGGCCGCCCTGGGCCTGGCCAGGGCGGAGGAAGACCGCGGCGACCTGCGGGGGGCCCTGGAGTACATCACCGCGCTGCTGGCCGCCGCACGGGATGGCGAGGCGGGCACCCCCGGCGTGCCGGTCCTGCTGATGCATCAGTGCCGCCTGTACCGCCTGGACGGGAATCTCGCGCGCAGTATCGAGGTCGGCGAGGCGGGCCTGCGCGAGGTCCGTGACCTGGGCCTTGAGGTGACGGAAGACGGGATCAGGCTGGCCTCCACGCTGGTGTCCAGCTACTGGAGCAGGGACGACATGACGGCCGCTCAGGAGCTCGCCGGGCAGGTCATCGACCTGGCCGAGAGCCTGGGCTCGCGCGCCGCGCAGGGTTCCGCGTACTGGAACGCCTGCCTGGTGGCGGAAGCCAGCGGCGACCTCGAGCAGGCCATTACGCTGGCCCGCCGGGCGCTGGCCCTGCTCGGCGAGTCCGGTTCCGACCTCAGCCTGGCCGGGCTGCGCGTGACGTGCGGGTGGCTGCTGCTTCGGCGCGATCCGCCGGAGCTCGATGAAGCCGAGGACCTCCTGGAGCGCGCGCACGAGACGCTGGCTGACCTGTCGGCGACTGCCGAGCTGGGCAGCTGCGAGACCGAGCTCGCCCGGATCGCGCTGCTGCGCGGCGACTTCGACCTGGCCATCGAGACAGCGGGCCAGGCCATGTCCCGGTGCAGTGACGCTGGCGCTGAGCTTGAGTACGCCGGAGTCATCAGCGGCGTCGCTATGGTCATGACCGGCCAGGTCAACGAGGGCTTCGCGACGGCGGCGGCTGCTGCGATCAGGCTCGCGGACATGGGCTCGCGCCAGGACGCGGCGCGGGCCTGGCGCGAGATCGCCGAGGCGATGGCCCGGCAGGGCAGGACTGAGTCAGCGCTGACGGCGCTGCAGCAGGCCGACGAGTGCGCGGCTGCCGATCAGCAATCGGCTTAGCAATGGCGCGGGTTTCCGCTTAGCCAAAGCATCGCATTGCCAGCCACTTGCACACCAACACGCTCTGCTTTCACTCAATTACCTGCAGTAACGCGCCGGATGCCATACGATGAACAGGCGCCGGATTGGCTATCCCCCACCATGGCCGTAACGGCGTGTTCACAACTGCTTGGTGGCTCAACGGGTACATCCGTACCCCACAGTTTGATTGGGTGAGATCTTCATGACCCGCATGCGCATTACCATCGCGTCCCTGCTGACCGCTTTCGCCGTGCTTGCCGGCGGCGGATTCGCGACCGCGGCCTCGGCCAGCACGGTCCATCCCCAGGGCCCGGTGCACTGCTGCCGCTAGCTCTGCGAGTTACACCTCGGGCCCGGCTTTGTCCGGGCCCGAGCCGTGCGCGGACTTGCGGACTGCGGCCCGAGGTTCGGCGGGCCGGAGTCCGGGTAGCTGGCCAGGGTGGCCGCTTGCTACCGATGAGGAGGACCCATGGCTGACAGCGCGCTTGAGGAACTGCTGGTGTCCTCAGAGGTGCAGACGGCCCGCGACCGGCTTGAGGATTACGAGGCCGCCGAGGCGGCCGCCGCGAATAACCCCGACGGCCAGCAGGAGCTCGCCGATCTGCGCCAGGCCATGGTTGACATGCCCGGTGCGGTGCGGATGCTGCTGGTAGCCATCGACCGCGCGGGGGAGAGCGCGGGCGAGCCGCAGTACGACGGCGAATCGCCTGCCGCCGGTCCGCCGGCTCAGAACTGACGCGGATCACCCGCTGCGGGTTCGTGCTCCGGTGACGGAACCTGTGATCCGGGTTTCGGCAGCTGCCGGAATACGGCCCGGCCGCCGCGCTGTCCCCGTCAGCGCGGCGGCCGGTGCCTGACCTCCTCCGGCTACCGCCGGCCTGGCGTCAGCACGTCTTCGTGCTGCAGGTCCAGAACTGCGGGAACCACGTCAGGAACGGGCTCCAGGTGGCGTTGTGCAGGTTGTTGCTGACTGCGGTGATCGACGTCTGCCACGGCATCCACAGCACGGGGACCTGTGTCGCGGTGTAGTCGGCGTAGTTGTGGAACACAGTCAGACTCGGGTTGGTGTGCGTCTGGTTGATGAGCGAGTCCATCTTCGGGTCGTTGTAGCTGCCCGAGTTGTTGGGAGAGGAACTCGCGTACAGCGGCTCGCCCGTGGGCTGGAAGCCCGGCCCGTTGAACAGCCAGCCGCCCAGGTACAGGAACGTCCACTTGCACTGTGACTGCGAAGGCTTGCAGGGCACCGTGTCGGTCAGCAGGGTGTCGAACGTCTGCCCGTTCGGCGCGAGCTGGATGCCCGCCTGGGCGAGACCGGACTTCAGGATGTCGACGTAGTCCTCCTGCGTCGAGACGCCTGACGTGTAGTCCATGGAGAACTTCGCCTGGGTGCCCTTGGCGATACCAGCACCGCAGTCAGACGCGCCTGAGCCGGCCGACTCGCAGGTCAGGGTGCCGCTGACAACCTTCCAGCCATGCGAGGCAAGCAGTGCCTCGGCCTTCGACGGGTTGTACGGGTACGGGCCCGAGTAGCTGTTGGCCGCCATCTCCGGCGAGACCCACTGGCTGCGGGGCTCGGGCGGAACGCCTGCGGTCGTCGGATAGGAGTAACCGCGCCCGACTGCCTTGGCCATTCCCGCCTGATTGTCGAGCATGACCAGGGCCTGCCGGAAGTACAGCTGCTTGAATACCGGCCCGTACGTCGGGTTGTTGAAGTTGATATAGGCGTAGCCGATCCCGAACTCATAGGCCGGGTCGAGCGTGTACCCGGATGAGGCCAGCGGGTTGGTCGGTGGTTTGAACCCCGCTCCCGCTTGCGGCAGGTCCGTGGTCGGCACCGCGATGTTGGGGCCGTCACTGGCCAGCGCCCCGGTCTTAAGGCCGGTGTAGACGGCCGTGTCGCTGGTGTACTCCACGAACTTCAGCGTGACCGATGGCTTCGGGCTGCCCGAGTACTTCGGGTTCGGCACCAGCGTGAAATTGCCGGTGACGTTGTAGGACGTCAGGTTGTACGGGCCGTCGACAACCTTCCACAGCGGACTCGTCGCGAACGTCGACGTGTCCTTGTTCTGCGCGGCGAGGAAGCTGTAGACGGCCTTGCACTTGGCCCAGCCGTCAGCAGCGCTGTCCGTGCTGCAGCCGCCGCTGCCCGGAGCGCCGGACAGGCTGGTCACGTCCCATGCCAGCGGCATCGGGGTGAGGATGGCGAGCTGGTTGTAGGTGAACCAGACGCTCGAGTACGGCTGCTTGAGCTGGAGCGTCACCTGGTTCGGCCCGGTCGCTGAGTACGACGTCATGTTGTCGGGCAGCAGGCTGGGCGTGTAGCCGGCGAAGTTGGCCTTCTCTGCCTCGAGCATGTTGAGGAAGAAGATGAGGTCCTTCGCGTCGACCGTCTGGCCGTCGGACCACTTCCAGCCCTTGAAGTTGATGACCACGGTCTTGCCGCCGTTGCTGTAAACCGGCGCGTTGGCCGGCGACAGCGGGTAATTCACCAGGACCGAGGTGTTGCTGTTGCCGCCGAACTGGTACAGCGGCAGGACCATCTGATATTCGAAGTCCTCGTAGTTGGCGACGCTGTAGCACTGCGTCCCCTCGAACGGGAAGATGCAGTTTGCCCCGGTGCCGGTGACGATCGGCAGGGTTGCCACCGCGCCCTTGACGGCGGTGGTGGACGAAGAGCTAGAGGGCGACGTGCTCGAGGAGCACCCGGCGGCCAGCAGTGCGCTCGCGGCCACGGCGGCTATCCCCCCGACGCCTATTTTGCGTCTGTTTCTCAACATACGTTCTCCTTAGCTGCGGCGCGACGTTGCACGCGCAAGCTGGTTCGATGTACAAACCGCAGTCTGACTCCGCAGGCGCACAGACCAGTCACGTCACTGCGACGAGGTGATAACAGACGGGGCCGTGAATCGCGTGATAGCGCGGTGTGTCGGAATATTCCCGTGGTGGTCGTCGTGAGCGCACGGCCAGTAGTCTAGGCAGCTACTGGTACGACAGAATGGTCCAGTTCTGTGCCTGCTGAGTGGTCCAGTGGACGCGATCTGCTGCTTGACCTTGATCGCGCAGCTGGCTTGCGCCACGGCATCGAGCATGCGCTGCGGGAGGCGATCCGCAGCGGACGCCTGCCACGGGGCACGGTGCTGCCCTCATCGCGGTCGCTGGCCTGCGATCTGGGCGCCGCCCGCGGCACGGTCAGCGCTGCCTACCAGCAGCTGTCGTCGGAGGGATACCTGACCGCCCGGCAGGGCGCGGCGGTCTGGGTGAGCTGGGTGCCGCCCCGGCGGCAGCCGAATCCGCCGTCTCCGCCGTCGCCGGAGCGGCCGCGGTGGGACCTGCGGCCCGGCAGGCCCGACCACACGAGCTTCCCCCGCAGTACCTGGGAGCGCGCTCACCAGCGTGCTGTCGCACGCGCGCCGGATGAGATCTTCGGTTACGGAGACGCCCGCGGCAGCGCCAGCCTGCGCGGCGCTCTGGCGGAGTACCTGGGCCGTGCCCGCGGCGTCGACACTAGCCCGGCGAACCTGCTGATCTGCAGTGGCTTCACCCACGCCCTGACGCTCATCTGCTTCGCGCTCCGGGTCAGCGGCGCGACCACCCTGGCCGTCGAGGATCCCGGCGTCCCGCACTACCGGCGGCTTGCCGAGCCGCTGGGGCTCCGCCTGGTTCCGGTCCCGTGCGACGAAGCCGGACTGCGCACCGACCAGCTGGCGCGAACCCGCGCTGACGCGGTACTGGTGACGCCGGCCCACCAGTATCCCCTCGGGGTGACCATGTCAGCTGACCGCCGTACCGCTCTCATCGAGTGGGCCCGGTGCCACGACACGCTCATCATCGAGGACGACTATGACGGCGAGTTCCGCTACGACCGGCAGCCCGCCGGTGCCCTGCAGCAGCTGGATCCGGAGCGGGTGATCTACGTCGGCACTGCCAGCAAGACGCTGGCGCCTGGGCTGCGCCTGGGCTGGGTCGCGGTGCCTGAGTCGCTCGGAGGCGCGGCCGGCCTCGCCCGCCAGAGCTTTTACCGCGGCACCGGAGTTCTCGAGCAGCTCACCCTCGCCGAGCTGATGACCAGCGGCGCCTTCGACCGGCACATCCGCCGCATGCGCACGCAGTACCGGCGCCGTCGCGACGAGCTGGCGAGCACGCTGGCCGCCAGCCTGCCCCAGCTGGGCCTGGCCGGCATCTCGGCTGGCTTGCATGCCCTCATCTACCTGCCCGGACACGGCCCCACTGAGCAGCAGATCCAGTCGCGTGCCGCGCGCCTGTCGGTCGCGATCCACACCCTGGGCGCCCACTGGCAGCAGCCGCCAGATCCCTCTCCCCAGGCGATCATCGTCGGCTACGCGACTCCCGCCAGCCACGCCTACCGGCCCGCGCTGGAGGCGCTGGCTGAACTGCTCGCCATGGAGCCTGACGACCAGCCCTGACGGCTGGGCGGACGGCATACTGCTCTCATGCTGATTGGCGCGGGACTGGACGCACGGCTCGGCCTGACGTTCGACGGGCTGCGCACCGCGGCGCGCGAGGCCGCGCAGCTGGGTTTCGAGAGCCTCTGGACTCCGGCCGGCGGAGTGCCTGACTCGTTTCACATGTGCGCGGCATGGTCGTCCGACACCGCCCTGCGCACCGGGATCTCCGTCGTTCCCGCGGCGCGGATGTGGACCCCGCTGGGCCTCGCGGCGCAGGCGGCCACGCTGGCTCAGCTCTCGGAGGGCCGGTTCGTCCTCGGTCTCGGCACCGGAGGGTACGGGCCGGGGTTCTGGTCCTCGGTCGGCCTGCCTGACCGTCCGATCGCCGTGATGCGCGAGTACGCCACGGAAGTGCAGGCGCTGCTGGCCGGCCAGACGGTCGCGGCCGGGCAGAGCGGCGTCGGGGGCACCTCGCCCGGCTGGCCCGCTTCGGCCGCCCTCGGGGTGGCGGACCTGCCGCCGATACCGGTCTACCTGGCCGCGCTCGGCCCGCAGATGCTCCGTCTCGCGGGCGAGGTCGCCGGCGGCGCGCTCCTCAACTGGGCGACGCCGGCGCAGATCGCTGCCAGCCGGGCGCGGATCGACGAGGGCAGCGCCCGCGCTGGCCGCGACCCGGCTACGGTTCCGATCACGATGTACATCCGGGTCTGCATCGACGACGATGTGAGCGCCGCCAGGCAGGCTTTCGGCGCGCAGGTGCTCGGATACGCGCTTGGCCGGCCTGGCGTCCCGCAGGCAGCCGGCTACCGGGGGCTGTTCGCCCGGATGGGCTTCGATGCCGCGCTGAGCGAGCTGGAGGCCCGTAGAGACCAGGGCGCGGCCCTGCCGGAACTCGTCGCCGCCGCCCCGGACGAGATGCTCAGGGCCGTCGGCTACTACGGCCCGGCTGCGGCGGCGCCGGCGGCCTTCGCCCGGCTGAGCGCCGGGCTGGACGAGGCCATCGTCCGGCTTATCACGGCTCGTCCGGGCCTGGAGCCGGTCAGGGAAGCACTGGCCGCCCTGCGGCCGCCACTCATCAGGGCAGCCGCCTGAGCTGCCCTGCGTCAGGGCAGCAGAAGTGACCACGCGTGCCCGTCATCTCGCCGGGCCACCGCGACCTGCCCGAGACCGGCCCGGAGACTAAACTTGGGTGATTCGTTCTCTTGAGTCGTTCGTGTTTATGCCGGTAGGGTTGGCGCTGTGAGCGCAGCCCGGAGTCCGAGCACGGCCGGGGAACTGCGCGGCGCCGGCCTGCGGGTGACGGCAGCCCGCATCGCGCTGCTCGAGACCGTCCGTAACGGTGATCACCTGGGCGTCGAGGCGATCGCTGCGGGGGTCAGGGACCGGATCGGCCATGTCTCCTTCCAGGCTGTCTATGACGCGCTGCATGCGCTCACCGCGGCCGGGCTCATCCGCCGCATCGAGCCGGCCGGCAGCCCGGCCCGGTTCGAGGGCCGCGTTGCCGACAACCACCACCATGTCGTGTGCCGGTCGTGCGGTGTCGTCGCTGACGTCGACTGCGCCGTCGGCGAGGCACCCTGCCTGACCGCCTCCGATGACCACGGCTTCGTGATCGGCGAAGCCGAGGTCGTGTACTGGGGCCTGTGCCCGAACTGTTCCGCCGCCAGCACTTCCTGAGCACCCGTGATCCGTTTCGCCCGGAAGGAATCTCAATGACTGAGAACCACGACCCAGTAGTGATCGAAGATGCGACCCCGGAGAGCGGCGGGGGCTGCCCGGTGGCCGGCGGGGGCCTCACGCACCCCACCCAGGGCGACGCCAACCAGGAGTGGTGGCCGAAGAGGCTCAACCTGAAGATCCTGGCCAAGAACCCGGCCGTGGCGAATCCGCTCGGCGAGGAGTTCAGCTACGCCGAGGCGTTCAGGAGCCTCGACCTCGCCGCCGTGAAGCGGGACATCGCGGCGGTGCTGACGACCTCGCAGCCCTGGTGGCCGGCCGACTTCGGCAACTACGGGCCGCTCATGATCCGGATGGCGTGGCACAGCGCGGGCACCTACCGCATCAGCGACGGCCGCGGCGGAGCGGGAGCGGGGCAGCAGCGCTTCGCCCCGCTCAACAGCTGGCCCGACAACGTCAGCCTGGACAAGGCGCGACGGCTGCTGTGGCCGGTGAAGAAGAGGTACGGGCAGAAGATCTCGTGGGCCGACCTCATGATCCTCACCGGCAACGTCGCGCTGGAGACCATGGGCTTTCAGACGTTCGGCTTCGCTGGCGGCCGGGAGGACGTCTGGGAGCCCGAGGAGGACGTCTACTGGGGCGCCGAGACCACCTGGCTCGACGACGAGCGCTATACCGGCGATCGCGAGCTTGAGACCCCGCTCGCCGCCGTCCAGATGGGTCTCATCTACGTCAACCCGGAGGGCCCGAACGGCAACCCGGACCCGCTCGCCGCGGCCCGCGACATCCGCGAGACGTTCCGCCGGATGGCCATGAACGACGAGGAGACTGTCGCCCTGATCGCCGGCGGTCACACCTTCGGCAAGACCCACGGCGCGGGCCCGGCGGACAACGTCGGCCTGGACCCCGAGGCTGCCCCGCTCGAGCAGCTGGGCCTGGGCTGGAAGAGCACCTACGGCACCGGTAAGGGCGCCGACGCGATCACCAGCGGCCTTGAGGTCACGTGGACTCCGACGCCGGTGAGCTGGGACAACAGCTTCCTCGAGACCCTGTTCGGCTACGAATGGGAGCTGACCAAGAGCCCGGCGGACGCGTACCAGTGGAAGCCGAAGGACGGTGCCGGAGCCGGCACGGTACCAGACGCCTACGATCCGGCGAAGAGCCACCAGCCGACCATGCTCACCACCGACCTCTCGCTGCGGGCCGACCCGGTCTACGAGCAGATCTCGCGGCGCTACCTGGAGAATCCCGGCGAGTTCGCCGACGCCTTTGCCCGTGCCTGGTTCAAGCTGACCCACCGCGACATGGGCCCGATCGAGCGCTACCTCGGCCCCGAGGTTCCGGCCGAGTCGCTGCTCTGGCAGGACCCCATCCCGGCGGTCACCCACGAGCTCATCGACGCCGCTGACGCTGCCGCCCTGAAGACACAGGTTCTTGCCTCCGGGCTGTCGGTGTCCCAGCTGGTCTCGACCGCGTGGGCGTCGGCCTCGTCCTTCCGCGGCAGCGACAAGCGCGGCGGCGCTAACGGCGCGCGCATCCGCCTCGAGCCGCAGAGCGGCTGGGAGGTCAACGACCCGGATCAGCTGGCGACGGTGCTGCGCACCCTGGAAGGCATCCAGAGCGCGTTCAACGCCGGGCAGGCGGGCGGCAGGCAGGTCTCACTCGCGGACCTCATCGTCCTGGCCGGCAACGCCGGCGTCGAGAAGGCGGCTAAGGACGCTGGCTTCGACGTCGAGGTTCCGTTCAGGCCAGGGCGGGCGGACGCATCGCAGGAGCAGACGGACACCGAGTCGTTCGCCGCACTCGAGCCGGCCGCCGACGGCTTCCGCAACTATGCCGGCAAGGGCAGCCGGCTGCCAGCCGAGTACCTGCTGATCGACCGGGCGAACCTGCTGACCCTCAGCGCCCCGGAGATGACTGTCCTCGTCGGCGGCCTCCGCGTCCTCGGAGCGAACTACCAGCAGTCCTCGCTTGGCGTGCTCACCACGACGCCCGGCTCCCTGACCAACGACTTCTTCGCCAACCTGCTCGACCTGGGCACGGAGTGGACGGCGACCTCGCAGGACGAGAGCACCTTCGAGGGCCGGGACACCGCCACGGGTGAGGTCAGGTGGACCGGCAGCCGTGCCGACCTGGTCTTCGGGTCGAATTCCGAGCTGCGTGCGGTCGCGGAGGTCTACGCGAGCGATGACGCGAAGGAGAAGTTCGTCACGGACTTCGTCGCGGCCTGGGACAAGGTGATGAATCTCGACCGGTTCTGACGCCGCCTGATCGATGACGCCCGGGCCAGCCGCACGATCGCGGCCGGCCCGGGCGTCGCGCATTCCCTCGTTTGGACGGCCCTGCCGTGGGCAGCCGCAGTTGTGCCTGCTGCAGGGCTATCACGACGAAGGGGAGTTCTGGTGTCGACTAGGGGCAGCGCGACGGACACGGCGGTCCACGGCATTGACCGGATGGTCCGCAACGTGGAGACCGGCCGCTTCGAGCGGAGCCTGTCGGCCCTGACCGCGGCCGGGGCCCTGGTGACTGCGGCGGAGATTTACTTCGAGCACGACAGCGCCAGCTTCGGCAACAAGATGATGTGGGTGCCGATCGTGCTCGGGCCGGTCGGCGCGACGGCGGGCGTAGCCGGATTCTTCAGCCGCCGGCTGGCCAAGACGGCGCTGCCGGTCGCGTCAGCGGCGATCGTGGTCAACGGCCTGCAGGGCACGTACCTGCATGCGCGCGGGATCGCGCAGAAACCAGGCGGCTGGTCGAACGCGCGCTACAACATGGAAATGGGACCGCCCCTGCTGGCACCGCTACTGGTGACCATGGTGGGCGGGATGGGACTGCTCGCGGCCATCTTGCGGCGGGAGAAGTGACCGGCGCCGGCCGGACCGCAGGCGCCAGCCGGTTCCCCGGGTTCGACTCGGCGGCCCAGGCCGCCCGCTGGGATGCCGTCACAGCGGGGGTCGTCCTGGCGCGCCTAGGCATGCCGCCGGACATCCGATTCTTCTCTCCGGCGGAGGAGGCGATCGCCACCGCGCTCTGCGACCTGCTGCTCGGCCAGAGCGACGCCTCCAGGCTCCCGGTCGTCAACGAGATCGACGCGCGGCTGGCGGAGAAGGAGACCGATGGCTGGCACTACGAGGACATGCCGGAGGACGGCACGTCCTGGCGGCTCTCACTCGCCGCGCTCGACGCGGACGCGCTGTCCCGGTATGACCGCGGATTTGCCGCCAGCTCTGCGGACGACCAGGCCAAGCTCGTGCAGGCCGTCCAGGACCTGGGATCGGACGACTGGCACGGGCTGAACGCCGGGCACGTCTGGAGCCTGTGGACCCGCTACGCCTGCACGGCGTTCTACGCGCACCCCGAGGCCTGGAACGAGATCGGCTTTCCCGGCCCGGCCTACCCGCGCGGGTACAAGAACGCGGGCGTCGGCAAGCGCGAGCCGTTCGAGGTTGCCGACCGCAGGCCCGCCGACGATCCCGTCCGCGCGGACGGTGCCTCATGAGGGAGGTGCCTGATGGGCAGCGTGCGTGATCGCAACGAGTCCGCCTGGCTGCTGCCGAACGACGGGACGCGCACCAACCACCGGCTGCGCTCGGACATGCGCCAGTTCGCTGACGCCGACGAGGTTGACCTGGTGGTTGTCGGCTGCGGCGCCGGCGGCTCCACGATGCTGCAGCGACTGGCCCGGGCGGGCTGGGGCGTGGTCGGGCTGGACGCGGGCCCGTTCTGGGATCCGGACGCCGACTGGGTCAGCGACGAGGCAGCCTCGCATCACCTGTACTGGACCGATCCGCGTGTCATCGCCGGCGCCGACCCGATCCCGCTGGGCTCGAATAACTCCGGCCGGGGCGTGGGCGGCTCGATGGTGCACTACGCCGGCTACACCCCGCGCTTCCACCCGAGCGATTTCGAGACCCTGACCCGCGACGGTGTCGGGGCTGACTGGCCGCTGAGCTACTCAGACCTGCGCCCGTACTACGAGGCCATCGAGGAGGAACTGCCGGTTGCGGGGGAGCAGTGGCCCTGGGGCGACCCGCACTCCTACCCGTACCGGCCCCACCCCGTGGGCGGGAACGGGGAGATTTTCCTGCGCGGCGCCAGGGCGCTCGGGGTCGAGGCGAAAGTCGGTCCGGTCGCTATCGTCAACGGCCGGTTCGGCAACCGGCCGCACTGCATCTACCGGGGCTTCTGCCTGCAGGGCTGCAAGGTCAACGCGAAAGCCTCGCCGCTCATCACGCACATCCCGGATGCGCTGGCGCACGGTGCCGAGGTCCGCGCCAACTGCATGGTTACCGGCGTCGAGGTGGACGAGCGCACCGGCGCCGCGACCGGCGTACATTACGTCAGGGCCGGCGTGCCGCGCTTCCAGCGGGCCCGGATGGTGGCGATCGCCGGGTACTCGATCGAGACACCGCGGCTGCTGCTGAACTCAGCGTCGAAGCGGTTCCCTGACGGCCTGTGCAACGACTTCGACCAGGTGGGCCGGTACCTGATGGTGCAGGGCGCGCCGCAGACCGCGGGCCGCTTTGACGCCGAGATCAGGATGTACAAGTCGCCGCCGCCGGAGGTCAGCTCGGAGGAGTTCTACGAGACCGATCCGGCTCAGGACTACAAGCGCGGGTTCGCGATCCAGACCGTGTCGCCGCTGCCCATCACCTGGGCGGAGCACGTGGCGGCCCAGGGGCACTGGGGCACGGCGCTGCGCGATTACATGAGCGACTACGTGCACTGGTCGTGCCTGGGCGCGCTGTGCGAGTTCCTGGCCCTGCCGGACAACCGGGTCACGCTGGCCGCGGAGAAGGACCGGTACGGCCTGCCGGTGGCGCACTTCTCCTACAGCCAGTGCGACAACGACAAGGCCCTCATGAAAGCCGCGCAGTCGGTGATGGAGGACCTGCTGCACGCGGCGGGAGCTGACGAGGTCATCACCATCAACCGCTACGCCCACCTGGTCGGCGGTGCCCGCATGGCTGCCGACGAGCAGCACGGTGTCGTGAACGCCGACTGCCGCAGTTTCGCGGTGCCCAACCTCTACATCACCGACGGCAGCGCGCTGCCGACGCAGGGAAGCGCCAACCCGGCGCTCACGATCATGGCGGTGGCCGCGCGGACCGCTGACCGGCTGATGGCCGGCCAGCGCAGCGGTGCCGCCGCGCACTGACGAAGTACGGCGGGGCGGGACAGCCCGTTCCCGTCATCTTGAGGAGGAATGTGCTCATGGCCACCACCACTGTCGCCGACTACCTGCTTGGCCGGCTCCGCGACTGGGGAGTCGACAAGGTGTTCGGCTTCCCCGGCGACGGCATCAACGGCATTCTCGCCGCCTGGGGGCGGGCCGGGAACAACCCGAAGTTCATCCAGGCCCGGCACGAGGAGATGAGCGCTTTCGAGGCCGTGGGCTACGCGAAGTTCACCGGCGGCTTCGGTGTCTGCATGGCCACCTCCGGTCCGGGCGCCGTGCACCTGCTGAACGGCCTATACGACGCCAAGCTCGACCACGTTCCGGTCGTCGCGATCGTCGGCCAGACCAGCCGGTCCGCGATGGGCGGGTCCTACCAGCAGGAAGTGGACCTTCTCAGCCTGTTCAAGGACGTCGCCAGCGAGTACGTGCAGATGGTCACCGTGCCCGAGCAGCTGCCGGGCGTGCTGGACCGGGCCATCCGCGTCGCTCTCGCCGAGCGGGCGCCGACCGCGATCATCATTCCGTCCGATGTGCAGGAGCTCGAGTACTCGGCACCGACGCACGCGTTCAAGATGGTCCCGTCCAGCATCGGCACCGACTGGCCCACCGCGATCCCCGGGGACCCGGCGATCGCCCGCGCCGCCGAGGTGCTCAACGCCGGCCAGAAAGTCGCCATCCTCGCGGGCTCGGGCGCGCGCGGCGCTCGCGCGGAACTTCAGCAGGTCGCCGACCTGCTCGGGGCCGGCGTCGCGAAGCCGCTGCTCGGGAAGGACGTGCTCGGCGACGACCTGCCGTACGTCACCGGCTCGATCGGCCTGCTCGGCACCCGGCCGAGCTACGAGATGATGATGGGCTGCGACACGCTGCTGACCGTGGGCTCGAGCTTCCCCTACACCCAGTTCCTGCCGGAGTTCGACCAGGCCCGCGCGGTCCAGATCGACATCGACGGCAAGTACATCGGCATGCGCTACCCGTACGAGGTCAATCTCGTCGGCGACGCCGCCGCGACGCTGCGCGCGCTGATCCCGCTGCTGCAGCGCAAGCTGGACCGGTCCTGGCGCGAGGAGATCGAGAAGAACGTGGCCCGCTGGTGGGAGGTGATGGACGCCGAGGCCATGGTCGAGGCCGATCCGATCAACCCGATGCGGCTGTTCCACGAGCTGTCGTCCCGGCTGCCTGCCGACGCGATCGTCACCGCGGACTCGGGCTCGTCAGCGAACTGGTATGCACGGCACCTGCGCTTCCACGGCGATATCCGCGGCTCGCTGTCCGGCAACCTGGCCACGATGGGGCCGGGGGTGCCGTACGGCATCGGGGCGAAGTTCGGCAACCCTGACCGGCCGGTGATCGTGTTCGCCGGGGACGGCGCCATGCAGATGAACGGCCTGGCCGAGCTGATCACGATCAAGCACTACTGGCAGGAATGGTCCGATCCGCGGCTGGTCATCGCCGTCCTGCACAACGACGACCTCAACCAGGTGACCTGGGAGATGCGGGCCATGGAGGGCGCGCCGAAGTTCGCGGAATCGCAGACACTGCCGAGCGTGGACTACGCGGCGTTCGCCAGCAGTCTCGGCCTGGAGGGAATCGCGGTCGACAAGCCCGATGACATCGGCCCGGCCTGGGACCGGGCGCTGGCCGCTGACCACCCGGTGCTGCTGGACGTCCGCTGCGACCCGAACGTGCCGCCCATCCCGCCGCACGCCACGCTCGAGCAGATGAAGGACACCGGACGGGCCATCCTCGAGGGCGATCAGGACCGGTGGGGCGTGATCAGGGAAGGCGTGCTGACGAAGGTGCAGGAAATCCTCCCGCACTCCGGCGACTAAAAGCGGCTAGCCTGACGACCGGAATGACCGACTGGATCTTTCAGGGCAACCGCAGGCGGCACGACCTCGATGCCGCGATAGCCGCGTCCCGGCAGCAGTGGTGGAGCACGCCGCGCTACCGGGACCGGACGGCTGCGGGGGATCGGGTCTGGCTCCAGGTCGTGGGCCGGGACGACCCTGGCATCTACTACCGCGCGACGATCACAGTTCCCACCTTCGAGGATCCGGAGTGGCACGACGGCAGCTCAGCGTTCGGCCGGTGGCGGACAGGCATTCAGTTCGATGACCGCATCGATCCGGCGCTGCTGCGAGTGGAGCTGCTCGCCGACGCTGAGCTGGGCTCGTTCCGCCCGTTCCGCGGTTTCCAGGGCTCGACCGTGCCCCTCCCGCCTGGCATCGCGCTGGCACTGTCGCGGCGCGCGGCTCCCCGGCTCGAGCCGCTCGAGCCGCTGGCCAGCTAGCCCGGTTTGCTGGCCAGCACGGTTCCTTGCCAGCACCGTCCCTGGCCACTCAGGCGCGGTCGTCCCGTGCGCGCAGTTCCTGCTCAATCGAGGCAACGAGGTCGGGATGCCTGCTCAGCCTGCGCAGGAAGTCAGCCGGAAGCCCGAGCTGGCGGCTGGCCTCCTCGAGTGCGGGCTGGCTCATCGCGAGCGCGCTGGCCAGCCCTTCGTCCCGCTGGTAGGACGGCGGCAGATCGGCCATGTCGAGATCAGCGGGACGGCGGAATGTCCCGTCCGGAGCCGGAAGCCAGGCCGCGTCCGTGGCCACCGCGCCGATGGGCGAGAGCAGATGCTCGCGGCTGGCGTCGGCAAACTCCATCCGGTGCGACTGCTCGACGTCCCCGGCGATCAGATGCCGGGCTGGAATGAGCAGCGCGTTCCAGACGAATTCCGAGCGAGCATGATTCGGGTTCCTGAGTGCGTACTCCAGCCCCTCGGCCGTCGCCGCCGGATCGAAGCCCGCGACTCCCCGCTCGTGGTGAGCGAAATCATCGGCGATGTGCACGTAGCCGAGTTCGTCGGCCACGCGCGCGTCCACCCGCACCGTGTCCCGGACGCCCATGCCGCGGAGCTGAGTCAGCCACGGGCCGTAGCCGTCGGCTGCGAGCCAGGCGTCGCGATTGCCGTCGAGATACGCCTCGATGGGTTTCGTCCGCTGGTACAGCTCGCCCGGCCGCATCAGCTGCTGCTCGCCGGTCGCGGCGTTCTCGCCGATCAGGAAGGCGGTCTCCCGCAGCGCCTCGAGCAGATGCTCGCGGCCTGCCGCAGACGCCCCGTCTAGTGCGCGGGCGATCAGCTCGATGTCGGCCTCGTGCTGGGCCGGGTCCAGGCTCCCGACATCTGCCTCCGCGTACCGGGGCAGCACGCCGTCCAGTACCTCGGCGACGACATCTGGCTCACCGAAGCCGAGCGCGGTCAGGAACTGCCGGGCGCCGGGGTCGGCCGCGATGCTCCGCCGGACGGTTGACAGCCCGCTGCCGGCGGGACCAGGGAGATAGGCGGCCGGCCTGCCGCGCGCATCGTGCGGCGCTACCTGCCTGCCGTCGTCCAGCCGGATGATCGGCTTGGAGAGAGCCGGCCCGGCCTCGTCGCCAGGCTGCCTTGCCTCCTGCCACAGCGCAGGGTGCTGGTACAGGAACCAGTAAAAGCCGGCGATCCACCGGTCGGACCTGGCGGCGAGAAACCCGGCGGTGAGGCGGTCCGCGACAGCCTCCGGCGTCACCTCGGCCAGGCCCGCCTCCTGGCGCAGGTAATGCCACAGCAGCGGTGTGCCGAGCTCCGAGATCGTGTCGGAGGCGAAGGCGATCGCGCCGTCCTCGCCGTAGAGGTCAGCGAGCAGATCGGGCGGCAGCAGCTCACGAAGCCCGCTCCCGCTGGCGAGCTTCAGCTGTCCTGCGGACCGGTAGCTGCCATCAGCAGCGGGGATCAGCTCATCCTCGCGCAGCGCGGCGCGAACGGTCTCGAACAGGGCGCGGAACATGGTCTGCGGCCCGAACCGGGCAGGGTCAAGCGGCAGCGCCTGCAGGACCTCGACGGTCAGGAGGCCGTCGTCCCGCAGATCGGCCAGCACGTCGGTGAGCAGGTCCGCCGTCTCGCGGACCAGGGCCTGGTTCCACTCGTCCTGCTCGGGAACGTTGTCCCTGGCGGGCGTCGTCCGGTACGGACCCTGGACGACGAATCCGAGGAAGGTCTCCTTCTGCGTCGGGAAGAACACGACGAGCGGCGCGGCCTCGCGCCTGACCAGCTCGCGGGCGTCAACCCGGGCGCGCGTCAGGAAGGCAATCTCGACTCGCTGACCCGGATGACCGAGCGCGTCAAGCGGTCGTTCCCAGACGAGCCACTCCTCGTCGCCGCGGCCGAGCGGCTGGCCGGCCGACAGCGAGACCTGGCGGCCGGACCGGGCGCGCGCCGCGGACGTACGTGTCAGCAGGACGTCCGCTGACAGCAGCCCGCGGCAGCGGATCCGACCGATGCTGCGCAGGAACAGCAGCGTCTCGACGCCGAGGCTGCCGAGGGCGGCGGAGATCTCGCCGACGGCGACAGCGGCAGGAACGTCGGGCCGGTCGAAGGGCAGCACGAACCGGGTCCCCGGCGCGGCCGCGCCGGGCGGATCCGCCGAGCACGGCCGGACGTACTTCTCGATCCTGAAGTTCTCGGGACCGCTGTGGATGCTCGGGCTATCGGTGTAGGCGTACACCGCCTTGAAGCCGATCCCGAACGCGCCGATCTGGGTCAGGTCATCGGCCTTGGAGCCCTGCCCGACGCCGCAGATAGCGCGGACATCCGCCACCGTGAAGTCGCGCCCGTCGTGCCTGACCTCAAGCCGGTCGTCGAACAGGGCAAATGTCAGCTCGGTCGCGCCGGCGTCCTCAGCGTTCTGGATCAGCTCGAAGATGAAGTGCGTCCGCTCGCTGTAGAGCTGGCCGAGCAGCTCAAGTACGGCAGTGTCCCAGCCGTACCGGGCGATGTTCTCCGCCCGGAGCTGGTCATAGTCAGCGGGCATCATGACCTCCGGGCATCAGCAGGGCGGGCATCACGGCCGGCCCGGCGGTACGAAGCGGCGCCAGACGACCGACTCCCACGGGCGCAGCGTGACTGCGTGGCCCGCTCCGGCGGGCGCCGCCGGGGGCCGGGGCAGGCTGGCGACCACGGGCGCTGCGCCGTCCCAGTTGCCGGGCAGGCCGAGGTCGGCAGTGACCGGGTCCGGCGTGAAGTTAGCGGCGGCCAGCAGCTCGGCGGCCGGCGTTCGGCGAACGAATGCCCAGATAGCCGGATGGCCGGGCAGCAGCAGCTCGAAATCGCCGTCGGTCACGACCGGGTCGTCGTGGCGCAGGTCGATGAGGCGGCGGTAGTGGGCGAGTACTGAGTCCGGGTCGCCGCCCTGCGCGGCGGCGTTCACTTCACTGTGGTCGGGATTCACCCCGATCCACGGGGTGCCGGCCGTGAAGCCAGCCTGGGGCGAGGAGTCCCACTGCATCGGCGTGCGGCCCTGGTCGCGGCTCATCGCGCCCATGGCTGCTACCAGCGCGTCCAGGTCGGCGCCGCCGCGGGAAGCGGCCTCGGCGTGGAACCTGAGCGCCTGAATGTCGCGGAAGTCAGTGATGGCGCTGAAGGGCGCGTTAGCCATCCCTAGCTCATCGCCCTGATAGACATACGGCGTGCCGCGGTGCAGGTGCAGCACGGTGGCCAGGGTTTTTGCCGACGCGACCCGGTGCTCGCCGTCGTCGCCGAAGCGCGACACGGCGCGGGGCTGGTCGTGGTTGCCCCAGTACAGGGAGTTCCAGCCGCGGCCGGCGAGCCCGGTCTGCCAGGCGGCCATGGCCGCCTTCAGCGCCGGGAGATCGAGCTGGCGCCGGTCGTAGCGATGGTCACCGAAATCGAGCGAGACATGCTCGAACTGGAACACCATGTCGAGTTCCCGGCTCGCCGGATCGGAGAAGCGGACGGCCTCGGCGACGGTGACACCCGGCATCTCCCCGACCGTGAGGACGTGCGCCGCCCGGCCTTCGAATACCTCCCGGTGCATCTCGCGGAGGAACTCATGGTTGCGCGGCCCGCAGGTGAAGAACTGATCGCCGGGCCCGTACGGCGAGCCAGGCCGCGGCGCGGTGTCGGGCAGGGACGGGTCTTTGCTGATCATGTTGATCACGTCCATCCGGAACCCGTCAACGCCGCGATCAAGCCACCAGCGCATCATCGCGTAGATCTCCCTGCGCACCGCCGGATTCTCCCAGTTGAGGTCCGGCTGCTTGCGGGAGAACACGTGGAGGTAGTACTGGCCGGTTGCCTCGTCCCACTCCCAGACCGGGCCCGAGAAGTGTGACTCCCAGTTGGTCGGCTCGGCGCCAGGCTCGCCGCCCCGGTAGCCCGGCCGGGGATCGCGCCACCAGTACCAGTCGCGCCGGGGGCTGTCGCGGCTGGAGCGCGACTCCGCGAACCAGGGATGCTCGTCGGAAGTGTGGTTCACGACGAGATCCATCATCAGCTTCATGCCCCGCCGGTGCAGGCCCTCGGTCAGCTCATCGAGGTCAGCAAGCGTGCCGAACACCGGATCGACGTCCCGGTAGTCGCTGATGTCGTAACCGTTGTCGTCCATCGGCGACCGGTACACCGGCGACAGCCACACCATGTCGATTCCGAGGCGCTGCAGGTAGTCGAGATGCCCGATGGCTCCGCGCAGATCCCCGATGCCGTCACCGTTCGCGTCGGCGAAGCTGCGCGGGTAGATCTGGTAGACCACCCACCGCCGCCAGTCCTCATCAGCCGCCACGAGCGCCCAGCCTAGGTCCCGGCCAGCCGGGCGCATAATCGCGGCGGCCCGCCGGCTTCAGCTGCGCGACCGGTGTCTTGACCCGCGCCCGCGCGGGTAATCCATCTGCCGTAGGCACACGTGAGGAGCACGGTGAGTGACCCGAAGCAGCCCGATTACAGCGCCCGCGCGGCCGCGGCGGCCGCGGCGCTGCATCGCTGGTACGGCCGGTGGTCTGGGCTATGGCGGACGACCGGATGGTGGAACGCGGCCAACGCCCTGACGGCGGTCATCGACTACACCGGGCGGACGGGGGATCAGGCCTACGTCCGCGTGATCGACCGGACGTTCCGGGCGGCCGGCCGGCAGCACCGCCACTTTCTCAACCGCTTCTTCGACGACAACGGCTGGTGGGCGCTCGCCTGGCTGAGGGCCTACGACCTGACCGGCGAGGACCGGTACCTGCGCGCAGCCGGGCGCATCTTCGGGAACGTGATCACCGCCTGGGACGATACGTGCGGCGGAGGCCTGTGGTGGAACGAGGACCGGGCCTACAAAAACGCGATCACCAACGAGCTGTTCCTCGCCGTCGCGGCCCGGCTGCACCTGCGGGCGCCGGACGGCGACACCTATCTGGACTGGGCGCTGCGGGAATGGGACTGGTTCAGCGCGAGCGGCATAATCGGCCAGAAAGGCCTTGTCAACGACGGGCTCACAGCGGACTGCCGGAACAACGGCAAGCCGGCCTACACCTACAACCAGGGCGTGATCCTGGGGGGCCTGGCCGACCTGTACCAGATCACCGGCCGGGAGGACTTCCTCCGGCAGGGCGAGGCCATCGCCGGCGCCGCGCTGCGGGAGCTGACAAGCCCTGCGTCCGGCCCGGCGCCCGGGGTTCTCGTCGAGCCAGGTGAGGTCCAGATGGCGCAGGACCGGCGGAGCGGCGATGGCAGCCAGTTCAAGGGCATCTTCGTCCGCAACCTCTACGACTTCTCCCTGCACTGCCCGCGCCCGGAATATCGGGACTTCATCCTGCGCAACGCCCAGTCCATCTGGACTAACAGCAGAAACGCGCAGAACCAGTTCGGCGTGCGCTGGACCGGTCCGTTCGACACGGCGGACGCGAGCAGGCAGAGTTCGGCTCTCGAGGCGCTGACCGCCGCGGCGGCGCTGACCGCCCCGGCGGCGCCCGGTGCCGGCCGGTGATCAGCAAGCCCGCCGCCGGGCCGCAGGCCGGGCAGGCTATTGTTCGCCTGGTGAACGATGCCGGGGAGACCGCGTGGGGCTCTGGCGACTACGACTTCGTCGTGGTCGCCTGCCGGCTGCCGGTCGATCAGGTAGAAACCCCGGACGGCAGTACGCAGTGGCGGCCAAGCCCGGGCGGACTGGTCAGCGCGCTCGAGCCCGTCATGCGCAAGGCCAGCGGCGCCTGGGTGGGCTGGCCGGGCGCGGCGGGTGACGCACCCGGCCCGTTCGATGCAGCCGGGCTGCGCCTGGTCGGAGTCGGGCTGTCAGCCGATGAGGTCAGCGACTACTACGAGGGCTTCTGCAACGGCACGCTCTGGCCGCTCTATCACGATGTGATCGCCCCGCCGGAGTTCCGGCGGCCATGGTGGGATGCCTACGTCCAGGTCAACCGGCGCTTCGCGCGGGCAGCGGCCGAGCAGGCGGCCCCCGGCGCGACCGTGTGGGTAAATGACTATCAGCTGCAGCTTGTCCCGCAGATGCTGCGGGAGCAGCGCAGCGACCTGCGCATCGGCTTCTTCCTGCATATCCCGTTCCCCGGCTACGAGATCTTCGCGCAGCTGCCCTGGCGGCGGCAGATCGTCGACGGCCTGCTCGGCGCCGATCTGATCGGGTTCCAGCGGGACGCCGACGCGACCAACTTCCGGCGCGCCTGCCGCCGGGCTGCAGGGCTGGTGACCAGCGGGTCACTCGTGCGAGTGCCGCGGGCAGCGGAGAGCGTGCAGGCCAGCCGCCAGGTGCGGACCGCGACATTCCCGATTTCCATTGACTCAGCCGGGTACGCGGAGATCGCGAGCCGGCCGGAGGTGAGGGACCGGGCGAGCGGCTTCAGGCAGGCGCTCGGGGAGCCAGACGTTGTCCTGCTCGGGATCGACCGGCTGGACTACACCAAGGGCATCTCCCACCGGCTGACGGCGTACGGCGAGCTGCTGGACGAGGGTCGCTTCGGATCCCTGAACACGGCCCTGGTGCTGGTCGCCAGCCCCAGCCGGGAGCGGGTCGAGCAGTACCGGCAGCTGCGCGACGAGGTCGAGGTCGCGGTCGGCCGCATCAACGGAGAGCATGCCGAGCTGGGCAACCCGCCCGTTCACTATCTGCACCAGACCTACCCGGCCGACGAGATGGCCGCGATGTACCTCGCCGCCGACGTCATGCTCGTGACCTCGCTCCGGGATGGCATGAACCTGGTGGCGAAGGAGTACGTGGCCTGCCGCGCCGACGACACCGGAGCACTCGTGCTCAGCGAGTTCACCGGCGCCGCCGACGAGCTCAGCGGGGCGTTCCTGGTCAATCCGCACGACATCGAGGGCATGAAGGACACCATTGTGCGCGCGGCTACCATCGACCGGGCTGAGGCCAGGCGGCGGATGCGCGCGATGCGGCGCCGGGTGCGCGAGTTCGACGTGAACCGCTGGGCAACGTCCTTCCTCGACGCGCTGCAGCGAGCCTCCGAACCCGGCTAAGAGGGCGGCTGTGGCTGCGCCCGAGCTGACGTTCCGGCTGATCGACGGCAGGCAGGCTGCCGCGCAGACGGCCGAGCTGCAGGAGCTGCACGCCGCGGTGTACGCCGGGACGGCCCGGCGCCGGGCGGATGGCACGGACGACGATCCGGGCGTGTTCGCCGGGAGGTTCCGGGTGCAGAGCCGCCAGCCCGGCTTCGCGCTGGCCGAGGCGCGGCACGGCGGCTATCTGGTCGGCTACGCCGCCGGGATGCCGCTGCGGCCGTCGACATCCTGGTGGCGCGAGCTAACGACGCCGGTGCCCGACGATGTCATCGCCGAGCATCCTGGCCGTACATTTGCGCTCGTCGAGCTGCTGGTGCGCGCGTCGTGGCGGCGGCAGGGCATCGGCCGGACGCTGCACGACCTGCTGCTGCGGAACCGGCCCGAGGAGCGAGCGACGCTGATCGTGAGCCCGGCGGCGAGCGCCGCGCAGACCGCCCTCCAGAACTGGGGCTGGAGCAAGATCGCCAGGACCCGCGCTCCCGGCCCTGGCGCGCCAGTGGCCGATGTACTTGTCACGAATCTTCCGTACGTGCACCCGTACTGACCTGCAGTTACGCTGTACACGGTCAGACCGGTGCGCCGCAGGCTGAATCACCCCGGCCGGCCGGCGCCGGGGGTCCCGGAGCCGGGCGGGCCGCTGTGCAATGCTCGTGCGGTGAGCTGGATCAGGCACCGCCGCTTTCCAGCATCACCTGACCGGCGGCTCCGGCTCGCGGGCCGGCTTAGGGCAGCGCTTCGCGTCAGCCGGCCGCACGAGGTGCGTGCTCTGGCGGCGATCGGAGCGGTCGCTGCTGTCGTGCTCGCTCCGGGCGCGGCCCGCGCGGCCGCTCCGGCCACGCAGGCCACCGCGGGCGCTCGGGCAGCGCAGGCCCCGACCGTGGTGACGTTCACCTGGGGTGGCGGGCTCGCGGATCAGATGGGCGCGCTGCCGGTCTTCCGGCGCTACCACATGCACGCCACCTTCTACGTGCCCTCCGGCCTGGTCTGCCAGCCTTCGGTCAGCCCCGGCTGCACGCGCTTCCCGTACCTGACGCTGAGCGAGGTGCGCCAGATCGCGGCGGACCACAACGAGATAGGCGGCCTGTCTGTCGAGCACATCCCGCTGACCGGCCTGCCCGTCGCGGAAGCCCAGCGGGAGATCTGTGACGACCGGGTCAACCTGACCCGCTGGGGCTTTCGTATCACCGACTTCGCGTATCCGTTCGCGCTGATCAACCACACTCTTCAGGTGCTCACGCGGCGCTGCGGCTACAACTCAGGACTAGGTACCGGGCAGCTGCGCGGTGCCGGGCTGTGCCTGCACTGCCCCCGGGCCGAGACCATCCCGCCCCGGAATCCGTATGTGCTGCGCACCCCGATCGAGGTCGCGTCGGTCGGCACGACCTGGACGCCGGCCACATTCGAGAAGATTGTCACCGGCGCTCAGCGCCATGGCGGCGGCTGGATTATCTTCACCATCCACGACGTCTGCGCGCACACCTGCGCGCTGGGGGTCACCGTGCCCGAGCTGACCAGCGTGCTGAGCTGGCTGGCGCGGCAGGCCGGCCACGGGGTCAGCGTGCGTACTGTACGCCAGGTGATCGGCGGTCCGGTCCGCCCGGCTGTCGGCGGTCCCCGGCCGCGGCGGATCCCGCCGCCGGGCGTGGTCAACTCCCGCCTTACCGTAGTCGCCGGAGGCGTCCCGGCCTGCTTCCAGACCGCTCGTTACGGCAATAACCACGCGACCTTCCGCTATCGCCGTCGCGGCGGGCCGGGCGGGGCCGGAGCTGAGCTGATTACGGTAACGCACCGGGTTTTCGGCACTGCGCAGCTCCTGCCCGTGCTGGACCTGGGCGAATGCGCGCCGGAAGTCTCGGCTGGAAGCAGCTACACGGTGGGGGCGTGGTACAAGTCGACCAAGCCGGTGGTTTTCAACCTCTATTACCGGACTGCGGCCGGCACCTGGAAATTCTGGGTGACGAGCCCGTCCATGCCTGCCTCAGCACACTGGACCCGGGTGCGCTGGACGCCGCCCGCTGTACCGGCCGGCGCGAGCGCGCTCACCTTCGGTGTGGCCCTGACCTCGGATGGCACGATGGCAACGTCCCGGTACAGCCTGGTCCCGGTACGTCCGTCCAGCACCGGGCTGATCGTGTTCGGCGCGGTCGTCGCAGCGCTGCTGGCCGGGGGCCTCGCCGCCGGCGTCCTCAGGCATCGCGGCAAGGCCGGCCCGCGCTGACGCCGCCCGCGCCGGGTGGAGCGTATGTTCTGGCGATAGCGCCCGCCGTGCGGTCGACGGCCTGCGGCTTACCGGCTGCCGCCGAGCGCGAGCCGCGCGGCACTGACGTCCTGCCGGCCGTGGCCGGCGTCAACGGCTGCGCGCCACTGGCGGGACAGAGCCGCCAGGAGGGGCAGCGACCCCTTGCTGGCAGCCGCCACGGCAAGGTCGACGTCCTTGAGCGCCCATTCCAGCGGGAACTCGGGCGCGAAATCGCCGAGCGCCATCTTGTGCAGCTTGGCGTCCGCGATGGGCGCGTCCAGCGGACCGCCCTCGATCGCGTCGGCCAGGTCGGCAGCCTCGATGCCGAGCTGCCGGGCGAGCTCGAGAGCCTCGGCGACGCCCTCAATCAGGGTGGACATGTAAGCGTTGACGATGAGCTTCATCCGGCTGCCCTGGCCGGCCTCGCCCAGCCAGACGGTCTTGCGCCCGATCGCGGCGAACGCCGGGGTCACGACGGACTCCGCCGCGCGCGGACCGGAGGCCAGGATCAGCAGCTCCCCGGCCTCGGCTGGAGCCTTGCTGCCCGACACCGGCGCGTCCACGAACAGCACGTCAGGCCGGAGCTGGCCGAGCCGGCCGGTGATCTCGGTCGTCGCGGCCAGGCCGACCGTGCCCATCTGGGCCCAGACCGCGCCGTCGGCGAACGCCTCAGGCGTGTCGTCCCCGAAGATCACCGACTCGGCGATCGCGCCGGTCGGCAGCATTGTGATCACCAGCCCGGCGTCGCGGATCGCCTCCTGCGGCGAGGCCGCGACGCGGGCGCCCGCGTCGGACAGCGGGGCGGTCGCCGCTGGCGAGCGGTCCCACACGGTCGTGCGCAGGCCTGCCCGGAGAAGGTTCCGGGCCATGGCCGCGCCCATAATGCCGGCCCCCAGCAGCGCGATCGGGTTGTCACGCTGACTCTGCGTCTCAGTCACCTGAACCTCCGTGAGCTCGGATTCGCTGATCTGCATCTGCCTTACACCCTTTCACCAGGGGGCGATGCCGGTCCCTCTCCGGCCCGGGTGGCGCGGATGGCGGCGGCGATGTCAGCCAGGTCATCCTCCTTGAGCTCCAGCGTGGCGGCGGGCAGCCAGCCCTCGACCTGCCCGGACTGCCGGGCACCCACGATGGCGCCGGTCACGCCGGGAAAGGAGAGCGTCCAGGCCACGGAGACCGCGGCTGTCGTCACGCCGTGGCGCTCGGCAATCGGGAGCAGGTCCTCGGCCAGGGCCAGGCTGGCGGACAGGGCGGGCTCGCGGAAGTCGGGATGGCTCGCCCGCCAGTCGCCGGGATCGAGATCGGCTGCGCGCTCGGCGCTGAAGGCGCCAGTCAGCAGACCCGACGCCATCGGGCTGTAGACGATGACCCCAGCCTCGTGCTCATGCGCCCACAGCAGGACATCGTCCGCGGCGGTGCGGTGGATCAGGCTGAACGGCGGCTGAACGGCATCCACATGCCCGATCTCCTCGGCCGCCGACAGCTGGCAGATGTCGTGATTGGACAGCCCGGCGGCCCTGATCTTGCCCTCGCGCTTCAGGTCGAGGAAAGTCTGCCAGTACTCCTCCAGCGGTGTCCCGTCCCGCGCGGGCCAGTGCATCTGGTACAGGTCAATACGCTCGACCCGCAGACGGCGCAGCGAGGACTCGACCTCGGCTCTGAGACTTGCCGGGTCGCCGGCCCGGCGCGGCTCCGCGGTGCGATCGGCCGGATCCCAGACCAGACCGCCCTTGGTAAAGACATAGGGCCGGTCGGCCTCGGGAATGCCATCCAGGGCTGCTGCCACAACCTCCTCGGAGTGCCCGAGCCCGTAGACGGCGGCGGTGTCGATCCAGTTGACCCCGGACTCGACGGCGTAGCGGATGGCCGCGATGGACTCGGCGTCATCCTGGTCGCCCCACGAATGCGCCCAGCCTCCGCCGCCGGTGGCCCAGGCTCCGAAGCCGACGCGGGTGAGCTGCATGCTTGTCCAGCCCAGCCTGCTGGTGGGCAGAGAGGTGGTCATTGTCGTTCTCCTTCTGGCTGACTTCGCTTACTGTCAGCCTCGCCGCAGCGATCCTCAGGCGCGGCGGGAGAACTACCTATCTGGGTACCTGTCCGGTACCCGGCCCGGCGTCGCGTCTGGCGACCCAGGCTGCGATCTGAGCGCGGGAGCTGAATCCTAGTTTGGTCAGAATGTGCTCAATATGACCCTCGGCGGTCCGCTGCGAGATGACCAGGCGGGCAGCGATGTCCTTGTTGGACAGGCCAGCCGCCACCAGGCCAGCCACCTGCTGCTCGCGCCTGGTCAGCTGCGGGCTGGCTGTGGTCCTGGTCGCGGCCGTGGCCGTCGTCCGGGCAGCTTCGCGATCCCCGAGTGCATACGCGATGATCTCGTCGTCGCGCATCCGGGCACCCTCCCGGCGTGCCGCCTCGCTGGCCCGCCCGCCTAGGTCGCCGAGTACTCGCGTCTTGGCTTGCTCGCTCCAGGCGACCAGCGGCTCCCCGGCCACCAGCGGCCTGCCGATCCGCTGCCACAGGTGCTCGACTGCGCCGAACAGCACGGCGGCCCGCTCCGGATCGCCATCCGATCCGGCAATCCAGGCGAGCAGCTCCAGGCAGAACGGGATGCCGAGCTGATCACCAAGGGCCCGCTTGAGGCGGAGCGCCTCGAGTGCGCTCGCCTCCGCGTTGCGCCGGTCACCGGCGGCCCACCAGCCGACGCCGAGATTCCAGTTCAGCCAGGACAACGCCCACCGCTCACCCAGCGAATCGCTGATCGCCTGACACTCGTCGCGCAGCGCGATGGCCTGGTCCATCCGGCCGAGCAGGCTCTGCCCCTGGACGCCAGCCGTGAACGCCATCAGTCCGGGCGCTGTCCACTGACCCGAGCGCCGCAGGCGCCCGCGGGCCTCGTCCAGCAGCGCCAGCCCCTTCTCCGGGCTGGTGCCGAAGACGGCCGTGTTGCCGAGGAAGAGAGTCGCGTAGGTCAGTGCGTTCCCGTCGCCTAGGTCTACGGCGAGATCGCGGGCCTGCTCCAGCAGGGCCGTGCTGGCGGCGGGCTCGCCCTGCAGGAACGCGATCCAGCCAGCGGTCCACAGGGCCCTGGCCCGATCAGGGCTTCGACCAGGGTCGGCGGCGAGCGCCCGGCCGAGCCAGTAACGGCCGTCCCGGATGAAGCCGCATCCGATCCAGTAGAACCAGGCAGCGGCGGCCAGCCGGAGCCCCGTTCTAGCCTCCCCGGGTGTCGTCATGCAGTAGTCAAGCGCCGCCCAGAGGTTCGCCCGGTCTGCCCGCAGCCGCCTGACCCACCGGTCCTGATGCGGGCCGCAGGAGCCGGCGTCCGCCTGCTCTGCCAGCAGCAGGTAGTAATCGCGATGGCGGCGTCGCAAGGCTGCGGTCTGACCCGCGCTGGCCAGCCGCTCCGCGCCGAACTGGCGGATGGTTTCCAGCATCCGGTACCTGGCCCGGCCGCCCGCATCGGTCTCGCGTGCCAGCACTGACTGATCGACCAGCTGCGCGACTCCCGCCAGCACGTCCCGGGCATCCAGACTGTCCCCAGCGCATACGGCCTCGGCAGCGTCCAGATCGAATTCGCCGGCAAACACCGAGCAGCGGGCCCAGAGCTGGCGCTCGGGCTCCGAGCACAGGTCGAAGCTCCACTCGACGGCGGCCTGCAGTGTCTGGTGCCGGGCCGGACCGTCCCGCTTCCCGCCCGTGAGCAGCTGGAAGCGGTCCTCCAGCCGGTCAAGGATCTGCTCAGCCGAGAGCACACGCAGCCGGACAGCGGCCAGCTCGATCGCCAGCGGAACGCCGTCCAGGCGACGGCATAGCCGCACCACCGCGTCCTGATTGTGCGGACCGAGCCGGAACCCGGGCACGACCGCGGCGGCTCGCTCCTCGAAGAGCATGAGCGCCTCATCGCCGGCCGGCCGCTGGCCGGCGGCTGTCCCCGGCCCGCCCGGCACGGATAGCGGCGGCACCATCCAGACCCGCTCGGCGCCCACACCGAGCGGTGCCCGGCTGGTCGCCAGTACCCGCAGCCGGGAGGAGGCAGGCAACACGGTGCTCACGAGCCGGGCGGCGCCGTCCAGGACGTGCTCGCAGTTGTCCAGGACGATGAGCGCGGCGGAGCCGGCGAGGTAGTCAGCCAGGCTTGCCTCCGGCTCACGGGCAGCAGTTTCCAGCAGGCCCAGGGCCGCTGCGGCGGCTCGCGGCACCAGCGCGGGATCATGCACCGCAGCCAGCTCGACCAGCCAGATACCGTCAGGGAAAGCCCGTCGTAGCTCGTACGCGACATGCACGGCCAGCCGTGACTTGCCTACCCCGCCCACGCCGGTCAGCGTCACGAGCCGCGCCGCCGACAGCGCGCGCTTCACCTCGTCGGCCGCGAGCCGCCGCCCGACGAAGCTGGTCAGCTCACCAGGCAGGTTCCCGGCCTCGCGGGGTCTCGTCTTCGTCATGGCAGTTACCAGGGGAAGCCAGGGTCCATCCGGGTGACGCGGGCACGAAGCACGCCGCCGGCCGGGCAGCTGGCCTGACCCGGCGCTGAGGCCAATCTATCCCGGATCGCGACATCTGGCCGCGCTGACCGCCCGCAGGAGCGCGGGCGCGGCCCGTCGACTACGGTCGCCTTGATAGATCGTCATCGGGAGGGCCCATGCCGTACGTCGTCAACTTCGAGAAAGTGTCCACCGTCGGCCTGGAGTCGTCCCCGGTCGCGGACGCCCTCGCTGGGCTACGCGCCAACGAGGCGCGCTATTACAAGAACAAGTACGATCACGTCTTCACTGTCAGCCCGGCGGGCGAGGCGCCCGAGACGCTCGACTGGGTGAACCGCGTCCTCTCCCGCGAGCGCGACATCGTCATCTCCGCCCGTCCGCTCGAGGTCACTTCCTTCGAGGTGGACGGTCTTCGGATGGCCTACGTGTTCTACGAGTCCGGCCTGTCAGTCAACGTGATGTACGGCATCGAAGAAGGGGCGAAGCGCGCGGTCGGGTTCAAGCTCTCAGAGGGCATGGACGTTCCCGAGGAGTTGGCACCGCGCTTCAAGTTTGCGCGCCAGAAGTCAAAGCTGGCCGGCGTGATCCGCGGCTCCTTCTTCGTGATCAAGGGCGAATACTGAGGCCGATCGCCAGGCCGACACCGGCACACAGCGGCTTGGCGACAGACGGAGGCTAGTCGCGGCTGGCCGGCACGATGGACTGCGCGTGGTTGAAGACATTGCGCGGGTCCCAGCGGGCCTTCACAGCCTGCAGGGCGGGATAGCCGTCCTTGTAGTAGAGCGCCGGCCAGCTGGCCGGCAGGTCAACGTCGCAGTAGTTGATGAAGCAGCCGTCGGTGACGCGGTTCGACGCGGGAACGCCGCCGCTGGCCGAGTACACCCGGGTATAGAAGTCGTTGATCCAGCGCAGGTTGACGTCGTCGTCCTCCGGTGCGCTCCAGTAGGTCTGGTACTGCAGCTTCATGACTGATGACCGCTGTGCGACGGCCGTGGCTCCGGGCGCCCGCGCGTTGACCTGGCATCCGTACGAGTCGATCTGCAGCAGCGCCTGCGGGTTGCTGTAGTGCGGGTCTGTCAGCGCAGCATGGATGGCCCGGATCTGATGCTCGGGGAATCCTGTCTTCATGTACGCGGACTTGTACTTGCCGCGCTGATTCTTGCCTGACCCGTTCAGCCACTGCGTGGCCTGAAGCCACGGAAGCGAGGTGATCGTCGTTGAGCCGCCGGGTACCCCTTCGCTGATCCGGGCCAGGAAGGTTTCGAGCAGGCTGGCGGCGGGCCCGGCCGCCTGCGTGGTCAGGGCGATCTTTCCGGCCGACTGATGGTTCGCGTGCAGCAGCGCGAACAGGCCGGCGTACGGACTCGACGGAGAGCTATTGGCGGCCATGAAGCGCCCGTAGTTGCGGAGCAGCGTGGCGAAATCAGCTTCCGTCAGAGTGCTCCATGGCCACGACGTGATGGCAACCCGGACCTGCTCGGGAGGATGCGGCAGGTCGGAGAAGTAGTAGGCGGTGACGATTCCGAAGTTGCCGCCGCCGCCTCCGGTGTGCGCCCACAGCAGGCGCCCGGTCTCGGGGTCCCCCTTGCGGGCGCGCACGAGGCGGGCCTGACCGTGCCGGCTGACGCAGACAACGTCCACGCCGGTCAGGTAGTCGACGACCAGGCCCTGCAGCCTGGACAGCAGGCCGTAGCCGCCGCCGACGATGTGCCCTCCCACTCCGACCGAGTAGCACGACCCGCCGGGCAGAGTGAGGTTGTAGTCCCTGAAGAGGGTCTCGTACACATTCCAGAGCGTGGCGCCGCCCTCGACCCGGACCTGGCCGCTCGCATCCATGGACACGGCCTGCATGCCGCTCATGTCGATGATGACGCCGCCGTCGTTCCCGGACGAGAAGTTCTCGTAGCAATGGCCGCCGCCGCGCACGGTAATGCGCAGCCCGGCGTCGTGAGCAACCTGCACGGCCCGGACGGTCTGGCGCGCGTTCTGAACTATCTGGATGTAGGCGGGAGAGCCCACCCATCGCCGGTTGAAACCCATCCGCATGGTGGGGTACCGCGGGTCGGCCGGGTCGATCCGCGGCAGCGAGCCGGCCGCCAACTCTGCCAGCGCGCTCCGCTCCGCGAGCCCGGACGGAGCGTGCTGACGGCTGAATATCCCGGCTCCGGCCAGCAGGCCGCCTCCGCCGAGAGACAGAAATCCACGTCGTCCCACGCCAGCACTGTCATTATCGCCAGCACTGCCATTACGGCCAGCACTGCCATTACGGCCAGCACTGCCATTACGGCCAGCACTGCCATTACGGCCAGCACTGCCATTACGGCCAGCACTGCCATTACGGCCAGCACTGCCATTACGGCCAGCACTGCCATTACGGCCAGCACTGCCATTACCGTCAGTACTGCCGTTAATGCCAGCTTCCTGGTCGAGTTCCTCCATTGCGGCCGGTGCTTTCATAATGGCGTCTGCCCCCTCATCTCGTGCGGCATCTGACGATGGCTCTTGTTAACGGGAATTGCGCGCTGCCATTTGCTTTTCTTTATCGGCAGGCCCGATTATGGCCGAGCCCCGGCGCCGGGTGGCCTGAAATCAGCCAAGCCAGCCCGAGGCCGGCGGCGTTCAGGCGACCCCGGACGCGGAATGATCCGGCGGGGCAGGACACTGGCAGATAGGCCGATGAAGGGGGCAGCCTTGGCAGTGGATGAGAAACGTCTCTTGCGGGCGGTAGCGGAGCGAACCTGGCTGTCGACTGAGGAATCCGCCGATATCACCCGCGCGGTGGTGGCGGGCCTGGCTGGTCAGCTCAGCGAAGGTGAGGCCAGGCGCCTCGCAGGCGACCTCCCCGAGTCACTCGCGGACGAGCTGCCGGCGGAGCGGCGGCGGCGTCAGGGCGCTCATCCGGTCGATGTCGCCACTTTCATCAGCGAGCTGAGCGAGCGCACGGGGCTGACCGGTGACGACACTCGCGCCGGAACTGGCGCCGTGCTCACCGTGCTGCGCGAGACACTCGGCCAGGAGGACTTCGGGCATCTCATGGGCCAGCTGCCTGCGGACTACGCTGGCCTGGCCGACGCTGCGGGCAGGCCAGATGCGGCCGGCAGGCCAGACACAGCGAGCTGACTGTCCCCGCCTCAGCGCCGGGCTAGCCGACGACCGCTCTGCGTGGTGATCGGCGTGTAGTTCAGCTCGAAGTGGTGATATAGAGCCGACTCGTCAGCCTGCGACAGTTCCTCGCCGTGCAGCTCGATATCGGGCGCGGACCGGACCTGCTCCTTGGTGACTGCCACCTGCAGCTCATCAGGCCCGATCTGAATTCCGCCGAGCGGCACGAACGTGAGGTGCCGCCCGATAAGACCTTCTTTGACCGTGGCGAACTGCGGCTCGTCGTTCTCGACATCCACGTAGATGTCCTGCAGCTTGCCGATCTTCTCGCCATTGCGGTCCACGAGCATCTTGCCGTGCCACTCGGCGACATTCCACTGCGCCGTTCCCTGATCCTCGGACATGCCCTCAGTCTGACGCCGTTTCCGCCATGCGGGCAGAGCCGAAAGTCCTCACGAGGATCCTGACGCTGCGGCAGTAGCGCGCCGGCTCCTGACCCAGGCCACGATGACGCTGATTCCGAGCGCACCCGCCGGGACCAGGGTCACCAGAGCGGGCAGCTGGTAGCGCCAGGAGAAAACGAACAGGTCGGAGATCAGCGTCACCGACACTGCGCAGGCGAAGAACAGCAGGCAGGCGAGCGCGGGCTGCCTGATGGCGGCGGCCGCCCGCCGCCGGAAGGCGACGACAGAGCCGGCCAGGCCGGTGAACGTGAGCAGCACCAGCAGCGGGCCGGGAGCGTAGCCCCCGTCAAGCTGGTAGGACCGCAGGAACGCGGCGACGGGCCGCCAGACGGCCGGCTTGCCGCCCCCGAACTGGCTGATCGCGGTCCTGACGATCGACGGTGTGGCATGCGATGAGAAGTACGGGAACGAGGTCTGGAACTGCCAGCGCGAGATGGGCGGGTCGCCGGGCGCGGTGACGCGAACGACGGCATAGACCTTCAGCACGTCACGCAGGTAAGCACTCAGGACGCGCAGCGGCTGCTGCGTGACGACGCTGTGGTTGAAGTTGGTGACCAGCGTGTCCACTTCACCGCGGGGCAGATTGCGGTAGTAGCTCTGCACGGGGGAGTAGGTCCCGAACTCAAGCCAGTCGTTCCCTCTGGCCTGCTGGGCCGGCGTCGGGCACAGCGCGCGCTCATCGGCCGGCAGCCTGATCGTGGCGCAGTCGACGGCGGCTGCGGTCCGCCCGTAGAACGACGTGACGCCGGAGTGCGACAGGAAGAAGCTTCCGGCCATCAGGTAGGAGCCTGTGCAGTACAGGAGGATGGGAACGACGCAGGCCAGGCACAGGACAGCCGTCTTCCCGAGCACGCGGCGCCAGCCGCCGCCGGCGGCCACGATCACGAAGAGTGCCGCGGCCGGGATCAGGGCCTCGCCGACCTGGGCGACAGTGGCCGATGTTCCGAGCACGAGGCCGGCCGCCACGATCCGGCGCCAGCTGATGGCGGGATGCCACAGCAGGATCGCGATGCCCGCCACGATGAGGGCCTCGAACCAGGTCCCCGGCATGATCGCCTGCTCGTTCTGCAGCTGGTAGGCGTCGAGGAGAACCGGCGCCATGGCGAGCGCGGCGAGCCAGCGGGCCACGCCGCGGCGCAGCAGCAGCACGTAGATGAGCACGGCGATGGCCAGGCCGAGCAGATGCTGGATCGCGGCAACCGTGTCCAGGTTCGACACGAACGCGATGGCCCGCAGCGGGGCCTTGTAGCCCTCGGGATCGTTGCCGTCGGAGTTGTAGAGGTACTTGACCGAGTCGATGTAGAAGAGGGCAGGCCGGTAGGCCAGCTGCGCTAGCACCCGGAGCACCAGTCCGGCAGTGAGCAGCACGGCGGCAACCCAGTGCCGCCGCAGGCCAGCCAGCGCGGCCGCAGGCTGGCGCGGCCTGGTCACGTGGTGCTGCACTCGGCAGCCGGTCCACCGCTGCCGGCTTCATCGCGTCACATCTGTCCCGGGGCACCCTGTCCGCCGCCGGAGTGCCAGATCGCCAGCAGGACGGTGACAAGGGCCAGCCACCGGGTCATCCGGTTACGGGGAATCTGCGTCAGGGCAACCCAGGCAAGCGCGGTGTACCACGGGAATACCCAGGGAGCGGCCAGGATCCAGGCGAAACTGAGCGCGAACGGTGCCACGACCTCGCGCGGCTGATCGGAGGAGATCCGCTGGTAGATCAGCCACGCGATGATGATCATCGCGATCGGCCACAGGACCCCGATAATGACGGTCATCGCGCTGGTCGCGTGCAGCGCCTCGCCGATGAGCTGGACGAAGCGCCAGGGCGACGGCAATATCACCCACTTCGAGCCGGCGAAAATGGGCTTGAGCGCGCTGAGGCCGTACGGGATGTACTGGACGCCGAAGACGACCAGCGACACCACGGCGATACGGGTGACGCGCAGCCATTCGCGCCGCATCAGCATCGGCCACGCAAGGCCGATGGCGACGAGCGCCATGCTGACCTTGATCCCGCAGCCGAGCCCGATGATCACGCCGACCAGGACGTCGCCCCGGATGCCCGAGACGCGACGGGCTACCTGAATCGCGCAGATCGCCGCCGCGGCAAGGAACGTGTCGAGGTGGCCGCCGCTGACCAGCTGCTGGATGAGGACAGGATTCGCGGTCCAGAACAGCGTCGCCCGCACCGGGTCGTCGGAGGTCTTGATGAGCAGCCAGCCGACGGCGAGGAAGACCGCGCCGTTGAGGATCATCAGGACCCAGACGGTGGTGACGACGTCTGGCCCGCCGATCAGGCCCGCGACCTTCTGGACCCAAGTGGCGATCGGACCGTAGACGGACGGCTGGTTCTTCCACACCGAGCCGACGACGCGAACGTATGCGGAATGGAGCCCGAGCCAGCCCGCCGGGCCTCTGGTGTAGGGATTCTCGCCTAGTGCGGAGATCCGTCCGAATGCCGCGTAGCTGGCGGTATCCGACGAGCCGACGGGCGTCAGGCTGACCATGACGGCGATCACGGCGGCGGCGGCCAGGAACAGATGGCGCGGGTTGGGGCGCCAGCCCTGGCTGTGCGCCCACAGCATGCCGGCTAGCCCCAGGCACGCGAGAATGTCGCCGGTGTACAGGATGGCCATCGCCAGGATGCTGTCGTTGTTCAGCGAGGGCAGCACTGAGAGCGGCAGCCTGATGGGCAGTGTCGCGCTGTTCGGGGCAGTCGCGCCGACGACCATGCCCAGCAGGAGGCCGACTCCGGCGAAGCTGACGGCGACCTTGGGATCGGACAGCCTGCTCCAGGCAAGCTTGCGGATCACCGTGCTCATGACCCGCTCGATCGGGCCGCTCGGAGCTAGCCGGTGGGCCGGGACCGGCGCCGGCGGCTCCCCGACTGCGGTGGCTGTCGATGCCGGCTCGCTGGCTGCCTCGTCAGGTCCGGGCGGTCCGGGCGGGTGGACGGATGCCTGAGTCACCTCGTCCACACCTCCATCAGCAGGTCAGCACCGCTTCTTTCCTCGCAGGCATCGCCGCGTCGCCCGATTTGTAGATCCGCCTGCCCTGGCGGCCCCGCTTGCACGTCCCCGCTCAGCGTAGGGCGACAGGCTGAGTTCTCACGCCAAATTCGCGTGAATTGTGCTGGTGAGCCTTGGCACTCCAGAGCCAGCAGGAGCAGGTTGAGGCAAATGTACCAGTCGCCGCCAGAGCCGGTGTCCGCGAGGCCAGCCGCCAGCGAGCAGCGTCTGCAGTGTGATCTTAGTCTCAGCACATCGGCCGGTCCCTGAGCGCGCCGGCGCGCGCCGGCGAAGGCAGCCTAGCTGCCCGTATTGAGGCTGATTACTCATCGCCCCGGTGACGGACGGGGCGCTGCTGGTCGCGGCCCCGGACGCCGAACCGGTCACGGACGGCGACAACGCCCTGGACGTGCCTGACGGCGTCGAGGATGATCCGGCTCAGCGGCTCAGTCTGCGGCTCCCCGGAGACTGTCACGATGCCGTCGCTGACATCGACGGCCAGGCGCGCCGGCAGCGTGGGCGCGATATCTGGCAGCACGCGGTGCAGCACCTCGTCCCTGATGTCGGCGTCGGGGCGGCTGAAGACGGCGAGAACGTCAACGCGGCTGACGATCCCGACCAGGCGGCCGGTCGGGTTGACCACGGGCAGCCGCTTGAGCCGCCGGTCATACATGAGCCGGGCAGCATCCTCGACCGGGGCATCCGGTCCGATGGTGACGGCGGGAGCGGTCATGAGTTCGCCGGCGGTAATGCCGGCAGCCTTGTCGTCCTCCCGGATATGGCGCAGGGCGGCCATCAGGCTCGTGCCCGTTGCCTGCACGGCCTCCTTGACGAGGAGGTCGCCCGCGGAGATCACGCCGATCACGCGGCCCGCGTCGTCGACGACGGGGAACGCGCTGATCCGGCGCTCCCGGAGCATGGCCGCCATCTCCTTGTACGCCGCGTCCTTGCGTACGGCGACCACGGAGGCCGTCATGATGTCCCTGACGACTGTGCTGATGGCAGTCACCTCCTGATGGCCCGTGCATCCCAGGATGGCCCCGCGGCCGGCGGCTGGCTACGGCCTAAGGTCACCTGCCGCTGGTCACGAGCCGATGGCGTCCAGCGTGGCCAGGTCTTCTGCGCCCAGGGTGAGCGCGGCGCCGGCGACGTTCTCCCGCAGATGGGCGACGGCGGAAGTACCGGGTATGAGCAGCACATTCGGCGAGCGCTGCATCAGCCAGGCCAGCGCGACGGCCATCGGCGTGGCGCCGAGGCGGCTGGCGACTGACGTCAGCCCGGCGGACTGCAGCGGGGAGAAGCCCCCGAGCGGGAAGTACGGGACATAGGCGATGCCCTCGGCAGCCAGCGACTCGATCAGAGTGTCGTCGTCCCGGTGCGCGAGGTTGTAGTAGTTCTGCACGCAGGCGACCGGTCCGATGGACTGTGCCTCGGCAACCTGGGCGGCGGAGACGGTGCTCACTCCGAGATGCCGGATGAGGCCTTCCTTCCGCAGCTCGGCCAGGACGCCGAACGGCTCGGCGATGGAGCCGGGGCCAGGACCGTCGACGTTCCCGACGCGCAGGTTGACCACGTCAAGCACGTCGAGGCGGAGGCGGCGGAGGTTGTCCCGCACGGCCTGGCGCAGCTGCTCCGGGGCAAGCGCCGGCGGCCAGCCGCCCTCGGCGTCCCGGAGCGCGCCGACCTTCGTGACGATGTGCAGCGCAGCGGGGTAGGGATACAGCGCCTCGGCGATGATCTCGTTGGTGACGTACGGGCCGTAGTAGTCGCTGGTGTCGATGTGAGTGATGCCCAGCTCCACCGCCTCGCGCAGCACGGCTACGGCGGCGGCGCGGTCAGCAGGCGGCCCGAATACGTGCGGGCCGGCCAGCTGCATCGCGCCGTATCCCATGCGCGTGACGGTCAGGTCGCCGCCCATGGTGAACGTGCCGCCGGGAAGCGTGGTGGCTGCCATCAGGTTCTCCTCGTTGCCGGTGCGGGGTCGCGGGCTTCAGCGTACGAGGTGGACGGGCACCGTCGTGACGACGACCTTGTGCAGCGGCCGGAGCGCCCGGCGGAGCCGGGACGCGGTGTGGTTGTGGAGCGGGCGGTGCCATTAGTGCCTGACCACGATCTCGGGCAGCACCACGGTGAGCGTGAGCCCGGGTCGCTCGCGGTGCAGCGACCAGATGTAATGCACCATCGGCGCGACCAGTGCCCGGTGCGGCGACACGACGACCTCCAGCGGCAGATGGTCTCCCCACATCCGCCAGTAGCCGCAGAACCGGTCTGCCCTCGTCGGCGGTCGGGCTGACGTGCAGGGCGAGCACCGGCTGCAGCAGCGACGCCGCGTAGGCAAGGGCACGCATGCTGGCGAGGTCCAGGCCGACCAGCGGCACGATAGTGAGGTTCTGGATGCTCTGCGGCTGTTCCTCGATCTCGGCGTCAGGATCGCCGCGCTGCTGCCCGGCGGCCTGGCCCCGGCCCGCCCGCTCCGGCGCAGGCCGGGGCGCGGCCGGAGTGCGCGGCGCTGCGGCCTGGTCGACGCTGGCGGGGTGCAGGCTGAGCTGCTGCCTGGCCAGCAGGTAGTGATGCCTGATGCAGAGCGCCACCGTCACGATCAGGCCGATGAGCAGGACGGCGACCCACGCTCCCGAGGTGAACTTGGCGACGGCGGCGGTGACGAACACGATGGCTGACAGAACGGCGCCGAGGCCGTTGAAGACCATGCTGCGCCGCCAGTGGGCCTGATCACGACGCCGCCGCCAGTGCACGACCATGCCAGCCTGCGACAGGCTGAACGCGAGGAATACGCCCACGGCATAGAGGGGGATCAGCGCCTCGGTATTGCGCGGAAGGCCGCAAAGATGACCGCGGCGGTCACGGACAACGCGATGATGCCATTCCTGAAAGTCAGGCGGTCGCCGATCCGGAGAAACGAGCGGGGCGCCTGGGAGTCCCTGGCCAGCAGGAACATCACTCGCGGGAAGTCGTTGAACGACGTATTCGCGGCCAGCAGCAGGACCGCCGCAGTGGCAGCCTGGATGAAGACATACATCGGGCCCGACCCGAAGCCGGCGTGCGCGAGCTGCGACAGCACTGTCTCACCGGAGCGCGGGACCACGCCCCCGAGCCGGGCGATGATCAGGACGCCCGCGAACATGCTGATGAGGAGTGCTGTCATCACCGTGAGCGTGGTCCTGGCGTTGCGCCATTCGGTCGGCCGGAACGCGGGGACCGCATTGGAGACCGCCTCGATGCCGGTCATCGCAGTGGAGCCGGAAGCGAAGGCGCGCAGGGCGAGAAAAAGCCCGGCAGCCTCGGTCACTGGCAGATGCGGGGGCCGCACGGGATGGAAGCCGTGCCCGGCCGCGTGGATCAGGCCGGCGATCACCACGGCGGCGATCGCGATGATGAACGCATAGGTCGGCGCGGCAAAGATGGCACCCGCCTGACGCACCCCGCGCAGGTTGCCGACCAGCAGGACTGCGATAACCGCGAGGCCGATCGCCGTGGTGTCCGGCGTCAGTGATGGCGCCGCCGATGTGATGGCCGCGATGCCGGCGGCGACGGAGACCGCGACCGTCATGATGTAGTCGACCAGCAGTCCGGCGGCCGCCATCAGGCCGGGTATCCGGCCGAGGTTGTCGGTGGCGACGATATAGGACCCGCCCCCGTGCGGGTACGCGCGGATGGTCTGGCGGTAGGAGACGCCGACAGCCAGCATCAGGAGCACGATGGCCGCGCCGATGGGCAGCGAGTAGGACAGCCCGGCGCTGCCGGCGAGGACGAGGACGGCGAGCAGTGCCTCGGGCCCGTAGGCGACCGAGGACAGCGCGTCCGCGGACAGGACAGGCAGCGCCACCAGCTTGCGCATCCGCTCCACGGCGATGGCGCTGTCATCCAGCGGGGGGCCGAGCAGCACGCGGCGGACCCGCTGCGCGGCCCGGCCCGCCGGGGTCAGCTGCCTCTCGGCGGCACGCAGCGTCTCGATCGGCGGCAGCTCACCGACGCGGCCGGCCACTGGCACGAACCGGCTGAAGCGAGTCGGCCGGAACTCGCTGGCGTCCGGATAGCTGCCGAGGGCCGGATCGATCGGCAGGGCCTGCCGCCACTCATCTGGCGCTGCGCTGACCTGATCCCACTCGAGGCCGACCTCGCGGAGGGCGGCGAGCTGATCCTCGTCGAGCGCGGCACCAGCGCCGCCGGCTGCGGCGCCCCGGCATACAGGGCAGCCTCTACGGCCGCATCGTCCCCAGTCGCGGCGGCGCGGGCCCGCGGCCGGTCGCCGCCGCCGGGATGCTCGCGAGGCCGGCGTCTGCCCACGGTCTGGTTTTACCTCCCCCGGCACGGCGCCGCGCCGGCCTCCGGTGTATCACCTCTGGCGGGTGATGTCAGCGGCAGGAAAACAGCGCAGTGTATGGACAGAGCGCCAGGCTGGCGTCGCATCCGCGCACGCCCTCATGACGCTGGCCAGGCAGGCGGAACCGGGTGACGTGCCCGCCGGCCACTACAGGGAGGAATCGGGCAATGGGCTGGATTTTGGGAATCATCTACTTCGTGCTGCTGGTCACGCTCGGCGTCCTCTCCCTGCGCAAGGGGCACTGGGTGATGTTCATCATCGGCATCTTCATCCCGCTCTTCTGGCTCATCGGCGCGCTGCTGCCGAGGCGGGTAGTCCGGGTCTGATCCTGGCTCAGCCGACCGCGGCGTCCTGGCCGGACCCGGCCGGGTCGCTGGGGTGCGGGCTGAGCGGGATGGTCTGGATGGTCATCCAGTCATACAGCGGCAGCGATTCAAGTACTGCCTGCAGTGCGGCCTGATCGTCGGCGCTCCACAGTCCGAGGGTGCGGCTGCTGTCTTGCCCGGCGGGCAGCGTCCAGAGCCGCATCAGGTGGCCCTGCCCCGCCAGTTCCCTGACCCTCGCGGCCTCACGCGCCTCCGTCTGCGCGATCGTCGCCTCGGGTATCCGGTCCGGCACCGTGATCGTCATCGTGATGAGGAACTCGGTCCTGAGCGGAGCCCGGCCGGGCAGTCCGGGATCGTTCGGGTGCGGCGCCAGCGGCGTGACCTCATCGGTACGCCAGATCCGCAGCGGCATGGAGGCGAGCACTTCTTCCAGCTCGGCGGCGCCGCCGGCGGTGAACAGCCCGAGCGTCCGCCACTCGCCGGGCTGTAGCGGCGGCCGCCACAGCCGGCGCAGGTACCCCTGGGTGGCCAGTTCGGCGGAGTGGGCAGCCTCCCGCGCCTTGACCTCATCCACGGCCTGCTCCGCCGTGCCGTCCGGGACCCGGGTCGTCATCGTGACGAGATAGTCCATCGCTGTCCCCCGCGCGGATCAGGCTGCCTTGATCTGCGCCCTGAGGGCCGTCAGCGCTGCCGCGTAGATCTCCGAGAATGTCGGGAACGGCTGGATGACATCCCGCGCTACGTCCAGCGGCACCCGGGCCCGGATGGCGAGCGTCGCCTGCTGAAGCCACTCGCCGGCCTCAGGCCCGAGCGCGTAGGCGCCGGTCAGGCGGTCGCCGTCGCTCAGCAGTGTCAGGAAGCCGGTGGAGTCGGCATAGGCGCGGGTGTAGGTCGCAGTCTTGGCCACATCGGTGAGCTGTGCCGTCCCGCTGAATCGGGCCTCCGACGCTCCCACTGCGGCCGCCTGCGGGTCGGTGTAGACGGCCCGGGGAACGGCATCGTAGCTGGCCTCGCGCGGTTCGCCGAGGATGTTGGCGGCGACGATGTCCGCCTGGTACTTGCCCACGTGGGTCAGCTGCCACAGACCGGTGATGTCGCCGACGGCCCACAGCCGCTCGCCCGCCCGCAGGCGCGCGTCGACCGGGACGCCATGCTTGCCCGCCGTGACACCGACGGTCTCCAGCCCGATGTCATTGGTCCGCGCTTTTCGGCCCGTTGCGACGAGCAGGCGGTCGCCTCGCATCTCACGGCCGTCGTCCAGGGTGAGCACGTAGTCCTCGCCGTCCTTGCTGGCGGCGGTGGCGCGCACACCGAGGAACAGTTCCACGCCCTCGCGGTGCAGGACGTCGCCGAGGGCGCGGCCCAGCGGCTCGGCCTCGCGGGGGAGCATCCGGCTGGCTCCCTCCGCGACTGCCACTTCGCCGCCGAGGCGGCGCACGATCTGGGAGAACTCCGCGCCGACAGGCCCGCCGCCGAGGATGAGCAGGCGGCGCGGAACGGCCTTCATGCCGGTCGCCTCGCGGTTGGTCCAGACGCCGTCGAGCTCGCGGAGGCCGGCGACAGGCGGCACCACGGGGTCAGCGCCGTTCGCCAGGACGACGTGCTCGGCTGTGTAGCGCCTGCCGTTCACCTCGACGGTGCCGGTCCCGGCGAGACGGCCGCTGCCGCGGATCAGGTCGATGCCCTTGCCGGCCAGCCATCGCTGCTGCCCGGCGTCGGAGTAGTCCGAGACCATGAAGTCCCGCCAGGCCAGCGTCTCGCTGACGTTGACCTGCGCACTCGCCGCCGCCTCCCGCGCGTGCTCCGCCGCCTCGCCCGGGCGCAGCAGGGTCTTGGACGGCACGCAGGCCCAGTAGGAGCACTCGCCGCCGACCAGTTCACGCTCGACCAGGGCTACGTGCAGGCCGCCATCGGCCAGCGCCCCCGCGCAGTGCTCGCCCGGCGAGCCGCCGCCCATCACGATGACGTCGTAATCGCTCATCCGCTCGCTCCCTGCCTGGCCGGCCCCGCAAGCCCGCCCTGTTGTCGCACTGGGTACCGAGGCGTCACCGGCCGGGCAGCCGGGTAGTGACCTCCTGCAGCAGCCAGCCGTTGCCGTCCGGGTCGCTGAACGAGGCAAACGAGCCGTAGCTCTTATGGTCAGGAGCCGGACCCGGCACGCGGTCCTGAGTTCCGGCGTGGCGGAAGACTCCGGTCGTGTCGTGGAACACCGCACTGACGTCCGCGCCCCGGCTCGCCAGCTCAGCCCGCGCGGCCTCGATGTCAGGTACCACCAGCTGAAGCCCCTGCGCCGAGCCCGGCGCTGCTGCCGTCACCGCAGTCCCGAAGATCACGGAGCACGCCGACCCCGGCGGAGTCAGCTGCACCACGCGGTAACTGGCGTCCGGCGCGAAGTCGGCATCGAGCCGCCACCCGAGCGCCTGGTAGAAGTTCTTCGCCCGGTCCACGTCAGCGACCGGCAGGACCACGACTTCCAGCTTCATGTCCACGATCCGGACTCCTATGGAGACTTTTCCGATTGGGACTGCCGAGTCTGCGCTATCTGTGATCCTAACTCGCGCGCACAGGCCAGCCAGGCTGGGGACTGCCGCAGCATGTTCTACCCAGAAGAGCGCGGTCAGATGACTTCGGTGGCGGCCTCCTGGACGGCCTTGTCGACGTCCTTCGCGCTCACGCCCAGTTCCTTGGCGACGTGCTTCTCGGCCTTCAGCTCAGCCTTGTCCAGGGCCTGCTGCAGCGTGTTCTCGCCGACGATGACCAGGGCGGCCTCGCCTTCGTCGATGATGTCCCCGAACTCCTTGACATCGGTACGGGACATGCCCTTCCACAGATGGCCGCCGACCCCGCCGACCGCGGCACCCACGGCCGCACCGACGATGATCGAGGGCGGGAACAGGATGCCGACGACAGCACCGACCGCCGCGCCGCCCCACGCCCCGTGCCGGGTGGCCGTCTCATCCTTATTGACGTGCACCCTGCCCCGGTCATCCTTGGTGACCACGGCAGCGTCGTAGGTGCCGACCGCACCCGCCGCATGCAGATCCTTGACCACGTCGTAGTCGGATCGCGCTGCCGTCTCATTCGGATATGTGCCGATGTAGATGAATACTGCGTCTGGCTTCGCCACGTCTGGTCTCCCGTTCTCGTTGCGTTCGGCGGGCCGCGGCAACAGCGTGTGACGGCCCTCTGCCTACGTCACCACCTGTCCCGCCTGCCCGCAAGAGCCAGACGTCAGCCCGGCGGGAGTCATTGTCCGACCGCGGAAGATCCGGGTACCACACCACCCTCAGAGTGCTATGCCGCCAAGCTCGGAGACTGTACGATTTGGCGGTAAGGCTCTGGACCTCGGCAGCTTTAGTCGTGTTGTTGGCGCGGCTCTGCACAGGTCCGTTTTTGCTTCAGGAACCGCACGAGCAGGCCAGCATCCAGTTCCCCCGACCTGCTCCGGAGGTTCGTCATGCTGTCATCACTACCGGTACGGGCCTCAGCCGCCTGGATGTCCCGTGGCGCCTGCCAGGGCGAGGACCCGGAGATGTTCTTCCCCATCGCGACCATGCAGGATGGCATCTGGGGCGGAACGACCGCGGAAGAGCGCCGCGTACTCCGGCGTCTTGTCGCGCCGCTGCTGAACCCGCGCACGGGGCGAGCGTGAAACGAGTCTGGTGCCATGAGCCTGCCCGCCCGGCAGCGACGGGCTCTGGCCGGGATAGAGATCCAGCTCACTGCCGACAATCGCCTTAAGTCGCTGTTCGCCATCTTCACGAGGCTGGCCGTCAACGAGGCGATGCCGGGAACTGAGAACGTGATTGCGGGGGCGAAACGGGTGCAGGGGCACCTGCACGTCATCCGGCTGCGGCTGCTGCGGCTGGTTCCGGCCCGGCGCCGGCGGCGACTGCGCACTCAGGCGCCGCAGCTACGGCACTCACGCTGACTCGCAGCGTCACAGGCGGTCTGCGGTGCGAGGCCGCACTGCCGGCGAGGCTGATGCGCGGAGCCGCGTCGAGGATGGTGTCGGCTGCGCGCTCCGGCAGGCCGAGGAGGCGGTCCCTCAGGTAGCCAAGCGCGTGTGCGAGCAAGCGGGAGACATGCACCTGGGAGATGCCGAGCTGCTGGCCGATCTGAGCCTGGGTCTGGCCACCATGGAAGCGCAGCACCAGGACCTGCCGTTCGCGTGCAGGCAGCTCAGGCCAGTGGGTGCCGACTGACCGCATGCTGAGGATGTGCTCCAGCCGCGGATCCTCCTCGCCCAGCTGATCCGCGAGGCTGAACGTGCCGGGCTGGCCGTGCAGCGGCTCGTCAAGTGACACTGGCTGCAGTACCAGCTCCGCCGCCCTGGCGGCGCGGACGTCTGCCTCGCGGATTCCCAGGTAGCCGGCCAGCTCAGCGTCTGACGGCAGGCGGCCGCGTTCCTGCGCCAGCCTGAGGGTAACCTCGCGGACCTCCAGTACCAGCTCCTGGAGCCGGCGCTCCATATGCACCTGCCACCGCTTGTCACGGAAGTGCCGCTTGATCTCGCCGATTATGCAGGGCCTGCCGTAGACACCCAGGCCAAACCCGCGTGCCGGATCGAAGTTGTTGATTGCCTTCAGCAGGCCGACATATCCGACCTGCATCAGGTCGTCGACCGGTTCCGGACTATGCGAGTACTGCCTGACGCAGGACCGCACGAGGCCCCGGTACCGGGTGACGAGCAGATCGCATGCCACTGCGCGCGCCTCGCTCGAGCGAGGCAGCGAGTGCACCATCGAAAGCAGGTCGCGGTCAGCGAGCGCGGCGAGCTGCTCCCGGCTCTGAGCGGGCAGGGCGCGCCCGGACTCGTCGGCCGCGACAGTGTGCACGGCGGTTCTTGCAGATGTCGCAGCCATAGCGCCTCGGCTCAGCTAAGGGTCAGTAGATGACCGCCGAGGTCTGGAGCAGCGTCCATTGCCGTGCGTCGTCGCCCTGATGCGGGCGGAGAAAATGACGCTTCGGGCCTGTAACCGCCAGCCTAGGCCACCCCTGCAGTCACGGCAACGCGCGCCATTGTGCATGGGCTTTGCGCTACTCAGGAAAGCCGCATAGAGTAAAGGTGTTGCTCCGGACTTCGGCAGCCGCATCCGTAAATTGCGCGGGCGCGGGCCTGAGGCCTCGGAGCTTTTTTATTTCGGTCCCCGGACCAGTGCATTACTGACTACCGCGCGCACTTCATCTTGGCCTGCTGACGAGGAGTCAGTTATGAGCATCATCGCGTGGATCGTTCTTGGCCTGATTGCGGGCCTCATTGCCAATATGCTGATCCCCGGAAAGCGACAGCAGGGGCTTATTCTCACCTGCGTTATCGGGATCGTCGGAGCACTGCTTGGCGGCTGGGTCGCCACCAAGCTGTTCCACATCCACAGCATCCACGGCTTCTTCAACCTGTCTACCTGGATCACTGCCATCATCGGCGCTGCCGTCCTGCTGCTCGCCTATCACCTGGTCAGCGGCCGGTCTTCGAGCCGGGGCGGCCGGTTCGCGCACCGGTAACAGCCGCCGGAGGGGCTGCCCGGCTTCCGGGCCGCCCCCCGGCGCTCCACACCTCAGATCACCCGGCGGGCCGGACGGCGGCTGGCCGCATGTTCCCAGTTCCGGCTCAGCAACCCTGCTCTCAGGCACCGGACAGCTGGCTATTCCAGCGGCCTGAGGGCCCGGCCGGCTAGTGCCTTTCGGCACTGGCCGGCCTTGCCAGCCGGGCCGAGGCTGGCAAGGAGAGCTAAGGACGGGCGGAGTCCGCTGTTGTCGCGGAGGAACTCCGGTCCGGCCGATGGGAGTGAGCTGTGATGAAGCTGATTACCGCGGTCGTGAAGCCGGACAAGCTCGACGACGTCGTCCGCACGGTCGCCGCTACCGGAGGCGCGGGACTGACCGTCTCCGAGGTGATGGGCTTCGGCCAGCAGTATGGCCATCACGCGACAGCGGCGCTCGAGGACCGAAGCGCAATGGTCCTGCCGAAGATCCGCATCGACGTGCTGGTCCAGGACGAGCAGGCCGAAGTCATGACGGACGCTATCGCGAAGGCCGTGAATACCGGCTCCATCGGCGACGGCAAGATCTGGGTCTGCCCGGTCGAGAGCGCGCTGCGCGTTCGCACGGGCGAGCGCGGCCGCGCTGCCGTCTAGCCGGAACCGGACGTTTAAACCTGCGAGGAGGCTGCCATGAATACCCGGCCGGCCCTGGAAGACCTGGGCCTGAGCACTGGCAAGAAGGCGCGCCTGTACCGGATCCTGCACCAGCACGGCCTCGGCAATGGCACGGCGATGTTCCTGCCCTACGACCAGGGCCTTGAGCACGGCCCGCGGGACTTCTTCGCCAACCCTGCTGCCGCCGACCCGCGCTACGTGATCAGCCTGGCGCTGGAGGGCGGATTCAACGGCATCGCCATCCAGATCGGCCTCGCCGAGAAGTTCTACTGGGATTACGCCGGCGAGATCCCGCTGGTGCTGAAGCTCAACGGGAAGACCGACATCCCGCCCCTCGATCCGCTGTCCCCGCTGAACGCGACCGTTGAGGACGCGGTGCGCCTCGGTGCCGACGCGGTCGGTTACACGCTATATGTCGGCTCGCCAGCGCAGGAGCACGACTTCGGGCAGCTCCTGCGGGTGCGCGACGACGCGCGGCGGCTGGGCATGCCGCTGATCGTGTGGTCCTACCCGCGGGGAACCGCCGTGGACGCTAAGGGCGGCAAGGACTCGCTCTACGCCGTCGACTACGCGGCCAGGACGGCCAGTGAGCTAGGGGCCGACATCGTCAAGGTCAACTTCCCTCATCCGGAGAAGCAGGCGGGCGTGCCGCAGGACTATGTGCGCGACTTCTCGTCACAGCAGGCGATCGATGCGGTGGTCACCTCGGCCGGCCGCACGCTGCTGCTGGTTTCTGGCGGGGAACGCGCCGGTGACGAGGTCATGCTGGACAAGGCCAGGCAGTCGATGGAGGCCGGCGCTACCGGCCTTATCTTCGGCCGCAACGTCTGGCAGCGCGACCGCGCCGAGTCGCTGCGCTTCGCCGCGCGGCTGCGGGAGATCCTCGCCAAGTACCCGTCCGCCTAGGCCTTGTCTTTGCGGATCACGACGACCGGGCACCTGGCGTGGTGCACGCAGTGCTGGCTGACCGAGCCCAGCAGTGCCGAGGCGAAGCTGCCGTGCCCCCGGCTGCCTACGACTAGCAGATCGGCGCCGTCGGCGGCGGCGAGCAGCACAGTGGCGGCATTGCCCTCGGCGACACGCGAGTGCACAGTAACCCCGGCGTCCGCGGGGTCGGTCACCCGCGCGATCGCCTCGGCCAGGGTGCTGGCGGCGACCTGGCTGAAGTCCGTGGAGTCATACATCCCGACCGGAGCCATGCCCACGCCCCCCAGGGACGGCGGGTACTCCCACGCGCTCAGCGCGTCAACAGTCCCGCCGGCGAGCTGCGCCTGCTGAATGGCCCACCGAAGCGCCTCGTCGGCTGACGGCGAGCCATCGACGCCTACCACGATCCTTGGTGCGTGCGCTGCCATGCGTCCTCGTCCTCCTGTATTCGTGCCTACTCTCAGCATCCTGAGCGGCAGCGCTCCGCGCGGAGAGTCGTCCTGCTGTAACCGCAGGGACCTTGGTCTCTGGCGGCCCGAAGCGAGCCCCGGCCACAGTGAGGAGGCCTGGAGTCGGTCCGAGCTATGGGAGGTACCGTGCCACCCGCCCCGATGATCGAGGTAGAGGCGGTTACCCGGCGATTTGGCAGCACCGTCGCACTGAACGAGGTAACGATCTCGGTCGGAGCTGGCCGGGTGCTGGCCCTGCTCGGCCCGAACGGTGCCGGGAAGACGACGCTTGTCCGTGTCCTCACTACCCTCCTGGAACCGGACAGCGGGCGGGCCACGGTCGCCGGGCTGGATGTCAGGAAGGACGCTGCGGCCATCCGCTCCATGATCGGCCTGGCCGGTCAGTACGCTGCCGTCGACGAGCTGCTGACCGGCCGGGAGAACCTCGAGCTTGCCGGACTGCTGTATCACCTGGCCAGACCGGTGTACAAGCGGCGCGCACGGGAGGCGCTGGCGACGATGTCGCTGGCCGCGGCCGGCGATCAGCTCGTCAAGACTTACTCAGGCGGCATGCGCCGTCGCCTGGATCTCGCGGCCAGCCTGATCGGCCGGCCGCCCGTGCTGTTCCTGGACGAGCCGACGACCGGACTTGACCCGCGGACCCGCAACGATCTGTGGGCACTGATCGGGGAGCTGGTAGCGGAGGGCACCACGGTCCTGCTGACGACTCAGTACATGGAGGAGGCAGAGCACCTGGCGGACCGTATCGTCGTCATGGACTCCGGCCGGGTGGCGGCTGACGGGACGGCTGACGAGCTGAAGGACAAGCTCGGCGGCAACGTGCTGGAGGTCCGGGTGGCGGTCCAGGCTGATCTGGCCCGTGCGGCCGCGCTGGTGGCTGGCCTCGGCCGCGCCGCACCGCAGCTTGATCAGGCGTCGCGGCAGATCAGCATGCCGGTCCGGGGCGGGCCGCGCGACCTGATTGCCGCCGGGCGCGCGCTCGACGACGGCGGCATTGAGCTGGAGAACCTGGAAATCCGGCGTCCCTCGCTTGACGACGTCTTCCTGGCTCTCACTGGCAGGCCCGCGGCGCCTGACGCGTCCGCCGCCACGGCGGGAGCGGTTCGTGACTGACCTGACCGTCCGGCCGGTGCCGCGACCGGTGCCGGTCAGCCTGCGCCTCACTGTGCGGGACATCGCCGGGATTACCCGGCGGAATCTGCTCCGGCTTATCCGCACGCCGCAGCTGCTGTTCATGTCGGTCGTCCAGCCGACCATCATCCTGCTGCTGTTCCGGTACGTGCTCGGCGGCGCCATCCACGTTCCCGGCCTGGACTATGTCGACTTCGTCGTGCCGGGGATCTTCCTCGAGGCGGTTCTGATCGGCGGAATGACGACCGCGCTGGCGCTGGCACAGGACCTGCAGGCCGGGATGATCGACCGGTTCCGCAGCCTGCCGATGGCCCGGTCAGCGTTCCTGGCGGGCCGCACGCTGGCTGACCTCTGCCGCGGCATGCTCGCACTTGCCTTCCTGATCGGCCTCGGCGTGCTTGTCGGCTTCCGCTTCCACAACACGGCGGCCGCGTGCCTGGCCGGGGTGGCGCTGATCATCGCCTTTGGTTATGCCATGACCTGGGTCTACGCTGCCATCGGGCTTGCCGTGAAGGATCCGCAGACGGCCCAGATGACCGCCATCGTGCCGATGTTCGTGCTGTTTTTCGCCAGCTCCGCGCTGGTGCCCGTGGCGACCATGCCCGGCTGGCTGCAGCCCTTCGCCCGGAATCAGCCGGCCACCGTGACGATCAACTCCGTGCGGGCGCTGTTCGAGGGCGGTCCGGTATACCACGACGTCTGGCAGGCTGCTGCCTGGTGCGCTGGCATCTTCGCGTCCTTCCTCGTCATCTCGCTGCGGCTCTACCGCAAGTCGGCAGCCTGACGGGCCGGCGCGTGACGCGGTACAGGACCAGGGCGACGGGAACGGCCAGAAATTCTGCGCGGCCGCTGTCAGGCGCTCGGCCAGGCCGAGCACATCGCCGCCGCGGGTCTGCACGACCAGCCAGCCGAGCAGCACGACCAGGAGAGCGGTCACGACGGCAGTCACGGGGATGCCTACGATGAGCGGTCGCGGCTCGGTCCTGGCCGCCAGGACAGGCCAGAGCGTGAGTGCCGCCGCGGCCGCAACGGTCCAGGCCAGATGGCGCAGTGAGGTCCCGTGCGCTGGCTCCGGTGACAGGGCGACCCCGATGCTGGCAATCCCGGCTGCTGTCAGCACGATTCGCGCTCTGGCGCGGACGATGGTCAGGCCCGCCGCCGTCACCAGGTGGCAGCAGCCGACCGCGAGCAGGCCCGCGGTCATGATCCACCGGTCGGTTCCGGCGTGGCCCGCCAGCACGCTCACCGTCTGGCGGACGGGACTGTAGGAGGCGGGCTGCAGCGTGCCGGCGATCACCCAGGCGCTGACGAGCACGACCGGCGCCAGGCCAGCGGAGATAACTGCCAGGACAGGCATGCCCGGGAAGGGATTCGCCGGCTGTGCGGGCGAGCTCATCGCGTCGCTTCCCGTCCGGCTGGTGGTCGGCGCGAGCTGGCCCGCGGATCCAGAAGTCACGATCGCAGCGGGGACCCGGAGGAGACAGAGCCATAGGTCACCGGGACTCGCTGGACAGGCAGCCGATGCCGCTACGCTCGCGACAGCGACATCCGCTCGAACGGAGATGATGATGACGATGCAGACGTCCGGTCACGCCCGCCGGATCGTGGTCGGCGTGGACGGGTCGGTGCCGTCGAAGGCTGCGCTGGCCTGGGCAATCGGGCAGGCGCGGCTGACGGGTGCAGCGGTCGAGGCGGTCATGGCGTGGGAGTTCCCGGCGACGTACGGCTACCCGGTGCCGGTGATGGACGTGAACTGGGAGGAGCTTGCCCGGCAGGTCATTACCGAGGCCCTCGACGAGGCTCGCCCCGCCGCCGGTCAGGTTGAGATCGAGTACAAGGTCATGGAGGGGAACGCCGCGCAGGTGCTCGTCGCGGAGTCGGAGGATGCTGAGCTGCTGGTTGTCGGCAGCCGCGGGCATGGTGGCTTCACCGAGGCGCTGCTCGGGTCGGTGGGCCAGCACAGCGTGCATCACGCCAGGTGCCCGGTCGTGGTGATCCGCGACTCGGTTACCGGCGGCGAGTGAGCCGGTGTCATGAGAATCGTCGCCGCGCTCGGCGGGAATGCGCTGCTGGAACGGGGCGAGAAGCCGGACTCCGGCATTCAGCAGTCGCATGTGCAGGATGCGGTCACGGCCCTGGCGCCGCTGGCCCGCGCGCACGACCTGATCATCACGCACGGCAACGGCCCGCAGATCGGCATGCTGGCGCTGGAAAGCGCACAGGATCCCGCTTTGTCCCGCCCGTTCCCGTTCGATGTCCTGGGTGCGCAGACGCAGGGGATGATCGGCTACTGGCTCGCCCAGGCTCTGGGCGCTGCCGTGCCGGACCGGAGGGTGGGCTGCCTCATCTGCCAGACGCTCGTTGACCGGGGCGACCCGGCCTTCGCGGATCCGGCCAAGTTCGTCGGACCGGTCTATCCGGAGCAGCAGGCAGAGGCGCTGGCGGCAGAGCGGGGCTGGGTGGTGCGTCAGGACGGCGCGGCCTGGCGCCGGGTAGTGCCGTCACCGGAGCCACGCGCGCTGGTCGAGCTGCCGCTGATCCGGATGCTGGTGGACGGCGGCGTGCTGCTGATCTGCGCGGGCGGCGGCGGGATCCCGGTGACCGCGGATGAGACCGGCAGTCTCCATGGAGTCGAGGCGGTCGTGGACAAGGACCTGACCGCCGCCCTGCTCGGCCGTGAGCTCGGTGCCGACGTCCTGCTGCTACTGACCGATGTGGCCGCGATCATCGACGGCTTCGGCACCCCGGAGGCGCGCCCGGTCTCCCGTGCGACGCCCGCTGAGCTGCGGCGCCTGTCGCTGCCCGCCGGGTCCATGGGCCCGAAGGTTGAGGCGGCCTGCCGGTTTGCCGAGGCGACCGGAGGGATGGCCGCGATCGGGAGGCTGGACGATGCCGCCGCGCTCGTGGACAAGAAGGCGGGCACGGTGGTCGAGCCCGGGTGAGGTCCGGGCCGCCGCCAGGGAAGGAAACCGGCATGACCGGAGGACTGGCGACACTGCGCGGCTACCGCAAGTCCTGGCTGCGCGGCGATCTGTTCGCCGGCGTCACCGTCGCGGCCTACCTGATCCCGCAGGTCATGGCCTATGCCACAGTCGCGGGCGTGCCTCCGGTGGCCGGACTGTGGGCGGCGCTGCCGGCGCTGGTGGTCTACGCGGCACTCGGCTCGTCGTCCGCCCTGTCGATGGGGCCCGAAGCGACGACGGCGTTGATGACCGCCATCGCGATCGGTCCGCTGGCGGCGGGTAACACAGCGCGGTATGCCGCGCTCGCGACCACTCTGGCACTGCTGGTCGGGCTGATGGCGGTAGCCGCCTGGCTGCTGCGGCTGGGGTTCGTCGCGGACCTGCTGTCGCGGCCGGTGCTGGTCGGCTACATGGCCGGCCTGGCGCTGATCATGATCGCTGATCAGCTCGAGCGGGTCACTCGCGTGCCCGTGACCAGCCGGTCGTTCTTCGCGCAGCTTGCCTCATTCGCCCGCAATGCCGGGCAGATCCAGCTGGCCACGGTCGTGATCGCGGCGGCCGTGCTCGTGTTCCTGCTCGTGCTGCACTGGCGATGGCCGCACGCGCCCGGCCCGCTGCTTGCCGTACTGCTCGCGACGGCCGTGGTAGCCGCATTCGGCCTTGCCAGCCACGGCGTCCAGGTGGTCGGGCCGATCCCCGCGAGTCTGCCCGTTCCCGGTCTGCCCGGTCTGCACCCGGAGGAGATCCGGCGCCTGCTGCTGCCCGCTTTCACTGTCCTGATCGTGGGATTCACCGATGACGTCCTCACCGCACGGTCGTTCGCGCAGCGAGACGAGCAGATCATCCCCAACCGGGAGCTGCTCGCGCTCGGCGTGGCCAACGCCGGTGCGAGCCTCGTGCACGGATTCCCGGTTAGCAGCAGCGCTACCAGAACTGCCATCGCGGTGAGCACGGGCAGCCGGACGCAGCTGTACTCGATCGTGGCAGCGCTGTCGGTGATCGCAGTTCTGCTCGCGGGCAGGCCGGCGCTCTCGCGGTTCCCGGACGCCGCTCTCGGCGCCATCGTCATCTTCGCGGCGATCCGGCTCATCGATGTCACCGCGTTCCGCCGGCTGTTCGCCTTCCGCCGCGCCGAGCTGCTGATCGCCCTGTCTGCCTGCGCTGGAGTGCTGGCCTTCAACATCCTGTACGGGGTCCTGGTCGCGGTCGGCCTGTCCGTTGCCGACCTGCTCGTGCGGGTCGCCCGCCCGCACGACGCGATCCAGGGCCTGGTTCCCGGCCTGGCCGGGATGCACGATGTGGACGACTACCCGAGCGCCCGAACCATTCCCGGCCTGGTGGTCTACCGCTACGATGCCCCGCTGTTCTTCGCCAACGCCGACGACTTCAAGCGCCGGGCGCTGGCTGCCGCGGGCGACGGCGCCACTGCCGCCCGGTGGTTCGTCCTCAACGTTGAGGCGAATGTGGAGGTGGACTTCACCGCGCTGGAGGCAGTCGACGCGGTCCGCGAGGACATCACTGCAGCGGGCGGCGTCTTCGCGCTCGCTCGCGTTAAGCAGGACCTGCTGGCCCGGCTGGAAGCCTTCGGCCTGGCCGGGAAGATCGGAGCGGACCTCATCTTCCCGACCCTGCCGACGGCTGTGGCGGCGTATCAGGCCTGGGCCAGGACGCACGACTCGCGGCCAGGCCCGGAGGATGAATCAGCCAGCTGAGATGGCGGGATGGTGGCCAGCATCGTGGCCTTGATGGTGTGCAGCCTGTTCTCGGCCTGGTCGAACACAACGGAGGCGGGGGACTCGAAGACGCCGTCGGTGACTTCGAGTGCGTCGAGGCCACGGCGGGCGTAGATCTGGCGGCCGACATCGGTGTCGCGGTTGTGCAGCGCCGGCAGGCAGTGCATGAACCTGACGTCCGGGTTGCCGGTCAGGCCGAGAACCTTCTCGCTGACCTGGTACGGCAGCAGCTCGTCGATACGCTTGTCCCACTGCTCAGGCGGCTCGCCCATCGATAGCCAGACGTCGGTGTAGAGGAAGTCGGCACGCCGGACCGCCTGGCTCACGTCGGCGGTCACTGTCAGCCGGGCTCCGGAGCTGACGGCCAGGTCGCGGGCGATTCGGCGCACCCCGGCGGACGGCTGCAGGGCGGGCGGCGCGCAGATGCGGGCGTCGAGGCCGAGCAGTGCGCCGGTGACGAGCAGCGAGTTCGCCGTGTTGTTGCGGCCGTCGCCGAGGTAGCAGTAGCTGACCTCGGCGAGCGGCTTGCCCGCGTGGTCGCGCATGGTGAGAATGTCGGCGAGCATCTGGGTCGGGTGCCACAGATCGGTGAGCCCGTTCCACACCGGGACGCCCGCGAACTGCGCCAGCGTCTCCACGTCGGCCTGAGCGAACCCGCGGTACTCGATGCCGTCGAACATCCGGCCCAGCACTCTCGCCGTGTCCTTGACCGATTCCTTGCGGCCGAGCTGGGAGTCGTCCGGCCCGAGGTAAGTGACATGGGCGCCCTCGTCATGCGCGGCTACCTCGAATGCTGACCGGGTCCTGGTCGAGGTCTTCTCGAAGATCAGCGCGATGCTGCGGCCGGCCAGCCGGTAGCGCTGGCCGCCCGCTCGCTTCTCGTCGCGGCACTGGCTGCCCAGCTCGACCAGGTAGCGGAACTCCGCGGCGCTGAGGTCGGTCTCCTTCAGCAGGCTGCGTCCGTAAAGGTTCATCAGATTCTCCTCGCTGGTCGCGGGCTACGCGTCTCGCTCGATCGGGCAGGTCATGCAGCGGGGCCCGCCGCGGCCGCGGCCAAGCTCCTCGCCTGGCACGGTGATGACCTCGATGCCGTGCTTGCGGAGCATCGTGTTGGTGGCGACGTTGCGCTCGTAGCCGAGAATGACGCCAGGGGCGACGGCCAGATAGTTGTTCCCGTCATCCCATTGCTCGCGCTCCGCTGCCCTGATGTCCTCGTCGGTCGTCAGCACGGTGATCTCGCCGGCGCCCAGCGCGCCGCTGAGCGCATCCCAGAAGCTGGGGTTGTCCTGGACCCGCAGGGGCCGGCTGTCGTCCGGTCCGCCCGCGGTAAGGGTCCAGGACCGGAAGCTGCGATCGATGTAGGGGTAGAGCACGAACGTGGTCCGGTCGATCATGGTCATGACCGTGTCGAGATGCATCATCGCGTGCGACTGCGGTAGCTCGACGGCGATCACGGTGCTGGCCTGACCGCTATCGAACAGCGCACTGGCGAGGATCTCGACCGCCATCGGCGTGGTCCGCTCGCCCATGCCGATAAGGACCGCGCCGTTGCCGAGTACGTGCACGTCGCCGCCCTCGATGGTGGCCGGCAGGTGGCCGAGGTCGTCGTCACCGTAGTAGGTGACGAAGTCGGCGTTCGCGAACAGCGGGTGGTAGCGGTAGATCGCCCGGATGTGCACCGTCTCCCGCTGCCGGGCTGGCTTGGCCATCGGGTTCACCGATACGCCGCCGTAGATCCAGCACGAGTTGTCCCGCGGGAACAGGTGGTTGGGCAGTGGCGGGAGCAGGAAGTCGTCGGCCCGCAGCATGTCCCACTTCAGGCTCTGCGCCTGCACGGGCCGCAGATCGGCCTTCAGCACGCCGCCGACGAGGTACTCCGCCAGCATTGCCGGCTGCAGCTCATCGGCCAGCTTCCGCAGCGGCCCGGCCAGGGCGGGGCCGGCGATCTCCGGCGTGCAGACCCGGTCCAGGACGAATGCCCGGCCCTCAGGCAGCGCGAGTGCCTCGGCCAGCAGCTGACCGAAATAGTGCACCTGCACGCCCCGGCCTCGCAGGGTCTCGGCGAAGACGTCGTGCTCCTCCTTGGCCTTGCTGGCCCACAGCACGTCGTCGAACAGCAGCCCGCGGATGTTCTGCGGGGTCAGCCGGGACAGCTCCAGGCCGGGCCGGTGGATGATGGCCTGCCGGAGCTGGCCCACTTCCGACTGCACGCCGAGTGTCATGACTGCTCTCCTGCCTGACTGGTAGCGGACTCGGCGGCGAAGTCAGCTGGCGCCGCAACCTGGCCCAGCCGCTCGCGGCGTGCCTTGAGGAAGGCGTACAGGATGACGCCCGCCAGCACGATGACCAGTGCCTGGTAGACGGCCGCGTAGCCGGCCGCGAAGGTGACCCACATCGAGAACAGCACGGCTGCGCCGGCGATGGACAGGTCACGGGAGAGGCGCCAGCCCTCGACCCGGCGCCGCCTGGACACCAGGTAGGTCAGCTGAGCGCAGGCGGAGAACAGGTACGGGATCGCGACCGTGACGACGGTGAGGTCGACCAGGTACGTGAACACGGTCAGGCCGGTCTTGGTGGTGTAGGCCCACAGCATCAGCAGCGAGGGCAGCAGCGCCGCCATCACGATGCCGAACCAGGCGTTGCCCCGCTGGTCGGTCCAGGCGAATGCCTTCGGGAACAGCCCGTCGCCGGCCTGGCGCGTGCGACCTCTGTGGTGACCAGCGTCCATGCGGTCAGCGCTCCGAGCCCGGAGACGACCGCGACCGCGGCGACGAGCTTGCCAGCCCAGACTCCGTGGGTGAAGATCGTCTCGAACGCGGTGACGAACGGCGCGGTGTTGCCGACCAGGGCGTGATGCGGGACCAGGCCCATGATCGCGGCGGTCACCAGCAGGTACAGCAGGGCGCAGGCTCCGGTGCCGAGCACGGAGGCGCGGCCGACGTTGCGGCGCGGCTTGCGCACTCGCTTGGCGGTGATGGCGGCGACCTCCACGCCAATGAAGGAGAAGAGTGCCACACCGGCGGCGATGCCGATCGCGCTGTACAGGCTGCCGCCAGAGGCGTTGAAGGGCCCGAAGTTAGCCCTGGACACGAAGAACCAGCCGACCACGCCCACGAACAGCAGCGGCAGGAACTTCAGCACCACGGTGATGTTCTGGAACCACGCCATGTTCCTGACGCCGGTCAGGTTCACCGCCGCCGGGACCCACAGGCCGAGCAGCGCGATTCCCCAGTTGGTCATGCCAGACGGGTGGCTGAGCCCGAAGAGCGCGTCGACGTACAGCACCCAGGCCGACACGATGGCCGCGTTGCCGGCCCAGGCCTGGATCCAGTAGCACCAGCCGGTCAGGTAGCCGGCGAAGTCACCGAACTCGTGCCGGGCGTACGCATACAGGCCGCCGTCAGAGTTGGGGACGCGCTTGGTGAGCTGGCCGAACAGGATGGCCAGCACCATCGCGCCGACTGCGATGACCGCCAGCGTGAGCAGTGAGCTGGTGCCTGCTCCGGCCATCACGGCGGGCATCGTGAATACGCCGGTGCCGACGATGCTGCCGATGACAAGGCCAGTGGCTGAAGTCAGCCCGAGTGCTCGAGCCTTCTGCTGATCCTTCTCCGAGGTCAGCTCCGGTGCCCGGTGGTCCGGGCCGCCGGGCGGCCGCGCGATAGTCGTGCTGGACATGGAATCCTCTCCCCGACGCAGCACCAGGCGGTGCCCGGAGGGCGCGCGCCTGACAGCGCGCGGAGCCGGGGAGCGCTCGCTACCGCGTCTTGCGAGTGCCGATACCGAAAGCACACCGCTGTGGTCAGCGCGCAGCCAGGGACGTAAGTCCTGGCCCGGGGGAGATGAAAGTACCTGCGATACGGTCAGCAGACGGCCGTCGGGCGCCCGCGAGCTAGCGAGGGAGTCCTGTGTGCGTATTGTTACCTAGACGATACGAAGCGCGATGCGCCGTCGGGAGCGCGGACCGCTAGCTCAGGGGGGAACGGCGCTGACCGCCAACTGTCCGGCCGATGGCCGTGCCGATGATCGAGCCGGCGATCACGTCGCCGGGGAAATGGACGCCGGTGTGCACGCGGGAGTAGGCGACTGCCGCGGCGAGGACGCGCAGCGGCGGCCCGGCTCGCGGCAGGCTGCGGCCGGCGGCCGAGGCGAAGGCGAACGCCGCGGCGGAGTGTCCGGACGGGAACGACGTCGACGTGGGCATCTCAACATGCCGGGTCCGCGGTACAAGGGCGCCAGTCCGGTCCGGGCGCATACGCGGATGCAGGGACTTAACCCCGATATTGACCGTGGCGGAGGTGACGGCGATGGCGGCCAGTCCGCGCACTGCGGCCCGTCGTCCGTCTGGTCCGCCGAATATGCTCATCCCGGTCGCGAGGAGCATCCAGATGCGCGAGTAGTTGGCTGCCTGCGACAGCCGCCGGAAGGGCTCATCGAGCAGCGGGGTGTGAGTGGCGGCGACGGTACCGTACAGCGCGCGATCGGCGTCGGCGAGCCGCAGCAGGCCCGCGCCGAGCGCGTGGCCGGCCGGTCGAGCGGCGGCCTCGCACCTGGCTGCCAGCGACAACCCTGCTGGCCGGGCGGCCGCCCCGCGTCTGCCCATCAGTGGATGCTAGCAAGCTGCGGTCCCGGTCACGGCTGCCAGGACAGCATGGCAGGAGGAGCGCGTGGCTGACACGGCCGGCGGACGGCCGGCGCCGCGCGAGCATCCGGCCGCGGCGGAGCGGCTGGCGGCGGCTGCGGCGCTGCTCTGCGTGGCGGCGGCGGCGGTCCTCATCGTGGTCGGCGTGGCCCGCAACGTGCTGGCCGTTATCGCCGCGGTCATCTGCCTGCTGATCTGGGTGGGTGCAGGCTGGTATGCGGTGTCGCGCCGGGGGCTGGTGCGGGGCGCTGCCCTGGTAGTCATGACGGCAGCGCTGGGACTGCTGGTGGCCACTCTGGTGGCCGCGGACGTCAGGATTCTGCGAGTGATCGTGGCCGGCGTCCTGGCCGTCCTGTCGGTCGGCGCGGCCCGGTATGCGCTCAGGCGCACGCCCCGTGCACTGGGCACTGCCGCTGCGCGGCTCCCGGCGGGCGCGACCGCACGGCAGCCGGTCCTGATCATGAACCTGAAGTCCGGCGGCGGCAAGGCGGAGCGGTTCCGCCTGGCCGAGGAGTGCCGCCAGCGGAACATCGAGCCCGTGGTGCTGCGGCCCGGCGATGACCTACTGAAACTGGCGGAGGACGCCATCGACCGCGGTGCCGACCTGATCGGCATGGCGGGTGGTGACGGATCACAGGCCCTGGTCGCGACCGTCGCGGCGCGCCGCGACGTCCCGTTCGTGTGCGTGCCTGCCGGGACCCGCAATCACTTCGCGCTGGACCTCGGGCTGGACCGGGATGACGTGGTCGGCGCGCTGAAGGCCTTCGAGCACGGGGTCGAGCGCCGGGTCGACCTGGCGACCGTCAACGGCCGGACGTTCGTGAACAACGCGTCGCTCGGCCTGTACGCCAGCGTTGTCGAGGCACCCGGCTACCGCGACGCGAAGCTCCGCACGGCTGCGACGATGCTGCCGGATTTGCTCGCGCCGGACGCGGCCCCGCTCGACCTGCCGTTCACCGGACCTGACGGGACCGGGTACCCGACCGCTCAGCTGATCCTCGTCTCGAACAACCCCTACCAGCTGGCACACTCTGGCGGCCGGGGTACCCGTGAGCAGATCGATCGCGGCCTGCTGGGAATCGTGACGGCGCACGTCAGCGGTCCCGCTGAGGCGAGCCAGCTGGCAGCGCTTCAGGCTGCAGGTCAGGTGCGGCGCTTTCGCGGCTGGCTCGAGTGGAGCGCGCGGGAGTTCGAGATCCCGGCTGCCGGACCTGTGCAGATCGCGATCGACGGGGAGACCCTGACGATGGACGCGCCGCTCGCGTTCCGGTCCTGGCCGGGAGCGCTGCGGGTGCGGCTGCCGCCGGGCGCCGTCGGCCTGTCGCCTGCGGCCAGGACCGTGCGGATCCTGGCCGGGTCGACCGTGGCCGATCTCGGCCGCGTCACCGTGAGGGCCGGCCCCGCTAGCCGCGGTGACCGCTGAGCCCTGGTGACCAGACGCGCCGGCAGGCTGGCCGATAATGGAGTGGTGCGAGTTCAGGCTGCAGCTGCTTCTTTCCGGCGCCGTGTCGGTATGTCGATATTCGAGCGGGTGGCCGGGTCGGAAGGACAGCAGCGCCGCCGGGAGATCCACGGGCCGCCCGGCGAGCGCTGGTTTGCCGAGGGCAGCCCAATCCGGACGGTGCACGGTGACTCGTCGATGTTCATCGGCGGCATCCGTGCGCTGCTCCTGCAGTCCCTGCACCCGCTGGCCATGGCGGGCGTCGCCGGCCACTCCGGCTACCGCGGCGACCCGTGGGGCAGGCTGCAGCGGACGAGCTATTTCATCGCCGTCACGACCTTCGGCCGGGCGGCCGATGCGCAGGCGGCGGTCAGCCGGGTCCGGGCCATTCACGAGCGCGTCACCGGGACGGCGCCGGACGGGCGTCCGTATGCGGCGTCCGATCCCCGCCTGCTGACCTGGGTGCATGTCGCCGAGGCCGACAGCTTCCTGCGGGCGCATACGCGCTTCGGAGCCCGGCCGCTGGATCAGGCGGGCCGGGACGGCTACGTGGCCGACCTGGCCCGGATCGGACTTGCGCTCGGCGTGCCCGACCCGCCGCGGACCGAGGCTGAGCTGGCGCACCGGATCCGCGAGTTCCGGCCTGAGCTGGAGGGCACTGCGGAGGCAAGGGCCGCTGCGCGCTTCCTGCTGTTCAGCCCGCCGCTGCCGGTCATCGCCCGGCCGCCGTACGGGGTGCTTGCCGCGGCGGCGACGTCACTGCTGCCGGGCTGGGCACGGCGCCCGCTTCGCCTGCCCCGCCTGCCGGTTGCCGAGGCTGCGCTGGTCCGCCCGGCCGGGCATGCGATGACCCAGGCGATCCGTTGGGCAATGGCCCCGCCGCCGGCCGAGGCTGCCTGACGACAGGGAGGCAGGTGCGCACATGTCAGCTGAAGTGATCGCATGCCAGAGCTGCGGGCGCCGTAACCGGGTGCCCCCCGCGGCGGACGGTACGCCGCGCTGCGCCAACTGCCATCAGCCGCTGCCCTGGATCGCGTCCGCGGGAGACGACACGTTCGCCGAGATTGCCGACAAGGCCAGGCTGCCGGTGCTGGTGGACTTGTGGGCGCCCTGGTGCGGGCCGTGCCGCATGGTCAGTCCGGCGCTCGCCCAGCTCGCCGCGGAGCTCGCGGGCAGGATCAAGCTCGTCAAGGTCAATGTCGATGAGTCGCCGAACCTGCAGCGCCGCTTTGAAGTGCAGGCGATCCCGACACTGCTGATCCTCACCGGGGGCAAGGTCACCGCGCGGCAGACGGGTGCCGCGCCGGTGGATGCGCTGCGTTCCTGGGTGACTGGCGCGCTGCCCCCCGCGGCCTAGATCCCGGCGGGCTAAACCTCCGGACATACCGCTGGCTGGATCCCGGCCGGGCTAGCGCTAAGCCCGGCCGGGCTGCCGGCGGACCACGCGGCGGCTGTGGCCATGTTGTCCGCTGTCTGCGCCGGTCACCGTCCGGCGTTCGCTTACCCACAGCCCGCACAGTCCGAGTGAGGCGGTCGCCGTCGGCGCTGAGCGCGCGCTCGCCGTCGGCAAGCGCGAAGTGAAGCTGGTGCGCAGCGGCGCTGCCCGGCTCCAGCGCACCGATCGCCGTTCTGGTGCCGACGTCGCCGGTAATGGGCCAAATGTAGACACGGCGCAGCTGGGTCGTCGAGGTAAGACCGCATTGGCATCGGACGTCAGCCGGGCGGCTGATAAGAGGCAGTCACCGCCGAAGTAAAGGTTGCTTGACACCAGTCTGTGGTAAAGCTACCTTGACATTATGAAGAACCGGGTGCGGGAGCAGCGAGGCCAGCGAGGCCTGTCTCAGGCCGAGGTGGCGACGGCGCTCGGCGTGTCGCGGCAGACGGTGATCTCCATCGAGACTGGCCGGTACCTGCCGTCGCTTCCGCTGGCTTTCAGGATCGCGCGATTCTTCGATGTGCCGGTCGAGAAGATGTTCGACCCTGATGACGAGGAGGCAGGCACATGTTGAACTTCATTCCTCCGAGGCTGCGCAAGCCCGCACTGATAGGCATCGCCGGGGCGGTGTTCTCTGTCGCCTGGGTCGTTCGCGGCGGTCCCCTGTGGTGGGTATCGATCATGGCCGGGGTGGCAACGATCATCCGGGTTGTCGCCTTGTGGGCGCTCGGCGGCCGGGACACCGACGAGGGCGCGCTGGCGGGATCGCGCGCCGATGAGCGTCAGCGCATGGTCGGCCTGCGGTCGCGGGCGGTGGCAGGGTCCGCCGCGGCGGTCACTGCGTTCCTCGGCCTGTCGGTGACCATCGCAACGAAGTCACCGGCCTGGTGGGCCTTCCTGGTCATGATGGCCGTCATCTTCTTCGCCTACCTGTTCGGACTCTCCGACTTCGGTGCCGACACTGACAGCCCCGCCGACGGCGAATCCGCTCACTACGCGGCCCGCTCGCCAGCATCCTGGTGACGAACCTCTTGAGGACCGGCCCGGCTGCTACCAGGCGTAGATCCGGGCCGGCAGGACGCGCATCATCGCCCGGGCGTCGTCGGCCTGCAGGAGCAGTACGGTCAGGTCGTCCGGGTCGCGGCCCTCGACCACGGTGACGCCCGAGTCGCTCCGCGTCTCCCGGTAGGCGTCGTGGCGCCGCAGGATATCGGTCCGGTGCTCCAGGTCCGCCTTGGTCGGCACGGTCCAGGCCAGGTACTGAATGCCAATAGAGCCGAGCGACTGGGCGGCGTTCTCGCCGGTCGCCCTGAGCACCAGCTGGGTGCCGCCGGCGCCGGTGAGCAGCGCGGCGGTCGCGCTGGTATCGACTTCCTCCAAGTCGAGCAGCTCCCGGTAGAAGGCCACTGACCTGGTGAGATGCCGCACGAATATGATTGCCGCGCTGAGCCGGATTTCGTCCGCCATCCCTGACCTCCGCTCGGGGCGCCCGCTGTCGCGCGGTGCCAGCTACCACCATCCTCCCCGCCTGAGGCCCCGTGGTGCGGGCCGGTCGGGCAAGAAATGCATTTGAGCGGGAACGAGCGGTTCTGGTCACGGCATCCCGTCCGGTCGCACGCCATCCAGGCCCGGCATCGAAGCCCGGAGCGCATCACGGGCGTCCCGGCCGCCCCGCGGCCGGGGCCGGCGTAGGCTGGTGCGGTGCTCGGGCTTCCGGATGGCATCAGCGGCTGCCTGTTCGACCTGGACGGCGTGCTCACGAAGACCGCCCGGGTGCACGACGCCGCGTGGACGGAGATGTTCAACAGTTTCCTGCGTGACTGGGCGAAGCAGTCCGGACAGCCGTTCGTTCCGTTCGATCCGGTTAAGGACTACGACGAGTACGTCGACGGGAAGCCGCGGGACGACGGTACCCGCTCGTTCCTCGCCTCCCGCGGCATCGAACTGCCGGACGGCAGCGATGACGACCCGCCAGGTGCGCTCACGATTCACGCGCTCAGCGACCGCAAGAACCAGATCCTGCTGGACAAGATCCGGTCAGACGGTGTGGAGGTCTATCCGGGATCGGTGCGCTACGTGCGTGCCGCCGCGGCTGCGGGCCTGCGCCGCGCGGTTGTGTCGTCCAGTGCCAACTGCCAGGACATCCTTCGGTCAGCCGGCATCGAGGACTTGTTCGAGGAGAGAATCGACGGGGTTGTCGCGGCGCGGGACCATCTTCGGGGCAAGCCGGCTCCCGATACGTTTCTCGCCGGTGCCCGCGCCCTCGGCCTGGCACCGGGGCAGGCGGCAGTCTTCGAGGACGCCCTGGCGGGCGTCGAGGCGGGCCGCGCCGGCAGCTTCGGCCACGTGGTCGGCGTCGATCGCGTCGGGCAGGCAGCGGAGCTGCGCGAGCACGGCGCGGACGTGGTGGTCAAGGACCTCTCCGAGCTGCTGGACCAGTCATGATCAAGCAGGACGCGTTCACGATCGAGCCGTGGGCGCTCAGGGAGACGACGCTCGACCTGGATCTGCTGGCTCAGACCGAGTCGGTATTTGCGCTGTCCAACGGCCACGTGGGCTGGCGCGGCAACCTCGACGAGGGTGAGCCGCACGGACTGCCGGGCAGCTACCTCAACGGCGTCTACGAGATACGCCCGCTGCCGTTCTCCGAGAAGGCCTACGGCAGGCCGGAGTCAGGCCAGACGGTCATCAATGTCACCAACGGGAAGCTGATCCGGCTGTTTGTCGACGACGAGGCGTTCGACGTGCGGTACGGCAGCCTGACATCGCATGAGCGACTGCTCGACTTCCGGGCCGGCACCCTGACCAGGAAGACCGAGTGGGTATCGCCGACTGGCGCCTCGGTCCGCGTCACCTCAACACGGCTGGTCTCGTTCTCCCACCGGAACGTTGCCGCGGTCTGCTATGAGGTCGAGCCGGTGGATAGCCAGCGCCGGATTACCGTCCAGTCTGAACTCCTGTCGAATGAGCAGCTGCCGTCCGCGGACGGTGACCCGCGCGCGTCGGCGATCCTCGAGCACCCGCTGCTGCCCGAGTATCACGGGGGCGAGGGAAATGCGGTTGTCCTTGTGCACCGCACGCAGCACAGCGGGCTCCGCGTTGGCGCGGCAATGGATCACCTGATCGAGGCACCGGGCAGCGTGCGGACTGAGTCGCGCGTTTACGACGACGGCGGCATGGTCACCGCGTCGGTGGTGCTCAAGCCAGGACAGCGGCTGCGGCTGATCAAGTTCGTCTCCTACGGATGGTCGAGCGTCCGGTCGCTGGAGGCTATCCGGGACCAGATCTGGGCTGCGCTGAGTGGCGTGCGGCAGTCCGGCTGGGACACGCTGCTCTCCGATCAGCGGGCCTACCTGGACGAATTCTGGGCTAAGTCCGATGTCGAGACCGAGGGCGATGTTGAGATTCAGCAGGCGGTGCGGTTCGGGCTGTTTCACGTGCTGCAGGCCGCGCGCGCGGCGAGGAGCGGCCGATCCCGGCCAAGGGACTGACCGGGCCTGGCTACGACGGGCACGCGTTCTGGGATACGGAGGCCTTTGTACTGCCAGTGCTGACGCTGACGGCACCCGAGGCCGCAGCAAGTGCACTGCGCTGGCGGCAGAGCACACTGGAATTCGCCATACAGCGGGCGAAGCTGCTGGGCCTGGCCGGAGCCGCCTTCCCGTGGAGGACGATTGCCGGGCAGGAGTGCTCTGGCTACTGGCCGGCCGGAACCGCGGCGTTCCACGTCAACGCCGACATCGCCGAGGCGGTCGTGCGCTATCTGGACGCTACTGGCGACCTTGAGTTCGGCCACGGCCCCGGCCTGGAACTGCTTGTGCACACTGCCCGGCTGTGGCGATCGCTGGGCCATCACGACTCTGAGGGACATTTTCACATCGACGGCGTGACCGGGCCCGACGAGTACAGCGCGATTGCCGACGACAATGTCTACACGAATCTGATGGCGCAGCGGAACCTGCAGGCCGCGGCAACACTCGCGGAGAAGCACCCGGACCGTGCCCGCGAGCTGTCGGTCGATGCCGAGGAGTCCGCGGCTTGGCGGGACGCGGCCGAGGCCATGTTCGTCCCGTTCGATGAGGCGCTGGGCGTGCACCCGCAGGCTGCCGGATTCACCGGTCATCAGGTCTGGGACTTCGCCGGCACGCCTCCCGAGCACTATCCGCTGCTGCTGCACTACCCGTACTTCGACCTGTATCGCAAGCAGGTGGTCAAGCAGGCGGATCTGGTGCTGGCCATGCAGATGCGGCCAGATGCGTTCACGGCCGAGCAAAAAGCGAGCAACTTCGCCTATTACGAGGCCCTGACGGTTCGCGACTCGTCCCTGTCGGCCTGCACGCAGGCGGTAATCGCGGCCGAGGTCGGCCAGCTCGACCTCGCATTCGATTACCTGGGCGAGGCCGCCCTGATGGATCTGGACGACCTGGAGCACAACACCAGGGACGGTGTTCACATCGCGTCGCTCGCCGGGACCTGGGTCGTGCTGATTGCGGGTTTCGCGGGCCTGCGGCACCGGGATGGCACTGTCACATTCGCACCCCGGCTTCCTGACGGTCTCGCGCGCCTTGCCTTCTCCATCGTCATCAAGGGTCGGCGGCTGCGCGTAGAGGTCACACACGGTTCTGCCCGCTATCTGCTGGCCGACGGTGATCCGCTGGAGATCGCGCATCATGGCGAGCAGCTCACACTGACGGCCGGCCAGACTGAGGAACGGCCGATCACGCCGATGACCTCCGGACCGCGGCCCAGTCAGCCTGGCCGCGCGCCGATGCACCGTCGCGTGCATCACGACAAGAGCAAGGGCTAGCAAGGGCGCGCCCGAAGGCGGCGGGTGCCCGGGCAGCCCCGCGCGGCAACTGTCAGCACCGCAGCGCTCCAGGGCAGTACCGCGGCAGGCACGAGGTGCCAGTTGTCAGCTGAATCCAGCTGAATCCGCCGGCCGGAGTTGGCGCGCAGGCTCGATTCCCTCGCCGCCGCGCTGGTCACGTGGGCGTCCAACGATCAGGTCGGGTACGAGTCGGGCTGGACGAGGTAAGTGCGCCCAGCTGGCGTGGTCCAGCGGAACGTGCCGGGTTCCGGCTGCTCGAGGTGCCAGCCGGGGAGCTGCTTGATCTTGTGGTGCGTCCGGCAGTGGCCACCCAGGTTGCAGGCGCAGGTCAGGCCGCCCTGCTGCCACGGGATGGTGTGGTCGAGATCGCCGCGCCAGGCGGGCTGACCGCAGGGGCCGAACCGGCAGGTGACGTCGCGCGCAGCGACCTGCTCCCTGATTCGCGCGGGCGGCCGGTAGGCGGCCGACGATGCGTTATGGGTGCAGGTGCCGACAGCAGTTCCGGTGCCGATGTCGGCGCGAGCTGCAGCACACAGGATCATGGCGGTGATGTCGGCGAGCGGGTCGGTCGCGCCGGCTGCGGTCGGGGGACCGGTGCGCTGGCTGCCCAGCCAGCTCCGCTTCACGGCAATAGTGACCCGGCCGACCACTCCGGTGGAGCCGTCGTCAGTCCCAGGGTCAGGCCGCCAGCCGGGCCGAGCTCGCTCGACAGCGAGCGCGCGCCCGCTGTCATCGGTGAGGACGACGCGCCACTGGGTGGCACGACTGCGGGCAGCCAAGAACAGGAGCTGGCGGGCCTGCAGCGGAGTGACTGGTCCGATCCGGCCCAGGCGGGCTGGTTCGGAACTGATGCCTGCAAGTACTGACCAGGGCACCAGAACGTCGAGCAGCCCGGACGGTGGGCGGACTCGCTCGTTCTGACTGCCTGGGCCGCGGCCTGCGGGCAGTCGGGCGGGCAGCGTTGGCCAGGAGGGTGACGGTTGTTCTGCCCGGTCGTCGTCCTCCGTGTCGCTGATTTCGGGGTAGTCGATGCACGGAACGATCAGGCAGTCACCGTCATCGGGAGGCGCGTCCGCGTCGCCCGGCGCCGGGATATCCGGCCAGGGCTCTGACAGGCAGAGCTGCCCGCGCAGCTCGTCCGGGCCGTCGCCGGCTGATGGTCCACCCGCGGCTGATGGTCCGTCGCCTGCTGATGGTGCGAGATCGGACGGGCTGTCGTCGGGTCGACTGTCGTCGGGTCGACTGTCGTCGGGTCGGCGGTCATCCGGCGAGCTGTCGTCCGGCGGGTCGCCGGCGCGGCTGGTGTCGGAGGCAGGGGTCTTGTCGACCGAGTCACGGGCTGGGCCGTCGTTGGCCGGGTCGCCGGTGGCGCTGGTGTCGGCCGGCGGGGTGCCAGGCGTGTCGTCGTCTGGAGGCTGGGGGCCATCCGGCGGCCCGTCGGCAGGCGGCGGGATAAGCGGCATGGTGCCGAGAAGCAGGCCGAGCAGGATGTGCGCTCGCAGCAGGTCTAGACCACCACTCGCGCCGGAGGACTTCAGCGCCCTCGCCATCGCGGTGATGCGGGCCATAGCGGCAGCGGCGTGCACCCCTGGCAGACCGGTGCCGGTGAGGGTGGCAGTGCCCTCCTCATCGGGATACAGCGACACCTTGGCGCGGCGCTCCGCGTCGGCGCGGCGCTGCTCCGCACCTTCCGGGTCAACGGCGATGACTGCCCGCCGGACTGCGCCGCGCAACTGGCCCGTGGTCTGGTCAGACGCGGCAGGAAGTACCCGGTCTTCGACCGCGCGGGCCAGCTCGTCAGGCAGAACGGACGTGCCCTCGGCAATAATGCGGGCGCGGCCCAAGTCGATCGTCCCCGCGGACAGCGCGGCACCGGTGGCGGGCAGCCGCCAGCGCAGTTGCATGGCCAGGTCGACCCAGCCGGCCGCGCCCGGCTGTGACATCTGCAGCTGCAGCGCCACCTGGGCGGCAGCCTCGGGCGGCACGACCTGCGGGCAGCCGTTCTCGCCAGTCGGGATCCTGGAGTTAGCCGCAGCTGCCCGGGCGGCAATCTCCGCCACCGCAGCCAGCTCGCCAGCCTGCGCCCAGGCGGCCAGTCGCCGGCAGGATGCGGCGATGCCGGGGAGTTCCCAGTTAGTTGCCGCCGTGGGAGCAGTCATCGCCAGAAGCGAGGCAGAACCTGGCCCGGCCGGCAGCTGCTCGGCCAGCTCTGCTGCGCTCAGACGGAGTTCGCGCACACGCGCCGAAGTGTCGCCGGACGGGTTGTCGCCGCCCGCAGTGTCGCCGCCCGCGGTGTCGCCGGACGTAGTATCGCCGCCCGCGGTGTCGCCGCTCGAGGTGTCGCCGCGCGCTGTGCCGCCGGCAGCAGCGTCGACTGAAGCGTCGGCGGCCAGGAGCGCCTGCCACTCGGCGTCTAGGTCCCAGGCGGAGGGAACGCCGAGCTCGTCCATGAGCGCGATCAGATCGAGGTCCGAGATGGACGGCATCCCCGCGCGGCTGAGCGCAGGTGGGGACGGGCTGTCGGCTTCCGGCGGAACGGCACCGGAAGACGGCACGGCATCAGTAGGCGGAACGGGACCGGAAGACGGCACGGCATCAGTAGGCGGCACGGCATCAGTAGGCGGAACGGTGTCAGCCTCCGGCTGTGGGCAATCAGCCGCAGACAACAACTCGTCCTGGACACCCAGTGCACCAGGGCTCGCTGCGCGGTCTGACTCCGCCATCCTGATGCACCTCCCAGCCAGCTCGAGTACCGATGCCGTTATCGAACATACTAGCGAGAGCCACCGACAAAAATGCCGCGCGGCAACGTGACGACGCACCTCATCGCAGGTAATGGCAGGCGGCGGTAGCCTGCTGCCATGAACTCGAGCCAGCGCGGACCGCTGGCGAACTGGGCCGGGAACGTGCAGTTCCAGGCCACCGGACTGCTCCGCCCTGACTCCGTTTCCGAGCTCCAGCAACTGGTCGCAAAGTCCGGCAGGATCCGGGCGCTGGGCAGCGGTCACTCGTTTAGCCCGGTCGCGGACACTACTGGTGTCCTCGTGTCGACAGCAGGCCTGCCGCCGCGCGTCGAGCTGGGCGAGGGCACGGTCACGGTCAGCTCGGGTCTGCGTTATGCGGAGGTCGCGACGCGGCTGCATGCGGCCGGCCGGGCGCTACGCAACCTTGGGTCGCTGCCGCACATCACGGTGGCCGGCGCCGTGGCAACCGGAACGCACGGTTCCGGCGACCGCAACGGCAGCCTCGCAGCCGCCGTGTCGGCCATCGAGCTGGTCACGGCGAGCGGCGAACTGGTCACGGCGACCAAGACCGAGGACAGCTTCGACGGCCTGGTCGTGGCACTCGGAGCCTGCGGGATCGTGACCGCACTGACGCTCGATACCGTCCCGGCGTTCGAGGTCCGCCAGTACGTCTACGAGAACCTGGCGTTCGAGGACGCAGCCCGGCAGTTCGACGACATCATGGGGGCTGGCTACAGCGTCAGCCTGTTCACCGATTTCGCGGCACCGCGATTCGGCCAGATCCGGCTGAAGCTCGTTCCGGGCCAGCGGCAGCCGCCGGCGGACTGGTTAGGCACAAAGCTGGCCTCCCGCGACGTGAGCATCATCGCGGGCCAGCCCGCAGCCAGCACCACCACGCAGCGGGGCATTCCAGGGCCGTGGCATGAGCGGCTGCCGCATTTCCGCGCTGACCAGGTGCCGAGTTCCGGAGGCGAGCTGCAATCAGAATTCCTGGTCGGCAGGGAGCACGCCCCGCAGGCCCTGGCCGTGCTGGCCGGCCTGAGCGCCGAGCTCGCGCCGGTGACGCAGATCGCGGAGGTACGGACAGTGGCAGCGGACCAGCTCTGGCTGAGCATGAGCTACCAGCGGGACTCGGCCGCGTTTCACTTCACCTGGATACCCGACCCCGGCGCAGTCCTGCCCGTCGTCGCCCGGGTGGAGGCCGCCCTGAATCAATTCGATGCGCGACCGCACTGGGGCAAGATCTTCACCACCAGCCCGCTGACAGTGGCAGAGCACTACCCGCGGCTAGCTGACTTCCGGCGGCTGGCCGCGGATCTCGATCCGGGCGGCAAGTTCGGCAACGCCATGCTGGTCGACTACCTCGGCTTCGGGGCGGCTTAGGCGCTAGCCGTCGCCAGCACCCTGGCAGCGGCAGCGAGATACCCGGCGAGCATCACCCTCGCGACCTGGCCCACGGTGTCGTCCGCAGGCAGAAAGCGAGCGTCGTGCAGGGTAACGCCCGCGGTGCCGCTGCCGGTGAACAGCATCACCGACGGAATCTCGCGGCAGTAATAGGAGAAGTCGTCCGCGCCGCAGGAGCGGAACTGCGTGTCCACCGTGAAGCCGGCCTGTCGCAGCAGCGGCTGGCATGCGGCGGTCAGCTGCGGGTCGTTGACCAGCGCTGGCTCATGCGGAACGATCTCGACGCGGCCCTCGCAGCCGTACGCCCGGCAGGTGCTCTCGACCACCTCGACGACTGCCGTGCGCAGGAACTGCCGGTCAGCTTCGTCGAGCGTTCGGATTGTGCCGGCGGCGGTAGCGGACGCCGGGATGACGTTCGGCGCGTGACCGGCCTGCAGCGTGCCGACCGAGATGACCGCGGCATGGATCGGGTCGATCCGCCTGCTGATGAGCTGCTGGAGGCTGATCACGCACTGGCACAGCGCCGGGACCGGATCCGCGGACAGCTGCGGATAACCGGCGTGGCCGCCACGGCCGGTCACCGTGATCTCGAAATCGTCGGTTGCGGCATTGATGGTGCCCTCGGCCGCCGCGACAGCTCCGCCGGGCAGCTGATGCTGCAGGTGAACGCCGATGACCGCAGCGGGCTCGTGGGCCGCGAACTCGTCCGACGAGGCGATGTCCAGAGCGCCGGACGGGCCCGCTTCCTCGCGCGGCTGCAGGATTGCGAGCAGCGCTACCGGCAGCGGGGCGGCGCGGGCGGCGCGGGCGAGCGCGATGAGCGCCGCCAGGTGGACGTCATGCCCACAGGCGTGCATGGCGCCGTTGACCGACGCGAACGCGGCTCCGGTCTGCTCAGGCACCGGAAGCGCATCGAGTTCAGCGCGAATGCAGATGGCCGGCCCGGCTGGCGGGCCGATACGGATGAGCCGTCCGGTGCCGGCCACTTCGGGAGCGTCCGGGCTGCCGATCGCGGCGGCGGCAGCAGCCGCGGTGCGGGATTCGGACCCGGACACCTCAGGGTTGCGGTGCAGCTCATGGCGCAGCAGCACGGCGGCAGGCAGCTCAGCATTCAGCTGCGGCGTGAGCACGGAAGCCAGCAGCTCGGCAGCCGCTAGCGGGCCGTCGGGCTCACTCACCGGCCGGCCACCGCCCGGCCACCGCGCGGTCACCGCTCGTCCAGCCGGTAGACGCGATCGGCGTTCCCGCTACCAATGAGCTCGGCGACCCTGGCCGCATCGGCCGCCGACCAGTCGCCGCTGGCAACGTAGCCGCCGGTGACCCGCTCGATGTCGCGCCTGAACCCGATGGCCCCGAGGTAATGCAGCTCGGGCAGGCCGAAGGCGTCCGATGAGTACAGCATCTTGTGGAACGGAGTCAGTTCCAGCGCCTCGGCCAGAATGACCGCTGACCGCGCGCCGACATGGTTGAGCGCCACGCCGACATCCATGTACACGTGCGGGAACAGTGCTGCCAGCGCCCCGGCCTGCCGATGGTAGGGGTAGCAGTGCAGGAGCATGACCGGCGTTCCGGTCGGCTGGCTGGCGAGCAGGAAATCGTGCAGCAGCGCGGGGTCGGACCGGTGCAACCGGGAGTCGGTGTCCCCGTAGCCGGTGTGCAGCTGCACCGGCAGCCCGGCGTCCAGCGCGGTCCAGATCAGCTGGCGGATCAGCACCTGATCCTCGACGCGGGCACCGGAGCCGGCCGCGGCGTACCACCGGTCCGCCGCCGCCAGGACCTCCGCCGGGCCCGGCCGGGCCGGGTCGAAGCTCAGCCCGCCGCGGTAGGCCGCGATGGACTTGAACCCGACCGCGCCGTCGGCGACGGCCTGCTGCACGGCCGCCTCGACGTCCGCACTGAAATGCGCGGCGCTGCCGCCCGCTCGTGCGACCCGCTCAGCGATGGACTCCAGCCTGACCACTTCCCTGGCCGGCGATCCGCTGAGCTCGGCCAGCTCGGCGGGCGTCGCGACAGCGTCGCTCTGATAGCCGGTGTCGACCAGCCACAGGCCCATCGCAGCCGCGGTGAGCAGCCGGCGGCTGACCTCAGTACTGCCCAGTTCCAGCCGCCGCCTGAGGTAGACCGGCGCCGGCGCGAGCGGTTCGAGATCGAGTACCGGGGCACACCAGCGCCGCACCACGAAACCGAGCGCGCTGTCGAAGAAGCTCGTGCCCGGTGGCGGCGGCGCCGACGACTCGCTCAGCAGGAACTCAACGCCAGCGGCATCGAGTTCCTCAGTCACGACGCCATGCACATGGTGATCGGTCAGCCGCAGGCCGGCAGTTCCGCTGCCGCTGCCGCTGCCACCGACACTGCCGCCGCTGCCACTACCGCCGCCGCCGCCGACATTGCCGCTGCCGTGGCTCATGCCAGCCACCGGGCGCTCGCGATGACGGCCTCGTCCGGCTGGCCCTCGGCCAGGCGGATCTCGGCGCGCCGCGACGCCGCGAATGTGGTCATCAGTTCCTCGCCCGTAGCCGCCCGCAGCTCGTCGCTGGCCTCCAGGGCCTTGAGCGACTCAGCCAGGCTGCCCGGCAGCCGCACGGCCTGGCTCGCCTGCGGATGACCGGCAGTTGCCGGGTCGCCGCTGAACTCGTCCGGCAGCGCCTCTCCCGAGTCCGCGTGCGCAAGCGCGACCGCCAGCACCGCGCCGGTCAGCAGGTACGGATTGGCGCTCAGGTCGAAGCATTTCAGCTCGACGTTGGCAGCGCCGGGACGGCCGGGCTGGCTCTCGATGAAACGCACGGCCGCCTCCCGGTTCTCCGCGCCCCAGACCTGATAAGCGCCCGCCCACCGGGAGGGCTGGAGGCGGAGGTAGGACGCAGGGGACGGCGCGCCGATGGCTAGCAGGGCGGGCAGGCCGCCCAGCAGCCCGGCCATCATGGACTCTCCGGTCGCCGTGAGGCCGTGCCGCCCGTCGCCGCCGCTGAGCAGGTTACGCCCGTCCCGCCAGAAGCTGGCGTGCAGGTGACCGCCGTTTCCGACGTTGTCGCTCACGACAGCAGGCGCGAACGACGCCCGGAGCCCGTGGCGCGCCGTTACCGCTGCGATGACGAACTTGACCAGCACACAGGTGTCGGCGGCCGAGACCGGGTCCTCCGGCGGGACCGACACCTCGTACTGCGCCGGGCCGTACTCGGGGTGGATCTGCTCGACGGTGACGCCGGCCGTGCCGAGTGCGTCGACCACGTCGCGGACATAGTCGGCCGCGCCGGCGGCGGTCAGCCGGCTCAGGCCGTAGCCAGTGCCGCCGAAAGCGGGCTCGAAGTCCTCGGCATCGCGGCCGACCATCCACTCGACCTCGAACGACATCAGCGCGCTGATGCCCTGGCGCAGGCCGGCGGCGACCTGAGCGCGAGCGAAACTGCGCTGATCACCTGCGTATGCGGTGCCGTCCTGGTGGAACCGGTCGCCCGGCGCCCAGGCCCAGCCGGCCGGGTCAGCCAGCACGACGAGCCGGTCCAGGTCCGGTACCAGCCGCAGGTCGCCGTCGGGTTTGTCCAGCGGCGACTCCGGGTCGATGCGGCCGTCACTGCGGAACGAGTCAATGACCGGCGAGAACCCGAGCCCGGTCCTGGCCGCTGCCGCGAGGCCGGCCAGCGGCGTCGCCTTCACCCGCGCAGCGCCGCTGTGGTCGACGAACGTGATCGCGACAGCCCTCGCCCGTGACTGGAGCCTGAAGGCCATCTCCTTGGCCCGTTCCCCGTCAGCGGTGCGCTCGTGCTGGCCGCGAACCGGGCTGAACGATCGTGGCATTCGCATCATCCTTCCGCAGACTGCGGTGCTCACCCTAGGTGCTACCAGATCGCCTGGAGCACCCGGTAGATGTTGCCGCCGAGGACGGCGCGGATCTCGTCGTCGCTATAGCCGTGCCCGACCAGCCAGTCGCAGATGTTGCCGAAGTTCTCGGTCGGGTTCTCCAGCCCGTCCACATAGGCGACGGGATCGAAGCCGGGGCCGCGCATGGCCGACAGGCTGAGCAGGTGCGCGAAGATCCGGTGCAGGGCGACATGATCGCCGTAGAGCGTGTCCGGACCGAACGCGACGTGCTCGAGGCCGACCAGGTCGGCACAGTACTGGAAGTGGTCCATAACCGACTCGATGGTGTGCCGCGAATGCTCAGCCGACAGCGTCGTGTGCGGCGCGGCGGACATCCCGATCACCCCGCCGGTGTCCGCTACGGCCCGCAGCACCGAGTCCGGCTTCATCCGCGGGGTGTTCCAGACCGCTCGCGCGCCGGCGTGGGTGATGAACACCGGCTTCTCGCTCTGGTCGCAGGTATCGAGAGCGGTCTGGTCCGAGGCGTGGGACAGGTCGATGGCGAGACCGAGCTGGTTCATCCGGGTCACGGCGCGGCGGCCGAACGCGGTCAGCCCGCCGTCCACCGGCTCGCTCAGGCCGCTGCCGAGCGTATTGGCGTCGGAGTACGCGATGCCGATCTGCCGCAGGCCGAGGCCGTAGAGCACGTCGAGCCGGTCGATCTCGTTCTCAATCGGCGTGGCCGATTCCAGCCCGAAGACCAGCCCGACCCTGCCGTCCCGGTAGGCCGAGTCGATATCGGCGACCGACCTGATCAGCATGAAGTCAGCGCCAGCGTGGGCCAGATCGGCGAGCCGCATGCCGAGGTCGGTGATGATGTCGTTCCACCGCCACGGCGCGCTGCCGGTGACGCAGGCAGTGCCGTCCATCATGTTGTCGAACACGATGGTCAGGCCGGAGGCGAGCAGGCCCGCATAGGCCGTGTGCTGGCGACCGGTGCGGTTGTAGGCAGGCGTCTGCTCCATGTCGGCCGGGAACCGGACCGGGTGGTCGTGCAGGCTGATAACCAGGCTGTCGCGCAGCAGCAGCCGGGACCTTTCGGCCTGCCCGGCGGCCAGGGCAGGCCCGGCATAAGCCGGCACCCGGCCGAACTCGGCCGCGAGCTCGAAGGCCGGCAGCGTGCCGCCGGGCAGGTAGGAGTATGCGGTATAGGGCGTGTCAGGCAACGGTGTTTCCTCCGGGTGCGGCATTGACGGCCAGCTGGTGGGGCCCGGCGCTGAGCAGCCGCCAGAGCACTTCCCAGGCGCGCATGCCCTCGCGCAGCCTGGCCGTGCGCAGGAACTCGTTCGGTGCGTGCAGATTCTCATCCGAAGTCGAGAACGAGAAGAACAGCGTCTTGGCGCCGAGCACCCGCTCGAACAGATCGGTGGCCGGGAGAGTCCCGCCGATCTTGGCCAGCAGAACGGGCTGGCCCGGGTAGACCGCCTCCAGAGCGGCCGCGGCCGCCCTGATCGCCGGGTGACCAGGCGCGATCGTGTAGGCAGGCACCCGGGCCTCGTCGGCCCGCACCCGCACCTTGACACCAGGGGTCTGCTGCTGGCTGATGTGCGCCGTGATGCGTGCGATCACCGCATCCGGATCCTGGCCGGGAACGAGGCGGCACGACACGCTGCCTACCGCCAGATGCGGTATGACGGTGTACTTGCCGCCGCCGCTGATGCCGTTGATCTCGAGTGTCGGCCGTTCCCACAGCCGCTCCAGGGTGGTGTAGCCCGGCTCGCCGTGCGCCTCGCTGAGTCCGAGCCCGGTCAGGTACGCGGTGTCGTCAAACGGCACGCTGGCGATCTCGCGGCGGCGCTCCGCTGTGAGCGGCGCGATGCCGTCGTAGAAGCCGGCCACCGCGACGCTGCCGTCGGGGTGATGCAGGCTGGCGAGTACCTGGCTGAGTGCGTGCAGCGGGTTGGCCACAGTGCCGCCGAACCGGCCGGAATGCAGGTCGGCCGTCGCCCCCTCGACGATGATGTCCATGGACACTAGTCCCTTGGATCCCACCGACAGCGAGGGCTCGCCTGGCCGCCACATAGCACCGTCGGCAGAGATAACCAGGTCCGCCGTTAGCTCCGCGGCATGCTCGGTGACGTACTCGGCCAGGTGCGGGCTGCCGATCTCCTCCTCGCCCTCGAACAGGAACTTCACAGTGAGCGGCGGGCCGCCGTTCTGTTCGGCGAACGCGCGGGCCACCGCCAGGACGATGTAGACCGGTCCCTTGTCGTCGGTGACGCCGCGGCCGTGAATGACGTCGCCGTCAGCGGTCAGCTCGAACGGGGGAGTGCGCCACTCGCCGGCACTGCCTGTGGGCTGCACGTCGTAGTGCCCGTAGACCAGGATGGCGGGCCCTCCCGGCGGGCCGGCCAGTCGGCCCTGACGACCGGATGGCCGGCCGTCTGCTCGACCCGGCCGCCGGCGAACGGCAGCTGCGCCGCCAGCCAGTGCGCGGCCGCGAGCATGGTCTGCGGAGTGGCATCGCGGCTGACACTGGGAATCGCGACGAACTCTGCCAGCTCCCGCAGGTACTCCTCGTCGGTCGCGGCGAACGTGAGCGCTCCTGACTGGCTAGTCACAGGAACACCCGTCACTGGAAAGCACTACCGCCGTCGATGGCGATCACCTGGCCAGTCACCCACCCGGAGCGCTCGGAGACGAAGAACTGCACTCCGTTGGCGATGTCCGCGGGCGCACCGAGGCGCCGGGTCGCGATGCCGTCGATCAGCTCGCGCTGGCCGTCCGCGCCGTAGCTCTGCCACTGCAGCTCAGTGGTCGGGTTGGACAGGATGAAACCGGGCGCGATGCAGTTGACGGTGATACCTGCGGGCCCGAGCTCATGGGCCATCTGCCGGGTGAAGCCGATCATGCCCGCCTTCGCGCTGGCGTAGGCCTGGATGCCGGTCTTGCTGACGGTGAGACCCGCTGCCGAGGCGATGTTGACGATGCGGCCCCAGCCGCGCTCTTTCATTCCGGCGACGACCGCCTTGGTGCAGTGGAAGGCGGTCGTGAGATTAGCGTTCACGATCGCATGCCAGTCGTCGTCCGGCACGTCCTCAAGCGGCCTGCCGACCTGACCGCAGACACCGCCGGCGTTGTTGACCAGGATGTCGACGGGCCCGAGGCCGGCGAAGAACTCCGCGACCGCTGCCGCATTGGTCAGGTCAAGATAGTCCTTGTCGATCCCGGTGACCTTCGCGCCGTCGCCGCGAAGCGCATCGGCGATGCCGGCGCCGATGCCGTGGGCCGTGCCGGTGACGACGGCCACCTTCCCGGCTAGTGCCGTACCCGCTAGTGCCGTGCCCGCTACTGCCGTGCCCGCTACTGCCGTGCTCATCGAGCTCCTTACTCCGGGGGTGGTGCCACTGAGTCCCGCGCCACCAGAAACATGGGGTCCCTGATCAGGGCATCCGTGGCGTCAGTGCCCTCGATCCTGGCGATCAGGCCGTCGACTGCGGCGCTGCCGAGCTCTGCCAGCGGCATGCACACGCTGGTCACGGGCACGTCCAGGAAGGGCAGGCACTCGTCCTCGTCGAAGCTGACCACCGACACGGTGCCGGGGACCGACACTCCGGCCGACCGGAATGCCGCCAGCACGCCGAAGAGCTGGTTAAGGCTGCCCACTCCGCAGGCGGTCGGCAGCGGCCCGGCTCGCAGGACGCGAGTCGCGATATCCCAGCCGCCCTCCTCGGTAGCGGGCGCGTGCCGGATGGAGATGTCCAGGCCCTTCGAGGCGCAGTACCGCCGGGCCGCCGTGACCCGGCGGTGCACGGTGTCGACCTCGCGCGGCCCGTCGATCAGCAGGATGCTGCGGTGCCCGAGGCCGGCGACATGGTCGAGGAACAGCCGGACCGCGCCGGCCTCGTCCATCACGATGTCGTTGCCCTGGTCCGGGCCGCGCCGGTTCACGTAGACGTGCGGGACCTTGTGCACGCCGGCGTCCGGGCCGCTCTGGCGCAGCGCGGTCGCCAGCAGCAGCCCGTCGGCCCGGCTCTCCTCCACCAGGTAGCGGTAGTCGCCGGGCGCCTTCGGATCGTCGATTGGCTCTTCCATGATCATGACCACGTAGCCGCGCTCGGTTGCCCGCTGCAGCGCCCCGCGCTGCAGCCGCGTCCAGATCGGGTTGCGCAGCAGCGGGACCACGAACGCGAACGCACCGGTGCGGTCCTGCTTGAGCGCGCGGGCAAGCGCGTTCGGGCGGTAGCCCTGAGTCTTGGCGGTCTGCAGGATGCGCTCGATGGTCTCCGGCCTGATGGACAGTCCGGGGTCGCCGTTCAGGACGCGGGATACCGTCGAGACGTGGACGCCGGCGGCACTGGCGATGTCGACGAGGCGCGGGGCGCGCGCCCGTGCGCGGCTCATCACGCAGTCTCGCGACGACGATGAATGCTCAAGCCGTGGACCCGCCGTCGGCCATCAGGACCGCACCCTGCACGTAACCAGCCCCCGGCGAGGCAAGGAAAGCGATGGCATCGGCAATCTCCTCGGCCGTGCCGATCCGCCGGGCCGGGACCGTGGCTTCCCAGCGGGCCAGTGCCTGCGAGTCAGCGCGGATCCAGTCAGCCATCGCGGTGTCGATCAGGCCGGGGCAGACGCAGTTGACGCGGACGCCGTCCGGGCCGTGATCGATAGCCAGGCTGCGGGTGAGCTGCACCAGGCCGCCTTTGGAGGCACAGTAGGCGGCGCGCTGGCGGCCACCGTGGACCCCGGCCGTGGAGGCGACATTGACGATGCACCCGTCCCGGGCGCTGATCATGTCCGGCAGGAACTCGCGGCAGGTCAGGAACGGCCCCCTGAGGTTGGTGTCGATGATGCGGTCCCATTCGTCCTCAGTCAGGTCAGGTAGCCGCTGGATGCTGAACACGCCGGCGGCGTTGACGAGCAGCCAGGGCGTGCCAAGCTCGGCCCGGATCCTGGCGGCCGCCTGCCGCACCGAGGCCGCGTCCCTGACGTCGGCCGCAACGCCGATCGCACCCGCCAGCCCGTCCGTGCCAGGCAGCCCGTCCGTGCCCGGCAGCCCGGCCGCCACAGCGCGCGCACTGTCCTCGCTGATGTCCAGGCAGGCGACCGCGAACCCGTCGGCCGCGAGCCGGCGGCACGTCGCGCCGCCGATTCCGCCCGCGGCCCCGGTGACGACGGCCACGCGCGCGCCGGGCACGCTCATACGACCTCCGCGACTGTCCGCGTCAGCAGGATGGCAGCGCAGAAGGAACGGTAGGTGGCCAGCTGATCCGGTCCGTGGATGCGCAGCTGCCGCGGTCCGGTCCGCTCAACGCCCCGGACCCAGGTCGCCGCCTCGGCGACGTCGGTGGTGCGCACGAACACTTCAAGTACGCCGGGCTCCAGCGGTGGCGGCGCGGCGTCGGCCGCCGTCGTCACGGCTGCCTGCGCCCGCTCGCGGATGAGCGCGCAGGCCAGCTCCGGATGCAGGCTGTGCGCTGCGAGGCGGCTGACGTGCTCCTTGACGATGGCCTGGTGCACGCCGGGAATCAGCTCGGCGGTTTCCTCGCACGCGTACCGGTCACCGGTGACCAGCACGACCGGCACGCCATAGTGGGCGGCGACCAGAGCGTTGATGCCGGCCTCGCCGGTGACGACACCATCGATCCGCGCCTCGATGACAGCCCGCGGGTTATACGTGTGTGACAGCCCGGCCGGAGCGCCGATAGACCCGTGATAGGAGATGAACAGCGCGCAGTCGAAACTGCTGTCAAGGCCCTGCATCATGTACAGCGGCTTATGGCTGCCGGAGATGTACGAGGCCTGGCCCGCCAGCTCGCCTGGCGGCAGATTCCGCATGGTGGAATGCGAGTCGTTGACCACGATCTGCGTGGCGCCGCCGGCCAGGGCCCCCTCGATGGCGGCGTTGACCTCGGCGAGGAGCAGCGCGCGGCCGGCCACGGCCTCTGGTCCGTCGCCGACGCACTGCTGCCAGTCGACGACGCCCGCGGTTCCCTCCATGTCGGTGGACAGGAAGACTTTCACGGTGCGACTCCCTCATCGAGCGCGTCGACGCTGACATCCTCCGCGGCGGCCACGTCCACCGGATGGCGCGGCGGCGGCACTGCCGCGAAGGCGAAGTGACAGGCCGCGCTGTGTGCCGGGTCGCTGGCCGCGGTAGTCAGCGCCGGGTCCTCGGTCTCGCAGATCGGCTGCGCGATCGGGCACCGGGTGCGGAACCGGCAGCCAGTCGGCACCCGCAGCGGACTCGGCATGTCGCCCTGGACGGCCGGGGCATCACCCTCGGCCTCGAAGGTCATCCGTGGGATCGCTGCCAGCAGCCCGGCCGTGTACGGATGCCGCGGCTGGGCGAACAGCGTCTCGGTGGGAGCGACCTCGATGATCCGGCCGAGGTACATGACCGCGGTCCGGTCGCACAGGTGCCTGACGACGGCCAGGTTGTGCGAGATGAGCAGCAGTGTGAGCCCGAGCTCCCGGCGCAGGTCCTGCAGCAGATTGAGAATGGTCGCCTGCACGCTCACGTCCAGCGCGGACACTGGCTCGTCGGCCACGAGCAGCTCGGGCCGCAGGGCCAGCGCCCGCGCGATGGCGACGCGCTGACGCTGCCCGCCGGAGAACTGCCGCGGGTAGGCATGCACGGCCTCCTCGCTGAGGCCGACCAGCCCGAGCAGTTCGGCGGTGTAGGACTCCACCTCTCTGTTCGGGACCACATGATGGACGCGCAGCAGCTCGTGCAGCATGCTGCCGACGGTCATGCGCGGGTTCAGCGATGAGTACGGGTCCTGGAAGACCATCTGGACCTTGCGCTGATCGGCCCGCGACCGCCGCGGGGCCAGGACCTTGCCGTCCAGCTTGATCTCGCCCCGGTCCGGCCGCTCCAGCCCGGTGAGCGCGCGAGCGAGCGTCGACTTGCCGGAGCCGGACTCGCCGACCAGCGCCATCGCCTCGCCGCGCTCGATCGTCAGGTCCACACCGTCGACCGCGTGCAGCAGGTGCTCCTGGTGCCGCATCCGGGCGACCATGGCCGAGCCGAGCTCGAAGCTCACCGACAGGTCAGTCGCTTCGAGCATCGGCCCCGGCTTGGGTACCTGCCGCAGGTCAGCGGCCACGGCGGAACTGGCGCTCATCGGCCTGCCCCCTCAGCCTGCAGGTCGTCCAGGCAGCGCTCGTAGTGCAGGCAGGCAGTCGAGTGGCCGGCATCGATCAGCCGCAGCGGCGGCGGAGTCACCGTGCAGTCCTCCTCGGCGAACTTGCAGCGGGGATGGAACCGGCAGCCATCCGGCGGAGAGATCAGGCTCGGCGGCGAGCCGGGTATCGCCTCCAGCGACGAGCGCGGGTGGTCGACGTCCGGCGCCGACCGGACCAGGCCGAGCGTGTAGGGATGGGAGGGCCGGGTCAGCACCTCCTGCACGGTGCCCTGCTCGACAATCTGGCCCGCGTACATCACCGCGAGCTGCTGGCAGATCTGCGCGACGACCGGCAGGTCATGGGTGACGAACACCAGGCTGGTGCCCGACTCGCGGCACAAGCGGTGCAGCAGCCGCAGGATCTGGTCCTGGATGGTGACGTCGAGCGCGGTGGTCGGCTCGTCGCACAGGATCAGCGCCGGCTCGCAGGACAGCGCGATCGCGATCATCACGCGCTGCCGCATGCCGCCGGAGAACTCATGCGGGAACGAGCGGAACCTCCGCTCGGGATCGGGGATGCCGACGCGGCGCATGAGCTCCAGCGCCCGGTCGGCAGCCTGCCGCCGGTTCATGCCGAGGTGCACCTGAGGAGCCTCGGCGATCTGGGCGCCGACCCGCATGACCGGGTTCAGTGCGCTCATCGGCTCCTGGAAGATCATCGCGATGTCGGGGCCGCGGATCTTGTTGAGCTGCGATCCGCTGAGCTGGACCAGGTCGGTGCCGTTCAGGACAACCGAGCCGGCGGTCACCTTGGCCTCGGGCGGCAGCACGCCGAGTATGGCCTTCAGCGTCATGCTCTTGCCCGACCCTGACTCGCCGACCAGGCCGACCGCCTCGCCGGCGGGTACCTCCAGCGAGATGCCATCGACCGCGTGCACGATGCCGCGGCGGCTCGCGATCTCGACATGAAGGTCGCTGACCTGAAGCAGCGGCTGCCCGGCCGCGCCTGCCGCGGTCACGCCTGCCCCGGCCGGAGCAGGTCGGCGAGACCGTCGCCGATCAGCGACAGCGCCAGGCCGGTTACCACCACGGCGAGTCCGGGGATGGTGGTCAGCTGCCAGTGCGTGGTCAGGAAGTTCTGGCCGTCGGAGATCATTGTCCCCCAGTCCGGCGTCGGCGGCTGGATGCCGAGGCCGAGGTAGCTCAGCGTGACGATGGCCAGGATGTCCTGGACGATGTCGGACATCGCGTAGATGATCGCCTGCGTGATCACGTTCGGCAGCAGGTGCCGGCGCATGATCCGCAGGTTGGACAGGCCGCCGGACTGCGCGGCCAGCACGTACTCCTGGCGTTTCGCGATGAGGATCTCGCCTCTGATGATGCGGGCGTACGACACCCAGCCGACCAGGGTGATGGCGATGTAGATGCTGCGCTCGCCGGGGCCGAGCACGAACACCAGCGCGATGATCAGCACGAAGAACGGGAACGCGACGACGATGTCGACCACCCGCATGATGACGAGGTCGACCCAGCCGCCGAAGTAGCCGGCCACGCTGCCGAGGATCGTGCCGAGGGTGAACGGGAACAGCACCGCGAGAAAAGCGACCTGCAAGTCGACCCGGCCGCCGTACAGCAGCCGGGAGAAAATGTCCCGGCCTTCCTGGTCGGTGCCGAGCCAGTGCTGAGAGCTGATTCCCGCCAGCGTCTCGTTCAGGTTCTGGGTATCCGGGTTGTAGGACGTCAGCAGCGGCGCGGCGATGACCATGAACAGGATGATCGCGAGGAGCACCAGGCCGGTCATCAGCGCGGGCTGCCGGTACCAGTGCGCCCGCCGCGGCTGGGCCCGCTCGGCGGTTCCCGCCTGCGGCGCGCCGGCCGCGGGGGTGATCGAGATCGCGCTCACCGGTCGAACCTCACTCTCGGGTCGAGCGACGCGTAGACCACGTCGGTGAGCAGGTTGACCAGGACGACCATGATCCCGAAGACAAGAGCCACCGCCTGCACGACCGGGAAGTCACGGGAGAAGATGGAGTTGATCATCAGGCTGCCGATGCCCGGTATCTGGAAGACCTGCTCGACGATGAGGGTGCCGCCGATCAGGAAGCCGATGTTGATGCCGAGCACCGTGACGGCCGGGATGACCGCGTTCCGCAGCACGTGCCGGACGAACAGGCGTCGGCCGGGCACGCCCTTGGCCCTGGCCGTGGTCACGAAGTCAGCACCGAGCACGTTCAGCATGCTGGCCCGCAGGCTGCGGATGACGACCGGGCACAGCGCGATCGCCACCACCAGAGCAGGCAGGAACATCGAGTGCAGGTGGCCGCCGATGCCGGTGCCGTAGCCGCTGACGGGGAAGAGCTGGAACTTCACGGCCAGTGTGGTCTGCAGGATCAGGGCCAGCCAGAAGGCCGGCATTCCGAGCCCGAGCAGGGGGACCGCCCGGACGATGTGGTCGCGGACTCCGTCCTTGCGGCTGGCGGCGATCATGGCCAGCGGCACGCTAATGATGATCGCCAGCACGGCGGCGTAGCAGATCAGCCACAGGGTGGGCGGCAGGTGGCTGGTGATCAGGCCCACGACGGGCACGTTGTAAAAGAGGCTGATACCGAGGTTGCCGTGCACGAGCCGGTCCATGAACAGCCAGTACTGGCTGGCCAGCGGCCGGTTCAGGCCCCACTCCCGGTGCAGGATCGCGATCCCGCGCGGGGTTGCGTGGATGCCGAGGATGGTCCTGGCCGGGTCGCCGGGGATCAGGTGGATCATGAAGAACGTGATGATCGTCACGCCGAGCACGGTCGGGATCAGCAAGAGCAGCCGCCGGAACACGAAGGTCATCCGGCCCATGGGTACCTCGCTTTAGCTGGGGTCGGTCCGGCGTGCCGGGCGCTTGCTGAAGCGCCCGGCACGCCGGAGAGCATGGTCACGCCTGCGTGGCTGGGCCGGTTACTTGCTGATCCAGACGTTCTGCATGTGGTAGTTGCCGAGTGGCGTGACGAAGAAGCCATGCACGTTCGACGTGGTGACGTACGGATAGGGCGAGTAGTACAGGAAGGCCATGAAGGCATCCTGGGCCGCGTCGGTCTGCACGGTGTTGTACAGCGCCTGCCGTGCTGACGGCGCGGTGATCTGCTCGGCCGCGTGCACGTCCTTGACCACGGTGGGGTTGTCGTAGCTGGTGAAGAACGACTTGGCACCCGACTTCGGGTCCAGGCCGAAGGTGGCCAGCTCGTCCGGGTCCGGGATGTCCATCGTCCAGAGCGTCAGGCTCATGTCGTACTTCTGGCTCTGGAAATTCGCGTTGGCGGTGTTCGGGTCGAGCGTCTGAACGTTGACCGTGATCCCCAGCGGCTTCAGCTCGGCCTGCAGGATCGTCGCGATCGTGGCGTAGTCGGAGTTGCCGGCCGGGATCAGGATCGTCGTGGTGAACCCGTGCGGCACAGTCGACTGGGCCATCTGCGCCTTGGCCTGGGCCAGGTTGTACTGGTAGCCGGGCGTGTTCGGGTCGTAGTACGGAACCTGCGGCGGGAACAGCGAGTTGGCGGGCTTGCCGTTGCCGAACAGCACTGCCTTGATGATCGACTGGCGGTTGATGGCCAGCGAGATCGCGCGGCGGACGTGCACGTCCTGGAACGGCTTCACGTTCTCGTTGAAGGCCAGGTAGTTAGTCTCCGTCGAGTTAAACAGGTCCATGCTCACGCCGGGCGTGGCCTTCAGCGTGGACACCGTGGACCAGGACGGGAACTGATCGATCTGCGCCTGACCGCCCTTGACCTGCAGCTGCCTGGTGTTGTCACTGGGGACGTCAGTCCAGGTCACGCTGTTGAGGTAGGGCAGGCCCTTCTGCCAGTAGTAGGTGTTCTTGACCAGCTTGAGCGCGGATCCCTTGTGCCAGTAGTCCCACTTGAACGGGCCGGTTCCGACCGGGGCCTGGTAGAACTGGGCCGCAGTCTTGCCGCCGTAGTTGTTCGGCACAATGCCGTTGGCGAACAGCGACAGGTCCGCCAGGAGCGGTGCCCACGGGTACTTCAGGTTAATGACCACGGTCGACGGCGTCGGGTCATCAACCGACTTGATGGCGCTGTCGATGTAGCCCCAGCCCGCCGCGGCGGCCATCGTCTGCTCGAGCGAGAACTTCACGTCGGCGGACGTCATCGTCTGGCCGGTGGAGAACTTGACGCCCGGGCGCAGGGTGAAGGTATAGGTCAGCTTGTTCGCAGACGCGGTGTAGCCGGTCGCCAGCCACGGCACGACGCCCTTGCCGTTGGTGCTGACTGTGTACAGCGGCTGGGTGATCTGCTCGAGGATCCAGATCGAGTTGTTGTCGAAGACGGTGGACTCGTCCATCGACTGAGCGTCCTGGGGGTTGGCGAAGACGAGGTTCCCGCCGTGCACCGGGCCGCTGCTGGCCGAGGTGCCGGACGGGGAGGAGCCTGATCCGCACCCGGCGATAACGACCAGGGCGGAGCCGGCGATCAGGGCGGTCATGAGTGCAGAGCGATGTCTCACTAGCAGCTCCCGGGGTGATGTCCGGGCGACGGCGCAGCCACCGCTACGGGGCTGTACGTCCTTGGCCGGATTTGTGGGGGTTCGGACGAGATTGGCACGCCGCTGTGCCGGTACGCAAACCTTTGCCTAACCAAATGTGAGGGAACAGGACACCAGTTGTAAATAGCAGGGTTGCTCTGTTTACACGGCTTTACTGTGTTGTAACGTGCACGCCGTGCGATATATCGTCCTCGGCTGCGGCGCGATCGGCGGCACGGTGGCGGCCGGGCTGGTCCGGGACGGCCACGATGTCCTGGTCTGCGACTCGGATCCGGCCGTGGTGGCCGCCGTCAGCTCAGCGGGCCTGCGGATCGAGGGCCCGGTGGAGCAGTTCACCGCGCAGCCGAAGGCCGTGCTGCCCGCCGACCTGCCGGGCCAGATCGACGGACCCGTCCTGGTCGCGGTCAAGGCCCATCACACCCGGGCAGCAGCTGCCGAGCTGGCCGGGCTGATCGGGGACGGGTTCGCGGTCTCGCTCCAGAACGGGCTGACCGCGCAGGTACTCGCCGCCGCGCTCGGCCCGGAGCGGGTCGTCGAGGCCGTAGTCAACTTCGGCGCGGACGTGCTCGAGCCCGGCGTCATCCTGCGCGGCAACCGGGGCACGTTCCTGCTCGGCGAGCTGGACGGGACGGTCAGCGCCCGGGTGTCGGCGCTGGCCGCGGACATCGCGGACGCCTCGCCTACGACCAGCGTCCTCGGCTACACCTGGGGCAAGGAAGCGTACGGCGCGACACTGTTCGCGACGGCAGTCAGCGACCTGCCGATCTACGCGGTGTTCGACGATCCGGCATTCCGGCCGCTGCTGCTGGCCATCGCCGCCGAGGTCCTCGCGCAGGCGCCGGTGCGGCCGCTGCCGCTCGACGGATTCGACCCGGGCGACCTGGAAGGCTCGCTTGCGCGCCTCGCGGACTTCAACCGGACGTCGGCCAAGACCCACTCCGGCGTCTACCGGGACCTGGCCATCAGGCACCGTCCCACCGAGGTCAGGGCGATTCTCGGCCCGCTCGACGGCTTCCTCGTGGCCCGCATCCGCGAGCTCATCGAGGCGATCGAGCGAGGCGAGCGGACCTGCCGCCTGGAGAACCTGGAGCTGCTGGCCGCCTACGAGCGGCTGGACCGGCTCGGCCGGCCGCTGAACGCCGTGGCGTCGGTCGCCGGCGCGCCGCGACGCGCGGCATCCGGCGCGCTCGCCGGGCGGCCGGTCGCGGTCAAGGACATCATCGCGGTCGAGGGCCTGCCGACGCGCTGCGGCAGCCCGGCCTCCGATCCCGCGCCCGCCCCGGCGGACGCGCTGCTCGTGGCCCGGCTGCGGGACGCCGGCGCCGAGGTGTTCGCGACCTCGCAGTGCCTGGAGTTCGCGGCCGGCTTCGCCCATCCGCAGATCGGCGACACCCGCAACCCGCGGGACCCGTCCCGCACGTCGGGCGGGTCGTCCGGCGGGTCGGCTGCCCTGGTCGCGGCCGGAGTCTGCGACCTCGCGATCGGAACCGACACCGGAGGATCGATCCGGATCCCGGCCGCCTACTGCGGCCTGGTCGGACTGAAGCCGACCTACGGCCTCGTTCCCGTTGATGGTGTCTTTGCTCTTTCCCCGAGCTGCGATCACGCCGGGACACTGACGGTCACCGCCGCTGACGCCGCCGCCCTGCTCGCGGTGATCGCCGCCCTGCCGCCAGACGGCGGGGAAGCAGGACCTGGCCGCACGGTCGGTGTACTCGGCGCGCAGCTCGCCGATCCGTCCGTGACGTCTGAGGTGCGGGACGCCGTGCAGGCGGCGCTGGCCGCGCTCGCCGGGGCGGGGTGGCAGCTGCGCGAGATCACGGCGCCGTGGCTGACCGACCTGCCGCGCTTCGAGCAGGCCCTGGGAGTTATTGTCGCCAGCGAGGCCGCCCGCGTGCACTGCGAGCGTGACACCAGCGCGTACGCCGAGGGCACCCGGGCGCTGCTGGAGTTCGGCAGCCGGGTGACTCCGGCGCAGTACGCCGCCGCGAAGCGGGACCGGGCCGAGCTGAGCGCAGCCGTCGAGGCGAGCCTCGCCGGAGTGGACGTCCTGGCCGGACCAACGGTGGGCTACTGCGCGCCGGAGGAGGACCCGCCGTTCGGCGTCGGCGACGACAGCGCCGAAGGCCGGTTCACCGGCCCCTACAACCTCACCGGCCATCCGGCGGTCTCGGTGCCGGTCCCTGCAGCTGGCCTGCCTGTCGGGCTCCAGCTGGCCGCGCGGCGGGGGAGTGACCTCGCCCTGCTGGCTGTCGCCGGCGCTGCCGAGCGCGCGCTGGCTCAGTCCTGAGGCAGCACGACAGCACCTGAGAGAGCGACTGAACCTGAGACCTCCACAGACCCTGAGCCGAAGGAGCCGAACATGTCGTCGACCGTAGTGCGCCGTACGCTGGAGCTTGCCGGGCTGGCCGTGCCGTTCGTCGAGGTGACCGGTTCGCAGGACGGACCGCTGCTGACGGTTATCGCCGGCGTTCACGGCTGCGAGTACGCCTCGATGGCGGGGGTGCGCCGCTGGCTCGGCGCACTGGAGGAGCGCGACATCCGCGGCCGCGTACGGGCGGTTCCGGTGCTGAACCTTCCGGCGTTCGTGACCCGGACGCCTTTCGTGGTGCCGGAGGACGGTAAGAACCTGAACCGGTGCTTCCCCGGCGATCCGGCGGGCACGCTCGCTGACCGGCTTGCCTACGACGCGTTCTCCCAGCTCATCACCGGCTCGGATGCCTACATCGACGCGCACTGCGGCGACATGGTCGAGGCGCTGCAGCCGTTCGCGCTGTATGAGTCAGGCCCGGCCGAGGACCGGGCCCGCGACCTGGCCACCGGCTACGGGCTGCCGTACGTGATCCGGCAGGAGCCCGGACCGGACAAGGCGGTATCGGGCACTAGCTCCGGCGCGGCCGCCGCGGCAGGCATCCCGGCGATCACGGCAGAGGCGGGCGAGTGCGGCCTGGTACAGGAGCACGCGGTTGCCCTGCATGTGGCCGGGCTGAATGGCGTTCTCGAGACGCTTGGCATGACTGACGCCGGGACCGGCGGGGCCGCGGGCCAGGCGGCGCAGACAAGGCTCGGCCGCTTCCTGTGGCTGCGCTGCCGGGACGCGGGCTGGTGGTCGCCGAGCGTGGCAGCCGGCGACACTGTCGTGAAGGGGCAGCACATCGGCACCGTCAGCACGCTCGACGGCGCGCAGGTCCTGGAGTCCATTACTGCGCCGGCCGCGGGCGTGGTCATCTTCCTGACCAGCTCGCCCGCGGTCGGTGACGACGGTCTCCTGCTCGGGATCGGCGCCGACTAGCGGAGCGCCGGCGGCGCGGCGCTGGCGAAGGCATCCTCGACATCGGCCTCTGGCAGCCGGGCGAGCAGTTCCAGAGCCCACCACAGGCTGCTGAACAAGCGGTGCCCGTCACGGCGCAGATCCGTGATGGCCGACTGGATCGCGGCATAGCGCGAGCCGTCGCCGCCGACGTCGACGGGCAGGTGGCATTCGGTGAGCGCCCGCTCGGACCTGGTCACCTGGATGTCGCGGAACGAGCAGTTCAGCCGGGCGAGGCAGAAGAACTGCGGCAGGCCGCCGCGGGCAAGCAGCCGGCCATAGCCGAGAACGCGCAGCCAGCCGATGTCGGCCGAGCCCAGGCCGCATTCCTCCTGGAGCTCGCGGGTGGCGACCCGGCTGACGAATTCGCGCAGATCCTGCGTGCCGTCCAGGTCCTGCCAGTCAGCCGAGCCGGAGCCGGATGGCATGAGCAGGCCGCTGGCGATGTTGGACCGGTACCCCTGCTCGACGATCACCAGATAGTCGTCCGCGGTGAGCGCGATCGTGGAGGCACCGATGTGATTCGAGCAGGCGCTTTCCTGGCAAGCTGGCACGGTCCGGCCGGGAAAGCACAGGTCGTTACCGTTGAACACCTCGGTGCGGCTCCGGTGCGATGCGAGCCGGACGGGCAGCGAGTCGTTGGTGACCAGCGTGTCGAAGTAGTGCGTCGGCTGCACCGAGACAGGACCCAGTGCGCTGTGCTCATCGAGCACCGGATCACTGGTGAGCCGCACCTTGCGTGCGTTGAAGAGGACGGGAGCTTTCCGGGTGAACTCGCGCAGCAGGACGTGAGCGACGGCGGGCGACGGCCTGAAGTGGAACGTCGATTCGGCAGTGCGCACCGGCGCCGTGCCACCGCGGAACAGGGCCTGGTTGACGCGCGCGGATGTCAGCAGGGCATCGGCGGGCTTGTCACCGCGGTGCAGGATGTCGTAGCCGCTGCCGCCGAGGCGCGGCGGCACCATGAGATTGCTGATGTCGCGCGCGGCCAGCGGCGGCAAGTACTGGACTCGCAGGTCATCGACCTCGCGGCGCCAGCTCGCAAAGGTGGCCGCGATGGCCACGCAGCCTGTCGCCAGGCCCGCGATGCTGATGATCTCCAGTGCCAGGGTCTGCGTGCTGAAGCCGATGATGGCGAGGATGAGGCTGATGCCGTTCATTGCGTTGACGGCGATGAATCGAGACTTGCGGCGGGCGATGCTGAGGTAGGTGCGCACCAGGGGGAGTGGCGTCGATGAGTGCATAGGCCCTTTTCGCGGTCGCTCGTCGCTGCAGGGCTGAGTGTACTTGCCTGTGCCGACCTTCGAGGAGAGCGTCATGACCCCTGCGAACGGGAGGCATGCCTGAGGCTTCTTCTCACGTCCGGGGGGCGTCACGAACACGAGCATCCGCGATGCGCTGGCCGACTTGCTGGGCAAGCCGATCGCCGACTCCAGCGCCCTGTGTATTCCGACCGCGGAGCGGGGTCACCCCGCGTGCACGCCAGCCTCTGCCTGGCGCTTCATTGCCGGCCAGTCGCCGTCGCCTATGTGCGACCTGGGCTGGAAGTCCGTCGGCGTGCTGGAGCTCGTCGCGCTGTCCAGCATCGGCGAGGAGCGCTGGGTCCCCTGGGTCAGGGAGGCTGACGTCCTGCTGGTGGACGGCGGCGATGCGACGTGCCTGTGTCACTGGATGCGGCAGGGGGTCCGGCGTACGCCATCGACGACCAGACGGCCATCAAGGTGACCGACGGCACCGTCGAGGTGGTCTCCGAGGGGCACTGGAAGCCCGTCCCCTCAGCGCCGCGGCCAACAGCGTCCGGCGTGCCGAAACGTCCGCTCATCTATGCCGCTGACCGCGGGCGTTAGGCACCGGCCTCGACCGAGCGGTGGTGCCAGTTCGACGACGCGTTCACGCTGATGTCTGTGCCTGGCCAAGGCTCAGGCGGATCACACGCTCTCGCAGTCGTCCCCGATGTAGCCCGTATTGGGATCGATCATGGCCAGGAAAGCGCGGATGCTCTCTCGGTGCTCCTCCGCCGACCGATTCGGTGTCCCGCTGGACCCGAATCCGTAGCCCTTGTTAGGCCCGCTTACCCAGTCGTAGGCGATGCCGCCGTCTCCAGCTCGGCGAATGGCGAACCGTTCGCTATCAACGTCGAGAGTGAACAACACCGGCCCGCGTCCTCCCTCTGCTCCGCGATATACAGCCGGAACGACGGGGAAGCCGTCGCCGTCATCGCGGGGGCTCCTGTCCACAAGAGCCAGCATCCGCGCCCGCCGGCTGTGAGTCCATCGCACATGCGCTCGGCTGCCGCACTCATCAGCCGCTGTCAGGTGGTTTTTGACTGGCTGATCTCGACGAGGTGGCCGTCTGGGTCTCGCAGGAAGCAGCGGATCTCGGAGCCCCAGTCATGCGGCGGGGTGAGGAACGCGGCGCCTCTGGACCGCAGTGCCTCATAGGGTGCCTGGCAGTCCGCCACGCGCAGGGTCATCGCGTGGCTGACCAGGTTGGCGTCGGCGGGCGGCTGCAAGACCACGGCGGGCTTGTCGGCGGTCGGGCCGCCGCCGGGCCGAGCCGACCGCACGCCGCCAGCAGCATGGGCCGCGGCTCGCGGCCCGAGACCATTTGTAGTACGCGGCCCAGTCTGCACGTCTGCACCAGCGTTCCCGGTCTCCCCACCATCCTTCCGGTGCCAGGTGGCTGGCACAACGTACGACTGCGCGGACGAGCTTCGTGCCGCGCCGGCCGGCGGCCCGGCTCAGCCGCCCTGCCGCATATGGATGTGCCCGTCGGTGAACCAGCGGGGCGGATTCGCCGGGCTGAGCTCCCGGAACGGGTACCCGGCCTTCTCCGCTACGCGGCAGGACGCCAGGTTGCCGACATCATGCACGAGCATGATCTGCCGCAGCTTGCCCCGGCGAACACATCGAAGACCCACTCGGTCACCGCTCTGACCGCCGCCGGAGCTATGCCGCGGCCGCGCGCTGCCACCGCGGTCCAGTAGCCGACCTCAGCGGTCTCGCGTTCGCCGATCCGTCCGGTCTCCTCGCGATTCTTCAGTCCGACATTCCCCGCCAGGACGCAGCCATCGTCAGCCGCCACTGCGGCGAAGCTCAGCCTGTCACCGTCGAGCCAGCCGCGGTCGTGGCTCGCGAGCCACCAGGCCGCGTCGCGCTCGTCGGGCGATCCGGTCCGACGCTCCGCCCCGTCGGGCAGCGCGGTCTTGACAGGGTGTTCGTCCGGTCTTGACCACATGCCCGCGGTGGGATACTCGCGGCTCATCTCGGCGGCCAGAGCCGGGATGTCCGTGGCTCGCCACGGCCGCAGGATCAGCGCCGGCTGGCGGCTCACTGGCGGCACGCGCAGCTCAGGGAGCCTTAGCCCGCCTGTCATGCTGCGTCACCGTCCACTTCGGCTCGCCGCAGATGCCGAATCGCTGGTATTGCGCTACCTCTCGGTGCTAGGGGTGAACAGCCTCCAGTGCCCCTCGGAGACGACTTCGACGTTGCCGTCGGTCACCTTGATGGCGGTCTGGTCATCGATCGCGTACGTCGGCGCTGGTATCCGTGCGGCCCATTGTTCTGCGATGGCCATGTCCTGGTGATCGGCGTTGTCCACGTGCGGAATGATCGCAAAATCAACCAGTCCGACTCCCTGAGCCTTGACCAGGATCATGCACAGTTCGCCGTCGGGCGTATCGAACACGATGTCTTCCGTCGAGAGCTCCTCACCGCTGCCGCGACGCGGTTCCCGGTAGGTCTCGGCAAAGGTGGAGGTCGCTGCGATGCTCCCGGCGCTCACCCCCAGGTAGACCGTCTTGCCAGGCAGCGACGGCAAGACGTCTGCAAGCCCGGACCGCCGCATCCAGTAGGACAGGAACACCGGATCGCCGCCCCAGACGAGCAGGGCGTCGGTCTCGCGGACCGCCGGGACCCAGCATTCTTCGTCGATGCTGGGCAGCACGGAGAGCTCCAGCACTCCCAGGGACTTCCAGCCCAATCCGGCGAAAGGACTCTTGCTCCGTCCGCAGATTGCCTCCCATGCGTGGTCGGCACCGCCGGGGAAGGGGTATATCGCCGTCGGAATGACGAGGGCGCTGGATTCCTCGATCGGCTTCCCGAGCAGGCCGACGAGCGCATCGTGGATGGTCGTGTTCGCAATGCCGGACGAAGTTAGGAGAAGTTTCACGCCGTCCCCTGATTGTCGAGCAGTGAGACCAGATAATCCTCCAGCTTGTCGAAGCTGGATTCCTGGCCGTCGTGCTTGGTCATGTGGTCACGGCCGGCCTTGTCACGGAACGCCATCGTCACCGTCAGCGTGGTTACGCCGCCAGCTTCCTTCAGCTCGTCCGTCTCGTCGGCCCACGCGTCGGGCCAGCCTTCGAAGAGCCACGTCTGGACGATCCGTGTCGGCGGCTCGACCTCCAGATAGGTCCCACGGAACGAGCACTCTTTCCCGTCGGGCGTCACGGAGACCATGTGATAGTCCCCGCCGACGCGCAGGTCCATCGAGCACACCGTCATCTTGTCCTCAAAGGCAGCGAACCAGTGGCGCACGTGCTCGGGCTTCGTCAGCACGTCGAAGACAAGCTCGATGGGCGCGTCGAACTCGCGGGTGGTGACGATCACGAGCTCGCTCGGGTATTCGACAACTGCGGAGCCGTGGCGGTTATGTGTCACTGAGGATCTCCTTGCTGCTGTAGCTCTTTGAGGTAGTCATCCATCCGATCCAGCCGCTCGTTCAGCGCCCGCTCGTACTTGGCCAGCCAGTCGGAAAACGGTCGCAGGTGCGCCGGTTCCAGCCGATACAGCCGACGACGCCCCGCCGCGCGGCACCGGACCAGTCCGACCTCACTGAGCACCCGAAGGTGCTTCGACACCTGAGGCTGGGACATCGAGAGGCCGCTCACGATCGCCCCGACCGCCTTCTCTCCGTCGATTAGTGCGTCCAGGACTTCGCGGCGGTGGATGTCGGCAATGGCGTTGAAGACATCCGACGTCGTGGAAGCGCGGGCCATGGGCCGATCATATTCCGATCTCGGCATATGTCAATCGAGAAACCACTGGTTGGCGGCCACTGGTGGGCGCGGAGACGAGTAGCCCGGCCGCGTCTTCGGCTTGCCAGTGATGCAGCGGTCGCCCGCTGGTGTGGTGCAGGACGTAGCGGCTACGGTGGTGCGGTGCGGGGTGTGCCGTGGTGGGGCGTGGTCTCGTCGGCCGCGGCCCCGCTCCTGATGACGATCGGGTGGACGGTAGCCGCCGGGCTGCAGCCCCGCTCCTTTGACCCCGTGGCCCAGACGGTCAGCGCGCTCGCCGCGCCGGGCGCGGCCGACCGGTGGGTTATGACGCTGACGTTCCTCGTCGTTGGCGCCTGTGATTTCGTCACCGGGCTGGCGCTGCGGCCGGCCAGAGCGACGGGGCGGCTGATCTTGATGTCCGGGGCCGTGGCGGGCATCCTGGTCGCGGCCAGCCCGGAGCAGGCCGGGACGAACTTTCCGCTGCCGCACATGATCTGGGCTGCGGCCGGGTGCGCCGCGCTGGTGGCCTGGCCAGCAGGGGCATGGCGGCGCGGGCCTTTGGTGCCCTGGGGGCTGCGGCCCGCGGTTTCCGCCAGTGCCGTCGCGGCGCTGCTGACCCTGCTGGCATGGTTCGCCGCGGAGCTGATCACCGGCGGTGGGCAGGCCGGCCTGGCCGAGCGCATCTTCGGCGTCGGACAGGCGCTCTGGCCGCTAGCGGTGGTCGTGTCCTGCCGACGGAGCATACGGAGCGGCTCGGTGATCTCGGATGCATGCCCACCGCGACTCGCCAGAAATCGCCACTGGCCCTGGCCGAGCCAAGCTGCATGATGATTCGTGACCACCGGTCAGCATCCACCGGATTACCGTCCTGGGTCACCTCGCGTAGCCACGGTCACCGGGCATGGGCTGCACTGTGACGCCGGCGGCGGTGAGGAACTGACGGATCTGGGAGGCGTGCTCCACGACGTGCAGCGGCATGCTGCCGACTATTACCGCGTACAGCGTGCCGTGGTTTCGGTGGGCGGCAGGGAGCGGACGGGCGGCCGCTTCCTCGGTGAGGCCGTCAAGGGTCTGGCGGACGCGGCCGCGGCACCACTCGACGTACCCGAGAAGCTCGGGCTTGGTGAACCTGCGGTTGGGGAAGGCGAAGGTGTTGTCGTCAAACGGCTGTGGCGGTGCCCACGGCTCGAACTCGGCAGCCAGGTCATAGTCGAGCGTTAGCAGCGCGTGGTAGCCGAGGAACCAGGGAGCCGAGCCGTGCAAGCCCCCGTGCGGCGTCGGACCCGTGGGAGCCTCGTCCGGCCACAAGTCCGTCTGCCACAGGTGGTCGGGGCAGTCGGTCAGCGCCGCATCCATCAGCCGCAGCGCCTGTTCGAAGTTATGAGCCATGCTCTGTACAAACGCGTTCGACACGCTGCCTGTATAGCGCATGTCGCGGATCTGGCACTCCCATGCACGCACGTCCTTGGCCGCATGGTGTGTTCTCAGCTCGGCCCGCGGCCGCGTCGTCGCCTCCCGCGTAGCCGATCGCTGAGCTCGCGGGCGATCTCCCGGTCGGCGTCCCGCTGGGCGATTGCCTGCCGCTTGTCGAAGGACCGCCGGCCGCGCGCCAGGGCGATCTCCACCTTCGCCCAGCCGTTCTGGAAGTACAGCGACAGCGGCACGATGGTGACGCCGGACTCGCCGAGCCTCGCGATGATCTTGTCGATCTCGCTGCGGTGCATGAGCAGCTTGCGGGTCCGCCGGGGCTGGTCGAGGACGCGGGTTCCGTGGCGGCCGTACGCGTGCTGGGGGATGTGCAGGCCGTGGAGCATCAGCTCGCCGTCGTGCTCGTGAACGAACGCTCCGGCCAGCGACGCGTGGCCGGCGCGCAGGGATTTCACCTCGTCACCGACCAGGACTATCCCGGCCTCGTACGTCTTGAGAATCGTGTAGTCATGCCGGGCCCGCCTGTTCGAGGCGATGGACCTGCGGCCTGTTTCCCTGGACGCGGTCACCGTGACCTCCTCGTCAATCCCGCCTGTCTACCCGGCGGCGCACCGCCGACCTGACCGACATGGGAACGGTACCCGGCAAGCGACTCGGTGAGGTGCAGCGCCGCGTTGATGATCTCGGCGCTGCCACGCCCGCAGTTCATTGCCCGGTAGCTGTGTTTCGTAGCCAGCGGTAAATGCATTGCCGTCGGCCAGTGTGGAGTCCTACAGTGGCCGCGCCGCGCGGCAAGGAAAGTCCTCTGTATCAGGAAGGAGGTGCCCGCGATGTTCGCTCATCGTCAGACGCCTCCAGGGGCCGCTGTCTAGCAATCCTGGAGACGCACTGCGGGGCACCCTCAGGAATCTGGCCTGAGCCAGTCCTGAGGGTGCCTTCTAACCAGCACTGGGCGCGGCAGACGGCGGACGACATGCCGGTCGTCAGAACGCGGTGCTTGCCAGCCAGCCATCGACCACGGTGCCGTCCCCGTACACGGTCACTGCCGGATCGGAAACCGGCCTTCGCCGCATCAGCACGAGCAGCAAGCTGGCAGCCGGCCCGGTAAGGGCGGCATCGCCCTTGCCATGACCCGGCTCAACTGTCAGACCGCCCGCGTCGTGCCGGATCATCCACTCGCCGCGGCCACCAAGTCCGTCATCGGTTGCGTGAATGTGCAGGCTAGCGCCGCTGGTGAGCGCCTTAGTCGGGTCGTCGGCGTTGCTAAGAATCCCGCCGGCTAGCAGCGTAAGCCATTCGTCGATGGCATCGGCAGCTATCTCTGCTTCAATGACTGGCTCGGGCGCGGCACCCGCTGCGAGCTGGGCGTCGGATCGGTGCACTAGCGTCTCGTGCGCCATCCGGCGTATCCAGAAACCGGCAGGCGCCGGCCCGGTGAACGACCAGACGAGATCACTGCCCGCTTCCCGCACGGCGTCGACGATCCGCGCGGCTCCGGCATTCAGCCACTCGCGCTGCTCGGCACGATCATCCGGCAGCCTGCCGTCCGGCACCTCCCGGAACGGGATGAATACGTGAGATCTCGTACGCGTGATCTCGGCGGCCCACCGGTGCGCCCGGCCAACGTGCGTGACAAGCTGACGCAGTGTCCATTCCGGGCAGGTGGGGATCGGCAGGCTCTGATCGTGCTCAGCCAGTATCTCCGCAAGCCCTGCTGTGCTTGCCTCGATCTCGGTGAAGTACCAGTCGGCAGTGAGCTGCGGCATGGCGTTCCTTCCTGGTGATCTGCCGCGGCTAGCCTAGCGACGCCTGACAGTAAGTCTGTCCAGGCTCCACAGGGGCGCGGATCCGCGCTGGCTCGCGCTCATACCAGCCGCGGAACGTGCCACTCCGCCAGTCCCTAGCCGGGCTAGTGTGCCGACCATGCGCACACTGCATGTCGGCCTGCGGGTGAGCAATCTCGACGCGTCACTCGCGTTCTACCGCGCCATCGGCTACACGGTCACCGGGACCGTCGAGGGGACACCGTTCGGTAACCTGACCATGCTGCAGCTGCCGGGCGATCCCTTTGTCACCATCGAGTTGGTCCACAATCCGGCGAAAGGCAATGTAGAACTCGGCACCGGCATCAATCATCTGGTCATCCAGGTTGAGTCACTTGATGCCGCCCTGGCCGATCTCGCCGTTAAGGGTATTGCGGCCGATTCGCCTGCGGACGCTGACCACGCGGATCGACCGCGGACCAGCTGGATTACCGACCCCGACGGTTATCGAATCGAACTGGTCCAGTGGCCGGCCGACGCCGAGGGCATGACCAAGGCCGACTTCCCCGGCTAAGGTGCCGGACATGCCGCGCCAGCTAAGTCCCGGGGTTCCAGACGGTCGCCTCGGCACTGGCATCATTGCCGTCAGCTGGCAGGTCGGTGATCGTCACGAAGGCCGTCCGCCCGCCGCCAGTTAGCACGCAGATCTGCATCCCGCTCGTCAGTTCGAGTGATGTCACCCCGTGGGTGAGAACCCAGCTGTGACACTGCGCGTAGCCGGGATTGCTGGCGCCGTTCCACGCCGCGAATGTGCCGTTGCCGGACTCCAGCGTGCCGGCGTCGTCCCAGAAGGTGAAGTTGTTCGGATTCTGCGCCGTGGTCGGAGGCAAGCCGTCGAGCTCGATGCCCGGATCTCCGATGGTGATCGGACCGTGCCAGCGGGGTTTGAGGCTAGCCGGTATTACTGAGCTGGTCATCGTCGGCGACGCAGATGGCGTGCCTGTCGTGACCGTTGGGACCGGCGTTGGGTTGCCCGAGCCGGAGTGATTGAGCGCCACATTAACCAACGGCCCGATTATCGCGCCAGCGATGACGAAAGCGCCGCCAATAAGCGCTACTTTCGTTTCGCGAGAGATGTTGCGCCACCGTGAAGCCATTAGCCGCCCAGCACTAGAACTCGTAGCGACGCGGTGAGCATACCAATCTCCCCCACCTGCGGGGAAGTCCAGATCGGGCCCAGCCGGGGCGGCTGCGCTGACGATCTGGCACCTGGGTTCTGTTCCCCTGCGGGTTTCGGCCGTGTAGCTTGCGGACTAAGTCGGCAGCCGCGTTGTCGCTGACGACCCGGGCAGCGAGGGGAACTTGAGATGAGCGGACCTGGCAGTTTTGAGGTCCACGGCCGTGGCAACAACTTGTACCTGATCCAGCGCCGCTGGTTAGGGAAGAAGGAAGGCTACCGGGGCTGGCAGGCCCTGGTCCGTAATGGCCCTACGTGGGCGGACACCGGCTACTACGGAGACACAGCTGAGGAGATACTCAGGAAGATGCGCGCCGACGGCAAAGTGGCCTAGGAAATAAGGCGCCAGGAACGTCCGCTCCTGCCGCGCCGGGACGTTGTCATATCCGGTGGCGGATCAGCTGAAGGGCTTGATTCCGGTTGTTCCGTCTGGTGCGAAGATTGCGATCGCGCCAAGTGCAGTGCCGAGCCCGTCGCTCAGCACCAGCAAACGGCCAGCGAACTCCTTCACCTGCCCGTCTGCGCACAGTGCCGGAATGTCAGCTGCCAGGTCCTGGTGCTCCGCAGGGCATGGTGGGTGGGCGCTTGCCAGCGGCCAGCGCGTCCGACGTTGCCGGAACATCCTGGTCGTGAAGCGCGTTGACAGTTAGAGGACACGACATATCGTGTTGCTGTCGGTAAGCCCGGGCCTATGACATCCTCCGGGCTAGCGAGGTGAGCGTGATGACCGGTTGGGATGCGGAGCGCACGCCGGGCAGGTCGGCCAAGGCCGTGCTCGCCGTGGGGCTGCTCGCATTGCTGCTGCTGGCAGCCGTGCCTGTGGCCCTGCTAGCCGCAGTGATCATGATGGTGCTAGGACATGTCGTTGGCGGGCTCGCGCTGTTCGGCGGCTCCGTGCTCGCCGCCGCCCTGGTCGTTGCGATAGCGGGCGTGACCGGTATGCAGCACCTGCGCAAGCTGCTATCCAGGGCCAGTTTCAACGTCGTGCAGCTGGACCAGAGGCAGTACACCGACGACATCGCAGAGCCGAACAGCAGCGACTACGCCGACGTCGTGCAGCTGGACCGTAGCGAGTACACCGAAGTTCGCTGACCTGATCTGCATCGCCTTGAGCGCCGACGGCGCTGTCACGCATTGGCCGCTAGGCGGGCAGCCACGGGCCTCGCTCGTGTGCCAGCCAGTGCAGCAGCTGGCCGCGGGTGACGGCACCGCGGGGCACCCACGGTGCGGGCAGCTCACCCTCGGTGGCGAGAGCGCGCGCGACCGGGCGGTTGCGCTCAAGTGTGTCGGCCGCCAGCTCGCACCGGGTGGCATCTGGATCAACGCGCCACAGCTGGGCCGCGTTGAGACCAAGTACCTTGGCCTTGATGGCATCGGTCAGCGCTGGGTAACCGTACCGTTCCTGGAACTCGGAGGAGATCTGGAACGCGCGGAAGGCCATGATCTGGGTCTGCGGCGGCCCGTACCAGACGCTGTCGGTGCCCCACAGCAGCCGGTACTCGCCCAGCCGCGACAGCAGCTTGCCCAGGGCGTGGGCGGCCTGCACCGGGTAGGCCAGCAGATTACGCCACATGGCGGCAACATCGGCCCAGACATTGCTGTTCGGCGGCACGTCATACTTATCCAGCGCCGTCAGCAGTGAGTCCACGCCTACCGGGTCAGCCGGGTTGTACGGACCCTCGGTGTGATACGGGGTCCAGGCCGAGTGGTAGACCACGAACTGCATGCCAGGGAACTGGCGGGACACCGCGACCACGTCGCGGGGATGGTTCCACGCGGTCTGCAGGTTCAGGTAGGGCAGCGGCAGCCCCTTGTGCGCGCAGAGCACGTTGACGCCCAGATCATGAGCGTGCTGCACCACTGGCAGGCCCACCGCCGGATCGTCCAGGTCGTAGCCGTGCCCGCCCGGCCCCCAGGCGGTGTACACCTTGAACGCCGACAGCCGCCGGGTGGCGGCCGTCTGGGTCATGCCCTCCAGCCGAGCCGGCAGCGAGCCAAAGTTCGGCGTCACCACGTTCTGCAGCAGCAGCCGTCCGGCTCCGCCGTGGGTCAGGGAGGCGGCCAGCTGCCAGGTCTCGTCCGCGTCGTTGAACGGCAGCGGGTCGTTGTCGGCGTCCGTGCTCGGCAGGTCGCTCAGCACTGCCATCGTGGTGTCGCTGGCCAGGAACATGTCATGCAGGTAGGCGGCCCGGTCCACGCAGGTCAGCGGGTTGGCGGCAGTGCAGTCGGCAGGCACCATCCCAAGCACCAGCTTCAGCGTGTTAGGAGCGGTCTGCCGCCAGGGCAGCGATGGCATCACGTGATGGGTATGCACATCGAATATGAACTCGCCCCTGCTGCCCAGCGCTGCCTCACAGCCGTGCAGCTCCTCCGGCGGTGGCGTGTGATAGCGACCCCCGAGGCCTGCCACCGTACCGCCGCTGCACGCCGCCAGGTTGACCGTCGCCAGCAGCGCGGCCATGCCGCCGGCAGTCTGCAGGAACAACCGCCTGTCCAGGCCCAGCGCGTCCGCTGCGCTTGCCGCCCGGCCGATCACCGCGCGCGCCAGGCCGACATCAGCCGCGCTGGCCGCCGCGGGCATAAACTCGCCGTTCGACACCGGTCCCAGAACCAGTGGGAGCCGGACGTCCTCGTCACTGCCCACGTCCGGATTTTCTCACATCGCGCCGGCGATGTGACCGGCGTGCAGAGCCGGGAGTACTGCTGCGCGCGTTCCTGGCGCAGACGCTCGCCAGACGGGGTTGGCCGATGAGCGGGTCTACCCGATGGCTACTTGCGCGATTCTCGAGGGCGGCCGAAACCGTTCACTGATTGTCGGCGTCACTTTCAGTAGATGGTCGGTCACCTTACGCCGGCATGTCGGGTCACTTCGGCGGCAAGTTTCTGATAGACCTCGCCGACATGATGATCTCCGTTCTGGCCCGCGCGACGGCTCTGCTGGCCCTGGCCGTATCAGCCGGGTCAGCGAACGCCGGCCCGGCTATGCCGGGGCAGAGCGCCGGGAAGGCACCGCTGACCTATCAGATCCTCCGCCAGGATGTCATCATCAACGCTGACATCTGGGCGCGGAAGCCCGAGATGATGGCCGCCGGGCTGGGCTTCACCAGCATCGTCGGCGTGCCGAGTCTCAGTACCAGCGACGTGGGGCTGAGCAAGACCCTCACGATCCTGGCCGGCGGCACGTGGAACAACGTGCACTGCGCTGACGGGCAGACGCCTCCGCTGTCCAGCTATACCTCGGCGTCGACGCCTTCGGGCGTGCGGAGCTATTACGGCGAGGACGTCTACTACTCCGACGGGCTGCCGGTCGAGTTTAGCTGGCCGATCCTGCCGAGCACCCTGGACGCCGACGACTTCAAGGTCCGGCTTAATAACGGAACGTCGGTCACGCCGCAGGTCACGTCGATCTGGCCGAACTTCGAGTACAACGAGCGGTCGGTGGCGGTCCTGTTCGGGCACTTCGGTAACCGGGTTCCGCCGGGCCAGCCGGGCGCGATCTACCCAACCTCGGTCCAGGTGGTCCGTGGCTCGTCAACCCTCGAGCTGGTGGGGCCGGGCCGGCGGATCGTCAGCGCGGTGGGGTTCTCGGTCAAGGCCCCGGGCTCGCCCTATACCGATCCCGGCGTTCCCCCGGCCGAGCGAGGCGGTCCCACCCTTGTGGCCGCGAAGCTCAGCAAGATGTCAGCCGTGGGCAACACCGGGCCCCTGATCTTCCGCCAGAACCTGCCCAACGACGGGATAAGCCTGTACGGCAGCCAGGCAAGGTTCCGGCTCCGGATGTACACGTCGGGCGGCATGACTCCCAACGGCGTCACCCCCCTGCTGCCGACCGACTATGACCAGTACTTCCGCGTCATCGCGGTCACCTCATCGGGACGGAAGATCGCGCTCACCAGGGCCGGCAAGACCTACTACATCGACGGCAAGCCGCTGCGGGTTATCGGGCTCGCGAACCTCGGCCGGAAGCAGGCCAGCTACGACGCCTGCTACACCGAGGTCCGGAATAACTACATCGATATCGTCCTGGACGGGAGCGAGGCCGCGGCCCGGCGGATTACCACCGTCGAGATCCCGTCCACCGGCCGCTACAAGCCCCTGTACAACCCTGGAGGGCCCGGGAACGACCCGGCGCCCGGCGTGCGCTACAGCGCGCCGAGCCCGCCGATCTTCGAGCATGTCACCATGGCCCTGGATAACCCGATGACCGTCACCTACGTGCAGCGCCCTCCCGCCAGCTGAGCGCCGCAATCTGGCGACGTCCCCGGCTAGCGGCTGCCGTGCTGCGAGTAGTGCTTGCGGCCTGTGAGAAGCAGGTATTCCCAGTCCATGACAGTGGTCCCGGTTCCATGGTCATTTCGGCGGGCGAGCTCGGCGAGTGCCTGATCGAGTGCCTCCGTGCGCCTGGGATCATCAGCGATGCTCTGGTAGACGGCGATGGTCGGGCCGTAGCGGGCCTTGAAATAGTCGCGGAAGTCGGCTGCCCGGGCGAACAGCTCTACCCGGACGGTGCCGCGCTGGGCCGAGATGCCGGTGACGCGGTCGGCGAGCAGCGCCCGGACATGCTGTTCGCTGCCCCACAGTGGCGGCGGCTGAGCGCCGGGCGGAGGCGGCGGGGCATAGGGCTTCATGGCGGCAAACATCTGGCCGATGAAGCCCTCAGGGGTCCAGCTCAGCAGGCCGATGGTCCCTCCAGGCCGGCAGACCCGCACCAGCTCGTCAGCGGCGGCCTGGTGGTGCGGAGCGAACATGACTCCCAGGCAGGACATGACGATGTCGAACTCGCCGTCGGCGAACGGGAGCGCTTCGGCGTCGGCCTGCCGCCATTCCAGCTCGAGATCTTGCTGCTGCGCCTGCCGCTGCCCGGCGGACAGAAGTTCGGGAGTGAGGTCGCTGGCGACCACGCGCGCCCCGGCTCGGGCGGCGGGGATGGCGGCGTTGCCAGACCCGGCGGCCACGTCGAGTACCCGGTCTCCGTCCCGGACCTCGCAAGCGTCGGCCAGGATCTGGCCCAGGCCGGGAATGATGTCAGCGGCCAGAGCGGGGTAATCACCCAGGGCCCACATGGCGCGGTGCTTGTCCTTCAGCGCCCGGTCGGCGCCGGGCGCCGCTGTCGGTGCGGTCATCTTGGATCATCCTTCGCGGTCGGTGGCCGATGGCGGCCGCAGAGACTGCTGCCACGGGATCGACGTTAAGAACCGACCACGTGCCCCGGCTAGTACAAGATCTGTACCGGTCCTGGCCGGGCGCCCAGTTCCGCCCTACGCTGCAGGGTATGGGCTCCTCCTACTACCAGTTCTGCCCGGTCGCGAAGGCCATGGAGCTGCTGGATGAGCGGTGGACGATGCTGATCGTCCGCGAGCTAGTCACCGGCAGCCAGCATTTCAACGAACTGCGCCGCGGGGTCCCGCGGATGTCCCCGACGCTGCTGTCCAAGCGGCTGAGCCAGCTCGTCCGGGCCGGAATCGCAGAACGGCATGACGACAACGGCGACGTGCGGTACACGCTCACCACCGCGGGGCGCGAGTTGCAGCCGGTCGTCGAGGCCCTCGGTATCTGGGGTACTCGCTGGATCGGCGATATCGGCGATGAGGACCTCGACCCCAAACTGCTGTTGTGGGACATGCACCGCAACATCGACCATCATGCTGTCCCGGCTGGGCGGACCACCATCCACTTCGCCTTCCCCGACACTCCCGCACACAGCCGGAACTGGTGGCTGGTGATCACAGCAGGCCAAGCCGACGTCTGCGACGCTGACCCCGGCTTCCCGGTCGCCATCACGATCACCGCCGCGCTGCGGCACATGGTCCAGGTCTGGCGCGGCGACCTTGACTGGCACACAGCACTACGCAGCGGCAATGTCACCATCACCGGCCCCGAAGAACTGCGCCGCAGCGTCCCCCGCTGGTTCACGCTCTCAGTCTTCGCACGCGTATCACGACCCAGCGCCGCCGCGATCAGCCGAGACGGGCAGATCATCAGCAACTGACTGCCAGCTGAGCTCGCCGCGTCAGAACGGCACCGACAGCTAAGTACAAACGCGCCTCCTCGTCGCTCCCGCCGAGGCCGGTCAGGCGGTTGCGCCGAGCCCATCCCAGGCGAGGTGCTGTCCGTCCCAGACGACCTGACCGGCCTGGATCACGAGTTCCACCTGCTGCAGGCACTCGATGTCCCGAAGCGGGTCGCCGGTGACGGCCACGATGTCCGCGGTTGCGCCTGGCGCGATGACCCCGGCTGTCCCCGCCAGCCCGAGCAGCTCCGCGGCCCGCGAGGTGCCTGCCTGCAGCGCATGAGCCGCGGGCATCCCCAGCCCCGTCATCAGCGTGAACTCCTCGGCCTGCGACACCCTGGTCCACTCGAAGCCGCCGACGTCAGTGCCGAGCACGATCGGGACGCCTGCCTCCAGGCAGTTTACGAAGGACCGGTCGTGCGCGGCCCGCACGACGTCGGTGATGTGCGAGCCGTGCGCCGCGTGTTCGCGGGTGACCAGGAGGGTCGGCACCAGGGCCGTGCCCCGGGCGGCCATCTCGGCCGCAAGCTCGGGCGAGATACCGAAGCCGTGCTCGATCGAGTCAACGCCGGCGGCCACGGCCAGCGCTGCCCCGCTGAGCGTTAGCGAGTGCGCGGCCACCGGAATGCCTTGCCGGTGCGCCTCGTCGACGAGCGCATGGACCTCCTCCTCGGTCCATACCAGCGGGCCGTCCGGATACTCCGCGTTGCCCGCGGGCGGATCAAAACGCTCGCTGACATAGATCTTCAGGCAGTCGATGCCATACGCGATCTGGGTTCGGACCGTTTCACGGCAGGCCGCGGCGCCGGTGCAGCTGTCAATCCCGACCGGGAACGTCATGCTGTAGCGCTCGCCGGGTAGCGGATAGCGGCCGGTCGACCGGATGGCGGGCCCTGCGACCAGCATCCGCGGCCCGGGGACCATACCCTCGCGGCTAGCATCCCGCAGGCCGACATCGAAGTAGCCGGCCCCTTCGGTCCCGAGGTCGCGGATCGTGGTGAATCCATGCCGGACCGAGATGGACATCGCCTGCACCGCGCTGGCCGCCCGATGACCGAGGTTCTCCTCGGTCATCTGCCGCGCCAGCTCGAACTCGTCATAGCTGCTGCGCAGCAGTACGTGGGTGTGCGCGTCGATAAGCCCCGGCAGCAGGCTGGTGCCGGGACGTTCCAGCACCGGCCAGCCATCCGGCGCGGAGCGGCTGACGCCACGATATCAGCCCGTCCTCGACGAGCACTACCGTGCCGTCAGCCCAGGCACCCGATCGCGCGTCGAATACCCGGTCGCCGGCCACGGCAAAACGCCCGCCAGCCAGAGGAGCTGATCCTGCTGAGGTTCGCATCTCGGCACCCACAACCCACCACTATCGCGGGACAGCTGACCGTCCGGATCCTACGGCAGCGGCGCGGGCGGGGCAGGACGCGATAAAACCCGTGGCGGTGTCGCTGGTCATCTCGCGACAATGGCCGGCGTGGAGGAGGTCGAGGTCGTCGTCGCCCATAACGAGCGCGCGACCCTGCGCGTCGGCGACGTGTTCCTGAAGATCGACGCTGATCAGACGCGCACCGATGTCGAGGTCGAGGCGATGGCCATAGCGCCGATCCCGACTCCGGAGGTCCTGTGGCGGAAACCGCCTGTGCTCGCGCTCGCCGCCCTCCGGGGGACGCCACTCGGCCGTCTCGGCGAGCCGTCGACCGCCTCGCCGGCGGCGTGGGCCGCGGCGGGTGCCGCCGCCCGGATGCTGCACGACGCGCCGCTGCCGCCATGGCCCGGTCCAAGCCACGAGGAGTACGTATCGGAACTCGATGTCGAATGCGACTGGCTGATCGTGAACGGCGTCCTTCCCGCCGACCTGGTCACACGCAACCGCCGGGTTGCCGAGGCCGCCCTGCGGCCGTATACACCGGTGTTCACGCACGGCGACCTGCAGGTCAGCCACGTGTTCGTCGACGGTGATGAGATCACCGGCGTACTCGACTGGTCCGAGGCGGGCCGGGGCGATGCGCTGCACGACCTCGCCGTCCTGACGCTCGGACACGAAGAGCGCCTTGGCGATGTCGTCGCCGGCTACGGCACCGATGTCGACCTCGACGTGATCTTCGCGTGGTGGTCGTTGCGAAGCCTGCTGGGTGTCCACTGGCTGGTCGAGCACGGCTTCGACCCGTTCTCGCCGGGCTGCGAGGTCGACGTGCTCAGAGCCCGGATGTGAGGTCACACGAGCCCGGCGGAGTGCCGCACCAGCCAGGCCCATAATCTCCGTGCTACTGGTCGATAGCAGGGGCGCTTTCGCCGCGCTCTGCTATCTGGCGGTCCAGCTGAGACGGCGCGGTGATCACGAGCACAGTCGCTGGCCCGGTGTCGGCAACCATGAAGCTATGCGGCTGACCGCGCGGCACGAAGACGAAACTGCCAGGCACGGCCGCCCATGCCTCCTGCCCGCAGTAGCCGTTGAGCTCGCCTGAGAGCACGTAGAACATTTCGTCCTCGCCAGGATGCACATGCTCGTGCACTGACAGGCCCGGCGGGTATGTGGATTCCATCACCCCGACCCGGCCGAGCGTGTGCTCGCCCGATGCTTTGATGATGACGCGCGCGCCGTGGAAGCCATAGGCCGGGCCCTCGCGCGGCCCTAGCACGAATCCGGGCATTACCGCTCCCTCACCTCTTCCCCTCATGGTGCAACCTAGTGCTGGATCCGGGACGTGTCAGGATGCGCTGATGAGTACTGCGGGGTTTGATCTTGTGGTTCGTGACGGGACGGTCGTCTCTCCTGGCCGCCGCGAAGTCGCCGATGTCGGGCTGCGGGACGGCCGCATAGCTCAGCTCGGCGGCCTCATGAGCGGGTCGGCCGAGATCGACGCCAGTGGCCTGCTGGTCATCCCTGGTGGAATCGACGCTCACGTCCACCTGACTTGCGCCGCGCTCGCCGCAGAGCTTGCCGCACTCGGGGAAGAGAAGGTCTGGGTGGATGACTTCTGGACTGGCTCGCTGGCTGGCCTCGCGGGGGGCATCACGACTGTCGGGAACATGACGTTCGCGCTGCCCGGCGAGTCCATGACCGCTGCGGTCGCCCGGGATATGGCGGGCGCTGCCGCGGAGGCTGCCGTGGACTGGTTCCTGCATCCCGTGCTCACGCCGCCCGCGGACGAGACCGTGCGCGAGATCGGCGAGCTAGCGGCTGCCGGGCACAAGAGCATGAAGGTATTTCTCTCCGACCCGCAGTTCGCGCCGGGTACGCCGGGCCTGGCCGATGCGATTGCAGCCGCAGGACACGCTGGGTCGCTAACGCTCGTGCACTGCGAAGACGAGGGGATACTGCGGCGGACGGGTCGCGAACTGATCGACTCCGGCCGCGGTGCCCTTCGCCACTTCCCTGAGGCGCGTCCGGTCAGCGCCGAAGTCGCGGCGGTCGATGACGCCATTCAGCTCGCCCGCCAGACAGGCTCGGCGATTTACGTCGTGCACCTGTCCTCGGCGGAGGCCCTGGACCGGTGCCGGCAGGCGCGTGCTGCCGGTCTGCCCGTCTACGTAGAGACGAGGCCGCTGTACCTGCACCTGACCAGTGAGCGCTTCGCCGAGCCGGACGCGGGGAAGTACGTTGGCGCCCCGCCGCTGCGGAGCCATGCCGACCGGGACGCGCTGTGGCGTGGGCTCGCCGCAGGCGACATCGACACTGTCTGCAGTGATCACGCGCCATGGACACTCGCGGACAAGCTCGACCCGGCACTTGACGTGGTGACCGCGCGGCAGGGCGTCGCCGACCTGGAGACGCTGATGCCGATGCTCTTCTCTGAGGGCGTCACGACAGGCCGGATCTCGCTGGACAGGTTCGTCGAGCTGACGTCAGCTAACGCCGCCCGTCTGTTCGGCCTGTACCCGCGCAAGGGCACGATCGCGGTCGGCTCCGACGCCGACCTCGTACTCTGGGACTCTCTCCAGCGCAGAGTCGTCGACGGAGCCCGGATGCAATCACGCGCCGGATACTCGGTGTACGACGGCATGAGCGTGCAGGGCTGGCCCCGGTTCGTCATCCGGCGCGGCCAGCTCGTGCTCGCCGATGGCGACTGCACAGCACAGCCTGGCCAGGGGCAGCATGCGCGGCGGACCACCAGCAGCCAGCAATTCAGCCCGCCGGCGTCATAGGCGCCCGGGCACTGATGGTGTGATGGCGTTGGGGCGGGTCAGTGTCAGGGCACCAGCCAAACCCGAGAGGAGATGTCGTGTCGGTCAGTATGAGTGGCGGAGAGCGGGAAGCGTTCCTCGCAGAGGTGCACGTCGGGGTCCTGGCCGTGGAGGGCGGTCCGGGCCGGGGGCCGCTCGTCACGCCGGTCTGGTACAGCTACAGGCCGGGAGGCCTGGTGACAGTTGTTACCGGCGGAAGCACAAAGAAGGCCAGGGCTATCGGTGCCGCCGGACGTTTCAGCCTGTGCGCCCAGGACGAGGCACCGCCGTATAAATACGTGTCGGTGGAGGGCCCGGCCGTCATTGGGCCAGCCGACGAGGCTGAGCGGACTGCCATCGCGCGCCGCTATCTGGGCACTGAGGGCGGCGACGCCTACATCGCAGCCAATCCCGGTACCGACGGTGTGGTCATCCGCATGACTCCGGAGCACTGGCAGGCTGCGGACTTCAGCAAGGCCGAGGGATAGCCAGTCCCCGCGGGTTTTGCTCTCGGAACCGCCGGGCACACCGGCGACGTTTCCGCGGAAGCGCCTCGTGCATATTTTCACAAGCCGCTTCCGCGGAAACGTGCATAGGACGGGCGAGCGGCGGCGTCCCTAACGGGCCGCCGCGATGATCGTGAGATAGCTGCCGGGAAGGGTGGCGCCGGTGCGCGCGTACAGGCCCATCACGCGATTGCGATAGACGGTGTTCCCGGTCACGAGGTTGCAGCCGCCCGAGCACAGGGAACTCTGCTTGACGCTTACGGGATACCATCTGGCCCGGCCGAAGGAGCCGGCGCGGGTGACAGGAATGAACGCCATCGATGCGTACTGGGCGGTGCTCATCGCGACGGCGTTGAAGCCGCCCGGCACGCCGGTGATCCCCTCGAAATGCGTGACCAGTGACGGCCCGTTGCCGTAGTGGAAATAGTGCGGGCGGCCAAACCTGCCGGTCCGCTCGTTGTAGTTCATGAGGAATGCGCGCTTGTGACCGCTCGCCGCCGAGCCGCCAGCCAGCGTGTAGACCCGGCTGTCAGGACCGCCGTCCTGCCAGATGCCGTACAGCGTGGTCTGACTGGACTGAGATCTGCCCAGGTCAAGCAGCGTCCAGCGGTGCGCGGACAGGTTGTAGATGAAGCCATTGGCCGAGAGCACGCCGCCCCGCACCCGCGGGTTCAGGTCATAATTGCCGACCACCAGATTGCCCATGGTGCTGTGGGCGATCGTGTCCATCACGATGCAGCGCGGCCGGCTGCGCGGGCACGCGCGCCGGTGCCCGGCCGTGTTGCGGCCATCGGCGGGCACATCGATCGTTGCCCACGAGCCGCCAGTTCCGCTCACCGGGCCGAGGTAGATCATGCCCTGGTTGACCACTCCGGCCGGGGACGACGACGAGGTGTAGCCGCCGACGGCGCGGACCCGGCCGGCCGGAATACTGCCCGGATTGAACGAGTGCGTGTCCGGGCCGTAGAACGTCGCCGATGTCACGCCCCCGAAGGGCGGGGTCCGTACTGAGACCGCAGCTCCCGCCGCCGCGCTGGTCAGCGGTCCCTGGTAGAGGAACGGCCGGTTCTGGGTGCCGCTTCCGGTCGCGGCGCCGCCGGTCAGTACGACAGTGCCGCCGGTTGCACCGCGGACTCCGGTGACGACATCCCCGCTGCGCAGAATCGCGGTTACCGAGCCCGAGCCGGCGATGTTCGCGCAGATCAGCGGCCGGAAGTAGATCGTAGGCTGGCCGTTGCTGAGGATGTTCTTGCTGTTGCCCTGGTGAATGTTGAGGTACCAGCCGTGCGCGGGTGGCGGTGCCGTCACGTGAGTGAAGACACGCACCGCGCGCGTGATCCGGCCGCTGCGGCTCGCGACCAGATCGCGCAGCATGTACAGGACCGGTCCCTGGCTCTGGCAGGTGCCGAGGTGGATGTGCGCGGCGTGCGACCCTGGCGTGACGCCGCTGGCGCTGACGGTAACGGTCAGCGTCTGGCGCTGGGCGTTGTAGGCAATGAGAGCCCGTCCGCGTGGGGTGCCGTAATGCACGCCGGCGGGGCTGACCTCAACGGCGATCAGGCGGTGCGGCCGGCCGCCCGGATACCTCAGCCGGGCAGTCTCGGCGATCGGCTGGCGGGCGACTCTGCTGTTCGTCTTGCCCATGCGGATCAGGAGCCGGCCTCCGCTCGGCACGCGGCCGGTGAAGCTGCTCGACAGAGTGACATGGGCCTGGCCGGCGCCGGTCGCGACGAGCTGGCTGAACCGGACAGAGCGCCGGCCCGGCACGGCGAGGTCGACGCGGTGCGCTGAGCCAGGGGTGAGACCGTACATGGTCGCGTGCACGGTGAGCCGGCCATGACGGCTGCCGAACCGCACAGTTCCGGTCGGCATCGCGCGCAGATGCAGGACCTCCGGGGACGCGACCGCGCGCGCGGCCGGGGCGGCAGGGAGCGCGACGGGCGGGGCGCCCGCCGAGCCGGCCATCGTCACCATCGCGGCCGCAGCCAGGCCGCTGGCAGCAATAATCACTACGGAGTCCTTTCCGGGATACGTAATCCGGATGCGCCCGCAAAGGAAAGGCCAGCCGCTCTCCGGAAATTGTCAGCAACGCGCCGGCAAGCCTTAAGAAATGGCGAGCCGGAATCCGGATCGTAGCGCTAAATTGGACTCGCAGCCCGGAGGAAATTACCGTCCGGAAAGTGAATGTCGCCGCGATCCTGACGGCTTACGAGCGATAGCGAGTAAAAGCCGGGATGCCCGTCACTTCTTCTTTGCGAGCGCCATCAATGGCAGCGCCGGCCGCTTTTACCGGCCGCGAAACTGCGGCTCGCGCTTGGCGGCAAAGGCGCGAGCAGCCGCCCGGTGGTCCTCGGTGAGCGTCGTATGGATGTGGTGCGTTGCCTCCAGGTCCATGCAGTCACCCAGCTCGCCGGTCACTGCCCGGTTGAGGTTCTCCTTCATGTAGCGGTAGGCGATCCCGGGACCGGTAGCCAGCTTCCGGGCCCGGGCCATGACCTCCTGCTCGAAATCAGCCGCCGGGAAGACGGCACTGACGATCCCCAGCTGCGCCGCCTCCGCTGCGCTGAGCCGCTCCGAGAAGTAGTAGAGCTCCTTGGCCTTGCTGCTGCCGACCAGCTGCGTGAGGAACCAGGTCCCGCCGTAGTCCCCGGCAAGCCCGACCCGGGCGAAGGCAGTCGTCAGCACTGCTTCAGGCACCGCGTAGCGCAGGTCGCAGGCCAGCGCGAGGGAGAGCCCGGCGCCGGCTGCCGGACCGGTGATCGCGGCGATCGTCGGCTTCGGCATGGCCCACAGCCGTCCGCTAGTGGCCCGCTGGCTGAGTCGCTGCCGGTGGATCGCGGCATCAAGCGCCGGGCCCGCAGAGGCGTCGCCGGCATCCGCGCGGGCGCTCATGTTCTTGACGTCACCGCCAGCGCAGAACGCGCCGCCCGCGCCGGTGAGGACAACGCAGCCGACGGCATCATCGGTCTCGACCCGGGCCAGCACGGCCCCGAGGGCCGACAACATGGCCGGGGAGAGCGCATTGCGCCGGGCCGGGCGGTTCATCGTGATAACAGCGACACCCCGGTCGACCTCGGCCAGGAGGTCATCGGTCCCGGTCTCCAGTGCCGTCATGTCATCGCTCCTCGCTGGCGAAGCTGACCCCGCCGATCTCCACCGGGACTGCGGCGGGCAGCCCGGCGATGGTGACAGCGGTGATGCCCTCGCCATGACCGGCCGCCGCGGGCACGAATCGCAGCACCTGACCGGTCTCCGGCAGTTCGACCACGGCCGCCGGCGGCTCGTCGCGCGCACGGGCGCCGAGGATGGCCGCCCAGCGCCGGGCGGCGGCGGCCGGGTCAGTGACCTCGATCGTCAGACCGGTCAGCCCGCCGGGCGCGTGCCCTGGTACCTGTCCCGTCCACAACGGGCCAGCCCAGTGCCAGGTCTCCGGCGGGTCGGCCCAGTCCAGCGACACGATGGCGCCCGGAGTGTCCTTGGGATGCAGGTGGGTGCCGGCGATGTCGGGCAGATCGGCGGACCAGACCACGCGCACGCCCAGGTCTGCCACCCGGCGCCGGGCCGCGGCGAGGTCAGGAACCTGGAAGATCGCCATGTAGCCGCCGTCCCCGCCGCGCCTGTCCAGGTACCGGCCCGCGGTCGTTTCCGGCTGGACGGGCGACACGACCTCAACGAAGGTGTCACCGGCCGCGAACACCGCGTTAGTCAGCCCGAACTGCGCCACCCCCGGATCGGAGAACGGCTCCGGCCAGCCGAAGGAGCCGCGCAGCTGGCCGGCCACCCGGTCACAGTCGCGCGCGACGAGCGCGACCTGCCGCAGCCGGGGACCCGAGAGCACATCCCTCACCCTAGATGTGGTGCGCCCTGTCGCGGAACAGGTACTACTCGGCAGCGCCTCGCCGTCCGTCGCGGCGCTGCCATCCGTACCGCACCAGCAGACACAGCAGTCACATGTGACCCAGATCATACTGGCCTGTTTACGCGTTTACGCCCGCCCTGGCCGGTTTGAGGAGTCGACTAGCCCTGACAGACAGCCCAGGCGTGCGTGTGATGGTTGCCCCCGAGCAACGCGTCGCCCTGATCTCGCCTCACGTCCGCGCGCTCTTCCCGCGTCAGCGCCCCACGGCGCCGGGAAGTGCCCTGGGTCCTCGCCGCGCGCCCCCGCGCCCGACCCAGGGCCCTTCGTGCCTTCTCGCCCATCGGCCCGGCATCAGCCGCGCCATGCGTCCGGCCGCCATCGCCAGCGGTCCCGGCCAGCCCGCCGGTCCGGCCGTCGCGCAGGCCCGTCCAGGCTCACCCTGAGCGTGGCGGCTGCCACCGTGACAAGCGCCGCCGCGGTGGCCGGCATTTCCGCGGGCGTGTCCTTCGCCTCAACCCCGGCCGCTGCCGGGCCTCGCCAGCACGCCCTCGCTGCCGTCCCCGCGCCTCGCTCCGCTAGCGCGCCGGCACCTGCCGGGGCCGGCGGACCTGATGCCGGGGCGAGCCCGGCGGCGACGCCCTCGGCCAGTCGGGATCCGGCGGCGAGGCGGCCAGCGCACCGGCACCCGGCATCGCCGGTGGCGGCCGTCACCCGGCAGGCGGGTGCGCCGCGGCAGTCGCCGTATCTGTTCTACGACTCGGTCATCCCCGCCGATGTCCCTGCCGGGCAGGAAATCGCGACCTACGCCGACGGCCCGCACCCGACCCCGGTCTCGGCCGTGGCCGGCCGCCAGGTGCTGTGGATCGACGTGACCGGAAGCGACACCGCCGCGCAGGTGATCGACGTGGAGCCGGGCTGCGCGACGCCTGCGGTGGCAGCGAGCTGGGCCTACCGCAAGCTCAGCGGGCAGCCGGGCGTGACGGCCATCATCTACACGACCATCTCGGAATGGGCGATCGTGAAAGCCGACGTCAGCGGCCTTCCGGCATCGATGCAGGCACGCCTGCGCTGGTGGATCGCCGATCCGACCGGCGAGCCGCACCTGGTGCCGGGCTCACAGGCCACTCAGTGGTACTGGGGCCCGGAGTACGACATCTCGACTGCAGCAGCGGACTTCTAGCGCTGGCCGAACGGTCCGGGCCGCGCCATCCGGCGGCTGGCCAGGCGGCGCGCCACGATGAGCACCAGCGGGATTATCCACCAGAAGGTCCACCCGTGATGGTGGGTCCCGAGGGTGACCACACTGCCCAGAACTGCCAGGACCACAATGACGGGAACGAGCCCCGGCCGGACCCACGGCACGGGCGGCGCGCCCGCTGCCGGATCAAGACCCGTCCGGCCGGACGCAGTCGGATCAGACGCCGCCGGGTCGAATCCTGCAGGGCCAGATATCGGCAGGCCAGACCCGGCCGGGCGTGGCAGGTCGGTCATCAGGTCGCCGAGCTCACCCATGGTGCGGGCGGTCAGCGCCTGGCCGGACCGCTCCTCAAACTCATCCTGGGTCAGCCAGGCCTGAAAGTGCTCGCTGAGCTGGGCCAGGGTGGCGTCGCGGTCGGCGTCGGATGCCCTCATCCGGCCCGCGGCCGAGCCGGCCGATGTCGCGCTCATCTCATACCTGCCATTCCTGCGGACTCAGGCGCCGGGCTGCCGCCCGAGCGCTACCACTCCACTGTCGCTCGTGCTGCGCCCCGCGGGCAGACCCGGGTGTCACCAGTGCGGCGTGACATCTGTCACGGACCAGCAGTCGCCCGGATGAATCGGGCTGGCGAAATATGCGAAGCTAGCCCTGCGATCACCAGCAGCGAGCGCGCAGCGGACCAGGACGGCACCGCCGGCGGAGGAGGCCCCGTGAGCAGGTACGAGGAGATCCTGTACGAGGTCGAGGATCCCGTCGCCACGATCACGCTCAACCGCCCGAAGGCGCTGAATGCCTGGACCGACCAGATGGGCCTCGAGGTCCGGCAGGCGGTCAGCGAGGCCGAGGCTGACCCGCGCGTCGTCGGGATCGTGCTGACCGGCGCCGGCCGGGGCTTCTGCGCGGGGGCCGACATGAACCTCCTGGCCGGCATCAGCGCGGGCACGCGCCGCGAGCCCTCGGCCGGGGACGCCGTTGCCCCTGGCGATCCGTCCTTCGGCGACGACCTGCACCTCGGGACCTACACCTATCTGATGTCGGTGCCGAAGCCGGTTATCGCCGCCATCAACGGCGCGGTCGCAGGCATGGGAGTGCCGATCGTGCTGGCCTGCGACCTGCGGTTCATGGCCGATGATGCCGTACTGATGACCGCATTCGCGCAGCGCGGCCTGATCGCCGAGTGGGGCACCAGCTGGCTGCTGCCGCGGCTCACCGGCTCGGCGGTGGCGCTGGACCTGCTGTTCTCCTCGCGCAAGATCTCCGGGGCGGAGGCCGCCGCGCTGGGCGTCGTGAACGCCGCGCTACCGCGGGAGGACGTACTCGCCCACGCTCAGCAGTACGTGCGCGACCTCGCGGCGACCTCGTCTCCGGCATCGATGGCGATCATGAAACGGCAGATCTACCAGCAGCTGCACGCCGGCCTGCTCGCCGCCGAGCGGGAGGCCCGCGGGCTGATGATCGAGAGCTTCAGCCGTCCGGACTTCCCCGAGGGTGTCAGCTCGTTCGTCGAGCGCCGTCCTCCGGCGTTCCCCCGCATCGGCCGTCAGCCCGCCGAATCGCAGCCAGGGGCAGAGACTGGCTGACCGGACGGGACGCTACCGGCACCGCACGCAGATCATCCCAGCGGGTGCGTGATTCACCTCATAGTGACGCGGACGGCATTACGGGCATAGTGCGGCAGCTCGCTGGCGTTCACTTTGAGTAACCGAATGCACCTGGCTTGTGATCGTGGTTGCCCCCGAAGCACCGCACAGCCCTGACCCGCGTCACCTGCGGCGCGCCGTCCCCTCGGCGTTCCGCGCACCGGGTGCCCGCCGAGCGCTACCCCCGCGCCCGACGAAAGGCTCGCCTTGCGTCCCCGTTTCCCCCTGTCAGATCAGCCTGCCCTGCGACCGTCCCGGCTGAAGGTCAGCGCGCTCACGGCCGCTGCGGTGGCCATCGCCGGCGCCGCTGGCGCGGTCGCTGCCAGTTCCCCGGCCAGCGCAGGATCCGCCACTCTCGACACCGCGGCCCCTGTGCCCGGCGGCCCTTCCGCCATGAAGCTGACCGGCACCCCCCTGGCCGGTCCCAGTCTCAGCGCGCAGCCCGCGCAGCCCGCGCGGCCGGCTGCCCCGGCCCATCCGGACGCCGTCAGTCCGGCGGCGGCGGCCAAGCCGCCTGCGCCGACGGCACCGGCCCGGCACTCAGCTCCCGCAAAGGCAGCCTCAGGCAAGTCCAGCCCGCCGAAGGCCCGCCGGGCACAGGCGAGTCCAGCCAAGGCACCGGCCAGGGCGACCGCGGCAGACCCGAAGCCGGCCCGCCCGGCTGCCAGGTCGCGCGGGTCGCGCGCGGGCGGGCACCAGCACGGCGGCTCATGGCTGGGTAACGTGCTGAACGGCGTCCGCCACCTTGGGTCCGGCAGCCAGCGGCGGTACACGTTCTATGACTCGGTCACGCCGCAGGCGATTCCCGCGCACCAGCACGTCGCGACATACGCGACGGGCGGCTTCGCGGTGCCGGCGTCCCGGGTTGCGGGCCGCGGCCCGGTGCTGTGGATCGACACCCGCGGCTACGACTACCGGGCCTCGGTGCTGGACGTTGAGCCAGGCGATGCGACGCCATCGGTGGCTGCCACCTGGGCCTGGCACAAGCTGAAGTCCAGCCCCGGCTCCCTGGCCTGCATCTACACGATGCGGTCGGAGTGGCCTGCCGTGCGGGCAGCGATCGACGGGCTGCCCGGCGGCATGCGGTCGCACGTCCGGTACTGGATCGCCGACCCGACCGGCTACCCGCACATCGTGCCGGGCGCGAGCGCGACCCAGTGGTACTGGGGTTCGCACTACGACATCTCGAGCGCGAACTCCGGCCTCTAGCGGCGAGGTTCCATCGCCGCCAGGCCCGGCACCGGGCCTGGCGGCGATCTGCTATCTAGGCTCAGGCGCCGCTATCGGGCTCAGGCGACCGCGGCCCCGTCACCGGAATCGCCCGGCCGGCCCAGGCGGCGTGGCCTGCCCTGATCTCCGCGTCATGCTGCGCGCACAGCAGCGTGCCCCGGAGGTTGCTGCCGTAGCCGATCTGCCAGGCCGTCTCGCCCAGCCGGGTGCACGGCACGTGCCAGGACGTCACCGTCATCATGTCCGGCGACACGATCTTGCGGCCTGCGCCGCACATCCCGGTGAAATCGCGGCACCGGCCGCAGTAACCGAGCCGCGCGTCGGCAGCGTCAGTCGCGGCTAACCCGCAGTCCGGGCACGACCAGGCAGCGGGGGCGGCAGCATCCCGCGCGCGGCGCAGCAGCCCGTGACGGCCGCGGCCAGAACTGGTGCCTGATGATGTATGCGAGACAGTTCGAGACATAATGAACCGGCCTTTTCCTCACACCGCCTTACCCCCCACAGGCCAAGGCCACGGTGATGGAACAACGCTAAGGGTTCGGACGGCTCCGCCGCGTCATTCGAATGATGTATCCGGATATGTAACCTGAGCGTGTCGCAGGTTGGGCGGAGGCCAGTGGAGCAGACCGCGGAAAAGGTCGATGTCTTGATCGCCGGCTTCGGCATTGCCGGCGGCTGTGCCGCGGTCGAGGCGGCAGCGGCGGGCGCGTCGGTGCTCGTCCTCGAGCGCGCCGGGGTAGCCGGCGGGACCAGCGCGCTCGCCGGCGGCCATTTCTATCTCGGTGGCGGGACGGCCGTGCAGCGCGCGACCGGCCACGCCGACAGCGCGGACGAGATGTTCGCCTACCTGATGGCCGTCACCCCGGACCCGGAGCCGGACAAGATCCGCGCTTACGCCGACGGCAGCGTCGAGCATTTTGACTGGCTGGAGGGACTGGGCTTCCAGTTCGAGCGCAGCTACTACCCGGAGAAGGCCGTCATCCAGCCCGGCACTCAGGGCCTGATGTACACCGGGAACGAGAAGGTGTGGCCATTCAGGGACCTGGCGGTCCCGGCGCCCCGCGGGCACAAGGTCCCGGTGCCCGGCGACACCGGCGGCGCCGGGCTAGTCGTCGACCTGCTCGTCCGGCGGGCCGCCAGCCTCGGCGTCGCCGTCCGCTACGAGACCGAGGTGACCGGCCTGCTCATCGACTGCGGGCGGGTTGCCGGCGTGCGCTGGCGTACTGCGGCGGGAACGGGCAGCGCCGCGGCTGTCAGCGTCATTCTGGCCGCAGGTGGATTCGTGCTCAATGCCGAGATGGTCGCACGGCACGTTCCCGTCCTCGCCAGGAATACCTTCGCCCTCGGCACGCCCTTCGACGACGGCCTCGCCATCCGGCTCGGCCTGTCGGCCGGAGCCGGCACCCGCCACCTGGACCAGGCCTTCCTGACCGCGCCGTGCTACCCGCCGGGGAGGCTGCTGACCGGGCTCATCGTCAACCGGGACGGGCGCCGCTTCGTCGCCGAGGACAGCTACCACTCCCGCATCTCGGCGTTCGTGCTGGAGCAGCCTGGCAGCGCCGCGTTCCTCATCGTGGACAGCGAGCACATGGAGTATCCGCAGCTTCCGCTCGTGCCGTTCATCGACGGCTGGGAGACGGTGGCGGAGATGGAAGCCGGGCTCGGGATCCCGGCCGGGAGCCTCGCGGCGACGCTCAGTGCCTACAACGCCGCCGCCGCGCGGGGCGAGGACCCGGAGTTCGGCAAGCACCCGGACTGGCTTGAGCCGCAGGACGCCGGCCCGTGGGCGGCGCTCGATCTCAGTCTCGGCTCGGCGCTGTACGCCGGCTTCACCCTCGGCGGCCTGCGGTGCACGGCTGACGGCCAGGTGCAGCGCCCGGACGGCTCGGTCGTGCCCGGCCTGTACGCAGCCGGCGCCTGTGCGTCCAACATCGCGCAGGACAGCAAGGGCTACAGCAGCGGAACGCAGCTCGGAGAAGGGTCGTTCTTCGGTCGGCGCGCAGGACGGCACGCCGCGGTGGCCCGCCTCGCACGGCGCGCGGACTAGAGCAGCGACAGCGCGTCGAGGTCCAGCGCGTGCCGCGCGTGCCGCCGGGCCATGGTCGCGAACATCTCGTCGCCACGCTCGGTCTGCCGGACGACCATGGCCGCGATGATGTCCATGACGAGCCCGCTGAAGGCGTGCCGCCGGTAGCTCGTCCAGCAGTGAGCCCAGCTCAGCGCCACTCCCCGGCGGCACAGCGCCGCGTGGTAGCGCTGCACGAGGGCTTCCTCGTACCGCCGCCGCGCCGCCACCGGCAGGCTTGAGGCGAGGAAATAGGCCAGGTCGCCGGTGCCCGCTCCGAAGCTGGCGGTCTGCCAGTCCAGCACGGCCGGCCGGGCGGCGCCGAACAGCAGATTGTCCGCCCGGAAGTCGCCGTGCACGATCGTGCGCGGCTCGCCGGTGCCGGTCAGGTAGCTGCCCGCCTGCGGAAGGAAGTCCTCGATCAGCCCGAGCGTGCCCGGCTCGAGGCGGCTGGCGTAGCGCTCCCGGAAGCCCGGATACAGGTCGGTCACGACCGCGGACATCAGTGCGGCCGAGTCCGGGCCTGACCTGTTCAGCCAGGGCAGGGCGGCGAGCTGCTCGCTGCCCCACCCGGCGGCGTGCAACGCGGCCATCTCGTCGACGGCCGCAGCGGCCTGGTCCGGGCGCAGTCCCGTCAGCTGGTCTCCTGCCTCAGCCGGAGCCAGGTCCTCCAGCAGCACGACGTACTCGTCGAGCCCGGCATCGTAGGCCGAGTAGTAGCAGGTCGCCAGGCAGACGGGCAGGGCAGGCGCGACCTGTTCGTAGAAGCTGGCCTCGATCTCGTAGGTACGGAAGGCCCGAGCGGCGTTCCTGCTGGCCGGGTCGGCGGCCGGGACCTTGGCGATCATCGTGTCCGGCAGGTCAGGCGATCCGTCGTACGTCAGCCGCAGCCGGTAGGTGTCGGAGACCTGGCCGGTCCCTACCGGCGTGGTCTCCGCGGCGGTCACCGCCGCACCGCTGAGCCGTCCGGCCAGCGCCGTGGTCAGGAATGCCGCGGTGAGCGCCCCGCCGCCGCTGACTGCCGCCGTCATGCGCCCGCACCGCCGTCCGCCGGCGCGGCCAGGAACGACCAGCCGTGCTCGCGCCAGCCTGGCGGCTGGTTCCACTCAGTCCAGCCGTAGCCGGCACGGCCATCGTCGGCGCTGAAGCGGCACAGCGCCCGCGGGAAGTGCGACACCCGCCCGTCAGGGGAGGTCATCGCCACCGGGGCGAACGCCAGCGGGACGGCCGTCATCGGCACGCCGGGCACCAGTAGCCGGGACTGCCGCGGGAAGCCGTCCGGCGCGAAGTCCGTCTGCGCGGCGAATCCGCTCAGGTGAGTCAGCTGGCCTGCGGCGGGCACGCTGAACGATGGCCATTCGAGCGGAATGCCGATGTTGGCCTGCATGCCGTGGAAGGCCGTGCCGTCGCCGAGGCGCCCGGACGTCCACAGCCACGACACGTGCCACCAGTCCCGCTCACCCCAGCTGTGATCGCGCTCGCCGGACGCGTCGACGGTGATGTGCTCGGTGCCGATCGTGATGGTGCCGGTGACCCGGCACGGGATCTCGTAGCGGGGGAGATCCCGGTACGGATAGATACCGCCTGCGGTCAGCCAGGTCAGGTCCAGGCCCAGCCGCACTTTCGGCGCGGCCGCCAGGTCCTGGTAGGCGGCGGCCGGCCCGGGCAGTACTGCCGCGTCGGCGTCCAGCCGCAGGGCGGCTGCCCGCAGCGGTCCGGTGATCTCCTGCGCGGCGTTCAGCCCGGCTGTGCTCAGGCTCGTGCTGGCAGCCGCGGTGTGGTCCTGCCCCGCCGGGAGCGGTGCCGCGTTGTCGGCCACCAGCAGGGCCGGCTGTCCCGGCCGGACAACGCAGGCCCAGTACCAGGCGCGGTCCCAGTTGGGGTACAGGCCGAGCCGGACGTAGCCGCCGACCGAGCCGTCGGCGGCGGCGAAGTCGTAGTAGTACGACTCGTTCCACAGTAGCTCGGGTCCGGGAGCGTGCAGGTCCTCGTCGGCGGCCGTGAGCTGCCAGGTCCCGTGATCGACAATCGTCACCATCCGCAGCTCCTTTTCGATGCTCAGATGGGGCTATTGCGTGGAGCCTGACACAGGCCCTGGCTAGCGTCCAGGCTCCGGCGACGCCCGGTAGGGAAGCCCGACAATTTCCAGGACGGCCGCGACAGTGCTGCCGTCGGCGGCAATGAGCGTCAGGTCCTGAAGCTGGGCGGTGAGCTGCTGCCTGATGCGGAACAGCGCGCTCACCCCCGCGCTTGCCAGCTGCGTCACCCCGGTCAGGTCGACCGTGATCGCCAGCGTGCCGCCGCCGCTGAGCGTGAGCAGCTCCCGGCTGAACTCCTCGGCCGTGAACACGTCGATCTGACCGCTGACGAGCGCGACTGCGCCGGACGGGGTGAGGCCCGCCTCGACCCCGAAAGGGCGGTCCCGCTCGTGCTCGCGGTGCCGCGCACTCACGTCGGCGGCCAGCATGGCCGGGCGGCGGAACTTGTGCCGCAGCGTGACCATCGTGCCGCGGGCACCGCGGGGGACGCTGGATACCTGCGGCGGATGGCTGACGAGCACGTCGTCGATGAGCTGCTCGACGAGGGCGAGGCCGTGCCCGCTCGCGCTAGTGCTCGGCGTCTGCCAGGTGCCGTGATCGGCGATCCGGCACTCCACGTAGCCAGAGTCGCGCAGTGCGACGTCCATGCCGATGACGCCCGCGGCGCCGGTGGGGTAGGCGTGCTCGATCGCGTTCAGCAGGACCTCCGCGACTGCCAGCTGGAGGGCGGCGCGATCCTCGGCGACCGCGCCGATTCCCTGCATCCACTGGCTCAGCGCCCGCCGTGCCGTAGTGAGGGCGCCGAGTGAGGCGCGCAGCTCCAGCTGCAGCGGCGGAACCGGCTCGGGCAGGCGCTGTGCGGCCAGCGTGGTGACATCGTCGGCGTACCCGGTGCGGGTCAGCAGCTCGACGGTCAGCTCGCAGACGCGCTCCGGCGCGCTCGGCGCGGCGCCGACTGGCATCGCCCGGTTCAGGGCCGCGTTGGCGGCGACCGTGGCCAGCTCGGCCATGCTCTCCTCAGTCGTGCGGCCAGGACGCTCGATCAGCCCGTCGCTGTACAGCAGCACGACCTCGCCGGGCTCGAGCAGCGCCAGGGACAGCGCCGGCCGCGAGCCAGTCCCGAGCGGTCCGCTGCCCGTCGGCTCAAGGAACCGGGTCCTGCCTTCACCGGTGATCACCAGCGGCGGCGGATGCCCGCAGGTGGCGTAGCACAGCGTGCCGCTGACCGGATCCAGCGCGACGAGCGCGAGTGTGGCCGCGTGCAGTCCCGGCGTCCTGGCGGCAAAGGCATCGGCGTCAGCCAGTGCCTCGGCCAGATCGGCGCTGGCGCTGAGCCGGTCGTTCACGACCGCACGCAGCTGCCCCATGGCTGCCGACGCCCGCACGCCGTGCCCGACGACATCGCCGACGACCAGGGCGACGATGCCATCGCCGAGCAGGATGGCATCGAACCAGTCGCCGCCAGCTGCCTGCTCGTGCCCGGCGACCAGGTACCGCGCGGCGAGCCTGGTCTGCGGCAGCACCGGCAGCACGGCCGGCAGCAGCGCCTCCTGCAGCTCGACGATGACATCGTGCGCGGCGTGGTACTGGCGGTCGGCCTCCGCCGCCTGGTGCATCGCGTCCCGGCGCTGCAGCGCGTTCCCGGTCGTGTCCGTTCCGGCCACCACGAGGCCGGCCACCGAGCCGTCGGGGTCGTGCCACGCAGTTAACACGAAGTCGAGGTAGGTCTCCACCGCGTCGCCGCCGCCACGGTCGAGCTGCAGTCGCCAGTTCCGGGCTATCTCCGCGTCGCCGGTCCTGTACACGCGGTCCATCAGCTCGCACAGCTGCTGCCCGGCGAGGTCGGGAAACGCCTCGCGGTTGGTCAGGCCGACAAGTCCGTCGCGACCGAGGAATGCACGGCAGGCCGCATTGGCCGCTACGACCCGGTGCTCAGGGCCGGCGAAGGCTAGTACCGGCACGGGGACGGCGTCGTAGATCTCGCGCGCGACGCTCAGCGCGATGCGCGGGGTGACGCGCGGCGTGACGCGCGGCGTGACCTGCGCGTCACCGGCGACGTCGCCCTCGCACGTGGTCTCTCCGCCCACTAGCTCTCCTCCTGCGAGCGTGCGCCTCGCCGCCCGGTATATAGCCTGGACCGACCCATCGCACTACTTGCGACTAGCGTCCCATCTATCGCATTCGCCGGGGTCGGCTTTGATGGTTCCGGTAGCTGCGCCGGACGCCAGGATAGGTTCGGGTAGCGGCGCCGCCGCGTCGCCGTGCATTCGCAGACGTGGGAGATCAGGTGGATCTGGGGCTAACGGGCAAGGTCGCGCTGGTCGCTGCGGCAAGCAAGGGACTCGGCAGGGCGTCGGCGCTCGCGCTGGCACGAGAGGGCGCGCGCGTCAGCATCTGTGCCAGGACCGAGACGGACCTGGCGGCGGCCGCAGCCGACATCCGGCGTCAGACTGGCGCGGAGGTTCTCGCCGTGGCCGCCGACCTCACCAGCGCAGCGGGTATCGAGCACGTGGTCGCGCAGACGCAGGAACGCCTCGGCGGTATCGATGTGCTGGTCAACAACTCCGGCGGCCCGGCCCTGGGCACCTTCGCCATGCTGACCGACGATGACTGGCAGCGGGCATTCGAGGTGGTGACGCTGAACTTCGTCCGGTTCGTGCGGGCAGTCCTGCCGCAGATGCGGGCGAGTGGCTGGGGCCGGATCATCGGGATCCAGTCCAGCTCAGTGAAGCAGCCGGTGCGGAACATCGACTTGTCGAACGGCATCAGGCCCGGTATAGCCGGGCTGGTGAAGGCGCTGACGCCGGATCTGGGGAAGGACGGCATCACGATCAACCTGGTGCTGCCCGGATCGTTCCGCACGGCACGGCTAGGGCTGCCGGAGGACGTCGCGGCCAGCCCGGAGCTGACGGCGCGGCTGGCCGAGCTGGGTGCGCGCATCCCGGCCGGGCGGCTGGGGGAGCCGGCCGAGCTGGGCGACCTGGTCGCATTCCTGGCGTCCGAGCGTGCGGCCTACATCACCGGGGCCGTCTACCAGATCGACGGCGGCATCATCGCCTCGAATGTGTAGCTGCTGCCGGGAGTCGCCGAGGAGTGCCGTCCCGATCTGAGACGCCCGGCGCGCGCCGGCCCGTGACACCCTGGGGCATGGATACTGTCGAGCTCGACAGCCCCTCCGCGCAGGTTCTCGCCGACGAGGCCGGCATTATTGCCGACCTGCAGTTCGTGATGGAGTGCTGCAAGCGGCTGCTGACTGAACTGGCCGAGGCTGACGAGGACCGGGACGGCGTCGTTCCGCTGGCGCTGTGGTCGGCCGCGGTGGTTGGCTACGGGCGGTGCTTCACCACCGGGAAGCGGTTCGGGCTGCGCACGGCCGACGTGAAGGCGCTGCCGCTGCACGGGGCTGTGCTCAAGTTCCATCAGTGGGTGCTGGCCGAGGGCAGGAAGCTGACCGCCCACCCTGCGAGCCCGTTCGAGGCGGCCAAGGTCGGTGCCGCGCTCAGCGGTGACGGCGCTCGCGTCGAGGGCATCGCCGTCCTGTCAGCCAGCCGCGTGCTCGTCGACAGCGTTGGCGTCCGCCAGCTCGGCGGCCTGGCCTCGGAGCTGGCCAAGCAGATCGCGGACCGGGCCCGCGAGCACCAGGACGCGGCACTGGCCGACGCGGAGCAGCTGGGAGCCGAGAGCCTGGCGAGGCTGCCGGTGCTGCAGTCAGGGCCGCCGAGTTCATAACTCGGGCTCGGGCCGCGCGGGCCTGGTTCGTGCCCCCGGCTAGCGCGGCCGCCTGCGCCGCCAGCGCAGACGCCCGCTCGCCCGTGCCTCGACCAGCTGGGCCGCGGTCTGGCCTGCTGCCGGCGGGGGCTGCGGCTCCGGGTGCGCGTCCCGCCAGCGCGTCACCATCGCCTCCTCATCCACGACCGGCACGAAGATGGGCGGTCCGAGCGGGAGCCTGCGCCATTCCATGATCCGGTCGTTCAGCTCGCCGACGACCTCGCGCACCGCATTCTCGCTCGGCAGCTCGTGCACGTTCTCGGCGAGCCGGGACGACTGCTTGCGCAGCCTGAGCGGGGTCGGGAGGAGTTCCTCGGTGTTCACGCCCTCCCGCCGGATCCAGTCCATCAGCCAGGCCTGGTCGGCGTCCGGCCCGCGATCAGGCAGGGGCTTGCCGGCGCCCGGCAGATTGTCGAAGGCACCCCGCTCGGCCGCCTCGCTGATCTGCTGGTCAATCCAGGTGCGGAAGCTCAGCTCGGGCGGCTTGCGCTCGGTCATGCCGCGTCTCTGGCGGGACCGGGCGGGGCGGGGTGTACCTCCGGCATAACCACGAATTTTACCGGCGGCTGGCGAAGGCCTGACCGGCAGGTCCAGCCCGGCCAGCAGCCCAGCCGGCAGGCCGGACCCGCCGGTCCTGACCCGGTGCGGCGGTCGGCTAGCCTGATGCGCGAGAGCCCAGCCGTCGGAAAGGGAACGGGCATTGGCCATCTTTGTGCTCGTCTTGTGGCTGGCCACTGCCGTTGCCGGGATCACGCTGCTGCGGGCCGGCGGTGCGGCCCGCCGGGAGAGTGCGAAGCCAGCGCCAGCAGAGGCGCCCGTGGCAGCAGAGGCGCCCGTGCTGGCTGAGGCGCCCGTGCTGGCTGAGGCGGCAGCCCTGGCGGAGACATCTGTGCCCGCAGCTGCCCGGGCGGCCCCGGCAGGGGTGCTGGCCTGGCTGGCCGGGATCGGGGGCGCCGTCCCGCTGACGGCCGACGGCAGGCCGCCGCCAGGGCCGCACGTGCGGGTCCGCACCCCCGACGGCGAGCACCCGCTGCTCGAGTTCAGCCATCCGACGCTGGCCGTGACCGGCATTGCCTGCTGGATGATGTTCGCGTTCGTCCACTACCGGCCGCTGGCCTGGATCGCCGTGGCGATCCTGGTGACCACGCTGCTGGTCGGGGTCGGCTGGATGGCACGCAACCGCGCGGCCGTCCGGCGGCGGGCCACGGCAGCCTGGGCGTTCCCGCCCCGGCTCATCTGGCTGCACGGTGCCGTGGCGGCGAGCTCGCTGATCCTCACGGTACTGGCCGCGCTGACAGCCGCCCGGGGCTGACCGACCGGCTGGCCCGTCAGGCTTCGCCCAGCTCACGTAGCGATGCGCGGAAATCGGCCAGGGCGTCATCCTGGTCGCTGCCGAGACCTTCGATGAGGACCATCCGGGTGCCAGTCCAGTAGACGCCGGCGTACTCGCCGTCCGGTCCCGCGATCAGCAGCGGGCTGTGCGCGATCTTGATGTGATCAGCTGCCTGCTGCCGGGTTGTACCCGGCGGCGCGATGCCGATGGCCGGCGACTGGCCGTCGTCATAGGAAACATCGTCGAGCACGGGGCGCTCCTGACCTGCGCCGCTGCCGGGCCGGGCCTACTCGGGCTCCGGCCGGCCCGTGCCCTTCCACTGCGCCGAGCCGGCGTTCCACTCGGTGTAGGTGTACGGATTGTCGAGAACCTTCGTCTCCGGGATCTCCGGGTGCATGCCGTCGGCCCAGGCCTGCGGCCCCAGCTCGGCTTGCAGGTACTCCACCGTCTGCTCTACGGCGCGCCGGGCGGCGGCCAGGTCCGTGCCGGTCAGCCGGTGCTCGTGCTTGACGACCCGGCCGTTCACCAGGACGGTGTGAACGTCGCCGCGCTGGGCCTGGAAGGCGACGTGGCCGTAGGGGTTGAGCACGGGGAACATGACCGGCGACGCGTCGTTCTTGATCAGCACCAGATCGGCCTTCTTGCCCGCGGCGATGCTGCCGGTCAGCGAGTCCATGCCGAGCGCGCGGGAGCCGCCCCGTGTCGCCCAGTCGACGACATCCTCGGCCCGCAGATGGCAGTTGGTGACGGTCTCCTGCCGGCCGTGGGCCTCCAGGTGCTCACGGGACCGGTCCGCGCCCAGCGTGGTCCGCATGGCCGAGAACAGGTCGCCGCTCCACCACACGCTAGTGTCCATGGACAGTGATACGGGGATGCCGTGCTCCCGCAGCCGCCAGGTCGGCGGGTAGCCCTGGCCGGCGCTCTGCTCGCTCTCGGTGGACACCGACGCGGACCCGCCGGTCGCCGCGATCCGGTTGTAGGAGTCGCGGGTGAGAGTGGCCGCGTGGACGTAGACGGTCTCCGGGGTCATGAAGCCGCCCTCGTGCATCAGCCTGATGCCGTCGTCGTTCGTCGCGCCCCAGACGCCGGCGTGCGTGGTGACCGGAACGCCGAGCTCGCGCGCGACCTCGAAGGCAGCCCGCTCCGGGAACGCCGGGTCACCGGTCACGTCGAACGCCATCTGGAAGCCGAGCATGTCGTCGCCGGGCGTGAAGCGGCGGCTGACGAACTCGCGGAACTCCGGTGCCGCCGACCACTCCCACGGACCGGCCTGGATATTGCCGTAGGCCAGGACGAACCGGCCGGGAACCTGCGTCAGCGCATCGACCGCCGCCTCGGCGTGCTCGGTCGTCTGCAGACCGTGCGACCAGTCCACCGTTGTCGTCACGCCGGCGTTGATCGCCTCGATCGCGGCCAGCAGGTTACCGGCGTAGATGTCCTGCGGCCGGAATACCTTGCCCCACTGCAGGTAGTACCAGACGAAGTACTGGGTCAGCGTCCAGTCGGCGCCGTAGCCGCGCATCGCGGTCTGCCACATGTGCCGGTGCGTGTCGATCATGCCGGGCATCACGATGCCGCCGCTGGCGTCGATCTCCGCCGTGCCCTCCGGGACCGCCAGCCCGGGCCCGACCGCGGCGATCTTGTCGCCGGTCACCAGGACGTCGGCTCCGGTCAGGATCGTGTGCGAGTCGTCCATGGTGAGAACGGTCCCGTTGCGCAGCACGACGGGCCGGCCGGGCTCCGGCTCAGCGAGAGGGGACTCAGTCGTCACGGCAACCTCCACGGACCTAGCGGCGGGCACGGTCACAGTAGTATCTCCGGAAGTTAGCCACATTGCACCGGGAGCCGCCCATGGCCACCGTCGCAGCGGTCATCGCCTCGACGCATCACCCGTTCTTCTACCGCGCGAGTACCGCATCGGGCGCGGACCGGCCGCCGTTCGCGGACGAGTGGGTGGCCAAGATCGCCGCGTTCCGGCAGACCCTCACGAGGGCTCGCCCGGACGTGCTGGTCATGGTCGGCAGTGATCACTTCCACCAGCTGTGGCTGGACAACATGCCGCAGTTCCTCATCGGCAAGGCGCCGCACTACGACGCCAACTACTACAACGAGGAACGGGAGTTCGGCCTGCCGCGCATGCTGCTACCCGGCTGCGAGGACCTCTCCGCGCACCTGCTGCGCGGCGGCCTGGACGCAGGCTTCGACCTGGCGTTCAGCAACGAGCTGCGAGTCGACCACAGCATCACGTGCCCGATCATCACCCTGCGCCCGGAAGCGGACCTGCCGATCGTCCCGGTCTACACCAACATCTTCGCCCCGCCGCTGCCGCAGCCCCGCCGGTTCGTGCAGCTGGGCAAGGCCCTCAGGGAGCTGGTGGAATCCTGGCCGGGCGGGCAGCGGGTCGCCATCATCGGCACCGGGCATCTGTCGCTGGAGCTCGGCGGCCCGCGCCAGTTCGGCCCGCACGGCCCCGATCCGGACTTCGACCGCAGGGCCGTGGAGTGGATTGCCTCCGGTGACCTGTCCGCGGCCCTGGGCGAGGTCACCCTGGACAGTCTGTGGGAGCCGGGCAACGCGACCCACGGGTTCATGGACTTCCTGCTGATGATGGGCGCGGCCGGGGAGAACGTGAAGGCTGACTACAGTGACTCGCTCGACTTGTTCCACACGATGGAGGCCTACTTCACCTGGTATCCGGAGGGAGTGCCGGCGGCATGAGCAGATACCTGGTGGACAAGTTCCTCTACACGATCGACCGCGACCCCGAGCTGGTCGAGCGCTACCGCGCGGAGCCGGGCCGGACAGTCAGCTGGTGGGAGGCTGAGCAGGCCGGGCGGATCCTCAACTGCCCGGACGCGGAGGCGACTACCTGGCTGACATTCACTGACGCGGAGCGCGGCGCTCTGGCCGGGCACGACTACGTGGCGCTGTTCGAGCTCGGCGCGCATCCGTTCCTGACCCTGACCCTGTTCATCGCGATGTTCGAGCGCGACTACGCCGAGCCGCTAGCCTTCCAGCGCGAGTACGCGGCCCGGCTGCAGCACTGGCAGCTGCCCTACCCGGACATCGCCACCTAGCGCCGCTTAGGGTCGAGCAATGCACACCACTGCGAACGGGAACGAGGTAACAGCCGTCGCGGTACCCGGCGGCGCGCTCGCGGTGGAGCTGACCGGGTCCGGTCCGGAGCCTGTACTTGCCATTCACGGCATCAGCAGTCAGCGGAAGCTGTGGAACTGGCTGCACGCGGTCGCACCCGGCCTGGCCCTGGTCGCGCCCGACCTGCGCGGGCGCGGCGACAGCGCGGAAGTGACCGGGCCGTCGTCAGTCAGCAGGCACGCCGCCGACATGATCGCCGTCCTTGACGCGCTCGGCCTGCGCAGCGTGCACGTCTGCGGCATGTCGATGGGCGGCTTCGTCGCCGTCGAGCTGGCCGTGTCGTTTCCCGGCCGGGTAAAGAGCCTGATTCTGGTCGACGGCGGCTTCCCGATGGCGGTGCCGGCAGGGCTGACGCCCGAGTCCCTGCCCGCGGTCTTCGCTGACCGACTGGCCAGGCTCGGCCGCGACTGGCCGGACGTGACGGACTACGCCGGATTCTTCGTCGCCCAGACGGCGCCGCTGCTCGATCCAGGCGATCCGCTCCTGCTCGACTACCTGCGGCATGACCTGGATGGACGGCGCGTGCGGCTCAGCGGTTCCGCCCTGTCAGCCGATGCCGCGGACATCTTCTTCGGATTCTCGAAATGGCAGCAGCTCACGGTACCGGTCCGGCTGATTACCGCGGAGTGGAGCACCGGACGGGATAGCGCCCCCGCCTATCCGCCGGCAGCCGTGGCCGCCGTCAGGGCTGAGCTCGGCTCGCTGGTGACTGTCCGGCCGGCGCCGGAAACCGACCACGCGAGCTCGATCATGACCATCGGGGGCGCGGCGGTCGCTGCCGCCGAGATCACCGGAGCGCTCGCATGACAGCCACCATGCCGGAGACGGTGGTCGAGGCGCTGGGCCGCAGGCTGCCGGCCGGCCGCCTGGTCACCGACCAGGACGTGCTGCGCTCCCTCTCCCACGACGACGCCGAGTGGGCGCCGGCGGGCGAGGCTGCCGCCGCCGTCCGGGTGCGGTCCGAGCATGAGGTCCAGCAGGTCGTGCGCACCTGCGCGGAGCTTGGCGTGCCGGTGGTACCCCGCGGGGCCGGCACCGGCTTGTCCGGCGGGGCCAATGCCGTCACCGGTTGCGTCGTGCTCGACGTGTCCGCGATGAGCCGCGTCGTGGAAATCGATCCGGAAAACCAGCTCTGCGTCGTGCAGCCGGGCGCGGTGAACGACGACGTGAAGGCCGCCGTGGCCGAGCACGGCCTCTGGTACCCGCCTGATCCGGCCAGCGCCCCGTGGTCGACGATCGGCGGCAACGTCGCCACCAACGCCGGCGGGCTGTGCTGCCTGAAGTACGGCGTGACCCGCGACTATGTGCTCGGCCTGCGCGTCGTCGCTGGCGGTCCGGTCGCGTACGGCGAGGTGGTGCGCCTGGGCCGCCGGACAACCAAGGGCGTGGCCGGGCTCGACATGGTGGGACTGTTTGTCGGCTCGGAGGGAACGCTCGGCGTCGTGACCGAGGTGACCCTCAGGCTGCGGCCGGCCCTGGCCGGCACGCCGCGCACGATAGTCGCGGCATTCGGCGACCTGGTGAGCGCCGGGCAGGCGGTCGCGGCGATCACTCGCCGCGGGCTGACCCCGGCGGTTCTTGAGTTGCTTGATCATGCCTGCCTGGTGGCGGTGGAGGACTGGAAGCACCTGGGTATCGACGCGGATGCCGCCGCGCTGCTGCTCGCGCGCGTCGACACGCCTGGCGAGTCCGGTGCGGCCGAGGCCGGCCAGATGGCGGCGACCATGACCGAGGCGGGCGCGCTGTGGGCCGAGCAGTCCACCGACGACGCCGAGGCCGACGCCCTGTTCGACGCCCGGCGGCTCGCCTACCCGGCCCTGGAGCGGCTCGGGCCGGTCCTGACCGAGGACATCTGCGTGCCGCGGTCGCGAGTGCCCGAAATGCTCGCGTTGATCTCCGAGATCGGGGCCAGGCGCGGCATACGGATTGCCAACATCGCCCATGCCGGCGACGGTAACCTGCATCCGCTGATGGTGACACCGCCGGGCGACGACGCCGCGAGAGTTGCCGCCCAGGCCGCGTTCGAGGAGTTTCTCGATGCCGCGATCGCGCTCGGCGGCACCGTGACCGGCGAGCACGGCGTGGGCATACTCAAGCGGGCGGGCATGCGCCGCGAGCTAGACCCCGGATCGATCGCACTGCAGGACGCCGTACGGCACGCTCTCGACCCGCTGGGAATCTTCAATCCGGGCAAGGGCTGACTGCCGCCGAGGGACGAGGAGAGCAGACTGTGGAGGCATTCACCGCACCGGTCGTGACAGCGGACGACCACATCCGCGGTCCGGCCGGCGCACCGGTGACGGTGCTGGAGTACGGCGACTTTGAGTGCCCCTACTGCCGGGGTGCATTCCGGGACGTCCGCCTGCTCGCCGACGAGCACCCGGCGGACATCAGGTTCGTCTTCCGTAACTTCCCGATCCCCGAGCTGCACCCCCATGCCGAGCAGGCGGCGGAGGCCGCAGAGGCGGCCGCTGCCCAGGGCAAGTTCTGGGAGATGCACGACCTGCTGCTGCAGCCGTACTCACATCTGGACATCGACTCGCTGGTGACCTATGCCGAGGTCATCGGCCTGAACATCCCGCGTTTCCGGCGCGAGGTGACCGACCAGGCGTACGCCGGGAAAATCAGGCGGGACGTGCAGGAGGGCACCAGAAACGGGGTGAACGCGACGCCGAAGTTCTACGTGAACGGCGAGCGCGTCGACGGCAAGGTGCCGCTCGAGCACCTGGTCGAGCTAGTGGACAGCGCAATCGCTGCCGCGCATCGCTAAGCGAGGCATCCGTAATCACGGCTGCACCTCGCGGCCCGCTCTCGCTTGCCCCTCGCGCGGGCGGGTCCCCAGCTCAAGTCGCGCCGGGACGGGGTGACAAGGTAGGGACCCATGGACGCTGTGAACGTGGTCGTGATGGCGCCCGCCCTCGGGACGGATCAATCGTATATCTCCGCCGTCGATCCGCGGGTCAATGTGATCGACGCGAACGATGCGTCCGGGACCAGGCTCGATGCCGCCCTAGCGGACGCCAACGTCATCCTGCTCGGCTTCCCAGTCCCAACGGTGGTGGCCGCGAAGGCGCCACACCTGGCCTGGGTTCACCACACCCAAGCGGGCGTGTCCAACCTGCACGGCTGCGACCTGTGGACGTCCGACGTCACCCTAAGCACCAGTCGCGGCGTGGTAGCTCCGGGCGGAATTGCCGACTATGCCCTCGCCGGCGCCGCCTTCTTCGCCCGCGGCTTGCATGAGGGCACGCGCCAGAAGCAAGCGGGCCTTTTCAGGCGCGGCAGCTACCAAATGATCAGGCTCCAGGATGCCACCATGGGCGTCGTCGGCTTCGGCGGGATCGGCCGTGAGCTAGCGCGGCAAGCCAAGGCGCTCGGCATGCGCGTACTGGCTACGCGGCGATCCCTGACCGCTCCGGTCGACAACACCGACGGCATCGACCGGCTGCTGCCCGCCGATCGCCTGCACGAGCTAGCGGCGGAGAGCGACTTCCTGGCGGTGTGCTCGCAGCTGACCGCGGAGACGACCGGCATGATCGACGCCGGCGTGTTCGCCGCGCTCAAGCCGGGCGCGGTGCTGATCAACGTGGCCCGCGGTGAAGAAATCGACGAAGACGCGCTGATCAAGGCGTTGGCGAGCGGACGCCTGCGCGGTGCCGTTCTCGATGTATATGACGGGGAACTGGCTGGCCGTCCGCCGCGACGCGAGTTGCTCGAGCTCCCTGAGGTCCTGCTGACCCCGCACATCTCCGGCCGCGGCGACTCGGCCACCGCGGAGCAGACCCGGCAGCTCTTCGCCGACAACCTGGCCCGGTTCCTGGCCGGCCAGGAACTGATCAACACCGTCGACCGCGATCGCGGATACTGAGCCCTTAACCCACGTACGGCAGCTCCGGCTGCCACGGGAACCCGCGCGTAAGCCGAGGACTTCGTCGTGTCTGCTGGCAGGCGAGGCACCGGAATCGGTCACGCGCTGATGCACTGCCTGTTGGCGACCTTGCGGCCGATCCCCGTCGTCACACTGTTCTGCTCGCCGGATTCCGTTCCGTTCTACGAGTTCCATCCGTCTGGCGGCAGCAGGCAGATCGTGATGCACCGAGATTGACCCAAGTGAACGCCCGGAACTGCCGACGACCGCGCGGGAAACCTGGCGTGTCTCGGCACCGCCAGCCATTTAGACGACGTCTCCGCGGAAACGCCTTGTGCAGGTTTTCACAAGCCGCTTCCGCGAGAACGCGCCTATGCCGACCGCACCCGCCGGTCGGCCCCGGGCGGAGCTTCCTCATCTGCCGCTGTCAGTGGCCGGGACGGGACAAGCCCAGGATCGGGGTCAGTGCTGTCTCCGGCGCCCGGCCATCAGATCCAACCATGCTCAGACGGTTAAGGGGTGATCTCGGGTCGGCGCGCCGGGTGGCTATGACCAGGGGGATGTGATGGCGCGGCAGGCCGCACCACGTCCGCCAGCCGCTACTGCACCGCCGCGCCGGTGCAGTCGGCCTGCCGCAGCACGGGGGGATAGCAGTCCGCGCCATCATCGACGAGGCGCAGCCGTCCGCCGGGCCGCACCAATCGCACGGCCTGGCGCAGCGCCTGCGCCCGCCCGTCGGCGTCCGGATGTTGCTCATCGCCAGGCTGCGGCGCCACACGTCCGCTCGCCCTGCGGGCACCCGGCCAGCCGCCGGCTCAGCACCTCGCCGCGACCGCACCCTACGTCCAGATTACAAATGCCGGCACTGGCCGTGAGCGCCGCCGCGTGCGTGGTCGGGTCCGTCGGCCGAGTTGTCAGTGGGCGGCGGCTCATCGTGGCTGCAGTCGAGGGAGTGGCCGATAAGATCGCCAGCCAGTACAGGACCCGAGCCGGCATTGCCCGGGCCGGTGTCGTCGTCGTCCGACACGATCAGGTTGCGGCCGATGCTGTCGTCGGAGACATCGATCGCAGTGTCGTCCTGGCCCTTGACGATGACGCTGCCGCCGACGGTGATGCCGGTGATGGCAACGGCCTGGAATCCGCCGCTCGCGTCGGCCCGGCCCGGCCCGGCCCGCTGACCCACGTCCTCGGCATCCTGGAAGACAGCGAACTGCGGGGGCGAAGCGGTGTTGTTGACAACCGTCAGCGAGGTACTCGTCGGGTCAGGGGCCATACCCGAAGGCTCGGGCAGGCCGTTATCGGCGATGCGGAGCCCGCCGTGCACGGTGAGCCGCGGTGCCGTGCCCTGGCCCGGCTGGCACCGATGGTAGGAACCGGAGTGGCGGCATCCGACCGATACGGTCGCGCCCGAGCCGACGTTGAGGTTTCCGTCGACTTCGAGGTGGCCGCCCGGGTCGGTGAGGGTGGCGTCAGGAGCCACGGTCAGGTCGGCCAGGACCCGGATAAGCCCGTAGCCGGAGATGGTGCAGGACCCGGCGATGAGGAGTGTCGGGTACACGCCGGACTGCACGATGCCGCCGGAGCAGACGGTACGGTCGTGACGCAGCGCGGCCGCGCTGGCGGCCGCGGCGGGCCCGCTCGCAGCAAGGCCTAGTACCAGCAGGACGGGCACGGCCCGTGATGCCCAGCGCCGGCTCACATTCGTGGTCTGCAAGGTCCCCCCTTGACGCGGCCACGCCATGACCGCGCTTCCGGAGGAGATATCGCTGCCAGAGCGGCCGGCGTTGCAGCCGGTCTGTACGGCTCATGTCCTTGCTCACAGGCCGACAAGGGTGCGTGCCCAGTTCGGGCCGGGTGGCGAATCCGGTTAGAGCATGCTGGCGAGCATCGACGCGGCGCGGGCGGCGCCGTCGGTCGCCACGGGGCGGTAGTCGACGCGGCGGTTGATCTCGCTGGCGATGGCGGTGGCGATGTCGGCAGGTTCGGCGGTCTGGTAGTCCATGCACCGCCCGGCGCGGTGGCGGTCGAGCCGGTGTCGGACGTGAAAGTTCTGCTCGAAGTGATCGCGGAGCGGGAAGTAGAGGAAGGGCCGCCGGCTGGCGGTCAGTTCCATCGTGGTTGTCAGGCCGCCCTGGACGACTGCGAGATCGCAGGCGGCCAGATGGCGGTATAGCTCGGGGACATAGGGGCGGATCTCCAGCCCGTCGTGGGCCGGCAGGCTGCCAGGATCGATCCGCGGGCCGGCGACGACGATCATCCGGAGGTCGGGCACGCGGTCCTTTGCCTCCGGAAAGGCGGCGATTACCCGCCGCAGCAGGTGGCCGCCGACTCCCGAGCCGCCCACCGTCACGATGCAGACGCGCTCGTCGGGCCGGTAGCCGAGCAGTTCGCGGTCGCCGAGCCGGCGCGGGTCGAAACCGGTGACGTAGCCGGCGAAGTCGTAGTGCTGCTCGGTCCAGTCGCGGATTGGCGGCAGCCCTGGGCCGAACGTGTCCGGGACGATGTCGTCGGAGTCGCCGACGAAGATGGCGCGGTCACGGATCCGCGGGTAGCGGGCGATGTGCTCGATCATCTCGGCGTTGTAGTCCGCGGTCACGAAGGCCTCGCGGTCGCCGCCGTCGGGCATAGGCAGCCAGCCGACGAAGTCGGTGAGCCAGGCGTAGGCGGCGCGTTTCTGCTCCGGGTTCTCGTGTAGGTAGTAATCGAGATCCCAGGCTTCGTCGCCGATCCACAGGTCGTAGCCAGCTCACCGACCGACGTCATCCACGGCGCGTACGGCGGCGCCGGCCCGGGCTGGACCTTCGACGGCAAGCCACTGGAGACCGGCATGCTCATCCCGGTCACCCGCATCCACGTCCCGCTGCTGATAGGAGACGGCGGTCAGGACGCTGTCTGGGATTCCGCCGGGTCGGCCAGCACCATCGTGGCAGAACTGGATCGCTCACCCGGCCACGCGCCGGTCACCAACCTGTACTACCCCAGCGCCGGGCACTACTACTTCGGCATGTTCCCGTACTACCCCTTTTTCACCAACACGCTGCTAGGCGGCACCGCGCAGGCCAACGCCCTGGCCACCGAGCAGTTCTGGGCCAGCATGATTAAATTCCTCGACAGAACTTCAGCGCCATCGAAATAGCAGATGGATGGAGCGGCCGCCGGGAATCGAGCCACACCGCGGCGAGTCGGAGAATATGCTCCGGGTTTACCGCAGCCCGGACGCTCGACCCTGGTCAGGTAGTCGCGGCGCGATTGCTAGCCCACCCTCAGCGGCACCGCCATGAACGGGTCGATGTTGTACGCCAGGCTGACGCGATGATATCCGTCGGCTATGTCCGCGCCCGGCTTCTGGTCGCACACGAGTACGGGTGACAGTTTCTCACCGTTGAGCAGCTTAAGCAGGTCACGCTGGACACCGGGATCGGACAGGGGCAGCGGAGACAGGCCGGTGGCCCGCAGGATGTCATTAGCACGGCGCGCGGTCACCTTGGCCTGCTTCAGACGCCCAACGATCTCGCTAGCGCGCTTCTCATCGAATTTCAGCGACAGGTAGTTATGTGCCGCCGCATAGTCATGCTCTGCCACGTCTTTGAGCCATGTGATGGGTGACTTGTCGATGGGTGACTTGGTCATCGGACCTCGCAAAGCTTGGGTGCAGCTATGTATTCCCCAACCGGGGCGCACGACCCACTGCTGCCCGCCGGATGACCCGTTTCGTCGTGTTCGCCGGGATTGCTCAGACCTACGCGATCACGTCGCCGATGAACGGCATGCTGGCGTGGCCGACCGGGCGACCCGAACCGCCGCTGATGTTCGCCAAGACGTGCACCTGCTGCGTCTCATCTTGCAGTGGGCCGTGGGACCGTCTGCTGGCAGGCAGAGGCCTGGCTGAGCGGTCCGCTCGAGCGCTTCGGGCCGAGGCAACAGAGGCGCGAAGGTCCCGGTTAGCGGCAGCGCCGCTGGCTCAGGAGTCCTCGAGACGGAAGCCCACTTTGAGGCCGACCTGGTAATAGGCGACCTGGCCGTCGGCGATCTGGCCCCGGACCTGGACCACCTCGAACCAGTCAAGGTGCCGCAGGGTCTGCGAGGCGCGGGTTATCGCGCTGTTGATCGCCGGCTCGATGCCGTCCGGTGAGCTGCCGACGATCTCGGTGACGCGGTAGGTGTGGTCGGTCATGCTGTCCTCCGGGTGCGGGGTTGTCTGCGCAGGCGTCGCGGCCGGTCTGGCACGTACTCCGGTGACGCTCGTCCCCAGCCACTAGTAGTACGCCGCGCCGCACGTTGCTGCTCGCGCTGGCGCGCTGTCAGGGTCATATGGCCGGGCCGCCACGGCGGGCCGAGCCAAAGTCACCGGTCCCGTCCGCCGCTCCACCGCCGGGCTGCGCGTATGCCTGCGTCCCGCTGGCGGGGACGCGCTCGGGGTGGCCGTGCCCGATCGACATCTGCTTGATCTTGAGGTAGCGGGTGATGTCCCTCCGCTGCTCCGCGATGACCAGTGCGGCAGCGGCTGGCAGTACCCATGGCAGTATCTTCCGGATCATAGCGTCCCCTCCTGCGCGCGGTCGCATGCCCGCAGCGCGTGCTTTCCGGCCACTACCCGCGCTGTGAGGAGCTATCCGTGCCGCGTACCCGCGGTCATGGGACAGCAGGCGGTCCCCGCCTTCCTGCGTCTTGTCTGGCGACGACCGCGAAAGGAGGCGCCGTCTTTCGCGCCTATGCCGGAGTGGCGCCGAGCCGCGACCGGCAGGCGTGGGCGGGAGTGCCCGTCAGCGGCGGCTCGCAGTCGTCTCGCACTGTCATTCGTCACTCTTCGCACACTGATCCGGTGGTCAGGGGCCGTCGGTGGCACCGATCCCGGTTGCCGGCCCGGAAACGACCGCGTCGATCGTCGCGTTGATGGCAGCCGCGGAGATGCCGAACGGCGCGACGAGCGCGAGCGCATCGGCATGGTCCAGCCAACGGCGGCACAGGTCGGGTGCTTCGTCGTACGTTCCGAATATCAGTACGTCATCGGCGAGGCGAGTCGCCTTCGACGGCAGCACTACATCTCGGGAATCCCCGTTGGCTTCTAGCAGCGCGTCGAGCTCCCGGCCGTAACCGTGGCCGCGGAGCACCCGCGGATATACCGGCCCCATCCGCGTGGCGTAGGTGACGAGCCACCGAGCAGCGATCTTCGCCGCACTGGCCCGGTCCGATGCCAGTGCCACAGGGACGGCGGCGGTGACGCTGGGCATCGTTGAGCGCTGCTCCTCAGCCGCGACAGCGGCAATCAACTCACGTCCTGCATCGATTGCGGCCGGCGGCAAAAGGAAAGGAAGCCATCGGTCAGCGACGGTGGCGACAACTCGGATGCTAGGAGAGGTGATGGCACCCACGGCGAGCGGCACTGCTGTCGGCGGCGGGCAGCTCAGCCGCAGCGGCCGAGCGCCCCCGGGAGCAGTGGGCAGGCGTTCTCCCGCCAACAGCGCGCGGACCGCGGCACAGGTCTGCTGCAGCCGATCGACGGGTGCCGTCCACGCCTGCCCGTGGAAACCCTCCGTGATCGGTGCGGTCCCTGCTCCGAGGCCCAAAGTGAAGCGCCCCGCGGAGAGTCGCTGCAGTTCGGCTGCCGTCAAAGCGAGTGTCGCCGGCGTGCGGCTCCAGACGGAAAGCACGCCGGTCATCAGGCCGATGCGCTGGGTTCTCTCGGCCAGCCGCGCGAGCACGATCGGCGCCGCCAAGCTCATCGCCTCGGCGACGGCCACGAACGCCAGACCCCGCGCCTCCGCGTGCGCGGCGACGGCGTCAATGACCTCAACACGATCCTCGAACGGGGTGAAGCTGACGCCGATCGATTCCGCGGGAACCGCGCTGACTGTCATGACCCGGCGCCCGCAGCCAGGGACGTAGATCGAATGTTCCTCACCCGAACAGCCTCCCTGGTTCTACTCCTCCCCGGCAACCGCCCAGACAGGATCCCAGCCAGACTCTTCGTTCGCGGTCAAGAGGACGCCGTTGCCTAGCCGACAGCTGCCTGAAGTTCCGTGCGGTGCCGGGCAACCCAGTCGTGCTGCTGACGTACTTCCCGTGCTGCGCCTGAGGCGTGCATACGAGTCATGGCTGGATCGCCCGCGGCAGCGCCGGCCTGGATGCCGCGCCAGCAGCGGTCCTGCCACTGCAAGATCGTATCGACGACGGCCGCGCGGTCGGAGAGCCCGTAGGCGTCGCAGATGATCCGGATCTGCCAGCAGGCCTGCGCGGTGTCCTCAATCTGCGGGCCGAGCCCGGCGTACTGCCAGCACACGTGCGCGATGTCGTGGATCCGCCGGCCCGGCGCGGCGATGTCCCAGTCGATGAACGCCACCGGCCGCAGCTCACCCGCCCGGTCCCGGTAGACAGTGTTCCCGGGCGACAGGTCGTTGTGGCATACGACCTCACAGCCGCCGGCCAGCGAGGTGCCTGCCGTCAGATCATGGAACTGGCGAACTAGCTCCGCGGCCATAGCGAGGCTGTCAGCGGAACGAGCCCGCGCCTGCTCGGCCGGCTGCCACGGGACGTGCCCCGGCACGAAGCTGAGAATCTCCCGGCCCTGCTCGTCCATGCCCCGGAACCGCGGCGCGCCGGCCCAGCCGGCGCGTTCCAGCAAGGCCAGCAGCCGGTGCACGAAACCCGCATTCCGGCCGGGCCGCCGGCGAACCGTGTCATCGACCCGGGCCACATCGGTCACGAACCCGCCACGCAGCATTTCCTCAGGCACACCGCAAGCGTGCCACCAGTCGGCCCCTGGCGCGCGGGCGCGGCTGCGGTTACGGTCGAGCCGGGAGCAGGATGCCGATGAGCAGTCAGAGCGTAGTGCCGCCGGGCGTCTGGGTCGACGACTCCGACGAGGACGACCCCGTGCTGCGGCAGGCGGACGGCAGCATCGTCGATACCTGGCGCGAGGATTACCCGTATGCCGAGCGGCTTGACCGGGCCGAGTACGACCACCACAAGCGGCTGCTGCAGGTCGAGCTGCTGAAGCTGCAGTACTGGGTCAAGGACACCGGGCAGCGGATCGTGGTGCTCTGCGAGGGGCGGGATGCCGCAGGCAAAGGCAGCACGATCAAGCGGTTCATGGAGCACCTGAATCCGCGCAGCGCCCACGTTGTGGCACTGGAGGTGCCGACCGAGCGGGAACGGAATCAGTGGTACTTCCAGCGCTACATCGCCCATCTCCCGGCCGCCGGAGAGATCACGTTCTTCGACCGGTCCTGGTACAACCGGGCCGGGGTGGAGCCCGTGATGGGCTTCTGCACGCCGGAGCAGACCGAGTCGTTCCTGCAGTACGCGCCCGTGTTCGAGCAGCTGCTGATCGCCGATGGCATCGCACTGACGAAGTTCTGGTTCTCCGTCACCCGCGGTGAGCAGCGGACCAGGTTCGCGATCAGGGAGATCGATCCGGTGCGGCAGTGGAAGCTGAGCCCGACCGATATCGCGCTGCTCGACAAGTGGGATGCCTACACCCAGGCGAAAGACACCATCTTCAGCCGGACGCACTCGGAGCACGCACCCTGGACCGTGGTGAAGAGCAACGACAAGAAGCGGGCCCGGCTGGAGGCTATCCGCAGCCTGCTGGTCAAGTTCGACTACGACGGGAAGGACGACGAGATCGTCGGCAAGCCGGATCCGCTGATCGTCGGCACGCCGGACTATCTGGCGTAAGCCCGCCAGGGGCGGGCTGATCTCCCGCAGCCTCCGGGCCCGGGTTGCCCGACGTGACCTGCGGGTATGGTCCGCGTGCCGGTGCGCGAGCCGAGTCCGGGGGAGGTGGCGCAGCGCCATGTCAGCGACGATCCTGATCGCCGAGGACGAGCGCAAGCTTCGCGAGCTTGTCCGCTCGTACCTGGAGCAGGCCGGCTTCACCGTGCTGACGACAGCTTCCGGTGCCGAGGCCCTCAGCCTGGCCGCCTCGGCTGCGCCCGACCTGCTCATACTTGACCTCGGCCTGCCGGACGTCTCAGGCGAGGCAGTGGCGCAGGAGCTGCGGATCGCCGGCACGGCGCCGCCGATCCTCATGCTGACCGCCAGGAGCGGCGAGGAGGACCGCGTCCGCGGCCTCGAACTGGGCGCCGACGACTATGTGACCAAGCCGTTCAGCCCGCGTGAGCTTGTGCTGCGGGCACAGGCGATCCTGCGGCGCGGCGGGCAGGCTGCCCCGGACGAGCCGGTCAGCTACGGTGGCGGCACCGTGGCGGTCGACGAGGCGCGCCGCACGCTGCTGATCCGCGGCGAGGCAGTCGACCTGACGCCGACCGAATGGGGCATCCTGCTCGCGCTGGCGAGTGTCCCCGGTCGGGTCTACTCCCGCTTCGAGCTGATCAACCGGGTACGCGGATATGAGTTCGAGGGCTACGAGCGCATCATCGACTCGCACGTCAAGAACCTGCGCCGGAAGATCGAGCGGGACCAGGGCAAGCCGGAGATCGTGCGGACCGTCCTCGGCGGGGGATACCGGCTCGGCCTGGCCCGCGACGACTGAGGGCAGCAGGCAGGCTCGGACCCGCCGCCCGCTGCGCCGGGGGTACGCGAACGGGGCGGCGGACCGCCGGGTTGCACCCGGTCAGCGGCGGCTAGCCGCCGTCCTGCCACCCGACGGGCCTGCCGTGTGATGCCGGTGCCGATGGCGTGGAGGTGAGGTGGAGAGCAGCTATAGTCCTGCGTTATGCCCAGGTACCTCGCCCTGCTGCGCGGCATCAACGTGGGCGGCCGCAACAAGGTCGCCATGGCCGACCTCCGGGACCTGGCGGCGGATCTCGGGCACTCAGCTGTCGCCACCTACATCCAGAGCGGGAACCTGCTGTTCACCAGCGGCGAGGCTGACCCCGGCAGCCTGGCGGACGAGCTGGAGCGGGAGATCTCCGGCAGGCTCGGCGTACGGCCCGCGGTCGTGGTGATCTCCGGCGCGGAACTCGGGCAGGTGATCGCGGCCAATCCGTTCCCGGCGGAGACCAACCCCAAGTACCTGCATGCGGTGTTCCGGCGTGAGGTGGTCGACGCGGCCGGGCTGGACGTAGTCGCCGGGGCGGTGCGGCGGTCCAGAGCGGCCGGCAGCGCGGACGACGCCGTTGTCGTCGGACGCACGCTTTACCTGCACACGCCCGGCGGCCTGGGGCGCAGCGACCTGGCCGCCCGCCTGTCGCGGTCCGCGGTCCAGACGGCGGGCACGGCCCGTAACTGGGTGACCGTGACCACCCTGATGGGCATGCTCGATGCGGCCAGTTAACCCGTGCCGGCACGGGGGATGATGGTTCCATGAGCCCTGTAACGCGCGGCTTTCATGGCCGCCGCCGTGAACCGGCGGAACAGTCCGGCCGGGTACCGCCCGGCCAGTACGTGACATCCGATTTTCCGGTTTTGTCGGCCGGTCCCACGCCGCCCGCCTCGCTGGACTCCTGGACGTTCTCCATCCGGCAGGCCGGGGACACCACCAGGTCCTGGACCTGGGAGGAGCTCAGGGCGCTGCCTGCCGAGGATGTGACGGCTGACATCCACTGCGTCACCCGGTGGTCGAAGCTCGACACCAGGTGGCGGGCAGTGTCGATCGACACCCTGCTGGCGCAGGTGGACCACCAGGCCCGGTTCGTGCTGGCATTCTGCGATGGCGGCTACACGACGAACCTCCCGCTGGCGGACGTGACCAGCGGGCAGGCGTGGCTTGCCTACGATTACGACGGCGCCCCGCTCGCACCTGAGCACGGCGGCCCGGCCCGCTTGCTCGTCCCGCATCTGTACTTCTGGAAGAGCGCCAAGTGGGTGCGCGGCCTGGAGCTTCTGGCGGCCGACGAGCCTGGTTTCTGGGAGCGCTACGGCTACCACAACTACGGGGACCCATGGCGGGAACAGCGGTACGCGGGCGACTGACCTGGCAGGTCGCCACTGTCAGGGCAGTGCGGCCGGAGACATCGTCAGTGCGCACGATCGATCTCGAGGTGCAGGACTGGGCCGGGCACCGGGCCGGTCAGCACCTGGATATCCGGCTGACCGCCGATGACGGTTACGTGGCCGAGCGCTCGTACTCGATTTCCTCGGCACCAGGCGAGCCGGTGCAGGTCACGGTCGAGCGGCTGGACGACGGAGAGGTATCCCCCTATCTGACCGAGGAACTGCGGCTCGGCGACGAGATCGAGATACGCGGCCCGATCGGCGGCTACTTCGTCTGGGACGGAGCCGAGCCACAGCACCCGCTGCTCCTGCTGGCGGGCGGCTCGGGTGTTGTCCCGTTCCGGTCGATCCTGCGCCACCGGGCCCGCATCGGCAGCACGGTGCCGGCTCGCCTGCTCTACTCGGCGCGGTCGCTGCCAGACGTGATCTACCGGCCGGAACTGGCCGCGTCCGGCGACGGCGTCGACGTGATCTACACGCTCACCCGGCAGCAGCCGCCTGGCTGGACCGGGCACTCCGGCCGGGTGACGCCGGACCTGCTGGCCGACGTCGCCTGGCCTGATGACCTCATGCCGCTCGCGTTCGTCTGCGGCCCGACCGCCTTCGTCGAGACGGTTGCGGGCGCACTGGTTGGCCTCGGCTATCCGGCCGGCCAGGTGAAGACCGAGCGCTACGGCGGAGCGGGGGCATCCTGATGCACGCACTGGACAACACCGCCCTGGACGGCAATGCGATCGGCGGCCTGCTCGGCGAGATCTTCGGCACCGAGATGACAACTGCAGCCGCTACCTGCGCGGCCTGCGGGACAGTCAGCCTGGTCGCCGAGACGATCGTTTACCTCCGGGCGCCCGGCGCGGTGATGCGCTGCCGCGCCTGCACCGCGATCCTGCTGGTCGTGACGCCGCACGGCGAGATGAAGTGCGTTGACCTGCTCGGTCTTAGCGCGCTCGAGCCTGGTTAGCCCGCCGGGCTGAGCGCGGCCACGGCGCGCCCGCACTGGCGCTGCCAGGCGGCCTCTGCGGCTGGCTTCCACTGCGCGTGCTGATGGCGGAACAGCGCGGCAGCGCTGGCGCCGATCCACGGTTCCGGCAGCAGCTCTCGCGGCAGGTCCGGGTCCGTCCAGGGAAACCGGCGCCAGGCATGTACTAGCTCGATCGTGCTCGTCAGCGGGTCACCGGTGCTGCCGTCGCTGAATGCGGCGAGAAAGTCCTCGTACTGGCGGGCGACCGCGGTCAGGTCCCAGGCCTGCGCGACCATGCTGGCCAGGTCTCCGGCGGCATGCGTGGCGCTGAACACCTGCGCCTCCTGCGCCAGGCCCGCCTCAGCGAGGATGGTCTCGGCCTCGCCGCCCCGGTCCGCGTGTGTGCTGATCCACACGCCGGGCGCCGGGCTGCCGAAGCCGGCCCAGGTCATCCGGCTGCGCAGCACGTGCCGCGCGGTTCGCTCGGACTCGGCCGCCCTGGCCAGGACCAGCAGCCAGCGGCCGTCCCAGTCGTCGCGGTGCGCCCCGAAGCCGTAGATGCGGTCTGTGCCCTCGGTGAGCAGCCGCACTGCGCTGCCGGTCAGGCACCACCTGGTCCGGCGGCCGACGCGCTCGGCTGCCAGCCAGCCATCCGCGGCCGTCCGCATCAGGGCCTGCCTGGTGGCCTTCTCCTCGACGCCGAGCCGGCCCATGACCTCGATGAGCGTCGCCGTCCAGGCCTGCCCGCCAGCCGGCAGCACGAACTCGCCGAGAATCGTGAACAGCAGCCCGCGCGCGCTGGGGGCACCGGCAGCGTGACGCCGCGACATCGCCGGGCCTGCTGCCAGGCCGGACTCGGGCCGCGGTTCGATTGCGGTCGGCATCGCGCTCCTGTCCTCAGCCGTGGGGGCTGTGCCCGCCTGGACCAGCATGGCCCGCCTGGACCAACATGCTACGTTAATTTGTCGTAGACAGCATCAACTGTAGAACATAGACTGGCGGCACCAGATCACGACAGTCCCGCGGAGACATGACGATGAGTCAGCTGACGGCAGGCCAGAGGGTCGAGTTCCGGGTGCAGCCTGACGCCTACCGGCACTGGGAGCTGCGCATCGACGGCCCGGTCGCCACGCTGACCATGGACGTGGCCGAGGATGGCGGACTGCTGCCCGGCTACGAGCTCAAGCTCAACTCCTACGATCTGGGCGTCGACATCGAGCTGTACGACGCGGTCCAGCGGCTGCGGTTCGAGCACCCGGGCGTGCGGGTGGTTGTGCTGACCAGCGGCAAGGACAAGATCTTCTGCGCCGGCGCGAACATCAGGATGCTGGCCGGATCCGAGCACTCGTGGAAGGTGAATTTCTGCAAGTTCACCAACGAGACCCGCAATGGCATGGAGGACGCGACCGCCAGCTCGGACCAGATCTACCTGGCCGCGCTGAACGGCACCGCGTCGGGCGGCGGCTACGAGCTCGCACTCGCGTGCGAGCACATCATGCTTGTGGATGACCGCTCGTCGGTCGTGTCGCTGCCTGAGCTGCCGCTCCTCGGCGTGCTGCCCGGCACCGGCGGCCTGACGCGGGTCACCGACAAGCGGCACGTGCGCCGCGATCTCGCCGACTGGTTCTCGACCAGGGCCGAGGGCGTGGGCGGCCGGAAGGCCGTGCAGTGGCGGCTGGTCGATGAGGTCGTGCCGCGGCCGTCCTTCGAGCAGGCCGTCGCGGAGCGCGCCGCAGAGCTGGCCGGCCGCTCGTCGCGGGCGGGCGCCGGAGAAGACGGCGTGCAGCTGACGCCGCTGGCGAAGCAGCGCGATGAGGACGAGATCAGCTACCGGTTCGTGAGCGCGCGGCTGGACCGCTCCGCCGGGGCCGCGGAGATCACGGTGCGCGGTCCCGAGGCCGGCGCCCCGGCGGATGCGGCCGGACTGCACGAGCTGGGCGCGGACTGCTGGCCGCTGGCGATGACGCGCGAGCTCGATGACCTGATCCTCGACCTCCGCACGAACGAGCCGGAGCTCGGGACCTGGATTCTGCGGACTAGCGGCGACCCCGGCCGGGTGCTGGCGTATGACGATCTGCTGCTCGGCAGCTCGGGCGACTGGCTGGCGAACGAGATCGTCCACTACTGGAAGCGAACGCTGAAACGACTGGACGTGACCAGCCGGAGCCTGATCGCGCTGATCGAGCCGGGAAGCTGCTTCGCGGGCTCGCTGCTGGAGCTCGCGCTGGCCGCGGACCGGTCGTTCATGCTGACTGGTGTGTTCGAAGACGACCGCGAGCCGGCTGGCGGCGGAGTGGAGGCAGAGCCCGTTCCCGCAGTGATCGTGGTCGGGGCGGTCAGCCTCGGCGCCCTGCCCATGAGTAACGGCCTGTCCCGGCTGGCGACACGGTTCCTCGGCGACCCGGACGCGCTCGCGGCGGCGGAGAAGCAGGCGGGCCGGCCGCTGGACGCCGCGGCGGCCGAGGAGCTCGGCCTGGTGACCTTCGCGCCCGACGACATCGACTGGGACGACGAGATCCGGCTGGCAACGGAGGAGCGGGCGAGCTTCAGCCCGGACGCGCTGACCGGGCTGGAGGCGAACTACCGGTTCCCCGGCCCGGAGACGATGGAGACGAAGATCTTCGGGCGGCTGACCGCCTGGCAGAACTGGATCTTCAACCGCCCGAACGCCGCGGGCCCGGCCGGGGCGCTGCGCCGGTACGGCACCGGCGAGCGGGCTGAATTCGACAGGAAGCGAGTCTGAGCTATGACCACTGTCTCCGGCGGCACGAGCGCCGACTACTCGGAGAAGATCCCGAACAACGTCAGCCTGCACGAGGACCGGCGGCTGCAGCGGGCGCTGGAGTCGTGGCAGCCGAACTTCCTGAACTGGTGGCAGGAGATGGGCCCGACACTGCCGACCAGGGACGTCTACCTGCGGACGGCGGTGAACGTCGGCCGCGAGGGCTGGGCCCACTTCGGTCACGTGGCCATGCGCGACTACCGGTGGGGGATCTTCCTGGCCGAGCGCGACCCGGGCCGGCGCATCGGGTTCGGCCAGCACATGGGCGAGCCGGCCTGGGATCAGGTGCCGGGGGAGTACCGGTCGGAACTGCGGCGGCTGATCGTGATCCAGGGCGACACCGAGCCGGCCTCGGTGGAGCAGCAGCGCAACCTCGGCGCCACCGCGCCGTCGCTGTATGACCTGCGCAACCTGTTCCAGGTGAACGTCGAGGAAGGCCGCCACCTGTGGGCCATGGTGTACCTGCTGCACGCCTACTTCGGCCGCGACGGCCGGGATGAGGCCGAGGACCTGCTTCGCCGAAACTCCGGCAGCGAGGACTCGCCGCGCATTCTCGGCGCCTTCAACGAGGAGACGCCGGACTGGCTGTCGTTCTTCATGTTCACCTACTTCACCGACAGGGACGGCAAGTACCAGCTCGGCACGCTCAAGGAGTCGGCGTTCGACCCGCTGTCGCGCACCTGCGAGTTCATGCTCAAGGAAGAGGCGCACCACATGATGGTCGGCACGACCGGCGTCGACCGGGTAGTGGAGCGGACCGCGCAGCTGATGGCCGAGAACGACACCGACGACGCCCACGAGATCGCCGCCCGCGGCGCGATCCCGCTGGACGTCATCCAGAAGTACCTGAACTTCCACTACTCGGTCTCGCTGGACCTGTTCGGCGGCGAGACATCGACGAACGTGGCCAACTACTACACCGCCGGGCTCAAGGGCCGCTGGTCGGAGGATCGTCGCAGGGACGATCACAAGCTCACCAGCGACGCCTACCTGGTCGACGCGCTGCTCGACGCCGGGACGGGCAGCCAGAGCATCGGCCAGACCGAGGTGTCCGCGCTCACCGGCCTGAACACCGACCTGCGCCGGGAGTACATCGCCGACTGCCAGAGCGGCGTCAACCGGTGGAACAAGATCCTCTCCGGCGCGGGCCTGCCGCAGCGGCTGAAGCTCCCGCACATCGCGTTTAACCGCAAGGTCGGGGCGTTCGCCGCGATCGAGGCCTCACCCGACGGCGAGATCCTGTCAGCGGATGACTGGGAGCGGCGCAGCGGCCAGTGGCTGCCCGCTGACGTGGACAAGACGCACGTTCGCTCGCTGATGCAGCCCGTCCACGAGCCCGGCAAGATCGCCGCCTGGATCGCCCCGCCCCGCAACGGCATCAACGGCAAGCCGTTCGACTACGAGTACGTGCACCTGGCCTGAGCTGGCTCCGGCCGGACCGGCCCTCGCAGGGTCAGCCCGCGAGCCGGACCGGCAGGTGCTTGATGCCGTTGACGAAGTTGGACCTGAGCCTGCTGACCTCGCCGTCACGCGCGATGCCGGGCACGCGCTGCGCCAGGGCCGTCAGCAGCACCCTCAGCTCAAGCGCGGCCAGGTGCCGGCCGAGGCAGAAATGCGGGCCGCCCCCGCTATAGCCGACATGCGGGTTCGGGTCGCGGCCGATGTCGAACTCCTGTGCCGCGGCGAAGACGCTGTCATCCCGGTTGGCTGCGGTGAGAAAGGCCACCACCTTGTCGCCCGCGGCGATCCGCTGGCCGCTCAGCCCGGTGTCGCGGATCGCCGTCCGGCGGACCAGGTTTGCCGGGCTGACCCAGCGGACGATCTCCTCTGCCGCGCTCGCCGCGAGACCCGGCTCGGCGACCAGGCGCTCCCACTGCCGCGGGCAGTCAAAGAAGGCGAGCATCCCGCCTGCCGCCGCGTTGCGGGTGGTCTCATTGCCCGCGACCGTGAGCAGCAGGAAGAAGAAATTGAACTCGACCGTGCTCAGTTCCTCGCCCGCGGCGTCAGGCTGCAGCAGCTGAGTCACGATGTCGTCGCGCGGCTGCTTCCTGCGGCTGTCCGCCAGGTCGCCGGCGTAGGCATACATCTCCGCCACCGCCTCCATCTGGTCAGCGGGCGAGGCCGCCATCTCCGGGTCGTCGAAGCCGACTATCCGGTTGGACAGCCGGAAGATCCGGTCCCTGTCCCGCGCCGGCGCCCCGATCAGCTCGCAGATGACCTGCGTCGGCAGCGGCGCCGAGATCTGCGTGACGAAGTCCGCTGCGCTGGCACCGGCCAGGTCATCGAGCAGGCTGTGGCAGATCTGGGTGATGTGCTCCTCCAGCCCGCCGATGATCCGCGGCGTGAATCCCCGGCTCACGAAGGCGCGCTGCCGGGTGTGCTGGGGCGGATCCATGTTGATCATCATCAGCCGGAGTCGCTCGATCACCACGTCCGGCCACTCCTTGAAGACCGCGGTGCGGCGGGCCGAGGAGAAGACCTCCGGATGGCGGGTGACGTAGGCGACGTCCTCGTGCCTGGTGACCGCCCAGAACCCGGGCCAGCCGGGATCGCCGCCGTCAGCGTGCCAGAACACCGGCGCGTGCTCGCGCAGCCAGGCGAACTGATCGTGCGGGGCGCCGCTGCGCTGATACGTGTCGAGGTCGGCAAGGTTGATCTCGGGTGCCATCGCCACCGGCCGCCACCACCTTCCCCGAGCGGGCCGCTACGGACGACTTTACGGCAGGCTCTCGACATCTCCGGCGGCGATCGCGCGGACGAGCTGAGCATGGTCGCGCTCGTTCTGGTCGGCATACTGACGGGCAAAGCGGCCGATGGCCGCGGTGAATTTCGTGCCCTTCCCGATGTAGCCGTCGATGGCCGCGGGGTCACCGGACCGCGCGTGCGCGCGCGCCAGGGTCTCGCCGCAGGCGGTCGCGAACTCGGCCAGGCGAGGAGCGATCAGGTCGGTCGTCGGGATGACCTTCATGTCGCGGAACTGCCGCACGTAGTAGTCCTTCCCGTGCAGCGAGCCCCAGCCGACGAAGATGTCCGTGGCGGTCTGCACGAGCCGCTTGCCGCTGATCACCCGCGCGCCGTGGCTCTCGTGCCGGCTGGGCTCCGTGTGCGCCTCATACACCGACGGACCGGCCTGCTTGACCTGCAGGAACAGCGGATCGACGCCGGTGCGGCCCTCCAGCAGGACCAGGTAGACCTGCATCCCCACGCTGCCGACACCGACAACCTGGCGGACGGTATCGACTTCAGTGAACCGGTCGAACAGCTCCCGCCTGTCCTCCTGAAGAGTCAGCCGGTACTCGGCCAGCAGATGGTCGACGAGATCAGCCTGCTCGGCATCACTGATGGTGACGCGGACAGGAGGATCCTCGGTAATCCGCGGCCGCCCGTGCGCCATCTCGGTCAGCTTCGCGTACGCGCCGCTGCTCGTCCGGCGCCGGCGCTTCTTCTCGATGTGGACCGAGACCAGGCCGCGGTCGGCCGGCTCGAAGTAGCCGAGCAGGTTGTCCACGTGCATGCCGTCGTACCAGATCTCAAGCTCTGGCATCGTCGCGTACCGGCGCATGCGGCCGCAGTACGCCTCAATGCCCGCGGCGACCGCCGCGGCAGCGGCAGCGGGCCTGATCCGGTTCTCCCTCGCGGCCACCACGAGGCTCGCGGCAAAGCGCTTGACGTCCCACTCGAACGGGCCCGGCAGGGTCTCGTCGAAGTCACGCAGGTCGAATGACAGATTCCGCTCCGGCGTCGCCCACAATCCGAAGTTCAGCACGTGAGCGTCTCCGCACAACTGCACCAGCAGGCCGCTGTCGGGCTGGGACGCCAGGTCGGCTGCCATGACCGCGGCGGCACCCCGGTAGTAGTTCCACGGGGAGACGGCCATGCGCTGATGCCGGAGCGGGACTAGCCCGGGGACCCGGATCTGGTTCTGCGCGAGGATGGTCCGCAGGGCGTCGTGCCCGCGCTCGTGCTCGCTCCAGGACCCGAGAGTGCCCCGGCTGGCTCGTTTCCTAGCGGCCTTCCCCGTCGCGTGCCTCTCGTTTCCGGTGGCAGGCAGGTCATGCCGCGCGGCTGGTGCCGCCGATACTGTCACTGAACTGGACTCCCGTCGTGATCGTCGCGAGCCGGCTAGCCCATGGTCAGGACGACTTCCAGGATCTCCCGCTGCCTTACCCGGTCCGCGGGCCAGCCAAGCACTGACGGTGCTGGCACGCTTGCGCGGGACCGTGCTGCCCGTGGACCTGGCGAGGGCGCCCCGCTAGCCTGCGGAGTGCGCAGGCTAACCCGAGAGGATGGCGCACGTGCACGCTGACAGCGGATATCTGGACTACTCCGGCCGGGACGACGTGCTGAGCGGAGGCTCGCGGAAGATCCCGGTCAGCACGCCCGCGGGCCGCTTCCAGGTCTGGGTGAAGCGGGTGGGCAGCAATCCGGATCTGCGCGTGCTGCTGCTGCACGGCGGGCCCGGCTCGACGCACGAGTACCTGGAGGCCTGCGACAGCTACCTGCCGGCGGCCGGCATCGAGTACTACTACTACGACCAGCTCGGCTCGGGCTTCAGCGATCAGCCCGACGAGCCGTCGCTGTGGGAGGTCGGCCGGTTCGTCGACGAGGTCGAGCAGGTCCGCCAGGCACTCGGCCTGAGCCGGGAGAACTTCGTGCTCTACGGCCAGTCCTGGGGCGGCATCCTCGCCCTTGAATACGCCCTGGCCTACCAGCAGCACCTGCGCGGTCTCGTCATCTCCAACATGATGGCCAGCGTCCCGGCCTATAACGCCTACGCCGAGCAGGTGCTGATGCCGGCGATGGATCAGGACGCGCTGGCCGAGATCAAGTCGCTGGAGGCCAGCGGCGATATCGAGAACCCGCGGTACATGGAGCTGCTCACCGAGCAGCACTACGTGCATCACGTGCTGCGCATGCCGCCGGACGAGTGGCCGGACCCGGTCCAGCGCGGCTTCGCGCACATCAACCCGGCCATCTACGTGTCCATGCAGGGCCCGAGCGAGCTGGGCATCAGCGCGGACGCCAAGCTCGCGCACTGGGACCGCACCGGCGAGCTGGCCACGGTCGAGGTGCCCGCGCTCGTGATCGGTGCCCGCTACGACACCATGGATCCGGCGCACATGGAGATGATGGCCGAGCGCCTGCCGCGCGGGCGCTACCTGTACTGCCCGGAGGGCAGCCACCTGGCGATGTATGACGACCAGGAAACCTACTTCACGGGCCTGATCGACTTCCTGTCTGGTCTTTAGCGGCGCGGCTCCGGCCGCTAGCGGCGCGCGGCGAGAATGCTGCGGATCTCCGCGGTGTCGCGCTCGCTGTGCCGCTCCAGCATCGCCTCCAGCTCACGTATGTCGGCGGCCGAGGTGTAGCTGGCCAGGTCGCGTTCCAGTGACCGGCGGGCGGCGCCGGGGCGGCGGAGCCGACTGCGGATCCCCGCTGTCAGCGGACCGCGGGTGCGCGCGGGCGTCTTCATATCTCATCCTGTTCTGCTAGCTGCGTCGTCGACTGCTCTCAGTCTTCCTGCTCGCCATTGATGCGTCCAATGACTGGAAAGCAAGAAAACCATGCGCTAGCGTCATGGAAATGGACACTGACGCGCTGCGCTGGTTCCAGCAGGTCGCCGACGGCACGACCGTGACCGAGGTCAGCGAGCTGGAGCGGGTGACCCAGTCCGGAGTTTCGCGAGCGCTGGCCCGGCTCGAAGCCGAGATCGGCACGCCATTGCTGCGGCGCAGCGGCCGCATTCTGCGGATGACCCATGCAGGCGCGGTGTTCAAGCAGCACGTCGACTCGCTGCTGCACCAGCTCGACGACGGGATCGCTGCCGTCAGCCAGCTCATCGATCCCGACACCGGCCGGGTGGCGCTGGCGTTCCAGCACTCGCTTGGCACCTGGCTCGTGCCTGATCTCATCCGCAGCTTCCGTGCCCTGCACCCGCAGGTCAGGTTCCATCTGACGCAGGTGCGGGACGAACTTCGGGCGGTCCCGCTCGACGGCGGGGACGCCGACCTGGAGGTTGGCACCCGGCGGGTGGGCGACCCGGCCGTGATCACCCGGCGGATCGCGACCGAACCGCTCCGCCTTGCCCTCCCGCTCGACCATCCCCTCGGCCGGCAGGCCCGCGTCGATCTGACCGACGTTTCCGATGAGCCCTTCGTCGGCCTCCGGCCCGCCTCGGCGCTGCGCCAGCTCACCGATGAGCTCTGTGCTGAGGCAGGATTCCGCCCGGCTGAGGTTTTCGAGGGCGACGATCTGTCGACCATCCGCGGCTTCGTGGCGGCCGGCATGGGCATCGCCATCCTCCCTGCGCCGCGCGCCGGAACGCCGGAGTCGGCCAGCGGGCCGGTGCTCTACCGCGAGATCGCTGCCCCGCGCGCGACCAGGGAGATCTGCCTGAGCTGGGCGGCTGAGCGGCGGCTGCCGCCCGCTGCTGAGCTGTTCCGCCAGCACGTGATCGGCAGGGCCCGGGCCGGACGGCTCCCGGCCCTATCCGGCTGAGGCTGAGGCCGGGGACGCCCGCCAGTAGACCGACCTGACCCAGATGGTGGCGAGCGCGTCCACTGCCAGAGCGTCGTCCAGCGGAACGCCCTTCTCGCCGCCCTGGCCGAGCCAGATGTAGCAGAAGTGCTCCAGCATGGCCGACAGCGCCGATGCCGTCAGCACCGGATCGACGCCCGGGCAGTAGCCGTCGGCCTGCGCCCGGCGTACCTGAGCGGCGATCCGCGACACGCCCTCGAGCCGGAGCTCGAGCCACCGGTCCCTGAAGCGCCCCTCGACCATCGCGGCCTGGAAGATGCCGATCAGCTCGCCCCGCCGCCGGGCGTACGTGCGCCAGAACCCGGCCACGGCCTCGCGCAGTGCGTCCTCGTCGGACAGGCCGGCCCGGTACGGCAGGACGGCCATGGCGGTCGCCTCGGCATGGAACTCCTCGGCGAGCGCGATCAGCAGGTCGGCCTTGGTGTCGTAATAGTTGTAGAACGAGGCGACGGACCGCCCGGCCGCCGCTGCGATATCACTGATCTTCGCGTTCAGGTAGCCGTCGCGCGCGAAGACGGCGCGCGCCGCGTCGCGGAACGCCTCGTCGGTCTCCCGGCCCTTCCTGGTGGCCTTCTCCGGCCTGACCACGCTGGCAGTCATGACACCTGCCGGTCGCGGCCAGCCCAGAACGGCGCCCGCAGCGGCGCGCGCAGCACCTTCCCGGTTGCGTTCCTGGGCAGTGACGGCACTAGCGTGACGCCGGTCGGGCACTTGAAGCCGGCCAGCCGCGCGCGGGCGAAGCCGATGAGCTCAGCGGCCAGCTCATCGTCGGGTGGTGAGCCGGTGACGGGCACGACAACCGCGTGGACGGTCTCGCCCCAGGTGGCGTCGGGGACGCCGATCACGGCGACGTCGCCGACCGCCGCATGCCGGGCCAGGACGGCCTCGACCTCGGCCGGGAAGACGTTCTCCCCGCCGGTAATGATCACGTCGCGCAGCCGGTCGATGATCGTCAGGTAGCCGCGCTCGTCGATAGTGCCCACGTCGCCGGTGCGGTAGAAGCCGTCAGGCGTGAGCACGGCGCTGGTGGCGGCCGGGTTGTCCCAGTAGCCGGGCAGCGGCGCGGCACCGCGCACCTGAATCTCGCCCTGCTCGCCGAGCCGGACCTCCCAGCCGAGTGACGGGCGCCCGGCCGTGCCGAGCAGGCCGAGTGCGGGGTCGTGGTCGGCGGGGGACAGCGAGCTGATCGGCAGCGGCCCGGTCTCGCTGCCGGCGTAGTTCTGCCGGAAGCGGCAGCGCAGCACGCGCACCGCGCCCTCCAGGACGTCGGGCCGGATGGGCGAGGCTCCGTAGACGATCTCGATGAGGCCGCTCAGGTCCGGCACCGCCGGACGGCCGCTGACCTCCTGCGTCACGGCCTGGATCAGCGTCGGGACCAGCTGGGTGAACTGGATCTGCCGGCCCGCCAGCTCATCGACGAAGCCGGCCACGTCGAAGCCGCTGAGCAGGTGCAGATGGCCGCCGGTCACCAGGCAGTAGGCGAGGTTGGCCAGCCCGGCCACGTGGAACAGGGGCAGCGCGCTCAGGTGCCGTGCGCCCGGCAGCGCCTCGGGCACCTCGAGCTTCATGAACACCGCGGCCGCGATCAGCTGCTGATGGGTCAGCGGCACCAGTTTCGGCAGGCCGGTCGTGCCGCTGGTGTGCAGCAGCAGGGCCGGCTCGGGCCCGCGGAGCCGGTCTGCGGGCCTGGGCGGCAGCGCGCGTGCGCTGCCAGCCGCCGGGGTCTGCGCCACGGCTTCCAGCACGGGAACGGGCTCACCCAGCACCGCGGCAACCCGCCTGGCCGCGGCCTGCGACAACTCGTCGCAGGCGATCGCGGCCGGCCGGATGAGGTCAAGCAGCGCTGCGAGCTCGGGCTCAGCCAGCCGCCAGTTGATCGCCGCGGGGAGAGCGCCGGCCCTGATCAGGCCAGTCATCGCGGTGACCCAGCCGGTCTGGTTGCGCGCGATGACCGGCACGACGTCACCGGGCATGATTCCGGCCGCGGCGAAGGCGGCCGCGTGCTGGTCGGCTGCCGCGGCGAGACCGGCGAAGGTCAGCTCGCCGCGCTGGTCATCGCTCAGCGCGATGGCGTCCGGCGTGACGGCAGCGCGCCAGTCCAGGACGTGGATCAGCGAGAGCAACGGCTCAGACGGTGACGGCGTTCACCCGGTCGGCGGCGGTTTTCGGTTCGTGCCGGACGTCGCCCGGCTGCCCCATCACCCGCCGCCAGCAGGCGAACTCCAGCAGGATCCCGTCTGGGTCCTGGAAGTAGAACGACCGGACGAATACGCCGGGGTGCAGCTCGCGGGCCACGCCGATCTCACTGTCGTCGTGGTCCATGATCGGGCTGACCCGCACGCCCTTGGCCTTGAGCTTGGTCCGGTACTCAAGGAAGCGCTCCTCCGGCACGTTGAACGCGATGTGGTTCATCGAGCCGACCGCGCTGTGCCACTCGCCGAGACCGGGCACGGTGACGGGGGCCGAGACGCCGGGGACGGCGTCGGGCGCGTCGGGGAACCAGAAGAAGGCCAGTGCGTTCCCGCCGCCCATGTCGAAGAAGAAGTGCTGGCCCGATCCGCCCGGCAGGTCGATGGTCTTGATCAGCCGCATGCCGAGCACCTGGGTGTAGAACTCCACGGTCTGCCGCATGTCTGAGCAGACCAGCGCGAGGTGATTGACGCCGCCGAGGCTGAACTCCTCGTTCTGCCACTCCATCAGGACCTCCTCAGGTCTGGCGTTCTGGCTGAAACTAAATCTAAACTCAGTTTCACTTTCGCGCCAGCAGCAGGAGCTAACGGACGGAGCCGCGGTGACCGAGATTCTCAGGAAGTTCGTCGGGCTGCCCTCTCCGGTGGTCGGCCGGGCCGGCGCCGGCGGCCACCCGTGCCAGGGCCTGTACCACCGGCCGGCGGCCGGAAGGCCGCGGACCGCATTCATCGCGACGCACTACAACGTCGATTTCTCCGAGCATTACCTGGCCACTCTGATGGCCGAGCGCGGCTTCGGCTTCCTCGGCTGGAACACGCGCTTCCGCGGAAACGAGGCCCATTTCCTGCTCGACCACGCGCTCGCCGAGATCGGCGTGGGCATGCGGTGGCTGCGCGAGCAGGCCGGCGTGGAGACCATCGTGCTGCTCGGCAACTCCGGCGGCGGATCGCTGATGGCGGCCTACCAGTCTCAGGCGGTCGAGCCGAGCGTTCAGCCCGTGACCGGGATGCGGCCGCTGGCCGCGATCGAGGAGCTGCCGCCAGGCGACCTCTTCGTTGCCCTGGCCGCCCATTCGGGCCGGCCCGAGGTGCTCACCAACTGGCTTGACCCCTCGGTCACCGATGAGACCGATCCGCTGTCGGCCGATCCGGACCTCGACCCGTTCAGCCCGGCGAACGGCCCGCCCTACAGCGCGGAGTTCCAGCAGCGGTACCGGGCCGCGCAGCGAGCGCGGAACGAGCGCATCACCGACTGGGCGCTCGGCCAGCTGGCGGCGCTGGCCGATACCAGGGCAAGGGACCGGCTGTTCATCGTCCCGCGCAGCTGGGCCGACCTGCGGATGATCGACCCGTCGATCGAGCCGTCGGACCGGCGGCCGAACTGGTGCTATCTCGGCGAGCCGCTCCGGGCCAACTACGGCGTGTTCGGCGTCGGCACTGTCAGCACGCTGCGCAGCTGGCTGTCGATGTGGAGCCTGCGGACCTCGCAGTGCACCGCGGCGCCGCACCTGGCCCGGATCACGCTGCCGTCGCTCGTCGTGCACGCCACCGCGGACGCCTGCGTCTACGAGAGCGATGCCCGGGCGCTCTATGACGCGCTGGCCGCGCCGGACAAGCAGCTTGAGTTCATCAAGGCCGACCACTACCTCACCGAGCCGGGCGGAGCGCGGCAGGAAGCAGCCGATCTGCTCGCTGCCTGGGTGAATGCCCGCTAGCGCGGCGATCGCGGCGAACGAGCTCCGCGCGGCCGCCCGTGCCGGAACCGTGGTCGGTGCCGGTGCCGGTGCCGGTGGCGGAGAGCGGACGATCGACGCGGCGGTCATCCGCGAGTGCTGCCTCGATCCCGGCGGACGCCTCGACCCGCACGGCCTGAGGCTGGCCGGCGTGGCCGTCGCCGGACAACTCGACCTGGCCGGTGTCAGCCTTCCGGTTCCGCTGCGGTTCGATCAGTGCGCCTTCGACGGCCCGGTCACGGTCGAGGGCGCCGAGCTCTTCGAGCTCGCGCTGACTGGCTGCTCGCTGCCCGGCCTGCTCGGCAACGGCCTGCGCCTGCGCCGCGACCTTGATCTGTCGCACTCGCGTATTGCCGGCTCCCACCAGGCCAGCGCGAGCACGTCGCGCAACGCTGCGGTCTGGCTCTGTGAGGCCACGATCGGCGGGCGGGTGCTGTGCATCAGCACCGAGATCGACGGCCAGGGCGAACGTTCCATCCAGGCCGACCGGGCGCAGATCACGGGGGCAGTCCGGCTGATCCACCACTTCACGGCCCGCGGCGAGATCCGCCTCCTGGAAACCGATATCGGAGCCTCGCTCGACCTCAACGGGGCGCACATCGACGGGTCCTACTCGCAGGCGCTGGACCTCGGCAACGCGACCATCGGCGGCAGCGTGTTCCTCATCGAGGACCCGGCCGGCCGGCGGCCGCGGATCCGCGGCCGGGTCAGCCTGGCCGGCCTTCATGTTGCTGGCCGGCTCCTCATCCGCAACGCTGACCTCGCCGCGCCTGATCCCGACGCCGGCAGCGACCTGTACCGGCTCTCACTGCAGCCGGGCATTGCCGTGCACGGCCCCCGGCTGGCCGTGGACGCGGACGTCACTTTCGCCGAGCGCTGCCGGGTCACGGGCACCGTCAACTTCTTCATGAGCGATCTCGGCAGCCTGCTGGTGGGCGGCGAGTGCCGCCTGGAGACGCCCGGCCGCACCGCACTCGACCTGGCCAACGCTCAGGTGCATGGCTCCGTCCGCGTTGACCGCGGCTCGGTCGTAGCCGGCACGCTGCGGCTGGAGGGTGCCACCGTCGACGGCACGCTCGGGATACACGCCGCGCTGCGCGCTCCAGAGAACCGGTCACTGGTCAAGGCAACCGCCGTGACCGTCCGAGGGGACGTTCACCTGGAGGACATGACCGCCGTCGGCGGCCGGATCAGCTTCCGCAGCGCGACGCTCGGGCCGGTGCTAGCCGCGAACGCCCGGATTGACAACCCGGCCGGGGAGAGCCTGATGCTCAGTCAGGCTACGGTCCGCGGCTCGCTGAACCTCGTCGACGGCTTCACCTCGGCAGGTACCGTCGCACTCAACCTCACCAGGGTGGAGGGCCGGCTGCTGCTGAGGGACGGGACCTTCACCAGCCCTCAGCCGGACGGCGGGCGGCCCGCGATCGAGGCGATCTCAGCCTCGGCGGCAGGCGGGATGGATCTCGGCTGGCGCGAGGCGACGCCAAGCGTCGACTTCACCAACGCGACCACCACCTTTCTCGCCGACGATCCGGCCACCTGGCCGGAGCGCTTCGGAATCAGCGGCCTGACCTACGACCGATTCGAGCTTCCGCAGGGGTCCGCGCCGCGGCCGGTCTGGGACCAGGCTGCCCGCCGCGCCTGGCTCGGCCGGCAGGCGAGTTTCGACTCCGGCACCTACGAGCAGGCCGCCCGGGTGTTCCGGCAGCACGGCTACGTCACCGAGGCCGAGCAGATCCTCATCGCGCAGCGCCGCCGTGCCCGCGAGGTGAGCCGGTCCGCCGCGGACTGGCCGCGCCGGGCCGGATCAGCGCTGTTCGCGCTCGTCGGCTACGGCTTCCGGCCGCTGCGCGTGCTGTGGCTGCTCGCGGCGCTGCTGATTCTGGTCGCCGTCTCGCTCGCGACTCCGGCGGGTCACGCGTCGCTGCGGGCCTCTAACGGCAACGGCCAGGTGTACTCGACCGGCGGCCTGGTCTCCCCGGCCGGTGCCAGGCCCGGGGCGCCGGAGGCGACCGACAGCTGCGGCGACGGCCAGGTCCGGTGCTTCAGCCCCGTGCTGTACGCCGTGGACACGGTCGTGCCGCTGATCTCGCTCGACCAGCGCTCGACCTGGTATCCGGACCCGCACGCGCGCGATGGCGAGTTCATGCTCTGGTGGCTGAACATCGCGACGATGCTCGGCTGGCTGCTGTCGTCGATCCTCGTCCTGTCGCTGGCCAGGGTGGCGCGGGCCACATGATCAGCGGCTGTCGCGCCTGGCGCGTTTCTGGGACGATACGACCTGCGGAGAGCGAAAGGGACACCTAGCCATGCAGAGCTGGATTCACGTGCTCGAATGGCGCGCCACCGTGCGGCCCGATGTAGCCGCGCTGGCCGATGACCGGGGCGTGACCTACAGCTACGCCGGTCTGCGCGCAGAGTACGAGCGGCGCGCGGGCGGCTGGGCCGCCCTCGGGATCGGGCCCGGCGACGTGGTCGCGATCGTGGCGAAGAACAGCGCGGACTTCCTGGTGCACACCTTCGCGCTGCTGCGCGCTGGCGCGACTCCGGCCTTCGTCAACTGGCGCCTGTCGCCGCGTGAGCTGACCGACGTGCTCGCGCTGCTCGAGCCGGCCGCGGTTGCCGCGGACGCGGAGTTCACCGGGCTGGTGGATACCGCGCTGCCGGTGCCGGTAATCAGGGCGGCAATCGGCGGCGGCGGCCCGGTGCCGGCCGGCTGGCTGGACGGCGGCGCCCTCATCGGGACGGTGCCGCCGCGGCCCCGGCTGTCCGGCGGGGACATCCTCGCGCTCGTGCACACCAGCGGCACCACCGGCCGGGCCAAGGCGATCCCGCTCCGGCACGGGGCGCTGATGATGAGCGTCGCCGACTTCGCACTCGAGATCGGCGACCAGACCGCGGGATCGCACCACCTGCAGATCCTGCCGCTGTTCCATCTCGGCGGCTTCGGCCAGTGCCTGCAGGCGCTGCTGACCGCAGGTACTGTCTACGTCCATACCTCGTTCGATCCGGCGTCCGTGGTAGACGCGATCGAGCGGGACAAGATCGAGTTCTTCACCGCCGGCCCGTCGCTGATCGACATGCTGGTCGCCGAGATCGCCGAGCGGGAGCGCGCAGGCGCAAGCCCGCCCGACCTGAGCAGCCTGCGCGAGATCGCCTACGGCACCGCGCCGATCACGCCTGCCTCGCTGACCGCGGCGCTGGCAGCGTTTGGCTGCCGCTTCCGCCAGATCTACGGCAACACCGAGAGCCAGAGCATGATCAGCCTGCTGGCGCCCGAGGATCACGAGCCTGGCCATCCCCGGCTGGCCAGCGCCGGCCGGGTCAGCTTCGGCTGGGAGGTGCGGATCGTCGATCCGCAGGGCGCCGATCTGCCCTTCGAAACGGCCGGCGAGCTGCTGATCCGCGGCGAGTGCCTGTTCGGGGGCTACTGGCGCGACCCGGACGCGACCGCCGCAGCCTTCGCGGACGGCGGCTGGTACCGGACCGGTGACATCGCGAGGCTGACCGCCGACGGCTATCTCTACATTCTCGACCGGGCCAGGGACATGATCATCAGCGGCGGCGAGAACATCTACCCGGCGGAAGTCGAGGCGGTGCTGGCCGAGCATCCGGCCGTGGCCGACGTCGCCGTCGTCGGCCGTCCCGATCCGACCTGGGGCGAGGCGGTACACGCGGTCATCATCCCGGCCGACGGCGTCGCGGCCGAGCCCGGCGAGATCATCGACTGGAGCCGCGAACGGCTTGCGCACTTCAAGTGCCCTAAGTCAGCTGAGTTCGTCACCTCGCTGCCGCGGACCACGACCGGCAAGGTGCTCAAGCGCGAGCTTCGCCAGCAGCTGGCTAGCCCGGCCGGGGAGGCACGGGCGTGAGCGTGCCGTCCGGACGCCCGCTGGGGCTGTCGGTCGCCTCGCACAGCGGCCTGGCTCCTGCCGCCGTCGGGGAGGTGGCCGCTAGCGCTGAGGCAGCCGGCTTCAGCGCCGTCTTCGTGGCCGAGGGACATGGTGATGCTCTCTCGCTGTGCCATCCGGTCATCGCCGCGACCCGGCAGGCGCGGGTCGGTACCGCCGTCGCGAACGCCGCGCTGCGTCCTCCGGTGCTGGCCGCGAAGACTGCGGCCCAGCTCGACCAGGCGTCCGGCGGCCGCTTCCTGCTCGGCCTCGGCGTCGCGAACGAGGTCATGAACAGCCGGTTCGGGCTGCCGTCAGTCCCGCCCCTGCCGATGATCGCCGAGTACGCGGCCGTGGTGCGCGCGGTCCTGGCCGGCCAGGAGTATGCGGGCACGCTCTTCCGGGCCGGCCTCGTGCCGCTGGACAGCCCGCCGGCGCGGCAGGTGCCGGTCTACCTGGCCGCGCTCGGGCCGCGCATGCTGGAACTCGCCGGGCGTATCGCCGACGGCGTCATCCTCAATCTCATGTCACCGGCGCAGGCGGGGGAGGCGGCGGACATGGTCCGCGCGGCGGCGGAAGAGGCCGGCCGGGATCCGGCAGCCGTCGAGATCGCGTGCGTCGTGCATACCTGCCTGTCCGCCGATCCCGCGGCCGCGGCTGCTGCTGCCAGGGCCGTGGTGCCGCGCTACATCCTGCACCCGGCAGCCCCGCGGCTGTTCGGCGCGCAGTGCGTGCCCGCGATCGCCGAGCGGGTACTGGCTGGCGACCGGGCGGGCGCGGCGCAGGCCGTGCCTGACGACGTCGCCGCGGCGTTTGTCGCGGCCGGAGACGCCGCCGCGTGCGCCGCGCGGGCGGAGCAGTACCGGGCGGCCGGCATCGACCTGCCCGTGCTGTTCCCGATGCCCGTCGGCGGCGACTGGGCCTACGAACAGGTGATCAGCGCGTTCCGGGCAGCACCGGCTGCCACCACCGAGCAGGAGGCACCCGCGTGAGCAGCAGCGAAAACGTCGTGATCCGCTTCTTCACCGCCCTGGAAGCCGGCGACATCGGGACCCTGCGCCAGATCTACGCGCCGGACGCGCTGATCTGGCATAACGACGATCTGCTCGAGCAGAGCGTGGACGACAACCTGATTGTCCTGCAGGGCCTGCACCGGGCCGTGTCCGGCCTGCACTACGACGTCATCCGGCGGGCGGCCGTCGCTGACGGTGTCCTGCAGCAGCACGTGCTGCGCGGCACGCTCGCGGACGGCACCCCGGTCGAACTGCATGCCGCTATGTACCTGCGGGTCCGGGATGGTCACATCACCCGCATCGAGGAGTACCTGGACTCCGGCAAGCGCGCTGCCATCAGGAAGGCCAGAGAGGCGCTCGCGCAGCAGGCTGGCTAACCGGTCGGTCAGGACGCCGATCGCGATGGCGAGGACAGCTGCGTTGTAGAAGAAGCTGAGGGCGCTGTGCACCATGACGTGCCAGCGCATCTTCGGCGCCGTGACGCTGACGTCGGAGACCGCGAAGGACGTCCCGATCGTGAAGGCGAAGTAGAAGAAGTCAGTCGAGGTGAGGCGCTCGCTGCGGGGGAACTCGGCAAGGCCCGGCCGGGTCGGCTGCGGTCAGGCTCGCGTAGAAGCGGGCGTATCCGGCGTGCAGCAGCGTCCAGGCCATGAGGATGGTCAGCACGCCGGTGACGTGCAGCGCGGTCGTCTGCGCGTTCTCGACGGCCAGCGCAGTCGTGAGACCGGTCAGGCTGGCCGCGAGGATGGTGAAGAACTCGAACCGCGGATCCGCCAGCGGGCGGAGGATCCGGGTCATGTCGGCCTTGCGCAGCGGGCTGGAGTTGTACCCGCGGCGGCGGACGGCGAGGAAGCCGATGGTCAGATAGACAGCGGCGACGGCATCCCAGAGCGTCAGATAGCGGGCCTCGGACCGGTCGCCGACGGCCACGAACGCGAAACCGAACCAGATGGCGATCAGGGTCAGTTCGAACAGCTTTGCGCCGAGATAGCTGGCGGTGCGCCTGCTGTTCCTGGCCCTGTTCACTGGCAAGTGGTACCCAGGCGGACCCGGCTGGCAACCTCAGCTCCGTCAGCGCGCGCTCAGGCTCGCCAGCTCAGCGAGGCTGCCGGCCCGGATGTCGAAGTCGTCGTCAGCGGCGTCACCCTCGCCCGGACGCTCGACGTAGGCCGTCCGCAGCCCCTGAGCCGCGGCCGCCCGCAGGTCCCACGGATGGGCAGCGACCATCATGGTGCGGCCGGGATCCAGCCCGAGGAGGTCAAGCGCCAGCCGGTAGACCCTCGGGTCCGGCTTGTACGCCCGCGCGAGCTCGGCTGGCACCACGCCGTGCCAGGGCAGGCCGCCGGCAGCTGACATGCTCACGAGCTCGGCCGCAGTGGCGTTGGACAGCGCGATGACTGTGCGGGACGCTCGCATCACCTGCAGCGCCGCTGCCGGGCCCGGCCACAGCCGCAGCCGGTGGCCGGCCAGGGAAAGATCCGCCATCACCGCGGCGGGCAGCTCAGCGTAGCCAGTGGCTACAGCCGCATCGGCGAGTGCCGCTCGCCGCAGCGCGTCATTCGGCTGCCAGGGTGCCGATCCGGACCGGATCTGCCCGATGAGCTCATCATGCCGCTGCAGCCAGGCCGCGACCAGAGCGCCGGCACCCGCTCCGGCAGTGCCCGCTCCGACAGTGCCCGCTCCGACAGTGCCGCCTGCCGACGCCAGCGCGGCAGCGGCGTCCTCGCGGAGGGATCCGGCTTCATCCACCACAGTGCCGAGCACGTCAAACAGGAGCCACCGAATTCCGTCCACCGTGACACGCTAATGCAGCTGAACGAGCACCACGTTCTTCAGCACGATCATCAGCACCCCGAGGGCGGCCGCGATGGCGGTGACGAGCACCATCGGGGCGCCGCGCAGTTTCGCCGCCCGGCAGGCGGCCAGCGCGTAGCCGATCAGGATCACGATGGCGACCGCCAGCGCGGCCGTGGCGCCCGCCGACGATGAGGCGCCGAACAGCCACGCCGCGATGAGCACGAGCAGCGGGCTGAACGACGCACTGACCATCGGCCAGGTCGCGCCCAGCGCGCACCGGACGTCCCGCCAGGTCGGCAGCCGCCGGTGTCTCAGCTGGCCGGCGAGAAGCTGGGCGTAGACGTCCGCCACCCAGTACACCGCGAGCGTGATGAGCACGGAGATGGTCAGCGGCCAGGTCGCCAGCTCATCGCCGGCCGAGGCCAGCACCGACGCGGTGATGATCGTGCCGTAGATACCGTCGGCGTGCCGCTGCCGGAGCGGTGCGGGCGCCGCGGCCGGGGACGATGCGCTGGCCGCCACGGTTACCCCTTGCCTGTCGGTCCTCCCGGATGTCCCGCCAATTATGCACGCCGGGCACCCGCAAGCCGGTGAACCGCGGAGTCGTGGCGGGCCGCTACCGGAGGTCGCGGCCGAGGAAGTCGAGGACCCGCTGACGGAGCAGGCTCGCGGCACGCTCGTCGTAGGACGGCAGGCTGCTGTCCGCGAACAGGTGCTGATTGCCGGGATACAGGAAGAGTTCCGCGTCTTTCGCGCTCGCGACCAGCTCACGGGCGGCAGGCAGGTCCTCCTCGGCGAAATACGGGTCGGCATCCATCCCGTGGATCTGGACCGGCACCTCCGGCGGCCACTGGCTGCCGAACTCTGAGACCGGAACGCAGCCCTCCAGCAAGAGTGCGCCCAGCGCTCCGGAGCGGGTCTGCGCGAGCATCTGGGCGGGCAGCACGCCGAGCGAGAAGCCGGCGTAGACGACTTGCTCCGGCAGCGCCTGCGCCGCGAGGCGGCCGCGCTCGATGATGGTGTCGAAGCCGGTCTCGCCGGCGTGACGCACGCCCTCCTCGATACTGCCGAAAGTCTTGCCCTCGAAGAGGTCGGGCAGGGTCACCTGGTGCCCCGCCGCGCGAAGCTGGCCGGCGAACTCCCGCATCCCGTCGGTCAGGCCCTGGGCGTGGTGAAACAGCACAACGTCGGTCACGAGCACTCCCTGGTCCGGCGGCTATACGGCCTCCGACGCTAGCGCGTATCCCGGACGATCTCCGTCCTGGACGCCCGGCTCCGGGCCTGATTCTGGTCCTACCCTGGTGCGTGCGCCCCGGTCATCATGGCCGCCAGGTCCTCCGGCGCGAGGAAGGACGGCGGTACCGGCGGCCCCCACGCAAACAGGCCCCGCGCGCCTTCCAGATCCTCGGGCGTCCACAGCTGGTCGTCCACGATGCAGTCCATGTCCGAGTAGTACTCGGAGAAGTTGCCGGCCGGGTCCTTCAGGTAGTAGAAGAAGTTCGAGCCGGCGTAATGCCGCCCGAGTCCCCACACGTGCCGCTCCGGATTGCCCTCCAGCATCGCGAACGCGCCCCGGCCGACCTCGTCCACGTCATCGACCTGCCAGGACGTGTGATGCAGGAAGTTCACCGGCGCGCCGAGGACGAGCACGTTGTGATGGTCGGTCGAGCACCGCATAAACGATCCGGCACCCTTGATCCGGTCGCTGACCTTGAAGCCGAGCCCGTCGGTGAAGAAGGCCGCGCTGGCGTCCGGGTCCGTGCTGCCGATGACCGCATGGCCGAGCTTGCGCGGCCGCACCTGACCGGCCCGGCCGAACCCGGGTGCGCGCGCATCCTGCCGCTCGACCCGGCCGGGTCCGTTGTAGCTGGTCGCCGCCACCAGGTCCTGGACCAGCCGGGGTGCTACCTCCAGCCGGACGCGCATCCCGGTGGCCGGCTCGGCCGTCTCCAGTGCCGCATCCGTGCGCGAGCTCGGCACCGCGATCCGGTCCAGGCTCGCGGCAATGCGAGCCAGGTCATCGGTGTCATCCGCGGCTACCCGGAGCTCGAGCAGCCGCCGGGTCGGCGCGTACTCGATGTGCAGCTGCCGGCCGCCGTCGGTCGTGCTGAACCAGTTGTCGTCCGCGGGCGCGAGCCCGAAGTCGGCGTAGTACGCGGCGGTCTCGGCCACGTTCGGCACCCCGATCGTGACCGACAGCAGTCCGTGCAGGCCCATGACTACCTCCTCATGCGGCTACGAAGGTGTGCCGCATCTCGCCGATGCCCTCGATAAAACTGGTGAGCACGTCGCCGGGCGCGAGCCAGCGCTGCGGGTCGCGGCCCATGCCGACACCGCTGGGCGTGCCGGTGAAGATGATGTCGCCGGGCAGCAGCGGAGTGACCTGCGACAGCTGCTCGATCAGCTCGGTGACCGAGAAGATCAGCTGTGACGTCCGGCCGTGCTGCATCTGCTCGCCGTTGATGTGACAGCCGAGTTCCAGGTCCTCGGGATTGCTGAACTCGTCCGGTGTCACCAGCCAGGGGCCGACCGGGCCGAAACCCGGGTAGGACTTGCCCAGGCTGAACTGCGGCGGCTTAGTGGCCATCTGCAGGATCCGCTCGGAGATGTCCTGGCCCACCGACAGCCCGGCCACATAGTCCCAGGCCTTCGCGGCCGGTACGTGATGCGCGGTCGCGCCGATGATGACGGCCAGCTCGACCTCCCAGTCGTTGTGACCGCCGGCAGGCAGCGTGATCTCCGCGAACGGCCCGGTGATGCAGGACGGGAACTTGGTGAAGACCGGCGGGGCCGTCTCCGGCCGGGCGAATCCGGACTCGGCGACGTGGTCAGAGTAGTTCAGCCCGATCCCGTACACCTGACGCGGCGCGGGTGACGGCGACCCGAGCGCCTCGGGCGCATAGGGCTGCGGGTCCGGCAGCGAGGCGGCTGCGGCCCAGTCAGCGAACTCGCGCCAGCGCGGGTAGACAGCGGCCGGGTCGGCTGCGAACCGGCCCGCGCTGGCCGCGTGCACGTCGATGGCGCCGCTGTCGGTAACCAGGCAGAGCCGCTGGCTGATGGTCGCGATGCGCATGAGTTCCTACTTCCTCGTCTCGGCGGGCTCGAGGCCGCCACACCAGACGCGGCGGATCGAGCGGGTGGCACGGATGTCGGCCAGCGGGTCACCGTCGATGAGGACAAGGTCGGCCCGCTTCCCTGGCTCAATCGTGCCCCGGTCATCCAGGCCGAAGTAACGCGCGGGTAGCGATGTGGCCGCGTGCAGCACCTCCGCTGTGCTCAGCCCGGCCTCGACCAGAAGCTCGAGCTCGCGATGCAGGCTGTCGCCATGCGGGACGCGGGATGGCGTTCCCGGCGTGTCGTTGGCATCGGTTCCGGCCAGGATCGGCACTCCGGCCGCGTGCAGCACGCCGACACTGGCCCGGGCGTTAGCGTAGTCGGCACCCGGCGGAGCGACGTTGGCCACGATGCCCGCCATCATCGTGAGAGTCGGGATCACCACCCGCCCGGCGGCCACAGCGAAGGCCGCCGCAGCCTCCTCCAGCACGCCGTCGAGCGGCGCGTGAGTGAGGATGTCCGCGCCGGCCGCCTGCGCCTTCGCCACCGCCTGGACGGAGGACGCATGAGCGACGACGAGCTTGCCCTGCTCGTGGGCGGCCACCACCAGCGCGTCGATCGTCGCCTGGTCGTGGTCGGCGAACGGGCTGCCGACGACGATCTTGATGTAGTCCGAGCCCTCGGCGATGCGGTCGGCGACGAACCGCTTCGCCTCGTCCGGCCCGCTGATCAGCCCGCGCTGGCCGATGCCGGGCAGATGGGAGTGCAGGCTGCCGGGCGCGATCGCCGAGATCCCGGCGCTGCGGATATCCGTAGTGGCGGGCTGCCCGCGCAGCGCGGCGGTCTCCTCGGGCAGCGAGGCCATGTCGAGCGCGGTGGTGATGCCATAACTCGCCAGCGTGGCCAGCCGGCCCGGCCCGTCCAGGTGCACGTGGGCGTCGAACAGGCCAGGAAGCAGCACACCGCCGTCGCCGTCGATGACCTCCGCCCCGGCCCAGTCGGTGGCCGACGACCCCGGTCCGGCGGACTCGATCAGGCCGCCCGCGACGACGACGCTGCTGGCCGGGACGAGACCGCTGCCGTCGAACATCCGGACGTTCCTGATGACGATTGCGCTGCCGGGCTGCGCTGTTACCGGCTCGTGACTGGCCACGTGCTCCCTCGTTCCCGTTCGGATGAGACACCGGTGACAACGTTCAGGTCGACGCCGGCCGGATCGCCCGCTCGCCAGGCGATGTGCTGGTCCGGGCGCACCAGCAGAAACTCGTCGCGCCAGGGGTATCCGGGCGGCGCCTGGGTGACTCTCAGCGGGATGCCCCGCTCGCGGGCCTGCCCGGCGAGCTGGTCAGCGGCCCGGCTGCCCCGCCCCGGGCCGACCAGCGTCAGCCCCCGGCCTAGGTGATCGTAGAGCGACGAGCCGTCCGGCAGCCAGGCATGCGGCAGCCGCGCGCCCGGCTCCGCCGCCGGGGTATACGACGTCGGATCGGGCACAGCTGACGGATCGGGCACAGCTGACGAGGCGTCGGACGGCTGGATGACCGGCGAGCCCGCATAGGTGTAGCCGAGCACCAGGCCGAGGCTGTGGAACTCAGGCAGCTTGGCCCGCCTGATCGCGGCCGCGTCCGGCGGCAGATCGCCGGCCAGGGACCGCATGTTGGACTCCGCGCTGGCCACGGTCTGCTCGACCACGCCGCGGCGCTCGGCGTCGTAGCTGGCCAGCAGGCCAGGTGCTGCCCAGCCGTTCTCGACGGCAGCGATCTTCCAGGCGATGTTCACCGCGTCGCCCACGCTGGTGTTGAAGCCGTGGCCGCCCCACGGCGGGTTCACGTGCGCGCTCTCGCCGACCAGGAAGACGCGGTCGCTGGCGAAGCGATCGGCGATCAGCATGCGCGCGGTCCACGGATCGGTGGCCAGCACCTCGAGCGTGGCCGGCGCGCCGATGAGGCCGTTGATCAGCTCGGCGGCATGCGCGCTGCCGTAGCCGGCGTCGACACCGGGGAACCCCGCCCACCAGGTGCCGGTGAGGTTGAGGCGGCCGATCAGGCCGGCGACCGGAGCGCCGATCACCCAGTACTGGACCGCCGGCCCGAGGTGCGTGTCGAGCGCGGGGGCGCGGAAGACGACGTTGAAGTTCGGCCTCGAGTCCGCGTGCCCGGTGTACCGCGCGCCGATCTGATCCCTGGTGATGCCGCTGGCGCCGTCGCAGCCGAGCACATACCGCGCGCGAAGCTGGTAGTGCGGGCCGGACGGACCGGCGACGGTGACGGTGACGCCGACCTTGTCCTCGGTCAGCCCGACGGCGGCATGGCCGAACCGGAGCTCGGCCTCGACCTGGTGGCGCCCGAGCAGATGCCGGCGAAGTACCTCCTCCACGACCGGCTGCGGCACCTGCTGACCTGCCTCGGCGAACCGCTCGTCCCGCTGTGTGGTCAGGCCGAAGGCGTTGTCGAAGTCGGTGATCCGCCGCCCGTTCAGGGTCTGGCAGAAGGTGACCCGCTGCGACCAGGCCACGGGCAGCGGCGCGGCTGCCCGGAGTGCTCCGGCGACACCCCACCGGCGCAGGTGCTCCATGGTGCGGATGCTGGTTGTCTTCGCCCTCGGGCGCCGGTGCGAGACCTCAGCCCGCGGCTCGACCAGGACACATCGGACGCCGTGCAGCGCAAGCTCGGCGGCGGCCGCAAGGCCGGCCCGCCGCCGATAATGGCGACAGGGAGCTGTGGCGCGGTCATGAACGGCATCTTCCGAACTTCCAGGCTGCGGGCCAAGAGTAGTTTCATTGGCTGGAACAACTAGGAGCCTCGCATGACAAGCACCGACCTGGGAAGCACGGGCCCGGGAAGCACGGGCCCGGGAAGCCTGCGACGCGGGCGGCGGCCGGCCAGCGGCGAGCCTGTGCTGGACCGGGCGTTCCGGATCCTGGCCGCCTTCGGGCCTGACCACCGCTCGCTGTCGCTGACCTCGCTCAGTGCCAGAGCCAGCCTGCCGAAGCCGACGGCGCTGCGAATCGCCAGGAAACTGGCCGAATGGGGCGCACTGGAGCGGGTCGCGAACGGCGAGTACGTGATCGGCCTGCGCCTGCTTGAGGTCGCCTCGCTGGCGCCGCGCGGGCACGGGCTGCGCGCGACCGCGCTGCCCTACCTGGAGGATCTGCACCACTCGACCGGCCAGCATGTGCTGCTTGCCGTCAGGGACGGGAACGAGGCCGTCCTCGTCGAGCGGCTCTCCGCCCGCGCGGCCCACCAGGTGCTCTACCGCGTCGGAGGCCGGATGCCGCTGCACTCGACCGGAGTCGGGCTGATCCTGCTCGCCCACGCCCCGGCGGAGGTGCAGGAGGCGGTGCTGGCCGGCGATCTCAGCCTGGAGCCGGCCGAGAGCATCTGGCCATCCGGCCGCGACCTGCGGGCCGTGCTTGCGGCCGTCCGCCGGGACGGGGTCGCCGTGGCCTCCCGCCAGCTGCCCGAACCCGCGACATCGGTGGCGGCGCCGATCACCGACGGGAACGGGGTGGTCGCGGCCGCGCTGTCGGTCGTCACCAGGTCCGATCAGACGGATCCGGCAGTACTCCGGCCGGCCGTCGTCGCCATCGCGCGGGCTGTCTCCCGCGCCATGGCGGCGGGCAGCGGGACCTGACCGGTGCACCACGGGGGGACGCTCGCCGTCGCCGCCCTGGTGAGCTGGCTGCTGACCGAGACGCTCGGCGCGGTGATGCTGCGGGGCTGGTTCACCAGCGGCGGCGCCCGGGCGGCGCTGGCTGCCCGCCGGGCGCACCCGCGGCAGCCGGCCAGCACCGAGGTCATGTCCGTGCCGGTACTGGCCGCGCATGCCGGCCTGAACCTCGCCGGGCTGATCTGCTGGCTGTGCTACCTGGGGTCTGGTGCGCGCCCGCTGTCGTGGCTGGCGCTGGCGTTCATGGCTCCGGCGATCGGCCTCGGCATCTCCACCGTGACGATCTGGACGCCGTATCCCGGCGGCCGGCCGGAGCAGCCGCGGCCGCCCGGCGTGCTGCCGGCGGACGAGCTGGACCGGACGCTGGCGGACGAGGAACTCAGCCAGCAGCTCGTGGACAGCCTGCTGCGTCATAATCTGGCGGAAAGGCCGCGGCTCAGCCTGCGGCCACTGATCCCGTTCGGTCACGGCGTGCTGGCCATCGCGACGTTCCTCCTCGCGACACTGGCAGTAGTAGCCGCGTTCTAGGTTACGCAGGAGGGCCATGTACCCGGGCACGTATGCCGCCGACCCAGGCCGGGTTGCCGCCAGGACGCCGGACGGCGAGGTGCTGACCTACGCCGAGCTGGAAGAGCGCTCGGTGCGGCTGGCTCACGTCCTGCACGACGCCGGGCTGCGCCGGGGCGACGTCGTGGCGCTGCTGACCGACAACGACCTGCGCGCGTTCGAGGTGTACTGGGCCGTGATGCGGTCCGGCCTGTACCTGACGGCGATCAACCATCATCTGAGCCCGGCCGAGGTGTCCTACATCCTGGCCGACTCCGGCGCATCGGCGCTGATCGTGTCGGCCGCGCTCGCGCCGCTGGCGACTGCGGTGGCTGGCACTGGCCAGGTCGGGCTGCGACTGGCCTTTGGCGGCAAGGTGCCCGGCTTTGACAGCTACGACGCCGCGCTGAGCGCCGCGTCGGCCGTGCCGTTCGCCGACCAGCCGCACGGCGCGCCGATGCTGTACTCGTCGGGCACCACCGGCCGGCCGAAGGGAGTGCGGTTCCCGCTGCCACCAGGGCAGATCGACGAGCCCGGCTTCGCGGTCGTCCGCAACGTGCACGACGTCTTCGGCGTGACGCAGGACTCGGTGTACCTGTCACCGGCGCCGATCTATCACGCGGCACCGCTGCGCTGGTGCGGCGCCGTGCAGGCATACGGCGCGACCGTGGTGATGATGCGGCGGTTCGATGCCGAGCAGGCGCTGGCGCTCATCCAGGAGCACAGGGTCACGCACGCGCAGTTCGTGCCGACGATGTTCGTGCGGATGCTGCAGCTGCCCGAGGCGGTCCGGAGCGCCTACGACATCTCTAGCCTGCAGGTAGCCGTCCACGCGGCCGCGCCGTGCCCGGTCGAGGTCAAGCAGAAGATGATCGACTGGTGGGGCCCGGTCCTGGCGGAGTACTACGCCGGAACCGAGAGCAACGGCATGACCGTGATCGACAGCCCGACGTGGCTCACCAGGCCCGGCAGCGTGGGCCGCGCCGTGCGCGGACCGGTGCACGTGTGCGCCGACGACGGCACCGAGCTGGCCGCGGGTCAGGTGGGCCTGGTGTACTTCGAGGCCGACGGCGTGCCGTTCGAGTACCACAACGATCCGGAGAAGACCAGGAACGCGCAGCATCCGGCCCACCGGAACTGGAGCACGCTCGGCGATATCGGCTACCTGGACGACGACGGGTTCCTGTTCCTGACCGATCGCAAGTCCTTCGTGATCATCTCCGGCGGAGTGAACATCTACCCGCAGGAGATCGAGAATGTGCTCGCACTCCATCCGGCCGTCTTCGACGTCGCGGTGATCGGCGTCCCTGACCCGGAGATGGGGGAGTCGGTGGCAGCGTTCGTGCAGCCGCGCGATGGCATACTGACCGGGCCTGAGCTTGAGCAGGAGATCATCGCTTTCGTGAAGGCAAGGATCGCCGGTTTCAAGGCGCCGCGGTCGGTGCGGTTCGTGGCCAGCCTGCCGCGCACCGAGACCGGGAAGCTCGCCAAGGGACGGCTTCGGGACCAGGTCAGCTGAGTGGCAGCCGCATGACGACCCTGGTCGGCGACCGGCGGACCACCTCGGTGAACCCGGCATCCTCGTACAGGCTCCGGGAGCCGAAGAACATGAAGTCGTCGTGGCTGCGGACCGGCTTGTCGATCGGGTACGCCTCGAGCGTGGTCGCGCCGCTGGCGCGGGCGAAATCGACCGCGGCGCCCAAAAGCCGGTGCTGCAGGCCCTTGCCGCGGTACGGCCTCGCCACGTAGCTGCAGACGACGGACCAGACCGGCTTGTCGTCGACCGGCTTCATGATCGGCGAGCGGCGCAGCTTGAGGTACTCCGCACGCGGGCCGAGGCTGATCCAGCCCGCAGGGCTGCCGTCGAGGTAGCCGATCAGCCCCGGCCTCGTTCCGCGGTCCACCAGATCACACAGCTGCTGCTTGTTCGCCTGCTGCCAGGTCTGGCCGGCGGGCAGCGGCGGTCCGGCACCCGTCCGGCGGTAGAACATGCACCAGCAGCCGCGCACGATCGAGCCGCCCGGCAGCCCGAACAGGCTCTCCAGGTCAGTCCACGTCTGCGGATCCAGTGGCCGGGTGGCGAACTCAGCCAAGGCGCGGGATCACCTCGGCGGCAATCCGCTCAGCCTGCTCGGCCTGGTCGAACAGGGTGGTGAAGAGCAGGAGCCCGGCGCCTGCGGCTGCCACCGCGGCGGCCTCGGCCGCACAGTCCGCGGGCGTGCCCGCGACGGCCGCTGCCTCGATGTCCGCCACCCGCCGCCCGTACATCCGCTCCAGTGCGTCATTGATGCGCTGCCGGCCGCGGCCGGGGTCGTCGTCGACGGCGATATACAGCCGCTTGGCGATCGGGAAGCTCGCCTGGTCGCGGCCCGACTCGGCCAGCGCCGCCCGCACGACCTGCACCTGCTCGGCGAAGCGCGCTGTCGGTGCCGACCCGGCGCCGAAGAAGCCGTCACCGAGCCGCACTGCCCTCCGCAGCGCGGGCTCGCCATTCGCACCGAACCAGAGCGGCGGGTGCGGCTTCTGGACCGGCTTCGGCTCCATGGCGGCGTCCTTGAGCTGCCAGAACTCGCCGTCAAAAGTGACGCGGTCCTGCGTCCAGAGCGCCTTCATCACGTTCACGCCCTCGGTGAACCTGGCGACGTACCGGTCGCCGGTCATGCCGAACGCCGCGAACGGCCGCTGCTTGCCGCCAGTGCCGACACCGACGTCGATCCGGCCGCCGCTGAGCTGGTCGAGGCTTGCCATGCTCTTCGCCAGGTGCACTGGGCTGTGCAGCGTCGAGACGAACACCACGCAGCCGAGTCGCAGGCGCTGCGTGCAGGCGGCGGCATAAGCCATCGTCTCGATCGGGCCGAGCTGCGGTCCGGAGCTCAGGACTGATTCCTGCGTCCAGCCGCTGGCATAGCCCAGCTCCTCGACCCGGCTGCAGTAGGCACGGAATGCCGCCGGATCGAACTCGCCATCGGCATAGAACTGGGGGATCGAGATCGCGTACCGCATAGCCGGAATCGTAACGCCGGTCTCAGGCGCGGCAGGAAAGCGGCCGGCCGCCGTTGTAGGCGACCATGTCGCTCAGCGCCGCGAACAGGTCCGGCTTGCCGCGGGACGGATCCAGGTCCCAGTAGGCGCGGTGCAGGTTGCCGACGATCCGCTCGCTGTCCAGCCAGCCCGCATACTCGCCCAGGTCGGTGTCCCGCGCTGCGTCCAGCGGCGGTACCCCGGCGGCCAGGCCCCGCCGGGCGATCTCGAGCACGAACCGCAGGTAGCCGACGACGGTGCCGATCAGGTCCGGCCCGCAGACTGCGCCGTGCCCGGGCACGATCGCGGCAGCGGGGATCGGCGCGACCACGGTGGTCAGCACCTCGATGGCACCGGTCACCGAGCCCATCAGCAGGAACGGCGTGCCGCCGTTGAACAGCAGGTCCCCGCAGAACAGGACCCTCTGCTCAGGCAGCCAGACCAGGGTGTCGTTGCTGGTGTGCGCGGGCTGGCCGACGTACCTGAGGTCGACCGGCAGGTCACCGGACCAGAGCCGGAGCCGGTCGGTGAAGGTCACGGTCGGCGGCGCGAGAGTGAGCTCGCCCCAGTCGACTGGCTCCCAGATGCCGGTGTTGCCGAGCAGCCCGGTGGCGATGATCTCAGCCCGGCAGCGCTCCTGGCCGATGATCGTGATGTCACCGAAGACGCAGTTGCCGTAGGTGTGGTCGCCGTGGTGGTGGGTGTTGACCAGCGTCGTGACCGGTGCCGGGGTGACGCTCGCGATCCGGTCCAGGTAGGCGCGCGTTCGGCGTTCCGTCGAGCAAGCGTCGATGCTGATCACCGACCGGTCGCCGACGATGAACCCGGTGTTGTTGATGTACCAGGTCCCGTCCGGCTGGATGTAACCAAAGACGCGGTCGGCCACTTCGATCAGCTGCGGCGGGCCGAGCTTCGGGTGATCATGCGCGCTCGAGCTCATTGCTGAACTGTCTCAGAGCCGGCTGCCGCGGCAACAGAGTTAGGCGCCGGCCATCCTCAGTAGGCACTCGGCCCGTGCTCGCCTCTTATGGTGGTAGCCATGAGCAAGCCAAGCGACAACGCCGCTCCTGGCCGGCTGCCTCCGCGCTCCGGGCTGCGGCGTCTTATCGCCCCCGTTGTCTACCGCCACCTCCGCGGTTTCGGCGTCGGGCATATTGCCGGCGGCAGTCTCCAGGCCGCCGCAGGCCTGGTGTGCCTCGCGTACGACGCCGACGACTGGGCGGCTTTCTTCCTGACGATCTCGGCGCTCAATCTCGCTGGTGGCTACTGGTACCTGACCATCGACGGCACCACGACTCCCGTCACCTGAGCGGACTCGTCGGGCTGAATGCTGTACCAGGGCTAGTGGTGGCTGATCAGTACCAGCACCGATATGACGACGACCGCCGCGAGGACTACGCCCATGACGATCACCCCGACGCTGAGGCCCTCGGCTACGAGCTTCGCCTCCGGAGCTGCCCGTGCTGCGGCGCGCGCTTCCTCCTCGCGCTCGGCCTTGCTCAGATCCGGGGGCCGCGGCCCTGGTGGCAGGGGTATGCGGTACGAACCGCCGTGAAATCTGATTGATCGCCACTTCTGGCCGCTGGGCTGCCGCAGGCGGTAAGCCGGTTCTCTCCGGTCGTCCATGGTGCCTCCCAGCGGAACGCCTCTTCGGCTCCCAGTATGGCGCGAGTCGGCGGGTGCGCGGCTGACCGAATGTGCAGTCACCGGCGTCAGCCTGAGCGCGAGAGCCGGGCAGTCGGTGACAGTGCGGCGAGCCCGGCCGGCCAGGCTGACAGGCACGGCCTTGTCAGCGAGAACCGGATACCCCCACTGGTCCAGGGCGACAAGCTCAGGCAGCAGCTCAGCGCACAGCCCGTGCCCGGTGCAGGCGATCGGGTCGACGCGCAGGCGCAGTGACGTGTCGCCAGGGCGCACACGCGCGAGCGGTGACCGCACGATGCCGGACGGCACGGGCGGGCCCGGCGTCCCCGACCGGAACGCGCTCGCCAGCCGCCAGCCCGCCGCGGCCAGCACCAGTGCCGCACAGGCGATCCCCAGGTCAAGCAGCCGGCCGGAGCGCATGCCGCCGCCGGTACCGAAGCTGTGCGCAAGCGCGACCGGCCAGCAGGCGTAGGCAGCCCAGTGCACCGTCCGCCAGGTCCGGTAGCTGAGGTGCCGCCGCAGCAGGCTGGTGAGGACGATCGCCACGATCAGGTCGGTCGCGATCGCGCCGAGAGCCAGCCAGCCGCGCGCATACGGCGAGGCGAACGGCACGACGACCGCAGCCAGGCCGATGCGGGCGTACTGCCCGGCGACGGCCCCGGCGATGTGCAGGCCCAGAAAGACGACGGTCAGCAGCGAGCAGTACCGGTGCAGGCTGAGCCCGGCGAAGCGCGGCAGCCCCGGCAGGCGCACCCGCCGGTCCAGCAGGATGCCGAGCACGACCACGGCGCTCAGCAGCACCATGCTGATCACGCCAGTCGCAGCGCTCGTGGTTCCGAGAGTCGGCATTTGCTGCCAGCGTACGGACTGCTGCTGCGCCTGCGGGTACTGTCACCGCGTGACCGATCCGCTCGCCTGGGTGGTGGCCGGCCCACCCGCCTCAGGCAAGACGACCGTCGCGCGGCTGCTGCTCGCCGCGCTGCATCCGGTACCGGCGCTGCTGGACAAGGACACTATGTACGGCTCGTTTGTCGCCGCGACGCTGGCTGCGGCCAGGCCGGCTGGTGAGCGCGAGGGTGCCTGGTACGACGAGCACATCAAGGTGCACGAGTACCGCGGAATGGCAGCGACCGCGCGGGAGATCAGAGCGGGGGGCTGTCCCGTCCTGCTGTCCGGGCCCTTCACGGCGCAGATTCACGACACCGCGCGATGGGCATCGTGGGTCGCCGACCTGGGTGGCGAGCCTGTGCGGCTGGTCTGGGTCAGATCCGACGCCGATACGCTGCGGCGCCGGCTCGTGGACCGTGGACTCCCGCGCGACAGCGGGAAGCTTGCTGACTTCGGGGCGTTCGCCGCGAGCATGCGCCTCGACGCAGCCCCGGCCGCGCCGCACGTCGCGGTGGACAACCGGTTCAGTGCTGGCCAGCCCAGTCCCGCAGACTCACTCGCGGCTCAGATCGCCGCTATCGCAGCCGGCTAGGACGTGCCCGACAACCGCACGTTGTAGACGTTCGCCTGGTAGGTCCCGGAATTGTCGGGCGGCAGCGAAGTGAACCAGACCAGCAGGTAGCGAGCGGTCACTGGCGAGCTGACCGACATCGTCAGGGTCCTGCCGGGGTTCTGCGCCTGCGCCACGACGGGCAAGTCGGCGAGGGCGGGCGCGTTCCCGGCCCGCAGCTGCACTGTGCCGCCTGCGGCCGCGCCCAGCAGGAGGGTGGCGCTGGTCACGCGGACACTCTGGCCCATGTCCAGGATGAGCCCGGTTCCTGACTGCATTCCGGACAGGTTCGGCGATGAGTACCAGTCGGTGTGCCATCCGCTACCGGAGCGGCCGTCGATGGCGAGCGACGCCTGCGTCGGGTTGTCGCCCTGAGCGGTGCCGCCGGGGCCGAACGCAGCAACGCTCACCGGGCTGAGCGTCGCGGCCGCCGTCGACGGCGGTGCGGACGATGGCGGGGCGGACGAGGAAGCTGACGACCGTGGCGGGGTGGCGGACCGGTGGCTGGCCGCCGCCCCCGCGGAGTGATGACTACCCGCAGGGTGCCGCGCCGGAGGAGGCGATCCGCCGGACACCAGGAAATAGATCAGCAGGGCGATCGCGACCGCGACAATCAGCGCCACCGCCCAGAAGCGGCCCGACAGCGTGCGCCTCGGCTGCAGCGGCATCGCCGGGCGGAAGGCCTCGGCTGCAGTGATGCCGCCTGGAACACCGCCGCCCTCCGGCTCGGGTGGCCGGGAGAAGCGCGTCCTGGCGGCGTCCGCCCATCGCGCTCCCGACTCCAGCGCGCCGGCGATCACTGCCCGCGCCTCCGGCCTGGCGGCGCGGGGGCGGCTACCGAATCGGACCGTGCGCGGGTCGTAAAGGTCTGGGTCGGTCTCCGCGTTCGCGTCCAGGGCGGGTCGCGGCCGTTCACCCGAGACGCCATTGCCAGCCGGGTAAGGCCACTCATCCGCACCCGTGTCGCCCAGAGCGGTGTGGTCCAGAGCCGTGTGGTCCGTGCTGCCAAAACCCGCGTCGTCAGAACCACTGTGGTCGACCGGGCGGCCCGCGATCGGCCTTGTCTGTGCCGAATTTGCCTGGGTCCAACCGGTCCCTGCCGAACCAGTCTCTGCTGAACTGGTCCCTGCCGAACCAGTCTCTGCCGAACCGGTCCCGTGCGGGCCGCGGCCGTTGCGGGCAGACTGGCCGAAGGCGGCCCCGTTCCCGCTATGGTCATGGCCGTTGCTGTGGCTACTGACGCCGTCGTTGCTGCTCACACCGTCGTTGCTGCTCACACCGTCGTGGCCGTTGACACCGCTGTCGCTATGACCCGAGCCGCCGAGCCAGTGCCAGCCTGACAGGCGCCGTACGGGCGGGGCCTCCGACTGGTCGGGCAGCTCCGGCGGCGGCTGATGCGCAGCGTCGTACTCCTCGATCAGCGGAACCGGGTCAGTACCGACGACCCGCGCGATCGCCCGGATATGACCGCGTGCGTAGTAGTCACCACCGCACGCTGAGTAATCGTCGTGCTCGATTCCACGAATGATCGTTTCCCGAATTCGGGTGCGCTCGCTCACCTGAGTGACGGTCAGTCCGGCCTCACTGCGCGCTTCTGCCAGCGCACCACCGATGCCCACGTCTCACCTCCGCGGCTGTTCGCCTGAAGACCTGTTATGGCCAGTATGCCGCCGGTTATGCCATGCGCAGGCTGGCTATCTGCCCTGAATTCGAGGCTTGCGGGCGCTGACCGGCCTGCGCTCGCGGCAGAGCGCCGGCTGCGAGTGGCTGACCGTCACCAGAGGCCTTGCTAGCCGGACGGACCGCCCAGCCTCACCAGGCACGACATGGCTGGGTATTGTCGGCGAGGTGACAGATCTGACGCCAGCCGCCCGGCTCCACGACGTGCCGGTGTTCACCCTGGGCGGATCTTCGCTTCCGCTTCCCGGCCGGGCTCGCGTATATGCCTGCGGTATCACTCCCTATGACGTTACCCACCTCGGCCACGCCGCGACATTCGTCTGGGTCGACACCCTGGCCAGGGTCCTGGAGACCGCCGGTACCGACGTCATCACCTGCCGTAACGTCACGGACGTCGACGACGTGCTGCTCGCCGCGGCGGCCAGGGCAGGCTCGCCCTACGACCGGTTCGCCGCAATTCAGCAGTTCTACTTCGACCAGGACATGGCCGCCCTGGGCGTCGCGGAGCCGGCCCTGCAGCCGCGCGCGCACGCGTTCATCGGGCAGGTAGTCGCCCTGACGGCCGGCCTACTTGGCCGCGGCGCCGCCTACGAGCGTGACGGGTCGGTGTTCTTCTCCGGCGCCGCAACGGCCGAGTCCTATCAGCGCGAGGCCGGGATCGGCCGCGACGAGGCGCTGCGGCTCTCGGCTGAGTTCGGCGACCGACCCGATGACCCGCGGAAGGACGACCCGTTCGATATCGCCATCTGGCACTCGGCGGCACCGGGCCGGGAGGAAGTCGCCTGGCCGAGCCCGTGGGGACCGGGCCGCCCCGGCTGGCACGCCGAGTGCGCCGCGATGGCCCTGCACGCGTTCGGCCCGGCCATCGACGTGCACGCCGGGGGAGCGGACCTGCGGTTCCCGCATCACGCGTACCAGGCGGCGCTGGCTGAGCACTTCACCGGTGTCACCCCGTTCACCCGCGCGCGGCTCAATGTCGGCGTGGTGACCGTCGGCGGCGCCAAGATGGCGAAGTCCACGGGCAACCTCGTCCTGGTCGGCGACCTGCTGAAGGACTACCCGGCGGCAGCGATCCGGCTGCTGATCCTGGACCGGCCGTGGGCGGCCTCCTGGGACTACGAGCCGGCTGGCCTCGCCGCGGCAGCCGAGCGGCTGGAGGCACTCCAGGTGGCTGCCGGACGGCCTGACCTGCCGTCGACCGAGCACGCCGTGAGCGCAGTGCGAGCTGCCCTGGCGCACGACCTCGACGTTCCGGCCGCTCTGCAGATCGCCGCTGACCAGGGCGGACAGGCCGCGCGCGTCCTCGGTTCGCTGCTCGGCCTCTGGTAGCAGGCGCCTACCGGGGCCGGAACGGCCGTATCGGCTGCGGCAGTGTTTCCAGCACGGTGCCGCCAGCCTCGGCCCGCAGCTGCATCGGCACGTGTCCTGCAGGCAGGCCCGCGGCGGCGAACCGCAGGCCGTACCGCTCGACGGGCTCGGACAACGTGAGCTCCACCTCAGCGCCGAGGTCGGTGATCGCAACTACCCGCTCGACGTCGGATCTCGTCCGGGCCATCACGAAATAGGGCAGGTCATCAGTGCGGCCGCGCCACTCGTGCATGATCTGCCCCGGAGGTAGCTTCGGGCCGCCGAAGCCCGAGCCCGCGACAAGCAGCTCGTTCCCGGAATAGACGCGCAGGAACGTGTACAGGTCGTCATTCTTGCCGTTCTCGCAGACCACGACCCAGCTCAGGCCGCCTGGTGCGACTCCGGACAGGACCTGGACCTCATCGCCTGGCTCGGCTGGCCCGGCTGGCTCGCTCATCGATTGCTCCCGGCTGATGTTCGCTGGTCGCGGCAGCTGCGGCTCGCGGCTTCCTGCTTACCAGGGAACGACCTAGGGCCGATCACCGTGGACTGCGACGTGCCCACCGTGGCGGGCAGTGACCTGCGGGTAGTGGCGTTCACCGCGCGGCCTGGAACTGAGGACGCCGACAAGCTCCGGCTCCTTGCTACACGGCGGATGACCGAGCCATCCCAGGCTTGGGGAGCCTGCGTGTTCACGTCCGTGATGCTCTCACCGCAGCCATTGGCTCGTCCTTTCCTGGTTGGTCATGCGCTGTGCATCGTCCATCGCGTGTCCCCGCGAATGGGCCTGATCGCGAAATTCGCTGCGCTCGGCAGCCTTCGCCTTATGCCGCCGCCACAGCCTTCTGAGGAGCCAGAACCTCAGATCTCTTCTCACGAATCGGAACCAGCCTCGCTCTGCCCGGGTGCCTGGGTGCCGGCTTGTCAGCTTGCCTGGTTCAGGCCAGATCTATGGCCACGCCTCTATGGTGCCTCCGGATGAACCCAGAGGTACGGGAACTCCTGCCCGTCCCCGAACAGGACGCGATGCTCCGCCAGGCTGGCAGGCGTCGGGGACGTCCAGACGACGTCTGATCGAAGGAAACTCGCCACGCTAGTGGTAGGAGGTCAGATGGCATGCGTGCGATGGGGTACTAGCTGAGCTTGCTGGCTGGCTGGTCGCCCTGGTTGAGGTTATGCGGCTCCGGGATGGACCGTCCGCCGTATCACGGCTGTACTGGACGGGGCCGGCACGCCGCCTGGCCGGATGGGAGAGCACGCCGACATGACAGACCCGCCTATTCTTGACCAAGTCAACCTCGTCGTCTCAGACATGGAAGCCACCGTGGCGTTCTATGGTCGGCTAGGACTGACAATCCCGGACACAGATGACGCCTTCCAGGCCCACCATCGATCGGCCGAGGGTTCGGGCGGTGCCGATCTCGACTTCGACAGCACCGAGTTCGCTCAGCACTGGGACAAAGGATGGAAGACCGGCACTAGCGTGGTGGTCGGCTTTAAGGTCGCCAGCAGAGAACGGGTCGATGCCATCTACTCCGACCTGACCGAAGCTGGCTACCGAGGGCAGCAGCAACCGTATGACGCCCTCTGGGGGGCCCGCTACGCCATCGTCGAGGATCCGGACGGCAACGCTGTAGGCATCATGAGTCCCGTCGATCCTGCCCGTCGTTCGGACCCAGACTTTCCGTGATTCCGCCTAGCCGAGGTTGTGCAGCGCTTCAGCTCGTGGCTCGCCGACTCTTAACCGGTCGAACCGACCCTGTCCTGCCGATCGATCGCATGGCTGGGACCGGACTTCGGCCGCGCCGGTGTTTCGGCCCATGCTTGGACCGCAGACAGCAGACCTGATCACGCCTGCGATCTGTCAGGCAGCGCGGGTGGGGGGTGCGTGGCTGTGCAGGGTCTTGGCCCCGTCGGGGCTGACGGCGGTGGTGGTGCCGTCGGGGTGCAGGGTGATCCTCCAGCCCCAGCGGTGGATGGCGATGAGGTGGTGGAACCGGCACATGAGCAGCAGGTTGGTGAGGGCGTGCCGGCCGCCGTCTTTGCGGTGGATGAGGTGGTGGACGTCGCAGGCGGCGACGGGCTGGTCGCAGCCCGGGAACCGGCAGTGCCGGTCCCGCTTGCGGACCGCGCGGCGCAGATGCACGGGGATGGTGTCGAACACGCCGGGGATGTCCAGCGGCAGGCTGACACCGGCACCGCGGGGCCGCCGGCCAGGTTGCGGCGCAGCGCGGCGGCGTGGCCGTGCGGGCCGGACAGCACCGCGGTGACCAGTTCGAGCAGGATGCCGTACCGGGCGTCGTTCTCGGTCCCGGCGCAGCGGGCGGCGAGCCGGGCGCGGAAGTCGTCGTCGGTGAGCAGCTGCTCCAGCCGCTCATAGCTGGCGTGGCCGGTGATGACGGGCTGGATCAGCGCGTCGCAGCCCAGCCCGCCGGTGTTCTCGGCCAGGTCTTTCAGGGTGATGTCGAGTTCGAGGCGGACCGGCTGCCCGGCCCGCTGCGGCAGCATCCCGGCGGCGATCAGCCGGGTGCACGCTTCCTCCAGCGCGTCGTGCCGCCGCTGGACCAGGGTGCGGGTGTCCTCCGGCCCGCCCGGCCCGCCCAGCGAGTCCAGGACCGCCGACACCGCCGCGGCGCACCGGCCGGTCAGGTCGCCTTCCAGCCGCCCGGCGCCGCCGAACGTCTGCGCGAGCCGGACCGCCCGGTCGGCGAACTCCTTCTCGCCGTCGTCGCCGGGGCCGGCGTGCCGCCGCCGCAGGTCCTCGGCCAGCTGAGCGAGGGTGCCCAGGTCCGCGCCCCGCCCGGCGCCGGTCAGGAAGTCCGCGTCAGCCTGGTCCCGCACGTCGCAGGGGAGGTCGTCGGTCCAGGCGGCGAACTGGGCCGCCCACGACACCGAGATCGTCCCGGCGGCCAGCGCCGCGGCCAGCACCGGGTGGCCGGCCAGCCGGTTCTTCCACCCGACCTTGCCGGCGGCGGACCGGGCCGTGGACTGGGTCTGCCACGACAGCCACACCCGCGCCGACCGGTGCCCGTCGCCGTTCAGGCCGCCGCCCGGCACGCAGAACGCGGCCAGCACCCGCGCATGCACCGCCGTCGCCCGCGACTCCGCCACCGCCAGCGCCCGCAGGCAATCAGCCTGCAACCCGGCCGGCCACTCCGTAGGATCCGCGCCAGCCAGGAACTCCAGCGCCGCCGACAAGGACGCAAGCGCCTGCGCCGCATCCCCCGGCGTAGCGGTGGCTGTGGAGCCGGAGGAGCCGGAAGAAGACGACGACGACGAGCCAGGCGCAGACGACGCGGACGCGGACTCCGACGAGGTGAACTCAGGGGAGGTGGAGTCAGGGGAGGCGGAGTCAGGGCAGGCGGAGTCAGGGGCCGTGGCGTCGGGGGCGGCGGAGCCGGATGAGCCGCTCCGGGGTGCATCGCCGGGCCAGCGGCCGGCGCTGGCAGTCCGCGCGAACGCACCCGCCGACGGGCCGCCCAGCGCCGACACGCTAGCCAGCCGCCGCGCCTTCCGCGGCCGCTTCCCGCCGTGAGCAGCGGACTCCGCGGAGCTACCTGCAGCAGCCCGGGAGCCGGCAGCGGAAGCCGCGCCGTCAGCGGAAGCCGCGCCGTCAGCGGAGGCACCCGCCGCGGCCCCGGCGCCCGCGCGGTCAACTCCGGGAATGTCCCAGCCAGGATCGCTCACCGCCGGCCTCCCTCCGCCACCGGACAACAGCCCGTTCCCTCACTCGATCACATATTCGATAATACCGCCCGGCACTGACAATTCCGCGCCAACCAGGCAGCCTGTGGATAGCGCCGGCCGAGCCGCAGCAGGCGGCAGCAAGCGGCGCCAGAGCTCGGACGCGCAGATAGCTGCCCGCCGGGCAGCCCGGCGAGGGGCAGACCCTGACCCCAACAGCATCAGCGTCCCCAGGCAGCTGGTGAGGCGTCAGATCTAGCCTGATTTGGCAGTCCCCGAAGTATGATCCCGTTAGGCGTGACCAGGGCGGCAGCGAGCGTCACATTTCCGGGTAACAGGGGAGTAGCACCGATGGGACTTCTGAATGAGGCTCGCCGCGAGTTCATCGCAGCACCCGACGCGTCCAAGGGCCAGATCGTCTTCAAGTGGCCCGACCAGAACATCCGCAAGTTCTCCAGGGCCATCGTCGAGCCGGACGCGGTAGCCGTCTTCACCAGCCAGGGCCAGATCATGGGCATTCTGCCGCCTGGCCAGCACACGCTGGACGCCAAGGAGCTCCCCTTCCTCGGCATGTTCGTGGACTGGGCCTCCGGGGGGAACGCCTTCAAAGCCGAGATCTACTTCGTCGGTACGCGCGAGTTCCCCAACAACCGGTTCGGCGGCCGCCTGGACGAGGTTCAGGACCCGCAGACCGGCCTGATCGTCACGCTGCGCACGTTCGGTGAGTACTCGCTGCGGGTCAACGACCCGACCAAGCTGATCCTGAACCTGGTCGGCACCGTCGACGTCACGAACAACCAGGCCGTAACCGCCTGGGTTACCCAGCAGCTGCTCAAGGTCACCCGCACCACGGTGACCACCCAGCTGATGTCCGGCGCCTGGCCGATCCTGGGCCTGTCGATGCACAGCCCCGAGATCGAGGCGCAGTCGCTGCAGGCTGCTAACAACGAGCTGGGCGACTACGGCATCAGCCTCACCCGGCTCGGCAACGTTGACGTCAACCTCGACGACGACGACAACAAGCGCCTGAAGAAGCTGGCCGGCGACACTGCCTACAGCCGGCTGGCCGGCGGATTCCTGCAGGCAGCGCAGGCTGAGGCGCTGCAGGGAGCCGGCGAGGGCATGGCCCAGGGCGGCGGCGCGGTCTCGCCGATGTTCATGGGCATGGGCGTTGGCATGGCCGGCAACATGATGCAGGCGCCAGGCCAGGCACCGTACAGTCCGCCGCCGGCCTGCCGGATTCGCCGGTGGCGGTCAGGGCTATGCCGCTCAGGCGGCTGCCGGCGCCCAGCAGGCCGCCCCGCCGGAGGCGCCCCAGCAGGCGGCCCCGCCTCAGGCCCCGCCAGAGCAGCAGGCCCCGCCCCAGCAGCAGGCAGCACCAGCGGCCGCGCCCACGATGGCCTGCGCAAACTGTCAGAGCCCGGTCCAGGTCGGCGCGAAGTTCTGCCCGGAATGCGGCACCCCGACTCAGAAGCACTGCACGAACTGCAATGCCAGCCTGAGCGCCACGGCGAAGTTCTGCGCGGAGTGCGGCACCCCGACGGCACCGCCGGCGGCATAAGCCGGAGGGGCCCAGCCGCCTTCCGCTACGATCACAGCCTGTATCAGCCGCTGTGTCCGAACATCCGGGTACTGCGGAGACGCCGGGGGCGCTGGACGTTCCCGTGGCTCTCGCGCCCGGTCGACTCTCCCCGCTGTTTTCGATGGTGCTGCGCTGACCCCGCGCAGGACCGGTGGTGTTAAAGCCCTCGAGCAGAAAGGCCTGCCCGGATGGACAGGATCGAATGTCAGTGGTGCAAGGCTCAGAACGAGCCGGAGCGGACCAGTTGCAGCACCTGCGGTGCCCCGCTCGACAAGAAGAACATGGTCTCGGACTCCGGCTGGGCCGAGGCTCCGCGGCTTCGGGACATGACGGAGTTCCGTTTCTCCAACTCCACCTGCCAGATCGAGGGCGAGATCGTCCCCGTCGCCGAGCTGGCGCTGTCTCAGGGTGACTCGGTGTTCTTCGAGCATCACGTCATGCTGTGGAAGGAGCCGGGCGTCCCGCTGTCCGCACTGAACACCCCCGGTGGCGCCCGCCGGATGATCGGCGGCATGCCGCACATCCTCAGCGTCGCTCACGGGCCTGGCCGGATCGCGCTGTCCAAGGACGCCACGGGCGAGGTCGTGGTCCTCCCGATCCACCCGTCGCACGAGATCGACGTGCGCGAGCACGCGTTCCTGGCCGGCACGCACTCGCTGAACTACTCGTTCGTCCGCATCAAGGGCCTTGCCAACGTCATGCACGGCGGCAGCGGCATGTATATGGATCGCTTCGTGACGGCTGGCGACCCTGGCCTCCTGCTGCTGCACGGCTACGGCAACGTGTTCCAGAAGACGCTCCAGCCGGGCGAGAAGATCCTGGTTGAGCCAGGCGGGTTCCTCTACAAGGACTCGTCGGTGCAGATGAACACGGTCCAGCAGAAGTTCAAGACCGGCATGATGGGCAGCCACAGCATGTACCTGGCTGAGATGACCGGACCGGGCCGGGTCGGCGTCCAGTCCATGTACGTGCACCACGGATCCGAGTAGGCGGCGGATATGTCGACGCCGACCTATACCTGCCCCTACTGCCGCATCCCGAGCGACGGCGGCGGCACGACCTGCCCGCACTGCGGCGCGCCGACCGACGTCCGGGCGCGCGTCACGAAGTCGGGCTGGGCCGAGCAGCCGCCCATCCGGGACATGGCCAGGATCCGGTTCAACCGGTCGACCTGCCAGATCAGCGGCAAGTACGTCCCCGTCGCCGAGATGAAGCTGGATCCCGAGGACTCGATCTACTTCTCCCATCACGTGCTGCTGCACTCTGAGCCGAGCGTCAGGCTCGACATGATGAAGATGGCGGGCGGCTGGAATCGTGTCCTGGCCGGGATGCCGCTGCTCATGATGACGGCCAGCGGCCCCGGTCATATCGCCATCTCGGCGGACGCGCCGGGGGAGACGCTGGCGGTGCCGCTGCCCGCGAATCACGCGGTGGATGTGGTCGAGCACCGCTTCCTGACCGCGACCGGCAACGTGGGCTACCACTGGGAGAACTCCGGTGTCTGGTACACCACCAGGAACGGCGACGACCAGGAGTACCACTACCCGCTGGGCCAGACGATGGACCGGTTCAGCGCCCAGGGCGGTCCCGGCCTGCTGCTGCTGCACGCGCCAGGCAACACCTTCATCCGCGACCTGCGGGAGGGTGAGCGCATCCTGGTCCAGCCCGGCGGGCTCATCTGGAAGGACCGCAGTGTCCGGATGTTCCTGCACTTCGAGTACCCGCACGGCAATTACTGGTTCAGCTCGGCCCGCTGGCAGGCCAAGTCGATCTGGCTGACCCTGCAGGGCCCCGGCCGGGTCGCCATCCAGTCGGTGTTCGAGCAGCCGGAGGGCACGGGCAGCGTGTACAACAGCTCCGGGGCGACGACCCAGTACTGGTAATCAGGCCCGCCACCCGAGCCGGCGCTGCAGCCAGCTAAGAGCGCCGCGGCCAAGCTCCAGCTTGGCCGCGGCGATCGGCCGGAACGCAGCCGGCGTCTCGGCCAGCGCCCCGGCCAGATAGAAACCCGCCAGCGCGGCCAGCACCGCATCAATCGTTCCGCGGTCAAGTCCGGCTGCGACTGGCTGCGCAGCCAGCAGATCGTCCAGGTCGATGCCGTCCGAGCCCGCGCTTCCGAGCAGCATCAGCAGGTCGATGAAGGGCGCTCCCAGCCGCGCGTGCGGCCAGTCCACGAACCAGACCTGATGCCCGGCGCACAAGATGTTGTGCGGCAGTACGTCGAAATGGACCAGCGAGGTGCCGTGCGCGGCAGCCAGCCCGGCTCGCTCAAGCGCGACGAGCTCGGCCAGGTGCCCCGCAGCCGGCACCGAGACGCCCGTCAGCCTGCCTAGCGCCGCCCGGTCGGCCGCCAGCTCAGCCCAGCCGCCGATCCGCGGCTGCTCAGCCGGCACCAGGACCGGCGACGGAGTGAGCGCCAGCGACATCGCGCTCACGGCAGCCGCGGCCCGGCCGAGCTCGTCCGGCCGCCACGGCCGGGCCGGCTCGCAGCCCTCGATGCACTCGAAGACGAGGGCGACCCACTGTCCGTCGTCACTCCAGCCGCGCAGCCGCGGCGCGGGGATCCCGGCAGGCAGGCCCGCCGACACCCGCGCCTCATCCCGGCACCAGCCAGCCTGCAGCGGCCACGCGGCGCCGTCCATCGCCTTCGCGAACAAGCGGCGGCCGCCCGTCAGGGTCAGCCGCGACGCGAAGCCGGCGGAAAAGCCGCCCTCGCAGTTCTCGGCCGCCAGCACCCGGCCGCCGGCCAGCTGCTCGATCTGATCGCGGACCTGCGGCGGCAGCGCGTTCCAGCGCGGCCGGTTCTTGCCGTGCAACATCACAACCTCCCTTAAGACCGGGAACGAGGTAACGGGACTAACTCCAGCCCGCCGGGCCGCGGTAACCGTGGCCAGTGCCGGGGGAGTGAAAGAGCAGCGGCAGCCGAGAGCGAGCACGCTCAATCGGGAACCGCGACCGGCCAGGACGGCCGTGCCGTGACTATACGGCCGAACCGCCGATCCCGCCGTATCCCGGCGATCCGGCCAGACCCTTGCCGGCGGTGACCTTTGACCGGGGCTAGTGGCCGTCCGTGTGCGCCTGCTACTGCTATAGCGATAGCAGGTGCACACGGAGGGACGAGCGCGTGGAATTCAACGAGTCGAGCGACCATCAGGCGATCCGGGCGGCGATCAGGGACGTCTGCGCGAGCTTCCCCGACGACTACTGGGCCGAGGCGGATGCGACGCACACGTTCCCGTGGGAGTTTTACAAGGCCATGGCCAGCGGCGGCTGGATCGGCATCGCGATTCCCGAGGAGTACGGCGGCGGCGGGGCCGGGATCACCGAGGCATCGATCATCCTGGAAGAGGTCGCCGCGTCCGGCGCGTGCATGAACGGCGCGAGCGCCATCCACCTGTCGATCTTCGGCATGCATCCGGTCGTCAGGCACGGCAGCGAGGAGCTAAAGCGCCGCTACCTCCCGGACGTCGCCAGCGGCAGGCTGCACGTCGCGTTCGGCGTGACCGAGCCGGACGCTGGCACCGACACCACGGCGATCAGCACCAGGGCGGTCAGGGACGGAGACGGCTACCGGGTCACCGGGCGCAAGGTCTGGACGTCGAAGGCACTTGAGTCGGACCGGGTCCTGCTGCTCACGCGTACCACGCCCGCCGAGGAGTGCGCCCGGCGGACGGACGGGCTCACGCTGTTCGTGGCCAGCCTGAAGGACCCTGCGGTCGGCATCCGGGCCATCCCCAAGCTCGGCCGGAATGCGGTCGCCTCCTGCGAGGTCAGCTACGACGGACTCTACGTCGATGCCGCTGACCGGGTGGGCGAGGAAGGGCAGGGCTTCCGCTACCTGCTCGACGGGCTGAACGCCGAGCGCGTGCTGGTCGCGTCCGAGGCGCTCGGCACCGGCAGGGCAGCCCTTCGTCGCGCCGTCAGCTACGCCAGCAGCCGCGTGGTCTTCGGCCGTCCGATCGGCGCCAATCAGGGCATCGCGTTCCCGCTGGCCGAAGCGCACGCCCGGCTTGGCGCAGCCGCGCTGGCCACCCGCGAGGCATCCTGGCGGATCGACAACGGTCTTCCCTGCGGCGAGCAGGCCAACATCGCCAAATTCCTCGCGGCGGACGCCGGCTTCCAGGCTGCCGACGCCGCGGTGCAGACGCACGGCGGGTTCGGCTATGCGAGCGAGTACCACGTCGAGCGGTACTGGCGGGAAGCGCGGCTGATGCGGATCGCGCCGCTGCCGCAGGAGATGGTGCTCAATTACCTGGCCGAGCATGTACTCGGACTGCCCCGGTCGTACTAGCGGCGCCAGGCGCCGCAGAAATTATCGTGCCCGCGGTGTTTGACCGCCGCCTGGCCAGGTAGTTGACGGCCACTATTACACAAGCCAGGAGCTAAGAATGATTATCCTCGGGCTCATCCTGCTGGTCATCGGGTTCGTGGTGAAGATCGCGATCCTGTGGACGATCGGCATCATCGTTCTCATCGTCGGTCTCATCCTTGCGCTCTTCGGCGCAATCGGGCGCGGCGTCGGCGGGCGCCGGCACTACTGGTAACGCTGGCTAGAAGCCAGCACGTCCTGACGCTTCGGGGCCGGTCCTTCGGGGCCGGTCCCGTTGTCATTTGTCATCGGCGCTAGTAACTCGACATTCACTGTTCCGAGGCAGCCGGCGACGTTCCGAGGCAGCCGTGCGCCATACCTTCCAGCAACGCGGCCTGCCGTTCATCGGCCAGCCCGCTGCGGAAGAACAGCGTCGACTGAATCGCTCCGATCGCGGCGTGCACCGCCAGGCGGAGCTCACCGTCGGCCAGGTCAGGCCGCAGCGGCGCCAGCACGTGCACCCAGTCCTCGATGTAATGCCGCTGGCTGCGCCGAAGTCGGCGGCGGTCGTCCTCCGGCAGCGTATGCGCCTCCATGTGATAGACCGCGAGCACGTCCCGGTCCTCGATAGCCGCAACGATGTGATCCCTGATGAGTGCCGACAGCGTGACGGCCGGGCTGCCGCCCGCTGCCAGGATCGCCGCGGCGCTGTCAGCAAGGCGGTCCATGACCTGGTCGAGCATCGCCACCAGGATCGCGGTCTTGCTGTCAAAGTGCCGGTAGATGCCGGAGCCGACGATGCCAGCCTCGGCACCGATGTCGGCCATCGAAATCGCGTGGAAGCCCCGCCGCGCGCACAGCGCGGCGGCGGCGGCCGTGATCCGCTGCTTGCGGTCAGGATCGCGGGTCCGCGGCGACGATCTGACGGTGTCCACCTAGTTATCCTGGCATCCTTCCGTTAGGGTGGCTAGTGAATGCTTCTTCACTAGCGGGACTTTCTGGGGCTCTGACCGCACTGTGGAATTCGCTGAGACCGCCGAGCACAAGGACCTGCGCGCTGCCGTGGCGGCGATCGCGCGGGACTTCGGGCCGAAGTACTACGCGGCCAGGGCCGCCGAGCGCCGTCCCTGCACCGAGCTGTGGGCGACCCTCGGCGAGCAGGGCTTCATCGGCGTCAACGTCCCGCTCGAGTACGGCGGAGGCGGAGGCGGACTCACCGAGCTGGCGATCGTCTGCGAGGAGCTCGCCGCTCAGGGCACGCCGCTGCTGCTCCTGCTGGTGTCGGCCGCGATCTCTGCGGAAGTCATCGCCGAGTTCGGCACCGAGGAACAGCGCAAGACCTGGCTGCCGGGCCTCGCCGCCGGGACCAGCAAGGTGGTGTTCGCGATCACTGAGCCCGATGCCGGCTCGAACACCCACCGGCTGACCACCGCGGCCGTCCGTGACGGCGGTGACTGGCTGCTGTCCGGGACGAAGTACTACATCTCCGGGGTGGACGAAGCCAGCGCCCTGCTCGTGGTCGCGAAGACCGGGACGGGCGAGGACGGGACCGCCCGGCTGTCGCTGTTCCTCGTTCCCGCCAGCGCGCCCGGCCTGCTCAGGCAGCATTTGCCGGTGGACCTGATGCTGCCCGAGCGCCAGTTCACCCTGACCTTCGACGACGTGCGCCTCAGCCAGGACGCTCTGGTCGGAGCGGAGGGCGACGGCTTCCGGCAGGTCTTTCACGGCCTGAATCCGGAGCGGATCACCGGCGCCGCGCTCTGCGTCGGCATCGCCCGGCATGTCCTTCGGGCGGCCGCCCGCTACGCGGGGGAGCGGCAGGTCTGGTCGGTGCCCATCGGCGCGCACCAGGGTGTCTCGCATCCGCTGGCCAAGGCCAAGATCGAGACTGAGCTGGCCGCGCTGATGACGCGCCAGGCGGCCTGGCAGCATGACCACGACGAGGCCGGCGAGTCAGCGAACATGGCCAAGTACGCCGCAGCCGAGGCAGCACTCGCGGCCTGCGACGCGGCGATCCAGACGCATGGCGGCAACGGCGTTGCGACCGAGTACGGTCTGCTGCCTTACTGGGGGCTAGCCCGGCTGCTGCGCATCGCGCCGGTCAACAGGGAGATGGTGCTCAACTTCGTGGCTCAGCACAGCCTGGGACTACCGCGGTCCTACTAGGAGACGACATGCCAGACCTCGAGCGGCCGAACCTCATCCAGCGGGTCAACATCGGTGACTCGCTCACCAGGACCGCGGCCGCCCGGCCGGGCCACCCCGCCGTCGTCGACGGCGACCGCCAGTGGACCTACGCGGAGTTCAACGGCTGGGTGAACCGGCTGGCGAACGGGCTGAGGGCGCTGGGCTACGGCCGCGGCGACGCGCTCGGCCTGGCCTCCGGCAACAGCGCCGAGTTCCTCGCGGTCTACTACGCCTGCGCCAAGACCGGCGTCGTCGCCGTGCCGATCAACCTCGGCTGGCGGTCCGCCGAGGTCAGTTACGTGCTCGAGCACTCCGGCGCCCGCGGCCTGGCGGTCGAATCCCAGCTCGTCGGCGTGCTGAGTGAGGCCGTCGGCAAGGTTCCGGCGATCGCCGACGTCATCGTCCTGCCCGGCCCGGGCGCCGAGTACCAGGCCGAGCCAGCCGAGCGACACTGGCTGACCGGCGAGGATCTCGCCGCTGCGGACGCGGGCGAGCCGGACTGCTACGTCGAGGATCGCGACCCGATCAGCTACCTGTACACCTCGGGCACGACCTCGTTCCCGAAGGGCGTGGTGGGCACCCATCTCGGCATTTACCTGGAGTCGATGTCGGGCGCGCTCGACTCGGGCTGGAACGGCACCGACAGGTTCGCCGCGATCATGCCGATGTTCCATACCGCCCAGCTGAACGCATTCTGCACTCCGGCAGTGCTGGTCGGCGCCACGACCTACGTGCTGCGCGGCTTCGATCCGCAGGCCTGGCTTGACCTGATCGAGCGGGAGCAGATCACCCAGGTCTTCGGCCTGCCGATGATGTACCGGGCCGCGCTTGACCACCCGTCCTTTGCCAGCCGGGATGTCTCCAGCCTGCGCCGCGCCGTGTACGCGATGGCGCCGATGCCGGACGAGCTGATCCGCCGCTGCCTGACCGCGTTCGGCTGCGACTTCGCGCTGCTGTTCGGGCAGACTGAGATGTCGCCGATTACCACGCTGTTCAGGCCCGAGCATCAGCTCAGCCACATCGGCGCGGTCGGCACGCCGCTGACCGGCGTGCAGGTCGGCATCATGGGCCCGGCCGGTGAGCTGCTGCCCGCGGGCGAGCAGGGCGAGATCGTCTACCGCGGTCCGTCCACGATGGCCGGCTACCTGAAGAACCCCGGGGCCACCAGCGAGGCATTCGCGCACGGCTGGTTCCACTCCGGCGACGTCGGCTGCTTCGGCGACGACGGCGTCCTCTGGTTCGCGGACCGGTACAAGGACGTGATCAAGACCGGCGGGGAGAACGTCGCCTCGATCGAGGTGGAGAAGGCCGTCTACGCCGCCGATCCGCGGGTGGCCGAGGTCGTGGTGGTCGGCCTGCCGCACGAGCGGTGGACCGAGGCCATCACCGCGGTCGTGGTGCCCAAGCCGGGCGAGACCATCGACCAGGTGGCCCTGATCGCGACGCTTAAGCAGCACCTCGACGGCTACAAGGTGCCGAAGTCGGTGATCGTGACCGACGAGCTGCCCAAGACCTCGACCGGCAAGATCCAGAAGAACGTCGTGCGGGATCAGCACGCCGGCCACTACGAGGGCTGAGCGCGTGCCCGTACTTGCCAGCACCGTCGATACCGGCTCCGACGCCTATCGCGCGAACCGGGCTGCCCAGCTCGCGGTCCTCGATCAGCTGAATGAGCAGATCGAGCTCGTCATCGCCGGCGGCGGCGAGCGCTACCAGCAGCGCCACCGTGACCGCGGCCGGCTGCTCGCGCGGGAGCGGATCGAGCTCCTGGTCGACCAGGACAGCCCGTTCCTCGAGCTGTCCATGCTGGCTGCCTGGGGCACCGAGTTCACCGTCGGCGCCAGCCTGGTCACTGGCATCGGCGTTGTCTCCGGCGTGGAGTGCGTGATCATCGCGCACGATCCCACCGTCCGGGGCGGCGCCATGAACCCGTACTCACTGCGCAAGTCCCTGCGCGCACTCGAGATCGCCCGCATCAACCGGCTGCCGGTGGTGAACCTGGTCGAGTCCGGCGGCGCGGACCTGCCCACCCAGGCCGACTTGTTCGTGCCCGCCGGGCGGATCTTCCACGAGCTGACCGAGCTGTCCTCGATGGCCATCCCCACAGTCGCGCTGGTCTTCGGCAACTCCACCGCCGGCGGCGCGTACGTGCCCGGCATGTGTGACTACGCGGTCCTGGTCGACCAGCAGGCCAAGGTCTTCCTCGGCGGTCCGCCGCTGGTGAAGATGGCCACCGGCGAGGAGGCTGACGACGAGCCGCTGGGCGGTGCCGCGATGCACTCGCGGGTGTCCGGGCTGTCGGACTACTTCGCCGCCGACGAGTACGACGCCATCCGGCTCGGCCGGGCGATCATGGCGCGGATCAACTGGCGCAAGCTCGGCCCGCCCCCCGGCCCGGCCGCGCCGCCGAAATACGACCCGGACGAGATCCTCGGCATCGTGCCGCCGGACAGCAAGGTGCCGTTCGACCCGCGGGAGATCCTGGCCAGAACGGTCGACGGCTCGGAGTTCGACGAGTACAAGCCGCTGTACGGGACCTCGCTGGTCACCGGCTGGGCGCAGCTGCACGGCTATCCGGTCGGGGTGCTGGCCAATCACCGGGGAGTGCTGTTCAGCGAGGAGGCGAAGAAGGCGACGGAGTTCATCCTGCTGGCCAACCAGACCGACACACCGCTGATCTTCCTGCAGAACACCACTGGCTACATGGTCGGCACGGACTACGAGCAGGGCGGCATCATCAAAGACGGCGCCAAGATGATCAACGCGGTCACGAACTCGACCGTGCCGCACCTCACCATCAACATGGCGTCCTCGTTCGGCGCCGGGAACTACGGCATGTCCGGCCGCGCCTACGACCCGCGGCTGATGTTCGCCTGGCCGGGCGCCAAGCTGGCGGTCATGGGCGCGGCCCAGCTGGCGGGCGTCATGTCGATCGTCGGGCGCGCCTCCGCCGCGGCCACCGGCCGCCCGTTCGACCAGGAGGCCGACGCGCAGCGGACCGCGATGATCGAGGCGCAGATCGAGGCGGAATCGCACGCGTTCTTCGTGACCGCCCGGTTGTACGACGACGGCATCATCGATCCGCGCGACACCCGCACGGTCCTCGGCATGGCACTATCGGCTACCCATTCCAACGTCATCGCCGGCCGCCGCGGCTTCGGCGTCTTCCGGATGTGAGGCCCGTGCCGCAACCACCCGTGCCGCAACCACCCGTGCCGCAACCACCCGTGCCGCAAAGACCGATGCGACGGCTGCTGATCGCGAACCGCGGCGAGATCGCGCTGCGGATCATGCGCACCGCGCACGCCATGGGCATCGCCACGGTGGCCGTGTACTCCGACCCGGACGCCGCCGCGCCGCACGTGCAGGCCGCCGACGAGGCAGTGCGGCTGCCCGGCGCCTCGCCCGCCGAGACCTACCTGCGCGGCGACCGCATCATCGCCGCCGCGCTCGCCACCAGGACGGATGCCATCCATCCCGGTTACGGGTTCCTGTCCGAGAACGCCGGCTTCGCCGCTGATGTCGCCGCCGCGGGCCTGACTTTCGTCGGGCCGGGCCCGGAGGCGATCGCGGCGATGGGCTCGAAGCTGCGGGCCAAGGAGCTGATGGACCGGGCCGGCGTGCCGGTACTGCCCGGCGGCGAGATCCCGGCCAGCGCGCCGCCCGCCGTACTCGCCGAGATCGCCGGCCGGGCGGGCTTCCCGCTGCTCATCAAGGCGTCAGCAGGCGGCGGCGGTCGCGGGATGCGGCTGGTCAGGGACGAGGCTGAGCTGGCCGGAGCGGTCGAGGCGGCCAGCCGCGAGGCCGCCGCCGCGTTCGGCGACGGGACCGTGTTCGCCGAGCGCTTTGTCACCGATCCGCGCCACATCGAGGTGCAGATCGTCGGAGATACCTACGGGAACGCGCAGCACATCTTCGAGCGCGAGTGCTCGATCCAGCGGCGTTATCAGAAGATCATCGAGGAGTCCCCGTCCCCGGCCGTCGACAACGCACTGCGTGCGCAACTCGGCGAGGCGGCGGTCCGGGCGGCGCGCGCCATCGGGTACGTCGGCGCGGGCACCGTCGAGTTCGTCCTGGACCGGGCCGGCCGGTTCTACTTCCTCGAGGTCAACACCCGGCTGCAGGTGGAGCACCCGGTGACCGAGCTGGTGACCGGACTCGACCTGGTCGAGATCCAGTTGCGCGTCGCCGGCGGCGAGCCGCTCCCGGCCGAGGTGCGCAGCGCCCGGCTCACCGGGCACGCCATCGAAGCCCGGCTGTACGCCGAGGACGTCGCGGCAGGCTTCGCGCCGGCCACCGGGACGCTGCACCGGTTCGAGATTCCGGGCGGCCCCGGCATCCGGGTCGACGCCGGGTACAGCACCGGTGACGTGGTCAGCCCGCACTACGACGCGATGCTGGCCAAGGTGATCGGCTACGGCCGCACCAGGACTGAGGCAGCCCGCAGGCTTGAGCGGGCACTGCGGCAGGCGCGGGTGCACGGCGTGACGACGAACCTCAGCCTGCTCGCGGCGATCCTGGCCGAACCGGAGTTCCTGGCGGGCCAGACCGACACCGGCTATCTGACCCGGCACGATCCGGCCGCGATGGCTGCGCCCGACGAGTCGGTCGCCGCCGCGCATGCCCTGGCCGCCGCGCTCGCCCGGCAGGCTGCCAACCGGGCGGCTGCGCCGGTGCTGGCAACGCTGCCGTCGGGCTGGCGGAACGTCAGCTCGGTCCGGCACACGGCCGAGTACCACACGGGCACGGCTGACCTGACCGTCGCCTACCGGGTCGACGGGCCGCAAGTGCGCGCGACCGTCAACGGCGAGGCGCCGGGCGAGCATGTGGTCATGCTGGCCTGCACGCCCGACGCCGTCGATCTGGAGATCGACGGCATCCGCCGCCGCTATCGCGTCGACCGGGTGTCCGGCGACCGCGTCTACGTCGATGGCCCCGGCACGTCGGTCGCACTGACGGAGCTCACCCGGCTGGCCGACCCGGCCGCCGCCGTCCAGGCGGGGTCACTGCTGGCGCCGATGCCCGCGATGGTTATCACCGTCGCTGCCACGGACGGCGGTGCGGTCACCGCCGGCCAGCCACTGATCGTGCTCGAGGCCATGAAGATGCAGCACACCGTCCTCGCACCCGCTGACGGCGTGATCGCGGCGGTCCGCGTGAAGGAGGGCGATCAGGTGACGACCGGGCAGGTACTGGCCGTGATGGCGGAGATGGAGCAGCCCGATGCCGGCTGACCTGAGGGCGCTCACGGCCGACCTGGCCGCCGAGACCGGGGTGCTGCGGCAGATCCTGGAACCGCTCGGCGACGATAGCTGGCAGCTCCCGACTCCGGCCCCCGGCTGGACTATTGCCGATCAGGTCAGCCATCTCGCGTATTTCGACCAGGTGGCGATCACCTCGGCCACCGACCGGGAGGAGTTCGCGGCCGAGGTGAGCAGGCTCACCGCCAGCGGAGAGGTCGACCCGGACGCGATCGCCCGCCGCTACCGGGCGATGCCTCCGGCGCAGCTGCTGGACTGGTTCGGCCGGGCGCGGAGCGAGCTGATCACGGTCTTCGCAGACCTGGATCCGGCGTCCAGGGTGCCGTGGTTCGGGCCGTCGATGAGCGTCGCCTCCTCCCTCACCGCGCGGATCATGGAGACCTGGGCGCACGGCCAGGACATTGCCGACACCCTGGGCGTGCGGCGCGAGCCGACCGACCGGCTGCGGCACGTGGCGCACATCGGCGTGGGCGCGCGGGCATTCAGTTACGCCGCGAACAAGCGCCCGGTGCCCGCCCAGCCGGTACGGGTCGAACTAGTCGCGCCGTCCGGCGCGGCCTGGGCCTTCGGTCCTGCCGACGCCGCCGACCGGATCACCGGCCCGGCGCTCGACTTCTGTCTCCTGGTAACTCAGCGACGGCACCGCAGCGATACTGCGGTCGAGGCTACCGGCACGGCCGCGGATGAGTGGCTGGACATTGCACAGTCGTTCGCAGGCCCGCCCGGCGCCGGGCGCGTGCCGGGCCAGTTCGGACGTCAGCATGGCTGAGCGGCCGGTCCTGATCGCCAACTGCTCCGGCTTCTACGGCGATCGGATCGCCGCCGCCAGGGAGATGCTGGCCGGGCCGGTCGACGTGCTGACCGGGGACTACCTCGCCGAGCTGACCATGCTGATCCTGTGGAAGGCACGGCAGAGGTATCCGGCCCGCGGTTACGCCACCACGTTCCTGCGCCAGCTCGAGGACGTGCTGGGCGAGTGCCTGGATCGCGGGATCAAGATCGTGGTGAACGCCGGCGGGCTGAACCCGGCTGGGCTCGCCGCGAAGGTGAGCGAGCTAGCCGGACGGCTCGACGTTCCGGCCCGTGTGGGGTTCATCACTGGCGACGACCTGGCGCCGCGGATCGGTAACCTGCAGGCGGCCGGGCATCCCCTGACCAATCTGGACACGGGCGTCCCGCTGGCCGCCGCGGGCCTTCCGGTCGTCAGCGCGAACGCCTACCTCGGCGGCTGGGGCATCACCGCCGCGCTGCAGGCCGGGGCCGACGTGGTCGTCTGCCCGCGGGTCACCGACGCCAGCCTGGTGACCGGGCCGGCCGCCTGGTGGCACGGCTGGCAGCGGGACGACTTCGACGCGCTGGCCGGGGCGCTCATCGCCGGGCACGTGATCGAGTGCGGGCCGCAGGCGACCGGCGGGAACTACAGCTTCCTCGACGAGATTACCGACCGGCGCTATCCCGGGTTCCCACTGGCCGAGGTCGCCGCCGACGGCAGCTGCGTCATCACCAAGCATCAGGGAACCGGCGGCCTGGTGTCGGTCGGCACCGTCACCGCGCAGCTGCTGTATGAGATCAGCGAGCCCGCGTACCTCAACCCGGATGTCACCGCGCACTTCGACACCGTGCGGATCGAGCAGGCCGGACCGGACCGGGTCGCGCTCAGCGGTGCCAAGGGCAGCCCGCCGCCGGCCGGGCTCAAGGTCGCGATCAACATGCTCGGCGGCTACCGCAACACCGTGACGATGATCCTCACCGGGCTGGATATCGAGGCCAAGGCCGCGCATGCCGAGCAGCTGCTGTTCCGCCAGCTCGGCGGCGCGGACCGGTTCGGCGAGGTCGACGTGCGGCTGCTGCGCTTCGATCATCCCGATGCCGCCGCCAATGAGGAGGCCACCGCGCACCTGCGGATCACGGTCAAGGACGCCGACGAGAGCAAGGTCGGCCGCGCGTTCTCTGACGTGACCTGGGAGCTCGCGCTCGGCGGTTACGCAGGTTTCCATACGACCGCGCCGCCAACTCCGGCCAGCGCGTTCGGCGTCTACTGGCCAGCGCTGCTCCCGGCCGCCGAGGTAACTCAGATCGCCCACCTGCCTGACGGCAGCGAGCAGGTCATCCCGCACACGCCCGGCAGCTGCGCAGAGCGGCCGGCGCGGCCGCCTTCGGAGCACGCGCCTGCCGATTCGCAGCCCGGCAGAGGTACACAAGCCGGCGGTCGGCGAGCAACTGTGCCGCTGGGCCGGATCGCCGGGGCCCGGTCGGGGGACAAGGGCGGGAACGCCAACGTCGGGCTGTGGGCGCGCACCGACGGGGGCTACGCCTGGCTGCGCGACGAGCTCACGGTGGACTTGTTCCGCACGCTGCTGCCGGAGGCCGCCGGGCTCGGCGTGCTCCGCTACGAGCTGCCGAACCTGCGGGCGGTCAACTTCGTCGTCGAAGGCCTGCTCGCGCCCGGTGTCGCGGCCACAGCCCGGCCGGACGCGCAGGCCAAGGGCCTGGGCGAGTACCTGCGGTCCCGCACCGTCTCCGTCCCCGCCGATCTGGTACCGGACCGATGAGCCGCGGGTTCGCGATCCTGCGCGGCGGCGTTGCCGACGCTGCCGCAACCGCGGCGGAGGCCGAGCAGCTGGGTTACGACGCAGCCTGGAGCACCGAGTTTTACACCAGATCCGCGGTCGTCAGCCTGGCGGCGATGGCGGGCGCGACCTCGGCCGTCAAGATCGGCAGCTCCATCGCCTACGCGGTCGGCCGGACGCCGCTGGTACTGGCGACTGAGGCGCGCAGCCTCGACGAGCTGTCCGGCGGCCGGCTCATACTCGGGCTCGGCACCGGTACCACCAGGATGATGGCGAACTGGCACGGCGTCGACCCGGCCGGGCCGGCCTCCCGGATGGAGGAGCTGATCCCGCTGCTGCGCCGACTGTGGCGGCTGGACGCGGAGCCGGTCAGGCACGACGGCCGGTTCTACCACGTGGACATCACGCCCACGGCCGAGATGACCGCGCCGGTGCGCGCCGACATCCCGGTTTACACCGCGGGCGTGAACCGGCGGATGATCGAGGTGGCCGGCCGGGTGTCTGACGGCTTCATCGGGCACCCGCTGTTCACCGGCCGGTACTTCGCAGAGGTGGTGCGGCCCGCGATCGCGACGGGTGCCGCCAAGGCCGGTCGCGACCCGGCGGCGGTACAGGTCGCGGCCATGGTGATCTGCTGCGTGGCCGACGACGAGGAGCAGGCGAGGGCGGAGGCAGCCGCGCAGATCGCGTTCTATGCCGCACCGCGGACCTACTCGACCTGCGTGGAGGTGGCCGGGTTCGCCGCGGCCGGGGAGCAAATCCGGGCCGCGTTCGCGGCACGGGATTACGACGCGATGACGCGAGCGGTGCCTGATGAGATGGTCAGCGCGATGGCGGCGGCGGGCACGGCCGGTCAGGTCGCTGAGCAACTGGCGGCGTTCGGAGAGTACGCCGACCACGTCATCGTGTACCCGGCCAGCTTCGGCATGCGTCAGGCGCGCAGCCACCAGGTGGCGCGGGACGTGCTAGCCGCGGGCGCGCCACGCTAGCAAGCCGGAGCCGGCTCGAACTGTGCCACCGCCGCTGCCAGCCGGCAGTAGGCATGGGCAGGAATCTCCGCCAGCAGCGCTCGGAATGCCTGGCTCGCACCGTCGCGCTTCCAGCTCAGGTACTCCTCGTATTCAGCCGGATGCTGATCGAGATGGTTCAGGTAGCAGGCCAGGCTGGCCGGGTCGGCGAAGTCCGCGGTATTGATGAACGAGCGCGGCGCTGGCGCGAAGTCGCCCACGTTCCGCGCGCCCAGATAGACCGGGACCGAGCCGGCGATGAGCGCGTCGAAGAACTTGTCCGACACGTAGTCGTACGAGACCGAGTTCTCGAACGTCAGGGTGAATTTATGCTGCGCCATGATCGCCAGGCGGGCGTCCCGGCCGCGCACCTCGCCGGGACTCGGCACGGTCGGCAGCACGGTCCCGTACGAGGCGATCTTGACCCGTTTCATCAGCTCGGCGACATAGGCGGTCCTGCCGCTGCGGTCGTACCAGTTCGACTGGAAGTGGCAGACCGGGTACGCGGCCGTCTTCGGCCGCGGCGCCGCCAGCATCGCCGGGAGGCTGACCGGGCCGACGTACGGCATCCAGACCGACGAGTCCCGCCGGTACGTCATCGACAGGTCGAACTGCGCCATGAAGTCCGCGTCACGCATGGCGGGGACCGTGATGTCGCTCTCCAGCGACCAGGCGACTCGCAGCGGGCCTGCCGGCACATCCGGCGCACCGCCGAGCGTCGGCAGGTGGAACACGATCGCATCGGCCTCGCTCAGCAGCGCCTGGTCAGCGCTGTACCGGCCGGGCGGCTGGCACTGCCCGCAGGCTGGGTCCGGCCACTCGCCGAACATGCTGTTGTAGAACACGATCAGCGGCTGCGCCCGGCTCACCGGGCCGCCACGACCTGGTCGTACACCCAGCCGTACGTGCGCGCGAGGCCGTCGCGCAGCGGCACCGACGGCTCCCAGCCGAATGCCGACCGCAGCAGCGTGTTGTCGCTGTTGCGACCGCGAACGCCGGCCGGCGCCGCCAGGTTGTAGCGCCGCTTAAACCGTGCTCCGGCGATCTGCTCGACAAGGTCCGCCAGCTGATTCACGGATACTAGCTCGGAGCTGCCGAGGTTGACCGGCCCGGCCAGGTCACCTTCCATGATCATCAGCGTTCCGCGGACACAGTCGTCCACGTGCATGAAGCTGCGCGTCTGGTTGCCGTCGCCCCAGATCTCGATCTCGTCAGCGCCGGTGAGAATCGCCTCGGCGACCTTCCGGCACAGTGCGGCCGGTGCCTTCTCCCGGCCGCCGGTCCACGCCCCGTGGCTGCCGTAGACGTTGTGATACCGGGCGATTCTGGTAGCGAGCCCGTAGTCCGCGGTGAAGGACCGGCAGAGTTGCTCGCTGAACAGCTTCTCCTCGCCGTAGCCCGGCTCCGGCAGCGCCGGGTAGGCGGCATCCTCCGCCAGCGGCGTCAGCGCCGCCGACGTCTGCAGGCCGACAGGGTAGACGCAGGCCGACGAGGCATAGAAGTAGCGCTCGACCCCGACGGCGCAGGAGGCCTGCAGCAGTGACGTGCTGATCAGCACCGACAGCATGCAGCGCGCCCGGTGCTGCGAGATGAAGCCCATGCCGCCCATGTCGGCGGCCAGGTTCACCACATACCGGCAGCCGGCCACTGCGTCGGCCGCCGCCGACGGGCTGCGCAGGTCGAGCCAAAGCTCCTCGACGCCCGGGTGCCGCTGCCACCAGTCCGCGGGCGGCTTGCAGTCGGCCGCCCGGATGCGGCTGAACCCGCTGGCGCGCAGAAAACCGATCAGATGGCCACCGATAAATCCGCCGGCACCCGCGACGAGAATGGGCTCATCCCGGCTCAGCACGTTCCTGCCCCCGTTAAGTACCGTTATCGCAATTGTTTCCTGGCCTATCAGACATTCGTTTCTGCCAGGCCACTGAAGAATGGCCTGCGGCTACCATGCCACCATGCCGGTTATGGCTGCCGCCACCGATATCGACACACCAGTCCTCGTGGATCTCGACACGGCGCTGGGGCTCTTCTTCCCGGCTGGGCTCTCGCCGGCAGCGCGCGCTCGCGCCGCCGAGATCGCGGGCAGCACGGCCGTTGATCTAGCCGGCCTGCGCCGGGTCCTGGGGCACCTGAACCGCCTGGCCGAGCCGTCGCCGGCCAGTATCAGATTCAGTCAGCAGGACCTGGTCGCGACACCGGTGAGCGGCTTGCTGCTGCTAGTCGACGGGGCTGACGGCTCGGTGTCGCACCTGATCCGCCAGGATCACGTCTACGAGCCGCACCTGGCCGCGGTCTTCGCGCACTACTGCCAGCCCGGTACGACGTTCGTCGACATCGGGGCGAACATCGGCTATTACTCGGTGCTCGGCGCCCGGCTGGCGGGCGGCGGCGGGCGCGTGATCGCCATTGAGCCGAACACGGAGAACTGCCGCCTGCTGCTGCTGTCGGCGGCCATCAACGATGTCAGCACGATCGAGGTCCTGCCCGTGGGGCTTGACCGCCGCCGGGGCTGGTCCTGCTTCTCCACCGCGCTGGGGACGAACGGCAGACTCACGGAAGCAAGCCTGGCCGACAGCACGAGCTTCATCGTGCCGACCTTCACCCTCGATGAGCTGGTGACGGATCCGGTCGATCTCATCAAGATTGATGTTGAAGGCGCCGAGCACCGCGTATTCAGCGGCGCCCGGCGAGTCCTCACCGAGTCCCGCCCGGTAGTTATCTCCGAATTCAGCCCGCGCATGCTCAGCGACGTATCCGGCTGCACCGCGGAGGACTATCTGCGGCAGTTCACCGACCTTGCCTATCGCCTGTATCAGATTGACCGGACGACGTACCAGCCGATCGAAATCCGTGATGTGACCGCCTACCTGCGCCGCTGGGATGATCGAGACCGGATCGAGGATCTCCTGATGGTGGCTGGCTGAGGGATGCGCGGCATCCGGTACTTCTCGCATCTGCCCGGCACCGGGCAGGGTGACTCGGCGCAGGAGTACCTGTCCGCGCTGAGGGCGGCCGGCGTCCCGGTGGCCTGGACGCCGCTCGCCTACGGGACCGGAACCTGGGGAGATCACTATCCGCTGGCGCCGGTGCCAGGCCCGCCCGCTGACGAGTGGCGGCATCGCGACATCGCCGGCGATGCCGTCGACTGCGATACCGCGATCGTGCACAGTACCCCGTTATGGCCGCCGGCCTGGGCACTCGATCCGGGCATCAGGCGGCTGGCCTGCACGACGTTCGAGGCCGACCGGCTGCCCGCCAGGTGGCTGGCGATTCTCAGCCGGTACGACGGCGTGCTCGTGCCGTCCCGGCATAGCCAGCGCGTGTGCCGCGACTCCGGGCTGAGCGTCCCGGTCACCGTGGTGCCGCACATCGCCGCCCTACTCCGCCCGAACCCGGCCAGCCCGAACCCGGCCAGCCCGAACCCGGCCAGCCCGAACCCAGCTAGCACTGTCGGCACGGCCGACTTCGGCCTGCCCGCCGACACGATGGTGTTCTACCTGATCGCGACCTGGACCATGCGCAAGGCAGTACCCGATGCGGTTCGCGCGTTCCTGAACGCGTTTACCGCAGCCGACGCTGTCGCGCTGGTGCTCAAGACCTCCGAGCAGGACCGGGTCACACTGCGGAGCGCAGGCGCAGGTCCGCACGCAGGGATGTCCTGGTTCAGCCTGGCCCGGCTGCTGGCTGGCTACCCGGCGCCGCCGCCGATCCGGCTCATGACCGGCGACGTGAGCCCAGAGGTGATCGCGCAACTGCACGCCCGCGGCGATTGCTTCGTGTCGCTCTCCCGCGGCGAGGGCTGGAACCTGGGCGCGTTCGACGCCGGGGCGGCCGGCAATCCCGTGGTCGTGACCGGCTGGGGCGGCCACCTGGACTATCTGCCGGACGGCTACCCGTACTGCGTCCGGTACGACCTGGTGCCGACTACCGCGGACGCGCCCGACGACTGGTTCGAGGCTGAGCCGGGGCAGCGCTGGGCGCGGGCCGACATCGGGCACGCCAGCAGCCTGCTCCGGGAGATCTACTCCCGGCGGCAGGACGCCCGCCGCTGGGGTCAGCTGCTGCAGCGGCACATCCTGGCGAACTTCACCGCCGAGCGGATCACGCCCCTGCTGCTGGCGGGAGTGGCGGCCGCGACGATACGGTCCGGTTGTGACCCGTCTTCAGAATCTTCGCCGCGACGAGCTGACCCCGCCTGCCCGTGAGGTCTGGGATGCGGTCGTGGGAACCCGCGGCGGCCGGCTCGTCAATGAGGCCGGCGGCCTCATCGGGCCGTTCAACGCCTTCGTGCAGGCGCCCGATGTCGGCCGGCACCTGACCGCGCTCGGCGCTGCCCTGCGCTTCGGCACCTCGATCGAGCGGCGACTCACCGAGGTGGCCATCATTACGGTCGGCAGCCGGTGGAAGGCCGAGTTCGAGTGGTGGGCGCACGCCCGGATGGCCCGCGAGCACGGAGTGCCCGACGCCGTCGTGGACGCCATCGGCGCTGGCGAGGATCCGCCGTTTGCTGCCCGTGACGAGCAGACCGTGTACGCGGTTGCCCGCGAGCTCTCCCGCGACGGCCAGGTGAGCGACGACAGCTATGCCGCCGCCCGCGACCTGCTCGGCGACACCGGGCTCGTCGAGCTCGTTTCCCTGTGCGGGTATTACACGCTGATCTCGTATCTGCTCAACGCCTTCACCGTGCCGTTGCCGCCTGGTGCGCAGCCGCAGTGGCCGCAGCGCTAGCTCCGGTGATGGCTTAGCTCTGGTACTGGGTCTGCCAGCTGCGCCCGCCGTCAGCCGTGTAGGCGATGCGCTGCCCGGCCGGGCCGGCGACGCCGACGATCCAGCCGGTCTGCGGCGACAGGAAGCTGGCCGCCTCCGGCTGGGTGATACCGGGCACAGCAGCCTCACGGGTAACCGTGGTGCCTGATCCAGTCACCAGATCCCACGGCGCCGTGCCGTTGCCGCACGCCGGGCACCAGTCCACGAACGCGGCCGCGGCCGGGCTGATGGCGGACATCGCGCCGGCATAGCTGCCGGGCGCCTGCGCGGACACGGTGACGCCCGGGTGCGGGAAGTACTGCTCTGCGAAGACCGGCACGACCCCGCCGCGCCCGGCGTGATAGCCGACGTGCGGCTCCTGGCTGGAGGCGGCACCCGGACCGATGTCCAGCGCCCAGGCCGATCCGCTGCCGGAGCACTGCGCCACCATCGTGGCCAGGTAGCCCGCTGACGGTGGCCGGGACCCGGCAGCAGCGAGCGACCAGGTACGTCCGCTGTCCGCAGACCGGTACAGCTCACCGCCCGCGCCGAGCCAGCCGTGACCGGTGGCATCGACGCAGACGCTCTGCGCGTTCCGCGGCGCGGACAGCTCCCGCCAGGACCGGCCGCCATCAGCGCTGCCCAGGAGCAGCCCGCCGCTGCCGGGCGCGCCGAACGGGCCGGGAGTGCTGCCGCCTGCGATCGCGTACCCGGTGCTGGCCGACACGAAATGCACGGAGCGCAGGCACGGGTCGGGCAGCGCGGACCAGCGGGCACCGCCGTCGGTGGTAGCGAGCAGGGTGCCGGCACCGACGGCCCAGCCGTCCTGATCGCTGACGAAGTCCACCGAGGTGAGATTGAGCGCGCCGGTGTCCTGAGTCGTCCAGTGCCTGCCGTCGTCAGCCGTTGCCAGGATCACGCGCTGGCCCACGGCCCAGCCACGGGACGGCGAGACGAACTGCAGGCCGGCCAGATAGCCAGCCGGACGGCCTGGCCCGGCTGCGGCGCAGGTCCGCACCCTTGCGGCCGCGCCGGGCGGCATCGATACGCCGGCCCCGCCAGTGCCGCTCGGGGGAATGGCGGCACTGGACGGGGACGGCGAGGCCGGGACGCTCCCGCATCCAGCCATGAGCAGCACGCCGCCGCTGAGGATCGCTGTCCATCGCGTTCGCATGCACTGTGGGACGTCAGGACGACCGTCCTGGTTGCGCCCGCACGCGCCCTGATCCGGTCAGTACCCGCCTTGACGACCAATAACATAAGTACGTAATATAAGCGCATTATGGAAAAGCCGATCGTGGCAGCAGACCATCCGCGCGCCGGTGAGGTGGCCGCTGGCCTGGAGCGCCTGGTCTCCCTGATCCGCTGGCTGAGCCCGCCTGGACTGTCGCTCACGTCGGCCGCCACCCTGGCCACGCTGGAAAAGTCCGGCCCGTGCCGGCTGACCGACCTCGCCGCCAGGGAAGGCGTCACCCAGCCCGCTATGACCCAGCTTGTCGCGCGGCTGGCCGACTCCGGCCTGGTGGACAGATGCGCCGACCCCGGCGACGGCCGGGTCGTGCACGTCCGCATCACCGACGCCGGGCGCGACCTGGTCGCACGCCGCCGCGCCAGTCGCGCCGAGCGGCTCTCCGGGCTGATGACAAGGCTCAGCCAGGAGGATCAGGACGCGCTCGCAGCGGCACTGCCGGCCATGCAGGCACTGGCCAGTGTCAGACGCGATCCGCTTGAGCCGTCCGCGCAGGACTGAGGACGCCGGGGCCACCCGGCAGATTGGAGTACTGATGAGCGGGACTGCCGCTAGCCCTTTCCGGCAGCCGAAGGCAGTTTTCGCTGTCGCGTTCGCCTGCGTGGTGTCCTTTATGGGCATCGGCCTGGTGGACCCGATCCTGCCCGCTATCTCCCACGAGCTGAAGGCCTCGCCAAGCGAGGTCACGCTGCTGTTCACCAGCTACCTGGTGGTCACGGCCGTGGCAATGCTCATCACGAACTACGTCTCCAGCCGGATCGGAGCCAAGCGCACGCTGATCGCGGGCCTGATCCTGATCGTTGTCTTCAGCGCGGCCGCCGGAGCGTCTCCGTCTATTGGCGCCATCATCGGCTTCCGGGCCGGCTGGGGCGTCGGCAACGCACTGTTCATCGCCACCTCGCTGGCCGTCATCGTCGCCTCTGCCAGCGGCGGGTTCGCCGGGGCCATCGTGCTGTACGAGTGCGCTCTCGGCGTCGGCATCGCGGTCGGTCCCCTGCTCGGCGGCCTGCTCGGGGAGGTGAGCTGGCGCGGCCCGTTCTTCGGGGTGTCGGCGCTGATGGCGATCGCCCTGATCGCCACGATCGTGCTGGTGCAGCCGATGCCGCTGCCGGAGAAGAAAACCGGACTCTCGGACCCGCTGCGCGCGCTGCGCCATCGCGGCCTGCTGACCCTGTCGCTGACCGCACTCTGCTACAACTGGGGCTTCTTCACGGTGCTCGGCTACGCGCCCTTCCCGATGAACCTCAGCCCGATCGAGCTAGGGCTCGTCTTCACTGGCTGGGGCATCCTGGTGGCGATCTTCGCCGTCTTCGGCGCGCCGCGGCTGCAGGCCAGGCTCGGCATCGCCCGGACGATGTACGCGAACCTGTTCCTGTTCGCCATCGTGATCCTGATCATCGCCCTCTGGACGACGGACCGGACCGTGCTGATCCCGGCGGTCATCGTCTCGGGCATCTTCATCGGCGTCAACAACACCGTGACGACCCAGGCCGTCATGACCATCGCGCCGGTTGAGCGCCCGGTCGCGTCGGCGGCCTACAGCTTCGTCAGGTTCATCGGCGGGGGGCTGGCGCCCTACGCGGCGGGCCGGCTGGTCATCGCGCTCAACATCCACGTTCCCTTCTTCATCGCATCGGGCGCGGTCCTGGCCGGAATCGTCATCCTGTCGACCGTGCACCGGCGGCTGGCCGATGCTGAGCGGGTGCAGGCCGAGCAGGTGACTGACAGCCCCGCGGCTGCCGCCAGGCCGACCGAGCGCGTCGTCGCGGTACCCGCCAGTTCCGCTCGCTTCAGCGCTGCCCGCGGCACCGCGGCCGAGGCGGCCGGTGTCATCCTGGCCGCGGTGAACGACCAGCCGATCGCGAGCATGGTTACCGAGGCAGCCGCACGGCTTGCCGCCCAGGAGGGCCGTGCAGTGCATGTCGTGCACGCACGCGAGGTCGCGGTCGCCAGCGACATCGGCGCTCAGGATGAGGATCTGGACGCCGCCAGGGCGCTGGTGCGCCGGCATCTCGATCAGCTGGCTGCCCACCGCGTGCCGGCCGAGGGACAGATCCTGCTGCATGCCGCCGATCACGGTGCCGCCGGCCGCATGGTCGCCGAGTACGGTACGGCGGTGGCCGCGGAGACGATCGTCATCGGCGCGCCCACCCACGGCGGCCTGCCAGCCGCCATCGACGGCAGCGTCAGCCGGGAGCTGCTCAGGTCGGCGCAGAGCAACATCCTCATCGTCAATCCGGCCGCTCTGCTCTCCCCGGCCACCCCCGCAGCCGAGCTGCCCCGCTCAAGCGAGGCCCCGGCGCCAGTGTGAGCCAGGAGCAGTGTGAGCGTGAGCCGGCGATCGTCCGTCAACGTTGAAAGGGATGAGGCCCGTGGCAGGACGCGTAGAAGGCAAGGTCGCCTTTATCACCGGAGCGGCCCGCGGTCAGGGCCGCAGCCACGCCATCCGGCTCGCGCAGGAAGGCGCCGACATCATCGCGATCGACCTGTGCGCCCAGGTCGACTCCGTTCCCTATCCGATGTCCACCCCCGACGACCTGGCGCAGACAGTCAGGGAGGTCGAGGCACTCGACCGCCGCATCGTGGCGACGCAGGCGGACGTGCGCGACTACGGCGCGGTCAAGGCGGCTCTGGACGCGGGCGTGGCGGAGCTTGGCCGGCTGGACATCGTCGCCGCCAACGCCGGCATCTCCTCGGTCGGACGCGCCGAGGAACTGCCGGAGCAGACCTGGCAGGACATGATCGACACCAACCTGACCGGCGTCTGGCACGCTGCCAAAGCGGCGATCCCGCACCTGAAGGCGGGCGGGCGCGGCGGCTCGATCATCATCACGAGCTCGGCGGCCGGCCTGATGGCGATGCAGAATATCGGGCACTACGTGACGGCGAAGCACGGCCTGGTCGGCCTCATGCGGACGCTGGCGCTGGAGCTCGCGCCCGACAGTATCCGGGTCAACTCGCTGCACCCGACGACCGTGAACACCGCGATGATCCAGAACGCGCCCACCTACGCGCTGTTCCGGCCGGATCTGGAGAACCCGACGGCGGAGGACGCCGCCGAGTCGCTCCTGACCCTGAATGCGCTGCCGGTCAAGTGGGTGGAGCCGATCGACATCAGCAACGCGCTGCTGTTCCTGGCCTCCGACGAGGCCCGCTACATCACCGGCGTGACGCTGCCCATCGACGCGGGCTGCGTCATCAAGTAGAAGGGAGCGATCCCATGGCTGGGAGAGTGCAAGGCAAGGTCGCCTTTATCACCGGAGCGGGCCACGGCCAGGGCCGCAGCCACGCCATCCGCCTCGCCGAGGAGGGCGCCGACATCGTCGCCGTTGACATCTGCCGCGACTATGACACCGTGCCGTACAGCATGGCCACGCCCGAGGAACTCGCCGAGACGGTCAAGGCCGTGGAGGCGCTGGACCGGCGCATCGTTGCCAGCCAGGCCGACGTACGGGACGCCGAAGCGCTCAAAGCCGCTGTCGACGAGGGCGTGGCCCAGCTCGGCCGCCTGGACATCGTCTGCGCGAACGCGGGCATCTGCACCGTGCAGGCCTGGGACGAGGTCACCCCGCAGGTGTGGCAGGACACGCTGGACACCAACCTGACCGGCGTCTGGAACACGATCGTCGCCTGCGTCCCGCATCTCATCGCGGCGGGCGGCGGCTCGGTCATCTGCACCAGCTCGACGGCCGGCATCAAGGGCCTGCCGTTCCTTGCGCCGTACGTCGCCGCCAAGCACGGCGTCGTGGGGATTGCCAGGACGATGGCCAACGAGCTGGCCGCGCACAGCATCCGGGTCAACACCGTGCACCCTACGGGCGTGCAGACGCCGATGGGCGAAGGCCTCGGCGGCCTGGAGGCACTGATCCAGCGCGACCCGAATATCGGGCCCATCTTCATGAACACGCTGCCGGTCGAGAGCGTGGAAGCGCGCGACATCAGCAACGCGGTCTTGTTCCTGGCCTCGGACGAGGCCCGCTACGTCACCGGGCTGGAATTCACAGTCGACGCCGGGAGCACGATCCGGTGACCCGAGCTGAAAGCTCCTTGCGGATCAGCACCGTCAGGGACAGAGTCCGCCGGCACCTGGTCGGCCGCGAGCGCGAGCTTGACCTGGTGCTGGCGGCCGTGGCTGCCGGGCGCGACATCATCCTGGAGGGGCCGCCCGGCACCAGCAAGAGCACCCTGCTGCGGGGCATTACCGCGGAGTGGGGCATCCCGCTGGTCTTCGTCGAGGGCAACGCGGACCTGACGCCCGCCAAGCTGGTAGGCCACCACAACCCGGCCCTGGTGCTGCGAGAGGACTACAGCCCCGGCAACTTCGTCGACGGACCGCTGCTTGAGGCGATGCGGTCCGGCGGATTCCTGTACATCGAGGAGTTCAACCGGGCACCCGAGGACACCATAAACACGCTGCTCACCGCCATGGCCGAGCGGCAGATCGCGGTACCGAGGGCCGGCACCGTGACGGCCGGCCAGACCTTCCGCGTCATCGCCTCGATGAACCCCTACGACAATGTCGGCACCACCCGGCTGTCGACGTCCGTGCATGACCGGCTCTGCCGGCTCGCGGTCAGCTACCAGGACGCCGAGGCTGAGCGCGGCATCGTCGCGCTGCGCGCTCCGCTGCCCGATGCCGACCCTGAGCTCTATGACCGGCTGGTCGCGGATGCCGTCGCGGTGACCAGGGCCACCAGGGACCATCCGGACGTCCGGCAGGGCAGCAGCGTCCGCGGCGCGATCGATGTGACTCTCGTGGCTGGTCAGCTGCTTGACCTCGCCGACGTGACCGCGGCTGGCGAGAGCGGGGCCGATGACAAGCGCTACCCGGAGATCGTCTACGACGCCATGGTCGTCGCGCTGTCCGGCCGGATCTTCCTGGACGAGACCGTCGAGGCGACGCCCGAGGCCGTCCTCCGGCAGATCTGGGAGGACCGGTTCATTCTCGGGCTGGCCACGGCCGCGCCCGGTTGAAGAGCAGTCGAGGCCGACTCGCCGCTCCGCAGGCCCGCCGGGAGCACGCAGCGACTGCAGCCGCTCCGGCGCAAGCCGAAGGCACTCGACAGCGAACCCCAGCTGCTCGAGCCCGCGAAGGGCGGTGCGAGCGGTTTCGTGCTTGCCGGCCCTCACGACCGCAGTGGACGCGGCCCCGCACGTCCCGGCAGCGGGAGCCCGGCGCTGACGGGGGAGCAGGGCACGCTGCTCGCAGCCGCCCCCGAGGACGGCCAGCCCGATCCTGAAACCGTCCGGCGCGCCCGCCAGATCGCCGCGCGGCTGGCCATGCCACGACCACGGCGAGACATCAGCGCACGCCGCGGCATTGGCGAGCTCGCCAGCGTCCGGTACCGCGGCGGCTCAGACGACATTGACCTCGACGCCACCATCGACCAGCTCGCCGAGCACCCGGTGCCCGAGGATGACGACATCATCGTGCGCGAGCGGGTGCGCACCCGGCGCAGTGTGGTCCTCCTGGCCGACGTGTCCGGGTCCATGCGCGGCGAGCGCGTCCGCACCGCAGCCGCCACGGTCGGCGCACTCGGTGCCGAGCTGGCCCGTGATGACCTGGCGGTCGTGGCGTTCTGGTCGGACGCGGCGGTCCTGAGCCACCTGGGTCAGCGGATCCCGCCCCAGCAGCTGCTTGATGCCATGCTCCGCATTCCGGCCAGGGGCCTGACCAATATCGCCTTTCCCCTGCAGGTGGCCGCGAGGGAACTGGGCCTCGTTCCCGCCCTGGATGCCAGGGTCATCCTCCTGTCCGATTGCGTGCACAACGCCGGCCCGGATCCCCGCCCGTTCGCGGCTCGCCTCGCCCGCCTCGACGTGCTGCTCGACGCCTCGGGCGAGCAGGATCCTGATCTTGCCCGCGACCTGGCCCGCCTCGGGCGGGGCAGGCTGCGTATTATCCGGACTTACCAGGACGTCGCGCCCGCGCTGAGCGCGATCTTCGCCAACTGAGGAGAGCCCATGTCCGTTGTCGTCGTCGCCACCATCGTGCCGCTGCCCGAGCACCGGGACGAGGTCATCGCCGCGTTCACCGAGACGATCGCGCAGGTCCACGGCGAGGACGGCTGCGAGCTGTACAGCCTCAACGAGGCGCCGGACCGGCTGATCATGATCGAGAAGTGGGCGAGCCCGGAGGCGCTGGCGGTGCACAGCAAGGGCGCGAACCTGGCGGCGCTGAACCCGAAGCTCCGCGGGAAGGTTGCCGGGGCGCCGGAGGTGATCGTGCTGCAGCAGGTGCCGGCCGGTGATGCGGCGAAGGGCGCCCTCTAAGCAGCGGAAACCCAGTTGCGGCACTGCCGGTGGCGCTGCTGAAGTTGCCAGCATGAGGGGCATCACGCCAGCTGACCTCGCCGCTTTCCGCGAGCAGGGCTACCTGGTGATCCCTGACGCACTCGATGCGCGGCAGCAGGCGTTCGGGCATCGGACCGCGGCCGCGATGCTGACGGCCGAGCCGCCTGCCGCCGGTCAGGCCGGGCCGTATTTCCTCTGGCCGCGGTTCGGCGCCGCCGCTGCGGCCGGCGGAGATGACGCCGTGCCAGACGGCTGCGGACATCAGCACGGCCTGCTGCGCTTCTACCATGCCTCCGGCATCGCGGACCTGGCCGCCGGACTCCTGCGGCCGGACCTGCCGCCGGAGGAGCCGGACTTCGCGCAGCTGGCCACGACGATCCCGCCGTGGCCGCATCGTCCCGGCGGCCCGCATGTCGATGGCATCAGCCCGCCTTCGCCCGACGGGATCCCGGGCACCTTCTCGCTGCTCGCGGGCGCGTGGCTCACCGACCACCGGCAGCTCAACCAGGGCAACCTGTGGGTCTGGCCCGGCACCCACCTGCGCTTCGGCGCGTATCTGGCCGAGCACGGCGCCGACGCCCTGAGTGCGCTGCATCCCGAGCCTTATCCGCCGGTCGAGCTCGGTGAGCCGGTCCAGGTGACCGGGCCGGCCGGCAGCGTGCTGTTCGCGCACTACCTGCTCGCCCACAACATCGGCGGCCACGACGGCCCCGCCGGAGCGCCGGTGCGGCAGGTTGTCTACTACCGGCTGCACGCCGCCGGGCACCGGGGCCGGTGGCGCGAGGCTGTTACTGACCCGCTGGCCGAGTTCCGGGAGCCGTAGCGGCTACAGGTAGAAGCTGGTCCCGACCGCGTTGGGGACGAAGGCCTCGCCGAACCTGGCCGACATGGCGTGCTGCGCCCGCCACCCCGTGCAGTGCGCCGGCACGAGCCAGTCGGGATTCAGCTCGGCCAGGTCGTCCAGCACCTGCGGGATCAGCGGCTCGAAGATCGGCCCGTTGAGGTGGAACCCGCCGATCAGCGCGTGCAGCGGCTGCCCGCCGGTCAGCATCCGCGCGTACCTGGCGATGTTCACCACTCCCGCGTGCCCGCAGCCGGTGATCACCACCAGGCCCTTGTCCGCCACATTGACGATCAGCGCCTGGTCATCCAGCACGAGGGGATCGGGCTGCCAGCTGCCGGCCAGGAAGGCCTGCTGCGGCGGGAAGCCAGGCTCATAGCCGGTAACGCGGGGCACCTCCCCGGTGATCAGGACGGAGTCGCCGAACAGGAAACTGGGCTGCTCCTCCTCGATGATCTCGAAGCCGGCCTCGGTCAGCGCGCGCTTGCTGGTGGTGGGCAGCTCCAGCGGGTCCCGGCCGGGCAGGATGATCCGGCGGCGGCGCCAGAAATGCGGGTGGATGAGCACGGGCAGGTTCGCCCGGCCGAGCGCGCGGACCAGGCCGTCGAAGCCGGTTGTGTGATCGAAGTGGCCGTGGCTGCACACGACGGCTTCGATCGACGACGGGTCGATGCCCAGCCTGCGCATGTTCTCGGTCATCCCGTCCGGGCTGGTGCCCGTGTCGAACAGGAACCGGTGCTCGCTCCCGCCTTTGCTGATCGTGACCAGCGCCGAGAACCCGTGCTCGGCGATGAGTACGTCGGGCGCCGTTCCGCCGTCCATCAGCGCCGCAGGCCGGGCCGGGCCGCGGCTGGCACGACCCCGGCGAGCGGGGCCCTGGTCCGGCATGAAGGTGTCGGTGACGTTGTCGATCAGCGTCGTCACCACGACGGAGTCGACCGGTTCCAGGGCGACGATCATGCGCGCCTCGGCGTCCTCAGGCAGTGACTGCGGTCTTTGGGTCGTAGCGCTCTCGTCGATGCACACTGACTCATCGTAGGAACTTCGCCGACCGGAGGCTGACCAGTTATGCTCGCGGCGTGCGAGTCACGGGTCCTGACGGCTACTGGGTCAGTGATGACCCGGCGCTCCTCGACGTGGACAGGGTCCATCAGTGGCTGAGCCGCGAAGCCTTCTGGGCGGCCGGGCAGACGCCGGAGGTCACGGCGCGTGCCATCTCGAATTCACTCTCAGTGGGGCTCTATGCGCCGGACGGGACGCAGGCTGGCTACGCGCGGCTGGTGACCGACCGGGCTACGTTCGCCTATCTGTGCGATGTGTTCGTTGACAGTGCGCACCGCGGGCACGGTCTCGGCAGCTTCCTGGTCGTGCACACGGTTGATCATCCGGACGTCGCCTCAATCCGGCAGGTGCTGCTGGCGGAGCCGGGCCGCTCCCTGTACCGGCGGCATGGCTACGGCGGCCTGGTCCAGCCCGAGCGCTGGATGGAGCGCCCTGCGGCGCCGTAAGGTTCCGGCGTTCCCCCAGGGCAAGATCGCTTGCCGTGGTTACTATTCAGTGAATATCGCCGAGAAGTAACCACGGCAATTGATCTTGGCCTGAGTCCGCTCTCCGGCGGACGCTGGGTAGGCCTGCCTATCTGGCGGGGCCAACCTGGTCTGTCCAGGCAATGAGGGCGGCGATGACCTCGTCCTTGTTGGTCTCGTTCAGGATCTCGTGCCGGCCGTCGGGATAGGTCACCACCGTCACGTCGGTCAGGCCGGCTTCCCGCAGCCGGTCGGCGAGCGGGTGCAGCAACGTGAGTCCGCCGTTGACCGGGTCAGCCTCGCCGACAGCTATGTAGACCGGCAGGCCCGGCCGCAGGGCGGCGAGCTGTGCCGGATCCGCCAGCCTGCGCGCGCCGACGAACATGTCCTTCGCTGCCTGCGTATCGATGCCGAAGCCGCACAGCGGGTCGGCTACATACGCGTCCACCACAGCCTCGTCGCGGGACAGCCAGTCGTAGTCGGTTCTCGCGGGCTGGAAAGCCGCATTGAACATCGTCAGGTCCAGCTCCTGGTCCAGGTCGAGTGCTGGCTCCAGCAGGTCGATCACAGCAGTACCGGTTAGCACGACGGCGTCTACGTCCGCGCTCTGATCGAGCAGGTACTGCTGCACGGCGAACGAGCCCATGCTGTGGCCGAGCAGGATCAGCGGAATACCCGGGTGCTGCGACCTGATCCGCGCGGACAGCAGCCCGATGTCGTCGACGAGCCCGCCCCACCCTCCCTTGCCGAGGTCGCCCAGGTCGCCGCCGTGGGCGCTCGCGCCATGGCCGCGGTGATCCTGCGCGTAGACGACGTAGCCGGCGCCCGTGAGCGCCTTGGCCACATGGGCGTAGCGCTGCGCGTGCTCACCCATTCCGTGCGTGATCTGGACCGCGGCCCTCGGCTCGCCCGCCGGATCCCAGCGATAGGCAGCAATCTCCGTCCCGTCCGCCGACGGGTACCTGAAGCTAGTCGATGGCATGGCTGGGTCCTTTCACGGTGACGAGGTCCCGACCATGCTGTCCCGCGGGAGCCCTGGGCGTCCAGGCCTACTGTGCCGGAACGGGAGTCCCGTCTGCCGCCGGAGTCCCGTCAGCCTCGGCCCCGCCCGCGGCCGACGCGAATTGCAGCACATCCGCCGCCGGACGGCGCACGCTCGCGGCCGTCTGAATCACCGTGCCGAGCCTCAGCACAAGCTGCGGGTAGGCGCCGCCGCAGAGGTGGCTCCTGAGGAGCTCGCGCACATAATCCACCTCGACCGGCTGGCTGTGCATCGCGGCCGCGACACCGGCCGCCGCGCTGGTGAGCAGCAGGCGCTGCAGCGCCTGGCCCGCATTGATCCAGTCCGCCCGCCGGTCCTGCGCCGTCGTCAGCAGGCACACCACTCCCGGTGAGTGATACGAAGTCGGGGAGCCGAACGACTGCATGCCCCAGTGGTGGCCATAGGCAAAGTCGCGGCCGGGAAAATCGGGGTCAGTGTGCTCAGGCCGGTTCGGGTAGGACGTGGCCGGCACACCGTCCGGGCGGATGCTGAGCGGGGGCGCTACCCACGCCGACAGCTCCTGGACGTAGTCGGTGCTCAGCCGTAGCGTCTCCTCGGCTGTCTGGACCGCGCCGGCGAGCAGCGCCCGGTTCCGGACATCGGCGACCGTCAGCGAGGCACCGTCCCGCTCCGCCCCTGCCTGCAGGACAGCGAGGAAGTCCGGTGCGAGCGGCCCCGGATCGAATCCGCCCCGGTGCGTCCGACGTGTCCTGACCTGGCGGAAGAGCCGCCGTTCGAAGGCCGCTGGCGGTGCCTCGGCCGCCCAGGTCAGCCTCGCGACCAGCGACGGATCGCCGGCCTCATGCGTCGCTGCCGTCGTGGGGACGAGCCCAAGCTCCCGCAGCGCCAGCCGCGCCGTGAACAGCGCGGCTCCGCAGCTCATCAGCATCTCCCGGCCCGCCGGATCGGCCACCATGAGCTGCCTTCCGAGATCGGCGTACAGGCTCAGGCCGCCGTCGTCGGCCCGGAACCACCACGGCTGCGTGTTGTGCACTGACGGCGCCCAGACAGCAGCCTCCACGACGAACTCCGCCGTCCTGCGCACAGATTCGTCAGTCATCACTGCACCTCCCGGTGAGCCCAGTGCCGCCGTTCTCTTCAGCCGGCCGCATGTGGCACCAGTCCGGCAGGTGCAAAAGTGAGAGATGACCAGGACCTAGGTCCCGAGCGGCAGGGCGGGGCCGCCCCAGGGCGGCCCCGCCTGTCTCGCTAGGTGATCAGGGATAACTGGTGATGTCGACCGGCAGGTTGGCCGGATCCGTAACGTTTGTCACCGCACCGCCAGTGCCGTTGATGATCGAGTTGTCGCCGCCGGAGCCGCCGATCCACAGCGCGAAGATGTTGTGGAACTGCACGCCAGGCGTGTCAGGTGACTCGAAGGCCTCGGCGTCGTACAGCGTCGCCGAAGTATCGATGAAGACGACGTAGCTGCCCAGGCCGTAGCCCTGGAAGGTCCGCACGTTCGGGGCGACCCGGAACGCCGGATAGCCATCCTGAGTCGGGCTTGCCATCCAGGCCGCCTGGGACGGCGGGTCGTAGGGCAGCTCGTTCTGGAAGAACACCGTCGTCCCGCCCTGACCGGACCAGACGACCTCCTCCTTCTGATAGTGCTCGACGGCCAGGCCGTAAGCGGTGACGTCGCTCCCGGTGACCACGACTCCGGTAGCCGCGGTGTTCTCCGTCCAGCCGACATCGCCGCCGTGGTCCGCACGCCACGCCCACACGTCATCGATGATCGAGTGATCGGCGTTGTCGAGCAGGCTGACGGTCGCTGAGACCGGGGTGGTCTCCGCGCCGCCGATCCGGAAGAAGACATCCTGGATAGTGTCAGGATCCGCCGCCGTGCCCAGCCCGAAGCCGGGAACGCCCACGGACACGAGCACCGGCGAGTTCACCGGCCCGGCATCGACAATGAGGCCGGATACCTTCACTCCGGTGTTGGCAGCCACCACCAGCGCCGCGTTCCCGCGCTGGGGGACCAGGGTCGCGAAGCCCAGGCCCAGCACCACGGTGCCAGGCCGGCTGACCAGGATCGGCGAGCTGAGGTCATAGACGCCCGGCTCGAGGATGAGGTTCTTGCCCAGTGCCAGGGCGGCGTCGATGGCAAGCACCGGCGTTCCCGGACTGGCGATGAAGAATCTCGACAGCGAGATGGACCGGCCCGCCTCGCTGCCACTGGCCCAGGACGGGCCGCTCGTATCGTGCTGCACGGCCGGCAAGAAGACCTGATAGCCGCCGCCCGCGTTCGTGTACAGGAACGGCTCTTCTTCCGTTACCGGGCTCGATGTCAGCACCGTGTTCTGATCACACTGGCCGCCGAAGGCCGCCGCCGGCGCTCCGGTGACGCCGGAGTAGACGTTGTTCCACAGGCCGCCGTTGTCCGGCGCGCATCCGTTCGCCCCGCCGATCTCGCTGTTGCGGAGCAGGTACTGCTGGTTGCCGTAGCTGTCGAAGTCACCGGTGATCTCGCTGTCGGCGATGAAGCCGCCGCTGGCGTAGTTATTAGCCGCGCAGTAGTCCTGCACGACGAGGTTGCCGTTAATGATCGCGCGGCGGATCGGGTCTGCCTGGGAGGCTCCCCAGAGCTCGGCCGAGTTGTCGCAGCCGGCGCCGTAGGGATCCAGCGTCGGCGGCGCGTAAGCCGGGGGCGACGTCGGCAGGGTGACGTTCAGCGTCAGGTTCGACATGGAGCGCCAGAAGTTGTCGTCGGCGTTGCAGTCAGACGTGCCGGCCGTGCACAGATTGTTGAACACGTCGATCGCGCCGTTGATGACCGTGTCCTGCGGCATGGAGCCGAGGCCGGCCACCTCGGTGTAGTAGCCGACCTGGAACACCAGCGGGCTCGCCGCTGATCCGTACGTGCCGGGCTCGAAGAAGATCGCGTAGCGGTCGCTGTCGAACTGGCTCGCCACCGGCACCTGCTGGGTGGAGATGGCATTCAGATCGGCCTGGATCGCCGCCTGGGTCATGCTGTCGCTGAACACGCAGACATCCGGCCCGAAGGCGGCCACATTCGCGTCGGGGCAGAGCGAGGCGGACGCTGCCGTCGCAGCACTGGTTGTGGCAGCACCGGTTGTGGCAGCACCGGCCGTGCCCGCAGTCGCGACCACCCCCGCGGTCAACCCTGCGGCCATGCCAGCGGCAAGCAGCGGTGCCGCTAACAGCGCTACCAGCCGCCGCAGCCGACCACGCCGGTGCTGCTTTTCGAATCCAGGCTGCTTTTCGAATCCAGGCTGTGCGAATCCAGGCACGCTGGCTTCCCGCATGATGGCTCCCTTTCCTGACTCAGTGCGCAACGAGGCCGAGGCGGGAACTCGGAGTGGTCACCGTTGACAATGAGCCGTCACCTTTCGCCCGTCAAGGCGTTAGGCGAAAAGGGTTGGAACCATGCGCAAGAGGGTCATCGGTACAAGGGCAGGACCAGGCACGATGGGTGCTGGGCGTCGGCGAAAATCTCAAACCGGCACCGCTGCCCGTGGGTCCCGGTGCCGAACGGCGAGGCGGTCCCGAAGTTCCTGGCATAGCGCGGGAACGCGCCACCAGACACCTGCAGCCGGAGCCGGTGCCCGGCCTGCACGCGATAAGCCGTGGGGAACAGCTCGACCTCCACCTCGCGGATGCCCTCGGAATCGGGCAGCAGTCGCCTGATCCCGTCGACGACGTTCCGCGAGATTCCCTTCTCGTCGACGTCGCAGAGGCGGACGAACACGTCCGCGTAGCCCGTTTCAGTGCGCAGGTAGATGCGCGCGCTGACCGCGCCGACGAGGTCCTGGTCCGCGGGCAGCGGCTCGGTCGTGTAGGTCAGGACGTCGGACCTGGACTCGATCGGCGCGTTGTCGACCTGCTTGCCCGGCGGCTGCAGGACCGGGCCGCCCGCGGACGGCGTCGGGTCGGCCGGGTCGTACACGAACCAGGCAGGCATCGGGTCTCCCGGCTCGCCGTCGGTCGCGAGACGCCCGGCTGTGCGCAGGAAATACGTCGTCTCGGTCGCCGGCGGGGGCCATTCGTCGAGCTCCAGCCAGTCATCGGCCTGCTGCAGGTACAGCCGGACCGGAGGGCCTGCCGGCGCCGGGGCGCCGCCCAGATGACGGCTCAGCCAGGCGACATCCTGCTGGCTCATCGCCCGGATCTCGGCAGGCTCGCCGTGCAGCCACGGGCCGACCGTCAGCCTGGCCTCGACTCCGGCAGCCCGGATGGCGGCGTAGTCGCGGAGCTGCTCGGCCAGGAACAGGTCCCACCAGCCGGTCACCATGCTGACCGGCGGCAGCTTCGTCAGGTCGCTGTCCTGGTGGTCCACGCCGGCCCAGAAGTCGTCGCCGGCACCGGCGTGGTCGACGAAGTCGCGCCAGAAGGCGACCGGCGCGCCGGCCACGTCGGAGTCGGCAGCCTGCAGCGGCAGCTTCTTCAGTGCCTTGCGCATCCGGGCTTGCTGCGCCGGATTCGGCACCATCGTCAGGGGGCCGCGCTCCTGCCGGCCGATCTGCGCGCTCCAGCCGAGCGCGTTCCGCAGGCCGGGCGCGCCGTGCTCGTAGAACGCCGCGGTGATCCGCGCGGCGGTGATGTTCAGCGAGACGGACTCCAGCGGCGGGTCCACGTACGGCGCGATCGCCCACTGGGTGTGGCCCAGGTAGCTGGCGCCGATCATGGCGACCCGCCCGTCGCACCACGGCTGCTCCCGCAGCCAGGCGACGGTGGCGATCCCGTCCTCATGCTCATGCAGGAACGGCCGGAACTGCCCGCCCGATCCGAACGTCCCGCGGGTGCTCTGAATGAAGACCTGGAACCCGCGCCGCGCGACTGGCGCCGCGAAGACCGTCCCGGCGAGGCCCGCCCGGCCGTACGGGGAGCGGATGAGGACCACTGCCATCGGCGCGTCGTTCCTGGCCGGCCGGTAATGGTCGCCGAGCAGGACAACGCCGTCGGGCATCGGAACGCCGACGTCGCGGTGAATGGTGACCGGCTCAGCTGGTCCGGCCAGGCCGATCGCCCGGTCAACAGCGCGCCCGGCGATACGGGACAGTGGATTCATCAGGCAGCCTCCGGTCCTCAGGCTAGCCGCATGCATCGTCTAGCGTGAAGGCTGACAAAGGAGGACCTGCGTGGCGGAAGCGATAGCTGAGCCGGACTGCGTGCTGATCGAGGACTCAGGTCCGGTGCGGATCCTCACGCTCAACCGGCCGCGCACCAGGAACGCGATCGACCTCGTGCTGCGGGTGGTACTCGCCGAGGCGATCGAGGACGCAATGGCGGACGAGCTGGTCCGGGTCGTCATCCTGACTGGACACGGCCGTACCTTCTGCTCCGGTGGCGATATCTCCACCATGAAACGCCAGCCAGCGGAAGCCTCTGCGGACCGGCTGGCCTCGGCGCAGCGCGTGATCAGGGCCATCTGGCGCGGCCCCAAGCCCGTGCTCGCCGCCGTCGAGGGCTTCGCCGTCGGGGCCGGTGCTGCCCTCGCCTGCGCCTGCGACCGGGTCGTGGCCGCGTCGGATGCGACGTTCTCGACCGCGTTCACCGGCGTAGGCCTCAGCGGCGACATGGGCATCTTCGCCTCGCTGTCGGCTCGCGCCGGAGCGGGTGCGGCGAAGCAGCTACTGCTGCTCCCGCGCCGCCTGTCCGCGACCGAGGCCCTGCAGCTCGGGCTGGCCGACGCGATCGCCGAACCGGGCGAGGCCCTGGGCGCTGCCATCGCGGACGCGGAGGTGCTCGCGGCCGGGCCGCCGCTGGCCCTGGCCGGGATCAAGAGCATGCTGTCCCGCTGGCAGGCCAGCCCGGAGGAGCTGCTGGACGCCGAGATCGAGCTGGGGGCGGCGCTGATGGACACCGACGACTTCGCGGAGGGCATCGCGGCGTTCGCCGAGCGCCGGACGCCGGTGTTCCGCAGCCGCTGACCCGGGGGTCGGGTATTCTAATCCGGGTTAAGAAATGCGTCCCAGGGAGCGCTGATCTGGCATGCTCACCAGGCCTGATTACGGACAGCTGATCAAGGCGGACCGCGTGCACGGCTCGCTGTACACCGACCCGGAGATATTCGCCGAGGAGCTCGAGCGGATCTGGTACCGCACCTGGGTGTTCGTCGGGCACGAGAGCGAGGTCGCGCAGCCCGGCGACTACGTGCGGAGGAGCATCGGCCTGCAGGACGTCATCATGACCAGGGGCGCCGACGGGCAGGTGCACCTGCTGCTGAACCGCTGCGCCCACCGCGGCAACCTGGTCTGCGAGGCCGGCCGCGGCAACTCCAGGTCGTTCCGCTGCCCCTACCACGGCTGGACCTACCGGAACACCGGCGAGCTCATCGGCGTCCCGTTCAACCAGGGCTACGGCGGCAAGGCCGCTATCGAACGCGAGCTGTCGCTCGCCCGGGTGCCGCGCATCGGATTGCACCGCGGCTTCGTCTTCGCCAGCATGGCCGCCGACGGGCCCGGCCTGGCCGAGCACCTGGGCGAGGCGGCCGGCGAGCTGGACCGGCTGGCCCGGCTCTCCCCGGACGGCCAGGTCGAGCTCACCGCCGGCTGGCTGCGCCACAGGACCAGGGCCAACTGGAAGCTGCTGGCGGAGAACGAGACCGATGGCTACCATCCGCAGTTCGTGCACGGGTCGATCTTCAGCGTCACCGGGAGCCCGATCGGAAGTCTCTATAGCGATAAGTCGACAGCAGTCACCAGGAACCTCGGCAACGGCCACAGCGAGAACGACCTGCGTCCTGAGTTCCGCAAGATCGGCGAGCCGATGCGCTGGTTCGGAACGACAGCGGAGCGCGTTCCCGCCTATGTCGCCCGGATGCGCGACGTGCACGGCCGCGCGGCCGAGCAGATCCTCGTCGAGGGCGCACCGCACGTGATGATCTTCCCGAACTTGTTCGTCGCCGAGATCCAGGTGTTCGTGATCCAGCCCCTGTCCGTGGGGGAGTGCGTCCAGCACTCCACCGCGGTGCAGCTGTCCGGCGCGCCCGAGCTGAACCGCAGGATGGTCTCGCAGTCGGTCGGCTCGGTCGGGCCGGCCGGGATGCTGCTGGCCGACGACACCGAGATGTACGAGCGCAACCAGCGCGGCGTCGCCATGCGCCAGCCGGAGTGGCTCGACCTGCGGCGGGGCCTCGGCAGGGAGCGGACCGACGAGCGCGGCCTGACGATCGGCACGGCGACCGACGAGACCGCGATGCGCGGATTCTGGGCGCACTACCGGTCGCTGATGGAGGCCCTGTGACCAGATCCGACGAGCTGGCGCGGATCGAGCAGTTCCTGTATCGCGAGGCGCGGTACGCCGACCAGCACGACTACGACGCCTGGGAAGCCCTCTGGACCGACGACGCGCTGTACTCGGTGCCGGCCGGCGGCGACCTGTCGGGCGACCAGGGCGCTCAGATGTCGGTGATCTACGACAACCGGAACCGGATCTCCACCAGGCTGGCACAGCTCCGGACCGGCAAGCGGCACTCCCAGACGCCGCCATCCGGCCTGCGGCGCCTGATCTCCAACGTGGAGATTCTGGGCCGGGAAGGCGACGATACGCTGGTCGGCGCCAACTTCCTGCTGGCCGAGTCGCGGGAGCGGGGGACCGAGATCTGGGCCGGGCGGGTCACCTACCGGCTGCGGGTCTCTGACGGTGAGATCCGGCTCGCAGCCAAGACCGTGCTGCTGGTGAACAGGGATCGGCCGCTTCCGACCCTGGCGTTCCTGATCTGAGGTGCCTGTGCCAGATTCTGCCGGAACTGTGAGCAGCGAGTTCGCCGACGTGCGCGTATCGGTGGACACGACCGCGAACGGCCCGCGGCTGCGGCTGGAGGATACGCGGACCGGCCGCGTCAGGTTCCTGGACGCGCTGGAGCTTGAGGCAATCGTCTGGCTGCCCGAGGGCCACCTCACCCGGCTGCTCGACCCGTCTGCCGACCGCTGGCGGGACGAGCCGGGCTAGGCACCACACAGCTGGCCGTTAATCACCGCGGTGTAGCGGCCGCCCGCTCGCCGATCCACTCCAGCGCCGCCGGGGCCTCGTCGAGCACGGTAATGTGCCCGGCATCCGGCACCAGGCGCAGCTCGGCTGCGGGGCAGTGCGCGGCCAGCCACTCGCCGTGCGCGCTCGGCACCATCTTGTCCGCGGTGCCGTGCAGCAGCAGGACCGGCACGGTGATGTCAGCTGGCGCGTAGCCCCACGGCGCTACCGCCGCCAGGCCGTCCTCGATGGCACCGTCGTTCCCCTGCTCCATGGCCGCCCCGGCGACGCTGCCGACCCAGGACCACCGGCCGCCGAGGGCGGCCAGGTCCCCGTCGGTGAAGAAGGCCGCCATGTCCTCGGGCTCGGCGTGCGCCAGGTGGTACTCCAGTGCCTCCCGGCCGGCCGCGGCGGCGCGGTTCTCGGCCGCGATGCCGGGCGTCCAGCCCGCGTGCCAGTCCAGGCCGTCGGCGTCGTACGGGGCCGGTGCGGCACCGCTGACCGCGGCAATCACCCGGTCCGGCAGGAGCGCCGCGCAGGCCAGGGCATGCGGCCCGCCGCCGGAGTGGCCGAGCACCGCGAACCGGGCGGCGCCGACCGCGTCCGCGATGGCGGCCACGTCCGCGGCCGCCGAGGCCACCGTCCGGCCCGGATCAGGGCTCGAGCCGCCGTAGGCAGGCCGGTCGTAGGACACCCACCGCAGCCCGTTGCGCGCTGCCGCGTCAAAGAGCGGCTCGGGCGGGGAGCCGATGTTCGGCGTCCCGTGGTGCCAGAACACCACCTGGCCGGCACCGCCCGTGTCGTAGTAGTGCAGGGTCCGCCCGTCCGCGAGCGTGAGATCAGCCTCGGCAGCCATGCGTCAGAAGCCTAACCACTGCCGCCCGCCGCGGTGGTGGCACCGTCCGCGCTCGCGCGGCTCCTTCCGGGAGAGCAGGATGGCGGTCATGAGCTATCACTACTCCCGCGGCTGGCGCGGTCTGACCATCGTGGCCGTGCCGCCGCTGTCGCGTGCGCTCGTGCGGCGCGACTGGCGCAGCCAGAACCGGGTCCCCACGACAGGTGCCCTGATCGTGGCCGCGAACCACAACTCCGAGGCCGATCCGCTCGCGCTGTGTCATTTCCTGTGGGCCAGCGGCCGCCGCTATCCCGTCTTTCTCGCCAAGTCAGCGCTGTTCGGCAAGGGGTTCGTGGCCAGAGTCGTCCGCGGCACCGGCCAGATCCCGGTCCTGCGCGGCGGCGCGAGCGCAGCCGACTCGCTGAAGCCGGCCGAGGAAGCCCTCAGGGCAGGGCAGTGCCTGGTGGTCTATCCCGAGGGCACCTGCACCCGCGATCCTGACCTGTGGCCGATGACCGGCCAGACTGGCGCGGCGCGGCTCGCACTCGCCACCGGAACTCCGGTGGTGCCACTGGCGTCCTGGGGAGCGCACGAACTGCTGCCCTACCGCAAGGGCGAGAAGGGCGGCCTGGCCGACTCGCTCAAGCCCGGCTTTCACCCGCTCCCGCGCAAGACCATCAAGGTCATCGCCGGGCCGCCAGTGGACCTCAGCAAGTACGCGGGCCAGCCGCTGACCACGGCCACGCTGCGCGCGGCGACCGCGGACATTATGCAGGCCATCACCGCGCTGGTCAGCGAGCTGCGGGGCGAGCGAGCGCCCGCCGAGGTCTATGACCGCCACCAGGCAGTCGAGCAGCGACGCGCAGCTGCCCCGCCGGACTAGGCCCGGCGCCCGGAGTTGCTATCCGATCCGGCCTATTATTTAATCTAGATTAATCAGAGGCGCAGGGACCAGAGGCGCAGGGACCAGAGGCGCAGGGACCAGAGGCGTGACCGGAACGATGGCGGGCAGGGCACTGGCCATGGACAACGGTCAGCAGCTCGCGCAGGATCTCTACCAGGCTCTCGGCGCCTGGGACCGCACCCGGCTCGGTGAGCTGCTGCACCGCGACTTCGAGGGGCACGCGACCGAGGGCCTGCCCCTCGGCCTCGGCGGCACGTACCACGGGCTGGAGGCCATGTGCCGGGACTTCTGGGCCCGGATCGGCCAGGCCTTCTCGGGCGCACGCGCCATTCCCGCCGGGTATGCGCCGCTGCCGGACGGGCGGCTGATGGTCACCGGCCGGTACCAGGGCACCGCGCGGGAGACCGGCGCCGCGCTTGATGCGGAGTTCGTGCACATCCTGTCGTTCTCCGGTGGTCAGATCAGCAGGCTCGACCAGCTGACCGACAGCGCGCAGTGGGTGCTGGCGCTTGCCCCGCCGCTCGCGCGGGCGGCCGGGCAGGAGGCGGCCGAGGAAGACGCCCGGCCCGGCAGCCGGCCGCGGACTGTGACATTCAGGCTGGCCGACGGCGGGCTGGGCGTCCTGCAGCTGAGCCGCCCTGCCGCCCGGAACGCGATCGACGCGGACTTCGTCGCCGACCTGGCCGCAGCGGTCCAGCAGTGCGCCGCTGAGGCCGCGCTGCGCGCGCTGCTCATCAGGGCCGACGGTCCGGCCTTCACGGTCGGCGGCGACGTCACGATGCTGGCCGCCACCAGCCCGGGCGATCTGCCGGCCACACTGCGGCAGCTGACGACCAGCTATCACTCCGCCCTGCGCATCCTGGACGGGCTGGCTGTCCCGGTCGTCGCGGCGGTACAGGGTGCCGTCGCCGGCGGCGGCCTCGGCCTGATGCACGCGGCGGACATCGTGCTGGCAGCGGAGGGCACCAGATTCGCCACCGGCTTCGCTGCCCTCGGGCTGTCCGGCGACGGCGGCAGCACCTGGTTCCTGCCCCGGCTGATCGGGACCAGGCGGGCGGCCGAGCTGTATCTCGAGCAGCGCGTGCTCGACGCTGCGGAGGCGCTGGACTGGGGCCTGATCTCCCGCGTGATCCCGGCCGCGGAGCTGGCAGCCGAGGCGGAGCGCACCGCCAGCAGGCTCGCAGCCGGCCCGACCCGTGCGCTCGGCGAGATCAGGGCGCTGCTGCGGCGCTCACCGCAGGCGAGTCTCGGCGATCAGCTGCTGGCCGAGACCGAGGCACTGTCCCGGACCGCCGCCACCCGCGACGCGGCCCATGGCCTGGCGAGCTTCATCGCCAGAACGAGTCCCGACTTCCGCGGATGGTGAGCATGTCCGGCCTGGTTGCCGACACCGACGAGCACCGGCTGATCCGGCAGAGCACCGCCACGATCGCCGCCCGCTACGGCCAGTCCTACTTCGCCGGACGCGCGCGCTCCGGCGGCACTGTTGATGAGCTGTGGAGTGAGCTCGGCGCGGCGGGCCTGCTCGGCGTGCATCTGCCGGCCGACTGCGGCGGCGGCGGCGCGGGCCTGTCGGAGCTCGTGGTCATCCTGGAGGAGCTGGCCGCCCACGGGATGCCGATGCTGATCGCGGTGATCTCGCCGGCCATCTGCGGCTCGATCATCGCGGCCCACGGGTCAGCGGACCTGAAGGCCCGCTGGCTGCCCGGCCTGGCTGACGGCACCCGCAAGATGGCCTTCGCCCTGACCGAGCCCGACGCCGGCTCGAACAGCCATAACGTCAGCACGGCCGCCATCCGCACCGGGTCCGGCTGGGCCATCTCGGGCGGCAAGTACTACATCTCCGCCATCGACGAGTGCGAGGCCGTGCTCCTGGTCGCCCGCGATGCCGGTGCCGCCCGAGATAACAGTGCCGCCCGCGATGCCGGTGCCGCCCGAGATAACAGTGCCGCCCGCGATGCCGGTGCCGCCCGAGATAACAGTGCCGCCCGCGATGCCGCCAGGCCCCGGCTGTCGCTGTTCGTCGTCCCCACGGACGCGCCCGGCCTGACGATCACTCCCATCGAGACGGCGCTGATCTCGCCGGACCGGCAGTTCACCGTGTTCCTCGACGGCGTCGCGGTGAGCGAGGACGCGCTGATCGGACGGGCCGGCGACGGCCTGCGGCAGGTGTTCGCCGGCCTCAACCCCGAGCGCATACTGGCGGCAGCCCTGTGCAACGGAGTGGGCAGGTACGCCATCTCCAGGGCGGCCGACTACGCGCGCAAGCGGCAGGTGTGGTCAGAGCCGATCGGAGCCCATCAGGGCATCGCCCACCCGCTCGCGCAGGCGCACGTCGGCGTTGAGCTGGCCCGGCTGGCGACGCAGCGGGCGGCGGAGCTGTTCGACTGCGGACAGGACGCCGCCGAGGCCGCGAACATCGCCAAGCTCGCCGCCGCCGACGCCGCCCTCGCGGCACTCGACCAGGCCATCCAGACTCATGGCGGCAACGGCCTGGCCACCGAGTACGGCCTGGCCGACCTGTGGTTCATCACCCGGCTGATGCGCACCGCGCCGGTGTCGCGGGAGATGGTGCTCAACTTCGTGGCCCGGCACAGCCTGGGCCTGCCCCCCTCCTACTGATGCGGGACGCCATGGGCTATGACGTGCTGGTGGTCGGCGCCGGGGCCGGCGGCCTGCTCACCGCGGCCCGGCTCACGCACGCCGGCTACCGGACGCTGGTGGTCGAGCGGCTGGGGCACGTCGGCGGCCGAGCGTCCACTCGCGACGTGGACGGGTTCAAGGTCAACAACGGCGCCATCGTGATCGAGACCGGCGGCATCACCGAGCAGACCTTCGCCGAGGTCGGCGCGGAATTCGACGTCCGCAGCCCGGTGCCCCCGGTCCTGTACCGGGTGGGCGGGCGCGACATGGACGTCACCGGCGGCGGCTGGGGATTCCTGCTGTCCAGGCTGACCCGGCAGGGCGCGAAGGTGCTCGCGGGCCTTGCCGACGCCCGCCAGGACTCCGGGCTGCCTGAGGCCGGCCTGTCGACGTCCGACTGGCTGGGAAAATTTACCGGGAACGAGGCCGTCCACGGCATCTTCCGCGCCATGTGCGGCTCGGTCTTCGCCGTCGGCCCTGACGAGCTTCCTGCTCGGGTGTTCCTCACGTACTTCACCCGCAAGAGCGCCTTCAAGAAATTTGGCTTCTGCCCGCAGGGCACCATCGGGATCTGGCAGTCGCTGGCGCGGATGATCACCTCGGCCGGGGGAGAGGTCTGGCTCGACAGCGAGGTCCTGTCGCTGACCGCGGCCGGCGGCGTCGTCACCGGTGCGCAGATCGCCCGAGCTGGAACGCCGCTGGCCGTGACCACCAGAGTCGCCGTGAGCGATGCCGGCCCAGCGGCGACGGTGCGCCTGGTCCGGCCGGACAACCTGCCGGGCGACTACCTGGATGCCGTGAAGGCGGCGGACCGGCCGTGCGCAATGATCTCGGTGAACTTCGCCAGCCAGCAGCCCCTCCTGGAGGCGCCCGGCCTGCTCAGCTTCGCCAGCACCCGGCGGCTGTGCTACGCCGCCAACTTCACCGCTACGTGCCCCGAGATGGCGCCGCCCGGCTGGCACCTGTACGTCGGCACGGCCGTGCCGCGCCCGTCGGTCGGCGACTTCGACGAGCCAGCCGAGACCGGGCTTCTGCTGGCCGACCTGCACGATCAGATCCCCGGCTTCGGCAGCGCGCGCATTCTGTCGACGGTTGTCAGCAGGGACGACTGGCCGCCGCAGCGCGCTGTCGCCGGCTTCGATCTGCCCAGCGGCACGCCTGTCGCGAATCTGTGGAATGTCGGCGACGGCGTCAAGGAGTACGCGAACGGCGGCACGACCGCGTGCGCGGAGACCGCGAAGCTCGTGGCAACCCAGATCACCGCGAGATATCCGCCGCAGGCACGCTAGTCGGCGTGGCCGTTGTGCCGTGCGTCGCGTGGCGCTGCATGAGGTTCGCCGCGTGCTTTATTGGAAGGCGCGTGCACGGCGGGTGAGCTAGATTCGCGGGATGTTTGCCTCCGAGCGCGTGCGCCTGCGGCCCATGGTCCCGGACGACGCCACCGTGCTGTACGAAATGTGGTCCGACCCCGATCACCACATGATCACCGACGACAGCCCGATGCTGATTGAGTCGCTCGCGGCGCGCCGGTCCAGACTGGAGAGGTCACTGGCCGAACCGGACGCCGATACCGCCAGGTTCACCGCCGAGACAATCGCCGACGGCACCGTGATCGGGACGTGCAGTCTGTGGGGCCTCGACGCTTTCAACCAGTTCGGCCATATCGGCATCTCCCTGCTCCCGGCCGCACGCACGCAGGGCTACGGCCGGGAAATGATGGAGCTGCTCTGCCACTACGGCTTCCGCTTCCGCAACCTGCACCGGATCGAGCTGGAAACGCTCGCGACCAACGCCGCGATGCGGAAACTAGCCGAAAGCTGCGGCTTCGTGCTCGAAGGCATCCAGCGAGAGCAGGCCTACGACGGCGACGGCTTCTCCGACATCGCGCTGTACGGGCTGCTCAGGCAGGAGTGGAGCCATATCCCGCATTAAACGCGCGAGTCGCAGAATGCGATGCAGGAACACTGAGAAATGGTCCTTGTTCAGCGCTCGGGAACAAGGTGCCCCGGCCAATTCGGCCATCAGCATCGGGCTTATCCTTTGGCTCGATTATCGTCTTCAGAACCATGAGTGAATCTGATGCTGACGACGAGAAGAGCGGCCTTACCCGCGCCGAGCTACTGAAAGCCGTTGCTGTCGCAGCGCCGGGAATCCTGCTCGGCCGGGCTGCGGGCGCATCGGCGGCGGCGGCGAAGCCGCGCCGCCGTCTGACCGGGAACGGCCACGGTATCGACGGCATGAACGTGCTGGTCTTCCTCACCGATCAGCAGCGCGAGGTTCAGCACTTCCCGCCCGGCTGGACCAGGCGGTATATGCCAGGACTCACGCGCTTGCAAGAGCACGGCATGCATTTCGTGAATGCCTTCACCAACGCGTGCATGTGCTCGCCGGCGCGCTCAACCTTTATGTCGGGCTATTTTCCGGCCCAGCACGGCGTGAAGTACACGCTGGAAATCGACATGCCGGCGCCCCGGTATCCGCAGGTCGAGCTCTCCACCAGGTTCAGGAACCTGGCCAGCGTCGCGGCGGCGTCCGGCTACACGCCGGTCTATAAGGGCAAGTTTCACTGCAATAAGCCGGCTGACGGAATCACCTGGGTGCCGGAGGACGTCAACAAGTACGGGTTCACCCGCTGGGATCCGCCGGACGCAGGCGCCGACCAGACCATCCCGGAGGAAGGCGGCGGGATCTTCGACAACGACGGCCGCTTCATGAACTCGGAGGGCACGCCGGAAGCCGGCACCGAGGGTGCCGTGCAGTATCTGCGTGATACCGCCGCGAAGAGCCAGCCGTTTTTCATGGTCGTGTCACTGGTGAATCCGCATGGACGTCCTGCTCTACCCGAAGAGCTTTACCGCCGGCGGTTACGACGACGCCTGGCTGGAGGGTGACATCGAGCTCCCGGCAACTGCCGGCGAGGACCTGTCGACCAAGCCGACGGTCCAGGCCCAGTTCCGGCGGCTGTTCAACGCCTCATCACCGATCCCGACCCCGCAGATGAAGCGCAACTACCTGAACTTCTACGGCAACCTCATGCGGGCCTCGGACGAATACCTGGTCAAGATCCTGGACACGCTCAGGAGTACCGGGCTGCTTGAGAACACGCTCGTCATCGGGACAGCCGATCACGGCGAGATGGGCATCACGCATGGCGGTCTCCGGCAGAAGAACTTCAACTTCTACGAGGAGACGACGCGGATTCCGCTGACGTTCTCCAACCCCCGGCTGTTCCCGAAGGCGGAGATCAACCGCTCGCTCGTGTCGCACGTGGACTTCCTGCCCACGCTGGCGGGGCTGCTCGACGCGCCGGCGAAGGCTCGCGGCCGCTGGGAGGGGGTCGACTACTCAGACCAGGTCCTGCGGCGCTCGGCCAGGCCGCCGCAGGACTACGTCGTCTTCACGTACGACGACTGGCAGTCCGGGCAGGCACTCGGGCCTTATCCGCAGCCGCCGAGCCACATCGTGAGCATCCGCGAGCACCGCTACAAGATCGCCCGCTATTACGACGCCGACGGTGACGTCCCCGAGCAATGGGAAATGTACGACCTCGCGGCCGACCCGCTTGAGCGCGTGAACCTCGCCTATCAGCACCACAAGCGCACGCCCGAGCAGGAGCGCGAGTACGTGCGGCTCCGGCGCAAGCTCGCACGGGTCGAGCGGACGCGCCTGCAGCCCCTGGTGGTATCAGCGCGCTGACAGTGGCGTGTCAGCGGTGCCCGCCACCCTGGTCGGACAAGATGACGACTAGTGATGGGGCTGCAATGGCCACTGTGATCGAGGCCGAGGGCCTCACGAAAAGATTTGGCGCCACGCAGGCGCTTGCGGGCATCGACCTGACGGCTGAGAGCGGCCAGGTTCTCGCTCTGCTCGGGCCCAACGGGGCAGGCAAGACCACTGCCGTGCGCATACTGTCCACCCTGCTGCGGCCAGACGGCGGCCGTGCCAGCATCTGCGGCTACGACGTCGTTGCCGATGCCGTCCAGGTCCGTCAGCTGCTGGCGCTCACCGGCCAGTACGCTTCGGTCGACGAAGAGCTCACCGGCAGCGAGAACCTGATCATGATCTGCCGCCTGCTGGGTCTCAGCAGGCCGGCCTCCCGCTCCCGCACCCGCGAGATGCTGGCGCGCTTCGACCTCGCTGCCGCGGCCGGCCGGGCGGTCAAGACCTATTCCGGCGGCATGCGGCGGCGCCTGGATCTGGCCGCCAGCCTGCTCGGCGACCCGGAGATCCTCTTCCTGGACGAGCCCACCACCGGACTGGATCCGCGGGGACGCAGCCAGATGTGGGACACCATCCGCGCTGTCCTCGCCGGCGGCGCCACGGTCCTGCTAACGACCCAGTACCTGGAGGAGGCCGACGAGCTGGCCAGCCAGATCGCGGTGATTGACCACGGCCGGGTCGTCGCGTCCGGTACGCCGGCCGAGCTGAAGGCCAGGACAGGCAGCCAGACCCTGCAGGTACGCGCCGCGGACAGGGGACTCACGCCGCAGGTTGCGGACGCCGTGGCGGCGGTGGTCGGCACGCGGCCGGAGGTGTCAGACACCGGCCTGGTGACCGTCGCGGTGACGGACCCGGCGATGGTGCCGGCCATCGTCCGGATGCTCGACGACGTGGGAATCGTGGCTGCCGAGCTAGCGCTGCGCCTGCCCAGCCTGGACGAGGTCTTCATGACGCTCACCGGGCACCCGGCCGAGGACGAGAGCGCGGCCGATATCGAGATGGTGCCTGAAGGGAGTGCGGCATGAGCTCGCCAGCGACGAATGTGATCACCGGCACCCGGCCGCCCGAGGCCGTGCCGGACGGGCGGCCGTCGCGCGCGCTGCGGCGCAGGATCGGCGCCGGGCAGACGCTGGCGAACGGGCTGACGCTCGCCTGGCGCAACGTGACCCAGCTCAAGCACTCGCCGGAGAAGCTGATGGACGTCACGCTGATGCCGGTCGTCTTCCTGGTCCTGTTCCTGTACGTCTTCGGCGGCGTGGTGGCCGGAAGCACGCACGCCTATCTGGAGATCCTGCTGCCCGGCCTGGTCGGCCAGATGGCCATGTTCGCCTCGATGGGCCTCGGCACGGCCCTGTGCGAGGACATCCACAAGGGCGTCTTCGACCGGTTCCGCAGCCTGCCGATCGCCCGCTCCTCGCCACTCATCGGCGCCGTGCTCGGGGATACCGTGCGGTTCGGAGTGGTGATGGCCGTGCTCACCGCCTTCGGGTCGGCGCTCGGCTTCCGGTTCCATACCGCGCCGCTCGCGATCGTCGCGGCCTATGCCCTGGCCTACGTGTTCTATATGGCGATCTGCTGGGTGTCGGTGCTGGTCGGCCTCATCGCGCCGTCGCCGGAGACGGTGCAGGGCATCTCGTTCATCTGGACGATGCCGCTGGTCTTCGGCAGCAGCGTGCTGCTGTCCAACACCCGCACGATGCCGGGCTGGCTGCAGGCATGGGTCAAGGTCAACCCGGTCAGCCACCTGGCTGACTCGGTCCGGGCACTGACCATCGGGGGGCCGGTGGGTGACCACGTCACGTACACGCTGGTGTGGGCCGCCGGAATCGTCATCGTCGCCTTTCCGCTGGCGATGCGCATGTACCGGCGGCGCGTGTAGCGCAGCGGGCGGGGCCGCGGCGCTCAGGGCCTGAGCGCGAGCGCCTCGGCCCGGCCCCAGCTGCGTCCGCGCGCGCTGGCGGCCTCAGCTTCCGCCGCGGTCAGGGAAGCGCCGATGGCCGCCTGGGCCCTGGCGACCTCCAGGCTGGCCGTGTTGCGGAAGCCCTGGAGCCGGTGCGCCAGGCCGAGCAGCTCGGCTGCCCTGACCTGATCGCCGCGCGCCGCGGCCAGCGCGGCGATCCCCTCAGTCACCATCGCGAGCGTCGGATTGCTGGGCATGATCGCCGCGATGCCGGTGGACAGCATGGCAATGGCGCGCTCGTGCCACCGCGCGGCGGCGGCAAGGTCGCCGTCCTGCTCGGCGACACAGCCGAGCCTGCTGAACGTCGTCGCGGCCGCTCCGGACATGTCGGGTCGCCCGGTATGCGTCTCGACGATCTCCAGCGCGTGTCCGAGCAGGTCACGTGCGGCAGCCAGGTCGCCCTCACGCCGCGCGATCTCGCCGAGATGCACATAGCCGAGCGCGGCGTCATCGAGCTCGCCGGCCTTCTCCGACGCGCGCACGCCTTCCTCGAGATCGGAGCGGGCGGCGGTGATGTCGCCGGCCAGCGCCCGGGCCCAGCCCAGGGCGATCAGGATCGTCTTGCTGAGGTTGCCGGTCATCCCTTCGTCAGTGAACCTCCGGATCCGCTCAAGCGCGCGCACCGCAGCTTCGGGGTCATCGCGGGCCAGGGCCACCTGAGCCAGCCCGGTCAGGCAGCCGATCCTGACGAACCGGTCACCGATCTCGCGGATCAGGTCGTGTCCCGCGGCGAACTCGGCAGCCGCCAGCTCGACCTCGCCGTCGTTGATGGCGAGATGCCCGGCAAACATGTGCCGCGCCGCCCGCACCCACGGATCGGGATGCCCGGACAGCGCGCTCAGCTCGCGCATGGCCCGGTCCTGCTCCCCGGCGAAGACGGCCAGCATGGGCGAGAGCAGGGCCAGCAGCGGGTCGTCACTTGCCTGCGGCAGTGCCAGCTGGCGTACCGTCCGCTGCAGCTCGGCAACGTCGGCACCGGGCTCGGCGGGGATGCCGCTCATGGCCGCGACGACCTTGCAGATCGCGTACGCTCCGGCCAGACCGTCGGGCGGGGTGTCACCGGCAACCTTCAGCGCCTCGGCCGCCCATTCGCTGGCCTCAGAGTCGTAATCGCGCATAGCCCAGAACAGGGCCAGCGCCCGGACGAAGCGCAGTGCGCCCGCGGCGTCCCTCGTGCGCACGGCGTGGCGGATGGCGCTGGCGCAGTTGTCATGCTCGGCCGCCAGCAGGTCCAGCCAGGTAATCTGGTCCGGCCCGCGGAGCTCAGGCTCGGCCCGCTCGGCCAGCGCCAGGAAGTAGTCTGCGTGCCTGGCCGCCGTCGTAGCGTCCTCGCCGGCCTCGGCCAGCCGCTCGGCCGCGTACGCCCGCACGGTCTCCAGCAGCCGGTACCGCACGTGCCGCTGGCCGGAGGCCACGACCAGCGACTTGTCCACCAGGGCGGCGATGACGTCCACGATCCCGGCCTCGTTGCCGCCGAGTGAGCACACCTGCTCGGCGCTCTCGGGAGTGGCGCCGTCGCTGAAGACCGACAGCTGCCGCAAGATCGCCCGCTCGGTGTCATCGAGCAGGTCCCAGCTCCAGTCGACGATCGCGCGCAGTGTCTGGTGACGCGGGATGCCGCCCCGGCTGCCGACCGACAGCAGCGCGAACCTGTCGTCGAGCCGGTCGGCCACCTGAACGGGCGTCAGCGCGCGCACTCGCGCGGCTGCCAGCTCGATGGCGAGCGGTATGCCGTCCAGCGCCCGGCAGATCCGCACGACCGGGCCGGCCGTCTCGGCGTCGACGGCGAAGCCCGGCCTGACGGCACTCGCGCGGTCGGCGAACAGGCGCACTGCTGAGCTCGCCGCGGCCTGCTCGACGGTGGCGTCTGCCGGCGGCAGGGCGAGCGAGGGGACCGGGCACAGTGTCTCGCCGGTCAGGCCGAGCGGCTCCCGGCTGGTAGCAAGAATGCGGACGCCAGGGGCATCGGCCAGCACCCGCCCGGCCAGCCAGGCGACGGCGTCGAGTACGTGCTCGCAGTTGTCCAGCACAAGGACAAGGCTGCGCGCGGCAAGTACGCCGCTGAGCCGGTCAAGCGGGTCGGTGGCGGCGAGCAGGGACGCCTCGACGGGGTCGGCGAGCCACGCAGTCTCCCGGCCGTCCACGGCGGTCAGTACCGCCTGCGGGACCTCGGCCGCATCGCGGACTGGCGAGAGGGGAACGAAGCAGACCCCGTCGGGCGCCTGCTCCCCGACGCGGGCGCCGACCTCAATCGACAGCCGGGTCTTGCCCGACCCGCCCGGGCCGGTCAGCGTGATGAGCCGCGAACCGGCCAGCAGCGCGGCTACGCGGTCCAGTTCCTCATCCCGGCCTACGAAGCTGGTCAGCTGGGCTGGCAGGCTCCCGCCGCGCCGCGGCGGCCTGCCGGGCCGGGACTCGGGTGCTTGCGGGCCCTCGGTCAGCTCGCCGCGCAGGATCGCCAGGTGCACGTCGGCGAGTGCGGGCGACGGGTCGATGCCCAGGGCCGAGGCGAGGGTCCGCCGGGTGTCCTCGAACACGGCGAGCGCGTCGGCCTGCCGGCCCGCGGCATACAGGGCTCGCATCAGCTGGCCGCGCAGGCGCTCGCGCAGCGGATGCTCGGTGGCGAGCTGCTCGATTTCGGGTACCAGCCCGGCGCTGCGGCCGAGCGTCAGGTCCGCCTCGATCTGCTGCTCGGCGGCTGCCAGCCGGAGCTCGGACAGGCGGGCGATCGTCGGTGCCGCGAACTGCGCGTCGGCTACGTCAGCCAGAGCCGGCCCGCGCCACAGGCTCAGGGCCTGGCGCAGCGCGTCCGCGGCCCGGCCCTTCGTCTCAGGTTCTGCGCCGGCCGCCCGGATGAGCTGCTCGAACGCCCAGGCGTCGATCTCGCCGGGCGGGACCGCCAGCCGGTAGCCAGTCGGCCCGTACTCGACGATGTCCTTGCCGGCGACCGCCCGCAGGCGCGAGACCAGCGCCTGGAGCGCGTTCCCGGCGTCGGCGGGTCCGCCGTCCGGCCACAGGTCAGCCGCAAGCGTGTCGACGGGCACCGGGCGGCCGTCGCTGATCGCCAGCCGGATGACCAGGCTGCGCAGGCGCGCGCCGGCGACTGGCAGCAGCCGTCCGCCTGGATCCCGCACTTCCAGCGGGCCGAGTATGCCGATGCGCATGCCCATCTTCCTGAGCCGTGGCTGTGCTTCTGGCCGGGGACCAGCTTCTCGCCCCAGGGTAATGCCGGCGGCCAGGACGCTGGCTTGCCGGTTCACCGGTCAGGTGGTGAGATCGGCAGGTGATCCCGGCTGCCATCCGACCGCTGCTCGTCCTGACCGGAGTCAGCCGCAGCTTCGGACCGGTGCGGGCGCTCCAGCCGATTGACCTGACGGTGACGGCCGGCCAGTGCGTGGCGTTCCTCGGCGTGAACGGCTCGGGTAAGTCCACCCTGCTGCACATCGCCGCCGGCCGCGACACCCCCAGCGCAGGCCAGGTTCGCTACAACGGCCAGTTGCTCAGCGAGGATGCCCTGGTGGCCCGGACCGAGATCGCGGTGGTGGGGGATCCGGCGAGCGCCTACCCGGATCTCACGGTGCGGGAGCACCTGCTCATGGTCGCGGTAGCGCACGGCGCCGGATCGCGCTCGGCAGACCTGGCCGATGCGGCGCTCGCCGAGTGCCGGCTGGCTGATCACGCGGCGGCCCTGCCTGGCTGGCTGTCCAGCGGGCAGCGCCAGGCGCTCCAGCTTGCGGCAGTACTGGTGCGGCCCCGACGCCTGCTGATCCTGGACGAGCCCGAGCAGCGGCTGGACCCGAAAGCCCGCCGGTGGCTCGCGGACGTGCTCATCAGGGAGAAGGCCAGAGGGGCCGCGCTCCTGCTCGCCACCCATCATTTCGAACTCGCCGAGGCGGTCGCCGACGAGGCGATCGTGCTGCTGGACGGCGCCGTCATCGGGCGCGGAACGCCCGCAGCGGCGCTGGCCGCCCTGCGGTGAGCGCATGATGTCCACCGCGGCTGCGATCGAGGTTCCCGACAGCACGGACGCCACGATCAGCCTGCTGCGTGAGTTGCGGCGCGGCCACGTCGTCAGGCAGGCGGCCGGCGTGGCCTACTGGCTGTACGTCGCCGGGCTGATCACCCTGGTGTACGGCGGCTGGCTGGTGGCCGTCATCGCCCGGACGCTACGGCATCCGCAGCCGCCCCTGGCCGTCACGCCGGCGCTGCTGCGGGCAGCACCGGCAGGCCTGTGCGCGCTGGCCCTGCTCGCACTGGCCGGGCTGCTGTGGGACGCGCGCTGGCGCGGCCCGGTGACTATCAGCCAGGCGACTGCGGACTGGCTGCTTGACACGCCCGTGCGGCGCGAGCGCCTGCTGCGTCCCCGGTTCCGTGCCGCGGCGCTGATCCGCCTGCCGCTGGCCGCCATCGCCGGACTGGTCCCGGCAGCCTTGCTGCTGTCGGCGGGGCTCGGCGGCGGCGCAGGTCACTCGCTGCGGCTGGCCGGACTGACCATGCTCAGCACCGCCCTGCTCGCAGGTACCGGCACGGGGCTCGCCGCCCTGGCCGAGGGGCGGCCGGCCTGGCGCTATTCGCGCGCGGCATCGGCCGCCGGGCTCGCGGCGCTGGCAGCCGGCGTCCTCGCGGTCCTCGCGGCAGCCGGGTCGGTGCCCTCCTGGGTCGCTGCCGCATTGCTCTGGTCAGGCCCGTGGGGCTGGGCAGCGCAGGGGCCGGTGGCACTGTCCGGCGGCCATGCGCCGCTGTGGCCCGCTGCCCTGGCCCTCGCAGCCGCGGCGGCCGCGGCCGCGATCCTGGCCGGGGACCGCGCTGCGGCCGGCCTGCCGGCCGCCGCGCTGCGGGCGCGGGCCGCCATGATCGGGAGCATGTCGGCGGCCGTGGCCAATCTCGACGCACGGCGCGTGGGCACCGCTTACCGGGCCAGTACGGCAAAGTACGGCCGGGTTAGGTTCACGCTGCCGCTCCCGTCGCGCCGGGAACTGGTGCTGCCGTGGCGCGACGTGACCGCACTCCTGCGGGCCCGGTCGCGACTGGCGTGGGCGGCACTGCTGTCGTGGTCCGCGATCGGACTCAGCGCGCTGGCCGTGCACACACCGGGCTCGGCCCTGCTGCCGCTGGCCGGCGCACTCAGCCTCGGCTACCTGGCGGCCGGCAACCTGTGTGAGGGCGCCCGGCTGGACGCCGACGACACGCGGCGATCCAGCCAGCTGCCGTTCCGCTACGACAGCCTGGTCCGGTGGCACGCGATCGTGCCCTGCCTGACGCTGACCGCCCTGGCCGGCATCCCGTCAGCGGTACTGGCGATCGAGAGCGGGCGGGCCAGGCTGCTGCCGCTCCTGCTCGCCGCGATCGTGGTCCTGGTCGCCGGCGCGATGGTCAACTCCTACCGTGGCCCGCTCGAAGCCGAGGCACTCTCGTACGGGTACGAGACCCCCTTCGGCAGCTCCGGCGGCATCCTGGTCGCGATCTGGTACGCCACCGGCCCGCTGCTCTCCGTCGCGCCGCTGATCCTGCTGACCCACGTGGCCATCTCGTCGCGCGACGGTACGATTCCGGTGGTCGTTGTCCTGGCGCTCATCCTGGCCGGCTGGCTGGGCAGCATCGCCACCCGCCGGGCGCGCAGGCTGCGGACGTTCTGACCCCCGCTCTCTCCTCTCCCGGCTAGTCGGCGCTCTCCCGCTGCACCTGGAAGAACGGCGACCGCAGCACGAATCGCGCCACGAGCATGAGCACCACGCCGACGCCGACGATGCCGACGACCGACCAGATCTGCGGCGCGGGTGCCGCCAGCAGCGACTTCACCAGCAGCCAGACGAGGAAGGCGACTGCCCCGAGCGGGAGGATGCCGACGAATATCAGGTCACCGGCGCGGCTGACGATGCGGCGGCGGAAGTAGACCATGGCACTGATTGCCGTCAGGATGTAGAAGGCGGCGTAGAGCAGGCCGGTCACGTCGATGAGCTGGGTGAAGGCGTTCGCGATCGAGCTGGAGAGCAGGTACACCCAGGTGGCCGCGATCAGGATCAGGCCGATGATGAGCGTGGCGATCGCGGGCGTGGAAAACCGGCGGCTCACGTTGCTGAGGAAGGCCGGCAGCACCCGCCGTCTCGCCATCCCGTAGGTCATCCGGCCAAGTACCACGATTCCGGTGCCGGTCGAGGCAATGACCGACAGCGCGAGAGCAAGCGCCATCACCTTGGCCCACCCGCCGCCGCCCATCGCCTGGGCCACGTAGACGAGCGCCGATGATGAGTTCTTCTGCAGCCTCGCCGGGGAGACCACTCCCTGCAGCCCGACCTCTGCGATGGTGAAGATGATCGCGAGCAGGGCGACCGCCATGATGGCAGCCCGGCCAGGGTTGATGCTCCGCTGCCTGGTCTCCTCGTTGACGTAGATCGTGGCGTCCCAGCCGGTGTACATGAACACGGCAATGAGGAAGCCGGCCGCGAGGCTGCCGTGGCCGCCGATACCGCTGACGCTCCACCACGCCCTGGTCATGGGGAACGTGCCGTGATGGTGGCTGAGCACCAGGGCCAGTCCCGCGATGGCGAAGCCGATCAGGATCACGTACTCGATCAGGCCCATGCCGACCTGAGCTCGCGCCGTCAGCCTGATGCCGGCGATCGCGATCACGACCATCACCAGGATGACCGCGGTGCTGATGAGAATGTTGGGCCAGGTGCTCGTCGAGCTGGAGCCGAAGACGGCCAGGACTGACGGGGCCAGGACGACGACGCCGGAGATCGAGCCGACCAGCGTGCCGGCAATCATCAGCCAGCCGGTGAGGAAGCCGAGATACGGGTCGATCGCCCGGCCCACCCACTCGAAGGAGGCCCCGCACTGGGCTTTCCACAAGTTCAGCCGACGATACGAGTTGGCGATGATGAGCATCGGAATCGCCGTCAGGATGATGATCGGCCCGACGGCGTAGGCCGCCGCGGCGGCGAGCGCGGCTAAGGTGAGCCCGACCGACACCGCCGGAGCGGCGTTGGCCATGCCGATGACCGTGTCCTGGGCTGGCCCGATCGCGTCGGGCTGGAGGTCGGTGGCGTCAGTCTGCGCAGTGTCTGGCACCGTAGCTGTGCGACGATCCGGCATGATTTCTCCTATGTGTCGGCCCGCCACCAACATCGCCGAGGCCGCCGCGAAAGGCAATGGCTAACACCGGCTAAATCGGGAGGAATGCTGGGTGGGGGAGGATCAGATCATGAATCCGGCGACGGCGCTGCGGCAGATCGCATTCCAGCTGGAGCGGGCGAGCGCGCCGACGTACCGGGTGCGGGCGTTCCGGCGGGCCGCCCAGGTGGTGACCGACCTGCCGGCCGGCGAGCTGGCCGAGCGAGTCGGCACGGGCACGCTGACCGCGCTGCCCGGCATCGGCCCGGCGACCGCGGCGGTCATCGAGCAGGCGCTGGGCGGCGACGAGCCTGCCTACCTGACCCGCCTCCTGGAGGAGGCGGTGCCCGCCGAGCGCACCGGCCTGCGCGCGGCGCTGCGCGGCGACTGCCATACCCACTCGGACTGGTCCGACGGCGGCAGTCCGCCGATCGAGATGGCCGAGGCCGCCCGCGACCTCGGACATGAGTGGATCGCTCTGACTGACCACTCGCCCCGGCTGACTGTCGCTAACGGCCTGTCAGCGGAGCGGCTTGAGGAGCAGCTGGAGCTCATCGTCCGGCTCAATTCCGAGCTTGCCCCGTTCCGCATCAGGTCAGGGATCGAGGTCGACATCCTCGACGACGGTGCTCTCGACCAGCGTGATGACCTGCTCGGCCAGCTCGATGTCGTCGTCGCGAGCGTGCACTCCAAGCTGCGCATGCCGGCTGCCGAGATGACGCCCCGCATGGTTGCGGCGATCGCCAACCCGCGCGTCGACGTGCTGGGCCACTGCACCGGCCGGATGGTGCTCGGCCGGGGCCGGCCAGAGTCCGCGTTCGACGCCGAGGTGGTCTTCGCCGCGTGCCGGGAGCACAACGTCGCCGTCGAGATCAACTGCCGCCCGGAGCGTCAGGATCCGCCGGACCGGCTGCTGCAGCTAGCCGCGGACGCGGGGTGCAGATTCGCTATCGACACTGACGCGCACGCGCCCGGCCAGCTGGACTGGCTCGACAGCGGATGCGAGCGCGCCGAGCAATTCGGGATCACAGCGGACCGGGTCATCAATGCCCGGCCGGGAACTCCACCAGGGATATGATCCGGCTTGCCATGAACCTGGCGGTCCTGACCGGCGTGCCGGTGCGCGTCACCTCGCTCACTTCCACCAGCCCGCGGCGGTTCGTGATCTCGATGCGCCGTCCGGCGCGTGTCGCGATCACCTCGTAAGCACGGGTGCCGTCACCAATATCGACGACGATCTCGACGCGATCACCTTTCACGTGCGCTCACCTCACCAGTCGAACACCCTTTCGATACCCGGATGCGGCGGGGACGAAACCGCCGGGCCAGTAGACAACGGCACGGGAGGGGTGGAAAGTAGCGGCGGGAGAATCTCTAGCTAGGGGAGGGTCCGAGATGCCCAGGTTCATGGACTACCACGATGACCTCAAGCTCCCGCAGGACGCGATCGACCAGATCGCGCAGGGAACGCGCGACGGGGCGACCGACGAGTTCGGCGTCCGTCAGGTTGAGCTGTTCCACAATGCCGACGGCAAAGTGTACTGCCTGCTCGAGGGCCCGGATGAGGAAGCGATCCGCCAGCACCACGCGGCGCTGAATGTCCCCTGCGGAGACGTTCATCAGGTGGACAGCCTGCTTTAACCTGGAACCTGGAAAGGTGTGGCTGATGGTAGGGAGGCCCGGATGCCACGCACGATCAGGTACTGGCTGGGCTCGGCGGTAGCTGCTGTCGTGCTGGCGTGGGCAGCCTGGCCGGGCGCGCCGGGCAATCCGGCGACGCTCATCGGCCGCGTCGACGTGGTCGCGATCGTGCTGCTGCTGACCGCGCTTCCCGTCGTGGTCACGCGCCGCTTCGGGCCAGTGCGGGCCGGCTGGGCTCCGGCGCTCCTGCGGGCGGGCGGCTATGCCACCGTGTTCGCGCTGATCCTGCTGAAGGGTCACGTCGAGCAGCTCGAGATGCGCCGTCCTGGCACACCGCTCGGCGGCTTCCCGCTGGCCGGCATACCGCTCGCCGGCCTCTGGGCGGGCGAGGTCGTCTTCCTGCTCGTCATCGGCGCGTACATCGGCGGGCTGCTCGCGGTCACGGCCGAGCGGCCGCCGGCTGCAGCCGGCCACGCTCGCCATCGGCACCGGTGCTGGCGTCGCGCTTGGCATCGCCGTCTACGTGCTGCGGCCGCTGATCAACTACGTGCACGTCAGGAACGAGTGGCTGGAAGGCCTGTACGGCACGGCGAAGATCGCCGCGGTGATCCTGGTGCTGCTCGCAGCCGTGCGGGCCGCGGCCGCTGCCTCCCGGCGCTGTGCGCGCCGGGAGGGCAATCTGCCGCTGACCGAGGTGCGCGCCCGGCAGGGAGTCGCCGCCGGCGTCTGCGTCGGCGTCGCGGCCGCCCTGCTCGTCTCGGTACTCGGGCTCGCCACCATCGTGCTGCTGCCGCGCACAGCGGGCAGCATTCAGTGGACTCTGCCCGGTGATGTGTTCGCGCCCGGCAGAGGCACCAGCATGGCCCCCGGCTTCGTGTCGGTGTTTGAGATGAGCTTCAGCCAGGCCGCGGCCGGCTACCTTCTCGTCCTCCTCGTCTTCCCGCTGGTGGGCGCCGGGCTGGGCGCCTGGGGCGGGCTCTTCGCGGCCGGCAATTCCGGTCACGGCGGCGGAGGCGGCGGAGGCGGCGGCAACGGCCCGGATCCCGAGCCGGCGCCGCCCGGCGGCGGCCGGGAGCTGGAGGCCGCGCCGGATGTCGTGACGGCCGGTCTCGGCTGGGACGAACTCGAGGAGTTCCCCGAGCTCCGGCCGGACGAGGAGCGGGTCCCGGCCGGCCTGCCGTAGCTAGTACTCCAGCCGTAGATCGTGTCTTCATGCCTGAGTGGCTTGTTGCCGGTAGTGGCTGGCCCGGGATCGGGCCTGGTGGCGGCGCCGCCAGTCGGACCAACCGAGCCGATGGGCGGCGTCGTGGGCGGGTCGGACAACGAGTGTGATGAACAGGCGCTGGATCTCGTTGCAGGTGAGCGGAATGAGGGCAGCGGGTGCGGGGCGGGTGTGCTCGTCTGCGCGTACGACGGCGAGGAAGGCGTGCGCGAGCATGGCGAGGGTGACCCAGCGGGACCAGGAGGTATAGCGGCGGACCTGGTGCTCGTCGAGTGCGGCCAGGCCCTTGCCCGACTGGAAGAACTCCTCCGCCCGCCATCTTGATCCAGCGACTTGGACCAGCACGGTCAGCGGCACGGACGCGGGCGAGTAGCAGCGGTAGTAGGCGAGTTCGCCGGTGCTGCGGTTACGGCGGATCAGTAGCTGACGACTCCCGGGGCGGGGGTCGGCGAGGTCGATGACTGCCCAGTTGTAGAAGCGGTGGCCCTTGGCCCCGGCCCCTGCGGAGAGCTTCTGCCAGGCCCGCTTGGGCACGTTCCTGGCGAAGATGTCCGCACGGAACTTCGCCGCTTCAGTGGTGACTTCGTGCGAGCGGGCCACCGCGAGGACGTAGCCGGTGCCGCGTTCCTCCACTGCGGTTCGCAGCTTGAGGTTGCCGCCGTAGATCTCGTCGCCGGCAACCCATGCGGCCTGGTGGCCCGCGTCCAGGAACCGGGCAACCATACGAGTGGCCAGTTCCGGCTTGGTGGCGAAGGCGGTGTCCTGGTCGAGTCCGGCATCCCGGCGGCGGTCAGGGTCGGAGGTCCATGAACGCGGGACGTACAGTTCCCGGTCCACTGCCGCGTGCCCGCGCCGGCCGGCGTAGACCAGGTAGACGGCGACCCGGGCATTTTCGATCCTGCCCGCGGTGCCGGTGTACTGGCGCTGGACGCCGACCGTGTCGGTGCCCTTCTTCACGTCCCCGGTCTCGTCAACCACCAGTACCGCCTGGTCGTCGTGCAGGTGGTCCACCACGTAGTCACACACATCGTCGCGGACCCGGTCGGCGTCCCACTTGGCCCGCCCCAGCAGATGCTGCATGCCGTCCGGGGTCCTCTCCCCGGCCGATTCGGCGATGGTCCAGCAGTTCTTGCGCGGCAGGCCGACAGCAGCCCGAGCACCAACTGCCGTGCCCGGCGCCGGGGTTCGACCCGCGTGAACCGTCCAGCTATCCGGCTCATCAGGCCCTCGAACGCCTCCTGCCAGCGGGCAGGGTCTACGCTGTGACCTGCGGCCGCCGCGTGATCGTTTGTCTTCACACCGATGATCAACGGGTGGCCGCACCGTCTCCACAGCGCGTCAGGGTCGCGCAGCGTCCGCCCGCCGTTCTTGTGTCAGGAGGACATGTGCAACGCGGCGAAGTCTGGTGGGTGGAGTTCGACGAGCGGCGGCCGGTCGTACTGCTGTCGGGAGACGACGCGTCCGGGATCCGGGTAATGCAGGTCGTTGCTCCAGCGGGTGTCGACATCACCGGCTGGGGCGTCGAAGTGGCAGTAGGCGCCGTGGAAGGACTGCCCTTTGAAGGGGTGCTGCGGTTCGCGTTCCCGCGTCCGGGCTTTACCCCTTGCACGTGGCTGACCACAGTGTCCCGGGACGACCTGATCGAGCGAGCGGGCGTTCTGTCCGCCGCGAAACTCAGCGAGATTGAGAACGCCCTCCGTCTCGGTGGACTCGGGTAGGCGGAGAAGGAACGGACGCCCGCGACGGCGTGGTCGGTCTCGTCCAGATGATCGACGCTGCCACCTGCCTCCTCGGCGCCCCCCACGACCGAGATCACGAACCACGGCTGGAGTACTAGGGAGCCGCGCCCACGGCCTTACGCCGCCTGGGTAGCGCGCTGGCATCAGTATCAGCGGCGGCGGCTGCGAGGCCGTGCCTGACGAGCGACTGTGCCGTGCGCACGACGCCGTCCAGCGAGCCGCGGCGCGGGTTCCACCATTCGGCCGCCCAGTTGAGTGCGCCGAGCACGAGCATTCTGGCTGCCATCGGCTCCAGGTCAGGCCGGAGCAGGCCGGCGCTCTCGGCCTCGCCCAGCAGGCCGCGCCACAGCTCGCCGTATTTCGCGGCCTCGGCGGTGTAGCGGATCCTGATCGCGTCGGGTACCTGGCCGGCATTGCGGATGGACGCCGTCGTGTAGTCCGAGATCTCCAGGGCGTAGCGCAGGTGCGCCTCGACTGCGGCGTCGATGCGCTCGAGCGGGTCCGCGCCGGCTGGCAGTCCGGCGAGCACGGTGGCGATGTGGTCCCGCATCCTGGCGATCCCAGTCCACATGACCTCCTCGATCAGGTCGTCGCGGGACTGGAAGTAGTAATAGATCGCCGGCGCCTGGATCTCGGCCTGGTCGGCCACGTCAGTCAGCCGGGTGCCGGCATAGCCTGTCCGGCTCAGCACATGGGCGGCCGCATCCAGGATGCGCTCCCTGGTCCGCGCGGACTTGGAGCCGGACTCCTCACCCGCAGGTTTTCTAGCCACGAGTCAATTATAGATTTGGCCGGGGCTACCGGCCGAGACCGCCGCGCGACACCAGCTGCTGCGCGATGACGTTGCGCTGGATCTCGTTGGTGCCCTCGCCGACAATCATCAGCGGGGCGTCGCGGAAGTAGCGCTCGACGTCGAACTCGGTCGAGTAGCCGTAGCCGCCGTGGATCCGCACCGCGTTCAGCGCGATCTCCATGGCGGCCTCGGAGGCGAACAGCTTTGCCATCCCGGCCTCCATGTCGCATCGCTCGCCGGCGTCATAGCGCTCGGCGGCGAACTGCACCAGCTGCCGGGAGGCGGTCAGCTTGGTCGCCATGTCCGCGAGGTAGGCCCCGACCTGCTGGTGCTTCCAGATCGGCTGGCCGAAGCTTTCCCGCTCCTGCGCATACCGCAGCGCGTCATCGAACGCGGCCTGCGCGACGCCGACCGCCCGCGACGCCACCTGGATGCGGCCGATCTCCAGGCCCTTCATCATCTGGGCGAAGCCGCGTCCCGGCACGCCGCCGAGCAGCGCCTCAGCCGGGGCGGCGTAGTCGGAGAACGACAGCTCGCAGCTCTCCACGCCCTTGTACCCGAGCTTGGGCAGGTCGCGGGAGACCACCAGGCCCGGCCCGTGCTCGACCAGCAGGATGCTGATGCCGCGGTGGCGCGGCTCCGCCGCCGGGTCGGTCTTGCACAGCAGCGCGATGAGCTGCGAGCGGCGGGCGTTCGTGATCCAGGTCTTCGACCCGTTCACCAGATAGCCGTCCCCGTGCGGGCGTGCGACGGTCGTCATCGCCTGCAGGTCCGACCCGCCGCCCGGCTCGGTCAGGGCCATGGTCGCGCGGACCTCGCCGGTCGCCATCCTCGGCAGGTAGCGGTCCTTCTGCTCGTCGGTGCCGAAGGTCAGCAGCAGCTTCGCCACCACCGTGTGACCGCCCATGGCGCCGGCCAGGCTCATCCAGCCGCGGGCCAGCTCGGCGGTGACCTCGGCGTAGCACGGCGTGGACACCGGGGCGTCCCCGTACGGCTCGCCGATGGCCAGGCCGTAAATGCCGAGGGCCTTCATCTGGGCGATGAGCTTCTCGGGATACTCGTTAGCATGCTCAAGATCGCGCGCGACCGGCCGGACCTCGCGGTCCACGAACTCCGCTACCGTGCTGACGACCGCCCGCTCTTCCTCAGAAAGACCCACTCTGCGCTCCCTGGAGCTGCCGAGGCGCTTACCGCCACGTTCCCGTCACATCTTCTCTTAGGGGGAGTCCGATGCAGGCTGGCCAGGGTCCTTATTTCGACGAGCTGGCCGTCGGCCAGCAGTTCGCCGGCGCGCCCGCGCTTACGCTAACCGGCGGCCTCGCCGCTGCGCACCAGGCCATCACGGGGGACCGGCTGGCGATGACGCTCGACCACGAGCTATGCCTGACGGTCACCGGCGGCGGCCCGCTCGCGCCGCCCGGCCTGGTCTGGGACGTCGCGGTCGGCCAGTCGACCGTGGTCACGCAGCACGCCAAGGCCAACCTCTTCTACCGCGGCCTGGCCTTCCGGCGGCTGCCGCTCATCGGGGACACGCTGCGCACCGTCACCGAGGTCGTCGCCCTCCGGCAGAATCAGCCCCGCGAGGGACGGGCTCCGACCGGGCTGGCAGCGCTGCGGATCACGACGGCCGACCAGGACGGCCGGCCGGTCCTGGACTTCTGGCGGTGCGCGATGCTGCCGCTGCGCGACCAGTCAGCGCAGACCGGCCACGCCGACAACCTGGACGTCGTCGGCCACGACGTGACCGGCGACCTCGGCGCGGTCGTCAGCGGCTGGCAGCTGGACGCCTACGGCGCGCCGGGACCGCATCCGGCCGATCTGCACGCGGGCCAGCAGTTCGAGGTCGCAGGCGGTGACGTGGTGTCGAGCGCTCCCGAGCTGGCCCGGCTCACGCTCAACATCGCGGCAGTGCACCACGACGCGGAGGCAGCCGGCGGCGAGCGTCTCGTCTACGGCGGGCACGCCATCGGGCTGGCACTGACCCAGGCTGCCCGCGCGCTGCCCGCCCTGGTCACCGTCACCGCCTGGCACGGCTGCGAGCATCTGGGCCCGGTCCGCGAGGGCGACACGCTGCGCAGCACCATCACGGTCGAGCAGGTCGACTACCTTCCCGACGGTGGCGGCCTGGTGCAGCTGCGCTCGGTCGCGCGAGCCGGCGAGCGCGATGTGCTCGACTGGCGGTTCGCCGCCGTGCTGGCGTGAGCCCGGGCCCGGGCTCGCGACCTGCCTTAACCCGGATTAAACTGCCCATCGTGACGCGGAGACCCGCTCGGTGACGACCGAGATCCCCGACGTCAGCTCGCTGGATCTGGCCAGCTACATCAGGCCCGGTGATCTGGTGGTCTGGGGCCAGGGCTGCGCTGAGCCACTCACGCTCACCGAGGCGCTTGCCGCGCAGCGCAGCCGCCTGGGCGGGGTGCGCTGCTTCACCGGAGTCTCCAGCTCGGCTGCGGTCAGGCCGGAGAACTGCGACTACCTGACCTTCATCTCCTACTCCGGGGCCGCGGCCAACCGGGCCCTGGCCGCAGCCGGAGCGCTCAGCATCCTGCCGTCGCACTACTCCGACCTGCCGCGGCTGCTCAGCAGCGGACCGCTGGCGGCCGACGTGCTGTTCCTGTCGCTGCCGCCGTCAGCACCGGATGGCAGCTTCGGGCTTGGCGCCGGCGCCGATTACGCCGCCACCCTGATCGGCCGCGTCCGGACCGTGATCGCTGAGGTCAACGAGCAGATGCCCGACGTGGCCGGCGACCGCAGGCTGCGCCGCGGTGAGATCGACGTGCTGGTGCCGGTCTCCCGGCAGCCGGCGGCTATCCGCAGCCGCCGGGCCGCGGCACCGAGGACGCGATCGCCGGGCACGTCGCGGCACTGGTCCCGGACGGCGCGACGATTCAGCTCGGCATCGGCGCCATCCCGTCGGCGGTGGCCAGCGGCCTGCGCGGGCATCGCGATCTCGGCATCCACTCGGGCGTCATCACCGATGCCGTCGCCGAGCTGATCGAGGCGGGCGTCGTGACCGGCGCCCGGAAGAGCACGGATGCCGGCCTGACTGTCACCGGGTTCCTGCTCGGCACCCGGCGGCTGCTCGACCTGGCCGCCGCCGACCGGTCGGTTCAGCTGCGCGACACCCGCTACACCCACGACCCCGCCGTACTGGCTGCGCAGCACCGGCTGGTCGCGATCAACTCCGCTCTCGAGGTTGACCTCACCGGACAGGTCAATGCCGAGACCGCCGCCGGCCGGTACGTCGGCGCAGTGGGCGGCGCCACCGACTTCCTGCGCGGCGCGGCCAGGTCCGACGGCGGCGTTCCGGTGATCGCCCTTCCCGCCACGGCAGGAGCCGCCAGCCGGATCGTGGCCAGGCTCAGCGGGCCGGCCAGCCAGTCCCGTGCTGACGCGGGCGTGATCGTAACCGAGTATGGAAGTGCCGACCTGCGCGGCCGCACGCTGGCACAGCGGCGCGAGCGCATGCTGGCCATCGCTCATCCCGACTACAGGCAGGCTCTGGAGAAGGAGTGTCAATGATCACGCGCCGAGCCGCGATTGTCGCGCCGATGCGGACCCCGGTGGGTACCTTCGGCGGCAGCCTTCGCACCGTTCCCGTCGAGACCCTGGCCGCCACCGCCATCAAGGCGGTCCTGGCCCGGACCGGCGTCGACCCGGACCGCATCGAGGATGTCAGCTTCGCCCAGTCGTATGCGAGCGGCGAGGCCCCGTGCATCGGGCGGTGGGCGGCGCTGGAGGCCGGCCTGCCGGTGAGCGTGCCGGGTTTCCAGCTCGACCGGCGCTGCGGGGGCGGCCTGCAGGCCATAGTGACGGCGGCGATGATGGTGCAGACCGGCGCCGCGGACGTCGTGCTCGCCGGCGGCGTCGAGAGCATGAGCAACGTCGAGCACTACACCACCTCGGTTCGCTGGGGCGCCCGCTCGGGGAACCAGTTCCTGTACGACCGGCTGGACCGCGGCCGGGAACGGTCACAGCCGGAATGGCGGTTCGGCAAGATCTCCGGGATGATCGAGACCGCGGAGAATGTGGCCGGGCAGTTCGGCATCACCAGGGACGAGGCCGATGCGTACGCGGCCCGCAGCCATCAGCGCGCGGCGGCCGCCTGGTCCGCCGGGCTGTTCGATGACGAGGTCGTGCCGGTCGAGGTACCGCAGCGCCGCGGCGACCCGGTGACGGTCAGCAGGGACGAGGGCGTGCGGCCGGACTCCACGGCAGAGTCGCTGAGCAAGCTGCGCGCCATCATGCCCGGCGGCACGGTGACGGCGGGCAACGCCAGCCAGCAGAACGACGCCGCCGCGGCCTGCCTGGTCGTCGCCGAGGACAAGCTCGCGGAGCTGGACCTGGAGCCGCTCGGCTATCTCGTCGGCTGGGCAGCGGCCGGGTGCGAGCCAGCCACGATGGGCATCGGGCCGGTGCCGGCCGTGGCGCGGCTGTTCGCCCGGACCGGGCTGGACTTCGGCGCGATGGACCTGGTCGAGCTCAATGAGGCGTTCGCCGCCCAGGTCCTGGGAGTGCTGGCGGGCTGGGGGTGGAACGACCCGGACAAGCTCAACGTGAACGGCTCGGGCATCTCGCTCGGTCACCCGATCGGCGCGACTGGCGCCCGGATACTGGCCACCGGCCTGCGCGAGCTGCGCCGGCGCGACGGGCGCTACCTGCTGGAGACCATGTGCGTCGGCGGCGGCCAGGGCGTCGCCGCCATCTTCGAGGCCGCCCGCTGAAGCTCGGCATCTGCCGGTTCGGCGACGCGCTCGTGCCGCTGGACGTGACTCTCGTCCGCGCTTTAAGCGCCCAGACCGTTACCTCGTAAGATCGCCTATAACCCTTGCGATCTTACGAGATCATGGTCCGGGGCCGCCGATGCCGAGCGATCGACGGGCTTCAGCTAGGGCAGCAGCCCGAGCGCCGCGCCGAGGCTGCCGAGAATGACGGTCAGGCTCACGTCTGACGGCGAGGTCGACGGGGACGACGTCGGGGTCGGAGTGGGCGTCGGGGTCGGGGTGGGCGTCGGGGTCGTTGTCGGCGGCGAGGACGTCGGCGGGGAGAAGCTGTGGGTCGGTGACTTCGACGGCCGCGGCGACGATGACTTCGAGGTCCCCGGGACCGGCACGGTGGCGCCTGCCGTCGGATGGGGCGTGAGACTAGTGCCCGGGTGCGGCTTCGGCTTGGACCGGTGCGACGAATGCGGAGTCGAGCCGGGCGGCGACGTCGTCACAGGTGTCCCGGCGGGCGCGGCGGTCTTGCCGCCGTGCAGGTGACTGACCGCGTGCGCGACCCCGGCGAATTCGGCGTAACCGGCTGCCCCGGCCGCGACGGGAGACAGCAGCAGCCCGGCCAGCATCGCCGAGGCGAGCAGCAGCTTCCGCCTGGAGGGCGGCGCTGGCTCCTGGGGCAGGGCCGGGAAGCCGTCCGGGCCCAGCTTGCCGGCGTGCGCGCCGATTGCCTCACGGGCCGCGCGGAACCGGGGGTCAAGCACGGACCTGGCCGTCCGCCGCCAGATGGACGCCGGGAGGGCAGCCAGCGGCACGGCCCGCAGCCAGTCAAGCGGGCTCTCGTCCGGCGCTTGCGCACCGTCGTGCACGCCAGCGCTGTCCTGCAGATCAGGACTGTCCTGAGGATCGGCACTGTCCGCAGGATCGGCACTGTCCGCAGGATCGGCACTGTCCTGAGGATCGGCGCCGTTCGCAGGATCGGCACTGTCCTGAGCGTCGGCACTGTCCTGAGCGTCGGCGCCGTCCGCAGGATCGGCACTGTCCTGAGCGTCGGCACTGTCCTGAGCGTCGGCACTGTCCTGAGCGTCGGCACTGTCCTGAGCGTCGGCACTGTCCTGAGCGTCGGCACTGTCCTGAGGATCGGCGTCATCCGGTGCATCAGCACTGTCATGCAGATCAGCACTGTCCTGCAGATCAGCACTGTCCTGCAGCTCGGCAGCTGCGACCGCCTCGCTGAACGTGGTCGTGGCGGCTGCCAGCCGATCCGACGCGCTCCCGGCCGTGATACCAAGGACGGCGGCCAGGTCGGCGGCACTGACGGCATGCCGGCAGGTCAGGTCGAGTACCTCGCGCTCGTCGGCGGTCAGCGCCAGCCACTGGGTCTGTACCGACAGCCCGGCCGGCGGCCTCGATGTCCGCCACCGCGACCACGCTGGTGTCCGGCTCGGCCACGTCGCTGTCGGTCTCGCCCACTACGGCCAGCGCGTCGGCCAGATCGGCGTCGGGCGGGGGATGGACTCCGGGCTCCGGGCTGGCCGGCAGGCATTCCCGCCGGGCAAGGGCGAGCAGCCAGGCCCGCATGCGGTCGCGGTCGCGGAGGCGGCTGCTTAGCGAGTGGGCAGCGACCAGTGTCACTTGCGTCGCGCTGGCCGCCCTGGCGTGATCGCCGAGAAGGCCGCAGCAGTAGTCGAATACGTGCTGGGCATGCGCGTCGAACATCTCGGCGAACGCGTCGCGGTCGATCTGCGGCGGCAAGTGATGGGCCAGCGGAAGCGGGGACAACTGCCCAGCCTGGCTCGTCACTGCTCCCCCATCCCAATCTCCTGCTGCTACCTGATTATGCAGTTCAAGCAGGGCCTACTCGAAGGTAGCGGAAGTACCAAACCTTTGCCAGTTTTCCGACGGGCCCCAGAGCGGCCCCCGCCGGCTTCTGCCCCGGTCAGTCCGCGCCTGTCGGAGAAGGCGTCGGGCTCGGACTCGGCGACGGCGGGGGAGTCGGTGACGGCGTTGGCGTCGCCGAGTGCGGTGGCCCGGTGGTGGGGGGCACAGAGCTTGGCGGAGGCGAGAACGCCGGGGTCGTCGCGGACGAGGAAGGGCGCGGAGATCGCGTCGGCGGCAGCGTCGGGACCGACGACGGCGTGGGCGCAGGCAGCAACGGCAGCACGGGATGCGTGCGCCGGGCCGGGAACAGCGAGCCGATCGGCAGCCGGGCCGGGACACTCGGCCGGACGGCCGCGACGGCCGGCGGGCTCGGCGCGGCCGCCGGCGTCACGAGCGGCCGCGGGCCGGGCCCGTCCCGCCCCAGAGTGAAGTACAGGACGACCGCGATGCCGGCGGCTGCCGGGATGAGCACCAGCCCGGCCAGCCGGAGCCGCCCGCGCCCATAGCCGCCGGCCTGCCCGGTCAGCCCGGCCGGAAAGCCGTCCGGCCGGAAGGGGCCCGAACGGGCGATGACAGCCTCCCGCTGCGGCCGCAGGTCAGGATCGAGCAGCATCCGGGCCGATGCCTGCCAGACTGCCCGGGGCGGGCTGGCGAGGGGCTGCGCCGGATGCTCCGCAGCCGGCTCCTGGCCGCCTCGGGCGGCACTGACCAGGTCAGCGGCCCGTGCGAGCGGGATCCCGAGGACGGCGGGCAGATCGTCGGGGCTGATGTCATGCCGGTCAAGCAGGTCGAGCACTTCGCGATGCGCCGCTGACAGGCCGGCGCCGGGCGGCGGCGGCTGGCCGTGCGGATCAGTGTCGGCGTCGTCGGCCGGGACGCGCGGCAGGCCGAGCCCGGTCAGCTCCGCCCTCGCGGGCGTGCTGCTCAGGCACTCCCGGCGGGCCAGTGCCAGCAGCCACGCCCGCATCCGGCTGGGGTCCTGCACCTGGCCGGCCAGCGCGCTGGCGGTGATCAGCGTTGCCTCAGCGGCGCCGGCCGCCGCGTCCGCGCTGCCAAGCAGCGAACGGCAGTAGTCGAACAGATGGGCCGCGTGGGCATCGAAGATCGCCGCGAACGCCCGGACATCCGGCGCAGCCCGCTGCGAGCCGTTGCCGCCGGTCATGCGCCTGCCCGCGTCGAGACGCCAGGTTCTACCGCCGAATTCGAATCTGGATTAAACTCGGCCTGCTGGCAGCCCGAGCCAGGCTCACCGGTCCGCCACGGCGCCCGACGGAGAGTCATGCCGATATATCCCTACCTCACTCAGGTTGTTCACTCAGCTGCCCGAGCGCGTCCGGGCGAAACGTGCCTTATCTTCGGCGCCCGCAGAAGCACGAACGCCGGGTTCAGGGACCGGGTTGCGCGGCTGGCGGGCGGCCTGCTGGCGGCCGGCGCCGCACCGGGCGACCGGGTCGCGATCATCAGCCTCAACTCCGACCGCATGGTCGAGGCGTTCTTCGGCTGCTTCTGGGCCGGTCTCGCCGCCAGCCCGCTGAACACCAGGTGGACCCTCGCCGAGCTGGCGTTCGCCCTCAGGGATAGCGGCGCCAGGCTGCTGCTGACCGACGACGCGGGACTGCCCGCGGCGGCAGCCGCGCGCCGGGCCGTGCCTGGCCTGCGCGCGGTCATCTACCTCGGCGACGGACCGGTGCCCGACGGCATGACCAGTTACGAGGACGTGGTCACGGCCGGCCCGGAACTGCCCGACGCCGGCAGGTCCGGCGACGATGTCGCGTTCGTGCTCTACACCGGGGGCACGACCGGCACGCCGAAGGGCGTGCTGGTGACCCATGCGGGGCTGATCGCCGCGACGACGGGCATGCTCGCCGCGGGCTGCGGCACGGGAGAGACGTGCCTGCACGTTCCGCCGCTGTTCCACATCGCCGGCATCCAGATCCTGGCCGGGCACTTCCTCGGCAGCAGAGGACCGCACGTCATCATCCCGGCGTTCAGCCCGGCCGCCGTGCTGACGGCCATCCAGCAGCACCGGGTCACCGATGTGATGCTGGTGCCGACCATGCTGCAGTTCGTGCTGGCTGATCCGGACCTGGCCGGCTACGACCTGAGCTCGCTGGAGCGGATCTTCTACGGAGCCGCGCCGATGGCCGAGCCGCTGCTGCGGGCGGCGATGGCAGCCCTGCCGGGCACTGGATTCGTGCAGGGCTACGGGATGACCGAGACGGCGCTCACGATCATGCTGCCGCCGTGGTACTACACCGCCGAGGGCCGCAAGCAGGGCAAGACCAGCTCGATCGGGCGCGCACTGCCGCTGGCCGAGGTCGCCATCCGCGATCCGGACGGCAGCGAGGTCACGCCCGGCACCGTCGGCGAGCTGACGGTGCGCAGCCCGAGCGTGATGCCCGGCTACCTCGGCCAGCCCGAGCTGACCGCGGCGACGATCAGGGACGGCTGGCTGTACAGCGGCGATGGCGCCTACATGGATGCCGACGGCTTCATCTACCTGGTCGACCGGATGAAGGACATGATCATCACCGGGGCCGAGAACGTCTACTCCACCGAGGTGGAGGCAGCGCTCGCGAGTCACCCGGCCGTCGGCATGTGCGCGGTCATCGGCCTGCCGCACGACACCTGGGGCGAGCAGGTGCATGCCGTTGTCGTCCTCCGGGAGGGCACGACCGCGTCCGAGGCGGAACTCACCGCGCACTGCCGGGACCGCATCGCCGGCTACAAGGTCCCGCGCAGCATCGACTTCGCCAGCGCGCTGCCGGTGTCGGCTGCCGGGAAGATACTCAAGGCACGCCTGCGGGCTGAGTACGCCAGCGGGGGACGCAAGCAGGGCGGGACATCGTGACGACTCAGGCCAGCATTCCGACCATCGACGCCAGGCGCGCTGCCCTGCGGGCGCGGTTCCCCGGCTGGCAGCCGGCCACGCTCAGCGACTTCCTCCGGCAATCGGCCGCCCAGTATGGCGACCGCCCGTTCGTCATCACCGATGAGCGGACCGCGAGCTACGCCGGCATTGACTCGTGGGCGACCGAGCTGGCCGACGGGCTGGCGGCGCTCGGCGTCCGGCCGGGAGACCGGGTCGGCGTGCTGATGGCCAACTACCTGGAGTTCGTCCCGGTGAAGTTCGCGATCGCGCGGGCGGGCGCGGTTGCGATCCCGTTCAACTACCTCTACCGCACCGCCGAACTCGGCTACGTGCTCCGCCAGTCGCAGTGCAACGTCCTGGTGACCATGACGAGTTTCGCCGGGCTCGACTATCCGGCGATGCTGGACGAGATAGCACCAGGCTGGGAACGGGGCCCGACCACCGCGCTGCCTGACCTGCGCGCGGTCGTCCAGCTCGACACCGGCGGCAGCGTCAGGGACGGCGTGCTGCCGGTGGCCGGACTGGCCGCGCTCGGACGCGAGCATCCCGGCGGCGCGGATGCCGCCGGGGTCACGCCCGATAGCCCTGGCGACATCCTGTACACCTCAGGCACGACCGGGTCGCCCAAGGGCGTGGTGGTGACGCACGACGCGGTGCTGCGGACCAGCTATGCCTCCGCGCTCACCCGCGCCTACGAGGATGGCCGCCGGATCCTGTTCTCGCTGCCGTGCTACCACATGTTCGGCTACGTCGAAGGGCTGCTGTCGGTGATGTTCGCAGGCGGGGCCATCATCCCGCAGCCCGCGTTCTCGCCTGCCTGCTACTTCGCCGGCATCGAGCGGCACCGGGCCACCGAGATCCTGGCGGTGCCGACGATGACTGTCGCACTGCTCGAGCATCCGGAACGGAAGAGCTACGACCTGTCGTCGCTGTTCGCGATCCTGTCCGGCGCCGCGCCGGCGCCGGTCTGGCTGTGGCAGAAGGTGCAGGCAGACCTTGGGGTTACCGAGATCACGACCGGCTACGGCATGACCGAGTGCGGCGGGGCGATGACGCTGACGCTGCCCGAGGACCCGCTGGAGTATCACTCGGCGACCGTCGGGCGGCCCAAGCTGGCCGGCGCGGCGGGCCTGCCGGATGGCGACCTGTGCGTCTACGCGACCGTGGATCCGGTGACGGGGGACAGGCTGCCGCCCGGCGCCGAGGGTGAGCTCGTCTCCACCGGCCCGACGCACATGCTCGGCTACTGGGCCAAGCCGGAGGAGACCGCGCAGGCACTGCGCGATGGCTGGCTGTACTCGGGCGATCTCGGCCTCGTGCAGCCCGACGGCTACCTGCGGGTGACCGGGCGCAGCAAGGAGCTCTACAAGAGCGGCGGCGAGCTGGTGATGCCGAAGGAGATCGAGGATCTGCTGACCCGGCATCCGGGTGTCAGCCAGGCTTTCGTGGTCGGCGTGGCCGACGAGCGCTGGGGCGACGTCGGCTGCGCCTGGATCGTGCCCGAGGCGGGCGCGGCGGTCGACGAGGCCGAGCTGCTGGCGCTGTGCCGGGACAAGCTGGCCCGCTTCAAGGTGCCGAGGCACGTCCTGTTCACCGACGCGGCCAGCCTGCCGACCACGCCAACCGGGAAGGTGCAGAAGTTCCGGCTCGCCCGGCTTGCCACGGAACGACTGCAACTTACGGAACGGGCGCGTCCGGAATGAGCGAACCATTCCGAGACGACGACGTACCGTAACCTCGACTGCGATCCGATACGGCCTCGTTCCCTAAATAACGGGACACGCGAGCCGCGGTCACGGCATCGACGACCCGCCGCCCACGGCGATGACCTGGCCGGTTACCTGCCGCGCGGCCAGCGGCGAGGAGATCCACAGCACCGCGCCCGCGATGTCCGCGGCAGTGGTGAGACGCCGCAGCGGCTGCGCCCGCAGCACGTAGTCGGTCTGCTCCGGCGTGAAGAGCGCGTCCCGGCCGTCCGCCCAGACGCTGTGCGGGCCCACCGGCTCGTCCTCGTCCGGGATGACGAGGCCCGGCGCCACCACGTTGGAGCGGATGCCGTGCCGGCCCTGCTCGCGCGCGATCGTGCGGGCGAGCGCGATCAGCCCCGCTTTGGTGCTGCCGTAGATGCCCTGCCGGATGGCGCCGAACGCGGAGTCGCTGGAGATGAAGACGACCGCGCCCCCGCCGCCTGCCCGCATCGGGCCGAGCACCTCCTGCGTGCAGGCGTACGCGGTGTACAGGTTCACCTCGATCGTGTGCTGCCAGAGGGCGCGGTCCGTCTGCTCGGCGAAGAAGCCGGGCCTGCTCCAGCCCGCGTTGTTCACCAGGACGTCGACGCCGCCCCACTCGCCGACCGCGCGGCCGACGACGGCCGCGGCCGCCTCCGGCTCGGTCAGGTCGGCAGTCACGTACTCGACGGCAGCCGCACCTGCCGCTGCCGCCGCACCGGCGACTCCCGCTGCCTGCAGGCCGTCGATGTCGGTGATCAGGACGCGCGCGCCCTCGGCGGCGAAGCCCAGCGCGATCCCGCGGCCGATGTTGGCGCCGCTGCCGGTGACGATGACCCGCGCGCCGGCGTGCCCGAGGTCCATCGGGTCAGCGTAGTCTAATGTGCCTTAAAAAATGAGGAGCAGCGCGCCTGGATACCCGGAGGAGCTCATCGTGACGCAGAAGCTGATCAGTGACGGGATGGCGCTGCTCGACCTCGACGACGACGGCGTCGGGCGTCTGCGGCTGAACCGGCCCGAGGCGTCCAACGGCATGAGCGTCGAGTTCCTCCGCGCGCTGCACGAGGCAGTGCTGACGGCACACGGTCAGCGCGGCCTGCGGGTGCTGCTGCTGACCGGCGAGGGGCCGAATTTCTGCGCGGGTGGAGACGTGAAGACGTTTGCCGGCGAGGGCACCGCGCTGCCTGACTACCTGCGCGAGGCGACCGCCTGGCTGCAGTCCTGCACGGCGGGCCTGCTGGCCCTGCAGGTGCCGGTCATCGCGTCGGTGCACGGCTACGCGGCGGGGGGCGGCGGCTTCGGCCTGGTATGCGCGAGCGATCTCGTCATCGCGGCGGAGTCCGCCCGGTTCCTGGCCGGGGCAACCAGGGTCGGGATGGCGCCGGACGCGGGCACGTCGGTGACGCTGCCGCTGCTGGTGGGCCTGCGCAAGGCAATGGAGATCATCCTGACCAACCCGGTGCTGACCGCGGCGCAGGCGCTTGAGATCGGCCTGATCACCAGGGTCGTGCCCGACGATGCGCTGGCCGCCGAGTCCCTGGCGCTGGCCCGCTCGCTGGCCGCCGGTGCCACCAGGGCGCTCGGCGCCTCGAAGCGGCTGGTGTGGTCTGGTCTCGGCAGCCGGGTCGAGGCGCAGCTGCCTGAGGAGGCGCGCACGGTCGCGGAGCTGTCCGGCACGGCCGACGCGCGCGAGGGCCTGGCGGCCGTCATCGAGCGCCGCGCGCCAGTCTTCACTGGCGGCTGACGATAACGTGGTGTGATGAACGACCCGGCCGCCGTCGACGGGCTCACCCGCAGCGACCCGCGCGCTCCGGGCATCCGCCGCGAGCGGGCCGGAGACGGGCCCGGAGACACCGCGCGCTATCTGGACCCGGCGGGCGCCGAGATCACCGACGTCCGCGAGCTGGCCCGCATCCGGGCGCTGGCGATCCCGCCGGCCTGGACCAGCGTGTGGATCTCGCCGGATCCGCTCGGCCACATCCAGGCGACGGGCGTGGACAGCAGGGGACGGACGCAGTACCGGTACCACCAGCTCTGGCGGGAGCAGCGCGACGCGCAGAAGTTCGACCACATGCTGGTGTTCGCCGGCGCGCTGCCCGCGCTGCGCACCGCCACCCTGCGCGACCTGCGGCACCGGGCCCTGGACCGGGACCGCGTCACCGCCAGCGCGGTCCGGCTGATCGACCTCGGCCTGTTCCGCATCGGCGGTGAGCGGTACGCCGAGCTCGACCACCACTACGGCGTGTCGACGCTGGAGAAGCGGCATGTCAGCCTCGGGCGCGACCGGGCTGTATTCGACTACGTGGCCAAGGAGGGGAAGCGCCGGGCGATCACCGTCACCGACCCGGCGGTGCTGGCGACGGTGCGGGCGCTGGCCCGCAGCGACAGCAGTTCCGAGGCGCTGTTCGCCTTCTCCGACACCCGTGGCTGGCATCCGCTGCACTCGCATGACGTGAGCGCGTACATCGCCCGCCGGGCCGACGGTCACTTCACCGCCAAGGAGTTCCGGACCTGGAACGCGACCGTCCTCATGGCGCTCCTGCTCGCGAACGCGGAGCCGCCGGCCACGGCCCGTGCCGCCGCCAGGGTGATCAATGCCAGTGTGCGCGGCGTCGCCGACTGGCTCGGCGATACCCCGGCGGTGGCCAGGTCCGCCTATATTGATCCGCGGCTGATCAGTCGCTACGAGGCCGACCTGGGCCTGCCCCCGGTGCCGCTGGTCCCGCCGGTGCTGCCTGCTGACGCGGCCGCGGAGGCCGCGGTGGCGGCGCTGCTGGCCGGCGGCTAGGCGCGCGGGCCGTCCTTGCTGCCGCGGCCGGCTTCCGGCGCCAGGTAGCGACGGGACAGGCGTTCTGCTGCTGCCGGCGCGACCGCCAGCAGCAGCCAGCAGTACATGGCCGCGCTGGTGCTGTGCCAGGCAAGGCCGATGGAGACCGCGATCACGAGAATGCTCGCCAGGGCGCGCGCCCGGTCGGCCTTGAGCTGCCGCATGCTGACGCCTGCCTTGAGCAGGTGCCTGCGGCGGCCGAGGACCATCGTCGCCTGCGTCGCCAGGCTGGCGGCCAGCAGATTCAGCGCGAAGATCGTGACCGCGAGCGGATTGTCGGAGTACTGGCCGAGCAGATCACTGGTGAACGGCATGATCGTGATGGTGAACAGGAAGGCGAAGTTCCACCAGGCGAGGCTCTCCCGCTGCCCGGCGATCTGACGGAACACCCGGTGGTGGACCAGCCAGAACTGGGCGATCACGTAGAAGGAGATCACGTAACTGGCGAACTGGTCCGCGTCCTTGCCCAGCTGCGTGGCCAGATCACCGGCCGCCTTCGGATTGCTGACCGCGGCGACCGACGGCACCCGGAGCTGCAGGACCAGCAGGGTCAGGGCAATCGCCACGACGCCGTCGGACAGGGCCAGCAGCCGCTGGACGCCGGGCAGGCCGTCGCCCCTCTCGTCACCGCCTGTCTCGTCGTCGTCGGCAGGTTCGGTAGTCATCAGGACCTAGCGTCCCAGATCGCACCGGGCCGTGCCGCGATCGTCAGCGGGACTCGCCGGACGGACCGGCCGATCCGGGAACAACCAGGCCAGACTCGTAGGCCGCAACGACGGCCTGCGTGCGGTCGCGCAGGCTCAGCTTGCGCAGGACCCGGCTCACGTGCGTCTTGACCGTCTCCTCGGTCACCACCAGCCGGGCGGCGATCTGCTGGTTCGACAGCCCCTCGGCAACCAGGCTCAGCACCTCGGTCTCCCGCGGCGTCAGCGTGTCGAGCGGGATACCCCCGCGACCCGGGCCGGCGGCGCCGGGGGAGGGCCGCAGCCGGGCGAACTCGCTGATCAGGCGCCGGGTCACGGTTGGCGCGAGCAGCGCCTCGCCCGCGGCGACCACCCGGACCGCATCGAACAGGCCCTCGGCGGTCACGTCCTTGAGCAGGAAGCCGCTCGCTCCGGCCCGCAGCGCGTCGTAGACGTAGTCGTCGAGGTCGAACGTGGTCAGGATCAGGATCCGCGGCCCGTCCGGCGGGCCGGAGGCGAGCTGCCTGGTCGCCTCGATGCCGTCGGTGCCGGGCATCCGGACGTCCATGAGCACCACATCCGGGCGCAGGTCGCGGGCCAGCCGCACTGCCTCGGCGCCATCGCAGGCGGTGCCGACGACGGTGAAGTCAGGCTGGGTGTCCAGCAGCGCGGCAAAGCCGCCGCGCACGACCTGATGATCGTCGGCCACGATGATGCGAACCGGCCCGGCCGTCATGCCGCGCTCTCCTCTGCTGTCGCGGGCAGGCTGGCCTCGATCAGGAATCCGCCGCCGGGCGCCCGGCCGGCCCGCAGCGTCCCGCCGGCCGCGGTCGCCCGTTCCCGCATGCCGAGCAGCCCGTGGCCGCCGGGCGGCCCGCTGCCGGCGGCAGGACCCGGCCCGTTGTCGCGGACGCGCAGGTACAGCTCGCTCGCGTCGTACCGGAGCTCGACATCGACGGCCGCACCGGGCGCATGCCGGCGCGAGTTCGTCAGCGCCTCCTGGATGATCCGGTAGGCAGCCAGCTCGACGCCGGGATCGAGTGGGCGCTGCCAGCCGCTGACGATCAGCCGGGCTCCGCTGCCTGCGGCGTCTCTGGCCTCGTCGAGCAGCTCGTTAAGCTGAGCGAGCCCTGGCTGCGGCCGCCGCTGCGGCCGGTCGGCACCAGTGTCCTCACGCAGCACGCCGAGCAGCCGGCGCATCTCGGTCAGCGCCGACCGGGCCGTGTCGCCGATGGCGGACAGGCGCTGCGCCCCGGCGGCCGGCATGCCCGCCGTGGTGAGCCGCGCGGTCTCCGCCTGTACGGCGATCATGGAAATGTGATGCGCGACCACGTCGTGCAGCTCGCGGGAGATCCGGGCTCGCTCGCCGCGTGCGGTGTGCTCAAGTAGGGTGCCCGCGATCGCCTCGCTCTCGGCGCTGCGGGCCACCTGCTCGCTCCGGGCGCGCCGGGCGTACCCGGCCCACGCGGCCAGCGGCGTGCAGGCCGCCAGCAGCACCGGGACCAGGGCGGCGTGATGGCCGGAGGACCGGGCCAGCGCCAGGACCGCAAAGGCCGCGCACAACCCGGCGGCCAGCAGCTGGGGACCGCGGTGTCCGAGCCGGCCGAGCGCGACGAGCAGCGCGACGGCGCCCGCGACGGTAAGGGCGTCCGTCAGCACGGCCGAGATCAGGCTCGCGGCGGCGATGATCACGGCGGCCGCCCGCGGCTGCGACCACAGGAAGCCCAGCGGAAGGGTGGTGGCGGCGGCCAGCAGGATCGTCACGGCCGCCGGGACTGCAGCTCCAGGAACGGGACCGCCCGGAATGGGGTAGGGCGCCCCCTCCGGTCGCTGGAGATAGGCCTGGAGCAGGGCCAGGATGCCCAGCACGAGGCAGCCCAGGACGGGGGCATGCGGAGCCGCGGCCGCCCGCCGGAGCGGCGCCGCCCACGGCTTTCCGGCGAGCCGCCGCCAGTAATCTGGCCCAGCGTTCATGAGGTCATTGTCGCCGGTCACCGGCCCCGCGGCGTCCCCTGCGCCGGGACCAGCAGCCCGGTCGCGTCCCCCGCAGGAGTGATGCCACCGGCTGCCCTCACCCGCATCGCCGGGCGAAGACGCTTCCCGCGCGGGACGCCCGCGACAGGCGCTCGTCCCTAGCCTGACCACTATGGAAGCGACTATCCAGGTCAGCGGGCTCCGGAAGCGGTTCGGCCCCGCTCTTGCAGTAGACGGGCTCACGTTCTCGGTGACCCCGGGTGAGGTCACCGGATTCGTCGGGCCGAACGGCGCCGGCAAGTCCACCACCATGCGGGTCATCCTCGGCCTGGATGAGCCCGATGAGGGCAGTGCTCTCGTCGGCGGCCTGCGGTACGCGAGCCTGCGGCACCCGCTGAGTCACGTCGGCGCGCTGCTGGACGCTGACGCCCTGCAGCCAAGCCGGCGGGCGCGCGACCATCTGCTGTGGCTGGCGCATTCCCAGGGCCTGGGCGCCCGCCGCGTCGACGAGGTCATCGGGCTGGCCGGGCTGGAGAGCGCCGCCCGGCGCAAGGCGGGCGGGTACTCGCTCGGCATGCGCCAGCGGCTGGGGATCGCGGCGGCCATGCTGGGCGACCCTCCCGTGCTGATGTTCGACGAGCCGTTCAACGGCCTCGATCCCGAGGGCATCATCTGGATGCGCGAGCTGCTGCGCTCGCTTGCCGCTGAGGGCCGGGCCGTGCTCGTGTCCAGCCACCTGATGAGTGAACTGCAGGACAACGCCGACCACCTGGTCGTGATCGGACGCGGTCGGCTGCTCGCGGATACCAGCGTGGCGGTGCTCCTCACCGCGGCCTCCGCGGACCGGGTGATGCTGCACACCTCAGCGCGCGCGCAGGCCACCACGGTGCTCACGCGCGCGGGCGGGACCGTGGCGGTGACCGGCCACGACGTTCTCGCCGTGTCCGGGCTCGCCGCCGACCGCATCGCCGCGCTGCTCGGCAGCCAGGCCGTGCCGTTCGCCGGCCTGGCCGCGCACCGGGCGACGCTGGAAGAGGCCTACATGGAGCTGACCAGAGACAGCGTGCAGTTCCACGGGCAGGCGCTCGAGGCGGCCGGCCCGGCGCCGGCACCGGTCACTGAGGCGACTACGGAGCCGGGACGATGACCACGACTATCACGCGCTATCAGTCCGCGCAGCCGCCCGGCCGGGATGGCTTCGGCCAGCTGCTGCGGGCGGAATGGACTAAGTTCCGCACCGTTCGCGGCTGGCTGGTCGCTGTGCTCGCGGTGACAGCCCTGACCGCGGCCGCTCCGGTCTGGCTCGCCGCCACGGCGAGCGGCAAGAGCGTCGAGTCCTGCGGGAATGGCCGGCAGTGCCGGGCGGAGGGACAGACGATCGCGGTGGGACCCGCCGGCACGGCCGTCATCGACACGTTCTACTTCGTGCACCAGCCGCTGACCGGCAACGGCAGCATCACTGTCAGGGTCACATCGCTGCGCGGCTCGCAGAAGCCGCTGCTGCCACCGGGCGCGGGGCCCGCACCGCAGACGCAGCCGTGGGCGAAGGCCGGGATCATCATCAAGGCAAGCACCCGGCCGGGATCGGCTTATGCCGCAGTCATGGTGACCGGGAGCCACGGCGTGCAGCTGGACTACAACTACACCCACGACATCGCAGGCAGCGACACAACGGCCACCGCAGCATCGCCGCAGTGGCTGCGGCTGACCCGGCACGGCGACACGGTCACCGGCTCCGAGTCGGCGAACGGCCGCCAGTGGACTGCGATCGGCATGGCCACCCTCACCGGGTTCCCGGTTACCGCGCAGGCCGGGCTGTTCGTTGCCTCGCCCGATTTCACCGAGGCGGTCGGCACAGGCGACAGCAGTCTCGGCGGCCCGACGCAGGCATCCGCCGCGTTCGACCACCTGAGCCTGCGGGGCGGGTCCGCCGGACAGGCCTGGACGGGCACGCAGGTGGGCAGCGGGTCAGATCTGCGCACGCAGACGCCGGGGCCGCACGGCAGCATCAAGATCGGGCCCGGCAGGTCACAGCCCGCGCACGGCTTCACAGCGCGCGCTGGCTCGTTCGTGCTGCGCGGCTCTGGTGATATCGCGCCGTTCGAGGCTATCGTCGACCCGCTGCACGTTGTCTTCTTCGGCACGCTGTTCGGCCTGATAGTGGTGATCGCCCTCGGCGCGCTGTTCATAGCTGCCGAGTACCGGCGTGCGCTGATCCGCACCACTGTGACCGCGAGCCCGCGGCGCGGCCGGATCCTGGTCGCTAAGGCAATCGTGGTCGGCGCCGTCACCTTCGTGGCCGCGCTGGTCGGCGCCGCGATCGCCTTCCCGCTCGCCGAGCACAAGCTCGAAGCCGCCGGCTGGAAGCCGCCAGTCTGGCCCCAGTACGCGCTGACCAGCGGCACCGGCCTGCAGGTCGTGCTCGGCACCGCGGCCATCGCGGCCGGCGCGGCCGTACTCGGCCTGGCGGCTGGCGCTGCCTTCCGGCGCAGCGCGGGCGCCGTGATGACCGTGATCGGCATCGTCATCCTGCCGGTGGTCCTGGCAATCCTGCTGCCGCTCAGCACAGGCAGCTGGCTGCTGCGCATCACGCCGGCCGCAGCCTTCAGCCTGCAGCAGACAGTGCAGCGGTATCCGCAGGTCAGCAACGTCTGCGCGCCCTACCACGAGTGCTTCCCGCTGTCGCCATGGCACGGGTTCGCGGTGCTGTGCGGCTGGGCCGCGATCGCCCTGGCAGGCGCGATTTACCTGCTGCGGAGGCGGGATATATGACGCAGGCAATCCACGCGGAGTGGACGAAGCTCCGCACGACCCCCGGCCCGGCGATGCTCCTGATCGCCGTCATCGTGCTCACAGTCGGCACCGGGGCGCTCGCCACCGGGATCGTGCAGTGCCCGGCGTCCTGCAGCGCGGATCCGGCCAGGCTCAGCCTGGCCGGGATCATGCTCGGGCAGGCGGCGGTCGCGGGCCTGGCCGTGCTGGTTGTGACCGCCGAGTACAGCACCGGCATGGTCAGGGTCAGCCTGACGGCGGTGCCGCGCCGGTCGGTGCTGTTCGCCGCGAAGGCGTCAGTCGTCACCGCCGTCGTCCTGGTGGCCGGCGCGGTGTCGGTGCTCGGATCGCTGCTGGCGGGCCGGCTGCAGTTGCCGGCCAACGGGTTCACGGCCGCGCACGGGTTCGCGGCACTGTCGCTCCTGCATGGCCCGACCCTGCGGGCCGCGGCCGGGTCGCTGCTCTACCTGCTGCTGATTGGCCTGTTCAGCCTCGGTGCCGCCACCGCCGTGCGGGACTCGGCGGCCGCGACCGCCGTCGTCCTCGGCGTTATCTACGTGATTCCCCTCACCGGCGACTTCGCACTCAGCCCCACGTGGCAGCACCGCATCGAGCGCTGGACGCCGATGGACGCCGGGCTGGCGATCCAGGCGACCAGGAACATCGGGAAGCTGCCTATCGCCCCCTGGCCAGGACTCGGCGTACTCGGGCTCTGGGCCGCGGCAGCCCTGGCGGCCGGCTGGCTGGTGCTCAGGCTGCGGGACGCCTGACAGAGCACGGGCCTTACGCCGAATGCGAAATCCCTTCCGCCCTGGCCGGAGCGATGGCTACCGTGACCACATCCTGATGACGGGTCATCGGCGCGAGGAGGGCAGGGCATGCTCCATCCGCTCGTGGGCAGCCAGCAGGAGCAGGACCGGCTAGCCAGGCCGCTGCTGCGGACCACTCTCGGCGAGGTACTCCGCCGGAGGCGGCTGGAGCAGGGCCGTACGCTCGCCGACGTGGCACGGGCCGCGACAGTCTCGATGCAGTACCTCTCCGAGCTGGAGCGCGGGCGCAAGGAAGCTTCCTCGGAGGTCCTGGCCGCGATCTGCGACGCCCTCGAGGCCGAGCTGCCGGACGTCCTGGCCGAGGTCGGCCGGGACCTGGCCGGCGCCGCGCAGCGGCCCGCCACGGTCCTCCGGCTCGGCGCCCGACTCGATCGCCGCGCTGCCCCGGCCCAGCCTGGCTCCGGCGACCTCACCTGCCTGCTGGCCGCCTGATCAGCCCGTCAGCTCGCCCGCCTCGCCACCCGGCAGTGCCTCGCCACCCGGCAGTGCCGCGCCAGCCGGCAGTGCCGCCGCGCCAGCCGGCAGTGCGCCCCGTCCGCCGAGTGCGGCCTTACGCGTCGTGATGACTTCGTCCGCGAGGCCGTAGCTGACGGCCTGCGCCGCGGTGAAGGTCTTGTTCCTGTCGGTGTCAGCCCGGATCTTCGCGATCGGGTGCCCGGTGTGCTCGCTGAGGATGGCATCGACCTCGTCCCGGACCCTGGCCAGCTCCTTCGCCTGGATGGCGAGGTCGGGCAGGGTGCCCTGAGACTGGCTGGATGGCTGGTGCAGGAGCACCTTGGCGTGCCGCAGCACGGCGCGCCTGCCGGGCGCCCCGGCCGCCAGCAGCACGGCCGCCGCAGACGCTGCCTGCCCCATGCAGACGGTCGCGACAGCCGGCCGGACGTACTGCATCGTGTCGTAAATGGCGGTCAGGGCGCTGAAGGACCCGCCAGGGGAGTTGATGTACAGGCTGATCTCCAGGTCCGGGCTCGCCGCCTCCAGGTGGAACAGCTGGGCCATCACCACATTGGCGACGCCGTCGTCGATCTCGGTGCCGAGGAAGATGATCCGCTCGGACAGCAGCCGTGAGTAGACGTCGTACGCGCGCTCGCCGAGCGGAGTGCGCTCCACGACGGTCGGGATCGTGTACTGGCTCATGGCTACAGCCCCGCCATCCGGCCGACAGCCGCCGGGCGGATGTCCTCGACCCGCTCCAGGATGTGGTCGATCATCCCGTACGCCAGCGCCTCCTCCGCGCTGAACCACCGGTCACGGCGGCTGTCCGCCTCCACCCGATCGGCCGGCTGCCCGGTGTGCTCGGCGGTCAGTCTCGTCATCAGCGCGCCGGTCCGCTCCAGCTGGGCTGCGTAGATCTCGACGTCCGCGGCCGTCCCGCCGAAACCCGCCGAGCCCTGATGCATCAGCACCTGGGCGTGCGGCAGGCTGAATCGCTTGCCGCGAGCGCCCGCGCACAGCAGGAACTGGGCCATGCTGCCGGCCAGGCCCATCGCGAGCGTGCTGACGTCGTTCGGGATCAGGCGCATGGTGTCGTAGATCGCGAGGCCGGCGCTGACCGAGCCGCCCGGCGAGTTGATGTACAGGCTGATATCCGCGCGCGGGTCTTCCGCCGACAGGAGCAGCAGCTGTGCGCACAGCCGGTTGGCGACCCGGTCGTCGACCTCCGTGCCCAGCACGATGATCCGCTGGTAGAGCAGCCGGGTCAGGAGCTGATCGTCAAGCGGCCCGGCTAGCGGGACCTGTTCCGCGCCTAGAGTGTGCATGATCTCCTGCCCCTGCCCTCGGTTCCGGAAGCCCGGCCTGCCTCCACGATGGTGCGGCCGGGCTCGTCGGGCCAGGGCAATCTGCCGTCAGCAGAGAAGATCGTTCCGGCCGGCCCCGGTAAGCTCGGAGCATGACGGACGCGCCGGCCGCCGACCGGCGAGCAGCAGTGGCGGCCAACCTCGCCGCCTTCCAGCGCACTGCCGCGGACCGTCCGGAGCTCAAGCAGGCGTCGGTGGCCGTCTGCATCCTCGCCGATGCCGCAGGCGACACTCTGCTGATCACCCGGCGGGCACGCGGGCTGCGCAACCACCCCGGCCAGTGGGCGCTGCCGGGCGGCCGCCGGGACCCCGGCGAGACCAGCATCGATGCCGCGCTCCGCGAGCTGCGCGAGGAGACCGGGGTGAAGGCGGCCCCGGACACGGTGCTGGGGCTGCTCGACGACTTCGTCACCCGGTCCGGCTACGTCATGACCCCGGTCGTCCTCTGGGGCGGCGACGCCGGTACCGAGCTCACGGCCGAGCCGGCCGAGGTCGCCCGCATCTTCCGCGTGCCGCTGCGCGACCTCGACGTCGAGCCGCAGTTCGTGCAGATCCCCGAGTCGGACGCACCGGTGATCAGGCTTCCGCTGCTCGGCCGGTTCGTGCACGCTCCGACGGCTGCGATCATCTACCAGTTCTGCCAGGTCGCGCTGCACGGCAGGCCGCAGCGCGTCGCGCATTTCGAGGCCCCGCCCTTCCTGTGGCGCTAACGGCCGCGGAGCGGCGATCGCTACGCTGCGGACATGAAAGATGCTGAATTCGCCGACGTGCTGGCTGCGGTGCGGCAGTTTGTGCGCACCAGGGTCGTCCCGCGTGAGGACGAGATCGAGGACACCGACGCGATCCCGGACGACGTCCGGCGGGCCGCTGTGCAGATGGGCCTGTTCGGCTACACCCTGCCGGAAGAGTTCGGCGGCCTCGGCGCCAGCCTGACCGAGGACGTGCAGCTGGCGTTCGAGTTCGGGTACACCACGCCGGCCTTCCGGTCGATGTTCGGCACCAACAACGGGATTGCCGGGCAGGTGCTGGTCAACGCCGGCACCGGCGAGCAGAAGCAGGAGTGGCTGCCGCGGCTGGCGCAGGGGGCGGTGGCCTCGTTCGCGCTGACCGAGGCCGAGGCCGGATCCGATCCGTCCGGCCTCACCACCAGGGCAACCAGGGACGGCGACGGGTACCTGCTCTCCGGCTCCAAGCGGTTCATCACCAACGCGCCCATCGCCGACCTGTTCGTGGTGTTTGCCAGGACCGATCCGCAGGCCCGCGGCACCCGCGGTATCTCAGTGTTCCTCGTCGGGTCCGGGCTGGACGGCGTCCGGGTCGGGCCGAAGGACGCCAAGATGGGCCAGGCCGGCGCGTGGACATCCGAGGTGTTCTTCGATGACGTCCCGGTTCCGGAGTCCGCGCTGGTCGGCGGCAAGGAGGGTGCCGGATTCGGCGAGGCGATGCGGTCGCTGGTGCGCGGCCGGGTGCACATCGCGGCCATCTGCGTGGGCATGGCGGAGCGGCTGCTGGCCGAGTCGGTGACGCACGCGCGCATCAGCAGGCAGGGCGGGCGGCCGATCGGGGAGTTCCAGCTGGTGCAGGCCATGCTGGCGGAGATCCAGACCGGCGCCTACGCGGGCCGGGCCATGGTCCTGGAGGCAGCCAGGAACTACGACTCGGGCGCGGACAGGAAGATCGGGCCGAGCGCGGCCAAGCTGTTCTGCTCGGAGATGGTAGGGCGCGCCGCGGACCTGGCGGTGCAGATCCATGGCGGACTCGGCTATATGCGCGGTGTCCCGGCCGAGCGGATGTACCGGGACGCCCGGCTGTTCCGCATCTACGAGGGCACCAGCGAGATCCAGAAGCTGATCATCGGGCGGGCCCTGGTACGCGACGGCGGCTGATCCGGCTACTGCCTGAAGTCGACCACGATCCGGCCCGGCAGCTCGCTGACCCGCACCGGCCGGGGACCGCTGAGCCCGACGGCGAGCCTGACCACGCCCTCAAAGTCGCCGGCCAGCACCCAGCTCGTCAGCGCCGGGTAGCGGAGCAGGTGCACCTGGCGGGAGAGCGTCAGCGCGCCGGCGCTGGTGTGCGCCTGCGCGGTCTTCAGCACGATCAGCAGATCGCGCTGACCCGGCAGCGTGATGCTCCGGCCGGACTCGTCGGTCACGAGGCCGTGCACGTAGCGCACTGAATAGCCGGGCAGCATGCCGGAGATGTCCACGACGAGCCGGTCGTACCCGCAGCCGGAGTGAGCGGCCGTGCGGACGTCCATGACAACGGGGACCGGCGGCACTGCGGCATGCCGGCTCACTGTTACCGGCACGGTCCCCCACGGGTCCGTATCGCAGGCGACAGCCTCCGAGGTGCCCGGCGAGCCAGTACCCGGCGAGCCAGTACCCGGCGAGCCAGTACCCGCCGAGCCGGGTACCGGCGGGCTGGGCGGACTCGCGGCACCGCAGGCCGCGGCGCCCGCAAGCGTCGCTAGCGCCAGTGTGGTCAGCAGCAGTGAGCGGATCCGTGGCCGCACGGCAGTTGGCATGCCGTTCATGGTCGCAGGCGCGGGCCGCGGCAGCTAGTGCGAAATTTCCCCGCCAGCCGCGACGGCAGAAGTATCGGTGTCCTAGGTCCCCGCCTGCCGGGACCATCGCCGGCTCCCGCCGCGTGACCCGGGCCTTAGATTCGGGGTGATACCAGGACGTGACCCGCGGGAGTCTGTGTCCGCGGCACTGGGAGGCGGCATCATGAAACAGCTCAGTCCGCTGGACGCCCAGTTCATCGACGCCGAGAACAGCAACGCACAGACCTCGATGGCGATCGCGTCCATCGCCATCTTCGATGGCCCGGCGCCCGCCTATGACGAGTTCCTTACCGCCATCAAGGGCCGCCTCGCGGATGTCCCGATCTACCGGCGCAAGCTGCATCAGGTCCCGCTGGGACTAGGGCCGCCGGTCTGGGCCGATGACCCGGACTTCGACCTGCGCTACCACGTGCGCCACACGGCGGTGCCGGCTCCCGGCGATGACGCGCAGCTCGCCAGCCTGATGGCCAGGGTGATGGGGCAGCGGCTCGACCGCGGCTACCCGCTGTGGGAGTACTGGCTGGTCGAGGGCCTGCGGGATGGCCGCTGGGCGCTGATCTCCAAGATCCACCACTCAATGGTCGACGGCGTGTCCGGCACCGACCTGTACCGGGTCATCTTCGACTCGACTCCGAAGCCATCCCCGCCCGCCTTCGACACCTGGCAGGCCTCAGACCCGCCGTCTCCGCTGGCTCTGGCCGCGCAGGCCGCGCTTGACCTGGCGGTGCTTCCGGCCCGCTCGGCCCTGGCCCTGCGGGGCGCGCTGGCCGACCCGGCCGGGGCCGTCCGGCAGGCAGCCTCGACCGCGCGGGCCGTCGCGAAGCTGGGTGGCTCAGCCAGGCCGGCCACTCCGTCCTCGCTGAGCGGGCCAATCGGCCGGCAGCGCCGGTATGCCTGCGCGCGAGCCAGCCTCAGCGACATCAAGGCCATCAAGGCAGCGCTCGGCGGGACTGTCAACGATGTCGTTCTCGCCGCCATCGCCGGCGCCTACCGTGCCCTGCTCCTCTCGCGCGGCGAGGAGCCCGCGGCGCACATGGTGCCCTCGCTAGTGCCAGTCTCGATGCGCGCCGCAGGCGAGGAGAGCAGCTACGAGAACCGCGTCTCCATCCTGGTGACAGATCTGCCGGTCGAGATCGCGGACCCGGCCGAGCGGCTGGCGAGGGTCAGCGCCGAGATGGCGGAGCTGAAGGCCGCGAGGGAAACGCTCGCGGCCGAGACACTCGTGACGGTCGGCCGTTACACTCCGTATCCGCTGGCGTCGCTGGTCGTCCGGCTTGGCTACCGGCTGCCGCAGCGCGAGATCGTGACCGTGACCACTAACGTGCCGGGCCCCGGGCAGCCGCTGTACGGACTGGGCCGGCGGCTGGTGGAGCTCATTCCGTACGTGCCGATCGCGACGTCGCTGCGCACCGGGGTGTCGATCTTCAGCTACTGCGACCGGATGACCTTCGGGGTCACGGCCGACTACGCATCGGTGCCCGACATCGACGTTCTCGCCGAGGGCATCGAGAAGGGCGTCGCCGAGCTGCTGGCGCTGGCCAGCACGCCGCCGGGGAGAGACGGGCAGCTGGTCACGTCCTGACGCCGCGTCCGCCGGCCGCCTTCCGGGAGCACCGCGCGATACCGCATGATGGGTGGGCAGACCACCCTGAGGAGGCGCCCTGATGTCCGACCTGACCGCCGCGCAGGAGACCGCTGTCGCGGCCGCACTCGACCGTCTCGACCTCGAGGCCAAGGTGCGCATACTGGCAGGCCAGGACACCTGGAGCCTGCCCGCGCTGCCGCAGATCGGCCTGGCCTCGATCGTCATGTCGGACGGCCCGGTCGGCGTGCGCGGTGTCACCTGGAGCGCGGAGGACCCGTCGATCGCGCTGCCGAGCCCGACCGCGCTCGCCGCCACCTGGGATCGCGACCTGGCCCGCTCGGCCGGGCGGCTGCTCGGCCAGGAGGCCCGGCGCAAGGGCGTGCACGTGCTGCTCGCCCCGACAGTCAATCTGCACCGCAGCCCGCTCGGCGGCCGCCACTTCGAGGCCTACTCCGAGGACCCGCTGCTCACCGCCGAGATCGGATCCGGCTATGTGACCGGGGTTCAGGATCAGGGCGTTGCCACGACGGTGAAGCACTTCGTCGCCAATGACTTCGAGACCGAGCGCTTCACCGCCAGCGTGCAGGTCAGCGAGCGCACCCTGCGGGAGCTGTACCTGGCCGCCTTCGAGCCCATCGTCACCACCGCGGGGGCGTGGGGCGTGATGTCGGCGTACAACGGCGTCAACGGCGTGTCCATGACGCAGAACGCGGAACTACAGCTCGGCGTGCTCAAGGACGAGTGGGGCTTCGACGGCGTGCTGGTGTCCGACTGGCTGGCTGCCAGGGACACGGCCGGGACGGCCAACGGCGGCCTGGACATCGCGATGCCCGCCATGGGCAATCCATGGGGCGACCGCCTGGTCGCCGCCGTGCGCGATGGCTCCGTGGCCGAGGAGGTCATCGACGAGCACGTGCGCCGGGTGCTGCGGCTGGCCGCACGGGTCGGCGCGCTCGACAGCGCTCCTGAGTCGGTGCCGCCGGAGCGCCGCCCGGCTGCGATCGACGGCCTCGGCTTCGCCCGGCAGCTCGCGGCCCGGTCGTTCGTGCTGGCCGCCAACCCCGGCGGCGTGCTGCCGCTCGATCCGGCCGCGCTCGGCAGCGTCGCGGTCATCGGCGCGCTCGCCCGCGACGCCCGGGTGCTGGGCGGCGGCAGCGCCACCGTCTTCCCCGAGCACATCGTCTCGCCGCTGGAAGGCCTGACCGCGGCGCTTCCTGAGGCGGTCAAGGTGTCGTATGCGGTCGGCTCGGACCCGCGCACCAGCAAGCTGTCCCCGGCAGGGGAGCCGCAGTGGTCGGGGCTGACGGTGACGTTCCGCGACCAGGACGGCGCCGTGCGCTATCACACGGCGCTGGCGACCGGAGCAGGCCGCTGGATGGACCTGCCCGAGGGCGTCGACGCCGTGACGCTGGCGAGCGTCGAGATCACCGGCACCCTCACCGCCGAGGTAGCCGGCGTCCACCAGCTCGGCATTCGAGGCATCGGGTACTTCACCCTGGCCGGCGGCGGCCGGGTGCTCTTCGACGGCCCGGTGGAGACTGATTCCGACGACCTGGCCGTGGCATTCCTCGCGCCGCCCGAGCAGCGCATCCCGGTGACCCTGGAGGCGGGCGACGTCCTCGCCGTCTCCCTCACTCAGCAGGTCAGCCTGGTCCGCGGCTTCGCCGTGGTGTCGCTGACGCTCGGCTACGGAGCGCCGACCGGCAGCGCCACCGAGCTGCTGGCCGAGGCCGAGGCCGTGGCCAGCGCCGCCGACGTGGCGGTGGTCGTCGTCGGCACCACCGACGAGGTCGAGTCCGAGGGCTTCGACCGCAGCACACTCGCGCTGCCCGGCGACCAGGACGAGCTGGTGCGGCGGGTCGCGGCGGTCAACCCGCGCACGATCGTCGTGGTGAACGCCGGATCACCAGTCGAGCTGCCGTGGGCCGGCGACGTGGCGGCCGTGCTGCTGATCTGGTTCCCCGGCCAGGAAGCCGGGAACGCGCTTGCCGACGTGCTGCTCGGTGCCGCCGAGCCGGGCGGACGGCTGCCCACGACCTGGCCGGCCGCGGACGCTGACTGCCCGGTCCTGTCCGTCACCCCGGCCGATGGCGTGCTCCGCTACGACGAGGGCGTATTCATCGGCTACCGGGCCTACGAGCGGTCCCGCGTGACGCCGCGCTTCGCCTTCGGGCACGGCCTCGGCTACACCACCTGGGCCTACGACGACCTCGCCTGCGATGGCCGGCAGGTGCACGTGACCGTCCGCAACACCGGCAGCCGCCCGGGCCGCGAGGTCGTCCAGGTCTACGCCGGCCCGGTGACGGCTGATGACAGCAGGCCGCGGCGCTGGCTAGCCGGGTTCGCCAGCGTCACCGCGGGCCCTGGCGACAGCGCAGCCGTCACTGTTACCCTCCCCGAGCGCGCATTCCAGGTCTGGAACGACGGCTGGCAGACGGTGCCGGGGGAGTACCGCATCGAGGCCGGGCACAGCATCGACGATGTCCGCGCCGAGGCGGTCATCACGGTGGGCTGACCCCGGCGCGCCGCCATCGGGACCGGGTGGCTGCGAGCCTCCGGCGGCTGTCCGATTAGGCTGGCGAGGTCATGGATGACCGCACCGGAGGCTGGTTCGCGCGCCGTACCTCGCGCTGGCAGGACTGGCAGCAGGACTGGCTGGTCGCGGCCAAGCAGCGGCTCGGCGTCACGATCAGCGTCGTCATCCCGGCGAAGAACGAGCAGCGCACGGTCGCGGGCGTGGTCAGCTCCATCGCCAGGACGCTGGTGACCAGGGTTTCGCTCGTCGACGAGCTCGTGGTGATGGACTCCGACTCGACCGACGGCACCGCCCATGCCGCGGCCGAGGCCGGCGCGACCGTCTACCGCGCCAGCGAGGTCGTGCCCGCGTCCGGCAGCTTCCCCGGCAAGGGCGAGGCGCTGTGGAAATCGCTGCTGGTCACCACCGGCGATCTGGTGGTGTTCATCGACGCCGACCTGACCCGGTGGGGACCGCACTTCGTCTCCGGCCTGATCGGCCCGCTGCTGGCCGACCAGCAGGTGCAGCTGGTCAAGGGCTTCTACACCCGGGTGCGCACCGAGTCCGACGGGTCGACCTCCACCGAGGGCGGCCGCGTCACCGAGCTGGTGGCCCGCCCGCTGATCAGCCTGTGGTGGCCGGAGCTTGCCGATGTTGTCCAGCCGCTGGCGGGCGAGTGGGCGGCACGGCGAACGCTGATGGAGTCGCTGAGCATCCCGGTCGGCTACGGCGTCGAACTGGCCACGCTGCTGGACACCGTCTCCGGCCACGGGCTCGACGCGGTGGCCCAGGTAGACCTGGGCAGCCGCGCGCACCGGCATCAGGCCAATCACGACCTCGCGCTGATGGCAGCAGAGCTGCTGGTGGTCGCGCAGCGGCGGCGCGGCGGCTCCGGCACGCTCCCTGAGTTCCCGGTCCTGCGCCAGTTCGTCCGTGCCGCCGACGGCCGGGCCGAGCAGGTCGTCCGCCCGGTGCCGGCGGCCGAGCGGCCGCCGGCCGCGTCGCTGCGCGATCATGCCGGCGAGCCGCGGGTGGTGGCCGGTGACTGACGTGCCTGCCGCCGGTCCGGATCCGGACGCGGCCAGCTCCGGCACGCCGCGCGCCCAGGGGATGCTGCTTCTCGGGCGCAGCACGTTCCCGCCCTCACAGCCCTTGATCATGGGCATCGTCAACCGCACGCCTGACTCGTTCTTCCGCCCCGGCATGACCTGGGACGAGACGGCCGCGATGGAACGGGTGCACCAGGTGATCGCCGAGGGCGCCGACATCGTGGATGTCGGCGGCATACCGGCCGCGCCCGGTGCGCAGGTGGACGTCAGCGAGGAGATCCGGCGCACGGCCGGGTTCATCGGCGCGATCCGGGCCAGCTATCCCGGCATCGTGATCAGCGCGGATACCTGGCGGCACGAGACCGGCCGGGCCGCCTGCGAGGCCGGCGCGGATCTGCTCAACGACAGCTGGGGCGGGTATGACCCGCGGCTGGCCGACGTGGCTGCCGAGTTCGGCGTGGCTCTCGTCTGCGCGCACGTGGGCCGCCAGGAGCCGAGGACGAGACCGTTCCGGGTCGCCTACGCCGATGTGATGACCGACGTGCTTGGCCAGGTGCAGCGGCTTGCGCGGCGCGCGCTTGCGGCCGGGGTCCGGCCCGACCGCATCATCATCGACGCGGCCCATGACTTCGGCAAGAACACCTGGCATTCACTCGAGGTCACCAGGCGGCTGGGCGAGATGACGGACACGGGCTGGCCGGTCCTGGTCTCGCTGTCCAACAAGGACTTCGTCGGCGAGACCCTGAATCTGCCGCCCGAGCTGCGGCTGCCCGGCACGCTCGCGGCGACCGCCGTCTGCGCCTGGCAGGGCGCGAGAATCTTCCGTGCGCACCAGGTCACCGAGTCCCGCCAGGTCGTGGACATGGTCGCGGCCATTCGCGGTGACCGGCCGCCCGCACGGGCCGTCAGGGGACTGGCCTGACCCGTGATCACTGCCGCTGCCGTGTGCCCGGCCCCGCCGCTGCTCGCGCGCGAGCTGACCGGTGCCGATCCGGTTGCGCCGGACCTGCGGCAGGCCTGCCTGGAGGCGACGCGGGCGCTGCTGGCCACCGGGCCTGCCCTGGTCGCGGTCGTCGGCGTGGCGGGAGAGAGCCGTGCCTTCGATCCGCGCGGGCGAGCGGACCTGGCGGCGTACGCGCCCGCCCTGGCCCGGCAGCAGGACGGGCGCGACGGCCCGCCCGCCAGGCCCGCAGGCGAGCCGCTGCCGCTGTCGCTCGGCCTCGGCAGCCGGCTGCTCGATGAGGCGGGCTACGCTGGCCGCAGGGAGCTGCGCTCGGTGAGCGAGCAGACGCCGGCGGCGGACTGCGCGGCACTCGGCGCCCGGCTGGCCGGGCGGGCAGCGCGTGTCGGCCTGCTGGTCATGGCTGACGGCAGCGCCCGGCGGGGGCTCAGGGCGCCCGGCTACCTGGACGAGCGGAGCGCACCGTTCGACGCCGGGGTCGAGCGGGCCGTGCGGGACGGCGACATGGCGGCGCTGCTGGCGCTTGACCCGGCGCTGGCCAGCGAGCTGATGGCGACCGGCCGGGCCGCCTGGCAGGTCCTGGCCGGAGCGATGAGCGGGTCCCGGCCAGTCGGCGAGATCCGGTACAGCGGCCACCCGTTCGGCGTCGCGTACCTGGTCGCGGTGCTGACCGCGGCCGCTGATGGCAGTACCTGAGAAGGCCAAGAGATCGGGGGGAACGTGGTCGATTCCGGCGGCCTGTCTGGCCAGGACGTGCTGGTGTTCGGGGTAACGGGCGCGCTTGGTGCCGCCGTCGCCGCCGGGTTCGCCGCCCTCGGAGCCTCGGTCCGGGGCGCTGACAGGATGGCGCCTGCGGCGGAGCACCGGCTGGCCGGGGTGCACTACGAGATGGTCGACGTACTGGACGACGCCGCCCTCGGCCCGCTGTTCGACGCGCGGCCGGCGCCATGGGCCGTGGTCAACACCATCGGCGGCTACGCACCGCGGCGGCCACTGGCAGAACTGGACCCCGCCGAGCTGACCAGGCAGCTCCAGCTCAACCTGATGTCCGCCGCCCTCATCACCCGGCACGCCCTGCGGGTCATGCAGCCGGCCGGGCGCGGCCGGATCGTGCACACCGCCAGCCGGGCGGCGACGGTGACCGCGGGCAACGGGTTCGCCTACTCGGTCTCCAAGCTCGGCGTGCTGCACCTGGTGTCGATGGCCGCCGACGAGGTCCGCGGCACCGGCGTCACGGTCAACTGCGTGGTGCCGAGCATCATCGACACGCCCGCGAACCGGGCCGCGCTGCCTGATGACGATTACGACGCGTGGCCGAAGCCGGCCGACATCGCCCGCAGCTACCTGTTCCTGGCCGGTCCCGAGGCCGGCCTGGTCAACGGCGCCGCGATCCCGGTCTAGGCGAGACTGCCGGTGACCTTCTCGACACGGAGGCGCACCACGATGCGCACCGCGCCCGGCCGGTCCGGGTCAGGATCGCGGCCGTCGTACTTCCAGGACAGCTGCGTGTCGAGCTGGCGGCCGATGTCCGGCGTCATCGACACGGTGCCGCGCAGTTCCGCGTAATTCTCCGGGTCAGCCGAGTCGATGACGCTGACGCTTACCCTCGGGTCGCGCACCATGTTGCGGTGCTTCACCCGGCCCTCGACGGTCGAGAACAGCAGGTCGTCGCCGTCCCGGCCGACCCACACGACCGATGTCTGCGGGCTGCCATCCGGATTCACCGTGGCCAGTACCGCGTAGTTTCTCCCGTCGGCCAGCCGGCGTACTGGTTCGCTGAGCGAGACTGCCATGCGGGCACGCTAGCCGGCAGCCGTCGGCAGATCGCGTACCTCGTCCCTGGTCAGGCTGAGCCGGACCCCGTCGCCAAAGCCGGCCACCGCGCTGATCGGGATGGCTACCGTCCGCCTGCCCCGCAGGTGGCCCTCGGCAACCAGCAGGCTTGTCACCTGATGCCCGCGGGTGAGGGCAGTCAGGCCCTGAATCCGCCCGATCGAGCCGTCCGCGGCCTGCACGTGGTCTGCCGCCCGAACCTCCGCCTTGCCTGCCGGGATCCGGTCAGCGGAGATGCGCCGCGGAGCGGTGCCGCTGCCGAGGCCCGTGCCGATCGCCATGGCGAGTCCCATGCCGCCCCGACCGTAATAGGGCGCAGCCGCCCTGTGGCCTTCCGGGCTGCCCTGCTCGCCCAGCGCTCCCGGCACGATCTGCGTCTGCTCCGCTTCCTCGAGCCTGCTGAACCGGGACAGGGCGCACCGGAGCCGGATCGCCGGCCCGGCGCCGTCCAGCAGCCGGACGGGGACGAGCCGGCTTGCCGCATCCTGGCCAGGCGGCCTGACGACGAGGTGGGTCACCGTCCGGGCGGCCGGGTCCACGACAATACGGGTCAGCTCGCCGCAGGGACCGTCGCTGCAGGAGACGCTGCTGCCGAAGATGAACGCCGTCGTCTCGCTGGCCACCCGCCCAGTCTGTCAGGCGGCGGCCTGGCCGGACGCCGGAGAGCCGGGCTCACGGCGCTGCGGCAGGGTGATGAGAGTCCCCTCCGGCGCGCCGCCGAGGGCCTCCCAGGTGCGGTTCAGCTCATTCTGGTAGTACAGGGCGTGCAGGCCGAAGAAGAAGCTGGCGATCAGGCCGAGCAGCCCGGTGCAGCTGCGCGGCAGGCCGGCCGCCTCCTGCATCCGGCCGATCCGCTCGCCCGTCTGGTAGATCGACACGTACGGCGGGATGATGATCAGCACCCCGAGGGTGATCGCCAGCACCGACAGGGCCGGGTTGACCTCGATCTCCGGGTCCAGATCGTGCGTCTCCCGGTTGATCTTGTACCACCAGACGAGGTGGTAGATGCCGAGTGTGATCAGCGGCCAGACAAGCCATACCAGAAAGATATTTCGGTATTTCCCTATTCGTCCGGTCATGGTGGCGCTCCTCCCGAAGCTGACGCTGCCTAGCCTGCGCGAACGCGAGGTATCACCATAGGCAGGGTCAGTCACGCCGGCATCTGGCGGGGCCATGCCAGGCGCCAGTCACGGGAGAGGCGGCCGCGGCGTGGATGTCAGGGTGCCGCCGGGACACCGTGACAGTTGCGGTTATTCAGCGAGGTGATATGCGGCTTTCGTTGCCCTGGAAGTGTCACTATGCTCAGCCAATCCGCAGCGGCAGCGCGCGCGGCCCGCGGATCTGGCCCGCCGCCCAGGACACCCCGTCCGGGTCCGCCAGGCTGAAGTCCGGGATCCGCTCCAGCCAGGTCTCCAGCGCCACCCGCAGCTCCATCCGGGCCAGATGCGAGCCGACGCACCGGTGGATGCCCAGACCGAACGCGGCGTGGCGGTTGACCTCTCGGTCGATGATGACCTCGCCTGCCCGGTCGAACTGTGCCGTGTCGCGGTTGGCCGCCGGGAACGACAGCAGGATCCAGTCGTCCGCTTTCATGTCAGCGCCGCGCCAGTGCATGTCCTCCCTGACCAGCCGGGCCATCGTCACCGGCGCGTACGCGCGGAGGAACTCCTCCATCGCCGTCGGCAGCAGCGCCGGATCGGCGGCCAGCCGCTCGCGGTCGCCCGGAGTCCTGGCCAGGTGCCACAGGGACGCGCCGATCGCGCTCCACGTCGTGTCGATGCCGGCGATGAGCAGCAGTGCCATGGTGCCAACGACATGCGAGGGCTCGAGCTTGCGGGCGTAGAGCTCGGCGTTGATCAGGTAGCTGGTGAGGTCGTCGCGCGGGGTGGCGAGGTGATCGTGTACCTGCGCCAGCAGGTAGTCGAACAGCGCCGTCATGCGCTCGATGCGCTGCTCCGGCGGCAGGTTGACGCCCTCGAGCGTGTTCTCGACGAACTGCCGGAACTGCGGCCCGTCCTGCGGCGGGAAGCCGAGCATGTCGGCAATGACCCGCATCGGGATGTGCTGAGCGTAGTCGCGGGCCGCGTCGACAACGCTCGCACCGTCGAATGCATCGATGAGGGAGTGGCAGAACGCCCTGGTGGCCGCCTCCTGCCGGCTCACGGCGGTCTTGGTGAAAGCCGGCAGCAGCAGCTTGCGCGCGTCGTGGTGGAACGGCGGGTCGGAGGAGATGGGCGGGGAGCCGCCAATCGGGGCCAGATCGGCTGGCGGCCGGAAGTTGCTCATGATGATCGCCCGCGATGAGAAGTGCTCGGTGTCGTAAGCGACCGCCGCAACGTCCTCGTAGCGGGTGGGCAGCCAGCCGCCGCCGAACCTGCCGGTGTGCGCGATGGGGCAGCGCTGGCGCAGGTCATCCTGAATCGGGTAGGGGTCGGCGGCCCAGTCAGGCTCCAGGTGCGAGAAGTCGGTCGCCCAGTCCGAGACCGGCCCGGTAATGATCTCGCTCCGCGTGCCGATGGGCTCCTCGCCGCGCGTCTCGCGGTAGTCGCGGGTGAACCGGTCGTCAGCAGTCATGTCAGCTCTCCTCGACCAGGGCGATCGCGCGCTCCGGGCAGTTGGCGACCGCGAGGCGCGCCTCGCGGTCGTTCTCCGGCGGGACGACGCCGTCGGCGAGCACCATGCCGAAACCCTCGTCGTCATCGCCGAACAGGTCGGGGGCCAGGTCGTAGCACCGGCCATGCCCCTGGCAGAGTTCGGGGTTGATCTGCAGCTTCATGACTGCGCTCCCTCGGTCTGTGCTCCCGCAGGCCGGGACACTGCGCTCCCGGCCGGGCCGAGCCCGCTGACGACGCGGGCAAGGAGCGCGGCCCACTCGCTGTCGGCCACGGCCGCAAGCTCCGGCCCCACCAGCTCGCTGCCCATTGCCAGCAGCAGGCAGAAGTGCGCCAGCGCGGCCGGCGACAGCGCCGGGTCAAGCTCGCCGCGAGCCTGCGCGACCCGCATGAGGTCAGCGAGCCAGTCGGCCCGCTCGCCGAGGTAGTCCCGCATTGCGCGGGCCACGTCCCGATCCCGGCGCGCCGCGACCAGCGCCTCGACGATGAGGTAGCCGCGCGCATCCCGGCGGCCGACCAGCCGGCGGCCGCTAGCCAGCAGCAGCGCCGTGACGGGCATGCCGGGATCGGCGGCGAACAAGTCAGCCAGCAGGCGACGGCCGTGCGCGCGCAGGGCGCCGACAAGCAGCTCGGCCTTCGAGGCGAAATGCGCGTACATGGCGCCGTTGCTGACCGCGGCGGCCGCCGCGATGTCGCCCACCCGGGCGCCGTCGTAGCCGCGTGCGGCGAAGACCTCGGCGGCTGCAGCCAGCAGGCGCTCGCGAGTCTCGGTGGCGGTCACTCCGGCAGTCCGGCCCATACTCAGAATTAAACGAACGTTCATCCAATTCGTCAAGCCAGGCTGAGCACCTCGCGGCTTTGGCGCCGCGATCCTGCATGCGGCGCGGCGCAGCGGGGTAGGGCTGTTCGCAACTTATGGCCGAGAACCCCCCGCGAACACTTCGTCGTCGTCCCCGTCAGCCTGGTTTGCGCCGCCCGCGCGGCGAGGCGCTGGCCGGGCTGCTGAGTCTGCGGCGGCCGTCCGGCGTGCTGCTGGCCATCGTCGCCATGGCCGTGGTGGCAGTCGTGTCGGTCGTCGTGTCACTGGCCGTCACTCCCATGCAGACGGTCACTGTGGCCGGGCAGGTCATCAAGGTCGGCGCCACTCCTGCTCTGAGCTGGTCGGGGCCGGGCCAGGTCTCCCTGTTCGGGCAGACGCTGCCGACGGTGATGTCGCTGCCGGGCCCCGTCCGGCCGAAGCTGGAGCTGAGCCAGATCACGCTCAACAGCGAGCTGACCAACTTCGTCCAGGGCGCCTCGCCGAGCAGCGCCGAGCTCACCCTGCGCTCAGCGCTCATTACCGGCTGGGAGCACTACTTCAGCTGGCAGGCGGCAGCGGCGGGCCTCGCCGCTCTGCTGCTCGCCGGGGCAGTCGCCGGGTGGCGCCGGCTGCCGGCCCGCGGCACAGTGACCGTGCTGGCCGTTGCGCTGATCGTGACCGAGCTCGTCAATCTCGGCGCGATCGCGGTGGCAGCGAACGGCGCGCGGCACGCACTGACGAACGTGCACTCGCTGAACCAGCTGGTCGCCAGCGAGCCCGTGCCAGCGGCGCCCGCCAGGAGGTCACGCGCTGAGGTAACCGGCGTGCAGGAAGTGGTCCTGGGCGACTCGACGGCGGCCGGTGCCGGGCTCCCGCTCGTCGCCAGTCCCTCGGCCATCGACCGCGCCTGCGGCCGCAGTGCAGACTCCTACGCCGTCGCTCTCGCTGCTGCCAACGGCTGGAAGGCCGTGAATCTCGCCTGTGACAGTGCCACGGTGCCGCAGGGCCTGCTCGGGCCTGAGTACGAGAACGGCCAGCTCATCCCCGCGCAGATCACCTCGGCGGAGGACATCAGGGATCCGTCCGTCGTCATCGTCAGCGTCGGGGCGGACGACCTGCAGTGGGCAGCGATCCTGGAAATCTGCGCGGCGTCCGGTACCTGTGACAACCGCGCGTCGGGTGCGTACTTCCAGCAGAAACTCGCCACCTTCAGCGCTGACTACCTGCAGCTGCTCATCCGCCTGGGCAGCCTGCCCGGCCACCCGGAAGTGATCATCAACCAGTACTACAACCCGTTCGGCACCGACCTGCAGTGCATCACCAACCGCGGCCTGACCGCGGCCAAGGTCCGCACCCTGAGCACCTGGCTGAGCGCGCTCAACAAGGTGCTGGCCAAGGGCGCGGCCGAGTTCAGCTTCCTGTCGCCGCAGCCCAGCTTCGCCGGTCATCAGCTGTGCTCGTCGCAGCCGTACGTGCAGGGCCTGACCGCGTCGGCGCCGTTCCATCCCACGCCTCTCGGTCAGTACGCGATCGCCCTGGCTGACCAGGCGGCGATCGCCAGGCAGGCCGCTACTCCCAGCGGTACGGCCTCGCCTGCGCCCTAGCGGAGCGACCTGGCGGAGCGTCCTGGCGACACGCGGCGGCGGGGGCGGAAGGTCCCGGTGGCGCAGATGTTGGTCCCCGCTGGCCGGCCGCGAGTACAGGCGGGCGGGCCGCGGGCAAGATAGAGTACTTAGTGCTCTATCACCGTGCCCTATCTCCACGGGAGGAGGCGAGCGGTGGTCAGCGACACCCGGCAGATCGGGCAGAACCTGCGGCCCGTCAAGACCGGCGAGATGATCGCCTCGTACCTGCGGGGCAAGATCGTCCGCGGTGAGCTAGCGCAGGGCGCATGCCTGCCCGCCGAGGTCGAGCTCATGCGCCAGTTCGACGTGTCCAGGCCGACGCTGCGCGAGGCCTTCAGGATTCTCGAGACCGAGTCGCTGATCGAGATCAGGCGCGGAGCGCGAGGCGCGCGGATCACCGCCCCGAGCCCCGAGGTCGCGGCCCGCTACGTGGGCCTGCTCCTGCAGACCTGCGGCACCACCCTTGCCGACGTGTACGAGGCGCGCTCGGTGCTGGAGCCGGCCGCTGCCGGACTGCTCGCGCGGCGGCGGACCGAGCAGGACCTGGCGGACCTTACCGCCTGCGCCGATGACCTCGAGGCGCTGATCAGCGCAGCGCCGCCGGATGTAGCAGCCTGGATGCGGTGCGCCCAGCGCTTCCACGACCTGCTGATGGAGCGGGCCGGCAACAAGACCCTGGCGATCCAGTCGACAGTGCTGCAGGAGGTCGTGGCGCTGCACCTCGTGCTGGCGACCCGCCAGTCGGCCGGCAGTGTCGGGACGGTCAGCAACTTCACCAAGGTGATCAGGTCGTACCGCCGCCTGCTCACGCTCGTCCGGGAGCGGGACGCCGCCGGCGCCGAGCAGCACTGGCGGGCCCACATGGATGTCGCGGGCCGCTCGCTGCTCCCTGAGCAGCTCAAATCCGCCACCGTTCTGGACATGTTCAGCTAGCCCGCAGGCCGCGGCCTCGCCAGCCCGGCCGAAGCTAGCTACCATAGTTAACTACCTCGCATTACGAGTCAGGCCTGCCTGAGAAGCCGGCGGGCGGTCAAACCCCGGGAGGGTTCATGCGCGACGCAGTCATTGTCCAGGCGGTCAGGACACCGGTCGGCAAGCGGAACGGCGGCCTGTCCGAGGTTCAGCCAGCCGACCTGTCCGCGCATGTACTCAAGGCGCTCGCCGAGCGGTCCGGCATCGACCCGGCTGTCGTGGAGGACGTGGTCTGGGGCTGCGTGGGACAGGTGGGGGAGCAGGCTCTCGACATTGCCAGGACCGCTGTCCTCGGCGCGGGCTGGCCGGAGTCGGTACCCGGAGTCACCGTGGACCGGCAGTGCGGGTCGTCCCAGCAGGCGGTGAGCTTCGCGGCGGCCAGCGTGATCGCCGGGCACTACGACGTGGTTGTCGCCGGCGGCGTGGAGTCGATGAGCCGGGTGCCGATGGGCGCATCCGTGCAGGGCCAGTGGCCGTTCGGCGAGGGGTTCCGTGCCCGGTACAACGGCATCGCGCCGAATCAGGGCCTCGGGGCGGAGATGATCGTGGACCGCTGGGGCCTGTCCCGCACCCAGCTGGATGAGTACAGCCTGGGCTCGCACGCCAAGGCCGCGGCTGCGCAGGACGAGGGCCGGTTCACCGGCGAGATCGCGCCGGTGACGAACCCGGCCGGCACCAAGGTCGAGGCGGACGAGGGCATCCGCCGCGGCGGCAGCGTCGAGGGACTGGCAGGCCTGAAGCCCGCGTTCAAGCCCGACGGCACGATCACGGCCGCCAACAGCTCCCAGATCTCTGACGGCGCCGCGGCGCTGCTGATCACCACCAGCGAGAAGGCGGCCGAGCTGGGCCTGACCCCGATCGCGCGGATCCACACCGCCGTGGTGACCGGCGACGACCCGGTGATCATGCTGACCGGCCCGATCCCGGCCACCGCCAGGGCCCTGAAGCGCAGCGGCCTGTCCATCGGCGACATCGGCGTGTTCGAGGTCAACGAGGCATTCGCGCCCGTCCCGCTGGCCTGGCTCGCCGAGACCGGCGCCGACCCGGCCCGGCTGAACCCGAACGGCGGCGCGATCGCGCTCGGCCACCCGCTCGGCGGCAGCGGCGCCCGGATCATGACCACCCTGGTGCACCACATGCGCGCCACCGGCACCCGGTACGGCCTGCAGACCATGTGCGAGGGCGGCGGGCAGGCCAACGCCACGATCCTCGAGCTGGTCTGACGACTGGCCCCGGGCCAGCTCGTTCCCTGCCCTGATAGCGGCGGGCTGGCTACCGGCGGCCCATCGACTTCGGCGTGTTGACCTTGTCCGGCTCAACCACGAAGATGACGCGGCCGCCGGGGCCGACCGGGTTGGCGTAGTCCCGCCCGATGTACTTGTTCGAGAGCTCGTCGATGTGCTCCCTGGCCTGCTGGCCGGTAATCGTCGACACCACATGGCCGCGCACCTCGGCCCAGTCCCACGGATCCGAGGCGGAGTGGAGGAGGACCGTGACCCGCGGGTCACGACTGATGTTCCTGGACCGCTGCCGCTGCGGCTCGGTGTTGACGAGCAGGTGCTCGCCATCGGTATCGATCCAGGTGAGCAGCGCCTGCGGCTGCCCGTCGGGCATCAGGGTCACGACCGACGCGAGGGTCGGGGCCTTGGCCAGCCGGACCACGTCATCATCAAGAGGCATGGCGACGAGCCTAACCGCAGTGCGGCTCAGTTAGCGTGGTTGCCTGTGAGCGTGCTGGCAAACGAGATCGACGGTCATCCCGCTCGGGCAGCTGATCTGCGTTTCCCGGCCCTGATCAACTACGGTCACTTCACCGTGATGCAGGTGCGCGGCGGCGCGGCCCGCGGTCTGCAGCACCATCTGACGAGGCTGGAGCAGGCAACCAGGGAGCTGTATGACGTCGGGCTTCCGCCTGACCGCGTACTCCGGCATATCCGGCACGCCCTCGGCACCGTCGCCGACGCGTCGGTGCGGATCAGCGTCTTCCAGGCAGATCCCGGTGCGGAGCCATCGGTGATGGTGACGGTCCGGCCGCCCGCCGGACCGCCGCAAGTGCCGCAGCGCCTCCAGTCGGTGACCTACCGGCGAGCGCTGCCGCATCTCAAGCACAGCGGAACCTTCGGCCAGATCCACTACGGCCGCGTCGCCGAGCGCAACGGGTTCCATGACGCGCTGTTCACGCAGGACGGCGCCGTCGTGTCGGAGTCGGCGACCGCCAACATCGGCGGCTACGCCGGCGGAGAGGTCAGCTGGCCGGACGCCCCGCAGCTGCACGGAGTGACCATGCGGCTGCTGGAGGAGGCGCTGCCCGCCGCCGGGCTGCGCTCGCGCCGGACCCGGATGACGCTGGCGGGCCTGCGCTCGTTCGACGCGGTCTTCCTGACCAGCTCGCTCGGCATCGCGGCCGTCGGGCAGGTAGATGATCGCCGGCTGCACGTCAGCCCGTCGGTACTGGATGCGCTCAGCGGCATCTACGAGCGCATCCCCTACGATCCGATCTGATCCATTCCAAGCGAGGGAGCTGCGCATGGCGAGCGCACTGGACGGCACTGTCGCCCTGGTCACCGGGGCATCGAGCGGCATCGGCGCCGCGACCGCGACGACGCTGGCTGAGCGCGGCGCTGCGGTCGCGCTCGCGGCCAGGCGCAAGGACCGGCTGGAGGAGCTGGCCGCCGCCATCCGGGCGGGCGGCGGCACCGCCCTCGTGCTCGAGTCCGATGTCACGCAGGAGCAGCAGGCGACCGAGGCGGTCGAGCGGACCGTCGCCGAACTCGGCCGGCTCGACACGCTGGTCAACAACGCCGGCGTGATGCTGCTCGGCCCGATTGCCGGCGCGCCGCTGTCGGAATGGCAGCGGATGGTGGAGCTCAACGTGCTCGGCCTGCTGTACTGCGCGCATGCGGCAACGCCGCACCTGCTGCGCGCTGCTGCCGACGGCCCGCGTCAGGTAGCCGACATGGTGAATATCAGCTCCGTCGCGGGCCGGCATGCCCGGCCCGGCAACGGCGTCTACAGCCTGACCAAGTTCGGTGTGGGCGCGTTCAGCGAGTCGCTCCGCCAGGAGCTGGCCGGTCGCTACGTCCGGGTGTCACTGGTGGAGCCGGGAGCGACCGCGACCGAGCTGGCCGGCCACAACCGGCCGGACATCCTGGACAGCATCCGGTCCCAGTTCGGCCAGAGGATGGCGGCCGCGGACATCGCCGATGCCATCGGCTACATCGTCACCAGGCCGCGGCATGTCGCCGTCAACGAGATGCTGATCCGGCCGACGGAACAGGAGCGGTAGCCATCGCAGCGCCGTCGTAGGCTGGAAGCCGAGCGAGGAGGGGCCGATGGGCTTCGAGCACATCACGATGGAGCGGTCCGGCGAGTTCGCCACTATCACGATGAACCGGCCGCAGCGCCGCAATGCGCTGTCCCTGGCGCATATGCAGGAGCTGATCACGGCGTTCGGGCAGGCGGGGGACAGCGACGCTCTCGGCATCGTGCTGGCCGGCAACGGCCCGGTGTTCAGTGCTGGCCATGACTTCGCCGACATGGCCGACGCTGACCTGTCCGCCGTCCGGTCCCTGCTCATGACCTGCACCGAGCTGATGAATCTGATGCAGCAGGTACCGCAGCCGGTGGTGGCGCGGGTGCATGGCCTGGCGACGGCGGCGGGCTGCCAGCTGGTGGCCGCCGCCGACCTTGCCGTCGCCAGCGAGGACGCCGGGTTCGCCGCGCCGGGCGGGAACGGCGGCTGGTTCTGCCATACGCCCATGGTGGCGATCGCCCGCAACATCGGCCGGAAGCGGGCCGCCGAGATGGCGCTGTCCGGCGACGTGATCGACGCGCGGACCGCGCTGGACTGGGGCCTGGTCAACCGGGTGGTCCCGGCCGCGCAGCTGGAGTCAGCCACGACCAGCCTGCTCGAGCGCGTGACCCGCGGCTCCGCCGAGAGCAAGGGCATCGGCAAGCAGGCGCTGTATGCCCAGATCGACCTTGATCAGCCCAAGGCATACGCCTACGCGGTGGAGGTCATGGCTTCCACTAGCCAGCTGCCGGACGCGCGCGAGGGCATGCGCGCATTCCTGGAGAAGCGCAAGCCGCAGTGGCGCCGCGGCCACGTCAGCTAGCTGACGTGACGGCAGCCCCTCGCGGGCGGGCCCGGGAGGCTCAGGACGACCGGGACTCCAGGATGCTGAGGTCGCGCTCGGCATACAGCCGGTGCTCCCACTCCTCGTTCAGGATGGCCCGCAGGCAGCGCCGGACGGGGAAGCTCTCAGGCTCGGGGTAGCCCGGTTCCAGGACCGGCTCGGTAGAGCCAGCCAGCTGCTCGGCGGTCAGGTCCGCCAGCACCTGGCGAACCGTGGCCATCCGGTCCGCGCGCAGGACCAGCATCTCGTCCAGGGACGGCCGGGTGGTCCGGTCGCGGGGAACGCCAGGCTGATCCGGCATGTCGTCGTGCGGCAGGTCCAGCGGATCCCACGGCGACGCCTCGCCCAGGATGGCGCGACGCACCCAGGCATCGGTGGCGAACACCAGATGACGCAGCGTCTCGATGAAGGACCACTCGCCGTCAACCCGCTGATGGAGCAGCTCGGGTGACATCCCGCTGGCCCGCCCGACTGTCTGCTGCCACAGCCGCTCGAGGATGTCCCACGCCTCTCGGTATCCGCCGGGATCGGCCGGCCGCATGCGGGAGCGGTCAGGGTAGCGGCGATTGAGCTCAGCCTCCACGAACGGGACCACGTCTACGCCATTGACCAGCAGGTTCTCGCAGTCGCCGCTGATGTCCACGTTTACCAGGGCAGCGCCCCTGATGGTGACGCCGCTGAGGTCAACCAGCCGGAAGCTGGCGTTGCTGAGGTCCACATCGTGGAACAGGGCGCCGGTCAGGTACACGTCCTCGAACCGCGAGCCGGTCAGGTCCTCGCCGGTAAATTCAGCCACCACGGCAGCCTGCCACGAACGCGCAGCGTTACTGCCAGCGACCCGCCCGGTCAGCCAGTGAACTCGTGCGCTGCGCGGGCCGCCGCGCACGGCGCGCACATCGGGACGTCAATGTCCCCCAGCAGGTCCGAGCTGAACGGCCGGGTGATGACGGCGCCGAAGGTCTCGCAGATGCCCCGGTCCTCGGGGTGCGTGCGAGAGCAGAAGCACAGGCAGGGCCTGCGCCCCAGGGCGCGCTCGACGCGCTCGATTACGGACCTGACCTCGGGCCGGCTCGCTGCCTCTGCGAGCGCATCGAAGGCCGGCCGGGCGCGCTCGATGGCGTCGTCCATGGCCTGCCCGACCCTCCGGCCCATCTCGGCCAGGGTCCCGGCCAGATCGGTGTCCCTGCCAGCGCCCACCAGCCCATTGTCGCACTCCGGCGCACTGAGTGCCAGAGATCCGATTTGCCGGCCGATGTTAGGACCGGCGCGTTCCCGGTAGTAGAAAGCTGGGGGTTACACACGGGAGCGCCCCGGATCATGGTGCACATCCGGGGCGCTTCCGCTGGGGACCGCCGCCGCGCGCCGGAATTTTCGGCTATTTCCGGCCGGCTCGCCCGCCGATAGGATGCCGCCCATGCCGCGCGCTGCTGATCCGACCCCCGAGGAGCCGATCACCCGCGCCGTCCTGATGGACGCCCGGCTGCGCCAGGCCAAGGACACCGGCCGGGTGGAGGTCCGCGAGATCCGGATCCTGCCCGGTCACGCCGGCGGCCAGCACGTGCACAACGGCCCGGTGCTCGGCAGCATCACCGAGGGCTCGGTCATCTACCAGCTGGAAGGCCAGCCGGCTGTACTGCTGCAGGCGGGCGATCTCTTCTACGAGCCGGAAGGCGTGCGGATCGCGCGCTTCGACGCGGGCGACCAGGGCGCTACGTTCATCGCCTACTTCCTGCTGTCACTCGGCCAGCAGGCCGAGATCCGGTACACCGGCCGGTAGTGCGGCCGCGTCCGGTCCAGTCGATCGGGTGCCCGCGGGGATCGCTGCGTCGATCAGCGCGGCAGCGACAGCGCGGGCGGCGGCCTCGGCCCCTGGATCATGGTCCATCCACGCGCTGATCCCGGCTCCGTCGTACAGCAGCACAAGCTGCCGCGCGAGCCCCTTGGAGTCGCGCGCCCCCGCCGCTGCAGCCAGATCAGCGAACAGCTCGTGCAGCCAGGCGCGGTAGTCGGCAGTCACCTCGTCGACGGCACCACCCGGCCGGGCCTCGGCTCTTGCGCTGACGAATGCGCAGCCGCGGAAACCCGGATCGGCAAAGGACAGGCCCTGGACCTCGAACACTCCGAGCAACCGCTCCCTGGCGGTTGGATAGCGCGCCTGGAGCTCCCTGCTCATGCGCTCGCGGGTGGCGTCGTGGCGCGCCCGCAGGTAGGCGCGGACCAGCTCCTCCTTGCTACCGAACGCGCTGTAGAGCGTCGCCTTCGCGACCCCGGCGTGCTCGATTACACGGTCGATGCCGACGCTGTGCACGCCCTCGGCGTAGAACAGCTCGCTGGCTGAGGCCAGCAGCCTGGCCCGCGCGGCCGCGCTGCGTTCCTGCGGCGTCGCCATCATGCCCCTCCTGCCGCCTGGCCGGGGTCCTGCCCGGCTTCGGCCGGACTCCTGACCCGGTCCGGTCAGGTGCTCACCAGGTCGAATTCGTTGCCCTCCGGGTCGGCGAGCGTGGTCCACCGGTGCCGGCCATCCTCCTCGAAAATGCGCAGCACCGAGGCGCCGATGCCGACCAGCCGCTCGGTGTCGGCGGCAGCGTCCTGCGTACCGAGGTCCAGGTGCAGCCTGTTCTTCACCGTCTTGCCCTCCGGGACCTGGTGGAACAGCAACCGCGGGCCCGTCGTCGCCACATCGGCCGGGGCGACCCGGGCCGACGCGGGCGATGCGCCAGGCTCGACCTCCCGGCCGAGGGCCGCAGCCCAGAATGCGGCAGTCTTCGCCGCGTCCGCGCAGTCGTAACTGACAGCGATTACGTTCATCGGCATAGCTCTCCTTCGAGGTATCGGCGCGGGACCGGCCGGGCCGGCCCGATCAGATGTCAGTCAGATGGCGGTCCGGCCGCCGTCGGCCGCCAGGACCGCTCCGGTGATGTAGCTCGCCTCCGGCGAGGCCAGAAAGCTGACCAGGCCCGCGATCTCAGATGTCTGCGCAGCCCGGCCCAGCAGAGTGGTGGCGCCCAGGGCGGCAATGCGCTCCGGGACGGCGCCGTCGGTGTAGACCGGGCCTGGCGCGATCGCGTTGACGCGGACGCCCTGGGGACTGAACTCCGCCGCCCAGGCGCGCGTCATCGACTCAAGCGCGCCCTTGGTGGCGCCGTAGGCCGCGCCTGCGGCCAGGCCGATCCGGCCGGCCATGCTGCTGACGCAGATGATGCTGCCCGAGCCGCGCGCAGCCATGCCGGGTGCCAGCGCGGCAACCAGAAAGTAAGGCGCGCGGACGTTGCTGGCGAAGAGCGCGTCGAAGGTGTCCGGCTTCAGGTCAGCGGTCGCGCCGAACCAGGAGAAGCCGGCATTGTTCACCAGCACGTCGATCTCGCCAGCCGATTCGGCCAGCAGGGCAATGCCATCGGGCTGGCTCAGATCGGCGGCCTGGAATGTCGCCGAGCCGCCGGACTGCTCGATCTCGCTGACTGCCTGGCTGCCGCGGGTCGCGTCGCGGCCGTGCACGATCACCTCGATGCCGTCCCGGGCGAGGCGCTGCGCGATAGCCCGTCCCATGCCCGAGGTCGCGCCGGTCACGAGGGCGCGCATACGGCGGGCCGCAGTGTCCCGGCCTGCTGCCGCTGGTGCGTCTGCCATCCCGCCTCCCTGGGTCTGCGGGGCCGTTCGCAGCTCTGGCTCCCAGACCGATCTGTCTGTGACTACTAACCTAGACAGAAAGGTCTGTTCAGTCAAGGCGCGGCCTGAGCCGAGCTGAGCTAGCGGTCGGCCGGCCCGGCCAGCAGGTTGCGGATGCCGACCTCGTCCGCGCGACTCAGCAGCTCGCCCGGATCGGCGTATACCCGGTAGGCACCGGCCCGCTCCAGTTCCTCGCGCCCGTAGCCGCCGGACAGCAGACCGATACCGAGCGCGCCCGCGCGCCTGGCCGCCAGCAGGTCCCAGACGCTGTCGCCGACAACCCAGGCATACCGGGGGTCAGCGCCGATCAGCGCCGCGGCGGCCAGGAACAGGTCAGGGTCCGGCTTGGCGTGCCTGACCATGTCACGGGTGACCATCGGGGCGTCATCGGCCAGGCCGAGCATGGGCAGCGCCTTCTCCGCCATCACGCGCCGGCCGCTGGTCGCGATCGCCCACGGAACGCCGTGGCTGGTCAGCGCCGCCAGCAGCTCGGGCGCTCCGGGCAGGGCGCGGACTGAGCTGACCTGGGCCAGGTACTCGGCAGCGTGATCTTGCTGGAGCAGCTCGACGTCATCCTCGGACAATGTGCAGCCGGTCTCGCGCAGCAATGCCGACACGAACAGTCCGCCGCTCATCCCGATGCGCCGGTGGATGCGCCAGACGGACAGATCGATGTCGAGCTTGGCCAGCGCGTTCCGCCAGGCGATCACGTTCTGGTACACGCTGTCGATGAGCGTCCCGTCCAGATCGAACAGGAAGGCTGGAGCAGGCGGCTCGTCGTAGTCAGCCAGATCCGTCACCCTGCTCACCCTAGCCAACCTCCGGCCCCCCGCCGGGCGGCGGGCGGCCGGCCGCCCGCCGGTGCGGGCCATGGTAGACAGGGCGCATGGCCCCTATCGTTGTCTCAGCCGAGCGGGCGATCGACGCGCCGGCCGCGGCCGTCTATAACTACATCGCGGACATGCGGGAGCATCATCCGCGGTTCCTGCCGCCGGCGTTCTCCGGTTTCGAGGTCGAGCAGGGCGGCACCGGCGCGGGGACGGTGATCCGGTACACGCTGACCGCGGGCGGCCGCACCCGGCAGTACCGGTCGGTCGTCGCCGAGCCCGATCCGGGCCGGGTCCTGACCGAGTCCGATTCCGGCTCCACCGCGGTGACTACCTTTACCGTCAGCCCGCAGGGCGAGCGGCAGGCTCAGGTCACGATCTCGACGACCTGGCAGGGCGCGGGCGGCATCGGCGGTTTCTTCGAGCGCACGTTTGCGCCGCGGGTCATGCGCCGGCTGTACGCCGACGAACTCGAGCGGCTGAACGCGTACGCACTCGAGCATCACGCCGGCTGACGGAGCGAGACTATGACAGAGGCAGTGCTGTACTCGGTCAGCGATGGCGTCGCCACCATCACCCTGAACCGGCCGGACAAGCTCAATGCCATGAACGACGCCATGTACCGGGGAGTCCTGGCAGCGCTCGATGAGACCGACAGCGACGACAGCGTCCGCGCTGTCATCGTCACCGGGGCGGGCCGGGCGTTCTGCGCCGGCGCTGACCTCGGCGGTGGCGCGGCCACCTTCGACTATGGCGGCCATGCCGACAGCCCGGAGGCGCACCGGGACCACGGCGGCGTGCTGGTCCTGCGCATCTTCCGCTCGCTCAAGCCCGTGATCGCGGCGATCAACGGCCCTGCCGTCGGAGTGGGGCTGTCGATGACGCTGCCGATGGACCTCAGGCTGATGGCTGACACGGCCCGGGCGGGATTCGTGTTCGCCGCCCGCGGCATCGTTCCGGACGCGGCGTCCAGCTGGTTCCTGCCGCGGGTTGTCGGGATCAGCCAGGCCCTGGAATGGACGCTGACCGGCCGCGTCTTCCCGGCCGCCGAGGCGCTGGCCGGGGGCCTGGTCCGCAGCCTGCACCCGCCCGGCGAGGTCGTCCCGGCCGCGGCGAAGCTCGCCAGCGAGATCGCCGCGAACGTTGCGCCGGTGTCAGCCGTCCTCACCCGGCAGCTGCTGTGGCAGATGCTGGGAGCTGACCATCCGATGGTCGCTCACCGGCTCGACTCGCGCGCCATCTACGAGACCGGCCGGATGGCGGACGCGGCCGAGGGCGTCGCGGCGTTCCTTGAGAAGCGGCCGGCCAGCTGGAGCCTCGCGCCGAGCAGGGACCTGCCGGACTGGTTCCCGTGGCGGCCCGAGCCGCCTTTCACCGCATAGCCTCCCGGTCATCAGGAGGGTCGCTCGGCTCCCGGCGGTCACGCCGCGGCCGGCTGGCAGGTGATGCCGGCCGCCGGATGGCCCCGCGCGAGCGCGCCGGCGATGTCTCGGGCGACCGCCCTGGCCTCGTCGCGGAGCTGAGCTGGACTGACATGGATGACGCGAATCCCGGCAGCGCTCATCTGTCGGTGGCGTCGCATTGTCCGTTCCCAGTCTTCTGGCAGCAGGTGCCACTGCTTGCTATCGACCTCGACGGCCACGGCAGACTGCGGCCACCAGGCATCCGGGCAGGCCAGGAACTTGCCATCCAGGAACAGCGACGGATTGAAGAGCGGGACCGGCAGGCTGAAAGCGGCAATCAGCTCCTGCAGGTCCGCCTCGGGCGCGGACCTCGCGCCGGCCGCCACCTCGGCTAAGACCCGCCGGAACATGGCGTCGCGCGCATCGTGCCGCTCCCGCAGCTCCGCCGACAGCTGCCTGACCGTGCAGCGGCGCTGCTGGACCGCGCTGGCGACGACGGTGCGGGCATCGGACAGCCGGGTCAGAGCCGCGACCGCGTCAGCCACCGCCCGCTGGGGCAGTGCGTAACGCAGTGCCAGGTCAGGGCTCCACGACTGCGGCATCCGGCGGGTCCGGTGCATCACGGCAAAGTCCCGGCTAACCGTCCGCCGGGAGACCGGCACCAGCACGTCGACAGTCGCAGAGCGACGGCCCTGGATGCCGTAGAACTCCAGCGCCGCTGGTCCGGTGATCAGGCTGTCCGGTCCGGCATACAGCTGAGCCGCGACCTTCCGCTGGTCGCGGGTCGGCTGCCCGGACGTGGTCAGATAGGCGCCCGGCAGCAGCAGCTGCAGGGTGGTGATCAGCCGGTACCGCTCGGTGCGCGGGCCGCCGCCGGCCGGGGTGCTGGTGATGTCGGCTTCGATGACCCGCACCGCCAGCCCGGCCGGCGGGGTGGCCAGCGGCCGGCCCTCATGCCGGGCGCGGGCGTGCGCCCGCCCGCTGGCCGGGACCGGCAGCACCGACAGGTACGAGCCGTCCGGCAGCGCCCGCAGCGCCGGCAGCCACCGCGCGGACGCCGTTTTGACCCGGATCAGCAGGTCGGCGCCGGTGGCGGCGAGCGTCGCGGCGACCTGGTAGCCGCCGAAGTTACGGTCGGCTAAGACCAGCATGCCGGGGCCGAGCCGGCCGCGGGCGGCTATCTTGCGGGCCAGGTCCTGCTCGCTGGCCCCCGGCGCGCGGCAGCCGCGGAAGGCCGCATCGAGGATCCCGCGGGTGCCGCAGGCCACCACCGTGACCAGCCGGACCTGCGGGTAGCCGCCGCTGCTGCTGCCGTTGCGCTGCGGGGCGCCGAACGCGGCGGTGTTGGCCGGCGAGCACCGGACGTCCAGCAGTGTCCCGTCCAGCGCTGCCAGCAGCCGCCCGAACGCGTACGCCCCGGGCGTGCCCGGCCCGGCCAGCGGCCCGGCCAGCAGGGCGAACAGCATCCGCAGCGGGGCCGGCCCGACCCGGCGGCGGGCCCGCGCCAGCGCCGAGGTGCCGGGGATCCGCCAGCCGCCCGGCCCGGCGAGTCCTTCCAGCCAGATCTCCACCTTGCGGACTACCTCGGCGTATCCCTCGCCGCTGAACAGCGCGCAGCCCAGCACGAAGATCATCACCGACGCCGCCGGCAGCAGCCGCCGCCGTTCGGGCCCGGTCCGTCCGGTCACCTGGCTGATCAGATCCAGCGGGAACACCGGATCGCTGGCAGCAGGCCCCCCGGCAATGGCAGCATGGTCTGGCAACGAAACTCCCGGAACCGACAGGTGATCTTGGTCGACGCCCGTCCTACCAGGAGTTTCGTTGCATTTCACCCCGCCACGCCGCAGCCCGGCCCGCCCCGAGCCCGCAGCGGCACCCGCCTTAAGTACGCGGCATTGAGCTATAGCGACAGCGATCGCACCACGGACGCCCGCCGGGCCTCGCTAAGCGCCGATCCAGACCGACTTGATGTTGCAGAATTCGCGGATCCCGTGACTGGACAGCTCCCGCCCGTGACCGGAGGTCTTCACGCCGCCGAACGGCAGCTGCGGATACGAGGTCACGTTGCCGTTGATGAAGACCATCCCGGCGGCCAGGTCGCGGATCAGCCGCTGCCGCTCCGCTTCGTCATTGGTCCAGGCGTTGGCGCCCAGCCCGAACTCCGTGCCGTTGGCGATCCCGATCGCGTCGTCCAGGTCGGCAGCGCGGTACAGGGTAGCCACGGGCCCGAACACCTCTTCCTGGTGCACTCGCATCTGGGCGGTAATTCCGCTCAGGACCGTCGGCGGGAAGTAGAAACCCGGCTCGTCCGGCACGGCGCCGCCGCACAGGACGTGCGCTCCCTCGGCGGCAGCGTCGGCGACCAGTTCCTCGACCTCGTCTCGCTGCTGCTCGGTCGCCAGCGGCCCGATGTCGGTACCGTCGAGCATCGGATCGCCCATTGTCTTGGCCGACATCGCGGCGACGAACAGCCGCTCGAACTCGTCGTAGACCGCGTCGTGCACGATGAAGCGCTTCGCGGCGATGCAGGACTGGCCGTTGTTGAGGCAGCGCGCGTTAGCAGCAACCTGAGCCGCCGCGGGCAGATCCGCGGATGGCAGCACCACGAACGGGTCGCTGCCGCCGAGCTCGAGGACGACTTTCTTGATCTCGCTGCCCGCGATCGCCGCCACCGACTGCCCGGCCGGTCCCGATCCGGTCAGCGTCGCGGCCTGCACACGGTCATCACGCAGGATCGCCTCGATGCGCGCCGACCCGACCAGCAGCGTCTGGAACGCTCCTGCCGGGAAGCCAGCGCGCGCGAACAGGTCCTGCAGGAACAGTGCGCTCTGCGGCACGTTCGATGCGTGCTTGAGCAGCCCGACGTTGCCGGCCATCAGCGCCGGGGCGGCGAACCGCATCGCCTGCCACAGCGGGAAGTTCCACGGCATGATGGCGAGAACCGCGCCGAGCGGCTGATAGGTCACGTACGCTCGCCCGGCGCCGACGGCGCTGGCATCGGCGGGCTCGTCCGCCAGGAAGCCGGCCGCGTGCTCGGCGTAGTACCGGCAGGCGGCGGCGCACTTGGCGACTTCCTGGCGGGCCGACGCCAGCGTCTTGCCCATCTCCGTCGTCATCATCGCCGCGGTCTGATCCTGCTCGGCGTCCAGGATGCCGGCTGCCTGCCGCAGCCATCCGGCGCGCTCCTCGAACGACGTCAGCCGGTAGTCCGCGAACGTGCTCGCGGCCCTGCTCAGGCAGCGCTCGACATCCGCCTCGCTCATCTCGTCGAAGGACTTCACCAGCTCGCCAGTCGCCGGGTTAATCGTCGCGATCGCCACGTTTATCCTCCTCGGCCAGTATCACTATGGCTCTTTACCGGCCTGCCCGGTAGCCAGCCGCCCACACAACACTCCGGCAGCCGCCGGCGCCCGGACCGCCCGCCGCGCCCGGCGGATATCCGCTGGCAGGAGCCAGGACCCCAGGCACATACTGGCCGGAGCAATGGACATCGACCTGGCCGGGCTCGCGGCCTCGCGCTCGCTGGTACTCGTCGAGGGCGATAGCGACAAGGCGGCCCTGGAAACGCTGGCGATGAGGCGCGGCCGCAACCTGGCGGGCGAGGGTGTCGCCGTCGTCGCGATGGGCGGAGCCACGAACATCGGCCGGTTCCTCGCGCTGGCCGGCCCGCGGGGGCTCGGACTCAGCCTCGCCGGGCTGTGCGATGCGGGCGAGGAAGATCACGTCCGCCGTGCCCTGGCACGAGCGGGCGCCGGGCGTGCTAACTGCCGGGGAGCGCTGGAGGAGCTCGGCTTCTGGGTGTGCTCGGCGGATCTCGAGGACGAGCTGATCCGCGCAGCGGGTGTTCCCGCGGTCGAGCGGGTCATCAGCTCGCAGGGCGAGCTGAAGGCCTTCCGGACGTTCCAGCGCCAGCCGGCCCAGCAGGACGTCAGCGTGGTCGCCCAGCTGCACCGGTTCATGGGAACGAGGTCCGGTCGCAAGCGCCGGTACGCCACACTGCTCGCCCTGGCAATTGACCTGACCGCGATACCCCGCCCGCTGGACGGAGTACTCGCGTCGTGCGGAGAAGAGGCGCCCGGGCCGAGCGAGGTATGAGGCCCGCGGCTGATACGGATCAGCTCATCGGCTGATGCCGGCGGCGGCGGCGCCGGCGCATTCTGCTGCCGTGGCATCTCGCCCGGCACCCGCCGTTCCCGCCGCTCCGGCACAGGGGGTGCGCGCTGCCCGCACCTGGCGGGCCGCCGTGACGCTGTTCCTCGCCGCCGGCCTGATCCCCGAGTCGGTGGCCACCTTCAACACGCCGCCGCTGCGCCTGCTGACCAGCCCGGCATCGCTGCTGTTCATCAGCGCCTTCTACGGCTCTGTCGCTCTGCTTGTCCGCGAGTTCTGGCGCCTGAGGCTGGCTGGGCCGCGGTCCTGCTGCTGGGAATGGCCGGCGGGGCCATCAACGAGGGGATCATCGCCGGCACCTGGTACCGCGTGCAGTATCCCGGCTACGCGCTCGTCGGCGGCATTGACCCGGCCGTGGCGGCTGGCCTGACCGTCTTCCACGCACTCGTCAGCGCCGTGCTGCCGATCCTGCTGGTCGAGCTGGCGTTCCCGGCGGCTGCAGGCCGGGCGTGGCTGCCGCGGCCCGCGCTCGCCGGGTGCTGCCTCCTGCTGGCCGCGACTGCGGCCAGCGGGTTCGCCGCGCCGGCTGACCGCGGCCTGAAGCTCGCCGTGCTCGCGGCAGTTGCCGCCGCGGTCGCGATCGCACTGTCTCTGCCGGGCAACCGAGGGACGGCCGCCCGCCCGGCACCCGCCCCGCCGGCACCCGCCCCGCCGGCACCCGCCCCGCCGGCACCCGCCCCGCCGGCACCCGCCCCTCCGGTGCCAGCCCGGCCGGTCCCCGGGCTGGCCCGGCTGCGGCTGGCCGGGGCCGCCGCCACGGTCGCGTTCTACGCGATATTCGCGCTGGCGGCCGGGCTCATCGCGGCGGCAGTGCCACCGCGGGACCGGACCGGCTGGCAGCTGCTGCTCGTCCTGCTGATGGCGGCGTACCTGGCCGTTCTCGTCAGGACCGGCCGGCGCTGGACACGGCGTCCGGGCTGGGGACCGCAGCAGACGCTGGCGGTCATCACCGGCGCGCTGCTGCCGTCAATCCTGGCCTCACTGGTGCTGCGGGCGGCTTTGCCCGGCCTCGAGCCGCTCATCACGGTTCCGGCGCTTGCCGTGCTGATCTGGCTGCAGCGGCGCCTGCGGGCCGATGCGGGCCCGGTCAGCGCCGGGCCGCGGCCAGGGCCCGCTGGTACAGGGCCGCCAGGCGGGTACTGAACCGGGCAGCGTACGACACCGACGGGGTGTCGCCGCCCTGCTCGTAGCCGCCGATAACGCCGATGACGGTATCGACCCCGGAGAGGGCGCCCACATCGGCCAGAAGCGGGCTGCCGCTCGTCCCGTCGGTGAAGCCGCCGCAGTCGAACTGATACTGGGTCGGGCTGAACTCGCCGGCGGTGTTCTCGCAGCTGATCAGCGCATCCCCGGCATTGGGATAGCCGGCCACCTTGACGGTCCGCCCCGGCGCGACGCCGACACCGACCGCCTCGCCCCCGGTCAGCGTCTGGACGCCCGACTTTGACCCGGCCTGGCGGACCAGCAGGAAAGCGAAGTCGTCGTCGGGGTCACTGGAGGACGTCCATTGCCGGTCCACGATGAACTGGCTGGCCGTCCAGGCACCGAACGGCTCCTGGCCCTCCGAGTAGTCGGGCACGAACGCGACCTCGCCGGGGGTCCGGCCGGCCACGCAGTGCGCCGCCGTGAGGATGAGGTCGCCGCCAGGACTGTCGACGACGCTGGCGGTGCAGAAGTGGTCCTGCAGCTGGCCTGACGAGCTCACCGTGAAGAGCGCGCCGACGGTCGAGGTCTCGCCGAATGAGGCGGTCTGGGCGTTGACCTCGCTGAGCGACGGCGCCAGCGAGACACCAACCGCGACAGCGGCGGAGATAACGGTGAGAACGGCAGCAGAACGCCCTAGCCGCAGGCGCATCTGCCCTCCCTCGCCTGGCCGGACCCAGCTCGCCGGTCATGGACTTAGTGCCCAGGTTGTGACCAGTTTGAGAGCCGGGCAAGTTCCAGACAATACCTGCGAGCAGTAATGAACCTCAAAAGCAGCTCGGCGTTGCCCGATCAGGCCGGCCAGGCCGCCCCGGCGACCGCGAGAATCTCGGCCCGGTCCGCGGGCAGCAGGAAGCCCGCCCGGATCGCGGCGTCGAGCGAGAGCTGGAACCGGCCCAGGTAGTCAGCCCGGCCACCCGGATACAGCCGGGCGAGATCAGCCTCTGTCAGCGGTCTCGTCGTGCCGAACAGGAAGGCAAACAGCTCGCCCTTCTGCCCCGTTCCCGACAAGATTGCTACGGGAACGTCGCTCCAGGGCGTCCGGATGCCCCCCGTCGCGCGGCCGAGTTCGTCGCGCATGAGGTCCCGGCCATTGGGGGCCACGTCGAGGCGGGGCGCGGCCGGCGGGACGCTGCGGCCGGCTACCCAGGCATCCAGCTGCGCGATGGCCGCGCAGGCCACGTAGTGGTGCTGCGGGCCGCTGTTGATCGGCGACTCGGTCTGGCCCATCACGATGCTGGTCGTCGGCCGCAGCAGCTCGGCGAGCCTGGCAGGCGGCAGGTGGCCGTCGTCCTGCCCGCTGGCGAACAGCAGGTAGGTGTCGGCGTGCGCGGCGCCGGCCAGCTCCCAGTTCCGCAGCAGGTCGTGGTCCTGCTGCTGTACCAGGCCGCTGCCGAGGAGGACCACGTCCGTCTCGGTCTGCAGCACGAGCACCGGGACGCGCAGGTCGGCGCGGATGCGCTCGCCGACGCCGGTGGTGCTGGCACCGGGCCGGAAGCCGGTGTCCAGGGCCGCTCCTGATCCGGTGCGCCCGTGCACCAGGAAGCCGTCGTAGACCGCCGCCAGCGGGTCAATGCCGTTGATGTAGGTCACCAGGAACGCCGCGGACTGCGACTGGCCGCCGGCCAGCATCCGGAGGGGACGTGCGCTCACCGGTTCGGGAAGGACGCCAGGCGAGGCCCGCAGCGCGTGGCCAGCCAGGCTGAAGATGTCGAAAGCCCACGCGTCGCCGGGATGGGACAGCTCCGCGTACCTGGCGGGATGTGACTGCTTCAGGTGCAATCCGGGCACCAGGCCGCCGCCCTCGATCCCGGCGCGCTGGGCCGAGATTCCGGCCCACGCGTGGCCGCTGCGGATCAGCTCGGTATGCGCCATCATCCAGTCCGGCGCCGCATCCAGGCCGCCGGACACGTTCAGCCACTCGACGAGGACGGTGCCGCTGAACGACCCCCGGTCGGCGGGCTGCCGCACCACCACTCTCGTGGTGAAGGGCGCCCGCAAGGCCGGACGCACGCTCCACTGGCCATCAGGCATCCGCGGGCCGGCGAGCTCGTAGCTGTCGGCCGTGCCGGTCAGCAGGAACTCCTGCTCCGTATAGCCGAGCCGGGCCAGGTCGAACGCGCCGGCAGCGAGAGTAACCGGGCCCGGCAGCGGGCGCAGCGAGGCGGTCATCGCTCTAGGGTGTCACCGTGCCCGGCGGGTGCCGGCGCCCGGTGCCCGCTCAGGCAGCGGACTTCTCCAGGATGTGCACAGCGCACGCGCTGCCAAGGCCGATAACGTGGGTGAGACCGACCCTGGCACCCTCGATCTGCCGGTCGCCGGCCTCGCCGCGCAGGTGCGTCGACACCTCGTAGATGTTGGCGATGCCGGTCGCGCCGAGCGGGTGGCCCTTGGACAGCAGGCCGCCGGAGACGTTCACCGGGATCTGCCCGTCCCGCCACGGTCCGCGCCGGTCGATCCACTCGCCCGCGCCGCCCTCCGGGCACAGCCGCAGGTTGTCGTAGTGCCGCAGCTCGGCGGTGGCGAAGCAGTCGTGCAGCTCGACCAGGTCAAGGTCCTGGGGGTCCACCCCGGCGAGCTCGTAGGCCCGGTCTGCGGCCTCGCGGGTCAGCGTGTTCACGTCGAACTGCACCGAGCCGCCGTCGACGTAGGGGTCGCTGGTCAGCACCGACGCCGACACCTTGACCGCGCGCCGCCTGACCGCGGCCGGCATCGAGTTGAGCCGCTCGCCGCTGCACAGCACTGCCGCCGCCGCGCCGTCCCCGGTCGGGCAGCACATCAGCAGCGTGTTCGGGTAGGCGATCATCTCCGCGTTCATGACCTCATCCAGCGAGAACGCCTTCTGATACTGGGCCAGCGGATTCAGCGTCGAATGCGCGTGATTCTTCTCCGCCACCTTCGCGAACTGCTCGAAGCCGACGCCGTCGTGCTCGTAGGCATACTCCATCCCGGACTGCGCGAACGTGCCGGGCATCAGGCTCGTGCCCAGGATGCCCTCGACCGGGCCGACCGCGCCGTACCGCCCGGACGGCTCATACGGCTTGTCCGCCGCCCCGCCCGGCCGCGCGCCCAGCAGGCCCAGCTTGCCCATCTGCTCCAGCCCAACCGCCAGGCCGATGCTCGCCTCGCCCGCCCTGATCGCCATCGCCGCCACGCGGAACGCGGTCGCTCCGGTCGCGCACGCATTGGTCACGTTGTAGACCGGGATCCCGGTCTGCCCGATCTGCTTCTGGATCCGCTGGCCGATGCCATTGGTGTCATACAGGCAGCCCGCCGCGAGGATGTCCGCGTCGAAGATCGTGAGCCCGGCGTCGGCAAGGGCGGCCGTCGCGGCCTCACTGCCGAGGTCGATGAGGTCCTTGTCCTTGTAGCGCATGAACTTCGTCATCGCCACGCCGATAACCCAGAGCGAGTCAGCCATGCCAGCAGTCCTCCTGCCTCGCGGCAACCGCCAGTGAGGCGTTCGCTGCCGGTTGTTAAGCCTAGCTTCGGGCGCTTCGACCGCGCCAGTGCCGGGTGGCCGCCATGCTCGCGTTTGCCCAGCATCTGGCGGCGCGCCCGCCCGTATCCTCGAACAGTGAGGTTCAGGGTCACGCTGCTCATGCTCGCCGTGCTGCTCGCGCTGCTGACGTTTATCGGCACGCTCATCGCCAACCAGGTGACGGCGATTTTCCCGCCAGGCTGGAGCTGGGCGCGCCACTGGTGGGCGTTACTGCCGGCGGCCGCCGCGGTTGTCCTGCTCTTCGGCATCTGCTCGGTCGCGTTCGCGAGGAGATCCGCCAGTCCCGCGCGGCTGTCAGGCGCGAGCCTGCAGATCATCGCTGAAACCCGCGCCACCGAGCTCCGCGTCGGTTACCTCACCTCGCGTGATCTCAGCCGGGAGATCTGGCACCGCCGCCTGACCGGGGAGGAGCTGAGTCACTTCAGCTGGCCGGACGCGGCGCGGGCAATCGCGGCGTTCGATGAGTCGGTCGGCGAGCATCTGATGGCCGAGCGCCGCCTGGTGCCCGACAGCCTGCTCGGTGACAACCGCCCGCAGTTCCGTGTCGGCATCACGTTCGCGTCGGCGCGTCTCAGTGTGCGCATCAGGAACACCGGAGGCGAGGCCGGCGGATTCAGCCTCCGCCCGCACCCGCCTACCGTCCTGCAGCCGCCGCAGCTGACGCGCTGGGGCGGGCGCGTGACCTGCACGGTCACCATCGATGATGCCGGGTCCGTCACCGTCCGGCGCGGCGAGCCGGCCGTCTTGACAGCACAGCTTGAGCTCAGGCTTGAGCTGGAGCCGGCCCGGCAGGGCAGTCCGGTCGCCCTGGCCCAGGCGGCTCAGGCGCTCGCGGCCTACCTCAGCGGGGCAGTGGGCCCGGTACCGGCCACCGGAGAACCGGACAGCGGAGTTCCGATCCAGGCTGAGCTCACGGTCCGGCTCAGCGATCCGGATGCGCTGCTGACCGTCAGCGATCTCGATCTAGACGAGCTTGAGGGGCACGTGACTGCGATCGACACTGTCGTCGAGGAGCAGTACGGGCCGGCCAGGCTGCGGAGCCTGGCACTGACCACGGAGCGCCTCATGTCGCTGCGTGCCGCGGACGATCTGCTCAGCCGGGCAGCGACAGAGGGCTCGCTGGAGCTGACCCCTGAGCTGCGGGATGAACTCGGCCACATCGCCGGCCGGCTGTCCGTGGTTGCCGAGGACACCGGGCCATCGGCGCTCCGGCTCGCCGACCGGGCCGCAGCCTTGTCCGCGTGCCGGACGCTGCTCGATCTGGTGGCCTCTGACCCGGCGGGCCTGCCCTCGGTGCCGGCCGGGCTGATCGCGGACCTGATCGCGGCCTTTCAGGCGGCCTGACGGAGGCAGTGTCCCGCGACCAGGTCAGTTCCCGCGGCGGCCGCTGCTAGCGGTTCCGGTACTCGGCAGGCCGGCGGCCCACGTACGACGCCATCGCCTCGCTGGCGTCAGCGGTAGCGGACGCCAGTACCTGCTGCCGGTTCTCCACCTCGATCATCGCGTCGAAGGACGGGATCTCCAGGGCCAGCCACATGCCCTGCTTGGTGAGCGACACCGATAGCGGCGGCGCCGCGACCAGGGCGTCGATGGTCGCGTCGACCCGGCCGGCCAGGTCCCCGGGTTCAGTGACCTCGGTGACCAGGCCGATCCGCAGCGCTTCGGCGGCGTCGAACCGGCGGCTGGTCAGCATCAGCTCGTGCGCCCGCGCCGCGCCGACAAGGCGGGGGAGCAGCCAGGAAGTGCCGATATCGCAACCGCTCACTCCGATCCGGATGAACGAGGTCGAGAACACGGCACTCGCCGAGGCAATGCGGATATCGCTGGCGCAGACCAGCGCGAGTCCGCCGCCGGCGGCAGGCCCGTTGACGGCCGCCACCACCGGGTGCGGGAGGCGGCGGATCTCCTGCACCAGGGCGGCGATCGAGCGCTGCACCGCCCAGCTGGCCTGAACCGGACCGAGGTTCTCGGTTCCGGGGATGGTCCCGAAGCCGCCCAGGTCCAGGCCGGCGCAGAATCCCCGGCCGGCTCCGGTCAGCACGACAACCCGGCAGCTCACGTCGGCAGCCAGGCGTCTCAGCTGATCGTGGAGCTGGGCGACGAGGGGCGCGGTGAGCGCATTCAGGCTCTCCGGCCGGGACAGTGTCAGCTGGACAACTCCCGGCCGCAGCTCACTCCGCCGGACCAGATCCTCGCTCCGCTCGGTCATCTATGTGATCCTTCCCGCGTCAGGGCTGTTCTGCGACCAATGTAGTGATCAGGCTGACGGTGCAACCCCAGGCGGGCCGCGCGAATCTACCTCTGTGACACCGGGCCGCAGCAGGGGTCGCCACTGGCCGGAGGAACGCGCGCTGATATGACCACCGCCGAAGACGAGTTCGTCGAGTTTGCCGAGGCAATCGCACCGAGGCTCCGCCGGACCGCGTTCCTGCTGTGCGGTGACTGGCACACCGCGGAGGACCTGGCGCAGACAACGCTGACCAAGGTCTTCGCGTCCTGGCGGCGCATCAGAAGGCGAGATGCGGCCAGCGCATACGCCATGCGGACGCTGCTGAACACCTATCTGGCCGAGAGCCGAAGGAAACGGGAGCTGCTCCCGGGCCGTCTCCCCGACCGCGCGGCAGCAGAGCACTCGCCGGAGCTTCGGGTTGCTGTGCTTGAGGCACTGGGAACGCTGGCGCCGAAGGCGCGGGCGGTCGTGGTGCTTCGCTACTGGGCCGACCAGAGCGTCGACCAGGTCGCGGCAATGCTCGGCTGCTCGCCCGGCAACGTCAAGAGCCGCGAGGATGAGCTCGGCGGCGGGGACCTCCGGCAGGCGCCGCACGCCCGCCTCGTCGTCGGACAGGCCAAGCTCGCCCAGCAGCCGCCGCCGGAGCCGGGCGCCCTGCTGCGGTGTTGCCAGATGCTCGGCGCCGCCGCTGGCGGAGATCGCGCGGGTCAGCAGCCCGGCGGCCAGCGGCGAGGCGAGCAGGCTGGCGATGCTCTCTTCGCGCCCGCGGATACGCCGTGCACCGTGACCCGGCCAGGGTCGCCGCCGAACCCGGAGATGTTCTCGCGCACCCAGCGCAGGGCCGCGACCTGGTCAAGGAAGCCAGCCTGGCCGGCCGCCTCGAATCCGCCGCCGGCCACATCGGCCAGGTGCAGGAACCCAAGCGAGCCGAGCCGGTAGTTGAACGTCACCACGACGAGTCCGTGCCGGGCCAGCACCGCGCCATCGCCCGTAATCTCGTTCGCGCCGGCGCCGGCCGAGTATCCGCCGCCATGGATCCAGACCAGTACGGGATAGCCACGCGGACCGGCGGCGGTGCGGCCGGCCGGGTCACGTTCACGAGAAGGCAGTCCTCGCTTCGCTGCAGCGTCTGGCGCGCGCCGGCGATCGGCAGCAGGTCGCTCTGCCAGGCCACCGGACCGGGCTCAATCGCCGCCCTGACGCCCGACCACGGCCTGACTGGCTGGGGCGGCCGGAAGCGGAGCGCCCCGGCCGGAGCCTCGGCGTACCGGATGCCGCGCCAGACGAGCAGGTCGCCGGCCGCCTCGCCGCGGATCCGGCCGGCGGCGGTCTCGACTGCCGTCTGATCAGCCCCGACGGCGCCGCCGCTCACGAACTAGCCGGGATGAAGCGCGCAGTTCCCGGCCGGAACAGCGTCTCCTGCGCGATTCCTGCCGCCAGCACGCCGCTGCGGCTGAAGATCCGGCCGGTGTAGAACGACCGGCCGCCGGACGCCGACTCAGGCTGCAGGTCCATCAGCACCCAGTCATCGACGGCCACCTTGCGGTGGAACCAGACGGAGTGATCGATGCTGGTCAGCGGACCGCTGACGGTGACGCCGGGTGCCGCCGCGAGCCCGGTGAACATGTCCGAGACGTAGGCCAGCGCGCACACCTGGGTGATGTCGCTGCCCAGGGGGTACCGCGACCTGATCCACAGTCGCGACGGCATCGGCTGGTCCGGCTGCGGCTGCGCCGGGAGCCTGATCTCCACGCCGTGCCGCCGGTGCCAGCGCTCGTTGTCCGGCAGGTCCTCCGGCTGCTCAACGTCCGGCATCGATGCTGCCTGGTAGTCGGACCCGTCCTCGGCAATGTGGAACGACGCGGCCATGTTGAAGATGACCTTGCCGTTCTGGACGGCGATCACCCGCCGGTTGGAGTACGAGCCGCCGTCCCGGTCGCGGCTGACCGTCAGCAAGACACGGCGGGAGGCATCGCCGCGGCTGAGGAAGTAGCCGTGCAGGGAGTGCGGGTGGCGGTCCGCGGCCACGGTCTCGGCCGCCGCGCGCAGTGCCTGGGCAGCGACCTGGCCGCCGAACAGGCCGGCTGATTCCTGGCTCACCACGACGGTGCGGAACAGGTCGTCCTCGATCCGCTCCAGCGTCAGCACCTCGGGCAGGCCGGTCCCCGGATTCCCGATCACGGGCTCAGCCAGACTCGCCATGGCCCCATTGATATCACAGCACTTCGGGCCGGATGGGTGACCTGATATGTCGGTAAGCTGCGGTCAGCGCAGCCGCTTCCGCCAAGGTGAAGGAGACCTGCCATGGGCGCTCTCGACAACCGGGTTGCCGTCATCACCGGAGCGGGCCGCGGCCTCGGCCGCGAGCATGCTCTGCTGTTCGCCGCCGAGGGCGCGAAGGTCGTGGTCAACGATCTCGGCGGCGGCCCGGACGGCTCCGGCAGCGATGCGACAGCCGCGGAGCAGGTGGTCAGCGAGATCCGGGCCGCAGGCGGCCAGGCCGTGGCGAACGCCGACGATGTCACTACCGCCGACGGCGCAGACCGCCTGATCCGCCAGGCAATCGACGAGTTCGGCGCCCTGCACGTGCTGGTGAACAACGCCGGGATCCTGCGCGACCGCACGATCGTCAACATGACCGACGGCGAGTGGGACGACGTGATCAGGGTCCATCTGCGCGGGCACTTCATGCCGACCAGGGCCGCGGCCCGCTACTGGCGGGAGCAGTCGAAGGCCGGGGCGAGCCTGCAGCCGTCGCTCATTAACACCACCTCGACCTCGGGCCTGTTCAGCAATCCCGGTCAGGTCAACTACGGCTCGGCCAAGACCGGCATCGCCACCCTGACGATCATTGCCCAGCGCGAGCTGGGCAGGTACGGCGTGAAGGCGAACGCGATCGCCCCGGCCGCCAGGACCAGGCTGACGCTGGCGACGCCCGGCATCACCGACGCGATCGCGACGACGCCGGAGACGGGCTTCGATTCGATGGACCCGGCGAACGTGTCACCGTTCGTTGCGTACCTGGCCACCGCGGACTGCCCGATTCAGGGCCGGGTGTTCTTCGTCGCGGGCGGTACCGTCCACCTGTTCCAGCCGTTCGCGATCATCGACAGCGTCGAGAAGGACGGCCGGTGGACTGTGGCGGAGCTGCAGCAGCGGGCCGGGCGGCTCGCTGATGTGCCGTTCGACCTTGGCCGGATCGTGCTCTAGATGACGCGCAGGCCCGTCAGGCCGGCTCATAACCGAAGCTGACTGCTTCTGTGCCCTCGCAGTCAGTTCCGATCGGGAACGTGGTCAGCTTTAGCTTCATCCCGAGCGCGACGTTGCCGGGTTCGGGGTCAATCCCGACGATGTTGGCCTTGACCATGCCGCCGCCGTCGAGATCGACAATGCCGGACACGTACGGCACTTTCACATCGGGCGTTGCGCGGTGCACGATCGTGAACGCCCGCAGTACTCCGTGATTGGCCAGCCGGGTCTCACTGAACTCGCGCGCGCCGCAGTTCGCGCAGGCATTGCGCCGGTCGAAGAACAGCGCGCCGCAGGACCGGCACTGACTGGCGGTCAGGTGCGGATCATCGCCGATGCTGAGATAGCCGACGTAGGGCACTTGTCGCGGCATCTGGATCCTCCTGCTCGGGCGCGATGGCGGCAGCTGCGTGCGTTATCCCATCCTCGCGGCTGGAGCCCTCACTGGCCAGTCTCGGCCGGTTCCGGAGCATACGTGGTGGCCGGCTCGGTGGCGTAGCGGGCCATCACTGTCTGCAGCGCCGCGGCCGTCGGCGGCTGGCCTGCGGCGATCATGTCCCGCAGGTCACGGAAGTACTGCACGTACTCGTCGGGCGTGAACGTGTTCAGCAGTACCGCCGGCTCGTTGCCCTGGTTGGCGAACGTGTGCGGTGCGCCGGGCGGGATCATGACCAGCGTTCCGGGCGGCGCCTCGTGTGGCTGCTCTCCGACGGTGAACGTGGCGGTGCCGGACACCACATAGAAACCCTCGTCGTGACGGCCGTGCCGGTGCTGCGGCGGTCCCGCGGTGTGCGGCGCGATGGTGATCTCCGCGATGCCGAGCCGGTGCGACGTGGTGCTCCCGTCCTCCAGGATCCGCAGCCGGGTCGGGCCCGTCAGCGCCAGCTCGCCGCCCTCCGGGCCGGTGATCGAGACCTCGCTCATGCGCGTGCGTTCTGCGACTGCGTGCTGGCGGCGGCGAACTGCCAGGCCAGGGCCAGCAGCTCACCAGGCGTTTCCAGCTGCGGGAGGTGGCCGGCCTCGGTGATCAGGCGGAACTCGGCGCCGGGGATCGCACTGGCGTAAGCCCGGCCGTGCTCGGACGGGAACATGCGGTCCGCCGCGCCCCACACGACGAGCGTCGGGATGCTGACGGCAGGCAGGCGGCCGAGCAGTCCCGGGTCTGCCATCGCGCCGCCGTACACCAGCAGCGTCTCCCGGTTGGCCGCCATCGCCGCCCTGCGCTCCTCCGGCAGCACCGCCGGGTTGATCCGGAACGCGTCGGGATTGAAGTAGCTGAGGCCAGCAACCTCGTCGAGGGTGAGCGAGAAGAAGTCGGCGGCGGGAGCGTCGTCGACCACCAGGCCGGCGGCGTCCACGAGCACGACGGAGCTGACCCGGCGGTCCGGCGCCGCGCTCTCCGCCAGCGCGAGCTCGGCTGCAATCCACCCCCCGATGGAGTTGCCGATGACGCAGACGTCGGTCAGGCCAAGCTCGCGCAGCAGCCGGGCGTAGACAGCGGCGAGGCCGCGGATGCTCGCCAGCGCCTCCGGGCGCGGCGTGCCGTCGAAGCCCGGATGCACAGGAGTAATTACCCGGGCGGGCTCGGACGAGGACATGAGGTCGGCGAACCTGGCGACGGAGAACGGCCCGGCTCCGCCGTGCAGGAGCAGCACCGGGCGGCCGGCGCCCTGGTCGGTGTAGGTGACGGGCACGGTGTAGGCGCCGGGCACGCTGCCGGTGCCCTCGACGGTGAGCTGTGCAGTTGCGGTGGTCATGCGGCTCCTCCGGCTTCCAGTATCGTGAGAGTTGACTCTCACGAACACCGACTCTAGCCGCACCCCGAACATTGTGCAAGCAGACTCTCATAACGAGAATGACTTGACGTCATGCGAGTTAACCGGCATATTGAGGTGATGACCACGCAGGCCCGGGCCGGGCGGGCGAACCAGAAGCAGCGCACCAGAACGGCCATCGTCGAGGCGGCGCGCTCGCTCATCACCGGCAGCGCCGATGTGACCATGCCCGCGGTCGCCCGGGCGGCGCTGGTGTCCGAGGCGACGGCCTACCGCTACTTTCCTGACCTCGTCTCCCTGCTGCGCGAGGCCGTGGACGATACGTGGCCGAGCCCGGCCGAGGCGCTCGGCCAGGCGGGGGAGAGCGCCGATCCCGTCGAGCGCGTCGGCGCCGCCACCGAGCGGCTGCTCCGGCATGTGCAGGCCCGTCAGGGCGCGGTCCGGGCCATGATCGCTGCCTCGGTCGTCCGGCCCGGCACCGACGGCCTCCGGCCGGGACACCGCCTCGGTCTCATCCATCACGCGCTTGCACCACTGGAGGAGACCATGGGCCGCGACCGGCCCGCAGCGCTGGCCCAGCTGAAGCGGGATCTCGCCGTCGTCGTCAGCGCCGAGGCGCTGTTCACGCTGACTGACCTGTGCCAGCTGCCGGCCGGCGACGCGATCGCCAGCGCCGTGCACACCGCGCGCGCCCTTACGGCCGCCGCCATCTGCGCCGGAAGCGCGCCGGGAAGTTAATGCGTCAGCCGGTGTTCTGCAGGCCGGCCGCGACGCCGTTCACGGTCAGCAGCAGGAACCGCTCGAGTGCCGCGCGCTCCTCGGCATCGTCACTGGCGCGGATCTCCGCGAGGGCGCGCAACTGCAGGTGCGAGAGCGCGTCGACGTAGGGATCGCGCAGCGCAACTGCCCGCGATAGCACCGGCCGGTTCGCGAGCAGCCGGTGGTGGCCGGTGACCGCCAGGACCAGCTTCCTGGTCAGGTCGTACTCCGCCAGCACCCGCGAGGCCAGCTGGTCGCTGCCGCCGAGCTCGAGGTAACGCTCGGCGATCCGCCGGTTAGTCTTCGCCAGGCTCATCTCCGCGTTGTCCAGCAGCACCGCCAGCAGCGGCCAGTCGCGGTAGGCGGCCTGAACGGCCGGCAGGCCGCCGGGCCCGTCCATCGCCGCGGCGAGGCCGCTGCCCAGGCCGTACCAGCCAGGCAGGTTCGCCCGGGTCTGAGCCCAGGCGAACACCCACGGGATCGCGCGCAGGTCGGCGAGGCCAGCCGGGCCGGCCAGCCCCCGACGGGCGGGCCGGGAGCCCAGCCGCATGCCGCCAATCTCCGCCAGCGGGCTGAGCCTGGCGAACCACTCGGCGAAGCCGTCGGCTGTCACCAGCTCGTGGTACGCGGCGAGGGCGCCGGCCTCCAGCGGGCCGGTTACCGCCGCGAACGCCGCTGCCGGGTCGGCGTCGCCCGGACCCGGCGCAGGGGCCGCGGAGGCGACCAGCACGGCCGCGGTGACCTGCTCCAGATGCCGTTGGCCGATGACCGGGTGCCCGTACCTGGCGAAGATCACCTCACCCTGCTCGGTGACCTTCAGCCTGCCGTCGACCGATCCTGGCGCCTGGGCAAGGACCGCGCGCCCGGCCGGGCCGCCGCCGCGGCCCACCGCGCCGCCGCGGCCGTGGAACAGCACGAGCCGGATGCCGTGGCGCGCCGCCCAGCGCGCGAGGCGCTGCTGCACCTCGAACAGCCGCAGCGTGGCGCTGACCATGCCCAGCTCCTTGGCTGAGTCGGAGTAGCCGAGCATCACCTCCAGGCGCCGCCCGGTGCTGGCCAGCCGGCGCGCGACCGGCTCAAGCGCGACGACGCCGTCGAGCACGGAGATGGCGTGCGCCAGGTCATCGCCGCTCTCGAACAGCGGGACCACATCGAGCACCGGCGGCCCGTCCGGGCAGGCATAGCCCGCCAGCTCGTGCACCGCGGCGATGTCATCGGCGGAGGTGGTGAAGCTGACCACGTAGCGGTGACACGCATCCACGCCATGCCGCCGCTGGATCGCGCCGATCGCGGCAATGGTGTCGAGCACCTCCCTGGTCTGCGCGGACGGCGGCGCTCCTGACCGCAGATTCGCCAGAGCGGCGGCATGCACCGCGCTGTGCTGGCGGACCTCGAGCTCGGCGAGGTGGAAGCCGAATGTCTCCGCCTGCCAGATCAGGTGCTGCAGCTCGCCGTAGGCCTGACGGCGGGCTCCGGCCCCGGCCAGCGCTCGCTGGAGCAGGCGCAGCTCCGCGATGAACTCCGCGGCGGAGCCGTACGCGATAGCGGCGGCACTATCCCTGGCGGCCGCATCCTGGCTGGCGCCGTCGGCCGCGGTGAGCGACAGCCGGGTCGCCTGCAGCCGCTGCGCCGCGTGCAGCAGGTAGGTGCGGAACGGCTCGCCGGGTGAGCGCGACATGAGCTCAGCGAGCAATCCCGGCTGCGCCTCGGTCAGCACCGCCAGGGCCGCGTCCAGCTCGCCGGTGGCGGCGGCCGCGTCGCGCCCGCCGCGGTCGGCGGCGGACGCCGCCAGGAGCACCGCGTCGACGGTCAGCGACCGGCCGATCCTGGTGGCCGCGTTCTCCAGCGCGCGCAGCGCGTGGTCGGCCTGGATGCGCGCGGTCTGCTGCGTCACCGTGGCGGTCACGAACGGGTTCCCGTCCCGGTCGGCGCCGATCCAGCTGCCGAACCGCAGGAAGGCCGGCGCCTCGGGTAGCTGCGAGCCCGACCTGTCGCCCAGCAGGGCCAGGTCCAGTGCCCGGTACACGCTCGGTGCCAGCCCGAACAGTGTCTCGTCGAAGATCGCCGTGCCGGACCGGACCTCGTCCAGCGGCTGCATGGCCTGCGTGCGCAGCGCCGATGTGCGCCACAGCAGGTCAATCTCCTCCCGCAGCCGGCGCCTGGCCTCGCCATGATCGGCCGCGCCGAGGCGGGGATCGTCCAGGTCGTCGAGCTGCGCGCTGATCCGGCGCAGCGACTCGGTCACGGCACGGCGCCGCGCCTCGGTCGGGTGAGCGGTCAGGACCGGGTGCACCTCAAGACCGCCCAGCAAAGCCGCGCGGCGATCCGGGCCGATGGTCTCGGCGAGCGTGATCATCGCGGCGGCCAGGGACTCGCGCACCGGCGCGGTCCCGGTGTCCCGCTCACGCAGAGTCCTGATGCGCTGGTGCTCCTCGGCCAGGTTGGCCAGGTGGAAATAGACCGTGAAGGCGCGGGCCACCGCCTCGGCCCGGGACAGCGGCCACCCGTCGATCAGCGCCGCGATGTCGGCGTCCGCAGCCGCCGCGGCGGCTGCACGCCGCTGAGTGCCGCCTGCCTCCGCCGGGCTGCCAGCTTCCGGCGGCCGGGACGTCTCCGCCTGCGCGGCGGCGTCCGGTCCGTCCGGCGTGTCGTGCAGGCGCGCGGCGATCACCCGCCGCCGCAGGTCCTCAACGTCAGCGAGCAGGCCCTCGCCATCGGACTCCGCGATCACCTGACCGAGAATCTCGCCGAGCACCCGGACGTCCTGCCGCATGGGAGCCGGGACCCGCCGGGAGTCGGCGTCCCGGCTGCCGGTAGACATGGCCACCGCGCCAGCGTAATCGGGACCCCGGCCGTGCCTGGCAGCCGGTGCTCGGATGTTAATTCGAGGTTGTGAACGGCCGGCCCCGATGTACAGCGCCGCGCGGCGATGACAGCATTGAGTCGCATGTCGTCCAGTGCCGTTGCCGCCCAGTCTCCGAGCGTCCAGGGGCCGGAGGCTCGCGCGGGTGCGCCCGGCCAGCCGGGCAGCAGCCCGTGGTGGCGTGTCTCGTGGTCGGTTCCCGCCGCGATGCGCGCCGTCCGCGCGACCCTGGTCATCCCGCTGCTGCTCGTGATCAGCTACAAGGTCCTCGGCGATGCGCAGATGACCCTGTTCGCGGTATTCGGCGGCTTTGCGACACTTGTGGTGACGTCGTTCGGCGGCACCTGGCGGGACAAGCTGATCGCCCACGCCGGTCTGGCGCTCGCGGGCAGCCTGGCCGTGGTTATCGGCACGCTGGCCAGCGGGTCGGCCTGGCTGGCGGCCCTGGTAACGCTGCCGGTCGCATTTGCCGCCTACTACGGCGGGTCAGCCGGGCCCAATGCTGCCTCCGGCGTTACCGGGTGCCTGTTCGCTTACGTGCTGCCGATCGCCTCGGCGGGCTCGGCGAGCGAGCTGCCATCCCGGCTGGAGGGCTGGCTGCTGGCGTCGGCGGCCGGGACTATCGCGGTGCTGCTGCTGTCGCCCCGCTCGCCCGGCGACCGGCTGCGCGGTCAGGCGGCGCACCTGGCCGGCCTGCTGGCGGCCCGCCTGGCCGAGGCTGTCGGCAGCACGGCTCACGGTCACCAGGCTGACGATGGCCAGGCTGACGATGGCGGCGGCGCGGCTGACCCCGGCACCAGCAGAGATTCGGTACTAGCCGCCAAGGCGGACCTGTTCAACGCCTTCGTGACGACGCCCTACCGGCCGATCGGGCTGGCTGCGGCCGACCAGGGACTGGCCAGTCTGATTCACCTGCTGGAATGGTGCACCGCCCTGATCTGCGATGCTGCTGACGGGCACCTCGACCTGGCCGCTGCGACGGCGGAGGACCGCGCGCTGATGGAGGTATCAGCGCACACCCTCCGGCAGGTCGCGGCCGTCATGTCCGGCCAGGCGGCCTCGGCGGACCTGGAGCCGGTCTGGCGGGCGCGCCTGGCCAGCGCCCGCCGCCTGCATACCCTCGCCGACGACCCGGCCATCGCGGTCCGGCGGGCCGATGACGCCTTCCACGCCCAGGCGATCGGCGTCGCGACATCGGCCGCCCTCGGCGAGGCCCTCATCGCGGCGCGCCTCGCGAGCCCGGCGGCGGTGGCGACGCAGCGCCGCAACTGGATCGCCGACCTGCCCGAGAGTGAGCAGTCAGCGCTGGTCGATAGCCCCGATGGCAGCCACGGGCCGTGGGCCGCGATGCCCAGCAGCATCCTGGGCACCGTCAGCTCCGACGCCAGCCTGCGGTCAGTCTGGTTCCGTAACAGCGCGCGCGGTGCGGTCGCACTCGCCGCTGCGGTCGCCATCGCCAAGCTCACCGACGTCCAGCACGCCTTCTGGATCGTGCTCGGCACCCTGTCGGTCCTGCGGACCAGCGCGGCCGCGACCGGTTCCACTGCCCTGCGCGGGCTGGCCGGCACCGTTGCGGGCTTCGCTGTCGGGGCGGCACTGCTCCTCGGCATCGGCACCAGCCCGACTGCGCTGTGGATCGCGTTCCCGCTCGCGGTGCTGGTGGCCGCCTACGCACCGGGGACCGCGCCGTTCGTGGTCGGCCAGGCAGCCTTCACGGTGACCATCGTGGTGCTGTTCAACCTGCTGGTTCCGGCCGGCTGGCGGGTGGGTCTCCTCCGGGTCGAGGACGTGGCCATCGGCTGCGCCGTCAGCCTTGTCGTCGGCTTCCTGTTCTGGCCGCGCGGCGCGTCCGCGGTCGTCGGGGACAACCTGGCGGACGCCTTCCGTAGCGGCTCGGCATACCTCGGCGACGCCACCCGGTGGGCGCTCGGTGACCGGCCGAGCCGTCCGGAGCGGGCGACCATGGCCATCGCGGCCGGGAACCGGCTCGATGACGCCGTCCGCGGCTTCCTGACCGAGCAGGGGTCCAAGCGGATGAGCAAGACAGATCTGTGGGCGCTGGTGATGGCGTCGACGCGGCTGCGCCTCACCGCGCACTCCATGGCCAGCCTGCCGAGCCAGGCAGAGCCGCATGCCGACGACGGCCGCCTGCATCAGGCACTCGAGCAGCAGGTGGCGGACCTGGCCGGCTTCTACGACCGGCTGGCCGTCCAGGTCGCCAGGCCGATGCACGGAGCGGCGCCACCGGCACCGGTCGCGCTGCCGCCCGGCAACATCAGCACCGGGGCGCTGGCGCCGTGTGGCGGCTCGGCCGCCTACCGATCCGATGCCCTGTGGGTCGGTCACCACCTGGACCAGCTGCAGTCCCACGTCCGCGAGCTGACCGGTCCGGCTGAGCGCCTGGCGGAGGTGCGCCGCAGGCCCTGGTGGCGCTAGTCGTCCCGGCCAGCCTGGCCGTCTGGTACTGGCAGGATCACGGTGCCGGCGGCTGTAGGGGCGCCGGCGGCCGCGTGGCTGCCGGAAGCGTTCCCGCCGGCCGCGGGAGCCGCTGAGCCGACGGCCGTGGCACTGCCCGCCGCCGTCGCCGCATGCGGGGCGATCGTCAGCTCCTCCGGGCGCCGCTCAGGCACCGGGCGGCCGGCGATCCGGTAGACGTCGGCAGCGTCGATGGTCTCCCGCTCCAGCAGGAGCGCGACGAGCTGGCTGAGCTCGTAGTGGTGGGCGCGGATGAGCGCGACTGCCGTCTCCTCCGCCTCGCGCAGCAGCCGGGTGACCTCCGAGTCGATCGTGGCCTGGGTCGCCTCGGCGAACGGCCGGCTGGACAGCCCGCCGCCACCGCCGCCGCCGAGGAAGACCGAGCCTCCCTCCGGGTAGCCGACCGGACCGAGCGCGGGCGACAGGCCGAATTCGCGCACCATCTTGATCGCCAGGTCCGTCGCCGACGCGAGGTCGTTAGCCGCGCCGGTCGAGCCCTGGCCAAGCTCGACCAGTTCGGCCGCGCGGCCGCCGAGCCGGACGGCCAGCGACTCATTGAGGTAGGTCTCGCTATACAGGTGACGCTCGAACAGCGGCAGCTGCTGCGTCACGCCGAGCGCCTGGCCGGCCGGCAGGATGGTGACCTTCGCGACCGGGTCGGCGTGGTCTGACAGCGCCGCGACGAGGGCATGGCCGGCCTCGTGGATGGCCACTGCCTGCTTCTCCTCCGGCAGCAGCACGTTGGAGCCCTCGCGGCGGCCGAGCAGGATCCGGTCCCTGGCGTTGTCGAAGTCCGCGGCCGTGAGGACATCACGGCTTTCGCGCACCGCGAAGATCGCTGCCTCGTTAGCAAGGTTAGCCAGGTCAGCGCCCGAGAAGCCGGGCGTGCCACGGGCGACCACGGTCAGGTCGACATCGGGACCGAGCTTCTTGCCCCGGCAGTGCACCGCCAGGATGGCCGCGCGCTCGTCCAGAGTCGGCAGCGGGATGACGACCTGCCGGTCAAAGCGGCCAGGCCGCAGCAGCGCGGGGTCGAGGACCTCGGGGCGGTTGGTAGCGCCGAGCACCACGATGCCGGAGGAAACGTCGAACCCGTCCATCTCTGCCAGCAGCTGGTTGAGTGTCTGCTCCCGCTCATCGTTGGCGACCACCGCGCCGGAGCCGGCCCGGCGCTGTCCGATGGCGTCAATCTCGTCGATGAAGATGATGGCCGGCGCGGCCTTGCGGGCCTCGGCGAACAAGTCCCGCACTCGCGCGGCACCGACGCCGACGAACATCTCGACGAAGCTGGAGCCGGTCACGGAGAAGAAGGGCACCGAGGCCTCACCCGCGACCGCACGGGCGATCAGCGTCTTGCCGGTTCCCGGCGGACCGACCATCAGCACACCGCGCGGCGCCATCGCGCCGGCCCGCTGGTACCGCTCGGGGCTGCGCAGAAAATCGACCACTTCAGAGATCTCGGCCTTCACGCCGTCGTAACCGGCCACATCGGTGAATCTCGTCGTCGGCCGCTCAGCGTCGAACACCTTCGCCCGCGACCGGCCGACGCCCATCACGCCCTGCAGCGAGCTGCCAGTCGTCCTGGCCATGCGGCGGAACAGGAACAGCACGATGCCGAACGGCAGCACGACGAAGATGATCAGCTCCAGCAGGATCCCGCCGATGGAACTGGCGGGAGCCGTGTACGTGGTGCTGACGCCGGCCGCATGCAGGCTGTCCGACAGCGTGTCGCCTGGCTGAATCGGCGGCGTCACCACCGTGAAGTGTTTCCCGCTGGTCAGCGTGCCGGTGGCCGTGACGTTAGCGCCAGCTGCGGACGGGCTCGGAATGTCCACGCTCTTGATCTTGTGCGCGGTTATGTCGCTCTGGAATTGCGAATAGGTCAGCACGCTGGTGGCCGTCGTATGCACGAACGACGGGAGGATATACAGCAACGCGATCACCAGCGCCAGCAGCCAGAGCCAGTGCCGCCATGCGGGGGGCGGCGGCGGCGCGGTCCGCACCGGCTTGTCACCAGGCGGCGGCGCCAGCGGCGTTTTGCTCATGAGCCATTCTTACGCAGCTGAGGAACCACTCTGATCACCCAGCCGCTCCCTGCCTGCGCAGCGGGCTGCCCCGCGCCGCCTGACGGCGGGCGCGGGGCAGCCCCTGATCCGCGCACCGAGCATTCGCGCGGCTCACGCAGCAAGCGGCACGACATCCAGGTCGGCGCCGGCGGGCAGGTCCGCCGCCGGCTCGGGGGCCGAGGCCTGCGAGAGCTCAGCCACGGCGGCGAGCGCCATCACGGGCGGCCGGCGCACAGTGCTGGCCGCATCAGTGCTGGCCGCCTCAGTGCTAGCCGCATCAGTGCTGGCCGCCTCAGCGCTAGCCGCCTCAGTGCTGGCCGCCTCAGTGCTGGCCGACACCGCGCTGGCCAGCTCAGTCCCGGCCGGCTCAGGCCGTGCCGCTGCAGCGCCGGCGGGCGCCGCGGGACCGCCGACCAGCACCGATGCCAGCCTCGACCGCAGCAGCTGGCGGCCGCGGTGGATGCGCGACATGACCGTTCCGATCGGGGTGCCCATCATCGAGGCGATCTCGGCATACTGGTATCCCTGCACGTCCGCCAGGTAGACCACGGTCTTGAACTGCACGGGAAGCTCGGTGAGCGCCCGCATGACGGGGGAGTCGCCGAGGCCCTCCAGGGCCTCCGCCTCCGCTGAGCGGGCCGGCGGCACGAAGCCGTCGGGGCTGTCGGTGCCCTGGAGCAGGTCCGTTTGCAGCACCTCGGCGGGCCGGCGGCTGCGGGAGCGGCAGCTGCTGTAGAACGTGCGGGACATGATGCAGTACAGCCAGGCTCGCAGGTTGGTGCCGGGGGTGAACTGATGGAACTTCTGGAAGGCGCGGGCGAAGGTCTCCTGAAGTAGATCTTCCGCATCGCACCTGTCCTTGGTCAGGCGGACTGCGGCCGGGAACATCTGCCGCATGTAGGGGATTGCCTCTTCTTCGAATCGGACCCGGTTGTCGCTGGTGGGGTCAGCGGTGACCGTCACTTGTCCTCCTTTGCCCGGGCACCAGCGTAGACAGGCGTGCAGCCGGGGGTGTGGGGCACCGAGGCTGCAGGACTGGCCGGGGGAGCCGGTGCTGCAGGTATTAGCGAGTAGAACTACTACTCAGTAAGCGTCACCGATCTGGGCTTTTGGCGCATCGGGCCCACCCTGACCTAGTGATAGCCACAGCCTGAGTTAACAGCCGGCCGCAGCAGCCAAACCGAAGGAAAGACCTCATTACCATTTCAGGCACGGGCAAACCGGGCAGCATGCGCTACCAGTTCGCGGCGGCCCGCCTGCCCCGTCTTTGCGACCAGGTTCGCCACGTGCGTTTCCACTGTTTTGGGCGAGATGAACAGCTGTCCCGCGATCTCAGCGTTGGAGTAGCCCTGCGCCACCAGCAGGAAGACGTCCATCTCCCGGCTCGTCACGCCAAGGCGCCGCATCTGCGCGGGGACCTGCGCCAGACCGCGGCCGGACCGCGGCACCCGCTCGCCCGCCTTGCGCAGGATCCCGCGGCACGCGGCCGCGAGACGGTCATGACCGCTGGCGTCGAAGGAAGCGGACGCGTCCCGCATCCAGGCGGCTGGCTGGCCCCAGCCGTCCGCCAGCGCTGACGGCGCCACCAGCCGCTGGGCCAGGTGATTCCACCAGGGCGCGAACGGGGCGAAGCTTGCGCTGCCCTCCTGCGCCAGCAACGTCGCGCGGTCGGTGTCGCCCGCCCGGCCGGCCAGGACCGCCTCGGCATAGGCCAGGCAGCCGCGGCTCCAGCTGACCCGGGCGCCGATCTGCTCGGCCCGGTCGATCGCGCCCTGGGCGTCGCCGCCGCACACGGCCCGCAGCAGCGCGGCCAGGCCCCAGGCCCGTCCGCGTCCCATCAGCGGCACCTGAGCAGGCGAATAGAACCCGCGGACCTGCTGCGGCCCGCGGAGGGCTTCCGCACCGAAGGCCATCCCGGTGTCGCTGTCCCGCAGCGCGCGGCCGAGGTCGTCGCGGAACAGCGCGATCAGCACGCGTATCTGACCCCAGATGGTGGCCAGCAGTTCCGGATCGTCGGGCAGGATCGCCTCGGCACGGGCCGCGGCCTCCCGCGCCGCGCGTGTGTCGGTGCGGATGCCGGAGACGAGGGCCTCGACGCAGACGGCCATGGCCTCGACCCGGTGCGCGCCGATCTGTATCGCGCCGTGCTGGCACTGCAGCGCTGCGGTCAGGGCACCGTCCAGGTCGGTGCCCAGGCTCCGCAGGTTCGCCAGCTGCAGGTCGATGATCGTGGCCGTGGAGAAGATCCCGGCGTGGTGAGCGAGCTCGCGCACCTCGCGCAGCTTGTCGGTGTTGCCGTCCGTCAGCATCTCGATCGTGGCGAGCTCGTGCAGAGTCTTGATCCGCCACACGCCAAGTGCGCGCTCACTGGCGATCTGGAAGGCCCGCTCGAAATGCGGGCGTGCCGCACTCAGATCGCGGGCACGTTCCCGCCGGCCGATGACATCGAGCGACTCCAGCGCCACCTCAGCCGCCCAGCCGTCCAGCCCGGCCTCCTCAGCGGCGGCCAGTGACCGCTCGGCCAGGTCCGCCGCCAGTTCCAGTTCCCCGCCGACGAGCGCGTGCCGCGCGGCGACCGCGTCGATCCTGCCGCTCAGCTCAGCGTCCTGCAGCCGCATGGCGATGTCGGCCGCCGCGGCCAGCTGGCCGGCAGCAGCCGCATTGTCCTCGGGCCGCGCGCTCGCCGCCCTGAGCCGGATCAGGGCGTGCCGGCGCGGATCTGCCCCGGCCGCCTCCAGCCGTGACAGCAGGCCATCGGCGAGTAGCCCGAGCTGCTCATAGTCGCCGGACAGCGCATACGCCTCGGCGAGAGTCTCGTCGATCTCGATGTCCATCAGGTCGTCCGCTGGCGCGTTGCCGGCCAGCAGCTTGTGCGCGTCCTGCAGCGCGCCGATGGCACTGATGAGTGCGCCCCGCTGAACGGCGCGGCGGCCAGCGGTCAGGAGCAGCCTGGCCGCCTCGACCGGCTGGCCGGCGGCGGCCTGCAGCTCAGCCACCTGCTCGCACCAGCCGTCAGGCAGGCCGGGATGACTCTGCTCGATGGCCGCCGCGGCCCGCGCCGCCCGGCTGGACAGGTCGGGCGGCAGCAGGTCGGAGACGATCGCGTCCCTGGTCAGGCTATGCCGGAACCGGAAGGTTCCGGCATCTGTGCTGACCGGCTCGATCAGCTGGACGCTGTGGGCATGGTGCAGCGCCTGCAGCACGTCAGTCTCGGTGACCCCGGCGACGTCCGGCAGCAGCATCCACTCGAACTGGCGCCCGATGACCGCGGCGAAGACGAGAACGTTCCTGGCGCGCGGGCCGAGTGCGGCGAGGCGGTTGCGCACGGATCCGACAATCGACGCGGGCACGCCGGTGACCACGTCGTCGTTGACCTCCCAGCCGACCTGACCATGCACGAGCTCGCCCGACGACACCGCTGCGGCCAGGATCTCCTCGACGGCGAACGGCAGGCCGTCGCAGTCGGCCAGCAGCCGGCTGACAGCGCGGGGCACATCCTGGGTGTTGAGGCAGGCGGCCGCCATCTCGGCGACCGCCCGCCGTCGCAGGCGCGGTACCTGGATCTGGCTGGCGACGCGACGGGCGCTGACGGAGTGAAGCAGGTCCAGGCAGGCCGATGGCTGGGTGTCCCTGAGCGTGACCAGGCAGAGCACCTTCGCCGTGGCGACGTTGTCGGCGAGGTACTCGACGATGGCCAGGGTCTCCGGGTCAGCCCAGTGCAGGTCCTCGAGCACCAGCAGGCCGCCCGGCTGGCCGGGCATCGAGAGCATGCGCAGCAGTGCCTCGCCGAAGATCACCGGCGACACCTCGGCGTCGCCGTCGCCAGGGCGGCTCCACTCCGGCACCAGGGTGCCGAGCGCCGCGCGGTACTCGGCGGTCCCCGGCGACTCAGGCACGAGGCCAGCCCTGGCGGCGCCCATCAGCGCTTCAGTAACCGGACGAAACGGGACAGGAACGCTTGATTCAGTTGCCCGGCCCGTCAGTACCTGGAACCCGCGCGCCGCCGCCTCGCTGATGACCTCTCTTGTCAGCCGCGACTTCCCGACGCCCGCGTCGCCGGTGACCAACACGGCCGACCCATGGCCCTCGCCGGCTGCATCGAGCGCGCCGGTGAGAGCACTCAGCTCAGCGCTCCGGTCGATCAGGACCGGACACAGCATCGACTCCACTCGCGAGATACTACAAGAGCTACTAGATCATTACTATCTGTCATCCCTGCAGGCTGAGGGCATAATTAAGCGGCGAAAGCGGCAATCAGCCCGGCTCTCCCGCATCCCCTCAATCGCCTATCTAGGCTTATACGGCCACACGAGACCCGGCGCTCGAGACGGCTGACTGCGCGAGCGCGGGCAGAAACTGGTAGCACAGAGCGCCCGATATACCGACATCGCCGCTGCCGCCCGGCCGCCCGGTAGCTTCGCGCACGCTGACAGCGCCGCCGCCTGAGAAAGTCACGCAGATTCCGCTGCCAGCGCACGAAAATCTATCCCGGCGGGCAGCCCGCGGGTCTGCTGGCACCCCGGCGGCGGCTGCGGCACAATCGCGAGATACCCGGACTGAGGAGGCACCCCCGATGGCCGCAGGCGGCGGGAAGATCGGCGACGCGGGCCGCAAGTGGGCGGAGCTGAGCGATCGTCAGCGGGCGCTGCTGCTGACGGCCGCCGCGGCGGAGCTGTCGCTGAAGATTGCCGCGCTGATCGACATCAAGCGGCGTCCGGCAGACCGCATCAGGGGACCGAAGGCTCTGTGGCGGGCCGCGATGGCCATCAACCTGATCGGGCCGCTGTCGTACTTCACGATCGGCCGCAAGCGGTAAGCAGCTGGGTCTCAGGCCCGCCGGAACGCCCAGATCGACTCCATGCCGCCGGCCAGCCGGAGCGGCACCTGCCTGCGCAGGCGCAGCGCTGCCGGGATGGCGGACCGCGGCAGGCCGGGTGCCAGCAGGACGACCGGGCCGCCCGAGCGGGTTACCCGGCTGAGCTCGGCGAGCGCCAGCATGGCCCACTCGTCCCAGCCGCCGGGCGGCCCGCCCGCGGGCAGCCAGGACGCGCAGGCCGCCACGCTGTCATCGGCGAGCAGCAGCTCGCGTGCATCGCCGAGCTGGACGTCCGCGCCGGGCAGCCGGGCTGCCGCGGCAGCAACCGCTGCCGGGTCGATGTCTGTTCCCGCTGCCGACCAGCCCGCGGCCAGTGCCTGAGCTAGCACCGCCCCCGTGCCGCAGCACGGGTCGATAAGCGTGCGGTCACGCCGGCCCGGCGGCGCACCTGCCAGCTGAATCATCGCGCCGGCGGCGCTGTCCGGCAGCACGCCGGGACCGGACCGCGGCAGGCCGGGCGCGTCGCTGCCGCCCGTGCTGCCGCCCGTGCTGCCGTCCGCGAGCCGCAGGCCGGCGGCGTACTGGCCGTCGTGCCACTCGCAGATCCGGATGTCCAGCTGCGGTGCCGCCGCGTGCCGCCAGCGCGGCTTGTCCCTGGCGACCAGGTCCGCCAGCACCTGCAGGAGGCGCTGCTGCGGGAACGTACTGTCGCCCAGCACCCTCGCGGTCACCGCGGCGGTCATCGTCCCGGCCAGCGGCCGGACCTCCTGAGCCCAGACCGACAGTGCGCGCTCCACCCCGCCCGGCTGCCACGCCATACTCGCGACAGCCTCAGGCCCGGCCCGCGCGGCCCGGTCCGCGCGGCCGATCTCGGCAAATACCTCGTCAGCCAGCCGCGCGTGCAGCACACCGGACCTGCCCGCGGCGTCCGCGTCAGCGAAGACGACATCGCACCGGCCGTCGAAGCCGGTCCCGGTGACCTCGACCCCGTCGATGGCAGCAAGCTCGCGCCGCAGCATCCGGCGCAGGCCCGGCGCGCAGGTCAGGAAGAGCGGCATCCTGCGCGCCCGTACGCGCGGCTGTCCGGCACTGCCGCTCATCGTCCCTCCGGCCGCTCGTTGTCACCCGACTGCCCAGTTTCCCTGCTGACCGCTGTCAGAATCCGATGGCCTCGCGGAGCAGCAGGACCGTGCCGCGTCCGGCTTCGGGTTCAGCGTTGAGTATGAGCACGCGGTTGACGGCACTGGGCCGCCCGTAGACCGTCATGGCGCGCTCGCTTTCCAGCGGGAGACAGTAGTCCTCGATGCGGCGCAGCGCGGTGCTCAGATCGGGCACCAGTTTCTGCGCCCCGACGACCCAGATCACGCGGCCAGCGGCACCGGCGTAGCCGGGCAGCTGGCTTCCGCTGGCCGAGGCGACTACAAGGGAGCCGGTCTCGGTGACTGCGGCGACGCTGCCCACGACGACGTCGGGAGCGGACGGCGCCGCCCAGATCGCCTGCCTCTGGGTGGCACGATCCATCGGCGGCCGCGACTTCAGCGAATCGTACCGTCCGCTGTTGTTGATGTCCTCCTCGATACCGGACAGGCGCAGGGTCTCGCTGGCCCCGGTGAGCACGCTGGCGCCCGGCGGAATCAGGTCTTTGACGCGGGCACGCGCAGCGGCGGCGTCATCGAGGATCTCGACGGCGAAATTCTTCGCCGCGAGCGCGGCGGCCGCGCGCTCCAGGCGCTGCGCGGGCGCCGGGTCGGCGAACGCCTGAAAGTCACTCATCGGCTCTCTCCCTGCCTTGAGGTGGCGTGTTCTTTTCACCGGTCCGACGACACAGGCCTGGGGAATGTGAGGCGGCGCTCCGGCCTGACACTCTGGAGGCCTGTGTCGTCGTACTGGTGAGAGCAGCCGCGAGCCGACGGAGGCCGGCCATGAGCACGCAGTCCGGGCCAGGAGACGGGGCCGATCCGGGCCTGGACGCGGTCATGAGCGAGCGGCGTCAGCTGATCAATCTGGCCTACCGGCTGCTGGGCTCGCTGGCTGAGGCCGAGGATGCCGTGCAGGAGACCTACGCTCGCTGGTACGCCATGTCCGGGCAGGACCAGGCCGCCATCGAGTCGCCGGGAGCATGGCTGACAACGGTCGCCAGCCGCATCTGCCTGGACCTGCTCGGCTCGGCTCGCGCGCGCCGGGAGCGCTACGTCGGCGAGTGGGTTCCCGAGCCGCTGCCTGAGCCTGCCGAGTGGATCAGCGGCCGCCCGGATGAGATCGCGGCCGACCCCGCCGACCGGGTCACCCTGGACGAGTCGGTCAGCATGGCCTTCCTCGTGGTGCTCGACTCGATGACGCCGGCCCAGCGGGTGGCGCTCATCCTGCACGATGCCTTCGGCTACTCCTTTGCCGAGGTGGCCGGCATCACCGGACGCAGCCCCGCAGCCTGCCGCCAGCTGGCCTCCTCCGCCAGGCAGCGGGTTCGTGCCGCCCGGCCGCCGGCGGCGCCGGCCAGCCAGCAGGCCGCGCTGGTCGCAGCCTTCCGGAAGGCCTGGGAAGCCAGGGATATCGGCGCCCTCATCGCCCTGCTCGATCCCGGTGCCTCCGTGACGGCCGACGGCGGCGGCCTCGTCAGCGCCGCACTGCATCCGATCGAGGGCGGCGAGCAGATCGCGCGTTACGTCGTCGACCTGGCCGCCACCGCGCCCGCCGGCCTCAGCTTCCTCAAGCGCACGGTCAACGGACAGCCCGGCCTGGTCGCCCAGCAAGACGGCGTCACCGTGACGGTGTTCGCGTTCGACATCGCCGGGGATCAGATCACCCGCATCTGGGCCGTGCGAAATCCTGACAAGCTCCGGCCCTGGACGGAGCGGTAGCACGCGCCGCGTCCGGGCCGGCGGTGGCCGGCCCGGACGTGCCCGTTCCCGGCATCATGCGGTCAGACGTTGCCGATGATCGGGCCGACAGCCGCGCACGACGGCTGGAAGGCCGCGCTGTCGGGGCCAAGGGCGTTGATCATGTCCTGCAGTGCGTTGGAGTCATAAGGAATGGAGATGTGATCACTGGCATCCTGCGGGCACTGGTTCTGCAGCGTGATGTTCTGCACGTTGGCCGCGGCGGGCAGGAACGCGTTCGTGTACGGGGTGACGACGTCGTCGTCCGCGGTCTCGATCACCACGTACTTCACGCCGGGAACGGTAGGAGCCTGGTTCAGGCTGGTCAGGAACGATGAGCCCTGGAACTGCTGCGCGCACGCCGTGCAGGTCACGGACAGCAGGGCCGTGGTGACGCCGAGAGCGCCGAAGTCGGAGACCAGGCTCACCAGGCCGTCTAGGTTCGTGCCGTAGTTCGATGGCGCGAAGCCGATCAGCATGTTGACCTTCGATGCGCCGCCGAGATTGCTGATGTAGTAGCGGGGCATCATGCCGCCCTGCGACCAGCCCACGATGTCGACCTTGCTGGCGCCGGTCTCACTCAGCACCTTGCTCACCTCGGTAGCGAGCTCGGACGCCGAGGTCGCGATACTGCCCATCGCGTAGAAGCCGGTGAGCGGAAGTGTCTGCCCGTAATTGAAGGCATAGACGCAGTAGCCGTTATTCACGAGGTCCGGGGAGATTGCGCCGAAGCTGTTGTACATGCTGGCGAAGGTGCCCTCGGACAGAATGACCGGATACGGGTGCGCGGCGGACGGAGTGCAATGCTGGTTGGCGCCTGCCGGCGCGGCGCCGTAATTCCAGATCAGCGTTGAATTCAGGAATGCGGCCGCCTCGCCCTGCAGGGGCAGCGTCGACGCCTGGGCCGGAACGCTGCTCGCAACGAGCGTTAAGACAGTGCCCGCGACAACTGCGGACAGCCCGATGAGCCCGCGGGCTCGCCGAATGTTCATGCTCCCTCGCACATTCAGGACCGGGGGTCGGCCGCGTCAGCCGACACGGCCAGGCAGGAATGGATCAGCTGCCGCGCCGTTGCGGCACATGAAAGCGCGCCGCGGCAATGCCGGGGCGGCCGGCACGCCGCTTGTCACCTCGAGGTTACTGACGAGTATCGGCCGGCCGATTTAGGCTGTCAATGCCCGTTAGCTATGCCCTGGCAGAAGGCAGAACGGGTGGCCCGCCACATCGGCGAATACCCGCCAGCCGCGCGGGTCAGCGCACAGTAGCGTGCCGCCGGCGGCGGTGACCTGAGCCTGCGCGGCGTCGAGGTCGGGAACCTCGATGTCGAGATGGCAGTGCTGCGGGCTGGCCGCCTCCGGCCAGCGCGGCGGCAGGTAGCCGGTGACCCGCTGGAAGGCGAGAACGAGGCCGGCCGCGGTATGCAGCGTCGCGAAGTCCGGGCCGGCTGCCCAGCGGGGATCGGGCTTGTTGACCGCGCCGCCGAGGATGCCCGCGTAGAAGGCGGCAAGCTCGCCGGGATCCGGGCAGTCGAGCACAACGCACTGCACGATGCCGGCCGCGAAGCGCCGGCGGCTGGCTGCCAGTCACCGGGCGAGGAAGTCCCTGGCCAGCCTCTTCGGCGCGCGGGCGAGCCAGGCATCGGTGATGAGCTCGGTGAGCTCGCGGGCGCCGATGCAGTCGAGCTCGAACAGGACGGCGGAGTAGCCGTCGAAGTGGGGCGTGGTGAAGAACACCGCCGGGTCATCCGCGATGAGCGCGAGCTTGACGCCCTCGTCGGCCGTGTGGGCGGCGAAGACCGGGCCGGCCGGGACCCGGTCGCCGAGGGCGGCCACATCGCCCTTGCGCAGCGGGCGCTCCCAGACGAAGCCCTTGTCCCGGACGCGCCAGTCCAGGCAGCCGCGGGACTCGCGCTCCGTGGCCTCGGGCAGGCCGAGCGCGATCCGGCGGACATCATCGACAGTCGCCACGCAGCGACTGTAGCCTGCCCCGCTGCTGCGGGCCGCTGGTACGCGCGGAATGCCTGCGTCCGGATTGACAAATCCGGACTTTCTTAATCTGCTGATATCCGGACCGGCTTTCGCTGCATTAGTCGCCGCTTTTAAAGACCCGGCTGCGCATTTCCAGCGCCTCAACAGCGCTCTGACGAATGCTGCTGCTAATGTGCGATTACTGACTGGCAGGGCGGGATTACAGAGAGCAACTAATGGCCAGCGCAATGGTCCGTCGGAGCCGACCCGTGCTTGACCGCCCAAGCCACCGGAATTGTGACGTCGGCTCCGGCACATCCGACAGGAAGGAAACACCCGATGCGCAACCGCTACGGCAGGGCGATGATCGGGCTGACGGCCGCGGTGGCCGCCAGCGCGACGCTCAGCCTGACGGCTGCCGGGATGGCAGCAGCGGCTCCGGTCAAGGCTAAGCCAGCTGTTACCCCGGCGTGCTCGTACAACAGCTACTGCAGTGACCCGCTGTTCAATGTCGAGTTCGGCATCCAGTACTTCGTCAACAACGCCAACTCCAGGGCCGTAGTTGGAAACAACATCGACTTGCAGTGGGCCAACTGGGACAAGGCCTCGCAGGACTGGCGGGTCAACTTCCAGTACCCGGTGTGGGTGCTCTACCACCTCGGCTTCATCAGCGCCGGGATGGAACTGCACTACCACTTCCGCCCCGCGTTCGAGGTCATGTGGACGCCCTACGGCGTCACCAGCAACCTCTGCCGCGGCGTCGCCAGGAACGCCTACCAGGGCGAGAAGGTGTCGCTGCAGCCATGCGGTAACTTCCCGAAGACCCTGTGGGTCGTCAAGAGCGGCTACTACACCAGCGGCCAGTACGGCGGCTTCCAGCTGATCAACGGCTCGACCACCAACCCGAGCGTGCCGTACGTGCTGACCGCGGGCGGCAGCGTCTGGGGCGGCAACCCGGAGGCTCAGCTGCAGCTTGACCAGCCAGTGGCCGACGACGGCGTGGTGAACCCCGGTCAGCTGTGGTGCACCGCGTCCGAGACGTTCGCGACCGCGACGTCGACGCCGACTCCGACGCCGAGTGTTGGCCCGCCGACGGTCGGTCCGCCGACCTTCACGGCCAACCAGCCGACCTGCTTCCCGAACGTCGACATCGGCAACATCGTCGTCGGCTAGCAGATTCCGGTTTCCCCGCGGCCGGGCATTACCCGGCCGCGGGGCCCGGTGACAGGCCCCGCGGCTAGCACCGCCGGCGCACCGGAAACGGCGCCTTACACCGTGAGCGTCGCGCCGGCCGGGTAACCCGTACGGCCCTCGGCCGTCAGTACCCAGGCCTGCTGCCGTCCGTGCACTTCGAAGGTGTGCCCGGTGCCGGTCAGGTCCACGACGGCGGTGTCCTCGTCGATCCCGATCGCCGTGCTTCCGGCTGCCAGGCCGGTCGTTGCACGGTCCAGCAGATCCGGCGACCAGCTCAGCATCCGGTCGAAGTGCGGGAGAACACGCAGCCAGGGCACGGCCCCGAGGCCGGGCTCGGGATCACGCTGCGGCTCCCGGACCGACGGGACCCATCCGCTGAGCGCCATCGCGCCGGCCGAGCAGCCGGCCAGCGCCGCACCCGACTCCCAGGCGGCGGCGATCGCCTTCCACACCTGCGTGCCCCGCAGTGTCGCTGCCAGGTAGCGCGGGTTGCCGCCGGACAGGTAGACGAGGCCGGCACCAGCGACCAGCGCGGCCAGATCAGGCCGCTCCGCATCCGCGCGGTCCCGCACCACAACGGGTACCTGCTCGACGCCGAGCCGCTCCGCCTGTGCCGCGCCGAGGTCAATCCAGCGCTGCAGGCTGGCCTGCCCCTCAGGCGCCGCGGCCGTGGGCAGCTGCACGTAGCGGGGCTCGCGCCCGCGCAGCAGCAGGCCCTCCACTGCCGTCATGACCGGCAGGTACTCACCGCTCCCGACCAGAGCCAGCGGCCCGCGCACCCTTAGTCCCTGCGGCCGTGCGCCAGCGCGCGGCCGCCCATGAACAGCACGCTGGGACCGGGGATGGCGATCACCGCCAGGGCGAGCGCGCAGAACGCGAGGAGCCTGCCGCCGAAGACCATGCCTCAGGCTACTTCCCAGTTCTCTGCCTCACGTCCAGGCGCTCACCCGTGACGGGTGAAGTGGGGAAGCAGGGCGGCCGCGAGGCTGGGTTGCAGGTCGCCAGCTCGGGTCGTCAGTGATAGCCCGGCAAACGACACGCACGTTCAGCAGCTCAGCCAGTGAACAGCACGCGAGCGTCATCGCCTCCACAACGACGGAGAAATGAGATGTCTGAGCCGTCCGGGAAAGCCGTCCCGATCGCAACTGATTTCAGTGACCGCACTGACTTCGCTAACGCAGACAGGGGGTTCCTCGGCACGCTGAAGCCCATGGTCATCAAGGCTGCGGACGGCCGCGTGGTCTGGGACATGGACTCCTGGGGGTTCCTGGACGCGGCCTGCCCGGACACCGCTAACCCGAGCCTGTGGCGGCAGGCCCAGCTCACCGCCAAGCACGGCCTGTACGAGGTCACCGACGGCGTCTACCAGGTTCGCGGGTTCGAGATGTCCAACATGACGCTGGTCGAAAGTGACCATGGGGTCATCGTCATCGACCCGCTTATCTCGGCGGAGGTCGCGGCCGCGGCGATCGCCTTGTACCGCCGTCACCGCGGCGACCGGGCCGTCACCGCCGTCATTTACACCCACGCCCACCTGGATCACTTCGGCGGGGTCCTGGGCGTGGCCGGCGCGGACACGGACATTCCGGTCGTCGCGCCGGAGCACTTCCTTGAGCACGCGGTGTCGGAGAACGTCTATGCCGGTGTCGCGATGCTCCGCCGGAGCTACTACTACGCCGCGGTCAGCCTGCCCAAGGCCGCGACCGGCACGCTGGGAATCGGACTGGGCGCGGGCGGGTCGACCGGCACACCGGGCCTGATCGCGCCCACGCTCGACATCACCCGCACTGGCCAGGAGGAAGTCCTCGATGGGGTCCGCATCATCTTCCAGATGACGCCGGGCACGGAGGCTCCCGCGGAAATGAACTTCTACTTCCCGGACAAGCGAGCGCTGTGCATGGCCGAGAACGCCACGCACAACCTGCACAACCTGCTAACGCTGCGCGGCGCCCAGGTCCGCGACCCGCGGATCTGGTCCCGCTACCTGGCAGAGGCGATCGAGCTGTTCGCCGGCCAGTCGGACGTGGCGTTCGCCTCCCACCACTGGCCAACCTGGGGCACCGACCAGATCACCGCCTACCTGATCCAGCAGCGAGACCTGTACGCCTACCTGCATGACCAGACGCTGCGACTGATCAACCAGGGCCATATTCACAGCGAGATCGCCGAGACCATGGAGTTGCCGCCCGAGCTGAACCGGGCCTGGCATACGCACGGCTACTACGGCTCGGTCAACCACAATGTCAAGGCCATCTATCAGCGCTACCTGGGCTGGTACGACGCCAACCCCGCGCACCTGTGGCAGCATCCGCCGGAGGCCGCCGGGACGCGGTACGTGCAGGCCTTCGGCGGGATCGACGCCACCGTAGCCAGGGCGAGGGAGTTCTCCGAGCAAGGCGACCTGCGGTTCGCCGCCGAGCTGGCCAGCCACGCAGTGTTCGCCGAGCCGGACAGTGACGCCGCGCGAGAGCTGCTGGCCTCGGTTCTGGAACGGCTTGGCTACGGTGCAGAGAACGCGACGTGGCGGAACAGCTTCCTGACCGGCGCGGCTGAGCTCCGTACTGGCAAGATCGAGCACACCGAGGTCAGCAGTGCGGGCATGGCGCCTGCGCTGACCATCACCCAGCTTTTTGACTCCATCGCCATCCGCATCAACGGCCCCAGGGCCTGGGACGAGCGGCTGTCGATTGGCTGGCATTTCACCGACACCCATGAGAATTACCGGATGGAGCTCAGCAATGGCGCCCTTATCCACTACCTCACCACTGACAATCGTTCAGCGGACCTGACGGTGACGTTGACCAAGCCGCAGCTGCTGCAGCTGCTGGCCACGGCCAACCCGGACGGGATCGACATGTCCGGCGACGCCGCTGTAGTCGGGCGGCTGATGTCGCTCGTCGACAACCCCGACCCCGACTTCGCCATCGTCACGCCATAACCGCCTCACGGTCAGCCGGGACCCCCAAGGGCGATGTGTCGCGGCGCGCCACTTGCCGATCTTTCCCGGCGCGGCAGGATAAGCACATGCCACGCCCAGTCCCGCGCCACGACCGCGACGCCGGCGGCCCCGCGGAGCTGCTGGCCGCCAAGGCCGCGCTCCGCGACGAGGTGTGGTCGGCCCTGCGCGAGGCGGGCGTCGCCAGGTTCCCCGGCGCAGCCGGGCGCATCCCGAACTTCACCGGTGCCGAGGCAGCGGCGCAGCGGCTACGCGGGACACCCGAGTGGCAGGCCGCCGCCACCCTCAAGGCCAATCCGGACTCCGCGCAGCTGCCGGTACGCCAGCGCGCGCTGGAGGACGGCAAGACCGTCTACATGGCGGTGCCGAGACTGGCAGGCGCGGAGCCGTTCTTCGCGCTGGATCCCGACCACCTCGCCGAGCCCCCGCGCAAGGCAGCCTCCATCAGCGGCGCCTCGCGCTCGGCCCGCCGGGTGACGCTCGCGGACCTGCCGCCCGTCGACCTGGTCGTGATCGGCAGCGTCGCGGTGGGAGCGGACGGTACCCGCCTGGGCAAGGGAGGCGGCTTCGCGGATCTGGAGTTCGCCCTCGCCGCAGCGGCCGGCCTCATCGGCCCGCGCACGGTCACCGTGACCACCGTGCACGAACTGCAGCTCCGCCCGGCCGGAAGCATCCCGCGCACGGATCACGACGTGCCGGTCGACGTCATCGTGACACCCGACCGCGTCATCGACTGCCGGGGCGGGCGCGAGCGGCGGCCGCCACCGGTCATCTGCTGGGACGACCTGACGGAGGACAAGATCGCGGCCATTCCGCTGCTCGCGGCGCAGCGGCCGCGAGCCGGGCACTAGCCGGCGCCGGCGGCTAGGATCAGCCGGTGCGACGCGAGTCATCCACTGTCGTAGCCCTGGTCGGCGAGGTCAGCAGCGGCCTGCTCGCCGGCCTCGGCCGGTCGCCCAACGTGTCAGTCGCCCGGCCGCCCGAGGCCGGGCTGGGAGACAGGCGCCGAGGCCATGCGGGAGGCCGCCGGGCGCCGCTCCATGTACGTGCTGGTTCCTGACGATCCGCTCAGCGTGGTCGCGGCCGGCTGGCGTGCGATGTGGGACCTGTCGGCCGGGCCTGGCCTGGCAACGTTCGAGCAGAGCGCCGCTGACGCGCTCGCGGCCTGGCGCGGCAGGCAGTTCGAGCTGCCCGACTACTACCTGGTCGTGGCACCGGTCCAGCCGGAGTCCGCAGGCCAGAACTTCTACCTCGGGCCGCTGCGCGCCGCGCGGCCGCGCCGCGTCGCCGTCGCCGGCCTGACCGCCGCTCCCGGCCTGGCGACCGCGCCCGGCCAGGCCTGGCACGGTGCTGGATGCGCTGCGCACGCTGGAGCACGGTCCGTGGTGGCCGCCGCTCGACGACCTGCTTTCGGCCGCACGCAACTTCTACGCCGGCGGCCTCGCCGAGGCGCAGCAGACACTGGCGTGACCGGCCGCACCTGCCGCCGGCACAGGTCTCATGGGGGGATCGGACAATGACCGCACGGCCGCCGCTAGCTGAGCAGCTTGACCTGCAGCCGCATCCGGAGGGCGGCTGGTTCCGCGAGACCTGGCGATCGCCGGTCTGTTTCCAGCCGGCCGGATACCCGTCCGCGCGCAGCGCCGCGACAGCCATCTACTTCCTGCTTCAGCCGGGCGAGGAATCCCGCTGGCATGTCGTCCGGTCGGCGGAGCTGTGGTTCTGGCACAGCGGCGGCCCGCTGTCGCTGCGGCTGGGCGGGGACGGCAGCGAGCCGGCGGCCGGGACTGCGATCGTCCTGGGCGCAGACCTGCAGGCCGGCCACCAGCCGCAGGCCGTCGTGCCGGGAGGGACGTGGCAGTCCGCCGCGCCGGCCGGCCAGGATCCCGTCCTGGTCAGCTGCGTGGTCGCGCCCGGCTTCGACTTCGCCGACTTCCGGCTGCTGGGCCAGGACACCGCCCGCCGCTAGAACACCGCTCAGCAGCCTGCCGTCCGGCTGCCCCTCAGCTGCGTCCGGGCCGGCTGACCGCGCGCGGGCGCTGCTAGCCTGCTCTGGCACGCGGGCGGAGCTGAGCAGGCGCAGTAAGGAGGCGCGGATCACGGTGGGTCCAGTTGGCTCGGGGCTGTCAGACGGCCTGGTCCTTCCTGTTCAGTCGTTCGTCGCGCTGGGTGACAGCTTCACCGAGGGGGTCGGCGACCCCTATCCGGACGGCACCTACCGCGGCTGGGCCGACAGGTTCGCCGCCCACCTCGCGTCCGCATCACCCGGCCTGCGCTACGCCAACCTGGCGATCCGCGGCAAAGTGCTGCGGCAGGTCGCCGATGATCAGGTCCCGGCGGCCGTCGCGCTGGCGCCCGACCTGGTCAGCATCGCGGCCGGCGGCAACGACCTGCTGCGGCCCCGGTCCGATCCCGATGCCCTGGCGGCTGCATTCGACCAGGCAGTCGCCGCGCTGCGCGGAGCGGGCAGCCAGGTCATCCTGTTCACCGGCTTCGATCCGGGCGGCTTCCCGGTGATCCGGCTGATCCGCGGCAAGGCGGCCGCCTACAACGCCCAGCTGCGGGAGATCGCTGCCAGGCAGCAGTGCCTGCACGTCGACCTGTGGTCAATGCGCGAACTGCTCGATCCGCGCCTGTGGTGCGATGACCGGCTGCACCTCGCGCCGGACGGTCACCGCCGGGTCGCACTGCGCGCCTGCGAGGTGGCCGGGATTCCCGTGGCGGAGGACTGGCGCGACCCGCTCCCCGCTGACCCGGCCGGCTCCGCGCCGTGGCTGACGGCGCGGCAGCAGGACCTGTCCTGGGCCAGGACCTACGCGGCACCGTGGCTGCGCCGCCGCCTGCGCGGCACCTCCAGCGGCGATGACATGGATCCCAAGCGGCCTGACTTGCTGCCGCTATAGCGCGCCCGCGCCCGCGAGTTCTCCCGACCGTAACACCGCAGGTCAAGCGGCCGGTTCAGGCTGCGGCTAGCGCCCGCAATTCAAGAAATCTGGCCGCCATGCCAATCCGGACCGCGTCCTCAGCGCGAATGTCCGCGTGTGACATGCCTCACGGGCGTGTTCCAAATCTGGGAGGGAACTGATGTCTCCACTTCGACACGGCACGATGACGCTGGGACGGCGCGTCGGCCTGGGCCTGACTGGCGTAGCGGCCATCGGGCTGGCCGCCGCCTCGGGCACGGCGCTCGCCTCGTCCGGCTCGTCCGCCTCGCCTGGCTCGTCCGCCTCGCCTGGCTCGATGTCCGGCATGACGACGGCCGCCAGCAGCAGCTGGCACGGCCACGTCGGCACGACGAAGGGCTTCTACGACGGACGCACGGTCACGTTCTACTACACCAGGAATTTCCGCTGCGCCGCGCCGCCGGCCAGCAACGCCAAGACCAAGTGCGAAGGCGGCACTAACTACACCCAGACGCCGGCCAGCACTTTCGACCCGCTGTACGTGATCGTCCCGCTCGGCTTCACGCCGAAAGCGAGCACACTGCAGTGCAAGGCGGGTCACTGCATCGACCACCCGAACACGATCGACCTGTCCGGCATCCTCGGCTCCGCGTACAAGAACGTGCCGCTGCCGGCGCACAGCCACATCGTCGCGACCAGCAACAGCCGCCAGTCCGAGTGGTGGAACGTCGACGTCGTCGGCGTGACCAAGCTGTCGTCCTGGAACAAGCTCGTCAGCGCGAAGAGCGACGCCGAGCTGCAGCGACTGCAGCGGACGGCGGGCAGCGGCGTCACCGGCAACAACACCACCAACCTGTTCCTGTACTTCGCCGTCAGGTAACAGGCGCCGTCGAAGCTGCCTGGTCCTGGCCGTCGGCACGGCGGGGAACGGCCAGGATCAGGCGCCCAACCGGGGGATTCACGCATAACGGCAAGGGAGTCCAGGTCATGACACAGACATCGGCGCGGCCGGCAGCCGTCCGCAGCAGCTCGCAGGGCGGGGGTACCCCGTCGCGGGCCGCGGCCCTGCGCAGCTGGCGCTCCGCCGTCGGCCTGGCCGCCATCGCCGGCGGCGCCGCGGTCATCGCCGGCTGCCTGCTGCCGTGGGCATCGACGTTCGCGGGGCTCATCAGCTTCCCGGGCATCGACGGCCCGCACGGACGCGTGCTCGCCGCCGCCGGTGCCGTGATGGTGATCGCGGGGCTGTGGCACCTCGTCCGGGGCGACAGCGTCAGCCGCTGGGTCGCCGGGCTGGCCGGATTCGCCGGCCTCGGGTACGCCGGGCTGCTCCTGCTCCAGCTCGAGAAGAGCCTGCACACTCTAGGCAGCGACGCCATGGTCGTCCTGCGCGGGGGACCGGGCCTGTGGGTCGTCGCCGCCGGATCGCTGGTCGCGTTCGCCACCCTGTTCCTTCCGTCGTCAGACCAGAGCACGCTGCGGTCCGCAACCGAGGGCGGCGGGCTGGCAGCATGGGCGGCCGACCGCGAATCCGTCGGCGCGCGCCGCTGGCTGCAGCTCGGGCTCGGGCTGATCTGGCTGCTCGACGCCGCGCTGCAGTTCCAGCCGTTCATGTTCGGCCGGGGATTTGTCACGAAGATCGTCGACCCGGCCGCGATGGGCAGCCCGGCCGTCATTGCCAGCTCGGTCACCGGATCAGGTCAGGTCATCCTGGCGCACGCCGCGGTGTTCAATGCGGCGTTCGCCACCGTTCAGCTGGCGCTCGCGCTCGGGCTGTTCTGGCGCCGCACCACGCGCGCCGCTCTGGCCGGGACGATCATCTGGGGCCTGGCCGTCTGGTGGCTCGGGGAGTCGCTCGGCGGCCTCTTCTCGGGCATGGCCAGCCCGCTGACTGGCGCGCCGGGCGCAGCGCTGCTGTACGTGCTGCTGGCAGTGCTGGCCTGGCCGCACAGGCCGGCTTCCGGCCGAGTGACCGGCCGGAAGCTGGCGACGCGCGTCTTCGAAGGGCGGGTTTCGATCGCGGAGTCGGGCCCGCTCGGCCGCCGGGTCGCGCCGGTCCTCTGGGTTCTGATCTGGGGCGGCTTTGCCGCGCTGATGCTCCAGCCGCAGGTGCGCGCGCCGGGTGCGCTGCGCGCCGCTGTCGGCGGCATGGCCCCGGGACAGAACCTGCTCGCCTCCGTCGACCGCTCGGTGGCGGGACTGCTCGGGTCTGCAGGCCTCGTTCCCGCCCTGATATTCGCGGGTGTTTTCGCCGTGATCGCCATCGGTCTCTTCGTGCCGCGGGCGGCCAGGCCCGTTCTGGTCCTGGCGGCCGTGCTCGCAGTGGCGATCTGGGTGATCGGCGAGAACTTCGGCGGCCTGGCCAGCGGATCAGCGACCGACCCGAACACCGGCCCGCTGCTGCTCCTGCTCATCGCGGCGTACTGGCCGCGGCGGTCAGCCGATGGTGAAGTCGCTCAGCCGGAACGCACGGGTGCGGCGGCGGAAGTCGAAGGTGAATCCCGGCCACAGCGTGAGGTTGCGGCCCTCGCTGTCCAGGTACCAGCTGGAGCAGCCGGATCCCCACACAGTAGCGGGTAGCTTGCGCTGCAGCTCAGCGTTGTAGGCGGCGGCCACCTCGGGGCGCACCTCGAAGCGGCCGCCCCCCGCCTCAGCCTTGGCGATGCCGTCAGCGATGAAGTTCAGCTGGCTCTCGATCATCAGCAGCATCGAGGAGTGACCGAGGCCAGTGTTCGCGCCGGTCAGCTGGAAGTAGTTGGGGAAGCCGGGCACCACGGTGCCGAGATAGGTGGTGCCGAACGCGTCCGCGAGCGTCTGGCCGCTCCTGCCGGTGACCCTGCCGAATGTCGGGTTGTCGGTGACGTGGAAGCCGGTGGCGAGTATCACCGTGTCCACGGCGTGCTCGGCGCCGTCGGCCGTGACCATGCCGTCCGGGCGGAATTCGATGATCTTCTCGGTGACGAGGCTGACGTTGTCCCTGGCGATTGCCGGGTAGTAGTCGTTCGACGGGAGCACCCGCTTGCAGCCCAGGTTGTAGCTCGGCGTCAGCGCTACGCGCAGTTCCGGGTCGGCGATCACGCCCTCCATGTGCCTGCGCCAGGCCACCTCAGCCCGCTTAAGGATCTTGGGATACCGGACGAAGCCGAGTGCGAGGAACTCGCGCATCAGGTAGACGGCCGTCCTGGACGCGCGCTGGGCCGCAGGGACGACCCGGTACAGGGCCTTCACCTGCGGCTTCACCGGGTGATTGGTGTGCGGCATCACGAACGGCGCAGTGCGCTGGAACACCGTCAGGTGCTCGACGTCCGGCTGAATCGACGGCACGATCTGGATGGCCGACGCGCCGGTGCCGACGACGGCAACCCGGCGGCCCGCCGCCTGCCAGCTGTGGTCCCAGCGGGCGGAGTGCATGATCGTGCCCTGGAACGTCCCGATCCCGGCGATGTCGGGCAGCGACGGCTCCACCAGCGAGCCGACGGCCGCGATGAGGTAACGCGCCGCGAATCTGCCCCTGGTAGTCGTGACCTGCCAGCGGCCTGCCGCCTCGTCCCAGCGGGCGTCGGTAACCTCCTGGCCGAAGCGGAGATAGTGCCGCAGGCCGTACCTCGACGTGACCCTGCGCAGGTAGTCCCACAGTTCCGGCTGAGAAGGGAAGCTCTCGCTCCAGTCCGGCTTCGGCGCGAAGGAGTAGGAGTAGAGATTCGACTGGACGTCGCAGCGGCAGCCCGGATAGGTGTTGTCGCGCCAGGTCCCGCCGACGTCGTCAGCGCGTTCCAGGATGACCAGGTCGGTGTAGCCGGCCTGACGGAGCCTGATGGCGGCCCCGAGGCCGGAGAAGCCAGCCCCGATGATCAGGAACGTGACCTGCTCGGCCTGCTCCGCCTGCTCCGCCTGCTCGGCCTGCTCGGCTGGCGCGGGCGTCGGGCTGGCAGCGGTCATCACGTCTCCTGCAGGACTAACGGTGTTTACAGGACTCCAGGGTAGGTGGCCGGCCCGCGGCGTCGATACCGCCACCGCCGCTGGCGGTGGCGGCGCGCCGCTCGCGGCTGCCCGGCTACGCTCCGGCGCCGCCGAGGTCGTAGAACTGGCCGCCCGCCGAGGTGTGGCTGGCGTCCACGATGCAGAACTTGTTGCCCTCAGTGTCGTCGAGCACGACGTAGCCGGGGTCGGCAGGGTAGTGGTCCCAGTCGGCCAGCCGCGCGCCGAGGCCGGTCAGCCTCACGATCTCGGCCTGCTGCTCCGCAGCCGAGTCAACCTCCAGGTCGACGTGCAGCCGCGGGTCGTGCTGCGGCTCCGCGCCGCTGCTTTGAAGCCCGATGACCGTGCCGGATCCGCCGCCAGCGGGCGCGAGCTCCCGCCAGTCGCCAGCGTCCTGGCTGTACCGCAGGCGGTAGCCCAGGGCCTCGCACCAGAAGCGCTCGGCGCGGTCCATGTCAGCGGCGCCGATGACGACCATCCCGAATCTGAGCATGCGGTGTTACTTGCCCGCCGGCGCCTGCCTAAGCGTGCCGGCCCGAGCCCGGATGCTCTGATTCAGTGCTGGCCGATTCCAGTTGCCCGGACGGCGTCATCCATGGTGAGGTGCAGCCTGTGACTGCTCTGGATATCCCTGCCGTGCGGGCCGCGTTCGATGCCCAGATCCGGCGGAATGCCGATGCCGGCGAGCCGGGCGCCGCGGTCGAGGCCGATGACGGCGTGCTGCGCTGGGTCGCGCCGGGTACCCAGACCTCCTGCATCCTCTGGTCCTCGCTCACCGGCGCGACCGCCGACCAGGTCATCGCCGCGCAGAAGCAGTACTTCGCCCGCCGCGGCACCGCGGTCGAGTGGAAGTACTACGACTACGACCAGCCAGCTGACCTGCCGGCCCGGCTGCTCGCGGCCGGATTCGAGCCCGATGACGAGGAGCTGATGCTGGTCGCGGAGACCGCGTCGATCGACTCGCGCGTCGTGCTGCCGGACGGTGTCCGGCTGGTTCCGGTGGCCGACGAGGCGGGCATCGGGACGATGATGGCCGTGCATGACCTCGCCTTCACCGACCATCCGTCCTCCGAGCTGGGGGAGCGGCTCCTGACGCAGTTCCGCGAGGCCCCGGAGACGCTGGAGATGGTCGTGGCCATGGCGGGCGGCGAGCCGGTCAGCGCCGCGAGGATCGAGTTCATCCCCGGCACGGATTTCGCCGGGCTGTGGGGCGGCGGGACCATCCCGGCCTGGCGCGGCCAGGGCATCTTCCGGGCGCTGGTGGCCTACCGGGCGGGCCTGGCTGCGCAGCGCGGTTACCGCTACCTGCAGGTTGACGCGCTGCCGACCAGCCGGCCGATCCTGCAGCGCCTCGGGTTCGAGCCGGTGGCGAGTACCACGCCGTATATCTTCACGCCGCCCGGCGCGACGCGGGCCGAATAGGGGTCGCGACGGAGCCTGCCGGCGCCGCGAGCGCCCGGGCTGACACCATGTACCCGTGGTAGAGCTCAAGTCACCAGCCGAGATCGAGGCGATGCGGGCCGCGGGCCGGGTCGTGGCGACCGCGCTGGCGGAGATGCGCAAGAGCGCCGGCGTCGGCGTCAGCCTGATCGAACTCGACGAGGTTGCCAGGTCCGTGCTGGCGGAGCACGGCGCGACATCGCCGTTCCTGCATTATCAGCCGAGTTTCGCGCACACTCCGTTCCCGGCCGTGATCTGCTCGTCCGTCAACGACGCGGCCCTGCACGGCATCCCTACCGGCTACCGCCTGGCCGACGGGGATCTGCTGAGCATCGACTTCGGAGCGACGCTCAACGGGTGGACCGGCGACGCGGCGATCTCGCTCACCGTCGGGACGCCCCGGCCGGATGACCTCAGGCTAATCGACGCGGCCGAGCGGGCACTGGCCGCGGGCATCGCCGCCGCGGTGCCCGGCGGCCGGCTCGGCGATGTCTCCGCGGCGATCGGCGCGCTCGCCCGGAAGGCTCGCTTCGGGCTGCACACCGACTTCGGCGGCCACGGCGTCGGCCACACCATGCACGAGTCGCCGTCGGTACCCAACGACGGCAGGGCAGGCCGCGGCATGCGGCTGGAGGCCGGCCTCGTCATCGCCATCGAGCCATGGTTCATGGCGGGAGGCAAGGACAGCTACCGCGTCGACGCGGACGGCTGGACCCTGCGCAGCGGCGACGGCAGCCGCGCCGCGCACGTCGAGCACACGGTCGCCATCACCGCGAACGGCCCGCGCATCCTCACTGCGCTGTAGCGGCGCCGGCCGGCGGCGCATCTCCGGCGGCTGGCGGCCTGGCGGATAGCTGCGGCACCGCGTCGGCCTGGCGGAAACCTGCGCGGCGGGCTGCCGCGCGGAAACCTGGTTGCCCGCAGCCGCGTGCTGTCGCGATCATGACCGCATGACAGATCAGGCCCGGCTCGCGCAGGCCGCGCCGCCCCCGGCGGCGGGACGGCGGCTGCCCTGGACTGACGTTCCCGCGGGCCTGCGCGCTGGCGCCGAGCAGATCCTGGGCGGCCGGGTGATCAGCGCGGTCAACCAGCCGGGCGGCTTCTCGCCCGGCGTCGCCGCGCGCGTGGTCCTTGAGGACGGGCGGCGCGCCTTCATCAAGGCGGTCGGCGACCTCAATCCGGAATCGCCAGACATCCACCGGGCGGAGGCCAGGATTGCGGCGGCCCTGCCTGCCGGGACGCCGGCAGCCAGGCTTCTCGGAGTGATCGACGACGGCGGCTGGGTCATCCTGCTGTTCGAGGACGTCGACGGCCGCATGCCCGTCCAGCCGTGGCGCGCGGCGGAGCTGGCCAGGGTTCTGGATGCGCTGGCGGACCTTGCGGCCGCGCTGACGCCTGCGCCGATCGATGCACCGCCAGCTGCTGGCCGGTTCAAGAACCTGGGATCAGGCTGGCAGCAGCTTGCGGCCGCCGCCCGGTCGGGCGCATCCGACCGGGACAGCCTCAGCCCCTGGGCCCGCGTGCACCTGGAGGAGCTAGCCGCGCTCGAGACGCAGTGGCCCGCCGCCGTCAGCGGACCCTCGCTCGCTCACGCCGACGTCCGGGCGGACAACCTCCTGCTGACCCGGGACCGGGTAGTCTTCGTCGACTGGCCGTGGGCCTGCCTCGCGCAGCCGTGGTTCGACCTGGCCGGGCTGCTGCCGAGCGTGGCCATGCAGGGCGGCCCGGATCCGGAAGCCGTGTTCGCCGCGCACCCGGTCGCGCGGGGCGCGGACCCGCAGAAGGTGACGGCCGTGGTCGCAGCGCTGGCCGGAATGTGGACCTTCGCGGGCCGTCAGCCGGATCCGCCTGCGCTGCCCACCCTGCGGCGTTTCCAGCGGGCTCAGGCCGATGTCGCCCTGGACTGGCTGCGCGCTCGCGACCCCGGCTTCTGACCGGCCCGGCTCGCCGGGGAGATTCGGCCCGGAACCGTCTGGGAGCTCCGCAAATGGCCCTGCGGACTTCCTGAGATAACCCTGAGTTTGCTCTTCCGTTGCTCTCCCATTACCTATACTCCTCGGTCAGGGCGCCGTGGGTGGCCCAGCCGGCCGGTCGGCCGGCACAGTGGGAAATGGGGGATTTCGATGGCCGCGGACGATCTCCTGCTGCAGGGCGGTACGCGCCTGCTGCACATCGGCCCGCACAAGACCGGAACATCTGCCATCCAGGGCGCCTTGCACCTCGCGCGCGAGCGCCTGGCCACCCATGGCGTCGTCTACCCCGGCCGGGGCAGGCAGACGCTGTGGCCGATCCTGGCTATCACCGGTCAGCCGGCACTGCTCGGCGAGCCCAAGCCCGATATCGCGCACTGGGATCTGCTGGTCCGGGCGGTCAGTGCCGCCGCTGACAAGCGCGTGGTCATCAGCAGCGAGTTCTTTGCCGAGGCGAGCGACGCGACCGCCAGCCGCGTGATCGCTGATCTCGGCGGCGAGCAGGTTCATGTCGTCACCACGCTGCGGCCCCTGTCCCGGATTCTGCCCTCGCAGTGGCAGCAGTACGTGCAGAACGGGTTCCGGCTGTCCTACGACGAGTGGCTCGCCGGGATCCTCAGGCATCCGCCGCGGACGCCGACGCCCGGATTCTGGCGCCGGCACCGCCACGATGACCTGATCGACCGGTGGGCGTCGGCAGCCGGAGCCGGGAATCTCACCGTCGTCGTCGTGGACGAGTCGGACCCGCTCATGCTGCTGCGCGTGTTCGAGTCGATGCTCGGCCTGCCGCACGGCTTCCTCGAGCCGGCGGCCGACGCGGCGAACCGCTCGCTGACCTTTGCCGAGACCGAGGTCGTCCGCATGCTGAACCAGGAGTTCAAGCGCCGTGGCTGGCCGGACAGCAGCTATCCCCGGTTCATGCGGTACGGCGCGATCTTCCAGATGAAGACCGGCCGCCAGCCTGCTCCCGACGAGCCGAGGATCGTCACTCCGGCCTGGGCGCTGGAACGGGCCGCCGATATCGGTGCCGAGATGGCTGCCAACATCAGGGCTCTTGGCGTCCGGGTCGTCGGTGATCTCTCCACTCTCGGGCAGAACCCGGCGGACCCGGCCCGCGAGGCGGCAGCGGGCGCGGTCCGCGCCTATCTGGCGATCCCGTCCCAGCCGGCCGCGGGCACGCATGCCAGGGTCGCGCTTGTGACGACCGGAGCCGCGGGCGAGCCGCTGCCGGGGGAAGCCGGCGTGTCCGCTTCGCCGATGGCTGCGACCCCGGTGTATCTGGCCCCGGCGACGTCGGCCTCAGCGCCGCGGCGTGCGCCGGCACCTGAGGCAGGCCCGGCGGAGAGCCTGCTCCCGGCCGAGGCCGCTGTCCATGCCGTTCTCGGGGCCCTGGTTGCGGGCGGCGTTGCGATGCAGGACGCCGCCGACAAGCTCGGGGACGTCGACGCCCGGACCATGGCCAGGGTTCTGGCCCAGCGCCTGCGCCGACGGCTGCTCACCAAGCTGCGGCTGTCCCGGCAGCCGTAGGCCGCTCGCGCTCACCCCGGGTTGACCTGCTCAGCGTCAAATGGCAGGTTTTGCCCTGGCAGCAGCAAGCTGGCCGGGCGACGACAGGCGGGCGAAGACCATGGGCAGGCTGGACGGCAAGCGAGCGGTGATCACCGGGGCCGCGAGCGGGATCGGGGAGGGGACAGCCCGCCTGTTCGCGGCCGAGGGGGCGACAGTCGTCCTTGCCGACGTGGACGAGCGCAGGGGCGAGCGGCTGGCGGCCGACCTGGGGGAGCGCACCAGATTCGTAGCGGCCGACGTCTCCCGCGAAAGCGACGTCGACCGCGCAGTGCAGGCCTCGCTTGACACCTTCGGCGGCCTGGACATCATGTTCAACAACGCGGGGGTGCCCGGCTCTACCGGCAGCATCCTCGATATCACCGTCGAGTCGTGGGACCGGACCCTCGCCGTGCATCTGCGGGGCGTCTTCCTCGGGATCCGCGCGGCCGGCCGGGTTATGCGCGAGCAGGGGCACGGCAGCATCATCAACACCTCGAGCGTGGCCGCCCGCCGCTCCAACATGGCCGGCCACGACTACAGCGCAGCGAAAGCGGCGATCACGCACCTGACGACGACCGCGGCGAACGAGCTTGGCGAGGACGGCGTCCGGGTCAACGCGGTATGCCCGGGTGCCATCGCTACCTCCATCTTCGGTCGCGCCGCCGGGCTGGACGGCGACGAAGCGCAGCGCACCATCGCGTTCATGACGGCCGCGCTCAGCGACGCCGCGCCGATCCGCCGCGTCGGGCAGCCAGCCGACATTGCCGAGGCCGTCCTGTGGCTGGGCAGCGATGCCTCCGAGTTCGTGACCGGCCAGGCCATCGCCGTCGACGGCGGGCTACTCACCGGCAGTCTCCGCCGCAATGCGCCGATGGCGCAGGGCGACGTACTCGACCTCATCAGGGAGTCGGCCCGGCAGGAACCCTGATCGCGGCGGTGCCGAGCGGAGGATCGCGATGGACCTTCCTCCTGACGTCGACCGGCTGCTGACCGGCCTGCAGGGCAGGCTGGTCGCGCGCGGCGGCCTTGTCGGGCTGTACCTCTACGGGTCGCTGACCACCGGCGACTTCAGCCCGGCCCGCAGCGACATCGACGTGATCGCGATGCTGGCGCAGGACGCGGACGAGATCGCCGTCAGGGATCTCGGCCGCCTGCACGCGGCTCTGGCGGCAGCTGATGACCCGGCTGGCCGGCTGCACTGCCTGTACGTGCCCGCCCACGGCGCGGGCGATCCGGAGGCACTGCGAACCTACTGGTACGGCACCCGGATGACGCAGTGGCAGCTCAAGGTGCTCACCAGGGCCGAGCTGCGGGACGGGCTCTCCCTGCACGGACCGTGGCCGCCGCCCGGCATCACGGCGCCGTCGACGGGAGAGGTGCAGGCCGCCGTGCACGCGGAGATCACCGGCTACTGGCGCCGGATGGCCCGCAGGCGCCGGATCTGGCTGTCCGACAGCTGGGTCGACTTCGGCCTGGTCACCCTGCCGCGGGCAGAGGCTGTGCTGACCGGCGGCACGCTCATTACCAAGTCGCAGGCCATCAGCAGGCTGGCCGGCTTCGGCGTCCCGGCCGGGCTGGCAGCGCAGATCAGCGGGCGGCGGGCCGGCGAGACGATCCGGGTGCCGGCGCTGCAGCGAATCTCGCGCGGCTACCTCGCCCGGCGGATAATGCAGCGCGGGGTCAGACGTCTGGGCAGCCTGCGAGCGGGCAGCATGCAGGCAGAGGGAGGTACTCGATGACGACGCCGGTGACACAGATCGATCCCCGTTACAGCCAGCCCGACTCCGCCGTCTCGGAATGGAGCGAGACGCTGCGGATCATCGAGCAGGCGGAGCTGTTCTGGATCTCTACTGTCCGACCCGACGGGCGCCCGCACGTCACGCCCGTCGTCGCCGTCTGGCTCGACGGCGCGCTCCATTTCAGCACCGGCGCCGCCGAGCAGAAGGCCGTCAATCTCACCGCGAACCCGCACGTCGTGCTCACCACCGGCTGCAACGGCTGGGACGACGGCGTCGATGTCGTCGTCGAGGGCTACGCCCGCCGGGTGACCGGCGAGGCCCGGCTGCAGCAGCTAGCGCGGGCCTGGGCCGCCAAATGGGACGGCCGCTGGCAGTTCGAGGCAGCCGACGGCTGCTTCCACGCGGACGGCCACGAAGCGCTCGTATACGCCGTTCGGCCGGCCAAGGTGCTGGCGTTCGCGAAGGGCACCTTCGCCCACACCAGGCACAGCTTCTGAGCCGACCGCGCTACAGCGCGCGGTCGAAGACCAGCATGTCGTGGCCGGGCCCGTTGTAGTCCGGCACCGGCCCGGTCACGGTGAAGCCCATGGCCCGGTGGAAGTCCGCCGAGCGGCGGTTGACCGGCGCCGTGATCGCCGACACGCGGCTGCGCCCGTGTGCGCGGGCAAGCCGGAAGAACTCCTCGTACAGCAGCCGGCCGTAGCCGCGACGGCGGCCCTGCGGCGCGACGCCGACGAAATGGATGTAGGCCTCGCGGGCGTCCGAGGGGGACAGGGCCCCGATCAGGAACGCCTCCGGACCGTCCGGGCCGTCGATCACCAGGCTGGTGCGGTAGAAGAGATCGACAAACAGCCTGGGCAGCGAGCCGAGGATCGGCCTGCCCCACCAGTTGTCGATCACCGGCGCGATCGCGTCGTAGTCAGCCGGCGAGGCCATCCGCATCTGCTGCATGGCGCCATGATGGCGCACCGCGCGGCCGCGCCGCGAGCATATGCCCGGTATGCGGCACCTGACGTGCAGTGCCACCTGACATGCAGTGCCACCTGACATGCAGTGCCACCTGAAATGCAGTGAGACCGGGACCGGCGGGGGGTCGGGCCCGGTCTCACTGGCCGGATTGCCCGCAAAGCAGCGGGCAGGTCATGTGCCGTCGCGGCGGCTCCGCGCCGGCGTCAGCTGGCGTAGTCGAGCAGGGGCTGCGCCCGGCTCGGGTGCCGCAGCTTGGAGAGCGACTGCTTCTCCAGCTGGCGGATCCGCTCCCTGGTCAGCCCGAGCGCCTTGCCGATCTCGTCGAGCGTGTGCGGGTTGCCGTCGTACAGCCCGAACCGCATCGACATGATCGTCGCCTCGCGCGGCGTGAGCGCGCTGAGCGCGTTCCGCAGCTGGTCGGCCATCAGCTGACGGTCGACAAGCTCGCCTGCCTCGGGCGCGTCCACGTCCTCGATCAGGTCACCGATGCTGGTCTCGCCGTCCTCGCCGATGGTCGAGTCCAGGCTGATCGGCTGCCGGCTGGTGCGCAGCAGCTCCTCGATCTGGTCCGGCGTGCGGTCAAGCTCGACGGCCAGCTCTTCCGGGGTGGGCTCCCGGCCGAGCCGCTGGTGCATGTCCCGCTCGACCCGGCTGAGCTTGCTCAGCATCTCCAGCACGTGCACCGGCAGCCTGATGGTGCGGGCCGAGTCGGCAAAACCGCGCTGGATCGCCTGCCGGATCCACCACATCGCGTAGGTGGAGAACTTGTAGCCCTTGGTGTAGTCGAACTTCTCGACTGCCCGGATCAGGCCGAGGTTGCCTTCCTGGACGACGTCCAGCAGGGACAGGCCGCGGTCGGAGTACTTCTTGGCGACCGAGACCACGAGCCGCAGGTTCGCCTCGAGCATGTGCGCCTTGGCCAGCCGGCCGTCCTGGGCCACCGCCTCCAGGTCAGCGCGCAGCTGCTTGGACAGCCGTCGCTCGGTCTCCAGCTTGTACTCGGCGAACAGGCCCGCCTCGATCCGCTTTGCGAGGTCGACCTCCTGCTCGGCGGTCAGCAGCTGGCGACGGCCGATCGACTTCAGGTAGGTGTGAACCGAGTCACCCATCACCGAGGTCTGGTCGTCCAGGTCGGTCTCGGGCGCGCTCGGCCCGGCGTCCGGCACGCGCGGCGCCGTGGCGACCGGAGTCTCCGCCAGGTCGGCCAGCTCGGCGGCCGCTGCGCCAGCAGCAGGCGCTGCCGCGCCCGCTGCAGCGGCCTCGGCCGAATCGGCGGGCTCGTTACCGAGCACCACACCCGCCTCCGTGAGCTCGCGGATGATGGAACGGGCCTCCGTCGGGGACACACGCGCCTGGTCAAAGGCATCGCGAAGTTCAGGCAGGGACAGATAGCCCTGGCCGCGGCCGCGCTGGATCAGCTCGTCCACGTGGGTCGTGGTTTCCTCATCCTCGCGGGCAGCAAGTACCGTCGCTGTCCTCGGCATGAGACACCTCCCTGTGGGCGCATAACGGGCATGCGCTGGTTGCCGCGCCTGCAGTAGGCGCGCTCGTCAGTTGTGTGGCGGGGACCCCCGGCGGACTTGGCAGTGAGCACCGCGGGCACTATCTTGTAACGCACGAGGCGGCTAAATGTTCCCGCGTGGTTGCTCCGCGCCTGCTCGCAGGCCCTATCTGGCTCCTCAGGCCCGCTCAGCTCCAATTCGCCGCAAAGCCGCCCTGTCCGGCTTTCCGGACGGCAGTAGCGGGAATTCTGGCACAAACACCAGCCTCCTGGGTGCCGCATAGGCAGAGATCGCCGCGCGTACATCGGACCTCAGCTGATCAAGTTCTGGCGGCGCCGCAGGATCAGCCGCCACCACGAAAGCCGTGACTGCCTCGCCCCAGTCCGGGTCCGGCAGCCCGACTACTACAACGTCCGCAACGCCCCGGCACGTTCCCAGCACTGCCTCGACCTCGCCGGGGACGACCTTCTCCCCGCCGGTGTTGATGACGTCGTCTGCCCGCCCGCGGACCTCCAGGCGGCCATCGGCCTGCCAGTGGCCGAGGTCAGAGGTCGCGAACCAGCCGTCGCGCAGCACGGCCGCCGTCAGGTCAGGCTGGCCCAGGTAGCCAGTGAACAGCACCGGGCCGCCGATCTCGATCCGCCCGGCGTCCTGGCCGAGGTCATCGCCGGCGTCCTGCCCGGATTCCGGACCGAGCCGGACCCGGACGCCGTCGAGCGGGACACCGTCGTACACGCACCCGCCGCACGTCTCGCTCATGCCGTAGGTCGTGATCACCCGCCAGCCGCCGGCGCGCGCCTCGGCCAGCAGGCCGCCGGCGGCCGCGGCGCCGCCCAGCAGCACGGTCTGGACCACGCCGGGACCGCAGCCAGCATCGAGCAGGCGCCGCAGCTGCGTCGGCACCAGCGAGACGTGCGCGCAGCCGCTGGCGGCCAGCACGGCCGGGCTCGCCGAGGCCGCCAGAACCGGCTCCGTGCCGGTCAGCATCGACCGGACCAGGACCCCGATGCCGGAGATATGGAACGTCGGCAGGCAGCACAGCCACCGGTCGCCGGGTCCGGCTCCGATCCGCCGGAGGGACGCCGCGGCCGACGCGGTCAGCGCCGCGGCACTGAGCTGCACGCCCTTCGGCATGCCGGTCGAGCCGGACGTGGCGATCACCACGGCAGTGTCATCCGCGAGCACAACCGGAGACCCCGTTTCAGAAGAGCCCCAGCCCGGAGAGCCCGCTCCCGGAGATCCCCTGCCCTGAGGGCCGGGCGGCCGGGGCGGCAGCGCGCGCGTCCCGGCCGTGGTCTCGATCGCGTCCGGCGCGAACGCCGCGAGCGCCCGGGCGAGCGCGGCCTCGGGCAGGTCTGGATCCAGCGGCAGGATGGCCGGACCGGATCCGTCCAGCGCGGCGGCGAGCGCCGACAGCATGCGCTCGCCGGCCGACGGCGGGAACTGGACCGCGTGCAGGGGCCTTGAGGTCACGGTCGTAAGGTTAATCGGGCAGATCAGGGCAACAGCAGGAGGGCGACTCGTGGTCGACTGGAAGGCATCGGGACCGGCGGACGGCCAGGAGTACACCGACATCCGGTACGAGACCGCCGAGGGCATCGCCAAGATCACCATCAACCGGCCCGAGGTGCGCAACGCGTTCCGGCCGACGACGCTGTTCGAGCTGCAGCACGCGTTCAGCGTCGCCAGGGACGACTCCGAGATCGGCGTCATCATCCTGACCGGCGAGGGCGACAAGGCGTTCTGCTCCGGCGGCGACCAGCGCATCCGCGGTGACGCCGGCTACGTCGACCCGCACGGTGTCGCCCGGCTCAACGTCCTGGACCTGCAGGTCCAGATCCGGCGCACGCCCAAGCCGGTGATCGCGATGGTGGCCGGCTACGCCATCGGCGGCGGCCACGTGCTGCACGTGTGCTGCGACCTGACGATCGCCGCCGACAACGCGATCTTCGGCCAGACCGGCCCCAAGGTCGGCTCGTTCGACGCCGGCTACGGCTCGTCACTGCTGGCCGCGACCGTCGGGCTGAAGAAGGCGCGCGAGATCTGGTACCTGTGCCGGCAGTACAGCGCGGCCGAGGCACTGCAGATGGGCCTGGTCAACACCGTGGTCCCGCTGGACCGGCTGGAGGAGGAGACCGTCAGCTGGGCCAGGGAGATGCTGTCCAAGTCGCCGATCGCGCTGCGCATGCTGAAGGGCGCGCTGAACGCGGTCACCGACGGCGCGGCCGGCATGCAGCAGTTCGCCGGCGACGCGACGATGATCTACTACATGAGCGAGGAAGCGCAGGAAGGCCGCGACGCCTACGTGAACAAGCGCACCCCGGACTTCACGAAATTCCCGCGGCGGCCGTGACCAGCGCGCGCCCGGCCGGTACCGCGCCGGTGCCCGCCACGGCCAGCGCCACGGCCGGCGCCTGGGCGGCCGCTGCGGACCTTGTCGCCGAGCTGCTGCCGACCCTGCGCGCGTTCGCGATCCCGATGCCGGTGAAGTTCCGCGGCACGACGGTCCGCCGGGGCGCGCTGCTGCGGGGACCGGCCGGGTGGGGGGAGTTCTCCCCGTTCCCCGAGTACGGCCCGCGCGAGTGCGCCCGCTGGCTGGCCTGCGCTCTCGAGGCTGCTGCTCACGGCTGGCCCGATCCGGTCAGGGACAGCATCCCGGTGAACGTGACCGTGCCGGCCGTCGGCCCGGAGCAGGCGCATCAGATCGTGTCCGGCTCCGGCTGCCGCACCGCGAAGGTCAAGGTCGCCGAGCGCGGCCAGCCCGGCTCCGCCGACATCGCCCGGCTGGAGGCCGTCCGGGACGCCATCGGGCCGGATGGCAAGGTCCGCGTCGACGCGAACGCCGGCTGGAGCGTGGACGAGGCTGCGCGCATGCTCACGCGGCTGTCGGCCTTCGGGCTGGAATACGCCGAGCAGCCCTGCGCGACCCTGGACGAGCTCGCCGAGCTCCGCCGCCGGGTTGAAGTGCCGCTCGCGGCGGATGAGTCGATCCGCCGCGCCGACGACCCGATGAAGGTGCGCGCGGCCGGTGCCGCGGACATCGTCGTGCTGAAAGCCCAGCCGCTCGGCGGCGTCCGGCCGGCCCTGGAGATCGCGGACGCGTGCGGGCTGCCGGTCGTGGTGTCCAGCGCCGTGGACACCTCGGTGGGGCTCGCGGCAGGCGTCGCGCTGGCAGCCGCGCTGCCCGACCTGCCGTACGCGTGCGGGCTGGCCACGATGAGCCTGCTGGCCGGGGACGTCACCGCCGACCCGCTGGCCGAGAAGGACGGGCAGCTGCCGGTCCGGCCCGCGATCGTGGACGACGCTGCGCTCGCCAGGTACGAAGTGGATCCGGCCGACTGGCGGGAACGGCTGCTCGCGGCCGCGCAGTTCCTGCCCGGGCGCCCGTGAACCCGTCGACCGCGCTGGCCACCGTGCTGGTGGACGAGCTCGTGCGCTGCGGCCTGCGCGAGGCAGTCGTCGCGCCCGGCTCGCGCAGCGCGCCGCTGGCCATGGCGCTGCACGCCGCCGCCGCGCGGCCCGGCTCACCGCTGCGCCTGCATGTCAGGATCGATGAGCGGTCAGCGTCGTTCCTCGCGCTCGGCCTGGCCAAGGCGAGCGGGCGCCCGGTCGCGGTCGTCTGCACCTCGGGCACGGCGGCCGCGCATTTCCACGCGGCCGTCATCGAGGCCGGCGAGGCGGGCGTGCCGCTGCTGGTGCTCACCGCGGACCGGCCGCCCGAACTGCGCGGGACCGGCGCGAACCAGACGATCGACCAGCTCAAGCTCTACGGCGATGCCGTCCGCTGGTTCTGCGAGACTGGCGCGCCAGAGAACCGGCCGGGGCAGGCGGCGTACTGGCGTTCGCTGGCCTGCCGTGCCTGGTTTATTTCGGGCGGGAACGAGGCCTCCGGGGCCGGTCCCGTCCACCTGAATCTGCCGTTGCGAGACCCGCTGGTGCCTGGCCTGGCCGACGCGGGAGCGGCTGGTGACGCCGACTGGTGCGAGCCGCTCGACGGGCGGCCGGACGGCTCCGCCTGGACGCGGTTCAGCGGCCAGGGGGATGCGAGTCAGTCCGGCCAGGGCGTTCCCGCGGTCAGCCTGGACTGGACTGAGCGCGGGCTGGTGGTCGCCGGCGATGGCACCGCCGACCCGGACGCCGCGATGCGGCTCGCCGAGCAGGCCGGCTGGCCGCTGCTGGCCGAGCCGTCGTCCGGCGCCCGCCGGGGCTCCGCGGCGCTGGGCAGCTATCAGTACCTGCTCGACTCGGCCGCGTTCACCGGCGCGCACCGGCCCGATGTCATCGTCTCCGCCGGGCGGCCCGGCCTGACCCGCGGTCAGCAGGCACTGCTGCGCGGCACCGGCACCGGGCAGCGGCATGTCGTCCTGACCCAGGGGCCGCGCCGCTGGTCCGATCCGGCCCGCTCAGCGACCGACGTGGCCGCGCGGGTGGTACTGCGCGGCGCCCCGGCGGGAGCCGGCGAGTCCGGCTGGCTGCGGTCGTGGCGCGCGGCCGATGCCGCGGCCCGGACGGCCGCGGACAAGGTGCTCGCCGCGGACGGCAGCCTCAGCGAGCCGCTCACGGCGCGCGAGGTCGCGGCCGCGCTGCCGGCCGGCGGCCTGCTGTGGGTCGCCGCGAGCATGCCGGCCAGGGATCTGGACCGGCATATGACTTCGCGCGCCGACGTCCGCGTGCTGGCGAACCGCGGAACGAGCGGAATCGACGGCCAGGTGTCGGCGGCGATTGGCGCGGCGCTGGCGCACCAGGCGGCCGGCGGCGGCCCCGCCGCCGCAGTGCTCGGCGACCTCGCAGCGCTGCACGACGCGACCGGGCTCATGTTCAGCGCCGCCGACGCGCGCCCTGACCTGTGCCTGATCGTCGTCAACAACGACGGCGGCGGGATCTTCTCGGCACTGGAGCCGGCTGCGTTCACCGACTCGTTCGAGCGCGTCTTCGGGACACCGCATGGCACCGACTTCGCGGCGCTGGCCGCGGCGGCCGGCCTGAAGTACACGCTGCTTGAGGGCGCGGCCGACCTGGCAGGCGCGCTGACCGGCGCGGGCCTGCGCCTGGCCGAGGTGCGCACCGACCGGGCCGGCAGCCTGATGCTTCGCTCCGCGATCAGCGAGGCCTGCGCCGAGGCCATCGGCACGGGTGCCACGGGCGCCTGACCGGGCGAGGAGCCGGAGGGCGATGACTACGGCCGATCCTTACGACCTGGAGCGGTTCGTGACCGCGCAGGACGCCGGCGGGACTTACCCGCGGGCAGTGGCCGAGCTGCGCTCGGGCCGCAAGTCCAGCCACTGGATGTGGTTCGTGTTCCCGCAGATCGCGGGCCTCGGCTCCAGCCCCACGGCCCGGCGGTACGCGATCAGCTCACTGGACGAGGCTCGCGCCTACCTGGCGCACCCGGTGCTCGGGCCGCGGCTGGCCGAGTGCGCCGGGATCTTCTGCGCCGTGCAGGGCCGCAGCGCGGAGCAGATACTCGGCAGTATCGACGCGCAGAAGCTGCGGTCGTCGGTCACGCTGTTCGCGCGCGCCGACCCCGCTGCGCCGGTGTTCAGCCAGGTACTTGACCAGTACTTCGGCGGGAACGCCGACCCCGCGACCGACGCGCGGCTGTAGCGGCGGCCGTCAGCTGAGGTGGTCGATGTCGACCGGCGGCAGGTCGCCGACCTCCTGCTTGGTCAGGCTAAGCCGGATGCCATCAGCCTCGACCGCGGTCACGGCCGAGATCGGGATGGCGACTTCCTTTCGGCCCCACAGGTGCCCTTCTCTCAGCAGCACGTGCGTCACATGCGCGCTGCCCCGGTCGATGACGAGACCCTGGACGTGCCCGATGCTGCCGTCGGCGGCATGCACGTGATCGCCGCGGCGGACCTCGACCTCGCCGGCCGGCACCGTGTCGTAGGTGATGGCGGGCGGGACGGCCGCTCCTCCGGCCGCGCCCATGCCGCCGAGACCGTAGTAGGGCCACGTGAGTATCTCGCCGCCGCCGTACGGGCCGTAGCTGCCGCCGCCGGCAATGAACTCGGTCTCCTCCGCGGGGTCGAGCTGCTGGAACTCTGACTGCGTGCAGCGCAGCCGGATCCCTTCCCCTGCGGCGTCGACGAGGCTGAGCGGTACGAGCCTGCCTAGGCCCTCCCAGTGCACCGGATCCACCACCAGGTGCGTGACGGACCTGGCCAGCGGATCCACGACAACGCGGGAGATGTGACCGCACGGTCCGTCCGTGGCGGTGACGTCAGCGCCGATTGCGAACGGCACAGCTTCTGCCATGGCTGCCTTCCTCATCGAAGCGCGCCCGGTACCGGGCCACGGCCCATCATGCCTGACCGCCAGGCTGGCCTCGCCTCCGGCGCCCGGCCGGCGAGGGCCAGGTAACGGCCACAACGGCGCGTTTCGGCGCAGAAGTCTCCCGGCCGGGCTAGTGTGCTGCGCGTGCCGAGACACCGGGTTCAGGCGCACAGCAGACGCCGGCCGCTGCTCGGAGTCGCCGGGGGCGCCGCCATCGCGGCCATCGGACTCGGTGCGTACTATCTCGCCGGCCCGGGGTCTGCCCCCGCCGTGACCGCCGCCCGCGCGGCCGCTGCCTCCGGCCGGACGGCGACGAGCCCGGCCGGCCGGACCGCCACGCCGGCGGCGAGCAGCCCGGCACCGTCGCCGCCGGGAAAGTCCGTGCCGCCCCGGCCAGCCGGCAGCAGGACGCCTGCCCCGGCGCCAGCATCGCCGGCTGCCGCGCCGTCAGCATCGGCCCCGGCGACCGGGACGGGCGTCAGCAGTGCCGCCGCGAGCGTACTGGCTCTGATCAACCAGGCCCGCGCCAGTGCCGGCCTGCCCGCCTACACGATCCTGGCCGGACTGCAGACGAGCTCCGGCCAGCACAACCTGCTGATGGCCGACGGCTGCGGCCTGTCGCATCAGTGCCCGGGCGAGCCCGCGCTCGGCGCGCGGGAGACAGCGGCCGGGGTGCGCTGGACCGCCGCCGGGGAGAACATCGGCGAGGGCGGCCCCGTCGCCGACACCACGGCCGCCATCGCCTCGATGGCGACCGCGCTCACGCAGGACATGCTCAACGAGAAGCCGCCCGACGACGGCCACCGGCTGAACCTGCTCAGCCCGAGCTTCACCTCCATCGGCATTGCCGTTTACCGGGGGAGTGACGGCACTGTCTGGATGACGCAGGACTCTGCCAACTAGCCGGGCGGCGGCACACTGGCGTGATGGATGCGATGAACGCGGACCTCGTGGTCATCGGGGCCGGCGCGCTCGGGCTGAGCACGGCTCTGCATGCCGCGCTGCTCGGGCAGTCGGTCATCGTCGTGGACCGCTACGCGGCGGGCTCGCAGGCCTCGGGCAGGGCGGCCGGGCTGTTCAAGTCCGTCCAGGCGGATGAGCTGCGCACCCGGCTGGCCCGGCGCAGCATCGAGCTGGCGCTGACGTTCGCCGACTGGGCCGGCGTCGGACTCGCGGTGGCCCGCGCGGGCAGCTTCCTGGTGGCGCGGACACCGGAGCACGCCGCGTACCTGCGGAGCGAGGCGCGCCAGTCGGCGGGCTGGGGCGCCGACGTGCGCGAGGCCGCGCCCGGTCAGCCGGCTTCGGCGGTGTCCTACTACCACGACGACGATGCCAGCACCGAGCTGGCGCTGTGGTGCCCGGAGGATGTCTATATCGAGGAGCCGGCGAGCCTGATCCGGGCGTACCTGGCGGCAGCGCGCCTGCGGGGCGTCGAGGTACTCGAGTCCGAGGCGGTCACCGGTGTCATCATCTCCGGCGGCCGGGTCGCCGGGGTCGAGACCGCGAAGCGCTCCATCTCCGCCAGGGCAGTGGTCGATGCGGCCGGTGCCTGGACCCGGCAGGTCGCCGGGCTGGCCGGCGGGGAGGTGGCACTCGCGCCGGTCCGCCATCAGCTTCTGATTACCGCGCCGTCGGCTGACGTCGACCCGGCCGACCCGATCGTCAGGGTCGTCGACGCAGCCGTGTACCTGCGGCCCGCGCGCGGCGGGCTGATGGCGGGCGGGTTCGAGGCCGCGCCCCTGCCGGTGGATCCGCGAGCGCAGCCGCCGGGCTTCAGCACTGACGACGTGCCACTCGATCTCAGCGTCCTGCAGGCCATGACGGCACAGATCGCGGCCGAGGCCCCGGCTTCGGCCGGGCCCGTCGCAGAGCACCGCGGCGGCCTGTTCACCATGTCGCCGGACGGCCGGTTCGTCACCGGGCCGGTGCCGGACGTGCCCGGGCTGTGGGTCGCGAGCGGCTGCAACGGGTCAGGCTTCTCCTCCTCGCCGGCCATCGGCGAGGCGCTGGCAGCGTGGATCAGCGGCCAGCGCGAGCGGATCGACCTGAGCCCGCTGTCACCCGCGCGGTTCGGCCCGGTGACCGATGAGGCGCTGGTGAAGGCGGGCACCTGGCAGTACGCGCACTATTACGACCCGGCCGCCGGGTAGCCTCAGGCGGCCGACGCCAGGATCTCGCGGGGTGTGTGGCCGCCCGTCCGGAACGTCCTGCTGGCCACCGGGACCTGACTGGCCGCCAGCACCGCTGGAACGGCGTTCCTGTCCTGGCGGGCACCGCCGGTCGTGGCTACCGGGCCCCTGATCAGACGGCCGGGTCGGGCATGATCTCCCGTACCTCCTGCGCACAGCGGCAGGCGGCGGCTATCTTGGCAGCCCACTCCAGCGCCTCCTCGCGTGAGGGCACGTCGACGACCGAGAACCCGCCGATGACCTCCTTGGTCTCCGGGTACGGGCCGTCGGTGACCACGCCGCTGGTGGCCACGATGCTCGCCCGCTGGCTTCTCAGTCCGCCGCCGAAAACCCACACGCCAGCGTCCTGAGCCTCCTGAACCACCGCGTGCGCGGCCTTGCCCACGGCGGGCGCGTCCTCATCCGGGATGTGATCCATCGCGCCGTCATCGAACGAGATCAGGTACCGCGACATCGCATGACTCCCTTGTCCCGGCGGCCTCCTCCGGCCGCCTCTCACCCCTGCTACGAACGCCTCGCCCCGGATCCGACAGGCGCCGGCAAGAATCTCTCACGGGACCATAGTGGCGCTGCAGGCGACGGGACCATTGCCGGACCCGGCGCATCGTCCTGCTACTCGCCGGCCGGCGATAGCGGAGGAACATATAATCTGAATCGGTTTAATAGGAATTTGGAGAGCTAATGACCGCCGACAACACTGCTGACCACTGGCACCGGCCGCTGATCCAGGTACGCGGTCAGGACCTGCTCGGCGATACCGGCCAGACCAGCGGCATGAATCGCCGCGAGGCGATCTCCGGCAAGAACGCGGGCTCGGAGAAGCTGTGGATGGGCCAGACTCATGTCGCGCCCGGCGTCAGGTCCGGCGACCATCACCACGGTGAGGCGGAGACGGCGATCTACGTCGTGTCCGGCCGCCCGGCGTTCGTGTTCGCCGACGGGGACGAGGAGATCCGGCTCGAAACCGAGCCCGGCGATTACATCTTCGTGCCGCCCTACGTGCCGCACCGGGAGGAGAATCCCGGTGACGACGAGGCGGTCGTCGTCATAGCGCGCAGCAGTCAGGAAGGCATCGTGGTCAACCTGACCAGCCTGTGGCCGGACCGCTGAGCGCAGGCGGGACCTGCCGCCAGGCCCGTCAGGACCCGGTCTCGGCCAGGTGCATGGTGACAATCGAGTCGAAGTCCGGGTCCGGCACCAGGCCAAGCCGGGCTGCCCGGTCCGCGCGGAACCGGGCCGGCCAGCTCGTCACGATGGCCGCCACGGCCGGATCGGGCAGCCAGTCGATCAGTGCTCGTGCCTCCGGGCCGGCGACGCGCTCCAGCGCGGCGGCCATCTCCCCGACGGTCACGGTCAGCGCCGGCAGGTTGACCGCGGTCCGGTCGCCCCAGGCCCGGTCGCCAGAGGTAGCGGCACACAGCAGGCCGCTGATGGCGCTGGCCGGCGAGGCGAGTGCGACCTCAGTCCGCGGGCCGACCGGACACCTCGCGCGCTGACCAGCGAGCGGCTCCCGGATGATGCCGGACAGGAAACCGGAGGCCGCCGCGTTCGGCCGTCCCGGCCGCACGCAGACGGTCATCAGCCGGATGGCCCGCCCCCGCAGGAAGCCCCTGCGCGTGTAGTCGGACAGCAGCTGCTCGCCGATAACTTTCTGCGACCCGTAGCTGGACTGCGGATTCGGCATCGTCTGGTCGTCCACGACATCCGGCAGCGGGTGCTCGCCTGATGCCCCGAACACCGCCAGCGAGCTCGCGAAGACGAGAACGGGATTCGTCCCGGCGGCGCGGCACGACGCCAGCAGCGACTCGGTAGCGCGCAGGTTCGCCCGGACGCCCAGGTCGAAGTCGGCCTCGCACTCCGCGCTGACCGCCGCCGCGAGGTGAAAGATGACGTCGGCGGCGGCGACCGCGTCCCGTGCCTCGCCCGGCCCGCCGAGCAGCTCGCCGAGGTCTCCGCAGAGCGTGGTGACCCGCTCGTCGGCGGCCAGGTCCTGCGGTGCGGGCACCTGGTCGGCGAGCGTGAGCCGCGCGAGCGGCTGGCCCCCGCTGCCCGCCACGTCCAGCGAGCCGCCCGACAGCAGCTGCCGGGCCAGGCGCGCGCCCAGGAAGCCGGCGCCGCCGGTGACCAGCACGTTCGTCACAGAGTCTCCAGCCTCACAGCGGACGGACGCGGACTACTGTGATCGTATGCCGCCTCGCCCGTCGCAAGCCTGAGGGAGCGCAGCGGTGCCGCGCTACACCGGGCCCGCCGCCGCCGACGTCTTCGCCGGCCTGCCCGCGGCCCGTGAAGACGGCGCCGCCCTGCGGGCGTCGATCCGCGCGATGCGAGCCTCGGGCCGCGTGCTCACCGGCGTGATCGACGACGATCCGACCGGATCGCAGGCGATGCACGGCGTCGAGGTCGTGACGGTGCCGGAGCAGAGTGCGTGCGAGGCCGCGCTCAGCGGACCCGCCGGCGCCTGCTTCGTCCTCACGAACTCCCGCAGCCTGGACGAGCCGGAGGCGGCGGCCCTGACGGACCGTGCGGCCCGCGCCCTGCTCGCCGCCGCCAGCGCGAGCGGCCGCGCCCTGCAGCTGGTCAGCCGCAGCGACTCCACACTCCGCGGCCACATCACCGGGGAAGCGGCGGCGCTGCAGGCCGCCGGCCGGGACATGCTCGGCAGCGCCTTCGATGCAGTGCTGCTGATCCCCGCCTTCCTCGAGGCCGGGCGGGTGACTGCCGCTGACGTCCACTGGGCGCGGACCGCCGCCGGTCTCGTTCCGGTCGGCGAGACCGAGTTCGCCCGCGATAGCGCGTTCGGCTACGCCGCATCGGATCTGCGGGAGTTCCTGGCCGAGAAGTCCGGGGGAGCGGTCAGGCCGCAGGACGTCGCCAGCATCAGCCTGGGCGACATCAGGACCGGCGGGCCGTCTCGTGTCCGCGACCTGCTGGCCGGCCTGGCTGGCGGCACCTGGGTGGTCGTCAACGCGACCGAGTACGCCGACCTGGAGGCTGTCGCCTGCGGCGTGCTGCTCGCCGAGCAGTCCGGGCGCCGGTTCCTGTTCAGGACCGGGCCTTCCTTTGTGCGCGCGCTGACTGGCACCGAGCCAGCCTGGCCGCTCCGCGGTGCCGCGCTGCGGCCCCGCGGGCACGGCACCGAGCCCGGCGGCGCGCACGGGCTCATCGTCGTCGGCTCCCATGTCGGCCAGACCAGCCGGCAGCTCGCGGTGCTGCGCGAACGGGCCGGACTCACTGGCGTTGAACTGTGCGTTCCCGCCATTCTTGACGGCCGGCAGGACACCGCCGTCCGGGCGGCACGGGACGTCGCCGGCGCGCTCCGGCGGTCGGACGTGCTGCTGTACACCAGCCGGGCCGTCGCCGGGGGCGGCAGTGCCGCCGAGAGCCTGGCGATCGCGCGCGCCGTCTCCGCGGCCGTGGCGCGCACCGTCCGGCTGGCGCTGGCGTCCCGGCCCGCCTGGATCCTGGCCAAGGGCGGCGTTACCTCGCACGATGTCGCGGTGCACGGGCTCGGCATCCGCCGGGCGGAGGTGGCGGGCCAGCTGTTCCCCGGCCTGATCTCAGTGTTCCGTCCCGTCGATGCAGCGCCTGAAGCGGTCGGCGTGCCCTACGTTGTGTTCGCCGGCAATGTCGGCGACGACGGCACGCTGGCGGACGTCGTGGCCATCATGAACGATGCCGGGTGAGTGCCTGGCCTTTATCCTGCTGGGATGCGGCTGGAGTTCAGCGGTGAGATCTGGTTCTGGCGGGGACCGGCGCCATTCCACTTCGTCACGGTCCCCGATGAGGAATGCGGTGCGCTGGAAGCGGCCTCGGCGTCCGTCACCTACGGCTGGGGCATGATCCCGGTGACGGCGCTGATCGGGAGTACCAGGTGGACGACGTCGCTGTTCCCCAAGGACGGCCGGTACATCGTGCCGGTCAAGGCGCAGGTGCGGACGGCTGAGGAGCTCGACGTGGGCGACGTCGTGACGGTGCGCCTGACGGTCGGCGCCTGAACCGGACTGCCTCATCGCTTCGCCGGCCGGGTGCCTGATGTGCCCGGACTCGCTACCGTGGCCGCTATGACGAAATTCGGCGTCCAGCTGCCCAACTTCTCAGGGTTTGACTCAGCCAGCCTGTTCGACCACGTCGCCGGCCTGGCGACAGCGGCGGAATCAGCAGGGTACGACTCGGTCTGGGTGATGGACCACTTCTTTCAGCTGCCGCCGCTCGGCGGCCCTGACGAGCCGATGCTCGAGGCCTACACGCTGCTCGGAGCGCTGGCCGCGCGGACCGGGCGGGTACAGCTCGGCACGCTCGTCACCGGCGTGACCTACCGCAACCCCGCCATCCTGGCGAAGATCGTGACCACGCTGGACGTCATCTCGCGGGGCCGGGCCATCCTCGGAATCGGGGCTGCCTGGTACGACGCCGAGCATCAGGGGCTCGGCGTCGCCTATCCGGGCAACCGGGAGCGCCTCGACATGCTGGAGGAAGCGGTCCAGGTATGCCGTGCCATGTTCACCGGCGGCGACGTGAGCTTCACCGGCGCGCACTACCGTCTCGACCACGCTCGCAACCTGCCCCGCCCGGTGCAGGCCGGCGGCCCGAAGATCATGATCGGCGGCGGCGGCGAGAAGCGGACACTGCGGCTGGTTGCCCAGCATGCGGACAAGTGCAATGTCACCGGTGATGTGACCACGCTGGCCCGCAAGATCGACGTGCTGCGCCGGCACTGCGCCGACGTCGGCCGCGACCCGGCCGAGATCGACGTGACCTGGATGACCCCGCTGATCCTCACGACGTCCGACCAGAACACCGCCGAGATGCGCGAGATGCTGGCGGCGGGAGGCTCGGCCGCTGAGACCGCCGGGTTCACCGTCGGCCAGCCGCACGAGATTCCCGACCTTATCGCCGGTCATATCGAGGCTGGCGCCGATGAAGTGATCTTCAGCTTCGCCTTCGCCGACACCGAGGGGATAGCCGCGGTCGGCCGCGCACTCGGACTTGACCGGCCGTAACGCCGGCCAGGTTCGGTGAGATCGATGCAGCCGGGTGAGCCCGCGGCCGGGCCGTGGCGGGTTCAGCGGCTGGCCGCCCTGGTGGACTCGCTGACCCGCCGCAGATCCGGCTCATCGACCGGACGGCCGGTGATCCTCGCGGTTGACGGGCGCAGCAGCGCCGGCAAGACGACGCTCGCGGCACGGATTGCTGGCCACGTCGCCGGGTCGGCTGTCGTTCATACCGACGACATCGCATGGCGGCACTCCAGATTCGGCTGGGCCGATCTGCTGACCGACGGGATCCTGACACCGCTGCACCAGGGTCGCGCGGTTGCCTACCGTCCGCCGCGCTGGATCGAGCACGGCCGGCCGGGATGCATCAGCGTCCCCGCGCGGTGCCCGCTGCTGATCGTCGAGGGAGTGGGCGCCGGCCGCAGTGAGGTCGCGGACCTGATCGACTCGCTGATCTGGGTGCAGGCCGACTCAGGCGACGCCGATCGCCGCAGCCTTGCGCGGATCGGGACGCCCGGCGGACCGCCGGCGGCCGGTGACCTGGCGGACTGGATGGCGGAGGAGATCCCGTTCCTCGCCGCGCAGCGGACCTGGGAACGCGCCGGCATCGTCGTCTGCGGCACCCCGCACCTGGCGCACGACCCCGTCCGTGACGTCGTGACCGCCCCGCGCCCGGGCGGCTGACGCCGGCGGCCGTGGCCGGCGGCCGGCGGCTAGCCGGTCTCCGTTCCCGGCTGCTCAGGCGCGGTTCCCGCCGGGCCGGGCGCGGTTCCCGCCGGGCCGGGCGTGGTTCCTGCCGGGCCGGGCGCGTCGTCGGCGGGGGACTCCGGCGGCAGCTCGGCACTCCGGCGGATGATCCGCAGGCTGTCGTGCAGCGCCTGCCAGACCGTGCTCAGGCTGGCGCTGACCGGAAGGTCACCGCGGATCGTGCCGGGCGGGTCGGCCTGCTCACCGAGCGCGGTGAGCGCCGAGTGTGCGAGATCGACGATCACCGGATCGCTGGCCTCGATCGTGAGCTGCCCGTCGCTCACCCGGACGACCATCTGGCGCCGGCCTCTTCGGGCTGCTCATCACTGGTGCCGGTGACGTCGGCATTGCGCAGCGCCTCCCTGGCCCGGTCGAGGTCAACGCCGAGGCCGGCGAGGGCCCGGGCGGCCGCCGTGTCAGGATCGCCGAGGGCGGCGAGCAGAAGATGATGCGAGCCGACCGGATGGGGTCCGGCCAGCCGGGCGGCCTCGGTCAGGCTGACATCGGCGGCAGGCGTGGTGCGCAGCTCCGGCGACTCGCCGGGCTCGGGCGCCTCGCCCGGGCTGCCTCCGTACCGCCGGCGCAGCCATCCCCGGCCGCGTGGGGCTCCGGCTGGCACCGCCGACACCAGGTCCAGCACCGCTGCGCGGACCTCGCTCAGGTCGGAGCTGTGCTCTTTCAGGATCTGCGCGGCGACCCCGTCACCCTCCCTGATCAGCCCGAGCAGGATGTGCTCGGTGCCGATGTAGTCGTGGTGCAGCTGCAGGGCCTCGCGAAGGGACAGCTCGAGGGTTTTCTTGGCGCGCGGAGTGAACGGGATATGCCCGCTGATCTCTCGTTTCCCGGTCCCGACGATCCCCGCGACCTCCTCGCGGGTGCCGTCCAGCGACAGGCCGAAGCGCACCAGAGCCTGGCAGGCAAGTCCGCCGGACTCGGCCAGAATCCCGAGAAGCAGGTGCTCGGTGCCGATGTAGTTGTGCTTCTGCCGCCGCGCTTCTTCCTGCGCGAGCACGACGACGCGACGAGCGCGGTTAGTGAATCTCTCGAACATGGGACCACGGTGCAGCATGTTCTGATCCCCGTCAATACCATGCTATTAATAGGGTGACGAGAGGATTGAGGCCGCCATGGACTGGGAGGACCGGCTCGACCAGTGGGAGGCAGAGCTTGACCTGGCCGCTCAGCTCGAGGGCTCGGACTGGGTGACGCTCGAGCGGGCGGCGGCCGACACCGGTGCCAGCCGCGCCGCGCTGCGCACCTGGTACCGCACCGGCCAGATTCCGTCCCGGCTCGTCGATGGCCCGCATGGCCCGCAGCGGCTGGTGCCGCTGGCTCTGGTCGCGGCGCGGGCTGAGGCCTCGCCGCGGCTGCGGCACACCGCGCGGCGCCGCCTCGGTGACGAGGCCCAGCTGGAGATACTGCGGCACCGTGTGGATCAGCTCGAGCTGCGGCTGGCTGCTCTGGAACGGGTAACGGGCGGATAGAGACAGCACCGTGCCCGAGTACGTCCCTGATCATCACCGGCGGCCAGGCGGCCGGAGCACTAGCTAACAGAACGTCACCCGGCCGGGCCGGTGGCGGCCTGGTCGCCGGCGGCCGCGGGATGGCCTTACTTCTGCGGCGGGACGATTACCACGGGGCACTTGGACTGCTCGATGACCTCGGTGCTGACCGAGCCCATGATCAGCCGGGCAAAACCGTGGCCGCCGCGCGGGCCGACAACGACCAGGTCCGCATCCTCCGAGGCGTCGACAATTTCCTTGACCACGAAGCCGCTGACGGCCCTGACCTGAACCGATGGCGGCTTCACCGCGAGCCCGGCGGCGGCCCGCTGCGTCATCTCTTCCGCGGCCTGGCGCAGTCTGCCCAGCACGGCGTCGTCTGCCGGGCCGACGACCGGAATGCCGCCCCAGTAGCTCTTGGGGACCTCGTGCACTGCCAGGGCAGTGAGGGGAACCTGCAGGGCGGCTGCGTGTCCCATCGCCCATTCGAGTGCGCGCTCGGCGTTAGGCGAGCCGTCCACGGCGACCACGATTCCAGGCATTGAGCGCTCCTCTCGCTGGCCAGGCACTGGGGCCCGCTGACCAGGGCGCTGCCTGGCCGCGCCAAGGTTAACAGTCAGCGGGCCAGGCGCGCGGAATTGGCGTCATATGTGCGCCAGGATCACCGCCAGGTCAGGACAGGACCCGCAGCCGCACGGTCTGGCTCATGGCGCGCAGCTGGTCGACGACCGCGCCGGGGTAGTCGATCCCGATGTCGGTCAGCGCGTATCCGAGGTCGCCCCGGGTGCCGAGGAGCTGGGCCTCGACGTTCACATCGTGCGCGGCCAGCACCGTGTTGATCTCGGCCATGACACCGGGGACATTGCTGTGCACGTGCGCCAGCCGGTGCGTTCCGGCCAGCGGCGGAAGCGCGACCAGGGGCAGGTTGACCGACAGGGAGGTCGTTCCCTCCCGGACGAAATCAGCCAGCTTCGCGCCGACGAAGGCGCCGATGTCTGCCTGCGCCTCCTCGGTTGACCCGCCGATGTGCGGCGTCAGGATGACGTTGGGCAGGCCGCGCAGGACCGACACGAACTCCTCGCCGGCAGCTTTCGGCTCGTCCAGGAACACGTCGACGGCCGCGCCCGCCAGATGACCGGACAGCAGGTGCGTCCGCAGCGCGTCGTGGTCGATGACGAAACCGCGGCACAGGTTCAGGAACAGCGCGCCCGGTCGCATCCGGCTGAACTCCTTCTCGCCGAACAGCGAGCTGTTCGACGGGCGGCCGTCGACGTGCAGGGTCACGATGTCGGACACCTCGAGCAGCTCGTCCAGGCTGACGCAGCGCCGCGCGTTCCCGAGTGCAAGCTTGTCGGCGGTGTCGTAGAAGACGACCCGCATGCCCAGTGCCTCGCTGACGACCGACAGCTGCGCGCCGATGTTCCCGTAGCCCACGATTCCGAGGGTGCGCCCGCGGACTTCGTGGGCGCCACTGGCGGACTTGTCCCACACGCCCGCGTGCATGGCCCGGTCTTTCTCGGTCAGCCGCCGGGTCATCCCGATGATCTCAGCCAGGGCCAGCTCGACCACGCTGCGCGTGTTGGAGTAGGGCGCATTGAACACGGCGATGCCCAGGGCCGACGCCGCGGCCAGGTCGATCTGGTCGGTGCCGATGCAGAACGCCCCGACTGCGAGCAGATCAGGAGCAGCGGCCAGGGTCGCCGCGCTGAGCCGGGTCTTGGAGCGGATGCCGAGCAGTGCGACCCCTGGCAGCTCGGCGGCCAGCTCGGCCTCGTCCAGGGCGGAGGGCCGCGTGGCGACCTCCAGCCCGGCCTCGTCGAGCAGCCGGACAGCTTCGGGGTGGACGTTCTCCAGCAGCAGCGCCTTCACTGGCCCAGGCTAGTCGACGCCGGCTGCGGGCGCCGGCCAGCGCCGGCCGGGCGATCCCGCGCATTGCCGCTGCTGGCGCAAGCCGCCGGACTGCTCGCAGGGGCGAACGCGGGCCGCGCGGAGCTACATGCGGTGCATTTTCAGGTAGCGCTTTATGTCAGGCACGCCGGCGGCGAGCAGCCAGCCGCCGGTCACGGCGGCCAGCCCGAGCGGGACGATCCACAGCTTGCTGCGAGCGAGCTTCCTCATGTCGCGACCCCCGAGCGAGAAATGCGCGGCTGCGCCGACGGCGCAGCCTCCGGCGCTCCGGCGGGCGGCGCGCCTGGCTGCTCACTGTACGCGGGACCGCCCGCAGGCCGGCCGGGAAGCGCCACTTCCTACAGTGAGTGCAAGGATGATGTGACCGCAATATTGATCTGCGCGCAATGTTATACTCGCTGCATCATGTCTCTTGCATCTGATACTGACCCGCTCGCCGATCAGCGCCCGTCGCTCCGCGAGCGCAAGAAGCTGGCCACCCGTCTCGCCATCCGGCGGGTCGCGCTTGACCTCATCGCGGAGCGCGGGTTCTCCCACGTGACCGTCGAGGACATCGCCGCGGCTGCTGACGTCTCGCCGCGTACGTTCTTCAACTACTTCCCGTCCAAGGAAGGCGTCTTCTTCGGGGCCGATCCCGGCCAGGCCGAGGAACTGCACGACCGGCTGGTGCATGACCTGCCCGGCCGCAGCGCCCTCGACGTGCTGCGCGCCGTACTTGGGGACCGGGTGGCCAGAATCGGCCGGGAGGTCGCCGAGCTCGGCGACGATCCCGCCCGCTGGGCCCGGCAGATGAAGGCCGCGTATGCCGATCCCCAGCTGCGGGCGGCCCAGGCGGCCCACATGGCCCAGGTCGAGGCCCGCTTCGCGAGCGCTCTTGCCGAGCGCCTCGGCACCGATCCCGACCGAGATCCCTACCCGCTGATGCTGGCCAGCGCGGCCGCCGGCGTGCTCAGGGCGACCTTGTCGTTCTGGGCCTCGGCCGGCGGCGCCGTGTCCCTCGGGGACCTTACCGACGCCGCCTATCAGGCCTTTGCTGACGGCTTCCCCGAGGACTGCGCGCTGCGCAGCCTGGCTGGCCGGCTGACCTCCGAGTCCACCTCAACCCAGCCTGCCGGGACCCGGCAGGACGGAAAGGACAAGATCAGATGAGCGTGTCCAGCCCTGCCGCCGGAGACACCGCGCTGCCAGGAGCCCCTGGCGGCGACGGCAACGGCGCGCTGCCGGGCCTGAGCCACCGTGCCGTCCTGCTCATCATCGGCGCGCTCATGCTCGGCATGCTGCTCGCGGCGCTGGACCAGACCATCGTGTCGACAGCGCTCCCGACGATCGTCGGCGATCTGAAGGGCGGCTCCCACATCGCGTGGGTCATCACGGCCTACCTGCTGGCGACAACGGTGTCGACTCCGCTGTGGGGCAAGCTCGGCGACCAGTACGGCCGGAAGATCTTCTTCCAGGCCGCCATCGTCATCTTTCTGGTCGGCTCGGTGCTGTCGGGGCTCAGCCACTCCATGATCGAGCTGATCGCGTTCCGCGCGATCCAGGGCCTCGGCGCCGGCGGCCTCATGGTCGGCGCCCAGGCCATCGTCGGCGACATCGTCTCGCCCCGCGAGCGCGGCCGGTACGTCGGCCTGTTCGGCGCCGTCTTCGGCGTCGCCAGCATCGTCGGGCCGCTGCTCGGCGGCGTCTTCGTCGACAACCTGACCTGGCGCTGGATCTTCTACATCAACGTGCCGATCGGGATCATCGCGCTGATCGTCGTGGCCAGCCAGGTGCCGGGCAAGCTCCGCCGGGTGCACCACGTCATCGACTACCTCGGCACGATCGTGCTGGCCCTGGCGGCGACCTCGTTCATCCTGCTGACCAGCCTCGGCGGCACTACCTATCCGTGGAGCTCAGCGCCGATCTGGATTCTCGGCGTCTGCGGAGTTGTGCTGGTCGGCGTATTCATCCTGGTCGAGCGCAGGGCTGCGGAGCCCGTCCTGCCGCTGCACCTGTTCCGGCTGCGCGCATTCTCGGTCACCAGCATCGTCGGCTTCATCGTCGGGTTCGCGATGTTCGGGGCGATTACCTACCTGCCGGCCTTCTTCCAGGTCGTCCGCGGCATCTCGCCGACCTTGTCCGGCGTGCAGCTGCTGCCGCTGATGGCGGGCCTGCTGCTGGTGTCCATCGGCTCCGGGCAGATCATCAGCCGGACCGGGAAGTACCGGTTCTGGCCGATCGCCGGCACGGCCTTCATGACGATCGGCCTGTTCCTGCTCTCGCGGATGGGCGTCGGCACCTCATCGCTGCTGGACTCGCTCTACATGCTCGTGCTCGGCATGGGCATCGGCGGCGTCATGCAGGTGCTGGTCATCATCGTGCAGAACGCCGTCCCGCACTCCGAGCTCGGCGTCGCGACGTCCGGGGCAACGTTCTTCCGGTCGATCGGCGGCTCGTTCGGCACGGCGATCTTCGGCGCCATCTTCTCCAACGTCCTCATCGGAAACCTGGCCTCCCACCTGCACGGCGTCCACCTGCCAGCCGGCTTCTCCAGCGCCGACGCCACGCCAGCGCTGCTGTCGCACCTCCCGGCGGCGATTCATGCGGGGTTCGTGGCCGGCTACGCGGAGTCGATTCAGACTGTCTTCATCGTCGCGGTCCCGATCGCCGCGCTGGCATTCCTGGCCAGCTGGCTCATCCCGCAGGTGGAACTCAGGAAGTGGTCCGCCCCGGAGACGCTCCCGGCGGGCGAGTCCATGGCGGATGCGCAGGCAGCACGGGGTGGCGAGGCCGCGAGCAGTCAGGGCATCGGCAGCGGAGCGGACCTGCCGGGCGCCGGCACTCCGGACCCGGTGCGGCCGGGCTAGGCCTGACCCGCCGCGGGCCGGAAGCTATCCGGAGGGTTGCCGCCGCCATCAGGACGGGCCGCCCTGCCGAGGCAGGGCGGCTGGTCCGGCCTGCCGAGGCAGGGCGGCTGGACCGGCTGGCCGGAGGAGGTTTCTCAGCCGCCGAGCAGCTTGCGGATTCGTTCCGGGCCGGCGGCCAGCAAGAGCGTGGGCAGCCGCGGCCCGGTCTCCCGGCCGATCAGCAGCCGGTAGACCAGGGCGAAGAATGCGCGCTGGGCGGCCTTGAGCTCCGGCGTCGGGGCCGCATCAGCAGGAAGGCCGGCCTGCAGCTTCGGCACGGCATAGACCAGCTTCGACAGGCCGTCTAGCGACCAGCTCGTGTCCAGCCCGGCCAGCAGCAGATCGAGCGCGCCTCGCTCGCCCGCGCTGAGGGCCGCCAGCGCGGCGGTGTCAGGCTCGTCCGCGAGGCGCGTGCGCTGATCGGCGGGCAGCTGTGTCGCGGCCCAGGTCGCCGCGCGATCGAGCCGCGGCCGGACCTCGTCCAGCGTGGCCAGCGGGCGCACCGGATCGAGGTCGCTCAGAATGCGCAGCATCTGCTCGCTATCGCCGGTGGTGATATCGGCAACCGACGCGAGCGTCCGGTACGGCAGCGGGCGGGGTGTCCGCGGCAGCGGGCCGCTGGCAGTGCGCACCGCCCGGTCATAGGAACTGGCATCCAGCACGGAAGCGGTGCCGTCCGCGACCCTGCGCGCGACCGCGTCCCACTCGTCGTACAGCCGCTGGATCTCCTGGTCGAACGCGATCGTGAAGGCCTGCTGCGGCCGGCGCCGCGCGTACAGCCAGCGCAGCACCGGCTCCTCCATGATGGCCAGCGCGTCCGAAGGCGTCGGCACGCCGCCGCGGGAGCTGGACATCTTCGCCATGCCGCTGATGCCGACGAAAGCGTACATGGGGCCGATCGGCTGCTGTCCGCCGAAGATCTCCCTGACCAGGCGGCCGCCCACGGTGAAGGACGAGCCGGGCGCCTGGTGGTCGACTCCGGAAGGCTCGAATATGACGCCCTCGTAGGCCCAGCGCATCGGCCAGTCGACCTTCCACACGAGCTTGCCGCGGCGGTGCTCAGTCAGCCGGATGGTCTCGGCATGGCCGCAGGCGCAGGTGTAGGACAGCTCGGTGGTGGCATCGTCGTAGCTGGTGACCGTCGTCAGGTCCCGCTCGCACACCGAGCAGTACGGCTTGTAGGGGAAGTAACCGGCGCTCGTCGCGCCATCTTCCTCGGCGGCCGCGCCGGACCCCTGCGCGGCGGCCTCCTCGGCGGTCGCCTCCTCCGCCGCGGCGTCATCCCCGGCCCTGACGTCCAGGCCTGCCGCGACGGCCGCGGCCGCAGGCTGCCGCGGCTTGGTCCGGTACTGCCCGAGCACGGCATCGATGCGGGCCCGCTCGCGCATCGCGAGCAGCACCTGCGCAGTGTACGCGCCCGAGGTGTACATCTCCGTCTGGCTGATGCCGCGGAACTCCACGCCGAGCCGTGCCAGCGCGTCGGCCATCGGCGCCTTGAAATGCTCGGCCCAGTTCGGATAAGCGCTGCCGGCCGGCGCGGGCACGGACGTCAGCGGCTTGCCGACATGCTCGGCGAAAGACGGGTCGATGCCGGCGGGTACCTTGCGCAGCCGGTCGAAGTCGTCCCAGGACAGGATGTGCACGCACTCGACGCCGCGCCTGCGGATCTCGTCGGCAACCAGATGCGGGACCATCACCTCGCGCAGGTTGCCCAGGTGGATCGGCCCGGACGGACTCAGGCCGGAGGCCACCACGATGGGCTTGCCCGGCGACCGGCGGCCTGCCTCGGCGATGACCTCATCGGCGAAGCGGCTTACCCAGTCCGGGTCGGGCCTGAGGTGTGCCACGGCTGGCTCATCCCTTTCTCAGCGGCAGCATGCTGCGCAATAGCATCCCGCCCGTAGCCTACCCGGGAGCCGCGGCAGCGCAGCCGGCACGCCAGCGCGGCCGGCACGCCCAGCAGGCCCCTAGCCCTCCAGCGCGCGGCGCATCGGGCGGAACTTGGTCTCCGTCTCGGCCAGCTCAGAATCCGGCTGCGAGCCAGCCACGATCCCGCACCCGGCGAACAGCCGGGCGCGGCTGCCATCGATCTCGCCGCAGCGCAGCGCGATCGCCCACTCGCCGTTGCCGCGGGCGTCGACCCAGCCGACCGGCCCGGAGTAGCGGCCGCGGTCCATGCCCTCCAGCTCCCTGATCAGCTCCATCGCTGTCTCGGTCGGCGTGCCGCAGATCGCGGCGGTGGGATGCAGCGAGGCGGCAAGCGCGAGCGCGGAGGCATCCCGTGCCAGGACGCCGGACACCTTTGTGGCCAGATGCTGATAATCAGCCATCTGCAGCAGGAACGGCTGCGGGTCCACCTGCAGGTCAGTGCACAGCGGCTCCAGCAGGTCGTGCACCGACTCGACCGAGTAGCGGTGCTCCTCGGCGTTCTTGGCCGAGGCCAGCAGCGCCCTGCTGAGGGCATCGTCGTCGGCCTTGCTGCCGCCGCGGCCCATGGTGCCGGCCAGGACCAGCGAGCTGACCGCCCGCTCCTCGCGGCGGATCAGCAGTTCCGGGGTAGCGCCGACGAGTCCGGCGCAGGCGAACGTGAAACAGCCGGGGGAGCGGGCCGCCAGCCTGCTGAGCAGGACCCTGATGTCGAACGGCCCCGAGGCGCAGGCCTGCAGGTCCCGGGCGAGCACCACCTTGCGCAGCTCGCCGGCCTGAATGCGGGACACCGCTGCGGCGACGGCCTGCTCCCACTCGGGCGCGGTCAGGCTCCCGTCGCTCCACCGCACCTCGGCCGGGCTCGCACGGACCGTCGTCACCGGCATGACCGGTTCCGGGCCACCCGCGGTAATCGTCGTCTCCCAGCTGATCCCCCCACGACGTCCGACAATGACCGAGGGCACGATCAGAACAGAGCCCTCCGAGGCCGGGTCGAAGGTGAAGCTGCCGAAGGCAGCCGCCCCGGAACCGGGCACCTGGACCTGGTCGCTGACCGAAGCCCCGTCGAACAGCTCGGCCAGCCACTTCTCGCCGGCTGCGAATCTGTCCACGCCCGCTGGAATGGTCAGCCGGGCAGCCTCGCCCCATCCGACCAGGCCGTCACCCTGGTGGATCCAGGCAGACGCCGACGGGCCCGGGAGCCGGGACAGTAGGTCGCCCGGATCGGCAATGCTGACTGTGCTGACAGTCAGGCCATCCTGCACGGGCCACTCCTGGCTCAGGTGCTGTCCTCCCACGGCAGTCAACTCTACGTGCGATACCCCGCCAGGCTGACCGAGGGATCGCCGTCGGCCGCGCTCAGGCCGGGGCCCGGCCGCGGCTGGCGGGCGTCTGCCAGGTGCGGCCGGCCGCGGATAACAGCGCGCCCGCGAGCAGGTAGCCCAGCCATGCCATCAGCACGCCCGCGACGAGGCTGCCGAGCACGTTCGCGCCGGCCTCGCCGAAGGAACCGTCCTCCACCAGTCGCAGCGTCTCGTAGCCGAAGGTCGAGAACGTAGTGAGGCCGCCGCAGAAGCCCGTGCCGAGGAGGGCGAACACGACTGCCGGCAGCCCGAGGTGCCGCTCGGCGCCCAGCAGGAAGCCGAGGATGGCGGAGCCGACCACGTTGACCGCAAGCGTCCCCCACGGGAACACGCTGTCATGCCGGCTCTGCACGAACCGGTCGGTGAGGTAGCGGGCGGGCGCGCCGGCCATTCCTCCTGCCAGCACTGCCAGGATGATCACGGCGAGGTGCCGCCACCGGGCGCGCCGGCGGGGCCGTCGTTCCCGCCTCGCGCGGCACCCCTGGTACCCGCGGCACTGCTGGTACCCGCGGCACTGCCGGTCCCGCCGTCACCGCCGGCGTAGGTATGCACGTCCACGTCGTCCACGATGACCAGGCCCCCGGTGACCAGGTCGGCGGCCTCGTCAAGGAAGGCGTCGATCCGCTCGGCAGTGTCGACGATGATGATGGCGACCGGCAGGTCCTCGCTGAGCGACAGCAGCCGGCTGGTGTGAATCCGGGAGGCAGCGCCGAACCCCTCGATGCCGCGGAACACGCTCGCGCCCGCGAGACCGCGCTCGTGCGCGCGGTGCACGATCTCGGCGTAGAGCGGCTTGTGGTGATAACGGTCGGACTCGCCGATAAAGATGGTGATCCGGCGCGCTGGTCCCTGAAGCCTCACTGGCCACCTCCCTCACCCTGCTCCCGCCAGTCCCTGATCCGGGCGGGCAGCCAGGAGGCGGTTCTCGCGGCCCGCACGCCACACCATACGGCGGCCATTGCCCCGGCGATGCTGCCCAGCGCGTACGCGACCGCGACCGCGGGACTGCCCCCCGTCAGCAGCGTCATCACGGCCGCCGCGTACGTGGAGAACGTCGTGTACCCGCCGAGCAGCCCGATCCCGAGCAGCGGCCGCAGCAGCCGGCGAGGCGGCCAGACCTCCAGCAGGTAGACCATCAGCAGCCCGAGCAGGAAGCAGCCGGACACGTTCACCGCGAAGATCGCCCAGCCGAAGCCGTGCCCGGCGGGGAAGGCTGCCGAGATCAGGCACCTGACCACGCTGCCGGCACCGCCGCCGACGGCAATGGCCGCGATGTCGGCCGCTCCGGGGCCGGAGGAGCGATGCGAGCCGCTGGCCGTCGCCGCGCGGACGAGCGACCGCGTCCGGTCGGGCACCTGACCTCCCCGTCTGGATTCGTGCCTGCCCTGCGCGGCGGCGCCGCCCGGCCGTCTGACCGCCGCAGCTGGGTGTGACCAGAGTAAAGCGCCGTGACGCACGCGAGAGCAGCGGCCGTGCTACGGTAGCGAAAGCCCATTAATCCGATTGGATACATAGGATGAAGACTGAGATCCTCGGCCTCGCATCTGATCAGGGTCATCGCGCGGGAGCTGCCGTGCCCCCGGCCGCGCGGCGGGGCGGCATCAGCCTCAGCCCGGCCAGCCTCGCCGAGCTGGCCGGCGGGGTCGCCGCGGCCCCGGCGAGCTGGCAGCCGATCGTGCAGTTCAGCGGGGAGCGCCGCTGGTTCCGCCGGCTCGAGCTGACACCGGAGTACGAGATCTGGCTGCTGAGCTGGCTGCCTGGACAGCACACCGGCTTCCACGATCACGGCGAGGCGCACGGCGCCTTCGCGGTCGCCCGCGGCGAGCTGCGCGAGACGCTCGCCGCACCGGGCAGCCGCCGCATCCGGCACCGGACGGCCGTGGCGGGCTCGGTTACCCCGTTCGGCCGCAGGCACCTGCACGACGTCAGTAACGTAGCGGCCGTGCCGGCTGTCAGCATCCACGCGTACTCCCCGCCGCTGACGGCCATGGGCCGTTACGAGATGACGGCGGGCGGCCTGGCCCACGTGGGCACGGACTGGTCGGAGACCGACTGGTGAGCAGGCCGTCCGGCGCGCTGACGATCGACGAGGTCCTGGCGGCCGCCCGCTCCCGGCTGGCCAGGCTCAGCCCGGCGGGCGCGGCGCGGGCCGTGCGGGACGGCGCACTGCTTGTCGACATCAGGCCGCAGGCGCAGCGCGCGGCCGAGGGCGAGATACCCGGCGCGATGACCGTCGAGCGGAACGTGCTCGAGTGGCGCTTCGACCCCGCGTCGGCAGCCCGCCTGCCGGCGGCCAGCTACGACCTCGAGGTCATCGTCGTCTGCTCGGAGGGCTACACCTCAAGCCTCGCCGCTGCCAGCCTGCAGGACCTGGGCGTGCGCCGGGCCACCGACCTGTCGGGCGGCTTCCGCGCCTGGCAGGCCGCCGGCCTGCCGGTCACCGCACCCTCCGGTCACAGCAGCGCGAGCTGAACCGGCCCGGAGGCCACCGAGTCGCCGATCGCGGCCGGGCTGACCGGCTGAGGCCCGCCCTGCCGCCCGCGCAACCCCTTACGGGCGGGAACGCGCCGCGCTCCCGCCGGTGTCGTTCGCCCGACGCCGTGCTGCCGGGCCAGCTCAGCGACCTGGGCGGTGATCTGCGCCTGGTAGCTGGCAGGCGCATAGGCACGCCCCCGATACAGATCGCGGTAGGCGCCGGCGAGCTCGGGATGCGTCCGGTGCAGCCAGCGCTCGAACCACTCCCTGGCTCCCGGCCGCAGATGCAGCACGATCGGCGTGACGTGCACGGCCCCGGCCCTGGCGATCTTCCTGACCGCCTCGTCCAGCTGCTCGGGGGAGTCTGACAGGAACGGGATGACCGGGCCCATCAGCACGCCGCAGGGCAGGCCGCGCTCGCTCAGGGCCGTGCAGACGGCGAGCCGCCTGTCCGGACCCGGCGTGCCGGGCTCGATAGATCGAGAAAGCGCTTTATCGATAATTCCGACGGAGACGTTCAGGCCGACGTCGGTGACCTCGGCGGCGCGGGCAAGCAGGTCGATGTCCCGCAGTACCAGGGTGCCTTTGGTCAGGATCGAGAACGGGTTCGCGGCCTGCGTCAGGGCAGCGATGATGCCCGGCATCAGCTGGTACCGGCCCTCGGCCCGCTGATAGCAGTCGACGTTCGTGCCCATGGCGATGTGCTCGCCGGCCCACCGCGCGGCCTTCAGCTCCCGCCGCAGTACCTCGACCGCGTTGACCTTGACCACGATCTGGGAGTCGAAGTCCTTCCCTGAATCGAGGTCCAGGTAGGTGTGGGTATTGCGAGCGAAGCAGTAGACGCAGGCATGACTGCAGCCCCGGTACGGGTTGATCGTCCACCGGAACGGGACCCTGGACGCCTCCGGGACCTTGCTGATCAGACTGCGCGCGTGCACCTCGTGGAAGGTGATGCCGCGGAACCCGGGCGTGTCAAAGGTGCGCGTGACCACCGTCTCCCGGCCGAACAGCGCCTGCTGGCCCGCCTGGTCGCCACCGGGGACCGGGCCGGCAGGCGATCCCGCACTGGTGCCGGGCCCGTGCGCGGCCGCAGTGTCCTGCGTGATCGTGTCCTGCGTGATCGTGTCCTGCGTCGCGTTGTCCTGCGGCACACGAAGTGAGTCCCAGCGCATGGCCACCGATACTAGAATACGTATTCGATTAATTCAAATACACTTTCGACGACAGCCGTCTGGACAGCCCCTCAGGATGCCGCCGCGGGTCTGGCGGGTGGCCCGGGAGTGCACGAGAGCCGACTCCCTCTTGCCGTGAGCAAAGGCCTGGTAAAGAATCGGGGGAGCGGGAGCTATGACTAGCTGCCCGGGACATGTCAACGTCTGGCCGGAGGTGGCGCTGTGGCCTTGTCGATGGAAGAGCAGCGCATGCTGGACGAGATGGAGCGGCAGCTCGCCATCGATGATCCGAGACTTGCCTCGCGCTTCAACTCGTTCGCCCAGCAGCGCCTGCCGGGAGCATTCGCCTCTCAGCGGGCCAAGACCATCAGCGGCGTGCTGGCCCTGGTGCTGATCGCGGCCGTCACCCTCATGATGTTCGTGCTCAGCCCGTACAGCGGCCGGCACGGCACGACGCCGCGAACAACACCGTCCACAGCGCCTAAGTCGCACGGTTCGGCTGCCTCGGCGAAGACTAGCGGCTAGCGGGTCGGCCGGTCAGGACTCCCGCCATAGCTGGACCAGGTACTGCTCCATGCCCTCAAGCTGCTTGCGGCCCTGCTGGAAATCGTCGCTCAGCGGATCGGCGAACTGCTGGAACAGCTCGCCGTAACTTCGCAGCGCGGCGGCCCGGTTCCTGGTGTAGATCCGTACCCCGTAGTCGCCGACGCCGCCCGACAGCCGCAGCGCCTCGACCGGCCGGTCCGCTGTCCCGGTGTCGACGCTCAGCCGGCCCCGCAGGTAGAGCACGCACTTCGCCTCGTCCTCGTAGCCGTCGCTGAACGGCGGCGGAGCGTCGTCCCACTCCTCGACCGTGACCTGGACGCCGAGGTGCTCCTGAGCGCAGGACACGATGAGCTGATCGCGGCCGGTACTGATCAGCGACTCGGCCGGCGGTACGGGCGCGCCCGCGTTGCCCAGATCCGCGACCGGATCATGCAGCCGGAACATGAGGCGCTCCGGGAAGACCGGAATCTCCAGCCGAAGCAGCCTGCGGCTCACTGGCCCCCCTCGGGCGATGGCACCGTGACAACTCCCTGCCGCGGTAGCGGTGTCTTATAGCTCCCACGGACCGGCTCTCCGCCGACCGTACAGTTTCCCTGGCTTACAGAATGCTCCGAAGTGGGCGAACTTGCGTACACAATCGGCCAGAAAGACTAGCGATAACGGCGATCTATCGCACTACCGGAGTGACGAGGGCTATCCTCCGCCCATGACCGAGCCGGCCGCGGACGTGCCCGAGATTACCCATCGTCACGTGCAGGCCGGCAGCCTGAACATGCACGTCGCCGAGGCGGGCCAGGGCCCGCTGATCCTGCTGCTGCACGGCTTCCCGGAGAGCTGGTACTCCTGGCGGCATCAGCTCACCGCGCTCGCCGCGGCCGGCTATCACGCGGTGGCTCCTGATCAGCGCGGCTACTGCGGCACCGGCCCACCGGGCGGGGCGGAAGCCGGCGCCGGCGAGTACACCATCCTGCACCTGACCGGCGACGTCATCGCGCTGATGGACGCGCTCGGGGAGGACCAGGCGGTCGTCGCCGGCCACGACTGGGGAGCGCCGGTCGCCTGGCACACGGCGCTCTTCAGGCCGGATCGCATCCGCGGGGTCGCCGGCCTGAGCGTCCCGTACCGGCCGCGCGGCAGCGCGCCCCCGATCGCCACTCTGCGCGCCGCGCTGGGCGACAGCTTCTACATGGTCTACTTCCAGCAGCCCGGCGTCGCCGATGCCGAGCTGAGCCGGGATCCGGCCGCGACCTTCCGGAAGGTGCTCTGCGGCCTGTCGGGCGAGGCGCCAGGCATGGGCCTCATCCCGGCCGGCGGCGGGTTCCTCGACGCAGCCCCTGATCCGAATGAGCTTCCGCTCTGGCTCAGCCAGGACGATATCGACGCGTACGTCGGGCAGTACCGGGAGGCCGGGTTCACCGGCCCGCTGAACTGGTATCGCAACCTGGACCGCAACTGGGAGCTGACCGGGGCCTGGCAGCACGCGCCGATCAGCGTGCCCGCGCTGTTCCTGGCGGGCGACAGGGACCCGGTGCTGGCCTTCATCAGCCCGGACGCCCTCGGCGCGGTGCTGCCGCGCCTGACCAGGTCCGTCATCCTGCCCGGCTGCGGGCACTGGACCCAGCAGGAGCGCCCGGCGCAGGTCAGCCGTGAGCTGATCAGCTTCCTGCGCGGACTCGGCTAGCAAATCGTCGCGCCAGACAGGGCTGATGAAAGTCACGTTACTGGTGCTCTGGCCCCGCTAACCCGGCTTCCACGATGCTGCCAGAGGTGGCCCACGGGCTCAGGACGGGGCGAACACACCGGGCGGCGGGACCGGGGACAGCTGCGCCCGGTCATCGGTGATCGGGCGCGCGCCGGAGGTGAATCGCTCCAGGTCCGGCCCGGCCACGACCCGGCCGGGAAACGGATCCGCGGCCACGCGCCTGGCCAGGTCGGGCGGCGGCAGGTCGCGGTCGGACGCCGCCAGCACGAGGTTCCCGAACCTGCGGCCGCGCAGCACGGCCGCATCAGCGATCAGGCAGGCCGAGCTGAACACCGTCAGCGCGGCCGCGGTCCTGGCCCGCGTGTGCGCCAGCGGCGGTCCGTCCCCGATGTTGACCGCGAAGATCCCGTCCGGCCGCAGGGCCCGCCGCGCGGCCGCGGCGAACTCGGCGGTGGTCAGGTGCGCCGGCGTCCGCGCGCCGGCGAACAGGTCGGCCACCACCACATCGAACGATCCGGGAGGCAGCTGCTCGAGAATGGCGCGCGCGTCCCCGATCCTGATCCTGATCCGGCCCGCCTGGCCGCCTGCCCGCCGGCTCGGCTGGTGTAGCGGCAGTCGTTCCCGCACAAGGCTCACGACGTCAGCATCGCTGTCCGCGGCCAGCTGGCCGGAGCCCGGGCGGGTCGCGGCGACGTACCTGGCCAGGGTCAGCGCCCCGCCGCCCAGATGCAGCACCCGCAGCGGCTGTCCGGCCGGAGCGGCCAGATCGAGCAGGTGGCCGAGCCGCCGTACGTACTCGAAGTCGAGATACAGCGGATCATCCAGATCGACATAGGACTGCGGCGTGCTGCCGATCAGGAGCGTCCAGGCGCGCGGCCGGTCCGGGTCGGCCAGCAGCTCCACCGCGTCCGGCTCGCCCTCGCGGCGCACCGCAGGCCCGACGGTACGGGAACGCCGGTCAGCCATGGAACTCATTGTCCCCCGGCCGCTGCCCGCTGCGGACCCGGAGCAGCGTCGCGGGCTCACGGCCCGGCTAGTCGACGATGATCTCGGCGGAGTCGGTCAGCCGCAGCTTGCGCCGGGCGCGCTCGTAGAAGGTCGTGCGGCCGAGCCGGACCACATAGGCCGCGCCGGGGCGCGCCTGCAGCTCGACCCGGTCGCCGGGACTCACCCGCGCCGCCAGCAGGCCGTCAACCTCGACGGCCAGCTCACCGCTGTCCGGGAGCAGTTCCAGGGCGAGGCTGTCGTCGACCGACAGCACCAGCCCGCGGTTGTAGGCAGAGTGCGGGGAGGCCGGAGTGACCAGCAGCGCCTCGACCTCGGGGCTGACGATGGGGCCGCCGGCCGAGAAGCTGTAGGCGGTCGACCCGGCCGGCGTGGCCACGACGATGGCGTCCGCCGCGTAGCTGACGAACGGATTACCGGAGGCCAGGACCGAGACCCGCGCGGTGGCGTGACCGGGGAACCTGACCACCGCGATGTCATTGAACGCGGTGACGACCTGGTCGCCGATGATGGCATCCAGCGCCATCCGCGGCTCGACCGTGAACTCCCTGGCGTCCACCGCCGTCAGCGCTGACGGCAGGTCCGGCACGTCGACCTCGGCCAGGAAGCCGAGCTTGCCCAGGTTCACGCCGAGCACCGGCGCGCGCTGCCGGTCGGCCAGCCGCATGGCGCGCAGCATCGTGCCGTCTCCGCCCAGGCTCACCACCAGGTCAGCGCGGCGGCCGAGCTCGGCATCGGTGACTCCGACCGCGGCGCAGTTCAGGCGGCTGATCTCGGTATCGATGCCGAGCACCTGGATGTTCCGGCGCGTGGCCCACTCCAGCACGGCGGCCACCGCTTCGGCCGAGTCGCGCTTCGGGTGCAGAACCATCCCCACCACGTGCATCTCAGCGGTAACACTAACGTGCCCGCCGCCGCGCCGGGGAGGTCGGCATAACGCGATGAGACCCGTGGTTAAGTGCTGGACGGAAGGACGGAGGAATGGCGATGAAGGCAGTGCGGTTCGACAGGTACGGCGGCAGCGACGTCCTCGACGTGGTGGACGTCCCGATCCCGGAGCCCGGCCCCGGCCAGGTCCTGGTGCAGGTCAAGGCCGCAGCGATCAACCCCGGTGAGGCCAAGATCCGGGAGGGGCTGCTGCACTCGCGGTTCCCCGCGACCTTCCCGTCCGGCGAGGGCAGCGACCTGGCCGGGATCGTCACCGCCGCCGGCGCGGGAGTGACGGCATTCGCCGCCGGCGACGAGGTCCTCGGCTATACCGATACCCGCTCCAGCCATGCCGAGTACGCGGTCACGGAGGCCGCTGACCTCACCCCGCGCACGGCCGGCGTGCCGTGGGAGGTGGCGGGAAGCCTGTACGTCGCGGGCGCGACCGCCTGGGCTGCCGTGCGCGCCGTGGCAGCAGCCGAGGGCGACACCGTCGTCGTCGCCGGTGCCGCGGGCGGCGTCGGCTCCATCGCCGTGCAGCTGGCCCGCCTGGCCGGCGCGACCGTGATCGGGCTGGCGGGTGAGACCAACCACGTCTGGCTGGCTGAGCACGGCATCATCCCGGTCAGCTACGGCGACGGGGTGATCGAGCGGATCAGGACCGCCGTCCCGCGGGTCGACGCCCTCATTGACACCCAGGGCGGCGACTACGTGCAGATCGCTCTCGACCTCGGCATCGCGCCGGAGCGGATCGACACCATCGTCAACTTCGACGCGGTTGCCAGGCACGGAGTGAAGGCGGACGGGAACGCAGCCGGGGCAAGCGCGGCCGTGCTCGCGGAGCTCGCCGGTCTTGTCGCCGCAGGCGAGCTCGAGGTGCCGATCGCCGGCACGTTCCCGCTGTCGCAGGTGCGGGACGCCTACGCCGAGCTGGCCGGGGGTCACATCCGGGGGAAGATCGTCCTCATTCCGTAAGGCCGGCCCGCTGGCGGGCCTCGGCCCACAGCGCCGCGTACTGCTGTGCCGCCACGCTGCGCGGGGCGAACGCGGTCACCGGCGCCCGGTGCACCGACATCTGCTCGATCACCGACAGGGCCCCGATCGCCGCGTCCGCGAATCCGGAGCGCTCCGCCGGCAGGTCCGCCGCGATCTGCAGGTGCAGGCGCTTGCGGCGGTCGATCATCGAGAAGAAGGCCAGCACGTCCGGCCGGTGGCCGTTGAAACCGGACAGGAACTCGGTCAGCTGGTCCAGGGTGCGGACCGACAGGGTGGTCGGGATGAGCGGCACCAGCAGCAGATCGGCCGCGTGCAGCACGCTCTCCGACAGCAGCGAGATGCTGGGCGGGCAGTCCAGGAAGACCGCGTCGTACTCGCTCTTCAGCGGTGCCAGCAGGCTGGCGAGGCGGCGCTCCGGCCGCTTCGCCGCGTCGAGCAGCAGGTCCAGATTCCGGTAGGTAAAGTCGGCCGGCAGCAGGTCAAGGCCGTCGTAGTCGGTGCCCTTGATCGCGGCGTCGAGTGCCTTGGTGCCGCGGATCAGCGCCTTGCCGCCGCCCTTGACCCGCGGCTTGATCCGGAACAGGAAGCTCGCGGCCCCCTGCGGGTCCAGGTCCCACAGGAGCACCCGGTATCCGTCCCTCGCGGCCAGATAGCCCAGATTGACGGCAGTGGCCGTCTTGCCGACGCCGCCCTTGATGTTGTAGGTCGCGAAGATCTTCACGCCGCCCCCGGCTCCGCCAGCGCCGACAGGCGGGACTGGCTGGCCGGGCTGGCAAACGCGGCGAACCTTCCGTCGAACTCGCTCCTGGCCGCGGCCTGGCGCCGGGCCAGGCCGGCCGCGATCTCGCCCATCGCCAGCAGCGTCGCCGCAGGCGCGCTCCGGGCGGCGAGCATCTGCTCGGCGAACGCGCGGATCTCAGCCCGCTGCACCTCGGCGTCCTGGAACGCGCCGAGGCAGTCCTGCAGCGCCTTCAGCTCCCTGACGGCCTCCCAGCGCTGCGCGGGCTCATGCAGGGACCCGAACATTTCCACCAGGTACCGCAGCTCCTTGCAGCGCTTGCGCAGGTCGTGCAGGCTCTGCGCAGGCGAGTGCGGAGTGATCAGCAGCCCGGCCTGCAGGGCCAGGCCCTGCGCGGCGCTGATCCGGGTGGCGGCCAGCTGCGTCACTGTGGGGCGCTTGCGTGCCGGGCGGACCGACTCAAGCGCGGCCCGCCAGCCGGCGGCGAGCCGGGCGAACCGGGCCGACCGCAGGCCCCGGACGAGGGTGCGGTGCTCCGCGGCGCGGGTGCGGTCCAGGTGCTGACGGAACGGGCCGAGCTCGCTCTCGGTCGCCGCGACCAGCCCGGCGGCCATGCCGTCGAAGTCCAGCAGGTAGACGTCCAGATCCCGGCTGGGAGTCGTGAGGTCGCCCAGCCAGCGGAACTCCGGGCGGAACTCGCGGGCCATGCCGCCGGGCAGCGCGCGCCCGCAGAGCTTGAGCGCCGACCTGGTCCACCGCACCGCAATGCGCAGATCGTGCAGGAACTCGGTGTCGATGTCGCGAATCGTGCCCGGCACGTTGGCCTCGAGGGAGTCGAGCAGCGCGGTCAGGATCGCCGCCATCCCGGCGGCGGCCGGCATCGACGGGCTGAGCTCGACCGCGGCTGCCTTGCCCGGCCGGTCTCCGGCGTGCTGGCCGGCCAGCGCCAGTGCCGTGTCCAGCGCCGACCCGCGCCCGGCCGAGATCCCCGGCACTCCGGCGATCGCGCGGCCGACTCGGTCGGCAAAACCTGAGTAGCCGCGCACCGGCGTCAGCGTCAGCCTGGGCGGCGCCGGGGCGCGCGCCGGGAAGGTCACCGACATGCGGTCGACCGCGAGCCTCGCAACGGTCTTGGCGTCGTCGTTCAGCGCGCGCAGCTCACTGACCTTGCTGGTGGCCCTGGCGACCGGGCACAGGGCCCGGATGCCCGCGACCGGCTCGATCAGCTCGCGCAGCGGCCCGGCGGGCAGCGCGCCGGCCAGGCTCGGCCACGCGGGACCGGCGGCCACCCGCTGCGTCGCCAGCACCTCGCCGTCGCGGCCGGTCAGGACCAGCTCAGTGCCGTGGCGGCCGGAGACCTGCTCGAGGGTCAGCCCGGCCCGGTAGAGGCGCCAGTCGAAGGTATCGAGCCAGCTGCGGCGGCTGGCGCGTGCGGGGCCCCCGTTAACCCAGGAGAGCCCGCCCGCCAGGCTCGCCCCGCCGGCCATGGCAAGCAGGACGTCTGAGCCCGCTCTCGCGTCGCCGTCGAGGACGAACTCGCGCGAGGTATCAGCCACGCCGGCCACCTTGCTTAGAAATCCGGGCTCAGTAATTCGCTAATAATTCCGAAAAATGTCCACTAAGAGACATCCGGGATTAATGCCGTGTTAACCATCCTAGCAATCCCGTGCGGGACAGACTAGCTGCTCAGGTTCGGCCCGGGGGACCGCGCGCGGCTCAGGTACCGTTGTTAGTAATGAGCTTGAACTGGACTGAGGTGTCGTCGCTGGCAACCGGCTTTGGCACGCTGGTGCTGGCCGTCGCCACGTTCGCGTCCGTCCGCTCGGCCAACCGGGCGGCTCGCGTCGCCGAGCAGTCCCTGATGGAGAACCTCCGGCCGCTGCTGGTGACCTCGCGCCTGGATGACCCCCGGCAGAAGATGTTCTTCCAGGAAGGCCGCCACATGCTGCTGGAGGGCGGCCGGGGCGGTGCCGAGTTCGAGAACGGCGTGGTGTACCTGGGCCTGTCGCTGCGCAATGCAGGCCGCGGTATCGCGGTACTGCACGGCTGGCGCTTCAGGGCGGGTCAGGAGATGAGCCCGGAGAGGCCGGACCCGGCGACGTTCCGCCACCAGGGCCGGGACATCATGATCGCACCCGATGACGTCGGCTTCTGGCAGGGCGCCTTCAGGGACAGCGACGACCCGCAGTACGACGAGGCTGTCGAAGCGGTCAAGGACGGCGAGGTCATCTCCATCGACTTGCTGTACGGCGACAACGACGGCGGCCAGCGAGTGATCAGCAGGATGACGCTGCGCCGCCGCGGCCTGGATGTGCCGGGGCCAGCCGGCCAGCCCGAGCGGCCCTGGATCGCGTCTGCCGTCCGGCACTGGAACATCGACCGGCCAGATCCGCGCTAGCTTCCCGGCCGCCGGCCAGCGAGGATGGGAGCTAGCTGGTTCGGCCGACGTAAGGGAGACCCGGGGTGCTTCAGGTGTTCGGCTTTGACCGGATCGGCGTCGTGATCGGTGACATCTACTTCATCGACCCGGCGCCGGCCAAAGGCCAGGAGGGGCCCGAGCGCGGTGTGCGCCTTGAAGTGCGCATGCTGGAGCCCGGCGAGCTGACCGGGTCGATCTACTCGGCGCGGCCGATCGGCATCGCCGAGCCGGTCTGGCGGGCCGATCTGCTGGAGAGCGCCGACGGGCCGCCTGGCAGCCTCAACCGCGCGCACCATCACCCGCACATGCACGGCTGGGAGCCAGGCCAGCGAGTATTCGATCGCGACCTGTCCGGCGACCCGGTCGGCTGGGTCGGCACGATGCTGTCCGATCTTGAGGGACTGCTGGACCGGGCGGGTATCACGATAGATGCGGCCCTGGCCGCGGACGCGACCAGCCTGCGCGAAACGGTCCCGGATGTCCAGCGGGCCGTTGCCAGCATGCTGGACCAGGTCAAGGCCGGGCAGCTGGCCACGGCCCCGGCCGGCGACGACCTCGCGAGCGCGCGCGTTAGCTGGCTATAAGAGCAAGACCAGGCGCTGGAGGTGGCGCGGATGAGCCCGACGGAGGCAGTACCCCGGTTCGAGCGGTGGGTGGGCCAGGACTCGAATCTGGACCGGTGCACCCGGTGCGGGCGGCCGCGCTCCGTGCACGGCGACGACTGGAGCTGCCCGTCGCTGCTCCCGCACCGGACCGGCTCAGCGGCCCTGATCACCGGCGGTGCGGGCGCGGTCCTCGGCATCGTGCTGCGGCTGACGGCCGCCTTCGCCGACCGGCAGATCGCGGCCAGCGTGTTCCTCGCCGGCGTGGTTCTCCTCATCGCCGGGCTGAGCATGCTCGGCCGGGACGCCTAGCTTCAGCCAGCGCCGCGCACGGGATCCTCGCCCCGCCCGCGATCCTCGCCCCGCCCGGGATGCTCGCCGTGGCCGGGATCCTCGCCGTGGCCGGCGTGCGCGCCTGGCCCGGCGACCTGCCCGCCGTCCTCACGTTCCGCTGTGTCCCGTCGCCGCTCGCGCTGCGCGGCCCGCAGGCGCTCGACGTCAGCGCGCAGGCCGGCTAGCTCCGCCCGCAGCTCGCTGACCTGCTCCGACAGTGACGGAAGGGCGGTCCACTCTCGCGCCTGAGCGTCCCGGTCGACAAGCAGCCCCGTCTCGCGGTCGCTCAGCTCCTCGGCGTGCCGGAAGTCATGAGCATCGATTGCCGCCTCCTTCTCACTGCGCACGCGCGCGATGGCGGCGTCCAGGGCAGCCAGGTCCGGAGCCATTCCGGCCCGCTCCTCAACCGCCGCCAGCCGCTGCGCGAGTGACTCCAGCTGCGCGCCCGTCTCGCCCGGACTGCCGGCCGGCCCCGCGGGCGGCATCCGCACCGGCACCCGCGCCCGCGCCGCCCCGCGCACCGGCAGCATCTCCATCACCCTGAGCCGGACCGCGCCGGGCTGGGTGCCGAGGCCGGCCAGTGCCTGCGCGCCGCTGTCGTCCTCGCGGATGAGGCCGAGCAGGATGTGCTCGGTGCCGATGTAGTCGCAGCCGAGCTGCATGGCCTCGCGCAGCGCGAGCTCTAGCGATCTCTTAGCCGGGGGAGTGAACGGGATATGGCCAGAGCTGGCCTTGCCGCCCTCCGTCGTCTGCCCGATCTGCTCGCGGGCGGCGTCCAGGGTCACGCCGAGCGAGGTCAGCGCCCTGGCGGCGACACCGTCGCCACCACGAAGGATTCCGAGCAGGATGTGCTCCGTGCCGATGTAATTATGGCCGAGCAGCCGGGCCTCGTCCTGCGCCAGGACCACGGCCCGTCGCGCCCTGTCGGTAAACCGCTCGAACATGGCTCACCCGCCCTTCGCCCTTAGAGCATTGGCATCCGCGGGCGCGCGAGTCAAGCGCGCGGCGGCCGGACGGGTCTCAGAACGGGGTGGCAGCCAGCCAGCCGCTGAACAGCGCCGGGTCCCCGGTCACCGTGATCCGCGGGTCGTCCGGCGGCAGCCGGCGCAGCAGCACGAGCAGCAGCGCGCCGGCCGGGCCGGTCGCGGTGGCATCGCCCGAAGCGCCGGAGCCATCGGAGCCGCTGCGCACCGTTACCTCGCCGTCGCTCGCGCTGAGGAGCCAGTCACTGCTGTCTCCGCCGGGCGCCACGGCGCGCAGGCCGAGGACGGCGCCCGGCGGCAGGACCTCGGTGCCGTCCGGCCGCCGGCGGTTCCGCGGATTCGCCACCATTGAGAGCCACTCGTCGATGCCGTCGGCCGCCAGCACCGGGTCGAGCGCGACCTCCTGGCCGGCGGCGATCTCACCGTCAGCGCGGTGCACCATCGTCTCGTGTGACTGCCGGCGGGCCCAGAAGCCGGCCGGCGCGATGCTTCCGAACGCCCAGACCGGCGCCGGCCCGGCTGCGCTGGTCGCGGTGATTACCTGCTCCGCTCCGGCCCGGAGCCAGGCGGCCTGCTCGTCCTGGCCTGCCGGGTACTCGCTGCCGGGGACGGAGCTGAACGGGATGCGCTCGGTAGCCCCGCTGGTGACGATCTGCGCTGCCCACCGGTGCACGCGGCCGAGGTGCGCACCGAGGTCATGCAGGGCCCAGCCCGGGCAGCTCGGCACGGGCAGGTCCGGGTCGCGCGTGGCGATGAGGTCCGCCAGCCGCCCGGCGCTCGCGCGGATCTCGGCGCAGTACTGCTCGGGCTGTGGCTGGCGCAATGCGGTCCTCCGGCGGTCTCGCCTCAGCTTAGGCGGGAAGACCGGCAGTGTTCGCTCAAGCCGGAAGACCGGCGGTGTTCGCTCAGGCCGGAAGACCGGCCGTGTCCGCGGACTCCAGCAGCGTCTTCAGGCCGGACAGGATGACCGGCCAGCCGCTGCTGATGCCGTCCAGCACGGGGCTTCCAGGTTCGAACCCGTCGTGCACGACGGTCAGCCGGACGCCGTTCTCTGTCTGCTCGATGTCAAAGCTGACCTTCGACCGCGGCCCCTCGGCGAACCGGGCGAGCCGCTCGGCGTCGAATCCCGCGGCCTGCGCCCATTCGGGCGTGAACGTGTGCCAGGTGTAGGCGAGGCGGCGGTACGGATCTGCCTCGAGGATGACCTGCTCGGGGTCGGTCATCGTCGCGCCCCGGTAGTGCCACACCATCGGCGCGCCCGGCGTCAGCTCGCTGTCGAAGGTGGATCCCCAGTACCTGTCCATGAAGGCAGGCTCGGTTAGCGCCCGCCACAGCCGCTCGGGCGTGGTGGCGATGTAGGTGGTGTAGACGAAGGCGTTGTCGGCCATGCCCGGATGCTCCAATGCTGTCTTCAGGTCCGCGAGCGCGTGCACGCGGTCTCGGTCGTACCGGCTGATCCACCGGTCGGCGATGGCGTTGATCGGCTCGGGATTGAGGTAATGCAGTTTCTCCCGTCCCCGCCAGACGGTGGTCACGAGATTCGCCGCCTCAAGCACGGCCAGGTGCTTGCTCACCGACTGGCGGGCCATGCCGAGCCCGGCACACAGCTCGCGCAGGCTCTGGCCGTTCTGCGCGTTGAGCCGGTCGAGGAGCCGGCGCCGGGATTCGCCGGCCAGCGCCCTGAACACCTCGTTGTCCACCTAGCTGCCTCCGGCTGTCAGCCTGCGACCCCGTCCTATCATGCAGCCTCTCGGCTGCATGACAAACGATAGGCAGCCGCCTGGCTGCATGTCAAGGTCATCACGCCATAACTTCCGAATCCGGCCTTACCCCGTCACACTGGTCGGTGTGCATGACTTTGATGTCCTGGTCATCGGCTCGGGCCCGGGCGGGCAGAAGGCGGCCATTGCGGCGGCCAAGCTCGGCCGCCGGGTCGCGATCGTGGAGCGGCCGGACATGCTCGGCGGCGTGTGCCTGAACACCGGGACCATCCCGTCCAAGACGCTGCGCGAGGCCGTCCTCTACCTCACCGGACTGGACCAGCGCGAGATGTACGGGCAGAGTTACCGGCTCAAGGACGAGATTACGATCGGCGACCTGACCGCCCGCACGCATCACGTGGTCAGCCGGGAGAACGACGTCGTCCGCAGCCAGCTGACCCGCAACCGGGTGACGGTGCTGACCGGGTCAGCGCGGTTCACCAGCGCGACGACGGTGGAGGTGGTCACCGGGGCCGAGCGCAGCCGCGAGGTCAGCTCGGAGAAGATCATCATCGCAACCGGCACCAAGCCCGCCCGCCCCGCAAGCGTGCAGTTCGACGAGCGGACGATCATCGACTCCGACGGCATACTCCAGCTGGACCGCGTGCCGCGCTCGATGGTCGTGGCGGGCGCCGGTGTCATCGGCATCGAGTACGCGTCAATGTTCGCCGCCCTCGGCACCAAGGTGACGGTCGTCGAGCAGCGCGAGAGGATGCTGGAATTCTGCGACCTGGAGGTCGTCGAGGCGCTCAAGTACCACCTGCGCGACCTCGCGGTTACCTTCCGGTTCGGCGAGACGGTATCAGCGGTTGAGCGCCGCCCGGAGGGCGCGATCGCGGCGCTGGCCAGCGGGAAGCGAATCCCCGCCGACACCGTGATGTACTCGGCCGGGCGGCAGGGAATGACCGACGACCTCGGCCTCCCCGCGGCGGGCCTGTCCGCGGACAAGCGCGGCCGGATCAGCGTCGACGAGTTCTACCGGACCGCCGTGCCGTCCATCTACGCGGTCGGCGACGTCATCGGCTTCCCGGCGCTGGCGGCCACATCGATGGAGCAGGGCCGGCAGGCCGCCCACCACGCCTGCGGCGAGGCCCAGCACCAGGTCAGCTCGCTACAGCCAATCGGCATCTACAGCCTCCCCGAGATCAGCTTCATCGGGCAGACCGAGGATCAGCTCACCGCCGCCTGCGTGCCGTTCGAGGTCGGCGTCTCCCGGTACCGCGAGCTGGCACGGGGCCAGATCATCGGCGACTCCTACGGCGTGCTCAAGCTGCTGGTGTCACCGGCCGACCGGACGCTGCTCGGCGTGCACGTCTTCGGCACCGGCGCCACCGAGCTGGTCCATATCGGCCAGGCGGTGATGGGCTGCGGCGGAACCGTCGACTACCTCGTGGACGCGGTCTTCAACTACCCGACGCTGGCGGAGTCCTACAAGGTCGCGGCGCTGGACGCTACTAACAAGATGCGGGAGATCGAGCGCTTCTCGGCCTGACCGGGGGAGTACCGCCCTAGCCGCAGCCGCAGGCCCCGCCGCAGCAGCCGCCACCGCCGGCCCGCGGGGCTGCCGGCTGACCGGCCCGGCCGCCGACGGCCACAGTGGACAGTAGCTTCACGGTGTCGTCATGCCCCTGCGGGCAGGCGGCCGGGGCAGCGGACTCGCTCATCGGCCGGGTCTGCTCGAAGGTGTCTCCGCAGGCACGGCACCGGTACTCATAGCGCGGCATGACCAGATTCTACCCGTCAGGACAGGCTCCTGCCCGGTCCGCTCGCCTCACCTGCGGCGGGTGATGCCGGCCGACGGAATGAAACCCATTGTGTGCTCAGAAGCGAGACCACAGCTGCGGCCGCCGCCTGGCCTGAGAGAGGACATCGCGCCAATGGGCTTGATCCTGGGGATAATTCTCTATTTCGTGCTGCTGATCACGCTGGGGGTGCTGACACTGCGTAAGGGCCACTGGCTGATGTTCATTGTGGGTATCGTCATCCCGGTCTTCTGGCTCGTCGGCGCCGTGCTACCGCGACGAGGAGCCCACGCCTGACCCGCAACAGCCCGGCGCACTCGTGAGGGGCACCGGGTTGGAAAATAAGGCTGGTCATGATCCTCACCGTGGTTTTCGCGCTGGCAGCCGCTTTCTCCAACGCGCTCAACCTGCTGACGCAGCACTCGGCGAGTCTTGGCGCCCCGAAACGAGACACGGGCTGGCGCCTGGCTGTCTACCTGGTCAGGCAGCCACTGTGGCTGCTCGGCGGCGCCGCGGCCGTTGGGTCCTTTGTCTTCCAGGCACTGGCCCTGCACAATGGCCAGCTGTCGGTGGTCCAGCCTCTCCTGGTGACGGAGCTGGTGTTCGTCCTGGTGCTGCGCCGTGTATGGATCCGCCAGGACGTCTCCGCAGCGGCGTGGGGCGCAGTGCTCGTCGTCTGCATAGCACTGGCGGTGTTCCTGACGGTGGCGGAGCCCACCGGCGGGCACCCCGCGCCGGATGCGGCGGAGTGGGTGTCTGCCATAGCCGCGTTCGGCGGCGGCATTGCGTTGCTGGCCCTGCTGGGCAGGCGCGGCTCGCCGTCGCGTCGCGCCGCCATCTTCGCGGTGGCGGCAGCGCTGGCATGGGCGCTGATGGCGGCACTACTCAAAACGGTGACCAACACGCTCACCACGCTCGGGGCTGGCGGCGTGCTCACCCGGTGGCCGCTCTATGCCCTTGCCGCATCCGCTGTGGCCGGCACGCTGCTAGAGCAGGCCGCCCTGCATGTCGGGCCTTTGAGCGTGTCCCAGCCGGTCCTGGTCATCATCGGCCCGTTCGGGGCAATCATCCTGAGTATCTGGCTGTTTGACGAGCGCTTCACCGACGACCCCTTGAAGATCGTCATCGCGGTGGTGGCTTTCGTGATCATGGCCGCCGGAATAACGGTGCTGTCGCGGACAGCGCCGAAAGATCTTGCCCCGTCCAGACCGGAATAGCAATCCGCGCGGGAGAGCAGCCGCATTCTTACAGGTGACTGAATCCGCTGGACTCCTCTTTCGTCATGGGCACGGTGACCGGGTGCTTCGCGAAATGCGCGATGGCATCCCGGAAGTCATCGAGCAGCAATGAGGCCATGTCCTGACTGACGCCCAGCCTGACCAGAATGCGCTGGACCGGGATATTGGCGGCAGCGCCCGTGAGCGTATACGCGGGGACCTGCCAGCCTCGCGCCCGAAGCCGGTCGGCCAGGTCGAACAGGGTGTAGCCAGGGTCTTCGCCTTCGCGGATCCGCCACGTCACGGCCGGGATGCCAGTGGCGGGATTGCTGTCGGACAGCAGCTCGAACGGCCCGGCCTTGACGATCTCGGCGGCGAGGTACCGGCCAATCGCGTAAGACGCGTCATGAACGCGCTTGTAACCGTCATAGCCGAGCCGCAGGAAGTTGTAGTACTGGGCGATGATCTGGCCTGCCGGGCGGGAGAAGTTGATCTGGAACACCGGCATGTCGCCGCCCAGGTAGTTCACGTGGAACACGAGCTCATCGGGGAGTTCCTGGCGGTCTCGCCATAGCACCCAGCCGACACCAAGGGGGGCAAGGCCGAACTTGTGCCCCGAGGTACTGATGGACTTGACCCGGGGAAGCCGGAAGTCGAAGACGACATCGGGAGCGCAGAACGGCGCCAGGAACGCCCCGCTCGCACCGTCGACATGAATGTCGATGTCAAGGCCCGCGTCGGCCTGCAGCTGGTCGAGGGCGCGGGCCATGGCCTCGACCGGCTCGTAGGCGCCGGTATAGGTGACACCGAGGGTCGGCACGACCATGATCGTGTTCTCGTCCACCCGCGCCAGCATGGACAGCGGATCCATGGCGTAACGGCCGGGGGACATCGGCACCTCACGCATCTCGATATCCCAGTAGCGGGCGAATTTGTGCCACACCACCTGGACCGGGCCGCACACCATGTTGGGCCTGTCGGTCGGCTTGCCTGCTGCCTGCCGCCTGGCCCGCCACCGCCATTTAGCTGCCATGCCGGCCAGCATGCAGGCCTCCGAGGATCCGATGGCCGATGCGCCGACGGTGTTGGCAGCCTCCGGTGCGTGCCAGAGATCGGCCAGCATGTGGACGCAGCGCCGCTCGATTTCCGCGGTCTGCGGGTACTCGTCCTTGTCGATCATGTTCTTGCTGACCGAGAGCGCCATCAGGGCAAGCATCTCGGGCTCGGCCCAGGTCTGGCAGAACGTCGCCAGGTTCTGGCGGGCGTTGCCATCCAGCATCAGCTCGTCCGAGACGACCTGAAAGGCCTCCCGTGACTGGGTCTCGTCCCGGGGGAAGCGGTATTTCGGCACGGACATTGTCAGGGCTCGCCCGCAGAACACCGAGTCGTCCAGTTGCTGCCGGACAGTGTCACGCTCGTGCAATGGCATTGCCGATATCTCCTTCACTCAGCACGAGGAAGCGCACATCAGGAAGGTGCGCCGCTGCTGTCGGGTGACTCACTGCAGCCGATCTCGTTAATGCTGATCAGGTGCAGTGCGAGATTCTGGATCTGATCCAGGAGTCCGTACAGCGCTGAGTCATCGTGAACCACGGCGATAATGCTCGTGAATCCGCCGGCAGGCTCGACCACTGCGTCCTCGAACGAGGCCGTCAGAAGCTGCCCGCACTCGCCCCGCACGATAATGCGGTAACGGCGGTCTGTGCTGAACACGGCATTGATAAAGCATCCCTCAGTCCGGACAGATTCGGATCGCTTCGGCGCCTGCCGCGGTTCCGGGGAAACACGACCGGGCCTGTCTCCTTTGTCGCCGGCAAGAGGGTGATCCGTCGTCACCCGTGGCGCGTGTTCACCCCGGTGAAATCATCCGTTCACCTGCAGTCACGTCAGATCATTCCGGTCGCGCGGCCGCGCGCGACGGCCTCGTCCCGGCTGGAGACGCCAAGTTTCCGGTAGACCGCCTTGATATGAGTCTTGACGGTGTTCTGCGAGACATACAGCTGCCTGGCAATCTCGCGACTGGACAGTGTTCCCCCCAGCAAGCGCAGCACTGACAGCTCGCGATCGGTGAGGGGGGTCCCCTCGGCCGCTGAGAGTCGCCGGGCTGCGAGCCGGCGGTCGAGCTGGTCGAGCCTGGCAAGCAGGGCGCCGGCCCCGTCCGGCGCCGCGGCAAGCAGGGCCCTGGCCTCTCCTGCCGCCGCTATGGCTCCTGGCTCGTCGCCATCGGCGAACAGAACGGGCGCGAGCCGAAGCAGGACCTCGACCGTGGCCCACGGGCTGAGCCCTGGCTGACTTCGCCTGATTCGCAGGGCGCGTTCGAGCTCTCTGCGGGCCTGGCTGAGCAGACCCCGCTCGGCGAACACCGCGCCGATAGCGGCATAGGCGAGAGCGCTCTGCGGGGCTGCCCCCAGAGCGGAGTCGTCTTCCACGATGATGTCGTAGGCGGCGCGGGCCAGCTGCTCTGCCCTTTCCAGCCGTGCCTGGTCCAGCTCAGCCAGGGACAGGATGGCGGCCCCCAGCAGCCGGATGACGCCGATGCAGCCGGGGGCGGACAGCGCCTCCTCAGCTCGGCCGGCAGCGCTATCGACCTCGCCCGACCAGTACAAAGCCGCGGCGTAGGAGGCCAGTGCTAGCGCATGCCACGGCGATGACGGATCTGGCTCCAGGGCCAGGGCCTCGGCAGCCGAGTCGCGCATCGGGCCGATGCCCTCGAACCCGAAAGTGCCCCGCAGCAGCGCAGCGGACGAGCGCATGGACCGGATGAAGTCCGGAAGCGGCCCGTCGTACTCGGCGGCTGCAACTACCGGCAGCCAGCGCCGCACCGAGTCCCGGTCGCCCGCCAGTGCTGCGGCCCATGCCGCGCAATGCGCTGCGAGCGGATAAGCAGCGATCATGTCGTCTCCGAGCCAGCTCAGCCAGCTGCGGACGGTCGCCACCCGCCCCGAATTGACGTAGACGTACCAGTTCGAGGTGATGAGGCTGACTACTCCGGCCGTGTTGCCCGCGGCCACGGCGTGCCGGATGGCCTCCTCGGGCAGGCCTGACCGGCGGAGCCAGTCGCTCGTGCGCTCATGCAGAGCAGGCACGATCTCCGGTTCCGTCCGCGCTAGCTCGCTGCGGAGCACCTGGGCGAAGAGGTGGTGATAGCGGAACCACTGCCGCGTGTCATCCAGTGGCACGATGAACAGATTCTCGCGTTCGAGCAGATCGATGATCTCCGCGGCATTCGCCGAGCCGACGACGGCGTTGCAGAGCGGCGCACAGAACCTGTCGAGAATCGACGTCCGTGCGAGGAACAGCCGGACGTCGGCCGGCTGCCTGCTGAGCACTTCCTCGGCCAGGAAGTCAACGACAAACCGGCTGTTGCCAGTGAACTGCCTGATGAAGCTGCTCGGTGCCGGGTGACCTCGCAGCGCAAGGGCGGCGAGGTAGACCCCGGCCGGCCAGCCCTCCGTTCGCTCGCTCAGGTCGGCCAGGTCGCGGGCGCCGATCTCGATGCCTGCCGACGCCGCGACGAGTTCAGCCACCTCGCTCGGTCCGAAGCGCAGTTCCCGCGCCCGGACCTCGGCTAGCTGGCCCGCCGCTCGAAGCCGCGATAGCGGCAGCGGCGGGTCAGCCCGGGTTATCAGCACGAGCTGGACGGTCGCGGGCAGGTGCGACAGCAGCAAGCCAATCTGCTCGTGACAGCTGCGATCCCTGATCAGGTGATAGTCGTCCAGCACCAGGACGACCGGCTCGCGCAGCTGCGCCAGCTCGTTGAGCAGTGCCGGGAGCATCGTTCCGGCAATGTCGGGAGGACTGACGCGCAGTGCGCGCAGGATGTCGGAGGCATCGAGTGCCGGGCATGCCCGCTGCAGCGCGCGCACGATGTACCACCACAGGCGAGCGGGGTCGTTGTCGCCCGGGTCGAGCGAGATCCAGGCGAACGGCCGTGCCTCAGCGGGGCTGGACAGCCACTGCGTCACCAGGGTGGTCTTGCCGGAGCCCGCGGGAGCGTCCACCAGCACGAGGCTGGCGCTGGCGCCCGAGAGATAGGCAACGAGGTCGTGGCGCTCCACCCAGTCCTTCCGCGCGGCCGGAGCATGAAGCTTGGTCTCAACGGGGACATCGAACCTGACCCTGGCCGGCCCTGCGCTGGCCGGCGGAGCGCTCGGCTGCCTTTCTTCCGTGCGAGCGGGCAAGTCGGAGGGCGGTGAGGTGACGGGGCTCCCATCGGCTGCGTAGGCACACATCTGATCAGGTCGCTAGCTTCTCAGGCGAGTCGCGCTGCCAGGGTCCGGAGCAGCTCTTAGACCACATTATGCACCGGTGCGTGACGATCCCGGCTGAATCTGTCAGCAAACTTGCAGCCTGCAGCTTGCCGGGTAGCGGCGGCGGGCGCGCGCATCCTCCAGGACGGGTGATGCCGCGGCCGGGCGGCGGCCGGGATGATGGCTGCGGGCGCGTGACCGGAGGTCGTGGCATGCAGCCATCGTGGCGTCATCCACCTCGGGGGGCGAGCATGTTTCACCGCGGGCGGCGAGCATGACCAGCGACCCCCTCCGCGACCTGGCGCCGGCCAGGAGAAGACGGCTCATCTTCCGGGCAGTGCTGCGCGGCCTGCTGGCTGCGACGGTACTGGTGGTGCTGTACTACCTGGTCCCTGATCAGTCCTGGAACGGCGATACGGCGCTGCGCGTACTGATTGGCCTCGCCGTATTTGCCGGGGTCACCGTCTGGCAGGTCCGGTCCATCAGCGGCGCGCGTTATCCGGGCGTCAAGGCAGCCGAGGCTCTCGGACTTGTCTTTCCTCTCTACCTGCTGGTGTTTGCGTCGACGTATTATGTGATGCAGCACGCGTCGGCATCGAGCTTCACCCAGCCGCTGACGAAGACCGACGCGCTGTATTTCACCGTGACTGTCTTCTCCACGGTCGGCTTCGGTGACATTGCCCCCAAATCCGAGGCGGCGCGGGTGGTGCTCATCATCCAGATGCTCGGCGACCTCGCGCTGCTGGGTGCGGGAGCGCGAATCCTGCTCGGAGCCGTGCGACGCGGGCGGGAACGACATGCGGATCCTGAGGACAAGGTCGATCTGAGCGCCTGACCAGCGGAATCGTCAGATCGCCTCCGGCGCAGTCTCCTGCGGCGCGGCGGACGACGGGTGCGGGTCGGCTTCGGTGGCCTCAGCCGGGAGGTCGGGGATCAGCGGGAGCGAGTAGACGTCGCGCGTGATCTGGATCTGCTGGGTGGTGAAGGCACGCTCGCGGCGGACGTCGCGGGTGAAAGCCACCCACCAGGTCAGTACGGCGCCCAGGCGGTTGCGGTAGCCGGTCAGGAACGCGATGTGGATGAATAGCCAGACCACCCAGCCCGCGAACCCGCCCAGTTGCAGCGGGCCGGCCGAGACCACCGCACGGCCGCGGGAGATATAGGCCGCCGAGCCGAGGTCGCGGTAGCGGAACGGCTTCTCGGCCAGGGCACCGGCCGTCCGGCGCCGGATGCGGTGGCCGGCGTAGAGGCCGGATTGCATAGCCACCTCGGCGACTCCCGGGAGCTTGTCCAGGCACATCATGTCGCCGAGCACGGAAATCTCCGGATGCCCGGCGATCGTCAGGTTGTCCTCGACCATGATGCGCCCGGCCCTGTCGGTCTTGGCGCCTGTGGCGGCAGCAAGGGCGGCCGCCAGGGGCGGTGCCTCCACGCCGGCCGTCCACAGGACGGTGTTGGCGTCATAGCGCGTCTCACTGCTGGCCTTGTCCCGGACGAGCACAAAGCCCTGGTCGACGTGGGTGACGATCGAGTTCATGTGCTGCTCGACGCCGAGTTTCTCCAGTGTCTGTGCGGCCTTCCCGGACAGCTTCGGCCCGAACACCGCGAGCGGGGCGCTGCCCCCGTCGAACAGGAGGACCCGCGCGTCCTCCGGCGCGATGGTCCGGAACTCAGCGCGAAGTGTCTTGGTCGCCACCTCCCGGAGCTGGCCCGCCAGTTCCACGCCGGTCGGGCCGCCCCCGACGAGAACGAACGTCAGCCAGGCACGGCGTTCCTCAGCGGTCGGCGCCGTCGCTGCCATCTCAAATGCGCCGTAGACCCGGCGGCGGATTGCCAGCGCGTCGGAGATCGTCTTCATCCCCGGCGCCCACCGGGCGAACTCGTCATGGCCGAAATACGACTGCCGTACGCCGGCGGCAACGATGAGGTCGTCATAGGCGTAGTCGAGACGGTCCCCGCCGACTCGCTTGGCGATGACGCGGCGGCCCGCCGTGTCGAAATCGACGACCTCGGCCATGACGCAGTCAACGTTCTTGTACTTCTTGAGCAGATCACGCAGCGGGGTCGCGATCTTGCCCTCGGACAGGATTCCCGTCGCGCACTGATACAGCAGCGGCTGGAAGACATGGTGCTGGGCGCGATCGATGATGGTCACCGAGACATTGCTGCGCCTCAGGGTCCGGGCCGCGAACAAGCCGGCAAAGCCGCCTCCCACGATCACCACCCGGCGCTGACCAGATTCGTCTGTCATAGCGTGCTCCGGTTCGTCGCTTAGCCGATCGGATCGTGCCAGGTGTCATGGCCGGCCAGCAGCTTTCCTGCTTCGGCCGGACCCCAGCTGCCCCTGGCATACGGATGCACCGGCGTGACGTCCCCAAGAACCGGATCCACGACCTGCCACGCGGCCTCGACAGTGTCCTGGCGGGCAAACAGCCAGCGATCCCCGTCCAGAGCCGCGCCGATGAGGCGGTCGTAAGGGCGCATGTCCGAGCCTTCCTGGCCGGCGAACGCGAGTTCCTCCAGCATCGGTTCCAGTCCCGCACCTGGCTTCTTGCCGGCGACATCGAGGCTGACGGCTGTCTCCGGCCAGACCCTGAAGCGCAGCGAGTTGGCCACCGTGAACGGAGCGATGCCGAACACGTCGTGCGGCGGGCGCCTGAAGCGGATGTCGATCTCGGTCGCGGTGACCGGCATGCACTTGCCGGCCCGGATCAGGATCGGCACGTCGGCCCAGCGCCAGGTGTCAGCGGCGAGCCGGACCGCGACGTAGCTCTCCGTTGTCGATTTCGGGTCGACGCCGTCCACATCGTGGTAGCCGTCGTACTGGCCGCGGACAGTGTCGTCGGGGGTCAGGGGCCGGAGCGCGGCGACGACCCGGGATTTGGCGTCCCGCCAGGACGCCAGGCCCGGCCCGTCCGGCGGGTCGGCGAGCACCGTGGCCAGCACCTGGAGCATGTGGTTCTGGACCACGTCGCGGATGGCGCCCGTCCGGTCGTAGAAGCGCCCGCGGTCAGCGACGTCGAACGCCTCGGCCATCGTGATCTGAATGCGCTCCACGTAAGTGCGGTTGAGGAGCGGCTCGAAGATAGAGTTCGCGAACCGGGCGAAGAGCACGTTCTCGACCGGGTCAAAGGCCAGCCAGTCGTCGACCCGGAAGAGCGCCTCTTCCGGGAAGTACTTGTGCATGGTGTCGTTGAGCTGCCGCGAGCTGGCGAGGTCGGTCCCGAACGGCTTTTCCACCATCACGCGGGCATCCTTGGCGCGGCCGGCCGTCGCGATGCCGTGCGCGATGCGCCCGAACAGCGGCGGCGGCACCTCGAGATAGAACAGCACCCTGGTGCCAGTGCCGACCGCATCCGACATCGCCTTGTAGGTGGCGTCGTCGTCGAGGTCCCCGTCGACGTAGCGCAGCAGCCCGAGCATCTTCTGCGCGGCGGCGCTGCCCGGGTCCATCTTGTTGAGCCGCAGCGACGCTTCCGCGTAGTCGCGGAACTGCGGCAGTCCCCAGCCGCTCTTCGCCACGCCGATGACGGGCACGTCGAGCACGCCGCGCTCGACCAGGCCTACCAGTGCCGGGAAGGTCTCTATTTTTGCCAGGTCACCAGTGGCGCCGAAGATCACCAGCGCGTCGACTGAGTTGGCCGTCATGTCTGCTCCTCTTCCGGCCGGAGCCGGTCGCTGATTGATGCTGTCTTCGGCTGTGCCGACGGCTCCGGATGGCTGCCGTCTGGTGTGGCCGGACCGTGGTCCGGCTCGAAGTCACGCCGGCTGACCCGCCGCCGGAACACGTAATAGGTCCAGGTCTGATAGGCCAGGACGACGGGCAGGAGGATGACGGCCACGACTGTCATGACCTTGAGCGAGTAAGCGCCGGACGCGGTGTTGTGCACCGTCAGGTTGTAGGCCGGGCTGGTACTGGACACCATCACGTTGGGATACAGGCCGGTGAAGATCGACACGATGCACGCGGCCATCGTCACCGTGGTCGCGGCGAACGCGAAGCCGTCGCGGCGCTCGCGGACCAGCCAGATCGCGGCGATGACGGCCAGCACCGCGAGAAGCTCGATGGGGTTGAGGAAGAAGGTGCTGCGGGCCGTCACATGCGTCCAGATGACGAAGGCCACGACAGCGGCGCCAGTCAGCGGAGCCACCCGGCGGGCCAGCCGGCCGCTCCGCTCGCGCATGTCACCGGTGGTCTTCAGGGACAGGAACGTCGCGCCGTGCAGCAGGCAGATCAGGACCAGGGTCACCCCGGTGAGCAGCGCGTAGGGCTGCAGCAGGTCCCAGAACGACCCGGTGTAATTCTGGCTGGAGTTGATCGGCAGCCCGTGCAGCAGGTCGCCCAGCGCGACGCCGATGAGCAGCGGGGCCAGCAGGCTGCCTGCCGTCAGCAGGATGTCCCAGGTGCGGCGCCACCGTATCGCGTCCCGCTTGCCGCGGTACTCGAACGACACTCCCCGCACGATGAGTGACGCCAGCAGCAGCACGAGCGCGAGGTAGAAGCCGGAGAACATGGTTGCGTACCAGCCGGGAAACGCTGCGAACATGGCAGCGCCGGCCACGATCAGCCAGACCTCATTGCCATCCCACAGCGGCCCGATCGTGTTGATGGCAGCCCGGCGCTCCGGCTCGTCCTTGCCGACGGCGTTGTGCAGCATGCCGACGCCGAAGTCGAACCCTTCGAGGACGAAGAAGCCAGTCCACAGGACCGTGATGATGATGAACCAGAACGGGAGGAGTGTCATCGCGGCCTCAGTACCGGACGGCCGGAACTGGCGCGTCCTGATCGGCCGCGGTGCGCGCTGGCGGCAGCTGCTCGCGCGAGTACCGCAGCATGAGGAGCAGGTCGATTGTTCCCAGCGCCGCGTACAGCAGGACGAACGCCGCCAGGCTGATGGCGATATCAGCTGTGCTCACGGATGCCGAGATCCCGTTCTTGGTCAGCATGATGCCCTGCACGATCCACGGCTGCCGGCCGCTCTCGGTCAGCAGCCAGCCGGCCGTGTTCATCAGGAACGGGAGCACCGCGGCCCAGACCGCCACCCACAGGAACAGCCGGGACGTGGCCACTTTCTTGCGCCGGAGCAGCCACAGGCCCCAGAGCCCCAGTAGGAGGACCAGGACCCCCGCGTAGGCCATCACCCGCATCGACCAGTACTGGATGAACACGTTCGGCACGTAGTTCCCGGCCCCGTACTTGGCCGCGTACTGAGACTGCAGCGGGCTGAGGCCGATGACCTTGCCGTTCCAGTGGTTGGTGGCCAGCAGGGACAGCAGGTGGGGGATGGCCAGGATCTGGGTCGGGGTGTGGTCGTTGTTGCCGCCGCCGATCTGGATCAGCGAGAAGGAGCATGGCTGGCAGGTGGTCCACTGCGCCTCGGCGGCGGCGATCTTCATTGGCTGATAGCTGGCCTCGATGACGCCGAGCTCGTCGCCGACCAGCATGGTGAACAGAATCGACGGCACCAGCACGATCAGCGCGAGGCGGGCCGACCGGACGAACACGGCGGCCTCGCCGCCGCGGCGCAGCTGCCAGGCCGAGACGGCCAGCATCACGGCGGCGCCGGTCACCAGCGACGCCAGCAGTACCTTCGAGTATCCCCAGACGAACACCGGGTTCGTGAGAAGCGCCCAGATGTCGTTGAGCTGTGGCTTCCCGTGGACCATCTGGTAGCCGACCGGATGCTGCATCCAGGAGTTGGCGGCCATGATGAACGCCGCCGACAGCACTGAGCCGATCGCGACCAGCCAGATGGTCGCCAGGTGCAGTCGCCGGGACAGCTTGTCCCAGCCGAACAGCCACAGCCCGAGGAAGGTGGACTCCAGGAAGAAAGCGGCCAGTCCTTCCATGGCGAGGGGCGCGCCGAAGATGTTGCCCACCAGGCGCGAGTAGGCCCCCCAGTTCATCCCGAACTCGAACTCCTGCACGATTCCGGACACCACGCCGATGGCGACATTGATCACCAGGAGCGTGCCGAAGAACCTCGTCAGGCGTAAGTACTCATCGCGCTTGCTGCGATACCAGGCGGTCTGCAGCAGCGCGATGAGGAATGCAAGCCCGATCGTGATCGGAACGAACAGGAAGTGGTTAATCGACGTGAATGCGAACTGCCAGCGCGCAAGGTCGACGTTCGTCATCTCATCCCCAGGCGTCAGGAACGGCTCGCTTAGCTATGAGCCGGTGACAGCGTGCGCCTGGACCCCGTTCTGCCAGGCGGCGGTTCCGGCCGCCGCGGCGGACTTGGCCTGTGCCCATTTGATCTTGGCCAGTTCGCTCGGGGGGACCTCCATCTCCTCCACCCACTGGCGGGTGGCATGAAGCAGGTGCAGGCCGCCGACGGCGAGACCCGCCAGCGCGATCAGCCCGCCGACGGCGACGAGCGAGCCTCCGGTAATAATCGGGCCGGACCTGACTTGCGGCCAGCTGCTGTTGTTCTGCGTGCTCGTGGACATGGCACCATCCCCGGACGAGTTGGTCGTTGACCGTTACTGTCGTCGCCCCGGGGCGACCGGACATCATCCGTCAGGGGTGATCCGCTAGCGCCATCCGGGCGCCATCGTGGCTGTGTGACTGAGCACTATGACGTGATAATCGTCGGCACCGGCGCGGGCGGAGGCACACTCGCGCACACCCTGGCCCCCTCGGGCAAGCGGATACTGCTGCTGGAGCGAGGCGATTTCCTGCCCCGTGAGACCGCGAACTGGGACCCCGGCTCCGTCTTCGTGGACGGCAGGTACATGTCCCCCGAAACGTGGTATGACGCCGACGGCAAGCCGTTCCAGCCGCAGGTGCATTACTACGTGGGTGGCGCCACGAAACTCTACGGCGCAGCTCTCTACCGGCTGCGCCCCGGTGACTTCGGCGAGATCCAGCATGCCGACGGCCTGTCGCCGGCCTGGCCGCTGAGTTACGACGAGTTCGAGCCCTGGTACACGAAGGCCGAGTGGCTGTACCAGGTGCATGGCGCGCACGGCGAGGATCCCACCGAAGGCCACTGCTCTAGGGAGTATCCGTGGCCTGCGGTCTCGCATGAGCCGCGAGTCCAGCAGATCTCCGACGCGCTGGCCGCCGGCGGGTACCACCCGTTCCATGCGCCGGTGGGCATCCTGCTCAACGAGGCGACCCGGCCCCTCAGCACGTGCGTTCGCTGCGCCTGGTGTGACGGTTACCCGTGCATGGTGCACGCCAAGTCCGACGCGGATGTGATTGCCGTCCGCCCGCTCCTGGACCAGCCGAACGTGACGCTGCTGGTCAACGCCGAGGTAGAGCGCCTCGAGACCGACCCGTCCGGGCGGACAGTCAGCCGCGTGCAGGTCAGCCGCGGGGGGAGCACGGAGTTCTACGAGGGCGACATCGTGGTGATCTCAGCGGGCGCCGCCAACAGCACCAGGATCCTGCTCCGGTCAGCCTCCGACCAGCATCCGGCCGGCCTCGCGAACGGGTCCGGCCAGGTCGGCCGGAACTACATGTACCACAACAGCAAGGCGATCGTTGCGCTGGACAAGGAGACCAACGACACGGTGTTCCAGAAGACGCTCGGCCTGAATGACTTTTACTTCAGCGGGAACGGGCACGAGTGGCCGCTCGGCAATATCCAGATGCTCGGCAAGTCCAACGCGATGGCGATGAAGGGCGAGGAGCCGGCGCTCACCAGGCTAGCCCCGAAGTTCAGCCTCGAGGAAGTCGCCCGGCATGCGGTGGACTTCTGGCTGACTACAGAGGACATTCCGAAGCCGGACAACCGCGTCACGGTCGACTCCGACGGCCACGTGCACCTGGCCTACCGGCAAACGAACGACGCTGAGGCCGACGGCCTGTACCGGGAGCTCAGGAAGGTGCTGAATCACGTGGGGATCGCCGCCCACCATGTCCTCGGCAAGAACTTCTACGCCAGCATGGACGTGCCGGTCGCCGGCGTTGCGCACCAGTCAGGTACCTGCCGGTTCGGCACCGATCCGGCCAGCTCAGTGCTCGATGTCAACTGCAAGGCGCACGAGCTCGACAACCTGTACGTGGTCGACACCAGCTTCTTCCCGAGCATCGGAGCCGTGAACCCGGCGCTGACCGCCATGGCGAACGCCATCCGCGTCGGCGAGCACCTAACGGACCGGCTGGCGTGAGCGGAGGACAACGATCGAACGCGGCCTGACGGTGATGTGATCGGCTGCCAGCAGCGGCCCGGCCGCGGCGGGCGGCGGGCCGGAGTCGTAGGAGTCGATCTCGACCTTCCAGGCCGCCTGTGCCCTGGTGGAGGGCAGCGTGAAGTCGAGCGGCTCCCACCAGGCGCTGACCAGGACCAGGAAGTCGTCGTCGAGCAGCGGCGTCCCGTCAGCGGCGCGGTCCGGGTCGTCGGATCCGTCGAGGTACAGCCCAATAGCGAGCGCGCTGCTGTCCGACCAGTCCGCACCCGTCATCTCGGCGCCGCCGGGCGTGTACCACCGCAGTTCTGACGCCTCGGCACCAGCGAGGAACCGGCGGCGGCGGAATACCGGGTGGCGCTTGCGGAAGGCGACCAGTCGCCTGGTGAACTCCAGCAGCTCGGCGTCAGGCTCCGACCAGTCGAGCCAGGCGATCGCGTTGTCCTGGCAGTAGGCGTTGTTGTTGCCCTGCTGGGTGCGGCCGATCTCGTCGCCGCTGAGGACCATCGGGATCCCGAACGAGAGCAGCAAGGTGGCGAGGATCGCGCGGGACTGGCGCCCCCGCAGCCCGAGTACGGCAGCGTCGTCGGTCGGGCCCTCGGCACCGCAGTTCCACGAGCGGTTGTCGCTGGTCCCGTCCCGGTTCGACTCGCCGTTCGCCTCGTTGTGCTTGTCGTCATAGGAGACGAGGTCGCGCAGGGTGAAGCCGTCGTGGACAGTGACCAGGTTGACCGACGCTGTCGGCCTGCGCCCGCCGCCGCCATACAGGTCGGCGGACCCGCAGAACCGGGACGCGAACTCGCCGATGCCGACCGGGTGGCTGCGCCAGAAGTCCCGCATGGTGTCGCGGTACCTGCCGTTCCACTCCCGCCATGCTGCCGGGAATCCGCCGAGGTCATAGCTGTCCGCCTGCCCGACGTCCCACGGTTCGGCGATGAGCTTGGCCCTGGACACGACGGGATCCTGGGAGACCATGTCGAGGAAGGCCGACCTCTTCTCGAACTCACCGTCCTGGCGGGCGAGGGTCGGCGCGAGGTCGAACCGGAACCCGTCGACTCGCATCTCGGTCAGCCAGTAGCGGAGCGAGTCCATGATCAGCTGGAGTGTCAGCGGGTCACCGACGTTCAGTGAGTTGCCGCAGCCCGTCGTGTCAAAGTAACCGCGGGGGTCACCCGGGTCGAGCCGGTAGTAAGCGGGATTATCCAGGCCCCGGTGACACAGCGTTGGTCCGTGCTGATCTGCCTCCGCGGTGTGGTTGAACACGACATCAAGCAGCACCTCGAGCCCGGCGGAGTGCAGAGCGTCGACCATGGCCTTGAACTCGGCGACCTGGCCGCCGGGTCGCCCGGCCCTGACCTGTGCCGAGTAGAGCTGGTGCGGCGCGAAATATCCGATCGTGTTGTATCCCCAGTAGTTCGTCAGCCCTCGCTGCACCAGGAATGACTCGGGCACGCTCTCATGGACCGGCAGCAGCTCGACGGCGGTGACACCGAGGTCGAGCAGGTGGCCGATTGCCGCCTCGTGTCCGAGCCCGGCGTAGGTTCCGCGCAGCTCGGGCGGCACGCCGGGGTGACGCATGGTGAAGCCCCTGACGTGAGCCTCGTAGATGATCGTGTCCGCATACCGGTGCCGGGGCCGGTCGTCATCGCTCCAGCTGTAGGTGTCGTCGACGACGAGGCTGCGCGGAACGTGGGCGGCCGAGTCGAGTGTGCTGGGCACGTCGGGGTCGCCGCCGGCGTAGCCGAGCACCTCGGGCCCGAAGCTGACGGTCCCGCTGACGGCCCGCGCGTAGGGATCGAGCAGGAGCTTGGCCGGATTGCAGCGCACCCCGCGGGCAGGATCGTCGGGGCCGGTGGCCCGGTAGCCGTAGGACTGCCCGGCTCCGACCCCTGGCACGAACGCGTGCCAGGTGCCGGCATCGCGGTCCTGCAGCGGAATCCGGGTCTCAGCACCCGTCTGGTCGAACAGGCAGAGCACTATCCCGTCGGCGACGCCGGAGGCCACGGCGAAATTCGTTCCGCCGCTGGTGATCGTCGCGCCCAGCGGGAACTGGCTTCCCGGCAGCGCGGTCACGCGCGCGCCGGCCCGGGCGCGGGCGGTCATCGCGCCGAATCCTCGCCAATGAGCCGGAGGATGTCGCCGACCGAGCGCACCGCGCCGTGGCGGCGGCGGATCACGTCGGCGATCAGTCCGGTCCAGCCCGTCTGGTGCGCGGCGCCGATCGCGGCACCGTTGTCACCGTGGAAGTACTCGCTGAAGACCAGGTTGTCGTGCCACGCCGGGTCGGTCTGCAGCCGCTCGTTCCCGCCGAAGCACGGCCTGCGGCCGTCGGGCGCGCGGGTGAAGATCGAGATCAGCCGGTCGGACAGATCATTCGCGACCAGGTCGAGGGTGAGCTGGCTGCCCGACCCGGTCGGGTACTCGATCGTCAGCTCGTCGCCGAAGAACCGGTGGTAGCGCTCCAGCACGCTGATGACCAGGTAGTTCAGCGGGAACCAGACCGGGCCGCGCCAGTTGGAGTTGCCGCCGAACATTGCGGTGGTGGACTCGGCCGGCTCGTAGTCAATGCTGGCGCTGACTCCCTCGACGCTGAGCTCATAGGGATAGTCACGATGCCAGGCCGACAGAGCGCGCAGGCCATGCGGGGACAGGAACTCGCCCTCGTCGAAGAGCCGGCCGAGCAGCCGCTCCAGCCGCGCCGGGCCGGCCAGGCTGAGCAGCAGCCGCTCGTCGCCCGGCGCTCCGCGCAGCAGCCCGAGCTCGCGCAGCTTGCCGGTGTCGGTGAAGCCCTCCTGGCCCAGGAAGTCCGCGAACTGCTTGCCTATCACCAGCGCATGCTGGAGGTCCTTCCCGTCGACGACGGCGGCAGCGAGCACCGGGATGATGCCCACCATCGAGCGGGCCCGCACCGGCACGGCCTCCCCGGAGGGGGTCACGAGCTTGTCGTAGTACAGCCCGTCGTCCTCGTCCCACAGCCCCTGGCTGTCCAGCGCCGTGCGGATGGCGGCGAAATGCTCCAGGAACTTCAGCACGAGGTCATTGGCCGGCCGCTGCCCGGACCGGTTCAGGACGGCGGCGATGCCGGCCAGCGCGATGGCGTAGAAGCCCATCCAGCCGGTTGCGTCCGACTGCTCCAGGATGCCGCCGACGGGCAGGTGGGAGCGGTCGATCGGGCCGATGTTGTCGAGGCCGAGGAAGCCGCCCTCGAAGATGTTGTTGCCGACTTTGTCCTCGAGGTTCACCCACCAGGTGAAGTTGACCATCAGCTTGTCGAAGACGCGGCTCAGGAAATCGAGATCGCGGCCGCCGTCGATCGCGAAAAGCTCCAGTGCGGCCCAGGCCTGCACCGGCGGGTTCACGTCCCCGAAATCCCATTCGTAGGCGGGCAGCGCTCCGTTCGGATTCTGGAACCACTCGCGGCACAGCAGGATGAGCTGGTACTTGGCGAACGCAGGGTCCACGTGCGCAAGGGCAACGGTGTGGAAGGCCAGATCCCAGGCGGCGAACCAGGGGTACTCCCACTTGTCCGGCATGGACATGATGTCGAAGGCGTTGAAGTTCCGCCATCGCGAGTTGCGCCCGGTCAGCCGCTGCGGCGGCGGGGTCGGCTGGGTCGGGTCGCCGTCCAGCCACCGGCTGACGTCGTAGTAATACAGCTGCTTGCTCCACAGCATCCCGCCGAAGGCCTGGCGCATCACCATCGACTCGTCACTGCTGGCCGTGGCCGGGGTGAGCTCGGCGTAGAACTCGTCGGCTTCGGCCCGCCGCCCCGCCATGACCGTGCCGAAATCAGCGCCGAGCCCGGCCGCCGCGCTGGCCGCGGCTGCCTTCGCGGTGGGCGCCTTCGCTGGCGCCGGGCGAAGCCGCAGCCGCAGCTCGGCCGTAGCGCCAGGCTGGACCGTGACCTGGTACCAGAATGCAGCCTTCGTGCCGGTGCGATCGGGGTTGACAGTGGCCGCGCCGCTGACGACGTGGTCGTTGATGCCGTCTTTCGGGTACGGCGTGACGGGCTCAGCACCGAAGAGGCGGGCCGTGTTCGTCTCGTTCTCGCAGAACACCGCCGCCGGCTGCGTGCCGTCTGGTGCCGGTCCGGCAATCAGCTCGAGCGGGCCGAGGAACGGGTGGTCGATCAGCACTGCCGGCCCGCCCGCTGCCTGCATGGCCGGCCTCGGGGCGTCGGTGTCCCAGGACCAGGTGTTGCGGAACCAGGCTGTCGGCAGCACGTGCAGCATCGCGGCCTCAGGCCCGGCGTTGGTCACCTGGACCGCCATCAGGAGATCGTCAGTGCTGGCCTTGGCGTAGTGCACCTCGATGATCCAGTACCGGTCGTCGTCGAAGACCCCGGTGTCGAGCAGCTCGTACTCGGGCTCCTCGCGGCTGCGCGCCGCGTTCTGGCCGACGAGGTCCTGATAGGGGAACGCCGCCTGCGGATAGTGGTAGCGCCACCGGTTCCACACGTGGCTCGGCACCGCGTCGAGATACCACCAGTACTCCTTGACGTCCTCACCGTGATTGCCCTGCGCGCCGGTCAGCCCGAACGGCCGCTCCTTCAGGATCGGATCTTTCCCGTTCCACAGCGCCAGGCCCAGGCACAGCCGCTGCTCGATATCGCAGAAGCCGGCCAGCCCGTCCTCGCCCCACCGGTACGCCCGCGACCGGGCGTGGTCATGCGGCAGGTAGTCCCACGCCGCCCCGTCCGCGCTGTAGTCCTCCCGCACGGTGCCCCACTGCCGCTCGCTGACATACGGTCCCCACCGGTACCAGTCACCGCCCTGCCGCAGCCCGTCCTCCAGCCGGCCAAACCCCGCGACCCGTTCACGCTCAGCGCCCATGGCCAGCTCCCGTCACCGTTTCGATGCACCGCCTCCGATTGCACCGCCGCATGCCATTTCTACCCGGCCGGATAATGCCGGCTCATCACCTCCGGCGGGTGATGATGACCCAGTCAGCTTCGATCACCGTGGTAGAGCCGGGTAATTGCCGGCCCGTTATCGGAGGCGGGAATTGACGACAAACCAGATCCTTGTCGGGGTCGGGCTGATTCTGTTTCTCGCAGCCGGTTCCCAGGTACTGGCGAGCCGGCTGCGCATCCCCGCGATCATCGTGCTCCTGCCAGCCGGCTTCGTCGCGGGCGCGCTGACGACCGACGTCAACCCCGAGCGCCTGCTCGGCCCGGCGTTCGAGCCGCTGGTGTCGCTGTCAGTGGCGGTCATCCTGTACGACGCCGGGCTGAGCCTCAATCTGCGGAAGCTGAAGGGTCACATCCGCAAGGTCGTGATCCGCCTGATCGTGCTCGGCGTCCTGATCACCTGGGTGCTGGCAGCTGCCCTGGCCGCGCCGCTGCTCGGAATGTCGCGCGGCGCGGCGGTGATGCTCGGAATCATCCTGGTCGTCTCGGGACCGACTGTCGTGGGCCCGCTGCTCAGCTTCGTCCGGCCGGCGGAGCGGCTGCAGCAGATCCTGATCTGGGAAGGGTCGCTGATCGACCCGGTCGGCGGGATCCTCGGCGCGCTGGTGTTCCATGCCGTCAGCGCAAGCACCCACCGGGGACTGGGCAGTCAGCTCGGGCAGTTTCTGCTCAGCGTCGCCGTCGGCCTGGCTGGCGGGCTCGTCGGCACGCTGCTGCTCTGGCTGCTGCTGCGCAAGCTCGGCGTGGGCGAGATCCTCGGTACTACCGGGCAGCTGGCTACGGTGATCGCCGTGGCAGCAGCCTGCGACGCGCTTCGCGCGGACACCGGGCTCATCGCGGCGATTTTCATGGGGCTCGCCCTGGCAAACCGGCGCGGGTTTGACATTCCGGCGCGGCGGCCATTCTTCGAGACATTGGTACAGCTTATTATTGGCATTCTGTTCATTTCTATTTCAGCTACAGTTACCCCGCAGTCATTGCGCCATCTGCTGCTGCCGACGCTTGCCCTGGTCGCCGTGCTCGTTCTGGCGGCCAGGCCGCTTGCTGCGTTCGCGGCCACCTTGCGGACGGACCTGAGCGGCGGGGAGCGCGGCTTCATCGGCTGGATGGCCCCGCGCGGCATCGTGGCGGCCGCCACGGCCTCCACCTTCGCCGCCGGCCTGGTCGCCAAGGGCATCGGCGGCGCCGCGAAGATCCTGCCTGTCACGTTCGTGGTCATCGTGGCGACGGTCACCTTGTACGGCCTGACCGCCATGCCGGTGGCCCGGCGCCTGGGCGTCAGCCGTCCGGCGCGCGCCAGGCCGCTTCTGGTCGGCGGCGACGGCTGGGTGATCGACCTCGGGCGAGCCCTGCAGTCCGCCGGCCTGGAGGTGCTGATGTGGGCAGGGATGGACGAGCAGCGGGCGCAGATCACGGGCGCCGGCCTGGATCTCGCACCGGGTGAGCTGCTCGCGGCCGCAACCGGCCGCGGCGCGCGGCTGGAGGGAATCACGGCCGTGCTGCTGCTCACGGAGGAGGATGATTTCAACGCGCTCGCCTCGGTGCTGCTGGCGGACAGCGTCGAGGGCAGTGTGTACCGGCTGGCGCCAGCGGAACGCAGTCACGGCGTCGTCGCGCCGTACACCACGGGGGAGATTCTTTTCGGAGCCGACCTGACGAGGCCGGCGGTCAGCGAGCGCTATCAGGCCGGTGACCGGATCAGCGCGCGGCCCGCTGACGGCATGCCGGCACCGGCCGCGGACCTGCTGTTCCTCGTGCGCGCCGACGGCCAGCTCGCGGCCGTCACGCAGTCCGGGTCACCGGTTCCGCAGGACGGCGACATCGCCGTGTGCCTGGGGCCGGCCGTCAGCCGCGTCGGGTGATGTCGTCAGAGGGGACAAGTGCCTGAGCACGGGCCACGCCGCTGTCAGCCAGCGCCGTGCACGGTGGCCCAGTCGGCGGCCATGTCGACGACCGTCCAGTTGCCCTCGGCCGCGGCGGCGAGGATCTGCCCGGTGCCGCTGCCCAGGATCGGGTCCCGGTCGTAGGCGTACTCGCGCTCGCCGTCCGTATGGTGGACTACTAGCTCCAGCGTCCGGTACGGGCTGCCGGCGGTCCACTGGAGCATGGCCAGGTCGCCGTCGCTGTTGCCGGCGGCGACGACCGGGCGCTGCCCGATATGCCGGTGGATCGAGCTCGGCTTCTGCGGCCCGTCGTTGATGACCTGGATGGCGGTGCCTTTGACAAGCTCCGCCTCACCATCGGTGATGCGGAAGTCAGTCTCCCCGACGCTGCCGATGACCCGGTGCGGCGGAAGCCCGTAGACGTCGGCCGTCCAGGTTCGCATGAAGTCCGTTCCGCCGCCGGAGAAGATCCAGCAGGAGAAGCCGTTGCTGGCCAGCAGGCTCAGCAGTTCCAGCATCGGCTGATACACCAGCGCCGGGTACGGCCGGCCGAAGCGCGGGTGCCGGGCTGACGCCAGCCAGGTGCGGCACAGCGCGTCAAACTCAGCGGTAGTGATACCTGTGTGGGTGAGCGTCACCAGCTCCACCAGAGCCGTCGTGCCGCCCGCGTGCAGCTTGTCCAGGCTGGTGGGCTGGCCCAGCTCGGCCGCGCGGTCGATCGCGAAGGCAAGCTGGGCGTACAGCGGCAGCTCGGTCCACAGCGTGCCGTCATTGTCGAACACCGCGACCCGGTCATGCTCGGGCACGAAGTCCGGGGAATCACGGCGGGTAACGGCGGCAACAAAGTCGGTGATCGCCTTCTTCGGGAGTGTCGCGCGCCAGCTCGGCAGGACGTCAGCCATCAGCCTGGTTCCTCGCCGCACCTGTCGTCATTGCCACGGTGTCCTCCTCCGCGGAACCCTCGTCCGCCAGGCTGAGCATGCGCGGCGGCGCCGGCCGGAGGATCACCCCGCAGGGGTGAACCAAGCCGCGCAGTCCGGCGGCAGGCTCATCGCATGGGGACGCCGAGCAGCGCCCGCGCGGTCGATCGGCGGCTGCTGCGGTACGCCGGGGCAGCACGGGCTCAGCTCCTGGTGACCATCGCCTTCGGGCTCGCGGCCGCCAGCCTGATCCTTGCTCAGGCCGGCCTGCTTGCCCGTGCGCTCGCCGTCGCCGCGCGCGGCGAGGCCGGTACCGTGCTGGCCGGGACGCTCGGCGCATTGCTCCTCGTGGTCGCGGGCCGGGCGTTAGTCAGCTACGGCGGCGAGGTGACCGCGCTGCGCGCCGCGGCAGCGGTGAAGTCCCAGTTGCGCCGGGCGCTGATCACCCGCTCCCTGCGGCTGGGTCCGCTGTGGCTGACTGATCAGCGAGCCGGCGAGCTCACGACGCTCAGCACCAGAGGACTGGACGGGCTGGACTCATACTTTGCCCGCTACCTGCCGCAGCTTGCCCTGGCGGTGCTGGTGCCGGTGGCCGTTCTGATCAGGGTGGCGGCCGCGGACTGGATCTCGGCGGTGCTCATCGCCCTGACGCTGCCGCTGATCCCGGTATTCGCGGTCCTGGTCGGCTGGCACACCAAGGCCCAGACCAGGCACCAGTGGCGGCTGCTGGCGGCGCTGGCCGGCCACTTCCTCGACGTGGTCGAGGGCCTGCCGACACTCAAGGTGTTCGGCCGGGCCCGTGCGCAGGAAGAGGTGATCGCGAAAGTCACCGACGACTATCGTGCTGTCACCATGTCCACCCTGCGGGTGGCATTCCTGTCGGCACTGGTGCTGGAACTGTCCGCGGCCGTCGCCACGGCGCTGGTCGCCGTCGAGGTCGGGCTCCGCCTGCTGTACGGCCACCTCGGGTACGAGACCGCGCTCCTGGTGCTGCTGCTGACCCCCGAGGCCTTCCTGCCCCTCCGGGCAGTGGGCGCGCAGTTTCACGCAAGCATGGAAGGCGCGGCCGCGGCCGGGCGCGCGTTCGAGATCCTGGACACCACCCCGGCGCACGAGCTTGCCGCCCCGCCCGCGGCAGGCGCGCACAGCTTCAGCGCCGACCTGCGGACGCAGGAGATCAGGCTGGCCGGGGTCACCGTCGTGTACCCGGGCCGGGATCGTCCTGCTCTGGACGAGGTCAGCCTGACCATCGCGCCAGGAGACCGGGTCCTGCTCACCGGGCCGAGCGGCGCGGGCAAGAGCACGCTGCTTGCCGTGCTGCTCCGGTTCGTCGCGCCGGCCGCCGGGACCATCGAGCTGGCCGGGACGGACGTCGCCGCCGTGCTGGCGGCCACCGATGTCGCGCAATGGCGCTCGCAGATTGCCTGGGTGCCGCAGCGGCCCTACCTGTTCACTGGCACGGCGGCCGACAATATCGCCCTGGGCCTGGGCACACCGAGCCGCACGGCGATCCGCCGGGCAGCCGTACTGGCGGGCGCAGCCGACTTCATCGAGGAACTGCCCGCCGGATACGACACGCCGCTCGGCGAGCACGGCCTGCGGCTGTCCGCTGGCCAGCGTCAGCGGATCGCGCTGGCCCGTGCGTTCCTGCGAGAAGCACCGCTGCTCCTGATGGATGAGCCGGCAGCTCACCTGGATCCGGCTAGCTCCAGGGTGCTCGGCGCGGCGCTGGAGACTGCCCTGGCCGATCGCACGGTGATCCTGGTCAGCCACGGCCGGGGGTGGGCGGACGGCCGACTCGGCAAGGTGATCAGCCTTCGGCACGGGCAGCTGGTGCCACCAGCACCGGCACTAGCGGGGCGGCAGGCCGGCCGGGCCGTGGCGCCGACCGTGCCATGACCGGTACCGCGATGGGCGGGCAGGCACCCGCGAGCGCCCGGCCTCGACGCTGGCCGCTGCTGCGCCTGCTCCGCCTGGCCCGGCCGCTGCGGGGCCGGCTCCTGCTCTCGGTCGTTGCGGGCGCGGCTGCCACTGGCTGCGGCGTCGCGCTGCTGTCCACGTCGGGGTTCCTGCTCGCCCGCGCCTCGCAGCATCCGTCCATCCTGGCGATCTCGGCCGCGGTGGTGGCGGTCCGGGCGCTGAGCGTCGGCCGTGGCGTCTCCCGCTATCTCGAGCGGCTTACCTCGCACGACGTGGCGTTCCGGGTGCTGGGCGACATCAGGGTCGCCATCTACCGTCGGCTGGAGCGGGTCGCGCCGGCCGGACTGGCCGCGTTCCGGTCCGGTGATCTGCTGGCTGCGCTGGTCAGCGATGTGGACGCCACGCAGGATCTGTTCATCCGCGGCATCGGCCCGCCGCTCGCGGCTGGCCTGGTCGGCGGGGTGCGGTGACGGTCTGCCTGCTGATCCTCAGACCCGCGGGCGGCGTACTGGCCCTCGGCCTGCTGGCCGCGGGCGCGGCGGTGCCGGCGCTGGCGGTCGCGACGTCAGGGCGCGCGGCCAGGGCAACGGCAGCTGCCCGCGGCGAACTCGGCGCTACCGTCACTGACCTGCTGTCGGGTGCGGCCGAGCTGCAGGCCTTCGGCGGCCAGGCGGCTGCGCTCGCGGCTGCCGGCGAGGCCGACGGGAAGCTGACCGCGCAGGCGAGGCGGCTGGCTGGAGCCATGGGCCTGGGCACCGGGCTGAGTACCGGGCTGACCGGACTCACCGTGTGGGCAGTGCTCCTGCTCGGGGTCGCGTCGGTGGGGGACGGCGCCCTCACCAGGGTCCCGCTCGCGGTTCTGACGCTCACAGCGCTCGCGTCCTTCGAGGCAGTGACGGTCATGCCGGCGGCCGCGCTTCAGCTGGGGTCCGCCCGCGCCTCCGCCGTCCGGATCAGCGCCATACTCGACGCGCCGGACCCGGTTGCGGAGCCGCAGGCGCCCCGGACGCTGGCGGCGGGCCCGGTGCATGTGCGGCTGTCGGGAGTGCAGGCCCGGTATGAGCCATCCGGGCCGCTCGTACTCGACGGCCTCGACCTTGACCTGCCGCCTGGCCGCCGCGTCGCGCTCGTCGGGCCGAGTGGCGCCGGCAAATCGACCGTGGCGGCACTGCTGCTCCGGTTTCTCGAGCCGGCTGGCGGCACTGTGACCCTGAACGGCGCCGACCTGGCCTGCTATTCCGCCGATACGGTCCGGACAGTGATCGGGGGATGCCCGCAGGATCCGCACATCTTCCAGGGCAGCATTGGCGACAACCTCCGGCTGGCCCGGCCCGGTGCCAGTGAGCAGGAACTCGCGGCTGCCGCTGCCGCAGCCCGGCTCCTGCCCTGGATCGACTCGCTGCCGCGCGGCTGGGACACCCCCCTCGGCGCCCGCGGAGCTGCGATGTCCGGCGGCGAGCGGCAGCGGCTGGCCCTGGCCAGGGCCCTGCTCGCGGAGCCTGCCGTCATGATTCTCGACGAGCCGACGGCGCACCTGGACCCCGAAACCCGGGCCGTGCTGACCCGCGATCTGCTGACGCTCACCGACGGCCGCGCAACCCTGTTCATCACCCACGAGCTCGACGGGCTCGACCAGGTGGACGAGATCATCGTCCTGGACCACGGCAAGGTTGCGCAGCGCGGCACCCACGAGCAGCTAGTCCAGATTGATGGCCCGTATCGTCAGCTTCACAGATCGCAGTCCTTCTGGCCAGGCTTCTCATCCCCGGCGGGTGATGCCGGCCGCTCGCCTGCCGGCAAATGCTGACAGGTAAATCAGGCAGCGCGGCAGCCGCCTGGTGAGCCAGCCGCGAGGGAATCCGAGGTCCGGCATGACGAGACGCGGGCGGCTGGCCGGAAACCGGGACTCCAGATGAGCCTGGTGGTTGCGATAGTTCTGCTGGGCCTGCTCGCCAGCGTGTCCCCGAGCACCATTGTCGTGTTCATCTTGCTGCTTTCCACTACCAGGGCCCGGGTCAACGCCACCGCTTTCTTTATCGGGTGGGGCATCTCCCTCGTCATCGTCTTTGCTGTGACCTATGCGGTCGGCGGAGACCGCGCCGTTCGCCAGGGCAACGGCAGCACAGTGGCAGCGGTACTCGAGATTCTGCTCGGAATCGCCCTGGGCCTCCTTGCCGCCCGGCAATGGCGACGCCGGAATGAGCCCGGAACCGGCTCGGGCGTCAGCAAGAAGCTGACCGCCCGCATGAAGAAGCTCAGTCCGTGGGAGGCAGCCACCGTCGGAATCCTGAAGCAGCCGTGGACGCTCACCGCTGCTGCCGCCGTGGTTCTGGTGCGTCACCATTCGGCTTTTGTCATCGCCGTGGTGTCGTTCCTGGCCTTCACCCTGCTCTCGACGGCAACGGTCGGCCTGATCTTCCTGTACTTCGCCCGGCGGCCGGGCGAAGCCGAGGCGCATCTGTCTGCGCTGCGAGACCGTCTGGCGCAGGCGGGCCCTGCGATCTTCGCGATCGTGTGCGTGGCGGTCGGCGCCTTCCTCATCGTCGGACGGCGCGCATCGGTCTTGCCGGACGGTGAAGCGCGCGGGACGGCGTCTGACCCCTGCGCCAGCGCCTCACCCCGGCGGGGTGAGTTCCAGCTACGTTCCGGGCGGGAGCATGGATTGTCTCAGGGAGGTTGTGCTATGTCGGACGGATCAACGTGGTCGGCGAGGGCGGCTGACCGCCGCCGGCGCGCGGTGCTGGTCGCAGCCGTGCTGGTCGCGACTAGCGCGGCTGCCGCAAGACAGGCGCTTCCAGGAGCACGTACTCACGCTGGCGGTAGTGCTAGCGGCGGTAGTAGCCATGGGGAGGGAGAGCCAGGCTCGCGCCCTCGCGCGGCTGATTACCTGGGACGAACGGCAGTATCAGCGCTACCTGAGCACACTCAAGAAGTTGTAGACGCCATCCCGGTATCGTCAGCTTCACCAGACCCCGTCTCTCTGGCCAGGTCCGGCTCGCTCGCGGGCACGCCGGCCACCTGCCTGACTGCCGCAGCCCGGCCCTGCTGCCGGCTGGCTACGCGGTATTTCACGGCCTCCATCACCAGGAAGGCAGTGATGACGGCGATGAGCACAGGCGCGGTCTGAAGCGCCCCCACCTGGGTCATGAATGCAGTGAGCAGCACCATGGAAAACGGCGCGGCCACCAGCGATCCCGGAACCGCGGCGAGGAGGCAGGTGAACGCCAGGCCGAGCGGCACCGCGGGGATCACCAGATGGACGACGATTCCCGCCGTCCCCCCGATGAACAGCGCCGGGAAGATGGGGCCGCCCACGAACCCGCTCTCCTGACTGATCGCGAAGGTGAGCATTTTCGCGATCAGGATGGCGATAACCAGGCCCACGCCCAGGGCTCCCGCATCGCTCAGCACGGTCTTGAGCTGAGCGCTGCCGGTGAACATGGTCAGGGGCAGCGCCACTCCGACGATGCCGAACAGCAGGCCTCCCAGCGTCGATTTCGCGACGCCGGGCACCTTAAGTCGGCTGAAGAGCCCGGCTGCCAGCCTGACCGCCGCAACTAGCACAGTCACCACGATGGCGGCGAACAGGCCGAGGGGCACCGCAGCGACCAGCTGCCAGTCCTCGAATTTGTACTGCGGCACCTTGTAGGCGTCCAGGAAGACCGATCCGGCGATGGCGAAGTAGATCCCGAACGACACACTGGACGCCACGATCCCGCCGACGAGGGTCTTCGTGAACCGGTGGCCGCCCGGGCGCGCTACCTCCAGGATCAGCATCACCACGATCACAGTGGCCGAGAACAGCCCGCCGTAAGCGCCAGCGAAGCCGGTCATCGTAATGGCACTGGAGTCCTCATCACTGAGGGCCCTGCGCCGGGCGATCCAGCCGCCCGCGCCGCCACCCATGGAGCCCAGTGCCTTCTCGGGGCCGAGGCTCGCCCCTCCGATCAGCGACACCGCCGACACCGCGACGATGCCGGGCACCAGCCGGCCGTCAACGTGCCCGCTGGTGAGGTCTTCTATCAGGCTCGGAATCTGGTCGGGCAGGTGCAGCAGGCGGCGGAGCAGCCCGACTGCGACACCGGCCGCGGCGGTGACCGCCACCCACCACCAGTGCCCGCCGAACCAGCGCGGGTCGGCGTCGGCGTACCAGTCGCCGCCGAGTCTGACGACTCCCATGAACACCAGGCCGACGAAGGCGCCGAACACGCCGAGTAGGGCGGCGTACCCCATCAGGACCCAGAACTCGCGCTTCTGCGTCAGTGGTGGTGACGCCGCCGTGTCCGTGGTCGCGGTCATCTCAGGCTCTGCGTCCGTCTTCCACTGGTCATATTACGGACGCAGAACTCTGCTCCGGTTCCGACGCGATCAGCAGCGATACTGCCTCGATGAGCGCGAGGTGCGTGAAGGCCTGCGGGAAGTTCCCCAGGTGCTGGCCGGTCGTGGTGTCGATCTCTTCCGCGTACAGCTGCAGCGGCCCGGCGAACGACAGCAGTTTCTGGCACAGGGCACGGGCGCGCTCCGTCTCCCCGATCATGGCCAGCGCGCTGACCAGCCAGAACGAGCAGATGGTAAAGGTGCCCTCCTCACCCTCGAACCCGGTGTCGGTGCCTTCGACCCGGTAGCGCAGGACCAGGCCGTCCTTGGTCAGCTCGTCGGCGATCGCCAGCACTGTCGCAGTGACGCGCTTGTCGTCGGGAGGCAGGAATCCCATGATCGGCAGCAGAAGCAGCGAGGCATCCAGATCATCGGTCTCGTAGTGCTGCCGGAAGACGCCGCGATCGGAGACGCCCTTATCCAGCACCTCAGCCATGATCTCGTCCGCCCCGGCCCGCCAGCGGCTGGCGCGTTCGTCACTGCCCCGCTCGGCGGCCAGGTCGGCGCCGCGCGAGGCCGCGACCCAGCACATCACCTTCGATGCCGTGAAGTGCTTCGGGTCGCCGCGCACCTCCCAGATCCCCTGGTCGGGCTCCTTCCAGTGCTCCAGGGCGGCATCGACGAAACCGGCCAGGCCTTCCCACACCGGCGCCACGATTTCAGCGGCTCCGCTGCGGAACTGGACGTCGAGGGCGTCGAGAATCATTCCCCACACGTCGTGCTGGTGCTGATTCCAGGCTCCGTTGCCTACCCGGACCGGTCGGGCGCCGCGATAGCCGGACAGGTGGTCAAGTGTCCGCTCGGTCAGGTCACGCTCCCCGCCGATGCCGTACATGATCTGCAGCTCGAGTTTCCGGTTGAGATCACCGCCGCTCACCGCGTCGATGACGAAGCCCCAGTACTCGAGCGCCTCCCAGTCGAAGCCCAGGCGGTAGAGGGAGCGGAGCATGAAGGCGGAATCTCTGATCCAGGTGAACCGGTAGTCCCAGTTCCGTGCCCCGCCCGGCGTCTCCGGGAGTGACGTGGTCGCAGCGGCCATGATGGCGCCAGTCGGGGCATAGCTCAGGCCCTTCAGCGTCAGAGCGCTGCGGTCGAGGTAGGTCTTCCAGGGATGATCAGGGATCCTTGCCGAGCTCAGCCAGTTGCGCCAGAAGTTGACCGTGGTGTTCAGGGCACCGAACGCCTCGTCCTGGCTCGCCGGGACATGCGCATCGCCCCAGGACAGGACCGTGAACGCCGACTGCCCTTCGGTGAGAGTCGTGCGGCCGTAGCACCGGGCGCCGAGCACGCCCAGCGGGATGCTGCCGGACAGCTGAAGCCGGGTGTCGCCCTCATGCGCGACGATGGCCATCGAGTCATATCCGTCGCCGGAATAGCTCCAGGTGCCCCCCGTAGTTCCGTAATTGAACTGCGGTGCGCAGTTCACGACGGCCTCGACCCGGCCGCTGGTACAGGTAGCGATCCGGACGAGCGCGCCGATCGCACCGAAATCGGCCGGGGCCCGGTGATAGTCCGGCCGTCTTCCCTGGTGCCGGACGGGCCCGATGGCCATCAGGTCATGGACGGTCATCCAGCCGGTCGGGGTCTGCCAGGTCGTCTCCAGCACCATCGTGCCCGGTACGTAACGGCGGTGCTGGGGAACCCGGGCGTTGCTCGGGCCGAGCCTGAACATGCCGGCAGTCCTGTCCAGCAGGGCACCGAAGACGCTGGGGGAGTCCGGCCGCGGCAGGCACAGCCACTCGACTGAGCCGTCCGGCGCGACCAGGCAGCTCTGCTCGCAGTTCGACAGGAAGCCATATTCGGCGATTGGCGGGAACACGCTCATTGGTGCGTGACCTCTCCGACGAGTGAACATCCGGTTCTGGCAGACCGCTCGACCGTAACGACGCCATCACAGCGACGGCATCACCCCGGAAGGGTGAGCGCCCGGTCCCCGCCCGGAGCATCGATCGCGCCCGGCAGGGTCACTTCAGGATGTTGACAGCACCGGCAATGACCAGTCCCAGGATGGCGAGAGAACCGGCCGCCTGGACAGTCATGGCCAGCTTGGCCCAGCGGGCGAGCGGCATCACATCGGTAGGGCTGAAAGCGGTGGAGTTAGTAAAGGCGAGGTAGAGGTAGTCGGAGAACTCAGGCCGCCAGCCCGGCCTGGCCACGCCAGGATTGACCTGCTCGGGGAAGGCAAGATCGGGGAATTCTGGCGCTTCGAAAGCGCGCGCCCCGGGGCCGCCGCTGTCCAGTGCCCAGTACAGGAACGCGCAGCCGATAATCATGTAGAGCCAGACCAGAAAGCCAATCCTGAGGAGAGCCGCAGCGTTGTTGGTCTCGGGACCGCCGTCAAGAAGGTCGGCAATCAGCCGGACGGTGAGCCACGAGGCGTCGCCGATGAGCAGCACAACGATCCCCAGGCAGAGGGATCGGCTTGTCACCTTGCGGTAGCTGCGGCCGCGATCAGCGGTGAGGACGGCGAGCAGCAGCAGGCCCGTCACCGCAGAGAAAACCCACCGCAGGTCCAGGCCAAACCTTGGCGGCAGCACGAGCGGAATGGCCAGCGCAACGGCCAGGGTGGCGGCCATGGGCCACCATGGCTCTGCCCGCAGTCCGCTTCTCGAGCCGGAGGTTCCGCCTGCCAGCCTGCGAGCTTCGCTGCGAGCCCTGCGCGCCCACCATGCGCGGACGGTCGCCTCCGTTCGTGCCGGGACGACGGGCCACGTAGCGGCGTCCGCCTCGGCGACGAGCCCGCAGGCAGCGTCGAGCAGAGCGAGCAGCTGCCGCTCGCCGGTGCCCCCCGGTAGCTGCACGACAATCCGCGTGCGGTCGTGCCCGGTTTCGGCGTGCGCCGGAATCCCGCTCGCGAATGCGAGGTCGCGGTACTGGCCGCGCCACTCGTCCGGGACCGGCCCCGCGAGCGCGATTCGTACCGTGACGTGCTCGTCAGCGCGCTGGAACTCGAGTTCCGCGCCGGGATCGATGTAAGTCACCCGGGCACGTCATCGCTCGGCCGGCGGATCGGCCGGCGGATCGTCTGCCGGGGGATCCTGCTCCCGGATGCGACGCACCTCCAGGACGTTCAGACCGAAGATCTCTAGCCTGGCGAGGAGCCCGTGCAGTGCTGCCTGATCATGAAGCGGGCCGTGCAGGATCGTCTCGACAGGTTCCACCGAGGCCGTCAGCCGCTCAAAGTCCAGCAGGACTTCGGGCGGCACAACTCCGGCGATCCGGATCTCGTAGTAGAACGGTCGCACTGCGGCTCCCGGAGCTGGTGGACATGGCCCGATAACCCATCGTCACCCTCGCTGCCCGCATGCGCTCCACTCATGGCGGGTGATTAGCTCACCTCGGTGAGATTGCCCGGAGGGTGAGGACTGCTCACCCGAAAGTGAGCGACAAAGGACACGAGCGCGAAGGTCGAAGTCACTCTCCAGGTGGGGTGCGCTGTCGGCATCTTCGCTCGCGGGGACGCGACAGGGACCACCCGGTAAGGAGATGGCGACGGTGACCAGCACCCACGTCCGGGTGGCAGCGCGCGCCGGGAAGCACGGGCCGGCATCTCAGGACCCGGTGCTGCTGTCCAAGATCACCGAGCCGCGAATGCCGGGCTGGGCCGTCCCCCGGCCGCGCCTCGATGCGCTGATAGCCAGAGGCATCCAGGGCCCCCTCACCGTCGTCACAGGACCGCCCGGCGCGGGCAAGACGATGGCCATTACCTCGTGGGCCGCTGCCAGCACCGAACCGTGCATCCTGGCGTGGATCGCGCTCGACGAGTACGACAACCGGCCGCAGGTCTTCTGGTCGTACGTCGCCGCGGCCCTCCGGCGGGCCGGACTCACCGTTCCCCGGATGGGGTCGGCCGCCAGCGGCGAGGCTTCGGTCAGCCACCTCTTCCTCCTGCGGCTGGCTGCTGCGCTTGCGTCCCAGGGGCAGCCGGTGGTCATGGTCATCGAGGACTTCCATCTCCTGAGCGACGGCGAGACCCTGGACGGTCTTTCCTACGTACTGCGGAATGCGGGGCCTGGCCTGCGCCTGGTGATCTCGTCGCGCGTTCAGCCGCTGCTGCCCCTGCACCGTTACCGGCTGAACGGCGAGCTGACTGAGATACGGGCTGAGCACCTCGCATTCAGCGTGGCCGAATCAGGCTTGCTGATGGCGCAGCTCGGCGTCACGCTGTCGCAGGACGCGCTCGAGCGCCTCACTGCGCGAACTGAAGGCTGGGCCGCGGGAATACGTCTGGCTGGCATCTCCCTGGACGGGCACCCCGACCCGGAGCAGTTCGTCAAGAACCTCGGCAGCGAGGACAGCGCCATCACCGGATATCTGGTCGAGGAAGTCCTCAATGCGCAACCGCCGGCCGTCCGGGACTTTCTCCTTCGCACCAGCATCCTGGACCGCGTCAATTCCGGCAGTGCCGCGGACCTGACCGGCAACGAGCAGGCAGCCGACCTGCTGCCCGGCCTAGCGGCCACGAACGCTTTCGTCCGGCCGCTGGGCGGCGGGTGGTACCGCTATCACCCGCTCTTCGCCGAGATTCTCCGGCTGAAGCTCCGCCTGCAGTTCCCGGCCGAGCTCCCTGACCTCCACCGGCGCGCAGCTGGCTGGTGCCTGCGGAGCGGGCGCCTGGTCCAGGCCGTACGACATGCCGGAAGTGCCGGAGACTGGCAGCTAGCGGCCCGGATGGTCCTGGACGAGCTCGCGATCGGCCAGCTCATCGACCCGCGGGGCAGCCAGGCGCTGGCCGACGAATTCCGTCACATGCCAGTGAACCCGGCCGGGGCAACACCTGAGCTGCTGCTCATCACGGCCGCGCTGGACCTGTCCGCGGGCGGCGAGAGCACCGGCATCCACGCGCTCGCAGCAGCCGAGGGCATTCTCGGCAGCCTTCCGGCTGAGGACGCGCTGCCGGCCAGAATCGCCGCGGCGCTGATCCGGATCGCCATCTGCCGCCACGCCGGCGACCTGGAAGCCGCGACCGCTTACGCGGTGACGGCTGAGTCGTTGCTCACGGCGATTCCGCCTGACTCCCTCACTCCGCATCCCGCGATTCAAGGTCACATCCTGCTGCATCGCGGGATCGTCGAGCTGTGGCGAGGCGACCCTGACCCGGCGGACGCAGCCGTCGCGGCCGCCCTGGCCGCGAGCGTTTCTCCGGACGGCTGGCGCGACAGAACCGAGTACCTCGGGCAGCTTGCCCTCGCTGAGGCCTTACGAGGACGGCTGAATAGCGCCGTCCGGCTCGCCAGCGATGCCACTGCGACGGACCAGGACGCTCCGGAGGCCGCGGCTCCGGCCGCGAACGTTGCCCTTGCCTGCGTGCACGTGCAGCGCCACGAGCTGCGTCAGGCCCACGGCGAGCTAGCCCGCGCCGACGCGGCGCTGCGACAATGCCCGGACAAGTTCATGGGCGCGGTGGCGAGTCTGATCGCGGCACAATGCCGGCTGGCCGAGGGCCGGCCAGTGCCCTGGAGCTGGTCAGCCGTGCCCGTCAGGGCTGGTCGCCGCCACGCTGGCTTGGCAGCAGGCTGACACTGCTTGAGGCGCGCGCGCACGCGGCAGCGGGGGATGCCGTGGCCGCGGCGAACGCGGCGCGCCGCGCCGGTCCTCAGTCCGCGGCTGACGTCTCGGTGGCCCTGGCCCACGCGCTGCTGACGGCCGGCGATCACCACGGCGCCCGGAGCGCGGCCCCCCTGCTGCCCGCCGGTCCTGGCACGACACAGGGGCCGGCGAGCATCGAGCGATGGCTGATGGAGGCGCGGCTCAGTTACGGCGACAGGGACGCGCAGCGTGGCCGCCGGGCGCTCGAGCGCGCATTCCAGCTCGCCGGGCCGGAGCAGATCAGGCTGCCGTTCGCGATGGAGCGGACCTGGCTTCAGCCGGTGCTGGCTCGCGATCCCGGGCTGGCCCGGGCGCACCGGGAACTGTTCGAGCCCGAGCCCGCCGCCACCAGGACCGCTGCACTCGCCAGGCCGGCGGCGGTAACCCAGGCGCCGGCCCTCGTCGTCGATCAGCTGAGCGAGCGTGAGCGCGAGGTACTGTGCCGCCTGTCCGGCATGCTGACGACCGCGGAGATTGCCGCCGAGATGTACATTTCTGTCAATACGGTCAAGACCCACCTGAAGAGCATCTACCGCAAGCTCGCGGCGGATCACCGGGGTGAGGCGGTGCGCCGGGCCCGGCAGCTCAAGCTGATCTGACCTGCCGGCGATATCGGAACTCCCGGCGCCGGTCAGATTACGCCAGCGGCCCGGCCCTGATGCACGGCGTCGCTTCTCGTAGCAACGCCTAGCTTGCGGTAGATCGCCTGCGTATGGGTCTTGATCGTGTTCTGAGATAGGTCGAGTTCCTGTCCGATCGCGCGAAGGGACAGGGTCCCGCGGAGCAGGCGCAGGACCGCCACCTCGCGCTCGGTGAGCGGCTGAGCGAGTGCTGCCCGCTGCGACTGCTCACCCGTGATGCGCGAGGCAAGCTGCCGCACCCGCTCCAGTTGCACCTCGCCTCCGTCAGGCGATGACTGCAGCAGGCGACGGACCTCATCGAGATGGGCCAGCGCTCCGGCACCGTCGCCCAGATCGAGGAGTACCGGCGCGAGCTGCAGCAGGATCTCGTTGGTGTACCAGGGGCTGATGCCGGACCACCCGCGGCGGATCAGGAGCGCGTCTTCCAGTTCGGCCCGTGCCTCCAGCGGCCGCCCGAGTGCGGCATACACAGCGCCAGTGGCGGTGTGCGCGATCGCACTCTGCGCACTGCCCGCCAGGCCGAGGGCCGGGTCGGTCGCAATACCGCGAGCCGCGTGTGCCAGGTCAGCCGCGCGGCTGAGCTGTCCGTCCTCAAGCTCCGCCAGCGACAGGAAGGTGAGGGACGCCATTCGGACGATGGCAAAACAGGACGGGCTGAGCAGCGCGCTTTGCGCCTGCGCCGCCGCAGCCCGGAGATCGCCGGCGAAGTAGAGCGTGGCCGCCTGCGCGGCCAGGGCTAGCGCTCGCCATGGTGATTCAGGATCACTTTCGAGCCGGACGGCTTCAGCCGCGGCGGCCCTCATGTCACCGAGTCCGCCGAATCCGAACGTTGCCCGCAGCAGCGCGGCCGACGACTCCAGCGATCGCATCCCGTCCGGCAATGGCTCCCTGGCGTGCCCGGCCTCGATGACAGGGAGCCAGCGCCGCAGCGACTCGGGCTCGCCGCTGAGCGCAGCGAGCCACGCAGCGCAGTGCGCAGCGACCGGGCTGGCGGCGATCTCATCGTCACCCAGCGAGCCGATCCAGCGGGATACCGTTGCCATCCGGCCTGAGTCAACGTGGGAATACCAGCAGGACGCGATGATGTCGACAGCCCCCGCGGGGTCACCGGCGGCGAGCGCGTGACTGATCGCTTCATCGGCCGATCCGGCTTGCCGGTGCCAGGCGCTGGCGCGCGCATGCAAGGTCACCATGAGGCGAGGCTCAGTTCGGGCGAGCTCGCTGCGGAGCACCTGCGCGAAGAGGTGGTGGTACCGGAACCACTGACGGGTATCGTCGAGCGGCACGATGAACAGGTTCTCCCGCTCGAGAACGTCGATGATCTCCTGCGCGCGGGCGGACTCGGTCACGGCAGCGCACAGCGGCGCGCAGAAGCGGCCGAGGATCGCTGTCCGCAGCAGGAACTCCCGGATCTCGGCCGGTTGCTGGCTCAGCACCTCGTCAGCCAGCAGGTCAACGATGAACCTGTTGTCACCAGTGAACTGGTGAATGAACGCGCTCGGCGCCGGACTCCCGCGGAGTGACAGCGCGGCGAGATACAGGCCGGCGGCCCATCCTTCAGTCTGGTCGACAAGAGCGGCAAGATCCGGCTCGGTGAGCTCCACTCCTGCGACGGTCCGCAGCAGCGCTGCCGCGTCCGCGGCGCGGAACCGCAGCTGACGCTCCCCGAACTCGGTCATCCCGCCGGTCGCCCGCAGCCGTGCCAGCGGCAGCGGCGGAAGGCTCCGCGTGACCACGACGAGCTGGGCCGACGACGGCAGGTTGAGCAGCAGGAAGGCGAGTTGCTCGTGGCAGCCGGCATCGCTGATGACGTCGTAGTCGTCAAGGACGAGAATCACCGGGTCCGACAGCCTGGTGAGCTCGTTGACCAGGATCGGGAGGACGGTTCCGGTGACGTCGGGCTGCCGGATCCGCAGCGCCCGCAAGGTGGGCTCGCCATCGAACTCCGGGGCAGCGCGCCCCAGCGCGTGCACGACGTACGACCAGAGCGTGGCCGGGTCATTGTCGCCGCTGTCCAGCGACATCCAGGCGAAGCGCCGCCGATCGGGCACGCTGGCCCGCCACTGCGCCACGACGGTCGTCTTCCCGGAACCAACCGGCGCATCGACGAGGATCAGCCGGGCCGGAGAGTTCGCCAGGTCGGCGACGAGCTCCGGCCGCTCAACCCACTCCCGGCGAAGCCCCGGGGCGTGCAGCTTCGTCTCGATCGGAACGTCCCCACGGCCGCCCCGGTGCCCCTCGCTTTTTGGCGGTTCCCCTCCCACCATCTCATGGTTAGCCCTGATTACTGCCGGTGTCCAGTGCTGAAGGTCCCGGCTCCGCCAGGACGGAACTTTGCCAGTCCGTGAATCACCCCTGGCGGGTGGGGTGCGGCCGGCTGCCGGCTTGATGAAATAAGCGCGGCTCGCACCAACACGAAGGAGAAACAAACGCCATGGCTGATCTGATTGCGATCGGATACCCAGACGAGGCCACAGCTGAGGCGGCCGCCGAAGAAGCTCGCCGGCTGGCTCGCGACCTCATTATCGAGCCCGACGCGATCGCCGTGATCGTGCGGGACCCCGACGGCAAGTACCACGTCCACACCAGCCACCACTTCGTCGGCGCCGGGGCGACCTGGGGCATGTTCTGGGGTCTGCTGTTCGGAGTGCTGTTCTTCGTGCCGGTCGTCGGGATCGCCGTCGGTGCCGGGCTCGGCGCGCTCATGGGCAAGGTCACCAAGTCCGGGATCGACCAGCAGTTCCAGGACCAGGTCCGGGCCCTGCTGAAGCCGGGATCCTCCGCGCTGTTCCTGATGGTGGAGAAGGTCACGCCGGACAAGGCCGTCGAGGCCATGAGCAAGTTCGGCGGGACCGTCCTGAAGACCTCGCTGTCCAAGGACGGCGAGAAGGAGCTGCAGGATGCCCTGCACGGCGGCGGCGCCACCGCCTAGCTCCGGCTGACGTGACTGAAGGAGCTGATACTGCGTCAGCCCGGCGGGAGCCCGGGCTGACGCAGTATCAGCACGATCGACAGGATCAGCAGTACTGAGCCGAATGTGATCAGGAAGTAGCGGATTCCGTGCAGCTTGAACGAGCTGCCGATGCCTACCAGGAAGAGCACGGCGGCCAGGAAGACGGTGATCCGGACGTAGTTGTCACCGATCAGGCCGGCCTGGTTGCCTGAGTCGAATTTCGCGTCAGCCGCGTTGTCGAGCGCGTTCGCCTGCGTCTGTGCCGGGAGCTTGTACTGGGGCATGTAGGTGGGGCCGGGCGGGGCATGTGGATTGTGCAGCGGGTTGGTCGCCATCCAGGCGTTGAAGGCGACCCGGAACGCCGGCCGGAACCGGCGCTCGGCGATTACCTCCTTCTGCGGGCTGTTCAGGGTGAACGCGAGGAACCAGGCGTTGAACGTCGAGGCGTCGAAGTTCCGCTCCGAGAGCGCGGTGAGGTCGTCCCGGGTGGCGAGGTTGCGCAGCGTCGAGGACTGGGCGATGTCGACGCGCGAGGCGGTGCCCCACCGGGCCGCCGAGTACCCGGCCCAGGCCGCGGTGATCGTGACGAGCGCCAGCAGCAGGGCCTCGCAGACCTGCACGATCCGGGAGTGACGATCGTCGCCCTTGCCGTCACCGTCAGCTGCGTGCTCGTCGTGTTTCTCGCCGTGCTCATGGAGCTTCTTGCCGGCTTCAATCGGGTCCAGACCCTCAGCCATCAGTGCAAGCCCCCCAGGACACCAGTGAAGTCACCGACGATAGCGGTCAGGACTTGCCGGCCTCGTACGTCTCGGTGAACAGGTCACCCTGGGCAGCTCCGGCGGCGGATTTGTCGCCGCCCCGGCCGCGCAGGACGAAGGCGATGCCGACGGCGATCACGGCGCCGGCAACCGGCCCGGCGATGTAGACCCAGTAGCCGGTGAAGGTCCCGCTGACCACGTCAGGCCCGAACGTGCGGGCCGGGTTCATCGAGGCGCCCGAGATGGGGCTGCCCCACAGGCCAGCCAGGGCAATGTAGCCGCCGACGCCGAAGGCGCCGATGATGCCGACGTTCTGCGCGCCGGACGCCGTGCCCAGGATCACGCTGACCAGCCCGGTGGTGAGGATGAGCTCCATCCAGAACGCGGCCATAGTGGAGTACCCATGGGCCGGATAGTTGCTCCCGTACTTCGCCGAGACGTTGATGACCGCGTGCAGGAACAGGGCAGCGAGGGTGGCCCCGGCCAGCTGCACGAGGACGTAACCGGGAACCCGCCTCCACTGGAAGTCCCGGCGCAGGGCGAAGGCGATGCTGACGGCCGGGTTCAGATGCGCGCCGGAGACCTTGCCCATGAACAGGATGATGGCCATGACCGTGAGCGCCGGAGCCACGACCGCGGCGCCGTGACTGATCACACCGGGGAAGGCCTGGCCCATCATGCCGCCGCCGGCGGCCGCGAGCACCAGGAAGAACGTGCCGAGCAGCTCGGAGAACAGCCGCCGCCACTCCTGCCGCGGGTCGTTGAAGTCGGCAATCCGGTCGATCACGCTCCGCTCGTACCGGGCCAGCGGGCCGAGCGCACTCGGCGTGGGTGCTACTTGTTCAGCGGTCACGGTTCCCTCACCTCGCGATCAGATTGACGCCCGGTCATGTGACCAGGAGGTAGATGCTCTTGCCGGCGAGCCAGAAGCCCAGCAGCAGGCACAGCACGATAATGACCTGGTCGCGGTGGGTGTCCAGCCAGGTTCGCAGCTGGTTCAGCCGGATCTCGGCGGCAGCGGGCGCAAGAACTGCGTAGAGCTCCAGGTACAGGAAGCTGGCGGTAGCGAGCAGGATGAAGAGCATGAGAACCAGGTAGCTGGCCGGACCGGTCAGCTTGGCCTCAGCGACCGTTGCCGCGCCGGCCGCGACCAGCGCCCACGGCTGCAGGAAGGCGGCGAGCCCGGCGGCGGCCCACAGCGAAACCCGGTCCAGCCTGGCCATCCAGGCCGGCTTGCTCCGCTGCGCACCGCGGCGCTGCCAGCGGCGCGCGCCGTACAGAACGAGCGCGACGCCCAGGGCGAGCTTCGCAGCCAGCACCGCCGTCGACGGCGAGGTGCTCGGGGCCGGCGGGTTGCCGCCGGTCGCCAGGATGACCGCGGCGATCACCACGACCAGGCACGCCAGCCAGCCGAGGACAAACGCCAGGCCCTTCCTGGTGCCCTTCTCTGCGCTCAGCAGCAGGATGAAGGCCGTCAGCGGGAACGGCTCCAGCGCTATCCCGAGGCCGATGAGCATGAGGTCGAGAACCACCGCGATGCTCCCTGGTCAGTTCCGCGTGGGGCTCGGGCGGCAGGCAAGCACCCGCCGGCGCGTCACAGGCCCGGCTCGGCGGTGATCCGGCCAGCTGATATGGCATCGAGAAGGGCCTGGTGGTCGCGCTCGTTCTGATCGGCATAGGCGGCAGCGAACTGGACGACCGCGCGGTCGAAGACATCGCCGCCGCCCAGGTAGGCGGCTATCGCGATCCGGTCGCCCGAGCGGGCGTGCGCGCGGGCCAGCGTCCAGCCGCAGAGCTCGCCGTACAGACGGAGGCCGGCCGGCAGAATGTTCTCGATGTCGACGGAGAACTTCCAGTCCCGGAGCTGGCGAACGTAGAAGTCACGGGACTTCCCGTCCAGCCCGGCCTCGACCCGCTGCCAGCCGAGGAAGATATCGCTCGATGCCTGCATCAGCCGCTGGCCCGCGACCACGCGCTGACCCTGGTTGGCGTACTTGCTGGCACCGACGAAGCGGCAGAGCACCGATGCCTCGGCTTCCTTCACCTGCAGGAAGAGCGGATCGGACTGGTCCCGCCCGAGCATCAGGACGATCCAGCACCGGGTGCCGACACTGCCGACGCCGACGACCTTGCGGGCCATGTCGGCGAATGTGAACTGCTCGAGCAGGTACCGGCGGTCGGTCTCCAGCGTTCGCCGGTACTTGCCGATCAGGCTGCCGAACTGCTCCTCGAGGGCCGCCCGCTCCGTGCCGGCCATCAGCTCGTCGATGGGTACCAGCAGCGGCGGGTCCGAGATGATGCGCAGGCGGCCGTCCACCAGCCGGGTCAGCTTCGCCACTTCCTGCATGCTGTCCCTGGTCCTCGCCTTGGCCAGGCCCTGGTCGACGACCTTCCGCTGCCGCGGCTGGAGCCGGGCGGCGAACTGCGCCCGCAGCTCGTCCATGTCGACGTGCGCGTACCAGACATCCAGGTCGCTCATCCCGGCGAAGCTGCGCATCGCCTCGCGGTAGCGCGCGACAGAAGCGCTGACGATCCCACGGCGTTCCTTGCCGGTAAAGCCGTTGCCGCGGGCTGCGACTTCGAGGCTGGCGGCCAGTCGCTTGACGTCCCATTCCCACGGGCCGGGCGTCGTCTCGTCGAAGTCGTTCACGTCGAACATCAGGCGGCGCTCGGCTGAGCCGAACACTCCGAAATTCGACAGGTGCGCATCCCCGCAGGCCTGAACGGCCAGCCCGGACACTGGCGTCAGGGCGAGGTCGCTGGCCATCGGAAGGGCTGCGCCGCGGAAGAACGTGAACGGCGAGACCATCATCCGGCCCCACCGGACCGGCACGAGTTCCGGCACGCGGGACTCCGCCTGCTCGGCCAGCAGGCCGATCGGGTCGGGCCGGTTCGGTGGCGGATCGAAGGCCGCATGGCTGTCGCGCGGTACCTCAGCCCGCGCCGCCTTGCCCCGGACCACCCGCTCGGCTGGCGTCAGCCGGTTCGCTCCCGAGTCGAGCTGATATCGCAGCGCATGGCGGGTCGGGACCTCATCCGTTACAGCCGTCATCATCGGGCCCTCTCTGCGCGTTGCGCCCGACGCGCCATCAGTAAGCAGACCTTGCGCAGCGCTCCCGGCCAGAGCGGCGCTCGGGCGGGCAGGTAGACGCCGTCACGACCACGATGGCGAGCCCGGCAGCCGTGCGCCTCACCCTTCCGGGGTGACCTGCGCGGCCGCCGTGGGTGCCTAGTCTCGAGACGCGCGGACTCGCGAAGGGGCATGCTGCGGTGGCAATCGAGGAGAACGCGCCCGACCCGGCCGTCGACTCGCCATCCGAGCCGGGCGCGAGCGGAGGTCTCAGCCTCCGGCGCGCTCAGCTCAGCCGGATCATCCGGGCCGTTGCCGACAGCGATCAGGCGGCCGTCGAAGACGCGGTCATGCAGCTCAGCCGCTCCCGGCGGGTCTTTGCTCCGCTCGCTTTCGCCGTCGGAGCCCTGCTCATGCTGTTCGCCGGCGTCCGGCTGCTCGTCACTAACTGGCGGCTCTCGCTGATCCAGGTACTGCCCGCGATGTGGATCTGGGCGGCCATGATCGACCTGAAGGCCCATGTCCTGCACGGGAAGTCGTTCCATGTGCTGACCGGGCCGGTCGTGATCCCGCTGGTGCTGGCCGTGACCGCTGTCACTGCGGCGAGCTTCTTCCTGAACGCCGTCTTCGCGTTTGCGATCTCCAGGCCCGGTACGCCGGTGATACGCCCCGCGTTCGGCGAGGCGCGCGCCCACCTGCCGGTCGTTCTGGCCTGGGGGACCGCGGTCGGTCTGGCGCTCGGGCTGTCGACGGTCGTGTTCACTCGCTGGGGCCTGCTGTGGTTCGGGCTGTCGCTGAGTGTCGTCGTCGCCGTCATGATGGTCTCTTACGTCGCCGTGCCGGCACGGCTGATCGGCGTGGAGAAAACGGCGCATTCCCAGCGGGACAAGCTCACCGCCAGCGTGGTGGGCGGTGCCGTCGGAGCTGTCGTCAGCACGCCGCCTTACCTGCTGGGCCGGCTCGGGCTCGTCATGCTCGGATCGCACGCCCTGTTCATCCCCGGCATCGTGGTGCTGGCCATCGGCCTGACCCTGGAGGCGGGCGCGACCGGTGCGGTCAAGACAGTCAAGCTGAGCGCGAAGCTTGTCTCCGCCCCGGTCACCCCGCCAGGGTGATGCGGCAGGAGTCAGCCGACGGGAGGCTGCAGGCGTTACTAGTCGCAGGAGAGAGGCAAGAGCATGGCAATTGGTCCTGTGCAGCTGCTCGTACTGGGGTTCAGCCAGCCTGATTTTCACGGCGAGATCATCGCCGAGCTGGAACGGCTTCGCGAGAGCGACACGGTGCGCGTGATCGACGCACTCGCGGTTTACAAGGACGCGGATGGCGAGATCGGGGTGGAGCATCTGAGCAACCTGACCGAGGAGGAGGCAATCGAGGTAGGCAGCACGATCGGCGCTCTCGTCGGCCTTGGCATCGCCGGAGAGGAAGGCATGGAAGCCGGCGCAGAGGAGGGCGCGGAGGAGGTAGCCGAGGAGGGCGGTGTCCGGGTCTTTACCGACCAGGAGGCCTGGGATGTGCTGGACGACATCCCGAACGACTCCGCCGCGGCGCTTGTGCTGATCGAGCACCACTGGGCAGTGCCACTGCGGGATGCGATTGCCCGCGCCGGCGGCTTCCGCATCAGCGATGGCTTTATCAGCCCGCTCGACCTGGTGGAGATCGGACTCGTCTCCGCGGAGGAAGCTCAGGAACTGCACGACCTGGAAACTGCGGCTGCCGCCAGCTGACCGTCGCTTCTGCCTTTCGATACCTACTGGAGGACACCATGATCGGAACACGAAGAGTAGCGCGGCGTACGGGACGGCGCACGGCCCGGCGCGTTTCCCGCCGCCGCAGGTAACTGCCCGCCCGGAGGCTGGCAGCTAAGCGGATGGCGTCGAGCTCAGCCAGCGAGGGAACCAGTTGAGCGCGTCCGACCTGGCCATCGTGGCGGCTCTGGTGTATGCGTGGGGCGCCTTCTCCGGTCGGCTGGAGCGGTTCGACGTCACAGCGCCGATTACGTTCGTGCTGGCTGGTGTTGTGCTGACCAGCGGACCGCTCGCACCGCTGGGTTTCGCGCCCTCCCATGAGGTGGTCAAGGACCTCGCCGAGGCCACGCTCGTCCTGGTGCTCTTCGCGGACGCATCCCGGGTGCGGCTGCGGGACCTGCGGGCGGACATGGGCCTGTGCCTGCGCTTGCTCGGGATCGGGCTGCCGCTGACGATCGGCGTCGGCACGGTGCTGGCCCTGGTTCTCGTCCCGGGGATAACTGTCTGGCTCGCCCTCCTGATAGGCGCGGCGCTTGCGCCGACAGACGCCGCTCTGGGGGCTGGCGTGATGGTCAACCCCGCGGTGCCGGCCCGGATCAGGCGGCTGCTCAACGTCGAGAGCGGTCTCAACGACGGGATCGCCACGCCCGTAGTCCTGGTCGCGGTAGCGGGGGCCGCCGGTCATGCCGGAAGTACGGGTCCGGGCGAGACCGTCGCCGAGCTGGTCCTGGGTGTTCTCATCGGGGCGGTGGTGGGCGGCGCTGGCGGCTACCTGATGAGACTCGCGCGCCGGCACGGCTGGTCTGAGGGCGGCTTCGCTGGCTCGGCAGTGCTCGCGCTGGCTGTCTGTGCGTACGCCTGCGCGCTGGCCCTGCACGGCAACGGATTCATTGCCGCGTTCGTAGGCGGGCTCGCCTTCGGCGCGGCCAGCGGACGGAGCCGGGAGCGGCTGGTGCCGTTCGTCGAGGAGACCGGCGCGCTGGTTTCGCTGCTGGTCTGGCTGGCATTCGGGGCCGTGACGGTTGTCCCGGCGCTGCAGGAGCTGACCTGGCAGACAGTGCTGTACGCCGCGCTCAGCCTCACAGTTGTCCGGATGGTGCCGGTGGCGATCGCGCTGGCAGGCGCCCGCCTCGGCTGGCGCAACGTCGCGTTCCTGGGCTGGTTCGGCCCGCGCGGCCTGGCCTCGGTGGTCTTCGCGCTGATCGCGCTGGAGGATCTGGGTGACCACGCTGCCAGGCCCGCGGTCGCCGTCATCACCTTCACGGTGCTGCTGAGCGTCCTGGCGCACGGGGTGTCGGCGGACCCGCTAGCCCGTCGCCTCGTGCGGGTGGCGTCGCCAGACACCGAAGCTGAGGCCGGGGTGCCGGAGCCGCAGGAACGCCGGCTCATCCGCCGCGCGTCCTGACGCAGCACGGGAACAGGACGGGGACCTGTCCGCGCCGGCGGCGCGGAAAGGTCCCCGGCTGCATCTGACGAGAGCGCTACTCGCGAGCCAGCATGGCCTGGGCCTCGCGCTCCAGGTCTACGTAGGGATCGCCGCTGACGTCGACCGCCACCCGATTGATGGTGCCGCCGGTGAAGTGGTGTGGTGACACGCCGGGATAGTCCGGGGTGACAGCCTCCCCGGAGTCACGGCCGACGCACAGGCCCTCGCCGGCCAGGCTGAACAAGCCAGGCTGGGTCCTGATCCGGCCTTCGCCGACCTTCTTGTCCCCGTGGTAGAGGGACAGAATGCCGGTGGACACGCCCGGCGGGTCCTCGCCGTCCTTGTCGAACGAGGCGGACAGGATCAGGTTGTCGCCCACTGGCACATCCTCCAGGCCGTCGATCTTCTGCTCCATCAGGCCCACGAAGTTGTACACGTAGTGCAGCTTGTTGTCCTTGATGTAGAGGGCGTGGCCGCCGAACCGGGAGCCGTGCGCGAACAGCACGCCCTGCGCGTCCGGACCGGGAATGTCCACTACCGCCCCGATCGTGTACGACCGGTTGCGGACGTTCACGGCCTGCTGCTCCGGCACTTCGGCAGTGCCGGGGAAGTAGGCGTAACGGTGGCGAGCTGCGGACAGCTGCGGCCGCTCGGTCGTGATGATCTCCAGCGCAGATCGGTCGTCGAGCGGGAAAGCGTCGTTACGCCCGGCCTCCGCGTACCAGAGACTGACGAGCTCGCGCAGCTTGTCCGGCTGCTCGGCCGCGAGGTCGTGCAGCTCGGCCCGGTCGGTGTCAGTGTGGTACAGCTCCCAGGTGTCCTCGTTGAAATGGCTCCAGCCGCTGAGCGTGGGGTGGGTGGTGATGGCCTTCCAGCCGTCGTGCCAGATGCCGCGCGAGCCGAGCATGGAATAGAACTGCGTCCTGCGCGCCGACGGCGCCGACGCCATCTCGACGCTGTACCGCATGCTCACGCCGTCGAATTTGCTCTGCACGTGGCCCTTGAGCGTGCCGGGGGACTCCACGCCGAGCGCGTCCAGGATTGTCGGCACGATGTCGATGGCGTGGTGGTACTGGTGGCGTAGCTCCCCGCGCCCCGCCGCGCTTCCGGCGGCGGCGGACGGCAGCGAGATGATGCACGGGTCGGCGGTGCCGCCGTTGAACTCATACCGCTTCCACATCTTGAACGGCGTATTGAAGGCCATCGCCCAGCCGTTCGGATAGTGGTTGTAGGTCTGTGTCCCGCCCAGTTCCTCAATCATCGCGAGATTCGACTTCATGTCATCGGGGATGCCGTTGGCGAACTTCATCTCGTTGACCGACCCGTTCGGGCCGCCCTCACCGCTCGCGCCGTTGTCGGACACCACGATCACCATGGTGTTCTCCCGCTGCCCGGTAGCCTCCAGGTAGTCGAGCAGCCGGCCGATGTGGTGGTCGGCGTGCGCCAGGAAGCCCGCGTAGACCTCGGCCATGCGGCTGAACAGCCGCTTCTCCTCGGCCGACAGCGACTCCCACGGCCTGGTGTAGTCAAGCGGCGGGAACGGCTGGCCGTCCGGCCCGGTGCGGGTTTCTGGCGTGCCGATCGGGTTAACGGGCGGCAGGCTGGTGTCGGCCGGGACGATGCCCAGCTCCTTCTGCCGGGCCAGGGTCTCCTCCCGCAGGGCCTCGTATCCCATGTCGAAGCGCCCGGCGAACTTGTCGGCCCATTCCCTCGGGACGTGGTGCGGCGCGTGCGCAGCCCCGGGTGCGTAGTACAGGAAGAACGGCTTCTCTGGTGCCACCGCCTGAGCGTCGCTGATGAACTCGATTGCCTTGCTGGTGATGTCGTCCGTGAAGTGGTAGCCCTCCTCGGGCGATTTCGGCTGGTCTACCGGGTGATTGTCGTAGACGAGGTCCGGGTACCACTGGTTAGTCTCGGCGCCCAGGAAGCCGTAAAAGCGCTCGAAGCCCCGGCCGGTCGGCCAGTTGCGCCGGGTCGAGGCGAGGTTCATCTCCACGGTCGGGCACAGGTGCCACTTGCCTACGAGGTAGGTGTTCCAGCCGAGCTCGCCGAGGATCTCCGAGATCATGCCGTTCTCCGGCGGGATGGTCCCGCTCGCGTTCGGAAAGCCGATCGCGGCCTCAGTGATGCAGGCCATCGAGTTCCGGGTGTGGTTCCGCCCCGTGAGCAGGCACGACCGCGTCGGCGAGCACAGCGCGGTGGTGTGCCACTGCGTGTAGCGGACCCCGTCAGCGGCTATCCGGTCAATGTTCGGCGTATCGATCGGGCCCCCGTAGCACTTCATTGCCGAGAAGCCAACGTCATCGAGCACGATATAAACGACATTAGGTGCGCCTTCCGGCGCGGTGGGCGGCTCGAACGGCGCCCAGTCCGGCACCGAATCACGGATGTCGGTGTTGATGGTGCCCTTGAACGGCTTCGTCATCTTTGCTGCTCCTCGCACCTCACGGGCATACGACAGTTCGTCCCCGGCAACCGATGCTGGCAGGCCCCGCTGGCCAGGGCATCACTCGTCAGGGGTGAGCGAGCACCGGCTCCGCCGCGTCCCTGAGCACCCGCCGCAGCATGAGCCCGGCGATGATCTCGAAGATCCCCATGATGATGAACCAGATGCCAAGCAGGACGGCCAGGAACGTCAGCGAGGAAGCGGGCGTGACCGTGACCACTATCCCGGCGATCAGGCTCACCGCTCCGAACGCGATCCACCAGGCCTTTCCCTCGCGGACGTCGCCCGCGATCCCGCCGATGAGTGCGGTCAGCCCCTGAACTATCCAGGTAATGCCGATGATCAGGCCGACGATCGCCCTGGTGAGGTGCAGATGACGGATCAGCAGGACGCCGACGACGACGAACATCAGGCCGGTGATGCCCAGCCAGACGCGGTGCTGCTCGTCCCGGCTGAAGACCCGGAGCAGGTGGAAGATCCCGGACAGGATCATGAGCACGCCCAGCAGCACGGCGACCACGTTCAGGGAACCCGTCGGGTGAAAGCTCACGACCAGCCCGAGGATCAGGGTGAGCACCCCGAGGATGAGCGTCGGCTGCCAGCCGCTCTCGATCGCAGGGGCGGATGCTGGCTGCGCGCCGTAGTCGTCAGTACTCATCGAACGCCTCGTTCCCTGACTTAAAGGTCTTTGTGTTCCGTGCCGATCGTCAGGCTCGGCCAGCCGGTCGCGCCTCACCCGGCGTGGATGAATGCAAGCCGGCCGCGGCGCGAGAAGATGCGCTCAACCATCAGGCGCCGAAGGGGAGAGCGATGAGCGAGGCACTGACTGGCCCGAGCCCGCTGCGGCCGGGGAGCCCGCTGCGAACGCCCAGGGCAGCCGCCTGGGCCGGGATCATCTTTTCCGTCCTGCTGGTTGCCGCTCTTGTCCTGCTGCGGCTTTCCGTACCCGCCCATGCCGCGGTGCCGGGGGAGTGGCTCACCGATTCGCAGCGCCGCACAGCAGTCGCGATCGCCCTGAACCTCGTCCCGTTCGCCGGCATTGCGTTTCTGTGGTTCGTCGGGGTGCTCAGGGACCGCATAGGCGAGCGCGAGGACCGCTTCTTCGCCACCGTGTTCCTGGGCAGCGGCCTGCTGTTCGTCGCCATGATCTTCGCGGCCGCGGCGATTGCCGGCGGCCTGATAGCGGACGTCTCGTCCGGACCGCCGAGTGCGAGCACCCTGGCGCTGGGCCGGAATGTCAGTGGCATTCTGGTCAACGTCTACGCGATGCGCATGGCGGCGGTCTTCACTCTGACGACAGTCACCATCGCCCGGCGCACCGAGATCGTGGCCCGGTGGCTGACCGTCGCCGGGCTCGTCAGCGCACTGGTACTGCTGATCGGCGTCGGCTTCTCGCCGTGGGTGGAACTGCTGTTCCCGGCGTGGATACTGGCGCTCAGCATTGACATCCTCGCGGCCGGGCTGCGACCCGGCGCTCGGGCCGCGGAGGCGGTGCAGGACTGAGCGCCCGGCGTGCACCGCCTCCGCGGACCGCGCGGCGGACAACCTAGCTGCCGAGCAGGCGGGCCTTGGCCGCAGTGAACTCGGCGTCGGTCAGCGCGCCCTGCTCATGCAGGGCGGCGAGCTGGTTCAGCTGATCGATCATCGACGATGCCGGTGCCGCGGGCGCTGCCGCGGCCGCGGGCGGAGGCGGCTGGGCCGGTGCCTGCTGCTGTTCAAGGTCGGCAAGGCGCTCGTTCTGCTCGGCCTCTTGCTGGGATTGCTCGGCTGACTTGTTCGCCATGTGCCGGCCAGCAGCGTACGCCCCGCCGCCGACCGCGGCCGCGCGCAGCAGCGGGCGCCGCCGCAGCATCACGCACCGTCCGGCAGGCTCAGGCCCAGCGCGATCATCAGCTCAGGTGCCGCCGCCACGATCTTGGGCAGGCCCACCTGAGGCGCGACCGCGCGGAGCACGCCGATGAGGTCTTCCGCGGTGACGCCGGCGTCCAGCGCGTTACCCACCTGCCACAGGTACGAGGCAGGCGGTGCATCCAGCGCGATGAGCGCGGCGATTTTGACCAGGGCATAGCTGCGCGCATCCAGCCCGCTGTTGTGCTGGAAGTCTGCCCGTACGCCGAGCGCCGTCTCCAGCAGCTCCGGATCGCCGAGGGCGATCTCGGCCAGCGCCTCTCGCATGCCTTCGTCGATCGTGGCCCTGCCTGACATATTCATGATCGAGTCCTCTCCGTCGCTGCGGTGCCAGGCTTGCTGAGGGCACCGGGCATCACCAGCCAACGATCCCGGCTGCGCGCGGGCGCTGCCTCACCCGTGGTGGATGAGGTCAGGCCACGACAGGCGCGGTAGCTGGCCAGGCCTGCGGCCGGGCGGGCCCGGCTTACCGGCCGCCCGGGCCCGCTTCCGCGTCGCGGGCGAGAAAGCGGATGCGGGCGGCGCGCGCGTCCCAGGCGTAGATGACCGCAGTGCCGGCGATGAGATCATGCAGCGCGCGATGCTCGCGCTGGACCAGGATGCCAAGGAAGCCGAGCCCGAGGAACAGGAAGCTGAGCGGGAAGACGAGCGCGCGCACGACGCCGCGCCACGGATCGAGTCCGTGACCATCCGCCCGGACGACGCGCACGCCGAGTACGGCCATCCCGAAGGTCCTCCCGCTGGCCGCCCAGGAGTAACCGAAGTAGAAGAACTCCCAGGCCACGAAGATGATGGCGACCACGATGTTCGTCCGGTCCCAGCTGACCGAATGTCCGGTCACGACCTGGACGACGAGGGCAGTCGCGGCGAGGCCGAGCGCGGCGAGGCCGGAACTGACCAGGACGTCGATGACGAACGCCAGGAATCGCGATACCGCGCCGGCGTAGTGCCCCTGCGAACTGACCCACGCGGCTGGTGGCGTGCGGGTGCTCACGACTCGGCCTTGCCATCCAGCAGCGCGGCTGGCGCTGGCGGTCCGGCCTGCCTGCGCCGGATCGCCCGCCCGACCCAGCGGTCGATGAACTGATCAAGGCCGACGGCCTGGCTGCGGGCCGCATCGAGCGCCTCGCTGGCAACCCCGCCGGACGACTTCGCGATGACCGCGCCCAGGTCGGTGTCCTGCACGAGCGCATCCAGGTCCACGCGCCTGATCAGGTCGTTGACATCGACGCGATCGATCAGAGCGCCCACGTCGACACGCTGAAGCAGGGCGTCGACATCCGCGCGGCCCAGCAGGGCATCCACGTTCACCCGGTCAAGCAGTGCATTGACCTCGACGCGGTCGAGCAGGGCGGTCACATCGACCTTCGCCAGCAGCGCATTCACATCGACCTGCGCCAGCAGAGCGTTCACGTCCACCCTGCGGAGGATCGTGTTGATATCGACCTGCGCGAGTACGGCGTCGAGGTCGACCCGCTGGACAAGCTGGTTGATGTCAAGCGCCTGGACGATCAGGTCCACGGCACGCTCCGCAATTCGCTGGGCGAGCGCCTCGGCCGGGTCGGTCAGTCGCTTGCCCGCCGACAGCAGCCGCTCGCGGGGATCCACGCACCCAGGATGACTCCTGTCACACAGCGGCGAACCATCCTTTGCGGGTGATGCCGCTACCCGCTGGCCAGACCCGCCGAGCCATCAGGCGGACCCGCTGTGACCGGTGCCGCGGGAGGCCTGCCGATCAGCTCGATCAGGCCGAGGACGACCAGCAGGACGACGGTGATGACGATGGCCACCATGACGGTCGGCAGTCCCCAGAAGACGAACAGCAGGGCCGCAATCGCGACGGCGGTGATCCGCAGCGCCTTCCGGTGCGCGTAGGTGAATGAGCCCACCGGGCCGGTCCGGAGCCCGGCATGCTCACTGCCCGCGCGAATCCAGCCGAATCCTGACCGGAACGCCCCGCGCGTCTGAACCGCCGTCGCCGACGGGCCGGTGAAGAAGGCGCCGATCGCGACGATCAGGCCGACGACCAGAAGCAGGCGCAGCGCGTCCTTGATGAAGCGGACCAGGGTGTCGAACATCGCGGCGGCGGCGTCGCTGGGCAGGACGCTGGCCGGCACCGTGTTCAGGTAGGCGGCGCGGGCGACGGCCAGGACAGCGCCGAGGACGAGCATGCTGGCGGCAAAGCCGAGCCCGGCGCCCACCAGGGCCCGGCGATGACCGCGCGCGACATAGACACCGAGTCCGATCAGCAGGATCGACAGGATCGGAAGGACGATCTTGAGGTCGTTGATGAGCCGGTAGCCGGTCTGGGCCTGGACCAGGTCACGCGACGAGAAGAGTGCCAGCGTCGGGTGGATGGGCGGGAGGCTGTTGAGGATGGTGAGCCCGCGCTTGACCAGGTCCTGCTTGACGATGGCGATGAACGGGGCGAGGTCGATGTAGACCTTGCCGTTGCGGACCGTCACGCTAGTGCTGTTCCCGGACAGCGCGCCGACCAGCTGCTCGTGCGCGACGGTGTTGACCTGCAGCCAGGCGTGTTCGAACCGGGGGCTGGTCACTATCCTGAGTACCTGCTTGTGGATGAACCCGTCGACCGAGCTCGCGATAGCCGGGCTGAAGGTCTTCAGCAGCGCGCCCACCCGAGTCAGTCCCTTGGCGGTCAGCAGTCCGGCCGCCTGATTGGTCAGCCCCGCCACGTTGAGGTGGCTGGTGATCTGGAGCGTCACCTTGTCCGCCAGCGCATTCTGGATGGCCGGCTCGTGGATCAGCGGCTCGATGTTCGCGATGTAACGGCTGGTGTCGGACACCTGGTTGGCGGACCAGACGGCCAGCACGGAGATCGGCGCCAGCAGGCAGCCGATGACGATGAGCAGCGTGGCGACCGGAAGCCGCCAGCCGAGCCGGTGCTTACGGCTTTCGGCCGCCTGGCGGCTGCGCAACTCGGCCACCTCAGCGCGCAGACGCTCGAGCTCAGCCTCCTCGGCCGCGCTGATGCCCGGACCGGCAACGGGCTCTGGCTCATTGCCCAGGTCAGACATGGTCACCTCCGCCGAGTCCGCAGCACACGGCCAGGAGTGCCGCCGTGCGGGCGCCGGAAATGCCGGCACCGTGCCCATTCACCGTGCCGAACCTGCCAGCGGCGCACCTCACCCGCTGCGGGTGGCTCCTGCGCGCGCGTATTCTGTCTAGGCTCAGGAGACCTGCTTGCCGCGGCCGGGCAACGGGACTGCCTGATCCGAGAACCGGGAGCTCGCACCGCATGTCCGCATCGCGTTCTTTGTCACCTGCTATCACCACACCCCAGCGTGGCCGGACCTCGGATCCGGGCGCCAGCACGCCGGATCAGCGCCGGGACATGACGTGGATTCCGGGCGGGACATTCCGGATGGGCTCGGCAGACTTCTATCCCGAGGAGCGGCCCGTCCACCGCGTCACCGTGGACGGCTTCTGGATGGACCGCCATCCGGTGACGGTCGCGGAGTTCCGCCGGTTCGTCACCGCGACCCGGTACGTCACCGTGGCCGAGCGCCCGCTGGTCGCTGCCGATTACCCGGACGCCGATCCGGCGCTGCTGGTGCCGGGATCAGCCGTCTTTCAGGCAACAGCGGGTCCGGCCGATCTGCACGATTACCGCAACTGGTGGGAGTACGTGCCCGGTGCCTGCTGGCACCGGCCGGACGGGCCGGGCAGGAACTACCGGGGCCTTGGCGAGCACCCGGTCACCCAGGTCTCCTACGCAGACGCGGAAGCGTACGCGACCTGGGCCGGGAAAGAACTGCCGACCGAGGCGGAGTGGGAGTTCGCGGCGCGCGGCGGCCTCGATGGCGCCGTCTACTCCTGGGGCGACGAGTTCATGCCCGGCGGCCAGCCGATGGCGAACACCTGGCACGGCGAGTTCCCCTGGCAGAACCTGCTAGCCGACGGGTACGCGGGCACCTCTCCGGTCGGAAGCTTTCCCGCCAACGGATACGGCCTGCATGACATGACCGGCAACGTCTGGGAATGGACGTCCGATTACTTCAGCCCGCGGCACCCGGCTGACGCGGCCAAGTCCTGCTGTGTCCCGCACAACCCCAGGGTCAGCTCCCCGGATGGCAGCCGCATCGCCGGAGAGCCGGGGGCGCACCTGCCGCGGAAGGTCATCAAAGGCGGCTCGCATCTGTGCGCGCCCAGTTACTGCCTGCGCTACCGGCCGGCCGCCCGGCAGAGCGAGACCCTGGACAGCGCCACCAGCCATCTGGGCTTCCGCTGTATCAGCCGCGGCGAGCCGCCGGCCACGCCCTAGGCGACTGGCTCATCCGCCGGCTGCGTCACGAGCCACGCCTCGGCGTCAAGGTAGGCCTCCAGGGTTGACTCGCCGACAAGCGCGGTGGCCTCGAACGTGCGGATCGGGCCATCGAGATGGCCCGAACGTGTGAGCAGTTCGGTCAGGCCCGGCTCGAGTCCGCTGAGATACAGCCTGCCGCCGGCACTGGACAGGCGGTCGGCGTAGTCCGTCACGACTTTCACGAACGTCGCTCCGAGCGAGGTGCGGCGGCGCAGCCGCAGCACGACCACCGGCGCCTGTGCGCCCGCCGGGTCGGGCAGGTGGGCCTGCAGGGTGCGGGCGCCGGCGTACAGCAGGCTGCCGTAGACGTCGAGCACGACGACCTGGCGGCTCGTCAGGAAGGCGGGCGGCTTGTGCTCCTCGAAGCGCCCGTCATCGCGCGGGATGAGCTCGACGACGGTCACGTCCATCGCGCCCTGGTTCAGCTGCAGCAGCAGCGACAGCGCCACCCCGATGCCGACCGCGGCGGCGACCGGCAGGAAGAGCGTGGCGCCGAACGTCGTGATGACGGCGACCTGAGAGGTGCGGCCGGTACGCAGGATGGTGCCGATCTCGCGCGGTTTCAGCGAGCCGGAGGCCGCGAAGATGAGAATCGCGGCGAGAGTGGGCAGCGCGATCCTGGCGACCAGGCCGGAGAAGATCGCGAGTATCACGAGCATCCAGACGCCGGACCAGATTGCCGCCCACCTGGTCCGGCCGCCGGCGGTCACGTTGAGCGCGGTCTGGCCAACCGAGCCGCCGACCGGCGAGCCGCGGAGGAAGCCCGACGCCAGGTTGCCGGCACCCTGCGCGATGATGTCCCGGTTCGTGTCCGACGGGACGTTGCCGGGGTTCGGCGCGGCCTCGGCGACGCCCGCTCCCTGGACCAGGACGATCGCCGCGATGGCGAAGGCACCGGTGATCAGGCTGAACGACAGGAACCGGACGTCGGGCAGGTGGGGGAGCGGGATGCCGCGGGGGATGTCGCCCGCGTCGCCGACTCTCGTGACGCTCTGCCCGCCGGCGAGCGCGACGATGACGGTCGGGATGACCAGCGCACCGAGCGCGCTGACCACGGCCAGGCGCGTACGGGCGAGGCCGACCAGGATCGCCAGGGCGCCCAGCCCGGCGAACAGGCTGGCCAGATTGATACGGCCCGGGTGGCTGAGCACGTCGACTGCCTTGGCCAGCGGGAAGTCTCCGTGCGCTGATACCCCGGTCAGGTCGCCGAGCTGGCCGCACACGATGTTGACCGCTATCCCGGTCAGAAAGCCGATCATCACCGAATAGGAAACGAACCGCGTGTACCGGCCGAGGTGCAGCAGCCCGGCGGCCGCCAGGACGAGCCCGACCAGGATCACCAGCAGGGGGATCGCCGCTGGCCGCTGGCCGGCAGGCACGCTCTGCAGCGCCGAGCCTGCGGCCAGGGCCGCGGCAGACGTCGTGGTGATCACCATCAGCCGCGTACTGGAGGTGAGGCCGCCGGCAACCGGCCCGGCGAAGCTAGCGTACAGGCCCTGGACCGGATTGACCCCGGCCAGTACGGCGGTGGCCATCCCGTCCGGCACGCTGGCGATCGCTCCGGGCAGTCCCGCCACCATGTCAGCGCGCAGGCTCGCGCCGTCCGGCCGGACCGACCGCAGCCACCGGCGGACTGCGCCCAGGGGCGAGCGAACCACCCGTATCGTCCTTGTCTGCATCCGGCGGCGCCGCGCCGGACTGGCGCATTCTGCCGGCGGATGTAGCCATATGGTCGGGCGTTTTCAGCAGCGCTGCCTCACCCTCACGGGGTGGTGCCGGGGGTCCGCAAACCTCCTTAGCTTCCAGCTAAGAAGATCAGGGAGGATGCGGTGACCATCCTTGCCGGGGAAGGCGAGGCCAGGGTCCGGACGGCACAGCGGCTGCGCGCCGCCGTGCTCGGACCGATGGGCGGGGGAACGACGCGCCGGCGTGCCTCCGATGCGTTCCGGCTCGCGCTCGCCCTCCTGGTGGTCGTGGTGTCGGTTCCGGTTATGCGCGACAACACAGCGGCGGAGCTGGGAATTGTCCGGGCGCTGAATCCGCCCCCGGCCGCGATCGCCTGGCTGGTCACGAGCGCGTTCTGGCTCGGCTCCGCCGGAGTGATCGCCAGCGTGGCCCTGCTGAGCCTGCTGACGCCCAGGCTGATAGTGGTCCGCCGGGTCGCCGTGGCCGCTCTCGCCACCTGGGCGCTCTGCGAGTTGCTCGGCGTTCTTCTCGGGCCGGACGCCGGCCCCTCACCAGCACACTGTCCGGGGTCGACGTCAGCTACCCGGTCACGCAGCTAGCGGTCACCGTCGCCGTGGCCGGGATCGCGCTCCCGTACCTCAGCCGCCCGCTGCACCGGACGGTGGCGCTGCTCATTGCCGTGGCTCTGATCGCGGCCGTCGCGGGCGGGTTTGCCCTTCCGGTGAATGCCGTTTCCAGCATCGCGATTGGCTGGGGCGTCATCGCCGCCATGCACCTGGCCACCGGGTCGCCGCTGGGGCTGCCGTCAGCCCGGGAGGTGACGGACGGGATAGCTGAGCTCAGCGTGACGGTCGACGAGGTGTCGCGCGCGCCGCATCAGGTCTGGGGGGTAGAGCAGTTCGTCGGCCGCGACGCTGCTGGCGCCCCGATCGAGCTGTCGGTCTACGGGCGGGACGCCGCCAGCGCGCGGCTGCTGGCCAAGCTCTGGCGGTTCTGCTTTTACCGGGACTCCGGGCCAACCCTGATCGTCGGCCGGATACAGCAGGTGGAGCACGAGGCTTATCTCACGTTCATGGCCGGGCGCGCCGGAGTGCTGGTACCGGAGGTCCTTGCCGCGGGGAGATTCGGGCCGAGTCAGGACGCGGCCATCGTCACCCGGCTCCCGCGGGGGCCGGCGCTGCGGGATGCGGAGCCAGCGGCGCTGTCCGACGACATGCTCGGGGAGATTCTGCGGGCTGTGCTGCAGTTGCGCAACGCCGGCATCGCCCATGGCGCGCTCGGCATCACCACAATCCTGCTGTCATCCGACGGCGCCTGCCTGCGGGACTTTCGCAGCGCCTCGTTGTCGGCCCCGGAGGGGCGTCTCGACGACGACGTCGCGGCGGTTCTGGTCGCGCTTGCCCTGAGGTCCGGGGTCGAGCGGACCGCGGCAGCGGCCGCCCGGACGCTGGACGCGGCGGCCCTGCGCGGCACCATCATGCACCTGCAGCGATCGGCGTTCAATCCGGCCGCGGCCGCGGCGCTCCGGGGGCACAAGGGCCTGCTCCCGGACTTGCGGACGGCGGTGGCGCTCGCGGCCGGGATCGAGGTACCCAAGCTCGCGGAGACCAAGCGCATCAGCTGGATCAACCTTGTCTTCGGGATCGGGTCACTGATCGGCATCTGGGCCATCATCGGCGTCCTGGCCGACGTCGTCGGGTCGCTGGACGTGATCAAGGGGGCCGCCTGGGGCTGGGTGGCTCTTGCCTTCGTCTTCGCCCAGCTTCCGATCGCGAGCAACGCCATGGCGCTGGCCGGCGCGGTGACCGGCCAGCTCCCGTTCGGCCGGTGTCTCGGCCTGGAAGCCTCCAACGAGTTCACGCAGTTCGTCGGCGGCGACGTTGCCGCGTTCGCCGTCCGGGTCCGGTTCTTCCAGCGTGAGGGATACAGCCCCGCCACCGCGCTCAGCTCCGGCGCCATCGCGTCCACGGCAAGCTGGGTCGCCAAGGGAGCGCTTCTGCTCATCTCGCTTGGCTTCACGGCCGGGAACTTTGCGGCCCCGGAGAGCTCGGGCGGGCACCATACGGCCATCTGGATCGTCGTCGGAGTGGTGCTGGCCGCGGGCATCGCGACTGCGCTGATTAGCGTCATCCCGCGGCTGCGGCGGCTGGCCAGCGCGCGGATCCGGCCGCAGCTCGCGCAGATCTGGGCAGACGTGAAGGCAATCGCCGTCGAGCCGCGGAAGATCGCCTATGTTGTCTCAGGCTCGGTGCTGAGCCAGGTTTTCGTTGCCCTGTCGCTCGGGGCGGCCTTGCACGCGGTCGGAGAACGGGCCAGCATCGCCACGCTGCTGGTTGTCATCACCGGCGCCGCCATCATCGGCGGCGCCGTTCCCGTCCCTGGTGGCGCCGGCGTGATCAAGGCCGGCCTGATCGCCGGGCTGACAGCTGCCGGCATCCCGCAGGACCAGGCGGTGGCGGCGGTCTTCATCCAGCGCCTGTGCACGGCCTACCTTCCGCCGATCTGGGGGTGGGCCGCTCTCACCTGGATGCGGCGGCACGAATACCTCTGAGGATGCCAGTACCTCTGAGGATGCCAGTACCTCTGAGGATGGCAGCACCTCTGAGGATGGCAGGGGAGTCGCCCGTGGGGGGTGAGGCCGGCGAGCTGACGCCACGACAGGCTGATAGCCATGCGGCGCCTCATGAACAGCCTGCTTTGCTGTGCAGCGATACTTATCGCGGGCGGCCTGGCGGCGTGCGGGACCAGCGGCAACGGGCCAATCAGCGGCCTGTCTCCGACTCGGTCCATTGCCATTCCGACCAGGACCAGCCAGCCGGCGCCCACCGCGCCGGCGACATCGAGCGCCGCCTCGGCGCCCGCCACGACCAGGGCAGCCAGCACGCCGCGCGCCAGCGCGAGCGGTGCCGCCGCCGAGAGCGGCTCCGGCTCCACAGCGATCTGGTGGTGGGTCGCCCTTGCCGTCGTCGTCGTCGGTGGCCTGATCACGTGGATCGCCCTGGCAGCCCGGCGCCGGTCAGCGGCCTCGGCGGACCAGAAGTCGAGAGAGATCGAGGCCTATGCGCGAGGCGCGGCGCTGTACGACGCCATGAGCGTGGCCGAGACACCCGGCGCCTTCGTCGGACCGGACGCGGCAGCGCGCTGGTCCGACATCCAGGTGCGGGCGGACTCACTGGCCCAGACGCTGTATGCGCTGCGTGAGCGGGCGGCCGATGATTCCGAGCGCATGCGGGCGACCGAGCTGCTCACCGCACTGCAGGCCGTTCGCTCGGCAATGGATGCCGAGCGTGCGCCGACGGGGGCCGGCCCGGGTCAGGCACAGGTCGTCCGCGGCCGCCTGGCCGACTTCGAAACCGCCCTGCGCGCCTTCCGGGCGGGCGGCCAGCCGGCGCCGTAGCACCAGCCCGGCACGGGGCCGGTGTCTCACCCGTGGCGGGTGATGCCGCTGAGCCCGGGCTGACTGACGCTGTTGTCCGGCTCGATATCGCACCGCCAGAGAAGAAGCTGATCACGTCACTATCGTCCGGGCCTGAAGGAGCAGAAATGCCGCTCGCGTCATCGTTGTCGTCCTATCCGCTGCTGAACCTCTTCTGGACGATGCTGTTCTTCTTCATGTGGGTGATCTGGATCTGGGTCCTGATTACCGTCTTCATCGACATCTTCCGCAGTCATGACCTCGGCGGCGGGGCCAAGGCACTGTGGTTCCTGTTCGTGCTGTTCATTCCGCTGATCGGCGTGCTGGTCTACCTGATCGCCAGGGGGACCGGGATGCACGAGCGCGCCGAGCAGCGCGCTGAGCGCCAGAACGAGCAGCTCCAGAGCTATCTCCAGCAGTCAGCTGGCACGCAGAACACAACGGCGGACCAGCTCACCAAGCTCGCCAGCCTCCGTGACAGCGGAGCCATAACGCCAGAGGAGTTCGAGCAGCAGAAGGCAAAGGTCCTCGCCTGAGCCCGGCTCGCGCCGCCGGCCGTGGAGCCTGGGTCGCGACCGGCTGCGCTCCGGCTGTCTGGCGGGTACGGATGCGAGGAGATACGCCGGTGAGTTCGCAAGAGGTACTGCCGTTCCCGCCGACTCCGTCGGCGAGCATCGCTGGCCGGACTCTTCAGGAGTCCGTGTACGGGCAGCGCGTCCAGCCGCGGCGCCTGCCTGCCGACACTCCGAACATCCTGGTTGTCCTGATCGACGATGCCGGGCCGGGGCTGCCGTCGACCTATGGCGGCGAGGTGCGCACCGACACCCTGACCCGAGTCCAGAATGACGGCATCGGGTACAACCGGTTCCATACTACGGCGATGTGCTCGCCCACCCGCGCGTCCTTGCTGACCGGCCGCAACCATCACCGCATCGGCAACGGCCAGATCGCCGAGCTGGCCAACGACTGGGACGGGTATGCGGGTGAGATACCTAAGAGCAGCGCGCTCGCGGCCGAGGTTCTCAAGGACTACGGGTACGCGACTGCGGCGTTTGGCAAGTGGCACAACACACCGGCGATCGAGACCACGGCGGCGGGGCCCTTCCACAACTGGCCCACCGGGAACGGCTTTGAGTACTTCTACGGCTTCCTCGCTGGCGAGGCATCGCAGTACGAGCCGAACCTGGTGCGGAACACCACAGTCGTGCTGCCGCCCAGGACGCCCGAGCAGGGTTACCACCTCAGCGAGGACCTCGCCGATGACGCCATCGCGTGGCTGCACCGGCACCGGAGTTTCGAGCCCGACAAGCCGTTCTTCATGTACTGGGCCAGCGGGTGCCTGCACGGTCCGCACCATGTAATGAAGGAGTGGGCGGACAGGTACGCGGGCAGGTTCGACGACGGCTGGGACGCCTACCGGGAGCGGGTCTTCCACCGCGCTAAGGAATCCGGCTGGCTTCCGCCCGAGACCGAGCTGACGCCACGTGATCCGCGGATGCCCGCCTGGGATGAGATTCCCGAGAGCGAGCGCCCGTTCCAGCGGAGACTCATGGAAGTTGCCGCGGGTTTCGCCGAGCACGCCGACGTCCAGGTCGGGCGGCTGATCGACGAGGTTGACCGGCTCGGATACGGCGACAACACGCTGGTGTTCTACATCTGGGGGGACAACGGCTCGTCGGGCGAGGGCCAGAACGGCACCATCAGCGAGCTGCTCGCCCAGAACGGGATACCGACGACAGTCGACATGCATATCAGGGCGCTCGACGAGCTTGGCGGTCTCGACGTACTCGGCTCACCGAAGGTCGACAACCAGTACCACGCCGGCTGGGCATGGGCGGGCAGCACTCCGTACAAGGGCATGAAGCTGCTCGCCTCGCACCTGGGCGGAACGCGGAACCCGATGGCCATCCGGTGGCCCGCCAGAATCACGCCGGACCCGACTCCGCGCAGCCAGTTCCACCACTGCAACGACCTTGTCCCCACCATCTACGAGGTGCTCGGCATCACCCCGCCCCGGGTTGTCAACGGCATCCCGCAGGACCCGATCGACGGCGTGAGCTTCGCCTATACCTTTGACCAGCCAGACGCGCCCGGCCGACTGCTCACTCAGTACTTCGAGATCATGGGCAGCCGGGCGATCTATCACGACGGCTGGATGGCCTCGGCCTTCGGTCCCCGGCCGCCGTGGGTTCCGGGCCTGCCGCCCGGCATCGCCGACTGGACGCCCGATCACGACCAGTGGGAGCTGTACAACCTCGACGAGGACTGGGCGCAGGCGCACGACCTCGCCGCAGACATGCCAGACAAGCTCGCGCAGCTGAAAGAGACATTCGCCATCGAGGCGGCCAGGAACAGCGTCTATCCCGTCGGGGGCGGTCTCTGGACTGTGGTATTCCACCCCGAGCTGCGGATCTCGACTCCGTACCGCGAGTGGAATTTCACCTCCGATATCAGTCGCATGCCAGAATTCTGCGCTCCCGCGCTCGGCACTCGCGCCAACGTCGTGACAATCGACGCGGATGTTCCGGCCGGGGCGAACGGCGTGCTCTACGCGCTGGGGGGTGCCGGCGGCGGTCTGACCGCCTACGTGGATGACGGCTTCCTGTGCTTCGAGTACAACTTGTTCATCCTGATGCGGACGAGGATCCGCTCCGAACGGCCGCTCCCGGCGGGACCGGTCAGGATTCAGCTCGAGACGACCTTCGCCGAAGTCAGGCCGGGCGGCCCCCTGGACATCACCATGACCGTCAACGGCGAAAAGCTCGGTTCAGGGCGGGTGCCGGTCAGCTTGCCGCTTCTGTTTACCGCCAACGACTGCCTCGACATCGGCGTCTGCCTCGGCAGCCCCGTGTCGCTCGACTACTACGACCGGGCGCCGTTCCGGTTCAGCGGAACCATCGACAACGTCAACGTCCGCTACCTCTCCTAGCTAATCGCTGAACGCAGACGGTGACGGCGCCGGAGAACGGCTGGCAGGCTGCTGGCGGCGCGAGCCGTTCGCCTCGGCGGAGCTGCTGACGGCCACGGGGCTCGCGGCCGCTGCTATCCCTGCGGGGGCGGCCGGGCCGGGCGCGGTCGCCGCGGCGACCGCCGGGTCGGCGTAGTAGAACTGCTTGCCCCGCAGCGCCGAGATCACGGCACCGAGCAGCGACATGGCGATAGCCGCGCTGAATACGATCACGAGCCCGTGATGGAACGGCCCGGAGATCAGGTTCGGGAAGAAGGACTTGCCGGTCAGGATGGCAGTGTTGCGTGCGGGCAGCTTAGCCAGCGTGCCGGTCGGCGCCAGCATGCTCTTGATCGGGTTATAGCCGAGCAGCGCCGAGAACAGCGTGCTGACCGGGGGCAGGCTGGCCACATGCGCCGCAGCGGCGGCGGGAACGCCCTGCGCCCGCAGGCCCGCGCTCAGCGTCTTCGACAGGGTAGCGGCCAGGCCCGCGATCATCAGCGAGAAGAAGAACCCGATCGACAGCGACATGCCGGAGTTCTGGAAGACCGAGCGCATGCCGGAGGCCGCCCCGCGATGCTCTGCCGGCACGCTGCTCATGATCGAGGAAGTGTTCGGCGAGGCAAAGAGCCCTGACCCGATGCCGTTGCAGAAGATGAGCGCGGCAAAGACCGGATACGGGAAGTTGATCGGCAGCAGCATCAGCCCGGTGAACCCGGCCGCGGCGACCAGCAGCCCGGCCGTGGCGAACGGGCGCGAGCCGTAGCGGTCGGACAGATAGCCGGAGACCGGCCCGGCGATGAGGAACCCGCCGGTCAGCGGCAGCATGTAGATGCCCGCCCACAGCGGTGTCACGGTGTAGTCGTAGCCGTGCAGCGGCAGCCAGATGCCCGCCAGCCAGATCACCAGCATGAACTGCAGGCCGCCGCGCGCCATCGAGCTCATGAGGCTGGCCGCGTTCCCGGCCGCGAAGGCCCTGATCTTGAACAGGCTCATCTGGAACATCGGCTCGGCGATCTTCGTCTCCACGATGCCGAAGATGACCAGCACCGCGGCCCCGCCGATAAGGCCCGTCAGCACCATCGGGCTCGTCCAGCCGGTGGTGTGGCCTCCGTACGGCTGGATGCCATAGGTGATGGCCGCCAGCAGGCTGGTAGCACCGACCGCGAACAGTGCGTTCCCGGCCCAGTCGATCTTTGCCTTTTTGCTGGTGGTAGCGATCTCCCGCAGGCTGCGGTAGGCCCAGACCGTACCCCAGACGCCGATCGGGACGTTGACCCAGAAGACCGCGCGCCAGTCCCAGGCAGCCAGCAGCCCGCCCAGCAGCAAGCCGATGAACGTGCCGGAGATGCCCGCGATCTGGTTGACGCCGAGCGCCATGCCGCGCTTGTTGGCGGGGAATGCGTCCGTGAGGATGGCGGCCGCGTTCGCCATCAGCATCGCGCCGCCGAACGCCTGGACCACGCGCCACAGGATCAGCCAGAGCGCGCCCTGGCCGCCGGTCAGCGGGTCCAGCGACAGCGCGATCGAGGCGAGCGTGAACACGACGAAGCCGAGGTTGTAGATCTTGACCCGGCCGAACATGTCGCCGAGCCGGCCGAGGGTCACCACGAGCACTGCCTGGACCAGCAGGTAGCCCATGATCATCCACAGCACGTACGTGATGTTGCCGGGCGCGAGCGGGCTGAGGTGGATGCCGCGGAAGATGGCGGGCATCGCGATGATGACGATCGAGCCGTCGATCGTGGCCATCAGCATGCTCAGGGTGGTGTTCGACAGGGCGATCCACCGGTAGCTGTCCGGTTGCCCGTCCGATGCCTGCAGTTCCGGCTGCCGCCTCGATATCACGCCCACGTTGGCTCACCCTACCTCGAAAAGGTTGCTTGCTGGCAACTACCTACCGCCGCGCCGGTCGCGCGGCGTGGCGGCCACGGCGGGCCGGCTGAAGTCCGGTAAGGGCCGGTTGAGTTGGCTCGTAGTCAATTGCGGGCGATCGGCCGCGCATTCTTTCGAGATCATGTTTTAGGCAGTCATTTCAATTCCCGAGTACCACAAAAGCGCTGACACGGGCGATAGCCATGAGCTGGTTAATTTCGCCTTAGGCGCAGCTCAGCGCATTCTGGTCTGCCATTATCGCGATGCGTAATCCGGCAATGAGCTGCTGTTACCGGGGCAGCCGCCGGTGCCTTTTATCCCGTGATGAATGGACTGCGGCCGTGCAGCAGGGACTCCACGCGATTGACACCACGCCCGGCCGTCTCCGGACGCCGCAGGCGGGGACCTGGATGGTCGTGACACTGGTAATCGTGGCGGCCTGCGTCGCCACCGGGGGAGTGGTGGCAGTCGCCCGGTCCGGGGGACCTCCGGCCAGCGCCGCGATCCGCGGCCGCGAGCCGGCCTCGGTGAGTTCCGTCCTGGCCGGATCGCCTGCCGCGGTCAGCGCCAGCACGGCCCGGCTGCTGCTGTCGTCCGCGCCCGCCGCCGTCATTGCCGACGCTAATGTCCGCGCGGACGTCAGCGCAGGCGCCGCGAGTGCCCGGCGGGCGCATGCGCCGCTGCTGCTGCTGTCGCCCGGAGCGGATGCGCCGGCCCAGGCGGCCGTGCTCGACGCGGCGCTGCGGGCACTGGCGCCGAGCGCGGTGCTGGCCGTCGGCATCGGCGCGCACACGCTGTCCGCCGGTCTGCCCGGCATCCACGTCGTGACCAGCGCCGGCGACCTGCCAGCCACTGCGGCGGCTGCCCCCGAGCGGAAGGTTGCCGTCCTCATTCACCAGGGCCGCTCGGTCTCTGGCTCCGCGATCGCGCTCGCCGCGGCGGTGACTGCGCGGGCCGCAGGCGCGGCCGTGATCAGCCTGCCGGGCTATAACCCCGGCGCCGACCCGGCGGCCATCAGGAAACTCGCCGCGGCCCGGCCGCAGCGCGTGGTCGGGATCGGCGCGGGCTTCGGCTCGGCCAGCCTGCTGGCAGCGCGGGTGGCGGTCGCCGAGACCGGCGTCCAGCTGCCGGCCGGCGGGCAGGTGCTCTTCCCGATGCGCAGGATCGTCGCCCTGTACGGGAATCCCGGCACGCCCGCACTCGGCGCGCTCGGCGAGCAGGGCCTGGCCGCCAGCATCGCGAGGGCGAAGGCGACCGCCGCCCGGTACGCCTCGCTGAGCAAGGTGCCGGTTGTCCCGGCCTTCGAGATCATCGCGACGGTCGCGCAGGCATCGCCGGGCAGGTCCGGCACGTACTCCTATGAGACCAGCGTCGCGGACCTGCGCCCGTGGGTCGACGCCGCGGTCCGGGCCGGCCTGTACGTGACCCTGGACCTGCAGCCCGGCCGCGCTAACCTGCTGACGCAGGCGCGGCGCTACCGGTCGCTGCTCCGGCTGCCAGACGTCGGGCTTGCGCTCGACCCGGAGTGGAAGCTCGGGCCCGGCCAGGTGCCGCTCCAGCAGATCGGCAGCGTCAGCATCGGCCAGGTTAACAGCGTCGTGACCTGGCTCGCCCGGCTGACCTCGCGGTATCACCTGCCGCAGAAGCTGCTGGAGCTGCACGAGTTCCGGCTGTCGATGATCCAGAACATCCAGCAGCTGGACACCCGGCACAGCGACCTGGCCATCGTGATCAACATGGACGGGCAGGGAGCTCCCAGCACGAAGCAGCAGACCTGGCAGGCCGTGGTGGCGAACGCGCCGAAGGGCGTGTTCTTCGGCTGGAAGGACTTCTACGTCAAGGACACCCCGATGCTGGACCCGGGGCGGACCATCGACCGCACTCCGCGGCCGGTCCTGATCTCCTACCAGTAACCTTCAGCGGCCGGAGCGATCGGCTCGGCGGCGGTCCTCGCGGCCCGCGCGGATCAGGTTCGCGCTGGCCGCAGGTCGGGCTCCATGGCGGCCACGGTCGCGCAGTCGTCAGCGAAGGTGAACAGGACGCTGATGTGCTCGCCGGCCAGCACCCGCGGCAGCCAGTACTGCGCGTCGTCCCACATCCTGGGCAGCGGCAGCTCGTCCTCGCCGAACCAGCGCGGGGCCACCTCGTCCGACTCGGCAGGCTCGCCGGTGAAGACCGAGGTGGCGAAGACCTCGGCCGTCTGGTCCCAGGACGGCCGGGCCGGGAACCGGAACTCGATGCTCGCCACGTGCTGCAGCGAGTCGGCCGGGACCTCGAGCCCGGACTCCTCGCGCACCTCGCGGACGGCGGCGCCCACGGGCTTCTCGCCGTCCTCGATGTGGCCGCCGAGCCCGACCCACTTGCCGGCCCCGAAGCCGGCCTTCTTGAGTCCGAGCAGCACCTCCGGGCCAGCCGGAGTCTGGCGCCTGATCAGGCACAGGCAGGTCCGCGTTATCGTCGGCATCGGCTCAGCCTAGCCGCAGCAGCGCCCTGGCCCTGTCATTCAGGACAGCGCGTCGTCACCCGCGGTTACTTTCCGTGACCGACGGGCAGGCCCGCGTGGCTCAGGCGTTGCCCCTGGCCAGGGCGATCAGCCGGTCCAGGACCGCGCCGTCGCTGACGCGCAGGCCATCATGCTCGTACTCGCTGGTGACCCAGGGCCGCAGTCCGCGCATAGCCGCGGCCGTGGGCACCGACAGCTCGGCCGGCACGTACATGTCATTGAAGTAGACCGCAGCGGCTGCCGGCACCTCGTTCCGGCTCAGCTGAGCGGCGTCGTACAGCGCCGGCCAGTCCTCCCGCCCGGCCAGCAGCTCGGCCGCGCCGGCCAGCGGAACCAGCGCCGGGTCCACGGCGAACGCCCACGGGTAGACCATCTCGCCGGTGAACATCGGCGGCGCGTCCCCCTCGACGGCGGCTTCCGGCGCGAACTCGGCGAACTCCGCCCTGATGCGCTGCGCCGACCAGCGGGTCGCCGGCCCCTGGGCGTAGCAGGCCTCGTGCACCGTCGCGTAGAGCGGCGCCGCGGCATACGACAGAGCGCAGTCGAGGTGGTGCAGGAAGGCGTCGCTCAGCTCCCGGCCCGCGAACGGGTCCTCCAGGAGATAGTGGAGTGCGTGCGAGCCGGTGCCCGACCCGAGCATCTGGCCGAGCGTGAGGAACCGCTCCACCGTCAGCGCGCCTGCGCCAGGCAGCTCGACCGGGCTGCCCGCCGCTTCTCGCGCGTGCAGCACCCGGGCGACCTGCCGGGCCGTGTCCGCGTCCTGCGGGTACCGCTCGTAGTGGGCGCGGCACTTCGCGGCGACCTTCTGATAGGTCAGCCGGTACACATCGTCGGCCCGGGCGGACAGGCCTGGCAGGCCGCCGGTGATGAACGCCTCGCTCACGCCGCCGGGCGCCTTCGACAGGTAGCTGACCGTGCAGAAGCCGCCGAAGCTCTGGCCGAGCACCGCCCAGGGCGCGCCCCCGGTCACCTGCGGCCTGATCAGCTCGGCGTCCGTGACGATCGAATCGGCCCGGAAGTGAGCCAGGTAGTCAGCCTGCGACTGCGGATCGCCGAACCGGGCCAGCGTCTGCCGCGTCGCCGGCGTGGACCGGCCGGTGCCGCGCTGATCCAGCAGCAGCACCCGGAACTCGCGCAGTGCCCGGTCCAGCCACGCGTCCCGCCCGACGGGCCGGGGGGCGCCGAAGCCGGGACCGCCCTGCAGGAACACCAGCCATGGCAGCGCGGAAGCTCCGCCGCTTGTGCGGGCCGCGTCCGCCGCCACGACCTCACGGGCGAAGATCTCGATCTGCTCGCCCTCCGGCCGCGCGTGATCGAGCGGGACGCTGAAGATGCGGTCGGTGACAACGGTCCCGGGCTGGCGGTAACTGAGCATGATCAGCACAGTAGCGCCCGCCCCGGTGCCGCCCGAATTACGATACGCACGAAAGTCACGCCGTCAGTTCGCAGCCACCGCCGACAGGAGCCAGATGCAGGGACTGCCCCCCGCGGGCGAGCCGCGCCACGACATCCCGCGCGGTCCGGCTGCGGCCATGTTCGCCGCCGACCAGGCCTCCCGCGGCCTGGGCATGGAACTGCTGCACGTCGGGCCCGGCACCGCCGTGGTGCAGATGCGGGTGGCCCTGCAGATGCTGAACGGGCACTCCATCGGGCACGGCGGGTACGTGTTCATGCTCGCCGATACAGCGTTCGCCTGCGCCTGCAACAGCCACGGTCCGGTCACCGTCGCTTCCGGGGCGGACATCACCTTCATCGCGCCAGTGCGGGAGGGCGATGTCCTGGTCGCGACCGCGGCCGAGCGGGCCCGCTACGGCCGCAGCGGCATTTACGACGTCACTGTCCGCCGCGGCGACGACATCGTCGCCGAGTTCCGCGGCCGCAGCCGCACCCTGAGCTAGCGCGGCAGCCCGCCCGATCCCTCCCGCCAGCGGCGGGCGCGGTTGGCTAGCCTGCTGTGCATGCCTTCCGGTGCCGTTCTCGCCGAAGCGCTCCGCCCGCTCCCGGCCGGCTACCACCGGCTGGCCGCCAGGGTCGTCGCTGCCGCCGAGGGCGACGCGCGCATCCGGGCGCTGTGGCTCAGCGGATCGCTGGGCCGCGGTGTCGCCGACGCCGGCTCCGATCTCGATGTCGTCGTCGCGCTCGAGCAGGCTGCCTTCGATGACTTCGCCGCGACCTGGCGCGACTGGCTGGCCGGGATCACGCCGACGCTGCTGGCGAGGGACCTGCCCCGGCTGCCCGGCAGCTTCTACAGCGTGACGGCTGAGTGCCTCCGGCTCGACGTGGTCGCCGAGCGGGCTGGCACGGCGTCTGCGGGCGCGCTGGCCCTGCGCCTGCTGATCCTCGACAAGGACGGCCGGGCCGGCCTGACCGCGGCTGCCATCGCGGCTGCCACCGCGCGAGCGGCCCCTGCGGCCCGCGCGGCGGCGCCGGTACCTGACCCGGCGAAGCTGGCGGAGCTGACCGAGGAGTTCCTGCGACAGCTCACGATCTTCCCGGCTGCGGTGGTGGCGCGCGAGGACTGGCTGCTGGGCGTCGTCGGAGTGCAGCACATCCAGATGCTGCTCTATCAGCTCTTCGTCGAGTCGAACCAGCCGCTGCCGCCCATGGGCGTGAAGCAGTGGTCGGCCAAGCTCACCACCGGGCAGCGGGCAGTCTGCGCCGGGCTGCCCTCGCCCGCTGCCAGCCGCGAGGCCGTCCTGACCGCGATGCGAGCCGCGGCCGCCGCGTTCCGGCAGGCAGCCCGCGACATCCTCGCCGCCCGGCAGATCCCCTGGCCAGCCGGGTTTGATCAGGCTGTCCGCCGGTACTGGCTGGCCGAGCTCGGCTGGACCGAGTGAGCGGCAGGGGCTAGGGTCGCCACGTGCCGCCGCTCAGCAAGATCCGCATGCCGCTCCGCAAGCTCGCCGTCCGGGTGTATCAGCGGCGGCTGCGGCGCCAGCTGACCCGCGGTCCGCTGCCCCGGCACGTGGGACTGATCATCGACGGCAACCGGCGCTGGGCCAGGCAGGCCGGCCTCGCCAGCCCGAGCGACGGCCACCGGCACGGCGCCGCGCACATCTGGGACGCGCTGTCGTGGTGCCAGGCAGCCGGCATCAGGCACGTCACCGTGTTCATCTGCTCGGCCGAGAACCTGGCGCGCCGCGACGATGCCGAGGTGGCCGCCCTGATGGACATCATCGAGCAGGTCGTGGTCGCCCGGATCGCGACACCCGAGCCCGCCTGGCGGGTGCACATCGCCGGTCTGGTCGACATGCTGCCAGCCAGCACCGCTGATGCGCTCAAGCAGGCCACCGAGGCCACCAGGCAGTGCACCACCGGCGCGCACGTCACCCTGTGCGTCGGCTACGGCGGCCGGCAGGAGATCGCGGAGGCAGTCCGCCTGCTCCTGCTGGAGCAGGCCGCGGCCGGCGTCACGCTGGCCGAGCTGGCCGCGGCGGTAGCGGAGGATGACATCGCCAGGCACCTGTCCGGCGACGGGCAGCCGGAGCCCGACCTGATCATCAGGACGAGCGGCGAGCAGCGCATGTCCAACTTCCTGCTCTGGCAGGGCACCGGCGCGTACCTGCATTTCTGTGACTGCTACTGGCCGGCTTTCGGCGAGGTGGACTTCCTGAGGGCGCTGCGCGACTTCGGCCGGCGGTCCTCGGCGGTGCCCGAGTATGCGCGTAGCGGTCTTCTGCGGTAGCTCGGCCGGCCGCCAGCCCGGGTACGCGGCGGCGGCGGCTGACTTCGGCACCACCCTGGCGCGGGCTGGCGTCGGCATCGTCTACGGCGGCGCGAGCGTCGGCATGATGGGCGCGCTGGCCGATGCGGCGCTGGCGGCCGGCGGCGAGGTCATCGGCGTCATTCCCGGCGGCCTGTTCGCGGCCGAGATACCGCATCCGGGGCTGACCCGGATGGAGGTAGTCGCCACGATGCACGAGCGCAAGGCCCTGATGGCCGACCTTGCCGACGGCTTCGCGGCGCTGCCGGGCGGTCTCGGCACCCTGGACGAGCTGTTCGAGATCCTGACCTGGCAGCAGATCGGCCTGCACGACAAGCCGGTTGCTCTCGTCAACGTCTGCGGATTCTGGGACCCGCTGGCCGGGCTGATCGGGGAGCTGGCGGCGACCGGCTTCGTGTCCGACGCGACGCACCGCTCGCTCACCCTGGTCCGGGACGCCCGCGAGTTCCTCACCCTGCTGCCCTGACGCCCGGCGCGGTGACCGGGAAGTAAGAAAACGGCAGCCTGGTCGGGAAGGATGAAGCGTCCGAGCGCGCCGCTTTCGTCAACCTAGATTGACTTTGCATTCTGCTGGTGACCTAGGAATCCGGCAAACCATGCTGAAAGGGCGCCGGGAAACGCTGCTGGGAATGAAAAGTCGGCGGCGGGCGGCGCATACCGGAATATAACGGGTGCCAGCTGCGCCGGGTGCGGGCACGGGCGGTGACTGCCGCCTACTCGGGGATTCGGTAGACCGCGCGGGTTGTGCCGGCGAGCACCGCGGCACGGCTCTGATTCGCGTACGTCTTAGTGACGCTATCGAAGTGGATCACTGGCCCATCGCACGTAGTAGACGAGATGTTCTGATAGACGTTCTTATTCGGCAGCAGCCGGAAGTCCTGGAACACGGCTCGCTCTGGCGCAGTCGTGCCGACGACCGCCTAGTTTCTTACGTCCTGAGGCATAGCCGCCGCGCTGGCGGTGCTCAGCAGCAGCTGCGCCGTCGTGACCGGGCCGACGCCGCCGGGCACGGGGGAGAGGGCACCAGCCACTGTGCTGACGCTGACGGCGTCGGCATCCCCGGTCAGGCCGCCGTCGGCGGCGGGACTGGTTCCCACGTCCACGACCACCGCGCCGGGCCGCACGTGATCGGCAGTGATCAGGCCGGGGTGGCCGGCTGCGGCGACCAGCACGTCGGCCTCCGCGGTCACCCGGGCGAGGTCGCGAGTACGGGAATGACAGATCGTCACCGTCGCGTCCCTGGCCAGCAGGAGCTGCGCCAGCGGCTTGCCGACCACGGCCGATCGGCCGACCACGGCCACGCGCCGGCCCGACAGCCCGACCTCATAGAAGTCCAGCAGCCGGATGACGGCGGCGGCCGTGGCCGGGGCGAACGCCGGCAGCCCCGCGCTCAGCCGGCCGAGTGACACCGGGCTGGCCCCGTCCACGTCCTTTGCCGGGTCGATCGCCAGCGCCAGCTCCGCGGCCCGGACGCCGGGCGGCAGCGGCGTCTGCAGGATGATGCCGTGCACGCCGGTGTCGGCCGACAGGCTCGTCAGGACAGCGCTGATCGCGCTGGCCGCCGCGGTGTCGCCGAGGTCGGTCACGTCGCACTCGATGCTGACCCTGGCCGCGGCCCGGCTCAGCGACCGGACGTACCAGGCGGCCGACTCATCGCCGGTGGCGAGGACAATCGCGAGCCGCACGGTGACGCCGCCGGCTGCCAGCGCCGCGACGAGGCCGGCCGCCTCCTCGCGCAGCTGCGCCGCGGCAGGCGCGCCGGGAAGCGCCCGTGCCGTCACCGGGCCAGCTCCGCCCGTACTGCGGCGGTGACCTCCGCGGCACGGGCCAGCAGGAGGTCGACTCCGGCCAGCACCGCCTGGTAGCGCTCGAGGGCTGCCGGGTCAGTGATGCCGGGCAGGTTTACTTCGACGTTGATCCGGGCCGTCGCTACCGCAGCCCGGACGGCCTCGGCCGCGGCGGCCACATCGCTGAGCACATTGCGGTTGGCGACCGGCCGCAGCACCTCGGCCAGCTCGATCAGCCGGCCAGCGGCGGCGATTACCTCGGCGGGCGGCTCGGCCGCGGTGATAAGCGTCGCGGCGATCGCGGCTGACCTGGCCGCCTTCTGCTCGCCGGTCTGTTTCGGCAGCGCGTAGGCGGCGGCCACCGACCCGAACGCTCCCGCGTCCGCGTCGATGAGCTCCGCGCACTCGATGCGCAGCCGTTCTGCCTCCGTCTGCACCCGGCCGATCGACTCGGCGTGGGCGGCGTACCTCGGGCCATCCGAGTAGCGCGCGACCATCTCGATCAGGGCCGCTGCCTGCGCCGCATGCAGCCCGGCCGCCGCGCCGCCACCGGGAGCCGGCGTCCTCGCCGCCAGCTCGGCCAGGAACGAGCTGACTGTCGCCGCCAGCAGATCCGCCATCCCGTCGGCTCCCATCGGTCGAGGCCGCCGGACTGTCGGCGGCGGCTGGCAGACTATCGGCCGTGACCCTAGCTGACCCGAAGGCCGACCTCCAGCATTACCTGCAGTCCGCGCGCGATGCCGTGGTGTGGAAGCTCGGCGGCCTGTCCGAATACGACATCCGCCGGCCCCTGACACCGACCGGAACCAACCTGCTCGGGCTGGTCAAGCACCTGGCCGGCGTGGAGCTCGGCTACTTCGGCGATACCTTCGGGCGGCCTGCTGACCTGCCGCTGCCGTGGTCAGGCCACGAGGACGAGCCCAATATCGATATGTGGGCCAGCCCCGCCGAGTCGCGGGAGCAGATCGTGGGGCTGTACCGGCTGGCCTGGGCGCACGCGGACACGACGATCGGTGACCTGCCGCTGGACGCGGCCGGCCGGGTGCCCTGGTGGGGCGAGCGCGGCGAGGTGAGCCTGCATCAGATCCTGGTCCACGTCATCGCCGAGACCAACCGGCACGCCGGACACGCCGACATCGTCCGGGAGCTCATCGACGGAGCGGCAGGCCTGCGCGACACCAGCAGCAACCTGCCCGACGGCGACGCTGCCTGGTGGGCGAGGTACCGCGAGCAGGTCGAGCAGGCCGCCCGCGAGGCTGGCGCCGGATCCTGACGGATCCGCCGGGTTCGCCGGTCCGGACCGATCCTGACCGCTGGCACTGTCGTCGCGCGCCCAGCTGTCGGGCCCGTCCCGGCGGCGGCGGCGCATCCGGCCGCCGCCGCCGCCGGGATCTGCAGCCACCTCAGCCGCTGCCGCGCTCCCATGCGCTGCGCTCCAGGCAGAACTCGTTGCCCTCAGGGTCAGCCAGCACGACCCAGCCGCTGCCGTCTGGCTCGCGGTGGTCGGCGACCAGGCGCGCGCCGATGCCGAGCAGGCGGCCGACCTCCTCGTCCCTGGTGGCGTGCCCCGGCGTCAGGTCCAGGTGCACCCGGTTCTTGACCGTCTTGCCTTCCGGCACGGGGATGAACAGGAGGCTGACCCCATGCGGGTCCACGATCCGGCCCTCCGGGTCACCGGGCCGGTTCGGATCGTCCGGGTCCTCGGGCCAGCCCGTGACCTCGCTCCAGAAGAGCGCCTGGCGGTAGGGGTCAGTGCAGTCGACAGTGATGCTGCGGATAGTGAGCATGTCGCTTCCCTGGCTTCAGGATGCTCGCGCTCCGCGGCTGAACGTCAGTCAGGGATGCCAGGCGAAGGCGCGCTGCTGGTGACTGACATGGCGGCCCCCTTCCTGCTCAGTGACGCTTCCCGAAGCGTGCCAGTGGACCCGTCGGGAGGCAACCGGATATCGGTGCCGGTGTCCGGGTCTGCGGACGGCCCCCGGCGGGGTATGATGATCGCGAAGGGGAGTAGTCCCGCGGCTGGCAGGCCGACAAACCCGGCGGATGTCTCGCCCGGTCGCCAGGCCACGTACCACGTGGTGGACGAGACCTTCGGCTGTTGAATCGATCCGGCCGAAGAGCTCCCTGACCCGGGATTCTGCGGACGGGCCCAGAGCGTTAGGACTCTCTCGGAATGCCCGAGCTTGCGGTCGTCGGCATCGCGCTGGCGGTTACTTTCCTGGCCGAGCTGCCGGACAAGTCGATGTTCGCCTCGCTCGTGCTGGGCACCCGGTACCGCCCGCTGTGGGTCTGGTCGGGCGCAGCGGCCGCCTTCACCGTCCACATGGCCATCGCCGTCTCGGCCGGCCAGCTGCTGACTCTGCTGCCGCACCGCGCCGTGGACTGGGTGGTCGCCGCGCTGTTCCTGGCCGGCGCGGGCTACCTGTGGTTCGCCAGCTTCCGGCCCGGACACCACGACGGCGCGGACGCGGCCCGGCAGGGCGCCCGCGCGCCGACATTCCTGCGCGTGGCGGCCACCAGCTTCACCGTTATCTTCCTGGCCGAGTGGGGCGACATCACGCAGATCACCGCGGCGAACCTGGCCGCGCGCTACAACCCCGTGCTGGTCTTCATCGGCGCGACGCTGGGCCTGTGGGCAGTCGCTGCGGTCGCCGTCACGGTCGGGTCCAAGACCCTCAGCGTCCTCCCGATGGCCTGGATCAACCGGATTACCGGGCTCATCCTGCTGGCGCTCGGCATCTACACTGCCGTCGCCGCGATCCGGGCCTAGACTGCCCGCAGCCCTGCTGTCGTCACCCTCACGAGGTACCCCGCCGGGCCGCGCGGCACGGTCTTGCCGACACAAGCAGCGGTAATACCGGGAACGCGATGAGCATGGTCGCTGCTGTCAAGGGCTACCGGATGCTCGTGGTCATGCCCAACGGGACGAGCGGCGAGCGGCTGGCGATCTCGCGCGCCTTCGGCGCACAGGTCATGACGCTCGGTGACTTCACGTTTATGACGCCCTGGCCAAGGTCGCCGAACTCGGTCGCCAGCCGGGGTATTTCGCGCCGCAGCAATTCGACTCGGAGTGGAACGTCGACGAGAACCGCACGTGGCTCGGCCCGGAGACGCTCGCTCAGCTGCCGGACGGCTCGGTGCCCGACGCCGTGGTCGGCGGGGTCGGCACCGGAGGCACTATCGTCGGCGTGGGTCAGTGCTTCCGCCAGCGGAACCGGTCCTGCAAGGTGGTAGCCGTCGAGCCGAACGAGTCGTGCCTCCTGATGTGCGGCGAGGTGGGCCGACACCTGATCGAGGGAATCTCCGACGGCTTCGTCCCCGGCATCTTCGCCCGCCATGGGCACATGATTGACGAGATTGTCGGGGTGGACAGCGACGCCGCGATCAGCGAGATGCGCCGACTGGCCCGCGAGCTCGGGCTCTTCGTGGGCCCGAGTTCCGGCGCGCACCTGCTCGCCGCCCGCGAGCTGCGAGCACGGCACCCCGACCTCCGGCACGTTGTCACCTTCTTCTGCGACGAGGGGGAGAAGTACATCAACGACTACTTCCTCGGCGCCGAGGTCGAACTGGACCATGGAAACAGCGCCTGACGGCTTGACCAGCCCCCAGGGCCGGGCGCACTTCTGCAGCTGCAAGTCCTGTCCCGAGCCCGGACTGGGTCCCGGAGGATCAGCGCCCAGCAGGGGAGCCGACCGGCCAGATCCGCGGCAGGAACAACGGTCCGGCGCTGTCAGGGCCCATAATCTCCATGCGCGAAGTATCTCGCCAGGCTTCGCAGGCGACCCCACACGACGCGAAGCGTGCCTGGGGAACGTCCTGCCTTGCCGCCGGGTGTGGCACTCCCCATGTCGGTGACGAGCTGCCCCCCCCCGCTTACCCGTCGAGATGAAGGACGAGGAACTGTGAGCCCGGCGGTGCGATCCGATGGAAGTCAGCCGCCGACTCCTGCAACTCGGCCGAGTCAGTTGCTGCGTCAAAGGCGGCCTGATCAGCGAAGTCGGCCTCCGTCACGCGGTAGTAGGCCGGTTCCTCGTCATGGGCCCGACTGGCAAGTCCCGTCCAGAGGCGCTCTATGCCGGGGATGTTGCCGCCCGGCACCGGAAGTCTTGCGGCCCAGCACTTTCGAGTCATGGCCAGTGACAACGATCATCTGCTTCGCATCAGCCAGGTCGATCCCGACGATCGCGTTCGTCACCGGCACCAGCGCCCGTAGCCGCTCCAGCCGAGCATTACGGTTGCGGTCACCGCGGGGCACACCACTACCGTTACCCATGAACGTCCCCCTGCTGCGTAGGACACCAAGCCCGAAGCGCATCAGGGGGGCGCTCCTACGTCACGAACCGACACGCAGAACGTCTTTCTATGCCGCGCCTGGTGCGCACGGTTTTGACCGCGTTACGAACGCCATGACCCTGGTCCGGGATCAGTGCTCGTTCTCGTACTTGAAGGAGAGCTGAAGCTTGGTGCGATAGGTGATCACGCCCTTCTCGTCGAGGTGAATGTCTTGCTTGACGACCTCAGCCACCCGAAGATCGCGGATCGTCCCAGCCGCGGTCCTGATGGCTTCCGCTGCAGCGTCTTCCCATGATGTACCGCTGGTCCCGATGATCTCAGTCACCCTGTACACGCTCATAGCGCTCTCCTTTGAGGACTACCGGCTCAGACGACGCCCAGCGCGAGCGGTCCGCTTCCTGCTGGCAACCAGGCTCGGATCGTCGAGTACGACGCCGCTGACAGATCTGAGCCTGGCACTCAGAATCGGCAGCGTCCAGCGCGCTTGTCCCGCAGATCAGCGAGCACGCTGAGAAGCATCACCCTGGCTAGCGAAGAGAATGCGCGCTTCAACCCCCGGGCGAGACTCCTCGCTAGCCCGCTGCGCTGATCGTCTTGGGGGGCTGACGCGGTCATGTTCGCCTCGGCCACGATCGCGGCCGTCGCCGAAAACACGGGCGCCGGCATCACGCTTCGTGGCCAATCCTCTGTGGCCCTCGCGATCGAGAACTGCCTGCACGACTTCGCGGCTGGTTGGCTCAGGCCCGATGCCGCACCAGATGAACAATCTGTCGTCGCCGCCCGCATTCGGTGCCGCTTGATCAGCGGGTGCATGACGGCGTCTCGCGGCGCGCGTGATGCAGCGGCTGGGCATGCCCTTGGTGTCCCGCGCGAACGTGACTGCAGTATCTGCGGCTGCGCTTGCGGGTCGGCTCAGGCACGAGTTCCTCGACTAAAGGAGGCGCCAGAGCGAACTCCGTTGCTGCTTGCGGTGATGAGGGGTTCGGTGACGCGCCGGTTTGCGCGGTCCGGGCTTGTGTTTCACGAACGGCACGACGTTCTCGCCTTCAGGAACCTCAAGCAGATCGCTGACCTTGGCGGTTCGGCTGGATGATGGCCGAACGGTCGTGGCGACGTGGCATAACCGGTCCCAGATTGGCTCGCCGCGGCCGTTCTCGGCCAAAATCTGGTTGGCAGCGGTCGCGACGCTCCAGGCGAACCTGGGCGGGAAGTGCGGGAACGCAAGATCGCTCACGCTGCCAGGACTACCGGGCTACTCGGTGCGGAGCACGGCTGCGGGGGCGATCCGGGCGGCCAGGAAGGCCGGGAAAGCGGCCAGCAGGTTGCCCGCCAGCAGCAGGAGCGCGACGCCTGCCAGCAGCGACAGGCCCGGCACGACCGGGCTGGGCACGACCCCGATCGAGTTGGCGAAGCTGGTCCAGGCCCACTGCCCGCCCGCGATGCCGAGCGGCACGCCGAGCGCGACAGCGATCGCCAGGATCGTACTGGTCTGCCAGGCGATGATGGCCCTGATCTGCCGCGCGCGCAGCCCGAGCGACTTCAGCAGGGCCAGTTCCAGGCGCCGCTGCCGGACCGAGGCCAGGATCGCGAGCCCGAGTGCGAGCACGGCCGCCGCCGCGACGCCAATTGCCATGGCGAGCGGCTCCCGGCCCATCTGGCCCGCGTTCAGCACGGCGGCCCCTCGCTCCAGCTGAGGCCTGAGCTGGTAGGTCCCGCCAGGACTGCCGGACCGGGTGGAGAGCACTGCCATCTCGCTGATGATCCGGCGGCCCGCAGCCGGCGAGCGGAGGTCGAAGACAACGGTCGCCGGGTACGCCGTGCTCGCCACCGCGTCCGAGATCTGGGTCTGAGTCGGATTCATCCGCTCGCCGAGGACAGTCATCAACGTAGCCCAGTTCATCATCACGCCCCGGCCTAGCGATGGGTGGTCGGTCAGCACCACGCCGATGGACGGCAGGGTTACGGTGCCCACAATCGTCACTGGCTGCTTGTCGTCGCCGAGCAGGATCCTCTGGCCTATATGCAGGCCGAGCTGGCGCATGGTGACCGTGCCGAACTCGACCTGGTTCAGTCCGGTTAGCGGATGGCCGCTCGTCGTCGGCGGCTCCACCGGATGGGCCGGGACGTGCTGCAGCAGGCCCATCGCCGGGATCTCCGCGCCCCGGATGGTCAGCTGAGCGAAGCCGGCCTCGGCCCAGCCAGTGACGCCGGGAGCAGCCGCGAATGCCTTGTCGAGGGCACCGGGCGGCCAGCTGCCCCAGCCGCCCTGCGACTGCACGAGCAGATCCCAGGTCCAGCCTTGTTTGGCCGGGTTGTTGTACAGGCCGGTCAGGCTCGCGCCGAAGACCAGCGCCGCGACCAGGGCCGTGACCGCGATAACGGTGCCGGTCAGGGTCGCCCGGACCGGGGCGCGCAGGCGGCCGGAGCCGCGCTCCAGCGCGTGCCGGATCCCGGCGATCATGGTGACCGGCAGGCCCGCGCTGGTGGCCACGCGGAGGAGCACGGATGACTGCGCCGGCCGGACCTCTCCGCCGTGGCGCACCGCCCGCCAGGCCAGCCAGGTGAGCACCGCCGTCAGCAGCAGCAGCAGGCTGAAACCGCCGCCGCCCAGCACGAGCCAGTCCGCCTGGAAGCCCCGGACCGGGTCAAACAACCGGACCGGGCCGATCGGCGCCAGCGGCGATACGGCGATCGCGCCGCCTATTGAGATGACGACCGCGCCGGCCACGGCGACTGCGCCCCACGCCGCGGTCGCGGCGGCAGCGGCGGCCCGGCTGCCACCCATCGCGCGCAGCGCCGGGGCGTCAGCCGCCGACCTCGCCAGCATTTGCGCGAGGCCCTGGGCCATGAGCGCGAGCAGTGCGATAACGGCCAGTCCGCCCAGCACGGCGAGCGCCACCGCTTGGGGCTCGATGGCTTGCTGCGCTTCGCGTTGGACAATGGCCATCCGGCGGATGGTGAAAGTGAGCGGGAAGTTCGAAAAGCCCTTCTGGCTGGTGATGGCGGTGGCGAGGCTGCGGAGTTGCCGCTGCAGTGCATCAACGTCGGCGTCCCCGCGCCGCAGCCGGAGCGAGGCCCATCCGAACTGCCAGCCGCCGTTCAGGTGCTGGGCCGTAGCGGCGGGCGGCAGGATCGCCGTGTCGACGCTGTCGAAGTCGTCAACGAGCGCCGGCGACACGTCCACGATCGCCGCCACGGTATAGGTGGTGTTCTCTGGCGGCCCCGCCAACGGCGTCTGCCCTGATTTGGCCACTTCGGGCAGACCGGACTTGGTCACCTTGAACCGGGTGAACTGCCAGGTCATGTGGTCACCGACCGTCAGCCTGAAAGCGGTGGCCATGTTCTGGGTGATGATGATCGCGCGGGTGGAGCTCTCCGGCGGCAGCTTCCCGGCGAGCACGGTCAGCTCGTCCTGGCGGTAGAACTCGCCATCCAGGCTGCCGGCGATGGCGCCGGTCTGGAATGCGGTGTCAACCTTGCCGTCGATGACAGGCTCACCATTCAGGCCGAGCCAGGCGACGCTGGACAACGTCCCGGACAGGTGTTCCACGTCCTTGACCGCGAACAGCAGCGGTCCCGGAATGTCGACGGAGACGTCACTGGCATTCACCGACCGCAGGTACCGGCCGTAGGCCGACTCGGTCCGCCGCGCGCCTGCCAGCGCGCCGAGCGCCACGGCGCCCAGCAAGCCGCCGATCAGCGCGACCAGCAGCGTCATCCGCCACGATCGCCGCCAGGTAGCGCGGGCCACGTACCACGGGAGTCCCATGGCGTCATTGTCCCTGCGCACGCACCGCGCGGCAGGCGTGGCGGCACCACCACTGCAGGTGAGCCAGCCTCCCAGTTGCGCCCGCGCCGGGCGCGGGTGCGGAAAATGGCCAGCTGCGCGTGCGATCTGCGGCGATGAGCAAACAGCTCGCCGTGGCATCCGCGCAGCGCGCGCTGGCACGCATGGCTGAGCAAGTCCGCGCGTTTCGCGTTAATCCGTGGGCTGGTCGCATCAGCGGGGCACTTGTCGGCGGCGCCGGAGCACGAATGTGACGGATCCCGCGTTGTCGCACGGGTGGCGGTGGACGCGAGGGGGTGACGCTATGGCAGGTTGGCGATCTGTTCCGGTAGCGGGATGGGTTCGCGTGCTGGGTTGCTAGCCCAGATGACGACGGAGGTACTCAGGATGAACAGAACGGTGGCGATGTTGGCGAGCAGCGCCAGTGGCCGTATCTGCGGGAAGCCGGCACTTCCGACGATCATGGCCGTTCCGAGTACCGTGGCCAGCCAGCCGAACCAGTGTGGAAAGACAGCGTGCTGGATCGTGATCCACCCGGTTACCAGAGCTGCAACGCCCAGGAACACCACGGAGTAGTACACGCAAGCCTCGCACGCGGAGTGGGCGAAGGCAGCGGTGACACCGTCAACTGGTCTGTAATTAGCGAGGTAGGCCGTGCCACCCATTAACGCGGCGCCCGCGAGCAGTACGGCGCCGCTGGCGGCTGCGCCGGCGAGTATCAGCGATGACAGCTGCCGCTCCCCGCCCTCGGCCCGACCTAACACGGCGCGCAGCGACGCGGCAAACAACAATGAGAAGGGCAAGCCGATGATCAGCAGCGTGGCGGCAACGTTGTAGCTGTCGGTCTGCTCGTTGAACTTTCTTGCCGCTGTGGCCAGGCTGTCGCTCTGGTTGATCGGACCCACGAGTAGTCCGCTCCAGACCGAATACAGCAAGGTGAATACGACCCGGCTGAGGCGCCGACTCGCCGCGCCGAACGCTCAGGCATTACCGTCGTGCAGCCCTTCGCCGTAGTCGAACCCTTTGACTGGGACCGGCACCGGGCCAGTGAGTGCTGGCCGGTGCTGCAACAGAGATGCATGGAGCAGCGAGTCTTGGTGTGAGGTATCTCGGTTCATGGTGTCCTCTGGATTTCCGCAGCTGCCTTCGTTTTCAGCTACGTCCAGCGCGCCGACCGGGCGACCGCCCGCGCTGTTGGTCACGTAGACGGCGGACGCCGGCGTAACGGCGCTGGTGGCTACTGGGAGCAGACGGCGTAGACGAGGACCTGGCCGTCGGCGCTGGAGGCTGCCTGCCAGCCGACCGGCTGATCGTTGCCGTTGGCCAGCGGCCAGCTACCGGTTAGGGAGTCACCCGCGCCGGGCTGCGCACCGCCGCCGAGGGCGTAGGGGTGACTTGCCGGGCACGTCACCACGGCGGAGCCGGTCGCGGTAGCGCTGATTACCTCGGCGGACAGTCCCGCCGCCCCCGCCGTCGAGGGTCCTGCCGGGCCTTGCTGACCGATGGTGCCCGGCGTGCCGTTGCAGGCATAGGTGGTGCCGCTGACCGAGGTGAAGCTTGCGCCTCCGCTGGCGCAGTCGGGATCACCGCTGGCCAGTTCCGTACTCGCGACGCTCTGGCCGTTGGCCCCGTTGATGCCGTTCTGGCCTGCCGGGCCCTGCTGGTTCCAGGAGATGGCGGTGGTGCCCCGCGGGCAACTGGTCTCGGAGTCCTGGAGCACGAACACGTGGGAGCCGTTCAGCGATCGCGTGGTGTAGCAGCCGTGGATGGCGCCGGAACTGTCGATCGGGCTGGCGGCGATTGCCGCGCCCGCTGCGGTCGCGCCGGCCAGCAGAACTGCCGCAGACCCGACGATTATCAGGGCTCTTCGTGGTAGGCGCATGATTGTCCCGCTTTCCAGAGGTGATGTTGAGGATGAATGGGGGCGCCCCGCATCGCCGAGTCAGGCAGGCGGCGCGGCAGTGCAGGACCAGCCGCCGATACCACCGGCCCAGACACCGCGCCACGGGCCGTAACGAACCGGCGGACGTCCTGACATCCAGGGGGCTGCACTACGGGCGCGGTCCTGCCGCCCTGGCCACCGATCGGAGCAGGCCGTAGGTCAGCCCGAACGCGAGCGCTGCCCGTCAGCTCCGGTCGCGTACAGCCCGCCAGCAGAACACGGCGGCACTCAGGGTCGGTGAGATCCATTCGAACGGCATGCGGAGGTGGCATAGCCGTGATTGTCCGTGCACAATCACGCGCGGGGCACGCGTGCAGGCACGACACTTGTCCGGCGGCCAGCACCACCGTCAGCGCCGGACGCCCGCCCGCGGTGGCTGACCCGATCCCGCCCAGGCCCCAGCAGGAAGCTCGATGCCGGTGTTCCGCTGACTGTCGCGCCGGTCGGGCTGCCATGGCTCTCGCGCGCGGCCCGAGTCGCTGTTCGTAGTTAAATAGCTACGACTTGTACCCGCCTAGCAGCGGGTTGACGGCCCGCCCGGGGCTGTGACTGGATTGTGGCGAATGATCCGTCGCACGGAGGTCGTGGCTGTGGCTGAGACACCGAACGAGGCGCTGCGCCGCAGGTACGCCCTCGAGCGGGCCAAGCGCCTGCGGCCCGACGGCAACGATCAGTACATCGAGCTGAAGGGTCAGTTCGGTCGCTACCTCCGCGACCCGTACACCGAGAGGGTCGAGCGTGCCCCCCGGCGCGATCACGTGACGGTCGCGTTCATCGGCGGCGGATTCGCCGGCCTGGTTACCGCCGCCAGGCTCGCCGAAGCCGGCGTCGGCGATGTCCGCATCGTGGAGAAGGGCGGCGGATTCGGCGGCACCTGGTACTGGAACCGCTATCCCGGCGCGCAGTGCGACACCGCGGCGATGATCTACATGCCGCTCCTCGAGGAAACCGGGCACATGCCGACGGAGCTGTACGCGCATGCGCCCGAGATCCTGGAGCACTGCGACCGGATCGGCAAGCAGTACGGGCTGCACGACAGCGCGCTGTTCCACACCGAGGTGACCGGCCTGGAGTGGGACGAGGCTGCCTGCCGCTGGATCGTGCGCACCGACCGCGGCGACGAGTTCACCGCCCAGTTCATCGCGACGGGGACCGGGCCGCTGCACGTGCCCAAGCTGCCCGGCCTGCCCGGCATCGAGACGTTCGGCGGCCACTCGTTCCACACCAGCCGGTGGGACTACGCCTACACCGGCGGCGATCCCGCGGGCGCGCCCCTGGACCGCCTCGCCGGCAAGCGCGTCGCGATCATCGGAACCGGGGCAACCGCGGTTCAGTGCGTGCCGCACCTGGCCGCGGCGTGCGGGGAACTATTCGTCTTCCAGCGCACCCCGTCGTCGGTGGACGTGCGCGGGAACCGCCCGATGGACCCGGACTGGTTCGCCAGCGTGGCCGCGCCGGGCTGGCAGGAGCGGTGGCAGGCCAACTTCGTCGCCAACATGTCCGCGGGCGAGCTGCCGGACGACGACCTGGTGAACGACGGCTGGACGGACCTGGCCAAGCGGATCCGGGGCCGCCTGACGGCCGCCCGCACCGCCCCGCCGAGCTTCGCCGACCTGCTGGCCGACTTCGAGAACGCCGACCACGAGAAGATGACCGAGATCCGGGCGAGGGTCGATGCGGTCGTCGCGGACCCGGCCACGGCAGATCGGCTCAAGGCCTGGTACCGGCAGCTGTGCAAGCGGCCGTGCTTCCACGACGAGTACCTCAGCGCCTTCAACCGGCCCTCGGTGCACCTGGTCGACACCGACGGCAGGGGAGTGGAGCGCATCACCCCGGCCGGCGTCGTCGCGGCCGGGGTCGAGTACCCGGTCGACTGCATCATCTACGCCTCCGGATTCGAGGTAGGCACCGAGCCAACGCGGCGGTACGGGTTCGACCTGACCGGCCGGGACGGCATCCGGCTGTCGGAGTACTGGTCCGGCGGGATGCGCAGCATGCACGGCGTGCACGTGCACGGGTTCCCGAACGCGTTCCTGGTCCAGCTCGGCCAGGGCGGTAACTTCGTGGCCAACGTCCCGCACAACCTCAACGACGCGGCCAGGACCGTCGCGGGCGTCGTCGCGCACATGCGGGCCGCGGGACTCGACACCGTCGAGGTCAGCCGCGAGGCTGAGGATGCCTGGATGGAGCAGCTGGCGCCGAATCCGGTGATGAGCTCGTTCCTGGCGGCGTGCACGCCCGGCTACTACAACAACGAGGGCAAGGGCCCTGGCCCGCACTCGCTGCTGGCCGGGTACCAGGCGGGCGCGCCCGCCTACTTCCGCTACATCCGGCAGTGGCGCGACTCCGGCGAGTTCGAGGGGCTGGAGTTCAGCCGGCGCGCCTGATCCGGGACAGGGCCAGCTCGGCGTCGCGGGCGAGATCACCCGTGAGATCGGCGGCGGGCCTGAGGTCGGTGATCAGGTCAATGGCCTGGCTGGCCCAGGCCGGGACGCGCGGCAGCTCGCCGTGGCTGACCGCCCGCTGGTAAGCCGCTCTGGCCGCGGGATCGCCGGCCAGCGCGTACTCGCGGCCGCGCCACTGGTCAATTGACGGATGGCGCAACGTGCGGGCCAGGTACCTGGCCGGCCAGCCGGTGTCCCGGATGATGTCGAGCACGGCACTGCGCTCGGTCTCTTCTCCGGTTCCGTCCAGGATCGCCTTCGTGACCGACGGGTCGATCAGGGCTTCGGGCGTTGCCAGGAAGCGGGTCCCGATCAGCGCTCCGGCGGCTCCGAGCGCCAGCGCCGCCGCGACGCCCCGGCCGTCGGCGATCCCGCCGGCTGCGAGCACTGGCGTGGGCGCCGCGAGGTTGGCGACCACCGGTACGAACGACATGACCGACCGTCCCGCCCGGCCGCTGTGCCCGCCCGCCTCGGTGCCCTGCGCGACGATGACGTCGGCCTCCGCGTCGATCGCCTGCCGGGCCTCATCCAGGTCGGTGACCTGGACGATGAGCCTGACCCCGGCGTCGCGCACCAGCGGGGCAAGCGGCCGGAGATCGCCGAACGACAGCATCACCGCCGCCGGGCGGTAGGCGAGCGCTCGCTCGACGAGGCCGGGGGTGGCAGCCCAGCTGAGGAATCCCGCGCCCCACGGCCTCGCGGTCAGCGAGGTGACGAGTTCCAGCTCCCGGTCCAGCCAGTCCGTGCCCTCGCGGCCGCCGCCGACCAGGCCCAGCCCGCCGCCTTCGGAGACGGCTGCGGCAAGAGCGCCGCCGGCCGAGCCGCCCATCGGCGCCAGCGCGATCGGGTGCGCTATCTGAAACAGCTCGGTGAATACGGTCGGCAGGCTCATAACCATCGATTCTGCCGCTACGGCCGCTGGGGCGGGAAGCTCACGTCGATTGCCAGACCGCCGTCCGGGCGGGCGGTCACGGTCAGCGCGGCGCCATGGACTCCCGCGATCGCGCGGACGATGGCGAGGCCGAGACCGTGGCCGCTGCCGTGCCGCACCCGCTCGGTGCCGAGTCGCTGAAACGGCTCGATAATCCGGTCGACCTCGCCGGGCGGGATCACCGTCCCGCTGTTGCTGACGGACAGAACGGCGCGGCCGCCGGCGGTCGCTGTCGAGATCTGCAGCCAGCCGCCGGCGCGGTTGTGCCGGATGGCATTGTCGACCAGATTGGCCACCAGCCGCTCGGCCAGGGCCGGATCACCGCTCGCCGGTGCCGGCGCCAGCGACGCGGTCATCTCAAGGCCCCGGCGGTCAGCCTCGGGGCGGCGGTCGGCCAGCACGGTCCAGGCGAGCTCAGCCAGGTCGACGGGCTCCCTCGTGTCGGTGCCCCGCTCGCTGCTCGCGAGTGTGAGCAGGGCCTCGATCAGTCGCTCCTGCTGCTCGCCGAGCGCGAGCAGTTCCTGGCAGGTGGCGCGGAGCGTCTCCGCCGTGGCGCCCGGGTCGGCGAGAGCGACCTGCAGCAGCGCGCGCTCCGCCGCGAGCGGCGTCCGCAGTTCGTGCGACGCGCTGGCCACGAAGTGCCGCTGCGACTCAAACGACGCCTCCAGCCGGCCGAACAGGTCGTCCAGGGTGTCGCCTAGCTCCGCGAACTCGTCGTCGCGCCTGCCCAGTCCCAGCCGGCGGCTGAGGTTGGTGGCGGAGATGTCCCGCGCGGTCGAGGTGATCGTGCGCAGTGGCCGCAGCAGCCGGCCTGCGATCAGCCAGCCGAGCACGATCGCGATCAGGACGCTGACGAGGAAGATAACCGCCGCGAGCACGTCGAAAGTACGGCCGTTGGGCAGGTTCGCGGCCGCCTGACTTCCGGAGGAGGCGGACGAGCTGTGTATCAGCAGGCCGCTCGCGCCAAGCACGGCGAGGGCAAGCGCGGTGAAGACCCCGGCGTACAGGAGGGCGAGCTGCGTCCGCAGCGTGCTCCGGCGCAGCAGCCGTACCGCCGCGGCCGGCCGGGGAATGCGTGCCATCTGGCCCGGCATCATGCTGCCCCGATCTGGTAGCCGCCCTCGCGGACGGTGTGGATGACAGGCGGTTCGCCGAGCTTTGCCCGCAGCCGCAGGACCGTGGTCTTGACCGCCGTCGTGAACGGGTCGGCCTGCTCGTCCCAGACTCGCTCCAGCAGCTCCTCAGCCGAGACCACCCGGCCGGCCGAGGCGAGGAGGCACTCCAGCAGGGCGAACTCCTTCGGGCTCAGGTCGAGGCGGCGGCCTGCCCGGAGCGCGACGCGGCGGCCGGAGTCGAGGATGATGTCCCCGCTTTCGAGCGTCGGCGGCAGCGCCGCTCCGCTGCGTCGGCCGAGCGCGCGCACCCGTGCCGTCAGCTCAGCGAAGTCGAACGGCTTGGGCAGGTAGTCGTCGGCGCCGAGGCCGAGACCGTCCACCCGGTCCCGGACCGTGCTGGCCGCGGTCAGCATCAGGATCCTCGTGTCACTGCGATCGGCGACCAGCTGGCGGCAGACCTCGTCGCCGTGCACCCCCGGCAGGTCCCGGTCAAGGACGATGACGTCGTACCGGGTAACGGCGAGGTGATCCAGGGCCTCGTTCCCGTCCAGAACGACGTCAACAGCCATGCCCTCCCGGCGCAGGCCGGTCCCGATGGCGTCGGCCAGGACCTCGAAGTCTTCCGCTACCAGCACTCTCATGATCGTGAACTCGCGATTCCTGTAGGCGGACTGCCCGCCCGGCTGAGGGCGAGGCTACGTGATTCAACTCAGACAGTGCCAGGTCACGGGTGTCAGCCCGGTGTCAGCTGACGACACCGGGCTGACACCGGCCAGGGCGTAGAACCAGGTTCGAACCTGACCGACCTACCGAGAAGGCAGCAGATGAGCGAGGCAACAATCGAAGTCAGCGAGGTGCGCAAGCGCTTCGGCCCCACGCTGGCGCTGGACGGCATGACGTTTACCGTGCGGCCGGGGGAGCTCACCGGCTTCGTCGGACCGAACGGTGCCGGCAAGTCGACAACCATGCGCGTGATTCTCGGCCTGGACGCGGCCGAGGCCGGCGCGGCGCTCGTCGGCGGGCGAGCCTATGCCAGCCTGCGGCGGCCGCTCGGCCACCTCGGCTCGCTGCTGGACGCCGCCGCCCTGCAGCCCGGCCGGACCGGCCGCAACCACCTGCTCTGGCTCGCTCACTCCCAGGGCCTGACCGCGCGCCGGGTGGACGCCGTTATCGAGCAGGCCGGCCTCGAGCAGGCAGCGCGGCGGAAGGCGGGCGGGTACTCACTCGGCATGCGGCAGCGGCTGGGCATCGCCGCGGCCATGCTCGGCGACCCGCCCGCGCTGATGCTGGACGAGCCGTTCAACGGCATGGACCCGGAGGGCATCGTGTGGATGCGCGCATTCCTGCGGTCGCTGGCTGCCGAGGGCCGCTCGGTCCTGGTCTCCAGCCACCTGATGAGCGAGCTGCAGGACACCGCGGATCATCTGGTCGTGGTCGGGCGCGGAAAGGTCATCGCCGACACCACCGTGGCCGACCTGATCGCCGCGGCCTCCGGTGACCAGGTCGTCCTGCGCACCAGCGCGCCGGAGAAGGCGGCGGCGGTGCTCGCTCGCGCGGGGGCCACCGCCGCCGTCACCGGCAGCGACGAGCTGACGGTCACCGGACTCGGCGCCGAGAAGGTGACTGCCGTGCTGGGACAGGCGGCCGTGCCCTTCTCCGAGGTCTCAGCGCGCCGCGCGAGCCTGGAAGCGGCCTACCTGGAACTCACCCGGGACGCGGTCGAGTTCCGCGCCGCCGCGCCTGCCGGTGATCCGGGGACGGCCGCAGCCCGCGCCGACGCCGGGGAGGCCGCGCGATGAGCGCCGCGACCATCACCGAGTACCGGTCCGGCCTGCAGGCAGCACCTGACCGGTTCACCTCGCTGCTGCGGGCCGAGTGGACCAAGTTCCGCACCGTCCGCGGCTGGGTGATCGGCATCCTCATCGCGGCGCTGGTCACGGCCGGGATAGCCCTTCTTGACCACAGTGAGTGCGGCGGCCCGAACGGGGCGGCCTGCACATCTGCGGTCGGGCCGGGCGGCGAGGCCGTGACCGACAGCTTCTACCTCGTGCATCAGCCGCTGGCCGCCAACGGCAGCATCACGGTCCGCATGACCGCCCTGACCGCCATGGCCGCCGGCCGGAGCGGGCTCGACCCGTGGACCAAGGCCGGCATCATCATCAAGTCCAGCACCCGGCCGGGCTCGGCGTACGCCGCGATGATGCTGACCGGCAGCCACGGGGTGCGGATGCAGTACGACTACACCGCCGACATCGCCGGAATGCCCGGCCCCGTCTCGGCGGCATCTCCGCGCTGGCTCCGCCTGACCCGCTCCGGTGACACTGTCACCGGGTACGACTCCGCGGACGGCGCGGCCTGGACGGTCGTCGGCACCGCGCACCTGCCCGGGCTGCCGGCGACGGTGCAGGCCGGGCTGTTCGCTGCCTCACCCGGAACCACGGCGTCCGGCTCTCAGTCCCTGACGGGGTCGAGCAGCGGCGGCGCCCTGTCTCTCGCCACCGGCGTCTTCGACCACGTCAGCCTGCGGGGCGGGCAGGCCGCGGGCACCTGGACGGGCAGCGGAATCGGAGACGGCGGAACCGGATTCGCCGGACCGGGGACATCCGCCGGCTATCACCAGGCGGGCGGCTCATTCACCGTCACCGGGACCGGCGACATCGCGCCCGTCGTGGCCGGCAACGGCGACGGAACCCCGATCGAGCAGCTGCTCACCGGCGTTTTCGGCGGGCTGATCGCCGTGATCGTCGTCGCGGCCATGTTCATGACCGCCGAGTACCGCCGCGGCCTGATCCGGGTCACCCTCGCGGCCAGCCCGCGGCGCGGCCGGGTCCTCGCCGCGAAGGCGGTCGTCATCGGCTCGGTCAGCTTCCTGGCCGGCCTGGCCGGCGCGGTCGTCGCCCTCGCCGCCGGCGAGCCGCTGCTGCGGTCGAACGGCAACTACATCCTGCCCGTCAGCATGCTCACCGACGTGCGCGTCGTGGCCGGGACCGCGGCACTGGTCGCTGTTGCCGCCATCCTCGCCGTGGCGCTCGGCGCGCTGCTGCGCAGCAGCGCGGCCGCTATCACCATTGCCATCACCGTGGTCGTCCTGCCGTACCTGCTCGGGCAGACGGTCCTGCCCGCCGGAGCTGCGGACTGGGTGCTGCGGATCACGCCCGCGGCCGCCTTCGCCATTCAGCAGACCACGCCGCAGTATCCGCAGGTGACTGCCAGCTACACGCCGGCCCAGGGGTACTTCCCGCTCGCGCCGTGGGCCGGGTTCGCGGTGCTCTGCGCCTACGCGGCCCTGGGACTGGGACTGGCCGTCGTCATCCTCCGGCGGAGGGACGCGTGACCAGCTTCGCGGCCGCCGCTTCTTCATCTGCCAGTCCGGCCGGCTCTCCGGCCTGGCTTACCTTCCGCGACGCACTGCACGCGGAGTGGACGAAGCTGCGGACCGTGCCGGGAACGATCTGGCTGCTAGCGGGTGCCGTCGTGGCGACCGCCGCGCTCGGCGCGGTCGCGGATGCCGCGACCAGATGCGCCGCGGCGGCAGCGGCCTGCCAGGTTGACCCCGCTAAGACGAGCCTGACCGGGATCTACCTGAGCCAGGCTGTGGTCGTCATCCTTGCCGTTCTGATCGTCGGAAATGAGTACGGCACCGGCATGATGCGGGTGACACTGACCGCGGTTCCGCACCGGACCACGGTGCTGGCGGCCAAGGCGGCGATCCTGACGGTCCTGGTACTCGCCGCAGGCACGGTCGCGATCGCCGGCGCGATCCTGGCCGGACGGCTCATCCTGCCCGGGCACGGTTTCACTGCGGCGCACGGCTATCCGGCGCTGTCGCCCGGTGACGGGCCGGTGCTGCGGGCCGCCTGCGGGTCCGTTCTCTACCTCGGGCTCATCGGCCTGCTCAGCCTTGGCGCGGCCGCCGCGCTGCGGGATACCGCGGCGGCTACCGGCGTCGTGCTCGGCCTGCTCTTCCTCTTCCCGATCATCGCCACGGTGGCAGGCCCGGACTGGGGCCGGCACCTCCAGCAGATCGGCCCGATGACCGCAGGGCTTGCCGTCGAGGACACGACCGGGCTGCGCGGCCTGCCCGTCGCGCCGTGGGCCGGGCTCGGCGTCCTGGCCGCCTGGGCAGCCGTATCGCTCGTGGCCGGCTGGCTGGTATTGCGGCTGCGAGATGCCTGAGCCAGCCGGGATACCATGCGCCTCGTGTTCTATTCCGGCCTCACCTACGCCGAGATTCCGGGCTTCCGGCCCCTGCTGCTCGACCTGCACGTCCCCGACGACACGGCCGTCGGCGCGGGTGCGGCGGGCAGTCCGGTGGTGGTCTGGATTCACGGCGGCGGCTTCACCTCCGGAGACCGCCGGTACCTGCCGCCAACTCTCGAGCCGGACGCGGTCTTCGCCGCGCTGACCGGGGCTGGCCTGGCGTGCGCGACCGTCGACTACCGCCTCGCCGCGGAAGCGCGGTGGCCCGCGCAGCGCACCGACATCGCGGCCGCCATCAGCTTCCTGCGCCGTCGGGCCGGGAAGTACGGGCTCGATGCCAGCAGGGTGGCCACCTGGGGCGAGTCGGCTGGCGGCCACCTGGCACTCATGGCCGGGCTGACGGATCCGGGCGTCGCCGCAGTCGCGGCCTGGTACCCGCTGACCGACCTGGCGCTGCTGCCAGCGGACGCGTTCGCCGGACGGACCGGGAGGAGGCTGTTCGGCCGCGACCCGGCCGGGCGGTCTGACCTGATGACAGATGCAAGCCCGGTTACCCACGTCACGGCCTCGTCGCCCCCGTGCCTGCTCATGCACGGCGACCAGGACGAGGAGCTATCGGTGGTCCACAGCGAGCGCCTGCACGAGGTGCTGAGGGCGGCGGGCGTCCCGTCCGCCTGCCGGATCGTGCCGGGCGCCGGCCACTGCTTCACCGGATATGGTGACGTGCCCGGCCTGATCGCCGAGTCCGTCGCCTATCTGCAGGAGAGGCTCCGTTGAGCGCAGCCGCAGGATTCCGGGACATCTCCCCGACGACGCTGGCGGACATTCTCGGCCGCGAGCAGGTCATGGATATCGGCGTGCGGCCGCTGTGGCCCGGCATCGCGCGCGTCGCCGGTCCTGCGTTCACCGTGCGCTGCGGTCCTGGCGACAACCTGATGCTGCACGCCGCGGTCTACCGCGCCCAGCCGGGCTCTGTCCTCGTGGTCGAGGCCGGCGACACCGACTACGCGCTCGCCGGCGGGAACGTGTGCGCGATCGCGCAGCGCCGGGGCATCGCGGCGCTGATCACTGACGGCGTGATCCGGGACGTCGCCGAGGTACGCGAGAGCGGCTTCCCGGTGTTTGCCAGGGGAGTGATTCCCGTGCCCGGCGCGAAGCTGATCGTCTCGCCGCTGGGCGGCCGCGTGCGGTGCGGCGGCGTGGACGTGGATGGCGGAGACATCGTCGTCGCGGACGAGGAAGGCGTCGCGGTCGTTCCGGCCGCCCGCCGCGACGAGGTGCTGACGGACGCGCAGGAACGCCAGGACCTCGAAGCGGGGGAGTCGCTGGAGCAGTGGCAGCGCAGGCACCACGCCCTCGTCGAGAAGCTCCTCAGCGAGGGCGGCTCCTGAAACCGCCGCTAGGCCAGCCGGACGGGCTGGTAGGTGAGCAGGGCGAGGCTGTCGCCGAGCGCGCGGGTACTGGTGAGGCGCACGGGCTTCGCCTCGCTGGTCTCGCCGAGCAGCCGCTCGCCAGCCCCGGCGACGACAGGGTAGACGATCAGCCGCAGCTCATCGATCAGGTCGTGCTCCAGCAGCGCGGCCACGAGGTGACGGCTGGCGTAGACGACCACGTTCCCGGCCAGATTGTCCTTCAGCTGTGAGACCTCGCTCGGCACGTCGCCCTTGATGATCGTGGAGTTGGTCCAGCGGGGTTCGGCGACGGTGGCCGAGACGACGTACTTGGGCATGCTGTTCAGCCTGTCCGCCCAGGCACCGGTGCGGGCCAGCCACCGCTCCGCGAACCACGCGTCGCTGCGCCGGCCCAGAAGCAGAGCCTCGGCGGCCAGGGCCTCCTCGAACAGGAACTGGCCCCATTCCTGGCGATCCCTGCTGGTGAGCTGGCCGGCCCAGCCGCCACGATCGAAGCCCTCCTCGCCGGTCGGATCCTGGACGACTCCGTCGAGCGAGACGTTCTCGGTCACGATGATCTTTCCCATTTCAGTTCCCCTTCACTGGCGTCGTCAGCTACTACGGAGGAAGACACCGCGATGCCGCAAAACTGGGCGGCCGCCGAGCGCCCAGTTCGCCTCCCGGCCGGTGTCTGCACGGCAAAGGGCGACGAGCGAGAAGCGGAGAAAGGCGGACGCGGCGGTGCACATGGTGACAGACAGCCTGATCACCAGGGCGCAGGCAGGGGACGGGGACGCGTTCGCGGAGCTGACCGACCCGTACCGGCGCGAGCTGCAGGTGCACTGCTACCGGATGCTCGGCTCGTTCCAGGACGCCGAGGATGCCCTCCAGGACACGCTGCTCAGCGCCTGGCAGGGGATGGCCGGGTTCGAGGGACGCGCCTCACTCCGCACGTGGCTCTACCGGATCGCCACCAGCCGCTGTCTCAACGCGCGGCGAGCTGCGGGCAGGCGCGCGGCCGCGGAATGGGACATGCCGCGGGTTGAGCAGCCCGAGCCGACCCGGATGGGCGAGGTCACCTGGCTCGAGCCATTTCCCGACGAGCTCCTGCAGGGCGCGATCAGCATGCCGCCCGGGCCGGAGGCTCGCTATGAGCAGACCGAGTCCATCTCGCTGGCCTTCGTGACCGCCCTTCAGCTGCTGCCGCCCCGTCAGCTCGCGGTGCTGATCTTGCGCGACGTCCTCGGCTTCCGCGCGAGTGAGGTGGCGGGCATGCTGGACTCGACCGTCGACTCCGTCAACAGCGCTCTCAAGCGCGCCCGCGCCAGCCTGCAGCAGCGGCGGCCGCTGGCCGCCGGCCACGCGCCGCCTCCCGCCGCCGGCTCAGCCGCCGAGGAGGCGATCGTGGCACGGTTCGCGCGCGCGTACGAGTCCGCCGATCTCGACGCGGTGGTCGCCCTGCTGACCGACGACGTTTTCATGTCCATGCCGCCGATGCCGTTCGAGTACGAGGGCCCGGACGCCGTCGCCCGGTTCTGCGCCAGCGTCTTCGACTCCGGGCGCAGGCTCATGCTCGTGCCGGCCCGGGCCAACGGCCAGCCGGCCTTCGGGACCTACCTGAACGCCCCCGGCGGTGTCCGGCCGGGAGTCGGCCTGTTCGTTCTCACCCTCCGCGGGGACCGGATCTGCGCCCTCACCCGGTTCGGCGACAGCGTGCTCCCGTCGTTCGGGCTGGCGCGATCGCTCCCGGCCCGGTAGTCATCAGGTTCTCCTTCTTGCGGGCCGCCTCGCGGACTGCCGGGCTGCACGGCTCAGTAACCTGATCTCACCGGCCGGCTGGCCGGACGCACTGACGATTCGCCGGAGGACCACGCCTCATGAAGATCGGCCTGCACGTATCGAGCTTCACCTGGACCGGCGGGCCGGCGGCAATCGGCCGGGACCTGCGGCGCATCTCGGCTGCCGCCGAGGACGCTGGCTTCGCGCGGCTGAGCGTGATGGACCACGTCTGGCAGATCGGCATGATCGGGCCGCCCGAGCAGGACATGCTCGAGGCCTACACCACCCTCGGCTACCTGGCCGCGTGCACGTCGAGAATCGAGCTGCTGACCTGGGTCTCCGCGGTCGTCTACCGCGAGCCCGGCCTGCTCGCCAAGGCCGTCACCACCCTCGACGTCCTGTCCGGGGGCCGGGCCTGGCTGGGTATCGGTGCCGCCTGGAACCACGAGGAAGCCGCGGGCCTGGGCCTGCCCTTCCCGCCCACCGCCGAGCGCTTCGAGCGGCTCGAGGAGGCTCTTCAGATATTCCTGCAGATGTGCAGCGACGACGAGGGCGCCTACAACGGTCAGCACTACCAGCTCGGCCGCACCCTGAACTCACCGCAGTCTCTGACGCGCCCGCACCCGCCGATCATGATCGGCGGCGGGGGAGAGCGGAAGACGCTGCGCCTCGTCGCGCAGTACGCGCAGGCGTGCAACCTTTTCCCCGGCCCGGATCTCGAGCGCAAGCTCGACGTGCTGCGCGGGCACTGCGATGCGGTGGGCCGCGACTACGACGACATCGAGAAGACGGTCATGGGCCCGATCGACCCCGGGCCGAACGGGGAGAACGTCGGCGCGCTGCTGGAGCAGCTGCAGACCCTGGCCGGCCTTGGTGTGACGCACATCCAGGGCAGCCTTCCCGCAGCCGACACGCTCGTGCCGATCGAGATCCTGGGGGAGAGGGTCATCCCGGTCGCGGCGAAATTCTGATCCCTGGCCCCTGCCGGGACCGCTTCTGACATTTGTCATCGCGAAGGCGTGCGCCGGGGCACTACCCGCCCCCGGGCGCGGTGCGGCACGCTTCCTGGCATGGCTGCTGACACCGCGTCCGGCGGGGGGATCACCCTCGCCGGACTCTCCAAGTCCTACGGCGCCGTCCGGGCCGTCCGCTCGATCGACCTCACGATCGCCGCTGGCGAGACGGTGGCGCTCCTCGGCCCGAACGGGGCCGGCAAGTCCACGGTGATCGACATGATGCTCGGGCTGACCCGGCCCGATTCCGGCCGCATCTCGCTGTTCGGCATGCCGCCGGCGGAAGCGGTCGCGGCCGGCGTTGTCGGCGGGATGCTTCAGACCGGGTCGCTGATCCCGCACCTCAGCGTCAGGGAGCTCATCACCATGGTCGCCTCGCTGTATCCGCGCCCCCTGCCGGTGGACGAGGTGCTGCAGCTGACCGGTACCGCGGAGTTTCCGGCCGGCCGACCGGCAGGCTGTCCGGCGGGCAGGCGCAGCGCGTCCGCTTCGCCGTCGCGCTCGTGGCGAACTCAGATCTCCTGCTGCTCGACGAGCCGACCTCGGCCCTGGACGTCGAGGGCCGGCGGGAATTCTGGGCGTCGATGCGCGCGGTCGCCGCCCAGGGGAAGACCGTGGTCTTCGCGACGCACTACCTGGAGGAGGCCGACTCCTACGCGGACCGGATCGTCCTCATCGCCCAGGGCCGGATTGTCGCGGACGGATCGCCGGCCCGGATTAAGGCCAGGGTGGGCGGCCGCACTATCCGCGCGACACTGCCCGGCGCCGACCTGGCCCGGCTCGCGGCGCTGCCGGGGGTCGCGAGCGCGGACCGGCGGGGAGACACCGTCATCATCTCGTCCGCCGCCCCCGAGGCTGCGCTGCGCGCGCTGCTCGACCAGTACCCAGCGGCGCGCGACGTCGAGGTCCGCGGCTCCGGCCTGGAGGAGGCGTTCCTCGCGCTCACCACCGACGACGGCGATGCCGCGCTGTCCGTTCAGGAGGTCCGATGACCAGCATGACCTACGTCCGCTACGAGGTGATCCGCAATTTCCGGGTCTGGCAGTTCGTCTTTTTCGCCCTGGCCTGGCCGCTCATCGTGTTCTTCACGGTCACGAGCGCTAACCGGCACGCGACCTTCGACGGCATCGGCTTCCCGCTCTACTTCATGGCAGGGATGGCAGCCATGGGCACCATCTCCGGCGTCGTGTCCCGCGGGTCGCTCATCGCGGCCGAGCGCTCGATCGGGTGGACCCGTCAGATGCGGATCACGCCGCTGCGCGCAGGCGCGTACTTCGGCGCGAAGGTGCTGTGCGGCTACCTGATGGCACTGCTCACCGTCGGGGCGATGTGCCTGGCCGGGGCGGTGATGGGCGTGCGGCTGCCCGCCGGGGCCTGGCTGGCGTTCACTGGCCTGCTGCTCGTCGGGCTCGTGCCCTTCGCCGTGCTCGGCATCCTGCTCGGTCATCTGCTGAAGCCCGAGGCCCTGCTGCCGGCGGTGGCGGGAATCACGACGCTGCTCGCCCTGCTGGGCGGCGCCTACGGGTTCCTGGTGGCGACCTCAGGGCCGGTTTTCGAGGCCATCAGAGCCCTGCCGTCCTACTGGCTCGTCCAGGCAGGAGAGGCGGCGCTCGGCCACGGCGGCTGGCCTGCCGAGGGCTGGATCGTGATCGCAGCCTGGACTGTCGTTCTTGTCCCGCTCACCGTCCTGGTGTACCGGCGCGATACGAGCCGTGTCTGAGCGGCCCTCAGCAGAGCTAACCTCGATGAACGTGGACGCATATGTCGCGCCGGTGAGCGCGGCCGAGGCGCAGTGGTTCGCCAGCCAGCGGAGGTGGGGCCAGGGCTGGCGGCGTTTCGTCATGGCCGCGCTCCCGGCCGTCTACCTGGTTTTTCTCGTTCCGGCGGTGACACAGAACTCGCACGGCTACGGCCAGGCGGCTGGCTACGCCGTCGCCGCGGCCTTCGCGGCCTGCTGGCTCGCTGCCCCGCTGGTCGTGAGTTCAGAAGCGGCCCCCGGACGGCGGTTCTGGCCGTACTGGGGCCTGCTCGGGATGCTGTTCCTGGCGGAACTACCATTCGCGCGCGCCGCGGCCTTCGTGATGTGCGTGTTCCTCACGATCCTGATCGTCGGCCGTCTCGGCGCCCGGTCCGCGCCGGTCGTCGCCGGGCTCGCCGCTGCCGCGCTCATCGTCCCGGTCGCCGTCCCGTCCTGGCACGTGAGCCTGGCAGGCTCATTCGACGACATCTCGCCGGTCGCGATCCCGGTCGCCGCCCTCGTGACATTCGCGGTTCTGCAGGTGCTGCGCGGCAATCAGGCCCTGGCCGAGGCGCGGGCCGAGCTCGCGCTGCTGGCGGCGGAGAACGAGCGCATCCGGATCGCCCGCGACCTCCACGACCTGCTCGGCCACTCGCTGACCACGATCACGGTCAAGGCAGGGCTGGCCAGCCGGCTGGGAAAGGCAGACCAGCCCGGCGCCGCCTTCCGCGAGATCGCCGAGGTGGAGACACTGGCCCGGCAGGCACTCGGCGACATGCGAGCGACGGTCACGAACTACCGCGATGTGACACTCGCCGCGGAGCTTGCCGCCGGCCGGGAGCTCCTGCGGGCCGCCGGCATCGCGGCCGAGCTCCCGCGCGCGGTCGACGTCGTGGATCCCGCGCACCAGGAGCTGTTCGGCTGGGCCGTCCGCGAGGGGCTTACCAACATCGTCCGGCATGCCCGGGCCAGCTCCTGCGAGGTCCGCCTGTCCGCAGCCGAGGTTGAGATCGTCGACGACGGTGTCGGCGGTGCGGTCACGACGGGCAACGGCCTGTCCGGGCTGCGCGAGCGGGCCGCCGAGGCCGGGGGAGTCGTCGAGGCAGGCCCGCTGTACCCGCAGGGCTGGCGGCTGCGGGTGGTGCTCTCGCCGGGCGCGGCGGCCTGATGATCCGCCTCCTTCTCGCGGACGACCAGGAGCTCATCCGCGCCGCGCTCGCTGTGATGCTCGGGCTGGAGGACGACTTCGAGGTCGTCGCCACCGTCGGGCGGGGCGACGAGGTGGTCGAGGCAGCCAGGGCTCACCGCCCCGACGTCGCGCTGCTCGATATTGACATGCCGGGGATCGACGGCCTCGCCGCGGCTGGAGCGCTGGCGCACGAGGTCCCTGAATGCCGCTCGCTGATCCTCACGACGTTCGGGCGCCCCGGCTACCTCCGGCGGGCGATGGAGTCCGGCGCCTACGGATTCGTGGTCAAGGACGCGCCGCCCGACCGGCTGGCGGACGCAATCCGCAGGGTCGCGGCCGGCGAGCGGGTCGTCGACCCCGCTCTGGCAGCTGCCACGCTCTCCCTCGGCGCATCCCCGCTCACCCCGCGGGAACGGGACGTCCTCGTCGCGGCGCGGCCAGGGGCCACCGTAGCCGAGATAGCCGGCAGGCTGTTCCTGTCTGAGGGCACCGTTCGCAACTACCTGTCGGCCGCGATCGCCAAGGCCGGCGCCCGCAACAGGGCCGAGGCCGTCCGGGCTGCGGACGAGCGCGGCTGGCTCTGAGTCCGCGCAGCCGGCCGGTGGCCCGGGAACCGGGGGTGTGGGGAGCTAGCCGGCGGGAGGGCCGGGCCGGAGCAGGATCTTGATGTCCTGCGCTGCGCCGGCGCTGAGATCCGCCAGCCGTGCTGGGGCCTCCTCGAGGCCGGCGATCGTCGTGATGATCTGGCGGCAGGGTATGCGGCCGGCAGCGATGTGGCCCAGGGCCTCGCTGAAGTCGTCCTCGTCGTAGCACAGGGACCCGCGGACGGTGAGCTCCTTGACCGCCAGCATGGCCAGGTCGATCGGGGCAGGGTCGTCGGGGAGTCCCACGACGATCAGCCGCCCGGCGGGCGGCAGCAGCTCGACGGCCAGCGGGGCACCGCTGGGATGCCCGGTCGCGTCGATCACCACCGCAGGTCGCTCTCCGGCGAGCAGCGATTCAATCCTGGCGGCCGCCTCGTCCGGCGACACTGCCGGGACGCCAAGCCGTCCGGCGGAGTCCCGGCGGGCCCCGGCCCGCTCGACGACGGCGACCCGCCCGAACCCTCGCGCCAGCAGAACGGCCGCCGTGAGCATGCCGAGCGGGCCGGCGCCAAGCACGCAGACCGGCTCGCCGGGTGTCGCGCCGGAGATCCGGATGGCCCGGATCGCGACCGCGAGCGGCTCGGTCAGCGCGGCGTCCGCGCTGCTCACCGTCACGGGCAGGGGCCGCAGCATGCCAGCCGGGACCGCGACCGACTCGGCGTACCCTCCCTGGCGGCCGATGCCAGGGCCGCAGTCGATGCCGCTGCCGCACAGGTTGGGATGACCGGTGCGGCAGGCATCGCACTCACCGCAGGCGATCATCGGGAACACCACCACCCGATCACCGGCAGCCCAGCCCTCGGTCTGCGGGCCCAGCTCGGCGATCACGCCGGTGAACTCGTGCCCGAGCACGTGCCCGGGCGGGAGTATCCCGGCAGGCATTCCCAGCATGTGCACGTCAGAGCCGCAGATACCGCAGTAACTGACGTCCAGCAGCACCTCGCCCGCGGCCGGGACCGGACGGTCAATGTCCACCAGCGCCGCGGTCCGGTCGCCGGTGATCGCAACGGCTTTCACCGGCTCAGTCCGCCTGACCGGACGAGGTGACTGGCTCAGGCATCAGCATCTCTCCGATCATGGCATCTCTCACGGAAGACAAGACTGGCCATCAGCGCGAAAGTAATCGCCACGCTGCCGGACTGACTCCGGAATCGTTTTAGCCGGTTATGATCCAGGCCCATGGGGCGGGCGATGGTGGCGCGGGCACAGGCACAGTCCTTCGACCAGATCGCGGCGGACTATGACCGCCTCGGCGAGCTCAGCGCAACCGGAGGGGACTCCTGGCTGGCAGGCCTGCTGCCGTCAGCCGGCGGGCGCGCGCTCGACCTTGGCTGCGGCTCCGGCCGGCATGCGGCGCTGCTGGCTGATCATTTCGGCCAGGTCGACGCGATCGACGTGTCAGGGCCGATGATCGAGCTCGCCAGCGTGCGCCGGCCCCGCCCGAATATCAGCTACCGGCAGGCTGACTTGCACGAGATAGAGGCGCCAGGCCGATACGACTTCGTCCTCAGCGTGCTGACACTGCATCACGCTCCGGACCTGCATGCCGCGCTGCGCCACGTCAGGGCACTGGTGGCGCCTGGCGGCCGCGCGGTCGTGATGGATGTCCATCCGGCCGAGTCCGCGGTGCGCCCGCCGCAGCGATCCCTGCGGCGGATGGTCCACCGGGCGGTTCCGCTGCGGCCCCGGATACGCGCCATGGCAGCGCTGAGACTCGGGGCGAGCCTGCCGCGGCGCGGGCCGTCGGCCGCCTGGGAGATCTACCGGCTCACCACCAGGAAGGCATGGGTCGATCATCTGGCTTCCGACCGTTTCTTCAGCCGCGAGGAACTGCAGCGCTGCTGCGATGAGCTGTTCCCTGGCTACCGGCTCGATCTGCCGGGCGGCCCGCGCGTGGCGCTGGTCTGGGATGCGCCGGGAGCCGCGACCTGAGCTGGCCATCGGCCGTGCCAGTCACCTGGCCCTCCTCGGCCTCGCGCTCACGGCCGGCTGACGGGTGCGATCTGCGGGAACGAGCTGACGATTCAGTCCTGGTAGTACTCCATCCCCAGGTGGGTGATCTGCTCCTCGCCCATCAGCCAGCGAAGCGTGTTCTTCAGCTTGGTCTGCTGGATGAACAGGTCGTGCTCGGGATAGACGCTGGGAGCGTGCTGCGGGCTCTTGAAGTAAAACGACAGCCACTCCTGCACGCCCGTTAGGCCCGCTCGCTGGGCCAGGTCCGTGAACAGCACCAGGTCGAGTACCAGGGGCGCCGCCAGGATCGAGTCTCGGCACAGGAAGTCGACCTTGATCTGCATCGGATAGCCGAGCCAGCCGAAGAGGTCGATGTTGTCCCAGCCCTCCTTGCTATCACCGAGCGGCGGGTAGTAGTTGATGCGCACCTTGTGGTAGACGTCGCCGTAGAGCTGGGGATAGAGGCCCGGCTGCAGGATGTGCTCGAGCACGCCGAGCTTGGACTCCTCCTTGGTGCGGAAGCTGTCGGGGTCGTCCAGCACCTCGCCGTCGCGGTTACCGAGGATGTTGGTCGAGTACCAGCCCCGGAGCCCGAGCATGCGGGCCTTCAGCATCGGCGCCAGCACGGTCTTCAGCAGGGTCTGCCCTGACTTGAAGTCCTTGCCGGCGATAGGCACGCCGGCCGTGCGGGCGAGCTCCGCCATGGCCGGCACGTCAAGGGTGAGATTGGGCGCCCCGTTGATGAAGGGCACGCCCTCCTTCAGAGCCGCGTACGCATAGAGCATCGAGGGCGGGACGCTCGCGTCGCTCGCGTCGATCGCGGCTTCGAGCGCGTCCGGGTCCTGGTGGGCCGGGCCGGGCTCTAGAAAGATCTCGGTGGATGCACACCAGATCACGACCATCCGGTCGCAGGAGTGCGCCGCCTTGAAATCGCGGATGTCCTTGCGGAGAGCCTCGGCAAGGTCTCGCTTGCTCGTTCCGGACTTGACATTGGGGCCGTCGAGCCGCCGCACGTAGCTCTGGTCGAAGACGGCCGGCATGGGCTCGATCTCTTTCAGTTCGGCCGCGATCGGCTCGATATGGGTGTAGCGGTCGAGCACGCCGCATTTCAGCGCAGCCTCGTAGGCCGTGTCCGAGATCGGATCCCAGGCGCCGAAGACCAGCTGCTGAACGCCGGCCAGCGGCACGAAGTCGCGAATGAGCGGAGCCCGGCCCTCAGTCCGTCTGCCGAGGCGGATGGTGCCCATCTGGGTGAGCGACCCGACGGGCTCAGCGAGGCCGCGCCTGATCAGCTCGACGCCGGCGATGCACGTCGACGCCACGGCGCCGAGCCCCACTGTCAGGACGCCCAGCCTGCCGGCGGCAGGCTCGATCTGGGGCCTGGTTGTCTCCACGAATTCTCAGCCTCCATCAGATGGCGATCTATCAACTCGATGTATCGAACCGATACATCGGGACGATATGCTCTCGGCGCCTACTGCGCAAGGGGTACCTACCGGCCAAGTCGGGTGAAAGCGACTCGCCAGGCACCGGCTTCGGATTACTGTCCAGAGCTGACCTGGCGTTGGTGCTGCAGGGAGATCACGTAGTCGGGTCTCAGCTGATCCGCTCAGCGGATCAGCCAGACCGAGCAACTCGAGTGACGCTGGGTGGGGGACAGGACAGCGCGCGTGTCCCGTCTCATCCGAGTTGCTCGGTGAGCGAGGCGCTGACAGCACAGCCAGCAGATCGGACTGGGTTCCTCGCCGCTTCAAGTCAGCGGCTTCTGCAGACCATCCAGTCGCCTGGTCACCCTGTCGAGGGTCGGCCAGGGAGGACCCTCGCGCAGCAAGCGCAGGAATTCTTCTCCGAACCGCCTCCCGTTCGGAAACTGGTCGCCAAGATCCCAGCGCCACGCTGCGACCATCGCGAGAACGAGCTGCCGGCAGTCGTCCAGCAGTCCCTGGTCAACGCTCGGGTAGTGCTCGCAGACCGCCTCGGGAACATGGGCGAGATCGAACTCGACGGGTCCGCGGCAGCAGGTCTCAAGGTCGATGAACAACGGCCCGTCGTTCGTGCTGAGCAAGTTGCCCGGGTGCGGCTCGCCGTGGAGCAGCTGCTCCACGACGCCGCGGCCCTCGATCGCCCGTCGCAGGCGTCCTAGTCTGCTGCTGAGAAAGACGCGGTCCGCGTCGGCGAGCTCCGGCGAGAGATCCGGGCGGTCAATGATTTCTTCCGCCTCCGCGATTCGATCCGTGAACCGCGGGCTGGGCACATCAACCTCGCGCATGCCGGCGTGCAGCCGCTCCAGCGCCCTGGCGTAGTCGACGGGTGAGACGTGAGATGTCACGGGCTCGTAGTAGATCCACAGCGTCACTGCAAAGCCGTCGCGCGTGTACACAAGCGGGTCCGCCCGAGGTTCCAGGCGGCCCACCGGGCATCCGGCCTCGGCGAGCCGCTGAGCGAGCTCGACCTCGAGCTGTGCAACCTCCTGCCCCACCTGGGCAACCCGGGCAAGGACGTCGCACGGCGTCAGCCGCAGCGCCAGCTTGTTCGAGTTGTGGAGAACGGCTGCGTCGCTGGCTGGCAGGCCGAGCGATGCCGCGACTGAAGTGGCAGCAGCGATCCCACGCATGACGTCGGCCATTTCCACCCTGGAAGCCTGGCACAGACGAGGGGACTCCCGTCTGGACGCTGCGGGCCGCTCCTCGCTCTCCCCGGTTCAAAACTAAAGTGCTAACTTGACTATTGCCTGGCGAGCCGTGCATACTGAAGCTTGTGCTTAACCAAGTGGCCAGCCTGTGCCGCGTGTTCAGCGCTTTGGCCGACCCCGGCAGGGGGCATGGCGCTCAGGAGGACCAATGACCAAGCGGGAACCGATCCGCATGCGTGCCGCGCTGACTGCCGGTTAGCCCGACGAGGCAGGCTATGGGCATGGACGGCGGCAGGCGGATAGAAGCGTCGGTTTCCCGGCGGATCACTGCGCCAGCGGCGGAGATCTTCCGGATACTGGCCGTCCCGGCGAACCATCCGGCGCTTGACGGCTCGGGCATGCTGCGCGCCGGTCACGATGAGCGGGTACTCGGACGGGTCGGCGAGACGTTCACCATGGCGATGTACCTGCCGGCACTCGGCGACTACCTGATGCTCAACCGGGTTATCGCCTTCGAGCACGACCGGACGATCAGCTGGGAGCCGACGTCCGGAGACGCGGTAGCCTCGCAGAACGCCGAGCTGCCGATAGGCGCGTCGCAGGGATACAGCTGGCGCTTCCGGCTCCAGGCTGACGGTGAGACAACGATCGTCACCGAGATATTCGACTGCACGGAAGCAGCCAGCAGCATCCGCGACGCCGTATAGGACGGCAGGCCTGGGTCCGGGCAATGCACGGGACACTCGAGCGGCTGGCCGCGCTCGCCGAGCGAATGCAGAGCCGGACTCCGCCCAGCCTGGGCTGCCATGGGAGGCAAGGAGGTCGCCGTCCCAGTGAGACAGGATGACAGCCGGGCCAGACGACTGGGCGCACAGGGAAGGGGCCCGGCCGACTCTACTTAACATAATGTACATTATCGGCGCTTCAGGAAGAGGGGCTGCCGGGCCGGGGCCGGGGTGCCGCCCTGTCCGGCACTGCCTGGCCGCGGCAGCTGATAATCAGTGGGTTCGCAGTACGTGCGGCCGTAAACTCACGGCCCATGACAGACATCGACGAGCACGGGCGTCCCGAACCTCCGCCGGCGGCTGACGAGGTAGCCACGCTGACCGGATTCCTTGACTACCAGCGCGCCACGCTCGCGTGGAAATGCGCGGGCCTGGACTCAGCCGGGCTGGCAGCGACCGTCGCGGCGTCCTCGATGACGCTCGGCGGGATGCTGAAGCATCTGGCCCTCGTCGAGGACGACTGGTTCTGCCGCGATTTCCTCGGCCAGGAGTATCCGCCGCCCTGGGACGCCGTGGACTGGGACGCCGACCGTGACTGGGACTGGCACTCGGCCGCAGCGGACACGCCCGAGCAGCTCATGCAGCTCTGGCAGGCGGCTGTCGGCCGGTCCAGGGCTGTGGTGAGCGACACGCTCGCCAGCGGAAGCCTCGACCAGCTGGCGCAGCGCGCCTGGCCCGACGGCCGGGCTCCGAGCCTGCGCTGGATTCTGTGTCACATGATCGAGGAGTACGCCCGGCACAACGGCCATGCCGATCTCATCCGCGAGTCGATCGACGGGCAGACCGGGGAGTAGCCGCCAGGCAGGGCCGCTCCCCTGTCCCCCGCGATGATGATCTTGAAGGAGCCTGCGGCACGTCGCTGCGGGATCGTCCGGCCGGCCAGGAAGCCGGCTGATTGCCGGGTCGCGGTGCAGCAGGGCAGGGCCTTCTGGGCAGGGCCACCTCCCGCGCCTGACGCGATGCTCGCGGCCGCGCCGGTGATCGCCGTGCCGCTCTCCTGGCCGCCAGAGACGCCGCCGGCGAGCGGATCGCTGCCCGTCCGGCATGCGCCCTCGCGCTCCAGGCCCTGGGATCGCCTGACGTCCTTAACAGCAGAGTGATATCTATTAAACGGAGAGATCTCCGATTACTTGGAGAATCTACCGGAGAGTTCTCCGGTTAGCTCGGCGGGCAGATGCGCCGCGATAGAGTGACGCATGGCCGAGCCGCGGCATGAACCCCTCCGGGCGGACGCCCAGCAGAACCGTGAGCGCATCCTCGAGGCTGCCCGGGTCGCTCTGGCCGCCAGCGGTGAGGCGTCGCTGAACTCGATCGCCAAGCGGGCCGGCGTCGGCCCCGGCACGCTGTACCGGCACTTTCCCAGCCGGGAGGCGCTCATCCTGGCGGTCTACCGCTACGACGTGCAGCAGCTTGCCGACGCCGCGCCGGACCTGCTGGCTCACCATCCCCCGATCGAAGCGCTCCGGCTCTGGTCCGACCGGCTGGCGAACTACGGGCTGATCAAGCACGGCCTGGCCGGCGCGCTGGATGCGGCTAGCAGCGACGGGCTCGCCGGGGAGACCTACGACCCGGTAGTCGGCGCGATCAGGCTGCTGCTCACCGCCTGCGAGCAGGACGGCAGCATGAGGCCCGGCCACCATCCCGATGATGTCCTGCTGCTCCTTGCCTTCCTGTGGCGCATCGACCCCGGTCCGGGTGCGAGCGCCAGGACCGCCCGGCTGCTCGACATCGTCATCAGCGGACTGTGCGCCGGCGCTGCGGCACCGGAGCGGCAGGCCCGCGGATACCGCCGGGCGCGCCGCCTGCCGCGGACCCGGCGGACTTCTCGGCTGTCGCTGCTGTCGATTCTCAGAACCCGCCCGCAGGCGCACCAGGCGGAGACAGCAGCGCCACCCGGCCCGCGCGCCTGACGTGGAGGGCCGACAGGCCGAGCCACGCGAGTGCCCCGAGGGCAAGGACAGCGGCGGGCCAGAAGCCGTAGGCGAGTAGCGCGACCGCGGCGGCTGCCGTCGCCCGCCCGCAGGCTTGGCCGCGACGCCCGTCAGTACGGGGACGGCTGGTTGCGGACGACGATCTGGCTGACGATCTTGCCGTCGCGGACGCTGAAGTAGCTCGTCATGATCAGCTCTCCCGGCAGGTTCGTCTTGTCGTAGTCACCGTCGTACCGCGCCCGCACGATCGTGTCGCCGTAGTGGTCGGCCACCTCGACGACCTCCATCGTGACCCGGTCCCCGGCCAGTTCCTTGGCGGAGAACGCGCGGATCGCGTCCCGGCCGGTGATCTCGCGCCGGTTGTCGTTCACGTAGGCGCCCTCGGCGAACGCGGCCGCGATGGCCTCAGCGTCGAACGCGTTGACGGCGGCGAGGTAGCCGGCAATGACGGCGGGAAGTTCGGCGGTCATGATTCTGGTCCTCTCAGCTCGGTGGCCTTCCGGCCTCGTGCTCACCAGCCTGGATGCTCCGGCAAGGGGAGGAGCAAGAGCCCTTCCGCCGGTTGAATCTCCCCTGAGGGGAGGTCTCATACTGGCCAGATGCGAGCCTCACTGCCCATCGGCGACTTCTCCCGCGCCACGCACCTGAGCGTGAAGACGCTGCGCCATTACCACCGGGTCGGCCTGCTGGAGCCCGCCGACGTCGATCCGGACACCGGTCACCGCCGGTACACCACCGACCAGATCCCGGTCGCTCAGGTGATCCGCCGGTTCCGGGCGCTGGAGATGCCGCTGGACGACATCAGGGCCGTCATCACCACTCCCGACGTCAGCGAGCGGAACGAGCTGATCACGGCGCACCTGAGCCGGCTGGAGGACACGCTTGCCCGTACTCAGGAGGCGGCCGCGTCGCTCCGCGAACTCCTGCAGCCGCCGTCAGCCGCTCAGGCGGTCATCGAGCACCGCAGCATGCCGTCCGTGCCGGCCGCTGCCGTCCGGCAGGTCATCGATATCGAGGATGCGTCGGCCTGGTACCAGGGCGCAGTCGGCGAGCTCTACGCCACCCTGGCCGCTCAGAAGATCACCCCGTCCGGCCCGGCCGGCGGCATCTTCGCCACCGACCTGTTCGCCCACGAACGGGGCGAGGCCACGGTCTTCCTGCCCTGCCCGCAGCCCGTGCGGAACACCGGCCGGGTCGAGCCAGTCGTCATTCCCCCCGCGGAGCTCGCGATCACCGTGCATGCAGGCCCGCCGTCGGGTATCGACAGGGCTTACGGATCCCTGGCGACCTACGTGGCCAGCCATGCTCTCGGGGTCGACGGGCCCATCCGCGAGTACTACGCCGTCGGCGGCCGCGACACTGCCGACGAGTCCCGGTGGCGGACGGAGATCGGCTGGCCGATCTTCCGCACCGGCACCGCGCCTGGCAGCTCTTAGTCCTCGCCCGGCCGCGGCTGCCAGAGCTCGAACCTGTTGCCTTCAGGATCCGTCGCCCAGCCGAACCAGCCGTCCGGGGTCTCATCGGTGTCATCCTCGACGTCGACGCCGGCCGCCCGGAGCTGGGCGAGCATCGCCGCCAGGTCGTGGACCCGGTAGTTGACCATGGACATCTGGTGATGGCTGCCGAAGTACTCGGTGTCGGAGGGGAAGACCGCCCAGATCAGCGGGCTGTCGCCACCTGTGAAGATGGCGCCCTCGAATTCCGGGTTGATCTCGATGCCAAGCTTCTCCGCGTACCAGGCGCGCAGCGCCGTCGCATCCCGCGCCCGCAGGAAGATGCCGCCGACGCCCGTCACCCGTTCCATGAGTCAACGGTAGAGCAGGGACCACGGCTCGTGCCGCTGCGGCATCACTTGCCGTGGTGACTTCTCGGCGCTATCTGCTGAGAACTCACCACAAGAACTGATCTTGACCTCTGGGAGCCGCGACGGCGGTCAGCGGGAGCCAGGCCCGGAACCTGGTGTCGCCGGGTGCCGACTCGACGCGCCGGTCACGCCGAGTCCGCCGACGACCGCCAGTTCCTGCCGGGTGAACTCGCCCGTCAGCATCGGCATCGCGGCGGCGATCGCGGTTCTCGTCGCCGGCAGCTGCAGGGAAGCGTCATGCTGCTCGGCCGAGCCCCAGATCTCGGTCACCCAGATCCGGTCATCGTCACCGGGGTCGGTGCACACCGCGTACAGCTGGCAGCCGGCCGCCCGCAGGCCGTCGGCTCCGGACAGCAGGATCGCGATGACCTCGTCGCGCCGGCCGGCGTGCGTGCGCATGGACCCGACATACCCGTACGGCACTGGCTGCCCCTCTCCCGGCGGTCGGACTCACACCAGTGTAATTCGCGCGCCGTCAGCAGGTCGCGGGCCGCAGCGCGGCCGGGAAGCCAGTCCAGCGCAGCGGCCGGGTGAGATGCGAGGCGTCGTTGAAGCTCACCAGCGCCGGCGGCAGCTCGGGCCGGTAGATGATGACCGTGAGCGCGGCGTTCTGCTGATTCAGCCCGAGCCAGCGCCAGTCCTCAGCGCCGAGGGCGTCCCGCACGAACCACCCGATCACGAAGTTGTGCGTCACCAGCAGCTCGTGCGCATCCGCGTCAGCCGCGCCGCCCGGCGGCCCCGCGAACTCGCCCAGGGCCGCGCGGGCGATCTTCGCGCCGTCAGCGCGCTCCTCCGGCGGGTAGCTGCTGACGAAGCTGGCGTAGGCCGCGGGCAGCTGGCAGAGGTCAGGATCGGACGGGAGGACGTCGTCGATGAGCTCGGACTCCCGTACCGGAATGCCCGGCAGGTAGCCGCTCAGGATCTCGGCCGTGCGCCGCGCCCGCGCCTGCGGGCTGTGGTGGATGGCCGTCAGCGGGACATCCCGCAGCCGCTCCCCCGCGAGGCGCGCCTGCTGCTCGCCGTTCTGGCTGAGGACGCCTGCGTCGGTCGCCTCGCCGTGCCGCATCAGGTACAGGAACCGGCCCGCCATCGCGCCCCCGTTCTTCGCTCGCCGCGCTCGCCCCGTGCGCGACTGACAACGCTAGCGGCCGGCGGCAGTCCTGGTCAGCGCGACGAGCGGAATCGTCAGCGGCCGGAGTTCCCCGCGGCCCGGACGCGCCGGCCGGGGTCCTGCCCGCCGCCGCTGATCAGGCGACCTCCGCCATGGCCTGAGCGAACTGCGCCTGGTACAGCCGCGCGTACGCGCCGCCAGCTGCCAGCAGCTCAGTGTGCGTTCCCTGCTCGACGATGTGCCCGTCCTCCATCACCAGGATCACGTCGGCGTCGCGGATGGTGGACAGCCGGTGGGCGATCACGAAACTGGTGCGGCCCTGGCGAAGTGACGCCATGGCGTGCTGGATCAGCACCTCGGTCCTGGTGTCGACCGAGCTGGTCGCCTCGTCGAGGATCAGCACCGCCGGCCGGGCCAGGAACGCGCGCGCGATCGTGATCAGCTGCCGCTCCCCCGCGCTGACGTTCGTGCCCTCGTCGTCCAGCACGGTGTCGTAGCCGTCGGGCAGCGTCCGGACGAACCGGTCCACGTACGTCGCCTTCGCCGCCTCGACGACCTGCTCGTGCGTGGCGCCGAAGGAGCCGTAGGCAATGTTGTCCTCGATGGTTCCGCCGAACAGCCAGGCGTCCTGCAGCACCATGCCGGTCAGGCCGCGCAGTTCCTCCCGGCTCATCTGCGCGGTGTCGACCCCGTCCAGCAGGATCCGGCCCGAGTCGATCTCGTAGAACCGCATCAGCAGGTTCACCAGGGTTGTCTTGCCCGCGCCGGTCGGGCCGACGATGGCCACCGTCTCCCCCGGCTCCACGGCCAGCGAGACATGCTCGATCAGCGGCCGGTCCGGAACGTAGCGGAACGACACATCGTCGAACTCGACCCGGCCCTGCACGCCCGCTGGCCTGGCCGGCTCCGCCGCATCCGGCGCCTGCTCGGGCGCGTCCAGCAGCGCGAACACCCGCTCAGCCGATGCCACGCTGGACTGCAGCAGGTTCGCCATGCTGGCCACCTGGGTGAGCGGCTGGCTGAACTGCCGCGAGTACTGGATGAACGCGGTCACCGCGCCCAGGGTGAGCGTGCCGGCCGCGATCAGCAGTCCGCCGACGACTGCGACCAGCACGTAGTTCAGGTTGGACATGAACATCATCACCGGCTGGATCGTGCCGGAGATGAACTGAGCACGGTAGCTCGCGTTGAACAGTGACTCGTTCTGCTCGGTGAAGGTCTGCAGGGCCTCCTCCCGCTGGCCGAACGCGGTCACCAGCGCGTGCCCGGTGTACATCTCCTCGATGTGGCCGTTCAGCCGTCCGGTGAACTTCCACTGGTTGATGAACTGCGGCTGCGCGCGCTGGGCGATCTTGCGCATCGCTATCGCCGAGGCCGGCACGGTGACCAGGGCGATCAGGGCCAGTTCCCAGGACACGATGAACATCAGGGTTATCACGCCGACGATGGTCAGCAGCGACGTGACCAGCTGGCTCAGCGTCTGCTGCACGGACTGCTGCAGGTTGTCGATGTCATTGGTGACCCGGCTGAGGATCTCGCCGCGCGGCAGCCGGTCGAAGTAACTGAGCGGCAGCCGGGACAGCTTGGCCTGGACCTGCTCGCGCAGCCGGAACACGGCCCGCTGGACCATGGCCGCGGTTAGCCGGCCCTGGAACAGGGCGCAGAGCGAGCTGCCGACGTTCAGCGCGAGCACGACGGCCAGGATCTGACCGACGTGGTGGAAGTTGACGCCCTGGTGCCGCTCGACGCCGTAGAAGACGACGTTGATCGCCTCGCCGAGCAGCCGCGGCGCGAGCACCGCCAGCGTTACGCTGCCGACCGCGAAGGTCAGGCCGAGTATGAGCAGCAGGCGGTAGGGGCTGAGCATGCCGAGCAGCCGCCGGCCAGAGCCCTTGAAGTCCAGCGCCTTCTCGGTGGACATGCCGCCCATGAAGCGAGCCGGGCCGCCCATCGTGGCGGCCGGGCCCGGCCCGCGCTTGGGCGTGGCCCGCTCCCCCGTGCCCAGGCCCTGGCCAGCGTCAGCCTCCTGCGCGCTGCCACTGACCGCGGGCGTCCCGTTCACTGCCGGGTCCCGTTTGCCGCGGGCGTCCCGTTCTCGTCCGCCGGCCCGCCGCCCGGCTGCTCCCCGTTGACTCCCCCGCTCACGCTGCGGCCTCCTGCTCGGTCAGCTGGGAGAGCACGATCTCCCGGTAGGTTTCGCTGGTCTGCATCAGCTCGTCATGGGTTCCGCGGGCCACGATCCGGCCGGCGTCCAGGACCAGGATCTGGTCGGCATGCCGGATGGTGCTCACGCGCTGCGCCACGATGATCATCGTGGCGCCCGTGACCTCGGTGGCCAGAGCCGACCGCAGCCTCGCGTCGGTCGCGTAGTCGAGCGCCGAGAACGAGTCGTCGAACAGGTAGATCTGCGGCTTGTGCACCAGCGCCCTGGCGATCGCCAGCCGCTGCCGCTGACCGCCGGACACGTTGGTGCCGCCCTGCGCGATCGCCGAGTCGAGCCGGTCCGGCATCTGCGCGACGAAGTCGCGGGCCTGCGCGATCTCCAGCGCCTGCCACAAGTCCGCGTCGGTCGCCTGCTGGTTGCCGTACCGCAGGTTCGTCGCGATCGTCCCGGAGAACAGGTAGGGCTTCTGCGGGATCAGTCCGACCGCCCCCGATAGCTGGGCCGGGTCGAGCTCGCGGACGTCGACCCCGCCGACCAGCAGCGAGCCCCCGGTGACGTCGATCAGCCTCGGGATGAGGTTGACCAGCGTGGTCTTGCCGCTGCCGGTCCCGCCGATGATCGCCGTCGTCTGGCCCGGCAGCGCGGTCAGGCTGACGTCGTGCAGCACCGGCTCCTCGGCCCCGGGGTAGCGGAACTCCACGTGCCGCAGCTCGAGGCGGCCTGGCTCGGGGCCGGCATCCAGCGGCCGGACCGGCGCGCCGACCGCAGGCTCGGTGTCGATGACCTCCATGATCCGCTCCGCGCTGACCTCGGCCCGCGGCACGAGCATGAACATGAACGTCGCCATCATCACCGACATGAGGATCTGCGCCAGGTAGGTGATGAACGCGGTGAGCGACCCGATCTGCATCGTGCCATCGGCGATGAGGTGGCCGCCGAACCACACCACCGCCGTGGTGGACAGGTTGAGCACCAGCATGACGGACGGGAACATCAGCGCCATCAGCTTGCCGGCACCGAGTGAGACGTCGAACAGCTGGTTGCTCGCGACCGCGAACCGGTCCCGCTCCTGCGGATCGCGGACGAACGCCCGGATCACCCGGACGCCGGTGATCTGCTCCCGCAGCACCCGGTTGATGCTGTCGAGGCGCTCCTGCATCTGGCGGAACAGCGGCCGCATCCGGGAGATGATCAGCGTCACGATAATGCCCAGCAGCGGGACCGCGACAAGCAGCAGCGACGACAGCGGCACATTCTGGTTCAGGGCCAGGATGATGCCGCCGATGCACATGATCGGCGCGGACAGCAGCAGCGTGAACGTCATGATCGCCAGCATCTGAACCTGCTGGACGTCGTTCGTGGTCCTGGTGATCAGCGACGCGGTGCCGAGATGGTTCACCTCACGGTCGGAGAACATCAGCACCCGGTTGAAGATCCCGTGCCGGACGTCGCGGCCCAGCGACATCGCGACTTTCGCGCCGAAGTACACCGCCCCGACCGCGCACAGGATCTGCACCAGCGTGATCCCCAGCATGATGCCGCCGGTCTTCACGATGTAGTGCGTGTTGTGCAGGACCACGCCCTTGTCGATGATGTCGGCGTTGAGCGTCGGCAGGTACAGCGTCGCCAGTGTCTGCGCAAGCTGCAGCACCAGGACGAGCGCGAGCGGCCTGCGGTACTGGCGCAGGTAGACGCGCAGCAAGCGGATCAGCACAGGGACTCTCTCAGGGGATTCAGTAATGCATTCAGGGGCGGGAACGAGGCCGTATCCGTCAGCAGCCGCTAGCCCGAGTCGGCCGTATCCGGCGGCGGCAGGACGGCGCGCATGCCATCGGCAAACTGGCTGAAGGCCTGCCGGATCAGCGGCGCGAGCGGGACCGGCGGATCGGAGCGCAGCCAGCGCTCCATGGCCGCCTGCATCGCTCCGAGTACGGCGCCCGCCATGATCCGCGGGAACATGTCCGTCTCCAGGCTGACCGACATCCGCTCGGCGATCACCTCAGCCAGGTGGTACTGCGCGAGGCCCTGGACCCGGTGGTACTCGCCGGCCAGCGGGGGGCTGGTCACGACCAGCCGGATGCGGTCCATCCAGTCCTTGTCCGGTGCCCGGTTCGCCGGGTCGAACTGCGACAGAACAGCCTGCGTCACCGAATCCCAGAGCGGCTCGCCCGCGGGACGGGCCCGCAGCTCGTCGCCGATCCGCATCGCCCGGTCCTGCTGCAGCGCGCAGATGGCCTCATACTTGCTGGCGAAGTAGTTGTTGAACGTCCGCGCGGACACGCCGGCCGCGTCGGCGATGTCGTCGACCAGGACCTTGTCGAGGCCGCGCTCGACGGCGAGCCGCATCGCCGCTTCTCCCAGCGCCTGCCGGGTGGCGACCTTCTTGCGCTCGCGCAGCCCGGAGACCTCCTCCGCCCGCGGGAACGGCTGCTGCCGAGCGAGCTGCTCCGCGGCGGCGGTCGCTGGCTGGTGCGTGGTCACGGCGCCAAGAATATCCTAACTTTCGTGTCGCGCAACTTTGCCGAACACGAAAATAGATTGACACTCCCGGATCCGCGTGATCTGTCGTCGGCGGGCCCCGGCAGCCGGCACCGGATGCCATCATGGGCGGATGCGCGGACGGACAAAGACCGACTGGTGGGGCGTCGTGCTTGAGGCACCCGACGGGCTGGCCCTGGCACAGTTCTACTCGACTCTGCTCGGCTGGCCGATCGCCGAGCCGGTCGACCCGGGCGGCGCGGCTATGCAGGTCCCCGGCACGTCGTCGTATCTGGCCTTCCATGACTCGCCGGGCTACGAGCCGCCTACCTGGCCTGCCGAGGCGGCCAGGCAGCGGCAGATGATGCACCTGGACATCGCCGTCGATGACCTGGACTCGTCGGTCGCCGATGCCCTCGCGCTCGGGGCGAGGCTGTCGGACTTCCAGCCGCAGGACGATGTCCGGGTGCTGCTCGATCCGGCCGGGCACCCCTTCTGCCTGTATCTGGACCTCGACGGCTAGCCAGGCGGCCAGGCGGCCGCCAGAGGCCAATATTGTGCCTGCTACCAGCGGAAAGTCAGATAACGCTAGCGATTTTCCGACACTATGCTGCTGAACTGCTGATATACGCAGTGACCATCGTCGGCGACGTGCTGCGCGTACAGCCGGCGACTTTTCATTCGCTTCAGCGCACTTGAACTGGCGGTATCAGATGATATTACCGGTTCCGGGCGCACCATGAGAATGCAAAGTCAACTCAGGTTGACTAACGCGGCTCGCGGGCGACCCTGCGGACGTTAGCAAATCGGGCTGTCCCCCGAACGGGCTCGGACTAGCGGATTTGCGACGCCACCCTCCGGACGTGCCGCTGCGCCGCTACCGTGTCGGAAATTCGCTAGCCATGGCCTGCCCTGTAGTCGATGCTGAGGTCATGACCGAGGACCGTATTCACGCCGACCGTGACCGCTGCATCCGCGCCGTTCAGTCAAAGGACGCGCGGTTCGACGGCTGGTTCTTCACCGCGGTGGTCACCACCGGCATCTACTGCCGGCCGAGCTGCCCGGTAGTGCCGCCCAAGCCGGAGCACATGCGCTTTTTCCCCAGCGCTGCCGCGGCGCAGCAGGCCGGCTTCAGGGCCTGCAAGCGCTGCAGGCCGGATGCCAGCCCGGGCTCGCCAGAGTGGGATGTGCGGGCCGACGTGGTGGCGCGGGCAATGAGGCTCATCGCGGACGGAGTGATGGACAGCGGCGGAGTGCCAGCGCTGGCCGGCAGGCTCGGTTACAGCGTCCGTCAGGTTGAGCGTCAGCTGCTGGCAGAGCTGGGGGCCGGGCCACTGGCGATCGCCAGGGCGCAGCGCGCGCAGACGGCCAGGCTGCTGATCGAGACGACTGCGCTGCCGATGGGGGACGTGGCCTTCGCGGCCGGGTTCGCCAGCATCAGGACCTTCAACGACACCGTCCGCGAGGTGTTCGCGCTGTCGCCGAGCCAGCTGCGCGAGCGGGCCAGCCGGGGGCGCCCGCTCGCGGCTGGCTCGCTGTCACTCCGGCTCCCGTTCCGGGCGCCGCTGCAGCCGGACAGCCTGTTCGGCCATCTGGCTGCGACTGCCGTGCCCGGCGTCGAGGAGTGGCGGCACGGCGCCTACCGTCGCACGCTGCGGCTGCCGCACGGGCACGGCATCGTGGCGCTTCGCCCCGGACCCGATCACGTCAGCTGCCAGCTGGCCCTCACCGACCTGCGGGACCTGGCCAGCGCGATCAGCCGCTGCCGCCGCCTGCTCGACCTGGACGCCGACCCGGTGGCGACCGGCGACCTGCTGTCCGCGGACGAGGTCCTCGCACCGCTTGTGCGCAAGGCGCCGGGGCGGCGGGTGCCGCGCACCGTCGACCCGGACGAGTTTGCGCTCCGCGCGGTGCTCGGCCAGCAGGTCTCGACGGCAGCCGCCCGGACGCACGCAGGCAGGCTCGCGGCCGTCTACGGCGAGCAGGTGGAGGATCCGGGCGGCGGCCTCAGCCGGCTGTTCCCGGCGCCCGACGTGCTGGCCGCGGCTGACCCGGAGCACCTGGCCATGCCGCGCTCGCGACGGCAGTCGTTCGCGACCATGGCCGCAGAGCTGGCAACGGGACGGATCGATCTCAGCGTCGGGGGCGACTGGCATGAGGCCAGGGAGTGCCTGGCGGCGCTGCCGGGTGTCGGCCCCTGGACCGTCGAGACGATCGCAATGCGGGCGCTCGGTGATCCCGACGCCTTCCCGGCATCGGACCTCGGCGTGCGCTCGGCCGCCCGCGAGCTCGGCCTGCCTGATAAGCCCGCGACGCTGGTCAGCCGCGCGACCGCCTGGCGGCCATGGCGCTCCTACGCGGTGCAGTACCTGTGGGCGACCGGAGAGCACGACATCAACCGCATGCCGGGCGACGACCACGCACTTGCCGTGGTCCGGTCCGGATGAGTTCAGCCAGCTAAGGAGGCACAGATGAGCACCACCAGCACCAGCGCCAGCGCCAGCACCAGCACTACGGCGACGCTTGCGCCGGAGCGGACCCACGTCACGCTGCCGAGCCCGATCGGGCCCTTGACCCTTGTGGCGCAGGCCGGCCGGGTCACCGGTCTGTACATGGATGCGCAGCGGCACCGCCCGGACGCCGTCACGTTCGGCATTCCCGGCGAGCCCGAGGACGAGCCCTTTGCCGCGGCCGCGCGCCAGCTCGCGGCCTATTTCGCCGGCCAGCTGACCGCGTTTGACCTGCCGCTTGCTCCCGCGGGCACGCAGTTCCAGCAGCGGGTCTGGGCAGCGCTGCAGACCATCCCGTACGGCCAGACCTGGACCTACGGACAGCTCGCGGCAAAGATCGGCAACGCCGCTGCCATCCGGGCAGTTGGCCTGGCCAACGGCAAGAACCCCATCGCGCTGGTCATCCCGTGCCACCGCGTCATCGGCTCGGACGGCAGCCTGACCGGCTACGGCGGCGGCCTCGACCGCAAGCGGTTCCTGCTCGACCTGGAGTCGGGCGTAACCGGCCGGGCCAGCTGATCGGGCGTAACGGGCCGGGCCAGCTGAAGGGGCGCGTCGCCCCCGATGTGCCGGCGGTCCGTGGTGCGTTTGGTGCCGCAATAGCGACAGCAAACGCACCACGGATGGCACCGCAGACGCCTGGCTGGCCGCGAGCTCTGCAGGGCTCAGCAGATCCCGTGGCGCTTCAGGCTGTCGCGGACATCGCGACCGCATCCGGCACCTGCAGGGCCGCGCGTAACAACCGGCCGGGCAGCGCCGATCTGGTCACCGTGAGGGCACAGACGCTGGCCAGCCAGTCTCGCCGCGGTTCCGCCTACACCGGGCGGCACCGATCAGCCGGGCCTGCCGTGCACCTGGCCTCACCGCCGCAGCCAGGCTGCATGCCGCTGGCCCCGCTCAGCGCCGCCCGGCTGCTGCCAGCGCCCGTTCCATCTGACTCGGTCCTGCTGCCAGTGCCCGTTCCGGCTGACTCGGTCCTGCTGCCAGCGCCCGTTGAGGCTGACTCAGTCCTGCTGCTCGCGCCGCCGGCTGGTGTTGCGTCCGGCACCCCGCCGGTCGTGAGGACGCTGCCCGCGGCCAGAGTGCCCGACTGGACGGCGGCAATGCGTGCGCTCGAGCAGGCACGAAAGGCTGTATCGCACGGGGCCCCGCCGCAATGGGTCGTGTCGCCCGGACCGCACTCGCCCAACCCGGTACCACGCGATCCCGGTCCGGCGCTCCGGGCCACAGTCCGGCCGCCGGATCCGCAGCCGGACGACACAGAGGAGTTCAGCGCGGACTGGCTGGCGGGCGATCCGGACTGGCTCGCCGGGCACCCGGACTGGCGGGCGGGCCGGACGGGACGGTCCAGGCGGCGCCGCGTGCTGGCCCGCGGTACCGAGGTCCTCGTCGCCGCTGCGCTCGCCGCCGCCTTCGCACTGTTCCCGGCCGTGCCAGCAGTCGCAGCACCCGCTACCGGACCAGTCGCCGGACCGGCTGCATCCGCTTCTGGACCAGCCCTCGCCACTCCCGCGCCGGCCGCCACCAACACGATCTCGGTGGCCATGCGAACGATTGCACGCGGTATCGCGCGTCTGCAGGGCTAACGAGCACGCATTCGGTCAACTATGGACGAATGGCCAGTATTCGCCGCCTCGGGAGTTATGGTGGACACTGGCGACTGCGTCACCTGACGCGCGCTGCCCGGATCCGCGCGTCGATCGAAGAGCCCATGCGTGACCTTGCCTATCGGCCGGAAGAGTTCAGCAGTTTCGTCGGCCGCATCTCCGAGGTCGGTGAGCTGCGCGAACTCATGCACGTCATGCGCGCTGTCACGCTGTGCGGCGTCGGTGGCATTGGCAAGACCAGGCTGGCCTTAAGGCTGCTCGCGGCAGTGGCCGCCGACTTCCCCGACGGCGCCTGGTTTGTCGAGCTAGGCGAGCTGAACCAGCCCGAGCATGTCCCGGCCCGGGTCGCTGCGGCGGTCGGCGTGCATGAGGAGCCGGGACGGCCGCTGCTCGACACGCTGTCCGACTGGCTCAGGCACCGCCGCGCCATTCTCGTACTCGACAACTGCGAGCACCTGGTCAGCGCCTGTGCCGCGCTCTGCCAGCAGCTGCTGGCCCGCTCGCCGGGGCTGCAGGTCATCGCCACCAGCCGCGAGCCGATGCGCGTCGCGGCCGAGGCGATCTGGCAGGTCCCGCCGCTGACGCTGCCGTCTGACGACACGGGCTCGCTGGCGGAGATACGGGACTGCGACGCGATCCGGCTGTTCGCTGCCCGCGCGTCTGCTGCGGCACCGGGTTTCGCGCTCGGGCCCGCCAACATCGGCGCCGTTGCCGCCATCTGCCGCGCTCTGGACGGGCTGCCGCTCGCGATCGAGCTCGCGGCCGCCTGGGTGCGGGTGCTGTCGGTCGATCAGATCGCCGCCCGACTTGACCATCGGCTCAGCTTGCTGACCAGCGCTGACCGCAGTGTGCCCGCCCGCCAGCAGACGCTGCGCGCGACCTTCGACTGGAGCTTCGACCTGCTGTCGGGCCAGGAGCAGATCCTGCTGCGGCGGCTGTCGGCATTTGCGGGCTGGTCGCTGGAGATGGTGGAGGAGATCTGCGCCGACGACACGCTGCCTTCCGCGGACATCGTGGACCTGCTGACCACGCTCGCCGACAAGTCGCTGGTGGAAGTCGAGCCTGAGGCGCTCGGGCAATCCCGGTACCGGCTGCTGGAGACCGTGCGCGAGTACGCGGCGGGCTGCCTGGCCATCGCGGGCGAGACCGCCACCATGGAGCGACGTCGGCGCGCATACACGCTGCGCGAGACAGAGCGCCTTGCGGCTATCGGCATGGCGATTCTGCCCGCACCGTGGTCGGCCCGAGTTGATGTATTCCGGCGGTTCGACCTGGAGACCGCCAACCTGAACGAGGTGCTGAGCGCCTGCCTGGCCGACGGCGACGCGGAGACCGGTCTGCGCATCTGCACCGCCATGCGGCCGGTGCTGATCGTGCGCGGCGCCTTCGCCGAGGGCGCGGACTGGATCGAGAAGTTCCTTGCGGGCAGCGAGCGGGTGCCGGATGCCGTGCGGGGCCGGCTCTCGCCAGCCTCGCACAGTTTCTGATGGCGGCCGGCTCGTCGCAGGCCGAGGAGCTGGCACTCGCCGGGCTTGAGCTGTGCTGGGCATCCGGCGAGGAGTTCTGGGTCGCAGCCGCCCTCAACCTGCTTACCGAGATCGCGCTGCACTCTGGGCATCTCGACGACGCGGCAGCACGGGCTGACGAGGCGCTCAAGGTGGCGCAGTCAGCCGGTGACCGCTGGAACGAGGGCTACGCGCTCGGCACCCTGGCCGCTGTCGCCGCCGCCCGCGGCAACCTGCGCGAGGCTGAGCAGCGCGGTGCGGAAGCACTGGCGATCACGCGCGCCATCGAGCAGCTGTGGGGGTCAGCACGGGCACTGCTCGGGCTGGGTGACCTCGCCCGCCTGCTCGGCGAGTTCGGGACCGCGCGGGACTACTACCTCGAGGCGCTCTCGTATCTGCGCGAGATCGACGCTCGGCCCGAGATCGCCCGGTCGCTGGCAGGCCTCGGCCGCATCGCGATCGAGCAGTGGGACCTGACCTCGGCGCGGCTGCATCTCACCGAGAGCCTCCGGCTCAGTTACGCCTCAGGCAGCCGGATCGGGCTGGCCCGAGGCCTGGAGGTGCTGGCTCGGCTGGCGGTGATGGAAGGCAAGCCAGCAGTCAGCGTCCAGCTGGCGGGCGCGGTGACGGCGCTGCGCGACCAGGCGCACCTGCCGCCAATGCCGGGCGCCCGGACCCAGCACTTCCTGGATGCGGCCGCACCACTGGGCGAGCATGCCGTGGCTCGGCTCTGGGCGGAGGGGGTCGCGCTGACCCCGGACGACGCCGTCCGGCTGGCGCTCGGCGAGGAGGGCAACGGCAGCTGCCTGCTGCCGCACGCCGCCTTCGTCCCGGCTGGACCGCCAGGGCCGGTCCTGCCCCACGGCACCGTCCTGGCCCACGGCACGGGCCTGTCCCACGGCACCGCGCCATCGGATGGCACGGCTCTGTCACAGGGCACGGCACCGTCGCGTGACCCGGCCGTGCACGCTGCGGGCGGCACGCCGCCGCCCGCATCCGGTCCGGCCAGCGCCCTCACGGTCCGGGAGCAGGAGGTCGTTGCGCTGCTAGCCGCCGGGCTGAGCAACCGGGACATCGCACGGCAGCTGTTCATCAGCCCGGCAACGGCGGCCAGGCACGTCGCGAACATCCTGGGCAAGCTCGGTTTCACCTCGCGCAGTCAGGTCGCCGCCTGGGCCGCCGCGCGGCCGGCTCAGCTGGCGCCGAACAGCGCGCTGACCGACTCGCCCTCGTGAATGCGCCTGATGGCCTCGGCCAGGGCGGAGGCAACCGAGATAACGTGCAGGCCGGTGCCCTCGGCGTTCTCGTCGGCTGGCAGGGTGTTGGTGCAGACGATCTCCCGCACCAGCGGCTGCGCGGCGATGCGCTTGAGTGCGCCGTCGCTGAACAGCCCGTGAGTACAGGCGATGCGCACGGATCGCGCGTCGCGGTCCCGCAGCCGGTCCAGCAGCTCGATGATGGTTGTACCGCGGGCGATCTCGTCGTCCAGCACGATCACGTCCCGGCCCTCGACGTCACCGATGATCGAGGTGATAGTCACCTTCTCGTCGCTGTAGCGCTCCTTCGCGCCGGCTGCGACCGGCAGCTGCAAGAGCCGGGCGAGGGCGGCGGCGTTCTTCGCGTTGCCGAGGTCGGGTGACACGACGACCGCGTTGGACAGGTCCAGCGCGCTGAAGTGATTGGCGAACTCGCGCAGCGCATGCAGGTGGTCGACCGGGATCGAGAAGAAGCCGTGCACCTGAGGCGAGTGCAGCGTCATCGCCAGGACCCGGCTGGCGCCCGCGGTGGCCAGCAGGTCGGCGACCATCCGGCCGCCGATGGAAATGCGCGGCATCGACTTCTTGTCGGACCGCGCATAGGCGTAGTACGGGATGACAGCGGTCACCCGCGCAGCCGAGGCACCGCGCGCGGCATCGAGCATCAGCAGCAGCTCGACCAGATTCTCCTGCACGGGCGGCCCGAGCGGCTGGATGACGAAGACGTCGCGCTCCCGGCAGTTCGCCTGGAGCTGGACCTCAAGGCAGTCGTTGGCGAACCGGCTCAGCCGCACCGGGCGCAGCGGAACGCCGAGATCCGCGCATATCTCCGCCGACAGGGCCGGATGCGCGCTGCCGCCGAACACCACGATCTCCCGCACCCCGCCAGGCTATCGGGCGACCCGGCACGATGCTCAGCCCGCCGGGTGCTGGCGTCCGGCCGCTCCGCGACGGTGTATGAAGAACGTAGCGCCGTTGGAGGTTGGTCTATGCGCGCAGTTGACATTGTGGTCGGCATCGGCTGGCTCGCCTTCTGGATCTACTGGCTGGTGTCGGCTGCCGGTGCCAAGCCCGGACAGAGCCGCTGGATGCGATTCGCCGGCGTCCGGGTGGTACTGATCCTGCTCTTCCTGCTGCTGCTGAGGCTGAGGGCTTTCAAGCAGCACGCGGACACGCATGATCCGGTGCTGTGGGGCATTGGCCTGGCCGTCTTCTTCTGCGGACTGGCGCTGGCGGTCTGGGCCCGGATCTACCTGGGCCGGAACTGGGGAATGCCGATGTCCACGAAGGCCGACCCTGAGCTGGTCACCTCGGGCCCGTACGGGGAAATCCGCCACCCGATTTACACCGGCATACTCCTCGCCGCGATCGGCACGACGATCGCGGTGAGCATCTACTGGCTGGTCGCGGTGGTGGTACTGGGCGCGTACTTCATTTACAGCGCGGCTGTGGAGGAACGCAACATGGTCAAGCTGTTCCCCCGCGCCTACCCCGAGTACAGGCAGTCAACGAAGATGCTGATCCCCTTCATCCTCTGACCACCCTGTCCCGGCCACGGCCAGCAGCGCCCCGGCCTCGGCCAGCCAGCGGCCGGGCTCGGTCATCGCGGCCTGCGTCCCGCCGGCGAGCGCGGCCAGCTCGACCGCCCGGACGCCCGGCGGCGGCGCCGCGGCGACCCGCCCGGCAATGACGGCGACCGGCACGTCTCCCGCGAGGGCCCGCACCGCGCCGACGACCTTTCCGGTCTCCGAGGTCACGTCGTACTGACCCTCGCCGGTAATGACCAGTCCGGCGCCCGCCAGGGCCTCCGGGAGCCCGGCGATCACGGCTAGCTCGGCCGCGCCGGGCAGCAGCTCGGCGCCCCACGCCGCGGCCAGCCCGTAGCCGCAGCCGCCGGCCGCGCCCGCGCCCGGCTGCGCCGGGTCACCGCCGAGCAGGCTGGCCAGCATGGCGAGTCCGGCGTCCAGTACGGCGACGTCACCGGCGGTGGCGCCCTTCTGCGGCCCGAACACGGCCGCAGCCCCGGACGGCCCGAGCAGCGGCGCGCGGACGTCGGTCAGGCAGCTCACACCGCCGGGCGGCGGCGGTCGCAGAGCTGTCACGTCCACGGCCGCCAGGCGGCTGAGCGCCCCGCCGCCGGGCGGCAGGCAGGCACCGGAGGCGTCGAGGAAGCGCGCGCCCAGGGCGCTGAGCGCGCCCGCTCCCCCGTCGGTGCATGCCGATCCGCCGAGCGCGATGACGACCCGGCTCATGCCGCCGTCCAGGGCGCTGCCGATGAGCTCGCCGACGCCACGGGAGTGTGCTGCCAGCGGCCGCAGCTCCCGCAGAAGCGGCAGGCCGGCCGCAGTGGCGAGCTCGACGACGGCCACGTTCCCGTCCAGCTCAAGCCAGCCGGCCATGACCTGCGCATCGCCCGGCCCGCTGACCTGCACGGCGTGCCAGCGGCTGGCGGGGACTGCCGCGGCCAGCACGGCTGCCGTGCCCTCGCCGCCATCCGCCAGCGGCAGCTCGATCACTTCGTCAGCGGGACAGACCTGCCGCCAGCCGGATGCGATGGCGGCGGCGGCCGCAGCCGCGCTGATGCTGCCCTTGAATGAGTCGGGCGCCGCGACTACCCGCATGCGCTAGCCGCGGAACGGGGGCAGCTTCAGGGCCGTCCTGATGGCCTGCTGGACCTCGAACTTCTCCGGGCGGGCGTCGATCGTGACGACGTACTCCTTGCGCCGGAAGATGTCGAGTACCGGGTTGGTCTTCTCGTGGTACTCGCGGAGCCGGACGGCGAGCGCCTCCTCGGTATCGTCCTCGCGCTGGACGAGCTTCCCCCCGCAGACGTCGCACTTGCCTTCCTCGCGCGGGCTGGAATCGATCAGGTTGTAGTCCATGCCGCAGCCGTCGCAGTGCCGGCGGGCCATGACCCGGCGGCGCACCTCGCTGTCGGGCAGGTCGAGGTGGATGACCCCGTCGATGTCGTAGCTCTCCAGGAAGAACTCAGCCTGGCGCTGGTTGCGGGGGAAGCCGTCGATGATGAAGCCGTAGTTCCAGTCATGGTCGGCCAGCCGGTCCTTGACGACCCCCTCCACCAGGTCGTCGCTCACCAGCTCGCCAGATGCCATCGTGCGGCGGACCTGGGCGCCGAGCTTGGTGTGGTTCTGCACATTCCACCGGAAGATGTCCCCGACGGCGATGTGGACCAGATCCAGGTCGCCGGCCAGCATCGCACTCTGGGTGCCCTTGCCGCTGCCCTGAACGCCCATGATGACGTACTTGCGCATGCGGTAACTGTAGGCATCACCAGCGGCTGCGCGCGTCGTGCCCCTGCTGATCCCCTCAAGATCACTTGCCGTGGAGAGTTTTCAGCGGTATTTACTGACAACTCACCACGACAGGTGATCTCAGGATGCCGGGCCGTCCTGCTCGTGCGCGCCACGGTGGTGCAGCCCGTAGTGATGCGCCGGCTGCTCCAGGTCGTCGCGCTCGTGCGTGCCCCGCTCGTGCATGCCCCGCTCGTGCGCACCACGGCCGGCCGCGTGGGCGCCGTGCGGCCGGGCGCCCTCCTGCCCGTCGGTGCCCTGCCAGTCGGGGCCCTGCGGGCCTGCGCCCTGATCACCGGCAGCCTGCCCGTCGGCGGCTGCGGCCGCCGCCTGCGGCGCGTCTGCTTCCTGGCCGGCCGGACGCTGGCCGGCCGGACCCTGGGCGCCAGCGCCCTGGCCGTCCGGGCCCTGCGCGCCCGCGGCCTGCTGGTGCGCGAAGTCCCTGGTCCGGATCAGCGCCAGGGACAGCACGCCGGAGGCCAGCGCGATAATCGCCGCCACCAGGAGGATCTGGTTCAGCCCGGCGGTGAAGGCCGACCTGGTCAGCAGGCCGACCGCCGGGCGCGCCTGGGCAGGGAGGCTGGCGATGACCTTGCCTGCCTGCCCGGATTTCACCGCCGACGCGATCTGAGCGCCCTTGCCGCTGAGGCCCGGCAGCCGGGCCGCACCCGCCGTGACGTCCGCCGTGACCTTGCTGGCGAACAGGGATCCCAGCAGCGCGATACCGGTCGCGATGCCTACCTGCCGGAACGTCGAGTTGATCCCGGACGCCATCCCGGCCCGCTGCGGAGCGACCACTCCGACGGCCGTCGAGGCGAGCGGCGGGTTCACCATGCCGATGGCCAGGCCGCTGACGATCATGCCGGGAATCAGGTGCGTCCAGCTGGACGTCGCGTCCAGACCGCGCATCAGCAGCAGTCCGACGCCGATCAGGACGAGGCCCGGCCCGATCAGCAGCCGGACAGGTACCCGGGAGGAGATCCGGCCGGCGATAGTCGCCGTGATCAGGATGCCGCCGGAAATCACCGTCAGCCGCACTCCGGTCGCGAGGGCGGAGTACCCGAGGATGTCCTGCAGGTACAGAACGAGGTACAGCAGGATCGAGAAGATCGAGGCGCTGATCCCCACGGCGGCGATCAGGCCGCCGCTGAAAGTCGGCAGCCGGAACAGGCTGAGGTCGAACATCGGGTGCGCGATGCGGCCCTCGAGCAGCACGAAGGCGATCAGCAGCACCCCGGCGGCGGCGAAGCAGCCCAGCACCACGCTGTCGGTGAAGGACTTCTGGCTGGACTCGATCAGCGCGTAGATCAGGCTGGCGAGCGCGGCAGTGAACAGGACGAAGCCCACCCAGTCGGGCCTGCTGGCCTTCTGCTGCCGCGACTCCGCGACCCGCATGGCCGTGATCACCAGCGCCGCGACGCCGATCGGCGCGTTGACGAAGAAGATCCACCGCCACGAGATGCCGGAGGTCAGGATGCCGCCGAGCAGGGGGCCGATAGCCACCGCCAGGCCGGTGATGGCGCCCCAGACGCCGAACGCCAGGCCGCGGTCCTTCCCGCGGAACGCGTCGGCCAGCAGCGCCAGCGAGACCGCGAACATGATGGCGCCGCCAACGCCCTGCAGCCCGCGGCAGATCACCAGCATGAGGGTGCTCACCGAGAAGCCGCACAGCACCGAGGACGCCGTGAAGACCACGAGGCCGACCAGGTACAGCAGGCGGCGCCCGTACATGTCGGCCAGGCTGCCGGCTGTCAGCAGGAACGCGGCCAGCGTGAGGGCGTAGGCGTCGACGATCCACTGCAGATCAGAAAAGCTCGAGTGCAGCGCGTGCTGAATATCCGGCAGCGCCACGTTCACGATCGTGATGTCGAGCAGCAGCATGAAGGTGCCGAGGCAGACCGCGACCAGCGTCCACCACTTGTTGCCGCGCTGGACCGGCTCAGGGCGGCCCGCAGCGCTGGCCGGATGCTGCTGAGCCGCGGTCGCGGCGCTGGCATCAGACACTGGGCCTCCAGGATTCGGGTGACTGGGCGTCGCAGAAGTGAATCCGCCGCCAGGCGATCCCCGGCACGGAGCAAGCCATCGCCCCAATGCCCGGCACGGGGGATTTATTTCCCGATCACAGCAGTGGCCAGCGGGGCCTTACCGTCCATAATGCCCCGCAGCGAGGCACACCCGGGCGCTGACCCCGGTTACACCCCGGCTGCGGCCTGGCCGTTCAGCTCGAACCGGCGCTCGCAGGCACCGCGCAGCTTGGGGTCGAGCGCATCGCAGATCAGCGGCCAGTCGGCCCGCAGCAGGTCCGGGTTGAGGAACCTGGCGACGTCATTGCGCTGCCCCTGGGTCAGCACGATGCCGTACATGCTGCGCCTGGTGGTGTCGTCGGTGATATCGCATTCCCGCATGCCGGGGAAGGCCAGGTGCCTTGGCAGCACGATGACGCCCTTAGCCGGGCCGCGCAGCTCGTCGATCCCCTCCGGCAGGCGGGCCGCGTGAGACTTGCGGCCTGAAAGCCAATCAGCGAGAGACATGGGTCCGATTATGGCCGGTCTCCCTGAGTGCCGGCACGGTGACGCGCTGGAAGGCACCGGCGGCGCTCAGCGTCGCCGGCGCGGAATACCGTTGCGCGGTCCGCCCGCGCCGGTCATGATCGGCCGGTGGACACCCCGCCCGAGTACATCAGCCACGGCGTCGCCGAGCTGCGCCGCTGGCGGGCAGCCGACGCCGAGCTGGCCTGCCGGCTGGTCCGGGAGTCGCTTGAGCACCTGGCGCCGTGGATGCCGTGGGCCACCGCGAGCTACGGCCCCGGCGATGCGCGCGCATACGTGCAGCGCTGCGAGGACAGCTGGGCCGACGGCTCGGCATTCCAGTACCTGATCCTGGCCGGCGGCGAGCCAGCCGGGAGCGCCGGGCTGATGGCGAGGATCGGCGACGGCGGCCTGGAGATCGGCTACTGGGTGCATCCGGGCTTCACCGGCCGCGGCCTGGCGACCGCTGCCGCGGCCGCGCTGACCGAGGCAGCCCTCGCGCTGCCGGGCATCGACCGGGTGGAGATTCACCACGACATCCTGAACCTGGCCAGCGGCCGGGTCCCGGCCAAGCTCGGCTACGACTGCGTCGGCACCACCGTGACCACCGTCGAGCTGGCGCCCGGCGACAGCGGCACCACTCAGGTGTGGCGGATAACGCGCTGACCGGGCGGCCGCGATGCGCCTACAGCGTGTAGTAGCGCTACCCTCGTAGCATGTCCAGCGCTCAGTCACGCCCGCGGTGGTTCTTCCTGATCACCCCGCGCTGGCTGGCGTGGCACGCATTCGCCGTGTTCGCCGCCTGGGGCATGCTCTGGCTCGGCGACTGGCAGTTCCACCGGGCCGAGGGCGGCAACGCTCTGAGCTGGGCATATACCTTCGAGTGGCCGATCTTCACGATCTTCGGCGTGGTCTTCTGGGCCAAGACGATCATCGACGAGTACCGCAGGCCGGGCGGTGCGGCCGGGCAGGCGGCGGCCGGCGCACCGGAGTCAGCCGAGCTGGCACTGCCGGGAGCGGCGCACTCCCCGTCCGGCCATGACGGCGAGGCCGACGACGATCCCGAGCTTGCCGCCTATAACGCCTATCTGGCCAAGCTGAACCGCCGGCCCGCGGCTCGCTGACGGGACCAGCACTGACGAGACCAGCGCCGAGAACGATGAGGAGGTCCGGGTGAGCCCGCAACTGATCCGGCTGGTGGTGCGCGCCTACCGCACGATGGCGTACGTGACCGGCACGATGCTGTGCATCCTGGTCTTCATCTGCATCCCGCTGCAGGTCTGGGCGCACGACGACGTGCCGGTGGACATCGTCGGCACGCTGCACGGGATCCTGTACATCGTCTACATCGTGATCGCCTTCGCGATGACCAGGGCGGTGCGGATGAAGGTCGCCAGCCCCGGCACGATCATCGTGCTCGCGGCCGGGACCATCCCGGTGCTGACGTTCATCGTCGAGCGCTGGGTCAGCCGCGCTTACATCGAGCCGGCGCTGGCCGGGACCGCGGCCAGTGAGCAGCAGCCAGTACTTCGCTGAGCAGCCCGCCGCCGAGCACCGGCCGGGCACGGTGCAGGTCGTGCTGCCGGACATTCACCTGACGCTGGCGACAGACGCGGGCGTCTTCTCCCCCGCGCGCCTCGATCCTGGCACGCGGCTGCTGCTGGAGACCGCGCCGCTTCCGCCGGCCTCCGGCGACCTGCTCGACCTGGGCTGCGGCTACGGCCCGCTCGCGCTGGTGCTGGGCTGGCGGGCGCCAGGCGCGCAGGTCTGGGCCGTCGACGTGAATCAGCGCGCGCTCGACCTGTGCCGGGAGAACGCGGCATCGGCCAGGCTCGCGAACGTGCACTGCCGCCCGGCCGACGACCCGCACCTGCCGGCCACCTACCAGCTGATCTGGTCGAACCCGCCCATCAGGATCGGCAAGAAGGCGCTGCACGCCCTGCTGACCGGCTGGCTCGGCCGCCTGGCCCCCGGCGGCGCCGCCTACCTGGTGGTGCAGCGGAACCTCGGATCCGACTCATTGCAGCGATGGCTGGCGGGCGAGGGGTTCAGCGCATCGCGCGCCGCCGCGCGGGCCGGCTACCGGGTACTGGAGGTCCGCCGATGAGCCCGCGCCAGCTCGGCATTACCGAGGTGAAGCGCCTCAACCGGGACTGGCGGCGGCGCAGCAGCGCCAGGCTCGGCCTGCTGCTGGACGGCGTCGGCCAGCCCTTCAACGTGGGCTCGATCATCCGGTCGGCCGCGGCGTTCGGAGTGAGCCAGGTCTGGCTGTGCGGTGACACCGCCCAGCCCGGTCATCCGTCCGCGCGCAAGACCGCGCTCGGCACCGACCGGCTGCTGACCTTCGAGCAGGCCGCGACCGGAGCCGCAGGCGCGGAGGCGGCGAGGGCCGCGGGCTACCTCGTCGTCGCCGTCGAGCTGGCGGGCGAGGCCGTGCCCCTGCACGAGGCGCCGCTGGCCGGCGATATCTGCATTGCGGTCGGGAACGAGGATCACGGCTGCTCAGCCGCCCTTCTGGCCGCGGCCGACGTCATCGCCTACATCCCCCAGCCCGGCAGGGTCGGGTCGCTGAACGTCGCGGCGGCCGCTGCCATCGCGCTGGCCGAGGCACGCCGCCGGGAGTGGGCCGGCGGGCCGGATGCTGACGGGACGGATTAGGCCCGGCGGCCCCGTTCCCGCCCTGGTCGTGGTTCTCCGGGGTGCCAGCCGGCCGCAGCGGCCGGCTGTGTGCATACTGAGGCCGTGCCGGCCGGCTTCCTTGATCACGCGACGCCGCTCGCCTTCGCGCATCGGGGCGGGTCCGGGCAGTTCCCGGAGAACTCCTGGCGGGCCTTCGAGCACGCGGTGAAGCTCGGCTACGCCTACCTGGAAACCGACGCGCACGCGACCGCCGACGGGACCGTCGTCGCCTTTCACGACAGGACGCTGGACCGGGTCACCGACGGCACCGGCCGGATCGCCGAGCTCACGACGGCGCAGGTGACCGCGGCCCGCATCGGCGGCAGCGAGCCGATCCCCCTGCTCGCCGAGCTGATCACGGCCTGGCCGGGCGTCCGCTACAACATCGACGTCAAGGACGAGCCGGTCATCGGGCCGCTGGTCGAGGTGCTGCGGGCGACCAGCTCCTGGGACCGTGTCTGCCTGACATCGTTCTCGGCCCGGCGCCTGAGCGCGGTCAGGCGGCTGCTGCCGCGGCCGGTCTGCACCGCCACGACCCCGGTCGGCATCGGCGCCATCCGGGCCCGGCTGCCGGCCAGCACGCTGGCAGCGCGATTCGCCGCGCTCTCGGTCCGCTGCGCGCAGATCCCGTACTCGATGGCCACCAGGCAGTTCCTCGGGCACGCCCACCGCGCAGGGCTCCAGGTCCACGCCTGGACCGTGAATGACCCGGCGCAGATGACGCGGCTGCTCGACCTCGGCGTCGACGGAATCATGACGGATGAGACCGAGACACTGCGGGATCTGCTCGCCGCCAGAGGGCACTGGCCGCCCCGGATCGCCGGCTAGGCCGGCATTTTCGTCAGATCAGAGTGCCAGCAAGCGGTTGGAACACCCGCTGGCCGGGAATCTTGTCCGGGACCTCACCGTTGGTCATGTAGGACGGCTGATCGCCTGGGGAGGCAGTTACAGATGGCGGAGCGAGCACTTCGCGGCACGCGTCTCGGAGCCACAAGCTACGAGAACGACCGTAACACCGACCTGGCGCCACGCCAGGAGGTGGCCTTCGACTGCCCGAAGGGGCACCGCTTCACGGTGCCGTTCTCGGCCGAGGCTGAGCTGCCTATCAACTGGGAATGCCGTGTTTGCGGTGCTCTGGCAGTTACCGCCGCCGGCGACATGCCCGCGCCCAAGAAGATCAAGCCGCCGCGCAGCCACTGGGACATGCTCATGGAGCGCCGGAGCATGGCCGACCTGGAGGAAGTGCTGGCCGAGCGGCTGGCCGTCATCCGCGGCCAGCGCGAGCCCGAGGCACCCGAGCCGCGGACCAGGCACCGCAAGAGCGCCTGACCCTGCAGGCGCCGGAAAACCGCCCTGTGGCCTGCTGCGTTGGCAGCGGCCCCTGTCTTGCACTGCCCGCCGCGCCTTAGCCGCGTCACGCACTGACTCTCGCCCGCTCAGCTGCCGCGCGCACTAGCCGTCACGCGCACGCTCCCCGTCTGCACGGCAACGGGAAGAGGGCCTGGGAATTCCCTTCGGACCGGAGCGCGTCCCGTCGGCAGCGGGATCGCCTCCGTTGTCTACTGGGTGCCCAGGCCCCTCCCGGATCCAACCCCCCGCCCAGCCAGGGCTCGGGCCCGTCGCTCACATACTCAGCGGCCGCGTCACGGCGCGGCGGGCGGCCCGTCTAACCCTCCCTGACCTGCTGGCCCGGTGCTGGACTGCGTAGCAACATACCGTTGATCGCGACGATGTCAACCGGTCCTGCCAGGACTGATACTCGTTAGCTACCTGCGCGGCGCCGCATCCTCCGGGCCTGTTCGCTGATGTCCCCCGGCGTTACGATTGAGGTTCCCGTAACGTGTGAGGGCGCCCATGACAAGGTTGTCTGCGGCAGGCTGCCGATGGATGGCTCAGCCCTCGTTTGCGCGCCATTCGCGCAGGAAGCCCGTTTCGCGGTGAGACCGCTCAATGTCAGACCGCCCGCGCACCGTCGCGCGCGGACTCACCTTCGGTATGGAGGACAGGAATGACAGAAAATTCGGAGACACCACAGGTCTCTGAGTCCCAGATCGCCGTGCACTGGCGGGAGGAGGAGTATTACCCCCCGCCAGAGAAGTTTGTCGAGCAGGCTAACGCCAAGGACCCGGCAATCTTCGAGCGGTTCACCGAGGACAAGTTCCCCGACTGCTTTACCGAGTACGCGGATCTCCTCACCTGGGATAAGCCGTGGGACACCGTGCTGGACACCAGCGACGCGCCGTTCTGGAAATGGTTCGGCGGCGGCAGGCTGAATGCCTGCTACAACTGCGTGGACAGGCACGCCGAGAGCGATCCCGACAAGACCGCGATCATCTGGGTGCCCGAGCTCGAGGAAGACGAGACGGTCCGCATCAGCTACGGCGAGCTGCTGCGCCGGGTCAACGAGTTTGCCGCCCTGCTCGGCGATTTCGCCGAGCTGAAGACCGGCGACCGGGTCACCCTGCACATGCCGATGGTGCCCGAGGCAATCGTGACAATGCTTGCGTGCGCCCGGCTCGGGATCATTCACTCGCAGGTATTCGGCGGGTTCAGCGGCAATGCCTGCGGGACGAGAATCGCCGACTCCGGCAGCCGCGTCCTGATCACCATGGACGGCTATTACCGCGCGGGCTCGCTCGCCGATCACAAGGTCAAGGCCGACGAGGCAGTAGCCGAGGCAGCGCGGCAGGATCAGGAAGTGGACAAGGTCCTTGTCTGGCGCCGGAAGCCGGGCGAGTGGGAGTCGCCGACGCCGATGGTCGGCGGCCGCGACTTCTTCGTCGACGAGGCCATCGCGAAATACGAGGGGCAGGTCGTCGAGCCGGTTTCCCAGCCCGCCGGTGCGCCGCTATTCCTGATGTACACCAGCGGCACTACCGGCCGCCCGAAGGGCGCGCAGCACAGCACCGGCGGCTACATGTCCTACGTGGCCGGCACTTCGAAGTACTACCAGGACATCCACCCCGACGATGTGTACTGGTGCCTGGCCGACATCGGCTGGATCACCGGCCACTCCTACATCGTCTACGGGCCGCTGTCGCTCGGCACGACCACCGTCATTTACGAGGGCGTGCCGAACTACCCCGACGGCGGCCGCCCCTGGCGCATCGCCGAGAAGCTGGGCGTCAACATCTTCCACACCTCGCCGACCTCGATCCGGATGCTGCGCAAGGTCGGTCATGACGAGCCGGCCAAGTACAACTACCACTTCAAGCACATGACGACCGTGGGCGAGCCGATCGAGCCCGAGGTCTGGCGGTGGTACTACAACTCCGTGGGCAAGGGCGAGGCGGCGATCGTCGACACCTGGTGGCAGACCGAGACCGGCGGCTTCCTCGGCAGCACGCTGCCGGCCCTGCAGCCCATGAAGCCGGGCAGCTGCGGCCCCGGGGTACTCGGCATCTACCCCGTCATCTACGACGAGGACCGCAACGAGATCCCCATGGGCAGCGGCAAGGCCGGCAACATCTGCATCCGCAACCCCTGGCCGGGCATCATGCAGACGGTCTGGGGCCAGCCCGAGCGGTTCCTCGACGTGTACTACCGGAAGTACAACGCCGACCCGGACAGCAAGGACTGGCACGACTGGCCGTACTTCGCCGGAGACGGCGCGCTGCAGGCCGAGGATGGCTACCTGCGCATCCTGGGCCGCATCGACGATGTCATCAACGTGGCCGGCCACCGGCTCGGCACCAAGGAGCTGGAGTCGGCCGCGCTCACCGTGCCGGAGGTGGCCGAGGCAGCGGCCGTGCCGGTCATCGACGACATCCGCGGCCGGATGGTCGAGATGTACGTCTCGCTCAAGCCCGGCGTAGAAGCAGACGGGATGGAGGCCAAGGTCGTCGCCGCGATCGAGACAGAGATCGGCAAGATCGCCCGGCCGAAGAACGTCTGGATCGTGCCGGACATGCCCAAGACGAGGTCCGGCAAGATCATGCGCCGGGTCATCGCCTCGGTGTCCAACTTCGCCGACGTCGGCGACGTGACGACCCTCGCCAACCCGGAGGTCGTCGAGGGCATCCGCCAGCAGGTGCAGCGCGCGAAGGTCGCCAAGGGCGACACTCCGCGCGAGCTGTCGGAGACCGAGCTCGCCGAGATCCAGTCCTTCGGCAACGAGTAGCGCAGCACGCGGCGGCAGCCGCCAGCCCTGGGGGCTGGCGGCCGCCGTTCTCGTTGCGCTGCGTCTCCCCCTGCGTCTTTTCCTTGTTTATCGCATCGTGATAGAGCGAATCCGCTACATTGTCCATTGAGCGGGGTGCATGCGCAGGCAACGCTGCCAGCGCGATCGGCATATGGCCTTATGCCTAATGTCGTAGTCGCGAGTTCGTTCTGCGGAACGAGGAATGGTAGAGCTAGGAATGCATTTCCGCCACGCACCCCGCATTACTGCACTCGGCGAGCCCGGGCGCGGCAGCCGGAAGCAGACGATGCTCATCCTGGCTGTCCCCGCCCTCAGCCTGGTCGTGCCCGCCCTCGCCGTCGAGATCGCCAGCGCCGGCGGCACGGGCCAGCTGACCAGGATCGCCGCGGCAGTCGCGAAGTTCCTGCTGTTCTACTCGGGCGTCTTCGCCCTCATCGCGCTGAGCGCCGCAGTCGCCGCTGGCCTGCTCGCAACCGACCGGGCCGTCATGTCACCGGAGCGGCGCATTCTCGCGCAGTCGCTGCACCGCACCATGTCGCTCGTCGGGGTCTCGGCACTGGCCAACCACATCATGCTCGAGATCATGGCCAGGCGGGCCAGCCTCGCCGACGGTTTCGTGCCGTTCATGGCGGCGCGCAGCACGTTCTACATGGGCCTCGGCACGCTGGCTTCCGACCTGTTCATCGTCATCATCGTGACCGGGATCCTGCGGCGCCGGTTCGCGGGCCGGGCCGGCCGGTGGATCTGGCGCAGCCTGCACGCCACGGCCTACGCCGCCTGGCCGCTGGCGATCCTGCACGGGCTGCTGGCCGGCCGCTCGGCTAAGCCCTATGTCGACTGGAGCTACGGCGGCTGCCTCGCCGCCGTCGCGCTGGCGCTGACCTTCCGGTACATCGCCGCGATCCGCGGCCGGGCAGCCGTGCCCGCAGCGGCGGGCGCCGGCGGGGCCCGCACGCGTCACCGCCTGGCCGCGATGCCTTACCCCGGGATCGCGCAGCAGGACGCGCTGACTCAGTACGGCACGGGACAGTACGACGGGTACGGCACGACACAGTACGACGGGTACGGCACGGGACAGTACGATCCGGCGGAACAGTACGGCATGCGCGCGCCCCGAGCGCCCCGCGCGCTTCCCCCGCCACGACCCGCGCCCACCTGGTACGACCCGATCGGTCATCCGGCCGGCCAGGACCGCCAGTGACCCAGCCGCAGGCAGTCATCCGCGTCGGCCAGGCCCGGCTGACCGCGGGGCTTGACCGGTACGCGCGGCTTGACCTCGCGGCACACCGCGAGGTGTTCGGGCTGGCTCCGCAGCTCAGCGCCGCAGACCTGATCGCCATGTGCGAGCAGGTCGACTTGCGCGGCCGCGGCGGCGCGGCCTTCCCCGTCGCCCGCAAGCTGCGCTCGGTGCTGGCCAGGAAGCGGCATCCTGTGATCGTCGTGAACGGCACCGAGGGCGAGCCCGGCAGCGCCAAGGACACGACGCTGCTCGCGCGCTCCCCGTACCTGGTCCTCGACGGCGCGCTGCTTGCAGCCAGGGCGCTCGGCGCTCGCGAGGTCATCGTGGCGGTCGCGGCCGGCGGCCCGCACGGGCAGTCCGTCGCTGATGCCGTTGCCGCCGATCGCGCGTTCAGGAGCGTGCGCGTGGTGTCGGTCCCGGAGCGGTTCGTGTCCGGCGAGAGCAGCGCGCTGGTCAACGCCATCAATGGCCGGGCGGCCCTCCCGTCCGGCGGCGCCGCCAGAGCCAGCGACGCCGGCGTGCGCGGCCTGCCGACGCTGCTGTCGAATGCGGAGACCTTCGCCCAGCTGGCAGTCCTGGCCATGCTCGGCCCCGACGGCTACGCCTCGGTCGGCGCGCCGGCCGAGCCCGGCACGGTGCTGCTGACGGTCGGCGGCTCGGTTGCGCACCCGGCGGTCGTCGAGACGCCGACGGACGTTCCGCTCGGCCACATCCTCGACATCTGCGGCGCCGGCCCGGCCTCAGGCGTGCTCGTCGGCGGCTACCACGGCCGCTGGCTGCCGACCGCGGCCGCGTACGATCTCCCGGTGAGCCGGGCGGCCCTGGCCGCGGGCGGCGGTACGCTCGGCGCGGGCATCGTGCTGGTGCTCGGCGCAGACACCTGCCCGCTCGCCGAGGTGTCACGGGTGGCCGGCTACCTGGCTATGCAGTCCTCGGGTCAGTGCGGCCCGTGCAAGCAGGGCCTGCCGGCGGTGGCCAGCTCGCTCGCGGCCCTGGCGGCGGGCTCCGGGGGGATGGACGACCTGGAGTCCGTGCGCCGCGCCGCGGCCGGCGTCCGCGGGCGGGGCGCCTGCCACCATCCGGACGGCACCGCGAACTTCGTCTCCTCGGCGCTGGACGTCTTCACCGCCGACATCACCGAGCACCTGTTCCGCGGGAACTGCGGCCGGCCTGCCGCGGGACTGCTGCCGCTGGCTGGCGCCAGCGAGAGCAGGCTGACCGTGGACTGGACCCGGTGCCAGGGCCACGGCCTGTGCGCTCGCCTTGTACCCGAGCTGATCGAGGTCGACCAGCATGGCTATCCGGCGTTCCTGGACGCCCCGGTGCCGTTCTGGCTCAGCAAGGACGCCCGCCAGGCGGTCGACATGTGCCCGGCGCTGGCGCTCAGCCTGACCGCTCCCGAGGGCGCGGCATCCCGTCCCCGGCTGCGCGCCGCGCCGAAGGCGGCCGCGCTGTCCGGAGGGCGCCCGGATCGCCGTGCCATCAGTCGCGGCGCGCCCGACCGTACCGCAAACAGCGGCGCCGCAGGCAGCCGCACCGCGCAGGACAAGACCGCGGGCAGCCGGACCGTGCCCGATCGCATCACACCCGGTGGCACCGCGCCCGGCCGCCAGGCGCCCCCTGGCGCACTTGACGACGAGCCGCCGACGCTGACCGGACGCGCTCTGCGGCGGGCCGATCTCGCGGCGGCGTCGGCCTGGCTGGAGGAACTCGGCGGCAGACCGCTCCCGAGGGACGACTGAGCCTTAGCTCCGCTGAGCACTTCGATGAGCTGTCCGGCGATTGACGCCGCCGGCAGAGTGCTCGTCCATGCGCACGCCGTCAGCCGGCGGCGCGAGCCGGACGGACGCAAGGGTGCCGGCCAGCCCCGGCCCGCGACCGCCGAGCGCCGCTATCGCCGAGTACGACGGGCGACGAGAGCGAAAGAGCTGGGGAGTTTTCCTCGCCATGCCGCCGCGTCGACATCCTGCGGCCACCAGAAGGGCTCGGAGTATTCGGCGAGCTTCAGTACCTCAGTGACTACGTACCGGCAGGCGACCGCCAGCTCATCAGATCTGCGCTGCGCTGCGGTGGCTGCCACCGGGGTGGCCAGTTTGTCGGCGTCATCGCTAGTGATCCTGGTGTTGCGCACAGGCCTGTCCCGCAGGCCAAAGACGTACAGGGCGAGCCGAACCGGGTCATCCGGCAGTTCGGTAATAATCCGGCCTCGCTGCTGCCTGCAGGCGGGGGGCCACCTCCGTCAGCAACAACTCGACGTGCCGGCTGGCCAGGTCGGCAGGCAGTCCGGGAAGCGTCGCCCAGCAGTAGACCTCCTCGAGCGGGATGTCGTGTGCCATCGACGTGAGGTGCGTGATCGCACCCTGGACGTCAGTGAGCACGAACCAGGGGCTGCCGCCGCGGGACGGGGCCCACCGGTCCACGTCGAACCGGCGGACCGGGACGTCCTGGTCGCCGGTTCCGGCTGGCCGGTAATTGTTCCACTGATAGTCGACATGCGGCCGCATCAGGGGCCAGGCGGCCTCCGGATCATCGGCCAGGATGACCGGCGACAGAGCCCGCAGGCGCGCACGAGCCGGATCATGCCCGGCCTCGGTGAGCCCGGCTCGATAGGGACCGAGCAGGTCGGGCTTGGCGGCGAGGAGACCGAGATCCAGCCCGGCCAGGCGGGCCCCGCGCGGCCCGAAAAACCCGCCCCACAACGGGAGCGGTGACTGGACCGGCTTCGGCGTCACCGGGCCGGCCCACGCCGACCGCAGTGCCCCGACATGCGTCTCAAGGTCGGCAAACCGCCGGTTCATCCGGGCGCCGAAGGCGGCGAACTCCGCTGGCTGGTAGCCGACGCCGATGCCGAGGTCGAGACGGCCGCCGCTGAGGATGTCCACGATCGCCGCTTCCTCGGCGACCTGCACGGGATTGCGGAGCAACGGGAGATACACCGCGGTGCCGATGCGCACGCGAGTGGTGCGGGCCGCCACAGCGGCCGCCATGGTCAGCGGCTGGGGCAGGTAACCGTCGGCAAAGAAGTGATGCTCGGTCAGCCACAGGGCGCTCGCGCCCAGGGCCTCGGCCTGCTCCATCGTCTCGAGTGCGCGCGCGTAGTGCTGGGCCCAGGGCACTTCCCAGGCTGGCGGATTGCGCAGATCAAAGTAGAGCCCGACCCGGGGCACGTCAGCCGGGCTTCCGCGCCCGGTAGGCCGGGCCGCCGAAGAGGGCGACCATGCCGAGCAGTTCGGCGCGCATCCCGGCCTGCACGGCGCCGTGCCAGAAGCCGTCGACGGTCTGCTTGATCATCGCGAGGGCGTCGGGCGGTGCCGTCGCGATCGCGGCGGCCAGGGCGCCCGCGACCGCATCGAGTTCCTCCAGGGCGACCACGTCGTCGACCAGGCCCCAGGCCAGCGCGCGATTCGCGTCGATCGGCGTGCCGGTCATCAGCAGCCACTTCGCGCGGGCCGGCCCGGCGAGCATTGTGGCGAGCGGCGCGCCGCCGGTGTCGGTCATCAGGCCGTAGCGGATCTCCGGGAAGGCCAGCCGCGTATCGGTGGCGGCGATCCGGATATCAGCCGCCAGCGCGATCTCGAGGCCGCCGCCCAGCACGTGCCCGTGCAGTGCCGCGATGACCGGCTTCGGCGTGTCGAGCTCCGTCTGCCGGAACTGCTGATGCGCCCTGATGCTCGCCAGGGCACTGTCATGCGACGGACCGCGGCCGAGCGCGGCGGTGTCGCGACCAGAGCAAAATGACCGCCCTTCGCCGCGCAGCAGGACGACGCGGGCGGCTGGGTCGGCCGTCACCTGCGCCCACGTGGCGACGAACTCCTCATGCAACTCGTCGTCGACCGCGTTGTGCTTGTCCGGCCGGTTGAGGCTGATGATCGCGACGCCATCGGCGACCGCGAGCGTAACTTTCGAGGCCGTGCTCATTTCAACTCCTGACGCACCGTGGTGCGTCCACGACATCTGACCATAAGCTTACTGTCAAGAGGTAAACCATCGGCAGACCGCAGAACTACGGCGGACGAGACTCAAGGAGCCGGCAGTGGGGGACTACGACGCGCGGATGATCATCTTGTCGACGGACGACCTGGATGAATCCATCCGGTTCTACAGCGAGGTGCTGGGAATGGGGCTCAAGTTCCGCGACGGCGCTCATTACGCAGCTCTCGATGGCGGTTCGGTCACGGTTGCGCTGGCGACCGACGTCGATCACCCGCTGCCAGGAAAGGTCGTCGTCGGCATCAAGACCGCCGATGTCGACGGCGCGGCTAAGGCGATCGAGGAAGCGGGCGGGGCGATCGTCAAGGGCCCTCACGACGACGCACACGAGCGCCGCGCCGTGGTCTATGACAACCAGGGCAACGGCCTGGTCTTCTACAGTCCGCTGCAGCGGTAAGCTGCTCGGACTCTGTGAGCGATGTCTGGTCTCTCGCGAGCACGAGAAGGTCCTGATACTCGCGGACATGCTTCTGCGAAGCCATCTCCCAGACAGCGCAGTTGAACTCAGCCTCCGGGTCCATCCGCTGGTCACCGGCCGGGCTCGGGAAGCACCGGCGGCTCGAGGAAGGCAGGCGGCGCCTCGAGGTCCAGCGCGTCCAGCAGGTCGGCGGCAGCCGCGTCACGGTCAGTCAGCGGCGGCAGGTTCCACTTGCGCTGGATGAGGCGCAGGATCGCGGTGTGGTCGTAGTCCAGCTCCGTGACGTAGTCGCGCCGGGCGTACGGGGAGACGACGACGGCCGGGACCCGGAAGCCGAGCTGCGCATAGGTGCGCGGGCCCGCGTCCGTGACCGCGATCCGCCGGCCGAGCGGAGTACGGCGGAACAGCCGCAGTACCGGGTACCGCTCCGGCGGGCTGAGGGCCGGCACGTCATCCGGCGCGGGCGCGGCGGGCGGCGGCACGTGGTCGAAGTAGCCGCCGTGCTCGTCGTAGACCCAGATCAGCAGCGTGCGCGGCCAGCCCCGGCCGGCCATCACCGCCCTGATGACACGCGCGGCGAACTGCTCGCCGACCGCGATGTCGTGCGGGTTCTCCTCGGAACTGCGGGCGAAGTCCGGATCGACGATGCTCACCGACGGAAGCGTCCCGGCCGCGGCCGCGGACCAGAAGTCGGCCATCGGCCGCACGTGGTTGACGGACCGCAGGAAATCCAGCGGATACAGGTCGGCGGTCACCTGCAGCTTGCTCTCGGCTACCTTCAGCAGCTGCGGGACGACGCCGAGCAGGGCGCCGGCCAGCAGCCGCAGGTACTGCAGCCAGCGGGCGTGCGTCAGCCGCCGGAAGCCGATCCGCAGCCGGGACAGGTGATGGTAGTTCGCCCAGCTGATGCCGTGCGCGCTCAGGTGGTCGAAGATCGTGCCGTTCCGCGGCTGGTCGATCATGCAGAACGGCAGGTCGTCGATCAGGCCGTTCGCGGTGCCCGCGACCAGGAACCGGCGGTTCGGGAACGTCGGGCCGAGGCAGGACGAGAACCACCGGGTCGCCAGCGGGAAAGTCCTGGCCAGGCCGTAGTAGAACGGCAGCTCACGCTCGGTCCAGTAGCGCAGCGGCTGCCGGGCGTCCAGGCCGGGCAGAGTCTGCTCGACGCTGCGGACGAAGCCGTCGCAGCGCCCCTCATCCCACTGGACGTGGCTGGCGTGCCAGCTTTGCGTCGGGACGTCCTTCTCCTGGGTGGTGGCCGTCGTCGTCCAGAAGCCGATGTCGCTGCCGTCAGCTGCCTTCTCCCCGCCGGCCTGCCATCAGGCCCGAGCGTGAAGCCGGCGCCGCCGCGGTCCAGCATGCCGAGGTAGTTGTCGTAGGAGTGGTTCTCCATCATCAGCACCACGATGTGCTCGATCTGCGGCAGCGCGTCAGTGCCCGCGGCCGGGCCGGCCGGGCGGGCGCCGGCAGCCACGGCGGTCCCGAGGCGCCGCCGGGCCGCGGCCATCTCCGTTCGACGTAACATGCCGACAGCGTCGCATGCTCATGCCGGATTTATCGCGGTTGCCGGCCGCAATCAGACTGACAGCCGGCCGCCGCCCGGGCATCTGCGAGACTCAGAAGCCGATGACACCGGGACGGTGACTCATGGATCTGCAGCTTGCTGGCCGGAAGGCGCTCGTGACCGGCGGGAGCCGCGGCATCGGCAAGGCCGCCGCCGCCGCGCTGCTCGCGGAGGGCGCGGAGGTGCTGATCGCGGCGCGCGACCCGGGCCGGCTGAGCCACGCTGCCGCGGAGCTGGGCCGGAACGCCGGCCGGACCGTCGCCGCGGCCGAGGTGGACACGGGCGACGATGACTCGGTGCGTCAGCTTGTCGCGACAGCCGGCGAGCTGCTCGGCGGCGTGGACATCCTGGTCAACTGCGCGGCGCGGCCGGCCGGCCAGGCCCCGCCGCTGGCGCTGCCCGACATCACCACCGACGCGTTCTGGTCGGATGTCAACGTCAAGGTGATGGGCTACCTGCGCTGCGCGCAGGCGGTCGCACCCGGCATGGTGGCGGCCGGCTGGGGCCGCATCATCAGCGTCAGCGGTCTCGCCGCCCTGAGCACCGGCTCGATCATCGGGTCGATCCGCAATGTCGCCGTCTCGGCGATGACCAAGAATCTCGCCGACGAGCTCGGGCCGCACGGCGTCAACGCCACTGCCGTGCATCCGGGCCTGACCAGGACCGAGGCGACTCCGGGCGTGATCGCCGCCCAGGCGGCCGCCACCGGAGCAGAGCCCGCCGAGGTCGAGCGGCGGATGGGCCGCCGCAACCTGACCGGCAGGCTCATCGACGCCACTGAGGTCGCGATCGTGATCGCGTTCCTCGCCTCGCCGCTCAGCGTGTCCGTCAACGGCGAGACGATCGCCTGCGGCGGCGGGGCGCCCGGGGTCATCAGGTACTGATCCGCCGCGGTTCGGGCGGCTGCCGGGTGAGGCTGCCCCGTTCCCGGCCTGAAAGGTTTGCCTATTCGTCCGGCCAGGTGTGCACCGGCTCGTTGGTGTGCATGAGCTCGATGTAGCGCTGCGTCATCTGGCGCAGCGCCTCGGGCCTGGTGGCGCCGGCCTCAGCGGCCCTGTCGACGGCCGCGATCTGCCAGGTCGCGCCGTTCCGGCCGGTCAGGCAGCGCTGCTCGATGATGCCGAGCAGCCGGTCCGCGTGCGCCGTGTCGACGCCGGAACGGCGCAGGCCCTCGTGCGCCATCGGCAGGAGCCGCCGCAGGACCAGCTCGGCGACCTGGGCCTCCCCGAGGCCCGGCCAGTAGAGCTTCGCGCCAATGCCGTGCCGCGCGGCGGCGTGCAGGTTCTCGCCCGCGGTGGTGAACGACAGCTGCGTCCAGATCGGCCGCTCGGACTCGGCAAGAACGCGGACCAGGCCGTAGTAGAACGCCGCGTTCGCGAGCACGTCGACGACCGACGGCCCGGCAGGCAGGACGCGGTTCTCGACCCGCAGATGCGGCGTGCCGTCGACCACCGCGTAGACCGGCCGGTTCCACCGGTAGATGGTGCCGTTGTGCAGGCTCATCTCGGCCAGCTGCGGGCACTCGCCGCTCTCGAGGACCGCCAGCGGGTCCTCGTCCTCGCAGATCGGCAGGAGCGCCGGGAAGTACTGGATGTTCTCCTCGAACAAGTCGAACACCGAGGTGATCCAGCGCTCGCCGAACCACACCCGCGGGCGCACGCCCTGCCGCTTCAGCTCGTCCGGGCGGGTGTCGGTGGCCTGCTCGAACAGCGTGATCCTGGTCTCGTGCCACAGCTGCCGGCCGAACAGGTACGGGGAGTTGGCAGCCAGCGCCACCTGCACGCCGGCGATCGCCTGGGCCGCGTTCCAGTAGCGGGCGAAGGCATCGGGGCTCACCTGCAGGTGCAGCTGGACGCTCGTGCAGGCCGCCTCGGGGGTGATGCTGTCGGAGTGGGTGAGGATCCGCTCGGCGCCGTCGATCTCAATGCGCATGTCCTCGCCCCGCGCCGCGAAGATCTGCTCGTTCAGCACCCGGTAGCGCTCGCTCGCGGACAGGGTCCCCTCGTGCACGTCCGTCTGCGCCAGCGTCGGCAGGATGCCGATCATCACCAGCCGGCTGCCGGTACCGCGGGCCCTGGTGTCGCCGGCGTTGAGGCTGCCGCGGATCTCGTCCTCCAGGCCCCCCAGCGCGTCGCCGGCCAGCTGCCGGGGCGGCACGTTGATCTCGAGGTTGAACTGGCCGACCTCGGTCGCCCAGGCCGGGTCCGCGATCTCGGCCAGCACGTCGGCGTTGCACATGGACGGCTCGCCCCGGTCATCGACAAGGTTGAGCTCGATCTCCTGGCCGACGAGCGCCGGGCCGGTGTCGAACAGGTGCTCGTGCAGCATCCGGGCGAACACGTCCAGCGAGCGCGCTAGCTTCGCCCGGTAGGTGCGGCGATCCTCGCCAGTGATCTTGATCGCCTGAATTTCTCGACCCATATACCCCCGCTCATGTCTTTAGCAGACCATGTACCCCGTCAGGTACGTTCTTCCAGATTCGCACGTTCAGCTGCCGTCTGACCAGGCGTGACGAGAACTAGGCTGCCTGCAGGCGGCTGCTCTCGTCCCTGACCCACAGCCCGGTGAGGCCGCGCAGGTGCGCGGTGAACTGCTCGTGCTCGGCCGCCGGGTACACCGCCCTGACGGTGTCGGTGAGCAGCCGGTCGAAGGCAGGGCCGGCGACCCAGTCCAGGACGATCTCGTCCAGGCGGCCCAGGCTGGTCGCGCAGAAGTCCTGGTAGCGCTCGGTGTCGAAGTAGCCGTCGGCCAGCTCGCGGTAGGCGGCGAGCTTCTGGCCGTAGCTGGCCGCGGTGTCGTCAGCGATCTCGAAGTAGGCGTCGGTGTTGAGGTCCAGCTGCGGCCGGCGGCCGGTGACCAGGGCGAACGCGCACCACTTCACCATCGCCTTGATGGCCCAGGGGAAGTAGTAATGCAGGCTGGTCAGCGCCACGTCCGGGCAGGCGTTGGCGTAGTCGATCGGGTAGATCATGCCGTCCTTGACCAGCGTCTCGCAGGAGTTGAACTCCCAGCGGAAGAACGCGTTGACGAGCCTGCCGATAGTGGTGACCTCGGTGCCCGCCTCCGGCGACAGGAACGAGTGGTCGACCGCGTAGCGCAGGTGCATGGGCTGCTCCGGCTGGAACTTCATCACCATGGTCTCGGCGCCGATCGACAGCGACCGGGCGAACACGTCGTAATCGACGGCCTGCTGCAGGTGCATGAGCATCTCGCCGCTCTCGTCGTAGGCGCGGTGCAGCTCCGCCGGGTTGCTGATCTTGGAGACGCCCCGCCAGGCACCGCCGTCGTACGGCTTCATGAACAGCGGGTAGCCGATCTCGGCGGCGATCGAGTCGAGGTCGAACGGCCGGTTGTACCGCGCGGCGGTGTAGGCGTACCTGGCGTTGTCCACCGGGTTCTTGAACGGCACCAGGACGGTCTCCGGAACGTGCAGCCCGAGCCGCAGCATCGCGCAGTAGGCCGCGTGCTTCTCCATGGACTGGAAGGTGAACGGGCTGTTCAGCAGATACACGCTGTCCATCAGGGCGACCTTCTTGAGCCACTCTCTGGGCACGTAGTACCAGTACGCGAGCCGGTCGATGACCAGGTCGTAACGCGGCCGGTCGCGCAGCCGGAAAGGCTCGATGGTGATGCGCTCGCAGCCGAAATCGTGCCGGCTGCCGCCGGGGCCGGTCACCGGGCCGAGCCGGCGCAGAACCTCCTCGAAGGCGAGCGGCCAGTCCTCCTCGGTGCCGAGCAGCAGCCCGATCAGGTGCCGGCTCGAGGTCAGCGGTGTCGTCACCGGGGCTCTCCCTTCGTCCGCGATTTGGTCTGTGAGACTCGTGCGATTCGTTCGCGCGGTCCGGCTGTCAGCAGAACCGGGGCAGATGGTGGGCAAGCTGGGCGCGCCAGGACGGCCAGTCGTGCGGAACGTCGTAGCCCCACAGGTCGAGCTCGTGCCGGATGCGCTTGCCCGCCAGCAGCCCGGCCAGCTGCCGGGTGCTGTCCAGCGATCCGGTCGTGTCCTCCCACTGGCCCTGGCCGCAGACCAGCAGCAGGCTGAGCTGGCCGCGCAGCCAGTCCAGGTGCTCGCCGTTCAGGTTGGGCACGTAGTCGACCGGGTTGTTGAAGTACGCCGCGCTCCCCCGCTCCCCCCAGCCCTGCCAGGACGACGGGTCGTAGTTGCCGGAGAAGCACAGCGCGAGCGGGAACGCCTCAGCGTGCTTCAGCGCGAAGTTGGCGGCGTGGAAAGCGCCGAGGCTGCAGCCGACCGTGACCACCTCGAGCTGACCGCCGCAGTCGGCGTAGATCCACGGCAGCACGAGCTGCAGGATCCAGGACTCGTACTGCCCGTGCGCGCGTGCGCGTTCCTCGAGCGGCAGCGCGACGTTCGACCAGGAGGCCGAGTCGTAGCTGTCCACGCAGTAGAGCTTCACCCGGCCCGCCTCGAGCAGGCCCCCGATGGCGGCTACCATGCCGTTCTGCTCGAAGTCGCCGGCCTGCCCGCGCTCGGACGGGAACGCCAGCACCGGCCGCCCGTAATGGCCGTACCTGATGACGGACCCGGAAGCCCCGATGCCGTCCGACCACAGCTCCGCGGTCACCCGGCTCACGAGACGGCCGCCGCGATGAGCACGGCCAGGTGCGGGTGGAACGCGTCCCGCCACGCCGTGAAGTTGTGCAGGTCCGCTACCTCGTGCAGGGCTGCCGGGTAGCCGGCCGAGGCCAGCAGCCGCCGGGTGAGGCGGTTGTTCTCGACGTTCTCCTCGATGCTGCCGCAGGTCATCACGACGGGAACGGGGTCGCCCGCAACGCTGCCGCCCGCCAGGGCCGCGGTGAACGCCGTGATCCTCCGGAAGTAGGGGAACCGCCGCTCCTGGCCGTCGAGCGGCGGCGTGAAGAAGCTGCCCGACTGGAGGAACAGGCCGCCGAGCACGCCCGGGTAGCGGCAGTGCGCGTGCAGCATGGCCAGCGCACCGAGGCTGGTGCCCATGCCGATCCAGGCGGTGGCTGCGGTGGCGGCGGCCAGGGCCGGGATCACCTGGCCGGTGAGCGCGCGGGCGTACCGGGAGCTGGCCGAGTACCAGCTATTGCGCGGGCCGGGGCTCAGCAGCGCGGCCCGCAGCCGGGGCAGCCAGCCGCCCGCGATCCCGGCGCCGAGATACTGCGTCAGGCTGGCGAGCGAGTCGTATTCCGGGCCGTCGTTGACGAGCAGCAGCGGCAGCGGCTCGTCATCGGCAGCGCCAGACGGCGCCCACAGCATCACGCCGACCGGCTCGTCGAGCGCCGGCGCCCTGACCTCCAGGGCACGCCGCGTGCCGGGGTCGGCCGGCGCCGCGAGCCAGCCGGGCGGGGCGTAGCCGGGGAACTCCAGCACGCTCTTGGGGCCGAAGGCTCCCGGCGCCTGGCGCGGGTTCGCCGGGTCGGTCACCACCTTGCTGCCGCCGCCGGCGTAGTCCAGCTCCAGCAGGTACTCCAGCCGCGAGACCGGCGGCCGGGGCAGCACCAGCTTCCAGCCGCCGTCGGCCCGCCGGAAGTCCAGCTGGTCACCGGGGATCCGCGCCAGCTGCTGAAGGCGGACACCGGCCAGCGCTCGGCTCGCGTCCGCGACCCGGAAGGTCATGCTGACGTCATCCGCCGTCGGGCCCGTCACCGCGCCCGTCACCGCGGCGGCATCGGCGTCACCGGCCACGGCTGCAGACAACAGGAAACTCGATCATTACCCGCACATAGTGCCTGCTGCCGGCCGCCGTGACAATGCCGGAAGGTCCCGTTTAACGACGCCTGGCGCGATCGCGGGACCGGACGGACGTCAGCCCCACTGCCCGGGCTGGTAGGCACCGGCCGGGTTCTGGATGATCACGTTCAGCCGGTTGTAGGCGTTGATGAGGGCGATGAGGCACACCAGCGCGGCGAGCTGGTCGCTGTCATAGTGCTTGGCGGCACAGGCCCAGGCCTCATCGGTCACACCGCCGGCTGCGTCGGCGATGCGGGTGCCCTGCTCGGTGAGCTCGAGCGCGGCCCGCTCGGCGTCGGTGAAGACCTTCGCGTCCCGCCAGGCCGCGACCAGGTTGAGCCGCACCGAGGTCTCCCCGGCGTGCTGAGCGTCCTTGCTGTGCATGTCAGTGCAGACCGAGCAGCCGTTGATCTGGCTGGCCCGGAGCAGCACGAGGTTCGCGGTCCCGGCCGGCAGGGCCGACTGAGGCACGGCTGCCGCCGCCGAGTTGATGTGCTTGACGAACTTCTGCAGGATCTCGCTGCTGCCGAAGTCGAGGCGCGCGTCCATGGATGATCTCCCTTGCCGTGGTTTCTGGCTCACCTCACTGACACGCCAGCCCCGGCCGATGTGACGCCCGCGGCTACGAAATCCCAGCCGCCCGCCGCCACCGTCACCGACCTGCAGCACCGCTCGACACCTTCCGGCAGCGCGCGGGCGTCGGGCAGCGGCGTGGTGCGACCGTCGTTCCCGTCCTGATGTAGCTTGCCGCCTCCTACTACCGGCCGGCGCCCGGCTGCTCTGCCCGCCGGTGGGCGGCCAGCAGGTCCGCACCGAAATCGCCGCGCGGCCGGCGCAGCACCGTGTGCGCGTGACTGCCGTCGTCCTCGGTGTTGTCGTACTCGATCAGCAGGTCGTCGGCCTGCACCCGGTAGTAGTGCCGGGCGCCCGGCGTGACCTGGCCCTCCCAGGCGAAATGCAGCTCACTGCCGTCGACCCTGGCGGCCTCCTGTGCGGCCAGGCCAGCCGGGAGCCGGGACAGGTAGAGCGCTGCCAGCTCGTGCAGCAGGGCGCGCGGCGCCGGGCCGAGGCTGGCCGCGCCGATGCCGCGCGGCTGCAGCCCGTCGGGCGCGCTCGCCGACGTGCCGGAGCGGATGTCGCCCGGCGCCCGCGCGGATACGACGGCGACTGCCCGGCCCTCCGGTCCGAGCGCGTCCAGCAGCGCCCTCGCCAGGTCCTCTTCGTCCGCCAGGGGGCGGCAGACGGCCCGGCCGGCGTAGCGCACGAAGGCGGGATTGGCCCCCAGGAAGACCGGCGCGGGCGAGACCTCGTCGCCGGAGATGGTCATCGTCACCGACAGATGATGCCCCTCGAATCGCCACGACCACGGCTGCAGTCCGGCCGGGTCGCCGAAGACACTCACCCAGTAGTCGCCGCTGTGCCGGCCGAGGCGCCAGCCCTCCCGCCGGTCCAGCACCTCCTCCAGCGCGACGATGACCATGGCCTGCGCGTAGGCGTGCTCGCTCAGCGCGGTGGACAGCAGCCGGTGGGCAGCCTTCCGGCCGGCCGGGCTCAGCAGTGCCAGGCAGGCGCCGGGCCTGCGCTCAGGGCGGTACTCCAGCCAGCGCCTCGCGCCATCGTCGCCGAACGGCAGCGCCGCGAGCGCCAGCTGATCGCCGTCCAGCTCGCCGAGCAGGACCGACGCGGCCCCGCGCATCTGGGCGGCCAGGTCGTTACCGGTCATCCTCCCGGTATAGCAGGACACGGCACCGGTCCCGTGTTCCCCGCGGGCAGTCGTGGTGACCGTGACGGCGAAGTTTCGCGTGCTGCGCATGGTGTGTTGTCGCCAAGATCGTGACAATGGTCTGTATGCGGCACAGGCTGCGCGAGGGGGTGGAAGGTGGCAGACGCCGGAGGCAGACGCACCGCGGGACGGATGCCCGGATCGCCGGGCCGTCCCGGCCTGCGAGGCGGCCGGGACGGCGGGCGCAGCGCCAGACGCGGCGTGGACGAGCCCGTTAAATGGCGGTCGCTCCTGCCGCTGCGGATCATCACCGCGGTGACGGCGCTAGCCGTGCTGATTTTCGTGCTCTGGCTCGCGTGGGTCGGCTACCTGTATGTCACCCGCGGCGGCCCGTCGGGTGTCGCATTCGACCCGGACCGCCGGTGCGCGTCGCTGGGCTTCTCCTGCGGCATCGTGACCAACGTGCTGGCCTCGGGCGTCCTGGTGGCACTGGCCTCGTCCTTCGTCCTGTGGCGGCTCTTCGGCCTTCAGCGCAGCTACCGCGCCCGGGCGCGGGAGGAGTCGCGGGAGCTGGTGCCGACGGCGGGCGCGATTATCGACAAGGTCGTCGGCCGCGATGACCTGTGCCATACCGTGATGGCGGACCTGCACGACCACGGGACCAGGCCGCACGTTATCGCCGGCGGCGTCGGCACCGGCAAGACCGCCGTCCTGGTGCGGCTGACGGAATTACTGGCCGAGAAGCGGGCCATTCCCGTTCCGATCCGGCTGCGTGACGCGGCCGCCGACCTCGACTTCGAGATCCTGGCGCGGGACCGGTTCCTGAGCGAGGTGAATCCCCGCCTCATCTCCACCGCGGAAGGCGAGACGATCTGGCGGCGCCTGCTCAAGGACCGGAAGATCATCGTGCTCGCGGACGGGCTGGAGGAGGCTCTCGTCGCCGAGCCGGAGCGGGACAACATCATCCGCGCGGCCATCCGGCGGGCGCACCAGCAGCACCTGCCGCTGGTCATCGCGTCCCGCCCGCACGACCCGCTCCGCGCCACTGACGCCGCGGTGCTCACTCTCGAGCCGCTGAGCTACGAGGCCGCCCTGGTCTACATCACCGGCGGCGCCACCGGCGAGGACGAGCGGAGGCTGGCCTGGATCGTCGAGACCGCGGAGGTCGTCGAGGCGCCGATCTACCTCCAGATCACCCGCGAGCTCAAGGTCAAGGGCCTGCTCGAGCCGACGTCGGCAAGTCAGCACGGCGTCGTGGACACGCGCGGCGTAGACCGGTCGAAGCTGCGGCTGAGCCTTCTCGAGACCTGGGAGCGCGCGGTCATCGCCGGCCACCTGCGGGAAGATGTCCCGCTCAGCCGCCCCGAGCGCCAGGCCGCCATCGAGCACGTATCCGCGCTTGCCTGCGTCGGGCTCAAGCTCGACACGCTGGAAGTCGAGTTCGACCACCTGCGCGACCGTGAGCTCATGGCCGAGGTCAGGCGCAGGCTGACAGCGATCGACCAGCAGTCCGGGCAGGCACCCGGCGTCCACAACGTCGACGTGCGGCTCGCTGCCGCCTGGGCTGCGCAGCTGGATCTGCTGGAGCTACGCGGGAACAGCGTCCGCTTCCCGCACAGCCTCATGCAGGCCTACCTCGGCTCCCGGCTGCTGCACATCGCGCTGCTCGATCCGGCCTACCTCAAGCAGGCGATCAAGCGGCCGAAGCCGGGACGCGAGTTCCTCATCGCCCTGGTGCTGCGGTCCAGGGCCGGCGACGCCTCGGCATCGGGCGCCGTCGGGCTGCTGCGCACGCAGGTGGCCAGGCGCGAGGACACCAAGGTGCTGGATGTCTACGCGGCCGCGCTCGAGATCGACTGCGTGGCGGCCGAGCCGCAGCACGCCAGCATCGCCTCCGAGATCCGCGACAAGTGGTCGCAGATCCATACCCAGGACCCGCGAACACTGGAAGAGGGCAAGCTAGCGGTGGTGCACCGCCTCGGCGAGGCCGCCAGGACCATCGACGACCGGCGCCGTCGCGGCGATGGCTGCCCGGTGCTGCCGGCCTACCCGCAGCTGCACGCCATCGCCTGCGGCGAGCGGTCCTATCCGGTCCAGCTCGCGGCCGCGCAGGAGCTCGGCGGCGGGGGCGGCGAGGCCTACGAGGCGCTGTCGCCACTGCTGGCAGCGCCGCCGTGCGCGGTCTGCCGCGAGGAGCGCGCCGCGCGGGCGAGCGGGCCGGCGGACGCGAATCCCGCTCCCGACGGCGGCGCCGACGACACCCGGGCCGCCATGATCAGCGCCTGGCTCGCGCCCATGCTGGTCGGGACTGTCGGCAGCGGATTCCGGTCTGCCACGGGCACCGTCCTGGCCGCGCAGGCGCAGGCTGACCTCGCGCAGTGGCTACGGCACGTCGGCCCCGACGAGCGCCAGCCCGGCGAGGCCGACCTGCCGATCTCCCTGGAGATCGCGCTCGCGCAGGGTTTCAAGTACGCGGCCAACCGCCGTCCCGCGCACCCTGACAGCCTGCGGGAGGCACGCATGTACCTCGCCGAGCAGGCGCTGGAAATGCTGAAGGGTGCCCGCTACTGGTTCTCCCAGCTGACCTTGCTGCATGCGCTGTGCCTGCTCAACCTGTCCGACGGCTCGCGAGCAGCCGACGACCGCCGCGGCGCCAAGCCGGAGGCCATCGTGCAGCACTGGCTCGATGTGGCCGGCCGCGAGCACCGCCTGCGCGGTCAGGCAGCGGGCACCTCAGCGCGGCTGCATCCGTTCGTCCGCGAGACCGCGCAGCTCGTGGTGCTGGCGCTGAGGACGGGGCGGCCGCAGCGCTACTGCTGGATTGACGAGAGCGGTGTCGTCGGCCAGGTCGGATCGCGCAACATCGGCCAGGGCACGCCGCACGGCCGCCATCATCTGTGGATTCCGCCGTCGGCCGGCTGGACCGCACTCGACGGGCGCGCCCAGCAGCTCGTCGCCGATGTCCTGCTCCTGCTCAACCTCGCCGACCGCGGCGATCACCCGGCTGAGCGCGAGCGCCGCCTGAAGCGCTCCAGCAGCAACGAGCTGCCGCCCTGCATCACGCACTACCGGGACGCGCTCGAGCCCGGCCGCACCGTCGGCACCGCCGCTTCCTCGGTGCCGGGCACCAGCTGCGTGGACGGCTGCATCTTCGAGCTGTGCCCGTATCCGCCGAAGGGCACTCAGCCGCGGGTGGAGATGAGCGAGGCGTTCTGCCGCCGCCAGCAGACGCTGATCACCAAGCCGCGGGATCCGCGCACCGGCCGGGCGCCCTGGCAGCAGGCCCGGCCCCGTGCGCTCAAGCAGTTCTGGGAGGAAATGGCCGATCGCGCCCGCGGCCCGCGACTCGGCTCGTCCGCCTTCTACCGCGGCAACGGCTCGTAAGCCGGCCGTCGGCTAGCGGGGCGCATCCCCCATCCGGTACCCGTGCGTCACCTCGTCCAGCTCGCGCTTGAGGTCGGGCTCGATCCTGTACCCGGCGGCCGCCAGGCTCGCGTCCAGCTGGCCGGGGCTGCTGGCGCCGATGATGGGCGCGGTCACGGCCGGGTGGGCCAGGACCCACGCAACGGACAGGGTCACCAGGTCCACGCCGGCCCGCTCCGCTAGCTGGCTGAGAGCATCCACGGTGTCGAACTCGCGGTCGTGCCAGTACCGGTCCTGGTAGTTGTCCGCGGCGGTGCCGAGGGTGAACCGCGTGCCCGCCGTCGGCGCGCCCCGGGCGTGCTTGCCCGTCAGCAGGCCGCCGGCGATCGGGTTGTACGGGATCACGCCGATGCCGTCCTCGCGGCAGTACGGCAGCATCTCCCGCTCGATCTGGCGGAAGAGCAGGTTGTAGCGCGGCTGCACGCAGTCCAGCCGGGCCAGCCCCAGCGTCTCGGTCCTGCCCACCGCGCGGACAAGCTGATAGGTCAGGAAGTTGGAGCAGCCCAGGTAGCGCACCTTGCCCTGGTGGACCAGGTCGTCCAGCGCGCCCAGCGTCTCGTCGATCGGCGTCTGCCGGTCATAGCCATGCAGCTGGTACAGGTCGATGTAGTCGGTCTGCAGCCGCCGCAGCGATGCCTCGACGGCGGACATGATGTGCTTGCGTGAGTTCCCGCCATCGAACGGTGCCGGGCCGGTCGGGGCGAAGCACTTGGTCGCGACGATGAACCGGTCGCGCTGTCCGCGCAGCCAGCGGCCGAGGATCTCCTCGGTAATGCCCCTGGTGCTCAGGTCGCCGCCGAGCGGATAAGCGTCGGAGGTGTCCAGGAAGTCGATGCCGCCCTCGGCGGCCCGGTCGAGAATAGCAACGGAGGTCGGCTCATCGCACTGCAGCCCGAAGGTCATGGTGCCGAGGCACAGCCTCGACACCTGCAGGCCGGTGCGGCCGAGTCGGGTGTGGTCCACAACGGCACGCTACCCGGCCGCCCCGCCGCAGCTTGGCGCGGGACCGGCTCAGCCAGGCGGCAGCACGAGCGCGCTTCCGGTCACGGCACGGTAGTCCGCTTCGAGCTGGGAAAGGTTCACTCCCTGCTCGAAGCTCTTCGTGCCGAGATGCTCGGGCCAGATCACAGCCCAGGCCTCCTCGACCAGGGGGCTGCCCTGCACAACGCCGTTCCAGAACGACGGCGCGAACTTCGTCTCCTTCGCCCACGTGATGAAACTGATGTCGGTGCGGTAGCCGCCGCCGAGTATGGCGTGACCGCCATCGATCTTCGATTTCGCCACGTCGGTCCAGGGCTTGCCTTCCGCGAACTCCTGCTGATTGGCATCCAGCACCTGGATCCCGAGCCACAGGCCGCCGAAGATGGCGAGCGCCGCCTTCACCTCCGCCAGCTTGGTGTGATCGACCTTGGCGAAGGCGACGACCTTGACGCCGTCGGGACCGCCGCTGCCGTGCAGGTACTCCAGCCCGGTCTGGATGTCCATGCCCTGGTCGTGCGCGCTGCCGGGCCCGTTGGTCTGGCTGGTTCCGTTCGGGTCGAAGCCCGGATTCTGGGTCTGGTAGAACTGCCACACCTGCGCCTGCGTCGGGTAGTACTCGGTCGCGAGTGTCGCGGTGATCAGCCGGCGCATGTTCGCCCAGGTGACGGCGTTGCAGTCACCAACCTTGTCATTGCCGAGCATCTGCCAGCCCGGCAGCCGGGCGAGATAGTCCTCCTCAGCCGGGTGCGGCGGGGCCGCGGCAGCTAAGAAACTGCTGAAGTGCAGGGCGGGCGCATTCTTCGGTGGCCTGCGGCCGTACTTGTACGCCATCGTGTTCCTCCTCGACCAGGGGGCGATATATCCAGCGGGGCTTGCGCTGAGTCAAGCACGCAGCAGCGATTATCACCCGGTTACCAGCGAACTTGTGCGCGCACCGCATCGAAGCCCGGCAGCCCCGTTGCCGCCCGGTCCCCGCCCGGATCGGCTCGCCGGCGCCTCAGTCCGCTCCGCCGATGCCGTGCTATAGGGCGTGGGTTACCAATCGCTGCCCAACTATGGGCAGCGATTGGTAACTCACGCCCTTTCGGGCCGCACCGTGTTCCGGCAATTGCTACATACCGGACAGCGGCCCATCCGCCATGGGGCGTGAAAAGTGGATCTGCCGCCCCCCTATGGTCTGCAGATCCAACATTGCGCCCCATCGGGCCGGTCATCGCGGTCATCTCGGCGGCCGGGATGCCTACCGCGCAACCGCGGCGGCCGTCACAATGAAGCGGTGAGCGAACAGCAGTTCATGGCGGCGTGCCCGCAATGCGGCAGCGCCGCGGCAGTACACGCGATCAGCGAGCTCGCGGCGCTGGCCCAGATGAAGCTGGGCCAGGCGGCGCAGGGTTCCCCGGCCGGTCCGGCCGCATCCCAGCCCGGCTTCCTGGGTGAGCCACAGGCCGGCCCGCTGCCCGGATACATGCAGGAACCGCAGGCCGGGCCGCCGCCCGGCAGCGGCCTGGGAGGCCCGGGCGTCCCCGGCGGGCTCGGGGGCCTCGGCGGACGCGGCTGGCGCCGGCCGGTCACCGACGGCTCGGTCGACGACGTCATCGAGGGAGCGATCGCAGACGTAGCCCTCGGTGCCGCCGCGTCGTTCATCGGCCGCGCGATCAAGAAGCGCGTCGAGAAGGCGATGAACGAGCGTGTCGTCCCGGCCATGGCCCAGGGCGGTGAGGTCATCCTGCGGCAGCAGATCGCGATCGCTGAGCGCTACCCGGCTATCCGCGCCTGCTTCACCGACCAGGTGATCTTCCTGGACGGCGGCAGCGCGACGCTGCCGGTACCGAACCTGGCCACGCTGACGATGGAGCAGGCAGACGTTCTGGTCGCCCGGCTGCAGCAGGGCTAGCTGAGCTCGCTCAGCGCCGCCGCGAGCGGTTCCAGCACGGCCGCGGAAAGCGGCGGCCGCAGGTAGACGATCGCGAGCTGAGCTCCGGCCTCGCCGAGTGCGGCAGCGGTCGCTGCCGTCCCGGCCGGATCCCCGGTGAACGGCACGTGACTTGACAGCAGGATGTCCGCCGGGTCGCGGCCGATGTCCGCGCAGTGCTGATGCAGCACCTTGCGTGCGTGACTGAACTGCTCCGGCGTGCCGCCGACGAAGTTCCAGTGGTCCGCGAAGCGGGCGGCGGTGCGCAGCGTCCGCTTCTCGCCGCTGCCGCCGATGCAGATCGGCGGATGCGGCTGCTGGACCGGCCCGGGGTTGCACATCGCGCCGGTCAGCGTGTAGTAGCTGCCGCTGAACGTGGTGGTTTCCTGCGGGCCGAGCAGCCCGGTCAGCACCTCGCACGCTTCCTCGAACCGGTCGCTGCGCTCCCGCGGCGTGCCGAGCTCGATCCCGTACGCACCGGATTCCAGCTGGTTCCAGCCTGCGCCGATACCGAGTTCCAGCCGGCCGCCGGAGATGATGTCGAGGGTCGCCGCCATGTTGGCCAGCACGGCCGGGTGCCGGTAGTGAATGCCGGTCACCAGCGTGCCCATCCGCAGGCGGCGCGTCGCCTGCGCCAGCGCGGTAAGCGTCGTCCAGCCTTCCAGGCACGGACCGGCCGGGTCGTTGTCGCCGATCGGGTAGAAGTGGTCGAACGTCCAGCCCGACTCGAAGAGCTCGATGTCATCGGCTGCGCGCCACACGTCGAGCATGGCGCCCCAGGTGGTGTTCTGCGGGGAGGTCTTGAAGGCAAATCGCATGAACCTATTGTGTTCTGTGCGGGCAGCCGCCGGATGACCGGCACGCGGCCTGCGGCAGATCAGTCGGCGACGCGCGAGGGGGTACGGATGACGGGCGGAACGGTAGCGATCGTCGGCGGCAGGATCGTTCCGGTTAGCGGGGACCCTGTTGATGACGGCACCGTCCTGGTCACCGACGGCACGATTACTGCCGTCGGCGCCGGAATCGCCGTTCCCGATGGCGTGCCGGTCATCGATGCCCGCGGCAGCTGGGTGCTGCCGGGCTTCATCGAGGCCCACGGTCACGTCGGCGTGCACGAGGAAGGCGAGGGCTGGGCCGGCGCGGACAGCAACGAGCTCACCGAGCCGGTAACGGCGCACGTTCGCGCGCTGGACGCGATCAACCCGGCCGATCTCGGCTTCCGGGATGCCATCTCCGGCGGCGTCCTGGCGGTGAACGTCAATCCTGGCTCCGGCAACCCCATCGGCGGTCAGACGGCGGCGCTGAAATGCTGGGGCCGGACCGTCGACGAGATGCTGCTCCGGGCGCCAGCCGGCATGAAGTCGGCGCTCGGCGAGAATCCCAAGCGGGTCTACGGCGAGCGCAAGCAGCAGCCGGCCACCCGGCTGGGAACGGCGGCAGTGATCCGCGGTGCCCTCGTCGACGCGGCCAACTACCTCGCCAAGATCGAGGCCGAGGAGCGCAAGCCCGCGGATGAGCGCAAGCCGGTCGACCGCGACCTGAAGCTGGAGGCGCTCGGACTGGTCCTGCGGCGGCAGATCCCCTGGCGCCAGCACTGCCACCGCGCCGACGACATCGCCACGGCGCTGCGCATCGCCGACGAGTTCGGCTACGACCTGGTCATCGACCACGGTACCGAGGCGCATCTGCTCGCGGACATCCTCGCCGCCAGGGACATCCCCGTCATCATCGGGCCGCTGTTCACCAGCAGATCCAAGGTCGAGCTCCGGAACCGGTCGCTGGCCAACCCCGGCAAGCTCGCGGCCGCGGGCATCACGATCGCCATCACCACCGACCACCCGGTCGTGCCGATCAACTTCCTGGCCCATCAGGCGGCCCTGTCGGTCAAGCACGGGCTGGAGCGCGACGCCGCGCTCCGCGCGCTCACCATCAACCCGGCCCGCATCATCGGCATCGACGACCGGCTCGGCTCGATCGAGCCCGGCAAGGACGCTGACCTGGTGATCTGGTCCGGCGACCCGCTCGACGTGCTGAGCCGGGTCGAACGGGCGCTCATCGACGGCGAGGAGATCTACTCCTGGGCCGACGGCGAGGGCTCCTTCGCGGAGAGGTAAGCGCGCGGTCAGGCCCGGATGGTGCTGACCAGCCGCTAGCGGGCCGGCCTGGCCGTAAGCACGGCCCGCTGACTTAGGGAACGACTACCGTGCCGGTCGCGGAGACCGCGATTATCGGCTCGTCCAGCGCGACGGCGGCCGACGGGCTGCGCTCCGGCTCAGCCCGGCAGACCACCCGCGCCTCGAACGACAGCTCCCGGCTCCGGCGGCCGACGCGGGTCACGGTCGCCGACACCTCCAGCACGTCACCGGCGATCACCGGCGCCCGGAACTGCACCTCCGAGTAGGAGGCGAAGAGGCCCTCATCACTGTCCGTCCGGATGCAGACCTCGGTCGCGACGTCGCCGAACAGGCCCAGCATGTAAGCGCCGTCCACCAGGTTCCCGCCGTAATGGGCGTGGCTGTACGGCACATAGCGCCGGTGCGTGACGGTCAGCCCGAGCCGCGTATCGGCGCTCATGCAGCCGCTCCCGGCGTTTCCGCGGAAACGCCGGCCACGTCGCCGTGGGGCGCCAGTTCCCTCGGCGGGTCCATGGGGTCGTCCCCCGGGGCAAGCACTGCGGCCAGGTAGCTGGCGACCTCACCCGGCGTCGTGCCCTTGCCGAAGATCTTGTCCACGCCCAGCTCCGCCGTCATCGCCGGGTCGAACCGGGGGCCGCCGACCACAAGCAGCGGCCGGTCCCCCGCGGCGTCGAAGGCCGCGGCCATCTCGCGGGCGTTGCTGATGTGCGCGTCCCGCTGCGTCACCACCTGGCTGACCAGCACCGCGTCCGCGTGTTCGGCCTTCGCCCGGGCGACGAGGTCAGGGACGGCGACCTGGGAGCCGAGGTTGACCACCTTGATCTCGCGGTAGTACTCCAGGCCCTTCTCGCCCGAGTGGCCCTTGACGTTCAGGATCGCGTCGATCCCGACCGTGTGCGCGTCCGTGCCGATGCACGCGCCGACCACGACGAGCTTGCGGCCGAGCCCGGACCGGATGCGCAGGTTGACCTCAGCGGAGCTCAGCAGCGGGAACTCCCGCTCCGTCACCGTGACTTCGGACAGGTCGACCAGGTGCGACACCCGGCCGTAGACGATGAAGAACGTGTAGTCCGGGCCCATCCCCTTGGCGTGGACCACCATCGCGGGGTCGAGGCCCATCTTGCCGGCCAGCTGCATCGCGGCGCCCTCGGCCCGCGCCTTCTCGGTCGGCGTTCCGAAGGGGACCGGCAGCGTGAACGAGACCTGGATCCGCCCGTCGCCGGTGGTGTCGCCATACGGGCGCACGATGGTGCCGCTCACTGACCCGCTCCGATCTCCGTGAGGGACGGTACGCGGTCCCCGCCGGCCTGCTCGTTCCCGTCCTCAAGGATGTCCGCTGCCGGGTTGAAGTAGCCCTCGGCCCGGCTGATGACGCCGTCGAGACCCCGGCCGCCGTCGGCCGGGCGCCTGGTAATGCCGAATGTCCCGTCGGCGATCGCGGTGAGCAGGCCCTCCGAGGTGATGCGCTGCAGCAGGTCCACCGATTCGCCGAGTACCTGCCTGGCCCGCTGCTCGATGAAGCCGCCGGGCGCGGGCACGAAGCTCTCCCCGAGGCGCCCGGCCGCGTCGCGGACGTACCGGACGTTCTCCAGGGCAAGGTCACGATCGGACAGGAACGGGGTATGAATACCCTCGGTCATCATGCCGATGAGCAGGATCGACTGGTCGGTCATGACCCCGCAGAGGTTGAAGAACGCGTCCAGCAGGTAACCGGCGAAGACGTTGCCGGTCATGTGCTTGGTCGGCGGCATGTACTTCAGCGGCGCGTCCGGGAACAGCTCGCGGACCAGCTGAGCGTGCGCCAGCTCCAGCAGGAACGAGTCGGGGACGGCGGGGTTGATCTCGAACGCGTGCCCGAGCCCGAGCTGCCCGTCCGCGAGGCCCGCTTCCTTGCCGAAGAACTCGTTCAGCAGCTGGCTGACCACGACGGTGTGGGCGGCGTCGACCGCGTCCGCGGTCGTCAGGTAGTTGTCCTCGCCGGTGTTGATGATGATGCCGGCGCGGGCGTGGATCTGCCGGGAGAACCGCTGGTCGATGAATGTCCGGCGCGGGTTGATGTCGCGGAAGATGATCCCGTACATGCAGTCGTTCAGCATCATGTCGAGCCGCTCAAGGCCGGCCAGCGAGGCGATTTCCGGCATGCACAGCCCGGAGGCGTAGTTGGTCAGCCGGACGTAGCGGCCGAGCTCCCGGCTCGTCTCGTCCAGCGCGGCCCGCATCAGGCGGAAGTTCTCCTGGGTGGCGTAGGTGCCGGCGAAGCCCTCGCGGGTCGCGCCTTCCGGCACGTAGTCAAGCAGCGACTGGCCGGTCGACCGGATCACCGCGATGATGTCCGCGCCTTCGCGAGCGGCGGCCTGTGCCTGCGGGATGTCCTCGTAGATGTCGCCGGTGGCCACGATCAGGTAGATCCACGGCCGCGGCGGCTCTGACGTCTCCGCGATCATCGCCTGCCGCCGGGCACGGCTCGCGTCGATCCTGCCGATGCCGGCTGTCAGCGCGGCCTGCGCGGCCCTGCGCGCGGCAACGGCGTCGTCACCGGCCGGGATGCGGAACGCTGCCTTGCCCTGCGCGGCCGCCTCGGCAAGCGCGCCCAGGCTGTCGTAGCCGCCGGCCAGCAGCGCATCCCAGGCCGGCAGGGCGACGCCGTGCTCCAGCCCGGTGGTCTCGCGCACCGCGTCCGCCAGCCGGTTCACCCAGGGCATGCCGTCGGGATCGGCACCCTGCAGCCCGGCGAGCCGGAGCACGGCCCGCTCGACCGACACGGTGGTATGAGTCCGCGCCATCTCCACGATCGGCTGCCCGGCCTTCGCGGCCAGCGCGCGCGCCTCGCGAACGACCGCGGGGTCAAGGTTGAGCCGAGTCTGCATAGCCTTATTCCCCGTTCCGGTCGTTGCTGTCGTGGTGTGCACTGTCCTGGTGTGCACTGTCCTGGTGCGCACTGTCCTGGCGGGTACTGCCCTGCTCAGCACTGTGTTCGTCGATCCGGCGCTGGAACATGCCGCGCACGCCGGGCTCGGTCCTGATCAGCTCCATGGCCAGCTCGGCGTGTCCGGGAACGTAGCCGTTGCCGACCAGCATCGTCAGGTCGGCGGCGACTCCCTCGGCGCCAAGCGCCGCGGCGCTGAACGAGGTCGCCATCGAGAAGAAGATGATCGTGCCGCCCTGGGCGGTGGACAGGATCGCGCCGCCCTCGCATCCCGGCACGTCGACGCAGACGACGGTCACCGCGGCCGGCCCGCCCGCCGACGCGATGGCGCTGGAGACGCCGACCGGGTCCCGGGCGTCAGCGATGACAACCTCGTCGACCAGGCCGTGCTCACCGTCGGCCGCGACAGCGTCGCGCAGGAGCTCCGCCTCGGCCTCGTGCGGAACCACGCCGATGATCGTTCCGGCGCCAGCCCGCCGGGCGGCGGCAGCGGATAGCGAGCCGCTCTTGCCGGCCGCGCCGATGATGACCACCACAGGGCGCTCTGACGCTGCGGCGGCCACGACGCGGTGCGTGAGCGCGGGGGCGCCGCAGACGTCCATGACCGACAGGGCAAGCCCGGCTGGCAGGTCGTCCGGCAGCTTCGCCGCGATGGACCGGCCGAACAGGATCGCGTGGCCCTCGCACGGCACCTGCTCGGACCGGGCGTCCCACCGGGCCAGGCCGTCGGTGATCGCCAGCGGCGTCAGGCTCAGCGAGACGAGCGTGGCGATCTCGTCGCCGGCCGTAAGGCCGAGTGGCGAGCGCGGCCCGGCCTCGTCGACGACGCCAGTCAGCATGCCGCCGGAGCCGGTTACAGGGTTCTGCATCTTGCCGCGGGTCCGGATGATCTCGAGCACGGCTGCCCTGATCCTGTCCGGCTTCCCGTCGTGTGCTTCCTGCAGCTGGCGGAAGGAGGCAGCGTCCAGGTTCAGCCGCCGCACGCTGACCCTGACCTCGTCCGGCCAGATAGCAGGCCGCGGATCGAGCCGCCAGGCAGCCTGGGGCAGCACGCCGGCCGGCTCCAGCACCCGGTGCAGGCCGAGCGGTGACCCGGGCGCACTGGCCTGACCGTTCTGGCTGGCCCTCGGGAGGGAGCCGCCGACCTCGGGTCGCGGATCGGGCTGCGGGCTGCTCATCCAGGTCCTTCCTTGCCGTGCTGCGCGGCCGCCGGCGCTGCTGGCCTGCGGCGCGCCCGGCCAGTTGCGGCCGGTCTGTCAGCTACAGTAGCTGCACAGGCATATTCGGTAGAATTTGTCGTCCCAGACTATACGGACAGCATGATCTTGCGTAGTCTGCCAAAACCGCAGGCTATCGTCCTGGCCTGAGGTCAGCCATGAGGGGCAGGTGCAGTACATGATCGACCAGCCGTACGTCTACCGGCACAAAGAGCTGGCGGAACCGGACTGGCGGCGCCTTCCGGGCTGGGCCGCCGTCACCCCGCAGGAGTGGGCCTCGGCTCAGTGGCAGCGCGCGCACTGCGTCAAGAACATCCGGCAGCTGCGCCAGGTCGTCGGCGCTGGCCTGGACGAGCGGTTCTATGCCGACCTGGAGCGTGACCAGGCCGAGCGCGCCACTATGTCGATGCTGGTGCCGCCGCAGATGGTCAACACGATGGTGCCGGACCTCTCCCCCGCCGACCCCGGGTTCACCGAGGCGTTCTACGCCGACCCGGTCCGCCGGTACATGATCCCGGTGTTCAGCGACCGGCGGGCGGACTGGCCGTCGCACCCGCAGGCGTCCCGTGACTCGCTGCACGAGGCCGAGATGTGGGCCGTCGAGGGCCTGACCCATCGCTACCCCACCAAGGTGCTGGCCGAGCTGCTGCCGACCTGCCCGCAGTACTGCGGCCACTGCACCCGGATGGACCTGGTCGGCAACCCGACTCCGGTGATCGAGAAGCACAAGTTCGAGCTCGGCCGCGATGACCGGCTCGAGGCGATGATGGCGTACCTGCGCGACACACCGGGCGTCCGGGACGTGGTCGTCTCCGGCGGCGACGTGGCCAACCTGCCCTGGCCGCGGCTGGAGTCGTTCGTGGCCAGCCTGCTGGAGATTGAGAACATCCGCGACATCCGGCTTGCCACCAAGGCGCTGGTGGGCCTGCCGCAGTACTGGCTGAGCGACGAGGTCAGGGCCGGGATGGAGCGGCTGGCGGCCACGGCGCTGCAGCGGGATGTCAGCATCGCCATCCACACTCACGCCAACTCGGCCCAGTCCGTCACGCCGCTGGTCGCGCAGGCGACCAAGGCCATGCTCGCGACCGGCATCCGCGACGTCCGCAACCAGGGCGTGCTGCTGCGCGGCACGAACGACAAGACCGAGCAGCTACTCGACCTGTGCTTCGCCCTGCTCGATGACGCCAAGATCATGCCGTACTACTTCTACATGTGCGACATGATCCCGAACAGCGAGCACTGGCGGCTCTCGCTGGCCGAGGCCCAGCAGCTGCAGCACGACATCATGGGCTACCTGCCCGGCTTCGCGACGCCGCGGTTCATCTGCGACGTGCCGTACGTGGGCAAGCGCTGGGTGCACCAGGTCGCCCAGTACGACCAGGACCTGGGCATCTCGTACTGGACCAAGAACTACCGGACCGGCGTGGAGATCGGCGACCCGCTGGCGCTCCAGCGGGAGTACGAGTACTACGACCCGATTTACCTGCTGCCCGAGGCCGGGCAGGAGTACTGGCGAACGCGGATGTCCGCTCCTGTCACGGTCGGCTAGCTGTCCACCCAGCTTCCACCCACCCCGTAGGGCGACGGCTCATTCAGGCCAGAGCTCGGGAGTGCGGGCCGCCACCTGAGCGCGGAGCCTGCTCAGGAACTCGGGTGCGGGCTGCGACGGCAGCTTGCGGCCGTCGCGCAGGCGCAGGGAGACTTCGCCTGACGCGGCCTCGGCGGCGCCGATGATCGCCTGGTAGGGCACCAGGCGGTGGTCGCGGATGCGTGCTCCGAGGCTGCCGTCGGAAGCGACCTCGGCCCGGAGGTCCTTGTCCATCGCGGCGCGGGCCAGAGCCTCGGCCTGCGGCTGGTGAGCGCCGGACACCGGCAGCACGACGAGCTGAACTGGCGAAAGCCAGGGCGGGAAAGCCCCGCCGTGCACGTCGACCAGGTGGGCCATCATCCGCTCCAGGCCGCCGATGACGCTGCGGTGCACCATCACCGGCCGGCCGCGGCCGCCGTCCGGCCGGACGTACTCGAGCCCGAACCGCTCGGGCAGGTAGAAGTCGACCTGCACGGTGGACAGGCTGGTCTCCCGCTCGGCGCTATCGGCGACCTGAACGTCGATCTTGGGCCCGTAGAACGCGGCCTCGCCCTCCTCCGCCTCATACGGGACGCCGGCATCCTCCAGCACGTCGCGCAGCACGGCGGCAGCGCGGTCCCACATCTGCGGACTGCCCGCGTACTTCGCTGACGGGCCGGCGAGCGACAGCCGGTAGCGGGCCGGCTCGATGCCGGCAGCCTGGTAGGCCTGGCGGATCATCGCGAGCGCGGCGGCCGCCTCGCTGGCGACCTGGTCGGGAGCGCAGAAGATGTGAGCGTCGTTCAGCTGGATCGACCGCACTCTGGTCAGGCCGCCGAGCACGCCGGAAAGCTCAGCCCGGTACATGCCGCCCAGCTCGGCGATCCGCAGCGGCAGCTCACGGTAACTGCGCGCACGGGAGCGGTAAATGACGGCATGGTGCGGGCACAGGCTCGGCCGCAGCACGACCTGCTCGGCGCCCGCCGCGGAGCTGGCGGCCATCGGCGGGTACATGCCGTCGCGGTAGTGCTCCCAGTGGCCGGAGATCTCGTAGAGCTCGCGCTTGGCGAGCACGGGCGAGTACACGTGCTGGAAGCCTGCCCTGCGCTCCAGGTCGCGGACGTACTCCTCCAGCTCGTGCCGGACGGCCGCGCCGGCCGGCAGCAGGTACGGCAGGCCTGCCCCGATCAGCGGGTCAGTGTCGAAGATCTGCAGCTCGCGCCCGAGCCGCCGATGGTCGTGCCCGGGCAGCGCCGGATCGGGTCGCGCCCGATCGGCCAGCGCCGGATCGGACAGCACGGGGTCGGACAGCACGGGGTCGGACAGTTCCCCATCGGACAGGACGTGGTCGGGCATGGCGGTCTCCTCGCGAGTGCGATGTCAGCAGGGCGAGCGACCACGGACATAGCGAAGCCCCGGGGCGCCTGCCCCGGGGCTTCGTGAAAGAACAGCAGTCAGCGCGCCGGGACATCCTCCGGCGTCGTCGTCAGTCCGGCGCGCTTCACGGAACCAAGAATATCAGCCGCCCCGGCACCCGGTCGTCAGGGTTTCCGGTCAGTCGCCGTCCGCGGCTGCCGTCACGATCGCGAGATCGACCGAGCCGAGCGTCGGCCGCTGGCGGAAGTACGGACTGCCCATCGCCCAGTAGATGACCAGCGGGATGAAGCCGATCGCCAGTCCGCCGAGCGCGACCCAGTTCACCACCGCGTCGTCGAGGTTCGACGAGACGGACTCGCCCAGGATCCAGAACATGAACGCCGCCCCGGCCAGCGGCCACAGGCCGATCATCAGGAAGTTCTTGACCGACGCGAACAGCACCTTCCGGTACGCGACCACCACGGTGAGACCCGCCAGCCCGTAGTAGACGCAGATCTGGATGCCGATGGCATCGATGGCGTCGCCGAGGATGGTGCCCACCGAGCCGATGTAGTTCGACCCGATAAACAGGCCGAGCGACACAACCGCGACCGCGATCGTGGCCAGCCACGGCGTCTGCCGGCCGCGCAGGATGCTGCCGAGGAACCCCGGCAGCGTGCGCTCCCGCGACATCGCGTACAGCGTCCTGGTGACCTGGATGAGCGTTGTCTCCAGCGTGGCGATCGTCGACAGCATCACAGCGATCACCAGCAGCTTGCCGCCCGGACCGTGCCAGACCTCCTGGCCCAGGACCGCGAGCACGTCACCGGCGTTGTTCTGGATCGTCTTGGCCGGCATGGCGAGGTTGGTGGCGACAGTGAAGATCTCGTACAGCGCGAAGACGATCAGCACCCCGACGATGCCGCCGATGCCCGCCGTCCGCTTGCTGTCCTTCATCTCCTCGTTCAGGTTCGAGGCGACGTCCCAGCCCCAGTAGTAGAAGGCCGCGACCAGGCCGCCAGCGGCGAAGCCGGCCATCCCGTTGAAGTGGCTGAAGCCGAACCACGACCAGGAGAACGCCGTCACGCTGTGACTGGCCGAGTGAATGATCGCCAGGATCGCGAACAGGACCAGGATCGCGATCTCGATGCCGGACATGATCCACTGCGCCCGTGCCGTCACCCGCACGCCCATGATCACCAGGCCGACCATGACCAGGAACCAGACCGCGCCGACTGCTGTCACCAGGCCGGTGTTGTTGGCTGAGGACGGGCTGAACAGATCGATGGTCACTGACCCGGCTGGCAGCGAGCCGGCCACCATGAAGATCGTCGCGGACACCACCAGCGACCAGCCCGCCATGAAGCCGAGGGCGGGGTGCAGCACCCGGCCGACCCACGCGTAGGTGGCGCCGGCATTGGCCTCAAGCCGGTTGAGGTAAGCGAAGGCCCAGGCGATGCCCAGCATCGGGATGCCGCACCACAGCAGCGCCGCCGGGCCGGCGAAGGCGACCGCTCCGATCAGCACCGCCGTGCTGCCGGCAATGGTGTAAGCGGGCGCGCTGCCCGCGACGGCCATCACGATCGAGTCGAACAGGCCGAGAACGTTAGCGCGCAGGCCCGTCTCAGCCGCCGCCGGCGGCGAGTCAGTTCCGGTGCTTGTGGTCATGGATGCTCCAGAGTCGTCCAGTGTGACGCCAGGCATCGCATTGTGTCCGGCTGTGATGAGATTGCGCAACTGATTCCGGACAGAACGACAGCATCGGATCGCGATCCGATTGCGGCAGTCGCTCAGGACTACCGATTTAGTACCGGGAACGGGCTGTCCGACCGGACTCCCGACCGCCCGCTAGCGCTCCTGAGCGCCGCCGGGGCTGACGACGCCGTCCGGCTCCGAGGCGCCGTGCGCGCCTGGCGCCAGCTCGTCGCCGTCCCGGCCGGGCAGGTCCTCCGTGTCGGCCGGGGTGGCCGGCAGCTCATCCGCGGCTGCCGGCGAACCAGCCGGGCTGGCGGGATCCTCGCTCGCGTTCCGGCGCTGGGCCAGGATGAACCAGCCGATCCCGATCAGCGTCATGATCGTCGCGACGTAGAAGTTCAGCCGCAGGCCGAGGAAGTGCTCAGAGGAGTCAATCCTGATGGTCTCCTCGAAGATCCGGTAGGCCGAGTACCCGGCTACATACAGGGCGAACAGCCCCCACGGCCGGATGCGCCGGTGGTGGCCAAGCCAGACCAGCGCGGCGGCCAGTGCCAGGTCGAAGATCATCTCGTACAGGAACGACGGCTGGAAGGTGCTGTATCCCAGGTAACCCGCGGGCCGGTGCGCCTGGGAGATCTCCAGCGCCCAGGGCAGGCCGCTGGGCTTGCCGAACAGCTCCTGGTTGAAGTAGTTGCCGATCCTCCCCACGGCCTGCGCGACCAGCAGGGCAGGCGCGATGGCATTCGCGAACAGGCCTGCGTTCGCCCCCGCCTTCCTGACCCGCCAGATGCCGGCCAGGGCACCGCCGGCGATGCCGCCCCAGATACCCAGGCCGCCGGACCAGACGGCAAAGACACCCCACCAGTGCGGCGGGATATCGGCGGGCGTGGTGATGTCGAAGTAGATGCGGCCGCCGATGATCCCGGCCGGGACGGCCCACAGGGCCACCTCGCCGACCAGGTCCGGATTGCCGCCCGCCGCGCGCCACCGGCGCCTGGTGATGATGATCGCCAGCGTGATGCCGACCACGTACATGAGGCCGTACACGTGGATGAAGAGCGGCCCGATATGGAACCCGTTGACAGACGGGCTCGGGATGAAGCTCAGCAGATGGCCTCGGGCGTACGGGGGCATGAGTCGAGGGTACTGTCACCTGGAGGGCCCTCGCCCCCGGGTACCCGCCAAGCCGCGCATTCCGGGCCTCGCAATAAGTCCGGTTCGTCCGAGTCCGCCAGGCCATCAGAGAATGCCCGCAGCGCCCGGACAGCAGTAGCACCCGGAGATCGGCACCCGGACAGCAGAAAGCCCCCGGCAGTTGCCGGGGGCCTCCCGCACGGTGCTAGCGGCTACCCCTGCCCGTGTCACCGCCATGAGAGCTGGCGAACGCCTGGTCCGGCTCGATCTCGATCCGCTCCCGGCGAAGCTCGTCCCTGACGGTGGCGTCCTCCTCGACGCGCTTGGCGCGCAGGCGGATCTTCTCGACCGGCACGATCTCCTTGCGCAGCACGGCGCGCTCCTCGTGCAGGATGATCTCCTGCTCGCCCTCGGCGATGTTGCCGGTGATGCGGTCCTCGGCCGTGATCGGAATGCGCTCGACGTCGTATTCCTCGTGGTAGATGTGCACTGCCTGCTCGATGGGCTCGACGTCTACGTACTTGTGCAGCCGGACGCGGCCGGTCTCGAGCATTTCCTTGCCGACCTGGAGGCGCTCCTCCTGGCGGACGAGCCACTCGGCGTCGGTCATGCTGGGCTCGGCCATGGTGTCCTCGGCCATGGTGTCCTCGGCCACCTTGCCGCGGGGCTGCTGCGCAGGGACCGTCAGGCCGTAGTACCGGCTGAGCTCCTCAGCCTGAGCGGCTGACATGTGCTGGCCAGCGTCGATGTTCGGGCCGCCCATGATCTTCTGCGTGTCGAACGGGACGCTGAGACCGTCCGTGGTGACCTGGCTGCTGCCGAGCGGGATAAACCGGCCCGTCTTCCCTGACCGGACCCGTGCCCACGCCGGCGTTCCGTCCACGTCGTCCCTGAATACTTGCTCGACGGTGCCTACCACTTTGCCATCGGCGCCCGTTACCCGTGCGCCAAGGAGTTCTTCGGCCTGGGTCGTCATGGTGACATCTCCCCCCGAGTCGCTATCACCGGTCCGGGCATAGGCCGCTGCAGGCACCCATGCTCGCCTACCAAGCGTAACCTACCCACTACGGGCCGTTCCAACGTGTGGCCGCCAGGGGCCTGCCGAGGGCCACCCGTGGCAAGATCGCGGCGCAAGTGCGAGAAGCTGACAGCAGAGTGTTACCCCGGCTCGCTAGCATGTCCCGCTATGGCGGCATTGTTCAGCCGGATAATTCCGATCTTGTTCGTCGGCGATCTGCAGGCAGAGCGCGACTTCTACGTGGGCCTCGGATTTCACGTGACCTACGAGGGCCCGGAGTACCCCTACTTTCTCGCTCTGGGCCACGGCAAGGTCGAATTCGGCATCGAATGGCGGCAGGACTTCTCGCCCGCCGGACCTGACAAAGTCCTGACCTGGCAGTTCGGCGTGAGCGACCTCGGGCTCGCTAAAAAACGGCTGGCTGAGGCCGGCGTCCGCTACCGCGAGGAGCTGATGACGCCGAGTGAGGACTGGCAGTACCGCGTCCTGCACGCGCGTACGCCCAACGGCTATCACCTGCTGCTGGAGGAAGGCAGCGACTGACGCCCCGTCGGGACGCATCCGTGAGCAGTTACTACTGCCAGGGCGATAGCAACCGCGCACGGACGGCAGAGCGGTGGGCGATCACTCGTCCGCGACGATGGATCCGACGCGGTCGGCGAGTCCGGGGTCGCGGCGGGTGAGGATGAGGGCGTAGGCCACTGAGACCACGACGATGGCGGCGGCGGCGTAGGGGAACCAGTCGTAGGGGGCGGGCTGGGGTGGCTTGCAGAGGTAGTAGACGGGGATGGCGATGGCGATCATGCCGAGGACGGGCAGGATGGCGTGCTTGATGATGCTGAACTCGGCGGGCCGGTAGCGGCGGTAGTAGAACGGCAGCGCCAGGTTGGCCAGGAAGTAGACGACCAGCACCAGGATGGTGCCCATGGTGCCGGACTCGTCGAAGAACGTGATGGGGTTCATGTTCGCGCGGGCGGTGGCGCCGCCGGTCAGGTGGCCCAGGGCCCAGACCACGATGATGAGCGAGGCGATGCCGACGAAGGTGAAGATGGCGTTGCGGGGGACCCGGCGGGCGGGTGACACGCGGCCGATGACGGAGGGCAGCAGGCCCTCGCGGCCGGCGTTGAAGATGAGCCGGGCCTGGGAGTTCACCGCGGCGATCAGCACGCCGAGGGTGGAGGTGAGGCCGGCCAGGTAGGCGAGCACCGCGAACGCGGCCAGCGCCGAGTGGGCGACGGTGATGAACGGGATCGGCGCGGCGCCGAGTTTCGCGGCGTTGTAGCCGAAGCCGGTGACGGTGGCGTAGGCGAACAGCACGTAGGACACGAGCATCAGGGCGACGGACAGGAACACCGCGCGGGGGACGTTGCGGCGCGGGTTGCCGGTTTCCTCGGCCAGCGCGGCGGAGTTCTCCCAGCCGATGAACAGGTACACCGCCAGCGGGAACCCGGCGGCCAGGCCGGAGAACCCGTTGGTGATGTGGCTGGGCTCGAACGGCGTGAGGGACAGGTGGCCGCCGTTCTGGATCAGCGCCGTGATGGAGACCACCAGCAGGACCAGCATCTCGAAGCCGAAGAAGAACCCCGCCAGCTTCGTCGACACCCCGACGCCGCGCAGCATCATCACCACCGCGCCGCCGGTCAGCAGCACGCTCAGGATGATCCACGGCACGTTCCAGCCGAAGTAGTAGTGCAGCGTGATCGACAGGAACCCGCCCGAGACCGCCAGCACCGAGGAGATCGCGATGATGTACCCGGCACCGCACAGCAGCGCCGTCGTCACCGCCGACGTGCCGCCGAAGGTCTTGCCGACAAACGTGATGAACCCGCCGGTCGAGGGATGCGCCCGGGAAAACTGCGCCAGCGTGTTCCCCAGCAGCGCCACCGCGACCCCCGCCGCGATGATCGTCAGCGGCGCCGCGATCCCCGCCGTCAGCACGATCAGCCCGAACCCGAAGAAGAAACTATAAGCCGGGCCGATATTCGCCATCGTCGACGCCGCGATATCAACCAGGCTCAGCGCCCCCCGATGCAACCGCTCAGGCGCCTCCGGCGCCTTCGTTTCTGAGAACGGAACGGACGTGGAGTCGGCCATTTCGCACCCCTTGCCTCAGCCGCACAGGTTTGCGGCGCTGCCGGCTATTGTCCGGCGCTGCGCCAGTCAGGGGAAGAGGCGGCAACCGTCCCGTTCCGCACGGCTTCGCCGGGGAGTTAGCGGGATCGGCCGGCCAGGAGGAGAATCGCCCGGACAGTTGAGGCCGGGCACGCGCCCATCAGCCGCGCCATCAGTGACAATGGCGTCGGCACGTTCGCGGCCGGCGGCAGGTCTGCTGCCCGACAGCCTTACCAGGGAGCGGCAGCCAATGAGCAGGTCAACCGATCCGGTCTACCTGAGGGTGCTCGAGGATCTGCGGATGCGCATCAGGGAGGGCGTGCTCGAGCCAGGCGCCAGGGTTCCCTCCCGCAATGCGATCATCGCCAGGTACGGCGTCGGCGAGACGGCCGCCAAGCACGCGCTCCAGGTCCTGGCGACCGAAGGCCTGATCGAGGCACGGGCCGGCTAGGCTCCTACGTCCGAAAGGTGCCGGCCGCCAGGCACCTCGAGCATGACCGGCTGCACTTTCCCGGCTCGCCCTTCGGCATTGACGAGTCCGGCAGCCCCGCCGATGGCCTGCTGTTCGCTGACCGGCCTGCCGCCCGGTATGTTGCCTGGGAGCATCACACCGAGCAGATCGCACCGCCACCGCACATCGCGCGGCGGCTCGGCCCCGGCACGGCAGCCGCGTTAGTGACCGCGACGCGGTACCTGATGACGGCCGACGGCCAGCCGGTCCAGCTCGCCACCAGCTACGAGCCACCGGCCTGACAGAGGGCACCGCCGTGGCCCTGCCGGAACAGGGCAGCTTCGCCGGCCGGGGCGTGATCGAGCGAATGCGGTCGATCGGCATCGAGATCGACCAGGTACTGGAGGAACTGTCGGTGCGAACCTGCCTGCTGGCCGAGGCGGCCGCGCTGGCTATGCCAGCCGGCTCAGCCGTGATCGCGATCGAGCGCACCCACCTGTCCGGCGGCGAGCCCGCCGAGACCGCCGACATCGTGATCCCGGCCGAGCGGTACCGGCTGCGCTACCGGTTCGCCGTGCCGGGCCCGGCCGCATGATCAGGCCTGCCCGGCCGGCTGACGTGCCCGCCATCTATCAGCTGATCCGCGACCTGGCCGCGTATGAGCGCGCCCTGCCGGAGGTAACCGGCACGCTGGAGGACCTGCAGCAGTCACTGTTCGGGTCAGATCCGGCGGTGTTCGCGCACGTCGCCGAGCATGACGGCGAGGTGGCCGGCTTCGCGCTGTGGTTCCTGAACTACTCGACCTGGCAGTGCCAGCAGGGCATCTACCTGGAGGACCTGTACGTCCGGCCGGAGCTGCGCGGAGCCGGCCACGGCCGCCAGCTGCTCACCGAGCTGGCCGCCGTGTGCGTGGAGCGCGGGTACGGCCGGCTCGACTGGGCGGTGCTGGACTGGAACGAGCCGGCCCGCGGCTTCTACGCCAGGCTCGGCGCGACGCGTCAGGATGAGTGGACGACCCATCGCCTGACCGGGGCCGCTCTCCGCGAGCTCGCTGCCGCCCGAACTGCTGGCGGCACGCCGGGTTAGGCCTGCCAGCGCGTGGCACGATGAGAATATGCAGATCGGCGGCGTTAACTCGACTGACCTGTTCGGCGGGACCGCGGCGGAGCCGCGCCAGATTGTCCGGGTGCGCCTGATCAACTCCGGCCCTGACCTGATCAGTGATCCGCGCCAGCCGGTCACCGTCGAGGTCACCGGGCGCGGCGTCAGCACGCCGGAGCCCGTCGTGGTGACCGGGCTCGAGCCTGGCGCTGAGCTGACAGCCGAGGTCGCCGTCCGGGCTGACGCCCAGGCGGGAGCTGCCCTGCCGGTACTCGCCACAGCGTCCTTCGCGGGCCGGACTGCCGCGCAGGCGGCACACCTGACCGTGGCCGAGCCCGGCTGGGTGATGTGGATGGTGAGTCACTTCCACTACGACCCAGTGTGGTGGAGCACTCAGGGCCAGTTCCTCGAGAGCCGGGCTCCTGCTGCCGGATGAGAACGGCGAGATGCCGGAGGTCCGCACTGCCTTCGAGCTCGTCCGGCTGCATCTGGACGCAGCCCGCCGTGACCCCGACTACAAGTTCGTGCTCGCCGAGATCGACTACCTCAAGCCGCACTTCGACGCGCACCCCGAGGACCGCGCGGACCTCCTGGACTTCATCAAGGCCGGCCGCATCGAGCTGGTCGGCGGCAGCTACAACGAGCCGAACACGAACCTGACCTGTGCCGAGTCCACCATCCGCAACGCCGTCTACGGCATCGCCTACCAGCGGGACGTACTCGGCGGCGACCCGCGTACCTCCTGGATGCTGGATGCGTTCGGCTTCGATCCCGGCTATCCCGGCATCATGGCCGCGGCCGGCCTCACCAGCTCGTCCTGGGCGCGCGGCCCGTTCCACCAGTGGGGGCCGAACCGCTCGGTCGGCGACAACCGGCTGATGCAGTTCGCCTCCGAGTTCGAGTGGCTCTCGCCAGATGGCACCGGCCTGCTCACCAGCTACATGGCCAATCACTACGGCGCGGGCTGGGTGCTGAACCAGGCCAGGACGCTCGACGCCGCGGAGGCTGACGCCTACGAGCAGTTCCGCCAGCTGGCCTCTGTCGCGGCGACGAAGAACGTGCTCCTCCCGGTCGGGGCCGATCATGTGATCCCGGCGCGGTGGGCGACCCAGGTGCACCGTGACTGGAACGCGCGCTACGTCTGGCCGCGGTTCGTCACCGCGCTGCCCGGCGAGTTCTTCGCAGCCGTGCGGGCCGAGGCCGCCGAGCGGGACGTCTGGATCACGCCGCAGACCAGGGACATGAATCCCGTCTATACCGGCAAGGACGTCAGCTACGCCGACACCAAGCAGGCCCAGCGGGCCGCCGAGACCGCCGTGCTGGACGGCGAGCGGCTGGCCACGCTCGCCTGGCTGGCCGGTGCCGAGTATCCCGGCGCCAGCCTCGACAAGGCCTGGCGCCAGCTGGTGTTCGGCGCCCACCACGACGCCATCACCGGCAGCGAGGGCGACCAGGTGTACCTGGACCTGCTGGCGGGCTGGCGCGAGGCCTGGGAACGAGGCGACCAGGCCAGGACCGCCGCGATCACGCACCTGGCCGGCCTCGCGGACACCGCCAGCGCCGCGGACGCCGCCAGCGCCGCGGATACTGCCAGCGCCGGCGCCGCGGACAGCGCCAGCGCCGCGGACAGCGCCAGCCTGACCGGCACGCCCGGCTCAGAGGCGGCCGGGTCAGGAGCCGCCAGGCCGGGCCCCGAGCCTGTCGCCGTTGTCGTCGTCAACTCGCTGTCACTGGACCGCGCCGCCATGGCCACCATCAGCCTCGAGCTGCCGCCCGGCTGGCCGGCCTGGCTCAGCCTGCATGACGACGGCGACCGGCCCGTGCCGTTCCTCGCCGAGGGCGCGGTGCGCGCCGATGACGGCGGCCTGCGCTCGGTCACCATCACCTTCAGGGCCGGGGTGCCGGGCGTGGGATACCGCACCTTCGTGGCCCGGCCGGCGGCCGATACCACCGCGGCCAGCTGGGAGCCGCGGGAGGCGGATGGCGCGTTCCGGATCGAGAATGAGATTTTCTCGATCGTGGCAGACCCGGCGCGCGGCGGGACGCTCTCCCGGCTACTGGACCGGCGCTCGGGCACTGAGCTCCTGCAGCCGGGCGGCGGCGGCAATGAACTGCTGCTGCAGCCCGAGCATCCGCAGCATCCGCGCTGGGCTGAGGGACCCTGGCTGCTGTGCCCGGCCGGGCCGGGCACCGGCAGCACTGCCGGGCCTGCCGTCGTCCGGGCGGAGCGCTGCCCGGTCGGCAGCAGGCTGGTAGCCGAGCTCGCGCTGGGCGGACTGCGAATCACCCAGGAGACCGTGCTGTGGGACCGCGCCGACCGGGTCGAGTTCCGTACCCACGTGGACGGCTCGATCGGCCAGGATCACCTGCTGCGCGTCGTCTTCCCGGCCAGCGTGCCCGGCGGGCTGCCGGTCTACCAGACTGCGGTCTCGGTGATCGGACGGCCGCCAGGCCCGGTCGACTCCGACGTCGCCGAGCACTCCTACACTCTCGACAGCCCGGCCAACGACTGGCTTGCCGTGGGCTCCACCGCGAGGGTCGCGCTCGCGGGCACAGGCCAGGCCCAGGCCATCGGCGTGGCTGAGGTCGTCGCACCGCCAGCCGTGCAAACCGAGGTGCGGCAGCTGGTCGCGGCCCTCGCCGGGCAGGGCGTGACCGCGACCTGCTCGCTGCCCGGCGGCCCGCGATACGGCTACCAGGAGCTCGATTCCAACCTGCCGGACTTCCGGATCTGCCTTGGCGGGCCCGACCGCAACAGTCTCACCGCTGAGGTCCTGGCCCTGGCGGGCCAGGATGCGGCCGCCGCGCTCGACGCGCAGCTGGCCGCTGGCGGGGCCGCGCGGCTGTGGGTGCCTGCCGTCCGCAGCCGCGCCGACGCCTTCGCGGCCGGGACTGACCTGCGCGGCCCGCTCGATCTGCCCGTCCTGATCGTGGCCGGGGAGAATCTTGGCGCGCAGGCCAGCGCGCTCGCCGGCGATCTGGCCGACGGCGTGATCGAGGCGGCCGGGCTGACCGCAGCCACCGCCGGCGCCGCCGGAGGACCTGCGACCGCCCTGGCCGGGCATACGGTCGCCCTGCTGAACCGCGGCACCCCGAGCGGCCTGGTGACGCCCGACGGGCAGCTGACCATGGCGCTGATGCGCGCGTGCAGCACCTGGCCGTGCGGCATCTGGGTCGACGGCGAGAAGCGCACCGCACCGGACGGCACCAGCTTCGCGTGGCAGCACTGGAGCCATACGTTCGAGTACGCGCTCGCGGCCGGTCCGGGTGACTGGCGGACCGCGGGCTTCCCAGCAGCGGGCCAGGACTACAACCACGAGCTGCTGACCGTGGCGACCACGCTGCACGCAGGTCCGCTGCCGGCCAGCACCCGGCTGGCCGCGGTGGAGCCGGCAGCCGCTCTGCTGTCGGCACTCAAGCCGCGCGGCAATCCGCTCTCGCCTGGCGGCCAGCCCGCTCCTGCTGACGGAGTGACGGTCCGGCTGCGGGACATCGGCGGCACCGGTGAGGTGCGAGCGAGGGTCGGCCTGTTCTGCGGCGTGGCGGCGGCCGCATCGAGTTCGCTGTGCGAGGACGCCGAGGGCGAGGCCCTCCCGGTCGCCGGCGGCGCCGCGCAGGTCACGGTCCCGCAGGCTGGCCTGGTGACCCTTTCCGTCCGGCCCGCGCCGGTCAGCCTGCCGGGCACCGCGCTGTCGCAGCCGGACCTGGTGGCAGGGGCAGCCCGGACGGCGCAGGACGGCCCGCCGGCGCGGGCGGTACCGGCGGCGCAGGCAGTGCCGGCGGCGCAGGCAGCCTCGGCGGCGCAGGCAGTGCGACTGCCGGAGCCGGCCCAGCCTGTGTACGCGCGGTACTGGCTGCACGGGAAAGGACCCGCCCCGGCCGGCAACATGCCCGTCGCCGTGCACCTGTCCCCGGCCGCCCTGACGCTGGACGACGGGCAGCCAGGCACCCTGCGGCTCACGGTGGCCTGCGGCCCGGAACCCGCGGCCGGGCTGGTGCGGCTGTCCGCGCCGGACGAGATCGTGCTCAGCCCGTCCGGCCCGCTGAGCTACGACCTCGGCCCGCGCGGCCACTGCTCGTTCGACCTGGCCGTGGCCGCGAAGCCGGGCACGCAGGCGGGACGCCGGTTTGCGACGGCCCAGATCACCGATGCCGCCGGGCAGGTCATCGAGGACAGTGCGCTGCTCGCTATCGGCCAGCCGCCTGATCCGCGCCTGGATCTGCCGCTGACGGAGGTGCTGGCGATGCAGCAGGCCGCCGCTGACGCGACCACCAGCGAGGCCGAGATCACGCTGGTCAGCCGCGCGATCTCGGTGACGCCAGGAGGCACCGCGGCGATCGAGGTGCTGCTGCGCAACGGGGCAGCGTCCGCTATCCGAGGCGAGGCCCAGCTGATCTCGCCGCACGGCAGCTGGCGGCAGGCAGGGCCGTGGACGACCGGGTTCGCGCTGGAAGCTGGCGCCGAGCGGACACTGCGGTTCGAGGTCGCCGTGCCGGCTGCCGCCCGCCCCGGCGAGCGCTGGTGGGCCCTGGTCAAGCTCATGTATTTCGGCCGGCTGCGCTACACCGAGACCGCCGAGGTGACTGTCGCGGCGCCAGGTGACTGACCAGTAACACTGGCCGGCGGCTGCCCTTTTTGCGTAGTCAGCTTGCGCCTGTACCGGGTGAGAGACTAGACCTGATCACCCGAAGACATACCGAAGTGGCAATGACGGCTGACACTGTACCCCGCCTGGGCAATCTCCCCGCCGAGCCGAACAGCTTCGTCGGGCGTGAGCGCGATCTCGGCGATCTCGCGCTGCTGCTCAGTAACGTGCGTGCCCTGACGCTGTGCGGACCCGGCGGGATCGGCAAGACCCGGCTCGCTACCAGGCTCGGCTGGCAGCTCTCCGAGCAGTTCCCGGACGGCGTCTGGGTCGCCGAGCTCGCCGACATCGCCGATCCGGCGCTCGCGGCCCGCCGGGTGGCGGGCGTGCTCGGTATCGGCGAGGAGCCCGACCGCCCGCTGCCGGCCACGCTCGTCGACGCGCTGCGCGGACGGCAGCTGCTGCTGATCCTGGACACCTGCGAGCACGTCGTCGACGCTATCGCCGATCTTGTCCGCGACCTGATCGCCGGCTGCCCGCAGCTGCGGCTGGTCGCCACCAGCCGGGAACCGCTGCGCGTCCGGGGCGAGACGGTCTGGCGGGTACCGCCGCTGTCGCTGCCCGGCCCGGCCGGGTCAGCCGGATCAGCCGGGCGGCTCGCAGCCGTAGCCGCGGCGACGCCGGATGACGTGCTCGCGGCCGCGGAGCACGAGGCCGTCCGCCTGTTCGTCGACCGGGCGGCCGCCGTGCGGCCGGGATTCGCGCTGACCCCGGACAACTGCGCTCAGGTCATCCAGCTGTGCCGGACGCTAGACGGCGTCCCGCTCGCCATCGAGCTGGCCGCGGCGCGCATCCGGGCGCTGTCGGTCGAGCAGATCGCGACGCGCATCGATGACCGGTTCCGGCTGCTGGCCTCCGGCGACCGGACCGCTCCGCCCCGGCAGCAGACGCTTCAGGCGGCCGTGGACTGGAGCTTCGAGCTGCTGACACCAGACGAGCAGATCCTGCTCCGGCGGCTGTCGGTGTTCGCCGGGTGGAGTCTGGAGATGGCCGAGCAGGTCTGCGCCGACGAGCAGATCGGGGTCGAGCGCGTACTCGACCTGCTGGCCGCTCTGATCGATAAGTCCCTGGTGGCACTCGAGGACGAGCTGGCGGGCGACGCACGCTACCGCCTGCTCGATACCATCCGCGAGTACGCCGCCGCCCGCCTGGCCGCCTCCGGCGAGCAGGGCGAGACCCGGCGCCGTCATCGTGACGAGATGCTGCGGCTCGTCGAGGACGTCGTCAGCCAGGCCTTCGTGCGCGATGCCCTGCCCTGGGCCGAGCAGGTCAAGCTCTATAACCGGATTGCCGCCGACCAGGCCAACCTTCGCGCGGCGCTGGCCTTCTCGCTTGAGGCGGCAGACGCCGAGACCGGACTGCGGCTGTGCTCGGCCCTGCGCTCGTCCTGGGTCGTGCAGGGCGACGTGACCGAAGGGCTGGCCTGGTTCGCCCGGTTCCTGGCCCTGAACGGCCCGGTGGCCGCGGGCGTGCGTGCCCGCGCGCTCATGCTCGGCGCGGAGCTGGCATTCGAGCACCAGGAGTACCGCCAGGCCTGGGAGCGTGCCACTGCCGCAGTGTCCATGTGCACCGCCTACCGGGCCGTCTGCCCGGCCGGCGGGCTGCGCATCCTCGCGCTCATCAGCCTGCGCGCTGGCCAGGCCGATGCGGCGCTCACGCAGGCCGACGAGGCCGTGGCGGCAGCGCGCCGGTTCTCCGACGAGTGGGAGGAGGGACTGGCGTTCACGGCACGGGCCGCCATCCTCGCCCGGATCGGCGAGCTCGATGCTGCGCAGCAGTCCTTCGAGGCCGCGCTCGATCTGCTCACCGGCAACAACGGCTGGGGTGTCGCGAACGCCCAGTACGGATTCGGCAGCCTGGCCCGTGCGCGCGGCGACAATGCCGCCGCGCTCCGGCACTTCGGCAGCGCACTGGAGATCTTCCGGCAGATCGATTCCAGGACCGAGATCGCCCGCTGCCTGGCGGGCATCGCCTGGGTGTCACTGGCCAGCCTGGATATCGCCACCGCGCAGGCGAGCCTGGCCGAGAGCCTGGAGCTCAGCATGGCCACCGGCCAGCGGCTCGGCATAGCCCGCGGGCTCGAGGCCTTCGCCGCGCTCGCGGTCGTGCACGCTGACGATGTGACGGCGGTCCGCCTCGAGGGGGCGGCGACGGCACTGCGCGAGACCATCGGCCCGGTCCGCTCGGCTGCTGCGGAGGCGCGGCTCAGCACTCTCCTCGCGCCGGCTCACCAGCGTCTAGGCGGGTCGGCGGCGGCGAGCCTGCTGGCCGAGGGGCGCCGCCTGACCATGCACGAGGCCGTGAGATTCGCGCTGCGCTCCGGCCGCGGCCCCAGCCCCCCCAGTCCTCTCAGCGCCCGGCCGCCTGGCACCGCCGCGACAGTCCCGCCGGCCGCTCCCGCCACCGCCCTCAGCGGGCCGGCCGCCCTCATCCCGGCATCCGTCCTGACCGCGAGAGAGCAGGAGATCGCCCTGCTGATCGCGCGCGGGCTGTCGAACCGCGGCATCGCGGACGAGCTTGTCATCAGCCCGGCAACCGCCGCCCGGCACGTCGCCAACATCCTCGGCAAGCTCGGCCTCAATTCGCGCGCGCAGGTCGCCGCCTGGACCGTCGACCAGCGGGCCTCCGGCGGACTCGGACCCGACCCGCGGAGCTGAGCGGAGAGACCGGGCTGAGCGTGCGGGCGCGGCCCTGTATCTGCTGCGGTCCGGGTCGGATGTGTATGCACACGGCCGCGAGCGCCTGCGGCTCGCGGCGCCGAGCGGTGCCGCGGCGCCTGGCAGCCGGGCCGTCCGTCTACACAGCCCGCCGGTCTCATCTGCATACCGGAATGCGCAATCCTGCCGATGTCACGACGGCGGACTTTCCCTACCGTTTTCACCGGGACCCTGGGTCACCGGCGCTGCCGGCCATCGGAGGGGGATGACCGGCAGGCCGGTGACCTACCTGGGTACCCGGGCGCTGCACGGCGGTGCGCAGGGCCCCGGGCGGGCCTGCAGGCAGGGTGCCGCTCCTCAGGCCGGACGGCCCGGGCAGCCGGGCGCATGACGCGCCGGGCCTGATGCCGGGTCACCTGATGCCGGGGGCGCCTGACGCGGGTGCGCAGCCCTGGCGCTGACTACATATCCGGCTACACATTCCTGACGATGTGGCCCGCCTGCCCGGCGGCATACCGTCGGGCAGGTGGGATCAGCCGACTGGCAGCAGGGAGGCGGACGCGGTCACGTGGCCAGCTCGAGCCTGAACGGGGAGATGACCGTTACGCAGCGCCTGATCGAGATGACGGCCCGCTACGGGTGCCGGCCGGCGCTGGTCACCAGGAGGACGGCGCAGCCCTACTCGTTCGCCGACCTGGCCAGCACGGTGCAGCGCGCCGCGGCGGGCCTGGCCTGGCGCGGGCTGCGGCCGCGGGACATCGTCGGCGTGTACGTCCCGGACGCGGCCTGCTACGTGCTGGCCTGTCACTCGATCAGCGCGGCGGGCGGTATCCCGTGCCCGGTCAGCTCTGAGCTGTCAGTCGCCGAGACAGCCGGTCAGCTGGCCGACTGCGGCGCCAGGATGCTGCTGACGGCTCAGCCGCTGGCGGCCGCGGGACTTGCCGCTGCTGACCGTTCCTGGGTCCGGCAGGTCATCTCGTTCGGCGACGCGCCGGCCGCGACCCCGTTCAGCTCGCTGCTCGGAATGGGCTCGCTGCGGCCGCCCGCGGCCCGGCCGCACGACCTCGCGCTGCTGCCGTATGCGCGGCAGCCGGACGGCAGCCTGCAGCCGGCGGGCCTGACCCACCTGGACATGGCCGCCGAGCTGACCGCCCTGAGCGCCGCCGCGAACGTCAGCGAGAGCGATGTCGTGCTGGCAGCACCGCCAGCCGGCGACGGCCGGTCCTACACCGCATTCCTCGACCATGCGCTGCTGCACGGCGCGACGGTCGTCGAGGCCAGGACCGATGAGCTATCCGCTGCGGCGACCGAGCACCGGGGCACGGCCGCGATCGTTCCGCTCGGCGTCGAGATACACGCCAGCGAGCCGCTGCGGCTGTTCGCCGTGGCATCCTGATCAGGGCGCCCCGCAGCTAGATCCGCGGCGGCCGGTTCTCGAACGGCGTGCTCAGCACGATCGTGGTGTGCGTGGAGACATTGGCCGCCGCCCGGATCTCCTGCAGCAGGTCCTCCAGCTCGTGCGGCGACGCAACCCGGACCTTGAGGATGTAGCTCTCGTCACCGGCCACGCTGTGACATGCCTCGATGGCGGTCAGGTGCGCGAGCCGTTCCGGCGCATCGTCGGGCGCGGCGGGATCGAACGCCTTGATCGACACGAAGGCAGTCAGCGGCAGCCCTATCTCCTCGGCGCTGACGACGGCGCTGTAGCCCTTGATGACGCCCCGCTCCTCGAGCCTGCGGACCCGCTGCTGCGCTGCCGACACCGACAGGCCCGTCCGCCGGGCCAGCTCGGTGAAGCTCATCCGGCCGTCGCTGGTCAGCAGCGAGACGATCGTCGCGTTGGTCTCCTCCACCCGGCAACCGTAACGTGCCGGTCGGCCCGGCAGCGGGAGCTTGGTTGATAACGAAATGATTACGGGCTTTACGCTACCGTAACATGCTCTTCCGGACGATAGCCCGCACTCCGGCCTGACCGTTACGCTCCGGCCAGGACGGCCCGCCGGGGCCGCTGCGAGGCGAGCGAGGTCTTCATGGCGCAGATCGTGCTGGACGGGGTCGACAAGGTCTACCCCGGCGGTCACAAGGGCATTGACGGACTGGACCTGAGCATCGCCGACGGCGAGTTCATGGTGCTGGTCGGCCCTTCCGGCTGCGGGAAGTCAACGGCTCTGCGCTCCATCGCCGGGCTGGAGGAGATCTCAGCCGGGACCATCAGCATCGGCAGCCGCGTCGTCAACGACCTCCCGCCCAAGGACCGCGACATCGCGATGGTCTTCCAGAACTACGCGCTCTACCCGCACATGACGGTGGAGCAGAATCTTGCCTTCGGCCTGCAGCAGCGCAAGACCCCCAAGGACGACATCAGGCGGCGCGTCCTGGAGGTCGCGAAAATGCTCGGCCTGGAGGAGTACCTCAAGCGCAAGCCCGCGGCCCTCTCCGGCGGCCAGCGGCAGCGGGTCGCGATGGGCCGCGCGATCGTGCGCGAGCCGCAGGCCTTCCTGATGGACGAGCCGCTGTCCAACCTGGACGCGAAGCTGCGGGTGTCCATGCGCGCCTCGCTGTCCCAGCTGCACGACCGGCTCGGCGTCACCACGGTCTACGTGACCCACGACCAGGTCGAGGCAATGACGCTCGGGCAGCGCGTCTGCGTGCTGCGAGACGGCAGGCTGCAGCAGGTCGACACCCCGCAGGCGCTCTACAACTCACCGGTCAATCTCTTCGTGGCCGGCTTCATCGGCTCGCCCGCGATGAACTTCGTCACCGCCCGGCTCGCGCGCGAGGACGGCCCGGCGGTCGTATTCGCCGGCCACCGCCTCACGGTCGGCGAGCGCCTGCTGCAGGCCAGGCCCGGGCTCGACGGGTACTTCGGCCGCGAGCTGATCCTCGGCATCCGGCCGTCCGACTTCGAGGACGCAGAGCTGGCTGAGCAGTCCTGGCCCAGGATGGCCATCAGGTCCACGGTCACCGAGGAGCTGGGCAGCGAGATTCACGTGATCTTCCCGATCGACGCTCCCCCGGTTCAGCACGCCAGCATCACCGAGGCCAGGACGGACGGCGAGGACGACGAGGCAATCCCGCTCGCCGACAACAAGACCATGTGGACCGCGCGGGTGGCCGCGCGCAGCGGCATCAGGCCGAACTCCGCTGCCAACCTCGCCGTGGACACCTCGCAGCTGCAGTTCTTCGATGCCGCCAGCGGCCTGTCGATCGGTCATCCCGCGAGCCAGCCCGGCGGTCAGAGCGGCTCGGCTGCCTAGCGGCACCAGCTCGCGGTCTCACCCCGGCCCGGAACGCGGCGACACGCCGTGCTCCGGGCCGATTTTTCCGGAGCGGCAATCTGCCCGTAACAAGCCAGCTGCCAGCGAGAGCATCCCTGCCCGAACGGGACGGCAGGTCTCGATTGGTGTACCAAGGGCTAATGGAGTATTGACGCGGCCCTTAGCGCAGGAGTACGACTATTGAATCGGTTCCATGGCAATAGCCGCAGGTAGGGGTGCATGGAGGTGAAAAGGTGCGGTCAAGTCGTCGCGCCACGATCGCTGATGTCGCGACGTCCGCCGGGGTCAGTGTCGGCACCGTCTCGCGGGTGCTCAACGACAGCCCTAACGTGCGCGAGCACACGCGGCTGCGGGTCACTGAGGTGATGAAGCGCCTCAACTACCGGCCCAGCAGGACCGCGGCGAGTTTATCTCGAGGCAGCACCCGGACCGTCGTCATTCTTGTACCGTTCCTGACCCGGCCCTCCGTCGTCGCCAGGCTCGCCGGCGCAATCGGCGTGCTGGACGAGCACGGCTTCGACACTGTCGTACGGAACGTCGAGACTGCCGGCCAGCGTGACCGCCATCTCGCGGCGCTGACGACCCGCCAGGAAGCCGACGGAGCCGTCATCGTGTCGCTGCAGCTGACGAGCATTCACCTGGACGCGCTCCGGCACAGCCGGCTGCCACTGACCATGGTCGACAGCGATGCGCCGGGCGTTCCGTGCACCGTCGTCGACGACATCAAGGGCGGCTGGCTCGCGACCGAGCACCTGGTGAAGCTCGGTCACTGCCGCATCGCCTTCATCGGCGACGAGCGCGTGGGCAACCTCGGCTTCCTGTCGACCCGGCGCCGCCTCCTCGGCTACCGCCGCGCTCTCGATCATTACGGCCTCGGCTATGACCCGGCACTGGTGCAGCTCGGCGAGCACTCCGCCGCCGGGGCCGCCAGCCTTGCGGCGGGGCTGCTCGGCCGCTCCGGCTCCCCGACCGCGATCTTCGCGGCGTCCGACACGCAGGCGCTGGGAGTCCTGGCCGCGGCCGAGAAGCACGGGCGGGCGGTACCCGCCGACCTGTCGGTGATCGGTTTCGACGATCTGGATTCCGCGGCTCAGCTCGGGCTGACCACGGTTCGCCAGCCACTCGCGGAGAGCGGCGCCCGCGGTGCGGGCCGGCTCTGCGCGCTCATCAGCGGCCTGCCAGTGCGGCCGCTGCGGGAGGAACTACCACTGTCGGTCGTGGCCAGGACGAGCACGACAACCGCGAGGCGGCCCGGCCGGGCCACGCGAGCCGGCCCTGCCGCACCCTGTGCCGTCGCCGGGCTGGGATGACCCGCCCGCCAACCGGCGCCCACTACGAGCACATCCCGCATCAGCAAGGAAGAGGCGACCAGGCCGCGGCAGCGGCAGTCAGCGCTGACAAGGAGTAGCACACCATGGCACGAAGAACAGCATCCGGCCTCGCGCGCACGCGGTCCCGGAAGACCATCATTTTCATCGCGGCAGCCGCCGCCGGAGCGCTTAGCCTGGCCGCCTGCGGCGGCAGCAGCGCTCCCTCCGCCAGCTCGTCCTCCACGGCCGGGATCGGCTCGACCACCTCGGGCACCATCGTCTGGTCGGCCAGCCCGATCGCCGGGGCTGGCGCGACGGACACCCGCACGGTCCTGATCAACGCCTTCGAGAAGGCGTATCCGAAGATCAAAGTCAACCTGGTGTCCGCGTCGACCGACACCGACACCAACCGGGCGACTCTGGCCACCACGATTTCCGGTGGCTCGTCCACGCCCGACGTGTTCATGGGCGACGTGATCTGGCCCGCCCAGTTCGGCGCGCACCAGCTCGCGGTTCCGCTGTCGAACTACCTGCCCGCCAGCTACTTCGCTAAGTTCGCCCCCGGCCTGATTCAGGGCGCTACCTACAAGGGCAAGGTCTACGGGTCGCCGCTCTTCGAGGACCAGGGCTTCCTGTACTACCGCAAGGACCTGCTGGCCAAGTACCACATGTCCGTGCCCACCACCTGGGAACAGCTGGAGAGCGACGCCAAGACGATCCAGGCCAAGAACGGCATCAAGTACGGCTTCGTCTGGGAAGGCGACTCGTACGAGGGCCTGACCTGCAACTTCATGGAGTACCTGACCGACGCAGGCGGCACTGCCACCAACAGCGGCTACACCAAGGCCTCGCTGAACTCCCCGGCCGCGGTCAAGGCGGTCACCTTCATGCGCAGCCTGATCACCTCGGGGGTCACCCCGGCGGCGGTGACCACGTTCCAGGAGCCGCAGGCAATGGACACGTTCGCGGCCGGGCAGTCGGTGTTCCTGCGCAACTGGGACTACGCCTACTCCTACGCCACCACTCCCGCCACCTCGAAGCTGACCAAGAGCCAGGTCGGCGTGGCGCCACTGCCAACGTTCCAGGGCCAGTCCTACCCGGGCTACTCCAACATCGGCGGCTGGAACATGTACATCAACCCGCACAGCAAGCACATCGGCCTGGACCTCACCTTCATCAAGTGGCTGGCCAGCCCGGCAGCCCAGGACATCCTGGCGATGCAGTACTCCGAGATCCCGACGATCGAGTCGGTCCGGACGTCCGCATCGGTCATCGCGTCCAACGCGGTCCTGGCCATCGTGCCGAAGACCAGGCTGGTCCCGCGTCCTGCCGGCACGCCGAACTACCCGGCCCTGAGCACCGCGATCTACACCAATGTCAACGCCATCCTGGCCGGCTCGGTGTCACCGTCAGCCGGACTCGCGAACGCCCAGAGCCAGGCGAACACCGCGCTCGCCTCCACCTCGAGCGGCGGGCTCTAATCCGCTGTGGCCGTCAGGACCGGGGCGCTCGGCGTCCCGGTCCGGGCGGCCACCCGGCAGCATCTGTCCAATACCGGCTGCAGCCAAAGGACTAACTCATGACCGCTATCTCCAGCGCCGCCCAGCAGCCGGCCGCCGTGGCTGCACCGCCGGTCGGCCGTCCTGACACTAACCGTAAGAAGCTCGCACGGCTGGGCTGGCTGTTCTCGGCCCCGGCGCTGATTTTCGTCGCGGCCGTCACCATCTTCCCGATCCTGTACTCGGTCGTGATGAGCCTGCGAAACGTGTCGGTCACCGGCGGCGGGATCAACATGACCGGCATCACCGGCGCCAACTACTCGGCGCTGATCCACAGCTCCCTCTACCGCTATGCGCTCGGCTTTACCGTCGTGTACACGATCATCACCGTGGCCATCGAGCTCGTCCTCGGCACAATCATCGCGCTCGTCCTCGAGCGGCTCACGACGGGGCGCGGCTGGATGATGGCGCTCCTGCTCATCCCGTGGTCGATGATCACCGTCATCAACGCCGAGCTGTGGGGCTACATCTACGAGGGGACGTACGGCGTCCTGCAGGCGATATTCCAGGCAGTCGGCCTCGGCCACCCCAACGTGCTCGGCACCCCGACTCCCGCGATCGCCGGCATGATGGTCGCCGACATCTGGAAGACCACGCCGTTCGTGGCGATCATCGTGCTGGCCGGGCTGGTCATGCTGCCCGGCGACGTCTACGAGGCGGCCGAGATGGACGGCGCGTCCGGCTGGTACACCTTCTGGCACATCACGCTCCCGCTGCTGCGGCCGACGCTCGCGCTCGCGCTGATGTTCCGGGTGCTGCAGGCCTTCGGGCTGTTCGACCTCCCGTACGTGCTCACCGGCGGCGGCCCGGGAACGTCGACCACCTCGCTGGCAGTACTCGGCTACGACGCCATGTTCAAGAACCTCGACTTCGGCGGCGGCGCCGCGGTCGCCACTAGTACGGCGGTACTCGTGCTTATCGGCTGCCTGCTGTCGCTGCGGACCTTCCGGGTCCAGGTCGGGAAGGAGAACACCTGATGCGCAACCGCAAGCGGACCGGCTGGCACCGCATTATCAACGGGGTAAACATCGCCGCGTTCCTGGTGGTGCTGTTCATCGGCCTGCCGCTGTACTGGCTGATCGCCTCCAGCTTCAAGACGCCGCTCGGCATCGGCGTCGACCCACCGCAGTACTTCCCCGACCCGCTCAGCACCGCCAACTACAAGTCGGCCTTCGTCACGTACGACTTCGGCGTCTACTTCCGCAACTCGCTGATCGTGACGCTCATCGCGACCGCACTCGTGCTGATCATGGGCACGCTGGCCGGCTACGCGCTCGGCCGCCTGCCGATGCGCGGCAAGTTCACCATGCTGGTTGTGTTCCTCATGATCTCGGTCTTCCCGGAGATCGCCCTGATTGCTCCGCTGTATGTCGTGCTGTACCACCTCCACTGGACCAACAGCTACCAGGCGCTGATCATCCCGTACGCGGCCTTCAACCTGCCGTTCGCCATCTGGATCCTGCGCAACTACATGCTCGGCATCCCGAAGGAGATGGAGGAGACAGGCCGGATCGACGGCGCCGGGCCAATGCGGACGCTGTGGTCGATCATCCTGCCGCAGGCGCTGCCCGGCATTTTCACCGCCAGCATCTTCTGCTTCACCGCCTGCTGGACCGAGTTCCTGATGGCGCTGAGCTTCAACATCTCCAACAACTTCCGGACGATCCCAGTGGGAGTGTCGCAGTTCGGCACGATCGACGTGACGCCCTACGCCACCATCTTCGCCGCGTCGGTGGTCGCCACGGTTCCGATCGGCATCCTGGTGTTCATCTTCCGGAAGTTCGTGATTTCCGGCCTCACCTCGGGCGCGGTGAAGGGATGAGCCTGCGCCAGTTCGACGATCCCCCGCCCAACCCCGCTGAGGAGGCACCGTGGCCACGGTGAGCATGGACAACGTCAACAAGGTCTACGACAACGGATTCCACGCGGTGCACGACCTGAGCCTGGATGTCGCCGACGGCGAGTTCATGGTGCTCGTCGGACCGTCGGGCTGCGGCAAGACCACGGCACTGCGCATGGTCGCTGGCCTGGAGGACATCAGCAGCGGCACTCTGCGGATCGGCGACCGGGAGGTGAACAACCTCTCGCCGAAGGACCGCGACATCGCCATGGTGTTCCAGAACTACGCCCTGTACCCGCACATGACGGTGGCCGAGAACATCGGGTTCGCGCTGAAGCTGCGCAAGCTGCCCAAGGACAAGCTCGACGCGCAGGTCAAGGAGACGGCGGAGATCCTCGGGCTGACCGAGTGGCTGGACCGCAAGCCCGGCCAGCTGTCCGGCGGCCAGCGGCAGCGCGTGGCCATGGGCCGGGCCATCGTCCGCGAGCCATCGGTGTTCCTCATGGACGAGCCGCTGTCCAACCTGGACGCGAAGCTGCGCGTGCAGATGCGGGCCGAGGTCTCCCGGATCCAGCGGCGCATCGGCGTCGCCACGATCTACGTGACGCATGACCAGATCGAGGCCATGACAATGGGCGACCGGGTCGCCGTCCTGCGGGCCGGGGTGCTGCAGCAGTGCGACACCCCGCAGGTGCTCTACGACCGCCCGGACAACGTGTTCGTCGCCGCGTTCATCGGCTCGCCCGCGATGAACCTGTACGAGGCTACCGTCGGCGAGGGCGGCCGCTCCGTCCGCCTCGGATCGCAGGAAGTGGCGCTGCCCGACTCGGTCACGGTCGCGCACTCGCGGCTTGCCTCGTTCGGCGGCAAGCCGGTGATCGTCGGCCTGCGGCCCGAGCACCTGCCCGCCGCGGCTTCCGGCGCGGCCGGCCCGGAACTGACCGGCGACGTCGACCTGGTGGAGGCCCTGGGCTCGGAGCTGGTCGTCCACTTCACTATCGACGCCAAGCGGGTGCAGGCCGAGGGCGCGCACTCCGCCGACGCTGAGGCGGCCATCATCTCGGGCGAGGGCGTCGCCCGCGTCGACCCGAAGACGCCGGTGAAGGCCGGTGACCGCATCACCTTCGCCGTCGACACCGCCGGCCTGCAGTTCTTCGACCCCGATGGCGGGGCGGCTATCTGGACCTAGCCGCGACGGAAGGGAGACCTGCAGGCCGGCGGGAAAGGACGACAACCATGGCCGCGCGCCCATGGTGGCATGGCGCTGTGCTCTATCAGCTGTACGTGCGGTCCTGGCGGGACAGCAATGGCGACGGATACGGCGACATCCCCGGCATCACTGCCGGTCTCGACCACCTGTCCTGGCTCGGCGTGGACGGGGTCTGGCTCTCGCCGACGATGCCGTCGCCGGACGAGGACTGGGGCTACGACGTCAGCGATTACACCGGCGTTCATCCTGAGCTCGGCACCATGGAGGACCTGGACGCCCTGATCACCACGGCCGCCAGCCGCGGGATCAGGGTGCTCCTCGACCTCGTGCCCAACCACACCAGCTCGGCCCACCCGTGGTTTATCGACGCCGCGTCCGGCCGGGACAGCGCGCATCGCGACTACTACGTGTGGGCCGACGCCGCGCCCGGCGGCGGGCCGCCGAACAACTGGCTCGACGCGACCGGGCAGTCCGCCTGGCAGTGGCATGCCGCGACGGGCCAGTACTACCTGCACAACTTCCTGGTCGGGCAGCCCGACCTCAACTGGTGGCTGCCGGCCGTGCACGCCGAGTTCCGCGACATTCTGGAATTCTGGTTCGGCCGCGGGGTCGCCGGCTTCCGCATTGACGTGGCGCACGGGCTGTACAAGGACGCCGGGCTGCGGGACAACCCGCCGCTGCCGCCCGGCGCCGACGAGCTCGAGGGCCGCTTCGGCTTGCGGCCCGTCTACAACTCCAACCGCCCGGAAGTTCACGCCGTGTACCGCGACTGGCGCAAGATAGCGGACAGCTACACGCCGGAGCGGCTGCTGCTGGGCGAGACCTGGGTGCCCGACGCGGCCCGGCTGGCGTCGTTCTACGGCAGCAACGACGAGCTGCAGCTGGGCTTCAACTTCCCGTTCGCGTTCAGCAGCTTCACCGCGCCCGCCATCGCGCGGGTGATCAGCGACACGCTCGCTGCCCTGCCGGCGGGCGCCTGCCCGGTCTGGATGGGCTCGAACCACGACATCGGGCGGTTCCCCACCCGCTGGTGCGTCGGCGACGAGCAGCGGATCAGACTCGCGCTGCTGGTGCTCGCCACGCTGCCCGGCACGGTGGTGCTCTACTACGGCGACGAGATCGGCATGACCGATCTCGACGTCCCGCCGGAGTTCCAGCGCGACTCGATGACCATCGGCGCCGCGAATCCGCGGGGCAACCGGGACCGAGCGAGGACGCCGCTGCGCTGGGACGATTCACCGGACGGCGGGTTCACGACGGGCTCTGCCAGGCCGTGGCTCCCGCTGCCGCCGGCCTCCGCGCCGAACGTCGCCGGCCAGCGCGCCGACCGCGGATCGATCCTGTGGCTGTGCCGGGAGCTGATCGCGCTGCGGCACGCCGACGCGGGCTTCGCGCTGAGCAGCCCTGACTTCCTGCCCGCCCCGGACGGCCTGCTGGCCTACCGGGCCGGGGACCTGCTGGTCGCGGCGAATCTCACCGCCGGGCCGATTGAGCCGCCGCCCGGCGCCGGAGAGGTCCTGCTCAGCACGAGCGGACGAGCCGTCCGCCCGGAGGTGCTGCCACCGTGGCAGGGCATCATCGCGCGATGGCGGCCTGAGACGCTCTAGCCAGCCACCACGATCAGGTCCCTGCTGACGTTGTTCAGGCGGCGGCCGCCGTCCTCCGTGCACACGACGATGTCCTCGATCCTGGCTCCGTGCGGCCCCGGGTAGATGCCAGGCTCAACCGAGAAGGCGTGACCGGGCTGCAGCACCTCGGTGTTGCCGGAAACGATGTATGGGTCCTCGTGCGTCTCCAGCCCGATCCCGTGCCCGGTCCGGTGCACGAAGAACTCGCCGTAGCCGGCCGCGGTGATCGGCTCGCGGGCGGCCGCGTCCACTGCCTCGGCGCTCACCCCCGGCCGCACGGCGGCGCAGGCCGCGTCCTGGGCGTCCTTCAGGACCTGGTAGTAGGCGGCGAAGTCGGCCGGCGGGGTGCCGATCGCATAGGTGCGGGTGCAGTCCGAGCAGTAGCCGCTCGGCATCGTGCCGCCGATGTCGACGACGACGGCGTCGCCCGCCCGAAGCACCCGGTCAGCGGCCGTGTGGTGCGGGCTCGCGCCATTCGGCCCGGAGGCCACGATGGCGAAGTCCACGGTCGCGTGCCCTTCGGCCAGGATCGCCTCGCTGATGTCTGCCGCCACCTCCCGCTCGGTCCGGCCCGGCCGCAGCCAGCCGGGAACCTGCGCGTGCACCCGGTCGATGGCCTCTCCCGCCGCCAGCAGGGCAGCGATCTCAGCCGGGCTCTTGCGCGCGCGGAGGTCGCGCAGCGCCACGCTGGCCAGCGCCTGACTGACGCCGGGCAGCGCCGCCCGCAGCCGCAGCACCATCAGCGCCCACATCCGGTCGGCCAGCCCGACCGAGGTGACGGCGCCGAGTCGCCTAGCCACCAGCGCGTACGGGTCGTCCGTCTCGTCCCAGCCGACGATCTCCAGGTCCAGCCTGCCCGCGGGGGACGCCTTCGCGGCCGGCTCCTCCAGCCGCGGCACGACCAGGAACGGAGCCCCGTCAGCGGGCACCGCCAGGCAGGTCAGCCGCTCGAGCTGGTGGGCGTCATAGCCCGTCACGTAGCGCAGGTCAGGTCCCGGCGCCAGCAGCACCGCATCCAGGCCGGCCGCGGCGGTGGCGGCCGCGACCTCGCGCAGCCTGCCGGCGGGGAACAGCGCCGTTCCCTCCTGATCGTGTCCCATTCCACTCCTTCAGCCGTTGCTGCCACGCTAGCCCACGCCCCGGGCATCATCTCACCCTGGAGAGGTGTGTCCGCATCTAGACAGCAGCGTCCCAGATGGGTCACCCTTGGTACACGAGTGCTGACCTCCCGTGCAAACATGCTGACATCTGACACTGCAGCCATCCGGGCGCACCGCCAGAGCGCGGCGCGCGGTCCGGCGCTGGCCGGGACCGCCGGTCACGACTCTGCCGGTCACGACTCTGCCGGTCACGACACTGCCGGTCACGACACGGCCGATCACGACACGGCCGATCACGAAACCACGGGCCGCGATGCCGGTGCGAACGCGGGCCAGGGGCTGGCGGCGGAGCTGGCCGAGCAGCGGCATATCACGCTCGAGCTGCAGCGGGCCATCCTGCCGCTGCATGATGAGCCGTTCGGCCTGCCGGGGCTGCGGGCCGTCGTCCGGTACCTGCCTGCCTCGGTCGGCAGCCGCGTCGGCGGCGACTGGTACATCACCGCCGAGCTCCCCGACGGCCGGGTACTGCTGGCCATCGGCGATGTCGCCGGGCACGGCCTGCCTGCGGCAGCCGCCATGGCCAGGCTGCGCGGCGCGCTCGCGGGCCTGTCCATCACCGGGGCGCCCCCGCAGCAGCTGGTCGCCTGGCTGAACGACCTCGTCCGGCACGTGGCGCCCGAGCACACCGCGTCGGTCGTGGCCGGCTACTTCGATCCGGCCAGCCGGATGCTCACCTGGGCGCAGGCGGGGCATCCGCCGCCGGTGCTGATCCGCGGCCGCTCGGCCCGTGTGCTGCCGCAGCCGGACGGCGTCCTGCTCGGTGCCGGGAGCCACGGCTACGCGGCAGCGACGGTGCAGTTACAACCTGGCGACGTGCTGCTGCTGTACACCGACGGGCTGGTCGAGCGCCGGGATTCCTCGATCAGCCAGGGCCTGGCCGCGCTGCTGGCAGCAGCTGCCGGGCGAGCCGACGCGGAGGATGCCGTCGCCGCGGTCCTGCTCGCGCTCGGCAGCGCCCATGCCGACGACGACACCTGCCTTGTCGCGCTGCAGGTGAGCGAGTCGCCGGACGACTCAGGAGGCGGCGGCGAGCGCGGCCAGCGCGCGGCCCAGTGATGAGCCGAGATCCCACTGCTCGTCAAGCGCGGCTATCCTGCCCCGGTCCGGCGGCATGGAGGGCAGGCCGCCGCCGGCCAGCGTGACCGGCGCGTTGGTCGCGACCCGCACCACCGGCATGCAGGCATCCAGGTACGGGCGGGCCGCGACCAGCTTGGCGCGGCTCCCGGCCGGGAAGCCGCCATGGCCTGCGTCAATCGCCGCCAGCATCGCCTCCACGGAGCCGAACACCCGCACCAGGGCCGCGGCGGTCTTCTCCCCGACGCCCGGCACGCCGGGCAGGCCGTCGCTCGGGTCGCCGCGCAGGGCGGCGAACGCGGCGTAGTCCCGTCCGGGGATCTGGTACTTCCTGGTGACGGCGGCCTCGTCGACGATCTCGAGGTTGGCCAGGCCGCGGGCGATGTAGGCGATCGTGATGCCGCGCTCGTCGTCGACAAGCTGGAACAGATCCCGGTCACCGGTAACGACCTCGACCGGACGGTCCGCCTGCGCCGCCAGCGTGCCGATGATGTCGTCGGCCTCATACCCGTCAGCCCAGGCCATCACGATCCCGGCCGCTGACAGCACGTCCACGATGATCGGCAGCTGCCGCTCGAGCGCCGCGGGGACCTCTTCCGAGCCGTCCGGCCTGGCCCGGTGGGCCTTGTAGGAGGGCAGCGCCGCTACCCGGAACGCCGGCCGCCAGGAGGCGTCCATGCAGGCGATCAGCTGCGCCGGATGCCGGGCCCGGACCAGCCGGGCGATCATGTCGAGCAGGCCCTTGACGGCGTTGACCGGCGTGCCGTCCGGAGCGGTCATCGTCTCCGGCACGCCATAGAACGCCCGGAAGTACATCGAGGCCGCGTCCAGCAGCATGATGGTGCCCATTCCGGCATCCTGCCAGCCGGACAGGCGACCCAGCCGCCATTTTGACCGGTCGCTCGGCGTACTCCCCTCTTGGCACGCCATTACGGTGACGCACGACGGCCCCTGCCGGTGTACCTGGCCGGGCGGCCTTCCCGCCGCCCTGACCTGGGGCGCATAGGTCCCGCCTATGAACCCATGGATAACTGGCATTGGAACTGGGCACACCCGTACCCGTACGCTATTGTCGACCGATCCAGTAGGCAAGGAGCGAGCGTATGACGGTAGTCAGCCCGGTTCGTACCCGATGTCCGGCCGATCTCGTGACTGGCATCCGCGCCGCAACCCGGCAGCACGAGGACTGGCAGCGGACCTCTGAGCTTGTCGCGGCCCAGCTGAGCCGCCATCTGCCCGGACCCGACATCCTGACGGCGGCCGAACGGGCCGGAGACCCGGACGACTACCGCTGCCATGTGCTGTACGTCGAGCCGGACGGCTCCTTCTCGATCACGGCCATCGTGTGGCGTCCCGGCCAGCTCACGCCCATTCACGATCATGTGACCTGGTGCGTCTTCGGCGTCATCCAGGGCACGGAGTACGAGGAGCTGTACGCGCTGTCCGCCGACGGCAGCTGCCTTCGCGAGGTCGGCCGCAATCAGGCCGGCCGCGGCGAGGTCAGTGGCTTCGCCCCGCCCGGCGATATCCACCGGGTACGCAATATCGGCACCGGCGTGGCGATCTCGCTCCACGTCTACGGCGCCGACATCACCCGCCTCGGCAGCAGCGTCCGCCGGACCTACGATCTGCCGGTGGCGGCGCTCGCGGCCCGCTAGCGCCGGCCAGTCACGCTGGCACGGGCCGGAGGTTCAGGCCGGCCCGAGTGGCAGGGACAGCTCCTCTTCCCACTCCTGCGGCCGGATCAGCTGCCGCGCGCCGGTCGGCGCGAACCCCACCCGCCGGTAGAACGCGCGCGCCCGGTCATTCACCTCGGTCACCCACAGCGTGACCGAGGGGGCACCGGATTCGCGGGCCAGGTCGCAGACCGCGCCGACGAGCCGGCCAGCGACCCCCTGCCCGCGGCAGCCGGGCGACACCCACATGCCGACGAGGTGCCAGTCCGGGCCGGGCTCCGCCGGGAAGCCGGTCGCCAGGCCGACGATCACGCCGTCCTGCCAGGCGCCGAGTGTCCGGCCGGACCCGGCTCGCTCGCGCCAGGTGTCCTCGGCGAACTCCTGCTCCCTGGCCAGCGTCGATGCGAACGCATAGGGCGCCTCAGCCAGCGCCGCCAGCCGCGCTGCCCGCAGCGCCTGCCAGTCCCCCGCTGTCAGCGGTCGCACCAGGGTGCTGCCGCGCATCTCGCCGCCGGGCGCTGAGGTCATGAACACCGAGAATGGCGGGGTTGCGTCCGGCCCGCAACCGGTTCTGCGCCTGTCACCAGGACCGCCCGGCACCAGGACCGCCCGGCACCAGGACCGCCCGGCACCAGGACCGCCCGGCACCAGGACCGGCGGGCACCAGACCCGCCAGCGCGACATCGCCCTGGCTGATGTGTGACACTCAACCCGTGGTGCCTGACCGCGACCTCGGCGCATTCGACCGGCGTGCGCCCGGCTACGAATCGGGCTGGCTCGGCCGGCTGCACCATGAGATCGCCGACCGGGCGACGGACCTTGCGCTGCGCTGCGAGCCTGCGCCGTGCCGCGTGCTCGACGTCGGCTCCGGGACCGGGTACGCGCTCCGCCGGCTGGCCAGCCGGCTGCCTGCGACCACGGAGCTCATCGGCATAGACCCGGCGCCGGGAATGGTACGGGTCGCCGGCGACGGCACCCAGGAGGGCCGGCTGACCTTCGTCCGCGGCACGGCGGAGCAGCTGCCAGTGCCCGACGGAACTGCCGATCTCGTCATCAGCACCACCTCGTTCGACCACTGGGCTGACCAGCAGGCCGGGCTCGCCGAGTGCGCGCGGGTCCTGTCCGCTGGCGGCCACCTGGTGCTCACCGATCAGTTCTCGCAGCTGCTCAGCCTGACGCTGCTCGGCAGCAGGCGGGGAAAGGCACGGACCAGAAACCGCGCCACCCGGCTGCTGACAGCCGCCGGATTCCGTCAGCCGCGCTGGCAGCACCTGTATGCCGGGATCATCCAGTCCGTGACAGCGACCAGGTAGAGAAGCCGGAAACCGGAGCGGGAGCCGTCCGTGGTTCTCAGCCGACCGACGAGTAGGCGACCACACCGCGGCGGAGCAGATCGGCCGCGGCGTGCGCGGTCTTGCCCAGCTCGCCCCCGCCATCGGCCACTGCGAGCTGGCCGAGCAGGTCGATCAGCTGCTTCATCGAGCGGACGAAGTCACCGGCGGTGAGGTCGGAGCCGACCAGCTTCTCCAGCGCCGTGCCCCGCGCCCAGGCGTGCACCGTCCAGGCGAACCCGAGATCGGGCTGGCGCAGGAAGGACAGGTGCTGGCCAGTCTCGGCCGCGGACAGCTCGCCCCACAGCGTGAGCATGCCGGCCAGCACCTCACGGGCCTGGCCGTGCGGCAGCCGGACCGGGCTGGCATCGTCCGGCCGCCGCGACTCAAACGTCAGCGCCGATACGCAGGCGGCGAGGTCAGCGGGCGGCAGGCCGGCCCAGGTGCCGCGGCGCAGGCACTCGGCCGCGAGCAGGTCAAGCTCGGTATTGAGCGCGGCCAGGCGGCGTCCGGCTGGGGTCACCTCGTCGCCCTCGATGTAGTCCAGCTCCTCGAGCACGGCGCATACCCGGCCGAACGTGCGGGCCAGCACATGCGAGCGCCCGGACACGCGCTGCTCCAGCGCGGCAGCCTCGCGTTCCAGCCGCGCCCGCCGGGACAGGTCCCGCAGATGCAGCTGCATGTCCGGGCAGCCGTGGCAGGCATGCTTGCGCAGCCGCCGGCGCAGGGCCTCGATGGCGGCCGCTGACGCCTCGTTCCGTCCGCCGCCGCGCTCCTGCCGGGGCAGGTCGCGGCCGGCCAGCCGGTTCCGCACGGTGGACGCGAGGTCGCGGCGCGCGGCCGGCGACCGCGGGCTGAACGACGGCGGGATCCTGATCCGCTCGATGGGGCTGACCGCCACCGGGAAGTCGGCCACCGAGAGCCGCTTCACCTGCCGGTTAGCGGTCAGCACCAGCGGCAGCGGGCGGCCGTCGCCGGACCCGCCGCTCTGCAGCACGACAGCGATGCCCGCCTGGCGGCCGCCCGGCACGTCGATGATGTCGCCCGGCCTGAGCTTCTCCAGCGACGCCAGCGCCTCCGCGTGCCTGGCGGCCGTGCGCTGCCGTGACTCGTCCCGCTCCAGCTCACCGAGCTCGCGCCGGAGCTGGTCGTAGCTCTCGATGTCGCCGCGCTCGCAGGTAACGGCAAGCCCGGCGATCTGCTCCTGCAGGTTCGCCGCCTGGCGGGCCAGCCCGACCACCCCGCGATCGGCCTGGAACTGGGCGAACGACGACTCAAGCAGCCGGGCCGCGCGCGTACGGCCGACCTGGCCGACCAGGTTCACCGCCATGTTGTAGGTCGGCCGGAAGCTGGAGCTGAGCGGATAGGTCCTGGTGCCGGCCAGCCCGGCGACCGCGAGCGGGTCCAGGCCGGGCTGCCAGAGCACGACCGCGTGGCCCTCAACGTCGATGCCCCGGCGACCGGCTCGACCGGTGAGCTGGGTGTACTCCCCCGCGGTCAGGTCGGCGTGATGCTCGCCGTTCCACTTGTCCAGCTTCTCGATCACTACCGTCCTGGCCGGCATGTTGATGCCCAGTGCCAGCGTCTCGGTGGCGAAGACCGCCCGGATCAGGCCGGCCGCGAACAGCTCCTCGACGACCTCCTTGAACGTCGGCAGCAGGCCGGCGTGGTGGGCCGCGATGCCGCGCCGCAGGCCGGTCAGCCAGTCGGGGTAGCCGAGGACCTGGCGGTCAGAGTCGGCCAGCCCCGCGGTCCTGGCCGCGGCGATCCGCGCGATCTCGGCCGATTCCTCCGGCGTGGTGAGCCGCAGACCGGCCGCCAGGCACTGCTGCACGGCCGCGTCGCAGCCCGCCCGGCTGAAGATGAAGGTGATCGCCGGCAGCAGGCCCTCGGCGTCCAGCCGCTCGATCACGTCCGGCCGGGAGGGCGGGCGGTACCGGACCGGGCGGTGCCCCCCGTAGCCGGCACCGCCCCGGCCAGGCCGCCGGCTGCCATCGCGGTAGGCGTCCTGATCACGCTGAGCCAGGCGGCGCAGCTCGGGGTTGACGGCCCCGTTCCTGGCAAAAAGGTCGTACACCCGGCGCCCGGCCAGCATGTGCTGCCACAGCGGGACCGGCCTGGTCTCGTCCACGATCACCGTGGTGCCGCCGCGGACCTGCTCCAGCCAGTCGCCGAATTCCTCGGCGTTGCTGACCGTGGCCGACAGGGCCGCGACCTGCACCGACTCGGGCAGCTGGATGATGACTTCCTCCCAGACCGCGCCGCGCGATCGGTCGGCCAGGTAGTGCACCTCGTCCAGCACGACGTAGCCGAGCCCGCCGAGTGTCACTGAGCCGGCGTAGAGCATGTTGCGCAGGACCTCGGTGGTCATGACCACGACCGGCGCCTCGCCGTTGATGCTGTTGTCGCCGGTCAGCAGCCCGACGTTCGCCGCGGAGTAGCGGCTGACCAGGTCGGCGTACTTCTGGTTGGACAGCGCCTTGATCGGCGTGGTGTAGAAGCACTTGCGGCCCTCAGCCAGGGCCAGGTGCACGGCGAACTCGCCGACGACGGTCTTCCCCGAGCCCGTCGGCGCCGCGACCAGCACGCCGTGGCCGGCCTCAAGGGCATCGCAGGCCTCGACCTGGAAGTCGTCAAAGTCAAAGTCATAGAGCTGCCGGAACGAGCTAAGCCCTGGCCGGTCAGCCACGTCACGCGGACCCGCCTGCGAGCTCATGGCCCAAGACTAGGCGGCCGGGAGCTGAAGCGCACAGCCCAGGCGCCTCAGCGCAGCTCGCAGGTGGCCAGCCAGTAGTAGGTCAGCCCGGTCCAGTCCAGCCCGGTGGCGGCCGGACCGAGATCGGCCGCCAGCTGAGCGCGGTCAGGGAAGTTCTTCAGCACCTCGTACTGGCGGCCGTCAGCCAGCCTCCGCTGCTGGTAGGTGTCGCCCTCCGGGCCGGTCCTGGTGACCGGGTGATTGCTGCCCGGAACATACCGGTTGTCCAGCAGGACCAGGGTGGTGCCTGGCGCGGTGCGGCGGCGCAGGCCGGCCAGGAACCGCGGAATGTCGGCGCGCGGGATGTGCGACCACCAGAAGCCGCAGAACACCAGGTCGAAATCGCCGCGCAAGGCGTCCAGCTGGTAGGCGTCGGCGGTGCGGAGGATGACCTCGGCCGGACCGCAGTCGCGCTGCGCGGCGATCGCGATCGTCTCGGCGTTGATGTCAGTCGCCGTGATGGCCGATGCGGTAGCAGCCAGTACCTGCGTCCAGTAGCCGGTGCCTGCAGCGATCTCGAGAATGCGCCGCTGGCCGCCAGCGGTGGCAGCAGCTTCCTGAGCCGGGCCAGATCGGCCTGGCGCTCGGGCTTGCGGTAGACCTCGTCGTACTCGGCAGCGCGCTCCGCGTAGTACGCGGCGAGCGAGCAGGCGGCTGCGGATGTCAATTCTGCCTCCGTGAGTTACCGGGAGGCCACAAGCGACCCTGAAATCTCAGCCTACTGGCAGGCAGCCGCACAGATCGAGCCGTTTACCTGGGCGTCCCGGCCTGCTCGCCAAGCGGCTTGTCGAGGCCGTACTGCGTGACCTCCTCGTCAGTCAGGCCGGGGAACTGCAGGCTGCCGTGCCGTGCCTTGCGCCGGTCGTGGATCCAGGCGAAGACCTCGGCCGCCTCGACCAGTACCAGGCAGGGAATCGCGAGCAGCAGCATGCTGATCGGATCCGGGCTCGGCGTGAAGATTGCCGCGAAGGCGAACACGCCGAAGATGATCATCCGGCGCCACTTGCGGAAGCGCTGGTGGGTGAGGACGCCGGCCAGGTTCAGCAGCACGAACAGCAGCGGCAGCTCGAAGGCGATGCCGAAGATGGCCAGCATCGCCCCGGCATAGCTCAGGTAGGTGTTGATGGTGATCAGCGGGGTCACGCCCGGCGGCACCAGGCTCAGCAGGAAGTGCAGGCCGCGGGTCATGGCGAAGTAGGCGATGGTGCCGCCCACGGCGAACAGCGGAACCGCGGCTCCGGCGAAGTAATAGGCCCAGCGCCGTTCCCGCCGGTACAGGCCCGGGGCGATGAACGCCCACAGCTGGTACAGCCAGACCGGGCACGACAAGATCACGCCGGTCACGATCGCTATCTGGAGCCGCAGGAAGAACGCGTCGAAGATGCCGGTGACGAAGAGCTCGCACTTCCCGGATGCGGCCACGCCGGGGATGGAGCGTGACCTGCCGGGCAGGCGGCAGTACGGCTGCTCGATGAAATGCCAGACGTGCGGGTACAGGAACCAGCCGATGATCGACCCGATCGTGAGCACGACCGCGATCTTGACAACCCTGTTCCTGAGCTCGCGGATGTGCTCCATCAGCGACATCCGGGCCTCGGGGTTGGGCCGCCCGCCCAGGCCCAGGTCCCGGTGCCCGGCCTGCTGGCTCAGCCCGTCGTCTGCCGCCGTCATGTCAGCGGGCAGTTACAGCGGCTGCGAAGTCTGCGTCTCGGCCGGCTGCGCGGCGCTGGCCGCACTCCGTGCCTGCAGGTCGGCGACCTGCCGCTGCAGGTCGATCAGCTGCTGCTGAGTCGGGTCGGGCGCGTCCACTGCCGGCACCGAGGGCGGCAGCGTGCCGCTCGCCGACAGTCCGCCCGGACCGGCCGCGAAGGGCTGGTCCTCTTCGTGCAGACCCGAGACCGACTTCTTGAAGATATGCATCGACTGCCCGAGCGACTGGGCTGCGCCGGGCAGCCGCTTAGCGCCGAACAGCACCACCAGCACGACCACCAGGATGATGATGTGCCAGGGAGCAAGTGCATCGCCCATTGTCAGATCCCCATTCAGCGGAGCCTGTGCTCCTCATCCGATATCCGGAGTCTACACGCGCCCTCCAGCCAAACGACTGTACGTAGCGTTCCGGCCGCGAGTTGGTGTCCGGCGCGTTAACACGACATTTCAGTACGGGATGTCACGCATAGTTATCAAGTGCAAGCGCAGCGTCAGCAATTACCTGCTCGGCCAGCCGCGCGGGCGCTACCAGCCGGCCGTCCTCGCCCAGCCGGAGCGCCAGCCTGCGCACCCACTCGGTGTCCGGCGTCCGCAGCTCGATCCGGAGGCGTCCGTCGGCCAGTTCCTCGGTCTGCTCGCAGGGGTAGTACTCGGCGACCCAGCGCCCGGCCGCGGACAGCTCGAACACCACGCGGACGTCCTGCGGCGACGGCCGGAACAGGCCGTGATCGACGTCGACGTGCTCAGCCCCGGCCGGGACCTGTCCGGGAACCTCGAGTACCTCGATGGCCAGGATCCGGTCCAGCCGGAACAGCCGCACGTCCTCCGCCCGGCGGCACCACCCCTCGAGGTAGCTGCGGCCCTCGACCACGAGCAGGCGCATTGGGTCCACATCCCGCTCGGTGGCCTCGTCGCGGCCCGGCACATAGTAAGAGAGGTGCAGCCGGCGGCCGCGGTTCAGCGCATCGGCGACCTGGGCCGACGCTGACTGCGCGGTGATGTCATCGACCTGGACCGCGACCTGGGCGCTCGGCCCGGCGGCCGCCCCGGCTGCCGACTCCAGTTTCGCGATCGTCCGGCTCAGGGCCGATCCGTCGCCCACGCCCGGCAGGTCAGCCAGCATCCGCAGCGCGATGAGCAGCGCGCAGGCCTCGTCCACGCCCAGCCGCAGCGGCCTGCCGATCGCCTCGGCCTCGCTGACAACGATCTCGCCGCCCTCGTAGGAGAGGTCGATCGGGCAGTACGGGTCTGGCGAGCGAAGCTCGACGCACCACAGCAGATTGAGGTCATCGACCAGTTCCCGCTCGGTCACCCCGAACGCCGCCGCGGTCTCCGCCATCCCGACCACATTGCGGCTGACGACATACGGCACCAGCGCCAGCAGTCGCTGCAGCCGCTCGGTGGCGGTCGCAGTCGCCGCTCCCCGGACGGCCGGACCCGGCCGGGCCGACGCCTGCGCCGTCATGCCAGTACCCCCTTCAGGCGCCCGATCACGGCATCGCGCAGGTCGCTGGGCTCCAGCACCACCACGTCGGCGCCGAATGATGCCAGGTGCTCGCTCCACCAGCCGTTGTCAGTGAAGTTCAGCTCGGCCAGGTCCCAGCCCGGCGTCGCGTCCGGCTCGATGCTGACCGCGTGCCGGCGCAGGCCGTACCCGGCGCCGGCCCGGACGCGCAGCTGGCACGTCCGCGGCACCGGCGGGTCGGCGTCCCAGTCCCGGACGGCGGCGCGGACGTCAGTACCGGGCGGCACGACAACCGTGCCGGCCGGCCCTGTGAAGGTCACCGGGCCGTCGATCCGGCTCAGCCGGAACACCCGCTCGGCCCCGCGCTCGGTGTCCTGGCCCGCCACGTACCACCGGCCGCGGCGGTTCACCACGCCCCAGGGCTCGAGCCTGCGCTGCTGCGCGGCACTGCGGCCAGCGGCCCGGTAGCCGAACGTCACCGGGCGCCGGTCCCGGACCGCCTCCCACAGCGGCCCGAACGCCGCCTCGGGTGTCTGCACCCGCGGCTCGATCCCCGGCTGGGTCAGGTCCTCGGCCTCGATGCCGGCTGCCCGGAGCTTGAGCAGCGCGCCCTCGGCCGCGCCCGCCAGCTCGGCGCGGCGCCACACCCGGGCGGCCAGGCCGAGCACCGCCACCTCGTCCGGCTCCAGCGTGATCTCGGGCAGCTGGTAGGCCTGCTGGGAGATCCTGTAGCCCTGCTCCTCGTCGCCTGGCGAGTTCGTGCCCGTCTCCAGCGGGATGCCGAGCTCCCGTAGCTCGTCCTTGTCCCGCTCGAACATCCGCTTGAAGGCCTCGAACGACTCGGGGTATCCCGGTACCGCCTGCCGGATCTGGGCAGCGGTCAGGTACCTGCGCGCAGACAGCAGGCAGACCACGAGGCTCAGCAGCCGCTCAGTCTTCCGCCTGGACATCGTCATCCCTTCCCGCGACCGACGCTACCCTGCCGGAGTGATCAGGTGGCGTAGTGGCGAGGTTTCCGCGCTCGGCCGGTCGTGGGCCGGCGCCCAGGAGCTCACCGTCCAGGTGGGGGGCGAGGCCGTGCGGGCGCTGGCCTACCCGCTGCTGACCGGTCTGCCCGAGCCCGGTGACCAGGTCCTGCTCAACACCACCGCCCTCGATCTCGGCCTCGGCACTGGCGGCTATGCGCTGGTCGTGGCCATCCCGGCCCGGCTCCCGGCGGACTCCGGCGGCCCGGGCCACCTGATGAAGGCGCGGTACACGCCGCTGCAGGCGCAGGTGGCGGGGGCCGACGAGCAGGGCTCGGCGTATCACGACGTGCTGCGCGAGGCCGATGACCTGGCCGGCCTGCCCGTTGTCGTGGCCGACCTGCACTCGGCGCTGCCCGCCATCGTGGCCGGGTACCGGGCCGCACGGGGCGGCCAGCGCCAGGCAGCTGCTTACGTCATGCTCGACGGCGGCGCGCTGCCGGCCTGGTTCTCCCGGTCGGCCGCAGCACTGACCGGGGCGGGCTGGCTCGCCGGGACCGTGACCGTGGGGCAGGCGTTCGGCGGCGACGTGGAGGCAGTGAGCCTGCACAGCGGCCTGCTCGCCGCCCGCCACGTGCTCGGCGCGGACCTGGTCGTCGTGGCCCAGGGCCCGGGAAACCTGGGCACCGGCACCCGCTGGGGCTTCTCCGGCGTCGCGGCCGGCGAGGCCATCAACGCCGCCGCGGTCCTTGGCGGCCAGCCCGTTGGCTCGCTGCGGATCAGCGCGGCCGACGCCCGCGAGCGGCATCGCGGCATCTCCCACCACAGCCTGACCTCTTACGGTCGGGTCGCGCTGGCCAGAGCCGACATCGTCGTGCCCGAGCTTGGCGGTGAGTTCGGCGAGCAGGTGCTGGCCGCCGCGCAGCCGCTCGGTACCCGGCACAACCTGGTACGGGTCAGCGTTGCCGGGCTCGAGCCGGTGCTGCGGGACACGCCGGTGCCGCTGTCGACCATGGGCCGCGGCCTCGAACAGGACCCGGCCTACTTCCTGGCCGCCGCAGCCGCCGGCCGCCATGCGGCAGGCCTCGGAACCGGGCCCGGCCGGGCTGCCGCGGCCGGGGCAGCGACGGCGGCCGCGCTCACGGATCCGGACCCTGACCTGCACTACGAGCTGGAGCGGTCCTGCGTCCGCGTCGTGCTGCAGGACGCCGGGGGCCGGGTGCTGCTCTTCCGCGCCCGGCTGGCGTCCCGCAGCCAGGAGCCCTGGTGGGAGCTGCCCGGCGGGGGCATCGAGCCGGGCGAGAGCTACCAGCAGACGGTCGTGCGCGAGCTGGCCGAGGAGACCGGCCTGCAGGTCAGCCCGGACCAGGTCGGGCTGCCGCGCTGGCGCCGGTCGGCGACCTGGACGGCCCGCGGCATCCGGCGGCTGCAGCACGAGGTCGTCGTGCACGTCCGGCTGGATGTGCACGAGCCGCCGATCACCGACGGCGGCCGCACCGCCGAGGAACTCGAGGACTACACCGGCGCCCGCTGGTGGACGGTCGCCGAGCTGCTCGCCAGCCCGGAGCGCTTCTATCCGGGCAGGCTGCCTGACCTGCTGCCGGCGTTCCTGGCCGGGGCCGACCTGACCGAGCCGTTCGAGCGGTGGAACTAGCTGGCCGACTGCAGGCCGAGCACGTCGATGACGAACACGAGGGTGTCGGTCTTCTTGATGCCCGCGCTGGCCTGGCCGCCCTCCGGCCCGTAGCCGAGAGCCGGCGGGATGACCAGCATGACCCGGCTGCCGACCGTGACCCCGGTCAGGCCCTCGTTCCAGCCGGTCAGCACCTGGCCGCCGAGCTGGAAGCTGAACGGGGCTCCCGACGCCGTCGAGGCCGACGGCCAGGTCGTGCCGAAGACCTTCCCGGTCCGCCAGATCGAGCCGACGTACTGGGCCACGACGGTGTCGCCCTTGGCCAGCGTGGGTCCGGTGCCCTTGATGAGCGTCGTCACCGAGAGCTTCGACGGCGGCGAGTTCTTCGGCACCGAGATGACCGGCGCCTGGCCGGCCTTCGCGGTCACGGTCGGCAGCGAGCCGCCGCCGTGCGACACCTGCGAGCCGCTGGCCGCCTGGGTGGCCGAGTACTGCTGCAGCAGGTCAATCACCCAGACCAGGGTGTCGCTGCCGGTGATCTGCAGCTGAGACTCGCCAGTCTTGCCGTAGCCGTACTTCGGCGGCAGCACGGCAACGATCCGGCTGCCCATCTTGGCGCCCTTGAGTGCCGTCGCCAGCCCCGGCAGGCCCATCTGAGCTGGGATCATCTGCGGTCCGGACGTGAACGTGGTGTCCACGAGCGTGTGCGTCGTGCCGCTCCACTTGTAGACCGCAACGTTCGCGAGGGTCGCGTCCCCGCTCTTCAGCGTCGCGCCGGTGCCCTTGATCGGCGTGCTGATGGCGAGGTTGGTGCTCGCCTTCTGGGCCGGGATGGTGACATTCGGCGTCTTGTTGAAGGTACCCGTCACCTTGACGGCTGCGTTCGAGTTGGCAGCGGACGAGCCCGATGACCCGCACCCGGCGAGAACGGCGCAGGCAGCAAGCGGGACCAGCAGGGCTGCGGCAATGCGGCGCATGTGATTCCTCAGCGTTGGGATTGTAAAGACGAGTCAGCCTACCGCTATCAGCCGGCTGCACTGCGTGCGCGACGCCAGCCGGGCCAGCCTGTAGGTCACCCGAGCCGGGCGAGCAGGTTGGCGTTCCACACCAGCACTGTGTAGTCCGCGAGCAGGTAAACCCTGGCTGGCTGCCCGAACGCGCGGATCACGTTGATCGCCGAGGGGGCACGAAACCAGGGCCCGGGCCCGTAGCTGGGCATAACCACAAAGTTTGCTATGTGTTCGGCCGGCGAGTACCAGCCGGGCTTGGACTCCCAGGTATGCGGCCAGGCCGCGTACTTGCCGCTCGTGATCGCGCGCACAGCCACTCTGCCGCCGCTATCCACGGTCACGGAGTTGGCCAGCCAGTAGTCGGCAAGCCCGTAGCTGAGCTTGTGCGCGGCCAGCCACCCCGCCAGGGCCTGGTTCTGGGCCGGGAGCCGGCTCGCGGTGCACGTAGGTCACCAGGCCGGCCACATAGATCGCCAGGATGGCCGCCATGGCCGGCACCAGCCGCGCATGGCGGAGCCTGCGGGCCAGCAGGCGGCCGGCCAGCGCCGCGCCGAGCGGCAGGACAGCGGCGAACTCCCTGCTGGTACCGCTCCCTTCGGCATTGGGACCGAGCAGGTAGGCAATGACGCTGCAGGCCACGCCCGCGGCCAGCAGCTGCACGGTGATCTTCGCCCTGGCAAAGCGCCGGAACGCCGCGCAGACGGCCCAGATCACCAGGCCGGCGCCGATGAGGTGCACCAGGCCGACGGCGGCCAGAAAGCTGACCGACCGGCCGGGAAAGTCCGCGCCGAACAGGACCAGAATCCCCTGCAGGACTTCCAGGGCGTTGTGCGGCAGCGTCGTGAACGGAGCGAGCTGATTGCTGACCGGATACACGGTAAAGCCGCCGCTTGACCGGATCAGCGCGAGCGCGCGCTCCCCGGCGTAGACGCCGGCGGCGGCCGCCGCCACCAGCGCGAGCTCGAAACAGGCTGTCCGCAGCTTGCGCCGCAGCCGGATCACCAGGTGGTAGGCGCGGGCCAGCGCGACGAGCGCCAGCGGCGCGGCCGCTGAGATGAGGATCACCTGATCGGCGACGAGCGCCCAGCCCACCAGCACAAGCACCAGCGGCGGGACAAACCAGCGCCGCCCGGCCCGGTCGATGAGCAGCAGGATGAGCAGCACCGGCACGGCGCTTCCCACATGGTCGGGCTGCAGCATCAGTACCGAAACGCTGGACTGCGGCGGGGCGAGCATGATCCCGGCAGCGATGGCGACCCGCACCAGGCCCTCGGGACCGGTCGCGCTTCCCTTGGCCAGCCGGGCCGCCAGCAGCACCAGGATCGTGTAGGTCAGCGCGCCGGCGATGTGGGTCACATCCGGGCTGACGCCGCGCACCAGCTCGATCAGCATGTACTGCGGCAGCTCGGTGGTGTAAAACGACACGTCCGAGAGCACCCAGCCCCGCAGCAGCGGGTTGCCGTGCAGCATCGACCAGGCCTGCAGGACGTTCGCGGCGCCGTCGGAGTTCGCCGGAACCGTTCTAGACAGGTGCAGGTAGCAGCTGTACAGGACCGCGCCGAGCAGCAGCCAGCCGACGGCGGCGGCTGCCTGCACCGGCCACGGCGCCCGGCGGCGGCTGGCCTGGCCCCGGCCTGCGGCGGCAGGCTGCTCGCCGGCAGCGGGCGCTGTGACCGCGCCCGGCCGGGCGCGCAGCGGCAGGCGCGGCACGCGGAACTCGCGGCGCGGCACCAGCAGGTCCCGGCGCGGCACCCACAGATTCAGGTGCCGGACGAAGCGCAGCATCCGTCTGGGCAGCCGGCGCAGCCTCAGCGTCAGTTCCGGCCGGGATGGCCGCGGTGGTGCTGGCCGGGGTGCCTGACCAGATGCGGACTGGTCATCCCGTCCGCCGGAAGCGTCCGGGGCCTCCATGACGTCAGGAAGCACCGCGGCGTCCGGAAGCACCGTGGCATCAGTGAGCACCGCGGCATCAGTGAGCACCGCGGCGTCCGGAAGCAGCGCGGCGTCCGGCGGCGCCATGCTGTGCTGCCGTCCTGGCCGCCACAACCCCCGCCGGCCCAGTTCCCGCCGGCCCAGTTCCCGCCGGCCCAGTTCCCGCCGGCCCAGTTCCCGCCGGCGCAGCGTCCGCTGGCGCAGTGCCCGCAGCGCCCGCCTCGGCCCTCGGCCGGGGCCGCCCGGGTCGCCGGAGTGCCCTGACTCACCGGGACGTACGAGCTCACCGGGCCGGGCGGACTCACCGGGCCGGGCGGACTCACCGCGCCGGGCGCCGCGCTCCGGGCGCGCCGGGCGGCGCAGCGATCCCGGCAGCCGGAACAGCAGCCACAGCCCGGCCACCCGCAGGATGCCGCGCATGAGCCTGCAGGGCCGGATGCCGATGGCGCTCATACCAGTCCCGCCTCGGCGGCCCCGGCGATCCAGCCGATCACCTCGTCCAGCGCGTCGCCGAGGCTGGTCTGAGCCTGGAAGCCGAGCAGCCGCCAGGCCTTGCCGGTATCCGGCTCCCGGCGCTCGACGTCATGCCGGAACGGCGTGTCATGCACAATCCGCAGCGGGACGCCGGGACCCTTGATCTTGATCCAGATCAGCTCGGCCAGCTGCAGCACGGTGGTGCCGGCTGCCGTCGACAGGTTGAAGTCCTCGCAGCGGGCGGCCGGGTGCTCCATCGCGGTGACGATCCCGCGGGCCAGGTCACCACCGTAGGTGTAGTGCCGCAGCTGCCGGCCGGAGCCGAGAATGCGCAGCGGGTCCTGGCCCTTCAGCACCTTCGTGACCAGATCGGGCACGACGTGACTGAGCGCGAGCTTGATGTCGCCTGAGCTGACCCGCTCGGCGCGCAGTGCCCTGCTCTCGCCGACGCCCACGCAGTTGAACGGGCGCACGATGGTGAACGGCAGCTCGTACTGATCGAATGCCGCCCTGGCGAAATACTCCCCGGCCAGCTTCTGAAAGCCATACGCCGATCGCGGCGGCGGCACCGTGGCCTGCTGGCCCTCGTGCGAGGGCCAGCTGTCGGCGTGCTCGTACACCATCGAGGACGAGACGTAGGTCAGCTTCCGCAGCCGGCCCTGGCGGAAGGCCGTGACCGCGGCGTCGCAGCTCCCGGCCATGATCCGCTCGTTGGCGGCGAGCAGGTCGTAGGGATAGGCGTGGAAGTAGGAGATGCCGCCGACCATGGCCGCGGCCGCGATGAAGTGATCGCAGTCGGTCAGCACGCTGGTCATCAGGCTGACGTCGGCGGCGTCGCCCTCGACGAAGGCGAAGTCCGGGTTGCCCTCGTGCGGCGAGTGGCGCGGGCCGTACTTGCTGAAGTTGTCGACGCCGACCACCTGGTAGCCGCGCCGCAGCAACTCGCCGCACAGGTAACCGCCGATAAAGCCGGAGGATCCGGAGACCAGGACGCGCTCAGGCACCGGCGGCACCGCCCGTGGTCTGAGCAGCAGCAATCTGAGCGCCCGTGAGCTGAGCGCCCGTGACCTGAGCGGCCGTTAACGGACGTCCGAAGCAGAACAGGTACCAGCGCAGGTAGGCGGGCAGCCAGCGGATCAGCCGGAAGCCCGAGCGGCCTGCCTGCCGCTCCCGCCAGGTCGTCGGGATCTCGGCCACCGGCAGCCGCAGCCGGCGCGCCTTTGCGGTCAGCTCGATGCCGACCGCGAAGCCCTGACCGGACTCCACCCCCACCGACCGGACGAACTCCGCCGAGTACGCCTTGAACGAGTTCGTGGCGTCGCTCGTGCCGGGCCTGGTGAGCGCCTGCAGCGTGGTGCCGGCCAGCCGCGACAGGGCTCGCTTGAGCGCCGGGCCGCCGACCTGGCGCCCGCCGGGCGCGTACCGGGAGGCCGCGGCCACGACGGCGCCGTCCTCGATCAGAGCGGCGAGCTCATCGATCTGCCGGGCGTCGTCGCTGCCGTCCGCCATCGTGACGACGATGACCGGCGCGCTGGCCCGGTCCATCCCGTACCTGATCGCGCTGGCGGGTCCGGCACCGTAGCTGCTCACCAGGCAGGTCAGCCGGGGCTCGGCAGCGCCGTAGGCCGCTAGCACCCCGGCGGTGCGGTCGCTGATCGTGTCCACGACCACGAGGACCTCCGCGGGCCGCCGGACGGACGCGAACAGGCGGTCTAACACCGGCCTGATCCGCTCCCCCTCGTCTCTGGCCGGCATCACCACCGACACTCGCGGCCGCTGACCTGATTCTGAAGCAGTCTGACCTGGCCTCGCCAACGAAAAAGCCCCCCGACGATCCGGCTGAACGGCCAGCCCGCTGGCCGATGACCTGCACCGGGCTCCGCTGCCAGCCCCGTTGCCCCCGGGCGGCCCGCGTCCCCGTCACTGCGCTGGCGGCCGGCGCACTAGCGGGCCGCGTCCCCCGCGCAGCCCGAGTTTAACAACTCAGAGTGCCTGCACGGATACGAACAGCAACGAGCGGAGTGTTATCTGCATCAAGGCGTAAGATCGCGCGGGTCAGGACCCGTGCGATCTAACGAGATAACCGATTCGCCGCCCCGCCAGCCGGTTACATGCCGGCGATGAGCTTCTCCACGCGCTCGTCGACGGACCGGAACGGGTCCTTGCACAGCACCGTGCGCTGAGCCTGATCGTTCAGCTTCAGGTGCACCCAGTCGACGGTGAAGTCACGGCGCCGCTCCTGCGCGCGCCGGATGAACTCGCCGCGCAGGCGCGCCCGCGTGGTCTGCGGTGGTATCGACTTCGCGGCGAAGATGTCCAGGTCCCGGCAGGCGCGCTCGACCGCACCGCGCTTCTGCAGCAGGTAGTACAAGCCGCGGCCGCGGTGCACATCGTGATAGGCCAGGTCAAGCTGCGCCACCCGGGGCGACGCCAGCGGCAGGTCGTGCTTGGCCCGGTAGCGCTCGATCAGCTGCAGCTTGGTGACCCAGTCGATCTCGCGCGCGACCAGGCCCAGGTCCCCGGTCTCGATCGCGCGCAGCGTCCGCTCCCACAGTTCGAGCACCCTGGTGGTGATCGCGTCGGCGCCCTTGCGCGCGGTGAAGTCCTGCGCCTTGGCCAGGTACTCGTGCTGGATGTCGAGAGCGCTGACCTCGCGCCCGTTGGCCAGCCGAACGCGGCGGCGGCCGGTCATGTCGTGGCTGACGTCCCGGATGGCCCTGATCGGGTTCTCCAGGGTCAGGTCCCGCATTACGATGCCGGCCTCGACCATCCGCAGCACCAGGTCAGTCGCTCCGACCTTGAGCAGCATGGTCGTCTCGCTCATGTTGGAGTCGCCGACGATCACGTGCAGCCGGCGGAAGCGCTCGGCGTCGGCGTGCGGCTCGTCCCTGGTGTTGATGATCGGCCGGGACCTCGTCGTCGCGGACGAGACGCCCTCCCAGATGTGCTCGGCCCGCTGGCTCACGCAGTAGACGGCGCCGCGCGGGGTCTGCAGCACCTTGCCCGCGCCGCAGATGATCTGCCGCGTCACCAGGAACGGAATCAGCACGTCGGCTAGCCTGCCGAACTCGCCGTGCCGCCCGACCAGGTAGTTCTCGTGACAGCCGTAGGAGTTGCCGGCTGAGTCGGTGTTGTTCTTGAACAGGTAGATGTCCCCGGCGATGCCTTCCTCGCGCAGCCGGGTGTCGGCGTCGACCAGCAGGCCCTCGAGGATGCGCTCGCCCGCCTTGTCGTGGGTCACCAGGTCGATCAGGCTGTCGCACTCCGGCGTCGCGTACTCGGGGTGACTGCCCACGTCCAGGTAGAGCCGGGCGCCGTTGCGCAGGAACACGTTGCTGCTGCGGCCCCACGACACGACCCGCCGGAACAGGTACCTGGCCACCTCATCCGGCGAGAGCCGCCGCTGCCCCCGGAAGGTGCAGGTGACGCCGTACTCGTTCTCAAGCCCGAATATTCGCCGGTCCACTGATTCTGCCTACCAATCGACGGCGATGTACTTGGTCTCGGTGTACTCGAGCAGTCCCTCGTGCGCGCCCTCGCGCCCGAGCCCGGACTGCTTCACTCCGCCGAATGGCGCCGCCGGGTCGGACACCACGCCCCGGTTGATTCCGACCATTCCCGCTTCCAGCGCTTCCGCAACCCTCAGGCTGCGGCGCAGGTCGCCGGAGTACAGGTAGGACACGAGCCCGTACTCCGTGTTGTTGGCGAGCCTGATCGCCTCGTCCTCGGCGCTGAAGCGGACGATCGGGGCAACCGGGCCGAAGATCTCCTCGGACAGGATTCCCGCCCCGGCGGGCACGTCGTCCAGCACCGTCGGCTCGTAGTAGTAGCCGACCCGGTCCGGGGCGTGGCCGCCCGTCAGGACCGCCGCGCCGGCACCGGTCGCCGAGTCCACCAGCGCCGAGACCTTGTCCCTGGTGTCCGCGTTGACCAGCGGGCCCAGGTCCACGCCGTCGTCAAGGCCGGGACCGACAGCCAGCGCAGCCAGCCGCGCCGAGAGCTTCGCCGCGAACTCGCCGGCGACCTGCTCGTGCACATAGAAGCGGTTCGCCGCTGTGCACGCCTCCCCGCCGTTGCGCATCTTGGCCAGGAACGCGCCCTCGACCGCCGCGTCGATATCGGCGTCCTCGAAGACCAGGAACGGGGCGTTGCCGCCGAGTTCCATCGAGCAGTTCAGCACGTAGTCGGCGGCCTGCTTGAGCAGCATCCGGCCCACCTCAGTGGACCCGGTGAACGACAGCTTGCGCACCCGCGGGTCCGCCAGCACGGCCTCGGTCACCGGTCCGGGCTTCGCCGTGGGAAGAACATTCACGACACCAGCGGGAACGCCCGCTTCTGCCAGAATCCCCGCCACCGCGAGCGCGGTCAGCGGCGTCTCCTTGGCCGGCTTCAGGATCACGGTGCAGCCGGCCGCCAGCGCCGGACCTATCTTCCTGGTGGCCATCGCGGCCGGGAAGTTCCACGGCGTGATCAGGTAGCTGACCCCGACCGGCTGCCTGGTGACCAGGATCTTGTTGGCTCCGGACGGGGCGACCGACAGGTGCCCGTCGATGCGCACGGCCTCCTCGGCATACCAGCGGAAGAACTCGGCGGCGTAGGCAATCTCGCCTCGTGCGTCCCGCAGCGCCTTGCCGTTCTCCAGCACCATCAGCCGGGCCAGCTGCTCCGACCGCTCGGTCATCAGCTCAAAGGCCCTGCGCAGGCACTCGGCCCGCTGCCGCGGCGGCGTGGCGGCCCACCCCGGCAGCGCTGCAGCCGCGGCACCGACGGCGTCCAGAGCGTCCTCCGGGCTGGCGTCCGCGACCTCGCCGATCGCGTCCTCGGTAGCCGGGTTGAAAACGGGCAGCGTCCCTGACCGGCCCGCCGACCACTGCCCGCCGATGAACAGGCCGGTAGGCGCGTCAATACCGGTGATGGCTGCCAGGTCCGATGTCACGAAGCCCTCCTGCGCGGGTGCGGGGAGTGCGACCTCGCGCTTCCCACCCTGAGGCTATCAACGCCGGCATACCCGGTCATGACGCCCTGACCTGCGGCACGCGCGGTCAGCTGCCAGCCGCGTCGCCGGGGGCGCCGGAATCAGTCCCGCCGCCGGAGCCGTTGGCGCTGCTTGAGCCATTGGCGCTGCTCGAGTCCGTCGCCCCGCCAGCACCAGTGCCAGCAGCGGGTTCCGTCCCGGCAGCGGGCTCCGTCCCGTCAGTTGGCCCAGCAGCGGCAGCACCGCCAGCGTCGGCCAGCAGCGCCTCCAGCCGGGCGCCGGCAATGCGGCGGAACGCGCGGTGCGGCCGCGCCCGCTCCAGCAGCGCAACCTCTAGCTGAGTGCTGGTCAGCGGCTCGGTGCCGGAGCCGTCGCCCTGCCCGGCCAGCGCGGCCATTGCCAGCCGCATGGCCTCGGTCAGCGACATCGTCGGGGAGTACCGCTCCTTCAGCACGGACGCGACCTTGTCGGCCGGGCCGCCCATCACGACGAAGCCGTGCTCCTCGGCAACCGAGCCGTCAAAGATGATCCGGTAGATCTCGTCAAGGTCGGGACTCGCGCCGACCTCGGCCACGACGAGCTCGACCTCGTACGGCTTCGGGCTGTCGGTGAACAGCGCGCCGAGCAGCTGGGCGTACCAGTCGGCCAGGCCGCGCGCGGTTACGTCGCGGCGGTCGTACTGGAACCCGGTCATGTCCGCGTACCGCACACCTGCCTTGCGCAGGCTCTCGAACTCGTTGTACCGGCCGACCGCGGCGAACGCGATCCGGTCGTACAGCTCGCTGAACTTGCGAAGCGCCCGGTACAGGTTGGGGGCGACGCACAGAATTCCCGCGTCACAGGTCATCACGACGCCGCTGCGGATCTGCGCGATGCGCTTGCGCGCGTAATCCCCCTTGTCCTTCATCACCTGCTCAGGTGACACGTAGAACGGCATCGACACTGCGGGCGCTTCCTTACTCGAGTGGGGTTAGGTGCTCGGGCTCAGTACTCGGACTTAGTCCTGCCGTCAGGACGCCGGGGGCCGCAGCGGTGCGGGCGGTCCGTCGGGATGCCGCATCCGCTCGCTGACCACGGCTGCGGCGTACCGCCCGGCGTCATCGTCGGTCAGCCGCTCGAAGCCGTCCGCGGTCACCGTGGCGACAATAGGGAAGATCCTGCGGGCCATGTCCGGGCCGCCGGTTGCCGAGTCGTCGTCGGCAGCGTCGTACAGGCCCTCCATCAGCACCGTGATGACGTCCTGGGCGCTCATGCCATCCCGGTACAGCTTCTTCAGCGAGCCGCGGGCGAACACCGAGCCAGAGCCGATCGAGAAGAAGCCCTGCTCCTCGTACTTGCCGCCAGTGGGATCGAAGCTGAAGATCCGGCCTTTGCTCGTTTCCTCGTCGTAGCCGGCCAGCAGCGGAACGGCAATCAGGCCCTGCATCGCGGCACCAAGGTTCGCGCGGACCAGGCCGGCCAGGCGGTTCGCCTTGCCCTCGAGCGAGAGCATGCGGCCCTCGAGCTTCTCGTAGTGCTCCAGCTCGACGCCGAAGAGCCGGACCATGTCGATCGCGATGCCGGCCGCGCCCGCGATACCGGCGGCCGTGAACTCGTCGCAGCGGAACACCTTCTCGATGTCGCGCTGGGAGATCATGTTCCCGGACGTCGCGCGGCGATCTCCCGCGATAACGACGCCGCCTTCGCAGATGGCGGCGATAATCGTGGTGCCGTGCGGGATGTCGGGCGGGCTTCCGGCCTGGCCTGCGTGCGCCAGGTCGCCGGCGTGCCGGGAATGCGGCAGCAGGTGCGGCGCCGCGGTCGTCAGGAAATCGGCGAACGACGAAGGGCCGGCAGCCAGGAACGCCGATGCCTGCCACCGTGACTCGGGTTCAAAGCCGCTCACCGCGAGAATCCTTCCGGTCGTGTGCCACCACTGCCGACCGGGGACGGCAGCGGGGACTGGCCCTGCGCTACCCCGTTCCCGGTATGAACTTGGTTCTTAGACCCTAAGCCCTGCCGCCGGCCACGGCGGCGACGGCACGGCCGCAGTCAGCGCGCGATCACTCGCCGCCCTTCTGCACATAGGACCTGACGAACTCCTCGGCGTTCTCCTCGAGGACCTCGTCGATCTCGTCCAGGATCGAGTCCACGTCGTCAGTGAGCTTGTCCTGCCGCTCCCTGACCTCGCTGTCCTCCTGGACGTCGACGTCCTCCTCGTCCTCGGCTCGCCTGGTTGTCTGTCGCTGTCCGCCGGTGTCCTTCGTCGCCATGCCACAACCTCCGTGCTCCGCGGTGCCGGCCCGCGGTCTCAACGCTATCCTCGCCTGCCGGTATGCGATCCAACCCTGGCGCACTGCATTCGGTATCACGCCGAGACAACTCGTCACCAGCATAGACACACCGGAACGACTGCCGCGCTACCGATTTAGTGCGCTACGACCGCCTATGTCATGTGTTGCGCTAGCCTAGCGTCCCGTGAGCGCGGCGACGAGGTCGCCGGCCGTCGCGCAGCTGTCGAGAAGGCCGCCGACATGGGCCCTGGTGCCGCGCAGCGGCTCCAGGGTCGGCACCCGCTGCAGGGACTCCCGGCCGGGGATATCGAAGATGACCGAGTCCCAGGAGGCCGCTGCGACCGCCTCCGGGTACTGCCGCAGGCAGCGCCCGCGGAAGTACGCCCTGGTGTCCTCCGGCGGCTCGTCCATTGCCGTCAGCACATCGTCCTCGGCGACCAGCCTGTCCATCCGGCCGCGGCTGATCAGCCGGTTGTACAGGCCGCGGTCGGCCCTGACGTCGGAGTACTGCAGGTCCACCAGCTGCAGCCGCGGGTGGCCCCAGGAGAGGCCGTCCCTGGCCCGGTAGCCCTCCAGGATCTCCAGCTTGGCCACCCAGTCCAGCTCGCGCGAGGTCTGCATCGGGTCCTCGGCCAGCCGCGTCAGCACGCTCTCCCAGCGGCTCAGCACGTCGCTGGTGATGTCATCGACATCCGAGCCGTACTTGTCCTCGCTGTACTTGCGGGCGAGCTCGAGGTATTCCATCTGCAGCTGGACCGCGGTCATCTTCCGGCCGTCGCGCAGCGTGACCAGGTGCTTGAGCGACGGGTCGTGCGAGATGGCGCGCAGCTCGGCAACCGGCGACTCGATGCTCAGGTCGCCGGCCAGGAACCTGTCCTCGATCATGGCCAGCACCAGCGCGGTGCTGCCGAGCTTGAGGTAGGTCGAGATCTCGCTCATGTTGGCGTCGCCGATGATGACGTGCAGCCGCCGGTACTTATCCGGGTCCGCGTGCGGCTCGTCCCGCGTGTTGATGATCGGCCGCTTGAGCGTGGTCTCCAGCCCGACCTCGACTTCGAAGAAGTCGGCCCGCTGGCTGAGCTGGAAGCCGTCCTCCCGGCCGTCGGCGCCGCGGCCGACCCGGCCCGCACCGCACACCACCTGCCGGGACACGAAGAACGGCGTCAGGTGCCTGACGATGTCGGCGAACGGCGTCGCCCGGTTCATCAGGTAGTTCTCGTGACAGCCGTACGAGACACCCTTGTTGTCGGTGTTGTTCTTGTAGAGCTGGATCGCCGGCCCGCCGGGCGTAGCCGCCGCCTTGGCAGCAGCCTCGGCCATCACCCGCTCGCCCGCCTTGTCCCAGATCACCGCATCGAGCGGGTTCGTGCACTCAGGTGCCGAGTACTCCGGATGGGCGTGGTCGACGTAAAGCCGGGCGCCGTTGGTCAGGATGACGTTGGCCAGGCCGAGGTCCTCGTCGGTAAGCTGGGACGAGTCCGCCGCCTCGGCCGCCAGGTCGAATCCGCGGGCATCGCGGAGCGGGTTCTCCTCCTCGAAGTCCCAGCGGGCGCGCCTGGCCCTGGCCGCGGTCGCCGCCTGATAAGCGTTCACCACCTGCGACGAGCTGACCATGGAGTTCACGCCCGGCTGGCCGGGCACGGAAATGCCGTACTCGGTCTCGATGCCCATCACACGGCGCACGCTCATGTCTTAGAGCCTAATGCCGGGCTGGCAGAAGGCCGCACGGCGCGCCCGTCCGGCGGCAGCATGCGCCACAGTGTGCGCCGCTGTCGCCGGACCGCCGCTACAGGTACTGGCCAGTGTTGGACACCGTGTCGATCGACCGGCCCGCCTCGGTGCCGCTCTTGCCGGAGATGAGCGTGCGGATGTAGACGATCCGCTCGCCCTTCTTGCCGGAGATGCGCGCCCAGTCGTCGGGGTTGGTCGTGTTGGGCAGGTCCTCGTTCTCCTTGAACTCGTCCACGCACGCCGTCAGCAGGTGCGCGATCCGCAGGCCCTTCTGCCCGGTCTCCAGGAACTCCTTGATGGCCATCTTCTTGGCCCGGTCGACGATGTTCTGGATCATCGCGCCGGAGTTGAAGTCCCGGAAGTACAGCACTTCCTTGTCGCCGTTGGCGTAGGTGACCTCGAGGAACCTGTTCTCCTCGGTCTCGGCGTACATCCGCTCCACCACGCGCTGGATCATCTCAGCGACGGTGGCGTTCCTGACGCCGCCGTGCTCGGCCAGGTCGTCCGGGTGCAGCGGCAGGCTGCTTGACACGTACTTGGAGAAGATGTCGCGCGCCGCCTCGGCGTCCGGCCGCTCGATCTTGATCTTCACGTCCAGGCGCCCCGGCCGCAGGATGGCCGGGTCGATCATGTCCTCGCGGTTGGAGGCGCCGATGACGATGACGTTCTCCAGGCCCTCGACGCCGTCGATCTCGCTCAGCAGCTGCGGGACGATCGTGTTCTCCACGTCGCTGGACACGCCCGACCCGCGGGTGCGGAAGATCGAGTCCATCTCGTCGAAGAACACGATGACCGGCATGCCCTCGCTGGCCTTCTCCCGTGCGCGCTGGAACACCAGCCGGATGTGGCGCTCGGTCTCGCCGACGTACTTGTTCAGCAGCTCGGGACCCTTGATGTTGAGGAAGAAGCTGCGCCGCTCCTTGTTCGGCGCTGCCTCGGCCGCGCCCTCGCCCGCGTCCTGAGCGGTGCGCTTCGCGACCTGCTTCGCCAGCGAGTTCGCCACCGCCTTCGCGATCAGCGTCTTGCCGCAGCCAGGCGGCCCGTACAGCAGCACGCCCTTGGGCGGCCGCAGCTGGTGCTCCTTGAACAGGTCGGCATGCAGGTAGGGCAGCTCGATCGCGTCCCTGATCTGCTCGATCTGCGGGCCGAGGCCGCCGATCTCCTCGTAGCTCATGTCCGGGACTTCCTCGAGGATGAGCTCCTCGACCTCCGCCTTCGGAATGCGCTCGAAGACGTAACCAGACCTCGGCTCCAGCAGCAGCGAGTCGCCGGCGCGCAGGGTCTGGCCGCGCAGCGGCTCGGCGAGCCGCGCGATCCGCTCCTCGTCGGCGTGCGAGATCACCAGCGCGCGGTCGCCATCCTCGAGGATCTCCTTGAGCATGACCACTTCGCCGATGGACTCGAAGCCCTGAGCGATCACTACGTTCAGCGCCTCGTTCAGCACGACTTCCTGACCGGGCCGCAGGTCGTCAAGCTCAACGCCAGGACTGACGCTGACGCGCATCTTGCGGCCGCCGGTGAACACGTCCGCCGTGCCGTCTTCGAGGGCCTGCAGGAAGATGCCGAAACCACTCGGCGGCTGCGCCAGCCGGTCGACCTCTTCCTTCAGCGCGATGATCTGGTCACGCGCCTCACGCAGCGTGCCAGCGAGTCGCTCGTTCTGGCCGGTGATGGCCGCGAGGTTCGACTCGGCTTCGCGCAGCCGCTGCTCTAGCAGATGCGTTTGCCGCGGCGAGTCGGCCAGACGACTGCGCAGGGCGGCGACTTCCTCTTCAAGAAAGGAAACCTGCGTGGTCAGGACTTTGACCTCGTCATCGTGCCGCCCCGAGTGAACGCTGTCGTCACGAGAGGCCATGCCCCTCACCCCCTCCTGAGAGCCGAGTTACCTAGACCCTACCTATCCACGGTCAATCCGTAACCTGGCGGCTGGCCCAGACTCGGCATTCTGCGTTACGATCCGGAAAACTCGCAGCCTGTTTACCTGCTTTAGCGGACTGTCCCTCCTGCAGCTTCCATCGCTTCGACCCCGGTGGCAACGTTGCCTGGCCCACAGGCCGGCGCCGGGACCAGCTGATGCACTGGCGCGGCTCCCCTGCGGCCGGTCCGCAGGCCTGTCACCTCGCCGGACTCCGATTCGGGGGCGGAGTTCCGCCCTGAGAGGACAGGGCCTCCGGCTCCGGTCCGGGCGCAGCGGATCCGCTGCGGGAAGCCGGAACGCCCGCGTCCTGCGCCGCCTCAAGCTCTGCCGCTCCGGCGATCTGCGCGGCCTCGGCCGCCTCAGCCTGAGCGGCCTGCGCCTCGGCCGCCTCCGCCTCGGCCGCCTCCGCCCCCTTGGACGGACGGCGGCGACGCGGCGGGGCGGTGACTCCGTCCGCGAGCCTGCGCGCGGTGATCAGGAATCCGGTGTGCCCGATCATCCGGTGCTCGGGCCGGACGGCGAGGCCGTCGACATGCCAGCCGCGCTGCAATGTTTCCCAGGCGGCAGGCTCGGCGAAGCTGCCGTGCTCGCGCAGCGCGGTAACGGTCCTGGCGAGCTGCGTCGTGGTCGCCACGTAGCAGCACACCAGCCCGCCGGGAATCAGCATCCCGGCAGTGGCGGCCACATGCTCCCACGGCGCCAGCATGTCCAGCACCACGCGGTCCGCCTCGGCGATGCCGTCCGGTACCAGGTCGCCGACAATCAGCCGCCAGGCCGGATGCGGGCCGCCGAAGTACCCCTCGACATTGGCGGTGGCGATCTCGGCGAAGTCGGGACGCCGCTCGAACGAGGTCACGCTGCCCTGCTCGCCGACCGCGCGCAGCAGCCAGCACGACAGCGCGCCGGACCCGGCCCCGGCCTCGACGACGTGCGCGCCGGGAAAGATGTCTGCCAGCCCCACGATCTGCGCGGCATCCTTCGGGTACACGACAGCCGCGCCGCGCACCATTGACACTGAGTAATCAGCCAGCAGCGGCCGGAAAGCCAGATAGGGCGTGCCGCCCGCGGACGTGACCAGGCTCCCCTCCGGCTGGCCGATCAGATCGTCATGCGCCAGCTTCCCGCGATGGGTGTGGAAAACGCGGCCGGGACTCAGCACCAGCCGGTGCTGCCGGCCCTTCGGATCCGTCAGCTGCACCTGGTCGCCGGCCGCGAACGGGCCGCGGGGATGCGTGATCACGGCTGACAGGCTAGCGCCGTTCCGCTCGTGCGCAGGTCAGACCCTCGCGCCCGCGAACGCCTGGTCCAGGTCGCTCGCCGCGAGCACGCCGTAGACCTGACCGGACGGCTCCACCAGCAGGTACTCAGAGGCCGGGGCCTTGCGCACCGCCTCGATCAGGTCCATGCCGGACAGGTCAGCCGAGAGGATCATGTCCGGGTCCAGCGTCCTGGCCAGCGATCCGGCGTCGATCCACGGCCGCCGCTGCTCCGGTGTGGCGATGACCGCGCCCTCGTTCACGATCGCGATCGGCTTGGCGTCGTGGTCGACGACCACCAGCGCCCGCGCCTGGGCGAGGTCAGCGCGGCGGATCGCCTCGGCGAGCGGCAGGCTGGGCGGGATCGGGATCGCCCGCCTGGCGAGCGCCCGGGCCTGAATGGCGGGCAGCCGCTCGCGTACCCGCGCCGAGCGCAGCGCCTGGCCGGCGCTCATCCACATGAAGGCAGCAACGGCGACCAGCCAGATGCCGTAGCCGCTGACCAGGCCGAACTCGCCCTCGGGCGAGACCAGCACGAGGGCGACCAGCACCAGGGCGATCACCCGGCCGGCCCACGCAGCCAGCTCCGTGGAGTAGCCGCTCTTGCCGGTCAGCTTCCAGAGCCCGGCACGCAGCACGCGCCCGCCGTCCAGCGGCAGACCGGGCAGGAGGTTGAACACGCCGACCACGGCATTGGCGAGTATGAGGCGGTCCAGCAGCACCCGCGGGATGCCATGGAAGCTGAACAGCGCATCGACGCCCAGGCCGATCCCCGCGAGCAGCAGCGACATTGCCGGGCCGGCCGCGGACACCAGGAACTCACGGCCGGGCGTCTGCGGTTCCTGCTCGATCTCGGAGTAGCCGCCCAGCGGGTAGAGCAGGATTCGCCGCACCGGCAGCTTGAAGCTGATGGCAACCACGCAGTGGCTCAGCTCGTGCACAAGGACCGACAGGTAGAGCAGCACCACGAAGGCGACGGCGACCAGGTACCGGGCTACTGACCCCTGGACGGTGCCGGGCAGGCTGTTGGAGTTGGAGTACAGGACGACGAGAACAGCAGCGACGAGAAACCAGTACGGCGAGACGAACACCGGGATGCCCAGCGGCCGCGCGATGACAATTCCCAGCCGGGAGTCCGTCCGGCCACGCTGCGCCTGGCCCGGCCGACTCGCCTGCTGCGGGTCGTCCTGCTGGAGTCCTCCTGCCACGCATTGATGCTACGCGGCAAACAGCGTCATCAGATCACTCCCGACGCCCGCGCCCCGCCGGCGCGCCAAGTCCGCCAGCCAGGGCTCTTCTGTCAGAGCTCTGCCCTAGTCTGCCTGCATGAGCGACACACTCGAGGAGCAGCCGCCGGCCGCGGTTCTGGACGAGGCCAGCCTCGGCGCGTCCAGCCCCGGTGCGGACCCGGCGATGAGCGCGCAGTCGACCCCGCCAGCCGGGCTCGGCATTGCCGCCGGCGCGACGGCGACCGTTCCTGGGGCGCCTGCGACTGCTCCTGGGGCGACGGCGACCGCTCCTGGGGCGCCTGCGACCGGTCCGGCTGGCTCGGCGGCCCACCCGGACGCCAGCACCGCGGGCGCCCCCAGCGGCAGCCTGGCCGCCGGAGAGCCAGCGGAGGGCTCAGAGCAGGACGCCGACGTCCGGATAACCGGGCCGAGCCTGTCGCCGTCGCGCGCTGCTGACTTCATGACATGTCCGCTGCTGTACCGGTTCCGCGTGCTTGACCGGCTGCCAGAGCCACCGAGCCCGGCAGCGGCCCGCGGCACCCTGGTGCATGCCGTGCTCGAGCGGCTGTTCGACGAGCCGGCCACCGGCCGGACCCCGGCCGCGGCCCGCAACCTGCTCACACCGCAGTGGGAGCGGCTCACGGCGGAGGAGCCGACCCTGACCGGCCTGTTCGATGACGAAGCGGAGCGGGCGGCCTGGCTCGATGAGGCAGCCCAGATGCTCGACCGTTACTTCACCCTCGAGGACCCCACCCGGATTGAGCCAGCCCACCGGGAGATGTCGGTGCGGACCATGCTGGAGTCTGGCCTCACGCTGCGCGGCTACATCGACCGCCTGGATATCGCGCCGACGGGTGAGATCCGGATCGTGGACTACAAGACCGGCACGGCCCCGCGCGAGGAGTACGAGGCGAGGGCCCTGTTCCAGATGAAGTTCTACGCGGTGGTCCTCTGGCGGACGCAGGGCACGATTCCCCGCCTCCTGCAGCTGATCTACCTGGGCAATGGCGAGATCGTGCGGTACGCCCCGGACGAAGCGGACCTGGTCGCCACCGAGCGCAAGATCAACGCCCTGTGGCAGGCCATCGACCGGGCTCGCACATCCGGGGACTGGCGGCCGCGCCAGAGCCGGCTCTGCGACTGGTGCTCGTACCAGTCGCTGTGCCCGGTCTACGGCGGCACGCCGCCGCCGCTGCCGCCCCTCCCCGAGCTAGCACAGCCCGAGCCGACCGTTCCGGCACCGCGCGCGGAAGAGCTATAGCCCGATATATCCGGCGTCCGTGCTAGCGCGCCGGCGGCGCCAGGCCGAGCACCGCGTAGTTGTACATCCCGTAGGCCTGGTCGACGTACACGTTCGTCAGGCGCGGGTTCCGGTAGAGCAGGACCCGCTGGTCGCTGATCGGCAGGATCGCGGCCAGGGCCATGATCCTGGCGTCGATCCTCGGCCAGAACGCGGCCGCCGCTGCCGCGCTGCCTGCGCGCGCCGCCCGGCTGAAGAGCGAGTTGATGACCGGATCGTCGAGCTGGGCGATGTTCGCGTTGCCGCTGTAGGCGATTGCGCTGCCGTCAGATAGCTCGTCCAGGAAGGCATAGCCGTCCGGCCACGCGGCGCGCCAGTCGCCAAGGGCGATGCCGAAGCCGTGTGCGTCCAGGTACGACGGGCTCCCGGCGTAGGCGGTGTAGTAGCTGGCGGCCGGGAAACCGGCTAGCCGGACGGTGATCCCGGCCCTGGCAAGCGACTGGCGGAGCGCTGCCGCGGCGCGAGCAGCCTGCGGCTGGCCGGCTGGATGGGCCAGCCCAGTCGTGAACCCGCCCGGCTTGCCGCACAGCCTGAGCTGCTGCTTCGCGGCCGCCACCGCGCCGCCGGGAGTGCTCAGGGCTCCGTACGGATCCGACTCCTGATAGCCGGTGATATTCGGCGGCAGCAGCGTGCTCGCGATGGCGGCTGCCGCCGGTCCGCCGTCCGCCGACTGCAGTGCGGACTTGTCAGCCGCGTACTCGATGGCCGCCCGGCAGTGCACGTCCGGGATCAGGCGGACGTTGACGTAGGCGAAGGTGACAAGTCCGCTCAGGGCATCATCGGCATTCGACTTCAGCGCTGGCGCGGCCAGCACCGACGCGGCCGCGGGTGCCTGCAGCCCGGTACCGCCGAGATCCGCGTCGGCTGTACCAGCCAGCAGGCTCGCGTCCACGGCGGCCGGAGTGCTGCCCATGCTGACGACGATCCTGGCGGGCAGCTGCCGCGCCTGCGGGTCATCGGCAGCCGTCCAGTACGGATTCGGGACCAGGACCAGGCGCCTGCCCGGCGCGTAGCTCTGAAGCTCGTACGGGCCGGACGAGATCGGGTCCAGCTGGAAGCTGGCGCCCCGGTGCCGGCCGCTGTCCCAGCCGGGCGGGACCGGCGTGCTCTGGATGGAGGCCGCGACGTAGTCGAAGTCCGCGAACGGCGCCAGCAGGTGGAACTGGATCGTCCCCGGGCCCGGCGTGGTGATGGAGGTGAGCGTGCCGCCGGGATCGGCGTACGGGCCCGGGTAGCCGGGATCGGCCAGCAGCGGCTCGAAGAAGCCCGGACCATACGGCAGCACGGCCCTGGCGTAGCTGCGCTCGATGCCGTACTTGACGTCGGCGGCCGTAATGGCCTGGCCGTTCTGGAACCGCACGCCGGGGCGCAGGTGGTAGGTCCACACAAGGCCGTGATCGCTGACCTGTCCCAGACTGGTCGCCAGGTCGGGCACGAGCTCGCGGCCGCAGGCACCGGGGCAGGACCGGTAGGTCAGCAGCTGCATCGAGTAGAGCCGGGCGAGATCCCAGACGAACGGCTCGTTCGTGTCCTGGTAGTCGAGCGAGTCAGGACTGCCGGCCAGGTCCAGGGTCAGCGTTCCCCCGCGCACGGCGGAGGGACGCACCACGGTGCGCAGACCCTGGTTGTAGGACGACGCGGCCGGCCGTGGCGGCAACGAGGGGCCGGGCGTGCGCGCGGGCCGGGCCGCGCCGCTGGAGGAGCAGGCCGCCGATGCGAGCACCAGGACGGCCGCCAGTGCCGCGAGGGCGCCGCGGCTGTGTCTCAGCACGGCCGCCCCCCGCCAGCGCGGAAACACCTAGGTAACGCGGCGGACCCGCTCACTTCACATCCGCGCGAAAGGGCCAGATCATGTGCCAAAGCGTTATCGCAGTTCACTTCCGGATGAGGCCTCCACACAGTATAACTTCCCGTTAAGGAGGCACCAGATGAGACAGATGTTGTCAAAAGTTGCTAACCGGGCCGGCGCCGACTGGACTCGGAAGCATAGCTGCTCTGGCCGTAGTTGCCCTGGCTGCCGCGGGCTGCGGCAGCAGCTCCGGTCCGTCGAGCAATTCCAGCAGCCCGACGTCCGGTCAGGCGGGCGGCACCTTCACGATTCTGGCGAACTCGGCGTTCGGTGTCGCGGATCCTGCGCAGAACTACACGCTTGAGGAATGGCAGCTGCTGATCAACTCTCATGACGGCCTGACCGCCTTCGCGCGCGTCGGCGGCGTCGCGGGCACCAAGATCGTGCCGGATCTTGCCACCTCCATCCCGGTGCCGACAAACGGTGGAAAGACCTACCTCTTCCACGTCCGCCGCGGCATCAAGTTCTCCAACGGCCAGGTGCTGAAGCCCAGCGACTTCCTCACCACCTTCGAGCGCCAGTTCACCGTCCCCGGCGGCAATCCTGGTTTCTACTCCGGCATCATCGGCACCAGCGCATGCTCGACCAAGGGCTGCAATCTCAGCAAGGGCGTTGTCGCCAACGACTCGAATTACACGCTGACGATCAACCTGTCGGCGCCGGATCCGGAGCTGATGGACCAGCTCGCGCTTCCGTTCGCGTTCGCGGTCCCGGCGGGCACCTCCATGCACCTCACGGGCAACAACGTGCCGCCCGGCACCGGCCCGTACATGTGGAAGTCCTACAACCCCAACACCGAGGCGGTGCTGGTCCGCAACCCCTACTTCCACGTCTGGAGCAAGGTGGCCCAGCCGGCCGGCTATCCGAACGAGATCATCGAGAAGTACGGACTGCCGGTCTCGGACGAGGTGACCGAGGTGCAGAACGGCGAGGCCGACGAGGTCTTCGACGGCGACCAGATCCCGTCCGACCAGCTCTCGACGCTCAACAGTTCCCAGTACGCCAGCCAGGTCCACGTCAACACCCTCACCGCTGACTGGTACATGGCGCTCAACACCACCCGGCCGCCGTTCAACAACCTGGACGCCCGCCAGGCCATCAACTACGCGGCCAACCGCTCCGCGTACGTCAAGATCGCCGGCGGCCCGTCGCTGGCCGTGCCGGCCTGCCAGATCCTGCCGCCCAACTTCCCGTCCTACAAGGCGTACTGCCCGTACACCGCCGGCTCGCAGACGGTCTGGTCAGCACCGAACCTGGCCAAGGCGAAGGCCCTGGTCAAGGCCTCCGGCACCCTCGGCGACAAGGTCGTCGTGAACGGGACCAACGACCAGGTCGGCACTGAGCTGGCCGAGCAGATGGTGTCCGATCTGGACTCCATCGGCTACAAGGCGAGCACCCAGCTCCTCACGGCGGCCGCGCAGTACCCGTTCGTGCAGAACTCGGCGAACTCGAGCAAGTGGAACGTCGCCTGGTCGGCCTGGTACCAGGACTACCCCGCGCCGTCTGACTTCCTCAACGTGCTGCTCGGCTGCGGCAGCATTGCGAAGAACAGCGACGCCAGCCCCAACATCGCCGCCTTCTGCGATCCGAGCATCCAGAAGCAGATCAGCCAGGCTGAGTCGGAGGAGGCCACCAACCCGAGCGGTGCGTCCGCCTTGTGGACTCAGATCGACCACGAGGACACCGTGCAAGCGCCCTGGGTCGACCTGTACAACCCCAAGCAGATCGACTTCCTGGCTAAGGACGTGCACGGCTACCAGTGGAATCCGCAGTGGTACATCCTGATCGACCAGCTGTGGCTTTCGAAGTAGGCGTCGCGATTCTGGCGGAGACCAGTTAATGGCTGCTCTGATCGAGCAGGTACAGACCTCGGAGCTGCGGTCGGCTGCGGCCGGCCGCAGCCCGTGGGCGCTGGCCTGGCGAAGACTCCGGCGCAACCGCATCGCCCTCGCGGCGCTGGGCCTCTTCCTGCTTATTGTCGTGGTCTGCCTGGCGGCGCCGCTGTACGCGCACCACGTGGCGCACGACGGGAACGTGCTGAGTCCCAACCTGAACGGCACGACCATCGTGCACGGCAAGGTAGTGCCGGTCATGCAGGAGGGCGGCGGCCTGCTCAAGCTCGGCGAGACGCCCATCGGCCCGACCTGGGATATCAGTCACTACTTCCTCGGCGCTGACGGTCTCGGCCGGGACGTGGCGGCGCTGGTGCTGTACGGCGGCCGCGCCTCGCTGCAGATCGGGATCTGCTCAGCGGTGCTGTGCTGCATCGTGGCGACCGTGGTCGCGCTCATCGCGGGCTTCTTCGGGGGCGTGACCGATGCCATCCTGTCCCGGCTGATGGACGTGATCTGGGCGTTCCCCGTCTACCTGCTCGCGATCTCGATCGCGACCGAGCTGCTGACGCACTCCAACGGCCTGCAAGTCGGGTTCCTGCACGTCAGCGCCACGAGCCTGTGGACACCCACCGTCATCATCGCCTTCATCTACGTGCCGTACGTGTACCGCCCGGTCCGCGGTCAGGTGCTCTCGGTGGTCAACAAGGAGTTTGTCGAGGCCGCGATCGCGCAGGGCGCCTCGAACTTCCGGCTGATCTTCGCCGAGATTCTGCCCAACGTCGTGTCGACGGTCATCGTCCTGCTGCCGCTGATGATCGCGACCACGATCCTCACCGAGTCCGCGCTGTCGTACCTGTCCGTGGGCGTGCAGCCGCCCAATGTCAGCTGGGGCACCATCATTTCCGACGGGCAGGATCTGCTGTATACCCGGCCATGGGTCTCGCTCGCGCCCGGAATCATGATCGTGCTCACCGTGCTGGCGCTGAACGTGCTCGGCGACGGCGTCCGCGACGCACTCGATCCGCGCGCCAAGGTACGGGTGTAGCCATGGTCCTGCCTGGCGCCGGGCGCCGCTCATGCTGACCTTCATCGTGCGGCGGCTGCTGTGGACCGTGGTCGTGATGTTCGTGATCACGGTCGTGGTCTTCGTCATCTTCTTCAAGACGCCGGGCGTGGATCCGGCGCGAGCCCTGGCCGGCCGTAATCCGAGCCCGCAGGTCCTGAACGAGGTCCGGGCTCAGCTCGGGCTGAACCGGCCGCTGTTCGTCCAGTACGGCTTGATGATGAAGCGGATCTTCATCACCCGCAACCTGGTGTCCTACTCCGATCAGGGCGAGCTGGTAATCCCCGAGATCTTCGCGGCCGCCCCCGCAACGCTGTCCCTGGTCTTCGGCGCGGCCGTGATCTGGATCGTGGTGGCCATCCTCATGGGCGTCAGCGCAGCGCGGCTGCGCGGGACCGTCTACGACCCGATCCTGATGATCCTCGCGCTGATCGGCGTTTCCACTCCCGTCTTCTGGCTGGGCCAGGTCTGCAACCTCGTCACCCAGGGGAAACTGCACAACACGTTCTTGTTCAGCTGGGTCCCGCCGCTGGGCTATACCTCATTCACCACCAGTCCGGTGCTGTGGTTCCAGGGACTGGTGTTTCCCTGGATCACCCTGTCGATCCTGTATATCGGGCTGTATGCCCGGGTGCTGCGGGCCAACCTCCTGGAAATCCAGAGCGAGGATTACATCCGGACGGCGCGGGCCAAGGGCCTGTCCGAGCGGCGGGTGCTGATGCGGCACACGCTGCGGACGTCGATGATCACCTTCGTGAGCCTGTTCGGCCTGGACTTCGGCGCGCTGGTCGGCGGCGGCGCGATCCTCACCGAGGTGGTGTTCGGCATCCATGGCGTCGGCTTCCTGACCTGGCAGGCACTGCAGAACCTCGACCTGCCCACGATCATGGCGGTCGTCATCTACGGAGCGTTCTTCATCGTGCTGCTGAACGCCCTGGTGGATATCGGCTACGCCTGGCTCGACCCGAGAGTGCGGCCCACCTGATGGCAGATCCGCTGCTGGAGATTCGCGACCTCAAAGTCACCTTCAGGACCGACGACGGCCTGGTGCGGGCGGTGGACGGCGTGAACGCCACGCTGAACCAGGGCGAGACGCTCGGCATCGTGGGCGAGTCGGGCTCCGGCAAGAGCGTGACCATGATGTCGGTGATGCGCCTCATCACCGACCCCAATGCCCAGTTCGAGGGCGAGGTCATCTACAAGGGCACCGACCTGATGTCGCTCTCCCAGAGCCAGATCCGCTCGATCCGCGGCTCGGGCATCGGGATGATCTTCCAGGACCCGATGACCTCGCTGAATCCGGTCTACAAGGTGGGCTGGCAGATCGAGGAGCAGATCCGCGAGCACGAGAAGGTCAGCAAGCAAGCCGCCCGCGACCGGGCGATCGAGCTGCTCACCTCGGTGGGCATCCCGAACGCGCGCGAGCGCGTCGACGCCTACCCGCACCAGTTCTCCGGCGGCATGCGCCAGCGCGTGATGATCGCGATGGCGGTCTCCTGCAACCCGGACGTGCTGATCGCCGACGAGCCGACGACCGCCCTGGACGTCACGATCCAGGCTCAGATCCTCAGCCTCATCAGGAAGCTCAAGGATGACTTCGGCACCGCGGTCGTGCTGATCACGCACGACATGGGGGTCGTGGCTGACATGGCGGACCGGATCGCCGTCATGTACGCGGGCAGGATCATCGAGCAGGGAACTCAGCGAGACCTGTTCTACGACCCGCAGCACCCCTACACCTGGGGGCTGCTCGGCTCGATCGCCAGGCTCGACCGGCCCCGCCCACGGCGGCTGGCCGCGATTCCCGGATCACCGCCATCCCTGATGCGACTGCCCGCCGGCTGCGCATTCAGCGACCGCTGCGCTCACAGCTTCGACCGGTGCACCGAGCGGCCGGAGCTTGAGGACAGGCTGGGCAACGGACACCTGGACGCCTGCCATCTGAGCCGCCAGCAGAAGCAGGACCGCCGGGACCGGACAATCCATCCTGAGCTCGTGGAGGAGAGGCCGTGACCGACGAAGCAGCGGAACTGCCGGTCCTGGAGGCGGGCCCGGAGGTTGCTGAGGGCGAGGTACTGCTGCGGGCGGACCATCTCAAGAAGTACTTCCCGATCCGCAGCGGCATCCTGCTGCAGAGGGAGATCGCCCGCGTGCACGCCGTTGACGACGTGAGCTTCGAGCTGCGGGCAGGCGAGACGCTCGGCCTGGTCGGCGAGTCCGGCTGCGGCAAGTCCACGCTCGCGCGCTGCATCGCCCGGCTGTACGACATCACCAGCGGAACGCTGACGTTCGAGGGTGCCGATATCTCCCAGTACTCGCGGCGCCAGCTCCGCCCGGTCCGGCGCGATCTGCAGATGGTCTTCCAGGACCCGTACGCCTCGCTGAACCCACGCAAGCGGGTCGGCACCATCATCGCTGACCCGCTCCGTATCCACAGGGCTGGCAGCCGCGACCAGATCAAGAAGCGAGTTGCGGAGCTGCTTGACCTCGTCGGGCTGTCGGCCGAGCACATCAACCGCTATCCGCACGAGTTCTCCGGCGGCCAGCGGCAGCGGATCGGCGTGGCCCGCGCCCTGGCGCTCAAGCCCAAGCTCGTCATCGCCGACGAGCCGGTGTCGGCGCTCGATGTGTCGATCCGGGCGCAGGTCATCAACCTGCTGGACGACCTGCAGGACGAGCTGGGCCTGACCTACATCTTCATCGCCCACGACCTCGGCGTCGTCCGGCACGTGTCCGACCGCATCGCGGTCATGTACCTCGGCAAGATCGTGGAGATCTCGCCGGCCGAGGAACTCTACCAGCGCCCGGTGCATCCCTACACCGAGGCGCTGCTGTCGGCCGTGCCGGTCCCCGATCCCGATCTGTCCGCCAGCCGTCAGCGGATCGTGCTGGAAGGCGACGTCCCGAGCCCGATCTCGCCGCCCTCTGGCTGCCGGTTCCATCCGCGCTGCCGCTACGCCACGGAGATCTGCACGACAGACGAGCCGCCGCTCGTCCTGCACGGCAGTGCTGGCCACCTCGCGGCCTGCCACCACCCGCTGAGCCTCGACCAGCCGCTGACGGATACCGGGGCAGCAGAGCGGGCGACAGCGCCTGCCGCTGACTGAGCACCCGGGCCTGATCCGCGGGTCTGTGGTTCGGTTGCTGCTGCCATAGCGACAGCAAGCGCACCACGGATGCTTCCGCGGACGGCTCAGCTGATCCCGTGGCGCTTCAGGATGTCGCGAACGTCGCTCAGATCGTCATCATCAGCCGGGACGGCAGGCTGCTTGCGGCTGGCCCGGACGGCCGGAGCGCTGCCGGTGGTACCGCCGCCGGCGGCGCTGCGCTGAGCAAGCGCGCGCTCCTTCTTCTTCTCCCGCCGCTTACGCGAGCCGACCAGCGGGATGCCGCCGGAGACCAGGAACAGCACCACCGCGATGCCGATCAGGATGACGCCGAGCCAGGCTTTAGGCGAGAAAATGAAACTGCCCGCGAATGCTACGACGGCCGCAACGAGCCGGCCGACCAGCGCCAGCGCGTGCACCAGGTACACCGCCAGCGGCAGCAGCGACCAGGCCATGCCCCTGATGCCGCTGCGAGCGCCCTTGCGGCGCCAGGCGACGACACTCAGGACAAGTCCGACAACTGTCACAGCCAGGCAGACTGGGCCTGCCCAGCTGCCTGTGACGAAGCTCAGCCAGGTGCTCACTCTCGCCTCCCCTCGTGGCCGAATCGCTAACGCTCGGCCCTAGGCGTGATCAGGTTCATTGTCGCACATATTCAGCCCCCTGCGGCGCCGCCGGGCCGCGCGGTCAGGGCAGCCTGAGCCCGGTCAGCGCGGCCAGCTCCGCCAGGGTCACCCCGGCGAGCGAGCTCAGCACCGGGCGTCCGGGCCGCCCGGGCACCGGCACCACGCTCGGCACCGCCACGACGCGATAGCCGGCCGCCTCCGCCGCCGTGACGCCGTTGCCGGAGTCCTCCAGGGCGATGCACGAACCTGGCTCCGCGCCGAGCCTGGCCGCGGCCAGCAGGTAGCCCTCGGGATCGGGCTTGGCGTGCGCTACATCGGCGGCGCAGACGACCACCGGAAAGGTCCCGGCCCCCAGCCGGCCGAGAACCGCGCTGACGATTTCCGGCTCCGACGATGTCACCAGCGCGTGCGGCAGTCCGGCTGACCGGACCTCCGCGAGCAGGTCGAGGGTGCCGGGCAGCACCGGAAGCGGCCGGGCGGACAGCAGCCCCACCATTTCGTCGACCAGCCAGGCAGCGACAGCGGCGGGCTCGGCGGGCGTCGCTGCCTTGCTCAGCAGGTAGCCGACCGTGGTCTCCATCGAGCCGCCTACCAGCACATGCTGGTCAGCGGCAGACCAGGCACCGCCGAGGCGGCCCATGACCGCGTTCTCCGCCTCGAACCACAGCGGCTCGGAATCGACCAGCAGCCCGTCCATGTCGAACATGACGGCCTGCAGGACCGCGTCAAGCCCGGCCGGGCTGCCGGGGTCCACGGCCGCGACTGGCCCGGATTGGGCGGGCGGCTGCCCAGATCGAGACATGATCACACATCCTAGGGAAGAGGCCTGTCCGCCCCGCAGGGAAGCCCGTCCTTTCCCCGCCGGTGGTCTTTGAACATAGGCTTGACCTAACCGGCCCGGCCGGGCCGGCTGCGGGCCGACATGGTCGCGCGCGAACGAAGGGAGGTGGCTGGCGATCGAGCTCGACGCTGTTGGCAAACTCACCTCGCCTGCGCTTATCGCTGCCTTCGAGGGCTGGAACGACGCTGGCGAAGCCGCCAGCAGCGCGATCAGCCAGTTGTCCGCGGCCTGGGACGCCAAGGCCGTCGGGGAGATCGACCCGGAGGACTATTACGACTTCCAGGTCACCAGGCCTGTGATGGAGGTGACCGAGGGACAGGCCGAGGAACTCGTCTGGCCGACCACCAGGCTCGCCATCGCCCGGCCGCCGCAAGCGGGCAGGGACCTGATTCTGCTGCAGGGCATCGAGCCGAACATGCGCTGGCGCGGGTTCACCGCTGAGCTGGTGACGGCGTTCACCGACCTCGGCGTGGAGCTGGTCATCCTGCTGGGCGCGCTGCTCGCCGACTCCCCGCACACCAGGCCCCTGCAGGTCACCGCCGCCACGTCGGGGGCCGAGCTGGCCGCGCAGCTGCACGTCGAGCCGGTGGACTACAAGGGCCCGACCGGCATCGTCGGCGTGCTGCAGCAGGCCTGCGCGACGGCCGGGATGCCGTCAGTATCGCTGTGGGCAGCCGTGCCGCACTACGTCGCGCAGCCGCCGAGCCCCAAGGCCACGCTGGCGCTGCTGCGCAGCGTCGAGGATGTCCTGGACATCTCGCTGCCGCTGGCCGACCTGCCCGCCGAGGCCAGGGCGTGGGAACGAGGCGTGGACGAGCTGGCCGAGCAGGACAGCGACGTAGCCGAGTACGTGCGCAGCCTGGAGGAGGCCAAGGACGCTACCGAGCTTCCGGAGGCCAGCGGTGACGCGATCGCCCGCGAGTTCGAGCGGTATCTGCGGCGGCGCGGCGACCGGGGCGAGCACGGCGGCCGCTAGCCGCATCGCCGGCCGCTAGCCGCATCGCCGGCCGCTAGCCGCATCGGCGGCCGCTAGCTAGATCGGCGGCCAGGGCACCGCCGGCCAGTCAGTCGGCGGATAGGGGTGCGTCTGGAGCGCGAGCAGCCGCTCGGTGCGACGGATCGTTGCGGCCACCTCAGCGGGCGTCAGCCAGCTGTGCAGCTCGGCTGCGAGGTCCCCGGATGTCAGCGACTCGTGCGAGCGCCGCAGCGCGTCGACCGCGGCCGCGGTCAGCTTCATCCCCCGCCACTGCCACAGGACCGTGCGCAGCTTGTACTCGGCGGAAAAGCACACCCCGTGATCACAGCCGTAGAGCTGACCGCTGGCCATGGGCAGCAGGTGACCGATCTTGCGGTCGGCGTTGTTCACCACCGCGTCGAACACCGCCATCTGCCGCAGCCTGGCATCACCGCTGCGGGCCAGTTCCACCAGGTCGACGGTCTCGTCCGCGTCGATCCACAGCTGGCACATGCCGGGACCGAACGGGCCGTCGCGGTACACCGTCGGCGGCACCACGTTCCAGCCGCCAGCCCGCGACACCAGGTAGGCGGCGATCTCCCGGCCGGCCAGCGTCCCGTCCGGGAAATCCCAGAGCGGCCGCTCCCCTGCCACCGGCTTGTACACGCAGGCTGCCTCAGCGCCGTCAGCGCTGATCGTGCAGTACATGGTCGCGTTCGAGGCATCGACCAGCCGTCCCTGCACCTCCAGTGTCCCGGTCTCGAGCAGCCGCAGGCTGGCCGCCTCGTCCGGGTTGGCGGCCGGGCTCAGGCCGGCCGCATCCTGGCTACCCCCGTCCCGGCTGCCGGCGTCCTGGCTGCCGGCGTCCGGCTGGGCATCGGCCGGGCCGGCGCCGGGGGCCGGCGTCCGGGCGGCCCTGGCCCGCCGCTCCCGTCTCGCCCTGCTGGCAGCTGACGCATCAGCCATGCCCGACCCGGTGCCCGTTCTGCCGCGGGCACACGTGACCGGCAGGGTCGAGCGGCAGGCCGCACAGGGGGCACGGCGGCCGGCCCTGGTTGACGACCTTCATGGCACGGCGGGAGAACGCGCGGGCGGCATCAGCGGTAATCCGCACTCGCAGCACGGCCGGGCCGTCATCGGGCACGTCGTCGGCCAGCGGCTCGAGCGGCTCCTCGCTCTCCTCCTGCGCCTCGATAATGACGCGCTCGCCGTCGTGATCCCAGGCCAGCGCGATCGCGCCGACGCGGAAGTCCTCCGTCAGCGGCAGGTCGAGCGGGCCGTCGTCGACGTCCGGCAGCAGGCTGGCGCCCGAGTTCGCGCCGGTACGCCGCGCCACCTCGTCGAGCAGCTCATCCAGCCGCTCGGCCAGCTGGCTCACCTGGCCCTTCTCCAGCGCCACGGTCGTGACCCTGCTGCCCACCGTCGCCTGCAGGTAGAACGTGCGTTCTCCTGGCTGCCCGACAGTGCCCGCCACGAATCGCTCCGGCGGGTCGTACGAGTAGACCGGCATGACCCCTATCCTCCCGCGCCTATCCTCCCGCGCCGAAGCTGCCCGCGCGCTGACTGGCCGCAAGCTGGTGCCTGCCAGCCCGGTCCACAGTCAGGCTACCGGCGCCAGGCTCGTTGGCCGCAGCCGGTTGCCGAGGTAACCGGGCGGCCTGTCCCGCTTCCGCCCGGCTCTGGCAGGCTAGCTGTCCGCGCCACCGGCTCCGCCGCCGATCTGCGCGTCCGCCTCGGCCTTCGCCCCGGCCGTCGCGGGTGCGTGCACCAGGCCGCTCAGTGCCGCCGCGTCAGTGCCGGTGTCGTTCACCCGCAGCACGAACGGCCGCAGCGTCGTGTACCTGATGATGCTCAGCGAGCAGGGGTCCACCTGGATCCGCTGGGACATGTCCAGGTGCATGCCGAGCGCGTCGGCCAGGATCGCCTTGATCACGTCGCCGTGCGAGCACACCAGGTACGTTGCGTCCTTGCCCAGCTTGTCGTTCCAGTCGCGGATGGCGGTGACCGCGCGCTGCTGCATGCCGCTCATGGACTCGCCATCCGGGCCGGGAAATGTCACAGCGCTCGGATGTGCCTGCACCACGCGCCACAGCGGCTCGCGCGCGAGCTTGCGCAGCGGCTGCCCGGTCCAGTCGCCGTACTTGCACTCGCCCAGCCGGTCGTCGGTGAGGACCTGCATCGGATCAGCCTGACCGCTCGCGATGGCCGTCGCGGTCTGCACGCAGCGCTCCAGGGGACTGCTCACGACGGCAGCCAGCGGGAGCCGGGCCAGCCGCTCAGCGACTGCCTCGGCCTGAGCCCGGCCCCGGTCGTCCAGCGAGATGCCGGGCAGCCAGCCCGTCAGGGCCTTGCCGGTCGTGGACGTCAGGCCGTGCCGGACGATCAGCACCACCGTCATATCCCCACCGCCGTCATAGCCCTGCCATCGTCATCGGCCTGCCATCGTCATGTCAGCACGTCCATCACCTGACTCTAGCGATGCGCGCAGACCAGTCACTCCGCGCGTCCCGGCCGCGGGCGCGCCGGATGCCTGCCGGTTACGGGCGGTCGGCCAGCAGGAACGTGACGGCGCCGAACGAGACCATGTCGCCGGGACGCACCGGCATGGGCGCCCGGACACGCCAGCCGTTCAGCCGCGTCCCGTTCATCGAGCCGAGGTCGGCCAGCATCCAGCCGCCGGCAGCCCGCTCCAGGCTGGCGTGCCAGCGCGACACCGTCTCGTCGGCGAGCGTCATGTCGCAGGCGGTCTCGCGGCCGATGGTGAACCGGGGCTGTGACCCGGCCGGGAGGGTCAGCACCGGCGGCCAGCCGCGCAGCCAGCGGTCAGCCGCGCTCAGCGCCCGCCGGGTGGCCTGGCGGGTCGCGCGCCTGGCGGCCGCGCCGAGTCGCCGCGGCCTCGGCAGATCGGCGACCAGGACGCTCAGGTCTCCGCTCGCGCGGGCGCGCAGCACCTCGCCGACCCGGTAGCTGAAGGTGTCATGCGTCAGCCTGCCCGCGGCGAAGCCCTCGCGAAGCTCGGCCAGCGCCTGCTCGCGCTCAGCGTCAGAAACCCGGACCTGCGCGGTCCCGGCTGCGGCGATGTCATCCGGTGCCACAGCAGGATTATCAGGCTCAGCGCGCCGGGCGACAAGACGGGCGCATGCTCCCCCGGGCCGGGCCTGTGAACTCAGCAGGCCGCGCGGCGGCGGGAGGCCGCGGAGGTGGCGGCCTCGTTCCCGTCCTGATGCCTGTCAGACGCCCATCGCGTGCGCGCCGCCATCGACGTGCACGATCTCGCCGGTCGTCGCCGGGAACCAGTCCGACAGCAGCGCCACGCAGCCGCGGGCCGCTGGCTCGGCATTGCTCAGGTCCCAGCCGAGCGGCGCGCGGCCGGACCAGACGTCCTCGAACTGGTCGAAGCCGGGGATGCTCTTGGCCGCCATTGTCCTGACCGGGCCGGCCGACATCAGGTTCACCCGGATGCCCTGCGGCCCGAGGTCGCGGGCCAGGTAGCGGGCGGTCGACTCCAGCGCGGCCTTCGCCACGCCCATCCAGTCGTAGGCCGGCCACGCGACAGTGGCGTCGAAATCCATGCCGACGATCGCCCCGCCCGGCCGCATCAGCGGCAGCGCGGCCATCGCCAGCGACTTCAGCGAGAACGCCGACACCTGCAGTGCCGTCGCCGCGTCCGGCCACGGGGTCTGCAGGAAGTTGCCGCCGAGCGCGGTCGCCGGGCCGAACGCGATGCCGTGCACCACGCCGTCAAGCCCGTCCACGTGCTCGCGGACGCGGTCAGCCAGCGAGCCGAGCTGCTCCTCATTGGTCACGTCCAGCTCGAGCACGGGCGCGGGCTCGGGCAGCCGCTTCGCGATCCGCTGCACCAGGCTGAGCCGCGGGTAGGCGGTCAGCACCACGGTCGCGCCCTCCTGCTGCGCCAGCCGGGCCACGTGGAACGAGATCGACGCGTCGGTGAGGACGCCGGCGACCAGGATCCGCTTGCCGGAAAGGATTCCCATGGCTGCCACCTTCCTGTTCTTGTGCGGGAACGAGGCCGTCAGTGGCCCATGCCAAGGCCGCCATCGACCGGTATGACAGCGCCGGTGATGTAGCCCGCGTCGGCGCTCGCCAGGAAGGCGACAGCTGCCGCCACCTCGGCGGGCTCGGCGTAGCGGCCGAGCGGCACCCCGGCCAGGATGGCCTTGCGCTGGTCGTCAGTCAGGACCGCGGTCATGTCGGTGTCGACGAAGCCGGGCGCGACGACGTTGACGGTGATGTTGCGGGTGGCGAGTTCGCGCGCCAGCGACCGGGCGAAGCCGACGAGGCCGGCCTTGGACGCGGCGTAGTTCGCCTGACCGCCCGAGCCGAGCATGCCCACGACCGAGGAGATCAGGATGATCCGGCCGCGGCGCATCCTGATCATGCCGCGGACGGCCCGCTTGGCCAGCCGGTAGGCGCCGGTCAGGTTCGTGTTCACCACGTCGGCGAAGTCGTCCTCGCTCATCAGCGCGAGCAGCTGGTCCCTGGTGATCCCGGCGTTGGCGACCAGCACCTCGACCGGCCCGTTCGCCTCCTCCGCGGCCTTGAACGCCGCGTCGACCTGGGCGCTGTCCCGCACGTCGCAGGCGGTGACGGTCAGGCCCTCGACCGGCTCACCGGACCGGGAGGTCACCACCACATTGTCGCCGTCATCGGCGAGGCGGCGGGCGATAGCCAGGCCGATGCCGCGGTTACCGCCGGTGACAAGTACGGAACGGCCCATCGCGCTCCTGCCTCCTGATCTCGCCTGCCGCGCCGGGCCGGGACGGACGAACCCGGCCGCAGTGCTGAACGCGGTCGCGAGCGAGCGTACCGGGCGGGCCGCGGCGCCGCAGCCCGGGATAGGTTGGCGACTCGTGGACCATAACCAGATCGATCCTGAGTTCACTGCTTACCCGCTACGCGAGCTTGCCGATGCCGCCATCAGCCGTGCCCGGCAGCTGGGCGCCTCGCACGCCGACTTCCGGGCCGAGCGCATCTCCGGCCAGCAGATCGGCCTGTCCGACGGCAACCTGGAAACCCAGTTCGACTCCGACGACCTGGGCCTCGCCGTCCGCGTCATCGTGGACGGCACCTGGGGGTTCGCCTCGGCCGTCGACCTGACCGCCGACGCGGCCGCGCACGCCGCAGCCGAGGCCGTGGACGTGGCCAGGGTCGCCGCGGCAATCAACACCGAGCCGATCGAGCTGGCCGATGAGCGCGCCCACGGCGATGTCACCTGGCTGTCCGCCTATGAGGTCGATCCGTTCAGCGTCAGCGTCGCCGACAAGATCGCCCTGCTGGCCGACTGGAGCGCCCGGCTGCTGTCCGGTCCGGGCGTGAGCCACGTGGACGCGTCGCTGCTGCAGGTCAAGGAATGCAAGTTCTACACCGACGGGGCGACCACCGCGCTGCAGCAGCGGGTGCGGCTGCACCCCTCGCTGACCGCGGTCGCCGTCGGCGCGGACGGCCGGTTCGAGACCATGCGGACGCTGGCCCCGCCCGCCGGGCGCGGCTACGAGTACCTCACCGGCACCGGCTGGGACTTCGATGCCGAGCTGGCCGAGATCCCGGCGCTGCTGGCCGAGAAGCTGGCGGCACCGTCGGTGCAGGCCGGCCGGTACGACCTGGTGATCGACCCGTCGAACCTGTTCCTCACCATCCACGAGTCGATCGGGCACGCCACCGAGCTTGACCGGGCGCTCGGCTACGAGGCGGCGTACGCGGGCACTTCGTTCGCCACCTTCGACAAGCTGGGCAGCCTCCAGTACGGCTCGCCGGTCATGCACGTCACCGGCGACCGGACCGCCGAGCACGGCCTGGCCACGATCGGCTACGACGACGAGGGCGTCGCGGGCCAGTCCTGGGACCTGATCACCGGCGGCGTCCTGACCGGCTACCAGCTGGACCGGCGGATGGCCCGGCTGAAGGGCCTCGGCCGGTCGAATGGCTGCTCGTTCGCCGACTCCCCCGGCCACATGCCGATCCAGCGGATGGCCAACGTCTCGCTGCAGCCCGCGGAGGGCGGCCCGTCCACGGCCGAGCTGATCGCCGGCGTGACCGACGGCATCTACATCGTCGGCGACAAGAGCTGGTCGATCGACATGCAGCGGTACAACTTCCAGTTCACCGGGCAGCGGTTCTTCCGCATCCGCAACGGGCAGCTGGCCGGGCAGCTGCGGGACGCGGCCTACCAGGCCACGACCACGGACTTCTGGAACTCGATGGAGGCGGTCGGCGGCCCGCAGACCTACGTGCTGGGCGGCGCTTTCAACTGCGGCAAGGGCCAGCCGGGCCAGGTCGCGCCGGTCAGTCACGGCTGCCCGTCGGTCGTCATGCGGGGCATCCGCATTCTCAACACAGTGGAAGAGGCAGGCGCATGAGCGCGAACTCGCCGCAGGACGCCGTCGAGCGGGCGCTGGCCGCCGCTCGCAGCGATGACTGCGTGGTGATCGCTGACGAGACGTCCTCGGCGAACCTCCGCTGGGCCGGCAACTCGCTGACGACGAACGGGGTCTCCCGCTCCCGCCAGCTGACCGTCATCGCGGTCACCCGCAGCGCCGACGGGGCCCGCGTCGGCGTCGTCTCCCGCGCCGGGGTGCGGGACGAGCAGATCGCCGAGATCGTCGCCGAGGCCGAGCACGCGGCAGCCGAGGGATCACCCGCCGAGGACGCGGCGCCGCTGGTCACGAGCGACGATGCGGCCGGCCGCACCGCAGCGGGCTGGGACGAGGAGCCGGGCAGCACGCAGATCGGGGTCTTCGCCGATTTCGCCAGGGACCTGGGCGGCGCATTCGACACGGCCGCCGGCGCCGGGCGCAGGCTGTACGGGTTCGCCGAGCACGGGCTGCGGTCGACCTTCCTCGGCACCTCAGCCGGGCTGCGGCTGCGCCACGATCAGCCGTCGGGGCGGCTGGAGCTCAACGCCAAGTCGGCCGACCTGGCCAGGTCCGCGTGGGCAGGCGCGGGCACCCGCGACTTCAGCGACGTCGACGTCACCGCGCTCGAGGCCGGTCTCGCGCAGCGCCTCGGCTGGGCCGAGCGCTCGGTCGAGCTGCCCGCGGGCCGCTACGAGACAATCCTGCCGCCGACGGCCGTGGCCGATCTGATGATCTACGCCTACTGGACCGCGGGCGCCAAGGACGCGCTGGACGGCCGCACGGTATTCAGTAAGCCGGGCGGCGGCACCAGGATCGGCGAGAAGCTGGCCAGCCTGCCGGTCTCGCTGACCAGCGATCCGGCGGCGCCGGGGCTCCAGTGCTCGCCATTCGTCATCGCGCACGCCTCCAGCCGGGACTCCTCCGTCTTCGACAACGGCCTCCCGGCCGGGCGGACCGACTGGATTGCCGACGGCACCCTGGCCGCGCTGACCCAGACCAGGCACACGGCCCGGCTGACCGGTCAGCCGGTCACGCCCGCGATTGACAACCTGATCATGGCGGCACCTGGTGCCACCGGGTCACTCGCCGAGCTGGTCAGCCGCACCAGCCACGGCCTGCTGCTGACCTGCCTGTGGTACATCCGCGAGGTCGACCCGCAGACCCTGCTGCTGACCGGGCTGACCCGCGACGGTGTCTACCTGGTGGAAGGCGGCGAGGTCACCGGCGCGGTGAACAACTTCAGGTTCAACGAGAGCCCGGTCGGGATGCTCAGCCGGATCACCGAGATCGGCGGCACCGAGCAGACGCTGCCGCGCGAGTGGGGCGACTACTTCACCCGGGCAGCCATGCCGCCGCTCCGGGTCGAGGGCTTCAATATGTCCTCGGTGAGCCAGGCCAGCTGAGCAACCAGCCGGTTTCCATGATCCGGGAGACTTGTGCGCGCCCTGGCGTGTCGAAGTCTCCCGGATCATGGAGAACTCGGCTCGCTAGGCGTCCTCGAGGCGGAAGCCGACCTTGAGGCCGACCTGGTAGTGCGCTACCTGGCCGTCAACGATCTGACCGCGGACCTGAGTCACCTCGAACCAGTCGAGATGCCGCAGCGTCTGCGAGGCCCGCGCAACCGCCCCCCTGATGGCTGCCTCGATGCCGTCTGGCGACGTGCCGACAATCTCGGTGACGCGGTAGGTGCGGTCGGTCATGCTGTCCTCCCGGTGCGGGCTGCGGCGCGGCTCAGCCGATCAGCTCAGGGCTAGCGCCGCCGCAGCCGGTAGGCCACCAGCCCGTAGACAGCTAGTACTACCACCCAGATCACGAGCAACGCCTTCGGGCTGTTCCCGGCCTCGTTGCGCGCCTGGGCGGCCAGCACGGTGAGCGGAATGCCGGCCACAGCCGATCCGGCAACAAGGCCGCCGAAGGCAAGCCGGAACTTCGACAGCCGGGCCGGGTCGACCGGCCGCCGGGGCCTGGCAACGGCCGCCAGCCGCTCATCAACCCGGGCCTCGATCTGCTTGTCGATTCTCGCCAGGAACGACTCGACCACGGCATCCCCGTACTCGGGGCCGAGCTCGCCGTGCACCTCCGCGGCCGCCCGGATGTCCTGGCCAGTCACTGATGAGTCGCTCATGCGGCGGACACTAACTCAATTCAGCCGGTTCGCCCCGTAGGCGCGCCCATCCCCCGGGCGGGCCGCTCCGGGCTCGGCGGGGCGGCTGCTCGACGCTGCGTAGTACCCGCGGTAGCGGACGGTCAGCAAGCGGCATAACGTGGAAGAGTGAAAGCCAGCCGGCGCTCAGAGGCTCACCTCGTGACCGAGGCGCGCCCCGGCCTGTCCCAGGACATCTCCTACCGTGAGCGCCGGTACCTGATCATGATGGGCATCCGGACGATCTGCTTCGTCACCGCGGTCCTGATGTTCGTCAATCACCTTGGCTGGCTCACGGCGATCCCGGTCGTGGGAGCACTCGTCATCCCGTATTTCGCGGTGATCTTCGCCAATGGCGGCCGCGAGCCGACGGCCAACCGGACATTCCGGCAATACGAGCCAAACTCACCGGCAATTTACCGGCCGCCAACGCGACCTCCCGGCCCCCAGGGGCCCCACGTACCTCCGGCCGCGCCGCCTTCCGGACAGTAGCCGCGATCCTCTCATCGCACGCGTCATCGGCGCGCCGCGGCATTTCGCCTGATCAGTTAGTCAAGTCTTTCCCAAACCCGGCTAAAGGGACCTGACCAAGTCGGCAGGGATGGCGAGATTACCTCGTAATCCGGTCTTGACGCACTAGGGGGCTGTTCGGTGTAACATGCTTACCGGTGCTCTGGTCCCCCGCTGGAGCGCCAATTGCCGGCGTTCCGGGCCCCCGTCGGAGCGCCGATGAATGCGACGCCGGGTGGTTTGCCCCCGTAGCCACCCGGCGTCGCTCTATGTTCGGAGGCCTTCGGCCTCCTTCCCGGTGGCTCGCAGTATCTGCCCGGGGGAAGACCCCCGGAGCCCCCCACTGCGTCGCTCTACGCTCTGGCTCTTTCAGAGCCCTCGCCGGTGGCTCGCAGTGCCTGCCCGGGGGAAGACCCCCCGAGCCCCCCACCCCGGCACCTTCGCGCCCGAATTCGCGCGGATGCAAAGATCGGGGTGAGTTCGCGTGCGCATCGGACGCGAACTCACCACGCTGATGGTCTGGCGCGAGCGCGGGGCTATTCGGTCTTGCTGAACTCGGCGATCGCCACGGACATCATGACCAGCCCCATCACTGCCACGATGCCGAGTGAGAGCCACAGCGGCACCGCCCAGCCGGCCCAGGTAATGCTGGGCGCCAGGCGCGTATTCAGGATCGCGGCGATCTGCGGGGACACGTTCAGGTGGCTGAAGACCACGTGCCGCATCGGGCCGACCACGTAGGTCAGCGGATCCAGGCGGGTCAGCACCGTCAGCCAGGCTGGCAGCCCGGTCAGCGGGTAGAGCGCGCCGGACAGGAAGAACAGCGGCATGACCAGCATCTGGGTCAGCGCCATGAAGGCCTGGAACTGCTTGATCCTGGCCGCCATCATGACGCCGAACGCCGTGAGCGTGAACGACAGGAGCAGCAGCATGCCGATCAGGCTGAGGATCAGCACCGGGTTGTAGGGCACGTGCGCGAACCAGGCCAGGCAGAGGAAGATCACGCCCTGGAACGTGGCAATCGTCGCGCCGCCCAGGCACTTGCCGATCACGATCGCGCCGCGGCTGACGGGCGCGACGAGGATTTCCCGCAGGAACCCGAACTCCCGGTCCCACACGATCGACCCGGCCGAGAAGATGGCCGTGAAGAGCACGGACATCGCCAGCACGCCAGGATAGATGAAGGTCTTGAAGTCGAAGGTGCTCGAGTGCGGCAGGCTGCCGCCGGCCAGGCTGGACAGGCCCGTCCCGAGGATGAACAGGAACAGGAAGGGCTGCACCAGCGCGGTGATGGCCCGCAGCCGGTCGGTGCGGAACCTGATCAGCTCCCGCCGCCAGACAATGCTGACGGCGCGCAGATCGTGGCGCAGGCCCCGGTCGGGAACCGAGACCCTGATCCGGTCGACGACTCCTGCGCCGGTGACGGCGGCAGGCTCGCTGGTCTGGGTCGCCATCGCTATCGTCTCCCTCGCATGCGGGCCATGTTCCGCATGAACTCGTTCCCGGCGCCGCCCTCGGCGTCGCGGATCGTCGTGCCGGTGTAGGACATGAAGACGTCATCCAGTGAGGGCCGGGACACGCTGACCGACTGGATGGGAACGCTGAACTCGCTGAACAGCCGCGGCACGAACTGCTCGCCGGAGGCCACCGAGAACGTGACCACGCCCTCGCGCACGGCCGCGTCGAGCCCGAATTTCGATCCGAGTTCCGCGATCGCGGCCTGGTTGTCCTGCGTCTGTATCTGCACCCGGTCCTTGCCGATGCTGGCCTTCAGCGCCTCGGGCGTGTCGATCGCCACAATCCTGCCGTGGTCGATGATCGCGATCCGGTCGCAGTGCTCGGCCTCGTCCATGTAGTGCGTGGTGAGGAAGATGGTGATGTCCTCGCGCGACTTCAGGTCGTTGATGTAGGTCCAGATGCCGGACCGGGTCTGCGGGTCGAGCCCGACCGTCGGCTCGTCCAGGAACAGCACCCGGGGCGCGTGCAGGAGCCCGCGGGCGATTTCCAGGCGCCGCTGCATGCCGCCCGAGTATGTGCTGACCAGGCTGTCCTTGCGGTCCCAGAGGCCAACCATGTCCATCACCTGGCGCATGCGCGGCATCACCGCGGCCTTGGGGACGCCATACAGCTCCGCGTGGAAGCGCAGGTTCTGCTCGGCGGTGAGGTAGGTATCGAGCGTCGTGTCCTGGAACACCAGGCCGATGTTCTGCCGCACGGCGTCGCGCTCGGTCGCGGAGTTGTAGCCGGCCACCATGGCGGTGCCCGCCGTCGCGGTCGCGAGCGTGCAGAGGATCTTGATTGTCGTTGACTTCCCGGCGCCGTTCGGCCCGAGGAAGCCGAACGTCTCGCCGCGCCGCACCTCAAAGTCGATGCCGCGGACCGCCTCGATCTGACCGTAGCGCTTGACCAGGCCGGAGACCGAGATTACGGCCTCCGGCCCGGTGCTGTCCGCGACCTGCCGGGCGCCGGGGCTAGTGCCAGCCTGCGCTGTCATCGCGTCCGCCTCCCTCAGTTGGCCCGCCATGAGCCTAATCGCGTGTGCAGCTGCCAGCGAGGAGGCGTTACTCTCCATCGCCGGCGGACTCATCGTCGTCGGCTGCCAGGATCCGGTACAGCGACTTGCGCGCGTCCGTCAGGACCTGCTTAGCCTGTCCCGCCTGCGCGTCGGTGCCCGCGCTGACGACCTGGAAGGCCGCCATCGCGACCTGGCCGATCAGCTTGCGCATCTCGATCGCCACGCCGCCGGCGCTGCCCGCGACGTCATCCCAGGGGGCCTTCAGCTCGGCGGAGTGTGACTCCGCGTATGCCCGGCCCTCGTCGGTCAGCTGGTAGGCCCTGCGGCCGCCCTCCCCAGCCTCAGCCCTGATCAGGCCCTCATCCTCGAGTTGCTGGAGCGCCGGGTACACAGAGCCGGGGCTGGGCCGCCAGACTCCCCCGCTGCGCTCGCCGATCTCCTGGATGATCTGGTAGCCGTTGAGCGGCTGCTCGGACAGCAGCGCGAGCGCCGCCGCCCGGACGTCGCCGCGGCGTGCCCGCGGTCCGCGCATGCCGCGCGGTCCGCCGTGACCGCCTCGTCCCCACGGCCCCAGGTCGTGGACCTCAGGACCGGGAAAGCCGGGCCCGAATGGCGGGCCGCCGAACGGGCCGCCGAAATGCTCCCGGCGTCCGCGGCTGCGGCTCCGGCCGCCGCCGCCGCGCCTTTCCTCGTCGTCTCCGTGCCAGCGGCGGTGCTCGTGGTTCTCAGCGGGCTCCCACTGGCCTGGACCGCGGCTCCTGCCGCGCTCGTTGTCGTATCGCATAGGTAATGCTCCTTTGTCTAGGTGAGCTGCGGTGGCGGATGCCCGACTTCACTCGGGCAGTCACCGTAGCTCGGCGATACGTCAAAGATATATCGTTAACTTCGCGATGGCAAGCCCCTGGCGCAGTGCCCTGCGTTTGTTTCTGCGCTGGAGACCCGCGACGGCGCCCGGCCAGGCGCCAGGGATTAGCTGTCCGGCCAGCTCTCAGCCAGGGCGGCCAGGCGGGCCGCGGCCTCGCTGCGCGGCTGACCCGATCCGACCGCCAGCCCGAGAAGGTAGGCCGTGACCGGGGCGGCGGGCCGCTCCACCTGATGCGCGGCGACCCTGGCGAGATCGAGAACCTCGCGGATGTCGATCTGACCGGGCTCGATGCCAAGCTCCGCGCATACCGCCGCGGTCCAGTCGTCGATGATGGCCACTGTTCTCCGTTCGGTCCGTTACTCCGCTGGGCCGGCCAGGCGGCGGGCCGCGGCCAGGTCAGCCGGGCTGTCACAGTCCAGCCAGTGCGGCGGGCCAGACGCGGCTGCGGCCGGCCGGACCAGCACCGGCGCGAGCGGGCCGAGCAGCCCGCGCAGTGAATTACCCGGATACGCCGCTAGTGCCACCCGCAGCGCGCCCGTCTGCCAGCCGCCGGCCAGCCATTGCGGCCGGCCGTCGTCGTCGGTCAGGACCGCTCCCGCAGCGGCCGCCGCGCGACCGCGGGCCAGTAGGTCCGCGAGCAGCGCGCCGCGGAGGAACGGCAGGTCGGCCGCCAGCACCAGAGACCAGGCCGCGGTCGTTTCCGCCAGCCCGCGCCGGAGCGCGGGCACCGGGCCGCCGCCGGGCGGCTCTTCGCGTACGACGACTGCGCCCAGCTCGGCCATGGCGTCGCCCACGGCTCCGGCTCGCGGAGGGCCGACGACGATCAGGCGCCTTGTCCCCGCGGCGGCAGCGGCCTGCGCTACCAGGACGAGCATCGCGGTCCGCCCGACGGCAATCCCCGGCTTGTCCGCGCCGCCCATCCGGGCAGCGGAGCCGCCGGCCAGGATCACTGTGTCGAAGGCGGCACCGGGAGTCGCCGCATCGGGGCCGGCACCGGCAGGCCCGGTCACCCGGACATGCCCGGTTAGCCGCCGATGGCCGACATCGGCCTGGCGGGCTGCAGGAATCCCGGATCGTTGATGCCGTGACCAGGCAGCTTGGCGGCGATGCAGCGCTTCCACTGCACCGTGAGCTCGTCATCGCTTGCTCCCGCCCGCAGCGGGGTGCGCAGGTCATTCTCGGCCGTGGCGAACAGGCAGTTGCGCAGCTGGCCGTCGGCGGTGAGCCGGATCCGGTCACAGGCCCCGCAGAACGGCCGGGTCACGGAGCCGATGATGCCGACGGTCTGCGGGCCGCCGTCGATCAGGAACGTCTCCGCCGGTGCCGAGCCGCGCGCACCGGGATCCGCCGGCTCCAGGCTGAATTCAGTGCCCAGTGCGGCCAGGATCTCCTCCGCGGTCACCATCTCGCTGCGGCGCCAGCCATGCTGTGCATCGAGCGGCATCTGCTCGATGAACCGCAGCTGGTAGCCGTGAGCCAGGCAGAACCGCAGCAGGTCAGCAGCCTCGTGGTCGTTGACGCCCCGCATCAGCACGGTATTCACCTTGACCGGCGCGAGTCCCGCCTCGGTGGCACTGACCAGGCCTTTCAGGACATCGTCCAGCCGGTCCCGGCGGGACAGCCGGATAAAGACCTCGGGCGTCACCGTGTCGAGCGAGACGTTGATCCGGTTCAGGCCCGCTGCCTGCAGCGGCACGGCGAGCCGGTCCAGCCCGATGCCGTTGGTGGTCAGCGAGACTTCCGGCCGGGGCTGGAGCGCTGCGACCTGCTCCACGATGGCGGGTAGCCCGCGCCGCAGCAGCGGCTCGCCCCCCGTGAACCGCACCTCGGTGATCCCCAGCCGGGCGACAGCGAGGCTGACGAGCCTGACCACCTCGTCGTCGGTGAGCAGCTCTGGCTTCGGCAGCCACTCAAGACCCTGCTCCGGCATGCAGTAGCTGCAGCGCAGATTGCACCGGTCGGTCAGGGATACCCGCAGGTCAGTGGCCGTACGCCCGAAGGAGTCAGTCAGCGCCACGGCACCTCCTCCAGTCCTGAACGGCGGCCTTGCACGCAGTCTGCGGCAATGATCCCCCTACCCTACGGCCAGGCACGAAACAACGCACGGTCGCGCGCTCCTGATGCTGCAGCAACGACAGCGCGCCGTTCCTTCCGGCTCCGGCGGATTATTCGGCAGGGCTCGGTCCCGCGCGCACAGCGCGGCTTGACCAATTTAGTTATACACCGCATAATAATTACTATGTCTATAACTAACTCTGGCCCTCCCCCTGTCCCGCCGCCGGCCTCAGGCAGCCGGGTGCTCCTGATCGGCGCGTCTCGCGGTCTTGGCCTGGCACTGGCCGGAGAGTGGGCGCAGGACGGCCGGCATGTCGTGGCCACCGTGCGCGGCTCGGACCGCACCCCGCTGCATGACCTCGCCGATGCCTGCGCCGGGCACATCGAGATCGAGACCGTCGATGTCACGGAGCCCGAGCAGATCGCGGCGCTGCACGATCGTCTGGCGGACCAGATGTTCGACCTGCTGTTCGTCAACGCCGGCGTCACGAACCAGCCCGAGGGCACGGTGGCGGAGACATCGACTAGCGAGTTCAGCCGGGTCATGGTCACCAACGCCCTCAGCCCGCTGCGCGTCATCGAGGCTCTCCAGGACCGCGTCGAGCCCGCGGGCACGATCGGGGTGATGTCCTCGGGCCAGGGCAGCGTGGCCAATAACGAGCGCGGTGGCCACGAGGTCTACCGCGGCAGCAAGGCCGCGCTTAACACCTTCATGCGCAGCTACGCGGCACGGCACAGCGGCGATCGCCGGACTCTTGTGCTCATGGCCCCCGGCTGGGTGCGCACCGAGCTCGGCGGCCCGGACGCCAGGCTCAGCACCGGCGAGAGCATCCCGAGCCTCGTCAGGACACTCGACGGCCTCCGGGGCCGGCCCGGTCTGCACTACGTCGACTACCTGGGCCGGACGGTGGCGTGGTGAGCGCGGAAGATCAAGTCCAGCAGGCGTGGGCCCTCATGCAGCGGTTCGTCGAGGCTCACAGCCGCCGGGGTGAGCTCGCCGAGGCGCTCGGGTTCCGGCTGGGCGGCGGCCGGGGAAAGATCCTCTTCCAGCTCCGCGGCGGGCCGGCGACCCTGAGCCAGCTCGCGGAGGCCAACGGCGTCGATGCCCCCTACGCCACCCTGATCGTCGACAAGCTGGAAGCCCACGGCCTGGTGGAGCGCCGGCCGCACCCTGACGACAGGCGCCGCAAGCTGGTCACGCTCACGGCCGCCGGGCACAGCGCCATCGCGACCGCCGACGCCATCCTGCTCCGCCCGCCCCCGGCGATGAGAGCCCTCCCGGCCGGCGCACTCGGCCAGCTGACCGGGCTTCTCACGCGGCTCGCCGACGCAGCCGCGGCGGCGGCGGAAGGCCAGCGGCCGTCCGCTCCCCCGGCACCGGATCCCGGCTCAGGCGAGGCGCGCCGCTGAATCGGCGCTAGGCCAGGTGATGCGCCGTCGCTGTCATCGCGGACCAGCCCCGGCTGGCGTAGCCGGCAAAGGTCGGCTGCACGCGGTCGTAGGCCCGGCTGAACAGCCCGGTTGAACCGGGCCCACTCCGCGAGGTCGCTCTTCTTGTTGTCATGCGCGATCAGGGCAATACTGCGCCTGACCGGGTACTCGGGCTCGAGCGCCATGCGGCCAGGCTGCCGGCGGACGGTTCCGTGCGGCGAACGCCTGATTGCCGCGTTTCGGTCCGGACGGCGTTGCTGGCAGCTGCTCGGCGGCCGGAGGTCGCCGGTGCGGCCACTGTCGCCTACGATGCACAGGCTGGCACCTTGCATGCGGGCGTCCGCAGACCGCGATCAGGCCGGCCACCCGGCTCGATGACCCAGGATGAGTCACATGACCGTGAACGGCGCCATCTGGCGTGATCAGCTCACCGCAGCGGAGCGGGCCGTGCTCGGCCGGGCTGACGGCATTGTCGCGGATGCCACTCCCGACGTGCTGGTGGTCGGCGGCGGCATCCTGGGCGTGGCCACCGCAGCCGCGTGCGCGGAGGCCCGCCTCGGCGACGTCCTGCTGATCGAGACCGGCCGGCTCGGCGCCGGCGCGACCGGCGGCGCAACCGGGCTGCTTATCCCCGAGCCCCATCAGTGGAGCGACCCTGAGCCGTTCGTCGACCTGGAGCGCGCCGGACTGGAGCGCTGGCATGACCTGCAGGCGGCGATCCCGGGCGGGGTTGGCCTGGTCGAGCTGGACTGGCTCGGGCTGGCGCCGCACGACAGCGGTTATGCGGCCCATCAGCCGCGCGGCGTCGAGTGGCTGAATCCCGGTCAGGTAGAAGAGCTCATCCCCGGACTGGCCCGGCCGATGGAGGGCGCGCTGATCCACCGCCAGGCCCGGATCAACCCGCTCCGCGCGGTTGCCAGGCTGGCCGCCGGGCTGCCCGCTGTCGCCACCGGCGTCGCCGCGACATCGGTCGAGATCAGCGGTGACCGCATCGTGAGCGTGGGCACGTCGGCTGGTGAGATCAGGCCCGGTGCCGTGGTGTTCGCCACCGGCAGGCCGCCGATGCTCGACGGCCTGCAGCTGCGTATCCCGTCCGACCGGGTCAAGGGCCACCTGCTGGTGACGGAGCGGACGGACGTCGTTCTTCCCGGCATCGTCGCGCCGCTGGCGACCCAGATTGAGGACGGCCAGCTGCTGGCCGGGGGAACGTTCGATCTCGGCGACGAGAGTCCCGCGGTTCAGCCGGACGTCATCGACGCCATCGTCGGCGGCCTGGCCGCGGTGCTGCCAAGCCTGCGCGGCATCGGCGTGGCCTACCAGTGGTGCTGCTTCCGGCCGCGGCACCCTGACCGGCGGCCGGTGATCGACATGGTGCCGGGGCTGAGGAACGCATGGCTGACGTCGGGGCACTTCAGGACCGGAATCCTGAACGCCCCCGTTACCGCTGCGGTGCTGGCGCGCTGGATCGCGGCCGGCGAGCCGCCGGTCGAAGCCCGCGCCTGGTCAGCTACCCGGTTCGGGGCGCACTAGCAGCGCCGGCCCCGCGCCGGCGGCCACGCCTGCCTGAGCCGGTGCGGCCGCGCCCGCGGCGGGCTGCTGCGCGGCCTGCGCGGGCACGCCGGCCGCAGCTGGATCCGGGCTCGCTCCGTTCGGGGCGGCAGCTGCCTTCATCACTCGCCGGTCGTCCGGCTGCCGCTCGGTGAGGCCGGCCGCGTCCAGGTACTCCAGCAGCGGAATCGCGGTCCTGCGCGTGGTGCTGAGCGCCTGCCGGGCCTCCGCCGCAGTGAAGGGCTGCTCCAGCCCGGCCAGGATCGCGACGGCGGCGGCGTCGGCGCCCGGAGCCAGCACCACCTGATCGCTGATGCGCATGAGCTCGCCTGCTCGCACCGCGGCGGCGATGCTCCGCGTGTCGAGGCCCAGCTTGCGAAGCCGGTCAGCGTCCGGCGACGCGAACGGGGCGGCCGCGAGGTCAGCCCGCAGCACACGGATGGCCGCGAGCAGCGACTCGGGCAGCCCCGGCCCGGCGTCCCGGCCGGGGTGCCTGGCGATGTGCAGCGCGCCGCACGAGATCCGGAACGGCGGTCTGGCCAGCGCGATCACGAGCCTGCGGTCCGGCAGGTCGAGTGCCGCCCTGGCGGCATCGATGGGCATGCCGGCGGCGAGCGGCTCGGCGGCCGCATGGGTTGCCAGTGCCTCGCCGAGCTGATGCCCGAGTGAGCGCCAGCGCTCCGGGTCGGCCAGCCACTCGCCGGCGACCGGGACCGGGTGGTCGGTGATGCCCATGGCGAGCAGCGCGCTCGCGCGCAGCAGCCCGTGCCGGGCGAGCAGATCGGCCGCACTCGGCTGGTCGGGCCAGGTGGCCAGCAGTCTCGCCGCTGCGGCGGCGGCGCCGCGCCGGGCGAGCGGCGGCGGCGTCACGTCGAGCACGACTGCGCCTGCTACTGCCGCGACTGCACCGCGGCGGCCGCCGGTGTCGCGCAGCAGTACCCGGTCTCCCGCCTGCAGCGGCAGCGGGTTCGTGAGGCTCAGCCTGGCCAGGCCGGGCCCGAGCGGCCGCACCCGCGCGATCACGCGGGCCGAGCCGATGTGCAGGGCGGCGGCGCGGGCGAGCTGACCGGGAGTGACGGTGTCGCCGTGCTGGTCGCCGTGCTGGCTCCCGTGCAGCCAGCCGCCCCCAGGCGACCCTCCGCCGGCGATACGCACGTCGATCAGGTCCGTGAGCGTCCAGCGACCTGGCTGCGCCAGGGCCATGCCCCGGTGCAGTGGCTCGCGCCCGGTGCCGCGCAGGCTGATGGCGACGCGGGCCGGACCGGACGCTGCCCGCACCGGCACGCCCAGAGCCTGCAGGTCCGCGACCCTGACCGGCCGCATCGACGGCGTGATGACCAGCTCGTCGCCCTGCCGCAGCGTGCCGGCCGGGAGCGTGCCGGTGACGACCGTGCCGCCCCCCGGCACACTGGCCGCGCGGTCGATCCAGATCCGGACCGGCCCGGCGGGATCCGGATCAGCCGGGCCGCGCCCGAGCGCGCCGAGAGCGGCGAGCAGCTCTGGCAGGCCCGCGCCGGTGGCGGCGCTGACCGCGATGGCCGGCAGCTGACCCAGGCTCGTCTGCGCGATCTGAGCCGCCGCCTGCGCGATGACCGGTTCCGGGTCGGCCAGGTCAGACTTCGTGACGACGAGCAGGGCGCGGCTGATGCCGATCGCGACCGCCACGGCCAGCTGCTCGGCGGCCTGCGGCAGCCAGCCATCGTCAGCTGCCACGACGAACGCGACGGCGGGATCCGGGCCGGCGTTGCCGAGCACAGTCGTCACGAACCGGTCGGCTCCGTCCGCGTCCAGGATGGCCAGCTGATCGCCGGACGGCAGCGTCAGCCAGCCAAAGCCAGGGTCACTGCTAACGCTGCCGCGGCGTTCCCCGGTTCCGCGGCCGGGCTCGGCGCCGGTCAGCGCCCGCACGAGCGCCGTCTTGCCGTGACCAGCCGGGCCGGCGATGACGAGGACCTGCATAGCGCTCATTCCCGGTCCGCCTGCGCTGGGCTCGCCGCTGCGACTGTCACCGCTGCGACCAGCTGCTCGTCGTCCGCGGCAGCGACGGAACGCAGGTCAAGCAGCAGCCGTCCGTCCTCGATCCGGCCCACCACGGCCGGCAGGCTGCCGCGCCGTACCGCCGGACCGGCCCGCAGCCCGGCGGCGAGCGCCTCGGGCACGCTCACCCCGGCACTCGGCAGCGCCACGCCCGGTGCTCCGCCGCCGCCCACGGCGGCCTCGCAGTGCACCGCGTGCGCGTCGATGTCGCAGGCAGCGAGGCTGTCCGCTATCGTCCGCGCGCGGGCCGCGAGCCCGGCCTGGCCGGCTGTCAGCTGCCTGGCCACCGGCGGCGGCGGCCCGGTGAGCGTCGCTTCCAGGGCGGCCGCTGTCAGCTTGTCGACGCGCAGTGCCCTGGCAAGCGGATGCCGGGCGGCCGCGGTAACCAGGTCAGCCCTCCCCAGCAGCAGGCCTGCCTGCGGACCGCCGAGCAGCTTGTCGCCGCTTGCCGTCACGAGGGCGGCGCCGGCCTCGAGCCAGCTGGTCGCGTCTGGCTCATCCGGGAGCAGCGGGTGAGAGGTCAGCAGACCGGAACCGATATCACCCACGACGGGAACGCTCAGGCCCGCCAGCTCGGCAACTGACGCGCTCGCGGTGAATCCCTCGATCCGGTAGTTAGAGGGGTGCACTTTGAGCACGAACGCCGTGTCCGGCCCTATTGCCGCCGCATAATCGGCGGCTGTCGTGCGGTTTGTGGTGCCGACCTCGCGAATCCGGGCGCCGGTCGATTCCAGCAGTTCCGGCAGCCGGAAGCCGTCGCCAATCTCGATGAGCTCGCCCCTGCTCACCACGATCTCCCGGCCGGAGGCAAGCGCCGTCGCCGCCAGCACCAGCGCGGCGGCATTGTTGTTGACGACGTGCACGCTCTCCGCTGCCGGGACTGCCGCCGCGAGAGCGCTGAGCATCCCCCGGCCCCGGCGCCCGCGCAGACCGGAGGCGAGATCGAACTCAAGGTCGGTGCTGCCGGCGGCCACCTGGATCGCGTCCCGCGCCGCGGCGGACAGCGGAGCCCGGCCGAGGTTCGTGTGCAGGAGAACGCCGGTCGCGTTGATCACCGGCGTCAGTGTCGCCGCCAGCGACGGGAGGCTCTCCGCGGCAGTGTCGGCCACGCTGGCGGGATCGATCTCGCCAGCCCGTGCCAGGTCCTGAGCGCGCCGCACTGCTGACAGCACGATGCCGCGCCCGAGCCGCTGCTCGGCAGCGGCAAGGCGGGCGTCGGACAGTACCGCGTCGGTACGGGGGGTCAGCCTGCGGACGTCCACGTGCGCGACCATACCTGCCGGCGCGCATCCAGAGGCAGGGCCTGAAGACCTCTACCGAGGCGATTTACCAGCACTTTGCCTAAGGAAATCACCAGCGAGCGCAGCGCATGTGCAAGTCTTTAAAGATCCGATTACGCAGAGAGTGAGCAGACATGAACCGTCAAGGCCGTATTCCGCGCAGTCGCGGCGGAATCTGCGGTGTCCTGCTGATCTTGCTCGGCGTCTGGGGCGGCCTCGGCCCGTTCGTCAGCCCGTATTTCCACTTCGGCTATACGCCGGACAAGACCTGGTACTACAGCACCGGCCGCCTTTATTTCAGCATCATTCCGGGCGCGGCCGCCGTACTCGGCGGCCTGCTGGTGCTCGCCACCAGGCATCGCGGCGTCGGTATCTTCGGCGGCCTGCTCGGCGTGCTCAGCGGCGCCTGGTTTGTGACCGGAACCAACTTTGTCGCGGATGTGCTGCACCGGTCGGTTCCGTTTGGCGTCCAGATCGTGCCCGCCAGCCTGTCCGGGCAGGCGCTGGTACTGCGCGGGTATCTCGAGCTCGTCGCGCTGTTCACCGGCGTCGGCCTGCTGCTGCTGTTCGCCGGCGCACTCGCCATGGGCCGGTTCTCCATGATCGGTGCCAGGGATCTGGCGGCCGACGGTGCCGATGGCTACTACACCGACTTCCCCGCTGGCCAGCCGCCGGGCCAGGCCGACGCGGCCTCGCCTGCCGGGCAGTACCCGCCGGCGACGCAGTACCCGGCTCCGGCCCAGTATCCGGCGGCCACCTCATACCCGACCGCTGCCGGCCAGTTCCCCGACTCACCCTCGGCGTTCCCGGACACCACGACCGCGGAGTTCCCGCCGGAGGCGACCAGCTAAGCGCTCAGGCGACCCGCCGCGCGCCGGGCCCGGGCTCGGGCGTGACCTCGCGGGCAGAGCCGAGCACGTGACCGTCCGCGCAGGCCAGCTCCACCCCGACCGGCGCGCCGCAGCCGCGGTGCGTCAGCCTGACCGGCGGGCCGGCCGGGCCGGCCGCGTACCTGTCGCCCCAGGCCAGCAGCGAGGCGATCACGGGGAACAGCTCGAGCCCCTTGTCGGTCAGGCGGTACTCGCTGCGCTGCCGCTGGCCCTCCTCCCGGTAGGGCGCCTTGCGCAGGATGCCCTCGGCGACCAGCCGGGAGAGCCGACTGCTCAGCACCTGCCGCGGCAGGCCGGTACGGCGCTGCATGTCGTCGAACCTGCGGATGCCGTTGAACGCCTCGCGCAGGACAAGGAACGTCCACTTCTCGCCCACGATCGACAGCGCTGCGCCAATCGTGCAGTTCGCCGTGTCGTAATCCAGCTGCCAGGGCCTCGTCATGATGAAAATGCTAGGTCTACTTGACAGACTTAGCAAGCGCGGCTCAAGCTGGGTCTATGAAACGAACTCCGGCCAGCGGGACGCGCCTGGCGGCGCCAGCCAGTGACATTGCCCTGGCGCCCGTGCGCATCAGCCCGGCGGCCGGCCTGCTCCGCGAGGTGCGGCCGGGCGACGCCGACGGCATCCGGGAGCTCGTCTGCGGCCTGTCGCCGCAGGCGCGGTACTTCCGGTTCTTCGCCAGCGTCGCCCCGCCGAGCACCGGCCTGCTGCGCGTCCTGTGCGGCAGCACGGGAGCGGACATCCTGCTGCTGACCGATCCGGCGGGCCGCATCATCGGGCACGGGATGGCGGCCGACGCACCCGCGGACGCAGCGACCGACATCGGCCTGGTCATCACCGATCGGTGGCAGGGCCACGGCCTGGGCGCGCTGCTGCTGAGCACCCTGCTCAGCCGGGCCGCCAGCCGGGGCATCACGACCGTGGTCCTGGACGTGCTGCCCGCCAACACCCGCATGCTCGGCATCATCGACAGGCGCTGGCCGGACGCACCCGGCACCAGGACCCGCGACGCCATCGTCATCCGGGCCGGGATCACGACCAGGCAGGCAGCCGCATCGCGACCCGTTCCGGCGGCCGTCAGCCTGCGGCCGCGCCGCGACGACCAGTCAGGAGACCTGCATGCAGCCAGGGCCTGCAGCCTAGCCAGTCCGCCCCGCCAGCCGGGGACGGGAAGCCCGACTCAGCGCGCACCCGGTGTTACAGCTGGGCTGACCCGGCCGCAAGCGCCGCGGCCGCGCGGGAGCAGGACGGTACCGCGTTCCTTCGGGGCATACTGGCCGGGACCATACCCGGCGCCCCGATCGCCGCGACGCTCGACTTCGCCCCGGTCTCGGTCGAGCCGGGCACCGTCGTGTTCGCGTTCACCCCGGCCGAGTACCACTACAACCCCATCGGGTCGGTGCACGGCGGCGTGATCTCGACGCTCTGCGACTCAGCCTGCGGCTGCGCCGTCCAGAGCATGCTGCCGGCCGGCAGCCACTACACCAGCCTCGACCTGAGCGTGAAGTTCCTGCGCGCAGTCAGCGTCCAGACCGGCGAGCTGACCTGCGAGGGCACCGTGATCCACCTGGGCGGCCGGTCGGCACTGGCGCAGGCGCGACTCACCGGCCCGGACGGAAGGCTGTACGCGCACGCGACCAGCAGCTGCATGATCTTCCGGCCGGCGGCCTGATCTGGCGAGCGGGCCGCCCTCCGGCGCCGCCCGGATAATCCGGTGCGCAGCTTCATCAGAGCGGCTACGTTGCGGACGTGACCACCGAACCTGACTCCGTAGCGGCGCATAACCGGTCTGCCTGGGACCGCGAGGTTGACTCGGGTAACGAGTGGACCGTCCCTGTCGGGCCCGAGGTGATCGAGGCCGCCCGCGCCGGGACCTGGTCGGTGGTGCTGATCGGCTACGACCCGGTGCCGCGCGACTGGTTTCCTGATCCCCTCGCCGGCGCGGACGTGCTGTGCCTGGCCAGCGGCGGCGGCCAGCAGGGGCCGGTGCTCGCCGCGGCAGGCGCGACTGTCACGGTGCTCGACAACTCGCCCCGGCAGCTGGCGCAGGACCGGATGGTCGCCGGCCGCGACGGCCTGGAACTTACGACAGTCCTCGGCGACATGCGCGATCTCAGCGCGTTTGCCGGCGCCAGCTTCGACCTGGTCTTCCATCCGGTCTCGAACGTGTTCTGCCCGGAACTGGCGCCAGTCTGGCGGGAGTGCTTCCGCGTGCTGCGGCCCGGCGGCAGCCTGCTCGCGGGATTCATGAATCCGGATGTCTTCATCTTCGACGCGGACGCCAGCGAGAATCGCGGCGAGCTCATCGTCAGGCACGCGCTGCCGTATTCCGACCTGACGCACCTCAGCGCCGAGGAGCGCGAGCGGCTGTGGGGCCTGGACGCGCCGGTGGAGTACAGCCACACGCTGACCGAGCAGATCGGCGGCCAGCTTGATGCCGGGTTCGTCATCACCCGCTTCCGCGAGCGCCCGCATCACGTCGGGCCGACCGCCGACTATCTGCCCGGCTACTTCGCGACCTGCGCGGTGAAGCCGGGTTAGCGCGGCTTGCTGTCAGCCCGCGCTCGCGTACAGCGCGTCGATGACGTCCGCGTACTTGGCGTGCACAACCCGGCGCTTGAGCTTGAACGTCGGCGTCAGCTCCTCGCTCTCCGGAGTCCACTCCACCGGCAGCAGCTCCCAGTACTTGATCTGCTGCACCCTCGCGAGGCCCGCGTTGGCCTCGGCGACCGCGCGGGCGACCTCGGCCAGCACCACCGGGCTGGCGGCCAGCTCGGCCAGCGATCCGGCCTCGATACCGTGCGCCCTGGCCCACGCGGGTGCCACCCCGCCGTCCAGCGTGAGGATCGCGACCAGGTACGGCCGCCGGTCCCCGTAGGCCAGCGCCTGGCCGATCAGCGGATGTGCCACCAGCAGGTTCTCAACCGCGGCCGGCGACACGTTCTCCCCGCCGGCGGTGATGATGAGCTCCTTCTTGCGGTCCACCACGCGGACGAATCCGTCGTCGTCGATCGACCCGATATCGCCGGTGTGCAGCCAGCCGTCGGCATCGATCAGCTCCGCTGTCTGCTCGGGCAGGTTCAGGTAGCCGGGCGTGTTCAGCGGGCTGCGCGTCAGGATCTCGCCGTCGCTGGCGATCATGACTTCACTGCCGGGAACGGGCCTGCCCACCGTGCCGAGCCGGAAGGCCTGCGGCGTGTTCGTGGTAAAGGCGCCCGTCGTCTCGCTCATCCCGTAGACGTCCATGATCCTGACGCCGAGGCCACCGAAGAACGCGCCGACCTCCGGCGGCAGCGGCGCTGCGCCGCTGACCACGATCTCCGTCTCGCCGAGTCCGAGCAGTGACCGGATCGGCCGCAGGATCTGCTCGTCGGCGGCCGCGAAACGCCCGGCCAGCTCGGCCGGGGTGCTCTGGCCGTACTCGCAGCTGTGCACGTATTCCAGGCCGGTCGCCATGGCCGCTGCCACAGCGGCCTTCCTGTCCTCGTTCTGCTCGCCCGCCAGCAGCGCCTGGATGCCGGCCATGACCTTCTCGAAGATCCGCGGCACGCCGAAAAAGGCAGTCGGCTTTACCGCGCCCATCGTCGGCACGAGCTGGGTCGCCGCCTCGTGGCAGAAGTACGTGTGCGTGGCGTTGCCGATGGCGATGTACAGGGTGAACATCCGCTCCGCGATGTGAGCTAGCGGGAGGTAAGACACCCAGCGAACGTGCATGGGCGCGTTCCCGCCCGCCCTGGCCGTCTCGAGCTCATACAGGGCGTTAGCGTGCGTGATAACGACGCCCTTCGGGTTGCCGGTCGTGCCCGAGGTGTACAGCAGCGTCAGCGGGTCCTCCGGCCTGATGGCGGCCACCCGCCGCTGCACGGGACCGCGGTCCTTCGCCAGCCGCTGCGCGCCCAGCGTGACCAGCGCCTGCCAGCTCAGGTACGCCGCCCCGGCCGGGCAGGCGGCCGCGTCCCTGACGATGACGCGGCGCAGCGACGGAAGCTGAGACAGCACCGGCTGCCAGCGGGCGAGCTCGCCGGCGCCGTCGATCACCGCGATCTTCGCGTCGCAGTTGCCCGCCATGAAGGCAATCTGGTCCGGGGCCAGCGTCGCGTAGAACGTCACCGGGACCCCGCCGGCGTGCAGTACGCCGAGGTCGGCGAGAACGTGCTCGACCCGGTTCGGCAGCATCAGCGCGACCCGGTCCCCTGGCCTCAGTCCAAGCTCGATGAACGCGGCACCGAGCTGCAGGGCCAGCTCGCCGGTCTGCGCCCAGGTGATCGTCTGCCAGTCTCCTGAGTCCTCGCGGTCGGAGTACGCCGGCAGGGCGCCGAACTGCTCCGCCGTGCGGGCCAGCACGTCGCAGATCGTCTGACCGGCCCAGGCCTGCTGCAGGGCAGTCCGCTGCTCGGCTATCTCACTCGTCACGGCCTGCCTCCGGCTGTCGTTCCCTGCGCCCGGCTGACGTTCCGCCGCGCGTGCCTACCAACACGCATGGCACCATGCGGGCGCTGACTTCGCAAGACCAGCCCGGACTAGAGTTCGGTTCATGACCGTCGAGACGAACGTGCGCCTCACCCAGTACGCGCACGGGGGTGGCTGTGCCTGCAAGATCCCGCCCGGCGAGCTGGAGGAAGCCGTCGCCCGGCTGATCCCCGAGCGCAGTCCGGCAGACCTGCTGATCGGCGTCGAGCACGGCGACGACGCGGCCGTGGTGCAGATCTCCCCCGGCCGCGCCGTGGTCGCCACCGCGGACTTCTTCACCCCGGTGGTCGACGACGCCTACACCTTCGGCCGGATCGCGGCGGTCAATGCGCTGTCCGACGTGTACGCGGTCGGCGGCGAGCCGCTGGTCGCGCTCAACCTGCTGGGCTGGCCGCGCGACCTGCTGAGCGCTGACCTGGCCGCGCAGGTGCTGCATGGCGGCCTGGACGCGGCGACCGCGGCCGGCTGTCACGTGGCCGGCGGCCACAGTATCGACGATCCCGAGCCGAAGTACGGCATGGCCGTCACCGGGCTGGCCGACCCGGCCCGGCTGCTGCGCATCGACGCCGGGCAACCCGGCCTGCCGCTCTCGCTCACCAAGCCCATCGGCAGCGGCGTGCTGAACTCGCGGCACAAGGCCACCGGGGAGGTCTTCCCGGCGGCCATCGAGGTGATGACGACGCTGAACGACGCGGCGAGCCGCCAGGCGCTGGCGGCCGGGCTGGGCTGTGCCACTGACGTGACCGGGTTCGGCCTGCTCGGGCACTTGTTCAAGCTGGCCAGAGCCAGCGGCGTGACGGCAGTCGTCGACAGCGCGTCAGTGCCGCTCATCGAGGGCGCTGCCGATGCGCTGCGCGACGGCTATGTGCCCGGCGGCAGCCGGCGCAACCTGGACTGGGTCGCTCCGCACAGCGACTTCGGCAGCGTCGGCGAGGACATGCTGCTCCTGCTGGCCGACGCACAGACCTCAGGCGGGCTGCTGGTCGCGGGCGAGATTCCCGGCGCCCCGGTGATCGGCGAGCTCGTCGCCCGCGGTCCGGCGACGCTCGTCATCCGCTAACCAGAACATCCTCCGCTCCCTTTCTGGTTCCCCTCGTAACGTGGGGACATCGCCTTAGGGAGTGGCGATGGCACATACACGCAGGAAGTTCGACGCGGATTTCAAGGAGGGCGCGGTCCGGCTGGTCCGGAGACCGGCAAGCCGATCACGTAGGTCGCCGTGAGCTATCTCAGTAACGGTGGTCCCGAAGGTTCTTGCTAACAGCCCCTTACCTGGCGCGCCATCGGCGAAGTCGCTGGCAGCGTCTTCTGCGGCAAAGAGGTCAGAGGCAAAGCCAAAGCCCTAACAGTCAGCCTTCCTAACAGTCAGCCTTCTGCATACACCCGCTGCTGGCCTTCGTCGGGAAGGTCATTGATACCGATAGCTGAATTCGACCTAGGCCACTCAACTTCAATGTACTTGTCATATTTACATAGGCTGCCGAGTCTAGCGGCGCCGGTGGCGAGCAGGACCTTCGTGGCCCGGGCGAAGCTGTCATCACAGCCCGGGTCGACGGTATCGCCATCGGCGGCGTCGGCGCCGGCGTCTTTTGCGGCAGCTACTGGTTACACGCCGTAATAAGCCTTTTTACCTGCGTCCGTGATTCCGACCAGAATCTGACGCTCTCTTAGCGCCGCTGCCTCCCACGTCTGATCATCTGCTAGGTCAGGCGTTGGCAGGGATAGATCCGACCAGGCGATCGCCGGCGCCGAGTCCTCGCTGCGTGCGAACCACTCGGCCAGCCCAGCCTGAATCAGCCTCGCGATTACCCGCCCAAGGTCCTGCCGCCTTACGGGCACCTGAATGGCAATCTCCCACGGAGAGTAGTAGTCCTCGGCAAGGAGGCTTAGCACTTCGCGCTCGATATCCATTAGAAGTCCAATAGCGAGAACGGTCCATATTTGACACTGCTGATGCTAAATCGAATATACGGTCCCTGCTTAATGATATCCGAATCCGCAGGATTACCCGGCATGATGCGGACCTGGTCGGAGGGGTTGTTCGGCAGTCGCCACCGAACGCCTCCAGCATCACGGGTCGGTCCGGCATCATGCCATCCGTTATTCCGCAACTCTTGCTCCGCCTCTGCCCTTGACGCGCCTTCGACTGCGGATTGTTAATGTCGCAGTTGTGGACGAGCACCGAGCCTATGATGGTGTCGATGTAGAAGTCGTGGTCGGCGGTGATGGTGAGGTCCCACATCCAGGCGGTCGCATCCGCCGGCACCGAGCCGCTGAGCGCTGTGACGCTGGCGCCCCTCGGGCTGGGCAGGTGGGTGCCGTAGCGGAGTGCCCCGGCTTTCATCCACTTGCTGCTCGCCGGGTCCCAGAACAAATGACTGCTGGTCGTCTGGATGACTGCGGTGCCGTGCGCCGTTATTACGCGCAGGTCGTCGAGGTCGGTGTCGTGATGCACGAGCACGGCTGTAACAGGCTCGGCCTGCGTCTTCCCGGTCTTCACGTTGGTGGCCAGGACCTTGTCATCCGGCACCAGCTGGCTGATGGGCACCGCCGCACCCGAAGCGAGGAGTACTTTCGTGCCCGCGCTGAAGCTCATCCCTCCACAAGACGCGGCAGCATCCTCAGCATCTGCTCCTGTGTCTTCTTCGGCATCATCACCCGCCAGACCATCCGCCGCGGCACGTTCACCTCGGTCAAAGACCTGATCGCCAGGATCGGAACCTTCATCGACGGCTGGAACGACCGCTGCCAGTTCTTCACCTGGACCAAGACAGCCGACGAATTACTCCCGCACTGCAAGCCAGGTAAGAGAACTTCGTTCACGCGACACTAGCAATTAATGGACGCGGGGCTCTTCGTGCATCTCGCCATTCGAATAAATAATCCAGTGCATTTTCCTGCAGACGCACTACCAGCGTTTCCGGGCTATAGACGGGCCTGGCGAGAAATAGCAGCAGGGCCATTTCATTCTCGAATCGGAGCGTCAGTTCCAGCGGCGCTGCAGAAAACTTCCACTGGACAATGCAGCTTCCGACCAGCGCTTCAAGTAGGCGAGTCCGCTGCTCGAAGCCATGAATTGTTGTGTCGGCAGGAACCAGGTCGACAGGCGAGTCGAGCTCCCAGCGGCACCTGACGAACATCGACACCGAGCCCATCTGGTTCTGCTGCGTCTCAGGCAGGTTCGGGTTACGAATTCGCTGTGGTCGCTGGATCCACTCACCAAGATCGAAGAGTGAGCCAGATCTGGGATCGCTCGTCACGGCCAGGACGACCCGGCCGATGAGCCGTTCCATTACCTCGTCGATGGTTGGCATAGTCCGCACCTAGTAGTCACCATCCGCAAGACTATAAGCGATGTCAACGATCTCCTGATAGCTAGGTTGCCGCCCAGTAATCATCTGATGCAACGTCTCTGCCTGGTCCTTATCAAGGCCCGCTTCATTCGCGGCATCCTTGGCCATCGGGTTTTCGACGTAATTGGGCGTGGCCTGCCGGTTTCATCGGCTCCTCGCTATCAGGATCGTCGGGGTCATCAGGGTCAATCGGACCTGTATATTTCGGGCAGTTGTGGACGAGGACGGCTGTCGTGGCGACGTCGGCGTAGAAGTCGTGGTCGTTGCCGCCGGGGACGGACAGGTCCCACATCCAGCCGTCGCGGTTGCGGGGGGCGTGTCCGCTGATGACGGTGGCGGTGGCGCGGCCGCGCGGGCCGCGGAGCTTGTCGCCGCGGTGCAGCTGGTCGGCCTGGACCCAGCGGTGGCGGGTGAGGTCGAAGAACAGGTGCCGGCGGGTGGTGTCGATCACCGCAGTGCGGTGCCCGGCCCCGATTTTCAGGTCGTAGAGGTCGGTGTCGTGGTGGACCAGGACGGCGGTGACGGTCTCGGCCCGGGTTCTCCCAGTCTTGACGTTGGTGGCCTCGACCTTGTCGCCCGGCTTGAGCTGGCTGATCGGGATCGCCACTCCACTAGCGAGCAGCACCTTCGTCCCGGCAGTGAGAGACTCCCCGCCGCATGTCGCATCAGCATCAGCATCAGCATCAGCATCAGCATCAGCATCAGCATCTTCTGCGGCAAGGGCGGTCAGGCGTCGGTCGTTAGGCTCTGAACCTGTACCTGAACCCGCCCTCATCGGACGACTCGACGAAGCCCATCGACGCCAGCGTCCGGTCCTCGGGCGCCCGCGTGAGCCAGACCATCAGATTGACCGATCCCGGATGTCCCACAACGGCCGCAGCCTGCTCGAAGAGGCCTGCCAGATCGACGTGCAGCAGGCCGGCGCTTTTCTCGATCAATGGCATCACCATCAGCGCCTCAAGCGCGTTCTGGTCAAGACCGCCGATGACGACCGCGATCACCGCGCGCACAAGAAGTCTGGCATCACGTCGGCGGACGGCCAGGCTCGCCATCCGCTCTCCGTAGGCTCGCAAGACGCGCCGACCGCCCTCACTGGCGCCCTGTATAAGCGCCGCGACGGCGGGAGGTCCCCCCGACACTGCCCGGTCGACGACCTCGCCGACCAGATCATCTCGTGAATTTGGCAGCGGCGACGGACCATACCCAGCGAAGCGCGACTGCGCTGGATCGGACAGCTCGAAGGCGAGGTCAGCCATCACCAGGCGGGAGCATCGTCCAGCCGTCCCAGGTATAGCCAGCATTCGTGAACTGGCTCAGCTCACGGCCGAACACGGTCGACCGAGCATTCACGGCATCCCACATGTTCTCCCAAGTCGGATTCGACGCCACGTACACATCCATCTTGCGGTCAATGACGCTCTGGACCCACTCGTCATTCTTGGCTATAGACCACTGGTCTTGCGGCAGATCAAGTACCTCGTGGCCAGCCCAACCCTTGGCAACGTCCGTATCTGGCAGTCGGCCAACGACAGCCGTCGGCTTCTCGGCTGCAGCCTCGGGAGCCGCGGTGTCTTCTGCGGCGAAGATCCTTCGATGCTCATGGGGCGCTCAACTGTTGGGCGAACTCCCGAAGCTCTCCCAGCGGTTGCGTCGTAATTCCCTTCTTCAAGGCAAAACGTTCTGCCTCCTCAATTGCCTGCTTAAGCAGGTCTAGCAGGAAGTCATTCATATCGGGCCGCTGCTCGGCCGGGACAGCGGCCTGCACGAGTAGAAGTTTCTTGCTGGACGAATAGCGTCCCGACCGGACGCCGCTGAAGTCCAAGGCCGGGAGCACCTCGCCCGGAATCTGATAGACAACGTTCACATTGAGCGGCGATCTGAGCCCGGGGCGCAATTCCTTCACCCGTCGTGCCAGCGCCATAACGGCGTCACGCCAGCGACGTGAGTCTGGACTCGTTCCGCCGACCATCGCGCCGATCGAGAGCACCGCATGCTCTTCAGGTCTAGTCACGAGACATCACCCCCCGTTGGCGCCGGCCCACGGCTCGAAGTTCAAGGGCCCTGGGTCGAACTCGACGATGAAGCGCTCCAGATTCAGCATCTCCGAGCGAGAGCCGCTTGTGAGGATGTCCATGCTCTTGTCCTCAAGGAAGCTCTGGGTGTAACGGCCAGCGGGATTACTCGTGATGCCGGTCTTGAGGTAGTTGCCTTCGTCGTCAGACAGCCTATAGAGGTATGTAGTCCTCGTGCTCATCCGCGAGTTCCCGTGGATCGAGCAGTTGTGGACGAGGACGGCGGTGGCGGCGACGTCGATGTAGAAGTCGTGGTCGCCGGCGATGGTGAGGTCCCACATCCAGCCGGCGGGGTCGGCGGGAACTTACCCACCGGCGACGCTGACCTTGGCGCGGCCATCGGTGTGCAGGAGATCGCCGGCGGCGAGCGCGTCGGCGTAGGTCCAGCGGCGGGTGGTCTGGTCCCAGAACCGGTGGCGGGCGGTGGTCTGGATCACCGCAGTCCGGCCGCGGACTTTCACGGTCAGGTCATACAGGTCGTTGTCGTGCTCGACGATGACGGCCTTCACAGTCTCGGCCTGCGTCTTGCCTGTCTTGGTGTTGGTCGCCAGGACCTTGTCGCCGGGTTTGAGCTGGCTGATGGGGATAGCGGCGCCGGTGGCGAGCAGGACCTTCGTGGCCGGGGCGAAGCTGTCATCACAGCCAGCGTCGACGGTATCGCCGTCGGCGGCATCGCCGTCGGCGGCATCGGCGCCGGTGTCTTCTGCGGCAAAGGCGCCATTGCGGCACTAACTAACTCTATGCTCCAACCACGGCCATAGCATTACCGACTGCCTGGATGAAGTCAGCAAGATAGAACTCCCAGGCCACGTGGCCATCACGGGAATAAATTGTCAGCTTCAGCCTTCCACCGTCGCTATAAACCTCAGCCGGTATCTCTACTGCGCCATCGTTCAATACGTTGAATTCGGCGACAATGCCCTCCCGATGCGGGGGCGCGGTTTCGGCAATCTGAATTACCATGGATAAGCGAATCTCCCGAAATATTGGAAGGTGTTATTCGAGTCGAACACGGCACCAATCCCGTCTGGAGTAATGAAGCGCATGCCTCCTACAAAATTTCCAGCCGTAACGGATTGCTGTACCGCACTGGGATTAGTCAATATTTCATCGAGCGCATTCTGACCAGCCTCATTCAGCGCCGCAGGTCCTCCTGATACCGACGGGAACAGGTTAGCGTGCTTGGCGAATGCTCGGCCTGCCCGACTGAGATTGCCGCCTGCGTCGTTCGGATCGGGATCTCTGCCAGATCCCGATAGGTCGTCGAGGCTGGGCCCGCAATTGTGTGCTAGGACGGCGCCGACCACGGTGTCGACGTAGAAGTCGTGATCGCTGGCGACGGTGAGGTCCCACATCCACCCGGCTGTGCTCGAGGGCGTGAAGCCGCCAACAACGCCGAGTCTCGTGCCGCGCAACGTCTGCAAGTAGCTGCCGTGCCGGAACGAGGCAGCCTTGACCCAGCGGTGCGAGGACGGAGACCAGAACAGATGGCTGCCGGTTGTGCCGATGACCGCGATCCCGCGCACTGTCTTGACGGTCAGGTCGTAGAGGTTGGTGTCATGGTGGAGCAGGACAGCGGCGACCGGCTCCGCCTGTGTCTTGCCGGTCTTCACGTTGGTTGCGAGTACCTTGTCGCCTACTTTCAGCTGACTGATAGCGATGGCAGCGCCGGAGGCGAGTACGACTTTGGTGTTGGCACTGAAGCTCATCCCGCCGCATGTAGCTGCATCGGTCAGGCCGGTACTGTCTTCTGCGGCAAATGCCTAACTTTATTCAGCTCGCTCGATCACTAGGTCTTCTGAAGCGTCTTCAAGCTCTCGCTCCGCGTCCAGATGCACATGCGTTCCGGGCGGAACGATATCCTCGGCCAGAGTGAGTAGATGCTGAGCTAGTGAGATCAAGCCGGCCTTATTCGCTCTGATTATGACTTCGCCTGACTGCACCTTTACCTCTATTCGGAAACCATATGACCACTCAAGATGCAGGCCAGCATTTTGGCTATAGCTTCCTATATTTACCAGTCGTTCCACGATAGATTCCTAGCAACGAGCAGGGATCGATAAGGTAGACATGAGCATTATTTATGACCATCATGCGGCCCGGCCGCGCAGGATTCTCCCCCAGTTCCTCGAAGTTCATGTGCGGGCCGCCACCATGTGCGCCGGTAATATCAGAGTCGCCCATTCGCACAACGCGAGTTCCGTCGCTTGAGACGTAACGGCCGCTTCCTTCGACCGGTTCGGTATATCCCTCGCCAAGATAGCTCTCGGCTTCGTCGAGAGCATCGTTCGTTGACATCCTCGAACCGTTGACCGGGCAGTTGTGGACGAGGAGGCGGCGATGGCGGTATCGATGTAGAAGTCATGGTCGCCGCCTCCGGGGACGGACAGGTCCCACATCCACCCGTCCTGGTTGCCCGGCGCGCGTCCGCTGATCACGGTAGCCGTAGCGCGGCCGCGCGGGCCGCGGAGCTTGTCGCCGTGCCGGAGGGCGCCTGCCTTGACCCAGCGGTGGCGGGTGAGGTCGAAGAACAGGTGGCCGCGGGTGGTGTCGATGACCGCGGTCTTGTGCTCGGCCCTGATTTTCAGGTCGTACCGGTCGGTGTCATGGTGGACCAGGACGGCGGTGACGGTCTCGGCCCGTGTCTTCCCGGTCTTCGTATTCGTGGCCAGGACCTTGTCGCCGGGTCTGAGCAGGCTGATCGGGACCGCAGCTCCGCTAGCCAGGAGGACTTTCGTGCTGGCGGTGAAGGATTCGCCGCCGCAGGTCGCGGCTGCATCAACCAGATCGTCGCTGTCTTCTGCGGCAAAAGTGCGCTACGCATTAGCTCGTTACCCTCCAGTGATCCTTGCGACGAGGTGCGCAGGAATGCGAGCTAGCTCGACTTCGTAGTCAGGGTGTCCCTCCGCCAGCGCAACGAAGACGTAGTCGCTTTCCTGCCGCGAGTACGCGTGAGCTGCGAGATGCAACGTGCCGCCACCCACCAGCGAGACATCCCACGAACCGAGTTCCCCGGTGATCTTGAACTCACCCGGCCTCTCCGCTGCCATCGTCAGCCCATCCCAAGGTAGCGAAGGCCAGTTGCGATGGCCCTGGCCACCACGGGGTTTCGTGCGACCTGCCTGGCCAACGAATTCGGAAGCCCTTCGAACTGTCCGGTTTCGAAATTGTACTGGTACTTATTGCCGAGGTAATCCTGCAAGTGCAGGCCAGGCCGAACCCCAGGGTTCGGGTTCTCGACGTCAATGTGGAAGTCCTCGTTCTGCAGCAGCGTGCGACTCGTGACCTGAGTGCCGCCTTCACCTGGGATTGGACAGTTGTGTACCAAGACAGCGCTCGCGACTGTGTCGACGTAGAAGTCGTGATCGCCGGCGACGGTCAGGTCCCACATCCACCCGGAGGGGTCGGCGGGAAGCCGAAGGCACTAACGAGCCAGTAGATAACTGCCGCATCGCTCTCGCTCTCCAACATCTCCGTCAGGACAGCCTTGACCTGCTCTTGATAACTCTTGAGTTCGCGAATAAGCCATATGCCAAGGATTCTTCGTCTCGGGTCGTCACTCTTGGACCGCGCATCCGGGGAGCGGCAGTGAGTCCCGGCCCGGCGCCAGCACCAGCGCGCCTGGCCGCTGAGGTCGATCAGCGACTCGCAGACGATGATCTCGTCGGACGCCACCAGGGCGGCCAGGTTCCACACGCCGCGGTGCGGGCCGTGAACCCAGGGTATCGCCGACCCGCCGGGCGAACGGCTGCTCAAACCGGCGCGGCTGATCCTTCCCGGGAAGCTCCGCATTGATGATGAAGTTCGACCGCCCGCGCCACACCGGATCCTGGTGAACGACGAACTCCTTAGCATCAGCCATGCCCCTACCTCCGAGAGGCCCCAGCAAGAGGCGGCGCCCCTAAACCCAGAGCAGTCAGGAAGAGCCCTCGGCCAGCTCGTTCGCCAGCCGCATCTTCACACCGGAGTGAGATTGCGACCACTCAAAGCTTCCCGGCTGACGAACCATCGCAGTAACGGCTGGATCAGTTGACCGGACATTAAGGTGGTGTCGCGTGCTGAATACAACTCGCAATGACCCTGATTTGAATGCGACTGCCGATAGCACGCGCGCTCCGACAAGTTGCTCTAGTTGGTCATGTGGCACCTCAGATACGCGCCACAATGCGGCACCCGGTGCGGTAACAGGACCTTGGGTCAACAGCGCGTTTCCGCTCACTTCGATCTGAGCCCCAGTATCCAAGTCGACTATTAGCTGAGCACTTCTCGACACCGACTCGACATGGCTACCTCGCAGGTCCAGGATCCAGCGGTCTTCCAGTTCTTGAATCGCAGGCCTGTTCACCGGTCACTCGTCCGGCAGGTAGTCAAAGATGTTACCGATGCTGTCATCGGCCGGATCCCCACCGGGCAGCGGCGGATAAACCTCTCCGGTATCGCTGTCAACCCAAACATCCGGATTGCGCATGGAGCCGATTCCGCGCCAGGCCGCTCCCTGTTTCACTGCCTCGATCGCCCTCCCGATTTGGCGTGAGGTGTAGCCGGTCGCCCTAGCTATTCTGCTCTCACCTTTCATCATGGGGCAGTTGTGGACGAGGACGGCGGTGGTGGCTGCGACGTTGATGTAGAAGTCGTGGTCGTGTGCGATGGTGAGGTCCCACATCCAGCCAATCGCCTCTGCGGGGACGTTGCCGCTGATGACGCTGATCTGTGCGTGGCCGGGGGTGCGCAGGAGGTCGCCTGCGGCGAGCTGGTCGGCGTAGGTCCAGCGGCGGGTGGTCTGGTCCCAGAACCGGTGATGGGCGGTGGTCTGGATGACCGCGGTCTTGCCGCCGACCCTGACGGTCAGGTCATACAGGTCGGTGTCATGCTCGACGATGACAGCCTTAACCGTCTCGGCCCGGGTCTTCCCCGTCTTCACGTTCGTCGCAAGTACCTTGTCGCCGGCTTTGAGCTGGTTGATGGGGATGGCTGCCCCGGAGGCCAGCAGCACTTTCGTGCCCGGCGAGAAGCTGTCATCACAGCCAGGATCGATGTCATCCCCGTCGGCCCCGGCATCGGCGAGGTCGGTGCCGGCGTCTTCTGCGGCTTCGTCTGCGGCGGCGTCGGTCAGTCCGGCGATATCAGCGGCTTCGGCTCCGTCGGTGAAGGGGTCGGCTCCGAGCTGGGCGACGTTAGCGACGGTGAGGGCGACGGCTCCGAGGGCTAGTCCTGCCTGGATGAGGCCTTTGGAGTGCTTGTGGATTTCGTGGCCGATGGCGTGGACGGCGCAGCCGAGGAAGCTGAGGATGCTGCCGCAGTGATGGGCTTTGGGCCGGGGCTTGGGTCTGCGGACGGGAGCGGGCGGGGGTGGCGGGGGTGGGGGGTAGTGGACAGCGATGTAGACGTCACGATGGTAGGCGGCGGCGGTGGAGACGTGGACGACGTTGCCATCGATGACGGCGTCCCAGGCGGCCATGAGGCCGTCGGGGTCGCTGGTCATGACGGGGTTGCCGGCGGCGTAGCCGTATGGGGCGAGGGTCTGGGTGACGTCAGGGTCGACGCTTGTGAACTGGCCGGTCGCGGGGTCGTAGTACCGGTTGATGAGGTAGAGCAGTCCGTCGGGGTCGGTGTAGGCGCCGGCGTAACCGAACGGGGTGGTGGCGGTGAGGCCACCGGTGGTCTGCGGGTTGCCCCAGGCGTCGTAGGAGGTGGTGGCGACGAGGGCGCCGGTAGAGCTGACGATGCCCCGCACGGAGCCGAGGGCGTCGGGGTTGAGATAGGTGATGGTGCCGGCGGAGAGGCTGACCTGCTCGGCTGGGGTGCTAGCGCCGGCGTATATGTAGGCGTTGGCGGAGTCCATCAGCAACTGCGGGGTGCTGGTGGTGGTGTTCCAGGTGTAGTTCTGCGTGGCCGGGGAGCCGCCGGAGGGGGTGAAAGTGGCGGAGGCGCGCAGGCCGTTGCCGTCGTAGCTGCCGGCGGACATAGCGGCGGCGGCGCTGGTGTAGGCGGTGAGCTCGTCGGCGCCGTTCCAGGTGCCGGACGCGGTGGTGGTGGAGCCTTGCTTGGCGGTGAGCCGGTCGCCGTCGGCGTTGTAGGCGTAGCTGGTGGTGGTGCCTGACAGGACCGATGAGGTGAGCTCGCTGTCGTGGTCGTAGGTGGCGGCGGCGCCGGTGGGCAGGGCGGTGAGGTTGCCGGAGGCGTCGAAGCCGTAGTTCAGTGCGGGGTTGCTGCCGATGGTCATGGAGGCTACCCGGCCGCGGCCGTCGTAGGTGTAGGTCGCCGACGAGGTGGACGGGGTGTCGGTCTCGGACAGGATGCTGCTGTCGGGGGCGTCGGAGTAGGAGAACGACTGCAGGGTGGAGCTGGAGTTTTTCAGGGTGATCGCCGAAGGACTGTCGGTGGCGTCGTAGCTGGTGGTGATGGCGTCGCCGCTGGAGCCGAGGGATTCGGAGTCGGGCAGGCTGTCGGCGTTGTTGGTGATGGCGATCTGGTGGCCGTTGAAATCGGTGACCGAGTTCAGGGTGTCGGCGTGGTCGTAGCCGTAGGTGACGGTGTCGCTGGTGGCCCAGGTCGCTGACGCCGGGAGGGGGTAGGTGATGCCCGTGTTGTCGCCGTCGGCGTCGTAGGAGTAGCCGACAGTCTGCCCGGCTCCGTTGGATGCGGAGGTCAGCTCGCCGAACGGGTCGAACACGAAGTTTGACGCCCCGGTCGCGTCGCTCATGTAGGTGACCTGCCCGTTGGCGTCGTATCCGTAGCTCACCGCGTGGGCGGTCCCGCCGGAGTAGGTGATCCCGATGACCTGCCCGTTGGTGCCGTAGGTCCAAGTGGTGGTGACCCCGTCGGGATCATCGGAGGTGAGCTGGTTCCCGGCTGCGTCGTAGGTGGCGGTGGTGGTCGCCCCGGACGGTGCGGCCGCGGTGGCCGGGGAGGTGGTGGAGACCAGCTCGCCGGCCGAGTCGTAGCTGGAGGTGGTCTGGTAGGCGGCCTGGGTGGGGTAGGCGGTGGCGGACACTGTCCAGGGCGAGCTGGTTTCGCACGTGGCGGTGCCAGAGGTGTTGCCGTCGGGCATAACCACTGCGGTGGTGTCGCCGTTGGGGTCGTAGCACCAGGTGGTGGTCGAGGCCGCGGAGGTGCCGTAGCCGGTGGTCTGGGAGGTGAGTTGGTTCGCCGCGTTGTAGGCGCTGACAGTGACCTGCGCGGAGCCGCCAGTGGATGCGGCGGGCGCGCTGACCTGCAGGACGTTTCCGGCGCCGTCGTAGGTGTAGCTGGTGGTCTCGTAGCCGGTCTGCCCGGCCGGCGCCGGGGTGGTCATGACCGTCCGCTGGCCCGCGGCGTTGAAAGTCGACGTGGTGGCGTCGGTGGCGAGCCGGTCGCCGTAGCCGGACGGGTAGGACGCCGGGCACGACGCGGGGGTCAGGCTGCCGGCGTCGACGCCGACGGGCGGGACGGTTTCGGTGACATTGCCGTCGCCGTCGTAGCAGGTCAGGGTCTGGTTACCGTCGGGGTCAGCGGACAGGGTCGCCTGGTCGTCGGCGTTGTATTCGGTCGTGATGGTGTAGCCGCGGGCGTCGGTGACCGTTGCCTGGTTGCCGTCGCCGTCGTAGCCGTAGCTGGTCACGCGAGGCGTCACCGTCGCGGCGGTGCCGGCCGCCTCGGTGACCGAAGTTTTCTGCCCGTCGGCGTTGAACGCGGTGGCGGTGGTGTAGTTCGCGGTCGTGGCGGCGGTGGCGCCGGACACGTTGCCGTCGGGGGCGACCTGGCTGGTCTGGTCCCCGTCGCCGTCGTACCCGTAGGTCGTGGTGGCGAGCTGGCCGCCGCTGTTGCCGTCCGGGGCCGAGGACTGGGTCAGGTCGCCGTCGCTGTCGTAGCTGAGCTGGGTGACGACGCCGTTGGGGTTGATCGTGGCGCAGGGCAGCGAGGACGACGGCGGAGCGGCGGTGCAGGAGATGTTGACGCTGTTCAGGGTGATGCTGTTGTTCTTGAACAGCTGATAACTAGTCTGGGAGTACTCATACGTGCCTGATGGTGTGTAGATGCCGGTGGTGGAGTACAGCTCGTTCCCGTCAGTGTCGTACAGCATGTAGGTCACGCCTGCGGGCGGGGCGGAGGACGGCGGGCTGATGACCCCGCCCGGCGTGACGGGCGACGGGCCGGGCTCGGTCGACGAGCATGGCGTCGCCGCCTGGGCTGTCCCGGCGCAGGTCTGGTTGCCCTGGCTGTACCAGGCGGTGGTGGTGGCGGTCTGGGACCCGATGCCGTCGGGCGCGGTGACCGCGACCGTGTCGCCGGTGGCGTCGTAGGCGTAGGTGGTCATGTTCCCGTTGCCGTCGGTGGCCCAGGTGTCCTGGCCGGTTCCGGCAGCGCTGGTGCCGTCTGCGGTCAGGTCTGCCCCGTAGTCGAGTTCGGAGGTGAGGGCGGTGCCGGTCCACTGGGAGTCGGCGGCCAGGACGCCCTGGTCGTAGTCGTAGACGGTCGAGTTGCCGTCCGGGTCGCTGACGGTGATGAAGCCGGTGCCGGTTGCGGTGTTCATGCAGTCCCCGTCGGCGGCGCTGACGCAGTAATTGAAGGTGGTGACGTAGCCCATGGGGTCGGTCTGGTGGGTGACCTGCCCGTAGGCGTTGTAGACGTTGACGGTATCGGCTCCTGGGTCGGCGTCCGGGCCGGAGTAGCCGGTCTGGGCATCAGGACTGGTAATGGTCAGCAGCGCGTTGGCGAGCAGCGGGTTGCCGGTGGAGCCCTGGCCATAGGTGTAGCTGGTCTTGTTGCCGAGCGGGTCGGTGGCCGAGGTGAGCTGCCCGGAGGAGTAGGCGTAAGTCCAGGTGCGGTCCATCGGGTCGGTGACGGAGGTGACCTGGCCTGTTTCCTGGGTTCCGCTCCATCCCAGGATCAGGGCGCGGCCGGACGCCGCGGTGATCGTCTCGCACGAGGCGGCAGTCGATGGGCAGGTTCCGTTGCCGGTCACGGTCCCGCCTGGGGCGGGGCTGCCGTAAGCGACGGCGAGCTGGTCGCCAGCGGCGTCCGTCTGGTATTTGAGCTGCCCGCTGGACGTATACGTGTATGTGTCGCCGCCCGGTGACGGACTGAACTTGTAGAGACCGGAACTGTAGGTGAGGGCGGCGCCAGTGTCGGCAGGCAGGACGCAGTACCCGCCCGCAGTCACATAGGGCGCTGTGCAGGAGCTGCCGGACTGGGGGGTGAAGGTGACCTGGGAGCCGTCATCCTGGGTGATGGTGATCGCGTTCGGTGCCGGGTTGACGGCGGTGACCTCGGTGGAGGCGGCGGTGATCTCGCGGAGGCGGGAGTAGCCGGAGTCGGTGACGAAGATGTCCCCGGCCGGGTCTGTGGCAATTCCGGCCGGGTCGGTGAGCAGCGCGGCGGCGGCCGGGCCGCCGTCGCCGGATTCCCCGCCGGTGCCGGCCGGGCTGCCGGCGATGTTGTAGATGTCGCCGCCGGTCATCTGCTGGCCCCACTGGGTGCCGTTATCGGCGGCTATCTCGCGGATCCGGTTGTTGGCGTAGTCGATGATATACAGGTCCCCGTTGGCGTCGAGGGACAGCCCGCCAGGGCTGTGCAGCAGGGCGGATGCTGCGGGGCCGCCGTCGCCGGTGTTCCCGGGGGTGCCGGCGGAGCTGCCGGCGATGGTGTAGATGTCGCCGGCGGTCATGGACTGGCCGTGCTGAGTGCCGGTGGCGGCGGCGATTTCCTGGATGCGGTTGTTGCCGGCGTCGGCGATGTAGACGTTGCCGGCCGGGTCGACCGCCAGCCCGTCGGGGTCATTAAGGTAAGCGGCCGTGCCAGGTCCTCCGTCGCCGGACGACCCGGCAGCAGCGGAGGTCTGCCCGCCGATGGTGTATAGGTAGTCCGCCGTCATCGAGATGCCGTAATGCGTGCCGGAGGTTTTCGGGATGACGTAGACCTGGTTGTTTTCCGCGTCCTCGATGATCACGTCTCCGGCCGCGTCCAGCGCGATCGCCGACGGTACCTCGAACAGTGCCGAGGTGGCCGGGCCGCCCTGACCGGAGTTGCCGCAGTCCTCGATGGCCGCGCCGGCGATGGTGTACATGTCGCCGGCGGTCATCGGCTGTCCCCACTGGTTGCCGGAGCTGGCGGGGACTTCCTGGATCCGCATGCCCTGCCCGTCGGCGATGTACAGGTCTCCGGCAGCGCTGACCGCGACGTCGTAGGGCTCATACAGCAGCGCCTGCGTGGCCGGGTCACCGTCGCCACTGGTACCCGATTCCCCGGCGGCGCTGCCCGCGACCGTATACACGTCCCCGGCAGTCATCGTGATGCCGAACTGGGTGTGGTCGGAGACCGCGATTTCCTGGACCCGGTTGCCGTAGGTGTCGGCGATGAAGATGTCGCCCTGCGCGTCGGTCGCCACCCCGTCGGGTGAATCGAGGCCCGCGTCGACGGCGGGGCCCTTGTCGCCGTCCTGCTGGAACGTGCCGGCGCCTCCGGCGTAAGCGGAGATATCGCTGGTGGAGGCCGAGACTTCGCGGATCTCGTTGTTGGCGGTGTCGGCGATGTAGAGATTGCCCGACGAGTCAATCGCGATGCTGTACGGGTTGCCGAGTTCGGCTGAGGTCGCCAGGCCTCCGTTGCCGGAATACCCGTAGCCACCAGTGCTGCTGCCGGCGATCGTGTAGATGTCGTCGGCGGTCATCGTGACGCCGAACTCGGTGTGGCCGGTGCCGGCGATCTCCTGAATACGGTTGTTGTAGGTGTCGGCGATATACAGGTTCGAGCCGGACCAGGTGATGTCGCTCGGGCCGTAGAGCAAGCCCGACGAAGCGGCGCCGCCGTCGCCGCTTGTCCCCGAAGTGCCCGCAGGGCTGCCGGCGAGGGTGTAAATGTCGTTGGCGGCCATGGTGCCGTCACCCCACTGCGCGCCGGCGGACCGGGCCACTTCGCGGACCTGGTTGTTGTTCGCGTCGGCGATGTACAGGTTGCCGGAGCTGTCGACGCTGATCCCGCGGGGGCTGTTGAACTTGGCGCTCGTCGCGGCGCCGCCCTCGCCGCTGTCCCCCGACGTGCCCGCTGAGCTGCCCGCGATGGTGTACACGTCGAACGGACTCATCGACTGGTTCCAGCGGGTCTGGCTAACCTGGGAGACCATCTGGATCCGGTTGTTGGCAGCATCGGCGATGTACAGGTCGCCGCCCGCGTTCCCGCCGACGAACACCCCAACCGGGTCATGGAGCGCAGACTGGATCGCTGCCTTCGAGTCGCCGCCGGTTCCGGCCGTCCCGGTGCCGGCGACCAGGTAGATGTCATCGACCGTGGCCGTCGACGGAATGTCGCCGTTACTCGCGCCGGCTCCCCACGCGCTGGTTACCGCCGCCATCTCCAGCACCCGGTTGTTGCCCGAGTCGGCGATGAACAGGTCACCGTAGTTGTCCATCGACACACCGGACGGCTGGTCCAGCAGGAAGCTGGTGTTCTTCGTCCCGGATGCCGAGTCCCCGGCAGCGCCGGTATCACTGCCAGCGATCGTGTAGATGTCCCCGGCGGTCATGGAGATGCCCCACTGCGTGCCGGTTGAGGAGGGGACTTCCTCGATCCGGTTGTCCGCCGTATCGGCGATGTAGGTGCCCGAGCTGCCGTAATACACCGCGCCCGGGCTGTGCATCGCGGCGCTGGTGGGCGCGCCGCCCTGCCCGGTATCTGTTTCCAGGCCGTCGACCGTGTAGATGTCACCTGGCTCCGGCTGGTCCGCGGTCAGCGACGTCGCCCAGTTATCCGTCCACCCGTACCCCATCGGGCCCGGGGTCTTCGACTCCGTCTCGGCCTGCGCCACGTCAGCGTCGTACGTCCGGGTGAACGCCAGCGACGGCCCGAAACCGGGAACCGACTCGTCAGTGGCGGACTGGGTGAAATCGCCGTTCTCCGTGTTGACCGGGTCACCCGCGGTGGCTTGCGCGGCACCGGGTGCAGCCAGGCTCCCGCCCCCGGCCGTCGTCCCCGCCGGGACCTCCCCTCCGGTCGTCGGAGCCAGCGCCTGCGTCGCCGCCGAAGCAGGATCGCCGAGTAGAACATAGGGCTGCCCGGCAACGCCGTCGGAGGCGGTGAAGGTACTCTTCGCGTCCGAGGCCGCGTCGTAGGCAACCGGCGTGAACATCGCCGGCCAGCTGTCAAAAGCCTCCCGGACAGGGCAGGACGGCGACGGAAACCCCGTGCCGCCCGTGCCCAGCGAGGCACTGGCGAACCCGCCGAACGTCTGCGCGCTGTCAGCTTCCCACTTGTTCACCGTCCCGGTATCCGTGCATGCCAGGCTGCCGTTGACCGTCAGCCCGCCCGCCGCGCCTATCCCCTCCACAGTGCTCAGCAGCGACACCGCCGTCCCTGACACTGCAGTGCTGTATCCGCAGTTCAGCGACAGGTACAGGCCCGTCACGCTGCCGGACGACGGCTGCTTCGCCGCGTACGCGGCAGCATCCGCGATCAGGGCATTAGCCCCGGATGTGCCCGGCATCGCCGGGGCCGTGCCCAGCACGGCCACGTTCCCCGTCACCCAGCCTTCCCAGGTGGTGCCGAGCGACGTCGTCGAAGGTGCCGTCGTCGAGCACGACGTGCTCGACGACGAGTCGCCGATCACTACTGCGGCGTACCCCTGGAACGTCGACTTGCTCATCGCCGCCAGCGTCGCCGTGCTCACCTGCGTCACCGAGTAACCGGCCGCGGTCAGCACCGCGGACTCCGGCGCGCTGGACTCCCCGTTCACCAGCACCACCGCCACCGCCGGCCCCGACGTCGCGCGCGCTGCCGGCGCCTTCGCCACCGCGATCGCGGTGACCCCCGCCACCAGCCCCGCCGTGACCACCAGGCCGAGCACCGCCGCAGTTACCTGCCGACCGCGCCGGAGCCTTCCCCGGGACCGGGCGCGCGACTCCCCGAAACTCTTCCCGCCGCCGGTCAGTACCCGCCACGCATCCAGCAGCGCCATGTCGCCAGCCAATCCCAGGGCAACGCCACGTCGCGGAACCTCATGTGCCACAACACGGCATTAGTAATTTATGAGGATTTATACTTCACTGGCGAGCGGACGTAAAGGGCTACTTTCAGTAATGTTACGATGACATATTATAGATCGCAGTTTTATACAGTCGATATATTCCAGTATCTCCGGTGAGGTGATATGAACTGTCTGGAGTTCGCCCGCAGCCACCCGCCCCGGGATACCCGGGCAGCCACGAGCGGCTCCCAGCAAGGGGCCACTGGATGAAGAAGACCGCAGCTGCGCTCATGCTGGCCGCACTGCTCGCCGCCGGATGCTCCTCCGCGGCAAGCCACCACACCCAGCGCAGTGCCACCACTGCCGACCTTGCCGGCTCGGCCGGCACGGTGCATGACATGCAGACCGGCCAGGAGCTTCGCCTCGGCTACCTTGAGGACCTGGGCAGCGCCCCCGCGCTCGACGCCCTCCAGGCCGGGTACTACCGGCAGAACATGGACGGCGTCAGCGTCCAGGCCCAAGGATTTGCCTCCGACCTGGACGAGGTCTTCGCCCTCGAGCACGGCCAGCTCGACGCCGCCTACCTCGACCCGGTTGCGGCGGTCAGCGCCTGGCAGTTCATGGCCACCGGGTCCCTGCGGATTGTCGCCGGCGCCGCCACCGGCCCGAGCGAGCTCATCGCCCGCCCCGGCATCACTAGCCCGGCCCAGCTCCGCGGAACCCGCGTGGAAGCCCCTGCTGACAGCAGCCAGGCCGCCGCCCTCAGCACCTGGCTCAGGGCCCTTCATCTCACCGGCCATGTACAGCTCGACGGTTCCGCCGTCACCACCGCCGGGATCCTCCAGCAGTTCAGCAAAGGCACCATCTCCGCCGCCTGGGAACCCGCTCCCCTCGACCAGCAGCTCATCGCGGCTGGCGGCCACCCCCTCGCCGCCACCCCGCCCACCGCGACGTCCGGGGTCCTCGTCGTCACCACGCGCTATATGACCGCCGACCCGGCAGCCGTCCGCGACCTCCTCACCGTCCAGCGCCTTTTCCTGAAAAAAGCAGCCGCGTACTTCGCGAGGGAGCATCGGTGAGCGGCAAGTACGAGTTCATCGACGCCGAGTACGCCGTGACATCTGCCGGAAGTGGCACTGCTCCCGGGATCACGTGCATGTGCCGGTGGCTGGGAGTGTCAAAGTCAGGGTTCTATGAGTGGCGGTCCCGGCCGGACAGCGCCACGGCGGGACGGCGGCGCAAGCTCGCGCTCATCATCAAGCGGATCTTCGACGATTCCGATGGCACGTACGGGTACCGGCGGATAGCTGCACCAGCTGCTCCGGCAGGGCACCGTCGCCGGGCCGGAGCTGGTCCGCAGGCTGATGCGTCAGCTGGGGCTGGTCGCGTGCCAGCCGCGGCCGTGGCGGCCGTCGACCACGCAGCAGGGGCAGGCCGGGCCTATCCCGGACCTGGTGAACCGGGACTTCTCCGCGGAGGTGCCGGGCGCCAAGATGGTCGGCGACATTACGTATATCCCGACGTGGGAGGGCTGGGTCGCCTGCCAGGCATTCATCACCCATCCCGCCGCCACCCGAGCCGCAGCAACCCAGGCCCTCGCCGCCACCACCGGCATCAGGACCCGCGACTCGGAACTCGCCGCCCTGTTCGCGCACCAGAACTGCACCCTCACCCCCGGCATCGCATCGATCACCGCTCAGGCCAAAACCGCGGCAGCCACAGGCATCACCCGCCCCGTCACCAGCTGGACCGACCTCTACGACCTGCGGCCACGCTAGATCAGGATTCCCTTGCGAGGCCCTACGCCGGTGTAGCGGCAGCCGGCGGCCGGATTCCCGGCCAGCGCGGCGGTGACGCTGAGCAACAAGCCGTTCAGACTCGCAGCGATCGGACTAACCCGCACGGTTGCCAAACAGCGGCCGGTCCAGCCCGCAATCCTAATGATACGGACCAAAATAGACATTCTGCACCCGGCACTCTTGCGCCTCCCGCCGGGCAGCGGTTCACTCCGGGCGGGTGATGTCCGGCAAGGCTGCTTCCCCGACTGTTGGAGTAGGCGGCGCTTAGTGCGGCCGCCGCGCCCGCCGGATCACGGGAGGTCCTTGCGATGCAGGCAGTACTGGACGCGAACTCAATCGGGCCCGTAGACGTGGCCGTGATCCGCTTCGAGGGGAACGAGTTCAGCGGCGACGTGGCTCCGGCGCTGGCGGAGCTGGACCGCAGCGGAACCGTTCACATCATCGATCTCGCGTTTTTGCGCAAGGAGCCGGATGAGTCCGTTTCCTGCCTCGAGGTGGGCGACGAGGGCGTCGCCGCGTCCTTCGAGGGCCTGGCCGACAGTCAGTTCGACCTGCTGAACGACGAGGACCTCGACCTGATCGCCGCCGGGCTCGATCCCGGCTCGTCCGCGATGGTGGTCGTGTGGGAGAACACCTGGGCCGCCCGGCTGGCGGCCGCACTTCGCGGCTCGCACGGCCAGGTGGTCGCCCAGGAGCGGATTCCCCGTGACAGCGTGGTGCGGGCCATCGCCGCACTCAACGGAAGGTAGGTGCCGGTCATGCGCAGACGACCGATGGTGGTGGCGCCGCGGCGGATGGGCCGCCCGGGGCTCATGGGGACCATGGCCCGGACCGCGGTAGTGGCCGGTACCGCCACGGCCGTCGCCGGCGGAGTGTCGCGGCATAATGCCCAGCGCGCCGACCAGCAGGCACAGAATGACGCGGGGCAGCAGCAGCAGGCCGCTGGCGCTGCGCCGCCGGCCGGCCAGGGCGAGGCAGCGACCCCGTCCGCAGCCGACCAGCTCGCTCAGCTCTCGTCCCTGCACCAGCAGGGCGCGCTCACCGACGACGAGTTCGCCGCGGCTAAGGCGCACGTACTCGGCAGTTAGCCGCCGCCCGGGCCGTCCGTCACCGGACGCTGGCTGGCCACGACGTACTTCGGGTCCGCCGCTGACGCGACGCCGGCCCGGAAGACGCCGAACCTGGTCGCCAGCGCTCCGCCCGTGAGGAGGCCGGCGGCCGCGACCGCGGCGATCCTGCTGCGGCCCGCGGCGAGCGCGACAGCGCCCCCCGCCGGAGTCAGCCAGCGCGCCGCGCGCAGCGCCTGGCCGGCCCTGCCCTCGCGATACGGCTCGCCGGCCAGTCCCGGCCGGTGCTCGAGGCGGGACACGGCCGCCAGCTCGAGTGCCGCGCCCAGCACCGCCAGCCGGATCGCAGGGCCGCGTTCGGCGCCGGCGTCCAGGGCCGTTCCGGCAAGGCCCGCCGCAGCGGCCGAGGCCATGGCACTGCCGGCGAACAGCAGCGGCAGCTCGCGCCGTGCCTCCCGCCAGCCGGGCACGGCCGTGTTGGAGAGCAGCACGCCCGTATAGGTCGCGAGCAGCGGCCCGGTGACCGCCGATCCGACGCCCGCCGCCGTGCCGATGGCTGGCAGCCGCCCGGTCACCTCGGTGGCGGCCGCCGCGCCCGCTAGCCCGGAGTGGGCGGCCAGCAGCCACGAGCCCATGCTCATCGGCGAGGTCGGCTTGGCGACCCGCAGCATATGCAGGAACCGCTCGGGGCGGCCGAGCTCCGCGATGAGGAAGGCGGTGCCCCCGAGCGAGGCACCGGCAGACGTCAGCCGGCCCTGGCCAGGCCCGCATTGCCGGCAGCCGCCGCTGCCGCTCCCATGGCCGCGGCCGCCCCGGACAGTCCGCCGAGGAACAGGTACAGCGGCAGGTGCGGCTCCTTCCACCGCGGCACCTTCAGGATCGGCCGTCCGTAGTAGGACTGAAAGTCGGCTGGCGGGACCTGCAGCTGCTCGGTCATGACTGCTTTCCTCGCCATGGGCTCCCGGCGAACGCGACGGCGACGCCCGCGGCCAGTACGGCGGCGGCTCCGCCGGCCCAGCGCCAGGCTGACGCCAGGTCCCTGGTCGGCACCACCGGGTCCGGCGGCAGGCCGTACACCTCCGGCTCGTCGAGCAGCAGGAAGAAGGCGCCGGTCCCGCCGACGCCGTCGGCCGGGTCCGCGCCGTACAGCCGGGCCTCGGCGCGTCCCGCCGCGTGCAGATCCGCCAGCCTGCCCTCGGCGACCGCGCGCAGCTCGTCCAGCGGGCCGAACTGAATCGAGTCGGTGGGGCACGCCGTCGAGCAGGCAGGCTCGAGCCCGCCGCGCAGCCGGTCGTAGCACATCGTGCACTTCCAGGCGCGCCCGTCGCCCTCGCGGCGGTCAATGACACCGTACGGGCAGGCTGACACGCAGTACGCGCAGCCGTTGCACACGTCGGGCTGCACGATCACGGTGCCGAACTCGGTCCGCACCAGGGCGCCGGTCGGGCAGACATCGAGGCAGGCCGCATGCGTGCAGTGCTTGCACACGTCGGATGACATCAGCCATCTGGTCGTACCGCCGTCGGCGATCTCGGAGATCAGAGGGGGTTCCAGGTCGGCCCCCTGGGCGGGCAGAGTCTGCTCGACGAAGGCGACATGCCGCCAGCTATTCGAGCCCAGGGCACCGGTGTTGTCGTAAGACATGCCGGTGAGCAGGAGCGCATCCGCGTCCGGCTCGGGCAGCCCGTTCCACTCCTTGCAGGCGACCTCGCAGGCCTTGCACCCGATGCAGACGCTGGTGTCGGTGAAGAACCCGACCCGCGGCGGGTGGCCGTCGGCATAGCCGGCGTCACCCGAGACGTCCGCCAGCGGTCCGTACAGGGAGTTGCGCTCGCCCTGATCACTCGTCATGATGCCACGTCCCGCCCGGCGCGGCCGGCCCGCTGCCTGTGTCCGGTTCGGTCGCGGAGTCCGACTCCGCGCCCTGGGCCCGCCCGGTGGCGGGCCGCTGATCCTCATCCTCCAGCCCGGCCCGGTGCCGGTAGGAGTTGACGAGCTCGGTCCTGGCCGGGCCGCGCGGGCGGCGCCCTGGCCGGACGTCGCAGGTGGCGACCTTGCTCTCCTGGATGAACACGTTCGGGTCGAGCACCAGCGGCAGCAGGTCGTTGACCGAGTCCCCGGTGACCAGTCCCTGGCTGCCCCAGTGGTAGGGCAGCCCGACCTGGTGGATCACGCCCTCGCCGGGGATGCGGAGCGGGCGGAGCCGCCGGGTGACCAGTACCCGCGCCTCGATCGCGGCGCGGGCGGTGATGATCGTGGCCCAGCCGCCGTTCTCCAGCCCGCGCTCGGCCGCCAGCCCCGGTGAGACCTCGCAGAACAGCTCCGGCTGCAGCTCGGCCAGCCGGGACAGCGTGCGGCTCATGCCGCCCGCGGTGTGATGCTCGGTCAGCCGGTAGGTGGTGACAACGAACGGATAGGTGGCGTCATGGCCCGCGACCTGACCGCGGGTCGGCCGCCGGTTCCGGTACTGAATCGACACCGGGCTGGCGTCCTGCTCGTAGACGCGGTTGCGCTGCGGCGACTCGGCCGCCTCGAAATGCACGGGCAGCGGGCCGTCCTGCAGCCCCTTCGGCACGAACAGCGCTGCCTTGCCGTCCGCCTGCAGGATGAACGGATCAGCACCGCCGATGGCGGCTGGCCCCGTCGCTCCCGCCTCGGGGACGAAGTCCGGCCGCTTGGTCTTCTCGAAGTCAGGCACGTCCTTGCCGGTCCACTCGCCGGCCTCCTCGTCCCACCAGACGTAGGCCTTGGCCTCGCTCCACGGCCGGCCCTCCGGATCCGCAGAGGCCCGGTTGTACAGGATGCGCCGGTTCGCCGGCCAGGCCCAGCCCCACTCGGGCGCGACGTAGGACTGCTCCCGCCAGGGCCTGCGCCGCGCGGTCTGGTTGACTCCGCCGGCAAAGCAGCCGGCGTGGATCCAGCTGCCGCAGCGGGTGGATCCGTCGTCGGCCAGGCCGGCGAACGAGGCCAGCGGCGAGCCGTCCGCGGCATACCCGTTGAGCTCGGCCAGGACCGCCGCGGCCGACACCTCGCCCTGTTCGTCGACCGGGTAGTCCCAGGTCAGGTCCAGCACCGGCCGGTCGGAAGGGTCAGCCGAGCCGGCCAGCCGGGCGCGGATGCGCTGACCCAGCTCATACATGAACATCAGGTCGCTGCGCGCGTCGCCGGGCGGGTCCAGCGCCTTGGCGTGCCACTGCAGCAGCCGCTGGGTGTTGGTGAACGTGCCGTCCTTCTCCACGTGCGACGCCGCGGGCAGGAAGAACACCTCGGTGCCGATCCGGCTGGTCACGAGCTCGCCGGTCGCGATCTCCGGCGCGTCACGCCAGAACGAGGCGCTCTCGATCATCGCCAGGTCCTTGACCACCAGCCAGTCCAGATTCGCCAGCGCCAGCCGCTGCAGGCGGCCGCCAGCGGACCCGACGGCCGGGTTCTCGCCGAGCAGGAAGAAGCCCCTGACCTTGCCGTCGATCATGTCGAGTACGGTCCGGTACGTGCCGTGGTCCCCGGTGATCCGGGGCAGGTAACCGAAGCAGAAGTCGTTCTCTGCCGTCGCGGCGTCGCCGAACCAGGCCTTCAGCATGCTGACCAGGTACGCGCGCTTGTTACCCCAGAAGCCGGTGTCCGGCATCCGGGCCAGGTACGTATCCAGGTCCTCGCCCGGTCCGGGCATCGGCATGTAGCCGCCGAGCAGGTGGAACAGCGTCGGCACGTCGGTGGCGCCCTGGATGTTCGCGTGCCCGCGCAGGGCCAGGATGCCGCCGCCGGGGCGGCCCATGTTGCCCAGCAGCGTCTGCAGGATCGAGGCGGTCCTGATGTGCTGGACGCCGGTGGTGTGCTGCGTCCAGCCGACCGCGTAGACCCAGGCTGTCGTCTTCTCCCGGCCGCTCGCCGCGACGAGCGTGTCCGCGATCCGGCCGAAGTCCGCCGGCCTGATCCCGCAGACGTCCTCGACCAGCTCGGGGGTGTACCGCGCGAAGTGCCGCCTGAGCACCTGGAAGACGCAGCGCCGGTGCTGCAGGGTCTCGTCCCGCTCGCCGGTCGGCTGCCAGCTGGAGTTGTCGTAGGTCCGGGTGTCCGGGTCGTAGCCGGAGAACAGGCCGCCGCCGTCCTCGGCGTCGGTGTACTCCTCCGGCAGGATGTCCGCGGCGTTCGTGTAGGCGCGCACGTACTCGGTGAACTCGTGCCCGCCGGACAGCACGTGATTGATCAGCGCGCCGAGGAACACGATGTCGCCGCCGGCCCTGGTCGGCACGTGCAGGTCGGCCAGCGCGCTGGTGCGGGTGAACCGCGGGTCCACGTGAATGACCGTGGTGCCGCGGGCCTTGGCCTCGATGACCCACTGGAACGCGACCGGGTGACACTCGGCCATGTTGGAGCCGCAGATCACGATGCAGTCGGAGTTGACCAGATCGCGCGGGAAGGTGGTGGCGCCGCCGCGCCCGAAGCTAGTCCCCAGACCGGGAACTGTGGCGGAGTGTCATATCCGCGCCTGATTCTCGATCTGGATCGCGCCAAGCGCCGTCCAGAGTTTCTTGATCAGGTAGTTTTCCTCGTTGTCCAGCGTCGCGCCGCCGAGGCTGGCGAACCCGAGCGTGCGCGCCACCCGCTTGCCGTCTGCTGTCTCCTGCCAGGTGGCCTTCCTGGTGGCGAGGACCCGGTCGGTGATCATGTCCATCGCCGTGTCCAGTGACAGCGGCTCCCAGGCGGTGCCGTACGGACGCCGGTACAGCACGGTGGTCACCCGGCCCGGCTGGGTGACCAGCTGCTTGCTCGCGGCCCCCTTCGGGCACAGCCGCCCGCGCGACACCGGCGAGTCGGGGTCGCCCTCGATCTGAGTGACCGTGTCCCGGCCGTCCACGGTGCTGACGTAGACCCGCTGACCGCAGCCGACGGCGCAGTACGGGCACACCGAGCCCACGACGCGGTCGGCAGACTGGGTGCGGGGCGCCGCCGCCTCGGTATGCGGTGACCGCACCGCATCACCGCGGCCGAGGCGGTCCCGTCCGGTCACCTGACGGAAGACCGGCCAGTTCTCGATCCAGCCACGGGGTTGCGACGGCACAGTCCTATCAAAACGGACGTAGCCTGCGAAGTGCAAGCTGGGGTAGGCCTAGCGCAGCAGGCAGCAGGCGGGAGGGGCCATGGCCGGACGAACGGCACGCAGGCGGATCACCCGCGTCACCGGCGCGGACCAGGCCGATGACACTGCCGCCGGCGCTACCGCGAGCGAGCGCGCCGACCTGCTGGCGACCGAGGAGCCGCTCGGCATCAGAATCGGCGGTCAGGCGGTCAGCCTCACCATGCGCACGCCCGGTGACGACATCGACCTGACGGCCGGCTTCCTCATCAGCGAGAGCATTATCACCTCAGCGACCGATGTCGCCGCCATCCGGATCTGCGACGGTACCCAGTGCGGCCACGACCACGCGTCCGGCGAGCTGACCGGCAACATCGCCGACGTCACGCTGCGCCCTGGCCTGGAGCTGCCGGCCGGACTGCGGCGCAACTTCCTGACCAGCAGCGCCTGCGGCGTCTGCGGCAAGGCCAGCATTGCGGATCTGCAAGTCCCCGGCGGCGCCGGGCTGGCCGCCGATCAGGTCCGGGTGAGCCCCGGCGTGCTGGCCGGTCTCCCCGACGCGCTGCGCCGGGCTCAGCGTGTCTTCGACAGCACTGGCGGCCTGCACGCGGCCGGGCTGTTCACCGCCGCGGGCGAGCTGCTGGCGATTCGCGAGGATGTTGGTCGGCACAATGCCGTCGACAAGATCGTCGGCTGGGCGCTGCAGGCCGGCCGGCTGCCACTGCGCGGCTGCATCCTGCTGGTCAGCGGGCGGGCCTCGTTTGAGCTTGTGCAGAAGGCGGTCCTGGCGGGCGTACCGGTACTCGCCGCGGTCTCGGCACCATCGTCGCTGGCCGCCGACCTCGCTGCCGATGCCGGGCTGACCCTCGTCGGGTTCCTGCGCGGCGGCAGCATGAACGTCTACGCGGGCGCGCAGCGGATCGCCGGGCTGACGTCAGCGGACTAGCCACGCCCGTGCGGCCCGGCGGCCGGGTCGCTCACGCAGCCCGGCCCCGCTCGGCTACGCTGCCGAAGGATCCAGCAGGCCGCGCCGCCGCCGCAGCGCCAGATCGGCCTTGGTGAAGATCGTGTCGACCACGAGGCCGATGATGAGGATCACGATGAGCATCGAGGACGCGGCAGCGAAGTCCAGGTTCTGCTGATCCACGCTGATGGACTGGCCGATCGAGAACTGGCCCACGATCTGGACGACGATCTCGCCGGCCATCAGGCTGCGCCAGGCGAACGCCCAGCCCTGCTTCATTCCGGCCACGAAGGCGGGCAGCGACGCGGGCAGGATCAGGTAGCGGTACAGGGCGGGCCCGTGCAGGCCCATGGTCTTGCCGGCCCGCAGCAGCAGCGGCGGGGTGTAGTCCACCCCCGAGATCAGGCCAGCGGCAATTGACGGGGCGGCACCCAGGATGACGACGAACAGGATGGCCGACTCGCTCTCACCGAAGATGATGATCGCGAAGGGGACCCAGACGATGGACGGCATGGTCTGCAGGCCGGTGATGATCGATCCGACCGCCGCGCGCAGCGGCGAGATCCTGGCGACCAGCAGCCCGATTACCGAGCCGATGACCAGCGCCGCCGCATAGCCGACGATTGCGGTCTCCAGCGTGAACCCGATGATGCTCCACAGGGACGGGCTGCCGTGCAGCATCTCGTTCCAGAGGTTCGAGAACACCGGTCCCGGGCCCTTGAGTACATAGTGCTTCCACCCGGTGAGGGTGACGGCCTCCCAGACGACCAGGATGAGCGCAATCGCCAGCACCTTGGGCCAGAGGGCCGCCCAGGCCTTGCGGGCAAGCCGGCCCGGATCACGCGTGCCGGGAGCCGGCTCCAGCTCTAGGTTGTCAAGCCCGCGCAGTGCCTGATCAGTGACCATGCCGCCCCATCTCCTCGCGCAGCCGGTCGGTCAGCCGGGCCGCCACCTCCGACACCTCGGGCGAGTCGATCCGGCGGTGACCTGACCGGGGCAGGCTGTACTCGTCGATAACCCGGCCGGGCCGGCTGCTCAGCAGGATCACCCGGTCGCCGAGCCGGGCCGCCTCCCGCACGTTGTGCGTGACGAACAGCACCGTCAGCGTCCGCTCCGCGCAGATCCGCTCCAGCTCGTCGTGCAGCAGGTCACGTGTCATCGCGTCCAGCGCGCCGAACGGCTCGTCCATCAGCAGCACGTCGGCGTTCTGGCCCAGGGCACGGGCCATCGCGACCCGCTGGCGCATGCCGCCGGACAGCTCGTGCGGCCGCTTGCCGCCGAAACCCCGGAGCCGGACCGTCTCCAGCAGGTCCTCGGTCTCCGCCCGCCGTGCCGCCCGCGGCACTCCGCGTGCCTGCAGCGCCAGCTCGATGTTCCTGGCGGCCGTGAGCCACGGGAACAGGGCCGGCTCCTGGAACATCAGGCCGACCTTGCGGCCGCTGGTATCGACCTGGCCCGTCGTCGGCTGGTCGAGCCCGGCCACGAGGTTGAGCAGCGTGCTCTTGCCGCAGCCGGAAGCGCCGATCAGGCAGACGAACTCTCCGTCGTGCACGGTCAGCGACACGTCGTCGAGCGCGTGCACGGCCCGGCCGCCGGTTCCGTAGACCTTGGACACGCCGGTCAGCCGGATCGCGGCACCCTCGGCACCGGTCGCGACCCCGGACCCGGACCCGGACACGGCGGGCGCCCCCAGGGACATCCCTGGGGGCGCTGCCGGGTAATCCGCGTTGCTCACGAGCTGACCTGTGACTGCCCGTCAGCGGCAAGCAGCTTGTTCAGCGGCCCGAGGTCGTAGATCGCCGACAGGTTCTTCACCGGGCTCAGCAGGCCGACCGCCACCGCGTGCGACGCGTCCGTGATCAGCGACGACGCGATGGGGTCGTTGGTGAAGGCGACCTGGGCGAACGCGGCCTGCAGGATGGGCGTCTTGAGGCTCTTGCCGCTCAGCGTCGCCAGCTCGGCGTTGGCTGCCGTCTCCGCCGCCGACTTGTTGCTGGCGATGAAGGAGTTAGCCTCAATCTGGCCCTTGAGCAGGTCGCTGACGACTGTCGGGTTCTGCGAGATGAAGCTCTGCGTGGCCACCAGCTCGGTGGTGACGAACTGCCCGTTCGGCCACAGGCTTGCCTCGTTCACCAGCACGTGACCGCCGTCGGCGACCATCTCGGCGTCGTAGGGCGCCGGCTCCCAGCCGCCCGCGATCGAGCCGGACTCGAACGCCAGCACGGCGTCCGAGTTGGGCGTGATCGGCGTGATCGGAACGTCACCGCCACCGGTCGAGGTCGTGGTCAGCCCCTGGCCCTTCAGCCAGTACCGCATCGACACGTCCTGGGTGTTACCCAGCGATGGCGATGCCAGCTTCTGGCCCTTGAGCTGCGAGGCCTTGGTGATGCCCTTCTTGACGACCAGCTCGGCGCCGCCGGACGCCGCGCCGGAGATCACCCTGATGAGCCTGCCGCCTGAGGTCTGCCAGGCCTTGATAGCCGGGTTCGGGCCGACGTAGGCGGCATCCAGCTGACCTGCCAGCAGCGCCGTCGCCTCCTCGGTCCCGGTACTGAACGGATACAGCTTGAGTGTCACGTTCTTGCCGAGGTTCTTGGTGAAGAAGCCTTCCTTGATCCCGACCAGCGCGCTGGAGTGCGTGATGTTCTCCAGGAAGCCAAGGCGCAGCACAACCGGCTCCGCCGCGGTGCTCGAGCCAGAGCTGGCAGCTGACGAGCTGCAGCCCGCTGCCAGCACCGCAACGCCGACAGCGGCAAGCCCGGCGAGTACTTTCCTCATCGTCCACCTTTTCCGATCACTTAACTTGGGTTTAACCGATCGGAAGTCTACAATATCTACGGGAATTAGCTAGAGCATCGTGCGATCTCCGCCGTGGCCTGCCCGGCCTCTGGCCCGGGCCGTTGCGCTTAACCGCAGGTCGGAGAGATTTCCAGAGTCCGGGAACGCGCCGAGAAATTCCCTCAGCGGAACATGCTTGCGCGTCCGGGCGGGCCTACCGGGCGGGCAGCCGGGCCGTCCGGGATCAGCTGCCCTCGTCGCCGACATCCTCGGGATCCACGCCCTGGACGGACGGGAACTTCTGCAGGCACGTCTGCAGCTGAGCCAGGTTCGCCGGGCTTGAGTTCGTGGTGTCGTACCGGACGCCGTACATAATGTTGATCACCGAGCGCTTGGGCGGCAGCGCCATCGGCGGGGTGTCCTGAACGTGCGAGCAGGCAGCCCGGACCTGCAGCGCGGTGGCGACTGTCGTGCCGGGATTGAAGTCGACGACCATCCACTGCTTGTCCATGGCCGCGTCCATCTTCGCGCAGCCGCTGACGCCGACCAGGGCGATCATTCCGGCGGCCAGCCCTGCCGCGGCCGTCAGGCCGCGAGATCGCCCTTTCCGGCCGGCTGAGACCGCCATTCGCCCGTGCACGCCGCCACTCTACGACCAGGCGCCAGATGGACTCGCAGCGTGTCACGCTTAGGGTCGAAGCAACGCGGTCGGCGGCTCCGGCAGCCAGCGGCCGCGCCGCGCCCGGACATGGAGGCTTCAATGACGAGCCTGATCGAGGATTACGCCCTGATCGGCGACATGCAGTCGGCCGCTCTGGTGAGCCGGGAAGGCTCGGTTGACTGGCTCTGCCTGCCCAGATTCGACTCCGACGCCTGCTTCGCGGCCCTGCTGGGCGACGAGCGCAACGGCCAGTGGCGGCTCTGCCCGACGGTCAGTGACGGCCCGGTCTCCCGGCGGGGCGAGGTCCAGCGGCAGTACCAGGGCGATTCGCTGATCCTGGAGACGACCTGGACCACGTTCAGCGGCGTCGTGAAGGTGACGGACTTCATGCCGCCGCGTGATCACGGGGATCCGATCCTGGTCAGAATGATCGAGGGCATCAGCGGCACGGTCGAGATGGAGTCGGTGCTCCGGCTCAGATTCGGCTACGGCAGGGTCGTCCCCTGGGTCATGCGGCACGGCAACGACATCCGCGCGATTGCCGGGCCGGACTCGGTGTGCTTTCACGGCTCGGTCCGCAGCCAGGGCCAGAACATGGCTCACCAGGCAACCTTCGACGTAACGGCTGGCCAGCGCGAGTTCTTCGCGCTGGCCTGGAAGCAATCGCACCTGGACGCTGATCCGTGCGTGATCGCGGAGGTGTCACTGGAATCCACCCGCGCCTTCTGGGCGGACTGGTCCTCGCGGTGCACCTACTCCGGGCCGTACCGGGACGCGGTCATGCGCTCGCTGATCACGCTCAAGGCGCTCACTTACGCACCGACCGGCGGGATCGTGGCCGCGCCCACGACCTCGCTGCCGGAGGACATCGGCGGCGTGCGGAACTGGGACTACCGGTACTGCTGGCTGCGCGATGCCACGATCACGCTGGAGGCACTGCTGCGCACCGGCTACACCGCGGAGGCCGACAGCTGGCGGCAGTGGCTCGGCCGGGCGATCGCCGGTGATCCGAAAGACGTCCAGATCATGTACGGGGTGGCGGGCGAGCGGCGGCTGGCCGAGTGGGAGGTGAGCTGGCTGCCCGGGTACGAGCGGTCCGCGCCTGTGCGGATCGGCAACGCGGCCGTCGACCAGCGCCAGCTGGACGTCTACGGCGAGGTCACCGACGCGCTGACGCTAGGCCGCCAGGCCGGGCTCGACTTCGACAAGCACACCTGGAGCCTGCAGCGCCAGCTGCTGGACTTCCTGGAGAAGCACTGGCACGAGCCGGACGAGGGCATCTGGGAGGTCCGCGGGCCGCGGCGGCATTTCGTGCACTCCAAGGTGATGGCCTGGGTCGCGTTCGACCGCGCCATCCACCTGGTGGAGCAGGGCAATCCGGGCCCGCTGCAGCGGTGGACGTCAATCCGGGAGGAGATCCACGCGCAGGTGCTGGACCAGGGCTACGACAGCGAGCGCGGTGCCTTCACCCAGTACTACGGCAGCAAGGAGCTCGACGCCTCGGTACTGCTCATTCCCGAGGTCGGCTTCCTGCCGGCCGACGACCCGCGGGTCGTGTCCACCGTCCGGGTGATCAAGCGCGAGCTGATGCGGGACGGCCTGGTGCTTCGCTACACCCAGCCCGCCAAGGCCGCCAACGGCGTCGGCCGGGCCGATGTCGACGGCCTGCCCGGCGCCGAGGGCGCGTTCCTGGCCTGCAGCTTCTGGCTCGTCAACGCGCTGAACATGATCGGCGAGCAGGACGAGGCGACGGCTATCTTCGAGCGCCTGCTCAGCCTGCGCAACGATCTCGGCCTGCTGAGCGAGGAGTACGACCCCCGGTACGGCCGCCAGGTCGGGAACACGCCGCAGGCATTCAGCCACGTGCCGCTGATCCAGGCTGCCCTGAACCTCGAGAACCACGCCGGGCACCACTGCCGGCGCACCGGCGGGCGGCGCCGGTCAGCCGCCAGGCGCCCGTCCTGAGCAGGGCTGGCAGCCCGGCGCTGGCGGGCCGCCGGCCGGTCCCGGCCGCCTTCACCGTGGCTGGCCCGCGCTCGGCACGGGCAATGCCACACTGATGGGTAGTCATGCCACCACGTCCGCACATTCTGGTCGTAAACGGCCGTAAGGTCCGCCAGCCGGTCTTCGTGATCGGCGCCCCGCATTCGGGCGCGGACCTGCTCGGGCGCGCGCTGAAGCAGTCGGCGGGCTTCCACGTCACGATCGGCCAGGAGGCCGTGCAGAGCGTCGTCTACGCCTTCGCCCGCAGTCCGTCGATCCCGCGCGGCCGCGGCGAGGCGGTCGCCACGGTGCTGCGGGACGCCTTCGCCCAGGCCTGGCAGGTGACCTCGCACGGCTGTCTGACTTGCTCCCCGTTCTGCCGGGACGCCGGGCACGTCAGCGGGCCCTCGTGCTGCGTTGAGGAGCGCGAGATCACCCGCTACGGTGACGCCAGCCCGGACCTGATGTACTGCGCGGACGCGCTGCTCGATGCCTTCGGTGACGCTCGGCTGGTGCAGACCGTCAGGGACGGCCGCGACGTGGTCGCGGCAATGCTCGCCGACCCGCAGGCGCTGGCGTGGTTCCGGCCCGGCATCGCCAACGTGGAGACCGAGTTCCCGAACCCGTTCTTCGGCATCGAGACTGAGCATGACCTGGCGAGGTGGCCGGACCTGAACCCGGCGGGCAAATGCGCGATGCGATGGCGCGGGTCAGTGCGGGCCATGGCCAGGCTGCGCGCGTCGCTGTCTGCCGAGCAGCTCACCACCCTGCGGTACGAGACCATGCTGGAGCGGCCGGCCGAGACCGCGGCAGCCGTGTCCGCGTTCGTCGGCGACCCGGTCAGCCGGATCGAGGTGCGGCCGGGACGCGAGGGCCTGCCGAGTCCCGAGGCAGGCAGCTGGCGGCGCCAGCTCACCACCTCCCAGATCGCCGAAGTCGAGTCCGTCGCCGGGCCGGACCTGCGCCGGGTCGGCTACTTAGACTGACCGGCAGCGCCCATGGGGGCCTGTCCGGTGCTGCCAGAGCGGCACCAGCCAGGCCCCCATGAAGATCATCGGCTCGCTACCGCGTCGTCCGGTGCCGGCACCGCGCTCTCCTGCCGGGCGAACTGAGTCTGGTACAGATCGGCGTACAGCCCGCCGGCCACCAGCAGATCGGCGTGGCGGCCGCGCTCGGCCACCCGGCCGCCGTCAATGACCAGGATCTGGTCAGCCTCCCTGATGGTAGACAGCCGGTGCGCGATCACCAGCGAGGTCCGGCCGGCCAGGGCAGTCTTCAGGGCGCGCTGAACGGCGGCCTCGGACTCCGAGTCGAGGTGCGCGGTCGCCTCGTCCAGGACGACGACTGACGGGGCCTTCAGCAGCAGCCGGGCGATGGCGATCCGCTGCTTCTCACCGCCGGACAGCCGGTAGCCGCGGTCGCCCACGACCGTGTCCAGGCCGTCCGGCAGCGCGGACACCAGGTCCCAGATCTGGGCTGCCTGGCACGCCAGCACCAGCTCGTGCTCGGAGGCAGCTGGCCGCGCGTACAGCAGGTTGGCCCTGATCGTGTCATGGTACAGGTGCGCGTCCTGAGTGACCACGCCGACGACATCGTGCACCGAGGCAAGGGTGACGTCTCGCAGGTCCGAGCCGCCGATCCGGACGACGCCGCTGGTCGGGTCATACATCCGGGACACCAGGTGCGTAATCGTGGTCTTGCCGGCACCAGACGGCCCGACAAGGGCGCTCAGCCTCCCGGCCGGGGCGGTGAAACTGACGTCGGTCAGTGCCTGGGTGCCCGGCCCGGCCCGCTCCGGCGCCGGCAGCGCGATTGACTCGAGCGAGGCGAGCGAGACCTCGCTCGCGGCCGGGTACCGGAAGCTCACGTGATCGAACTCCACCGCCGGCGCCACGCCGCTCCGGGCCGGGCCGTCGCCGCCGGCCGCTGCGGCGAGCGGCTGCGCGCCCGGGCGCTCGTCGATCAGCGGCCTGAGGTCGAGTACCTCGAAGACACGGTCGAAGCTCACCAGGGCCGTCATGTAGTTGACCTGGACGTTCGACAGCGACGTAATCGGCCCGTACAGCCGGGTCAGCAGGGTGGCCAGCGCCACCAGGCCGCCGATCTGGAGTGTGCCGCGGATCACCAGCTCGCCGCCGAGTCCGTACACGACCGACGTTGACAGGGTGGCCAGCAGGCCGAGACCGGTGACCAGCGCGCTGCCCCACAGCGCCGTGAGCACGCCAATGTCGCGCACCCGCGAGGCGCGCCCGGAGAACAGGTCAAGCTCGTCGGCCGGCCGGCCGTACAGCTTGGACAGCATCGCGCCGGCGACATTGAACCGCTCGGTCATAGTCGAGCCCATCTGGGCGTCCAGCTGCATCGATTCCCTGGTCAGCCGCTGCAGCCTGCGCCCGACCCGGCGGGCCGGATACAGGAAGACAGGAATCAGCACCAGCGCGACGACGGTGACCAGCCAGGAGTAGAAGAACATCGCGGCGAGCACCAGCACGAGCTGCAGCACGCTCGAGACCACTGACGACAGGGTCGAGGTCAGTGCCTGCTGGGCCCCGATCACGTCGCTGTTCAGGCGGCTGACCAGCGAGCCGGTCTGCGCCCTGGTGAAGAACGCGATCGGCTGCCGCTGCACGTGCTCGAAGACCTGAGTCCGCAGGTCGTAGATGAGACCCTCGCCGACCCGCGAGGTGAAGTAGCGCTGCACGACCCCGAGGAAGGCATCGAAGATCGCCAGCCCGGCGACGATCGCCGCGATGGTCAGCACGACGCGGCTGTCCTTGGGCAGGATGCCCTTGTCGATGACGATGCCCAGCAGCACCGGGTACAGCACGGTGACCACCGCGTCCAGGGCCGCCGCGATCAGGAAGATCGCCAGGTCCAGCCGGTACGGCCGGGCGTAGCCGACAATCCGGCGCACGGTGCCCGGTTTCAGCCGCTGCTTGGTCACCGACGGATCACGGGTGAACCCGCGCATGGCGTGCCACTGGGTCTGCATGCTCATGACGGGTGAACCTAGCAGTTAGCCCTGATCATCCCGGCTTTGCTGAGGGCGAACCGGGCCGGGCGCGGGCGGGCGCGCTCAGCGCGCCTGGCGGGCGGCCAGCAGCGCCGCCTGAGCGCTGCGCTCGGCGGCCGCCTGCTGCTCCAGCGTGTTCCCCGGCGCCTGCGCGAGCAGTGCCTTAGTTGCCCGCGCGGCGGCCGCGTCCGTCGACAGCAGGGCCGCCACCAGATCGCTGACCGCGCTGTCCAGCTCGCCGGGCGGCACGACCAGCTCGGCCAGCCGCAGGGCCGCGGCCTCGTCGGCGGCGATCGTCCTCGCGGTCAGGCACAGCTCGATTGCCCTCGGCAGCCCGACGATGTCGACCAGCGGCTTGGTTCCGGTGAGGTCGGGCACGAGGCCGAGCGCGGGCTCCTTCATGCAGAAGCTCGCATTGTCGGCGATGACCCGCAGGTCACAGGACAGCGCGAGCTGGAAGCCGGCGCCGATGGCATGCCCCTGGACCGCGGCGATGGAAACGAACGACGGATTGCGCAGCCAGGTGTAGCCAGCCTGGAAGCCCGCGATCGAGTCACCGAAGCCGGGATCGGCGGCGCTCGGATTGCGCTCCTCCCCAGGCACGCCCTCGGCCGTGAACATGCGCAGGTCAATTCCGGCACAGAAAGACGGGCCGGCGCCCCTGATCACAACGACGCGGATGTCGTCAGGCAGCGCCGCGCCGGCCCGCGCGAGGCCGCGCCACATCCCCGGCGTCATCGCGTTGCGGCGCTCCGGCCGCGACAGCGTCACGGTCGCGACGCTGCCGTCGATGGTCAGCTCCAGCCCGGTGCCGGTCAGGTCGGCGAGGTCAGCAGACACAGCTCCCCATTCTGGCAGGCATCGTCACGGGTGGCCGCCAGGCGGCCCGGCTCAGCTCTTGGCCTTCGCCTTGCCCCTGGTCGCGCCGCCGCGGCCGCGCAGCGATACGCCGCTCTCGCTGAGTATGCGGTGAATGAAGCCATACGACCGGCCGGTCGAGGCGGCCAGCGACCGGATGCTCTCGCCGGCGCTGTAGCGCTTCTTCAGGTCGCCAGCGAGCTTCGTCCGATCGGCACCGGTGACCCTGGTGCCCTTCTTTAGAGTCTCGGTCACGCGAACCTCCCGGGAGCTGAAGTGACCGCTGCGTTACCGTATCTCGCCATGATCACCCATTAGCTCGCGATCGGCTACCCGGACGACCCCGAAAAGATCAACAATTTGCGGCTCAGGCGGGCCGGGATGCCCGGCTCAGGCCAGCGCCACCAGATCAGCCAGCTCCGCGCTCCAGGCGTCCTCCACCCCGTCGGGCAGCAGGACGACCCGCTCGGGCTGCAGCGCGTCGACGGCGCCCTCGTCGTGCGTCACGAGCACGATGGCGCCCTGGTACGTCCGCAGCGCGGCGAGGATCTCGGCGCGGCTGCCCGGATCCAGGTTGTTGGTCGGCTCGTCGAGCAGCAGCACGTTCGCGCCCGAGACCACCAGCAGCGCGAGCGCCAGCCTGGTCTTCTCCCCGCCGGACAGCACCCGCACCGGCTTGAGCACGTCATCGCCGGTGAACAGGAACGAGCCGAGAATCCTGCGGTGCTCGCTCTCGGCCAGGTCAGGCGCAGCCGACCGCATGTTCTCCAGGATCGTGCGCGCGGTGTCGAGAGTCTCGTGCTCCTGCGCGTAGTAGCCGAGCCGGAGCCCGTGGCCGGGCATGACCTCGCCGGTATCCGGATCCTCGACTCCGGCCAGCAGCCGCAGCAGCGTTGTCTTGCCTGCCCCGTTGAGGCCGAGCACCACGACTCGCGACCCCTTATCCACGGCGACGTCGACATCGGTGAAGACCTCCAGCGAGCCGTAGGACTTCGACAGCTGCTGCGCGCTCAGCGGCGTCTTGCCGCAGTGCGCGGGCACCGGGAAGCGCAGCCTGGCCACGCGCTCCGGGGCCCGGTCGGCGCTGACGCCGGCGAGCAGCCGCTCGGCCCGCTTCTGCATGTTCTGCGCGGCCTTTGCCTTGGTTGCCTTGGCCCGCATCTTGTCAGCCTGCGAGTGCAGCGCAACGGCCTGCCGCTCGGCGTTCATCCGCTCGCGGCGGCGGCGCCGGGCGTCGGTCTCGCGCTGGTCCAGGTAGGCCTTCCAGCCCAGGTTGTAGATGTCGAGCACGCTGCGGTCCGCATCCAGGTGAAACACCTTGTTGACCACGGCCTCGAGCAGGCTGGTGTCGTGGCTGATCACCACCAGGCCGCCGCGGAAGGTCCGCAGGTGCTCGCGCAGCCAGCTGACCGAGTCCGCGTCCAGGTGGTTGGTCGGCTCGTCCAGCAGCAGCGTGTCCGAGCCGCCGAACAGGATCCGGGCGAGCTCGATCCGCCGCCGCTGCCCGCCGGACAGCGTCCGCAGCGGCTGCTTCAGCACCTTCTGCGGCAGGCCGAGGCTGGCTGCCAGCGAGGCCGCCTCAGACTCGGCCGCGTAGCCGCCGAGCACGGTCAGCCGCTCCTCCAGGTGCCCGTACCGGCGGACGCCCGCGTCGCGCCTGGCCGGGTTAGGGTCGGCCATCTGGAGTTCCGCCTCGCGCAGGCCCGCCAGCAGCGAGTCGAGGCCGCGGGCTGACAGGATGCGGTCAAGCCCGAGCGCCTCAAGGTCGCCGACCATGGTGTCCTGGGGCAGGTAGCCGACGGAGCCGCCGGTCGTGACCTGCCCGCCAGCCGGCTGGCCCTCCCCCGCAAGCACGCGGGCAAGCGTCGTCTTGCCCGCGCCGTTACGGCCGACGAGGCCGATCTTGTCGCCCGCGGCGACCTGAAAGGTGGCGCCGTCGAGCAGCAGTCGCGCGCCCGCGCGCAGCTCGACATCACGTGCCGACATCATGAGAAATTCGCTCCATCTGACCGGGACCGGATCGGACGCCCATCACCTCGAAGGCTGCCTGCGGGCAGACTTCACCCCTGATAGGGGGCACGGCTTCAGGTCAGGAGCGGTTGCATGCCTGCCAGTTTACGGCAGGCCGCCTGCTGCCGGCGACCGGGTTTCCCGCCGCTGATCAGCAAAAACCCGCGCTGACCTGCGCAGGGGTCCGTTACTGCGGCCGCTCCGGCGCGGCGGCAGTCTCGCTCAGCAGGACGCGGATGGCACGGAACTGCCGTGGGGTGCCCTGCAGCACGACCATGCGCGGGTCGGGCACGGTCAGGAACCGGCCGACGGCCAGGTCGAAGTACGGCCGCAGCCGGGCGTCCTCCCGCAGCGCCGCCATCGAGCGCTTGTCCCCGCCGAGTACGACGGCGTCGATCCGGCCGGTGAATCCGCCGAAGACCGCGACCGCATTGTCGGCCGCGGCCTCCAGCGCCTCGCGCGCCTGCTTCTCCCGGCGGCGGGCGAACCGGTGCTGTGACGTGCCACCGGCAGCGCTGCGGCCGTGCACCAGGCGGCTGCCGACCTTCGAGGCCACCAGCTTCGGCTGGGCCCCGGTGAACACCCCGGCCGCGTAGCCGCCCAGGCGCACCAGCAGCACCGCGACTGTCCGGTCCGCCGCGGCGTGCGCGGCAAGCTCAGGCCCGGCGCCGCGCGCGCCGGGCGGCAGCGGCGGGAACGGGACATGGCAGTCCGCCACGCTGCCGTCCGCGGCCGAGACGGTAACGACATCGCGCTCGTTCCCGATAGTGATGCTGGTGGCGCCATGACGGCTGGCGAACGAGTTCAGCCAGCCCTCGATCCGCTCCGGGCCGACATCGAGCCAGCGCTGGGTAGCGCGTGTGCTGTTTTCCATTACGCACCGCCCTCCAGCGCTTACTATCCGTCAAGGTGAACTTACGGCCAGCTAACGCCCGCCCCGCCGTGCGGGGAGCCGGGTCCGTGCATCCTTGCCGGCCCTGGCCCCTCTCGAGGACGTGATATGAGCATTGCTACCGACAGCAACACTGCCACGCCGGCGCCGCCAGCGGCACGTCCTGCCAGCGACCCCGGTAGCGACCCCGGCAGCGACCCGGGAGCGGACCCGGCCAGCGAAGCCACGGCCGCCGGCGGCCCGGCCGCAGACGGCTCACCGGCTCGCGGTGCGGTGGAGCGCGCGCTCGCGGACGCCATCGCCGACGCGAGCCGCATCGGGGACCTGCTCGATGTGCTGAGAACGGAACGCCTGTGGCTGCCGCTGCCCGACGACGGCAGCCCGGTGATCACCGGCACCTCGGTGACCCTGCCGACGGTGTCCTATCTCGGCAGCGACTTCGTGCCCGCCTACTCCTCGGCCGAGCTGCTGGCCGAGCTGACGGCCCCGCCCGCCGCAAGCGGCGCAGACGATGAGAGTACCGGCCGGGCCGGGGAGCCGCGGCCGGTCGTGCCGCACGCTGTCGTGCGGGCCGCCGACCTGGCGCGGCTGCTGCCGCCGAGCGTCGGCATCGCGCTCAACGCGGGCGCCAGCCAGAGCGTCCCGGTGTACCCGCAGGGTGTCTCGTACCTGGCCGCCGAGAACACCGGGAGCGACCTGGACCGGATCACCGTCGGACCGCTGCCGGTCCGGCCGGACGGGCTGCTGGCTGACATCGCGGCCGGGCTCATCCAGATTGCCGCCGTGCGCGACGCCAGCGCCGCCTGGCTGTCGGTGCAGTTCGCCGGCGAGGGCCTGCTCATCTCGGTCACACTCGATGACCCGGCCGACGCCGCCGTGCGGGACATCGTCGCCGGCGCGATCGAGCGGGCGGCGTGGCAGGCAGCGCCGCAGGACGCCGGCTTCCCGATGGACGTCACGTTCCCCGGCGAGGCCGCGCCGGACCGCATCGACGAGTGGATCGCCGCCTTCGCTACGCCGTTCTACCGGCGCGACTAGCTGCCCGCGCACGGCTACCCTGCCGTGGGCGGCTAGGCGGCCGTGCGCGGCGGGATGAGCACCCGGCCGGTCATGGTGATGACCGCGTGCACGCTGCCCGCGACAGGCCGCGCGCTGGTACTGGTGTCGCAGCTGCCGCCGGCCCGCCGCGGCAGCCTGGCGGTGATCGTGCCCGTGTCCGTGCCGTAGCCGGTCATGCCCGCGAACGTGCCGGTGCCGTGACCGATCGAGTACGTGCCGGACTGCCGTAGCACCGCGACGCAGGTGTGCGGGTTCACGGACTGGCTGGTGACCTTCTCGTCGCTGGCCGGATGGGACACGATGAATGTCCCGCCGGGCAGCTTCGCCACGGACGAGTTCTCCCCCGAGCCGATGCCGGGCATCGTGCCCGCGCCTGCGAACAGGCCCGACGCCCGCAGGCCGTAGTCCGGGTTCACCGCGGCCGACGTGGTGGCGAGCACGAAGGTCTCGGTCCCGAAGCGGGCCTTCGCCTGAGTCGCCCCGGCGCTGCTGCATCCGGCCGCGGCGGCGGACACGGCGAGCAGTGCGCTCACGGTCAGGCTGAGGCGCGGTGTGTGACGCATTGGCTGGGTCCTTGCTCGACGGTAGCTGGGCAGATACTTAAAGTAACTGCCCGGCTACCGTCCGGCTACAGGAACGTCAATGCCCGGATCACTGCTGAGCCTGCGCTCGGGCGGCCCGGTTGAGTGCGCTGATGACGCCCGTGACCGACGCGCGGACGATCGACGAGCTGACCCCGACGCCCCACAGCACCTGGTCGCCGACCTCGATCTCCAGATAGGCGGCCGCCTCGGCATCGCGCCCGGAGGTGAGGGCGTGCTCGGCGTAGTCAAGCACCCGGACGCTGACGCCGCCGAGCCCGAGGTCGACTTCGGAGACGGCGGCGCAGAACGCCGCGATCGGCCCGTTGCCGATGCCGGTGAGCTCGTACTGCGTCCCGTAGGCGCGCACTGTGCAGTCGACCCGCTCCGTGCCGCCCTCGCTGGCCGAGGTGTAGCTGACGAGCTGGAACGGGCCCGGCTCCAGGTACTCCCCGGCGAAGATGTCCCACATCCGGGCGGGCTCGACCTCGCCGCCCTCAGAGTCGGTATGCCGCTGGATGACCTGGCTGAACTCGATCTGCAGCCGGCGCGGCAGGTCCAGGTGGTGGTCGGCCTTCATGATGTAGGCGACGCCGCCCTTGCCCGACTGCGAGTTCACCCGGATGACGGCCTCGTAAGTCCGGCCGACGTCCTTGGGGTCGATCGGCAGGTACGGCATGTGCCAGGGCAGCTCGCTCACCGGCTTCCCGGCCTCCGCCGCCTGCCGGTCCAGGTCGTCGAAGCCCTTCTTGATCGCGTCCTGGTGCGAGCCGGAGAACGACGTGTACACCAGGTCGCCGGCGTACGGGTGACGCTCGTGCACGCCGATACCGTTGCAGTACTCGGCTGTTCGCCGGATCTCGTCGATGTCGCTGAAGTCGATCATCGGGTCGATGCCCTGGCTGTACAGGTTGAGGCCGAGGGTGATCAGGTCCACGTTGCCGGAGCGCTCGCCGTTGCCGAACAGGCAGCCTTCGACTCGCTCGGCCCCCGCCAGCACGGCCAGCTCGGCGTCCGCGGTCGCGGTGCCGCGGTCGTTGTGCGTGTGTACCGACAGGGCGATGTGCTCGCGCCGGGACAGGTTCCGGCTGACCCACTCGATCTGGTCGGCATAGACGTTCGGCGTGGACCGCTCCACGGTGCACGGCAGGTTCAGCACGATCTCGCGGCCCGGCCCCGGCTGCCAGACGTCCATGACCGCCTCGCAGATCTCAAGCGAGAAGTCCAGCTCGGTGTCCATGAAGATCTCCGGCGAGTACTCATAGCCGAAGTCGGTGCCGGCCAGGTACTGCTCGGCGTACTTCACGACAGCGCGGGTGCCGTCGACCGCGACCGCCTTGCATTCCTCGCGGCCATCGCCCGCCCACCCGAACACGACGCTGCGGAACAGCGGCGCGGCCGCGTTGTACATGTGCACCGTCGCCATCCTCGCCCCGGCGAGCGACTGGACGGTCCGGTCGATGAGCTCGTCCCGCGCCTGGGTGAGGACCGAGATGCGAACGTCACCGGGGATGACGTCGCCCTCGATCAGGCTGCGGATGAAGTCGAAGTCGGTCTGGCTCGCGGCCGGGAAGCCGACCTCGATCTCCTTGTAGCCCATCCGGACGAGCAGGTCGAACATCGCCTGCTTGCGGGCCGCGTTCATGGGATCGATCAGCGCCTGGTTGCCGTCCCTGAGGTCAGTGGACAGCCAGCGGGGCGCGGCGGTGATGCTGCGGGATGGCCAGGTGCGGTCCGGCAGGTCTACTGCCGGGAACGCGCGGTACCGATGACACGGCATACCGGAAGGACGCTGCAGTGATGGGTTACTCATGACGATGCTCTGCTCCTGAGGACTGTCGCTCCGGGGTGATCCCTGGAGGCGCGAACCGGACGAGGATCGGTCGGCGCAGCAGAACGACCCGCGGCGAGGGGCCGACCGGGGTGGTTACCGGGCCTCGCCGCGGCGCAGAAGAAGCAGGCCGCGAGTCATGATCTTCCCATGGTAGCCCACGGGCGCCAGGGACAGTGACGGACCGGCGGAATCCGCCCGGTCAGGCCCGGCGGCCGGGGTCGGCCCCCGCGCTGAGATAACCGGCCAGAGCAGGCCAACCGCAGTTGCCGCCCCGGCGTCTATAGTCCAGGTGACGAAACCGGGTGACGCACATGCACGTGCTCAGAAGATGCTTTCCTGCCGCCATCGCGCTGGCGGTCGCCGCCATCGGCATGGTGGTTGCGAGCACGCCGGCAGGCGCGGCCCCGGCGCCGACGGCCAATCTGACCGCGGTCTCGTGCCCGAGGGCCGGCTTCTGCATGGCTGTCGGTGAGACCGGCCGGGTCTACGTCAGCGCCGCGCCACTGGCGATGTCGTGGAATGGCCAGTCCTGGGCAGACCTGCCCTTCCCGCAGCCACCCAAGGCTGTCGACGTCGAGCTGTCTGGCATCCAGTGCACGTCCGCCAGGTACTGCATCGTCGTCGGGGACTACACCGCCAGGGGCGCGACAAACACGACGCTGCTGGCCGCGCGCTGGAACGGCACGAGCTGGAGTCTGGTGCTGGATGCCGGGGCCGGACTCCTAACCGCGGTCTCATGCAGTGCGTACAACGCCTGCACCGCCGTCGGCGGCACCAACTGGCAGACCGGCGACTATTACAGCCTCCCGGTGGCGGAACGCTGGAATGACAAGCGCTGGACCCGCGAGCGCGAGCCGACCTTCTACCCGGCCGGCGGCATCGCGCTGACCGGTGTCGCGTGCCCGTCGGCACAGTGGTGCATCGCCGCGGGCTACAACTCGGACTTCGACGACGTGCAGGCTCCCATTGCCGAGCGCTGGACGGCGAGCGCCGGCTGGAAGGCGACCGCGATCAGTGTGCCCCCCGCGCCCGCGCCGGGCGTCACGCTCACCACGACCGGCCCGGTGTCCTGCTCGTCGACCAGGGGCTGCACTGTCATCGGCGCCTCGAACGACCCTGGCGGTCTTTACAACATCGCGCTCGCGGACCGGTGGGCCGGCGAAGTGGACTAGCCCGCAACTGCCCGGCACCGTCAGTTTCACCGACCCTGACTACGCCTATATCGGCGGGCTGTCCTGCCCGACCGCGTCACTGTGCATGGCCGTGGCCGGTCAGCAGACCGACGTGTGGAACGGAACTGCCTGGGCCGTCCAGTCCGCCACCAACCCGGACACCGGCGCAACGCTGGACGCCATCGCCTGCCCCTCGGCATCGGTCTGTACCGCGGTCGGGAGCACGAGCCTGACCAGCGGCGGCACCAGTCCGCTGGCGGAGAGCTGGACCGGCACGACCTGGGCGATCCAGCCCACGCCGTGATCCAGAAGGCCCGCAGGCTCGACGGACGGCAGAGCTGTCAGGGGGCTGTGGTAGGACGCTGCCATGGGGAACGAGATGCGCTTCGGCGCGGTCCTGCCCGCGGGCACGGCGACCGAGCAGCTTGAGCTGGCACTCCTGGCCGAGGATGCCGGCTGGGACGGGGTTTTCGTCTGGGAGGCGGCCTACGGGCCGGACGCCTGGAGCATGCTCGCCGCGATGGCCGCCAGGACCAGCCGGGTCAGGCTCGGCACGATGCTGACGCCGCTGCCGTGGCGGCGGCCGTGGAAGGTCGCCAGCCAGGTCGCCACGCTGGATCAGCTCTCTGGCGGACGGGCCATTCTCGGGGTGGGGGTCGGGGCTGTCGACACCGATCTGCCGGCCACCGGCGAGGTGACCGACCTGCGCGGGCGGGCCGAGCTGCTGGACGAGGGCATCGACCTCGTCCGGATGCTCTGGGAGGGCGGCCGGAGCTACCACGGGCAGCACTACGACTACCAGACCGGCAGGCTCGACCTCTCGTCCGCGGCCCGGCCAGTTCAGGACCGGATACCCATCTGGGTGGTGGGAGTCTGGCCCGCGCCCAGGTCCATGCGCCGGGTGCTGCGCTGCGACGGCATCATCCCGCAGTACGCCCCGGCTGACGGCGAGCCCGGCCCTGCGCAGGCCGCCGAGGTCAGGCAGTGGCTCACCGGGCAGGGGCTGCCCGCCGGTTTTGACGTCATCGCCGACGGCGAGACCCCGGCCGGTGATGCCGCGGCCGCAGCGGCAGCCGTCGCGCCGTGGGCCGCCGCGGGCTGCACCTGGTGGCTGGAGACCCGGTGGGAGGCGCGCGACCAGTTCCGCGAGCGGCTCGCTGCCGGGCCGCCGCGGCCGGCCTAGCCGCCAGTCAGAAACGGCCTGCCCGCCGCATCGACGGCGGCCTGCCGTCCGGGTCGTAGACCAGCCGGTACGGCACCCGGGTCCAGGCTCTGGTCCACGCCGACATCCGCAGCTGCGGGTAGCGGCGCAGCTGGCCGGGCGGCCGCTGGCCGGCGCGGCCGCCATCGTGCCATCCGTCCAGGCGCGCCGCGGCGGCCCGGAATTCCCCGAACACCTCGGGCAGGGCGGGCACGGCCGCGCCCGGCGGAATGCCCAGGTGCTCGGCCACGAGCCACTCGCGCAGCGAGCCGGCGAACGACCCCGGGGCAGCGTCAGGGGCGCCAGCCGTGCCAGGGTCACCCATGAGAGCTGCCGGGTCGTCCAGCACCGCGCAGCTCAGCTCGGAATCATGCGTCCACGACCGCCGGTTGAAGTTGTCCGACCCGATGACCGCCCAGGTGTCATCGGCGATGCAGACCTTGGCATGCACGTAGACGGGCGTGCTCTGCGAGTTCTCGAGCCCGTAGACAGCCACCCGGTCGCCGCCGGCCTGCTGCAGGGCGGACAGCGCCGCCGCCCGGCCGATCAGGTTCAGCGGGGTGGACAGCCGGCCGTCCTGGTCGGGGAACCTCGGCAGCACCGCGATCACCCGCAGGCCGCGATTCAGCCTGAGCGCCTTCGCCAGCGGGGCCATGATCTCGGCTGACCACAGGTACTGATCTTCGAGGAAGACCAGGGACCGCGCCCTCGGCAGTGCCTTGAGATAGGCCCTGGCGATACTGCGCTCTCCCTCCGGCGCGAAGTCATAACCCTGCCGCCGGTACGGGAAGGTGCGCAGCACCTGAACGAGATGCGAGCCGCACGGCTGCGGATCCGGCAGCTGCGGCGGCAGCGGCCGCGCCCTTACCTGCTCGCGCCCGAGCAGGTCGCGAATGCGGTGCGCCGGATTGCGGGACAGCGGCGACGGGTCCTCCCAGCGCTCGCGGAAGACGGTCTCCACGTCGCCGACAGCGGGGCCGCGGATGAGCGCCTGGACGTCATGCCACGGCGGGCGCTGCCCGTACACGCGGGCCATCGGCTGCGCCTGCGGGTCGCCCGCATGCGAGCTGTCGTCGCGGCGGCTGTGACACAGGTCGATGCCGCCGACGAACGCAACGTCCCGCTCCGGGCGGCCCGGATGCCTCAGCACGACCATCTTCATGTGGTGCGAGCCGCCCGGACGGACCCGCATGTCCAGCAGGCACTGACCGCCAGCAGCCTCGATGTCCTCGCCCAGATGCCGGTTCTCGTCGGCGCTGAACGCGAACGTATCCAGGTGCGACCGCCAGACTAGCCCGGCGACCCGGACGCCGCGGCTGGCTGCCGCGCAGAACGCGCTGGCGACGGCCGGCCCGGTGGTTCGCAGGCGCTGGTCAGGATCGCCGCGCCAGTCCGTGAACAGCAGCAGGTCCCCGGCCTTCATCGCGGCCACCCGTGCTTCAAGCTCGCCGAAATAGGTGGCGCCGTGGATGAGCGGCTGCACGCTGTTCCCGGCCGACCAGGCCGTGCCGGCCGCATGCCGGGAGTCGATCCGGGTCGAGGGGTTGCCGCGCTCGACGGCGGTCAGGAACCAGTCAGCGGGATTCACGGCCCCGCAACTACCCGGCGCAGCCCGGTCAACTCGGCTGCGCGCGGATCAGTCTGCGGGCCGGCGTAGACGTTGAAGCCGAGTGCGCGCAGCTGCTCGCGGCCGTCCTCGGTGATCTTCTCCGGGCCCCACGGCGGCAGCCAGACCCAGTTGATCCGGAAGTCCTGCACCAGGCCGTCCAGCGCCACCCTGGTCTGATCCTCGATCACGTCGGTGAGCGGGCAGGCCGCGCTGGTCAGCGTCATGTCGATGGTCGCGGTCTGGTCGGTCTCGAGTGTCACGCCGTAGACCAGGCCCAGGTCAACCACGTTCACGCCCAGTTCCGGGTCCACGACGTCGCGCAGGGCCTCGAGCAGGTCCTCGGTCTCCTGGTCAGTCCCGCCGCTCAGGCCGTCCCCGCCATCAGCTGGCCGCGCCGCCTGCGGCTCAGCCTCCGCGGGCTCGGTCACGACATCCGCGCTGTTGTCCGTCATGGAAGTACCTCGTCTCTGTCTGCCCCGACGTACGCGCTCTCGCCCCGCTCGGCCAGTGCCCTCGCGGTGGCGTCCTTCCAGGCCATCCACCCGAGCAGCGCGCACTTGATCCTGGCCGGGTACTTCGATACGCCCTCGAATGCGACGGCGTCTCCCAGCACGTCCTCGTCCGGGTCGGCCTCGCCGCGCGACTGCATCAGCCGGAGGAACTCCTCGCTGATCGCCATCGCCTCGCCGACCGTCTTGCCGATGATCATGTCGGTCATCACCGACGCGCTCGCCTGGCTGATCGAGCAGCCCAGCGCCTCGTAGGAGACGTCGGCGACCGCAGGCTCGCCCCCGGCGTCCTTCAGCGTGACGCGCAGTGTGACCTCGTCACCGCAGGTGGGATTGATGTGCTGTACCTGGGCGTCGAACGGCTCCCGCAGCCCGGCATGCAGCGGCCTGCGGTAGTGCTCCAGGATGATCTCCTGGTACATCGACTCAAGTTCCATCACGCCACCTTCAACAGCGATGACCTGGTCCTTTGTTCCGGAATTGCCGCTTTCTGAGACTGCATCCGGTTACGCGGTCCCGAAGAACTTCTGCGCCTGCCGGATGCCGTCCGCGAGCGCCTCTACCTCGTCGTGGGTGTTGTACACGTAGAACGTCGCCCGCGTGCTCGACTGGGCGCCGAGCGCCCGGTGCAGCGGCCAGGCACAGTGATGACCGGTCCTGACCGCAATGCCGAGCTCGTCGAGCACCTGCCCGGCGTCATGCGGGTGCAGGCCGTCGAGGACGAACGACACGGCACCGCCGCGATGATCGGTGTCCAGCGGGCCGAGGACCCGCAGGCCGCCGATGCCCGACAGGGCCTCCAGCGCGTGCGCTGTCAGCGCCTCCTCGTGCGCGGCCACGTTTGCCATGCCCAGGGCGTCCAGGTAGTCGCAGGCCGCCGCCAGCCCGACCGCCTGCGCAGCCGCGGGCACGCCCGCCTCGAACCGGTCTGGTGGCGGCAGGAAGGTCGAGCCCTCCATCCGCACGACTTCGATCATCGAGCCGCCGGAGATGAACGGAGGCATGGTCTCCAGCAGCTCCCGCCGGCCCCACAGGACGCCAATGCCCGACGGGCCGAGCATCTTGTGCCCGGAGAACACCAGGAAGTCAGCGCCGAGCGCGGCCACGTCGACGGGCTGATGCGGCACCGACTGCGCACCGTCAGCCAGCACCAGGGCGCCGCGAGCATGCGCGGCCGCGGCAATCTGCGCGACTGGCGGCACGACGCCGGTGACGTTGGACTGGTGGGTCACCGCGACCAGCTTCGTGCGGCCGGTGATCAGCTCGTCCATGGCGGCCAGGTCGAGCCGGCCGTCGGGCAGGACCGAGAACCAGCGCAGCGTGGCTCCGGTGCGCTGGCACAGCTGCTGCCACGGCACCAGGTTCGCGTGGTGCTCGGCCTCGGTGACCAGGATCTCGTCGCCAGGACCGAGTGCGAATCTGGCCGCCTCCGGCCCGGCCGTCGCGGCGTTGCTCATCGCGTAGGCGACCAGGTTCACTGCCTCGGTCGCGCTCTTCGTGAACACGATCTCGCCCGGCTCAGCGGACAGGAATGCGGCAATCCGGGCGCGCGCGCCCTCATAGGCGTCGGTCGCTTCCTCGCCGAGCAGGTGAGCACCGCGGTGGGCGGCTGCGTTGTGCGTTGTGTAGAAGTCGCGCTCGGCGTCCAGCACCTGGCGGGGCTTCTGCGACGTGGCACCGGAGTCCAGGTAGACCAGATGATTGCCGCCGCGGACGGCGCGGCCCAGGATCGGGAAATCCGCTCGGACGGCCTCGACGTCCAGCGCACCGGGTCCGCGCCAGGTCGTCCTGGCGGCCGACCCGGCGGTCGCCGTCGTTGCCTCGCCGGCGGCGCTCACGCAGCCGCGCCCGAATTCAGGAAGCGCTCGTAGCCACTGGTCTCCAGCTCATCCGCCAGCTCCGAGCCGCCTTCCTCGACGATCCGGCCGGCCACGAACACGTGCACGAAGTCCGGCTGCACATACCGCAGGATCCGGGTGTAGTGCGTGATCAGCAGGACGCCGTGCGAGGCGTCCTCGCGGAACCGGTTGATGCCCGCGGAGACCACGCGGAGGGCGTCGATGTCCAGCCCGGAGTCGGTCTCGTCGAGGATCGCGATCTTCGGGTTCAGGAGCTCCATCTGCAGGATCTCGTGCCGCTTCTTCTCACCGCCGGAGAAGCCCTCGTTGAGATTGCGCTGGGCGAAGGCCGGGTCCATCTGGAGCTGCTCCATCGCCTCCCTGAGCTCCTTGCCGAAGGTGCGGATCTTCGGCGCCTCGCCGCGGACGGCGGTGATCGCGGTCCGCAGGAAGTTCGACACCGAGACGCCGGGCACCTCCACCGGGTACTGCATGGCGAGGAACAGCCCGGCCCGCGCCCTGGCGTCGACGCTCATCTTCAGCACGTCCTGGCCGTCTAGCGTGACCGAGCCCTGCGTGACGGTGTACTTCGGGTGACCGGCGATGGCGTAGGCCAGCGTCGTCTTGCCCGATCCGTTCGGTCCCATGATCGCGTGCGTCTGGCCGGCCGAGATGGTCAGGTCGACGCCGCGCAGTACCTCACGGCTCTCCCCCGCAGCGTCCGTCACACTGGCGTGCAGGTCACGGATCTCTAGGGTGGACATAAATAGTCTCTCCTGATCTGAGGAATCAGCTGTGCTTATCCGGGCACGGCCACGAGCACGTCGTCGCCGTCGATCCTTACTGGGTAGGTCGCGACCGGCCTGGTCGCGGGCGGACCGGTCGGCTTGCCGGTACGCAGGTCAAAGCAGGAGCCGTGCAGCCAGCACTCGACCGTGTGGTCGTAGACCTCGCCTTCCGACAGCGGGACCTCCTCGTGCGAGCAGACGTCATGCAGCGCGAACACCTCGTCGCCGGTGCGGACGACCGCGACCGGGACGCCGGCCACCTCAACGCCCACGGCGCCCTCGGGTGGCAGCTCGGACAGTGCGCAGGCGCGCTGGAAGTCGCTCATGCAAGCTCCGCCTCGATCGCCGCGGTGACCCGCTCCTGCAGCTCGGGTACGCCGATAGTGCCGATGAGCTCACCGAAGAAACCGCGGATCACCAGGTTCCTGGCCTCACGGAACGGGATGCCCCGCGCCATCAGGTAGAACAGGTGCTGGTCTTCCAGCCGTCCGCTGGCGCTCGCGTGCCCGGCGCCCGCAACCTCGCCGGTCAGGATCTCCAGGTTCGGCACCGAGTCGACCCTGGTCTCGTCGGAAAGGACAAGATTCCGGTTGTACTCGTAGGTGTCGGTCCCGGTCGCCGCGGCCCTGATGACCACGTCCCCGATCCAGACAGCGTGCGCGTCCTTGCCCTGCAGCGCGCCCTTGTAGCTCACCCGGCTGCGGCAGTTCCGCTCCGCGTGATCGACGAACAGGCGATGCTCCAGGTGCTGCCCGGCGTCCGCGAAGTAGAGCCCGCGCAGCTCGGCGTCGCCGCCGGGGCCCGCGTACCGCACCGACGGAGCCAGCCGCACGACTGAGCCGCCGAGCGTGACGGCCGTGTGCGTGAGCTTCGCGTCCCGCCCGAGCTGAGCGTGATGATGCGACAGGTGCACCGTGTCGTCCGCCCACCCCTGCAGCGAGATGAGCGTCAGAGCGGCCCCGTCACCAACCACCAGCTCGACGTTGTCCGCGTAGGTAGCGCTCCCTGAATGGTCAAGAACGACCACGGCCCGCGCATTCGGCCCCACGTCAATCACCGTGTGCCCGAACGCAGCGCCCTCCGCGCTCTCGCCCCGGACGCTGACGTGCGTCGGTACCTCTGACTCGAAGTCAGCCGGAACGGAGATCAGCGTCGCTTCGCGGAACTCCGCGAAGGCTCTCGCGCTGACCCGGTCGGCCGGGACGTAGGCGGTGCCGAGCCTGGAGTCACCATGTTCCAGGTTTCCAATGGTGATGCCAGGTGCGGCATCGACTGCGACGCTGACCTTTCCGTCACCGAACGGACCGTCGGTGTGCAAGCCGCGAAGCCGGCGCAGCGGAGTGAACCGCCACTCCTCCTCGCGCCCCGACGGCACCGGAAAGTCCGCCGGGTCAAACGACTGCTGCTCGTGCAGCCTGGATACGGGAGCCGTCTCGACGGCTCCCTGCAGGCCTGACATCAGCCGACCGCCCCTTCCATCTGCAGCTCGATCAGCCGGTTCAGCTCGAGCGCGTACTCCATCGGCAGCTCGCGCGCGATGGGCTCGACGAAGCCGCGCACGATCGTCGCCATCGCCTCGTCCTCGGTCATGCCGCGGCTCATCAGGTAGAACAGCTGGTCCTCGGACACCTTGGAGACCGTGGCCTCGTGGCCCATCTCCACGTCGTCCTCGCGCACGTCCACGTACGGGTAGGTGTCGGAGCGGCTGATCGTGTCGATCAGCAGGGCGTCGCACTTGACTGTCGACTTGGAGTGCTCAGCGCCCTCCTGCACCTGAACCAGGCCGCGGTAGGAGGTCCGCCCGCCGCCCCTGGCAACCGACTTGGACACGATGGTGGACGAGGTGTTCGGCGCGCAGTGCACCATCTTGGCCCCGGCGTCCTGGTGCTGGCCGGCGCCCGCGAACGCGACCGACAGGGTCTCGCCGCGCGCGTGCTCGCCCATCAGGTAGACGGCCGGGTACTTCATCGTCACCTTGGAGCCGATGTTGCCGTCGACCCACTCCATGCTCGCGCCCTCGTGCGCCACGGCGCGCTTGGTGACGAGGTTGTAGACGTTGTTCGACCAGTTCTGGATCGTGGTGTACCGGCAGTGCGCGTCCTTCTTCACGATGATCTCGACCACGGCCGAGTGCAGCGAGTCGGAGGAGTAAATCGGCGCGGTACAACCCTCGACGTAGTGCACGCTCGCGCCCTCGTCGACGATAATCAGGGTCCGCTCGAACTGGCCCATGTTCTCGGTGTTGATCCGGAAGTAGGCCTGCAGCGGGATGTCGACCTTCACGCCCTTGGGCACGTAGATGAAACTGCCGCCAGACCAGACCGCGGTGTTCAGGGCCGCGAACTTGTTGTCGCCGACCGGGATCACCGTGGCGAAGTACTCCTGGAACAGTTCCGGGTACTCCTTCAGCGCGGTGTCGGTGTCGAGGAAGATGACGCCCTTCTCCTCAAGGTCCTCGCGGATCTTGTGGTAGACGACCTCCGACTCGTACTGCGCCGCCACGCCGGCGATCAGGCGCTGCTTCTCCGCCTCCGGGATGCCGAGCCTGTCGTAGGTGCTCTTGATGTCGGCCGGCAGCTCGTCCCAGCTGGCTGCCTGCTTCTCGGTCGACCGGACGAAGTACTTGATGTGATCGAAGTCGATGCCGGACAGGTCAGAGCCCCAGCTCGGCATCGGCTTGCGCCCGAACAGCTTCAGGCCCTTGAGCCGCAGGTCGAGCATCCACTCCGGCTCGTTCTTCTTCGCCGAGATGTCCCGGACGACGTCCTCGTTCAGGCCGCGCCGGGCGACGGCGCCAGCCTTGTCCGAGTCCGACCAGCCGAACTTATAGCGGTCCAGACCCTCAAGCTCCGGGTGGGCGATAGTGGTCATGCGGAGATTCCTCCGGCCTCGTTGGTCGTGCGGTTATGTACCAGGGACGGTGCCGTGACGTGCGTGGTGCAGACCCCGTCTCCGTGGGCGATTGTCGCGAGGCGCTGCACGGGGGTCCCGAGCAGCCGCCCGAATGCTTCTGTCTCCGCCTCGCACAGCTGCGGGTACCTGGCGGCAACGTGCGCCACCGGGCAGTGATGCTGGCAGAGCTGCTCGCCCCCGGCGCCGCCCGGTGACCCGGAGACCGAGGCGGCGTAGCCGTCGGCCGACAGCGCCTCCGCCAGCACTCGTACCCGCTCGGCGAGCGGTGCCGACTCCAGCGTCCGCTCGTACCGGCGCTCCAGCTCAGTGATCTGCTGCCGGGCGAACTCAGCGACAGCGCCCGGTCCGGCCCGCTCGGCCAGGAACCGGAGCGCACTGGTGGCCAGGTCGTCGTACGCGTGCTCGAAGGCACTGCGGCCGGCGTCGGTAATCGCGAACAGGCGGGCTGGCCTGCCGCGGCCCCGGTTGCCGTAGGTGCGGGCGCTTCTGGCCTCGACCAGGCCGTCCGCGACCAGATTGTCCAGGTGACGGCGCACGGCGGCGGACGTCAGGCCCAGCCGGGCCGACAGACCGGCGGCAGTTACCGGGCCGGTCTCCAGGATGAGCCGGGCAATCCGGGCCCTGGTGCCGGAATCAGAGCCGAGCCCGGCGGACGGCGTACCGGCCCGGCCGGAGGCGGCCTGAAGAGGCGCACCCTCGGTGCGCAGCGCCTCGTCTGCTGCTCCCACGTATTTCACAACATCATTGTGCCGTAATTACTTCCAGCACCGCAATCGGGGCCCCGAATGTCGCGCGTCACAGTTCCGAATCAGCCCAAATGCCCAGCAACCTGCTACCGCGGAGGGGTCATCCCGTCGGGAGAACACCGCCCGTCCCCAGAGCCTTCCCCAGTTCGCGGCAGCAGGATCCGCCCGGAACGGATGTATCGATTTGTCCGGGCGCCTGCGATGATGACGGCATGAGCGATGCCGCGGCGACGGCCAGGCAGATGTGGACGCTGTTCGAGCCCGTGCACGTCATCAGCTACTTCACGCCGGACGCGAAGGGCGCCTTCGAGCAGGCGGGCCTGCGGGGTTTCTGGCGCGGCTACTTCGCCGGGCGGGCAGCGCCGATCGGCGCGGTGGGCGCTGCGCCCGTCGTCGCGGCCTTCTTCTCATTCGCGCCACCTATGGTCGCCAGGGCGCTGCCCGCCGTGTGGGACCTCATCTCGCCCGAGCAGGCGCTGGACGTGCGGCAGGCGGGCGCAGTGGCAGCCCTGCGCGAGCTGCTCGGGCTGAGTGCCAGCGATCCGGAGCCGGCGCAGGTCGCCGCCGCGGCTGACCGGCTGAGCGCTGCTGCCGCCGCCCTGGACGGCGCAGGACGGACCCTCGGAGCATCGAACGCGGCGCTGCCGGTGCCCGCCGGACCGCTCGCGCGGCTCTGGCAGGCGGCGACCGTGCTGCGGGAGCACCGCGGTGACGGGCACATCGCGGCGCTGGTCGCGGCCGACATCGACGGCCCGGAAGCGCTGGCCCTGCGGGCGGGCGTCGATCTGGCTGTTGGCGGCGCGCGCAGCCAGACCGCGGGCAGCTGGGGACGCGGGCAGCTGCAGCCCGCCCGCGGCTGGACCGATGAGGAGTGGGACGCCGCCGTCACCCGGCTGACGGCACGCGGCCTGCTGCAGCCGGACGGCAGCGCAACCGCGGCAGGGGCAAAGCTGCACGAGAGCATCGAGCTGGCCACCGACCAGGCAGCCGCACGCCCGTGGGCCGCGCTGGGCGGCGAGGCGGCCGGCGAGCTTGCCCGGCTGCTGCTCCCGGTCGCCAGGGCGTGCGCGGTCGCGCTGCCGTACCCGAATCCCGTCGGCGTCCCCGCGCCGCCTGCCTGAGGCGGACCCGAGCAAACCACCGGAGCCCTGGAATGAGCACGCTGCAGCGACCGTCGCTGGCCAGTCTCGCTGACCCGGCTGTTCTCCCCGATCCGTACCCGGTGCTGGCCGCGCTGCGCGAGGCGTCGCCGTTCACCGACCTCGACGGCGCGCTGGTCGTGGCCGGCCGGCACGCCGACTGCTCGGCTGCGCTCCGCCACCCGAATGCGAGCAGTGAGCGAGGCCGCTCGCTGCTCGCGCCGAACGCGCGCCGCGTCCGGGACCGCCCATCGTTCCTGTCTCTCGACCCTCCTGACCACACGCGGCTGCGCCGGCTGGTGTCGAAGGCATTCACCCCGCGCACGATCGCACGGCTGGAACCGCGGATCCGGGCCATCACGGCCGAGCTGCTCGGGGCCGCCGCAGCGGCGAGCCAGCTCGAGGTGGTGAGCCAGCTGGCCTACCCGCTGCCGGTGCGCGTCATCTCCGAGCTGCTCGGCGTCCCGGTTGAGGACCATCCGCGGTTCGCCGGCTGGTCTGCCCGCCTGGCCAGCTCACTGCAGCCGGGCTTCGGCATCAACCCGGAGGAGGCGCAGGCCAGGGCCGACGCCGCGCATGCCGCCAGCGACGAGTTCGCTGGCTACTTCCGGGAGCTGATCGCCCGCCGCCGTGCCAGCCCGTCCGACGATCTGCTGTCACAGCTGATCCGCGTCGAGGACGCCGGCCAGATGCTGACCGAGGATGAGCTGATCGCTACCTGCGTGCTGCTCCTGGTAGCCGGCCACGAGACGACAGTCGGGCTGATCTCGAACGCGATCCTGGCCCTGCTGCGGCATCCCGGTCAGCTTGCCCTGCTCAGGGAGGACCCCGGCCTGGCCCCCGGCGCGGTCGAGGAGACGCTGCGGTTCGACGCGCCGGTCCAGCTCACCGGCCGTGTCGCGCGCGGCGGACTGCCGGTCGGTGAGGTGGCTGCGCCGGACGGGGCGCTGGTGCTGCTGCTCCTGGCAGCCACCGGCCGGGATCCAGACGCGTTCCCCGACCCCGATGTCTTCGACATCCGCCGTGGCGCCGTGCATCATCTCGCCTTTGCCGCAGGCCCGCATTTCTGCCTCGGCGCGCCGCTGGCCCGCCTCGAGGCGACCATTGCGCTGCAGGAATTTGCCGCCATGGCGGACGGAGCAGAACTGGACCCGGACGGGCTGCACTATAAGGCGAATCTCAACCTCCGCGGCCCTGATCAGCTGGTCGTGCACGTCGGCGATGCCAGGTCCCGATAATTGCCGAATTCATTGCGACATTCGGTGGCTGTGCCAATACGGCTGTGCCATTAACCGCCCGCGCTGCCTGCTGACGACCTCGGCCATTCTGCGCTGACACGCTCGTGCAATTGCAAATACTGCTGCCTCGCCCGACCGCTGGCTACCATCACAGGCGCGGAGGGGGGCGCAGTGTCACGTCATGCAAGCAGCGGCCGCGCGGCCGGGGCACCGCGGCGAGCCGGACCTCGTCATGGCTCGCCGGGCGCGCGCGACAGCCTGACCGGCACTGCCGGCCGGGCCGCAGCCGTGTCGGCCACACCTGTGCCAGCCAGCACCGTGCCAGCCACAACCGTGGGGCTGCCGGGGCCCGCAGGCTGGCTGGAGCGGCTCAGGGGACCTGACATCCGGCTGTTCAGCCGGATCTGGTGTCTCATCTTCAGCTGCTCCCTGCTGCTGTTCGTCGTCCGGTTCCTGGTCCCGGCTCCGGTCGGGATGGCCGACGAGGGTGACGGTCCGCGCCTCATGTGCGGGCTCGGCGTGGCCCCGGTCACTGGCGGGATGCCGCGCTACGACGCCTTCGCCTACTTCACCTTCGACCCGAGCAGCACCTGCGCCAACGCGAGCGTGTACTCCTCCTCGGAGCACCTGCTGCTCCTCGCGACCGGGTGGCTCACCCCGCTGCTCGGGCTGTCCGGCACGGTCAGTCTCGTGGCGCTGGGGCTGATCACCTGCGTGCTGCAATCGGCCGGCATCGCCTGCCTCGCCTGCGGCCTGCGCCTCCGGCTGCGCAGCACCCTGCTGGTCGCCGCCGCGCTGTGGCTCGTGATGGCCGACGCCGCGTTCTTCGACACCTACGCCAGCCCGTACAGCGAGGGCGAGACCTTCACCGGGCTGCTGCTCGTGGCGGCCGGAATGGTGTACCTCGGCCGGGGCCGCCTCGGGTTCGCGCTCGGCTGCTGCTGACCGCAGTAGGCGGCTACCTGGCCTGCCTGTCCAAGGAGCAGTACGACCTGCTCGCCGTACCGGTCTGCATCGCCATCGTGCTGGCCAGCGGCGACCGGACTGGCCGCGGCCTGACCCGGTTCCTGACCGCCAGGACGGCTGCTGCCGCCGCCGTCTCCGCCCTGCTGGCGGTCGCCTCGTTCAGCTATGCCTACTCCGACGCCACGTCGCCGTATACGACCCTGCTGCACCAGGAGCAGGTGGTGCAGATGATCTTCGTCGGCGTCATCACCCCGCAGAACGGCCTGGCGGCCAATCAGGCCGACCTCCGGGCGCTCGGGCTTCCGGCCAGCTGGGCGACGTACGCCGGCGACGGCTTCTGGTCGCCGCACACCGTGTACCACGATCCGCTGTACGCCCGGTACGCCGGCCAGCTGACCGACGCGAACCTGGCCGCGTTCCCGCTGACCCACCCGGCCCAGCTCATCCAGACAGGCCAGCTCGCCGCGGACTACGCGCTGGCGTTCCGGACGAATCTCGGCAGTTATGCCCCGGCCGCCGGACATGCGCCGGGCGCGCTCGAGAGCCGAGTCGCCGTCCTCAGCAGCCTCGTCAGCGCCATTCCGGCTGGCCTGGGCCTGTTCTGGCTGATCCCGCTGTGGGCGGCGATGGCGGCGATGGCCATCTGGTCGCTGCGGATCAGCCGGTACTCAGCCGGCTGGCAGCGCGACACCGCGCACGCCGTCCTGCTGCTGGTCGGCTGCGCGATCGCGGCGTTCATCCCGGCGGCCTTCTTCGCCGGAGTCGAGACCCGGCACATGCTCGGTACCAATCTCGCCACGGCGCTGGCCTTCGTGGTGAGCGCGATCCTGCTGTGCTCCCTGATCCGGCGCGGCATCAGCGCGACCGAGGCGGCTCTGCCCCGCACCGATCCCGGCTCAGGTCCCGCCAGTGCCCCGCGCCCCGCCGGGCTGCCGGGGCAGGCTCAGGTGCCGGGGCAGGCTGGAGTACCAAGACAGGGCGGGCCGCCCGCCGCGGACGAGATCCCGGTGACGACGGCCATGATCATCCCGCCGCGGTGACGTCAGCCCAGGAAACCGCGCAGCAGCGCGGCCGTCCCCTCCAGGTGCTCCGCCACCGCAGTCCTCGCGGCCACAGCGTCGCCCGCCAGGATCGCCGCGACGATCGCCTCGTGCTGGCCCGCGGTGTGATCGATGTTGCGCTGCAGCACCGGGATGGCGTTGAGCAGGTCGTTCAGCCGCATCCGAGCGTCCGCGCACGCCGTTGCCAGCAGGCTCGACCCGGCCAGCTCCCCGATCGACAGGTGGAACAGGGTGTCCAGCCGCCGGTAGTCCGCCGGCCCGGCCGCGTTCACGTCGGCAAGCCGCGCCAGCAGCGTCTCGCGCACCGGCAGCCCGGCAGCGTCCGGGAACTGCCCGGCCAGCACGTCGGCAGCACCGGTCTCGACCGCCAGGCGGAAGGTCAGGGCGTCCGACAGCTTCTCGCCATCCCGGAGCGCCAGCCGCCGCAGCTCCGCCGAGCTCGGCGCCGGCCGGGTGTAGGTGACGAACGTGCCGCCGAAGCGACCGCGGCGCGAGGACACGTAACCCGCCTCGTGCAGTTCCCTGATCGCCTCGCGCAGGGTCAGCCTGCTGATGCCCAGCTGCGCCGCCAGCTCGCGCTCGGCCGGGAACCGCTCGCCCGGCCCGACCATGCCCAGCTTGATGACGGTGAGCAGGCGCTCCACCGTCTCCTCGAACGCGTTGCCCTGCCGTACTGGCCGCAGCAGTCCGGCTAGATCAGCCCCGGCAGGCCGCCGTTCCCGTCCGCCGGCCCTGTCGTCCCCGGCAGGCGCGCCCGCAGCTGGCGCGCCTGCAGCAGGCACGCGGACGCCGGGCCGCCCGTCTTTGACCTCCGCCTGCACGCATCCCTCCGCCTGCTGGACGACGAGCCGGCTCCGGGCGGCCGAGCACCGCCCCCGGCGCCGGCGAGTCGCACGAGACGAATCTGGCCAGGGGTCTTGACAACCGCCCAGACCTGCTCATCATTGGTCTGTTAACAGACCATTTAAGTTCACACTCTCGCAGATGTAAAGCGAAAGTTACCTAAACCGGCAAACCCTCGCATTCACCGCTAGTCGTGTCCCCCAAGGAGCCTGTCGTGTCGGTTAATGAACAAACGCGCAGCAGCGACGAGGAGACCCTGCACCATCTCGGCTACGCGCAGGAACTGCGCCGGCGGATGTCGGGCTTCTCGAACTTCGCGGTCTCGTTCACCATCATCTCGATCCTGTCCGGCTGCCTCACCCTGTACGGCTACGGCATGAACACCGGCGGTCCCGCCATCATCGTCTGGGGCTGGCCCATCGTCGGCATCTTCACGCTGCTGGTCGGCCTGTCCATGGCTGAGGTGTGCTCCAGCTTCCCGACCGCCGGCGGCCTGTATTACTGGTCAGCCAAGCTGGCCCGGCGCAACGGCGCCGCGGCTTCGTGGTTCACCGGCTGGTTCAACTTCCTCGGCCAGGTGGCCATCACGGCAGGCATTGACTTCGGCGCGGCGTTCTTCATCAACGCTTTCCTCAGCCTGGAGTGGGGTGTCAGCACCGCGCACTGGGTCACGATCCTGATCTTCGCCTGTGTCCTGCTGCTGCACGGCGTGCTGAACCAGTTCGGCATCAAGCTGGTCGCACGGCTGAACGACGTCAGCGTCTGGTGGCACATCACCGGCGTGCTGCTCATCGTGGCGGTACTGGTCTTCGTGCCGTCTCACCACGCGTCGGCCAAGTACGTCTTTACCTCGACCTTCAATGGCACCGGCTTCCACAGCATCTTCTACGTGCTGCTGCTCGGCCTGCTGCTGGCCCAGTACACCTTCACCGGGTACGACGCCTCAGCGCACATGACCGAGGAGACGCACAACGCCTCCCGCAGCGGTCCCCGCGGCATCGTGATGTCAATCCTGGTGTCGCTCATCGCCGGCTGGATCCTGCTGATCGGCATCACGTTCGCCATCCAGAAGACCCAGTACACCAGCGACCTGGGCGCGCTCGTGCCTCCCGCGCAGATCTTCACCAATGCCATCGGCGCGACCGGCGCGAAACTGCTGCTGCTCATCGCGATCGGTGCCCAGCTGTTCTGCGGCATGTCCTCGGTCACCGCCAACTCCCGCATGATCTACGCGTTCTCCCGTGACGGCGCGCTGCCCGGCTCCCAGCTCTGGCACAAGGTAAACAAGCGGACCAGGACGCCGACCAACGCCATCTGGCTGGCCGCCGCCGGCGCGCTCATCCTCGGCCTGCCCTACCTGTGGAACAGCGCCGCCTACGCCGCCGTCACCTCGATCGCGACCATCGGCCTGTACATCGCCTACGTCTCGCCCACGTACCTGCGGCTGCGGCAGGGCAGCAGCTTCCGGCGCGGCCCGTGGCACCTGGGCCGGTGGGCCTACCCGATCGGCATCATCGCCTGCATCTGGGTCGCCTTCATTACCATCCTGTTCATGCTCCCCACCGCTAGCCCGATCCACTGGTCGAACTTCAACTACACGATCGTCGCCGTCCTGGCGGTGATCGGCTTCGCCGGCATCTACTGGCTGGTCTCCGCCCGCAAGTGGTTCACCGGGCCGCGGGTTCAGGGCACGCCCGAGGAACTGGCCGCCATCGAGCAAGAGCTGTCGGCCTGAGCATGACGGACGACTCAGCGCACGCAGCTCGCCCGGGGATGCTCTCCCTGGACGAGCTGCGCGAGCTCATCGCGCTCGGCGAGATCGACACCGTGATCCTCGCCCTCACCGACATGCAGGGGCGGCTGCAGGGCAAGCGGCTGTCCGCCGAGTTCTTCCTGGACGAGGTAGCCGAGCACGCCTCGGAAGGCTGCAACTACCTGCTCGCGGTTGACGTCGACATGAACACCGTCGACGGATACCGGATGTCCTCGTGGGAAAGCGGTTACGGCGACTTCGTCCTGCGGCCAGACTTCGGTACGCTGCGCCGGATCCCCTGGCACCCCGGCACAGCGCTGGTGACCGCGGACCTGACCTGGCTGGACGGCACGCCGGTCACGGCCTCCCCGCGCCAGATCCTGCAGGGCCAGACCGCGCGGCTGGCCGAGCGCGGGCTGGTCGCGATGGCCGGCACCGAGCTGGAGTTCGTCGTCTACAACGACACCTACGAGCAGGCCTGGGCGAAGAACTACCGCGACCTGACGCCGGCCAACGACTACAACGTGGACTACTCGATTCTCGGGACCTCCAGGATCGAGCCGCTGCTGCGGCGCCTGCGCCTCGGCATGGCCGGGGCCGGCCTGTACGTGGAGTCGGCTAAGGGCGAGTGCAACCTCGGCCAGCACGAGATCGCGTTCCGTTACGCCGAGGCGGTCACGACCTGCGACAACCACTCGATCTACAAGACCGGCGCGAAGGAGATCGCGGCGCAGGATGGCATGAGCATCACGTTCATGGCCAAGCCGAACTCCCGCGAGGGCAACTCCTGCCATATCCACCTGTCGCTGCGCGGCAGCGACGGGACGCCGGTGCTGGCCGGCGACGGGCAGCACGGCCTGTCGAAGACCGGCGAGCATTTCCTGGCCGGGCAGCTGGCCGCGCTGCGCGAGCTTACGCTCTGCTACGCGCCGAACATCAACTCCTACAAGCGGTACGTGCCTGGCAGCTTCGCGCCCACCGCGGTCCGCTGGGGCGTGGACAACCGGACCTGCGCGCTCCGGCTGGTCGGCCACGGGCACTCCCTCCGGGCGGAGAACCGGACGCCGGGCGGCGACGTCAACCCGTACCTCGCGGTCGCGGCCATGATCGCGGCCGGGCTGCACGGGATCGACAACGAGCTGCCGCTCGAGCCCGCGTTCAAGGGCAACGCCTACGCAGACGACACCCTGAAGGTCCCCGCGACCCTGCGCGATGCGCTGGAGCTGTGGGAGGGCAGCGAGCTGGCCAGGGCCGCGTTCGGTCCAGAGGTCACCGGGCATTACGCGAACTACGCCAGGGTGGAGCTCGCCGCCTACGAGGCCGCCGTGACCGACTGGGAGCTGCGCCGCGGCTTCGAGCGGCTGTGACCTGCTCCGCCAGGCCAGCCCGCAACCGCCCGGGCAGCCCGCAACCGCCCGGGCAGCGCGCAACCGCCCGGGCAGCGCGCAACCGCCGGCCAGCCCGCTACCCGCCCGACCGAATTCCCGACCGTGAGGACATGACAGCGACGCCATGACCACTTACACCGTGATCAATCCCGCGACCGAGCAGCCGGTCAGGCAGATCGAGCAGACCACGGCCGCCGAGGCGGACGCCGCGATCGAGCGCGCGGCCGGCGCGCAGGAGTCCTGGCGCGCCGTCGCCCCCGGCGACCGGGGCCGGCTGCTGCGCCGCTTCGCCGAGCAGGTCGACGCGCACGTCAGCGAGCTCGCCGCGCTGGAGACCGCCGGATCCGGGCACCCGGCCGGCGCGGCCGCCTGGGAGGCCGGCCAGGTCCGCGACGTGCTCGCCTACTACGCCGCGGCCCCTGAGCGCATGACTGGCAGGCAGATCCCCGTTCCCGGCGGTCTGAACGTGACCTTCAAGGAGCCGGTAGGCGTCGTCGGCCTGATCGTGCCGTGGAACTTCCCGATGCCGATCCTGTCCTGGGGCATGGCGCCGGCCCTCGCGGCCGGCTGCACCGTGGTCGCCAAGCCGGCCGAGATGACGCCACTCACCGCGATGCGGATCGGCGAGCTCGCGCTGGAGGCGGGGATTCCCGAGGGCGTGTTCCAGGTACTGCCCGGCAAGGGCAGCGTGGTCGGCCAGCGGCTGGTCGATCACCCGGCCGTCAGGAAGATCGTGTTCACCGGCTCCACTGAGGTCGGGCAGCAGATCATGACCGGCTGCGCCCGGCACATCAAGCGGCTGACGCTCGAGCTCGGCGGCAAGAGCGCGAACATTGTCTTCGCCGACGCCGACATCGAGAAGGCCGCGGCCACCGCGCCCTATGCCGTGTTCGACAACGCCGGGCAGGACTGCTGCGCCCGCTCCCGGATCCTGGTGCAGGTCAATGTGCTCGACCGGTTCATGGAGCTGCTGGAGCCCGCGGTCAGGGGCGTGCGGGTCGGCGATCCGGCGGCCGACGGCACCGAGATGGGCCCGCTCATCTCGGCCGCCCACCGCGAGCACGTGGCCGGCTACGTGCCGGACGACGCGCCGGTCGCGTTCCGCGGCAGCGCGCCCGACGGTCCCGGCTTCTGGTACCCGCCGACCGTGCTCGCCCCGGTCGCCGCCGACGCGCCTGCCTACACCGAGGAGATCTTCGGGCCGGTGGTGACGGTGACGCCGTTCGCCGACGAGGCCGAGGCCATCGCGATGGCGAACGACAGCCCGTACGGCCTGTCCGGGTCCATCTGGACGGGCAATCTCGGCCGGGCCATCCGCGTCGCCCGCGGCGTCGAGACCGGCAACCTCTCGGTGAACTCGCACTCCTCGGTCCGGTACTGGACCCCGTTCGGCGGCTTCAAGCAGTCCGGACTCGGGCGCGAGCTCGGGCCTGACGCCGTTGATGCGTTCACCGAGGTCAAGAACGTCTTTATGGCAACCGACTAGGGAACGAGGTCGTTTCACATGCAGCGCCTGCAAGATCGGGTGGTGGTGGTCACCGGGGCTGGCAGCGGCCTCGGCCTGGCCAGCGCGCGGCGCATGGCCGCCGAGGGCGCGCGGATCGTCGCGGTCGATATCGACGAGAACGCGGGCAAGGCCGCCGCGGCGGAGACCGGCGGCGAGTTCGTCGCGGCCGACGTCGCCAGCGAGGAGCAGGTGCGGGACCTGTTCGACGGCGTAGCCGGGCGGTACGGCCGCATCGACGTGGCGTTCAACAACGCAGGCATCTCCCCGCCGGAGGACGACTCGATCCTCACCACCGGCCTCGACGCCTGGCGCCGGGTGCAGGAGATCAACCTCACCTCGGTGTACCTGTGCTGCAAGTATGTGCTCCCGCACATGCAGCGCCAGGGCAAGGGCTCGATCATCAACACGGCGTCGTTCGTCGCGATCCTCGGCGCGGCGACCTCGCAGATCTCCTACACCGCGTCCAAGGGCGGCGTGCTGGCGATGAGCCGCGAGCTCGGCGTGCAGTTCGCCCGCGAGGGCATCCGGGTCAACGCGCTCTGCCCGGGGCCGATCAACACGCCGCTGCTGCAGGAGCTCTTCGCCTCCGATCCCGAGCGGGCGGCCCGCCGCCTGGTGCACGTGCCGATGGGCCGGTTCGGCGAGCCGGAGGAGATCGCCGCCGCCGTCGCGTTCCTGGCCAGCGACGACTCCTCGTTTGTCACGGCGTCCCAGTTCATGGTGGACGGCGGCATCACCGGCGCCTATGTGACACCGTTGTAGCCATGTCTGCCGTCAGCGAGACCACCAGCCCCGTCATCGGCATCAGCGCGTACTCGCAGAACGCGCGCTGGGGCGCCTGGGACCTGCCTGCCGTTCTGCTGCCGCGCCGGTACACCGACATGGTCGCGCAGGCGGGCGGCCTGCCGGTGCTGCTGCCGCCGATGGAGGGCGTCGCCAGCCTGCTGCCCCGGCTGGACGGCCTGGTGCTGTCCGGCGGCGGTGACATCGATCCGGCGCTGTACGGCGCGGAGCGCCATCCGTCCTCCGGCCCCGCGAACCCGGCCAGGGACAGCGCCGAGCTTGAGCTCTGCCGGCATGCGCTGGCCATCGGGCTGCCGGTGCTCGGCATCTGCCGCGGCCTGCAGATCATCAACGTCGCCCTCGGCGGCACGCTGTACCAGCACCTGCCCGACCTAGTCGGCAACGAGAGTCACTCCCCTGACCCGGGCGGCTACGGCAGTCACAAGGTCGCGATCGCACCGGCCGCGCGGCTGTCCGCCCTGCTCGGCCGCACCGAGACCGCCGTCCCGACGCATCACCACCAGGCGATCGACCGCCTCGGTGCGGGTCTGGTGGCAACGGCCTGGGCCGACGACGGGGTGATCGAGGCCGTCGAGTTCGAGCAGTCAGCGGGGCACTACCCTGCCGCCCTCAGGGACCGGAACGGCCACGCCAGCCACGCCCGGCCGCCGTTCATGGTCGCCGTGCAGTGGCATCCCGAGGCCGGCGATGACCCCAGCCTGTTCACCGCCCTGATCGCCGCGGCGACCCAGGCGGCGAGCGGCACCGTCCAGCTATCCCGCCAGAGCGGCTAGCCGCCCTGACGGCGGTCCGGTCGCGCCGCGCCTGCGCCTGCGCCTGCCGGGCGTCGTCACCATGACCGGGTGCTGCGGGCAAGGCGGACGGCTATCTGCTCAACGGCGTCAAGTGACCCGTCAGCCACCGCGATGACGAGATCGTAGGCCTCGTCGTTCGACAATGTCAGCCGACGTCCGTTGAGACCATAGAAAGCGATGACGCCGGCCAGGGCCAGTCTCTTATTGCCGTCGACCAGGGCATGATTGCGAGCCAGCGAATGCAGCAGTGCTGCCGCTTTCGCGTCCAGGTCAGGGTAGGCGTCCGCGCCGAAGGCCGTCGCCTGCGGCCGGGCCAGCGCGGACTCAAGCAGCCCGATGTCACGGACCTTCGGTTCGCCGCCAAGAGTCCGGTCAGCGACGTGCAGCAACTCCGGCAGCGTCAGGTAGATCACTGCCCGAGCCGCTCCAGCGCCTCGGCGTATCGCGGCAGCTCCTCATCGAGGACGCGGTCGAGCAGCTCGGCGCGGCTGTGACCTTCGACGTACTCCCGGATCGCCCGGCGCGCCACCTCCTGCATCGGCCGGCCCTCGAGCTCGGCCCGCCGCCGCAGCGCCCGCGCCTCGTCATCAGTAAGCCGCAACGTCATCGCCATGTCGTGATGGTATCACTGGTGATACCATCCGGTTGCGGCGTCCGCGGCCCTAGCCGCCGCCTTCGAAGGCAATCAGCGTCACGATGATGCCGTTGCCCGCGCCCGCCACGATGGCGTCGAACGTGTGCTGAGTGATGGGATTCCACCTGGTGAGGTCGGTGTTAGTCCACCACCGCGCCGCGGGCCCGGTGAGGCGGGCCAGTTCCGCGAAGATGTCCGCAGGCTCGTCCGCGTAGCGCCGCCGCAGGCGGCGGTGGGACACGTGACTCGGGCGATTACTGCCGGCCAGGCTCGTCAGCAGTCCGATCGCGACAGGCTCGTCAATCTCCCACAGCAGGCTCATCAGCGCGTCCGCGTCCGCCGGGACAGTAATTGGCTGGAGGAAGTCGCCTTCCCCGAGGAGGCCAGCCTCCCTGACGACCCTGAAGACCTCGTCCGGCACCGCGGCGATATCACCCGCGCTGGCCCACCCGAGCAGGTCGCCGCTGCCCAGCGCGCTTCCGAGCCCCGCGAGCAGGTCACGCATGCTGTCCAGATTGTCGCTATCTGGAAACCCGCCGGCATCCACGACCGCCAGTATGTCAGGCGCCGGCTCCGTGCCCCGGAGCTCGATCACCATGTCACAGCGGACCGGGGCTATCTCGTCTCGGGACTGAGAGTCCGTTCCCCGGAAGCGGGAAGGTGATGACAATGCGGGTATTCGTGGCAGGCGGCACGGGTGTCATCGGGCGGCGCCTGGTGCCCCAGCTGGTGGCCCGCGGCCACCAGGTGACAGCGACGACGACGAGCCCGGCCAGGCTGGAGCTGCTGCGGCAGCTGGGCTCCGGCGGGGTGGTGATGGACGGCCTCGATGCGGTGTCAGTGGGTGAGGTGGTGGCCGCGGCCCGGCCGGACGCGATCGTGCACCAGATGACGGGCCTCTCCGCGGCGCATGCCGGCAAGCCGAACCTGAGGAGGCCCGGCCGCTTCTTCGCCGCCACCAACCGGCTGCGCAGCGAGGGGACTGATCACCTGCTGGCCGCAGCCCAGGCGACCGGCGTCTCGAATTTCGTCGCGCAGGGCTTTGGCGCTTTCAACGGCCTCCGCGAGGGCGGCTGGGTGAAGACCGAGGAGGAGCCGCTCGCGGCGCTGCCGTATGCGGACGCGATCACCCACCTCGAGGACGTGGTCACCGCCGCCGACGGCGCGGTCCTGCGCTATGGCTCGCTGTACGGGCCGGGCGCCACCGACGATCAGGTCGCTCTAGTGCGGAGGCGGCTGTTCCCGCTGGTCGGCGGTGGCACCGGCTACTTCTCGTGGGTGCATCTCGACGACGCGGCAAGCGCCACTGTCCTAGCGGTGGAGCAGCAGGCGCAGGGTGTGTTCAACATCGTCGATGACGAGCCTGCCCCGGTCAGCGAGTGGCTGCCTTACCTGGCCGAGTGCGCGGGTGCAAAGCCACCAAGACGGCTCCCCCGCTGGCTGGCCCGGCTGCTGGCCGGCGAGATGGTGGTGGGCATGATGACCGAGGGCCGCGGCTTCTCCAACGCCAAGGCCAAGCGGGAACTCGGCTGGGAGCTGATCTACCCGTCGTGGCGGCAGGGGTTCAGGAAAGAGCTTGCGTGAGCAGAGCCGAGGAGTTCCAGGAACTGCGGCCGCTGCTGTTCTCGATCGCCTACCGCATACTCGGCAGCGTGAGCGAGGCCGAGGACGCGGTCCAGGAGACCTGGCTGCGCTACGCAGCCTCGCCGACAGCACCCGCCTCGGCCAGGTCCTTCCTCTCGGCGGTGGTCACGCGGATCTCGATCGACGTGCTGCGCTCGGCCCGCGTCCGGCGGGAGCAGTACGTCGGGCCGTGGTTTCCTGAGCCGCTGCTGACCGACCCCTACCAGGACCCGGAGCGGTCGGCGGAGCTGGCTGACTCGGTATCGACAGCGGCCCTGCTGCTGCTTGAGCGGCTCAGCCCGCTGGAACGGGCAGTCTTCGTACTGCGGGAAGTGTTCGGTTTCGGCTTCCCCGAGATCGCCTCAGCGGTGGGAAGGTCGCAGGCAGCGTGCCGCCAGCTGGCAGCGCGAGCGCGCCGGCACATGGATGAGGGCCGTCCCCGGTTCGAAGGCCGGCGGGAGCGCGCGGAACTCGCCGGCCGGTTCTTTGATGCCATCAGGAACGGGGATGTGGGCGGCCTGCAGGAACTGCTCGCCGCTGACGTTCAGCTGGTCGGGGACGGCGGCGGCAAGGCTCCGTCGCTGGCGCGGAGCGTCGTCGGGGCTGCGAAGGTGGCGCGGCTGCTTGCCTCGTTCTTCGCCGGACTCGGCCGGATCGACGTGACGCTTGAGGCGCGGGAGGTCAACGGCCAGCCGGGAGCGATCTTCCGGGATCGGGACCGCAGAGTGCTGTCAATCCTGACGCTCGACGTACTCGACGGGCAGATTCAGATGGTCCGCTCGGTGAGCAATCCCGACAAGCTCGGGCACGTGGGTCAGGTGGCCGACGCCTGGGCGGTAGCCCGCGAGGCGAGCCGGGCTCGCCGCACCGCAGACTGACACGGCGTCAGGCTGCTGCCGGTGCCATCGCGAGGAGGGTTTCCTGGACCAGGTCGATGCGGGACCAGGGCTCCAGAAGCCTGCTCAGGTCGGCGGTGAAGCCGGCCTGCTCCTGCTCGCTGTAGTTCAGGAACGTAGCGCGGGTGCGCTCGACGTGCAGGACTGCCTGCACGGGCAGGCTCAGCTCCATGGTGTGCAGCTGCTCGACTGGCTCGCCGAACAAGTCTGTCTCCCGCAGCTGCGTGACCCAGGCCGGCTGGTCAGCTGACCGGACGATCCGGCGGCTGTAGCGCGTCCAGAGCTCTCGCAGCTGCGTCCCGAGCGGCTCGGGATACCGTTCCCCGGTGGTGATGAGGGCCAGCCAGCCTCCGGGCCCGAGCAGCCTCGCCGCCTTGGGCAGGCCGATGCCGGGATCGATCCAGTGGAACGCGGTTGCGGACACGATGAGATCGAACTGCCCGCCGGCCGCGAAGTCCTCAAATGAGCACACCTGGAATCGGACCCGGGGGTCGGCGATGTTGCGCCGGGCAAGGGCGATCATCGCCGCGCCGATATCGATGGCGGTCAGGCTGAGGTCCTGGCCAGCGAGTTGCCGGGTGAGCTGGCCCGTTCCGCAGCCGATCTCCAGCACGCCGGAACCGGGGCCGATCCCGGAGCTCGCGTAAACGGCACCGACGATGTCGGCCGGGTAGCCCCGGCGGCTCGCGTCATACTGCCGGGCGACACCGTCGAACAGACACCGCAGCTGCTCGCGCCTCCTGCGCTGCTCTTCGGTCTCGGCACTCACGAGGACAGCAACCTGAACACGGGACGGCTCAGCCCGCTGTGTCGGGCGGGAACTCTACGGGGTAGGGCTGGCCGGAGTCGGCGGAGCGGCTGACGTCCCGCCATCTGCGATCCTCGCCCAGGAGCTGCTCGTCGAGCCGGATCGAGGCCTCGGCCGCGATCACTCCGAGCGGCAGGTGGAACGGGATGTCACGGCGCTTGGCGACCCTGACGAGGATCTCGGCTGCCCGGACGGGATCGCCTGGCGGGCCCTCGGGATTCTGCCGGACGCGCGAGTTGATGGCACCGACGGTCGGGACGTACGCCTCCGGGATGTCGCGGACGATCATCGAGGATCCGGCCCAGTCAGTCCTGAAGCCGCTCGGCTCGACGACAATGACCCGGACGCCGAACGGCGCGGTCTCGGCCTGGAGCACGCGGCTGAAGCCATCGATCGCGAACTTGGCAGCCTGATACGAGGCGATGCCGGGCGAGCCGCCGACGCGTCCGCCTGTCGACGAGAACTGCATGACGAGTCCGCTGGCCTGCTCGCGGAGCACCGGAATCGCCGCCTTCGAGACGTTGTAGACGCCCCAGAAGTTGGTCTCGAACTGCGCGCGGAAGTCCTGGTCCTCGGTGGTCTCGATCGGAGACACATTGGCGTAGCCGGCGTTATTGACGATCACATCGAGCCGGCCGAAATGACGACGGGCCTCGTCGATTGCCGAGCGGGCGGCGGCAGCATCGGTGACGTCGAGCGCGATCGGGTGAATGCGGTCGCCGTGCTCGGCAGCCAGGTCGGCGAGCTGCTCCGGGCGCCGGGCGGTGGCGGCGACGAGGTCACCAGCCTCGAGCGCGGCGCGGACAAGCGCCCGGCCGAAGCCGCGCGAGGAGCCTGTGACGAACCAGACCTGCTGCATGCGACCCAGTAAACACCGCGCGCCCTGGCGGACCTCGCCCAGCCTCCGGCGTCCGAGCCCAGCGCATGTGAACGGCAGGCAGGACGACATCTTGCCCGGCGGTCTCGTCCGGCCCTACGGTCGGACGCAGCGCATCCGGCGGATGCGGAGGTTTCCGGTCAGGCAGGGGAAGGCGGGACATGCAGGAACACCTGCTGTACATCGGCGGCAGCTGGCGTCCTGGCGGTGCCGGCACGGCCGAGGCGGAGAGCCCGTCGTCGGGCGAGGCGTTCGCCTCCGTGGCAGTCGGCAGCGCCGCCGATGTGGATGCCGCGGTCGCCGCGGCGTCCGCCGCCTGGCCTGCGTGGGCGAGTGCGTCGGCCTTCGACCGGGCCGGGTGGTGCGAGCGCATCGTTGCCGGGATCCGGCTGCGGCGCGACGAGCTGGCCAGGGTACTCACCCTCGACCAGGGCAAGCCGCTCGCCGAGGCCTGCGACGAGGTAGACGAGCTTGCCGCCTACTTCCTGATGGCCGGCGAGGACGCCAAGCGCATCGAGGGGTCGCTGCCCGCCTCCGTCTCGGCCGGCCGCAGGATCCTGGCCGCCCGTGTCCCGCTCGGTGTCGTGGGCGTGATCAGCCCCTGGAACTGGCCTTACACGATGGGGGCCGAGCTGATCGCGCCGGCCATGGCGGCCGGCAACGTGATCGTCTGGGTGCCCGCGCCGACAACTTCCGCGTGCTGTGCCGTGCTGGCTCAGGTCATCGCAGACTCAGGCCTTCCGGCCGGTGTCTTCAACTTCGTCCCCGGCCCTGGCGCCGTGGTGGGCGATGCCCTGGCCGGCCACCGCGACGTGGCCGGAGTGGGCTTCGTCGGCTCGGTCGCCACCGGTCTCAGCGTTGCCACCAGGGCCGCGGGAAAGACCCAGCTGCTCGAGCTCGGCGGCAACGGCCCGATGGTCGTGCTGGCGGACGCGGACCTGGAACTCGCCGTGGATGCGGCGCTGGAGGCCGCCTACCTGTGCTCAGGACAGAGCTGCACCGCCGGCGAGCGCTTCCTGGTGCACGCCAGCGTGCGCGCCGAGTTTGTTGAGCGCGCAGTGGCTGCGACGAAGGACAAGGTCAGGCTCGGGGATCCGTTCGATGCGGCAACGACGATGGGCCCGCTGAACAACGAGCCCACTGCCGGGAAATTTGACCGCCACATCGCCGATGCTCTCGCTGGAGGCGCGCGGGTCTGCTGCGGCGGCAGGCGCGCCGCCGGCTTCCCGACCCGGCTCTACGCGGAGCCAACGGTCCTCGACGCCGTGACCGTCGGCATGGCGATCGAGCAGGAGGAAACGTTCGGGCCGGTGATCCCGGTGGTCGAGGTCCGCTCGGCGGCCGAGGCCCTGGAACTCACCAACGCTTCCCCGTTCGGCCTGACCGCTGCGGTCTTTACCGAGGATCTCGAGCGCGGTCTTGCATTCGCCGAGCACGCACGGGCCGGGTGGGTCAACATCAACGCGTCGACCAATCTGTGGGAGTCGCACCTGCCTTTCGGCGGGCGGGCCGGAAGCGTCAGCGGCAGGGGCCGGGTCGGCGGCCGCTATCCGATGGAAACCTTCACCGAGCCCAAGCTCGTCACTTATCCGGCGCCGCAGTACTAGTCCGTCACTCGGCTGCCAGGGCCTCCGCAATCATCCGGTGGCCTTGCGCCTCGAATGACTCGATGCCTAGCCGGTAGGACCAGCAGGCCGTGCCGATCGCCTCGCGGACAAGGGTGCGCTGCCATGCATCCGGCTCGCGCGGGTCGCTGCCGTAGCCGTCGAGAAAGGCTGCCTCAAGGTTCGCGTCGCGCCGGAACTCCTGGACTGCCAGGCGGGCGAAGTCCGTCAGGGCCGGGCGCATCGCGGCACGGCCGAAGTCGATAACGCCGACGTTGTCGTGATGGACAAGCCAGTTGCGGGGCTGCCAGTCCCCGTGGGTGGGCGTCAGGGCCGCGGGCGGTTCCGGCCATGCTGCGATCTGCGCCTGCAGCCGGGCCGTCATCGCCGGCGCGATGCGGTGCGGTCCGCTGAGCCACGCGAGGGCTTTCTGGTTCTCGCGCCTTTCGTAGTCGTCATCGGTCCCGGAGGCCTGGCCGTGGAACAGGGCCAGCAGTTCGCCGGCCTGCCGGTACGTAGCGGTGTCGTCTTCGTGGTCGCTTCCCAGCACGAGCCGGCCGGGCAGGTATCTGGTGACGAGGATCTTCGTCCCGGCGTCGCCGTGCTCCAGTGCCGGCGCCCGGCCTCTGCTGGTCCACGGAAGTAGCCAGTGCAGATGGGCGTAAAGCTCGCGCTCGATGTGATGATCGTCCTCGCCCCCGGCCTTGACGATGAACCGCGTCCCGGCATGCAGCACTTCCAGGACCGTCGTCTGCACCTGTCCCCAGCTGTGATCTGCGGCGACGCGTGCGCCGGGCAGCCACCGCTGCAGCAGCGCCTGCTGCTGCGGAGACAGAGTGCGGAAGTCTGAGGTCATGACCCGATACCCACTTGGCGCTGGCTACCACGCCGGCCGGAGCGGGCCGCCCGGGGCGATGCGGATCAGGTCGTCCCGGAGGGCCAGCAGGCGGCGTTCGCCCAGCATGCTGACCCACGGCCGGATCGTCTCCGCGGTAGCCTCCTCGGCGGCACGGGTGCATGCCCGGCCTTTGCTGGTGAGAGTAATCAGCCGGGCCCGCGCGTCGCCAGGGTGCGGGTGGCGCTCAACGTAGCCGTTGGCAGCGAGCTCATCGACGAGCTGGGCCGCGGCCTGCCGGGTGACATCCAGGTGCTCAGCGAGCTCAGTAATCGTGGCACCGCCAGCGGACAGCCGCGCGAAGGCGAAGCCGTGGGCAGGGCGCACATCGTCAAATCCGCGGGCGGCGACTCCGGCGGAGATCCCGTCTACCAGCGCGCGGCTGGCAGCCAGGAGCCCGAACGCCAGGGACTGGGCATCGTCGTATCGCATAGGTCCACCTTGACAGATTAGGCAAGCCACTTGAGTATATAGGCAAGCTACTTGCGTATATTGAGGAGTGCCTGATGCCTGTCATCCATGCCGCCGAGACCTCCGTGCATCAGCTGCACGGCACAAGCTTCACCTCCTACGCCAGCCCGGCACACGGCAGCAGGGAACTCTGTGCCTGGCGCATCGAGATCCCCGGCCACACCACGGGAACCCCGCACCACGTCTCCCGCGAGGAGGTCCTGTACATCCTCAGCGGGACGGCCCGCGCCACTATCGGCGACCAGTCTGAGGACGCGGCAGCCGGGGAGGTCATCCTGGTGCCCGCCGGGTCCAGGTTCGGCATCGACAACCTCAGTACCGAGCCCGTGATTGCCTGGGTCACGACGAGTGTCGGCCTCCTCGGCGTCCTGCCGGATGGCTCCTGGATCAGCCCGCCCTGGACGCGCTGACGCGCAGATCGCACGACCACGGAGCTGACACCGGAGGAACAGCTGACACCGGAGGAACAGTGGCAACCGTGTACGACAGCGAGCGCCTGGCGGCCGGCTACGCCTTTGACAGGCCTCCGGTCCACGAGCAGATTCTCCGGTCGGCCCGCCTGGCCCGGCGCGCCGATCGCGCGCTCGACGTAGGGTGCGGCGCGGGCCTGTCCACTGCTGCCCTGGCGCCGCTGGCGCGGCAGGTAGTCGGCCTGGAGCCCGTCCCCGCCATGCTCGCGCACCGGCGGACCGTCGCGCCGCGCGCCAGGTTCGTTATCGGCCGCGCAGAGCGGCTGCCGTTCCCGGCAGAGTCGTTCGACCTGGTCGCGGCAGCAGGCTCGCTGAACTACGCCGACCTCCCGCTGGCTCTCGCCGGGATAGCGCGGGTGCTCACACGGGACGGCACGTTCCTGCTGTACGACTTCTCCGTCGGCCGGCGCTCGGTGACCGGCGACGAGCTGGCCGGCTGGTTCACGTCCTTCGAGCAGCGGTTCCCGTGGCCAGGCTGGCGGCCTCTTGACGTGTGCGAGCTGCCCCTCGCAACGTACGGCCTGCGCCTTCTCGACTATGCCGAGGCGGAGGTCAGGCTGCCGATGTCCTTCGATGCCTACCTGCGCTACATGCTCAGCGAGGTCAACGTGGACAGCGCCATCGCGCGCGGGGCTTACACGGCGGGGCAGGCCCGCGACTGGTGCCGGGCGACGCTGAGGGCGGTGTTCGCGGCCGGCGACGTGACTATCGTCGTTCCCGGCTACGTTGCCACCCTTGGCCTGCTCCTCAGCTGAGCAGGTCGGCGACAGCCGCGATGGCGGGCTCAATGACTCGCTCGCGGACGTTGCCGAAGCCCAGCACCAGCGCTGGCGGCGGCGCCGCGCCGGGATCGCCGCGGTAGGCGCCGACGCCGTGCAGCCCTACCCGCCGCTCGCGCGCCGCGGCGATCACCGCGATCTCGTCGGCACCGGGGGGCAGCGGCGCGAGAGCCTGAAAGCCGGCCGCGAGCCCGGTGAGCTGGATGCGGGGGGCATGCCTGGCGAACGCGCCGGTCAGCGCGGTCCTGCGGGCGGCGTAGACAGTTCGCATCCGGCGCAGGTGCCGGTCGTAGCGGCCGGTTGTGAGCAGGGTTGCCAGGGCGAGCTGGTCCAGGGTGCAGGAGCCGCGATCGCTCATCTCCTTCTCGGCCGCGACCGCCGCGGCCAGCGCTGACGGGGCGTGCACCCAGCCCAGGCGGATCGCGGGCGCCAGCGCCTTGCTGGCGGTGCCGAGCAGGAAGACCTGGTCCGGGGCGAGTCCCTGCAGCGCGCCGACAGGATCCCGGTCGTACCGGAACTCGGAGTCGTAGTCGTCCTCGATCACGTACCCGCCGCCGTGCCGCGCCCACTCGGTCAGGGCATGCCGCCGCGGCGGGGACAAGACCACACCGGTGGGAGACTGATGGGCCGGCGTGACCACGACCGCGTCGGCTCCGCTGGCGGCCAGCTCGCTGACCACCAGGCCCTGGTCGTCGACCGGCACGTAGGTGACGTGGATGCCCATCGCGACGGCCGCGCGGATCGTCTCGTCCGCCTGCGCGCCGCCATAGCCGGGATCCTCGAAGGCAACGCGCGTGACGCCGCCGTGGCGGGCAAGGGCGCCTAGTACCAGGTTGATCCCCTGCGCGAAGCCGGTGCTGATGACCATCCGCGCAGGGCTGGCCTCGGCTGCCCTGACCCGCCGCAGGTACCCGGCGAGAACCTCGCGCAGGACCTCGCTGCCACGGGGGTCGCCGTATCCCAGGTCCGCGGAGGCAGCCTGCGTGCATGCCTGCCTGACCGCCCAGGCCCAGTCGGTACGCGGGAAGCTGGACAGGTCAGGCACGCCGGGCCGGAAGTCAGCGATCAGCGGCGGTCCCGCGGCCTGGCGGGGCCGAGCGGGCGCCGGGAGCGAGCCCGCGGGCGGGGCGGTCACAGCCTGGTCCCCGCTGCGCCGGGCGCTGAGATCGGCGACCCTGGTGGCCGACCCGGTGCGGCTGGTCAGGTAGCCCTCGGCCAGCAGCTGCCCGTAGCACTCCTGCACCATGCCGCGGGAGATGCCGAGCGCGCGGGCCAGCTCCCGCGAGGACGGGAGCCGTTCTCCCGCGTGCAGCCGGCCGACCCTGATCGCGTCGCGCAGGCTCGCCTCCAGCTGGGCGCGCAGCGGCTGGCTGGCCGACCGGTCGAGCCGCACCAGCAGCTCCGGGCTCAAACCGGACCACTCTATCGTCATGAAATCGGACCTTAGCAGGGGTCCGGCTGGCTCCTACCGTGCTTGTTATGAGCATCCTGACGCAGGCGAAGCCAGCTACCGCGGTCTCTGACCGGCTTCTCAGCGTGCCGCTGGCAGTGCCATTCCTGGCCGAGTTCACCTCGCTCACCAGCTTCTTCCTACTGGTGTCGGTGATGCCGATGCTGGCCGCCGCGGCCGGCGCGGGCAGCTCCGCTGCCGGGCTGATCACCGGCGCCCTGCTGCTCGGCACCGTGGCAGCCGAGGCCGTGGCCCCGGCCGCGATCAGGCGGCTCGGCTACCGGGTGGTGCTCGCGACCGGAGCGGTGCTGCTGGGCGCGCCGGCCCTGGCCCTGCTCACGCACGAGCCCCAGGCCGTCATGGTGAGCGTCAGCCTGATACGCGGGCTCGGTTTCGGCCTGTGCGGCGTCGCCACCGGCGCGCTCGCTGCCAGACTGCTGCCGCCCGGGCGGCGCGGTGAGGGGCTCGGACTGCTCGGGATCGTTTCCGGTGTCCCGGCCGTCGTCGCGCTGCCAGCCGGGATCTGGCTCGCCGGGCACCACCAGGCCGCCACGGCCGCGGCGATGGCGGCCGCTGCCGGCCTGCTGCCGCTGCTGGCGATCCGCTGGCTGCCGGGCGGGCGAGAGGCACGGCCTGCCGCCCGCGCCGGGCGGATGGCGGGCGCCGCGCTGCGGATCCCGCTGATCTTCGCGGCCGTCACCGTCGCAGCCGGCGTGCTCGACTCGTTCCTGCCGCTCGTGAAGGGCATCCCGAGCAGCCTCGTCTCGGCCGCCCTGCTCGTGCAGGCGGTCACCGCCACGCTCTGCCGCTGGCAGGCGGGCAAGCGCGGCGACCGGTACGGTCACGCCCGGCTGCTCATCCCGGCGCTCGCCGTCGCGGCGCTCGGCATGGCCGCGATGATCGTTCTGGGCTCCCCCGTCGTGATCTTCGCGGGCATGGTGCTCTTCGGCGCCGGGTTCGGGGTGCTCGAGAACGCGACGTTCGCCCAGCTGATCGAGCAGCTGCCGGAGGCCAGGGCCAGCGCCCTGTGGAACCTGGCCTACGACGCCGGATACGGCGCGGGGCCGGCCGTCTTCGGCCTGATCTGCGTCCGCACCGGCTACCCGGCGGCGTTCGCTCTCACCGCCGTGCTGATCCTGGCCGCAGTCCCGCTCGCCGTCCGCGAGCAGAAGGCCGTCGCCGTGGAGAATAGTCCGGAGTGAAACCGCCCGGCCGCGCGTTCACGCGGAGGTCTAGCCGAGGACGCTGCGCGCGGCCGCCGCGATGTGACTCGCGCTGATGCCCGCCGCGTCGAGCAGTTCCTCGCTGGTCCCTGACCCGGGAAGCTCGGAGACTGCCAGCTGGCGCACGGTCAGGTCGGCGCGTCCCGCACCGGTCAGCGCGTCCACGACAGCGGACCCGAGGCCGCCCTCGGGATGATGATCCTCGGCGACCACCAGCCTGCCGCCGGTAGCCGCGGCCGCCGCGGCCAGCGTCTTTGCGTCGATCGGCTTGACCGAGTACACGTCGATGACCCGCGCGCTGATCCCGTCGGTGCTGAGCTCATCGGCGGCCGCGAGGCAGGCATGCAGCGTCACTCCCGCCCCGATCAGGGTGACCTGGTCAGCGTCGCTGCTGCGCAGCACCTTCGAGCCGCCGACATCGAACGCCTCTCCGGCCGCATACAGGACCGGGTAGGCGCCGCGCGTCGTCCGCATGTAGACGATGCCCTCCCGGTCGGCCATGGCCTGCACGAGAGCAGCCGCGCTCGTCGCGTCGCTCGGGTACAGGACCGTGGAGCCCTGAACGGCGCGCAGCATGGCGAGATCCTCCAGCGCCATCTGCGAGGGACCATCGGCGCCGATCTCGACGCCCGCATGCGAGCCGACCAGGCAGATGCTGGCCTGCGAGATGGCGGCCATCCGGATGAAGTCGTACGCGCGGGTGAAAAACGCCGCGAACGTCGAGGCAAACGGCCGGTAGCCCCGAACGCTGAAGCCAACGGCGGCGGCCACCAGCTGCTGCTCGGCGATGTACATCTCGAAGTAACGCTCGGGATACTTCGCCGCGAACTCGTCGGCGAAGGTGGAGTTGCTCACCTCGCCGTCCATCGCGACCACATCGGCGCGTGCGCCGAGAGCGGCCAGCGCATCGCCGTAGGCCTTGCGGGTGGCCACCTTCTCCCCGACCGTGTAGGCCGGCAGCACCACGTCGGCGTCAGCCCTGTCCCGCCGGGCGGGGGCTGGATCCGGCTTCGGACCGCGCACGATCAGCCCGCGCTCGCCGCCGAGCTCGACGATCGCGCGCTCGGCCATAGGGGCCGGGAGCGGCTTGCCGTGCCAGCCCTCCCTGTCCTCGACCTCGGAGAATCCGCGGCCCTTGATAGTCCGCGCGAGAATGACGGTCGGCTGGTCGCCGGTCATCTCCCCCGCCTGGGCCAGCGCCCGGTCGATCTCGGTGACGTCGTGACCGTCCACGGTGAGCACCCGCGCTCCGAACGCCGAGGCGCGGCGGCTGTAGGTCTCCAGATCCCAGGACAGCTCCGTCGGGCCGCGCTGCCCGAGCCGGTTGATGTCCACCATCGCGATGAGATTGGACAGCTTGTAATGGGAGGCCTTGTCCAGCGCCTCCCAGATGGAGCCCTCGGCCATCTCGCTGTCACCGCACAGGACCCAGACCCGGAACGGCAGCTCGTCGACGTACTTGCCGGCCAGCGCGACCCCGACCGCGTCAGGCAGTCCCTGGCCGAGCGAGCCTGTCGCCACGTCGACCCACGGCAGTACCGGGGTGGGATGACCCTCAAGCCGGGACCCGAACCGGCGGTAGCCGGTCATGAGCTCCTCATCCGACACGACCCCGACCGCCTTGTAGACCGAGTAGAGCAGCGGCGAGGCGTGCCCCTTGGAAAAGATCAGGTGATCGTTGAGCGGATTGGCCGGCTTGTCCCAGTCGTACCGCAGGTGGCGGCCGACGAGGACGGCGAGCAGGTCCGCGGCCGACATGCTGGACGTCGGGTGACCCGAGCCGGCCGACGTGCTCGACCGGACGGAGTCAACCCGGAGCTGCTGGGCCAGCTCGCCCGCTAGCTTGAGGTCAACGTCTGTCCTGGTGACAGCTGGCGTAGCCACGAGCGCCTCCTGGGCTTGCGGTTGGCGGATCGCGGACGGATCCACTAGGCCAGGCTAAGCCGCTGTGGTGATGAGCTCGTCAGTGACCCATTGAGCGACTCCCGCGGGGTACGGCGCTGGCAGTCCGAGGACAATATGCCGGAAGCCGGCCTCGACCGCCTCGGCGATGGCGGCCCTGGTCAGGCCAGGCTGCTGGTAGGAGACCGCCAGGTGGATAGATCGGGTGATGGAAGCAGGGTCGCGGCCGATCTCCGCGCAGTAGCGGTCAAGCAGGGCACTGCGGCTGATGACGTCCTCGATGTCGCCGCCGGGGATGTTCCACAGGTCGGCGTGCTCGGCGACCACGCGCAGCACCGCGGCCGAGCGGCCGCCGATCAGGATCGGCGGATACGGCCGCTGGACGGGCTTGGGGTTGCCGAAAGCTCCGGTGAGCCTGATGTAGTCGCCCTGGAAGTCGAACGGCTCGGCCTCGGTCCACAGCCGCCTGATGACCGTGCACGCTTCGGCCAGGCTGGCCACGGAATCCCCGAAGTTGTCGTACGGCAGTCCGTGCGCGTCGTACTCGCGCCGGGCCATCGGGAGGCTGGGCCGTGACCCGGCGCCGATACCGAACTCAAGCCGGCCGCCGGAGACAATGTCGACCGTCGTGGCGATCTTGGCCAGCATCGCGGGCGGCCGGAAGCGGTTGCTGGTGACGAGGAGGCCGAGGCGAAGCCGCTGCGTCTGCGCGGCGAGGGCCGAGAGCAGCGTCCAGCCTTCGAAGATCGGCCCGTTCCGGTCGCCGGCGATCGGCAGGAGGTGGTCGAACACCCACGCGTGCCCGATCTCCGGGATCGAGTCCGCCTCGCGCCAGACTCGCACGATGTCCTGGTATTCGACCTGCATCGGGGCGGTCGCGATCCCGAAACGCGGCCTGGTTGCCTGCGGCATGGGCTAAATCCCTTCAGGGCGGGGAACGAGCGCTCGGTCACACGCGGCTTGCCGTCGGCTCGCCGGTTCTGGCATCCTGCACAAGCGGATCGATGTTCCGCTAACAATACGGAACACGGTTCCGTTTGCCAAGCCGGACGACGGAGGTAGCCGCGGCAGTGGTCGACGCCGACGACGGATCAGAGCCCGCAGCGCCGCGGAAGCGGGCCGATGCCCGGCGGAACGAGGCGACGCTGCTGACCGCGGCTGCCGCCGCCTTTGTTGCCTCCGGCGTCGACGTGCCCGTCCGCGACGTCGCAGCCAGGGCCGGCGTGGGCATCGGCACGATCTACCGGCACTTCCCGACACGGGCCGATCTGATCGTCGCCGTTTACCGCCACCAGGTCGAGGCCTGTGCTGAGGCCGGCCCGGCACTGCTGGCGAGCAGCAGCACACCGCACGCCGCCCTGGGGAGCTGGATCAGCCTCTTCGTCGACTTCCTGGTCACCAAGCACGGGCTCGCCGGGGCGCTGCGGTCCGACAAGGCCGCCTTCGAGAGCCTGCACGCCTACTTCCTCGATCGTCTTGTCCCCGTCTGCGCGGAGCTGATCGACGCGGCCGCCGCGGCCGGCGAGATCCGCCCCGGCGTTGATGCCTACGAGCTGATGCTCGCCGTCGGCAATCTCTGCATCGGCGAGGACAGCAATCCCCGTTACGACGCGCGCCGCATGGTCGAGCTCGTCATCGCCGGACTGCGCCTGCCTGAGGGAGACGCGGCTAGTCTCGGCTGATATGGCATCCGAACCCGGGGCGCAGCCAGAGCAGGGGGCTCAGCCAGAGCAGGGAGCCGAGCCAGCCGAGGCGCTGCTGACGATCATCCTGGCGAGCACCAGGCTGAGTGCCGTGCCGCTGGTTCCCGAGGTCGAGATCCATCAGGCCAGCGAGCCGATCAGCCTGTGGGAGGACACGGAACTGGCGACAGGCCGGACTGACCTGGATCCGCCGTTCTGGGCGTTTGCCTGGGCTGGCGGCCGCGCACTGGCGCGCTATCTGCTGGATCACCCGGAGGTGGCCGGCGGCAGGCGCGTGCTCGACATCGCGTCCGGGTCGGGCCTGGTCGCGATCGCCGCCGCGAAGGCGGGGGCCGGGGCCGTCACCGCCTACGACATCGACCCGCTCGCGGCCGCGGCCGTGCTGGTCAACTCCCGTGCGAACGAGGTCACCGTCGCGAGCGTCTGCGCTGACGTCTTCAGCGCCGACGGCCCGGTCCCGGCTGAGGGAGATCTCGTGCTCGTCGCCGACGCGTTCTACGAGCGCGATCTGGCAGCCAGGGTGACGGTCTTCCTGGAGCGCGCCCGCGACCGCGGAGCCGCCACGCTCGTCGGCGACTTCGGCCGGACGTACCTGCCGCGGGAGCGACTGGTTGCGCTGGCGGCTTATGACGTTCCCGGCCTGCTTGTTCTGGAGGGCAGCGAAGTCAAGCGCACGACGGTGTGGACGAATTCCTCCGGCCAGCACGATCAGAAAGCCGGTCTGGCTCCGTCTATAAACCAGCAGGGTCTATAAACCAGCAGGGTCTATAAACCAGCACGGCTCATCAGCACGCGGAGCACCCGACGACCGACAGCACAGGAGCGACGATGACGGCGAAACCCGAGATCGTGTCCAGCGAGGACTGGCAGCAGGCCAGGGACGACCTGCTGAAGGCCGAGAAGGAAGCCACCCGCACGCTCGACGCCATCGCGGCGCGGCGCCGCAGGCTGCCGATGGTCAGCTTCGCGGCCGACTACGCGTTCGACACCCCGACGGGACCTAAGAGCCTGCTCGACCTGTTCGGTGACCAGGTACAGCTTGCCGTCTACCAGTTCATGGACCGCGGACCCGACGAGTACTGTCCCGGCTGCACCTGGTTCACCAATAACGTCGTCAACCTTGACGGGCTGGCCGGCTGCGGAGTCGCCTGGGCGACGGTCTCCGACATGCCGCTCGCGCAGATCGAGGCATATAAGGCGCGGAAGGGATGGACGCTGCCGTTCGTCTCCTCGCACGGCACGTCGTTCGCACGGGACTGCGGCGCCGACGGAGGGTTCATGCTGAGCATGTTCCTTCGCGATGGCACGAGCGTCTACCGGACCTACTCCACGACCGCGCGCGGCGTCGACAGGCTCCTGTTCGTCAACAGCCTTCTTGACCTCGCGCCGTACGGCCGTCAGGAGGACTGGGAGGACTCCCCCGCGGGCTGGCCGCAGCAGCCGACGTACGGCTAGGCAGACCTGCCGGGGCCGGGGCGGGCTGCCGGGGGGCGAGCGGCCTCGTTCCCGCCCAGGAATTTGACCAGGTCAAGTACGCAGAGCTGCTCCGGGCCTGACTCGCCGGGCACGGTGATCTGGCCAGCCAGCGCGAATCCGGCCTTCTCCAGCGCGCGGACGGACCGCCGGTTTTCCGCGTCCGGGCCCGCGAGCGCCTGCCGGGCGGCCGGATGGGCGGGCCTGACCACGTCACGCAGGTAGCTCCAGATCAGCTGGGGCCCGAGCCCCCGCCCGGTGAGCTCAGGCAGCCCGATCGCGTAATCGAGGCCGGCCGCTTCGGGCAGGCCGGTCGCGGCCGCGTAGTCCGGGTAGTCGCCGATCCGGTAATGCTGCAGGAAGCCAGCATCCCGGCCGTCCACGACCGCTACGTGCACCCGGGTCGGCGACCGGCCCGCGATGCGCGGGCCGTACTTGCGCTCGGCCGCGGCGAGGTCGAGCTGCTCGGGGAACCAGCGGGCGGCGTGCGGCGCGTGCTGCCAGGCCAGCAGGGCCGGCAGGTCAGCCGCGGCCAGCGGGCGGAACGTCACGCTGGCCGACAGCGCCCCCTCTGCCAGCCGCAGGCCGTCGGCGACGGGCGCGGGCTGGCAGCGGGCGCTGGCGGCCGCTGGCGCGAGCCAATCCATCCGGTCGTGCTCCGCATCGAGCCTGGCCGTCGTCCCTGCGGCCACCTCCAGCCGGAAGCGCACCCAGGGGCCGCTGAGATCGATCGCCTGCAGGTCAGCCGGGGCAGGCTCCAGGCCCGTCTCCTCCGCGAGCTCGCGGAGCGCGGCGCCCAGCACCGGCTCCCCCGGCTGGCGTGAGCCTGACGGCGGCGTCCAGGCCCAGTCGCCGGCGTAGTCGGGGCCGTGGTGGGCGCGGTGCAGGACCAGGTACTCGCGGCCGCCAGGGGCAGGACGGCGGACGATGATCGCGGCGCCGTGCGGCGGGTCCTGAGCGATCGGCAGCCCGTCGTAGGTGTACCGCTGAACCGCCGCCACCCCGCGAGTATCTCAGGTCGCAAACGTTACTGTTCAGCCATGACCCAGCCCCCGCAGGACGACAAGCCGGACAAGGCACTGACCGCAGAGCCGACCGACGACCTGGTGACCACCCGGCACTCGATCAGCATCGACGGCACTGAGCTCAGGTACACGGTCACGACCGGGCGGATCGTGCTGCGCCAGGAAGGGCACACCGACGACAAGTTCGACGGCCCGCAGCCGAAGGCAGAGGTCTTCCTGACCGCGTACACAGCCGACGCGGCCGGATCCGGCGACGAGGCCGCAGCGGACCCGGCCCGGCGCCCGGTCACGTTCGCGTTCAACGGCGGCCCCGGCTCGTCCAGCGTCTGGCTGCACCTGGGCCTGCTCGGCCCGCGCCGGGTGATCATGGGCGACGCCGGGAGCCTGCTGCCGCCGCCGTACGAGCTGGCCGACAACCCGCAGACGCTGCTGCGCTACACCGACCTGGTGTTCATCGACCCGGTGTCGACCGGCTTCTCGCGCGCGGTCAAGGGCGAGAAGTCAGCGGACTTCCACGGCTACGGCGGGGACATCGCGTCCGTGGGCGAGGTGATCAGGCTGTGGACCACGCGCAACGGCCGGTGGATGTCGCCGAAGTACCTGTGCGGCGAGTCCTACGGCACGACCAGGGCCGCCGGGCTGGCCCGGTACCTGCAGGAGCGCTACGGGCTGTACCTGAACGGGCTGATGCTGATCTCCGCCGTTCTCGACTTCGGCACCGCTGAGTTCGGCGGCGGCAACGACGACCCGTACGCGCTGTACCTGCCGACCTACGCGGCGGTCGCGCACTATCACGGCAGGCACGGTGACCGGCCGCTGCCGGAGGTGCTGGCCGAGGCGGAGGACTACGCCGCGCGGGACTACCTGTGGGCACTGGCACGCGGCTCCCGGCTGTCGGAGGCCGAGCGGGCCGCGGCCGCTGGCCGCGTCGCCGAGCTGGCCGGCCTGTCCGCCGACTACGTCGACCGGGTGAACCTGCGGCCGGAGCACATCCGGTTCCTGACCGAGCTGCTGCGGGACCGGCGGCTAGTGGTCGGCCGCATCGACGGCCGGTTCACCGGCTGGGATTCCGACTACGGCCGGGAGACGTGGACCTCAGACCCGTCTATCGACGCGATCGTCGGGCCGTACACCGCCGCGCTCAACCACTATGTGCGGGCTGAGCTTGAGTACTCAAGCGACCTGCCGTACGAGGTCCTCACCGACCGCGTCTACCCCTGGTCTTATAAGGAGTTCGAGAACCAGCACGTGCACGTGCTGGAGAAGCTGTCCGAGGCGATGCGCGCCAACCCGCACATGCGGGTGCACGTGGACTGCGGCTATCACGACCTCGCGACCCCGTACTTCGCCGCCGAGCACTCATTCGCCCACCTGGCCATCCCGGCCGAGCTGGCCGCGAACATCTCCTTCAGTTATTACGAGGCAGGCCACATGATGTACGTGCACGAGCCGAGCCGGCTCGCGCAGGCGGCCGAGCTGGCCGCGTTCGTGCAGGGCGCGGCGCCGCCGGACGGCGCGCCAGCCGCCCCGTAGCCGCGGAACGCGCTACCAGCCGTAGACTCGCGTCCGTGAGCCTCGCTCCGGCCCTCGAGATCCATGATCTGGTCAAGCGCTACCGGGACACCACCGCGGTTGCCGGGCTGACCCTGCGCGCCGAGCGTGCCCAGGTCACGGCCATTCTCGGGCCGAACGGAGCCGGGAAGACCACCACCATCGAGACGTGCGAGGGGTACCGCAGGCCGGACTCGGGCACCGTCCGGGTGCTCGGCCTCGACCCGGCCGCCGACGCCGCCGAGCTGCGCTCCCGGGTGGGCGTGATGCTGCAGTCCGGCGGCGTGCCCACGACTGCACGCGCAGCCGAGTACCTGCGGGTGATGGCGGGCTTCTACGCCAATCCGCTCGACCCGGCGATGCTGCTGTCCGCGCTGGGCCTGGACGGCTCGGCCCGGACCGCGTACAAGCACCTGTCCGGCGGGCAGCAGCAGCGACTCGGGCTGGCCGCCGCCGTGATCGGCCGCCCGGAGCTGGTCTTCCTTGATGAGCCAACCGCCGGCCTCGACCCGCAGGCCAGGCACGCCACCTGGGAGCTAATCGAGGGCCTGCGGGCCGGCGGCGCGGCCGTGATCCTCGCCACGCACTACATGGAAGAGGCCGAGCGGCTCGCCGACCAGGTGGTGATCGTCGATCATGGCCAGGTTGTCGTCAGCGGACCGCCGGCGACGCTCACCGGGTCCGACGGACAGCTCCGGTTCAGGGCAGAGCCCGGCCTGGATCTGGCAGGGCTGCTGGCAGCCCTGCCGGCCGGGGCCATGGCCAAGGAGTCACCGGCCGGGCACTACCTGGTCGAGGTGTCCGAGCGGGTCGATCCGCAGCTCATCGCCTCGGTGACCGCGTGGTGCGCCGAGCACGGCGTGCTCGCCAGAGACCTGCAGATCGAGAGCCGGACGCTCGAGGACCTGTTCCTTGAGCTGACCGGACGGGGGCTGCGGTCATGACCGAGCTGGCCCGTGCGGACTGGCCGGCGCCCGCACCCGGTGCCGCACCGCTGCCGCGCATGGTGCGCGCGCAGGCAGGGCTGGAGCTCCGGACGCTGGCGCGCAACGGCGAGCAGCTGCTGCTGACCCTGATCATCCCGGTGCTGCTGCTGATCGCGTTCGGGCACGAGAACCTGGTCAGCGTCGGCGCCGGCAGCCGGATCGACTTCGTCGTGCCGGGCATCCTGGCGCTGGCGGTGATGTCCACCGCGTTCACCAGCCAGGCCATCGGCACCGGCTTCGAGCGCCGGTACGGCGTGCTCAAGCGCCTCGGCGCGACGCCGCTGTCCCGGCGCGGGCTGATCGCCGCCAAGACCGTGACCGTGCTGGTCGTCGAGGTGGCGCAGGTCGCCATCGTGCTCGCGATCGGCGCGCTGCTCGGCTGGAGCCCGCTCGCCAGTCCGGCAGCGGCGCTCTGGGTGCCGCTGCTGCTGCTGGCCGGGACGGCTGCCTTCAGCGGCCTCGCGCTGCTGATGGCCGGCACCCTCCGCGCCGAGGCCACGCTCGCCGCGGCGAACCTGCTGTACCTGGTCCTGCTTGGCCTCGGCGCCGTGCTGTTCCCGCTCTCCAAGTTCCCGGCCGGCATCCGGCCGGTGCTGAAGCTGCTGCCGTCCGGTGCCCTGGCGGACGGACTGCGGACCGTGCTCGCGCACTCGGGCGGCCTGCCGGCGCGCGACCTGCTCGTCCTGTGCGTGTGGGCGGTGGCCGCCATCGCGCTGGCCGCCAGGACATTCCGCTGGGAGTAGCCGTCCGCGACCGGAACCCGCTCAGCGCTGCCCCGGCGTCGCTGCTCGTCTTCGGCGGCATTATCGCTGTCCAGGTCGGCGCGGGACTGGCAGCCCGCATGTTCGCGCAGGCCGGCCCGGCCGCAGTCACCGGGCTGCGGCTGTGGTGGGCGGCCGCGATCATGGCCGTCCTCGGCGGCCGCGGACTCGCCAGGACGCTACGGTCCGTCGCCGACCGCCGGGCCTGGCTGGACCTCGGAATCGGCGTCGCCTTCGGTGTCGTGCTCGGCGTCATGAACTTCTCGATCTACCAGTCCTTCGCCCGCATCCCGCTCGGCGTCGCCGTCACGATCGAGTTCCTCGGCCCGCTGGCGGTGGCGGTTGCGTCCTCGCGGCGCCCGCTCGACGTGCTCTGGGTCGGGCTGGCCGCGGCCGGCGTGCTGCTGCTCACGCAGGGCGGCGCCCGGCTGGCCAGCGGCTCGCGGGCCAGTCAGGCCGGCCCGCTGCTCGGGCTGAGCAGCACCGCCGCCGGCATCGCGTTCGCCCTGGTCGCCGCCGCCTGCTGGGCCGCGTACATCCTGCTCAGCCGGGCCACCGGGCGCCGGTTCAGCGGGTCGTCCGGCCTGGTTCTCGCCATGCTGGTCGCCGCGCTCGTAGTGACCGGGCCTGCAGTTGCCAGCACCAGCCCGGCACTGTCGGATCCGGGCGTCATCGCCGAGGGCCTGGCCGTCGGGCTGCTGTCCTCGGTCATTCCGTACCGGGTCGAGCTGGAGGCACTGCGCCGCGTGCCGGCCGGGGTTTTCGGCATCTGGATGAGCCTGGAGCCTGCGGTCGCGGCGCTAGTCGGGCTGGTCCTGCTCAGCGAGGCCCTGATCGCCCGGCAGTGGCTGGCGATCGCGCTGGTAGTCATCGCCTCAGCCGGCGCGGCCAGGTCGGCCGCCAGCGCGCGGCAGTCGCCGGATGAGCTCCCGCCGCCCCCGGCCGGCTAACACGGCCCGGCCCGCTACCGGGGCCTGACCGGTAACCCGCCGGCCGCCCGCACCGGACCGCTTGTTCCTACACGCCGTAGTAGGCCCTTGCACGCGCGGCCGGGCTTCCCCCTACCATGGGATCCGTGCCCGCACCCCTGACCGCCCCGGACGCGCCCGCGAGCGCGGCCGCCCGGACGCGCTCGGCCCGGAGGCCGGCCTGGACTGATTTCGTCCTCGCCCCGTCGGCCGTGGCACTGCGGCGCTGGGCACTGGCCGGGGTGATCACTTCCGCCCTGATCATCCTGACCGGCGCGGCTGTGAGGCTGAGCCAGTCGGGCCTCGGCTGCCCGGACTGGCCCGCCTGCACGGCGCACACTCTCGGGGCGGCCGATGCCACCGGTGACTCGCTCATCCACCGCTGGATCGAGTTCGGCAACCGGATGGTCACCATCGCCATCTTCGTCGTCGCCGTCGGCGTGAGCGTCGCGGCCTGGCGCTTCCGTCCCCCGGCCGGCGGACGCCGCCGCGACCTGCTCTGGCTGGCAGCGGCGCAGCCAGGCGCGATCGTGCTGCAGGCGGTACTCGGCGGCCTGGTCGTGCTCACGAAGCTGAATCCGGCGCTGGTCTCACTGCACTTCCTGTGCTCGGTCGCGCTGATCGCGGCCACGATGATGCTTTACCTCCGCTGCCAGGAGGGCGCCGGCCCGCCTGCGCCACTGGTGCCGAGGCCGGTCCGGCTCGCCGCGGCCGGCGTGATCGGCACCATCGCGCTCATGATGACGGCCGGGACGGTGGTCACCGGCACCGGGCCGCTGGCCGGGGCGGCCGGTGTCGCGCGCTACCACCTCCCGCTGGAAGGCGTCACCCAGCTGCACGCTGACATCGGCTGGCTGCTGTCCGGCCTGATGGCGGCACTGCTGCTCGGGCTGCGGCTGACCGCGGCGCCGCGCAGGGCCGTGCGACTCGGCTGGATCCTGCTCGGGCTGATCGGCCTGCAGGGCGTGATCGGCTACACGCAGTACTTCACCGGCCTGCCGGCCGGCCTGGTCTGGTGCCATGTGACCGGCTCAGTCGCGATCTGGATCACCGCGCTGCTGCTGCCCTACACGCTGCGCGACCGCGGCTCGATCGGTGACGTCGCGCCTGCGGCGGCCCAGCCCGTGCCGCAGGGCGCGGCAACCTGATCTGCCCCTTTTCCGGTACCGTCCGCGAGCGATACGTTGTGCGCCATGGCGACTGCATCCGTGAACGGCATCACCGTCTCCTACACCGACAGCGGCGGTGACGGCCCCGCGGTCGTCCTCAGCCACGGCTACCTGATGGACTCGTCCATGTTCGAGCCGCAGGTCGCGGCCCTGGCCCCGGAGTACCGCGTCATCACCTGGGATGAGCGCGGCCACGGCGGCACGCGCGCCACCGGCCCGTTCAGCTACTGGGACTCCGCCAGCGACCTGCTGGCCCTGCTGGATCACCTGGGTATCGGCCAGGCGGTGCTGGGCGGCATGTCCCAGGGCGGCTTCATCAGCCTGCGGGCCGCCCTGAAGGCACCCGAGCGAGTGCGCGGGCTGATCCTCATCGACAGCCAGGCCGGCCTGGAGGATCCGGCCGCGGTCCCCGCCTACGAGGAGATGGAGCGCATCTGGCTCGAGCAGGGCCCTGAGCCCGTCCGGGACGTCGTGGCCTCGATCATCCTCGGGCCGCCGGACGGCCCGGTCGACTACGCGCCGTGGTTCGCCAAGTGGGACGCGATCGACCGCGAGGAGATGGCCTATCCGTTCCGCTGCCTAGTCGACCGCGACGACATCACCGGACGGCTGGGCGAGATCAGCTGCCCGGTGCTGATCATCCACGGCACTGCCGATGCGGCGATCCCGATGGAGCGGGCCGAGGCGGTCCGTGCCGGGCTCGCCGGGCCCGTCGCGATGGTCACGGTCGAAGGCGGTTCGCACGCCGCCAACCTCAGCCACCCGGACCAGGCGAACGTGGCGATCGCGGAGTTCCTGCAGTCCCTGCCCTAGCACATCGGACTCCGATTGTTAACCCGCGTCGGCCAGGGTAGCCACAGCTGCCAGAGATAGGGTCGTTAGCGTAACGGCTTGGCGGCGAAAGGGGCCTGAGGCAGCGTGAGCAGCGACGCGCGAACCGCGATTGACTGGTCGGAGACTGACGGGCGGACAGTGGACCTTGTCCGCGTCCTGGCGATGGACGCGGTACAGCGGGCCGGCTCGGGTCATCCCGGCACCGCGATGAGCCTGGCGCCCGCCGCGTACCTGCTGTACCAGCAGATCCTCCGGCACGATCCGGCCGATCCGCTGTGGCCGGGCCGGGACCGCTTCGTCCTGTCCTGCGGGCATTCCAGCCTGACTCTGTACATCCAGCTCTATCTGTCGGGGTACGGACTGACTCTGGACGACCTTGAGCACTACCGTGCCTGGGGCAGTAAGACCCCGGGGCACCCTGAGCACCACCACACCGCCGGCGTGGAGACGACGACCGGCCCGCTGGGACAAGGGATCGGGAACGCGGTCGGCATGGCCATGGCCGCCCGCCGGGAGCGCGGCCTGTTCGATCCCGACGCCGAGCCGGGAGCCAGCCCCTTTGATCACTTCATCTACTGCTTCGTCTCTGATGGCGACATGGAAGAAGGAATCAGCCACGAGGCGGCCTCCATCGCCGGCCACCAGCAGCTCGGCAACCTCATCGTGCTGTACGACGACAACAACATCTCGATCGAGGACGACACCAACATCGCCAAGTCCGAGGACATCGCGCAGCGGTATGAGGCCTACGGCTGGCATGTGCAGCGGCTGAGCTGGCGGCAGGCGGACGGTTACCACGAGAACGTGCGGGACCTGTACGACGCCTTCCAGACGGCCAGGCAGACGACGACGCAGCCGTCGTTCATCTCGCTGCGCACGATCATCGCCTGGCCGGCCCCGCACGCCCAGAACACCGGCGCGGCCCACGGCGCCGCACTTGGCGCGGATGAGGTGGCCGCGACCAAGAAGGTTCTCGGCTTCGATCCGGACGTGTCGTTCCCGGCAGAGGACGAGCTGGTCACGCACGCCCGCAAGGTCGCCGACCGGGGCAAGCAGGCCCACGCTCAGTGGGATGAGCAGTTCGCGGAGTGGTCGAAGCGGTACGCCAGGCGGCGGGCGCTGTTCGACCGGATGTCCGAGCACCGCCTGCCGGACGGCTGGACCGACGCGCTGCCGGAGTTCGCGCCCGACGAGAAGGGCGTCGCGACCAGGAAGGCGTCGGGCGCGGTGCTGAACGCCCTGGCGCCGGTACTGCCCGAGCTGTGGGGCGGCTCGGCCGACCTGGCCGGCAGCAATGACACCACGATGACCGGCGAGCCGTCGTTCGTCCCCGAGATTCACCAGACCAAGATGTTCCCTGGCAACATCTACGGCCGGACCCTGCACTTCGGCATCCGCGAGCACGCGATGGGCGCGATCATGAACGGCATCGCGCTGCACGACGGGACCAGGCCTTATGGCGGCACCTTCCTGGTGTTCAGCGACTACATGCGGGGGTCGGTCCGGCTGGCCGCGCTGATGGGCCTGCCTGTCACCTTCGTGTGGACGCACGACTCCATCGGCCTGGGCGAGGACGGCCCTACCCACCAGCCGGTCGAGCATCTGTGGTCACTGCGCGCCATCCCCGGCCTGGATGTGGTGCGGCCGGGCGACGCGAACGAGACCGTCATCGCCTGGCGCACCATTCTCGAGCGCACTGACCACCCGGCCGGGCTGGCCCTGAGCAGGCAGAACCTGCCGGTCGTGGACCGCTCGGCGAACGGGCCCGGCCTGGCCAGCGCCGAGGGCACCGCCAAAGGCGGCTACGTGCTCGCCGACCCGGCCGGCAGCCAGCCCGACGTCATCCTCATCGCCACCGGCAGCGAGGTCGAGCTTGCTCTTTCGGCCAGGGACATCCTCGCCGCGGACGACATTAAGGCCCGGGTGGTATCGATGCCGTGCATCGAGTGGTTTAACGAGCAGGACGCCTCGTACCGGGACCAGGTCCTGCCGCCGCATATCCGCGCCAGGGTCAGCGTGGAGGCGGGGGTGGCACTCGGCTGGCGGCAGTTCACCGGCGATGCGGGCCGGAACGTGAGCCTGGAACATTTCGGGGCCTCGGCGGACTACAAGAAGCTGTACACCGAGTTCGGCATTACGGCTGACAGCGTGGCGGAGGCGGCGCGGGACAGTATCGCGAATGTGCGGCCCGGCGAAATCAATCGGTAACGCGACGCAGTAAGAGTAGGTACTGGGCGCGCAAGCGGAGGAGTGCGATTTACCATGACGGCACAGCAAGACACGCTGGCCCAGCTCACCGAGATGGGCGTATCCATCTGGCTCGACGACATCAGCCGGGAGCGGCTGGCCACCGGCAACCTGGCCGCGCTGATGCGCGACTACGACGTTCGCGGAGTGACCTCCAACCCGACGATCTTCGCCAAGGCGCTGTCCAGCGGGGACGCCTACGAGCAGCAGGTTGCCGACCTCACCATTCGCGGCGTCACGGTGGAGGAGGCGTCCAGGGACATCACGACCTACGACATCCGCTGGGCAGCCGACGTGCTGCGGGCGGTGTATGACGCCACCGACGGCCTGGACGGGCGCGTATCGATCGAGGTCGACCCGAGGCTCGCGCACGAGACCGAAAAGACCATTGCCGAGGCACGAGCGCTGTGGTGGATGGTGGACAGGCCGAATATGTACATCAAGATCCCGGCCACCCGTGAGGGCCTCCCGGCGATTACCCAGTGCCTGTCGGAGGGCATCAGCGTCAATGTGACGCTGATCTTCTCGCTGGAGCGCTACGGCGAGGTCATCGACGCGTACATGGCGGGCCTGGAAGCCGCCTCCGGCCGGGACATCTCGAGCATCGCCTCGGTCGCGTCGTTCTTCGTCAGCCGGGTCGACACCGAGGTCGATGACCGGCTGGACAAGCTCGGCACACCGGAGGCACACGCGCTCAGGGGCAAGGCGGCGCTGGCCAATGCCAGGCTCGCCTACGAGCTGTTCGAGCAGCGGTTCGACGAGGGCACCGAGCGGTGGGCCGCGCTGCACGCGCGCGGAGCCAAGGTTCAGCGTCCGCTGTGGGCCTCGACCAGCGTGAAGGATCCGTCCTTCGCCGACACGATGTACGTCACCGAGCTGGTGGCACCGGACACGGTGAACACGATGCCCGAGGCCACGATCAAGGCGACGGCCGACCATGCCCAGCTGCATGGTGACACGATCCGCGGCACCTATGACGAGTCGCGCCAGGTCTTCGCGCAGCTGGAGGCACTCGGCGTGCACTACGACGACGTCGTGCAGGTGCTGGAGGACGAGGGCGTCGACAAGTTCGCGGCCTCCTGGAACGAGCTGCTGGAGAGCATCAGGCAGGAGATGGCAGCGGGCGGCAGCACCACATGAGACCGAATCCGCTGCGCGATCCGCGGGACCGGCGCATCCCGCGGCTCGCCGGGCCGTGCGTGCTCGTGCTGTTCGGCGTAACCGGTGACCTGGCCAGCAAGAAGCTGCTGCCGGCGATCTACGACCTGGCGAACAGGGGCCTGCTGCCGCCGGGCTTCTCGCTGGTCGGCTTCGCCCGCCGGGACTGGCAGGACGCGGACTTCGCGCAGATCACTCACGACGCGGTCAAGGCGCACGCGCGCACGCCGTTCCGCGAGGAAGTGTGGCTGCAGCTGCGCGAGGGCATCCGCTTCGTGCAGGGCGAGTTCGCCGACGACGCGGCCTTCGACAACCTGGCGCAGACGGTGCGGCAGCTCGACGCCGAGCGGGGCACCGGCGGGAACTACGCGTTCTATCTGTCGGTGCCGCCGAACGCCTTCCCGGTCGTCGTGCAGCAGCTGAAGCGGTCCGGCCTGTCCAGCCCGCCTGAGCAGCAGCCCGGCCGCAACCGGCCGTGGCGGCGGGTCGTGATCGAGAAGCCATTCGGCCACGACCTGGCGAGCGCTCAGGAGCTGAACGCGATGCTGGACGCGGTGTTCCCGCCGGAAGCCGTGTTCCGCATCGACCACTACCTGGGCAAGGAGACTGTCCAGAACCTGCTGGCCATGCGCTTCTCCAACACGCTGTTCGAGCCGATCTGGAACCGCGGCTACGTCGACCACGTGCAGATCACGATGGCCGAGGACATCGGGATCGGCGGCCGGGCCGGCTACTACGACGGCATCGGGGCCGCCCGCGACGTCATCCAGAATCACCTCCTGCAGCTGCTGGCGCTCACCGCCATGGAGGAGCCGCTCTCGTTCGCGGCCGAGTCGCTGCGCGCGGAGAAGGAGAAGGCGCTGTCCGCCGTGCAGATCCCGGCCGACCTGGCGGAGGGGACGGCACGCGGGCAGTACGCAGCGGGCTGGCAGGGCGGCATCCCGGTGCGCGGCTTCCTCGAGGAGGACGGCATACCGGCGGACTCCTCGACCGAGACCTACGCCGCCATCCGGCTGACCATCGACAACCGGAGGTGGGCCGGCGTGCCGTTCTACCTGCGGACCGGCAAGCGGCTGCCGACGAGGATGACCGAGATCGCGGTCATCTTCCAGCGCGCGCCGCACCTTCCGTTCGACGCCACCGACACCCAGGAGCTCGGACAGAACGCCCTGGTGATCCGGGTGCAGCCGGACGAGGGCGTGACGCTCAGGTTCGGCTCCAAGGTGCCGGGGTCGGCGATGGAAGTCAGGGACGTCAACATGGACTTTGCCTACGGCGAGTCCTTCACCGAGGCCAGCCCCGAGGCTTACGAGCGGCTGCTGCTGGACGTGCTGATCGGCGACCCGCCGCTGTTCCCGCGGCAGGAAGAGGTCGAGCTGTCGTGGAAGATCCTGGATCCGATCGAGGACTTCTGGGCCAACCACGACAAGCCCGAGCAGTACCCGGCAGGAACGGCGGGACCACCGAGCGCCGACGAGATGCTGGCGCGCGACGGCCGGGCCTGGCGGCGGCTGTGATGCCCGGCACCGTGATGAGCGGCACCGCGATCGGAGCGCAGAGGGTGAGCGCGACATGCTGACCGACCTGACCAACACCACCACAGGCGAGATCCGGGCCGCGCTCGCGAAGACCCGCGATCAGATGGGCGGCCCGGCCACGGGAGTGGTGCTGAACCTCATCATCGTGACCGACGAGTCGGGGCAGCACGACGCGGTCCGGGCGGCCAGCCAGGCGGGCCGCGAGCATCCGTGCCGCGTGCTCGCGGTGATTGCCCGCGATGCCCGGTCGACTTCCAGGCTCGATGCTGAGATCAGGTCAGGGGAGGGCACCCCCGGGCAGACCGTGCTGCTGCGGCTGTACGGGCCGATGAGCGAGCACGCCGACTCGGTGATCATGCCGCTGCTGGTGCCGGACACTCCCGTGGTGACCTGGTGGCACGGGCTCATCCCGGCGGTGCCGTCGGCGCAGCCGCTCGGCCTGCTCGCGCAGCGGCGGGTGACCGACGCCGCCCGCGCCCGGGCGCCGGCCGAGGCACTGGCAGCGCTGAGCGCTGGCTACAAGCCGGGCGACACCGACCTGAGCTGGACGCGCGCGACACCGTGGCGCTCGCTGCTCGCGGCGACTGTCGATCAGGAGCTGGACGACATCTTCGGCGGTGTCGTGCTGGCGGAGGAGCACAATCCCACCGCCGACCTCCTGACTGCCTGGCTGAGCAGCAGGCTGAAGGCCCCGTTTACCCGCGAGACCTCAGCCGGGCCCGGCATCACCGAGGTCCGGTTCGCCACGACCGGGGGCGATGTCGTCATCAGCCGGCCGGACGGGCGGGTGGCGACGCTGTCCCGGCCAGGCCAGCCGGACCGGCACGTTGCGCTGCAGCGCCGGGATATCGCTGACCTGCTCGCCGAGGAACTGCGCAGGCTCGACCCGGACGAGATCTACGGGGAGGCGCTTGAGTCGCTTGAGGCGGTGGCCGGCATCCCGGCAGCGCCCGGCTAGCCGCCCTCCTGGCCCCGGTCGTCACGCTCGCCAGGGCCGGCGCATCCCGGTGCCGGCTGGTGCGGTTTGCACGGCATTGACACTGCCTGGACCACTAGGCTCGGTTCGTGCCCTCGCAGTCCGGCGAGCAGCTCCCGCCAGCCGAGCTCGCGGATCACGTCATCCTCTGCGGGGCCAATGCCCTGGCGTCGCGGATGGCCGAGGAGCTGACAGCGCGGTACGGCGTCACCGTGGCCGCGATCGTGCCGTCGGCAGCCGACCGGCACGCGACCCGGATGGCGGCGATGCCCGGCGTGCGCGTGCTCGAGCACGCCGAGCTGACAGCCGAGGCGTTCCTTGCGGCCAGCCTGCCCGCCGCGCGCGGCCTGGCCATCCTGCACCAGGACGATCTGGGCAACCTGCACGCGGCGCTGCGGGCGCAGGAGCTGAGCCCGGACATCCGGCTGGTGATCGCCATCTTCAACGCGGGGCTCGGCGACCGGATCCGCGGCTTCTTCGCCGACTGCGCGGTGCTGTCCGAGGCCCAGATGGCCGCGCCGTCACTGATCGCCGCGGCGCTCGGCGAGCCAGCGCCGAGCCACGTCCGGATGGCAAGCAGGACGATGTACGTCGCCAGGCGCGAGGCCGTCGGCGCCGACCAGATCATCTGCGGCCTGGCCGCCGGCAGTGACGCCGACGCACCGAACCTGCTGCCGCCCGACGACGAGCGCGCCGGGCTGGTGCTGGCAGTGGCCGACGGCACGCCGCGCAATCCGCTGTCCCGGCAGGGCGGTCGCCGGCTCGGGGCGCCGCTGCGCGCCGTGCGAGGGCTGCTCGCGACGAAGCTCGGCATTGCGTTCGCGGCGCTGGTGGGCGTGCTGGCAGCCGGCTTCGCGCTGCTGGTCGCGGCCGCGGGCTTCACCCCGCTCACCGCGCTGTACCTGACGCTGCTGGACGCCGCCGGCGCCGCGGTGACCGAGCCCAGCCTCAGCTCCGCGGAGAAGGTCGCGCAGGTCCTGCTCACGTTCGACGGGATGGCGTTCCTGCCGCTGGTCACCGCGGCCGTCGTCAGCGCCCGCCTCCCCGGCGCCGTGCGCTCCGGGCAGCCGCCACCAAGCGGGCATGCACCAATCTGGAGACCGCGCTCAACGCGCGGGCCCTGGCGGCCGGGCCGCGGATTGTCGTCCGGCTCTACGACGACGACCTGGCCGCGCGGGTGCAGCGCACGATCGGCAACACGGTCTCGCGGTCAACCTCGTACCTGGCCGCGCCGGCCTTCGCCGCTGCCGTCCTCGATCACCAGGTACTGCGCACGATCGACGTGGGGCGGCACGTGCTGCTGCTGGCCGAGGTTGCCGCCGCGCCGGGCGTGGCCGGCCAGCCGGTGGCCGCCGTGCACCAGCCCGGCAGGCTCCGCGTGATCGCCATCCGCCCGTCCGGCGGGACCACCGCGGACTGGTCGCCGACCCCCGGCTATGTGATCCGGCCCGGTGACCGCGTCGTCGTCCTCGCCACCCGGACCGGTCTGTCCCGGCTGCTCCGCCCCGGCGAAGGGGACAGCGCCTGAGGACGATGCCCAGCACTTCCGGCATTTAGCTCGACCCGCCAGAAAATGGGTCTCCCTAAATCGCGCAACCAGCGTTACGCTCAGGACAAGATCTTCTATCTGGTTCTGGTGAGCCGGATGTGAAGACCAGGAAGGGCGCAGCGACCAATGCTCGTTCCGGTAACTGGTGATCGCGGGACTCGTCGTGCCGGGCGTTCCGGCCCCGTGTCGTGCAGTCCCGCCCGGACGGCGCTGCGACCGATCCACCATCCATCACGCCTGCCTTGCCCCAGCAGGTTGCTACGGCCAGGCAGGCAAGCCCTTCAGGAGGAAACAGTTGAGCACCACAGATGATGCTCCCGCAGCTGTAGCTCCAGCAGCCCCGGTCTCGCTGATCGCCGATCCCGCTCCGCTCGGGCTGGCGGCGTTCGCGCTGACCACGTTCCTGCTGTCCGCCTTCAACGCCGGCTGGATGAAGAACGCCACAGGTGCGGCCTTCCTCGGCTTCGCGTTCGCCTATGGCGGCGCCGGGCAGTTCGCGGCCGGCATGTGGGAGTTCAAGAACAAGAACGTCTTCGGCTCCACCGCGTTCTCGACGTACGGCGGGTTCTGGATCGGAATCGGCCTGTGGTTCCTGCTCGTCGCGCCCAAGGCCACCGGCCTGGAAGGGGCCAGGGACCTCGGCTGGATCCTGCTGGCATTCGCCATTTTCAACACCTACATGCTGATCATCAGCACCCAGGTGAATGCGGCCGTCTTCCTCGTCTTCCTGACCCTGGAAGTCACAGAGATCCTGCTGTTCATCGGGAACCTCACCACCAAGACCGGCTCCGGCGGCCTGATCCAGGTCGGCGGCTACATCGGCGTCGTTACCGCGATCGTGGCCTGGTACACCTCGGCCGCGGGCGTGATGAACGGGCACAAGGGCCGGGTAGTCCTGCCGGTCGGCAGCGCGCTATTCAAGCTGTAGCAGCTCGCTGCCCAGGAGATCATCGCGCGAGCCCGGGGACGTATTGTTCCCGGGCTCGTGCGTGCATATCGTCACACCAGTCCCGGCATAACCGCTCGCATGGTCCCGATAGCGTGGACGGGTGGATCTACAGGAACGCCGTCAGCTCGATTTGTCCGCGTCAGTGGCGAAGGTCAGAGACAAGGCCCGGCCGTGGCGATCCATCCTCGCGCTCCTGGTCGCCATCGCCGGGGCAATCGCCGCAGAGGTTTCCGGCGTGCAGGGATGGGCCGAGTTCCATAAGGCTTCCCAGACTCAGCAGCTCATCTTTATCTGCGGCTCCGCCGTATTCCTGGTGTTTGGCCTCGCGGCCGCCATCGGCCTGTCCGGCCTGGTGCAGTCGACCTCGCGGAAGGTGATCGGCCAGGCGCACGCGGGCATACTCAGGTACGTCCTCCTGCTGGTCGGGGTGTTCGCGGTTCTCATTATCGAGCTCGCGATCGGCCGGATTGACGTCAAGCAGCTGCTGGTCAGCGCTTCCGTTCTGGGAGTACTGCTCGGCATCGCGGCGCAGCAGTCCCTGGCCAACCTGTTCGCAGGCCTGGTGCTGCTGTTCGCTCACCCGTTCCGGGTCGGTGACCACGTCCGCTTCCGCGCGGGCGCGCTGTCCGGCCAGATCGAGGGCATCGTGATCGACCTGAGCCTGACCTACGTCCGGCTGGAGACCGACGAGGGACCGGTCCTGCTCCCCAACTCCCAGGCGCTGGCCGCAGCCGTGCTGCTCGTCCCCGACCAGGTGCCCGCTGACCCGGCGGACGTCACTACTCCCGGCATTCCCGCCGGACCGTCAGCACCCGCCAGCCAGGGCGGGGCGCCGCGCTAGTCAGCCCAGCAAGCCGGGCAGGCCTGGCTGCCCGCCAGGCATGGCGGCGGGCCGGCGCCCGGTGGGCACCGGCCGCCACGGCTGACGGCTAGTGATTCGCGTCGTATTTCGCGATGACGTTCGCCGGAATCCGGCCGCGCTCGCTGACGTCCATCCCGCTCCGCTTTGCCCAGGCGCGGATGTCGGCGCTGCGCTGACGGTGCGCGGTGGTCCGCCGCTTCGGCTTCCCGACGCGGTTCGTCACCTTCCTGGCCTTGTCCGCAAACCTGCTGAGCACCTCGTCGAACTTCTGACTGTGCTTCTCGCACAGGTCAATCTCGTAATCCCGGCCGTCCAGGCTGAATGCGCGAGTCATGTGCTCGCCCTCGGGAATCTCTCGCGAGTCGTAGTCACAGGCAAATGTGACAGAGATCTTCTGAGCCACTTGTATAACCCCCTCCCCCCGCGGAAATCTATTCCCAGCCTCATCACCGCTGTAACGACGGCAACGCCAGCTTTCTTTCCGGCTGTTTAGCGCCTGCCGGAAAGCCAGCCCTCGGCCCGTACCTGCCGCTGCCGACCGCCCGGACTGCAGGCCGACGGTCATGACCTGCGGATTGGCTGCTCCGGCCGACCCCCGGAATGCGAGCCCCGGGCGTTCCTTTACCGCCCGGGACGGCTCCAGAAATCTGCCGGCGGTACCTGATCTGCCACCGCGTCCGGGTCATCTTCCGCTGGCGGCAGGGCCTGCCCCGCACTGGTTCGCTGGCTGCTGTGCTTCCCGGCTGAATGCCGGCTGCCGTCCGCGGTATCGGCAGTTAACCGATAATCGGAAGCGCCGGAATATCCGGGCTGCGGGCGGCCTCGCGAACGATAGGCATCGCCCTCAGCGTATTCCGAACTCCGATCGGCCGGATAAGCAGCGCCGGGGTAAGCGCCGCCATGGGCCGGGCCGGCGGCCGGATTGTCATTCGGGTATCCGTCGCCATGCGGCCGGAGATAGGGCGGCACGAATCGCTGCTGGCTGTAGCCTGCCTGGCCGGCGGCTGCGGCCTCCGGCTGGCCGCCGTCAAGCCGGTACCCGCCCTCGTCCCGCCAGTACGTGCCGGTCGAATCGACGTCCCGGTCTCCGTAGTCATCGCCCGCCGCATAGCCGTCGGACCCGGCGTAGCGCCTCTCCGCGGCGTAGCCAGGATCGGGGCCGTACTCGTCGCCCTGCGCGTACCCGGCGTACTCAGGCTGGCCAGCGGGCTCGTATCCGGCGGCCTCCGGCCGTCTGGCCCCGTAGCCGTGGGCCTGGTCCTGCCCGTGGTCGTCGTAATCAGCCTGCTGGTACGCGGCGGTCCGGTGGTCGTCGCCGGCGGCACTGACGTGCCCGGGACCCGGCCCTCGCAGCTGCGGGCCGCCCTGGCGACCGTGCGGGCCCCGCTCCAGGATCTCGATCATCCGGGGCAGATCGTCGATCGGCAGCCGGAACGTGCCTGTGCACCTGCCGCCCTGCCAGATGCTGAAGACCGCTACGCCGGTATCTGCGTACCAGCTCAGCCGCATGCTCCGGGAATTGCCTCTGACGTCGAAAAACACCTCACCGAGGCGCGGCAGTGGCGCTGCGTCGGACGCGGACATGATGCCTATGGTGGCGTGAAGGACGGAATCTGTCCAGTTAATGATCACTTAGGGTGACCCGGCACGGTCGCTTGCGGCGCCCGGAATTTGTGACATATTCGCGATCCCGGCTGCGCAGCCTAGATCGCCAGTGGCATGATGAGCAGGCGGTGCGCGCCGCCGGACTGGCATGCAAGCCAGGGCCGCGGCCATGCTGCAGCCGTCGCCGGGAACACCACGCCACTGCGGCGCGTTGCACCATGCGACGGGGCAAACTGCCACACCGCGCGAGATTTCCTTCGTCTAAGGCACCCTACCGCGTTGCGAGGGGTCCCCCGGACGTCAGCGGCCTCGCACCACGACCATGCAGCAACGAACCATGCAGTACCGAACATGCACCGCCGAACACCGCCGGGCACGCACCTGCCTGGCTGAACGACCGGATCCGAGCTGTCTATCCGCCCGTTGGACCTATGCACCGCGGCCACTGACGACCGCGGTCAGCTGTTGAGGAGAGCTATTCATGTCTGAGGTACGCCGTCAAGCCGCCCTGATGCAACGGCCGAACTGGGGCTGGCAGGATGAGGCTGCGTGCCGCGGCAAGGAGGTCGTGCTCTTCTTCGGACCCGACGGTGAGCGGCAGCCGGAGCGCGACATCCGCGAGCGCAAGGCCAAGGCCGTGTGCGCCGCGTGCCCGGTCAGGGCCGAGTGCCTGACCTACGCTGTCAGCCGGCCGGAGAAGTACGGCACCTGGGGCGGCCTGAACGAGGACGAGCGCTCCTCCGAGCGGCGCCGCCGGATGCGCCGGGCCAACGCCGCCTGAGCGGGGATTTCCGTTCTGCCATGGTCTGCGCCGACTGCCGGGTTCAGCAGCACGACCGGTGCCCTGGCGGCACCTGGTGTGACTGCCAGCATCAGCAGCCCGTGCCCCCGCCGAACTCGATGAGCTGGCTGCGGCAGGGCTGACCGAAGCCCGGTCAGGCTACGCGAAATCGCCCCGGCGTGCGCGGATTAACCCGCCCGAAGCGGGCAGGAATAGCTGCGCTGGCGCGAAGGTTGCCTCAGCTAGCAGATGGCAGTAGCGACAGGCCGGGTAGTTGCGACGTCGGCGACAGATGTGACTTACGCGACAGACCGTGCACAGGGCGGCGATAAGCCCTACTGTGTTGGGTACGACCTGGTGTGCCGGTGCGCAGCTCCCGCTGCGCGCCAGCCCGACCCGCTAAGCTGCCTGGACCGGACGGACCGCCGCGAGGAGGACCCCAGCGCGATGGAGAGGCTTGCCGCTGAAGCGGCCGATGCACTAGCCGGGGCGCCAGCCGATGAGGTTGTCGCCTGGGCCGCGCGCACATTCGGCCGTCGGATCTGCATCACCTCCTCGATGACCGACGCCGTGCTGGTCAATCTGGTCTCCAAGCACATGCCCGGCATCGACGTGCTGTTTCTTGACACCGGCTATCACTTCCCGGAGACCGTCGGCACCAGGGACGCGGTCGCGGCCATGTACCCGGTCAACGTCGTCAACGTGACGCCGCCGACCACCGTCGAGGAGCAGGACACCGAGCTGGGCCCGCGGCTGTACAGCCGGAACCCGGACCTGTGCTGCTACCTGCGCAAGGTCGTCCCGCTCGAGGAGGCACTCGGCCCGTACGACGCCTGGTTCACCGGCGTCCGGCGGGAGGAGACTGACGCCCGCAGCGACACCAGGGTCGTGGCCTGGGACGCCAGGCGCGAGATGATCAAGGTCAACCCCATCGTGGAGTGGACCCAGCAGCAGGTGGACGACTACATCGCTGCCAACAACATCCTGGTGAATCCGCTGGTGTACGACGGATACCCGTCCATCGGCTGCCGTACCTGCACCGCCAAGGTCGAGAACGGCGCCGACCCGCGCAGCGGCCGGTGGGCCGGCACCGCCAAGACCGAGTGCGGCATCCACCTCTAAAGACACCGCATGACCGGGGCAGCGCGCCACACCACCCATGAGGTACTGAACCAGGTTCCGCCGCTCGCCGGCTACGACGTCGCGGAGGACGCCGCGCTGCTCGCGGCGCTCAGCCGGGAGGGCGCAGGCTGGGCAGAGCCCGGCCTGCACGAGCTCGGCATCCTCGCCGGCTCGGCGGCCACGCAGGAGCAGGCCCGGCTGGCGAACGTGCACAAGCCGGTGCTGCGCACCCACGACTCCCTCGGCTACCGGGTGGACGAGGTGGACTTCCACCCGGCCTGGCACGCGCTCATGAGCACAGCGATCGGGCGCGGCCTGCACGCGGCGCCGTGGGCGGACAGCCGGCCAGGCGCGCACGCCGCCAGGGCGGCCGGCTTCATGGTCTGGACCCAGGCCGAGGCGGGCCACGGCTGCCCGGTCTCGATGACCTACGCCTGCGTGCCGGCGCTGCGGCACGCGCCGGACCTGGCCGCGGTGTACGAGCCGCTGCTCACCGCGACCAGCTACGACTTCGGTCTTCGCCCGCCGCAGCACAAGACCGGGCTGCTGGCCGGCATGGCCATGACCGAGAAGCAGGGCGGCTCGGACGTGCGGGCAAACACCACCACCGCCGTCCCGGCCGGCGACGGCAGCTATCTGCTCACCGGGCACAAGTGGTTCTGCTCAGCGCCGATGTGCGACCTGTTCCTGGTGCTGGCCCAGGCCCCGCAGGGCCTGACGTGCTTCCTGCTCCCCCGTGTCCTGCCCGACGGCAGCCGCAACGCCATGCACATCCAGCGGCTGAAGGACAAGCTGGGCAACACCTCCAACGCATCCGCCGAGGTGGAATACGACCAGGCCGTCGCGTGGCCGGTCGGCGAGCCGGGCCGGGGCGTTGCCACGATCATCAGCATGGTGAGCGCGACCCGGCTGGACTGCGTGCTCGGGAGCACCGCCGCTGTCCGGCAGGCGACCGTGCTGGCCGCCAGTTATGCCAGGCAGCGTCAGTCGTTCGGCGCGCCGCTCATCGACCATCCGGCCATGACTGCCGTGATCGCCGACCTGACGCTGGAGTCGGAGGCGGCGACCACGCTGGCGATGCGCCTCGCCGGGGCAGCTGACCGGGCCGCGCGAGGGGATGCTGCCGAGGCGGCACTGCTCCGCCTGGCGCTGCCTGCCGCCAAGTACTGGATCTGCAAGCGAACGCCGATGATCACCAGCGAGGCGCTGGAGTGCCTGGGCGGCAACGGCTACGTCGAGGACTACTCGGGAATGCCGCGGCTGCTGCGCGACTCGCCGCTCAACTCCATCTGGGAGGGCTCGGGCAACGTCACCGCGCTGGACGTGCTGCGGGCACTCAGCCGGGCACCGGACTCAGCCGACGCCCTCCTGGCCGAGATCGACCTGGCCGCCGGCCACCCGAACGCGGCCGCGGCCGCGGCCAGCCTCCGGCAGCTGCTCAAGGACGCGGCAGACCAGGACGCGCAGCGGGACGCCCGGCGGCTGGCCGGCCAGATCACCCTGACGCTGCAGGCAGCACTGCTGGCCAGGTACGCCCCGGCGGCTGTCTCCGACGCCTTCGCGGCCACCCGCCTGGCCGCCGGGACGGGCACGGGACCTGGTACCCCGTTCGGCAGCCTGCCTGCCGGGCTCGACACCGCGGCCATCACGGCGCGATCCGTCGTTACCAGCAGGTAAGGTCAGCGGATGCAGATCTGGCCGGGCGCTGCCTACCCGCTTGGCGCCACCTGGGACGGGTCGGGCACGAACTTCGCGCTGTTCTCCGAGGTGGCCGACAAGGTCCAGCTGTGCCTGTTCGACGCGGACGACGCCGAGACCCGGGTGGACCTGACCGAGGTCGACGGCTTCGTCTGGCACTGCTACCTGCCGGCCGTGGGACCCGGCCAGCGTTATGCCTACCGCGTTACCGGACCTTATGATCCTCAGCAGGGCCATCGCTGCAACCCGGCCAAGCTGCTGCTTGACCCGTACGGTAAGGCCGTCGACGGCGAGCTTCGCTGGAACCAGGCCCTGTTCGGCTATCAGCACGGCGATCCGGACCAGCGGAATGACACCGACAGCGCGCCGTTCATGCCGCGCAACGTTGTGATCAATCCGTACTTTGACTGGACGGGCGAGCGGCAGCCGCGGACGCCCTACCACCAGACCGTGATCTACGAGGCGCACGTGCGCGGGCTGACCATGCGCCATCCGCAGGTCCCGCCGGAGCTGCGCGGCACCTACTCGGGCCTGGCCTCGCCGCCGGTCGTCGAGCACCTGACCAGGCTGGGCATAACCGCGATCGAGCTGATGCCGGTGCACCAGTCGGTACCCGAGCATGACCTCGCGGGGCGGGGCCTGACGAATTACTGGGGCTACAACACCATCGGGTTCTTCGCCCCGCAGAACACCTATTCCAGCTCACCGGAGCCGCACGGCCAGGCGGCCGAGTTCAAGTCGATGGTGAAGGCGCTGCACGAGGCAGGCATCGAGGTGATACTCGACGTCGTCTACAACCACACCGCCGAGTCGGGGGCACTCGGGCCGACGCTGTCTTTCCGCGGCATTGACAACGCTGCCTACTACCGGCTCGCTGACTCCGACCCGTCGGTGTACCTCGACTACACCGGCTGCGGCAACAGCCTGAACGTCCGGCACCCGCACGCGCTGCAGCTGATCATGGACTCGCTGCGGTACTGGATCCTGGAGATGCACGTCGACGGCTTCCGCTTCGACCTGGCCTCCGCGCTGGCCCGCGAGCTGCACGAGGTGGACCGGCTGTCGGCCTTCTTCGAGCTGGTCCAGCAGGACCCGTTCGTGTCCCAGGTCAAGCTCATCGCCGAGCCGTGGGACGTCGGTGCCGGCGGGTACCAGGTCGGCAAGTTCCCGCCGCTGTGGACCGAGTGGAACGGCAAGTACCGTGACACCGTGCGCGACTTCTGGCGCGGGCATCCGGCCGCGATGGGCGAGTTCGCCTCCCGGCTGAGCGGGTCGTCGGACCTGTACGAGACCAGCGCCCGCCGGCCGGTCGCCTCGGTGAACTTCGTGACCTGTCATGACGGCTTCACGATGGCGGACCTGGTCGCCTACAACGTCAAGCACAACGAGGCCAACGGCGACCACAACACCGACGGCACCGATGACAACCGCTCCTGGAACTGCGGCACCGAGGGCCCGACTGACGACCCGGCCATCTCCGCGCTGCGGGCCCGCCAGGTGCGCAACTTCCTGGTCACCCTGTTCTGCGCCCAGGGCGTGCCGATGCTGCTGGCCGGCGATGAGCTCGGCCGCACGCAGCAGGGCAACAACAACGCCTACTGCCAGGACAATGACATTTCCTGGGTGGACTGGGACGCGGCGGGCAAGAACGCCGGCCTGCTGGAGTTCACCAGCGCGCTGATCGCGCTGCGCCGTGACCATCCGGTCTTCCGGCGGCGCCGCTTCTTCAGCGGCGAGCTGCCCGCGGCCGACGGCGGCGAGGAACGCGACATCAGCTGGCTCACCCCGGCGGGCAGCGAGATGACCGTCGACGACTGGCGCAGCGGAGCCCGGTCGCTGGCCGTGCTTCTCAACGGCAACGCGATCACCGAGCCCGGCAGCCGCGGCGAGACCATCACCGACATGAGCTTCCTGCTGCTGTTCAACGCCGGCGATCAGGACGTGTCGTTCACGCTGCCCGGCCCCGAGGCGGCGGGCGGCTGGCAGGTCATCACGGACACCGCCGAGGCCGGCCAGGAGCCGGGCGCGGGGGCCGGCCCGGGGGCGGCGAAGACCGAGCTGTCCGCCGGCGCCACGCTCGCGCCGGCCAGCACCCGTGAGGTGATCAGCCGCTCGGTGGTCATCCTGCGCGCGACCGGCAGCTAGCGGTGCTGGGTGGCGAGGATAGCGGCGATCAGCACCAGCGCGAACGTGGTCAGGCCCACCGCGCCATGCGTCGCCACGATCCTGGCCGGGAAATGCTGCTCAGCTCCCCTGGCGTGCCTGGCCGCCCCGGCCGACCAGCCATCTGGTCAGCATGACGAATCCCAGCATGGCCGACGTGCCGAGCACCCCGAAGCCCGTCCAGGCGTAGGTCACATGGCTCGTCAGCTGGAACACCACCCAGAACGTCAGCCCGGTCGCTGCCAGCAGCGGGTGGGCGAAGATTAACGCCGCCGGGAACACGGTGATCCTGGTCGCCTGCTGCCGCAGGCCGCCGTGCGACAGCCAGACGCCCAGCAGGTAGAGCCCGAAACAGGCGGTGCCGGCCCAGATAATCGTGGCGATGAGCTCCAGGGTCGGCATGGCGTCCTTCTCTCATGCAATCGCCCCGTGCAATACCAGTAGTGCAATCGCACGGATCACATCTTGCACTATTCATGTCGCACGAGCGCCGATTCGCGGCTGTTCGCCCCGGTTAACCTGACCGCGATGCCGCGTCAAGCCAGCGGCAACGTCACGCCATTTCCGTGCCGTAACTTCCGCCACTGCCCGCACCCCGCGCATGCGGGCGCCGGCTATCTGATTGACTGCTGGCCGTGCGCCAGATCTATCCGGTTCAGGGCCCAGAGCTGCCGCTCGTGCCGGCGGCGACCGCCGGCCCGCTGCCTGCTGCGGTCCTGACCCTGGCTGACCTCTACGGGAACGGGTCATCCAGTCCCCCGGCATCCCGCCACCTGCGCGCGAACATGGTCGCGAGTGCCGACGGCGCCGCCTCGCTCGCGGGCCGCTCGGGCGGGCTGTCCGGAGCTGGCGACCGGATGGTGTTCACCGTGCTGCGCAGCCTGTCGGATCTGGTTCTGGTCGGCGCCGGCACGGCCAGGGCGGAGCGCTACCGGCCCGCGCAGTCCGCCGGGCTGTGGACCGGCCTGCGGGCCGCCGGCGCACCGCCGCCCGCCATCGCGGTCGTGACCGCGAGCCTGCAGCTCGATCCGGACGCGCCGCTGCTGACGGGCGCCGCCGAGGGCGCGCAGACCATCGTGATCACTACCTCGGCCGCGCCAGCCGCGCGCCGGGAGGCCCTCGCGCGGCACGCCCGGATCATCGAGGCGGGCGAGAAGCAGGTCGACGTGACCGTGGCGATCGGCGAGCTGGAGCGCCTCGGCTACTCGCGGATCCTGTGCGAGGGCGGCCCGACGCTACTCGGGCAGCTCGCCGACGCCGGCCTGGTGGACGAGCTGTGCCTGACCACCAGCCCGGTGCTCGCGGCCGGTCCGGCCGGCCGCATCGTCAGCGCGCCGCCCGCTACCGGCGCAGCGGCCGGCTTCGCAGCGGGCACGGCCATGCCGGCGACACCGACCGCGGCCGTCGCCGCCCGGCTGTCGCTCGCGCACGTGCTGGCCGACGACAGTTCCCTGTTTAGCCGCTACCTGCGTGAGCACTGAGGCCACCACCTGGTGCCACGCGACGAGGTCAGGAGTGTGCCATGCCACTGCATGCCAAGGTCGACGAGCCCGACGAGCCGGCTGAGCTTGTCGTCAGTCCCATCTACTGCCGGCTCGAGCACCCGATACCCAAGCACCGCATCCCGCTCAGGCCGACTGATCCGGCGGTCGCGCTGCAGCTGGTCAGGGACGAGCTGATCCTGGACGGCAATGCCCGCCTCAACCTGGCGACGTTCGTGACCACCTGGATGGAGCCGCAGGCCGAGGAGCTGATGGCCGAGTGCTTCAGCAAGAACATGATCGACAAGGACGAGTATCCGCAGACGGCCGAGCTGGAGCGCCGCTGCGTGAACATCCTGGCGAACCTGTGGCATGCCCCGGCGGCCGCGGGCCCCGCCCACGACGGCGCTTCTGACGGCGACGAGCCAGCCGGCGCCACCGGCTGCTCGACGACCGGCTCGAGCGAGGCGGCGATGCTGGGCGGGCTGGCCCTGCTGTGGCGCTGGCGCCAGCGCCGCGGCGAGACCGGCGGCAAGCCGAACCTGGTGATGGGCGCCAACGTCCAGATCTGCTGGGAGAAGTTCTGCCGGTACTGGCAGGTCGAGCCCAGGCTGGTGCCGATGGAACGGGGCCGCCTGCACCTCACCGCGCCTGAAGCCGTGGCGCACTGCGACGAGAACACGATCGGCGTGGTCGCCATTCTCGGGTCCACCATGGACGGCAGCTACGAGCCCGTCGCCGAGATCGCGGCTGCCCTCGACGACCTGCAGCGGCAGTCGGGACTCGACATCCCGGTGCATGTCGACGCCGCGTCCGGCGGCTTCGTGGCACCGTTCCTGGCGCCTGAGCTGCAGTGGGATTTCAGGGTCCCGCGGGTCGCCTCGATCAACACCTCCGGTCATAAGTACGGCCTGGTCTATCCGGGTGTCGGCTGGATCATCTGGCGGGACGCGGCGGCCCTGCCGGACGACCTGATCTTCAAGGTGAACTATCTCGGCGGCGAGATGCCGACCTTCGCGCTGAACTTCTCCCGGCCCGGCTCGCAGGTGGCCGCGCAGTACTACAACTTCGTCCGCCTCGGCTTCGAGGGCTACCGCCAGGTCCAGCTCATGTGCCAGGAGATCGCGATGTACCTGGCGGCCGAGATCGCGGCCATGGGACCGTTCGAGCTGCTGTCCGACGGCACCGAGCTGCCGGTGCTGGCCTTCCGGCTAGCCGATCCGGACAAGTCCGGGTACTCGGTGTTCGACGTCTCGGAGCGGCTCCGCCAGCGCGGCTGGCTGGTGCCGGCCTATACCTTCCCCGAGAACCTGCAGGACACCGCCGTGCTCCGGATCGTCATCCGGAACGGCTTCAGCCACGATCTGGCCAGCCTTCTGCTCGCCGACCTCCGCACCCAGGTCGAGGCGCTGGAGGCCGCTCCGCGGCCGCCGGTGCCGCTGCTGCCGGGCGCGCAGCGCAACTCCTTCGCGCACTGAGCCAGGTCCGCACGCCGGGCCTGTCGCTGGCAGCGGAGGACCAGACGGCGCCGGGGGCGCCGGATCAGCCGCCGCTGCCGCGCAGCAGCACCTGCGCCACGAGCTCGGGGTCGTCGGTCATCGGCACGTGGCCGCAGCCGGGCAGCAGCACGAACTGTGCCGTCGGCAGCACCGCCCTCGCTACCACGGCCTGCCGCCGCGAGAGCAGCCGGTCCCGTGCGCCCCAGGCGATCGTCACCGGCACGTCCGCCGGGATCGTGCCGCTGAACTGACCGACCCCGGCCAGCACCGCCCCGAGCGCGTCGGCGGACGCCAGGAAGGCAGCCATGTCATCGCCAGCCTGCTCCGGGGTGAGCCGCGACGGCCGGGCCACGACGGCGCCGTAGACCAGGCCCCGGCCCGCGGTGGTCCGCAGCAGGGCGGGGCCGACGGGTTCGAGCCGGGCGCCAGCAGCCTGCATGGTCCGGAAGACAGCGCGGACGTAGCGGACGTCGCGCCGGCCGCGGAAGAACCCGGCTGGCGACAGGGCGGTCACCGAGGCGGCCCGGCCGGCGACTCCGGCCTCCAGCGCCAGCAGTCCGCCGAGCGAGTTGCCGGCCATGTGCGGCCGGTCCAGGCCAAGGTCAGCCAGCAGCCCGAGAACGGCTTCCAGCATGACCCCGACCGGCGGGCGCTCGCCGGTGACGAGCGGCGGAGACTCGCCGTGGCCGGGCAGGTCGATCAGGATCAGCTCGCGCTCAGGCGCAAGCAGGTCCACGACGGCATCAAAGGCCTGGCGCCGGTGCCCGACACCATGCAGCAGCACCAGCGGCGGCCCGGATCCGACTCGGTCGTAGGCAAGTCCCGTGCTGATGACCGCCGCCCCCTGCCGCTGGCCGCGCTGCGCGGCCCTCAGGCACCCTTGCGCAGCCGGTCCAGGGCCTCGGCCAGGATGGCGGCGCCGTCAGTGTCGTTGCGCCGCTCCTTCACATACGCAAGGTGGGTCTTGTAAGGCTCGGCGTGCGGTGGGGCGGGCGGGTTGGCCTCGTCCTGGCCGGCGGGCAGTCCGCAGCGGGGGCAGTCCCAGAACTCCGGGATAGCCGCGTCACAGGCGAAGCTCGGGATGGTCTCGTGCCGGTTGCAGCACCAGAAGGACACCCGCACCCGCGGGGCCGCCTCGCCGCGCTCGGCCTCACCCATCGGGCCGGCTCCGACCCGGCTGCCGCGTATGGCGTTGCCACTACTCACCGCTCACCCCTTGCTCGAAAAACGTGCGATCGCTCGGCCGCACCCAGCGCCGCACCGGCCCTGTCGTTCCGTGCTTATGAAGTTCCGTGCCCGGCCAGCGAGCTGCCCGCGGGATCAGGTCTTGTTCAGGATCCCGAGAACGACGATGCAGATAAACCAGATGATCCCAGTGAAGATGGTGATCCGGTCCAGATTCCGCTCAACTACCGACGACGAGCCCAGTGAGGAGGAGATCCCGCCGCCGAACAGGTCCGACAGTCCGCCGCCCTTACCTTTGTGCAGCAGCACGAGCAGGATCATCAGCAGGCTGGTGATGATCAAGATCACGGAGAATGCGATAGTCACTGCGCTTTTTCTCGTCTCTCCCGGCTGGTCCGGTGCGGTTCAAGCTCCAGTCAGGCGGATGTGCCCTGTCCACGATACCGGCAGATTCTCACGAAATCGCCGGCATCGAGGCTTGCACCGCCTACTAGCGCCCCGTCGACATCCGGCTCGGCCATGATCGCGGGCATGTTGTCGGGTTTTACTGACCCGCCATACAGGATACGCGTAGTAGCACTGGTCGCGCCGCCGTGAGCGGCGGAAATCCGGGCCCTGATGGCCGCGCAGACCTCCTGGGCGTCAGCCGGCGTAGCCACCTCCCCGGTCCCGATCGCCCAGACTGGCTCGTAGGCCACGACCATCCCGGCCACCTGCTCGGCCGTCAGGCCCGCCAGGCCGCCGTCCAGCTGGCGCAGGACATACTCCAGGTGCTCGCCCGCCTGCCGTACCTCCAGCGGCTCCCCGACGCACATCAGCGGGGTGATCGAGCGGCTCAGCAGCGCCCGGACCTTGGCATTGACCAGGGCATCGTCCTCGTGGTGATACTGCCGCCGCTCCGAGTGCCCCGCCAGCACGAACTGGCAGCCGAGCTTGGCCAGCATCCGCGCCGAGATATCGCCGGTATAGGGGCCGTCCTCGTGCGGCGAGACATCCTGGGCCCCGTACAGCAGGCGGAGCTTGTCCCCGTCGATCAGGGTCTGCACGCTGCGCAGCGCCGTGAACGGCGGCAGCACGGCGACGTCGACGGCGGTGAAGTCCTTGTCGGTCAGCGCGAACCCGAGCTTCTGGGTCAGCGCGATGGCCTCGAAATGGTTGTTGTGCATCTTCCAGTTGCCGGCGATGAGCGGCTTCCTGGCGGCACTCACTCCGCGCCGTCCCCGGTGGCAAGCGCGGCCAGGCCCGGCAGCGTGGCGCCCTCCAGGTACTCCAGGCTCGCGCCGCCGCCGGTGGAGATGTGGCTGAAGCTGTCCTCGGGTACCCCGAGCTGCCGGACGGCGGCCGCGGAGTCACCGCCGCCGACGACGGTGAAGCCGGGCAGGGCACTGATCGCCTCGGCCACGGCCCTGGTCCCGGCGGAGAAGGCCGGGAACTCGAACACCCCGACCGGGCCGTTCCAGAACACCGTGGCCGCATCGGCCAGCTTCGCCGCGAACAGCTCCCTGGTGGCCGGTCCCATATCCACGCCCTCCCGGTCGGCCGGGAAGGCAGTCACCGGGTAGATGTCGTGCTCGGCGTCCGGCGCGAAGTCCGCGGCCCCGACCAGGTCGACCGGCAGTACGATCTCGACGCCGCGGGCCTCCGCGTCGGCCAGCACCCTGGTGACCTCGCCGACCTTGTCGGCCTCCAGCAGCGACTTGCCGACCTCGTAGCCCCTGGCCTTGAGGAAGGTGTACGACATGCCGCCGCCGACCAGGATCCGGTCAGCCGAGTCCAGCAGCCTGGAGATCACCGCGAGCTTGTCCGACGGCTTCGAGCCGCCGAGCACGACCACGTAGGGCCTGGCCGGATCGTGCGTGAGGCGCTGCAGGACCGCGACCTCCGTCTCGACCAGGTACCCGGCCGCATGCGGCAGCAGGCGGGGCACGTCATAGACGCTGGCGTGCTTGCGGTGCAGTGCGCCGAAGCCGTCCGCCACGTACACGTCAGCCAGCGTCGCCAGCCGCCGGGCCAGCTCGGCCCGCTCAGCCGGGTCCTTGCTGGTCTCGGCAGGCTCGAACCGGATGTTCTCCAGCAGCGCCACGTCACCGTCGGCCAGGCCGGCCGCGAGCTTCCGCGCCGAATCGCCGGCCACGTCGGTAGCCAGCGGAACCGGCACGCCAAGCAGCTCTGAGAGACGGGCGGCAACCGGCGCCAGCGACGGGCCGCCGGCCGCCCGGTCGGCGTAGGTGTCGCCCTTCGGCCGCCCCAGGTGCGCGGTGATCAGCACCCTCGCGCCGCGCTCCCGCAGCCGGGCGATCGTGGGGAGACTGGCCCGGATGCGGCCGTCATCGGTGATCGTGGCCCCGTCCATGGGGACGTTCAGGTCCGCCCGGAGCAGCACGACCCGGCCGGTCACCGGCAGCGAGTCGATGCCCGCCATGCCGGTCACGAGCGCGCGGGCAGGCTGGAGCCGACGAGCGCGGCCAGGTCGGCGAGCCGGTTGGAGTAGCCCCACTCGTTGTCGTACCAGCCCACGACCTTCACCTGGTCGCCGGAGGCCATTGTCAGCCCCGAGTCGAAGGTGCAGGAGTACGGCGTGCCGACGATGTCAGAGGACACGATCGGGTCCGCGGTGTAGTGCAGGTAGCCCTTGAGCGGGCCGTCGGCGGCGGCCCGGTAGGCGGCGTTGATCTCCTCGACCGTCACGTCCCGGTCCAGCTGGACGACCAGGTCGGTCACGGAGCCGTCCATCACCGGCACCCGCATGGCCAGCCCGTCCAGCTTGCCCTTGAGCTCGGGCAGCACCAGCGCGGTCGCCTTCGCGGCGCCCGTGGTCGTCGGGATGATGTTCTGCGCGGCCGCGCGGGCCCGCCGCAGGTCCTTGTGCGGGAAGTCCAGGATGACCTGGTCATTGGTGTAGGCGTGAATGGTGGTCATCAGGCCCTTGCGGATGCCGAAGCTGTCGTTCAGGACCTTGGCCATCGGCGCCACGCAGTTCGTCGTGCAGGACGCGTTGGAGATGATGTGGTGCCGGGCCGCGTCGTAACGGTCGTCGTTGACGCCCATGACGATGGTGATGTCCTCGCCCTTGGCGGGCGCCGAGATGATCACCTTGCGCGCGCCGCCAGCCAGGTGCTGGCCGGCGTCCTGCGCGCTGGTGAACCGGCCGGTGGACTCGATCACCACGTCTACGCCGAGGTCGCCCCACGGCAGCTGCGCCGGGTCCCGCTCCGCCAGCATCCTGATCGAGTGGCTGCCCACCCTGATCACGTCGCCCTCAGCAGTCACCTCCGCGTCCAGCGTGCCCAGCAGCGTGTCGTACTTCAGCAGATGAGCGCAGGTCGCGAGGTCACCGAGATCGTTGGCCGCGACGATCTCGATGTCACCGCCGCCGCCCGCGTGCACGGCGCGCCAGAAGTTCCGGCCGATCCGGCCAAACCCGTTGATCCCCACCCGCACACTCACCGCTGTGCACTCCTTCGCTTGTGGGCTCTCAGCCCATCGGCAGCCTGCGGTCGAACCCTACCGGAACAGCCGTCAGCCGCGAGCCTGCCGGGTCGCGGGCTGCCTGCGGTCAGGGCACCAGCATGTCCGCGGTCAGCGTCGACTCGGTATTCGGCACGCCGAGCTCCATGGCCCGCCGGTCTGCGAGCGCGAGCAGCCGCCTGATCCGGCCCGCGATCGCGTCCTTGGTCAGCGCGGGCTCGGCCAGCTGGCCGAGTTCCTCCAGGCTCGCCTGCCGGTGCTTGATCCGCAGCTCCCCGGCGATGATCAGGTGGTCGGGCGCCTCCGGCCCGAGAATCTCCAGGGCGCGCTCCACTCGCGCGCCGGCCGCCACTGCCGCCCGGGCGCTGCGCCGGAGGTTCGCGTCGTCGAAGTTGGCCAGGCGGTTGGCGGTTGCCCGGACCTCCCGGCGGATGCGGCGCTCCTCCCAGGCAAGCACGCTGTCATGGGCCCCGAGCCGGGTCAGCAGCGCGCTGATCGAGTCGCCATCCCGCACGACCACGCGGTCGACGCCGCGGACGTCGCGGGCCTTGGCGTGAATCTTCAGCCGGCGGGCGGCTCCCACCATCGCCAGTGCCGCCTCCGGCCCCGGGCAGGTCACTTCCAGGGACATGGACCGGCCCGGCTCGGTCAGCGACCCGTGCGCCAGGAAGGCGCCGCGCCAGGCCGCCTCGCAGTCGCAGGTCGTGCCCGACACGACCTGCCGGGGCAGGCCGCGCACCGGCCGGCCATGGTTGTCGACCAGGCCGGTCTGGCGGGCGAGGCTCTCGCCGTCGGCGGAGACCCTGACCAGGTACCGGTTGCCCTTGCGCAGGCCGCCTGGCGCCACCACGATCAGATCGGATGCGTGGCCGAACACCTCGGCGATGTCCTTGCGCAGGCGGCGCGCCGCCGCGCCGGTGTCCAGCTCGGCCTCCACCACGATGCGCCCGGCCGCCAGGTGCAGCCCGCCCGCGAACCGCAGGATGGTTGACACCTCGGCCTTGCGGCAGCACGGCTTCAGTACCGGCACCCGGCTGAGCTCATCCTTGACCAGGGCGGTCAGCGCCATAGGTTCATTCCCCCTCGAATATCTGCGCGAAGGCGCCCGCCAGCCGCCGCGGATCATGCCGCGGTGACCCGTCCGCGACGGCCAGGTCCGCCAGTACGAGACGAGCGCCCAGCAGGCCTGCTGCCTTCTCTAGCTCGGTCGTCGCGCCTGCCGCCGCGGCGCGGTCGGCCAGCACGACGTCAATCGCCAGATCGGGCGCATGGTCTGCCAGGACCTCCAGGTGGGCGTGCGGCGAGAACCCTGCCGTCTCTCCGGGTTGCGGCGCCAGATTCAGCGCTACCAGCCTCCGCGCTCGAGTCCCGACCAGCGCTGCGGCCAGCTCAGGAACCAGCAGGTGCGGAAGCACGCTGGTGAACCACGAGCCCGGCCCGAGCACCACCCAGTCCGCCGCCCCGATCGCCTGCACGGCCTCCGGGCACGCGGGCGGGTCAGCGGGTATCAGTGATACCGACCGTACCCGTCCTGTCGTCGTCGCGCAGGCCACCTGACCCTGAACAGCGATCACCTCGTCCGGCCTGTCCGGATCTGCCCCTTCAACCTCGGCCACCAGGTCCAGCGGGACAGCCGACATCGGCAGCACCCGGCCGTGCGCGCCCAGCAGCCGGGCGACCCAGTCAAGGCCCTGGACCGTGTCACCGAGGAGTTCCCAGAGCGCCACGATCAGGACGTTGCCGACAGCGTGGCCAGTCAGCCCTTCCTCCCCCGGCAGATCGCCGCCGCCGGCGAACCGGTGCTGGATGACCCGGCTCCAGGTCGTGCCCCAGGCATCGTCGCCGCACAGAGCGGCGAGCGCCATCCGCAGATCGCCCGGCGGCAGCACGCCGAACTCACGGCGCAGCCGGCCGCTGGATCCGCCGTCATCGGCAACGGTCACGATCGCGGTCAGGTCCCTGGCGACCCGGCGCAGGCCGGACAGCGAGGCGTGCAGGCCGTGCCCGCCGCCGAGCGCCACGACCTTCCGGTTCTGCGGGCGGCCGGCGGGGCTGGTCGAGTCGATCACGCCCGGCCCGCTTACTCTCGGCCCAGGTCGCGGTGCGTCACCTGGATGCCCGGCCAGCTCCGCGACAGCCGGGCCGCCATCTCGTCGGCCATCACGACGCTGCGGTGCTTGCCGCCGGTGCAGCCGACCGCGAGCAGCACGAAATGCCGGCCCGTGCGGTCATAGCCCGCCAGCGCCACCTCGACCGCGCGCACGAAGGCGTCCAGGAAGTCGGTCGCGCCGGGCTGGCCCAGCACGTAGTCGATGACCGGGGCGTCCCGGCCTGTCTGCGGTGCCAGCTCAGGTACCCAGTGCGGGTTCGGCAGGAAACGGCAGTCGGCGACCATGTCCGCGTCGACCGGCAGGCCGTACTTGAAGCCGAACGAGACCACGCTCACCCGCAGTGCCGTGTCGGCCTCGGTGGCGAACGCATCCCGCATCCGGGAGCGCAGCTCGTGCACGTTCAGGCTTGTCGTGTCCAGCACCAGATCCGCCTCGGCGCGCATGCCCTGCAGCAGCTCGCGCTCGGCCGTGATGCCGTCCACGACGCGGGCGCCCTCCTGCAGCGGGTGCGGCCGGGACACGCTGTCGAAGCGCCGCACGAGGGTCTCATCGGAGGCCTCGAGGAAGACGACGTACGGCCGGACGCCGCGCGCGGTCAGGTCCGTGATGGCGGATTTCAGGTCCGTGGAGAACGCCCGGCTCCTGATGTCGACGACCGCCGCCAGCCTCGGCACCGCTCCCCTGGACCGCCTGGCCAGATCGGCCATGGTCGGCAGCAGGTCGGCCGGCAGGTTGTCGGCGACGAACCAGTCCAGGTCCTCCAGCGACTTGGCCGCCGTGCTCCGGCCGGCACCGGAAAGCCCGGTGATGATCACGATCTCCTGCTGCGCTAGCCCGTCAGCGTTCATGCACTGCCCCCGTTGTCCCCGCCCGCACCCGAACTAGCTTCCGCGCTCACATCCGCAGCGGCGGTGTGGCCATTAGCACTATTCCCGTGCAGCGCCCGGTGCACCGCTTCCGCGGTCCGCCGGCCGAAGCCGGGCACCGCCGCGATCTCCTCCACCGTCGCGGCCCCGAGCTTACGGACCGAGCCGAAGGACTTCAGCAGGGTGGCCCGCCGGGCCGGGCCGAGGCCGGGAACGTCGTCGAGCTCACTGCTCCGCATCGCCGCGCCGCGCTTGGCCCGGTGATAGGTAATGGCGAACCGGTGGGCCTCATCCCTGACCCGCTGCAGCAGGTACAGGCCCTCGCTGCTGCGCGGCAGGATCACCGGCCCGTCCTCGCCGGGCAGCCACACCTCCTCCAGCCGCTTCGCCAGCCCGCAGACTGCGACGTCGACCACGCCGAGCTCGTCCAGGGCCCTGACCGCTGCCGCCACCTGAGCCGGGCCGCCGTCGATCACCAGCAGGTTGGGCGGGTAGGAGAACTTCCGCCGCGCCTCGGCCTCGGCGCCGGGGCCGGCCTCCTGACTGGCGGACTCGGCTGCCTGCTCCTCCAGATAGCGGCGGAACCGCCGGGTGATCACCTCGTGGATGGCCGCGACGTCGTCAGAGCCGTCCAGGCCGCGGATGGCGAACCGGCGGTACTCCGACTTCCTGACCAGGCCGTCCTCGAACACCACCATGGACGCCACCACGTGCGTTCCCTGCAGGTTTGAAACGTCGTAGCTCTCGATCCGCAGCGGCGCCTCGTCGAGGCCGAGCGCCTCCTGGATCTCGCTGAGCGCCACGCTCCTGGTGGTCAGGTCACTGGCGCGGCGCGTCTTGTGCAGGGCCAGCGACTCGCCGGCGTTCCTCGCCACGGTGTCCAGCAGCGCCCTCTTGTCACCGCGCTGCGGCACCCGGAGGCTGACCCGGCCGCCGCGGCGATCGCTCAGCCATTCCTCCACCGGACCGGGATCCGGCGGCAGGACGGGGACGAGCACCTCTCGCGGGATGCCGGAGCCGGTACCCGCCCGGCCGCCCGCCGGACTGCCGCCCCGCCTGCTCGCCGTGGGCTGGCCGGCCGCAACGGGGTCGGTGTCATAGACCTGGCCGAGGAAGTGCTCGACCAGCTCCGCGGTCGTGACGTCCTCGACCTTGTCCAGCACCCAGCCGCGCTGCCCGCGAACCCGGCCGCCGCGCACGTAGAACACCTGGACGGCAGCCTCGAGCTGATCCTCCGCAAGCGCGATCACGTCGCAGTCGGTGCCGTCCGGCAGCACCACGGCCTGCTTCTCCAGCGCCCGGTGCAGCGCCTGGATATCGTCCCGCAGCCGGGCCGCGCGCTCGTACTCCTCGGCCGCCGACGCCGCCCGCATCTGGGCCTCGAGCCGCCGGGTGAACTTGCCGGTCTGGCCGGCCATGAAGTCGCAGAACTCCTCGGCCAGGGCCCGGTGCGCGTCAGGGTCGATGCGGCCGGTGCACGGCGCCGAGCACTTGCCGATGTAGCCGAGCAGGCACGGGCGGCCGATCTGGCCCGCCCGCTTGAACACTCCGGCTGAGCAGGTCCTGACCGGAAAGACGCGCAGCAGCGTATCGACGGTGTCCCTGATGGCCCAGGCATGCGAGTACGGCCCGAAGTACCGCACGCCCCGCCGCTTTGCCCCGCGCATGACCTGCACCCGGGGGAACTCCTCGTCCATGGTGACGGCCAGGTACGGGTAGCTCTTGTCGTCGCGGTAGCGGACGTTGAACCGGGGGTCGAACTCCTTGATCCAGGAGTACTCCAGCTGCAGGGCCTCGACCTCGGTGCCGACGATGGTCCAGTCGACCTGCGCGGCGGCCAGCAGCATCGACTGGGTCCGCGGGTGCAGGCTGGCGAAGTCCGCGAAGTAGGAGTTCAGCCTCGAGCGCAGGCTCTTGGCCTTGCCGACGTACACGACCCGGCCCCGAGCGTCACGAAAGCGGTAGACGCCAGGCGATTCAGGGATCGAGCCGGGCGCCGGGCGGTAGCTCGCCGGATCTGCCACAGGGCAACTCTATGCATCTGCCAGGACACTGCGCCCACAAGGCCATTGCTCCCGCAAGGACAGTGCTCCCGCCAGGACAGTGCTCCCGGCCGTCGCCCGCAGTATTACTCGCCGGCCTCCGAGTGCGCGGCGCGCAGCAGCGCCAGCACTTCGCTCTCCCGGTAGCGCCGGTGCCCGCCCAGCGTGCGCACCGAGGTGAGCCTGCCGTCGCGGGCCCACCGGGTCACGGTCTTGGGATCGACCCTGAACATCGCGGCAACTTCGGCCGGCGTAAGCAGGCGCTCGGCATCCGGGACTGTCCTACCGCTCATCCGGACTGCCTCCTGCCCCTAAGACCGGCGTGTCCCAGCCCCAGACATATTTCACAAACCTTGACCCACTGTAGCGCTAACTTCCTAATACGGGTAATAACGAAATAACGCGCTGCTGGGTTCCGTCAGCCCCGCGAGTATTCCGCCGGGGCGAAGACGACCACGACCGCGAGGTCCCCAGTTATCCCGGTGAACTTATGTGATTCCCCGGCTGGCACGTAAATAACAGAGCCAGGCCCGACCTCTGCCCGCTGGCCGCCTGACTCCAGCGTGGCCTGCCCGCTCGTGACCAGGTAGATCTCGTCCTCGGTGTGGGGCTCCTGCTCGTCGATGCCGCCTGCCGGGATCGAGTACGTGCCGACGCTGAGGTCCGGCACCCGCAGGTGCTCGGTCCACGCCACCTGCGTCCCCTGCGCGGCGAACTTCCCGGCACCGTCTATTACCTGCATGACCCTCGAACCTCCGTTACTGGGGATTGCGCCACATCAGCCACAGCGTCGGGCCGCCGCCCGGCACGGTCAGCTCGCCGCTGACCCGGAAGCCGTGGCGCTCGTAAAAGGGCACGTTGCGCTCCTTGCTCGATTCCAGGTAGGCCGCCTCCCCGGCGGCATCGCAGCGGGCCATCTGCGACCGCATGAGCGCGCTGCCGACGCCGCTTCCCTGGGCGGGCGGATCGGTGCCGATGCCGGACAGGTACCAGTGCGGCCGCTCGGGATGCAGGCGCATCATCGCCCCGTACGTCGCGCTGGCGACTGGCAGCCGGGAGCCCAGCCGGATGATCGTGGCGGGCAGCGCCGCCAGCTGGCGGCGCAGGGGCGGCCGCCACGAACCAGGGGCCATCCAGATCGCGCAGCCAAGAACAGTGGTGCCGTCCGTGACCACCTCGGTGCCGTCCTGATGCAGGCTGACCCCGCGCAGCGTGGAGGCGAAGAACGGCGGCAGCCGACGCCGGCGCATCTGCTCGTCCGGGAAGATCCACGTCATCACCGGATCGTCGTCGAACGCGCGGGCGAGGGCGGCCACGGTGGCGGGCAGGTCAGCGCGCCGGAACGGGCGGACGGTGCGCTCACCGCCGCTGCCCTGGGCCACCCTGGCAGGCTATCAGCGGGCGCGGGAGCGTCAGCCGGCCACGAGGAGGACCTCGAGGGTGCGCGGGCCGTGCACGCCCTCAACGCGCTCCAGCTCGATGTCGCTGGTTGCCGACGGCCCGCTGATCCAGGTCAGCGGGCGGCCCGCGACGGTCGCCAGCCGCGCGACCCCTTCCGGCACCAGGTGCACGACCTGCTCCGCGGCGACCACGCACAGGTGATAGTCGGGAACGAGCGAAATGGCCCGGCGGCCCTGGTCAGGTGCGCCGTCGAGGACGATCGTGCCGGTCTCGGCGATCGCCACGGCGGCACGAGTGACGACGGCGTCCATGCCGTCCAGGTCCCGTGCTGTCAGCTCGCCAGAGTCGCCGGCATCGCACGAGTCAGCGGTGACGGCCGCGAAATCCGGCAGCGGCAGGCCGAGCGCTGGCGGTACCACGACTGTCCGTGCGCCGCGGCGCCGGAGCGCGGCATCGATCTCGGCCGGCAGCGCGGCGGGTGTCACGACGTGCACGATCGCGCGGTAGTCGGTCAGCCGGGCGGCCAGCAGCTCAAGCAGGGCCTGGCCGGACAGCTCGCCCCGGGTCCGGTAAGGGGCGCCGGGTTCGTCCCCGGGCGGGCTGGCCTGGCCGGGAGCGCCGGATCGGTTCGCTGACCTGATGCGGGCCAGCACCTCGTCCCGCGCGGTCATGCCGGGTCCCCGTGGTCCGGGTCCCCGTGGTCCGGAGTGCCGTGCTCGGCGCGCCACCACTGCCGGAAGGTCTGGCGCGGCGGAAGCGGCGCGTCCCTGGCCCTGGTCCACGCGGCCAGCGGCGGGGGCAGCGCGGAGATCACGCCGCGCCGGCGGAGCAGCCGCCCGGCCCGGCTGGCCGACTGTGCTGCCGCGAGCCGGCCGGCATCGGCGAGCACCCAGGACGCCGCGGCCATGCCGACGGCCTCCGCGGACGGCATCCGGCGGCCCAGCCGGGCTTCCTCGACGTGCCGGGCGCGCAGGTGCACCAGCAGCTCCGGAATGTTGATCTTCACCGGGCAGACGTCGTAGCAGGCGCCGCACAGCGACGAGGCGTACGGCAGCGACGCGTTCTCCTCGACGCCGGTGAGCTGCGGCGACAGCACTGCGCCGATCGGACCTGGATACACCGAGCCGTAGGAGTGCCCGCCGGTCCGCTCGTAGACCGGGCACACGTTCAGGCAGGCCGAGCAGCGGATGCAGTGCAGCGCCTCGCGGCCGGCCGGGTCCGCCAGTGCCGCGGTCCGGCCGTTGTCCAGCAGGACCAGGTGGACGGACTGCGGCCCGTCGCCGGGCGTCACGCCGGTCCACATCGAGGTGTACGGGTTCATCCGCTCGCCGGTCGAGGAGCGCGGCAGCAGCTGCAGGAATACCCCGAGGTCGGCGAAGGACGGAATCACCTTCTCGATGCCCATGACTGTGATCAGCGTCTGCGGCAGCGTGACGCACATCCGGCCGTTGCCCTCGGACTCGACGACGCACAGCGTGCCGGTCTCGGCGATGGCGAAGTTCGCCCCGCTTATGCCCACGGTCGCGGACAGGAACTTGCGGCGCAGGTGCCGCCGGGCCGCCTCGGCCAGTGCGGCCGGATCGTCGGTCAGACCCGGGTCGACATCGCCCATCTCGCGCAGGAAGATGTCGCGGATCTCGGCCCGGTTGCGGTGGATGGCAGGCACCAGGATGTGCGACGGGCGGTCATGCCCTAGCTGCACGATCAGCTCGGCCAGGTCGGTCTCGTAGGCCGCGATACCCGCGCCGGCCAGCGCGTCGTTCAGGCCGATCTCGTCGGTGACCATCGACTTGACCTTGACCACCATGGTGGCACCGGCCGCCTGGACCAGTCCGGTGATGATCCGGTTCGCCTCGATCGCGTCCCGGGCCCAGTGCACCGTGCCGCCGCGGGCGGTGACCCGCTCCTCCAGCTGCTCCAGGTACGAGTCAAGCCGGCCCATGGTGCGCGCCTTGATCGCCTGCCCGGCCGCGCGCAGTTCCTCCCAGTCCGGCACCTCGCCGACCACGGCGGCCCGCTTGGCCCGGATGGTGGACGTTGCCTTGCCCAGGTTCCGCCGCAGCTGAGTGTCGGCGAGCGCCCGCCGGGCGGCGATCGGGAACGGCTCGTCCTGCCGCAGGTGCCCGACTCCCCGCGGCGCGCCGGGCAGGCCAAGGAACGTGCTCACCGGGTAGCCGCCAGAATCTCCGCCAGGTGGACGGTCCGCACCCCGGTCCGCAGCCGCGACAGGCCGCCGCCGATGTGCATGAGGCAGGACGAGTCGCCCGCCGTGCAGACCTCGGCGCCGGTATCCAGCACGCTGCGCATCTTGTCGGCCAGCATCGCCGTCGAGGTGTCGGCGTTCTTCACCGCGAACGTGCCGCCGAAACCGCAGCACACCTCCGCATCTGGCAGCGTTACCAGCTCCAGCCCGGACACGTGCCGCAGCAGCCGCAGCGGCCGGTCGCCGACGCGCAGCAGCCGCAGCGAGTGACAGGTCGGGTGGTAGGTCACCCGATGCGGGTAATGCGCGCCCACGTCTTCCACCCGCAGCACGTCGATGAGCAGCTGGGACAGCTCGTAGGTGCGCGCCGCCACCGCCTCCGCGCGTGCGGCCAGCTGCTCGTCCCCGTGCCGCCGCGCGACCATCGCATGCTGATGCGTGATCGAGCCGACGCACGACCCGGACGGCGCGACGATCACCTCGTGCGGCTCGAAGGTGTCCACGTACCGGCGGATCAGCGGCAGCGCCTCGCGCTGGTAGCCGGTGTTGACGTGCATCTGCCCGCAGCAGGTCTGCTCGGCCGGGAACTCGACCTGGTGCCCGAGCCGCTCCAGGACCGTGACCGTGCCGCGCGCCGCGGCCGGGAACAGCGTGTCAGCCAGGCAGGTCGCGAACAGGGCGATGCGCATCAGCTACGCCGTTCCGGTCAGGCTGGACCGGCGGACCTCGAGCTCGGGCTGGAAGACGACCTGGCGGTGCTGATGCCGGCCGCCGCCCGTCTCCTCCATCAGGAGCTGCGCGGCCATCCGGCCGAGTTCCTGCCGTGGCTGGCGCACTGACGACAGCGGCACGGCCGCGGCGGCCGCGAACTCGATGTCGTCGTAGCCGACGATGGCGACCTCGCCGGGCACGGCGATGCCATGCCGCGTCATTTCCTGCAGCAGGCCGAGTGCGAGCAGGTCATTAGCGCAGAATACGGCCGTCGGCCTGAGCGCGGGCGACATGGCCGCGAGCGCACGGCCCGCGGCCTGGCCGCCTGCCACGTTCAGCGCGGTGGTCTCGATGACACGCAGGTCTGCCGCGGCCCGGCCGGCCCGGACGAGCGCGCGCACGGCGCCCTCGCGCCGGTCGGCCACCTGCCGCAGGCCGGCGGGGCCGCCCACGAAGGCCACCCGCTGGTGGCCGCCGTCCAGCAGGTGCGCTGTCGCCATGTCACCGCCGAGAACGTCATCCACCGAGACAGAGCACTGCCGGGCCGAGGTGGACCGCGAGTCGACCAGGATCACCGGGGTCCCCCGGTCCTGCAGCCGGGCCAGCCGCTCGTCCGACTCGGTGACCGGTGTGATGAGGATGCCCTGAACCCGGTGTTCCTCGAGCAGTTCCAGGTACCGGGCCTCGCGCGCGTCCTGCTCGTCGCTGTTGCACAGGATGACCGACAGGCCGGACCGGCTCGCCTCGTCCTCGACGCCGCGCGCCATGTCGGTGAAGAACGGGTTCGCCACGTCCAGGACGACCAGCCCGATCGTCCGGCTGCGGCCCGCTCTCAGCTGGCGGGCTGGCTCGTTGCGGACGAAGCCGAGGATCTTGATCGCCGCGTGCACCCGGTCCCTCGTCGGCGCGGCCACGATCTCCGGCCGGTTCAGCACGTTCGAGACCGTGCCCACCGATACCCCGGCGTGCGCCGCGACTTCCCTGATGCTGACCGGCGCGCTCACCGGCGTCCTCCCTGGCCAGAGCCCTCCCCGGAGGTCAGTTTCACGGGCCGCATTGGAACGTGTCAAATCTCCAGCCCGGCAGCTGCGGCCCGCCAGCGCGCGACGCTTCCCCGCGGCCGGTACTGCCGCAGCTGCTGGGTGCCCCTGACCAGCGCGCGCATGCCGTCCAGGCCGGACGGCACCGCGCCATGCGCGCGTGCCTGCACCAGGACGTTTCCGATCGCTGTGGCCTCGTCCGGGCCCGCGATGACCGGCAGGCCGCAGGCGTCCGCGGTGAGCTGGCAGAGCAGCGCATTCCGGGCTCCGCCGCCCGTCATGTGCACGACATCGGCGTGCCGGCCGGACAGGCGCTGGGCGTCGGCGACCGCGCGCAGGTGCCCGAGCGCGAGACTGTCCAGGATGCACCGCACGGTCTGCGCCGGGCTGCCGGGCACGGGCCTGCCCCCCGCCCGGCACGCAGCCCCGATCCTGGCCGGCATGTCACCGGGCGCCAGGAAGGCCGGGTCGTCCACATTCACGACGCACTCGAGGGCGGGCAGGCGGGCAGCTGCGGCCAGCAGCTGGCGCAGGCTCACTGCCTGGCCGGCTTCCCGCCAGGTACGCACCGACTCCTGCAGCAGCCACAGGCCCATGACGTTGCGCAGGTACCTGACGGTGCCGTCGACACCCGCCTCGTTGGTGAAGTTGGCGCTCTGACTGGCCGTGCTCAGGACTGGCCCGGCGAGCTCGAGTCCGGCCAGTGACCACGTTCCCGATGAGATGAACGCGAAGTCTTCTCCGGCCGCCGGCGTGCCCACGACCGCCGATGCCGTGTCGTGCGAGGCGACGGCGAGCACTGGCAGCCCGGCGGGCAGCCCGGCCTGCGCCGCTGGCCCGGGCAGCAGGGCGCCGACCGGCTCGCCTGGCTGCCGCAGCGGCGGGAAGATGGCCGGCGGGATCCCGGCCCGTGCCATCAGCCCGGTCGCCCACTGCCGCGTGCGCACGTCCAGCAGCTGGGTCGTCGACGCGTTCGTGACCTCGGCGCCGGCCGCTCCGGTGAGCCAGTAGCCGAGCAGGTCGGGCAGCAGCAGCAGGGTGCTGGCGGCGGCCAGCTCCGGGCTGCCCGCGGCGGCGGTCAGCTGGCACAGCGTGTTGATCGGCAGCTGCTGGATCCCGGTGATGGCGTAGATCTCCGCCGCCGGCATGCTGAGCCGCACGTGCTCGGTCCGCGCGTCGCGGTAATGCACCGGGTTGCCGATCAGCGCGCCGGCCGCGTCCAGCAGCCCGTAGTCCACTCCCCAGCCGTCAATGCCGACGCTCGCGAGCGCGCCGCCCTGGCCGGCCGCCCGCAAGCCTGCGAGTACCTCCGCGTGCAGCCGCAGGATGTCGGTGTACAGCCGGCCTGCGACGGGAACGGGCGCGTTGCCGAAGCGGTGCACCGCCCGGATCTCGAGCCTGTCCCTGCTCACCACCCCGACCATGACCCTGCCCCCGGACGCTCCGAGGTCAGCGGCCGCGACGACGATCTCAGCGCAGGAAGGCAGCGGTGACACCCCCGTCGACGGGAACGAGCAGGCCGGTGGTCAGGCTGAGCTCGCCGGTGGTCAGCGCGATCACGGCGGCAGCCACGTGCTCCGGCAGCACCTCCCGCTTCAGCAGCGTGCGGCCGGCATAGAAGGCTCCGAGTTCGGACTCGGGCACGCCGTACACCGCGGCCCGCTTCGCGCCCCAGCCTCCTGCGAAGATGCCCGATCCGCGGACGACCCCGTCCGGATTGATGCCGTTGACCCGGATGCCGAGGCGGCCGAGCTCGGCCGCGAGCAGCCGGACCTGGTGCGCCTGGTCGGCCTTCGCTGCGCCGTAGGCGATGTTGTCCGGCCCGGCAACCACGGCGTTCTTGCTGCAGATGTAGATGATGTCGCCGTCCAGGCGCTGCGCCGTCAGCTGCGCCGCCGCCGCTCTGGAGACCAGGAACGAGCCCCGTGCCAGCACCGCGTGCTGCAGATCCCAGTCCGCGACTGTGGTGTCGAGCAGCGGTTTCGAGACTGACAGCCCGGCGTTGTTGACCACCAGGTCCACGCCGCCGAAGGCCAGCGCGGCGGTATCGAAGGCGGTCAGGACGGCGGCCTCGTCAGTGACGTCAGCGGCGACGGCTACGGCGATGTCGGCCGGATGCGCAGCCGGATGCGCAGCAGAGCCAAGCTCGAGCGCCGTCTCCTGCGCCGCCGCCAGGTTGACGTCCGCCACCACCACGCAGGCGCCCTCGCCGGACAGCCGCCGTGCTATCGCCCGGCCGATGCCCGAGCCGCCGCCGGTTACCAGCGCGACCCGGCCTGCCAGCGGCCGCGGCGCCGGCAGGCGGGCCAGCTTTGCCTCCTCCAGCGGCCAGTACTCGATCCGGAACTTCTCCGCCTCGCTGATCGGCGCGTACTGCGAGACGGCCTCGGCGCCGCGCATGACATTGATGGCGTTCAGGTAGAACTCCCCCGCGACCCGGGCGGTCTGCTTGTCGGCGCCGAAGCTGAACATGCCGACGCCGGGAACCAGGACGACCGCCGGGTCGGCACCGCGCATCGGCGGCGAGTCCGCGGTCGCATGCTGCTGGTAGTAGGCCTCGTAGCCGGCCCGGTAGGCCTCGTGCAGCTCAGCCAGCCGGGCGGTGACCGCCTCGAGCGGCGCCGCCGCCGGCAGGTCAAGCAGCAGCGGCCGCACCTTGGTCCGCAGGAAGTGGTCGGGGCAGGAGGTGCCGAGCTGCACCAGCCGCGGGTGCGCCGCCCGGGCGAGGAAGTCGAGCACGGCCGGGCTGTCGGTGAAATGCCCGACCTGGCGGCGGTCGGTGGAGGCCAGCCCGCGCAGCACCGGTGCGAGCGCAGCCGCGCGCGCCTGGCGCTGCCGTTCGGGCAGCGCCTCGAAGCCGGGCAGCACCCGGCCGAAGGGCTCGCGCCTGCCGGTGTCGTCGATGAACCGCTGCGCCGTGGCGATGATCTCCAGTGAGCGGCTCTCGCACTCGTCACTGGTTGCGCCCCAGGCCGTGATGCCGTGGCCGCCCAGGATCACTCCGATCGCCGCGGGCTGGCCCCGCTGGATCTCGGCGATCTCGAGGCCGAGCTGGAATCCGGGCCTGCGCCAGGGCAGCCAGGCGACCCGGCCGCCGAAGCACTCGGCCGTCAGCTTCTCCCCGTCGGCTGCGGCTGCCAGCGCAATGCCCGCGTCCGGGTGGAGATGGTCGACGTGAGCGGCGCCCACCAGGCCGTGCATCGCGGTGTCGATCGACGGCGCCGCGCCGCCCCGGCCGTGCAGGCAGTAGTCAAAGGCGGCCACCATCTCGTCCTCGCGCTCCGGCCCCTGGTACACGCCGGTCAGCGCGCGCAGCCGGTCCAGGCGCAGCACGGCCAGGCCGCCGGCGGTCAGGGTGCCCAGATCGCCGCCGGAGCCCTTGACCCACAGGAGCTCCGCCGGCCCGCCGGTGGCCGGGTCGGTCGCCGTGCCCTTGGCTGAGGCGTTGCCGCCCGCGTAGTTGGTGTTGCGCGGGTCGCTGCCGAGCCGGTTGCTGCGGGCCAGCAGGTCGGCCACCGGGTCACCCGCCATCAGCTGCCCCAGCTTGCCTGGACGCCGCCGACGCGGCCGGCCTCGATCTTCTGCTGGTACCCGGACTCGCGGTAGGCGGCGGCCGGGTCGGGAGGCAGGCCCTGCTCAGCGCGGAGCTCGGCCAGCAGCGGCCGCACATCGGTGTTGTAGGCGTCCATCAGCACGTCGTGGGCGCCGAGCACGTCGCCGTCGCGCTGCGCCGTTGCCAGCGCCGCGGCGTCGACGAGCAGCGCCTTTACGGTCGCCTCCTGCACGTTCATGACCGACCTGATCTCCGCCGGGATCTTCTGCTCGATGTTGTGACACTGATCCAGCATGAAGGCGATCCCGGCATCCGGCCCGAGCGCGTCCGCGAGCACGACCTCGCGCATGATCCGGAACAACTGAAACGGGTCAGCCGCGCCGACCAGCAGGTCATCGTCGGCGTAGAACCGGGAGTTGAAGTCGAACCCGCCGAGGCGCCGCTGCCGCAGCAGCACCGCCACGATGAACTCGATGTTCGTGCCCGGCGCGTGGTGGCCGGTGTCCACCACCACCGCCGCGCGCGGGCCGAGTGCCAGGCAGTGCAGCAGCGACGTCCCCCAGTCGGGCACGTCCGTCGCGTAGAAGGCCGGCTCGAACAGCTTGTACTCCAGCAGCAGCCGCTGGTGCCCGCCCAGCCGGTCGTACACGGTCCGCAGGGCCTCAGCCAGCCGGTCCTGCCGGGAGGAGATGTCGTCCTGACCCGGGTAATTGGTGCCATCGGCGAACCACAGCTTCAGGTCCGCCGACCCGGTCGCGTCCATGATGTCGACGCACTCAAGCAGCCGGTCGACGGCCTTGCGCCTGATCGCCGGGTCGGGGTTGGCCACACTGCCGAGCCGGAAATCGTCGTCCTGGAACACGTTGGCGTTAATCGTGCCGATCCGAACCCCGGCGTCGGTGGCGTACCGGGACAGCTCGCCGTAATCGGGCACGCTGTCCCACGGAATGTGCAGCGCCACCGCGGGCGCCGCGCCGGTCAGCGCGTGCACCCGGGCCGCGTCGTCGATCTTCTCCTGGACGGTCCGCGGCACGCCGGGCTGCGCGAATACCTTGAACCTCGTTCCCGTATTGCCAAACGACCAGGACGGCAGCTCGATCTGCAGCCGGGCGACTGCGTTCTTGACGGCGGTCAGGTCAGCCATGGGTATCTCCTGAGTGGAACGTTTCAACGCCCCAAACTTCAGACGGGTTGCGGAGGTCTGTCAAGGGGCAAATCCGCGTCGTTACCGGCAACGGCGGCCGCAAAGGCGCGCGATACAGTGCTCCCCTGCGCGGCGCTCGGTGCCGCCCTGGCACGATCAGTGCAGCTCAACCATCAGGAGGCCGCGGTCGTCACCATCTGCGTCCTGGCGTCCGCGGCTGCGCTCGCCTGGCTCTACCTCCTGACCCTGCACGGCGGCTACTGGCGGACCGGGCACCGGCTGCCGGCACTGCCCGCGCAGGCGCCACTGCCCGCGCAGGCGCCACTGGCCGCTGACGTGCCGGGACCGAGCCCGTCCGCGCTGCCGCCGGTGACCGTCGTCATCCCGGCCAGGAACGAGGCCGCCATCCTCCCGGCCTGCCTGCCATCTCTGCTCAGCCAGGAGTATCCGGCCGGGCTCTCGGTCATCGTCGTCGACGATGACAGCACCGACACGACAGCGAAGATCGCGGCCGAGCTTGGCGCGGGCAGCGACCTGACCGTCGTCAGCGCGCGGCCGACGCCGCCGGGCTGGGCAGGCAAGGTGTGGGCGATGTCCGAAGGCGTCCGGGCCGCCGGGCCTGATGCCGGGTACCTCCTGTTCACCGATGCCGACATCGCCTACGCGCCGGGCACGCTCGCGCGGCTGGCGCAGTGCGCGGCGGCCGGCCAGTTCGCCCTGGTGTCCCTGATGGCGCTGCTGCGGACGGGAAACCGGGCGGAGAGGCTGCTCGTTCCCGCCTTCGTGTATTTCTTTGCCCAGCTGTATCCGTTCCCGCGGATCAGCAGGCGCCGGGCCAGGACAGCCGCGGCGGCGGGCGGCTGCATGCTGGTGCGCGCCGACGCACTCGCTGCCGCCGGCGGGCTTGAGCAGATCGCCGGCGCGCGGATCGACGACGTCGCGCTCGGCCGGCTGCTCAAGCGCGCGGGCGGCCGCTGCTGGCTCGGGCTCACGACGGATGTCACCAGCGCGCGGCCCTACGACCGGCTCGCCGACATCTGGGACATGGTCGCGCGCAGTGCGTACACGCAGCTGCACTACTCGCTGGCGGCCACCGCCGGAGCGGTGCTCGGGCTCGCCTGGCTCTATCTGCTGCCCCCGGCGGCGGCCATCGCCGGGCTCGTGCTGCTGTCCTCCGGGGTTGCTGTCGCGACCGCGGGCTGGCTGCTCGCCGCGGGCCTCGCGGGCTGGCTGCTGATGTCGGTGACGTACGTGCCGATGCTGCGGCTGTACCGGCTCTCGCCGCTGCGCGCGCCTGCGCTGCCGCTGATCGCGGCGATGTACGCGGCGATGACCGCCGACTCCGCCCGCCGCCACCACCGCGGCCGCGGCGGCGAGTGGAAGGGCCGGCTGATCCAGCCCGGCGCCCGCTGACCCAGCCCGGCGCCCGCCGCCTGCCGCTCCCGCCCGTACTGGCCGGATAGCTGATCTTGATGGAAGCCGAGTTGGTGGTGCCAGAACACCACTAACTCGGCGTTGATGATCGGGCCGGCGCGCACGGTGGCATTCTGGAGGCATGCAGAGCGTGTATGAGGCCGCGGGCGGCAGCGACGGCATGCTTCGCCTGGCCGAGGCCTGGCATTCCAGGGTCCTGGCCGACGAGATCGTCAGCCATGCGTTCAGTCACGGATTCCGCCCGGACCACAGCGAGCGGCTCGCCGCCTACTGGACCGAGGCGCTTGGCGGCCCGGCCGCCTACTCCGGCACCTACGGAGACGAGACCTCGGTCGTGCGGATTCACAGCGGCAACGGCGAGCACGCGGAGATGGACCGCCGGGCGATCGACTGCTTTGATCAGGCGACGCGGGACGTCGGAATCGACCCGGCCAGCGGGCTCCGGCAGGTCCTGCACGACTACTTCGCCTGGGCCACCACGACGCCCATGGCCCGCTACCACAAGTCTGCCGATGACGTCCCGGCGGGCCTGACCGTGCCCCGCTGGTCCTGGGACGGACTGCAGGGCTAGTGCCTCAGGGGGCGGTCGAGGCCGGGTTCAGCCGCACCAGGCGCACCGGGGTTGCCTCGTCGAGTTCCGCGATCGCCTCGCGCGACTTGACGAAGTCGGAGAAGGACCGGTAGCCGAGTGCCCGCTCGCTGAATGACGGGTCCATCCGCTTCATCTGGCTCTTCACCGCCGAGCTGTGCAGCCAGTCAGCGTCATCCTTCTCCTGGCCGAGCCGCAGGGCTCGCTCCAGGAGCCGGGTCGCCAGTTCCTGCGGGTCCTCGGCGTCGGCCTCAGCCTCGGCCTCTGTTTCCTCGGCCGGCGGTGCCGCTGTCTTCTTCGTCCGCCGCGAGCCTCGCGAGGACGGCGGGCTCTCGGGCTCCTCTGCCTGAGGCTGCGCGCGGGTACCCTGGCCGGCTGACTGCCGGGGCGCCTCAGCGGGCGTGATGCCGGGAAGCGCGTCGTAGGTAACGAGCTCATCGCAGGCAGCGGCGAGCGCCCTGCTCGTCGATCCCGCGACGCCGACGCCGACCACGTAACGGCCGAGTCGCCGGCAGCGCTGGGCGAGCGCGATGTAATCGGAATCCCCGGCGACGATCACCATATGCGTCAGGTCGGGGAGCCGGAACATGTCCTCGACCGCGTCCACGGCCAGCCTGATATCGGCGCCGTTCTTGGCGTAGGCGGCGGTCGGGAACAGCTGCACGAGGTCAACGGCGCGGCTGACAAGCTGCCCCCGGTAGTCGGCGTTCACCGGGGCTGACCAGTCGGCATAAGCGCGGGTCAGCACCAGCGTGCCGAACGACGAGGCGAAGTCGATCACTGCGCCGACGTCCACCGTCGCGCGCCGGAGCCGGTCTGCTATCTCGGGATCTACCGGACCGTCGGGCCTGGTGAACCCGCGCGCCTTGTCCCGCTGGAACTGGCCACGGCCGTGAACCTGGTCGTAGCGCGAGATCACGATGTTGTCGAAGTCGATGTAAACGGCGACACGGGCGCCGCCGGGATCGTTCATAAGGTCCACTGTGGCACAGCAGTCACCGTCGCGGTCACGCCGCCGGTCCGCGTGCCGCGACGGCACCTGCCGGAGCGCTGGGCGGAGTGTCGCCGATCAGCCAGCGCGCCCCGGCCCCGCGGCTGGCCGCCGTGTCGTCCGGGTTGGACAGCCGGCAGGTGCGCAGGGACAGGCAGCCGCAGCCGACGCAGCTGTTCAGCGTCTCCCGAAGCCGCTCAAGCTCGGCTATCCGCTCGTCGACGCGGCGGATCCAGGTCGCTGAGACCTTGTTCCACTCCGTCTTGCTCGGGGTGCGCTCGTCCGGCAGCCGGGCCAGCGCGCCTCGCACCTCGTCGAGGCTGAGCCCCACTGTCTGGGCCGCGCGGATGAACGCCACCCGGCGCAGCATGGCGCGGGCGTAGCGGCGCTGTCCGCCCGCTGTCCGCGTCGAGGAGATGAGGCCCAGCTGCTCGTAGTAGCGCAGCGCCGAGGTGGCGACCCCGGCGCGGCGGGCGAATTCGCCGATGGTGATCCGGTCGGCAAGCATGGCCATGAGACCCGATCATAGCCCTTGACTTCAAGTGCGCTTGAAGTTGGAGGATAGGTTCATGACCACGACGCAGCTCAGCCAGTTCGGTTACGCCGACCTGGAGTCACTCATGGCGCTGATGACCGGCGACGAGAAGCACGGTCCCGCGGCGACCTCCACGCTCGATGTGCTCTGGGTTCTCTATGACCGGGTGCTCAACATCAGTTCGGCGAACGCCGACGATCCCGGGCGCGACAGGTTCCTGCTGTCCAAGGGCCACGGACCGATGGCCTATTACGCGGTACTCGCCGCCAGGGGGTTCATCGGCGCAGGCCTGCTGCCTGGGTTCGCCGGCTACTGGTCGCCGCTCGGCCACCATCCGGACCGGACGCTGATTCCCGGCGCTGAGATCGGCAGCGGCTCACTCGGCCACGGCCTTGGCCTGGCCGTCGGGATGACACTCGGACTGCGCGCACAGGAGCTGACGCGCCCGCGCGTCTTCGTCCTGGTCGGCGACGCCGAGCTAGACGAGGGCTCCAACCATGAGGCCATCGCATTCGCCGGCGCGACCGGGCTCGATGGCCTGCACGCCGTCGTCGTCGACAACGCCTCAGCCACGCACGGCTGGTCCGGCGGCATCGCCACGAGGTTCGACCGGGAGGGCTGGTCGGTCCTGATCGCGGACGGCCGCGACCACGACGCGCTCGAGGCCGCACTGAACGCGCCGCACCCCGGTCAGCCGCATGCCGTGATCGCGGTCGTGGAGCCCAAGGACTCTGCCGTCGCCCGCCCAGCCGCCAACGTCCGCTGAAACTGAGGTAGCCATGGAAACAATGCGGGAACGCTTCATCGCCACCGCCGCTGAGCTGCTGGACGACGATCCGCGGCTCGCGGTCGTCCTGGCCGACATCAGCGCGGCTCAGTTCGCGTCCGCCGCGGCCCGCCACCCCGGCCGCGTCATCAATGTCGGCATCCGCGAGCAGCTGCTCATCGGCGTGACCGGCGGTCTCGCCCTGGCCGGGCTCCGCCCGATCGCGCACACGTTCCCGTCGTTCCTCGTCGAGCGCCCCTTCGAGCAGGTCAAGCTCGACCTCGGCCACCAGGATGTCGGGGCTGTGCTGGTCAGCTTCGGCGGGTCGTACGACATGGCCGCGGAGGGCAGGACCCACCAGGCGCCAGGGGACGTCGCGCTGATCGACACCCTCGATGGCTGGACTATCCACGTGCCCGGCCACCCGGACGAGGCGGAGCTGCTCCTGCGGCACGCCGCTGCCGGGAACGACCGGGTCTATCTCCGGCTGTCCGGCCAGAGCAACCCGGGGCCGCGAGCGATAACGCCGGGCGCTTTCGAGACCGTCCGCGCCGGACGGAGAGGAACGGTCATCGCCGTCGGGCCGATGCTCCAGCCGGTTCTGGATGCGGTCGGCGGTCTCGACGTCACGGTGCTCTACGCCGTCACTGTCCGCCCGTTTGACGCCGCCGCGGTCCGCCGCGCCATCCGTGCCGCTGACAGCGCTGACGTCGTGCTGGTCGAGCCGTACCTGGCCGGAACGTCCAGTCGCGAGGTCGACGACGCGCTGATCGAGCTGCCGCACCGCGTGCTCGCGCTCGGCGTGGGCCGGACCGAGCTGCGCCACTACGGCACGCCGGCGGAGCACGCCGCGGCGCACGGCCTGGACGCGCCATCGCTCAGCGAACGGATCTCGGCCTTCCTGCGGTGATCGTCAGCCCGCGCGGCAAAGCACGGGATACTGATCACATGGTTGATGACACAGCACGGGATCGGGCCATTTACCACGCGCTGAAGGCGGTCGACGAGGTTGCCGCGGCCCTGCAGACACACCTGATCGAGGAGCACGGCGCGGATCCGGACCGGACTGCCCCGCAAAGCTCCTCCTCGAACTCGCTCAAGCTGCTGCGGCAGGCTCGCGAGCGGCTGGGCGAGGGACTGCGCGCCGTCGAGGCCGACGGCATCGCCGAGTCCGACGCGATCTCGCTGCGCAATCAGTGACCGGAGAGCAGCTCAGCCTCGGCGTAGCTGCCCGGTCGCGTAAGGAGCACGAGCGCCGGCTCGCCATCCATCCGCTTCATCTCGGCCGGATCCCGGCTGACCTGCGGGAGCGGATCTACCTGGAGCGCGGCTACGGGGAGTCGTTCGGCATCAGTGACGAGCAGCTCGGCCGCAGCGTCGCCGGCCTGCGCAGCCGGGCCGAGCTGGTCGCCGAGTGCGATGTCATCCTGCTCCCGAAGCCGCAGACACCGGACCTGGCGGAGATGCGAGCGGGCCAGATCCTGTGGGGCTGGCCGCACTGCGTCCAGGATGAGGAGCTCACCCAGGTGAGCATCGACCGCAGGCTCACGCTGATCGCATTCGAGGCGATGAACTACTGGGCGCCGGACGGCTCCTTCAGCCTGCACGTCTTCCACAAGAACAACGAGATGGCCGGCTACTGCTCGGTACTGCACGCCCTGGAGCTGGCCGGGCTGACCGGCGACTACGGCCGGCGGCTGCGAGCGGCCGTCATCAGCTTCGGGGCCACCGCGCGCGGCGCGGTGACCGTTCTCAACGCGCACGGCGTCAGCGACGTCGACGTGGTGACGCACCGGGCCATCAACGAGGTCGCCTCGCCGATCCACTCGGCCCGCATGATGCACTTTGCCCTCGACGACGATGATCCGGGCCGCTGCCTCGTCCTGCGCGATGGCCGCCCGGTGCCGATGGCAGAGTTCCTCGCCGGGCACGACATCGTGGTCAACTGCGTGCTGCAGGACACTGATGCGCCGATGATGTTCGTCACGAGCGACGAGCTGGGCTCCTTCGGGTCCGGCAGCCTCATCGTCGACGTCTCCTGCGACGAGGGGATGGGCTTCAGCTGGGCACGGCCGACTTCCTTCGCCGAGCCGATGTTCACGGTGGGCAATAACATCCGCTATTACGCAGTCGATCACAGTCCGTCGCTGCTCTGGGACTCGGCGACGTGGGAGATCAGCGAGGCGCTCCTGCCGCTCCTGCGGCCCGTGCTGGCCGGCCCCGGCTCATGGGAGGCGAACGATACCGTCCGCCGCGCCATCGAGATCCGCGACGGCGTGATCCTCAACCCGCGGATCCTGTCGTTCCAGCACCGCTCACCCGATTACCCGCACCTGCTGCGCTAGGAGCGCACGGTTCCCCGGCTGTCGAAGGTCATCGCGCGCTGCAGAGCCGCGGCCCGCATGGCGGGGGGAACCTCGACCGGCCCGCCCAGCCCTCCGGCATTGATGCCCGCCTGCGCCGCCTCCTCGACCACTCCGCCGATCATGATTGCCAGCTCCGGCGTGCGATGGAAGACCAGCACGCCGTGGTTGGCCAGCAGGACGGCGGGAACGCCCGGTCTGACCGCGGCCCGGATGCTGTCGACCGCCTCGTCGGATCCGCGTGGCGCGTACCCTGCCAGCGGCACCCCGTCAGCCAGGCCGAACATGGCCAGCGCCTCGACCCAGCACCCGATCGGCCGGTGCGCCACCGCGTAAGCCGTGGCAAACGGCGAGTGGGTGTGCAGGACGCAGCCGACGTCGGGATCGGCGTACATGGCGGTGTGCATGGCGACGACGGCGGCGGCGATGGGCGGCAGCTCGCCCTCCAGCAGGGTGCCGTCCAGCCTGACCCGTACGACAGCCGAGGCCGGATGGTCGCGCAGCGAGGGGCCGGCCGTGAAATAAATCTCGTCCTCGGCACCGGGCACGCGGACGCTCACGTTGCCATGCCCGTTCGCCGAGATCGCACCGCTGGCGACCACCCGCCTGGCGATGTCGACGACCTGCCCCGCCAGGTCTGCGTCCATAGCCAAACCCCCTTGACGAACCGGGAACGCGCGAATGCACCCACGGTAGCGCGTCAGTTGCGCCTGGTCATTCCGCGGGATCGTCAGCCCGTAGCGGCCGCCGTCTGCCACCGGCGCAGGGCCGCTGCCAGCCGCTCATAATCCGCCAGCGTGTTGTACAGCTGCGCCGACACCCGCAGCCAGTGCGAGCCGCCGTGGCTGGTGACGGGCACCACCACGCCCTCGGCATCGAGCAGGTGGCGCTCCAGAGCCCGGGAGTCATCGTCCGTCACCGGCCAGGGCAGGCCGACCAGTCGCATCGCGGCGCCCAGTCCGTCGGCGGCGGCGGGAGCGCTGGTGCCGGCCAGATCGGCGATCAGCGCGGCGCCCCGGCCTGCGAGGTCGTTGTTATGCTGCCAGACGGCCGGCCAGCCAGCCTGGCCGAAGAACGCGAGCACGGCCGGGACGGCGAGCAGCGGAGTGGGATCGCGGGTGCCGGTCCAGTCGAAGGCCGGCTGATACCCGTCGGTCACGCCGTGCGAGGTGACCAGCGGCCGGAGGGTGTCCCGCCACCGCGGCGCGGCGTACAGGACAGCGGACGCCTTGGGCGCGCACAGCCACTTGTGCAGGTTCCCGACCCAGAAGTCAGGATCGATGCCGGTCAGGTCGACCGGTACCTGGCCGGGCGCGTGCGCTCCGTCGACCGCCACCGGAATACCCTGGCGCCGGCACTCCCTGGCGATCTCCGCGACCGGGAACACCATGCCGCTGCACGAGGCAACGTGGTCGACGATCACCAGCCTGGTTCGCCCGCTCAGCCGGGACAGCACCGCCTCGGCTACGGCCGCCCGGCTGGCTGCCGGAACCGGGACCGGCGCGACCTGCAGCACCGCCCCGGTACTCGCGGCCGCACGGTGCAGCTGCGCGAGCACCGCCGGGTAGCAGTGGTCGGTCACGACCACCTCGTCGCCGGGCGCGAGCCGGGTCTGCGCGATCACCGTCTGCATCCCGGTTGTCGCGTTGTCGACAAACACCACGCCGTCCGGGCTCGCGCCGAGGAAGCCAGCCACCTCGCCGCGCACCCGCTCAAGCAGCTCGGGCAGCTGGCGCACAAGGAAACCCGTCGGGTTGCGCTCCAGGGCGGCACGCCAGCGCTGCTGCTCTGCCTGGACCGACAGCGGCGTCGCGCCGAAGCCGCCGTGATTGAGGTAGGCGAGGCCAGGATCGAGCGCCCACGCGGACGCGTCAGGAAGCATGCCTGCCACTAGGCCTCGAACGCCTCGGGCGGCGGGCAGGCGCACATCAGGTTCCGGTCGCCGTAGGCCTGGTCGATCCGGCGCACTGGCGGCCAGTACTTCGCCCGCCGGTCGCCGCCCGCCGGGTAGGCCGCGGTCTCCCGGTCGTAATCGTGCTTCCAGTCACCGCTGATCAGCATGCTCGCGGTGTGCGGCGCGTTCTTCAGCAGGTTGTCCGCCGGGTCGTACTCACCGGAGGCGACCAGCTCGATCTCTCGGCGGATGGCGATCATCGCGTCGCAGAACCGGTCGAGCTCGGCAACGTCCTCGCTCTCAGTCGGCTCGACCATGAGCGTGCCGGCCACCGGGAACGACATGGTCGGCGCGTGGAAGCCGTAATCGATCAGCCGCTTGGCCACGTCCTCGGCCGTGATCCCGGTCTGGGCCGTGATCGGCCTCAGGTCCAGGATGCACTCGTGCGCGACCAGCCCGCCGCGCCCGGTGTAGAGCACCGGGAAGTGCCCGGTCAGCCGCCGCGCCACGTAGTTCGCGGCCAGCACCGCCACCTGCGTCGCGCGGCGCAGCCCGTCCGCGCCCATCATCGTGATGTAGGCCCATGAGATCGGCAGGATGCCCGCGGAGCCATACGGCGCCGCCGCGACCGGATGTCCCTGCTCCGCAGCGGGCAGGAACGGCGCCAGGTGCGCGCGCGCGGCCACCGGCCCGACGCCGGGACCACCGCCCCCGTGCGGGATGCAGAACGTCTTGTGCAGGTTCAGGTGCGACACGTCGGCTCCGAACCTGCCTGGCTTCGCGAGGCCGACCAGCGCGTTCAGGTTCGCGCCGTCGACGTACACCTGGCCGCCCGCCTCGTGGACGGCCGCGCACACCTCGACGATCGTCTCCTCGAACACGCCGTTCGTCGACGGGTAGGTCACCATGATCGCGGCGAGCGAGTCAGCGTGCGCGGTCAGCTTCGCGCGCAGGTCCCCGAGGTCGATCGCCCCGTCGGAGCCGCACTTGACGACGACCACCTTCAGCCCGGCCAGCACTGCGCTGGCGGCGTTCGTGCCGTGCGCGGACTCGGGGATCAGGCAGATGTCCCGCTCCGGCTGGCCCTGCGACCGGTGGTAGCCGCGGATCGCCAGCAGCCCGGCCAGCTCGCCCTGCGACCCGGCGTTGGGCTGCAGGCTGATCGCGTCGTACCCGGTGATCTCGATCAGCGCGGCCGACAGCCCGTCGATCAGCTCCCGGTAGCCCGCGGCCTGCCCGGCGGGGGCGAAGGGGTGCAGCCCGGCGAACTCGGGCCAGGTGATGGCCTCCATCTCGGCCGCCGCGTTGAGCTTCATGGTGCACGAGCCGAGCGGGATCATCGACCGGTCCAGGGCAATGTCCCGGTCGGCGAGCCGGCGCAGGTACCGCAGCATCGCGGTCTCATTGCGATAGCTGTGAAAAACCGGATGATCCAGGAACGTGGTCGTCCGGACCAGTCCCGCCGGCAGGGCCTCGGCCGCCGGAGCCTCAGGCGAGCCTGCGGGCAGCGACACCGGCTGGCCGGCCAGCGCGCCTGCCACCGCGGCGAGCTGCTCGTCGGTGGTGGTCTCGTCGAAGGCGACCTGCACCACGTCCGCGCTCGCGGTCCAGACGTTGAAGCCAGCTTCGGCCGCGCGGGCAGCCGCCGCCCTGGCCTGCTCCGGCATGATCAGGCTGACGGTATCGAAGAACTCCGGCCAGCGCGTTTCGTACCCTAGGTCCTTCATGGCGGCGGCGAACGCGGCCGCCTTGCGGTGCACGCGACGGGCGATCGCGGCCAGGCCGTCGGGTCCGTGGTAGGCCGCGTACATGGCGGCCATGACCGCGAGCAGGACCTGGGCGGTGCAGATGTTGCTGGTCGCCTTCTCCCGGCGGATGTGCTGCTCGCGGGCCTGGAGGGCGAGCCGGTAGGCCGGATGGCCGTCGGCGTCAACCGAGACGCCGACCAGCCTGCCGGGCAGCTGGCGCTTGAGCGCGTCGGTCACGCAGATGTAGCCGGCCTGCGGGCCGCCGTAGCCCATCGGCACGCCGAACCGCTGGGTCGTGCCGACGGCGATGTCGGCACCCAGCTCTCCCGGCGGGGTCAGCAGCGTGAGCGCGAGCAGGTCGGCCGCCACGACAGCGAGCGCGCCCGTGTCTTTCGCGGCGCGGATCAGCGGGGCCAGATCGCGCACCTCGCCGCTGGCGCCGGGGTACTGCAGCAGCACGCCGAACAGCTCGCCGTCCGGCTGCTCCGCGATCAGCTCTGCCGTGACGCGGCCGGTGACCAGCTCGATGCCCAGCGGCTCGGCCCTGGTCGCGAGGACCGCGAGTGTCTGGGGCAGGCAGTCGGCGTCGGCCAGGAACACCCGGCCCTTGCCCCGGCCGCGGCGGGCCAGCGTCATCGCCTCGGCCGCCGCCGTGGCCTCGTCCAGCATCGAGGCGCCCGCGACCGGCAGCGCCGTCAGGTCCTCGATCATCGTCTGAAAGTTCAGCAGCGCCTCGAGCCGGCCCTGGGAGATCTCCGGCTGGTAGGGCGTGTACGCGGTGTACCAGGCCGGGTTCTCCAGCACGTTGCGCCGGATGACGGCCGGCGTGTAGGTGCCGTAATAGCCCAGGCCGATCATCGAGGTGGCGACGGTATTGCGGCCGGCCAGCCGCCGCAGCTCGGCGAGGGCCTCGTCCTCGGTGAGCGCCGGGGGCAGGCTCAGTCCGCCGCTGGCGATGCCGGCCGGCAGGGCCGCCTCGGTCAGCTCGTCGAGCGATGTGTACCCGACGGCCTCGAGCATCCGGGCCTGGCCGGCCTCGGCGGGTCCGATGTGACGCTGGCTGAAATCCACGGGAGCCTCCCAGAAGGTGACGAAACTCCCCCTCTGTCAACCGCCGCGCGGGCTTCAGAGTGCGCACACCGTCCGGTCCCTGGTGCCTGAGAGGTTCCGGGGAGGTTGCCCCTTCGGCGCTCCGAGCCGGCTGCACGAAGACTCTCCCGGCCGGTGTGTCCAGCAGCCTCTGAGCCTACCCGAGCCGGCCCATCATTCCGGGCCAGCTGGGTAAGAACACCCTACGGGGGGATGCGAATGCCGAGACGGGGGATATCGGCCCTGCTCAGCCTGCTGGCGGTGGTGCTATCGGGGTGTCTGGTGGCTGCCTGCAGCCTGACCGGCAGCTTGTCCGGGAGCCTGTCAGGACGCACGGTCGTTGTCCATGACGCCGCCTACGAGCACGGCCTGGCGGCCGGCGAGGCGGCCAGGCACGGCCACAGATTCGGGCGGCACCATACGTACTACGACGTGGCCTCGTTCTGCGTGAAAACCGCGTTCAAGGACATTCAGAAGATGAACGGCTCGCTGCTGGACTGGACCGAGGGCTTCGAGAAGGGCTGCCGTACCGCTAGGTAAGCGGCCGTACCGCTAGGTAAGCGGCCGTCCCGCTAGGTAAGCAGGGGCAGCCGGACGCTGTCCTGCGGGCCGGCCGGGAGGCGGCCGGTTCCCTTGAGCGCGCACGTTACGTCGTCCCAGTCCGCGGGCAGCGGTGCCCCGGCCAGGCCCTCGAGCACGCGCCGGACGATGGCCAGCCCGGCCGGATCCGGCGGCGGTGCGTCCGGCAGCCCGACGGTCAGGTCCAGGTAGTGGACGGTCGCCTCGGTCACCAGGGTGGCGATGAAATCGTCCGTGCTCAGGGCCAGGCCCTGCGTCCCGACCACCGGGTAGGGGCAGCTGCGGGCAGCCCGCACGGCAGCGGCTGACGTCTCCCGCCATTCGCCGGCCAGGAAGGACACCGGGTAGGCGGACGCCACGATCCGGACGTGCCTGGCGTGCCTGGCCGCCGAGTCCGCATCGGGCGCGGCAGGATCGTCGCTGCCGGGCGAGAACGGCCGCCAGTACGAGACCGCGTCGGTATCGGGCTCCCCCTGGGCCGGGGTGGCGAACGTGACGAGCGCCCGGCGCGCGTCCATCAGCTGGTCTGCTCGGCTGGAGTGCCGACGCCTCGGTCAGGCCGTGGGCAACATCGGCGAGCTGACCGTAGATCGCCTCGAGGGCCGGCCCGCTAGCCAGTCTTCCGGGCCCTGCGGCTGGCGAGCTCATCGGCGGCACGGCCCTCGGCCGTACCGTCATCGGCCCGCTCGGCGGGCAGCTCGGCGAGCGTCCCCTCGACCTCCTGCCAGACCCGGCCGAGCGCGATGCCGAACACGCCCTGGCCACCTTGCAGCAGGTCGACGACCTCGTCCGGCGAGGTGCACTCGTACACGCTGACGCCGTCGCTCATCAGCGTGACCTGAGCAAGGTCAGCTGAGCCGCGCTCGCGCAGGTGAGCTACTGCGGCCCGGATCTGCTGCAGCGAGATACCAGTATCAAGCAGCCGCTTGACGACCTTGAGCACCAGGATGTCGCGGAACCCGTAGAGGCGCTGCGTGCCCGAGCCGCTCGCGGACCTGACGCTCGGCTCGACAAGCCCGGTCCTGGCCCAGTAGTCCAGCTGCCGGTAGGTGATCCCGGCGGCCGAGCATGCGGTAGGCCCGCGGTAACCCAGGTCGTCCGGCTCGGTCCCGACCTCAGCGCCTGTCTCCTCGCCGAAGAGCAGCTGCTGCTCTCCCGCGGAGGGACGCGCCGAACGGGCACCGTCGCCTCGTGTTACCGCCACAACCACCTCCGGCCCGGGCCACCCCGGGTACACTTCTCGCACGGTAGGCCGCTAGGCGTAGCCACGTCAACGATCACCGGCGGCGAGTCGCGCTCCGGTCAGGCGGTACCGAAGCGGTCATCCCGGCACGTTACGTCGACCTGCCGAAATCCTCGGGCGTAATGGAGTCCAGGAACTCCCGGAACTTCTCGACCTCGTCCTCCTGCTCATCCGGAATCGCGACCCCCGCCTCGTCGAGGATCTCGTCCCTGACGTAGATCGAGGCGCCGGTGCGCAGCGCCAGCGCGATGGAGTCGGACGGACGTGCGCTGACCTCCCGGCCGTTCGAGAAGAGCAGGTCCGCGAAGAAAATGCCGTCCCGCAGAGCGGTGATATTGACTGTCGTGAGCCGGACCTCCAGAACCTCCAGCACGTCACGCATCAGGTCATGGGTCAGCGGCCGCTGCGGCACCATGCCCTGCTGGGCGAAGGCAATGGCAGTCGCCTCGTTCGGCCCGATCCAGATCGGCAGGTACCGCTCGCCCTCTGTTTCCTTCAGAAGGACGATCGGGTTATTCGTGGCCATCTCCACCCGGACGCCGACGACCTCCATCTGCCTCACGGCGGCTCCGTCCCTCTCCGCGCCTGCGCGCTGCGGCTACTTCCGGATCTGCCTACTGGCATTCCCCTTCTGCCTGCAGGCACTCCCTTTGTCAACGTACACCCGCAATCGCGGGAGACCAGACCGTGGTCGTCACGCGCTCGCTCCCCCGACGTCCCTGACCTGCTGGCCCGCTGGAGGTCCGGCCGCCGGAGCGCCCGGCTCGGCCTCAGTCAGCCCGGCCTCGGCCAGGGTCCCGGCCACCAGCGCGCCGTGCAGGCGGAGCACCAGGTCGGCGAGCTCACCCGCGGTGCGGGCGGCCAGTTCCCTGGCACCGCTCCCCCGCTGCCGCAGGATCGGCGCCACCAGGCTCTCGATCATGGTGGTCTCGCGCTCGGCCGCTGCCCGCACGGCCCGCAGGTGCCGCGCCTCGACGCCGTAAGCCGACAGCGCGACCGCGGTCCTGGCGACCTGCAGCGCATCCGGGCCGTAGTGCCGCCCGACCCGCTGCACGAGGCCGAAGGTCTCCAGCTCGGTCAGCAGTGCCTCGGTCAGTCCGGCCGCCTCGACCAGCTCCCGCCGGCGAGCGGCCTGCCCGGCTCCGGCTCGCTGCCGCCCGCGGGCCCGGCCGAAGCGCCCGGCGCGGCGGCAGGCGCCTCGCCGGTGTTCTCCAGCCGGTCAAGCCGCTCCCTGATCACCCGCAGCGGCAGGTACTGATCACGCTGGGCGGTGAGAATGAAGCGCAGCCGGTCCACGTCGGCCGCGCAGAACCGGCGGTAGCCGCTGGGCGAGCGGGCCGGCATGACCAGTCCCTCGGTCTCCAGGAACCTGATCTTGGACACGCTGACGTCCGGGAAATCAGCGCGGAGCTGGGCGAGGACCTCGCTGATGCCAAGGTAACCGGAGCGGTCGTTCATCCCCCGACCTGCGGGCCTCCGCCGAATTCGGCTGCGGACCCTGGCCCGAGCAGGAAGACCAGCCGGAACTTGCCGACCTGGACCTCGTCGCCTTCGTGCAGCTCGGCTTCCTCGATCCGCTCGCGGTTGACGTAAGTGCCGTTCAGGCTGCCGACATCGCGGACCACGAACCTGCCGCCCTGGCGGTAGAACTCGGCGTGCCGGCGGGAGACGGTGACGTCGTCAAGGAAGATGTCGCTGTCCGGATGGCGGCCGGCCAGGGTCAGGTCGCTGTCCAGCAGGAACCGGGCACCGGTGTTGGGGCCGCGCAGCACGGCCAGCAGCGCGGTGCCGGGCGGCAGCGCGGCAACCGCCGCGGCGTCGGCCGCCAGGATGTCGTTAGTCTCGCTGTCGAGATCAGTGCCGCCCAGCGAGATGGTCGAGGTGGTGTCAGCCGCCACCCGGTCGGCTGGCAGCCTGACCAGTGCCGTGCCGCAGTGCGAGCAGAACCGGGCACCTTCCGGGTTCTCCGCTCCGCAGGCTGTGCAGTAGACGCTGGGCATCAGATCGCCGAGCCTCCCATTGGTCTGGTGAGGGGTGGACACAGCGCCCGCCGCAGCGGGGATACGCGCGAAGTCCGGCGGCACTGTCAACGCTACCTGCGCTGGCCGGTGACGGTCCACGCGCCCCGCACGCCGCGAGCGGAAACGCACGGGCGCGCGCTCGGCATCGCGCCGCCGACGCCGTCCCCACATGCTGGCCACTCCTCCGCGAACCGCTCGCTATCCAGATCGGCGATTCTCTCATGGTTGGCAGCGTCTCGCGGCCACTCTGCAGATCAGCGGCCAGCGCGCTCGACCACCGCGGCCCATTCGTCGATCAGGGCCTGAGCGGTATCGGCGTCCGTTCCCTCCGCCCACAGGTGCGTCACGGCTTCCGACGGATCGGGCAGCACCAGGACCCAGCCCCGGTCCGGCTCGATCACCCGGACCCCGTCGATCGTCTCGAGCTCGCGGTCGCCGGCCGCCTCGACCACGGTCCGCATGACCATGCCCTTGGCCGCCCACGGCGTCGGCATCGAGCGCTTCAGCAGGCTGGCCTCCGGGATCCTGGCCTGGATCTGGCTGAGCGTCAGCCGCGTCCTGGCCACCAGGCCGAGCAGCTGAGTGAACGCGGCGATCCCGTCGATGGACCGGGAGAAGCCCGGCACCACGAAGCCGCCCTTGCCGTCCGCGGCGAAGATGACCTCCGGATCCGCGGCCGCCTCGTACAGGCCGTGCAGCGACGTCGGGGTCCAGATGACCTGGAGCCCGTGAAACCGGCAGACGTCCTCCGCCACCCGGGTGGTGGTCACCGGCAGCGCCACCTTGCCGCTGCGCCGCTCGGCCGCGATCAGGTCGAGCACGATCAGCAGCGCCCGGTCGTCGCTGACCGTCGCGCCCTTGTCATCGACAAGCGCAATCCGCTCGCCGACCGGGTCGAACCGGACGCCGAACGCCGCGCCGAACGACGACACCAGCTCGGCCAGCCGGTTCATGTCGGCCCGCATGGCCGCTACCGACTGCGTCGGCGACGACTCATCGAGGCGGTTGTTGACGGTCAGCACGTCCACCCCGAGCTTGCCGAGCAGGCCGGGCAGCACCAGGGCCGTGGTGCCGCCCGCGCAGTCCGCGACCACGCGCAGCCCGGCGTCGACGACACCGGTCATGTCGACGGTGCCGAGCAGGTCGTGGGTGTAGGCCTCGACCACCCGCGGCGGGTAGGACAGCTCGGCAATCTCGCCGGGAAACGCCCGGCGGTACTCCTGCCGGGAGAACACCCGCTCGAGTTTGCGCTGCGCCGCCTCCGACAGGTCGGCGCCGTCGGAGTCCATGAAAATGATGTCGAGCGACTGCGGGTCGCCGGGCGTCGTGCGCAGCGCGATCCCGCCGCTGCAGTCGCTGCGGGCGGTCTCGAACCTGGCCACTGGCATCGGCTGGGCTTCCAGGTCGACGACGTTGATCGCGCTGGCATTGAGCGCTCCGTGCACGGCCCGCTTCAGCGCGCGGGCCGCGCGGGAGACGTCGCGCGCGGTGGTGACGACCGCGCCCTTTTTCAGCGTGGTCGCGTACGCGCTGGCGAGCCGGACGCACAGCTCCGGTGTGATTTCGACGTTGACCAGGCCGGACACACCGCTGGGGCCGAACAGGGTGCGCTGCCCGCGCGACTCCCAGATCACGCTGGCGTTCACGACGGCGCCGGCCTCGATGGTCTTGAAGGGGTAGACCTTGACCCCGGCCGACACGTAGCTGTCCGGCTCGATCACGCACTCGTCCCCGACGATGGCGCCTTCCTCGATCCGGGACTGGCTCATCACGTCGGTGTTCTTGCCGATCACGCAGCCGCGCAGGGTCGCTCCGCGACCGATGTACACGTTGTTGTGCACGATCGCCCGGTGCAGGAAGGCGCCTTCCTTGACGATCACGTTGCTGCCGACCACGGTGAACTCGCGCAGCTGAGCGCCGGCCTCGATCTTGGCGTAGTCCCCGACGCACAGCGGCCCGGTCAGCACGGCATCCGGATCGACCTCGGCGCCCTCGGCCACCCAGATGCCGGGCGACACCTCGAATCCGGCGATCTCCACGTCGACCTTGCCGGTCAGGACATCGGCCTGGGCCTTGACGTAGCTCTCGAGCGAGCCGACGTCCTCCCAGTAGCCGTCCGCGATCCAGCCGTACAGCGGCGCGCCGCTCTCCAGCAGCTTCGGGAACACGTCAGCGGACCAGTCGACGACCTGGCCTGCCGCGACGTGGTCGAGCACCTCGGGCTCCATCACGTAGATGCCGGTGTTCACGGTGTCGGAGAACACCTGCCCCCAGGTCGGCTTCTCCAGGAACCGCTGGATCTTGCCGTTGTCGTCGACGATCACGATGCCGAACTCGAGCGGGTCGGGCACGCGCGCCAGCGCGACCGTCACCAGCGCGTTGTTATCCTTGTGGAAGGCAATAAGGTCAGACAGGTCGATATCGGTCAGGGCGTCGCCCGAGATCACGAGGAAGGGCTCGTCCCGCAGCGCGTCCTCGGCGTTCTTCACGCTCCCCGCGGTGCCGAGCGGCGTCTCCTCGGTTGCGTACTGCAGGTTCATCCCGAAGTCTTCGCCGTCGCCGAAGTAGTTCCGCACCATCGAGGCAAGGAACTGCACGGTGACAACGGTCTCGGTGAGCCCGTGCTTGCGCAGCAGCCGCAGTACGTGCTCCATGATGGGCCGGTTGACCACGGGCAGCATCGGCTTCGGCTGGTTGGCCGTCATCGGGCGCAGCCTGGTGCCCTCACCGCCCGCCATCACCACGGCTTTCACGGCCGTCAGGCCTCCTTACGCCTCAAGACGATTCAGCTGGGCTCCCGGGCTAGCAGCCTTCGGGCCTGCACGACGTACAGCAGGGCAGCGCACCAGTACAGGGCACTTCCCCAGATAACAAACGTCCAACCTGCCACCCTCGCAGTCTGGGCATAACTGGCGACATGCGACCCGAGGAAAAGCAGCGGGAAGGCGTACAGCAGGCAAAGCGTGGCTGCCTTTCCGATAAAGCTCACCTGTAGCGTGCCCCAGCCGCGCCGGCGCAGCACAGCCAGCACTACGGCCATCAGCAGCTCGCGGGCGCCCAGGACGCCGACCAGCCACCACGGGATGATGCCGCGGACCGCAAGGGCGATGATGGTCGCCACGATGTAGAGCCGGTCGGCAGCAGGGTCAAGCAGCTGGCCGAGCCTGGTCTGCTGGTTCAGCGCCCTGGCGATCTTCCCGTCCAGCCAGTCGGACGCGCCGGACGCGATCAGCAGTCCGACCGCCCACCAGTCCCCGGCGGTCGTCCGCACGCCGAGCACCAGCCACAGGAACACCGGCACGCCGAGGAGCCGGGCGACGCTGATCGCGTTGGGAATGGTGAGAATGCGGCCGGACAGATCCCCATCCGGCGCCTCCCCATCCGGCGGCGCAGGAACGGGGGGACTCGCCGTGTAGCCGGTGACCTGCTCCTGCTTGTCGGTCATCGGCTCCCCCTTCGGGCAGGACCTTACCTCGCGTAATCCCCCTGGGTGCAGACTGGGCCGGTGCACAGACTGCCTGCCGGCGCGCTCGCCGTCGCCGCTCTCGCGCTCGCCGCCTGCTCAAGCACGCCCCAGCCTACGGCCACTGTGTCACCAAGCCCGTCCGCAAGCGCGACGGCCAGCGCCCCTGCGGCGGCGCCGTCCGCGACTCCGGCGGCTGCCACCGACTGGTTTCAGTACCACGGGAACGAGGCCAGGACCGGGACTGCTTCCGGCCTGCCGGCGGCCGGGCGGCTCTCCGTGGCCTGGTCCCGCCCGCTCGGCGGCACCGTCGCCGGGCAGCCGCTGGTCATCGGCACGACCGTGATCGCCGCGACCGAGCTTGACGACGTCTACGGTCTTGACCGCAGCACCGGCGCGGTGCTGTGGAAGACGCGGGTCGGCACGCCGATACCGATCGGCGACCAGCCGTGCGGCAACCTGAACCCGCTCGGCATCACCAGCACGCCGGTCTACGATCCGCAGACCAAGCTCGTCTACGTCGTCGCCCAGAACGGCAGAACCGGCCACCTGCTCGCCGGGCTGACGCTCAGCGGCCGCATCGCCGTGCGCAGCGAGGTCCCCGCGCCTGATCACGAGCCTTTCTATGACCAGCAGCGCGGCGCGCTCGCGCTCACCGACGGCCGCGTGTACGTGGTCTTCGGCGGCCACTACGGCGACTGCGGCCCCTACGTGGGCGCCGTGGTCGGCATGCCGGCTACCGGAACGGGCCGGATCGTGGACTACGTGGTCCCGACCGCGAAGCAGGGCGGCATCTGGGGCTCCGGCGGGCCGGTTGTCGGCCCGGACGGCATCTACGTCAGCGTCGGCAACGGTGCGACCGCCAGCACGCATTTTGATGGCAGCGACTCGGTCACCGCGCTGTCGCCGCAGCTGAAGCGCACCGGGATCTTCGCGCCGGCGGACTGGCGGATGCTCAGCGACGACGACCTCGACCTGGGCTCGATGTCGCCGGCGCTGCTCAGCGACGGCCAGATCCTGCAGGTCGGCAAGAGCGGCGTGGGTTATCTGCTCAGCGCCGCTCACCTCGGCGGTGTCGGCGGCCAGCTGGCGCAGGGCCCGGTGTGCGCCGCGTTCGGTGGTGCGGCGGTCAGCGGCACGATGGTGTACGTGCCGTGCTACCCGGCCGGCCTGGCGGCGGTGGACACCGCCGGGACCGCGGTGCGAGTGCGCTGGCGCGGCCCTACTGCCGCCTGGGGCTCACCCGTGCTCGGCGGCGGCGCCGTCTGGGTGGCCGACTGGAACTCAGGAACCCTGTATGAGCTGAGCCCGGCCACCGGCGCGGTGCGGCACAGGATCGGCCTCGGCGGCTCGCTGCCGCACTTTGTCTCGCCGGCCCTGTCCGGCAATCTCGTCCTGGTCGGGACGCTGACCGGGGTGACCGCGATCGCCGGGGTCTAGACAGCCGGCAGCACGTGCAGCTCGGTGTCGATGACCAGCCGGGCAAGCTCGCGCAGGACCGGGTAGCGGCTGACCGAGCGTCCTCTGCTGAGCACCAGCTCGGTCGCCCCCACCTGACTGGCATACGAGGCCAGCGCTGCCGCCGCCGACGGTCCGGCCAGCACCGCGAACTCGCCGCCGAGCTGCTCGGTCAGTGCGGCATAGGCCTCAAGAAGCTGGTCCTCCTCGGTGCCCGGCTGCGACATCCGGACTGCAGCGACCCGGAACTCGCCGTCGACCTGAGCCGCCAGCGCGGCCGACCGGCGGATGAGCTGCTCCATCCCCGGCCACGGGGCGGCACAGGCCACAATCGACGGCTGGCGGTCGGGCCCGGCGAGCTCGAACGGCTGCCCGGTGTAGGCAGCCAGCTGACGCTCGCCGTGCTCGGCCACGATCCGGAAGGCGCGCTCCCGCTCCCGGCGCAGCGCTTCCGGCGCGAAGGTGGTCGCCAGTGCTGACTCCACCTGATCCGGCGGCACGATCTCATCCCGGCGGACGCGGTCGATCAGGATCGACGGCGGCACGTCGACCAGCTCGATCTCGTCGGCAAGCGACAGCAGAGCCGTCTCGTCCAGCAGATTCGCCGGGCTGCCGTTGCCGCCGGGACTGCCGAGCCTGCCAAGCTGGGCGGTGGTCACGACGGTGATGCCTGCCTCGGCCAGCCGGCGGGCGGCCGCGAACCGGCGCTCGGCCGTGGTCGTCTCGCCAGTCAGGTCGTCGAAGCACACCACCTCCGGCCGCCGGGCCAGCACCGCGGCCGTGTCCAGGGCGTCGCCGTGGCCGATCAGCTCGAGGTGCTCCAGTTCCGCGGCCACGTCCTCGCGATCGGGCGCGTCGACCGCCGCGACGACAACGTCGCTGCCGCGGGACTGGCGCCGGTTCGCCTCCTCGAGCATCGCGGTCGTCGTCCCGCAGCCGGGGGCGTAACCGAGGTACACCCGGACGGCGCCCCGCCGGCGGCTGCCAGCCCGGTCGCCGTCGTTCCCGGCCTGATCCTGGTCCACCCCGGCCGGCGCCTCGATATGCAGGTGAACGGCCGGCAGCTGGGCCGCCAGCCGCTCCAGGAGCGTGCCGCGCCAGCGGACGAGCAGGCCGGTCGCCGGCACGCCGACCACGAGGTGCCGGGCGCGGATCTCCTGGACGGCCGACAGGATCGCGGCGCCGGAGTCCCGGCTCTCCCTGACGACCACGGTCGCGCCGCCGACGGCGGCCGCTGCCTCCACGCGCTCGGTCAGCGCCAGGCCGCCGGGCGTGTGCTCTAGCGCGAGCACGCAGCAGCGCGCGCCGCGGCGGCGGGCCAGCCGGACGCCGCGCTGCACCAGGGAGTCGGCCTGCTCCGGCCGCCAGACCGCAACCAGCACGTCCTGCGAATGGCGCTGCAGCAGCGACTGTCCCTCCTGAGTCCCCGCCGACTGCGACCCCTCGGACTGCGGCCCTCCTGACCGGAGCGCCTCCGACTGCTGGGCCACAAGCCGCAGCCCGATCTCCCGCAGCGCCGCAAGCCGGGCGGGCTGGAACTCGCTCCTCAGCGCCCGCTCTATCTGGTCCAGCGGATAGATGTTGCCGTGGCTGAGCCGCTTGCGCAGTGCCTCGGGCGAGGAGTCAACGAACTGCAGCGCGTCGATGCTGGCAAGCACCTCGTCGGTGATCGTGGCCGGCGGCGCCGTGCCGGTGACTGCCTCGACGTCTGGCGCGACCAGCCGGACGTCGCCGACGGCAGCCGTGCTGATCACGTGGATGCCGGCGCTGCGGAGCGCCTCGATCGCCGCAGCGTGCCTGCCGAGGTCGTCGACGAGGGCCACGGCCGGCTTGCGGGCCAGGACGGCAGCTACGTCCATCCCGTCGCGAGCTGGCACAGTTTCCAGGCCGCCGATCGCCTCCGTCGTGTGCTGGCGGCCCCGCGTGTTGACGTAGCCGATGACCACGTCCTCGCCGTGCGCGCGCAGCGCGCGGGCTTCCTTGAGCATGGTGAACGTCGTGCCCGCACCCGGAGCCGCGCCGAGGTAGGTCGTGAGCGAGCCGCGCTCGGCCGGAACCGGCGCATCGGCGATCGTCGCGCCGATGCCCTGTTCCTCCCGGATGATCTGACCGCGGGCGGCGTCGTAGTCGTACAGCTCCGCGTACCGGCCCCAGTTGATCGCGACGTCCAGCTGAGTGTTGGCGTCCTCCTCGCCGAAGCTGGTGCGCAGGATGTCGGTGAAGAAGCCGGCCGGCAGCGTGCCGTCCTTGGTGCCGCGCAGGCTCCGGTAGATGGTGCGCACCAGCGGTGCCTGGTCCAGGCAGGCCCTGGCAAAGATCTCCTTGGAATCCTGGATGCTGGCGCCGGCGAACACCTGCCCGCTCCCTGTCAGCTCGAGCCGGTCGCTGCGCAGGTCAGCGAACGCGAGCATCACCAGCGCGTCCACCAGCGGCAGCAGGTCATCCACCTCAAGGCCGAGGCTGTCGGCCAGGTCGGCGAGATCCGCTGCGCCGCCGTGCCGCGCCAGCAGGATCTCCGCCAGTCCGGACAGGCCGTCGACGGTAGCCTGCGGCAGCGGGGTATCGCCCACCGTGCCCGCCGGGCCGGACAGGGTGGCGGGCTCCTCGGCCTCGACCACGCGCCTGGTCATCATCCGGTAGATCTGGTCGACCAGATCGTCGAAATCGGGCGTCCGCCGCCGCCGCGGCCTCGGCAGCGGGTTGATCATGTCGGACCTGATCTGGCCGGGGTTGGTCCCGAGCACGAGGATCCGGTCCGCCAGCAGCACCGCCTCCTCGATGTTGTGCGTCACCATGACGATGGTCTTGGTCGGGAACTTGTGCCCCTCCCACAGCTCAAGCAGCTCACCGCGAAGGTTCTCGGACGTGAGCACGTCCAGCGCGCTGAACGGCTCGTCCATCAGCAGCGCGGCCGGCTCGACGACCAGGGCCCTGGCGAAGCCGACCCGCTGGCGCATTCCGCCGGACAGTTCCTTCGGATAGGCGGACTCATAGCCGTCCAGGCCGACGATGTCGATGGCCCGCAGGGCCCGCTCGTCCCGCTCGTCCGGAGCCACGCCGCGTGCCTCCAGGCCGAGCTCGACGTTCTGCTGCACGGTCAGCCACGGCATCAGCGCGAAGGTCTGGAAGACCATGGACGTCTCCCGGTTCGTGCCGGTGAGCGGCTGGCCACGGAACCGAACCTCGCCCGCGGTCGGCGCCATCAGCCCGGCGATGCAGCGCAGCAGCGTGGACTTGCCGCTGCCGCTGCGGCCGAGCAGGGCCACGAACTCGCCCTCGGCCACGTCCAGGGTGATGTCCTCGAGCACCGGAATCGGCCGGCCGGCAGGCCCGGCGAACGACTTGCTCAGCGACCGGACGCTGATCAAAGGGGTCGTCATGCCCGTGCTCTTCTCATGCGAGTGCGAACTTCGTCTCGGCCAGCCTGTACATCCGGCGCCACAGCAGCGCGTTGATCGCTGTCACGTAGAACGACATGACCAGCAGGCCGGCGAAGAGAGCGGGGAGTTCCCCGGTGTGCTGCGCGATGAAGGCGCCCAGGCCTTTCGCCACCAGCGTGCGATGGTTGTAGTAGACGATCTCGGCCACGATCGTCGCGTTCCAGGCGCCCCCGGCGGCCGTTATCGCACCGGTGATGTAGGCCGGGAAGATGGCGGGCAGGATCAGCCGCCGCCACCGTTCGACGCCGTGCACGCCCAGGTTGTCCATGGCTTCCTTGAGGTCCGAGGGCACTGCGCTCGCGCCGGCGATCACATTGAACAGCACATACCACTGCGTGCCCAGCAGCATCAGCAGGATGGCCCCGTAATTCAGGCTGATGCCGAGATTGAGGAACACGACGATGGCGAACGGGAAGACGAAGTTCGCCGGGAAGCTGGCCAGCACCTGAACAATGGGCTGCATGAACTGGGCGACGCGCGGGTTGAAACCGATCCAGACGCCGACCGGTACCCAGACGATCGAGGACACGATCACGACGACGCTTACCCGGAGCAGGGTCAGGAAGCCGAAGTAGAACGTGGTACCGAAGACGGCCAGGCCGTCCTTGCCGGTCGCGATGTAGGCCAGCATGCTGTACAGGCCGTAGCCGAGAACTACCGTCACGACGGTCGCGAACGCCCAGTCCGCGGCCCGGCGGCGGGCCGCGTGACTGGCCAGGCTCTGGTCGTCAATGCCGGTCGCCTTCCCCATGACCCGGTTGACCGGCTGCGCTAGCGCGCGCTTCCCCCGGCCGAGCACAGCGGGCCAGCTGGACCGGCGGAGCATGTTCAGCATCAGCGACTTCGCCTTGAGGTCGGATCCTTCCTGCTCGACCCTGAACCTCTCCACGTACGCGACGAGCGGCCGCCAGAAGAAAAAGTTGACCACGAGGATGATCACGATCATCGTGACGATTCCCCAGACGACGTCGCCCAGCTTGCCCTCGTTCTCGGCGACGCCGACATAGGATCCGACACCGGGCAGCGTGTATTTGCGGCCGCGCACCGTGATGAGCTCGGATGCGGTCAGGAAGAACCAGCTGCCGCCGAAGCTCATCATGCCGTTCCAGACCAGCCCGATCGCGCCGCCGGGCACGTCCACAGTCCAGAACCTCTTCCACCGCGACAGCCCCATGAGCTTGCTGGCCTCGTTGAGTTCGGGCGGCTGGCTGATCAGCGAGTGGTAGAAGGAGAACGTGATATTCCACGCCTGAGAGGTGAAGACGGCGAAGATCGCCGCGCATTCGAAGCCAAGCTCGGACCTGGGGAACAGCGCCACGAAGAAGGTCACGGTGATGGCGAGGAAACCAAGCACCGGGACGGACTGCAGGATGTCCAGGGCCGGGATCAGCACCCGCCGCCACCGCCTGCTTCGCGCCGCGACGTAGGCGTAGCTCAGGCTGAAGGCGTAGGCGAAAAACAGCGCGATGAACATCCGCAGCAGGCTGCGCGCCGCATAGTAAGGCAGGTTGGACGGCGAGAGATTGAGCGTTGCTGACGGATGCGCGGGAGCCCGTGCTCCGGCGCCCACCCGGACCACGATGTAGATCAGCAGCAGTACGAAGATGCCGACGGCGAAATCGAGCGGCCGGAACCTGAGTCTGTCCAGGCTGTCTTTGCTGGGGAACGTCGGAGTGACCGCCACAGGCTAATCATGCAGGCTGGCCGCGTGGCCGGACGGCGGGACCCACCGAGCGGCGGCTTGCGTTCTTCGCCTGTTTTGTCCGGCTAACTCGGGTTCGGGGAATAGCACTCGGGCGTAGTGGGCATCCTGACCAGACCGCCGGGGGCGCGGCAGGTACGGGGGAACTGACGCACGTGACGTCTTCGCAGGTCTTCGCGCTGCGTCCGGCTGCTTCGGGCAGCTACCGGGTGGCCTGGGCCCGGGAGCGGCTGGCCGATAGCTTCTGGCCAGTGCCGGTGGCGTTCCTGGTCGCCGGCGCCCTCCTCGCCGCCGGGACCGTCTATGCCCCCGGCCTCGGGCTGAAAGCCGTGCTCCCGGCCGGACCGCCGGTCGCCTCCGGTGAGGCGGCCAGCGTGCTCGGCATCATCGCCTCCGCCACCCTGACCTTCCTGGGCGTCGTCTTCACCCTGACTCTCGTTGCACTTCAGCTATCCAGCTCGCAGGCCTCACCGCGGGTGCTGCGCACCTTCATCAGGTCCGGCATCACCAAGGTGGCGTTCGGCATCCTGCTGGCGACCTTCGCCTACTCGGTAGCATTTCTGGTGCTGGCAGGCGGTCGCGGACACGAGCCCGAGTCTCGCGGCCTCGCGATCGCGGTGCTCCTGGTGGCGATCAGCCTGCTCCTGTTCGTGGCCTACGTCGCCTCGACGCTGCGGCTGCTGCAGGTGGCCTGGGTTATCACCGACGTCGCCGACCGGACCAGGCACTCCGTCCGGGTGCACTATCCGCCGGCCGGGGCCTATCAGCTCAGCACGGCACCGCGGCTGGACGGCCCGCGCCAGAGGTTTGCTCTCCACGCGCACGCTGGCGTCCTGCAGGGCGTCGACCACGAGCGCCTCGTCAGCCTCGCCCGGCGGCACGACTGCGTGCTGCGCCTGCTGGTCAGGGTCGGCGAGTACGTGCCGTCCGGCGACGACGTCCTGATGGTCTACGGCGAGAACGACCCGCCTCGCTACCGAGAGCTGATTGCCGGGCTGAACCTGGGCCGCAGCCGCACGCTCTACCAGGACCCGGCCTACGGCCTGCGTCAGCTCGTCGACATCGCCATCCAGGCGCTCTCCCCCGCGATCAACCAGCCGACGACGGCCATCCAGGTCATTGACCGGCTCGAGGACATCCTGCGCCGCATTGCTGCCAGGCCGCGACTGTCCGGCTGCTACGCCGACTCAGCCGGTCAGGTCCGGCTGGTCGGGGCCGTGCCGTCCTTCGAGGACACCCTGGATCTGGCCTTCACCGAGATCACCAGTTACGGCGCGACATCGCCGCAGGTCGTCCGCCGGCTCCTGGCGGCCTACGACGTGATCGAGCGCGGCCTCAAGCCGGCGCTGCAGCCGAGCATCACCAGGCGCCGCGATGCCCTGCTCGTGCAGTCCTCCGGACTCGGCGCGGCAGCCAGGCAACCCGACGCGCTCGGGCTGGGCTGAGAGGAGGCGGAAACGTGGACTTCCATGGTCTTGAGACGCTCCTCGGCGTAGCGCTTGTTGCCGCGCTCGCGCCCGTCATCGTGTCGGTGCTGCCTGGACCCAGGATTCCGCAGATCGTGGTGCTGATCTTCGGCGGCCTGCTGATCGGCCCGCACGGACTCGGCCTGTCGGTGACCACGAGCATTCAGCTGCTGTCCAATATCGGGCTGGGCTTCCTCTTTCTGCTGGCCGGCTATGAACTCAATCCGCGGCTGTTCCGTGAGCAGACCGGGCGGCTGGCCATGATCGGCTGGGCGATCAGCGCGGTGCTCGCGGTCGGCGCGGTCGGCATCCTCGCATCGGTAAGTTTCGTGCACGACTTCGTGCCCATCGGGCTGGCCCTCACCACGACCGCGCTCGGCACGCTGCTGCCGATCCTGCAGGACAACAACATGCTGGACGGCAAATTCGGCCGGAACGTGATAGCGGCCGGTGCAGTGGGCGAGCTGTTCCCGATCGTGGCGATCTCTCTGTTCCTCACCAAGCGCTCGCAGTACATCGCCCTGGCCTCGCTGCTCGCCGTCGTCGTGGCCGCACTCTTGCTGACGGTCGTGCCGCGGCTGCTCGGCGGGCGGCGGATGAAGGCACTCATCGACCAGGGCAGGCGGGCCACCGCGCAGACCACGCTGCGCTGGACCGTGGTCCTGCTGTTCGTGCTGCTCGTCGCCGCCGAGCGGTTCGGCGACGATGTTGTCCTTGGTGCAGTGCTGGCCGGCATGGTGCTGCGCAGCTGGACCCACCGGATGGTGGAAGACGTCAAGCCGCTGGAGGACAAGCTCGAGGCAGTCGGGTACGGCATCTTCATTCCGGTGTTCTTCGTCGTCTCCGGCATGACGCTCGATATCGCCTCGATCGCGGCGGACCCGCTACGACTGGTGATCTTCGTCGGCCTGCTGCTGGTCGTCCGCGGCCTGCCCTCGCTGTTCGTTTACCTGCGGGTACTGCCTTTCCGGCAGCGGTTGGAAATGACGTTCATAACGGCGACGACAATGCCGCTCCTGATCGCGCTCGCTGAGATCGGGCTGCACGACGGCGTCATGCTGCCGTCGAATGCCGCGGCTCTGGTCGGCGCCGGCGTCGCCTCTGTGCTGATCTTCCCGGCCATTGCTGCCTTCCTGCACCGCAGGGGCAACCCGGCCCAGCGTGACCTCGGCGAGCCGGTACCGGTTGCGGGCAGTACCGGCGAGGAAGTCGCCGGGTTTGACCAGAGCCGGGTCGACCAGACCGGAGTGGACCCCGGAGTCGTCAGGCGCGAGGGCGAGTCAGGCTCCTGACCGCCGCCATACTGTCGACGTGAGTGGTAATCCGGGCGTGAGCGGCGACATCATCGGACCTCCGATCAGTGCCGTGCTGGTGCCGCCGCAGGCGGAGCGGTTCGCGTCCCTGGTTGGCGTGAACCCGGACCGGCTGGTGCTGAACGTCACCGGCTGGAACAAGCTCGTTCTCCTCGACACTGACCGGGTCTTTCTCTTCCCGCGGGCCGTTACCGGCGTCGAGTGGTTCGAGCGAGAGATCGCCACTTACCGGGCGCTGGAGAACTCGCAGCTAAGCGTCGTGCCGCGGCTGCTAGGCCACTGGGAAGACCCGGACATCTACCCGTTCCCGTTCGCGGCCGTCAGCCGCCTGCGCGGTGCGGTGCCGGCCGAGCCCGAGAATCTCCTCCGACAGCTGGGCGAGGCCATTGCCTGCTGGCATGAGATCACGCCGCCGCGCGAGCTTGCCGGGTCACGACCCCCTGCACACCACGACGTTGCTCATCAGCGCTGGCTGCGCCGGGCGCTCGACCCGGCCACCAGCGCCGAAGCGGCGGCCGAGGCAGCCGAGCGCCTTGGCCAGCCGGGACGCGCTCCGGCGTGGGCGGACCTGCTTGGCCGTGCCGCTCAGCTCAGGCCGGTCCTGGTCCACGGCGACATCCACGAAGACCAGCTGCTGGCGGACGGCGACCGGCTGACCGGCGTGATCGACTGGGAAACGGCCCGCATCGACCACCCGTTCTTCGACTTCGACTTCGGGGAGTGGGGTACCGGGCTGTGGCGCCGCCACCGCCGCGACTTCAGCTCCCTCTGGACGCGGGGCTGGCGTGCCTATGCCGCGAAGCGCGGGCTGGATCCAGACTCGCGCCCGCTCGAGACGGCCTACCGCATCCGGCATGCGCTCCAGCTTCTCGATGGCGACGGCGATCCCGCCGTCATCGGCACAATCGAGGAGCATCTCGCTCAGCTGCCCGATTGAGCCGCTCCCCGTTTGCGTCTGTGCCCGCGCTGCCTGCGCGCCCGTCCACCCGCACCACCCTGCCCGCCGCGCGCACAGGCGGCGCGGGCGTGCCGTCTGACCGCATGGTGCTGTGCGGTCAGACGGCATGCTCGTGGCTGGGTGGCTGGGTGGCTGGGTGGCTGGTCAGGCGGCCCTGATGGGGGGTGCGTGGCTGTGCAGGGTCTTGGCCCCGTCGGGGCTGACGGCGGTGGTGGTGCCGTCGGCGTGCAGGGTGATCCTCCAGCCCCAGCGGTGGATGGCGATCAGATGGTGGAACCGGCACATGAGCAGCAGGTTGGTCAGGGCGTGTCGGCCGCCGTCCTTGCGGTGGATGAGGTGGTGGACGTCGCAGGCGGCGACGGGCTGGTCGCAGCCCGGGAACCGGCAGTGCTTGTCTCTCTTGCGGACCGCGCGGCGCAGGTGCACGGGGATGGTGTCGAACACGCCGGGGATGTCCAGCGGCAGCGACACCGGCACCGCCGGGCCGCCGGCCAGGTTGCGGCGCAGCGCGGCGGCGCGGCCGTGCCGGGCCGGACAGCAGAGCCACCGCCGCGGCCAGCACGTCGCCGAACCGGCCATCCCGCACCGCCGCCGCGCACGCCCCGGCCAGCGCCGCCCGCGCCGCCTCCGCCGCAGCCTCCGCATCACTGCCGGGGCCGGTGTCCGCGCCGCTAACACAGCCGGTGTCCGCGTCGCTGTCGGAGCCGACGTCGGCGTCACGCTCGGCGTCAGGGCCGGCAGTGCCGTCACGTCCGGGGTCGCCAGGGCCGGCCAGCGGGTCGCCGGGGTCGCTGCCGCCATTAGCGAGCTGGGCGAGGAGGTCGTAGTCGACGTGGCCGGTGATGACCGGCTGGACGAGCGCGTCGCAGCCCAGGCCGCCGGCGTTGGCGAGGAGTTCGGCCAGCGTGATCTCCAGTTCAAGGCGGACCGGCTGGCCAGCCCGCTGCGGCAGCAGCCCGGCGGCGATCAGCCGGGTGCATGCCTCTTCCAGCGCATCGTGGTACCGCTGCGCCACGGTCCGGTCATCCTCCGGGCCAGCCGGCGTGCCCAGGGCGTCCAGCACTGCCTCCACGACCGCCGCGCACCGGGCGGTCAGGTCTCCCTCCAGCCGTCCTGCGCCGCCGAAGGTCTTCCCGAGCCGCACCGCCCGGTCCGCGAAACCGTCCTGATCCTCATCGCAGGAGGCGTGCCGGCGGTGCAGGTCCTCGGCCAGAGCGGCCAGATCCACCAGATCCGCGCCCCGGTCCGAGGCGGCCAGGAACTGGCCGTCGGCGTCGGCGCGGACGGCCTCGGGCAGTCGGTCGGACCAGTCGCAGAACAGCCGCGCCCGCGACTCGGGCACCCGCCCGTCCGCCAGCGCCGCGGCGATCATCGGGTGGGCCTCCAGCCGCCGCATCCACGCGACCTTCGCAGCCGCGGCCTTGCCGGTCGCCTGGGTCTGCCACGACAGCCACATCCGCGGGGACCGGTGCCCGTCCCCCTGAAGACCTCCGCCGGGAACGCTGAAGGCACGCAGCATCCTCGCGTGCGCCGCCGTCTGCCGCGACTCGGCCACCGCCAGCGCCCGCAGGCAATCGGCCTGCAACCCAGCCGGCCACTCCGACGCATCGGCATGCGCCAGGAAATCCAGCCCGCCCGACAGCCATGCCAGCGCCTGCCCCGCATCCGCCGGAACCGGCGAGGACGAACGGGACCCGGCACCGTGTGAGGAGGAGCCGGACGAGCCGAACTCAGGAGCGGCCGGGCCGGGAGCCGCAGCGCCAGGACCAGCCGCGCCAGGACCAGCCGGGCCAGGAGCACTGGGGTGACTGCCAGTGCTGCCAGGCCGCGCGAACGCGCCCGCCGACGGGCCACCCAGAGCCGACACGCTCGCCAGCCGCCGGGCCTTCCGGGGCCGCTTCCCGCCGGCCGCAGCCGGCCGCGAAGGGTCGGTGCCGCCAGCAACGCAAGCAGCACCGTCACCGCCGGAGCCGCCAGAACCCGCGCGGTCAACCCCAGGGATGTCCCAGCCAGGATCGCTCACCGCCGGCCTCCCTCCGCCACCGAAAACAGCCCGCTCTCCACTCGATCACACGTTCGATAATACCGAGCAGCACTGACAATTCCGCGGACAACTAGGCAGCCTGTGGATAGCGCGCGACGAGACAACAGACCGTCCCTCACCCGGCCAAGAGAGCCTGGAACTGGACGCGCCCGCAGCCGGACCCGCCCAGCGCCTGGCAGCACTTGGGCGGGCTGCCGGACCGTCAGAGTCGGTCGGCGATGAACGCAGCGAGCGTCCCGAGCGTTTCCAGCGAGTCGAGGTTCAGATCCTCGGCCGCGACATCGACGCCGTAGCGGCGCTGCACCTGGCGCAGCAGCAGCGTTCCGCCCAGCGAGTCCAGGCCAATGCCCGCGCCGAACAGCGCCACTTCATCCGGCACCGCCAGCAGGTCCGGACGGCCCGTGATCTCCGCCAGCAGCGCCCGCAGCTGATCCGCGACCGCAGCAGACTGACCGGCGCTCACCCGGCGCTCACCCAGTCCGGCAGCGCGGGCAGTTCGCCCGTCAGCGAGCGGGAGAAGGTCGCCCTCCCGTCCGCCGCCAGGCTGCCGGGCTCAGCCCGCAGCCCGGCCGCAGCGAGCGCCAGCCGCATCGGCACGTTGCGCTCGCTGACCAGGCACGGAATCTGCAGCTCAGCAGCCCCGCCCGCGACAGCCGCCCGGCACAGCCAGGCCAGCAGGGCGTCGAGTGCACCGCGGCCGAGCGCCCGGCAGGACATCATGATCAGCGGCACAGAAACCACAATCATGGCGGGAACGCTCTCGACCGACCCCCGGCTACCGTTGTTCCCGGCCGTGATCGCAGCGCCGACCAGGCCGTCGTCGCCGAAGTCGTCGGCCAGGGTCACCCGGACCACCGCGTCGCCGGGGGCGGCGAGGTGGCGGGCGAGTTCGTCCTGCGACACCGGCTCGCCCGCGGAATTCAGCTGATGCGTCCGCACCGACAGCTCGTGCAGTCGCGGCAGGTCAGCCGGCTCGGCAGGCGCGATCGTGACGCGAGTCCCGACGTGCCGGAGGAACTCGTCCCTGCCGCCGCCGAACGCGGCCGCCTCGGCCTGCCGGCGCTGCCGCTCGGCGTACATCTGGCCGCGGCGGCGGGCCTCCGCAGTGATCACAGCCGGGCTGAACTGGGGCCAGTCGGGTGCCTCCGCGGCGTCCTCCGGCGTGAGCACGAGCATGTCAGGGAACGCGGCCGCGACCTCAGCGCGCTCGATCATGTCGTCGTCGACGAACGCGAGCGCGTCCGGTGCCAGGCTCAGCCCGGCCGCGATCCGGCCGACAGCATCCGCCTTGCTCCCCCAGCCGCACTCGATCGCGGCGAAGTCGGCACCGGTCAGCTTCTGCACGTAGTCGGCGGCGGCGGGCGGGTTCCGGCTGGCGAGCGCGTTAAGGATGCCGCGGCCGGCCAGCTCGTGCAGCACTGCGACCAGCTGCGGGTCGGCCTCCGGTGGGTGTTCTCCCGACTCCAGGTAGACGCCATGGAGGAGGGTGTTGTCGATGTCCCAGATCACGCACTTGATCACGGCCGGCTCGCTGGTCACGGACCGTCCGCCTTGCGCTCCATGGTGATGTGCGTGGCGGTGAAGCCGAACTTCCGGTACAGCGACCGCATGCCCAGGTTCGCGGCGTGCACCTTGCCGGTGAGCTGCGTCATCCCGCCTTCGTCGGCCGCGGCCAGGACGGCCGCCATCAGCAGCTCGCCGATCAGGCTGCGGTCCGGGACATCGGAGACGGCCAGCGAGCGGAAGTTGCCGTACCGGTCGCCGGTCAGCGAGTTCCGCCGCGCGGACAGCCAGGCCCAGCCGAGCGGCACATCCGGCGCCTGCGCGGCGGCTGCGACGAGGGTAATCTCACCCGGCTTGCCGAGCGCGCCAGACACCCGCTTGCGATGCAGTGCGGGATCGGTGATGGCCTCGTCGCCGAACGAGATCACCGCGATCTCGATCTCATAGCCGACCAGCGCCTCGACGTCGCTCTCGGTGGCGGCTCTGACCAGGTAACCCGCAGCTGCGGCCGCGCTCATCGGGCCACCAGCGGCATCGGGCGGAAGGTCGTGCCGCCGCACTCCGGGCAGCCGGCCTCCTGCAGCGCGGCGATCCGCGGCCACTGGCTGCCGGGCCCGACGGCCTGCACCGTCTTGCACTGCGCGCACCGGTACGGGCGGGTCACGGCCGCCCTGCTGTCCGCGGTGTACAGCGGCCCGTCGTACGCCCCGTCGATGAGCGGCGCGGCGCCCTCGGCAGTGCGCAGGTGGTACAGGTTGCTCGTGCCCGCGAGGACGCCGGCGCCGACGTACTCGTTGAAGCCGGGAATGAGGGCGCGCTGGACCAGGCCCATGTCCGTCATCGCGCTCTGGACGGCCAGCGTCTCAGCCGGCCGCCGGGCGCCGAAGGAGAAGAACACGTGCCGTCCCGGCTGCGGGGCCAGCCCGGACACGGCCCGGCTGAGGAACAGCTCGGCTCCGGCAACCGTGTACGGCGGGTCGGTCATGGCCACGTCGAACGCGCCCGTCAGCCCGGCTGGCAGCGGCTGGCGCAGGTCGTGCTCGACCAGCTCGACGGCCACGCCGGTGCCGGCTGCCTGCTCGCCGATCCAGGCCAGCACGTCGGGGTCGGCGTCGACCGCGGCCAGCCGGCGGATCATCGCCGGACTGCCTGTCCAGGCGGCGAACTGCGCGATCGCGACCGAGATCAGGTCGTCGTCGCCGAGCAGCAGGATCCGCTGCCCGGCCAGCGCGTGCGCCGCGTGCAGCCGCAGCACCCGGCCGAGTTTCGTGGCGACCGTGCAGTGAGTCTGGTCAAGCTCGGCCTTCGCGCCTGGCGCTCCGTCAGCCGCCGTCTGCAGCGTCTCTTCCAGGCCGGCCAGCTCGCCGGGGATGATCGTTCCCCGCCCGCCGCAGTGCGGGCAGATTCCGGACAGCCCTGCTCCTCCGGTCGCGGCGGACACCGCAGCGCGCCCGGCCTCGGTGAACCGGACGGGTCGCTGAGTGTCGACGACGGCGTGCTTGCGCAGCTCGTTGCAGGCCGCGGCCACAATCGGCACCGGAAGCTCAGCCAGCCGGGCGATCTCGCGCACGGCGGCCGGCTCAGCCGACAGCACGGAAGCCAGAATGTCACGGATGCCCGACTCGCCTTCGGCCAGGCCGACCGCGGCGGCAACCTGCGCTACCACCTCGTCGATGTCCATCAGCTGTGTCTTCTCACCCTGGTCCGGGCCGGCGGTCCGGCCAGACCAGCAGGCAGTACGGTATCCTCGCACATCATGCCGAGCATGGAAGCGGCCAGCAGCTATACCGATCTGCGGCGCCAGGAGGCCGTTTCGGCCAAGCGTCTCTACGCTATCGATGCCCGCTGCACGCCCGCGTCGCCGGTGACCGATATCGACGAGCTCACCGGGCTCGCCATGGACGCCGTCAGGTCCGGTGACGGCCACGTGCTGGACACCAGCCACGTGATCTTCCCGAACGGCGCGATCACGCTGGTGCTCATCCTCGCCGAGTCGCACCTGTCGATCCACACCTGGCCCGAGGAGAGCCTGATCGCGATCGACCTGTTCAGCTGCGGGGCGATCGACGGGGAACGGGTGCTGGCCGAGCTCACCGCCGCGCTGCGGCTGGAAAATCCCCGCGTCACCACGGTCGACCGCGGCATTCCGGCTGGCACCACCTAGCGGTTCCGGCGTTGTCCGGGCCTGACGGCGCCGGCCGCTGCCAGCCGGTTTTGTCGGCACTTGACCATCTAATGACCCGCGCTAGGTGAACAGAGAATGACAGCACTCTGACTAATTGTCGGATTTTCCTGTCGGTATCTCGACATCGCCGGGCGCCCTGACAAACCTGGGTGCGTGAGCAATGACATCCTTCTCGTCCTGGTCGTCATCACCGCCCTGTCCTTCGACTTCACCAATGGCTTCCACGACACCGGCAACGCCATGGCGACCTCGATCGCCACGAAGGCACTGAATCCCCGCGTCGCGGTGGGCCTGTCCGGCGTGCTGAACCTGGTGGGAGCGTTCCTGTCGCTCAGCGTCGCGGCCACCATCGCCAGCGGCCTGGTCGACACGAACCTGGTCACATTGACCGTGGTGTTCGCGGGGCTGGCCGGCGGCATCACCTGGAACCTGCTGACGTGGCTACTCGGCATCCCGTCCAGTTCCTCGCACGCGCTCATCGGAGGCGTCATCGGCTCGACGATCGCGGCGGCGGGCGGCCACGCGATTCAGTGGCATGACCTGGTCTCCAAGGTCATCATCCCGGCCGGCCTGTCCCCGATCATCGCCGCGCTGGTCGCCGGAACCGGCACCTGGCTGCTGTACCGGATCAGCCGGAGCCTGACGGAGGGCGCCCGCGGTCATGGCTTCAGGATCGGCCAGATCGGCTCGGCATCCATGGTGTCGCTGGCGCACGGCACCAACGACGCGCAGAAGACCATGGGCATCATCACCCTGGCGCTGATTGTGAACCACGACGTTCCGTCGACCGCGAGCGCGCCGTTCTGGGTCATCCTGTCCTGCGGTCTCGCGATCAGCCTCGGCACCTACATGGGCGGCTGGCGGGTCATCCGCACGCTTGGCAAGGGCCTGGTGGAGATCGAGTCGCCGCAGGGCATGGCCGCTGAGTCCGCCTCGGCGGCGGTCATCCTGCTGTCCAGCCACTTCGGCTACTCGCTGTCAACCACGCACGTGGCCACCGGCTCGATCATCGGCACCGGCCTCGGCAAGAAGGGCGCCGAGGTTCGCTGGAGCGTAGCCGGGCGGATGGCGACCGCCTGGCTGTTCACGCTGCCGAGTGCGGCGCTCGTAGGCGCGGGCGCCTACTATCTCGGCCACTCGACCGGCGGCACCGGCGTCATTTTCGACCTCGTCCTGCTGCTGGGGGTCGCCATCACCATCTACTTCCGGTCGAGGAAGACCCGGGTCGGCCACGACAACGTCAACTCGGACTGGACGGGCGGCGTGGCCCCGACTGACAGCCCGGCGGTTAGCGAACCCGCCGCCGCCTGACCAGCCCCCGTCTGCGAGCACGGTCGAAGGGAACGCAGTTATGAGCAGCTGGATAGACCTCACCGCCCTGTGGCAGATCGTCGTCGTCGGCCTGATCGCCGGCGCCGGCCTGCCCGCGTTGTTCGCCATCGGGCTGAAGGCCATGAGCCTGTCCGGCGGCGCCAGAACGCAGCCGGCCAGCGCGACCGGGCCGGAGGGCCGGACCGCGCAGAACACGCCGAAGGACGGCATCATCGGGGGCAGCGTGCCGGGCCTGATCGCCGGCGCCCTGTGCTTCCTCATCGTCCTCGCTGCCATCGGCTGGGGTATCTGGGCGATCTACCAGGCCGGACACCCCAAGTAACTGCCAGCCCCCAACCGCGAAAGGTTCACGAGCATGGAGATGCCGGCTTTTCTCGGCACGATCATCGGCTGGCTGCGTGCCGGCTACCCCGACGGTGTCCCGCCGGTCGACTACGTCCCGCTGTTCGCGCTGCTCGGCAGCCAGCTGACCGAGAACGAGGTGATCGCCATCGCGGATGAACTGGCCAGCACCAGCGACGCCGACTCGGCCGAGACGATCCGCACCGCCATCAAGTCCGTCACGCACGAGCACGCGAAGGACTCCGACATCGCGCGGGTCCGCGCCCGCCTGGCGGCCGGCGGCTGGCCCCTGGCCTCGCCGAAGCGACCGTCGGACTGGCCATAGCGACTAGCCCGCCAGGGGTCAATCACCCGGAACGGGTGACAGCGGGTGGCATGCGCGCGGGCAAACCCTCAGCACTACACGTCGTGGTAACCAGTGCTGAGGGGACGAGATGCGAGCTGACCTGGCCAGGTGGCAGTTCGCGTTTACAACGATCAACCACTTTCTGTTCGTTCCCGTCACTATTGGTCTTGCCGTTCTTACCGCCCTGCTGCAGACCGCGTGGTACCGGAAGCAGAGCCCCGAATACCTCAGGCTCACCCGGTTCTTCGGCACCCTGCTAGTCATCAACGTCGCCATCGGCGTCGTGACCGGCCTGGTCCAGGAGTTCGAGTTCGGGATGAACTGGTCGGCGTACTCACGGCTTGTGGGCAACGTCTTCGGCGCGCCGCTGGCGATGGAAGGGCTGGTGGCCTTCTTCCTGGAGTCCACCTTCCTCGGGCTGTGGCTGTTCGGCTGGGACAAGCTGTCCCGCCGGGTGCACCTGGCCACCATCTGGCTGGTCGCGCTCGGGTCGATACTGTCGGCGGCGTTCATCATGGCCGCCAACTCCTGGATGCAGCATCCGGTCGGCTACCAGATGGTCCACGGCAAGCCGCAGCTCAACGACATCTGGGCGCTGTTCACCAACCCGGTGTTCGTCTGGGGCTACAGCAAGGTCGTCCTGGCCGCCCTCGCGACCGGCGCGGGCGTGATGCTCGCGGTTTCGGCCTGGCAGCTGCGGCGGGGGGCTGACTCGGCTGTGTTCGGCCGGTCGGCCCGCCTCTCGCTGGTCATGCTCGTACCCGCCATCCTGCTCGCCATGCTGGTCGGCGACGAGCTCGGCGTTATCGAGGCCAAGTACCAGCCGATGAAGATCGCGGCCGCCGAGGCGCAGTGGACCACCTGCCAGCCATGCTCGTTCTCGCTGATCCAGATCGGCGGCGGCAACAACGACCACACCCCGACCCAGATCCTGGAGATCCCGCACCTGCTGTCCCTGCTGGCCACCAATCACTGGAACGGCAAGGTCATCGGCATGAGCCCGCTGCAGGCCCAGTACGCGGCCAGGTACGGGCCAGGCAACTACGTTCCGAACGTGTTCATCCAGTACTGGGGCATGCGGGTGATGGCCTACCTGGCCGTCATCGTGGTGCTCGTCGCGCTGTGGGGGCTGTGGCTGAACCGGCGCAAGAAGCTGGCGACGTCCAGCCTGTTCCTTCGCATCGCGACCTGGCTGGTCGTGCTGCCGTTCCTGATCAACACGGCCGGCTGGCTGCTGACCGAGAGCGGCCGGCAGCCGTGGATCGTGCAGGGCATCATGCTGACCAAGAACGGCATCTCGCCGTCCGTGAGCACGACCCAGCTCATCATCAGCCTGACTGTGTTCGTGCTGCTCTACGGCACGCTCGGAACCGTCGACCTGCTGCTCATGCTGCGGTACTCGCGCAAGGAACTGGCGCCAGCACCACCACCAGCCCCGTCCGGTGACCGCGTCCCGGCGATGGAGTACTGATGGCATTCGTCCCGCTCTGGTTCATCCTGATCACTGTCCTGTGGGCCGGCTTCTTCGTGCTCGAGGGCTTCGACATGGGCGTCGGCATGCTGCACGGCGTCCTCGGCAGGGACGAGGCCGGGCGGCGCGCGGTGATGAGCACCATCGGACCCCTCTGGGACGGGAACGAGGTCTGGCTCGTCGTCGCCGCCGGGGGCACGTTCGCGGCGTTCCCCGGCTGGTACGCAACCCTGTTCTCGGGGGCCTACCTGGCGATCGTCCTGCTGCTCGTCGCGCTCATCGTGCGCGGCGTGTCGTTCGAGTACCGGGGCAAGAGCCCGGCGGAGCGCTGGCGCAGCACCTGGAGCCGGCTGCTGATCGTCGCGAGCTTCCTCGCACCGCTGCTGATCGGGATCGTGCTCGGCGACCTGCTGCACGGCCTGCCGATCGGCGCGAACCACGAGTACACCGGCAACTTCTGGGACCTGCTGCAGCCGTACTCGATCCTGGTCGGCGTCGCGCTTGTGTCGCTGTGCCTGCTGCACGGGTCTACGTTCATCGCGCTGAAGACCGAGGGCGCGCTGCGGTACCGGGCCGCGAAGTTCGCCCGCCGGATCGCGCCGCTGACCGCGCTGCTCGTGCTGGCGTTCATCTCCTGGACGCACGTCACGGCTGGCGGCGGCGCCTTCCTGAACCCGGTCGAGTTCCTCGCCATCCTCGCGGTGCTCTTCGCCTGGGGGATCGTGCGCGGCCACGAGGGCTGGGCGTTCACGGCCACGACCATCGCGATCGCGCTGTCGATTATCACGATCTTCGTGGACCTTTATCCGCGGGTGATGGTGTCCAGTACCAACCCGGCCTACAGCCTCACCGTGTACAACAGCGCCTCCACGCCGTATTCGCTCAAGGTCATGACGGTCATCGCGCTGGTGATCCTGCCGATCGTGCTGGCATACCAGGGGTGGACGTACTTCGTGTTCCGCCGCCGGATCAGCGACAAGTCGTTCCGGCCGTCGCCCACCACCCGGCCCGCAGTGTCCGCGACCGCCGCGATGGCCAGCGAGCAGGCCGGGCCGGGCGCGACGCAGACCGGTCGCGTCGTTCCGCCGCCGCCGTCCGGCCGCGGTCGTAGCCGCGGGCGCTGGCGGCGGCTGCTGCCCGGGCAGGGCAGGCGCGGCGGGCGAGCCTGATCGTGACGAGTCCGGCAGCCGCGCAGGCGCGCTTCGACCGTCAGGACGCCGAGCCGGCCGCACCCCGGCGGGCTCGCGCCCGGCGGCGCCCGGAGGCCGGCGCGCGGCTGCGGCCGTTCGACCCGCGGCTGCTGCGGCACGCCAGCGCAGCTCGCGGTTACCTGATTGCCGCCGTCGCACTCGGCCTGGTCACCACGGCGCTGGTGCTCGCGCAGGCAACGCTGCTGGCGCGTGCGCTGTCCGGAGCGCCGCTCGGCACCGGGCTCGCCGCCCTGCGCGGCACCGTGCTCGCGCTGCTGCTCGTCGTGAGCGCGCGGGCGGCCGTGGCCTACGGCGGTGAGGCAGCCGCGCTCCGGGCCGCAGCCGCCGTCAAGTCGCAGCTTCGGCGGCGCCTCGCCGCGCACGCGCTGCGACTCGGGCCCGCCTGGCTCACCGGGCAGCAGGCCGGCGAGATCACCACCCTGACCACGAGGGGACTTGACGCGCTCGACCCGTACTTCGCCCGCTACCTGCCGCAGCTGGTACTCGGCTGCCTGGTGCCGGCAGCCGTGCTCATCCGCATCACGGCCGCGGACTGGCTGTCCGGCGTGGTGATCGCGGTCACGCTGCCGCTGATCCCGGTGTTCGGCGTGCTGATCGGGCTGTACACCAGGGCGCACACCGACCGCCAGTGGCGGCTGCTGGCCGCACTCGGCGGCCACTTCCTCGACGTCGTCGAGGGGCTGCCCACGCTCAAGCTCTTCGGCCGCGCGAGGGCACAGGCCGCGGCGATCGGCAGAACCACCGACCAGCACCGCAGCGCCACGATGGCCGCCCTGCGCGTCGCCTTCCTGTCGGCGCTGGTGCTCGAGCTGGCTGGTGCCCTGGCCACCGCGCTCGTCGCGGTCGAGGTCGGACTCCGGCTGCTGGCCGGCCACCTCGGCTACGACACCGCGCTGCTGGTGCTGCTGCTGACGCCCGAGGCCTACCTGCCGCTGCGCAACGTCGGCGCCCAGTTCCATGCCAGCGCCGAGGGGACAACGGCAGCCGGCCGCGCCTTGCAGATCCTGGACACTCCCCTCCCCGAGTCATCGCTGCCTGCGGCGGGCGCGCGGTCAGGCGGGCCGGTGCGCCAGCCCGACCTGGCCCGCGACGCCATCGAGCTGCAGGCGGTGACCCTGCGCTACCCGGGCCGGGACGTTCCCGCGCTGGACGGTGTGACCGCCACCATCCGGCCGGGCGAGCACGTGCTGCTGACCGGGGCCAGCGGAGCGGGCAAGAGCTCGCTGCTCGGGCTCCTGCTCCGCTTCACCGAGCCCACCTCCGGCGAGATCACCGCCGGCCGCACCACCATCGCCGCGATCCCGGCCGGCTGGTGGCGGCAGCAGATCGCGTGGGTGCCGCAGCATCCGTACCTGTTCGCCGGGACCATCGCCGAGAACATCGCGCTCGGCGCGCCGGACGCGACCGGAGCCGCGATCGCGCAGGCCGCGCGACTGGCGGGTGCCGAAGACTTCATCGCGGCGCTGCCCGGCGGCTTCAGCGCCCCGCTCAGCGAACGCGCACTCGAGCTGTCCGCCGGCCAGCGCCAGCGGCTCGCCCTGGCCAGGGCGTTCCTGCGGGACGCGCCGCTGGTGCTGCTCGACGAGCCGGTCGAGCACCTCGACCCCGTGACCGCCAGAGACATCCTGGACGTGCTTGGCACGGCCCTGGCCGGGCGCACGGTGGTGATGATCAGCCACCGGCTTCAGCTCCCGGCCGGCCAGGTGCTGCAGCTCGACCACGGGCGGCTCGACGCCGGGCAGTCCGGGCACGGCCAGCCCGACCCCGCGCAACCGGGACAGGTGAAGCCCGGCGACGGGCATCTCACCCGCGCGCAGCTCGCGGTGCCACGGGCCACGTCGTGAGCCGCCCGCTCAGCTGGCCGGCAAGCCGGCGCGCGGTGAGCTGGCCTGCTGACAACGGGACGCCCCGTCTGCCCAGCATGCCCCATGAGGCCCGGGTGCCCAGTGCGGCCGGGCGCGCACGGCGCCGGTCAGGTCCTGACGCCGAGCCGCTGCTGCGCCTGCTGCGGCTCGCCCGGCCGATGCGGGGACGGCTCGCGCTCGCGGTTGCCGCCGGGGCTGCCGCCACCGGCTGTGCGGTCGCCCTGCTGGCTACCTCTGGTTTCCTGCTGGCCCGCGCGTCACAGCACCCCAGCATCGTGGCCATCACCGGGGCCGTGGTCGCGGTGCGGGCGTTCAGCGTCGGCCGGGGCGTGTTCCGTTACAGCGAGCGCGTCGGCACACACGATGCCGCCTTCCGCGTGCTGGCCGACCTGCGGGTTACGGTCTACCAGCGACTGGAGCGCCTGGCGCCGGCCTGCGCGCGTTCCCGGCCGGTGATCTGCTCGCCCGGCTGGTCTGCGACGTCGACTCCGCGCAGGAGCTGTTCATCCGCGGTATCTCGCCACCGCTGACGGCCGCGCTGGTCGGCGCGGGCGCGGTCACTGCCTGCCTGCTCATCCTGGTCCCGGCCGGCGGCGTGCTGGCAGCCGGGCTGCTGGCCGCCGCGATCGCCGTCCCGACCATCGGCGCTGCCGTGGACCGTCGCTCCCGCAGGCGCACCAGCCCGGCCAGGGGGGCGCTGGCCGGCACGCTGGCGAATCTGCTGGCCGGCTCCGCCGACCTGCACGCGTTCGGCGCCGAGCAGGCGGCGCTGGACCGGGTCAGCGCCGCCGACGCCGAGCTGACCACGCTCGCCCGCCGGTCCGCGCGTGCCGCCGGACTCGGCGCCGGCCTCGGCTCCCTGGCGGCCGGCCTGACCCTGTGGGGCGTGCTGGTCGCTGGCGTCGTCGCGGTCGGGTCCGGCGCGCTCAGCCGGGTCCCGCTTGCTGTCATCACGCTCACCGCGCTGGCAGCGTTCGAGGCGGTCACCGCGCTCCCGGCCGCCGCGCTGCAGCTCGGACAGGCGCGCACCGCCGGCCGCCGGATCTGCGCCGTCCTCGATTCCCCTGACCCGGTCGCCGAGCCCGCCAGGCCGCGGCCGGTCCCGACCGGACCGGTGACTGTCACGCTGCGCGGTGCCTGCGTGCGCTACCGGCCAGACGGCCCCCTCGCCCTCAGCGGCCTGGACCTGGACCTGACGCCGGGACGGCGCGTCGCACTCGTCGGGCCGAACGGCGCGGGCAAATCGACGGCCGCGGCCGTGCTGCTCCGGTTTGTCAGCCTGACCGCCGGCAGCGCCACGCTCTGCGGTCAGAACCTCGCCAGCTTCGGCGCCGACCAGGTCCGCACCATCGTCGGCGGCTGCCCCCAGGACCCGCACATCTTCGCCACCACCATCGCGGCCAATCTGCGGCTGGCGCGGCCGGACGCCACCGACGACGAGCTGACCGATGCCGCCGACCGGGCGCGGCTCCTGCCCTGGATCAGCACGCTGCCCGACGGCCTGCAGACCCTGGTCGGCGCACGGGGAGCGGCCATTTCCGGCGGCGAGCGACAGCGCATCGCGCTGGCCAGGGCACTGCTCGCTGATCCGGCGGTGCTGATCCTGGACGAGCCGACAGCCAGTCTGGACAAGGAGACCAGCACGGCGCTGATGACCGACCTGCTGGCCGTGACCGCCGGCCGGTCCGCTCTGCTCATCACGCACGAGCTCACCGGCCTCGAGCAGCTGGACGAGATCGTCGTGCTTGACCGCGGCCTGGTCACCGAGCGCGGCACTCATCAGGAGCTGATCGCGGCCGGCGGCCGTTACTGCGAGCTGCTCGACCAGTCCGGCTAGTCGGCGGGCACCGGCGGCGCTGGCGGTACCGGCGGCACGGGCGGGCGCGCCGTCCACCGGCGCCAGATCAGGCGCTGCGCGCGCAGAGCTAGCGCGCCGACCACGATCAGCACGCCGACGTTCAGCAGCAGCTGCATGAGCGACCCCACGGCCTCGTGCCAGGCCCCGAAAGCGGTCGAGAGTGCGACGTCGGCAGCGGCCGGGATGGTGGTGACCGAGATAAAGACCCCGATCAGCGCACCAGTCCTGGACAGGGTCAGCGACACCACGCCGACCAGCCCGGCCACGACTGCGACGATCACGGAGAACAGGTTGGGCGAGTTGATCAGGTCCGAGACCGGCCTGACCCCGTGCAGGAACGGCTCCGGTGCCTTGCCCAGCCCGCGGATGCAGAGCGCGAAGAGCAGCGTCACCGCGATCGCGCCGAGGAATCCGAGCAGCAGGACCAGCAGCCCCCGGCCGACTGCGCGGCGATTGCGACGCTCCAGGCCGAGCGCGACCGAGATGATGGCGCTGTACTCGGGCCCGACCACCATCGCGCCCACGATGAGTGTCTGCGAGTTGGTGAAGATGCCGCAGGCTCCGATCAGCGCCGCCAGGACCAGCAGCACGAAGAAGCTCGGCGGGTATCGCGCGTTGTCGGCGATCCGTGCCTCGATCAGCTCCCAGACCGGCGCCTGCTCACCGTGCGAGGCCGGCCGCCGGGCGGCCCGGCTCGCCGGGCTGGTGATCGCCGCGTCAACGGTCTCGATGATGATCGAGCTGGTCCGGTCCAGGCCGAGGTCCCGCAGCTGGCGCAGCACGCCGTTGGCGCCCGCGCTGAAGACGTCGAACTGCACCGCGTCGGCTGCCTGCGTGCCGGCCGCACCCGGCGCGGCCGCGGGCAGCACGACCAGGTTGATGACGCCGTCATCAGCGCGGAGGAGCGTGAGCAGGCGCCCGGTCACAGCGGGCGGGCTGACCACCCGGATATGGAGCATTCAGCAGTACCGGGGCCTGGTCAGATCATGTTGTCTCCGCCCTCTTGCGCCCGGAACTGGTTGACCGCGAGCCGCAGCCGGTCCTGGTCAGGTACCGACAGATCGGTCCTGATGAGTTCCATGGGCTGGCCCTCGAAGGCGTGCACAACGGCATCAATCTCGGCGTTCGAGCTCAGCAGCACCATGGCTGAAGTGCCGGGCCGCATGTCCCCCTTGACCGTGTCGAGCATCTGGCCGTCGATGGCGCCGTGGCGCATCTTGTGCACCATCGCGGCGACCTTGCCGCCCTCCTCGGTGACGTGCTCCTGCGTGATGGGCGAGGAGGAATGCTCCGGCCACCGCATCACCGCGACGTCCATGACATTGATCAGGTCAGCGTCGTTCAGCTGCTTGATCTTGAGTACAGCGTTGTCGGCACCCTCGGTACCGAGAAATCGCCAGGCCGTAGTGGGCATGGTTCAGCTCCCTCCCCCGCAGTCGTAGTCATGGTCTCGCCGCCGGCGGGGGGATTACCTCACCCGGCCCGGGTGATCAGCCTCGCGGCCCGGCCAGCTGGCCTCGCGTTCGGCATCAGCCGGGCAAAATCACCCGGCCCGGATGACGCCAGCGCGGGTACAGACGCGGAGCGTGGCACGTACCGGCCGCGCACCGGGCACCACTGGGGGGAACGAGTGCCAGAAGAGTACGACGTCATCGTCATCGGAACCGGCGCCGGTGGCGGCACGCTCGCCAACACGCTCGCGCCGACCGGCAAGCGGATCCTGCTGCTAGAGCGGGGCAACTTCCTGACCCGCGAAATGGAGAACTGGGACCCGGGCCAGGTGTTCGTCGACGGCCGGTACATATCGCCGGATACCTGGTACGACGGAGACGGCAAGCCGTTTCAGCCGCAGGTGCACTATTTTGTCGGGGGCGCCACCAAGCTCTACGGGGCCGCTCTCTACCGGCTGCGGCCGTGCGACTTCGGCGAGCTGTGGCACGCAGACGGCCCCTCCCCCGCCTGGCCGCTGAGCTACGCCGACTTCGAGCCGTGGTACACCAGGGCCGAATGGCTGTATCAGGTGCACGGCGAGCACGGCACGGACCCGACCGAGGGATCCTGGTCGAAGCAGTATCCGTGGCCGGCCGTCTCGCACGAGCCGAGGATCCAGCAGATCGCCGACGCGCTGAAATCCGGCGGCTACCAGCCCTTCCCGGCGCCCTGCGGGATCCTCCTCAATGAGGCCGACCGCCCCGCCAGCCACTGCGTCCGGTGCGCGACCTGCGATGGCTACCCGTGCCTGGTGCACGCCAAGGCCGATGCGGACGTGATCAGCGTCCGGCCGCTGCTGAGCCAGCCAAACGTGACGCTGCAGGTGGACTCGGAGGTCATCCGGCTGGAGACCGATCCGTCCGGGCGGACCGTCACCGGCGTCGTGGTGTCCCGCGACGGCCAGCAGGAGCTCTACCAGGCCAGCATCGTGGTGCTCGCCGCCGGCGCCGCCAACTCCGCGAAGATCCTGCTGCGGTCGGCGTCAGACGCGCATCCCGCAGGCCTGGCCAACGGGTCCGACCAGGTCGGGCGCAACTACATGTTCCACAACAGCAAGGCCGCGGTGGCGCTGGGCAAGGAGCCCAACGACACGGTCTTCCAGAAGACCCTGGCGCTCAATGACTTCTACCTGGCCGGGGCAGACAACGAGTGGCCGCTCGGCAACATCCAGATGCTCGGCAAGTCCAACGCCATGGCGATGAAGGGCGAGGAACCGCACCTGACGAAGCTGGCGCCGAAGATGAGCCTGGAGGAGGTCGCGCGGCACGCGGTAGACTTCTGGCTGACGACGGAGGACCTGCCCAGGGCGGAGAACCGCGTCACCATAGACTCCGGCGGGAACGTGCACCTGAGCTACACCGCGACCAACGACCACGAGGCCGACGGGCTCTATCACGAGTTCAGGAAGATCCTCAACCACATCGGCATGGCCGATCACCACGTGCTGCACAAGAACTTCTACATGGACATGGACGTGGCGATTGCGGGCGTCGCCCACCAGGCAGGCACCTGCCGGTTCGGCACCGATCCCGCCAATTCGGTGCTCGACGTCAACTGCCGTGCCCACGAGGTCGACAACCTCTACGTCGCGGACACCAGCTTCTTCCCGAGCATCGGCGCCGTGAACCCGGCGCTGACCGCGATGGCGAACGCCATCCGGGTCGGCGAGCACATCGCTGACCGTCTCGCCTAGTCAATCACCCGCTAGGGATGACGCTGTCCTCCGCGGTGCGGGAACGGACAGGGTCTCCTACAAACGCCAGGAAGGACGCAATGAATAACGGTCTTCAGTACACAGCGAACGGATTCAAGCTGAACAGCACCCCGATGATCGTGGGCGCCTGCCTGATCGGCGCCGGCAGCATCATCGGCATCACCGGCATGATTGTCGGCGGGACCGCGATGTTCTCCGCCACCCGGCAGTGGTTCCGCGAGCTGGAAGTGCCGCCGAGCGAGGTAGTCAAGCACAAGTGGGGCCAGACCAAGGCAGCGACTGTCGCCGGCGCCAGCGCCTGGCAGCAGCACCACCACAACGGCGTTCACGCGCACGCCTGAGTGTCGTCAGCAGAACCTGGCAGCAGCAGCATGCCGGGCGGTCCGCATGAGGGCCGCCCGGCTGCTGCTCGCCTGACCCCACCTGATCTCCGGCTCGGCGCCGCGGACTTCCGGGCGCTCTACCAGCGGGTCCGCGCGCTGGCACCCTGGGCTGCCGATGACCGGCGCGGCGCGCTGAATTACCTGACACCGCAGCGGATAGCTGCTGCCGCGAGCAGCGTGCGCGACGGGCTGACGGTCTCACTCGCGGCCCCGGTCGAGGGCGAGCCGGCCGCGGATAACCCGGAGCCCTGGGTGGACGATCTCACCCATCCCGCCGCCAGGCCAGGCAGCCGCCACGGACTCGATTTCGCCATGGACACCCTGTTCCTGCACGTGCACGGCAATGCCGACAGCCACCTGGACGCGCTGTGTCACGTCAGCTACGACGGCGTGCTGTACAACGGCGTCGCGCCGGATCCCGGCAACCTGTCCGTCGACCTGGCCGGCCAGGGCATCGCCGGACGGGGCGTGCTACTCGACATCCCGCGGCTGCGCGGGGTGGAGTGGCTGGAGCCGGGCGATCACGTCACTGTCGAGGACGTGACCCGCGCCGAAGAGGCCCAGCAGATCCGTGTCGGCCCTGGCGACCTGCTCTTCATCAGGGTCGGGCACCGGCGCAGGCGCAATCAGCTCGGCCCCTGGGACGCTGCGGCGAGCCGCGCCGGGCTGCACCCCTCGGTGCTCGAGCTGCTGGGCGAGCGCCAGATCGCGATACTCGGCAGCGACAGCAACAACGACACCGCGCCGAGCGCGGCTGAGGGCGTCGACTTCCCCGTGCACGTGCTGGCGCTGCCCGCCCTCGGCCTCATGCTGCTTGACTACCTCCAGTTCGAGGACCTCGTCAGCGTGTGCGAATCAGCCGGACGCTGGTCATTTCTGTGCGTCATCGCGCCGTTGCGCCTGCCCGACGGCACCGGCTCGCCGGTCAACCCGATCGCCATCTTCTGAGCCGCCGGCGGCCCGCCGCCAAGGCACGACCAGCAGCGACAGGCCGGCCAGGACCGCCGCTACGATCGCGGTACCGCGGAAGACTGCCGACAGGCTCAGCCCGGCAGCCGTGAGCGGGCCGACGCCGAACGCCGCGATCCCGTAACCCGCCTGATAGCAGGCGATAATGCCGCCTGCCGCCGCTGCGGACATCGCGGTCAGCTCCGTCTCACCGAAGCTGATGGTCAGGGGCAGCAGCGCGGAGCAGCCAAGGCCCGCCAGGGCGAACACCGCGATCCCGAGGGCCGCGTCACCGCGCGACAGCTGGCCGGTCAGCAGGAAAGCGGCGATCAGGACCACCGGCAGCAGCCGGTAGACCAGCCGGGGCGAGAGCCAGCGGTCGATCGCGGCGAATCCGACCCGGCCGACCGTCACCATTCCCCAGAAGGCGGCCAGCGCGATGGATGCCTGGGCAGCTGACGCGCCCAGCTGCCTGGTCATTTCCAGCTGCGACCAGTTGCCGTTCATCGTCTCGCAGACTCCGTAGAGCAGGATGAAGCTCGCATACAGCCAGAACCGCCGCGGCACCGGCTGACGCCCGCGCTTCGGCCTGGCCGCTCCGGCCTGCAGCGGCAGCCTGATGCTGATCAGCAGCAGCCCGGCGAGCAGGACCGCCGACAGGAGGGGAAGGCACCACCAGACGCCGAGACCGACGAAGATCGCCACGAACACCGGCGCGAGCACGGTGCCGAGGCCAAGCAGCGCGTTGAGGACAAGGACGGCGGAGTCGACGGCCGCCGGATGGAAGGCTGAGGCGTAGCTGTTCAGGGCAGGCACGGTGAGACCGAATCCGGTGCCGAGGAACGCAGTTGCCACCAGCAGCAGCGGATAGGCGGCCGCCTGGTCGGTCCTGACGAACACGCTGACGATCAGCAGGACCATCGCGGTGAGGCTGGCCGTCAGCCCGAGCAGGTACACCCGCTTCATGGTGATCCGCCGGGAAAGCTCGGCACCGAGCAGCGCCGCTGCGATAGCGGTCACGACCTGCGGCAGGAACATGTCCCCGTACTGGCTGCTCGACAGGCCGTAATAGCGGCTGCTCGTGAAGATCGTGCTCGCGGCCGGGAATGTCACCAGCACGATGCCCTGGACCAGCCCGGCCAGGTTGACAACCCGGCTCTGCACCACCGCGGCATTGCCCGTCACGGCTGTGCGCATACCCCCGGCGCAGGCCGGGCGACCTGCCGCGGACCAGCATCACCCGGAGTGGGTGGCGTGCGAGCCGGGCCGGCGGGTCAGATGAGACTAGGGGACCACTCTGAGGCAGCCGGGACGGGAGCGGACATGACAGACGATCGCGCGGGCGCACTGGTGATCTTCGGCGCCACTGGCGATCTGGCCAAGCTCGAGACGTTCCCGGCGCTGGTCGGGCTGGCCGAGCGCGGGGTGCTGGACATGCCGGTGATCGGCGTTGCCAAGAGCGGCTGGGGTCTGCAGCAGTTCCGCGACTACGCCGTGGCCTCGCTCAAGCTGAACGGCATCGATCCGGGCAGCCCGGCAGCGACCAAGATGCTCAGCCTGCTGAAGTACGTCGATGGCGACCTCGGCGACGATGCGACGTACCGGGCCATGTCCGATGCGGTCGGCAGTCAGGCCGGCAGCGTCCTGTTCTACCTGGAGGTCCCGCCGCCGCTGTTCGGCCGGATCGCGCAGGGCATCGCCGGCGCGGGCCGCGCTGACGGCGCGCGGGTGATGGTGGAAAAGCCGTTCGGCACCGACCTGAGAAGTGCGCAGCAGCTCAACGCGACCATGCACCAGTACTTCGCCGAGGACGACATCTACCGGGTCGATCACTGGCTCGGGCTGGACCCGGTCGAGAACCTGCTGTTCGTCCGGTTCGCCAACTCGGTGATCGAGCCGCTGCTGAACCGGACCTATGTCGAGAGCATCCAGATCACCATGGCCGAGGCGTTCGACGTCGCCGACCGCGGCAGCTTCTACGACAAGACCGGCGCGATCAGGGACGTCGTGCAGAATCACATGCTCCAGGTCCTGGCCAGCGTGCTGGCCGACCCGCCGGACGGCCGGGGAATGACCGCCTGGCGGGAGTCCAAGTCACAGATCATCGGCGCGCTGCGGCCGCTCGGGGCCGAGGACACCGTCCGCGGTCAGTACGAGGGCTACCTCCAGGTCGACGGGGTCAGCCCGCAGTCCAGCACGGAGACCTACGTCGCGCTCCGCACGGCCGCCGACTCGTGGCGGTGGGCGGACGTCCCCGTCGTCATCCGGGCCGGCAAGTGCATGCCAGTCACGGCAACCGAGATCAGCCTCCGCTTCCGCCGCCCGCCGCACGACGTGTTCAGCCTGGCCCCGTCGGCGGTGTCCAACAGCCTGCGCTTCCGGATCTGGCCTAACGCCGGGGTTGGCCTGAGCCTTGTCGGCAAGAAGCAGGGAGCCGGCTGGGCGCCGCAGCAGGAGGATCTGTCCTTCGCCGAGCAGCCCGGCGCCGACATGCGGCCCTACGACCGGCTGATTGGCGCAGCCCTGTCCGGCGAGCGCTGGCTGTTCGCCCGCCAGGAGACCGTCGAGGCCGCCTGGCGTGTCGTCGACCCCGTGCTCGGCAACGTCGTTCCCGTTCACAGCTACCCGCGCGGCAGCTGGGGGCCCAAGGAAGCCGACGCCCTGCTGCCCGACCACGTGCCCTGGCACGACCCGGCGGCCTGAGCACCCTGAGCGCACCGCGAGCGGGAACGAGGACCTGTGCCTGACGCAGAGCAGAGCAAGACCGAGCAGGACACGCGGCCGCGCGTCGTCATCGTCGGCGGCGGCTTCGCCGGGCTGTTCACCGCCCGCGCACTTGGCGACGGCCCGTTCTCGGTGACCATGGTCGACCGCACCGCCCAGCATGTGTTCCAGCCGCTGCTGTATCAGTGCGCGACCGGGATCCTGTCGGAGGGCCAGATCACCGCTCCGCTGCGGCAGCTCCTGCGCGACCACCGCAACGTCGACTGCATCGCATCCGAGGTCGTCGATATCGATGCCGACCGCCGCATGCTCATCTGCCGTCGGCCGATGGGCGAGCAGATTGAGCTCGGCTATGACCAGCTCGTCATCGCGGCCGGGGTCCGGCAGTCGTATTTCGGTCATGACAACTACGCGGCGCTCGCGCCCGGCATGAAGACGATCTCGGACGCCCTCACGATCAGGCGACGGGTCTTCGGCGCGTTCGAGATGGCCGAGACGGCCGCGGACGCCGACGAGCAGCGCCGATGGCTCACGTTCGCGCTGGTCGGCGCAGGGCCGACGGGCGTGGAGCTGGCAGGCCAGATCCGCGAGCTCGCCACCAAGACGCTGCGCTCGGAATACCGGAAAATCCAGCCCGAGGATGCCCGGGTGCTGCTGTTCGACGGTGGCGACGCGCCGCTGGCCACGTTCGGCAAGCGCCTGTCGGGCAAAGCCGCCGACGCTCTCCGCGGCCTGGGCGTCGAGCTCCAGATGAAATCACTCGTGACCGACATCGACCTCGACGGCCTGACGGTCAGAGACAGCGATGGCAACGAGGTCAGGCACCGCGTCGGCACCGTGCTGTGGACCGCCGGCGTCGAGGCCCCGCCGCTCGCCGCGGCCGTCGCCAGGGCCACCGGGGCCGAGCAGGACCGGTCCGGCCGGATCGTGGTGCAGGACGACCTGACAATTCCCGGCCATCCGGAGATCTCGGTCATCGGCGACATGATGAGCCTGCGCAAGCTGCCGGGCGTTGCCGAGGTTGCCATGCAGAGCGGTTACTACACCGGCCGCCGGATCCGCCGCGAGCTGGCCGGCCAGCTGACCGCCAGGTCCTTCCGGTACCGCGACTTCGGCTCGGCCGCCTATATCTCCCGCGGCAGCGCCGTGGTGTCGGCCGGCCCGGTCCGGCTGTCCGGCTTCGCCGGCTGGCTGGCCTGGCTGTTCATCCACATCGGGTTCCTCACCGGCTTCCGCAACCGCTTCAGCGCGGTCCTCACCTGGTGGCTGGCCTTCACCCTGGACCTCCGCCGCGAGCGCGCCTACACCACCCGGGCCGTCGGCATGGCGCGGGACCTGTACCAGCCGCTGGCTGCCGAACTCGAGGAGGCAGCAGGGCTGGCCGAGACACCGGACCACGGCGATCGGGCCGACCAGGGTAAATCGGCAGATCAGGGCAAGGTTCCGCGGCCGCCGAAGCAGCGACCGGCACCGCGGCGCCCGGCCGGACGCAACCGGGGCAGTTAGGTTCACCCGACCCGGATGATGCCACGCCAGGACAGCCGTCCGTAGCGTCGAAGACGCAGGGGCACTGTCTCAGTTCGCGTCAGGGAGGCAGCACATGAGCACACAGGGGCGGTCGGCCGCGGGTACCACCGAGTACCAGGCCGGATACGAGCGGGGCAGGGGCGAGCAGACCCGGCGGCACGGTGGCGGAAGTGCTGCCGCCGGCACGATGCTCGCCGGAATCCTGATGATTCTGTCCGGTATCTACGGCTTTCTGGCCGGGCTGGCGATGGTACTCAAGCGGTCCTTCTTCATCGCACCGAGCGGCTACGCCTACAACTGGTCGATCCACAACTGGGGCTGGACTCAGCTCATTCTCGGGGCGGTGGTGTTCCTCGCGGGCGTCTGCGTTCTGCTCGGGATGACCTGGGCTCGCGTTGTCGGGGTCATCCTGGCGACGCTGAGCGCAGTTGGCAGCTTCCTGGTGCTGCCGTACTACCCGGTGTGGTCCATCGTCCTCATCGGAGTCGACGTGTTCATCATCTGGTCGCTGGTTGCCTACGGGAGGCGCGCGCGAGCCTAGCGCGGCCTGGCTGAAGGCTGCGGCGCTCCGCCCGGAGCGCCGCAGTCTCGCCATGTACCGGCCGGCCACCAGGCGAGTACCGTAGGCGGCATGCGGAGCGTCAGCACCCGCCGGACCGCTGCGATCCCTCTCGCCATTCTGGGAGCCATCGCGGCCGCGGTCATCGCTGCCTGCTGGCAGCCAGCTTTCTCGCTCCCGTCCGGGCTGATGGCGCTGGGCGCCGTCGCCCTCGCCGGGGCCATCAGCGCACTGCTTGCCCGGTCCGCCGTGCTGGCGAGCGCCCTGCAGGCCGGCCCGCTGCTCCAGCGCGCCGCTGCCTTGCGCCGGAAGTCCCGGAGCGCTGTGTTCCAGCGCCAGCTCAACCCGGACGCGGCAGGCCGCGCCCGGCCGAGAGCACCCTCGGCGGCCCCGGCGGCCGCCTGATCTCACCGCGTCCTGCGGCAGCGTGAGTACGGCCGCCTCCAGCTCATCCCGTCTCGAACCCGCTGGAGGGTCTTGTCATGCTCGGATTTCTCAACGCCCCGATGGGCGCTGCCTACCTGATTGTCACCACGATCGCTCACGTACTCACCACCCCGCTCGGAGCCGGGCTCGCCACGGCGGCCGCGATCATCGTGTTCACCGCGGCCGTCCGGCTGCTGCTCTCCCCGCTCAGCTATCACGCGTTCCGCGGGCAGGCGCGCATCTCCGCCCTGCAGCCACGGATCGCCGCTCTGCGCGCCCGCTACGCGCACCAGCCAGACCGGCTGCAGAAGGAACTGACCGCGCTGTACCGGGCTGAAGGCGGCGGCATGCTGGCCGGCTGCCTGCCGATGCTGCTGCAACTGCCGTTCTTCAGCGTCATGTACCGGCTCTTCCTGTCCCGCACTGTTGACGGCCACGCGAACGGCCTGCTGACCAGGGATCTGCTGACGACGCCGCTCGGCAGTCACTGGCTGACCGGGGCCGGCCCGTTCAACGTGCACGGCCTGGCCTTCCTGGCCGTGTTCGCGCTCCTGGCCGGTGCCGCCTACCTGGCCGTGCGGATTGCCAGGACTGCCGCACCGGCAGCCGCCGGGTCGCAGGCCGCCGCCGCCCCCGCCGCCACCGCGCTGCTCACGCGGATCCTGCCGTACACGACGGTCGTCATCGCCGCGTTCGTCCCGCTGGCGGCCGGCCTCTACCTGCTGACCACGACAGCGTGGACGGCTGCGGAGCGGGCCGGATTCCGCTGGTGGACCACCTCGCGGGCTGGCCGGTCTCGCTCCGGAGCCGCCATCGCTGCCGGCAGCTAGCCACTCGGGTCACTCTGTAACACTTCCGGCTGTCAGGAGCGGGATTATGCCCTTTTGTTGCCCTGGAACTGTCACAGGGTGTGGCCCGGGCCACGGAAGGACCCGCTTTAGCCCGCCGCCGGGCCGCGGTAGGCGGCGGTCGCCGCCCGGATCGCCGCCCTGAACGCGGTGATCGCGGGATGGCCGGCGGCTCCGCTGCGACAGGCAATGAGCGTCCGCCTGTGGGCGGTCAGCGGGGCCAGGCGAACGCCGGCGGGGCTGTCGCCGAGCGCCAGCTCTGGCACCAGCGCTACGCCCTGGCCGGCGGCCACCAGCGTGAGCACGGCAGCGAAGTCGTCCGCGTAATGCCGGATGCGCGGTGTGAACCCTGCCGCCTGGCAGAGCCGAACCGTCATCAGGTGGCACAGCGTGCCGGGACTGGCCGCGATCCACGGCTGCTCCCGGCACGCCAGTACCGCGTCGGCGGCCAATTCACCGGTCGGCCTCTCACCCGGCACTTCCCCCGCCGGCACAGCACCCGCCGGCCCTTCCCCCGCCGGCACAGCACCCGCCGGCCCTTCGCCGACCGGCCCTGCCCACGCTGGCCGTTCACCCGCCGGCACTTCCCCCGCCGGCACAGCACCCGCCGGCCCTTCGCCGGCTGGCCCGGTCCGCGGCGCCGGCCTGCTGCTGGCGGCGTGTCCGCTGCCGTCCGCCGGCCTGGCGGCCGAGGCGAGGAAGATCGTTTCGTCCAGCAGGGGCCAGCAGGCCAGGGCCGGATCGGGCTCGGCAGGCACGTAGTCGTACTCGTGCACCAGGGCGATGTCGAGCACCCCGGTCCGCAGGGCGTCCGGCACCCCGGCAGGGTCGAGCTCGGTCACCCGCAGCTCCAGCCGCGGGTGCTCTGCGCCCAGATTGACCAGGGCTGGCGGAAGCACCGTCCTGACGGCGGTCGGGAACACTCCGATGCGCAGCTCGCCGGTGATCTCACCGCGGGTCGCCGCGAGTGCAGCGCTGGCCTGCTCGAGCAGCGCCAGGACTGGCCCGGTCCGGTCAGCCAGCTCGGTTCCGGCTGCCGTCAGCTCCACCCCCCGGCCGCTGCGCCTGATCAATGGCACGCCGGCTTCCCGTTCCAGGGCGCTGAGCTGCTGGGACACCGCCGACGGGGTGCAGAACCGCGCCTGCGCCACCGCCGCGATCGTGCCCAGGCGCGCCAGCTCACGAAGCAGGTCCATCTTCCGCACGTCAAGCATCAGCTCAGCTTACGTACCAGGCCAGAATTCCGAACTGGACCTGCATAATCCTGGTCGGCCAGGATCATCGCATGGGAGAACTGACTGGTCTTTTCGTTCCGCTGATCACGCCGTTCACCGCGGACGGCGAGCTGGCCGCGGCTGTGCTGGAGCGGCTGGCGCACCGCGTCCTGGATGACGGCGCGACCGGCATCGTCGCACTCGGCACGACCGCCGAGACCGCGACTCTCAGCAACCGGGAGCGCGCGACCGTCCTGCAGATCTGCAGCCAGGTCTGCGGCGACCGGGGAACGCCGCTCATCGCCGGCGCAGGGACCAACGACACCGCCAGGTCCGCGGAAGCACTGACTCGCCTGAGGGACTATCCCGGCGTCAGCGCGGCCCTCGTCGTCGTGCCGTATTACGTCCGGCCCGGCGAGGCGGGCGTGCTCGAGCATTTCAGAGCGCTGGCTGCAGTGAGCCCTGTTCCGGTCCTTATCTATAACGTGCCCTACCGCACCGGGCAGGTTGTCAGCTGGCCGGCGCTGGCCCAGCTCGCGACCGTGCCAGGCATCGGCGGGGTTAAGCACGCGGCCGGATCGGTTGACCAGGACACGGTGGCGATGATGGCAGGGCGGCCCGGCGGCTTCGCGGTGCTAGGCGGCGACGACCCGGTCATCTCGCCGCTGCTCGCGCTCGGCGCCGACGGCGGGATCCTGGCCTCGGCCCATGTGCGGACCGCCGACTTCGCCCGGCTGGTGAGCCTCTGGCGCAGCGGCGAGGTAGCCGAGGCGCGCCAGCTAGGGCACCGTCTCGTGCCGCTGTCCCGTGCGCTGTTCGCCGAGCCCAACCCGGTCGTGATCAAGGCCGTGCTGCACGAGCTGGGCGAGATCCCGAGCCCGGCCGTCCGGCTGCCGCTGCTGGCAGCAAGCAGAGGGGCCGCCGCAGCGGCTCTGGAACTTGCCCGGCAGCAGGTTGCGACCCCGGCCCATGTCACCGCGTCAGCCCGAGTAGCTTAGATGCGATCGAGTGGACCAAGGGAGGGCGGCGGTGGGCGGCGGAGTCGAGCACCTGATCCTGTCCGGCCCGGTACTGCTGGCTATTCCGGTCGCGGCTGCCGCCGGGGCGATTACCTTCATGTCGCCGTGCTGCCTGCCGCTGGTTCCCGGCTACCTCTCGTACCTCACCGGTATGTCCGGTGCGGCCGCGAACGGCCGCGGTGACTCTGGCAGCGCGACGGCAGAGGCCGACCAGGCCGTCGCCGCAGGCTCGCTCAGCCTCAGCCCGGCAGTCGCGGTGGCCGGCGCAGCCGGGCCTGGCGTCCGGTCCGGGAACTCGAGCCCGGCCGCCACAGTTGACACGGCCGGCACGGCAGGGCTCAGCACGGGCGGGACCAGCACGGGCGGCAGCAGCAGAGCGGGCGCCGCGGGTGCGGCCGTCGCCGGGCTGCCACCCCGCGGCCGGGTCATGCTGGGCACGCTGCTGTTCGTGCTGGGGTTCTCCGTCCTGTTCGCGCTGGAGGGCGTGACCGCCGCCAGCGTCGGCGACGCGCTCCTGCGCCACCGCGAGGGCCTTACCCAGATCCTCGGCGGCCTCATCATCGTGCTCGGCCTGCTGTTCATCGGGCTGTTCGACCGGTTCGGCTTCGCCGGCCGGATCGTGAAACCGGGCCTGCGACCGCGGGCCGGGCTGGCCGGGGCGCCGCTGCTCGGCGTCCTGTTCGGCCTCGGCTGGACGCCGTGCACCGGCCCGACGCTGAGCGCCGTCCTGCTCCTCGGCAGCACCAGCGGGACGGCGCTGCGCGGCGGCCTGCTCGCCTTTGTGTACGCGCTGGGAATCGGCATCCCGTTCCTCATCGTGGCGTTCGCGTTCCAGCGCGGGGTCAACGTGTTCGGCTTCGCGCGGCGGCATGCCCGGACCATCACACGCGTCGGCGGCGTCCTGCTGATCGCGGTCGGCCTGCTGGAAGTCTCCGGAGCCTGGGCCAGTGCCATCACCTGGCTGCAGGTTCACTGGCTGTCCGGCTACACCACGTCCCTCTGAGACCGGCCCGGCCGGGTGGCGCCAGTCCAGCCCGCCTCGCCTCAGCCCGCCTGGCCTCAGCCCGCCTCGCCTCAGCCCGCCTGGCCTCAGCCCGCCTCGCCGGTTCCGGCGATGCCGTCAGCCAGCAGCGGCAGTGCGTCGCGCGGCGCCGCCAGCGTGATATCAGCGGGCGCTGAGCTGTCGTACTGGTGCCCCCATCCCGCTGCGGCGCTGACTGCGCGGACAGCGCTGGCAGCGCGCAGATCATTCGGCGCATCGCCAATGTAGGCGAGGTCGGCAGCGGCAACGCCGAGGCGGTGAGCCGCCAGCAGCAGGCCGTCGCCAGCCGGCTTGGGCCGTTCTATCTCATCCCCGCCGACGAGCACGTCCGTGCGGATTCCGGCGCCGGCCAGCAGCATGGACGCGGCGCGATGGCTGGCGCCAGTGAACACCGCGACCGGCTGACCGCCTGCCCGCAGGGCGCCGAGCACGTCGAGGACGCCCGGATACGGCAGCACGGTGGCGCCGGACAGTTCCTCGTAGTACACCTCCGACTCGCCGGCGGCCAGGTCGCGGCCGAGCAGGTGAGCAAGCAGCACGTCAGACGGCCCGCGGGCGTAGCTCGCGGCCACGTCCTCAGGACGCAGCTGCGGGCCGCCCAGTCGGCGGACCGCGGCCACGAACGAGACCGGCACCGCGACGCCGGAGTCCAGCAGCGTGCCGTCCATATCCCAGACGAGGTGGCGGACCGGCATGGTGTCAGCGCGGCCGGTCGTCAGCGACACGGGTCCGGCGACACGGCGTCAGCGACACGGCGTTAGCAACACAGCGTCAGCGCGACCGGGGTGGCAGCGGCGGCCGCCGCCGGGACGGCCGCGTGGCGGGGTCTGGCGGCCGTACCGCCGGGGTGACGGTGAGAGCTTCCAGCGCCAGCCTGACCGCGGTCTCGAGCTGGACATCGCGCCCGGCCGCCCAGTCCCCCGGTGTCGGAATCACCTCGACGTCCGGGTCGACGCCATGGTTCTCCACTCCCCAGCCGAAGCCGTTCATCCAGAAAGCCAGCTTCGGCGCCGTCATGCAGGTGCCGTCCACCAGTTCGTGCACGTCGTCGTAACCGACGACGCCGCCCCACGTCCGCGCGCCCACGACAGGCCCGAGGCGCAGAATTCGGATGGCAGCAGTCACGATGTCGCCATCCGACCCGGCGCATTCATCGGAAAGCGCGATGACAGGCCCGCGCGGAGCGTCCTCGGGATACGTCGACGGCAGCAGGCCCCGCGGCACGTCCCAGGCGATCACTCGCCTGGCCAGCTTCTCCACGATCAGCTGCGAGGTGTGGCCGCCGGAGTTGCCCCGGACGTCAACGATGAGCGCGTCCCGGAGCATCTCGTTCCGCAGATCGCGGTGGAAGTCGGCCCAGCCCTCGCTCACCATGTCCGGTACATGCAGGTAGCCGATCTGGCCGTGGCCCAGCTCGCGGACCTCGGCGCGCTTGCGGCTCACCCAGTCCTGGTAGCGCAGCCGCTTGTCGCTGCTCAGCGGCACCACGGCGGCACTGCGGCGCTCGCCGCCCGCGCCGCCGGCCGCCACGGTCAGCTCGACCGGCTTTCCCGCCGTGCCAGTCAGCAGCGGACCCGGCCCGTCCGGTCCGACCCGCTGGCCATCGACAGCGAGCAGCAGGTCGCCGGCCGCGATGCGCGATCCCGGCGCGGCCAGCGGCGAGCGCGCCCGCGGATCGGACGTCTCGCCCCTGACGATCCTGGCGATCCGCCAGCCAGCCGGTGTCTGCTCCAGATCCGCGCCCAGCAGGGCCGCAACCTCGTCCCCCGAGTCGCCGCCAGGCACGACGACATAGGCGTGCGAGGTGCCGAGCTCGCCGAACAGCTCCCACAGCACGTCGCCGAACTCGGTCCTGGTCGCGATGCGATCCAGCAGCGGCCGGTACTGGTCCTGGATCGCGTCCCAGTCGACATCGGCCAGGTCGGCGACCCAGAACTCATGCCGCATGATCCTGGCCGCCTCGGCGTAAGCCTGGTGCCACATCGTCACCGGATCGGCCATGAAGCGCGCGCGGCTCCGGTCGACGCGGACCCGGTCATCAGGGCTGTCGCTGTCTGCCTTGTGCGCGGCCGGGATGACGGTCAGCGCGCCCCGGTCGCTCACCACCAGCCTGGTGCCGTCTCCGCTGGCCTCGAACCAGTCCACGTCGTCGGTCAGCTCGGATGCTTCCCGCCGGCTGAAGTCGAACCTCTCGACGACCGGCCGCGGCGCGTCATCGGTGGGCTGGGCGCCGCCGACGCCGAGGTTTCCGGTGAGCGGCTCGCGCAGCCAGGCCAGGCCGTCCTTGACAGCCCGCAGGCGCGAGTAGCGGCCCTCCGGCACGGGCAGCGCCACGATACGGTCGGCCATGCCCTCGGTGTCCACGCCCACCGCTGGCCCTGTGTCGTCTGCGCCTGTGCCCAGCGGCAGTGCTGGTCGCAGCAGCGCCGACAGCGGCAGTGCTGGTAGCAGCAGTGCCGGTAGCAGCAGTTCCGGTGGCACCGGTGCTGTCGCCGGCAGAACCGTCAGCGGCCGAGCTGTCAGCAGCGGAGCCAGCGCCACTGGCGGGCGCGGAGCCTGCGGCGGCCTGAGTGGGAGCGTCAGGGGCGCGGTCGCCCGTCTCGCCGTTACCGGACTTTGCGTCGCCGATCGGCCGGCCGCCCAGCTGCGGTCCGAATGGTGACGGCGTCGAGGCCAGCAGCGGCAGCAGGTACGGACGGGCACCGTAAGGGAACGACAGCTCGAAGAAGTGCGCGTCATAGACCGGGTCGAAGCTCCGCCGGGACAGGAACGCCAGGTAGCGGCCGTCGGCGGTGAACACCGGCTCGGCATCGACGAACCGCCCGTCGGTGATGTCGGCGACCTCTCCGTCGGCGATCCTGGCCAGCCGCAGCCGGCGCAGCGGCTGTCCGCCCATGCCGCCGGGTCCGGCCGGCTGCGACCAGGCGAGCCAGGCCGAGTCCGGCGACCAGGCCATGCCGCTGATGCGGCCGTTGCCGGACGCGGTCAGTTCCCGCACCTGCCCGGACGACACCTCGACGATCAGCAGCCGGCCGTCCTGCGCGGCGACCGCGACGGCGCTGCCGTCCGGCGCGGCAGCAAGGCTGCTGACGCGGCCGATCTGCCCGGCGGCCAGCCGGCGCGGCGGCACGTCCGGGTCGGGCGGGCTCGCCGGGTCGCCGCCGCCGATCTGGAGCGCGTCCGTGCCGTCCGCGTCAGTCGCCCAGACGACCTGGCCGTCGTCGCCCAGCACCTGCGGGTAGCGAGCCCGGACGCCCGGCACCACCGACAGAGCCCGCGCGGGGCCGTCCCTGTGGGTCAGCCAGTGCACCGTCCCCCGCACCTCGACGGCGCTCGCGGTTCCCGCGCTGTCGACCGAGAGCGACCCGACATGGTCCTCTGCCGTCACCAGGCGGGGCAGCCGGCCGACGGCGGGTGAGCCAAGGACGATCTCCAGCCGCCGCGGCGCCGAGCCATCCAGGTCGGGCAGCAGCCACAGTTCGCCGCCGCAGACGTAGACGACGCGGTGCCCGTCGGTACTGGCCTGGCGGGCGTACCAGCCGTCGTGGTCTGTGTGCCGGCGCACGTCTGTGCCGTCAGCCGCGCATGAGTACACGTTGCCGGTGCCCTCGTGGTCGGACAGAAACGCCAGGCGGCCGTCCACGATCATCGGGCTGTCAAAATGCCCGTCCACGTCGGCCAGCACGCGGCGGAACTGCCCTGCTACCGCCGGCCCGGCCGGATCAGCCGCCTGCCCGGTGACCGGGTCAGCAGCGGCGTCAGCCGGGAGCAGCACGGCCGCAGGGCCGAGCCACAGCCGCCCGGCAGTGCCGCCGCGATACCGCTTCCAGTAGGCAGGATCCCCGTTGAAGCTGCCGAACGTGCCGTTCAGCAGCGCCATCATGGCCGGCGCGCCGGGCTCGCCCGCCGCGGCGCCCGCGCTCGCGTCCGCGCCGGCCGGCAGGTCGCTGGCCGACAGGTCACCGACCGGGCCGAGCGGCAGCAGGCGCTCTGCGCCGGGCCCGCCGGAGGCCGGCGTTGGCAGCGCCCGGGCCCAGGAGTAGTGGGCGAAGGGCTGCCCGGCATTGCTCACCGCGAGTACCTCGCCGCCGGCCGTCCAGCCGCAGACGCGCGCCCACGGCCCGCCCCAGTAGGTCAGCCTGGTGCTGACCGCGTCACTCAGGCTGGCCTCATAGACCTCGGGATCGCCGTCCTTCCGGCTCGCCCATGCCAGCCGCGCGCCGTCCGCGGAGAAGCGCGGCGTGACCGCCGGTGCCTGATCGGCGGTGAACCGCCAGGCCCTGCCGCCGTCCGCCGGCGCGAGCCAGACGTCATCGGCCGACACGAAGGTAACAAGATCACCGTTTATGTGCGGGAACCGCAGGTATCCGGGTGCAACCACCAGGTCATCTTATTGTCCGGACGGGCTGCCTCGGGACTGGCTCAGCTGCCGTTCTGCTGACAACCGATTACCATGCGTAACCGCCGAATGATTACTGCGCAATTGCGCAGCGCTGTTAACCCGCCATTCAGGGCTCAGAAGTGCGACAGCTTACGAATAATCGCGCCGACTGCGAGACGCCATCGTAGCCGGTGCCGAACGGCATTCCGTAACCCTGCGTACTGGATGACGGGGCTTGGCTGAAATGGGTTGTATGCATCACGTGAGGATGCCAGAATCGCGCTGTGGCAATCGCGCTTGACAGGGGTTTTCCTGATTCCAGTCCTGACGACGGACTACCACGTCAGGCCAGCACCAGGCAGAACAGTGTCGGCCACAACACTACCGGCCAGAACAGTACCGGCCAGAACAATGCCAGGCAGCTCAGCGTCAGGCAGATCACCGCCACCCGGCTTGGCAGCCGATCCGCGCGCAATTGGGCAAGTCCTTCTGACTTAGCGGAGGCTTATAACCGCCCTGGCCTGGCCCGCGGCGAGAGCCTACTTCCGACCGTATTCGCGCGAACCGAAAGCTCACCATCGGAGCCGGCGGCGCCGGAAAGACCCGTTACTGCCGATGACCTCGAGCCGCGGCTGGTAAAGGAATCTTTTGCCCGGCTGATGTCCGAAGGTCCGGCGGCGATGGAATATTTCTATGCGCGTCTTTTTGCCGCGAGTCCCGATACCAGGGCACTTTTCCCGATGAGCATGACTGCGCAGCGCGAACGCATGTTTACCGCACTAACGCAGATTATCTGGAGTCTGGATAATCAGCCCGGATGCACCGCCATGGTGGCCGGGCTCGGTCGCGATCATCGCCGGTTCGGCGTGACCGACCGGCATTACGCGGCGTTCTTTTCCTCCCTCATGGACACCGCCGAGCACTTCAGCGGCAGCGCCTGGACACCGGAGACGGCAGCGGCGTGGCAGCTGGCGCTCGACTACCTGGCCAGCACCATGAAGTCGGCAGCGACGACAGACGCCGCGATCGCGCCGCCGTGGTGGATCGCGGAGATCGTCTCCCATGAGCTGCGCTCGCCGGGCGTCGCCGTCCTGCGGCTGCGGCCCAGCCAGCCGCTGCCCTACCGCGCCGGCCAGTACGTTCCGGTGCAGGTCACGCGCTGGCCGCGGATGTGGCGCCCGTATTCCATCGCGAATGCCCCGCATCCGAGCGGGCTGATCGAGCTGCACGTCCGGGCCGTGCCGGGCGGGCTGATCAGCAACACCCTGGTGCACCACTCAGATATCGGCGACTGCATCATGCTGGGCGCCCCCGGCGGCAGCATGACGCTGGCCGATTCTGATCGTGACCTGCTCTGCGTGGCCGGCGGCACGGGGCTGGCCCCGATCAAGGCCATCATCGAGCAGGCGCTGGCCGCGGACGCGCCGGGCCGTCCCCGCAAGATCACGCTGTTCGCAGGCGCCCGCCAGCACTTCGACCTTTATGACCTCGAGGACCTGCAGCTGCTCGAGTCAGCCTGCCCGTCCTTCCTCCGCGTGATCCCGGTGCTGTCGGACGAGCCCGGCTACAACGGCCTGACCGGCAACCTGCCGGACGTCGTGGGCGGCCACGGGCTGTTCGAGAACACCGAGGCGTACGTCTGCGGCCCGGCCCCGATGGTCAGCCGCACGGCGGCGCTGCTAGCGGCCAGCATTCCGCCGGACCAGCTGCACCACGATCCGCTCGGCCTCGGTCCGCTCAGCTTCCCAGGTAGCGGCTGAAGAACGCGAAGATGCGCTGCCACGCATCCGCCGCGTCGGCAGGCTGATAACTCATCCGGGTGACCTTGGCGAAGACCGCGCCCGCTCCCGACGTCTCGGTCATGAACCGGTGCCCGGCGCCGGGATAGACGTGCACGTCATGCGGCACCTCGAGGACGGTCAGCGCGCGCTGCAGGCGCTCCGGGTGCTGCGTGCCCATCTGGTCGCGGCCGCCGAAACTGCCAACGACGGGGCAGGCACCGGCCAGTACCGTCTCGGCATCCTTCGGCACGTCGCCGTAATTGACGGCAGCGACGTCGAAGCCGGGACGCGGCGCGCACATCAGCGCAAATCCTCCGCCCAGGCAGAAGCCGATGACCCCGGTCTTGCCCGTGCAGTCGGGCCGGGCGGCCAGGAATGCCCGCGCGCCATCCAGCGCATCGAACGCCGGGCCCCGGGCGGCCCGCAGCTGCAGGAATGCACTCCGAACGCAGCGAATCCACGACTTGCCGTCGAACAGGTCGGGCGCCAGCGCCAGGTAGCCCCGGGCCGCGAGTTCGTCGGCCTTCTGCCGGATGTCGTCGTTCAGGCCGAACGCCTCGTGGATGACCACGACCGCGGGCCACGGACCCGGCGTAGCGGACGGCACCGCCAGGTAACCGGGCCAGGACGCGCCGGCTGCCGGATAGCGAATGTCAGGCATGCGCAAACAATGTCACACCGGGGTCGCGCGTACACCATCAGATGACCGACAAAAGCGACCTGCAATAGGCGGGCTGCCAATTGCAGATGACACAAGCCCAGGAGGTTCGGCTACTCTCGGTACTTCTTCTCTCACTTTTGGTAGCGTCAGAAGCGCTGCCCTTAGCCAAAGGCCAGCCGTGATTGCGCACAATGGCCGCGGGGTTCCAGAGCAGGCACGGCTAGCACCGTCACATCAGCCATCGTTTTATGGGGGAATTGAATGCCTTCACCTCGATTCATGAAAGCGGGCGTGTCACTGCTGGCGGCAGCCGCGGCGTCGGCCATGCTCGTCAGCCCGGCGCTCGCCTCAGCCGCGACAGCGTCCAGCTTCGGCCAGTACTCGACCTGGTCGAAGGCGCAGCACGCAGCGCACTTCACCCTGAAGCACCCGTCGACCACGTTCGGCCTGAAGCGCAACGGCAAGATCATCGTCTCTCAGTGCGTGATCAGCGGGAAGCTCAAGGACAAGGTCGTCGACGCCCAGTACGGGTCGTTCACCAAGCATGCGGTCGGCCTGGAGCAGGACAACGCCGGGGTCCCCTGCTCCGTCGCCCCGACCAGCGCATCGCTCGGCTCGTACAAGGTCGAGGGCGTCACCGCGCACCTGCACGGTTTCTGCGGCAGCGAGACTCCCTATTCCTGCAGCAGCACGAAGATCGAGCTGTGGCTCAGCTGGAAGAAGGGCGGCCACTACTACACCGCTTCCTCCTTCAACGAGTCGCGGTCCAGGCTCGTGCACTTCGCCCGGACGCTGAAGAAGGTCTAGGCAGCGCGCCTGCCCGCCACCGCGCGTTCATGGGGCGTGAGGTTGGATCTGCCGCCCGCCTATGGTCGGCAGATCCAGCATCACGCCCCAGCGGGCAGTTCCGGACGAGTCCGGCCCGGCGCGCTAGCCGGCCGCCTGTCGGCACAGGCTCAGAACGTTGCCGATAATCTGCTGGCCGGCGCCCCCGGCCGTGGTCAGGATCGACTCCGGGTGGAACTGCACGCCCCACCGTCGCCGCGGCCCGTCCTCGATCGCCATCACCACGCCGTCCGGCGTCACCGCCGTCACCTCGAACGCGCCCGCGACCTGCTCGGGCCGGGCGTGCAGCGAGTGGTAGCGGGCCGCGGTGAACTCGGGCGGCAGGCCCGCAAGCAGCTGACCGCCGAGCACGCGAACCTGGCCGGGCTTGCCGTGCACCGGCGTCTCCAGCAGGCCAAGCGACCCGCCGGCGTGCTCGACCATGGCCTGCAGCCCGAGGCACACCCCGAAGGCGGGCAGGTCGCGCTCGTCCAGCGCGCTCAGCAGCTTGTCGCAGCCGAAATCCGCCGGCCGTCCCGGTCCGGGTGACAGCACCACCAGATCGGGAGCGAACTCATCGAGCAGCGCCATGTCGAACCCCGCTCGCAGGGTCGTGACTTCCGCCCCCTGCTCGGCGAAATAGCTTCCCAGCGTGTGCACGAACGAGTCCTGGTGATCGACCAGGAGCACGCGCAGCCCGTCGCCAGGCCGCGCTGGATGCAGGCCTCGTTCCCGTCCGGGTGAAACACCATCGCCCTGGTCAGCACGCGCAGCCTCGGCCAGTGTCTCCAGCAGAGCGCGGGCCTTGAGCGCCGTCTCGCGCTCCTCCTCGTCGGGATCGGAATCGAACAGCAGCGTGGCGCCGACCCGTACCGCCGCGACGCCGCCGCTGATATGCGCGGTGCGCAGCGTCAGCCCGGTGTTCATGCTGCCGTCGAACCCGATCATGCCGACTGCGCCGCCGTACCAGCGCCGCTGGGACGGCTCGTGGTCCTCGATGAACTGCATCGCCCAGTTCTTCGGCGCGCCGGTGACGGTAACCGCCCACATGTGGGTGAGGAACGCGTCCAGCGCGTCGAAACCCGGCCGGAGGCGGCCCTCGACGTGGTCGACGGTGTGGATGAGCCGCGAGTACATCTCGATCTGCCGGCGGCCGATGACCTTCACGCTGCCCGGGACGCAGACGCGCGACTTGTCATTGCGGTCCACGTCCGTGCACATGGTCAGCTCGGACTCGTCCTTGGGCGACGTCAGCAGCGTCCTGATCTGCGCGGCGTCCTCCAGCGGTCCGGCGCCGCGCGCGATCGTGCCTGAGATCGGGCAGGTCTCGACCCGGTCGCCGGTCACCCGGACGTACATCTCCGGCGAGGCGCCGGCCAGGTACTCGTCCTCTCCCAGGTTCAGGAAGAACTCATACGGCGCCGGGTTGCGCTCGCGCAGCCGCTCGAAGAACGCGGCCGGGGCCGGGCACCGCGAGTAGAACGTGTGCCCTGGCACGACCTCGAACAGGTCCCCGCGGGCGAACTTCTCCCTGGCCTGGGCCACCACCTGCGCGTACCGGCCGGGCACCGGGTCAGGCGGAAGATCTCTCAGGACGGGAACGAGGCCGCCTGCCGCCCGGCCTTCCTCCGGTTCTCCGTCCCCGGCCGGCTCATCCCGCCTGGGCAGGCCCTCGGTCCGGCCGGCCCGGGTCTCGAACTCATAGCTGAACCGGGTCGCCGTCTCCCGCTTCCTGTCCACTACCCAGACCTGGTCCGGCAGGTGCAGCACCAGATCGCGGGCGGCAGCGTCGCGCTCCAGCCGCTGCCGCACCGGCTCGAACTGAAACGCCAGGTCATAGCCGAACGCGCCGTACAGCCCGAGGTGCTCGTCCCTGCTGACAGGGTCGTTGCCGCCTGGCCCCGGCCTGAAGGCGGCGATAATCTCCCGCAGCGCTGAGAAGACCGTCGGCTGGCGGCTGCGCTGTTCCTCGGTGAAGACCTCGTCCGACTCGGCGACCGTGACCTCGGCGTGCCGCTCGCCTGTCACCACCTCGCCGACCCGGCCGAGCGCCGCCGCGAGCACCGGGAGCAGCACCAGGCCGCGCTGGTTGAGCGCCCGCGCGGTGATCGTGCGGCCGCGGGCGATGAGCAGGCCGGCGGGTCGACGTAGGCGAGGTGCCAGCGGCTGTACCGGCCGGGGTACTCCATGCCCGAGCTGAGGACGCCGCCTGGCCGCAGCTCGACCTGCCGGGTGATGTCGCCGAGCTGCCCAGCATCGAATTCCTCCGCGACGCGGCGTACCAGGACGCCGCCCGCGGTCAGGTAACTCGTCTCATCCATGGTGGCCCTCGCCGGATGTCATGCCCGGCCGTCGGCCAGCAGAAAAGGCGGCCGCCGTACCGGGCGGTCGCCGTCTGAATGGTCTGCTTGCGCGCGAACCTGGCACCGCCTACGGGCGGCGCCACCAGCCTGACCGGAGCATCGCAGCGCGCATGCGGGTGAGCATAGCCGGCCGGGGCATCGGCCGGGGGCCGCCGGCAGCTGTCAGAAGGCCAGCCAGCTGCCGATCTCGTCCGGGCGGCCGCGCCGCGCGAGCGCCTGACGGTAGGCGTGCCCGGCCGCGGCCAGGTCCTCGACCGCCAGCCCGAGCGACTCGAAGATAGTTATCTCAGCGTCGTCCGCCCGACCGGGAGCGGTGCAGAGCAGCAGCTCGCCGAGCTCGGCGCGGACTTCCGGATCAGCCCCCTCCGCCGCGGCCAGCCGGTAGTCGCCGGACTCAGCCAGCAGCGAGTCGCGGCGATCGGCGAACAGGACCCCGGCCGCGACTGTCGCCGTATCCAGCTCACGCTGGTGCGGCAGGCAGGCGCCGACGGCGTTGATGTGCGTTCCCGGCTCGATCCAGTCCCGGCTCAGGACCGGGTCCGCCGAGCTGGTCGCGGTGACGATCAGGTCCGCCCCGGCGACCGCCTCGCCCGCGGCCGGGACCGCCCGGACGGGAGCGCTCGTCTGACCGTGCAGTGAGGCGGCGAACCGCGCCGTCCGCTCAGCGTCCCGCCCGGCCACGCGGATCTCGTTGAGCTGCCGGGCGCCGTCGAGAGCGAGAATGTGCGCCCGAGCCTGGACGCCGGCCCCGATGACGGCCAGCACGGCGGCGTCCGGCCTGGCCAGCAGGCTGGTCGCGACAACCGAGACGGCAGCGGTCCGGATCTCGGTCACCGCGGCGGCATTGAGGATGGCCGCCGGCTGGCCGGTGCCGCCGTCCGAGAGCAGCACCACTCCCTGGTGCGTGTCGAGGCCGGCGGCCGGGTTCGCGGGGGTGATGCAGATGGCCTTCAGCCCGTAGGCCGGGTCGTCCCCGGCCAGGTAGGAGGGCATCAGCGCCATGAGCCCGGCGGCGCCCTCGGGTGCGATGACGGTGCGCAGGGGCTGCTGCGCCTGGCCGGACGCCAGCGCGGTGAGCGCCTCGCGCATCGCCGCCGCGCAGTCGGCATAGCTAAGCAGCGCGTGCACGTCCGCCGCGGACAGGACCAGCAGGTCCATCAGCCACCCGCCTCCGGCGACGGCGCCGCGCCGCCGCCGACCGCGGCGAGGATCTCGTTCACAGCCTGCTCGATCGCATCCTGCTTGCCCGGCATGTCCTTGCTGGCGAACGTGTTGAGCATAGCCAGCACCGTGTCCTGGCCGTGCAGGATGTCAATCTGCTGCTTGGCCATCTCGTGCAGTGAGATCAGCGTCTCGTGGTCGGCGATCGCGCGCTTGTCACTGGCGGCCTGCGCCCGGTTGGCGCTGACCTGCAGCGAGACCATGATCGACAGCTGCGGCAGGTTGAGGATGGTCAGCAGCAGCGGCCAGGGCGTCTTGTCGAAGCCGATGATGTTGCCGAGGAAGAGCCAGGCGACGATGCCGATCGTGATGGCCAGGAACACCCACATGGAGCCGCAGATCCGGTTGACCACGTCAGCGATCTTGTCCAGGACGCTGCTGCCGCGGACGTGGTCAGAGACCACCAGCTTGGGGTGAAACTCGGCGGGTGCCTGCTTAATCTGCAGGGCTTTCTCGGGCAGGTGCCTGAGCTCATGCCTGATGTCACGCAGCGCCGCCGCGTCGGTGGCCGGCTTGCGGTAGCGCCAGGTCGGTGGCTGGGGCTCGGCGGCCGGTGTCTCGGTGGTCGCGGTATCGGTGGTCGGGGTAGCCGTCATGTACGTGCCTCCGCTGTGCCCCCGGACTGGCTGACGGCCAGTCAGGACGTGTTTGATCAGGCACAACGTAGCGCTAGCAACCCGGCGCCACGTCACATCTTGCCCGCTTCTGACCGGCTGATGACCTTGCCGCTGGCTGCGGCAAGAGGGCAGAGCAGGCCAGGCCAGGCCAGGCTGTCGGCGGGCGGCGTTAACGTGACGTGGATGAAGCTGGAAATGATGGCCGGGAAGGATGTCGACCTCCGGGTGCGCCTGCAGACCGACCCTCAGCTCATGGCCGAGCTAGGTGGTCCCCGGCCCCGCGAAGCCATCGAGCGGGCGCACGCGAGATCGCTGGCTCTGGCCGCGGAGGGAAAGTGCTGGCCGCTCAGGATCATCCCGGCCGGAGAATCCTCCCCGGCGGGCGGGGTCGACGTCTTTGAGTCGTCTCACGACGGTGAGCCGATCTATGAGATCGGCTGGATGATCCTGCCCGAGTTCCAGAACCGGGGGATTGCCAGCCAGGCCGTGCGCAAGGTTCTGGAGTGGGCGCGAGCGGACCGGAAGTTCCGGCAGATCCATGCCTTTCCCGCGGTCACGAACGGCCCGTCCAACAAGATCTGCGAGAAGACCGGCTTCACGAACCTGGGAGAGTCCGACGTCGAGTTCGCCGGGCGCGCGCTTCGCTGCAACCACTGGCGGGTCGACCTGTTCTGAAGCCATCGGGCTCAAGCCGGGCACGCGCTGCCACGTCGCTCAGTGGCCGCCGGGAGCAGAGTATCCGCGAGCCCAGATCACGCCCACTAGCCTGGCGCGGCCGCGGGAGATAAGGCGTTTGCTCACCTGAGCAGAACTCGGGTCAGCCCGGTTAAGGTCGAGACGTGAGCCTCACATTCGTTGTCAACGGGGCCGATTACACGGCAGATCCCCCGGCCGGGCAGAGCCTCCTCGAGCTGCTGCGCGACGGCCTGCACCTGACCGGGTCCAAGCTCGGCTGCGGCGAGGGGGCCTGCGGCGCCTGCACGGTGCTGATTGGCAGCAGGGCGATTCAGGCGTGCCAGGTCGAGGCCGCCAGCGTGGCCGGGCAGCGGATCACCACGGTCGAAGGGCTGGCCGAGGATGGCATCCTGCACCCGGTCCAGCAGGCCTGGCTGGAGACCGGCGCCTGGCAGTGCGGCTACTGCACGCCCGGCTGGCTGACCGGCACTGCCGCGCTGCTCGCCAGGATCCCGCATCCGGATGACGAGCGGCTCGACGCCGAGCTGGCCGGGCACGCCTGCCGCTGCTGCGCTTACCCGCGCATCCGGCAGGCCGTGCACCGGGCAGCCGAGCTCATGGACCAGCCGGAGCTGCTCGAACCGGTGCCTGCGGCCTCCGCCGCCGCCGGGCCGGCGGCGCCCGAGCCGGACCGGCCGTGGGACCTGAGCCGCTTGGACCCCGCGTCGTTCGCGGCGGCAATGCCCGACGGCCTGCTGACGGTTGTCGCCGAGGACGGCGAGCAGGGCTGGGGCGGCCCGGATGACGCCTGGGTGCACGTCGGGGCCGACGGCGCGATCACCGCGTTTACCGGCAAGGTCGAGGCCGGGCAGGGCACGAGGACCGCATTGTCGCTGCTGGTGGCTGAGGAACTGGCTGTCCCGGCTGGAGACGTCCGGCTGGCCATGGCCGATACCAGCGTGTCACCGTTTGACCTCGGCACCTTCGGCAGCCGGTCGATGCCGCACGCCGCGCCGCCGCTGCGCGCCGCCGCGGCCGGCGCGTTCAGGCTGCTCCGGCAGGCCGCGGCGGCCAGGTTCGGGCTGCCGGAGGACGCGCTGACCGCCGGCGGCGGGATGCTGGCCGGACCGGACGGCGCGCCCAGCGCCCGGTACGGCGAGCTCGTGGCGGGCCAGCGCCGGGTCGAGCACGTGCCCGCGGACGGCCCGGTGACCCCGGCAGCGCAGTGGCAGTCGGCAGGACGGCCGGCCAGGACAGCGGGCGGGACCGGGGTGGTCACCGGCGCCAAGCTGTTCCCGTCCGACCTGAGCCTGCCCGGCATGCTGCACGGCTGCGTGCTCCGCCCGCCGTCAGCCGGGGCGACGCTGCGGCGGGCCGACACCGCCAGGGCGGCCGCGATACCCGGCGTGACCGTGATCGCCGACGGCAGCTTCACCGGCGTTGTCGCGCCGAACCACCTGACGGCCAGCAGGGCACTGGCCGGTATCGAGGCGGACTGGGCTGAGCTGCCCGGTCCCGGCGCAGATGACCTGGACTCCTACCTGCGCGCGCACCCGGTGCAGGGCGAGGGGCTGGGCGGCGCGTTCGCGGAGGTGGCCGGCGACCCGGACGCGGCCGCCCGGACCGCCGCAGTGCAGCTGGACGCGACCTACACGGCCGCCTACGTCGCGCACGTGCCGCTGGAGCCGCGCGCGGCCCTCGCCCGCTGGGACGGTGACCGCCAGCTGACCGTGTGGACGGCCACGTCGACTCCGTTCCGGGCGCGGCGGGAACTGGCCGCCAGCTTCGGCCTGGATGAGTCGTCGGTGCACGTCATCGCGCCGGACTTCGGCGGCGGCTTCGGCGGCAAGCACGGCTCGGTCGTCGCGGCCGAGGCCGCCAGGCTCGCACGGGCAGCGGGCGCGCCGGTCCGGGTGCAGTGGAGCCGCGCCGACGAGTTCACGGCCGGCTACCTGCGCCCGGCCGCGGTCATCGATGTCTCCGGCTGCACGGACGCGGCCGGCCAGCTGACCGGATGGACAATCACGAACATCAACTCCGGCGCGGCCGGGCTGCTGACCCCGTACCGGGTTCCCAACTGGCGCGCGGCCTACCAGCCGGCTGCCGCGCCGCTGCTGCAGGGCTCCTACCGCGCGCTCGCCGCGACCGCGAACAACTTCGCCCGCGAGTCGCACCTGGACGAGCTAGCCGTCGCGACCGGCACTGATCCGGTCGAGTTCCGGCTGCGGCACCTGGACGACGAGCGGCTGGCCGAGGTGCTGAGGGCTGCCGCTGCCGAGATCGGCTGGCACGACGAGGTGCCGGACGGCACCGGCACCGGGATCGCGCTCGGCCTGGAAAAGGGCGGCCGGGTCGCGACCGCCGCCCGGGTGCACGTCGGCGAGGACCGGTCGCTGAGGCTGCTGCGCCTGGTCACGGTCGTCGACTGCGGTGCGGTCGTGCATCCGGACGGCCTGGTTAATCAGGTCGATGGCGCGGTCGTCATGGGTCTCGGGCCAGCGCTCTTTGAGCGAATCGAGTTCGCGGCCGGACGGATCAGGAACGGGTCGATGGCGGACTACCGGGTTCCGCGGCTGGCAGACATCCCGCCGGTGTCGGTGCTGCTGCTTGACCGGCCGGGCGAACCGCCCGCAGGCGGCGGCGAGGCGCCCATCATTGCCGTCGCCCCGGCGATCGGCAACGCCATCGCCGCGGCCTGCGGAGTGCGGCTGCGCACCATGCCGCTCGCGCCGGGCGGCCGGGTGCCGGATTGCTAGTTCCCGTGCAATTTCACGACGATATGTTTACGCTTCCTCTGAGGGGGATCTACAGACCGGGAAAAGCGGTCACCTGCGTCGGGCGGGAGGTGCGTCTGTGTGGCGTAGACGGCACCGCCTCCAGCGGCTAGAGACCGAGATCGCTGAAGGCAAGGCCGAGAGGGCTGAGCTGCGACAGCGGCTTCAGCAGTTTGAGATGATCGCGGCTGCAGCCGGCGCGTCGCTGCCAGACGGGCAGCAGGAACCCTGGCAGCACGGCCCGGCGCCGTCGGCACCGCTGCCGCCCGTACTCGTGGCGGCAGCGCACGAGGTGCGCTCGTGGGACACGCCGGTCCGCCTCGATGTGGCCGGATCACGAGTTGTCGCCGTTGTCGGCGGCAGCGGCGACCCGCGCGAGTGGTGGACGGCCATCTGGCAGCTGGCCGGGCCGGACGTGGCCGGACCGAGAGAAGTGCAGGCATGATCCGCGTCCGCCATCTTCCTCTGCCGACCGGCCTCAATGCGTTCGTGCGCAAGGGCGCGGACGGCGACATGGAAGTCTTCGTCTCCGACGGGCTCGATCCCGGCCGAGCCAGGGCCGCGGTGCGGCTGGCGCTGCGCTCGTTCGGACCCGCCGGCCGCACGGCCGGCCTGCTGCCGATCCCGGTTGCGCTGCTTCTCGCGGGCGGCCGGTCCTGGCTGAGGGCACTGCTTCACGCAGTGCGCACGCACCTGATCGCGAGCGCCGCGACTGCGGCCAGCGTCGCCGTTGCGACGTCCGCGGTGGTCGTGGTGGCACTGCCGCAGCAGCACCATCCGGCCACCGCCAGCAGGGGCCCGGCACCAAGCCATGTCCAGGCACAGGCGCCGAGGCCGGGAACGACGACCGCCGGGCCGCAGCCAGTGTCGGGCGGGAGCGCGGGTCCGGCACCAAGCGCCCGGTCGTCAGGTCAGGCACCGGCGGGTAACCACTCGACGGCACCGGCCCCGCACCCGACCACCGCAGCGGCCAGCACCGCCCCGGCACCGCAGCCGTCTGGGTCATCGGCACCCGCGCCGTCGCCATCGCCCACCTCTACCTCGTCTGGCGGCGGCAGCGGCGGCGGGACCTGCGTGGTGCTGCTGGGTCTGACCGTCTGTCTGTGACCACCAGACGACCTGACCGGACGACCGGGCGCGCGCCGACCGGCGGCCGTCAGGCGCGGCGCTGGGCGGTTCCGTCCTGATCGGCGGCGCCGTCATCATCGCGCCAGTTCCTGGCCAGCGCGATGAGGCCGCGGACCACTTCCGGCGGCAGCCCTGGTGTACTGGCGAGATGCCTGAGGGTCGGGTCGTTGTACTCCGGGCCAGCGGGCGGACCGGACACCGCCGCGGGCTCGCCCCCCGCCAGGATCCGGCGGCAGGATCCGGGAGCCCAGCCGAGAACGTTTTCCAGGACGCCGAGAGTGCTGGCTGAGACCCGGTGGCCGGTCTCGAGCTTGCCCAGGGTCCGGTCGGTCACGCGGGTGGCTGCTGCCAGTGAGCGCCGGTCCCGCATGCCGAGTTCAACCCGGCGCGCCACCACGTAGTCGGCCAGCCGCCGCCACTCCTCGGTGATCATGAACCGCTCCTTCCGCGAAGAAAGCAGAAGTATCTAGCGCCGGTTATCCGTCTCCGCAGTGTACAGGCCTGGGAGGGTCAATTTGACATAGCTTCCTGTTTCTTCCTAAAGTTATCAATGAGTTCGAGCCCGTTCGCGGACCCGGACACCCCCGCCGCAGGACAACAGACCCGGATCCCGGAGCACGCCATGGGCGATACCGGCAGACTCGACGCTGACGAGACCGGCATGCAGCCGGCATTGCCGCTCGCCTCCGCGGCCAGCTGGGCTGCCTATTACCGCCCGCTGGTGCAGCTCGCCGCCCTGCTGACCGGCGACCCGGCGGCCGCCGAGGCCGTTGCCGCGGATGCGCTGGCCGCCGTCGCGTCCGCCGCCGCCCTGGCGGGCCAGGCTGACGCATCGCAGCCGGCCGGGGCCGAGTTCCTGGCGAGCCTGCAGCGCGAGGTCGTCGAGCGCTCCCGGCGCAGCCGCCACTACCGGCGGGTGGCGCAGCGGCTGCGGCCCCAAAGCCCCCAGCAACACAGCCGCCAGCAACACAGCCGCCAGCAACACAGCCGCCAGCAGGCGGACCATCAGCCGCCGAGTCCGCCGCAGCCGGACCCGGCGGCCGGCGAGGCCGCTCAGCCTGCCGACTCGACCCAGCCTGCCGACTCGACCCAGCCTGCCGACTCGACCCAGCCTGCCGGCTCGACCCAGCCTGCGCGCTCGGCCCAGCCTGCCGGCCAGGCTCAGCCCTCCGGCCCGGCCTGCCCGGAAGAGGCTGAGTTCGCCCAGCTACCGGTGGTGCTGGCACTGCGCGGGCTGCAGAGCCGGCTGCGGGAAGCCATCGTGCTGACGCACTACCTGAACCTGCCCGAGGCTCGGGCAGCAGCAATCGCCGGAGTGACGGAGTCAGCGCTGCGGGCCAACCTGGCCACCGCGATGCGCGCCCTGGATCAGAGTCAGATCACAGGACCTTGCCAGGGTTCATGATGCCGTCCGGGTCGAGCGCGTTCTTGATCGCGTGATGCACTGCCATCGACTCCGCGCTCAGCTCGTCGCCGAGCCAGCGCCGCTTGATGATGCCGACCCCGTGCTCGCCGGTGAGCGTGCCGCCGAGCTCAAGCGCGGCGCGGAACACCTCGTCCGCTGCGGCCCAAATCTCAGCCGGCACCTCAGGCAGGCCTCTGTCGAAGACGAACACCGGGTGCAGGTTGCCGTCGCCGGCGTGCGCCACGGTGGCGATGTAGACACCATGCCGGGCACCCGCCTGCTCGATCCTGGCCACCATCTCGGGCAGCCTGGTGCGCGGCACGCAGACGTCCTCGACCAGGGCGACGCCCAGCCGCTCGATCGCCGGGTACGACAGCCGGCGAAGCTCGAGCAGCTGCCGCGACTCGGCCGCCGAGACTGACACCTCTGCCATCGACGCTCCCGCGGCCAGGCAGAGATCGCGCATCCGCGCTCCCCCGCGCTCGGCCGACTCGCTGTCGTCCTGCGCGATCAGCAGTGCCTGCACACCGGAGCCGAATCCCGTGCTCTTCCAGTCGTCGATCGCCCGCAGGGTCGCGGCGTCCATCAGCTCAAGCAGGCTCGGCCTGATCCGGGCGGCCAGGATCGCGGTCACGGCCGCGGCCGCGGCGCCGAAGCTGGCGAACCCGGCCGCGACCGTCACCGGATAGCCGTCCGGCCGCTGCCGCAGCCGCAGGGTGGCCGAGGTGATCACGCCCAGCGTTCCCTCCGACCCGACGAACAGGCCCGTCAGGTCGTAGCCGGTAACGCCCTTCGCGGTCCGCCGGCCAGTGCGCAGCACCTGACCACCCGCCAGGACGACCTCCAGGCCGAGGACGGAGTCACGGGTCACGCCGTACTTCACGCAGCGCAGGCCCCCAGCATTCGTTGCCAGGTTGCCGCCGATTGTCGAGATCTCGTAGCTGGACGGGTCGGGCGCGTACATCAGGCCGTGCTCGGCAGCGGCACGGTCCAGGTCGGCGTTGATCACTCCGGCCTCAGCGACCGCCAGCTCGTTCGCCGGGTCAAGCTCCCGGATGGCCGACATCCGGGCGGTCGACAGGACCAGGCAGCCGTCCGATGCGGCCGCGCCGCCGGCCAGGCTGGTGCCGCCGCCGCGGGGCACCACCGGCACGCGGTTGCGCTGCGCCCAGTCCAGCGCTGCTGCGACGTGCCCGGTGCTTGCGGCCAGCAGGACACCGCAGGGCTGGCCGGGTGTCACGGCCGGCGTCTGGTCGCGCCGGTAGGACTCCATCTGGTCCGGCTCAGTGATGAGGCGGGCGCCCGGCACGGCGTCGCGCAGCTCGTCCAGCTGATTCCTGCCTGTCACTGCGCCCGTCACCGCACCGTCCTTCACTATGTGCGCCCATTATCCCCTGCCAGGCCAGGCGCCCGGTCTCAGAACTGGGCGCTGCTACCGTGGTGACGTCGGCCACGACCCCGGAGCCAGGATGCCCTCGTCAGTTCCCGTCATTGACCTCACGCCCTGGCGCACCGGCGACGAGACCGCTCGGGCAGCCGTCGCCGCCGGCGTGGACGCGGCGCTGCAGAGCGTGGGTTTCTTCCTCATCAGCGGGCACGGCGTACCCGAGAATCTGCGGGCCGACGTGCGTGCCAGGGCGCGTGACTTCTTCGCGCTCCCGGTCGAGGTCAAGCAGCGCTACGCGGTGACCGTGGGCGGCCGCGGGTGGCTGCCGCCCGGCGTCGAGGCGAACGGCTACGCCGAGGGCACGCAGACACCGCCGGACCTCAAGGAGTCCTACGCCGTCGGCGCCGACCAGCCGACCGGTGATCCCGAGGTGGACGCGTTCTGGTTCCAGCCCAACGTGTACCCGGCGGAGGTGCCCGGCCTGCAGCCAGCCGTGGTCGCCTACCTGGCCCGGATGCGGGAACTGGCCGACGACCTGCTGCGGCTGTGCGCGGCGGCGCTCGGCCTTGACGGCGACTTCTTCACCCGGCATACCGGCCACGCGACCCATACCATGAACGTGAACTGGTATCCGCCCGTCGCCGTGGCCGGCCAGCCCGAGCCAGGTCAGTTCCGCATCGGCCCGCACACCGACTTCGGGACCGTCACCGTTCTGGACCGCGAGCCAGGACGCGGCGGCCTGCAGGTCTGGACCGAGCAGGACGGCTGGGAGGACGCGCCGTACGAGCCGGGAACGTTCACCATCAACACCGGTGACCTGCTCGCCCGGTGGAGCGGCCGCCGCTGGAAGTCGAACCGGCACCGCGTCCTGCCGCCCCAGGCCGAGGCGCCGGACGAGGACCTGGTCTCCCTCGTCTACTTCTACGAGGCCGACCACGACGCGGTAATCGAGGCGCTGCAGCCGCCGGTCGGCAGGCCGAACGATTACGGACCGGTCGTATCGGCGGCGTTCATCAAGAGGCGCCTGGACGCGATCACCACCGGTTAGCGCTTCACGCAGACTTTTCCTTCCTGTCACTTTCGTTCTCCGCTGCCGTCGCACGAGAAGTTCAGCGTGCTGTCACGTGAAGCCACATCCCCGCGCAGCCGCCGCGGCTGCACTCTGCCTGACCACAGCAGCGCTCTCGCTGGCACTCGCGGGCCCCGCGCTCGCGTCCGGCACCCCGCACCTTGTCCCCGGCCACGTCCACACCGCCGGCCGCCCGGCACCGGGCACCATTCCCGTCCGGCCCGCGGCCGGCACCCGCCAGAACGCCGATGCGACAAGCGCCACGCTGACGGAATCGCCGTCGTCGGTGCCGAACGGCGCGACGCTGACCTTCACCTATTCGGTGCCGGCGGCCGAGGTGAACTCAGAGAACTGGATCGGCATCTACGAGCCGGGTCAGACACCCGGCGATGTGGACTCCACCGACTGGAACTGGTCACCCGGAGGCAGCGGCACGCTGACGTTCTCCAGCACCGGCCTGTACGGCGTCGGCTCCTACGTCGCGTACCTGTTCTACGACAACGGCTACAGCGAGCTGGCCGGCCCGGTCACGTTCACGGTGACGCCGTCCAGCCCCGCCCCCGCGCCGCGCTTCGCGGGCGTCATCGGGCAGCAGGGCGCCGGCCAGCTCGCCGATCCGTTCGGCGTCGCGGTCGCACCCGACCACAGCATCTGGGTAGCCGACCGGGGCGCCAGCGTGGTCAGGCAGTTCAGCTCGTCGGGCCGCTACCTCGGATCCGTCGGCCGGGGCACGCTGCTGCATCCGGACGGCGTCGCGGTGGACGCGGCCGGCGACGTCTGGGTGGCGGACACCGGCCACGACCAGATCACTGAGTTCTCGCCGTCCGGCCGCAAGCTGACGGCGTTCGGCTCGAGCGGGTCCGGCAACGGGCAGCTCGACGATCCGCAGGGACTCGCCTTCGACGCCAGCGGCGACGTGTGGGTCGCTGATCAGGACAACAACCGGATCGAGGAATTCTCCGCCCGCGGCACGTACGAGGCGCAGATCCCCGTCGCCACGCCGGACGCGCTCGCTATCGACACGGCCGGCAACCTGTGGGTGTCGAGCCCGAGTTACGCGGACGGCAACGCGGTCTACGAGTTCGCCCCTGACGGCACGAACCTGCAGTACTTCGGCAGCACTCAGGCCAGCTACGGCGCGTTCTCCAACACCTCGGGCATCGCCATCGGGCCGGCCGGCCGCATCTACGTGGTGAACGAGGACTACGGACTCGTCACCGTCCTCAACCCTGACGGCAGCTCCTACACCGAGTTCGGCCTGCAGGCGAACGCCGGGCAGGGCGGCGAGGACCTGGAGTTCCCGCAGGGCATCGCGGTGACCGCGGCCGGCACGGTCTACGTGGCCGACAGCGGCAACGGCAGGGTGGTCGAGTACTCCCCCGCGCCTGGCTCAGCAGCCACCGCGGCCGCGGTCCCGCCGCCGGGCGGCAGCCGGCTCCCGTGGCTGCCGGCCGGGCTCGCCGCTGCACTGCTGGCCGCCATCATGGCGATCGCCGTCACCGCGCGCCGTCGCGAGCGGCAGCAGGCTGGCGCGACTGCAGTGGTGCTGCCCACGGGGGCGCTGACCACGGGCGCGCCGACCACGGGCAAGGTCACGACCCATGCGAACGGGAACGGGCGCAACCCGGGGCTGATCGTCAGCCGTCGCTCGCTGATTGCCAGCGCGACGGCCCTGACCGGAGCAGCTGCCGGGGCGACGATCCTGCCTGCGAGCCTGAGCAAGGCGATGGCCTCGACGCTGCGCAGCGCGGGGACCTCGGGCGGCAGCATCTACGACATCGAGCACATCGTGATCCTGATGCAGGAGAACCGGAGCTTCGACCACTACTTCGGCACGATGCCGGGCGTGCGCGGCTTCCGCGACCCGACGGCTATCACGCTGCCCACCGGGAACCCGGTCTTCTACCAGCCCGACCCCTCCCATGCGCAGGGCTACCTGCTGCCATTCCACTACGACACCTTCGCCACCAGCGCGCAGGCCACGCCCGGCACCGACCACAGCTGGCCGACCCAGCACCAGGCCTGGGACAACGGCAAGATGGACCAGTGGGTCGCCGCCAAGGGGGAGTACACCATGGGCTACTACTGGCAGCGGGACATCCCGTTCCACTGGGCCCTGGCCGAGGCCTTCACCATCTGCGACAACTACCACTGCTCAGTGCTCGGCCCGACCAACCCGAACCGGCTCTACATGTGGACCGGCATGATCGACCCGGACGGCACCGGCGGCGGGCCGATCATCGACAACACTCCCGCGTTCAACAACATCATCCTGTCCTGGACGACGTACCCGGAGCGGCTTGAGGCGGCCGGCATCAGCTGGAAGGTGTACCAGGAGGAGGACAACTACGACGACAACGCACTGGCCTGGTTCAGGCAGTACGGCTACGCGCCGACGTCGTCGCCGCTGTGGCAGAAGGGAATGTACAAGGGCCCGGCGGGCGCGTTCGAGCTGGACGCGCGCAACGACCGGCTGCCGCAGGTGTCCTGGCTGGTGGCGCCCACCGCGCAGACCGAGCACCCGGACTACTTCCCGGCAGCCGGCGCCGAATACATCGCGCAGAAGCTGGACGCCATCGCCTCCAACCCCGACGTCTGGGCCAAGACCGCGTTCGTGCTCTGCTACGACGAGAACGACGGGATGTTCGACCATGTGCCGCCGCCGGTGGCACCGGCCGGGACGGCCGCCGAGTTCGTCGACGGCACCAACATCGGCCTCGGCTTCCGCACGCCCACGACGATCGTGTCGCCGTGGACGGCGGGCGGTTTCGTCTGCTCGGAGGTGTTCGACCACACCTCGCTGATCCGGTTCATCGAGGCCAGGTTCGGCGTGCCCGAGCCCAACATCAGCGCCTGGCGGCGGCAGACCTGCGGTGACCTGACCTCGGCGTTCCGGTTCGGCAGCAGGTCGCCCGGCTACTCAGGGAACGGGGAGCTCGGGCTGGCTGTCACCGAGAGCCGGCTGCTGCGGGCGCAGGCGCAGGTTAATGACAACCCGTTCCCGGTGCCGCCGGCGGTGAACGAGCCGCTGCCGGCCCAGTAGCGGCTGCTCGTAACCTCAGCGGGAGGGACCGGAGCCCCCCGGTCCCTCCTGCCGGCGTTTACCTCATGAGCCGGACCGAGGCCAGCAGCCGCCCGGAATCCCGCAGCCGCCCGGAATCCCGCAGCCACAGGGACGTCCCGGTGTCGTGCCTGGCCGTGATCAGCTGAGGCCTGCAGCCGGGCTCGATGGCGCGGTGGTACTCGATCTCGGCGCGCGACGGCAGCCAGCCGGCGTCCGCCAGCTCGTCTTCCGCTGCCGCCCAGTGGACCGCGTTGTTGACGTGCCCGGCCGTGTCGAAGTCCGTCGCACGCAGCGGCCAGTCTCTGGGCGGCGGACCGGAGGCGGCCTCGTTCCCGTCCTGAGGAGCCCGGCCGGGACGCGGATGGCTCAGCCGCACGGACACCACATGATCGCCTGCGGACGGCCCGTAGATGCGGCTGAACCCCTCCGACAGCGGCACCGGCCGGCCGTCGGCGCGGCTGACCGCTGCCCAGACCGCGCTGGCCTGCACCAGGTCACCGTCCGGGCCCGATACCGTCGTGGTCCGCTCCGCCCAGCGCGGCCCGGTGCCCGAGCAGAAGGTCCTGACCGCCAGCCGCTCCCCCATCGAGGGCAGCGCCCGGATGCGCAGCTCGCAGCGGCGGACCAGCCAGACCACGGGCTCGGTCAGGCCCGAGTCGGCCACGTCATCCTCAGCCGCCGTCTGCAGGTACCGGGCCAGCGAGTCCAGCCGGAGCCGGCCGGACGGGACGACGTCGGTGCTGCGGACGATCCGGCGGGTCGCGAACACCCGGCCTTCCCGTGGCTCGGGGCGGAAGGTGGTGGCCATTCCGGCATTCTTCAGCACGCCGCCAGGCTGCGGCCCGATGCCCCTGCCAGCACCCGGTTGCGGGCGCAGTAATGTGACCTGCGGCACAGTGAGCAGTCCGGCAGCCATCGCCCGGTCTCGATCTGGTCAGGCTGCCCTGACTACCCCGTCCGGTTTGGTAAGAAAGAGGCCATGAAACCCGCCGAGCTCCAGCTCCTCACTTCCCTTGAGGACCGCCACTGGTGGTACAAGGAGCGCCGCGCTATCCTCGCCCGCGAACTGCGGCGGCTGCCCGCAACCGGGCAGGCGCTCGACATCGGCGCGGCCGGCGGCGGCAACACCCGGGTCCTGCAGGAGCACGGCTGGCGCGCGCTCGCGCTGGAGTACTCCGACTCGGTCGCCGACGTCGCCAAGGCACGCGGGATCAGTGCGATCCGGGCCGACGCGCGGGACCTGCCGCTGAAGTCCGACAGCTGCGGCCTGGTCACGGCGTTCGACATCCTCGAGCACATCGACGAGGACTACCTCGCCGCCGGGGAGATCGCCCGGGTGCTCAAGCCGGGCGGGACGGCGCTGATCGCGGTGCCCTGCGACATGGCGCTCTGGTCAGCTCACGACGATGAGGTCGGCCATGTGCGCCGCTATACCCGGCCTGAGCTGGTCAACGTTATCCAGAAGGCCGGCCTGACCGTGGACGAGGTGTGGAGCTGGAACGTGCTGCTGCGCCCGGTCGTGGCGCTGCGGCGCAAGTCCTCCACGGGCAGCGACCTGAACGAGGTCGCACCGCCGGTGAACGCGGCGCTGACCGCGGTCATCAGGGCCGAGCGCTACCTGCCGGTCCGGTCGCTTCCCGGCGTCTCGCTGTTCCTTCGCGCCCGGCATCCGTAGCCAGGCTCACAGGACACGGACCGGCGAGCCGGCCAGGAAGCCCGCGATGTCCTCGACGGCCTGGCCGTACATCTGCCGGAGGTTCGGCTCGGTGACGTAGCCCAGGTGCGGCAGCAGCACGACGTTGCCCAGCGTCGTAAGCTCGCTGCCCGCCGGCAGCGGCTCGGTGCCGTAGACATCAAGGCCGGCTCCGGCGATCACGTCGTTCCGCAGCGCCCCGATCAGCGCCTGCTCATCGACGATCGGGCCGCGCGAGGTATTGATGAGCACGGCCGACCGCTTCATGAGCGCCAGGTCAGCAGCCTGGAACAGGCCGCGGGTCCGGTCACTCAGTACCAGGTGGACCGACAGCACGTCGGATCCGGAGAGCAGGTCCGCCTTGGCGACCGCGCGCACGCCCCGCTCGCTGGCCCGTTCCGCTGTGAGGTTGGGGCTCCAGGCGATGACGTCCATCCCGAACGCGCGGGCCGGGCCGACCATCGCCGAGCCAAGGTTGCCGAGACCGGCCAGGCCGAGAGTCGCCCCGGCGAGGCCGACGGGCAGCCCGGTCTGCCAGTGCCCGGCGCGGATGGCCCGGTCCTCGATGGTGACGCGCTTGGTGGTCGCGAGGATGAGGGCCCAGGCGATCTCGGCCGTGCCCGGGATGCCTGGTCTGCCCGCCGCGCTTCCGCCCCCGGTGCCGCAGTAGAGCACGCCGCGTTCGCTCAGGCAGGCCGCGTCGACCGAGGCGTTCCGCATGCCGGTCGTGACGAGGAGCTTCAGGCGCGGGAGAGCCTCGAGCACGGCGCGGGGGAAGGCCGTCCGCTCGCGCATCAGCACCAGGATGTCGAAGTCGGCGAGTGTCGCCGGCAGGGCGGCGGACGGGATCGGCTCGGCGAAGAACACGACCTCGGCGTCCGGGCCGAGCGCCCCCCAGTCCGCGTAGCCGGCCGCCCGGCGCTGGTAGTCATCAAGCACGGCAATGCGGGTCACTGACATGCCCTCAGTATTCCGCTCGCCGGGCGAGGCACGCGCTCGCCTCCTGCTGGCCGGTCACGACCCCGGGCAGGATGTCTTCAGCTCGGCGAGCAGCGGGGCGCCGAGCGCTTTCAGGCTGCTGATCGCGGACGACAGGGTCGCCTCATTCGCAGCCGTGGGATGGCTGGCCAGATCCTGCGCGTCGGTCCCGAGGGCCTTGAGCAGCCCGCTGACAGCGCTGCTCTCCGCGGACAGGCCGCTGACCTGCTTGGTCAGGGCCGTGAACTGAGTCCGGATGTTGGTCAGGTCGGCCGAGATCTTGCCCGCCGTCTGCTGGCTCACCCGGGTGCCGAACAGGCTCGTCACCGAGGCTCGCAGGGACGTGATCCGCGCGCAGGACACCGACGGAGTAGCGGCGGGTGTGCTGGCCGCCGGCGTGGTCGCGGCCGGGCTCGGCGAGCCTGCCGAGTTCGTCGTCGCCGACGCGCCGCACGCCGCCAGCGTGAGCATTCCGGCAGCCGCGAGCGCAGCTATCAGGAGCGCGGGTACCCGGTTGGCACGAGTCATCCCCTTACTGATGCCCCGGCGGAGCGTCCTAAACGCTCCGCGCCGCACCCTAGATTGACTATGGTGACCCCATAGTCAATACTGACCCGCATGACCATGGCACCGGCCAGGCCCTACCGTTCCGCCCTGCGGGCGGCGCAGTCCCGCGCGACCCGCGGCCGGGTGCTGCAGGCAGCTACTATGCTGTTCGCCCGGCTGGGCTATGGCGGGGCCACGATGCGGGCGGTCGCCTCGCAGGCCGGCGTATCAGTGCCGACGGTCGAGGCACTGTTCGGGACGAAGGCCCGCCTGCTCAAGGCTTCGATCGACGTAGCCATCGCCGGTGACGACGAGCCGGTCCCGATGCTGGACCGGGACTGGGCCGCGCAGGCCCGCGCCGCGGCAGACCCGGAGAGCCTGCTGGCCACGGTCTCCGGCGTGATCGCCGCGGCACAGCAGCGCTCGGCCGGCCTGGTTCTGTCGGTGTTCGAGGGGGCCGCGTCCGACCCCGAGCTGGCCGGCCTCGCCCGGCAGATGAGCGCGCAGCGGGCCACGATGGCGGCCTGGATCGTCGGGCAGCTCGCCGTCATCGCGCCGCTGCGGCCCGGGATCACCGGCGAGATGGCCACCGATACCGTGTTCGCGCTCATGGAGCCGGCTCTGTTCGACCGGCTCACCCGCCAGCGCGACTGGACGACCGCCCGCTACCGCGACTGGATCGCCCTGTCCCTGCGGCACCTGCTGGTGCCGGATGAGGCAGCAGCCCCGGGGTCTCGCCCGAGCAGAAGGAGAGCCAGCACATGAGTGACGGAAAGGCCTGGCTGACCGGACCGCACCCGGTCCACGGCCAGGCGGTCTACCTGCAGCTGCCTGCCGTCGACGTCGCCGCGTCGGCCATGTTTTACGAGGCGGTCTTCGGCTGGTCTGCTGACCAGTCAGCCGCCAGCTTCGAGGCACCCGGCATCATCGGCGAGTGGACAGCCGGGCGCGCGCCCGCTGCGGGCGGCACGGGGCCCGTGGTGTGGCTGGTGGCCGACCAGCTCTTCCCGCTACTGGACCGGATCACCGCGCATGGCGGTCGGGTCGCCGGGCGGCCTGAGCTCGACCACGGCGAGCGCTACCTCGTCGAGTGCGACGACCCGGCCGGCAACCGGATCGGCGTGGCCGTGCCAGTCCGCCGTCCGGCACAGGCCCAGCCGCTCATCGCCGTCCGCGACGTCGAGGCGTCCAGCCAGTGGTACCAGTACCTGCTGGGGCTGCGCAGCGACCACGGCGGCCCGACCTACGAGCGCCTGCTCGCCGGCGACACCCTCGTGCTTCAGCTGCACCGGTTCGAGTCCGACCATCAGCACGGCACCATCGGCGACCCGGGCCGCGATCTCGGGAACGGCGTGCTGCTGTGGTTCGGTGAGACCGCCGACTTCGACGCAGTCGTGGAGCGGGCGGCCGAGCTCGGCGCCGGCATCGTGCTGCCGACACTGCACAACCCGCCGGAGGGCGGGATGGGCGGGCCTGCGCACCGGGAGATCTGGCTGACCGATCCGGACGGCTACACCCTCGTCGTCGCCAGTCCTGACGGCGAGGCCGCCGAGCCGGCCTAGAGCCACATGCTGCGGTAGGACTCATCCCGGACGTCGAGTGCGCTGACAGTGACGTCAAGCGGTAGCACCGTGTCGACCATGAACGCCCACATGTCGAGAACGGGCTCGACCGGCATGCTCTCGTAGCCGGGCTTGGGACCGTGGGCGAGGCTGCGCGGATGGAAGGTGACGGAGCGGGCCAGCGGTCCTTGCACTCCCGTCCGGGCGAACCGGTACATCAGCTCGTCGTAGTCCAGGTTCATGTGGTGCGCCTGCGCGGGATTCGCGTCCGGATCAGTGGAATTGGGATGCGGCATCATGATGCAGATCGCCACGCCCCGTGAGCCGAAGATCTGGTACTGGTCGGGCAGCGGGTGCACCCGGCCGCTGATCGGCTCGTAGTCATCGACACTGAACGCGTACGGGTACAGGTACCCGTCCCAGCCGATCGCGTCGAATGGATGCCGGTCGAACAGGTACCGCCCGGCCCGGCCGCCGGCCTTGACCAGCACGCCGAACTCCCCGGCCTCATCCACCGGGTCGGGCAGCCTGGGCGTGCGGATATCGCGCTCGTGGTACGGCGCGCTGTCGAGCAGCTGGCCGCAGGTACTGCGGTACCGGGGCGGCGGCCCGACCGGTGCGTCCGTCTCAAGCACGACGAGTTCCTGCGGTCCCGCATCGGGCAGCCAGCGGAACGTGATCCCGCGCGGGATCACGACCAGATCGCGCTCTCGGTAGTCCAGGTCGCCGAACGCAGTCTGCACCCTGCCCGAGCCGGCCACGACGAACATCACCTCGTCGGAGCTTCCGTTGCGGTAGAAGCCGTCCGTGGCTGCGTCCGGCCGGCAGACCGAGTACGTGACATCGGCATTCGCGAACAGCGGGACCCTGGCGCTGTAGATGTCGCCCGAAGCCGCGATCCGGTCGGGGCGGAACAGCATGTTGTCCGCCGGGCCCTGGTAGGTCTTCTGCTCGGGCACGGCCAGCTCCTCGACCCTCGTGATCCGGGTCGGCGGGTGCAGCCGGTACAGCGTCGACGAGGCGCCGGTAAAGCCCTCGGTGCTGAGCAGTTCCTCGTGGTAGATACCGTCCGGGCCGCCACGCAGGACCGTATAGCGCTTGGGGGGGACGCTCCCCTGCCGGTGGTAGAACAGCACGTTCCGCAGCCTATGCCGGCGTTACCTGATGTCAACCGGCCCGCGCTCTCCGGGCCGGGGGGCGGAGCGGAGGCTGGCCGGCGGCCCGTTTAGAGTCACGGCAGCGCGATCGATGCGACTCCCGGCCGGCGGTCGCGCCCGTTAGGAGGCGCCGTCCGTGCTTGGTCAGCACCCGCCGCGCGGGGCGAACGTCCCGCTGTCCGCCCTCCCGCCTGGTCTCGAGTACGAGCCGGTCAATCTCGTCAGCGCCGACGGTGCCCCGTCGCGCGGCATCGTGTACCGGCGGAAGGGGACGCGCCCCCGGGTCGGCGTGCACCTGATGCACCCGCGGACTGACCAGTCGCACAACTACAACATCGGCCCGCTGGCTGCCGCGGGTTACCTGGTCCTTGGCCGCGGTGGCCGGTCGGTCAACAACGACGTCGACACCGTCCACGAGGAAGTCCTGCTCGATGTCGCGGCGGGTGTCCAGTTCCTCCGCGAGGCAGGCTGCGACCAGGTGGTGCTGCTGGGCAACAGCGGCGGCGGATCGCTGGCAGCGCTGTACCAGAGCCAGGCGACGACCGCTCCCGCCGCGAGGCTCGCCCCCGAGCCCTACACCGAGGCCGCCCTGCGCACGGCCAGCCTGCCCGCGGCCGACGGACTGGCACTGATCGGCATCCATGTCGGCGAGGGCCGGGTGCTGATGGACATGCTCGACCCGTCCGTCACCGACGAGCACGATCCGTTCGGAGTCAATCCCGATCTGGACATGTACGACCCCGCGAACGGCTTCGTGCTCCCGCCGGGCACGGTCCGCTATGACCGGGCCTTCCTTGAGCGCTACCGGGAGGGCCAGGCCCGCCGCGTCCGGCGGCTCGACGAGCTTGCCCGCGCCGCGATCCGCGCCCAGGCCACCGCAGCGGCAGCGGCAGCGGCGCTCGGCGACGCCGCGCCACTCGGGGCACGGCTGAACCTGGAGCGGCGGGCCACGCAGGTGCCGTACCTGACCATCTACCGCACGACGGCGGACCCGGCCATGCTCGACTTGTCGATCGATCCCGACGACAGGATCGCCGGCGGCCACGACGGCCACCCGCGCCCGGACCTGCAGAACTGGTCCGGGGTAGGTTTCGCGCGCTATCTCACGCCGCGCGCCTGGCTGAGCACCTGGAGCGGGCTGTCCTCGCACGCTGACACCACCCGGTCACTGGCCGGGGTCACGGAGCCGACGCTCGTCGTGCACTACGCCGGCGACGTGTACACCCGGATGCAGGACGCCCGCGCGATCGTGGACGCGTCCGCTGCCGCAGACAAGACCCTGGTCGTGGTCCGCCACGCCGACCACTACGGCAAGCCGATCCGCGACGGAGCCGCGGGCGGGCAGCGGGTCGCGGAGGGAACGGACGCGGTTGTCAGCTGGATGACCGGCAGGTTCCCGCCGGACGGGAAGTAGCACAGAACCGTCCCGCTCTTCCGGTCATCCCCCGCCGAGCAGTTACCGGACTCACTGCGGTCACTGCGGTCGCTGCGAGGGCGGATCCTGCGGGTGCGCGCCGGGGGTGATCAGCGCGGACTCGTAGGCAAGCACGACAGCCTGAACGCGGTCGCGCAGGCCGAGCTTGGCCAGGATCCGGCCGACGTGAACCTTGACAGTTCCGGCGGACAGGTGCAGCCGGGCGGCGATCTCGCTGTTGGACAGGCCGCCCGCGACCAGGGCGAGCACGTCCTGCTCCCGGCTGGTCAGAGCGGTGCGTATCTGGTCAGCGCGACCGTCGCCGGGCGGCTCGGGCTGCCGGGCGAACTCGCGGATCAGGCGCCTGGTCGCGCCGGGGGCGAGGACGGCATCGCCGGACGCGACCGTGCGGATCGCGGCCACCAGGTCGTCGGGCTGGGTGTCCTTGAGCAGGAAGCCGCTCGCGCCCGCGCGCAGCCCGGCGTAGACGTAGTCGTCCAGGTCGAACGTGGTCAGGATCAGCACCTTCGTCGGCAGCCCGGCATCAGCGATCTCGCGCGTGGCCGCGATCCCGTCCCGGCCGGGCATCCGCACGTCCATCAGCACGACATCGGGGCGCAGCGCGGTGGCCATCGAGACCGCCGTCGTCCCGTCGCTGGCCTCCCCGGTGACCCGGATGTCAGGCTCGCCCTCCAGAATCAGCCGGAAGCCTTTCCTGATCAGGGCATGGTCATCCGCCAGCAGGACGGTGATCACGACGCTGCCGCCGCGTCGGGATACAGCCGGGCCGTGACCCGCCAGCCGCAGGGACGGCGCGGGCCGAAGTCGAGGTCGCCCCCGAACGCGCCGATCCGCTCGCGCATCCCGGTCAGGCCGCCGCCTCCGGCTCCGGCGGCGGCCGTGCGGATCTCGCCGGCGGCGCCGTCGTCCTCCACGTCCACGCGCACCTCGGCCGGCGTGAGCTGAAGCCGGACGGCTGCGCTGACACCCGGGCCGGCGTGCTTCATGGTGTTGGTCAGCGCCTCCTGGATGAGCCGGAACACGGCAAGCTGGAGCGCGGCCGGCAGGTCCGCTCCGGTGCCGCTGAGCTCGTACAGCACCGGCAGGCCCGCGGCCCGGACCCGGCCGATCAGATCGTCCAGGTCGCCTAGGCCGGGCAGCGGCTGCAGCGATCCCTGCCCGGGGCCGGTTCTCAGCACGCCGAGCAGGCGGCGCGTCTCGGCGAGCGCCTGCCGCGCGGTGCCAGACACGTCCCGGATGGCGTCCACGGCCTCGGCCGGAGCGCGGGTGACGGCTCGGAGTGCGCCATCGGAGAGCGCCACGATGACGGTGAGGTGGTGGGCCACGCTGTCGTGCATCTCGCGGGCGATCCGGGCGCGTTCCTCCGCTGCGGCCAGTGCGCTGGCCTGATCACGCTCGCGCTCCAGCCGGACCGCCCGGTCGCGCAGCTCGGCAAGGTACGCCCGGCGCGTGCCCACGTAGAGGCCGACAATGAGGACGGCGGTCGCGTAACCGGCGGCGTCCGAGATTGCCACCGCCCAGTGCCGCGTGCCGTCTTCCGCGATCACCAGGAGCATGACGCCCGCCACGAGCACCGCCGCGGTCACTGCCTCCGCGCGTCGCATCATGGTCGCCACGGTGTACAGGCTGACTGCCAGGGCGACCGGGAACAGCGCGCCGTGATCCGGCCACTGCGCCAGGACGGCGGCGGCCAGCAGGGTCCAGGCAAACACCGGGCCCGGCCACACCCGGCGAAACGGCAGCGCTGCCGCGGTGGCGACGGCGACCAGCAGTGCCGCCGCCAGCGACAGGTGGGCTGCCGGCGTGTCCTGGCCGAACGAGAAGTGCGCCAGCGACGCCGCGCCCGCGACGACGGCGCAGCCGGCGTCGAGAGCCCAGGCGCGGGCCGGCCGCGTTCTCGGGTTCACGGCCGCCTTCCAGAAGGACACGCTTTCATCATCCTCGCAGTTCACGCGCCGTGACACCGCGCCGTCACCTGGCGGCCGCCGCTATCTCCTCGGCAGCGGCGGTCACGTCCCCGGACGGCCGGGCAGCCGCCTGCCACACCCGGGCGCCCAGCAGCACCATGACCACCGCAAACGGCAGCATGAGCGCGATCACGCGGACTGGCCCGGCAGACGGCACCTGCTGAGCGAGCTCAAGTCCGGCCACGAACAGCACCGCCAGCCAGCGCGGCACGCTCCGGCTGCGCCACAGGGCAATTCCCATCAGGACCGGGGCGAGGACGATTCCGGCAAAATACACGGCCGAGAACACCTGCTCGAAGCCGGAATTGAAGGTGGTCACCAGGAACCGGGCGGCCGCCTCGTGCGTCAGGTGCGCTGTCGCGGCGGCGGCGACGTTGACGCCGACCAGGACGTTGACCAGGGCGCCGCAGAAGGCACCGATTCCGCCGAGCAGCGCCGCCACCGTGGCCAGCACCGCGCCGCGGCCTCTGACGAGGGTCGCAATTGCCCCGTAGGCGACAGCGAGCGCCCCGAGCGCCAGCAGCGAGAGGGAGCCGGAAACGTACAGCTGAGCCGCGTGCTGCGCGGCGATGGGCAGCACCTGCAGCGCGGCCGCCTTGGTCTGGATGATCCTGTCGGTGCCCCTGGGATCGACGGCCTCGGCACTGACGTACAGCACGGCGGCCACGGGCAGGAACAGGGCCAGCACGCGCTGGCGCATTCGGGCAGCATGATCCATTGACTTCTCCGGTCTGCTTGCTGGCGGCCCCGAGGGATCCCCGACCTGCAGATCCGCGTCGCGGTGCTGACGCCAGGTGTCGCGCTATGCGCCGGTGATTCCTGGCAGTCACAACGCTACGAGCCGGGCCCGCGGCCGGCATCTGCCGCGAGACCACACTTCAGGCCGCCGCGTATGCCCCGTGGCATACGCGGCAAGATGGTGCCCGCGGACGGATGAGCGGGCCGCAGGGCGTCACGATCAGGAACATGGTGCGCTCTCCGGGGCTGACCGCGGACGGGAGTGAGTGTGCGGGTCGTGGTGGCCGGGGCCGGGTTCGCCGGCCTGCTTGCTGCGTACCGGGTGGCCAGGGCCGGTCACCAGGTGGTCGTCCTGGAGGCACGGGAGCGGGTCGGCGGCCGGGTCTGGTCGCAGGCGCTCGCGCCCGGCGACCCGCGCACTGTCGTCGAACGGGGCGGCGAGTTCGTCCTGGATGGCTACGACCTGATGCGAGCAGTTCTCCGCGAGGTGGGCCTGACTCTGGCGGACACGACCATGTCCTATTACGAGCGGGTGCCGCGTGGCGGCGGACAGACCACGCAGCACGACATGGCCGCATGTGCCGAGGTCCTCGCGCGCGCGGCGGCCACGGCCGCACCGGGCACGTCCCTGGCCGAGGTGGCAGCCGGATGGCAGGGCCCGCCGGCTGCACTGGCCGCCTTCGTGTCTCGCGCCGAGCTGACCAACGGCGTGGCCGCCGGATCTCTCGCCGCCGCGGCGATCGCGGACCTGACGGCTGGCTTCGGGCCGCGGCCGTGCTGGCGGGTAGCAGGCGGCAACGGGCTGCTGGCGCAGCGGCTGGCCGGACGGCTCGGCGAGTCAGTCTGGCTGCGGAGTCCGGTCCGGGCTGTCGAGCATGACCGGGACGGAGTCCGGGTGCTCACCAGCGACGCCGAGGTGACCGGCGATGCCGTCATCGTCGCCGTGCCGCTGCCTGTGCTGCGGACCCTGCCGTTCTCGCCTCCGCTGCCGGACAGCTACCAGTCGGCCTGGCGCCGCGCCGGGCTGGCGCACAACGCGAAGCTGCACGTGCCGCTGACCGGGCCTGCCGCTGCCTCCGCCGTGCACAGCGTGCCGGAGCGATTCTGGACCTGGACCGCGACTGACGGATCGGGCCAGGTCCAGCCGGTCGTGCATGCGTTCGGCGGCACCGAGGAAGGCCTGGCGGCGCTGGCCGTGGCCCGCGGCCCTGCGACGTGGGCGGCCCGCGTGGCGGCGCTCCGGCCCGAGCTGCCAGTCGATACTGGCCGGGCCTTGCTGACGACCTGGAACGATGACCCGTGGGCAGGCGCGTCGTACACCGCGCACACCACCACCGTGGCCGACGGGGACGACGATCTCATCGCAGCACCCGCCGGCCGGGTCCATTTCGCCGGGGAGCACACCGCCGGAGCGTGGGCCGGCCTGATGGAAGGCGCGCTGCGCTCCGGTGAGCGCGCCGCCGCCGAGGTCATCGCCAGCGCGGCGGCCTAGATCATGGAGGCGCTGGCAGCGGCCGGCGCCCGATTGCGCCGCCTCAGCCGGCCGCCAGCTGCCGCAGCAGCGACGCCTTCAGCTCGCTGAGGTCGAACACGTCCTGCGGCGGCGCGTCCTGCTTCTCCGTGCTCTCGTCGCACGCGCTTGCCGCGCACTCGCTGGGCGCCTGGCAGAGGCTCGCGCTGCAGCTCTCGTGCGCGCAGACGCTGTCGAGCGCGCAGATGCTCTCGTGCAGGCACCTGCTGTCCTCCGGGCAGTGGCTCGCACCCGGGCAGATGCTCACGGCGGTCAGGCAGCTATCGGCCCCGCAGGTGCTGTCCCCCACCGGGCAGATGGTGCTGCGGCCGATGCACGTGCTGGCCGACGTCTGGCAGACGCTGTCGTTGGCACAGCTATCGGGAGTGCAGAAGGTCGGGCCCGCGGGGCAGCTGCTGTCGGACGGGCAGCCGCTGTCGGCACAGCTGTCCGCCGCGCACGCGCTCGGGAAGTCGCAGAAGCTGATGGCGTCGCCGCACGCGCTGAGCCCATCGCAGCCGCTGCCGCCGTCGCCGCAGCCACTGTCGTCACAGCCGCTCGCGTCGCAGCCGCTGACGTCGTCGCAGACCTCGCCGGGCTCCGCATTCGCGGCGGCGTGAGCGTCGCCGCCCTCGGCGCGCGGATCCGGTCCGCTTCCGGCAGCCGCAGCTTCGGACCGCGGCTGGACTGTCACCATGAGCTCTTGCATCTCGAACACGGACGGCTCCTTACCTGTACCGATCCCGCGGCGGCGCGTGCCACCGCTCGACCTCGAACATCGGCATGACTGCTGATGCCGGCGCGCGCAGGTCCGCGGCAAGGACCTCCAGCGCGAAAGCCCCCTTGTAGAGGCTGTTGGCGGCGAACGGCTCGGCCTGATGACGCTGCGCCGCCCGGCTCGCCAGCTGATCCGCCAGGCGCAGCCACGACTCGGCGGCGGTGGCCCGGTACAGCGCGATCAGCGCGTAGGCCACGCCGCTGCTGCCGCAGCACAGGCTGGCGTTCCGGCCGGCCGTCCGCGCGGCGTGGCGCGCGGCTCGCCCGGCAAGCTCCAGGTAGCCGGGACCGAGGATGCGACTGACCTCGCAGAGCAGCAGAGCGTGGCCGGCTGAGCCATGACACCATCCCGGCCACGGGCTATCCGTGCCGTGCAACTCCGGGCCCGCTATCCGCGGCCAGTGCGCTTCGGCGCGGCCAGTGCCCGGCCGGGCCTGCTCCACCAGTTCGGCCAGCAGCGGCCGCGCGGCCGCGGGAAGGTCCCGCTCCCGCAGCCGGCACCAGGTGAAGGTGGCGAACAGCAAGCCCGCCCAGCCGTGGGCCACGCCGACATAGGCCACATCACATCCGGGCACCGGATCGCTCAGCCGCCAGGGGCGCGCCCACAGGCCGTCAAGCGCGGTGTCGCCTGCCCGCCGGATCCTGTCCAGTGCCGCGCCCTGCGCCGGGAGCGCGGCCAGCGCGTGCGCGCACGCAAGGAGCTGCCCGGCACGGCCGGTGGCCAGGTCAAGCCGGTCGTCCTGGGGCAGGAGACCGTCCAGCATCCTGTCCAGCGCGGGCTGCCAGCGTTCGCCGGACGCGCTCGCGATGATGGCCTCCGCCAGGTGAACGCCCAGCGCCGAGTGGTACAGGCTGGCGGTGCCTACCGTTTCAGGCGTAATGCCGATGAGGGAACTGGTGAAGGCGTCCGGCCCGGGTGCCAGCGCGGTCGCGCGGCGCGCCAGGGCGTGAGCGCAGGCCAGCAGGGCGCCGTCCTGCGCGGCCTGCGCCATCCGGTACCACCCGAAGGCAACGCCGGCAGCGCCGTAGTTGAGGCTGGCAGTGGGCGGGCACAGGTGGTCAGCCACCATGTCGCCGGTCAGCGCGGCCGCCGCATCGGCTATCGGCCTGCGGACCCGCGCGGGCTCGCTGGCTGCGGCCCGCCGCCAGATCGTGCCGACGGCACCGGCAAGCCCGGCCATGCTGTCGTGCCGGTCAGCCGGGTTCTTCGCGAGCGCGGGGGCAAGGGCGGCCTCAAGGTCAGCCCAGCCGCGGGTGCCGACGGAATCAAACTCGCGGGGCGGAGCCGTTGCTACCGTGCCGCGGAACGCGCTGGCACTCACCGAGCGGTCCAGCGGGAACGCGCCGGTAGCCAGCTCGAAGCACAGGCAGCCGACCGCGTACTGCTCGCTCGCGGCGGTCGCCGGTCGGAATGCGCCGCGAACCCGCCACAGTTCAGGCGCGCGGTAGCAGTCCACGCCACCCTGAGGCGCGCCGCCCGCGCCGAATGCGGTGCCGTCGGCGCGCCGCGCGAACCCGAAGTCCAGCACGCTGACCTCGAGAGTGTCGGCGTCAGCGAGCACGTTGCGCGGCTGTACATCTCCGTGGATGACTCCGAGACCGTGCAGCTCGGCATAGATTTCCGTGATCCGGGCCAGCAGCTCCAGCAGCCTGGCACGAGACAGCGGCATGCCCAGGCGCCGCAGGCTGGCTGCAGCTTCGGTGCAATGGCTCCCGGGGCGCAGCTGGAGTATCAGGTAGGGGGCGCTGGCATCAGCGTCGCCATCGATGACTGCGGGTACCGCCGGGTGGCTGATCTCCTGCAGCGCCGCCAGCTCATTGCGGATGGCGGCCTTCTGCCAGCTGGCCTGCGCGCTGACTATCTTGAGTATGGCCTGCTGCCCGCCACGGCTGACGAGGTAAACGCTGGTGTCCGCGAGCGCATGCAGCGGCCGGAGTACCTCCCAGCCCGACAGCAGCGAGCCTGGTTCTGCCAGCCCGCCGCCCGGCGGCACGGCGATGGGGGCGTCGGCGCGGATGAGAAGCTGCGACCGCAGCAGCGCCTCAAGTAGCGGAACCGCTGACTCCAGCGTCGCGACCGGGTCGATGTCCTGGTCCCTGGCCGTCGCCAGCACCGCGGCAGTCACGGCGGCTGGCTCGCTGAACTGGGCAAGCAGCCTGCGGGCCGGCTCGTCAATCAGGCGGCTGGTGGTCCGCAGGCCGGGTGCGCTGATGGCTGCCGTCCACTGCTCGCCATGACTGCGCTGCAGCGCGCGCGGCCACTCCTGGCGCGGGACTAGCTGCACTGCCGGATTCAGGCGGAGCATGACGTCGCCCAGCATCAGGCGGCTCCGGGCAGCTCGGCGAAAAACCCGTCATCGACCCGCCACGAGGCGGGATCCAGCCCGAGGAGGTGGCAGTGCTGCATCGCGGCCGCTACGGCGAGCTCGGCGCTGTCCGGCGGAGCCTGATGCAGCGCCTCGGCCATCGTCTGGCAGAGCCAGCCGCGCCAGCTGGCCCTGGTCGCCGCGGTCGCCGGGGGCGGAGGAGGATCCAGACCCGAGAAGACCGCCGGGGCTATCCGCTCGGCGAACGGCAGCATGTCAGCCGGTATGCCGTCCAGCGCGGCCCGCAGTGCTGCCCCGACCTCCTCGGCCTGCTGCCGATCCCGGGTGTAGAGCACGATCCGGTCCGGCCGGCGCAGGTTGGCGTAGTCGGCGCCGAACTTCACGACGGTGATGTCGGACTGTCTGGCGGTCTGGAACACAGCCCTCAGTGCCAGCGGCAGGTGGTCGAGTTTCGCGGTGATGTACAGCTTGCGCATGGCCGCCGGGCGGCCGGCCGTCCGGGTACGCACTGCGCCGGACCGGGGGCCGGCCGCGCTGCGCCAGTAAAGCCAGCCAGTCGCAGGCTCCGTGGTCAGGGTGTACTCGCCGCCTCCCCCGCGCCGGTCCAGTCCGGCGGCCGCCATCAGTAACTGGCGCGCGGCAACCGGATCGCCCAGCAGCCGGGCCTGCGCCGGCGTCGGCGGGGCGGTATTGAAGCGATACAGGCGCGCCGTAGTGCGGTCGGCGTCGCCATCGCGCACGGCAGCCGCGTACCGCAGCGCGAGCAGCGAGATGTCGCCGCGCACAGGGCCGTCAGCTGCCGCCATGTCTCCCCCAGCAGCTGACAGCCCGCCTCAGCCGTGCCTGGTCAGTGCGGAGCTGAACTGCTGACCACAGGCTAGCGATCTACCTTTGCTTTGCCAATGGATTAGCTTCAGATGACGGTAAGGCGGCCGGGGTTATCTGGCACCAGTGAAGCGGGAAGTTCACCCGGGCAAGAGGACCAGCGCCTGTCCGTTGAGCCGAGTCAGGTGCACGACCGGGCCTATAAAGCTTCCGGTGCGGAAGTCGAAGGCTACGACGTGGTCCTCCCCGACGCAGTACAGGCGGCCACCTGGCCCGAAACGCAATCCCCGCGGCCTGCGGAATCCGACAGAGGGTTCTGGTGCGAAGACGCGCACGAGCTGCCCGGTGATCGGGTCGTATTCGCGTACGCTCGGCACCGCGTCTGCGGCGCCGAGCGGCCATTCGCTGGCCACCACGATGTTCCCGTCGGGAGCGAGCTTCAGGTCCAGCGGGCTCAGCTCACGGTCCGTCACCAGGCGAGGCGTGAGCAGCGCCCCAGAGCGATCGAAGACCGCGATGGTGTTATCGCCTTCTCCGGACGGCCCGACTCCCGAGGAGGGGTAAAGCCGCCCGTCGGCCCCGAAGCCGAACCCGCGCGGAAACGGGACGCTGGCCTCTGGCAGAAGGTTGTCTCCCTCCGCATCGAGGGCAGCAGGCATCGCCCGTATCGTCCGCTGACGGCGCGCCGTGAGGTAATAGCGGCCATCGGGCCCGAACTCGGCGCCGCCAGGGTCAAGCCCGGGTATCCGCCCCGAATCGCGCACGACGTGCGTCTACGGCCACGGGGGACGCGTTCATGCCCATTCGCGGCCATCGCGGCTGCGCGGTCCCCTCAGTGGTAGGGCGTCAGGTCCGCACCGGGGTAGCGCGTCTGGGTGTCGGCCAGGGTCTGCTCGTCCCAGTACGGGTCGCCGGGAGCGGGCCATCCGAACACCGACCGCTCCCGGGGAGTCGCCCGCTCGACGATCTCGGACCAGCCTGGTTGCGTCGCGCGCTCGGCCCAGGCGACCCTGCCTGTCCAGCGCGGTCCCCACGCGTCGTAGTCGGCGAGCAAGGCGAACCGGGCTGATCGCTCGCCGGTCATGCGCGACCCACGGTGAAGCACATCGGACCGAAAGGCGAACAGGGTTCCCGCGGGACCGGTCATGGAGGCCTCCTCCTCGGCGAACATCCCCCCTGGGGGGTCGTTCGTGATGTCGTGATCCCCGGGGATCGGCCAATACGGGACGCTCTCGCCAGCGGATAGCGGAACGATTTTGGTTGGGCCGTCCTCGTCGCCGACGTCTGAGAGGAGGATCCACGTCAACAGCTGCGTGGCCGGATGGGCGCGCTTGGGCACGACGAGGCTGTGGTTGACGAAGTCGCGGTGGTGGCGCTGGTCGTAGTCGACGGCCCCGGCGTACTTGGCCCAAAGCTCTGCCTCATAGAGACGCAGGTCGGCCGAGCCCAGGAAGCGCTCGGCCAGGTCGAGTAGGTCGGGGTGGAAGGCCAGTCGGTTGAGGCTCCAGGACGGCCACGGCGCGCGGATCAGGCCGGCCCACTGGCTGGTTGCCAGCCAGGCATGAGCGGCCGGGTCGGCGAAGTACTCCTCGGGCCGCGGATAGTGCAGCCACAAGGCGTCCTGGGCCGCCGCCAGCTCGTCGGCCTCGAGGAACCCCTCGAAGATCAGATAGCCCCGGTCGCGCAGATCCACCACACGTCGGTCGGGAACTCTCATCGACGCCGCCCCCTAGACGCCTCGCCGGCCTCGCTCAAGAGCGATTGCAGCATCGTCCACATGTGTCGGGTGTCTGGATCGTCGACGTGCGGGGACTGAAGGGTTCCGGTGCTAACGCAGAGTCCCCACAGCAACCCGATGTGCCAGTACAGATCGACCGCCGACGGATTGACGCCCGCGCCAACACCGGCCGAGGTATACGAGGCCCAGTCTTCGCGGGTCTTGGGTTCAGCCAGCCCACCCCAGTGCCTGCCCAAGTCGCGCTCGCGCGGTGCCAGGGCCACACAGTCCCAATCGATCAGTATGGGCACGCCGCTGGTGGCCCGCATCACATTCGCGGAGTGCAACTGACCGTGGGTGATCACCCATTCCACCCCGGAGCCACGGACCTCGTCCGCCAGCTGGTCGCACCGATGCCAGAGGTCCCTTAGGAGGCTCTCGCTATCGCGCAGAAGCCGACGGGCGGACTCGCCGAAGGGACCGTGGTCCCAGCCCGAATGCAAGACGTCGAGGGACTCGAAGAACTGAGAGCGGATAGGAACGGTGAGTGAGTCCCGACGTGGCAGGTCTGCGGGTACGACGTCGGTGCATGCGTGCAGCCTCCCGACCGCCTCGAGCAAGCGGGGCCGGTCTAGGTCGGTCATCGAGTGCGAAGCGCCGTCAATGAACGGAAACACCGACACGGCATAGTCGTCTCCGAGCCTCGCCACCACGGCCCCATCGGGGCGAGTTATCGGTGCGTGGACGAAGTCGAGGCCGCCATCGCGCAGCTTTACGGCGGTGCGAAAGGCGCGATCGAGGCCATCGAGTCCCGACTCGAGGTCGGGGGTCACCCACGGGTCGAACGTCGGACCGAACATGCCGTAGAGCTTCCACTCCAGCACGTCCACGGTTACGAACCAGCGGGTGCCGGCAGCGTCTCGCGCCAGGTAGTGATGACTCCCAGCGCCCAGCGGGAGGTAGCTGAGCGACGTGATCGAGAGTTCCCATTCCCGGAGCGCCGCATACAGGGCGGCCCGGTCGAACCCGGGTGGCTCGGCGTTCATGACCCGTTGACGCGCGTACAGCGAACGTCGATTCGACGCACTCGATGTACGGCAATCCCAATGGCACGAATCTGCCGGCCTCGATCTCCCGCCCCGCGGGAGTTCAGTGGCGAAGAGGCCCGGACGAAACCGTTGGACCGAAAGACCTCAGCAAGCGAGACAAGGCTGAATGATGACACGGCGAAGCCAACTCCTCATTGGTCACGGAGGAGCGTGCCGCGCAGTCTTGAGCGGCACGCGATGACAGGTCACAGACCTACGCGTCAGCGCGTGCCCTAGCAGCCGGGTTGCACAGCCGCAACGATAGCAGGCCAGGGCCAAGCCGCCGGGTGCCGCTATCCGACGAAGGCCAGAACGTGGCCAGAGATCAGCAGGTCTGGAACGGGCACAGGCAAACGTCCGCAGCGTCGGCGAGATCGACGTGACCTTCGTTATGGACGGCAAGCGGTTCCTGCTCGAAGCCAAGTGGGAGCAAGCACCGGTCTCTTTCGACCCCATCGCAAAGCTCTCCCGCCGGCGGAAACCGGATTTCACGGGCCATTTAAGATCCGCGCCAGCGCCATGACCTGCGGCTATTACCGCACGCCAAGCCCGGTGACCGCCCTTCCGATGATCATGCGCTGGATCTCCGACGTGCCCTCGAAAATGGTGAAGATCTTCGCGTCCCGGTGCCAGCGCTCGACCGGGAAATCGCGCGTGTAGCCGTTCCCGCCGAGGATCTGGATCGCCTGCTCGGTGACCTTCACCGCGGTCTCGCCCGCGACCAGCTTCGAGATTGAGCCCTCGGCGTGGTCGAACGGCAGGCCGGTGCGCGCCATCCAGGCGGCGCGCCAGGTCAGCAGCCGTGCCGCGTCGACGGACGCCTGCATGTCGGCGAGCATGAACGCGATGCCCTGGTTCTGCCCGATCGGCCGGCCGAACTGGACCCGCTGCGCCGAGTACTCGGCGGCGTACTCGAGCGCCGCCCGCGCGACGCCGACTGCCATCGCCGCCACGCTCGGCCGGGACCGCTCGAACGTCTTCATCGCCGCCTGCTCGCCGCTGCTGCCGCCCGCGGAAATTCTCGCGAGCCGCGCGTCCAGCCGCTCCTTGCCGCCGACCAGGCACCGGCCGGGCACGCGCACGTCATCCAGGATGACCTCGGCGGTGTGCGACGCCCGGATGCCGTGCTTGCGGAACTTCTGGCCCTGCGACAGCCCGCGCGTGCCCGGCGGCACGATGAAGGTGGCCTGACCGCGGCTGCCATGGGCCGGGTCGACGGAGGCCACCACGACATGCACATCCGCGATGCCGCCGTTGGTCGCCCAGGTTTTGGTGCCGTTCAGCACCCACTCGTCCCTGGCCTGGTCGTAGACCGCCCTGGTGCGGATCGCGCCGACGTCGCTGCCGGCGTCGGGCTCAGAGGAGCAGAACGCGCCCAGCTTGATGTCGCCCGGACTGCCGAACATCTGCGGCAGCCACTCCCCGATCTGCTCATTCGTGCCGTTGCTGGCCACCGCCACCGCTGCCAGGCCGGTCCCGCCCAGCGACAGCCCGATCCCGGCGTCACCCCAGAAGAGTTCCTCGAACGAGACCACCATGCCGAGTCCGCTCGGGTCCATCCACTGCGTGCCGAAGAAGTCGAGCGAGTACAGGCCGATCTTCGCTGCCTCCTCGATAATCGGCCAGGGCGTCTCCTCGCGCTCGTCCCACTCAGCGGCCGCCGGCCTCATGACGTCCCTGGCGAACTCGTGCAGCCAGTCCCTGGTCTGGCGGACGTCATCGGACAGAGCGAGGGAGAATCCGCCCGCTGTCTGGTCGGGACTGCTCATCTGGTACTCCTCGCTCGCGCAACCGCGGCGCCCGGCCACCCGCGGGCCCGTCGCGGATAAGTTACTCACTAGTAATACAACTGTATGCCGCGCATGGCCGCTGCGCCAGACGGCCCCGGCCGGGTGATCAGCGGGGCAGCACGAGTTCCAGCTCGAGCCAGCGGGCCAGGTCCTCGATCTCGCGTTCCACCGCGGCGGCCGTGGGCTGGTCGAAGGGCGCATCCTCGTGGATCGCGGCGACCCGCAGCACTCCGGCCTTGCGGTCCGCGGTGGCGTCGAGCTTGCCGACAAGCCGGTCACCGTACAGGATCGGCAGCGCGAAATATCCCCAGCGGCGTTTGCGGGCGGGCTTGTACATCTCCAGCTGATAGTCGAACTCGAAGAGCTCGAGCATGCGCTTGCGGTCGAAGACCAGCCGGTCCAGAGGAGACAGCAGCGCCGCGCGCGCGGCGAACGGCTGGTCAGGCTGTGCCGGATCAAGCTGTGCCAGATCAAGCAGAGCCGGATCAACCCGCCACCTGCCCCTGACGCCGTCAATGACGGCCGGCTCCCCCGCCTCACCCACGTCCTGCGGCTCGGCCTGGCAGTCCGGTCCCCTGGCGCGCGCGATGCCGAGTGCCCGCAGCCGCCACGCGTTGCGGATGCGCAGCGCCTCGCCCGCGGGGATCACCGGGTCGTCGGGATAGACCCGCCTCGCGAGATCCCACAGCCGCTCGCCTCCCCGACGCCCGGCGGCCGCGACCTCGCCGCGCAGCACCATGGACTCCAGCAGCAGCGTCACGTTCCGGTTGTTGTTCCACCCGCTGGATTGCCACGGCACCTTGCAGGTATCCGGGAGCTCCGCCGACGTCAGCGGACCCGAGGAGGCCAGCCGGTCGAGGATGTCCAGCCGGCAGGCGTCGTTAGCAACCACCCACTCGTGCCGGGACCTACGCCAGCCGGCCACCTCGCCGCGCTCCCAGACGGCCATGTCCGCACGGTAAAGCGCGATGTCCTCGCTCGGCCTGATCATCCCCAGCAGCTCGACCAGGGCGTGGCCCTGCAGCGCGTCCGCCAGTTCCGCTGGCGAGTAGGACGAGCCGAGACGGCTCCAGGCCACCAGATCGGCATTCGGCGCGACCGCTGCCGTCCGGTCGTTCTGCAGCATGGTCAGCCTGCGGACGACGTCGAACAGGCCTGCCGGCCGCTGCCCGTCGAGCAGCTGGGCGCGGACGGCAATGCGGCGCGCATCGGCTCGGGAAAGCTCGCGGACGACCACAGCCCGAGCCTAGGCGATTGGCCTGACAGCCCCGAGGCGCTCAGCCCACCGCGCGGCGCGCCGGGCCGCCAGGCCTGCGCTCGACCCGGAGCACCTGCTGCAGCCGGTAGCTGAGGCCGAGGCCGACGTACATTCTGATGGCCGCCTCGTTCGAGTTCCCGACCATCAGCGCGACCCGGCCGCGCGCCGCCAGCAGCGCGTCGAGCACGAATGCGCACACATCCCGCCCCTGGCCAGCGCGCCTGACCTCGGGCAGCACCGCGACGCCTGCAAGAAAGCCGATGCCGGGTGCGCTCCACGCGTCGGCGGCGACACCGGTCAGCCAGCCCGAGTCGGCCATGACTCCCGCCCAGCGGCGCACGTCGGCCACGCCTGGCCTCGCGTAGGAGTCGGGGAACGCAGCGCCAAGTACCCGGCCGACGTCCGGCCACTCCTGCCGCGCCAGCCACCGTACCTTGTGCGAGGCCTGGCGCCGCGTCAGGCTGACGCCGTCCATCCAGCCGAACAGGTTGCCGGGCACCAGCCAGGAATTCTGCGCGAGCAGGCTGGCCGTCAGCGACGGATCACCGATCGGGACGAAGGTCGGGCCGAGCACCTCGATCGCCGCCCGCACAAGGCCGGCGGCCGCGCCGGGCGGTCCGCGCACGATCAGCCGGTCACGGCCCGACAGCGCGGGACAGCCGACCACGACCGCGCCGCCGTCAGCCCACGCCACTCCGCCCGCCGTCAGCCGCTGAGCTGCCCACATGCACTGAGGGTCGGCACGCGATGCGTCTGCTACCTCGCCGAGCGTGCGTAACTGCTGCATGTGTCCGTGCCTGCCATACATCACAGGGTAACGAGGTAAGAACAGCCTGTCTCTGCCCGTCTGGCCGCGGTGTGCAGTTCAGCCGGAGCGGACAATCAGTGCCTGCGGGCCGCGGAACGAGATATTCGGATGGAAGCTGAGTTCCTGGCCGGCCACGAGCCGCAGGCCGGGATATCTCCTGGCCAGCTCGGCAACGGCGATCTGCGCTTCCAGTTTCCCCAGATTCGCGCCCAGGCAGTAGTGCAGGCCCTTGCCGAACGCCACATGGCGGTCCGCATCGGGCCGGTGCAGGTCGAATTCGTCCGGCCGGTCAAAGGCAGCCGCATCACGCCCGGCGGCGGCCAGCCAGAGGAACAGCCGCGCCCCGGCGGGCAGTGCCACGCCGCCGAGGGTGACCGGCCGCGTGGTGACCCGCCGCCAGACCGGAACCGACGGGTCGTACCTGAGGGCCTCCTCGACGGCCGCCGGGATCAGAGACGGCTCCGCGACAACGGCTGCCCAGCGATCCTCGTCCTCGAGCAGCCGCCGGACGGTGTTGCCGATCAGGCCCGTCGTGGTCTCGTGCCCGGCGAACGACAGCGAGAACAGGATCGAGCCGATCTCATCCAGGGAGAGCCGGCCCGGGTCCTCGCGGTGGATCGCCAGCAGGTCGCTGGTCAGGTCGTCGCCCGGAGCGGCGCTCTTGGCATCGACCAGTGCGCGCATGTAGCCGCGGTAGGCGGCGATGCTGCGGGCGATGTCGACCTGGTCGGCGGGCGCGGGACGGCCGAAGGACAGCGCTGCCCGGTAGCCGCACCACTGCTTGAGCTGCGCGTAGTCCTGCTGCGGCACTCCCATCAGCGAGAACACGATGTTGGCGGGCAGCGGGAACGCGAGCGCGGCGACCAGATCGAACTGCGCGGCGCCGGCGACGGCGTCGAGCAGCCGGGCTGTCGTCTGCTCGATCGTCGGCACGAGCGCCTGCACCCGCTTCATGCTGAACGCGCGGGCGGCCGGCCTGCGCAGCCGGGCGTGCTCGGGCTCGTCCAGGCTGACCATCGTCGGCTGCGGCTGATGACCGCCGGCCAGCAGGATCTCCTGCGCCTGTCGCACCAGCGGGACCAGCGGCGCCTGCGTGACCGCGGCCGAGTACGTGCCCGAGTCCCTGAATACCTGCTCGATGTCGGCGTGCCGGGAGACGACGTAGTAGCCGATCGACGGCGCGAAGAACACCGGCCGGTCGGCCGCGGGCGGCAGCCCGGCCAGGACGGCGTACGGGTCCGCCAGGAACTCCGGCGACAGCGGATCGAACGTCTCGTCGGCCGGGCAGCCGGCCGGGGGCTGCTGCGTCGTCATGCGGTGCCTCCGCCCGGCGGTTCGTCCTGCGGTCCCTGCTGTGAACTATGCAGGATTGCCGCCGCCGGCGGAAGGTGTCAGCCGGCGACGACCCGGCGCAGCACGCTGGTCAGCAGGTCCTGCTCGGCGCTGGTGAGCTGATCGAGCAGCGCGACGCGGATAGTGCTCGCGTGCACCGGGATCGCGGCGCGCAGCAGGTCCCGGCCGGCCGGGGTCACGGTGATGAGCACTCCCCTGCCGTCGTCCGGCACCGGGCTTCGGCCCAGCCAGCCGCGACCGCTCATCCTGGCGACCATCCGGCTCAGCGCCGGCTGGCTGACCGGCACGGCGGTCTGCAGGTCGCCGAGCCTGACCCCGGCTTCGCCGGTCCGGTCGAGCCGCAGCAGTATCTCGAACTCGTTGATGCTCAGCCCGCACTGCTGCCCGAGCGCGCCGGCCAGCAGGCCGGCCACTCGCGCGTGCGCGGCAGTCAGCGCCACCCAGGGCTGCGCGCAGCCGTAGTCATCCCCGGTGCCGGCCGACACAGTGCCAGCCGGCGCACTGCCCGCGCGCGCGGTGCCACCGGGCGCGGTCACCAGAATCCCCAGCTGGTCCAGGTGCGCAGCGTGCCCGAGATCTGCTCTTCCTCATAATCCAGGTGCGCGAGCAGGACCACGGACAAGTCAGCCAGCGCGCTGATCAGCCGCTCTCTGGTCGCCGGCTCCTCCTGTCCGGCTAGCTCCATCGCGGCACCGGACACGTCATCGAGCAGATCCGACACCGCGGCGTGATCGGCCTCGAGCTTGTCGACAACCGGGCCGAGTGCCGGGTCGGACTGCCGCAGCCGCGGAAACATCAGGGCCGACTCGTGGTGGTGGTGCGCATGCACGATGCGGCAGTACTGCATGCAGTTGACCTTCAGCTGCCACAGCGGGCTGCTGATCTCCAGTGACCTGATGGCCTGCGCGGCGTCCGCACCCGGCAGCCCGTCACCAAGGCCGGCCGCCAGCGTGCGGACGGTCTGCAGATCACGCCGGATCATGTCGTGGACCCAGCGCAGCTCCCTGACCAGCGCCTCGCCCCGCGGATTTGGTGCCAGCTGCCCGGTCAACGGACCTCACTACATGCATGCGCATACATATATCCGATGCTAGCACCGGGACCCGCGCCCGCTGCACAGGGTGCGGCAGGTCGCCTGGTTCCGGCGCGGGGAGCGCGATGACATGCTGGGAGGCCCGCGAGCACAAGGAGACCGGCGATGACCCGTCCGCCCGGCTACCAGCGCACTCCTCTCAGCGCGGATGAGAAGGCCAGGGCGATTTCGGCCACGAGCAGGAAGCGGCACCGGACCTGCCAGGCCGGCAGCCAGAAGCTGCCATGATGACGAAGTTCCGCATCCGGTCATGAAAGGACGCACAGTCGCATGGACCTTGCCAGCTATCAGCATCTGAAGCTCGAGCGCCAGCCCGGCGGCGTCATGCTCATCACACTGAACCGGCCGGACGTGCTCAACGCCGCCCACGAGGAGATGCACTCGGAGCTGGCGAGCATCTGGGCCGACCTGAGCCAGGACGAACAGACACGCGTCGCGGTGGTCACGGGTGCGGGCCGCGCGTTCTCAGCCGGCGGCGACCTCGGCATGGTCGAGCGGCAGATCGGCAACTACGGCCTGGTCACGCGCATGCTCAGGGAAATGAGCGACCTGGTCTACAACATGGCTAACTGCGAGAAGCCGATCGTCTCGGCGATCAACGGTGTCGCCGTCGGCGCCGGGCTGGTCGTGGCGCTGCTGGCGGACATCAGCATCTGCGCCGCCGACGCCCGGCTCGGTGACGGTCATGTGCGCCTCGGGGTCGCGGCGGGCGATCACGCCGCGATCATCTGGCCGCTGCTGTGCGGGCTGGCGAAGGCCAAGTACTACCTGCTGACCGGCGAGATGGTGACGGGCGCCGAGGCGGAGCGGATCGGGCTGGTGTCCAAGGCCCTCCCGACGGACGAGGTGCTGCCCGAGGCGATGCGGGTCGCCAGCCAGCTCGCTGCCGGACCGCAGCTCGCGGTTCGCCTGACCAAGCGCGCGCTCAACGGCTGGGTGCGCAACGCGGGCCCGATCTTCGATCAGTCGGCTGCCTACGAGATGCTCACCTTCATGGGCGAGGACATCAAGGAAGGGCTGGCATCCCTGCGCGAGAAGCGGGCGCCCCAGTTCGGCTGAGCCTGGTGCCTAGCCGGACCAGCCGGCCCGGCCGTCGATCCGCTCGCGGATGAGGTCTGCCTGGCCGGCGTGCGCCGCGTACTCCGCGATCAGGTGCGTCAGCGCCCAGCGCAGTGACATCGCGCCCCAGCGCTCGCTCACGAAAATCGCGTCCAGCGGCACGCCGGCGACTGCCTGCCGGGCCAGGTCCTGCTCGGCCACCAGTCGCTCCAGGTCGCGCTGCGCCTCAGCCGGGTCGGCGTCGTCGAAGGCGCCGTCCGGCCGGTCCTGCGTGGCGTAGTAGCTCGCGATGTCCTGGCCGCCCCAGCGCCGGCGGAAGTAGGTCCGCTCCACGTCGGTCAGATGCCGGACGATGCCGAGCAGCAACAGGCTCGACGGCGGAACCGACCGCACGGCTAGCTGCGCGCCGGTCAGGCCAGTGCACCGCATCAGCAGGCTCGCCCGGTACCGGTCCAGGAAGGCGTCGAGCATCGGCCGTTCGGGACCGGTGAACGGCTCGTCGGGTCGCGGGTACTCCGGCGCTGTCCACTCCGCGTTAGCTGCCGGCATGCCGGTCCAGGAACTCGAAGACGTCAGCCTCGTCCACGCCGGGGAAGCTGCCGGACGGCAGCGCGAGCAGCACATGGGAATGCGCGCGGGCTGATGGCCAGGCCTGGCCCTCCCATCGCGCAGCCAGCGCAGCCGGCGGGCGCTGGCAGCACGCCGGGTCAGGGCAGGCCGACCGCATCCGGATCGTGGTGTCCCGGCCGCGGAACCAGCGGCTGTGCTCGTACGGGGCTCCTAGCGTGATGGCAAAGCCTCGTTCCCGTCCTGAATCGATCAGAGCCTGACACCAGTACGTGCCGGACGGGGTGTCGGAGTACTGGTAGTAGGGGCTGAACCGGTCCGCGGCCGTGAACACCTGACGGCCCGACCACTGGCGGCACATCCGCTGGCCCTCGATCGCGCCGGCCGGGTCCGCCGGGAAGACGACGCCGTCGTTCTCATACGCCTTGTAGATCGTGCCGCCCTCGTCGTTCTTGACGAAGTGGCACGGGATGCCCAGGTGGTGCGTGGCCAGGTTGGTGAAGCGGTGCGCGGCCATCTCGTAGGAGACTGAGAACACGTCGCGCAGGTCCTCGACCGACAGATCGCGCGCGTCCTTGGCCTCCCGCAGGAACTTCGCTGCCGCCTGCTCCGGCACCAGGACGGCCGCAGCGAAGTAATTCGCCTCGACCCGCTGCCCGAGGAACTCGCCGAAGTCAGCAGGCGCCGAGTGGCCGAGCACGAAGTGGCCGAGCGTCTGCAGCAGGACGGCGCGCGGGGTGTGCATGCCGAGTGACTCCTGCTTCAGGTAAATCCGCCGGTTGCGCAGGTCAGTCACCGATCGCGCGGAGCGCGGCAGGTCCTGCACATAGCGCACGGAGAAGCCGTGATGGCTGACGGCCGATAGCAGCATGCCCTGCGACAGCGCGCCGCCGGAGTAGCCGACGGGCGCCAGGGCCTCGGCCGCGGCCGCCTCGATCTCGGCGAAGTAATTGCCGCGGTCGCGCATCATCAGCCGCAGGTCGGCGTTGGCCGCCCTGGCCTCCTCGGGCGTGGCCGTCGGCTTCGCCCGCTGCCGGCGCAATTCGGTGTGCAGCGCCAGGACGTGCTCGAGCACGTCGCTGGGAACCTTCGCGCCGACCCGCAGCGGCGGCAGCCCTAGATCGGCCACCGCCGGGTCCCGCTGCGCCTGCGACAGCGCGATCTCCAGCTGAGCCCGCCGGCTGGGCGGCTGCTTGTTCATCAGGTCATCGGCCGAGACCGACAAGGCGGAGGCGAGCGCCTCGATCAGCGACAGCTTGGGCTCGCGCCGGCCGTTTTCCAGCAGCGACAGCGCCGACGGGGCGCGGCCCACCCGCTCTCCCAGCTCGGCCAGGGTGAGACCGCGCGCACGCCTGATGTGCCGCAGTCGCTGGCCGAACATGCCGACGTCGATGCCGGTAACCGGCAAAGATCGCGATTCTTCTTCAGTGAAGATTGTCACTTCTTCACTTTAGCGCAAGTCTTGTCGAGTTTCAGGATCATGGCCCTAGCCTTCGCCTTAGGGCGCAGGCAGGCTTGTTTACATCACCGTTACCTTCACCGGGGACGACTAACAGGAGGACTGACCATGAGCGAGCGTCGCCTCGAGGGCACATCGAACGGCACTGCACCAAACGGCACTGCACCTACTGGCACTGCCAGCGCCAATGGTCACCCGGTGGCCAGCAAGATTGAGAGTCAGGCAGCGGCGTTGCACCGGGACTGGGCGACAGATCCCCGCTGGGCTGGCATTGAGCGCACCTACAGTGCCGCGGACGCAGTGAAACTGCGCGGATCGGTGCAGGAGCAGCACACGCTCGCGCGGATTGGCGCCGAGCGGCTGTGGTCGCTGCTGCAGGAGGACGGCTATGTGAACGCACTGGGCGCGCTCACCGGAAACCAGGCTGTCCAGCAGGTCAAGGCCGGGCTCAAGGCCATTTACCTGTCCGGCTGGCAGGTCGCGGCCGACGCCAACCTGGCCGGCCAGACCTATCCCGACCAGAGCCTGTACCCGGCGAACTCGGTGCCTGCCGTTGTCCGCCGCATCAACAACGCGCTGCTGCGGGCCGACCAGATCACCTGGGCCGAATCGCAGAACGAGGGCGCGCCGCACTGGCTGGCACCGATCGTCGCGGACGCCGAGGCCGGATTCGGCGGCGTTCTCAACGCCTTCGAGCTGATGAAGTCCATGATCGCGGCCGGCGCTGCGGGCGTGCACTGGGAGGACCAGCTCGCGTCCGAGAAGAAGTGCGGTCACCTCGGCGGCAAGGTCCTGATCCCGACCGGCCAGCACATCAAGACGCTGAACGCGGCCCGGCTGGCCGCTGATGTGTGCGGCGTGCCGAGCCTGATCGTGGCCCGCACCGATGCGCAGGCAGCGACCCTGATCACCAGCGACATCGACGAGCGGGACGAGCAGTTCGTCACCGGCGAGCGCACGGCCGAGGGCTTCTACCGTGTCCGCAACGGCATCGAGTCCTGCATCGCCCGCGGGCTGGCCTACGCGCCGCATTCCGAGCTGCTGTGGATGGAAACGTCCACGCCGGACCTGGCAGTCGCCCGCAAGTTCGCCGAGGCGATCAAGGACGTCTACCCGGACCAGATGCTGGCCTACAACTGCTCGCCGTCGTTCAACTGGCGCGCGCACCTGGACACCGAGACCATCGCGAGGTTCCAGCGGGAGCTCGGCGCGATGGGATACAAGTTCCAGTTCATCACCCTGGCCGGCTTCCACGCGCTCAACGAGTCCATGTTCACCCTCGCCCGCGGCTACGCCGAGCGCGGCATGTCGGCGTACGTGGAACTGCAGGACGCCGAGTTCGCGGCTGAGGCTGCCGGCTACACCGCGACCAGGCACCAGCGCGAGGTCGGGACCGGCTACTTCGACCAGGTGACCCAGGCCATCAACCCGGCCGCCTCGACCACGGCGCTGACCGGCTCGACCGAGAGCGAGCAGTTCGCCGCCGCCCACTGATCTCAGGACATCGCGGCAGTTCCGCCATCCCCGCTGCGGGGGTGGCGGAACTGCCGTTTTTGCGTCTCCGATCGGGCCGCGGATGACGCCTTGACGAATATCTCCCTAGCGGGGTTATATACGGGTTATAGTTGCGCTACGCGGGGAGTACCTCATGAGCGAGGCCGGCCGGACCCTGGAGCAGAGCATGCCGAAGATCAACATCTACCTTCCCGACGACCTCGCGGACGCGGTGAGAGACGCGGGCGTGCCAGTGTCGGCGATCTGCCAGCGCGCCCTCGAGCAGGCCGTGCGCCGGGTAACCGTGCTCCGCGAGGCTGCGACGGGCGCATTCGATGACGGCGGCCCGGCCGGGGCGCCGGCCGTCCCGTTCACCCGCCGGGCGATGACGGTGCTGGAGTCCGCGCATGCCAGTGCCAGCGCCGTTCCCGGTGCCCAGGTGCGCACCGAGCACGTGCTCGCCGCGCTGATGGCAGCCGACAACATGGCCGTCCGCGTCCTCGGCACGCTCGAGATCACGCCTCGCCAGGTCCAGGCCGAGCTCGCCCGGCGCCTGCCCGCTGAGCCCGGCGCCGGGGCGGCCCCGGACCCCGGCCGGCCGTGGATCAGCCCGGCCGCCAGCCGGGTGCTTGAGCTAGCCGGGAACGAGTCGTCCGGCCTCGGCAACGGCTTCGTCGGCTGCGAGCATCTCCTGCTCGGCCTCATTGCCGAGCCAGACGGGATCGGCGGCAGCGTGCTGCGCTCACTCGGCGCTGACCTGCGCGTCGTTCGCAGGACCGTGGCCGCTGCCCTGGCCGGCTGGTACGCCGCGGCTGCCAGGCACGAGGAACAGGCCGCCAGCCAGCCGGCCGCCGGGGGCGCCGCCGGAACGCCTTCCGCCGGAACGCCCGCTGCGGGCACCGCGCCTCTCGCCGGGCAGCTGTCGGTTGTCATCCAGGCTGAGCTCGCTCCCCTGCTGGCCCGGATCGAGCGGCTGGAGAGCGGCGCACGCTGACCGGCGAGAACCTGTTGTAGAGCCAGGGAGCGCGTCAGCTCATACAATCAATGGACTCGGGCAGGGCGCCTGCGACGCTGGGGCTGGCGCGGCGGGCTCGGACTCCGCAGGAGGTCATATGACCAGGAAGTCACGGCGGGACTGGCCGCCGCCGACTTTCGTTGAGCCGCCCTATGTCGCAAACGTGCACCGGCCGGGTGACAAGACCACTTCTGACCCGTTCTACAGGTTCAAGCGGCTAGCGCGCGACGACGGCAAGCCGTATAAGTCACCAGAGCCAAAAGCTGAACAGGGGCTGCTGGCCCTGCTGGGGACCAATGTGGCGGTGGTGGTGATGAGCTGCCTGCTCGTGGCCGTCGTGGCGACCCTGCTGGTGCTGCTGGTTGTCAGAGCGTGATCGCTGGCTGGCCGCATCTCAGCGGTAGCCACTGCGGTGATGCCCGATGATGCCGATCGGCCGGTGCTGCGGGGCGAGCCAGACCTCGGTGCAGCCGGGACTGCCGCACGCGACCCTGATATGACCACCGCGGGCCCTGCTCGCCGCGGCGCAGTCACACGATTCCCAGGTCAGGCTGACAGTCCCCGGCCGCCAGGGATGATGCAGCCTGCACTCGGCGGGGATGCTGGACCAGATCTCTGACTTTCCTTGCTGCACGAGTAAATTCAAACATACGATCGATAACTGCGGTAGGCGCCGGAGCTGACACGGGTCAGCCGAAGTGCCCGACGCAGAACTCGTTCCCCTCCGGGTCGGCGAGCACTGTCCAGTAATGCGTGCCGAAATCCTCACGCCACAGCACCCGCGCGCCAAGCCCGGTCAGGCAGCTGACGGCCGCGCTTTCGTCCGGCACCTCGAGGTCCATATGGACGCGGTTCTTTGCGACCTTCGCCTCCGGAACCTGCTGAAGGAAGATCCGCGGCTCAGCGGCGCCCGGATCATGCAGCACGGCGTAACCAGCCTCGCGGTGGTGCAGCTCGTACCCGAGTGCAGCGGACCAGAAGCTGATCATGGCGTCGAGATCGCCGACATCGATGCCGACCTGCCGGAGGTGGTAGCGGGCCATCCCCCGCAGCGTAGCCGGTCCCCCGGCCGGGTCCTCAGAGCTGACTCGTAGTGTGGTGTACCGGGGGGTGCTGATGGGGGTCAGCGAGAGCGCGCGCGTTCCCGTCCTTATTGTCGGCGCAGGCCCGTCCGGCCTGCTTGCAGCGGCGGAGCTAGCACGGCACGGGGTCCGCGCCCGCATTGTCGAGCGCGAGCCGGTGCCGCCGCGCGAGGCCAGGGCGACGGCGCTGCAGCCGGGAACGCTGGAGATCCTCGCGCAGGCCGGCGTCGTCTCGCAGGTCCTGCTGTCTTCGGTGCACCTCCGGTACGCGCGGGTGCTCGACTCCGATCTGCAGCCGGTCGCCGAGACGGACTTTGCCGGCGTCGGCTGCCCGTGGGAGTTTCAGTGCAGCCTGCCGCAGTGGCGGACCGAGCAGATCCTGGCCGGCCGCTCGCCGAGCACGGCGTCGTCGTGGACCGCGGCACCGAGGTTGTCTCGATGGACGACGACGGTGACCGGGTGCTCGTCGCGCTGAAGCGAGCAGACGGAACAACCGAGAGCGTCGAGGCTGACTGGGTCATCGGAGCCGGCGGCGCGCACAGCGTGACGAGTCGATGGCCGTCGACCTGACCGGCGACACCTACCCCGGCACGGCCCTCGTCGCCGATGTGCGCGTGACCTGCCCCATCGCGCGTGACGGCTCGGCACTGATCGCCTCCCCCGGCGGATACGTGCTGCTGGCTCCGCTCCCGGACGGGCACTGGCTCACCTTCGTCGGAGACCTGCACGAGGACGAGGCGGAACGGCTGGAACATGACATCTCGACCGGCGCGGTCGCGGGTGCCATCCAGCGACGGGCGCCGGACGCGATCAGGCTGACTGACGTCGGCTGGGCGGCGACTTTCCGCATGCACCGCCGGCTTGCGCCTGAGCTGGCGGACGGACGCCGCTTCCTGCTCGGCGACGCCGGGCACCTGTCCAGCCCGTTCGGCGGCGAGGGGCTGAACTCCGGCCTGCATGACGCCCACAACCTGGCCTGGAAACTGGCACTCGAGCTGCAGGGCCGGGCCCGTCCGGCCCTCATCGACAGCTTCGCCGCCGAGCGCGGCGCCGCTGCCAGGCACGTGCTGGAAACCTCCGACCGGCTGCATCAGCTGGTGCACGCCGCGGTCGAGTCGGCCCGGACCGGCAGCCGCGGTGCTGCGCCATCGCCTGAGCAGGCCAGAGCGCTGCTGCGCGCCAGGTCGATGCTCGATGTCTGCTACGCCGGGAGCGCACTCGCCGCTAAGTACACAGCGCCCGGAACCGCTGCCCCCGAGGACGCTGCCTCTGTGCCCGCTGCCTCTGTGCCCGCTGCCTCCGTGCCCGCCGGCTCCGCGCCTGCCGGCTCCGTGCCCGCTGGCTCCGTGCCTGCTGCCCCGGTCCAGCCTCGTCCCGGCGATCGCTATCCGGGTCGCGCCAGCCTCACCGGCACCGGTCATCACCTTCTGCTCTCCGGCGACATCGACGCCGGCGCGGTGGCGCGGCTGGCCCGCCGGTGGGCAGGCCTGGTCGATGTCGGCGCGGGCACGGGCACGGGCGAGTCGGGCACGCGCGAGTCGGGCACGGGCGAGTCGGGCACGGGCGAGTCGGGCACGGGCGGCCCTCCCGCGGGCGGCCCAGCCGGACCCGGCGGCCCTGGCGTGCTGCTGATCCGGCCGGATGGTTACATCGGCTTCCGCGCGCCGGAGGCAGACGCCGCCGCACTGCACGCGCTCGACGCCCACCTCGCCTCGTACCTGATTCCTGCCTGACGTGGCCGTCGGCGGCCCGGCGAGAGCGGCGGGTGATGCGGCCTCGTTCCCGGCCGGATTCTGGTTGTCAGAGCCGGCGCCTAGCATGTTCCGCGGGCGGATCGAGGTATCCCCGGAGGGAGCGCGATGGCTGACGCTGAGGACGTGCGCAGGCTGGCTCTCGCGCTTCCGCAGGTCGAGGAGGTCGACAGCGACGGCTTCGATTTCAGGGTTGCCGGCAAGGGATTCGTCTGGTCGTATCCCGAGCGCAGGCCGGGACAGGCGCGTGTCATCCGCGCCGACATCGCCGTGCTCTATGTGGGCGATGAGGCGGAGAAGCAGGCGCTGCTGCTCGGCGAGCCGGCGCTGTTCTTCACTGCTCCCGGCTATGACGGCTGGCCGCTGGTGATGCTGCGCCTGGCCAGCGTCGGCCCCGATCGCCTGGCCGAGCTGATTACTGACGCATGGCGGATGCGCGCACCGGACCCTGTCTCCGCCGAGCTCAGCGATGCTCCGGCGGAGCGGAGCTGACGCCCGCGATCCGCAGGACGGCTGCCACGACCTCGCTGAGCGGCGCTGTCGTCAGGATCTCGTGATCGGCCACCCGGCGCAGCAGCGGCTCCACTGCCTCGACGTCATCAAGGAACCGGCGCAGCTCCCCCGGCTCCTTGCCAAAGGAGTTGCTGGTCCTGGTCGCCAGCCGCTCTCTCAGGACGTCCGCCGGCGCGCTCAGCAGGATGATGCGGTCGAACCGCGGGTGGAAGCGCACTTGGTTCTCCTCGCAGCCCGCGATGAACAGCACGTCCGCGTCCTCGGTGGCCAGCAGTTCCGCGATTGCGTCCTCGCGCCACATCTGACGGCCGTCCGGCAGTGACTGGCACCATCCGTCGTCGGTGTCGATCGCCTTGTAGCCGCGTTCGGCCAGCGCGTGCACGACGGCTGACTTCCCGGTGCCCGACATGCCGGTCAGCAGGACTCGCTTCACGCGCAGGAGCCTACGAGACGCCCATCGCTCACGCGGTGCCGCGGGCCTCGCGGGGCTGGGGCCCGGCCTCTGACAGACCCGGTTTTGTCGGTGGCGGCTGGCACAGTGGGGCGCTATGCGACCGACCGAGACCGCGAGCAGCGCACGCGGCGCGGGCAGCACGCGCAGCACGGGCAGCACGGGCAGCGCGGGCCTGCGTGCGGAGATCCGTGCCCTGGTGGCCGGCCTGGTGCCCGCCGACGCGACCGAGGCGGAGCACCAGAGCCGGGTCCTGGCGTGGGTGGACGGTACGGCAGACATATTCCGCCGGGTGTCGCCGCGCACGCCGTCGCCGCACCTGGTGTCCTATTTCCTGCCCGTCGACCCGGCGAGCGGCAGCATGCTGCTGGCCGACCACTGCAAATCGGGCCTGTGGCTGCCGCCAGGAGGCCACGTCGAGCCGGGTGAGCACCCGGCCGAGACGGTGCGGCGGGAGACTCGCGAGGAACTCGGCATCGACGCCCGCTTCTCCCCGCTGACAGGCGAACGGCCCGCCTTCGTCACCGTCACTCCGACCGTGCCCGGTCCTGGCCAGCACACCGACGTGAGCCTGTGGTTCGTCCTGGAGTGCGGCGCAGACGAGGAACTGACTCCCGATCCGGCCGAGTTCCGCGGCGTGCACTGGTGGACCCGGCCGGAGATCGCGCGGGCCGATCCGGGGATCTTGGACCCGCATTTCCGCCGCATGCTCGCCAAGATCGACGGCGAGCGCACGAGATAGGAGGGTTATGAACTGGGCAGAGATGGCAGCGGCCCAGCCGCGCCTGGCCGAGATCGGACAGCAGCGCCTGCTCGGCATGGGAGTTGTCCTCGTCGCGACGATCCGCGGCGACGGCACGCCCAGGGTCAGCCCGGTGGAGCCGTTTGTCCTGTCGGGCGTCCTGTGGCTGTCCATGCTGTGGGGCTCGACGAAAGCCGCCGACCTCCTGCGCGATCCGCGCATCCTGGCGCACAGCATCATCACCAACCGGGACGGCGGCGAGGGCGAGTTCAAGATCCGCGGTCTCGCTCGGCAGGAGGAGGACCGCGATGTCCAGCGGCGGTACGCCGCCGCAGTCGCCGAGGCACTGGGCTGGAACCCCGAGCCGGGGCACTTTCACCTCTTCGGGGTCGACATCAGGCACGTGACCTTCATCCGGTACGACGACTCCACCGGTGACCAGACCGTGGTCATGTGGCCGCCGGGCCGCGAGTACATCCGGCGCGCGACAGGTGCGACGACTCTCGGCCCGCCCGAGCCGGTCACCGCGGTTCTGGCTGCGAGCTAGGCCGGCCCGAACGGCGACTGCCCCGTCCCAGGAGCTGGGGCGGGGCAGTCGGGCAGTTCGCCGGTCAGGCGGTCGCCGGTCAGGCGGTCGCCAGTCAGGCGGTCGCCAGTCGGGCGGCGATCAGAAGCCGGGGTGCGCGCTGGAGATGTCGTAATTGCTTCCCCAGTACCACTGAGTGGCGCTGGCGCCCGGAACGATGTGCGGGGTGCCAGTCGGGTCGGCAATCCAGTAGCGAACCTCGGACTGCATGTGCCTGGGCAGCGAGCCAATCGCCGCGCGGACTGCGGACCAGTCCGAGCGCATGGTGTAGATGATCGCGGGGCCGTTCGGGTCCGCGGTCAGCTTGGCCCTGGCCCAGGTGGCCGCACCCGACGGGGTTGCGTCACCAGGCTCGACGTCCAGGACAGCGGCCCGCGGGTCGCTCCCGTTGGTGTCGATCCACAGCACGTTCCTGTGGTGCGAGACCGCGGACGGTGACACGGCGTAGCCGCCGTCGGCGTAGGTGGCGATCCTGTGGTGGCCGGGGATCTGCGCCGGGGTCACCGAGTCGTAGATCTCGTAGGGCCTGCCCACCGCGATGTGGCTGCTGTCGCGGGCCGGACTGCCGCTGTCGCTCGGGCGGGTTGCTGCCGAGTGGTGCGTGCTGGCCGCCAGCTGGACGGGCCTGCGGGCGGGGATGGCGTGCGGTGCCGACTTCGGTGCCTTCGCGGCGACAGCGGCCGCCGCGTGGTGCGCCGGAAGCGTGCCGGTCAGCGTAACGACGGAGCCGGAGCCGGTCAGGGTGCCAGCGCTCGAGCCCAGGCTGAAGTTGTCAGGCCGGGCTGTGGCCGCGGCGTGGTTCGCCGGGCTGACGGTTGCGGCGCTGGCGGTGCCAGCGACGCTCGCGACGGCGGCGGCAGCAGCGCCGGCCAGTGCCAGGGCGGTGCCGTGACCGCGCAGGGCACCGGAAATTCGCTTGGTGCGGGGCATGGGGGGGCGTCCTTCCTGTCAGTACCGTGCCGCAAGGGGGTGTGAGACGAGCCGTAGCTCGGCGGTCACGGTGTGTAACGGAGACTTCGACGCCCGGCCCGCTCGGCCGGTTTCGCAATGAGACCCAGTTCACTACCAGCGAGTAACCTCGGGCCTGTTTTACCCGCTTTTACCGCCATACTCCGGAACGCACGCTGGCCACAGCGGGACGTGCGCCATTACTCGCAAACAGGGCATAATCCAGCGGCCGCAGTGGGTCCGCCAGCCCGCCGGAAGGGGCCGGCCGGACAGGTCTTAAGGTGGCTCTTCATGGCGAGGAGGCCGGGGGACAATGCTCGCTGCCCGTAATAGCCAGGTCATTAAGCTGCGGCTGATGCACGCCAGGGAGATGTTCGAGCTGCCGCAGACAGACTTGTTCTCGGAATACCGGAATTTCCTGACCGGAGTGGATTTCTGTCTCAGCGAGCTTCGCGGGCGGCAGTCGTTCCGGCCCGTCCGGCTGGAGATATCCCTTCCGCCACAGGAAATCGACGACGGCATGGCCGAACGGCTGGCCCGGACCCTGCGCCGGTACTGCGAGCACAGGGTGCACTACAACGGCAGGGAGTCGCGGGCCCAGCGGTTCGGCGGGATCAGCGCGCTGCGGATCGGAGTGCCGCTGTGCGTGCTCGGTCTCGCCCTGACCGTTGGCTCGGACGTGATCAGGCCGCCGGACGGCATCCCGCACACCATCGCTGACCAGCTCGGCTGGGTGCTGGTCTGGATCGGCCTGTGGTTCCCTCTCGATCAGATCGTGTTCTATCCGCTGTTCTACGGCCGGGAGAGCCGCGTGCTGCGCCAGCTCGCCGGGGCCGAGATCGTGCTGACCCCGCACGAGCCCGGCAGCGGCAATCACGCCGTCACGGCGGCAGCCGCCGCAGCCATCTTCGATAGGGGGCCAGCCCAGTCGGCTGACGCGCGGCGGAACAGACAGCGGGGCACGGACGTTTTATCGTCGTACAGCATTATCGACGTGAAAGACGGATTATGGCACGGTGCATTACGTGCGGAACTGAACTACATCCGGAGCGGGCACTAAAATACGACTACTGCACTGCTCCCGACTGCCAGGAGAAGAACCTCCGGGGCCTCACCATGGTGGCCGTAGGCATGAATAAGGCCGCGGACGAATTCATCATCCTGGACGAGGAAACGCTTGCCGATCTTGCCAGCGGCAAGTACCGCGACCAGCGTCGCGGCACGTTCGGCCCGACTGCTGCCCCGGCGACACCCGCGCAGCCGGCCACTCGGAAGCCTGGCCCCCGTCCGCGACCGCGGCCGAAGGCGCCGGAGCGCCTGCCGTGGACCCCGTCGCAGGAGCGGCTGGCTCTGCTGTACAACGAGCAGGGCCTCCGGCCTGCGGAGATCGCGGCCAAGCTGGGCGTGAGCAGTCACCTGGCGACGCAGATTGTCCTGGCGGCCCGGAAGCGCCGCCGGTCATGACCGGTACCGTTGCCGGGTGAGTGACCTGGACGCCGTTGTCGAGCGGATCCTGACCGGCTACGACACCATCGCCGTGGTCGGAGCCAGTGCCAGTGCCATCAAGGCGGCGCACTCGGTTCCGGCCTGGATGCAGCGGCACGGCTGGCGCATCATCCCGGTCAATCCGCGCGGCGGCGAGATCCTCGGCCAGCGCGTCTACCGTTCCCTGGCGGACATTCCCGGGCCGGTCGGGCTCGTCGACGTGTTCCGGCCGTCTGCCGAGGCTGCCGACGTCGCCCGGCAGGCGGTCGCGGCCGGCGCCACGGCCTTGTGGCTCCAGCTGGGGATCGCGTCGGCCGAGGCCCGCGCCATTGCGGCGGAGGCTGGCCTGCTCTACGTGCAGGACCGCTGCCTGAGCATCGAGCAGCGGCGCCTCGGACTATTCGCACCCCCTCGCTAAGCCGGGCTCCCGTCGAGCACACTGGGTGTGCCCTGACATGTCCTGACCACGCCCGATCATGGAGCCCCGATGAACAGAGTTGTGACGGGATTCGACGCCGACGGCAAGCCGGTGATCATCGCGCAGGGCGAGCCGCCCACGGTTATCCATGCGGGCCGGTACACCACGACTGAGCTGTGGGTCTCCGATCGCGGACCGCTGACCGCGGGAACTGCCGACACCTCCACCGGGGAGTGGGCCCTGGAGCCGCCGGCAGGCGGAGCCTGCTTCCGCATCGTCGAGATCGCCCCGGATGCCGCGGATGGCGCCGACAGCACGGACGCACCGGACAGTGAGCCGGGAGCTGACGAGCATTCCGAGTTCCAGGGAGCGCACGCGACTGACTCGCTGGATTACGTGACAATCCTGCGCGGCGAGGTGACGCTTGTCGTCGGAGGCAGCGAGATTGTGCTGGGTCCAGGTGACTCGGTCGTCCAGCAGCCCGGCGTTCCGCACGACTGGCAGAACCGGTCCGGCGAGCACGCTGTCATGGTCGGCGTCCTCCTGAGCGCCCGCTAACTTCAGCTCGCCGGCCATCAGCCCAGGAGGGAGGCCAGCCGGACGCGCTGCGCGTCGCTGAACGGGACTGCTTTCCGCTGCCCTGCATCCCAGAGAACGGTGACGACCCGCGCCTGGGCCGCAATCTCCTCGGTGCCGGTCAGAATCGTCTCGCGCGTCGCGAGACTCGTCGTCCCGAATCGCTCGACCTCGATCCTGACCCTCACTGCCCGGTCCTCGTGCCTGACCTCCGCCTTCAGGTCGACCTCCAGGCGCACCACCACGTAGATCGGGTCACCGAGTACCTGCAGGTAAAAGGCATCCCGGCCCTCCTCGAGATAAGTCAGGAACACCGCGTTGTTGACGTGGCCAAGCGCGTCGGTGTCGCGCCACCGGACCGGGACCTGGCGCTCGAACACCTCCGTCATGCGCTGGCTCCCTGTCGTCCCGGAACAATCCAGTAGCCTCGCGCGCCCAGCTCGGTGATCATGCGTCTATGGAACCAGAAGTAGCGGCGCGGGCGCTCTGGTCCGGCCTCGACGACTCCTGGCTGGAAGCTTTCCGCCAGGCCTGGGAGGCGCTGCGCACCGGGAACATCGCGGTCGGGGCGTGCGCCGCCACGCCGGATGGCACCATCGTCCACGCCGCGCGCAACCGGGTCCTTGATCAGGAGGGTCCGGCCGGCGAGGTTTTCGGCTCCTCGCTGGCCCATGCCGAGACGAATGTCCTGGCCCGCCTCAGCTTTCGGCAGCCGAAGAAGCTCGTCCTGACGACGACGCTTGAGCCCTGCATTCAGTGCGCGGCTGCGATCCGCCTCGGTCCCGTCGCGATCGTGCGCTTTGCCGGAGCCGATCCGCTCTGGGCCGGCTGTCACGACTTCAGCCCGCTGTCCGGGCGTGAGGCAGCCAAACCGAAGGCGGCCAGGCAAGGGCCCCGGAATGACGAGCTAGGCCTGTTTGCCACGCTCATCTCGAGGATCGGGCCGGGCCTCAACCAGAGGATCGCCGCTTACCTGCGGGCAGCAGGCGAGGCCGACATCCTGGATATCGTCCGGCAGCTCGAGGAATCCGACGGCGTGCGACGGCTGGCGGCGCTGGACGTTCAGAACGCGTTCGCCAGCCTGTGGCCGCAGCTCACGGCACTGCGGGCACGGCGGTCAGCTCCAGGCGTCCGCTCGCGATGACGGCGAATACGACTCCCGAGCCGGCGTCGACCCGGTCGGCCAGTGACAGCCCCGGCCATTGCGTCCCGAGCGTGGTGCATACCGGCGCCGGATCATGGTCCCCGGAGATGCCCAGGTGACCGAGGTCCAGCTCGCGCAGCCGGTCAAGCGAGCCCTCGCCCGCCTTGACCAGAGCCTCCTTGCGCACCCACTGGCGCAATACGGCGGCGTGCTGATTGGCCGACTCGCTGACCGCCTGCAGTTCCCCGGCAGTCAGCACCGGCGCCAGCAGGGCCGGGTCGAAGCGGGGCCGGCGCAGGCTCTCGATATCCACGCCGACTGGCTCCGCCGAGGCGGCCGCGATCACCGCGCCCCTGGTATGGGCCAGGCTGATGTGCGTGTCAGGATGCCCGGCGATGACCGGCCGCCCGTGCGGTCCGCCGCAGCGGGCGCACTGCTGGATGACGGCGAGCGCATCGGGCGAAGTCCCGGTCAGCCGCGCCGCCACCTGGCGCACCAGCAGGTGAGCAGCGCGGAAGTCGCGACGGTCGGCCGCGTCCCGGTAGGCATCTGCCCGCGCTCGCTCACCGCTGGTCAGCACCTGACCGGCGAGGGGGGCCAGATCGCCGCATCGCTCGGTCAGCAGCACGGAGGCGACGGTGTCAGCCCGCACGGCGGTCGCGGTCACCGTCCCGATCGTAGCGGCGCCGGGATCAGCCGCCGGCGCGGCCGATTCGTTAGCCCATGCGGACTTTTCGTCCGTTGGTGACTTCAGAATCGGTCATATCCGGATTTAAGGTCGCGCAAGCGCGCTGAAACGGATGAGAAGTCAGCGGCGGCACGCGCGGACAGTGTCAGCGGAAGCTAGCGCGAGCAGCGACAAGCTATCGCGAGCGGCGGGCCAGCTTCCGGATGGCGACGCGCGCCTGGTTGAGCGGCTCGAGCCACGAATAGGAGCGGTAAGCGCCGCGCTCGACCAGCCGCAGCTTCGCTCCGCGCGGGCCGGCCGGGTGCTGGTAGCCGTCCGGCCGGTACCGGCGGAAGTCCTCGTGCATCCGCCGGAAGAAACGCTGCCGCTCCGCCCGCGGCACCAGTCCCGGCAGCCCGACCCGGCCGACGCCGAAGCCGGTGGTCTCCAGCACGGTGCTGTAATGCCAGATCGCCCGCTCGAAGATCGCCGCCCGGACCGCATCGCTGACCGGCAGCCCGGCGGCGTCGCGGGCCGCGAGCAGCTCGAAGACCCGGCGGTAGGAGTCGAACACGGCCAGCTGGCCCAGGCTCGTCGTCGCCATCGCCGAGCCCTGGCGCTGCCGGCGGTAGCGGTAGCAGACCGCCTGGACGGCCCCGATCACCTGCGCCGACAGCAGCGCTGCGCACGTCACCAGGATGTCCTCGTGAATGCCGCCGGCGAAGCTGACGTCCAGGCCGGTCAGGAAGTCCCGGCGGAACAGCTTGCTCCACGACGTCATGGTGAGGTTGACGAGCCGGGGCTCGTCCTCGAGCGTGCAGCCGCCGGGCGGAACGAGCGCGAGCACCGCCGCACCCGGATTGGGCTCGGTCCGGCCGCCTGAGTAGGTGCTCACCCAGTTGATCAGCAGGACGTCAGGCTTGCCCGCGGCGGCGAGCGCCGCGCCGATGGCGGGCAGCGCGCCGGAGGCGATCATGTCGTCGCCGTCGACGAACCAGACGTACTCTCCCGTTGCCATCCCCAGCGCGAGGTTCCGGGCGGCGCCCTGGCCGCCGTTGCGCTCGAGGTGCACGACGCGCAGCCGCGGGTCGGCGGCCGCGCGCTCGTCCAGGACCGCGCCGCTGCCGTCCGGCGAGGCGTCGTCGACGGCGATGACCTCGAGACCGGCGTCAGCGGTCAGGATCGAGTCGAGGCAGCCGGGCAGGAACTCAGCGACGTCATAAACGGGGACGATGACCGAGATGGCCGCCACCGGGCCGCCCGGCTACGCGAGGTCTCCGGGCACGGCCGCGGGGGTGCCCGGAGACTCGACGGGAAGCTCCCCTGGCTCGTCGACGGTCAGCTTGGACGGCCACCAGTTCCACCGGCCGAGCAGCACCACGGTCGACGGCACCAGCAGCGTCCGCACCAGGAACGTGTCCATCAGGATGCCCAGCGCCAGGCCGAGGCCGATGTCGCGCACCTGGCTGGCGCCCGAGCCGCTGCCGGCGGCCACGGTCAGCACGATGAACGAGCCGGCCAGGACCAGCCCGGCCGAGGTCACGGTCGTGCCGGTGACCCCGACGGCCTTGGCGACCGCCTGCCGAAGCGGGAGGCGGTGCGCCTCCTCCCGTATTCGCGTCATCACCAGGATGTTGTAATCCTCGCCGAGCGCGAGCAGGAAGATGAACATCAGGAACGGCATGAAGAACACCAGGCCGCCGCTGCCGCCGATCTTGATGAAGACGATCACCGACAGGCCGAGCGCGGCCAGGTACGACACGCCCACGGACGCGATCAGGTACAGCGGCGCGACCAGGCTGCGCAGCACCAGGGCCAGCAGGATGCCGATCGCGATGATGGCGACCGGGATGATGTGCACCAGGTCGCTGGTCGAGATCTTGCTGATGTCGTACAGCGCCGGCGCCTCGCCGCCGACTCCGGACGCGACGGCGCCGACGGACTTCTGAACGCTGGTGGTCTCCGCCCGGATGGCGGGAATCGCGTTCAGCGCCGGCGTGCTGCCCGGATCGCCTGCCTTCAGCCCGGTGGAGAACTGCACGGTCCTGCCGTCGGGACTGACGTAGTTCCCGGTGACCCGGTACAGCTGATAGGCCTCCGCCGGGATGCGGCCGTGATCAAGCGCGGCAGCCGGCGGCGTGGCCGGCAGCTTGCCCGCCGGGCCGAGTGCCCCGCACAGCCCGGCGTACTGCGCCGGCGTGAGCGTGATCCCGCCCACCGGGTTGAGCGGCCCGGTGACCTGCGTGAACAGCCCGCTGGCCCGCAGCTCGCTGGTGGCTTTCGCCAGCGGCGCCGGATCCGAGCAGACGGGCGTGCCGAACTTGAAGATCAGCGTGGTCGGGTTCGCGGCCGACTGCGGGAAGTGCTTGGCCAGCAGCGCCGTCCCCGCCGCCGAGTCGCTTCCGGCGGGCGGGCTGGTGTTCCCGCCGAATCCGGCTGCGGTGTAGCCGAGAACGGCGAAGGACAGTCCGCCGAAGAACACCACGCCGGCCAGCAGCGTCGGACCCGGGTGCTGGACGATGCGGCCGGCTACCCGGCCCCAGACGCCGATACCGCCGGAGCCCTGGATGCTCCACGGCAGCAGCTTCGGGCGGCCGAACCAGGACCGGAAAAGCGTCCGCTTGACGGCGAGCAGTGACAGCCGGATCGACAGCAGCGCGGGCAGCAGGCTGAGGCCGGCCAGCAGGATGACGACCACGGCGATGGCGAACGGCCAGGCCAGGTCGGAGTAGAAGGAGAAGCTCGCCAGCAGCAGCGTGAGCACGGCCGCGATCACGGTCAGCGCGGACGCGCTGATCGACTCGCCGACCCTGGTCACGGACCGCACGACCGCGTCTCTGGCAGGCTGCCGCGGGTGCACCAGGTCAGCGAGCATGCTGCGGCCCGCGGATCCCGCACCGGGGAAGTTCTCGCCGCTGCTGTCGTGCTGGCCGCCGCGCAGTTCCTCCCGGACGCGGAAGACCAGGAACAGCCCGTAGTCGGTGCCCGCCCCGATGACCAGCACGATCAGCAGCAGCTGGGCGATCGGCGAGACCTGCAGGCCGTGCTTGGCCGCCTCGGCCACAAGCGGGCCCGCGATGGCGACGGAGATAGCAGGGGGCAGCACCGTCGTGATCGCGAGGCTGAGCGACCGGAAGATCAGCACCAGCAGCACGATCACGAACAAGATGGACAGGAACTGCACCTTGTTACCGGTATTACCGGATGCTTTCTGCTGGTCCACCTGGATCGCCAGGTCGCCGGCGGCGTGCGCCTGGAGTCCGGGCGGCAGGTGCGCCGCGGTGATCGCGGCCCGCACGCCGTCCACCACCGTCTTGGCATAGGTGGGGTTACCGCTGCCGGCCACGCTGGCGAGCGCGACCAGCTGCACGGCCTGGCCGTCCGCGGAGCGGCCCGCGTTAACCACCTTGGCAATGTCAGGCGCCGCGGCGAGCCGCGCCTCCAGTCCGCTGATCGCCGCGGCGTCCGCTGCCGTCAGCTTCCCGCTGGTCGTCGCGACGATGACCGGGATCGGCTGCTTGTTCGCGGTGCCGAACGGAGCCGCCAGGTCGGCTGCCTGCGAGCTCGGCGCATTCGCCGGCAGGAACTTCTGGTTGTTGCCCTGCGTGACACTCGACAGGGCCGGAAGCTGGGTGGAGGCGGCGATCGCCCCGGCGATCCAGATCAGCAGAATCAGCCAGCGGAAGCGGACACTGAACCTGCCGATCGCCCCGTAGATCGCATCGACTCGCATGTCCAGCGATCCTACTGGTCAGCAGCATCGGCCAGCGCGTCGACTGCGCCCGTCAGCTCCCGCAGCGCCGGCAGCGAGGAGGTCAGGGTCCGCCTGCTGGCGGCCGGGAGCGCGGTCAGGGCGGCGGCCAGGATGCGCGCGTTCACTTCCTGCCATTGCGCGACGACCGCCTGGCCGGCCGCGGTCAGGTCGAGCGCGGCCGTGCGCCGGTCGGTGAGTCCGCCCGAGCGCATCACAAGTCCGGCCCGCAGCAGGCCGTTGACCAGGGTCGCGACTGAGCTCGGGGCGAGCCGGAGCAGCCGGGCGACCTGGCCGGGCCGGGCGGCCGGGTTCTCCGCCAGGCAGGACAGGAATTCAAGCTGCGCGACCGTCAGCCCGCCCGGCAGCGTGCCGCCGGGTCCGAGCGCGCGCCCGGCCCGCCGCATCGCGCGGCGCAGCCGCGACACCGCGTCGGCGACAGCCAGTCCGGCCGGGTCGGCCACGGCTGCGGGCTGGCTGTTCTTATCACCCGTCATGCCGGGAACGGGCCCTGCACCCCGGCGGCTCTCGCCCGCGCCCGGCCGCTCAGCTGAAGGCACCGGAATGCTCCGCGCTCGCCTGCCGGCCCGCTTCCGACGGGGCGGTGCCAGGCGCCAGCGGCCTGATGGCCATCGCAATGGCCGCGGCGCAGGCTGCGGCGGCGGCGAGAATGCCGAACGCGAGCGCGCCGCGGGACGGCCCGGGCCCGGTGAGATGGAGCGCCAGCGTCACCAGCGCGATCCCGAAGGTGGTGCCGATCCCCCGCGCCATGTTCACCAGGCCGCCGAGTACGGCCGCCGAGCTGACGGCGCCGCTGCGCATGATCAGCGCGTTGTTGGCGGGCACGAACACCCCGAGGCCGAGGCCCGCGACTCCGAGCAGCGCGACAGTCCCGGCCGTCGATCCTGCCATGACCACGAGCATAGCCAGCGCCGCCGCGGTGACGGCGGCGCCGATGCTGCCCCTGGTGCGGTTCGGCATGGCGGCCGGGAACACAGACTCGGCGGTCAGGGCCGCCACCCCGAACCCGACCGGCAGGACGGAGAGGATCAGCCCCGTTTGCAGTGCGTTCCCGTGGCCGGCTCGAAGCTGCGGAATCAGGACCAGCGGACCGAACAGGACGAGATAGCCAAGGAAGGCCCCGGCCAGGCCCAGTGCCAGCCGCGCCGACCGCAGCAGCGGCGGCGGGATGAGGGGGAACCTGGCGCCGCGCTGCCTGAGGGCGAACGCGACCGCGGCGGCGACCGCGACACCGGCCATCGCGGCCGCGAACCAGCCGGGCACCGGCAGGCCGCCGATCACTGACAGCGCGACGAGGAGCGCGGTTGTGCAGACGCCGAGCAGCGTCGCGCCGAGCCAGTCAAAGGAGTCGGTGCGACTGAGCTGGCGGGTCCGCGGCAGCAGGTAACGGCCGGCCACCACGGCGATGATGCCGACCGGGACGTTGATCCAGTAGACCGCGCGCCAGCCGACAGTCTGGGTGAGCAGCCCGCCGAGCGTCGGCCCGAGGCCGAGGCCGACGGACTGGGCGGCCGCCTGGATGCTGAGCGCCAGCCGCATCCGGTGCGGCGGCACGCTCGTGGTGACCAGCGCCACGCTGTTGGCCTGCAGCATCGCGGCACCGGCGGCCTGCAGGACGCGGCATCCGATCAGGACGCCCAGCGACGGAGCGAAGCCGCACGCCAGCGAGCCGGCGGTGAAGACAACGAAGCCGTAGGTGTAGATGAGCTTGCGGCCGACGCCGTCGGCGAGCCGGCCCGCAGGGGTAACCAGCGCGACCAGGACCAGCAGATACGCGAGGGAGACCCACTGGACGGCGGCCAGCGGTGAGCTGAACTCGTGCTCCATCGGCCGGAACGTCAGCGTGACGATGCTCGCGTCCAGCTGGCCCATGAACGCGCCGAAGCAGACAACGCCGACGGCGAGCCAGGGCGCGCGCGGGTTGGTGCGGATGAAATCGGGCCGCGGCGCCTCGGTGAATATGTTTCTGTAAGCGAACATTTCTGTTACAGAGCTTACCCCGGCCCTGGCGCCGATCGCGAGCGGGCAGCCGCCCGATTATCCGGAGTTGACGGGCCAATCGGCCGTAGGCTGATTACGCTGCCGTCAGTGCCGGTCACGGGCTGGTCAGCGGGACTGCGCGACCCGGCACGAGGGGGTCTAACCCGGATAGTCTCCGGACATGCCGGGCGCGGTGCTGGCCTGTGAGCGGTAATGCCGGCACACTCAGCTAAGGGCAGTTCCGTGCCCCGCCTCTGCGCGGCCGGGCAGCCGCAGGAGGGACACCGATGCAGGAGCTGCGCCTGGTCGCAGTCAGCGAAGACGGCAGTTATGCCATCCTCGCGGTGCCCGGACGGAGCGGGCGGTTCCTGCTGCCCATAGACGACCGGCTGAGGACGGTGGCCAAGGGTCAGTTCTCCCGGCTCGCCCAGTACGAGATCGAAGTGGAGAATCCGTTGCGACCCAAGGAGATCCAGGACCGTATCCGGGCTGGCGAGACGGCAGACGAGATCGCGGACGCCGCCGGGATCCCGCCCGACCGGGTCCGGCGGTTCGAGGGACCGGTCCTGGCGGAGCGCCAGTACCGGGCGCAGGAAGCGCAGCGCGCGTCCATCCGCGGCCGCAGCGACTCCGGGCCAGGTCCGCGGCTGGGCGAGATCGTCGCCGAGCGGCTGACCGGCATCGGCGCCAGCGCGGACACCGCCGAGTGGGACTCGCGCAAGCGACCCGACGGGAACTGGCAGATCCTGCTGCAGTTCGCCATCGGGGGCAGGGCGCTTGCCGCCGAGTGGATCTATGACCCGCGGCGGCGGCACGTGATCCCCGACGATGACCAGGCGGTCAGGCTCTGCCTGCCCGAGGACGAGTGGGCGGCGATCTCCTTCGAGGAGCGGCCGCGGGCAACCGCGACGGTGACGCCCATCGGCGCGCGGCACGCAGCGTTCGGCGACCCCGGTCGCGACTACGACCGTCGCGGCGTCCCGGCTCCGGCCCGGTCGCGCGACGCCGGGTTCGCTGCCGTGCCGGTTAATGCCGGGGCGGGCAGCGCATTGCCGGGGATTGACCCGGCGACCGCAGGGGCCGGACGGCCTGGTGCAGCGGCTGGGGGCTCGGAGGACAGGCGCGATCAGGCGGGCCGCGCGGATCCCGGGTCTGCGGGGTCCGGGGAGGCGCCGGCAGCTGCGGCGGAGCCCGAGGCTCCCCCGGCGGCGGCTGCGGCAGGTGGCAGCGCAAACGCGGAGACACGGCCGGGAGCGGCCAAGAAGGCGGCCGGCGGCCGGTCGCGGCGCGCGTCCATGCCGTCGTGGGATGAGATCATGTTCGGTAACTCCCGGCAGCAGGACTAGCCGCTGACAGGTAACTTGGCTGCGCGGCCTTCCCCGTGGCGTAGTGGCCGGGGGCGCGGCTGCCACCGCCGCAGACGCTGCTGCCAGGGGCGCAGCCGCTACGGGCAGCGGTCGGCCGCGGTTGCGGCCGGACTGCCATGAGCTGCGGCGTAGGATGCCAGGCACCCCCGCGGCAGGCACGGGGATATCGGACTCGGGCAAAGGTGAGGCAGCGTGCGCCGGGGCGCAGTAAACGGCCGCAGCAGGCCGGTGACGGCGACGCTAGCCGCGGCGCTGTGCGCTGGATGGCTGCTCGGCGGTTGCGGCCTGCTCGGCAAGCCTCAGCCGCTCAGCGCGGACGCCCCGCTGGTCATGTCGGTGACCAGCCCGAACTTCAAGGGCGGCCTGATCCCCGCCGAATTCACCTGCTATGGCCAGGGTGGCGGCGTGAGCCCGCCGATCTTCTGGTCGGGGGCGCCGCCCGGCACGAAGTCGATCGCGGTCGTCGTCGATGACGCGGCCGCGCCGATCTCGCCGAAGGTGTACTGGATCGTGTTCGACATCAGCCCGAGCACGACCGACCTGCAGACCGGGGCCCTGCCCCCGCACGCCCGGACGGCCTACAACACCGCCGGGACCGACACTTACGACGCGCCCTGCCCGCGCGGCTCGGCGCATAGCTACCGGTTCACCGTCTACGCGCTCAACACCTTCTTCGGGTCCGCTCTCCCCGGTCATCCGCAGCTCCTGCCGGCCTGGACGGCGATCGCGCAGCACGTCATCGCGCGGGGCACGATGACCAGCCACGCCGTGCCCGGCCGCCGGCCGCTGCCGCAGCTGTCCCCTGGTCACTCCGCCAGCCCGACACCGGGAACTTAAGCAGGCCCGGTTTATCGTCAGGCGGCTTGTCACACGCCGGAAACAATAGGCAGTTCGCTGCCGTCATTATTCGCGCCGGCGACTTCGCTGAGTGATCAACGCTTAGCAGATAGTCGACACACGCGCGTAAAGTTCCCGAATTGCGTGACAAGGCGTATAGCGTCCGACACAATCACTGTTCAGGCAGATCAGCCGTTGCATTAAATCGGGTGCTTGCACATCAGGGGGAGACTCGCGTAGATGGCCGCGCGAGTCTGGCTAGCGCCACCCCGAGGCCACGTCAGTGGGATGGTGTGATGATCACTACGATCTTGGAAGTCCTCGTGGCTGTGGTCGTGCTGATCGTGATAATTACCGTTGCCGCACTGCATTTCCTGCGGGCGGACGACTCCGACACCTTCGACGACATGCCGGCCGAGCCGCGCCGCACCCGGCGGGAGCCAGCCGGGCCTGGCCACGACGACCTGCCTGAGCTGGCGCCAGCCGGCCGCTCCCGCCGGCCGAGGCAGCCGGCCAGTTCACGGCCGACCGCGGCAGGGCCCCGCAGCAGGCTGGCGCCTACCGGGGCAGCACGGGGTACGCGGACGACGACTACCGGGACACTGACAGCCGGCGGCGCGAGCCGGACGGACGCAAGGGTGCCGGCCAGCCCCGGCCCGCGACCGCCGAGCGCCGCACCGCATCGCGCGGCAGCGCGGCACGCCCGGCCGCCGCAGGCGCCCGCCAGCCCCAGGGCCTGGCCGATTCTGACGCCTGGGACTCGCTGTCCGATGTCGACTACTGGGCCGAGCTCGCGGCGGACAAGCCGATGCCCGAGGCAGACGCCGCCGGCAAGCAGGCCGGGCGGAGCCGTCGCAGCCTGGAGCCGAAGGCAGACGCACCACGGCCGGCCACCAGGCAGCCCGGTTCCCGCGGACCATCCGACGATCTGCCAGTCCGGCAGCGGCAGTCCCGCGCCGCCGCCTCTGCGGCCGACCTGACCGAGCAGATCGACGTACGCGCTGCCCGGGCCGCCCGCCGCCACGCGACAGAGCCCGCAACGGAGAGTCTCGCCGCGCTGGCGCGGCTGGCCGAGCAGCCGCCGGCACCGCGTCCCAGTTCCGCCAGCGGCCCCCACGCCGTTAACGGCCTGCCTTCGGCTAACGGCCTGCCGCCAGCTAACGGCCTGCCCCCGGCCAACGGCCTACCGCCGGGCGGCCGCCAGCGTCCGTCCGCAGGTGGCCGGGCTGGTTCCGGCAGCAGGCCCGGTCCGGCCGGGCATCGCTCCGCCACTGGCCAGCGGCCGCCGCAGCCAGGGCTCCCCCAGCCCGGCCTGCCCCCGGCTGCGGCGGCGTCGCACTCGGGCGGGCACGCACGGCCACCGCTGCCGCTGGATGACGACCCGCTGACCAGTCCGTCGTTCCCGGCCATCAACACCTCGGACAGCCGCTCCTATCGCACCCGCGGTTCCGCGGCGCCGCAGTCCGTGCCCCCCGCGGGCGCCCGCGAGACGGGCGGCTACACCGACCCGGCACAGCAGCTCCCGCCGCATCCGGACCGCGCGGCCAGCGCGCCGCGCGGATACCCCGTGCAGCCGCCCGCTGCATCAGCCGGACGGCCCGGACCAGCCCAGCCCGCCGGGAGCACGCCGGCCGGGCCGCCATCGGCTCCTACGGCCAACCCCTATGGCAGCTACGTCAGCGCCCCGCCGCCGGCCTACCCCGCACCTGACGTCTCGCATCTGGACGCCGTCGCCTACGGCACCGGCTTTGCGGCCGGACGGCAGGCAATAGCCGGGGCGAACTGGTACGCCAGCACGCCCGACGACTCCCCGGCCACCTCCGGCTACCTGCCCGCCCCGCCTGCGAGCGCCGGACACAACGGCGGGAGCCACGGCCTGCCGGGCCGCAATGGCTCCGGTGACGGCGGTCCGCGGGGCCGCGCCGGGTACTCCGCCGCCGACTACGGGACCAGCTACAGCGACCCTGTCTATCTGGACGGCCGGCCGGGCGGCAGCGGACAGCGCGGCTACCAGCCAGGACCTTACGACCAGCGCGGCAACGGCACGCCGGAACGCGGTTTTGACCAGGACTACCGCGGCTACGGCGGCGGTGCCAGGTAGCCGTCCGGCTGGGATGCCGGAGCCTCGAGAGTTAGCGCCGGGCTTGACAACACCGGGCGGTCGGCGCCCACAATGTGCCGACCCCATAAGTAGGTGACATGCAGCCCGGTGCCAGAGATCACGCGCGCAGTTATCACCTGCACAAGCTTGCGACCGCGCTGGACACCGAAGGCTTCAACGCCACGGTGAAAACGTCGTACCCGGCGGCCCTGCACGTCTTCATGCCTGGCGCCTCGATGCTCGCCGAGAGCATCGACTGCGTACCGGGAACCGACGACGACGGCCGGCTGCACTGGTATTACCGCTGGTCGTGGGGCGAGTTGCTGCATGATGCCAGCGATCCCCCGGCTGCCGCCGCGAAAATTGCCGAGGTCCTCTCCGCGCGGTAATTCCGGGCCTTAAGCCGGCTGCCCGCGTGATCAAAGTCATAGCCACGGTAATCTTGCCTGCACGTGTGCGCGCCCCTGGCGCCGGCGAACTAGCCGACGACCAGGGACGCGCGTTTTTACCGGCGACGGACGGCAGTCCGACGGCTAGGCGGAGTGGAGGGATCGTAAAAGTGCAAGTTGCTCAGGCGGGCAGGCTCAGCAACGTCAGGTACGACATACGCGGGCCGGTCCTTCGGCGAGCTCGCCAGCTCGAGGCTGCCGGACACGAGATCATCAAGCTGAATCTGGGGAACCCTGCCCCGTTCGGCCTGGATGCCCCCGACGACGTTCTCAATGACGTGGTCAAGCACATCCAGGACGCACAGGGCTACAGCGACGCCCGCGGCATCCAGCCTGCCAGGCAGGCCGTCGCCCAGTTCTTCGACCGGCGCGGCGTAAGCGGCATTACGGCGGACGACGTCTTCCTCGGCAACGGCGTCTCCGAGCTCATCGTCATGTCACTCCAGGCGCTGCTCGACACCGGCGACGAGGTCCTGGTGCCGAGCCCGGACTACCCGCTGTGGACCGGCGCGATCAACCTCTGCGGCGGCTACGCGGTGCACTACCGGTGCGATGAGCGCAACGACTGGAACCCTGATCTCGAGCACGTGGCCAGCCGCATCACCGACCGCACCAAGGCGCTGGTGATCATCAACCCGAATAACCCGACCGGCGCGGTCTACTCCCGCGAGACGATGCTCGGCCTGCTGGATCTCGTCCGCAAGCACGGGCTGCTCGTGCTGACCGACGAGATCTACGACCAGATCATCTACGACGGCGCCGTGCACCACTCGGCGGCCGCGCTGGCACCCGACCTGCTGGTGCTCACCCTCGGCGGCCTGTCGAAGACCTACCGGCTGGCCGGCTTCCGGTCCGGCTGGCTGGTCGTCTCGGGCCCTCGCGAGCATGCCGCGGATTACCTCGACGGGCTCGAGCTGCTGGCCAACATGCGCCTGTGCCCGAACGTTCCCGCTCAGCACGCAATCGAGCCCGCGCTCGGCGGCCGGATCGACATCACTCACCTGCTCGAGCCCGGAGGGCGGCTGCGTGACCAGCGTGACCATGCCTGGGAGAAGATCACCTCCGTGCCCGGTGTCAGCTGCTACAAGCCGGCCGGCGCGCTGTACCTGTTCCCGCGTCTCGACCCGGCCGTGTACCCGATCCGCGACGACGAGCAGATGATGATCGATCTCCTGGAGCAGCAGCATGTGCTGCTCTCGCATGGCAGCGGCTTCAACCTGCCGACGACCGATCACCTGCGCATTGTCTTCCTGGCTGCGGTGCCGGTACTGGACGACGCGATCGACCGGCTCGCCACCTTCCTGGCCGGTTATCACCAGTAACCGGAAAGCCCTGGACCAGGATTCCGAACCGTGCCGGCGGTCAGCGCTGGCCGCTATGCCGGCTCCGGCGTCCCGGTGCGGAAATGCCGGTCGAGCTCATTGGCGTAGTGGCGGCCGAGTTCGTCGCCGTGCGCGCTGATCCAGTCGGTCAGTACCGTCGTCCCGGTCGCGGGGCCCGCAGAGTCGGCGCGGCCCGCGGCCATCGATGCGTACTCATCAGCGGTCAGCAGCGTGTCCTTGAGCGCGAGATTGAGGCCGGCCGCCAGCAGCGGTATCAGCGCGCCGGGAGCCGGCATGAGCACGGACCGGCTGCCGACGGCTGCCTTGATCGTCTCGACCAGCTGGCGGAAGGTGACCGACTCCGGGCCGACGGCATCGACCGAGACGTTCCCGGACTGTGCGCCGAGGTCCGTGCAGAGCGCGGCCAGGTCGTCAACGTGGATGGGACGCAGCCGGTAGTCGCCGCGGCCGCCGATGGCAAACACCGGCAGGTGCCGCAGGAGCCACGCAATGTTGTTGAGCAGCACGCCGTCCCCTCCGAACAGGACTGCCGGGCGCACGATGGCATAGGACGGCACGCCGGACGCGGCGAGCGCCTGCTCGACCGCCGCCTTGCCACGGAAATAGGGGTCCGGCGAGTCTTCACTCGGATTCGTGATCGAGACGTGCACGATGCGCTGAACTCCGGCGGTCACGGCCGCGGCGAACAGCACTCTGCTATTGGCCACGGCCGCCTCGTGGCTGACGGCTCCGTGGGCAAACCGGACCCAGTACGTGTTGTACAGGGTCTGCACGCCAGCCAGCGACGCGGCCAGGTCTCGCTCATCGCCGAAGTCCAGCGGCCGGACTTCGATCGGAGTGCCGGCCGGAGCGCGGCCGGGATGGCCGGTCAGCGTCCGCACCTGGTGACCGCGCTGGATCAGGTCGCGCGCGATGGCGGCTCCTGAATAGCTGAACGCTCCCGTGACCGCGTCGACCTGAGTCATGTCTGCTCCTTCGATGGTGCCGGAGACCTCCGGCCGCCCGGCCCGCTGCTTGCTGTCCGGGCGGCCCGGCTGCCGGCCGCGGGGAGGCGCAGCGCGCCGAGAACGTCGAGCATGCGCGCCAGTGACTGCATCCGGTCGAAGATCGCCAGAGCCGCCTCGCGGTCGCCGTCAAGGCTGGCCAGCAGTTGCAGCCCGAAGAAGCCGGCCACCAGGAGATGCGCTGCCTCGGCCGGCGGCAACATCCGCGCCGCGGCTGACCGGCCGAGCGCGCGACGCATGGCATCCTCGGCCAGGTCGCGCCAGGGCTGCAGCCGCTGCGCCACCTGCTCGCCCATGCCCGGCACCGAATGGGCGCCGGTGATCATCTCCACGAGGACCCGGACGTGGCCGGAGTCGAGGTCGCGGCTGAAGATGGAGCGCGCGGACTCGGCGAGCGCCGCCACTGAGGTCGCGTCCTCCAGCAGGCCGCGGTAGTCGTCCATCCGGCGCCTGCTGACCTCGTCCAGGGCGGCGAGCAGCAGGTTATTCACCGAGCCGAAGTGATAGAAGACCAGCGACTGGCTGCACGCGGCCCGCCTGGCGATCTCCCGGGCGCTGGCGCCGGCGAAGCCGGTATCGCGCAGTGCATCGATGGCCGCGGTGACCAGGGCGGTACGCACCTCAGCGGACTGCGCCCGCCGGCCGCCGTCGGCCTTCGGACCCGCCTTCGCCATAGCGCCCGCCAGTTTCCTGATCTATTAGTTTGAGCAACTGCTCGACTGTAGCACCCGGACGGCTAACCGGGTCGTGCCCGGTGCGGCAGAGCCGGTACCGGGGGCATGATGAACTGTGGCCCAGGTACCCGGCGGCGCAGGCCAGAGCGAGCACGAGGAGATCGTCGAGTTCGGCAGCGGCCGCGCGCCTGGCAGCCGCTGGCTGTCCCGGATTCTGCTGGCCTGCCTTGTCGTGGCCGCGGCCACGGCACTCGCGGTGCGAGCGGGCACCGGGTCGCCGCCGCGTGCGGCTCACGCCCAGCCTCCGCCGCCGCCCCCCATGATGGTCAGCCTGACCGGCCGCCATCTGCTCGGCGTGACCGCGGGCTGGGATCTGTTCGCCCGCAGCGGCACCGAGCTCATCCGCATTCAGCTCGCCGCCGGCCTGATCAAGCAGACTTTCGTCCCGGCACTGGAGTCGGGGAATCCGCAGGTATCGCTCGTGGTCGGAGCGCACGAGGCGGTCATCCGGTCATCCGACGACGTACCCGGGTATGTCGTGCCCGACCACGGGGAAGCGCGCGTTCTCACCGGTCCGCTGTCCGGCGGCGGCCCGTTCGTGCCCGGACCCGGCCAGCAGTCGGCCTGGGTTACGTCCGGTCCGCCGACACGGCCATCGTTGTCGCTGGTCACGCTCGCTGGCCGCGCGCTCGGCCCGACCATCCGCTTCCTGGCCGCCGGAGCGCCGATACCCGCGACTGCAGTCTCCGACGGCCGCGGCGACGTGATGCTGACCGGCGGGAACCTCGGCACCTACGACGCCGGGCCGGGCTGGGACACGCCGGTGGCAGGAACCGTCGCTGCTGTCGGCCCGGCCGTATGGCTCGTCGTGACCTGCCCGCACTACCGGCACTGCCGCAATGAGGCCATCAGACCCTCAACCGGAGCCCGGCGGCTGCTGCCAGGGCCAGGAGTGCCCGGCTACCTCTACTCGACCTGGCCGCCGGTCGGGGTCACGTCACCCGATGGCACCACCGCCGCGATCCCGGAGGCCGGCCGCACCGGCCAGGTGACTCTGCATCTCATCAGCCTCCGCTCGGGCGCTGACCGAGGACTGAGCGTGCCGCTGCGCGGGACTCCGCTTGCGCAGTCGATGGTCTGGTCCCCTGACAGCCGCTGGCTCTTCGTTGCCACCTCCGCCGGTCAGATTGTCGCGGTGAACGGCCGTACCGGCCAGGTCAGAACCCTGCCCCTGGGCATTGCGCTCCCGCCCGTCGAGCAGCTGGCCATCAGGGCCGCGCCTGCCAGCACTGCCCGGCGGACGCCATCGCCGTCGTGATCGATCATCGGTCGCTGCTGGCTGCGCCGGACAGTTCGGCTGCCGCCAGGCTGGCCAGCCACCGGCGCGCTGCGGCCGGCGAGGGCAGCTTGACGACCTCAGGACCCGGCGGGTCCGCCACCCAGGCCCTCATCTGGTCCCGCTTGCGCGCGAACGACCGGAAGTGCCAGACGATGATCGAGTCCCGAGAGAACGTCTGGCGAAGCGACTCGGTATTGCCGTTGCAGATGGGGCGGTGATCGAGGTTCCGCCGCAGGGTGCGGCGAACCAGCCGGCTCAGCGAGCGCCAGCGCGGGTAGTCGAGCGCCACGATCAGCTCGGCCCGTGCCATGACCACGTCAATCCACGAGCTGTAGGCGGAGTCAAGTACCCACTGCTCCCCCGCGCAGATCGCCGCCAGCCGCTCGCGCTGCACGTCCCCCGGCACCGCGACCCAGCCCGGCTCCCAGGTCAGGTCGTCGACCGGATGCCAGGGCAGCCCGGTCCGCTCCGCCACCTCCGCCGCCAGCGTCGACTTCCCGGATCCGGTCACCCCGTAAATGAGGATCCTGTCGGCCACGGCGTGATGGTACCGGCGCACCCGCGGGACAGGCTAGCGAGATTCCTTGCCTGCCCGTAGCGCAGGCCAATGGCATCGGCGTCGCGCACGCGCCGATCTACGAGGTCACCGAGGAGTTCAGCCAGCGGACGCCGCATTCCTCCCGGAGCTCTCCGGCTAACTGCCGCGGATCTCAGGTGCCGCGGATCGCCCGGATCGACTCCCGCAGCGACGACGTGGTCGCCAGCACGGCCGACGGCTCATACCCGCAGTGCGCCATGCAGTTCGAGCACCGCGGGTCCTTGCCGCGCCCGTAGGCGTCCCAGTCGGTGGTCTCGATGAGCTCCTTGTAGGTCTCGACGTACCCGTCGGACATCAGGTAGCAGGGCTTCTGCCAGCCGAGCAGCGAGTAGGACGGGATGCCCCAGGCGGTGCAGGCGTAGTCCTTCTTGCCCTCAAGGAAGTCCAGGAACAGCGGCGTGTGGTTGAGCCGCCACTTCTTCCGGTTGCCGTCGAAGGCCTTGCGGAACAGCTCACGCGTCTCGGTCACCCCCAGGAAGTGATCCTGGTCCGGGGCCTTCTCGTAGGCGTAGGCCGGCGAGATCTGCATGCCGTCGATCTTGAGGTCGTCATTGAGGAAGCTCAGGACGTCGATGATCGTCTGCGGCGTGTCAGTGTTGAAGAAGGTGGTGTTCGTGTTGACCCGGAAGCCGCGGCGCTGGCACTCCTTGATCGCCGCGACCGCGTCGTCGAACACGCCGTCCTTGCAGACCGACTCGTCATGCCGCTCCTTCAGGCCGTCGATGTGGACGACCCAGGCGAAGTACGGCGACGGCTTGAACTTGTCCAGCTTCTTCGGGATCAGCAGCGCGTTCGTGCACAGGAACACGAACTTCTTCCGCTTGATCAGCTCGTCGACCAGGACATCGATCTGCGGGTGCATGAGCGGCTCGCCGCCCGCGATCGACACCATCGGCGCGCCGCATTCCTCGATCGCGGCAAGCGCCTGCTCGACGGGCATGCGCTGCTTCAGCAGGCTGGCCGGCTGCTGGATCTTTCCGCAGCCAGCGCACTTCAGGTTGCATGCGAACAGCGGCTCCAGCTCGACGAGCAGCGGAAACTTGTCCTTGCGGCCGAGCTTCTGGCGCATCAGGTAGGACCCGACCCGCAGGCTCTGGCGCAGCGGCATGCTCACGATGGCACCATCTCTCTCATTAGGAACTTCCGTTGTGCCCGGAAGCTATCTAGTTGTCGGCTGAGTCAGCGGACCGCTGCCTCAGCTCCTTGGGAAGCCCGAACTGCACGGACTCAGTGGCCACGACCACGTCCCTGGTCTGCACATCGCCAAGGCCGGACAGGGCGGCCACGATCTGGCCGACGATCGCCGGCGGCGCTGAGGCGCCGGCGGCGATCCCTACCGTTCTGGCCCCGGCCAGCCAGTCGAGCCGGATATCCTCCGCGCCGTCGACCAGGTAGGCCCTGGCACCGGCTCGCTGCGCTGTCTCCACGAGTCGCTGCGAGTTGGACGAGTTCGCCGATCCGGCCACCAGCACGACGTCCGACTCGGCCGCGATGGCCCGCACCGCGCGCTGCCGGTTCGTGGTCGCGTAGCAGATGTCGTCGCTGCCGGGCCCGGTTGCCGACGGGAATCGCCCGGTGATCGCGCCGACGATCTCGCTGGCCTCGTCCGCGGCGAGCGTCGTCTGCATGAGGTAGGCAACCTTGCCGGGGTCGGCGGGCTGCAGCCTGCTGACGTCGGCGGCGCTTTCCACCAGCGCCATCGAGTCCGGCGCCTCGCCCATCGTGCCGTCCACTTCCTCGTGGCCGGAGTGGCCGATGAGCGCGACCAGGTAGCCGTCGGAGGCGAACCGGCGCGCCTCGGCGTGCACCTTGGCCACCAGCGGGCAGGTGGCGTCGACGGTCGCCAGGCCGCGGCGGGCGGCCTCCGCCCGGACGTCGGGCGACACGCCGTGGGCGGAGAACACCACGCTGGCACCGTCCGGGACCTCGCCGAGCTCATCGACGAAGATCGCGCCGGCCCGCTCGAGGTCCGCGACCACCGTGGCGTTGTGCACGATCTGCTTGCGCACGTAGACGGGGGCCCCGTACTGGGCCAGCGCCAGCTCGACGATCTCGATGGCCCGCTCCACGCCCGCGCAGAACGAGCGCGGGCTGGCCAGCAGCACCTGCCGCGACCCTGCTGCCGCCGCCCAGCGGGCCAGCACCGGTGCTGCCTGCTGCAGGGACCGCAGCGCGGTGATGCCGCCGGACACGATGCGCGGGCTCAGCACGGAGTGCCCGGGCGTGTCGGAAATCGCCCGGACTACGACAGCCGGACCGCCGCCTGCGCCGGCCAGCAGCGGCGCGGACTCCATGTCGACGGCGATCGCGCCGGTCGCCGCAAGCGCCGCATGCTCCCCCGGCCGTACCAGGTGGTCGACGGTCACGATCGGCCCGGTGGTGACCCGCAGCCCGGCCCGGCGGAGCTCGCCGGCCAGCAGCGGTGCCGAGGCGCACTCGATGGTGGTCACGCCGTCGGTCACCCGCGAGGCGACGACCAGGTCACCGACCTGCAGGTCCTCGGTCAGGCTGCCGGCCACGCCGCCGACGGCCAGCATGCCGGGAGCGGACGTGGCGATGCTGGCAGCCGCCGCGGCGGCGCGGGCGGACCCGTAGCCAGTCCTGATCACGCGCACCCCGGGCGCGCCGTCAGCCGTGCCGCGCAGGCCACGGCGCAGGGCCCTGGCCTCCAGGCTCAGCGGAGCGCACACGGTGAGGTCGGTCATCGCGCACCGTCCGGCTGCACCGCGTCGAGGTACCGGCCGAGTGCGCTGACCGGGAACACCAGCCGGTACAGGTGGTAGTTGATGTAGAAGTCACCGGGGAAGCCGGTGCCGGTGAACTGCGGCTCGTCCCAGGTGCCGTCCGGGCGCTGAGTCGCCGCCAGCCACGCCGCACCGCGCCCGGCGCTGGCCATCGCGTCGTCACCGCCCGCCGCCAGCAGGGCGAGGAGCGCCCAGGCGGTCTGCGAGGCGGTGGACTCGCCGCGGCCGGACCAGCCGGGATCGGTGTAGGACCGCAGGTCCTCCCCCCAGCCGCCGTCCGGATTCTGATGGTCAGTCAGCCAGCTCACGGCACGCCTGATGCATGGCTTCTCCGGTAGCACGCCAGCCGCGATGAGCGCGGGAACGACGGCTCCTGTGCCATACACGTAGTTGGCTCCCCAGCGACCGAACCACGAGCCATCTCGCTCCTGCGCGCGCAGCAGCCAGGCAACCCCGCGGCGGACCGGCTTGCTGCCGCGCAGCCCGGCCGCCGCCAGGGCCTCCACGGTGTGGGCGGTGACGTCGGCGGACGGCGGGTCGATCACCGCGCCGAAGTCGCAGAACGGCAGCTTGGTGACCAGCCGGGAAGTGTTGTCGGCGTCAAACGCGCCCCAGCCCCCGTCGGCGGACTGCATGCCGACGAGCCAGTCCAGTGCGCGGGCCGCCGCGGCGCCCGCCTGCCGGGCGGTCGCCTCGTCTGGCTGCTCCACCCGGCCGAGGGCGAGCAGCACCTCGGCGGTGTCATCGACGTCGGGGTAGCCGTCGTTGTCGAACTCGAAGGCCCAGCCAGCGGGCGCGAGACCGGGCCGCTGAACCTGCCAGTCGCCCGGCCCGCGGATCTCCTCGGCCAGGACCCAGCGCGCTGCCGACTGCAGCGCCGGATGGCTCGCCGGCAGCCCGGCGTCACCGAGCGCGACCATCGCGAGCACCGTGTCCCAGACCGGCGACTGGCAGGCCTCGAGCCGCCGCTGCTTCCCGTCCGGGCCGTCTTCCCAGATCGTGAACCTGTCCAGCCCGGCCAGGCCGCGCTGCATGACCGGATGCTCCAGGCCGTAGCCGAGCAGGCTGAGCGCCATCAGCGAGTAGACCCACGGCGGCTGGATGCCGCCCCAGCAGCCGTCCTGCTCCTGCCGCGCGATGATCCACTCGGCGCAGCGCCGGAAGGCCGCCGTGCGAGCCGCGGTGACCGGCCTGAGGCCGCCGGCGTGCCGCTCCAGGCTGTGCAGTGCGCGGTCCAGGGCGGAGAACGCCCGGCCCCAGGCATCCTTCTTGCGAGGCCGGCCCACTCCGGTCGCGCGCCCGTTCGCCGCCCGCGGGACGCGCATCCCCCGCGAGTCCAGTTCCTCGAGGCCGAACGCCAGCGGCCGCACGGGCCGGACGGAGCACACGACCGTGAGCGGCACGATGGTCTGGCGTGCCCAGCACGCCCAGTCATAAACGTTCAGCGGGAACCATCGGGGCAGATAGATGATTTCCGGCGGCATAACGGGCAGTTCGTCCCACGGCCACTCGCCGAACAGCGCCAGCCAGATGCGGGTGAAGACCCGGGTCGCCGCTATGCCGCCGTGGGCGCTGATGTAGCCGGCCGCCCGTGCCATGTGCGGATCGTCCGGGACATCACCGGCCAGGCGCAGCGCCACGTAGGCCTCGACGCAGGTGGACAGGTCGGCGTCGCCGCCGCGAAAGTTGGCCCACGTCCCGTCGGGGCGCTGGCTGGACCTGATCCAGCGGGCGGCAGCCTGCGTCTCCTCGTCGGTGCGGATGCCGAGGAACTCGCGCAGCAGCAGGTCCTCGGCGTCCATGGTGACGTTGGTCTCGAGCTCGCCCTGCCACCAGCCGCCCGGGTTCTGCAGGCCGGTCAGGTGACGGGTGGCGTGGTCCAGCGCGGTCCGCACTGCCGCGGGCCGCACTGCTGCCACACCGCGCGGGGGCACCGGCCGCGGGGTGTCCCCGCGGCCGGGCCTGGTGACGTTCTGGGTCACCATTGCCGCGCCGTGATGAACTCCGCGATGGTGGCGAACTCGGCGCGTACGTCCTCGGGCATCTCCGCTGCCTCCAGGCAGCTGAGCGCCGACGCCAGTTCCGTGTCCGCCATGGACTCGACCTGCTCCTTGCCGCCTGCCGCCTCGACCAGGGCCGTAGCGCGGGCCACCTGGTCTTCTGTCAGCGGCTCCGGCTGGGCCAGGAGCTGCCGGAGGTCGCTGCCGGCCCCCGTTCCGCTGGTCAGCGCGGCGACGACGGGCACTGACTTCTTCCGGGCCCGCAGGTCGGAGCCGACCGGCTTGCCGGTCACCTCCGGCGCGCCCCAGATGCCGAGCAGGTCATCGGTGAGCTGGAAGGCCAGGCCGGCGTGCGCGCCGAAGCCGCTCAGGCTCATCGCCAGGCTCGCCGGCGCGCCGAGATAGATGACGCCGATGCTGCAGGCGCAGGCCATCAGCGCCGCGGTCTTGTCGCCGGCCATCTCCAGGCACTCCTCGACCTGGACGTCGTCACGCCGCTCAAAGGCGAGGTCAGAGCCCTGGCCGGCGATCAGGCGCTGCACCGCGGCGGACAGGCAGCGAGCCGCCCAGACGCCGTACGGCGGCGTCTCGAGCAGGATGTCCTGGGCCAGGGCCAGCAGCGCGTCCCCGGCCAGGATCGCCGGGCCGACGCCGAACACCGTCCAGGCAGTCGGCTGGTGCCTGCGCTCGGTGTCCCCGTCCATGATGTCGTCGTGCAGCAGGGAGAAGTTGTGCACCAGCTCGACCGCGACGGCGGCCGGAACGGCACGCTCGGCGTTCGCTCCGGCCGAGCGTGCGGACAGCAGCGCCAGAGCCGGGCGCAGCGCCTTGCCCGCGCTGCCGCCGGGAGCGGTCGGCTTGCCGTCGGCGTCAGCCAGGCCGAGGTGATAGGCGGCCACGGTCCTGACGGCCGGGCTCAGCCTGTCCACGGCCGCCGCGATCGCCGGGCCGACCAGGTCCCTGGCCGTCTGCACGCCGGCCGGCATAGTCACGGTCATGACGCGCCGGACCAGGCATTGTCGAGGCCTGCGGCCCTCAGGTCAGCGGCACGCGCTGCAGGCGGCACAGCCACCAGCTCGCGCGCCAGCTCCTGCGCAGCGTTATGTCCGCTTCGCACTGCACCCTCCATTGTGTCCGGCCAGCCGGTGTCCGTCCACGCACCGGCCAGCACAAGTCCCGGTACCGAGGTCGCGGCACCGGGTCGCAGGGCACCAGAACCTGGTCCCTGCCGGAACGTCGCCCGACGTTCCCTCGTGACGAAAAAGTCCGTGATGCCCGCCCCGGCCGCAGCCGGGAACAGCTGCTCCAGCGCGGGCAGGAACAGCTGCCGCAGCTCAGCGGTCGGCATCTCCACGTACTCGTCCGCCGCCGACAGCGACACCGCCAGGTACTGCCCGGCCTGGAGGCCAGATTGCCTGGTCTTGTCGAATACCCACTGAACTGGCGAGTCCACCGCCGCAATGAACGGCAGATCCATTACTTTCCGGTCGTAGATCACGTGCACGTTCACAATGGGGGAGTGATCAATCTGCCCGAACCGGGCGGCCTGCTCCAGTCCTGCGCTCGCAGCCAGCCGGGCCGCCTGGCCGGACGGCACCGCAAGTACCACTCCTTCAGCCAGCAGCGACTGCCCGCCGGCCGGAGGAGTGTCAGCCCCGGATTCGTCCGCCTCGCCACGGCTCAGGCCGATCCTGAAGCCGCCCTCCGGCAGCCGCTCGATGCCCGACGCCCTGGCTGCCATCCGCACCTGCACGCCGAGCCGGTCGAGCAGGCTGGCTGTCGCGTCGGCGTGCAGGGTGCCGAGCGGCACCTTCGCCATGCCGATGTCCGCGGCATCCTTGCGGCCGAGAAGCGCCGTCTTGATCACCGTGGCCGCAAGGCCCGTGCTCGCATCGTCCCCGGCAACATTCAGGGCCGAGATGATGAACAGATCCCATAGCCGCCGGCGCGCGTGCTCGTTCTGGCCGCGCGCCGCGAGCCAGTCCCCGAGGCGCTGCCGGTCCAGGTCGGGACTGGCCGGATCGGCGAACCGGAACGCGAGCGCCGCCCGGCCAACGCGGGCCCGCTCGGCCAGTGAGAGCAGCGGGTAGCTGGCGAGTGCGCCGGCCAGGTGGAGAGGACTCGGCAGCGAACTGCGCCGAAGCCGGGCGTTCCGACTGCCCGTTCCCGTCAGGACGGTCACGTCGAAACGCTCCTGCACGGCCACCTGGCCGGTGACGCCAAGTCTCGCCAGCAGGTCCTGGTAGCTGGTGCAGCACCGCAGGAACACGTGCTGGCCGTTGTCGATGGTCATGCCGGCCCGGACGTAGGACGACGCCGCGCCGCCGAGGCGGGGCCTGGACTCCAGCAGAGTCACCGCGATGCCGGCATCGCGCAGGCCGACCGCGGCGGTGATGCCCGCGAGCCCGCCGCCGATCACGACCACCTGCCGCTCGCTCATGGCCGGCCTCCGGACGTCCGCCGGGCCGCCCTGACCCGGCCGAGGCCGGTGAGCGCGGCGGCGGCGATGAGCGCCTTCTCCCTGCCGGGCAGGGACATCCTGGCGGCCAGTGCTTCCTCCGGTCGTTTCGCGATGTGCTCGAGCAGCCGCCGGTAGATGCCGGCCATCGCTCCGGTGCAGGCAGCGCTGCGGCGGTCAAGCAGGGGCAGCAGGCGCAGGCCGGTCGCGTACCAGCGCCGCGCCCGGTCGGCCTCGAACCTGATCAGCTCAGCCATCGGGCCCTCGATCGTGGCCGGCGGCGTCAGCGTGCACCCGAACCGGGCCAGATCCTCGGCGGGCAGGTAGACGCGGCCGTTGCCCAGGTCCTCGCGGATGTCGCGCAGGATGTTCGTCAGCTGGAGTGCGACACCGAGGTCGTCGGCCAGCGGCGAGGCCACCGCGGGGTCGGCGCAGCCGAACACGCCGAGCGAGAGGCGGCCGATCGAGCCCGCCACGCACCGGCAGTAGTGCTCAAGGTCGGCGAAGGTCGCGTAGCTGACGCCGCGGACGTCCGCCTCGCACCCCTCGATCAGCTCCCCGAAGGCCAGCAGCGGGACCGGGAACCGGTCGGCCGCATCGCGCAGCGCGATCAGCACCGGGTCGCCGGATGCGGCCGCGTCGGCAGCACTGCCCTCGGCCAGCGCGGTAATCGACGTCCGCTCGGCGGCGAGCGCGGCCACCTTCTCCGGCACCGGGAGCGTCCCGTCGCCGATGTCGTCGATGCGGCGCGCGTACGCGTACACGGCCGACAGCGCTCTCCGCTTGGGGCCTGGCAGCAGCGCGATGCCGTAGGCAAAGTTCTTGGCTTGCTGGCGCGTGATCGTCTCGCACTGCCGGTACGCAGCCTCGACGTCCGCGGCCTGAGGTGCTCGGACCGTCATCAGATCACCGGCCTCGCACCAGCGTGCGGACGAGCTCGCGGACCGTTCTGCCCGCGCTCGGCGTGCGGGTCGCCGCCAGGACGTCGTAATCGGCGGCTGCGATCGCGGCAAGGGCGGCCCGGCCGCCCGCCAGGTAACCGGCCACGGCCACGCGCGCCGCGCCGCGCAGCTCGCCGACCAGCGGGGCGCCCGCGTCGATCAGCGCGGCAGCCCGGCCGGCCTCGGCCGCGATCAGCTGGCGCAGGCCAGGCGAGGCCGAGCTGCCGGCGAGGTCCTGCTCGGTAACGCCGTAGCGGCGCATGTCGGCAGCCGGGAGGTAGATGCGGCCGGCCCGCAGGTCCTCGCCGACGTCCTGCAGGTGCTCCACCACCTGCAGGCCGCTGCAGACCGAGTCGGACAGCTGCTCGCGGGCCGGGTTGTGACATCCGAACACGTACAGGACGATCTGCCCGACGGGGTTCGCCGACAGGCGGCAGTACCCGAGCAGGTCATCGAAGGTCTCGTACCGGGTGACGACCTGATCCTGCTGGTTCGCGGCGATGAGATCCAGAAAGGGCTGCATCGGGATGGCGCAGTCGCTCACCACCCCGGCCAGTCCCCGGACAGCGGGGTCACGGGGCTGGCTGGCAGGGCCGGCGCTGGCACTGCCGATAGCTGCCTGCCCGGCCGCAGCCTGCACGGACGGCCCCTGGAGCGCGTACAGCCGCTGCAGGTCCTCCGCCAGGCCGGCCAGCAGGCTCAGGCGCTGATCCGGCGGCGCCTCGTCGCCGGCGTCGTCCACCGTCCGGGCGTAGGCGTAGACGGCCATCAGATGATCGCGGTGGCGGCGCGGCAGCAGCCGGAGTGCGACGGGGAAGTTCTCGGCGGCCGCCTTTCCTGCCATTACGGTGTCCGCCGCGCTTGCCGCGGGCGGCTCCGAAGGCGCCGGCACGGGGGCAGGCGGGCGCGCTAGCATCGCCTCAGTCCCGGTCCGGTCGCGAGTCATGATCTCTATTTGCGCACGCCTCGCTAATTTGATGCAAATAATGACGCGACCGTCACCTGATATAGGCGTCAGCTTTCTGTTCTCTTGGCGTCCGGCGCGGGGCTCTTGACCTGCGGTTAAGCAAGTTTAGCGAATCTTGTTAGATTTCACGTTGTATCGACCGCTTCAAGACGAATCTCCGCTTCTGCGAAGTTGGGGCCACAGCAGTGACCCCGGCCCTACCCGGGAGCTTCTTACCCACTAGTCTCTGTACATGAGTGGGGAACCCAGCATGGGCCCGCTAGGAAGAGCACCCGGCCTAGCCGAGGACGAGCGCGGCAGCCGCCAGCGCCACGTTGGCCGGGGCAGCGATCAGCAAGCTGACAAAACGTACGTCCCGTTAGGGAATCAAGGCAGCCCACAGGGGGTTCAGGCAGGCGTGAAGGCGAGCCCGACGGATCTGCCAGCCGAGTCACCGGCTGCTGCGAGCGCGCCCGCAAGGCCCGCCGCTCCCGCCCAGCGCGGCCGCCCTGGCGGCTCGGGCGGGCGCCTGCGGCCCTCGCTGGACGGCGGCGTGCCGGCACTGCAGCGCGAGCTTGGCGCCCATGGCCGCGACACGGTGCGCCGCCTGCTGGCCGCGGGCCTGGTGGAGTTCGAGGAAGCCGGGTTCCAGGCCGCGCGCGTCGAGGACATCGTCCGGCGCGCCAAGACCTCGCATGGCACCTTCTATCTGTACTTCGCCAACAAGGATGATCTCTTCCGCACTCTGCTGCGGGACGCGCTGGTCGACATGGCCAGCATCACCGACGAGTTCCCGGTGGTGACGAGCAACGATGCCGGGCGCGCGGCGCTGCGCCGCTGGGTGCAGAGCTTCTGCGACACCTACGCCGCGCACGCCACCGTCATCCGGATCCTGAGTCAGGCCGAGATCGTCGGCGAGAGCGTGTTCAGCGACGGCCTGCAGCTCTTCTTCCGCCTCTCCGAGGTCATGACGCAGGGGATGACAGCCGCGCAGACCAGCCCGGCCGGTGACGGCGTCCTCACCGAGCACGCGGAGCTCACCGCGGTGGCCTGCCTGATGATGCTCGAGCGCATCAACTACCTGATGAGCGCCGAGGTCCGGCTGCCCAAGGACGAGATGATCGACCGCCTGACCGCGATCATCTACGCCGCGTTCCGGTCCTAGCCAGGCTTCAGCCGGCGGAGTGCCGCTCGACCAGACTCAGCGCCACCGACCCTGCTCCGGCGTACCCGCCGACGGCCGTGCAGGTCGTGGCCAACGTGCAGGCTACCCCGGAGAGGGCGTTATTGGTTTTCGAGGGGTTCACTGTCGGCTGAAGCACCCATGCCTTGCCGTTCCAGGATTCGGCGAAAGTATAAATTGGCCCTGTCTTCGTAAAGTACTGCCCGACGGCAGTGCACGCACGAGCGGCGCTGCACCCCACCGCGGTAAGCGATGAGTCACGCTGTCCTCTCGGATAAGGCACGGACTGGATCGTCCAGACTCTCCCGTTCCAGTGTTCTGCCAGGGGATAATTCAACGATGCCAGGTCGCCGTAAGTGCCGGCAGCCGTGCAGCTTACCCGCGATGTGCAGGAAATGCCGAGGAGCTGACTGGCGCTGCCGGAGATCTGCTTTGCCGGTCGAATTGACCAGCGCTTGCCCGTCCACACCTCGGTGAATGCGAGCGCCCCGCCGGCACGCGGCGCGTAGTAGCCCGCGGCCATGCACCAGTCACGCGTGACGCACGAGACGCCGTAGAGCATGCTGGACGTCGAGCCGGCGGGCGTGGGCGCGCGCTGTATCGTCCACTTGGCTCCGCTCCAGTGCTCGATGAGTGCCTGCTGATCCGCGAAGCCGACAGCCATGCAGTCGGTCGCCGAGGTGCACGAGACCGCGCTCAGAGAGTTGTACAGGAGAGCTTTGAACGGTGGGGTCCTGGTGATCTGCCAGCGTTCGCCGCGCCAGATCTCTGCCAGGGTGATCCAGCGTTTCGAGGTGAGCACGTCGCTGCCCACCGCGACGCAGAAAGTGCGCTTCGGGCACGACACGCCGTCGAGGTGGCTGTAGCTTGTCCGGGCTGGCGCCGGGGCCGGCTGCCGCCTCCAGGCCGCGCCGCTCCACGAGGCCACGAGCGGGAGCTGGGCCCTGGCCGAATGTTTATAATAAGATCCCACCGCGATGCAAGCCCTGGAGCCTGTGCATTCAACGCCATTAAAGCCGCCGTTTCCCGAAGGATTCGGCGACTTCTGAACTGTCCAGATAGCTCTGCTATTTCCGGGTGACGCTGCCGCTGCCGAACCAGCCGACTGCGCGCTCATGGCCAAAAGTCCGGTCAGCAAGAGGCAGATCCCCGTTGTCTTGCGCATGCGGGAATGGTAGCGGAGTGATTACCGGGGATCGTGCCTGACGTCCTGAAAGGCACACGCAAACGTCCTTTTGATTCTCGCGGAGTATTTCATTGTGAGATATTTCCGCCTGCCTGGTGAATGCCACCTCTGGTGAAGGGACTGCGGCCCTCGGCCAGTCCTGTCCGACGTCGTAGCGAATCGGCCGGCTGCCAGGTACCAGGCCATGGGTGCGGGGCTGCAGATCGCGGGACCCCGACCTTCCGGCCTGCTCGTTGCGGTGTTCGGGATGAATATTAGGAAACCTTCCTAATAGACTAAGTCCGACCACGTTGCCCCGCGCTGCCCCCGCGCTGGTACCGGCCCACCGGTCCGGTCAGCCGGGCGAGCTGTCAGGAGACGCCATGCAACCTCGATTCCGCCTGGCTCTGGCCGCCACTGCGGCCGCCGCACTGCTCGCCGGCGCGTCGGCCCCGGCGTCGGCGTCGGCGTCGCCCTCGCACCGCTCATCCTGGCCGCGGCCCCTGCCGTCCCGGCTGTACGCCCCTTATTACGAGTCCTACCTCGCTCCTCAGACACCCAGCGTCACGGCGACGGCCAGGGCGTCTGGGGCGAAGTTCATGACGATCGCGTTCCTTCAGTCCAAGGGAACCAAATCCTGCGCGGTGGACTGGAACGGCGCGGCCAGCCAGCCGCTGAGTTACTACAAAGCCGACATCGCGAGCCTGCGCAAGCTTGGCGGGGACGTCATCCCGTCCTTCGGCGGATACAGCGCTGACACATCCGGCTCGCACGATCACGGAACCGAGATCGCCGACTCGTGCCCGAACGTGCAGCAGATCGCGGCCGTGTACGAGCGGGTCGTGCAGACGCTGCGGGTGACCCGGCTGGACATGGACGTGGAGTCCAACGCCGAGACCTACACGGCCGGCATCAACCGGCGCAACGAGGCCATCGCGCTCGCGCAGCGGTGGGCTGCCCGGCGCGGAATCCGGCTGCAGATCCAGTTCACGCTGCCGGTGGAACCGACGGGGCTGGGTTCGGCCGGGCTATCGGTGCTGCGCAACGCCATCGCCGACGGCGTGCGCGTGTACTCGGTGAACATCATGGTTTTCGACTACTACCTGCCGCACGAGGGCGTCACGAACATGAGCAAGACCGCCATCACGTGCGCGCATGCCGTGCATGCCGAACTGGCCAGGCTGTATCCGCGGCTGAACTCGCGGCAGATCTGGCGGATGGAGGCCATGACGATGCTGCCGGGCATCTCCGACTTCGGCAAGGACGAGACGACGACCGTTCATGACGCCCGGGTCATGCTGGCGTTCGGGCAGAAGATGCAGATGAACTTCCTGTCCATCTGGGCGATCCAGCGGGACAACGAAGGGCCGAGGAGCTGCCGTGGCCAGGCGGACAGCAACACCTGCTCGGGCATCCGGCAGGCGCCGTGGGCCTTTGATCATGCGCTGGTGCCCTACACGCGGTCGTTCCGCTAGCCGTTCCAGCGCGGCGTGGTAGACCAGTGCTCATGACAGACCCGCCGGTGCATCTGTTCCCACGTCTGGACGGCGTAGAACTGGCGTGGCGGGAGGTCGGGTCGGGGCGGCCGTTCGTCCTGCTGCACGGGCTGATGGGCAGCGGGGCGCTGCTGGCCGGTCAGGGCCTGGTCGCTGCGCTTGCCGGGCGCGGCTATCGGGTCATCCTTCCTGACCTGCGCGGGCACGGTGACAGCGGACGACCGCACGATCCCGCGTGCTACCCGCCCGACATTCTCGCCGACGACATGCTCGCGCTCATCGAGCACCTGGGGCTCGAGGACTACGACCTCGGCGGCTATTCCATGGGCGGCAAGCTCGTGCTGCGGTTGCTTGCCCGTGGCGCGCGCCCGGCTCGTGCGGTCGTGGGCGGGCAGGGCCTCGATGCGCTCGATGCTGAGAGCGACCGGACTAACGGCCACCGCCGGATACTGGCCGCCGTCGCAGACGGAGCCGAGTTGCCAGCCGGGTCGCCCGGGGCGGCTACAGCGGACTGGATCAGGCAGAGCGGGACTGACGCGCGGGCCGTCGGGCTCGTGCTCGGCACTTTCGTGGCCACGGCTGCCGACGCGTTGCGACCAGTTTCCGTGCCCACGCTGGTGGTCGTCGGCGACCAGGACAGCCGGGGCATGTCGGCGGGCTCACTCGCTGCCCTGCTGCCGCACGGGCAGCTCGTCCTGGTACCCGGCGACCACCTGACGGCCCTCGGCGCGGCCGAGTTCGCAGCGGCAGTTCTCGAGTTCCTCGGAAGCTCCGTGCCGGCAACTGGCCTGGCCGGATAACGGGGCTTGCTGTCAGGTCTGGTCACCGTCGGCGGACCCACTGGTCGCCTGCGGCAGTTCGAGGCCACGGGCCAGGCGGTCGGCGAGCCTGAGCGCGTCCGGCATGCGGAAGGATCCGGCCATCTCCTCGACCAGGTGGGCTGCATCGGCCACCGGCATTCCAGCCGTCGTGACATAGAGCGGACGGGCGGACCGCCCGCGGAGGACCTGCGCGGCATGCGTCGCGGTCCGGAACGGAGTCTTGGCCACGCCGATGACCGGCACGCCGAACTCAGCCTGCACGTAAGCACCCAGACCCGGCCGGCCGGCGGCGTCCAGGTCCGCGTAGCCATCGACCACGATCAGAGCCAGCCGGCCTGAACGCGGGATCACCGCTCGCAGCGGCGGCAGCTCCCGCCGGTAGAACTCCCCAGGCCGATAGGCTGCTCCCGCCTCCACCAGCGCCGTGCCGCTGAAGGCAATCCCCGCAAATCTCCGGTCACCTGCCGCGACAGCCGCCGCCCGTGCACGAGAATCCGCCAAATAGTGCACATCGACAGCAATGAACAGAAGTGAGCCGGCCTCTGGCGACGTGGCCACGCACTCAGCATTCCATGACGGTGCCGCGAGAAGCCCGAGGCGGCCGGAGCGGCGAGTGGCTGCATAAACCGTTCGACGGCCGCGCGAGATTCTGGCAGCGTGGCGTCTCGTGAGTGAGTCCGATCTCGTCACTGCCGCGGACGTCCAGCTCATGCAGGGTCTGGCGCAGCGCGTGACCGCGGTCCGGCCGGACCTGGTGAACGCCGATGCGTCGTTCGGGGAGCTGGCCTGGATCTGGGGAAAAGGACACGCCGGCGATGGCTGCACCTGGCCGCGTCGGCTGTGGTTCTCCGGCGACGTACTGGTGGCGTGGGGCTGGGCCTATCTGCCGCACCAGGTATGCCGCAGCGACGGATCGGTGACCGACGTCACTGACGCCTATCTCGGCTATCAGGTACACCCCGACCACGCCGCGCTGGTGGATGAGGTGATCCGCTGGTACGACGCGGTGGCTTGCGGCCTGGACCGAACGGTGACACCGCAGGCTGCCGACGAGGCCGGGCTGAAACGGTGGGCGGCATGCGGATACCAGACCGACCCTGCTTCGGCGGGCGACACCGGTTCCTGGACTCAGCTGAACGAGCGGGACCTCACCGAGGTGCCGAATCCCGTGCTACCGGACGGGTTCCGGTTCCGCACCGCCGACGAGGCCGGGCCGGAGGCCGCGGTCCAGGCGCACGTGGACGCCTGGGCTCCCTCGACGTACACAGCCGAGGGCTATGAGGGCGTCCGGAGGACGGCCTCCTACCGCGGCGACCTTCACGTCCTGGTGGAGGCGCCAGACGGGACGATGGCCGCATCGACAATCATGTGGCTGGACGAGGCCAACAAGACCGCCGAGTTCGAGCCGGTCGGAACGCATCCTGGCTACCGCCGCCGAGGCCTCGGCACGGCGATGCTGCTGCACGGGATGCATCTTGCGCGAGCCGCTGGTGCCACTCACATGACGGTCGCTTGCCTCGGTGCACCGGGGCATCCAGGCGCGCGCGGGCTGTACTACGGCGTCGGATTCCGGGAGCTCACGAGGGACGCGCCGCTCATCAAGCCTGCGGCTTAGGACCAAGCCCCACAAAGACCCCGTCCTGGCCCCCCGCATCCTCGCCGCTATCAGGGCTGGCCCCGATACCGCCGGCTCCGGACCAGGGTCGAGCCGGGGTTGATCCGGATCGACCGGTGCCTCTTCCGGCGGCAGTCTTGGAATCACCGGCCGGCGGACACGGTCCAGCTGGCCAGGAACCCGACTATCGCGAACGGAGACCGAGCGAAATGCTTCGGATCATTGTCGTTGCCCTCATCGCCATCGTGGCGCTGAGCATCCTCAGCTTCAGCCTGCACATCCTGCTCTCCCCCTGGCTGCTGCTGCCCGCCATCGGAGTCCTGCTCTGGATCAAGCTCCGCCCGCGCCGCTCCCACCAGTAGCCTCCGTATCGCGGTGGATCCGGGCACGGGATAGGGTCCGGCATGTGACCTCGCCTGGACCTGAGCACCTGGACAGCCGCCACCGCGATACCGTGCGCCAGATCTTCGAGCATCCGACCAGCCATAACGTTGAATGGCGTGCAGTGCTATCACTGCTGGAAGCTGTCGGAACGGTTACCGTCCGACACGATGGCAAGGTGGCCGTCAAGGTCGGATCCGAGCTGGAATTCATCGAGCCGCCCGCCGGCAAGGACGTTGACGCTCAGACGGTCGTGGATCTGCGCCGGATGCTGACCAGCGGCGGCTATCGCCCAGCTTGAGGTCGCCGGTCGCGCTGGTTCTCAGCACGTCATGGCTGCGCAGCCGCCCGCAGCCGCTCGGCCCGCGACGTTTCCGCGGAAACGTGGCGACCTGCAGGGCTGAGGGCGGCGTGGTTCGCCCACGACCATCGGTGACTCAGAGAATCGAGAACAAACAGGATTAGTATGCGGACTGCCAAAAAAAGGAACGGTACGTGCCGTCGATCATGAAAATGTGGAGATGGATGAAGGAGTCCCGCTCGGGCTCTACGAGTGGCGGAGCGCCGGAATCAGCGACGCGAGAAACAGAATGCTCACCCTGATCGTCACGAAGTGATTCAAGGAATCCGACGGGAGTACGGGTACCGGCGAGAGCACACGGACCTGGCAGGCTGGGGCCTGCTGGACAGGCCGGGTCGTGCGGTCGGTGATGCGCGAGGGGGGCCTACAACCATATTTAGTCCGAAACCCTGGCGCTTCAGACTTACATAGGGCGACCGCCAGCAGCAGACATTCCCGGCTACTGCAGCGTGATTTCACCGCTGACACGCCATCTCAGAAAATGGTCTGTTATATTACGTATATTCTAACATAACAGATCTGGCTTTACGCCCACGGTGGTCCCGTCTTGTGCCCGTCCCGGCTTACTGCTGAAGGTCCTGGCAGACCTGGAACTTGTAGCCGCCGATCACGGCGTCGAAGGCGCGTGCTCCGAACGGGCGATCCGACAGCGCCACGGTGACGACGCCGCTGTCCGTCATTGCTTGTTCCGGTCGTCTCGATCCACCCAGTAGCCGCGGGTACTCGTCTTACATAGCGTCATCTAGCCAGCTGGCCGAACCCGACCAGTTACCGGCGGCGGCACCGCCACAGCAGGTATGTCGGAACCGGAGCTGGCGGTTCGACGAAGTGCTCGGCTTCCAGTCCGGCGTCAAGCAACGCGTTCAGGTAGGTGGAAAGCTTGCGGTGCGTCGCACCTACCCGGATCCGAACGCCCTCGGGGCTGTGGTCTTCTGGCGAGGTCCACCACCCCTCGTACTCGTAACCCTGCCCTGGCGGCCAGCTGCTGGCCCCCCGCTCACTGCCGGCAAGGCACGGATGCACGATCGAGGCGACGAACCAGCCGCCCGGCCGCAGCAGCGTTTTCACGGCAGACAGCGTGCCGGCCAGGTCGTCAATGTCCATCAGCGCCATCTCGCAGGTGCATCCATCGAAGGGCCGCCCGTCCCACCAGGCAGGGCCAGCGGTGACGTCGGCGTGGATGTAGCTGATGTTCACCGGGCCAGCTGCGCGTGCCCTGCCGAGCATCGCGGCCGAGATGTCCACCCCCGTTACTTCGGCCGCCAGGCCGGCCAGATAGCGGCTCATCCGGCCCTGCCCGCACCCAATGTCCAGCACCCGGTCGCCGGTCATGGCCGGCAACAGGCCGGGCTGCGCCGCTATGAGTGGCGGCATGTCGCTACTCCACTGCTCATACCACTCGGCGAACTCGTCATACCGCGCTTGCGTCTGAGTCATGGTCCGACGCTAAATGCCTGCCGGGCGGGGACCGGCTCTGTTCGCGCGAGGCTGAGACACTGCCAGCCACCTGGGGCCACGACCCGGGTCGAGCGCCGCCGCGCGGCTGCTGGCACGCCGAGCGGGAGGTCCCGTTGAACTACGGGCCGATGGTCGGCCGCCAACCCACGGTAAGGAGGTTACTGCCCGCTGCTGCTGAGCATCAGCTAGGACTCGGCACCTGGCGCCAGGTCGTGCCGTTCCAGCGCTCGGCGAGTGAGAGGTAGATGTTGGCGGCGCGTGTGTAGTTTCCCGTCGCCCAGGCTCTGACCGGGGAGGTGAGGGCGACCGCGTACAACGCGCTCCCGGCCGGCGCTCCTGGGCTAGGGCTCGCGACTCGCAGCCAGGCGGAGCCGTTCCAGCGCTCAGTCAGGGTGCCGCCCACCGTACGCGTGCGGTTGAAGTACAGCCCGACGGCCCAGGCTTTGCCGGCGGCGTCCGCCGCAACGCCGTAGAGCTGACTGACCCCGGCGCCCCCCGCCGGGCTGACGCTGGCTACCTGCTTCCACTGCGTGCCGTTCCAGTGCAAGATCAGCGTCCTGTCGGCGATGGCGATGACGTTGCCGTCGTAACCGACCGCCCAGGCGCTGGTGGCGGACGTCATGGCGACGCTGTTCAGCACGTTCTGGCCGCCGTGCGGACCGGGGCTCGGACTAGGCACGATCGTCCAGGACCGGCCGTTCCAGTGCTCGATGAGCGTTTTATTTTTGCTTCCCGTGCCGGAATAGCCTACCGCCCAGGCGTTGTCCGGCGAGGTCGCGGCGACTCCGGTCAGGAAGCTGGCGGCGGCGCCTGCCGGGTTCGGGCTGGGCACATGGATCCAGGTCGAGCCGTTCCAGTGCTCGGTCAGCGTCAGGTAGGAGCCGTTGGCGGAGTAGTAACCAACTGCCCAGGCGTTAAATGCCGAGGTGGCTTCCACGCCATACAAGTTCGTCGAGGTTATCCCGACACCAGGGCTGGGGCTAGGCGTTTGCAGCCACTTGGCCCCGTTCCAGTGGTCGATCAGGGTGAAATCGGCCAGGCCATTGGTGTACGAGCCAACCGCCCACGCGTTGGTTGCCGACGTGTCGGCAACGCCATTGAGTGCGTTCTGGTTGGAGGACAGAGCGCCCGGGTTAGGGCTCGGCACGACCTTCCACGCGCTGCCGTTCCACTGCTCGATGAGCGGATGTTGCGAGATGCCGTTAGTGGAGAGCCCGACTGCCCAGGCACGGCCGCCCGGTGCTGCTGCCACGCCGACCAGCGGGCTGTAGTGGTACTTAGCGGCCGGCGACATGATCTTCCGGAACGCGGGCACGCGGCTATGGATCAGCCCGGCCGAGGCACCGGCCGGACCTGCCAGCAGCGCAGCTGTACTTGCGGCGACCGCGGCTATCTTTGGTGCCGCCAATATCCATCCGGGAACGTACATGGCTCTCCAATAAGATAAACGCACGCATTCTCGATGGATGCCCCCGGATATCGGGAAACGCGTAACGGCCTGCTCGGGATCACTTGCAATCAGAGCGGGTGGAATAACCAAGAACCGCAATACCCGGATCTGAATTATGAGGCGATGAAGCAACCATACTGATCGCCTCGCAACGATTCCGTGAATCGCTATTAAGCACGGCCGGATTCTTCTTATCCCCGGGTAATTGCCCTGAGCGGCGAGGGTGCAAGGCCCTCCCGGGGCCGCCCGGTGAGTGAGAACCTGCAGGTCACGGCTGAGGCAGCGGGCGAGCTGACCTGTAGGCCGGGTTCTGTGACCCGCTTGCGCGGGCCGGCGGCCATCCATCTAGGACTGCCGTTGCCGGCAGTCTCGTGCGGTCTACCCGCGAGCTCGGGCGGGCAGCCCTCAATCGCTCGCGCAGGAGCATGCACCGCTGCGGGTGCAGCTCCCTCCTGACCTTGCTCCGGGTGGGGTTTACCGAGCCGCTCAGGTCGCCCTGAGCGCTGGTGGTCTCTTACACCGCCGTTTCACCCTTACCCCCGGACGAGTCCGGGGGCGGTCTGTTTTCTGTGGCACTATCCCGCGGGTCACCCCGGGTCGGCGTTACCGACCACCCTGCCCTGCGGAGCCCGGACCTTCCTCGGCGTGCCAGGCGAACCTGGCACGACGCGGCCGCCCGGCCAGCTCGCCCGCTGCTGTTCACCAGGATATGCGCCCGCGCCCTGGCGACAGGCAAAAGCGGGCGGCCTGGCGTCGTTGCCAGTGCCGCCCGCTTTGCTGCGAGCTACTTACGTGCTGGTCAGTGAATCAGGCTGCCCAGCAGGCTGCCGTACTCACCGTTGCTCCTCGACGGAGCCGACATGCTCATCGAGGACTCCGGCCGCATCGCCGTCGTAGACGGACGGCTGGACGACCGGCTCGTGCTCCGGCGAACTGCCGGGCGCGACTTCGGTGCAGCCGACTTCGGCCGCGACATCGCTGACTTCGGCTTGGCGGTCCTCGCCTTCGGCTTGGCCATGGTCTTAGCCTTCACCGCGGTCTTCGGCGCAGACCTCTTCGCCGCGGTCCTCGGCTTGGCCGATGCCCGCATGGCGGTCTTCGGCTTGGCCTTGGCTGCGGTGCTGCCCGACTTGGAGCTGCTCGCCCTGGCCGTGGTGGCCTTAGCGGCAGTGCCAGCTGACCTGGTTGCGGTCATCCTGGACGCGGTGGTCCTGGACGCGGTGGTCCTGGACGCGGTCCGGGACTTCGGCCGGGTCGCCCCCGCCGTCGGTCGCGCCGCTGGCCTGCGCCGGGCCGCGGTCCTCGGCTTCGCAGCTGCCCGGCGGGCAGTGCTGGTCCGAGAGCTGCTCTTCCGGGCAGTGCTGGTCCGCGAGGTGCTGGCGGCCGGCTTGGCCGAGGACATGGTCTTGGCAGCAGCCGTGAGGGCCTTCGCTGCCGTGGTCATGGCCTTGGTGGCGGTGTTCATCGACTGCATAGCCGAGGACATCGTCTTCGCCGACGCCGTCGCCTTGGTCGCGGCAGCAGTCATCTTGGTCGCCGCCGACGTCACCTTGGTCGCCGCCGACGTCACCGTCTTGGCTGCCGCCATAGGCGTAGCCGAGCTGCGGCTAGCGGTGCTCCGCCGTGCTGCGCTGCTGCGCGTCGAGCGTGACACGCCAGCGCGAGAACGAGAAGCGGTGGAACGTGACGCAGTCGATCGCGATGCTGTGCTGCGGGACGACCGTGACGCGCTGCTCCGGGTCGCCGGCTTGGCGGCCGAGCTGCGGGCCGGCTTCGCAGCGGAGCTGCGAACGGTCTTCGGCTTGGCGCTTGACGACTTAGAGCTGGACGTGGACTTCGGCCGGCTCGTAGTGCCCCTTGACGCACTGCGGCTCACCGACCTGCTGCGAGCGGTACTCGCCGAACTACGGCGGCTTGCCGCTCGGGTCTTGGACTGAACAGGCACTGATCTCCCCCCGTCTTGATCAATTACGGAGAGTGCTATTCCACACACCGCGAGTATTTACACACATGGCGGTTCGATAGCTCAGAACAATGAGCCCAACCGGGCCGAAATCGTCTCGTACTCGCGGCGAATCAGCCTCGTCGCAGGTGCGCGGTGTCGTTAAGAGACCGTAGCAAGGCCGGTCCGTCGGCGAACCAGGCGGCCTCTGTTAGCGACGCTACATCGAGGTGAATCCGGAACAGCGCCGCCGCCGGCGCCAGCAGCGCGCGGCACACGAGTGCCTTGATCGGCGTCACGTGACTGACAACCACGACCTGCTTGCCGCGATGTGCGTCAAGAAGGCGGTCAAGAGCGGCGTCGACGCGCGTGATGACGGTGGCAAAACTCTCGCCGCCCGGCGGCGCAGCACCCGCATCGGCCATCCACGCCGCCATCTCATCGGGCCAGCGCGCCATCACCTCAGCGAACGTCATGCCCTCCCAGCTGCCGAAGTCGGTCTCGGCCAGGTCATCGTCCACGGCGAGCGACGCACCAGTGCGCTCGGCGACGGCCTGTGCTGTCTGCCTGGTGCGCCGCAGCGGCGAGGTGAGGACCAGGTCGATGCCGCCCCTGCGCGCGAGCGCGTCCGCCGCGGCCGCGGCCTGCTCCAGGCCGAGATCGGTCAGCGGGATGTCACCGCGGCCGGCGAACCGGCGCTCGGCCGACAAGGGCGTCTGCCCGTGCCGCAGGAGCAGGGTCGTCGTCGCCTGACCGCGTCCGGCCTGCCAGCCGGTGCTGTCCCGCCTGGTAGCTGCGGTGCTGCCTGACTCAGAGCCCGGACTCATCGGTCCGGACCAGGATTCGACGGCACTCCTCGCAGCGCAGCACATCGTCGGCCGCGGCGGCACGGATGGCGTTGAGGTCGACGGTGTTGAGCGACAGGTGGCAGCCCTGGCACTGGCCGCGCCGCAGCGCCGCAGCGCCGACGCCGCCGTGCCGGACGCGCAGCTGCTCGTACAGGTCAATCAGGTCAGCAGGCTCCTCGGCGACGACCTCCGCGCGCCGCGCGGAGGCCTTCCCCGCCAGCTCGCCGATCTCAGCGAGCGCGATATCGCGGCGGGCCGTGATGGCGCCCGCATCCGTCGCGATCTGACCTCGCTCGGCCGCGGCTGCCGCGAGCCGGGTCTGCGCCGCGTCGAGCCGCTCCATCACGTCGAGCTCGACGTCCTCGAGATCAGACTGACGCCGCAGCAGCGACTCGATCTCGGACTGCAGGTTCTCCAGCTCCCTCGGCGAGTTCACCTGGCCGGCCTCCAGCCGCGCCCGGTCCCTGGCGATCCTGGTCCGGACCTGCTCGACGTCAGCGTCGGCCTTGCTCTGCTCCCGTTTGAGATCCCCTTCGCGCGCCTCCAGAGCCGCGGCCTCGTCCCTGAGCTCCCGATCTCGCTGCTCAAGCTCGCTCAGCTCGGCGTGCTCAGGCAGGCTGCGGCGGCGGTGCTCCAGCCTTCCCAGCTCCGCGTCCAGATCGGCAAGCTCGAGCAGCCGCAGCTGCGCTTCGGGGGATGCTTTCACGGTCGCCACGTTAGCCTGCCGCGCGCGCATATGTCGCCTCGGCAGCCCGTCAGCGATCGAGCGCGACCAGGACGATCGGCGCCGAGGTCGGACGGGCGGCCCCGGCAGCCGGCTCCACGGTCAGGCCGAGCTGGTCGCCTGCCGCCAGGTGACCGACGACGACCGGTCCGGACATCCCGTGCTGGCCTGGCGCCAGCATGCCGGCTGGCCTCGGCCCGGCCGGGCTCATCAGCCACAGCTCGTAAGCCTGCGACGCTGGCAGCCGCGCCAGTCCCCGCGCGACGAACACCAGCGACCGCTCCCGGTGTGACATCACCACGGTGGCCATTCCCCCGGTGCTGACCCTGGCCGTCATCGTGGTGGCATCGCGGGCCCCGACCACGGCTGCGATCGCGTTGTCCCGCCGCTGCGCCGCGGTCAGCCGGCTCTGCATCGACGTCAGGTGCAGGCCCAGCACCGTCGCGGTCACTGCGAGCACGACCACGGCGGCCATCGCCATCCTGGCCAGCCACGGCCGCGGCCCGGCCGGTCGCACCAGCCGCCGGACGGCCAGCCGCAGCCGGCGGGCGGCGTCATCGCCAGTCCCGCCGGGAACGACCGGCGGCAACTGCCTGATCCCGGCGGCGGCCCGCAGGGTCTCATCTCGGAGCTCCGGCCGGGGCGTGACCGCCGCCGCCAGCGCGAGCCGGGCAGCGGCCTCGCGCAGGCCGCGCGCATCCTCACTGCACTGCTCGCAGCTCAGCATGTGCCGCTCGAAGCCGGCCCGGTCACCGTCGGGCACGGCATCCATCACGTAGGCGCCTACCAGCGTGTGCTGCCCGATCCCGCCTGAGCGCCGCATCATTCCACCCCCAGGCAGTCCCGGAGGCGGATCAGCCCGTCGCGCATCCGCGTCTTGACGGTGCCGACGGCGACGCCCAGCAGCTGCGCTACCTCGCGGTAGCTGTAGCCGCCGTAGTAGGCGAGCGCGACCGACTCCCGCTGCAGTTCCGTCAGCCCGGCCAGGCAGCGGCGAACGCGCTGCTGCTCAAGGCTCGTCTCGACAGCGTCGGTCACCTCGTCGTAGGCGATCGAGGCCTTGGCCGCCCGAAGCTCCCGCTCCGATGCCCGCTGCTCCGACCTGACCCGGTCGACGGCACGGCGATGCGCGACGGTCATGATCCACGCCGATGCCGAGCCCGCTGCCGGGTCGAATCGCGCGGCCGTCCGCCAGACCTCCAGCAGGACCTCCTGCATGACCTCCTCGGACTGAGCCGGGTCACGCACCACCCGCAGGGCGGTTCCGAGTACCGCTGGCGACACCCGGTCATACAGAGCGCGGAAGGCGGCGTGGTCACCGCGGGCGACAGCCGCGAGAACGGTCTCGAGCCCGTCCGGCCCCCCGCTTCGGGCAGGCCGGAGCTGCCGCACGCGATCGGCCGGGTCCCCGTGAACGTCCACACTCCATATTCGTACCTGCACCGCGGTCCGGCTTGCCCGTGCCGGCAGAGAACGTGACCGCGGGACGCCGGCGACGCCAATCCGGCAGGCCTGCTGCTACGAATACCGGTGTGACCTCTTCGCAACAGCCTCCCCCGCACCGGCCGGGCCGGCCCGCCCCGGTGCCCGGCCGGGCCGCCTCCGGCCAGGCCGCGCTCGCTGCCGCCGGGGCGGTTGCCGGGATCGTGACCGCGCTCGTGGCGCTCGGTGTGGCCCAGATCGTCGCCGCGATCCTCAGCTCGCCGATCGGCGCCCCTGTCGCTGCCGTGGGCGAGCTGTCGATTAACCACACGCCGCCCGCGGTCAAGAACTTCGCCATCAGGGAGTTCGGCTCCAATGACAAAGCGGTGCTGGTCTGGGGCATCCGCGGGATCCTGATCATCTTCGCGGCCGTGATCGGCATCGTCGCGGTCCGCAGGCTCTGGTACGGGATGGTCGGGCTGGCGATCTTCGGCGGCATCGGCGTCTACGCGGCGCTGAGCCAGCCCACGGCGAAAGGCACCGACGCGCTGCCGTCCATCATCGGCGCCGTTGTCGCGTTCTTCGCGCTGCGTTACTTCAGCAGCCGGGCCGCGGGCCTGCCCGTACGCCAGCGGCCCTGGCGGCCGGAGCGAACCGGCCCCGTCTCCGGCACCGGAGACCGCGAACGCGGGGCTGCAGGCGAGGCACCCGGCGAGCTCCCGGCGGACCAGGCAGAACCGGGCGGCCCTGCTACCCCAGGTGGCCCTGCTACCCCGGGTGGCCCTGCTACCCCGCGTGGCCCGGCCACCCCCGCAACGCCGCCAGGGCCGGTCTGGCGCGAGATCGGGCCGGGCCGGGCCCCTGTCGACGCGGCGCCTGATCGCCGCAGGTTCCTGCTGGCCAGCGCGGCCGTGGCGGGCGTCTCGCTGCTGACCTACGCAGGCGGCTCCTGGCTGGCCGAGTCCAGGGACGTGAACGCGATCCAGCAGGCGCTGAAGCTCCCGCCGCCGGTCGTGCCAGCGCCGCCACTGCCAGCCGGCGCGAACCTCCGGATTCCCGGTCTCAGCTCCTTCATCACGCCGAACAGCAGTTTCTACCGCGTCGACACGGCGATCGTGCTGCCGGAAATTCTGCCCGCCAGCTGGCAGCTGCGCATCCACGGCATGGTGAGCAAGGAACTGGTGCTGACCTTCGACGATCTCATCAAGCGGCCGCTGCTCGAGGACTACGTCACGCTCTGCTGCGTGTCCAACCCGGTCGGCGGCCCCTACATCGGCAACGCCAAGTGGCTCGGCGCCTCGCTGCGCAGCCTGCTCCGGGAGGCGGGCATCAAGGCGGGCGCGGACCAGCTGTTCTGCACCTCGTCCGACGGGTTCACCTCCGGCACGCCGGTGGCAACGGCGATGGACGGCCGCGACGCGATGCTGGCCGTGGCGATGAACGACGCCCCGCTGCCGGTGGAGCACGGCTTCCCGGCCCGGCTCGTGATCCCCGGCCTGTACGGCTACGTATCGGCCTGCAAGTGGATCGTGGACATCGAGGTCACCACGTACGCCTCGAACGTGTCCTACTGGGCACAGCGGGGCTGGGACGCCCAGGCGCCCATCAAGACCGAGTCCCGGATTGACGTGCCGACCGGGCTGAATCCGATCAAGGCAGGCAAGCCGGTCACGATCGCCGGGGTGGCCTGGGCGCAGCACAAGGGCATCGAGGCGGTTGAGGTCCGGATCGGCGGCGGTGCCTGGCAGCAGGCGAGGCTGGCCGCGGTGCCGGACATCGATACCTGGCGGCAGTGGGTCTACGAATGGGACGCGGGCGTCCGCCCCGGCACGTACGTGATCGAGGCCCGCGCCACCGACAAGACCGGCTACACCCAGACGTCTCTGCAGGAACCGCCGGAGCCGAACGGGGCCAGCGGCTATCCGGGCGTCCGGGTAAGCATCGTCAGCTGAACTGCGAGCCGGGCTTACAGCAGCTGATCGCGAACGTGCCCGTACATGTAGGCACCAAGCCAGCGGCCGAGCTCGTCGAAGAACCCCTGCCGCCCGTCGTCAGCAGGGCTGACCGGATCCGGCAGCTGGAGCCAGGTGACGTGCCCGCCGAGCTGAGCTGCCGCGGCCGGTGCCGCCGGACGGCGCGGCAGCAGGCCCCTGCGACCACCGGAGGCGGGCTGCCCGCCGGTGGTGACGACGAGTACCGGGCAGGCGATGCTGAGGGTCAGCGCCGGCCGAGCCGGCAGCTCCGGGTCGAGCAGCACCAGCGCGTCGGCGCCGCGAGCCCCCTCACCGCGAGCCCCCTCACCGCGAGCCCCCTCACCGCGAGCCCCCTCACCGCGAGCTCCGTTGGCCAGCGCGCCCTCGCAGCGGGCCCCCTCGTCGCTCCACAGCGCGGCCGCGAGCGCGCCCCGGCGCTGCGCCGTCACGATCACATGGCCCATGCCGTCGTCGCCGCGCAGCCGCGCGCAGGCGGCGTTCAGGTCGGCGCAGGCGGAGCCGAGCGCGTGGCCGCCCGGCCGGGCTGGCAGGGTCACGCGGCCCGGCAGCCGCAGTCCGGCCAGGTAGAAATGGAAGGCCCGCTCGGTGAACCAGTCCGCCAGGTCCGCCGGCACCGCGGGATCTCCGGCCGCCTGAACGTGCAGCACGGCCCGCCGGCTGGGCTGCAGCGACCGGCGCCGGAACATCGGCGTCTCCCCTGCGGCACCAGGTCCGGGCGCCGGCACCCGCTCGTAGCCCTCAACCCGGGCGTGCCTGGGACTGGTGATCACGCGCTCCCCCGTTCCGGCCGCGGTGCCGCCGGCAGGCGAGCGCCGCGTCCGCGCCACACCGCTCCCCTGGTATCCGCCACCAGCTGCGGTGCCGCATACCGCGGTGCTCGCAACGCCCGGCTCCCTGCCTCGTTGGGACTGTGCCCGCCCGCGCCCGGCACCAGCCGAGCACGGCAGCCGGGCCGGGCTCGCGAGGCGCACGAGAATGCACGGAACGTCACTCATAAGTCTCGCACCGTGATCGGTCGATCAGGCGCTAAACACGCCATGCTGACCGCAAAGAACGGCGGTTCTGCGCGTCGCGGCGGCTAAAATGAGGCGATTTACCGGCAGGGAACGTGGTTTGCCCCGGCCAGTCAGGTTTGCTGGCTGTCGGCCGCGGGAATCTCCGGGCCAGGTTCGCGCCTAACGACGACGAGGCCCCTCCATGTATGAGATGGAGGGGCCTCGCCTGCTGCCTCGCCGCCCTGGCAAGCCGATTGCTCGGCCACCGTGCGCTGCGTGGCGGTCACCTCGTGGCCGTGGCAGCCGATTGCTCGGCCACCGTGTGCTGCGAGGCTGCCGCGCTGCCCTGGCATTCCGATTGCTCAGCTGCCGTGCGCCGCGCGACCCCACCGGCTGCCGGTCTCCCGCCGTCCGCGCCGGTTGCCCAGCACCTCTGGCGTTCCCCGGGTTTCCCCGGAGGCGGATCCCGTCTTCAGTGGTGAGAGATTTCTACTGCCAATGCCGCTGGCGGCACAAGGCCTTTCCGCGAGAACTTCAAGATTCTTTAGTCGTCCACAGGACATCTGTTGTTTATCCCCTGTGCATAGCCGCTTTCCACCGCGCCGTGCACAACTTCGTCCACAGGGCTGGGGGATAACCGGCCGCTGGTCAGCTGGCGCCGGGCTGCCGCCATGCCCGGATCGCCACAGCCGTCGGCCGTCCAGAACCGCGGCCATCGGCCGCTCCAGCCGGCGCGCTGATCGCGGGTCAAGCAGCGAGGTGGCCTCGTCCAGTGCGCACCTCTGCGCGGGCGGTCAGCGGGCGCAGAGCGAATCCAGAGCAAGCGCGGGCAGGCTGAGATGCATCAGCCCGCCTACCGCTCACCCGCACGACTGAGAGGCCAGCAATGACGCCAGCTCCCGCGCCCCGCCCCGCCGGCCGGAACACCGGCGCGGCCATCAGGGACCGCGACCGGAACCGGGCCAGGCTGCGCAAGGTCACGGCTGCGGCGGGACTCGCCAGCGTCCTGACGGCGGCCGGGGTGGCCGTGACCCTGCCCGCATCGGCGCACACCACCGCCGGCCAGTCGACGTCCCATGGTGCCCGTTCGGGCAGCTCCGGCTCCGGCAGCTCCGGCAGCTCCGGCAGCTCTGGCTCGGGGAGTTCCGGCTCAGCCAAGTCCTCCAGTTCGTCGGGCTCCAGTTCGTCCAGCTCGAGCTCGTCGAGCTCGGGCAGTTCCGGCAGCAGCCTGAAGGGCACCTCGAGCCCGTCGTCGAGCTCGGGCTCCGGGCAGGTCACCTCTGGCGGCTCCTGACCCCGCGCGGCTCCCGGTCCTGTGCGCGGAGCCGGTTCGTCCTACGATGTCGCCAGGACCGGAGCCGGCGGCAGGGAGAGCTGATGACGAACGCGGACACCACGGCAGCCGAGCTGACCGTTGAGCTCGGCGATGACTACGTGGCGACGCTGGAGATCAGCAGGCCGCCCAGCAACTTCTTCAGCGTCGGGCTGATCGAGCAGCTCGCGGCCGCCTGCGAGGACCTTGCCGCCAGCGGCCGGTGCCGCGCGATCGTGCTGTGCAGCGCGGGCCGGGTCTTCTGCGCCGGGGCTGACTTCAGCGACGCTCACGCGATCGGCCGTCCGGACGGCGCGCATCTGTACGACTTCGCGATCCGGCTGTTCGAGCAGCCGCTCCCCGTCGTCGCCGCGATCCAGGGCGCCGCCGTCGGCGGCGGGCTCGGCCTGGCGCTGGCGGCGGACTTCCGGGTTGCCGCCCCAGAAGCCAGGTTCGCCGCGAACTTCGCGCTGCTCGGCATCCACCAGGGGTTCGCGATCAGCGTGACGCTGCCTGCCGTCGTCGGCCAGCAGAAGGCGCTGGAGCTGCTGTACACCGGCCGCCGGGTCGCGGCTGCGGAGGCGCACGCGATCGGCCTCGCCGACCGGCTGGCCGAGTCCGGCCAGGCCCGCGCCGGGGCGCATGCGCTCGCCGCCGAGATCGCGGCTGCGGCTCCGCTCGCCGTCCGCTCCATCCGCGCGACCATGCGCGGCCAGCTGGCCGCGCAGGCCAGGACTGCCATGGAGCGCGAGCGCGCCGAGCAGGAGCGGCTGATGCAGACCGACGACTGGACCGAGGGCACCGCGGCGGTCAGCGCGCGGCGCCCGGCGAACTTCACCGGCCGCTGACCCGGAAGGCAGGCTCGCAGTGCCCGATCTGAACCGGCCCGGCGGGAGCATCCGCTACCAGGTCAGCGGCAGCGGACAGCCCGCACTGCTGCTCACGCACGGCTACGCCGCCACCTCCGCGATGTTCGGCCAGAATCTCGCCGCTGCCAGCGCGCGCAACCAGGTCATCACCTGGGACATCCGCGGCCACGGCGGCAGCGACTACCCCGCTGACCCGGACTGCTACGGCGCGGCGGCCGCGCTCGGCGACATGGCCGCGATCCTGGACGAGCTCGGCCTGGCCCGTGCCGTTCTCGGCGGTCACTCGCTCGGCGGTTACCTGTCGCTCGACTTCACGCTCGCGCATCCGGAGCGGGTGGCCGGCCTCGTCCTCATCGATACCGGGCCCGGCTACCGCAATGACGCCGCGCGGGAGGACTGGAACCGCCGGGCGCACGCCACCGCGGCACGCCTGGAGACCCGCGGGCTCGCGGCGATGGGCGGCAGCGCCGAGCTGCACGACGGCGAGCACCGCGACGCCAGCGGCCTGATCCTGGCCGCCAGGCACACGCTGACGCAGCGCGACTCGCACGTGCTGGACGGGCTGCCCGCCATCGGCGTTCCGGTGCTGGTGATCGTCGGCGCGGCCGACACTCCGTTCCTCGGGGCCGCTGATTACATGGCGGCCAAGATCCCGCAGGCGCGCAAGGTCGTCATCCCGGCAGCCGGCCATGCGCCGAACGTCTCCCAGCCCGAGCTGTTCAACACTGAGCTCAGAAGGTTCCTGGACGAGGTCGCGGCCGCGGAGGCCGCATCGTGACCGCGCCGCCAGCGCCGCCTGAGCCCGAGCAGGTCCGCGCCGAACTGGCCGCCTGGGTCGCGGAGCACTGGGATCCGGGCATGCCGCTGCACGACTGGCGCACCCTGCTGCTGACGGCGGGCTGGGCGGTGCCGAGCTGGCCGCAGCGCTGGCACGGCCGCGGCTGGCCGGCCTGGACCGACGAGCTGGTCGGCAGCGAGCTGATCCGGCTCGGCACGGCCGGAGTTCCGGTCGGCAGCGGTACCTGGCTGGCCGCGCCGACAATTCTGGCCCACGGCAGCGACGAGCTCCGCGACCGGCTGCTGACCCCGATCCTCACCGGCGAGCAGACCTGGTGCCAGCTGTTCAGCGAGCCCGGCGCCGGATCGGACCTGGCCGGCCTGTCCACCTCGGCCGTGCTCGACGGCGACAGCTGGGTGATCAACGGCCAGAAGGTCTGGAACACCAGCGCGCACCACGCGGACATGGGCATGCTGCTGGCCCGCACCGATCCCGGCGTCCCGAAGCACCAGGGCATCACGTACTTCGCGCTGCCAATGCACCAGCCCGGCGTCGAGGTTCGCCAGCTCCGGCAGATGAACTTCCACGCCTCGTTCAATGAGGTCTTCCTCACCGACGCGCGCATCCCGCGGGACAACGTCATCGGCGGGGTCGGCCAGGGCTGGACGGCCGCGCTGACCACGCTGGCGTACGAGCGGCGGTTCTCCGCGCTGCGGCGGCCGGACTATTCTCCCGCGCCCGGCCGCGCTCTGGATGAGGCCAGGGCCGAGGCCGACGACTACTTCGCCACCTACTCCTGGTACCCGCAGCGAGCAGGCCGGCCGGATCTGGTCGTCGAGCACGCCCGGGCCGCCGGAGTCAGCGGCGATCCGGTCATCCGGCAGGCCATCGCCCGCCTCATCACCATGCAGCGGGCCAGCGCCTGGACGGCCGAGCGCGCCCGGGTAGCGCGGGCACTTGGCGCACGACCCGGTGCCGAGGGATCCATCGGGAAGCTCGCTGCCAGCAACATCGCCCGCGAGTCCGCCAGGGTGCACGCCATGATCGCCGGCGCGGGAGCGCTGCTGACCGGGCCTGAGTCCCCCTTCGGCGGCGTGATCGCCGAGGTGCTGATGTCGGTGCCGGGCCAGTCCATCGCCGGCGGCACCGACGAGATCCAGAAGAACATCCTCGCCGAGAAGGTTCTCGGGCTGCCGGGCGAGATCCGGGTCGACCGGGATGTGCCGTTCAGTCAGATCCGCCACCGCGGCTGAGGCGCCCGCGCCAGGACCGCACACTGTGACGGTTCCAGGGCAATAAAGTACGCATAACGATTGCCTGGATAACCGGAAGTGTCACGGTGTCGCGGCGGCGCACGTTCAGAGGGTGCGCAGAGGCAGTCCAGAGAGCGATCACGGCCCGGTAGCCGATCCTGCATGAGGAAGGTCGCGGCGAATGCCGCCGCCGGACCTCATCAGGAGGCTTTTCGTGGGGATCACCTCTAGCACGGCGCTGTGGTACGCCAGCCGGGCCACCGGCGTCGTCGCGCTGGTGCTGCTGACCGTCGTCGTCCTGCTGGGCATCCTGGTCACCCGCCGCGGACGGCTGCCGGGCCTGCCCAGATTTGCGACGACCAGCCTGCACCGCAGCATGTCACTCCTGGCCGTCGCCTTCATCGCCGTGCACGTCATCACCGCGATCGCCGATCCCTACGTGACGATCGGCATTGCCGCCGCGGTCATTCCGTTCACGTCGGCGTACAAGCCGCTCTGGCTCGGGCTCGGCGCGATCTCGCTCGACATCATGATCGCCCTGATCGTGACGAGCCTGGCCCGTGCGCGGATCGGGCGGCGGGCCTGGCGCGCCGTGCACTGGCTCGCCTACGCCTGCTGGCCCGCCGCCCTGCTGCACGGCATCTGGTCAAGCACAGACCTGCAGGCCGGCTGGCTGCTCGCGCTGACCATCGGCTGCTGCGTCGCGGTCGCTGCCGCGCTCTGCTGGCGCATCGCCAGCGCGCTCACCGCACCGGGGCGGGCCGATCGGGCCGCGCGCGCGCTGGCCGCAGCAGCAGACGACCCCGCCCGCCAGGACGGCAGCCGCCAGCTCGCCGGGACTGGTGCCCGGTGAGCCCGACCATGACACCGGGCCGGGTGCGGCCAGGTCACGCGGCCGCGCCCGGCGAGCCGGGACTGCCCCGGCTGCTTCCGCCCGCCGCCGACCTGGCAGCGGATGATACGGGACTGCCGCCGGGCCTCGACCTGGCCGCGCATCTGCGCCGGCGCGGCCTGCCGCGATTCCGCGGCAGTGCGCTGATCGAGCAGGCCGCGGCAGCCGGGCTGACCGGGCGTGGCGGCGCCGCGTTCACAGTGGCCAGGAAGCTCACGGCGGTGGCGGACGGCGCGCGAGGCATCGTCGTCGTGGCGAACGCCGCCGAAGGCGAGCCAGCCAGCAGCAAGGACGCGGCCCTGCTCTGGTATGCACCGCACCTCGTGCTCGACGGCCTGCAGGCAGCGGCGGAGGCGGTCGGCGCCCGCACCGCCTACCTGGGCCTGCACGCCCGCCGCGGCCCCCGCGGCCTCGACCTCGCCGCCCATCTGACCGCGGCCCTGGCCAGCAGGGCGGCGGCCGGAACGGACCGGGTCGCCGTGGAGCTGGTTGAGACGCCGCCGCGTTTCCTGGCGGGCGAGGAGTCGGCGCTGGTCGCGTTCATCAACGGCGGCCCGGCGCGCCCGGCCGACAAGGCGCGGCGCGTGTTCGAGCGCGGGATCGGCGGCCGGCCGACGCTGGTGCAGAACGTCGAGACCCTGGCGCAACTCGCGCTGATCGCCCGGTACGGCGGCGAGTGGTTCCGCACCGTCGGGACGGCCGATGAGCCCGGATCGATGCTGTGCACGATCCGCGACCCCGATGGACGGGTGCGCATCGTCGAGGCCGCTCTCGGCACGCCGCTGCACCGGCTGCTCCCGCTGGGCGACGATGTGCAGGCGGTGCTGGCCGGCGGTTATCACGGCGGCTGGCTGCACGTGGCCGACGCACGGCGGCTGACGCTGAGCAACGCCGATCTGCGCCCGGCCGGCGCGATCGTCGGCGCCGGGGTCCTGGCCGCCCTTCCGGCCGCGCACTGCGGCCTGGCCGAGACGGCGGGCGTGGCGCGTTCCCTGGCACTGGAATCGGCAGGTCAGTGCGGCCCGTGCTTCAACGGGCTGCCGGCTATCGCCGCCGCGCTTGCCGCGGTCGCGCTGCCGCACCCGGCCGAACGGGAGCTCGCGGACCTGCGCCGCTGGGCGGGCCTGGTGACCGGGCGCGGGGCGTGCCACCACCCCGACGGAACCGTCAGGTTTGTCGCGAGCGCGCTGGAGGTGTTCGCGGCCGAGGTGGCGCTGCATGCCCGCGGCGGCTGCTCGGCCATCCGGCGAGACCAGTTCCTGCCGTTGCCGGCGGCGCCCGTCACCGAATCTGACTGGAGATGATCATGCCGCACGACGTCACGCGGCTGCGCGTCGATCGCATCGCCTGCACCGGGCACGGGGTGTGCGCGGAACTGCTGCCCGAGCTCGTGACGCCGGACGAGTGGGGATACCCGCTCGTCGCCGAGAACGGCGTCATCCCGGCCCGCCTCGCCAGAGCAGCACGGCGGGCGGTCACCGGCTGCCCGGCGCTCGCGCTGTCGCTGGCCAGCGGCCCGGCCACGCTCAGAGGATCTTCAGAAGGAGCTCAGATACCCTCCCGAGCAGGGTCGACCAGACTGAGGACATGATGACAGTGATGGAACCCATGGCACCGTCGGACGAGCGGCCGGATGGCAGCCTGCAGCGCGCCGACGGCTCGCCCGTCCGGGTGCTCGTCGTCGACGACGAGCCCAGCCTGGCCGAGCTGCTCGCCAGCGTGCTGCGCTACGAGGGCTGGGAGATCCGGACGGCCGCGGACGGCAGCAGCGCCGTCCGGGCGGCACGCGAGTTCCAGCCTGACGCGATCCTGCTGGACATCATGCTGCCTGATTTCGACGGACTTGAGGTATTGCGCCGGGTGCGGGGGATCCTGCCGCATGTCTGCGTGCTGTTCCTCACCGCCAGGGACTCCGTGCAGGACCGGGTGAGCGGCATCACGGCGGGCGGCGACGATTACGTCACCAAGCCGTTCAGCCTGGAGGAGGTCATCGCCCGGCTGCGCGGGCTGCTGCGCCGGGCTGGCATGGCGCGGGCCAGTTCCGGCACCGAGCTGATGGTGGCGGATCTCACGATGGACGAGGACGCACGGGAGGTACGCCGCGGCGGCGAGCTGATCGAGCTGACCGCGACCGAATTCGAGCTGCTGCGCTTCCTGATGCGCAATCCGCGCCGGGTCCTCTCCAAGGCGCAGATCCTGGACCGGGTGTGGAACTACGACTTCGGCGGCCAGGCGCACGTGGTCGAGCTGTACATCAGCTACCTGCGCAAGAAGATTGACACCGGCCGCGAGCCGCTGATTCACACGGTCCGGGGCGTCGGGTACGTGCTGAAGCCGCCGGCTTAACATGACCGGCCAGGATTCCCCGAGAAGCTCCACCAGGGTCGGCCGGTGGCTGGCCGCCCGGACGCTGCGCGGGCGCCTGATTGCCGGCCTGCTGGCCCTGCTGGCGCTGTCGTGCGCCACGGTCGGCGCGGTCACCTACACGCACCTGCACTCCGTGCTGATCAGCCAGCTGGACGGCTCCCTCAGCACGGCGAACTCGCGCTACTTCAGCTGCCTCAACCCGCCGCCCCAGCCGCAGCCCGACCACGATGGTGACCACGATGGCAACCACAGCGGCGAGCCGCCTGACAGCGACGGGCTCCCGGCCCAGACCTGCGCCCAGTCGCAGCAGACGGCAGTCTTCACCGCCCAGGTCACGCACGGCGGCGCGGTGACGTATCCGTATCTGGCCAGCACCGGGACCAGGGCCGACATCTGCCACCTGACGGCTGCGGACCAGGCCGAGATTGCCAGCGTCCCGGTCGGCCGGGCCGTCACCGTGGACCTCGCGTCCTACGGCGACTACCGGATGACGGCCAGTCGGACCAAGGACGGCACTGTTGTCAGCGGGCTGCCCCTCACTCCGGTAACGCACACGCTGCAGCAGGTGGCCGTCGCCGAGCTGGCCGTCTTTGCCGCCGCGCTACTGATCACCGGCGTCATCGGCACAGCCTGGGTGCGCGCGTCGATGCGACCGCTGCGCCGCGTCGCCGCGACCGCGACCCGGGTGACGCAGCTGCCGCTGAGCAGCGGCGAGGTCAGCCTGCCCGAGCGCGTTCCGGACGCGAACCCGCGCACCGAGGTCGGCCAGGTCGGCGCCGCCATCAACCGGATGCTCGGGCATGTCGAGTCCGCGCTCGCCAGGCGCGAGGCCAGCGAGTCACGGCTGCGGAGCTTCGCCGCGGATGCCAGTCACGAGCTGCGCACACCGCTCGCCGCCATCCGCGGCTACGCCGAGCTGGCCCGGCGGCACCCGGGTCCGATACCGGACGACATCGCGCACGCGCTCAGCCGGGTCGAGTCGGAATCCGCCCGGATGAGCGAGCTCGTCGACGAGCTGCTCCTGCTCGCGCGCCTGGATGCCGGCCGGCCGCTGGCCAGCGAGCCGGTGGACCTGACGAGGCTGGTCCTGGACGTCACCAGTGACGCACGGGTCGCCGCGCCCGATCACCGGTGGCTGCTGGAGCTGCCCGAGGAGCCCGTGCAGGTGAGCGGCGATGAGCTCAGGCTGCACCAGGTGCTGGCCAACCTGCTCAGCAACGCGGCGCGGCACACGCCGGCGGGCACCAGCGTCACCGTCGCGCTGAGCAGCGCCGCGGCTGTGGCACAGCCGGGCGCGGCCAGGAGCCGGCCCGGCACCGCGCAGGACGGGCACCTGGCGGCCCGGCGCGCCGCGACCATCAGCGTGACCGACAACGGCCCCGGCATCCCGCCTGACCTGCAGCCTGACGTCTTCGAGCGGTTCGTCCGCGGCGACTCATCCCGGTCACGGGCGGCGGGCAGCAGCGGACTCGGGCTCGCCATCGTGCACGCCGTGACGGCCGCCCACGGCGGGACCGCGGATGTCGTCAGCCGGCCCGGTGAGACGAGGTTCACCATCACCCTCCCGGCCCTGGACGAGTCCGGGACCGCGTGAGCCTGCTTGCGGCCGGCACCAGGCCTGGCCGTTACTGCCCGTGCCGGTCGCTGCTGGCATCCTGGTCGCTGCTGCAGCTCCGGTCGCGCAGCCGCCGCAGCCCGTCGACCAGGGCGTCGTCCGCGAGGCTGATGGCCTCGGCAACGCTGAACCAGCTGACCCGCTGGCTCTCCCCCGGCGGCGGCGCCGGGTCCGCGTCCTCGCTGAGCACGAGGTAGCGCAGGTCGAGATGGACGTGCTCACCAGCCGGGTGCGCGTCCAGGTGGATCAGAACCGGGCCGACAGGCGGATAGCGGACCGGCAGCCCGGTCTCCTCGGCGGTCTCGCGCAGCGCCGCGTCCCAGGGCGTCTCGCCGGGATCCACGTGGCCGCCCGGCTGCATCCAGCCGCCAAGCCTCTTGTGCCAGTGCAGGACCGTGCCGCGCGGACCGCAGACAATCGCCGACCCGGTGACATGGACCGGATCCGCGTCCCGGCTGAACGGATCGGCAAGCCGGTCAAGCTCGGCCAGGAACCGCGCGCGGGAGGCGATTTCCCGTGGCGTTGCCGCGTCGAAGGCAGTGACCTGCGCCCGGACGGCGGCGGCAGTGTCCGGTGGCCCCGAGCTGGCATCCGGTGGCTGGTTCACGACAGCCATCATGCCAAGCTCGGCGTGATGCGCCAGACAACGCCGATCACTCCGCGCCCCGCCGGGGCCCTGATGCCCGGGGCCCTGATGCCCGGGGCGCCGATACCCAGGGCACTCGTGCCTCGCGCGCTGGTGCTCGGGGCGCTGGTCCTCGCGACTGTGCTGCTGGCCGGCTGCGGGAGCTCCCGCGCGCTGCTGCCGAGGGCGACACCAGACGGCTGCTATGCCTTTGCGGTTCGCGCCCTGCAGCGGCACCGCACCGTGACAGCCATCCCGCCAGCATGCAGCGGCCTGAGCAGCGCGCAGGTCAACGAGGCTGTCGACCGCGCCATCAGGGCCGCGGTCGGCCCGCTGCCCAAGGCCGCGGAGCGCGCCAGAGCCGCTGCGGAAAGCCGCTACCTGGCCGGGCTGATCCGCCCCGTCCCGGCGCAGCCCGCTGCGCCGTCGCAGCCCGGACCTCCTGGACCGGCGCCGAGCACTCTGCCCGCTGACCTCGCGGCGCTGGCCGCGTGGATCGCCACCGCCGCGGCCGGCGGATACCTGCTGGCCGGCCGCCTCAGCCGGGACCCGCAGGGTCAGCGGCGACTCGCAGCCAGCGGGACTCCGCCGCCGGTCATCGCCGCTCACGCCGGGCTCGGCGTCGTCGGCCTCGCGGTCTGGATCGCCTACCTGGCCGCCGCGATCCCCGCGCTGGCCTGGATCGCCGTCGGAGTGACCTTCCTGCTCGCCGGGCTCGGCATGGCGACCCTGCTGACCGCGAGCAGCGACGTCCAGCCGGCCGCCCCGGCCCAGGCCGCCCCGGTTCCGGCCGGCCCGCGTCCAGGCCGCAGGCCGCCGGTCATCGTCATCGCCCTGCACGGGGCACTCGCCACCGCCACGATCCTGCTGGTGCTCCTCGCGGCCATCGGCGCTGCGTGAAATGCGGCGGAGCACCGCGGCCGGGCGCACAGCCCGGGCTAGGAGTCGCTGGACGGCGCCCAGATGTTGATGCCCGCCTCGACGGCCTGCTTGTCGATCTCGGCCAGTTCCGCTGACGTGAACGAGGTGTGCCCGGCGGCGGCGAGATTCTCCTCGAGCTGCGTCACGCTGCTGGCGCCGATCAGCGCGGACGTGACGCGCTGGTCGCGGAGCACCCAGGCCAGCGCCATCTGTGCGAGCGACTGACCGCGTGCTCGGGCGATGTCGTTGAGGGCCCGGACATGCACGAGGTTCTGCTCGCTGATCTGGTCCGCCGACAGCGATCCTTCCCGGCTGGCCCGCGAGCCTGCCGGGATGCCGTCGAGGTACTTCGTCGTGAGAAGGCCCTGCGCCAGCGGCGAGAACGCGATGCAGCCGATGCCCTCCGCGCCGAGCACGTCCAGCAGGCCGCCCTCGATCCAGCGGTTCAGCAGCGAGTAGGACGGCTGGTGGATGAGCACCGGTGTGCCAAGCTCCCGCATGATCGCGGCCGCCTCCGCGGTCCGCTCGGCCGAGTAGGACGAGATCCCGGCGTACAGGGCCCGGCCGGACCGCACGGCGGTGTCGAGCGCGCCCATCGTCTCCTCAAGCGGCGTCTCCGGATCGAACCGGTGGCTGTAGAAAATGTCGACATAGTCCAGGCCCATCCTGGCCAGCGACTGGTCCAGGCTCGCCAGCAGGTACTTGCGCGAGCCCCATTCGCCGTACGGCCCTGGCCACATGTCGTAGCCGGCCTTCGTGGAGATGATCAGCTCGTCCCGGTAGGGGCGCAGGTCCGCGCGCATGATGATGCCGAAGTTCTCCTCGGCTGAGCCGTACGGCGGACCGTAGTTGTTGGCCAGGTCGAAGTGGGTGACGCCCAGGTCGAACGCCCGCCGCAAGATGGCGCGCTGGGTATCCAGCGGACTCTCGCCGCCGAAGTTCTGCCACAGCCCGAGTGAGATCTCGGGCAGCTGGATCCCGCTCCGCCCGCTGCGGCGGTAGGGCATCTTGTCGTCGTATCGGTCAGGCGCAGCAATATAGGTCATGGGTACGAGTTTGCCATCCGGCCGTCCAGGCGCCTGCGGCCGCTAGCGCAGACTCAGCACGGCGGGAGACCGAGCCCGCCGCGATAGGCCGGTGCAACGTCGACCTCGGACAGGTACCCGACAACGCCATTGGCGAAGGTGCATCTGTACCAGAGTGAGGAGATGACGCCCTCCGGGTTGCGGGCGACCCCTGCGCTCGCCAGGTCCTCGTTGGTCATCTCGGCACCGTGAACCTTGCAGATAGCCCGGAGAGGTGAACCGCTCCACAGCTGAGACCGCGCGACCTCGCAGCCCCTGCGTGCGCAGAATGGCGCTGGCCGGCTGGACAGGTATGCCGGGGTCGCGTTCTCGGTCAGGGCCGCGGGCCCGGTAGCCACCTTGTTCTGGACAACGACGAACTGCCTCGGCACGGGCGTCGTGTTTCCGCCGAGGCGGTATCCGCCCAGGGTCGTCGTGAGCGCCACGACCAGGAGCGCGGCGACCGCCACGCCAGCCAGTCCAAGCTGAGCGCCGGATCTGCGGGATCGCCTCGGCGCAACCAGCGGAGCGGTGCGGGGTGGCATCGCCGGACCGCGCCGGGAGAGAACGGCCTGCCGTGCGATCTCCCAGCGCGACTGCCACCGGGCAACATCGCCGCCGCATGCCCGGACATACGCCTCAACGGTTTCCCACGTGGGAAGGTGATCTCCGCCCGCGGCCTCGGCCAGCGCGGTGCGCGACCGGCCGGTTCGCCGCTGCATCTGCAGGTACTTGGGACTGCCGGCATCCCGCCTCAGCTCCCGCAGCTCACTTGCGAATGCCTGAAGCGGTCCCGCTGCGGGGTCTAACGGCCGCTCCGGCCTTCCCATGGTGTCCCCCAGTAAAACGTCGGCAGCCATGAATAGACCGTCGGCAGACCTGGACAAGCTGATCGCTACTTCAATGGAGTATGCCCGGAGCTGCAGGGGCGTTCCGGCACATTGCCACCATCGCATCGACAATCGGCCGCTCGCGCGACCTCTGGAGTCTGGATGGACCGGGACGCCGACCGCGCGGTGAACACGCTGTACCGCCTGCACTACCGGTCCCTCGTCAGCCTGACCGTTTTGCTCGTGGGGGAGGTATGCACAGCTGAGGGCATCGTGCAGGATTCGTTCGTCGCCATGCATTCAGCGTGGCCGAGGCTCGCGGAAGGCGACCGCGCACTGCCCTATCTGCACCAGTCGGTGATCCGTCGCTCCCGCTCGGTGCTGAGACGCCGTATCTTCGCCCGCCTGATCGCGCCCGGGCCGCCCGGCGCTGGCCCGCTTGCGGTCAGCAGTCCCGGTGATGTCAGCGTACTAGCAGCCCTCTCGGCCCTGCCCCTCCGGCAGCGCGAGGTGCTGGTCCTGCTGTACTACGCCGCCCTGCGGGAGGCCGAGGTGGCTTCGGCACTGCGGATCAGTGAAGGTTCCGTCAGAAGGCACGCCGAGCAGGCGATCTCGTCGCTGTACGGTGCCATTCAGCATATCTAGACAGAATGCATAGCAAGTGTTCTGCAATTCTGCAGTAGATAGTCAGCCTGAGCACAGAAGCTGAATCTGGCTCCTCCTGGTGCCCGCCGCGGACGGCACCAGGAGGATGCCCAGAACGCGCCCCGTCGGCTGGCCCTTCCAGAGGCACCCCGGCCGGCGGGGTGCGTCAGCAGCGCACCGGAGCTGCCAGGCCGCTCTTCCGGCGCTTCTCAGCTCCGTCAGCGTTCAGGAGGACCACATGACCGAGACAACCAGGCACCGCTCAGAGCTGCGCGCAGCCGTCGCGGCTGAGCAGGTAGCCCGGCAGCGCCGGGGAGCAGCCTTACTCGGCACGGTGCTGGCGCGTGCCGCAGCCGACGGACTGCCGCCGGTCGCCTGGACGATCGGCAGTTCCGGCGCCGGGCTCGCAGGCCAGTGCGAGGCCAGCCGGATGGATCAGCGGCGACAGGACTTCGACGCCTGGCGCCTTGCGGTCGGAACGTGGGCCGGACAGGCTGCGGACGCCAGGCGCGAGTACGCCCACGCCAGCGGCACGGTCCGCCTCGTCGACCAGTGGGACCAGTTCGAGGGCGTGATCGTCACGCTGACCGCCGACATCTGGGCTGAGTGCTAGGCGGCGCGCACCCCTGCAGGCCGCGGGCACCGCAACTGCGGGTCAGCCCCGCGCCTCGCCTTCCAGTTCTGCCCGCGCCTGCTTTAGGGCCTTCCGGGCGGCTGAATCGGGAACCGGGTAGTGCGGGTCGATCTCGATGAGCGTCCGCGCGATGACTGCTGCGGCGCAGACCCGGGTGAACCACTTATGGTCCGCGGGCACGACGTGCCAGGGAGCCCGTTCGGTGCTGGTATGAGTCAGCATCCGGGCATAGGCCCGCTGGTAGCTGTCCCAGTACCGGCGTTCCAGGACGTCGGCCGGGGAGAACTTCCAGTTCTTCTCCGGCAGGTCGATCCGCTCCAGGAACCTGGAGCGCTGCTCCTCCCTCGACACGTTGAGGAAGATCTTGACCAGCCGGATGCCGTTGCCGGTCAGGTAGCGTTCCCAGTCGTTGATCTCCTGGTACCGGCGCTTCCAGACACCGCGCCCCCTGGCCTCAGGCGGGAGGTGCTCGCGATCGAGATCGTCCGGGTGGACCCGGACAGCGAGGACCTCCTCGTAATGCGACCGGTTGAAGATCCCGATCTCGCCGCGGGCCGGCAGGCGCTGAGCGTGCCGCCACAGGTAGTCGTGGCTCAGTTCGATGGCCGACGGGGCCTTGAAACTTGAGACGTGCACGCCCTGCGGGTTCACCCCGCTCATCACGTGCCGGATCGTGCCGTCCTTGCCAGCGGCGTCCATGCCCTGCAGCACGACCAGGACCGCGTACGTGTCCTGAGCTGCCAGCCGGTCCTGGTACTCCGCCAGCAGCTCGACGCCCTGCCGGAGCAGGCGCGTTCCGTCCTTCTTCTTGCGGACGCCGAACCGCTCACCCGGATCAAAGTCCGCCGGGAGTCGCACCCTCGTTCCCGGCCTGATCCTTAGCGGCTCGACCAGCCCGTTCACCCAGCTGACGTCCAGCTCACCCACGCGTATCCTCCCCTGACCCGGCCGCGACGTCGCCGACCTGTCAGCCGGCTTCGCCGGCCACCGTGACCTGCTCCTTGCCGAAGGCGACGTAGCCGCTGTAATCCTTGCCGACGCGGGCGAAGGAGCCCGGGCGGGGGTCCGGGTAGCTCCGCGCTGCGGCCTCTCCCGCTAACCCCGTGCCCGTCGTGCGACTTCCCGGCAGGCCCGGACATGCGACGGTGCGGTCTGCTTGCGCAGACCGCACCGGTAGGGACTCGACCGAGGAACGGGCCGTCAGACGGTCTTGCTGGTGACCGTCGGGGTCCCGGCCGCCACTTGGCTGAGCAGGTTGCGGATGGGGCTGTGCAGGCCACGCTCGTGGTGGTGACGCTGCCGGTAGCCGGCGATCAGGCCGTCGACGCCGATCCAGCTCGAGGTCCGCCACATGGTCAGGATGACGATGGCGAGGAGAGCGTAGAAGGCGCACACGCTCGCTGTTCCCGACATCACGTAGGTGAACAGCAGCGCCAGGCTGCCGAGCGACGCGATCCGGGTGAAGAGGCCGAGGCACAGCGCGATGCCGATCGCGAACTCCGCGACTGCGATGAGGATGGCGACCCAGCTGGCGTTCGGGACCACGAAGCCGTGCAGGAAGCTGCCCCACCAGCTGTAGGCGGGAGTGCCATGCCCGGCGAAGCCGGCCACTGCCGCGCCGCCGTTGTGCAGGAATCCGGCGTTCTCCGCGCCCCACAGCTTGGCGACGCCGGCCTGGATCCACATGATGCCGAGCCAGACGCGCATTGCCGTCCAGCCAATGGCCATGATCTTCGACTGCTTAACCCACTCCCACACCTGCAGATTGCGGCGCGCGGCCGGGTCACCGAGAATCTCGACTGGGGTTGCCATCCGAATCCTCCTTCTTTCCTTCGCTCATGAGCCCGGTTCCTGCGGGTTCTGAGATCATGCTGCACCCCCGCGGGCTACCGCCGGCATGATCGAATGTCACCTCTGCGCAGGACTAAAGGCATCAGGTGACAAAAACAAAGGTCCCAGTTCAGGACAGGGAACGGGTCAGGAAAGGTCAGCGCGCCGGCGTACCGACAGCGTGGTCGGGTGCGCAGCCTTCTTCGAGAACCTGCCGTACCTGGCGTGCCGCCTCAAGGGACATCTGACGCCGCACGTCGTCCACCGCCGAGCCGAGGTGCGGGGTGAACAGAGTCCGGGGATGGCGCAGCAGCCGGTCCGGGATGCAAGCCGGGCGACCGGGCAGTGCCCAGTCCTCCATGGCGAACACGTCAGCTGCGTAGCCGCCCAGGTGCCCGGCCTCCAGCGCGTCCGCGACTGCTTCCTCGCCGACGACGGAGCCCCGGCCGACGTTGACCAGGAAGGCGCCGGGCCGCATGCCCGGTCAGGATCTCCCGCGGCCAGATGCCCTCCTGCCTGCACGGCATCACGACGTCGCAGAACTCGGCCAGGTAGTCACGGACCTCCTGGTGCACCCAGTGCGTGACTACGACCCGGGACTTCACTGAACTAGGCCCATCCATGATCCGGCAGGCCTTTACAGGCCCTGGCGTGCTTAACTCTCCCGCGTAACGAACAATCGGAGCATGGAAGTCACCGTTACCTTCGCGGGCAGCGGCGACGCTTTTGGCAGCGGCGGGCGCTACCAGGCCTGCATTCACCTGCGCGGCCCCGGCGATTCCGGTCCGGTGCTGCTCGACTGCGGCGCTACGTCACTCAGCGCACTCAGGCGACTCGCACTCGATCCGGCCGAGATCACCGCCGTGCTCGTCTCTCACCTGCACGGCGACCACTTCGGAGGCCTGCCCTTCCTCATCCTCGACGGCCAGTTCTCCCGTCGCACGACGCCGCTGACCATCGCGGGCCCGCCGGGCATCGGCCGCCGCCTGACCGACACGATGGAATGCCTGTTCCCCGGATCGTCAGCGACTCCGCGGCGCTTCGGTGTCGAGACGGTCGAACTCATGCCGGGGTGTGCCACGGCCGTAGCCGGGCTGGTCGTCACCGCCTGGGAGTGCGATCATCCGAGCGGTGCCGCTGCCCTCTCCCTGCGCGTTCAGCTGGCCGGGAAAACGCTCGCCTATACCGGCGACACCGCCTGGACGGACGCGCTAGCCGAGGTTGCCGAAGACGCAGACCTGCTCATCGCCGAGGCCTACTACCGGGACAAGGCCGTCCCCTACCATCTCCGGGTCGCGGACCTCGCCGCCCACCGGGACCAGCTGACGGCCAGGCGCATCGTGATCACCCACATGTCCGCGGACGTGCTCGACCATCAGGATGACGTGCCCTTCGAGCCCGCCTACGACGGACTGGTCGTCAGGCTGTAAGCGAGGCGCAGGGCGCGCCCCCGGGGCTCAGGCTTGCCTGATCACGCGTGCTCGGCGCCGGGCTGCATCGCTGTCAGCTCCTCCAGCAGTTCCTCCGCCACCTCGTCCAGCTGCCTGGCCTGCTCGACGACCTCCGCAGCCTGGGCCTCGGCGGCCTGGTCGGCTTCTTTCAGGGCGGCGTTCTCGGCCTTGATCTCCTGGACGGTGGCCTTCGCCTCGTCGGTCTGCAGGTTCATGTCGGCCGGTGCAGCCTGAACGGATGAGTCCGCGTATTCACTCGAAGTCGTCATGGTCAGACAGGTGTCCCGGGATCGGCTGTCTACTCGCCGCCAGCCTTTTCAATTCCGGCCAGGCGGTCCGATGGTCAGGTCGCGGAAGACCACCTCGAAGCCGCTCCCGTCGGGCGCCGCGCACATGGCCCCGGCCAGCACCGGCTCGCCCGGCGGCAGGTACGCAAGCGCTGCCAGCCCGCGCTCCCCGCCATCGAGGCGATAGCGAACCTCGACCGCATCGCCGCGGCGGGTGACCAGCAGGTCGACCTCACCGGCACCGCCGGGCAGGTCGGCCACAGCCCAGCTCGAGTACTCAAGCGTGATGACCGTGCTGAACCGCGGCCTGCCGTCGACAAACTCGATGCCGGTCTTGATCCAGCGGCGCTCGTCGACCCGTACCATCGCGCCGGCCTGGTCGTACTGCGCGGTGTAGGAACCGCTGACTCGCACCGACAGGTCGAAGTCGCCGTCGAGTTGCTCCCCGTAAAGGTGACCGTTATCGCGGATGAACCCGTACCCGGTCGTCCGCCAGAAGTCGGTGCCCCCATCGGCGGTCACCACCAGAGCTCCCGCCTGCTCGAACCAGCGGACCGGCTCATTCAGCCACTGCACGAGACCTCCACTGCGAAAATCAGGCTCGCGGCGCGGTCTGGGAGCGGCCGCGCTCGATGACCGCGGCCCGCCGGGCAGCGACCCGGTCGCCGTCGATGCCTGCGGCGTGCCATCGCTTGTTGGCCTCCGCCTCGATGCGCAGCGCCTCGGCGGCGGTGACCTGCGAGCCGGCGCGATAGGTGGCGAATATCGCCTGCACCGCCGCCGGATCGCTTGAGGCAATGTCGGCGGCGAGCCCGACACTGACATCGAGCAGCTCATCATGCGGAACCACGTGATTGACCATGCCCCATTCCATGGCGGTCCGCGCGCCGACGAAGTTCCCGGTCGCGCTCATTTCCCGCGCCCGGCGCCGCCCGACCGCCTCAGGCAGCTCGACGGTAAGACCCCAGCCGGGCATGATGCCCACCCGCGCGTGGGTGTCGGCGAACCTGGCCCGCTCGGAGGCGATCAGGAAGTCGCAGCGCAGCGCCAGCTCGAGCCCGCCGGTGACGGCTACCCCGTTGATGGCGCCGATCAGCGGCTTTGACAGCTCGGGCAGCACCGGGCCTGAGGCGACGCCGGACAGCGGGCTTTCCGGCTGGCCAAGCTCGGTCAGGTCGAGGCCGGCGCAGAACGCGGGATCCGCGCCGGTGAGCACGATGACCCGCACAGCGGGATCCGGGTCGAGCTCTGCGAGCAGCAGCCGGAGACTCGTCAGCAGCACGCCGGACAGCGCGTTGCGGCGGGCAGGCCGGTTGAGCGTCACGACCGCGACCTGATCGCGGATCTCGCACAGCACGTCTGTCACGGCAATCGCCTTCCCGGCCCGGCCCGGCCGCGCACGCGCCCGGCGCCAGACACAACCGTAAACGAGCGCATTTGGCCCGGTCACCAAGATCGCTTCTCATAGCCGGCGCAGAAACTCACGACAGCAAGAAACCAGTGTGCCCCGCGATGCTACCGGCATGACAACCTCCGTCCTCCCCGCCGAGACGCATGCCGGGCCCGGCATCGTGCCAGCCCAGGTCGAGATCGTCGTACCGGTTACCTGGCAGCAGCGGGACCTGGCCCTGAGCATCATCCGGCTGCACGCCTTCCTGACCAGCACCTTCCCGTTCAGCGCGCGGGTGACGATCGCGGACGGCGGCGGCAGCGATGGCACCAGGGCTACCGCAGCCGGCCTGGCCGCGACATTCAGCGAAGTCAGCGTCATCCGCGCCGGCGCGCCAGGCCGCGGTCCCGCCCTGCGCGCCGCCTGGGCCCGCAGCGACTGCGCCGTCCTCGCGTACCTGGACACCGAGCTGTCCATTGACCTGTCCGCCCTGGTTCCGCTGGTCGAGCCGCTGCTTTCGGGGAAGGCCGACGTGGCCGCCGGCACCCGGCTGTCACCTGGCGCCCGCCCGCAGCGCGGGCCGCGCCGCGAGATCACCTCGTGCGGCTACAGCCTGCTGGTGCAGGCGGGCCTGGGCACCGGGCTGGCCGACGTGCAGTGCGGATTCAAGGCCATCACGCGCGCCGGCGCGCTGGAGCTCCTGCCGCTGACCAGCGACGCGGACTGGTTCTTCGACACCGAGCTGCTGGCAGCGGCCCGGCGCGCGGGACTGCGCGTGCACGAGGTCGCGGTCAACCGGGGCGACGATCCCGGTGCCCCGCCCGGCCGTGCCCGGCGGCGCCGTCTGCTCGCCGGCCGTCATCACCGCGGGAACGCGGCGTGACCGCCATCGCAGCCGCCCGCCGGGCCGCGGCGCGGACAGGTGCGACCACTGGTGTCAGCGTCCGCCGGCACCGCTACCTGCTGTGGTCGCTGCTCGCCCTGACCGCCCTGCTGTACCTGGCAGATCTCGGCCGGAACGGATGGGCCAACGACTTCTACGCCGCCGCCGTGCAGGCGGGAACGAAAAGCTGGAAGGCGTTCTTCTTCGGCTCATTCGATGCCTCGAACTTCATCACCGTCGACAAGACCCCGGCGTCGCTGTGGGTGATGGAGCTGTCGGCGCGGCTATTCGGCCTGAACTACTGGAGCGTCCTCGTGCCGCAGGCTCTCGAGGGCGTCGGCAGCGTTGCCCTGCTCTACGCGGCGGTGCGGCGCTGGCACGGGCCGTGGGCCGGGCTACTGGCGGGGCTGGCGCTGGCGATCACGCCGGTCGCGGCGCTGATGTTCCGGTACAACAACCCGGACGCCCTGCTGGTGCTCCTGATGACAGCGGCAGCCTACGCACTGGTCCGGGCGATCGAGTCGGGCCGGACGCGCTGGCTGGTGCTGGCGGGCGCGCTGCTCGGGTTCGGGTTCCTGGCCAAGATGCTGCAGGCGTTCCTGGTCCTGCCGCCGTTCGGCCTCGCCTATCTGGTGGCCGGGCCGCGACGCCTGCCGGCGCGGCTCGCGCAGCTCGCTGCCGGGCTCGTGGCCGTCGTGGTAGCCGCAGGCTGGTGGGTCGCGGCGGTCATGCTGACGCCGGCGGCGGACCGGCCGTACGTCGGCGGCTCGACTGACAACAGCATCCTGCAGCTCGCCCTTGGCTACAACGGCCTGGGGCGCATCGACGGCGACGAGACCGGCTCAGTCGGGTTTACCGGAAACCGCGGCAGTCGGGCGGCCTTCGGCGGCCCGACTGGCATCGGCAGGCTGTTCGCCAGCGAGATGGGCGGCCAGATCAGCTGGCTGCTCCCGGCCGCGCTGCTGGCCATCTGCGCGCTGGCCTGGCTCGGCTGGCAGTCCCGGCAGTCACAACGCAGGCTGAGCGCACGCGGCACCGATGCCGCGAGCCCCGGCCGCGATCTGCCTGCCGTGCTGCTGTGGGGCGGCTGGCTGGTGGTAACGGGCCTGGTGTTCAGCTTCATGGCCGGCATCATCCATCCCTACTACACAATCGCGCTGGCACCGGCGATCGCGGCACTCGTCGGCATCGGCGCAGTCCGGCTCTGGCAGGCAGCGCGGACGACGCCGGCGGCCCGGTACTGGCTGGCCGCGGGCGTCGCGGTGACCGCGGTCTGGTCGTTCGTGCTGCTCGACCGCAGCGTGTCCTGGCTGCCCGCGCTGCGGTTCGTGATCCTGGTTGCCGGCCTCGCCGCGGCGGCCGCACTGGTGCTGGCGCCGCGCCTGGGTGAGCTGGCCGGCACCTCAGCACGCCGTCGCCTGGTGGCCGTAGCGGTGGCGGCGACGGCAGCATCCGCGTCGCTGGCCGGGCCGTCTGCGTACACCCTGGACACCATCGGAACGAGCCACACCGGCGCACTGCCCACAGCCGGGCCCGCGGTGACCTCCGCGTTCGGCGGGCCGGGCGGCGGCGGTTTCGGCGGAGCAGGAGCGGGCGTTCCCGGCGGTAGGGGCCGCTCCGGCACGGGCCGCTCCGGCACGGGCCGCTCCGGCGCGGGCCGCTCCGGCGCGGGTCGCCCGGGCACGGGGTTCACGCCCCCGGGGTCGGGAACTGGCAGCTCCGGCAGCGGATCCGGCGTGCCCGGTGGCGGCACGTTCGGGCGCCCGGCGGGCGGCTCGGCCGGGAGCTCGGCCGGGGGCGCGCCGACTGGCAGCCGGCCGGTCGGGTCAGGTCAGGCCGGCTTCGGCGGGGGCGGCGCACCAGGCGGAGCGGGCGGGCTGGGCGGATCGACCACAGTCAGCGCGGCGCTGGCCAGGCTGCTTGAGGAGGATGCCAGCCGCTACACCTGGGCAGCCGCCACGGTCAGCTCCGACAGCGCCGCCCCGCTGCAGCTCGCGACCGGCGACCCGATCATGTCGATCGGCGGCTTCAACGGCACCGACCCGGCACCCGCGCTCACGCAGTTCGAGCGCTACGTCGCGGAGCACAAGATCCACTACTTCGTGGGCACCAATGCCGACAGCTTCGGCGGCGGCTCCGGCGACGCGGCGGCCATTACCAAGTGGGTGGCCAGCCACTTCAGGTCGCAGACAGTGGGCGGCGAGAAGGTCTACAAGCTCACCCAGCCGGTTTCCGGCTAGGCGCGCTCTGGAAGCCGGGTTAGTGGTGCCAGAGCGCCACTAACCCGGCTTTCACGAGAGAGCGGCCAGCTCCGTCAGCTCGGTGAATACCTCACCGAGCGGCAGGTTCATGTGGCCGGTGCCGCGGGAGAAATGCGTGCGCGCGGCTGGCAGCCGCGCGGCCAGCCACTGCCCGTGCGCGAACGGCACCATCCGGTCCTCGTCCCCCTGCCAGACCGAGACCGGCGCCGCGTCACCGGGCGCCGGGAACGACAGTCCCCACTCCCTGGTGAACGCCAGATCGTCGTCGCGCCAGCCGGCAATCCCCGGCCGCAGCCCGGCCCGGAACATCTCCGCGACGTAGCCGGCCAGCGGGCCGCGCAGGACCTCCTTGTCGGCGGCCGAGGCCAGGTCGCCGATGCCGTCCGCCAGCACGTCGCCGGTAATCTCCCGCATCAGCGGCACCACCTCCTCCAGCAGCGCGGTCAGCTCCCGCTCCCCCGCCAGCGCTGCCGTGAACTCGCCGACGTTGTCCTGTGCCATGCCGGCCAGCCAGTCCAGGCCGTCCGCGTCGTAGGGCGCGACGCCGGCCAGCGTTGCGGCGGCGAGGCACCGGCCCGGCAGCAGCTGCGCGCACGCGAGCGCATGCGGACCGCCCCCCGACCAGCCGGCGGTGACGAACTGCGCCGCGCCGAGCTGATCCAGGATGGCAGCGACGTCAGCGGCCGCATCCGCGACCGCCCGGCCGGGCTGCGCAGTCGACGCGCCGTACCCCGGCCGGCCGTACAGCACCAGCCGCAGGCCGCTCCCGGCGGCCGCGGCGGCCATCGGCGGGTAGACGGCGACTCCGCCGGGCGTGCCGTGATGGAACACCAGCGGCAGCGCGTCCGGCGATCCGATGGCGAGCGCCTCCAGCCGGCAGCCATCAGGAGTGCGGACAGTCAGCTCTGCAATCTCCGGGCCCTCGGTCATCTGACTATCTTGCCGTGCCCTGCTGGGAACCGCGTGCTGTCCTGGCGTACGGTGATCAAGAGCCCCCGAGGAGACGCCGTGCAGGTTCCCGTGCTCGACAAGCGCAACAGCTTTGCCCGGCAGCTGTTCACCCCGTTGCCGGCGCGGTACGACAGGCTCGCTGAGATCCTGTCGTTCGGCCAGAACGGCCGCTGGCGCCGGGCCATGGTCGGCCGGATCGTCGCCGGGACGGGCGGTACTGCCGGCCGCGACGGCGGCGTCATCGCGGACGTGGCAGCGGGGACCGCGGGCGTCTCACTGCAGCTCGCCAGCCGTACCGGCGCCCGCGTCGTCGGCCTGGACCTGACCGAGCAGATGCTCCGCCAGGGCGCGAGCAAGGTCCGGGCCGCGGGCGCCGGCCAGCAGGTGTCCCTGGTGAACGCCAGGGCAGAGCAGCTCCCGCTGCCGGATGCCTCGGTATCCGCCCTCACCTTCACCTACCTGCTCAGATACGTCAGCGACCCGCAGGCCACGCTGACCGAGCTCGCCCGGGTCGTCCGGCCCGGAGGCACTGTGGCAAGCCTGGAGTTCCTCGTCCCGCCCTCTGCGTTCTGGCGGTTCTGGTGGCGCCTCTACACCTTCCTCGTGCTTCCCGTCGCCGGTCTGCTGACCGGCGGCCGTGAGTGGTACGAGGTCGGGCGCTTTCTCGGGCCGAGCATCTCCGGCCACTACCGCAGGTACCCGGTTGACTGGACGGTGCGCGCCTGGGAGCAGGCCGGGCTGCGGGATGTGGGTTATGCGGTGATGAGCCTCGGCGGCGGGCTGGTCATGTGGGGAACGCGCGAGGGTGGGTGACCGCGCGCCCGGCGCTCCAGGCGCAGATAACGCCGCCCCCGCAACGGAGGACGCTCCGGGTGCGGAGGGCGCCGCCTCAGGCGTGCAGCGCCCGGCCTTCTACGCAGCGCGCTCAGGCCGCTGGCGCGACTGGTGGACGCTCCTGCATCCGCCGTACACCGCCTGGCACCTGTCCTACGTCGTCATCGGCGCCGCGCTCGCACCCAGGGTCACGCTCGCGCCGCTACTGGCGACGCTGGCGGCGTTCTTCCTGGCAGTCGGCCTGGCCGCGCACGCCCTCGACGAGCTGCACGGCCGGCCGCTGCGCACGAGGATCCCTGGTGCGGTGCTCATCGCAGTCTCGGTGCTGGGACTGGCCGGGGCCATGGCCATCGGCGTGGCCGGGGTCATCAGGGTCGGCTGGCCGCTGATCCCGTTCCTGCTGGCCGGTCCGCTGCTCGTGATCGCGTACAACGCCGAGCTCTTCGGCGGCATCGTGCACACGGACGCCGGCTTCGCCGCCGCCTGGGGCGCCTTCCCGCTGCTGACCTCCTACGTCGCGCAGACCGGCGCGATCTCGGCGGGCTCCGTGCTCGCGGCCGCCGGCGCATTCGGCCTGTCGGCGGCGCAGCGGAGCCTCAGCACCCCGGCGCGGCTGCTGCGCCGCCAGGCCTCCGGCGTCACCGGCAGCATCACCCTCGCCAGCGGGGACGTGCTGTCGCTCGACGCGGCCCGGCTGCTCCAGCCGCTGGAGAAGGCACTGCGGGCGATGTCATGGAGTGTGGTCCTGCTGGCCGCAGGGCTGGCAATCGCCCGGCTGACCTGACCGGCGCTGCGCTAATTACCGGCTTACCGGTTATTCACAACCATTAACGGACGCACGCTCACAGGTGCGGCAGGACTTTTGCGCGGCGGCACAATGGTCATTTACAGTGGTGAGCGGGGACCAGCTCAGGAGATTTCCTGACCACGAGCGAAGGCTCAGTTAATGGTGAATTCCGGGTATTCACCCCGGCATTCCGCGCGCACGGTGGCTATACCAGTGCCGGCGGCGCGCCGGGGGGGCAGGCGTCTGCAGTTTGGCATCGTGGCCGTGGCGGGCATCGCACTGCTGGCCATCGTCATCGGACTCGCAGTCGCGAGCGGGCCGGGCGGTCAGGTCCGGGTGCAGACCAGCCAGACGGCGAAGCCAGCAGCCGGCGCCGCGCCGGCTGCGTATGCGACCGGGCCGGTCTCAGTCCGCCGGCTGGCGGGCGGCAGGTACCACTTCGGGGGCCCGACCGCAGCCGCGGCCGCGGGCGGCACGCTGTGGGTGACCAGCGTGCTCGGCGATTCGGTTACCAGGCTGTCCGGGAAGTCCGGCGCGCATGCCGCCAATTTCCGCGGATCGGGATACTCGTTTGACGGGCCGAATTCACTGACGATCGGGAACGGCCGCGTCTGGATCGTTAATGTCCCGGCGAATTCCGTTACCGAGCTAAATGAGTCTACCGGTGCGCCGGTGCGCATTCTTTCCGCTGGGTACGGATTCTCCAGCCCCTACGCGCTCGCGCTGGCTGGCAGCCGCCTGTGGGTCGCGGACGCTGCCAGTAACTCGGTCACCGAGGTGAACGCCGCGACCGGCGCCAGGATCACGGCGGTCGGCGGCGGCCGGTACCAGCTCGACAACCCGTATGCGCTGGCGGTGGCCGGCGCAGACCTGTGGGTCGCGAACTCCGGCGGGAACTCGGTGACCAGGCTGGACGCGACGAGCGGCGCCTGGCTGGCGAGCTACGCCGCGGGCTACGGCTTCAGCGATCCGGTCGCACTCGCGGTCACCGGTGGCTCGCTGTGGGTTGTCAACGAGGCCAGCGACACGATCTCGCAGCTCAGCCTCTCCTCGGGCAAGCTCGCGCGGGTACTGCGCGGCCGCCAGTACGGCTTCGACGATCCGGCTGCCATCGCGGCGTCTGGCGGCGCGCTGTGGGTCGCCAACGCGCTCGGCAACAGCGTCACCGAAATCGCGGCCGGCACCGGCAGGGTGATCCGGGTGCTGTCCGGCCCGCGCTTCCGGTTCCATGACCCCACTGGCATCGCCGCCGCAGGCCCGACTGTGTGGGTCACCAACCTGAGCGGCAACTCGGTCACCAGGCTGCACCTGCGGGCCTGAGCCGCGGCCTGCCGCAGCCGCCGAAGACCGCCGCCGGGCTCGTCGTGGTCAGAGGGCGTCGTGGCGCTGCAGGTAGTTAAGCGCGACCCAGCCGACCGGGATCGGCAGCCAGAAGCTCAGCAGCCGGAACAGCAGCACGGCACTGAGCGCGTTCGGAGTCGCCACGTGAGCGACGGCAGTCAGCCCGGCGGTCAGGGCTGCCTCGACCGCGCCCAGGCCGCCGGGTGTCGGCACGACCGAGCCGATGGCGCTGCCAGTCAGGTACACCACGGCCACCTCGGCGAACGGGGCACTGCCGCCCACCGCGAGCACCGACACGTACAGGCACAGGATGTACGACAGGGTGAGCAGCAGCGCGCCGCCGATGCCCTCGGTCAGCTTGACCGGGTTCTGCGCAATGTCGAGCAGCCGCGGAATCACCTGGCCCAGTGCCGGGGCAACCCGCGCCCGGACCAGCCGGCGGCAGGCCGGCAGCAGCAGCACGGCCAGCACAATAGCGCCGAGGACGGCGAGCGCGATGTAGGCCCAGCTGGGAACGTGGAACGGTGTGGTATGCGTGCCGCCGCTGACGGCGAAGAAGATCACCAGCAGCATCAGGTGCAGCGCGAAGGCGAAGACCTGCGAGACTCCGACGCTCGAGGCGGCATCGGCCGGCGCGACCTTCGCCTTGTGCAGGAAGCGGATGTTCAGCGCGACCCCGCCCACGGCCGCCGGGGTCACCAGGGTCACGAAGGACCCGGCGAGCTGGGCCAGGAGAGTCCTGGTCCAGCTGAGCTTCTCGAGCACGAAGCCGGTCAGCGACCAGGTGGCGCCCACGTAGGTGAGGGCGGCCAGCGCGAACCCGACCAGGACCCACTTCCAGTCTGAGTGGTGGATGACCGGCCCGAAATTCACCCGGTTGAACTCGCCGATGACGATGTAGGCCGCGATGACCGCGGCTACCAGCGTGATGACGCCGCGGGGCCGGATGCGCTCCAGCTGGACGGGCGGCGGGGTCGTGTCCGGCTCGCTTCCGAGGAGTCCCTTCCGCAGCGCGGGCAGCACGTCCTTGCGGCGCCGCAGCTCCGCCCTGGTCGAGCGGTGCAGGACCACAGGCTGCAGCAGCGGCACCAGACTGCTGACCGCGGCGGTGCCGAGCTTCCTCCTGGCCAGGTCAGCGGCCTCTGCCGGGCCAACAAGCAGCGCGATCGCGGCCGTGAGCTGGGCGAGATCAAGACGGGCCTGCAGGTCGCTGGCGGCCACGTCGCCGTCGCCGGGCTCCAGCAGCGTCACCCGGGCCCGGTCGGGGCCGGACAGCTGAATGTGCTCCGGGGTCAGGGAGCGGTGCGTGACCCGGTGCCGGTGCAGCTGCAGTACCGCGTCGTAAATTCCGCCGAGCTCATCTTCCGAGGGAGGCTCTGCCAGCTCGGCGAGAGTCATGCCGTCGATGTGAACCTTGGCGATGGCGGCGGCCTCGGGCCCGACCCGCACCGCGGCCTTCAGGCGCGGCGTGGCCACGCCGCTTTCGGAGACGGCGTAGGTCATCAGCACCTGCCGCTCGACGGCCCGGCTCACGGTGACCGCCGCGTTGCGCAGGGCCTGGCTGCTGACGCGCACCCGCCGGTAGATCCGGTAGAGCGCGTCGGCGGTCTGCTGGTCGCGGTCGAACACCGTCACGTCGAGCCGGGTGCCATCCGGGCTGATACCGGTGTACCGGCGGTTATCCATCGTGCCGTCGGCAACGCGGCGGATCTCGACCAGCGGCGCATCGGCCTGGCCCAGGGCGGCGGCGATCTCTGCCGCGCTCGGCCGGTCGGAGGTCGTGCCGATGGCGTAGCGCAGCCCGGCACCCACCGCCTGCCCGATCAGCAGCGAGAGCAGCAGCGAGAGCACGGTCGCGGTGTGGGCCAGCGCCAGGCTGGTGACGCAGTAGAAGGTAATCGCCAGCCAGAAGTAGGTGCGCCACTTCGGCCGGCCGCTCAGGCCGATCACGGTCAGGTAGGCCGCCAGCCCCGCCAGGTAGGAGTCGAGAACGCTCGCGCCCGGATGCGACGACCAGATCAGCGCGCGGTACAGGACGGCCAGCCCGGGCAGGGCCAGGAGGGCGTTGCAGGCGAGAGCGACGCCCGCCGCGATGAGCCCGATCACGACGGCCTCGGCCAGCCGCCGGAGCTGACTCATGCGGATCAGCAGGACGCCGAGCGCGACCGGCAGGGCCAGCAGCGCGACGAACGCCAGCGCGTGCAGCGGCTTCACGAGACTTCTGGCGATGTGCTCGCTGGTGTCGACGACGTCTTGCTCGAACGCCTTGGCGGTCGCGTTCCCCAGGAAGCCGATGCCGATCAGGATCGCCATCTCGATGCCTGCCGTTATGCACCGCAGCAGGTCGGTCGGCATCCGGATGCGGGGCTCAAGCTCGTCGACGACCACCAGCTCGGCCGCCAGGCCGGCCGGACCGGAATGCGCGGGGGCTGGCTGGCCCGACCGCAGATCCTCCTGGCCGTCGTGAGGCATGTCAGCGGCCGGCCCGGGCGCGGCAGCCGCCGGACCGTCCGGGGCCGCCGCGGGCCCCACGGGGGCGTCCTCCGGCGGCTGTCGCCGCGACAGCCTCATCGGGAGATCGTTTCACCTGCTCAGCGAGAACCCGCAACCGCCCTGGACCTAACCCTGCCGTATCGTGCCGATGTGGTGCACGACGCTAGTACCCGCGCGCTCGATGCTGAAGCAGCCGCGCTGGCGGCCGTCGCCGGCCAGCTGCCGCCGGGCGACCTGAACCGGGCCAGCCCGTGCCCGCCCTGGACCGCCGGGCAGCTGCTGTGTCATGTGCTCATCGGGGCAGACCGGATCCGCCAGGCGCTGGCCGAGCCAGACGACCCTCGCGGGCCACTGGTCAGCACGGCGGACTATTACCGGCCGGACGAGCGCTTCTCGGCGACGACCAACGCCGACCGGATCCGGACGGCCGTGACGCTGGCGGCGCGGCTGGACGGGCCGGCCACGATCGCTGCCGAGCTCAGGACGCGCTGCCAGCAGGCGCACGATCTGGTGGCGGCAGCGCCGGAGGGACGGACAGTCAGGACCCGGCACGGGGACCGGATGCTGCTTGCCGACTTCGCCGTCACCAGGGTGGTCGAGCTTGGCGTGCACGGGCTGGATCTCGCCAGCGCTCTCGGCCGCCCGCCCTGGCTGACCGGCGCGGCCGCAGCCGTGCTGACAGGCCTGCTCCTGCCCGGCGGCGGAGCGAGCCGGCTGTGCGGGCTGCTCGGGTGCGACACGGCCGGACTCGTGGCGAGACTGACCGGCCGGGCCGCCCTCTCCGCCGCTGACAGCCAGCTGCTGGCAGACGCCGGGGTGGTCCGTCTCGCGCTGGGCTGAGCCAGCCGCGAAACCTGGTTGCCCCCGGCGCAGTGGCCGTGTCAGGCTCCGCCGGTGGGGCTGCCGCGGGACTATGACGTCGACCCGGACCGGTACCGGCTCGGCATGCAGGTCACCGGGAAGTACCTGGATCCGGCGCAGACGCCGCTGCAGGAGCGCATCTGGCAGCTGCTGCCCGATCGCGGCGAGGAGATCATCGCGGATGTCGGCTGCGCCGACGGCGCCCTGGCCGCCGCCCGCCCGGCCGGGCGAAGAGCGCTGCTGGCCGGCTTCGACCTGTCGGCCGCGATGACGCGCGCCCATCCGCCGCCGGCGGTCCGCGCCGATGCCACCGCCCTGCCGCTGCGGGATGCCTCCGTCGCCGCGGTCGTCGCCGCGAACATGCTGTATCACCTCGACGACCCGCTGCCGGCGATCCGCGAGGCGCACCGGGTACTTACTCCCGGCGGCATCTTCGTCGCCGCCACGATCAGCAGGGCGGACAGCCCCGAGCTGGCCAGCGTCTGGCGGCCGCGGCCGTCCACATTCGATGCGGAGGACGCGGCCGGGCTGACGGGCTCGGTGTTCGGCAGCGTCGAGGTCGAGCGCTGGGACGCGCCGCTGATCACGCTGCCGGATGCCGCCGCCGTACGCGACTACCTGGCCGCGAGAATGATGCCGCCGGAGCAGGCGGCTGCGGCGGCCGCCCGGATCCGCACACCGCTCGCGGTCACCAAGCGCGGCGCACTGCTGTGGTGCACCCGCTGACCCCAATCCGCCCCGTCCGGCCTGGCCTGGCCGCCACGCTGCGAAGTCGAGTCGTCACTGCATGAAGTAGGCGCCCCGCCGGGGATAGGCACGCGCTGCCCGCCGGGCCTAACATGCGCTCGTGGCAACGGGATTTACGACGGTTAAGCGGCTGCTGGTCGGCAGGCCGGTACAAAGCGAGCGGCTGGGGCACACCCTGCTGCCGAAGAAGATCGCGCTGCCGGTCTTCGCCAGCGACGCGCTGTCCTCGGTTGCGTACGCGACGCAGGAGATCCTGCTTGTCCTGGCAGCTGGCGGGATCGCCTACATCGCCTACACGCCGTGGATCGCGCTCGGGGTCGGCCTGCTGATGCTGGTCGTGGTGGCGTCCTACCGGCAGAACGTGCACGCCTACCCGTCCGGCGGCGGTGACTACGAGGTCACCACGACGAACTTCAATTCCCGCGTCGGCATGACCGTGGCGAGCGCGCTCATGGTCGACTACACGCTGACCGTCGCCGTGTCGGTGTCCTCGGGCGTGGCGAACCTCGCCTCCGCGTTCCCGGTGCTGAACTCGAATGTGACGCTGATCGCCGCCCTGGTTGTGGCCGTGATCGCGGTCATGAACCTGCGCGGCGTGCGGGAGTCGGGCACCGGCTTCGCTATCCCGAGCTACTGCTTCATCGGCGTGGTCATGCTGATGATCGTCTGGGGCGGCGTCCGGCTGGCGATGGGAGACCATCTGCGGGCTGAGACGGCGAGCTACCCCATCCGGTCCACCGGCGAGTTCGCCGGGCTCGCGCTGGTGTTCCTGTTCCTGCGCGCCTTCTCCTCCGGCTGCACGGCACTGACCGGCGTCGAAGCCATCAGCAACGGCGTGCCCGCGTTCAAGCCGCCCAAGAGCAAGAACGCGGCCACCACCCTGGCGCTGCTCGGCGGCATCGCTGTCGTCATGTTCGGCGGCGTCACCGCGCTGGCGCTCGCCAGCCACGTGCACGCCGGCTCGCTGGGCGGCACCCCGGCCGGCTACATCCAGCCCACCGTGATCGCCCAGGTGGGCCGGGCTGTGTTCGGCTACTCCTCGCCGCTGTTCTACATCCTGCAGCTGTTCACGGCACTGATCCTGGTGCTGGCGGCCAACACGGCGTTCAACGGCTTCCCGGTGCTGGCCTCGATCCTCGCCAGGGACGGGTTCCTGCCCCGCCAGCTGCACACCCGGGGCGACCGGCTGGCGTTCAGCAACGGCATCCTCCTGCTGTCGGGATTCGCGATCCTGCTGATCATCGCGTTCCACGCCTCGCCGACCCGGCTGATCCAGCTGTACATCGTCGGTGTCTTCGTCTCCTTCACCTGCAGTCAGACGGGCATGATCAGGCACTGGAACCGGCTGCTCCGCACCACGACCGACGGCTCGGTCCGGCTGCGGATGATGCGGTCGCGCGCCATCAACACCGTGGGGGCCTGCGTGACCGGCCTGGTGCTCGTCATCGTCGTCATCAGCAAGTTCGCGGACGGAGCCTGGATCGCGGTCGCCGCGATGGTGGTGATCTGGTTCACGATGAACGGCATCCGCCGCCATTACGCGGCGGTCGCCGAGGAGCTGACGCCGGACGAGGAAGCCGCGATCACGCTTCCGGCCAGCAACATCGCCATCGTGCTGGTGTCGAAGCTGCACCGGCCGACGCTGCGCGCGCTCGCCTACGCCCGCGCCGCCCGCCCGGCCCGGCTCGAGGCAGTCACCGTCGACGTCGACGAGGGCGAGACCATGCGGCTGAAGGAGGAATGGGACCGCCTCGGCATGCCGCTGCAGCTGACCGTGGTCTCCTCCCCCTACCGGGAGATCACCCGCCCGGTCGTCGAGTACGTGCGGCGGCTGCGCCGGGAGAGCCCGCGCGACATCGTGACCGTCTACGTTCCCGAGTACGTGCTCGGGCACTGGTGGGAGCAGGCGCTGCACAACCAGAGCGCGCTCCGCCTGAAGACGCGCCTGCTGATGGAACGCGGGGTCATCGTGGCGAGCGTGCCCTATCAGCTCGCCTCCGCCCGGCGGGCCGCGGCGACCGCCGACCCGCTGGCCGGCCAGCGGCTGCTCGCCAGCCGGGAGGCGCTGCACGCCGCGGAGGTGCGCCAGCAGGTCAGCGAGCTGCCGGCGGAGATCGCCGATCAGCCCGTCCCGATCGCCGACTGCCGGAGCAGGGAAGTCGTCGACATCGCCGGGACGCTGCGGCACGTCACGCTGCGCCCGCGCGGCAGCACGCCGGCCATGGAGGCCGAGCTATGGGACGGCACGGGCCGGGTGCTGCTGGTCTGGCTGGGCCGCCGCGACATTCCCGGCATCGAGCCGGGCCGCAAGCTCATCGTGCACGGCCGCCTGGCCAGCGTGAAAGGCGACCGGGCGATCTACAACCCGGCGTACGAACTGCAGCCGGCGGTCAGCCAGCCGCCGGGCTGACGGCTGGCCCCGGCCGGGGCCGGCCGGGGGCTGAGGGCGGTCAGGGCCGGAACCGGTAGCCCATCCCCGGCTCAGTGAGCAGGTACCGCGGCGCGGACGGGTCGGGCTCCAGCTTGCGGCGCAGGTTGGCGACGTAGACGCGCAGGTAATTCGCCTCCGTCTGGTAGCCGGGTCCCCAGACCTCCTGCAGCAGCTGGCGCTGGGTTACCAGCCGGTCGCCGTTGCGCACCAGCACCTCCAGCAGCTGCCACTCCGTCGGAGTCAGCCGCACGTCCGCACCGCCCCTGCTGACGATCTTGCGCGCGAGATCCACCGTGAAGTCGCTGGTCGTGACCACCGGCTCATCCGGCGCCGGCGAGGCGCGCCGCACCGCCGCCCGCAGCCGGGCCAGCAGCTCGTCCATTCCGAACGGCTTCGTCACGTAGTCGTCCGCGCCCGCGTCGAGCGCGGCCACCTTCTGGCTCTCCTGGCCCCAGGCCGACAGCACGATGATCGGCGTTGACGTCCAGCCGCGCACGCCCCTGATCACCTCAGTGCCGTCCATGTCGGGCAGGCCCAGGTCGAGAATGAGCACGTCCGGCCGGTCCCGCGCCATCGCTGCCAGCCCGGACGCGCCGTCAGCGGCCGTGCTGACCACGTACTTGCGCGCGGTCAGGTTGATTTTCAGAGCCCGCAGGATCGGTGCCTCGTCGTCGATGACCAGGACGCGCGTCATGGCCGGGCCGGCACGCTGGCAGTGCTGGCCGGCGCGCACGGCAGCGTGACCCGCATGGTCAGCCCGCCGCCGGGCGTGTCGGCCGCCTGCACGGTGCCGCCCATGGTGTCCAGGAAGCCCTTGACGACCGCGAGGCCCAGCCCGACGCCCGCGCCTGCGCGCGGATCGGCGCCGCGGCCGTCCAGCCGCTGGAACGGCTCGAACATCCGGTCCTTGAGATCGTCGGGAACGCCCCGGCCGTGGTCAATGACCTCCAGCACGACCGCGCCCGCCTCACATCGAGCCCGCAGGCCCGGCCGCTGCCCGGCCGGGGAGTAGGACAGCGCGTTGGCGAACAGGTTGGCCAGCACCCGCTCCAGCAGCCCGGGATCGGTGAGGACAAGCGGAAGGCCATCGGGAACGGCCAGTTCCAGCTTGCTGCTGCCATCCAGGCCGCGCAGGGCGACCGGAGCCACCTCGTCAATGGCGGTCGGCCGCAGGAACGGCTGCAGCGAGCCAGTCGCGAGCCTGCTCATGTCCAGCAGGTTGCCGATCAGCGCGTCCAGCCGGTCTGCCGACGCCTCGATCGTGGCCAGCAGCGCGGCCTCGTCAGCTTCGGTCCACTCCACATCCGTCTGCCGCAGGGTGCTCACGCTGGCCTTGATCGAGGCCAGCGGCGTCCGCAGGTCGTGACTCACCGCCGCCAGCAGCGCCGTCCGCATCCGGTTGCCCTCCGCCAGGGCTTCTGCCTGGGCAGCCTGAGTCCGCAGCCGGTCCCGGTCCAGGGCGGCGGCTGCCTGCGCGGTCAGGCCGTCCAGCAGCCGCGGTGACAGCGTCCGGTCCTGCCCGCTGACCTCAAGGAGCAGATCCGGCCGGGCCACGGTGCGCTGCACATCGCCCGCGTCCGGGTCCGTCTGCGTGCCCGCCACCCGGACCCAGGTCTCGCCGGAAAGCTCGAGCAGCTGAGCCCGCCCGCCGCGGCTGGCGATGAAATGCTCGAGTACCGCGGCCGGGGTGTCCTGGCCGCCGAGCACGGTCCGGGCCAGCGCAAGCAGGTCCTCGGCCTCCTCCGTGCTGCGCGCGGCCTGCCGGGCGCGAAGGGCTGCCAGGTGCACGACGCTGCTCACGGTCACCGCCACGGTGACGAACAGCAGCAGGGCCAGCAGGCTCTTCCCGTCGGCGATGGTCAGCGTGTGCACCGGCGGGGTGAAGTACCAGTTCACCAGCAGGCTGGCGGCGATGGCCGCGAGCACGGCCGGCCAGAAGCCGCCCACGACTGCGACGGCGACGACCGCTACCAGGTAGATGAGCAGATCGTCACCGAGGTCCAGGCGCAGGGAGGACAGCAGCATCGTCAGCAGCGGCAGGCCGCCGGCCAGCAGCACGCCCGCCAGAACCCGGCGGCCGCCGATGCCGCCGCTCAGGTCGGCCAGGCGGCGCCTGCCGCGGTCCGGCCGGCGCAGCCGGGCCCGGTCCGGCGGCCCGGCCTGGCCCGGTGCCGTGATCTGGCCGGGGTCAGCACCCAGGCCAGGGTCAGCACTCCGGTACGCAGGCCCGCCTGACGGCTCCGCGCCGCCGGGGCCCGTGTGCCCGAAGTCGGGCTGACCAGGCGTGTCCACAATCCACAGTGTGAACGATGCGGCGAAGCGGCGCACTACCGCGCCCGCGCCAATCCCGGCTGCGGTGCAGGCGGCGATCACGATCGCGGCCTGCAGGGCCAGCGTGCTCGCGGGCCGCAGGTGGGCATAGGGGGCTCGGGAGAAGCCCGTCACCGTCAGCCACGCGATCGTGCCCAGCACCGGCGCGACCGGGGGCTCGGCGACCGCGGCCCCGAGGAAGGCGATGACCGACGCCAGGACGAGGACCCAGCCTGCCGACACAGCCCCGTGGCTGGCCGCTGCCAGCGCGCCGACAGCCAGCAGCGCGGCAAAGCCGGCCGGCAGGGCGAGCGGAGCGCTGAGACCCCGCCTCCGCGCCGGCGGGCCGTCCGCCTCTCCGGAGTCGGCGTACCTGACTGTCGATTCTGCTGACTGGCTCACGCTGCCAGTTCACCGCGCGAGTGGAGCTATCCCGATGATCTTGACACGTTCTTAACACCGCTGGCTGTGGTCTTCACGTGTCCTTTGCGCACCAGCGCCCGGCGCAGGACTGCGCATACTGGGAGCATGCCTGCGGCCTCGGATGGATGCGTCTTCTGCGAGATCGCGGCCGGGCGCGCGCCCGCGAGCATGGTGCACTCCGACGACACCGTGATCGCGTTCCTCGACATCAGGCCCGTCAATGCCGGGCATCTGCTGGTGGTGCCGCGTGAGCACGCCGCCGGCCTCAGCGATCTCGACCCGGCGGCCGGGTCGGCGGTGTTCGCGGTGGCACAGCGGCTTGCCGGGGCGCTGCGCACGTGCGGGGTGCCGTGCGGGGGCGTCAACCTGTTCCTGGCCGACGGCGAGGTCGCCGGACAGGAGGTTCCGCACGTCCACCTGCACGTGCTGCCGCGGCTGCCCGGCGACGGGTTCCGCCTGGACGTGAAGTTCCTCAGCCCGGACCGCGCCGAGCTCGACGCGACGGCCGGCCGCATCCGCGGCACGCTCGGCGAGGCTGGCTAGCCGCCTGCCACGGCCGCGCTGCGGCCCAGTGTGCGACTCAGTGTCCGGGCCAGCCGCAGTGCCACCGTCAGCGCGAGTCCCATGACCAGCAGCTCCGCGCCGTCCACCAGACCGGGGCGGAACAAGCCTGCCCCCGTGCCCGCACGCTCCCCTGCCAGCCAGATGACCGCGCCGCACAGGAAGATCATGGCCGAGCCCGTCGTCAGCCGCGCAAGCCGGGTCAGGTAGCGGACGAGGCGGGCCGGAGACTCAGGCGGCGCACGGTGACAGCGGCGGCGACCAGAAGGGCGATCCCGGCGGCGGGGCTGACGGCCATCCAGGTGAGCTCCGCCGCCGGGAAGCGGGCCAGCAGTGCCGGGTGCGCCCAGAACGACGACACCGACAGGGTCGACGCCCAGCTGAACGCGGCCACACCGCCCGGCACGAGATGATGACTGGCCCCCGTACCGCCCGTTCCCGGCCAGCCGTTCTGGAAATGCCGCGCGCCGGCGACAAGGGCGGCCGCGCAGGCTGCCGCGATGGCGGCCGGGCCCATCACCCGCGGGTCGCGGCGGCGGAACGCGGCCAGCACACGCCACCCGACGGGAACGACGGCACTGAGCCCGAGCACGGCGACGCAGGCCGCGGCCAGTGTCATGATCACCGTGGCCGCCGTCACGGTGGCTGAGCCAGGCGAGGCCCACTGCCAGCCGGTTGCCAGCTGCGCCAGCATCGCGGCCCCGAGCGCGCAGAACACGGCCAGCGCTCCGGCCAGCGCGGCCATCCCGGCCGGGGCGGGCTGCTCGCGGCTGGTCAGGCCCGCGCTGGCAAGGCGCGCCAGCAGACCATGGACCGCGACGTCGGCGCCGCGCCGCCAGTCACGCGGCCGGGTGGCCAGCTCATCCAGCAGCAGCTCAGTGAACTCCTCGCCGTACCGGTCCCGCCAGGATCGCGGGTACCAGCGCAGCAGCCTCCCGGCCCGGCGCGCCCCGGCGCTCATGCCGGGCCCCAGCTCCTGGACAGCCGGCGCAGGCCGATATCGGCGACCCGGCGCTGGTCGGCGAGGTGGGCGCGCAGTGCCTCGGCACCGGAGGCAGTCAGCTGGTACGGGCGGCGCCGGTCCTCGCTCGGCAGCGCCTCGATCAGGCCCTGACCCTCGAGCCGGCTGAGCGCCTCGTACAGGGTCCCCGGCGCGAGCCTGACGCCGGAAAACTGCTCGATGTCCTTCGTGAGCGCGTAGCCGTGCTTGGCGCCGTCGGCGAGGCTCGACAGGATCAGCGTGGCGGGGCCGGCGTAGCGGCCGAAGGTGACCAGCGACGAGCTGGCCTCAGATGAGTCCGGCACGCCGTTATCCTATATCGCCAGGCGATCGATCGGCAGCCGGAATTCCTGGCGCAGCCAGCAGGTACGGCAGCCTGGCCCGCAGGAAGGCACGGGGGAAGTCCGCGCGCAGGCGCCAGAGCCCGGCGTCGACAACGAAGTGCGCCATGACCGCGCCCGCGAACACCCCGAACAGTGCCCGGAGCACCGGGCCGGCGGTCAGCTGATCGGAGGCGACCGACAGGACTGCGCCGCCGGCCAGGGCGATGTTCGCCAGCATCGCCAGCTGGCCGGCCCGCCCGGCACCGCCGGCCGCGACGAGCACCATCAGCAGCAGATACTGCAGCCCGTGCGCGATGGTGAGTCCCGCGACCGCCGCGTACGGCGAGGTGAACAGGAATACCGGCAGGCTGAAGGCCAGCGACGTGAGGTATGCGAGGCAGAATCCGGGTGGTCGCTGCGCGCCGGGGCGGGACAGCAGGCAGCCTGTCCCGACCAGGACGGACGCGGCGAACGCGGCAGCGGCCAGGCTGAACAGCCCCGGAATGGCGGCCAGGGCCGGCAGCTGGAGCAGGCCCGGCCGCGCGAGCAGGGCGGCGATGCCGGCGGCCGCGGCCGCCGCGAGCGAGCGCCGCTCGGGCCTGCTGAGCGGCGCGACGCCATAAGCGGATGCCGCGAGTGCCGCCAGCCCGAGGTTCTGCCTCCCGTAATGCCAGAACTGCCAGCCGAAGTACGGCAGCAGCAGCCAGTAGAGTGCGGCCTGCGGCAGCAGCAGGGCGATCGCACCAGCCCCGGCTATGAGCGCGAGCGGCCACCAGAGGTACCTGGCCCGGCTCTGGTGCATGTGCGCTCGCACTTCCGGAACCGTGTAGAACCAGCCGGTCGAGGCGACGTGCACCGACGAGCCGGCGAACAGCAGGAATGACAGGCCCGCGGGCGCGGGCGCGCCGGCCGGCGGCGCGAGCGCTATGGCGGCCGCCGCGGCCCCGGCGGTCAGCGTGACCGTCGCCGCGAGCCAGGCCCGCGCGGCGCGCGGTCTGGCCTGCGGCGGTGTCCATCCGGCCGCTGGCCGGCCACTTCCGGCCGGCAGCGGAGCGGCCGGGCGGCTGAGCTCAGCCGCCACCGCAGCCTCCGGTCGCGGCCGCGGAGCTGGCGGCCATTGCGGCCCAGACTGCGAGCGCGAGCAGAACCGAGAGCGGAATCAGTCCGAGCAGGATCGCGGCGTGCCACGCGCGGCGGGGCCGCGGCACCGGAGCGTCAGCTGTCATGCGCCGATGCTAGATCGTCTGCCGATACATCGTCAAGCGATAGTACGTGCTCCGGAACAACTCTTCGTCGGTCAGGAGACGAGCTGCTGGACACCGGTCCAGGCCCAGAGGCCGTCCTGCCGGTGCGGCCCTGTCCCGAGGACCTTCGTCAGCCATCGCCGGGCGTAGCCAGGATCCCGGCCGCCCCCCGACATGACGACTTCGGTGACCTGCCAGTCCCGCAGGGCGAGTCGCGTGCTGCTGATCACGGCGGCCGTGGGCTGCGGGGGCAGCTTCAGGTGGCCGTACGGCTTGTAGGACGTACTGAGCGCGCTCAGCATGCCCGCCGGCGTGCCGGGCTCGAGCCCGTGCACTGCGGCACCGCCAGGCCCGGCCGTGATACCGCGACCGCCCGCGACCGCGAACCGCATGTCGTCCTCGGCCTGCCAGACCAGGGACTGATCCTCCTCCGAGGACGGGAACGGGTAGAACAGGACCACCGCGTGCGCGGGCAGGTCAGCGATCAGGCGCGAGACAGGCGCGGGTGGCGAGACCGACTCGGTCGTGTAGGGCATCGGCCAGTCGAGCAGCCACGGCAGGACGAGCGCGATGCTCACCATCGCGGCGCTAAGGCCGGCCAGCTTCTGGCGCGTAACCCGCCAGGACGCCACCCGCAGTGGCGCGCCAGCCCGGTGCCGCCAGATCCAGTCGACCAGCAGGGCGCCCTGCACGACTATCGCCCACTCGGCCATCGCCGAGAAGTTCTGCGGCGTCGCCTGATCGAGCACCGGCACGTTCTTGACCAGCCGCCATAGCGACGGCACCCACGCCAGCGCTCCGTCAAGTCCGCGCAGGCGACTATAGGTACCGAGGGAGGCCCATCCGGCGATCACCAGGATGACCACGCACAGCCTGGACAGCGGGCGCCGGACGAGCACAGCGGCCGCTATCGCCACGAGGATGGCGGCTATCCCCAGGTAGCCGGCGATCAGGCCGGGAGGACCCAGGTAGCCGCCGTCGGGCAGCCGCACGATCGTCGAATGCGCCTGGGAGATCGGAAACAGCATCGAGTCCAGGCTGTTCGTGGTCACTTTCGCCCAGTCAGACCCGGTGATGTGAGCAGGACCCGCGACCGCGAACCACACCGGATAGGCGAGCAGCACGCCGGCGGTGCCTGCCGCGAGCGCCAGCCCGCGCAGTGCGAAGGCCAGCCTCGGGACCAGCGAGCCGCGGCTGGTCAGCGCCGCGCCGGTGAGGGCCAGCAGCGCGGATCCCGCCACCGTCAGCGTGGTCATGGTGAGGATCTCGGAGCCAATGAAGAACTGCACGGTGACCAGCAGTCCGAGAAGCAGGCCCCACCGCCACCACTTTCCCCGCTGAGTTACAGCCAGTTCGTACGCGCACAGGAAGATCAGCGGAACAAGCGCAAGGAAGGCGACCTGCAGGTGAGCCATCGTCTGGTTGCGCTGCACGAACGGCGAGAATCCGAAGAGCAGGCCGGCCAGGAATGCGGCAGGCCGCCAGACGCCAAGACCCCGTCGCAGGCAGCCGTAGGCAGAGATCGCCGATAGCGCCGGGGCGGCGGTCAGGGCCACATTCAGCGTGGCGACCGGGCCGAACAGCCAGGTGACCGGCGCGAGCACGACTCCGATCGCGAGCACGCTGGTGTTGTCGAGCAGGTTCATCCCTCCGGGCACCTGGTCCCTGGCCTCCAGGAACAGGCTGTGGCCGTGGGTCAGCGCGTAGGCGGGCCATTCCAGGAACCAGGCGAACGACGACGGATCGCCGCAGTCGCACGTCATCGTCGAGGCCGGGTGCCCGCCGGCCCAGACATGCCACCACATCCCGACCGCCAGGGCGAGATAGACCGCCGCGGCCAGGGCCCAGCCGGGCACCCGGACGAAGGACGGCCGGGTGCCCGGGCCGGGTGGCACGGCAGCAGGCCGGGTGCGGGCCGGCGCAACTACCGGCGGCTCGCTCGTCGCCTCCAGCGGCGAGAAGGCCGCCTGCGGCGGGACAGCCGCCTGCGGCGCTAATGCCGGTTCGCCAAGGTCAGCTCGCGACGCGTGCTCCATCTGCCGGACTCCCCCGAATCGTAACAAAATCTGCATTCAGCAAATTGAATGCGATAACGGATCAGCCGACAAGTTAGTTGCCGATAAGCAACATAGACAACGATCTCACCCGGCGATCTGCCCGCTCTTACTGCATGTAGCTGACCGGCAGCATTGACTCCCCGGCTGACCGACAGCGTGCCCGGCTAATTCTAGGGCAGGCCGAGGCTGCTGCCTGGCAAAACGCGCATTACCTCAGGTCGCGCGCCCGGACCTCCGGCCAGCACGTGCGGGCAGCGCTGCCAGGCCCTTCGTCACTCTCAGTGGCCACGGCCGCAGAACCGGGCTGCGAACGACAGAGCCGATGGTCGTGAGCACTGCCGCCGCGGGATGATGGGCGGGTGATCGACCTGATCCTGCGCAATGCCCGGCTGGCCGGTGCTGAGACACTGACCGATCTCGGGGTCGCCGGCGGCGTGCTCACGACCGTGGACGCGAGCACCACCGCGACGCAGACCATCGACCTGGCCGGACGTCTCGTCACGCCGCCGCTGGTCGAGCCCCACATCCACCTCGACGCGGTGCTGACGGTCGGGCAGCCCCGGCCTAATGTCTCCGGCTCGCTGTTCGAGGGCATCGCGGTCTGGGCCGAGCGGGTCGCCGACCTGACCTACGACGATGTCCGGAGCCGGGTACGCCAGGTGCTGCGCTGGCAGCTGGCCTGCGGCGTCCAGCACGTGCGCAGCCATGTCGACGTGTGCGATCCGGAGCTCACCGCGCTGCGCGCTCTCGCCGACCTGCGCGAGGAAGTCCGCGGCCTGATCGACCTGCAGCTCGTGGCATTCCCGCAGCAGGGCATCTTTGCCTTTGACGGCGGCACTGCGCTGATGCGCAGGGCGGTCGAGCTCGGGGCCGACGTCGTCGGCGGCATCCCGCATTACGAGCTCACCCGCGAGGACGGGGTCGAGTCGGTGAAGTTCGCGATGGCCCTGGCCGACGAGCATGGCCTGCGCGTCGACATTCACTGTGACGAGACTGATGACGATCACTCCCGGTTCGTCGAGGTGATGGCGGCCGAGACCATCAGGCGCGGCATGTCCGGCCGGGTGACCGCCAGCCACACCACTGCCATGCATTCCTATAACGGCGCGTACGCCTACCGGCTGATCAGCAACATCGCCCGGGCCGGGCTGCACATGGTCACCAACCCGCTGGACAGCTCCGTGCTGCAGGGCCGGTTCGACACCGGTCCCGTCCGCCGCGGCCTGACCAGGGTGAAGCAGCTGCAGGAGGCCGGCGTCAATGTCTGCGTCGGGCACGACTCAGTGATGGACCCGTGGTACCCGCTCGGCTATGGCGACCCGCTCCAGGCCGCGTTCGTGCTCGTGCACCTCGGCCAGATGTCCGGCGACGCGGAGCTGCGGCGGCTGATCGACATGATCACCGTCAATCCGGCCGCGGCCCTTGGCCTGTCCGGTTACGGCCTGCGCACCGGCGGGCCTGCTGATCTCGTCGTCTTCGACGCCCCGTCCGAGGCGGACGCGCTGCGCCTGGTCGCGCCGCGCACGCTCGTCCTGCGCGGGGGGCAGGTTATCGCCAGGGCCGAGCCGGCCCGGCACACCGTCAGCTGGCATGGCACCGAGGAGCCGGTCACCTTCCTGCGGCAGTAGCGGGCCGGATCCCGCGGACTCCCAGGGGTCCGCCGGACTCGGTGCCGGGCGAACGGGTACTGTATCTACACGCCTGTAGAAGAGCCGAGCCGGATGCGCGAATCGACCGGCGCCGCGAAGGACACCCATGGACTCGTTTCTGACGCACGCCGGCTATGCCGCCGTGATGCTGCTGGGCTTCCTGGAGGCCTGCTGCGTCCCGATTCCGTCCGAGATCACGTTCGGCTTCGCCGGCGTCCTGGCCTACCAGGGTCACCTGAACCTGGCGCTGGTCATTGTCCTCGGCACTGTCGCTGAGGTAGCCGGCTCGTTTGTCTCCTACGGGGTCGGCCGCGTCGCCGAGCGCCCGCTGATCGAGAGGCTGGGCCGGTACCTCCTTATTACCCGCAGCGATATCGATCGGGCCGAGCGCTTTCTGGCCGGGCGCGGGTCATGGGCCATCCCGGTCGGCCGGACGCTGCCGTTCGTCCGCTCGTTCACCTCGGTCGTCGCCGGGCTCACCGGCGTGCCGGCGCTGCGGTTCGGGATACTCAGCCTGATCGGCACCGCGGTCTACGCCAGCGTCCTGGCCTGCGTCGGCTATGGCGTCGGATCGGCCTGGCACAGCGTCGCGCACGGCCTCTCGGTGGCCGGCTACGCGCTCGCCGCCATCGTGGCCGGCGCCATCGCGGCCTTCATCGTCATCCGGCTGCGCCAGCAGCGCCGCGAACTGCGCGATGCGTCAGCCGTCATCCAGCAGGAGCCGGCTCGCGAGTCAGATCACAGCTGCTAGACCCCGCGCCTGCTCAGGAGACGGCTGCGGCCTGGGCGAACTCCACCATCGCGTGCAGGTCTCCGGCGGCGTGGAAGGCAGCAAGCCCGGCGGCCGCAACCAGGGCGATCGCCAGGAGCAGCAGCATGATCCGGCGCGGCGGCGGCGGGCAGAGCAGTGCGTCCACGCGGCGGGGCACGGAGCCCGCCTTGCGTAGCTCGGCGCGGCCCGGGACCGCCGCGAGCACGCCGGCTGTGCTCATCCGGGCGGGCGGTGCGCCAGCGGCAGCCAGGGCCGCCTTCGCGACGGTGCGGGCGGCCAGCAGCCTGCTCCCGGATACCACTGCCGCCCGCTCGTCAGCCCACCGCTCCACGCTGTAGCTAATGGCAGCGGCCATCGGGCGCAGCAGCGGGTTAGCGGCCGCCGACAGCCGCGCCAGCGCGGTGAACAGGTAATGCCGCCCGGCCGCATGCGCCCGCTCGTGCGCCAGCAGGACTCCGCACTCGGCCTCGCTGAGAGCAGCCAGCATGCCGGTCGTAATGACGATCCTGCCGCGCGGGCCCGGAAGGGCATACGCGTCGGCGCTGTCGTCCTGCACGACCGCGACCTGGCCGTCGCCGGACAGCCAGCGCGCCTGCCGCCGCACGGCTATCAGCGCAGCGGTGCGCAGCCACGCCGCCCGCACTGCCGCGAGCGCGGCGGTGAGGAAGAACGCGCCGGCGATCACGCCCAGCGGCAGCGGCGCCGGGTCGAGCCGGAGCACGGCTGCCAGCGACATGCCGCCCAGCGAGTCGATCACCGGCAGCCGCATCGCGGCGGCCATCGCCAGCAGGCCGAGCGCCGCGCCGCTCGCCGCGGCCAGCGCGACGGCGCTCACCGTCAGCAGCCACGTCGCCGTCCTCGGCGGCAGCCGCTCGGCCAGCGGCCGCGCGCAGACCGCCGCCAGCACCGGGACGAGGAGCGGCACGTAGATCAGCACATGCATCCGGGCACCTCATGCCTCCGGGTTCTGCTGGGCGGCCAGCATCCGGCGCAGCGCCTGCTCGTCCTCAGGCGACAGACCGGACACGAACCGCGCGAGCACTGCCTCCCGGTCCGCCTCGGCGTCCAGCACGCCGCGCATCCGGCGGGCCGCCAGGCCCGGCTCATCCGCGACCGGCGCATAGCTGTACGCGCGCCCGGACCGGAGCCGGGTCAGCACGCCCTTGGCATGCAGCCGCGACAGGATCGTCACGACAGTGGTGTAAGCGAGGTCGTCGCCGAGCCGGTCCCTGACCTGTCCCGGCGTCAGCGCAGAGCCCGCCGACTGCAGCACGGCCAGAGCCGCCGCCTCCAGCTGCCCGGCAGCGCGCCGGGAGCCCGCGCCTGCCGCGCGATGATCGGCATCGGACACCGGTAACTCCCGGACTGCGCTCAGGCCGGCTTCCCGGCTTTTACACGAGTGTAGATGGCAGCCGTACCCCCCGCGCGGCTCAGGCGTGCACCGCAGGCGCCTCGGTCTCGCCCGGGATCTCCAGCACTTCCTGCACCTTGCTCTCTCCCTGCAGGCGGAAGAACAGCGCGTAGAGCACGGCCGCGAGCACGAAGCCGACCTCGAAGGTCAGGTCGCCGAAGGCAGGGTGATGCTTCGGGACCACGCCGACGTAGTCGGTCTGGTTGGCGAACAGCCAGATCGATACTGCGATCGAGATGGCCATGGCCGCGAACCCGGCCCACGGGTTGTGCCTGCGGTCGAACAGGAACCCGTCCACCCGCTTGCCGCGCCGCAGGAACTGGTCGGCGAAGAAGACGCCCAGCCACGGGCCGATCCAGTACGCGATGACGAGCAGGAAGTTGTTGTACTTCGTGCCGGCATCGCTGAGCCCGGACAGCGCCACGAAGAATCCCGCGATCCCGAACACGATGGCCACGATCGCGCGCCGCAGCGTCAGCGGCAGCCTGACGCCGAGTGCCAGGAAGGACATCGAGCCCGAGTAGACGTTGAGCGCGTTCGCGCAGACGGCGCCGAGCGCGATCGCCAGCAGGGTGATGTCGGCGATCCAGGTCGGCAGGTTGCTGACGAATCCGGCGGTCGGGTTGTTTGCGTACTTGTCGATGCTGGTAATCGTCGCCGCGGCCGCCCCGACGACCTCAAGCACAAGGCAGGAGATGAAGACGCCGAGGCCGGCCCACAGCCCGGTGGCCCGCCGGTTGGTGTCCTTCGGCAGGTAGCGGGTGTAGTCGCTGGCGTAGGGGTTCCAGCCCGCCGCGTATCCGAAGGCCGCGCCGAAGGTGATGAGCCAGCCGCCGAGCGAGCCGCCCGGGATCGGGCTGACGTGGGTGCCCGGGTGGGACTTGCTGAGGATCACGACGGATGCGATGGCGAACACGACCACCAGGACGGGGAATGCCCACCGCTCGAAGGCGTGCACCAGGTTGTGCCCGAAGAACGCCACCGCCAGCTGGATGACCACGATGATCAGCAGGCAGATCTTGTCGTTCCAGCCGAACAGGGCGCTCAGCGCGAACGCGCCGCTGACGCTGTTGACCGCGAACCAGCCGACACCCGCGACCAGCGCGTTGACGCCGGCCGGGAGGATGTTGCCGCGCCAGCCGAACCCGATCCTGGAGAGCACCATCTGCGGAACGCCGAACAGCGGGCCGCGGGCCGCCAGGGCGCCCATCGAGACCGAGCCGAGCGCGGTGCCGAGCAGGATGGCCAGGGCCGCCAGCCAGAACGACAGCCCGAAGAACCACACGCCGATGACGCCGACGAAAATCGTCGCGAACTCCATGTTCGGCGATACCCAGGTCCAGAACTGCTGCAGCGGCTTGCCGTGCCGCTCGCTGAGCGGGATGTACTCGGCCCCGCCCGGCTCGATCGTCGCTATCTTGTCGCCGTAAGTACCCTCACGAACATCGGCCTCGATCACCGCGGCGCTGCCCGCGCTTGTGGTCTCGGTCACTTTCTGTACACCCCTCGGGTAGATATGAGCACCTGCAGGAGGGGCTGCGCGAGCAGCCGGGCTGGCTGCCGGGGGCAGCCGGAAGCAGTGGTCACGACCAGCCGCCCGCCCGGTTGCCGCCCATATCGGATCGGCCGTCACGACCCGGGCCTAAGTGTGACCGACGAATGTTTCCAACATGTATCGGGCGAATCCTGATTCCCCTGCTCCAGCCGCCGGGCGGTCAGCGCCGGGCGGCTCCCGGTAACCGAGCAGCGGCTGCCCTCTGTCTCCGGCCGGTCACGTGACCAACGCCACACGCGAGGGCTCGCTGAACTGGCCCAGCGCCGCCGTGCGCGCCTGGTTCACCCGGCAGCACAACGGCGGAGCGCGGGCCCGATTCAGGGCACCGCGCGCCGCCGTCTGGGCTCAGACCCGCCGGAGACCGGAAGGCTGCCGGACCCGCGATCAGCTGCCGGGCACCGTGCAGACCGCGCCGGTGTCGGCCCCGGACACCAGCGCCGCGTACTTGGCCATCGCGCCGGTGGTGTAGTTCGGCTCCGGCCGCTTCCAGTCAGCCCTGCGCCGCTCCAGCTCGGCGTCGTCGACCAGCACCTCAAGGCGCCGCTCCACCACATCGAGCACGATGCGGTCGCCGTCGGCGACGAGACCGATAGGCCCGCCCTCGTAGGCCTCCGGCGCGACATGCGCGACGCAGGCTCCGAACGTGGCACCGGAGAACCGGCCGTCCGTCATGAGCACGACATCCTTGCCGAGCCCGGCGCCCTTGATGGCCGCCGTGACCGCGAGCATCTCGCGCATGCCAGGGCCGCCCTTCGGCCCCTCGTACCGGATGACCAGCACGTCGCCCTTGCTGACCTTGCCCTCGGTGACCGCCGCGAAGCAGTCCTCCTCGCGCTCGAACACGCGGGCCGTGCCCTCGAACCGCAGCGATTCGATACCCGGCGTCTTCACCACGGCGCCCTTCGGCGCGAGGTTGCCCCGCAGCACGGCCAGGCCGCCGTCCGGCTTGAACGGGTCCTTGACCGGCCTGACCACCTTGCCGTCCGGCTCGAAGGCGTCGGCCACGTTCTCGCCGAGCGTCTTGCCGTTGACCGTGACCGCGTCGCCGTCGATCAGGCCTGCCGACAGCAGCTCCCTGAGGATGACCGGGACGCCGCCCACCTGGTCGAGCTCGCTCATCACATACAGCCCGGACGGGCGCATCGAGGCGATCACCGGGGTGCGCCTGCTGACCTCGTCGAAGTCCTCCATGGTCAGCTCGACCCCGGCCTCGCGCGCGATCGCCAGCAGGTGCAGCACCGCGTTGGTAGACCCGGCGGTCGCCATCACGACCGTTGCCGCGTTCAGGAACGCGGCCCTGGTCATGATCTGCCGCGGCCGGAGCCCGGCCGCCAGCGCGCCCACGACGGCCTCGCCGCTGCGCCGGGCCAGGTCGGTCCGCTCAGCCGACACGGCAGGCGCGGTCGACTCGCCCGGCAGCGTCATGCCGAGCGCCTCGGCGCAGGCCGACATCGTGTTCGCGGTGTACATGCCCGCGCAGGAGCCCGCGCCGGGGCAGGCGGCGCGCTCGACCGCCAGCAGATCGGCGTCCGACATGGTTCCGGCCGAGTGCTCGCCGACGGCCTCGAAGACGTCCTGGATGGTGATGGACTTGCCGCGGATCCAGCCGGGCAGGATCGTGCCGCCGTACAGGAAGATCGACGGGATATCCAGCCGGGCGCAGGCCATCAGCATTCCCGGCAGGGACTTGTCGCAGCCGGCGATCGTCACCAGGGCATCGAACTGCTCGGCGTTGACCATCAGCTCGACTGAGTCAGCGATGATCTCGCGGCTGACCAGGGAGGCCTTCATGCCCTCGCTGCCCATCGAGATACCGTCCGAGACCGCGATGGTGCCGAACTCCAGCGGAACGGCGCCCGCCTGCCTGACGCCCTCTTTCGCCGCCGCGGCCAGCCCGTTGAGGTGGACGTTGCAGGGGGTTACCTCATTCCAGGACGACGCGACGGCCACCTGCGGCCGCTCCAGGTCCTCCTCGGACAGCCCGACCGCGCGCAGCATGGCACGGGCAGCAGCGCGCGACGGCCCGGTCGTGAGCGGGCCGGACCGCGGCCGGGGCAGGTTGGAACTCATACAGCCTCCGAAATCTCGGGCTCGGCCGCCCCGCGCGGGGTGCCGGGCTGCGTTAGTTGATCTTCCGCAAGCGGCTCAGCGCCAGCCCGCAGCAAGCCGTAGACAATCCCGTCGGTGAGCGCCTCCCAGGAGGCGGTCACGATGTCGTCGGACACGCCGACCGTGGTCCACTCTCCCTCGGCGTCGGCCGAGGTGAGCATGACCCTGGTGACCGCGCTGGTGGCAGCGCGGCCGTCCAGGATGCGCACCTTGTAGTCGACCAGGTGGATGCCGGCCAGTTCCGGGTAGACCTCGGACAGCCCGCGGCGCAGCGCCTGATCGAGCGCGTGCACCGGGCCGACGCCCTCGCCTACCGCCACGATGCGGTCGTCGCCGAGCCGCAGCCGCACGATCGCCTCGCTCCGGTCGGCCGCGTTGGCTCGCTCGATCACCACGCGGTAGCCCTCAAGCTCGAACCAGGCCGGCAGCACGCCCGCGCTCTTGCGGACGAGCAACTCGAACGAGGCATCGGCGGCCTCGAACGCGTAGCCGCGGTGCTCGGCCTCCTTGACCTGCTCGAGGACCTGGCCCGCCAGGCCAGGGTCGTGCGACAGGTCGAGCCCGAGCTCGGCGGCCTTGGCCAGCACGTTGCTGCGCCCGGCAAGCTCGCTGACCAGTACCTGCGCCTTGTTGCCGACCATGCCGGGATCGATGTGCGAGTACGCGTCCGGCCGGCGGGCGATCGCCGAGGCGTGCAGCCCGGCCTTGGTGGCGAACGCCGACGGCCCCACGTACGGCTGCCTGGTCTCGAACGGCAGGTTGGCGAGGTCCGCGATGGTCCGCGCGGTCGAGGCGAGCGCGGTCAGCCGCCCGTCCGGCAGCAGCGAGTGGCCGCGCTTGAGCTCCAGGCTGGCGATCACCGAGAACAGGTCGGCGTTGCCGCACCGCTCGCCGTAGCCGTTGGCCGCCCCCTGCACGTGCAGTCCGCCGGCCGCGACCGCGATCACCGAGTTGGCCACCGCGCACGACGCGTCATTGTGGAAGTGCACGCCGATCGCGGTCCTGGACCGGTCCGCGACCTCGGCCACGATGCGGCCGACGTCGTCTGGCAGTGTCCCGCCGTTGGTGTCGCACAGCACCAGGGTGTCGGCGCCAGCCCCGGCAGCCGCCGCGAGGACGTCCAGGGCGTAGCCGCGGTCGGCGCGGTACCCGTCGAAGAAGTGCTCGGCGTCGAAGACCACGCGCCGGCCGTGCGCGGCCATGTAGGCGACAGAATCGGCGACCATGGCCAGGTTCTCGGCCCTGGTGGTCCGCAGCGCCTCGTCGACGTGCAGCGTCCAGGACTTGCCGACCAGCGTCACGATCGGGGTCTCCGCCTGCAGCAGCGCGGCGAGCGATGCGTCATCCTCGACGCTCCGGCCGGGCAGCCGGGTCGCGCCGAACGCGGCCAGCGTCGCGTGCCGGAATTCCAGTCGCTTCACGCGCTCGAAGAACTCGGCGTCCTTGGGGTTCGAGCCGGGCCAGCCGCCCTCGATAACGTCGACGCCGAGCGAGTCAAGCGCCACCGCCACCCGCAGCTTGTCCGCGACGGTCAGGTCGAGGCCGACCTGCTGCGAGCCGTCCCGCAGTGTCGTGTCGTAGATCTCGACCTTCGGCGTCAGCACGGCGCCCCGGTCAGCGCCCGTATGGGCAGTCCTGTCGGTCATGACGTCCCCCCGCTGGTGAGCCGGCCGAGCAGCTCCTTCTCCCACTCCCCCGTGCTGGCAGGCTCCCCGGCAGCGAGCACCGAGGTGACGGCCGAGTCCAGCTCGGCCGCTGCCGCATCCTCGCCGAGGTGGCTGAGCATCAGCCCGGCCGAGAGCACCGCGCCCGCCGGGTTGGCGAGACCCTGGCCCGCGATGTCCGGTGCCGAGCCGTGGACCGGCTCGAAGACCGACGGCCCGGTGCGGTCCGGGTTCAGGTTCCCGCTCGGCGCGTAGCCGAGCCCGCCGGTCAGCGCGGCGCCGAGGTCGGAGATGATGTCGCCGAACAGGTTGTCGGTGACAATCACGTCGAACCGCTTCGGGTCGTCGACCATCCACAGGCAGGCGGCGTCCACGTGCGCGTAGCTGAGCTCGACGCCGTCCTCGGCCGCGACCTCGCGCGCGATCCTGGACCACAGGTCACCCGCATGCGTGAGCACGTTGGTCTTGTGCACCAGGGTGAGCCGTCCCGACCGGCTGGCGGCCACCTGCGCGGCGTACCGCACGCAGCGCCGGACGCCGGCCCAGGTGTTCAGCGACTCCTCGGTGGCGGTCTCGAACTCGGTTCCGCGGTGCACGGTGCCGCCGGCGCCCGCGTACAGGCCCTCGGTATTCTCCCGCACGATCACGAAGTCCACGTCGGCCAGCTCGTGCCTGCCGCGCGTGCCGACGAGCTGCGGGCCTGCGACACCCGGCCGCAGCTTGGACGGGCGCAGGTTGATGTACAGGTCCAGCTCGAACCGCAGCCGCAGCAGCAGGCCGCGCTCCAGTACGCCCGGCGGTACCTCCGGAGTGCCGACGGCACCGAGCAGGATCGCGTCGGACCGGCGCAGCTCCTCCAGCACCGCGTCCGGCAGCACCTCGCCGGTCTGCAGGTAGTGCTGGCCGCCGAGGTTGCAGTTCCGCCAGTCGATGCCGAAACCGTGCCGCCCGGCCACCGCGTCCACGCAGGCCCGCGCCACCTCGGTCACCTCCGGGCCGACGCCGTCACCCGGCAGATGGGTGACGACGTGCGTCCGGGCTGCGTGCTTGGGCTCGGCGGCTGCCTCGCCCGCCGTTACATCGCCCCCCATTACTCGTCCATCTCCTTCGCGGCCGGGTTCAGCCAGGTCATCATCTTCCGCAGCGGCTTGCCGACCTGCTCGATCTGAGCGGTCGTCGCCTCCTCGCGGAGCTTGGTGAAGTTCGGGCGGCCGTTGTCGTCCTCGGCCACCCACTCGCGGGCGAACTCACCGGACTGGATGTCGGCCAGCAGCTGGGCCATCGCCTGCTTGGTGGCATCGCCGATCACCCGCGGGCCGCGGGTCAGGTCGCCGTACTCGGCAGTGTCGCTGACGGAGTACCGCATCCACGACTCGCCGCCCTCGTACATCAGGTCCACGATGAGCTTGAGCTCGTGCATGCACTCGAAGTAGGCGACCTCGGGCTGGTAGCCAGCGTTGACCAGGGTCTCGAACCCGGCGTTGACCAGCGCCGTCACACCGCCGCAGAGCACGGCCTGCTCGCCGAACAGGTCGCTCTCGGTCTCCTCCTTGAACGTGGTGACCAGCGCTCCTGCCTTCGTCCCGCCGATCGCGGCAGCGTAGGACTTGGCCAGCTCCCAGGCGTTCCCGGTGGCGTCCTGCGCGACCGCGATGAGCACCGGAGTGCCCTGGCCGTCCTCGTACTGCCTGCGGACGAGGTGGCCGGGTGCCTTCGGCGCCACCATGGCCACGTCGACACTCTCCGGCGGGGTGATGTAGCCGAAGTGGATGTTGAAGCCGTGCGCGAAGAACAGCGCGTCGCCGGCCTTGAGGTTGGGCTCGATGGCGCGGGCGTAGAGCCCGCGCTGGGTGGTGTCCGGGGTGAGCACCATGATGAGGTCCGCCCAGGCACTGGCCTGCTCCGGCGTGGTCACCTCCAGGCCGGCGGCCTCGGCGCGCTTGCGCGAGCGGGAGCCCTCGGGCAGCCCGACCCGCACGTCACAGCCGGAATCGCGCAGGCTCAGCGCATGCGCGTGGCCCTGGGAGCCGTAGCCGAGCACGGCAATCTTGCGGGCCTGAATCAGGCTGAGATCGGCGTCGGTGTCGTAGTACACGGTGGCCATGGTCGGAACGTCCTCTCGAAATCAAGATCTTTTTAATTGCCGGGAACGAGGTCTTCAGGCGGCAGTGTCAGCCGCATCGGGAACTGCCTGCAGGGCCGGCCCGCCATCGGTGATGACGCTCGCACCCCGTGCGAGCGCGATGCGGCCAGTCCGGACCAGCTCGCAGGTGCCGTAGGAGTCGAGCATGGCCAGCAGGGCATCCAGCTTGGCCGGGCTGCTGACGGCCTCCAGCACCAGGGTTGTCGGGCTCATGTCCACCACGCTGGCGCCGAACACGCCGGCCACCTCGAGCAGCTGCCCGCGCAGCGCCGGGTCGGCTCGCACCTTGATGAGGGCGAGCTCGCGCTCCACCGCGGCGCCCTCGGACAGCTGCACGACCTTGAGCACCCGGACTAGCTTCTCGAGCTGCTTGCTCACCTGGTCGACGGGCGTGGAGGCGCCGTCGACCACGATGGTGAACCGGCTGACCCGCTCGTCCTGCGTCGGCCCGACCGCGAGGGAGGAGATATTGAAGGCCCGCCGGGAGAAAAGGCCGGCGATGTGCGAGAGCACACCGGGCTTGTTCTCGGCCAGCACCGACAGCGTGTGCGTCGTCATCAGATTCCCATCTCCCTGCGCGTCGCCGCGCGCTGCTCGTCCGCGCTGAACTCCGGTCCCAGCACGATGTCGTCATTCGGGCGGCCGGCCGGGACCATCGGGAAGACGCCCTCCCGGTCGTGCGTGCGGAAGTCGACCACGACCGGCACGTCGGATGGCGCCAGCGCCTTGTCCAGGATGGTGTCGACCTCGTCGGCCCGGTCGCAGCGGAGACCGACGCACCCGTAGGCCTCGGCCAGCTTCACGTAGTCGGGAATGGCGGTGCCCAGCTCGACTGAGGAGTAGCGCTCGTCGTAGAACAGCTCCTGCCACTGCCGGACCATGCCGAGGAAGCCGTTGTTGAAGATCAGGACCTTGATCGGGATCTTCTCGATGGCACAGGTGGCAAGCTCCTGCGCCGTCATCTGGAAGCAGCCGTCACCGTCAATCGCGACCACCGTCTCGCCGGGCCGCCCGACCTGTGCGCCCATGGCGGCCGGGACGGCGAAGCCCATCGTTCCCGCCCCGCCGGAGTTGATCCAGCTCCGCGGCCTGGTAAAGCCGTAGTGCTGGGCGGCATGCATCTGATGCTGGCCGACGCCGGCCACGATGATCGCGTCGCCGCCGGTCAGCGCCGATAGCCGCTCGGTGACGTACTGCGGCTTCAGCGGGCCGTCGGCGTCCTGCGAGTAGCGCAGCGGGAACTGGCGCTTCCAGCCGTCCAGGATGGACAGCCAGTCACCAGTGTCCGGCCGGGTGCCTCCGTCGCTGAGCGCGGCGGCCAGAGCGTCGGCCAGGCCGGCCATGGTGAGCCGGAGGTCGCCGACGATCGCGACGTCCGGCGCGCGGTTCTTGCCGATCTCGGCCGGGTCGATGTCCGCGTGCACGATCCTGGCCCGCGGCGCGAAGTCGGCCAGCTTGCCGGTGACCCGGTCGTCGAACCTGGCGCCGAGCGCGACCACCAGGTCAGCCTCCTGAAGGGCGGACACCGCCGGGTAGGTGCCGTGCATGCCCGGCATGCCGAGTGCGAGCGGATGGCTGTCGGGGAAGGCGCCCCGGGCCATCAGGGTCGTCGTCACGGGCGCCCTGGTGAGCTCGGCCAGCCGGAGCAGGTCCTGGTGCGAGTCGGACTTGATCACGCCGCCGCCGACGTACAGCACCGGGCGGCGGGCCTGCAGCAGCAGCGCCGCGGCGGCCCGGATGGCGGCAGGACTCGGCGGCCCGGGGACCTGGTAGCCGGGCAGGTCCATCTGCGCTGGCCAGTCGACCGAGCCGGTATTCTGCTGCACGTCCTTGGGCACGTCGATGAGCACCGGGCCGGGGCGGCCGGTCGTGGCGATGTGGAAGGCCTCCGCCACCGCCGCCGGGATCCGCTCCACCGACGTGACGATCTCGTTGTGCTTGGTGATCGGCAGCGTGATGCCGGTGATGTCGGCTTCCTGGAACGCGTCGGTGCCGATCAGGCTGGTCCCGACCTGGCCGGTGATCGCCACCATCGGAACGGAGTCCATGTAGGCGTCGGAGAGGGCGGTGACCAGGTTCGTCGCACCGGGCCCGCTGGTGGCCATGCAGACGCCAGGCCGGCCGGTTGCCCATGCGTACCCCTCCGCCGCATGGCCGGCGCCCTGCTCATGCCGGACGAGTACGTGCCGCAGTGACGACGAGAGCAGCGGGTCGTAGGTCGGCAGGATCGTGCCGCCGGGAAGGCCGAAAACGACTTCGACTCCCTCGTGCTCGAGGCTGCGGACGAGTGCCTGGGCTCCGGTGAGCTCGTGCACGGTAACTCCTTCTTCTTCCGTTCGTGCTGCTCAGTTAGCTGCTGTCCGCGTCATTGCGGCGCTCCGTCCAACAAAAAACCTCCCTGCCGTCTGGCATAGGAGGTGGTAGCGCGAGCCCGGTGCGGGTTCGCGCTACGTGATAATAAGTACGAGCTGGTGACGGAGGCTCGGTGTCTCCGCAAACCTCGGTGTCATAGCAGACACTGTCATGGCAAACACTGCTGATCCTGTCTGGGGTGTGGTCCGGCCCGCGTCATCGCCGGGCCTCAGGCTCGCCTCATCGCCAGCCTGGCTGTTACGTCCGGTTAACACAGTACAGCATCAGACCGGCGCCAGCGGGCAGTTGGCCCAGCTATCCCTGCCGAATATAGGTGCGCACGCCCAGCCGGAATTCCCCTTCGGCGGCCGGGCTGGCCTCGATCCGCCAGTCCTGGTGGTAGATGCCCCTGTCCTGCGCGATGTCGAACCACACCAGGCCGAGTGTCCGCTCGGCGGCCATCCCGCGGAACAGGTCGGCGATCTTGGCTGCCTGCCCTGCCTGCGGCCCGACCGCGGTTTCCGACAGCAGGACGGGCCTGCGGGTGAAATCCCGGACCTGGGCGATGGTGGAACCGAAAACGGCCGCGAAGGTGTCCGACGGCCGGTAGTAGTAGCCGTCGATCCCGACCCAGTTGACGTACTGCTTCCCCGGCCACCAGTCGCGGACCGGGCCGGTACCGGGAATGTCGGCCTGCACCGTCCACAGCCAGATCACGTTGTCAGCGCCCTGCTCGCGGAAGATGGTCACCAGATGCCGCCAGGCGCGCACGAAGGTCGCGGCGGGGACGTGCCGGTATCCCCAGGAGTACCAGGTCGCGTTCATCTCGTGCCCGAAGCCGATCACGACGGCATGCCCGAAGTCGCGGACGCTGTCGGCGTAGGAGCGCAGGTACTGGTCATAGGTTCCGTCCGCGATGGCCGCGACCGAGGCACCGGTCGGATCCATCTGGACGACGGGATTGATCCCGTGGCTGTGCAGCGTGCCGGCGAACGACCTCTCGAATCCCTGCCCCCAGCCGCCGTAGTAGCCGGCCAGGTTGGGCTGGCGCCCGGCCACCTGGCCGAAGGCCCGGATCTCGGCGTACTGCGGCACTACCCCTGGCTCGTAAACCCCGAGGTAGGACCGCGGGCGGGCGGGCAGGGTGGCGCGGGCGACCGGCCTGGCCGCCTCCGCATGCGAGCGCGCGATCACGACGGCGGCGATGGAAACCATCGCGATCGCGACCGCCAGCACCACGGCTATGCGGGATCTCATCAGGAGCTATCTCCGGCCACGCCCGGCAGACACAGTGAGATTGCAGTGTAAATACACACTTATCCGAAATCACTCCTGGTCATAGCCGACGTGAATGCTGAAATAGAGCAACAGTACTTAATTCAATGCGTTAGTGTCTCTTGAGCCGTCACGCCAGGGCCCTGGGACGGCAACTGAGATGTGCGTGGGACTTACAAAAGGGGGGGCCCTTGTGACTTCTGTCACGACCACGTTCGGCTCGAGCCCAGGGCCAGTTGCAGAGCCCGATCTTCTGGTGATCGGGCTGGGCTACGTCGGCCTGCCCCTGGCAGCCGAGGCCGTTCGGTCCGGGCTTGCCGTCATAGGCTACGACGTCAGCACGGACGTCGCCGACGGCCTCATGGCCGGGCGGTCACACATTGCCGATATATCGCCAGGGGACGTCGCGCTCATGCTGGAGAGCGGCTTTCGGGCCACTGCTGACGCCGCCGCGCTGGGCTCGCCGTCGGCAATCGTCATCTGCGTCCCGACGCCGCTGCACTCCGACTATGGTCCCGATCTCACCGCCGTCAGGACAGCCACCGCGCTGGCAGCGCGCGTGCTCAGGCCCGGCACGCTGGTCGTGCTGGAGTCCACGACCTATCCGGGTACCACCGAGGACGTGGTCAGGCCGCTGCTCGAGGCCGACTCTGGCCTGCGGGCCGGCCAGGACTTCTGGCTGGCGTTCTCACCCGAGCGGATCGACCCGTGCAACCGCGAGTTCGGCATCCGCAACACGCCGAAAGTCGTAGGGGGCGTCACGCCCGCGTGCACCGACGCCGCGGTGGTGTTCTACGGCAAGCTCTGCGATCAGGTCGTCAGGGCCGCCTCAGCCCGCGAGGCCGAGATGGCCAAGCTGCTGGAGAACACCTACCGCCACGTCAATATCGCGCTGGTCAACGAGATGGCCGTGTTCTGCCACGAGCTGGGCATCGACCTGTGGGACGCGATCAGGTGCGCCGGCACCAAGCCGTTCGGCTTCCAGGTTTTCCATCCCGGGCCCGGGGTCGGCGGCCACTGCATCCCCATCGATCCGAACTACCTGTCCTACAAGGTCCGCATGCTGGGCTACCCGTTCCGGTTCGTCGAGCTGGCACAGGAGATCAACAGCCGCATGCCGGCCTATGTCGTCGACCGGATAGCCGAGGTACTCAACCGGCACGCGAAACCGCTGAACGGAGCCCGCGTGCTCCTCCTCGGAGTCACCTACAAGAAGGACAGCGCCGACATGCGCGAGTCCCCGGCCATTGCTGTCGTGCGCAAGCTGCGCGCCCGCGGCGCCAGGGTCAGCTATCACGACCCGCTGGCGGCAGCCTGGTCAGTGGACGGAATCGACGTTCCCGGGGAAACCGATCTGCAGGCTGGCCTGGAGTCCGCTGACCTGGTCGCACTGCTGCAGGCGCACAGTGCCTTCGACCTGGGCGAGATCGAGCGCCACGCCCGCGTGCTCTTCGACACTCGCGGCGCCGCGACTACCGGGGAACGCCTGTGACTCAGCTCATCGACCCGAGTCGCCTGCCGGATGCAGCTGACCGGGAGCTGAGCTCGACTCTGCCCTTCGATCCCGGTGCCGTCCTGCTGTACGCGCCGCCAGGATCGCAGCCCAGCCGCACGACCGAGCCGGACGGCACCTCAGGAACCGAGTACGAACCAGCACGGATTGGAACGGCCGATGATGACTGGCGTGGACGGCCGCGCCGCAGGCGCTCTGGACGGTCACGAACTCGTGGTCAGAATTACCCACCTGGCCGGGTGGGACATCATCGGGTCGGCAGCGCTGGTTTTGACGGCGATACTGATCTACCGGCTGGCTACCGTCAGGCTGCGCAGGCGTTCAAGATCCTCGCAGTTGCCATAGTCGTCCTTCTGCTGTCGGCGACGGCACTCGTGGCAGCGGAGCTCAGCAAGAGCCCGGCCCTGGCCTTTTACTGGATTTTCAACGCGATAGTTATCTCCGTCTGCCTGATTGCCTTTATCAACGAACGCAGATTCGGAAACTTTCCGGTCGCCCGCGGCCGCACGATCGCCATCGTCCCTGCCTACAACGAGCCTCCCGACAAGCTCGAGGCGTGCGTGCGGAGCCTGATCGACCAGACCGTCCCGATCGACGCGATCGTGGTGGTGGACGACGGCTCAGCCCGCCCGGTCGAGCCCTTCTATCACCCCCGGGTGCTCTGGATCCGCCAGGACAACCGGGGAAAGCGGGGTGCCCACGCAACGGCCCTGCGTCAGTTCGATCCAGACGACGTGCAGTTCGTGCTGACCGTGGACAGCGACTCGACGCCCTATCCCGATGCCCTCGAGCACCTGCTGCGGGCGATGAGCAGGCGCAAGGTGCAGGCCGCGACCGGCTGGCTGCACGTGCGCAACTACGACGACAGCCTGGTTGCCCGGGCCGCGGATATCAATATCGGCACCTCCTGCGTCATGATGCGCGCCTCCAGGTCGATGCTCGGCGCGCTCGAGACAACCTCCGGCGCCCTGTCCCTGTACCGGTCCGCCATCCTCTACGACAACCTCGCGGAGTACGAGGTCGAGTGCGGTACGGGCGACGACCGGTGGCTAACAATGCGAGCTTTGTTGCGCGGCGAGGTAATCGGAGTGAACCAGGCGCGCGTCCAGACTGATATGCCCGCTACTGTGCACGGAACGTTCCGCCAGCGCCTGCGCTGGGCCCGGTCGTGGTGGTGGATGCTGCCGTTCGCCTACTCGCGGCTTGGCTGGCGGCCGCTGGTGTCTCCGACGATCGGCCTGATCCAGCTGCTCGCCGCGCCGGCCATCCTGGTGTGGAGCATCGTCAGCCTGTGCTTCGGCGCCTCGGTGCAACTGGCACACCCGCGGACGGCGCTGCTCTTCGCACTGGCCTACCTGGTCGTGAAGTACACCGTGGCTGCCCTCTACCTGGTCGGCCGCCAGGACATGCCGGCCCGGCAGAAGCTCCTGTCACTCGCGATCGCCACCCCGATCTCCATGCTGCTGAGCATGCTGCTGCTGATGCCGATCCGCTTCTACGCGCTGGCCCGGCTGCGCGACAACCGCTGGCATACCCGCCAGGTTAAGGCTCAGGCCGCATGAGGCGGTCGGACAAGTACACGCTGCTGGTCGCGCTGCTGGCACTCGCGCTCATCGCGGTTTTCTACGTCTCGGTGCACCGCCCCCGGACGATCCCGCCGGCGGTGACCACGGCGCTTCCCGCGACGCCCGGCCATTATCTGGGCGTCGCCGAATCGAATGAGATAGCTAACTACGAATCCGTCGACACCTTCGCTGCGGCCATCCACCGGCAGCCGAACGTCGTGCTGTACTACAGCAAATGGGGCGACCCGTTTGAAACCGGACTGGCGAAGGACGCTCGTGCACACGGGGCGACCACCTTCGTGCAGATCGACCCGGAGCAGAGCACGCGCATGGCAGCGGTCGCGGCCGGGCGGTACGACACGTACCTGCGTACCTTCGCCACCCAGATCCGTGACTGGAGGTACCCCGTCATCGTGGGCTTCGCGCCGGAGATGAACGGGGACTGGGATTCCTGGGGCTGGCGCCACACCAGCCCGGCTACCTGGATCGCGGCCTGGAAGCATGTGGTGACGATCTTCCGGCAGCAGAAGGCCACCAATGTCACCTGGATCTGGACCATCAATGCGGGCAGCAACGGCACCGGCCCGATTCAGGACTGGTGGCCCGGCGCCAGTTACGTGACCTGGATAGGCATTGACGGCTACTACTTCTACTCGGCCAGTACCTTCCGCTCGACCTTTGGCCCCACTATCACCCAGGTGCGCGCGCTGACAGCAACCAAGCCGATTCTCCTCTCGGAGACGGCCATCGGCCAGGTTGCTGGCCAGGCCCGCAAGATCCCGGACTTGTTCAACGGCATGCGGGCAGCGCGGGTGCTCGGCTTCGTCTGGTTCGACAAGGACCAGAACCAGGGCATCTACCACCAGGAGTGGCGCATCGACGACGACAAGGCCGCCCTCGCGGTGTTCCGCCACGAACTCCAGGCGGGCGCATGAGGATGCGGGCCGCAGAACGGGCCGGCTCCCGGCACCGGGCGGCGTCGGCACGGGCCGCCGGGCGCCGCGGCTGGCGGTCCTGGCGAGTTCCGGCGGTCGCGCTCGTCATCGCGGCAGTCGCGGTCGCAGCGGTCCTCGTCGCGGTTCACCGCTCGCCGGTCGCTCCTCAGCACGTGAGCTCAGGTGCGGCCAGCCGAGCCGGGTCGGCGACGGCCGGTCAGGGCGGATCCGCCGGACTCATCACTACTCCGGAGCACTATCTGGGCGTTGCCGAGGCCAACGAGATCGCGTCCTATCAGCCCATCAGCGAGTTCGCTGCCACCGTCGGCCGCCAGCCCAACCTCGTGCTGTACTACACCGCCATCGGCACCCCGTTCTACGTCCGGCTGGCCAGCGACGCACTCGCTCACGGCGCGACAACGTTCGTGCAGGTCAATCCCGGCAGCATCAGCCTGTCTGCGGTCGCGGCCGGCCGCGAGGATCAGTACCTTCGCTCGTTTGCCGACAGTGTCCGCTCGTTCGGTCATCCCGTCGTGATCGGCTTCGCCCCAGAGATGAATGCCAGCTGGTACACCTGGGGCTGGCACCACACCAGCCCGGCTACCTGGATCGCTGCCTGGCGGCACGTGGTGACGCTGTTCAGGCAGCAGGGTGCCAGCAATGTGACCTGGCTGTGGACAGTCACCACCGACGTGCCGGGCATGACCGGCCCGATCCAGCGCTGGTGGCCGGGCTCGGCCTACGTGGACTGGGTCGGCGTCGACGGCTATTACTACTACGCGTCCAGCACGTTCGCGACCGTGTTCAGCAAGACCATCAACCAGGTGCGGGCGCTGACGACGAAGCCACTGCTGCTGTCGGAAACCGGGATCGGCCAGATGGCCGGCCAGGCGGCCAAGATGGCGGATCTGTTCGCCGGCATTCGCGCCTCCCGCGTGCTCGGCTTCGTCTGGTTCGACGAGAGCCAGCACGGCGGCGTTTACCACCAGGACTGGCGCCTTGAGGGTCACCCTGGGGCCATCGCGGCGTTCCGCCGCGGCCTCGCGACCTATGGCGCCAGCGGGTAACTCAGCGGCGGCTGCGGCCGGACTCAGCCGGACGACCCGAAGAGGTCTTTAACCCCGAGTTGGAACGCGGGCTCGGCGGTCGGGCTGGACTCGATACGCCAGTCCTGCGGGTCAACTCCGCCGCGCTGCGCAATGTCGTACCAGACCAGGCCGAGGACGTTGGCCCTCCGGGCTCCCACGAACAGGTTAATGATGTTCGCGAACTGATTCGCCTGCGGCCCGACAGCCGTCTCCGCCAGCAGCACCGGCTTCGGCTTGGTCGTCAGCGCCCGCGCCTGACTGATGGTCTTGCCGAACACGCTGGCGAAGGTGTCGGACGGCTTGCTGTAGAAGCCGTCGATCCCGACCCAGGAAACATAGGCCGAGCCTGGCCACCAGTTCTGGATCGGCCCGGTACCCACCTGGTCGGCCTGCAGCGTCCAGAGCCAGTACACGTTGTCCGCGCCCTGCTGCCGGAAGACCGTCACCAGGTGCCGCCACGCGGCTACGAAGGTCTGAGACGAGACGTGCCCGTATCCCCACGGGAACCACGGCGCGTTCATCTCCTGTCCGAAGCCGATGACCACGGCACGGCGGAACGAGCGGACGCTGTCGGCAAACGAGCGGAGATACTGATCGTAGGTGCCGCTCGCGATCGCGGTGATGCTCGCGTCCGTAGGGTCAAGCTGAATCAGCGGCGTGACGCCGTGGGCGTGCAGCGTCGCAGCGAACGCGCCGCCGAACGGCTCGGCCCAGCCGCTGATGTAGCCCGCCAGGTTCGGCTGCCGTCCGGCCACCTGGCCGAACGCCTGGATCTGCGGGTAACCGGACGGTGTCGCCGACTCGTAGACGCCCAGGTAGGAGCCCGGCGCCGAGGACAGCTTGGCGTGCGCAGGGGTCACCGGCGTCAGCCGGTAGCTGAAGTTGTTGGCTGCCAGGACAACGGACAGTGCCGCGACGGCCAGAGACATCAGCATCACGAGGCGCGATTTCATCGGCTGCTGCCTCCGGCGAACAGGACACGGCCAACGACTGCGAGGTTGAGCACGCCGAAGACCAGCAGGACCGCGAACCGCACCGAGCCCGCGGACCAGGTCCGCCAGACCGCCAGCAGCAGCCACAGCGCGGCGGCGCCACCGCTCCACCAGGTGACGCCAAGCCGGAACCGGGGCAGTGAGCTGCCGGGTGTCCGGGACGGATGCCAGCTCATGTTCCTGCCCAGGGCGCCGTCCCAGATCGCGAAGACGTGCGCCCAGCCGCGGGCGACGCCCAGGGACAGAGTGGACGGACCGTACCGGGACCGGTGCCAGAACGGATACAGCACGAAGCCGGTGAGCATGGACGGCACCAGGATGATGAAGTTCCGCAGCTGCACGTCGCCAGGCAGGAACGCGAGCATCACGATCGGGATCAGCGGGCCGAAGAAGACCAGCAGCGCGGTGTAGGCGTAGTAGCAGAAGCCGGAGATATACGTGAGCCGCGCCGGGAAGCTCATCGGGATCGACCACAGTCGCCGGGAGAACACGATGCCGACATTCCCGGAGCACCATCGGTACTGCTGGCGCACGAAGGAGTCCAGGTTGTCGGGGCAGATCCCGGTCGACAGCACGATGGGCAGGTAGACCAGTGACCAGCCGTTCCGGCGGACGTCCAGGCCGGTATGCACGTCCTCCGCGTACGGAATCAGCGTCGGGCCCCCGAACGGCTCGAGGGCGACCCGCCGGTACACGGCCGAGGTACCGACGCAGACGGCGGCGTCGAAGCGGTTCCTGGCGGTCTGAATCGCCCGGTAGAAGACTTCCTGCACAGATCCGGCCGCGTTCTCGATCCAGTTCTGGTGCGGACTGGTCCGGAAGTACTGCGGACTCTGGACGATGGCGACCTCAGGGTCGTCCAGATACGGCAGCAGCTCGGCCAGGAAGTCACGCCGGGGTGCGAAGTCAGCGTCGAAGATGACAATCAGCTCGGCGTCGGTACGGGCGAAGGCATACCGCAGGTTGCCTGCCTTCTTGCCCTCGGGCAGATCCGGCCGGCGGATGTATTCGAAGCCGAACTCCGCCGCCATGGCCTGCGCCTCGTCGGACGCGCCGTCGTCGAGCACGTACGGCTGGGCCACGCCCTGATAGACCGCCACGAGGTCCGATACCGCCGTCCAGGTGTTGCGCAGCACCTCGAGGGGCTCACCGCAGACGGGCAGGAAGATGTCGAGCCGGGGATAACTGGCGGGGCGCCAGGCTGCGATCCGGGTCTGATGCGCGGCCAGGTCGAAGTCCCTGCCCGTAAAGTTCACCGGCAGGGTGATGGCCTGGTAAGCGATGTAGGTGCCGGTAAAGAGCAGGAACGGAGCCAGCGCCCAGTCATGCAACTCGAAGCGGAGCTGGCTGATGGCCAGGCAGCTGGAGCCAACGACGAGAATTGTCAGCAAGTAGCCGAGGTTGCGCTCGATGTAGGTGTATTTCTCCCTGTCATCAGGCGGCGGCGGAAGCACCAGCCGGGCCGGGCCACGCCGCTTCCTCGTAACGGTGGTCAGAGCGCTCACAGGTGCGGCTCGTAGCGGTAGATCACGTAGGTGCCGCGCGCCGGGCCGTACGGCACGACCGAGATGATCTTGTAGTCATGGCTCTTGCGGAGGTCGGCAACGATGCTGTGATCCAGCGGGGTCGTGTCCTGGAAGTTCAGGGCGACGAGGGTGAAGTAGCCCTCGGCGATGAACCGGGCGAAGGCGGCGGGGTCGCCCGCCCCAACCACGCCGGCTGCCGTGCTCGGGCCACCGGTGCTCGCACCGGAGTACAAGACGATGTTCCGGGTGCTCGACCAGCGTTTCCACTGGCTCTCGGCGTGCAAGTAGTACTCGGCCGGCGAGGGATCCTCGACCAGGATCGGCCCGGTCGTATGCGCAAGCAGAGGCCGCAGGATAGCGACGAAGGCGCCGGACTCGGGCCAGGCGGTCGCGAAGGTGCGGGATTGCCGGACGCCGAGAGCGGCCGGGAAGGCCAGCGCGACCACGCAGGCACCGCACGTCACTGTCTGCATGTTGCCCGCGGGCGAAGCGCGGATCAGCCGGTCGATGACATAGCCAGCAGCCATGACGGCGAACCAGATGCCGAGGTCGCCATGCTTGTTCAGCGAGGCGTTCGTTTGCAGCCATGCTTGCTCGGCCGGAGTGAGCAAGATGGCGATCGTCAGCAGCCCCAGCAGCAAGGTTCGCGCGACGTGCTCGCGGGTGATGTAGCTCACCGCGACCCCGCAGAGGGCTACGACGAAGACCAAGCCGGTCCAGGCCCAGGCATCGCCCAGCACGGTGAGGGCAGGGTCGCTGCCGCTCACCCGCTCCAGCGTGGTCGAGTCGATACCGTGCAGGTAGAAGCTGCCGCCGATCAGTATCCCGGCGCACAGCAGCGCGGCGAGCACGGCCAGCAGGATCAGGCTGCGGCCGGCCGCGAGCCGCCCGCCAGGCCGCGGGAACGCCGTGACCAGTGCAAGCAGAATGACGACCGGATCGAAAATTGCCGTGGAATACGAGGTGGCGTTCGCGAGGGCCAGGAAGACCGCGGCGATGATCATGGTGACCGCGGCGTCCCGGCGCTCGCCAGCCCGGACGACGAACAGCACCGCGACCGCAACCAGGAAAGCTGCCATCGCGTCGAAGGTGGCGAATGATCCCAGGTGCAGCGTCGGCCCGGAGATGGCGAACAGCGCAGCAGCAAAGAAAGCAGCCTGCCGGCCGAACAGGCGCCTGGCCGTGAAGTAGAGCACGGTGGTCGTGCCGAGCATGAAGATGAGCGACAGGACGCGAGCACCGGCGAGGCCGCCGAGGCTGTCCGCCAGCGCGCCCAGCGGCGGGTATATGACCGGCGCCCCGGAAAAATACTCCGAGAAGGGCGGGATTGGCGTTCCGTGCAGCCAGTGCGCCCACTCAAGGTGCCCGGCCCACAGGTACGCCGCCTCATCCTGGAATGCGGTGTCGGCGTGGAGCAGTCGCACGGACAGCAGCGCCTGAACCAGCAGCACAAGAATCAGCGGCACACCGGCTGGCACGCGAATGGCCGGGTAGTCAGCCCCCCGCTGCGATCCCGCGGAATCAGCTGTCTGCGCGGTCGCGACACCGGCGGATTCCGCCGGCTGCCGGGGCGTGAGGCCGTTGTCCATGGATCGCACCTGCCTGCTATCTGCGGGCAGGCGGAGGCGGTCGGGCCACCCCCTCGCTGCCCGGGAAGCTTCACTCTCAAATCATTACGGAGCGTAGTTTTGGCGCACGGAAACGTACACCACCTACCAGAAGGTACTGTCCGTTGCTGAGCAGAGTGGGGTATTCCGAGAATTTCCCGGTCAGCGAGCCAGCACCCGCGCTTGTGGCCACCCGTCGGCCGAGCGGCTTGTACCGGTATGCGCGCTATGCCGGTCACTGGAAAGTCACGATAAGTCAGCGCACTTGAGAAGTTATCGATCTTGTGGTGCCCTTTAGTGGGGAGTGACCTTATTCAGGCTTCTCCAGGGGGGTTCGGCCAGTGGAAGACGATGGCCAGCCGCTGAGGCGACGCGTGCCGGGCGAGGCCCGGTCCGCTCCTGCCTCATCCGGGCGGCCTGTGTTGTCGCAGTCCGTGCTGCTCCGCATGCAGGCAGCGGTCGACGCAGCCAGGGCGGAAGCAGCCAGCCAGGACGACGCGCCAACAGGTCCGCTCGCGCGCGTGACCGAAGCGCCGCCAGCCAACGACACCAGCGGCGAGCACGGGAGCAAGAGTCGTGCCGATCGCGGCCGCGGCAAGGGCGAGCCGAAGCGCAGCCACCCGGGGGTTCCGTCGGTCATCCGGCGGCGCCGCCGCGCTGAGGAGCCGGCCAGTGGCACGGTAAGCGCGCAGCCAGCGACCGCGAACGGGACGGGGGCTGCAACCGGCGCAGACACGGGGCGGCCCGAGCTGCCTCCCGTGGACCTGCCCACCGTGCCGACGTACGGGCCGGCCGCCGAGGCTCAGATGCTGTCATCCGGTCCCGACGTGCTGCCCAGGCGTAGCCACGCCCACCCCGCAGGGGAAACTCCGCCGACGGCAGAGGCCCTGCCTGCTGCTGAGCCAGCTGCACCGCCTGCCCGGACTGCACCGCCTGCCCGGACTGCCCCGCCTACCGCGGCCGCCCCACCGGCTAGGGACGCGCTGACAGAGCAGCCGGAGCCCTCAGCCCCGCCCACCCCGCCAGCACGGCATGCAGAGCCGCGCCGGAGCGCGAGCGCGGCGAAGGCAGCCGCCGGACCAGCTGGCGCGCCGGTACGCTCTGCGCCGCCGGCGCCCCTCGCGCCACCGGCGCCCGCTGCTAGTCCGAGCGGCAGGAGAAGCCGTCGGCGTCCCGTCCGGGTGCTCGTCGCCGCTGGCGCCGTCGTCGTGGTCGCGGCCGCGGCGGCCGCAGCGTTCGTCCTGCACAGCGCGCCGCGTGCGGACGGTGCGAGGACGACTGAAAGCAGCCTGCAGCGACACGAGGCAGCCAATCGGAAGGTCGCCGCGATCTGGATCAGCAACCAGCTCAGCCCCAGCTCGGTGGTCGCCTGCGATGCGGCGATGTGCTCCGTGCTCGAGGCGGACGGGTTCCCGGCCAGTAACCTCCGCGTGCTTGTCCCCTCATCGCCGTATCCCTGGAGCTCCACTGTCGTCGTGGAGACGGCGGCCGTTCGCGGCATGTTCGGCACCAGCCTGGGCGCTCAGGCGGCCCCTGAGGTCTTGTCGACCGTCGGCTCCGGCAGCGCGACCATCAGGATCCGGGTGGTCTCCCCGCATGGCGCGGCGGCCTATCGGCGGGACCTCGCTAACGACCTGGCGATCCGGAAGCAGACCGGAACCGCATTGCTGGGTAGCGGCGGGCAGATCGGCACGCACCCGCTTGCGCATGAGCAGCTAGCTGCCGGCGCCGTCGACACGCGGCTGCTGTACGTCATCACCGTGCTTGCCGGGGCCACACCGATCGACATCGTCGACTTCGGCAACATCGCCACCGGCGCGAGCCCTGGCCTTCCGCTGCGTTATGCGGACCTAGCCGAGAAGGACAAGGCGGCCCACCTCAGCCAGACCGCGTATGTCAGCGCGCTGCAGCGGGTCCTGCGCGGGCTGCAGGCCCAGTACCGGCCGATCCGGGTGGTGACCGTTCAGCTTGGGCCGACCGAGACGGTGCTGCGGATTGAGCTCCCCGCGCCGAGTCCGCTCGGCCTGCTCGGGTCATCGGGCAAGCCGTAGCCGACTGCCGCGCGCCGACTGAGAACCAGCCGCGGCGGCAGGCTTCGGCACCTGGCTGCCGCATCAACTGCCGGTCGTCGTGACCGTCGGCAGCCAGTCGGGGCGCCGGGACTCGAACCCGGCGATCGCGCCCTCGTGCCGCAGGGTCAGGCCGATGTCATCGAGGCCCTCGATGAGCCGCCACTGGGCGTAGTCCGCCAGCTCGAACGGCTCGTTGACGTCAGCGCCGACCGAGATCGTCCGCGCTGCCACGTCGACGACAACCTCGGCCTCGGGCGCCGCCGCCAGGGCCGCGCCCAGCCGGGCGGCGGCCTCCTCGGTGACCTGGGCGGGCACCAGCCCGGAGCTGATGGCGTTGCCGCGGAAGATGTCGGCGAAGCTCGGCGCGACGACCGCCTGGAAGCCGAAGTCCTGCAGCGCCCAGACCGCGTGCTCGCGAGAAGACCCGCAGCCGAAGTTGGGCCCGGACAGCAGCACCCTGGCGGTGTCCGCGCCCGGCTGGTTCAGCGGGAACGACGGATCGGCCCGCCACGCCTCGAACAGCCCAGCGCCGAATCCTGTCCGCTCCACGCGCTTGAGCCACGCGGCCGGGATGATCTGGTCGGTGTCCACGTCGGTGCGCTGGACCACCACGGCCCGGCCGGCGATCTGCTTGACTCCGCTCATCGCTTGGTTCCCCTTGGTGTCAGTGCGTGCTGTCGGACTCGGACTGGGGCCGGACGCCTCGTTCCCGCCATGATCGGGCTCCTGCGGCGTGGCGGCATCACAGGTCCGCCGGCGAGCTGAACCGCCCGGCCACGGCCGTGGCCGCGGCCACGGCCGGCGACACCAGGTGGGTGCGCCCGCCAGGGCCCTGGCGCCCTTCGAAGTTGCGGTTGCTAGTCGAGGCGGACCGCTCGCCGGGCGAGAGGATGTCGCCGTTCATGCCGAGGCACATCGAGCAGCCGGCTGACCGCCACTCGAAGCCGGCCTCGGTGAACTGCCGGTCCAGGCCCTCCTCCTCGGCCTGCGCCTTGACCAGCGCGGAGCCGGGGACTACCAGCGCGCGGACGCCGGGGGCCACCTTCCGGCCGCGGATGACGCCCGCGGCAGCGCGCAGGTCCTCCAGGCGGCCGTTCGTGCACGAGCCAATGAAAACCGCGTCCACCGCGATGTCCCTGATCGCGGTGCCCGCCTTGAGGTTCATGTAGGTCAGCGCACGCTCGGCCGCCTGCCGTGCGGCTGGCGTGGCCGCGTCCTCGGGGTGCGGCACGACGTCGTCGAGGAAGACCGACTGCGCCGGGGTGGTGCCCCAGGTCACCGCAGGCCGGAGCCTGCTCGCATCGATGCGGATCTCCCGGTCGAACACTGCCCCGTCGTCGGTCACCAGCGAGCGCCAGTCGTCGAGCGCCTGCTCCCAGGCCGCGCCCTCGGGCGCATGCCGCCGGCCCTCCAGGTAGGCGAACGTAGTGTCGTCGGGCGCGATCATCCCCGCCCGTGCACCGCCCTCGATCGACATGTTGCAGACCGTCATGCGGCCTTCCATGGACAGCGCCCGGATGGCGTCTCCGCGGTACTCGATCACTGACCCGGCCCCGCCGCCCACGCCGAGCGCGCGGATGATGCCGAGCACCAGGTCCTTGGCGGTGCACTCAGACGGCAGCTCGCCCTCGACCGTGACGGCCATCGCTTCGGGCTTGGGCTGGCGCAGCGTCTGCGTCGCCAGCACGTGCTCGACCTCGCTCGTCCCGATGCCGAAGGCAAGGGCGCCGAACGCGCCGTGGGTTGAGGTGTGGCTGTCTCCGCAGACCACGGTCATGCCGGGCTGGGTGAGGCCGAGCTGCGGCCCGATGACGTGCACGATGCCCTGCTGGGCGCTGCCGAGCGCGTAGAGGGTGACGCCGTAGTCGGCGCAGTTCTCCTTCAGGCGGGCGATCTGCGCGGCTGCCAGCGGATCAGCGATGGGCTTGTCCAGCCCGATCGTGGGCACGTCGTGGTCCATGGTGGCCACGGTGAGGTCAGGGCGGCGTACCCGGCGGCCCGCGAGCCTGAGGCCCTCGAATGCCTGCGGTGAGGTGACCTCGTGCACCAGGTGCAGGTCAATGTAGAGCAGAGCGGGCTCGCCCTCGGGACTGGCCACGACGTGGCGATCCCAGACCTTGTCAAACAGGCGTGCTGCCATGTCCGCCTCGCCTCTCTCGTCTTTACGGCGCGCCCGCGCTGTCTCATCAGCACGGGCTCACGATGCACTGTCTCACATGATGAGATAGCATGTTCAAACTATGGACAGCATACATCGCGCGAGTACGAGCGGCAGCACAACCACCGGCGTGGGCGTTCTCGACCGCTGCGTGGCACTGCTGGACCTGCTGGCCGGCGGCCCGCGCTCGCTGCGCAAGCTCTCCGACGACAGCGGGCTGCCCAGGCCGACGGCGCACCGGCTGCTGGTCGCGCTGGAAGCGCACCGCCTGGTGGCGAGGGACGCATCCGGCGCGTTCCGCCTCGGTCCCCGGCTGACCGAGCTGGCGGCGGTGGCCGGTCCCGAGCTCGACCTCGCCAGCGTCGCCGGCCCGGCACTGGACCGCCTGCACCGGGCCACCAGCGAGAGCGTCCAGCTCTACGTTCGGTCCGGAGATCACCGGCTGTGCATCGCGGCCAGGGATGCCGGCACGGGCCTGCGCGACAGCGTTCCCGTCGGTGCGCTGCTGCCGCTGGAGGTCGGCTCCGGCGGAAAAGTGCTGCTGGCGTGGCGGGGGCACGGTACGGCCGGCGCGCAGACAGCCGGGCGCTGGGCACCCGGTGACGGGCTAGCCGGGGGCGGGCCAGCCGGGGGCGGGGCGGCCGACGATGGCGCAGAACCACTGGTGCCGGACGCCGAGCTTGCCGCGGTCCGCAGCCGGGGCTGGGCGGCCAGCGTCGCCGAGCGGGAGGCAGGCGTGGCCAGCGTCAGCGCGCCGGTCTTCTCCGGCGGCGTGCTGCTCGCGGCCCTGTGCGTGTCCGGTCCGGTGAGCCGCCTCGGGCAGGCGCCGGGCCGCAAGCTCAGCAGCCAGGTCGTCGAGGCTGCCGCCGAGCTGTCCCGGCAGCTGGGCGAGCCCGCCTGACGCCCGCTGTCAGCCGGCGACGGACAGGATCGCCTCGGCGACCTCCTCCGGGCGGGTCACCAGGTCCAGATGCGCGCCGGGCTGCCTGATGACCGGCCAGCCGGCCGCCTCCGCCCGCTCGGCCTGCGCCGTGTAGGCGTCGCTGAGCAGCACGTAGCCGCACCGGGTGCGCATCCAGCCATCCGGTACAGGCGCCCGCGACTCGAAGTAGGACAACGGCACCTCCGGCAGCTCCGCGGTGACGATCTTGCGCTGGCGGTCATCGGGGATCATCTCGCGCATCGTGTCCGGCCCGAACCACTCCGACCAGGGCGGCAGCCTGGTGCCGATCGCGAGATCCCGCAGGACGCCGAGGAACTCAGCGGGCACCAGCGGCGTCTCGCCCGCTGCCGGCGGTATGTCAGCGTCGACGAACACCAGGGCCGCGGCCCCGATCCGGTCCCCGATAATCGGCAGCAGCGGTCCGGCCCCGCTGTGCCCGACCAGGACCGGCTGGCCCTTCGTGTCCGCCAGGGCTGCCACTGAGCCGACGAAGGCGGCCCAGCCCAGCGACGTCGCCACTGGCGGGACCGCGGGCACCGTCACCCGGTGACCGCGGTCCGCAAGCTGTCCCGCGACCCACCGCCAGGTACTCGGACCGGTCACCGGGCTATGCACGAGCACGAAATCCGCCATCCTCACATCCTGGCGCTGATCGGCCGACCCGGGAATGTCTCCGCGAGGAGGTGCGCTGCGCGCGGCCGGGAGCCGCAGTTGTCCTGATTCGGACCGCACGCCAGACTGTCCCGGTGAATACGGCCGCTGTGCAACGACGTCTGGACGTGCTCAGCCTGGCCAGTTTTGTCGCTCTCGGGCTGCCAGACGGAATGCTCGGCACCGCGTGGCCAGCCATGCGGCAGAGCCTGCACGCCCCTGTCGGCGCCCTCGGACTTGTGCTGCTGGCGGCGACTGCGGGCTCCGTCCTGATCACCGTCTTCATCGGCCGGATCCTGCGCCGGACCGGGGTGGCCGCGCTGCTGGCCGGCGGCCTGCTCTGCTTCGCGGCCGGCGCCGCCGGATTCGCGGCCGCGCCTGTCTTCGGGGTCATACTCGGCGTGGCCGTGCTCTTCGGCCTGGCCGCGGGCACGATGGACGGCGGTCTCAATACCGCTGTGGGGCTGTCGGGACGCCAGCGGCTTCTGAATCTGCTGCACGGCGCGTACGGAGTCGGAACGGCCATTGGCCCGCTGGTCGTGACGATCGCTATCCTGACCGGCTCCTGGCGCCCCGCCTACGTGGTGCTCCTGATCGTCGACGGATGCCTGGCCGTCGCATGGATCCGGCAGCGGTATGCGGCCGGCCCGGCTGGCGCGCCGGCGCCGGCCCCGCACCGCGAGCCGAAGCCCAGCCGCAGGCCGACGCCCAGCCGCCGCCCGACGCCCAGCCGCCGCCCGGCACCCAGTCGCCGCCCGGCACCCAGTCGCCGCCCGAAACCGAGCCGCCGCCCGAAACCGAGCCGCAGGCCACCGCCCGGGCGCGCCCCTACCGCGCCGTGGTCGTAGCCGGAATCGCGGTGTTCTTCGTCTACACCGGGCTCGAGGTCGCGGCCGGGCAGTGGGAGACAACGTTCGCTCGCGGTGACCTGCACCTGTCTGCCTCCGCGGCCGGCCTGGCGACTTTCGGCTACTGGGCCGCGCTCACCGCCGTTCGCATCACGCTCGGGCTGCTCCGGCGCGGTCCGGCCAATCAGCGCGTCGTGCGCTGGGGTGGCGCCGTCGCCGTGCTCGCCGCCGCGCTCATCTGGTGGCAGCCAGGGCCAGTTCTCACGGTGCTCGGCTTCGTCCTTCTCGGCGGATCGCTCGCGGGCATTTTCCCCGCCCTGGTTGCCCTTACCCCCGGCCGTCTCGGGGCTGACCGCGCCCAGCATGTCATCGCCTGGCAGGTCGGCGCGGCCGCTGCGGGCGGCGCGGGCATCTCCGCCCTGGTCGGCCTGCTCATCGGCAGCTTCGGGCTGAGCGTGCTCGGCCCCGCCCTGACCGTCCTGGCTGGCGCTCTTGTCCTGACCGAGCTCATCCTGAGCCGCCTCGCTCCGGCCGGCGTCCATGCGGCCGCCATTCCCGGCAACGGCTAATAGTCGCGCGGCAGGTGCGACCGCACTAAACGGCGGGCGAATTCCCGGCTAGCATGAAGGCGCTGTGAGTGTCCTTGTGACCATTCACGTCTGGAGTGCTGGCGCGTGTCACAGACCCCGACCGACGATAATGCGGCACGCGAGGGCGCGGAGCCCGCGGCAGCGGAGCTGCCCGCAGTGCCGGAGCAGCGCTCGGCCGGGCACGACGGGGAAGAGGGAGCAGCCGTCCGTCGGCTCGAGGCAGACACCCGGGGGAGGGACTCGAAGCGGATTCGGCCGCGCAGGATCGTGACTCCAGTCGTTCTGTTCGCGGCGGCGGCGGTGTTTGCCATCATCGCGTTCGCGCTCTATCCGTCTACTGCCCAGCTGCCCACTCCCCCGTATGCGAGCCTTGGCGTAAGCAGCATTGCCGGACCAGTGCAGCTCATCAAGTACCTCGTAAGGCAGGTTTCTGCCACGAGGGCCGAGATGCTCGTCACGGTCGAGATGCCCGTTGGTTCTAAGATTCCGGCACCGGGCGCCGTGGACGTGCTGGCGGCTCCCCCCACCGGGACCCGGTTCACCACCTGCCCGGCCCCGAATTGCAAATTCGTGTCCGGCAGCGACTTCACGTCGTGGGCCAAGCCGCTGATCTTCGTCATGAAGCCGGACGGAGCTGGCCAGCTGGTGCCAACAGCCGATACCGGGTTCCTGGTGAACGGCGGCGGCTTTGGCGTGACACATAACAGCACCACTGCGTCTGCGGCGATACCGGAGGTCTTGTATAAGGGCGGTGGCACGCCAACCTTGCTGACGCAGTACAACATTCCCGGCGCAAGCAGCTACGACTGGTCGTCATTCCCGACCAAGTTCGCCAGCAATAGCTTCGCGACCTGGTCGGAGCTTGTCACCAGCGGTGATGCTGGCGGCCGGGCGGCGGTCGGCATCAACCACGCCAGCCAGTCCGCCCAAAGCAACGACACCTTCATCGCCGGAGCGCTCATCGGCCTGGCCGGCGGCGCGCTCCTGTCGGGCTTCACGGAGGCAATGCACGCCCGGGACTGACCTGCAGAGGCGGGCCAGCGGCGGCGGCGGCGGTCACAGCGTGAAGGACGTCCCGGCCGTGCTGCTCATCGACGACCCCGGCTGCGGATCAGCGAGCGATCTGATCGCCGTCACGCTGTAGCCCAGCGCGAAGATCGCCACGAACGCGGCGACGAGCCACGCGATGACCAGCCAGGCAGTGCTGAGCTCGGAGAACCAGACCGTCAGCACGGTCAGGATGCCAAGCTCGGCTCCGGCCCCGAACATCGTGACCATGGCGGCGAGCAGGACCATGCCCATGGTGCCGGCCAGCGAGTTCGTTCCCTGCGGCAGGCGGAACGTCAGGCGCTCAGCCGCGATCTCCTCGCGGCCCGCGTACGGCGCGCTGACCGATGTCCGGTCCGGGAGGTGGACCGAGGCGACGCCGGCGACGGTGACCCGGGCGCCGGCCGGAGCCGCGATGCAGACCGGGAACGGCACGCTGGCGTCCTCGCCGGGGTGATCTTTCGCCGCTGTGATGTCGCCCGCCGGGATCGTGAGCGCGGCAGTGCCGTCGCGGCGCCCGAGGTGAATCGCGCTGGCCCCCTGGACCAGGACATCGGCCGCTCCGGGCAGCGCGATCGTGTCAGCCAGGACGTGCACCTCGGTGCCCGGCGGGACATCGAGCTTGGTCCCGGGGTCCAGGTGCACGCCCTGCAGCGGCGCGTCCGCGGCCAGGCACGCCACCGTGGCGCCCCATGGCACTGTGACGACCGCACCAGACTGGGCCGACACGGCAAGGCCGGGACTCAGAGCATCGCCCGCGGGCAGCGGATAACCAGGAACGGCGGGATCGCTGATCTGCAGCCGCACCCAGTCACCGGCGTCCAGGTCGGCCGCAGCGCCCGAGGGCAGCACCGCCGGCACGTCGGCGCCCTTGAGCGCCGCCAGCGTGCCGTCGGCCAGCGTCAGGCGCGTGCCCGCCGGCAAGTTCACGGCTGGCGCAGGCCCGGAGAGGAGCACGATCTTTCCGCGGGCGACCGGCAGCGCCGCTGCCGGCCGGGGCAGCGTGACCCGGGTAGCGTCGGCCAGCATGGCACGGGCGGGACCCTCCGGCGCTTCCGCCTTGTGCTTGCGTCCTTTTGCCAAGCCGGGCAGCGTGCCGGCGGCCAGCGTGACCACGGTGCCGGGTGCCAGCGTCACGGCCAGAGCCGCATCAGCGAGCGTCATGACGTCGTGCGGCCTGCTGCCGTCCGGCAGCCAGAGCGTGGCATTGTCGGTAACACCGGGGTAGCGGTACAGCCGGCGGGCGTAGCAGATGCCGAACACCAGCGGCGCGGCCGCGGCCACCCCCGCCGCGACCGCGTTGAGTATCGCGAACCGGTCCAGCGCCACGCCACGGAACAGCGCGTCGGTCGCCGGAATCGCGGTCAGAACCGTGCCGACCAGGGCGACCGCCGCGACGACATTCGTCGCCCAGCTGTCGTTGAGTGTCCAGGCGCCGGATGCGTAAATCGGGTGCTGCCAGAAGTCCTTGTTCCAGCGGGGCCGAGCGCGTGCGGGGAACCGGAAAGGCCATTGCCGCTCACTAGCCCGGTTGTAAACGAGCGTAAAGACCATGCACAGCGCCAGCAGCACCAGCGCGAGTACGGCACCGAAGATAGCCGGAAGCCCGAGGAAGTAGAACAGGCTGACACCGCGGCTGACCGTGAGAGTGACCGCCGCTGTCCCCGCTACCACGAGCGTCGCGGTGGCCGGAACCTGCCGCAGTCTCGCACTCGCAAAGGTCAGCGTCACCTCGCATGAATGCGCCTCCGGGTGCGCGGCGTCACCGCGGACAAGCTGCGCGGCCGCCTGCGGCTTCAGTACCAGCGCAGGCGATGTCGTCGCAAGCGAGTAGGTACCGCGCTGCGTCGGGCACGCGCCCGCGACGCCGGTGAGCAGCACCGTTGTGCGCCAGGTGGTGCCGCCGACCTGGCTGAGCGGTGACGCGGCACTGGCCGCGAGGGTGGCGGCCGGCGGCGTGGTCACGCTTGTGCCGGGCGCGAGCGCGGCGACCGTCTGCACGGCGCGCATGCTGGCAGGCAGGACAGCCGGATGCGCCTGCGGGCTGTGCACGACAGGGCTGACGCTCAGCAGCGCGGCAGCCAGAAATGACGATGCCCCCCACAGGCTCATGCTCGGCCCCCCACAGGCTCACTGGTCCCGGCCTATTCCAGGTACGGACCTCAATTTCGAGAAATATAACGTGGCTGCATCCCGGAAACTACGGCAACGGCCATAGAAACTGCCATTCGCGGGGCAGTAGCCGTTTCAGCGGTGCCGGGATTTGGAACTCCTATGTACATGAGCGGTGGTTTCTGCTGTACTGCGCGCTTAATGGCCGCCAGCTTCTGCCCCGGGGTAGCAGATGACCGGTAGTGATTCCAGGGACCGGTGGCTGGATCAGCAGCTCGAACTGCGCCGGCAGGAGTTCGAGCTGAGCAGGCAGGAGTTCGAACTGCGGCTGCAGGAGGTCAGCGCCGCCGTCGAGGCGACCAAGGCGACCGTCAGCGCCGCGGGACTGCAGCGGAGAACGGTTCGCCTGCAGTTCATCGCGGTGGCGGCGGGCTTGCTCGCATCGTGCGCGGCCGCATTCGCCGCCTACCAGGCCGGGGCCGCCGTCCGCGCGTCGGGACAGGCGACAACCGAGCAGGCAGCCGATAGCCAGCTCTCGACCGCCATCTCGGCTATTGGCGGGAGCACTCCGGCGGAGCGGGTCGCCGGCATGACGCTCCTCGACCTGAACGTTCACTCGCGCATCGCCGCGGCCTCGAACGAGCTGTCCCGCCAGGATGCGTTCGGCGAGTACGTGACGGCCGTTGACGTGCTGGTCAACTACGTTCGCGACGACGAGACGGCCGGAACGGCCAGTACGCCGCAGGCGTCGCCGGCCGCCTCGCCGGTCGCGTCACCGGCTGCGTCACCCGCCGCGTCGTTCGGGCCGGGTTACGGAGTTCCTCCGGGCGGCCAGTCCGAGCCTTTCGATGTTCTCTACGCGGCAGCCGAGCTTCGTGACCTGCTGTCCATGCGCATCCAGGTGGAGAGCCTGCATCCGGCCGAGGGCGTCGGCGTGGACCTGTCCGGCGACGAGCTGTCCGGCCTGTCCTGGGCTGACGTCCAGCTGGGCTGGGTAGATGCCTACCTGCCGAAGATTGACCTGCGCGGCGCGAACCTGTCCGGCTCTAGCTGGGCGCACGCGGATCTGGCCGGGGCCTTCCTGCAGTGCGCCGATCTCAGCGGAGCCGATTTCGCCGGAGCGGACCTCAAAGATGCCGACCTGCGGGGCGCCGATGTTGAAGGCGCCAACTTTGCGGGCGCTCATCTGCACGGCGCCCATCTCAGCAATGTCTTCGGCAGGGCGGCAGGGCTGCGGCACGAGCTGCCCGTCACGTCCTTCGACTCTGATCCGCTCACCTGCGAGGCCAACCACGCCTACTGGGCCGTCCCGGCCGCAGGCACCGTCCTGGCCCGCCCGGCCGCCACGCCTCGTGCGACCGCCACGCCTCGTGCGACCTCCCGGTAGCGCCGGCCGCCCGCTGGCGCCGCGTGCTCTCAGCCGCCCGGCTCGTCGGCCAGGTACGGCGGCGCGGGCTCGTACTGGATGTAGCGGCGGACCGCGCGGGAGTGATCGCGGCCATGCAGGGCCCCGATAAGCCACAGCGCCATGTCGATGCCGGCCGAGACGCCCTGACTGGTCACCAGAGTCCCGTCGACCACGTAGCGGGCATCACTGGTGACGGTGATGTCGCCTCGTTCCCGCAAGGTCTCCTCGAACGCATGATGTGTCGCTACCCGACGGCCGCGGGCGGGGCCGGCCTCGTGCAGGAGAAGGGCGCCCGTGCAGACGCTGGTCGTCCACGCTGCCGTTGCCGACACGGTCCTGATCCAGTCCGTGAGCACGGGGTTCGCGACCTCGCGGCGCGTGCCCATGCCGCCCGGCACGAGCAGGACGTCCAGCGGCGGATGGTCGGCGAGCGTTTGGTCGGGCAGGACGCGCATGCCCTTGGCGCAGCGAACCGGACCGGGCCGCTCGGCGATCAGCAGCGCCGTGTCAGCATGATCGCGCAGCATGGCCGAGGCAGTGAAGACCTCCCACGGGCCGGTGAAGTCGAGTTCCTCGGCGTCATCGAAGATCAGCAGTCCGTACGTGGTCAACGCAGCTCCTTTGTCGACCGGAATCGGTCCCGGTAGTCCGAGGGGGCAATCCTGGTGTTCCGGTGGAATGCGCGGCGCAGTGTCTCGGCCGTGCCGAAGCCGCAGCGGCGGGCGATGACCTCGACCGGCTCATCGCCGTCGGTAAGCGCGCGCTGCGCTGCCTCGACACGCACTCGCTCGAGATAGGCCGCAGGCGGCACGCCGATCTCCGCGGTGAACCGGCGCTGCAGATGGCGAGTGCTCAGGCCGGCGCGGCCGGCCATCTCGGCGATGCCGTGCTGGCCGCCGGGGTCTGCGTGAACTGCCGCCAGCACTGCCCGGATCGGGTCGGTGCGCGGCTGCGCGGACCACAGCGGCACGCTGAACTGCGACTGGCTGCCCGGCCGGCGCAGGAACATGACCATCTCCTTCGCGACCGCGTGCGCGATGTCGCGGCCGTGATCGTCCTCCACCAGCGCCAGCGCGAGATCCAGCCCGGCCGTCACCCCGGCGGATGTCCATACCGGCCCGTCCGTGATGAAGATCGGGTCGCAGTCGACGGTCACCTCGGGGTGCTCGCGTGCCAGCTGCTCCGCGCGCGCCCAGTGCGTCGTCACCCGGCGGCCGGTGACCAGCCCGGCGGCCGCCAGCAGGAAGACGCCGCTGCAGACGGAGGCGGCTCGCCGCGCCCCGCTTCCCGCCGCGGCGACCCAGCTGACCAGCGAGGAGTCGGCCCGTGCGTCGTCCACCCCGGAGCCGCCGGCCACCACCATCGTGTCGATGCCGGCCGGGTCCAGGTCAGCGACTCCGCTGCCGGCCTGCACCGGAAGCCCGCTGCGAGACGTGACGGCCCCTGCGACCGGCGCCACGACCTCGCAGGAATAGCCGCCGGTCAGCCAGCTCGCGTGCTGAAAGACCTCGTAAGGCCCGACGAGGTCGAGCGCCTGGAAGCCATCGAAGATCACGAAGGTGATCCGGCGCGGGTCCATGCTCCGTAGCCTGCTCGGCCCGCGGCAATGGCGTCAACGACGGTTATCCCACGATTCGCGCCATCGGCTCGCGGCAGCTCCGGGCGAGGACGCCGGCCACCTGGGCAACGAGGCTGAGGAGAATCACATCATCGGCGCGCTCGACCGGCTCGCGGGCCGCGGCCGTCAGCCCTGAGGATCTGGCGTCGCCGCCCGCCGGGGCGCCAGCGCGCACGGACCTGGGCCGGCCAGCGCGCCTGCTCCGGATCAGGCAGCCGTGGCACCGGCCCGCGGCAGCAGCGGACCGTGGTCCAGCCGCGGCAGCACGTGCCGGGCGAACAGGTCGCACTCCGCGGCAAGCGGGTAGCCGGACAGGATGAACGCCTCCATCCCGATCTCGGCGTAGCCCTGCAGCTTGGCCAGTACCTGATCGGGATCGCCGACAATGGCCGCGCCTGCACCGGATCGCGCCTGCCCGATCCCGGTCCAGAGATTCGGCTCGACGAATCCGTCGTCGTCGGACAGCTCGCGCAGCTCCCCCTGGCGCAGCTGGCCGGTCGATGCCACGTGCAGAGACTGGTCCCGCAGCCGCTTGCCAGTCTCGGGATCGAGCCGAGACACCAGCCTGCGGGCAGCGACCCGGGCCTCCGCCTCGGTCGCGCGCACGATGACGTGCGCCCGGTAGCCGAACTTCAGCTCGCGGCCGTAGCGGGCAGCGCGCGCCCGCATGTCCGTGATGACGGCCTCGACACCGGGCATGGTGTCCGGCCACATGAGGAAGACATCGGCTGCCTGGGCGGCCACGTCCCTGGCCGCGTCGGACAGCCCGCCGAAGTAGAACGGCGGGCAGCCGCCGGCGGGCCTGATCCGCGGCGGGTCCAGCGTCAGGCTGACGAACTCGCCGTGCACGTCGACCGGCTTGCCGTCGAGCAGGTCGCGCAGCACGTGCATGATTTCCAGAGTGCGACGGTAGCGCGGCGCGGACTCAAGCTGCTCGCCGGGAAGGTCGGACGAGATGATGTTGATGGTCAGGCGGCCGCCGAGCATCTCGTCGATCGTCGCCAGCTGGCGTGCCAGCTGCGGCGGCCACATCTCCCCCATCCGGACCGCGGCCAGTAGCTGAAGGCGGCGCAGCAGCGGGGCCACCCCGGCCGCGAACGCCACCGAGTCGATGCCGGTGCTGTAGTTCGACGGCAGCAGCAGATTGTCGAATCCGGCCTCCTCCGCCCGCAGCGCGACTCCCCGGCAGTGCTCCCAGCTGGACGTCAGCGCGGGGTCAGGCACGCCGAGGAACTCGTAGTCGTCGTCGCACAGCGGAGCGAACCAGGAAATCTCGCAGCCCACCGGATGCGCCTCCAGCCTTTATCGACCAGGCCGCGTGAGGCCCGGATCACGAATCCGACAATCCCCATCGACAGTAACGCTAACCGCAGCCGGGGCCGGGCTGCGCGGCGCACGCGCTGAGTCAACGGCCGGGTCGTCGCCTGCCATCCTCAGTCTGCCAAGTCCGCTCACCTGCGGCCAGGCCCGATCCGCCCCGATCCGGTCCGGCATCGGCGCATACCGCTTGCCGAAGGACTGCGTTGCATGCCGCCGCATTCTGCGGGCGTGCAAGGTGATATGTCCGGTTAGTTGTCAACCGAGGTTGACTTTTCATCCGTTCGGTGACTTCAGAATTGCTCAAATCCATGTAAATCACCTCCTGGGACGCTGAAACGGATGAAATGTTCGCGGTGACCACCTATCTCGGCATGGCATAAGTCAGCCGGGCGGCCAGAAAGCCGGGACGCGCTAGCGTTGGCACGTGAATCAGGGCGGGCCGGCGGTCACGGACGAGCCGGCGCTTCTGGCCGCAGCGGCGGCTGGTGACGACAGTGCCTTCGACGCGCTCGTCGCCGGATACCACTCCGAGCTGCGCGCGCACTGTTACCGCATGCTCGGCTCGCTCCACGATGCCGAGGACGCGCTCCAGGACGCGCTGCTGCGCGCCTGGCGCGGGCTGCCTGGCTTCCAGGGCCGCAGCTCACTCCGGTCCTGGCTGTACGCGATCGTCACCAACGCCGCCCTGGATGTCGCCCGGCAGCGGGCGCGGCGCGAGCTCCCGGTCGACTTCAGCCCGGCTGCTGTCCCCGGCGCCACGCTGGCCGAGCCGGCCGGCGACCTGGCCTGGCTCGAGCCGTTCCCCGACCGGCTGTTCCCCGGGCCCGCGGCGCTGTCGCCCGAGGCACGGTACGAGCACAGGGAGAGCATCGAGCTCGCGTTCGTGGTCGCGCTTCAGCTGCTGCCGCCGGTGCCGCGGGCCGTGTTCCTCCTGCGCGAGGTACTCGGATTCTCCGCCGCGGAGATCGCGATCCAGCTGAGCACCACCCCGGCTGCGGTGACAAGCACCCTGCAGCGCGCCCGCGCCAGAATCCGGCGGAGGCTGCCGGCAGTCACTCAGCAGACGGCGGTGCAGGCCATCGGCGACGAGCGCGTCCGGGTCATCGTCGAGCGTTACTCCAGCGCTCTTGAGCGCGGCGACGCGGATGCCCTCATCAGCATGCTGACGCATGACGCGACCTGGTCGATGCCGCCGATCCCCACCTGGTTCTCCGGTCACGAGCACATCAGGGAGTTCCTGGTGCGATGGCCGCTGACCGAGCGCTGGAAGCACCTTCCGGCATCCGCGAACGGCCAGCTCGCCGTAGCCGGCTACCTCTACGACGCCGGCCGGCGTGCCTTCGTCCCGGCCGTGATCGACGTCCTGACCATGTCCGGAACGAAGATCGCCGCAGTGACCGGCTTCCTGACGCCGGCCGCCCACGGCCGCCCGCCCGCCGCGGATGCCCGCGGCCCGGATTCCGGAGGTGCAGACGTCTTCGCCCGCTTCGGCCTCCCGGCCGCCCTGTAGACGCCGTCAGCCGCGGCGTTCACCTCACACCCCGGCGTGCTGCACCTGGGGCTCGAAGGCCAGCTGCCCGTCCCGGACGTCGACGGTGACGTCCTGCCCGGTGGCGATCTGCCCGTCCAGCAGCATCCGCGACAGCTGGTTATCAACCTCACGCTGGATCGTGCGCCGCATCGGCCTGGCCCCGAACTCAGGCTGATGGCCGTGCTCGGCGATCCAGTCGATGGCGGCCTCGGTGAAGTGCAGGGAGACGCCCTGAGCGTGCAGGCGCCGGCGGGTGCCTTCCAGCTGCAGGCTGGTGATCTGGCGCAGCTCATCCTGACTGAGCTGGCTGAAGACGATGATCTCGTCGATCCGGTTCAGGAACTCGGGCCGGAACGATTCCCTGAGGCGGCGCATCAGCTGGTCCTGCAGCTGGTCCTGCTGACCCGCCTGCGAGCTCGCCTGATCGCCGGCGAACCCCAGCACCGCGCCCTTCCTGGTGATGAGGTCAGAGCCCAGGTTGCTGGTCATGATCAGGACCGTGTTCCTGAAGTCCACGGTCCTGCCCTGGCCGTCCGTCAGGCGGCCGTCCTCGAGAACCTGCAGCAGGATATTGAACACATCCGGGTTGGCCTTCTCGATCTCATCGAGAAGCACCACCGAGTACGGCCGCCGGCGGACGGCCTCGGTCAGCTGGCCGGCGTCCTCGTAACCCACGTAGCCGGGTGGGGCTCCGACGAGGCGGCTGACCGTGTGCCGCTCCTGGAACTCGCTCATGTCGAGCCGGATCATCCTGCTGTCCGCGCCGAACAGCGCCTCGGTGAGCGCGCGCGCCAGCTCGGTCTTGCCGACGCCGGTCGGCCCGAGGAACAGGAAGCTGCCGACAGGCCGGTTCGGGTCGCCGAGCCCCGCTCGCGACCGGCGGACCGCCTCGGCGACCGCGCTCACTGCCTCGTCCTGGCCGATGACCCGCTCGTGCAGGTACCGTTCCAGCCCGAGCAGGCGGTCCTTCTCCTCCGTGGTGAGCTGCTGGACGGGCACGCCGGTAGCGCGGGAGACGACCTCGGCAATGTCGCTGACGCCGACAACCGGCGCCACGCTCTCGTCCTGGCCGAGCTGCTCGATCTGGCGGCGGAGCTCCTCGATCTGATCACGGATCTTCGAGGCCTGCTCGTACTGCTCGCTGGCGACCGCCTGATCCTTGTCGCGGCTCAGCTCCTCGGCCTGCCGCTCGAGGTCGCGCAGGTCGATGCCCGGCGTCTTGACCCGCAGCCGGACCCGGGCGCCGGACTGGTCGATGAGGTCGATCGCCTTGTCGGGCAGGTACCTGTCGGTGATGTAGCGGTCGGACATCTCGACGGCCGCGACGAGCGCGTCGTCGGCGTAGCGGACCTGATGGTGCGCCTCGTAGCGGTCCCGCAGCCCCCGGAGTATCTCGATCGCGTCCTCGGGCGTCGGCTCCGGCACCAGGATCGGCTGGAACCGCCGGGCCAGCGCGGCATCCTTCTCGATGCTCTTGCGGTACTCATCCAGCGTGGTGGCGCCGACCACATGCAGCTCGCCGCGGGCGAGCGCCGGCTTGACCATGTTGCCGGCATCCATGCCGCCTTCAGCGCCCGCTCCGGCACCCACCAGCGTGTGCAGCTCATCGATGAAAACGATCAGCTCGTCGCTGTGCTCCCGGACCTCGTCGATGATGCTCTTCAGCCGCTGCTCGAAGTCGCCCCGGTACCGGGTCCCGGCCACCACGCCGGACAGCTCAAGCTGCACGACGCGCTTCCCGCTCAGCGTCTGCGGGACCTCGTCACTGACGATGTGCTGGGCGAGGCCCTCGACGATCGCGGTCTTCCCGACGCCGGCCTCGCCGATCAGCACCGGATTGTTCTTGCCCCGGCGGGACAGCACCTCGATGGTCTGCTCGATCTCGCCGTCCCGGCCGATCACCGGGTCGATCCGGCCCTCGCGCGCCAGGGCGGTCAGGTCGCGGCCGAATTCATCCAGCGTCGGCGTGTCTGACCGCCCGCCCGAGCCGGGCGGGCGCCGGCCCTGGCCCTGGCCCAGCAGCGCGGCCTGCAGCGCCTCCGGGGTCAGGCGGGCGGCCGCCAGCATCTGGCCGGCCGCCGACTCCGGGTTGACCGCGAGCGCGAACAGGATGTGCTCGGGGCCGATGTAGCTGGATCCGAGACTGCGGGAGATCTGGTGCGCGTCGAGGAGCGCGCGCTTGGCTCCCGGCGTCAGCTGCGGTGGTCTGCTGCGGCCGCGGTCCTGGTCCTGCTGACCCGCGATGCTGCGGGCGAGCGCATCCGGATCCACGCCCGCGCGGGCGAGCAAGGTCCGCGTCGGCTCCAGCGTGCTCGCCGCCCAGAGCAGATGCTCGGTGTCCAGATCGGCATCGCCCCACTGCGCCGCCTGGGATGCTGCCGCAGCGAACAGCTCGCGGGCCGGACCGCTCATCAGCTGGGTAATGTCGATGCGCTGACCCGGCCGCAGCGGGCCTCCGGACGCACCGTAGAGGCGGGCGAGGAAGTCATCGAACGGGCTGGAGCCGGAGCCGTCTGGGCCGAAGTAGCCGCTGCTCATCACAAATCCCCCGATTTATGACCGCTGATTCTTCTGGCTACCGAACGCCCTTCCCCGAGTCAGCCGGCCTGACCCTCCCCCGCGCCTGCTTCTGTGCCGCAATCGGCCAGGACGCGGCCGGCGCTCCCAGCGGGAGCGCCGGCCTCATGTCATCGCGCTGCTGGTCAGGCGAGCGCGTGCATCCAGCCGTAGCGATCAGGCTTGCGGCCGTTCTGGATGCCGACCAGCTCATTGCGCAGCATGCTGGTCACCGGCCCGGCGGTACCGTCACCTACGGTCCAGTCGCCGTGCGGGCTGCGGGCGCCGCCGATCGGCGTGATGACGGCCGCGGTCCCGCAGGCAAACACCTCAGTGATCTCCCCCGACGCGCAGCCATCCCGCCAGTCGGCCACCGAGATCCTGGCTTCCGAGGCGGGAACGCCCAGGTCAGGCCCGAGCTTCAGCAGCGAGTCGCGGGTCATTCCGTGCAGCAGCGATCCGGTCGCGGCCGGGGTCACGATGCGCGCACCGGAGCCGGAGCCGTGGACGAACCAGATGTTCATCCCGCCCATCTCCTCGACATACGTACGCTCTGTGGCATCGAGCCATACCACCTGATCGCAGCCGTGATCGAGGGCCTGCTGCTGGCCGGCGAACGCGGCCGCGTAGTTGCCGCCGCACTTGGCCTCGCCGGTCCCGCCGGGGGCGGCCCGGCTGTAATCCTCGGAGAGCCATACGGTAACGGGCTTGATCTCGCCGCCGAAATAGCCAGCTACCGGCGATGCGATCAGCAGGAACAGGTACGACGACGACGGCTTGTTCACGCCGAGGCCGATCTGCGTCGCGATCATGAACGGCCGCAGGTAGAGGCTATGCCCGTCGGCGGTCGGAACCCAGGCCCGGTCCTGCCGGACGAGCAGCTCGATCGCCCGGACGAACAGCTGCTCGGGCAGCTGCGGCATCGCCAGCCGGGCGGCGGAGCGGTTGAAGCGCGCCGCGTTGGCCTGGGGCCGGAATGCCGCGACCGAGCCATCAGCCTGCGTGTAGGCCTTCAGGCCCTCGAAGATCTCCTGGCCGTAGTGGAACACCTGCGCGGCCGGGTCAAGGGTGATCGGCCCGTACGGCTCGATGCGCGCGTCGTGCCAGCCCTGCCCCTCGGTCCACCGGATCGTCGCCATGTGGTCGGTGAATACGCTGCCGAATCCCGGAGCTGCCAGCATCTGTGCCCGCTGATCCGCGGGAACTGCAGAGCTGCTGGTGTGAATGTCGAAGTTAAGCTCGGGCTCCGAACTGGCGTTCATGACTGGCGTTCCTCCGGTTTCAGTGTGGTGCGGGGCCAATGCTCTGGTGCGCGGCGAGGCGCGGGCAGCACCCCGCCGCGCGCCGTTTCAGTTGTCGGTTGCCGTCGCCCCGTCGCCGCCGTTGTCACGGCGGTCCATCGCCTCCTGAACGGCCTCCTGCGCGCGCTGCCGGGCGCGAGCCTCAGATTCGGTCATGGCGGGGGCTGCGGTCTGGCTTGTCCTGGACATCTGCGGTCTCTCCTCGCGGCACAACGTTGCTTGTCAGGCAGGCCAGCTGAGGCGAAACCGTGTGTTCCGGCTGGTCGGGGCGCGCTGGGTGCCGTGTCTGCTCGCGTTGTGCGTGCCGGGCCGAGCTCACAGAGCTACGAGGCGGGCAACGGAAAGCGAGCGGAACCAGGAATCCAATGCGGCCAGCGCCTCACCCCCGTAGCGGGTCGCCGGCCTGCCCTGATCAGGTCCCGCTACGGCTGCTAAGGATGAATACGAAGCGCCGCATGACCTACGAATACTAACCGACGCCAGCGGTGAGTGTCAGCGTCCGGGGCCGATTTTGTTGGACGACCAACAAAATTTCCGGACGGCCCGCGTCCTCTGGCCGGCGCCAGATGTGGCGTGATCCGGGGCGGCCGAGGTAATCTGCCGCCAGTGGCAGTGCACTCCCTGCCCGCTTCCGAGCTTCTGATCCGGCCCGCGCCGGCAGGGCGACGAGGACAAGGGTCCACGACTCGGGTGCGTTCTTCTGTCATGTCATTCATCCTGGCGGGCAGACGCGGGCAGACTCGCCGAGGAAGAGATGATCATGACTCGCGAGAAGGCACTTAAATTCGCTATCCGACAGCGCATGGCCGAGACCGGCGAGCCGTATAACGTCGCCCGGCGGGCCGTTTTCCAGGCTGCGCCGGGCTTCCGGCCCGGCGATCCCATCTCTGCTGACGTCCTAACTGCGGGCGCGCCTGCAGACGCGGGACCGGGCGGCCCGGAGCCGGCCGGAGCGCCGCCGGTGCCGCCGGTGCCGCCCGTGTCTTCGGTGCCGCCGGTCCCCCTGGTGCCGCCTGTCCCCCCAGTGCCGCCGGTGCCGCCCGTGTCTTCGGTGCCGCCCGTGTCTTCGGTCCCGCCTGTGCCGCCGGTGCCCCCGTTGGGTGCCGACTGGGCTCCCCTGCACGGCGGACTGCCGCGCCCCGGCTGGCCCGGCGCTCCCCGCCTGGAGGACGCCGCCCCTCCGTCCGCCGAGATCCGCGCTCAGGAGCAGGCCGACCGGGTGCGGGAGCAGGCGGACCGGGCTCGGCAGCGGGCAGCGGAGGCAGAACGCGGCGCCGAGCGCGCGCAGCGCCTCGCCGACCGTGCGCAGCAGCGGGTGGAACGGGCCCGGGCCGCGGCCGACCATGCCCACGAGGCCGCCAGTGCCGCGCAGCACGACGCCCGTGCGGCGCGGCGCGAGGCTGACCGGGCCGGGCGCTCGGGCAGCGCGGCTGAGCGTGAGCAGGCACGGCAGCAGGCGGACCTGGCGCAGGAACGGGCGGACCGGGCCCAGGAGCAGGCCGACCTCGCGCAGGAGGCAGCTGACCAGGTCCAGGATGAGGCCGACGAGGTACAGGAGCGCGCCGACGAGGTGCAGGAACTGGCTGATGAGGCCGGCGAGCTCGCGGACGAGGCACAGGAACTGGTCGACGAGGCAGAGGAACTGATCGACGAGGCGAGGGAGATGGCCGACGAGGACGACGACGGGTCAGGCGACGATGACGACGGCTCCGGCCCCGGCACGCGCCAGTTTGACTGGCACGGCCCGAACGGCGCTCGCCTGCACCTCGACGTCTCCGACCTGGATCAGCTCCGCGAGCGCCTGGACGTCATCCGCGGTCACTTCGACCGGTTCCGGGCGCGGTCCAGCGCACTGCTGGACATCGTCCGCGACGAGCGCCCGCGCGGCTGACGCGGGCCCAGCCGCACACCCTGACGGCTTCCTGCCGGCAAGCTGCCAGGGTGTGCGGCGGCCTCCGGTCTCAGCGGGTGAAGTGCTCGAACACGTGGCTGAAGTACCAGTCCGGCTGCGCCACTCCCGAGCAGGTGCCAGCGCCCTTCGTTCCCGGGCAGCCGCCGTTGTCGCGCTGGAGCGCCCAGAACGAGATCAGCCCGATCCCCTGCTGCTGTGCCCAGAGCAGCACCGTGACCGCGTCAGCCGTGGAGAACGTCTCGTCCGGGCCGTAGTCGTCGATGCCGGGCATCTCGGTGACGCCGATCATGTGCCACAGCTGGCGCGAGGTAGCCGCCGGGTAGAGCGACTGCAGCTGGGAGTACAGCCCGGCCGCGGCGCTCTCGGTGTCAGCGACCATGTCCTGCTGCGTGCCCAGGTAATAGTCGAAGGTCAGCAGGTTCACGGTAGAGATCCGCGCGCCGTCCGCGACCGCGTTCTGCAGCACGGCGAGGCCGGAGGCGGTCAGGCCAGTCGGGAACGTCGGCAGCGTGTAGGAGAACTGGATCCGCCTGTGGTGCGCCGCCGCCCACGCCTCGGTCATCGCGATGGCCTCGTTGCGCCGGTTGATCCCGGCCGTGTTGGTCAGCGAGTCCGCCTCGACGTCCAGGTCGATGCGCGGAACGTTGTACGTGGTGATCAGGCTCTCGTAGACCTGCGCGATTGCCGGGACGCTCGTGCAGCTGTCGGCGATGTCGGTGTCCGTGGTGTCCGCGGTATAGCCGCCGAACGACGGGATGACATTCCCGCCCCGTTGCTGGATCGCGGCGATGTCGGTGCCGAGCGTCGCAGGCGCGATCGGCTCGGTAGTGTCGCCGTTCCAGTACGCCGTGCATGAGCCGGCCGCGGCCGTCTCCAGGAACGCCAGCGACAGGAAGCGCGCGCCCGACTGCTGTGACTGGGCGGCCAGGTCGCCGCTGGTGTCGTAGGTCTCGTAGTAGGGAGCGAACACCTGGTACGGCAGCGGCCTCGCGGCCGGGCCTGAGCCGTGGTGGCCGGCCGGCACCGCGGCGCTCGCGCCGGCGGCGGTGAATCCGAGCGTGACCACGGCCGCGGTCACGGTGGTCAGCACTGCCAGCAGGGGGGTGAGTCGTCTCATGCGCGGTTCCCTTGACTCGGAGCGGAAGGGCGGACACGGGCATCGCGGCCGGCCGCGCGGGAGCGGGCGCCGCGCGGCTGGGGTCGCCGTTCGCGAATCAAATAGGAAACTTTCCTATTTGATTCGCCCGTGACGCTAACCCCGCCAGCACGAGCCGTCAAGGGTCCGCGGCGAAGGACTGCGCGTTCCCGCCCGAAGGGGGGTGTTACAGACCGGGACGGAACCGCCGCGGCCGGTCGGCTAGCGTTGCAGCACCGGCGCGACGGGCGGACGATGAAGTCCGCAGGCGCCCCAGCACGCCAGGAGCCAACCAGCATGGACGAGACGATTTCCGCCCCGGCCGGGACACCGGAGGCGCCAGGAACCGGGAGCGCCGGCGCACCGGACGCAGCCGGCGGCGGATACGACCCGGCGGTCCTCGCCGAGATCCAGCAGCGGGTGCTGTGGCTCGCCACCCGGATCATCGATGCGGCGAACCACGACCGGGAGACCGGCGACGGCGTCAAGGTCGGCGGTCACCAGGCCTCCAGTGCGAGCCTGGTCACGGTGATGACCGCGCTGTACTTCGCCTGGCTGGACGCGCCGGACCGGGTCAGCGTGAAACCGCATGCCTCGCCTGTCTTCCATGCGGTGCAGTACCTGCTGGGCAACCTGGACCGCTCGTACCTGACCACGCTGCGGGCGTTCGGCGGCCTGCAGTCCTACCCGAGCCGCACGAAGGACCCCGACGGCGTCGACTTCTCCACCGGTTCGGTTGGCCTCGGCGCTGCCGCTCCCCTGTTCGCCGCGGCCGCCCGCCGCTACGTCGACGCGCATTTCGGCGCGCGGCCGCGCAGCCGGTTCATCGCGCTGATCGGCGACGCCGAGCTGGACGAGGGAAACATCTGGGAGGCGGTCGCCGACCCCGCGACCGACGGGCTGGGCGACGTGCTGTGGATCGTCGACGTCAACCGCCAGTCCCTGGACCGGGTCGTTCCCGGCGTGCGCATCGCGCAGTGGGAACAGCAGTTCAGCGCCGCCGGCTGGCACGTCGTCGAGGCCAAGTACGGGCAGGCGCTGCAGCAGGCGTTCGCCCGGCCGGGCGGCGACGCCCTGCGGGACTGGATCGACGCGATGCCGAACGAGCACTACCAGTCGCTGTTCGGCCTGGACCCGGCCGCCGTCCGAGAGCGCTTTCTCGACGGAGCGCCCCCGGCGGTGCAGCAGTTCTGCGCCGGCATCCCCGACTCCGAGCTGGCGCCGCTGGTCACCGACCTGGCCGGGCACGACCTGGGCTCGCTGCTGGCCGCGTTCGCGCAGTGCGACGCCGAGAAGGACCGGCCCAGCGTCCTGTTCGCCTACACGATCAAGGGCTGGGGGCTGCCGATCGCCGGCAACCCGCGCAATCACTCCGCGCTGCTGTCGACCGATCAGGTCGACCAGATGCGCGGCCGGCTGGGGCTGACCGCCGCGACCGAGTGGGACCGGCTTGACCCGATGACACCGGCCGGGCAGTGGGCTGCCGCCCGCCGCGAGCACCTGGCCAGGGCACCGGCGTCCCATGCCGGGAACGAGGTCGTCGTCCCCGATGCCACCGGCCTGCGCGCGGCCCGTCCCATCTCGACCCAGGAGGCGTTCGGCCGGATCCTGGTCGACCTGTCCCGGTCGGAGTCCGTGGCTCCCTACCTGGTCACGACCGCGCCGGACGTGGCGACGTCGACGAACCTGGCCGGGTTCATCAACCGGACCGGCGTGTTCTCACCCGTGCCGCGGCGGGCCTGGAGCGAGGACCCGGTGCTGAAGTGGGCCGAGGGACCCGACGGCCAGCACATCGAGCTCGGCATCAGCGAGATGAACCTGTTCCTGCTCCTCGGCCAGCTCGGGCTCACCTGGGACCTGTCCGATCAGCCGCTGCTGCCGGTCGGCACGGTCTACGACCCGTTCGTCCTGCGCGGCCTGGACGCCTTCATCTACTCGGTGTACTCGGGCGCGCGGTTCATCGTGGCCGGCACCCCGTCCGGTGTCACGCTGGCCCCCGAGGGCGGCGCGCACCAGTCGACGATCACCGCCTCGGTCGGGATCGAGCTGCCGAACGTGACGTTCATCGAGCCTGCCTACGGCGTCGCGCTGGACTGGCTGCTGTGCGGGGCGCTGCAGTCAGTCGCGCGGGCCGGGGCGGCCGCCACCAGGCCCGGCGTCATCCAGCCGGGCGCGCCCGGTGGCGGCGGCGAGCCGCCCGAGACCGGGTCCTACTACTTCCGGCTCACCACCCGCGGAATCGACCAGGCCCCGTTCCAGGCCGCTCGCGAGCGCCTCGGCGACGCGATCCTGCGCCGGCAGGTTCTCGCCGGCGCCTACCGGCTGGTCGACGCGGCCGAGGAAGCGGCGGCGGGCGCTCCCCCGGTGTACCTCGTCGGCTGCGGCGCGGTCCTGCCGGAAGTGCTCCAGGCGGCGGCAGAGCTGGCCGACGAGGGCGTCGCGGCAACGGTCGTCGACGTCACCTCCGCCGACCGGCTGTACCGGGCCTGGCAGCGGACGCTGCGCCAGGGCGTGCGGACCGCGACGGCACCGTCCATCGCCGGCGCGCTCCGCAGCGCGTTCCCGGACCGGGCGCCGGTCGTGACCGCGCATGACGCCGCGTCGCACACGATGAGCTGGCTCGGCTCCGCGCTCGGCGTCCCGGCGGTCAGCCTCGGCGTCGACACCTTCGGCCAGTCCGGCTCGGTCGCCGACCTGTACCGCGCGCACGACCTCGACGCAGGCTCCATCGTCAACGCGGCGCTCGCCGCCCTGTCCCTGCGCTAGCCGGACCGCCTGCGCTAGCCGGACTGTCCCTGCGCTAGCCGGATATCGGCCCGCTAGCCGCCGGCCCTGCTGCGCGCGGTCAGTCGGCGGCCGGAGCGTCCGCGGCAGCAGCCGCGGCTATCAGCTTCGTCCGCTCCGCGGCGTACCGGACGTATCCGTCGCGGATCTGGGTGAACGCGTTGCGGTCGTACTGCGTGGCCGCTGCGGCCAGGCCAGCCTCCGCGGTCGCGATCTTCGCGGCTATCTGCTCCAGCGTCAGCGTGGTCATGCTCTGAGGCTACGCCAAGCTGGCGGTATCGGGGGGACCGGCCGGGCGCGCAATCCCGCCCGCCCGGCTATTCGAAGCGCACGCCGGACGGTCCGGTGATGCGGCCCAGAAGCGGCAGCGAGGCTGCGATGACCAGGAGCGAGGCGGCCAGGCCCACTCCCATGGTCAGGAAGTAGGCGTGGCCGGGAACGGGCACCGGAGTGCCGGCTGGCGCCATCGTGCGGACCGTCAGGACGGAGATGGCGTAGGCGATGCCGGCCGCCACGGCAGTCGCGGCTGCGAGCGGCAGCACCGACTCCAGGAAGACAACCCGGTACAGCGCCGACGTCGGTGTCCCGGTGAGGCGAAGCAGCGTGAACGGCCGCTTGCGCTCGATCAGGCTGCCGCCGACCGCGACGGCGAGGCTGCACCCGGCCACGATGAGCGTCAGGACGACCGCGATGTAGACCAGCCGCTGGACCGTGTCGGCAACACCCGCCCGGGCCTGGACAGCCTCGCCGAACGTTCGCGGCGCGGTTCCTGACGCCGACTGCGTGACGTGGGTCACCAGGTAGGTGCGGACGCGCTCCAGCGTGGCGGGTCCGTTCACCTTGACGAGGAGCGCCTGCAGGTTCAGGCCGCTGAAGCTGGCGGGCGCCGGCGGGCTCGCTGCGCTCGCGATCGGCTGGGTGCTGTACTCCGGGTTGTCGTCGAACAGGTTCCCGGCCGGGACTGCGACCGCCACGCGGCCCGGCGCGCACTGACCGAGTACGGCCAGTTCCCGCAGGCCGGCGCAGCTCATGACGGCGTTGCCGGCAAAACCGCCGGGCCCGGAACCGGGACCGCCGGAGCCGGGACCGCCCGAGCCGGGACCGCCCGAGCCGGGACTGCCCGAGCCGGGACTGCCCGAGCCGGGACTGCCCGGCCCCGGGTTCCCCTGACTCCGGCTCTGCGGCAGCGAGTAGACGGGAATCGCAACGGCGCCCCGGAACGCGCGCAGACCGGCTAGCAGTGTCGCGGCGGTCTGCGGGGGCAGCCCTTCCGCCGCGATGCGCCGCTGGAGGACGGTCGCTCCCGGCGGGGCGCCACCGGGCCCGGCAGCTCCGTTGCAGTTGACATCGTTGCCGCAGACCGGAGCGGACGTGAACCCGTCCAGCAGCACGTCGTGCAGCGCTGTCGCGCTCGGGGTGGCGGCAAGGGAGTCGACGACCGGCAGCAGGCCGGCCAGGACAGTGCCGAGGAAGACGGCCAGCACGATCCCCCGGACGGACCGGAAGGCAGCCACCGGGTTGTCGGCCAGGCGCCTCGCCGCCAGCAGCGCCGGCGCGCCAGTCGTGATCCGGCCGAAGAGCCGCGCGGCCTGCGCCGTCAGCCACGGGCCGGCGACGACGAGGCCGATCAGGATGATGAGCAGTCCGGGGACGACGGGCCCGCCGATCGCCTGCCTGGAGGTCAGGGCCAGTCCAAGGATCAGCAGGGCGAAGCCAGCCAGCAGCGGCGCGATCCGCCAGGCCGAGGGCTCCGGCGGCGTGACCCGGCGGCTGACGCCGAGCGGCGAGATGCGCACGCGCTCCAGCGACAGCAGCGCCGAGATGACCGCGGCGGCCGGGACGCCCAGCAGGACGATGAGATAGCCCGCGGTCGTGGGCGTGACCTCGGCCGCGAAGTACCGCGCGCTGGTGATAGCGGTGCCGGCGAGCGCAGGCTGCAGCAGGGTGAAGATCCCGATGCCGGCGACGGCGCCCAGAAGGGCGCTCGCCAGCGCATCGACCGACGCGATGACGCCAATCTGGCCGGATGTGGCGCCGACGAGCCGCAGCGCCGCATAGCGCTCCTCGCGCCGGGCGGCGGCCAGCCGCGTGGCCGTGCCGACCAGGATCAGAATCGGGAACAGGAAGGCGAGGGCGCCGCCGATGAATGCGTCCCGGAAGTAGCTCGACCAGACCTGCCGCCCCGGCGCGGCGTTGATCCGGTCGACGACCATGGTGGCCGGGAGGCCCGCGAGCTTCGAGGGCGCACAGCCGATGTAGATCACTAGCTCATCCGGGCCGGTCAGCGCCCGCCGCCCGATGGTTCCGGCCAGCCTGCCCCCGAACCGGTCCCCGAGCTCGTCGCGCGGCACGGTGCGGATCAGCGCCGCCAGCGCAGGTGAGGCGTAGTACTGGCCGCTGGCTGGCAGCGCGCTGATGCCGGGCGGCACCGGCGCTCCCGGCCCGAGACTGGCAACGTCAAGTCGCTCGATGGTCTGGCCCGCGTAGATGTCGTTGCTGTAGTTCCACAGCTCGGAGCGCGCCGCCGGCGCATGATCGGCGGCCACGGGCTGTCCCTGGGTGGTCTCCCAGGACGGCCGGTTGTTCGTGACCTCGAACGCGTGGAAATCCGCCAGCACGGCCAGCATGATCGCGACGCCGACTGCCACCGCGGCGGCCGTGACAAGCAGCCGGACGAATGGCTCTCTGCCGCTGCGCAGGGTCAGACGCAGGCCCAGCCGGTACATTACCGGCCCGCCTCGAGCTCGACCTCGGACTGGCTGACCACCTTGCCGTCGCGGACGACAACCTGGCGGTCGGCATAGGCGGCGACACGCGAGTCGTGCGTCACCAGCACGACGGTCGTCTGCTCCTCGCGCGCGAGGCCGACGAGCAGTTCCATGACCAGCTCGCCGGTCAGCGTGTCCAGTGACCCGGTTGGCTCATCGGCGAATACGACCTTGGGCTGAGCCACCAGCGCCCGCGCCACGGCGACTCGCTGTGCCTGGCCCCCGGACAGTTCCCCGGTCCGCCGGCCGTCCAGCCCGTCCAGGCCAAGACGGGGCAGCCACGCGGCGGCCCTGGCGTACGCGGCCTTCCGCCTGACCCGGCCGAGCAGGAGCGGCAGCGCGATGTTGTCGGCGACCGTCAGCTCTGGTACCAGCTGGCCGAACTGGAACACGAAGCCGAATTCCGAGCGGCGCAGTTCCGAGCGCCTGCTGTCGGTCAGCGTGTCCAGCCGCCGGCCATCGAGCCAGACCTCACCGCGAGGCGGAGCGAGGATGCCGGCCAGGCAGTACAGCAGCGTCGACTTCCCCGAGCCGCTCGGCCCCATCACCGCGACGATCTCGCCCGGTGTCACCGCCAGGCTCGCGCCGGTGAGAGCCGGGGTGCGGCCGAACGACCAGTACACCTCCCGCGCCTCGATCACGCTGCGGGCGCCTCTCACCTGCGCGGTATCTGCAGACGTCATGACGCACGCACCATTTCCGCCAGCGCGCCCAGCCTGGCTGAGGTCACGTCGATCCACCGGAGATCGGCATCGAGGTGGAAGAGCCCGTGATCGGCCAGCAGCCTGTCCATCAGGCCGCCGTCCTGCTTGACCCTGGTCAGCTCCCGCATGCGCTGCATGTGCGCGGCGCGCTGGGTGTCGAGGTAGGCCTCGGCCGGACGCCCGAGCATGAGCGCGAGCACGACCTTGGAGAACAGCACCGTCTGCAGGTGAGGCTCAGGCTCGACCGGCTGGCTCAGCCACGCGTCGAACTCGCTGGCACCTTGCTCGGTAATGGCGTAGCGCTTGCGGTCTGGCCCGGCGCCCGGCTCCGCGTCGCCCGGCGCGACCTTGCCGTCCCGGGCGAGCCGCCCGAGGGTCGCATACACCTGACCGAACGGCAGCGGCTTGTCCCGGCCGAAGTAGGTGTCATAGTCGCGCTTGAGGTCATACCCGTGGCTCGGCTCTCGCTCGAGCAGGCCAAGGAGCGTGAGGGGGACGGTCACGAGCAGCACACTACACCGGGCGTACACACTGAGGGTATACCTTCCGTGTAGATTTTCTCCCGCCGCGGCTGGCCGGGCCGCGGCCGCCGGGTTAACGGGCGTCGGTGTACCGGGCGGTCAGGGCGGCCGGGAACCCGAGGTCCGCTGCCATGACCGCTGCTGACAGGGGCGCCGCGAGGTCGCGGAGGCGCGCGCAGCCGTCCTCGCCGATCGCCTCGTACGGGTACACGGCCAGTTCGTCGGTACCGTCCTCGATGGACTGCCGGCGGCGCGCTCCGTCCTCGGTGAGGACGAGACCGGGACCGTCCGCGAGCCAGCCCTCGGCGCGCAGGCGCTCGGCTCCCGCCGCCCACTCCGGCTCGGTCCAGGCCCTGGTCGCGCGCAGCGCCTCGGCCGGGATGGCGCCCGTCGCAGCGTGCGTGATCAGGGCGCCGAGGCCGTCGAGCCCACCGGTGAACAACAGCGCGACGTGGCCGTCGCCGCGGTACTCGCGCAGCAGTGACTGCGCATGCCACAGCACCAGATGCGGCTCAGCGGGCCACGGCAGTGACGCGTGCCCGGCGAACAAGGGGCGGCCCTGCGGACGCGTGCAGGCTCGCTCGGCCGCCCGGCGGGCGAGGTCGGCGGCCTCCCGTACCTGCAGGCCGGTCGCATCGGCGCCCCAGGCCTGCCGCAGCGACCGGTCGACCGCATCCAGCCGGGCCGCCAGCACCTGAGCGGGTGACGCGATGGCCCAGGCCGCCGGGATGACCTGCCGGATGATCGCGGGGCTGAAGTTGAAGAACGTCGCGATCACCACCTCGGCCGGCACCGGGCCGAGCGCCGCCGACCGCGAGGCGAAGTAGGTCATGCGCTGATGGGTAATGCCGACCGCGCCGTAGGCATCCGCGCCGTGCGGGGTGAAGTAGATCATCCCGTGGATGGGCTCGGCGACGCGGAAGATCCGCCTGGCCGTGCGGGGCGTGACGGCGCTCATCGGGCAGGCGCCCGGAAGCAGCTGCTAGCGGGACCGGCGGGCGGGAATGCTTGGTGGCGCATGGGTTCCTCTTCTGCCGGCGGCATCGCATCTGCGGCGTGATGGACGGTAGCTGATGCTCCCACGGCCGCGCTAGCCGGAGACGCGGCGGAGGAGGGTGAGTGCGTTCCCGCCCATGATCTTGTCGATGTCGGCACCACTCACGCCGCGCGATGCCAGCAGCCGCGGCAGCGTCGCGTAGTCGGCGTAGCTGCGCAGGACAGGCTTGTAGTTAGCGTCCAGGTCGGTCCCGATTCCGACGTGGCCGGGGCCGACGAGCTCAGCCAGCCGCACGATCTCAGCAGCGAAGTCCTCCAGGCTGCTGCTGGTGACTCCGGACGGCCAGGCGCCGATCAGGCCGCCGGCGGAGGCGACCGCCCGGGCGTGCTCGCTGCTCAGCAAGCGGGGATGGTGCCGGCCGGCGTGGTCGAGGTGACTGTGCGAGATCATGACCGGCTGATCCGATGCCGCCAGGACGTCGAGCGTGGTCTCGAACGTCGCGTGCGCGCAGTCGACGATCACGCCGAGGCGGTTGCATTCGGCCACGACCTGGCGGCCGAAGTCGGTCAGCCCGTGGTGCCGAGGGTCCTCCGTCTGCACGTCGCCGATCTCGTTGACGCGGTAGTGCACCAGCGCGAGCGAGGACATTCCGGCGGCCCGCGCCTCCGCCAGCGGCTCAAGACTGCCCTCCAGAAAGTCGCCGCCCTCGCAGGCGATCAGGACACCGGTCCTGCCGTCGGCCTGCGCAGCCGCCACGTCGGCTGCGGTCGTGGCCAGCCGGGCGCCCGCCGCGGCGATGACCTCGCTGATCCCGTCCAGCTGCCGCCGGTGATCGCGGTACGCCTCGCCCGGCCGGAACTGACGGCTCGCGGACAGTCCCCTGACCGGGTCCGGTGCCAGCACCCGCAGGTCGGCGACGGTCGAGAGCGTGACGGCGGTCAGTCCCGCTTCCTGCGCAGCGGACAGGGCTGCTGCCGCATCCTCGCCGCCCAGCCACGCGGCCAGCGGGTCAGTGCGCGCCAGCCCGGCCAGGAAGCAGCGCCCCGGATGGGCATGCACGTCGATCCACGGCCCTCGCATCGCTTCCATGGCAGCCGACTATAGGAACCGGATGCCGCGACCGCCAGCCGTGCTCGCGACCGCTGGCTAGAGCCAGCCGATCGATTTCATCTTCTGCTCGAATTCGGCGACATCCTGCCCCGCGGCCTGCACCTGATCATCTGCGGTCCCGGCCGAGGCGCCGACCAGAACCTGCGTGAACGAGTTGCCCCCGTTCCAGGTGTACATGGCCACCACGATGCTGCTGCCCTTGTTACCGCATACCGACGAGTTAATGCCGGAGTCGAACGTCTTGATGTCGCCGAAGTTCATCATCTGCAGCGCAGACTGCGCGCTCCCGAGAATGTCACTGATGTCAAAATCCCCGTCGGGAGGCAGATCGTACGGGCCCCAGGACCAGTACATGCCGTCATAAAAGATCATGATGAGACCCTCCCCAGGGAAATGCGATTGCGGGCTACAGGCCGTGAATGCTCGAGGCAAGCGCTATAAAGGCACTCGCATCCTCGCTGGCAAGTTGCTGCTGACCGGAAGACTCGCCCGCAGCGCACGCCACCACCGTCTGCATGATCGCCGCGCCGTTCGCGGTGTACAGCGACATCAGGATGACGGGCCCCTTACTGCCGCAGACGTAGGCGCTCTCGTCGATTTACTGCCGCAGACGTAGGCGCTCTCGTCGATCTGAATATTGCCGTAGCCGAGCTGGCGCAGCGCGTCCCTCGCCGCCCCGGTGAGGTCGCCTTTCGGATGAGGATGTCTTGATAATGCGGCTGGACGCTAACAGGGCCGAGCCGGGATTCTCGCATCGCCGCCGCAGGCGGCCGATGGAATGGACCGGCGACCGCGTTACCGCCCGGTCCAGGAGCTGATCTCGACGCCGTCCTCGACCGGGAAGGACACGGTGACGTAGCCGTTAGCCGGGTCCCTGATGTACTCGAGGTAACCGGCCATGCCGGCGTGGCTGTTGTCGTCGGCGGCGACGAGCGCTCCGGGCGCGAGCTTCGGCTCCAGCAGCCGCAGGACCGGCAGGCAGAGATTCTTCCAGCCGTCGAGCAGCACGACTTCGATCGGTCCCGGAAGGTCAGCCAGGGTCTCCAGCGCATCCCCTTCAAGGATGGTCACCGCCCCGTCAAGTCCGGTCTGCTGCAGATTGGACTGGGCTGCCTTGACCTTGCGCTCGCTGAGCTCGGTGGTCACGACCCGGCCGGCCCTGTTGTCGGTGACCGCGGCGGCGAGGTAGATCGTCGAGATGCCGAACGACGTGCCGAACTCCACGACTGTCTGCGGGCGGATCGCCCGGACGAGGGCGTACAGGAGCTGGCCCGCCTCGGCCGAGATGGGGATGTAGAAGTCCTGCAAGGCAGTGGAGCGGTCGCGGGCCGGCGCCTCGTCCCAGGACGACAGCCCGGGCGGCGGCGGCGGCGCATGCTCGCCGTCGCGCGCGGCTTCGGCGAACATCCGGGCAAGGGTGCTGCTGACCTGAGGCGCTGCGAGTGAGTTCGTCATGAATCTAACGTAGACGCAACGTTGCGTCTACGCAAGGTGCCCGGCTATCCTGGCGGGCATGACGGTCCCGGCTACGGATTCGCCCCGCCATCATGGCAACAGGCACCGGCGGAGCGAGGAAGCTCGCCTGGCCGTGCTGGAAGCCGCTGACGACCTCCTCGCCGAGCGCGGCTTCGCTGACCTGACCATCGAGGGCATCGCCGCCCGCGCCGGGGTCGCCAAGCAGACCATCTACCGCTGGTGGGATTCCAAGAGCGACATCCTCTTCGACGCGTTCATCGTCGACGCCGATGAGTTCTTCACCCCGACCGACCACGGGGACCTGGGCAGCGACCTGCGCGACCAGCTGGGCCAGCTTGCCGCTTTCCTCACGACGACTGATTCCGGCGCGGTGTTCCGCGCACTGGCCGGGCAGGCCCAGCACGCCGAGGCGGTCGCTGCCCGGTTCCAGGCCGAGATCATCGACCGCCAGCGCGACCGCGACCGCCAGCCCTTCCAGCGCGCGCAGCAGCGCGGCGAGCTCGCCGGCGACTGCGATATCGACCTGGCCATCGACCAGCTCGCCGGGCCCGTCTACTACCGCGTGCTGGTGACCCGGCAGGGCGTTCCCGCATCCTTCACTGACGCGCTGGTCAGCCGGTACCTGCGTGCGCTTCCGCCCGGATGACGCCGTGGCGGGCTCGGCTGCCGCTTAGCCGTCGGCGTGGAAGAGCTCGAGCTGGATGTTGTCGGGATCCCTGAACACGATCACCGAGTACGGGAGCGCCGTGTCGGTGTCGATGATGCCCGAATGCTCGACACCCAGCTCGTCGAGCCAGCGTGCCCATGCCTGCAGGGCGTCGCGGTCAGCGACGCCGAAGGAGCTGTGGTCCAGCCCGGTCCGGCTCTCGGCGAACGGATCGCCGGGATTGGCGTCGTGGTGGTGCAGGCCGATCGCGACCCCGGAACGCGCATCCATGAGGAGCACCGCGTAGCCCTCCTCCTCTGCCCCGTAGTGCGGGAAGACGACCGGTACCCGGTTCATCCCGAAGACACGCTGGTACCACTGCGCGCTGGCCTCCACATCGGAGACAGTCAGCGAGAAATGGTGGATGCCAGTGACGGCGGGCGCCGCGGTCGGCTCAGTCAATGCGGGCTCCTTCCCTCCGTGGCGCACTCGCGGCGCCGGTACCGCCATGCTCTCGCGCCGGAGGCGCGTCAGAGCATGCGGGCTTTCCAGATTTCCTCACTAGGCCATTGCCGTGCCCACTCGATCGTCGCAATCGGGTGACTGGTGCTGGCACCGGGCGGCGGCTGGATCTCGATGAGGTCCTGAACCTCGAGCCCGCAGCCGCGCAGGAGCCTGATCATGTCGCCATGGCCGATGTGAAACTCCACCGAGTCTGTGCCGATCCACTGGAAGCGGTGCATGCCGAAGTAGGGCCGCAGCAGCCGGTCAGTGGCGGGCAGGTCATCCTCGTCGGGGCAGGTAAGGATGAGCTGAATTGCATTGACGAGGAAGATCAGCTGCCCGCCAGGGCGCAGCATCCTCGCCGCCTCTGGGATCCAGGCGTACGGATCGCACCAGATGCTCGCGCCGTACTCGGAAATCGCCAGGTCAAAGCTGTCATCCGCGAATGGTGCGTGCTCTGCACTGGCATGGATGAGCGGGAACGGGAGCCCGAACCTGTCCTGCAGCAGCCGGGCGGTTCCAAGCTGCGCTGCCGAGTTGTCCAGGCCGACCGGCCGTGCGCCGCGCCGCGCGAGCCAGGCCGAGACGTACCCGGTGCCGCAGCCCAGCTCGATGCTGTCCAGGCCAGCCAGCTCAGGTGGCAGGACACCCAGCTGCTCCTCGGCGACGCTCCAGATGCCCCACGTCGGGTCCTGCGCCTCCCAGTTGCGCAGACCCGGACCCGCGTAGTCGGCGGCCCAGCGGTCCCAGGCCGCCCGGTTGCGCAGTACGTGATCAGGCGTCGCAGTCACCCGGCCAGGGTCCGCCCGCCCGGCCGGGACGTCAACCCCGTCCGTCAGGGCTCCTCGTTAGCGGCGGGACTCGTCACCCTGAGACGAAGGCCTTCGCCTAGGTCCAGTAGCTGATGTAGACCTCAATCCAGCTGCCGCCTTTCTGCAGCTGGGCGTCGGCGGAGACAATGCAGTAATCGGGCCGGGTGTATGGCATCTTGATCTTCCTGTTCACGACCGTGTTGGCCGTAAAGCTGCCCGATTTGCTGCCGGCGCCACTCCCTTTCGCACAAGTGACGTCCCAGGCCACATAGACCTGCTCGCCGGCCTTGCTGGACTTGACGTGGACATGGATCGAAGTGGGGTCGTTCGAGGCACCATGGATACTGCGATGGCGGCGGCAACGCGCGATCATGGGACGTAGACGGGAGGTTGCGCATGACTGACGTGCTGATCCGTGATGTGCCTGACGATGTCCTCGCCGCTGTTGACGCCCGCGCGGGGCGCCTCGGACTCTCCCGCAGCGAATATTTGCGTCGCCTCCTAGCGCAGGAAGCAGCGGCCGCAGGCAGGCCCGTGAGCACCCGGGACCTGGCCCGGTTCACTGAGCTATTCGGTGACCTTGCCGACCCGGCCGTCAGGGCAGGTTGATCGCGGCCACGAGTGCGTCCTCGGCGCTCGCCTGAGAGAACGACGACTGGTCGGCCACCGGCCCCGCCCAGAACATCCCGAGCTGGTGCGCTGTACCGGCGTTGCTGGCTTCGATGGACTGCGCCTGCCTGGTGAAGAACGAGTTGAACTGGCTGGTCCCGGCCGTGACAGCCAGCACCTTCAGGCTCCGCACGAAGATTCCCTTGAACGACTCGGGGTCCTTGTCGGTGCTGCTGACGCAGCCCGCTGCCGGGCAGGGCTCCTGCAGCACGCCGCCGACGGTGAGATGGCTCACCGCCGCCCGCGCGATGCGTTCGGCCTCGGTCAGCAGCCGGGAGTCGCCCGTCGCCTTGTACAGCTGGGCCAGTCCGGCCAGGATCACGCCCTGGTTGTAGGTCCAGGTGGTCTGGTGGTTGTTCGCGCAGTTGCCGGTGAGGCCGTCGTTGATCAGGTGACTCCGGTTGATCATCCCGCTGCCCTTGAACCAGGTCCATTCGGCCACAGCCCAGCTCAGGTATTTCGTGTCACCGCGGATGCTGTTGTGCAGCCATGCAGTCAGCTCGAGGAAAAGCTCGTTGGCGATCGCGTTCTTGTATACCCGCGGGCTTCTCAGCCACCACACTCCGCCGCCGCACGTGCTGTCCCAGTCCTCGTGGACGTAGTCGGCGTCGGTCTCCGCCATCGCCAGGTACTGCTTGTCGTGGGTGATGTCGTAGGCCTGCAGCCAGGCCAGGCCCCACCAGCTGGTGTCGTCGTCGGCCTGGTTCTCGAAGCTGCCCGACCGGTTGCGGGTGAAGGCTTCCCTGATGGCGAAGCTGTACTCCGTATCGCCGGCTGCCTGCTGGTAGGTCTCCACCGTTGTCAGGGCGACTGCGGCCTGCCACCAGCTGGTGCCGATCAGTCCGGTTCTCGGGTTGTAGCTCAGCATCAGCTCGGCTGCCCCGGCTTGCTGCGGGCTCACGGCGGCCGCCGATACCGGGTTAACGTCGCCGCTGATCGCCGCCGGCGCGAGCGCCACGGCCGCCACCGCGATCACGGCCGCCAGGATGCCAGGCGCGGGCCGCAGGCTCGATCTGGCCAGTGCACGCAGGCTGGCCGGCCTAACCACGGCACGTCCAGCTTTATCACCCTGTTCCGCCCGGCGCAGATCGGGCTAACGGCCTGTTCTTGCGAGATGGACGGAAAATTATGCTTTACATTTGCAAAAGTCAAACCATGGCATGAACTGGCGGCCCCGCGCAGACTCAGTCGCGAGGCGATTACGGGGACACGAGACAATCAGCTATGGCTGAGTCTGGCGCCAGTGACGCCACCCAGTTCTCCCTGAGCACCGTGTGGGCTACAAGCCTGCAGACTCCCCTGCGACGCTTCCTGCGCACCGAGACGGGCAGCTCGGCGATTCTGCTGGCTGCCACGATCGCTGCGCTTGTCTGGGCGAACGTCGACTCGCCCGGCTACGCAGCTACCTGGCATACCGAGCTGGTGATCAGGTCCGGCTCACACAGCCTCGCCGATACCTGGCAGGGCTGGGTCAACTCGGGCCTGATGGCGTTCTTCTTCCTGGTGGCCGGCCTGGAGGCACGCCGTGAGTACGACATGGGCGAGCTGCGCGAGCGACGGCGGCTCGTGCTGCCCGTCGTCGTGGCCCTCGGCGGGATGGCCGTCCCGGTCGCGATCTACCTGCTGATCAACCTCGGCCAGCCGTCCGCCAGGGGCTGGGGCACGGCCATGTCGACTGACACCGCATTCGCGCTCGGCGTGCTTGCCCTCGTCGGAACCGGCATCCCCGACCGTGTCCGCACTTACCTGCTCACCTTTGCGCTGGTCGACGATGTCGCCGGAATCGTCGTCATCGCAGTTTTCTTCAGCGACCGCATCGCTGTCATCCCGCTGGCCGTCGGCCTCGCCCTGCTCGCCCTTGTGGTCGTGGCCAGGCAGCGCCGTCTCCGCAATGGGGCCGTCTACCTGATCCTGGGCGTGCTCGCCTGGATCGCGTTCTTCAAGTCGGGCATCGACCCGGTCATCGTCGGCCTGGTGATGGGGCTGCTCGCGCTCGCGTACCCGGCGGCGCGCAGCGACCTGGAGCAGGCCTCCGAGACGTTCCGGCAGTTCCGCGAGCAGCCCACCCCCGAGCTGGCGCGCGACGCGCGGGAGAGCGTGCGGACGGCGATCTCGCCCAACGACCGGCTGCAGCAGATCTACCATCCGTGGAGCAGCTACCTGATCGTGCCGCTGTTCGCCCTGGCCAACGTTGGCATCGCCGTCAGCGGCAGCTTCCTGGCGCATGCCTACAGCTCACCGGTCACGCTCGGGATCCTGCTGGGCTACGTGGTCGGCAAGCCAGTCGGCACGGTGGGGGCAGCCTGGCTCCTGGCCCGGGTCAGCCGGGGCCGGATCACCCCGCCGGTCGGCTGGGCGGCAGTCACCGGCGCCGGGACGATCGCCGGCAACGGCTTTACCGTCTCGATTCTGATCGCGACCCTCGCCTTCCACGGCACCACGCTGGCCGAGGCCAAGGTGGGGGTTCTGTCCGCAGCCGTCGGCGCGGCGATACTCACCTGGCTGGTCTTCCGCCTTACCGCGCTGCTGCCAAAGCGCCGCAGGCTCCGCGCGCTGCTCGGCAGCACGGAAATGATCACCGACCTGGCGGTGCCAGTCGATCCGCAGCGCGATCACATCCGCGGGCCTGCGCGGTCTCCGGTCACGCTGGTGGAGTACGCCGATTTCGAGTGCCCGTACTGCGGCCAGGCTGAGCCTGTCGTCAGGGAACTGCTGGCCGATTACGGTGACCTGCGCTATGTGTGGCGGCACCTGCCGCTCACCGATGTGCACCCGCACGCCGAGCTTGCGGCCGAGGCCTCGGAGGCCGCAGCGCTGCAGGGCAAGTTCTGGCCCATGCACGGGGTCCTGCTCGCTCACCAGGGCGCGCTGACGGCTAAGGACCTGGTCCGGTACGCAGGCGAACTCGGCCTCGACGTCCCACGGTTCGTCCGTGACCTGCGCAACGGGGCCGGCCCGCGATCGAGAGGGACATCGACTCGGCCGACCTGAGCGGGGTGTCCGGTACGCCGACGTTCTTCATCAACGGCAAGCGGCATCACGGCGCCTACGACATCGCCACGCTCTCCGACGCCGTCCGGGCCGCCAGGGCGCGCGCCCTGATCAGCGCCAGCCCGCCGCCCGCGCATACCTAGCCGGCGCCCGTACCGGCAGCAGCAGAGCGCAGCGGCGGATCGAGCAGCCGCAGCGAGCGGGCGCCAGCGTCGAGCTCAGCAGCCACGCCGACCGGGAACGTCTGAAAGTAACCACCGTGGCCGACATTGGCCCCGGTGATCATCGGCACGCCCAGGCTGCCGAGCCGGTCAGCGAGGATCTCCCCGACCCTGGCGGGCTCCGCGCAGTTCGTGAACTGCCCCGCGATCAGGCCGGCCACTCCGTCGAGATAACCCGACCGCCGCAGCTGGGTGAGCATGCGGTCCAGCCGGTAGTCCTCCTCGCCCTTGTCCTCCACCAGCAGGATGGCGCCGCTGGCGGGCCGGCTGGTGGGCGTGCCGGCTGACGCTGCGAGCACGGCCAGGTTGCCGCCGCAGGTGACGCCCGCGGCCGTTCCCGGCACCATTGTCGCCGCCTGCGGATACGTGATCCTGGTGGCGCGCTCGGGATGCATCAGCGCCCGCAGCATCGAGCCGAACGAGTAATGCCCCGCCGTCCCGCCTGACGTCACCATCGGGGACAGCAGCGCGGCCCAGCCGAGGATGCTCGCGGCGGCCTCGAGAATCGCGGTCACGTCGGAGTATCCGGCGAGCACCTTCGGCGCCACGGACGCAATGCCGTCCCAGTTCATCACCTCGAGTGTCCGCTGCGCGCCCGAGCCGCCCGTGGCAAAGATGACTCCCCTGATCTCAGGGTCGAGCAGCGCGGCCCTCAGGTCGCCGGCCCGCATCTGGTCATCGCCGGCGAGATAGCTGCGCAGGCTGCCGTGGTCGCGGGCCGAGGGGTAGACAACGGGCTCGAGCCCGGCGAACCGCAGCGCGTCGAGCCCGACTTCCAGCGCCGCCTGATCGGCCGGGCTGCTCACCGACAGCACGGCGATCTTGTCTCCCGGCTGCAGCGCCGGCGCCCTGGCGAGGGAACTCGGCCGCGACCCGGCCTGATCCGCTGTCACCGGGCGGTACTCCGATCGATATGGATGAGCGTGCTCGCCCATCATGTCGCACCGGCCGGCGCCGGCTCGGGCGGCGAGCCCGCGCCCGCCCGGCTGTTACGCTCTGACGCCGACACCGGAGGCCCATAGCGCGAGACTCACACCGGAGGCCAGCGGATGCGCGAGCGCTATCCCGAGATCGAGCCCTACGACTGCGGCATGCTCGAGGCCGGCGACGGGAACCGGGTCTACTGGGAAACCTGCGGGAACCCTGACGGCAAGCCGGCCCTGGTCCTGCACGGCGGCCCCGGCTCGGGCTGCAAGCCGTTCATGCGGCGCTATTTCGATCCGGCCGCGTATCGAATAGTGCTGTTCGACCAGCGGAACTGCGGCCGCAGCACCCCGCACGCCAGCGACCCCGCGGTCAGTCTCAGCGCCAACACGACGCCCCATCTGCTCGCCGACATCGAGCAGCTGCGCGCGCATCTCGGCATCAGCCGCTGGCTGGTCTACGGCATCTCGTGGGGCTGCGCGCTCGCGCTGGCGTACGCGGAGCAGCACACGGCGCAGGTCAGCGAGCTCGTCGTCACCGGCACCGCCACCGGCCGCCAGTGCGAGGTCGACCTGCTGACCCGCGGCCTCGGCGGCATCTTCCCCGCTGCCTGGGCTCGCTACCGGGACACCGTGCCGGCGGCCGAGCGGGACGGTGACCTGGCCGCCGCCTACAGCCGCCTGCTCAGTGATCCCGATCCCGCCGTCCGCGGCCGGGTGGCGCAGGAGTGGTGCAACTGGGAGGAGGCCATGGTGCCGACCTCCGGCCATAACCCGCGTTACGACGACCCGGCGTTCCGCTATGGGTTCGCGCGCCTCGTGACGCGCTACTGGAGCAGCGGGCACTTCCTGTCGGGCGACGGCGTCCTGCTCGAGCAGGCTGGCCTCCTCGAGCCCGTTCCCGGCATGATCATTCAGGGCAGCCTTGACCTGATCAACCTGCTGGGCACGCCGTGGCTGCTCGCGGCCGCCTGGCCCGGCAGCGAGCTGCAGCTCATCGATGACGCAGGGCACGGCGGAAGCGCCGCAGTCAGCGCCGCGATCGTCGCCGCGACCGACAGGTTCGCTTTTCAGGACGGGAACGCACATGCCTGAGCCAGCCGCCCCCGGCCAGCCGCCCGGTCATCCGGACTCGCTCATCGGGCTGGGCACGCTGCTGCGGCACGTGCTGGACGAGATGGAAGCCGGCATCGCCGGGCTTTTATAAGCGCTGTTGTATTCCTCTGTCCGGCGGCATCGCCAGCGTGGTGCTATGCGTCGTGCTCGGCCTCGCGCTGCCGAAATTCGCGGCTTACCGGCCGCGGCCGGTAAGCCCGGAGCCGCCGGCGGATGACAGCGCTGCGGCCGGCAGCGAGCCGGAGCCCAAGGCCGACGGAGCGGCCGCGCACCGGTAACCGACTGGATCGGCAGCCGAACTTCAGGTAGGCATGGCCGTATGGCGAGCGAGCCCGCGCGGAATGAGGTCGCGCGATACTGGCACCACGCCGCCGTCGACGGCGTCGATCTGCTGCGCGCGCGGTACGTCACGCACCGGTACGGCCGGCACGCGCATGAGACGTACACGTTCGGGCTGATCGAGGCTGGCGTCGAGGAGTTCGACTACGGGAGCGACGTCCTGCGCGCCGGTCCTGGCGCGGTCGCCCTGCTGAATCCCGACGTCGTGCACACCGGGCAGGCGGCGACTCCGGCCGGCTGGACCTACCGCGTCCTGTACCCGCAGGTCAGCGTCGTCACCGAGGTTGCGGCCGAGCTGGGCTGGCGGGCCGGAACGCCGCGATTCCCGCAGACGGTGGTGTACGACCCGGACAGCGCGGTACTGCTGCGCAGTGCCCACCGGGCCGCCGAGCACGGCGATCAGCTGGCGTCCTCGAGCCTGCTCACGGCTGCGCTCGCGGGCCTGGTGCGCAGGCACGCCGCGCCGGGCCCGGCCGGCGGCGCGGCGGATGGCCCGGCTGGCGCGCGAGCCGCTGGCCGGGCTGACGGCGGGCGCGCGCCCGGCGCCGTGACCGTCGTCCGCGACCTGCTGGCCACCCGGATGGAGGAGCCGCCGAGCCTGGCCGAGCTGGCCGCGCTCACCGGGCTGAGCCAGTTCGCGCTGCTGCGCGTGTTCCGCGGGGCGACCGGGCTGCCGCCGCACGCTTACCTCAATCAGCTGCGCGTCCGCCGGGCGCGGCTGCTGCTTGATGACGGGCTGCCGCCCGCCGAGGTGGCCGCCAGAACCGGTTTCGCCGATCAGGCGCACCTGACCCGGCACTTCAAGCGCGTCGTCGGCGTGCCGCCGGCCGCTTACCAGCGCGAGCGGCTCCAGCGCGCCTGCTGACGCCCTGATGATCTTCATGAAAGCCGCGCTGGCGGGGTTATCGCGCCACTAACGCGGCTTTCACGGTCGAGCGCGGTCAGCTGATTCCGGCAAACGTCGCAAACTGCCAGCACGGCGGGCGTCAAGAACGTACAAGACCCGGCAGCCGCGCCCGCCGTACGTTAACGGGCATGCCAGCGCGGACAACTGACTCAGTCACGCCGGAGGCGCCCAGCGCGCCCGGGCCGGTCCGGCCGGTCCGGGACGGCATCGCGCTGGGGCTGGCAGTCGGAGTCTCCGGACTCGCCTTCGGCGCCGCGGCCGTCAGCTCGGGCCTCAGCACCTGGCAGGCGTGCGCGCTCAGCGTGCTGGCGTTCACCGGGGCGTCCCAGTTCGCGCTCGCCGGCGTGATCGCCAGCGGCGGCAGCCTGCTCGCCGGGACGGCGGGCGCCATCCTGCTCGGCAGCCGCAACTCGCTCTACGGCCTTCGCCTGGCCGGCATCCTGCGGCCGCGGGGGCCGCTCCGGTTCCTCACCGCTCTCGGCGTCATCGACGAGACCACGGCCGTCACGCTTGCGCAGCCCGATCCGGAGGCGGCGCGCAAGGGCTTCACCGCGACTTTCTGCTGCCTGTACCTGACCTGGAACCTCGCCACGCTGGGCGGCGCGCTCGGCGCCGGGCGGATCGGATCGCCGCAGGCCTTCGGGCTTGATGTGGTCGGGCCGGCCGCGTTCCTGGCGCTGATCTGGCCGCGGCTGAAGGCGGGGCGGACGGAGCGCCTGGTCGCCCTCGGCGGAGCCGCCATCGCGCTCGGCACGACACCGATCCTTCCCGTCGGGGTGCCGGTGATCCTCGCCGCGACCGCGGCGCTGGCCGGCGCGCTCGCGAGCCCGGGAGCGCAGCAGCCGTCAGCGGCGCCGCCCGGCCCGCCAGCCCGGCGGCAGGCAGCAGCCGGGCAAGGGCCGGATGCCCGGCCCGGAACGGCCGCCCCGTGACCGGCATCTGGATCGCGGTCCTCGTGACGGCCGGCGGCTGCTACGCATTCAAGCTGGCCGGGCTGACTGTGCCGCAGCGCGTGCTCGCGAGCCCGCGGGTGCGCCGGTTCGCTGAGCTGGTCCCGGTCGCGCTCCTGGCCGCGCTGTCGGCAGTGCAGGCGTTCACCAGCGGGCAGGCCTTCGATCTCGACCCGGCCCGCCTCGCCGGAATGGGCGCGGCCATCGTCGCCCTCCTTCTGCGCGCGCCGTTCCTGGTCGTGATCGTGGCGGCCGCGGGGACGGCAGCGGCCCTGCGCGCCGCCGGCATCGCGTGAGCCGGCGGGACAGCCAGATTGCGCGCGGCGCACCGCAGCCGGCGACGGTATGCGGGTAAAGTCGCCGGGTGGCTATCGGCGTGGAAGTTCTCGGCGAAGTGACAGACGAGGCAGTCGAGGCGTTCAACCGCCTCCTGCCGCAGCTCTCGCGCTCGGCGAAGCCGCTCGACTCCGATGCACTCGCGGCCCTGGTCGCCTCGCCTGCGGTCACCGTGCTGCTGGCCCGCAGCAGCGAGGGCCGGATCGCCGGGTCGCTGACGCTGGTGATTTTCCCCATCCCGACCGGCCGGCGCGCCTGGATCGAGGATGTCGTCGTTGACGAGGCCGCCCGTGGTCAGGGCGTCGGCGCGATTCTCACCCGCGAGGCGCTCCGGCTGGCCAGGGAGTCGGGCGTCCGCACGGTCGACCTGACGACCCGGCCGTCACGCGAGGCGGCCTGGCCTCTACGAGCGCGAGGGCTTCCGGCAGCGCGAGACGCGCATGTACCGGTACGCCTTCGAGTAGCCGGCGGCCCGCGGCGCACGGCCGCCGGGCGGGCTAGCTGCCCAGCTCCCCCACCGCGGTCAGCAGCCGCTCGACGTCGGTGCCGTCGTTGTAGTGCACCAGGCCGGCCCTGACGGCGCTGCCGGAGTCCCGGATGCCGAGCGCGCCGGTCAGCTCCCAGGCGTAGTTGTCCCCGTTCCAGACGTTGATCTTCCGGCTGGCAAGGTGCTCGGCCACCTGCAGCGGCGTGCGGCCGCTGACGGTGAAGTACGCGGTCGCAGTGCGGATCGGCGCGCGCCCGTAGGTGTGCACGTGCGCCATGCTGTCCAGTCCGGCCAGCAGGACGCCGAACAGCTCCTGCTCGTGCTGCTGGACGGCCGTCATCGACGCCAGCACGCGCCCGCGCAGGCTGGCCACGGCCGCCGCCTCCGCCGCATCGACCGCGTCCCCCGGCCCGCCCTCGCCGCCGCCCGGCAGCTCCGCGAGCGATGCCATGTGCAGCACCGCCGCGGTCACGCCGGCCAGGCTGGCGAACGGCAGCGTGCCCAGCTCGAACCGCTCGGGCACCGTGTCGGGCGACGGCCTGAGCTTGTCCGGCCGCAGCCCCTCGAGCAGCCCCGGATCGGCGACCACGGCACCCACGTGGGGGCCAGACCACTTATAGGCGCTCGTGGCGTAGAAATCGGCGCCAAGAACATGAACATCCACGGGAACGTGCGGTGTTGCGTGCACCCCGTCGACATAACTCAGCGCACCGGCCTCGCGGGCCAGGCTGGTGATCGCGGGGACATCAGGCCTCGTCCCGATGATGTTGCTGGCCGCGGACACCGCCACGAGCCGGGTGCGCTCGGTGATCAGATTACCGAACTGCGCCGCGGGCAGCTCGCCGGTTGCCGGATCGACAGCCGCCCACCGCACGGTGGCGCCGGCTCGCTCGGCCGCCTGCACCCAGGGCCGCACGTTCGCGTCGTGGTCGAGCCGCGACACGACCACCTCGTCACCCGGCTTCCAGCCGCTGGCCAGCGTGCCGGCCAGGCGGTAGGTCAGCGTGGTCATGTTCGGGCCGAGAATCACGCCGTCCGGCTCGCCGCCGGTCAGCGCGGCAACGGCCGACCGGCAGCCGGCCGTGATCGCATCCGCTCGCTTGCTGGCCGGGAACACTCCGGCGGCATTGCCGAGCCCGGCCGCCTGCGCGTGACTGATGGCCTCGATGACGCTCGCCGGCACCTGCGTCCCCGCCGCCCCGTCCAGGTAGGCGTAGCCGTCGGCCAGTGCCGGATAGCAGGCCCGCACGGCCGCGACGTTGAGCTTCACCCGTTATTCCCTCCGCTGGCGGCGCAGCCGGGCCGGCCACCAGGCCAGCGGCCAGGGCGGGCGGCCAGGTCCGCCGCGGGCTGCCAGCCGGCCTGATGCCGCAAGCACAGCATGCCAGGGGTCGGCGTGGCGCACGGCCCTGGCCCCCAGCGGCGTCACCGGCACCGGCAGGTGCGGCATTCCGGCCCGCCATCCGGCAAGCACGGCGGCCGGATCCTCGGGCCGGTACTCGGCGCCGAGCGAGCGGGCCAGGTCCCAGGCATGCAGGTGCCATTCGGCACAGGCCGCGCCCGCCATCCCGCCCACGGTGACGACCGTCTCGCGGTACTGGTGGTGCGGCAGGTCCCAGACCGCGCTGAGCCGCGCCGCGTACCGTCGCGCGGAGGTGGCGAAGGCCGCGATGTGCTCGGCCGGAGGCGCGTCGGCCAGGGCGGCCAGCTCGGCCGCGTTCTGCCGGGCCAGCTTGCGGCCGAGGGTGTCCCGGTGGGCGCCGGTGGCCATCAGCCGGGCGTAGCGGCTGACTGGCGCCTCGTCCAGGTACTCGTGGAAGTCATCGGCCACGCAGCGCAGGTGCCCGGCCAGCTCGAACGCCCGCCATTCCTGGCACGGCGTCTGCGTCCCCCAGCTGGCCTCGTCGAAGCCGGCAGCGATCCGGCAGATCGCGCTGACCCCGGCGTCGTAAGCAGTTAAGACAGGAACGAGCTCTCGGTGCGGCGCTGCAGGCCCACGCAAATGGGTGCGCTCCACGGGGCCCCCTCCAACCCAGACTCCGGCACTAGCACGCGGCCGTCGTCTCGCCAGAGTGCCAGAGTTACCCGCACTTCGCTACCCTGCGACCTATCCGCGTCATCGCTACCGGTTTCCGGCGATGCGGCCGCCAGCAGACGACCGCGCGCCCTACGGAAGGCGAACCGCGCGGCCGCCCCGCGCACGCTCCGAACCGGCGAGGTTACGGCCGGCTGATGTGACGAAGGACGCGTCCGCCCTCAGGAAAACTCTGGTGACAGCACTACCGGCTGCCGGTTAACCTGCGGATAATGCCCCCAACGTCAGCGCCTTCGCAGCCGCATGCCCAGGATCAGCCAGCCGAGCCTGCGCTACCAGCGCCTGCGCAGGTTCAGACGCCCGCTCAGGCGCTCTGGCGCATGCGCGAGTACATGCGCCCGTACTACCTCAGCCTCCTGCTGATGATCTCGGCCGCCATCCTCGCGGTCAGCGCCGAGATAGCGATCCCGCTCATCACCAAGTCAGTCATCGACAACGTCGTGGTGAAGGGCATCAGGTCTGACCTGCTGCCGCTGAGCCTGGCCGCGATCGCCCTGGGCACGATCCAGGCCGGGCTGAACTTCTTCCGCCGCTGGTCGGTCTCCGGCGCCGTGGTCGGGGTCGAGAAGACGATGCGCGACGATCTCTACCATCACCTGCAGCGGCTCGAGCCTGCCTTCCATGACTCCTGGCAGTCCGGCCAGCTGCTGTCGCGGGCCGTCAATGACCTGTCCACGATCCGGCGGTTCGCGGGCTTCGGCGTGGTGTTCTTCATCACCAACACCTGGACTTTCCTGCTGATCGTGGCGCTGCTGATCCACCTGAACTGGTGGCTCGGACTGCTGACCGGCCTGCTGTTCTCGCCAGTCGCCGTGCTGTGCCTGCGCTTCGAGAAGCGGTACCGGGTCCTGTCCCGGCTGTCCCAGGATCAGCAGGGTGACCTGGCCACCTACGTGGAGGAAGCGGCGACCGGCATCCGGGTGCTCAAGTCTCTCGGGCGGCGGGACGAGGCTGCGGCACGGCACCTGACGCAGGCCCGGCTCGTCTACCGGACGCAGGTCGACAAGGCGCGGCTGCGCGGCACGTTCTGGGCAGGCCTGGATGTGGTGCCGAACGCGGTGATCGGCCTGCTCCTGCTGCTCGGCGCTTTTGCCGTCGCCCGCCACGAGCTGACCCTCGGCGGACTGGTCGCCTTCGTCACGCTGACCTTGCTGCTGGTCTGGCCGGTCGAGGCGATGGGCTTCATCATCGCGACCGGACAGGAGGCGGCGACCGCGGCGCAGCGGATCTACGAGATCTTCGACACCGATCCGACGATCACGGACCCTGCCGTTGATCACGGGGCGACCCAGAAGCGGCCTGGCCTGTCCGCGGGCAGATGGCAGAGCGGGCGCAGGGCCGTCGCCTCGGCGGCACGCGCGGCTGCCGCCGACGCGGCCGCCCGGGCGGCCGCGGTACCGCCGCCGCGGCGGAATGCCGGCCGCCTGATCTTCGAGAACGTCGCCTTCAGTTACCCGGAGGCTCCGGCGCCGGTGCTGCGGGGCGTCAGCCTCGAGCTCGAGCCCGGCGAGACCGTTGCGCTGGTCGGCGCGACCGGGTCGGGCAAGAGCACGCTGCTGTACCTGGTGCCGCGGCTGGCCGACGTGACCTCCGGCCGGATCACGCTGGACGGGACGGACGTCCGCGATCTGCCGCTGCCTGAGCTGCGCACCAGGGTCGGCTGCGCGTTCGAGGACCCCACGCTGTTCTCGGCCAGCGTGCGGGAGAACGTCGCCTTCGGCGTCAGGGACGCCACCGAGGAGTCGATTCAGGTGGCGCTGGACGCCGCGCAGGCGGATTTCGTCGCCGATCTCCCCTGGGGCCTGGACACCAGGATCGGCGAGCAGGGCATGGCGCTCTCCGGCGGCCAGCGCCAGCGGGTGGCTCTCGCGCGCGCAATCCTGGCCAAGCCTCAGGTGCTGATGCTTGACGACCCGCTGTCGGCCCTGGACGTGCACACCGAGGCCAAGGTGACCGCCGCGCTGGCCGAGGTGCTGACGGCCTCGACCGCGCTGATCGTCGCCCACCGGCCTTCCACCGTCGTGCTGGCTGACCGGGTGGCGCTGCTGACCGACGGCGTCATCGCGGCCGTCGGCACGCACTCGGAGCTGCTGGCCACCGAGCCGCGCTACCGCTACCTGATGAGCGCCGACCATCTCGGCAGCGCCAGAGACGACGGCCACACCGCGCCGGGCCTCAGTGCCGGAGCGCGCCGATGAGCGCCGCGCCGGTCGAAGCCTGGCGGGGAGTCGCCTCCGAGCAGGAAGACGAGATCAGCGGCAAGCTCGGCACGCTCCTGCGGCGCCGGTCCCGGCGGCTGCTGGCCGACCTGCTCGGCCCGTACCGCCGCCTGGTCATGATCATTTTCCTGCTGATCGTGGCGGCTCAGCTTGCGGCGCTCGCGGGTCCGTGGCTCATCGGCGTCGGCATCGACGACATCCCGGAGCTCACCAAGTCCCATGACGCCGGGCCGATCGCCCTGGTCATCGTCGCCTTCACCGTGTCGGTGGCCGTCCAGGCGGTGACCACCAGGTCGTACATCGCCGCGATCGGGCGGCTGGGCGGCCGGGTCGTGCTGGAGCTGCGGCGGCGCCTGTTCGCGCACTTCCAGGCACTGCCGATCTCGTTCCACGAGTCCTACACCTCGGGCCGGGTCATCTCCCGCCAGGTCTCCGACATGGACTCGATCTCGGACATGTTCGATGAGAGCCTGGCCTCGCTCGTGTCCGCGGTGCTGTCGCTGCTGCTGGTGGGCGGCGGGATGCTGCTGCTCGACTGGCAGCTGGCCCTGGTCGTGATGGCGGGCTTCCCGCCCCTGATCTGGCTGTCGGTCTGGTTCCGGCGCGAGTCGGCGGTCGCCTACCGGCAGACCAGGACCCGGATCGCCTACGTGATCGTGCAGTTCGTGGAGACCTTCGGCGGCATCAGGGCGGTGCAGGCGTTCCGCCGCGAGGGCCGCAACGAGGAGATCTTCGACGGCCTCAACCAGTCCAACGGCGAGGCGAACCTGCGCTCCCAGCGGCTGCTGGCCATTTACTTCCCCGGCGTCACGCTGGTCGGCAACCTGGCCATCGGCGCAGTACTGCTGTACGGCGGCTTCCGGGTGATCGACCACCAGATGCAGGTCGGCGTGCTGGTCACGTTCCTGCTGTACCTGCAGCGCTTCTTCGACCCGCTCATCGACCTGTCGCAGTTCTACAGCGCATTCCAGTCGGCGGGCGCGGCGCTGGAGAAGATCTCCGGCGTCCTGGACGAGGCGCCGGCCGTGGCCGAGCCCGAGCACCCGGTCGTACTGCCGGATCCGGACGACCCCGAGGTCAGCGGACGGCAGGTCCGGTTCGACGCCGTCACCTTCGGCTACCGCAAGTCGACGGTCCTGCCTGACCTGAATCTCTCGATCCCGGCGGGGCAGACCGTGGCGCTCGTGGGCGCGACCGGCGCCGGAAAGACGACCATCGCGCGGCTGCTGGCGCGGATGTATGACCCGCTCGAGGGCAGCGTCCAGCTGGACGGCGTCGATGTCCGGCAGCTGGCGGACCGGGCGCTCCGGCATGAGGTCGTTCTCATCACCCAGGAGAACTTCCTGTTCACCGGGTCGATCGCGGACAACATCGAGCTCGGGAAGCCCGGCGCGAGCCGTGCTGAGATCGTCGCGGCCGCCACTGCCATCGGCGCTCACCCGTTTATCGCGGCTCTCCCGGACGGCTACGACGAGCAGGTCGGCAAGAGCGGCGGCCGCCTGTCGGCCGGCCAGCGGCAGCTCATCTCCTTCGCCCGGGCATTCCTGGCGGCGCCCGCCGTGCTCGTGCTGGACGAGGCGACCTCGCTACTCGACATCCCGAGCGAGCGGCTGGTCCAGGAGGCACTGCAGACCATCCTGGCGGGCCGGACCGCCGTGATCATCGCGCACCGGCTCTCGACGGTGGCGATCGCCGACCGCGTGCTCGTGCTTGAGCACGGCCGCATCGTCGAGGACGGGTCGCCGGAGGAACTCCTGACCACGGCGGGCGAGTACTCCGCCCTGCACACGAGCTGGCAGGAAAGCCTCGCCTGATCCGCGGCGGCGCGTTTCCGCCCGCGCCTGAGAGCAGGCAGTAAGCCCGGCCCTGGACGCCGGCGGTGACCGGTACCCTGGCTGGTCCGGCGCCGCCGCGCGACTACGGCGGGGCGCTGCCGCAGGTGATCGGGAGATGAGAGTCTCTGGCTGGGAGTGCTGATGGCTGCTGAGAACGCGAGCGACGCCGAGATTCAGCTCCCGGCCGATGATCCGAGGCTGCCGCTCGGAGCCCGCCCGGCCCGCAACGCCGTGATCGCGGCTGGCCTCATCGGCTACGCCTGGATCCTCGGTGGCGCCGCCCCCTTCAGCACGAGGGCGCTCGCCGGCGTGCTGCTGCCCGGCGCAGTCCTGGGGGTGGTCGCCTGCACCCGCCCGCCCGCGCGGATCCCGCCGCCGGAGAGCATCGACGTCGCCGGATTCTCGTACTGGATGATCTGCATTGCACTGCTTTTCGAGTGGGAAGCGTCCTCCGTCAGGGACAACTCGCCGCCCTGGCATCCGTCTCTGACCGACCTGATCAACCCGCTGATCGCACCGCACCCGGTGAAATGTGCGGCAATCGTTATCTGGCTGCTGACCGGCTGGGCGCTGGTAAAGCGGTGATAACAAAATGAGCACAAGAGCAATAACTGTCGCTGGCTTTATCGCGGTCATCGCAGGACTGGTCCTGCTGGAAATACTGGGCCGCCGGAAGATCAGCCGGATACCGACCCTCGGCGAGTGGCTCGGATATGTCATGCGGCCCCGCGCCGGGCGGGCCGTCGTCCTGGTGGGCTGGCTCTGGCTCGGATGGCACTACTTCGCGCGCTAGGCAGGACCGCCGTCCGGGCCAGCGCTGCAGACCAGCGGCACTGCGCCCGCTCGCCCGGCCCGTTGCCCGGCGCCCCCTTTCGCTAAGCTATGCCCCGTGAAAAAGGGTCGCGTCACCATCAGTGCTGCCGCTGAAGCCAACTACCTCGCCGACGTGGCGCTGGCAGCGAACTTCGACGAGCTGCTTGCCCGCGCTCAGGCCGCTGAGCAGGAGTTCCGGCTGGCCGAGGCGACGGGAGCACCGGCAGGCACTCAGTACGCGCTGGCTCGCAATCTCGACGTGGCCCTGACGGACGCGACTCGCGCGGCCTACGCTTCCCAGCGCGCGGAAATCGGCCCGGCCGGCTACGAGGACCGCATTTACTTCCGCAAGGCGAAGGCAACCTCCGTGGTGCACCGCTGGACTGACGAGGCCGAGCGGCTGCTGACGATGCGGGAATCGCACCGGCTGACCGGCTTCCCGGCCCGGCCGGAGACCGGGGCGCTCGGGGTGGAAATAGCCCGCCTTCCGGCCAGCGATCACTCCTGACATCAGCCGTTCTGTCATCGGCCGTATTTTCTGCCGGCCGTTCGTTACTCTCTGCGGTCAGCCCGGGGGCTTAATCCTGCCCGCGTAAAGCTGACTACATGAAACCTACAAAGTGCGGCGTGGAAAACCGTCACAACGGGCTATGCATGTTTGAGTAGTCTCCTGGCACAGTAGGGTGTGATCAAGAGCACAACGATGAATCAACAGGAGGCACGCGCATGTGCCCGCATACGCCACGGTGTCCGGATCCCGGTGAGCCGGACCGCGAGGCGGCCCGTACCGTCGTCAGCCACCCCGAGCAAGGCTGGAGCCTGCTCTGCAACGGCATCGTCATTTTCGAGGACACCGGGGAGCTGCTTCCCGGCGGCGGAGCTATCGCCCCGCACCGCCCTACGGACCTGACTGCCTGCGCCACACCGGCAGTACCTGCGGGGAGCTCCCGCAGCTCGGCTGCCTGAGCCCGCAGGGCACGCCGCTCCGGCGGCGCCCCGCAAGCCCTGTGGCTCTCCGGTAGCGGCTCACCGAGCCGCAGCAGCCCCTGACGGCTGATCCCCGCAGTTCATCCCCGGCCCGCTACGTCAGCAGGTCGTCCAGCCACGCGCCGACAGCCGCGCCGATGGCGCGCGGGTTCTTGCTGAGCGAATGCGTTTCTCCAGGCAGCACGACCACCCTGGCCGCGTCTTCCGCTGCCGGGACCCCGAACGGATCCCTGTCGCCATTGACCACGAGCACATCCGTGCCGGCGCTGCGCAGCTCGGCAGCCCGGCTCTGCTCCGGCCGCCCGGGCGGATGCAGCGGGAACGCCAGCGCGATCACGCCCGCGGCACCCGCGGCCCCCGCCGTCCGGCACGCGACCCTCGCGCCGTTGCTCCGGCCGCCCTGGATCAGCGGAACGCCCGCGTACTCCAGCCTGACGGCCGCGACAATCTCCAGCCAGGCAGCGTCCTGCGGAACCGGCGCACCGGGTGCCCGCGCGCCCCTGACCCGGTAGGGCTGCAGCACCCTGCCGACGACGCCACCCCGTGCCACGGCAGCATCCCGCACCGCGAGCAGGTCTTTCGTCCCGACCCCGCCGCCGGCCCCGTGCGTCATCAGGACCAGGAACGAGGCCGCCGGAGGCCGGTCTATCTCGACGTGCGCCGGGCCGGCGGCGGTGCCGATGTCAGTCGCAAAGCTCGCCATCACCGCAGGGTAGCGGTCCTCTTGCCGGCGGCTCTGACAGCCCGGATCATGACGCGCCAGCGGGTGCGCCGTGCAGCATCTTCTTCAGGAACTGGCCGGTGTAGCTCTCCTCGACCCTGGCCACGTCCTCGGGCGTCCCGGTCGCGATGACGTTCCCGCCGCGGGACCCGCCGTCCGGGCCGAGGTCGATGATCCAGTCAGCCGTCTTGATGACATCGAGGTTGTGCTCGATCACGATCACGGTGTTGCCGTTGTCCACCAGCCTGCCGAGCACGCCGAGCAGCTTGCGGATGTCGTCGAAGTGCAGGCCGGTCGTCGGCTCGTCCAGCACGTAGATCGTCCGGCCGGTCGACCGCCGCTGCAGCTCCGAGGCCAGCTTGACCCGCTGGGCCTCACCGCCGGACAGCGTCGGGGCCGGCTGCCCGAGCCGGACATAGCCGAGGCCGACGTCGACCAGCGTCCTCAGGTGCCGGTGGATCGACGGCACCGGCTCGAAGAACTCGGCCGCCTCCTCGATCGGCATCTGCAGCACGTCGGCAATGGTCTTGCCCTTGTAGTGCACCTGCAGCGTGTCGGTGTTGTAGCGGGCACCGTGGCAGACCTCGCACGGCACGTACACGTCCGGCAGGAACTGCATCTCGATCTTGATGGTGCCGTCACCGGAGCAGGCCTCGCACCGGCCGCCCTTCACGTTGAAGGAGAACCGGCCCGGCTGGTAGCCGCGCACCTTGGCCTCGGTCGTCTGCGCGAACAGCTTCCTGACGCTGTCGAACACGCCGGTGTAGGTTGCCGGGTTCGACCGCGGCGTCCGCCCGATCGGGCCCTGGTCCACGTGGACGACCTTGTCCAGGTACTGCATGCCGGTCACCCTGGTGTGCTTGCCGGGCACGATCCTGGTGCCGTGCAGCTCCCTGGCCAGCGAGCTGTAGAGGATGTCGTTGACCAGCGTCGACTTGCCTGAGCCGGAGACCCCGGTCACGGCGATGAACAGGCCGAGCGGGAACGCCGCGTCGATGTTCTTGAGATTGTTCGCGGCCGCGCCCTTGACCACGACCTCGCGGCCCCTGGTCCGCTTGCGCCGCCGGGCCGGGACCGCGATGGACTCGCGGCCGGTCAGGTACGCGCCGGTGATGGACTCCTTGCTCTCCAGCAGGTCTCTAAGCGGACCGGATACCACGACGTGGCCGCCGTGCTCGCCGGCCCGCGGCCCGATGTCCACGATCCAGTCGGCCGCGCGGATGGTGTCCTCGTCGTGCTCGACCACGATCAGCGTGTTGCCGAGGTCGCGCAGCCGCAGCAGGGTCTCCAGCAGCCGGTGGTTGTCCCGCTGATGCAGCCCGATCGAGGGCTCGTCCAGGACGTACAGCACGCCGACCAGACCCGAGCCGATCTGCGTCGCCAGCCTGATCCGCTGAGCCTCGCCGCCGGCCAGCGTGGCCGACGCCCGGTCGAGCGTGAGGTAGTCGAGGCCGACGTCGAGCAGGAAGCCCAGGCGCGCGTTGACCTCCTTGAGAATGCGCCCCGCGATCTGCATGTCCCGGTCGGACAGCTCCAGCGTCAGCAGCAGCTTGGCCAGCTCGCCGATGGGAAGCGCGCAGTAATCGGCGATCGACCGGTCATCGACGCTGACGGCCAGCGAGACCGGCTTGAGCCGCGCGCCGTGGCAGGACGGGCAGGGGACCTCGCGCATGAACTCGGCGTACCGCTCGCGGCTGTAGTCGCTGTCGGCATCGGCGTGGCGGCGCTCGATATAGGGAATCGCGCCCTCGAAGTTCGTGTAATACGAGCGCTCGCGGCCGTACCGGTTCTTGTACCGGACGTGCACCTGCTGGTCATAGCCGTACAGCAGGGCCTTCTGCGCCTTCGCCGGGAGCTTCTCGAAGGGCGCGCTGCTCTTGAAGCCCAGCGCGTCGCCGAGCGCGTCGATCAGCCGGACGAAGTAGTCGCTGACGTGACCGGCGCTCCATGCCGCGATGGCACCGTCGGCCAGCGTCCGGGACGGGTCGGAGACGACCAGCTCCGGGTCGACTTCCATCTTGGTACCGAGACCGGTGCAGTCCGGGCACGCGCCCCACGGCGAGTTGAACGAGAACGACCGCGGCTCCAGCTCGTCGAACGAGAGGTCGTCATACATGCAGGCCAGGTGCTCGGAGTACATGCGCTCGCGGTTCGGGTCGTCCTCGGGCAGGTCCACGAAGTCCAGCACCACGACGCCGTTAGCCAGGCCGAGCGCGGTTTCCACCGAGTCGGTGAGCCGGCGCCGGGCCGATTCCTTGACGTCCAGCCGGTCGACGACGACCTCGATCGTGTGCTTCTCGTACTTCTTCAGGGCCGGCAGCTCGCCGGACACCGCGGTGTCGAGCCGGATGATCGTGCCGTCGACCCGTGCCCGCGAGTAGCCCTTGACCTGCAGGTCGCGCAGCATCTCGGTGTACTCGCCCTTGCGCCCGCGCACGACCGGCGCCAGCACCTGGAACCTGGTGCCCTCGTCCAGCTCGAGCACCCGGTCGACGATCTGCTGCGGGGTCTGCCGGGCGATCGGCCGCCCGCAGACCGGGCAGTGCGGCTTGCCCACCCGCGCGAACAGCAGCCGCAGGTAGTCGTAGACCTCGGTGATGGTGCCCACGGTTGACCGCGGATTGCGGCCCGCGGCCTTCTGGTCGATCGACACCGCCGGCGACAGTCCGTCGATGAAGTCGACGTCCGGCTTGTCCATCTGGCCGAGGAACTGCCGGGCATACGCCGACAGCGACTCGACGTAGCGCCGCTGCCCCTCGGCGAAGATAGTGTCGAAGGCGAGGCTTGATTTCCCGGACCCTGACAGCCCGGTGAACACGATCATGGCGTCGCGCGGCAGGTCGAGCGAGACATCCTTCAGGTTGTGCTCGCGCGCGCCGCGGACGACAAGACGATCTGCCACTTTGTGCTCAGTTCTCCCGGTATCGACGGCTGCTTCTGAGACGCTGCACCGCCAAGTCATGGTAACCGGGGGGTATGACAAAACAGGGAGCGTTGACTGCGACCGTTCGCTCCCGCCCCGGCGACCCTGGTAGAACACCCGATCGGCTCGATCCGATTCCCGGTTCTGGCCTAGATTCGGCCGGGTGACGACTAGCGGCCGCTGGCACGACCTGGCCGAGCGGTTCTGCCTCGGCAGCCTCCGCGGCGCGCCCGCCTACGTAGCCAGGGGCTCCATGGGCGAGATCTGGCGGCTGGAGACCGCCGGGGGCTGCTGGGCGGTGAAATGGCAGTTCCCGTGGGCACCCGCTGACCCCCGGCCTCCCGACGTGCCGGTCCAGCTCGCCGCCGCGCAGGCCGGCATCCCGCTGCCGCTTCCCGTGCTCACGCCCGACGGTGCCGCGGTGATCAGCGCCGGCGGCGCCCATGCGAGGGTTTATCAGTGGGCAGAACTGAGCGACCCGCTGGTACCGCCGGTCGGGCCGCCGGCCGCGGCGGACAGGCCGGCTGCTGGGGATACTGCACAGCCTGGCCATTCCGGCGCCCGAGCCTGAGGATCCCTGGTACGCCGAGCCGCCGGCTGCTGAGCGCTGGGCCAGCCTGGCCGGCCGTGCCGCGGCGGCGGGCACATGGTGGGCGCCGCTGCTGGCCGCCGCCAGCGGGCTGATCGGGGACCTGACCGCGATCGCGGTTCCGGCCGTTCAGCCGCCGCTGACCTGCCACCGGGATTTTCATCCCGGCAACGTGCTGCCCGACCGCAGCGACGGGCACCTGATTGTGCTGGACTGGGAGAATGCCGGGCGGCTCGATCCGCGCCGTGAGCTCGGGTACGCGCTGTTCGTCTGGAGCTGCGGTGCCGGGAGGACCGACGAGGCGACGGCGAATGCGCTGCTGGCCGGCTACACGGCGACCGCGGGGCGGGCCGTGGACCCGGGAGCAGGGCTCTTCGCTACCGCGGCGGCGGTCCATCTCAACTTCCTCGCCGCGATGGCCGAGCAGGCTCTTGACGACCCGGAGCACCGCAGTTTCGCTGAGGAGGCTATCGCCAGCCTGCTCGATGCTGATCTCGCTGACCTGAGCCGGCTGGCCGGCACTTTCGGCGGAAAGGACACGTCATGATCACTCCCCCGGACGGGACTGCCCCGGCCGCGCAGGCGGCACAGCTCAGAGGAGCCGTGGCTGCCGCCACTGAGCGCTTCAGGCGGACCGCCGCCGGCCTGTCCGACCAGCAGGCACGCGAGCCGTCGGCCTTGCCTGGATGGAGCCGCGGGCACGTACTCGCTCACCTCGCCCGCAACGCCGACAGCCTGCGGAACCTGCTGATCTGGGCCCGCACCGGCACCGAGACGCCGCAGTACCGGGACGCCGACGAGCGCGCCCGGGGCATCGAGATGGGAGCCGGCCGCCCGGCCGCCGAGCTGCTCGCCGACCTGGACTCCTCGGCGGCCGAGCTGGATGCCGAGGCGGCCCGTCTGCCGGACGATGCCTGGGCGGCGCAGGTGCGGGGCATGGGGGGCAACGAGCACCCGGCCTGGTACACGCTGTGGCGACGGCTCACCGAGGTCGAGTTCCATCACGTCGATCTGGCGGCCGGCTACGCACCGGCCGACTGGCCGCAGGACTTCGCCTCGGCGGGCCTGCAGCGGGTGGCCGCCAATTTCGCCGGCCCGCACTGCCCCGCGGTCGAGATGCGCGCCACCGATGCGCCGGTCCTGGTCCTGATCGGTCCCGGCGGCCAGGCGGACACAGTCGTCACCGGCCCGGTCCGGGCGCTGCTGGCCTGGCTGACGGGGCGCGGCGATGGTGCCGGACTGTCGTCCGAGCAGGCCGGCCCGCTGCCGGTACTGCCGCCCTGGTAACGGCCGGGCCGGGGCTCATGGTAGTTATCTGGGGAGCAACGTGAGATGAGGAGACCATGAGCTATACCGGGAAAGTAGCCGTCGGCGGTCCCGCGGATACCAGGGAACTGCCCGGCCTCACCATTACCAAGGTGGCGGTCGGCCCGATGGACAATGACGCCTACCTGCTGCGCTGCACCCAGACCGGCGAGCTTGCCCTCATCGACGCCGCCAACGACGCCGACACGCTGCTCGGCCTCATCGGAGACAGGCCGCTCGGCACGATCATCACGACTCACCAGCACTTTGATCACCACGCGGCTCTCCGGCAGGTCCAGCAGGCGACCGGCGCCGCCACTGTCGCGCACCCGGACGATGCTCCGGGCCTCCCCATCCCGGTCACCCGGCCGGTCCAGAACGGCGACACCATCGCGGTCGGCAACGCCTCGCTGTCGGTCATCCACCTGCGGGGTCACACGCCCGGCAGCATCGCGCTGGTTTACGACGGCAACGGCGAGCTCGCCGCCGAGCCGCACATCTTCACCGGTGACTCGCTATTCCCCGGTGGCCCCGGCAACACCGAGCACGACGCCGAGCGCTTCACGAGCCTGATGAACGACCTCGAGGAGCGCGTGTTCGCGGTACTGCCGGACGCGACCTGGGTGTATCCGGGGCACGGCGGCGACACCACGCTCGGAGCCGAGCGCCCGCACGTGCCAGAGTGGCGTGCCCGCGGCTGGTAGCGGCGCCAGGCGGTAGTCTGCCCGCAGATGACACAGTTGCACGACGTCGCGATCGTCGGAGCCGGCCTGCTCGGGCTGGCAGCCGGGCGCGCCCTGGCGGCACGCGGCCTCGGCGTCGTCGTGCTCGAGCAGGCTGAGATCGGCCACCCGGGCGCGGGTTCCAAGGGGAGCTGCCGCATCTTCCGGCTCGGCTACGCCGAGCCTGCTTACGTCGCCGCCGCACAGCTCGCGCGTGAGAGCTGGCACGAGCTGGAGTCTGAGTCGGCCCGCCGCATCCTGCATCCGGCCTCGCAGCTCACGTTCGGCAGCGGGCTGCAGGCGGTGCACGACGCGATGCGCGCCGCCGGCGCACCGTGCGAGCTGCTGACGGCTGCGGAGGCGGCCGCCCGGTTCCCCGCCGTCAGGACCGGTGGTCCCGCACTGCTCGAACCGGACTCGGCGGTCATCGCCGCGGACGAGGCGCTCGCGGCGCTCGCGGCCCGGGTGCCGCAGGTCAGGACCGGCGTGCGGGTTGACCAGCTGGCCGACGACGGCCGGCAGGTGACCCTGCGGACCAGCGCCGGCGTGCTGACCGCCCGGTCGGTGATCGTCACCGCGGGGCCGTGGTCGGGCCGGCTGCTGGCCACCGTGGGCGTGGCCGTGCCGGGCCGGGCAACCCTCGAGCAGGTGGCCTACCTGCGGCCCGCGGACACTGCCGGAACTGACGATGATCCGGCCGCCATGCCCATCTTCATCGCGCACGCGCAGCAGTCGCCCTATGGCCTGCCGGTTCCCGGATCGGCGCTCTACAAGATCGGGATCCATCCGAGCGGGCCGGCCATTGATCCAGGCCAGCACGGGCAGTCCCCCGACCCGTACCTGCTGGGGCGGCTGAGCGAGGTAGCCAGCCGGCATCTGCCCGGCTACGACCCTGATCCGGCCGCCACGGAGCGGTGCACCTACGACAACAGCCCGGACGAGGACTTCATCCTGGACCGGACGGGGAATGTCGTGATCGGCTGCGGCACTTCCGGCCACGGGTTCAAGTTCGGCCCGCTGCTGGGCGAGTGGCTTGCCGATCTCGCGACCGGCACCGCGCCGGCCGGACAGCTCCAGCAGCGGTTCGCCGTCGGCCGGTTCAGCGCTCCGGTCTTCTGACGCCGGCCGCCTACTGCGGAGTCGGCGCCGGGAACCAGACCCGCAGCACGCGCTTGCCGTCGGCGAGGCGCGCGGTGCTGAGCTGCGGGCGATCACCGGCCGGATCCGCTCTTAGCAGCTTCTCCATGCCGGCAAGATCGCTGACCCGGTGCCGCCCGGCCTGAGTCGTCACGACGGCCACCTCAGCCGTCCGGTACGGCAGAGTGCCGGCGAAGCCCGGCCCGGTGTCGGCAAGGCGGACGACGTAGACGCTGTAGTGCCCGGCCAGCTGGCGCAGCGCCCCGGTGACACGCGGATCGAGGCGGCCGGAGCTGATGCTGTTCCTCGTCTTGCCGCTCGCGTGCATGTTCCTGCTCGCCAGGAGCGCCTGCCCGGCGCTGCTGCGGGCGGTCACCGCCGCGCTGGCAGCCTGGCTGTATGCCTGCGATCCGCCCGGCACGGCCACTCTGACCTGGACGGCCTCGGCGCCCGAGCCGAACGCCGCGATGGCCTCCGGCGCACTGGAGGTCAGTTGTGCCCGGTACTGGCCGCGGATGATGCCAGTGGCGACGATGAGCGCGCCGGGACCGGGCAGCCTGACCCCTGGCTGCAGCACGACCTGGCCGGAAGTCGGGTAGCCCGCCTGCAGGATGGCCGCGCACGCGGCCGGATCGCAGCCGATGACGGTGCCCGGGGCGACCTGGGCAGCGACCCACGCAGCCGCGGCCGCCGTGTTTGCCCGCGCCGCGGCCTGCGCGGCCTGCCGGGCGGCGAGCTGGCCGGGGGTCAGGCTCGGCTGGGTGCCCGCTGGATGGCCAGTGACGGCCGCCGGCGGCGCGGTCAGCACGATGCCCGCCGCGATGCCTCCGCCGATGATCACGATGGCGGTCGCCAGCAGCACGGCGAGCCGGCCGCGGCGTGCCGAGCCGACCCGGCCCGCGTCGGGCACGTGCAGAACCCGACGGCGCAGCCACAGCCGCAGAGTGGTGCTGATGACCTTGAGCCACGACGGGTTGGACGGCAACTGCCGCTCCGGCGCCACGGCTCCTGCCCCGCCACCGGTCCGAGCCGGATTATCCAGCCGGTATCCCGACGGGGGCGAGGTGTCCCTAGACAACGCTTAGCTCCCAGGCCGCAACAGGTGAGGCCACACGCCCCTTTTCCGCCCTAGTCCAGCACATTCTGCCGGTGCTGATCATGCAGATCGGGCTTATTGTTACTAACTTTCCGGACGACGGAGCGGATCAGGAATGGCGCGCAAGCAGTGCGTATCGCGTGACAGCTGCCTGAACTGCATCTTCCTCAGAGGGGAACACGGCACTGCGCTTTCTCGCCGCCAGCCCGAGCCTCGCGGCGAGCTGCGGATCATCCAGCACTGCCTCGACCGCTGCCGCCAGCGCGGCCGCGTCGTCAGGCGGTACCAGCAGCGCACCGTCCTCGCCGGTGAGGTCAGGCGTGCCGCCCACTCTGGTCGCCACGACGGGCTTGCCGGCCTGCATTGCCTGCTGCAGGATCAGCGCCCGGGCTTCCCACCGGCTCGGGACGGCGACCACGTCAGCGACCGCGAGGAGCGCGGCCACATCCTGCCGCTGTCCGAGCAGTACCACGTCGGCGCCTGCCTGACTCGCCTGCGCCCGGAGTGCGGCGGCCAGCGGGCCGTCCCCGGCGATGACCGTGCGCGGCCGGGAATCGCGCTCTCGCCAGCGAGCCGCGGCTGCGATCAGGACATCCAGGCCCTTCTGCGGGGCCAGGCGGCCGACCGCCAGGACAACCGGGCGGCCGCCGGCGCCGATGTCGGAAGTGGCCGCCGCGACGTCCGCTGCTGACGGCGGTGCAGCATGCCCGGCCGGAACGTCGAACTGCGCGGCGCCGGCCGCGCCCAGGTCCCGCATCCGCGCCACCAGGTCAGCCGAGGCGCACCAGACGAATTGCGCGCGCCGGGCGCAGACGCGTTCCAGAGCGGTGTAGATGAGGCGGGCCTGGCGGCCGGCCGGCGGCTCGTTGTGCACGGTCACGGCAAGCGCCGGCCTGCCGCGCCGCGGGAGCGTAGCGAGCGCGACCGCTGCGAACGCACCGGCCCTGATCCCGTGCGCGTGCACGACATCTGGCCGCCAGGCAGCGAACGCCCGTCGCAGCCGGGCCAGGGCGACGACATCCCGGGCGGGCCGCGGCCGGTCAGTGATAGGAACCGGTACCGTCTCGAAATCTGCGCTCGCAGCGGGGACCGCCGTGCCCGCCGGAGCCGCCGTGCCCGCCGGAGCCGCCGTGCCCGCCAGAGCCGCCGTGCTCGCCGGAGTCCCGCTGCCGGGCGGACTCGCCCGCCGGGGACCGAATAGTGCCAGGGTAGGCGCCGGCGCGAGCACGCTGACGTCGAGGCCGGCGGCACGGCAGCCAGCAGCAAGGGCGACGACGTGACCGGCCGTGCCGCCTGCTGCCAGGCCGAGCACGAACGCGACGCGGAGCCTCGCCGTCATCGCAGCGCTCCGGCGCGAATCCGGGCGGCAACCGCCCGTACCTCAGCCTTATCCAGGACGTAGGCGACGGCGGCGAACACCGCGGCGGCGAGGAGCGCGGCGAGCACGGCGGTCAGTGCATCGGCAACCGGCCCGGACGGCCGCAATGCGGCCGCCGCTCCGCCCCCCGCGGCTGCCCCGGCCAGGGCGGCGATCAGTCCCGACACAGCGACCCGGCAGGAACCGGCGAGAGCCGCCATGCCCCTGGTCCTGCGCACCGCGACCGCGAGTGCGAGCCCGGCCGCGGTCAGGCCGATGGTGTTGCCGAGCGCGAGCATGCCCACGACCCAGGGCCCGGGTGCCAGCGCGACCAGGACGACGTCGGCCGCGATCACGATCAGCCAGCCGCCGCCGACGGGAATCACCGCAGCCCGGGTGCGCCGGTCCGCCAGCAGCACGCGGGACAGGCACGCCACCATGCCGTAGCCGGCCAGGCCGGGCGCGAACAACGCGAAGCCGCGCGCCAGCGGCGCGATCTGAGAGTGGCTGCTGGCAAGGAAGTGGGCGGCCGGGCCGGCGACGGCGAGCACGAGCGCGGTTCCGAGGAACGACATCAGCAGCACGGCCCGCAGCGCGCCGGACGCCGTCTGGTCGAACCGCTCGCCCTCGCGAACCGACAGCGCCGGGAACGCGCTGACTGCTATCGAGATCGCGAGGACGGCGTAGGCAGCCTCGAACATCTGCCAGCCGTACTGATAGAGCACGATGGCGGCGTTCGGGCCGTTGCCGTTCGCCAGCAGGATGACCACCAGCTGCGCGGCGTCCTGCGCGACGAGCGCGACAATGCCGAAAGCGGCCAGGCCGCCCGCGCGGCGCCCGACTCCGGCCGGGAACCGCAGCGTCGGCCGCACCCGCACGTGCAGGCGCCAGGCGGGGACCAGAGCGGTGAGCGCCAGCGCCGCGACGCCGGCCGTGGTCCCGACCGCCAGCACGAGCTCGGCGCTGCGCGGCAGCGCGGTCAGCCTGTTGACATCGGCCCGGCCGAGCGGCACGAACGCGAGGTAGGCAGCAATCACGACGAGGCTGGAGACCAGCGGCGCCAGGGCCGGGCCGGCAAACCGGCGGTGTGCCTGCAGCATGCCGTACAGCACGACCGCCAGGCCGTACAGCAGGATCTGCGGCGCGAACACGGCCAGCATGTGCCCGGTCACCGCGACCAGGGGAGCGCGGGCGCAGTGCCGGGTCGGGTTCACCGGATTGAGCAGCCGGCCCAGCGGTCCGGCCGCAAGCGCGATCACCAGGCTGACCGGCGCCAGGATGAGCGCGGTCCAGGTGAGCAGCGCCGACGAGGTCTGGCGGACCTCGGCGGCCGCCACCGGATCGTCGGCCGACCGCGCCGCCGGCCTCGCCAGCACCGGCACCATGATGCTGGTCAGCGCACCGCCGAGAACGATGTCGTAAATGATGTTCGGCAGCGTGTTGGCGGTGGTGTAGGCGGTGCCGAGGCAGGTCGCGCCCACAGTCTTGGCGAACACCAGGGTCCGGACCAGGCCGAGCAGCCGGGCCAGCACGGTGAGCACCGCGATCAGCATGGCCGCCCGGCTGATGCCGGACCCGGCCGGGCGATAGCTGCCAGGATCCTGGCCGTCCGTGGTGACCGGGACGGCCGGGCCGGTCACCGCGCCTCAGCCGAGTTCAGGCCGCCGGGCGCAGCCGGACCAGATTCGCTGGTGATGGCCGGAAGGGGCTCGGTGTCCGCCGACATCTCGTCCGCGGAGGGCATGCTCGCATCGGCCGGGACGGCGGAGCCTGCGCGTACCGCAGCGCCCTCGTCCGCTGCTGCACCCACCTCGTCCGCTGCTGCACCCACCCCGTCGGCTACGGCACCAGGCGCGTCGGCTGCGGCACCAGGCGCGTCAGCTGCGGCACCGGGCTCGTCCGCCGCTGCATCCCTTTCGTCCGGGGCGCCAGCAGGCGGGGCGGCCGTCCGGCGGCCGAGCATATCCAGCCACCGAAGCGGGCCGGTGCGCTCGATGACCCGGCTGAAGCTGACGACCTCGCTGGCCGCGGTGAGGCCCGCCACGACGCCGAGAGCAGCGACCCTGGCCGGCCGCGGCAGCGACGTTGCCGCTGCGGTGCCGAGCATCGCGCCGAGCGCGTTCGCTCCCCCGTCGCCGAGCATCGAGCGCTCGCCGAGGTCCTCGGGCAGCAGCACCGCCGCGGCCGCCAGCGCTCCGGCCCCGGCTGCGGCACCGCCCGCCGGCGCGAGCAGGCCGCCCGCCAGCAGCGCGACCTTGATGGCCCGGCCGGGGCGCAGGTCGAACAGGTTGAGCAGGTTAGCGCCGCTGGCGATCAGGGCGGCGTTGATGACGGTGTCCGCGAGCGCGCCGCTGCCGTCGCTGTCAGTCCCGGCGGCAAGGGCAGCGGCAAGGCCGGTGGCCCCGATGCCGGCGAGCTTCACCGCCCCGGTCGTGAGCTCGCCCTTGCGCAGCGCGCCGAGATGACCGCGGAAACCCCGGCTGCCGTCGTTACCGTGAAGGTCGTCGTAGGTACCGAACGCCGCGGCACCCGCGCCCGCGATGACGACTGCCAGGCCGTCACGGCCAGCGCCTGCCGCGAGCGCGCCGGCCACGCCGCCGATGGCCGCTGCCGGTCCCTCGAGCAAGGTGACCGGCTCACCGCGATGATTGGTGCGAGTCCAGGTCTGCGCGCCGCCCGGCGGCCGGGCGCGCAGCGCCCGGTAGGCCAGCCTGGCGGCAGCCGCCCCGGCCACCGCCGATCGCAGCGTGCGTGCGGTCACCGGCGGCCTCCCGGCGTGATGGTGGTGGCGGGCGTCGGCGTGACCGAGGGCGTTGGCGCCGGACTCGGCGCCGCCTGCGGGCCGATGCCGAACTGCGCTGGCGCCCTGCCGTCAAGCAGCAGGCGCAGCGCCTGCGCCGTCATGATCTGCCCGGTCTCGGTATCGGCGTTGTCGACCGTTGATACCTGGCCCGCGCTGTTCTCCGCGCTGATCACGCTGCCGGCTCCGATGGAGGCGGCCGCGCCGGCCATCACGGTTCCGCTGCCGGCATTCCGGAGCGCGACCGCGACGGCCACGAGCACCTCGCTGCCCGTCTGCGGCGCGACCCCGCCCGGCGTGACCAGCACGGCGACAGTGGCCGGCCGGACACTGCTGCCGCCCGAGCCGATGCTCAGGAAACCGGCGACGCTGAAGGCATTCAGGATTGCGTGGCTGCGGCCCGACGACAGGCCGGATGCGCCGTCACGGGTCAGCAGCGTGGCCGCGAGCACCTGGGCGGCGTCCTGCTGGCCGCCGACCGGGCTGGTCGAGCGCGTCGGCAGCGTCACGCCCGCCTGGGCCGCGAGGCTCTGCGCCAGCTGCGTCAGCGTGGCCTCGTTCTGGCCGCCGGTGCCGGTGAAGGACGAGCTGAGGTTGATGACGCCGGTGACGGACGCACCTGCCTGGTGCAGGACCGTCGTGACGCCGGTCGTCACGGCGCTGTCGGCGCCGGGCGCCACCACCAGCACCGCCTTCTCCCCGGTCAGCAGGCCGGGAAGAAGTCTCGGGGCGACCGCCTGAGCGAAAATCTGGTCGGCGCTTACCTGGTTGCTGAGCGCCTGCTTGTCCTTGCTGAGATTGCCGTTCTGCTTGCTCAGCTCGGTCTGCAGCCTGCTCAGGATGACCTCGGTCTTCGGCGCCAGGGCGGTCGCGCCCACTACCAGGCCGACGGCCAGCGCCAGGAACACCGCGATAATGGAGACCAGGTGATACCTGAAATCGATCACTAGAACAGTCCAGTTATCCAGTACCACAGCTGACGCAGCGCCACGCTGAGATATCCCAGAGAGATCTTCCCCACAGGCGTCCATGCCAGCGCGATAACCGGCAGCAGCGCGGCGATCGCGAGCAAGGCGAGCGCCTTGCCAGAAATCCTGCTCTGGTACAGGCGGCTCACGCCCTTGGCGTCGACGATCTTATCGCCGACCCGGATCCTGGTCAGCACGGCGCTGGCCATGCCTGCCCGACCCTTGTCGAGGAACTCTACCAGCCCGAATCGCATGCCAACCGTGACAATCAGGCTCGCGCCGGCTTCATCGGCGATCATGACCGCGACGTCCTCGCTCGTACCCGGAGCCGCGCAGGTCACCGATTCAAGGCCGAGATCCTGCACGCGCGGCAGCCCGGGCGCGAAGCCATTGCGATAGGCCACCACGACAATCTCGGCACCTGATTTCAGTGCTTTATCGGAAACCGAGTCCATGTCGCCGACGATCATCTGCGGCCAGTAGCCCGCCTCGATCAGTGCATTAGCGCCGCCGTCCACGGCGATGATGACGGGCTTGAACTCCCTGATATAGGCGCGCAGCGCCTGCAGGTCCTCGTGATAGTGATAGCCGCGGGCGACGATGAGAGCGTGCCGCCCGGCCAGCCGGGTGCGCAGCGCGGGGATCCTGATGCCCTCGACCAGCAGCTCGGGGTCCCGGTCGATGTACTCGAACGTATTGGTCACGAACGACCTGAGCTGCTCGGCCAGGCCTTCCTTGGCCGCGGCGACGTCGGCCGCCACTGTCTCCGCGGTCTGCCGGGTGCCCTTCGCCACCACGACATCGCCCACATACAGCGTCTCGCCGTCGAGCCGGACCTGCTGACCCTCTTTGACCTGGTCAAACACGTCCGGGCCGACATCGTCGACCAGCGGGATGCCGCCGTCAAGCAGGAGCTGCGGGCCCTGGTTCGGGTACCGGCCGGTGATGCTGGGCGCCACGTTCACGACACCGGCGACCTGGCACCTGAGCAGGGCGTCGGCCGCCACCCGGTCCAGGTCGGCATGATCGATAATGGCGATGTCGCCGGGCTTGAGCCGCTTGGTGAGGTTCTTGGTCCTGCGGTCGAGGCGAGCCGGCGCCCACACCCCGGCCAGGTCCTTTGACCTGGCCCGACGCGCGGCGGTATTGCCCCGGCTCGGCATCTTCACTAGCAAGCCATTTTGCCAGATCTGCACCGGGGCTCGGTCCGGGCAGGCTCGCGGCTAGCCGTGTCGCGCGAGCTGAGCCCGCTCGGCAGCAGCCGCCTCGAGCAGTTCGCCGGCGTGCGCGCGGCCGTACTCGGAGTCTTCCAGGCCTGCCAGCATGCGCGACAGCTCCCGGACCCGGCCGGCCTCGTCCAGCTTGCTGATGCCGCTGCGCACCACCGAGCCGTCGCTTGCCTTCTCCACCACCAGGTGCGTGTCGGCGAAGGCGGCGACCTGGGGCAGATGGGTGACGACGATCACCTGGGCCAGCCGGGCGAGCCTCGCCAGGCGACGGCCGATCTCCACCGCGGCCCTGCCGCCAACACCGGCGTCAACCTCGTCGAAAACGAACGTCGGCACCGGGTCGGCACCGGCGAACACCACCTCGATGGCCAGCATGATCCGGGACAGCTCGCCGCCGGATGCCCCCTTGTTGAGGGGCAGGGCGACAGCGCCCGGATGCGCCGCGAGCCGGATCTCGACCTCGTCCGCCCCCTGCGGACCGAAACCCTGGGCAGCGGTGACGGCCACCACCACCTGCGCGTGCGGCATCGCCAGCGCCGCCAGCTCGGCCGTCACCTCGGCGGCGAACCGCGCCGCGGTCTGGGTCCGGGCGGCGGTGAGCTGGGCCGCCAGATCGGCGACGGTGGCCGCCAGCCCGGCCTCCTGCTCGGCCAGCAGGCCGATCTTGTCCTCGTCGCCGTCGAGCTCGGCGAGCCGGGCCGCCGCCGCCTTGCCCCACGCGAGCACAGCCGCCAGGTCGCCGCCGGCCGGACCGCCGGCCGTCCCCGCGCCGTACGCCCTGATCAGCCGGGTAAGGTCGGCGCGCCGGTCCTGGACCACGCCGAGCCGGACCGGGTCGGCCTCCACCGACTCCACGTAGGAGGCGAGCTCGGCTGCGACATCAGCGAGCAGGTACGCCGCCTCGCTGACGCGGCCCGCGAGCGCGGCCAGCTGCGCGTCGTGCTGCGCGGCCCCCTCCAGCGCCGTCCGGGCCGCGGCCAGCAGGCTGGTCACGTCCGCGGCGTCGTAGCTGCCGCTGGACGGGTCGCCGGCCAGCGCCTCGTGCGCGGCCGTCGCCGCGGCGTGCAGCGCATCGGCATTCGCCAGGCGCTCCTCTTCCGCGACCAGCTCGATGTCCTCGCCCTCGACCGGCTCGGCCCGCTCGATCTCCTCGACCCCGCGGCGCAGGTCGTCGGCTTCCCGCGCGCGGTCCCTGGCCATCGTGGTCAGCTCGGCCAGCTCGGCCGAGACCTGCTGATGGCGGTGATAGGCGCGCTGGTAGGACGCCAGCAGGCGGGCGAACTCCGGTCCGCTGAACCGGTCAAGCGCCTGCCGCTGCCGGCCGGGCTTGAGCAGCTGCTGCTGATCAGCCTGACCGTGCACGGCGACCAGGTCGTCGGCGAGATAGGTGAGCAGCGACACCGGCACCGACCGGCCGCCTGCCGTGGCACGGGACCGCCCCTCGGCACTGACCGACCGGACCAGGATCAGGGTGCTGCCGTCGTCGTCGAGGTCGCCGCCAGCCTCGCTGACCTGGCGCGCGACCGGGCCGCCGGCCTCCACCCTGAGGACGCCCTCCACGACCGCACGGTCAGCGCCCGGACGCACACGGGACGGGTCAGCCCGGCCGCCGAAGAGCAGCCCGAGGCCCGAGACCACCATGGTCTTGCCTGCCCCGGTCTCGCCGGTCACGACGTTGAACCCGCCGGACAGCTCGAGCACCGCCTCGTCGATTACGCCGAGTCCGGTGATCCGCACTTCCTCAAGCATGGCCGCCTGACTCCTCGTCTGCCCGGTCAGAGATTGCGTCCCGGGCCATCACGTCGTCGCCTGGCTGGCCGCGCCAGCCCGCTACCGGGAGGCCGAACTTCGCTACCAGCCGGTCCGTGAACGGCGCCCCGATGCGGACCTCGGTCCCGCTGTGAGCCGTGGTCGTCACTGCCGGCAGCCGTGCCAGCAGGACAGGCAGGCTGCCGCGCCGCACCTCGACGCGCGATCCAGACGGAAGCTCGACCATACGACGCCCATCGCACCACAGAACGGCTCCTGCCGTCTCAGATTGCCCGCCGGCCGCGGGGTGTGTCGGGAAAACCACGCCGCCGATGACCTCCGCGGCCAGCACGGACTCAGGCGACACCACCATCGGCCGGGCGAACAGCGCGTGGGCCGCGATCGGCACCATCAGCAGCGCCTCCACCTCCGGCCACACGACCGGGCTGCCGGCCGAGAACGCGTACGCCGTCGAGCCGGTCGGCGTTGCGAACACGACGCCGTCGCAGCCCCACCGGGACAGCGGCCTGCCGTCCACCTCGATGACGAGATCGAGCATCCGCTCCCTGGCGGCCTTCTCGACGGTGGCCTCGTTCAGCGCCCAGGTGGCAGCTATCAGCTCGCCGCCGGAGCGGACCGCCACCTCGACGGTCATCCGCTCCTCGACCGAGTACCGGCCGGCCGCGACGTTCGCGACAGCCGCTGCCAGGTCCTGCGGCTCGGCCTCGGCGAGGAAGCCGACATGGCCCAGGTTGACGCCGAGCAGCGGCACTCCGGCAGGCCGGGCCAGTTCCGCGGCGCGCAGCAGCGTGCCGTCGCCGCCGACGACCAGTACCATCTCCGCGCCGACGGCCGCCGCAGCCGAGGCCGGAACGACCGCGGCCGTGGCGCAGTTGAGCTCCGCGGCCTCGGGCTCGAGCACGCGGACGCCGATCCCGGCCGCGGTCAGCTGCCTGATCAGGACGCTGGCCACGCGCAGCGCCGCGGGCCGGCCGGTATGCGCGACCAGGAGCATGACCCGGCCGGCGCCAGCGCCGTTGGCCGTCACTGCGGGCCTGCCGCGATCGCGTGCCGCACGGCAGAGTCGTCCGGCGGCGGCGCGCCGCGGCGGAGCCACAGGAAGTACTCGACATTGCCGGACGGGCCGGGCAGCGGGCTGGCCGTCACTCCGGCCACGCCGAGCCCGAGTTTCCCGGCGGCAGCGGCCACGGCGCTGACCGCGCCGGCGCGCAGCTCCGGGTCCCGCACAACACCGCTTCCGGCAAGCTCCCGGCCGACCTCGAACTGCGGCTTGACCATCAGCAGGAAATCGGCGTCCGGGGCTGCGCAGTCCGCCAGGGCGGGCAGTACGAGCGTGAGCGAGATGAAGGACAGGTCCGCCACCACCAGGTCCGGCGGGGGCGCCACCTGCTCGGGGGTCAGCGTGCGGACGTTCACCCGGTCCAGCACCGTCACCCGCTCATCGGTCTGCAGCGCCCACGCCAGCTGGCCGTACCCGACGTCGACCGCGACGACGTGCGCGGCGCCGGCCCGCAGCAGGACGTCGGTGAACCCGCCGGTAGACGCACCCGCGTCCAGGCAGCGCCGCCCGGCGACCACGATGCCGCCGAAGGCGGCCAGGGCGCCGGCCAGCTTATGGCCGCCGCGCGAGACGTACTCCGGACCGTCGCTCGCCTGCTCCACCGTGATTGCCGCATCAACGGCAACCTGCGAGGCCGGCTTAGCCGCCACCTGGCCGCCGACGGCGACCCGCCCGGCCGCGATCAGCTCGGCCGCCTGATCACGTGACCGCGCCAGGCCGCGCCGGACAAGTTCCGCATCAAGCCGCAGCCTCCTGCTCATCGGGACTGACGTCAGCTCCTCAGCCACCGGCCGGGCCGCCCGGCCCGGCTTCCAGCTCGCCCAGCACCTCGCTGAGCCGAGCGTGCACCTGCTCGAATAGCTCGGGATGATCACTGACCGGCAGGCCGGGCAGCCGCTCGAGCAGCCTGAGAGCAGCATCGACCCGGGGTTCGCCGGTGCTCGGGACCGGGGCGGCCGCCCGGCTGACCGCGGCGTGCGCCGCGCTGGCCAGGCTGCCCGCGGCAGCCCCCCCGCCGGCGGCAGTCGCCCCGCCCGCGGCTGTCCCCCCGCCCGCGGCAGTCCCCCCGCCCGCGCCCGGCGACTGTGCTCCGGCGGGCGGCCCCGAGGGACCGGGTTCGGACGTACCGCCGGCGTCGGCGGCCCGGTCATCGCCCTCCCCGGCAAAGGACTGCAGCCACGCCATGGCCGCGCCATCGTCCGGGGCCGGCTCGCCGCCGGCCTGGCCCGGTCCTGTCTGGTGCTCCATTGTCTCCACCGCATCTCCCGCGCGGGCGGGCTGGCCGCGCCCGCGCTGTAGGACGTCTCCATGAACGCTACCGCCCGCTGCCGTCAGCCAGCGGCACCTGACGGCGCCGACGTGCCCCCGGTCGCTCGCGCCAGCCGGCCAGGCGGAGAATGACCATGGAAAGCGAGGAGATGAATGGCGACAGCCGAGGAGTGCCGCGCGGCGCTGGAAAACCTGACCGGCCGCATCGCGGACATGGATGCCTCCGATCGCGAGGCCCATCTGATTGACCGGACGCTGAGCTGCCGCGTTCCCGACCTGGGCCTGACTTTCATCACCAGGCTAGGGCCGCAGGGCAGCGACCCGATCAGGGTCGCCGACAACGGCACCCCGCAGGCCCAGGTCCGCTTCACCGCCGACAGCGATACGGTGGTGGCGATCGCCAGCGATCCCGGCAGCTTCATGCGGGCCTGGCTGTCAGGCAGGCTCAAGGTGCAGGGCAGTGTGTTCGACCTGCTGCACCTCCGCAAGCTCATGTAGCCGCGGCAGAGCCCGGAAACCCAGATGGGATGCTGGCCTCATGCCCGAGGGTGACGTCGTCTGGCGGACGGCCCGCAAGCTGCACGAGGCGCTGTCCGGGCGCGTGCTGACGCGCAGCGACTTCCGGGTCCCGAGGTTCGCGACGGCCGACCTGACCGGCCGCGCCGTGTCCGGGACTGTCTCCCGCGGCAAGCACCTGCTCACCCGGGTCGAGGGCGACATCACGGTGCATACGCACCTCAAGATGGACGGCTCCTGGCGGATCAGCCCGGCATCGGGCTATCCGCGGCGGGACCACCGGATCAGGCTGGTGCTCGCGAACGAGCAGTGGCAGGCGGCCGGCTTCCAGCTCGGCATTGTCGAGCTGGTCAGAACCAGCCAGGAGGACCGGGCTGTCGGCCACCTCGGACCCGATCTGCTCGGGCCGGACTGGGACTCGGACGAGGCCGTTCGCAGACTCGGCGCCGCGCCCGGCCGCACTATCGGCGAGGCTCTGCTCGACCAGCGCAACCTGGCCGGGATCGGCACGATCTACCGGGCCGAGACACTGTTCCTGCGCGGCGTGTCCCCGTGGCAGCCGGTCGGAGACGTGCCCGACCTGCCCGGCCTGGTCGAGATGGCCAGGCGCCTGCTCGACGCGAACAAGGAACGCGGCGAGACCATCACGACCGGGAACGCGGCCCGCGGCGCCCAGGTCTGGGTCTACGGCCGGTCCGGTCAGCCATGCCGCCGGTGCGGCACCATCATCAGGCGCGGCAGCATCGGGCCGGCGATCGAGGAGCGGATCGCCTTCTGGTGCCCGGCCTGCCAGCCGGCGCCGGCCTGACCCGCCGCCGTCGCTTCAGCCGGCGAATCGGCAGGCGAAGCCCGCGCACGAGGGCGACTCAGCTTGCGTCAGAGCCGGGGAGCCCGGGCCTGCTGGCCCGGGCTTCCCGGCATCCCCCGACAGCGGCGGCTGCCCCTGGAGCGGCCGCTGTGCCGTTCGCTGGCGCCGGGCGGTCACCCTCCGCGCGGCGCCAGCGGTCTTACGCGTCGCGCCTGCGGAAGAGAATCAGCCCGGCGATCAGCGCAATCGCCGCGTAGCCGCAGAACACCGCGAACCCGGTCCACGGCGCGAACATCGCCGGCTCGCCATGGCTCGCCACCGTCGTCCAGATCTGCACCCCGGCATCGGCGGGAATCCACTTGTCCACGTGGTCCTGCCAGGACTGCGGGATGAAGTTGATCAGGATGGACAGCACGAACAGCAGGCCGACCACCGTGCTGATCGCCCCCGCGGTGTGCCGGAGCAGCAGCCCGATGCCGAACGCCAGCAGCCCGCACGCGGTCAGGAACAGCGCGCCGCCGATGACCGCCCGCAGCACGTTCGGCTGGCTCAGGCTCGCGTTGATGTGATGCGAGGACATCAGCGCCTGGCCGAGGAAGAACGAGGCGAAGCAGGTGATCAGCCCGGTCACGAAAGCCACCAGGGCGAAGACCACGGCCTTGGCCGCGATGAGGGTGCCGCGATGCGGCATGGTCGTCAGCGTCGTGCGGATCATCCCGGAGGAGTACTCGGAGCTGATGATGAGCACGCCGAGCACGCCCATGATCAGCTGGCTAATGTACAGCCCGCCCAGGCTCTGCGCGGTCGCGTCGAAGCCCGGCCCCGGGTGCCCGTGCGTGGCCACCCCCCAGCTGGCCAGCGCCCCGAAGCCGACGGTCACCACGACCAGGGACAGCAGTGTCCAGTACGTCGAGCGCACCGAGCGGATCTTGGTGAACTCCGACCGGAACGCGCCGGCGAACGTGGCGTTCCCGGCCGATGCGCGGACGCGCGGGGCTGCCGCCACCGGCAGCTGAGTTGACGTCGTTGCCATGTCAGGCCACCTCTGCGGAAGAAGGCTGCTGGTGCGGGACACCAGCGTGGAACTGGACACTGGAAGCGGTGAGCTCCATGAAGGCCGCCTCCAGGGAGGCATGCACCGGGGACAGCTCGTGCAGCCGGACCGCGTTCTCGTAGGCGAGGTCACCGACCTGGCCCGGCTCGAGCCCGGTTATCACCATCGTGCCGTCGCCGTTCTCCCGTACCGTTCCGCCGGCCGCGGCCACCAGCTTGGTGAGCTGGTCCTGCTGCGGCGTGCGAACCCGGACGGTCCGCTGCGAGTTGGCGGCGATGAACTCATCGACGGTGCAGTCCGCGATGAGCTTGCCGCGCCCGATCACCAGCAGGTGGTCAGCGGTGTTCTCCATCTCGGACATCAGGTGGCTGGACACGAAGACGGTCCGGCCCTCTGCGGCCAGCGCCTTCATCAGGTTCCTGATCCACAGGATGCCCTCAGGGTCCAGCCCGTTGACCGGCTCGTCGAACATCAGGATCTGCGGGTCGCCGAGCAGGGCGGCGGCGATCCCGAGCCGCTGGCCCATGCCGAGGGAGAAGCCCTTGGCCCGCTTGCCGGCGACCTCCGCCAGCCCGACAAGACCGAGGACCTCGTCGATCCGGCCCTTGGGCAGGTTGTTGGACTGGGCCAGGCAGAGCAGGTGGTTGCGAGCGCTCCGGCCCCCGTGCAGAGCCTTGGCGTCCAGTAGTGCCCCGACTTCGCGCATGGGCTGCGCTACCTGCCGGAACGGGCGGCCGTCGACAGTGACGGTCCCGCCCGTCGGCTGGTCCAGGCCCAGGATGAGCCGCATCGTGGTGGTCTTGCCGGCCCCGTTAGGACCGAGGAAACCGGTGATCTTGCCAGGCGCCACGCTGAACGACAGGTCGTCGACCGCCAGCGTGTCCCCGTATCGCTTGGTGAGGCCCTGTGCCTCAATCATGTTCCAGCCCCTTCCGGCCAGGCGGATCCGGGCGCAGCATCGCCCGGATACGGACATCAGTCTCCCGCGCAAACGCGATAGCTCGCGTCCGCCGCTCGGCTGATCTTCCGTCAGCCTGCAGGGGTACTCAGGCCGGCCTGCCGATATCCCGCAGGACATCCTCAGCTGCCGAGCGCTGCTCCTGCGGGCTGCCGCAGGCGGTCCCGCCGACCACGCAGCCGCGCACAGCGCGCGAAGGCCGTCGATCCACGCGCCGGAGCCGGAGACGCGCAGCCAGTCACCGCCGGGCTCCGCCGTCCACCCGCCGCAGCCGAACGTGCCGCTGGCGGCGGTCACCTCCGGGTGACTGACGTTCAGCCCGGCCAGGTCGGGCGCGATGTAGGACGGGCGGCACCGCTTCCCGGCCAGCAGCGCGTCAGCGGGCCTGGTCACGCCGGTCAGCACCAGCAGGGTGGCCGCGCCGCCGCGCACCCCGCCCTCGATGTCGGTATCCAGCCGGTCCCCGACGACCAGCGGCCGCTTCGCGCCGACCCGCTGCACCGACTCGGCGTGCAGCGGCGGCTCGGGCTTCCCGGCGATGACGGGCTCGCGCCCGGTCGCGGTCACCAGCACCTGGACGAGCGAGCCGTTGCCCGGCTGCGGGCCGCGCGGCGTCGGCAGGGTCGCGTCCGCGTTGGACGCCACGTACAGGGCGCCCGCGTTCAGGGCCACGGCCGCCTCGGCGAGCAGCCCGTAACTGATGTCGGGCGAGTAGCCCTGCACGACGGCCAGCGGCTTGTCCGCCGCCGTGGTGACCGGTCGCAGCCCGCGCTCGCGCAGCGCGAGGCGCAGGCCCGTCCCGCCGACTACCAGGACCGGCGCGCCCGCGGGCAGCCGGTCAGCGAGCACGTGCGCGGCGGCCTGGGCCGAGGTGACGATGTCGGTCGCAGTGGCCGGCACGCCCATGGCCGACAGCTGCGCGGCAATCGCGTTCGGCGACCGGGAGGCGTTGTTGGTGACGTAGGCACGCTTCATGCCCCGCTTCGCGGCCTCCGCGAGCGCGTCGGCCGCGCCCTGAATCGGGCTGCCGCCGAGGTAGACGACGCCGTCCAGATCGAGCAGGGCGGCGTCATAGTGCTCGCTGAGCGGGCCGGGGCAGCCCCGCAGGCCTGGTTCTGACTGGCCCCGCGGGCCGCGCTCCTGCGACGCGGGACTGGCCTCCGCGGGCTCGTTCCCGGTCAATCTTTCGGGCCTTGTCTCTTCGCGTTCCTCGCCCGCAGCGTGGCCCGGACGCTGCGCAGGGCGTCGGTGTAATGCCGGTGGTTGGGACACATGGCCGCCGCCAGGGCCAGGTGCTCGGCGGCAGCGCCAGGGTCGCCGGTGCGGGCGAGCGCCAGTCCCAGCCCGAACTGGGCATAATCGTCACTCGGGCTGGCCTCGACGATCCGGCGGAAGTTGCCGGCCGCGGCGGCGTACTGGCCGGCGTCGAACTGCGCGCGGGCCAGCGCCTCCAGTACGCTCCTTGACCTTGGCTCGGCGGCGGCAGCCCGCTCCAGGAGCTGGGCTGCCGCCGCCGGACTACCCCGGCCGAGCAGGTCCAGGCCGCGCTTATAGAGCTGATGGATGTCGGCCCCGCTGGCGGACACCGAATCGGGAGCATCAGGTGACGAAACCGGATTCTCAGGGCGGGAATCACGACCGCCCGCCGGTCCTTCTGACATATGTGCCAACCCTTTCGTCCAGCGAGGCCACGGTAGCCGGGGAAGTGCCGTGCCTCGAGCTCGCGCCGTTCCGCGGCGTCCGTTATGCCGAGGACCGGGTGAGCGGGCTCGCCGAGGTCACCTCTCCACCGTACGACGTGATCGCGGCCGATAACGAGAGCCAGCTGATGGCCTCCGACCCGCACAACGTGGTCAGGCTGATCCTCCCCCGGCATGATCCCGGCCAGCCCGGCAGCCCCTACACCGACGCCGCGCGGGAGCTCTCCGGCTGGCTCGCCGACGGCATCCTCGAGCCGGATCCCGAACCGGCGCTGTACGTATATGAGCAGGTCACAGCCGATAAGACCGTCCTTCAGCGCGGGCTCATCGGCGCCCTGCGGCTGGAGCCCTACGGTGCCGGAATCGTGCAGCCGCACGAGGACGTGGCACCGGGACCGGTGGCCGGGCGGCGCCAGCTGATGGAGGCGACGCAGGCGAACCTGGAGCCGATTTTCCTTCTTTATCAGGGCGGGAACGGGCTGGCATCCAAGCTGGTCGATGAAGTCGCCGGCGGCCGCCTTCCGCTCGCAGAAGCCAGCACGACCGACGGCCTGCGGCACCGGATCTGGGCTATTACCGATCCGGGCGAGCTGGCGGCCATCGCCTCCGACCTCGCGCCGCGCACGGCGCTGATCGCGGACGGCCACCACCGCTACGCGGCCTACCTGCAGCTGCAGGACAGGCTGCGGAGGGACGGGGCGGGCCCCGGGGCATGGGACCGCGGGCTCGCGCTGCTGGTCGACTCGACCGCCTACCCGCCGCAGCTGGGCGCGATCCACCGGGTCGTGACGGGCCTCGTGCCCGAGGCCGCCGCCCGGCTGGCGGAGAGCGCGTTCACGGTCCGTGAGCTGCCGGGCGGCTCGGCTGACGCGGACGCGGCCATTGCCGGGCTGACGGAGGCGAGCTCGCGCGGCATAGCCTTCCTGCTGACCGGCGCCGGGCGGGCCTGGCTGCTGACCGAGCCAGATCCCGGCCAGCTCCGGACCGCCGTGCCCGATTACCCGCCGGAGCTGTGGCAGCGGCTGCCGGCGGCCGTACTGGAGGGCCTGCTGTTCACCCGGATCTGGGCGATCGAGGACGACGCCCGCAGCGTCCAGGCTGTTCACGACGCCGGCGAGGCCATCCGGGCCGCCGACCACGCACCGGGCGGCACGGCTGTTGTCTGCGGCCCGATGACGGCCGCGCAGGTGTATGAAGTCGCCGAGCTCGGGCGCCGGGTGCCGCGGAAGTCGACCTCGTTCGGCCCGAAGCCGCGAACGGGCCTGGTCCTGCGGTTGTTCGCTCAGGGCTGAACTGGTCGCGCCGGTGAGGCCGGCGGGTTCCGCAGCTGGCGGTCGCTCCGCCGCCGGGCGGGCTCAGCGGGCTCAGCGGGCGCTGCGCTCGAGGTAGTCAGCGATGATCTCGTGCGACCGGGCCCGGCCGAAGACGGGCCCGTGGCCGCCGAGTACCACCTCAGCGGGCAGCTCGCGCAGCCGGCGCAGGCTCGCGGCGAAGTCCGTCCTGCTGGACCGGGGCAGCTCGTCGAGGAGCGGCTCGCCGTCCACGATCACGTCGCCGGACAGCAGCATTCCGGACGCTGGCTCCCACAGGCAGATGCTTCCGGGCGAGTGGCCGGGAGCGTGCAGGACCTCGAGTGAGCGATCGCCGAGGTCGATGACATCATCGTCGGCCAGCCAGCGGGTGATGCTCGCCGGCGGCGTCCGGAACGCCGTCAGGTCGAAGCCGTCATACGGCACTGCATCGATCAGCAGCCAGGGGACCGGCTCCCCGGCTGCCTCGAACTCGTCGACCAGCGCGGCCGGGTACGTACTGGCCGTCAGAGTCACGTAGTCGGCCGCCTGCTCGATCACCTCGCCGTCGTCAGCGTGCGCGGCCCGCTCGGCAAAGTCAGCCAGGCCCCCGAAGTGATCGAAGTGCGCGTGCGTCGCGACCGCGATAACCGGCCGGTCCAGCACCCCGGCCAGCTCGTCCTGCAGCCGGCCGATGCCCATCCCCGAGTCGACGAGCAGGTGCGAGGAACTGCCCCGCACCAGCCAGGAGTTGGCGCGTACGTAGGGGTGCACATGCGGCTCGGTGATACGGAAGACCCCGTCGCCGGTCTCGCTGATGTCGAACCACCGCTGCGTTACGTGCAGCCCGTGTCCCGGACGGTCCCCCGCCATGTTCCCTCTCGCTCCCTGGCTCGTGGTTCCTGGCTCCGCTCGCTGGCTCCCGGTCACAGGTCGAGCGAGCGGCCGTGATCGTAGGCACGGTAGCCCATCGAGCTGTACAGGACGATCGCCACGTGATTGTGCCCGAACACGTTCAGCGCGACGTGGGTGTCACCGGCGCCGAGTGCTGCCCGCTCGCCGATCACCATCGCGGCGCGGCCGTAGCCCCGGCCGCGGAACTGCTCGCGCACCTGCACTGCGTACACCCAGCTCACGCCCGGGTCCCGGTGGTGCAAAAGCCAGTTCGTGGCGACCACCTCGCCGCCTGAGCACAGGCACAGGAAGGAGTGGCCGGGCGTGCGCAGCCCGTCGGGCAGCAGCCGGTCGAACTCCGCGGCGGCCGCGGCGGTTGCCTCATCAGCGGACATCGAGCCAGAGTCAGTAGCGTCGGCCGCGTATCCGCGTTCCTCGCCGGCCCGCCAGGCGGCGTACTCCGCCGCTGCCATCGGACGGCCCTCGAGGCCGGCGGCAAGCTCACCCGGCCCGTCCGGCTTGCTGATCATCCGCTGCGCGCGAGTCGGATACCGGGCGAACAGCGCCGCGTGCGCAGGATCTCCGGGATCGGTGAGCATCCAGAGCGAGCCCGCCCGGTGCGCCCGCGCCCATTCCTCGGCCAGCCGGAGTGCCCGTGCGCCGTGACCGGTCCCGCGATGCGCCGGCGCGATCCACAGGTCGCAGAGCATCGCATCCGTGGTGCCGTTCTGCTCGAGCAGCGAAACGGCGAGCATGCCGGTCGCACTGTCACCGTCGCGGCTTCGGTCGCTATCGCGGTCCAGGCCGCTGTCGCCGTGGCTGTCGCGGCTTCGGTCGCTATCGCGGTCCAGGCCGCTGTCGCCGTGGCTGTCGCGGTTTCGGTCGCTATCGCGGTCCAGGCCGCTGTCGCCGTGGCTGTCGCGGTTTCGGTGGCTATCGCGCTCGCGGTCTTCTTCGCCGGCCAGCAGCGCGATCAGCTCGGACCCCGGCGAGCGGAACATGCTGACGCTAACCTCGGCCTGCTGCGCTGCCCAGCCGGGCGGCGCGTCCTGCCTGCCGTACCAGGACCGGAGCCTGCTGCGCCAGTCGCTCAGCCACTCCCGCCGCTCGGCCTCGGTCGCCGGGCCTCTCACCATCACCCCGCCGACCCTAGGGGACCTGGCCCGGGCAGGTCCAGCCCGGCCTGCGGGTGCGAGCGCAGGATAGGAGTCGCGCTCAGATGCTGACATTATGGCCGCATGGAAGACGCAGGCTCGCGCTCCGCCAGCGCTGATCTCATCGCCGATCTCGGGCACGACGTGTTCCAGATCGACACCCGGATGGCCGGTTATGACGGCATCACTGCCGGGTACCTGATCCGCGGCGACCGGCCATGCCTGGTCGAGACCGGCACGGCACCGTCCGCCCCGATTGTCAGGGACGCGCTTGCAGCACTGGGTGTCGGACCCGGCGATCTCGCGACGGTCGTCGTCACGCATATCCACCTGGATCACGCCGGGGGGACGGGCGACATCGCGCAGATGTTTCCGTCGGCCCAGATCGTCGTGCACGAACTCGGCGCGCGGCATCTGGCCGATCCGTCCCGCCTCATGGCCAGCGCGCGGCTGGTGTACGGCGACGAGCTGAACAGCCTGTTCGGCACACTCGCGCCGACCCCGGCCGAGCGGATCAGGACGGTGGAGCGGACCGGGATCGTTGATCTCGGCGGCGGCCGCCGGCTGGACAGCCACTACTCGCCCGGCCACGCCCGGCACCACGTCGGCCTGATCGACTCTCTCAGCGGCGACCTCTACGTCGGGGACGCGGCCGGCGTCTACATTCAGGAGACCGGCGATATGCGCCCGGCCACGCCGCCGCCTGACTTCGACCTCGACGTCGCGCTTCAGTCGCTCCGCACGTTCGCGGCGCTGCAGCCGACGAGACTTTTGTTCAGCCACTTCGGGCCGGTCACGGCGGTATCCGAGGCGCTCGACCGGTCGGCTGAGGAGATCCGCGTCTGGGTCGAGGAAACGCGGCGCGCGCGCAAGGCGGGCCTGGAACTGGATCACGCGGCGGCGATGGTGGCTGAGCGGACGCGCGAGCGTTACCGGGCGCTGGCGGAGGGCGCGGACCCGGAGATGATGGCCAGGTACGAGCCGATCAGCGGCACCGAGGCGAACGTCGCCGGCATTATGCGCTGGCTGGACAAGACCGAGACGGCCTGACCGCAGCAGCAGTTTCCGTCCGGTCGTCCGACGGCGACCTTTCATTCGTTCCAGCGCTCGGCGGCGACCTTATAGCCAGATATGGCCGATTCCGAAGTCACCGAACGGATGCAAAGTCAATCAAGGTTGACGCTTCTCGGCATTGGGCACCCCCGGCTGGCGTCCTGGGGCGGCCGGCGCCAGCCTTCACTCCAGCGCTAGCCTCGGCGGGACGATCGCAGTCCGTCTCAGCCTGCTGCGTTATAGCGTGCCAATACGGACAAGATGAGGAGGAGATAGTGACCAGCGGTGGCTTCTCGCCGAAACGGCTGACCCGTGTGCGAGAGGTGCTGGAGCGTTACGTTGACGCCGGCTACGTCCCTGGTGCGATAGCTGTCATCGCCCGCCACGGCGAGGTCCACATCGAGGCGCTGGGCACTCTGGCCTTCGAGGGCGCTGGCGCGGAGACGCCGATGGCAGCCGACACGATCTGCCGTACCGGCTCGATGACCAAGCCGATCGTCGCCGCCTGCGCGATGACCCTCGTCGAGGACTGCACACTGCGCCTCGACGATCCGGTCGACGAGTTTCTGCCGGAGCTGACGGACATGAGGGTGCTCGCCGATCCGAACGGACCGCTGGACGACACGGTGCCGGCGAACCGCCCGATAACGCTGCGGGACCTGCTCACCTTCACCCTCGGCACCGGCATGGTCCCCGCCGAGCCGGGAACGATCCCCATCGCCGACGCTCTGAGGGCGCTACACGACGAGCCCGAGCCGCCGCCGGATGAGTGGATCCGCCGGGCCGGCGCGCTTCCGCTGGTCTACCAGCCGGGCGAGCGGTGGATGTACCACACCGCTGCCAACGTGACCGGCGTGCTCATCGCCCGCGCCACCGGCATGTCGTTCGGGGACGCCCTGCGCGAGAGGATCTGCGGACCGCTGGGGATGACGGACACCGGCTTCAGCGTGGCCGGCGAGAACATCAGCCGGCTCTCGACTGCCTACCAGCCCGACCAGGCCACCGGCGAACTTGTCGTGGAAGACGGGCCCGACGGGTACTGGAGCCGGCCGCTGGCGTTCGAAGACGGCGGCGGCGGACTCGTCTCGACCGCCAGCGATTACCTCGCCTTTGCCTCGGCCCTGATGGCAGGCGGCGCCCACGACGGCGAGCGGGTGCTCTCGCGGCCGTCGGTGACGCTGATGACCACCGACCACCTCACGCCTTCACAGAAGGCAGTCTCAGGTTTCAGCCCGGGATACTTTGACGACATCGGCTGGGGTTTCGGGATGTCGGTCCGAACCCGGCGCAGCCACCTCGGACCCTGGCCAGTCTCGTACCCTCCGCTGGCCTCGGTCGGCAGCTACGGATGGCCGGGCGTCTACGGCACCGGCTGGTACAACGACCCCGCCGAGGACCTGACGACGATCCTCATGATCCAGCGCGTACCGGCGCCGCCCGGCCTGCCGATCCTCTTCGACTTCTGGACGGCCGCTTACCAGGCCATCGACGACTGACAGTCCGGGACGTCGTCGTCGAAGACGCTGGCTCGGGAGCTCCGATCCCGTGGATGGATCTGCACATCGCCGGCTCGGCCGGCTTAGCTAGCGAGCTGGTCTCTTGCCTAGTGACGCAGCCCGGGCTAGCAGCTTCGGGCCGCCGACGCCAGCGCGCTAGTCGTCATCCTCGTCGTCGAGACCCTGATCAGCCACCAGATCGTTGTCCAGCTCCTCGTCGTCCTCATCGTCATCGTTGTCGTCGTCGAGGCCCTGGTCAGCCACCAGATCGGTATCCAGCACCTCATCGTCATCGTTGTCGTCGTCGAGGCCCTGGTCAGCCACCAGATCGGTATCCAGCACCTCATCGTCATCGTTGTCGTCGTCGAGACCCTGGTCAGCCACCAGATCGGTATCCAGCTCCTCATCGTCATCGTTGTCGTCGTCGAGGCCCTGGTCAGCCACCAGATCACTGCCGTCGACCAGCGGCTCGTTCTCGTCCTCGTCGACTTCATCCTCGAGGTCGTCGAAGCTGAAGTCGTCGAGTTCCTCGTAACGCTCGGCAGCGTCTGTCTCGTCGTCGACATCGGCACTGGCCGCGCGACCGAACCAGTCGCGGGCTTCCTCCTCCCGGCCAGCCTCGAGGAGTGCGTCGGCGTAGGCATAGTAGAGGCGGCCGTACTCGGGCCGGATGCGGCCACCGGCCAGCTCTGGTCCTTGCAGCGCCACGACTGCCGCGTCCAGGAGTCCCTGGTCACGACGGATGCCCGATTCGACAATGCGGAGCTCGATCCGTGTCCGCGGGTCCGCAGCACGCGCATCCGGGCCCGTGACGATATCGAGAGCGCGATCCAGCCGCCCGAGCGCGCGCTCGCAGTCCGCCATCAGCGGCAGGTAGCTGTTACGGCCGGTCAGCCTTCGCGCGGCACGGAATTCGGCTAGGGCAGCATTCCAGTCACCGGCCTGATAAGCGGCGATGGCGCATGTCTCCCGGACGACGCCGACTCTGGCTGCGAGGCCGCGAGCCTTCTTCGCGTACCGGTAGGCCTCGTCAGGGTCCTCCGAGACGCTGGTAGCAACGAGCAGCCGCGCGATGACGCTGGCCAGGTCGCCGGGCAGTGTCCGCAGCTCGGCCTGCGCCTCCGGATCAAGCTGCTCCGCCGTGATGCTGTCCGGTATGGCGAGGCGCAGCTCGTCGGCGCCGGCTTGCGCGTGCTCGGCGCCTCGATAGTCGCGCGCAGCGCCGGATCTGCCGTGGCCGTCGCGGCGGTCGCCATCTGAACGGCCGCGATCGCCGGGGCGGCCGGACTGGCTGCCACGCTGGCCGTTGTGGCCTCCGCGAGACGTCCCCTGCCGGTCCCCCCACGTCTGCCCGCTCCGCCTGTCGGCGGACCGTGCCTGACCTCGGTCGCCGTCCGGCCGACCGTTGTTGTCACGCCTGCCGCGAGTACCGGAATCGCCCTCCTGCCGCCATCCGCTGCTCTCGTACGGGCGGCCTGAAGCTCCGCGCGAACCTGAGCCGCGTCCGGCCGCGTCCCGGGACCGGTCGCCGCCGCTCGACCAGCCTGTCCGGCCGCGGTCGGAACCAGTCCGTTCGTCGGACCGCGCCGGACGACCAGAGCCTGAGCGGTTGCCAGCTCCTGACCGGCCGCCCGCTGCGGGACGATCGACGGACCCGGCGTCGCGACCGCCGGAACGGTACCCCGACGACGGGGGACGGGATGGACGCGAACCGCCGCTAGGTGACCAGTCCCGGCCACCGGACGCGGGACGGTCCCCCGAACCGGAGTCACGGCCGCCGGAGCGGTGCCCCGACGACGCGGGACGGTCCCCCGAACCGGAGTCACGGCCGCCGGAGCGGTACCCCGACGACGCGGGACGGTCACCCGAACCAGATCACGGCCGCCGGAACGGTACCCCGACGACGCGGGACGATCGCCGGACGCGGCGTCGCGACCGCCGGAGCGGTACCCGGAACCAGAATCACGGCCGCCGGAACGGTACCCCGACGACGCGGGACGATCGCCGGACGCGGCGTCGCGACCGCCGGAGCGGTACCCGGAACCGGAGTCACGGCCCCCGGAGCGGTATCCGGACGATGGCGGGCGGCCTGAGCGGGCGTCTCCGCCCGACGACCAGTCGCGGCCGCCGGACGCCGGACGGTCCCCCGACCCGGAGTCACGGCCCCCAGAGCGGTATCCCGACGACGGAGGACGCGATGAGCGTGAGCCTCCGCTAGACGACCAGTCCCTGCTGCCGCCGGACGACTCTGACCGGCGGCTAGCGGCCGCGCCGTAGCCGGACGCCGACCGGCGGCCACCACTGGTGCTGTCACCCGGCGCTGATCCGCGGCTGGCGCCTGCGGACGTTGACCGGCGGCTGGCGGCTGAGCCATAACCAGAACCGGATCGGCTGCCCGCGCCAGAACCCGTCCCTGCCGCCGAGCCCCGACTGCCGCCGGAAGATGAAGAACGACTGCCGCCAGCCGGGTTGTAACCAGACCCGGACGGCCTGTCTGAGGATCGACGGCCAGTACCGCCAGCGCCGGAGTACGGCTGTCTGGACTGCGACTCCCCGTAGCGGGGCGAGCCAGCGTCGCGGCCTCCGGCACCGCCGGATCCGCCCCGGCGGGCTCCGCTTTCGTCCGCGGCGCCTCTTGCCCGGCTGGAACCGCTTTCCCGGCTGGAACCGCTTGCCCGGCTGGAACCGCGCGATCCGCCGGCCGCGCCTCGGCCGCCACTAGCTGGCGGCCCTCCGGAGCTCCGGTCGGACCAGCCCTGGCTGCCACCCGAGCGGGCGCCACCCGAGCGGGCGCCACCTGAACGCGAGCCGCCCGAAGGCGAGCCGCCTGAGCGACCGCCGCCTGGATTGCCGCGACCGCTACCGCCCGAACGTCCGCCGCCTGGCCGGCCACCGCCTGCGGGCCCGCCGGATCGGCTACCGCCTGATCCGCCAGCTCCGGCTCCGGTCGAGTTGCCCGCCATCTGTCCGTCCTCCAACCAGCCAGACCGGCCCGCAGCAGCGCGGATCTCCGGCCTGAGCAACATGCTTAGCTTCGGGCAGCACCAGGGCGCCCAGTACACAGAAACGCGCTGAGGGCCACTACCAGTAACGGTAACGGCCCTCAGCGGGAAGATGTCCGGCGGCGTCCTACTCTCCCACCCAGTCCCCCGGGCAGTACCATCGGCGCTGAAGGGCTTAACTTCCGGGTTCGGAATGGAGCCGGGTGTTTCCCCTTCGCCATGGCCACCGAAACACTATGGAGATGTCAGGAGCGCGCTCAGCTCCGGATCACTCCGGAACCAGGCGCCCGACCGCATCTCGGGAACCGCACAGTGGACGCGAAACAAGATCTATAAGTAGAAGCCAAGCCACTCGGCCTATTAGTACCGGTCAGCTACACACGTTGCCGTGCTTCCACCTCCGGCCTATCAACCCAGTCGTCTAGCTGGGGGCCTTACCAGGTTAACCCTGAGGGAGTCCTAATCTTGAGGCGAGCTTCCCGCTTAGATGCTTTCAGCGGTTATCCCTTCCAAACGTAGCCAACCAGCCGTGCTCCTGGCGGAACAACTGGCACACCAGAGGTTTGTCCGTCCCGGTCCTCTCGTACTAGGGACAGCCCCTCTCAAGACTCCTACGCGCGCAGCGGATAGGGACCGAACTGTCTCACGACGTTCTAAACCCAGCTCGCGTACCGCTTTAATGGGCGAACAGCCCAACCCTTGGGACCTGCTCCGGCCCCAGGATGCGACGAGCCGACATCGAGGTGCCAAACCATCCCGTCGATATGGACTCTTGGGGAAGATCAGCCTGTTATCCCCGGGGTACCTTTTAGCCGTTTAGCGACGGCGCTTCCACATGCCACCGCCGGATCACTAGTCCCAGCTTTCGCTCCTGCTCGACATGTCTGTCTCACAGTCAAGCACCCTTGTGCACTTACACTCGACACCTGATTGCCAACCAGGCTGAGGGTACCTTTGGGCGCCTCCGTTACCTTTTAGGAGGCAACCGCCCCAGTTAAACTACCCACCAGACACTGTCCCTGATCCGGATCACGGACCGAGGTTAGACATTCAGAACGACCAGAGTGGTATTTCACCGTTGACTCCACAGGAACTAGCGTCCCTGCTTCACAGTCTCCCACCTATCCTACACAAGACGTCCCAAACACCAATGTCAAGCTGCAGTAAAGGTCCCGGGGTCTTTCCGTCCTGCTGCGCGTAACGAGCATCTTTACTCGTAGTGCAATTTCGCCGGGTCCGTGGTTGAGACAGTGGGAAAGTCGTTACGCCATTCGTGCAGGTCGGAACTTACCCGACAAGGAATTTCGCTACCTTAGGATGGTTATAGTTACCACCGCCGTTTACTGGCGCTTAAGTTCAGAGCTTCGCAGCCGAAGCCACTAACCCCTCCCCTTAACGTTCCAGCACCGGGCAGGCGTCAGTCCGTATACGTCGTCTTGCGACTTTGCACGGACCTGTGTTTTTAGTAAACAGTCGCTTTCCCCTGGTATCTGCGACCACAACCAGCTCGGAGAGCAAGTCTCCTCACCAGTCACGGCTCCCCTTCTCCCAAAGTTACGGGGATAATTTGCCTAGTTCCTTAACCACGGTTCACCCGATCGCCTTGGTATTCTCTACCTGACCACCTGAGTCGGTTTAGGGTACGGGCCGCATAAAAGCTCGCCGCGAGGCTTTTCTTGGCAGCATGGGATCACTCACTTCGCCTAACTCGGCTCGGCGTCAGGTCTCAGGCTATGTGAGATGCGGATTTGCCTACACCTCGCCCTACACCCTTACTCCGGGACGTCCAACACCCGGTAGAGCTACCCTCCTGCGTCACCCCTTCGGCTTGCCTACTACCAGTCTGGGTCGTCTGCGCAGCCGACATCTCCCGAAGGATCCGTCAGCGTTGAAGACTTAGCATCGCCAGATTCGGCATGGGCGCTTTTAAGCGGGTACGGGAATATCAACCCGTTGTCCATCGACTACGCCTGTCGGCCTCGCCTTAGGTCCCGACTTACCCTGGGCGGATTAGCCTGCCCCAGGAACCCTTGGTCATTCGGCGGAGGGGTTTCTCACCCCTCTTTCGCTACTCATGCCTGCATTCTCACTCGAGTGGCGTCCACAGCTGGATCACTCCGCTGCTTCTCTCGCCACCCGACGCTCCCCTACCCATCCGCGCACCTGGACCCTAAAGGCGCCAGCGGCCGCCGTCACGACAGAAGTGGCCGAAACCACTACGGTCAAGACAGCCATCCACCTTAACCACAAAGGGCCGGGCTATCACGCGAATGTCACAGCTTCGGCGGTGTGCTTGAGCCCCGCTAAATTGTCGGCGCAGAATCACTTGACCAGTGAGCTATTACGCACTCTTTTAAGGGTGGCTGCTTCTAAGCCAACCTCCTGGTTGTCTCTGCAACTCCACATCCTTTCCCACTTAGCACACGCTTAGGGGCCTTAGCTGGTGATCTGGGCTGTTTCCCTCTCGACTACGGAGCTTATCCCTCGCAGTCTCACTGCCGCGCTCTGGCTTACCGGCATTCGGAGTTTGGCTGACTTCAGTAAGCTTGTAGGCCCCCTAGGCCATCCAGTAGCTCTACCTCCGGTAAGAAACACGCGACGCTGCACCTAGATGCATTTCGGGGAGAACCAGCTATCACGGAGTTTGATTGGCCTTTCACCCCTACCCACAGGTCATCCCCCAGGTTTTCAACCCTGGTGGGTTCGGTCCTCCACGCGGTCTTACCCGCGCTTCAACCTGCCCATGGGTAGATCACTCCGCTTCGGGTCTATAGCATGCGACTCAGACGCCCTATTCAGACTCGCTTTCGCTACGGCTACCCCACACGGGTTAACCTTGCCACATACCATAACTCGCAGGCTCATTCTTCAAAAGGCACGCGGTCACTTCACTTCAGCCCGAAGGCTGACACGCTCCCACGGCTTGTAGGCACACGGTTTCAGGTACTATTTCACGACCCCTCACCGGGGCACTTTTCACCTTTCCCTCACGGTACTTGTTCACTATCGGTCACCAGGGAGTATTTAGGCTTAGGGGGTGGTCCCCCCAGATTCACACGGGATTTCTCGGGCCCCGTGCTACTTGGGATACTGTCCGGAAGTCACAAAGATTTCACCTACGGGGGTGTCACCCTCTATGCCGACGGTTTCCACCGTCTTCGACTATCAATGTGATTTCTTACTTCCTGCCGGGTCAGCAGCTCCGGCTGGACAGTCCCTCAACCCCGATCGCGCAACGCCTGCTGGCTTTAGCACGCGACCGGTTTGGCCTCTTCCCCTTTCGCTCACCACTACTCAGGGAATCGCGGTTGCTTTCTCTTCCTGTGGGTACTGAGATGTTTCACTTCCCCACGTTACCTCCACCTGCCCTATGTGTTCAGGCAGGGGCGACGGGCCATTACGCCACGTCAGGTTTCCCCATTCGGAAATCCCCGGGTCAATGTCTGGTTGCCGACTAACCGGGGCTTATCGCAGGCTCCTACGTCCTTCATCGGCTCCTGGTGCCAAGGCATTCACCGTGTGCCCTTATCAACTTGGCAACTACAGATGATGCTCGCGTCCACTGTGCAGTTCTCAAGATACGGGCGGTCCCGGGCCCTGCGACGCGAGTCGCGACGAAGGGAAACCGGTCCTGGCCGAGGTGCGGCCCTTAGTGCCTGTCGGCACCGCGGCGGCCGTTCCCTCAGGACCCAACAGCGTGCTCGGCCCGCTCGCCCTCCGGACCCGCTTTCCGTGCTGCGCAAGCAGCCGTACTAACTGGACCGGCAGTGACGCTCGGACCGAATAACCAGTGCTCCACTAACGAGCTGGCCACCTCAGACTGTGTTACAAGAACACGTACGCCTGAGATATGGCTCTAGACGCGCCGGATCGTTCGTCCGGTCGCGCCAGTGCTCCTTAGAAAGGAGGTGATCCAGCCGCACCTTCCGGTACGGCTACCTTGTTACGACTTCGTCCCAATCGCTGGTCCCACCTTCGACGGCTCCCTCCCTTACGGGTTAGGCCACCGGCTTCGGGTGTTACCGACTTTCGTGACGTGACGGGCGGTGTGTACAAGGCCCGGGAACGTATTCACCGCGACGTTGCTGATTCGCGATTACTAGCGACTCCGACTTCATGGGGTCGAGTTGCAGACCCCAATCCGAACTGAGACCAGCTTTTTGAGATTCGCTCCACCTTACGGTCTCGCAGCCCTCTGTACTGGCCATTGTAGCATGTTTGCAGCCCAAGATATAAGGGGCATGAGGACTTGACGTCATCCCCACCTTCCTCCGAGTTGACCCCGGCAGTCTCCTATGAGTCCCCGGCATTACCCGCTGGCAACATAGGACGAGGGTTGCGCTCGTTGCGGGACTTAACCCAACATCTCACGACACGAGCTGACGACAGCCATGCACCACCTGTGCAGGACCCTTACGGACACCGTATCTCTACGGCTTTTCCCTGCATGTCAAACCTTGGTAAGGTTCTTCGCGTTGCTTCGAATTAAGCAACATGCTCCGCCGCTTGTGCGGGCCCCCGTCAATTCCTTTGAGTTTTAGCCTTGCGGCCGTACTCCCCAGGCGGGGCGCTTAATGCGTTAGCTGCGGCACGGAATCCGTGGAAGGACCCCACACCTAGCGCCCAACGTTTACGGCGTGGACTACCAGGGTATCTAATCCTGTTCGCTCCCCACGCTTTCGCTCCTCAGTGTCAGGTAAGGCCCAGAGAACCGCCTTCGCCACCGGTGTTCCTCCCGATATCTGCGCATTTCACCGCTACACCGGGAATTCCATTCTCCCCTACCTACCTCTAGTCCGCCCGTATCCACTGCAAGTCCAGGGTTAAGCCCTGGATTTTCACAGCGGACGTGGCGGACCACCTACGAGCTCTTTACGCCCAATAATTCCGGACAACGCTTGCGCCCTACGTGTTACCGCGGCTGCTGGCACGTAGTTAGCCGGCGCTTCTTCTGCAGGTACCGTCACTTTCGCTTCGTCCCTGCTGAAAGCGGTTTACAACCCGAAGGCCTTCATCCCGCACGCGGCGTCGCTGCGTCAGGCTTTCGCCCATTGCGCAATATTCCCCACTGCTGCCTCCCGTAGGAGTCTGGGCCGTGTCTCAGTCCCAGTGTGGCCGGTCGCCCTCTCAGGCCGGCTACCCGTCGTCGCCTTGGTAGGCCGTTACCCCACCAACAAGCTGATAGGCCGCGAGCTCATCCCTAGCCGAAAAACTTTCCACCGCAGCTGATGTCAGCCGAAGTCATATTCGGTATTAATTCCGGTTTCCCGGAGCTATCCCGAAGCTAAGGGCAGATTGCTCACGTGTTACTCACCCGTTCGCCGCTCGAGTACCCCGAAGGGCCTTTCCGCTCGACTTGCATGTGTTAAGCACGCCGCCAGCGTTCGTCCTGAGCCAGGATCAAACTCTCCGTTGAATGTCTATATGCAAAACCGTCAGCGCCCGAAGACGCAGCCGGAGTGCAGACTTGAAGAGATGCCCCGATGGCGTTTAGCCGCCGGAGCGATCTGGCAATAATCCTCAGGTGAACAATGCCGAAAAGATCGGCCTTGCCACCCCATTGACGAGGATGTGCATGTGCACTGGCTTTTAGCACGCTGTTGAGTTCTCAAGGAGCGGACGCTCACCGTCGGAGGTCTTGCAACCTCTTCCGGGGCAACCCTGCTAACTTACCTGCCAGCCCTGAGGCTGTCAAGCCAGTTAACCGAGCCGGTCATGCTTGGTTACCTGCTGTACCTCCCCAGCATACCCTCACCGGGCTGACCCGACGCCGGTAAACCGGCGCAAGGCCGCCTCAGTCAGAGAGTGCTGGGTGGCCCCAGAGTCCGTCCGCCCTCGCGGGCTTCCCGGTTTCTCGGGGCAGGACGAAACATTAGGCAGCAAAGACGCCCAAGTCAAATCGGGCCGCGGGCCCGGCGGACCTTGCCACGCCTGTTCCCCCGGCGGCCCGGCAAGATGAGGCTTCGACCTGCGGCGACGCCCCTCGAGCCCGCACCGCGGGCGCCACTGCAGCTGCGCTCCGGCGGTCCGGAATGAACGGCGCTGCCCGAACTAGGCCGTTGTGACCAATGCCACTTTATTGTCCGGAATCGGCATTTGCCATTGCCGGCTGGCCGCCGCCGGAACTCCCCCGGACCGCGGCCGTCCCCGGTGCGCGCCGGCGTCACGGCGGCGTGAGTCTGCCGCTGGGCCGCGCTCCGGCGGGACGGACGGGCGCCCGGCGGCCCCGTTCCCGGCATGAATCGTGTCCTGATGGTGACCCGGCCTGGCGGCTACCAGCTCGCACGGCGGGGGCCGGGAGGAGCACGCTCCGGCCGTTCGCGAGGACCCGCCGGGCCCGGCGCCGGGCAGACAGGTCGAGGGACTCGCCGAGGAATGCGTACGGGGACGCGAGCGGGCCTCAGGCGCGGCGCAGGCGCACGGCGCCGACGGTCCGCTTGCCGCGGCGCAGCACCAGGAACTCGCCGTGCAGCAGGTCAGCCTCGGACGGCACCGCGTCCTCCGCCGTCACCTTCACGTTGTTGAGGTACGCGCCGCCCTCCGCGATCGCGCGGCGGGCCGCCGACTTGCTGGCCACGATCCCGGTCGCCGCCATCAGGTCGGCAACGGTGGGCAGGCCATCGCCGAAAGACACGAGGAGCTCGGCATGCGGGACCTCGGCCACGGCGGCGCTCAGGGTCGCGGCGTCCAGCGAGCGCAGGTCACCCTGGCCGAACAGGGCCTGGCTCGCCGCCTGCACCCGCGCCAGCTCGGCCTCGCCGTGCACCAGGACCGTCAGTTCCTCGGCGAGCAGCCGCTGCGCGCGGCGTGCCGCCGGGCGCTCAGCGATCTCGCGCTCCAGCTCCTCGATCTCCGCACGGGAGCGGAACGAGAACACCCTCAGCAGTCCCGGCACCTCCGCGTCCGCGCGGTTCAGCCAGAACTGGTAGAACGCGTACGAGCTCATCAGGTCCTGGCTGAGCCAGACTGCCTCGCCCTCGGTCTTGCCGTACTTAGTGCCGTCCGGCTTGGTGATCAGCGGCGTGGCCAGGGCGTGCACCGTGTCACCGGTGACCCGTCGGATCAGGTCCACGCCGGAGACAAGGTTGCCCCACTGGTCGCTGCCGCCGAGCTGGAGCGTGCAGCCATGCCGCTCGTGCAGCTGCAGGTAGTCGTACGCCTGCAGGATCTGGTAGCTGAACTCGGTATAGCTGATCCCGCCCGCCTCCAGCCGGGCGCGGACTACCTCGCGGGAGAGCATCTGGTTCACCGGGAAATGCTTGCCGATGTCCCGGAGGAAGTCGATAGCGGACAGCTGACCGGTCCAGTCCAGGTTGCTGACCACGGTGGCGGCGTTGTCACCGGGCGTGAAGTCCAGGAACCGGCTGACCTCGGCCCTGATGCGCTCGACCCACTCGGCGACGAGGTCGCGCGGATTCAGCACCCGCTCGGCTGACTTGCCACCGGGGTCGCCGATCAGGCCCGTCGCGCCGCCGACGATCGCGATCGGCCGGTGGCCGGCCTGCTGCAGGCGGGCCATGGTGAGCAGCTGCACGAGGTTGCCGATGTGCAGCCCCGGCGCCGTCGGATCGAAGCCGCAGTAAAAGGTGACAATCCCGGCGTCCAGCGCCTTCCGCAGATCGTCCAGGTCAGTCGACACGGCGATGAGGCCGCGCCAGCTCAGGTCGTCGATGATGTCGCTCACCGGTGCATCGTCCCATCTTCACCGGCGCGATCGGTAACCGGTTTCGGCCTTCTGGCTCTCGGATTAACGGGCCTATAGAGGGAAACGTGGCCGTCTCCGGCCAGCCAGTACCGCCACGGCCGGTCAGCTGCCCGGCTGATTCCGACCCGCGGGCCGGTGCTGATCACGACAGGCCCGGCAGCGGCCCCGGCGGCCGGGCGGGGGCCGATGCCGACCGGGGAGCCCGCCGCGCAGGCGTCGGCGCCGTCCTGTGACCGGTCGATGCCGAGCGCCTGGCACAGCCGGGCCGGGCCGCGGGCCAGGTCGACTGCCCGCTGCCGCCGGGGCGCCGCGGACGGGTCCCGCGCCCCCGCACGGCTGCGCTCGCCTGCCCGGCCGGGCTCCCCCGCCCTTCGGCGCGCTGCTAGCTCAGCGCCACCGACGATCTCGGCCGCACGCAGCAGGACCGCCTCGGGCCGGCCGGGCGGCTGGCAGACCAGGTTCGCGCAGAAATGCATGCCGTAGGTGAAATAGACGTACAGGAAGCCGGGCGGCCCGAACATCACCGCGTTGCGCGCCGTCTGGCCGCGGTAAGAGTGGGAGGCCGGGTCATCGGGCCCCCGGTAGGCCTCGACCTCGACCAGCCGCGCGGCCACCAGGCCGTCCGGGCTGTCGTGCCACAGCACGCAGCCCAGCAGGTCCGGCGCCACCTCGGTGGAGGGCCGGCTGAAGAACTCGCGCGGCAGCCGCTCCATGCCAGACACGATAAGTGATCTTGCCGGCCGTGCGGCCGCCGGCTCGGGGTCGTCGGCTCGGGGCCGTCGGCTCGGGGCCGTCGGCGGGGAGGCCGTTGGCTTTACCCGGCGCAACCCGCCGCTGGCAATGGCCTTGCTGGGCGGCCTGGGTATCGCTGTCCCGTCGAGACCGCCAGCGTGCCCGCAGAACTGCGCGCCGACGCAGTCATCCTGCTGACCGGCCGGGCGGGCCAGCTGGCCGTGGTTGTCGAGGTCCAGCTTCGCTACGACCGCGAAAAGCCCTATACCTGGCCGGCTTACATCATCCTGGCGCGGCTGGCGCACCGGTGCCCGGCCGTCCTGCTCGTCATCTGTGCCGACGCCGCTACTGCGCGCCGCTGCCGCTCGCCGATCGCCGTCGGCCACCCCGGTTTCCAGCTGAAGCCACTGGTCATCGACTCCGCAACCATGCCTGACCCCGCCGGGCCCGGCAAAGCCCAGACCGGTCCCGAGCTGACGGTGCTGGCCGTGCTGACCGGCGCGCTGGACCTGAACCAGGACAGCGTCCGGCGGCAGGTCCTGGCCAGTCTCGCCGGGCTCGATGAGGATCGGCGCAAGACCTACACTGTGCTCATCCTCAATGCCGCATCGCCACAGGCACAGGACGCGCTGGAGGAACTGATGACCACCACCGAGTTTCACCACCCCTTCGTCGACGGGCTCCTCGCCGAAGGCGAGGCCAAGGGCGAGGCGAAGGGCGAGGCCAAGGGACAGGCCAAGGGCGAGGCGCGGATGATTCTCCGCGTCCTGGCGGCGCGCGGCCTCCAGCCTCCGGCTGCCATCCGCCAGCGCGTGCTGGCCTGCACCGACGCCAGCCAGCTCGAGACCTGGGGCGACCTGGCAGCTACCGCGAACACCATCGAGGACGTATTCGCCGACTGACTGCGGCGCGCTGCGGGGCGGCCGCCGGCTAGCTGGCTAGCCGGCTAGCTGCCTGCGGCCCAGGCCGCCTGGTCGTGCACGTCCTCGTGCAGGCGGGTCAGCTGCTCGGCCACCCGGGCGGGCGCGGTCCCGCCGCGGCTGGCGCGGGCGGCGATGGCGCCGGGCACCGTGAGGACGCCACGGACGTCGGGCGTGAGCAGCGGCGACACCTTCTCCAGGTCCTCGTCGCTGACGTCGGCGAGCTCGCAGTCGTGCACCTGGCACCAGACCACCAGGTGCCCGACGACCTCGTGCGCCTCGCGGAACGGGGTGCCGCGCCGCACCAGCAGCTCGGCCAGGTCGGTCGCGAGCGCGTGGCCGGCCGCGGCGGTCTGCTGCAGCCGCTCGGTGTGGAACCGGAGGGTGCCGATCAGCCCGGCCATGGCCGGCAGCACGGTCAGCAGCGTGTCGACGGCGTCGAAAACCGGCTCCTTGTCCTCCTGCAGATCCCGGTTGTAGCTGAGCGGCAGTCCCTTGAGCGTGGCGAGCAGACCGGTGAGGTTGCCGATCAGCCTGCCCGCCTTGCCCCGGGCCAGCTCGGCCACGTCGGGGTTCTTCTTCTGCGGCATGATCGACGAGCCGGTCGCGAACGCGTCATCGATCTCGACCCAGCCGAACTCGTGCGACGACCAGAGCACGATCTCCTCGCCGAGCCGGGACAGGTGGACGCCGAGGAGCGCGGCGATAAAGCAGAACTCCGCCGCGAAGTCCCGGTCACTCACCGCGTCCATCGAGTTGTCGGATGCGCGGGCGAACCCGAGCTCGGCTGCCACCGTGTCCGGGTCGAGCGCGAGCGAGGAGCCCGCCAGCGCCCCGGCTCCGAGCGGGCTCACCGCCGTCCTGGCGTCCCAGTCGCGCATCCGGCTGGCGTCCCTGGCGAACGCCTGGACGTGCGCGAGCAGCTGGTGCGCGAGCAGGACAGGCTGGGCGTGCTGCAGGTGCGTCATCCCTGGCACGGCTGTGTCCTGGTGCCGTTCGGCCTGGCCGATCAGCGCCAGCTCGAGCTCGGTCAGCCGAGCGGTGATGATCCGCACGTGATCGCGCAGGTACAGCCGCAGGTCGGTGGCAATCTGGTCGTTGCGGCTGCGACCCGCGCGCAGCTTGCCGCCGAGCTGGCCTGCGCGCTCGAGCAGGCCGCGTTCCAGCGCGGTGTGCACGTCCTCGTCCTCCGCCGACGGCCGGAACGTCCCGGTGCGGCAGGCCCGGCCGAGGTCGTCAAGGGCGGCGAGCATTCGCTTCAGCTCGGTCTCGGTCAGCAGGCCCGCCCGGTGCAGCACTCGCGCGTGCGCCGCGGAGGCCAGCAGGTCATAGGGGGCGAGCCGCCAGTCGAACTGCACGCTGACCGACAGCCTGGCCAGCGCTTCGGCCGGGCCGGACTCGAACCGGCCGCCCCAGAGCCTGACCGGCCCGGTGCCGCCGGACTCCGGGTCGGCCTCGGGCTGCCCGGCCGGCGAGTCTCCGGCTGGCTCGGGGTGTACTGGCTCGGGTGTCACGGTCGGTCTCCCGCGTTGGCGTTCGGGTGGGAACAGAGTCTGCTTGAGTGATAGAGGCATTCCACCTGAGACTGCCACAAGGCCGGCCGTCTCTGTGCTGTCCTCAAGATCAGTGCCGTCCTTAAGATCAGTGCCGTCCTCAAGATCAGTGCCGTCCTCAAGATCAGGCCGGGGGAACTGACGTGCCAGCGAGTCCCGCAGAGGTGCCCGTCGTGGCCATTGCCAGCGGCAAGGGCGGCGTGGGCAAGACCACGGTGGCGGTCAACCTGGCGCTGGCGCTCGCGGCTGCGGGCGTGCGGACCGGGCTGGCCGACGCTGACCTGTACGGCCCGGACGTGCCCCGGATGCTGGGGCTGCGCCGCCGCCAGGACAGCGCTCAGCTCACTGTCTTCGGCGCCAGCGGCACCGCCGGAGCCCGGCTCCAGGCGGTCGGGCGGCACGGCATCCAGGTCGCGTCGGCCGCGTTCCTGATGGGCGAAGGCCAGGGGCTCGGCATCGACGCCGGCCTCGCCCAGCTGCTGGTGCAGCGGCTCATTGCCGGCACCGAGTGGGACCGCCCGGACTGCCTGATCGTCGACCTGCCGCCGGGCACAGCCGACATCCAGCAGCTCGTCTTCGCGCTGCCCGGCCGGAGCGTGTACGTGCTCGTTGTGGTGACCCCGCAGGTGATCGCCCACCAGGATGTCCGCCGCCTGCTCGCCGACGTGCGCCGGCGCGCCGCGATGACCTCCGGCGGCGCGGAGATCCTCGGCGGGGTGGAGAACTTCAGCGGCCTGATCTGCGCCCGCTGCGGCGAGATCACGCCGATGTTCCCGGCCGCGCCGCCCGGCGAGAGCGTCTTCGGCGAGATCGAGCGGATCGTGAGCGTGCCATTCAGCCCGCAGGCCGCCAGCGATGCCGACCAGGGCAGGCCGGTACTGCTGACCAGGGCCGTACCCGAGCAGGTCGCTGCCTTCGAGCTGCTGGCCGGCCGGGTCCGCGAGCGGCTGTCGCGGCCCCGGCCGCCCGGCACCGCCGCCGGGGAGTGACAGGCAGCCCGGCGGGCGCGCCAGCCGGCAGCGGAGCCGCAGGCTAGCCGGCGATCTTGCGGTCACGGTCCGCGGCGATCTTGGCCGGCAGGCCGAACAGCTCGATGAAGCCCTTAGCCAGCTGCTGGTCGAACACGTCGCCAGTGTCGTAGGTGGCCAGCGAGTAGTCGTACAGCGCGGCCGGGCTGCGCCGCCCGGTCACGACCGCGCGGCCGCCCTGCAGCGTCAGCCGGACGTCGCCGGTGACGTGCCTGGTCGCCTCGGTCATGAACGCGTCGAGCGCCTGCTTCAGCGGGGAGAACCACAGGCCGTCGTAGACGAGCTCAGTCCACCGCTGCTCCGCCTGGCGCTTGAACCGGGCGAGGTCGCGCTCCACGCACACGCTCTCCAGTTCCGAGTGCGCGGCGATCAGCACCATCGCGCCCGGCGCCTCGTAGATCTCCCGGCTCTTGATGCCGACAAGGCGGTCCTCGACCATGTCGATCCGGCCGATGCCGTGCGGGCCGGCAATGGAGTTCAGCCTGCTGATGATCTCCAGCGGGCCGAGCGGGGTCCCGTTCAGCGCGACCGGCAGCCCGGCCTCGAAGCTGATGACGACCTCGTCGGCGGGCAGGCCCGCGGCCGGGTCGAGCGTGTACCCGTACACGTCCGGCTGCGGCGCGTTCCAGATGTCCTCCAGGTGGCCGGTCTCGCAGCTGCGCCCCCAGACGTTCTGATCGATGGAGTACGGCGAGCGCGCGGTCACGTTGATCGGCAGGCCCCGCTCGGCGGCGAACGCGATCGCCTTGTCCCTGGTCATTCCGGAGTCGCGGACCGGCGCCGTGCAGCGCACGTCCGGCGCGAGCGCGGCGAGCCCGGCCTCGAACCTGACCTGGTCGTTGCCCTTGCCGGTGCAGCCGTGCGCGACCAGGCCGGCGCCCGTCTCCAGCGCGACCCGGGCGAGGTGCTTCACGATGACCGGCCGGGACAGCGCGGATACCAGCGGGTAGCGGTCCATGTAGAGCGCGTTGGCCTGCAGCGCGGGCATGCAGTACTCGGCCGCGAACTCGTCACGGGCGTCGACCACCTCAGACGCGGCGGCGCCGCAGTCCAGCGCGCGCTGCCGGATGGTGTCCAGGTCCTCGCCGCCCTGGCCGACGTCCACCGCCAGCGCGATGACCTCCGCCCCGGTCTGCTCGGCGATCCAGCCGATCGCTACCGACGTGTCCAGCCCGCCGGAGTACGCGAGTACGACTTTCTCTGTCACCGGGGCACCTCCTTGTTTAGTGATTGCGTTGTCATGCCAGTCCTCTGTCAGGTCAGGTAAGCCGCGTCAGGTAAGCCAGGTCAGGTAAGGCGGTTCATCTGCGCCCGGCCGCGCTGGTCCGCTCGGCGAGGCGCAGCAGCGCCTGGGCGAGGTCAGCGCCGCCGTTCGGGTCGCGCGCGATCACCAGCACGGTGTCGTCGCCGCCGACGGTGCCGAGCACGGCCGGCCAGCCCGCGTGGTCGATGGCCGAGGCGAGCAGCTGCGCCGCCCCGGCCGGGGTTCGCAGCACCACCAGGTTGGCGCTCGCCTCCGCGCTGACCAGCAGCTCGGCCGCGACCCTGGTGAGCCGCGCGGCCGGGTCAGCGGCCGACGGCGCGAACGGTCCGCCGGCCAGCACCGCGCCGAAGCTTCCGGACAGCCCGCCGGGACCCGGCTCGCCGGGCAGCTTGTAGATCAGCGCGCCGCCGGCACCGCGGAGGCGGACGGCGCCGAGCTCGTCCAGGTCGCGTGACAGCGTCGCCTGGGCGACCCGGACGCCGCGCTGGTTCAGCAGCTCGGCCAGCTCTTCCTGGGACCTGACCGGCACCGCCTGCTGGCTGAGGATCGAGGCGATCTGCGCGTGCCGGGCCGCCTTGGTGAGCGGGCTGCTGGTGGCGGTCACCGCGACTGCTCCAGCAGGAAGCACAGCAGCGCCTTCTGCGCGTGCAGGCGGTTCTCGGCCTGCACGAACACCAGGCTGGCCGGGCCGTCGATCACGTCGGCGGCGATCTCCTCGCCGCGGTGCGCCGGCAGGCAGTGCAGCACCCGGCAGGACGGGCTGGCCAGCGCCAGCGTGGCCGCGTTCAGGCTGTACCCGGTCATCGCGCCGGTCCGCGCGCCTTCCTGCCCCTCCTGGCCCATCGAGGTCCAGACGTCAGTGGCGAGCACGTCCGCGCCCGCGCACGCGGCCTGCGGGTCTGCGCTGACGACAACCGATCCGCCCGTGCTCCCGGCGATCTGCTCCGCCGCGGCCAGCACGCCGTCATCCGGCCGGTACGCCGCCGGCGAGCAGATCCGCACGTGCAGCCCGGCGGTCGCGCCGCCCAGCAGGTACGAGTGCGCCATGTTCGACGAGCCGTCGCCGAGGAAGGTCAGCGTCAGCTCGCTCAGCCGGCCGTAAGCCTCCTGAATCGTCTGCAGGTCAGCCAGCACCTGGCAGGGATGGAAGCTGTCAGTCAGCGCGTTGATGACCGGCACTGTGCTCACGGCCGTCATCTCCTCGATGCGGTCCTGGCCGAATGTGCGCCAGACGATCGCGGCGACCTGGCTGGCCAGCACCCGCGCCACGTCACTGACCGGCTCGCCGCGTCCGGCGTGCGTGGTCACCGTGTCGATCACCAGCGGATAGCCGCCTAGCTCGGCCACGCCCACCGCGAATGACGTCCGGGTGCGCAGCGACGGCTTGTCGAACAGCACGGCCACCGCGAGCGGGCCTGCCAGCGGCCTGCGGGCGAACCGGTCGGCCTTGAGCCGCGCGGCGAGCGCGAGCACCCCGGCCTGCTCGGCCGGTGACAGGTCGTCGTCGCGAGTGAAGTGCCGGAGCCCGCCCGCAGCGGCAGGAGCCGGCGGTCGCCCCGGCACGGGCCGGGGAACGGGCACCGCGCCGTCCGCCCGGCCCTGGAGGGCGACGCCGGCCACGGGCGCGGGGCCGCTCATGGCGCGTCCTGCCCGGCCAGCACGACACTGGCGGCGTCGAGAATCGCGGGCAGCGCCGCGATGAACGAGTCGGCCTCCGCGGCGGACAGGATGAGCGGCGGTGCCAGCCGGACGGCATCGGGCTGCACCGCGTTGACCAGGAAGCCGTGCCGCTGGGCCGTCGCCGCGACAGCGGTCGCGGCCACCCCGGTGAGCGCGATCGCGAGCCACAGCCCGGTGCCGCGGACCGCCGATACCAGCGGATGCTTGATGCCCTCGATCCCGGCGGCCAGATGCGTGCCGACCGAGGTGACGCTGGCGAGCAGCCCGTCGCGCTCGATCGTGTCGAGGACGGCGAGGGCCGCTGCGCAGGCGACCGGGTTGCCGCCGAAGGTGCTGCCGTGATCGCCCTTGGCCAGGACCGAGCCGCACCGGCCGATGCCGATGCAGGCGCCGATCGGCATCCCGCCGCCGAGGCCCTTGGCCAGCGTGAGCACGTCCGGCACGATGCCCTCGCGCTGATGCGCGAACCACTCGCCGGTCCGGCCGATGCCGCTCTGGATCTCGTCGAGAACCAGCAGCGCCCCGGCCGCGTCGCAGGCGTCCCGCGCCGCCTTCAGGTAGCCCTCGGGCGCCGGGACGACACCGCCCTCGCCGAGTGCGGGCTCGAGGAAGACGGCGGCGCAGTCCGGGCCGACCGCCTGCGCCAGCGCGGCCGCGTCCCCGTAGGGCACGAACGTGACGTCGACGCCGAACGGCCGGAACGGCTCGCGGATGGAGCTCTTGCCGGTCAGGCTCAGCGCGCCCATGGTCCGGCCGTGGAAGCTGTTCTCGGCCGCCACGATCACCGGGCGATCGGGGCCCTGGGCCTTGCGCACCAGCTTGAGCGCGGCCTCGTTGGCCTCGGCGCCCGAGTTGGCCAGGAACACCCGGCCGTCGGTCTCCAGCAGCCCGATCAGCCGCTCGGCCAGCTCCACCTGCCGCTCGTGCAGGAACAGGTTCGAGGTGTGCGCCAGCGTTCCGGCCTGCCTGCTGACGGCCTCCACGAAGGCGGGATGGGCATGCCCGAGCGCGCTGACCGCGATGCCGGCGATCAGGTCCAGGTAGCTGTTCCCGTCCACGTCCCAGACCGTGCAGCCGGCGCCGCGGGCCAGCGCGACCGGCGGCATGCCGTACGTCAGCATCATCACGGCGCCGTACCGGTCCTGCAGTAGCTCAGTCGCTGACATCGCGCGCTCCCGTAGTCGAGGTGGTGTTCGGAACAACCATGGTGCCGATGCCGGAGTCGGTGAAGATCTCCAGCAGCACGGCGTGCGGCAGCCTGCCGTCCAGCACGTGCGCCTGCGGGACGCCGCCGCGGACGGCCGCCAGGCAGGCGGCCATCTTCGGGATCATGCCGTCGGACAGGCCGGGCATCAGCCCCGCCAGCTCGTCCTCGGTCAGCTGGCTGAACGGCCGCGCCGCCGCGGCGCTGGCCGCGTCCTTGCCCGACCAGTTCGGGTACAGTCCCGCCACGTCGGTCAGCAGCACCAGCTTGGCCGCGCCCAGCTCGACGGCGATGGCCGCGGCCGCGGTGTCGGCATTCACGTTCAGCACGCCGCCGCCTGAGCTGCGCGCGACGCTCGAGATGACCGGGATCCGGCCGTCCGCCAGCAGCGCGCTGACCGCGCCCGGATTGACCGACTCGACCTCGCCGACCTCGCCGATGTCGATGAGCTCGCCGTCCACGTCTGCCTGCAGCCGCCGGGCGGTCAGCAGGTGCGCGTCCTCGCCGGACAGGCCGACCGCGAACGGCCCGTGCGCGTTGAGCAGGCCGACAATCTCGCGGTTGACCTGCCCGGTCAGCACCATGCGGACGACGTCCATGGTCTCCGGGGTCGTGACGCGCAGGCCGGCCCGGAACGTCGACTCCATGCCGAGCCGGTCCAGGTGGGCACTGATCTGCGGGCCGCCGCCGTGCACCACGACCGGCCGGAGCCCGGCGTAGTGCAGGAAGACGACATCCTCCGCGAACGAGTGGCGGAGCCCCTCGTCGGTCATCGCGTTGCCGCCGTACTTGAGCACCACTGTCTCGCCGTGGAAGCGCTCAAGCCACGGCAGCGCTTCTATGAGGGTGGCTGCCTTGAGAGCGGCCTCGTTCCCGGCCTGAATGCTTGTCATGTTGAGTACGCCGAGTTCTCGTGCACGTACTCCGCGGTGAGATCGGTCGTCCTGATCGCCGCGGACTGCGAGCCCGCCGCGAGCGCCACGGTGATCGTGACCTCGCGCGGGCGCAGGTCGACCGACGCGCGGTCCTCGCCGGGAGCGCCGTCCTTGCACACCCAGACGCCGTTGATCGCGACGCTGAGCTCATCCGGCTCGAACGCGGCGCCGGTGGTGCCGACAGCCGCCAGCACCCGGCCCCAGTTGGGGTCCTCGCCGCCGATGGCGCACTTGAGCAGGTTGCACCGCGCGATGGCGCGGCCGACCTCGACCGCGTCCGGCTCGCTGGCCGCTCCGGTCACCTCGATCGTGATGACCTTGCTCGCGCCCTCGGCGTCGGCCTGCATCTGGGCGGCCAGGTCCGCGCACACCGCGCTCAGCAGCCCGGTGAACCCCGCCGCGTCCGGCACGATCCCGCTCGCGCCGCTGGCCAGCAGCAGCACCGTGTCGTTGGTGGACATGCAGCCGTCGGTGTCGAGCCGGTCGAACGTGGTCCTGACGGCCTCCCGCAGGGCCGCGTCGAGCCCGGCCGGCGGCAGGTCCGCGTCGGTGGTCAGCACCACCAGCATGGTGGCGAGCGCCGGGGCGAGCATGGCCGCGCCCTTGGCCATGCCGCCGATCTGGTAGCCGGTGCCGGTCACGGCGGCGGTCTTCGGCACGGTGTCGGTGGTCCTGATCGCGTCGGCGGCAGCCGGGCCGCCATCGGCGCTGGCCCGGCCGGCCGCCGCCGTGACGCCCGACAGCAGCAGGTCAAGCGGAAGCCGCTCGCCGATGAGCCCGGTGGAGCAGACCGCGATCTCGCCGGCGCCGGCCTGCAGCAGCCCGGCCAGGTGCTCAGCCGTTCGGTGCGTGTCCCGGAAGCCGGCCGGGCCCGTGCAGGCGTTCGCGCCCCCGGAGTTCAGCGCGACTGCGCGGACGGCGCCGCCGGCCAGCACCTGCTGGCTCCACAGCACCGGGGCCGCCTTCACCCGGTTGGAGGTGAAGACGCCCGCGGCGGCCGCGGACGGCCCGTCGTTGATGACCACTGCCACGTCAGGCAGGCCGGATTCCTTGATCCCGGCCGCGACCCCGGCCGCACGGAAGCCAAGCGGGCTGGTGACACTCACGGGGCGACTCCGATTGCCGTCAGGCCGGTGGTCTCGGGAAGGCCGAGCATGAGGTTCGCGTTCTGGATCGCCTGCCCGGCCGCGCCCTTGCCGAGGTTGTCGATCGCGGCGACGACCACCGCGCGGCCGGCCCGCTCGTCCGCGGCAGCCTGCAGGTGCGCGCCGTTGGAGCCCGCCACCGAGGCGGTCGCGGGCCAGGCGGAGACAGGGAGCAGGGTGACGAACGGCTCGCCCTCGTAGGCGGCGGCGATGGCCTCGCGCAGTTCGCCCGCGCTGATCGAGGGCCGGGTGAGCCGCGCGGTGCAGGTGGCCAGGATGCCGCGGGGCATCGGCGCGAGCACCGGGGTGAAGCTGACCCGCACCGCCGGAACCGCGCCGGAGTCGATGTCGGCATCCCGGCCGCTCGCGGCGGCCTCGGCGAGTGCCTGCTCGATCTCCGGGGTGTGCCGGTGCGCGCCCGCCGTCGCGTACGCCGAGACCGAGCCCATCACCTCGCTGGCGAGCAGATTGGTGCGCAGCGACCGGCCGGCGCCGGAGGTACCGGACGCGGCAACGACCACGACGTCACCGGGATCGGCCAGCCCCGCTGCCGTCAGCGGAACGAGCGCGAGCATCGCCGCCGTCGCGTAGCAGCCGGGTGCCGCGACCCGGCTCGCGGACCTGATGGCCGCGCGGGCTCCGGGCAGTTCCGGCAGGCCGGTGACCCAGCGCCCGGCGTGCGGGGTGGCGTAGTGCCGTTCCCAGGCGGCCGTCTCGGCCAGCCGGAAGTCCGGGCCCAGGTCGACGATCGCGATGTCGTCGGGCAGCGCGCGGGCAGCCGCCGCCGACTCGCCGGCCGGCAGCGCGAGGAAGACCAGGTCGCAGTCACTGAGCGCGGCCGGGCCGTGCGGCTGCAGGGTGAGCTCGCCGATGGCCGGCAGCCCGGCGAGGTGCGGGTGCAGCTCGGCGACAGTCCGCCCCGCGCTGGCGCCGGCCGTCACGGCCGCGATCTCCAGATCCGGATGCCCGGCGAGCAGCCGGAGCAGCTCGCCGCCTGCGTACCCGCTTGCGCCGGCCACCGCCACCCGCGCGCCCATGTTGACCCTCCGCCAGGGCCGCCAGGACCCGGTGTTCGGCACCGCCGTCTGGCCGGCGGCCGTGCCCGTCTTGAATCATTATGCAGACATCTGATTGATTATGCAAGTGCGGAATCCGGTCGGTAACCGGCGACACCGAGATCTGCGATCCAGGTTGGGCGCTAGCTGGACAGACGGCATGATGGGCCGGGAAGGGAGACGAGGCCCATGCACGTCCGGCAGAACCGGAGCGGCAGCATGCGCCTGGCCCGCTCGCTGTGCATCGCGACGGTGGTGCTGCCGAGCGCGCTGGCACTGGCCGGATGCGGGGGCTCGACGGCAGCGGCAGCCAAGGTCGAGAACTGCGGCACCGGGCGAACCGCGGCCAACGTGCCGGTCGAGGTCGAGATCTACCGCGGCACCGTGGCCTGCTCCGAGGCCATGACCGTCGAGAAGGACTACGCGCAGGCGATCGTCGAAGGGCACGTGCCCGGCAACGGCGGCGGCGCCCCGGTCGCCATCTCCGGATGGACCTGCCAGGGCTTCTCCACGCCCCAGCTGCTGAAGACCGGGGACGCCTCCAAGTGCGCCAGGAAGGGCACCGAGATCCTGGCAATTCTCAAGACCTCAAGCTGACCGGGAACGAGCGCTCCTCCCCCGCCGTGTACTCGGCCGCGCGGCTAACCGGCTAACCGGCTAACCGGCAGACTTGTGCACGCTCTAGCGTGTCGAAGTCTTCCGGCTGACCGCGCGGGCCGTCAGCCGCTGCGCAGGACGGCGCCGGTCTGCCTGGCCGCCTCCGCGACCGCGGCGTCCCTGGCGGCTGTCACCTCGTCGGCCGTCAGCGTCCGGTCGGGCGCGCGGAACCGCAGCGTGTACGCCAGCGACTTTCGTCCCTCGCCTGCCTGATCGCCGGTGTAGACGTCGAACAGGGTCAGCGACTCCAGCAGGACATCGCCGGCCGCGGCCGCTCCGTCCCTGAGGGCGCGCTCCACGTCGGCTGCCGGGACCGCCTGCGGCACCACGAGCGCCACGTCCTGCACCGCCACCGGATAGGTGGACAGGACCGGCGCCTGCGCCGGGCCGACCGCGTCCGCCGCCGTCTCGATGACGGACAGGTCGAGTTCCATCGCCGAGGTCCTGGCCGGCAGCCCGAAGGCGGAGATCACCCGCGGGTGCAGCTCGCCGGCATGCCCGGCGAGCCACTCGTCACCCCGGTCGTTCCGGATGACGATGGCGGCGCACCGGCCCGGGTGCCACGGCTCGTACTGGTCAGCGCGGATCTCGAACGACAGCCTGCTGGCCCGCAGGATGACCCTCGCCGCCTCGATCGCGTCCTGCCACCGGCCTGGCCGCCCGGGACCCCAGTACCCGGCGGGCTCGATGTTGCCGGTCAGGACCGCGCCGGCGTGCAGCGGCTGGTCCGGCAGCGCTGCCTCCAGCTGAGCGATCTCCTGCGCGGTCGGTGCCTGGTCGACGCGCAGGATCGGCGCGACCGGCGGCGCTTCCGGCCGCGGCCGGAAGACCAGCCCGAACTCATACAGCAAGACGTCGGTGAAGCCCCGGCCGAGATTGCGAGCCAGGGTCCGCAGCAGGCCGGGCAGCAGCGTCGTCCGCATGAGCGGCTCGTCCTCGCTGAGCGGGTTCGCCAGCCGTACCGCGGACCGCCGGGGGTCATCAGCGGGCAGCTGCAGCCGGTCGAGGTCCGCCGTCGAGGTGAACGCCTGGGTGATCACCTCGACGTAGCCGTCGTAGCCCAGCGCGCGGCTCACCGTCCGCCGCAGCCGCTGGCGGCCGGTCAGGCCGTGGCCGGCCGCCGCACGGGCTTCCCGGACCGGGATGTTCTGATAGCCCTCGAGCCTGATCACTTCCTCGGCCAGGTCCGCGGGGTCGGTCAGGTCGGGTCGCCAGGACGGCGGAGTCACGACGAGCGTCAGCCCGGACCCGCCGTTCTGCCCGGCGGCGGGCGGCGCGTCGATGACGGTGCAGCCGACCTGCTGCAGTCGCCGCCGCACGGCCTCCGGCCCGTACTCGAGGCCGGCTACCGTGTCCGGGTAGTCCGCCGCCATCGTGATCGTGACCGGCGCGATCTCAGCCGCCGCCAGCGAGCAGCCGGGCACGACCACGCCGCCGCCGAGCCCGGCCAGCATGAGCGCGGCCCTGGCCGACGCGCGCAGCGGCAGTTCGGGGTCGACGCCGCGCTCGAAGCGCGCCGATGCCTCCGACCCGAGCCGGTGCCTGCGGCTCATCCGGGCGATCCCGCGAGCCGAGAAATGCGCCGCCTCGATGACCAGGTCATGCGAGACGTCGGACACCTCGGTCGCCACCCCGCCCATGGTCCCGGCCAGCGAGATCGGGCCCGATGCGTCGGTGATCACGATGTCCTCGGGATCGAGCGTCCGCACGACATGGTCGAGCGTCTCCAGCTTCTCTCCCGGCCGGGCGCGCCGCACCAGGATCGGCCCGTCGAGCCGGGCGCGGTCGAAGGCGTGCAGCGGCTGCCCGAGCTCGAGCATCAGGTAGTTAGTGACGTCGACGGCGAGCGAGACCGATCGCTGCCCGGCCCTGGCCAGCCGGATCTTCATGGCCAGCGGGGCCGGGGCACCGGGATTCAGGCCGCGGACCTCGCGCACCACGAACCGGTCGCACGCCGTCGTGTCCTCGATGCCCACCGGATAGACCTCCGGGGAGACCGCCCCGACGTCGGCGGGCAGCCCGGTGTCCGCGGGATCGGTGTACGCGACCCCGTAGGAGATGGCCAGCTCGCGCGCAACCCCCCGGACCGACAGCGCGAACCCCTTGTCCGGCGTGACGTTGATGTCGAAGACAACATCGCGCAGGCCGGCGTAAGCCACGAAGTCGGTACCGAGCGGAGCGTCCGGCGGCAGCACCATGATGCCGGAGTGCTCCTCGCCGACGGCGAGCTCCATGGCGGAGCAGATCATGCCCTCGGAGACCTTGCCGTAGGTCTTCCGCGCGCCGATCTCGAACCCGCCCGGCAGCACGGCGCCCGGCGTCGCCAGCGCGACCCGGTCGCCGGGCGAGAAGTTCCGCGCACCGCAGATGACGTGCCGCTCCTGGCCGTCGCCAGTCGAGACCTGGCAGTACCTGATGGGCTTGTTGAAGCCGGTCAGCTCCTCGATGCCGAGCACCTCGGCGACGACCACGCCGGAGATGTCGTGCCCGACCGGCTCGACGGACTCAACCTCAAGACCGCAGTCCGTCAGCCGCCGCGACATCTCCGCGACGCCGGCGTCGTCGTCGGCTGACAGGCTGATGGCCGCGTACTCCAGCAGCCAGGACAGCGGTAGCCGCATCACGCCTCCATTCCGAATGCGCGGCTGAACCGCACGTCACCGTCGAGCGTGTCCCTGATGTCGGCCACGCCGTCCCTGATCATGACGGACCTGTCGATGCCCAGCCCGAAGGCGAACCCGCTGTAGCGGTCGGGATCGATGCCGCAGGCCACCAGCACCCGCGGGTTGACCATGCCGCAGCCCGCGATCTCGATCCAGCCCTGGGACCGGCAGACGCGGCACGGCTCAGCGCCGGGCCGGGTCGACTCGCCCCGGCAGACGTGGCACTGCATGGAGACGTCTGCCGACGGCTCGGTGAACGGGAAGAAGTCCGGCCGCAGCCGCGTCTGCAGGCCCTCGCCGAACATGGCCTCCACGAACGAGTTGATCGCGCCGCGCAGGTCGGCCATGGTGAGTCCCTCGTCCACTGCGATGCACTCGATCTGGTGAAAGACCGGGCTGTGAGTCGCGTCCAGCGCGTCGCTGCGGTAGCACTTGCCGGGGCTGACCACATACAGCGGCAGCGGCCTGGTCAGCAGCGCGCGGATCTGCACCGGTGAGGTGTGCGTCCGCAGCACCATCCCGGACCGCTGGTCCGGCTCGGGCCCGGCGACGAAGATGGTGTCCTGCATCTCCCTGGCCGGGTGGTCCGGCGGGAAGTTCAGCGCGTCGAAGTTGTACCACTCGGCCTCAACTTCAGGCCCTTCAGCGACCTCGTAGCCCATGCTGACGAAGACGTCGACCAGCCGCTCGCCCACGGTCGTCACCGGATGCCGGGCGCCGGACGGCTTCCGGTCCCAGGGCAGCGTGACGTCCACCGCCTCCTCGACCAGCACGCGCTGGTCCCGGTCGGCTTCCAGCTCGGCCTGGCGACTGGCGAGCGCGGTCTTGATCGCGGCCCGCGCCGCGCCGACCCGCTTGCCGGCATCCGCGCGGGCGGCCGGCGGAAGCGCGCCGATCTCGGCGTTGGCCAGGGTGAGCGGCGCCCGGTCGCCGAAGTGGGCGAGCCGGGCGGTCTTGAGCTCATCGAGGCTGGCGGCGCTGGCGATGGCCGCCAGTGCGTCAGCCTGCATGCGCTGCAGCTCCTCGGGAGACAGCATCGCCACCTCCACGGGGTCATAAGCCTTATTCGGTGCGGACATTGGTCTGCGACTCTCCTGCGATCAGTGGCATGGGAACAGGCTGAGCGGTGCGGCAGGTCAGCCCGGGGTGTGCATGCCGGGCGCCGCGGGACGCGGGCGCGCCGCAGCCGCCTCGTCCCGGGGCCAGCAGCCACTGCCTGGCACTGCGGCGCAGCGCCAGATGAGCGAGCAAGCCCTGATGGCCCGCCGGCTAGCCGAAGTCAGGCGTCCCGGCGGGCACGGTAAATCGGAACTCGGCCCCGCCACCCGGCGCCGGCTGCACGATGATCTCCCCGCCGTGTGCCTCCACCAGGCCCTTCACGATGAACAGGCCGAGGCCCGCGCCACCGCGGCGCTTGGCGCGCCAGAACCGGCCGAAGACACGGGGCGCAACTTCGGGCGCGATGCCAGGACCCTGGTCGCGGACCGCCACGGCCACGCCAGGAGCCCCTGCTACGACCGATGGCTCCACCACAGTGGTAACGGTACCAGCACCGTGCCGGACGGCGTTCTCAATAAGGTTCGCCAGAATCTGGTCGACCTTGTCGGCATCCAGCCAGGTCTCGGGCAGTCCGGGAGCGACCTCGACCCGGTAGCGATCCGGGATGTCACCTGCCGCTACCCGGCCACTGATGATCTTGAGTGCGCGGCTCGCGATGTCGACGAGCTCCCGGTGGACCTCGATCCGCCCGGCCTCGATCCGGGAGACGTCCAGCAGCTCGGTGATCAGCCGCGTCACCCGGTCAGCGTCGGCGTTGACCGTCTCGAGCATGACTTTCTTCTGGTCGTCGGTGAAGCGCGGCCACTTGGCCAGCAGCGTCGCCGTGAAGCCCTTGACGCTCGTGAGCGGCGAGCGCAGCTCATGGGCGACGGTGGAGACCAGATCCGCGCGGCTGCGCTCCAGCCGCATCCGCTGCTCGGCGCCGCGCAGGGTGATCGCCAGCCGCTGGACCTCGCCCGGCTCGCGCGACCAGCCCTCACGGGGGCCGCGGCCCCGCGGCGCCCGCACATAGCCGACGCTGACCAGCAGCTCGGTGCCGTCGGGCAGGTAGAGCGGCCGTTCCGGGTGCCTGGTGCGGGTCGATAGCCCGTCGTAGGGCTGGGTCTGCGTCCACCAGCACTGGCCCTCGCTGTCACTCAGCGGCAGCACCCCGCGCACATCCAGGCCGAGCACCAGCGCGGGATTGATGCCGGTGAGCCGGGCCGCGGCGCGGTTGAAGACGGCGACCTTGCCTGCGCGGTCGGCGATAACGAGGCCGTCCGGGAGGTCATCGGCCAGGACGAGGCCGCTGAGGATATCGGCAGGCTGGGCCGCTGAGCCGCCGCCACCGGGCACTGCGGCCGCGCCGGGCACCGCTGTGGCACCGGGCACCGCTGTGGCACCGGGCACTGCGGTCGCACCGGGCAGCGCTGTGGCACCGGGCAGCGCTGTGGCACCGGGCAATGGGGCGGCGCCGGGCGCGCGCTCAGCCCTCGCCGTCGCATGGCCTGTCACGATGCCGTCCACCTGCGCGCCGCCTCCGGGAGGCCTAGAGCCTGTCCCCCGGTTCCGGTCCACGCTGCCTGCGCCGACGTGACCGGCCTGACCTGGCCAGTGCGCACATCAGCCCGCCACGTCAGCGGACTCGGGGGAAATCCGCATTCGCAGCACTGTCGCGTCACCGCCACCTGGCCGTGACCGGCCCGGTCACTCCATGACGCAACGTGATCAGACTCTAGCGGATTCGCATTGCAAGCCGACACTCCTGGGCGCGCGCAGTAAGCCGGCGGTGGCGAGAACTTACCCGCGGGGTGCCAAAGTTCTCCGTCCGTTAACCTGCGGCCGCAACCTGCCTATCTGGTCAGAAAACGGGCCTGCAGGCCGCCGGATCCTCCGAGATCACGGTCTAGCGGTTCAGCTGGCGGGCGGATGCGTACAGGCAGACGGCGGCAGCGGCAGCCAGGTTGAGGCTCTCAGCCTGCCCGTAGATCGGCACCGCCACGACGGCGTCGGCCAGCGCGAGCAGCTCGTCGGGCAGCCCCCACGCCTCATTGCCGAACAGCCAGGCCGTGGGCCGGGACAGATCGGGGCCGCCGGGCACGTCGAGGAAGCTGGTCGCGCTGCCGTCAGCGGCCAACACCTGAAGCCCGGCCTCGCGCAGTCCGGCGATTGCCTCCGCCAGCGGGGCGCCGGCCACGACCGGCAGGTGAAACAGGCTCCCGGCAGAGGACCGGACGCACTTGCTGTTGTACGGATCGACCGAGGCGGCCGCGAAGATCACCCCGTCCGCGCCGGCGGCGTCAGACGACCGCAGCACGGTCCCGGCATTCCCCGGGTCGCGCACGTTCGCCAGCACGGTGACCAGCCTCAGCCTCGCCGTCAGCAGCGCGTCAAGTGGCACGTCGACAAACCGGCAGATGCCGAGCAGCCCCTGGGGCGTAATGGTCTGCGCCAGCTCGGCCATGACCTCCCCGCCCACTTCATGCACGGGTGCGCCCTGATCAGCGGCCGCCGCGGCCAGATCGGGATGACGGGCCGCGCCCTGGCCGGTGACGAACAGCTCCGTCAGGACGCCGGGCCGGCGCAGTGCCTCGCGCACGGCCTGCGGTCCCTCGGCGAGGAATGCGCGGCCCCGCTCCCGGAAGGCCTTCTTGCCCAGCTGGCGGGCAGCCTTGACCCGCGGCGAGCGCAAGCCGAGCGCGCCGCTTGCCTGCGGGGCATCGGGCCTGGTCACCAGCGAAACCGCCGGGCGGCCGTCGTCCGAGCACCCGCCGGACCCGCCGGTCTGCGCCCGCCGGTCAGGCAGACGGGCCGCTGCGCGCACGGGGCCACGCCGCGCATCCGCCGCCCGGGCAGCCCGGTCAGCGGCGCAACCACCGCCGCGCTGTCACTCATTGCACCGCACCAGGCGCCGGTGACCTGCCGCGCTGCGCAGCTCAGGCTGCGGGCGCGTTGATGTCGGCCGGCAGGGCCGCCTTCGCGACCTCGACCAGCGCCGTGAATGCCTGCGGGTCAGCGACAGCGAGATCAGCGAGGATCTTGCGGTCGACCTCGACCTCGGCGAGCCGGAGGCCCTGGATGAACCTGTTGTAGGTCATGCCCTCCGCCCGCACGGCGGCGTTGATCCGCTGGATCCACAGCCGGCGGAACGCCCCCTTCCGGTCCTTGCGGTCCCGGTAGGCGTAGGTCATCGAGTGGAGCTGCTGCTCCTTCGCCTTGCGGTACAGCCGGGATCGCTGGCCCCGGTAGCCGCTCGCGCGCTCGAGGACAACCCGGCGCTTCTTGTGGGCATTGACCGCCCGCTTCACGCGTGCCATGTGTTACGACTCCCTATGCAGCGGGCCGGGTCACTTACCCAGCAACTTCTTGATCTTCTTGGCATCCTGCGGCGCGAGCTCGACGTAACCGGCGAGCCGGCGCGTCTTCGTGCTCGGCTTGTGCTCGAGGTAGTGAGCGCGGTTGGCACGGCGCCGGACTACCTTGCCGGTGCCCGTCAGCCGGAACCGCTTGCCAGCGCCGGTGTGCGACTTCATCTTCGGCATCTCGCCGTGTCTCCATTCCGCGTGCCGTGGCACGATCCCGTGTGCCGGCGGCACAATTCCGCTGCGCGGGGGCACGCTTGCGTGTGCCTGCGCACTGTGTCCTCGCCGGGCAGCATGAGCTGCCCGGCGTTGCGTTCGGGCCCGGTCCTGGCGGCCCTGGCTGCAGCCGCGCGGTCTGGAGGTTCCAGCCCGCGCGGCTTACGCCCGAGGTTTAGCTATCGGCCTCGCCCGACTCCTTCGCCGAGGTGCCCTTGTCGGCGCTCACCGAGCTCGGCGACGGCACCGGGCCATCGCCCGTCCGCCGGGCCGGTCCTGGCTTGGGAGCCGCGGGCCTGGCCGCTCCGGTGCTGCCGCGCGGTGCGGTCGGCTTCGGGGCCGCGCTGCCAGCCGGACCCGGCCGGGCCGCAGTCGCAGGCGTCGGGCGCGGTGCCGCTGGCTTCGGCGTCGCCGCGGGCCGGGCAGACCCGGTCGGCGCCGGCCTGGGCGCGGACGGCCTGGGCGCCGCGGGCCGCGGCGGAGCGCCCGCAGCCGACTGGGCCGCCGGGGCGGACCGCCTGGCCGCCGGTGCAGGACCGCTCGCGGCAGGTGCCGCTGCCCGCGATTCTGCTGCCCGCGATTCTGCTGCCCGCGGGGCGCTGACCTGCGGGGCGGCCGATCGCGGCGCTGCCGCTGACGGTGCCGTCGTGCGGGGTGCGGCTTCGGCCGCAGCGGGCCGGGCCGCAGCCGCCGTCGGCTGGGCAGCGTCCTCAGCCTGCTCGGCCAGCTCAGCCTGCTCGACTTCAGCCTGCTCGGCCAGATCAGTCTGCTCGGCCAGGTCGGCGCTGCGCGCGCTCGCCCGGCTCGCCCGGTCGGCTCTGGCGGCGGCCATGGCCTCGGTCTTCCGCTTGTGCGGGCCGAGCACCATGATCATGTTCCGGCCGTCCTGCTTTGGCGAGGACTCGACGAAGCCAAGCTCCTCGATGTCCCCGGCCAGCCGCTGAAGCAGCTTGAACCCGAGCTCGGGCCTGGACTGCTCACGTCCGCGGAACATGATCGTTACCTTGACCTTGTCGCCCTGCTTCAGGAAGCGCTCGACGTGGCCCTTCTTGGTGCCGTAGTCGTGCGGGTCGATCTTCGGCCGCAGCTTGATCTCCTTGATGACCGTCTGGGCCTGGTTCTTGCGCGACTCCCTGGCCTTCAGGGCTGACTCGTACTTGAACTTCCCGTAGTCCATCAGCTTGCAGACTGGGGGCCGAGCCTGGGGCGCAACCTCGACAAGGTCGAGATCTGCCTCCTGGGCCAGCCGGAGCGCATCGTTAATCGCTACGATCCCGACCTGCTCGCCGGCCGGTCCGACCAGCCGCACTTCAGGTACCCGGATGCGCTCGTTGATACGAGGTTCAGTGCTGATGTGACCTCCTTGTGTCACGATGCTTCCGCCCAGGGACTATCCCTGCGCGCAGCGGACGGGGTCCAGCAGATAACGGGCCCGCGAGGCTGTCACTGACAACCAGGCCCGCAGAAACCAAAAGGCCCCGCATATCGTGCCTGCGGGGCCACCAGTGCGGGAGTCACTGCCCCAGGCCAGGCCTGAGCAGGGCATACCCGCGACGCCAGTTGCCTCCCGCAGTCTCACGAGAGGGGCGCCCGGCCTGATCAGCCAGCCCGGAAGCTGACCGACCGCCGGGCTGCCCAGTCAGGGGCGGTCCGGCTCTTACCCGCCGGCATTAGCCGGCAAGGTGGGAGGCGGCCGAGGTGGTCCTCCGCTTGCACGCTCGGCGCCGCAGGCTGTACCTGCGCCGGTCGAGCATTGTCGCCTGTAAGACTAACCCATCCCGGCGACCACTGGAATTCCCGGACTGGCATGCGTCCGCAGAACTCCCCGCGATGTAGCGTTCTGCCGCTAGCCGTTATTCCGCCTGCGCGCGATCTCGGCCAGGCCAGCGGCGTGCATGGCGCCCGCCGGCGCCTGCAGCCCGGTCATCAGCTCCACCTGAGCGGCGGCTTGCCAGACAAGCATCTCATAACCGGATATAACAGTTGATCCGGTTCTCGCGGCCGCCTCCGCCAGCGCGGTCGGCCACGGGTCGTAGCTGACATCCAGAACAGCTGCGGCCGTGACGAGCCCGCTGGCGAGGCGCCCGGCGATGATGTCGGCACCGGCCGCCGGGATCGTCGAGATCAGCAGCTGCCAGGCCCGGCGCGGCAGGTCTGCGCCCAGGTCCGTGATGGCGGCCCTGATGCCGACGCGGTCCGCCGCCGCGAGCACCGGCGCCGCCCTGGCCAGGGACCGGGCGGCGACCGTCACCTCGTCCGCGCCGGTGTCGCGGAGCGCTGCCAGCGCCGAGCACGCGGTGGCGCCGCTGCCGATGACCAGCACGTTCCCGTCCGTCGAGGTCACGCCAGCCTGGCGCAGCGCGGTCACGATGCCGCTCACGTCGGTATTGAAGCCGCGCCGCTGCCCGCCGGCCAGTATCACCGTGTTGGCCGCGCCGACCTCGGCCGCCAGCGGCTCGGTCTCGTCCAGCAGCGGCAGCACCGCGCGCTTCAGCGGCATGGTCAGCGACAGCCCCGCCCAGTCGGGCCCGAGTGAGTCCAGGAGTGCGGGCAGTCCCTCCTCGTCGCACTCGATGGCGTCGTAGGTCCAGCCCGCCAGGCCCAGCTCGCGGTAGGCAGCGCGGTGCAGCGCCGGCGACAGCGAGTGCGCGATGGGCGAGCCGAGCACGGCAGCACGGCGGGCCCGGTCCGGCGAGGCGGCCTGGCCCTCCGTCACCGGATCAGACTCCGTTGTTCTTTGCCTCGTTCGCCCAGATCTGGAACTGCGAGGAACTGCTGGTGAACTTCGTCAGGCCGCTCTTGTTCACCGTGACGAAGTACAGCCAGCTGCCCGAGGCCGGGTGCAGCACCGCCTGGATGGCCGCGGCGTCCGGCGAGTCGATCGGCCCTGGCGGCAGGCCGAGGTGCTTCGTCGTGTTGTACGGCGAGTTCACGTTCAGGTCGCTCTGGGTCAGGTTGTAGATGTACTTGTTCACCGCGTAGGCGACCGTGCTGTCCAGCCCGAGCGTCATCTCCGGGATGGCGTTGAGCCGGTTGTCGATGACCTTGGCGACCTGCGCGAAGTACTGGGGCGGGACCTCGCCCTCGAGCAGGCTCGCCTCGATGATCACCTGGTACTCGGTGAACTGCGCGGTCTTTGCCCTCGCCGCGAGATTCATGCCCGCGATCTCGGTGTTGAACTGCGCCACCATCATCTTGAGTATGGCCAGCGCCGACGTTCCGGGCTGGATGTTGTACGTCGCGGGCCAGAGGAAGCCCTCGGGATTGCCCTTAGCCCACGACGGCAGGCCGAGCGCCGAGGTGTCCTTCAGCGCCGACTGGAACTGACTGAGCGGAATCCCGGTTTTCTTCGCCAGCACCGCGATGATCTTCGTAGCGCGTATCCCATCGGGCACTGCCACCGTGGTCTGCACCCGTGCCTTGGGATTGATGATCAGGGCCCAGGCGGTCGCGGCACTCATGTGCTTGTGCAGCTTGAAGTAACCGGGCTCGAGAAGCGAGGACTTGCCGCTCTCCTCGGCAGCTGAGCGGAACGGCGCCACCGACGCGATCACGCCGTCATGGAGCAGCGTGGTGGCCAGGCTGTACGCCGTGTCACCCGGCTTGACCTGCACCAGGACCGAGCCGTAGCCAGATCCCGAGTAGTCGGCGTGCCGCTGGCTGTACCAGTGATAGGCGTACACGCCGCCGCCGCCGAGCAGTACGACGAAGACGAGCAGGATGCCCAGCGCCACCATTCCGGCGCGGCTGCGGCGGCGCTTCTTCGGCGGACGGTGGCCGTAGTCGTCATCTCCGCGGCCGAAGCCGCGGAAGAACCCGTTATGCCGCGCGCTGTCAGGATCCAGCTCAGGCTCGTCCGGATCACGGCGGCGCCTTATGCCGGTCTCGTCCACCGGTGCCTGCCAGCCGTACCGGGCGTCCGGCTCCTCCCGGCCGGTAACGTCCTGGTGGCCATAGGCCGGATCGGCCGGCTCGTAGCCGCCGCCCTGACCGTAGTCAGCCGGGCCGAAACCGGCCTGAGCGTACTCAGGCTGGCCAGCCCCCGGCTGCGCGCCGTAGCCGTGCTCGTCATATCCCCCGCCGTACTGGACTCCCTCCGGTTCGCCGTACTGCCCGGCGCCACGCCCGCCGCCTGGCGGGCCGGCAGCGCCGTGCCCCGTATACGGGTCACCGGTGCCGTATGCGGCGGGCGCGCCATAGCCGCGCCCGCCCTGAGGATCCTGCTCGTCGTAACTGCCAAGCTCACCGTAGCTGGCCGGGGCGCCGTAGTCGCGTTCGCCACGACCAGGCTGCCCGAATGAGCCGCCGTCGTACCCGGGCGCCCCCGGGTACGGGGAGCCGGCGCGGTACGGATCTGGCTGACCGAGCGGGCCGCTGTGGCGGCCGGATTCGGCACGGCGGCCGGGATCGGTGCGGCGGCCGGGATCGGTGCTGCGGCCGGGATCGGTATGCCGGCCGGAGTCAGCCAGCCCGCGGGCGTCGGTCACCCCGCGCGGATCCGTCAGCCCGCGCGGGTCGGTCACCGCACGCGGATCCGTCAGCCCGCGCGGGTCGGTCACGCCGCGCGGGTCCGTTACTCCACGCGGGTCCGTTACCCCGCGCGGGTCACCGAGCCCTCGCGGATCAGCGGCACCGCGCGGGTCAGGCTGACCGTACCGGCCGCTGCCGCGGGGAGCGGCGCTTCCGAGCGGGTCAGACGCGCGCGGGTCAGAGTGCCGGCCAGAGCCCGGGCCCGGGCTGTAGGGATCGCGGCCGGGGTACGGGTCCGGTTCGTAGCCGGTGCCCTGGTAGCTCCCTCCGGGGTAGCCGCCGTCGCGGTAACCGGCATCGCGGTCAGTGCCCGGTGAGCTGCTGCCGAAGTATCCGGCGTCCCGGTAGCCGGCGCCCTGCTCGTCCTCATACCCGGCGCCCCCTGGCCGGCCAGGTCCGTCCGGCGCGGCAAATCCGCCCGACGTGGTCCCGTAACCAGCAGCGCCGGACCCGTATGCGCCTGTCCCGTTCGCGCCGGAGCCGTTCGCGCCGGAGCCGTTGGCACCGTAGCCGCCGGATCCGTTCGCGCCGTAATCGCCAGCCCCGCCGGACCCGTAACCGGCCCCGGCGGACCGGTAGCCGCCCGGTCCGGAGTAGTCCTCCGGGCTCGGATAACCCGGCTGGCCCGGGTAAGCACGCCGGCCGCCAGGCCCGGCCACGCCGCCAGGTCCCGGCTGGCCGCCAGGCCCCGGCTGGCCGCCAGGTCCGGGCTGGCCGTAGCCCGGCTCGCCGTACTCGCCAGCGCCGCCGTAGCCGCCCGGGCCGCCAGCCTCGTCATAACCGCCTGCGCCGTAGCCGCCGCCGCCGTAGCCGTTGCCAGCGTCATAACCGTTGCCGGCGCCGTATCCGGCGCCCTGCCCGTAGCCGTTGTCCGCGCCGTAACCGTTACCGGCGCCGTAGCCAGCCGCTGCCGGATCGCCGTACCTGGCCGGGTCGTAGCCCTCGGGCGCCGCCCCGGCGCCCGGTCCCAGGGCGCTGTGCAGGTCACCGAGGTCCTGGCCGGCCCGGGAGTCGGGAAGCCACTGCTCGTCGGGCCGCCCGGACCGGCGCGACCGCCGGCCCTCCCGCGAGTCGCGGCCGGAGTCGGATACCTCGGGCTGGTCGTCCCAGTAGCCGTCGCGGCTCATAGTGTCGCGCCTCCCGCGGCCGCCCCGACTAGCTGACCTGCCGGCTCACCGGTCGCACGCTCGGCATCAAGGGCGCCCTGGAGCAGGAGTGCCGCGGCGGCCTTGTCCACGGACTCCCGCCTGGCCCGCGAATCCTGTCCGCCCTGCTGCAGCGCGGCGTGCGCCAGCACGGTCGTGAACCGCTCGTCGACCAGGCGCACCGGCAGCGGGTCGAGCCGCTCGGCCAGCGCTGTGGCGAACTTCCTGCCATCGGCCGCGGACTTGCCCTCAAGGCCGCGGAGCCCGACAGCGAGGCCGACGACGATCTCGACCGCGTCGTTGTCGGCTGCCAGCCGGGCCAGCGCGGCCACATCACCAGAACCGCGCCTGACAGTGTCCAGCGGCGACGCAAGCAGGCCGCCCGGATCGCTGCGGGCAACCCCGATCCGGACCGACCCGACGTCGACGCCAAGCCGGACGCCCGGCCTCACATTCGCGCTCCGCGCCCGGCCACCTGCGCCCGAGGACCCGCCGGCGGCACGGCCGGCATGGTCACGGAGAGAGACCACGGCGACCCCGCAGATCTCATCCTGGAAACGAACAGGTGGAGGCACGGACTCACCCTACGGCACCAGCTTCCACTATGTCCCTAATTAGTACCCGAACGGCGTCAAAGGCCGCCGCGACCGCCTCGTCGGCGCGATCACCGAGCGGAGCGCCGCCGCCCTGTGCCACGTCGTCCTTGCCGCCGCCGCGGCCGCCCAGCGCCCCGGCCGCTGCCAGGACCAGCTGACCCGCGCGCAGGCCGCGGGCGCGGCCCGCATCGCTGACGGCCACCACCACCGTGGGCCGGCCGTCGGAGACGCCGATCGCCGTCACCACGCTCGGCCGGTCGGCGGCGAGCCGGCCGCGGATGTCGAGCGCCACCTTCCGGATGCCATCGGACCCGACTCCGTCCGGGACCCGGTGCGCCACGTACGCGGTGCCGTGCACGTCCTCTGCGTTCCCGGCCAGCTCAGCCGCGCCGCCCAGAAGCTGCGCGGACCGCAGCCGCTCCAGATCCCGCTCGGCGTCACGCAGCCGCGTGACTACGCCCGCGATCCGCTCCGGAAGCTCCTCGCGGCGCGCCTTGAGCTGCTCGGTCAGCTGGCTCACCAGCACGCTCTCGCGGGCCAGGAACTTGAACGCGTCGATGCCGACGAGCGCCTCGACCCGGCGGACGCCGGACCCGATCGACGACTCGCCGAGGATCTTGACCAGCCCGAGGTTGCCGGACCGCGCGACGTGGGTGCCGCCGCACAGCTCGCGGGAGTAGTCCCCGACCTCGACCACGCGGACCTGGCTGCCGTACTTCTCGCCGAATAGCGCCAGCGCCCCCATCGCCCTGGCCTCGTCGATCGAGGTGTGGAAGGCGCGGACCTCGAGGTCATTGATGAGGACCTGGTTGACCTCTTCCTCGGCGCCGGCCAGCACCGACTGCGGCACAGCGCCGAGCGCGGTGAAGTCGAACCGGAAGCGCCCCGGCGCGTTCTCCGAGCCCGCCTGCGCCGCCGACTCGCCCAGCGAGCCGCGGAACGCGCGGTGCACCAGGTGCGTCGCCGTGTGCGAGCGGGAGATCGCCCGCCTGCGCTCGATGTCGATCTCCGCGCGCACCGGCGAGCCGACGACCAGCTCCCCGGCCGTCACGGTCCCGCGATGAGCAATCAGGCCGGGAACGGGCGCCTGCACATCAGTCACGTCCACCCGCGCGCCGTCACCAGCGCCGCTGCCAGCCGCGATGATCACGCCGTTGTCGGCCAGCTGGCCGCCGCCCTCGGCATAGAACGGCGTGCGGTCCAGGACGACCTCGACGGCGGTCCCGGCCCCGGCCGCCGGCACCGCTGCGCCGCCGACGATAAGCCCGACGACAGTCGCGTCGGCCACCACCTGGTCGTACCCGGTGAAGGTGACGCGCCCGGACTGCTCCAGCACTTGCGCGAACACCGAGATGTCAGCGTTCCCGGTCTTCTTCCCGGCCGCGTCCGCCTTCGCGCGCTGCCGCTGCTCGGTCATCAGCCGCCGGAACTCGCCCTCGTCGACCGACAGGCCCTGCTCGGCGGCCATCTCCAGGGTCAGGTCGATCGGGAAGCCGTAGGTGTCATGCAGCTGGAACGCCTGGTCGCCGCGGATGGTCTCGCTGCCGCGCCGCCTGGTCTCCTCGATCGCCGCGTCGAAGATGGCGCTGCCGGTGCGCAGCGTGCTACCGAACGCGGCCTCCTCGGCGTCGATCACGGTGTGGATGTTCGGCGCGTCCCTGATCAGCTCCGGGTACTGCTCGCCCAGCGCGCCGATCGCGACCGACGAGAGCTCGTGCAGGAACCGCTCGTCCTGCCCGCCCCGGCTGTAGCCGCCCGAGCCGCCCCGCTGGGCCCCGGACAGCAGCCGCAGCTTCTGCACGCTGCGGCGCAGGATCCGGCGCAGCACGTAGCCTCGGCCCTCGTTCGACGGGATGACGCCGTCGGCGACCAGCATGACCGCGGTCCTGACGTGATCGGTCACCACCCGCAGCGCGACGTCAGAGCGCTCATCGGTGCCGTACCGCTGCTCGGTCAGCTCGGCCGCCCGCTCGAGCACCTTCCACATGGTGTCGATCTCGTAGATGTTGTCCACGCCCTGCAGCAGCGCGGCCATCCGCTCCATGCCCATGCCGGTGTCGATGTTGCGCGACGGCAGGTCGCCGACCACGTCGAAATCGACCTTCGAGCGCACGGCGCCGAGCTGGTACTGCATGAAGACCAGATTCCAGACCTCGAGGTAGCGGTCCTCGTCCGCCTCCGGCCCGCCCTCCCGGCCGTACTCGGGGCCGCGGTCGTAGTAGATCTCCGAGCACGGGCCGCCGGGGCCGGGAACGCCCATGTGCCAGTAGTTGTCGGCCAGCCCGCGCCGCTGGATCCGGCCCTCGGGGATGCCGACAACGTCGTGCCAGAGCTTGGCCGCCTCATCGTCGTCATGCAGGACCGTGACCCAGAGCCTGCTCTCGGGGAAGCCGAACCCGCCGTCGGACTCCGGCCTGGTCAGCAGCTCCCAGGCAAACGGGATCGCCTGCTCCTTGAAGTAATCGCCGAAAGAGAAGTTGCCGAGCATCTGGAAGAACGTGCCGTGCCGGGTGGTCTTGCCGACCTCCTCGATGTCCGGTGTCCGCACGCACTTCTGGCAGGAGGTGGCGCGCCGGAACGGCGGCGACTGCTGGCCGAGGAAATACGGCTTGAACGGCTGCATGCCGGCGTTGACCAGCAGCAGCGTGGGGTCATCGGCTACCAGGCTGGCCGAGGGGACCACGGTGTGCCCCCGCTGCTCGAAGTAGCTAAGGAAACGGCGGACAATCTCTGCCGACTCCATGACGGCCATCCTTCATCTAGACGTGCCCGGCTTATCAGGCGCCGGGACTTCGGACTGATCAGGCCTCGCGCCGGGCCTGCTGGCTCTCGGCCGGCGACGCGAGGTCGCTCCGGCTTCCGAGGGTACGGTCAAACTCCCCGCGATGCAGATCCCAGTACTCTGCCATGCCCTCGCGCACGTCCCGGACGAACCCAGCAGCTGCAGCCGCGCGGGCCACTGCCGTCGCCGCGCCGGAGCGCTGCCGTGGTGCCCGCCCCGGCCGCGCGAGGCGCCCGGCCGGCCGGGCGGCCACCTGATCGCGGGTGGTCTGCTGAGCGCGAGTGGGCTGCTGAGCGCGAGCGGGCTGCTGAGCGCGCCTGGTCAGCTGAGCGCGCCTCGTCAGCTGCGCGCGGGAGCCCGGCGCCACCACCGTGCGGGCATCAGCCTGCCCGGTCAGCGTGCGGGCCAGCCTGCTGGCCTTGCGATACCCGGAGACGCCGAGGACCGCGCCGGCAGCGAGCCAGAATCCGCGGCGGATCATCGGCGGCCCGCCGAACGGCTCGCCACCGTAGGACGGCCGGTCTCAGCAGTGCTGCCCGTCACAGCAGTACCCGAGATCGCCGCCCGGGCCGGCGCCGTGCCAACGTGATCGGGAACCGGCTCGGCCACCGCGGCCACCCGCAGGGACCGGCGCACCGCCGTCGCCCGCCGGAGGCCGAAGACGAACGCCGCCGCGCCCGTCATCGGCGCGGTCGCCGCCGACGTGAGGCCCCTGGCCAGGCCGGTCAGCGCGGTCACGTGACCAGACAGCTCGGCCATGTTGGCGGTGACCTGGTCCATGCTCGCGGTGATCGCGTCCGTCCTGGCCAGCTGCTCGTTCGTGCGGTCGACGGCGGCCTGGGCCTGCTCAAGCAGGTGGTCGGTCTTCGCCCGGTAGTCGGTGACCAGGCCTGTCGCCGCCGTCATGAGCCGGGCCAGCCGCAGCAGCACGAAGATGGCCACGCACGCCAGCAAGGCGAAGAAAAACGCGGCGATCAGCGCTGCCAGCTGTCCGGCATTCATGTGGTCTGGCTCCTATCCGCATGCCCGGTGCGACCTTCGCCCGACCCTATCGCGGATGCCCTGGCCGCCACCGGCCCGTGACCGATCCCCGCTGTCCAGGCCGGCGAGGAGCTGGTGACCGGACCGGGATCGGCGGGATCGGCGGCCTCGGGCTCAGTGCGTTCCCGTTCTGATTCTGCTTGCGGCCCGGGTTCGACGGCGCCCTGCAGGATTGCCCGGATGCGCTCAGACCGCTCAGCGAAGCGTGCCTCCGCTCCGTGCGTGGTCGGCACGTAGTAACGCCGCCCGACGAGGCCGTCCGGCGCGTACTGCTGCTGCACGATCCCGGCCGGATCGTCGTGCGCGTACAGGTAGCCCTTGCCGTGCCCGAGCCTGGCCGCGCTGGCGTAACTGGTGTCCCGCAGGTGCTTGGGCACCGGCCCGGCCATGCCCTGCTGGACGTCCGCGCCGGCCTCCCAGATGGCCTTCGCCACGGCGTTGGACTTCGGCGCCAGGCAGATGTGGATGACCGCCTGGGCGAGGTTCAGCCGGGCCTCGGGCAGCCCGACGAACTCGACTGCCTGGGCCGCCGCGATCGCCGTCTGCAGCGCCGTCGGGTCGGCCATGCCGACGTCCTCGCTGGCATGCACGATGAGCCGCCTCGCGATGAACCGCGGGTCCTCGCCGGCCTCGATCATCCGGGCCAGGTAGTGGATCGCCGCGTCGGCGTCGCTGCCGCGCATGCTCTTGATGAACGCGCTGATCACGTCATAGTGCTGATCACCGGCGCGGTCGTAGCGCACCATCGCCCGGTCGACAGCGCGCTCCAGCAGGTCGACGGTGATCTCGCCGCCGTCCGGCAGCCCCAGGGCGGCTGCCTCGAGGTAGGTCAGCACGCGCCGCGCATCGCCGCCTGCCAGCCGGACCAGCTGGGCCGTGACGCCCTCGCCCAGCGTGATCCGGCCGCCGAGGCCGCGCTCGTCGGTGAGCGCGCGGTCGATCACCGTCGCGATGTCGTCGTCGCTCAGCGGCCGCAGCGTAAGCAGCAGCGACCGGGACAGCAGCGGTCCGACGACGGAGAACGACGGATTCTCCGTGGTCGCGCCGATGAAGGAAACCCAGCGGTTCTCCACCGCGGGCAGCAGCGCGTCCTGCTGGGCCTTGTTGAACCGGTGCACCTCGTCGATGAACAGCACGGTCTGCTCGCCGGTCATGCCGAGCGTGCTGCGGGCCGCCTCGATCGCGGCGCGCACGTCCTTGACTCCGGCCTGTACCGCGGACAGCTCCACGAACCGGCGCCTGGTCACATTCGCGACGACGTAGGCCAGCGTGGTCTTGCCCGTTCCGGGCGGTCCCCACAGCAGGACCGACATCGGCGAGTCGGTATCGGCGAGCTTGCGCAGCGGCGACCCGTCCCTGGTCAGATGCGACTGGCCGATCACCTCGGACAGCGTCCGCGGCCGCATCCGGACAGCAAGCGGCGCGGTCGCCTGCTCGGCCGCCTGGGCCGAGGATTCGAACAGGCTGCCGGTCGAGCCGTCGGGTACGCGGGGCACGATGTGACAGTACCCGGCGCTGCCGTCAGTCTGGCCTGTCAGTACCCCGGCTCTGCGGTGCGGATCAGGCTCTGCAACTCCGGGACGGCGCCACGGCTCGCGTACGCTCCATGGGATGGGCCGCGACCAGGGAAGCCGTGACTGCGCGGCCCGCTGACCGCGGAACGCGGCGGGATGACCGGCCGAGGCTTCTCGCCGTCAGCGACCTGCACGTCGGCTACCGGGAGAACGACGCGATCGCCGAGCGCCTGGCGCCGGTGACCGAGTCCGACTGGCTGATCGTGGCCGGCGATGTCGGTGAGCAGGCCGCGGATGTCGAACGCGTGCTGGCCGCGCTCAGCCAGCGCTTCGCCCGGGTCATCTGGGTGCCGGGCAATCACGAGCTGTGGACGCACCGCCGCGATCCGCTCCCGCTGCGCGGCCAGGATCGGTACCTCCATCTGGTGGCGGCGTGCCGTCGCCTGGGCGTCGTCACCCCCGAGGATCCGTATCCGGTCTGGCCGGGCGAAGACGGCCCGGTCGTGATCGTGCCGCTGTTCGTGCTGTACGACTACTCGTTCCGGCCGGAGGGCGCGGCCACTGCCGCTGCGGGACTGGAGCGCGCCCGGGCGGCCGGGATCGTCAGCAGCGACGAGCGGATGCTGCATCCCGACCCGTATCCCAGCCGGGAAGCCTGGTGCGCGGACCGGCTGGCGATCTCGGAACGGCGGCTGGCTTCGGAACTGCCAGCCGGGGTGCCGACGGTGCTGGTCAACCACTTTCCGCTGGTGCGGGAGCCGACAAGGGTGATGCGGTACCCGGTGTTCGCCCAGTGGTGCGGTACCGAGCGGACGGCCGCCTGGCCAGTGCGGTACGGCGCCGAGGCGGTCGTCTACGGCCACCTGCACATCCCGCGGACGACCTGGCACGACGGCGTCCGGCACGAGGAGGTGTCCCTCGGCTACCCGCGCGAGTGGAAGCGCCGGCCTGTGGCGCCGGTTATCCCCCGCCAGATCCTGCCGTCGCTCGCCGCCGATCCGCCGGCTGGCCCGCCGGGCTCCCGCTGACGCCTGCACCCTTTGCCGCCGCGCGCCCCCTGCCGCCCCGCCCCCGCTGCCGCCCCGCGCCCTTTGCCGCCGCGCACCCGCTGACGCCGCGCCCCGCTGCCGCCCCGCGCCCGCTGCCGACGGCGACGCGCCGCTGAGGCGGGCTCACCAGCACTATGTGACGGTTGCGGTTACTCTGGCGATCCTTTTGTCCGTTCTGTTGCCCTGGAACTGTCACAGAGTGCGGCGCTGACCCCACAGCCGCCGCGCGGCTGGCCCTACTCCGGCACTTCGATCTGCAGCCGGTCGCCCAGCACCGGCCCGAGCGCGTCCCGCACCTGTCCAGCCGACAGGTCGCCCAGGTAGGCCAGCTTGTCCTCGCTGCCCCCGCCAGCCGCGTCCGCGTAAATGGCGAGCTCGCTGACCTGCCGCGGCCTGGTCAGCACGATCCTGTCGATCACGGCGAACGGGATGAGCTCCGACTTCGGCCAGGTCTCCGCGAACGTCACCCCGGACCCGCTGGCCTCCGCTCCGGCCCGGATGTGCTCGTCGCCGCGGGCCGGCCCGACCCGCGGCGCGGCGGCCGCCTGGTCAGGCGCAGGCTGCCGAACATCCCGCGTGCCGGACGGGCGTCGCCGTACACGCCTACCGCGCACACCACGAGCCCGTCATCGAAGACGGCGATGGTGCGCGTGCTCGTGATCGCCCGGCCGCGCTCCTCCGCCTTAATCAGGCGATCGAACTGGCCCCGGTATGCCATCACCGGAGCGTAGCCCGCACGCCTGCGGCCAGTGCGGACTGCCATCGCTTCGGGGCGCGAGGACTGGGTGGCCGGGCACTAGCGTTGGCCGCGCCTGCCCGGCTACCTTCTGACCAATGACAGCGGATCTCCGGGGCAGGTGCCGACAAATGGATCGCGAACTGAGGCCGCCAGCATGAGCGAGGAGATCACGCCATTTCGCATCGAGATTCCCGAGGCTGACCTCGACGATCTGCGGCAGCGGCTTCGGCAGACTCGCTGGCCCGACCCGGAGACGGTCGGCGACTGGTCGCAGGGCATCCCGCTGGCCTACACACGTGCGCTCTGCGAGTACTGGCTCGAGCACTACGACTGGCGGGCCTGCGAGGCGAGCCTGAACAAGTTCCCGCAGTTCAGGACCGAGATCGACGGCGTCGGCATCCACTTCCTGCAGATCAGGTCCCCGCACGAGAACGCGCTCCCGCTCGTGCTCACGCACGGCTGGCCCGGCTCGGTCGTGGAGTTCCGCAAGGTCATCGGGCCGCTGACCGATCCGGTCGCGCACGGCGGCGACGCTGCCGACGCCTTCCACGTCGTCTGCCCGTCGCTGCCCGGATTCGGTTTCAGCGGCAAGCCCGATGCCCCGGGCTGGGGCACCGAGCACATCGCCGACGCCTGGGACCAGCTGATGACAAGGCTCGGCTACGACCGGTACGGCGCGCAGGGCGGCGACTGGGGCGCGGGCGTGACGACCGCGCTCGGCATCCGCCACCCCGGCCACGTCGCCGGCATCCACCTCAATATGGTCACCGTCCCGCCCGACCCGGACACCATGAACGACCTGACGCCGCGGGAGCAGGACGCCCTGGCGGCCATGAAGCACTACCGCGACTGGGATTCCGGCTACAGCAAGGAGCAGTCAACCCGCCCGCAGACCGTCGGTTACGGCCTGGTCGACTCCCCCGCCGGGCTGTGCGCCTGGATCGTGGAGAAATTCTGGTCCTGGACCGACTGCGACGGCGACCCCGAAAACGTCCTGACCAGGGACGAGATGCTGGACGACGTCATGCTGTACTGGCTGCCGGCCACCGGTGCGTCCTCGGCCCGGCTGTACTGGGAGAGCTTCGGCAAGCCGATCGCGGGGACCGTGCAGGTCCCGGTCGGCTGCTCGGTGTTCCCGAAGGAGATCTTCCGCGCCTCCCGGCGCTGGGCCGCCAGGCACTACCCGGACCTGCGCTACTGGAACGAGCCGGCGAAGGGCGGCCACTTCGCCGCGTTCGAGCAGCCCGCCACCTTCGTCGACGAGGTCCGCGCCGCCTTCCGGTCGTTCCGGTCCGGATGATCTTCATGGAAGCCGGGTTAGTGGTGCTCTAGGCCCGCTAACTCGGCTTTCATAGCCGCCGGGCGGGCTCGGCGGGCCGCCAGCCGCGCGTCAGGCCGGCGGCTGGTCCGCGGGAACCACGTCGATGCCCGCTTCCTTGCGCTGCCGCGCCGTGATCGGCGTCGGCGCGCCGGTCAGCGGGTCGTGCCCGGACGCGGCCTTCGGGAACGCGATGACGTCGCGGATCGAGTCACGCCCGGTCAGCAGCATCAGCAGCCGGTCCCAGCCGAACGCGATGCCACCGTGCGGCGGCGGCCCGTACCGCAGCGCGTCCAGCAGGAAGCCGAACTGCGACTGCGCCTCCTCCCGCGACAGGCCGATGACGTCGAACACCTGCTGCTGCACGTCAGGACGGTGGATCCGGATGGAGCCGCCGCCGATCTCGGTGCCGTTGCAGACGATGTCGTAGGCGTCCGCGAGCGCGCCGCCCGGCTCGGCGGCGAACTTCGACGTCCACTCCGGCAGCGGCGAGGTGAACGGGTGATGCACCGCGGTCCAGCCGCCCTCGCCGTCCTCCTCGAACATGGGCGCGTCCACGACCCAGGTGAACGCCCAGGCTGCCGGGTCGATGAGCTCGCAGCGGTGGCCGATCTCGAGCCTGGCCGCGCCGAGCAGGGCACGCGCCTCGTTCGGCGGCCCGGCCGCGAAGAACACGGCGTCGCCGGCCGAGGCCCCGGCAGCGGCGGGCAGCCCGGATCGCTCGGCCTCGGACAGGTGCCTGGCCACCGGCCCGGCATCGGACACCTGGCCGTCCGGCCCGATCAGGACGTAGGCGAGGCCGCGGGCGCCGCGCGACTTGGCCCAGTCCTGCCAGCCGTCCAGCTCCCTGCGGGTCTGCGAGGCGCCCCGCGGCATCACGACCGCGCCCACGTGCGGCGCCTGGAACACGCGGAACTGCGACTGCGCGAAGAAGGCGGTCAGGTCAGTGAGCTCGTTCCCGAACCTCAGGTCGGGCTTGTCCGATCCGAACCGGGCCATCGCATCCGCGTACGTCATGCGCGGGATCGGCCGCTGGATCTGGAAGCCGGCCAGCTCCAGCCACAGCCGCTCGACCAGGTCCTCGGCGACCTCGACCACGTCTTCCCTGCTCACGAATGACATCTCAAGGTCGACCTGGGTGAACTCGGGCTGCCGGTCGGCGCGGAAGTCCTCGTCCCGGAAGCACCGGACGAGCTGGAAGTAGCGCTCCATCCCGGCGACCATCAGCAGCTGCTTGAACAGCTGCGGCGACTGCGGCAGCGCGTACCAGTGGCCCGGCCGGAGCCGGACCGGGACCAGGAAGTCGCGCGCGCCCTCCGGCGTGGACCGGGTCAGGAACGGCGTCTCCACGGTGACGAACCGGTGCACGTTCATGACCTCGTTGAGCAGGTAGACGGCCTTCGACCGGGCTCTCAGCGCGGCGGCCATGTCAGCGCGGCGGATGTCGAGGTAGCGGTACCTGAGCCGGACTTCCTCGTTGAGCTCGCCGCCGCCCGACCCGGCGCTGCCGTCGATCGGGAACGGCAGCGGATCGGACTCCGACAGCACCTCCAGCGCGGTGGCTGCCACCTCGATCTCGCCGGTCGCCAGGTCCGGGTTCTCGTTGCCGTGCGGCCGCTGCTGCACGGTCCCGGTCACCAGCACGCAGAACTCGGCCCGCAGGTCATGCGCGACATCCTCCTGGCGCAGCACAACCTGCACGATCCCGCTGCCGTCCCGAAGATCGATGAAGACGACCCCGCCGTGATCGCGCCGCCGCGCAACCCAGCCCGCGAGCCGTACCTGCTCGCCCGCTGAGGACGCCCGCAGGCTGCCCGCCTCGTGGGTGCGGATCATTGCTGGCCCAGCCTCTCTCTCGTCAGTCTCAGATTCTCTAGCCGCGTCAAACCCCCGTCAGGCCGGGAACGAGGCCGTCCCCGCCAGTCCCGCCCGCCTGGCCGCGGCGCACGGCGGACCAGCCCGCCGGCCCTCCCGCAGCCCGCGGGTTATGCCTGCGTCACAGCCCGGTGACCGGTCCCCTCGCCGGCGCGAGCCCGGCCAGGAACGGATTGTGCGCCCGCTCGGCCCCGATCGTCGTCTGCGGTCCGTGCCCGGACAGGACCAGCGTCTCGTCCGGCAGCGGCAGGCATACGCGTGCCAGGCTAGTCAGGATCGTCTCGTAGTCGCCGCCGGGCAGGTCCGTCCGGCCGATCGAGCCGTTGAAGAGCAGGTCCCCGGTGAACAGCGTGGCCGGATCAGCCGCCGCCGGCGCCCGGAACGTGACCGATCCGGGGGTGTGGCCGGGCGCGTGGTCGACGACCAGCTCAAGGCCGGCCAGCTCCAGCGTCAGGCCGTCAGTGAGCTCCAGCACGTCGTCGGGCTCGGTGAAGGTCAGTCCGCCGAACAGCTGCTGGCCCGCGGCCAGGCCCAGTCCCCGGCCGGGATCCGAGAGCAGCGCCCTGTCGTCCGGGTGGATGTAGGCGGGGATGCCCTTGGCCCCGCAGACCGGGGCGACCGACCAGATGTGGTCAATGTGGCCGTGCGTCGCCAGGACGGCGACCGGCCGCAGCCGGTATCGCTCGATAATTTCGTCGATGCCCTGCTCGGCATCCTGCCCAGGGTCGATAATCAGGCACTCCGCGCCGGGCTCGGTCGCCACCAGGTAGCAGTTCGCGGCGAACGAGCCAGCGGGGAAACCGGCTATCAGCACTGTGCCTCCTTGGGCGCCCGGCCTGGGTGCGTCCAGGCTACCGAGAACCGGCACGCGGCCTGGCGCTGGCCGGTTGGTTCCGAACCGCAGGTCGTGACCAGTCAGGACACGAGTTGGGCGCGGTTGGGACTCGAAAAGTAACAGCGGCGTTAATACTCCCGCCGTAACGGTACGATTCGCGAAGTTTCGTGGTGCGCCGCCCTGGGGCCGGCGGGGCGTTGCCAGACGACACAGACCGCAGGACACTGCGGGTGAGCAGGAGGATCACAGGGGTGGCCACCAAGAGGGAACGCCAGCGCCAGCTTGCCAGGGAAGCTCACCAGCGCCGCATGGAGCGCCGCGCTGACCGGGTCAGGCGAGAACGGCAGTGGGCCGTCAGCATCGTCGCGGCCGTTATCGTGCTCGCGGTGGGCTTCGGAGCGGCAGCGATCGCCGGCGTCTTTTCCACCCCCAAATCCAGCGCGGCCGCATCGGCCAGCTCAAGCGCCAGCGCGTCCGCGTCGGCCTCGCCGAGTGCCACCTCTGCGATGGTCGGCGGCAAGTGCATTTACACCGCGGGCGGCACGGCTGCCAGGAAGGTCTCACTGCCCCCGGCGACCCCGGACACCAAGGCCACCTATAAAGCCACGATCAAGACCAACCGCGGGACGATCGTCATCGACCTGGCCAACAGCGGGGCTCCCTGCACGGTGAACTCGTTCGTCTGGCTGGCCAGCCAGAAGTTCTTCAACAACACGCCGTGCCAGCGCCTGACTACGGCCCCGAACAGCTACTACGTGCTCCAGTGCGGCGACCCGACCGGGAAAGGCACCGGCGGCCCTGGCTACGCGTTCTACACCGAGAACCTGGCCAGCCTGAAGACGGCGACGGCGTCGGGCACGACCGAGGCCCTGTACCCGGCGGGCACGGTGGCGATGGCCAACAGCGGTACCGCGGACAGCAATGGCAGCCAGTTCTTCCTCGTCTACAAGGACACCGACCTGCCGGCCAGCTATACGCCGTTCGGAACCATCGCCAGCGGGCTGGATGTCATCCAGAATGTGGCCAAGGCTGGCAGCACGAATTCCAATGCGCAGGGCGACGGAGCGCCTAAGGAGAAGGTCCAGATCGAACGCGTGACGATTACTAAGACCTGATCAGCGTTGCTGGGCAGGTACCGAGCAGGAGGTACGCGGTGAGCACCGCAAGCGATCCGTGGGGCCGGGTAGCCGAAGACGGAGCTGTGTATGTCCGCACAGCCGACGGCGAGCGCCAGATCGGCTCGTGGCAGGCGGGCAGCCCGGATGAGGCGCTGGCGTTCTTCAAGCGCAAGTTTGACTCGCTGGAGACCGAGGTCGGCCTGCTTGAGCAGCGGATGTCCAGCACCGACCTGTCCCCCGCCCAGGCCAGGGCAACGATCACCCGGCTGACGGCAGCCTGCACGGACGCGCACGCGATCGGCGACCTGGACAGCCTCCAGTCCCGGCTCCAGGCACTCGAGGGCACCATCGAGCACCGCCGGGAAGAGCACAAGGCCGCCCGTGAGCAGGCCAGGAACGCCGCTCACGAGGTCAAGGAGCGCATCGTCGCCGAGGCGGAGCGGCTGGCGGTCGAGGCGACCCACTGGAAGGCCAGCGGCGAGCGCATGCGGCAGCTGCTGGAGGAGTGGAAGGCAGCACCGCGCGGCGACCGGACCGCCGAGGCGGCGCTGTGGAAGCGGCTGTCAGCGGCGAGGAACGCCTTCGCCAAGCGGCGGAAGGCGTACTTCGCCACGCTTGAGGATGAGCGGGAGAGCATCAGGGCGCGCAAGGAGGAGCTGGTCAGCCGGGCTGAGGAGCTGTCGGCCTCGACGGACTGGGGCGCGACGGCCAGCGCCTACCGCGAGCTGATGCGGTCCTGGAAGCAGGCCGGCCGGGCCGACCGGACGGCCGAGGACGAGCTGTGGGGCCGGTTCAAGGCCGCCCAGGACGCGTTCTTCGCCGCGCGCGCCGACGTCCTGGACGCCAAGGACAAGGAGCTGCGCGAGCACGTGGTGGTCAAGGAGCAGCTGCTGGCCGAGGCCGACAAGCTGGTGCCGGTGACCGAGCCCAGGGCGGCCAGGGCCACGCTGCGGGGAATCCTCGAGCGCTGGGAGCGGGCCGGCGCCGTGCCGCGCGACTCGCAGGACCGGCTGGAGGGCGGCCTGCGCAAGGTCGAGGACGCCGTGCGCAAGGCAGAAGAGTCGCAGTGGCGCCGGACCAACCCGGAGGCGCTGTCCCGCGCGAGAGGCACCGTGGAGCAGATCCGCACCGCCATCAGCCAGCTCGAGGGCCAGCTCGCCAAGGCCGAGGCCAAGGGCGACGCGAAGGCCGAGCAGCAGGCGCGAGAGGCGATCGATGCGCGGAAGTCCTGGCTGGCGGAGGCGGAGCGTACGCTCGCGGAACTGTCGAGCTAACTGCTACTCCGGAGCCCGCGGCCTCAGGAATCCAGCTCCAGTCGCATCACAACGCGGCGCGCGGTCGGGCGGCTGACGTCGCGCAGTCCGGCCGCCGCGAACGTGCTGCGAGATCCGACGTTCATCTCGCCCCAGGACACCGTCTGCCCGGGCCTGGGAACCATCGGATACCCCTCGACGGCCTTCGCGCCATGCGCTCGTGCATAGGCGACGGCCGCCGCCGCGAGCGGCCGGGTCAAACCCTGCCCTCGGTATCCCGGCCGGATGGCGAAGCACACAATCGCCCAGACGTCCGGATCGTCGGGATCCTCATCCCGGCCGGCCCAGGGCACCGATGACCCGCGCAGCCGCCGGAAGCTTGCCCGCGGCTCAACCGCCACCCAGCCGACCGGCTCGCCGTCCAGGTAGGCGACCATGCCGCTGGTGCCGTCTGCCTCCGGGTTGCCGCAGTCGGCTTCTTCCCGCAGCCGCTGCGCCCGGTCCTCGACAGCCATGGCAAACCAGCTGTGGTCGCCCAGCTTGATCCGCTGGCACTGGCATTTTGCCGCGGCACCACGCCCGAACACCGTCTGCAGTTCCTCCCAGCTCGCCTCGTTGGCGGGGACCACATCCACATCATTTTCCGGCATACGTCGTGCGTAGCACACAGCGCCAGCATGCTGCCCGCGGACAGTCTGTTTGACCCCCCGGCCGCTCGGGTAGCGACGCCCTGCTGAGGAGGTAGGCACCATGGCGACGGAGACGAGGCCCGCACAGCCTTCTGGGCGCAACGTGCTTGAGGAACTGGACTCGCGTATCCCGACGGGCTTCTACTGGTACCTGGCGGTGCTGGCGTGCATCGGCGGGTTCCTGTTCGGATACGACACGTCCAATATCGGCTCGGCCCTGGGATTCATTCCCTACCACCTGTCGAGTTTCGCGACGGGCTATCTGGTGGCCGGGGCGTCGCTGGGCGCGGCGGTGGGAGCGCTGGTGGCCGGGCCGGTGACGGACCGCTTCGGGCGCAAGGTGCTCCTGATCACGGACGCCGCCATCTACGCCGCCGGCGCGATCTTGTCGGCGGTCACGGTGAACGCCGGCATGCTGCTGGCGTCCCGCACGCTGATCGGACTCGCGATCGGCGCCGATTCCGCGATCGCCACTGCCTACATCGCGGAGTTCGCGCCCCGCAGCCGGCGCGGCCAGCTGAGCATCATCCAGCAGTGGATGATCACCGTCGGGATCCTGGTGTCGTACCTGGTGGCCGTGATCATCCTCAAGGCCGCGCCGGGCAGCGCAGGTGGTGCAGACTGGCGGCTCATCCTGGGACTGGGCGGGATTCCCGCGCTCGTCGCGGTGGCTCTGCGATCGCACATGCCCGAATCGCCGCGATGGCTCATGCTGCACGGCCGCTACGACGACACCAGGAAGGCCTTCGGCCGCCTGGGCATGGACGTCACCGACGACGAGGTCCGGCAGGCGGCCGATCAGATCGCCCGGCAGGAGCAGCAGCGGCGGCGTAAAACCCAGTGGACGGCGGGCGTCAGGCGGGCCCTGATCGTGGTCTGCGTGTTCTTCATCTTCCAGCAGATCACCGGGATCAACGTGCCGTTCTACTACGGTCCGACGCTGCTGGGACCGTTCTTCCAGACCGGGCACGGCGCGCACAGCGCCGTTAACGCCGCTGTCGCCGGAGTCGAGGTGACGGCGATACTGGGCGCGGTCAACGTGATCGCCACTTATTTTGCCTTCCGGTGGATCGACAAGTTCGGCAGGCGTCCCCTGGCCATCGGCGGCTACGCGGGCATGACCGTGTTCATCCTGCTCGCGGCGCTGGGCGTGGCCTTCCTCACCGACATCCCCAAGACCGTGGTGGTGATGGTCGGCTTCTCGTTCTTCATCACCTCATTCGCGATCGGCGTCGGCGGAACCGGCTGGCTGATCCAGGGCGAGGTCTTCCCGACCGCCGTCCGCGGCCGGGCGGCAGCCATCGGCGCGTCCGTCGACTGGCTGGCCAACTACGCGCTGATCGAGGCGTTCCCGGCCTGGCACGAATCCATCGGACTCGGGTGGGTGATGGTCTGCTTCGCCGTCCTGTGCATCGTGGCGATCGGATTCGTGTACCGGTTCCTGCCCGAGACCAAGGGGCTGTCAGTGGAGCAGGCTGTCCACGTCTTCGAGGAGGAGGCCGCCGGTTCAGGCGCGCCGCCGAGGCCCCGGTTCCCCGGCCGGCGCTCCGGGAGCCAGCCCGGGCAGGCCTGAGCCGTCCGCGCAGCCTGAGCTGCTCACACGCCGAGACGATGGCGGGTCTCGCTGGCCTGGTGACGTTCGGGCCTGCACTAGCGCGGTCTGGATATGCGTGCCGGATTAGGGGCCCGCGACAGGGATGGACCCGCCGAGGACGCCGAAGATGTGGCTGGCCAGGTCGGGTTGTTCCGCTGCCGCCTGATAGAAGGCCTGGTGGCGGGCCGGGATCTCCGCGAGCCTGGCAGTGGCCAGCGTGAATTCGAATCCGTTGGCGGTGAGCCGGTCCCGGCGGTGCTGATAGCAGGCCAGCGCGTCGTCCATGGGCTGGCGGCCGGTGAGCCCGTCGTGGATGGCGCTGGCCAGCAGGTCGGCGGCCAGGAAGGCGTCGGACATCCCCATGCCAGTGCACGGGTCTTTGTGGTGGCCGGCGTCGCCTGCGAGTGCCCATCCCGGTCCTGCTGACTCCCGGTACAGGTTGGGCAGGTCGCCGGTCCCCGCGAAGCGCTGGTCCCGGCATCCGGACTCGACGGCCTCATCCAATCCGGGAACGAGCCTCAGCGCAGCGCGGAAACTACCTTCAACGTCCGTGCGCACCTGAGGGAGCTCCTGACGGGGCCAGGCGACGTAGATGCACGTCCGGTTGTCGTTAGTCGGCCAGGTCAGGATCAGCCGGCCGGGCCGGACATGAAAAGCCGCGCCCAGATGGCTGATGCCGGTCCAGTAGGAGTAGTAGACCGCGGTGAGCGGCGGATGGCTGCGGTAGGCGCGTGCGGCGACCTTCCGCACGACAGTCGAGTGCAGGCCGTCCGCGCCCACAACCAGCGCAGCGTGCAGTGACGACTCCGCCGGCGACCGTGCGGCGTGGCCGCGCACGCCAGCTGCCCGGCCATCGGACCACAGCAGGTCAGCGACCACGAAGTCATCGATCAGCTCCGCGCCAGCCTGCACTGCGGTCTCGGCCAGCAGCGCGTCCAGCACCGTCCGCCGCGGGCAGTAAGTTTCTGCGACACCGTCGACGGCCGGGCCGATGCCGGTCAGCTGCACCGGCCCGATGTCCAGGGTGATCTGGCGGATGGGCGCGCAGCCGGATGCCTGCAGCTGTCCGAGGAGTCCCCAGGCCTTCAGCCGGGCCGCGCCGCGCTGCCACAGGAAATGCGTGGACATGGTGTCGCTGGGAAACGACGCGCGGTCAACGAGGGCGACGCGATGCCCGGCGCGGGCCAGCAGCATGGCCAGCGGCGACCCGGCACAGCGGGCGCCTACCACGATCACGTCATACATGGCGTCCTGACCAGGAGGACCGGGTACCGGCTAGAGCATGCCGCGGGTTGGCGCCAAGCGAGCGGGCGCAGCATCTCATCGCCGATCGAGCCCGCTCGGCTGGTGTATCTGACGCGGTTCGGCCGCCACGCTCCGCAGCATTTCCGAAGGCATCCGGAAGTGGTGACGGGCGAGGCACCGCAATGCCACATGATCAACCGGACCGTTCGTGCTCGGCAGCACGAAGCGGTCGGTGACCTCGGCAGGCAGCTCACATTCCGGGCAGGATGTGAGCGCCAGCGACAGCGTCGAGTCGGCAACGTCAGCCATCATCAGCACCCCCATTGAGTCGGCCACGTGGGCTCGTTTCGGGCCGGCCGCCACCCGGACCCGCTTTCTCGTCAGCAGAGAGGGCTCCCCCGACGGCGTTCACACTGACGACCGGCATAGCTGTGCCCCTTCCTCCCGACGGCCGGAATGACGACAGCTTCAAATTAGCACGATCGTTCGTGCTACGATAGGCGCATGCCGGCAAACACCAGCCACGGGGCCGCGACCCGACAGGCCATCCTCGCGGCCGCTGCCGACGCGGCATCCGTTGACGGCCTGGACGGCCTGACCGTCGGGCGGCTCGCCGGCGAGCTGTCCATGAGCAAGAGCGGCCTGTTTGCCCACTTCGGATCCAAGCAGGACCTCCAGCTGGCCACCATCGAGGAGGCCCGGCAACGGTACGTGCGGGAAGTCATCGAGCCGGCCCTGGCCGCAGGCACCGGCATACGGCGGCTGCAGGCGCTGTGCGAGTCATTCCTGTCCTACGTCGAGCGCGGCGTGTTCCCCGGCGGATGCTTCTTCGCCTCGGCAATGGCCGAATTCGATGCCAAGGCCTCAGGGCCGGTCCGGGACCGGATCGCCGACTGCCAGACGCAGTGGATGCACACGCTCGAGCGCGCCGCCAGCAACGCGCAGGCAGCAGGAGAACTGCCCACCAGCAGCGACCCGCAGCAGCTCGCCTTCGAGCTCGAGGCCGCTCTCCTGTCGGCGAACTGGTACTACCACCTCTACAGAGACTCCGCCTACCTTCAGAGGGCCGCCCGCGCAGTCCGGGACCGCCTGGCCAGCGAGGCCACGGCGGCCGGCCTGGCATCGCTGCCCCGCGAGTGACACCGCCGACCGGGTGGCGGGTGCCGTGCGCTGCGGCAGCGGGTGCCGTGCGCAGCCGGTGGCGGGTGCCGTGCGCTGCGGCAGCGGGCGTGACGTTGCCCACGGAACCCCGTGACCAGCGCGTCTCGGGCCCAACCAAGGCCAGCCCGGCGCGAACGTGTGCCAGCCCGCAGAGCAGCGAGCGACACCCGCCACCCGCAGCGCCAGCCCGCAGAGCAGCGTGCGGCTCCCGGCGCGCGCACCGCCAGCCCGCAGAGCAGCGAGCGGCACCCGCCGCCCGCGACTAGTTCGTCACGCGATAGACGTCGTAAACACCGTCGATAGACCGGACCGCGCGCAGGACAGCGCCGAGGTGCTTCGGATCACCCATCTCAAAGGTGAACCGGCTGAACGCGACCCTGTCCCTGGTGGTCTGCACCGTCGCGGACAGGATGTTCACATGCTGGTCGGAGATCGACCGCGTCACATCCGAGAGCAGGCCGGTGCGGTCCAGCGCCTCGACCTGGATCGCCACCAGGAACTGCGAGCCCTCACGCGGCGACCAGCGGACGTTGACCAGGCGCTCAGGCTGGGATTCGAGCAGGTGGCCGAGGTTCACGCAGTCGGCCCGGTGGACCGAGACGCCGTTGCCGCGAGTGACGAAGCCGGTGATGTCGTCGCCGGGCACCGGGGTGCAGCACTTGGACAGCCTGGCCCAGACGTCGTTCGCGCCCTCGACCACGACACCCGAGTCACCAGCAGGAGCGGCCGGCCGCGGCGTCCGGGTGACCAGGGTGGCCTCGGCGAGGTCCTCCTCGGCGCCCTCGACTCCCCCGGCCGACTTGACCAGCTTGGCGACCACGGACTGGGCGCTGACGTGGCCCTCGCCGACCGCGGCGTACAGCGCCGACAGATCGGAGTAGTGCAGGTCGGTGGCGATCGCGTTGAGCGCGTCCGCGGTGGCCAGCCGCTGCAGCGGCAGGTTCTGCTTGCGCATCATCCGGGCGATCGCGGTCTTGCCGGTCTCCGAGGCGGCCTCGCGGCGCTCCTTGGAGAACCAGTGCCGGATCTTGTTCCTGGCCCTGGCGCTCTGCACGAAGCCGAGCCAGTCCTGGCTGGGACCAGCGTCGGGCGCCTTGGAGGTGAAAATCTCGACCGTGTCGCCGTTGCTCAGCGTGCTTTCGAGCGCCACGAGCCGGCCGTTGACGCGCGCGCCGATCGTCCGGTGACCCACCTCGGTGTGGATCGCGTAGGCAAAGTCGACCGGAGTGGCGTTCTGCGGCAGGGCGATGACCTCGCCGCGGGGGGTGAAGACATACACCTCCGCGCCGCCGAGGTCGAACCGCAGCGAGTCAAGGAACTCGGCCGGGTCCTCAGTCTCCCGCTGCCAGTCGACCAGCTGGCGCAGCCAGGCCAGGTCGTCGGCGCCGGCGACGTTGCCGGACATCTCCTCCTTGTACTTCCAGTGCGCCGCAACGCCGTACTCAGCGCGCTTGTGCATGCGCCAGGTCCGGATCTGCAGCTCTACCGGCTTGCCCTCGGGACCGATCACCGTCGTGTGCAGCGACTGGTACATGTTGAACTTGGGCATCGCGATGTAGTCCTTGAACCGGCCGGGGACCGGGTTCCAGCGCGCGTGCACCGTGCCCAGCACGGCGTAGCAATCCCGCAGGGAGTCGACAAGGATGCGGATGCCCACGAGGTCGTAAATGTCATCGAAGCTGACATTACGGGCGATCATCTTCTGATAGACCGAGTAGTAGTGCTTCGGCCGCCCGGTGACCTGCGCCTTGATCTTGGCGTCCTTCAGGTCCTCCTGGACGTCCTCGACCACTTCCTGCAGGAACATCTCGCGCCGCGGCGCCCGCTCGGATACCAGCCGGGCGATCTCGTCGTACCGCTTGGGGAATAGCGTCGCGAAGGCGAGGTCCTCAAGCTCCCACTTGACCGTGTTCATGCCCAGCCGGTGAGCCAGCGGGGCGAAGATCTCCAGCGTCTCGCGCGACTTCTGCTCCTGCTTGGCCCTCGGCAGGTAGCGCAGCGTCCGCATGTTGTGCAGCCGGTCGGCCAGCTTGATGACCAGGACGCGGATGTCGCGCGACATCGCGACGACCATCTTGCGGACGGTCTCTGCCTCAGCCGCGTCGCCGTACTTGACCTTGTCCAGCTTGGTCACGCCGTCGACCAGGGCCGCGATGGTCTCGCCGAACTCCTCGCGCAGCTGGCCGATCGTGTACTGGGTGTCCTCGACCGTGTCGTGCAGCAGCGCGGCGCAGATCGTGTCGTGCGGCATGCCCAGCTCGGCCAGGATCGTTGCCACGGCCAGCGGATGGGTGATGTACGGATCGCCGCTGCGCCGCGACTGGCCGGCGTGCAGCCGCGCCGCAGTCTCGTACGCGCGCTCGATCAGCCGGATGTCGGCCTTGGGATGGGTCGTGCGGACGGTCCTGATCAGCGGCTCGAGTACGGGGTTGATCCCGCCGCCGCGCGTGGCCCCGAGCCGGGCCAGCCTGCGCCGGACGGCCGCCGCACCGGAGGCAGAATCGGCAGCGGGCGGAGGAGGACCGGCAGGCTCGGCCGACGGCGCACGGCGGGCTACCCGGTTCGCCGCCGCTCTCGCCGCGGCCTTCTTGCCAGACCCTCCGCCCGAGTTTCGGCCGCCTGACTTCCGGCCGGACGGGGCGCGGCCCTCTGCATCATCCGGCTCTGCCTCCTCGGCGCTGGCTGGCGCGCCGCCGGGCTCGCCGTCGTCCGCTGTTGCGTCGGGAGCGTCGGCCGCCTCGAAGGCAGCCGCCCCGGCGCCATTGGCTGCTGCCTCAGCGTGGTCGGCCTCTTGTGCCGGGCCGGCTGGCCCGCTCGCGTTCGCACGGCGCTTCCTCGAGCCGCGGCCAGGGGATCCCCGCTCGCTGCCGGGCGCGGTCTCGGCGGGCATGCCGTCAGCAGGTGTCACCCGGTCATCCGCCGCGGGCAGCTCCTGGGTGACATCGGGTCCGGCCGTCCCGGCCGTCGCCACGTCACCGGCCACATGCTCTCCTCACGTCCGTTGTAGCAACAAGTCTATCGGTGGACGATTCGGGAAGTGCCGGGCTCCGTACGTTGCGTCACACGGGCAGCAGGGACCGGATGGGTATACCGGGTAGTTTCTCCCGGCCTGCGAGGAATTCCAGTTCCAGCAGCACCACGAGACCGACGATGGTCGCGCCGGTCTGCCGCACCAGCTCGACGGTGGCCGCGGCAGTGCCCCCGGTGGCCAGTACGTCGTCGACGATCAGGACGCGGTCAGAGGCGTCGAATGCGTCCGTGTGCACCTCGAGCGTGGCCGTGCCGTACTCAAGCTCGTAGGACTGCGCGTAAGCCCGTGCTGGCAGCTTGCCCTGCTTGCGTACGGGGACGAAGCCGGCTCCGAGTTCCAGGGCGACCGGGGCAGCCAGGATGAATCCGCGGGCCTCGATCCCGGCGACCTTTGTCACGCCCTCGCTGCCCGCGGCCAGCGCCGAGATGACCGCCGAGAACGCGGGGCCGTCGCCGAGCAGCGGCGTGATGTCCTTGAACACGATGCCGGGCTTCGGGTAGTCGAGGACGTCGCGGATCCTCGCGGTCAGGATGTCGGTGACGTCGCCGCCAGTTCCGGTCCCGGCTGCCGTTCCCGCCACTACCGGCGCTTCTTCTTGCCGCTCGGCCGCCGTTTCGCGGCGGGCCTGCGGACAGGCTGCTGGCGCGCCCCTGGCGGACGGGCGCTGGCGCCGCGGGCCGGAGCGGCTCCGGCCGGCCGCGAGGCCGGCACGACCTCATCGGTCTCCAGCTCCTCATCGGTGCCGAGATCGGCGTCGTCCGCGCTGGTCAGGTCCTGATCAGCGACATCTGCGCTGGCAGCTGTTCCGCCGCGGCCGGCGCCGGTATTCCCGCCGTTCGCCGTGCTGCCGCCGTTCGCCGTGGCGCCGACCGCCGCACCCGACTTCGCCTTGCGCAGCGCCGCCCGGCCGCCGGAGGCCCGCAGCGCTACCTGCTTGGCCAGCTGCTTGTACTGCGGCTCGCGCTCCTTCAGGTCGGCCAGCACCGGCGTGGCGATGCAGATCGAGGAGTACGTGCCGGACAGCATGCCGACGAACAGCACCAGGGACAGGTCCTTGAGCTCGCCGTTGCCGAGCAGCAGCGTGCCGACGACCAGGATGGCCGCGACGGGCAGCAGGGCAGTCAGCGAGGTGTTGATGGAGCGGACCAGGGTCTGGTTGAGCGCCAGGTTGGCTGCCTCGCTGTAGGTGCTCTTCCGCGTCCCGAGAATGGGCGCAGTGTTCTCTCTGACCTTGTCGAAGACGACGACGGTGTCATAGAGCGAGTAGCCGAGAATCGTCAGCAGGCCGATGACGGTCGCCGGGCTGACCTGGAATCCGGTCAGCGCGTACACGCCGATGGTGATGACGATGTCATGCGCCAGGGCCACGAAGGCCGCGGCGGCCATCCGCCACTCGAAGGCGATCGACAGGTAGATGACGATCACGATGAGGAATGCGATCAGCGCCTCGACTGCCTTGTCTGTGACCTGAGATCCCCAGCTGGCGCCGACGGTCGTGACCGGCACGCTGGCGTTCGGCAGCTTGAAGTCCGCCGCGATCTGGTCACCGATCGCCAGCGCCTTAGTAGTCGGCAGCTGCCCGGCCTGGACCTGCCAGAACGCCTTGGAGCCGTCGAAAGGCCGCACCTCAGTGGCGCTCGCGCTGACGCCGCCGCCGTTCGTGACGATCTGCTCCAGCTTCGTCTGCGTGACCTGAGCGGTCGCCGGAACGGTCCACTGCGAGCCGCCCTTGAAGTCGACGCTGTAGTTCAGGCCGCGCAGGAGGAGCGCCAGGATGCTGACGAGCAGGATGCAGCCGGAGATGATGTACCAGAGCTTCTTGCGGCTGACGAAATCGATGGAGACCTCGCCGCGGTACAGGCGCCCCGGAATGTTCCGGATGTTGCTGAGCCGCGACATCACGCCTCCCTGGTGCTGGTCGTGGCCCGTGTCGCTGCGGCACCGCTGGCAGGGGGTCCGCTCGGCGGCGGCCGCCGGCCGCCGCGCCACGGCGACCGGGCGCCGAGCCGCACCGGATCGAGCCCGGACAGCTTGTGGCCCTGGCCGTAGAACTTCGTGCGGGCCAGCAGCGTGATCATCGGCTTGGTGAACAGGAACACCACCAGGACGTCCACCAGCGTGGTCAGCCCCAGCGTGAAGGCGAAGCCGCGGACATCACCCTCGGACAGGATGTACAGCAGCAGCGCCGCCAGGAACGACACGGTGTCCGACACCAGGATCGTGCGCCGGGCCCTGGTCCAGCCTCGCTCGACCGCTGCTCGCAGTGACCGGCCCTCGCGTACCTCGTCACGCAATCGCTCGAAGTAGACGATGAACGAGTCGGCGGTGATGCCGATCGCGACGATCAGTCCGGCGATGCCGGCCAGGCTCAGCGTGAAGCTCTCGTACTTCGACAGCAGCACGACCGCCAGGTAGGTGATCGTGGCGGCGATCGCCAGGCTCAGCACCGAGACCAGGCCGAGGCCGCGGTAGTACAGGAACGAGTAGATCACCACGAGCAGCAGGCCGACCAGGGCCGCGAACAGGCCCGCGGACAGCTGGTCGGAGCCGAGCGACGCTGACACCGACGAGGTGTAGAGGTTGTGGAACGACAGTGGCAGGCTGCCGTACTTCAGCACATCCGCCAGCGTCGTGGCCTCGCTCTGGCTGAATCCGGCGCCGGTGCCGCCGTTGATCTGGCCGGAGGTCGAGATTGCGCTGGTGACCTGCGGCGGCGACCCCTGCAGCTCGCCGTCGAGTACGACCGCGAGCAGGTCGAGCACCTGGTCGTTGGCGCTGCTGCTGACCGACGGATAGTAGTCGTCCGCCATCTTCGTGGTGAGCGTGCCGAGCGCCGTGGATGCCGGGCTCTTGACGTCGAAGGTGACCGCCCAGCCGGTGGTCTGGTCGACGGCCTGCACATTGCTCAGGTCCTTGCCCTGCACGACCGCCTTGTCCATCGCGTACTTGTCCCAGATGGACGATCCCGAGGGCCTGAAGCAGGTCACGGTCTGCACATTCGGGTTGTCCCAGGCGTTCGGGACGCCGCCGTAGATCTGCTGCTTCCAGTTCTTGTCGTTGCAGTTCAGCTTGTTGAACAGCCTTGCCGTGGCCGGCGTGAGCAGGCCGGCATCGCCCGAGCCGTCGGCCGTCGTCGACAGCGTGGTCTTCGTCGAGCCGGACGCGGGCGGGCTGGCCGAGGTGGACGGCGAAGCCGACGCCTTCGGGCTGCCCGATGCTGACGCGGACGGCGACGGGCTCGCGGAGGCGCCGATCTTACGGGCGCTGGCGGCCTGGCCGGAGCCGGACGAGGACGTTGCGCTGGCCGATGCCGACGGCGACGGACTCGTCGACTTGGCGCCGGCCTTCGCCGAGGACGACGGGGTGGGTGTCGTCGCGGCGGCCGTCGTCGTGTTCGGTGCCACCAGCAGCACCTGCCGCAGGCGGAGCAGCGCGGTCTCCCCGACCAGAGTCGCGACCTTCTGCGCTCCCGCACCGGGGACGGAGACCACGATCTCGTCTGAGCCCTGCTGAACGACCGTGGCGCCGGTGAGCCCGGTGGACTCGACCCGGTTCGTCATGATCTGGATCGCCTTGGTCATCGAGCCCTGGCTGACGGGTTTGCCGTTGGGCGACGTCGCCTTCAGCGTGATCGAGGTACCGCTGGACAGGTCAAGCCCGCGGCCGACGACAAAGCTCTTATGCCAGTCGGCCGGGCTGAACAGGTTCCCGCCAAGGACGCTGACCAGCATCACGATGAGCACCACACCGAGGGCGGCCAGATACCGCCCCGGGTGGGAACTGGGGGTACTTCGGGGAGCCACGTTGCCCTGTCTTTCGATCGGCCAGTGCGGCCCGGCTAGATGGTCGCGTCGCTGCGGTTCTCAGGCTGGGCCGGCGACTGGTCGCCGTCCAGGTCCGGGCCCGTGTGCTCGAAGTCCGGCATCGAGGGAGCCACGCCATCCGGCTCGTCGTCGGGCAGGACGACGGCGATGGCCTGGCGCAGCATCTTGACGGTGACGCCCGGCGCAATCTCGACCATGACATGGCGGTCGTCGCCGTCCACCACCTTGCCGAACATGCCGGTGACGGTCCTGACCTTCGACCCGTTCGCTACCTGGCGCTGGGTCTCCTGGGTAGCACGCTGGCGCCTGCGCTGCGACCGGAACATGAAGATCATCAGAACCGCGAACACGACGACGATCAGGAGCAGCGACGTTGAACTGCTTGACTTGGTTGTCGCCTCAGCGGCGGCGAGAAAATGTGTCCCCATGGGAGGGGCATCCTTCCGGTTAGTTCTGCCCCGGCAGCCTGTGGGCCTGCCGGCACCCCGGGGGTGCGGACCCGGTGGCAGCGCCGAACTGGCGTGTCTTGGACCAACTGCCGCAGTGTAGCGGCGCGCACGCTGCGCACCAACAGGCTACGGCGTCTGGGGAGTGATCGTGACCAGGCTGCGACCCGCTGTGACATTTCGGTCCAGGTCACGGCGCTGCTGTCAGCCGAAAAGCGTCGCCGCGCCATCGTCGTCAGTGTCACCGTCCGTAGTGTCCTGACCAGCCCATTCAGGCCCGGCGCCCGGGTAGCGCGACCAGGCGGCCTGACGGGGCACCGGCAGGCCCAGGTGCTGCCAGGCGGCCGGGGTCGCAACCCGCCCGCGCGGCGTCCTGGCGATGAGTCCCTCCCGGACCAGGAACGGCTCGGCGACGACCTCGACGGTCTCCGCCTCCTCCCCTACCGCCACTGCCAGGGTGGACAGCCCGACCGGGCCGCCGCCGAACCGGCGGACCAGGGCACTGAGCACTGCCCGGTCGAGCCGGTCGAGGCCGCTCTCGTCGACCTCGTACAGCTCCAGCGCCGCCCTGGCGCAGTCCCTGCTGACCACGCCGTCGCCGCGCACCTCGGCGAAGTCCCGGACGCGCCGCAGCAGCCGGTTGGCGATCCGCGGCGTGCCGCGGGACCGGCCGGCGATCTCGTCGGCGCCGTCGTCGCGCAGGGCAACCCCGAGCAGGCCGGCTGACCGGCGCACGATCACCCCGAGTTCGTGGGGCTCGTAGAAGTCAAGATGCGCGGTGAACCCGAACCTGTCCCGCAGCGCGGCCGGCAGCAGGCCCGCCCTGGTGGTGGCCCCGACGAGCGTGAACGGCGCGATGTCCAGCGGGATCGCGGTCGCGCCCGGTCCCTTGCCGATGACCACGTCGACCCGGAAGTCCTCCATCGCCAGGTACAGCATCTCCTCGGCCGGCCTGGCGACCCGGTGGATCTCGTCGATGAAGACGACCTCGCCCTCGCTGAGGGTGGACAGGATCGCCGCCAGGTCGCCGGCCCGCTCGATCGCCGGGCCGCTGGTGATCCGCAGCGGCGCCCCCAGCTCGGCCGCGATGATCATGGCCAGCGTCGTCTTGCCGAGGCCGGGCGGCCCGGACAGCAGCACGTGATCAGGCGTCCGGCCGCGGCCCAGCGCTCCTTCCAGGACCAGCGACAGCTGCTCCCGGACGCGGTTCTGGCCGACGAGCTCGCCCAGGCGCTTGGGCCGCAGCGCGCCCTCGACCACGCGGTCGTCGGCATCGGCCAGGGCCGAGATGAGCCGGTCGGCCTCGGTTGCCCCGGCGGTCACGGGCGGTTCGGCGGCGCCGCTCATGACCGGCCAAGGACGCGCAGCGCCGCCCGCAGCGCGATTGCCACGTCGACATCGGACTGATCGGCGCGATCGGGAGCGGCGGTCAGCTCGGGCTCGACCGCGGCGATGGCCTGGTCAGCCTCCCTGGCCTGCCACCCGAGGCTGACCAGCCCCGCTCTGACCTGATCCCGCCAGGCGGCGGCGACGGCGCTCGCGCCGACCGCGGCAGGAGCGGAGCCGGCCAGCTCGCCGGGAGCGCCGAGACGCCCGGCGAGCTCCAGCACGATCCGCTGCGCGCCCTTGCGCCCGATGCCCGGCACTGAGGTCAGCGTGGCCAGGTCCTCGGCGGCGACCGCGCGGCGCAGCGCATCCGGCGTCAGCACCGCCAGCATGGCCTGAGCGAGCCGGGGGCCGACGCCACTGGCGGTCTGCAGCAGCTCGAACGTGTTCCGCTCGTCCTCGCTGGCGAAGCCGTACAGCGTCAGCGAGTCCTCCCGGACGACCAGTGAGGTGGCGACCCGCGCCTGCTCGCCGAGCCGGAGCCGGGCCAGCGTGCCGGGAGTGCACTGGACAAGCAGCCCGATCCCGCCGACGTCGATGACGGCGCCCTCGGGCGCGACGGCGGCGACCGGTCCGGCCACGTGCGCGATCATGTGCTGCCTCCGGTGGCTCGCTGGGGGGTGCTCAGAAGCTGGGCGGTGACCTGACGCTGCGCGGTAACAAGCCGCGCCGCGGCCGCCAGCCGCTGCTGGGCGGCACCGCGCCACAGATGGCAGATGGCCAGCGCCAGGGCATCCGCGCAGTCGGCGGGCCGGGGCCGGTCCGGCAGCCGCAGCAGCCTGGTGACCATCTCGGTGACCTGCTGCTTGTCCGCGCGGCCGCTGCCGGTCACCGCGGCCTTCACCTCGCTCGGGGTATGCAGCGCCACCGGCACGCCATGCCGGGCCGCGCACACGATGGCCACAGCCCCGGCCTGCGCGGTCCCCATCACGGTGCGGACGTTGTGCTGGCTGAACACGCGCTCCACCGCTACGGCGTCCGGCCGGTGCCGCGCGAGCCAGTCGTCGAACGCAACCTCCAGCGCCAGCAGCCGGGCTCCGATGTCATCCCCTGCGGGCGTCCTGATCACATCGGTGGCGACGAGCCGCAGCTGCCGTCCCGGCTCGCCCTCGATGACCCCGATCCCGCAGCGGGTCAGGCCGGGATCCACGCCGAGCACGCGCATCCGTCACCGTCCCGCCTGACTGCGAACACCTGTTCGGCTTGCACGTTACCGGGTCCGTGCCCGGTGACGCGGCCGGCACGCGGGGGCGGCGGCCTCAGAATCCGTGCAGCATGAAGGCCGGCCGACCGCCGAATGCCATGTCCAGGGCATCGTCGTCAGCCGGCGAGCCTCCGGCCGCCAGGCCCGCGCGCCGCAGCGTGGACACCGGGACGCCGCCGTACAGCGCGGCGAGGCCACGGGGGCCAAGTCGCAGGGCCGCGGCCTGGCGGGTGGCGGCGGGGGTGAGCTGCCCGTTCCCGGAAGAAATTTCCAGCTCGAACTGACCGGAGTTGCCGTCGATCAGCAGGTCGGTGAGGTCGACCCTGACGGACACCTGCGCGGCCTGCGGGAAGCCGCGCGCTGCCACCGCTGCGGGGGCGTCCAGGCAGCGCAGCATCCAGCCCTCGACGAGCCGCGTCGTGGCCACGGGCTCGCGCATCAGCCAGCTGACAGGGTCGTCGGGCGGCAGGCAGGCCCTGATGGTGCGGGCCATGCTGCCGTGCGACGACAGGATCCGCCAGAACGCGCGGGCGGTCGGCGCCGACGCGGCGGCCACGATCTCGGCCCGGATGCTGTCAGTGCCGTCAGCCCAGCGGTAGCTCAGGAACCCGTCGGCGGCCAGGTAGGCGAAATGATCGTGGTCGTCGAGCCACTCGGCGACCAGGTCCGGCTCGTGCGTGGCCGGCCCGCAGTCGCCGAGGACCGCGTAGACCTGGTCCAGCGTCGTCACCACGGCCGCGCTGTCCGCGGGCCCCGCCCGGCGCAGGGCGGCGACCGGGCCGCTGCTCACGCTTGCATCGCCGGCCGTCGCATCGGCGGCTGCAGCCGGATCGGGTCCGATCATGGTCGCCAGCGCGGTGACCGGCAGCGTGGTCTCGTACTTGCCGCCCGCGAACTCCCAGCCCAGCGACCGGTACAGCGGCGCGGTGGCCGGGTACAGCGCCGAGAGCGGATAGCCGTTCCCGGCCATGTCGGCGATCAGCCGGACCATCAGCAGGCGGCCGACGCCGCGGCCGCGCTCCTCCGGGGCGACCTTCACGCCCGCGACGCCTGCCATCGGCAGCGACCGGCCACGCCACCACTGCCGCATCGGCAGGTAACGGGCGGTGCCGATCAGCCGTGTCCCGTCGAAGGCCCCGAGGATCTCGCCCGCCGCGGCGCTGCGCTGCAGGCTCGCGGTGCGGGCGGCCACGGCAGCCGGCCGGATCGGGCCGAACGCGCGGCGGGTCAGGTCCAGCTCAGCCTCGACGTCCTCGTCCGGGGCGAGCGGGCGGACCTCGATATCGCTCAGGGCTCAGCCGATCTTTTCCATGATGTCGTCGGCGACGTTGTAGTTGGCGTAGACGTCCTGCACGTCGTCGGAATCCTCGAGCGCCTCGACGAGGCGGAACACCTTCCTGGCGTTGTCCTCGTCGAGCTCGACCTCGACCGACGGCAGGAACGGCCGCTCGGCTGACTCATAGTCCAGGCCGGCGTCCTGCAGCGCGGTCCGGACGGCCACCAGGTCGCCGGGGTCGCTGATCACCTCGAACGACTCGCCGAGGTCGTTGACCTCCTCCGCGCCGGCGTCCAGCACGGCCGCGAGCACGTCGTCCTCGTCCACGCCCCCGGCCTTCGGGACGATGACCACGCCGCGGCGGCTGAACAGGTACGACACCGAGCCGGGATCGGCCATCGAGCCGCCGTTGCGGGTGAACGCGACCCGGACGTCGGAGGCGGCCCGGTTCCGGTTGTCGGTCAGGCACTCGACCAGGACGGCGACCCCGCCGGCGGCGTATCCCTCGTAGGTGATCGACTCGTAGGCGGCTCCGCCGGCCTCCAGGCCGCCGCCGCGCCTGATCGCGCGGTCGATGTTGTCGTTCGGGACGGAGCTCTTCTTCGCCTTCTGGACGGCGTCGTAGAGGGTGGGGTTGCCAGCCGGGTCGGGGCCACCGCTGCGCGCGGCGACCTCCACGTTCTTGATCAGCTTGGCGAACAGCTTGCCGCGACGGGCGTCAACCACCGCCTTCTTGTGCTTGGTGGTTGCCCACTTGGAGTGGCCGCTCATGCCTCGTCCCTCACCATGTCGACGAACATCTTGTGGATGCGCCAGTCCGGGGTGAGCTCGGGATGAAACGAGGTGGCAAGCGCCCGACCCTGGCGAACCGCGACGATCCTACTCGCGCCCGGGTCGGTGGCGAGAACCTCGACCCCGGGCCCGACCTCCTCAACCCAGGGGGCGCGGATGAACACAGCCCGGTACGGCGGCCCGTCCAGGCCGGTGATGTCCAGGTCGCGCTCGAAGGAGTCCACCTGGCGGCCGAAGGCATTCCGCCGCACTGTCATGTCGATGCCGCCCAGCGTCTGCTGGCCCGAGGCGGGATCGGGCAGCCTGTCAGCCAGCATGATCATGCCCGCGCACGACCCGAAGACGGGCATGCCGTCCGCGATCCGCTTCCGCAGCTGCTCGGCCAGGCCGAAGATGTCGATCAGCTTCCAGATCGTGGTCGACTCGCCGCCGGGGATGATCAGCCCGGCAACCCGGTCCAGCTCTTCCGGCCTGCGCACCGCGGCAGGCTCCGCGCCGGACGCGCGCAGCGCCCGGACGTGCTCGGCGACGTCTCCCTGCAGCGCGAGCACGCCGACCAGCGGGGCGGCCTGCGACACGGGCCCCTGCGACACGGCGCCCTGCGGCATGACGCCCTGCGGCGTGACGGCTGCCATCACCACCCGCGGCCGGCGTACCGCTGCTCCGGCTCGAGAGTGTCGATGTTGATGCCGACCATCGGCTCGCCCAGCCCGCGGGAGACCTTCGCGATCACGTCCGGGTCGTCGTAGAAGGTGGTCGCCTTCACGATCGCCGCGGCCCGCGCTGCCGGGTCGCCTGACTTGAAGATGCCCGAGCCGACGAACACGCCCTCGGCGCCGAGCTGCATCATCATCGCGGCGTCGGCCGGGGTGGCCAGACCGCCGGCGGTGAACAGCACGACCGGCAGCTTCCCGGCCGCGGCGACCTCGGCGACGAGCTCATAGGGCGCCTGCAGGTCCTTGGCCGCGGTGTAGAGCTCCTCCGGCGACAGGGTCGAGAGCCGCCGGATCTCGGTCCGGATCGAGCGCATGTGCCTGGTGGCCTCGACGACGTTGCCGGTGCCGGCCTCGCCCTTGGACCTGATCATCGCCGCGCCCTCGGTGATCCGCCGCAGCGCCTCGCCCAGGTTGGTGGCACCGCACACGAACGGAACGGTGAACTCCCACTTGTCCACGTGGTATGCCTCGTCGGCCGGGGTCAGCACCTCGGACTCGTCGATGTAGTCGACGCCGATGGCCTGCAGGACCTGCGCCTCGGCGAAGTGCCCGATCCGGCACTTGGCCATGACCGGGATCGACACGGCGGCGATGATCCCGTCGATCATGTCCGGGTCGCTCATCCGGGCGACGCCGCCGTCCTTGCGAATGTCAGCCGGGACCCGCTCCAGCGCCATGACCGCGACGGCGCCGGCGTCCTCGGCGATCTTCGCCTGCTCCGCCGTGACGACGTCCATGATGACGCCGCCCTTGAGCATGTCGGCCATGCCGCGCTTCACGCGGCTGGTGCCCTTGTGCGCGTCATTAGCGGTGGGGCCGCTACCGGGCCGGGCAGAACTCTCAGGTGCATTCTGGACAGACACGACAACCTCGCTCACTCGCTGCAGACGACAATTCCATGGTAGGCGGTGCTCTCCGCGCGGCTGACTGGCAGTTCAGGCCTGCTCCGAGCCCGCGATTCCGCTGATAGCACTTCCGGCAGACTTCGGGAAGCGCTTCTAACCTGACCCACGTACCAGGATAGCAATTGTGCGGCCGACAGCCCAAGGGCGCGAGCACGCTTCGGCGGCGGTGGCGGTCCTCGGGCGCGAGCGGCGGCGGGCGGCCAGCTGGCCAGGCGGGATCAGATCCCCTGGCCGCTGGCACCGGCGCAAGCGAAAGATCGTGGTGGCTTTGCGTGCGTATAGGACGCAAAGTCACCACGATCAGCGAAAAGTACGGCTAGGTGGTCAGGTGCGGGAGGTCGGCGGTGAGTCCGCCGGTCTCGCTGACCGGCGCCAGCGAGTCGTCGATCTCGAAGAACTCGGGGTTCGGGGCCCGGCCGGCCAGCCGGAGCATCGACACCAGCCACCGCTGCCGCGCCGCCTGCGTTGCGGCCACCGCGTCGTTGTAGAACTTCCGGGCCAGGAACACCTGATGAGCAGCGCTCTCCAGCTCGCTGAGCAGCTCCTCCGCGCCCTCCCGGCCGGCCAGCAGGGCACGGAAGTCGGGCTGGCTGAACACGGCGCGCAGCGCCCTGGTCAGGTCGCTCTCGGGCAGCTCACGGGCCTCCTGCGCGGACCGGGCGTCGTGCGCCGCGCCGGCCAGCAGGACGCTCGTCGCCGGGTCGAGCAGCCCGGACGCGGCCAGCTCCAGCGCGACCGAGCTGCGCCGGACCAGGGCCGCGTCCAGGGCGAACCTGGCGGCCTCAACCCTGGCGTGCAGCCGGTCCAGCCAGGCCCGCCAGGAAATGTAGACCCCGATAACGGCCAGGACGACGATGACGATGAGGCTGGTCATCGGCGTCACAGCGCGACAGCGACGCGGCCGGCGGCCGGCGCGACTGCCTGGTAGACGCGCACCACGTCCCGCGCCACCACGGACCAGTCGAACTCCCGCACGGCGGCCGCGGCATTCGCGGCGAGCTCGGCCCGGCGTGCCGGGTCATCCAGCAGGCGGCTGGCGGCCGCGGCGAGGGCGGCCGGGTTACCGGTCTCGAACAGCTCGCCAGCCTCGCCGCCGCGCAGGACCTGATGGAACGCGTCGATGTCGCTGGCCACGATCGGCGCTCCGGAGGCCATGGCCTCGACCAGTACGTAGCCGAAGCTCTCGCCGCCGGTGTTGGGCGCGCAGAACACGTCGACCGAGTGCAGCATCCGCACCCGGTCGGCGTCGCTGACCTGGCCAAGCAGCACGACCCGGTCCCGGTAGGCGGCCGGCACCTGCTCAAGCACCTCGTCCGCGTCGCCGCGGCCGGCGACCAGCAGCCGCAGGCCCGGCCGCTCGGCGGCCAGGATGACGAACGCGGCCAGCAGGATGTCCAGGCCCTTGCGCGGCTCATCCAGGCGGCCGAGGAAGCCCAGCGTGCCGCCGGTTCCGGGGAAGCCGGGCAGCGGCTCGGCCTTCTCGAACTTCGCGACGTTGATCCCGTTCGGGATCAGCACGGCATCGCCGCCCAGGTGCTCGACCAGGGTGTTCCTGGCCGCCTCGGCCACCGCGATGCGGCCGCTGATCTTCTCCAGCGCTGACGCCAGGATCGGCTGCGCCGCGTGCAGCGCCCGCGACCTCGGCATTGCCGCGTGCATGGTCGCCACGATCGGGCCGTCGGCCACCCAGCAGGCCAGCAGGGACAGGCTCGGCGCGGCGGCTCGTGCACGTGCAGCACGTCGAAGTCGCCGTCCTTGAGCCAGCGGCGCACCCGGCTCGCGGACAGGAAACCGAACGCCAGCCTGGCCACCGAGCCGTTGTACGGCACCGGCACGGCCCGGCCGGCCGGCACGACGTAGGGCGGCAGCTCGGCGTCGTCGTCGGCGGGCGCGATCACCGATACTTCGTGGCCCATCTCGATCAGCGCCTCGGCCAGGCCGCTGACATGCTCCCTGACGCCGCCGGGCACTTCCCACGTATAGGGGCAGACCAGGCCGATCCTCATGGCGCTTCCTGACTGGTCAGGTGCCCGTTCGCGGCGGCGCGCTCGCGGGCCGCCGCCTGCCGCGCCGGGTCCAGGTCGGAAACGAAGACCTTCTGCAGCATCAGCCAGTCATACGGGTGGTCCCTGATGCCGCTCTCGAAGAAGCTCGCGATCTCCTGGGTCATGGCGGCGACCTTCTGGGGCCTGGTGCCCTCGGCGGGCTGCGGGATCTCCTCGCCGATCCGCACGCCCCAGCCGTCATCGCGGAACCACAGGACGGCCGGGATCAGGGCAGCACCAGTCTGCACAGCCAGTGCGGCCGGACCTGCCATCATCTTGGCCTTCTCGCCAAAGAACTCCACCTCAATGCCGCTGCCGGTGACATCGCGGTCACAGGGCAGGATGACGATCTTCCCCGCCCGCAGCCTCTGGGCCAGTATCCCGAACGGCCGGCTTCCCCCGCTGGCAGGTAGCACTTCCATGCCCAGTCCCTCACGGAAAGTAACAAACCGCTCGTAGACAGCCTCCGGCTTGAGCCGCTCCATGACGGTGGCGAAGGAGCCCGCGCCCTGGGCGATGATCCACGCCCCGGCCTGATCCCAGTTCCCCATGTGCGGGATCGCCACGACCACGCCGCGTCCGGTCGCCAGCACGTCGAAGATGATCCGCCGCTGCTCGGCCGGGTCGTGCATGCCGTCTACGAGCTGCGAGACCGGCATCACCGGCAGCCGGAAGATCTCCAGCCAGTACCGGGCATACCGGCGCATGACCTCGCGGGAGGCATACCGCAGCGCCTTGCCGTCCGCATCCGGCCCGAGTACCCGGGTGAGGTTAGCCTCCAGGACCTGCACCCGCGGTCCCTGCCGCCGCCAGGCGATATCGGCGACGAACCGGAACGCCCGCTGCGTCCACGCCTCGGGCAGCCGGCAGACAAGGCTCCAGCCGGCGCCGTACCCGGCGTCGGTGATCCTGTCCTTGAGTCCCGGCATTTCCCTATCCTCCCGGCTGCTGGTCGCGGTTGTCTCCGCTGGCGGCAATAACAGCGCCGTTGCCCGGCTGGTTCCCGCCCGCCGCCGGGCCTTCCTCCGGTGCCCCGGCCGTCCCGTTGGCCCCGGCAGCACCGGCCTCGGCAGCGCTGGCCCCGGCAGCGCTGGCCCCGGCAGCGCTGGCCCCGGCGGGGCCGGCGTCGGCAGCGCCGCCAGCCTCGGCAGCTGCGATCTCAGCCGCCGAGCGCCGCGCGGCCAGCACCCGCTGGCCGAACGTGAAGGCGCTGACGGCGGCGAGCAGCCACAGCCCGATGGGCAGGACATACGGCACGCCGAGCCCGGCCAGCCCGGTAGCCACCAGCCCGATCAGCAGCCGCTCGGTGCGCTCGGCGAAGCCCACGTCGCACTTCAGCCCGAGGCTCTCGGCGCGCGCCTTGGCGTAGGACACCAGCGCGCCCGAGACCAGGCAGAACACCGCGACCCCGGCCAGCAGCCGGTCATGGCCGCCGAGCACGAACCAGGCCGCCAGCCCGGCGAACACGGCCGCGTCCGCGATCCTGTCCATGGTCGAGTCGAGGAAGGCACCGAACTTGCCCGTCGTCCCCTTGATGCGGGCCAGCGTGCCGTCCAGCATGTCGGTCAGCACGAAGCCGGTGCACACCATGACGCCGGCGAACAGGTGGCCAGTCGGGAACAGCCACAGGGCCCCGGCGGACATGCCGATGGTGCCGATGATCGTCAGCGCGTTCGGCGTCACCGGCGTTCTGGCCAGGGCCTGGCCAACCGGTGTCAGCACGCGGGCGATCACAGGCCGCAGGACTTTGAGCATGGCGGCTTGATCCTACTGGCGGCCGGAGGTTTCGGGGTGGTTCGAGGGTGTTCCGCGCGGGCGTCGTTCCCGCCCGTCAGGCAAAGTTGACTTTTCACCCGCGGCAGCGAACGGCGGCGGCCTTATCACCCGTTCCGGGCGATTGGTGAATCACCTTCCGGATGCAAAGTCAGCCCCGGCTGACGCCGCCCGCCCGCGCGCCGCAATCAAGTCCGATCAGGGTCTTGTGAACCTCGACTGGCAGGTAAAGGCTGGGCGTGCGGCAGGAAACAACACGGAAACAAATCGTGCGGGCCCGACAACAGGAGCAAGGGCGGAGCAGGGCAGGAACCTAAACAGCGCTCAGGAGGCGATGCGGGATGGCGGATAGGTCTCACACAGCAGGAGCCGCCGGCCGGACATCAGCGGCCGGCCAGCCCGAAAGCGTGCGCAACGTGGTGCTGGTCGGCCACTCGGGAGCAGGAAAGACAACGCTGGCCGAGGCCCTGCTGGGCACGACTGGCACCATCCAGCGCGAAGGCCGCGTCGAGGACGGCAGCACCGTCAGCGACTTCGACGAGGTCGAGATCAGGCAGGGACGCTCGGTCAACCTGACCCTCGTGCCGTTCGTGCACGAGGACGTCAAGGTGAACCTCCTGGACACGCCCGGCTACGCCGACTTCACCGGCGACCTGCGGGCCGGCCTACGGGCCGCGGACGCGGCGCTGTTCACGGTCTCCGCCGCTGACCGCATCGACGGCCTGACCCAGATGCTCTGGGACGAGTGCGCGGCCGTCGGCACCCCGCGCGCCGTCGTGATCACCAAGATCGACCACCAGCGCGGCGATTTCGGCGAGGCGCTTGAGGCGTGCCGGGCCGCGTTCGGCGACTCGGTGGCGCCCCTGTACCTGCCGGTCTCCGACGGCCAGGGCGGCGTCCAGGGCCTGATCGGCCTGCTCTCGCAGCGCTTCTACGACTACTCAGGCGGCAGCCGCGCCGACACCGGCATTCCCGACAGCGAGGCCGACCGGGTCGAGGAGGCGCGCGGCTCGCTGATCGAGGCGATCATCCAGGAGAGCGAAGACGAGTCCCTCATGGAGACCTACCTCTCCGGCGGCGACATCGACGTCAAGGGCCTGATCGAGGACCTGGAGACCGCGGTCGCCCGCGGCAGCTTCTTCCCGGTGCTCGCTACCTCTGCCCCGCACCACATCGGCATGGAGGAACTGCTCGAGATCATCACGCAGGCGTTCCCGTCCCCTGCCGAGCACCCGCTGCCCGCGGTTACCACGCCCGACGGCAAAGCCGTCACCAGCCTGACGTCTGACCCGGACGGGCCGCTACTGGCCGAGGTCGTGAAGACCACGTCCGACCCGTATGTGGGCCGTGTCAGCCTGGTCCGGGTGTTCTCCGGCACGCTGCGGCCAGACGCCGTCGTGCACGTCTCCGGTCACGGCCGCGCTGCCAGCGGGCATGCCGACCACGACGAGGACGAGCGGGTCGGCGCCATCACTTCCCCGCTCGGCAAGCAGCAGCGCCCCATGGCGGCCTGCGCGGCCGGTGACATCTGCGCCGTGGCCAAGCTCGCGACCGCGGAGACCGGCGACACGCTGTCGGAGAAGGAGAAGCCGCTGCTGATGGAGGCCTGGGCCATGCCCGAGCCGCTGCTGCCGGTGGCGATCCAGGCCAAGTCCAAGGCCGATGAGGACAAGATGTCGCAGGCCCTGGCCCGGCTCGTGGCCGAGGACCCGACGCTGCGGCTGGAGAACAACCCCGAGACCCACCAGCTGGTGCTGTGGTGCATGGGAGAGGCGCACTCCGACCTCGCGCTTGACCGGCTGTCCACCCGGTACGGCGTCGCCGTCGAGCCGGTCGCGCTGCGGGTGCCGCTGCGCGAGACCGTGGCCGGCAAGGCACAGGGCCTCGGCCGCAACGTCAAGCAGTCCGGCGGCCACGGCGAGTTCGGCATCTGCCATATCGAGGTCGAGCCGCTGGACTCCGGCGGCGGCCTGGAATTCGTCGACAAGATCGTCGGCGGCGTCGTGCCCAGGCAGTTCATCCCGTCGGTCGAGAAGGGCATCAGGTTCCAGATGGAGCAGGGCGTGCTGGCCGGCTACCCGATGGTCGACATCAAGGTCACGCTCTACGACGGCAAGGCGCACTCGGTCGACTCCTCCGACATGGCGTTCCAGAAAGCCGGCCGCGCCGCGCTGCGGGACGCCGCCGCGAAGGCCCAGGTCCTCCTGCTGGAACCTGTCGACGAGGTATCGGTCCTGGTCGCCGACGACTACGTGGGCGCGGTCATGTCCGACCTGTCCTCGCGCCGCGGCCGCGTGCTCGGGACCGAGCCGGTGGCCGGCGGCCGCACCCTGGTCAAGGCCGAGATCCCGGAACTCGAGGTAACGCGGTACGCGATCGACCTGCGCTCGATGTCGCACGGCACTGGCTCATTCACCCGCAGCTACCTGCGTTATGAGCCGCTGCCCTCGCACCTCGCCGAGAAGGTGGCAGCGGCCGACAAAACCTAGTTAGAGGCCGGGAACGCGCTCTTCTAGCTAGCGGCACTGACCGGGACCTCAGCCGACGAGGGACTGCTAACAGGCAGCGGCACTGACCGGGACCTCAGCCGACGAGGCGCTGCTAACAGGCAGCGGCACCGACCGGGCACTCAGCCGGCCAGCCGAAACGGCCGGCTGAGTCCCGGATCGGCACCACTGCTCAGCCGTGTCGCGTGCTCACGCCATGCTCCGGGGACGCGGGTGCGGTGAGGTCGGGTCGGCCGTTTCGGTCTGGCCGACCCGAGCCTCACCGTGGCCGCGGCCCGAGATCGAGCTCGTTCCCGTGCTTTTCACGGATCTAGTGCACTTCTGCGTCCAGTTTGTCGCATATGCACGCACGAGATCAGTGAAAAGAGCGGGGCGGCGTCACAATCCGCCGCTGAGGCGCGCCCGGCCGGTGCCTGCGTGCCGGACAGCCGCTACTCGGCGGGCCAGGCGGCCGCGAGGACAACTCGGGTGTCGGCGAGTAGCTGGGGCAGGACCTTGGTGCGGCCGACGACGGGCATGAAGTTCGCGTCGCCGCCCCAGCGCGGCACGATGTGCTGGTGCAGGTGCGCGGCGATGCCCGCGCCGGCGACGCCGCCCATGTTCATGCCGATGTTGAAGCCCTGCGCCTGCGAGGCGTCGCGCAGCGCGGTCATCGCGCGCTTGGTGAAGTCGGCGACCTCGGCCGTCTCCGGGCTGGTCAGGTCGGTGTAGTCGGCGACGTGCCGGTACGGGACGACCATGAGGTGCCCGCTGTTGTACGGGTACAGGTTGAGCACCGCGTAGACGTCCGCGCCGCGGGCCACGATGAGCCCGTCGGCGTCGGACAGCTTCGGGATCTCGCAGAACGGGCACTGGGCCGGGCTGCCGTCCGCCGGCTTGTTCTCGCCCTTGATGTAGGCGAGCCGGTGCGGCATCCACAGCCGCTGCAGGCCGTCGGGGACGATCTCGTCCGGGACGTCGAGGGCGCCATCGCGGCGTGCGGGCGGTATCTCTTCCTGACCGGGGTCGATCTCGTCTGGTCCTGGCACGTGGTCGGGCACAGACGTCAGACCTGGACCCGGCTGGCGACCGCCCCGGTGATCTCGGCGATCGCGTCGGCGATGGGCACGCCGTTCTTCTGCTCGCCGCTCCGGTAGCGGAACGAGACCGCGTTCGCCGCGACGTCCTCGTCTCCGGCGAGCAGCATGTAGGGCACCTTCTGCCGCTGGGCGGTGCGGATCTTCTTCTGCATCCGGTCGTCGCTGGTGTCGACCTCGACCCGGATGCCGTGCTCGCGCAGCCTGGTGGCGACGTTCTGCAGGTAGCCGGCGTGCGCGTCGGAGATCGGGATGCCGACCACCTGGACCGGGGCAAGCCAGGGCGGGAACGCGCCCGCATAATGCTCGGTCAGAATGCCGAAGAAGCGCTCGATGGAGCCGAACAGGGCCCGGTGGATCATGTACGGCCGCTGGCGGCTGCCGTCGGCTGCCTGGTACTCGATGCCGAACCGGCCCGGCTCCTGGAAGTCCACCTGCAGCGTGGACAGCTGCCAGCGGCGGCCGATCGCGTCCTTGACGTGCACGTCGATCTTCGGCGCGTAGAAGGCGCCCTCCCCCGCGGCGACCACGTAGGGCAGGCCGGACTTGTCCAGCGCGTAGGTGAGAGCGGCCTCGGCCTTGTCCCAGTCGGCGATCTCGCCGACGAACTTCTCCGGCCGGGTGGACAGCTCCGCCTCGAACTCGGTCAGGCCGTAGTCGCGGAGCAGGCCGACGACGAAGTCGAGCAGGCTGGCCAGCTCGTCCTGCAGCTGCTCGGGCGTGCAGAAGATGTGCGAGTCGTCCTGGGTGAAGCCGCGCGCCCTGGTCAGGCCGTGCACGACGCCGGACTTCTCGTACCGGTAGACGGTGCCGAACTCGAACAGCCGCAGCGGCAGCTCGCGGTAAGACCGGCCGCGCGATGCGTAGATCAGGATGTGCATCGGGCAGTTCATCGGCTTGGGGTAGTACTTCGCGCCCTCCAGCTCCATGGGCGGGTACATCCCCTCGGCGTACCACTGCAGGTGGCCGGAGGTCTCGAACAGGTTCGACTTGGTGATGTGCGGGGTGTAGACGAAGTCGTAGCCGGACTCCTCGTGCCGCTTGCGCGAGTAGTCCTCCAGCGCCTTGCGGATGATGCCGCCCTTGGGGTGGAACACCGGCAGCCCGCTGCCGATCTCGGTCGGGAAGCTGAAGAGGTCAAGCTCGGCGCCCAGCTTGCGGTGGTCGCGCTTCTCCGCCTCGGCCATCAGCGCGAGGTACTCGTCCTGCGCCTCGCGGGACGGCCAGGCGGTGCCGTAGATGCGCTGCAGCTGCGGGTTCTTCTCGCTGCCGCGCCAGTACGCGCCGCCCGAGCGCAGCAGCTTGAACGCGGGAATGTTCCTCGTCGTCGGCAGGTGCGGACCGCGGCACAGGTCTTCCCAGATGCGCTCGCCGCTCGCCGGGTTGAGGTTGTCGTAGATGGTCAGCTCGGAGCCGCCGACCTCGACCGATTCGCCGGAGTCGCCGAGCTCCGTGTCACTGGCCGCTGCCCCGCCGGGACTGCCGCCGCCCTTGAGGCCGATCAGCTCGAGCTTGTAGGGCTCGCTCGCCAGCTCGCCGCGGGCCTCGTCCTCGGTTACCACGCGGCGGCTGAAGCGCTGGCCCTGCTTGACGATCTGGCGCATCTTCTGCTCGATCGCCTTCAGGTCATCGGGGGTGAAGGCCGCCGGGACGTCGAAGTCGTAGTAGAAGCCGTTCTCGATCGGCGGCCCGATGCCGAGCTTCGCCTGCGGGAAGAGATCCTGGACCGCCTGCGCCATGACGTGCGCGGCTGAGTGGCGCAGGATGTTCAGGCCGTCGGCCGAGCCGATCGTGACCGGCGCCACCTGGTCGCCGTCGGCCAGCGGGCAGGTCAGATCCCGCAGCTCGCCGTTTACCCGGGCGGCGATGACGACGGCGCCGGGACTCCGGTCGGTGCCGGGGTCATGGTCGGTGAGGGCGGCCCGGTCGGCCAGCGCCAGGCCGGCCGTCGTGCCGTCTTCCACCACGTGCTCGCTTCCGGCGAGTGTGATGCGAAGCTTCTCGGCAGGCACGGCTGGCTCCTTAGGTGGCGGTCGGGTTGCGGGCAGCACCGGCCCGTGATCCCGATGCTATCGGCGCCGGCCGCCGGACGCCCGCCCGGTCAGCTGGTCGGCGCTTCCCCGGCGCTGCGGCCCGGCGCTCCCCCGGCCTCGTCAGCCGGCCGGGCTCGTCACGGGGTCAGACTGCCGGAGGCGACGGTGACCAGAGTGCCGTAGGTCAGGTACTTCCAGATGAACTTGGCGCTGCTCCACGGCAGCTCGACGCAGCCCAGGCTCTGCGGGTAGCCGTAGGAGCCGCGCGGGAAGTAATGCACGGCCTCGCCCGAGCGGAAGTAGGACACGTAGTACACCGGGTCGGCGTACTTGCTGCCGTCCGGGTTCTTCCCCTTCATGACCTGGTAGTAGTACTTCAGGTAGACGGCCGCGGTGCCCAGCGTCGTCGGCGCCGCCGCGATCCCCGTATTGGCCAGGCTCTTCATGATGACCCGGCCGTCGTGCCAGACCGTCAGCTTCTCCGGGTTGCCTTCGCTGGCGAGCGCGTAGGTGTAGCCGTTCGGGTTCTGCTGGTTCGCCGCGACTGCCTTGAGCAGGGCGGTCCAGACTTCCTTGCCCGGAACGCCGTCGACTGCCAGGCCCTGGTTGGACTCGAAGGCCATGACCGCGCCCTGGAGTATGAGGCTCGACGAGGAGCCGTCCTGCCAGAAGGCCTGCAGCCTGCTCGGGTAGCCCGAGTCCCAGGTCCAGGTGCCCTGCGGCGGGTTATAGGCCGCGGCCAGCTGGCCCTCGGCGTCGGTAGCGGCCGGGACTGTCGCACCGGAGGAGGCAGTCCAGGTGAGCGGCAGGTAGCCGAGCTGGGCGAGCAGCTCCTCGAGGCGCGCGGTCTGATAGGTGCCGATCCTGAACCTCAGCTTCACTGTGCTGCCGAGCAGTGCCCCGTGGGCCGTGCGGACGCCGAGCGCCCCGCCGGGAATCGTGACCCGGACGTGCGTGAGCTGGTCAAAGCCGCGGCTCGGCGCGAACGTCAGCGTGCTCGTGCCGGCTCCCTGCCAGCTCCCGGCCACGGCCGGCCTGACTGTCGGCATCGGCGAATTCGGCGCCAGCGGCGCGGAGAAATGGATCGTGATATCCGTCGTGCCGCTCACCCCGGTCGCATTGCTGGCCGGGGTCTCCGAGGTCAGCTCGAGCGGCCCGGCCGGAACCTGCGACGACGCGCTGGCGCTCGGCTTGCCGCTCGCGGTGCCGGCCTTACCTGACGGCTGGGCCGAGGCATGCGTCAGCGTGACCCAGACGCCCGCTACCAGCAGAAGCACGATCACGCCGCCGATAGCCGCGATCCGCCCGCGCAGGTGCGCCAGTGAGGACAACAGTGACTCCCTCGCTCGCCGTCAGTGCCCGGTCGGTCTTCGCGGGCGGGATAAAGGCGGCCCGATGTGCACGAGCCACCCTACTTTTGACTCTAGATGGCTCCAGCGGTTGCTCGCGCAGGGTCACGGTAAAGAAACGGCTACAGGTTGCAAGCGGGACTCACCGGATTAACCGGACGTAGCCGTCAGCTGACCGGACGGTGAGCGGGGGGTGAGCGCTCAGGCCGGCCGTCGCGTCAGTGCCGGCTGTCGGGTCAGTGCCGCTGTCGGGTCAGTGCCGCTGTCGGGTCAGTGCCGGCCGCGCACTGACGCCAGACGGCGGGGGCGGAGAGCCCGTTCCCGTCCTGAAGGGTCTTCTGAGCCGGCGCGGGCGTGGCGCGGACATGGCACCGCCCGGCACCGCGCCATCGCGGTGCCGGGCGGAGCTTGCCCGGCGGCGGACCCGGCGCCGGCGGCGGCCTGCTGGCTGGCCGGGGCGGGCCTGCTGCCTCAGCCGGTGACGGTCACCAGGCTCCCGTAGGTCAGGTACGGGTAGGCCCTGGCCGCCGAGTTCCACGGCAGCTCGACGCAGCCCAGGCTCTGCTGGAAGCCGTAGGAGCCGCGCGGGAAGTAGTGCACCGCGTCGCCGCCGTTGAAGTACGAGACGTAGGACACCGGGTCGGCGTAGGAGCTGCCGTCCGGGTTGGTCCCGCGCATGATCTGGAACCGGAACCTCTGGTAGACCGGGAACGTGCCGTCCACGGTCGGCGAGACCGGGATGCCGGTGTTGGCCAGCGTCCGCATCGCGATGTGGCCGTTGTGATAGATGGTCAGCGTTTCGGGCACGTGCTTGCTGGCCACCGCGTAGGTGTAGCCGTTGGTGTTGCGCTCGCCCCGCAGCTGGGCCCGGAACAGCGCCCGCCAGAACTGCGGCGTCAGGCTCGCGTCGACGGTCATGTTGTGCTCGGACTCGAAGGCCATGACCGCGCCGCGGAGAATGACGTTCGCGCTGTCCGGGCTCCACATGGTCTTGAGCATCGACGGATAGCCGGTGTCCCAGGTGTACTGCCCCGCGGGCGGGTCATAGGCCTCGCCCGCCGCGGTCAGGCTCGCCGGGTCGGTCGCTGACTCGGCGTTCGCGGCCCGGACGGCACCGTTCGCGCTGGGTGACCAGGACATCGGCAGGTAGCCCTGCTGGGCCAGCAGCTCGGCCAGCCCGGCCTGCGAGTAGTTGCCGGTGGTGAAGTGCTCGGTCAGCGGCGTCGAGAGCAGCGCGCCCCCGGCCGACCGGACGCCGGTGGGGCCGTCCGGGATGCTCACCGTCACCCTGGTCGACGGGGTGAACGGAGCCGACGGCGTGAACACCATGGAGTTGCCCAGCGCGCTCCAGCTGCCGGCCACTGACGGGCTGAGCGTCGGCGACGGCGAATTCGGCGCGACCGGCGCGGAGAAGTTAATCGTGATCGGCTCGGCGCCGTCGACGCCCGTGGTCTTGCTTGCCGGGGTCATCGAGGTCAGGTGCATGGGGCCGGCTGGAACTGAGCTGTTCCCTATCCCCCCGGCCGCCGACTGAGATCCCTGGGGCGACGACTGAGTCGCCGCGTAGCTAATGCCCGCCGCTGCGACGGCCGCTGTCGCGACGCCGACCGCGATGACCTTCTTGTTCGGCCAGCGCCATCCGCGCCCGCCGTCAGACTTGTCGCCACCTTCGGGCCCGCTCGCTTCGGGCCCGCTCGCCTCTGGCTCGTTACCGGGCCGTCCCTCTCCGAACACGCCATCCCCCGTCCCGTGGCACGCCGGTGGCACAGGCTTCGTGCGACTCTGGAATGCGCGCCATTCTAGTTACTCAGCGTCACGGCTGTACCCGAGGCGGAAACTAGGAAAGCCATTAATCCCGTAAACGATCAGTAACGAGAACCACCTGCACACAAGCGGTTTCCGACCTTCTGACCGGGGTGTGTGGCATTCTTCCCCTGTGGCGGGGTGGCATTCATCGGCCGATCGGGGCGGCTACGCACGGTGAGGGCGGCCGGAGCTGCGGCCAGCTGGGCGCGGGCTCGCGGTGCTCGGGCCTGGTCGTGGGCGGTCTCGCGGCGCGGTCGCCTGAACGCTGTCGGTGAAGCGCCCGGCGTACCCAGAAGACTGCCGCCGACCGGACAGGCCAGACCTGGTACGGGCCAGCCCACCCGGCGCATGGGCCAGCCCACCTGGCCAGCGAGATGGGCCAGCCGACCGTCCACGTGCACGGACCTGGTGCACGGGCCAGCCGATCCGGCCGCTGGCGGCCGCGCGAACGAGATCAGGCGTCAACCTCAGTTGACTTTGCATTCGTTCGGTGCGTTCTGAAACCGACATACCGGGTTATAAAGGCGTCACGGAGCGCTGAAACGAATGAAAAGCCCGGCTGCGCGGCGGCATACCGGGCAAAGCGGACGCGGCGCGGTGGCCGAGCGGGCCGCACGGGAGTTTGAGCTGGAGAAAGATACTTCTGACCTGCTAGTTCGTGGTGGGCGATACTGGGATCGAACCAGTGACCTCCTCGGTGTGAACGAGGCGCTCTCCCGCTGAGCCAATCGCCCGTCAGCCGCGGCTGGTTCCCCTTGCCGCAGAGCGATCTCAGAGTAGCGCATGCCCGCACTCGAGCGCTCTTCCGAAGCCAAGGCCAGCGCCCCCCCTCCGAGCTCGCCGCCTATCGCCCTTGTCGCCCCTCGGCCGCCGGTCCGGGCGGCGGCCGGTCACTGGACACACCGGTAATAAGCCGAAAATTGTGAAATACCTATTAACCGGCATTCGAACTTCTCCGCCAGGCCAGTTCGCGACCGCCTGAGCGTCCGTCCTTGTCCCGCGAAAGCATGGTAAAGCCTGACGAGCCAGCTCCCCTGCTGGTCAGCGCTATGCGGTAACGGGCGTTCCCAGGGCCTCCTGAGACGAAGGTCACAACTGATCCTTGTTACCCACGGGGATGATCCAGCGTCTAAATCGGTGTTTTATTGCGAGAAGCGTTTGACCAGTTCGTAGCTGGTTTGTTGATCAGTGACCGAGGTTACGAGCGACGTCATTCGCGGAATCAAACAGCGGCGATAACAATTCTGCGAGGCCTGCCTGGCATAAGTGATAGGCAACCCCGCGCCAATATGTGAAGCCCGGCAATCCGGGACACGACAAGGCAAAGGTCCGACCCGATGATGAACAGCAGTGCGACCGTGTCCGCAGAACTCGGCCTCAGTCTGGTAGTTCCCGAGCATGGTTCTGTCCCGCTTGTGGCGAGCCTGTACTACAGCGCCGACGACCCGTATGCGATCCGCATGGCGTTCCACGTCGGTTCCGACGAGCCGGTCGAGTGGATTTTCGCCCGTGACCTGCTGGCCGTGGGCATGGAAGGTCCGGCCGGCGAGGGTGACGTCCAGGTGTGGCCGGCCGACGAGCACGGCCACGAACTGCTGAACATCGCGCTGTCCTCCCCCTTCGGCGAGGCCCACTTCGAGGCGCCGCGCAGTTCGACTGCCGCGTTCCTCGGGCGGACCTACGAGCTCATCGCGCCCGGGCACGAGAGCGAGTACATCGACGTCGACGACGAGCTTGACGAGCTGCTCTGGCGCGCCTGACGCCAATCCCACGCGAATATGGCCATGCCGTGATCGGCATGGCCATTTCACGGATCGGGCGAGTCGGCCGCTCGCATGGCAAAAACCTCGGCGGCCTTTCTGGTGATGGGACCCGGTACGGCAGGGAGCTTGACGCCATTTACCAGGCGGATCGGCTGCACGTCCCTGGTTGTACCGGTTAGGAATGCTTCTTCAGCATTTGACAAGGCATCCCCCGGCAGGTCATCCTCTGCCGCGCCGACCCACTCGATAACCAGCGCCCTGGTGACCCCGGCCAGGCATCCGGCTGACAGCGGCGGCGTTATCAGCCGGCCGCCGCTGACCACGAAGACATTGGTCCCGGTCCCCTCGCACAGGTTCCCCGCGGTATTAGCGAAGATTGCCTCGCTGCCGCCGTGCTGGTTGGCGTAGGCCAGGGCACGCACGTTCTCCCCGTATGACGTCGTCTTCAGCCCAGCCAGGGCGCCGAGTTCGTTGCGCGGCCAGGGCACGACGACCACGTCGACGGACTCCGCAGGCGGATTCTGCTCCGCGAGGGCGACGATAGCGGTGACGGGTGAATTGCCTCGTTCCGATCCCAAAGGGGCAACGCCAGCCGTCGCAGTGATGCGCATCCGGGCCAGCGGCACCGGGGGTGACGCCTCGATGGCCGCCAGTGCTCCGGCCCGGATCTGATCCAGGTCGGGCTCAGGCAGGCCCAGGCCTGACGCCGACCGGTGGAGGCGCGTCAGGTGCCTGCTGAGGGCGAACGGGGTGCCGTTCACGACCTTCACCGTCTCGAAGACCCCGTCGCCGACTACGAGCCCGTGGTCGAAGACCGAGACTCTGGCCTCATCATCGGGGAACAGCGCCCCGTTCATCCAGACAGCCACGATTGTGACGCTAGCGCAATCAGGCGGTCTGGCAAGGCCTTCCGGCGGTGCGGCGGGCCGGAATGTGGCGGCGCCGGGGCTGCGGCGGGGGGCGCGTGTCGGGGTATGCGAGTTTGCCCGGCGGTCAGGATCGGCTACAGTTCTGTTCGCACACCGGTGCGGTCTGCTGGCCGATCGGGAGCATGCGGACGTGGCTCAGTTGGTAGAGCATCACCTTGCCAAGGTGAGGGTCGCGGGTTCGAATCCCGTCGTCCGCTCGGAGGTGCCGGAAGCCGTCTCGCGTGCCGACGGTCCGCTCGGCTCTTCGGTACCGGCCCGGCTCCCAGGGGGTCGGCCTGTGGCGGAATGGCCGAGTGGCTTAGGCAAGGGCCTGCAAAGCCCTGTACGCGGGTTCGATTCCCGCTTCCGCCTCGGGGGCGGTTAGCTCAGCGGGAGAGCGCTTCCCTGACACGGAAGAGGTCACTGGTTCAATCCCAGTACCGCCCACCAGATCTACCCAGGTACAACGCCGGACTGGCCGACTCGGCTACCTGGCGGCCGGGGGACTATCGGCCACGTCTTCCGGCGAGGCGGCACGCCATCGGCGCCATAATGCGGCGTGAGCCGAGGGTGAATATCGCCAGGCTGCGCGAAGCACACGGTTCCCATGCCGTTCCTTCACTGGCCTTTCGTCTCTGAGAACTAACCGGGTACCCGTCGGCGTGCACTGAGCTGTGGCCAGGCGCTTGACCCCGAGTTGTAGTGTCCGACACCCCAGGCTAGAGTTAAGGCATGCCTTGAATCGGGAGGACCGCCTTGGCCTGGACAGTAAAGGTCACCGAGGAGTACGCGGCCTGGTTCATTGCGCTGATCAAGGAAGATCTCGGCTCAGCGACACAAGTTGCCCAGGCTGTCGCAGCGCTACGCGAGGAAGGCCCTACGCTCGGCCGGCCCTTAGTGGACCGGCTCAAGGGAGCGAACATCCATCACCTGAAGGAGCTGCGCCCAGGGTCGCACGGCCGCTCGGAGATAAGGATCATCTTCGCCTTCGACCCCACCAGATCAGCGTTGCTGCTGCTCGGCGGCGACAAAGCCGGCAACTGGCAGCGCTGGTACCGCGACCACATCCCGATCGCCGAGCGGCTTTACACCGAATACATGGCCGAGAACCAGGAGTAGCCAGGCAATGCCTAAGCGAATCCCCCAGGGCTGGGAAACTCTCGAGCAGGAACTGCATGCCGCAGGCGTCTCCCCCGAGGAGATCGAAACCGGGGCACGCGTTCTGCTGGCGCAGGCCCGCGGACATCAGCTCGCCCAGGCCCGCAAGGACCTCAGCCTCGGTCAGCGAGAAATCGCGGCAACGATGGGCGTCAGCGTCGCTAGGGTGTCCCAGATCGAACACGGCGAAGTCACCTCGTTCGAGGTCATCGCCCGCTACGTCGAGGCACTCGGAGGCCGCCTCGACCTGGTCGCCGACTTCGGTGACCGGACTGTCCGCCTCCCGGTCAGCGACACTGCCGAGAACACCGCCGCCTGACAAGGCCGCCATGCGTACCAAACCTGCGTGCTTGCAAGCGGCCTGCCGCGCGGCAGCCACGGCGACGTCACCGTGCTACCAGCAGCCGACCAGCCTCATCCACGGCTAGCAAAGCCATCACCAACCTCGCAAGCCTCACCGACCACTCATGTCCCAGGTGCTCAGCCAGCTCTTGATTCAGCACTGTCTCCAGCACCGTCTTGGTTGGCTGCTTCAGCAGCCCGTTCGTCGGCGTAAGGGTTCCACGCCGCCCGCGCCGCGCCGGCTAGCTCCCAGGCGGACACCGGCTCGCTGGCCGCCAGGTGATCAACCCGGCCAGCCGGTTCGCTGCCGTTTGGCGGACCGGACTTCCGGGAGCAGCACTCGGGCAAGATTCCGCCGCTCTGGTCGAGGAGTGCCTCTACAAGGCTGCCGAGGCCCGGCCCGAGTCTGGCCAATATCCTGGCCCGGCTGGGCCGCGCTGCCCAACCGGCGCCCTCAGGCGGACTAGACCGGCTTGAGCAGGCCAACCGCGCCAACGTGGCCCGCCAAAGCGACATCGGCCGCCAGACCCCTGCCCACCAGTCTGAAGCCGAACGCCGCCAGGCACTGGCCGACACCGCCGTGCAGGCCCTGACTCGGATGGCGAAGACGCTCCCGGACGCCATCATGAATGCCGCCGCGTCCGCCAGCCTCAGTACCGGCCTTAAGGTCGGCTGGACCAGCCAACTCGACCGGGCCGAACTCTGGCTGGCGCCTCCGGTTACTGCCTCACCGAATCCTTGGGGCTCGCGGGGCACACCAGCTTTCGACCTGATCGCGTTCTCGGAGCTCAGCCTGCGTATGCCTTCGGATGACTCCGGCTATGCGGGCAGGAGCCACTCGCTGTGGTACTGAGACGCCAAGGAAGCCGGCAGGTACCAGTGGTTTGAGATGGCCTTTATGCTCTCGCCCTTCGCGGCCAAGCTGGCTCGGCAAGATTCTTCTCCCTGGATCCCGGCGAGCAGGCAGCCAGCGCCGTCAGGAGCGGCGTGGCCGACATCCAGGTTGCCTGGCCGTTCACGGCGGTCACCGTCGGCGAGCTGGATGAGTTCGTCAGCCGGTGGGCGGGCTGGCTCGCTGAAGCCGCACAAGGCCAGCTCCATCGGCCGAGCGCCATGCCTGAACGGAACCCGGCCGGAAGCTGGCGGCAATGAGGGCTGGGACCGTGATGCATAAGACGCGGCGCGGCTGGCTGCTAACTGAGGTTCGCCCGTTATCGGCAAGATCAACTATGGGTGAGCGACCCGCTTGCCCTCATCCAACTCACAGGCAAGGAGCCGTGTGAAGTTCGTAGCCCTGTACCACCGTACCGTCGTGGACATCAGCCTCGACCCCGCCAACCCGACGCCGCCTCTCCGGCCGCGGCCAGTCCGGCATCTGCTTGAAAGCCCAGACGGCGAGATGGCCATCGACGGCACGTACCGGAAGGAGCCAGGCGACATCGTCGACTGGCCCGCCGGGAGCTACTTCGATCCCGGATCGGAGATCTGCGAGGACTGCGGGCGTGCAGCCGCCGAGGCGAGTTAGCCCATCACGATGAGGACAACGGCCCTCGCCGCTCTTAACACGGCGGGGGGCCTTCTCACACCGCGGGTCGCTTGACCGCCAACCGGCATGGCGGGCGTCAAGATGACCCGGCCGCATCGATGCCGAGTAGCGATCGAAGCAGACCGGGCGATCGGCGATCCGAAGTAGTCTCGGGCAGCGTGGAAGATACCTGGACTAGCCGCGATCTGCCCGTCCTAGAGGCGACCGTCAGTGCCTTCAATGACCCGGAGCGATTCCAGCTGCGGATACCTGAACTGACCGGGCTGTGCGGCCTTCCCGAACGGGATGTCATTACGGCGCTACGTGCGCTTGGGAACACCAGGCCCCCGCTGCTGGAGTATCCCCGGCACCCGAAGAGCTGACCTACCCGATCATCATCACCGACGTCACCGAGCGAGCCCGCCGTATGGTCGGGGCAATGGCCGACCGCGGAAAGCCTGGCCGGGCAGATCGCCGAGGCGCTCACCGAAGCCGCCGAGCACGAGCCCGACCCGGCCATGAAGAGCCGGCTGCGCGAGGCAGGAGCAGTCCTCGGCGGCACTGCCCGCGGCGTCCTGGTCGAAGTGCTCTCGCGTATCGTCGAGCGCCAGGCCGGTATGGGTTGAAGAGGAAGCGGCATGGTTGACCCTCCGCGCCCGGCGGGAACGGCCCGTCAGTGGCAGATCGCCCATGGCCAGGCCGCCGTCGACTGGATGCGCTCGTCGGGTGTCGCCCGGCGCATGCTGGACGACGTCTGCCAGGCCGTCGAGACCGTGCCGGGAGGTCGTCGGAGTTATCGCCAAGTGCTGGGAGGATCCAGTGCTCTCGCGGACGCCCGTACGCTGCGACCACCTTGGCGGTTCCGGTCTCCTGCTGGGTCGAGGTCCATGTCACGCCGTAGCCGGTCCCCAACGCATGTCTGTCTGCAGTATCAAAGATCCGTCTCCCCCGTCGAGAGACGCGCCCGTTCCTGCCGGATAGCTGTTCAGCAGGGCAGTCAGGGCGGCCTTACTCTCATCTCCGTGTTCTTGCCGGAAGTAGACAATGGCCTTGTGCGGTATAACCGCGGTCCCGGGCCCGCGGTCAAAATAGCTGGGTCGAATCGGCAGGGCGAGAGGCCAGCGGCGCTCGCATGGCGGCGGATTCTGCTGCGGGAGCGCGAAGCGATGCCGCCCGCGGATCACCTGCCCGCCGACCGCTATCTCTCGTCATCAGACAAGACGACCTCGACCCCTTCCGGGTCGGCGGACCAGGCTCCCGGCGCGTCGTCGTAGCGCTCCGGACGAGGCCCAGCCAGTGCAGCCCGGTCGCGGCCAGGTGTCCCTCGGGGTCACCCACATAAGCCTCGTGCTGCCGGCGCCAGGCCGCCCACTCCTCGCGGAACCGCGCGTCATCGGCCAGCTGATTCGTCACGGATGAGTCAGAAATGCGCGGCACGTCGTTATTCCCACCCGGACTGCCGGCTGGCAGCCTGTCAGTGTGCCTGCAGCCTGACTTCCAGGGTGTCGCGCAGCGCCTCGCCAAGGAAGTTGAACGCGACGACGGTGACGACGATGGCGAGACCGGCCGGATAGATCAGCCACCAGTCGCCGCCGTAGATGTAGTTCAGTCCGTTGTTGAGCATGCTGCCCCAGTTCGTAGCCGGGGGCGGCGCGCCGAGCCCGAGAAAGCTGAGCGCGGCCAGGAGCAGGATCGCGTTCGCGATCTCGAATGTGGCCTGCACGACGACGGTGCCCGCCACATTGGGCACGATGTGGCGCAGCACGATCCGGTACCGGCGGCCGCCGAAGCCGGCGACGGCCTCGATGAACTCCTGCTCGCGCAGGGCGAGTGCCTGGCCGCGGACGAGCCGGGCCGTGACGAGCCAGGACACCGACGACAGGGCGAAGATCAGCACCGGGGTGGTCGGGGTGAACACGCTGGCCAGCAGCAGGAGCAGCAAAAGCGCCGGGATGGCGAGCATCGTGTCGACGACGCGCATCATCACCGCGTCGATGGCGCCGCCCGCGTAACCCGCCACCGCGCCCCAGATGGTGCCGGCGAGTGCGGCCAGCAGGGCCGCGGTGACGCCGACTTCGAGCGACGACCGGCCGGCCACCATGAGCCGTCCGAGCACGTTGAAGCCCAGGTCGTCGGTGCCGAGCGGGAACTTGCTGCCGGGGGGGACCAGGACCTGGTTGAGGTTCGTGTGGACCTGGTCGGTGTGGTAGAAGACCGGGCCGAGGAAGCTGAAGGCGATCATGATGATCACCACCGCCAGCCCGATGAGCCCGAGCCGGTGCCGCAGGAATGAGCGGAAGTTGCCAGGCCGGCCTGGCCGGACCGCACCCGGCTGAAGTTCGAGCAGGTTGCTCATGACGTCCCCGCGTTTCCGCTCATGCCCGCAGCCTCGGATCGGCGAATCCGTACAAGATGTCGGCCAGCAGGGAGCCCACGATGGTCGCCGCGGCGACGACGGCTGTGAACCCGAGCAGCAGCGGGTAGTCGTGACTGAGGGCCGCGTTCCAGAACAGCAGCCCCATACCGGGGTAGTTGAAGACCGACTCGGTGACGATCGCGCCCGACAGCACCGCGGGCAGGCTGAGCCCAATCAGAGTGATCGTCGGCAGGATCGCGTTGCGCAGCACGTGCCGCGTCAGCACCCGGCGCTCGGTCATGCCCTTGCCGCGGGCGGTCCGGACGTAGTCCTGGATGAGGACTTCCAGGGCCGAGGCGCGCATGAACCGGCTGAACACCGCGACCGTCCCCGCCGCCAGGGTCAGGACCGGCAGGATCAGGCCCTTCGGGTCGCTGAGCACCGCGCCGACCGTCGCGCCCTGGGGCGCCTCGGCAGGCAGCAGCCGCAGCTTCTCGGCGAAGATCAGGATGGTCAGCAGCCCGAGCCAGAAGGTCGGCATTGAGTAGGCCACCAGGGAGCCGCCGGTGAGCACGTAGTCGACCGGTTTGTTGTGCCGGACGGCCTGCAGCGCCCCGATTGGCAGCGCCACGGCGAGGCCAACGATGTAGGCCAGGCCGACCATCAGCACGCTCTTGGGCAGGTCCTGCCCGATCAGCGTGGAAACCGGCTCGTTGTAGTGATAGGAGAAGCCGAGCTCGCCGGTGAGCAGGCGCTTGACGTAGAGCACGAACTGGACCGGCAGCGGGCGGTTGTAGCCGTTGGCGATGTAGAACTGCCTGACCGTCACCGGGTTGGCCTGCAGGCCGAGCAACGACCGGGGCCCGCCGGGCAGCAGGTGGGAGACCAGGAACACGACCAGCAGGACGCCGATCATGACGATCAGCGACTGGCCGAGGCGTCGCAGCAGGAAGCTGATCACGATCGGGCCTCCGTTCGCGGTCCGATGGCGGTTCCCGGCGCCTGCGTAAGGTCGACGCCGACCGAGCGGCCGAGGCAGCCGAGGGTGAGCGGGCCGTGCTCGAGGACTGCGCTGTGGAAGGCACGGTTCTGCTGCGGGCTGGCCGACTCGCGGACGAGGACCGACCGCAGGCGCTCGAACGCCATCTGGCCGGTCATGTAGCCGAGTGCCTGCCCCGGGCAGGCGATGTACCGGTCCACTTCGTTCGCCACGTTGCCGCGGGTGAGGATCGTGTGATCCCACAGGAACCGGATCGCCTCGTCACGGCTCCAGCCGAAGGCGTGCAGGCCGGTGTCGACGACCAGACGGCTAGCCCGCCAGAGCTGGAACGACAGCATGCCGAGCCGGTCCAGCGGGCCGGAGTACAGCCCGATCTCGCTGGCGAAGTGCTCCATGTAGAGGGCCCAGCCCTCCCGGTAGGGCGTGACCTCGGCCAGCTGCCGGAACCGTGAGCCGATTCGGGCTTCCTGGCCCTTGGCGATCTCGATGTGGTGGCCGGGAACCGACTCGTGATGAGCCAGCGCCTCGGCCTCGTAGACCGGCCTGCTGGCCGGGTCGGCTGTGCTGAGCGTGTAGTAACCGGGCCGGCTGCGGTCCAGTGGCGCGGACTCGTACCGGCCGAGGACGCCGTTCCGGGTCTCCAGCTGGCTCATCTCCCGGACCTCACAGGTAGCTTCCGGGAGGTCGGCGATCCAGGCCGGCACGATGGCGAGCGCCCTGGCCATCGCGGCGCGGGCGGCCGCGAGCATCTGGTCGGCGCTGGTGAAGTACAGGCTGCGGTCGCCGCGGAGCCGGTCCCGCACGGCCGGGAAGCTCGCCGTCCAGCCCAGGCTGGCCGCGGTCACCTCGACTTCGCGGCAGAGCCGCTGGATGAGGTCGAGGCCCTGGTCGCGGACCTGGCCGGGGGTGGTGTCGAGAGTCGTGTGCTGGCGCACCGCGGCCAGGTAGATCTGCTCGCCGCCGGGCAGCCAGGACAGGCCCGGACGATCGGTGCCGCGCGCTGACGGCAGCACGTCGGCGGCGATCGCATTGCAGTAGCGGCGGAAGGCGGGACGGATGGCGGAGCCGACCAGGGCGCTGAGGCGCTCGGCGGCAGCGCCGGCGGTCGGGCCGGCGGCGGGCCGGGCGGCCCGGACGAACCGGTCGTCAGCCAGCGGCGATGACAGGTACTGCTCGATCTGCTCGACGGCCCGTCCGGCCAGGTGACCGACCGGGTGGTAGCCGGCCGCGCGGCCCGCGGCCAGCTCGGCCAGGCTGTCGGCCAGCACGTCCGGGATCTGCTCGCAGGCTGAGATGAACGTGCCGAGGTCAGCGTCGTCGCGAATGCTGGCCTGGGGCAGCAGCAGGATGAGCTGGCTGGTCAGGCCGGCCTCGGGCAACGGCGTCACCACGTACCGGCTGGGGCCGGCGCTCAGGTCGCCGAGCTCGTACCCGCTGAGCTCGGTCATCATGTCGAGCGTGAGCTGATCCTCAGCGGTCAGTTCACCGGCCGGGATAAGCGCGAGCCGACCGCGGATGTCGCTTACCTGGCGGGCCAGATCGGCGGTGGCGTCGCTGGTCACGACCGGCAGCAGCTGCTGGCGCCAGGCCGGGTCACCGAGCTGCGCGGCGGTCAGTGGCCGGCGGCGGAGGTAGCAGCCGGTGAGTTCCTCCTCCAGCGCGCGCAGCGAGGCGGCCGAGTCGGTCATCATGGCCGGTCTCCGGTGGTCGGCCGACGTGCTTCGGTCACGGGCGCACCACGGTCCGCTCGGCGATGACCAGTCCGTTCGTGCTCTCGTCCTGCCAGGCGTACCGGGCGCCGTCCGGCACTGTCGTCGCGGCGGCGTGCTCCCCGGCGGGGCTCAGCACGACGATGAACATCATCGGCAGGATGCCGCCGGTCGGCAGATCGAACAGGTCGCGGAGCGCGATCTCGGCCGCTTCGGCGGGTGAGGCGCCGCAGGCCATCGCCTGCACCGCGGTGTGCGCGGTCGAGGCGCGGATGGCCAGCTCGCCCCAGCCGGTGCAGGCCGCCGCGCCGTACCGGTCGTCGCAGTAGTTGCCCGCCCCGATGATGGCGGAGTCGGCCAGCCGGCCCGGGTACTTGAACGCCCAGCCGCTGGTCGATACGGCCGAGGCCAGCTGACCGCCCGAATCCAGCGCGACGAAGTCAACGGTCCCGGCACCCTCGCGCGGATCATGAGTGAGCAGACGCACCTGCGACAGCAGGTCGGCCTGACCGTCCTTGATCCCAGCCGCCCACCGCTCTCGCTCCTCCTTGGTGAGCAGGTCCTCGCCGGCCTCGCCGATGCTGGCGGCCAGCCGGGCCGCGCCATCGCCGGTAATGAGGGCGTGCGGGGTGCGGTCCATGACCGCCCGGGCGACGGTGACGGCGTGCCGGTAACCGCGCAGGCTGCCGACGGCCCCGGCCCGCCGGGTCGAACCGTCCATGATGGAGGCGTCCAGCTCCACAATCCCGTCGATGTTCGGGTGACCGGCGTAGCCGACGGTGTGGTCGTCCGGGTTGTCCTCCACGGCCCGGGTGCCGGCCTCGACGGCGTCCAGGGCCGTGCCGCCCTGCTGCAGGGCCGACCACGCGGCCGGCATCCCGTAGCCGCCGTTCTCGCTGGCGATGACGGTAAGCAGTGGCCTGCTCCTTTCGTGGTCGAGGCCGGCCGCACGGCGGGCTGGCGAGTGCGGGCTAGCGGATGCCGCCGCCGCGCCAGCCTGGTTCCAGGCCGGGAGTGAGCCGGATGACGCGGCCGCCCTTCCGTACGCTCGTGACCTCGGCCAGCCGGTCGAGACTCTCCAGCGGGTTGCCGGTCAGGACGGTGAGGTCGGCCAGCTTGCCGGGCTCCAGCGTGCCGAGCCGGGCTTCCGCGCGAACCGCGCGGGCGGCATTGCTGGTCGCCGTCAGCAGGGCCTGCCCGGTGGTCATCCCGTTGGCGTGCATGAGCTTCAGCTCGGCGATCAGCCCGAGCTGGTCGTCGTGCATCTCGATGCCGACCGGGCCGGCGCCTTCGGGCAGGTCGTCGACGCCGGCCAGGATAGGGATGCCGAGCCGGATCGCCTCGCGGAACATCTCGTGGTGCCGGGCCGCGGCCTCGGCGGCGTTGGCCGTGAACCACTCGGGGTAGCCCCGAGCGGCCAGGATCGCCGGGTCCCACGCTGCCGTCACGGTCAGGTTGGGGCAGTACATCGTGCCCGCGGCGGCCATCGCCGCGATCCCCTTCTCGGTGGCGACGAAGCCGTGCTCGATCGTGTCGGCGGCGGCCTTGGCCGCCGCGATGATCGTCTCGTCGCCCATGGCGTGCACCACCAGCGGCTTGGCCCAGCGGTGGGCCTCCTCGGCGGCGGCTGCGATCTCCTCGTAGGAGTGCAGGGTGTGACCGATCGTGTCGGACCGCCAGGGGATGCCGCCCGAGGACAGCAGCTTGATTGAGTCGGCGCCGCCGGCGATCGCCCGCCGCACGTTGCGCCGGAACTCGTCCGGCCCGGCCGCCGTCCTGGTCCACATGATGTCGCCGCTGGCGAAGATCCGCGGGCCCTCGATCTCGCCGGACTCGACGGCGTCCCGCAAGATCAGGTCAGCGTCGTTCTCCTCGCCCAGCGACCGCAGCGAGGTGATGCCGCAGCGCAGGTTGTCCTGCATCTTGCGAATGCACCGGATCATGTGATGACCGGGTGACTCGTGCGCGAACGCCTGCTCGTACGGGGGCACGTAGGCGCCGAGATGTATGTGGCTATCCCACAGGCCGGGAATGACGAAAGCGCCGTCGAGGTCGACTCGGCTGGCGTCACCGGGCGCGCTGGCCAGTACCGCGGCCCGCGGTCCGGCCGCGGTGATCCGGCCGTCCTCGATCGAGATGGCGGCGTCGCTGATGATCAGGTCAGGCTCGGTGCACGGGATCACCGAGCAGCCGTCCAGGATGACCGGCCGGCTGGCAGTCATCAGGAAACTCCCGGTGCCGGGGACAGCCAGCGGCTGAACCACTCGATCAGGAGCTCGGTCCGCTGGACCCGGTGGACCGGACTACCGGTCCTGGACAGGCCGTGGCTCTCGCCGGGGAACCGGTAGAACTCGACCGTCCGGCCGAGCAGCCGCAGCGCCATGAACAGCTCCTCGGCCTGCTGGATCGGGCAGCGGCGGTCTTCCTCGGAGTGCACGATCGCGACCGGCGCGGTGATCCCCTCGGCCAGCCGCAGGGTGGAGGTCGCCCAGTACGCCGCGGGGTCCTCAGTGACGCTCCGCCCCAGGTAGGCCTGGAAGAACCACGGCGACTCGTCGTTCGTCCCGGCCAGACTGAAGAGGTTGTAGGGGCCCCGCTCGGCCCAGCCGGCCGCGAAATCGTCCGACGCGGCCAGCAGCCAGGTGGTCACCAGGCCGCCGTAGGAACCGCCTTGCACGCCGACCCGGCTGGCGTCGAGCTCGGGCCGGTTCGCCAGCACGTCCCGGACCACCGTCAGCACGTCCTGGAGGTCCACGGTGCCCCAGCCGGTGCCGGGCGTGGCCGCGGCCGGGCCGCTGACCGTCCGCATCCAGGCCGTGCCGTAGCCGGCCGAGCCGCGCGGGTTCAGGTACAAGGTGGCGAAGCCGGCCCCGAGCAGCGCCTGAAACTCCGGCGACCACTGGTAGCCGTACTGCGAGCCGCCACCTTGCAGGCAGAGCAGCAGCGGGTAGGGCGCCTGCCAGTGATCCGGGTCCGGCAGGGTCAGCCACGAGTCGAGCACGGTCCCGTCGGCGGCGACTACCGGCCGGTGCTCGGGGCCGCGCAGGTCCCTGGCCGCGGCGGCGTCAGCGCTCGGCGTCAGCAGCACCGTCTCGCCGCCGCCGCCGGTCTGCGCGACTAGCTGCGGCGGCTGGTCCGGCGTCGTGATGACGAACACGCGCGCGCCGCCGCGCTCGTCGAAGCTGCTCACGCGCCGTTCGCCGCCGATCACCAGCTGGTACTGGTCCGGTGTGGTGGCGTCGAACCGGTAGGCGTGGATCGCGCCGCGGTCGTCGGCCAGGACCGCCACGTGGCTGGCATCGGTCCAGGTCAGGTTGCTGCAGTCCCGGTCCAGGCCGCCGGACAGGATCGTGACCTCGCCGCCGCTGACCGGAGCGACGGCGAGCGCCGCGGTGGCGGGGAAATGCGGCACGTCGGTGGCCGTGAACGCGACCAGGGCCCCGTCGGGCGAGATGCGCGGCTGCGCATAGGCATGCGTTGTCGGGGTGAGCCGGACCGCCGGGGCGTCCGAATCGAGGTCCTGGAGGTAGACGTCGTTCACGATCGTATGGTCGGCGCCGGGCTGGCGCTGGGACACGAACACGACCCGGCGGCCGTCCGGATGCCAGCCGAACTCGGCATCGTCGTAACCGCCGGAGCTGACGCGCCGCGGCTGCGCGCCCCCGCCGCTTGCCTGACCGAGGGCGACCACGTAGGCCTGGCGAGGCCGGTTGACCGTCCAGCCGATCCCGTCCTCGCGGTGGCGCAGCGTGGTGATCCGCAGGGGCGGCCGCCGGTCCTCGGGCAGCTGCCACCAGGCGCGGTCGGTGGGCTCGCGGGCGACGAACAGCAACCGGTCGCCGGCCGGGGACCACGACAGCTCCTCGACCGGATCGGGCCAGCCCGTCACGACCGGGCTGGCCGTGCCGTCATCGATGCCGTGACGCCAGATGCTCCAGCCGTCTTCGTCATGCCGGACTGTCGCCAGGTCGTGGCCTGCCGGGGACCAGGCCGCGAGTACCTCGTGGCCGTCCGCGGCCGGCGCTACCGGCTGCCAGGGCGCATGGTTGCCGACGGAGCCGACTACCACGTTCCTTATATAGCGATTCTCGATGGTATCGGGCACGGACACGATGGCAGCGGCCAGCGCGCCGTCGGCCGAGAGGCCGACGGCCCGGATCTCAGGGAACCGGGTCAGGTCCGCCGCGGTCACCGGAGCGAGCTTCGTCCCGTTCGCCGTCATGCCACCCGCCTGGCCGACCTGCCGCCGCTCACCACGTTTCCGGGGCCAGGTAGCCGAACGGGTTGCTGGAGTAGCCGGACAGGCCGGTCGCGGCCGCGACCTCGGTGCCCTGAGTCGGCGTGAACAGGATGCCGGGCAGGTTGACCGCGATGTTGTCCTGATACGCGTTCAGAGCCTGAGCGGAGTTGGCGGCGCTGGTCGTCTCGACCGCGCTGACTAGCTTGTTGGTCGTGGCGTTGTTCCAGCCGCCGTAGTTGCCCTCGGCGCCGGTAGGGAACAGCTCCTCGCCGCTGGGGTAGCCGCCGTAGACCCAGCCGCCCCAGTTCAGCATCTGCCAGGCGCACTGCGTCGACTTGTTACCGGGGATGCAGATCGGCACTACCGATCCGGTGACCTGGGAGAACGGACCGGACGAGAGCTGCAGGCTGATGCCGACCTGGCTGGCGTTCGATTCCAGCGAGGTCATCTCATTGGCCAGCGCGGTGTTGCCGGAGACATACAGGAGCTTGAACTTCAGCCCCTCGCCGGCAGTGATGCCGGGCCCGCACTTGGAGGGGTCGGCGCAGGTCGTCGTCCCGTTCGGCTTGACGTCCCAGCCGTGCGAGGTCAGCAGGCTCTTCGCGGTCGCGATGCTGAACGGGTAGGGATTGGTCTTCTCGAAGCTGTCCGCGAACGGGTTCGGCGGTTCCAGCGGCACCGGCCCGTAGGTGGGCGCGGCAATCCCGGAGTTCAGCGTCTTGATCCAGGCCGGCTGGTCGATCAGGTGCTGCAGCGCCTGCCGGACGTAGAGCTGCTTGAGGATCGGTCCGACCTGGGCGTTCTGCATGTTGACGGTGATGAAGTCAAACGCGCTCTGGTAGGCGGCGCTGGTCTTGTAGCCGCTCGGGGTGATCCGGGTGGCCTGAGCCAGATCCTGCGATGGGATGTAGCCGACCGAGATGTCGTTCCCGGAGTTGGCCGAGCTTGATTGCAGGCTGGTAGCGCCGGTAGAGGACAGCAGCTCGTTGAACTCGGCCGAGTCGCTGGTGTAGGGCAGCTCGGTGAAGGTTTGCGCGGAGTTGCCCTTCGGGCCGCTGTAGTCGGGGTTGCGGGTGAAGGTGACCAGGCCGTTGGAGCTGAACTGGCTCAGCTTCCACGGGCCGTCGACTACCTTCCACAGCGGGCTGGTGAGGTAGTCGGCCGTGTGCGAGGACTGCCCGGCGAGGAATTTCTCGACCGCCTTGGCCCCGGCCGTGGTCGAGTCTGGCAGCGTCCCGGATGGCGTGGCCGGAAGCGTGCCCGAGGTCGCGGTCACGCCGGACGGGAAACCGGTGATGTCCCACGCCAGCGGCCACGGCGAGATCTGCGTGAGCTCGTTGTAGAGGAACCAGTTGGGGTTCCAGCTCTTGTTGAGCTTGATCGAGATGGTGGTGGCGTTCGTAGCGGTAAACGACACGACGTTGTCAGGGAAGCCGCCCGGCGAGTACGGCTCCCAGTCGGCCTTGTTCGCCTTGATCAGGTTGAAGAAGAAGACGACATCGCGGGCCGTGAGCGGGGCGCCATTCGACCACTTGTACGGCTTCAGCGTGATGGTCAGCGCGGTGTCGGTCTTGTTCCAGACTGGCAGGTTGGCCAGCGACAGGCTCTGGTCGATCGACAGCGAGCCGTTGTCGCCGAGCCAGTACAGCGGCCGGTCCATCAGGTTCTGGAAGTTGCCCGCGTTCTGGACCGTCTCGCAGGTCAGCGGGCCAAGCGGGAAAATGCAGTTCGGGGCCGAGGCGGGCTGCTCCGCCCAGGTAATCCCCTGGATGCTGGCCGAGCTCTTCGCCGTCGAGCCGGAGTTGCCCGAGGACCCGGAAGAGCCGCCACTCGACCCTGAGCAGGCGGCAAGGATGACGGCGAGGGCCGTCACGATCAGCACTGGCCCGGTCAGCCGGGCCCTCCTGATGAGACTAGTCTTACCGGTAATTTTTGCCACCACATGCCCATCTTTGGTCCGTAACGTCACTCTGTTATCTCGCGTTAACGTGACGACCGGTGACGATACTACATATGATGCTCTACCAGGGGATAAACGCGAAGAAGCGAGCTTTCGGCCCCTAATGAATCGGGGCATAAATAGTTATTTCGGGCTGGAGAGCGGCCAGCCGTGCTGTTGTACTGAATGAGCGGAACATCTTGGTACTGAATTCGCGAGAAAGTCATGTTACGCCGGATATGCGTACCAGCGACTGGCGGGGCTGCTGATGGCGTCCGAGACGTCCTCGCTGCCGCTGCTGTCCCCGTCTCCGGGGGATCAGCCCGTCCTGGAAATCCGGGATCTGCGGACCGAGTTCCGGCTGCGGCGCCGGTCGGTCACTGCGGTCGACGGCGTGAGCCTCACCGTGCAGCGCGGGGAATGCGTCGGCCTGGTCGGCGAATCCGGCTGCGGCAAGAGCACGACCGGTCTGTCAGTGATGCGGCTGCTCCCGGCGACCGGCCACATCAGCGGCGGCAGCATCGTGCTGAACGGCCGGGACCTGGTGCCGCTGGGTGAGCGCGAGATGCAGGCCGTCCGCGGCAGCGAAGTGGCCATGATCTACCAGGACCCGATGACGGCCCTGAACCCGACTATGCCGGTCGGCAAGCAGATCAGCGAGGCTGTCCGGCTGCACAGCGAGGCCACGTCGACGCAGGCCCGCGCGCGGGCGCTGGAGGTCCTCGGCCTGGTCGGCATGCCCAAGCCGGCCGAGCGCATGGACGACTACCAGCACCAGTTGTCCGGCGGCCTGCGCCAGCGGGTCATCATCGCGATGGCGCTGGCCAGCGACCCGCAGCTGCTGATCGCCGACGAGCCGACCACAGCGCTGGACGTCACCATCCAGGCCCAGATCCTCGACCTGCTGGACGACCTGCGCCAGCAGCTGCGGATGTCGGTCATCCTGATCACGCACGACATGGGCGTCATCGCCGGGCGAGCCGACCGCGTCCTGGTCATGTACGCCGGGAAGGTCGCCGAGGCGGCGGGGACCGACGCCCTGTTCGCCCGGACGCGGCACCCCTATACCGAGGCGCTGCTGCAGTCCATCCCGCGGCTCGATCACGACCCGGCCAAGCGGCTGCCGAGCGTAAGCGGCTTGCCGCCTGACCTGGCGCACCTGCCGCATGGCTGTCGGTTCGCGCCGCGTTGCCGGTACGCCCAGGCGGACTGCACGGCGCTGGACCCGGAGCTAGGCGGGCCGGCTGACCATCAGGTCGCGTGCTATCACCCGGTGGACGGGCGATCGGCGGACGCGGGATCGGTAGAGGCGGGGCCGGCGGAGGATGCGGCCCTGTCCGCCGCCGACCGTGCCGAGGACCTTCAGGACCGGAACGGGGCTCCGGACGCCGCGGTCTCCGTGCTGCTCGAGACCAGCGAACTGGTCAAGGAGTTCTCACTGCACGGTCCGGGCAGCCGAACGGTCAAGGCGGTCTCCGGGGTCTCGCTCACGCTGCAGCGCGGCCGGACTCTCGGCCTGGTCGGCGAATCCGGCTGCGGCAAGACGACGCTGGGCAGGGTGGTCGCCGGTCTGCAGAAGCCGACGAGCGGAACGGTCAGCTTCAACGGCCAGGACGTCACTGACCTCGGCGGGAACAAGCTACGGCTGTTGCGCCGGGAACGTCAGCTCATGTTCCAGGACCCGTATTCGTCGCTAGACCCGCGGATGCATATCGCGGCGCTGCTGGCTGAGCCGCTGGTGATCCAGGACATCGGCACTAAGGCCGAGCGGACTGAGCGGGTATACGAGATGCTGGGCGAGGTCGGCCTGGCCGACCGAAACGCGGACATGTACCCGCACGAGCTGTCCGGTGGCCAGCGGCAGCGGGTCGGGCTGGCCCGCGCTCTGATCCTGAACCCGCGGCTGATCGTGGCCGACGAGCCGGTGTCAGCGCTGGACGTGTCGGTCCAGGCCCAGGTGCTGAATCTCATGCGGACGCTGCAGGAACGGCACGAGCTCAGCTACGTGGTGATCTCGCACGATCTGTCGGTGATCCGGTACCTGGCGAGCGAGATCGCGGTCATGTACCTCGGCAAGGTAGTCGAGGTCGCGCCGGCCCGCGACCTGTACGAGCAGACAGTGCACCCCTATACGCGAGGGCTGATCGACGCGATCCCGGTCCCCGATCCGGCACAGGCCCGCAGCCGCGCCCGGATACTCGTCGGCGGGGAGCTGCCGTCGGCGATCAATCCTCCGTCGGGGTGCCGGTTCCGGACGCGGTGCCCGCTGGCGCAGGAGATCTGCGCGGCCGAGGAGCCACCGCTGCGGCCGTTCGGTCCCGGGCACCGGGCGGCATGCCACTTCCCGCTGCGCGAGCCCGTCGTCGCGGCACACTGACCCGGTGACTTCAGACGATGGGACGGGCGTGAACGGTCGGCTGCAGCGGTTCCGCGAGGGCGGATCGTTCGAGGAGGCGGCCGGTTACTCGCGCGCCGCGCGGAACGGACCGGTGATCGCGGTCAGCGGGACGACTTGCCGGCCCGAGGTTATCGGCGACGGCACGAGGGCGCAGGCAGCTGACTGCCTGTGGCGTCTCGTCTCGGCGGTCGAGCGGCTAGGCGGCTCAAGAGAAGGCATCTACCGGACGCGGCTGTTTCTGGCTCCCGGCGCCGACTGGGAAGAGGCGGGCAGCGCGCACATGGAAGTCCTGGGGGATGTCGCGCCGGCCAACACGACCCTGTACGTGCACAGCCTCATCGGCGACGGCCTGCTGGTCGAAGCGGAGGCGGACGCCTGGGTTGGTCCCTCCCTGGAATCGCAATGACAGCGGCGGCGGAGCGGTTCAGCCTGCGGCTCAACAACGACCTGCGCGTCGCCGAGTTCGCCGCGCTGGCCGCGGCAGCCGACGAGGCGGGGTTCGACCAGGTGTGGGTGTCGCATGATCTGTTCTGGCGGTCGGCGCCGGTGCTCGTAGCGGCTGCCGCGGCGGTGACGAAACGCGTCAAGCTCGGGATCGGCATCATGAACCCGTTCTCGGCGCATCCGTCTGAGCTGGCGATGCACGCGGCGACGCTGCAGGAACTGACGGGCGGCCGCTTTCTGCTCGGCCTCGGCGCGGGCGCCGAGGACTTCCTCGCCTGGGCCGGCCTGGAGCGACCGCGGCCGCTGTCGGCGAGCCGGGAAGCGATCCTGGCCTGCCGGGCGCTCCTGCAGCGCGGCCGCCCGGCCGACCTGCTGGATCGCTGGCAGCCCGAGGCGCACCTGCGGTTCGACGGCCCGCCGGTACCTATCTACCTGGGCGCGATGGGCCCGAAGATGCTCGCACTCGGTGGCGAGATCGCGGACGGCGTGCTCGGGCTGTCATTCCCGCCGGACCGGGCGGCGGCCTCGGCCGGTATCGTTCGCGCGGCTGCTGCTGGCGCCGGGCGCGATCCCGGCGAAGTGGACGTGCCGGCCTGCTTCTGGGTTTCCATCGATGACGATCCCGAGCGTGCCGCAGCGCCGCTGGCGGAGAAGCTCGCCTACTACGGTGGCTCGATCTCGGCGACGCAGCTGGCCGACGCCGGACTAACTCCGGCCGATTTCCACATCGCGGCCGCGGCGCTGGAGCGCCGGGACGCGGCGACTGCCCGCGAGCTGATCACGCCGCAGATGCTGAGGCTCGGCATCGCCGGGGATACGGCCACGATCATCGACCGCTGCCGTGCGCTGGTCGCGGCGGGCGCGACGCATCTGTCCTTTGGTCCTCCGCTAGGTCCCGACCCGGTCGCGGCCGTGACCAAACTGGGAGGTGCAGTACTCCCAGCCCTGCGCGACAGGCCCGGTAAGCATTGAACAGCCAAAGTATCCGAGGGGGACTTTAATTTCATGATCAAATGCTGTGCCGCATGCCTCCGAGCTGCCTGGATTCTCGGGTCGTTCCTTCTACGTTCTCCGGACCCTTCGCTGACTAGCCGCGCCCGGACAAACTGCGGTTCTCGCCGTGACAGCTCAGGATCTGTTTAAGCACGCCACGCGAGACACCGTCGGGCCCGCTTGGCTGCACTCGTGACTTGCTCCCGAGACCGACGAGGCGAGAGGGGATGTGAGCGCCGTCAAACAGGCCGCGTACCTGCCATCCTGAGGTTGCGGCTTAACGAGAGCCCGGTTTCCCTGCAGAGCGATCCGGGCTCTGTCGCTGGCTGAGCCATGCCTCCCGGTCGAGGTCATGGCTCCCACCGCCAGCAGGGCATATGCGACGGTCCTAGGTGGCCCCCTGACCATCGAGTCGGCTGGAGGCACGCACCGGCACCGAATTCGATGAGGTGCGGGCTGACCGGTGGCCGACCACGAATGGCCAGCCACCTACGACGGAGATTAGCACTGACTCGCGCCGGCGTGTCCTGAGCCCTGCGGGCACGCCGGCGCTATTCAGACAGCCCGACGGTCAGATGGTTACGGCTGGACGCCAGGTGTAGTTCAGACATTCATCGAGGTATGCGCTGGTCTTGGCGGTGAGCCGGATTAGGGCGTAGGCATCGAGCACGGCACGTTTGATCACATCAGGGTCAGCGCCGTTCAGTCCGAGCTCGTCGATGAGTGCTGCCACCTCACTGCGCGGGACGTCAGAGAGTAGCCGCGGGCCGAGTTCGCGTACGAGGACCGGCGGAGTTCCCGGCAGATAGAGGGTCTTCTCATCCCCGAGCGGCAAACCGTCGTCGATCCCGCAGAAAGTGCCGGCGCGCAAGGCTTGGCGAGTCGCTGCAAGTAGGGATCGCCGGATCTCCGTGCCGACTCTTGTGCCGCCTGCGGCCTGCACATACAGACGATACGCACTGTGGGCGTGGATAGGTCCTTCGGCAGAGACGATTTCCATTAGCCCGGCGATAATTCGCGGCATCGAAGCCGTCTCGGTGGACGGCAGGGCGCATAGTTGCCAGGTTCGGTAGGGCGACATAACAACCTGGCCGCCCCTACGTGCTCCAAGGACCACGCTGCGTGCCTCGCCCACGGCGTCAGCGTCTGGTGCCGTCATCCTCGCCGACGCTTCTGGAGGCGCCAGGTCTGGCACTGGCCGTCTATCAACCCGGTCTACTGGCGAAGGATCCGGAGCGTCCTCGTCAGCCGGTTCCGGATCACTCTGCCGGCTCAGACCGGTGACCTCGCGAATGACCGACTGGCTGGCCGGCGTTGCCCACCAGTCACCGGTGGAAATACCAAGTTCGGCAAGCCTGTCCCACAATGGCGCCAGCGCTGCCGCTTGATCCAGGTAAAACGCGGATCCCCGGATGCGCTCGAAAGTCCAGCCTGCCCGTTCCAGGACTTCCTGGCGTGCCCGGTCCCGGTGCCAGACATCTGGCCCGTGCCAGCGGTCACCGTCGCATTCCACCGCGAGGCGAGCGTGGGGTCCTTCGACGACCATGTCGATCCGGAACTGGCCCACCCGGTGCTGGACCGAAACTCTCTGGTAGCCACGCGCCAGAATGCTCTGCAGGACGTCCCGCTCAAACTGCGACTCACATCCGCCCAGTTGGTCGCCGGATGGAGTTTTGGTCGTTCCGCCGTCCCGGCAGTGCCGGATCAGCGCACCACGCAGGTCCCCGTCAGGGAACGTTCCTGCATCTACTGAATGGACAACCCACATTTGCTGGCGCGCCCGCGAGGCTGCGACGTTGATACGGCGCATGGCCGCGTTGCCCGTCATCGCGGCAACCCGGGACGTGGGCACAGCCGGGTCGACCGCAACGACTGTTGAGATGATGATCACGTCCCGTTCGTCGCCCTGGAAGTTGGCTGGCTCGCCGCTTCGCAGCCGACGTTGCCGCAGGGTCTCCGGACCCAGGCGGTCATACAGTTTGTCCCATATCAGCTTGGACTGAGTGGTTCCGAGCAGGGAGATGACGCCTATGTCCATGCCGTCGTAGTCGGGGTCGGCGCACAGTTCGGCGACGAGTCCTACGACTGCATCGGCTTCCGGCTCGTTCACGAATCCGCGCCGGTAGCCGTCAGCGACGCGGACCGCGCCCAGGGGGGCCCAGCCTGGCCGGGGCGGCTGGTCGCGCAGCGGGATAATCCGGTTGTTGTAAGCGTTGGCACTGGAGAACGAGATGATCGGCGGCAGGCAGCGGAAATGCTCGGTGAGCATGACCACGCCGGGGAACTTCTGGAAGGCGATGTCGTAGAGGCTGTTGTCCGGGTCGAAGAGAGTTTTGTACTTGGGAATCGTCGCCAGGTGCTCATCGAGCAGGTCGAATACCTGCTGCCGGTTCAGCCCAACGTTCTCGGGGCTTGTCTGCTTGTCGTCCCCGACCACGATGGTCTTCCTGGCCAGTGCCAGCAGGGGCAGCGCCTCCAGGCCGACCTGGGACGCTTCGTCGACAATCAGGACATCGAACGGCGCCTGAGTCTCAGGGCGGAAACTGGTCAGTGCCCGTGCGGTCGGCATGATCCATACCGGGACTGCGTCCTTGGACTCGTTCAGCGCAGCGCGGATCTCGGCCAGCCACCGCTGCGCGAACTTCCCGCCGGTCTTGCCGTACCTGGTTACAGCCCGGACGTAGCTGTTCAGGGCCTGCCGCTGCCGGTCCCCGAGGTTGTCAGCGAGACGTCGCCACGCTCTTTCACTGACCAGGTCGGTCACCACCAGCCGACGCTGTCTAGCCAGCTCTTCCAGCCGGTCCTGCAGCTGCGCCGGTGTCATGCCGGCCAGTCCGGCGTGAACCCAGGTGGCCAGCTGCCGCCACTGCCAGGCGCGCTCAAACTCGGCCGGGTTTCCGGCGGCAGCCGGGTCGGTGAGGATCCGCGAGGTCCAGATCGGCGCGCTGGCAGCGAGCCGTTCACGCAGATCCCGCAGCCGGCGGGCTGCCGGGGCGATTTCATGAAGGTCCGCTAGGTCCTCCCGCAGCTGCTGCCATCGCTGCACGTCACGGTTGGCCAAGGCATCCGACAGCAGCTCCCACAGCGTGGACGCGCTGGCAGTCGCAGCGCCGGACTGCAGCCAGTCCCCCAGACGCGCCACCGACCGCGATAGGTCTCCCAGGCTGATCTGGTCGCAGGCCCGAGCGCACACGTCCTCAAGCCGGCCGAGCGTGTCCGCGTCCGCCGCGGCCGGGCTGCTGATCCCGGCTGCGGCCAGATCCGATCTCAGCTTGCCCCAGGTACGCGGCCAGGCCAGTGCCCGCGCGAGGTCATCCAGCAGACCCCCGAGCGTGTCTTCAGGCACGACGCCGCTCAGGTCGGCGCCTCCGACCCGGGCGAGCTGGTTCTGCCAGCCAGTTGTCATCCGGCGCCGCAGATTTGCCAGCGAGACTGCCTGCAGGCAGAGGTCGAAGTCCTCAGCGGTCGTGGGTTGCCGGCCGTCGACCTGGCATTCCAGCGCGGCCCGCTTGGCCGGCCCGGCGAACATACCAAGCTTGCCTGACTGTGCTACCCGGTCCCTGGCCTGTTGCAGGCCCTCCACCATCGACGGCTCGATGACCTCGGGAATCGAGACGGCGTGGGTCGTGAGGATTGCGCGCAGATGGATAGCTTCCTGTCGGTCACGCCAGATCTGGCCGCCGAAAGACGTCCAGTCCTGCGCCAGCAGCGGATCCTCAGCCTGATCGCGGACATAGCCCAGCCAGCCGCCAGCGGACTTGGCCAACCACTCCATCTCCACATGACACCTGTCCGCGAGCGCGTGCAGGTCTTCCGGACCTTGGGCGACTGCCCGGTCCCAATCTCGTACCGCACCGTCCAGCGAGCGGACCGATGCCAGAAGGTCCTGCATCGCCGCGAAGCAGCCCGCCAGGTCTTCCGCGCTCGGTGTCGAGGTGAGCTCAGGCAGCATCGCAGCGCAGGCGTCGGCCCGGCGCACGCCGACCTGGCGGATCAAGCTAGCGAATTCTGCCAGCTCGCCACCGGTGACCGGCGCGGGAGTCGCGGGCGTGACCGGGTCGTCGACATAGCCGTGGATCTCTGCATGATCGGCGACCCATCGCGCGGCTTCCGCCCGGGTCGGCGATTCCCCGGCCTCCCACGCTCCGTCGAGGTGCTCCACATCTGCCAGGCGGGTGGCGAGCAGGGCGTTGGTGGCAACTGCGATTTCGCGGCTGACGGCATCAAGGTCGGCGGTGAGCTGGCAAATACGTTCGTCGGTGAAAGTGCGATCAATCGCGGCAACCCGGGTCTGGATCTGCCCAATCGCCGATTCCATCTCGCGGCGGCTGTCGGCATCCGTGCCCAGGACCGCCACGGTGAGGTCTTTGATTCCTTCCGGGATTTTGCTGGTCAGGGAACGGAGGGCCTGTTCCTTCTCGGCCACCACCAGCACCCGTTTGCCGTAAGCGACGTAGTGGCTGATGATGTTGGCGATCGTGTGTGACTTGCCCGTTCCCGGCGGACCCTGCACCGTGACGCCAGTGCTGTGCTGCGCGCGGGCAAGAATCCGCTGCTGCTCCTCGTTTGTCGCCAGAGGCAACAGCAATGGCTCGTCGGCAGCGGCTCGCTCAGCCGCCGCAGCGTTTCGCTCCGCGAGGACTGACGGCGCATCGGTGACGATCGCCTGCAGGGTGTCGGGCAGGGGAACTGACTCGTCGCGGTAAAGCTCCCGCATCCGTTCCAGGAAGCCCTGGTAGTCCGGCAGCCGCCGACGCATGTACAGTACCCAGCTGCCGTCAACGACCGCTGCCTGCGCCGGAGGCGGCGCCTGTCCGGCAAGCGTTCCCTCGTGGTTGATAGCCCGGACCAGCTGCTGGAGCACATGGGCAAGGGCCTGCTCGTCCCACAGGTCCATGCCTGAGTCGTTGACCGATTGGCGGACGCTCATGTACCGGGCACGGTCGGTCAGCGACAGGCCGGCCACACACCTCGCCTCGACTTCTGGCGCGCCCGCAGGAATCACCCGGATCCGCTGAGTGTCATCGTCTTGCTCGACCTCGACTGGAATGGTCACCAGCGGGTGGTCGATCACGATTCCATCGCAGCGCCAGCGCAGCCGGCCGAACCCCCACACCAGTTCCAGCGACTCCCGGTCCGTGGCCAGGTACTCGCGCTGCTGGAACAGGTCCCGATGCAGCGCCTTGGCCTCCGCGACCTGAGCCCAGCGCGCCGCGAACGGCTCCCACTCCGAGGCGATCCACTCGCTGGCAGCTCTCACCAAGGCCGAATCAGGATCGCTGCGAGGTTCGCCAGAGTTCCCGTCGCCGCCGGGCGGCCGAATCTCCGGCCGGGCATGCGGGCTGATGCTGGCGCTGTCCCCCAGCAGCGGAACCAGATCCACGGGAACCTCCGGCTTGGAGGGCAGATCGAGGAACTCAACGGTGAGCCAGGCATCCGCGGCGGGTGTAAGCCTGACGCCTGGCACGTCGGGCAGTTCGGCATCCCTGAGCATGAACAGGTCGTATTTCCCGATGTCATAGACTGGCGGGTTCCTGCGTGCGTCATAGTCCGCCAGGAAATCAATCAGGCTGAGGGTACGAGCACGCTCTTCCGGACTCATGACCTCCGGGCCAGCTTCCCCCTGCTGTCCGGCCTCGCCAGAGTTCCGCGACCAGGCCTGCCAGTCACCCACGTCATCGCTCCCTCATCAACTCGAACAGCTCTGGTACACAACCGCGGCGAACCCAGACCTCTGCACGCGCGCGAGACGGCCCGCCACTATCTCGTTCGTGATGCCCTCGATGCCGAACCTGAAGTGCTGCGCCGACGGCCGATACTGCGCGGGTTCGAATAACTCGGTCCGCCATGTACGCGCCCCGCCTTTCGCGCCGGTTGTCCGCCGCGGGCGCCCCCCCCGGCATAGATCGCCGACGTCGGCCTCATGCTTCCACCAGGTGTGACTCCAGCAGGCGGAACACGCCCTCGTGCGCATCCCAGCCGTCCAGGACCGGGTCGGGATCCCAGCCAAGGAAGCCCGGTGTGGCCGGCGGTACTCCGTCGAGCAGAGTCCGGTCCGTGTCACGGCCGACGACGATGCAGGCCTGGCGGTGCCGGGTGAGCAGCACGCAAAGCCGGCCCGGATCCAGATGAAACGCATCCGTCACACCGGCCCCGGCCAGCGGATGCCACGCGATGACGACCTCGAACGTGAGGCCCTGCAGCCGGTTGGCGGTCTCGACCCGCACGTCGCCCAGGCCGTACGAGTCGAGCAAAGTACGCACGAGGTCCTTCTGGTCGTTGTGCGACACGCCCACCGCGATCTCCGACGGCTTCAGGGCCGCGAAAGCAGACCGGTTCTCGCACCGAACCTGCGCGGTACGAGCGAGCAGCCGGTGGGCCAGCTCGCGGATGAAGACAGCCGTCGCCGGGTCCGCCCGCAGCACCGGCGCGCCCGGGAGCGTCAGGTGCGCCCAGCCAGACGCAGCCGCCTCGTCCAGCGCAGCGTCGATCGGGGCCAGCACCTGCGAACCGGGCCCTGGCCGCATCAGTCGCAGCTCACGCGCCTCCGGAAGCACGGCAGCGCTGAAACTGTGCCCGGGATAGAAGCAACGGGCGACTGGAACGGCCCGCGGGTCCAGCCGCCAGGTGACCGGGATCTGGTGCACCGGCGTTCCCGGATGGTTGCGCAGCAGGACGCCGACCGCGGTCTGCAGCGGATCCTCGGGCCCGCCGCGCCAGTAAGTGGCGTCATCCAATGGCGAGAACGGGTCCAGCTGACCGGTGTCCCCCACCAGCAGATGCGTTGGCGCCACCCCGGCGGCCGTGTAGTAGCGAGCCGCGTCGGCCTGGTAGGCCTCGTCGATCACGAGCACGTCGAAGCCGCCGAGCCCGTTGCGGAGGAACGCATCGGCGAGCTTGTCAATCGTGGCGATGACCAGCGGATCCTGCTGCCGCTGGGCATCGGCTGCAGACGGCTGAGTCACTCCAGTCAGCGAAGCAAGATGACCCGGCAGATCCCGGCCCTGGCCGTGCACGAACGCGACGGGCAGATCCGGATTGAGTTCCTTCACCCGCTGGACCAGGCTCTGAACCTGGTCATTGGTCGGCGCGGCCAGCGCCACCCGCAGGCCCGAGGCGCGGAGAAGACCAACTGTCGAGGCGACGAAATGGCTCTTGCCCGCACCGGCCGGCGCGGCCCCCACAACCGCGGCCTGCTGACCGGCGAGCTGCAGGAGATCGCGCCGCATAGCCTCCTGGACCGCATCCGCGGCCGCCACGACCGACTCATCCAGGCGCGCGCCGCTGCCCGCGGCCACGGCACTCACGTGTACCTCCCCGGATCGGCCACGTCGGCAGCGTCCACCGCGGCGACCGGGGGCTCGGAGTCACCGGAGTCGATCGGCTCCCCCTCGGACGGCGGCACGTCCGGCGTATGCGTCCACGGCGGGTTAACCGGCGGGAACAGCGAAAACGACGAACGGCCGGTGAACAGAGTGGACAGCGTGATGACCTCACCGACTGCCGGCAACCGCGACGGTGTTGGTGCAGCGGTCAGCATCAGTTCCACCCGGGAGCCCGCCCCGGACGGCGACACCGACTCGACCCGCCAGGGCTGATCCGATGCCGTGGCGGTCCACCACAGCAGCTTGCCCGCCGGCAAGGTCACCGGATCCGGGCTGTCGACCGCGATAAGGACGCGGCGAACGGCCCGGACCTTGGCGACGACCTTCGTCTCCGACAAAGACTCCACACGACCCCGGATCGCGTCGCCGTCCAGCAGATACGGGATCATGCACGCCGGGTCCTCGACCGCGCGATCGGCGTCGTAGTGCGCCAGCGCGTCCTCGAGCCGGCGCAGCGTGATCGCCGCCTGCCGCGGCGTGTCGGTCGTCCGGTAGTAGCCGCCGGGAATGACCCAGTCGACGTGACGGCCGTAGGCCTCCCGGTCGGCCAGGAACCGCCGCGCCACCGACGGCGCGGGCGCAAGCGCTCGTTCCCGAGCGACTACGCGACCCATCAGGTCCCAGACCGGCGCGACCAGCCCCTGGTAGTGCGAGCGCAGCGGCCCGATCACGCGAGCCACAACAGCAGGATCGGTACTCCCGCCGCGCGCGGTATTGAAGGAGGCCAGCAGCCCGTCCGTCACCCGGTCGACCTCTTCGGTCGGCTCGGGCCCGATCAGCGAGACAGCCTCCGCTGCCGCCGACGCGTCGAACGGATGCTGCCCGTCGCCAGGCGAGATCTGCGCGTCCAGGGCCGCGAGATTCGCCTGTTCGAACGGCGAGAGCAGCGTTGCCCAGTGGTCCGCGACGAGTCGGTCGAGTGGCACGAGCAACGCCTGACCTGGCAGCCGTGCGTTCCGGGCAAAAAACGTGAGATGACGCCCCGCTTCCATCAGAACCGGATCAGGTGCCACGGCGCCCCGGTCGGACAGATACGCGAGATACCGGCCCAGCAGGCTCAGCGCGGACACGGTCGCCTTGTTCGGAACGACGATCTGCGGCGCGTCAAGCGGGATCTCCTCGAGGGCACTCCCCCGCTGCCGGGTTTCCCGCGGGAACGCGGCCTGGCGCATGCGCTCGCACAGATCCGCGGCGAACGGCCGGAGCGCCGCGAAGTAGAGGTCGCGGTTACGGGGCTCGCCGGGAACCGCGAGCTGGAACGGCCCGCCGAGCGGCCCCCAGGCGACGGCCGCCGCGCGGAACCGCTCGCCACCGAGGCGCCAGATCACGATGCCGAGCGGCGGGTCAGCGAGATGCACGTGCCGGAGCGTGGTGCGGCGCAGCGCCCGGCCATCCGAGTAGACGCGGGCCGCGAACAGAGCCTCGAGCGCGGTACTCACGCCGGCCTCCGCTCCGGCCGCCCAGGCAGGCCAGGAAGACCAGGAACGCCAGACGGACCGGCAATCGCGTCATACAAGCGCCCCGCCCGCGCCAGCGGAACAGCGGCCGGTTCCTCAGCAGCTGACGCAGGCGCGCCCTGCCCCAGTTCGGCAACCCGCGACAGACTGCCGATCCCCGGCAGCGCGCGGGCGACCACACCGCCGACCAGCGCAGGGTCCCCCTCGGCGAACAGGCGAGAACGGCACGCCCAGGCGAACCCGCACGACGTCAGGCAGTTCGCGGGCTCGTAGACCGTGCCCAGCTCGTCGGTGACGCGGCGGAACTCATCGAGCCGCGCGCTCTCCGGCTGTGAGGTGTCGGCAACTACGTCGAAGCTGACCGACGCCGGGGTAGACGCAGCAGTCTCCTGGACGTCCGGAACGGCGTTGAGCAACCGCGCGATCCGCCGGATCCGGCCGCCGGCATCCTGGCGGTGCAGCACCGGCGCCAGGCCGGTGTTGCGCGGGGTCACCAGCACGACGTCGTCGGAGAGGCACGCCGGGTCCACGCCCGACTGCTCGAGCGTGCGCCGGCCCATCAGCACGTAGGTGGCCGCCTGGTCGAGCGCGGCGCCGAGCGCATCCTCGTCGGTGGGCCTGCCGTCGACCACCGGCCAGGACTTGTTCTCCCCCACGATGATCTGGCCGCCGACGCCGATCGCCATCTCGTCGGCCTCGAAGAACCCCGGCAGGCCGCCGATGTCCGCGCGGAGCACCGCGCCGTCGAGGACCACCGGCTCCTGCGGCGCCTCCGCGATCTCGGCCATCCGCGTGCTGGTGATCTGCGCCCGCATGGTCAGGCCGGCCCGGTTCGGCGGGAACCCCTCGCGCAGATTCTCGATCGCCGCGAGCGAGAAGTCCGTGTCCAGCCCGTCGGTCAGCACCCGGCGCAGCTCCGCGTGCCCGTGCCGGCGCAGCAGCGCCTCGAACGCGACGCCGCGGCCGATGGCGAACGGGGACTGCCCGAACGGCACCTGCATGCTCGTGCCGGCCAGAACCTTGTTCGTGTCCACGCGCGCGGCGAAGGCGACGGCGGAGGTGGGGCAGGAGTGCACGTTCGCGAAAGCGGCGAGGCGCCTGACGTTGGCCTGCAGCGACGGTGCCCGGCCCCGAACCCGGTCGAGGACCGTCCCTGCTACCCGGCCCGGCTGGCGCTGCTGCTGGCTGGTCATGCCCGCCTCACGCCTCACCGTCGGCGACGACACCAATGCTGGTGCCCCACAGCTGCTGGTCAGCTGGCAGCTGGCCGCGCGCGCGGGCGGCTGCCTCGCGCCGCCACGGCTCGTCTCTGGCTGCCAGCGGTCCGAGCTCGGCCTCGGCCGCCTCGGCCACCCGCGCTGTGTCGAGACCGGCCCCGTCCAGCGCGCCAGATATAGAAGCAGCCATGCTCGCGACGACCGGCGCGAGTCGCTGCGCAACCGCGGTGTCCCGCTCGCTCAGCCAGGCAAGCTGCCGGGCCAGTTGCGCGGTCGCCGCCAGGTGATCAGCGCGCTCGGACCACGGACCGAGCAGCCTGCGTTCCAGCGGCCAGTCGGAGAGTGTCAGCAGACCACGCACCGGTTGGAAAAACCGACCTTCGAGAGCGGGAACGACGTAGTTCGGCCTGGCCGTATTCCGCTCCCAGGCGCGCCGTTCGTCTCTTCTGAGTGCTGCAAGCATCCGGGATTCGACCCGCTGGCCGAATCTGGCTTCCGCATAGTCGGCCACTGTCCGGGTGCGGCAGGCGACGCCGATCTCAGCCAGCGCTCCGGCGATGACCTGCCGCGCGCTCCGCGTTGGCGCGGGCGCCTTCGTCATCGGCACTACCGTCGGCTGTGCCGGGAAGGCCGGCGTTGCGTCGGCCGGCACGCCGGCCGAACTCGTGAGCGCTCGCTCCAGTTCTCTGACCAGACGGACAGCCTTGTCCCGGTCGCCCGCCTCTATGGCGGCGGCGACCTGCCGTGCGAGCCCGAGGCTCGCCTCGTCCTGGCTTGAGCTCATGCTCCCACTTTAATCGCTTGACTCCATGCATGTCCATGTTTTTTCATGAATAGCGCGACCGCGCTCACATTGCTCGCCATCAACCTCGAGCAGCTACACGGCGGCCGGAGAGGATTTGCGTGATTACTCCCTATCTGCAACTAACGACCGCAGCTATGTGACGCCGACCTGCCTGGGCCGGTTTACGCAGCTACCGGACGACGGACCTCGCTGTGACACCAGCGCCCAGCGGGCTGACAACGACCGACACGGCCGCCATGGCGACGGCCTCATCTATTTCGGAGGAAGAATGACAACACCCCAGGTCCCGCCACCCGGCGAGGACGGCACCGGGCACGTCCCGTCGTCTGACAAGCCGCTCTACCAGACCGGCCCGGCGGCACCGCTGCCCCGGCCAGCTCGCCGGCGGCATCGCGGCCGGAACATCCTGCCTTTTGCTGCCGCGGCCGCGCTGCTCGCCATCATCGTGATCAGCTCGGTCGCCAGCAACGGCAGCAAGGGCCACCGCGGCGCTGCAACCCCGGGCGCCCGCGCTAGCGCACCGGTGGCGGCCGCTACGACCCAGGCCCTAAGCGCCCCGGCGCAGCAGTTCGTCAGCGACCTGCAGTCGAGCTCGCTGTTCAGGATCGGCAGCTCCACGTCCAGCACGCAGATCGCTGCGTACGGCCAGCAGGCGTGCAGTATGCGCCAGGCCGGACAGAAGCAGACCTCGGTCATCTCCTACACCGAGACCGACTGGTCGAACATGTCGCCCATGCTGGCGGACGCGATGACGCGCCTGGCCGAGCACGACATGTGCGCCAGCCAGCTGCCCGAGCAGACCGTCACGTACATCGTGCGCGGCACCGCTGGCGCCCAGGTCACCTACGGGCCGGACGGCTCCGACTACAACGGCACCGTGCCCATGAGGGTGACGCATCGTCTCGGCGACCCGGAGTATTACGCGATCAATGCTCAGCTGCAGGGCTACGGCACCGTCCGGTGCTCGATCGAGGTCGACGGCATCCCGCTCTCGACGGCGACCGCAAGCGGCGGCTACAACATTGCCGACTGCGAGATCGACCAGGACCCGGTCACCAACCTGTGGGAGAACGACAACACCGGCTGATCGACTCCTCGAGGGGGCCGGCGCTGGCATCGCGGGGCCCGCCCTCGCGGCCCCCAGGTAATCGGCTACGAATCGGAGGAGCCCGTGGAGCGCCCGAGAGTTGGTCTCGTTGGCTGCGTCAAGTCGAAGCGGGCCGTCCCCGCCCCGGCAGCCGACCTTTATACCAGCGCCTATACCAGCGCCCTTTTTCGCCGGCCGGATGCGATGGGTCAAGGGCAACCTGCTCATGCTGGTACATCCTGTCGGCGAAGCATGGCCTGGTGCCACCGGACCAGGTCCTGGACCCGTACGACGAGACGCTCACGACCAAGGGCACGGCCGAGCGGAAGGCCTGGGCGAGCGGCGTGCTGGCGCAGCTCCGGCAGGAACTCGGCGATATCTCGCGCTATGACGTCGAGATCCACGCTGGCGCTGCCTACACGAACTACGGCCTGCGATCCGGGCTCGAGTCCGCCGGAGCCCGAGTCGATCTTCCGGCAGCCGGCTTGCCCCTTGGCAGGCAACTCGCCTTCTACCGCGACATGCAGCCGCCAGCGCGAACCCGACGAGGCACTGGTGCCTGACATTGGGCTTGACGCAGTGACGCGTCTGGATTCATTCGACTTCGGGTGGCTGGAGGTAACAAGTCGTTCGAGACCGGGGTTGCGCGCTCGAGGATCTCGTCCCCGGCCACGCCTGACTCAACCTCGTCTGGACGGGTAACCGCCGCCCGGCGATCTGCGGCGCCCCAAGGCGGAATCCAGAATCGCGCAGGCAGTGGCAGTTTGCCGGGATCTGCGCGCGCCGGGCATGAATGGGGCTCTGCTTCGATATCGTCCGTTCATGCTCGGTACCGCGCAGGTCGCCACCGATGAGGAACGGGTACTGCTGCTCAGGATCGCGCGCTGTCCACTTGTCTCTGCTGCGCATCAGGGCGGGCAGCCGTGCAGCGAGATCGTGGCCTGCCAGCGGGTGAACGATGCGGACCGGCAGGTGCCGGAAGCCTGGGCTGGCAATCTCCGGGATGCGCGGGTGATGTTCCTGTCCTCTAATCCGAGCATCAGCGAACCGGGTCCTGGCCAGCCCGCCGATGCCGTCGAGCCGTTTCCGACGGCGAGTTCTACAGATGCCGAGATCGTCGAATTCATCGGCCGCCGCTTCGATCAAACCGTGCTTCCGGCACCGTGGGGACACGATGAGCGGTCGTTGCTGCATAACGGCCAGTACTGGCCGACGCCAACTCGCTTCTGGGTGTCGATCCGGGCCAGAGCGCGGGAGTTGCTTGGCGACGCCGCTGACCCGGCGCAGAACTACGTTATGACCGAGGTGGTGCATTGCAAGTCGAGGCGTGAAGCCGGGGTGGCAGCCGCCGCGGGAATTTGCGCGCAGCTGTACCTGGACGACATCGTGCGCCTGAGCGGCGCGCCGGTAATCGCCGTCGTGGGCAAGAAGGCGCACAGCGCGCTGACAGCGTTCCTTCCCAGCCTTCCTGTGCCGCCTTACCTGGTCAGCGCGGAGCTCGGCGGACGCAGCAGGACACTGGTCTACCTCGCGCACCCCTCCTCGTGGGACAAACACAGGACCTTGGCGGCGCTGTACGGCCCCGAGAAGCTGCGGCAGTTGCGCGCTGTCGTCGCTCAGGGCTCTCACGCCGGCGCGCCTGCTCCCGCCTTGCTCGGCACCGGGGCTCAAATCCGACCGTCGACGAGCCGACAGAGTGCTCGCGGCCAGAAGAGCCGGACCGCGAGCGCCGGACCGACCCGTACCTGTGATCCGATCGAGCCTGCGAAAGGGCCGTTCCTGGCGATCGGCGACATCCCCGGCGGATGCTTCGTCGCCACCAGAGAATGCGTCGGCGGTCATCCCTGCCCTGCGGTAAGGATCTTTATGGGCAACACGGCCGGCCGGAAGGTCGGCGACACTTTCGATAGCTACCACAAGCGCAATGGCATGCCCTGCGGTGTCTGGACGATCATCGCCATGGCGCACGGAGGTCACCTGACGGCGGGCAAGCTGCCCGCGGGCACACGCAAGCTGCGCGTGAACAACATCGGCTAGCAATTGGCTGCGGGAGCCTTCGCGTCAGCGGTGCGCCCGGTCAACGTGACGCACCGTGTCAAATGTCAGTATTATCCGGCCCGGGCGTGATCGAGCGGAGGGGCGTATGCCGGGTAGCGAGTGGGAAGCCGAATTCCGGCGCAGGCGGTTTGAGCAGCTCAGAGTGGCTTACGACCAAAGGCCTGACCGGGTGGACGAGGACCAGGTACGGCAGCACCGAGCTGCCGAGCGACCACGTGTGACCGCGTTGCTGGACTCCTTCCGGGCGTCCGGAGACCTGGAAGAGCTGCGCTACTCGCTGGACAGCTGGTCGAAGACGACTGGCACGCACTTCGGTTTCAAGGGGCCGAACGGCCAGATGTACCTGAATCAGCTGACCAAGGACGGGCAGGAGCTCGACGTCGCAGTACAGCTCGCGAAGTGGATTGCGCCGCCGTCGTCTGAGCAGCAGGCCGGGCAGTCAATTGACGAGCTCGCTGCCCTTACCGCCGATCTGCGCAAGCAAGGAAGCGCAGCTCAACTCGGCCGGGCACCGTTCCTGTTGTCGTGGATGTGGTGGGTCCAGGATCCGGCGCGATGGACACCGATCTGGCCGAGCCGCGAGAATCCGCTCGTTCAGCTGGGCTTCCTGAGGTCGGGATATGCAGCCGACCGGCAGGGCCAGCGCTTCCTCGATTATCTGAGCGCGTGCCGCGAGCTCGGGCCGGATGAGGTGACCGAGGTGGTGCTGTCGTGGTACTGGAATAACTCATCTGCTGTCGGCCTAGACCCGACAGACTGTGAGCGATGCCGCCTGGCTCTCCAGCTGCCCCGAGAGCCGGGAGGCGAGGACTCCGGCTATGAAGAGAACCTGCAGAACATCGGCGTGGTCCTGGCAGACCTGAGCAGAATCGGCCGGGCTCTGGAGGATCTAGTGTCAGACGCACTCGGCTGGCCAGTGCGGTCGGGCACGCCTGGACCGTTCTGGCACCCGGAGTCCAAACGCATCAGGGGGGATGGCTGGGTCCGCTGGCAGCCGGATGCGGGTGGGCTTCCTGTGGCGAATCTGCTGCTGCTGGTCGAGCCCGAGCGTGTCCTGGTAGCGCTGAATCCGTATGTCGCGAAGAACGGCCTTGGGTTCACCACCCGGGCCGTCGAGACGGTCCGGGCGGTCCTGCCGGAGGGGTTCGGCGAGACCTCGTGGTCCTACGCCCCGGCGACCGACGGTCCGGTCCCAGCGGGCTTTGCGCTATTCGCCAAAGAGATCAGCCTTGAGGCAGCCGTGAGCATGCCGACGCTCAGGGACGCGGTCACCCAGGCAGCGTCGGCGCTCAAGCCGGTATTCGAGGCGATCCAGGCACTAGGTGCCGGGCGGGAGCAGGCACCAGACGGGCCAGCGCGGTCCGAGCCGCCGCTAGGCGGGGATGACCTCCAGATCCTCGCGGCCAAGTTCCGGGCCGACCGCCCCTACCCGACGCTATCCGACCGTCACCAGGACACGGAGCGGGCGCTGTGGGCCGACCGGCTGCAGCCGCAAAGCCTGGCCGCACTCGACTACGAGACTTTCCGCCGGCTCTACAACTCCAGCGTCTATGGCAATCCGGGTCCGCAGTCCATTCTCAACGTCACGCTCCGTGATGCTACCGAGGCTGGCTGGGAACAGTTCCTCAGGACGCTGGACTACCTCCTATGGGATCGGACCGACGACATCCAGACGAGGATCGACCGCGTCCTCGACGAGTCTGACCTCGGGTTCAGGGGCTTCAAGGACTCGGTGATCATGAAGCTCCTGGCGGTATGTGATCCAGACCGGGTTCTCCCGGTCTTCCCGTTCACCGGCGACCATGGAAAGGCCCGGATGCTCCGGGAGTTGGGACTGCCGGTGCCGCCACTGTCAGCGCCAGCCGGGCAGCGCCACGTCGAAGCGAACGACGCCCTGCGAGCTGTCACTGAACAGCTCTTCCCCGGCGATCCATGGGCGCAGGCCCAGTTTCTCTACTGGCTCCTCGACAGCGGCACACAGCCGGAGGACGGGCCAGCGCCCCTGCTGGATCCGCTCGCAGAGGCCGCTGAGGAACTGCTGCTCGACCCGACGTTCCTGGATGACATCAGGCACCTGCTAGAGGAGACAAGGCAGGTGATTTTCTTCGGCCCGCCTGGAACGGGGAAGACCTTCGTCGCGCAGCGGCTGGCAGACGCGCTGGCGGGTGACCCCACCAGGACGATGCTCGTCCAGTTCCATCCCGCGACCAGCTACGAAGACTTCTTCGAAGGATTCCGGCCGATCTCGGCAGCCGACGGGCAGATCGCCTATGCCCTGCAGGACGGCCCGCTCCGGATCATGGCCGCGGCGGCCGAGTCCGACCCGTCACATACCTACATTCTCGTCATCGACGAGATCAACCGGGCGCAACTACAGAAGGTACTGGGCGAGCTGTTCTTTCTCCTCGAGTACCGGGACAAGACTGTCCGGCCGCTGTACCGGCCGGACGAGCCCTTCTCGCTGCCGACAAACCTATGGCTGATCGGGACGATGAACACCGCGGACAGGTCCATTGCGGTCGTGGACACCGCACTCCGGCGGCGCTTCCAGTTCGTGCCGTTCGTCCTCGACGACAGGGCCGACAACCCGATCGCCGGGCTGCTGCGCAGGTGGCTGCACGCTCACTCCGAGCCTGAGTGGGTCGCCGACCTGGTAGATCAGGTGAACCAGGAACTCGTGAAAGCCCTGGGCATGGGAGACCTGGCTATAGGCCCGAGTTACTTCATGGTCAAGGACCTGAACGAGGCACGCCTGCGCCGCATCTGGCGCTACCGGATAGAGCCCCTCGTCGAGGACATGTTCTTCGGAGAGCCAGAGAAATCGGAGCCGTTCCGGTTCGACAACGTATGGCAGCAATTCCAGGCGGTTGGCGGCACAGCCGCCGAGGAACCGGACGCCAGCGGCACGGCCGATCCTGGCGAGAGCTTTGCTGACGAGGCGGCACACCACACATGAGCCGCCGTGTCATCGAGCTCAGGGAGTGGGAGACCAAAGACGTCCGCCTGGAAGACGCCGACGTTACCGCCCTCATCAGCCATCCGCAGAAGCCGTCGGCGCTCGAGGCCGCCCCGGCCCGCGGGCACTGGAGGCTCCGCGCTCAGGCCAAGGTCGGGGCCGTCCGCTTCGGCGACTTCGACCTGATCATCCGGCCGAAAGCGGGCCTGCAGAATGTCTTCTACCTCATGGGCGTCGAGCGTCCCAGGGACTGGTGGGGTCGCGACGAAGCAGATCTCCTGGTTGATCGTGACCTCTTCGCCGGCATTGCCCGGCTGCTGGAGCACACTGTCGCGCTCGCCATCGGACGGGGAGTCCAGCACGGATACGTGGAACGTCGCGAGCGTCTCGTCGCCATGCGCGGCCGGGTCGACCTGGCCGAGCAGCTCCGTCACCCCGGCAGCCCGGTCCCGATCGCCTGCCGGTACGACGACTACACCCCGGACACGAAACTTAACCAGCTCATCCGGGCTGCGCTAGCCCGCGTCCTGCGGCTGCCGGGCGTGCCGGGCGTCACCCGCAGGGCCCTACGGCTCCAGCTCTCCGCGCTCGAGCAGGTGTCGTCGCAAGAACCCGATCTTCAGTGGGCTGATGCCTGGCAGCCCAGCCGACTCGACCGCCGCTATCTGCCCGCCGTCCGGCTGAGCGCACTCCTGTTGCGGCGGCTCATTCTGTCGGAGGCGGCCGGCAGCACCCGCTCGTGCTCCTTCCTGGTGGACATGAACCAGCTCTACGAGAGGTTCATCGAGGAAGGCCTCCGCCGGCGACTGCAAGCTGCGGATTCCACCTTGACGGTGCTCGGCCAGGAGCAGCGGCGCCTGGACCTGGAGAACCGCCTCGTCATCCGGCCCGACGTAGTCGTTCGACGTCGCGCCACGACTGTCTTCGTGCTGGACGCGAAGTACATCCTCGCCGACGATGCCACCGCGCACGCCGATCATCACTACCAGCTGCTCTCCTACGCAATCAGGCACGACATCACGGACGTCGCCCTGGTCTACGTCCGTGACCCGTCACGCCCGGCCTGGCTGGAGGACCCCGTCGCCACTATCCGGCACGTTGGCGTGCGCATTCACTCCTGGGCGGTGGACCTTAGCCAGGGCCCAGCGCAGATCGAATCGGGCATGGACTCGCTGGCAGCGCGCATTCTCCGCCTATCTTCGTGCTGAGCTTCCCCAGTGTTGGCCGCGGGGCGTGCAAGTAAGCGCCCAGAGCAGGGCCGCGCTCTAGCCTGAGTCCACGCAGCAACACGAGCGTGCTGTTCAGTCAGGAGGTGAAGCGAAGTTGACCACGAAAACACGTGGTGCTCTTGACCGGTGTCGGGCTTGTGCCTTAAGCCTGAGCTGACCGGCGTCAGCCGGTTCGCGAGCGGTTGATTGTCGGCTAGTTAGTGACGCTGATTGGTCGGCCGCGCGGACAGTTGCAGAGGGGGTAGGGAAGCCGGCGAGACCGTCGCACCGGTACACCCGACATCTAATGAGTACGACACTGGAGCCAGGAGAGGTCCTTAAAGACGGACGTTACGAGATCCAGCAGTTCCTGAGCAGCGGGCAGGAAAAGGAAATCTACCGCGCCTTCGACCGGGACCTTGATTGCCTGGTGGCACTCGATGTCTTCTCCGGCAGCGACCAAATCATGCCCGGCGGGCAGACTCTCAGTGCCTGGGAAGCACGCGCGCTCGGCCATCTAGGTGACCATCCGAACATCGCGACTGTACTTGATCGCTGGAACGAAGGTGATACCGCCTTCATGACCACCCGGTACCTCTCTGGCGGATCCCTCAAGGAACTGATCGCCGACGCGCGCAAATCTGGCGGCTTTCTGACTGCTGACGAGATCTTGCGGATCTCGTCAGAGATCGCGAACGGGCTCGCACACATTCACGCCTGCCGCTTCTTGTATCTGGACTTGCAACCAAAGAACGTGCGGTTCGACCAGTGGGGCAAGACGCGCCTCGTTGATTTCGACACCGCGGTACCGATTGACGACGCCGCGTCAGCCGATCTCCCGAACCGCACGACGAGCGTTTACATGGCGCCTGAGCTGCTCAACGGGGGTCCTGTCGGCGGACAGGCCGACCTGTACTCCCTGGGAGTGACGGTCTGCGAGATGTGCCAGGGGTACCTGCCCTTTAGCTCCAGCCCAGCCGGTGTCCAAGCTGCGCGCCTACAGCTCCCTCTCCCCCCTCTTGACCGGGCGGATCTTCCTCAGGCATTGACGAACCTCGTGGAGCGCCTTCTTTCACCAATCCCTGAGCATCGCCCAGGCAGTGCCGCCGAAGTCATCGAGCGCCTGGAGCTGATTCGCGCGGGGAAGCCAGGGCCGGCGCCGAAGGCAGGTGACAGCCAGCCTTTCCCGCCACCCGATCCGGCAGAACTGCGAGCGCCGACTAGTGCCACGGCGGCTGACTACGCGGTCGGAGACGTCATCGACGACCGCTTCGAGATCCTGGAGGTCATTGACCACGGAGGTTTCGCCAAGGTCTACCGGGTATGCGACGACGTCGAGGGCGAGGAGCGGGCGCTCAAGCTATTCAATAACGCAGCGGGCTATGACGCCGTCCGCCGTGAGCTCCGGGCGCTGCGAAGGATCCGTCACCCTAACGTCGTGGAGGTCTTCTGGGCCAGTAGTTCCGGCGCCGGAGAGTGGTACCTGATCACGGAGTTCATCCATGGGGAGCGGCTAGATGAATTCGTCGGCGGAACTAAGTGCCTTCGCGATCGGGAGGCCGTGGATGTCGCACTCGACCTGCTGGAGGCGCTCGTGGCTTTCCATCCGGATTCAGCGCGCCTCGGGGAGCTCGATGCGAAACGCCGTCAGGGTGACCTGTCCGAGGACGAGTACCACGAGTGGAGGGAGCTGAGCGAGCACGGGCTCGTTCACCGAGACATCAAACCGCGCAACGTGATCCTCACCCGCAGCGGAGCGAAGCTACTCGACTTCAACATCGCTTCCAGGGTCGGCGATCCTGTGCGGACACAGTCAGGCACGCCCCCGTACCAGCCGCCGGACGCCGACCTTACCCGCTGGGAGGTCACCCCCGACCTGTTCGCGGTCGGCGTCATTCTCTACGAACTCCTCTGCGATGGCCATCACCCCTACCCCAATGCCAGGCCGATGGTCGACGAGCCGGTGATCGACCCAAGAAAGCTCCGTCCAGACCTCACATCAGACCTCGCCGAGTTTCTGATCAAGGCGTGCGCTCCCGCTAAAGCTGATCGCTTCGCTAACGGTGCCGACATGCGTGACGCGTTGCGCAACATCCGCGCCGAAATGTGACCTGTGCCTCGTTCGTGGCGCTCGAACTGGCCGCGAGTCACCGCTGCCGTCGGTCTTCGTCGGCGTTGACACCAGCAATCTGCTGACCGTTGGAGCGGATCTTGTCCCGTGACCGACTGCACTGTGTCACTGCGTGACACCTCGTGGTACAGTGGCGAGATGGCCGATCACTACACCCTGCGGCTGGCGCCGGGAATCAAGCAGCGGCTCGCCGACTGGGCCCGCCGGTCCGGCATGCCCGAGCGCAGCCTTGCCCAGCGATACGTCGACGAGGGCCTCCGGCATGACGCTCATCCGCTGATCCAGTTCCTGGACGGCCCTAGCGGCCGGCGCGCCAGCCTGGCTGGCCGCGGCCTGGACGTCTGGGAGGTCATCGCCACCGTCCGCGACAACAACGGGTCGATCGCCCGGGCCGCCGACTACCTGCAGATACCCGCCGGGCTGGTCGAAGCGTCCGTTGCCTACTACGGCGAGTACAAAGGCGAGATCGACCAGGAGATTGAGTTCAACGAGGCGGAGTACGCGCGCGGGATCGCGGCCGCCGCAGCCGGCGAGCGGGCGCTGCGCGAGTGAAAGCCTTGCTCGACGAGCAGCTGTCGCCGCAGATCGCCGTCCTCCTGCGTCAGGTCGGCCTCGACGTGGAAGCAGTCGCCGACCGGCCTGACCTGGTCGGGCGCAGCGACATGGTCATCTTCGAGGTCGCATGCCGCGAGGACCGGGCCGTGATCACAAACAACATCAAGGACTTCCGGCCGCTCGCCGCGCAGTGGCTCGCCCAGGGGCGCGTCCACGGCGGGCTGATCCTGCTCCCCTCCGCACGCACGCGCACGCGCGCTGCCACCACGATGCTGGCCGACCGGATCGCCAGTATCCTGCAGGACAACCCCGATGGCCTGGCCAGCAGCGAACGCTGGATCAGCCCGCTGCCCAGCAGCTGAATCCTGCTCGGTCGCGGCATGCGGGAAGCTACGTCTGCGGAAGGCCCGACCGTCAGCCATGGCATCGCCGTGGTCACCGGTAGCGAGAGCAGGCTGTGGTTCTATTCCGCCATGACCGTGGCGCGGACTTCAACCAGGCGGCTGTGCTCACCCCCATCAGGCCCCGAGGACCTCGCGGCGGGACCCGTCCCGCGCCGGAACTCGCGCGATCCCGGCAGCAGTGCGCCGCGCGGGACGGCCCGCCGATGACCAGCCCGTTCCCGGCTCATAGTCCTGATCGACGGGACCCGATGGCGGTGCTGACCTCCGTCATCGCCGGCGAGACCCTGGCCCAGCATGGTCGTCGACGGCGAGGAGACCCCGCCTTTATGCTCGCCACCCGCGCCGCCGTGGCCGGCCGGCCAACGCCATATGGGCCGCCAATCTGGCTGCGCACACCCGGCCGATGGCCGCCCTCCGCGCCTCACCCCACGTTGCTCCGGGTTCGAACTCAGACCAGCAGGTGGAGCGTCGACCGAGGGCTGTTGGGACAGTTCAGCATCCCCGAATGTGATCTACCTAATTGTCCCCCACCGGTGTGCCGCAGAGGAGGAAGTTGGCCCCTGAGCCGGACACTATTCTGAATTGGCCGTTGATGACTTGTGCGAAAGAGAGGCACGGTGCCAGCGTGTAATGCATCTCTGGAAAAGAGACCGGTTGGAGCATGCCGTCGGCGGTGAAGTTTTTTATGCTGTTCCCAGCGGCGACAATGTTCGCGTAGGTGGGAGCCTTGGCCCCGAGGAGATGCACGGCCCCACCGAACAGCGTCAAGGCGTACCATCCGAAAAGGTTCGAGGCGTTGTACGGGTCGCCCGATGGTTCGTACTGCTTCATCGCGGCCTGGTAGATCTTTATCGGCGGGACGGTGGAATTCAAGGGCGTGGCCCCGTTCTGTTCTCCGAGGAGGCCATCGATCGTTGTGCCGAACTGCTTCGTGACCGCCGGATCGAAACCGGTACTGTCGCTAAGCACAACAGCGTGCGCACCGATCTGGTTCAGGTCAGCTTGCAACTCGGGCGCTGCCGTTCCGTACAGGTTCGCCAGCATCGCTTGCGCGCCGGCGATCTTCAACCGTTGCGCCAAAGCCAATAGGCTAGCGGTGTTGGTGTCATCGACCGAGTAATTGGAGTAGACCAGCGTTCCGCCGACCAAAGGGACGGCCTTGGCAACCTCATGGGCTGCGATCACGTTGCCAGGGTTCGCATCCGACACCACGGCAAGCTTCTTAAGACCTTTTTGGACAAAGAACTTCATACCAGCATCGCTGGTGTAGTCGATCCAATCGCCCTCAGGAGAAAAGAAAGTCGTCTTATCTTTGCCATAAAATCCCGCGGTGATGCCAGCCCCAAAAACGGGTATACCGGTCGACTGCAGATACGGAACAGCGCTGTCGAAATACGGATCCTGGGAAATGATGACGTCCGCGCCTTGCTGAACAGCCAACCGGGCGTTCGAAGGCACTGCGCTTGAGCTGCTCTGGTCGTCATAAACAGACAATACGAGCTTGTGTCCGTAGAGGCCCCCGTGTGCGTTGTAATAGTCCACGAACGCCTGCACGCCACTCAACTCGGGCCCGAACGTTGTCGCCAGAGCCCCGGACTGATCGCCCAAATAAGCGAGCTTGATCGTCGCCGATTTGGCGCCGGCAGCCGTCGTGCTCGAACCGCCATTACTACTAGACGCGCACGCCGAGGCTCCCAGAGCACATAGCGTGACACAGGCGACAGCAGCGACTGCGCGACGCCGAGTTGCTGGTGCCAAAGTACCGGACCGCCAGAGACCGCTCAACGACCTCGTGATGTGGGACTTCATGTCACCTTCCCGGGAACAGATGGCGACCTGCGCACCATTGTTCCTTTAGCAGCAGACTGTATCCTACAATACGGTTTATATCGTCGCGCAGTCGTTAGTTGTTGTCAAGCACACAAACCTCTCACCTTGTCGGGCCCCGCCGTTCCGGCAGCCTCCGGTTCGCGGGCGTCATCGCCTCACCGCCAAGTCAGGCTCTGATGGCACCGGCGAAATCGTGCGGGAGCAGGCTCGCCATGACAGGTGGCGGCCGCATCCGGAGCAGCCGGGCAGATCCTCGCCGCGCTGCTGGCGTTCATCGCGAGCGGACGCAGCGGTGGTCAGCGGGCCCGTTCAGCGGTCCCCGCTCGCGCAGCCTTAGATCTGAGTTCTCAGCACGGCGAACTCGGCGCCGGAAGGGGGTGCTCGATGAGCCAGCGGGAGTTCAGCAAGCTTCGCAGCGACCACCAGCCGCGGATCGCGGCGAGGTCAATGTTGGTGGCGTAACCGGCGACGAGATCGGTTGGTGATCCATATGCCCGCGCGTCAGGCTAGCGAGGTCGAACAGCGCTTCTCCCGGCTCGCTTCTGGCCAGTCGAGGACGCCGGTGATCTCGCCGCCGTCGGTCAGTACGTGGCTTATTTGCAGGTCCGCGTGTGCGAACACCGGCGTTCAGGGCCGGAACGCGGTTTCGGCGACCTGGCGGCTGCGCGAGCACGTGCGGCTTGTGCCACAGGATCTCGGGAGTCGGGATCGGTGCCATGCCGATCGCCTGGCGGCAGCGTGGTCCTGCACCGCCTGCTGTCAGCAGCCCAGGGCCGTGTTGGCCGTCTCGCCAAGGTCGCAGATTCTCAGGTCGATCTTGTGGCCGTAGTACCTGTCGAATTGCCGCCGCCATGGGAGTTGCCGCACGCTGCGATTGCCACGTATGTTCCCGAACATGCACATAGGGATTGTGACTGCTCTTAACGACACCACGCCGTCGATCACCGAGGTCTCGATCCTCGCCGAGGAAAGAGGGCTGGAGTCGATTTTCCAAGGCGAGCACAGCCACATCCCTGTGAGCACTGTGTTCTCAGGGACCGGCGCGCTCGGTCCAGAGTTCTACACACGTTTCCCCGACCTGTTCGTGTCGTTCGCGGCCGCCGCCGCCGTCACACGCACCATCCGGTTCGGCACCGGGATCATCCTCGTAGCTGAACACAACTCGTTCCATCTCGCCAAGGCCGCCGCCACCCTTGACATGGTGTCAGGAGGCCGTTTGGAGTTCGGAGTCGGTTACGGCTGGAACAAGCCCGAACTTCAGAACAACGGTGTGCAGTGGGACTCGCGCCGAGAGGTCTTCGCAGAGAAGTTGGCTGTGCTAAAGCGACTGTGGACAGAAGAAACAGTTGCCCACGAAGGCGAGTACGGATCGTTTACCGAGTCATGGGTCTGGCCCAAGCCGGTTCAAAAGCCGCACCCTCCGATCCTGTTGGGCGCGCCTGGCTTCGAATGGCAGCTCCGCCAGCTCGTGGACCTAGCCGACGGCTGGTACCCGCTCGACGGCCCGGAGCTCCCGACAAGGCTGCGGAGGTTGCGAGCGATGGCAGCCGAATCGGGACGACCTCAGCCACTCCTGACGGTAAGCCTTGGAGTGTCCCGGACACCACGGAACCCCTGGTACTTCGAGGACAACGAAGCGATGGACGTCCTCCTCAAGAAGGCGGAGCTCTACCAGAGTCTCGAAGCACAACGACTCGTCGTAGGAATCCCGATGGCCGACTTGGGAACTATCACTCGCTCCCTTGACAGTCTCGCCACCGTGGCTGATCGATTCGCGTGACGGACCTGGCTCCGCGTCGTCACGGCAGTGGCTGAGCAGAGCGCGGAAGTCGCGGGCTACACCTGCCTCGAGGTCCACGAATCCCGGCCTGATCTCGCCATTCAGCAGGACACCACGGTGCTGGCCACGCACCGCGGCCGCGGCCTCGGCGCCTGGATCAAGTCAGCCAACGTGATCGGTCTCACCAGGAACCACCCCGCGGTCCGCCGCGCGCACCAGCGATGCCGCCGACAACGTCCCGATGATGCGGGTCAACCGTCAGCTCGGGTTCACCGAGGAGATGACGATGGAGAACCGCGAAGCGCGGCTGGCCGACCTGCGCGCCCTGAACAACTCTGCGGCCTCAGGCCGAGCCGGGCTTCATGCTGATCCGCGGTGGCTCAGGCCTGGCAAGCTTCACCTGCACCGGAGCGGCTTCGGGGTGATTCAGCTCGCCGAGAATCGCTGCTGCCCGCCGCCACGACTGACCAGCCTGCGGGTAGTCAGTCGCAGCGGCATGCGCGTCGCCGAGGTGATCGAGTACGACGGCTTCGTGATAGGGCGAATGGAACTCGCCCAGGATTTTGAGGGCGTCCTGATAACACTGTCGGGCGGCCTCGATGTGCCTCAGCTGATAGCGGACGTACCCGAGGCTGTCGAGAGCCCCGGCCTCGGCGTAGCGATCACCGAGCTCTCGGCAGAGATCGACCGCCTGCTGGCAGCAGGCTAGGGCGTCGTCGTATTTCCCGAGCTCCGCGTAGTAAAGACCGAGCCTGTTGAACATTGCCGACTGACCGACCCGGTTGCCTGCGGTCCTGTACAAGCTGAACGCAAGCTCGGCGTGGTTGACCGCCTGGACGAAATCACGCTCAAGCTCGTGCACCCAGGCGATGTCGCAATGACAGTGGGCCTGGCCGACTGCGTCATCGATCTGGGCAAATTGCTCCAGGCTACGTGTGAGCTGCAGGAACGCTTCGCGGTGACGACCCAGCCGGCCAAGCGCCTCGCCGAGGAAACGCTGCATGGCCGCCTGAGCGTTCGCATCATCGAGCCTGCGTGCCGCCGCAGCCGCCATCTCGAATAGGCCAGCTGCTTCACGCCAGCGACCCTGCCGTTCGAGAAAGTCGGTGAGGGCAAGCGGGATCTGCCAGGCGTGGATATCGAAACCTGAAGCGGCCGCCAGGCTGGCAGCCGCGAAGAGCACCGGCCGCTCGGCGCTGAGCCACGCCATGCTGTGATCGAAGTCGGCGAGGCGTTCCGGTACCACCGCCTGGTGCAGCGGGCTCAGGGTTCGGGGGAGCCGCGTCTGGTTGATCACCAGCGCGGCCTGATGTGCGGTGTAGAGGTAATGGTCCAGCATCCGGAGCACGGCGGCCGTGCGATCCTCCGGCGCATCACAGTCCCGCGACTGCTCAGCGGCGTAGACCCGCAGCAAGTCATGGAAGGCATACCGACCAGGAACGTGCTCAGACAGCAACGCCCCTCGCGTCAGCTCAGCCAGCAGCACGCGGGCCGCACCGAGCGAGGTGCCGGCCAGGCTGGCGGCGGCCGGGACAGTGATGTCCGGGCCGGGATGCACGCCCAGCAACCGGAACATCCGCGCCGCCTTGTCGCCGAGCTGGTCGTAAGACCAGGAGAACACTGCCCGGATGCTGGCCGTCGCGTCACCGGCATCGAGTAGCTCCAGCCGGCGGCGCTCGTCCCGGAGTTCCGCCGCCAGGTCAGCAAGCGCCAGACCGGGCATGCCGGCAGCCAGCGCCCCGGCGATGCTGAGGGCCAGCGGCAGCCGGGAGCATAGCCCGGCCAACCGCCTGACCGCCTCGGGCTCACGGGCCGCCCGCGCCCCGAGCCGGGCCGTCAGCAGCTCACACGCGTCGAAGACGGACAGGACATCCAGGCTCAGCAGCTGGGCGCCGTGGGTGGCGGCCAATCCAAGTAGCTGCCGCCGGCTCGTGACCACGACCAGGCACCCACCGTGGCCAGGGAGCAGCGGGCGCACCTGCGCCGCGTCGGCGGCGTTGTCGAGCACGATGAGCATTCGCCGTCCGGCCAGCAGGGAGCGATAAAGCCCCTCCTGCGCATCGGTCCCGGCTGGTATCTGCGCCGGCGGAACCTGCATCGCGTCCAGAAACGCGTGCACGGCATCGGCCGGCCTGAGCGGCACGCCGGCAGGGTCGAAGCCGCGCAGGTTCAGGTACAGCTGGCCGTCGGGAAAGCGGCCGGCTAACCGGTGGGCGAACTGCAAGGCAAGCGCGGTCTTCCCCACGCCCGCGGTTCCGTCGATTGCTGAGATGACGACCGTCCCGCCGCGCGGCACGTCACCAACGTCGGCCGATGCCGCTGCTCCGGCGTCAAACATCGTCGTCAAGCGCCGCCAGTTCGGCGGCGCGCCCGGCAAAGTACGCGGGGCCAGCGGGCAGCTGCCGGGGCACGATAGCCCTGAGACTGAGCGACGCTCCGGCGTCGGCCGGCCGCTGGCCGGCCGCAGGCGCTGCACGTTCTGGCCCTGGCCCCGGAAGGTCCTGGCGCAGCACCCGCGCGTGCGCATCGGCGAGCTCGGCACCCGGCTCGATCCCGAGCTGCTCGTTGAGGCGGCCACGAAGCTGACCGTAGAGGGCGAGCGCGGCGCTCTGCCGGCCGCTGCCTGCCAGCGCGATCATCAGCCGGGAGTGCGCCCGCTCGTTCAGCGGTTCGCGACTGGCCAGCGCCTGCAGCTCACTGAGCGCCCGGCCGTGCTGGCCGGCGGCCGAGGCGGCCTCGGCGTACTCGGTCACCGCTTCGGCCCGCAGCAGGTTGAGCCGGACGACTGCCGGATGCTCCCGGAGTGAGTCGACCTCCGCGAGCGGTTCGCCGCGCCACAGCGCTAGCGCGCGGGCGTAGTCGGCGCAGGCCGCGGCCGCCGAATCCGCTTCTCTGGCACGGCTGACCAGCGATGCGAAAGCAACATGGTCAAGGTCGCAGGCGGCGGCATCGAGCCGGTAGCCCGCGCTGGCGGCGACCAGCAAGTCTGCTGGCCGGCTCCCGCCGAGCAGCTGACGGAGCCGGCTGACGTAGGACTGAATCATCGCCGCCGCGGTGGCAGGGGGATCGTCACCCCAGAGTGCGTCGATCAGCGCTGCGCGCCGCAAGCCGGACCCGGGGTGCAGCGCCAGCAAGCCCAGCACCGCCCGCTGCTGGGGCGTGCCAATCGGAATCGCCTCACTGCCGCGCCACGCCTGCACCGGCCCGAGCACACTGAGCCGCAGCAGGCCGGGCTGGCCCGCGGCCTTAGCCGGAGTGTTCGCTCTCCGGGCGCCGGAAAGCGCCGCGATCTGGTCCTGGTCTAACCGGAGCGCGGCGGCCAGCCGCAGCACCGTCTGCGCGTGCGGGCGCGTCGTGCGCTGCTGCTCAAGATCCCTGATCTCGCCGACGCTGACACCGGCTGCATCGGCGAGCTGCTGCTGAGTGAGTCCAGCAGCAGTGCGATACCGCCGGATCAGCGCCCCTGCACTGCCCTGCTCCGTCACCACTGACATGTTGTCCTTTGCGTCAGCCGGTACCGTCGCCACGCTGGACACCACGGGCATCGGCGCACCTGCGCGAGCGTGGCCATAAGGGGATCTTATTCACCAGAGCGTACTTCCGTAGCGGGGCGCTTTCCCCGTACTCGTGCCAGCTGCGCTCAGCGCCCCTGCAGCCGCTTGAACTGGGCAGATCGCCTGCGCTGAGGCCGCCGGGCTACCGGAAACCGGGGTGGCACCGACGTATAGCCCAGATCACGGGATGAAGCCGAAACTAAGGCACCGGGACAACGCACAGAGTCCGACGACCGTGTAGAGAGGGCCTCATATGCGACGAGCCGCAGGACGTTCCCGCTCGGCCGCTTGTGCCACCGCGCATACCCGAGCACGGTCGGCGTCCACTTTAATGAAGCTGCTGTCCGGAGCTGCCGCGATCGCAACGGTTCCGCTGCTGATGGCAGCGGGCGGGACGCGGTCGGGACCGGTGGCCGCAGCACCGCGCTGCCAGTCGTCATTCAATGCCGACGCCTATGCCCGCGCAGCCGTCGCCGCGTGCGGCTACAAGACTTTCGCGCGGACTTCGGTGCGAGCGCTGCCCGGCGGCGGCCGCGCTTACGGCTACGACGAGAACGGGCACACGGTCGACTTCCTGATCCCGCCGGCCGGGTTCCACGCGGCTACCGCAACCGCCGCGCAACTGAGCGAGTACGGGCTGCCACCGCGGCCACGGTCAGCTGGCGGCCTGGCGGCCTGGAAGCGGGAAATGAGCCACGCAAGCCCGATGGCGCCTCCGGCGTTCCTCACCGAAACTCGCGCCCAGGCAGCCATCACGACGGACTCCGATAACTGGTCCGGCTACGTGGCCACGGGCCCTACAGGCACCTTCGACCAGGCAGAAGCCTGGTACTACGAACCGACCTACTACGCGAGTTCCTGCTCGACGAATGCGGCCGTGGTATGGGCAGGAGTCGGCGGCTTCTCTGGCACCAACGACCCCCTCGGCCAGGACGGCACGGCTCACGGAGTGCCGGGCGTGTCCAATCACGGCGCGTGGTACGAGGTGTATCCGGACATCAATATCACGCCCGTCTCCCTGGAAGGCAGCGATGGCGACTATATGGATATGTCGACCATCTGGAATAACAGCCAGCAGTACTACGCCTTCTACATGGACGACTCGACGACCGGGCATTACGTCTCGCTCCGCTATTACACCAGCACGCATGACAGGACAAGCGCCGAGGCGATCGCCGAGAGACCGAAGATAAACGGCTCCTTCTCCAACCTGAGTAATTTCAAGACGATGACCTTCAACAAATCTCAGGCCAACGGATCGGGAATGAACAACTTCTCAAGCCTTTACCGGGTAAATATGACCAGCGGGGGCACCGCACTAGCCGGGCCGTCGGCGATCGGGAGCTCACCCGGCGGGCATTTCACGGACAGCCAGCACCACTGCTCGTAGCGATGCGCGCTCCGCGCGCGCGATCCGCGCGCGCGATATGGGTCGGCCCGCGCAGGAATCAGGAGGTCAGGACATCATGAGAAAAGTACACCGGATCACCATCATCGTCGCCGCGCTCAGCCTGCCCGGTGTCCTGGCCGGCACTGCCATCACGGCCGCGTCGGCTGCTACCGCTGCTGCTGCCGGGCCCGCGGCCACGACCTCGTGCCAGTACTACATCAATGCCTCGAACGTTCATATTCGATATGAGCCCGATGGCACTGACAAGGCCCTGACCAATAAGGATGACCTCTTCTGGAGCAGCCCGTACACCAGTTCGGGCGTCGTCGGCGGTCAGCGCTGGATCTGGGGAACTGACCTGCACACCAATCGGACGGGCTGGATCGGCCGGGACTATCTCACCCTGCAGCTCTGTACCTGACCAAGAACAACCCGCAATCGAAGGGACTGGTAACGGTGATCATCGCCCGAGAAGCAGCACCGGGAAACATCCGCAAGGTCAGGGCCGTGCTGGGTGCAATGATGCTGGTCGCTCCGGCCGCGGTGGCTCTCCTGGCAGCAACTCCGGCTGCGCAGGCTGCCTCCCGGACAGCCGGAACCCCGGCGGCGGCAGACCCTGCGCCTATCGCTGGCCTGGTCACCGTCTGCAAGCCCGGTGACTGTTATCCGGCCGCCAGTACCTTCGAATGCGCGCCGGGCCATTCATACGACTCGTCGGGAATTACCGTCAGCGGGATGGAGGTGCTCAACGGCTGTTCCTATCGCATCTGGCTGGACCAGTACGCGAACGGCAGCGGCTACAGCTTGTGCATCAAGGCCGACTCCTCCACGGGCGCGCTGCACCGGAACTACAAGCGCCTGTATATGAGCGGCAGCCAGGCCTGCTGACAGCCGGCCGCCCGCCGTCATGACGGCCGCGCCCCCGGCAGGCATCAGCCCGGGTGGTGGCGGTGCTCCGCGGGCGGCACGTCGAGGGCGGGGTTGCCGTCGAAGAAGCCGTCTGGCCGCAGCTGGAACCCGACGCTGGTGACCGGCATCACCGGCCAGTCCTCCGGGCGCACCACGTGGTGAGCGGTGAACGTATGCCACAGCACCAGGTCGGTGTTTTCCAGCGGGCGGTCGGCCGCGGTCCAGGCCGGCAGGCCATCCCCGCCGGGATGCTGGTTAGGGTAATCCCCGGCCGGGAACCGCTGATCGGGATCGTAGGCGGTGACCCACAGGTGCCCGGTGGCGAACTCGGCCCGCCGCATCATGTGGGTGTCGGGCTGGCAGAAGGGCAGCACGCTGTCCTCCGGCACCAGCTTGTAGGCCACCGGCGCGCCCGTCGCGTTAAGCCGGCCGGGGTTGGTGATCTTCCAGTAGCGGGCGGCGCGCCCGTCAGCCACCCGCTTCGCCTCGGACTCGCGGCGCAGCGGTGTCTGCCGCACTACCCACGCGTTGCCATACGGGTTCTCCGGGCCGACCGGCAGCGCCACTGAGTCGCACTCACAGACTGTGTTCTGCGGGCCATCGACCAGCATGTCCAGGCGCACGCAGAAAATGTGCTGGTGATTGGGACCGTAGACCTGCGGGGCGACCAGGGTGCCGTAGGCGGGTATCTGTCCCTCGGGCAGTGCCCCGTTGGAGATCACGCCGGTCAGCTTGACCTCGTATTCGATGGTGCCGTCCTGGTAGAGGTACCAGTAGTAGCCGTACTCGTAGTTCCCGACGGTGGCGATCATCGAGATCACCAGTCGCCGTGAGCGCCGGACCTCGGCCTTGCCAGTGCGCCAGTCGGTGTGCTTCCACGACATGCCGTGGTCTTCCTCGTGCAGGCAGATCGCGTTCCTGATCAGCTGCGGGTGGCCGTCGTTGTCGTTGAGGCAGGCGTCGAAGTAATAGATCTCGCCCAGGCAGTCACAGCCCAGTTCCAGGCTGTTGGCGAGCACGCCGATGCCGTACTCCCCCATGTCGAAAACGTTCTTGCGGTAGTGCGTCGGGCTCGGGTCGCCGTAGGGGATGACCATTTCCGCGAGCGAAGCCCGGTAAATGACCGGCCGGAGTGCTCCGTGATCCTGGTAGCGCACCAGGTGAAGGACCAGCCCCTCGCGGGGGGTGAAGCCAACCTGGAACCGCCACTTCTGCCAGCGCACCTCGTGCCCGTCGACCGTGAAGCTGGTGCCCTCCGGCTGGGTGATCTCCACTGGCTTCAGATCCTGCCGGGGCCCCTCGGGGAAATGCGGGACGTTTCCGGCGTCGCGGATTCCCGCAGCGGTGTAGTTGCCGCTGCGCGGCGGCAGCGGGACCACCCCGTGGTCCTCGATGTCCACTACTTCCATCCGGTCGAGGTCGAAGCGGACGATCAGGCCCTCCACCGGGCGGGCGTATCCGTTGTCGTCGGGGTCCCCCTCACGCACCCAGATCAGCGGCCGCAGGAACCGCCCCTCGCCGGCCGCGTCCTCGGGGCCGTTGTAGCCCACCGACCAGGGATCGATCATCACCATGTCGAAGTCGGTGACGCCACGGCGGCGCATCGCCTCTTGCCAGCGGGCGTCCTTCTTGACCGCCGCCTCGGTAGCCAGAAACTCCTCGAGCATGACTGCCGGCTGGACACCGGGCAGCTCTCGCCACTGGCGCACCTCGCCGGCGGTGATCGAGACCACCGCCTCGTAGGTCCTGCGCTCGGCCCGCTCCCGGAGCACGATATGCGCGACGCGCTCGAACGCCTCCCCCGGCCGGTAGCCCAGGACCGCGTCCTTGGCTGGCTCCTGCAGCGTGACGTAGACGAACCGCGCACTCGCAGCCAGGTTGCGGTCCCGCTTGAGTATGCCGGTGGCGGCCTCGATCTCCTCCGCAGTGAGCGGGTCCAGCAGGTGCCGCACCGCCACCGCAGGCTGCTCAGCCGCTTTCATCATCCGCTCCCTCCCTGGCAGACCCGGCTGCGCTCTGTACCGGGCTGCCGGTCCTCACGACGCACGGGCCGATCTTGCTTTGCTGACGAGCTCGCGCACGCGGTCGCGGGGCAGGGCAGGCGAGCGGTGGCCGTCCCTGCCGGTCATGTCCTCGTTCGCGACGAGGGCGTTCGCCACGGCCTCCTCTACGGCCTGCACGACCGCTTCGTAGAACGGATCGATATGTCCCCACGGCACGAACTCGAGTCGGTCAAGGTGCTCCGGTGACCCGTAGAAGGTGGCGATCGAGGGCGTGAGGGCGTCCTTGTTCGCGGTCGAGAAGGCCAGGAACAAGTCGCCGGAGAAGTGGGAGCCGCTCGTCCCGGTCCGGGCGAGCCCGAGCGTCACCCGCCGGGCGAGTGCCCGGCACTGGCCGGGCAGGAGCGGGGCATCGGTCGCGACGACTGCGATGACCGAGCCGGCGCCCGGCGGAGCCGAGAAGTGCTCGGCCAGCGGGTCGTCGTCCGCGAGCGCCTCGCCCAGTGGCACGCCGGCGAGCACAAGCTCGTGCCGGGCGCCGAAGTTGGCCTGCACGAAGGCGCCGACGGCGTACTCACGTCCGGCGTAGGAGACCAGCCGGGACGCCGTGCCGGAGCCGCCCTTGAAGGCGTAGCAGTTCATGCCGGTCCCGCCGCCGACCGATCCCTCCTCGATCGGGCTACCTCCTTCGGCGCTCTCGAGCGCCTCCACGACGGTTGACTCGTGCACGTGGTGGCCGTTGATGTCGTTGAGGTAGCCGTCCCAGGTCTCTGCCGAGACGGGCATGAGCCACGCCTCGGTGAGGCCGGGATGATGCTGATGTGTCCAGGCGATGATGCCGGCATGTCCCACCCCGACGGCGTGGGTGTTGGTGATGACGACCGGACCGGAGAAGGTGCCCGATTCCTCGATCCAGGCCGCGCCGGTCATCTCGCCGTTCCCGTTCTGGTTATGGAGGCCGGCCGCCACCGGGTCGCCGGGGCACGCCTTCCCGCGCGGGTGGATGGCCGTCACCCCGGTGCGCACGTCCGGCCCGCTGATCAGCGTCACGTAACCGACTTCGAGGCCGGGCACGTCGGTGATGGCGTTCCAGCGCCCCGGCCGGCCGGCGAACGGGATGCCCAGGGCACGGGCCCTGGGCTTTCCCGACGGCGTCGACAGGTGCGGGTCGGCTCCTTCCGCCACAGGTCCGGCGCTCATTCGGCCGCCCGGGCCGGCTCGGGTTCCTCATCGATAGGCGCGTCGCGCAGCGTCCAGGCCCGGCCCTTCTGCGGCAGGATCACGGCCGCCCAGTAGACGAGGCCGATGCCCATCGTGATGAGGGTGACCTCGAGGAGCAGCCTGGTCTGCTGCGTGAAGACATAGCCGAGGGCAGCCAGCGCCAGCAGCGGCGGGAGCGGCCAGAACGGCATCTTGTAGGCACCGCCGCGCGTCGCGCCGGTCGGCCGGGCAACCAGGGCCGCGATAGCGACGAGGGCGTAGTCCGCCACGAGGCTTGCCCCGGTCAGATCGACGAGAGTGTTCAGCGACACGCCCAGGCAGAGGACCGCTCCGAGGACGCCGATGAAGATCGTGGCGATCCAGGGGGAACGGAACCTCGGATGCAGGTCCGACAGCCATCTGCTCACTGGCCCCGGGTAGGCGCGGTCACGAGCTGAGCTGTACAGGATGCGCCCGTAGCTCAGGATGATGGCGATGACGGCGTTGAGGATGGCGAGGCAGATGCCGATGCTGATGACGTCATACAGCCCGGTATTCCCCGTCGTCTCGATGAAGTACTGCAGCGGGATAGCCGACGTCGTGAAGGCGGCGAGGCTCGGCGCTCCGATGATCGTCGCGGCGAAGGGCACGAACTCGGCGAGCACCGTGATGACAAGCGACCAGAGAATCGCGCGGGCGATGTTGCGTCGCGGCCCGGCCGTTTCCTCAGAGAAGTTCACGGCGTTGGCGTATCCGTTGTAGGAGAAGACCGCTACCGCGGTAAGAGCGAGGATGCCCGAGAACGCTACGGGGACCAGGGCACCGTGGGCACCGCCGATCACCGGGTGGGCAAGCGCACTCCAGTTCTTGGCATGTGAGAACCCGAGCACCGTGAGGATGAGCAGGGCTGCTAGCTCGATGGCGAGGAAGACACCCGTGAGGACGGCGTTGAAACGGATCTTCAGGACGGCGACGGCAGCCGCGATGATCATTATCACGGCACCGACGTAGCGCGGGTCGAGGTTGGCGACGACGGCGAAGTAGGTGCCGGCCCCGAGAGCGATCGTGGCAGGGATGAAGGCGATGAAGTCGGCGTAGAGAGCGAAGGTGATAAAGCTGACCGGCCCGGCGAGCGGCGAGGTCTTGCCCTTGAACGAATGCCCCACCAGCGCGTAGTCGCCGCCCGCGATCGGGAACGATGCAGCGAGTTCCGCCCAGCAAAAGGCCATGAGCACGCCGACGATGGCAGCGAAGACGAACGACCAGAATGAGCCACTGCCGGCGGCCACGAGCGCCACCGGGGCGATGATGAACACCGAGGCGGCCGGAGTCACTCCCGACAGCGTGACGAGGACATTGCCGAGCACGCTGATCGAGCGCGACAGCTCCTGCTTATAGCGCCCGTGGGCGTGGCCCTCGACGGCGTGCTCAGCGTGCACGACTGCGGCCGCGAAGGCCTTCTCCTGCTCGCCCGAAAGCCCTTCCGGCGGCTGCACAACGCCCGGCGCCTGGTCGGGGCCGGTCGCCGGCCTGTCGGTGTCCATTGCCGTCTCCTCTCCCGTCATCGCCCCGGCGGCGAGCGAGCGGCCGGCCGCCGTCCTCCTGAACCTCCGCTATCCCGTGACCGCGCTGATCGGTGAGCAGACCCGTCGCCAGGTCTCGGTCTGCCCTTGATGGTACGGATGCAGTTGTGCGCCGACAATGCACACTTTGGGTATTTAGCCCTTCTCACTTTGCACATAAAGTGTGGTCCGTGACTCTCTCGCTGCGCGAGATCCTCGAGCTCGAGCCGCTCCGCAGGGCAGGCCCGCAGGTGCTCGCCGGGCGCGACCATCTTGACGAGGTCGTCAGATGGGTCCACGTGACAGAGCTCCCCGACATCGCCTACCTGCTGCGGGGCGGCGAGCTTCTCCTCACGACCGGCATGGCGATCGCCGGAAGCTCTCACGTCCAGGAGAAGTACATAGCCGAACTGGCGACCGCCGGAGTGGCCGGTGTCGTCGTCGAGCTTGGCCGCAACTTCCGCGAACTGCCCGACGCCATGGTCAGGGCCGCCGAATCCGCGGGGCTGCCGCTCGTGGCGCTCGAGCGCGAGGCCCGGTTCGTCGAGGTCACAGAGGCGGTGCACAGGGAGATCATCAACCGGCAGTACGAGCTCCTGCGCCGTGCCGAGCAGGTGAGCCGGGAGCTCACCGAGCTCATCCTCTCCGGTGCCGAGCTTGGCCGCATCGTCGGCCGGCTCGCCGAGATCTTCGGCGACCACGTCGTACTCGAGGACGACGCCCACCAGGTTGTCGAGATCGCCAACGTCAGCGAGGGCCTCGGCGATGTGCTCGCCGGGTGGGACGAGCACGCCCGCAGCGGCCACGACGAGGTCGAGCGCGGCGCCGTGCACCGCTGCGACGGCGCCCCGCGGTGCCTGTGGGTAACGCTATGGGTCCGGCACCAGCGGTGGGGCCGTCTTCACGTGCTCGAGACGCGCAGCCGCCGGGACGACATCATCGAGCTGCTCGTCGACCGGGCGGGCGCTGCCCTCAGCCTCACGCTGCTGGCCGAGAAGGACGCCGCACATCTGGCTGATCGCGCCCGGAGCGCCCTGGTGAGCGAGGCGGTCTCGGGCCGCTCCGGGACGGCTACGGACTTCCTGCGCCGGGCGCGCAGCCTCGGCGCCGACCTTGCCGGAGGCCGCCTCGTGCTGCTTGCCGTCGAGACAACGTGGCCGACGCCGCCCGGCACGGCCGCCGGCCGCGTCGCCGGCCGGGCGGCGGCGAGCGAGGAGGCGCACCGGCTTTCCGTCCGGGCGGCCGTTGCCGCCGACATCCGCCAGGCAGCGACCGAGCGGGCGTGCGGGGCCCTGGTCGGCCTGGTGGGCGACCACATCCTCGCCGTTCTCGCCGTCCCGGCCGCCCGGTCCTTCCCGGGCGTGCTCGAAGAGGTCGTCGAGCAGGTGGCCCTCAAAGCGGGACTGCGCAACGAGCCGGTCGAGATCACGGCGGGAACGAGCAGTGAGACATCGGCAGACTCCCTCCCGACCGCGGTCGACGAGGCAGTTGCCGCTCTCGGCGTCGGCCGCAGGAGCAGCGACGGCCGCCGCATCCATCACTTCGCCGAACTTGGCACCTACCAGCTGCTGGTAGCACTCGCCCAGGGACCAGAGCTGGCGCATTTCGTCGACTCCGAGCTGCGGGCTGTGCTCGACCACGACGCCGGGGCTCGCACGAGACTGCTGCCGACGCTGACCGCCTACCTCGAGCACGCCGGGCGCAAGGCGGACACGATCCGCGCCCTGGGCGTCCAGCGCCGCACCCTGTACGCCCGGCTCGAACGGCTCGAGGCCATCCTCGGCCGGAGTCTCGAGCTGCAGGACACCCGCACTCGCCTCACCCTCGCTCTGCAGGGCCTGGCCCTGCTGCAGGAGGACTCCCTCCCGACCGCGGTCGACGAGGCAGTTGCCGCTCTCGGCGTCGGGCGGAGGAGCAGCGACGGCCGCCGCATCCATCACTTCGCCGAACTTGGCACCTACCAGCTGCTGGTGGCACTCGCCCAGGGTCCGGAGCTGGCGCATTTCGTCGACTCCGAGCTTCGGGCTGTGCTCGACCACGACGCCCGGGCTCGGACGAGACTGCTCCCGACGCTGACCGCCTACCTCGAGCACGCCGGGCGAAAGGCGGACACGATCCGCGCGCTGGGCGTCCAGCGCCGCACCCTTTACGCCCGGCTCGAACGGCTCGAGGCCATCCTCGGGCGGAGTCTCGAGTTGCAGGACACCCGGACTCGCCTCACGCTCGCGCTGCAGGGCCTGGCTCTACTGCAGGATCGCCAGCCGCTCCTGTTCACCACGGCGCGCGGCGCCGCGACCATGGCGCCGGCGATATCGAGCGCGAACACCTGAGCATGGCGTCCTGACTGGCCTGTCGTCGCCTAAGGCGCCGCAGCGCGCAGCGATCGATGCGTTTCGGCTGCCGACGAGCCAGCTATCACGATGGCTGAGCAGAGCAGTTTCGCAGCGGCGCCAGCTTCAGGCGAGCTGTTCTCCATGCTCGACGTGCGCCTGCACGTGCCCGTCGCGGATCCATCCCTTTGTAGCGATGTAAGCCAGCATGCCACCTAGCTTCGCCCGCCACTCCGCAGACGGCTCGCCGTGAGTGCGCAGTCACGACGACTGAACAAAGGCCGCTTGGCCCATCAGGTACCCGACACCGTGGACGTGCAGCGCCCTGTCCAGCCCCGAGTCGTCGAGTCCCGCTCCCGCAACGACGTGGAACCGGGTCACGTCATCGGGCTCATGCAGGACGGCGCCATCGGTACTGACCTCGACGAACATTCGCTCATTCTCTCACTGCCTCCGACCGACTTAGCGCAAGTCGATTCGCCCTGACTACGGCAAGGTTCTCGCGTCCGCCGTTTGGTTTACCAGATCAAGCGCCACGTCAGCGATCAGGTCTTCCTGGCCGGCGACGAGCCTGCGGCGGCCGATCTCGACCAAGATCTCGCCAGTATCGAGGCCATAAACCCGGCTCCAGCACGTTCGAGCGGTCGATGTGGTGCCGGCTGTCCGTCTCGGTCTCCTCGAACGGCAGTTCACGGCAAGGGCTGGCTGCTTGCATGTCCGAGCGGACAGCTTCGTCCGTGACCACCGCGAACACCAATGAATCGTTCCGACGGGCGGCACAAGCTCCGTTCGCTGATGCGGAACTCGTCGCTTACCGGCGCCCGCGTTGCGAGCGTCCTGTTACGTGGACGGAGGCCCATCCTGCAGCCGAAGGAGCGCGACCATGCGGCATCATCCCGCGACGGGCGAGACAATCCGCCAGGTCGCTTGCGTCACCAGTCCTGGCACTTTCGACGCAACGATTGATTTCTGGCTACGTACCGTCTGTGTCGGGCCGTTCTATGTGGCTGACTTCAGGCTAGGCAACCAGATGTTCCGCGGCGAGGCGACCGACTGCACGTGCCGCGTCGGCCCCAGCTTCCGGGGCGACTTGCAGGTGGAGATCATCGAGCCGACGAACCACGCGCCCTCGCCCTACCTTGATGTCCTGGACCGCGCCACTGTCGTCCCGAGCGCCGGGCTCTTTCACCACTTCCTCGTCTACACCGCTAGTTATGAGGGGACATGCTGCCGTCTCGGAGGACGCCGTATGACCTGCATCGACGCCATTGCGACAATCGGCTCCTTGTCGAGGTGATCGAGGTCGGCTCCGCAAGCGCCGCAGTCTGGACCCGCATGCATGAAGAGTGCGCGGAGTGGGACGGCGCCGATCCGGTTCGCTCGTACCACGACCTCGTCGCCCGAGCGATGCACACCGATGTAGAGACGCCAAGTGATCGAGCCGGTGGCGCATGCCACGCGATGGACGACTCACGGTGCCTGCCAGGCGCGGCTATCCGGGCCGGTGCGAGCCGGCATCGTACCGCCGGGCTAACGGCAACAACGGACTCTCGCGCAAGCCCAGATGCATGATGCTTATCCGGCGTTCCTGACCAGTGCGTGCATTTTCTCGGCTCCAGTAGTCATGACGAGGAGCCGTTGGCGGTAGGCGGTTTCGGTCAGACCGGGCATCAGCGCAGCCGCCACAACCTCTAGTCAACTCGCCAAATACCGCACACACATGCAAGGCATCCAGATTGCCCGGGCGCTAAATGGCAGTAATTAAGTTCTCGTCTGCCGGATCGCCAGGCCAGTTCTCATCCACACAAACGACCTCACCGTGTGCATTCGCGAAACTGAACCCAGGATACCCATCGCGGGAGAGACCGTCGAAGAGGGTGAAGTAATAGCCAAATCCTCCAAGGTAGGCGCTATATACTCGTGGCTTCCCAGGCACATTGGCGCCCACGTACTGGGTCTCATCGCGCGAGACCAACGCTGACTCAGCGACCTTCGCGACGTAAGCTGTCCACCTATCCTGAGCAGCGTCGGTAACGTCGACGCTCACGAGGCCGTTGACGTTCATGTGGCCAATGATCTGCGCGATTCTCGTTGTCTGTTCTTCCGCGATCAGTATGCCTTGGGCGCGGATACCCGGACTTCCTGGGCCGGCCATGATGAACATGTTTGGAAATCCGCTGACCATCATTCCCAGGTACGTCCTAGCTCCCTTGCCCCAGACGTCAGCTAGCAGCTGGCCAGATCGTCCCTCGAATTCCACGCCGAGAACCGCGCCTGTCGCACTGTCGAAGCCAGTCGCCATCACGAGCATATCGAGTTCATAATGTTCTGAGGATGTCGCCAGGCCACCCGAGTAAATTTGCGTAATCGGATTCATTCTCGCATCCACGAGAGTGACGTTCGGCCGGTTGAACGCATCGAGATAGTCACTCTCCACCAAGACCCTGCGAGAGCCTACGAAGTGGTCATTCGCGCAGAGCATGTCGGCGACGTCAGGATCTGTCACACGCTCGCGCACTGCCTGCCTCAGGTACTCTGCGACTCTCCTGTTGGCTCGCTCATCCTTCAGAAGATCGGGGAAGGCAGCCAGGACCGCAGGGCCGCCATACTCCCAGCAAGTGCGCATGCGATCTAGGAACTCCTGGTCAGTGAGATCGGCAGTTACACCAATCCCCACCGGGAAGTCCACTCCGAACCCAGATTTCCTGGCCCGCGCCCGATGATCTTCGTAATGAGATTTGAAGTCGTGCTGGTACTCGTCCGTCAGAGGATAGTTGTTCGCCGGAACGCAGAAGTTAGCCGTTCGCTGAAACACGTACAGGTGAGCAGGCCTCCGATGGGCGATTGCAGAGATAACTTGCATACCGCTGGAGCCGGTGCCCACGATGCCGACTCTCTTGCCGGCGAATTCAACTCTCGAACGGGGCCACCTAGAGGTGTAGTACAGCTCTCCGTCGAAACTATCGACTCCCTCGATTGTCGGCTTTATTGGTACCGAGTAGCCGCCTGTCGCCATTACCAGGTAACGCGTCCGCACGGTATCCTTCGGACCTGTGGATACTATCCACGTTGCGCTCATTTCATCGAAAGACGCTGCGGTGACTCGAGTGCCGAATCTGATGCTTCGCCGGAGGTCGAACCGGTTGGCAACGTGCTGGGCATAACTCTCTATTTCCGGCTGCGCCGCATACCGTTCGGTCCACACCCAGTCCTGCTGCAGCTCACTGTCAAACGAATAGGAGTAGTCGAGACTGGGCACGTCGCATCTCGCCCCAGGATATCGATTCCAGTACCAGGTCCCTCCGACATCTTCGGCCTCTTCGAATACGACGACGGTCATCCCCAAGTCGTCCCTAAATCTCCTCAGAGCTGCCATGCCGGCGAACCCGGCACCGACGACGACCACGTCGACCAGGCCGCCACCAGATAGGTTCGGAGCCGAGTTGGCCTCGTCCATCACTGCTTGCTCCTCCGCCATCAACGTCGGGACTCGCCCAGTACCCGACGCGAGCCAGCACGCCACGCCCGCTGTAAGACGAGGTGCCATATCGGCGACTTGGCGACCCGCAGATCTCGGGACAGCGTCCCGTTTCTTGATAAGTCAACAGGGTTGCGGCGGCTGGGTCAACCCTTTTGGACTGGTCCTGGAGTCGCCCCGGAGCGTCCAGGGATGATGTGCCCTCGGTTCTCTCGACGCCCCGGCGCGGTTCACGCTCGGAAGACTGACGCTCGAGCGGCAGCCCGGCCTGGGCACAAGGTTCACGTGCCGTTGGCAGGACGCAGGGTCTGCCAGCTTGCTGCCGTAGCAGCAGGCTGCTCAGCCGCCGGCCTCGCCGGACTCGCTCCGATACAACCGCTCGTGAATGATGGCTGACCGGAAGGTCGTCTCGATGAGGTCGAATGCCTGATCAAGGCTCCAAGGCTGCGGCGACACGAGCAGACGTATCTCCTCTGGCAGGCCGTAAAGACCTATCTCATGCCCTCGTGCCGAGATGACTTGACCGTTGCACCACGCCGAGCGGGTACTGGCAAGGTATGCGACGGCCGGGGCCACGTTGTCCGGCAGACCTTCGCCGACGTAGCTCGGCGCCCGAAACGACATTGGCACTGATCCCGTCATTCGTGTCTCAGCGCTCGGGCTCACTGCGTTCACCGTTACACCGTAACTCCGCAGGGCATTAGCGCACGAGTAAGTGAAACCAACGACGCCTAGCTTGGCGGCCGCATAACTTGGCTGAGACGGCGCGCCAAACAATCCAGCACGCGACGTAAAATTTATGATCCGATGATTCGCGGCTGTCTTATGAAGGTCTCGCCAATAAACTGAGGCATGTTTCGTCGTATTAAAGGTACCGGTCAAATGCACCTTGACGACTGACTCCCAGTCGTCAATTGACATATCGAAGATCATTTTGTCCCGCAGGATACCTGCTGCATTAACGACGACATCCAGTCGGCCGAATGCCTCAATTGCATGCCTGACCAGTCCAGCGGCTGCCTCGTGATCCGCCACGTCGGCACTGTTGGCCACCGCCACTCCCCCGGCCGCCTTAATCTCCTGCACCACCTCCTGACTCGCGTGTCCGCTGACTTCGGTGCCAGCCAGTGTCACGCCCAGATCGTTCACGACGACCTGCGCTCCTTCGGCGGCCATGAGGCGCGCCACCGCAGCGCCGATACCGCGGCCTGCGCCGGTTACGATGGCCACACGCCCTTCTAGGCGTTTCATTATGGCCTCCTGTAGCTCCACCTATTAGCTGAACCAGACGAACTAAGGGAAGGGCCTATTCGGCTTCTTGTTATTACGCCTAGGGCGTAAGTATGACGTTTATCGACCTCTCATCAATTACGCGACCAGCTAGGACATCGATGGCCTGCAACGCGCTCCCGATCGGGAAGGCGTGAGTTCGCATGGCTGACAGAGCCGCGCCGTGACTCGTGGCAAGCAAGCTCAGAGCCCGGATTGATGCATCACTGCTTTGCCCGAGAACGGTCCTTATTGTCAAACCCTTCGCAATAGCTTGATCGACGGGAAAGCTATCCACGGGCTTGTTCTTGAGGCCAGCCCAGACAACTGTTCCCCCCGGCCGGGCCATGGCGACCGAGTCATTCACGGGCTGAACAGCGTGCGATGAGGTGTCGATGACGATGTCGACGCCTTCTCCGTCGGTGAGGTGCCTGACCCTGGCAACAGTGTCGCCAACATCAACAGTGACGGTTGCGGTTGCACCTAGCTTTTTCGCTAGATCAAGCTTGTGCTGGTCAGCCGATGTCCCCGTGACGATGACGGTCGACGCACCGGCCGCCTTCGCCGCGACTAGGGTGGCAAGGCCCCGCTGGCCGGGTCCCAGGATCGCGAGGGTCGAACCTGGTGCGGTGCCTGGCGTGAGGACACCCCATTGGATGCCGGCCGCCAATGGGTTCCACAGGGTCGCATCGATCGCACTGACGCCCTCCGGCACAGGATACAAAACCGCCTCTGGCGGGGCGTAGACGTGCGAGGCGTAGCCCCCCCAAAGTCCGTGCTCATAGGCGAATGGCAGAAGGCCGTACTGTGCCGGGGTGAAAGGCCAGCCTCGACAGTGTGCCCGGTTAACACCGCCTGAGAGACAGTACCTGCATGTCCCGCAGGAAAGCAGCGGGTCAACGGCGACGAGGTCGCCGACGTTCACGCCGTCGGCTCGACCGCCCTCTCCGACGCGCTCAACTGTTCCGACAATCTCATGGCCGAGGACGCGGGGGAAGTGATCCACCCTGCCGATTGCGACCGCGTCAATGGCGTCGATATCGCTCCCGCAGATCCCGCAAGCCTCCACTCGGAGGATTGCCGCGCCTGGACCGGGCTGGGGAATCGCCACCGATGCCTGCCTGAGGTCTCGAGGACCCTTCTGCAGCATTACGGTCGCAGTGTCCGACACTGAATCACATCCTCCTCCCTGACAGGGAGATCTGCCCGCTCTAGCAGCAGCGCTGCATTTTCAAAACGGCTCTCAATATCGCCCAGGACGATGCGCTGGTCCTCCGAGACATCACCCATCTCCCAGTCGAGAACGGCCTGGACAGTACCGCAGTCGCCGAGAAGGACGTTTTCAAGTCTGAAGTCGTCGTGCACGGGTGCCTGGCCCCGGTCGCTAGAGCGATAGACACTGTCACCCTCCTCAAGCCATAGCTCAAGATCGCACGCCTCCCCGAAATGGGCCTGGCGCTTATTAGAAGCGCAACGGCATAGTCGCCTTCGTCAAGGCCAGTGCCGGGTCGAGGTAGCCGCGACACGGGCCGAATAGTCGAGGTCCACTCTGCTTCCTGGCCAGAGACAACTCTGCGAAGCCTACCACATTTGTCCCGCGAGGCGAGACAATGTCCCACGCGAATTCGTCCGCCCAGGCCCGGCTGGCTCACTTCAAGGCACCCAACCCGGCCGCCGTGGCCTATTACGGGTCTGACTCGGTCCGGTACGCCCTGGCCCAGGACTGCGCCGGGTCGATTCCGAAGACCTCCACCGCAAAATCCACAAGAAAGTACTGCACGGCGTCGCCCGCGACTGGCCGAACCGGGCTGCGGCGACGCCGAACCCGCCGACCCGAGGCCTTCGCTAACGCTCAGAATCCCTGTCGGAGCAGTTCGTCGGCATGCGAGAGACGACTCTCGATCTCAGCGAACACCACCTGCTGGTCCAGGGACGCGTCGCCCATCTGGCCGGAGGCGAACCGGTCGTATACGCCGACGTCAATGGCAGCCCACTTCCATTCGGACAGCGCCACGTAGTACGGCAGGTCTGAGACGTCCAGCGGAGAGCTGGCCTGGTAGGCGGCGACTAGCTCGGTGCGCACCCCGAACCCGCCCGCCTGGCTCGGGGGGGCAACGATCCGGACCACCTGCTCTCTCGGCTCGGACCAGCTGGCCAGCAGCCAGCCAAGGTCGGCGACCGGATCTCCCAGGGTAGCCAGCTCCCAGTCGAGGACAGCCCGGACCGTCCCGCCGGCGCCGAGAATCACATTCCCGACCTTGAAATCACCGTGGACGAGTGTGGTGGCTTGCTGCGGCGGCATGGCCGCTGTCAGGCGGTCGGCGACGGACCTGAGGAGCGGATGCATCGCCATGCCGTGCTCCCCGAGCTGGCGCTGCCAGCGGCGCAGCTGACGACCAACGTAGTCCTCACCCTTACTGAGGGACTCGAGCCCGGCCGCGGCAAGGTCAACTGCGTGAATGCGGATCAGGGCGGCGACCATCTCACGCCCGGCGCCAGCGCGCACATCCGCGGGCAGCGAGCCGGCCGCTTGCAAGGTGCCGGCGATGTGCCCCTCAACGAACTCCATCAGGTAGAACTGCGCGCCTAGCACTCCGCTGTCTTCGCAGACGGCGACCACGCGCGGCACCGGGACCGGCCCGCCCTGGAGCCCGCTCAGGATGCGGTACTCCCGGACGACGTCATGCGCCGAGGGAAGCACCTTGCCCAGCGGGGGTCGCCGCAGGCAGTAAACGCGGCCGCTGGCGCCCTCCAGACCGAACGTCAGGTTGGACCGGCCGCCGGAGATGAGCCAGGCGCGCCGCGGCGCGCCGACTTCACATCCGGTCCGCTCGATCCATGCGGCCAGGCCCGGCAGGTCAAGGCCCGGGAGCGCAGCGCTGGTCGGCCGGGTGTCCACTCAGGCACCCTGGAGACGCTCGGCTAGCCCGAGTTCCGCCGTGTGCTCCCCCAGCGACGGCGGGCGACTCGGGCAGGCCAGGTCCATGTCGGCGAACCGGACCGGATTGCCGACGATCCGCAATGCCCCCAGCTGCTGGTGCCCGATCTCCTGGATGAGCTCGCTCCCGCTGGCGACTGCTTCGTCCAGCGCGGCCGCGACAGTGCGAACCGGAGCGGCCGGAACCCCTGTGGCACGCAGCGTCGTCAGCCACTCCTGGACCGTCTTGCGGCTGAAGCGCGCGTTCAGCATCTGTGTCATCGCCTCGCGGTTTTCCAACCGTTGCGCGTTGGAGGCAAACAGCGGGTCAAAGGCGATCGATGGGTCGCCGATGGCTTCGCAGAGCCGCTGCCAGAACTTCTCCGATCGCACCGCCACTACGAGATCACCGTCCTGCGCGGACACCGCTTGCCACGGCGCGGTGTATTCGTGCGCGGAACCCGCGCGCGCAGGTTCCTTGCCGGTGTTGAGGTAGAGGGTCGCGGTATAGGTCAGCAGGCTGAGCATCGAGTCGTACATCGGGACCTCGATGTCGTCACCGACTCCGGTGACCGATCGTGCGAACAGCGCCGCCAGGATGGCGTTGACCGCGAACTGCGCGGTCGCGAGGTCTGCGAGCGGAATGCACACGCGCTGCGGCGGATCGCCAGGACCGCCCTCGAAGAGCAAGTACCCGGCGAGGGCTTGGTGGGTCAGGTCATAGGAAGGCTCGCCGCTTCTCGGGTCTTCGCGCCGAAATCCCGTGATCGAGCAGGTGATCAGGCGCGGATTCAGGTTCCTCAGCACAGCGGGGTCCACCTGCAGCCGCGTGGCAGCGGCCGGCAACATGTTGGTCAGGACCACATCGGCGTCGCGGGCCAGATCGCTGAAGAACTCATAGTGACGGGGGTCCCGCAGGTCCAGGACCACACTCTTCTTGTTGCGGTTGAAAGTGACGAATGTAGCGCTGTCATCACCCATGCCGGTGACTTCCGGGTTACGGGCGCTGTCGCCGACTCCCGGCGGCTCGACCTTGATCACCTCAGCGCCCAGGTCCGCCAGCAGCAGGCCGGCATAGGGCGCGGAGATGACCTGCCCGATCTCCAGTACCCGGATGCCGTCCAGTGGGCTGTGACGCTGTTGCGCGCCCGGATCCGGCCCGCCGGTCTTCACGATGTAGCCCTCGCGGGAAGAATGACCATAACCAATCTCCAGCTGATCCAACTGCTATCTGCCATAGCGCCGTCAGGAGTACTTGCGGAGCTCGTAGTGGCCCACCCTCCGTATGTGCACATCATCGGGACCATCAACGATTCGCAGCGTGCGCGCCCGTGACCACATCAAGGCCAGCGGCGTGTCCTCGCTTACCCCGGCTCCGCCATGGATCTGAATAGCGCGATCGATGACGTCGCACGCAACGCGGGGCGCGAGCACCTTGATGGCGGATATCTCGCTGCGGGCGCCGCTCGCGCCGTGCTTGTCCACCAGCCACGCGGTCTTCAGGACCAGCAGGCGCAGTTGCTCAATGGCCATCCGCGCCTCGGCGATCTGAGCGCGGACTGTGTCGTGATCGCCGATGCGCTTGCCGAACGCCGTCCGGGAGAGCGATCGCCGGCAGGCCAGTTCAAGAGCGCGCTCGGCCATCCCGACACAACGCATGCAGTGATGAATGCGCCCTGGGCCGAGCCGGCTTTGCGCGATGGCAAAGCCGTCCCCTTCGCCGCCAATGAGATTCTCGACCGGGACGCGGACATTGTCATAGATGATCTCGCAGTGGCCCTGCTGCTCCTGGTATCCGTAGACGGGCAGGGTCCGCACTATGCGCACGCCGGGCGTGCTGCGCGGCACGAGCACCATGGAGTGCTGCCGGTTCGCGGCCGCATCCGGATCTGATTTCCCGAGGACCAGGAGGACTTCACACCGCGGATCTGCGGCTCCCGTGGTCCACCACTTCCTGCCGTTCACGACATAGCTGTCGCTGTCCCTGGCTATCGTCGTGGCGATGTTCGTGGCGTCGCTCGATGCCACATCAGGCTCGGTCATCGAGAAGCCGGACCGGATGGTGCCGTCCAGGAGCGGGTCCAGCCATTGCCGCTTCTGTGCCTCGGTCCCGTGAAGGTGCAGCAATTCCATATTGCCGGTGTCGGGAGACAGGCAGTTCATGGCCTCCGGCGCGATTACCGGGCTGCGGCCAGTCTGCTCCGCGATCGGGGCGTAGTCCAGATTGGAGATCTCCGATAGCGCCGGAAGAAAGAGATTCCACAAACCCAGCGCTTGAGCTCGCTCCTTCAGCTCGGTCATGACCGGCGGCGAGGTATTCGGCTGGCCGTCTTTTACCAGCTCCGCGCGCTGCCGGTAATAACGGGGCTCGCTCGGGATCACGAAATGATCCATGAAATGCGTGACCCGGTCAAGGTAATCCCGGGCACGGGCCGACAGCTCAAAGTCCACTTTGCCGTTCCTTGCCGGACACTTGATGTCTCGGCAAGATATTAGCACATCGTCCCGCAAGGCGAGACGTTGTCCCAGGAAACTGACTTCGGCCGATTTCAGGCCCGCGCATAGGGCACGGAACACACGGGACAGTAGCCAGGACGGCGATCGCGAACCGCCGCCGGTCAGCGCTCAGCGGGACGGAGCCGTACCGGTGCGCAGCACCGCCCGCGGATCGCTATGCCAGCTGGGTCGCCGTCCGCTCGCCCGGCAGCCCGCTGCCGAGCAGTCGTGAGAGATCCTGAGCCGCCGCAAGCACCAGCTTGCCGATGCCATCCATCTTGTCCGGCTCCATGCGGTACCGGGGAATCGTGATGTCGATGGACCCGGCCGGGCGATCGTCGGCGTAGAACACCGAGGCGACCCCGCACGCCTCCGGGATGTGCTCGCCGGCGCTCAGCGCATAGCCGCGCTCGCGGGTGGCCGCCAGGTCGGCCAGCAGCGCGTCCTTGCCCGCCGCGGGTACCTCGCCGGAGAGCAGCAGGTCGTCGATGATGGCCGGCGGCAGGTGGGCCAGGATCGCCTTGCCGGCGGCGCCCGCGTGCAACGGCGCCCTGGAGCCGACCTCCAGGACATAGCGCACGGGCTTTCCGCTCTGCCGTCCGGACAGCACAGTTGCGTAGTGGTCCGGCCATTCGTAGGAGAACAGGAAGGCCGTCTCATCGACGTTGTCGACCAGACGGGCGAGGACGTCGGCCGACGCCGACAGCAGGCTGTGCCGATCGGCCAGCAGCGCCGCCCACGACGCCATCACCGAACCGGGCGCATAGCTGCCCGACGGCAGGGCGCGGGCGACGTGCACTTCGGCCAGGCTCTGCAACACTCGGTGCACGGCACTGCGGCTCAGGCCAAGCTCGCTGGCAAGCTGGCGGACGCCAACGCCCGTCGGCGAGGTGCGGGCCAGCTGGTCGAGGACCGCGACGACGCGCGCCGTCATACCATCGTTCTTCGCTGTCGAACTGTCGGCTTCAGCGGCGGGCTGGGCGGCTGAGGTCATGGATCCGCTCCTAGTAAGCGTCTTAGCCTCGACTGGGACGTCGTCCCTGACTGCACCTAAGCCTACCTGCACGCACCGCCGTGGGATTAGCTCGCGCGTATGGCCAGGCGTCCCGGCCTGCGAGACGTCGTCTCGCTTTACGTGCCAGATGCGATACTATCCAGGGGTCTGCGCACTAGCCCCGCGTTGCCGGGAACGGCGTAGGTTCCGGCCGGACTTCGGGAGGTCATGTGGCCGTCAAAGGCGGCGAACTACTGGCGAGAGCTCTGCACGCGGGCGGGGTCCGCACCGTATTCGCCCTGCACGGAGGTCACCTCAATCCCTTCCTGCTGGCCTGCTCGGAGGCGGGCATCGACCTTATCGACGGCCGTCACGAGGGAGCCGTCGGCCATTCGGCCGAGGGCTACGCTCGCGCGGCCGGCTCCGTCGGCGTCGCCGCCGTGACCGCGGGCGCCGGGTTCGCCAATGCGCTGGCGAGTCTCGTCAGCGCGCACGCCGACCGGACTCCGCTGCTCATGATCACGAGCTCGCCGCCACTGCGGGAAGCCGAGCTCAACGAGCTTCAGGGCGGCATCGACCAGATCGCCATCGCACGGCCGCTGACACGGTGGGCGCACCGCGTGACCTCGGTGGAGCGCATCCCCGATCTTGCCGCGCTGGCGCTGCGCAAGGCCCTCGGCACTCCTCCCGGCCCGGTCCTGCTCGACATCCCGGTCGACGTTCTCTTCTCCGAGCTCGATGAGAGCCGCGTGCTCCCGGCCCGGCACGTCACTAGGATCGACGTCCCGGCCCCGACGCAGGCGGCAGTGGAGAGCGCCGGCCAGATCCTGCGCAGCGCGGAGCGACCGGTCATCGTCGCCGGCAGCGGCATCCGCTACGCTCGCGCCCGAGACGAGCTCAGGGCCTTTGCCGAGCTCAGCAACATCCCGGTGTTCAGCCAGATGGGCACGGCGTGGCTTCCGCCCGGCCACCGGCTGAGCGGCATCGGCGGCTGGCACCTGGCAACAGCACGACAGCTCGCGGGCGCAGGCCCGGATGCCGTGCTGCTGATCGGAGCCCGGCTGGGCCGGTTCCTCGGCGGGCGCAGCGGGTCCATGATCCCCGCCGAAGCCAAGATCATTCACGTCGACACCGACGGGACCGAGATCGGCCGGATCGGCAACGTCGAGCAGGCCATCGTGGCGGATGCGCGCGAGACGCTGATCGCGCTGGCCCGGGACGGCCGCCCGTGGCCGGACCACAGCGACTGGGTCAGGATTGCGACGAGCGTCCAGCACGCAACGTCCAGGTTCGAGAGCGAGCCAGAGTATCTCGACGGCCGCATGCACCCGTATCACGCGGTGCGCGCCGCATTGCGAGCGGTTCAGCCGGGCAGCACCATCGTCGTCGATGGCGGCGAAACCGCGGGCTGGGTGTGGGAGAGCCTGGCCGCTGCCCAGTACGACGACATCATGGGGTTCGCCGGCTATCTGGGCATCCTGGGGCTCAGCATGGGGCTGGCCATCGGGGCGCAGGCCGCCCTGCCGGGGCGCCGCGTTGTCCTGTTCGCAGGCGATGGCGCGGCGGGATTCCACATCCAGGAATTCGACACCATGGTCCGGCACTCCCTGCCGGTCGTGCTGGTAGTCGTCAACAACGCGCTGTGGGCGCAGTCGCTGCGCGGGCAGCAACGCGACTACGGGGACGACGCCGCGGCTATCATCACCGAGCTGCGCGACACCTCGTACGAGAAAGTAGCCGAGGGCTTCGGAGCCCACGGCGAGCGCGTCACCAAGCTAGATGAGGTCGGGCCGGCGCTGCAGCGCGCATTTGACTCCGGGCTACCCGCCTGCATCAACCTGACCGTCGCCCTCGGCCCGGAACCCCGGACAGCCGCGGGCATGGGCGGCCCGGCCACGGGCGACGAGATTGCTCTGCCGTACTACGAGAGCATCCCGCGGTCCCTGCGCTAAGCCGGTAGCACCGGCCGCCAGGCCTGTGAGCCCGGCGCGGGCCCTGGCCGGGCACCCGCCGCGGGTGCTTCCCTCCGGCTCGGGGAAGCCGCGCGGCGGCACCTTAAGGGATTCGCAGATATCCCGCCAGAACCGCGGCACTGCCGAACGTCAATGCCGGGCGCGCTTGGCCAGGGCCGGTGGTTCCGTTGCCTAAATACCGGTAACTAGCGAGTCACCGCCGGTAGAACCAGGCCAATCCTCATTCTGGCAGAGGGCTCGACCGCATTCGTCTTCGAAGGTAAAGCCGGCATACTCGCTCCGGGCTATAAAATCGAATTGCGAAAAATAATAGCCAAACCCGCCCAGATAGGCGCCGTATACTCGCGGTTTTCCCGGCACGTTAGCGCCCACGTACTGCGTCTCGTCCCGTGAGACAAGTGACGAGTTAGCCACGTCCGCTACATGGGCACTCCAGCTAGCCTGGGCAGTCTCGGTAACGTCCACAGCTCGTAGGTTCCTTGAGCGCATATGAGCTACCAGGCTGGCGATGCGCTTAGCTTGCTCCTCCGCGATCAAGATGCCTTGCGAGCGAATTCCCGGACTGCCAGGACCGGCAATCATGAACATATTCGGGAAGCCAGAGACCATCATGCCAAGGTACGTCCTGGGGCCCTTGAACCAGGCATCCTTGAGCCGGAGAGCTGATCGGCCTGTGAAGTCGACTGCAAGCATCGCGCCGGTCGCAGTATTGAAACCGGTCGCAAGAACCAGCATGTCGAGGTCATACCGGCCTGTCGGCGTGACGACGCCCTGGGAGTCGACGTATCCGATAGGGTTGCTTCTGACATCGACGAGCGTCACGTGTGAAAGATTAAATGCATCCAGATAATCGCTCTCGACCAGGACGCGGCGAGAACCCAGATAATGGTCTTTAGGGCATAGCAGCTCAGCGACATTGGCGTCGGTCACGCGAGCTCGGACAGCCTGCCGAAGGTACTCGGCAACCCTGCCGTTTGCGATCTCGTCCTTGAACAGATCGGGGAAGGCGGCAACAACTGCCGCGCCGCCGAACGCCCAGGAGGTGCGCATGCGCCCGAGAAATTCCTCGTCAGAGAGATCGGCCGTTACTCCGCTTCCCATGGGGAAAGCCACACCGAAGCCAGAATTCCTGGCCTGTTCTCGATGATCAGCATAATTCTCTTTGTACGCGACCTGATACTCCTCGCTGAGCGGTCCGTTATTCGCCGGAACGCAGAAGTTTGCAGTACGCTGAAACACGTAGAGGTGCTCAGGCTGCTCATGAGCAATCGTCGAGATGGTCTGCATCCCGCTGGAGCCGGTACCGACAACACCTATCCGCTTGCCGCGAAACTCGACCTCCCGATGCGGCCACCGCGAAGTGTAGTACAACTCACCGTCGAAATCGGTGAGTCCTTTTATGGTTGGCTCAATCGGAAGTGAATAGCCACCGGTGGCCATGACGAGGTATCGGGCGCGGACAATCTCGCCGCTCGTAGCTGTTACCGTCCAGGTTGCGTTGCTCTCGTCAAAGCTTGCAGACGCCACACGCGTGCCGAACTTTATGCTTCGCCGCAGATCGAACCGGTCCGCTACGTACTGAGCGTATCGTTCTATCTCGGGCTGGGCAGCATATCGCTCACTCCATACCCAGTCCTGCTGCAAGTCAGGGTCAAACGAGTAAGAATAGTCCAGGCTCGGCACATCGCATCGTGCTCCAGGATACCTATTCCAGTACCACGTACCGCCGACATCGTCAGCTTCCTCGAAAGCGGCAACTTGCATCCCGAGGTCGTCTCGAAATTTCCTCAGGACCGCCATCCCGCCGAATCCAGCGCCGACAATGACCATGTCGAGCGAGTTGTCGCCCGAGGAGTACTTTACGGCCTGGCTTTCGGCCATTCTTAGTGACCTTTCCCTGTTTCCCATGTCACTATTGTTATTGTCTCAGGCAGCCCAACTCAGTACAGCTTCATCGCGCTGAAACGGTTCCTGACAGGCGATATCATTCAGAACGGTCGCTGCTCACAGCTCGCCGCGGATGTAACGGTCGATCGTCTGGTGATACAGGCGGATCCGGGACTCCTGGTAGCTCGCGAGCGTAACCGTCTTCTTCGCCGACGCCTTCAGACCGCGCTGCAGGCGGAGCAGGTTCGACATGTCCTGCTCCACCACGTGGCCGAGCATGCCCAGTTCCGTGGCGTCGGTCCATTCCTCGTCCGGCCCGAGCACCCGCAGCGGGCTTCCTTTCGGCCGGGGGGAGTTCTCCGCGAACGGCATCAGGGTCATGACCTCGAAGAAGCAGCTGTCCGGGTCGTGCCCGTTGGGCCGGACGCGGTAGCACGTCGGAGATCCGAAACCTGCCCACGGAAGCAGGTTCGGGAAGATGTGGTACTCGATCGCATCCAGGGCCTCGCTGTCACTGATCTCGCGCAGGTTGACGCCGCTTTTCTCCGACAGCTGGATCCGCAGCGCATCCGCCAGCCGGGCCCGTGCGGGCCGGCCGTCATCTGCCAGCGCGTACTCGTCGACGTTGAGGTCCCGGGCATTGGTGACCAGCGGGATGCCAAGCGGCGACACCTTGCGGTTACGCAGGTAGGTCTCGATGACCTTGTCATCCCCGGCGTTGGGGCCCAGGTGGGGGCTCGGCACGCCCTGCGCCGTGACCATCCGGGTGTAGTGCGGCTCGCCGGGCCAGGTGTCGTACTGGGTGTTGGCGTCGCCCGTTACCTGCACGATCTGCGGATGTGTCGCCAGGACATGGAAAGACTCCATGAACGCTTCCTGCGCGATCTTCCAGTTGCACGGCAGCACCTTGCCCACGTGCGCGATCTTGTAGCGCTGATCCATGGGCCAGGTCTTGAAGTGCTCAGGCAACTGCGACAAGAACAAGCTCAGCGGCGGCGTCTCCTCCGACAGGCAGATGAAGACGAACCCGCCCCAGGTGTCGACTCGCACCTGCGGCAGGCCCCACTCCTCATCGTCGGTGATCTGCGGGAAGTCCCACCGGCACGGCACATTTCGCAGCTTGCCGGTCAGGTCCCAGGCAAAACCGTGGAAGGGGCACCGGAGCTGGGTCAGCTTCCCCGGCTCGTGTACCAGCTGCCGGCCCCGGTGCAGGCACGAGTTGTGGAACGCCCGCAGCACGCCGTCGCGGCCGCGCACGACGATGATCGAGTAGTCGCCGATGTCGTAGACGATGGTATCGCCGTTCTCGGTGACGTCCTCTAGCCGGCACGCCATCTGCCAGACGCGTGACCACATGTGCTTCATCTCAAGGTCGTGGAACTCCCGCGAGGTGTAGCGGTCCGCCGCGATGTCGTCCGTACCGAGGTCGACCGCCGAATTCAGCCGCAGCGCATCCGGTACGGTCTTCTGGTCCTGATCGAGAATGTCCTGCACCGAGACGCCGGGGCACCGCGCGCCTGTGTTGATGGAGTCGTCCAGCATCGACATATCCCTGACCACCCTCCGGGTCTAGCGACTGACCGCAACCTTAAACTTTCCTGCTTATGGTTCTGGTACGGACCGATAACCTTCGTCACATGACTGCGGCCCGGCACTATCCGCGGGGACACGGGCGGCCGGGTACTCGGCAAACCGGAAGATCACTAGGCAGGTCCAGTTGTGATCGGAACGCACTCGCATTTCTGTTCATTGAACGGGACAGCGTCCCGATAAGTCTGAGTCAAGCGTGTCTGGTCGTACGAGTCAATACTTTTGGCGCGATTCACGGCCCTGGCCGCCGGGGCAGCTGCTCGGCCGGCCCGGTGGAAGCAGGCAGCGCAAGGCCGCCGGCGTAATGCCTGCCATGCCTTGCCCGGGTCTGCCGGTGATTAGCTGACGCCGTCGAGATCCGCGGGCTTGAGGTCCTTCAGGTCGCTCCGGTTCAGGGGACGGCAGATACGCTCCCGGAATTGCCACCCGCCGGAACCGCGGACGTAGCGGTCGGTATAGATCCCGGTCGTCAGCAGTTCCTGGTCGGTCGCGGTCCGCGAGACGCCACGCCAGTAGCAGGTGCCATGCGCATTGTCCCCCTCGACGGTGATGATGTGATTGCTGGTCAGGTGGCAGCTGCTCTTCGTCGCCGTCCGCACGTACTCGAAATACGCCAGGATCTGCGCGATCCCCTCCAGCCGGTTCAGCCCGATGGGCGAGAAGTCCAGGATCGCGGCGGGGATCCACAGCTGTTCGTGGTGGTCTACCTGCTTCAGGTCCACCGCATACGCATACCGGTAGGTCAGCTGCCGGATCTGCTCGTAGTCATCCATCGGACCCCCCTCACCGGCCGAGCCACGGACTGCCGGATGCGGACGACTCCCTCCAGGCGGCCACCCAGGCCGCCGACGGGTCCGCCGGGCCGTTGGTGCCCGCGTTCCCCGGCTCGCCCGTAGCGCCGCCGGCGGCGCCGCTGCGCGGGTGGCTGCCCCACATGTCACCGGTGATCAGCGTCGTCTGGGCCCAGTCGAACACCACGTGCCGGTCGGCGATCAGCCAGGTGCCATTGCGCCGGTCCAGCCGGTCGTAGAAGCGGACGCACCTGATCCGGTTGACCGGCTGCCCGTTCTCGTCGCGGAGCCGGGTGTGCGAGTGCACATACAGCTCGGCAAAGGCCTCGTCGCCGCGCACGTCGACCAGGAAGTTCCCGATAAAGTGCTGCGAGATCTCCAGCGGCGGCAGGATTCGGGCCAGCCACTCGATGAAGCCGTCGACATCACCAACGTACTCGCCGTGGTCGTCGGTAGCGTCAGGGTGGTAGCACGACCGGACCATGTCGAGGTCGAGCCGGTCCACGCCGCGTGTGTAGGTGTTCTCCAGGGCGAAGATATCGCGCTCGGAGAGGAGCCGGTCCAGCTCGGAATTGGTAATCACCACGTCGGTCATCGAAAGACTCCCATCTCGCAGGGCACGCCAGCTCGCCGGGGGCGCGAGTCAGCGGACCTGGTAACTGACGACGGACCTGGCCGCCACGATCGAGTCGGCCACGTGCGCTAGGTCGGGCAGGAACTGGTCCTGCAGGCCGGGCGCCGCCGGAGTCGGCGTCGAAGCCGCCCCGAATCGCTGCACTGGGTGCCGGAGCGCGTCGAACGCGACCTCGGACACGCTCGCCGCCACCTCACCGCCAAATCCGCCGAACCGGACGGCTTCGTGCAGCACGACGACGTGGCCGGTTTTGCGGGCTGACTCGACGACGGTGTCCAGGTCCAGCGGCACCAGCGACCGCAGGTCGATCACCTCCGGGGACAGGCCTTGCCCGGCGAGACGATCGGCCACGTCGGCCGCCCAGCCGACCGCGCGGGACCAGCTCACGATCGTGACGTCGGTACCGGGCCGGACCACGGCGGCCCGGTCTGGCGGCAGGGCCGCCTCGGCCGACGCGATGACGCCGGTCCGCGAGTACAGGGCGCGATGCTCGATGACGAGGGTAGGCCGGTCGTCCGCGATGGCCGCGCGCAGCATCCAGTAGGCGTCGCTGACCGAGTAGGGGGTCATGACTGCTATCCCGGGCATGTGCGCGAACAGTGCTTCCAGGTTCTGGCTGTGCTGCGCGTGGGAACCGGGCGTTACCCCTTGCTGGCTGCGCAGCACCAGCGGGGTCGATACCTGGTCCCCAGAGATGTATCGCGCCTTGGCCACGTGGTTGATGATCTGGTCGGCTGCCACCAGCCCGAAGTCCAGGAACATCAGCTCCAGCACCGGCCGGAGCCCGTTCATCGACGCGCCGAGGGCCACCCCGACGAGCGATGCCTCGGCAATCGGGGTATCCCAGACCCGGTCCGCCCCGAAGCGCCGCTGAAGATTCCGGGTCACCCCGAATATCCCACCCGGCGTGCCTACGTCCTCGCCGAATACCACGACTCTGGGGTCGGCTTCCATGGCGTCCGCCAGCGCCTGGTTCACGGCCCGCCAGTAGGGCACCGGTGGCTGGCCTGCCGGGACTGTGTCCGTCATCGTCAGCCCTCCCGTCCGGCGGCCGGAGCGGCCAGCGCCGCTTTGGCCGCGGTCGCTACCTCGTCCTGCACCTCAGCCCGCACCCGCTGGACATCGGCATCGGGCACCCCGGCCCGGCGCAGCTCGTCTTCAAACAGGAGCAGCGGATCGCGTTCGCGCCACGTCTCGATTTCGGCCGGCGGCCGGTAGTGCTCCGGATCGCCGGTGTAGTGCCCGCACGTGCGGTAGGTGCGAGCCTCGATGAATACCGGGCCGTTCCCGGCGCGCGCCCAGTCGAGCGCGGCCAGCGCGGCCGACCTGGTCGCGCGCACCTCGTTGCCGTCCACGCACAGCGCCGCCAGGCCCGCGCCCGCGCCGAAGGCAGCGGCAATGCCATCCGCGACCGCGGACATCTCCGCGATCGGCGTCATCTCGGCGTAGAGGTTGTTCTCGCACACGAAGATGACCGGCAGCCGCCACAGTGCCGCCAGCTGAATCGACTCATACACCACGCCCTGCGTAGTGGCCCCGTCGCCGAAGAACGCGGCGGCGACCGCACCGGTGCCCAGCCTGCTGCCGGCCAGCGCGGCGCCTACCGCGGTCGGCACTCCCCCGCCGACAATCGCCGTGGACAGCTGCAGTCCCAGGTCGGCGGCGACGATGGTCATCGAGCCGCCGCGTCCGCCGCACACCCCGGTCGACCGGCCGAGGACCTCGGCCATCAGCCCCTCGGGCGGGACGCCGCGGGCGAGCGCGTTCGCGTGGCCGCGGTAGGTGATCGTGAGCGTGTCCCGCGCTTGCAGAGCGCCGACGATGCCGACCGCAACCGCCTCGTGCCCGATGCCCAGATGCATGCTGCCGGCCATCTGCCCATTGCGGTGCAGGTCCCAGAGGGTCTCCTCCACCGTCCGGATCCGGACCAGCGAGGCCCAGTCCCCGAGGGCCGCCTCAAAGGACGAAAACCGGTGCCGAGCCGCGTCGCCGAGATCGGCTGAACGCTCACCGCAGCCAGCAATACCAGTCACGGGATTCGGCATCGTGATCCATTCTCCTGCCGCCGGCATTCATTTCGCTAAAGCGCCATCACAGTCGACGCGACTGAGCACAGCAGAAAGATGCGAGGAAAGTCCTGGCTTCGCCGCCTCTGTACCGCAGTCTGACACGGGACACTGTCCCAGTCAACCTCTGAGGGGTGCCGGACGACGTGGCCACTAGGGCGCCAGCAGCCGGGTCAGCTCAGCGGCCGCCGCCGCTGCCAGTGCCCCGTAATGGTCAACCTGGTTCAGGTCAATCCGGTAGCGCGGAATGGTGATGTCAATTGACCCGCTGACCCGGCCGTCGAGGAAGAACGCCGCGGCAATTCCGCACGCCTCGGGGATGCGCTCGCCGATGCTGACCGCGAACCCGCGGGCGCGGGTCGCCGCGAGGTCAGCCAGCAGTGCGGACTTCGCCGCCCGTTCCGCGGCCGGGTTCTGGCCGAGCGGCAGATCATCCAGGATCGACTCAGCGAGATGGGCCAGGACGGCCTTTCCGGCGGCCCCGACGTGCAGCGGGGCGGCCGATCCCATCTCAAGCACGTAGCGCAGCGGTTTTCCGCACTGGGTCCCCGCCAATACGGTCGCGAAATGATTGGGCCACTCGTATGAGAACAGGTAGCAGGATTCGCCGACGTCCGCCACGAGCCGGTCGAGTATGGCGGCGGACGCGGCCAGCAGGCTGTGCCCTCCGGCCAGGAAAGCTCCCCACGAGGCCATCAGCGACCCGGGTGCGTAGCTGCCGGACGGCAGCAGCCGCGCGACGTGCAGGTCGGCAAGGGTGCGCAGCACCCGGTGCACCGCGCTCCGGCTCAGCCCGAGCTCGACCGCCATCTGCCGGACGCCCACCCCGTCGGGGCTCGTGCGGGCCAGCCGGTCGAGCACGGCAACCACCCGCGGCGTCATCCGGTCAGTCGCCGGGTGCGGGGCGTCCCCGGTCAGACCGGAGGTCAATGTCACTCACCCATGCCGGGCTCGCGGGCGGCAGCGGTCACTTGATGGCCAGCGCGTTCGCAGTGGACCCGATACCACCGGGAACATTGAGCGGGGCGCTGGCCAGCAGGCACTCGTGGACGTGGTCCTCGGCGCAGTCGGCGGCCAGCTCGTCGAGCGCCCACAGCTCGCCGATCGCCAGGCCGAACTGCCCGATGAGAACTGTGTGCAGGTTGCCGAACGGGACCTCATAGTCCATCGGCCACACCTCCAGCGACGGGCAGTCCGAGGCCACAGCGCTGACGTGCAGGTTCCAAAGGTACCGCGCCATCTCCTCGGTGTGCTCGAGCCCGCAGGCGTGCAGTGACTCGCGGTTCTGGATGCTTTCCCTGGCCGGCTGGTCCAGCCCCGCGTACCAGGCCATGAAGCCCGTGCGCAGCAGCAGGATGTCGCCCGGGCTGATGGTCACCCCGGCCGCCTGCCGGGCTGCCTCAATGTCGCTGACGGTGAAGGAATGACTGGTACCCGGATCGTACGGCCGGTCCTGGTCCGTGGCCGTGCGCAGCAGATCCAGCAGCACGCCCCTGCCGACAATGCCCCGCCGGGCCCAGTGCTCCACCGTGTTGCGTTCGCCGTGCAGGACCTCGTCGAGGCTGGCGCCGTTGTAGAACTCGCCGGGCCGGAAGGCGACGTGCCCGAGTGAGTCCCACTGGCTCGAGGACTGCGGGTTCAGGTCGTGCAGCGTGTCGTCGAGCCCGGCGCCGCCGCGCAGGACCGCCACCTCGTGGCGCATAGCCGGCCGGCGGAACAGCGGCGGGTCGAGGAAGTCGACAGCGGCATTCAGCGCGAATACCTTGCCGGCCCGCACCGTCGCGACCGCGCCGACGACCCGTTCCGGTGTCAGCAGGTTGATCAGCCCGACCGAGTCCCCGGCACCGAAGAGCCCCCAGCCGCTGCGGGTCCCGTTGCCCGCAGCTGGCAGCTCATCGTAGGACGGCAGCTCGCCGGCCTGGCGCTCGTTGCCGCTACCGTTAGCTCTCGGCGCCATCGAGAACCCTCTCCGCTGTCCGGGGCGTGCCGGCCGATCCCCGGCGCCGCTTCACGTACTGCAGCAAGTCCTTGAGCAGGCCCACGATCCCGCCCGGCGACGCCGTCACGAAGATGATCACCAGTATCCCGTAGATGATCACCGCGATATCCGGCCCTATCGTCGTGGCCAGGCTCTGGCCGACGAACACGCTGACCACGGGCGGAATCCAGGTGGGCAGAGCGATGACCACGGCCGCGCCGATGACGGCGCCGGCGATTGAGTCAAGACCGCCGATCACGATCATCGCGACGTACTGGAAGGCCAGCGCCAGCGTGAAGTTGTCGGTGAATACGTTGCCGGTGAAATGCGCCGTGAGACCCCCCTCAAGTCCGATGACCATGGAGGAGATCGTGAAGAGCAGGAGCTTGTAGCGCACAACTGGTATCCCTAGCGTCGGGGCCAGGACCTCATGCTCCCGGATCATCCGCAGTGCGCGGCCCGAGCGCTCGGTCATGATCCGGCTGGCACCGAGTATCACCACGCTCACCACCGCCCACAGGAGCCAGGCCCAGTACCGGCCCTGGTTGGCCAGTCCCTGCGAGCCGAACAGGGTCGGCACGAAGAACCCGGCGTACTGCGCGGACGGAACGTGCGACTCGTACAACTGACCGAGGGACACCGCGATGAAGTACAGCGCCAGCGTCGCCAGCGCGAGGAACAGCGACCGCAGCCGGAGCGCCGGCAGGCCGGTGAGGAACCCGGCAACCCCGCACATCACGCTAGCCACGATCACGTCGAACGGGAACTGAACACCGGACCGGAGCATGAACACCGACCCGAAGGCCCCGAGGAGCAGGAAGCCGGATGTTCCCACCGACACCAGTCCAGCGGTCCCCTGCAGGACCTGGAGCGCGATCGCCCCCATGCAGGCCAGCAGCACGGTGTCATAGGTGAAGACGCTGAAGGTGGACTGCGTCGTGGCGAAGAACAGCGTCGCCAGCGCCAGGCCCGCGACTCCCCACCAGGCTGGCCGGATCTGGCCCAGGCTGCGCCGCACCGAGCGCGGGCCCGCGCTCGTCTCCGCTGGCATCGTGTTCGAGCTCAGCATCAGGCCCTGACCACTTCTTTGGTGCCGAACAGGCCCTGCGGCAAGAACAGGAGCACCACCAGGAGCAGCGCGTAGATCACGACATTCACGTAAGCGCCGCCCAGGTAGGTCTGCGAGAAGCTCTCGACCAGCCCGGCGAGCAGCCCGCCGACGATCGCGCCTTCAATACTGTCGAGCCCGCCGATGACGATGGCGGGCAGAGCGGCCAGCCCGAGGCCGATCATCGAGGTACTGACGAGGGCGGTGCTCCCGTAAGAGATGCCGGCCAGGGCCGCGAGCACCGCGGCCAGCGCCCAGGACCCGATGTAGATGCGCCGGACCCCGATCCCGCACTGGCTCGCCAGCACCGGATCCTGGCCGGCGGCCCGCACCATCACGCCCAGGTGGGTGAACCGGATGACGCCCGCGATGATGAGTGCCAGCACGAAGGAGAATGCCGCCAGCGCCAGAGCCGCGTCGCTCACTCCGAGCCCGGCGATCCGGGTGTTCCCGGTCGGCAGCGGCAGCGTGACCGCGTACTGACTCGCGGTAAAGAACAGCGCGATGATCGAGTCCAGGATCGCGGCCAGGCCGAACGTGGCGATGATCCCCATGAACAGCGGGAGCCCGACGGTCCGGCGGAGGACCAGCAGGTAAAACAGGGCGCCCACGATCGCGCTGATCACCAGCGCCAGCGGCAGACTGACACCGAGCGACACGTGATGCAGTTGCGCGTACCCCACGACGAACGCAGGCAACGCCATCAGCTCGCCGTGGGCGAAGTTGAACGTTCGCGTCGCCCGGAAGGCGAGCACCAGGCCCAGGCTCATCAGGGTGAGCGTCCCGCCCAGGGTCAGGCCGCCCACCAGTGAAGCAACTAGCCGTGTCACGCTTTGACCTCCGGCTCCGGTTCATCCTCAGGCTGTTCGTCGCCCGCGACCCGGACCCTCCCGGTGACGGCGTCGAGAAACTCCTGCGAATCCAGCACCTCGCTCGGCTTCCCGACCATCAGGACCGACCCGCTGTGCAGGCCGATGACTGTCGTCGCGACCGATCTGACCACTTCCATGTGATGCTCGACGATCAGCACGGCGAGCGAGGACCGCCGGTGCAGCTGGGTCAGCATTCTGGCCACTGCCTGCTGCTCGTCGCGGTCCAGCCCGGAGGTCGGCTCGTCGAGCAGCAGCAGTCCCGGCTCCGCCACGATCGCCCGTGCTATGTCGATAAGCTTCCGGGTCCCGTAGGCCAGCCCCGCTACCGGCTGCCCGGCCAGGTGACCGAGGCCGACGAAGTCGAGCGTGGCCGCCGCCCGGTCCGCGGCCTCCTGCTCGAGCCGCTTGACCCGGCGGGGCCGGAGGAGCTGATCCGCCATCGGGTAGCCGAGCCGCAGATGCTGCCCCGACAGCACATTGGTCAGGGCCGCCTCGGTGTCCAGGAGCGGCGGATCCTGGAAGCTCCGCCCTACCCCGAGCCGGGCGATCCTGGTCGCTGACAGGCCCCGCACGTCACGGCCGCCCAGTTGCACAGTCCCGCTGACGCGATCCCCGAGCAGGCCGGATACGGCGTTGAGCAGGGTGCTCTTCCCGGCGCCGTTCGGCCCCACGACGGCGACCACCTCGCCGGCGGCGACCTCGATGGATACCTCGGACAGGGCCGCGACGCCTCCGAAGTGCACGCTGACGTCCCGCAGCGCGAGGGCGGGGACGCCCGCCGCCACCGATTCGGCACCCGGCGTCTCAACTGGAGGCGGGGAGAGGCTCACTGAGCGTCCACGTAGCCGGCCGACAGCAGCTCATTCCCGACGAACATCTCCGGCGGCCCGGAGATGCGCACAGTGCCCCCGCCCAGCAGGTAGCAGTGGTCGGCCGCGTCGAGAGCGTGCGTCGTGCTCTCATCAACGACGAGGACGCTGGTTCCGTCCGCGGCGATCCGCTTCACCACATCGAACAGAGGGCCGTGCAGGCTGTGGTGCAGCCCGAGCGTCATCTCGTCAATGACCAGCAGCCGCGGCTCGCGTATGAGGCTGCGCGCCAGGGCCAGCATCTGCTGCTGGCCGCCGCTCAGCCGCCCGGCGAGTTCCCGCCTACGGTCGGCCAGCATGGGGAAGAGCTCATAGACGTGATCGAAGATCTCCCGCCGGCGCGCCCGGGCCGGGCGCCTGGCGAGAACGTCCAGGTTCTCGGCGACGCTCATGTTGGCGAAGACCTTCCGGCGTTCCGGCACGAATGCCAGACCGAGAGCCGCGATTTTCTGCGGCTCCCGGTTGACAATCGAATGTCCGAAGAGCTCAATCTCACCGCCGATAACCCGCGCGCCTTCCGACTTCAGGAAGCCGCTGATAGCCCGCACGGTCGTGGTCTTGCCGGCCCCGTTCGGGCCGAACAAGACCACGATCTGGCCAGCCCCCATCTGCAGCGAAACATCGACGACGCCGAGGGCGCCGTTCCGGTATCGCACCCGAAGGTTGTCTACCCGTAGCACTGGCAGCTTCGCCCCTCTCTGTCGCCGGACCGGGCTGGCCGGGACGCCGGATGACGGCGTCCCGGCCGGTTTCGTCAGCCCGACGTATAGACCGGGCTGCCCAGCGAGATAGGGGCGCCGACCTTGACCGCGGCATTCTTGGCCGGGTCCCACGCGAAATTCTGCGCGACCGTAATCGCGTTGTGGTCGGTGGCGCTCAGGTGCAGGGGTCCGAAGGTCGCGTCACCGGGAATCGTGAAGGATCCGAGCGAATCCGCAGCCTTCTCCAGCGCGGCCGGGCCGCACGGATACGCGCACACCTTCAGTGCTTCGACCAGCATGTACGCGTGGATCCAGGCGTCGCTGAAGTCCCCGGTGGAGGCCTGACTGGTGGTCTTGAACTCCTGCGCTGCCGCATACATGCCGGTCCCCGGATTGGCGTTGGCCGCCTCCAGGGCGCCTTCAAACTGGGGCGAGTTGATCGCCTGCAGCGTGCTCGGCTCACCCTGGGACACCGACCGGATCGGGCCCTTGAAGCCCGCCGAGAGAAGCGCCTTGGCCTCGATCACCGTGCTGGGCTGCACGTCACCGCTCACGACGATCTGCGCGCCCGAGGACAAGATGTTGGCCGCGCCGCTCGTGAACGACACGCCGCCCACGGGCTGGAACTGGGACGTGACCAGGGTGCCGCCGTCGGCCGCGATCGCCGACTTCGTCGCTGAGGCGATCGCCTGGCCAGCCGGGCTGGCGGCCGTGATGAAGGCCACCTTCTTGCCGGTCAGGTTGCCGCCTGCGGCCGCCTTCGCGTCGTTGGCCACGAGCGTGGCGAACTGGCCGGGCGTCGGCTGCTCGGTGTAGTTCCACGGGAAGAACCCGAAGCTGTAGATGGCCGTCGAGAACACCGGGATCTTGGCGTTCTCGAAGACCGGCAAGACCGACGGCACTTCCACGCTTCCGACCGATCCGAAGAGGATGGCCACCGGCTTGTCACCCACGGCCTCGCGGGCGACGTTGGTGGAGGCGGTCGACGACGACTGGTCGTCGTAGGTGTGCAAGATGTTGATCTTGCGCCCGTTCACGCCGCCGTGCGCGTTGACGTAACCGATCACCGTCTTGTAGGCGTCAGCTTCGGGCACGCCGCCCACGTTGTCAGAGCCGGTCAGGGAGGAGATGACATCAACGTCGTATGGCGCTTTCGCGCCACCGCTACCCGATCCGCCACTGCCACCGCTGCTGCCGCAGGCGGCAAGGCTGACCAGAGTCAATAGCACCGCGCTGGATCCGATCAGTACCTTTGGCATTCGCTCGAGACGCCTGGTAAGCAGGTACTTCGTCATATGAACACTTCCTTTGGGGTGCTCACCGCTATTGCTGGAAAAGTGCTTGTCCGCCAGACCGAGCGGATAAGGCAGCGCCGCCGCGCCTTACCCAGCATTTCGCGCTGTTTAGGCGGGCCTGGCTGGCTGGCGGTATTGCGGCAGAGTGCACCGTCGCGTCACCTCCAGGACTGATGCGTTCAAGGAACTCCCAAATCTGATTTGCAGTCCCCTATGTGCTTTGTGCTGGCTGGAGCGTAGCGTGGGACACTGTCCCGGGTCAATAACTTCGGACGGTTCGCGATGCGTCAGTGCAGGAGTGGAGTGGCAGCCCCGCAGCAGCGACGCGGGCAGCGAGACTGCCGTGGCTGCGCCCGGAGCCTGGGCCCCGGTACAGCCCTACGACGACTTTCGCCATCCTGTTCGGCGCCGGCGCTGCTACCGGGCGCCGGTCATCGCGGCGGCCGCCGTTTCGCCGGCTGTCCCCGCGGCCTTACCCGCGAAGCCTCCCTCTCTCCGCGCGCCTCCGTTTCGCTGTCCTCGCCACGACCACTCGGGAGCTGACATGACCGGCACGGCTGAATTCGACATGGTGATCCGCGGCGGCGAGATTCATGACGGCACCGGGGCCGCGGGCCGTCACGGTGACGTCGCGGTAAAAGACGGCCGGCTCGCCCAGATCGGCCGGGTTACGGGTCGCGGGACTGAGGAGATTGATGCCCGGGACCGGATTGTGACGCCGGGATTCGTGGACATCCATACGCATTATGACGGCCAGGCTGTCTGGGACGACACGACCGCCCCGTCCGCATATCACGGCGTCACGACCGTCGTAATGGGGAATTGCGGGGTCGGCTTCGCGCCGTGCAAGCCGGGCGACCGCGAAAGCCTGATCAGCCTCATGGAAGGTGTGGAGGACATTCCCGGACCGGTCATGCACGAGGGCCTCACGTGGAATTGGGTTACCTTCGCGGAGTACCTGGACGTGCTGGCGCGCATCCGGCGCGACATCGACATCTGCGCGCTGGTCCCGCACGCACCCGTCCGTGTCTACGTAATGGGCGAGCGCGCGCTGCGATTGCTGCCAGCCACCCCGGAGGACATCGAGCAGATGCGGCAGATCGTCGCGGACGGCATCCGGGCCGGGGCATTCGGGGTCTCGACCTCGCGCACAACGTCACATCAGAGCAAGGCCGGCGAGTACACGCCCACGCTGCTCGCGCGGGAGCAGGAGATCACCGGGCTGGTCATGGGCATGGCTGACGCCGGCCGCGGGCTGTTCGAGTTCGTCACCGAATTGCACGACCCCTATGTCATCGGCGAGTTCGACTCGGTCCGGCGGGCGCTCAAGCGTGCCGGGCGGGCCGGGGTCTACAGCTTGAGCCAGAGCAGCCGCGGTACGGCCGAAGTGGAGCACCTGTGGCGTGACCTGCTGCAGTACTCTCACCGGGCTAAGGACGATGGCGTCACTATGCGACCGGTTGTCCCGCCGCGCGCGGTCGGGCTGCTGCTTGGCCTGGAGGCCAGTCAGAACCCGTTCTCGGGGACGGCCACCTACCAGTCGATCGCCAGCCTGCCGCTGCCGCAGCGGGTACGGCAGATGCGCGACCCCGCGATCCGCCGTCAGATTCTCACCGACGACCGGTTCTCTCCGGGAAGCTGGCCGGTGCTGAGAGTGCTCTCCTTCGCCCGGATGTACCGCTTCGGAAATCCGCCGGACTACCTTCCGGATGTGACGAACTCCCTGCAGGCGATCGCCGACCGGTTGGGCCGGCCAGTGCTCGAGGTCGTGTACGACGTTCTCCTGGAGGACGACGGGATGTCCTTCATCTACGCGCCATTCGCGAACTACCTCAGTGGCGATCTCAGGGTCTGCGAGGAGATGCTCGCCGATCCCAACTCGATCATGGGTCTGGGCGACGCCGGCGCGCATGTCGGGTTCATCCTGGATGCCAGCTTCCAGACCTGGATGCTCACGTACTGGGTCCGCGAGCGCGCCGCGATCGCGCTGCCTGAGGCGATCCGCCGGATGACCTCCGACACGGCCGGCATCATGGGCCTCACCGACCGGGGCCGGCTTCAGCCCGGCCTGCGCGCGGACCTAAATGTCATCAACATGAGCGAGCTGGCACCCGGTCCGGCGCGGGTCGCGCATGACCTGCCAGGTGGCGCCCGGCGCCTCATGCAGAACGCGGTCGGCTACGAGCACACGATCGTAGCGGGGGAAACCGTCTATCAGAGCGGGATCAGCACCGGGGCGCGGCCCGGCCGCCTCGTCCGGTCACGTGCGTGACAGGCAGGCCCGGCGGCCAGCCATAGAAAATCGGGACTGTGTCCCTTAGAATGGGACAACAGTCGGGACGGCGTGTCCGCGAGGCAGCGACGTGTCCGGTGACGCCGAACGCCGGTGCGAGTCTTGATGAGGTTCGCTTGGGAGCAGTTGACCGCGGCCGCGCCGCCATCGCCGGGGTCGGCTGGACCGTCCTGTCCGGGAGTTCCGGCCGTTCGGTCACCGAGCTGGCGGCCGAGTGCGTGCGCAACGCTGTCGGCGATGCCGGCCTGTCCCTGGCGGACGTCGACGGCATGCTGAGCTACTCCATCGGAGACTCGGTCCCGGTCACGACGGTCGCCCGGACGCTCGGCATCGACGTCCTGCGATGGCACCAGGACATCAATGGCGGCGGCTCGCACGCGGCTTCCATCCTGGCCGAGGCGGCCATGGTCATCACGGCCGGGCTCGCGGACGTCGTCGTGATCTTCCGCGCGCTGAACGGCCGGTCGGGCAGGAGAGTCGGTCAGTCCGATGTCGGCTCCGCCGGTTTCTACCGCCCCTACGGGCTCATCGGGCCAGCCCAGATGTTCGCCCTGGCCGCCCAGCGTTACCTGCACGACACCGGGCAGTCGGCGAAGGACCTCGGCGCGGTAGCCGTCCAGCTGCGGGCGCACGCGGCTGCGAATCCGCGCGCGCTGCAGCGGGTCGTGATCTCCCTGGCTGACTACCTGGATAGCCCCTACGTCGCCGAGCCGCTGCGGCGGCTGGACTGCTGTCAGGAAACTGACGGCGGCTGTGCGCTGGTCGTGACCTCGGCCAGGCGGGCCGCCAGCCTTCCCCACCCCGGTGTCCTCATCCTTGCCGCCGCCCGCGCTTACGGGCCCGGCGCATCCGCCATGGACCGCGCCGGATGCCTGCACGCTCTGTTCTCGGAGTACGTCGCCCCGCGACTATGGCGCGCCGCCGGCATGCGGCCCGGCGACATAGACGTCGCCGCGCTGTACGACGCGTATACCTGGGTCGTCCTCAAGCAGCTCGAGGACTTCGGCTTCTGTGCTTCCGGAGGCGCCGGCGAGTTCGTGCGCTGCGGTCAGCTGGGCCGCTTCGGCTCGCTCCCGGCCAACCTGAACGGCGGCCTGCTGTCGGAGGGGTACGTGCACGGTCTCAACAACGTCTGCGAGGCGGTAGCGCAGCTCCGCGGCGAAGCCGGAGCACGTCAGGTGCCCGGCGCGGAAGTCGCCCTGTGCACCGGGTTCGGCGGCAGCGCCGGCTCGGCGGCTATCCTCGGCCGGGCCGCCTGATGAGAGGTCCGCCCGCAGCCAGCCCGGACGAGCCTGCCGCCCGCTACTGGGCGGCAGCAGCGCGAGGACGGCTGGAGATCCAGCGCTGCGCAGGCTGCACCACGTGGATCCATTTCCCGGAGCCCGCATGCCCGCGATGCGGGTGCCCTGAGCTGCGGTTCGAGGAGGTGTCCGGGCTCGGTCGGGTCGAGACGTTCACGATCATCCACCGCGCATTTGCACCCGAGGTGGCCCCTGACGTTCCGTACCCCGTGGCGTTCGTGGAGCTGAACGAGCAGCCTGGCCTGCGGGTATTCGCCGACATCGTCGCAGCGGACCCCGCCCGAGTACGGATCGGCCTCCCCGTGGAGGTCACGTTCACCCGACGCCGCGAGTGGGGCATCGTCCCGAGTTTCCGGCCCCGCACGGCCAGTCCCGACACCGGCCAGCCCGACGAGGAAATGACATGAATGGATCTGCCAGCCCGGCTGAACCAGTGGTGCCACCGCTCCTGGCCGGCCTCAGGGTCGTGGACCTCAGCCACCTGGTCGCCGGCCCGATGTGCACGATGCTGCTGGCGGACGCAGGCGCCGAGGTCATCAAGGTCGAGCCGCCGTGGGGTGACTCGTGCCGGGTCCGGGGAATGGTGCGGCACAGCCCGCAGGGCGAAGTGAGCTCGTACCTGGCGGCGGGCAACCGCGGCAAGAAGAGCATCGCCGTCGATCTGAAGGCCAGCGAGGGTCTCGGGGTAGTCCGGTCCCTGATCGGATCCGCGGACATTGTCGTGGAGAACTTCGGGCCGGGCACCATGGACAAACTCGGCCTCGGCCTGGCCGGCCTCCGGCAGGCGGATCCTCGGCTCGTGACCGCTTCCATCACCCTGTTCGGCGCCGGGGCGACCGACTCCCGACTACGCGATCGGCGCGGCGTGGCTCTCATAGCGGAAGCGGAGAGCGGCCTGGCGGGCATCTGCACCGACCCGTCGGGAACCCCGGTGCGCTTCGGCCTCCCGCTTGGCGACACCGTCGCCGGGATGACTGCCTATGCCGGGATCATGACGGCGCTGCTGCGGCGGCAGCTGACCGGAGTGGGCAGCCATGTCGACATCTCCATGGTGGGCGCGATGCATGCGCTGAACGGATGCTACGTGGCCGCGTCGTCGATCGGTGGCGACGCAGCCGCGCGCAGCGTCGCCACCGCTCCGTACGGCTTTTTCCGCAGCAGTGACGGTTTCGTTGCCATCGGGGTCAACGTCGACCGGCTCTGGGCGAAGTTCGCGGTGGCCATCGGCCGGCCAGAGCTCGCCCGTGATCCCCGTTACAGTACCTACCTCGAACGCGACACCAGGATCGCCGAAGTCGGCCAGCTAGTGACGCAGTGGACCTCGGTGCGGACCGCGCGAGAGATTGTGCGTCAGCTCGACCGGCACGGCATCCCGTGTGGGGTCGTCAGTTCGGGCGAGTCGCTGCGCACCGATCCGACGTACCAGGACCTCGGTCTCTTCGTGCAGGTCGAGGACGGCCTGGACGGGACGATCGACGTGCCGGCCAACCCGCTCGGTCTGACACCGCCCGACGTCCGGCTGCCGTTCCTCGGCCAGCACACCCGCGAGGTGCTGCGTGATGTCCTGGGCATGGACGACGCTCAGATCAATGGCCTGATCAGCTCGAAAGCGGTGTTGGAGCCCGTACCCGCGTGACCAGCCGCAGCCGGCGCGTCACACGATGGCGAGCGGATCCACCGGCGAGCCCGTTCCGCCGATCACGACGAGCGGGGTCACGACCAGGAGAAATTCCGTGCGGCCCTGCTCGGAATATGCCGACGGCGTCGACCATGCCCGCGAGGACACTGAGATCATGGTCCCGTAAGAACGGGACGCACGACTGGGCCAGGCCCGGCCGCGCGAATCGCGATCCCCGTTCGTCACGGAACGGCCGTCGGCCGCAGCCCTCGTCCGGGTACGCCGCCTGCCAGGCCTCGCGTCCGCTGTAGATGCACACCGCGTCCCCCGGCTTGACATCTATCCCTCAGACGATGATCTCGAGTTCGGCACCGGTGACGGGCTCGCCGAGATCAACGAACTCTGTCCCCCGGTGGCGCGGTACGTCTGGGAGCACGACGCGGGCAACGATTCCGGTCGCCCCAGTTCTCGATGCCGCCGAACGACGCGCCTGCGAACGTGACACTGTCGCCCGGGACCCCGCCGCACATCCCGTCGCTGCCCCAGACATGACACAGGGCGTCTAGGTGAGTCGTCGCCAGCCCGTAGGAGCGGCCACTGAGCGAAAGCACCTGACCGGCCAGCGCCCGGACCAGGTCGGCCAGGCGCTTGCTGTCGTCTATCAGATTCAGGGCACCGGCCTCGTCATGGTCACCCCATCGGCCCCAGGTGCGGTTCTCAGCGAGATACCTCAGCAGCCTCGTTGGCCAGCGGAGCTCACTTCCTTTCGACGGGCCGCAGCCGGGCCCTACGCGGCTGCGCGGCGGGGCCGGTCAGCGCGCGATCACGCGACGCCGCATCCGCCCGGCAGTCACCCCGGCATCCGTTACGTAGGTCTCCTCGATCGTGAAGACGAGGAACTCACCTGACCGGCCGTGCTTGTGCTGGACGTCGGTGAGCGTCCGCGTCATAGTGACCTTGTCACCCGGATAAATCAGGACGCCGAAGGCATAGTCCTCGCCGCCGGCCATCCGGCGCGGCGGCATCGGCACATCGAGTTCGTTGTTCCGGTCCAGCCCGTCGACGCGCAGGTCAGCCAGAACCGAGACACCGTTGGTCACCTTCGACAAGAACAGCGGCGGGCAGACCACGTCGGGGTGGCCGTACCGCCGGGCGAACTCCCGGTCCAGGTACAGCGGATTCAGGTCCCCGACCGCCGCGGCCCAGCGCTGGAACTCCTGGGCGCATACCTCACTCTGCCGCTGCGCGAGCACCCGTCCCATCTGCGCCCCGGCCGCGCCAAGAAACTCGCTGATCTCGCTCACTCCTGCTCCTCCTCGCTCGCTCGCTGGTCCTCGGCCGGCTCGAAGCGCAGCAGCACCGGACCTTCATCGCCGCTCTCGTCCGTGCAGAAGACAGGCCGCACCGGCATCCCGACCCGCACCGCCGCCGCGCGGGCGTTAACCAGCTCGGTCGTCAGCCGCGGGCCCTCCGCCAGCTCCACCACCGCGATGACCTGCGGCACGTCATCCGCCCAGGGCGGCCCGGTGGGCCGCCGCGTCACCGTGTAGCTGTAGACGAAGCCGGCCCCCGATGCCTGCCGCCATTCCAGGTCGGCGGCAAGGCTGCCGGGGGCCAGTACCCGCGGGTAGAAGACCCAGGCATCGGTGCCGGGCGAGTACTGCAGCATGATCTTCCCGTCCCGCAGTCCCTCCCAGAATGGGCGGGAGGTCGCCGTCGGCACCGGCCGCGGTTTCGCGCCCGCGCCGCCGCTGACCGTGCTGCCCGTCATGACGCCGCCAGGATGAGCGCGACCTGTTCGCTCATGAGGCCGCCGGTGCCGGCCACAAAGGCCAGGCTCGCGCCGGGCACCTGCGCTGCCCCGGCCCGCCCCATGAGCTGCCGGGCGGCATCGCAGACATGGCTCATGCCGCCAGCGATCCCGGCCTGCCCGAATGACAGCTGCCCGCCGTGGGTGTTGCAGGGGAAGTCGCCTCGATAGGTGAGATCGTGGCTGGTCACGAACCCCTGTCCCTCGCCCTTCGGGCAGAACCCGGCATCCTCGAGCGTCAGCAGCACGGTGATCGTGTAGCAGTCATACACAGAAACAAGGTCGATCTCGTCGCGGCTGACGGCGGCCATCCCGAACGCGCAGGCCGCCGCGCGGTTCATCGTCGTCACCGCCATGTCGCGGGCGAAGGTCGGGGTGCGGTGGGCGACGCCTTCCCCGAAGCCGCGGACGACGACGGGCCGATTGCGGCCTCCGGCCGCGATGTCGGACCGGGCCACGACGACCGATGCGCCACCCGAGCAGCGCATGACGATCTCCAGCATGTGCAGCGGCTCGGCGATCATAGGGCTGGCGAGCACGTCATCGACTGTGATGGGCTTGCCGTGGAAGATAGCGGCCGGGTTGGCCTGGGCGTTGAAGCGCTGATCGGCCGCGATCTTCGCCAGCGCCGCCGGGTCGTATCCGTAGGTTGCGCCGTAGCGCTGAGCGACGAGCGCGTAGGCAGCGTTCTGGCCGACATTGCCGAACGGGATCTCGAACTCGGCCTGGGCCGAACCGACCTCGTCGCTGAGTGAGCCGAGATACGTCCGAGCGCCAGCCGGCCGAGGGGCCAGGGCGGGGACCGGCATCCCTGGCACGGTGCAGAGCACGACGCTGGCCAGGCCGAGGTCGATCGCCGCGGCCGCCCGCCAGATCATGCCGGCCGAGGTCGCGCCGCCGAGGTCGACGTACTCGGCGAAGCCCGCCTCGACGCCGAGGTACTCGGTCACGGTGGCCGGTGCCATCATCGAGGTCTCGGGAAAACCGGCCGTGACAATGCCGTCGACCATCGCGGGCGAGATCCCCGCGTCGTCGAGGGCCTGCCGCGACAGCAAGGCCCACTGCTCGGTGGTGAAGTACCGCGGCTCGGCACGGGATCGCGCCTCCGGCCTCCATTCGGCGAACCCGGCAATCGCGGCCCCGGCGCAGTAGGCCATCAGCGCTCGCCCTTACGACGCGGCAGGCGCACGGTCGCCGTGCCAGGTATCAGCAGTTCCCCCGCGCCCTTGGTGGCAGTCAGCTCGAGATCCGCTGTCGCCGAGTCCGCGTGCACCGCCGTGACTGCCCCCGCGAACCTGAGTTCCTCGGCGGGGAACGCGCTCGCCCGGTTCTGGAAGCTGAACCGCAGGAGCCTGCCCTCAGGCCCCATCCAGTCGGTGACCGCCCTGGCCAGCAGCGCTGCCTGCAGCGGACCGTGGACCAGGAGGTCCGGATAGCCCTCAACCCGGGTAGCCCAGTCCCGGTCATAGTGAATGCGATGGGCGTTGTAGGTCGCCGCGCTGTACAGGAACAGCTGCCGCTCGTCCACGATCGCCGTCTGGAGCGGGATCACGGCGCCTGCGCCGATGTCCTCGAACCGTAGCTGCCCGGCCATGTCGTTCCGCCTTCCTGGGTCCGGCTCACGGTGGCCCGTGCCGCGGGGCGGCAGCGGGTCGGTCTTACTCGTCGAAGTCGATCGCCGCCATCGGGCACATCTCCGCGGCGTCGCGCACCTGCTCCAGCGCGCTGCGGGAAACCGGGGTGAGCACCACGAGGGCGCCGTCATCCTGGAGCCGAAACACGTCCGGGTGCGCCGCCGCACACGTGCCGGAGCTGACGCACCGGCCGGCATCGATGCGGACGGTGAGCGCGCCCTCCGGCGGCGGGGTCGTCATCGCAGCCGGACCGGCATGGACCGGGGGCCGGCGATCAGGTTGGAGGGCAGCCGCGGGGCCGGGCCTGCCGACGCCAGGCCCGGAAGCCGGGTGAGCAGCCGGCGCAGCATCGCGTCGATCTCGACCCTCGCGATGTGCAGGCCGAGGCACAGGTGCGGGCCGCCGCCGCCGAACGCCAGGTGCGGGTTCGGGCTGCGGGTGATGTCAAACCGGCCGGGCTCGTCGAAAACGTCCTCGTCCCGGTTCCCCGAGCCGTAGTACACCACCACCTTGTCACCGGCTCGGATCGCGAAGTCGCGCAGTACCGTGTCCTGCACCGCGGTGCGCCGGAACTGAATCACCGGCGATACGCACCGGAGCAATTCCTCGATGGCCGTCGGCAGCAGCCCGTCCGGGTCGCCGGCCAGCCGCTCCCGATCGGCAGGATGCTCGAACAGCAGCTGCATGCCGTCGGCGAGCAGGTTGCGAGTGGTGTCACCGCCGGCGTTGATCAGGAGCAGCAGGAACATGCCGAACTCATCGTCGGTTAGCCGGTCGCCGTCGATGGTCGCGGCGAGCAGCGCCGACGCGATGGCGCCGTCGGGGTGCTGGCGCTTGTCCCGGGCGACGCCCGCCAGGTAGGCCAGCATCTCCTCGCGCGCCCTGGTCCGGTCCGCCGCCGTGGCGTAGGCGCTGTCGGTCGTGTGGATGATCTCCGTCAGCCGGTACAGCCGCTCGCCGTCGGCACGGGGGATGCCGATGAGCTCCGCGATCACGCCCGATGGCAGACGCCCGGCGATGTCCTGGACGAAGTCGCATTCGTCGCGGTCGCCGAGGTCGTCGATGATTTGGTCGCACAGCCTACCAATGCCCTCCGCCAGGACAGCGACGTTCCGGCGGCTGAAGGTCGCGCCGACCAGCTGCTTGTGGCGGTCGTGCTGTGGCGGGTCCATCGTCAGCATCATCTTGCGGGCCGCGGCGAGCGTGGCCGGGTCTGGATCGGTCAGCCGGATGCCGCCCGCGTAGGAACTGTAGATCCTGGGCTGGCGGCTCACCGCGGCGATGTCCCGGTGCGTGGTGACCGCCCAGAAGCCGGGACCGCCGGGCTCCGAGTGCCAGTACACCGGCGCATTGCGGCGGAGCCAGGCGTACTGGTCCCAGGGGTGCCCGGCCTCGAACGAGGCGGCCGACGCCAAGTCGATCTCCGGGCCGGGCATCACTGCACCGCAGGGGCCGGGTTGGGGTCAGAGCCGGGCGCGGCCGCGGTCCCGCTGAGGACCGCGGCCGACACGCCGCCGTCGGCGATCACGTTGGCGCCCCGGAGCCAGCCGGAGTCCGGCGACAGCAGGAACGCGATGACCGGGGCGATGTCAGCCGGCTGCCCGTAGCGGCCCGCCAGGTCGCGAGCCCAGGCAATACGCTCCGCGCCCATCGAGGTGATGAAGTCGGGCAGTATCGGGGTCTGCACCGGCCCCGGGCTCACGGCGTTCATCGCCACGCCAGCTCGAGCGGCGTCCCCGGCCCTGGCCATCATGTAGACGCACACCGCCTCCTTGGCCAGGTTGTAAGCGGGCACCGCGGCGCAGCTGCCCGCCCTGAACCAGGCTAGGCCGCCGGCAAAAGTCCCGGCCGCCAGCAGGCGATGCAGCTCGGGCAGCCGCTGCGCCCACTGGGATCCGGCGGTGGAAGCAACCTGCACGACGCTCCCGCCCGCGGGAATGCGCGGCATGAGCGACTCAGTCAGCTCGCGCAGGCCGAGGAAGTTGACCCGGAACACGAGCTCGCCCTCTCGGGTGCCGGGCACCCCGGCGGCATTGACGAGCCCATCCACGCTCGCCGGGAGCACTGTCAGTACCTGAGAGATCGATGCCGGATCGGCCAGATCGCAGTGGACATGCCTCTGGCCGGGCGGCGGCGGCTGGATATCGAGCCCGATGACCTGCCCGCCCCGGTCGCCAAGCATTGCCGCGGTAGCGGCGCCGATGCCGGAGCTGGCTCCCGTCACTACCAGCACGCGGCCCTGGAGTCCGGTTACCTTGTCGCCGTCCAGAGGCATGGTCACCTTGCCTGCGCGATTGCCGCGTTCTATTCGGGACACCGTCCCGTAATTTACCGTAATGCTGCGTACTCTGGCACGTCAACCACCGGTATCACCTGATGATTGCAGACTGATCGGGACTCTGTCCCTTACGCTGGGACAGTGGCGATAGCTCCTGAGGACGAACTGCGGCACCATCCGACCAGCGAGGAGTCTTGGCGCGAGTCGATGTGGTTCTGCTGGCAGATGCCCGAGCACGGGATCGGGTCGTCTGTGTCCTTCAACTACCGGCCCAATACCGCGCAGCCGGGCAGCAACCTGCGCGTCGCAGTATGCCGGGGGATGGAGTGCGAGAACAACAAGCCGCTTTACGCGCGGCACGAGCAGCCGCCACTCCCAGACGGCAACTTCGACGACCTCGCGTTCCCGCCGCTTTTCCGGATGCAGCGGATCGGACCCTTCGCCGGCGTCCGCATGCAGTTCGACGACAGGGACAGGCTGAGCTTCGAGTACGAGATCCGGTATTTCGCCGGGCCCGCTCACTGGCGGGACGGCGTCCACCCCACCCCGGTCTACCTCGGCAACCGTTACCACTGCCCGTTCACTATCGAGGGCACCCTCCGCCTGGACGGGGAGATCTTCGCTATCCGGCACCAGGGCGACCACGACCACTCCTGGGGAACCCGGCCCCTCGACTGGCACGCGCTGGAAGGCACCAAGTACATCGCCGGCCAGTTCGGGACTGACTTCGCCTTCAGCGTGGCCACCACCTCCGGGCCGGACGGCGTGGTCCCGCACGGCTTTGTCTGGGATGGCACCCGGCACGCGGCGGTCGCCGAGATCGAACTCGCCAACGAGTACGGCGATGACGGCGTACAACGCCGGACGTGGCTCAACCTGGTGGACGTCAGCGGGCGGCTCACCCAGGTCAGGGCCGAGGCGTTCGCCAACTACCCGACCGAGCAGGCCGCGGTCAGCGGCATCCCGGTGATCGGCACCGACTATCACAACAACGACGTCTACGCACGGATGCACGTGGCGGGCCGGGATCTGGAAGGCGCGGGGATTATCTCCTACTACTGGGGCCTGGACCATTACCACCGGGTACTGATGGGCGAGTCCTAGCCGTGGCCGCCGACGAGATCTGCTGGCTCTCGTGCGGGCCGACGGCGAGCCGGTCACAAGTCGGCGGGAAGGCGGCCGCGCTGCTGCGGCTGGCTGCCGCTGGCGTGAATGTGCCTCCCGGGTTTGTCATTACCACCGCCGCGCACGCCCGGTGGCAGTCGGGCGGTGACCTTGGAGCGACCGCGCAGAACATTCGCCAGGCCTACCGGCAGCTGCGGGCAGCCGGGGCGCAGCTCATCGCAGTGCGCTCGTCGGCCACGGCCGAGGACCATCCCGACGCGTCCTACGCAGGTGTGTTCACCACGGTGCTCGGAGTGGCCGGCGAGGACGCCTGCCTGGCTGCCGTGCTGCGGTGCTGGGAATCGGCGCGGGAGGGCCCGACCGGGTACCGGTCCGACGGGCAGGCGCCGCCGGATGTCTCGATGGCCGTCATCGTGCAGGAACTCGTCGCTGCCGAGGCGGCAGGCGTGCTCTTCACCGTCCATCCGGTGACACAGGACCCGGACCTGGCCGTGGTCACGGCCGCGTTCGGCCTCGGCGACCCGGTGGTCTCGGGCCGGCTGTCCCCTGACACGTGGGTGATCGACCAGGCCGCGGGCGGCCGGGCAGAGGCCACGATCGCGGATAAGCCGGTCGCCCAGGTGGTCCGCGACGGTGCCCTGACGGAGGTGACCTTGCCCGCCGAGCAGCGGACCAGACCCTGCCTGACGACCGCGCAGCTCGCCGAGCTGGCGGCTCTTGGACGGCGCCTGGAGCAACTGGCTGGCCACCCGCAGGACATCGAGTGGGCCTACGCCGACGAACGGCTGTATGTGCTGCAGAGCCGGAACATCACGACACTGGGCGACGAGTATTACACCGCGGCTCTGCACACCTGGCTCGGCCCGGCGCTGCGGGCAGGCCTCGCCGGACAGCATTGGCGGCGCGGCAGCCCTATGTCGGCGCTGCCAGTCTGCCCGCTGTTCTTCACCGACATGGCGCGCTTCTTCGCCGCTCACTACGACAACATGTGCCGGGTACGGCACCAGCCCAGGCCCAGAGCCGCCGACTTCCGGTTCTACCGCGGCTGGAGTTACTTCAACGCGCTGACGGCACAGTGGTTCGCCTCGATGACGCCCGCCGGACGCCGTGGCCCGGCCGCCCGCGGCTACGTCATCATGCAGTTGCGCCACCCGGTGATGCTCGGCATTGCTACGGCCGCGCGCCGGTACTACCGCAGCCGGAACCGCGACTGGATTCCCAGCCTGCGCGCCGCCGCCCCGGACTATGCGGCTGCGACGCCAGCAGAACTGCTGCAGTTCGTGAATTTCACCGAAGGGCTGCGGCTGCGAAGCTGCCTTGTCGCCGGGAACGGCATCGAGCACTGCAAGGTCTGGCTCGCGGTGGTGACCTGGATGCTGCACAACTGGGCCGACGTGCCCTACCCCGGCGATACCGTGGCCGCACTCACCAGCGGTCTCCCCGGCGGCGAGACCCACGCCGAGACGATTGCACTGTGGCAGCTGGCGCAGCTAGTCCAGCACGGCGACGAACGCGACGCCGTCCAAAGCGGCGATCTCAGCGGACTTGTTGACGGCCCGTTCCTGCGCGAGTTCCGTCTCCTGCAAAGTCGGCTCGCCCACCGCGGCAGCTCGGATCGCGACTTCCGGCACCCGCGCTGGGGCGACGATGACAGTCTCATGCTCGGCCAGGTTCGGGCCTTCTTGCGGTTTCCGGGCCAGAACGACCCGGCGACCGCCCACGCGCGGTCCGCTAGTGCGCGGGAGCAACAGACTGCCCGCGTCCTGCAACAGATCCGGCGCCGCGGACCGCTCGGCGGCATTCGGGCATGGACTTTCGCTGCCGCTCTGCGCGAACTCCAGGTGGGCTGGATTTTCCGCGACAACCAGCGGCACATGTTCGACCACTTCCTGTGGAACCTGCGCTGCGCCTACCTGGCACTCGGACGAAAGTTGGCTGATCGCGGGTTGCTGGACGAGCCGGAAGACGCCTTTTTCTGCGGGCGGGACGAGTTGTTCGCAGCCGTGGCGGGCGAGCTGGCCTGGCCAGCGGCGGCCGGACGTGCGGCACACCGCAAGTCAGCATGGCCGGGATATCTCGCCGACCCGCCAGCGATGGAGATGTCCAGCACCATGGCGGAGCCGACCGCTTGGCCGACCGGCGGCAGCGCCCCCGCGCCCGACGACGCGCTGCGCGGCACTGGCGGCAGCCGAGGCGCGGCGACCGGATTGGTGAGGGTCGTGCCGTCGGTCGCGTCGCTGGAGGAACTGCGGCCGGGCGAGATACTCGTGACCCACGCCATCGACCCCGCCTGGTGCCCAGTATTCGCCTATCTAGGCGGCATTGTCACCGAGGAATCAGGCATCCTGTCGCACGCGACAGTGCTCGCCCGGGAATACGGCCTGCCCGCCGTGATCGGCCTGGCAAACGCCACAACTCTGCTTACCACTGGTGAGAAGGTCACGATCGACGGCGCAACCGGCCGGGTCATCCGGCCCGACCCAGATTGAATCCGCTACCCGGGCTGGACCAGGGGAACAGCGCGCGAGCGGGACGCCAGAGATAGCCGGCTGGCGCGGCCGGCGCCGTGCGACTTATCTCGCCCGCACCAGC
>CAVVBL010000019.1:0-265057 GCA_963746485.1 uncultured Actinomycetota bacterium | reverse complement strand
CCACTGGCCTGGTCACCCTCACCTGAGGGGCGGCGGGCTGCCCTCGGTGCTGCCGAGGAGGTCGGTGCTCCACTTACACGCCAGGGATGCCTGCCGGAACGCCGAGTGAGCGAACTCCACGGCCGCCGCTCGCGGGTCCTCGGCGGTGCGTACATCGTGCCAGTCCAGGATGAACTCGCCCAGGTTCTCATCCCAGTGAGCGTCGGCCGGGGAGAGCGGGGCGTCCGCGAGCCCCGCTGGCGCCGGGAACGCGTAGGCGTAGAACGCCGCGTTCTGGTAGCTGGCATCGCCGGGCCACCAGCCGACAACGAACTGCTCGGCGTCCGACGAGTTGCGGGTGATGAAGCCGTCCGATGGCGGCTCAGCCCGTGCTCCGGAGTACAGCGTCACCGCGAGGTCGAACGAGCCCCACCACGCGTTGACCGGCGTTGAGCGGCCGCGGTAGGGAGCTCTGAACTCCGCCAGCGCGAGCGCGGCCTGGGTGGCCGCGGCGAAGTAGTCGTCAACCCGGGCAGGGTCGTACCGGGTGTGCTCGTAGTCCTCGTCAAGCGGCACATCCCACGGGACTTCCTGAGGCACCGGGTTGATCCGGACATGGCCGCCCAGCCGGGTCACCGCGGCCAGCACCTCGCTGGTCACGTCGGCGACCGGCCGGTCCGGGGTCAGCGGCACCCGTTCGGCTTGCCCGTTGCTGTGCTCCACCACGGAGTGATGCGAGTGCAGGTCCAGCGCCACCACCAGTGACCCAGACCCGTCCCGCGCTGGCAGCGGCGCAGTCTCCCAGCCGCGCGCGGTCAACCGCAGCGCCCCGTGATGCAGTTCGGGCTCGGGCGGGGCGAGTTCTACGGCCAGCTTGCCGAGAACCTGGGTATGAGCGTGCAGCGTGTCGCACGTTTCGCGCCACCGGTCATAGGAAACTGCTGGCCAGGCCGAGTTCATAGCCAATTCTCACCGCAGACACAGGGATCGCGCCTCACCCGATCCGGCTGATTAGCTGGTGAGCGCCGTGCGCAGTCACGACGGTCACCTCGGGAGCGAGGAATGCCGCCCGGGGCGGTTCGCGTTGAGGTGACGATGAAGAAGATTGGCTTCCTGTCCTTCGGGCACTGGTCGCCGTCAGCCGGCTCGCAGACACAGTCGGGCAGCGATGCCCTGGTGCAGTCGATTGACCTGGCGGTCGCCGCCGAGGAGCTTGGCGCCGACGGCGCGTATTTCCGCGTGCACCACTTCGCCAGGCAGCTGGGTTCTCCCTTCCCGCTGCTGGCCGCCGTCGGCGCGCGCACGAACCGGATCGAAATCGGCACGGCCGTCATCGACATGCGGTACGAGAATCCGCTCTACATGGCCGAGGACGCGGGCGCGGCCGACCTGATTGCCGGCGGCCGTCTCCAGCTCGGGATCAGCCGGGGCTCGCCCGAGCAGGTGGTCGACGGATGGCGATACTTCGGTTACCAGCCGCAAGACGGTCAGACGGATGCTGAGATGGCCCGCGAGCACGCCCGGGTCCTGCTCGAAGTCCTGCGCGGCAACGGCTTCGCGCAGCCCAACCCCCGGCCTATGTTCGCGAACCCGCCCGGCCTGCTGCGCGTTGAGCCGTACTCAGAAGGGCTGCGTGACCGCATCTGGTGGGGCGCCGGATCGCAGCGGACCGCGGAGTGGGCGGCCGAAGCGGGCATGAACCTGCAGAGTTCCACCCTGATCAGCAACGAGTCTGACAAGCCCTTTCACGTGCAGCAGGCTGAGCAGATCCAGGCATTCCGCGATGCGTGGCAGAAGGCGGGCCACAAGCGCGAGCCTCGGGTGTCGGTGAGCCGGAGCGTCTTCGCCCTCGTCGATGATCAGGACCGGGCGTACTTCGGACGCCGGAACCAGGACACCGACGAGGTCGGGTATATCGACGAGGCGACACAGGCGATCTTCGGCCGCACGTACGCTGCCGAGCCAGACGTGCTAATTCAGCAGCTCAAGGAGGACGAGGCGATCGCGGCCGCCGACACGCTGCTGCTCACCGTCCCCAACCAGCTCGGCGTCGATTACAACGCCCACGTCATCGACAGCATCCTGACCCACGTAGCGCCCGGGCTCGGCTGGCGATAAGCCGCCCTGGGCGCCTGGTTATCCGGCCGCTGGTGCCGGGCATCAAGCTAGAAGCCCGGGCCGGCCTGCCCGCACAGGAGACGATCGCCCGAGCCTTTCTGGGCAGGAGCCGACATGGTGGATGCAAAACTCGAGGTCGTGGTGCTGCCGGTTGCTGACGTCGATCGCGCGAAGGCGTTCTACCAGGGCCTTGGCTGGCGGCTGGACGCCGATCGATCCGAGGACGGCGGCTTCCGGCTAGTGCAGTTCACCCCTCCGCAGTCGCCCGCCTCGATTCAGTTCGGCACGGGAACAACGACGATGACGCCAGGCTCGGTGCAGAACCTGATGCTGACCGTCGAGGACATCGAGGCCGCACGGGCCGACCTGAGGAGCCATGGGGCGGACGTCAGCGAGGTGTGGCATGGCGCCGGGCTGCATGTCGCCAGCCGCGTGCCAGGGCTAGATCCCGAGCGGCATTCGTACCGCAGCTGGGCGAGTTTCGCGGATCCGGACGGGAACACCTGGCTCCTGCAGGAGATCACCGAGCGGCTCCCGGGCCGCGTGTGGCAAACGGACGTCGGCGCTCTGGCCGGGCTCCTGCACGAGACGGCCGACCACCACGCTGAGTTCGAGAGGGTGGCACCGCCGCATGACTGGTGGGACTGGTATGCGGCCTACCTGGACGCGCGGGAGCACGGGAGCACACTGGAGGCGGCCTCTTCGGCCGCCGGGCGCTACATGGCGGAGGTCAAGAACATCGTGGTGTGACCCGCACCTGCCCGGCTAGTCCAGTTCCAGCACGCGCACATGCAGCACCAAGCGCTGCTGCAGGGCCGCGCGCAGTGCCCGGTGCAGGCCGTCCTCCAGGTACAGCTCGCCATGCCAGCTGATGACGTGGGGGAACAGGTCGCCGTAAAACGTCGAGTCGGTGGCCAGCACGGTATGCAGGTCGAGCACGTTCTTAGTCGTGATCAGCTGGTCAAGCCGGACGGGCCGAGGCGGGATCTCAGCCCACTCGCGCCCGGTCCGGGCATGGTCGGGATATGGCCGTCCATCCCCGACCTGCTTGAAGACCACGCACTGAGTTTAGGGGAGCACGGCGTGTACCGCCGGATCCTGACGATCGTCTCCGTTCCGCATCACCCGGCGCCTGGTGTCGTGACCAGGCTTCCGATGTCGCTAAGCTTGCCGGCGGAGGATTCGCCTAGTGGCCTAGGGCGCACGCTTGGAAAGCGTGTTGGGGGCAACCCCTCAAGAGTTCGAATCTCTTATCCTCCGCCACAACGACCTGCGGTGATGCGCGGCCTTCAGGAGTGCGAGAGCGATCGTCCAGCTCGGCCTCGTCCGTGCTTGTTACCGATGTGCCCTGTCCCGGGATGGCCGACAGGCAACCGTTCAGCCGCACTAGCGGCTCCCGCCGCGAGTGCTGCCTGCGCAGGGACGCTGACGGGCCCGCACGCGATCGGCGCACATTCGGCTCGGTAGGAGTAGCGGGCCATGACCCGGCGCGCGGCTCCGGAATGCCGTCTTGGTGACCTTATGGGACTATGTAGCGATGGCCGGAAGGGGAGGTTCGGAACCTGAGATCGACGAGGGGCTGATAGTCCGCCTTCTCGAGGAACAGGCTCCGCACCTTGCCGGTCTACCCGCGATGAAGGTTCGAGACGGGTGGGACAACGCGGTGTGGCGGCTCGGCGACGTGCTGGCGATCCGGATCACTCGACGCGCGGTCGCGGTCGACCTTCACCGGCACGAGCAGCGCTGGCTTCCGGTCCTAGCGCCCGGACTTCCGCTGCCGGTCCCAGCGCCGGTGATCGTCGGCGTTCCCAGCACCCAGTTCCCCTGGCCCTGGAGTGTCGTTCCGTGGTTCGAGGGCGATAGTGCTGCCTCGGCGCCCCCGCTCCCCGAGAAGCGCGAGCGCTTGGCGCCTTCCTGGCGGCCCTGCACGTGCCGGCGCCCGAAGACGTTGCGCCCAACCCTGCCCGCGGTGGTCCCCTCGCGTCGTGTCAAGCGGCTGTGACGATGTGGGCTGAGCAGCCACTGACGAGCGGGGACGAGCCTCTGATAGCCGAAGCAGTTGGTCTCTTCAACGCCGGACTCCTGGCAGCAACTGCGACCGAGCGAGTCTGGATCCATGGTGACCTCCATCCGCGTAACGTGCTGGTCAGCCAGGGACACCTGTGCGCAGTGCTGGACTGGGGTGACGTGACCGCCGGCGACGCAGCGGCTGACCTTGCCGCTCTGTGGTGGCTGTTCGACCTCGACGTGCATGGCGACTTCTGGTCTGCCTACCGTCAGGTATCTCCAGCCATGTGGCATCGGGCGCGAGCCTGGGCAGCTCTGTTCGGTCTCTCTTTCCTCAGCTTCGGGCTTCCAGGCGACCCGACAACCCCTGATACCCAGGCACACGAGCTTGGGCGACGCCAGCTCCGTCGCGTTGTGGCAGACCAGCGACCGCCGTGACGTCCCTCACCCCGATCATTGGCCCTGCATCGCAACCGGGGCGCAGACGGGCGTTCTGCAGCAAGGTCCTCTCAGGTAGCGGCTCTTCGGAACCGAGGGCCTCGTAGACGTGGCACCGAACCGACCGTTGCCCGGCCGTGGCAGCTGGCGGTCGCTCGACGCCGATGTCCGCCTGACTCGAGCCCGGCAATGGCGTCCTGGCAACCCGTCGCTAGTCCCATTTCGGGCTCAGCTCTCCCGCTCCTAGCTGGTCGCGGCGCCGTGTCATGTGGGCGATCTCGGCGGTGTTGCCAGTCAGCTCGATGGCCCTGTCGTATGCCGCGCGCGACTCCTGACCGCGGCCCAGCCGGCGCAGCAGGTCGGCGCGGGTCGCATGGAAGAGGTAATAGCCGCCCAGCTTGTCCTCAAGGCGGTCGACGGCCGCCAGCGCCACCTCCGGGCCGTCGAGCTCAGCGACCGCGATGGCCCGGTTGAGGGCGACGATCGGCGACGGGTCGAGGACGGCGAGCTGGTCGTAGAGGGCGACGACCTGCGACCAGTCTGTGTCTCTGACGTTGCGGGCGGAGGTGTGCACGGCGTTGATCGCCGCGAGGATCTGGTAACGACCAGGGGCCACCCGGGCGGCCAGGCGCTCGCGCACCAGCCGGTGACCCTCGGCGATCAGCGCGACGTCCCAGGCCCCGCGGTCCTGGTCATCGAGGGTGACCAGCTCACCGCTCGCAGAAAGGCGGGCGCTCCGCCGGGCCTCGGTGAGGAGCATCAGCGCCAGCAGTCCGGCCACCTCACCGTCCTCCGGCATGAGGACACGGATCAGGCGCGTGAGCCGGATCGCCTCGGCGGTCAGGTCGTGACGTACGGGATCGGTGCCGGGGCCGGTCGCCAGGTAGCCCTCGTTGAAGAGGAGGAAAAGGACCGCGAGTACGCCGGAGACGCGGCCCGGGAGATCCTCTGCAGACGGCACCCGGTAAGGAATGCGAGCCGCCTTGATCTTGGCCTTCGCGCGGGTGATTCGCCGCCCTACGGTGGGCTCCTGCACCAGGAAGGCACGGGCGATCTCGGGCACGGTCAGGCCGGCGACCATGCGCAGCGTCAGCGCCACGCGGGATTCCATCGCGAGGGCCGGGTGACAGCAGGTGAAGATCAGCCGGAGCCGCTCGTCGTCGATGGCGCCCAGAGGCTCGGGCGGGTCGTCGTCGTGCAGCATCTGAGCCTCCTTCTGCTTGTCGCCGCGCTTGTTCTCGCGCCGGATCCGGTCGATGGCCTTGCGGTTGGCAGTGGTGGTCAGCCAGGCGCCGGGATTAGCGGGTATACCGTCGGCCGGCCACCGCGCGACGGCGGTCGCGAACGCCTCGGCCGTAGCCTCCTCGGCGATGTCGAGGTCGCCGAAACGCCTGGTCAGGGCGGCGACGACCCGAGCCCACTCCTCGTAGTGAGCCTGGGTGATCGCCTCCTGGACGTCGACCATGCTCACTGGAACGGCCGCACCTCGACCTTCCGGTTGCAGGCCCTCGACCCCTCGGCGGCGAGCTTGAGCGCCACGTCGAGGTCGGCAGCCTCGATGATCCAGAAGCCGACGAGGTACTCCTTCGACTCCACGAAGGGCCCGTCGGTGAACATCGCCGCCTCCCCCCGGTTGTCGATGACGGTGGCCGAGCTGGGCGCTGCGAGGCCGCCGGCGAAGACCCAGTGACCCTCCGCCTGGAGCCTGTCGTTGAACACGTCAATGGCAGCCATCTCGTCCGGCGTGGCGAGGCTGGCCGTGTCGTTGATCACGGAAACCAGGTACTGCATCTCGGCTCATCTCCTGTGAATCTGTGGCGCCCCTCGCGGGCGCCCGCCCACTCCTGCTACGAACGCCTCCGACCCGATCCGACACCGGCTGCCGGGATTTCTTTGCAGGACTCTGTGTGGCCCGTGACTGGGTGATCGGGCCAGGAAACCGCGTACCCGGCGGTGCCGCCTTCGCTGAGCCGCGCGTACCGGAGCAGTTCGCGGATGACGCCGGCGTTTCCCATCGCCCATCCGGCGCGTGGCTCGAGGTCGCTCGGGACGGCCCGCTGCTCGTGGTTGGACCAGCGCGCACCGGCGTCGTCGACGATGGCACGCGCCCCAAGGTCGTCGACCAGCACGTTTGAGAATCCGAAGCCATCTCCGCACTCGACAATGCGATCGCAGGCGAGGGCGAGGACGCCAGCGGTTCCGCAGCACCGGGCATTGTTGTCCCAGAATCCGGGGCGGATGCGACGCGGGAGTCCCGACGACCGGACGGTTTGCCAGCAGCGGTCAGCAAGAGCGGTCCAGGCCGTATCTCCGGTTAGCTGAGCGAGCAGGCGGAACACCTGGGCGTCGCCGGCCGGGCCGTTGCACCAGCCGTAGCTGTAGCGCTCGATGAGGTCGGGCCGGTGCGGCGGATCGGAGTGCGGGACGAGAAAGCCATCCGGGCCGGCCTCGTTCCTGCCAACGACGTCGGCTGCCCCGTCCAGCGCCATCTCGATCATGTCCGGCAGGCCGGCCGCGTGGCCGATCGAGGCCAGTGCATACACGATGCCCAGGGTGCCGTGCGCGATGTGGTGCGATCGGGCCGGCGACGGTCGTACCGCCCAGTTGACGCCGCCAGCAGTCCTGTCAGCCGTCGTGAGGTACGGGGTCACCGCAATGACGGCCAGGTCGAGATCGCCCGCGTGCAGCGCGCCCAGCCCGATCCCGGCATTGCCCGTGAACAGCTCGAACGTCTCGTTCCAGCGCTGCCCGTCGAAGCGAGACCGGATACGGGTCAGCGCCCGGTCTGCGGCTGCGTCCCGGCCAAGCACTCGCAACACGAACGCGATGCCGGCGAGCCCGAAGTACAGCGAGCAGTCCTCAATGCTGTCTACCTGGGCACTCAGCGCATCCGCACCCCGTGTGACGGCCTGGTGGTAGCGGCCGTCGCGGAGGTGCTGGTGTGCCTCGTTCAGCGCCAGGACCACGCCGGCAAGCCCGTGGTAAAGGGACGGGTCCGCGGGATCCGCGCTAGCGCCGTCGATCAGCCAGTCCGCCCCGGCGCGGGCGAGGCGCGCGGCCCGGGCGCCGCGCGACCGCTGATCGGGCCTGCCCATAGGCCGAGGCTACCGGTCCAGATTCGCCATGGCCGAAGGCGGGCGACGGCCTCCGGGCCGCAGCATTGGCCGATCATGGATTCATGAAGACTCCCATCGCTAACCTGGCGGATTTCGCGGCCCTCGACCCGTTCTTCCGGATCATCGAGCAGGGACTGGACGGCCTGGCCGGTCCCGGCCACTTCGTCGACCTGCTCGCCGAGGACATCGTCATCGAGTACGTGGTACGAACTCCCGGCTACCCGGCCCGCGTCCACGGCCGCACCGCGATCGCTGAGCTGTACCGCCCCTACGGCACCAGGATGGTCCTGGAGCGCTGCTCCGACCTGGCCGTCTACCACGATGCGGTCAAGGGCGTCGCGATACTCGAGTACGCCTCGCATGGGCATGCCGTCGCCACCGGGAATCCCTACCACAACCGCTTCATCTCGGTCCTCACCATCCGCGACGGGCAAGTCGTGCACTGGCGGGACTACCTAGACCCCGTCGCCGTATTCGACGCGCTTGGCTGGCCGCAGCGTCAGCCGCCAGCCCGCCGCTGTGACGGGGATCACGCAACGGAAACCGCATAGGACTCCATCTAACGTCCAGTGTTTGGCGGATGGCATGGCGCCGTGCAGTGGCGCCCGATTCCGTATCCCCCACCTGGAGGCTTCGCGTGACCCGGCTGAACCCGAACGAGGCAGTATGTGAGGCCCTATTCGCCTCGCCGCTGCAGCCGTCGGACGCCCCGACCGCTGAGGCAGTCACAGAAGCGATCGGGCGCACCCTCCGCGAGCTCGGTCCGGCGCGCTGCTCCGGCCGCGTGGCGCAGGAATTCGGCGACCACCCGGAGGCAGCAGCCGACCGGATGCGCTGGGTCCGGCAGCTCGTCACCGAGCTGTGCGGCTGCCTGTACTTTCCTGCTGCTGAGCAGGCCGCCGAGCCCGCGCTGGGAACGGGGCTGCTGCCGGTACGCGGAGTCGCCTGAGCATCGGGCCCGTCCCGCCAGAGTGCTGCTAGCGGCCAGGTGCCGGCGCAGGGTAATCCGGCCCGGGCTCACGCCTCTCACCAGCTTCCGTCGTCAGCTCAGGATCATCCCTCCGGTCTGTCCGGAGCAGCGCCCGATATCGCCCGGCAACGGCACGAACGTCCTCGTGAGGCTGACCACGACTCCGGCAGCTGGCCGGCGGCGCAGCGGCAAGGCAGGGCGTCGTTGTGTCCTTATCGGGACTTCTGGCACGGTTACCGGGACCAACGACTGTGCCGCCGGGCATCCCGGCCGGCTCTACTGGCGGAATGTTTGTCGGCGACGAAGTGCGAGCCGACGTGAGCGTCGCGGTTGCAACAGCACGGCTGGAGCACCTATTCGGTACCAGCTCGCTGATTCGCGCTTCTTACGCCGCCTGGGGCGAGGGGATCGCCCGCATAGGCCCGGTGGGCCCGGTACCGGGTCTGTCCAAGCTCGTGCGCGTGCAGGTCCGGGAGCCGGTGCGGCACGGCCAGGTGACCGTCTTCACCCTGCGCTGGGAGGCGACCGGGGCCACGGAGCGACTGTTCCCTGTCCTGGACGCCGACATTACCCTCGTGGCAGACGGCGACGACGCGACGCTCGTCGGCCTGGAAGGCGTCTACGGCTCGCCCGCCGGGACTGCGGGCGGGATACTTGACCGGGCTTTGCTGCACCGGGTGGCCGCCTCGACAGTTCGCTCCTTCCTCAGCCGCATCGCCGCCGCGATCTGTGATCCTGCCTGCCTCGATGCCGAAGGCGTCGCCGTGCCAGCACAGGACTAGACCGGGCCGCCGCTAGTCCAGTGCGCGGACGTCGGCGGGGACGGTGATCCCGGCGGCGGCAACGTTCAGGAACGACGCCGCGCACCTGAATGTCGTCTCGACGGGCCGCCCGGCCAGCTGAGCCTGATAGGCGCGATATCGGCCGAGCTCCCATTCCAGGCTGCGCGGTGACAGTGAGCTGCCGGTCGGCTCGGGGAGTGACGTCCAGGCCCAGCCGCGCACCCGGCTCGAGTCGGCTACCTGGCCGCCCGGCCGGATGAAGTTCGCGTGGTCAAGGTCGTGGCCGATCTGGTTGCGGACGAACCGGAGCCCGGCGAGCGTCTCCTCGATGAGGAGCCGGTCAGCTTTTGTTCTGCTGCCGAGCTCGCTGTCATAGGCGTCGGGGTGATACCGCACCAGGTTGGCATCTACGATCGTGACCCACCACACGGCCTCGCTGATGACCGCGAACGCGCGCGGCCGGTCCAGGCCCGCGACCTTCGGCAGCCGGTCGGTTGTGTCAGTCATGGCGGTGATCGCCCAGGACAACGCGCTGTCGTCGGTGGCGTGGTGCGCACGGTCCGCGCGGTTCCAGGCGACGCGGCAGCGCGCTGAGCAGAACCGCGCGTGCTCCCGCCGGGGCGTGAACCGGGTACCGCACTGCTCGCAGTCCCGGACGTCACTCATGGCGATATGTTACGCGTAACCAGCGAACGGCGCCTGCCTGACGCAGCGCAGCGCCTTCCCGGCCCGGTTTGTACTGGTGGCTCAGTGTCAGGCTCCCGGCGCGCAGCCGCGTGCTGCTGCGAGTCGCACGGGCAGTGTTCCGGAGGTGCGCGGCTGGACCGAGGCCACCGTGGACGCGGCCGAAGACCCGCGCGCCAAGCTGCTCGCGGCGATCTACGGCGAGCCGCAGCGGACGGCTGCGTGGGCGTGACCGGCCGGCCCCGGCGCAGCCGGTCACGCGTCGCGCAGCCGGTCACGCGTCGCGCAGCCGGTCACGCGTCGCGCAGCCGGTCACGCGTCGCGCAGCCAGTCACGCGTCGCGCAGCCGGAGCATCAGGCCGCCCGCCAGCAGCGCAGCGGCCGCCCACGCGGCCAGCACGCCGAGGCCAGCCCACGGCGAGATCGGCAGGCTCCGCAGTCCGGTCGTTGCCTGGATATTCAGCCCGGCCATGGGCGTGTACCGCTCCAGGCGGCGCTGCCAGGTCGCGTTGCTGATCAGCGCGGTGACGACGGGGAACAGGTACACCAGCCCGAGCGTCACGCCGATGGCCACGGCCGAGTCGCGAGCCAGGGCCGCGATGCCAGCGCTGAGCAGCGCGATCAGTCCGAGATACAGCACCGAGCCGGCCGCCGACCGCAGGACCAGGCCGTCGCTGAGCGAGAACACCGGGAAGCCGCGGGCGGCCGCGAACCCGTGACCGGGCAGGATGAGCCGCCCGGCCAGGATCGACGCCGCGACCCCGAGCGCGCCGGCTAGCAGCGCGAGCCCGGCCACGCAGGCAGCCTTGGCGCCGAGCACGGCACCTCGGCGCGGCACGGCCGCCAGCGTTACCTGGATCATCCGGGTGCTGTACTCCGCGGAGACAACCAGGACCCCGAGCACGGCCACGACAGCCTGACCTGCCTGCACGCCTGTGAGGCTGAGCTTCACCGGATCTACCGCGCAGGTCAGGCCCGCCGGGCAGCGGGTGGCGGCCGCAGCCGCGGGACCGATAGCGGCGGTGAGCAGGACCACCGCCCCGAGCAGCCAGGCCGGGCCCGTGGTGGTGCGCAGCTTCGTCCACTCGGCGTGCAGCACCCGCGTCATGAGGTTCCTCCCCGCTGCTGCGCGCGACCGATGAGCCAGGGCGGCCTGCGGCACGCCGGTCACGCGTCCCGCCGGCGCAGCAGCACGAACGCGAGGCCCAGCGCCGCCGCTGTCCAGGCGCACAGCACGCCGAAACCCGCCCACGGCGGCAGCGGATACTGCCCGCCAGCTGCCGAGTAGGCCGTGCTGACCTGCGAGTAGTGCGGAATGCTCTGCTCGATGGCAAAGCCGGCCGCCGGGGTCAGCCGCAGTACCCAGTTCGCGATCCCGTCCGGCAGCACGGCGACGGCGAGCAGGAACGGCAGTACCACGACGACGACTGCCGCCGTCACTGCCGCGGCGCTCCGGCGCAGGATCGAGCCGAGGGCGACGGCGAGCACGGCGGCAAGCCCGACCATGGCCGCGGTGCCGAGGAATACGCGGGCTTCGGTCAGGCCGGAGACCGGCAGGATGTACAGGCCCTCGGCGCGCTGCCGCGGGACCCCGAGAATGACGCACAGGACCGAGGCAGCCAGCGCCGCGACAAATGCCACCGCACCGGCGACGATCGCCTTGGCCGCCAGCACCCGGCCGCGCCGCGGTGTCGCGGCCAGGGTCAGGCGGATCAGGCCGCGCCGGTATTCCGTGGTCACGAACATCGCCGCCACGACGACGACCGCGATCAGCCCGGCGAAAATGCCCGCCAGACTCTGCTCGATGGTCGAGCTCGGGAAGCCGCCGCCCGGCCCGGTCACGGCCGGCGCGATGTCGCCCGACCCGGTTACGGTGATCTGGCCGCCAGCCTGGCGATAGCCGCCGCCCTGCGCCGGATAATCGGCCCGGTTGCCGCCCCCGATCGCCAGGCCCGCCCACCGGTCGGCCGGCCAGCCGCCGTGCAGGCTGACGTCGTCGAAGATCCCGGTTGCCTGGCTCGCGCCGGACTGAATGCTGGCTCCGCCGAAGAACGGCTGGATCTTGAGGTACTGCGGCGAGGTGGCGAACAGCCCGCCCTGGACGGTCACCGGCAGCCCGGCCAGGGTGGCCGTGCCGACCAGTACCCAGTGCCGGCCGTCCGCTGAATCGTAGCCGCTGACCGTGTCCCCCGACCTGGTCAGGCGCAGCCATCGCGGCGAGGCCGCAGAGACGGCTCCCGGCAGCCCGGCGATGTCGCCGGTGTAGTTGTCCTGCATCCGGACGCCGTGACTGCCGGTCACCATCATCGCGGCGTAGGCCGAGCCCTGCTTCGTGCTGGCCTTGATGATGATCCCGGCCTTGGCCCAGGGCACCAGCCCTGGCGTCATCGCCGGCACCTGGCCGGCCGCCGAGACCTGGCTGTTGCCGTCGGAGTGCCGGCCGGACAGCCCCGTCACGCGCACGGTGACGCTGCCGTTTCCGGCCAGCGGCTGATGAACGAAGTAGAAGCTGTCAGAAACAGCCTCGCCGCCAGGGCCGATCGGGATGTAGGGCAGGCACGCCTTCCCGGTCAGCTGCGGCCCGTTCGGACTGGAGCCGCAGCCAATGCTGGCGTTCCCGGAAGCGAAGACGCCGACGAGCACGGTCAGGATGGCGGCAACGATCATGCCGATCACCCAGCCGCGCACCGACCGGAATTTCGTCCATTCCGCCCGCAGGACAGGCACGAGTCCGGATGCCGGCACCGCCGGCCCGGAGCGGCGCACCGCGGTGCGGGCGGTCACGCCGGCACCTCCCCGGCAGTCTGGGCACGGTAGTCCACCTGATCCCTGGTCAGCTCGAGATAGGCCTGCTCCAGAGTGGCGCGGTGGCCAGAGACCTCGGAGAACGGCACCCCGTCGCGGCTGAGCGCCCCCACCACGTCGCCCGCCGCCAGCCCGGTCACGATCAGCGCGTCCCCGTCCCCCCCCTCTGCACCGGCGACCGAGCCGCCCGCACGGGCCAGCGCCGCCGCCGCCTCCGCTGGCCTGACCGTGCGCAGCATGACCCGGTCCCCGGACGCGGCCGCGAGCAGGTCCGCCACGCTGGTGTCGGCGACAACCCGGCCGCGACCGACGACCACCAGGTGGTCAGCGGTGTCCTGCAGCTCGCTCATCAGGTGGCTGGACACCAGCACCGCGCGGCCCTGCCCGGCCAGCGATCGCAGGAAGCCGCGCATCCAGGCAATGCCCTCGGGGTCCAGGCCGTTGAACGGCTCGTCGAGCATGAGCGCCTGCGGGTCACCGAGCATCGCCGCCGCCAGGCCGAGCCGTTGCCGCATGCCGAGCGAGAAGCCGCCTGCCTTGCGCCTCGCCACGTCCTGCAGGCCCGCCTCCTCGAGCACCGCATCGACCCTGCTGGCCGGCAGGCCCTGCGAGTGGGCCAGCCAGAGCAGGTGATTGCGCGCGCTGCGGCTCGGCTGCAGCGCGGCTGCGTCCAGCAGCGACCCGAGCAGGCGCATTGGCTCCGGCAGGCTCGCGTAGGGCCGGCCGCACACAAGCGCCGTTCCGTCATCGGGCGAGTCGAGGCCGAGAATTACCCGCATCGTGGTGGACTTGCCTGCCCCGTTGGGTCCGACGAATCCGGTGACGTGCCCCGGCCGGACGATAAAGCTCATCCCGTCCAGCGCGGTGGTCGCCCCGAACCGCTTCCGCAGGCGGGCGACTGAGATTGTTGCTTCCACGTTCCCGTCCAGGTCTTGGTTGTAGGTCCTGACCTGGTTGTAGGGGGACGCCGCTAACACCGGCAGAAGCGCTGTTGTTATTTCGCCGTTAGGTCCGGCCGGCCATCCTGTAAGGGTCAGGACCAGCGTGATGGCTGGTCAGGCGGCATAGTCCGGGCGGAGCTCCGGCGAAGGCGACGGGTGAGCATGCGACTGGCGGGCGTGACCGGCCGGCCGTTCCGGCTGCGCCGCACGGTGCGGTCGCGGATGACCCTTCTGTACGGCGCGCTGTTCCTGCTGTCCGGCGCGGTCCTGCTCGCGATCGCCAGCGGCGTGGCGTCCGTCGGGTCGAGCAGGCACGCGGTGCAGGCGAGCGCGGCCGGCGGTCAGAACGCAGCCGGCAGCCAGAGCGCGCTGGCGAACGCCGACAGTCGGATCGCGCAGCTGGAGTCGCAGCTAGCCGCGGCGCAGCACAGCCAGGCTTCGTCGCTGACCCACGGGCTGCTGATCGGGTCGCTGATCGCGCTCGCGATCATGGCCGCGGCCTCGGCCGCCCTCGGGTGGCTGATGGCGGGGCACGCGCTGCGCCCGCTGCGGACCATCACGGCGACCGCCCGCCGGATCTCGGAGGACAACCTGCACGAGCGGCTTGCCTTCACCGGCCCGGACGACGAGCTGAAGCAGCTGGCTGACACCATCGACGAGCTGCTGGCGCGGCTGGAGGGCGCGTTCGCGGCGCAGCGCCGGTTCGTCGCCAATGCCTCCCACGAGCTGCGCACGCCGCTGGCCACCATGCGGGCGTCCCTGGACGTCGCGATGGCCAAGCCGGAGCCGATCCCGGCGCAGACGACGGCGCTCGCGGCGCGCCTGCAAGCCGAGCTCGACAAGGTCGACGAACTGCTCGAGGGCTTCCTGGCGCTGGCTCGTGCCCAGCACGGGGCACTCCCGGACACCGCGACGTTCTCGGTCGCCGATCTCGCCGCCGGCGCGCTCGCCGCCCGCGCGGCTGCGGTGGCTGCGCGGGAGCTGACCGTACGGTGCGAGACCAGTCCCGGTGGCGTCCTGGTAGCCGGGAGCCCGGCCCTGATCAGCCGGATGGTCGCGAACGTCATCGACAATGCCATCGTGCACAACGAGGCCGGAGGCTGGATCAGCGTGTCAGCGGCCGCGGCCGACGGGACCGCCCGGCTCGTCGTGGCGAACGGGGGTGCCACCCTGCGCCAGGAGCAGGTCGCGCAGCTGGCGCAGCCGTTCCGGCGGCTCGGTGCGGACCGCACCGGCTCCGGGACCGGATCCGGGCTCGGGCTGTCGATCGTGGCGGCGATCGCCGCAGCGCATGGCGGCGGCCTTGACCTGACCGCGCAGCCGGGCGGCGGGCTCGAGGCGGTCATCACGCTGCCGCTGCCGCGGCCCGGGCTTCCGCCGGGCCCGTCGCAGTCGCCGGCGCTCACCGGGGCGCCGGGATGAGGGTCCTGGTGGTCGAGGACTCCCGGTCGCTGGCCGACGTGCTCGTCGAGGGCCTGCGCGATCAGGGGATGGCGGTGGATGCCGCCCACGACGGGCTGGAGGCGGCGGCCAAGCTCGGCGTGAACGGCTACGACGTGGTCGTGCTCGACCGCGACCTGCCCGGCATACACGGGGACGCGCTCTGCCAGATGATCACCGACGCCGGGGACCGGGTAATGGTGCTGATGCTCACCGCGGCGGGAACGCCCGGCGACCGGGTGAGCGGCCTGGCTCTCGGTGCCGACGATTACCTGGCCAAGCCATTTCACTTCCCCGAGCTGGTGCTGCGCATCAGGGCGCTGGCGCGCCGCCAGCCGACGGCCCGCGGCCGCATCCTGCGGGCTGGGGGCGTTGAGCTCGATCCGGTGCGGCGCACGGCCGCCCGCGACGGCCGCCAGCTTGACCTGTCGGTGAAGGAATTCGGCGTCCTGGAGGCGCTGCTGCGCGCCAGCCCGGCTTTCCTGCGGGCCGAGGACCTGCTCGAGCAGGTCTGGGACGAGTTCGCTGACCCGTTCACCAACACCGTGACCGTGACGATCGGCAGGCTCCGGCGCAAGCTCGGCGACCCGCCGGTGATCGCGACCACGCCGGGCGTCGGCTACCGGATCGCTGAGATTCCCCGCCTGTAGCGTTATCTCGTAAGAAAGCGTGGCCTATGACCCGTGCGATCTTACGAGATCATGGTCTGGCGGCCCGCAGTCTCCGGCCATGACTACACTGGCTCCCAGACCCCTCGCACGGCGTTCATCCCGCCAACCCCCCCAGGGCCGGAAGGCAGCAAGGGTACGCGGGCTCTGTCGGGTGTGCGGGGGGTCCTTTTCTACCGTCCCGGCGATGAAATGCCGGCGAGGATGAGGTCATGACAGGCGACGCTCCGCCCGCCGCGCCCCTGGCGCTCTACCGCAGGTACCGCCCGGCAACATTCGCCGAGGTCAAGGGACAGGACCACGTCACCGAGCCGCTCCGGCAGGCGCTGCGCAGCGGCCGGGTGCACCATGCCTACCTGTTCAGCGGGCCGCGCGGCTGCGGCAAGACCTCGAGTGCCCGGATCCTGGCCCGCTCGCTCAACTGCGAGCAGGGGCCGACGCCCGATCCGTGCGGCGTCTGCGCGTCCTGCATCTCGCTCGCCCCGGCCGGACCCGGCAGCATCGACGTGATCGAGATCGACGCGGCCTCGCACGGCGGCGTCGACGATGCCCGCGACCTGCGCGAACGGGCCTTCTACGCCCCGGTGGCAGGCCGCTACAAGATCTACATCATCGACGAAGCTCACATGGTCACCAGGGAGGGCTTCAACGCGCTGCTCAAGCTGGTGGAGGAGCCGCCGCCGCACCTGAAGTTCGTGTTCGCGACCACCGAGCCGGAGAAGGTCATCGCGACCATCAGGTCCCGGACGCACCACTACCCGTTCCGGCTGGTGCCGCCGGCAGTGCTGCGCGAGCACCTGGAGCAGATCCTGGCCAGCGAGAAGGTGCCGTACGAGCCGTCGGTGCTGCCGATCGTGATCAGGGCCGGCGGCGGCTCGGTGCGGGACGCCATGTCGGTGCTCGACCAGCTGGTGGCGGGCTCGGAGGAGGACGGGCTGCGCTACGACCGGGCCATCGCGCTGCTCGGCTACACCGATGACCGGCTGCTGGACGAGGTCATCGCGGCGTTCACGGCCGGGGATGGTGCCGCCGTTTTCCACGCCATCGATCACGTGGTGGAGGCCGGGCACGATCCCCGCCGGTTCGCCGCCGACCTGCTGGACCGGCTGCGCGACCTCATCGTGCTGTGCGCGGTCCCCGGCGCCGGGTCAACCGGGCTGATCGAGGCGCCGGCCGACCGGCTCGAGCAGATGAGCGGTCAGGCAGCCGCGTTCGGCCAGGCGCGGCTGACCAGGGCGGCCGAGGTCATCAGCGCCGGGCTGACCGAGATGCGGGGCGCGACCTCGCCCCGGCTGCTGCTCGAGCTGATGTGCGCCCAGGTGCTCCTGCCGGCGAGCGGCACGGACACTGCCGCGCTGGCTGAGCGGCTCGACCACCTGGAGCGGCGCCTGAGCGCAGGCCCGCGGCCTGAGGCGCGCGCGCCTGGCGCCGCTGGCGGTGACCGCATGCCGCAGCCGCCGCGCGCCGGGACAGCGCGGGCGCGGGATGCTGCGGCAGCAGCCCCTGAGGCCGCGGCGACCAGGCCGGAGGCTCCCGCGCCAGCCCCGGAGGCTCCCGCGGCCCGCGCGGAGACGGGCGGACCGGCCGGGCCCGCCGCCCCCGTCCGGGCTCCGGCCCCCGCGCCGCAGGCCCGGGCGCCGCAGCCGCCCGCGTCGCAGCCGCCAGCGGCCGCGCCGCCGGTCTCGGCCCAGTCCGGCCCGCCGTCCGATACCGAGTCACTGCGGGCACGGTGGCCCGACGTACTTGAAGCGGTTCAGGGCAAGAAGCGCGTCGCCTGGATCCAGCTGAGCAACGCGACCGTCGACTCGTTCTCCGACGGTCAGCTGACGCTTGCGTTTGCCCAGGCCGGCATGGCCAAGGGTTTCGTAGCGGGCGGCTACGACAAGGATCTCGGCCAGGTCCTGGCTGACCTGTTCGGGCTGACGCCGCAGATCAAGACCGTTGTGGTGACTGCCGGCGCGGCCGGTGCTGACATCGGGGCGGGAACGGGCTCATCACCTCCGCCGCCAGCTCGTCAGCCCGAGAGCCGGGGTACGCCATCGCCAGCTGACGGCAACGGCGACCGGGGGGCGCCGCGGCGCTCGCAGCCGGCAGGCAGCCAGCAGGACCGGCCGCCCGGCCCGGTGCTTGCGCAGGACGCCGAGAGCGAGCCGGAGCCCACGGACCTGCCCGCTCCCGATGTGCTGACCGGGACCGGCCTGATCGAGCGAGAGCTGGGCGGGCGGGTCATCCAGGAGCTCGACGGCCCCTGACGCGCCACGCCCGTGACGCTGCGGTACACCGCCCGCGACGTGCCGCCGCGTAGCCGAGGCCGTAGGCTCGGGTTGTCTGCCCAATCAATCCGTGGGAGGTCGCGTGGAGCCTGGTGGCCAGCTCGATATGCAGCAGCTGCTGGCGGCAGCCTCCGCCATGCAGAGCCAGCTGATGAACGCGCAGCAGGAGCTTGCCGAGGCCGAGGTCGAGGGAACGGCTGGCGGCGGCCTGGTCCGTGCCGTCGTCAACGGCCAGGGTGAGCTGGTTGACCTGTCAATCGATGCCGCGGCTATCGACGCAGCCGATCCGCAGGATTCAGCGCAGTCCATTGCCGACCTTGTGCTGGCCGCGTACCGCGATGCCTGCCGGGCGGTCGACGACCTCCAGCAGGAGACGATGGCGCCATTCGCGGCCGGGCTCGGCGGCGTCGGCGGGATGCCCGGTGTGCCCGATCTGGGCGGCTTGCTCGGCGGCGGCTCGCCCAGCGTGCCCGGCGCGGTCGAGGCGCCCGGTCAGCCTGAGCCGCCTGCCGGCGAGGCGGACGATGACCGCCCCGGCCCGGGGAACTGAGGCACGACAGCTGTGTATGAAGGTGTCGTTCAGGACCTCATCGAGGAGCTCGGCCTGCTGCCCGGAGTCGGGCCGAAGGGCGCGCAGCGCATTGCCTTTCACCTGCTGTCCGCCGATCCCGCGGACATCAAGCGGCTGGCGGCCGTCCTGATCGAGGTGACCGAGAAGGTCAAGTTCTGCCGGGTCTGCTTCAACGTGGCCGAGGCTGACGAGTGCCGGATCTGCAAGGACGTGCGCCGCGACCTGTCGGTGATCTGCGTCGTCGAGGAGCCCAAGGATGTCGCGGCGATCGAGAAGATCCGCGAGTTCCGCGGCCGGTATCACGTTCTCGGCGGCGCGATCAGCCCGATCGACGGCGTCGGTCCCGATGATCTGCGGATCAGGGAGCTCATGGCCAGACTGGCCGACGGCGCGGTGACCGAGATCATCCTGGCGACCGACCCGAATCTGGAAGGCGAGGCAACCGCGACCTACCTGGCCCGGCTGATCAAGCCGGCAGGCCTGCGGGTTACCAGGCCTGCCAGCGGCCTGCCGGTCGGGGGCGAGCTTGAGTACGCCGATGAGGTAACGCTGGGCAGGGCATTCGAGGGACGGAGGCTGCTAGATGTCTGAGTCACCGGGCAGGCCGGCGACACCCGCCGGACGCCGGGGCACTGATCTGTCACCCGGCCAGCCCGCCGAGGAGTGGCGGCCGCTGGCCGACCGGATCGCTGCCAATGCCAGGGACTTTCTCGACGGCGTCACCGCGGTCGCCCTGGGTGCGGGCGCGGAGGAGACAGTTCCGCTGCTGCTACTCGAGATTGCCCAGATGATGCTGGCCGGGGCCCAGCTCGGAGCCAGCAAGGATGTCATCCTGCCGAGCAACTGGGAGCCGGACGTCGGGGCTGACCCGGAAATGGACCTGGACGCGCTGCGCACCGGCCTGGCTGAGCGTCTCGCAGGGTTCGACGACTACGCAGAGGTCTTCGATCCGTTCGCCGATACTCAGGCTAGCCCGTTCCGGCTCTCTGATGATCTTGCCGCAGTGGCAGCTGACCTCGTCCACGGGCTCAAGCATCACGAGGCAGGACGAGTAGCCGAGGCACTCTGGTGGTGGCAGTACTCCTACGTCAACCACTGGGGGACGCACGGCGGGGCCGCGCTGCGGGCGCTGCATTCCGTCGTCGCGCACGCCCGGCTTGACGTCGCCGAGGAACCGGCAGCGCGCTAGCAGGCGACCGCCTCGATAGACTCGGGATCCGGCCAGTTCGCCGGCCTCAGTGCAGTGGCCCGGCCCGGACTGGCAGCGAGCCAGCCAGCGAACAGGAGCAGGCGCAGCCGTGGCCTTGGTCGTGCAGAAGTACGGGGGATCGTCGGTCGCTGATGCCGACGGCATCAAGCGGGTAGCTCAGCGGATTGTCGCGACCCGCAAGGCAGGGCATTCCGTCGTGGTGGTGGTATCGGCCATGGGGGATACGACCGACGAGCTCAGGGACCTTGCGAACCAGGTCAGTCCCGCGCCGCCCGGCCGCGAGCTGGACATGCTGCTGACCGCGGGCGAGCGCATCTCAATGGCGCTGCTGGCGATGGCCATCGCGAACCTCGGCCTGCAGGGCCGCTCCTTCACCGGGTCGCAGGCAGGCGTCATCACCGACTCCACCCACGGCAAGGCGAGAATCATCGACATCACGCCGGGCCGGATTCAGGCGGCGCTGGACGACGGCGCCATCCCCATCGTTGCCGGATTCCAGGGGGTCTCGCAGACCACCAAGGACATCACCACGCTGGGGCGGGGCGCCTCCGACACCACGGCTGTCGCGCTCGCCGCCGCGCTCGGAGCGGACTACTGCGAGATCTACACCGACGTGGACGGGGTCTTCACCGCCGACCCGAGGATTGTGCCCGGCGCCCGGCGGCTGCCTACGATTTCCTACGAGGAAATGCTCGAGATGGCTGCCTGCGGCACGAAGGTCCTGATGCTGCGCTGCGTGGAGTACGCCCGCCGGTACCAGATGCCGATCCACGTGCGCTCCTCATTCAGCAACAAGGAAGGCACCTGGGTCATCGACGCAGGCGCCGAAACGGAAGGCGAGGCGATGGAGCAGGCGATCATCTCCGGCGTGGCCCAGGACCGCGGTGAGGCGAAGATCACGGTCGTCGGCGTGCCGGACAAGGTGGGTGAGGCCGCCCGGATCTTCCGTGCCATCGCCGAGTCCGGCATCAACATCGACATGATCGTGCAGAACATCTCGGCGGCCGCGACCGGCCGGACGGACATCTCCTTCACGCTGCCCACCGATGACGGCCCCACGGCCATGGCGCGGCTCGGCCAGCTGCAGGCGGAGGTCGGGTTCGACTCGCTGACCTACGACGACCGCATCGGCAAGGTCTCGGTAGTCGGCGCGGGCATGCGATCGCATCCGGGCGTGAGCGCGACGTTCTTCGGCGCGCTGGCCGAGGCGGGCGTGAACATCGAGATGATCTCGACCTCCGAGATCAGGATCTCGGTCGTGGTGGACCAGAACGACGTTGACGTCGCGGTGTCGGCAGCGCACGAGGCCTTCGATCTCGGCGACGGCGGCGAGCAGGCAGTCGTCTACGGGGGGACGGGCCGGTGAGCGGCGCGGACGGCCGGCCGGTCCTGGCCATCGTCGGCGCGACCGGCGCAGTCGGCACGGTCATGCGCGCCATCGTGTCCGAGCGCGCCGACCTGTGGAGCGAGGTCCGGCTGGTGGCCTCGGCCAGGTCCGCCGGGCGCCTGCTGCGAGTGCAAGGCCGCGACGTGGAGGTGCAGGCGCTTCGCCCTGAGGTCTTTGACGGCGTCGACCTGGCTATGTTCGACGTGCCTGACGAGGTGTCAGCGGAATGGGCGCCGGTCGCCGCCGCGCGCGGTGTCGTGGTGATCGACAAGTCGGGCGCCTTCCGGATGGACCCGGAGGTGCCGCTCGTTGTGCCCGAGGTCAATCCGGACGCGGCCTTCGACCGGCCGAAGGGCATCATCTCGGTGCCCAACTGCACGACGCTGTCGATGATCGTGGCGCTGGCCGCGCTCGACCGCGCGTTCACGCTGCTGGAGCTCGTCGCGGCGTCCTACCAGGCCGCCTCTGGCGCCGGCCAGGCAGGCTCGGATGCCCTGTATGACCAGCTGACCAAGGCTGCCGGGAACCGGACGCTCGGCCAGCGGCCTGGCGACATCCGGGCTGCCATCGGCGACGGCGGCCCGTTCGGCGCGCCGCTGGCGATGAACGTGGTGCCGTGGGCTGGCTCGCTGCGAGAAGAGGGCTGGTCGTCGGAGGAGCTCAAGATCCGCAACGAGACGCGGAAGATTCTCGGCAGGCCCGAGCTGAGGATCACGGCCACCTGCGTGCGGGTTCCGGTGGTCGTCGGGCACTCGCTCGCGCTGCACGCGGTCTTCGACCGTGCGGTGACGCGGGAGGAGGCGCAGCAGGTGCTGCGCGAGTCGCCGGGCGTGGTGCTCGTGGACGAGCCGGAGAGCGGGATCTACCCGACGCCGGCCGACGTCGCCGGCACCGACCCGACCCTGGTGGGACGAGTCCGCCAGAGCCTGGACGACCCCCGCGCGCTCGACCTGTTCGTCGCCGGGGACAACCTGCGCAAGGGCGCGGCGCTGAACGCCGCGCAGATTGCGGAGCTGCTGGCGGCCCGGCTGGCCGCGCGGACGGCTGGCTGACCGGCTGGCTGGCCTGACGGTTGGCTGGCCTGACGGTTGGCTGGCCTGACGGTTGGCTGGCCGGCTGACCCGGCAGTTGCCCGGGACCGGCAGGTCGGGCAGGCTTGCGGCTATGGACCGGACCTTCACGCTCGCCGAGGCGGAAGGGCTGATGCCCGCGCTGCTGGCGCGCACGGACGAGCTTGTCGAGATCCGGGCCAGCCTGGTCGAGGTGCAGGCTGCGCTAGCCGGGGGCGAGCCGTCGCGGCTCGGCGGCCTGCCGGAGATGAAGGCCTACCAGGCGAGGCTGAGCGAGCTGCTCGGCTGGTTCAGCGACGAGGGACTCGAGCTGAAGGGGATCGCGCCGCTGCTGCTCGATTTCCCCTCCGAGCTGCACGGCGAGCCTGTCCTGCTGTGCTGGCTGGAAGGCGAGCGCGAGCTCGGCTGGTACCACAAGCTGCCGCACGGCTTCGCCTGCCGCCGGCGGCTGGCCAGCGCCAGTTCCTGACGCCTGCCGGGAACTGCGTCAGCGCGTGCGCTCCTGGCCGTCGCGCTGACCGGGCGGCCGCGGTGGCGGCCGGGTCGCCAGCCAGTCTGCGTACGTCGTGGCGTCCCGCCGCCTGGAGAGGCGATAGCTTCCCGCGCTGCCGGTTGCGATTGTCAGGACCGCGCCGCCCGCGACGACCCCGGCAAGTGCACGCTGATGTGAGAACAGGGCGCCGACCGCGATTACCGCCAGCGCGCTGGCCACGGCGAAGCTCCAGATCTGCGGATGCGTCGCCGGCTGCCAGCGGAGCAGCCGCCAGACGGCGGCCAGCGAGCGGCGACGGCCTCGCGGTGTGCTCACGACCGGAATGTAGCGTCCCGAGACACCGCGGTAAACGGAAACGGGTTGCCAGCCCGCCCGCGACACCAGGAAAATCGCCGCGTGGACGTTCGGCCAGCTCTCGTCGAGGACGCCGGGCGGATCGCGGAGATTCACGTGCGGTCCTGGCAGGGCGGTTACAGCGGCCTGATACCGCAGGAGTACCTCGACAGCCTCGATCCCGCGCGCCGCCTCGATGATCGCGTCGCGCGGATCAGGGACGCCGACTGGACCCGCGGCGGCTGTTTCGTCGTGGCCGGGGCCGACGGCAAGCTGGCGGGGTTCGCCGATATCGGCCGCAGCCGGGATGCGGACAGCGACCCTGATTCGGCTGCTGAGATCCAGGCCATCTACCTGGACCCGGAGTCCTGGGGCGAGGGCCTCGGGCACGCGCTGATGGCGGCGGCGCTGCGGCACCTGGAGCGGGCCGGCTACGCCGAGGTCACGCTCTGGGTGCTGGACACGAACATCCGGGCGCAGCGCTTCTACCGTGCTGCGGGCTTCAGTCCCGACGGCGCCGTCAAGGTCGACATTTCACACAGCTTCCCTCTCCGCGAGCTGCGCTTCCGCAGGCCGCTGCCCTGACCGCAACTGCCAGGACTCAGCGGCGGAGCGCCTGCTCCCACACGCGCAGATGGCGGCGGATATAGGCCGCCGCCGGTCCCCAGTAATCACCGTGCCCGTCGGCATACAGCCGGGCCCACGGCTGCTTGCCGGTCTGCGCTGAGTTCCGCAGCAGGTCGAACATTCCCTGAGTGTGGGCTGCGATCAGCGGCGGCAGCTCGGCCCGCTGACTGGCGCTGAGTCCGTAGCCGTCAGCGAGTGCCCGCAGCCGCGGACCGTCAGCAGCCGGGTCTCCGCCGTTTGCCATCGGGACGAACCCCGTGACTGAATACGCCAGATCCCATAGGCGCGAGCCGGGCCCGGCACCGTCCCAGTCGATGAACACCCACCGGTCCTTCGCGAGTACCAGGTTCCACGGCGCCAGGTCGTGGTGGCAGATCAGGTCCTCGCGATCGGGCGGTATCACCACCTGCCAGCGAGCGTTCGCCGGCGGCCGGAATCCCTCGCTCGCATCGTGCAGCGCGCGGATCAGCGTCCCGACCCGGTACAGCTCGTCCGGCCTGAGCGGCGGCAGGTCCGTGGCTATCGGGCCGGGCACGTACTCGAGGACATGCCGGCCCTGGTCGTCGCGGCCGAGGGTGCCGGGGGCGCCGTCGAAGCCCGCTGCCTGCAGGTGCGCCAGCAGGGCTTCGACCGCCGGAGTCCACGGGCCTGCCGCCTTGCGCACCGTGTTACCCGCGCGGGTAACGATGCCGGAGGCGTTCCCGCCTGTCAGCGGCTGCTCGTTGTCGGGCTGCATCAGATCATTGTGCGGGCCGCTCCGCTATCGGGATCGGCCGCCGCCCGGTCAGCCCGCCGGCGGCCCGCCGCTGGTGAGCTGCTCGGCATTGATCTGCCGCATAACCCGGCGCCGCTCAGCAGGCTCGAGCTCGTCGATGTACAGCTCGCCGCGCAGATGATCGGTCTCGTGCTCCAGGCAGCGGGCGAGCTCACCGGTCCCGGCGACGACGACCTGCTCCTGGTCCAGGCTGACGCCGATTGCGGTCACCGACTCGGGCCGGCGCCGGAACGCGCTCACACCCGGAATCGACAGGCAGCCCTCCACGCCGTCCAGGTCGCCGGATCGCTCGACGATCCGCGGGTTGATCAGGTAACCGAACTGGCCGTCCACGTTATAGGAGAACGCGGCCAGGCCCGAGCCGATCTGATTCGCGGCCAGGCCCGCGCGGCCGGGCTCCCGGACGGTGTCGAGCAGGTCCTCGATCAGAACGGCGAGCGCCTTGTCGAACCACGTGACGGGGTCGCTGGCCGTGCGCAGGATCGGATCGCCCAGATAGCGGAGCGGCCGGATGCTCATGCCCGCGCCGCGGTCCGATCACTATCGGACATGAGCTTGCCGAGCTGGTCCAGCACAGTCTGGTGCCAGCTCAGCTCTGCCTGGACGCGAAGGCGAGCGTGCTCGACCACCAGGTCGTCAGCGACAGTCTGGTCAGGCCAGACGCGTTCCCGCTGGTGCTCCAGCTGACTGTGCTGTGCAGCCAGCACGCGGATCCGGTCCTCGATGTAGCCGCGCAGCGTCTCCTCGCTCAGGTCGCCGCTCATGGCCAGGGCCAGGTCGACCGGGTCTGGCTGCAGCCGGATCTCCTGCAGTGCCTCGGCGCGCAGCACACGCAGCTCACGGCGGCCCTCCGCGGTAATGCCATAGACCGTCCGGGCCGGAAGCTGGCCGTCCTGCTCGGTACGTAGCGGCTCGATCAGTCCCTCGGCCGCCAGCCGGTGCAGCGCGCTGTACAGCGATCCGGGCTGGACCTCGGACCACATCTCCGTGCGGTCCATGCGCGCGTCCCGCCGGAGCTGGTGGCCGTACATCGGGCCGTGCTTGGTGAGCGCGCCAAGAATGAAGAGGCGAGTGGGGTTCACCGCGCCAGTAAAACACGACTGCTCAAATTTGACTAGTCGGTATCGACGTCTCCGCGCCTGCTCAAGCACGGAACATCGCCACCTGCTCAGCGAACGCCGCTCTGGCGCCCGCGGTCACCTGCCGGGGCGTCGGATACGGGCCCGAGCCGTAGAACCAGACATCAACGCCGTCGTAGGAGTCAAGTATCTGCAGCTTGCCGTCGTGCCGGATGAGGATGCGGAGCCCGCCGACTGCATACTGACCCGGCGACGTGGCCACGACGACATAGACAATCTGGGGAACGCACCCGGCGCCGATCTGCAGCTGATATCCGCTTATCGGGCCAGGCCGGTAAGCATGGCCGTTGACAGTCACGGCAATCGAGTGCCCGTTCGCTGACGGGAACGCGGTAACCATCTCGGGGCAGCGCCCGGCGACGATCCCGGTGCTCAGCAGCCGCGGTGCCCGGAAGCCCGGCAGCGTGATGAGGCTGGCCGAGATCACGGTGATCTCGCGGACCGAGTCTGAGGACAGGTAGGCCAGTTCAGGCTCGTGCGTTCCGACAGGCTCGGCGTCGTTGCCCATGTCCGGGCCATCCGGCAGATAGTGGTCCGTCAGCGCTCCTGTCATGGCGGCCAGCTGGTCAGTCCGCGAGGCGCACCCGGCCGTCCCTGCCAGCAGCAGGCTGAGTGCGATGGCGACCGCGCCGGCCTGCATTCTGCGCATAGGCCGTCTATAGCACGCTTCGCGGTAGTTACAGAAGCCACAATGCCGGGCAGCCTGATGCGGCATTGTGAGCTACAGGTAACGCACCCCGCCCGAGGAGCTTCAGACATGGCAGACCACGGCGCCGCCGTCCGCCCCGAGTTGCTGCACACGGTCCTGGACGCGACTGATGCCCGGTCCCTGGCCGAGTTCTACCGCGAGCTGCTCGGACTGGTCTACCGGCCCGGCGACGAGCCGCCAGCGCATGGCGCAGATGACGCTGACTGGCTGGTGCTGACCGACTTAGCAGGCGCGCGGAAGCTGGCCTTCCAGCAGGTTGACGAGCTTGCCCCGACTACCTGGCCGCGGCCCGACGTGCCGCAGCAGCTCCACCTGGACATGACCGTCCCCGATCGGGCGACGCTGGACCGCCAGCGCGACCGGGCTCTCGCGCTCGGCGGTGAGGTGCGGCTGGACCGGACGGACGACCCCGATGAGCCGCTGTACGCGCTGGCAGATCCGGCCGGGCACATCTTCTGCATCTTCGTCAGGTGACCGGGCTTCGCCGGCGCGTCTTTAGTCCTCGCCGGAGAATCGTTCCCACGCGGCCTGCTTCGAGACGCCGAGCGCCTCGCCGATGCGGGTCCAGCTGAGGCCTCGTTCCCGCAGGATGGCCACGTAGTCGTGGACAGCAGCATCGGCCTGCGCCACCACGCCCTGAACCTGTGCCAGGCCGGAGAGCAACTCGCTGTCCGGCCGCTCCCGCCAGGTACCGAACTTGGGAACCGACTCGTCGGCGATGATCAGATCGCAGAGGTCCACGCACTCGTTGCAGATGTAGACCCCGGGGCCGGCGATGAGCTTCGCGACGGCGCTCTTGTCTTTGGTGCAGAACGAGCAGCACACGGTCTCTAGCTGGCCGGTGCCGGGGAATGAGATCTGAGAGTCCGTCACAACGTCAAGGTAGCCCTGACGAACTGTTCCGTCAAGGATGCCCTGACGACCGGCCGGCAAATACTGGGCGCCGCCGGGGGCCTCCTCCTCAACGGCACCTTGCTCGCTTGGACCCAGACAGCCAAGCGGGCAACAGCAGCGCAATATGCAGCACGCCGGAAGGAAACTGAGATCCCCAGGCCTCCTATGTGACGCGAACGCGCAGGCCCAAGGGCTTTCACCCAGCCACGAGGCGGCCCGGTAGGTGCCTGCCTCTGGGCGTCACCTCCCGTCGCTTCCCTCTCGGCGAGGCCGCATCTCAGGCTGACCCGGGGCCGGCCCGGCGCAGCAGCAGCGCCACCGGGCCGAGAGTTCCGGCGAGCGTCAGCGCCAGCACCGTCGCGATCACCGCGGCTCCGGCGGACACCGGGACATACGGCCAGCTCCCGGTGATCGCCCTGGTCATGGTGGCGAGCGTCACGCCGCCGGCGGCCAGGCCCAGCACGATGCCCGTGCCTGCCAGCAGCGCGGACTGCCACGCCGTCGCCCGAAGCAGCTGGCCGGTCGTGGCGCCGACCCGGCGCAGCAGCAGCAGTGCCTGGCGCCGGTCGAGTGTGGTCATCACCAGCGTGTTGACCACGGTCACTGCCGCCAGCAGGACGATCGAGATGAGGATGAGGTTGTTCAGGTAGTCGCCCTGGGACTGCATTCGCTGATCCTGGTCGCTGATCAGCTGGCGACTGGTCACGCGCAGGCCGGGATAGCTGTCGGCAACGGAGGCCAGCGAGCCGGGCCGCGTTCCCTGCACCAGGATCTGGCCGACCGCGTCCGACTGCAGGTGACCGGCGGCGGCGCTGGCCGGGATCAGGACGTCAGCGAAGCCGAACGACCGGGAGTAGATCGCCGATATCCGCGCCCGGTACGCAGAGCCGTCCGGCAGCCAGGCCGTGATCGCGTCGCCGACGTGCACGCCCATGTTGCCCTGGCCTGCCTCGACCGCGCTGACGGCGATCTGGCCTGGCCTCAGCCGGCGTAGGCTCCCCGCGGTTACGTGCAGGTTCAGCACGCCGGATAGCGAACCGCCGCTGACAACCTCGCCCGCTACCGTGTCCAGGTCGGGATCGGCCACGGTTATCTGGGCCGGCGTCAGCCCGACCGCATCGCTGACTCCGGGCCGGTGCTCGATGGCGGCCCGCGCGTCCGGCGAGAGTCCGGGGCCCGGAGCGGTCACGACCTCGGCGGCGGTCAGCCGCTGGCGCTGCTGGACGGAAGCGGTGCGGCCGAGCGTGCTGTCCAGGAAGAACACCGTCCCGGCGAACGACAGCGACAGGGCGATCGGCAGGATGGCCGATGCCATCCGCCGGGGCTGTGCACGGACGTCAGCCGTGGCCAGCCGCCCGGCTACCCCGCATGCCCTGGCAGGCAACCGCAGCAGCAGTTCGGCTACCGCGGTCAGCAGCGGGCCGAGCAGTGCCACCGCCACGATGAGTGCGAGCAGCAGCGACAGCGCCGTGCCGATCGCCTGGGTGCCGGCGCCCGAGCGGGTGATGGCCACCACCAGCGCGCCGCTGCCGCCCAGCGCGGCCAGGCCGAGCAGGGTACGGACCGGGTGCGGCCAGCGCCGCTCAGCGGCCGACTCGCGCAGGGCATCGGCGGGCGCGGCCCGCCCGGCCCGGCGGGCAGCCAGCAGGCCGGCCAGCGCGCCGATGGTCATGCCGCTGACAACTGCGATGAACAGCAGCCATGGGCTGAGCCAGGTGGTCGTTCCGGGCGGGATAAGGTCCTGGCCGATCATGCCGTGCACGGCCAGGGCGGCCAGCCAGCAGCCGGGCAGCCAGCCGGCCACGCCGCCGAGCACCCCGAGCGCGGCTAGCTCGGCCAGCACCGCCAGGCGGACCTGACCGGGCGTGGCGCCGACGGCGCGCAGCAGCGCAAACTGCCGGTGCCGCTGGCTGACCGAGAGAGCGACCGTACCTGCCACGACGAACAGCGCGATGACGATGATGTCGGCGCCCGCGCTGCCGCCGAGACCCTCGATGTTGGAGTCGTCGCCGGCGATGGCCGGGTTCTCGGCCGCGCCTCGGCCCGCGCCGGTGGCAACCGCGTACCGGGGGCCAGCGACCGACCTGACGTGCGCTGCCAGTGCCCGCGGCCACGTTCCCGGCCTGGTTATCACCCCGATAAGGTCGGCGTGGCCCGGATGACCGTAGAGGGCAGCTGCCTGCGCCGGGGAGAAGAACACCGAGCTCGCGGACGCGGCGTCCGCCCGCCCGTCGGAGGCGATCCCGGTGACGTGCAGGGCCGGCAGGTTCTGCCCCGTCAGCCGCACCTGGCTGCCGACGCGCAGGCCAGCCTGCCGGGCCAGCTGGGCGCCGACGACAATCTGGCCGGCTGCCGAGGGTGCCGTTCCCGCAATGAGTCGGAACGGGGTGAGGCGGGCGCTGGCCCAGCTGTGACCGGCGAGCGGGGCAGCTGCCGTGCCGGTGAGCACGCTGCCGCCGGGCAGGCTCAGCGCGACCGGGAACGATACATCGGCAATCGCGGCCTCGACTCCGGGCACCGAAGCGATGCGGGCGGCCAGCGAGGACGGAACGCGCCGGTAGTCAGGCAGCGGCACCGATTCCTGACTGCCGTCCGCGTGGACAGCGAGCTGCTGGCTGCCGGTCACCACGACGGCCGCGGCGGCCAGCTGGTCCACCGGGCCGGTGGCACGGGCGCCGGTGCCGATGAAAGCCGACGCGATCACGATGATCAGGGCGGACAGGGTGAGCGCGACGAGGCTGCCGATGAGCGGGGCGAGGCGCAATGAGGCCAGCAGGACGCTTTTCATCGCCGTGCCCCCTGCCGTCGCAGGATGCCGCCGATGGTCGCGGCGTCGGGTGCGGCAAGCTCGGTGACGATGCGGCCGGCGTCCAGGACGAGCACGCGGTCGGCCTGGCTGGCGACGAGCGGATCGTGCGTGACGATCACCACGGCCCGCTGCGGATCGCTGGCCGCCTGCCGCAGCAGGCGGAGGATGCCGTCGGCCGAGACCACGTCGAGCGCGGCTGTCGGCTCGTCGGCGAAGATGACGTCCGGGCCGGTAATAAGCGCCCTGGCGATGGCGGCGCGCTGCTGCTGGCCGCCCGAGAGCGTGTGCGGGAGGCGACGGAGCTGCGGCCCGATCCCGACCGCCGCGCCGAGGCGGGCCACGGTGTCCTTGCCGACCCGGCGGCCATCCAGGCGCAGCGGCAGTGCGATGTTCTCCGCCGTTGTCAGCGTCGGCACGAGATTCAGCGACTGGAACACGAACCCGACCTGGCGGCGGCGCAGTACGGAAAGCCTCCGGCGGCTGAGTCCCGACAGATCGGTCCCGCCGATCCGCACGGTTCCGCTGGTCGGCTTGTCCAGGCCCGCGGCGCACTGCAGCAGCGTGGACTTGCCCGAGCCGGACGCGCCCACGACTGCGGTGAGCGTGCCACCGGCAAAGCTCACGGTGACGTCGCTGAGCGCCTGCACCTGGTGGCGGCCGCGGCCGTAGGACCGGGAGACGCGGTCCAGGACGACTGGCTCGTGAGCGGAGGGCGGCTGGCCGGGGACGGAATCGCGCCCGGTGTCGCGCGCGGCGATGTCGGCCCTGTCACGTGCATGGCGGAAGTCGGTTGTGGCTGGCATGCACCCAGCCTGCGGATCTGGGCTGGCTGGCACATTGCGGTGATCACCCGGACTCCGGTAGGGCCAGCACCAGTACGCACACGGGGGACGGCAGGATTTACCGGGGCGGAGCGCCCTTCCCTAGGCTGGGATCATGCACAGATCCCGGCCAGGCGCGCCATCGTGGTGAGCAGGCCCGGCACCGCGCGCGGACTGCGCCCGGTCGCCGGGGTCCTGGCCGGCCCCGTCTCGCCTCGTACCTGGCTGCTGACCGCCGCCCTGGCCGGCTCGCTGCTAACGGGTGCGTTCTTCTTCTTCGCTGTCGTCGTCGCGCTCGTTGTGGCGGGAGCGCTGAGCTGGGTCGTCGCTGCGGGAACGATCGCGGCGGCAGCTGCGCTGCGGCTGGGAGCTTTGCTGGCCGGGGCCGACCGGCGGCGGATCAGCCGTTCGTACGGGCTGGCGATTGCCCCCGCGCTGCTGCCGAGCCGGCAGCCTGGCCAGCCGCTGATCGAGGCCCAGCGCGGCTGGCGGCACAGCCCGGCCGCCTGGCGGCTGGCGGCCTATCAGGTTGTCCGCCTCCCGGCCTGCGCGGCGGCAGCCTTCGTCGTGACAGTGTGCTGGTGGACGGTTATCGGGCTGCTGTTCATCGTCCCGCTACGACGGCAGCCGGCCGCGCCTGCCTTCACCAGCTGGTTCTTCGGGCACGGCATCCTGAGCACTGGCGCCGAGGTGGTCGCGGCGCTGGTCGGATTCGCCGTGCTGCTGCTGATCCCGCCGCTGATCCGTGCGCTGGCCCGGCTCGATGCGGCGCTGGGGCAGCGGATGCTCGGGCCGAACCGGGCCGAGATCCTGGCGGGCGAGGTGGACCGGCTCGCCCAGTCGCGGGCTCAGGCCATCGATGCGGGGGACATCGAGCGCCACCGGATCGAGCGGGACCTGCACGACGGGGTCCAGCCCCGGCTGGTGTCGCTGGCGATGCAGATCGACCGGGCAAGGGCGAGGCTCAACCGGGACCCGTCAGCGGCCGACGAGCTGCTGCGGCATGCCCATGCCGACGCCAAGGGAGCGATAGCCGACCTGCGCAGCATCGCCCGCGGCATTCACCCCGCCATCCTGGACGAGCGCGGCCTCGATGCGGCGCTGTCCGCGCTGGTGGCCGGGTCGGCAGTGCCGGTCGCGGTCTCGGTCCGGCTGAGCCGCCGGCCTGGCCGCAGTCAGGAGGCAGTCGCCTATTTTGCCGCAGCCGAGGCGATCGGGAACCTGGCTAAGCACGCGTCAGCGAGCCAGGCGGCGCTTCGGATCAGTGACGAGACCGGAGACCTGGTCGTGCAGGTAACGGACGACGGGAGCGGCGGTGCCGTGGTCACGCCGGGCGGCGGACTGGCGGGCATTGCCGGCCGGCTGGCCGCGGTGGACGGGAGCCTCTCGCTGGACAGCCCGCCAGGCGGGCCGACGACGGTAACGGCGGTGATCCCGTGCGCGTCGTGATCGCCGAGGACAACGTGCTGCTGCGTGAGGGCATCTCCGCGCTGCTGCGCGATGACGCTTTCGATGTTGTCGCTGCGGTTCCCGATGCGGTCCAGCTGATCAGCGCGGTGGGCGCGCTTCAGCCGGACCTGGCCATCGTGGACGTGCGGATGCCGCCGACGCACACCGACGAGGGCCTGCGTGCCGCGCTGGAGATCCGCTCCCGCTGGCCGGAGACGGGACTGGTCGTCCTCTCGCAGTACGTCGAGGAACGCTACGCCACTGAGTTGCTGGCCGGTGACACCCGGCGCACCGGCTACCTGCTCAAGGACCGGGTCGCTGACGTGGCCGAGTTCACCGCCAGCCTGCGCCGGGTAGCCGGCGGCGGCACTGCCCTGGACCCGGAAGTGGTCCGGCAGCTGCTCGCCAGGGGACGGGCCGGCGGCCCGGTCACGCGCCTCACAGCGCGCGAGCGCGAGGTGCTGTCGCTGATCGCCGAGGGCCACTCCAACAGCAGCATCGCCGAGACTCTCGTGGTCTCTACCGGCGCGGTTGAGAAACACGTCGCCAGCATTTTCGCCAAACTTGAGCTGCCACCTGACGACCGCAATCACCGTCGGGTCCTGGCAGTGCTCAGCTACCTGCGGGACGAGAGCTGACGCCGCCGCGCCGGTCTGTACTCTCCTGAAGGTGCAGCTGGACCTGATCACCATCGTCGTAGCCGAGTACGATCCGGCCATCGCCTTCTTCACCGGCATCCTCGGATTCGACCTGATCGAGGATTCGCCATCCCTGACCAATGACGGCCGGCCGAAACGGTGGGTTGTCGTCCGGCCGCCGGGCGCGGATACCGGCATCCTGCTGGCACGCGCGGACGGGGAGCATCAGTCAGCCGTCGTCGGGAACCAGGTCGCCGGACGTGTCGGGTTCTTCCTCCGGGTGGACGACTTCGATGCCGCGTACGAGCGCATGAAAGCAGCGGGCGCCGAGTTCGCCGCCGCGCCGCGCACGGAGGCATACGGGCGCATTGTCGTATTCCGCGACATCGCGGGCAACAGGTGGGACTTGCTCGGCCCTGCCTGACCGCTGGCCGTCTAACCCGCGGCTCTTGCCGACGCTGCTGAGCGGCGGTAAGAAGTGCTGGTGGGGAAGGAGGTTTCCATCGCAACGGCCGGTTCCCCGCAGATCGAGTTGCGTCTGGCCGGGACTTTCAGCGTCCGCCGCGCCGGCACGGAGCTGCCCGATGGCGAGGTCGGCAGCCGCAAGTCCCGCACGTTGCTGAAGCTGCTGGCGGTAGAGCGGCCGACCATGGTGCCGGTGGACCGGATCGTTGACGTGCTGTGGGGCGGGGAGCACCCGGCGGCGGCCGGGCAGAACGTCGCCACGCTGGTCAGCAGGCTTCGCGGCGTGCTGGGCTCCGGCATCATCGTGGGCGGCCGCAATGGGTACCGCCTGGCCGGCGAGCCCGAGGTCGGCGTGGACCTCGATGCCGCCGCCCGGTACTGCGAGCAGGCCAGGCGCAAGCTGCCTGCCACGCCGGCGATCGCCTTGGCCGCGGCCGAGAAGGCCATCGGGCTGCTGTCCGCGGAGATCGCACTGGCCGAGGAGCCCTACGCGACCTGGGCTGACCCGGCGCGCGAGCAGCTGCGCCAGCTGCTCCGACAGGCTCGGCTGACCGCCGCCGAGGCCACGCTGGTAGTCGGGGAGGCGAGCTCGGCAGCCCGCTACGCCGAGGCGGCGCTGGCCGCCGACCCGCTCAATGAGACGGCCTGCCGCTGGTACATGTCCGCGTCGGCCGCGGCCGGCGAGCTGGCCCAGGCGCTGGTGGCCTACGAGGCGCTGCGCGGAAGGCTAGCTGAGGAACTGGGTACCGACCCCGCACCGCAGACACAGGAGCTTCACCTGGCTATCTTGCGCCAGCAGGATCGTGACTGGGCGGATCCGCACGCGGCCCCGGCCCCTTCGGTCCATCCTGATCGCTCGTCACGGCATGGTCGTTCCGCACGCCCGGATCGGCGCGGACGAGTACTGGCAGGGCGGGACGAGGAGGCCGGGGCGCTGCGCGAGGCCTGGGACCGCGCGGTGGCCGGCGGTTCCGGCCTGGTCCTGATCGTCGGGGAGGCCGGGATCGGCAAGACGGCCCTCGCGGAGGATCTCGCGGCAGATGCGGACCAGGATGGCGCGACGGTGCTGCGCACGCGCTGCTATGAGGCCGAGCGATCGTTGTTCCTGCAGCCGATCGCCGAGGCGATCGCGCCCCTGGTCTCCAGGATGTCGGGCAGCACCCTGCGGCAGTTGCTCGGAGAACACGCGCCGGCACTCGCGGCTCTGCTGCCTGAGGCTGCGGCGCTGCTCGGGCCCCCGCCGTCCTGGCACGGCACCCCGGACATGGAACGGCGCCGGTCGTTCCAGGCGGTAACTGCGTTCCTGGCCGGGGTGGCGGACCGTGGCCCAACCCTGCTCGTGGTGGACGACCTCCAGTACGCGGGGCAGTCCACTGTGGAGTTCCTGCATTACCTCGCCCGTCAGGTGTCCGGCTCCCGGCTGCTGACTGTGGTCACCGTCCGGGCCGAGCACGACGCCGAGATCGGGACCGCGCTAGCGCCGGCGGCCTCCCGGGTCGAGGTGGGCCCGCTCAGCGCGGCGGCGGTCGAGCAACTCGCCACCCAGTCCGGGCAGGGCGCGCTGGCCGGGCCCATTCTGCAGCGGACACAGGGCCATACCTTGTTCGTGGTGGAGGTGCTGCGGTCCCTGACCGGGGGCGACTCCGGCGTGCCCGAGTCGCTGCGCAGCGCGGTGCAGGCGCGGGTCAGGCAGACCGGCGCGGCCACAGAGTCGCTGCTGCGGGCGGCATCGGTGCTCGGCGCCGCGATCGATCCCCTGACCCTCGGCAAGCTGCTCGAGGTCACCCCGGCCGCTGCGGTCGATCTGTGCGAGCGGGCGCTGCAGGCCAGGCTGCTGGTGGTCAGCGGCAGGAACTACGAGTTCGCCAACGACCTCATCCGGGAGGTCCTGTACGCCACCACGCCTGAGCCGACACGGCTGGCCCACCACCGGCGGGCAGCCGACTTGCTGGCCGGGCAGCCCGAGGCCCTGGCCGGGCACGCGACGGCTGCGGGTGAGTGGCTCCGGGCGGCGCGGGCCTGGCTGCTCGCGGCCGGGGATGCCATGCGCCGGTCCGCGGCGAGCGATGCGATCGCGCTGAGCACTCAGGCGCTGGAAGCAGCGGAGCGCGGCAGGGACACCGAAACGCGCGCCCGCGCCCTGATTCTGCGCGGCCGCGCGCGGGAGGCGATCGGCGCTCATGTTACCGCGCTCACTGACCTGACCATGGGTGCCGCGGACGCACGCACGGCCGGTGACCGCCGGCTGGAGATGCTGGCCCTGCGCGAGCTCGGCGGTGACGTGCCCGCCTCGCGCGGGCTGCCGATCAGCTTCTACGTGTCCAATCTCGAGCACGGGCTGCGCATCGCCGAATCAACCGGCGACCGGGCCACCGAGGCCGACCTGCTGGGGCGGCTGGCCATCATCGCCGCGAACCGCCTGCATCTGGACGTTGCGCTCGACTACGGCCTGCGTGCGGTGGCAGCCGCCCGGGCGTCCGCGGACGATCATGCTCTCGCAGCCGGGCTGGACGGTCTCAAGATCGCCTACCTTAGTCTCGGGAACGTGCAGGGTCTCGCCGACGTACTGGCCGAACTCGACCCGCTGCTGCGCAGCCTGGGTGATCTGTTCCGGCTGCAGTGGGCCGAGTTCGAATCCGCGTTCCCGCTCATCGCTGCAGCCAAGTGGGATCAGGCGACCACAGCCATGGAGACGGCCCTGGAGGCCAATCGGCGCGGCGGCTACCCGCACTGCGCCGTGTGGTACACAGCTCACCTCGGCTGGCTGGCCCGGCTCCGCGGACACGACGACGACGCGATGGCGTTCGGCCAGCGTTCCCTGGCCATGAGCGAGCAGCTTGAGCACACCTGGTGGAAGTCGGCGGCATGCGCCATATTCGGCACGACGCTGCTGCAGAGAGGTGAGCAGGCCGGAGCCGTCGAGGTGCTCGAACGAGGCCTAGCCGTGGCCGAGCAGGCAGGCGTGGAGGCCTATCTGCTGCGTTGCGCCGCTCCCCTGGCCGCCGCCACGGGTTCGCCGTCGGTTCTCGCCCGCGCGGACCGGCTGCTGGAGCAAGCCACCATCCCGGCTGACGGCGCGTGGCTGCTGGGTGAGGAATCCTACCTATGCCTGGCGCAGGCGTGGCTCGGGCAAGGCGATGCCGAACGCGCCCGTGCAGTCCTGTCGCCGCTGCTGGCGGTGGCCGACCGGGTGCCATGGACGGCGACGCTAGCCGCGACGCTGGCCCTGGACGGGCGTGCCCTCCTCCGGCTCGGTGAAGACCATCAGGCCAGGGCCCGATTGCTGAGGGCCGAGCGAATCGCAGGTGAGCACGGCCTGCCGCACGTCCTGCACGATGCGCGCTCGGACCTCCGCAGCGTCAGATGAGCTCGGCGAGGCAGGCGGCGGCCCGTGCCGCGCCGTCCGTTTCGACGGGCCGGTAGCTGACCGGGCGCGCGATTTCCGCGGCTATCGCCGCGGCGAGCGCTTCCGGCTCGGCCTCCGCATAGTCCATGTGCCGCCCGGCGCCGTACTGAGCCAGCCGGTGCCGGACATGGAAGTTCTGCTCGAAGTGATGGCGCAGCGGTACGTAGATGAAGGGAACCTGGCTCGCAGTGAGTTCCATAGTGGTGGTCAGCCCCCCTTGCACCACAGCGAGATCGCATGCCGCGAGGTGCCGGTAAAGGTCACGCACGTACCCGTGCACCTCAAGACCGCTGCGAGACGGCAGACAGGCCGGATCGATCCGCGGGCCGGTCACCACGACCATCCGCAGCCCTGGCACGAGCTGCCGTGCTGCGGGGAAGGCGGCAATCACCCGGCGAAGCAGGTCAGTGCCCACGCCCGAACCGCCGACCGTGACCACGCAGACCTTCTCGTCGTCGCGATAGCCCAGTTCGGCCCGGATTTCCTCGCGGTCGGCAAGCCCGACGGACGAGATGCCAGAGATATATCCGGAAAACTGGAAGTTCTGCCCGACCCAGTCGCGGATCAGCGGCAGCCCGTCGCCGAACGTGTCCGGCACCACGTCGGCCGCGTTACCGACGAACACCGACCGGTCCCGCAGGCTCGGGAAGCGTGCGATCTGCTCGATCATCTCCGCGTTGTAGTCGGCGGTCAGGGCTCGTTCCCGGTCGCCGCCGTCCGGCATCGGCAGCCAGCCGACGAAGTCGGTCAGCCATGCGTAGGGTGCTCGCTTGAGCTCGGGGTTCTCGTGCAGGAAGTAATCGACGTCCCAGCCTTCGTCCACGATCCACAGGTCGTAAGGCTCGCTGGAGACGAGGTCGTAGTAGACCATGAAGTTCGCCGCCAGGATCTCGTCCATACGGCGGATGGCGTGGAACGCGTTCAGGTCGTGCTCGCCCGCCTCCGATTCGATGTGCGAGCTCTCGCTGGCGAGCCAGCCCGACGCCGGGTGCACCCGCTCGCCCCGCTCCTCGAGCACCAGCGCCACCGGGTCCTGGGCGAGCCAGTCGATCTGCAGTTCCGGGTGCGTGGCACGCAGTTCGGCGGCGATAGCAAGGTCGCGGCGCACATGGCCAAGCCCGATCGGCGAGCTGAGATAAAGTACGCGCTTGCGGCGGTCCCGTGCCCTGGTCCAGGTTCGCGATGTCGGAACGCCGTGGCCCAGGGATTCGGCGAAATCCCGGATGAGCAGGTTCACCTGGATCGGGTCACGCAGCGTCGGGGCGTGCCCGCCGCCGTGGATCGTTACCATCTGCCCGCCGGTCCAGCGGGCCAGCGCCACGCCGGTGTCGTAGGGCACGATCCCGTCCTGATCGCCGTGCACGATCAGGACCGGGCACCGTACCTGCCGGCAGATGGCCTCGGCGTCGGCGGCGGTGGGTTCCCCTACCGCCGGGACGGTCAGCAGCAGCGTCTCGGCGGTCGTGTCCAGGCCCCAGGCCACCCCGTCCTCGTGCGGCTTGGTCGAGTGCGGCTCGGTGAACACCTGCGACATGAAGAACTCGACCCAGCCGCGGTAGTCGGCCAGCCAGTAGTGCCGGTTGGCCTTTCCCCAGCCCTCGTAAGTGTCCGAGGGTTCATCGAAACCGGGCGGCATCGGCCAGGGCAGCGCCGCGCCGATCGCGACAACCCCGGCCGCTCGCTCGGGATACCACGCGGCCAGCTGCAGCGCGTGCCGCCCGCCCACGGACAGTCCGACGACCACGGCGCGGTCCACCCCGGTGGCATCGAGCACGGCGATCGCGTCATCGACGTACTCACGGTCGCGGTAAGCGTCCGCGCTTACGGGACGGTCGGCACGGCCATTGCCCCGGCCCTCAACGGTGATCACCTGGAAGTGACGCGCCAGGTGCGGCACCTGGGCCTTCCACTGCCGGGCGTGCACGATGGCCCAGGAGGTGAGCAGCAGGATTGCCGGCTCGCCCGCGCCGAACACCTCGTAACCAACCTTGACGCCGCTCCGCTCGATGTAGCCCTCAGCGTCGGGATACCTCGCCCGCATGGCCGCCCCCTGAGGATTCGCCGTGTGCGCAGTCCTGTCGATGCCCATTGCAGCCCGGTTGCAACGCCAGTGCAACGCAGCCGGGGAACCTGAACGACACAGGCGAAGACACAACAATCGAAGGAGAAGGCCATGCCGCTTGTCAATGTGCGTCTGATCGAGGGGGTTTTCACCCCGGAGCAGAAGAGCGAGATGATTCACCAGCTGACTGAGACCATGGTGAGGATCGAGGGCGAGAACCTGCGTCCGGTCACGTGGGTGATCGTCGACGAGGTCAAGAGCGGGGACTGGGGTATCGGCGGCAAGGGTCTCACGGCCGCGGATGTCCACGCTCTGCAGGGGAAGGCTCCGGTCGGCACCCCGGGCTAGCGTCCGACCGTGATACCTCAAGGTGCGGCTGCCCCGGTTCCTTCGCATCGAGGACGACGGGCAGCCGCGCCGACGCAGCCGAACGGCAGGAACATGCGTCCGCTGCGGCAGGCCGACCCGCACCGTGCAGGATGGCCCGCATCGCTTGCAGCGATCTGCTGAGGGTGCCTCATAAATCAGTGGATTGCAGCGTCGTCCCGGCCCAGCTTAAATGAGGGCGTGGGCCACAACTGGCTAGGTTCTCAGGCCCAATCAGCTGCGGGACCATGACGTGCCTGGGGCGGTGCAGCACGTCGCCAAAGCCAGGTGTTCCAACACGCTTAACTCTTAGGGGGAGTTGAGAATGCCGATTTCCTGGGGGCCGAGCGAGCCGTACGACACCGGCGACAGCAACGCCGTCGCGCTGGACAACCAGGGCCACGTGGTCGAGGTCCATGTTGGCTCTGGCCGGCTGTTCTACCGGCTCGGAACCGCTGACTTCACCAGCCGGACGATCACCTTCGGACCAAGCGAGCCGTACGACACCGGCGACAGCAACGCCGTCGCGCTGGACAACCACGGCAACCTGGTCGAGGTTCACGTCGGCTCGGGCAGGCTCTTCGACCGGGCCGGCTCGCCTCCCTTCCCGGGCCTCGACCAGAGGATCCCCCTGTCGCCGAGCGTCGAGTACGACACCGGCGGCCCCAACGCCGTCGCGCGGGACAACCAGGGCCACGTGGTCGAGGTTCACGTCGGCTCTGGTCGGCTCTTCTACCGTGTCGGGCATTTTACGTAGCAGTGTTCGGGCGGTGCTGGCGCCGAGCCAGCGGCGCGTTGCTGTACTTTGCCCCTGTACGGCAGAGAAAAAGGCCATGCCCCGAACTGGGTACATGGCCTTTGACTGGGTCGGGGTGGGGAGATTTGAACTCCCGGCCTCTTCGTCCCGAACGAAGCGCGCTGCCAAGCTGCGCCACACCCCGCTACCGCCCGAGAAGTCTAGCTGATCCCGGGCACCAGCGTGAGCAGCGTAGCCTCCGGCCGGCAGGCGAAGCGAACCGGGGCAGTCGGCGACGTGCCCAGCCCGGCCGATACGTTCAGCCAGGCCTCGGGCTCCGAGCCGTCTCCGGGATACCGGTGCAGTCCGCTGACCATGGTGCGGGAAATGCCGCAGTTGGTCACCAGCGCGCCGTAGCCGGGTATGCAGACCTGGCCGCCGTGTGTGTGCCCGGCCAGCAGCAGCTCGAAGCCGTCCGCCACGAAGCGGTCGAGTACGGCAGGCTCCGGCGAGTGCATGACGCCGAGGCGCAGGTCAGCCGCAGGATCCGCAGGGCCTGCTACGTCCTCGTAGCGGTCCCGGCCGATGTGCGAGTCATGCACGCCCGCCACTTCGATGTCCACGTCGCCGAGCTTGATCCGGCCACGATGGTTATTGGCGTTGAACCACCCGGCGCTCTCCATCGAGTCACCCAGCTCGCGCCACGGCAGGTCGGGGACGTGCCGGTCATGGTCGCCCTTACTCGGCCCCCACAGGTACCGGAAGGGGTTCCTGAAGGTCGGCGAGTACAGGTCGTTCGAGCCGTAGACGAACACACCGGGCCTGTCCAGCAGCGGGCCGAGCGCTGTCAGGAACGGCTGCACCGCACGCAGGTGGCCAAGCGAGTCGCCGGTGTTGACGACCAGGTCTGGCTCGAGAGCATCCAGCGAACGCAGCCAGGACATCAGCCGGTGGCGGCCCGGCGTCAGATGCACGTCGGAAATGTGCAGGATGCGCAGCGGGGCAGCTCCGGCCGCCAGCACCGGGACCTCCGCCTGGCGCAGGGCGAACCAGTTGCGCTCCACCACTGAGGCATAGCCGAAGCCCGCGGCACCGGCGAGGACAGTGGCCTTGAGGAGGGTTCGCGCGCGCATGCACACATGGTGCCATGTCCGGAGCACCGCGCCGGCCACGCGCCGGCCATGCGCCCGCCGCCCGTGTGCCGGCCACGCGCCGCCCGTGCGCCGGCCACGCGCCGCCCGTGCGCCGGCCACGCGCCGCCCTGTGCCGGCCACGCGCCGCCCGTGCGCCCGCCACGCGCCGGGCCTGCGGCGCGCTCAGTGTGCCGGAACGGCAGGATAGATCTCATGCCAACACTCAAGGACCGGCTGAGAGCCGACCTCACCGCGGCGATGAAGGCCAGGGACGAGACGCGTACCAGGACGCTCCGGATGGCCCTGACGTCGATCAGCAACGAGGAAGTGTCGGGAACCGCAGCTCACGACCTGACCGACGACGAGATCACCAGGATCCTCGCCAGGGAGGCCAAGCGACGCCGTGAGGCCGCGACCGCCTTCGCTGACGCCGGCCGGGGTGATCAGGCCGCCGCCGAGCGGGCGGAGGAAGATGTCCTGGCCAGCTACCTTCCCGCGCAGCTCAGTGACGATGAGCTGACCGCGATCGTTGCCGCGGCGATCGCCGAGACGGGCGCGTCCGGACCCGGTGGCATGGGGCAGGTTATGAAGGTGGTGACCCCCAGAGTCGCCGGACGTGCCGAGGGGAGCCGGGTCGCCGCTCTCGTGCGCAGCCAGCTCGCCGGCTGATCTCCGGCGCGCCTAGTGGCCGGGCTTGTGGGTCGGCCCCGGATTGGGGCCGCCGCCCTTCCCGCCGCCGCCCTTCCCGCCGCCGCCACCGGTCTTCTTGGTCTTGGGGCTGGTCGGCGCCGCGAATCCGTCGCCCAGGGAGAAGAAGTTCCCTGGCGGGTAGACGAACTGCGCGTCCCGGCCGAGTGCCGCATGCAGGAAGGTGAGCTCCCAGGTCGAGGCCGGCGCGTTGTCGCCGAACATCTGAGCCGGGCACTCGAAGCCGTCGAGCACGTCGCGGTAGCACGCGTCGTAACCCACCATCGGGTGCAGTTGCGCGCTGAGCGGGTTGAACACCGAGACATAACCGACCAGCGTCGGGGTGTAGCCAGCGAACGCGGCGTAGTAGCCGCTGTTGGCGGTTCCGGTCTTGCCCGCTGCGGTATGGCCGGGAATGGCGCGGCCGGCAGCCGTTCCCGGTGAGTACAGGACGCGCTGCAGGATGTAGTTCGCGGCGTCGGCGACGCCCGCTGACATGTCCCGGTGGCACTTGGACGCCTGGACCGGCAGTTCCTTGTTGGTGGCCTGCACGACGATCGCGGTGATCGGCTGCGGAGTGCAGTAGATACCGCGGGCGGCCACCGACGCGTAGGCGGAGGCCATGCTCATCGGGGAGACCCCGACCGAGCCGAGGGTGAAGCTCGAGTAGTCGTAGGCCGGCAGGCCATTGCCGTGGAGCGCATGGTCGTACCGCATCAGCGAGGTGCCGTCGGCTCTCGTCATGCCCATGTCGACCGCGGTCTTGACGACGTTGCACAGGCCGACCTGCTGCTCGAGGTTGACGAAGTACAGGTTGATCGACTGGACGGTGGCCTCACCGAGCTGCCAGGTCTCCGTGCCGTTGGATGGGCCCTCGGCGTCGTTGTAGAGCGCGGGCGGCGCGGTCTGGCCATCACAGGTCGGGAACGGGCCGACGGTGGCCGGCGCCTTGACCTTGATCGTGTGGCCGAATGGCAGGCCCTCCTTGAGCGCCGTGATCAGAGTGAAGATCTTCGACGAGGAACCCGTCTGCACCCCGTCCTGGTCACCCCCGTACTGGAGGTTGACCGCGTAGTCGATGGAGTCCTGGCCGGCCGCCGCGTCGGAACCGTAGGTCCGGTTAACCGCGATCGCCCTGACGTTCCCGGTGCCGGGCTGAATGAGTACCTCGGTGTCGGCGTTGTGGCCCGGATTCGCCGCGCCTCCGCGCGGTGCCTCGGTGTAGTCCACGGCGTTATCGGCCGCCAGCTGGTCCTTCATGCTCAGCGTGGTGTGGATGGCCACCCCGCCGGTGTTCTGGATCTGACTCCACACCGACGGGTAGTTCAGCTTGAGCACGTGCTCGAGGTAGTCGCAGAAGAATGCGGCGTTGGCGACCTGCGGGCTGGCGCAGCCGATGTTGAGCGGAACGCTCGACAGGTGCAGGCCGAGCGGGGTGTGCTCGGCGGCGAGTGCGGTGGCCTTGGGGACGTAGTGCAGCTGCCACATCCGGGTCAGCACCTCGGAACGGCGCTTCATTGCATTGGCCGGGTTCGCCACCGGGTCATACAGCGTCGGCGACTGGACGATGCCGGCCAGCAGCGCTGCCTGCGGCAGCGTCAGCTGCGAGGCCGACTCGCTGAAGTACGTCTGAGCGGCGACCTGGATGCCCCAGGCGTGGTTGTCGAAGTAGGCGACGTTGAGGTAGTTCGCCAGCAGCTCCTGCGGCGGCAGCTCGTGCTCGACGTCGATCGCGAGCCGGAGCTGCTGAACCTTGCGCTGCAGGTCCGGGTAGACAGCCGCCTGCGCCGCCTTCAGGTTGCTGCCCGCCTGCAGCACCTTGACGTTCTTCACGTACTGCTGGGCGATCGTCGAGGCGCCCTGCAGCTGCGAGCCGCTGGTCGTACTGACCAGTGCGCGGAGCGTGCCGCGGGGGTCGAGGGCGCCCTCGGTCCAGAAGCCGTCGTCCTCGATGGCGACGATGGCATTGCGCATCACCGGCGAGATCTGGTTGAAGGCGACCGGCACCCGGTAGACGTCGTACGGGTAGAAGTACGTAATCGGCTTCCCGGCGTCGTCGTAAACGACAGACCGGATCGGCGCGGCACCGAGCTGGCCGACCCGGAGGCTGTCAAAAGTATTGGCGGCGTCACGGATGGCAACGCCGGTGATCCCGAGTACCGGCATGGCCGAGGCCGCGATCAGCAGCCCGGCAACGACCGTCAGAAGGATGATGCGACCGACGGTGCTCGAGGTCGCGCCGGCGCGGCGCCAGGGGATTTGCACGCGCTCAGGCTACGCTTCATCGTCAGCTGCCAGCCACAGGGCGAGCAGATCAGCTTTGCCGCCGCCCGCTGACCACGCCGAGGTTGCCGCGAGTAGTCAAGCCATTGCCAGAAGTAGCCGCTGTGAGTCAGAGGCCGCCGCGTTCGGTCGCCGCAGTGTAGCTACTAGTTACTTCTGTCTCTATAGCTCACTTGGGCTATTCAGGAAATGGGCCTGCTGGGGTCTAGCGCTGCGCCCGCGACTTCCGTAAGTTACTCTTCCGCGACCATCACTCGCCGGAGCCTGTCGCCCCGAGTCGGCTCCGGACCGCAACTGAACGCCACCTGGGCGTGATCACCCCCCGCGGGCGTGACGATCAGAGGAGCTGGGCCACATGTGGATCACGGACTGGACTGCGCGGGCCGCGTGCAAGGGAACGGACCCGGACGAGCTCTTCGTCCAGGGCGCGGCGCAGAACCGGGCCAAGCTGATCTGCCGCGGCTGCCCGGTCAGGACAGAGTGCCTGGCCGACGCGCTGGACAACCGGATTGAGTTCGGCGTCTGGGGCGGGATGACTGAGCGCGAGCGCCGCGCGCTGCTCCGCCGTCGCCCGGACGTCACGTCCTGGCGCGAGCTGCTTGAGGACGCGCGCAACCACTACGAGCGCACCGGGGATGAGCTCGTCGCCAGCTAGCTTTCGCTAGTCCCGCCGCGCCCGAGTGCCGCAGCCGCGGTGCCGGGCGCGCGGTGGTCGCAGGGACGAAAGCACTCAGGCCGCGGGCGGCTGCTCCCCCGCGAAGGCCTCGCCGATCAGACGCAGCCCGTCGAGATCGTGAACGTCCTCAGGCTGTGCCGGGATCTCGGCCACCGGAACGTACGGGTGGGCTGCCGTGAATCCCGACGACACCCGGTGCTGCGCCGCCGCCTGTTCCATCCGGTCCGCATGCAGCCGCAGCGCAGCGATGGTCAGCTGACGGGCGGGTCCGTCGGCCAGCGAGTCAGGCATCCCGGACGACGCGTCAGCAGGCGAGCCCTGGAGAACCTCAGCGGCAGCCAGGCTCCTGGCGGGTGACAGGTGCGCAGCCGGGACCCGCTGCACCCGGTTGAGCACGAGCCCGGCCAGCGGCATCCGCTCGGTATCGAGCCGCTCGACGAAGTACGAGGCCTCGCGCAGCGCGTCGTCCTCGGGGGCCGCGACGACCAGGAATGACGTGCCCGGCGCCCGCAGCAGCTGATAGGTGTAGTCAGCTCGCTCCCGGAAGCCCCCGAACATCGTGTCCAGGGCGCTCACGAACGTCTGCACGTCCCTGAGGACCTGGGTGCCGAGGATCTTCGTCAGCATGCCGGTCACCACGCCGAAGCCGGCGTTCAGCACTCGCAGGTACGCCCGGCCGCCGACCTTGGCCGGCGCCGTCAGCAGCCGCAGCAGCTTGCCGTCGAGGAAGCGGCCGAGCCGCTGCGGGGCGTCCAGGAAGTCAAGAGCGGACCGGCTGGGCGGGGTGTCCACGACGATCAGGTCCCACTCCTCCGCCCGCCGGAGCTGGCCGAGTTTCTCCATGGCCATGTACTCCTGCGTGCCCGCGAAGCTGGAGGACAGAGACTGGTAGAACGGGTTGGCCAGAATCTGCGCGGCCCGGTCGGGGTCCGCGTGCGCCTCGACGATCTCGTCGAAGGTGCGCTTCATGTCGAGCATCATGGCGTGCAGGCTGCCGGCCGATTCGGCGTCGCCGCTGGTGCTGATGCCGTGCACTAGCCGCGGGGTGTTGTCCAGCGAGGACAGGCCCATGGACTGGGCCAGCCTGCGGGCCGGGTCGACGGTCAGCACCACCACGTGGCGGCCGCGCTCGGCGGCGCGCAGGCCGATGGCGGCGGCAATGGTTGTCTTGCCGACTCCGCCGGAGCCGCAGCACACGATGACCCGGGTGCGGCGGTCGCTGATCAGGCGATCGACGTCGAGCGGCGGCGGCTGGCTGCCGGTCATCAGGCGGCCTTCTGCTCGCGCAGCGCCGACGCCAGCCGGTACAGCCCCGCGAGGTCGATGCCGCCGCTGATCCAGGGCAGCTGATAGCACGGCTGCCCGGCGGTTTCGAGCCGCTGCTCCTGGTCAGCCTGGGCCAGAGCAGTCCTGGCCTGCTCGGTCAGCTCGGCGGCGAGCCCGGCGGCCAGGGTCTGGCTGTCGTCCAGGCCGGCTGCCTTCAGGCCGAGGGCCAGCTGGGCCTGATCAAGGTCCCCGGCCGCGGCCGTGCGCAGCTGATCGCGGGGCAGCGCAAGCGGCCTGGTCATGTTGACGATGATGGCGCCCGGCCGGATCGTGCCGAGCTCGCGCAGCTCGGCGATCCCGTCCAGGGTCTCCTGCACTGGCATCTCCTCCAGCACGGTGACGAAGTGCACGACGGTCTCCGGCGACCGCATCACCTTCTGCACGGTGTCGGCGTGGCCGCGGATCGGCCCGACCCTGGCCAGGTCGGAGACCTCGGTGGTGACGTTCAGGAAGCGGCCGATCCGCCCGGTTGGCGGGGCGTCCATCACGACCGCGTCATAGTGCCGTCCCCGGCCGGACTCCTTCCGCCGGACGGCCTCGGCTGCCTTGCCGGTCAGCAGCACATCGCGCAGGCCGGGAGCGATCGTCGTCGCGAAGTCCATCACGCCGAGCCTGGACAGGGCTGCTCCGGCGTGCCGGAGGCTGTAGAACATCTCCAGGTACTCGATGAGGGCCGATTCCGGGTCGGCGACGAGGGCGAACACGTCGCCGCCCTGCCGGTTGCCGGAGCCGGGACCGACCGCGATGCGCCGCTCGGCGTACGGCAGCGGCGGTACGTCGAACAGCTGGGCGATGCCCTGCCTGCCCTCGACCTCCATGAGCAGTACCCGGCGGCCGTCGGCGGCGAGGGCAAGAGCCAGCGCTCCGGCCACGGTTGTCTTGCCCGTGCCGCCCTTGCCGGTGACAACGTGCAGTCGCACGCCGTCCCAGTCGGTGTCACGCGTAGCCACGATTGGAGGTTATCCGCGGCGGGAGATTGGGCTGACCGGGCACGCGGATCACGCGCACGGGACGAGATAGGTGATATGCCCGTTATTCCGGTGTCTTGGATTGGCTGGGAAAGTCATTAGGCTGGGTAGTACGAGCCCGCTGGATTGCGGGCAGAGCCCGCTGCCTAACGGGCACAGGGGAAGAAGGTCCGGCACATGGACGTGCTGTTCGCGATTATCGCGCTGATCATCGTGGCCGGGATTATCACGGCGGCGAGATCCATCAAGACGGTGCAGCAGTATGAGGACGCCATCGTCTTCCGGTTCGGGAGGGTACTGCCGGGCGTCCGGCAGCCCGGCCTGACCATCATCCGGCCGATCGGCGACAAGATTGTCAAGGTCAATAAGCAGATCATCGCGATGGGCGTGCCCGCGCAGGAGGGCATTACCAGGGACAACGTGAGCGTACGGGTCGACGCCGTGGTCTACTTCCGGGTCGTCGACCCGATCAAGGCGTCGATCAACGTCTTCAACTACCAGAACGCGATCTCCCAGCGCGCGCAGACCTCATTGCGGTCGATCATCGGCCAGTCCGAGATGGACGAGCTGCTGGCCGAGCGCGACACGGTGAACCGCCGCCTGTGCACGATCATCGACGAGGGCACCGAGCAGCCGTGGGGCGTCAAGGTGGAGAGCGTCGAGATCAAGGACGTGTCACTGCCGGAGGGAATGAAGCGGTCCATGTCCCGGCAGGCGGAGGCCGAGCGGGAACGGCGGGCCAGGATTATCACCGCCGACGGCGAGTTCCAGGCCTCGAAGCGTCTCGCGGCGGCGGCCAACGTCATGGCTCGCGATCCGGCTGCCCTGCAGCTGCGGCTGCTCCAGACCGTGGTCGAGGTGGCGGCCGAGCGCAACAGCACTCTGGTCATGCCGATCCCGGTCGAGCTGCTGCGGTTCTTCGACAAATTCACCCCCAGCTCCAGCAGCGAGCCGGCTAGCGCTGAGGACTCAGCCTCCATGGGTGACTTCAGCGATGGTGCCGGGCAGGAGGCCACGGCCATCGAGGAGATGGCCGACGCGCCCGCCATCGAGAGCACCCCGGACGTGCCGCTCGACATCCCGGACGTTCCTGCCATCCCGGAGCTGTCACCGGCTGAGAAGGGCGAGATCGGCACCGTTCATGCCGTGCGTGAGGATAAAGGATCTTCAGGCGGGAACGGGCAGACCGCAGACCCGGCGCACGACGGAGCCGGGGCCAGCAAGCAGCCTTAATACCCAGTGCCGCGGGCGGCCCGGCGCCAGGCCGCCCGCGTACGGCTGCCGGGCGCTCCCTGTGCCTTTGCCTAGACGAAGTACCAGCCCGGCGACTCCTCACCTTCGGTGAATTCGGGCATGTACCGATAGGGCCACCCGGCCATGAAATTGCCGGTGAGACGGAAGACCTCGCCGTGCATCCGGGCCCGGTCGAGGACGTCGGCCGAGGCGATCCGCCAGCTGTACCAGGCGGCGGTCGTGCATTTCAGGTCGAGCCACCTGTCGGATGCGCGGCTGGCGGCGTTGTGCACTGCCACGACCAGCCAGCCGAGCCGGAACATCATCGCCAGCCTGGCTGGCATGCCGGTCATGGCTGGCGCTCCGGCAGCTGATCTGCCCACACTGCGGCCCGCGGCTCGACGTCGCCGAGCTCCAGTGCCATCAGGGCGACCTCCGCGACGTCGGCGAGCGCGGCTCCGCTGCTGCCGGACCTGCTCCAGGCGTCGGCCATCGTGTCGAGGATGGTTTGCATCGCTGCCGTGTAGCCGCCCCACCACATCCGCTCGCCGCTGGTCGGCTTCCGGCATGACCGGACGATGGTGTCATGCCGGTACACCTGCCACATGAAAGTGTCGACGGCCTGCTCGACCTGCGGATCCTTCTTCTTGGTCATTGCTCGGATGGTCCGTTCCAGCGGGGACTGGTGTGTGATTGACGCGCCGTGCGGGGCCCTGGTTGACGTGAGTTGCCCAGAGTCCTGCTAACAGCCCTGATGTGCACTGCATGCGGTGGCCTATCCGCGTCCCGAACGGGCCCGGAACGGACAGCCGGAAGCGACCCGGCCGGGAGTGACGCGGACTACAGCGAGCCGCAGGCCAGCGTCACGCGGAGCGACCTGGACAGGCGCGGCGCAGCTCCCTGTAAGGTTCGGCTATGTCCAAATGGGAGTACGCGACAGTGCCGTTGCTGGTGCACGCAACCAAGCAGATACTCGACGGCTGGGGCGATGACGGCTGGGAGCTCGTCACCGTCGTTCCCGGACCTAACCCTGAGCAGCTCGTCGCTTACCTCAAGCGGGTCAAGGAATGACGGCTGCGGACTCGGCGGCGTCCGGGCCGGAGGCCAGGCTCGCCGGGCTCGGCCTCGTCCTGCCGCCGGTCGTCGCGCCGCTGGCTGCCTATGTTCCCGCGGTCCGCTCGGGCGCGCTGGTGTACACCGCGGGCCAGCTGCCGATGGTCGACGGAAAGCTGCTGTCGGCGGGCAAGGTCGGCGCGGAAGTCGGTGCCGCTGAGGCCGCGGCGCTTGCCCGTACCTGTGCGCTGAATGCGCTCGCGGCCGCAGCCTCTGTCGCCGGCGGCCTCGCGGCCATCACGCGCATCGTGAAGGTGACCGGATTCGTAGCCAGCGCGCCCGACTTCACCGGCCAGCCGCAGGTCGTGAACGGGGCCAGTGAGCTGCTGCTCGAGGTCTTCGGCGACGCGGGCCGGCATGCGCGCAGCGCGGTCGGGACGGCCGTGCTGCCGCTGAACGCGCCCGTCGAGGTCGAGCTGATCGTCGAAGTCAGGGACTAGCTCCGGCAGGGAGGCAGGTACGTGGCGGAGGATGCGGAGAAGGCTGCCTCCATCCGGATCCGCGGCGATCTCGGCGAGAGCGCCCGCGCGATCCTGGCCGGGGAGCAGGCTCCGGCTGAGCCCCGCGATGCAGCGACGGTCATGCTGCTCCGCGAGCCACCGGACGGTCAGCCGGGAGCTGGCCTCGAGGTGTACATGCTGCGCCGCAAGGCGTCGATGGCGTTCGCGCCCGGTGCCTACGTCTTCCCCGGCGGGTCGGTTGACGCCAGGGACGCTGACGAGCAGGTGGCGTGGGCCGGCCCGGACGCCGCGGAGTGGGGGCGGATCTTCGACGCGCCGCCGTCGCTGGCCAGGGCCCTGGTCTGCGCTGCGGTCCGGGAGACCTTCGAGGAGTCCGGCGTCATGCTGGCCGGGGAGTCGGCCGACTCGGTGGTCGCCGACACCACCAGTGACGAATGGGAGGCCGACCGGCACGCGCTGCTTGACCACTCGGTATCGCTGGCCGAGCTGCTGGGCCGCCGCCGCCTCGTGCTCCGGGCGGACCTGCTCAGGCCGTGGGCGCGGTGGGTCACGCCGGTGATCGAGCCGCGGCGGTTCGATACTCGCTTTTTCGCCGCGGCGCTCCCGCCCGGCCAGCGCACCAGGGATGTCGGCGGCGAGGCGTCCGAGGTCGCCTGGGTCAGGCCGGCCGACGCGATCGCGGCCGGGCGGGGCGGCGAGATCAGGCTGTTCCCGCCGACGGCCGTGACACTGTCGGAGCTCGCCGACTGCGGCGACCTCGCGACCGCGCTCGGCGGGCCTCGGGAGGTCGCGCCGATTATCCCGGAGGTCCAGCTGCGCGAGGGCGCGGTCTGGCTGACGGTGCCCGGCCTCTCCGAGCTCCCGGTCGCGCCTGGCGGCCGGCCATGACCGCTGCGGCCGGAGTTCCCGGTGCCACGGGCATTCCCGACCCCCGGATCGACGGCTCGGGCAGCGCCCGGGCGCACTGCGTGCTTGCGCCGAACCCGTCGATGATGACCCTGGACGGGACGAATACCTGGCTGGTTGCCGAGCCGGGCTCGGCCGCCGTCGTCGTGATCGATCCCGGCCCGGACGATGAGGGTCACCTGCAGCGCGTCGTCTCGGTCGCGGCCGATCGCGGTCAGCGGGTCAGCGACATCGTGCTCACCCACCGGCACGAGGATCACTCGGCGGGCGCGCCCCGGCTCGCTGAGCTGACCGGAGCGCCCGTGCGGGCGGTCGATCCCGCGCACCGGCTGGGCAGCGAGGGCCTGACCGCCGGGGACGTGGTGGACTCGGGCGGCTGCGAGCTGCGGGTGCTGCTGACGCCTGGCCACACCTCCGACTCGGTGTGCCTGCAGATCCCGGCCGACGGGATCGTGCTGACCGGCGACACCGTGCTCGGCCGCGGCACGGCGGTGATCGCGGAGGATGGCAGTCTCGGCGACTATCTCAGCTCGCTGCGGCAGCTGCAGGCGCTGGCGGATGAGAGGGGCCTGTCCGCGCTGCTGCCCGGGCATGGTCCGCTGCTGGCGGACCCGGCCGGCGTGCTGGACTTCTATCTTGCCCACCGGGCCGAGCGGCTGGACGAGGTCCGCGCCGCGGTCGCGGCCGGCGGCCGGACACCTCCGGAGATCGTCGCCACGGTGTACGCGGCAGTGGACAGGGCGCTGTGGCCGTACGCCGAGTCGTCGGTCCGGGCTCAGCTCCGCTACCTCGCCGATCAGGGCGAGCTGCCCGCCGGGGTCAGCTGGTAGCTTGCTCGCCACCCGCGGCCGGGCGGAGGCGGAGGCGGAGCAGTGCGCGTTCCCGGCCTGATGGTGTTCTTACCTGGCGCGCTTGCGCAGCCTGTCGGTATCGGTGACCAGCACGGACTTAGCCGCAAGCTGGATCCAGCCGCGGGCGGCGAAGTCGGCGAGAGCCTTGTTCACCGTCTCGCGGGAGGCGCCGACAAGCTGAGCCAGCTCCTCCTGGGTCAGGTCATGGTTGACCTGGATGCCGTCCGGCGTCGGCACGCCGAAGCGCTCGGACAGGTCAAGCAGGGCCTTTGCGACCCGGCCCGGCACGTCGGTGAAGACCAGGTCGGCCTTGACGTCATTGATGCGGCGCAGCCGCTGGGCCAGTGCCTGCAGCAGGTGCATCGCGACCTCAGGCCGGGTGCTCAGCCAGGTCCGCAGGTCGTCGTGCGCGAGCCCGGCCAGCCGGGCGCTGGTCACCGCAGTCGCGCTCGAGGTACGCGGGATCGGGTCGAACAGTGACAGCTCGCCGAACATCTCACCGGGGCCGTGCACGCTGAGCAGGTTCTCCCGGCCGTCCGGGGCCGCCCTGCTGAGCTTGATCTTGCCGGTCAGGATGATATACAGCTTGTCGCCGGCGTCGCCCTCGGTGAACAGCCGCTCGCCGCGGTCCAGGTGCACGTCGATGATGCCCGACCGCAGCGCGCTGGCGTCCTCCTCGCTGAGCGACTCGAAGAGCGGCGTCTCCCTGAGAACGTCATCGCTGTGAGACACGACACCACCTCCCGAGTGGTCCAAATCCGGGCAGACCGCAACGCAACCGCGTCGGACCGGCTGCTGACGATCCAGCTAATCCCTAACAACTACTGTGTGGTGCCCATTTCCGCAGGTTGTCACGCAGGGTGATGATCCGGGCTGCTCCGCAGCCGTACCCGGCAGGACTCGATCTCGGCCAGCGCGGCATCAACGCCCACCCAGGTGGCCGCCTCAACTTCCTTGCCGGGCTCCAGCGCCTTGTACACCTCGAAGAAGTGCTGGATCTCCAGCTGCTCGAAGGGCGGGACATCGGCAATGTCCCGAAGGTGCGCCATGCGAGGGTCCGTGGCGGGAACGCACAGGATCTTGTCGTCGGCACCCTTCTCATCTCGCATCCGGAACATCCCGATGGCCCGGCAGAGAATCTGGCAGCCGGGGAATGTCGGCTCGTCCAGCAGGACAAGGGCGTCCAGCGGGTCACCGTCGTCGGCCAGGGTGTCCTCAATAAATCCGTAATCAGCGGGATAGCGAGTTGACGTGAACAGCATCCGGTCTAGGCGGATACGACCCGTCTTATGATCCATCTCGTACTTGTTACGCTGCCCCTTGGGGATCTCGATAGTTACTTCGAACTCCACAGTGCACCCCCTGCGCCAGGTTGGCGCAATCCGATTGCCTGGCTGATGTCTACCCGGTAGTCCTTGGCTAGTCGCTATCGGGGGTAGCACTGGCGCGCACTGACGGCGCGCGGGGGCGGATAGCGCAGCTTGCGAAGGGACCTATCGTTGCGTCGGCACAGCCGCCTGACCGCGGCAGCACTCGCTGTCCTGTGCGCGTTCACGATCGGCGCCGGGGTGACCGTGACGCGGCTGCTGCCGGGGCGGCTGGCGCTGTGGCAGACACCGCGCATCGCACCCGCGCGGCTCGCCGCCCCGGGGCAGGTGCTGGGTGCCGCAACCGGGACGGCGCCGGACTCGGCCGCCGCGACCAGCGCCGGGGTAACGCGGGCACTGACGCCGGTGCTGACATCCCCGGCGCTCGGCCCGCAGCTCGGCGTGCTGGTGACGAACCTGTCGTCCGGGCAGGTGCTGTTCTCGCGCAATGCAGGCGCGGGCTTCGCGCCCGCGTCGACTGACAAGCTGGCGACCTCGATCGCCGCGCTGCGGGTACTCGGGCCCTCAGCGCGCTTCCGCACGACCGTGGTCACGGGCGGCAGCGCCGCCTCGGTCGTGCTGGTCGGCGGCGGGGACCCGACGCTCGCCGCCGGCGCACCGCCGGCCTCGGACTACCCGCAGCCAGCCACGCTGGCAAGCCTGGCCCGGCAGACGGCGGCGGCCTTGCGTGCGCGCGGCCGGCACAGCGTCAGCCTCGGTTATGACACCTCGCTGTACACCGCGCCGGGACTGGCACCGGGCTGGCCTGCCAGTTACGTGACCACCGGCAACACCTCGGTCATCACGTCGCTATCGGCCGACCAGGGCCGCATCACAGCGAGCGGGGCGCCAGCCGACAACGAGGCGTCCAACGGCCTCCGGACCGCTGATCCGGCCGGGCTGGCGGCTGCCTCGTTCGCCACCTTCCTGAGGTCCGACGGCATCCGGGTCCGCGGCACGCCCGCCCAGACGTCCGCGCCGGCCGGAGCCAGCACGCTGGCCAGCGTGCAGTCGCCGCCGCTGACGGCGATCATCGGCCTGATGCTGGAGGAGAGCAACAACGTCATCGCCGAGAACCTCGCCCGGCACGTCGCGATCGCGACCGGGCAGCCGGCCTCCTTCAGCGGCGGCGCGGCCGCGGTGACCTCCGTTCTGCGCGGTCTCGGCGTGAGCGGCGAGCTCCGCGTTGTCGACGGCAGCGGGCTGTCGCCCGACGACCGGATCGCCCCGGCGGTGCTCGTCCAGCTCATCAGGCTGGCGGCCAGTCACCCGCAGCTGCGGTCGGTGCTGACCGGCCTGCCGGTCGAGGGTTTCTCCGGCACGCTCGCGACCGGCGGCAGTGTCTTCGGGCTGGGCGGCCGGTCCGGGTTCGGCGTGGTCCGGGCCAAGACCGGCAACCTGAACACGGTCGCGGCCCTGGCCGGAACGGCCTATGCCAGGAACGGAGAGCTGATTGCCTTCGCGGTCATGGCCGACCAGATCCCGGCTGCGGATCTGGGCAAGGCCGCCACCACGATGGTTGATGTCGCCAGCACGCTGGCCGGGTGCGGCTGCCGGTAGCTGTTGCAGGCAGCTGCTGCCGCCGCCGGGCGAGGCGGAGCGGCCCGGCGCGGCGGAAGCGGCTGACTCCACGTACGGTGGAGGGGTGAGCAGCACTCAGATGATCGACTGGCAGGTTGCGACGTCCACCGGTGTGCGCTGGGTCAGGCCGGGCCCCCAGGTCAGCATGGGCGAGGCCCGGAAGGTCGTGGCCGAGCTGCGCGAGCTCGCTGCCGCGGTCGCCGATCCGGTTCACGAGCTGACCGGCCTGCCCGGCTCGGCGGACGACGGCAAGGTGGCTGTCGTCGACCGGCCCGGCTGGATCCGGGCCAACGTCGATGGCTTCCGGGTCGTGCTCGATCCGCTGGTGCAGAAGATGGCAGAGAACAGCCCGGCAGCCCCGCAGCCCGGCTCGCTCGTGACCGCCGTCGGCTCGCGCGTGACCGGCATGCAGGCGGGCCTGATCCTGGCCTACCTGGCCGGCCGGGTGCTCGGCCAGTACGAGCTGTTCCTGCCGCCGGATCCGGATGCCCCCGCCAGCATCGCGCCGGCTGGCCGGCTGACCCTGGTCGCTCCCAACATCGTCATGGTCGAGCGCGAGCTTGACGTGAACCCGCACGACTTCCGCCGCTGGGTGTGCCTGCACGAGGAGACGCACCGCACCCAGTTCACCTCCGTGCCGTGGCTGCGGCCGTACGTGCAGGAGCAGATGTCGGACTTCCTGCTCGCCTCCGACCTCGACCCGGCGTCGATCCTGAGCCGGCTGCGGGCAGCCGCCGACGCGGTGGCCGGCGCGGTGCGCGGCGGTGAGGGCGACAGCCTCATCGAGGCCATCCAGAGCCCGCGCCAGCGCGAGATCCTCGAGAAGATGACCAGCGTAATGACGCTGGTGGAAGGCCACGGCGACTACGTCATGGACGCGGTCGGCCCGGCCGTCGTCCCGTCGGTCGCAGAGATCAGGGCGAAGTTCAGCGCCCGACGCGGCTCAGCCGGCCGGATCGAGCAGGCCATCCGCCGCGTGCTCGGCATCGACCTGAAGATGAAGCAGTACGAGCAGGGATCGCAGTTCGTGAAGGCCGTCGTCGAGGAGGCGGGCATGGCGACGTTCAACAAGGTGTGGACCTCGCCGGAGACGCTGCCGACCAAGGACGAGCTGGCGGACCCGCAGTCCTGGCTGCGCCGCGTCGACCGCGGCAGCCTGCCGGCCGGCGCCGCAGACTGAGCGATCCGGTGGGCCCGCACCCGGCAGTGGCGGCCATCCGGCGTGCCGTCAGGGACGCCCTGGCCGGTCTCGCCTCCGGGGGCCCTGCCGCTGGGGACCCTGCCGCTGGGGGCCTGGCCCCGGCTGGCACTGTGCTCGTGGCCTGCTCCGGCGGCGCGGACTCGCTGGCCCTGGCCGCGGCGCTCGCCTTCGAGGCGCGCCGGGCCGGGCTGACCGCCGGCGGCATCACCATCGATCACGGCCTGCAGGCCGGCGGCCGCGCAGGCCGCCAGGGTCGTCGCGGTTCTTGAGGGCCTCGGGCTCGATCCGGTCCTGTCAGCCGTCGTCGGCGTGCCCGGCCGGGCTCGCGGGGACGACGCAGCCGGCGAGCCCGCCCCGGCCGGCGAGCCCGCCCCGGTCCGCGTGCCCGCCCCGGCTGGCGAGCCCGCCCCGGCCGGCCTGCCCGGCGCGGCCGGCCCGCCCGGCGGCTACCAGGGTCCGGAGGCTGCGGCGCGGACCGCCCGTTATGCCGCTCTTGACCGGGCCGCCGAGCAGACCGGCGGCTGGATCATGCTCGGCCACACGCTGGATGACCAGGCCGAGACGGTGCTGCTCGGGCTGGCCCGCGGCTCCGGCGCCCGGTCGCTCGCCGGGATGGCGCCAGTGGCCGGCCGCTACCTGCGCCCGCTGCTCGGCATCCGCCGCGCGCAGACGAGGGCCGCGTGCGCGGCGCTGGGCCTGCAGCCCTGGGACGACCCGCACAACGAGGACCCGGCCTTCACCAGAGTGCGGGTCAGGCAGCTCATGCCTGCCCTGACCGAGGCGCTCGGGCCGGGCGTGCCTGAGGCCCTGGCCAGGACCGCCGGCCTGCTCCGGGCCGATGCGGAGGTACTCGACTCGCTCGCGGAGGCCGAGGCGGCCCAGCTTGGCGGGACGGCGGCGGCCCTGGCCGGGGGCTGGCAGGCGGCCGCCCTGGCCAGCCTGCCGGCCGCCATCAGGCACCGGCTGCTGCGCGCCGCAGCACTCGCGGCGGGCTGCCCGGCGGGCGCCCTGTCGCAGCGCCACATCGCGAGCCTCAACCAGCTCGTCACCGGGTGGCGTGGCCAGCGGTGGGCCGACCTGCCAGGCGGCGTCCGGTGCGCACGCCAGTATGGGAGGCTGCTGTTCACCAGGCCGGGTGGTCCTGGGGTCGCTCCCGGGGCCAGGACCGGGGCTCAATCGGAGGACGCCGGTGGACGCGAATGACATGGGGCCTGACCTCAAGGAAGTCCTGATCACCGAGGAGCAGCTTCGCGAGCGCGTTACCGAGCTGGCCGCCCAGATCGATGCTGATTACGCTGACCGCGAACTTCTGCTGGTCGGGGTGCTCAGGGGCGCCGTGATGGTCATGGCGGACCTGGCGCGCGCCATGCACCTTCCCGCCGAGATGGACTGGATGGCCATCTCGTCCTACGGTTCCGGCACCAAGTCCTCCGGAGTGGTCCGCATTCTCAAGGACCTCGACACTGACATCAGCGGCAAGCACGTGCTGGTCGTGGAGGACATCGTTGACTCCGGGCTGACGCTGTCCTGGCTGATTGGCAACCTGAAGTCCCGCGGCCCGGCATCGGTGCAGGTCTGCGTCCTGCTCCGCAAGCTGACCGCTGATCGAATGAATGTCGAGGTGGCGTACACCGGCTTCCAGATTGAAGATTCATTCGTCATCGGCTACGGACTGGACTACGCAGAGAAGTACCGGAACCTGCCGTTCATCGGGACGCTGGCCGAGCACGTTTACCAGCAGTCGCCCGGCTAGCCAGAACACGGCCCTTCCTGCGGGAACCGACTCGGCGATGAATTTCGTTAACGTGGGTAAGACGCCTAAGACGGCCGCCATTGCCCCTGGGCGGCCTGCCGCGTACCGGTCGCTGCCGGCGCGGTGTACCGTCGAGTATTCCTGTGCCTAGCGGGCGGGAAGAATTAGCCGCGCATTCGCGCTGGAACGCAAGGTAGCCCCGCCTGGGACGGCGAGGCTCGAGGCTCGTCAGGAGGGACCGGCCGGACCTGTGGGCCGTTCATCGATGGATCTAAAGCGCATTTTCCGCGGCTGGGTGCTTGCCATCCTCTTTGTCGCCATCATCCTTGTGATCCTGTACAAACTCGTCAACACCGGACCCGAGTACAAGCTCGTGCCGACGTCACAGGCGATCGCTGCGATCCAGTCGGGCAACGTGAAGTCAGTCACGCTGACCGACGTTGACCAGACGATCCAGCTGACCACCAAGAGCGGCGCGAACTGGGAGTCCTCCTGGGTCGGCGCGCAGGGCACGCAGCTGGCCGACGAGCTGCAGGCGCAGGTCGCCAAGCACACGCTGCCCGCCAGCGCTTACACCGTGAAGGTGCCGAAGAGCAGCTCGTTCTGGACCCTGATCTTCAGCTACCTGCCATTCCTGATCATCTTCCTGCTGTTCATGGTGTTCCTGAACCAGATGCAGGGCGGCGGCTCCCGTGTGATGAACTTCGGCAAGTCCAAGGCCAAGCTCATTACCAAGGACACTCCGAAGACCAGCTTCGCCGACGTGGCCGGGGCCGATGAGGCGATCGAGGAACTCCAGGAAATCAAGGAGTTCCTGCAGAGCCCCGGCAAGTTCCAGGCCATCGGCGCCAAGATCCCGAAGGGCGTCCTGCTGTACGGGCCGCCCGGAACCGGCAAGACGCTGCTGGCCAGGGCCGTGGCCGGCGAGGCCGGCGTGCCCTTTTACTCCATCTCGGGTTCTGACTTCGTCGAGATGTTCGTCGGTGTCGGTGCCTCCCGGGTGCGCGACCTGTTCGAGCAGGCGAAGGCCAACGCGCCCGCGATCGTGTTCGTCGACGAAATCGACGCCGTCGGGCGGCACCGCGGTGCCGGCTTCGGCGGCGGCCACGACGAGCGTGAGCAGACGCTGAACCAGCTCCTGGTCGAGCTCGACGGATTCGACACCAAGGGCGGCGTTATCGTGATCGCCGCCACGAACCGGCCGGACATCCTGGACCCGGCGCTGCTGCGCCCCGGCCGCTTTGACCGGCAGATCGTGGTAGCCCAGCCCGACCTGGCTGGCCGCAAGGGCATCCTGCGGGTGCACGCCCGCGGCAAGCCGTTCGGACCGGACGTGGACCTGGACCTTATCGCCCGCCGCACGCCCGGCTTCACCGGCGCCGACCTGGCCAACGTGATTAATGAGGGTGCGCTGCTGACCGCGCGGGCCAACCAGACGCAGGTCCAGATGGCCGCGCTGGAGGAGGCGATCGACCGGGTCACGGCCGGCCCGAAGCGCAAGAGCGTGCTGCTGTCGGAGAAGGAGCGCAAGATCATCGCCTACCACGAGGGCGGCCACGCCCTGGTGGGGCACGCGCTGCCGAACGCCGACCCGGTGCACAAGATCACGATCATCCCGCGCGGGCGCGCGCTCGGCTACACCGCCGCTGCGCCTGCCGAGGAAAAGTTCCTGGTCAGCCGCGCGGAGATGATGGACCAGCTGGCGATGCTGCTGGGCGGCCGGACCGCCGAGGAGCTCGTGTTCCACGAGCCGACGACCGGCGCGGCCAACGACATCGAGAAGGCGTCGTCGATCGCGCGTGCCATGATCGTCGAGTACGGCATGAGCGAGCGCCTCGGTGCGCGCAAGTTCGGGACCGGCGACGGCGAGCCGTTCCTGGGCCGGGACATGTCGCACACGCGGGACTACTCGGAGGAGATCGCCTCCGCGATCGACGATGAGGTGCGCAGGCTGATCGAGTCGTCGCACGACGAGGCCTGGGAGATCCTGGTTCAGTACCGCGACGTGCTCGACCACCTGGTGCTGCAGCTGATGGAGCACGAGACCCTGTCCCGCAACCAGGTCCTGGAGATCTTCGCGCCGGTGCACAAGCGGCCGTCGCGCGGCTCCTACACCGGCTACGGCAAGCGGCTCCCGTCCGAGAAGCCGCCGGTGCTGACGCCGAAGGAGCTGGCGCTGACCGCCGCGACCGACGGGAACATGTCCCAGTCGCTTGGCAACGGGCAGTCATCCGCGGCGGGCCTGCCGGCCGCGCCGCCTCCGCCCGGTTCTGCTGGCTTCGGCTCGCCGCTCGGTGGCGGGAACCCGCTGGGTGGCGGCAGCCCGCTGGGTGGCGGGACTCCGCTCGGCGGTCAGGCCGGTCAGCCCGCCCAGCCGGGTCAGGACGGTCAGTCCGGTCAGGGCTGGAATGGTCACGACAGCCAGAGTGGCGAGAACGGCACCTCCGACAGCGAGGGTCATTGAGCGACGGCGGCTTCGATCACGAGCGGATCGAGCGCGCGGTCACCGAGATTCTTCTCGCGGTCGGCGAGGACCCGAATCGCGATGGCCTGCGTGAGACGCCGGCCAGGGTGGCTCGTGCGCTGAGCGAGCAATTCTCCGGCCTGCGCATGGAGCCGGAGGAAGTGCTGACGACGGTGTTCGACGCGCACCATGAGGAAATGGTTCTCGTGCGCGACATCGAGCTGTACTCCACCTGCGAGCATCACCTGGTACCGTTCTTCGGCCGTGCTCACGTTGGCTACATCCCCAACGAGAAAGGCCAGATCACTGGCCTGTCGAAGCTCGCCAGGCTCGTTGACCTGTACGCGCGGCGACCGCAGGTGCAAGAACGGATGACCACGCAGATTGCCGATGCCTTGATGGAAATTCTGGAGCCACGCGGAGTTATTGTCATCATTGAGGCTGAGCATCTGTGTATGTCCATGCGGGGCGTGCGCAAGCCCGGTGCGAAAACCGTCACATCCGCTGTCCGGGGGAGCTTCCTTAACTCGGAGAGCACAAGGGCAGAGGCCATGAGCCTGCTAACGGACCGCCACTAAGGGGTTAGCTGATTCAATGCCGTGGTTTGCCCCCGGCTTGAAACAGCGGAGACTACGCTGATGCCCCGTGAGCCGGGGCCTGACTTTCATGTCCGAGATGACAGAGCCAAGCGGGCCAGGACCGGCAGAGCCCGTAACCGGTGATGAGCGGCCGACGGAGCCGTCGGTCGTCCGTGCTGCCGATCTGCGTCAGCAGCTCCGCTGGGTTCCGCTGACCGCCGGGCTGATGGCCCTCGTCATCGGCGTCGGCTACATCATCGAGGGCCTGCTGCCCCACCTCTATCACCGGCGCCTGCGCGGCCTGTCTGACCTGGCGCCGGGCACGCTCGTCAGCCTGACCCGCACCACGGACATCATCATCGGCCTGCTGCTGCTCATGCTGTCGCACGGGCTGCGGCGCCGGAAGCGGCGCGCCTGGGCTGCCGTCATGGCCCTGCTTGCCGTCGGCCTGGTGATTCATGCCGGCCTCGGCGTCATCGTTCACGCGCTGCGGCCGGCCGTGCCGCTGCCGCCGCTGCACCCGGTGCCCGCGGCGTTCTCGGCCGTGCTGCTGGTCGCGCTGTACGCCTTCCGGCGGCAGTTCTACGCGGTCGGCGACCCGCGCTCCCGGTGGCGGGCGCTGTGGGTGCTGTGCGGGCTGCTCGCGGCCGACATCGTCATCGGGCTCGCCTACATGTCGGTGCTTGGCGGCCTGGCGGGCAGGTACACCCTCACGCAGCGCGTGTACTCGGTCGTCGCCAACATCGTGGGCTTCTCCGGGCCGGTGGTGTTCAAGACCGAATACCGCACCGACCATTTCAGCTTCGTGACCGGCGGCCTCGGCCTGTTCACGCTCGTCGTCGCGCTGTTCCTGTTCCTGCGGCCGGCCCGGCCGCTGAGCAGGCTGCGGGCAGCGGACGCGACCGGGATCAGGGACCTGCTCAGCCGGTACGGTGATCAGGACTCGCTGGGCTACTTCGCGCTCAGGGACGACAAGAGCGTGATGTGGTCTCCCACCGGCAAGGCCTGCATCGGCTACCGGGTGCTGTCCGGAGTCATGCTGGCCAGCGGCGACCCGATCGGGGACCCGGAGGCATGGCCGGGTGCCATCCATACGTTCCTGGACGAGGCGGCACGCCATGCCTGGGTACCCGCCGTCATCGGGTGCGGCGAGCTGGGTGCCGAGGTGTGGTGCCGGGAAGGCAGCCTCACCGCTCTCGAGCTCGGCGACGAGGCCGTCGTCAGCGTCGCGGACTTCACCCTGCAGGGCCGCTCCATGCGGAACGTCAGGCAGATGGTCAGCCGGGTCAGCCGGCAGGGGTATACCGCCGAGATCCGCCGCGTGGAGGATATCCTGGCGCCCGAGATCGCGCGGATGGTCAGGCAGGCGGACAGCTGGCGCGGCAGCCCGACCGAGCGGGGTTTCTCCATGGCCCTCGGCCGGGTCGGCAGCTGCGATGACGGCCGCTGCGTAGTCGCGACCGCGACCCAGGACGGCGTGCTGCGGGCGGTGCTGCATTTCGTGCCCTGGGGCAACGACGGACTGTCGCTGGACCTGATGCGGCGCGACAGGTCGGCGGCGCCGGGCCTGAACGACTTCCTGATCGTCGAGGCCATCAAGGCGGCCAGCGATCTCGGCGTCAAGCGGATCTCGCTGAACTTCGCGATGTTCCGGGCGGCGCTGGAACGCGGCGAGCGAATCGGTGCCGGGCCGGTCCTGCGAGCCTGGCGCGGGTTCCTGCTCTTCCTGTCGCGCTGGTTCCAGATCGAGTCGCTGTATAAGTTCAATGCCAAGTTCAACCCGGAGTGGATCCCGCGCTTCCTGGTCTTCCCCGGCACCGGGGACGCGCCGCGGATCGGGCTCGCGGCGCTGGAGGCCGAGGCGTTCCTGGTCTGGCCGACGATCGAGATCCGCCGGATTGCCAGGAAGCTCGGCCTCGGCCGGCTCAGAAGGCGGCTGCTGACGGCGTTCGGCCGCGCATCGGCCGCGCGCTAGCGAGCTCGGTCAGCCACCCTGGCAGTTTCGGTAATCTTCCTGGTCGTTATGCCAGATTTGACCGCAGGAAACCGCCGGGGCGCACCGGATCCTGCGCCCGGCGGAGTGGCGCGAATCTCCGGCGGGCCCCGCCCTCCGGAGGGAGACGTAGATTGGCAGCTATGACCGCTGACGCTGACGGGCCACGACCCTCGTTTGCCGGCCTGCCGTCCGGCCGCTGCCTGGTCATGGGCGTCGTGAACGTTACGCCCGACTCGTTTTCCGATGGCGGCGCCTGGCTGGATCCGGACAAGGCCATCGCGCACGGGCTCGAGCTGGCCGGCCAGGGCGCGGACATCATCGACGTCGGCGGCGAGTCGACCCGGCCGGGTGCCGAGCGGGTGCCCGAAACCGACGAGCTGCGCCGGGTAATGCCGGTCGTCGAGGCGCTCGCAAGCGCGGGCAGTTACGTCAGCATCGACACCATGAGGGCCGAGGTGGCCCGTCAGGGGCTGGCGGCCGGCGCCCGGATGGTGAACGACGTCAGCGGCGGCCTGGCCGATCCCGAGATGCCCGGCGTCATCGCCGGGTCCGGTGTCCCGTACGTCGTGATGCACTGGCGCGGGCACAGCGCCGACATGTACGGGCCTGCCGTCTACGCCGACGTGGTGGCCGAGGTCAGCGCCGAGCTCGGCCGCAGGCTGACCGCGCTCACCGCCGCTGGTGTCGGCGCGGACCAGGTGATACTCGATCCCGGCCTGGGCTTCGCCAAGCTGCCCGAGCACAACTGGAGACTGCTGGCGAGCCTGGACCGCATCGCCACCCCGCCCGGCTCGGGCCGGGCGTTCCCCGTGCTGGTGGCCGCCTCCAGGAAGGGCTTCCTCGGCAAGCTCCTGGCGGGTCCGGACGGGCGGGCGCGGTCCTTCTCCCGCAGTGACGACGCCACGATCGCCCTCACCGCGCTGGCCGTCGCCGCTGGCGCCTGGTGCGTCCGCGTCCACGCGGTTCCGGGGAACCTCGACGCCGTCCAGGTGGCGACCCGGTGGCGCCAGGAGAAGCTGGCGGGCACACGCTGATGCCGGACCGGATTTCCATCGTCGGGCTGCGGGTCCGCGGCCGTCACGGCGTCTTCGATCATGAGCGGGCGGGCGGCCAGGACTTCATCGTGGATGCCGCGCTGTGGCTGGACACGGCTCCCGCCGCGGCCGCTGATGACCTGCTGCTGACAGCCGACTACGGTGCGATCGCCGGCCGGCTGGCCGCGATCGTGGCGGGCGAGCCCGTCGCGCTGATCGAGACCCTGGCGGCCCGGCTCGCGGCCGCCTGCCTGGCCGACCCGGCGGTCCAGGAGGCCGAGGTCACCGTGCACAAGCCGCAGGCACCGCTGCAGCAGGAGGTGGCAGATGTCTCCGTCACCATCCGCAGGGGGCGTACATGACCGGGCCGGACGACCAGACCGCGAGTGCCGCGCCTGCTGACCGGCAGGTCGTGCTGTCGCTCGGCAGTAACCTCGGCGACCGCCTGGGGAACCTGCAGCTCGGCGTCAACCAGCTTGCCGCCGGCGGACTGGTCTGCCAGGCGATCTCGAGCGTGTACGAGACTGCCCCGGTCGGCGGGCCCGAGCAGGAGGATTACCTGAACGCCGTGCTGCTGGCCGTCACCGCGCTCCCGGCCCGCGCCGTGCTGGCCTCGTGCGCGGCCGCGGAGGCCGCGGCCGGGCGCGTGCGCACGGTGCGTTTCGGGTCGCGGACGCTGGACGTGGACATCATCACCGTCGACGGCGAGACGAGCGCCGACCCGGAGCTGACGCTGCCGCACCCGCGCGCGCATGAGCGCGCGTTCGTTCTCGCACCCTGGCTAGAGCTGGATCCGGATGCCGTGCTCCCTGGCTCCGGTCGGGCAGCGCAGCTGCTGGCAGCGGCCGGCCCGGCCGGAGTGCGGCGCAGACCCGACCTCCGGCTCACGCTTCCCGGTAAGGCCGGCCCGCAGGCGGGCAGGGCGGAGGCGGACCTGCCGTGCAGATGACCCGGCCCGCGACCCTTGCGGTCATCTTCGCTCTCGGGGCGGTCGTGGCCTGGCTGGCGACCCGTGCCACCTTCGAGAACCTGCCACTCCTTCCGATCACCGCGGTACCGGCGCTCGGGGCCCTGGCGATCGCCGAGGCTGCGGTGGGCAGGCACATCCGCAACCGGCTGACCAGGCGGCGCGGCGCGACCAAGCCCGTCGCCCCGATCGCGGTGGCCAGACTCGTCGCGCTGGCCAAGGCGAGCTCTGCCGGCGCGGCGGCGCTGGGCGGCCTGGCCGCCGGGTACCTCATCTTCGTGCTTGGCTCGCTGGACAAGTCGATTCCGGCTCGTGATGCCCGGGTTGCCGGGGCGACCGTCGCCGCGGCTGTCGCGCTCATCGCGGCCGCCCTGTATCTGGAGCGATGCTGCCGCGCGCCGGAACCTCCCGACGACAGCGACGACGAGTCAGAGCGAGAACGGGACAGCTGGCAATGGCACGCCTAAGCCGGGCGTCCGCGGGACCCGGCTGCGCCGGGGTCAGCCGGATCCGGGAGGATTCTCGGTCAGGGGCACCATACGGAAGGCGGCGATGAGCCAGTGATTACCGGCATGCACTCGATCGTCTACGCCAGCGACGCGGACGCCGCCCGTGCGTTTTTCCGCGACGTGCTCGGCCTGCCCTGGGTAGACGCCCACGATGGCTGGCTCATCTTCCGGCAGCCGCCGTCCGAGCTGGCTGTCCACCCGTCAACGGACCAGAGCGGCACGCACGAGCTCTTCCTGATGTGCGACGACATCGAGCGGACCATGGCTGAGCTGACCGCCAGCGGCGCAGAGTTCAGCGGGCCGGTGACCCAGGCCAGCTTCGGGCTCATGACGTCCGTCGTGATCCCCGGCGGCGGCACAATCGGGCTGTACGAGCCCCGGCACCGGACGGCATATGACCTCTGATCCAGCGCCAGACACCCGGCCTGGCCTGGCCCCGGCCGGGCGCCCGGCGGACGGCCAGCCGGGTTCAGGGCATCCGGCACGGCTGAACGTCGGCGTCGTCGGCGCCGGCCGGGTCGGTGCCGCGCTGGCCGTCGCCCTCGGCCGGGCCGGTCACCGGATTGCTGCTGCCTCCGGCGTGTCCCGGGCATCGCGGGACCGGGTCGAGCGCTTCCTGCCGGGCACGCCCGTCCTGCAGCCGGGTGAGGTCGTCGCGGCGGCCGATCTGGTCCTGCTGACGGTGCCGGACGATGCGCTCGGCGGGCTGGTCAGCGGTCTTGCCGCGACCGGCGTCCCGCTGGCCGGCCGCATGCTCGCGCACGCCAGCGGCCGCCATGGCCTGGCCGTCCTGCAGCCAGCAGTGGAGCTGGGCGCCCTTCCGCTCGCGCTGCACCCGGTCATGACCTTCACGGGCCGGCCTGAGGACGCCGACCGGCTGGCCGGAATCTGCTTTGGTGTCACCGCTCCCGAGGTGCTGCGGCCGGCAGCCGAGGTGCTGGTCATGGAGATGGGCGGCGAGCCGGTCTTCATCGCTGAGGCCGACCGCGGCCTCTATCACGCCGCCCTGGCGGGCGCCGCCAACCACCTCGTCACGCAGGTGGTCCAGGCCGCTGACCTGCTCACCCGGGCGGGGGTTTCGCAGCCGGCCCGGATGCTCGGCCCGCTGCTGTCCGCCGCCCTCGCCAATGCCCTGCAGCTCGGCGACGCGGCGCTGACCGGCCCGGTGGCCCGCGGCGATGCCGACACCGTAGCGGGACATGTCGCCGCCCTGCGCGCCGACGCGCCCGAGGCGCTGCCCGCCTATCTGGCGCTGGCGCGGCTCACCGCCAGCCGGGCGCTGGCCAGCGGAATGCTGACCGCGCCCGATGCGCAGCGGCTGCTTGACGTGCTCGCCGAGGCACGCACGTGACCGCGATGCCGGAAGCTGCCGTGCCGTCCACGGCCCGCCCGTCCGTCCCGATGCTGATCAGGACACGGAAGGGGCTGGCCGCGGCCCGTGCCGCGCTGCCGGGCCCGGTGGTGCTCGTTCCGACGATGGGCGCGCTGCACGACGGGCACCGGTCCCCGCTGCGGCTGGCCCGCGAGCTGGCCGGCCCGGGCGGCAGCGTGCTGGTCACCATTTTCGTCAATCCGCTGCAGTTCGGCCCTGCTGAGGACTTCGACCGCTACCCCCGGCCGCTGGACGACGACCTGGTGCTCTGCGGCGAAGAGGGCGTCACCGCCGTCTTCCATCCCGACCTCGCGCAGGTCTATCCGGCTGAGCCGAAAGTGACAGTCAACCCCGGCCCCGTCGGCCGGCTGCTCGAGGGCAAGTCCAGGCCGGGATTCTTCGACGGGGTGCTGACCGTGGTGCTGAAGCTGTTCCAGCTCACCTGCCCGGATGCGGCAGTGTTCGGTGCCAAGGATGCTCAGCAGCTCGCCCTGATCCGGCAGATGGCGACCGACCTGGACCTTGGCGTTGCCATCGAGGCCGCTCCGCTGCACCGCGATCCCGACGGCCTGGCTACCTCCAGCCGGAACTCGTACCTGTCCGCCGCCGAGCGCACGTCGGCGCTGGCACTGTCCCGCGCGCTGGCCGCGGGCGCGGCCGCGGCCAGTCAGGGGCCCTCCGCAGCGCTGGCCGCGGCCCGCGCGGTACTCGACGCGGCTGCCATCGCGCGCCCGCCGGTCGAGCTTGACTACCTGGTGCTGGCGGATCCGGTCACCTTCACTGACGTCAGCCCGGACTACCGCGGCGCTGCCACGATGCTGGTTGCCGCGAAGGTCGGCCGGACCAGGCTGATCGACAACATCAGCGTCCACCTCCCCGGCGGGCCGGCATGATCGCGCGTCGGCTGCTCGCGCCGCAGCCGGGCTGGCACAGGGAGACCGACGTTGTCGTCGTCGGCTCCGGCGTGGCCGGCGTGACCACGGTGCTGGCCATCCGCCGGGCACTGCCGCAGGCCCGCATCCTGCTGGCGACCAAGTCGGTGCTGGACGACGGATCCACCCGATGGGCGCAGGGCGGCGTGGCAGCCGCGCTCGGCCCCGGCGACACGCCGGAGCAGCATCTCCAGGACACCCTGACCGCCGGAGCCGGGCTGTGTGACGAGCAGGCCGTCCGCGCGCTGGTCACCGACGGACCCGGCGCGGTGCGGCGGCTGATCGCCCTCGGCGCCGAGTTCGACCGCGAGCCGTCCGGGCCGCTCGCGCTTGCCAGGGAAGGCGGACATCTGCGCCGCCGCATCGCGCACGCGGGCGGTGACGCGACCGGCGCGGAGATCTCCCGTGCGCTGCTCGCGGCGCTGGCCGAGGCGGGCGCAAGTGCCGAGCTTGAGGTCATCGAGCATGCCCTCGCCCTGGATCTGCTGCTCACCGGCGATGGCCGCGCTGCCGGGATCACGCTGCACGTGCTCGGCGAGGGCCAGACTGACGGCGTTGGCGCCGCGCACGCCCGCGCAGTTGTCCTGGCCAGCGGCGGCTTCGGTCAGATCTACTCCGCCACCACGAACCCGCCCGTGTCGACCGGTGACGGCGTGGCCCTGGCGCTCCGGGCAGGCGCTGAGGTAGCCGATCTGGAGTTCGTCCAGTTCCACCCGACGGTGCTGTGGCTCGGCCCGGACTCCCGCGGTCGCCAGCCGCTGATCTCCGAAGCCGTCCGCGGTGAGGGCGCGGTCGTGACGGACGCGTCCGGACGCCGGTTCCTGGCCGGCCAGCATCCGCTTGCCGATCTGGCGCCCCGCGACGTCGTCGCGAAGGCAATCATGCGCGAGATGCACGCGACCGGCACTGACCATATGTTCCTGGACGGCCGCGGACTGGGCGAGCAGATCTGGGCGCACCGGTTCCCGACTATCCTGGCGAGCTGCCGCGAGCACGGCATTGACCCGCTCACCGAGCTGATCCCGGTCGTGCCGGCCGCGCACTACGCCAGCGGCGGCGTCCGCACTGACCTGCACGGCCGTACCAGCGTGCCCGGCCTGTACGCCTGCGGCGAGACTGCCTGCACCGGCGTGCACGGCGCGAACCGGCTGGCCTCCAACTCGCTGCTTGAGGGCCTGGTCTTCGCCGAGCGGATCGCTGCCGTGCTCGCGCGCGGCCTGCCGCCCGCCGCCCCCCGTCCGGGCAGCAGTGACGACCGGCCAGCCGACGTTCTCGACCCGTCGGTAGTGCGGCCGCTGCAGCAGCTGATGTCGGCTCACGCCGGAGTACTGCGATCGGGAACGGGCCTGTCCGGGGCAGCAGCCGGCCTGACAGAGCTCGGCCGTCAGACGAGCGACAAGCCGGATGCGGAAGCCTGGCAGGCGACGAACCTGCATCTGGTCGCCACGGCACTGGCGGCCGCGGCGCTGGCGCGGGAGGAGACCCGTGGCAGCCACTGGCGCGAGGACTTTGCGGCGACCAGTGCTGCCTGGCGCGGCCACCTGACCAGCACGCTGGGGGAGGCAGGGCTGAGCACGGTGTTCGAGCCGGTCTATGAAGGCGGCGCCGGATGACCGAGCCAGGACCAGCGCACTGGCCGGCGGCTGCCGGGCAGCGCGGCCACGTTCCCGGCCTGACAACCGGGCTGACCGGACGGCTGCGCGCTGCCGGGCTCGATCCGGTGGCCGTGGCCGCGGTTGCCGCCGCCGCGCTGGCCGAGGACCTGGCGGGCGGTATCGACGAGACCACCGCGGCGACCGTTCCGCCTGCCTCGGCGGGCCGGGCTGACCTGGTCGCCAGGAAGACGGGCGTGGTCGCGGGGCTGCCGGTGACGGAGGCGGTGTTCGCAGTGGCGTCGGCCGGGCTGGCCTGCACTGCGCTGGCGGCAGACGGCGACCTGGTGGCGCCTGGTCAGGCGCTGCTGACCGTAACCGGCCCGGTGGGGCCGATCCTGACCGCCGAGCGGACGGCGCTTAACCTGCTGTGCCACCTCTCTGGCATCGCGACGCTGACCCGGCAGTGGGCCGACGCGATCGCCGGGACCGGGGCGCAGATCCGCGACACCCGCAAGACCACACCCGGGCTGCGGCTGCTGGAGAAGTACGCCGTGCGCTGCGGCGGCGGCATCAACCACCGGATGTCGCTGTCCGACGCCGCCCTCATCAAGGACAACCACGTGGCCGCTGCCGGGTCGGTCGCAGCGGCGTTCACAGCGGTGCGGGCGCGGTCACCGGGCCTGGCGCTGGAGGTGGAGTGCGACACGCTCGATCAGGTGGCCGAGGCGCTGGCAGCCGGCGCCGACCTGATCCTGCTGGACAATTTCGCCATAGCTGACCTGGCGAGGGCTGTGCAGCTGGCAGGCGGCCGGGCGCTTCTGGAAGCCAGCGGCGGCCTCACGCTGGCCAGCGCCCGCGCGGTCGCGGAGACTGGCGTGGATTACCTTGCGGTGGGGGCGCTGACGCACTCGGCGCCCGCCCTTGACATCGGCCTCGACCTCGCTCAGGCCACTAGCACGATCGGGACGCGAGATGCTACTGACCATTGACGTCGGCAATACCAACACGGTGCTTGGCGTGTTCGAGGGCGCGGACGTAGTGGAGCACTGGCGCATCTCCACCGACCCCGTGCGCACCGCCGACGAGCTGGCCGTACTGCTCCAGGGCCTGCTGCGGCAGAGCACGCTGCTGCCTGAGCCGGATGTGAGCGGCATCGCGCTGTGCTCGACGGTTCCGTCGGTGCTGCACGAGCTGCGGGAGATGTGCCGCCGCTACTACGGGGACGTGCCGGCGGTCATCATCGAGCCTGGCGTGAAAACTGGCGTCCCGCTGCGCTACGACAACCCCAAGGAAGTGGGCAGCGACCGGATCATGAACACGGTCGCCGCCGTGCACCTGTACGGCGGGCCGGCCATCGTGGTGGATTTCGGCACGTCGACCAACTTCGACGCGGTGAGCGAGCGGGGCGAGTTCATTGGCGGCGCGCTGGCGCCGGGCATCGAGATCTCCGTCGATGCGCTGTCCCGCCGGGCCGCGCAGCTCCTGAAAGTCGAGCTGGCCAGGCCAAGCCGGGTGATCGGGAAGAGCACGGTGGAGGCGCTGCAGTCCGGGATCATCTTCGGCTTCGCCGGGCAGATTGAGGGCATCGCCAGCCGGATGGCGGCTGAGCTGGCGCCGGCCGACCCTGGCTCGGTCACGATCATCGCGACCGGCGGCCTGGCTCCGCTGGTCATCGACGAGATCTCGGTGATCGACGCCTACGAGCCCTGGCTGACGCTCATCGGCCTCCGGCTCACTTACGAGCGCAACACGGCCGAGCGCGCAGGCGGTGATCGCGCAGGCGGTGATCGCGCAGGCGGTGATCGCACGGGCGGTGACCGGGAGGGCGCCGGCCGGGATGGCGCACTCGGATCGGGAGCGCTTCCACGCTGACCGGGAGACAAAAGCTGCCCGGCCAGAGGGGGGATCTGGCCGGGCAGCGTCGGGGGGTTGCAGCTCGTCGGTTGGCTCAGGGGGAAGGTCAGGCCACGATTCGGACGGCTCCGACGTAGACGTTCCACATGACGGGCTGCACCTGCACGTCCTGACCGAACGTCGGCGCGTCGACCATCAGTCCGTCGCCGACGTACAGGCCTACGTGCCCGATATCGGGATAGAAGAACACAAGGTCGCCAGGCTCAAGCTCGCTGCGCGAGATGTGCTCGCCCTCGTTCCACTGGTCGCCGGTGAAGTGCTCCAGGCTGATGCCTATCTGCTCGTACGCCCACATGACCAGGCCCGAGCAGTCGAAGGAGTCAGGCCCGGCGGCACCCCAGACGTACGGGTCACCGATCCTCGTCAGCGCGAACCGCAGCGCCTGCACACCGACGGAGTCGCCGCTGACGTGGATGTCGGGATAGGTGCCCGTACGCTGGAACTCTGCCTCAGCCTGCTGGAACGCCTTGCTGTTGAAGAAGGCTTCCTTCTTCTGGATGACGGCGACCTTGCTCGCCATCTGCGTCTCGAGCGTCCTGGCATTCTGCTGCTGCTGCGCCGCCGCGGCCTCAGCGCGCTTGGCGGCGTTCTCAGCCGCGGCGACCAGGCTGACCTTGGCGCCGTTCTCCTGCTGGATCTGGGTCATGATCGAAGCCCGGTTGAGCAGGCTCTGCGGCGACGAGCCCTCCAGCAGCTGCATCGTGGGATTGACGCCGCCGGACATATAGTTCTCGACCGCGATGGCGCCGATCGACCCCTGTGCCTGCCCGAGCAGCTGCTGGTCGCGCGCGGCGTCCTCGCTGGCGATCGTCGCCTCGGACTTGGCCTGCGCGAGCTGGATCTTCAGCCCGTCGTACTGCTGGCTCAGGTTGTCGATCTGCTCGGAGAGAGCGTTCGCCTCCGCCAGCACGGCCTTGAGCGAGCCGGGGCTGCTGCCGCGTGCGGCCGGCGACGCGGCCGCGATGCCCGCCGGCAGAAGTGCCGCGCACACCACCGCGGTGCCCGCCAGGACAGTTATCCGCCGCGCCCGTGTCCTGCGCGCGAGTTGCGGGCGCGCTCTGCCCGATGCCGATGAAGAACGCTGTGGAACATGCCTGCCAAGCGGCACGCGTGTCACCTGCTGTCTCCTCTCCTAGGCCGCCTACCGGGTTAGCTGACGGGTTCGGGCCGGAGAAGCCCTACGGCGGGCCGCAAACAGCATGCGTTCGCAGTCAGCCGATTCACCCCGGGGATAACGGTGGGTCCCCGGCTCCCCGACCGCCAGGCAGGCGATCAGGAACTCGGCGGGCCGCCGCAGGACCGCCCGGCCATCGGGCTGTCTGCAACGGGTATCAGCGATGGAGATTAATCGAGAACGCCGTCGTCGCGGGCCGAAACAAGGAAGATTTTGTCCCGTCCGGTATCGCCGTCCCTGGCGGCCCATTTGGCCGCGGCAACTGGCGCGTTCACGCTTCCATAGTCCTGCCGCCCTGTCGCAGTACCCCGCTTTCGATGTATCGCCGCAGGTCACACGGCGTGTCTTGGTCCTAAACGAGCCGCGTGATCTGCGCGTGATCTGCGGTGCGATAAGGCAATGGTCTGCAGTTCGCTGCAATACGTACCGACGCAGTAACGCTCAGTTGATGGCCGAATTGCCAGCGCTCCGCTGTTTTTGGGATGCTCGCATCCTGTGGGCGGTTCCGGCAGATCCGCTGGCAGACCTCGACGGCGGGCGGGCGACGGAGGCACCGGGATGGACTATGCGGTCAGGCGGGCACGGACCGCGGACGTACGGGCGGTCCGGTCCCTGGTCGACGCGAACGCCAGGTCCGGTCGCCTGCTGGATAAGCCGACTGTTGCCTTGTACGAGGATGTTCAGGAGTTCTGGGTTGCTACTTCGGCGGACGGTGGAATCGTCGGCTGCGGGGCGCTGCACGTCATGTGGGAAGACCTGGCCGAGATCCGCACGGTTGCCACTGCAACCGGTCATCAGGGTCACGGTGTCGGAAATCAGATAGTCCTCGCGTTGCTCGACGCTGCGCGGCAACTTGGCGTGAGCCGGGTATTCGTACTGACGTTTGCCGTGGAGTTCTTCCGCCGGCACGGTTTTGCCGAGATCGACGGCCAGGCCACGACTCCCGAGGTCTATGCCGAACTGCTGCGTTCCTATGACGAGGGTGTTGCCGAGTTCCTCGATCTGGACCGGGTGAAACCCAACACGCTTGGTAACACCCGCATGCTGCTGCGAATGTAAGCGCGCCGCGGTGACCGAACAAGGGCGCCGCACCTGCGAGGACAACGGCATCCGGCGGTCTCACTACCGGCAGTGCCGGCCGGGCCGGGTAATCACCGGAGTCTGTTGCCTGCTGTTAGTGCGATCAGCGGGTGCCAAAAGCTGATCGGCGCTCCCTCCGGTCCTTCTGGCCCGGGCGAAGGCAGTCCGGTGCTCGGGCAGCCTTTCCCGCCAGCAGGGCATCCGCCGTCACCGCGGTTATCCCCTGGCCGGCGGCGCACAGGCCAGCCGGGAAAGCCGCGCGCCTGCCGGCGCACCCGGATGTGCGCGCGCGGATCTGCTGCGGCACAATCGGCTGGAAGGGTCAGGCCTCCAAATGACGAGGCCGGCTGACGGAGCGGACGCAACCGGCGCCCCGCTGATCCCCGGACTTCGGGGATTTCCCGAGGTCAGCGGCGTGGATCGGGGTTGCGCCGGCAGCATTGCCAGAAAGGGGGCGCTCTGATGGCGGACCTGAGCGCGCTCACGCCGCCGTTTCTCATGGCCGCGGTGGTGATTGCTGCGATTGTCGCCTTCCTGCGCCACGAGCTGCGCCGCGGGCGCGCTGACCGCGCGCGCCAGGACGATATTCCGGCCGCGACGCCAGACGAGGCCGGGGAGCGGGAGCGCACGCACCCTGATGGCGCGGATGCGACAGCAGCTGCGCAGCAGGACAGATAACTGCCCCACTGCGGCTGATTACGCTTAGTTACTGCCGAGGCCGCATTGTTCACGCCATGCAGCGGCGCACAGATACTAAAGGGCTAAACGGCTAGCTTGAATTGTCAACACGTCAGGCGTGGTATATCTTTAGCTGCCTAAAAGACTTCTATGAAAGGCAGCCTGATGGTGCAGAAGACCGTGGTGACGGTGGTTTGTGATCTACCTCACGATGGCGAGATCGAAGGGAACGAGACTGTTTCGTTCTCCCTTGACAGTACCGGCTACGAGATCGACGTCTGCTCGGCCCATGCCAAGGAACTGCACGACATCTTCAGCGGATACATCGAGCACGCCAGGCGCGTCAGCGGCGGGACAGCGCGGCGGCGTAAGACTCGTACCGGTCCGGGTCGGGAGCGCAGTTCAGAAATTAGGCAGTGGGCGCGCGAGCGCGGCGAGAAGGTCAGCGAGCGCGGTCGTATTCCCGCTTCGATCATTCAGGAATACGAGGCCACTCACTAACCAGCAAGGCAGGCATTTCCTGATCGGTTCGCGGCGATTGACTGACGGCCTTGACTCGCCGGCCCAGGTCCCGCTCGCGGCCGGGCAGTACTCCCCGTTCCTGTGAAGGCTCCCGTATGGACATCCATGCGGGAGCCTTTATGGTTCCGGCCCGGCCGTGACTCGCGGCCTTGACCGGCGCGCCGGGTGCCGCTCGCCGGCGGCCAGCGCGGCGAGCGGCGACCTCGCCGCCGCGGGCCTGTCTCGAACTGAGACGCGGGCCGGCGGCCGTACCAGCCGCGGGACGGCTGCCGTGGCCGGATGGGCTGCCTGGCGGAGAGGCCCGGCCCGGCGGCCCCGAGCGGCTGACTGGCGTGAAACTAGCCCGTTCCCTGGTCATGGGGGCATAACTGGCACTGGCACGGCCGCACGGCAGGTGCAGGGCCGGGGGCGGGCCCGGCCCCGGCGGCCTCCGGCGCCCGGCCGTTCGCTGCCGGCGTAGCGCCGAAGTCCGGCTTTCGCTGCGGGCGTAGCTGGGAACACTGCCTCCTCAGCCTAGGTTGAATGGGATGAACGGCCTGGTGCCGGGGAACGTTCTGTTGTGTGCGGCATGCCGCACACCATGGCGTCGCCCGGCACACGGGCTACCATGCGGAAGGGACGGGGCAGTACGGGTGCCTGGCCAACCGCGCTGTGAGGAGCGACGAGATGTTCGAGAGGTTTACCGACCGAGCGCGGCGGGTTGTTGTCCTGGCACAAGAAGAGGCCAGGATGCTCAACCACAACTACATCGGTACTGAGCACATCCTGCTTGGCCTCATTCATGAGGGCGAGGGTGTCGCAGCGAAGGCGCTTGAGTCGCTCGGGATAAGCCTCGAAGCCGTGCGGCAGCAGGTCGAGGAGATCATCGGCCAGGGCCAGCAGGCGCCGTCCGGGCATATCCCGTTCACGCCGCGGGCCAAGAAGGTTCTTGAGCTCTCGCTGCGTGAGGCGCTGCAGCTCGGCCACAACTACATCGGCACCGAGCACATCCTGCTCGGCCTGATCCGGGAGGGCGAGGGCGTTGCCGCCCAGGTCCTCGTCCGGCTCGGCGCCGACCTGAACCGCGTCCGCCAGCAGGTGATCCAGCTGCTGCACGGCTACCAGGGCAAGGAGCCCGCGGCTGCCGGCGCGCCCTCCGAGAGCGCTCCGTCGACGTCGCTGGTGCTTGACCAGTTCGGCCGGAACCTGACTGCGGCTGCCCGTGAGGGCAAACTTGACCCGGTGATCGGCCGGGACAAGGAGATCGAGCGCGTGATGCAGGTGCTCTCCCGGCGGACCAAGAACAACCCGGTCCTGGTCGGCGAGCCTGGCGTCGGCAAGACGGCCGTTGTCGAGGGCCTGGCGCAGAAGATCGTCAAGGGCGAGGTCCCCGAGACCCTCAAGGAGAAGCAGCTCTACACGCTGGACCTGGGTGCCCTGGTGGCCGGCTCCCGGTACCGCGGTGACTTCGAGGAGCGGCTCAAGAAGGTCCTCAAGGAGATCCGCACCCGCGGCGACATCATCCTGTTCATCGACGAGATCCACACCCTCGTCGGGGCAGGCGCCGCTGAGGGCGCGATCGACGCTGCCTCCATCCTCAAGCCGATGCTGGCACGGGGCGAGCTGCAGACCATCGGCGCGAGCACGCTCGATGAGTACCGCAAGCACCTGGAGAAGGACGCGGCACTCGAGCGGCGGTTCCAGCCCATCCAGGTCGCCGAGCCCACGATCTCGCACACCATCGAGATCCTGAAGGGCCTGCGCGACCGGTATGAGGCCCACCACCGCGTCACGATCACCGACGACGCCCTGGTGGCGGCGGCCCAGCTGGCCGACCGCTACATCAGTGACCGGTTCCTGCCGGACAAGGCGATCGACCTGATCGACGAGGCGGGCTCGCGCATGCGGATCCGCCGGATGACCGCGCCGCCGGACCTGCGTGACTTCGACGAGCGCATCGCCGACGTCCGCCGCGAGAAGGAGTCAGCGATTGACTCCCAGGACTTCGAGAAGGCCGCCTCGCTGCGCGACACCGAGAAGCAGCTCATCGACAAGAAGGACGCGCGGGAGAAGGAATGGAAGGCCGGCGACATGGACACGCCGGCTGAGGTCAACGAGGAGCTCATCGCCGAGGTTCTCGCGACCGCTACCGGCATCCCGGTGTTCAAGCTCACCGAGGAGGAGTCGCAGCGGCTGCTCCGCATGGAGGACGAGCTGCACCGCCGCGTGATCGGCCAGAACGACGCCATCAAGGCGCTGTCTCAGGCGATCAGGCGGACCAGGCCGGCCTGAAGGACCCCAAGCGCCCCGGCGGCTCGTTCATCTTCGCCGGGCCGTCCGGTGTCGGCAAGACCGAGCTGTCCAGGACGCTCGCCGAGTTCCTGTTCGGTGACGAGGACTCTCTCATCCAGCTGGACATGAGCGAGTACATGGAGAAGCACACGGTCTCCCGGCTGTTCGGCTCTCCGCCTGGCTATGTCGGCTATGAGGAGGGCGGGCAGCTCACCGAGAAGGTGCGCCGCAAGCCGTTCTCGGTCGTCCTGTTCGACGAGATCGAGAAGGCCCACGGCGACATCTTCAACTCGCTGCTGCAGATCCTGGAGGACGGTCGCCTGACCGACGCCCAGGGCCGGGTGGTGGACTTCAAGAACACCGTGATCATCATGACCACCAACCTCGGCACCAGGGACATCTCCAAGGGCGTCACGGTGGGCTTCGGCGCGGCCAGCGAGTCGAAGGGCTCGTATGACCGGATGAAGAACAAGGTCGGCGAGGAGCTCAAGCAGCACTTCCGGCCGGAGTTCCTCAACCGCGTCGACGACATCATCGTGTTCCACCAGCTCAGCCAGGATGAGATCTTCGAGATCGTCGACCTGATGATCACCAAGGTGGACGAGCGCCTGCGCGACAGGGACATGGGGATCGAGCTCCGGCCGGCGGCCAAGAAGCTGCTGTCGGAGAAGGGCTACGACCCGGTTCTCGGTGCCCGGCCGCTGCGCAGGACGATCCAGCGGGAGATCGAGGATCACCTGTCGGAGAAGATCCTGTTCGGCGAGCTCAAGGCCGGCCAGATCGTCATCGTGGACTCCGAGGGCAGCGGCGAGGATGCCAAGTTCACGTTCAACGGCATCAACAAGCCCTCCGACGTGCCGGACGCGCCGCCGCCGGTGGAGGTCGAGAGCAAGGCCGGCGCCAGCGGCGCGACTGCAACCGCGTCCGACTAACCGGCAGTTCCCGGTGCAGCGGACAGCTCATCGCCCGGCAGGGCGAGCGAGCCGTCCGCGCACCGGGTGACCAGCCCGTCAGTGACCAGCGCAGCGAGCGCACGTGCTCGCTGCGCTGAGTCGTTCCAGGCCCCGGCAAGCGCGCGTGCGGGCACAGGGCCGTCCGCCGCGCGCAGAATCGCCAGCAGGCGCCCGCGGCACTGGCGGTCGCTGCCCTCGTACGCGGCCTGCCCGCGGCGCACCAGCGCGGGCTGGCGGCCGCCGCGGAGCCACGCGCACTGACCCGCCAGCGGGCAGTCGGCGCAGTGCGGCCTGGCCGCGGTGCAGACCAGGGCACCCAGTTCCATGACGCCAACCGACCACTGCGCCGCGGCCCTGCCCGTGTCCGGCAGCAGGGACTCGGCGAGCCGCACCTCGGCCACGGTCGGGGCCGTCCCCGGCAGTGCCTCCCCGGCCACGAGCCTGGCCAGCACCCGCCGGACATTGGTGTCGAGCACCGCGTGCCGCTGGCCGAAGGCAAAACTGGCTACGGCCGCCGCGGTGTACGAGCCGACGCCGGGCAGGTTCCGCAGGTCCTCGGCAGAGGCCGGTACCTGTCCCCCGTGCCGGGTGGTGATCAGGCCGGCGCTGGCGTGCAGGCGGACAGCCCGGCGCGGATAGCCGAGCCGGTCCCACTGCCGGACCGCGTCGGCTGCGGTCGCCGCCGCGAGCGCGGCGGGCTCGGGCCAGCGATCAAGCCACGCCGCATGGGCCGGGAGCACGCGGCTCACCGGCGTCTGCTGCAGCATGAACTCGCTGACGAGGATCGACCACGGGCTGGCCTCCGGACGGCGCCACGGCAGGTCCCTGGCGTTCTCGGCGTACCAGCGGCGGACGATGGCTGCGTACGGGGATGTCATCGTCGCGATCCTCGCACGGCCGCCAGGTGCTCGAGGCAAAGGGCGGCTCCTCCGCGGTTGCGCGAGCACCGGCCGCGGCTCCCTCGCCGCGGCCTCAGGGCAAAGGCGGATCTGCCATCGCGAAGCATCGCCGGCCGCGCGAAAGGCCCGTATGCCTAGCCGCGGTGACTACCCGGGCAACGCAGCTAGCTGCGGAAACGCGGCCCACCCGAGCGCGGCGGGTCAGGGCGCGGCGGCACCGAAGTTCTTGCATACTCAGAGTATGGGCAGCACCACGTTCCGTCAGGAAGCGCCGGGGCGGCCTGCACAGTCCTCGGCCCCGCCGCCGGTTCCCGCTGCGCCGCTAACCCCGTCGCCGACGGCGCCGGGCGCTCAGCCGGCTCCGATATCGGCCGCCGGCCCGGCGCCGGCCGCGACATCCGTATCCGGCCCGGCCCCCATGTCCGGCCCGGCCCCCGTGTCCGGCCCGGCTCCCGTGTCCGGCCCGGCTCCCGTGTCCGGCCCGGCTCCCGTGTCCGGCCCGGCTCCCGTGTCCGGGCTGAGGGCTGGCCCCGGCCCCGCACCGGCACCAGTGTCCGGTCTGACGGCTGCGCCTGGCCCCCGCCCCGTTCCCGGCAGGAGCGCGGCGTTACCGCCGGGTCCGGCGCCGTCCTCGGGACTGGCGTCGTCCCCGCCCGCGCGCTCTGGCGCGGCTACGCCACCCGCGCCGGGGTCGTCTCCGGACTCGGCTACGCCATCCAGGCCGCAGTCATCTCCCGCGGCTACGCCAGCCAGGCCGGCTCCGCTGCCCATCCCGGCGCGGCGCCCGCGCCGGAGCGGGCGTCGTCTTCCGCGCCCGGGTCCGCGTTGTCTCCTGCGCCCGGGTCCGCGTTGTCTCCCGCGCCCGGGCCCGCGTCGTCTCCCGCGCCCGGGCCCGCGTCGTCTCCCGCGCCCGGGCCCGCGTCGTCTCCCGCGCCTGTGCCGGCGGAGGCATCGCCGACCGTCCCCGCGCAGGCAGCGGCCGCAGAGGTGGCGATCCGGCCGCCTGCGCCGCGGCTGCTCCGGCCCGAGCCCGCACCGGGCACGCAGCCGGCGTCCGTCCCGCATCCGGCACCCGCTCCGCGTCCGGCACCAGCTCCGCGCCCGGTCACCCATCCCCGTCCGGTCACGCAGCCCCGTCCGGTCACGCAGCCCCGTCCGGTCACGCAGCCGCGTCCGGATCCGCATCAGCATCCGCGCCCGTCGCCTGGCTCCCGGCCGCCGTCCGGCCGCCGCCCGGCACACCCGGCCGCCCTGCCGCTCAGCCCAAGTGTCTACTGGCGCCGCCGCGTCGTCGCGCTGCTGATCGGTCTGTCGCTGCTGGCACTCGTCCTATGGATCGTCGCGGGCGCCCTCGGTGGCGGCAGTCCCGGAGGCAGCCCGGTAGCGACTAAACCGGTGTCCGGCGCGCCCGCCAGCGGCTCGGCGGCGTCGGCCGCGCAGGGCGGCGCTCCGGCCGCCGGACAGCAGCCGGGCGGCCATGCGTCGGCGACGGGCCACTATGCGCTCGAGCCATGTCCCGCTGGCGACGTGGTCCTCAGCGTCTTCTCCAGCCAGGCAAGCTACTCGCTGCGGCAGACGCCCGCATTCGAGGTGGATGTCGTGTCCACGGGCGGCCGCTCGTGCTCCTTCGACATCGGCGCCCGGCATGTCCTGCTCGAGATCTCGGCGGGAAAGCAGCAGATCTGGACCTCAGCCCAGTGCGCCGAGGGCCAGGCGTCCCTGGTCACCAAACTGCGCCGGGGGGTACCCACCGTGGTGCCGATCGCGTGGAACGGACAGCACTCCTCACCCGGCTGCCCGGTGCCGGGCGCGCCCGCGGCAGCCGGCACCTACACCGCGACAGCCAGTGACGGTGCTCTGTCCAGCAACTCCGTCACCTTCACGATCGGCTGAGCGCAGGCGCAGGCGCGGGCGCGGGCGCAGGCCCGCCAGCGGCGCGAGCACCGGCACCGGCACCCGGCGAGCGGCCCGGCCTCAGGTGTAGTGCTCGAGCAGGGCTGTCTCCGCGATCCTCGACAGTCCCTCCCGGACGGTCCTGGCAGCAGCCAGATCCAGCCCTGGCACCCGCCCCAGCTCGTCCGCGCTGGCTGACAGCAGCTTCTGCAGGCCGCCGAAATGCTCGATGAGAGCATCGGCCGTGGCCTGCGGCATCCTCGGTATCTGACCGAGCAGCCGGTAGCCCCAGGCGCTCACGTGCCTGCCGAGGCCGTCTTCGGCGCCAATGCCGATGGCCGCGGCCACAGCGGGCAAATCCAGCAGCTGGTCAGCGCTCAGGCCGCTCAGCTGGCGGTCACCGGCCAGGCTGACCGCATCCGGCCCGCCCGGCCCGCCCGGCCCGGCCGGGGACGCCTGCGCCCGGCCAGGTCCGGCCGCGTAATCGCGCAGCAGGAACTCGCGCTGCCGCCGCACGCCAGCCGTCAGCTCATCTGCCTGCAGGCCGAGGAGGCCGCTGTCGGTCCCCAGCTCGACCAGGTAGCCGGAGATCTCATCGGTAATGCGGCCGACCATCTCCAGCCGCTGCGCCACTACGGCCACATCCGCCGCGGTGGCGCGGTCCTCGATCTCCAGGGCCGTCAGCGCGGACGCGGCATCATCGAGCCGCCGCCGGTACCGCTCCAGCGTGGCCAGAGCCTGATGGGCGCGGGTCAGCAGCGCGGCGGAGTCCTCAAGCACGTAGCGCTCGCCGGCGGCGAACACGGCGATCGTCCGCATGGACTTGCTGACCGTGATGACCGGGAGGCGGGTCTGCGCGGCCACCCGCTCGGCCGTGCGGTGCCGGGTGCCTGACTCCTGGGTGGGCAGTGCGGGATTCGGAACGAGCTGCACTGCGGCGCGCAGGATACGGGTGCCGGACTGATCGAGCACGATCGCGCCGTCCATTTTCGCCAGCTCGCGCAGCCGGGTGGCGGAGAACGGCGCGTCGAGCTCGAAGCCTCCGGAGCAGATCTGGCCGACGGCCGGGCTGAATCCCAGCACGATCAGCGCGCCGGTGTTACCGCGCACGATCCGCTCAAGGCCGTCCCGGAGTGCTGTCCCCGGAGCCACGACTGCGAGTGCCGAGCGACGGCGCTCGTCCCGCCCGATGCTCACCGCACGCACCTGCCCTCACGACGTTGCCAGGTCACGGGCAGCGCGGCCACGTGACGAAGCGCAAGATGGCGATCACTGCAGCCTCTGAGCTGCCCCCTGGATGCCAGGCTAACCTCTGGCGTGCTGTCAGTCTCCCGGCCCGGCCGGCATCAGCCCAGCCCGAGCGCCGCGCTGATCGCCGAGCGCATGTCCGTCACCTCGGTCACTTCCATCGCCGCCGCGCCGTCAGGCAGGGGGATGCTGTCCGCGCGGGCGGCCGGCCGGGGGCCGTCGACGCTGGCAAGGCGGCCGCGGTTACGGCCGCCGGCCCCCGCGGCCGCCTGCGGGGCGCCGGCCTGCAGCCCGGAGCCCGCGGGGATGACGGCGCGCCGGAAGCCCATCCTGGCGGCCTCGGCCAGCCGCCGCTGGATGCCCGTCACGCGGCGGATCTCGCCCGCCAGCCCGACCTCGCCGATCGCGACCAGGTCGGCGGGCACGTTGATGTCGCTCAGCGCGCTGGCGACCGCCAGGCCCACGGCGAGATCGACGGACGGCTCGGTGAGCCGCACCCCGCCGACGGTGGCAGCGAAAACATCCCGCCTGCCGATCTCCAGCCGGGCCCTGCGCTGCAGCACCGCCATCATCATGCCGACCCTCGCGGAGTCGAGCCCGGACACGACGCGCCGGGGCGGAAGGTCGCCGACTACCGGCCCGACCAGCGTCTGCACCTCCGCCAGCAGGGGCCGCCTGCCCTCCAGGGTGACCGTCACGCAGGTACCGGGAACGGGATCATGCCGCTCGGACAGGAACAGCCCGCTCGGGTCGGACAGCCCCGTCAGCCCGAACTCGCCGAGCTCGAAGCAGCCGAACTCGTCGGTCGGGCCGAACCGGTTCTTCAGCGCGCGGACCATCCGGAGCTGGCCGCGTGAATCTCCGTCGAAGTGCAGCACGACGTCGACCAGGTGCTCCAGCGTCCGCGGTCCGGCGACGGAGCCGTCCTTGGTGACGTGGCCGACCAGGACCGTCGTCAGGGTCCGCTGTTTGGCCAGGGCCGTCAGCGCGGCCGTGATCTCGCGGACCTGGGTCACGCCGCCGGGAACGCCGTCGACTCCGGCGGCACTGATCGTCTGGACCGAGTCCACGATCAGCAGTGACGGGCTGACTGCCTGCACATGCCCGAGCAGCGCGGCGAAGTCCGTCTCGGCGGCCAGGTAGAGCGAGTCGCTGACCGCTCCGATCCGGTCGGCCCGCAGCCGGACCTGGGCCGCGGATTCCTCGCCGGTCACGTAGAGCACCCGGCCCGAAGCCGCGGCCAGCGCGCCCGCCTCGAGCAGCAGCGTCGACTTCCCCACGCCGGGCTCCCCGGCCAGCAGCACGACCGCACCAGGCACCAGGCCGCCGCCCAGCACCCGGTCCAGCTCATCCATCCCCGTCGGCCGGGCCCTGGCCGCGGCGGCGTCGACCTGCCCGATGGGAACCGCGGCCGTGACCGGCTGGGCGGCCCTGAGGTGCGCCCGCGATGTCGCCCGGCCGAGCTCCTCAGCCCGTCCCTCGGTGATCGTGCCCCATTCGCCGCACTCCCCGCAGCGGCCGGCCCACTTGGCGCTCCGCCAGCCGCACGACGAGCACTCGAACAGGACGGCGGTTGCTGATCTTGCCATGCTGGGAAGGTATCGGGTGCCGCCGACAGTCGGCGGCGCGCGGCGGCGTGGCGCGCCGGGCGGCATAAGCTGGAACCACAGGCCGCTCTGGCCCCGCGAAGAAGCCCGGCAGGGCCGGGATCCGGGGCACGGGATGGCGCCGCGTGCACCTCCCGGTCAGCCGGGCGGGCAAAGGAGAGGCGATGCGCAGGTCACCGAGGTGACAGCTATCAAGGTCGCGCTGTCGACTGCCTCCGTTTTCCCAGAGCGGACGCCGGACGCGTTCGAGACAGCCGCCCGGCTCGGCTACGACGGCCTAGAGGTCATGGTGACCGCAGACCCGGTCAGCCAGGACGCGGCAGTGCTGCGGAAGCTGTCCGACTACCACGGCATCCCTGTGGTCGCCGTGCACGCGCCGAATCTGCTGATCACCCAGCGGGTCTGGAGCCGCGACCCGTGGATGAAGCTGATGAGATCGCGCGATCTGGCGGAGGCACTCGGCGCCCGCATCGTGGTCGTGCACCCGCCGTTCCGCTGGCAGCGCGAGTATGCCCGTTATTTCCAGGACGGCATCGCGGAGCTGTCGGCTGGGGGAAACGTCGCATTCGCGGTCGAGAACCTCTATCCGCTGCTGCGCGGCGAGACGGAGATCGCGGCCTACGCGCCGCACTGGAATCCGGTCGAGATGGACTGCAGCGCCGCGACCCTGGACGTCTCGCACGCCGCCGTGTCCGGCTCGGACGTACTGGAGATGGCCGTGCAGCTGGGCAGCCGCCTGGCGCACGTGCACCTGGGTGACGGGACGAAGCCCGGCCTGCCGGACGAGCATCTGGTCCCCGGCCGCGGCACGCAGCCATGCGCGGAGCTGCTGCGCTGGCTGACCGACACCGGTTACAGCGGCCACGTCGTGCTGGAGGTCAGCACGCACCGGGTGCCGACCCTGGGCGACCGGCAGGCTGACCTCGCCGAGTCGCTGGACTTCGCCCGCAGGTACCTGGCCGGCGCCCGCCCGGCGGGCGCCGGGACCCGCAGCTAGCCGCTCAGACCTCGAGTATCAGCGTGACCGGGCCGTCGTTGACGAGTTCCACCTGCATGTCCGCACCGAACACGCCCGTCTCCACGCTGCCGCCGAGCCCGCGCAGCGCATCGGCGAAGGCCGTCACCAGCGGCTCGGCCACCGGCCCCGGCGCCGCCGCGCTCCAGCTCGGCCGCCGCCCCTTCGCGGTGCTGGCATAAAGGGTGAACTGACTGATCACCAGCAGCGGCGCGCCCGTGTCGGCGCACGACTTCTCATCCGCCAGGATGCGCAGGTTGTAGATCTTGCCCGCGAGTGCCCCGGCAGCCGCGACGGTGTCGGTGTGCGTGACCCCGACGAGGACGACCAGGCCAGGCGCGGTCAGCCGGCCCGCCACCGTGCCGTCCACGGTCACGCTGGCCCGGCTGGCGCGCTGCACGACTGCTCTCACGGACCGAGATTCTGGCACGCCGCATCCCCGGGGGGTGCCGCGGATCACCCTGGCGGCCCCGCGACCTGCCATGAGAGCGGGAACGAGGCCGATTAGACTTCGGTAGCCCGTACACCGCGGTACAGGAGGGTGCGTTCCAGTCATGACCGACAGCACGACCACTGATCCCGGCCGCGCGAGCAGGCCCGGCCCGGCCACGCTGATCACCGTGGCCCCGACGGGAGCCGAGTCGGAGAAGTCTGCCGTTCCCGCCCTGCCCGTCACGCTTGAGGAACTGGTCACGACGGCAAAACAGTGCCGCGAGGCCGGCGCCGCCGTGATCCATGTGCACATCAGGGACGCTGACGCCCGGCCGACCCTGGACCCGGTGCGGCTGCGCGACACCGTGCACGCGCTCCGGGAGTGCACCGATCTCATCGTCCAGCTGTCCACCGGCGGAGCGGTGACCGACAGCTTCGACCGGCGGCTGGCCGTGCTGGACGCGGGACCGGATGCCTGCTCGCTGACCTGCGGCACGGTGAACTTCGGCGACGACGTGTTCATGAACCCGTGGGGGTTCATGACGGAGCTGTACGCGAAGACGCAGTCGCTCGGCGTCGTGCCGGAGTTCGAGCTCTTCGACTTCGGCCACATCGCCTCGCTGCACCGGCTGCTCGCCCAGTTCGGCCCGCCTGCTGGCGGCCACGTGCACTGTGACCTGGTGATGGGCGTTCCCGGCGGCATGCCTGGTGACGCGGCCACGCTGGTGCAGGCAGTCGCAGCCCTCCCGGCTGGCGCCACCTGGTCAGCCACCGGAATCGGCCGCACGTCGCTGCCGGTGCTGTTCGCCGCGCTGGCCGCCGGCGGTCACCTGCGGGTCGGCATGGAGGACACGGTCACGTTCTCCCGCGGCCGCCCGGTCGAGGCCAACGCGGAACTGGTCGAGCGGGCGGCGGCGGCGGCCGGGCTGGCCCAGCGGCCCGCAATGGCGCCTGCCGCGGCACGCGAGATGCTGGGGGTGCCCGATCACCGCTGAGAGCCTGAGCCCCGTCGCTGACCCGGCAGGTGCTGACGTGGCAGGTGCTGACGTGGCTGGTACGCCTGGTACCGCTAATCCGGTCCTGGCCGAGGTCGTCCGGTCCGGAGTCGTCGAGTCCCGGCACCGCGGCGCCGTCGCCGTTCTCGCGGCCGATGGCAGCGTCCTGCTGTCAGCCGGATCGGCGGACGAGCCGATGTTGCCGCGGTCGTCCAACAAGCCGTTCCAGGCCGCGGCGATGCTGCGCTGCGGGCTGAAACTCGACGGCGAGCTGCTGGCGCTGGCCGCGGCCAGCCATTCCGGCGAGGACTTTCACGTGGCCGGCGTTCGGGCGATCCTCGCGTCGGCCGGGCTCACCGAGGACGATCTGCAGTGCCCGCCCGACTATCCCCTCGATGAGCAGGCCAGCCGGGCCATGATCACCGCCGGGTGGCAGCCCGACCGCCTTCACATGAACTGCAGCGGCAAGCACGCGGCGATGCTCGCGACCTGCGTCGCGGCGGGCTGGCCGACGCAGAGCTACCGCGACCCCGGGCACCCGCTGCAGCAGGAGATCCGGGAGACCATCTCCCGCCTCGCAGGCGAGCCGGTCGCGGCGATCGGTATCGACGGCTGCGGTGCGCCGCTGATGGCGATCTCGGTGACCGGACTGGCCCGGGCGTTCCGCGCCGTGGTGCTCGCGGAGCCAGGCACGGCCGAGCGGGCCGTGGCCGATGCGATGCGCGCCTACCCGGAGTGGACGTCGGGCACGACCAGGCCCGAGCGCGCTCTGATGACGGCGGTCCCCGGCCTGCTGCTGAAGTCCGGTGCCGAGGGCGTCGAGGGCTTCGCGCTGGCGGACGGCCGGGCGGGCGCCTTCAAGACCGACGACGGCGCTGCCCGCGGCCGGGCCCCGGTCACCGTGAGCCTGCTCCGCCTGCTGGGCGCCGAAGCCGAGCCCGGCACGGACTCCGGCGCCCTGTCCGGCCTGGCGACCAGCCCGGTCCTCGGCGGGGGTCAGGCGGTCGGCGAGATCAGGGCCGCGATACTGCCGGGCTGACGGCCGCGGACGTGCCCGGTGACGGTTTCGTTGAGGTCGGCGCGGGCGTCGGCTCCGGCTTGGGCTTCGGCGAGGTAATCGAGCTCGGCAGGTTCACCAGGCAGCTCGGGCTCGTGCCGCTCGCCGGGAACGCCTCGGCCAGCCCGTCGGCGATGTACAGCGAGCGCTTCTCGTATCCGGCAGAGGTGTAGTGGATGCCGTCGTTGATGAACCAGCGCCGCTTCGGCAGCGCGGCCCAGTTGAAGACGCGCATGTTCGGGTAGCGGGAGCAGGCTCGCATGAGGGCAGCGTTCCACTTCAGCATGTTGGTCTCGGCATACGGGCCGCTGTGCAGCAGCGAGATGACGTTCACCCACATGACCGGCTCCCCGCGGGTCACCTCCATCATCTCGTTGATCCGCGCGGTCAGCCCGACGTTGGACCCGACCGCGACGTCTGCGGTGTCGTTGGTGCCGAGCGCGAGCACCCAGCAGCCGCGGAACCCCTGCTTGATGAGCCCGCGGGCGGCGTTGTAACCGTTGGTGGTGCCGGGCAGCACCTCGACTACCGAGCGCGCGCCGGTGATGTTGGTGTAGACGTTCTGCACGCCGACGCCCTCGTACCTGGCGGCCAGCCGCTGGTGCCGGTCGGGCAGGTAATCGGGTGAGACCATGCCCTCAGAGGTCGAGTCGCCGATATGCGCGACCGACGTGCAGGACGTGCGCAGCGGGCCGTTCTGCTGCAGCGCCGCGGACTCCGGACCGGGTGTCGCGCTCTTGCCGGGGGCGCTGGCGTGGCTGACCGAGTTCGTCGACTTGGACAGTGCGCCGGAGCCGGTGCCGAGCGCCGCGGCGCTGGAGGCCGCCGGGACGGCGACCACTCCCGCGAGTCCGGCGAATGCCACCAGGACGACTCCGGTCGCGCCGGCGGCCGCCGCCAGCCGGGACGCGCCGAGCCCGGCCAGCTGGCGGGAGCGCAGGCGGTTCCAGGCCCGGCCGATGGCGCCGTGCCTGACCGGCTCCTCGACATACTTCCAGGACAGCGCCGCGAGCCCGATGCTCGCCGCGATCTGCCAGACGGCACGGGTCAGGTCCTCGCTGCTGTTGGCCGGAGTCGTGAGCACGATGACCGGATAGTGCCACAGGTAGATGCCATACGACCGGACGCCGATCCAGCGCAGCGGACGCCAGCCGAGCGCCGCCCCCACCAGGCTGCCCGGGCAGGCAGCGGCGGCCACCACGGCGACGCTGGCGACGCTGAGGACGACCAGGCCGCCGTGGTACAGGAACGTCGAGTACTGGCCGACGCGCCAGATCATGACCCCGATCACGGCGAGCCCGAGGACGGCGGGAACGTCCAGGATCCTGGCCGTTCTCTTAGCCGACCCGGCCGCTGTCCTGCTGGACCACAGCATCGCGACCGCGGCGCCGATCAGCAGGCCGCACGCGCGGGTATCGGTGCCCTCGTAGACCCTCGTCGGGTCGACGGCAGGCTGGTAGATGACCCACATGAGAGCGGCGGACGCGGCGGCCAGCGCCAGCGTCGGCAGGGCAAGCCAGCGGACGGCGGCAGTGGTGCGGCGGCGGCGGATCAGGAACATGCCCGCCAGCAGCACCCACGGCCAGATCAGGTAGAACTGCTCCTCGACCGCGAGCGACCAGAGATGATCGAGCGGCTGCGGCGGGGCGAAGCGCGAGAAGTAGGACTGGCCCTGGACGATGAGGTACCAGTTGCTGGTGTAGGTCGCGGCGGCCGCGACGGCGCCGCGGAGGTTGGCCAGCCGGGCGCGGTCAAGCAGCGTCACCCACGCGGTCACGATCGCCAGCATCACGAACAGCGCGGGCAGCAGGCGCCGGGCGCGGCGCGCCCAGAAGTTGCCGAGATTCGCCCGCCCGGTGGCGAGCCACTTGCTCAGCAGCAGATCGGTGATCAGAAAGCCGCTAAGAGTGAAGAACACCCCGACGCCGAGCAGACCGCCCGGTGCCCAGCTGAACTGTTCATGAAAGGCGATAACGGCCAGCACCGCAATGGCGCGCAGGCCGTCAAGTCCTGGCATATACCGCTGATCCGAGCCAACCGGCTTCGGCATGGTTCCCCCTGGCCCTTGACACTTCAAGCGACCGGGGAACTACCCAGAGTAGTTTCTCGATTACGTATTGTCGTTGACAAAATCTGATAGCAGAAAGGCCCGGACCGGCGCGCCTGACTGCATTTCAGCTCAGCAGCAGGCCGTCACCGGGCCGGGCCCGCGGTCGCTCGCGCCGCCTACGGCACGATGCAGCCGCTGCTGTGCCCGCCGGCCGGGAAGGCCCGCGCAAGCGCACGCGCGATGGCATGGGCGCGGATCGCGTAACCAGCCGAGGTGTAGTGGATGCCGTCGTCGAGGTGCCAGGCCGGCTGCACCAGGGCAGCCCAGTTGAAGACCCGCATGTTCGGGTAGGCGCGGCAGGCGGCGACCAGCGTGCTGTTCCACCGCTGCATGTTGGCCTCCGACCACGGGCCGCTGCTCAGGTCGGTCTGGGTGTTGACCCACATGACGGGCTCGCCGTGCGCGGCCGACATCATCTCCCGGATGCGCGCCATCAGGCCGACGTTCGAGCCGACCGAGACGTTCGCGGTGTCGTTGGTGCCAAGCGCGAAGACCCAGCAGCCGCGATAGCCCTGGCGGTCCCAGCCCGAAGCCACCCGGTATCCGTTGGCCTGGCCGGGCATCTGCTCGACGATCGAGCGCCCGCCGGACGCGCTGATCCAGGTGTGCCGGACGCCGACATCCCGGTACTGGGCCGCCAGCCGCTGTGCCGGGTCCGGCAGCCACTCCGGCGAGACCATGCCCACGGACGTCGAGTCGCCGATATGCGCGACCGAGGTGCAGGAGGTACGGCCGGCAGCCGACACGGATGCGGCACGGGCGCCCGGCCCGGGGGCGGCCGGGGAAACGGCCTTCGCTGGCGCCGCGGCCCGCTGGCGCGACGGCCGGCTCGCGGCTGCCGCAGCGGCCCTGCTGCCGCCGGTGAACGCACCCGCTATGGCAGCACTCACCAGGGCGACGGCCAGCACGACGGCAATGCCGGCGGCGACGGCCAGCCGGCGCCGCCCGCGCGGCGGGCGTCCCGGCTGGCTGCCTGCCGGTGCCCGGGCCGGGCCGGGGTCAGTACGCCAGCGCATGGCGGTCTCCGTTCCAGTGACGAAAAGGGGCAAAAACGACCTGACGGCAGCTGTCCGACGGTCGCTCGCGTGCGAACTGGCGCTGCGCTTGTCTCAGGGCAAACGCCTGGCGGAAACAGCCCGATTCCCGTCGCCGGGCTGGCCTGGCCGCGGTCCAGCTCGTCGGAAGGTCTCGTGAGAGCCCGTGTTCTGCCTGGTCAGCGCCGTCTTCTCCGCACCGGTGCTGCGGCGGCAGATGTGACCGGCCTCACCCTGCGCCGACCGCGCAACGGGCCAGCCGCCGGTGCTTGCTGGCCCGTTTGCAGTTGCAAGCACCGCAGTGCCAGACTGATGCCATGAGCCCGGTCAACGTAGGCGCCATCGGCGCGTACATCAGGGAACAGCGGGAGCAGGCCAAGATCTCCCTCCGCCAGCTGGCGCAGTCGGCCGGCATCTCCAACCCGTATCTGAGCCAGATCGAGCGCGGCCTGCGGCGGCCGAGCGCCGACATCCTTCAGCAGATAGCCAAGGGGCTGCGGATATCCGCGGAGGCCCTGTACGTGCAGGCGGGGTTTCTCGAGGACCGGCCGCCTGGCTCGCTCGTCAGGGACGCGGTGCTCACCGATGCCGAGCTGACCGAGCGGCAGAAGCAGATGCTCATCGAGATCTACGAGTCGTTCCGCAAGGAGACGATGATCGCCCGCGCCGAGGCCGGGGAGATCGCCGACGATCCCGACCTGATGCCCGACGAGGCAGCACTGGCCTGGCCGGAGAACATCAGCCCGGCCGCGCTGACGACGCGGCCGCGGCGCCTGGCCATCGCCGGCTCAGACACCGGCGCCGTCGACGACGAGGACGACGATGATGACTTCGAGGGGCTGGACGATTTCGGCCAGGACAGCTCCGGCAGCCCCTGGGCCCCGCCTGAGGCAGCTGATCCGGACCAGGGCGGCACACTTCATCAGTTCCCGCCGCCCTCCGGCAGCAGGTAGCGTGTCGCCGTGACCATCGTGAACCCGACAGCCCTGACGGTTGTCAACCTGTTCTTCTGGGTGCTCCTGCTCGGGGCCTTCGTGATCGAGGCCTGGGCGTTCGTCGATGTCATCCGCCGTCCCAAGGCCGCATTCCCGGCAGCCGCCAAGCAGACCAAGCCGATCTGGCTGATCATTCTGGGCGTCGCCTTCGTGATCGGGATCGCCGGCGCTGTCGGCTATCTGACGCTGCTGAGCTTCTTCCCGATCATCGCGTTCGTCGCTGCCGCGATTTACCTGGTCGATGTCCGGCCCAAGGTGAAGGCCATCGGCCGCGGGAGCAGCGGTCAGCACATGGGGCCTTACGGGCCCTGGTAGCCAGGCTGCCGCCGCGCCGGGCGCTACGCTCGACGGGCACCTATTTCTCGCATCCCCGGCCCGCGACCGGCCAGCACTTCCCGGTTCGGTGCCATGCGCACGAGCGGAGTCCTGTCATGACTGAATCGCAGTGGCGAACCCACCGGCTCGAGCTCGCCGATCAGACGCTGCGCGAGTGGGACGCCGTGGTGCTGCACTCCGGCGAGGACGGCATCGTCCTGGACCGGTCGGCGTTCTACCCGGGCGGCGGCGGCCAGCCGCCGGACGAGGGAGTGCTGCTATGGGGCGGCGTGCAGACCCGGATCGCGGGGGTCAGGAAAGGCGACGAGGAGTACCTGATCCCGGCCGAGAGCGACCCGGTGCCGCCCGCCGGCACGACCGTGCGCGGCGCACTTGCCGACGACCGGCGCACGGCCCTGATGCGGACGCACTCCGGGCTGCACGTGCTGTGCGGCGTGGTCTTCCGCGACTACGGCGCCCTGGTGACGGGCGGCAACATGGAGCCGCTGTCCGCCCGGATGGACTTTGACCTGCCCGAGCTGCCGGAAGGGTTCAGGGACGCGGTGGAGGCGGCCTGCAACGCTGAGATCAGCGCCGACCGGCGGATCGACGTGCGGGTCCTGCCGCGGGCCGAGGCGTTCGCGCTGCCGGACATCATCAGGACCGCGACGAACCTGGTCCCCGAGGACGTCGCCGAGGTCCGCATCGTCGACATCGTCGGCCTCGATCAGCAGGCGGACGGCGGCACGCACGTGGCCAGCACCAAGCACATCGGCCGCATCGAGGTCGCCAAGATCGAGAACAAGGGACGCGGATTCCGCCGGCTGCGCATCCGGGTGGCCGACTGAGCCCGCTGGCGCCGTCAGGCCGGGTCAAGCCCGAAGCTGATGACCCGGTCCGGATAGACGCGGATGATCTCTGCTGAGAAGCCGGGCTGCTGGCCGCCCTGATCGCGCAGCGCCTCGGCGTGGCCGCGGATCTCGACGCAGCGCACCCGCCACGGCTGGACCGAGGCGATGTCGTCCACGACGAAGGCAACCTTCGGGTTCGCGGCCAGGTTACGGAACTTGCGGCTGGCACCCATGGCGCGGCCGCCGATGTCGATGGTGCCGAGCTCGGCGTTGTACCTGAAGCCCACCGGGCTGTTCTGCGGCGCCCCGCTGCCGTCCACGGTGGCGAGGCGGCCGAGGCGCTGCGTCTTCAGATACGCGAGCACATCGGCGGTCAGCTGACTGGTGCTCTCCGGCATGCCTGTCTCCTTTGTCCGCACTGCCGTACCGCAGGCCCCGCGGGCGCGGCGGCAGCGCATACCTTGTCTGCAGGCAACAGCCGCTGGCCGCGACTCCTTCCGAAATGCCGGCCGCCAGCCGGACATGTACCGGATGTCGAAGGGAGCTGCCTTGCTATCACCGCCTGACGTCGCCGCGAGTGCGCGACGCCTACGGTTCGAGGAACTGTACAACGCCCATCACGTCAGCCTTCTCGCGTACGCGCTGCGCCGGACGGCGAACACCGATGACGCCGCCGACGTGCTCGCGGAGACGTTCCTGACGGCCTGGCGGCGCCTCGATGAGCTGCCGGGAGGCGATCAGGCGCGGCTCTGGCTGTACGGAGCTGCCCGCCGCACTCTCGCCAATCATCACCGCGGCCAGCGGCGGCGGCTGGCGCTGGCCGACCGCCTGAAGGCGGATCTGGCCGTCTCCTACCGCCCCGCTGACCCTGGCGGGGAGCTCGCTGAGATCGCGGCCGCGTTTCAGCGCCTGCCGGAGTCCGACCGCGAGCTGCTCGCCCTCGCCAGCTGGGAGGGACTCGACGCCGGCCAGATCGCGGCGGTGCTCGGCTGCTCCCGCAATGCAGCCAGGATCCGCCTGCACCGGGCCAGGCGACGGCTTGGCGCCGAGATCGGCCAGCCCGTACCCGGCCCGGCGCACCGCGCGAGCGCAACGAACGGAGACTTCGCATGAACATCATCAGCCAGATCTCGCCGGTCACCGATGCGCAGGCAGCCGGGCTGGTCCGGCAGGCGACGGTCGCGGCGCTCGCTGAGGACATCACCCGCACTCCGGATGCGGCTGCCGCGGCCGCCGGGACCGGTGCCCCGCGTCCGCGGCGCTGGGCGCGCCGCGTCGCCATCGGCGTGCCGGTCGCGGCCGCGCTGGCGGTCGCGGGACTGGTCGCGACCTCAGCCGGGTCGCCTGGCCAGCATGTCGGCCCGGTCGGCGTCGGCCCGGCCAGGGCGCAGGCGGCCGTCATGACCGTGACCCGGCATGGCCGCTATCTCGACATCGTCGTCCGGAACCCGGTCGCCGATCCGAAGAAATACCGTGCCGAGTTCGCCCGGTACCACCTCAACATCACCCTGAAGCTCGTTCCGGCCTCGCCGTCAGTCGTCGGAACGCTGGTGGCGGAAAGCCTGTCCGCCGGGAGCGGGTCCCAGCTGAAGGTCATCACCGCGGTCGGCCGCTGCTTTACCGGTGGCGGCGGCAGCGTGTGCCCGGTCGGCATCCGGGTGCCGGTCAGCTACCGGGGCACGGCGATGCTGGTCTTCGCCAGGCCGGCGAGGCCAGGCGAGCAGTACGAGTCGGCCGGAGTAGTCACGGCGCCGGGCGAGGCCATGCACGGGCTGGACTTCGCCGGCAAGACGGCCGCCCAGGTGGAGGCCATGCTCGCCCGGAGGGGCGTGACGGTGGCGCAGTGGCGGGTGCAGCGCGGCGACCAGTGCTACACCGAGAGCCGCCGCAGCGTGCCCGGCAGCTGGCGCGTGTACCAGGCGGTCCCGTGGGCACCCGGTCAGGTGCTGCTGTGGGCAGGCAAGACGCTTCCCGTTCCCGTCTGCACGCCGAGAGCGGGATCGCCAGTCGCGACTCCGTCACCCACCGCCTAGCGGGGGCGCGGCGGGGTAGCTGACGGCTGAGGGAATCAGGGCGGCAGCGGCCGGGACCGGCTTACGGTCCCGGCCGCCTGCCGGTTCCCGTGGGCAGGACCAGCGAGTCAGTACTGGCCAGGACCAGCGAGTCAGTACTGGCCAGGACCAGCAGGTCAGTGCAGGGGCAGGACCAGCAGGGCCGCGGGAATCGCGACGACGGCGGCCGATACGGCGACAATCAGCGCCAGCGCGGCGCTGCCCAGCCCCGGAGCCGGCCGGAGCAGCCTGACCACCCGCGCAGCGACCTCGCACTCTTCCGTCCGGTGAGCGACCCCCAGGGCTCCCGACGGGACACCGCCACCGCCAGCCGCCCCTACCCGCAGCAGCGCGGTCGCCAGTTCCCTGGCCGGCCGCTGCCGGAGGGCCCGGTCGTCGGCGTGCATCTCGACGAGCAGGCCGACGGCCCGGTAGGCCTGCCGGGTGACGCCCGCCCAGCGGAACGCCCGCAGCAGTGCCAGGAACGGGAGCAGCACCAGGTCGTGGCGCTCGCGAAGGTGCGCGCGCTCGTGAGCGAGCACGGCGGCGAGTTCGTCGGCGTCCAGCAGGTCCAGGGTTCCGGCGCTGATCACGATCGCGGACCTCAGGCCGGGCAGGCAGTACGCGGCCGCAGCCGGGTGGTCCACCACGAGGGCACCGGGCACCTTGGGGTCCCCGTGGGCCAGCAGGCTCAGCAGCTCGCGCTGGCGCTGGCGGGCGCGCACTACGGAGGCCGAGGCGGCGATGAGAATCCAGCACAGCACGGCCAGCAGGACCACGCCTGCTGCCAGGCACAGCAGCCGCAGAGCGCCGACCAGGTCGATGACGGCCGGCGGGATGCCAGTCCTGGCAATGCTCGCAAGCCGGGCAAGGGCGCCGCTGGCCACGGCGGCGCCGCGGGCCGTGGCGCCGAAGCCGATGAGCGCGCCGACCGCCGCCAGGCCCCAGCCCAGGCCGATGGCCTGCCAGAGCAGGATGGCCGCGGCCGGCGACCTGCGCGGCCAGGATGCGGCAGCAAGAACGTGAGCGGCGGGGATGCAGGCGACGGCTACCGCGGCGAGGATGAGGACGGACGCGGACATGGCCTCACCCCCGGATAACGCCGCCGAGCGCTCCGAGGGCCCGCAGCAGCGTCTGGGCCTCGGTACCGGACACGCTGCGGGCGAATCGCGCCAGCGCAGCCTGCCGGTCCCCGGTCTGGTCCAGCGCACTCAGCATAAGCTCGGTCACGTAGGCTTCCCGGCTCTCCGCGGCACGGTAGTGCCATGCTCGGCCATTGCGCTCTCGCCGGGCAAATCCCTTCTTGGCGAGCCGGTCGAGCACCGTCATCACGGTGGTGTGAGCCAGGTCCCGATCGGTCAGAAGGCCGCTGACCTCGCGCACACTGAGCGGGTCGGATGCCTCCCACAGCACGTCCATTATGGCGCGCTCAAGCTCCCCAAGTCGGTTCACGCAGCAATTCTAACGTGGACGAATCAGGCCCCACAGAGGCCGGCCCGGCCCACGCGCCTCAGACGGCCCCCCGGTCGGGGCGCGGGGGCCGAATTAGTGCTGCTCTGGCAACAGCAGCGAGGCACCCATCAGGCACGCGACGGCTGGCCGCGCTAGCTTGCAGGTGTGACCGTCCCTCGTATCGGCGTCAGCGTGGACCTCGTCATCCTGACGGTGCGCGGGGGCCAGCTGGCGACACTGGCCTGGCGCCGGGATTCCGAGCCCTACTCCGGGCTGCAGGCGCTGCCCGGCGGGTTCATCCGGCTCGATGAGGACCTGCCGGCGGCGGCCGCCCGGGTGCTGGCCGAGCGGGCCGGCCTGCCCGGCGCCCCGGTGCACCTGGAACAGCTGCAGACCTACGGCTACCCGGACCGCGATCCGACCAGGCGAGCTGTCTCGGTCGCCTACCTTGCCCTGGCGCCGGACCTGCCCGCGCCGGACACCCCCCAGATGAGCTGGCAGCCCGTCAGCGCGCTGACCCAGATGGCCTTCGACCACGAGCGCATCCTGCAGGACGGGGTGGAACGCGCCCGCTCGAAGCTCGAGTACACCGCCCTGGCCGCGGCCTTCTGCCGGGATGAGTTCACCGTGGCCGAGCTCCGCCGGGTCTACGAGATCGTCTGGGGCGCGCAGCTTGACCCGCGCAACTTCCACCGCAAGGTGACCGGCGCCCGCGATTTCCTGGTCGAGACCGGCGAGACGACGGCATCCGGCGGCGGCCGTCCGGCACAGCTGTTCCGGCGGGGCAGTGCGGTGCTGCTGCACCCGCCGATGCTGCGGCCGTCGCTGCTGCAGCCGCGACGCCAGGAGCCTGATCGCCCCTTACCCTGAGGAGAGGCAGGCGCCCGGCTAGCCTGTGACAAACCCCGGAACGGGCACAAACCGGGCGCAGCGGCGATCGGCAGGAGGACAACGGTGTCCGAGCAGTCACCACGTTTCCGGCAGGTGCTTGACCAGTTCGCTGGCTACAAGCCCGGCCGGGCCCCGACCCTGACCGGCGGCAGGACATTCAAGCTGTCCTCCAACGAGTCGCCCTATGACCCGCTGCCGTCCGTCGAGGCCGTCATCGCTGACGCTGGCCGCCACGTCAACCGCTACCCGGACAACACGGCAGCCGCGCTGACCGAGGCGATCGCGGACCGGTTCGGCGTCCCGCCCGCGGACGTGGCGGTCGGCTGCGGCTCGGTCGGCATCGCGCAGCAGCTGCTGGAGGCGGTCGGCGAGCCCGGCGCCGAGGTGATGTACGCCTGGCGCTCGTTCGAGGCCTACCCGTACCTGACCGACCTGTCCGGCGCCACCTCCGTGCGCGTCCCGCTCCTCGACTACGGGCACGACCTGCCCGCGATGGCCGCCGCGATCACCGACCGGACCAGGCTCATCTTCGTCTGCACGCCGAACAACCCGACTGGCACCGCCGTCCGGCGCGGCGAGCTGACGCAGTTCCTGGACCAGGTCCCCGCTGACTGCCTGGTGGTCATCGACGAGGCCTACGTGCAGTACGTTCGCGATCCCGACGTCCCCGACGGCCTGAGCCTGTACGCCGGCCGCCCGAACGTGGCGGTCCTGCGAACCTTCTCCAAGGCCTACGGGCTGGCCGGGCTGCGGGTCGGCTATCTGGTCGGGCACGAGCCGGTGGCACAGGCGGTGCGCAAGACCATGCTCCCGTTCACGGTGAACTCGCTGGCCCAGGCCGCTGCGATCGCGTCGCTGGCGGCCGAGGCCGAACTGCTGGAGCGAGTCGAGCTCGTGGTCAAGGAGCGGGACCGGGTGCGGCATGAGCTGCTCGGCCAGGGCTGGTCCGTGCCGCCGACGGAGGCGAATTTCGTCTGGCTGCCGCTCGGCGACCGGTCAGAGGACTTCGCGGCGGCCTGTGACGCGGCCGGCGTCAGCGTCCGGCCGTATGCGCCGGACGGAGTCCGGGTCACGATTGCCGACCCGGAGGCCAACGACGCGTTCCTGGCCGCGGCCGCCAGCTATCCGCACCGCGCCTGACCCGCTCGCAGCCGGTCCGTGTGCGGTTGCTATCGCCAGGGCAGTAGTAGCCGCACACGGACGCAGTCTGGCCATAGGACAAAATGGGTCCATGGTGACGCTGGCGGAGATCGAGACCGGCCAGGGAGCCGTCCTGCTGCGCACAGCCCGGCGGGAGGACGTACCCGCGATCGTCGGACTGATCGCGGCAGATCAGCTGGGCGCCACCAGAGACGGCGTCCGTGACGATGCGGACCTGGCGGCTTACACGGCGGCCTTCGAGGCCATCGACGCCGATCCGGCGCACCTGCTGCTGGTAGCCGAATCCCGCCGCGAGGTGGTGGGCACGATGCAGCTGTCGTTCCTGCCCGGCCTCGCCCGCCGCGGCGCGCTGCGAGCGCAGATCGAGGCGGTCCGGGTGGCAGAGAGCACCCGCGGCGGCGGCCTCGGCGCGGCCATGATCGACTGGGCGATCAGCGAGGCGCGGAACCGGCAGTGCGCGCTGGTCCAGCTGACGACCGACAAGTCGCGCACCGATGCACACCGCTTCTACCAGCGGCTGGGCTTTGTTGCCTCGCACGAAGGGATGAAGCTCGCGCTATGAGCACGCAGGCTGCCGGGAAGCTGTACGTCATCCACGAGAACCCGGAGTGGTACGCGCCGCTCGCGGCCGCTTTCGACACCGCGGGCGTCCCGCACGAGCCGTGGCTGCTCGGCGATGCTGTCATCGACCTCGGAGCGGACCCGCCGGCCGGGGTGTTCTGGTCCCGGATGAGCGCCTCCTCGCATACCCGCGGGCATCCGTTCGCCAAGGACCAGACCCGCGGCGTGCTTGCCTGGCTGGAGGCCAGCGGCCGCCGCGTCATCAACGGCCGCCGCGTGATCGACCTGGAGATGAGCAAGGTCGAGCAGCTGACGGCGCTGCGAGCAGCCGGGTTCGATGTGCCGCGGACGACTGCCGTGGCAGGCCGCGACGGGCTGGGGGCTGCGGCGAAGAGGCTGCCCGTTCCCTTCATAGCCAAGCACAACCAGGGCGGTAAGGGTCTCGGCGTGCGGCTGTTCGCATCGCATGCGGACTTTGACGCCTACCTGGACAGCCCGGACTACGAGCCGCCCGTCGACGGGATCACCCTGCTGCAGGAGTACCTGGTCGCGGCGGAGCCGCGGATCACCAGGGCCGAGATCGTCGGCGGCGAGTTCATCTACGCGATCACCGCGGACACCGCGCGCGGCGGCTTCCAGCTGTGCCCGGCCGATGCCTGCGCGGTGAGCCCGCCCGGCGCTGCGGCGGCTGCCGAGCCGAGCCTGTTCGCGCTGCGGACCGGGTTCGAGCACCCGGTGATCGGCAGGTACCTGGACTTCGCGGCAGCGCACGGGATCGGCATCGCCGGCTTCGAGTTCATCGAGACCGCCGACGGGCGGCTCGTCACCTACGACATCAACACCACGACCAACTACAACGCCGAGATCGAGGCGGCCGCGGACCGCCCGGCCCTGCCGGCAGTGGCCGCCTACCTCGGCGGCCTGCTGGCGGGGGCCGGCCAGTAGCGCTCCGGCGGCGGCAGCGGCCGGGCGCGGGCGAGCGGAGGAACAGATGAGGTTCGGGTACTGGATGCCGATCTTCGGCGGCTGGCTGCGGAATGTCACCGACGAGGGCATGCCGCTGTCCTGGCCGTACATCCGCGACCTGGCAGCCGGGAGCGAGCAGCTCGGCTTTGACCTCTCCCTGATCGCCGAGCTCAACCTCAACGACATCAAGGGACACCGGGCAGCGTCGCTGGACTGCTGGACGCTCGCGCCCGCCGTCGCGGCCGCGACCAGCACGCTGGAGCTCATGCTCGCGGTCCGGCCGAACTACCACGCGCCGGCGCTGACCGCCAAGGCACTGTCCACCCTCGACGTCATCGCGCCCGGCCGGATCTCGCTCAACGTCGTGTCGTCCTGGTGGAAGGACGAGGCCGCCCAGTACGGCGCGCCGTTCGACGTGCACGACGCGCGCTACGCCCGCACGCAGGAGTGGCTGGATGTGGTCGGGCGGCTCCTGCGGGAAGACACCGTCACGCACTCGGGCGCGCTGTACCAGCTGGACGGCACGGTGCTGGAGCCGAAGCCGACCCGGCTGCCGCCGGTCTACATGGGCGGCGAGTCGCCGAAGGCCAAGGACGTGATCGCGGCGCAGGCCGACGCCTACGTCATGCACGGGGACGCGCCGGACGTGATCGCGGCCAAGGTCGGCGACCTGAGCGCCCGCCGGGCCACGGCCGGCGGCCCGCCGCTGACCTTCGGCGTCTCCGGATACGTGATCTGCCGGGACACGCAGGCGCAGGCGCAGGCAGAGCTTGAGCGGATACTCGACGTCCGGTCGTCGCCGGAGGCGTACGCCTCGTATCAGGACTTCCTCGCCGGGTCGCAACTGGAGTCGCAGGTCTCGCTGGAGGAGTACAGCGTGTCCAACCGCGGCCTGCGCAGCGGCCTGGTCGGCACCCCGGACCAGATCGCCGAGCGCCTGCACGCCTACGAGCAGGCCGGGGTCGGCCTGATGCTGCTGCAGTTCTCCCCGCAGCGGGAGGAGATGGCCAGGTTCGGCCGGGACGTCATCGCCCGCTGGGCCGGCTGAGAGCTCCCGCTACGGAGCGGCCTTGCGGTCCAGCTTCTCGACGACGAGACGGTAGGACTGCCGCGGCCGCCCGGGATGCGGGCTCCGGCGCGGCGGCAGCGGCAGGGCCAGGCCCTCGTCGGCAAGTGCGCGCAGCTGGCGCCGGGCGGTGCGCGGGGTTACTGACAGCAGCCTGCCGGTGAGCTCGGCGTCGACGACGGGGCTCGCGTCCGCCTCCAGACTGCGGGCGAGCCTGGCTAATGTCTCCAGACTGCGCAGCCTGCTGAGGCTGTCAGCGGCGCCCCCGGCCCGGCCGCTGTCCTGCCGGGCTCTTGGCAGCTGCGGGCGCAGGTCAGGCGGACCCGCAGCGGCTCGCGATGCGGCCGGCGGGCGCTGGCCGCTGGCAGGCAGGCGGTAGCCGGCAGGCACCGGCCGGGCGCGGCGGGCGCTGGCGCCGGGTGCCGTGCGCCTCAGCTCGCGCCGCGCGGCGTCCTCGGCGGCCTGTTCTGTCCGGCCGGTCCCGATGGCGACATCGAGCGCAATCCCGAGCTCCCGCGCGGCGGCAGCGGCGAACGGCAGCTGGCCCCCTGCGAAGCCGCCGAACGGCAGGCCAGCGCCAGCGACCGGCACAGGGCCCGCGACCGGCACGGGACCCGCGACCGGCACGGGACCCGCGACCGGCACGGGACCCGCGACGGGTGGCGCGCCCGTCGCCCCGGCCAGCGAGCCGCGGGTCGCGACGACGAGGAAGCCGTGCCCGCTGACCGGGCTCACGGTCCCGTCCAGCTGCTGTGCCTCGTGTGCCAGCAGCCCGTGCACGGCCAGCCGGAGTTCCTCGCGTGCCAGTCGCGGCGTCCGCCCGCTGCCGTCGTCGCGTAGCTCGGGCACCTCGATCAGCACCACCGCGAGCTGAGCCGCAGCCAGCGCTCGCTGCTCGGCGAGCATGATCGCTGTCCGCAGAGCCGCGACGATCGCGTGATCGGACGGCCGGACGGTGATGGCGGGCACCCGGCCGGCCGCCAGCCGCCGGGCGACCTCGTCGAGGCAGGTGATCGCGACCGTCGTCTGCCCCAGCTGCCACAGCCGGGCGTGATATGAGGCCATCGCCGCAGGGCTGGCGATCTCCTCGCGCACGTGCACCCGGTGGGCGGTGACCCCGGTCTCGGCGAGCGCGTGCGTGACCTCCAGGCGCGTGAAGGTGTCGAAACTGGCTCTCGCCGGATCGGTGCCCAAGCGGCCGGCGCGCAGCAGCGCCGAGATGAGCGGCCCGTCAGCAAGCTGGATGTGGACTGCCGGACTGTCGAGCACACCGGCGCGGCGCGCGTAGGCGAGCGGTGCCGGGCTGGCGAACAGCCACGAGTCGACCGCGCCAAGCCGTGCCACCTTGTCGGGTGCTGACTGCTCATCTGTATACGCGGCTGTCAGCAGCCGGCAGCGCAGGCCGCTGTCATCGATGTCGTCTGCGGTGGTCAGCCGCAGCATCCCGCCAGCCGGCCCGGGCAGCCCGGCGGCGAGCACGATCCGCTCCAGGAGAGCGTGCGGGCCGGCAAGTCCGACGGTGGCTAGCTGACGCGTGCGCGCGCTTGCGCCCCTGCTGCCCCGTGCGATGCTCTCAGTCACGCTGCAATCCGTCCCCCGGCCCCGGGTACTTCGCTACTTACTTCGTAGCTCAGTCTCGGGCCGCGGGGAAGGAGTCAACGGCAGCTGATCTGGCTAGTCAGGGCCGGCAGGCTCTGAGTTAGCGCCGGGCGAGCTAGCTGATGACCTCAGAGCTGATGTCGGCGCCGAGCGTCGCCAGGCGGGAGGCGACCGAGGCGTGGCCGCGGTCAATCAGGTAGCCGGGCGCGACAACCGTCTCGCCGTCGGCGGCGAGGCCGGCCAGGATCAGCGCGACTCCGGACCTCAGGTCGTGCGCGATGACGTCGCAGCCGTGCAGCGGAGTCGGCCCGTGCACGAGCACGGCGTTCCCGGCGACCTCGACCTTGGCGCCCATCTTGTTGAGCTCCTCGGCCAGCATGTAGCGGCCGTCGAAGATGGTCTCGCGGATGTAGCTGGTGCCATCGGCCAGGCAGCTCAGCGTCATGATCGGTGACTGCAGGTCGGTGGCGAAGCCCGGGTAGGTGTCCGTGATCACGTTGATCGGCCGCAGCTGCCGGTCCCGGCGCACCTGGACGATCGCGCCATGGGTGGAGAACTCGACACCCATCTGCTCCAGCTTCCAGCGGGCGACGCCGAAGTGCTCCAGCGAGGCACCGACGAGGCTGATCTCGCCGCCCGTGATGGCTGCCGCCATCGCGAAGACACCGGCATCGATCCGGTCGGCCATGACGGTGTGCTCCACGGCGGTCAGCTCGTCGACGCCTTCCACCGTGACGAAGCCCGTGCCGCCGCCGCTGATGCGCGCGCCCATCTTGGTGAGGAACGCGATGACGTCGAGCACCTCAGGCTCGAGCGCGGCGTTGTCGATGATCGTCGTGCCGGGCGCCATCGACGCGGCCATGATCAGGTTCTCGGTACCGGTGTGCGACGGCGTGTCCAGGTACAGGTGCGCGCCCTGCAGCCGGTCGGCCTTGATGTGGATGACGGTCTCGCCCTCTTCCACGATCGCGCCGAGCCGGGCGAAGCCGCGGTAGTGGAAGTCAAGGCTGCGGCTGCCGAGGTTGCATCCGCCGATGCCCTCGATGGTGGCCTCACCGAGCCGGTGCAGCAGCGCCGGCACGAACAGCACCGAGGCGCGGAACCGGCGGGCGATCTCCGCGGGAAGGACCGAGCTGGTCAGCTCGGAGGCGTCGACGACGAGAGTCCGCTCGGCTTCGTGGAACTTGACCACGGCGCCGACCGCCTGGGCCAGCTCGACGGCCCGCCGCACGTCCTCGATGACCGGGACGTTCCGCAGGACGGTCCGGCCCTTCTCGGCCAGCAGTGACGCGGCGATCATCTTCAGTGCGGCGTTCTTGGCGCCCTGTACGAAGACAGTGCCTTGAAGCGGGTTGCCGCCCCTGACGATATAGCGGGTCTCTGGGCCGCTCGTCATCGTGATGGAACTCCCGTCGGTTGGCTGCATCATGCCGGATGCCCGGAACGACCCCGGGTCCGCTGCCCATGCAGACTGCAGGTAACCATCATCCAGATCGCCTGCTTGTCGTGACGTCAAGTATTCCACCGCTCCCGAGCCCCCCAGACCAAGACGACAGTGTTACGTAACGTAGCCGAGCGCATTCAAAGCATCATCATGAGGGTTACCCCACTTAGTTCCAGCGCATCCCGGTGATACGCTCATACGCCGCTACGTAGGTGCGCCGGGTCTGCTCGACGACAGCGGCGGGAAGTGGCGGCGGGGGCTCGCCGCTGTCCGGATCCCAGCCGGACTCCGGTGACGTGAGCCAGTCGCGGACGAATTGCTTGTCGAAGGAAACCTGGCTGCGGCCGGGCTCCCAGGACTCAGTCGGCCAGAACCGGGACGAGTCCGGGGTCAGCACCTCGTCGGCCAGGCACAGGAGCCCGGCGTCATCGAAGCCGAGCTCGATCTTGGTGTCGGCGACGATAATTCCGCGCTCGGCGGCCAGGTCAGCGCCACGCTGGTAGACGGCCAGCGTGATCCGCTCCAGTTCCGCGGCTGACTGCGCGCCCACCAGCTCAGTTACCTCGGCCCTGGTCAGGTTCTCGTCATGCTGGCCCGGCGGTGCCTTGCTGTCCGGGTCAAAGATCGCCTCAGGCAGCCTCGAGCCGTCGGTCAGCCCGGCGGGCAGCCGGACGCCTGCCACCATGCCGTCGCGGCGGTAGTCGGCCAGCCCGGTGCCGGTCAGGTAACCGCGTGCCACGCACTCGACCGGGATCATCGACAGCGGCCGGCAGGCCATTGTCCGGCCGGCCAGCCCGGCCGGGATTGGTGCGGCTACGAGATGGTTCGGAACGATATCGGCGAGCCGTTCGAACCACCATTCGGAAAGCCGGGTCAGAATTTTGCCCTTGTCAGGGATGGGCGTTTCCAGCACGTAGTCAAATGCCGAGATGCGGTCTGTGGCTACCAGCAGCAGTACGCCGTCGTCGGTCCGGTAGATCTCCCTGACCTTGCCCGAGTAGACGTGCCGCAGGCCCGGCAGCGAGCCCGGCGCCGGGCTTCCGGCAGCGGTCACGCGAGTTTCTCCAGCCGGTCGAAAACCGCGCCGAGCCGCCTGACGTAACGCTCCGGGCTGCAGATCTCGTCCAGCCTCGCCTCGTCAAGCTGCTGGTCCCGCGCCGCCGCGTGCTTGCGCAGCGTCTCCCGGAACGGCACGCCGGTCTGCCAGGTCTCCATCGCCGCTCCCTGCACGAGGGTGTACGCGTCCTCGCGGGACATCCCGGCGGCCACCAGCTCGAGCAGCACTGCCGAGGTGTAGATGAGACCGTGGCTTGACTCCAGGTTGGCGAGCATCCGGGCCGCGTCGACAACGAGGCCGTCCATCAGGGTCGTCGTCTGCTCGAGCAGGTAGTCAGTGGCGATGGCGGCGTCGGGCAGCGCCACCCGCTCGGTGGAGGAGTGCGAGATGTCGCGCTCATGCCACAGCGGGATGCCTTCCATCACCGGGACGACCTGGGCGCGCACGATCCGGGCCAGGCCGCTGATCCGCTCGGCCTTGACCGGGTTCTTCTTGTGCGGCATGGAGGACGAGCCCTTCTGGGCCGCCCCGAACGGCTCGGCCAGCTCGGACACCTCGGTCCGCTGGCCGTGCCTGATCTCGATCGCGATCGCGTCGCAGACGGTGGCGATGAGCGCGAGCACGCTCACCCACTCCGCGATGCCGTCCCGCAGCACCACCTGGGTGGCGACGTCGGCGGGGCGCAGCCCGAGCTCGCCCAGCACCTCTGCCTCGATAGCCGGGTCGATATTGGAGTAGGTGCCGACCGGCCCGGACAGCTTGCCCACCGCTACCGACTGCCTGGCGCGCAGCAGCCGGTCCCGGCAGCGGTGAATCGCGAAGGCGAAGTCGGCAACCCGGTGCCCCCACACGTCCGGTTCGGCGTGGATGCCGTGCGTCCGGCCCGGCCGCAGGGTGGCCCTGTGAGCCAGGGCATGCTCCCTCAGGACGTGCAGGAGCTTCTCGCAGCGTGCGGTGAGCAGGTCGGTGGACTCGGCCAGCTGCAGGGCCAGGGCGGTGTCCAGCAGGTCCGAGGAGGTCATGCCGTAGTGCACGTAAGCGGCGGCCTCGCGGGGCGTGGTGTTGTTCGCCCACGCCGACAGGAACGCGATCACGTCATGGCCGGTGACCGCCTCCAGGGCCTCGACGGCCTCCGGGGTCGGCGGCGGCGCGGCCGCAACCGGCGCGACCGCCTCTTCCGGCACCGTGCCCGCCCGGGCATGCGCGGCCAGCACCAGGGTCTCCACCTGGCACCAGAGCTCGTACTTGTGCGCCTCGCTCCAGACGTGGCCCATCTCTGGCAGCGTGTAGCGGTCTATCACGGCCTCTATCCTGCCGCATCTGCCCCGGCAGGATCGCCGCCGGCCGTCCCCGTGTCCCGCTCGGTGATCAGGGGCAGCATCAGCACGGCCGCCACGACCAGCAGCTGAGCGTCCAGCCCGGCGGCTGCCCCGACCGCCATGGTGGCCAGGGCCAGGACTGCGGCGGCGGCGCGCGGCCGGACCGGGCCAGTGCCGAGAATGCGGCGGATGACCGCATCGCCGGCCAGGAAGAGTGCCGCTCCGGCGGCCAGGACGGCCGCCTGCGCGATCTTGATACCGGTGCCGGGTCCGGCCGAACTGCCGAGTACCGAGACAGCCGCCGGGTGCCCCGCAGCCGTGACGACGGCCCTCAGGACCGCCGCGGCGACTGCCACCAGTCCGAGAAGAAGCGGGATATTGCCGTAGAACAGGGCGCCGAGCGCCAGCTGAGTCCGCTGCCGGCTGTCAGCCCGCGATAGCGCCCGCCGGGCCCGGTCCTCGTCGCCCGCCCCGAACACGATCCACCACAGGGCGGCCGCGACCGCCAGGCCGAGTACCGCGCTGGCCAGCAGCCGCCAGCTGACGCTGGCCGCATGGCTGATCGGGCCGGCCGCGCCGATGCCCACGGCAGCGACCGACTCGCCGATCGCCACGATCAGGAGCGCGCTGTGCCGCTCGCTGAAGTGCTCGGGGCGCAGCTCGAAGAAGCCGGATGGCCGGACGATCAGCGGCGAGCCAAGCTGCACGGCCAGGGCGGCGATCCACAGCCCGTAGGCGGGGCCGCTGGCCGTGCCGGAACTGCCATGCAGCAGGCCGGCCGCCGTGACCAGCAGCGCCGAGCCGAGGTTGAACGGCGCGACCCGCAGGATGTGCTTGTTCACCCGGTAGTACAGGACCGTGTGGACGATCACGACGACCAGGTAACCGAGGCCGAGAACCAGGCCGTAGCTGGCAAAGCCCTCCGGGATCGCCAGTCCCACGACCAGGAACCTGGCCGACTGCCAGCCAGGAGAGCTTGGTGGCCAGCACCGATGTCAGCTGGGTCAGCGTGAAGGCGAAGACGAGGTCAAAGAAGATCTCGAGCGTGCTGACCCGCGTCGGCAGCGCCCCGTCGGCCCCGGCTGCACTGGCGTCCCCGGCGGCGGACGCGCCGACGGTCATAGTTCTTCGCGGGTCCCGGGGGCGGGCCGGCCGCGATGTCCCTGCGGTACCAGCCGCCGCGCAGCCGGATCAGGGCAGCTGCCTGGTATGCGCTTGTCCTGGCGGCCGCCAGGTCCGCGCCGTGCCCGACGACGTTCAGGACCCGCCCGCCGCTCGCGGTCAGCTGACCGTCGCCGTTATAGGCCGTCCCGGCATGAAGAACATAGGTGCCGGGAACGCGCTCTGCTTCCTCAATGCCGTCAATCACATCCCCGCCTACGGGGCCAGCCGGGTACCCTTCGGCGGCGATCACGACCGTCACGGCCGCGCCGGGCAGCCAGGTCGGCTCTCCGGCCGCCGCGAGGTCACCGCTGGCTGTCGCGGCCAGCAGCCCGCCAAGCGGCGTGCCGAGCCGGTCGAGCACGACCTGCGTCTCAGGATCGCCGAACCGCGCGTTGAACTCGACGACCCGCAGGCCGCGGGAGGTCAGGCACAGGCCGGTGTACAGCAGGCCGCTGTAGGGGGTGCCGAGGCGGGCCAGCTCGGCCACGGCGGGCTGCACCACCGTGGCCATGGTCTCGTCGGCCAGGCCCGCGGGCGCCCAGTCCAGCGGGGTGTAGGCGCCCATGCCGCCGGTGTTGGGCCCGGCGTTGCCATCGTGGGCGCGCTTGTAGTCCTGGGCGGGCATCAGGGCGATGGCAGTGGTGCCGTCAGTGAGCGCGAAGACCGACACTTCCGGCCCGTCGAGGAACTCCTCGATCACGACCGTGCCGCACTTCCGCGCGTGCTCGAGTGCCTCGCGCCGGTCGCCGGTGACGACCACTCCCTTGCCCGCCGCGAGCCCGTCGGCCTTGACGACGTAGGGCGGCCCGAACTCGTCCAGGGCGGCGGCCGCCTCCCGCTCGCTGCGGCAGGTCCTGGCGGCGGCCGTGGGGACGCCGGCGGCCGTCATCACCTGCTTCGCGAAGGACTTGGAGCCCTCGACCATTGCCGCGCCCTGGTCCGGGCCGAAGCACCGGACGCCGGCCGCCCGCACCGCGTCCGCGACGCCCGCGACCAGCGGCGCTTCCGGGCCGACCACGACCAGGTCGGCGGCTGTCTTGGCGGCCAGCGCTGTCACCTGGCCGGGGTCGGCCGGCGCGATCGGGTGCAGCTCGGCGACCTCAGCGATACCGGGGTTGCCTGGCGCGGCGTGCAGCTGAGTGACCGACGGGTCCCTGGACAGGGACCGGGCGAGCGCGTGCTCACGGCCGCCCGAGCCGAGGAGTAGTACTCGCACGGCGCTGAGCCTACCGTCCGGGCAGGCCGGCACGAGGCGTGCCGCTGGTCGCAGCGACGCGTCCGGATTCCGGCAGGCCGGCCGTGACCGCCGGGCGCAGGCTCGCGGCGGTCACGGCGCGCAGGCCGCGGAAAGCAAGCCCGGCACAAAGGGCGGCGGCCGGGAGCTCGGCAACGGCGGCCATCAGCAGCGAGGTCAGCTGGCCAGAGCCGGGAGGCGCGGTCGTGACGTCGAACCATGCGTCAGTGCACAGGAGCGCGGCGGTCGCCGTCGCCGTCAGGCAGTACCGCGCATCCCGGCGCAGCAGCAGCAGGCCGGTACTGATCAGGCCTGCCGCCTCCATCGCGTCCAGGCCGGCCCAGGCAGCGGGCCAGTGCCAGGCGACTGGCCTTGGCGGCAGGCTAACCGCCAGGTAGACCAGCCACGGCAGCAGGCAAGCGCCGCCGCAGGCCAGGCCGAGCGCGACCAGCGCGGACCAGCCCGGTCCCCGTCTGCGGGCGCGAGCCGGTTGAGCGGCGGCTGCCGGGTCTGCACCTGCCGGGTCTGCACCTGCCGGGTCTGCACCTGCCGCGTTTGCGGCGGCCGGGCCAACCGGGGAGCCGGGGTCTGCGGCCCCCGTGCTCTGAGCGCCTGTGCTCTGTGCGCCCGTGCTCTGTGCGCCTGTGCTCTGTGCGACGCTCAGCGATGTCATGGCCGCCGCCTGCGCAGCCGTCCGCGGATGGTGCGGCCGCCGGACCTGACGGTGACCGAGTCGAACGTGCCGTCCGCGACCGCCAGCCAGCACCATCCGCCCATCCGGGTCACCGCGCCGGCCTGCGTGGTCGGGCGGAGCCGGCCGCGGCTGAACTCGGCCGACAGACCGGCGTCCGGTGCGATCAGCCGGCCCCAGGCCAGCGCGCACGGTCCCGCGGTGCCATCCCCCGCTCGCGCTCCTCGCAGCAGCGAGACCAGCAGGCGCGTTGAGCTGATCACATCCAGCAGGGTCCCAGCCTCGTAGACCTCCAGCGCCGGCCATGCCGACTGAGGCCCCGCGAGCCGTATCGTCCAGGGAAACAGCCCGGGCACCAGCGCTTCTCCAACGGTCTCCGCTGGCCGCTCGAAGCCGGGTGCCGGCAGTACGGTCCGCATGTCCGGGGCTCCTTCCGTGCCCGCTGCTGCAGGCTCGGACATCAGCCTGCCGGCCGCAGAGCCGCCGGTCAGTAGCGCGCGTCCCCGATCTCATGGTGGTGCTAGCTACCGGCCGCAAGCGGGCCCGCGCTCCATGGCGGCGAAGTCGCGGCTGCGCATACGGTGGTGCGCATGGCAGCGGCGGTCGCAGGGCGGCGGAGCCGCCAGGCGGCTGCGGCACCGTTCCGGCTGCTCGGGCGGATCGTCAGGAACAGCATCTTCGCGGTCGCCGGTGTCCCGGTGCAGCTGGCCGCGATCGCGGTGCTGATCGCGCCCTGGGTCCTGCCGGGCCTCGTCGTCGTCAGCCTGGGGCAGGTGGCGGCGGCCACGCTGGCCGGCGTCACGCTGATCCTGCTTGCGCGCGCGCCGCTGACGGCCATTCAGCGGCACCGGTACTGGTCGCTGCTGGGTATTGACATCCCGCGTCCCGCCGCCAGGAGCGGAGCCTCACCTGGCCGGCTGCTGGCTGGGCTGCGCTCGGAGGCCACCTGGCGGCAGCTTGCCTATCACGTAGTTGTCGGCCCGGTCATCGCCCTCGGCGGCATCGCGACCCTCGCGAGCTGGGCCGCCGGCGCCGCCCTGGCGTCGAGTTTCGCCGGCACGTTCGTGTTCTCCTCGCCGTACAGCAACTCCCAGACAGTGCCTCCGAAGCTGAAGGCAGTCCTGACCCTGATCGGGATCGTCTTGCTCCTGACGGCTCCGTTCCTGGCGGCCGGCGTTGCCTGGCTCGACGCCAGGGCGGGGCGCGCGCTGCTCGGCCCGAGCCGGTCCCTGGAGCTGGAGCGCCAGGTGGAGACGCTATCCGAGAGCCGGGCCGGCGTCGTCGACGCGGCTGACGCCGAGCGCCGGCGGATCGAGCGTGACCTGCACGACGGCGCCCAGCAGCGGCTGGTCTCTCTCGCCATGAACCTCGGACTGGCGAGGGCGACCATGACCGACGTGCCCGAGCCGGTCAGGCAGGTCATCGCAGAGGCCCACGAGGAGGCTAAGGAAGCGCTGGCCGAGCTGCGCAATCTTGTCCGCGGGCTGCACCCGGCGGTGCTGGAGGACCGCGGGCTTGACGCCGCCCTGTCGGGGATAGCGGCCCGGGCGCCGCTGCCGGTCCGTGTTTCCGTTGCCGTGCCGCACCGGGCCTCGCCGACTGTCGAGGCCGTCGCCTACTTCGTGGTGTCCGAGTGCCTGACGAACATCGCCAGGCACGCGGCTGCCACCAGGGCCGAGATCGACGTCAGGCGCACGGGTGACGTGCTGCTGATCAAGGTCAGCGACGACGGCTGCGGCGGCGCCGATCCGGCGCGCGGGACCGGGCTCGGCAGCCTGGCCCGCCGGGCCAGGTCAGTCGACGGCACGCTGACGATCGACAGCCCGGCCGGAGGGCCGACGATGATCACCGTGGAGCTGCCATGCGGGTCGTGATCGCCGAGGATTCGGTCTTGCTGCGGGCCGGCCTGACCAAGCTGCTCGCGGCCGCGGAGATCGATGTCCTGGCTGCCGTCGGAGACGCGGACGAGCTGCTCGCCGCCGTGCCCGCGCACAAGCCGGACGCCGTCATCGTGGACGTGCGGATGCCGCCCAGCCACACCGACGAGGGCGTCAGGGCTGCCCTGGTGATCCGCCGCGAGTGGCCCGAGGTGGCCGTTCTTGTCCTGTCCCAGTACGTCGAGGAGCGGTACGCGGCCGATCTGCTGTCGGCCAATACCAGCAGCGTCGGCTACCTGCTGAAAGACCGGGTCGCTGACGTCGGCGAGTTCGTCGACGCACTGCGCCGCGTCGCCGGCGGTGGCACTGCCCTCGATCCCGAGGTCGTCTCCCAGCTGCTGGTGCGCCGGCGGAGCGACCCGCTCGACCGGCTGACGCCGCGCGAGCACGAGGTCCTGAGCCTGATGGCGGAGGGGCGGTCCAACTCCGCGATCGCGCACGCGCTGGTCATCACCGACAGTGCCGTGGCCAAGCACATCAACAGCATTTTCACCAAGCTCGACCTGCATCCGGGCGACGGTGACCACCGCCGCGTGCTGGCCGTCCTGCGCTTCCTCGGGCTCGGATGAGCGGCCAGCCGCTGCCCGCCCGCCCGCGCCGCCGGTGGATCTGGGTCATCGTGGCGCTGCTCACGGCCGTCGTTCTGGTGACACCGCCAGCGCTGCGGATCGCGCTGAAGCAGGAAATGCATCACGAGTTCGCGCAGCTCGGGCTCTACCGGCGCCCGGTCACGGCGGTGGAGGTCAGCGCGCCCGGTAACGCGGTGGCCGTCACCGTCGGTCAGCCAGGCCAGGTCAGCGTCAGCGGCGAGCTGTCCTGGCTGTTCTCCAGGCCAGTCGTCCGGGACGCCTGGCGTGGCACGACCCTGTCGATCACCGTGCGGTGCCCGGCGCCGGACCTGTTCGAGGACTGCGCGGCCGGGCTCACCGTCCATGTGCCGGCCACCGTCGCCGTCGCCGTGAGCGTCGGATCCGGCAGCGCCGCCCTCACCGGCCTGTCCGGCCCGGTGCGGGCAGCCGCGACCTCCGGCAGCCTGGCGCTGGGCTACGTTAGCGGCCCGGTGCTGGCCAGCGTGACGTCCGGCAGCATCCGCGCGCTTACTGGCCTGACCTCGCGGCAGCTGACCGCCGAGGTCACGTCAGGCTCGCTGACACTGGGATTCGATCGCGCTCCGGCCCTGCTGACACTGGTGATCGGATCAGGCAGCGGCAAGATCTCGCTGCCGCCTGCGACCCGCTACCGGATCACCGCCGACCCCAGCGCGGGCGGCGTGCATGTCGCCCCGGGCATGAGCAGCCTCCGCGCGGCCGGCCTGATCTCGGCTGAGGTGGGTTCCGGCAGTCTCGCGATCGGCTACCCGGGAGTGGGTGCCGTCGGCTCGTGACCGGGCGTCAGAGGACCTCGCGGAGCTGGACCGTCTGATCACGCCGCGGGCCGACACCGACAGCGCAGACCGGCGCGCCGATCAGGCCCTCGACGGCGCGCACGTAGGCCTGTGCGTTCTTCGGCAGGTCCGAGAACTCCCTGGCCTGCGAGATGTCCTCCCACCAGCCGTCCAGGTACTCATACACCGGGACGGCATGGTGGAAGTCCGTCTGGGTCATCGGGATCTCGTCGTGCCGCTTGCCGTGCACGTCATACGCCACGCAGACGGGGACCTTCTCCAGCCCGGAGAGGATGTCGAGCTTGGTGATGAAGTAGTCCGTCAGGCCGTTGACGCGGGTGGCGTAGCGGGCGATCACAGTGTCAAGCCAGCCGGTGCGGCGCGGCCGGCCGGTCGTCGTCCCGTACTCCGAGCCGGTCTTGCGCAGCCACTCGCCCTGGGCGTCGCTGAGCTCGGTGGGGAACGGGCCAGCGCCAACGCGCGTGGTGTAGGCCTTGAGTATGCCCATCACGGTGGTGATCCTGGTCGGGCCGACCCCCGATCCCGCGCAGGCGCCGCCGGCCGTCGGCGAGGATGAGGTCACGAACGGGTACGTGCCGTGGTCGACATCAAGCAGGGTGGCCTGCGCGCCTTCCAGCAGCACGACTCGGCCCTCGTCGAGGGCATTGTTGAGGATCAGGCCCGTGTCCGCGACATAGCGGCCGAGCCGCTCCGCGTAACCCAGGTATTGCTCCGTGACGGCCTCGGCGTCAATGCCGCGGCGGTTGTAGACCTTGGTCAGGACCTGATTCTTCTCCCGGAGCGCGAGGTCGAGCTTCTGGCGGAGGATGCCGGGATCGAACAGGTCCTGCATCCGGATCCCGACCCGTGAGGCCTTGTCGGCGTACGCCGGGCCGATGCCGCGTCCGGTCGTGCCGATCCGGGCGTCGCCAAGGTAGCGCTCGGTGACCTTATCGAGGGCGACATGGTGCGGCATGATCAGGTGCGCGTCGGCCGAGATGAGGAGCCTGTCCCGCCAGACACCGCGCTGCGCCAGCCCGTCGATCTCCTCGAGCAGGACCTCCGGGTTGATGACGACCCCGTTGCCGATGACGGAGGTTGCGTACTCCGACAGCGCGCCCGAGGGCAGCAGGTGCAGAGCGTAGCTCTCATCGCCGATGACAACCGTGTGCCCGGCGTTGTTGCCGCCCTGGTAGCGCACGACGTAGTCGACCCGGTCGCCGAGCAGGTCGGTGGCCTTCCCCTTGCCTTCATCGCCCCACTGCGCGCCGACGATCACGATGGCGGGCATTGTCGCGTCCTCCCGTAACAGAACGAAAGCCCCATGCCAACGCCATTGCGATGAAAATGCAAGCGCGGCAAGGGGCTCTTGCATTCAGATGTTACCGGACTGGCCTGACGGCAGAGCGCGACTTGCGACCCGGGCAGCGGGTTTAGTCGGCCATGCTGATCGGCAGCACTTCCAGGCCAGGGATGCGCTCGAAGTGACGAAGGTTAGCGGTTCCGACGCGCCAGCCGGCGGCAATGGCGGTAGCGGCGACTAGGCGGTCGTGCGGGCCTATGTCGGTTCCCGCTGTTGCCAGAGCTGCCCAGAGCCGCGCATGGGCACGCGCAGCTAGCAGATCAAAGGCGATCGGGGGGAACGCGGCTAGTACCCCCTCGACGAAAGCGTCTCGGCGGGCGCGGTGTTGCTCTGTCGCTCTGTGCACGCCGTGCAACAGCTGGGATGCGGTGATTGTCGAAATCCCGACCTCTTCGTCGGGCCCGAGTTGCGCCTCCAGCCGCCTGCCGACCTCATCGATCGCGTTCATCCTGGGCAAGCGGCGGGTGTATCGCTCGAGCTCGATGAAGACCGTTGTGTCTAGGAGTGTGCCCACGGGTCGTCCGGGAGGGAACCGACTTCGCTAAGGACAGCCTCCATGTCGGTGGCGAAATCCGGATCCGGCAGTGTCGCGCTTGCCAGTATGCCCAGTGCTGCTCGCAATGGCCTGCCCCGCGTGCCTGCCACGGAGCCCGGCCCCTTGTCGTCGTCAGGATGCACAATCACGTAAGCCGGGCGCTCCCGGTTGACCACCACCACCCGCTCATGGCGCGCGACAGCTTCGCGGGCCCTGAGCGGAATCCTGACTTCCTCAGCCCTGATCGTGGTCATGTCGCCAGCTTGCCACAACTGGCGTACGGAAGCGTACGTAACCGTACGGGAACATCGCCAGGCTTGTTACGCGCTCAGTGCTGCGACCGCGGCCGGGCTGGAGTCAGCCAGGAAAATCTCGCATCTGGCTGCCTCGTCGTCCTCGCCGATCGCGGCTGCCGCGACACCGAGCATATGCAGCGCCCGCAGGAAGCCCTGGTTCGGCTCATGCTGCCAGGGCACCGGGCCATGTCCCTTCCAGCCTGCCCGGCGCAGCTGGTCCAGGCCGCGGTGATACCCCGTCCGCGCGTAGGCGTAGGCCGCGACAGGATCGCCGGCTGCCATCGCGCGCTCGGCGAGCGCCGCCCAGGCGGCACAGTAGCCAGGGAAACGAGCGGCAACCTCTGCCGGATCGCTGGTGGCGGCCAGCGCCGCGCTGGCCTCCGGGTTGTCGGGAAGCAGGGTCTCGGGCGGACCCCCGAGCAGGTTCTCACGCATCATGCGATCATCCTTCCGGGCCTGCAAACGGGGCCGCGAGCCGGCCAGTCTGGCGGCGGGCGGCCTCGTTCCCGCCCTGTGGCGGCTCAGGTCAGCCGGGTGCCGGCGGACAGCAGGTCCTCGCAGGCGTGCACGACGCGCGCGGTCATGCCCGCCTCGCCGGCCTTGCCCCAGGTCCGCGGGTCGTACGCCTTCTTGCTGCCGACCTCGCCGTCGACCTTCAGAACGCCGTCGTAGTTGCTGAACATGTGGCCCGCCACCGGTCTGGTGAAGGCGTACTGGGTGTCGGTGTCGACATTCATCTTGACGACGCCGTAGCCGATGGCCTCCCTGATGTCTTCCAGGTCCGAGCCGGAGCCGCCGTGGAAGACCAGGTCAAATGGCTTGTCCTTGCCGTACTTGGCGCCGACCGCGTCCTGGATCTCCTTCAGGATGGACGGCCGCAGCTTGACGTGGCCCGGCTTGTAGACGCCGTGCACGTTGCCGAACGTGGCGGCCAGTATGTACCGGCCGCGCTCGCCGAGCCCCAGCGCCTCGGCAGTGGCGATGGCGTCTTCAGGGGTGCTGTACAGCTTCTCGTTGATCTCGCCGACGACACCGTCTTCCTCGCCCCCGACGACGCCGATCTCCAGTTCCATCACGATGTGCGCAGACGCGCACTTGGCCAGCAGGTCAGCGGCAATCTCCAGGTTCTCCGGCAGCGGTACCGCCGACCCGTCCCACATGTGCGACTGGAACAGCGGCTCCTCCCCCCGGGCGACCCGCTCAACCGAGATCTGCACCAGCGGGCGCATGTAGCCGTCGAGCTTGTCCTTGGGGCAGTGGTCCGTGTGCAGGGCGATGTTGACCGGGTACTTGGCGGCAACCGTCCGGGCGAAGTGCGCGAGCGCCACGGCGCCGGTCACCATGTCCTTCACGCCCTGGCCAGAAAGGTACTCGGCGCCCCCGGTCGAGACCTGGAGGATGCCGTCGCTCTCCGCCTCGGCGAAGCCCCGGAGCGCGGCGTTCAGCGTCTGGCTGGAGGTGACGTTAATGGCCGGGTAGGCGAAGCCGTGCTCCTTGGCCCGGTCCAGCATCTGCGCGTAGACCTCGGGCGTCGCGATGGGCATGGCGCGGAATCCTCTCGTGCTGAGTCGGGCTCAATCACTGCGCATCTTCACTCCGCTCAGTATTGCGGAGGCCGTCGTCAGGCCCAACCCTGGCAGCCCAGTTGTCGGGCATTACCGGGGGCATGGCCGTCACGGGTCTAGTCTGCAGGCATGGGACACCATGACGCGGACCCCGCCGATCGCCGCCGCTACGCAGGAGTCGTGCTCCTGTCAGTGACGGTTCTGGCGCTGCTGCTAGTGGGAGCGTTCGCGCTTAACGCGCTGTCGCACCACTGATCCGGGAGCGTTCTCAGCCCAGCCCCAGGTCGGCTATCTCGAACGCGGGCAGGTAGGGAAGCCCGCGCTCGGCGATCTTCTGCCGTGCGCCACGCTCGACGACAACGGCTACTCCGACGACCTCTGCTCCGGCCTCCTGCAGGGCATCAACGGCAGTGAGGACGGAGCTGCCGGTCGTCGACGTGTCCTCCACGGCGAGCACACGTCGTCCGGCAACGTCCGGGCCCTCGATCCTGCGCTGCAGGCCATGCGCCTTCTCGGATTTGCGGACCACGAAAGCGTCCAGTTTCCGCCCGCGGGCCGCCGCTGCGTGCAGCATCGCGGTGGCAACGGGATCTGCGCCAAGGGTGAGACCGCCGACGGCGTCATAGGAGAGACTGGCCGTGGTATCCAGCATCACCCGGCCGGCCAGTGGCGCTGCCCGGCCGTCGAGCAGGACTCGCCGTAGGTCGATGTACCAGTCGGCGCGCTGGCCCGACGACAAGATCACTTTGCCGTGAACAACCGCGAGTTCGGAGATCAGAGCCAGGAGTTCGTCTCGATCGGTCACGGCAGGCGAGCCTACCCGGCGGGGAGCTCCGGCCGCGGGGCGGCGCGGCGCGGTGCTGAGCTAGCCGGCGCGGACGGCGGCAGAGCAGTGCCCGGCGGCTGGTAGCTTCTGCGGGCTGCCGGTGCCCCCGGCGCGGAGGGCCGGCGACAGCCGGGCCGAGCAGATAAGTAAATGTGCTGAAACTGGCAGCCCGGGGACGTGGCCTGGCGATACGTCCGCGATCCGCGCTATGTACCCACGGCCGCCGCCACGCGCTGGTAACGTCACGCGCAAGGGAAGGACGGTGTCGCGTTGGACCGCTGCGCGCTGTTCGTGGACGCAGGTTATGCGCTGGCCGACGGCGCGCTAGCTGTCCACGGCACTCGCAATCGTGACTCGGTGTCCTGGGACTACGCGGGTCTGCTGAAGCTGTTCGGCGGCCTGGCCCGAGAGCGCACCGCCCTGCCGTTGCTGCGCTGCTACTGGTACGACACCTCGGCCGACGGCCGGCGCGCGGACGAGCACGACGCGCTCGCCGACATCCCCGGCGTGAAGCTCCGGCTGACCAAGAACCGGCCCAACCGCAAGGAAGGCGTCGAGGCGGAGATTCGCAAGGACCTCACCGCCCTGGCCAGGAACCACGCCATCAGCGACGTCATCATCGTCAGCTCGGAGGAAGACCTCGCACCGGTAATCGCCGACGTGCAGGATCTCGGGATCCGGGTAACGCTGCTGCTCATCGCCTCAGCTGACGGCAGCTGGGCCGCGTCCCGCACGCTTCGGCAGGAGTGCGACGACGTCCTGGAGATCTCGTCCGGGCACCTGCGGCCTTACGTGGACCTGATCGCCGGAGCCGAGCCTCAGCTCGCCGCGGCCGGCTACCGGGAACTGGCCGGCGCATCGCAGGGCAGCGGCTCTCAGCCCGCTATCGAAGCTCCGGCGCAGCGACTTTATGCGTCGCCCGTGGCGGCCGAGCATGAGCCCGCGGTCCTGGCGGGCCTCAGCGCCCGGGGCGCCGATCAGCGGGAGCAGGCCCGCAGCCAGGACGCAGCCAGGTTCGCCCCGGTCAGCGCGAGCACGCCGTCGGCAGGCGGTCCGGTCGCGCCGGACGCTGGCCAGCGCGTCGCTGATGCCCAGGTTCATTCGTCGGGGCCGGTCGCGCCGATCGCAAGCGGACAGCCCTACCAGCAGCCGGATGCGAGCGTCGCGGCTGGCAGCGCGGCCCCCGACGCGGCGGCGCCTAGATTCGGGACCGGCGGATTCGCCGGGCAGGACACGCCGCGCGGCGACAGCCAGGCTCCCGGCGGGTTTGCCCCGCGTGTGGTCGAGAGCAACGGTCAGGGCAGCTCGCCTGCGACCGGTTCGGCCGCGCTTGCGGGAGCTGTCCAGGCGGCTGTTCCCGCTCAGGCCGCTGTTCCCGGTCAGGCGGCGGGCCCGGTTCAGCCCCCTGCCTCAGGTCAGCCCGGCGTCGCGGGCCAGCCTGCGCCTGCGGCCCAGTCCGCGCCTGCGGGCCAGCCTGCTTCTACGACACTGCCCGCGGCCCCGGCTCAGAGCGGCCTGCAGGGCGGCCTCGCGGCGGAAGCGGCAGCCACGGGCGCCAGCCAGCAGGCACCGGCTCGCGGGCAGGCAAGCCCGGCGGACGCCGGGCACGCCGGCGTTCAGGCTGCCAGCCAGGCCAGCCCCGGGCAGCCGGGCGGGCTGGCCAGCGCCGGCGCTCTGGCGAGCAGCGCTGGCGCGAGAAACGGCCCGCCAGCCGGCCCAGCGCCCGCTGGCGGAACAAGTGGTGGCATGCCGGAACCGCGGGCGGTCAGCGCGTCTGGCGGAGGGCAAGCGGCCAACGGTCAGGGCAACGGCGGTCAGTTCGCCGGCCAGCAGAGCGGTGGCCTGCCCGACGGCACTCAGTTCGGTGGCCAGCCGAACGGCACGGAGTTCGGACGGCCGCAAAACGGCGCGCAGCAGTACGGCATCCCGCAGAACGGCGCGCAGCAGTATGGCGTCCAGCCGAACAGCGCGCAGCAGTACAGTGACCAGCCGAACGGCACGCAGTACGGAACGCCGCAGAACGGCGCACCGCAATACGAAAATCCGCTGAATGGCGCACCGCAGAATGGTGCACCGCAGAACGGCGCGCAGCAGTACGGCAGCCAGCCGAACGGTGCACAGTACGGAAGTCCGCAGAACGGAACGCACTACGGCGACCAGCAGTTCGCCACGCCGCAGGCACCCGCCGGCGGGCAGGCGAACGGCCTTCCCGGCGGCAGGCAGCCGGGCGACAGCACTGCGGGCCTCGGCACTGCGGGCCCCGGCACTGCGGGCCCCGGCACTGCGGGCCCCGGCGCTGCGGGCCCCGGCACTGCGGGCCCCGGCACTGCGGGCCTCGGCACTGGGGGCAACGGCCTGCCTGGCGGTGGTACCGGCCAGCCGGCCAGCCGTCAGCCGGCCAGCGGTCAGGAGCCAGCCAGCCTGCCCGGCACCCCTGCGCATCAGGCCGGTGCGGCGGCCGACGGTCCCGGCACCGGCCGCAGTCAGCCCAGCCAGAACGGCTTTCCGTACGGGCCGCCGGTCGGTCACGACAGCATAGGGCTTCCTGGCGTGCCGCAGAACGGGGCCCAGCAGCCCGGTGCGGCCCAGCTGGCCGCGCCGTCGCAGGGCCGCCTGCCGTCGCAGGGCCTGCCAAGGCCAGTGCAGCAGGACCCGCTGGGAGGGACGACCCAGCAGGGACCGGGTCATCAGGTGCCTGGCCTGCCCGGCCGGAACCTCCCCGGGCAGGGCCTTCCCGGCCAGGAACTGCCTGGCCAGGAACTGCCGGGCCAGAGCCTGCCTGGCACTGGTCAGCACAGGCCGGACGCTACTGTCAGCCAGCCAACTGCGCTGCCGCCAGCGGCCCTGGCACCGTCCGATCCCCAGCGCTCCCAGCCGCAGCGTCAGCTTCCGCCGCCCGGCGGCGTTCAGTATCTGCCGGACCGCTCCGCGCCGTACGGCGGGCAGGGTCATCCCGCGCCGTACAGCGGAGGGGGCAGCATGACGTATCCCCCCTACGTGTCTCCGCCGCCCGTGCCGTCGCAGGCCCTGTCCGTGGGCGATGCCGTGCAGTCAGCGCACGCCGAGGGCTTCGGCTTTGGCGAGGCAGTCGCCAGAGATGCGCCCGCGCTGTGGCTCGAGGCCGTACTCGCGCGAAAGCCGCGGATGCCATCAGACCTTGAGGCGCGCCTCCTGCAGGGGTCGGCGCTGCCGATCGACTCGCTGCTGCACGATGAGGTCAGGCACGCTCTCAGACGCGGGTTCTGGGACGCGCTCGAGCGCTCCAGGCACTGAGCCAGGACGCCGGGCCTGGTGCGGCCAGGCGGCAGCTGCGGCAGACTCAGGCCGCCGGCAAACTGCCCCGCCTCCGGATGGCTTGGTGGTAATTGTCACGAAGCCATTACCAGAATCTGATCGCCGCCGCAGCGGGCCAATTCCCGGATAACGTGGTGATGTGGCAGCCCTGAGCCGTGAGCAGTTCGACTCGATTGAATTTGATGCAGCTGCCAGTGGTGATCACGCGGCGGCAGCCCGCCAGATGCTGGAGCTCGCAGATACCGGTACGGAGACCGCGGCGATGCCGCGTGCTGAGGCATTTCTGCGAGCGGGCGAGCAGTGGCTGATGGCAGATGAGCCGGCCGAGGCAGTAACCGGGCTCCGCCGGGCCATGGCCGATGGCGGACCCGTCTTCACGGATCCGAGGATCCCGCTCGCCAGAGCGTTCTTCCTGCTAGACCGGCAGGCCGAGGCGCAGGCCCTTATCAGCCGGGTCAAGACCGAGGGCCCCGTCGATGCCCGCACCTGCGACCTCGTTGCCGAGCTGCTCGTGGAGCAGTCTGACCTGGCGGCCGCCCTGGAGTGGGCGACCGCCGGAGTCGAGCTGTGTCTCGCGTCGGAGGCGGAGGGTCAGCAGCGGGACGACGATGAGTCCGAGCTGCGCCTCCTGCTCAGGCTGCGATACCGCATCCGCAACGACCTCGGGCTGCCCGAGGACGCCTATGACGCGATGCTGGACGAGTCCTAAGCCGGCTGCCCCGCAGTGGCCGCGGCACGCTCCGCGGTGACGCTGAGCGCATCCGCACTCTCGTCCAGGTCCACGACCACCGTGTCGCCGTCGGCGATCTCACCTGCGATCAGCGCCTTCGCCAGCTTGTCGCCGATCGCCGACTGGATGAGCCGCCGCAGCGGCCGCGCGCCGTAGACCGGGTCGAAGCCAGTGACAGCCAGCCACTCCCTGGCCGCCGGAGTCACGTCAAGCGTGAGCCTCCGTCCGACCAGGCGCTGAGCGAGGCGCTGCACCTGCAGGTCGACGATCTCGGCCAGCTCCTCCGTGTTCAGCGCGTCGAACACGATCACGTCGTCCAGCCGGTTCAGGAACTCGGGCTTGAACGTGGACTGCACGACTGACATGACCTTCGCCCTGGTCTCGGCCTCATCCAGACTCGGGTCAGCAATGTACTGCGAGCCGAGGTTGGAGGTCAGGATCAGGATGGTGTTGCGGAAGTCTACGGTCCGGCCCTGACCGTCGGTCAGCCGTCCGTCATCCAGCACCTGCAGCAGGATGTCGAATACCTCCGGGTGCGCCTTCTCCACCTCGTCGAGCAGCACGACGCAGTAGGGCCTGCGCCGCACGGCCTCAGTGAGCTGGCCGCCCTCGTCGTAGCCGACGTAGCCGGGCGGGGCGCCGACCAGGCGGGCGACCGAGTGGCGCTCGGAGTACTCGCTCATGTCGACGCGGATGATCGCGCGCTCGTCGTCGAACAGGAACTCGGCGAGAGCCTTGGCCAGCTCGGTCTTGCCGACGCCGGTCGGGCCGAGGAAGAGGAACGAGCCTGACGGCCGGTCCGGGTCGGAGATCCCGGCCCTGGACCTGCGGACCGCATCCGACACGGCCTGCACGGCCGCGTGCTGACCGATGAGCCGGCGGCCGAGCTCGTCCTCCATCCGCAGCAGCTTGCCGGTCTCGCCCTCCATCAGGCGGCCTGCCGGGATGCCGGTCCAGGACGAGACGACGTCCGCGATGTCGTCCGGGCCGACCTCCTCCTTGACCATCGGCGGGCCGTCGTCGCCAGGGCCGGGCTCGCCTGAGGCGTCTTCCTCGCTGGCGGTCGCTGCGGCCTCGGCAATCTGGCGCTCCAGCTGCGGGATCTCTCCGTACATCAGCCGCGAGGCGGCCTCAAAGTCGGCGTCGCGCTGCGCCCGCTCGGCCTGCCCGCGCAGGTCGTCGAGCTGCTTCTTGAGCTCGCCCACCTTGTTGAGGCTGGACTTCTCCCGGTCCCACCGGGCCACCAGCGCGGTCAGCTGTTCCTGCCGGTCAGCCAGGTCGGCCCGCAGCCGCTCGAGTCGCTCGCGGCTGGCCGGGTCGTTCTCCCTGGCGAGGGCCATCTCCTCCATCTTCATCCGGTCGACGGTGCGCTGCAGCTCGTCGATCTCAACCGGGCGCGAGTCAATCTCCATGCGCAGCCGGGACGCGGCCTCGTCGATCAGGTCGATCGCCTTGTCCGGCAGGAACCTGGCCGTGATGTAGCGGTCGGACAGGGTGGCCGCCGCGACAAGGGCGGCATCGGAGATCTGCACCTGGTGATGGGCCTCGTAGCGGCCCTTGAGCCCGCGCAGGATCGCGATGGTGTCCTCGACCGACGGCTCGCCGACGAGAACCTGCTGGAACCGGCGCTCCAGCGCCGGGTCCTTCTCGATGCGCTGCCGGAACTCGTCCAGTGTCGTGGCGCCGACCATCCGCAGCTCGCCGCGGGCCAGCATCGGCTTGAGCATGTTGCCGGCGTCCATCGCGCCCTCGGCGGCGCCAGCACCGACCACGGTGTGCAGCTCGTCGATGAACGTGATGATCTGGCCCTCGCTCTGCTTGATCTCGTTGAGCACGGACTTGAGGCGCTCCTCGAACTCGCCGCGGTACTTGGCGCCCGCGACCATCGCGCCGAGGTCGAGCGCCACCACCCGCTTGCCGCGCAGCGACTCGGGCACGTCGCCCGCCACGACGCGCTGGGCCAGGCCCTCGACGACGGCTGTCTTGCCGACGCCCGGCTCGCCGATCAGCACCGGGTTGTTCTTGGTGCGCCGGGACAGCACCTGGATGACGCGGCGGATCTCGGCATCGCGGCCGATGACCGGGTCGAGCTTGCCGTCCCGTGCGCTCTGGGTGAGGTCGATGCCGTACTTCTCCAGCGACTGATAGGTGCCCTCCGGGTCCGGCGAGGTCACCCGGGCATGGCCGCGGACCTGCTCGAACGCGTCGGTGAGCTGCTGAGGCCCGGCGCCCGCGTCGCGAAGCAGGGTGGCGGCCTGGCCGCCGTCGGTCGCGAGCCCGACCAGCAGGTGCTCGGTGGAGATGTACTCGTCGGTCATCTCCCGCGCCAGCTTCCCGGCCGTGGCCAGCGCGGCAAGCAGCGGCCGCGAGGTCTCGGGCGCGCTGACGGTTGCGCCGGCCGCCCGCGGCAGCCGGCTGATCAGGTCGCGGGCCTTCTTCAGAATGTCGGCCGGGTCCGCGCCGACGGCACGCAGCAGCGGTGCCGCGGTGCCGCCCTCCTGCTGGACCAGGGCGGTCAGCAGGTGCAGGCCGTCCACGCTCGGATTGCCGGCCGAGGCAGCCGTCTGCACCGCCTCGGAGAGAGCCTCCTGGCTCTTCCTGGTCAGCTTCTCATCCACAGTTGTCGTCTCCCCATGTGCTCAGTTGTGCCGCATGATCGTGCGGGCGGTGCGGCCTCCGCCAGGTCAGCCTGAGTCGGCAGCCTTGCCGGCTGCGTGCGGGCCGGCGTCGGCTGCCGCGGCCACGGCCTGGCCCGGATCGGCGCCGAGGCCGTGCGCGGACTGCGAGTGCCCCTGGCTGACGTGGTGCACCGGGACTAGGGCTGCCCCGTCGGGCCGGCTGCGGACAAGGCCCGCGAGCCTCGCCGCTACCGCCCGGGTGGACTCGAGCTCAGCGCGCAGCTGGCTGACCTCCGAGTGCATCTCCGCCAGCAGCTGCCGGCTGCGGCGCTCAGCCAGCTCAAGCTCCAGGATTCGCTTGATCCCGGACAGGTTGATGCCTTCCTCCTGGGACAGCCGCTGAACCTCGCGCAGGATCAGGATGTCCCGCACCGAGTAGCGGCGTCCCCGGCCGGCCGCACGGCCCGGTGACACCAGGCCGAGGCGGTCGTAGGCCCGCAGCGTCTGCGGGTGCAGGCCGGACAGCTGAGCCGCAACCGAGATGACATAGACGGGCGTGTCATCGGTGAGCTCAAACTGGCTGGTCATTGTCTTTCCTTCCGGCGCCCGGCAGTCAGCCGTTCGCATCCCTCAGTAGCTCAGCGCGCGGGTCAGGGCCCGCGGTCGCGTCCCGGAACGTCTCCAGCGCGTCCCTGGCCTTGCCCTCCAGGTCCTTCGGGACCTGAACGTTGACGGTTACGAGCAGGTCGCCGGTCGTGCCGTCCTTCCGGCGCACTCCCTTGCCGCGGACCCGGAAGGTCCGGCCGCTGGGCGTGCCGGCCGGGATCCGGAGGCTCACCGGCATGCCGCCATGCGAGGGGACCTTGATCTCCGCGCCGAGCGCTGCCTCGGTGAAGGTCACCGGGACGGTAATGGTCAGGTTCGAGCCCGATCGGCTGAAGGTGCCATGCGGGTGCGGCTGAACGTGCACGCGCACGTACAGGTCACCGGGCGGGCCGCCGCGCTCGCCGGAGGCGCCCTTGCCGGGGATCTTGATGCGCTGGCCGTCCGCGACGCCAGCCGGGATCCGCGCCTGGATCGTGCGCGTGCTCATCGCGCGCCCGCTGCCGGAGCACTCCGGGCACGGGTCATCGACCACCAGGCCGCGGCCGCGGCAGGTCTTGCACGGCTCGGAGAACGCGAACGACCCGAGGTTGCGGCTGCCCTGACCGGTGCCCTCGCAGGTCGGGCAGACCCGCGGCACCGACCCGGCCTTCGCGCCGGTCCCCTTGCAGACCTTGCAGGGTCCCTCGCCGGTGAGCCGCAGCGACACCGTGGAGCCGTTGATCGCGTCGCTGAACGGCAGCGACGTCTCGGTCTCGACGTCTGCGCCGCGCCGCGGCCTGGCCTGGCTGGTGCCAGTGCCGGTGCCGGGCCGCCCGCCGCCGCTGCCGAAAACACCGCCGAGCAGGTCGCCGAGGCGGCCGCCGGCGCTTCCGGCATTGCCGAACAGGTCGCCGAGGTCAAAGTTGTAGTTGCCCCCTGCGGATCCGGACCCTGGCATCCGTACCCCGCCGCCGCCGAACAGCGAGCGCGCCTCGTCGTACTCCTTGCGCCGCTTGTCGTCGGACAGGACGTTGTAAGCCTCGGAGATCTCCTTGAAGCGCGCCTCAGCCTTGGCGTCACCCTCGTTGGCATCCGGGTGGTACTTGCGGGCCAGCTTCCGGTACGACTTCTTGATCTCGTCACCGGTAGCGCCCTTGGTCACCCCGAGGGTCTTGTAGTAGTCCTTCTCCAGGTAATCCTTGGTGCTCAACGGGCCTCTCTCGTGAGCTATCTAGATCCGAGCCGGCCCGCCACGAGGCGGGCCGGCCCGGACTCACTGTTCCCTGGTCCCGTCGCCTGCGCCAGTGTCATCACCTGCGCCGGCGCCTGGTGCGGCCTCGCCGGCTCCGGTCTCGGAGCCGTCCGCCGCGTCGCCGCCGGGCTCAGCCACGGCTACCCTGGCCGGGCGGATAATCCGCTCGCCGACCTTGTAGCCGGGCTGCAGGATCTGAACTGCCGTTGGCTCGGTTACGTCCGCTGAATACGAGTGCATCAGCGCCTCATGCAGAGTCGGGTCGAACGGGTCGCCGCTCTCGCCGAAGGACGTCAGTCCAAGCTTGACCGCGATGCCCTCCAGCGACTCGCCGACCGACTTGAAGCCACCGGTCAGCTCTCCGTGCTCGCGGGCCCGGCCGATGTCGTCGAGCACCGGGAGCAGCTCGGTCAGCACGTTGGCGAGCGCCTGCTCGCGCACTGCCATCCGGTCCCGCTCTACCCGCTTGCGGTAGTTGGCGTACTCGGCCTGCAGCCGCTGCAGGTCGGCCGTTCGCTCCGCGAGCATGGCGACTGCCTTAGCCGCCGCCACATCCGCGGGCTCGCCGGGTCCGGGACCGCCGGCAGCGCTCGCGCCGCCGCCCTGCGCGGTGTGCGCATCCGCGGCCGGGCTGCCCGCCGCCGGCCGGCGGCGGAGTGCCTTCTCCCTGGCTCGCGGTCGTCCCGCCGGGCCTGGACACCGAGTGCCTGCCCGGCTTCGGCTGGCCGCCCGATGAGGCTGCCCCGTGCTGGCTGGCCTGTCCGGTATCTCGTACCTGGCCAGTGGCCGGGTCAATCCGCCTGCGATCGCGGATGACCGGGCCCTGGCGCTCCTCGTCGGGCCTCATCAGGCGGCGCCGCCCTCCTCGTCGGCCGGGCGCTCGTCATCGACGATCTCAGCCTCGACGACATCGTCGTCCTGGCCGCCGGCCTCGTCGCTGAACCCGCCCGACTCACCGTCCGGCGCGGCAGCGGCCTGGGACTGAGCGTAGATAGCGGTGCCCATCTTCTGGCTCACCTGGGCCGCATGCTCGCTGGCCGTCTTGATGGCCTCGTTGTCGGTGCCCTCGAGCGCCTTCTTCAGGTCGGCGATCGCGGACTCGACCTCGGACTTGATGTCGTCCGGGACCTTGTCGGCGTTCTCGGAGAGGAACTTCTCCGTGGTGTAGGCCAGAGACTCACCGCGGTTGCGGACCTCCGCCTCCTCGCGGCGCTGGCGGTCCTCCTCGGCGTACTTCTCCGCGTCGGCCATCATCCGCTCGATGTCGTCCTTGCCCAGCGCCGAGCCGCCCGAGATCGTCACGGACTGCTGCTTGCCGGTGCCGAGGTCCTTGGCCGACACGTTCACGATGCCGTTGGCGTCGATGTCGAACGCGACCTCGATCTGCGGGATTCCGCGCGGTGCCGGAGCGAGGCCGGCCAGCTCGAACATGCCGAGCTTCTTGTTGTAGGCCGCGATCTCCCGCTCGCCCTGGAACACCTGGATCTGCACCGACGGCTGGTTGTCGTCAGCGGTGGTGAAGATCTCCGAGCGCTTGGTCGGGATGGTGGTGTTGCGCTCGATCAGCTTGGTGAAGATGCCGCCCTTGGTCTCGATGCCGAGCGACAGCGGCGTCACGTCGAGCAGCAGGACGTCCTTGACCTCGCCCTTCAGCACGCCGGCCTGCAGGCAGGCGCCCACGGCGACGACCTCGTCCGGGTTAACGCCCTTGTTCGGCTCCTTGCCGCCCGTCAGCTCCTTGACCAGCTCGACGACCGCGGGCATCCGGGTGGAACCGCCGACGAGGACGACGTGCTCGATCGCGCTGAGCTTGACGCCCGCGTCCTTGATCACCTGCTGGAACGGCGCCTTGCACCGGTCGAGCAGATCCGAGGTCATCTTCTGGAACTCGGCCCTGGTCAGCTTGGTGTCCAGGTGCAGCGGGCCCTGCTCGGAGTGGGTGATGTAGGGCAGGTTGATCTGCGACTCGGTCGAGCTGGACAGCTCGATCTTCGCCTTCTCCGCGGTCTCCCGCAGCCGCTGCAGCGCCATCTTGTCCTTCGACAGGTCGGTGCCGTAGCTGTTCTTGAAGTCCTTGACCAGCCAGTCCACGATCCGCTGGTCCCAGTCGTCACCACCGAGGTGGTTGTCGCCGCTGGTGGCCTTGACCTCCACGACGCCCTCGCCAACCTCGAGGAGCGAGACGTCGAAGGTGCCGCCGCCGAGGTCGAACACGAGAATGGTCGCCTCGTTGTCCTTCTCCAGGTGGTACGCCAGCGCGGCCGAGGTGGGCTCGTTGATGATCCGCAGGACGTTCAGCCCCGCGATCTGGCCGGCCTCCTTGGTGGCCTGCCGCTGCGCGTCGCTGAAGTAGGCGGGGACCGTGATCACCGCGTCGGCGATGGTCTCGCCCAGGTACGCCTCGGCGTCCCTCTTCAGCTTCTGCAGGATGAAGGCGCTGATCTGCTGCGCCGTGAACTTCTTGCCGTCGATGGAAACCGTCCAGTCCGTGCCCATCTGGCGCTTGACCGAGCGGATAGTCCGGTCAACGTTGGTCACGGCCTGACGCTTCGCGACCTCACCGACGAGCACCTCGCCGTTCTTCGCGAAGGCCACCACGGACGGCGTAGTCCGCGAGCCCTCAGCGTTGGCGATGACCGAGGGCTCTCCGCCCTCGAGGACGGCGACGACAGAGTTGGTCGTCCCCAGGTCGATGCCTACCGCACGTGCCATGTGATCTGTCCTTGGTTTCACTAGTACCGAAGATTGAGTGCTGACGGCTCAAGTCTGCCATGCGGCCGTCGGCCTGGCAAATGAGTTGAGCCTACCCGACTCAACTTTACTTACCATAACTATGTGAACTGCGGGGATGCAACGGAAATTCCCCGCAGGAAGCCGCGCACCGTTTCGGCTGATAGCGGTCCTAACGGGACTTAACCTGCTCTGCCCGGCACTAAGGCGGCCCCTCCGCTTAACGACGACGCGGCCAGCGAAGTTCGCGTGGCTCGTGAGTACGGCCGGGCACGAGCAGCGCTGCCGCGCCGGGCCGACATAAGGTACATGTGAGCCCTGTCCGGCTCCTGTTCTCGGGGCGTCGGCGAAACCGCTGATGCCGCGTAACCAAGCGCCTACTGTTAGCTTTCCCGGACGGCACCTCAGGGGGGCACGGATGCTGCAGCGCGACGCCGATCCCGGCGCCGTTGCCGGACACCGGTCCGGGCTGCCCGGGGCGGGAGCGGACGGCCGCCACGCCGGCGGCAGCTGGCTGAGCCGCCTCGGCCGGGAGGATCGCGCCGCGCTCGGCATCTGGGGCGCGGCTCATCTTGCCTTCCTGGTCCTTGCCTGGGCTGCGGCCTGGGCGTTCCGCAGCAGTACCGCGCACGCGCCGCTGACCGGCGTCTTCGAGCACTGGGATGCCACCCTGATGCGGGAGGTTGCCCAGTACGGCTACTTCGGCCCGCACGCAGTCCCGAACAACGACGCGTTCTTTCCCGGCTATCCCGTGGCGCTCCGGCTGGCTCACCTGCTCCTGCGCAACTGGGTGCTGGCCGAGCTTGCCGTTCCCGCCGTGGCCGGCTGCTTCGCCGTCGTCGCGCTGGCCCGGCTGGCGAAGAGCCACCGCGCCGTGCTGTACCTGGTCGTGTCGCCCGCGGCGATCTTCCTCATGGTGGGGTACGCCGAGGCCCTGTTCCTGGCGTTCGCTGTCCCGGCGTGGCTCGCTGCCAGCCGGGGCCGCTGGTGGCGGGCAGCGCTGCTGGCCGCCCTGGCCGGGCTGGTCCGCCCGGACGGCCTGTTCCTGATCCCGGCACTGGCCGTGATGGCCCTCGCGGGCCGGCCGGCGCCCGATCCCGCCGCTGACGACGCCGCGCAGCCCGCCCTTTCGGCCCCGTCCGTCCGGGAACGACTCGCGCATGCGGCGATCGCCTGCTCGGCGCTGGCCGGCCCGGCCGTCTACGAGATCTACCTGCGAGCCGAGACGGGCACCTGGCTCGCCTGGTCGCACGCTCTGCGGGAGGGCTGGGACCTGCGCCTGACCAGCCCGGTCCGGGCGCTGAAGACGACCTGGTGGGCGGCTTTCCAGCACTCGTTCAGCGCCAGCACGGCCTGGGAGTTCCAGCTGGAGCTGGCCGCGATGGCCGTGATGATCCTGGCTGTCCTCGCCTTCGCGGCGGGCCGGCGCTGGCCCGAGGCCGTCTACTGCGGCCTTGCCGTCGTCGCCCTCGGGACGTCGACCTGGTTTGAGACCGGCCCGCGCACGCTGCTGCTGCTCTTCCCGCTGTGGGTGGCGCTCAGCAGGCTCGGGGACAGGTGGCCCTGGCTCCGGTATGCCTACCTGAGCGTGTCAGCGCCGATCGCCGTCGTGCTCGGCATGCTGTACCTGTCCGGTCAGTGGGCGGGCTGAGCCGGCGCCAGCCGCCGCAGGCCGCCGCGCAGGGCGAAGCGGTCCGGGGCGCCCGCGAGGACGCCGCCGACCGGATCGTCGGCACCTGACGATCGGACGACATCCCGCTCGGGGCGCAGCGCCTCCCGGACGACCAGCCCGCAGAGCAGCGCTACGGCGCCGAACCGGGCCAGCACGGCGGCAAAATACAGGCCGGCACTGATGCCACCGGGCGCGCCGGGGCCGGCCACGATAGTGATCAGGTAGGCCCAGATGGCGTAGAAGTAGCCCACCTCGGCGACCTGCCAGACGAGGTAGCCGACCAGTTTCGGCCGGGCGAGGACGACGAGCGGGACGAGCCAGACCACGTACTGCGGCGACCAGACCTTGTTCGAGAGCAGGAACGCGGCCGTGGTGAGGAAGATCAGCTGCGCGAGCCGCGGCCGCCGGGGTGCCGCCAGGGCCAGCAGCGCGATGGCCGCGCACGCGACCGCGAAAGCGCCCGCTGACATCAGGTTCAGCCCCGGTACCGAGTAGGTGCCGACACCGGGCAGCTTCTGGTGCTGGAAGAAGTAGTAGATGCTGCCCCAGTCGGCACCGCGCTGGCTGCTGAACACGTAGAAGGTCGCCCAGCCGGACGGCGCGACGATCATGAATGGCAGGTTGACCGCGAGCCATGCGGCAGCGCCTGACCCTGCCGTGATCCAGAAACTGCGCATCCGCCCTGCCCGGAGGCAGAGGAGGAACAGCGGCCACAGCACGACAACGGGATAGAACTTGGTCGCCACCGCGAGCCCGAGCAGCACGCCGGCCAGCGCGGGACGCCTGCTGGCCCAGGCGGCCAGCGCCATCATCATCAGCCCCATCGCGATGAGGTCCCAGTTGATGAACGCGGACAGGATCAGGGCCGGGGACAGCGCCACCAGCAGCGCGGTCCAGCGCCGCGACGGGCCTGCGCAGTAGGCCGTGGCCAGCACTCCGATCACCAGGAACACGGCCAGCACGGCCACCGTCACATCGAAGAACTGCAGGCCCCTGGTGAAGGCGTCGGCGGTCGAGTGGACCAGCCAGGCCGCGCCCTGCATGACCGCGCCGATGATGACCGGGTACTCGACGTGATGGCCGATGTAGGGCACCTTGCCGGCGTACAGCTGCTCGGAGAAGTACAGCGGGTAGATGTCGGAGTAGCAGTGCGCCTGATACTGGCCGACGGGAGTGTTCCAGGCGCCTGCCAGGCAGGCGGCCTTAGCGCCGAACGCCACCCCGTCGGCCACCAGGCTGGCCAGGACAAGGACGGTGGCCGAGCCCGCCAGGGCGGCCCAGCGGCGGCCGTCGCCTGAGGATCGCCGGCCGGCCTCTCTGCGCGAGCCGGGGCGGGGCGACGCTCCCTCCCTGGCCTCCTCTTCCATCACGCTCGCTCACTCCGCGTCCGTCGTCGGGCACTTAGCGTCAGTCACTGCCGGCCAGCGGGAGCCAGTCTCGTCACCAGGCTGGCGGCTGGCTGCACCCGGCAGTGTGCGAACAGGCTAGCCCCTGTCCGTGGCGGTTACCGACTGCCGGCCGATACCGGGCCCTGCGCCGGTCACAGTGACCCGCACAGACCCGCGGAGATGCCCTCCGGGCGGTTCGGGCGCTCTGGGCATGGGTGCCCGAGTCTGCGGGCGTTACGCTGTCACCCATTGCCTTACCAGGAGGTAGCGTTGGCGCTGCGAATCATCATCGGACTCGCCCTGACGGTCGTCGCGGCGGCGGTGGCCGGCCACCGGCTGTACTGGCTCTACCGGCTCGGCCGGACCGGGCAGCCGGCCCCCGAGCGCATCCAGGCCCTGCGGGAGCACCCGGCCGAAGGCGCCGAGACTCAGGTCACCCAGGTGATCGGGCAGCGCAAGCTGCTCAAGTGGACGGTGCCAGGGATTGCGCACGCGCTGACGTTCTGGGGCTTCATCGTGCTGGCCCTCACCATCATCGAGGCCTACGGCGCGCTGTTCAGCGAGCATTTCGCCATCGTGGTGATCGGGACCTGGGCCTGGATCGGCTTCGCCGAGGACCTGTTCGCCGTTGCGGTGCTCGTCGGCATCATCACGTTTGCCATCATCCGGCTGACCTCGGATCCTAAGCGGGAGGGGCGCAAGTCGCGGTTCGCCGGCTCGCACACCGGCGCGGCCTGGCTGGTGCTGCTCGGCATCTTCCTGGTCGTCGCGACTCTGCTGATCTACCGGGGCGCGCAGATCAACACCGGTGACTTCCCGTACCCGAAGGGCGCGTTCGCCTCGCAGATCGTCGGCCACTGGCTGCACCCGCTGGGGGCGGCCAACAAGGGCATCGAGACGACGTTCATCCTGCTGCAGCTGGCGGTCATCCTCGCGTTCGGCATCTTCGTGACCTACTCCAAGCACCTGCACATCGTCGTCGCTCCCGTCAACGTGCTGTTCGGCCGCCGTCCGAACGGCCTCGGGCCGCTGGAGCCGATGCGCTCGAACGGCAAGGTGCTGGACTTCGAGGAGGCCGACCCGGACGAGGACGTGTTCGGCATCGGCAAGATCGAGGACCTGAGCTGGAAGGCCATGCTCGACCTGGCCACCTGCACCGAGTGCGGGCGCTGCCAGTCGCAGTGCCCGGCCTGGGTGACCGGCAAGCCGCTGTCGCCGAAGATGATCATCCTGGAGCTGCGCGACCACGCGTTCGCCAAGGCGCCGTACCTGCTGGCCGGGTCGGAAGAGGCCCGCGAGGCGCTGCCGGACGCGGTGAAGGCCGAGGCCGCGCGCCCGATCATCGGCGATGAGGAAGCCCGCGGCGTCATTCATCCGGACGAGCTGTGGTCCTGCACCAACTGCGGCGCCTGCGTGGAAGAGTGCCCGGTCGACATCGAGCACATCGACCACATCACCGGCATGCGGCGCCACCAGGTACTGGTGGAGTCCGCGTTCCCGACCGAGGCCGGCACGATGCTGCGCAACCTGGAGAACAAGGGCGACCCCTGGGGGATGGGGGGCAGCAAGCGCACGGACTGGATGACCGAACTCGACTTCGAGGTGCCCGTCATCGACGGCCCGATCGGCGATGACATCGAGTACCTGTTCTGGGTTGGCTGCGCCGGCGCGCTGGAGGACCGGGCCAAGAAGACCACCAAGGCGATCGCCCAGCTGCTGCACACCGCGGGCGTGAGCTTCGCGGTGCTCGGCCCGGCCGAGTCGTGCACCGGCGACCCGGCCCGGCGGATCGGCAACGAGTTCGTGTTCAGCATGCTCGCCCAGCAGAACATCGAGACGCTGAACGAGGCCGGCGTCCGCAAGATCGTGGCCAGCTGCCCGCACTGCTTCAACACCATCTCCCGTGAGTACCCGCAGCTCGGCGGCAACTACGAGGTGATTCACCACACGCAGCTGCTGGCCCAGCTGGTCACCGACGGCAAGATCAGGCCGGTCACGCCCATCGAGGAGAAGGTCACCTACCACGACCCGTGCTTCCTCGGGCGGCACAACCGGGTGTTCACGCCGCCGCGCGAGATCATGGAGCAGGTGCCTGGCATCCAGTCGCAGGAGATGCACCGGTGCAAGGAGCGCGGTTTCTGCTGCGGCGCCGGCGGCGCCCGGATGTGGATGGAAGAGCGGATCGGCAAGCGCATCAACACCGAGCGGATCGAAGAGGCGCTCGGCACCAACCCGGACACCATCTCCACGGGCTGCCCGTACTGCCTGGTCATGCTCGGCGACGCGGTGGCCGCGAAGAAGAGCTCCGGCGAGGCCAAGGAGTCGCTGGAGGTCGTCGACGTGGCCCAGCTGCTGATCAGGTCCGTTCAGGTCCCGGCCGCTGCCAGCCCGGCAGCCGGAGCCGGCGACGAGGCGTGATCAGAAGGCGGGCGTGACCAGACGCGCGGCGGGCTGAGTGGACTCGCGGCGGGCTGAGTCGTTCAGCGACGGTGTCTTCGCCGTCGCGATCACGATCCTGGTCTTCAACCTGCTGCCGATCGCCGGCAAGACCGCCGGCGCCGGCGCGCCGGGAACGGTGCCGCTCACGGCGCGCAGCCTGGCGCACTACTGGCCCGCCTACCTGGCCTACGTGGTCAGCTTCCTGACCATCGGCATCATGTGGATCAACCACCACACGATGCTGTCGCAGGTCAGCAAAGTCAATCGCACTGTCCTGGTGCTGAACCTGTTCCTGCTGATGGGCATCGTCGCGATCCCGTTCCCGACGGCCCTGGTCGCGGACCACCTGACCGGCGCCGACGGCGGGTACGGCCAGGCCACGGTGGCCGCCGTCATCTACGGCCTGGTCATGATCGTCATCTCGGTCGGCTACGCCGCAATGTGGATCTACCTGGCCGCGCACCAGGAGGAGCTGGGCGCGCGCCGCCGGGTGCACCGGCCGCGGCTCTCGACGGTCCGGTTCACCATCGGGAACGCCGGCTACGTCATCGGCACCCTGGTCGCCTTCCTGTCGCCGGTGACGGCGCTGATCATTTTCGGACTGCTGGGCGTCTACTACATGTTCGAGCACCTGCCGTCAGATCCAGTCGACGATGACCAGGCCGGACCTGACGGCTAGGGACCGATCCTGACCGGCAGCCAGACCCGGACCTTCGTGCCCTGCCCCTGGATCGACTCCAGCGTGGCGCGGCCGCCGTGCGCGGTCGCGATGGCCTGCACGATGGACAGCCCGAGACCGCTGCCGCTCGTTCGCTCGAAACGACCCGAGCCGCCGCGGGCACTGGCCCCGTCGGGCCCGTTCCCGCCCTGATCGGTCTTGTGCACTGCGCCGCCCGAGCTGCTGCCCTGCCTGTCGGCCGAGCGGTGGAACCGGTCAAAGGCGCGGGCCGCATCCTGCTCCGACATGCCGGGTCCGGCGTCGGCTACCTCGATGAGCACGCCGCCGCTGATCGCGCCCAGCCGCACCGCGACCGGCGTGGTCGCCGGGGTGTGCGCGCGCACGTTGCCGAGCAGGTTGGCCAGCACCTGCCGGATGCGCCTCTCGTCCACGACCGCGACCAGCCGGGGCGGCGCCTCGGCCCGGACCGGGCGCTGCGGCTCGACGGCGATGGCGTCGGCAACCGCGTCCCGGACGACGCCGGCCAGGTCGGTCTCGGTCAGGTCGAGCGAGGAGGTGCGGTCCAGCCGGGCGAGCTCGAGCAGCTCGGCGACGAGCATGCTCATCCGCTCGGATTCCTGCTCGATGCGCCGCATCGCGTCCGGAAGCTGATCGGGGCCAAGCGCGCCCTGCCGGTACAGCTCGGCGTAGCCGCGGATCGTGGTGAGCGGCGTGCGCAGCTCATGCGAGGCATCGGCGGCGAACTCGCGCACCTTCTGCTCCGAGCGGAGCCTCGAGGTGAACGCCTGCTGGATACGGTCCAGCATGGTGTTAATCGAGGTGCCGAGCCTGCCCACTTCGGTCTGGTCGTTGGCGTCCGGCATCCGGGCGGTCAGGTCGCCGCGCGAGGTGATGTCGTTCGCGGTCCTGGTCATGTCGTCCAGGGGATCAAGGCCGCGGCCGACGAGCCACGCGCCGGCGAGCGCCACCAGGGCGATCAGGGCCGCGCCGGTGATCAGCTCGGCGATGATGTAGCCGGCGATCTCGTCAGCGCCGGAGCCGACCGGCTGTGCGACCAGGAGGATGGCGCCGTGGCCGGCGGCGATACCGGTGCCGCTGGAGTTCCGGATGGCCGGCACCCAGTGGCTGGCGGCAGCAAGGCCCGGCGCGATCTCGAAGCCCTTGCAGCCCAGCGAGGGAAACTGGCCGCAGCCCCGGCTGGCCAGCAGGATCCTGGCCCGGAGCATCTCCCCCCGCGCGGCCAGGGCGAGGACGGGGGCGAAGCCGGCGCTGTTCAGCTGCCGCGTCGCCGCCGCCACCAGCTGGCTGGTCACCGGGCCGTGCGTCAGCGGGTCCACGGCGATCTGGCCGCGGACCGGGATCTCGACGACGGCGAAGTCCGTCACTTTCAGTTCCTGGGCCGCCTGCGGATTGGCCGCGAGCTCGGCCGCCAGTGTCCGCAGGCGGTTCCCTGCCGTGGCGAGCTGGGCGTCGTCGCGGCGCGCCAGCAGGTACGTGCTGACCGAGCCCATGATCAGCAGCAGCACGGTCGTGACGCCGACCAGCACGATGAGCATCCGGGACCGCAGCGACAGCTTCCGGGTGCGCCGGCCCGGCAGGCTCCTGTCGCCGGCTGCTCCGCTACGCGTGGCCGTCGGGGTGGTCCTGCCGTTCGGGCCGCAGGCTGTAGCCGACGCCGCGCTGGGTGTGGATCAGCGGCGGTCCGAGCGGGTCAAGCTTGCGCCGCAGGTAGCTGACGTAGGTCTCGACGATCTGGGACTCGCCCGAGTAGTCCCAGCCCCAGACGCTCTCCAGCAGCTGCGCCCTGGTCAGGACCCGGCCCTCGTGCCGCATCAGGTAGGCAAGCAGCCGGAACTCGGTCGGTGACAGCTCGACCGGCACGCCGGCCCGGTGCACGGTCCACCGGTCCTCGTCCAGCTCCAGGTCAGCGACCCGCAGCGGCGCGCCGGCCCCGCCGGGAGTCTCGCTGCCGCTGCCGCCGTCGCCGCGCGAGGCCCGCCTCAGCACGGCCCGCACCCGCGCGACCAGGGCCTCCACGGAGAACGGCTTGGTGACGTAGTCGTCGCCGCCGATCGCCAGCCCGGTCACCGTGTCCGACGAGGTGTCGCGCGCGGTCAGGAAGATGACCGGGACCTCGTTCCCGGCGGCCCGCAGCCGCCGGCAGACCTCAAAGCCGTCCATGTCCGGCATCATGACGTCCAGGACGATCAGGTCCGGCCTGGTCGACTCGGCCTGCCGCAGCGCGTCCTTGCCGCTGCCGGCGGTGGTCACAGAGCAGCCGTGAAACTTGAGCGCGACCTGGACAAGGTCACGGATATTGGGCTCGTCGTCCACGACGAGCACCTGGGGAATGCGGTCGTTCTCAGTCATGTCGTCCTCGGGCTCGCGCCTGGCCGGAGCTGGCGCTCCCGCCTGTGCAGCGCGACGTGCGCGGATCCGGCGAGTCGAGGCTACCGGCAAAATCCGGGCGGCAGGTCTTGCCTGCCGCCCGGACCGTGGCGCGCAGCCGCGGCGCAGCGGCCTAGGAGGAGGCCGGCGTCGAGGAGGACGGCGACGCCGAGGAGGACGAGGACGGCGCGGAGGAGCCGGAGGGCCGGATCCTGATCAGCTTCGCGTCCCTGGCCCCGCTGACCACCGGGCCGCCGACGAGCACCTGCTGACCGCCCGCGAGCTGCGACTGCCCGACCAGGTGACCGTCTGAGCGGACCCTCGTGCTGGAGCTGAGAACCCAGGTCCAGGTGGTACCGTCAGCTGCCTGGACCGTGAGGACCGAGCCGCTGAGCGACTCGACCGTGCCGCGCTCAAAGGCAATGGTCCGCGGCGTGGTGGTGCCCTTGAAGGTCACCTGACCGTACTCGCCGCCGACCAGCGCCAGCCGCAGCAGCGGCCGGTGGCAGAAGGCCCTGACCCGCGCGGCTGCCCGCGGATGGTCAGAGTCCTGCAGGGCGGCAGTGATCTTCGCGCACCGGCCGGATGCCGTCGCGCTGGTGGTTGCTGTTGCTGCCGCCGTCCCGCTCGATCCTGTGCTGGCCGAGCCGCTGCCGGTGGAGGCAGAGGCCCCGCCGGTGAGCGCCACTCCGATTCCGGCGCCGCCGCCCAGCAGGACCGCGCTGGCGGCGACGGTGGTCACAATGCGCTTCGTCCGGCCGGAGCGTGAAGGAGCAGGCGGACCTGCCTGCGGATCGGCCGGGCCGAGGTTGAAAGTATCCATGTACTCAGCCTGACCGCCGATGATGGGTAATCGGGGGTGCGAGCCTGGGAGCTTCCCGGGAACTGCCCGTCAAGTTCATCAGGGCGGGAACGCGCCTACATCCGCTCGGGCACCGGAATGCCGAGCAGGTCGAGGCCGGTCAGCAGGACCCGCAGGGTGAGCGCGCTGAGCGCGAGCCGGCTCGGCCTGGTGGCGCCTTCGGCGGTGAGCACCGGGCACTGCTCGTAGAACGTCGTGAAGGCACTCGCCAGCTCGAACAGGTAGCCCGCCAGCTTGTGCGGCTCGGCGGCCACGGCCACGTCCTCGACCGCCCGGCCGAACCCGAGCAGCGTCAGCGCCAGGGCCCGCTCGGCGCTGGTGCCGAGAATGACCGGGCCCGTCGCATCGGCCGGGTCCAGGCCGGCCCTGGCGAAGATGGACCGGATTCTCGCCGTGGCGTACTGCAGGTAAGGGCCGGTGTTCCCGGTCAGGGCCAGCAGCCGGTCAAAGTCCAGAACGTAGCTGGAGTCCCTGGCGACCGACAGGTCCCCGTACTTGAGCGCGCCGATCCCGACGGCCTCGGCGATCTGGCGGCGCTGCTCCGGATCGTCGTACCGGTCCGCGATGACCGCGCCGGCCCGGTCGACTGCCTCTTCCATCAGGTCGGCCAGCTTCACCTGCTCGCCCGACCTGGTGCGCAGCCGCTGCCCGCCGGGACCAGTCATCAGCCCGATCACGGCATGCTCAGCCGTGGCCGGCGGGACCAGCCAGCCGGCCTGCCGGGCCAGCTCAAAGATCATCTGCAGGTGCTGGCTCTGCTCCGACCCGACCACGTAGATGATCCTGGTCGCGCCGAGCTGGGTCAGCCGGTACCTGATGGCGGCCGCGTCCGTGCTGTCGTAGCCGTAGCCGCCGTCGCTCTTGCGCAGCATTAGCGGCACGGGGTTGCCATCCCGGCCGGCGAAACCGGGCGGGAACGCGCACAGCGCCCCGTCGCTCATCACCGCGAGGCCGCGGCTCTCCAGCTCGTCGCAGACCTCGCTGAGCATCGGGTTGTAGAAGCTCTCCGGTGCCATGTCCGCATCGGTGAGCGTGATGTTCAGCCGTGCGTAGATCCGCCGCAGGTACTCCATCGAGTCGTCGACCAGGACCTGCCACAGCCGCATCGCCTCGGGTTCGCCCGCCTGCAGCTGCACGACCCGCTTGCGCGCCCGGTCAGCGAAGACCGGGTCGGCGTCGAACTTGGCCCGCGCGGCCTGGTAGAACGCGGTGAACTCGCCGGAGGCGAGCTGGTCGTAGGTGGCCTGGTCGCCGATGTCGAGCGCGTGCTCGATCAGCATGCCGAACGGGGTGCCCCAGTCACCGAGGTGCGCGGCCCGGACGACGTCGTGCCCGAGGTACTCCATGACCCGGACGATGGCGTCGCCGACAACCGTGGGCCGCAGGTGCCCGGCATGCAGCTCCTTGGCCACGTTCGGGCCCGAGTAGTCCACGACGACCCGCAGGCTCGGATCGGCGGCCGCGACCCCCAGCCGCGGATCGGCGAGCTGCTCCGCCGTCTGCTCGGCGATCCAGTCGTCGGCCAGGGTGATGTTGATGAAGCCGGGACCGCTGACCTCTGCCTTCGCCACGGCGGGGTCGGCGCTCAGCCGGTCCGCTATGGGCCCGGCGATATCCCGTGGCGCCCGGCCGGCCCGCCTGGCGATCGACATGGCGGCGTTGGACTGGTAATCGGCGAAGCCGGACGGCCGGATCAGCGGATCGGCGGCTGCGTACTCAGCGCCGAGCTCGTCCGCCAGTGCCTGCTGCACGAGCGCACCGAGTGCTGCTTCCGGATCTGTCATCTCACCAGCCTACCGGGCGGTCTACCGATTATTCGGGCGCCCGAGGCCGGTGGGCAGAGGCGAGCGGTGGTCAGAGGCTAACGGCGGTCAGGGGCGGCGGAGGAAGTGCCCGCCGCGGCTCGGGCCGAGCCGCTCGCGGATGCGCTCGGTGATCCGGCGCTCGGTGAGCTCGGCCGCCAGCCGGCAGGCGGCGGCCGCGCCCCGGGCGGTGACCGAGCCGTGCGCGATCACGACGGTCGCCTCCAGCCCGAGCAGCGCGGCGCCCCCGTAGGTCTCGGAGTCGAACCGGTCGGCGAGGTCACGCAGCCGGCGGCGCTGCAGCATGGCCCCGATCCGGGCCGGCCGTGAGCTGCCGAGTACGTCGCGCAGCTGAGTGGCCGCGTAGCTGGCGGTGCCCTCGAGCGTCTTCAGCGCGACATTGCCGGTGAAGCCGTCCGTCACGATCACGTCGACCCGCCCGGCCAGCAGGTCACCACCCTCGACGTTGCCGGCGAAGCTGATCGGCATGCCGCCGTGCGGCGGATCGGAGTCGAGCAGCTCGTGACTGCGCCGCGTCAGCTTGTTCCCCTTGCCAGGTTCTGCCCCGATTGTCAGCAGCCCGACGCGAGGCTCAGCGATGCCGAAGGCGATCTCCGCGTACGCGACGCCGAGCTGGGCGAACTGCACCAGCATCTCCGGCTTGGGGTCGGCGATCGCGCCCGCATCGATCAGCACGGTCGGGCTCGGCCGGGTCGGCAGCACGGCTGCCAGCGCCGGCCTGGTCACGCCCGGCAGCGGCCGCAGCCGCAGCTGGGCGGTCGCCACGATCGCGCCGGTGGAGCCGGCCGAGACGACGGCGCCGGCCAGGCCGCGCCGGACCAGCTGACAGGCCACGGCGATGCTGGAGCGCGGGCGCCGCCAGCTTGCCAGCGCGCCCTCCTCCATCGAGATCGAGTCCTCGGCGGCCTCGATCGTCACCCCGGCCGTCGGCCCGGTCTTCGCCAGCAGCGGCCGGATCAGGCCCGGGCGCCCGGTCAGGGTAATGGGGGTGCGCAGCTCCCTGGCAGCCGCGACAGCGCCGGTCACGATCTCGTCCGGCGCGTGGTCCCCGCCCATGGCGTCCACGGCAATGACCAGGTGCTGCCCTGGCGGCGGTGCAGGCGGCGGTTCCGCCGCTGGCGCAAGCGCGAGCTCGCCGGCTGTCTCGGCTCCGGAACCCCGGGCGGGTACAGCGGCGGAAGGGTCGGCCGGCCCGCTCAGCGTGCGGCCCGCGTCGTGTCCCGCATGTCGCCTAGCTTCTCACTGCCGGCGCCCTGCAGAGTGCGTCGGTAGCAGCGAGTTGGCGCGTTTGGGGCTAATGTCACGGGGTACGTCGCGGTGCGCTGCCGGGACCGGCGGGACCAATGTGGCGACGAAAATCCTTCTGGGCTGGAGGCAACGCTGAGCGTGTCCTGAGCGTTTTCCTAATCGTTACCCCATGAACTGGCATGACGGTAACGTCGCCCTAGCCAAATGCGTCTCAAGTGGCGGGACCGGGAAGAACCAGTAACAGCACGCCGATGGCGGCATGACACGGGGAGATCATGCGCACAGCCAGGCGCCGCAGGTAGTGGCGGCCGGAGGGAGTTGCATGAGCGTTCAGGAAATCACGTCGGCGGTACCCGCGCCAGGCCGGGGGTTCAGGGCGTACACGGCCAAGCACCTGGACCAGCTGACGGCCAGGGCCGGGCTGTGCGAGGCGGAACGGCTCGCCGTTCGCGCGGTTGCGACTGTGCTGCCATTCCGCACAAATGACTATGTCCTGGAATCGCTGATCGACTGGTCCGCGGCTCCGGACGATCCGATATACCGGCTCGTCTTCCCGCAGGCCGACATGCTGCCGGCGGAGGACGTCGCGCCGATCGCGGCCATGCTGGCGGACGGCGCGCCGGAGCGGGAGATCCACGCGGCCGCCCATGCGATCCGGGTGCGCCTGAATCCGCACCCGGCCGGCCAGCTGGCGCTGAACATCCCGGCGCTGGCCGATGAACCGCTGCCAGGCGTGCAGCACAAGTACCCTGAGACGATCCTGGTCTTTCCCAAGCAGGGCCAGACCTGTCACGCGTACTGCACCTACTGCTTCCGGTGGGCGCAGTTCGTCGGCGAGCCTGACCTGAAGATGGCCACCGACGACACAGCGAGGGTGGCCGCGTACCTGCGCGCGCACCCGGAAGTCACCAGCGTGCTGATCACGGGCGGTGACCCGATGATCATGGGCGCCGCCGTCCTGCGCCGGTACATCGAGCCGCTGCTCGCGCCCGGCCTGGAGCAGATCGAGTCCATCAGGATCGGCACCAAGTCGCTGGCGTACTGGCCGCAGCGATTCGTGACAGACCCGGATGCTGACGACACCCTCCGGCTGTTCGAGGAGGTCAGCGCGGCCGGGAAGACGCTGGCGCTGATGGCGCACTTCTCGCACCCGCGCGAACTGGAGCCGGACCTGGTCGCCACCGCGATCAGCCGCATCCGCGGCACCGGTGCCATCATCCGCACCCAGGCCCCGCTGATCAGGACGATCAACGACGACGCGGACTGCTGGTCACAGATGTGGCGGCTGCAGCTGCGCCTCGGCCTCGTGCCTTATTACATGTTCGTCGAGCGGGACACCGGGCCGCAGGGCTACTTCGCGGTCCCGCTCGCCAGGGCCGCCGAGATCTTCCGCGATGCCTACGGCAGCGTCTCCGGACTCTGCCGGACGGTACGCGGACCGTCGATGTCCGCAACGCCAGGCAAGGTCTGCGTCGACGGCGTCGCGGAGATAGGGGGGCAGCGGGTGTTCGTGCTGCACATGATCCAGGCGCGTGACCCGTCGCTGGTCGGCCGGCCATTCTTCGCTGAGTTTGACCCGGACGCGGTCTGGCTCTCCGACCTGCGGCCCGCATTCGCCGACCGGTTCCCGTTCGAGACGGCCGAGGGCTCCGGCAGTGGCGGCCCCGGCGCGGAATGGGACGCCGAGCTGCTCGCGGCCGGCTAAGCGGCCAGGCCGTTAACTCGTAAGATCGCGCGGCCTATGACCCCGGCGATCTAACGAGATCATGGTCTTAGCCTGCGGGAGACTCGCTCAGCCCGCCGCCATCGGCGGGCTGGGGCTGGGCCGCGGCGGCCACCACGCTCGGACCCGGCGCGCCAGCGCCCGCTGAGGCGCCTGTCCGCTTGATAAAGATGCAGCTGGCAGCGGCCGCGACCAGGAAGAGGATGGGCACCAGAATCGTCGGCCGCATGGCCTGCACGAATCCGTTGGCGAAGATCTCGCCGGCCAGGCCGCCCGCCCGGTGACCCGAGCCGACTTCGAGGCCGCCCTTAGCGGCGGACTGGAATCCGGCGACCAGCTTGTCGCGCGCGGCGGGCGGCAGGCTGGCTCCGCGCTGCTGAATCTGGTCGATGAAGCCGGCGATGAGCCGGTTCTGCAGCAGCGCGCCGATGCCGGCGGTGCCAATCACCGTGCCGACCTGGCGGGTGGTGTTGAAGACGCCGGATGCCGCCCCGGCCATCATCGGGTTGACGCTGCGCATGGCCTCGGTCGTCATCGGCGCGAATGTGCAGCCGATGCCAATCCCGGCGACGATCTGCGGCGCGAGGAATGTGTACCAGGCGGAGTTCGGCTGGGCGATCAGCGCGATCGAGCCCATGCCGCCGGCGAACAGCAGCAGCCCGCTCATCAGGATGTACTTGCCGCCGATCCGGTCCGACATCCGGCCGGCCACCGGCGCCACGAACATCGCGATGACCGAGGCGGGCGCCATTGTCAGCCCGGCTTTCAGCGCCGAGAACCCGAGCACTGACTGCAGGTAGATGGAGAACGGCAGGAAGATCCCGAGCATGCCGATCGCGATGAAGCCGGACACCATGTTCATCAGCGAGAAGTTGCGGTCCCTGAACAAGACGAACGGGACTAGCGGCTCGCCGTCCTGGCGCCGCGCCTGCAGGTACAGGAACAGGCCGAGGAGCACGAAGCCGACCACCAGCAGCAGCGGGATCGAGATGAACGAGGTGATCGTGCCCCAGTTGTACTTCTGGCCCTCGACCAGCGCGTAGCAGATCGAGAGCAGGGCCAGGCTGGCCAGCACCACGCCGGTGATGTCAAAGCTGTGCCGGCGCCCGGTCCGCAGGTCCGGGATGAGGATGAAGGTGAGCACCAGCACCAGCGCGCCGATCGGGACGTTGATGAAGAAGATGTACCGCCAGTCAAAGGCCGTGACCAGCAGCCCGCCCAGGGTGGGACCGGCGATCGTGGCCACGCCGGCGACCGCGCCCCAGATTCCGAACGCGGCGCCGCGCCGCTCAGGCGGGAACACCATCGTCAGGATGGCCAGCGTCTGCGGCATCAGCATCGCCGCGCCGACGCCCTGGACCGCGCGGAAGGCGATCAGGAATCCGGGCGACGGCGCGAGCCCGCACGCCGCCGACGCCACCGTGAACAGGGCAACCCCGGCGAAGAACAGCGTCCGCTGGCCGAACAGGTCGCCCAGGCGGCCGCAGGTGATCAGCAGTACCGCCAGTACCAGCGCGTAGGCGTTGATGACCCACAGCACGTCGTCGAGCGACGCGTGCAGCTTGTCGATCATGTTCGGGATCGCGATGTTCACGATCGTCAGGTCGAGCAGCGTCATGAAGAACCCGAGCGAGATCACGATCAGGATGACCCACGGGTTCGTGCGCTTGATCGGCTGTGCTGCCAGTGCGGCCACTGCTGTCCTCCGTCGCGTACGCGGGCACGCCCGGCCGTCAGGGACAGCGGCCGGGGATGCCACGTGCTGAATACGCTACGGCACGGGGGTGACAGTCCGGATCAGGAGATGTTGAGCCCGCTCACGGACATGCCGTCGGCGGAGGTGAACGGCTGATCGGTCACCACGTTCGTCATCGGGACCGGCACTGCAGCGGTCAGCGGCGCGATGAGCCTGAGTATCACCGCAATCGGGCTTGCCGGCGTGATCGTGATCGGGACGCCGAGCAGATCGCCGGACAGCTTGCTGGCGTAGAGCACCACGTCACCGGACAGCGCCAGGCTGGGCGCCCTGGTCGTGATGGCCGTGCCGCTCTGGCTGGTGGTCAGGTTGATCGACGTCAGGGACAGCGAGCTCATCGAGAACTGCATCAGCCGCACGGTGCCGGTGGTCGTGCGGACGTCGACCGTTCCGTCGTAGGCAAAGCCGGTGATGAGAGCCGATGAGGCCGTCAGGCTGGAGGGCGCCGTCGCGACCGCGAAGGCCGGCGCGGTGCCATAGCGGGGCTTCGGGCTCCGACTCGGGCCCGGGCTCGTCGACGGTGCCGGCGACGGGCTGCCGCTTGCGCTCGGCGACGGGCTGGGCGACGGGCTGGCGCTCCCGCTCGGACTCGGACTCGGACTCGGAGTGGGGCTCTGGCTGCCCGTGCCGCCGCCACCGCCGGGGCTCGGGCTCGGGCACGGATTGAGTATCGGGATCGGCGGGACGCCGGGCAGGCAGAAGGACGGCCCTGCGGCCGCTGCCGGACTGCCGTGCAGCAATCCGGCCAGGCTGACCAGGACAACCGGGAACGCCGCGTAGCCGCGGAGGATGGCGCCGTCGTTCCCGGTCGTGTCGGTCTTTCGCCTGCCGCCGAGGAGGGTGCCAAGTCCGGCCGAAATGCCCTCGTCCTGGCCGTGCCGGCCGCGCCTGCCGCCGCGGTCCCGCGCTGGCACCGCGGGTGCCCAGGCGAAGCCAAGCGAGCCGCCGATGACACCGAGCAGCGTGCCGATGAGGAAACCGCCCAGGTTCGAGGCCACCAGGGCGGCAATCGCCAGCAGCACGGCGACGATCGAGTAGAAGATGCGCTGCGCCGGGTTGAACCACAGCAGCAGGCCGCAGGCGATCAGGATCGCGCCGATCAGGATGCCGAGCACGCCGCCAGTGCCGATGTGCAGGATGAGGCCCATCGCGTGGACCGGCAGCGGAATCATCAGCAGCTCGGCCCCGGAGACGAGCAGCAGCAGCCCGCCCCAGAACGGGCGCCTGCGCCGCCAGCCGGTAAACGCATGCCAGGCAGCGGCGAGGCCGGCCGGACCGCCGGTTTCTTCGGACGGTGTGCTGTCAGTCATGCCGGTCAGAAGCAGGAGCTGTCGCCGGCCGACAGATGCAGGCTGAATCCCGGCAGGGTGAAGGTGCCCGCCGAGGTCGAGTAAGCGGTCTGCTGGAGGTTGCTGATGCTGATCGAGCTCGCCTGCTGGCCGAAGGTGCCCGCGGTGCCCACCGGCACGCCCGAGATCGCGTTGAGCGTGGAGGCGTCCTGGCCGATGTTGATGTTGCCGAACGTCGCGGTCGAGCCGGACAGCTGGTTAGCGTCGATGATGAGCGAGTCCGCCTGCACTGGCGTGCTGCCGCCGCCGGCGGTGATCTTCAGCGTGTAGGTGCCGAGACCGAGCGGGAACGTGGTGACCACGCTCTGGCACAGGTTAGTGATCTTCGCCGAGCCGATCTCGGACTCCGCGACGGCGATGGGCTGCTTCCCCGCGGTCTCGTCGATGGTGCCGAACTGCTGGAAGCCGGTGCCGGTCAGCTGGTCGGCGGAGACCTGGAACTGCTGGCCGGAGATGGAGAACGACGAGGCCAGGGCACCGGTGGCGGTCAGTCCGAGCAGGACGGCGGTGATTCCCAGGGCCGGCCCGAAGATCAGCGCGAAGCGCCGCCACCGGACCTTCCCGTGCGCTGACGCGTGCCGGGCGCCTGAGCCGGGCGCAGGAGCATTGCTGTCGGAACTCATCGGCGACTCCCTGACTGCCGGAGCGGATTCCTGGTCACTCGGCCTGCCGGGCCGTGTGGATCGACGTCACAAGCTAGCTACCAGCCGGTAAGTTACTGACTAGTAAACCGGTCGTCAACCCGTTGCCGGAAATTTCATCATCCAGCAATAGATCCACCACTCTGCGGTAGCACAAGCGGGGCTGAAACGGACCTGATCCGGGCCGGGAACGGGCTGGCCGGGACCGGCTGAGAGCGTTCGGGGCCAGGGGCTTCCGAACCCCGTTCGGTGCGAACGGGGCGAGCCGAAGTATGCTCCGGCCATGAAACTTAACGGAACTGCCGCAATCGTGTCCGGAGGGGCCAGCGGCCTCGGTGAGGCTACCGTCCGCGCGCTGGCTGCCGGCGGCAGCAGGGTCGTCGTCGCCGACCTGAACGAAGAGCGCGGCAAGGCGCTGGCTGATGAGGTCGGCGGCCTGTTCGCCCGTACTGACGTCAGCGATGCCGACTCCGTGCGCGCGGCCGTCGCCGTGGCCGAGTCGGCCGGAGAGCCGCTGCGCTTCGTGGTGAACTGCGCGGGCATCGGCTGGGCCCAGCGCACCGTCGGCCGGGACGGCGAGCCGCACGACCGGGCCGCGTTCGGCAAGGTCATCAACGTGAACCTGATCGGGACCTTTAACCTGATGAGCATCGGCGCGGCGGCCGTGGCGAAGACCGCGCCGGCCGACTCCGACGGCGCACGCGGCGTGGTGACCAATACCGCCTCCATCGCTGGCCTGGAGGGCCAGACCGGCCAGCTCGCCTACTCGGCGTCCAAGGGCGGCATCATCGGCATGACCGTGCCGGCCGCGCGCGACCTGGCCGCGATCGGTGTCCGGGTGAACACCATCTGCCCCGGCATTATCGACACGCCCATTTACGGCAGCGGCGCGGCCAGCGAGGAGTTCAAGGCCAGGCTCGCCGCCCCGGTGCCGTTCCCCAAGCGGATGGGCACGGCAGCGGAGTTCGCGCACCTGGTCCGCTTCCTGATTGAGAACGACTACATGAACGCCGAAGTGATCCGCTTCGACGGCGGCATCCGATTCCAGCCGAAGTAAGGACGCCAGCCAGATGGCAGACGAGGTACTGACCGAGGTCAGCGACGGCGTTGCCGTCATCACCATCAACCGGCCGCAGGCCAGGAACGCGGTCAACGGCGCCGTGGCCCGCGGCATCGGCACGGCCGTCGCGGAACTCGACGCGCGCAAGGACGTCCAGGTCCTGATCCTGACCGGCGCTGGCGGCACCTTCTGCGCGGGCATGGACCTGAAGGGCTTCCTGACCGGCGACGCGCCGAACTTCGAGGACCGCGGATTCGGCGGGATCGTGCAGCGGCCGCCGGCCAAGCCGATCATCGCGGCGGTCGAGGGCTACGCTCTCGCGGGCGGATTCGAGCTCGTGCTGTCCTGCGACCTGATCGTGGCGAGCGAGGAGGCCAAGTTCGGGCTGCCCGAAGTGAAGCGGAGCCTGGTCGCGGGCGCGGGGGGCCTGCTGCGCCTGCCCAAGCGCATCCCGTACCACCTCGCGATGGAGATCGCGCTGACCGGCGAGCACTACCCGGCGGCCCGGCTGCAGGCGGCCGGGCTGGTGAACCAGCTGGTCCCGGCAGGAGAAGCGCTGGCCGCGGCGACTGAATTCGCCAAGCGGATCGCGCAGGGCGGCCCGCTCGCGCTGACGGCGAGCAAGCGCGTCATCGTCGAGTCGGCCGACTGGGACAGCGCGGAGGCGTTCCAACGGCAGGGCGAGATCATCACCCCGGTGTTCACCTCAGCGGATGCCAGGGAGGGCGCGCTCGCGTTCGCCGAGAAGCGGCCGCCGGTCTGGCGCGGCGAGTAGGCGCGGCGACGCCTGCGCGCCGCGCCGAGCCGCGCCAGGACGCGGCGACGCGGCACTAACGTGCACTGCAGTGGCGGCCATCTTCTAGGATCGTCGGTCTAGAGGCAGGACGCGGCCGCGACCGCGCTGACCTGCCGTCGTCCTCCGCCACCGCCGTGAGCGACCAGGAGATGCAGATAATGCCGGTTCCGCGGATCAGCGTTGTTGTTCCGTTCCATAACAACGGGGATGTGCTTGGTGACTGCCTGAAGTCGATCGCCGCTCAGTCGTTCGCTGACCTCGAGGTCATCATGGTCGATGACGGCTCGGTCGACAACGGCGCCGGGGTGGCGGCGGCGCAGGCGGCAGCCGACCCGCGGTTCCGGCTGATCCAGGTCAACGGCGGCAGTCCCGGCTTCTCCCGGAACGAGGGCATCAAGCACGCCACCGGTGAGTACCTGTCGTTCGTCGACGGCGACGACGCGCTGCCCAGCCACGCGCTCGAGCGGCTGCTGGTGACACTTGAGGAATCGGGCTCGGACTTCGTCTCCGGCGCCGTGCAGCGGATCGGCCCGGCCGGGATCACCCTGTCAGCGCTGCACGCCAAGGCGATCAAGACCAGGAAGATCGGCACGCACATCAGCGTCAGCCCGGAGCTGTTCTTCGATGTGTCGGTGTGGAACAAGCTGTTCCGCCGGTCGTTCTGGGATGCGAACCACCTGATCTTCCCCGAGGGCGTGGTCTGGGAAGACCTCCAGCTGATGACGAAGGCGCACGTGCTGGCCCGCGCGGTCGACGTGATTCCCGATTTCATCTACTACTGGCGCGAGCGCGGCTCCGGGGCGCTGTCGATCACCCAGTCCAGGACCAGCATCGAGAACTTCCGCGACCGCATCACCGCGCTGCTGGTGATCGACGAGTTCCTGCGCGAGCACAAGCCCTCCCGGATGGAGCGCGAGCACCAGCGCAAGGCGCTGCTCAACGACCTGTGGCTGTACATCCCCGACCTGGGGCGCACGACCGAGGCGTACCGGACCGAGTTCCTTGACCTGATGGGCGCGTACCTGGCGCAGATCGACAAGCGGGTGATCCGCCAGCTGCCGTCCACGCACAAGCTCGCCTATCACCTGATCGCCCGCCGCATGATGCCCGAGCTGCTTGAGCTGTCCGGCTACCTCAGCGAGCAGCCGGTCAGGACGGTCCAGGTGGTCAGGGAGCGTGGCCGCGTCTGGGCCGACCTGCCGTTCAGGAAGGAGCACGGGAAGAAGATCCCGTCCCGCATCTACCGGACTCAGATGCGCGAGCTCGATCCGTTCGTCCGGGTCGAGGGTCTCGACTGGGAGAACGGCAAGCTGGTCATCTCCGGCTGCGCCTACGTCCCGTCCATCGACATCCGCAAGCGGCGGCATACCTCGAAGATCGTGATCCTGCGCCCGCGGCAGCTGGGGCGGCTGCCGGTGATCGTGGTGGCGAAGTCGTTCCGGCACCCGGAAGCCAAGCAGTGGTCGGGGCAGCTCCGCTACGACTACGACTGGGCCGGGTTCCGGGCCGAGATCGACCCCCGGTGGTTCCACGTCGGCGGCCGGTGGCTGACCGGCGACTGGGATGGCTTCGTGCTGGTGCGCGGCCGCGGCGTCTGGCGCATGTCCCGGCTGCACACCCCGATCAGGGGATCGGCTGAGCGGCCGGCCGCGCGGCAGGTCGCGCCGGGCATCAGGCTCGGCGTGCGGTGGCTTGGCCGCCGGCTGCACGTCCAGGTCGTCCGCACCCCGGCGGAGCTGCGCAGCTGCGAGCAGGCGGGCGACGAGCTCGTGCTCGGTGTCGACCTGGAGCAGTCCGCGGGCAGTCCGGAGGCCCGGCTCGTCCTGGTCTGGTCCAAGGGGACCGCCACCCGCGAGCTGCCGACGACGGTCACGACTCTCGCGGACGGCGGCTTCCGGCTGCGCGGCGTCATGTCGGCCGAGCTGCTGCGCGAGGGCCTCACGCTGGACTTCGCCAGCGGCGCGGTGACGGAGAAGGACGCCAGGATCGAGTGGGACCTGTGCGTCGAGCGGCCGGGCGCGGACCGGATCCGGGTGGCGTTCCCGGTCGACGCCCGTGAGTACGCCTTCCTGTCCGAGGCCGAGGAAGTGGCAGTCGAGCGCACCCGGTACGGCAACGTGGTCGTCATGCGCCGCGGCCACCGTCCGGTGATCGAGGACAACTCCTGGTCCGGTGACGGAACCCTGACGCTGCACGGCCGGTACGCCGACCGGGCGGGCGAGCCGCTCGAGGCGGTTCTGGTCCGGATGGGGTCGACCGATCTGCACCGCCTCCCGATGCAGCGCGACGGTGACCTGTTCACGATCGTGGTGCCCGCGGCCGCCATGCCGTTCTTCGGCCGTGAGCAGCCGCTGCGCGACGGCGCCTGGCAGCTGAAGCTGCAGTTCGCGGGCCAGGCGGACAGCCAGGAGCTGATCACGCCGGTCTACGACCACTCCCGGCTGACGGAGGCTGACAGCGAGCGGCGCCAGTTCGGCCCCAAGCTGTACCGCTTCACCACGACCGACTATGACACTCCGCTCCTGACCGTCAACGCGGCACTGAAGCTCGCCGAGCACGGCCGGATCCAGCGCCGGGTGCTGCGCGACATGTACTACCCGCTGCAGCAGCGCCGCGGCCTGCGGGACGCGGTGGTGTTCATGAGCTTCAAGGGCAAGCAGGCCAGCGACAACCCGCTCGGGATCGCCGCTGAGCTGCGCCGCCGCGGCGACACCAGGGAGCACATCTGGGCGGTGAACGACTGGTCGGTGCCAGTGCCGGACGGCGCCAGGCCGGTGCTGATGGGCACCGAGGGCTACTGGGACGCCCTGGCCAGGTCCGCCTACCTCGTCTCCAACGACGACATGCCGACCGGGTACGAGAACGGGCCGGCCAGGTCTACGTGCAGACCTGGCACGGTACGCCGCTGAAGCGGATCGGCTTCGATGTCGAGCAGCTGCAGTCGATCAGCGGCGCCAAGTACCTCGATCACCTCGCAGCGGATGTCGCGAAGTGGGACATGCTGCTGTCGCCGAACCCGTTCAGCACGCCGATCCTGAAGCAGGCGTTCCGGTTCAGCGGGGAGATCCTGGAGTCCGGGTATCCGCGCAACGACGTCCTGGCGGCCGGGGACGGCTCGGCGGCCGCGGCAACGGCCCGCGAGCGGCTCGGGCTCCCGCCCGGCAAGAAAGTCGTGATGTACGCGCCCACCTGGCGCGACAACCAGTACTACGCTTCCGGCCGCTACCGGTTCGACCTGCGGCTCGACCTCGAGCGAGCCTGGCAGGAACTCGGCGACGAGTACATCGTGCTGATCCGGGGGCACCATCACATGGCCGATGACGTGCCGTCGGGCATCAGGCCCGGTTTCGTGCTGAACGTCACCGCGTACCCGGACATCTCCGAGCTGTTCCTGGTCAGCGATGCGCTGATCACCGACTACTCGTCGATGATGTGCGATTTCGCGGTCACCGGGAAGCCGATGGTCTTCTATACCTACGATCTCGAGGACTACCGGGACAACCTGCGCGGTTTCTACCTCGACTTCGAGGCCGAGGTGCCGGGCCCGCTGCTGGCCACCTCCGATGAGGTCATCGGCGCGCTCGCTGACCTGGACGCGGTGGCGGCGAGCTACCGCAGCCGGTATGAGGCGTTCGCGGCCAAGTTCTGCTCCCTCGACGACGGCAAGGCCGGCGCCCGCGTCTGCGACCGGATTTTCGGCAGCTAATCAGGGCAGGGAACGAGGCCTGCCAGCCCCCGGCATCGCGCCCGGCCGCGGTGTGGCGATGCGCCTTCGCTCGCTGCGAGTGCCGCTGCCGTGTGAACGGACGCCTGCGGTGTGAACGGACGCCTGCCGTGTGAACGGACGCCTGCCGTGTGAACGGACGCTTGCCGTGTGAACGGACGCTTGCCGTGTGAACGGCACCTGTGGGCCGGAATGAGGCAGCCCGCCCCGGCCGCCGTCGGCACGCTCGCCGGGCTGCTTCTCGCCGGCCTGCCGCTGACCACCTGGTACGCGCAGGACGCCCGGCCGTACGCGCTGGCCTCGCTCTGCGCGATCGGCGCGAGCTGGCTGCTGGTCAGGGGTACCGCCGCGAGGAGCTGGTGGTGGTGGGCCGGATACGCGGCGGTGATGGCACTGCTGGGCTGGCTGAGCCTGTACGCGCTCCTGCTGCTGCCAGCGCACGCCACCAGCCTGCTGCTCAGCGGCCGCTTCCGGGAGGACCGGGTGGTCGCCCGCCGGTGGCTGATCGGCGCGGCCAGCGCGTGCGTCGTCGTGGCCCCGCTGCTCCTGCTCGGGGCCAGCCAGGCCGGCACCCTGGCCTGGATACAGAGGCCGACGATGTCGACTGTCTACGGACTCGTCTTCGACTTCAGCGGCGCCAAGCGGCTGACCAGCGACCGGCCCGACAATCTGCGGGAGGTCGCCGCCGTGGTGCAGGCGTACGGGCGGCCCGGAGATGCGGTGGTCTACCTGCCGTGGGACACCAGGGTGGTCGGCTTTGCCTATCCAGCGCCGTTCCGGCGGCTGGACGACATCGGCCTGGCCCGATCGCCGGAGGCATCAGACACCCTGGACGGCACGGAAGTTCGGGCCGGAGTGCTGACGGGCCGGATCGCCGCTGAGCCACGGGTGTGGACGGTGCGCTGGACCGACACCGGAACGTCAGCCGAGACTGCCCAGGTGCTCAGCGGCTTGCGACTGCTGCGCAGCTGGCGGATCGGCTCGGTACTGCTTGGTCTTTACGTGCCGCGAGCGGGGTAGCGACCCGGACATGGCGGCGCCCCGCGGCTGCCGGAAGGAGTAGCAGCCGCGGGGCACCGGGCCCCGCTTGCCCGGTGGGGGTGCCGGGCCACGGGGTGCCTGCGCAGTGGGGGATACCGCGAGGCGGGGGGTTACGTTTTCGGGGATTGCGAGCGGAGCAGCGGGGATCGTCAGGCTGCGGCGAGGGGGCGCGCGGCCTGCGCCAGCGGTACCTGCGCGACCGGTACCCGTGCGACCGGTGCCTGTGCGACCGGTGCCTGTGCGACCGGTGCCTGTGCGACCGGGGCCTGTGCGACCGGGGCCTGTGCCAGCGGTGCCTGTGCGACTGGGGCCTGTGCGACCGGGGCCTGTGCCAGCGGTGCCCGTGCGACCGGGGCCTGTGCCGGTGCCTGAGCCATGAGGCGCTGGCGCAGCTTGGCCCGCCCGCGGTGCAGCCGCGACATCACGGTCCCGATCGGAGTTCCCATCATCTGGGCGATCTCCTTGTACGGGTAGCCCTCGATGTCGGCCAGGTAGATGGCAACCCGGAATTCCTCCGGCAGATCGCGCAGTGCTCTCAGGACCTCAGAGTCAGCAAGCCGGTCCAGCGCCTCAGCCTCGGCCGACCTGGCCGGCGGCATGATCGGATCGCTGCCTGCCTGCCACTCCTCGCGGCCGTCCAGGCTGATGTCGGAAACCGGCTCGCGACGCTTCTTCCGGTAGCTGTTGATGAAGGTGTTGGACAGGATCCTGTGCAGCCACGCCCGCAGATTCGTGCCGGGCTTGAACTGGTGGAACGCCGCGTAGGCCTTGGCCACGGTCTCCTGAACCAGGTCCTCGGCATCACTGGGGTTCCTCGTCATCCGCAGCGCAGCCGGGTAGAGCTGCGCCATGTAGGGGATGACATCGCGCTGGAATCGCTCGTCCCGATCCGCCATCGGCTCGGCCGGCTGACGGCGTGGCTGTGCCGCATCCGCCTGCTTCACGATGACCTGCTCGGTCTCTACCTGGGTCACTGTCACTCCGCTCCGCCTGATCAACTGACAGAGCTATGACGTAACTCGCGGGTAACCGGACCCGTGATCTGCGTAACACTGGGGCTACGGAATGCCGTTCCCGCAGGTAATAGTGGGTTTTGATCCGTTTAGATCCAGCGGTGGAACCACATCCGGGACAGCCAGGATGAGTACGGGATGACCTGGGCGGTCAGGACCGGGTACAGGTAAGCGAAGTTGAGCAGCACGGCAATCAGGTAGCCGCCTGCCGCGATCGCGCCGACAGTGCGCCGGCCAGGCGCCGCCCGCGTCGGGCCGATAATCAGCCCGATGCACAACGTGATCGCGATGACCAGGAACGGATCGAAGGCGATGGCGTAGTAGAAGAACTCGGTGCGGTGGTCGTGCCAGCCGTACCAGATCCACGGCAGCCAGCCAGTCGCGACGCCGAGCAGCACCGCGCCCGCCCGCCAGTCGCGTCGCGGCACCCGGCTGAAGGCCATATCGCCGATCAGGCCCGTCAGCCACCAGCCCAGGCAGAACAGCAGTGCCAGCGTGCCGGCCCACCAGATCAGCGGCGTGCCGATCGCCAGCACCTCGGACGCGTCGCCGTTCTTGACGCCGCAAGTAGGCGACGCGCACCAGTAGAACGAGATCGGGCGGGCCAGGATCATCCAGCCGAGCGGGTTCGATTTATAGGACTGGCTGGCGGTCAGGCCGAGGCCGAACTGCAGCATCCAGTGGTTGTACTGGTACCACGAGTCGATGGTCGACCAGATGGGCGTGTGGTTGCCGTGCTGCGCGGCCCAGTTCCGGTCGTAGCCCTCGCTCGTGGCAAACCAGCCGCTCCACGATGCCGTGTAGATGATCGCGGGCGCTGCCAGGAACCAGGCCGGAAGCCATTTGACGTCGCTGCGCAGGGTGCCTGCCAGCCAGTTCGCGTAGCCGGCGGCCCGGCGGGCGCCCATATCCCAGACCACGGCGAGCCCGGCGAAGGCGACCAGGTAATACACGCCGTTCCACTTGCTCGCGCAGGCCGCACCCAGGCACAGGCCCGCGGCAACGCGCAGCCAGCGGATGCCGAGCTTAGGCCCGGCAATATCCTGCGGGCCGTCCTCGTCGGCAGCATCCGCAAGCCGGGCGATGGTCCTGTCCCTGTCAATGACGAGCAGGCCGAAAGCGGCCAGCACCCAGAACATCACGAAGATGTCGAGGATCGCGGTCCGGCTCAGCACCAGCTCGAGGCCGTCGAGCGCGAGAAGCAGGCCCGCCACGCAGCCGAGCATGGTCGACCGGGTCATCCGCCGGGCGATCCTGGCGGTCATCAGGATGGACAGAGTGCCGACTACCGCCACCGTGAACCGCCAGCCGAACGGCGTCAGCCCGAACGTCCACTGGCCGAACGCCATCATGATCTTGCCCAGCGGCGGGTGCGCGACGATCTCGCCGACCAGATGGCCGTTGGTGAGCTGGAAGATGTTGGTCTTGCCTTCGACCAGCAGGTTGTTCACGGTGCTGAGGTGATTCACCTCGACGCCGTGCTTCAGGATCGAGTACGTGTCCGGCACGTAGTAGGTCTCGTCGAAGACGGCGGCATCGGGCTTGCCCAGCCGGTAGAACCGCAGGAAGCCGCCGAAGATCATGATGAGCACCGGGCCGGCCCAGCCCCAGAAGGTGCTGCCGAGCACGAGCGCGGTACCGCGGCGGCTGGCCCTTGCCAGCCGCGAGCCTTCGTCGGTGCCGGTCGCCGGCACCGTCTGGTAGGCGTTCATCGACAGCCATGTTAGGGCGCTCAGCGGCTAGCCTGGGCCGGGAAATGGAACAGGCGAACAGCGAACGACCTGCATATCCGGCTATTCCGGGGAGCGAACCTGGCCCGGCGGCCGGAGACCGGGGCATGCCGGATCCTCCTGGCACGTCCGGCGGCCCCGCAGGCACGTCCGGCGGTCGCGCAGGCACGTCCGGCGGTCCGGGCAGGCACGTCCGCCGGTCCCGCAGGCACACTCACCGTCGCCGCGGCGCCGATCGGCCAGCCCGCTGATGCCTCCGGCCGCCTCGCGCCGGCACTAGCCGCGGCCGGCCTCATCGCGGCCGAGGACACCAGGCGGCTGCGCAGGCTCGCGGCGGCGCTGGGCGTCCGCCTCTCAGGCCGGGTCGTGTCCTACTACGACGACGTGGAAACGCGCCGTACGCCAGCGCTGCTGGCCGAGCTGCGCGCGGGCCAGGACGTCCTGCTGATTACCGACGCCGGGATGCCCGGAGTCAGCGATCCGGGCTACCGGCTGATCGCGGCCGCGGCTGAGGCCGGCATCCGGGTGACCGTCCTGCCGGGTCCGTCGGCCGTCACCACCGCGCTGGTCGTCTCGGGCCTGCCATCGGACAGGTTCGCCTTTGAGGGCTTCCCGCCCCGGCGGGCCGGCGAGCGTGCGCGCCGATTCGCTGAGCTGGCCGCTGAGCGACGGACGCTCGTGTTCTTCGAGTCGCCCCGCCGTACTGGGGCGACGCTGGCTGAGCTGGCAGCGGCGTTCGGGGCTGATCGGCGAGCCGCCGTCTGCCGGGAACTGACCAAGACCCACGAGGAAGTCGTGAGGGGGACGCTCGGTGAGCTCGCGGAGCGCACCAGGGACGGAGTGCTTGGCGAGATCACGCTCGTCGTGGCGGGCGCACCGCAATCGCCCGAGCCCGGCACGACGGCGGACGCGGTCGCTGAGGTCATGTCACGGGTGCGCGGCGGCCTCAGCCGCAAGGACGCGATCGCTGCGGTCGCCGCTGACCTCGGACTCCGCAGGCGGGAGCTGTATGCCGCGGTCGTCGGACAGGCTGACACCGGAGGGCAGGCTGGCACGGCCGGGCGGACTGGCACGGCCGGGCGGACTGGCCCCGGCGGGCAGGCTGGCACCGCCGGGCAGGCGGGGCACCCCGATCCGCTGGCGGGCGACTAGCAGCCCGCATCCTCGGGCGCCAGTGTCGGTGCCAGCTGGCACCATTTGCGCCATGGAGATCAGCGAGCACATCGATGCGCTCGACGTTCAGGGCCGCAGGATGGCCGCTGCCGCAGCTTCGGCTGGCCTCGACGCGGTCGTGCCGTCCTGCCCGGCCTGGCGGGTTCGAGACCTGCTCCGCCATACCGGTTACGTGCACCGCTGGGCTGCCGGTTATGTGGCGGGTCAGCTCACCGAGATGGTCCCCGAGCTAACCGAGGCCGAGCAGCTCAGCGGCGGTGCACCCGGCAGCGAGCTGCTTGACTGGTTCCTTGACGGGCACGGGACCCTGGTCGCGGCTCTGCGGAGCGCCGATCCGGGCATGTCCGCGTGGACCTTCCTGGCCGCGCCGTCAGCGCTCGCTTTCTGGGCTAGACGGCAGTCGCACGAGACCGCCATTCACTGCGCCGACGCCGAGCTTGCCGCTGGTTCGGGGCACGATCTTCCGGCTGAGTTTGCCGCCGACGGCGTCGACGAGCTGCTGATCGGATTCTTCGGTCGCGATGCCGCCGGGGTCTGCGAGGCCGGCGCCAGCCCGGCCAGCGCAACCGGGGGGACGGCCGGCCACGCCAGCCGCCTGCTGCTGGTGCGGGCAGCAGACACCGGCCACGACTGGCACGCCCGGCTCGATCCTGAAGGCAGCCGGGTTATCTCGACGGGGCGAGGCCCTGGCCCCGCCGGGGTTCCCACGGCCTGCGCGGTCACCGGCCCGGCAACGGCGCTTTATCTGCTGCTCTGGAACCGCTCCGGGCTGACTGACGAAGTACAGGCCACCGGCGATGCCGCACTGCTCAGCAGCTGGCGGGCCAGTATGCACGTGACGTGGGCCTGATCCACGAGGCAAGGACTGTCAGTGGCACTCGATACTATGTTTGAGAGCAATTCGAAGATTGGATATCAGATCGAACTGAGAGCCGGGCAAACGACATGCGGGAGGAGGCCGGGATGGCTAACGCAGCATCCTCGCAGCACGCGCCCAGCGCTGCGGCTGGTACCGGCTCCGCCTTGCTTGACGGGCCTCCCAGCTGGCTGGATGCAGCTGCGTGCCGCGAGGCGTGCTCGCCCGACGACGTTCCCGAAGAGATCGAGGCTGGCTTTACGCGTGATCCGCTCAGCCGTTACCCGGAGCGCGGCCGGGCCGGATTTGAGGCTGGCGGTCCGGCTGATCTGATGACACCGTCGTCCGTCCTGGCCGAGCTGACCGGCCAGAGCCACGACCGGATGTCCGAGCTGACCGACGACGAGCTGATCGGCGTGCTCTGCGCCGCACGCCGTGTGCAGTCCTGGCAGGCCGCACTCGAACTCGAGGCCGTCAGCGAGCTAACCTCCCGGCGTCTCGCTGAGCCTGCCCGGCGAGGTCCGCGGCCAGGAGACCGCGCGACTGCCGAGATTGCGGCTGCGCTGACGCTGACGGGACGTTCCGCTGAGCTGCTGGCGCACCTTGCCACGACTGTCGAATGCCTCGGCGGCGTCCGTGATGCGCTGTCGGCCGGTCTGATTGACCTTCCGCGAGCAAGGATCTTTGCCGACGAGCTTTGCGTGCTGGACTGGGCTCCTGCCGCGCGGATCGCCGCCAGAGTCCTGCTCGATGCGCCGGGTCTGACGACCTCGCAGCTGCAGGGACGGCTTCGGCGTGCGGTGCTCGCGGCCGACCCTGAAGCCGGCCGCCGTCGGCAGCGCAGGGCGCGCGACAAGGCCAGGGTCCAGGCCTGGCAGGAGGCGTCGGGCAACGGCGCGCTCGCGGGACGCGAACTGCCGCCCGCCGATGCGCTAGCAGCCGACCGCCACCTGACCGCGCTGGCCAAGTCGATGAAAGCTGCCGGCGCGGCCGGCACGCTGGATCAGCTTCGATCGGCCATCTACCTGGCGCTCCTGTCCGGGCAGGACCCATCTGTCGTGCTCGCCATGCACGCCGCCGACCCAGATGCTGCAACCTCCGAGGGAGCGCCCGAGTGCGCTGACGCTGGCGGGCGAGCTAATGGCGGGCCGGGTCCGGGGGGTGCTGCGGCTCCGGATGATGCGGCGGGTTCCGGCGCGGCTGCCGCGGGTGCCGCAGCTGGTTCTGGCGGTGCGGCGGGTTCCGGCGCGACCGCTTCGGGTGACGCTGCCTCGGGTGACGCGGCGAGTTCTAGCGGTGCGGCGGGTTCCGGCGCGGCTGCCTCAGGTGACGCTGCCTCAGGTGACGCTGCCTCGGGTGACCCCGCGGCCAGGCCCGGCCCGACTCCGGCATGGCCTGCCGGCCCGCGGGGCACTGTCCACCTGACCATGCCTTTGTCCGCCTGGCTTGGGCAGACGAACAACCCTGGCGAGGTCGCCGGGCACGATCCGCTGGATGCCTGGACGTGCCGCGACATCGCCCGCGATCTTGGTGCGCAGCCGGGCACCCAGTACTGCCTCACTCTGACCACCGACGAGGGATATGCCGTTGGGCACGCTTGCGCGGGCACGCCGCCGCCGGATCCCAATCCTGCTGGCTGGCCGCCAACCGACAGGCCGCCCGGCTCCACGCCGAATGAGCCGAAGCTGTCTGATTTTTCCCTGTCGTCTCTGCCGCAGGAGTTCCGGCAGTGGATGGGCGGGCTGAAGTTCGAGTGGCTGAGCACCGGCACGGGCTGTACTCACGCGCGCCAGTCCGGTGGCTACCAGCCATCGGCGAAGCTCGGACATCTTGTCAAGATCCGCAACCAGACCTGCACCGCGCCCGGCTGTCGGCGCTCGGCCCATGGCTGCGACCTGGACCATGTCATTCCCTACGACAAGGGCGGCCGGACGTGTGATTGCAATCTGCATCCGGCCTGCCGGCGTGATCATCAGCTCAAGCAGCTACCGGGCTGGGGTGCCGAGATGGCAGGCGACGGCCGGGTTACCTGGTTCCTGCCGCACGGTCGCGCCTACACCACCATGCCGGAGCCATGGCCTGTGTAAGAGCCCCGGCCTCCGTAACTGGCTAGGCTGAGGCCATGACCAGCCGTCACATTCTCTCCGCTCCGGCGTGGCCGTACGCGAACGGCCCGCGCCACATCGGCCACGTCTCTGGCTTCGGCCTGCCGTGCGACATGTTCTCCCGGTACCAGCGAATGTGCGGCAACAACGTCCTCATGGTCAGCGGCACCGACGAGCACGGCACGCCGATCCAGGTCCAGGCCGATGCCGAGGGCCTGTCCGCGCGTGAGCTTGCCGACCGCTACAACCGGATCATCGCGGAGGACCTGGCCGGGCTGGACATGTCCTATGACCTGTTCACCCGTACGACCACGCACAATCACTACTCGGTCGTGCAGGAGATCTTCCGGGGCCTGTACGCCAACGGCTACATCTTCACGCGCAAATCGCTAGGCGCGGTATCGCCGTCGACCGGCCGGACCCTGCCCGACCGCTACATCGAGGGCACCTGCCCGATCTGCGGCTACGACGGCGCCCGGGGCGACCAGTGCGACAACTGCGGCAACCAGCTCGACCCGATCGACCTGATCAACCCGCGCTCGAAGATCAACGGCGAGACGCCGGCCTTCGTGGAGACCGAGCAGTTCTTCCTCGACCTGCCTGCCTTTGCGGACGTGCTCGGAAGCTGGCTGCAGAGCAAGAGCGGCCAGTGGCGCCCGAATGTGCTCAAGTTCTCCCTGAACCTGCTCAGCGACCTGCAGCCGCGGGCGATTACCCGCGATCTGGACTGGGGCGTGCCAATCCCGGTCGAGGGCTGGCAGGACGTACCGGACAAGCGGATCTACGTCTGGTTCGACGCCGTCATCGGCTACCTGTCCGCCTCCATCGAGTGGGCCCGCCGCACCGGCGACCCCGATGCCTGGCGTGCCTGGTGGCAGGCCCCGGACTCGGAGGCCTACTACTTCATGGGCAAGGACAACATCGTCTTCCACTCCGAGATCTGGCCCGCCATGCTGCTCGGCTACAACGGCAAGGGCGCGAAGGGCGGCACTCCGGGCGCGCTCGGCGCGCTCAACATGCCCTCGGAGATCGTGTCCAGCGAGTTCCTGACCATGGAAGGCAAGAAGTTCTCGTCCTCCCGGTCGATCGTCATCTACGTGCGTGACTTCCTGGCCCGCTACGACGTCGACGCGCTGCGCTACTACGTTGCGGTGGCCGGCCCCGAGAGCCAGGACACCGACTTCACCTGGAGCGAGTTCGTTCGCCGGAACAACGACGAGCTGGTGGCGAACTGGGGCAACCTGGTGAACCGGACAGTCTCGTTCGCGGCACGCAACATCGGCGAGATCCCGGCGGCCGGAAACCTCACCGATGAGGACTCGCGGCTGCTGGCCTCCTCCCGCGCGGCGTTCCAGGCCGTCGGCGAGTCGCTGGGCCGCTGCCGCTTCAAGGCCGCCAGCACCGAGGTGATGCGCACGCTCGGCGAGGCCAACAAGTACCTGTCCGACCAGGCGCCGTGGAAGCTGCGGGAGAGCGACCCGGAGCGGATGCGCACCATCCTGCACGTCGCGCTGCAGCTGGTAGACGACGGCAAGACGCTGATGACCCCGTTTCTGCCGCGATCCTCGCAGAAGGTGTTCGAGATGCTCGGCGGGACCGGGATCTGGTCGGGCATGCCGCGGATCGACGAGGTCAGCGAGGACGACGGGCCGCTTTACCCGGTGATCACCGGGCACTACCAGAACGCCGCGCGCTGGGAATCGGCCCCGGTGACGGCGGGAACGAAGCTGGACGCGCCCAAGCCGCTGTTCGCCAAGCTGGACCCGTCCGTCATCGACGAGGAACTGGCGCGGCTGGAGCGTGCGTGAGCCAGCCGACCGGGCGGCCGCAGCCCGGCGACGGCTTCGGGCCAGGGCACGGGATCGGCAAGCCGCCCGCTCCCGCGCCTGACCCGCTGCCGGCGACGGCCTTCGACGGGCACTGCCACCTGGACATGATCGACATGGCCGTGGCCGACACGCTCGCGCAGGCCGCGGCCGCCGGGATCAGCCGGGTGATCACCGTCGGCGTGGACACCGCGTCCTCGAGGTGGTCGGCGGATTGTGCGGGTGCGTTCCCGTCAGTATTTGCGGCGGTCGCGATCCACCCGAACGAGACGGCGACCGCGGCCGCGACAGCCGCGGAGCGGGAGGCCGTGCTGGCCGAGATCGCCGGGCTGGCCGCGCTTCCGCAGGTGGTTGCCGTCGGCGAGACCGGGCTGGACTATTACCGCGACAACGCGCCGCCTGAGGTGCAGCGGGACTGGTTCCGCGCGCACATCGACATCGCCAAGCAGTCTGGCAAGCCGCTGATGATCCACGACCGGGACGCGCACGAGGACGTGCTGTCCATACTCGCCGCCGATGGCGCGCCCGAGCAGGTGATCTTCCACTGCTACTCAGGCGACGCGGCCATGGCCGAGCGCTGCGCGGCGGCGGGTTACGTGCTGAGCTTTGCCGGGACGGTGACATTCGGCAGCGCGACCGCGCTGCGCGAGGCGGCCGCCGTCACCCCGGCGGAGCTGATCCTGGCCGAGACCGACGCGCCGTTCCTCACGCCCGCGCCGAACCGGGGCAGGTCCAATGCGCCGGCCCAGGTCGCGCACACGGTGCGCGCGCTCGCCGCTGTGAAGCAGCTCGACGTGGCCAAGCTGTGCGCGGTCATGGGGGCGACGGGAGAGCGCGTCTTCGGGCCGTGGCCGGGGTAGCGCCCGGCTCGGGCTCTCGCTCCGACCCGCCGCCGGCTGGCCAGGGCTCGCCCATCGACCACGCCCTGCCTCTCGGCCACGCCGAGCTGCTCGGGCCGACCGACATCAGGGCCCTGGCGGCGCGGCTCGGCATTCAGCCGAGCAAGCGGCTCGGGCAGAACTTCGTCGTCGATTCGGGCACCGTCAGGCGGATTACCGCGATGGCGGCGCTGCAGCCTGACGACGTGGTGCTGGAGGTCGGGCCCGGCTTCGGATCCCTGACGCTGCCCCTGCTGGCGGCAGCGCGGCGGGTCGTCGCGGTCGAGGTGGACCGCGCGCTCGCCACCGAACTGCCGCTCACCATTGCCGCGAGGGCGCCGCAGCTGGCGGACCGCCTCGAGGTGGTGATGGCCGACGCTGCCAGGGTGACGGGGCTGCCGGGTGTCGGGCCGGTGCCCGGCGGCCCTCCGGTCGGCGACCCGCCGACCATCCTCGTCGCGAACCTGCCGTACAACGTCTCGGTACCCGTCGTCCTGCACCTGCTGGCGACGGTGCCGTCTCTGACGCGCGGCCTGGTGATGGTGCAGGCCGAGGTAGCCGACCGGATGTGTGCCCCGCCGGGCAGCAGGACTTACGGGGTGCCGTCGGCGAAGCTGGCCTGGTTCGGGACGGCGCGGCGCGCTGGGTCGGTGGGCAGGGCGGTGTTCTGGCCCGTTCCGCGGGTGGACTCGGGCCTGGTGTCGCTGGCCCGCTATTCGGCCGCCGATGCGGCGCGGGTGCGCGGGACGGCGAGCCGCGAGGAGACCTTCGCCGTGATCGATGCCGCGTTCTCGCAGCGCCGCAAGACCCTGCGGTCGGCGCTCGCGCAGTGGGCCGGTTCCCCGGCGGCGGCCGAGGAGGCGCTGCGGGCCGCCGGCGTGGACCCGTCGCTGCGCGGCGAGGCCCTCGGCATTGGCGAATTCGCCCGGATTGCGGCCGGCAGCGCGGGCGACCGCGGCGTGGGTGCCTGATTGGTGCTGCTCTGGCAGCACCAACGCGGTCCCCATGAGGTTCGGCACGGCACGGCACGGCACGGCTGGCTGGCCGGGCGCGGCACCCTGCGGTCAGTACCCGTCGCCGGCGCGGGACTGGTCGACCAGGCCAAGCCGCGGTACGACGCTGCCCGGCGGCAGCAGCGTGCCCGGGCTCGTGACGGCGTTGGCGCCGATGCGGCTGCCGTCTCCGATCAGCGCGCCGAACTTGGTCAGCCCGGTAGCGACCTCCTGGCCGTCGAGCCAGACGCTGATCTGCTTGTCCGCCCGCTCGTTGAAGTGATTGGCCAGTACCGCGCCCGCCTCGAGGTTGACGTCACGGCCGATGATCGAGTCGCCCGCATAGTTACGGTGGGCGGCAGCCGACCGGGCGAACAGCAGCGATCCCTTGATCTCGGCATGCGGGCCGATCGTGACCTCCTCACCCGCCCAGACCCCGCCGCGCAGTACCGCGCCGTGGCCGACCCGGCAGCCAGCCGACAAGATGACCGGCCCGCTCAGCACAGCCGACGAGGCGACGGTCGCGGACCGGTGCACCGCCTGCCCGGGTGAGAGCCGCACGAACTCGGGCGGCAGCGAGTCGAGCAAGCCAAGGACGAGATCACCGATCCGCCCGAGGATCTGCCATGGGGCGTCCGGCGGCAGGCCGGCCGGCAGGCCGGCCGGCAGCTCGTCTGCGCCGCGGATGAACCGCGACAGCACATCAGTCATGGCCCCCATCATCGCCGAGCAGTCCATCGCCAAGCTCAGGCAGCCGCCGGAGCCAGCCTCGGGCAGCCGCCGGAGCCAGCTCAGCGCAGCCACCGGAGCCAGCTCAGCGCAGCCGTCCTGCGCCTGCTCAGCGCGGCCACCGGAGCCAGCTCAGCGCAGCCGTCCCGCGCCTCCTCGGGGAAGGACGACAGGAGGCGGCCGGAGCTCCAGGTCGCGTCCGCCGGGGACGCCTGGCGACGGCGAGAGGTGCGCACGGCAAACCCCGGATACGATCGGCACATCGTGATCTCAGCAATCAGGCCAGCTCCGGCGGCCATTACTGTCCGGGTACCGGCGAAGATCAACCTTCAGCTCGCCGTGGGATCGCCCCGTGCCGACGGCTATCACCCGCTGGTGACCGTCTTTCACGCAGTGTCACTGTTTGACGAGGTCACCGTGGTGGCGGCTGACAAGACCTCCCTCGCCGTCAGCGGCGAGGACGCGAGCGCCGTTCCCGTCGACCGGTCGAATCTCGCCTGGAAAGCCGCCAGCGCGCTGGTCAAGGCGACCGGCCTGCGCGGCTCGGCCGTGCGCATCGAGATCCGCAAGCGGATCCCGGTTGCCGCGGGCCTGGCCGGGGGCAGTGCGGACGCCGCCGCGACTCTGGTGGCCTGCAACGAGCTCTGGCAGACCGGCCTGTCGCAGCGTGAGCTGATCGAGATCGCCGCCACGCTCGGCAGCGACGTGCCGTTCGCGCTGGTCGGAGGGACTGCGGTCGGCCGTGACCGGGGCGAGCACCTCACTCCGGCGCTCGCCGCCGGCAGTTACCACTGGGCCCTGGCATTCGGTCACCAGGGCCTGTCTACCGCCGAGGTGTACGCCACCTGCGATCGCCTGAGGGCAGCCCGCGCGGCCGCGGGCGACGGCGGCAGGCCGGGTGAGCCGGAACTGTCCCACCCGCTGATGACGGCGCTGCGGTCCGGCGAGGCGGCCAGGGTCGGCCCGCTGCTGACCAATGACCTGCAGCCGGCCGCGCTGTCGATGCAGCCGGAGCTTCGCCGTGCGCTGACGGCCGGGCGGGAGCACGGCGCACTCGGCGCGATCATCTCGGGATCAGGCCCGACGTGCGCGTTCCTCGCCAGCGACGCCGCGCATGCGCGAGAGATCGCGGTCGGGGTGACCGGGGCGGGCGTCTGCCGGGCGGTGGCCAGGGCCAGCGGGCCGACGCCGGGAGCCGCCGTCGTGCGCGACGGGCAGCCGGCGTGAACCTGGTCAACCTGGAACTGGCCGCCAAGGCCTATCACGAGCGCGTCCTGCTTGATCAGGTGTCGCTGGGCGTCTCGACCGGGCAGCGGATCGGCGTGGTGGGCCGCAACGGGGCCGGCAAGACCACCCTGCTGTCCGCGCTCGCGGGCGCCGGGAAGCTGGACTCGGGCCGGGCGACAAGGGGCCGGGACGTCACCATCGGCTACCTCGCGCAGGCCGAGGAACTCACCGGAACGGTGGGCGCGATCGTACTCGGCGACCTGGCCGCGCACGAGTGGGCGGCCGACCCGCGCAGCCGGGCCGTCGTCGAGGCGCTGCTCGGCGGCATCGACCTCGCCGCCGACGTCCGTCGGCTGTCCGGTGGCGAGCGCCGCCGGACGGCCCTGGCCGCCCTCCTGCGGGCCAGCTACGACCTGCTTCTGCTGGACGAGCCGACTAACCACCTCGACATCGAGGCAATCAGCTGGCTGGCCGGCTATCTGCGGCAGTACGAGACCAGCTACGTGGTCGTCACGCACGACCGCTGGTTCCTCGACGCGGTGACCGAGGAGACCTGGGAGCTGGCGGACGGCCAGGTCCACGCCTACGACGGCGGCTACTCCGCGTACGTGCTCGCGAAAGCCGAACGGGAGCGCATCGCCACCGCTATCGACCAGCGCCGCCGCAACCTCATGCGCAAGGAGCTTGCCTGGCTGCGGCGCGGGCCGCCCGCCCGGACGAGCAAGCCGCGCTTCCGGATTGAGGCCGCCACCGTTCTGATCGCCGACGAGCCGCCCGCGAGGGACGGCGTCGAGCTGGCCCGGATGGCCACGGCCCGGCTCGGCAAGACCGTGCTCGACCTGAAGGACGTGTCGGTCACCGCGGGCGGCCGGCCGCTGCTTGACCACGTGAGCTGGCAGCTTGGCCCCGGCGACCGGGTAGGCATCGTCGGCGTCAACGGCACCGGCAAGACCACGCTGCTCCGGCTGCTGTCCGGTGCGCTCCCGGTGCCGTCGGACGGGCCGGTCGTCACGACCGGACAGGTGGTCACCGGCAGCACGGTGCAACTGGGCTACCTGACGCAGGAACCGCCGCCGGTCGACCCCGGCCTGCGCGTGCTCGAGGCGGCCGAGCGAGTCCGCGGCTCGGCGGTGATCGGCAAGCGCGAGCTGTCGGTCAGCCAGCTCCTGGAGCGGCTCGGCCTGCGCGGCGACCGGCAGTGGACCAGGGTCGGCGAGCTGTCGGGCGGCGAGCGGCGGCGCCTGCAGCTGCTGCTGATCCTGCTCGCCGAGCCGAACGTGCTGCTCCTGGACGAGCCGACCAACGACCTCGACATCGAGACACTGACCGAGCTTGAGGACCTGCTGGACGGCTGGCCAGGCTCGGTTGTCGTGGTGAGCCACGACCGGTACTTCCTGGAGCGCGTAACCGATCACGTGCTGGCGCTCGTCGACGAGCAGCTCGCTTTCCTGCCTGGCGGTATTGATGAATACCTTCAGGTCAGGGAACGCGCTGCCACCACCCCCGGACCTACCCAGTCCGCGCCCTCCTCCGCCGGTCAGGCTGCGTCCGACGGGCAGGCGCCGCCGCCCGGCCTGTCGGCGGCTCAGCAGCGCGCCGGCCAGAAGGAGCTGACCCGCCTTGAGCGGCAGATCGCGAGACTGACCGGCACCGAGGAGCGGCTGTCCGCGGAGCTGGCTGCCAGCGCCACTGACTACGAGCGGCTGGTCGAGCTCGGCGCGGAGCTGAAATCGGTCCAGGCCGAACGCGGCGAGCTCGAGGAGCGGTGGCTGGCCGTGGCCGAGGAGCTCGGCGGCTGACGGCTGCTAGCGTATTTAGCGAAGTTTCCCGAGCTGACCATGATCCGGCAGAGTTGTACACGTCCTGGCGTGTCCAAGTCTCCCGGATCATGGTGTCCGCGCCTTGAAGGGCCGCATGCGTCCATCTGCCTTGCTGCGCCGCCGCCGCTGGCCTGCCGTCCTTATTGCAGTCGCGCTGGCCGGTCCTGTCCTCGCCGCGTGCAGCAGCCGGCCGCCGAGCACGAACGTGCACGCCTCGCTTCCGGCCTCGTCCGCCTGGAAGTCGTCGGCAAAGCTGGGCCTGTGGAAGGACAGCGGCTTCGACGTCTTCAACAATGAGTGGAATCAGTCACAGGCGGGCCCGCAGACGGTCTGGGCCGACTCCTATCAGCGCTGGGGCGTGGTCTCCAGTCAGCCTGGCTCGACCAGCGTGAAGACCTATCCGTGCGTTCAGCAGAACTACCGCGACCCGCAGATCGGCTCGGTGGCGTCGCTCAGCAGTTCATTCGCCGAGAAGATGCCGCCGTCCTGGGCGAACTACGACGCCGAGGCCGCCTACGACATGTTCCTCAACAACTACCACGGCGGCGAGGTCATGGTCTGGGTCGACAACCACGGCCAGACCCCGGAGGGCAGTGTCATCAGCCATGCGGCGATCTCGGGCCGGCAGTACGACGTCTATCAGGGCAGCTCGCAGATGTTCAGCTTCGTGCTGACCGGCCGCCAGGAGACCAGCGGGCACGTTGACCTGCGCAGCGCCCTGCAGTGGCTGATCCATCATCACTACCTGCGCGGCAGCGAAGTGCTCACGCAGGTGAACTTCGGTTTCGAGATCGCGTCGACGGACGGCGTCCCGATGAGCTTCTCGGTCAGCAAGTTCTCGCTGGCCTCCAGCGCCCGCTAGTCCCCGGCGGCCTGCTGGTCGGCGGCGCCGGCCGCGTCGAACGGCACCAGCAGGATGCGCAGCAGCCCGGCGAGATTCTCCTGCTGCCGCGCATCGAGCCCGGTCAGCAGGTCACGCTCGCCGTCGAGCAGGGCGGCAAACGCGGCGTCCACAGTCCGTACTCCCGCGCTGGTGAGCTGAACCAGGACCCCTCGCTTGTCCTGCAGGTCCGGGCGGCGGCTGACGAGCCCGGCGGCTGCCAGCCGGTCGATCCTGTTGGTCATCGTGCCTGAGGTCACCAGCGTCGCCCGCAGCAGTGCTCCGGGGCTCAGCTGATACGGCGGGCCCTGGCGGCGGAGCGCCGACAGGACATCGAATTCCCAGGCTTCGAGGCCATGAGCGGCGAAGGCCGCCCGCCTGGCCCGGTCGAGATGCCGGGCGAGCCGCGATACCCGGCTGAGGACTTCCAGCGGCGCGACGTCCAGATCAGGCCGCTCGGCCTGCCAGCGCGCGACGATCTCGTCCACCTCGTCGCTGACAGGCGGCACGGACCGTACCGCCCGTGAGGACGCTGCCCGTGCTGACGAAGCTGCCCCTGCTGACGCAACTGCCCGTGCTGACCGGACTGGTCGTGCTGGCCGGGCGCCGGGTGTCATGACAGGAGCATATCTCTTGACATCGAGACTTCCGCTGCGGTACACCAGGAATGTATCTTGACGTCGAGAGAATTGAGCGCGCCGTTATGTGGGATCCCGCCCAGTACCTGCACTTCGCTGGCGAGCGGTCGCGGCCGTTCTATGATCTGGCCGGCCGGATCGGGGCCGCCGAGCCCGGCTGGGTCGTGGACCTGGGCTGCGGCCCGGGCCAGCTGACCGCGTCGCTCGCGGAGCGGTGGCCCGGTGCCAGGGTGACCGGCATCGACTCGTCCGCCGAGATGATCAGCGCGGCGCAGCAGGCGGACTACGGCGAGAGCGCCCGCTCCGGACGGCTTGCCTTCGCCGTGGGCGACGTGACCGACTGGAAGCCGGAGCGGCCAGCCGATGTCATCATCTCGAACGCCGTGCTGCAGTGGGTCCCCGGTCACCTGGACCTGCTGCCCCGCTGGGCCGGGTACCTGGCTGACGGCGGCTGGCTCGCGTTCCAGGTGCCGGGCAACTTCGATCAGCCGAGTCACGCTGTCCTCCGTGAGCTGGCCGCCTCAGATCAGTGGCGCGGGAAACTGGCCGGTGTTCAGCTGAACCGGCAGGCGGGCGACCCCGAGCAGTACCTGGATCTGCTCGCCGGCGAGGGCCTGCGCGTCGATGCCTGGGAGACCACCTATCTGCATGTGCTGCAGGGACCGGACCCGGTGACCGACTGGTACCGGGGGACGGGCCTGCGGCCTGTGCTGACCGCGCTTGACTCGGCGGATGCCGAGGAGTTCACCCGCCAGTACGGCGAGCGCATCCGGATCGCGTATCCGGCCGCTTCGTACGGGACTGTGCTGCCGTTCCGGCGCGTGTTCGTGGTCGCGCACAAGGCCTGACCGGCCGGCAGCCGGCCCGGCTTAGCTGTCTTGTGCGAGCAGCGCGATCGTCTCGGCAGACAGCTTGGGCTTCGGGTCGAGCTCGCGCAGGCCGTTCCAGGCCAGGTTCACCAGGTGCGCGGCCATCTCCTCAAGCGGTGGCTTGCGCGCGTCCAGCCACCACTGGCCGGCGGACGCGACCATGCCGACCAGCATCTGCCCGTAGACGGGCGCGAGCTTGGGGTCATAGCCCCTGGTCTTGAGCACGTCGCCGAGGATGTACTCCACCTGGCTCGCGATGTCGCTGATCAGGCTGGCGAACGTGCCGGACCCCGAGGTCGGGTTGGAGTCGCGCACCAGGATCCGGAAGCCGTCGGAGTTCTCCTGGATGTAGCGAAGCAGGTAGACAGCGGCCATCTCGAACTTGGCCATGGTGTCCTCACCCTCGAGCAGCCGCGTGGCCATGGTGAGGAAGCGCTCGACCTCCCGGTCGACCACTACGGCGTACAGGCCCTCCTTGCCGCCGAAGTGCTCGTACACAACGGGCTTCGAGACGCCGGCCTGGGCGGCGATCTCCTCGATGGAGGTGCCGTCCAGGCCGCGCTCGGCGAACAGGCGCCGGCCGATGTCGAGAAGCTGCTCGCGGCGCTCCTTGCCGGTCATGCGCTTGCGGTTGTTCGGAGCTGACTGACTTGTCACTGCTCCATCATGGTCGCTCAGACAGCGCTGCGGCTAACTGGTTCCGGCGCGGCCCGTCGCGTCATGGAGCCGAGCTGCCGCGTGCTGGTCTGCTTGCCGCTCAGTCGCGCCTCGTCCGGCCAGCGGACGTCATAGGCCCAGCCGAACTTCTCGCAGAACCAGATGAGCCTCGCGGCGGTGTCAATCTGACCGCGCAGGGCGCCGTGCCGGGCGCAGGTCGGGTCGGAGTGGTGCAGGTTGTGCCAGGACTCTCCGAAGGAAAGGATGGCCAGCCAGTTCACGTTGCGGGACTTGTCCCGCGTCTCGAACTCCTCCTTGCCGAAGGTGTGGCAGATGGAGTTGATGGACCACGTGACATGGTGCAGGAACGCGATGCGGACGAGGCTGGCCCAGAAGAACGCGATGACTGCGCCCTGCCAGGACATCGACCACAGGCCGCCGATCAGGGCCGGCGCGAGCAGCGAGACCGCGACCAGCGCGGGGAAGTAATTCGAGACTCTGACCATCTTCTTGTCGGCCAGCAGGTCCGGGCAGAACTTCTCCCGCGACGTGTGCTCGCTGTCGAACAGCCAGCCGACGTGCGCCCAGGCCAGGCCCTTGATGAGGGCCTTCCAGTCGTCTCCGAACCGCCACGGCGAGTGCGGGTCGCCCTCGCGGTCGCTGTACTTGTGGTGCCGCCGGTGGTCAGCCACCCAGGTCAGCAGCGGGCCCTCGATCGCCAGCGAGCCGGCGATGGCGAGCGCGACTCGCAGGCCGGTCTTGGCCTTGAACGAGCTGTGGGTGAAGTAGCGGTGGAACCCCATGCTGATGCCGAGGCCCGAGATGTAATAGAACACGACGGCGATGACAGCGGCATGCCAGTCGAGGAAGCCCCACGCCCAGGCGAGCGGTATGGCCGCCAGCAGCGCAAGCATCGGGACGATGACGAAGATCCCGACCAGGGTCTTCTCGAACTTGCCCTTGGGCTCGTCCTGCAGGTCGTTCAGTGGTACCCGTGCGCCTGTGGATACACCCACCGCGGCGCCTGTGCTGGTGGTGTCAATGGCTGTGGTCATGAGATCCTCGCCTGGCACTCATAGCGAATTGTGCGGGGTAAGCGCTCCGCCGGGCCGTGGGCAGGGGCTCCAAGAGGATTACGCTTACGTAACCGTAACCTACGTGACCGTAGGTTGTACAACCGCCAGGAGAATATTTCTCGCCGTCGCCGTGAATAGCTGACGTTCAGTTACGCGTGGTTCCCTCGGCGATGGCAGGCCCGCAGTAGCTGCCTGCCGTTACCTCAGGATTCGGCGCGCCCGGCCACCCGGATGGGTGATCAGGCTCGCGGCTTCATCGGCCGTTCAGCTACCCCTCGCCCGGCCACTTGCACTCGATCATACTCTCGATCATTCGCTCCGAAAATGTCAGTAGCTAGAACTAAAATTCGAGTATGACGAATCAACCTGGTAGGTCTGAAGTGCGCGAGCAGGCCGTAGCCCTGCGTCGGGCGGGCAAGTCCCGCCGCGAGATCAAGGAAATCCTCGGGATCGGCAACTCCACCCTGGACCCTGCCCTCCGCGGTGAGCCGCCTCCGTTATGGACGTCGCGGCCCAGAGCAAAGGACGCGCAGCGGGGGAAGGCCCGCGCGCTGCGCGCCGGCGGCGCGACGTACGATGAGATCGCCGCCGAGCTCGGTGTCTCGAAGGGCTCGGTATCGCTCTGGGTGCGGGACATGCCGCGCCGCGGCAGGCTGTCCTGCGAGGAATTCCGTCAGCGCAACGCGCAGGGCGTGTCGCGGTACTGGCAGGCCGAGTCGGCCCGCCGCGAGGCCTTGCGGCAGCAGATCAGCGCAACGGCGGCTGACGAGATTGGCGTTCTCAGCGACCGCGAGGTCCTGATCGCCGGTGCCACCGCATACTGGTGCGAGGGATCCAAGAGCAAGCCTCGCCGCCGTGAGGATCGCGTGACCTTCATCAACAGCGATCCCCGCCTGGTCACATTCTTTCTCCGCTTTCTCGCAGCCGCCGGGGTGGCGTCCAAGGATCTCATCTGTCGCGTCTATATCCATGAGACTGCAGATGTGGCCGCAGCCGAGAAGTTCTGGCAGGACCTGACCGGGCTGCCGCACGATCAGTTCCGCCAGCCGTCGCTGAAGCGGCACAACCCGAGGACCATCAGGAAGAACACAGGTGATTCGTACTACGGGTGCCTGACGATCGCTGTCCGCCGGAGCACGGTGCTGTACCGGCAGATCGAGGGCTGGGCAGCCGCGGCGATGGGGGCCCAGGCAGCGGCGCGCTCCGTCGGCGGCCGCAGATCCCCTGCTAGCGCACGGGTCAGGACTTGAATTTCCGCTCCCGGGGAAGGATTCGAACCTTCAGCCTCAGGGATCAAAACCCTGCGTCCTTGCCAATTAGACCACCCGGGAAGGTCGGACTCCGCCACAACAATACCGGTGACGGGTTAGGGCGGTCGATGGGTTAGCCGGGGCGCTTGAGCAGGTGCAGCGTGGAGTGGGTGCGGCGGGCACCGGGCGCGACGGAGGCAATCGCGGGGTAGCCCGCGCTTCGTCCGGCCCGAGCAGGGTGGTGTCGCTAGAGTCGCGTGGGGGAGGCCAGACGGGCCGGCGGTTCCCCGAGATTGCCCGTGCGGGCCGGTCGGCGGACGCCGGCCGGGGGGTGGCGATGGCGATATGGCGGTTAACGTGCTGGCTGCGGGTCGGATTGCTGATCGCCACCGGGCTGCTTCTGATCTGCGGCCCGGCGGCACCCGCGAGCGTGTGGCACGATCGGGGGCAAGCGTTGCATCGGGTGCGTTCAGCGACCCAGGAGCGCCGAATGTAGGTAACCGGCCGGTATCCTGCCCATGTCGGGAGGATGACGTCGTGGCTGGCCGCTGCAGGTGCCAGCAGCGCCTGACACGCCGCGACACTGTGAAGAGCACTGTGCAGGTCAGGAAGCCCGGCATCGACTGTGAGCGCCCCAGGGGCGCGCAGCTCAGCAGTCTGAGATCGATAAGCCCGAGATCGACGCAGAGGAGCCGAGCCGAGTGACTGCCGACGGTCCGGCCGCCGTCATTGTTCTGGCGGCGGGTGAGGGCACCAGGATGCGAACCGCCATGCCGAAGATGCTGAACGAGGTCTGCGGCCGGCCGATGCTTGGTCATGTGCTCGCCGCGGCTCGCGAGCTGAGCCCCCGGCGGCTGATCCTCGTCGTGAGCGACCTGAACGGCCAGGTCGCCGGGTACGCCCGGCAGCACTACCCGGAAGCAACCCTGGTCGTCCAGGAACGACGTGGCTCGTGGGGCACCGGGCATGCCGTCCGCACCGTCATCGAGTCAGTCGGAGTGATCCACGGCACGGTCATCGTCCTGTTCTCCGATACGCCGATGCTGCGCGGCGAGACCCTGATCAGCCTGGCGGCCGAGCACGAGGCAACGGGGGCAGCGGTCACCGTGCTCACCGCCCGGGCGCCAGAGCCGAGGGGCTATGGCCGCATCCTGCGCGATGCCGATGGCCACATCTGCGGCATCGTCGAGGAAGCCGACGCCACCGACGAGCAGCGGGCGGTGACCGAGGTCAGCTCGGGCATGTTCGCCTTCGACGGCGATCTGCTGGCCGACGCGGTCAAGCGAGTGCCCGCGGCGAGGGCCACCGGCGAGGAGTACCTGACCGAGGTCCCGGCCATCCTCCGGGGCGACGGCCACCTGGTCGGCAGTGCGTTCTGCGCCGATTTCGACGAAGTCCAGGGCGTCAACAACCAGGCCCAGCTGGCCCGCGCCCGCCGGGTGCTGAACGAGCGCCTGCTGACCCGCTGGATGGCCGCGGGCGTGACCATCGTCGACCCAGCGAGTACCTGGATTGACGTCGATGTGCACATCGAGCCGGGAGTGCGCATCTCGCAGGCCACTCAGCTGGAGGGCCGCACCGCGATCGGTGCTGGCGCCAGCGTGGGGCCAGGCTGCCTGCTGCGCAACACGTCGGTGGGGGCCGGCGCGACCGTGCTGCAGGCTGTGTGCGAGGACGCGGTTGTCGAACCCGGCACCGTGGTTGGCCCGTTCGCCCACCTGCGGCCGGGGGCCGCCGGGCAGCGGGATGCCGAACGTGACGCGGCGGCGCAATCGCCGGCGCGTGCTAGCTCAAGCGCGTGGCAACACAAGGAGAGTTGAAGCAAGTGACCGGCATGACCGCTACCCCCGAGCGGAAGATGATGCTTTTTTCCGGTCGTGGCTACCCCGAACTCGGTCTGGAGATCGCGGGCTGCCTCGGCATCGAGCCGACCCCCACTACTGCCTACGACTTTGCCAACGGCGAGATCTTCGTCCGCTTCCTTGAGTCCGTCCGCGGCTGCGACGCGTTCGTGCTGCAGAGCCACACCGCACCGATCAACCAGTGGATCATGGAACAGCTGATCATGGTCGACGCACTCAAGCGCGCGTCGGCCAAGCGGATCACCGTTGTCACCCCGTTCTTCGGCTACGCGCGGCAGGACAAGAAGAGCCGCGGCCGGGAGCCGATCTCGGCCCGGCTGATGGCTGACCTCTTCCAGACCGCCGGCGCGGACCGGCTGATGGCTGTTGACCTGCACACAGCGCAGATCCAGGGCTTCTTCGACGGGCCAGTCGACCACCTGTTCGCGCTCCCGATCCTCGCCTCCTACCTGGAAGACAAGCTGGACGTGTCGCAGGTCACGGTGGTGGCGCCGGACGCCGGGCGGGTCCGGGTCTGCGAGCGGTGGACCGACCGGCTCGCCTGCCCGCTGGCCATCATCCACAAGCGCCGCGACCCGGACGTCGCCAACCAGGCGCGGGTGCTTGAAGTCGTCGGCCAGGTGGCCGGACGGACCTGCATCGTGGTGGACGACATGATCGACACCGGGCAGACGATCGTGAAGGCGGCAGAGACCCTGTTCGACCAGGGCGCGGCGCAGGTCATCGTGACCGCGACTCATGGCGTCCTGTCCGGCAACGCGGTGGACATGCTGAAGAACTCGCGGGTAAGCGAGGTCATCGTCACCAACACGCTGCCGATACTGAACGAGAAGCGGTTCGACAAGCTGACCGTGCTGTCGATCGCGCCGCTGATCGGCAGGGCGATCAACGAGGTGTTCAGCGACGGATCGGTGACCAGCCTGTTCGACGGCCAGAGCTGACCGGCGCGGGGGCCCGCCCCTGGCCGCCTGAGCAGCTGAGCCCTCTGAACCAGCGGGCTGCCTGAACGGGGTAGACTGCGCAAGGATTTTCTGTCATCTCAAGGAGTGCCACAGTGCCCGAGGTACGTATTGCCGCAGAGCCGCGGACGGAGTTTGGCAAGGGCCCGGCCCGCCGCACCAGGGCTGCTGGCCGTGTCCCGGCGGTGCTCTACGGCCACAATCTTGAGCCCAGGCACCTCACCCTGCCCGGCCACGAGGTGCTGCTCGCGCTGCGCACCGCCAACGTGCTGATCCGGCTCGAGGGCCTGCCTGGCGGTGCCCAGCTGGCACTGCCCAAGGCCATCCAGCGTGACCCGATCAGGGGCTATGTGGAGCACGTCGACCTGCTGGTCGTGCGGCGCGGCGAGAAGGTCACCGTGGACGTGCCGATCAACGTCTCCGGCGAGGTGGCGCCCGACGGGCTGCTTGACCAGCAGCTCATTCAGATCACGGTCGAGGCCGAGGCCACGAACATCCCGCGCGGCATTGACATCTCCGTCGAGGGGATGGCGATCGGCGACTCCGTGCACGCTAGCGACCTGGAGCTGCCGACGGGCACCACGCTCGCGGTCGAGCCGGAGATCCTGGTCCTGCACGTCATCCCGGCGCCGACAGCCGAGCAGATCGAGGCCGAGATTGGCGAGGCCGAGCCGGTCGAGACGGCTGTGGCTGGTACTGCCGCTGAGGGCGAGGGCGCTGCTGAGGCCCCGGCGGACGGCGCCGGCAGTGAGTCGGCCGGGGAATCAGGCTGACCGCGGTAGCCGGCGCGGGCCGGCCCTCCCGCTGAGCTCCGGCCGTCGCCACCAGGCGCGCAGATGACCGGACTGCACTGGCGGGGCCGCCTGTTCTGGCGTGGCCGACACCAGCCGGGAAGCGAGATTGACGCCGAGATGGCCGATGGTGACCGCTGGCTGATCGTCGGCCTGGGTAATCCCGGGCCGCAGTTCGCCGGCAACCGGCACAACGTTGGCCAGCTGTGCTGCGATGAGCTGGCGGCCGAGATGGGCGTTACGTTCAAGCGGGACCGGTCGCGGGCGATGGCGGCGACCGGGCGCCTGGCCGGCAGCAGTGTCGTGCTGGCAAAGCCGATGAGCTTCATGAACGTCTCCGGCGGCCCGGTTGCCTCGCTCCGCGCGTTCTACAAGCTGCCGGCCGATCGCGTCATCGTCGTTCACGACGAGCTCGACCTGCCGTTCGGCTCGGTCCGGCTCAAGCTTGGCGGCGGCGACAACGGGCACAACGGCCTCCGGTCCGTCACCAGCGCGCTCGGTACCAGGGATTACCACCGCATCAGGATCGGCATCGGCCGGCCGCCGGGCCGGATGGATCCGGCCGACTTCGTCCTGCGGGACTTCACCCCGGCCGAGCGGAAGGAACTTCCCGAGATTCTCGGCCGCGCTGCCGAGTCGGCCCGGCTGCTCGTCGAGCACGGACTGGCTACCGCCCAGAACGAGGTGCACTGACAGTGACTGACACATCGGACCATGAGCTGGCCCGCGATCTCGCCGTCGCGGCCGGACGGCGGCTGATCGAGCTGCGGGCGGCCGCCGGCGCCAGTGCTGACGCTGACGGCCTGCGCAAGGCCGGTGACCTGCTCGCGCACGAGTTCCTGACCGCGGAGCTGGCCCGGCTGCGGCCGCAGGATGCTGTGCTCTCCGAGGAGGGCAGGGACGACCCCGTCCGGCTGACCGCCAGCAGGGTCTGGATCGTCGACCCGCTGGACGGGACCAGGGAGTTCGGCGAGCCCGGCCGCACCGACTGGGCCGTCCATGTAGCGCTCTGGGAGCGCGGCGACCTGACGGCCGGCGCTGTCGCGCTGCCAGCCAGGGACCTGGTGCTGAGCACGCTCGAGCCGCCGGCCCGGCCGGCGCCGGCCGGCGCCCGTGCTGCCGGCAGCGGGGCGAGCCTGCGAATCCTGGTAAGCCGGTCACGGCCGCCGGAGTTCGTCCAGCGGCTGGCCGCTGACCTTGGCGCGGAGCTCGTGCCCATGGGATCGGCGGGCGCCAAGGCCGCCGCGGTCATCCTGGGCGAGTTCGATGCCTACGTGCACGGCGGCGGTCAGTACGAGTGGGATTCGGCCGCACCGGTCGCGGTCGCCCGGGCCGCCGGGCTGCACACATCGAGAATCGATGGCTCTCCGCTGGCATACAACCAGGCTGACGTCTCGATTCCGGATATCCTGATCAGTCCGGCCACGCTGGCGCCGCAGCTGCTCGCGGCGATCGCCCGTGCGCGGGCAGCAGGCCAGCCAGCATCAGCGCCGGTGCCCGCCGGTTCGTCGTCCAGTGATCTGGAGTTCCCGTCATGACATCGCCCCGCGCCGACTATCTGCTGTCGCAGCTCGATGTGCTCGAGGCCGAGTCCATCCACATCATGCGCGAGGTCGCGGCTGAGTTCGAGCGGCCGGTGCTGCTGTTCTCCGGCGGCAAGGACTCGATCGTGATGCTGGCGCTTGCCGAGCGGGCGTTCTGGCCGGCGAAGTTCCCGTTCCCGGTGATGCACGTGGACACCGGGCACAACTTCACCGAGGTCCTCGACTACCGCGACCGGCGGGTCGAGGAGGTCGGCGCGCGCCTGGTGGTGGCCTCGGTGCAGGAGGCGATCGACGCCGGCAAGGTCATCGAGGAGACCGGCCGCTTCGCCAGCCGGAACCGGCTGCAGACCACGGCCCTGCTGGACGCCATCGCGGACAACCGCTTCGACGCCGTGTTCGGCGGCGCCCGGCGCGACGAGGAGAAGGCCAGGGCGAAGGAGCGGGTGTTCTCGTTCCGCGACGAGTTCGGCCAGTGGGACCCGAAGAATCAGCGGCCCGAGCTGTGGAGCATCTACAACACGCGCACCCGGCGGGGCGAGCACATCCGGGTCTTCCCGCTGTCGAACTGGACCGAGCTGGACGTCTGGCACTACATCGAGCGGGAACGCCTGGAGATCCCGTCGATCTACTTCGCCCACCCGCGGACCGTGTTCGAGCGCGATGGCATCCTGCTGGCCGACAGCGAGTTCGTCACGCGGGGGGCGGACGAGCAGCTGTTCGAGACGACGGTGCGGTACCGCACCGTCGGTGACATGACCTGCACGGGCGCAGTGGAATCCACGGCCTCGACCGTGGCCGAGGTGATTACCGAGATCGCGGCGACCCGCATCACCGAGCGCGGCCAGACCCGCGCTGACGACCGGGCCAGCGAGGCCGCCATGGAAGATCGTAAGCGGGAAGGTTACTTCTGATGACCGTTACGGACGCCGGCCTCGGATACATGGATATCCTGCGGCTCGCCACCGCCGGCTCAGTGGACGACGGCAAGAGCACGCTGATCGGCCGGCTGCTCTTCGACTCCAAGGCCATCTTCGAGGACCAGCTGGCCTCCGTGGAGCGGACCAGCAGGGAGCGCGGCGAGGAGTACACCAACCTGGCCCTGCTGACCGACGGGCTGCGGGCCGAGCGGGAGCAGGGCATCACGATCGACGTTGCCTACCGCTACTTCGCCACCCCGCGCCGCAAGTTCATCATCGCCGACACCCCCGGCCACATCCAGTACACCCGCAACATGGTGACCGGTGCCTCGACCGCTGACCTTGCCATCGTGCTGGTCGATGCCAGGAACGGGCTGACCGAGCAGAGCCGCAGGCACGCCTTCCTGGCGACGCTGCTGCGCGTCCCGCACCTGGTGCTCGCCGTCAACAAGATGGACCTGGTCGACTACGACGCTGCCGTCTTCGACCAGATCGTCTCGGAGTTCACGGCCTTTGCCGCCAAGCTGGAGATCGGGGACCTGACCTTCATCCCGATGTCGGCACTGCACGGCGACAACGTCGTGCAGCGGTCTGCCAACATGCCCTGGTATGACGGCCCGTCGCTGCTGCACCATCTGGAGCACGTGCACATCGCCTCGGACCGGAACCTGATCGACGTCCGGTTCCCTGTCCAGTACGTGATCCGGCCGCACCAGGCAACCGACCCGGAGCTGCACGATTACCGCGGCTACGCGGGCCAGGTCGCCGGCGGCGTGCTCAAGCCGGGCGACGAGGTCATGCACCTGCCGTCCGGGCTCACCACCACGATCAGCCGCATCGACACGGCCCGGGGTCCTGTGCCGGAGGCGTTCTCGCCCATGTCGGTGACGCTGCTGCTGGCTGATGACCTGGACGTGTCGCGCGGTGACATGTTCTGCCGGCCGCACAACCAGCCGGCCGCCACGCAGGACATCGAGGCGCTGGTCTGCTGGATGTCCGACACCCGCCAGCTGACGCCGGGCAGCCGGCTGCTGGTGAAGCACACGACCAAGACGGTCAAGGCGATTGTCCGGGATCTGCACTACCGGCTGGACGTCAACACCCTGCACCGCGACGAGAACGCGGCGGAGCTGAGCCTCAACGAGATCGGCCGCGTCACGCTCCGGGTGACCCAGCCGCTCTTCTGCGATCCGTACGCGCGGAACAGGCAGACCGGCGGCATCATCCTCATCGACGAGGCGACCAGCGCCACCGTCGGCGCCGCGATGATCACGGATAACTAGCCCCGGCGTATTTATGCCGGGAACGGGCTGGCAGCCGCCGGCGGCTTACGGCCGTCCGCGGCGTCCCGACTGAAAGCCAGGCACCCGACCCCGAGGGTGGCTCACAGCTGCCTGCCGCCGCCAGGTCCGCCCTGGCAGTTGCCTGTCGATTACGCAAAGTCACTGCACGATCATCCCGTGTAGTCGTAGCATGGCATCTCATATCGGTCACGTTAGGTTACGGCGTCAACCTCCGGGTTTGCTCGGGCGTCTACCTAACATTCGCGGGCGTCGTCACGGCTCCTGTGCTCAGGCCTTATTCAGCCGGCTTCCAGGCGCCGCTGCCGCGGTGCGGGGTGGGGGTCGAGACGGTTGGGGGGTTCATTTGTCAAGCGGTGTCAGCCCTGGGGATGTCCCGGCAGGGAGTTACGGTGAGTAGTCGATCGGGCACGCTCGCCGAGCAGCGAGATGCCGACGGCGCCGAGGTGGCCGACCTCGTCCGGCGCGCCGCGGTGGGGGACTGGTGGGCGTGGGAGCGGCTGGTCGAGCAGTACGGCCGGCTTATCTGGTCGGTCACGCGCGACTTCAGGCTGGGCGAGAGCGACGCGGCCGATGTCGTCCAGGTGACCTGGCTGAGGCTGCTGGAGCACATCGACCGGCTCGACTATCCGGCCAGGGTCGGGTCGTGGCTCGCGGTCACGGCCCGGCGGGAGTGCCTGCGCGTCGTCGCCACCCGCAAGAAGGTCGTTCTCATCGCCGACGACGGTGACCTGATCGACCACGTCGCCTACGAGCCGGCCGTGGACGAGCGGCTGCTGGCGGAGGAGCGCGCCGCTGCCGTGCGTGAGGCGATGCAGCGGCTGCCGTGGCGCTGGCAGCGCATGCTCGAGCTGCTGATGGCCGATCCGCCCGCCTCCTACGTCGAGATCGCCGAGCAGCTCGGCCTGCCCGTCGGCAGCATCGGCCCGACGAGGGGCCGCTGCCTGGAGCGCCTGCGGGCGCTGCTCGAGGCGTCCTGAGCCGGCAGGCGTGTGCCCGGAACCTCGCGGTGACCCGCCTGATCCTGATAATTTCGCTCATGTGGCCATGCTGATCCTGCGCAGGCCGCCCCCGACGGAAGCGGAGTCCATGTCATTCCCCGCGCGTGCCGCGGCGCCCGAGCCCGAGGTCATCGCGGGCACCAGTGCCGGCGCCTGCCGCGGCGAGGGAGCTGACCGCCGATGATGTCGCCGCTGGTGCTGATCCGGCCTGGCCGCTCGGTCACGCTGGTCGAGGCCGATGCTGCCCGCGAGCGCTCGGTCCGCAGGCGGGTCGCGTGGGCATGGGGCCTGCTGACCCTGAACGTCCTGACCTGGGCTCCGGACCTCACGGCCCTGCACATTCCGTCGTCCGTCGGCAAGATCATCACGCAGGGCGCCCTGCCCGCCGCGCTGCTGCTGGCGCTGAGCGTGAACCCGCGCTGCCGCATCCGCCCGAACGTCTTCCTGTTCCTGGTCAGCCTGCTGCTGCTCGGCGCACTGATCGGCACCGAGGAAGCGTCGACGCTCGGCTCGTTCTACCGCGTCGCGCGCCTGGGCGAGTTCATCATCGCGCTGTGGATCCTGTCGCCCTGGTGGGGCCGTGAGGATCTGCTGCTGCTGCGGACGTACCTCACTGTCCTGTCGGTAGCGCTCGGCCTCACCGCGATCGGCTATGTCCTGTTCCACCACCAGGCCATGTACAACGGCCGCCTCAACGGCGTCCTCTACCCGATCCCTGACCCGCAGGTGGGTCACTACGCGGCGGTTGTCTGCGGCCTGATCGCGGTGATGTGGTTCGCCGGCCTGATACGAGGACGCACTGCCCTGCTCATCGAGGCAGTCAGCGGGATCGTGCTGGTGCTCACGCACACCCGGACCGCGCTCGTCGGCATGCTGGCCGGTGTCATCGTGGCCGGCCTCAGCCTGTTCAGCGTCAAGTCACGGGTCCGCAGGTTCTTCGCCGGCGCGGCCATCATCGTCTCGATCGCGGTCACTGCGCTGGCAGGCGCGCTGACGGCCTGGCTGGAGCGCGGCGAGACCGGCAGCGAGCTGACCGACCTGAGCGGCCGTACCAAGGTCTGGTCGGACATCCTCAGCTTCCCGCGGACCGGCTTCGAGGAGATCTTCGGCCTCGGCCTGTCGAACAGCTCGTTCAACGGCCTGCCCATCGACAGCAACTGGCTGGCCTCGTACCAGACCCAGGGGCTCTTTGGCGTCACCGTCTGCGCGATCATCCTGCTCTTCCTGCTGATCGCCTGCTACTTCCAGCCCCGCGGTGCCCGGCGGGCACTGGCCCTGTTCCTGATCACGTACTGCCTGCTGGCGTCGATCACCGAAGTCGGATTCACTGACGCCACGACGTACATGCTGGAACTGACGCTCGCGGCCTCGCTGCTGGTACCGACCCCGAGCGGCCGGGAAGGCGACATCTCGCTGCGGCCGGGGCGAGGCTTCCGGGTGGTGCGCCGGCTGCCGGGACCGGCCCCGCAGCGGCCGTTCAGGCCCGCTGGCGGGCTCGCCGTTCCGCGACCTCGCGATACACCTCAAGAGTCGATGCAGCCGTCGATCCCCAGTTGAACGCCGCCGCTCGCTGAAGGCCGGCCTCGCGGAGCCGGTCACCGGATTCCAGCGCGGTCCGGATGCCCGCGCCGATCGAGGCCGGATCCGCCGGGTCCGCGAGCACCGCGGCACCTCCGGCGATCTCCGGCATGCTGGTGACGCTGGAGGTCACGACCGGGCAGCCAGAGGCCATGCTCTCCAGAATGGGCAGCCCGAACGTCTCGTTGAACGACGGGTACACGAACACGTCAGCTGCCCGGTAGAAGCTGACGGTCTCCTCCAGCGGCACGCCGCCGACGAAGACGACGTCCTCGCTGATGCCGAGGTCCGCGGCCAGCGCGTGCAGCTTCCCGACGTACTCCTTGTCCCGGCCGTGCCCGACGATCGCCAGCTGGCGGTCGCCCAGCTGCGAGCGTGCGCCGGCCCAGGCCCGCAGCAGCCCGTCGCAGTTCTTGTACTTCCACAGTGACGAGACAAACAGCACGAAGGGCTTCGTGACGCCATGCGCCTTCACCTGGACGCGGGCGGCCTCGGCGTCTCCCGGCTTGAAGATGTCGTGGTCGACTGCCTCGTAAATGAGCCTGAGCTTGGCCGGGTCGACGGTCAGGTACTGCTCGATTTCGGAGCGCAGGCTGAGCGAGTTGATGATGATCGCATCGGCGAGCCGCGCCGTCCGCGGGTACTGCATCCGGCGGTAGAAGCGGGCGGCCGGAGCCAGCGAGTCGCCTGCCGTGAAGGCGTGCATCGTCTTCATGTGGACGACCAGGCCGCGGGGGATCTTGAGCGCCGGCGCCATCAGCGTATTCAGGACGTCGATCCGGCTCAGCGGCAGCCGGACGGGCGTGTAGACGTGCTCGGAGAGCGTGCGCAGGTTGCGCTTCTCGTTCGACCACGGATAGGTGATGTAGCGAACGCCAGGGCCCATGCCCTCGAAAAAGTGCCGCGACTTCGGGCTGACGATGAGGTACAGCTCTTCGCCTGAGGTGAGCCTCTTCGCCATCTCCGGCACCAGCCGCGAGTACCCCCAGTGCGAGCCGGTGGGGTTTTCCGGGTTGTCGGTCAGCAGGTTGATCGCTACGCGCATGTTTTCTGCCTTCTCCTCCAGGCTGTGCGCTCGGGCCGTCCGGGCCCGGCGCGTGCCGGTGCCTAGCGCCTGGTCCCGGTGATGTCCCGGTAGATCTCAGTGACCGCTGCCGCCCTGGCGGGCCAGACCTGCTCGGACGCCCACTTCACCGCGGCCGTGCTCCGGTGCTCCCACTCGCCGTCGGTGAGCACTGTCTGCAACGCGGCGCCGAGCCGGCCGGGCAGCTCGGCTGGCTGGTCAGGCAGCGGGACCTTAATCGCGGCATCGCCAACCTCGGCGTCGCTGATGCCGTGCAGGTCGAGTGCCACGGCCGGCAGTCCCTTGCCGAGTGCCTCGAGGAACTGGCCGCCGAAGGACTCCCGCAGCGAGGTGAACAGGAAGACGCTGGCGGACGCGTACAGCTCGCGCACCCGGTCCCAGTGCACCTGGCCGAGCAGTTCCACGTCGCTGGTCAGCCCGAGCCGCTCGACAGCCGCCCGGACCTCCGGAGTCATCGGTCCCTCGCCACCCGCCATGATCATCCGGGCCGGCATGTGCCGGCGCAGCTCTGCGAACGCCTCGACCGCCAGTGTCGGCGCCTTCCGGCGGAGCATCCGGCCGACCCACAGGACTACCGGCGTGCCGGCGGGCTTGTCGCGGGCCTCGATGACCCAGTCGTCGGGCAGCGCGTCCGCCATCATGAGCCGCACGTCGCGCCCGCCTGCCCGGCGGGCCGCATTCGCCGTGTCGGAGTTGCAGGCGAGAGTGACTGCCGCGTGCCGCAGTGTCTGCTGGCCCTGGCGGTTGAGCGCCATCAGCGGCCCGGCGGAAGCGGCACGGAACGACTCGATGGGCCGGTCCCGGCCGAAGTAACCGCGATACCGGGCCGGGCTGAGCTGCCCGCCGCCAATCGGGCCGTAAACCAGCGGAATGGGGAGCTGCCACATTTTGCTGCCCAGTCGCAGCGATCCCCACGTGACGTGATGGACAACGTCGAATTTCTCCGGGGGCACCTGGCGATAGGCCTCGGATTGCCAGCGCAAGTAGGTGTCGTACAGGCCCATAGAGTTCGAGAGCCGGTGCAGCGGCGACACGCGCTCGTCCACGAAACGAAACTCGATGCCATGGTCGTTGTCGTGCCTGACGATCGGCTCACGGTAGTCCGACGACGTCAGAACTGTCACTTCATGCCCGTAGTCCGCCAGTGCGGTAGCCCAGTGCCAGCCGGCGCCGGGCTCGCTGCCCCGTCCGGGCGAGCACTGAAAGGCAGAAAGCAGGACCTTCACTCCGTGGCCATCCTGTCCCGAGTCCGGAAAACCGTGAGTGACAATGCTATCCGAATCATTTTTTGGAAATCCTTAATTTGATGCAACACTTTGTTACGGGTAATTAATGCGGGGAATCGGCATGGTCAGCTGAATCTCTTCTGCTTCGTCCCGCTGCCAGCCGGTCTGCCTCGCCGGCAGGCTGGCCGCGGCGGTGGCAGCGTCCGCCGTGGTGCCGATCGCGGCCACGGCGCCGGCAGCGGGCTGGCCGGCTGCCTCGCCGGCGGTCCGGTGGCGCCCCGCCTGGCGGGCCGGAGCGTTCTCGGCGGCAGCTGCCGTGGCCTCGGCTGCCCCGGCGCGGTACTCGCGCAGTCCCGCCCGCAGCTGCCACCAGGACAGTGCCGCGCCGACGACCGAGGAGACGACGAGTCCCTCCAGGGTGCCGACGGCGCCGTTGAGCACCGCGCCGATCAGGCCGAAGACGACGTAGCTGACCGAGGTCCACACCATCGCGCGGAGGCTGCGGCGAGCGGCCCCCAGCGCATGCAGGCCGGCCGCCGCTCCCGAGCTGAGTCCCTGGCCGACGGTCGCCAGCATCTGCGGCAGGACCAGCGGGTAGACCGGCTGCCAGGGATGCGTGTGGCCGAGGATGAGCGTCCCGAGCCCGAGCGGCAGCCCGACCAGCAGGACGGTGCCCCAGGCGAGGCCCGCCAGGCCAAGCCCGCCGCCCATCGCCAGGCAGAACTTCGGCAGCCGGCGGGGCGACCTCTGCAGGACGCGGCTTGCCTCCGGGATCATCACCAGCGACATCGCGAAGTAGATGACGACGAACGGGCCCATCAGCGTGCTCGACGCCTGCACGTAGCCGACGGCCGCGAGGCCCAGCAGGAAGGTGATGCCGTAGGTCCGCAGCTGGTTGGCTCCGGCGCTGGAGACACCCTCGGCCACGTACCGCGGTCCGAGGTCGCGATGGTCGCGTACCCAGCTCCACGCACCGGACAGATGCGGGATCACCAGGGACTGCAGCGGCCCGATCGCGGCGGCAACGCCGGCCGCTCCGCCCCAGGCCAGAACGAACCAGAAGATGTCGGCATGCCCTGTTGTCCTGAGCACGGCGAGTGAGGGGAATAGCACGATCGCCCAGATCAGGTCGTTGACGAAAGCGCGGCTGCCCTTGCCGAGCGCGAAGAACGAGAACCGCCAGCTGTCCTGGAGCATCAGCCCGGGGAAGGCCAGCGCAAGCGCGCAGAACGCAGCGCCAGTCGTGCCGTGCAGCACCGCGGCCGCGCAGAGGGAGCAGGCGCCGATCACCAGGCCGACAACGGTCGCGGTGCCGGTGCACCGCGACACAGCCCGCCGCCAGGTCGCGACGTCGGTACCGCTGAACCGGACCATCAGCGGGTCGGTGGCCAGCCCGCGGGACGCGTTCAGCCCGAACGCGTACGTGACCAGGGCCAGGCTGAAGGCGCCGAACTGGGCGGGGCCGAGCGCGCGGTAGACGTAGATACTGACCGCTGCGTTGGTGATGCTGGACATGCCCTGGTCGGCGAGTCCCCAGCTGATCCGGCGCAGCATCTGCGCGCGCAGGCGTGCGACAAGCTTGGTCCACGACATCCCGGCGGGGCGTGCCTTGGCAGCTGCCTCAGCAGCCATGGGCGCCGCCGCTACCGGGCTCAGTCACCCCGAAGTCGCGGCCTGGATCGGCAGGGCGCACCGGATTCGGGATCGCGTCACCGCGGGTGTCATCACCCGTCATCGCGACCCCCACTCCAGCTCGCCCCTAACTGCCCCGGGGACAGGCTAGCCGCGCAGCCGAGCATTCGCCGTACTGAAGCGAAACCACGGCGAACCCGCCCTCATACATGCCGGCCCGACCTATCTAGTAACTGCCCTTAGTCGTCGGATATCACAGCCTACCTGGATTCGTCCAGGCAGCAGCCCGCCATGGACGCGAGGTTCAGCCGAGCGGCGGCGATGGGCGGGAACGGGCGGATACCGGCTGGTCGCGGGCGGATCAGGCCAGGTGCCTGGAGGGTGCGACGGCGGGCGTTTCCGCGCTGGCAGCGGGCGCCCCGGCGGGGCTGGCAGCGGGCGCCCCGGCGGGGCTGGCAGCAGGCGCCCCGGCGGGGCTGGCAGCAGGCGTCTCAGCGGGGCTGGCGCCCGCCGCCTCCGCGCCGCCGGCGGCAGGCGCCTCGGTCGCGCCGGTCCCCGGCCTCAGGTGGACCCACAGATGCCAGCCCAGCAGGCGCTGGCCGGGCAGCCGGTGGACGGGCAGCGGCGGCGCGTGCATGAACCGCTTGTAGGTGCGCGTGACCCGGAATGACGGGAAGTCACGCCCGACCCGGCGGCGGTCGTAGACCAGCGCGTACGGGTTTCCGGGCCCGTCGGTGTTGCGGTGAACGAACTCGCGCAGCCGCAGGTAACGGAACAGTCCGGTCGCGCGGACGTTGTCCAGGTGACCGGCGAGGATGCCCTGCGGGGCGGAGCTGCTCAGGACGCCGATCCTGACCAGCGGGACGGCTGCCAGCAGGGCCGCACGGCGGAGCACCGCGATGGACACCAGGTAGTTCAGCGACCACCGCGCGTACATCATGATCACGAGCTCGCCGTCGGGGCGCAGGACGCGGCTGATCTCACTCTCGGCGCGCAGGATGTCGGGCACGTGATGCAGGACACCGTGGCTGAACACCAGGTCAAAGGAGTTATCGGCGAACGGCAGATCGAGGACGCTGCCCTGCCTGAGCTGCTCGAAGGGAAGGCTGCGCAGCGTCAGCCGGGCCTGGACCCTGTCGACCGACTCGGTCGTGAGATCGACGCCCGACCAGCGGGCGCCCTCCCTGATCAGCAGCTCTGAGTCCGAGCCCTCGCCGAGCCCGATCTCCAGCACCCGCTTCCCGGCCACATTGAGCCCGGCGATGCAGGCTGGCAGGTGCCGCTCGGTCCGATAGCGGAAGGCGTCATAGTCGGTGAAGAACTGCTCGTAGTCGTCGTGGAAGCGCTCCCGGAGGCCGCCGATCTGGGCGTCGCCGCAGGCATGGTCCTGCCAGAACTTCTGGACAGCCTGCTCATCCATAGGTGCGTGCCGTGGCGGACATCGTCGGCTCTCCTCACTGACCGCGGCGATACAGCGGCCTTCCCCGCCGGAGGCTAGGTAGGCATATTACTGAAAGATCGGTCGCTAGCGGGACGTGTTACTCAGTGTTCACAGCGCGACATCGTGTGACGGGGTTCGGCCGGGGCCGGAACAAGGCCCCCGGCCGGGGAGCCGCTGCGGTCCCCGGCGCGGTCCGCGTATCAGGACAGCGCGGTATCAGGACAGCACCGTCACCGGTCTTATAGACGTATAGCCTCAATGTCCTGGCTCTGGATGCTTAACTCAAGGCGTTACTTCGCACGAGGGAATGTTGTATGTTCCCGCATAATTCCGGCTATAGGCCGTAAGAGGACAAATTCCGACGATGTCGCGTCCGAGATTCAATCGATCGCCACTGCCTGCCGACCCGGATAGCTCGAGGCTCCGTTCCTGGCTCGCCGCCAGAACCGCCCGGCAGGTCATCCCCGTCGTGATCGTGGTAGTAGCCCTGGTAGCGGGTCTTGGCGGTTACTACCTGGCGGCCGGGCACAGCGCGGCGGCCAGCCCGGGGCCGGCCCGGAGTTCTGCTGCCACGCCAGGTCAGAGCGCGGCGACGAGCAGCTTCGGCAGTGCGCCGGCGTCCGGGACCCGGGTGTGCGGCGAGCCCGTTCTCCGCTCTCCCTATACCTACGCAGGCGGAGCCTCCTCGTTCAGCAGCGGTGAGCACGGGCTTCCTACCTACGGGGCGGCCGGGTCGGACTTTCCGGGTGTCAGCCGCGGTGTCGTCATCCAGCCTGGCGACAACACGGCCGCGGCCAGTGGCGGCAGCTTCGATTCCGGTCACACGCTGTACTACTTCGTGCCTGGCCGGCACGTGATCCAGACCGTCATGCCCACCGGTGACGACTCGGTTTACCTCGGCGGATACTCCCCGAGCGCCGGCGAGGCCGTCATCGACGGGGTCAACGGCGGCGGCGGCGGAGGGTCCTATCTGAGCTCGAGTACCGGCGGAGTCACCGCCGCGAATCAGACCTGGGAGTACCTGACCATCAAGAATTACGGGGCGAGCGAGAACAACGCGGTCCTCGGGAACGAGAACGGCGCCGAATTCGGCACCGGCGACACCTATAAGTTCGACACCATCGGTCCCAACGACTACGGCTACAACGGCAACGGGCCGCCGGCGAAGGGCGAGGGCAGCAACGGGGGCTACGCCGTCGGCATGTCCGGTGACACCACGATCGAGTACAACTGCCTGACCCATAACGCGCAGGGTGCATTCAACGGCACTGGCGCCGATGACGTGGTCAGCCATAACGAGATCAGCTGGAACGCGATCGGTGAGTACCCCGATGAGGACTGCGGCTGCTCCGGTGGCGGCAAGCTGTTCTTCACGGTCAACGCGGACGTGACCGACAACTACGTGCACGACAACTACAACACCGGCATCTGGCTCGACTTCGACAACACCGGCGCGAACATCTCCGGCAACTACGTCTCCTCCAACTGGGGCGAGGGAATCGAGTACGAGGCCAGCTACAACGCGAGGATCTCGGACAACACGCTGGCGGGCAACGGCTGGGCCTCCGATGGCAGCTGGCCGTCGGGCGGCAAGAGCGGCTGCTACCAGCACGTCAGCTGCACAAACGGACTGGGGCCGGTGACCGGCGCCGGCGGCAACTTCCCCTATGCCGCCCTGTACCTGCCGAACTCGGGCGGGAACGCCAGCCTGACCTCGGTCCGCGTGCCCGGCTGCGCTCCGCGCTGCCACCTCACCTCCCGCTACGCCGGCCAGCTGCTGGTCGAGGGGAATGCGCTGATCAATAACTTCGGCGAGATCATGGTCTACACCGACACCAACCGCTATCCGGGAAACCTGGACGGCGACTCGTCGTGCAGCATCCCTCTCGGCGCGCTCGATCAGCCCAATAGCGGCACCTACTATCTCCAGACAAATGTGCTGACCAGTACGAACGCTCATATAGCGGGAACGAGCGTGACTGCGGCCGGCGGCCTGAAGGCCCTGTGCGCGGGTTACGGCGGGGACCAGACCAATTCGAACATGGGGAATCAGGTCCAGGCGCCGTCGCCGGGCATGGCCGTCTTCAATCTCAGTACCGGGGCCATGATCGGCACGATCGGCAGCGTCACCAGCGCCAGCTCCTTCACACTGACCGCGAAGGCGCCGAGTCCCGGCCGGGCCCAGATCCTGATCTCCGCCTACGGCGGCTGCGGGCCGGCGGATTACTACCACGGCGGCCCCGCCGCGCGGTCAGGAAAGCCCGTCTCCGACTACTGGCTGAATTGCATCTGGGGCAGTCGCAACGTGACCGTCTCGCACAATATTTTCAGCATGAATACCGCCAGGATCCGCGGCTGCACTACCAAGAACATGTGCGGCTACATGGGACTGCTGGCCTTCAACGCGGGCGTTCCCGCGCTCATGCAGTTCTTCCACGCCTATCCGAGCCTGGTCGCGCACGCGAAGGGCGGCCTGGGCAATGTGTGGTCGGACAACGCCTACACCTGGCAGGGCTCAGGCGGCCTCGGCTCATTCGGGTTCTGGGCAGCGAACCAGGGGACGCAGCTGACCCGGGCGCAGTGGCAGGCCGCGCCGTACGGCCAGGACGCAGGCAGCACATTTAATGGCACGCGCTAAGTCATCCCATCTTGATGCTGCTTACCGTGAGAAGATCAGTTAACTAACGAAAGATCTTGTCATACGCGCACCACGCGCTGGAATGTGGTTGGTAAAGTAACGCGGGCCGCTTTTGCCGCGCTATCCGCTCGGGCGGCCACCGGACGGGCCGCACAGGGAAGGCAGCACAGCCAGATGGACTTGCAGAGTGCGGCGGTCGGCTCGGTGACGGCAGCGGCGCCGGAGGCTGCGTCTCTCCGCGCGCGGGCCTCGTACGAGTACGACGCTCTGGTTCTGGATGCCGGCAGCCGGCAGGCGCTTGCCACGGTGCGCAGCCTTGGCGCGGCCGGCAAGCGCGTCGTAGCGGGCGAGTGCTTCGCGGAGTGCGACCCGTTGCTCCCGGTGCTGGCCTTCAGGTCGCGCTTCTCCGCTCACAGCGTGATACTGCCGAGCTTTGCCGCCGACCCTGATGGCTTTGGTGCCGGCGTGGCCGAGTTCGTTGCGGCTCACCCAACTCAGGCGGTGCTGCCCGGCAGCGATGGCTCGGTGGCCGCGCTGATGCCGTGGCGGACGCAGCTTGCCGCGCTCGGCTGCCAGCTCGCACTGCCCTCCGACTGCGTTCTCGACATCGCGAACAACAAGGAGCGCACGCTCGAGGTCGCCCGCGACATGGGCATCGAATCGCCCACCAGCATCCGGATCTACTGCCTCGACGATCTCGCGGCGGTGTTCGAGAAGCTGGCGTTCCCGATGGTGCTGAAGCCGACCAGCTCGTGGGCAGAGCAGTCAGGTGACCGGCTGCAGGCCGTCGAGGTCATCGACGAGGCCGAGGCCCTCAAGGCGGCGAAGTGGATGCTCGACGCGGGCACTGGGGCCCTCGCGCAGGAGTGGGCCGGGGGCAGCCGCGAGGCAGTGATCATGTTCATCGCCGACGGCGAGATCCACGCGAGCTTTGCCTACAGCGCGCTCCGGACAAGCCCGGCACTCGGCGGGGCGTCCGTGCTGCGGGAAACGATGCCGATCCCGGCTGATCTGCACGACCTCTCGGTGCGCCTGGTGACCGCGATCGGCATGCAGGGCCTGTGCGAGGTCGAGTTCCGCCGGGACCTGGCGGGCCTGCCGCTGCTGATGGAAGTGAATGCCAGGCTGGTGGGCGGCATCGAGACCGCGCGGCGGGCTGGCGTCGACTTCCCGCTGATGATCTGGCAGTGGGCGACCGGCAACCCGGTGGACCGGGTGCAGAGCTACCGGTCAGGGCTCCGGATGCGGTGGCTCCGCGGCGACATGCGCTGGCTGATGAACAACCGCGGCCGGGCCTGGCCCGACAGCATGTCGCGGTCCAGGGCCGCGTGGACGTTCGCCACCGAGTTCCTCCGGACACCGCATTACGACTGCCTGGACTTCCGCGATCTCGGCCCTATCCTGGCCGAGTGCCGCACGACGCTCGCGTCCGTCCGCAAGAGCGTGTCGTAGCCCGCCCGCCTAGCCGATACCGAGCTAGCCGATACTGAGCTAGCCGATACCGAGCTAGCCGATACCGAGCAGCTCGGCGTCCGAGGCAGTGCCCGAGATCGGCAGCTCCGAAGTGCCGAAGCTCTCGTCGGTCTTGTCGGCACCGATCAGGATCGCGGACGCCAGGTAGACGCCGGCCAGCCGGATCATGTCGCCGGTAGCGCGGAGCTTCACTGCGGTCGCCTGCCCCGCTGTGACGGTCACCACGGCGGCTGACGCCCAGGTGGCGAGATGGTCCGCACCAAGGGCCGGGTCGAGCGGTGCAAGCGTCAGCAGCCGGTCCGCCGAGCCGTAGGCCTTCACTAGTTCTGCTGCCGGGGAGTCTGGGTCAGCCGCTGCCGCCCGCACGGCCAGCGGGCCGATCGGGGCGACCGCAGTGGGCTCGGCCAGGAAGATCGTCAGCGCGGTTCCGTCGCTCTCGACCTTGTGCAGGCCGGGCTCGCTGATTTTCAGCAGCCGCGCGGCGACGCCGCCGGACAGGTCGGCCACGACAACCTCGAGGCCCTTCTGCGCGTAGGACAGCGCGAGACTCACCAGCGCCAGAGCTGCGACTCCCGGTTCGTCGGCGGGCACGACAGCCAGCGCGGCCGGAGGCGGGATGTTACCGCGAACGTCACGCAGATGGCGGACCATGAGCCGGATACCGCGGTTGCGGGCCGCGGCTCTCCTGACGCCGCCGCGAGCGGCAGCCCGCGCCTTCACCGGTCCGATACTGAGCCGCACGGGCGCGGCCAGCGCCTGGGCCACGTCGTACCGGCGGCGCAGCTTGGTCGAGACTAGCGCCTGCACGATTACGATCGCCATGCCGATTACCAGTCCGGCTGCCAGCGCAGCGCCGATGTCCTCGCCGATCGCCTTGAAGTGCGAGCGGTGCACCGCGGCGGCCGGGCTGGTGACGTCGGCGCCCTTGATGTTGACCTCGGTGTCGACCTGGCCGCTGACGATCGTGGACTCGACGTTCTGCTCAAGCGCCCCGAGCTTGGTGGTGAGCGCCGTGCGCCGCGCCCTGAGCTGGCTGAGCTGCTTGGTACCCGCCGGCGTCTGGGCGATCTGCGCGCTGACGCCACTGATCTGCGCCTTCGCGGCGGCGACCGAGTTGTTCAGCGTGGCCACGTAGGTGGCCTGCGCGTCCGTCAGGAAGGTGGCCCGGTAGGCGAGGGCCGCTGAGTCAACGGCGTTCAGCCAGGAGATGGCCTGGGCCTGCGACGGCGCGCTCATCTCCAGCGTCACGATCTGGTCAGTGACCACCGTGACGGTGTACTTGCTGAGGAAGGTCGAGGCCGGCATTGACAGTCCGAGCTTCTTCACCGCGAGCGCGGCCACTGGCAGCGACTGGATCTGGCTCTGCTGGGTCGCAATGTAATCCGAGCCGCCGTCGCCGTTATCGGCGTTGATGTTGTACTGGATGTAGATGGTGCTGTCAGCCTTGAAGGGCGGCGGCTTCAGGACGTAAATCGCCGCGCCGATGATGAAGCCGATCAGCCCGAGCGTCAGCCACAGCTTGTACCGGCGGCGGAGGGCCGAGGTGAGGAAGGCCAGGCTGACCAGGCCCGGCACGCCGGACGCGGGGCTCGGATCGACCGCGGCCTCGTCCGCGCGCCAGTCCCTCGCGGACGGCTCCGGCCCGGCGAACCTGGCGAAAGTTACGGTCTCGTCTGTCTCGTTCACCGGCCGATCTCCGTCGTGATCTTTGCGACCGGCGCGGCCATGGTCCGCGGCGCCAGGCGGGATGGGGAATGCGGGAGGCGGCCGGTGGTGCGGTCCTCGGAATCCGGATCAGCGACCAGGATGCCGGTGATCTGCCGGTTGTCGGCGGCAGCGCTGACGGCGACTCTCGCCAGTTCCTCGGCTGTGGCGGCGCCGGACGAGACGCCTAGCACCGTCGTCATCGCGCGCATGGTCTCCGCGGCCCTGGGCTCGCTGGCCTTCACCACCGCCACGATGACCGTGAGCGCCGCGTTCGGCGGATCGCCGCTGTCCGCGGAATCCAGGACGACAACCTCGAGGTACCCTGACCACCGCGACGAGGCCACCGGCTGCATGCTGCAGGCCGCCCGGAGTGTGGCGGTCGCGTTCGGGTTCTGCTGCGGTCCGATGACGAGCGTGGTCCTGATGCCGAGCGAGGCGGCGAACACGGCCAGCTGCGGCCCGAGCGCCAGCGCCCCGGGGTCGGTGTCGACCGAGAGCACCGCCAGCGATGTGCGCCGGCCGGCGCCCGGGTCAGCGGGGTCGACGCCCCACAGGCCCAGCTGGCGCAGGGCGCTGCGCATGCCCCAGGCATGGACAGCGCCCGGCTCGTACTCCGCCAGCAGCCTGGCCCAGCCGGCGGCATCGGACGGATGGCCGACGGCAATCGAGGCCAGCACCGGGATGCCGATGGAGTTCGCGATCTCGTCCCGCATCCGGAGCTTGCGGTCATGGCGGTTCCTGGACAGCACGATGATCGAGGCGATGATCGTCATCAGGAGGCCGCCGACGATGCCATACACCGCGTCGTTTACATAAGGTGACGTCCGGTGCGCCTCGTTCCCGCTCGGGAGCAGGTGCGCGGCCACCTTGCCGTTAGCGGTCGACAGCGAGGCCGCGTAGCTGACATAGCTGGCGGCGATGGCGTTGGCGGCGCTCTGCGCCTGCCCGGCCGTCGGGGCGCTGACGGTGAACAGGATGATGTTCGAGGCCGGGTTCGTGACCGTCAGCGACGACTGCAAGCTGGAGACGGTTGTCGCCGGGTGGATCGACGGCAGCGCGCTTGAGAGCACCGGGTAGCTCTTGCCGATGAAATCCTCGGTCGCGCCGTCGTGCACGCTCTGCGGCAGCAGAACCTGCGCTTCCGCCTTGACTTCTGGCGGGTTGACGACGGCAAATGCCACCCCCGCGGCCACGCCGATCGCGGCGAAAATGCTCACGACCGCTTTGTGGCGGCGCACGATCTGCATGGACCGCCTCAGGTCCAGTGGCTGATCGCTCATCCGACCTCCGGTGTATTCGTTACAGTGCGTAACACAATGCACGACTCCCGGCGGTGCATCGGATGCGCATCAGTATATGGCTTAATGTCGTTCGTCCCCCGTGCTCAGCGGCACTGCCTGACCGAACTCCAGACAGGAGCGCAGCGAGGCGCTCATATCCACCCGGCCAGTGCCGATCAGCGTGATCGCGGGCTCGCGCTGACCCAGGCCAGCCGAATACCAGCCCGCGATGACTGGGTCTGTCTCGCCGCGGTGCACGCTCCACCGGAGCTCCCGCGGAAGTGTGAATCGCGCCCGGCCCGGCCCTGCAGCGCCTGGCCCTGCCGCATCGGGCGCTGCCGCATCGGGCGCTGCCGCATCCGGCCCTGCCGCGTCCGGCCAGGCGAGCTCGGCCGTGTGACCGCTGAGCTCCGCCGTGACCGCCGGGCCCAGGTGGAAGGCCACCCGGACGTCGTGGCTGCCGGTGATCTCGTCAAGAATGGTCACGCTCCGCGCGGAGCGGTCCAGTTCCACTGACCGGCAGTGCCGGGCGGGCGGAGTCAGCGAGGCGTACCCGTCATGCTCGGCCGACCAGCGGGCGGTCTCGCCCGCATCCGCGACGCCGAGCTGCCGGGTCTGAGCCTGCTGCAGCCACAGGAAGGGGCCGCCCTCGGCCGACTGGCTCTGGCCCGCGATTTCTACGGTGTTATGGCCGAGCGTGGACCGGAAGTACGACCGCCATTCGGGCTCGCCGTGGTAGCAGTAGGTGCCGGGATCAGCGAGAATGTCGACCCCGCCGCAGCGGACCTCGACCGAGAGCGCATCCGCGTGGGCGTGGGCGGCGATGCTGAGATACCCGTGCGGGCCGCCGTCGCACCGGCACCAGATCTCCGGCTCGTCTCCGGATGCGGTCCGCAGCAGTGTCAGCCCGGCGTCGGCGAAGTGCGCTGGCCGCTGCTCCGGCCGGTCATCGACCGGCCACGCCGGACCGGTGAGCGCGCTGACTGCCGCGCTCCGCGCGTCGGGGAGCACCTTCGGCCACCACGGCAGCGCACCGAAAAGGGACTCGCCGAGCGCCAGGAGTGACGGCCAGGCCGGGTGATCCGGCGCGTCCAGCAGCAGCGCGCGTCCCTCGTCGCCATCGCCCTGGCGCGGCGGCCTGAGGGTGTCATCGAGAAGGGCGGCCGCGCTGTCGACCATGGCGCACAGCCGCGCCAGCACGGGGCGACTCAGCGGGTGACCGCTGGCATCCGCCTCGATGGCCGCGACCAGGCCGAGCTCGGCCACGAACGCGTGATAGTCCGAGGCGAGCTCGCGGCCGATGCCGGAGGGGAAGGTGTTGCGCACCAGCTCCTGCTCGAGCAGCCTGGCAGCAGCCTGCCGCCACCGGTCGCTCTCGGGATACCAGGGGAAGGCGCAGCTCGCGGCCAGCTGCGCCGGCCGCCTCGGCGATCACGTGGTTGTTCGCCGAGGAGCCGCGGCTGCGGAACGCGGCCAGGTATTCCTGATGCCAGCGGATCTGCTGCACGGCCAGGTCGTTGTCCTCGAACAGCTCGCCGACTCCCGGCCAGCCGTCCAGCAGCCGCCTGATCCAGGTCAGGCTGATGAGCCGGATGCCGATCTCGATCCCGCTGGTCCAGTGCACCCCGGACAGGAACGGGTTGTCCTGCCACCAGGACCGCAGCTGCTCGTCGATGCGCCCGGCGTACCGATCGTCCCCGGTGAGGTACCAGGCCATGGCGAGCAGGGTGAGATGGTGCAGCCGGGAGATCTCCCAGACCTGCTTGACGTTGCCGGTCTGCTCCTCGGAGCGGTGGTTGATGCGGAACGCGTACCGGTCGGCCGGCGCGCTCCGGCCGGTCACCGGATCAGCGAACCAGTCCGGGCTGATCAGGTCGGTCCGCTCGACGCCGAGGACCTCCCACTGCCCGGCCAGCAGCCGGCCGGCGGCAGCGATGATGGCGGTCCTGGCCTCGGCCGGAACCGCTGCGGCCGCGTCCGGCGGCAGGACCGCTGCGAAGCGGCGGCCGCCCGGCGGCCCGCCCCCGGCTGCCCGAGCGGACCCGGCGGCCGCCGCCGGCGGCAGTCCCGCCGCAAGCTGAGCGCGGCTGACCTGCCGCCGCGCCCAGGCGGCCTGCCTGGCCTCGTCGCGGGCACGCCAGGCCAGCTCCGCTGGCGACATGCGGCCCAGGCGCCGCACGTACCAGCTCAGCCGGGAGGGTGCCTGCATGCTCACACCCGGACCGGAACGCCGCGGGTGAGACTCTCGCCGACCGCGATGGTCGCGCTGGTGGTGGCGATGAGCGAGTCGAGCGAGATCGGCATCGGCGCGCCCGCGCGGACCGCGGTCACGAACGCCTCGACCTGCCTGCGCTGGCCCTTGTCCTGCCCGCCCCGCGCCTTGCTGGTCGTCTGCTTCCGGCCGGTCCAGGCGGCGGCACTGGAGAAGTTGTCCAGTCGCGCGCTGCGCCCGCCGCCCGCCGCGTCCAGGGTCTCCTTCGGATAGCGCGGGTTGCCGGTCGTGACATAGCAGATCGTTCCGCTTGACCCGTCCGCGAACCGGATGGTGGCCTGCACGTCGTCGGGCTCGGGGCCGGGCACGGCGAATACCTCGGTCGCCAGGCTGCCCGCCCAGAAGCTGAGCGTGTCGATGAAGTGACCGCCCTCGCCGGTGAACCGCGAGCCCTCAAGCTCCTCGTTCCGGTACCAGCTGTCGGCGTCCAGCCGGCCGGCGTTCACCAGGTAGCGCATGACGGACGCGCCGGCGGGGTCACCGAACTTCGCCTTCAGCTCGGTCAGCAGCGGAGCGAAGCGGCGGTTGAAGCCGACCATGAGCCTGTCGTTGCCGGTGGCCTGGACGACCTCGGCGATCCTGGTCAGCTCCTCCCCGGTCAGCGCCAGCGGCTTCTCCACGAACACGGCCTTGCCGGTCTCCAGCGCCCGGCAGACCAGGTCGGCGTGCGTGTGGTGCCGGGTCACGATGAAGATCGCGTCCAGCGAGTCGTCGTTGAGCACCGCCTCGGCTGTGGTCGAGGCGGTGGTGAACCCGAACCGCCGCTGGGCGTTCATCGCCGACAGCGACCGGGTGGTCGCGACGTGCGCAAGCCGGGCCGTGCCGAGCCGGGCCAGGTGCGGCAGCAGCATGGACGACGCGTAGTTCCCTGCCCCGATGAAGCCGATCTGCAGCTGACCGGTGCTGCCGCCGCGCGGCGCCGGTGCCTGGCCGCCGGAGATGACCAGGCTGGTAGCGGGCGCGGCAGCTCCCGGCGGTGGCGCCGGGTACTCGAGCAGCACGCCCACGGCCTTCAGCGAGCCATCGGCCAGGTCGCTGTAGACCTTGCTGGCGTCGCTCATCGGGAACGTCCCCGACACCAGCGACTCCACCTCGATCTCCTTGCGGGCCAGCAGGTCCAGGAAGCACTCCAGGTTCCGCTTCTCGGTCCACCGGACGTAGCCGACCGGATAGTCCCTGCCCTCGAGCTCGTAGGAGTCGTCGTACCGGCCCGGCCCGTAGGAGCGCGAGAAGCGGACGTCGAGTTCCTTGTCGTAGTAGGCGTTCCAGGGCAGGTCCAGCTTGGTCTTGCCGATGTCCACGACCCGGGCGCGGTCCCTGGCCAGCCTGGCCGCCAGCTCGACCGGCCCGTTGCTGGATCCGCCGGCCGCCAGCAGGATGTGATCGGCGCCGCGGCCGCCGGTCAGCTCGGCCAGCGCTTCGGTGATTACCTGCAGGCCCTCGTCGGTCGGCGCGCCGCAGCGGAGGGCCCCTGCCTTCTCGGCCAGCTCGCAGCGGTCAGGGACGAGGTCGATCCCGATGACCTTCACGCCCGATGCCACCAGCAGGCGCACGACCAGCTGGCCGACCAGGCCGAGGCCGATGACGACCGCGGTCTCGCCGAGCTGCGCCTCGGCCTGCCTGACGCCCTGCATGGCGATCGCGCCGACGGTGGAGAACGCCGCGTGCTCGGGGGCGACGCCCCTGGGGACGGGAACGCACAGGTTGACCGGGACCCAGTTGAGCTCGGCGTGCAGCGCGTGCTCGTTGCCTGCCGCTGCGACAAGCTGCCCGATGTGAAACTCCTCGGCTCCCCGGCCGACCTCGGTGACGACGCCGCAGAGGGAGTAGCCGAGCGGCGTGTAGGAGTCGAGCCGGTTCATGACCTTCTTGTACGTGGTCACGACACCCTGCTGAGAGACCGCGTCCAGCACCTTGCGGACCTGGTCGGGCCGGGCCCTGGCCATGCCGACCATCGACATGTTGGCCTCGGTGACCTTCATCATCTCGGTGCCGGTGGAGATCAGCGAGAACAGCGACTGCACCAGGACGCCGCCCGGCCGGCCCGACGGAGCCGGCACATCGAGCACGGCCAGCTCCCCGGACTTGTAGTTCTGGGCTATCTGCTTCATGACGTCCTCGGGTCGGCGCGGCGTGTTCTCATCGGGTGCCGACGCCCATCGACTGGGCGTGGCGGTACCACAGCTCCATGGACAGGAGCTGCCAGATCTGCTTGGACCGGTCCTCGCGGCCGGCCTGCTCATCGCGGATGAGCTGGAGCAGCGGCTCGCGGCGGATCATGCCGGAGTCGACGAGCTCGCCGCCCACCAGGACGTCGTCGATGAGCTCGCGAAGGTCGCCGCGGACCCAGGCGCGCAGCGGGGCGCTGAAGGAGGCCTTCGGCCGGTGCACGATCTCGTCGGGCAGCCAGTTCTCCGCCGCCTTCTTGAGCGCGAGCTTTCCCTGCCGGCCGTGGATCTTGGCGTCGCCCGGGATCGAGAAGGCCGCCCTGGCGACCACCGGGTCGACGAACGGCGTCCTTACCTCGACGGAGGCGGCCATGCTGGAGCGATCGGTGTAGGCAAGGTTGAGGCCCGGCAGGAACAGCCGCGAATCGGCCAGGCACATCCGGTTGACCTCGTCGGTGAGCACGTTGTCCAGGTAGATCTCGCTGTGCTCGCGGATCACGTCGTCGACGTAGCCGGTGAGGTCCGGGCTCAGCAGCGCGGCCAGCTCGTCCCGGTCGTACATCGTGTAGCTGCGCCGGAAGCGCGGTTCCTCGGGCAGCTCGGCGAAGGTCAGGAAGCGCTTGGCCCACCGCGCGTAGCGCAGGCCGCGGCCGCCCGCGCTGACCGGCATGCCGTTCACCGCGGGCTGGATGATGCCGTGCCGCAGCGCCGACGGCAGGCGGCCGTAGCGACTCGCCAGCATGCAGGCCAGATGCTTGCGGTAGCCGCCGAAGAGCTCGTCAGCGCCCATCCCGGACAGGATGACCTTGACCCCGCGCTCCCGTGCCGCCTCGCACATCAGCAGCGTGTTGATGGCGGCCGGATCGCCGATGGGCTCGTCGAGCACGTCCACGATTCGCGGCAGCATGCTGACGATGTCCGGGGAGATCTCGATCTCGTGCAGGTCGACGCCGTACCTCGCCGCGACCTTGCGGGCGTAGATCGCGTCGTCCGGCATTGCCTCCAGCTTCTGGTCCTGGGCCCGGAAGGTAATGGTGTACGCGTCGATGTTCGCGTTCGCCCGGTGCGCCAGGACCGTCACGATGCTGGAATCCAGGCCGCCGGACAGGAAGCTGGAGACCGGGACGTCGGCGATCAGGTGCGCCGCGACCGACTCCTCGATCACCGCGCGCAGGTCAGCGGGCTCCCCGGCGGCGGCCTCGGCCGCGACGTCGGCGACCTTCCAGTACGCCTGCACGTCGGCCGTTCCGTCCGGCCGGAAGCGGGCCCAGCACCCGGCGGGCAGCTTGCGCACCTGGTCGATGGCACAGCGCTGCTCGGGCAGCCAGTAATAGAGCATCGAGGCGACCAGCGCGCCCGGCTCGATAGTCAGCTCGGACCCGACGGCCGCGACGACCGCCTTGAGCTCGGAGGAGAACACCACGCCGGCGCCGCGCGGCAGGTAGTACAGCGGCTTGATGCCAAGCGGGTCCCGGGCCAGGACAAGGTCGCCCGTGGCGGTGTCGACGACGGCGAACGCGAACATGCCGCGGAACCGGCGCAGCGCATCCGGTCCCCAGCACCGCCACGACTCGAGCACCACCTCGGTGTCGGACGCGGTGGCGAACCGGACGCCCCGTGCGGTCAGCTCGGCCCGCAGCTCCCGGTAGTTGTAGAGCTCGCCGTTATAGACGATGGTCAGGCCGTCCTTGCTCAGCGGCTGGTCGGCGGCGCTGCTGAGGTCGATGATCGACAGCCGCCGGAAGCCCAGCTGGACCGCGACCTGATCGGTCTCGTGCACCCACAGCCCGCTGGAGTCCGGCCCGCGGTGCGCGATCCGGTCGCTCATGATGTCGACCAGCTTGCGGCCGTCGGCCTGCTGGTAGCAGCCAGCGATGCCGCACATCTCAGGCCTTCGCCCGCTGCGGCACCTGGCCGCCGCTCAGCAGTGCCTCGTAGACACCGAGGTAGGCGCGCTCCTGGTGAGACCAGGCGAGCTCCTGCTCGACCCTGACCCGCCCGAGCTTGCCGAGCCTGGCCCGCTCCGGCTCGTCGTCCAGCAGCCGGGCGATCGCCGCGGCGTACTCATGCACGTCATTCGGCGTCACGTAGACGCCGGCCGGACCGACCGACACCCGCGTCTCGCGCAGGTCGAACGCCACCACCGGCAGCTCGAACGCCATGTACTCCATCGACTTGTTCATCGTGGAGACGTCGTTGAGCGGGTTCTTCGGGTCCGGCGACAGGCCGATGTCGGCGGTGGACATAATGGCCGCGACCTGGTCGTCCGGCGCCCGGCCGGTGAACTCCACGTGGCCGGCCAGGCCGAGCTCGTCCCGGAGCGCGACCAGATCGGCGAAGCTGTCGCCCGAGCCGATCAGCGTGAACGCGATGTCGGTGCGGCCGAGCTCATGCACCAGGACGCTGGCCGCTCGCAGCACGTAGTCGACACCGTCCTGCGGGCCCATCACGCCGATGTAGGCAGCCAGGTAACGGCGACCGCGGCGCAGCTCGTCCTTCGCCTGACCGCGCTGCAGGCGGTCCGGGTCGGGGCCGGTCCTGACGACAGTGACGTCAGCGGGCGACTTGCCGCTGCGGGTGATCGCGATCTCCCGGTAGGACTCGTTCGTGGAGATGACATGATCCGCGGTGCGGTGGGTGCGCCGCTCGAGCGCGCGCAGCCCGCGATAGGGCAGCCGCGGACCGCCGGCGAACCTGGACTCGAACAGCTCGGGGCACAGGTCATGGTGGTCGAACACGAACCTGGTCCGATCCAGAGCGCGGAGCACCAGGGCGATGGGCCAGAAGATGTCCGGCGGGTTGCAGGCCTGCAGCACGTCGAACCGGCCGGACCGCCGGGCCCGCAGGGTCATCCACGCGGTGGCCAGGAACGAGTACACGTACTCGGCGATGAAGCCGGCCTTGCTCCCGCCCGGCGCGTACGGCCGGTACTTGTACAGCCGGACGCCGTCGATGACCTGGAAGCCAGGATCGCCGGCGCCCTTCGGACAGACGACGCTGACCTCGTAGCCAGCCGCGGTGAGTGCCTGGCACTCGAGCCAGACCCGCCGGTCGAACGGCACCGGCAGGTTCTGGACGATGATCAGGATGCGGCTCACCAGCCAATCCCCTCGTAGCCGGGAACTGCCTCGAGCCTGCTGTCGAGCCGGCCCGACAGGTCGATCAGGTGCGGCGGCGGAGCGGACAGCAGCGCCTCGACGACGGCGGGCTCGCTGCTCGACGCGATCGCCACGTCCGCGCCGCTCAGCGCGGCTGCCGGATCGGGGACGAGCAGCCTGCCCAGATGCGGCAGCTTGGCCTCCACGTACCGCCGGTTGGCGCCGACCAGCCGGGCCGGGTTGACGATCTGGTCGTAGATGCGGACCTCGAACCCCTTGCCGATGAGCCGCTCGGCGAGCTCGACGTTCGGGCTCTCCCGCAGATCGTCGGTGTCCATCTTGAAGCTGAGGCCGAGCAGCGCGACCGTGCGCGCATCGCAGCTCACCACCCGGTCGACTACCTCGTTGATGACGAGGTCATTAGTCGCCAGCGTGCCGGCCAGCAGGGGCATGTCGGCGCCGCTCATGCGCGCCATGTGCAGCAGCGACCGCAGGTCCTTCGGCAGGCAGGAGCCGCCGAAGGCAAAGCCGGGCCGCAGGTAGGCGGGCGAGATGTTGAGTACGTCGTCCTGGCAGAAGAGCGTCATCACCTCGCGCGAGTCGACCCCGAGATGCCGGAACAGCCGGGCCAGCTCGTTGGCGAAGGAGATCTTGGTCGCGTGGTAGGCGTTGCAGGCGTACTTGAGCGCCTCGGCGATGCGCACGTCGACGACCTGGACCGGCTGGTCAAGGAAGCTGAACGCGCTGGTCACCGTCTCGCCGACGGCGGCGTCGGCGGTACCCACGATGATCATCGGCGGGGCGTAGAAGTCGGCGACGCCGGTCCCCTCGCGCAGGAACTCGGGGCACATGGCCGCACCGAGCACGACCGGGCCGGTGACGGCCGCCAGCGCCGGGCCGACGACATCCTCGATCGTGCCAGGCGGCACCGTGCTCCGGATGACGACGCTGTGCCGCCCGCTCTGCGGCGGCCGCGTGCTCTGGACGGCGGCCACGATGTCGTCGACGGCACGCCTGATGTAGGACAGGTCGGCGGCGCCCCGCCCGGTCGACGGGGTACCGACGCAGACCAGGGAGAGCTCGGCCGCCGCAACGGCCTCCGCGCAGGAGGTCGTGGCATGCAGCGTGCCGCCGGCCACCGTCTGCCTGACGAGCGCATCGAGGCCGGGCTCGGCGACCGGGCTGCGTCCGGACCTGACCTCATCGACCTTGGCGGCGTCGACGTCGAGGCCCCAGACGTCATGCCCGTTGGCGGCCAGGCAGGCCGCTGTCACGGTGCCGACATAGCCAAGGCCGACCACCGCAACTTTCATCTGGCCACACCTTCTTCTCGTGCTTGCTCGCGTCGTGGAGGAGTCGGGAGCCCCGTCTGCGGCAGCCGGGACAGCCGGTTTGCCGGAGCCGGGAGATCCCGGGCGCGGGAGGCGCCAGTTTATTGGAGCAGGAAGCCAGTGTCGGTGATACAGCCAAATGACAGCCGATGACCTTATTCCTAGTGAAGAGATAGCTAAAGCAAGGCTGAGTCAGGACGGGGAATCTGGCCGCGGATGTATCAGCGGGCCGGAGAAAGCGCTCCTTTGATGTCAACCATGATCGGCCCTCACCCGTCATCCAGATACGCCTTAACTGGCCCAAGCCCGCCCAGGTCGCGCTAGTCGAGCTGGCGACGACTGGGCCAGCCGCCGGGCGAACATCTCGATTCAGGCAGTTAGCCCTCCTCGGGCCGTCTGCAGAGATATCAAAGTAGCCACAGAAATAACTGGATGCCTCGCCAGAAGGCCGTATCTCTGGCAGTGCCGGCCGGGCGCCCCGCGCGACCTGCCGGCGACGTCGAAGCAACGCCGCCTGGCGGGCACACCGGGCGGAGAAGGGGGAGGACGTGCCGACGGTCTCGGAGATCATCCTGGCGATGCAGGACGCTGCGCCCAAGGGTCGCCAGCTGCTGGCGGACGGCCCGCTGCGCGACCTGCAGCGGCTGACCCAGGAGCTGATCGCGGCCAAGCCGGACGCCATCGAGGAGCGCGAGCGCTTCGATTCCATCAGGAAGCGCTCGGTGCCGGTCGCCGATGCGGACCTGCGGTCCTGGCTGGGCGGCAAGACGGTGCTGGTCACCGGTGGCACCGGCTGTATCGGGTCGACCCTGCTGGCAGAGCTCGGCCGATTCGGCGCGGCGCGGCTGGTCTCGGTCAGCCGCGGCCTGACCGGCGGCTGGCCCCTGCACCCGGGCGTCGACTACCTGCGCGGCGATGTCACCGACGCGGCCGGGCTGACGGCGCTGTTCGCCGAGGTCCGGCCAGACGTGGTGTTCCATGTCGCGGCCCAGCGCGATCCCGGCCTGGCCGAGCGCGAGATTCACCTGACGGTCAGCACCAACATCTTCGGCACCAGGAACGTCGCCGAGGCCGCGGCACAGGCGGGCGCGGCCGAGGTCATCTGCGCGACCTCAGGCAAGGCGCTCCGGCCCTACTCGCGCGAGGTCTACACCGCGGCCAAGCGGGCGGCGGAGTGGGTGCTGGCCAGGACGGCCGCCGCGCGGCCCGACGTCCGGATCGCGGCGGTCAGGTTCACGCACGTGGTCGACAACTCGATCGTGGACGACCGGCTGCATCAGTGGGCCCGTTCCGGCGTGATCAGGCTGCACGACCCCAACACGATGTTCTACGCGCAGTCGGCCTGCGAGTCAGTTCAGCTCATGCTCGTGGCCGGGCTCGGCGCGCGGAGCGGCGAGCTGCGCATCTACACGATCAACGACCTGGGCATGCCGGTCGGGCTGCTGGATCTCGCGGTCGGCACACTCCAGCAGACCGGCTCAGTCAGCCCGATTTACCTCAGCGGACACGACCCCGGCTACGAGTCGGTGGCCTTCCCCGGCCTGTACGACCCGGCGACCGCTGGCGACGTCAGCCCGCTGCTGAGCGCATTCGAGGCGCGGTCAGCCGAGCAGGATTATCAGCTCGGTGTCGACTGGTGTGCCTCGTCGCTCGACCTCAGCCAGGTCCCGGACGACCGGCTGGACGCACTCGGGGCGGCGTGCGCGGCCGGCCCGGATCCCGAGCCGGTGCGCGCCGCCCTGGACGAGCTGTCCTGGAGCGTGTTCGAGGCTGCGCTCGCCGCGCTGCCGCAGCGCGCGCTCAGCCGCGCGGCTCTGCTGACCGAGCCGTACGAGGCAAAGCTGTCCTGCGATCACGCCCGGATGCTCACGGCGATCAGGCGGCACATCGGATCGAGCCAGAGCGATCTGGCCGTGGCGGTCGGCTAGCGCCCGCAGGGGGGCGGTGAGCCGACTGGTACGGCAAGCCGCCTAAGAGGCCATTCGGTGGTCCAAAAAACCGGACTAAATATCGTTCATAAGTATTAACCGGCTTAACCGGCGCTGAGCGGCCGTTCAGGAGCAGGTAGGCCACTAAGTCGAATCTGCTGTGTTTCACCAGGAGTCACAGCGTTATCGCAGTACGATGAGCCATCCGCCTGTGCTTCGGGGCTGACGGGCGGATCTGTGAGTTAATTCCCGACACTTCGCAATCACGGTCAACCGAGCGATTTGGCTGCGCGTCTTGTCAGTGTCTATCCAGACGAATCAGCAAGGGGTGGGGCGCCAGGCGACCCGCGAGTCGGGATACTCGCGCCGCCGGCGGGCGAGTTTCGGAGGGGAGGCTGAGACTTGACTAGCAACTCGGCAGTGTCGGAGCCATGGGCGGCGGAGGGGAGCGCGGCCCGGCAGCAGGCAGCGAGCCGGTCCTGGGCGGCGATGTACGTCCGCAAGGCCGTGGTCGTGGATGCCCTGTGTGCGCTGGCGGCAGGTGCGCTCGCATTCTGCATCCGGCTTGACGAGCTCGGACCGCTGCAGTTCTATCTGGCCGCGACGCTGCTGCTGCCGCTGGTCTGGCTGGCCATCGTGGGGATGGTCGACGGCTACGACTCCCGGATCGTCGGCATCGGCTCCGATGAGTTCCGCCGCATTCTGAACGCCGGCCTGATCCTGACGGCCACCGTTGCCATCATCTCGTACGCGGCGAAGGCGGAGCTTGCCCGCGGCTATGTCGTGGTGGCCTTTCCGTCGCTGACGGTAATGGACCTGTTCGCCCGGCACGCGCTGCGCAAGCACCTGCACCGGGCACGCGAGCAGGGCGCTTGCATGCAGAAGGTCGTGGTCGTCGGCTACCCGGACGTGGCCACTGACCTGACCACGCAGTTGCGCAGGGAGACCTATCACGGATTGTCAGTCGTCGCGGCCTGCCTGGTCGGCTCAGGGACCGAGGCCGAGACCGAGATCGCGGGCGTGCCCGCCGTCCACGGGCTGAGCTGCGTCGCCGATGTTGTCGCCAGGTTCGGCGCCGACACCGTTGCCGTCCTGTCCTGCCCGGAGATGAGCGGCGTGCGCCTGCGCGAGCTGGCCTGGGCGCTGGAGAAGACCAGCACCAGCCTGTGCGTCGCGCCGGCCCTGCTGGAGGTGGCCGGTCAGCGGACCTCCATCCGGCCGGCCGCCGGCCTGCCGCTGCTGTACATGGACCACCCGGAGTTCACCGGGGTTCCGCGGCTGCTCAAGGCCGCGTTCGACCGGACGCTCGCGTTCGGCGCGCTGCTTCTGCTGAGCCCGATCATGACGGCCATCGCGATTGCCATCAAGATCGGGGATGGCGGGCCGGTGCTGTTCTCCCAGATCCGGGTGGGGGTGGACGGCAGCACCTTCAAGATCTTCAAGTTCCGCACCATGGTGTCCGACGCCGAGCAGCAGAAGGCACTGCTGGCCGCGAAGAACGAGGGCGGCGGGGTGCTGTTCAAGATCCGCGCTGATCCCCGCGTCACCCGGGTCGGCCGCTGGCTCCGTCGCTGGTCGCTGGACGAGCTGCCGCAGCTGTTCAACGTGCTGTCCGGCGACATGTCGCTGGTCGGGCCGAGGCCGGCGCTGCCGGAGGAGGCGGACCTGTACGGCGACCACGTCCGCCGCCGGCTGGCCGTCCGGCCGGGCATCACCGGCCTGTGGCAGATCAACGGCCGCTCGGACCTGCCGTGGGAAGAGGCGGTGCGGCTGGACCTCCGCTACGTGGAGAACTGGTCGTTCATGCTGGACCTGCAGATCCTGTGGCGGACCTGGTCGGCCGTGAGCAGCGGGACCGGCGCGTACTAAAGCGCGCCGGGCAATATGCCAGGCTGGGCTCATGACCCGCGCTCAGCTCGACAAGAGGCCCGCCGATGTCTCGGCGATGTTCGACAAGGTGGCCGACCGCTACGACCTGCTGAATGACGCCCTGTCGCTGGGCATGGACCGGCGCTGGCGCAGGATCGTCGCCAGGGCTGTCGGTGCCGGGCCGGGGCAGGTCGTGCTGGACCTGGCGGCGGGCACTGGCACCTCGTCGCGGGCCTTCACGGCGGCGGGCGCGCGGTGCGTCGCCTGTGACTTCTCCCTCGGGATGCTGTCCGCGGGCGCCCGCAAGCCCGCGGCAGGCCTGAAGTTCGTGGCCGGCGACGCGCTCGCGCTGCCCTTCGGCGATGCTGCCTTCGATGTCGTGACGATCTCGTTCGGCCTGCGCAACGTGGCGGACACCGGGCAGGCGCTGGCCGAGCTGCTGCGCGTCACCAGGCCCGGCGGCCGGCTGGTGATCTGCGAGTTCAGTCACCTGCCGATGCGGCGGCTGAACGCGGTCTATGAGCAGTACCTGACCCGCGCGCTCCCGGTAGTCGCCAGGCGGCTGTCCGGCAATGCGGAGGCCTATGACTACCTGGCCGAGTCGATCGTGGGCTGGCCCGCGCAGCAGGTGCTGGCCGGGCAGATCGCGGCCGCCGGCTGGTCGGGCGTGAGCTGGCGGAACCTCACTCTCGGGGTCGTCGCGCTCCATGAGGCGCGGCGTCCCGGCTAGCGCCCGGAAGTGCAAAAATGAAGACTGAGAACGGGAACGCAGCCGCTCAGGACACCGCTACGGTCCGCTGGCTGAGTGTGCGGTGACCGGGGCCGGCCGCGAGCGCGGGGCGGCGAAACGCAGGCCACCCTGCCAGGACTAGACTGCGACAACGAAGCTCTTGTGAAGAGGTTCACAAGACAGATCAGGACGGGTCCGTGACCGAGCAAGCACCCCCCGCCGGCACGCCAGACCAGGCCCCTCAGCACGAGCTGGTCGGTGCGGCGCGTTCCGGCGCGCCTGCGGCCAGCCGCAAGAGGCCGGGCGAGGCAGCCGAGATTGCCGATGTCATCGTCGTCGGCGCCGGGCCGTCCGGCTCAGCTGTCTCCTATTACCTGGCGACGGCGGGCCTGGACGTGCTGATGCTGGAGAAGACCAGCTTCCCGCGCGAGAAAGTCTGCGGCGACGGCCTCACTCCCCGCGCGGTCAAGGCGCTGACCGGCATGGGCGTGCCAACGCCTGAGAGCGAAGGCTGGCTGCGTAACCGGGGTCTGCGGATCATCGGCGGCGGCGGCCGCATCGAGCTGGACTGGCCGGAGCTGTCCAGCTATCCGGGCTACGGTCTCGTGCGCACCAGGACCGACTTCGACCAGATCCTGGCCAGGCACGCGGAGAAGGCCGGCGTGCGCCTGCTGGAGGGTGTCAACGTGACCGGACCGGTGATTGATGACCGGACCGGGCGCATCACCGGCGTGACGGCAAAGGACGGCCGGCAGTTCCGCGCACCGCTGGTGGTAGCCGCCGACGGCAACTCCTCCCGGCTGTCGGTCTCGATGGGGCTGCACAAGCGCGACGACCGCCCGCTCGGAGTTGCCGTCCGCACCTATTACACCTCGCCCCGGCACGACGATAACTACCTCGAGGCGTGGCTGGACCTGTGGGACGGCACGTCCCTGCTGCCCGGATACGGCTGGATCTTCGGCATGGGCGACGGCACGTCCAATGTCGGGCTCGGCCTGCTGAACACCTCGTCCGGCTTCGGCGAGATTGACTACCGCGAGCTGCTGCGCAAGTGGCTCGGGGCCATGCCGCCCGAGTGGGGCTTCACCGAGGAGAACCGGACCCAGCCGGTGCGCGGCGCCGCGCTGCCGATGGGATTCAACCGGACGCCGCATTACACCAGGGGACTGCTGCTGGTTGGCGATGCCGGCGGCATGGTGAACCCGTTCAACGGCGAGGGCATCGGCTACGCGCTCGAGTCCGGCGAGACCGCCGCCCGGGTGATCACCCAGGCGCTCGCCCGGCCCACGGCTGACGGCCGCGAGCGGGTACTGCAGACGTACCCGCGCCAGCTCAAGGACGCCTACGGCGGCTACTACACTCTCGGCCGGGTCTTCGTCGACCTCATCGGCAAGCCGTCGGTCATGCAGTTCTGCACCAGGCACGGCGTGAAGCGCCCGGCCGTGATGCGCTTCACCATGAAGCTGCTCGGCAACCTGACCGAGACCAAGGGCGGCGACGCCGTGGACCGCCTGCTGAACGCGGTGTCTAAGATGACGCCCGCGGCTTAGCCGGCTAACCAACCGATGACTACTGACATTGTGCTGATCCGGATAAAGGGGGTGAGGTGGCAATGAGCCTCTACGTGCCGATTCTGCTGCTCGGCATCCTCGCAGCGCTCTTCGCCGTCTTCTCGCTCGTCGCAGGCTCGCTGTCCGGCCCGAAGCGGTGGAACCGGGCCAAGCTCGAGGCTTACGAGTGCGGCATCGAGCCGACCAGGCAGCCGCAGGGCATCAGGTTCCCGGTCAAGTACTACCTGACGGCGATGCTGTTCATCATCTTCGACATCGAGATCATCTTCCTGTACCCGTGGGCCGTGTACTTCGACAAGCTCGGCGTCTTCGGGCTGGTGGAGATGGTCACCTTTATCGCCACGGTCCTGGTCGCGTACGCCTACGTGTGGCGCCGCGGCGGGCTGGAGTGGGATTAAGCCATGGGAATTGAAGAGAAGCTGCCAGCGGGCGTCCTGCTGACGAGCGTCGAGAAGCTGGCCGGCTACGCGCGCAAGAGCTCGGTCTGGCCGGCCACCTTCGGTCTTGCCTGCTGCGCGATCGAGCTGATGGCGACCGGCGGCCCCCGGCACGACCTGGCGAGGTTCGGCATGGAGCGGGCCTCGAACACGCCGCGCCAGGCCGACCTGATGATCGTGGCCGGCCGGGTCAGCCAGAAGATGGCGCCCGTCCTCCGGCAGATCTACGACCAGATGTCCGAGCCCAAGTGGGTCATCTCGATGGGCGTCTGCGCCTCCAGCGGCGGCATGTTCAACAACTACGCCATCGTCCAGGGCGTTGACCACATCGTGCCGGTGGACATCTACCTGCCCGGCTGCCCGCCGCGGCCGGAGATGCTGATCGACGCGATCGTGAAACTGCACGACAAGATCCAGAACATGAAGCTCGGCGTCAACCGGGAGCGCGAGGTGACCGAGCTGGAGGAGGCCAGGCTCCGCCGGCTGCCGCTGGCCGTCGGCGGCCCCGCCGGTTCCGGGCAGGTGCATCCCGGCGGCCGGCCGGACCTGGGCCTGCTGGACCAGCCGGCGCAGGGTCCCACCCCTGGCGGAACCCGATGAGCGGACCGGCACAGCCCGGCCAGGGCGACAGCGAGCAGGGTAATAAGCCCGTGCCCGCGCCGGACCCCGCGGCAGTGGCGGGCCGGGAGCGCCTGGCCGAGCAGGTGGCGCGGACCGGCATGTTCGGAGCGTCCGCCACCGGCGACACTTCCGGCTACGGCGGCCTGCAGGTCCGCCGCCCGCCGAGGCTGGCCAGCCCGCGGCCGTACGGCTCGTACTTCGACGAGGTGACTGACCGGCTTGAGGCCTCGCTGGCCGCGGCCGGCACGAGCCTCGGCGCTGCGGTCGAGCAGGTCATCGTCGCCAGCGGCGACCTTACTTACTACGTCCGCCGGGAGCAGCTGCCCGTCGTCGCGTCCCGGCTGCGCGACGATCCGTCGCTTGCGTTCGAGATGTGCCTCGGCGTGTCCGGCGTGCACTACCCCGCCGAGGCGGGCGCCGAGCTGCACGCCGTCTACCACCTGCTGTCGATCACGCACAATCGCAGGCTGCGGCTGGAGGTCACCGCGCCGGACGCCGACCCGCATGTCCCGTCCCTGGTGGGCGTCTACCCCACCTGCGATTTCCACGAGCGGGAGACCTGGGACTTCTTCGGCCTGATCTTCGACGGCCACCCCGCGCTGACCAGGATCGAGATGCCGGACGACTGGCGCGGGCACCCGCAGCGGAAGGACTATCCGCTCGGCGGCATCCCGGTGGAGTACCGCGGCGCGACCATCCCGCCGCCCGACGAGCGGAGGGCGTACGAATGACCGCTCCTGCAGACCATCAGCCAGCCCAGGACAGTTCAGCCCGGGACAGCCCAGGACAGGGGAGCACGGCCGACGCAGGCGACGGCTACGGCGCGGCGGCTGACTACGACGCCGAGGGCCGCGTCTACAACGTGGCCGGCGGCGACTGGGACGAGATCGTCACGGCCGGCGCCGCGGGCGATGAGCACGGCAGCGACGAGCGCATGGTCGTCAACATGGGCCCGCAGCACCCGTCGACGCACGGGGTGCTGCGGCTGGTCCTGACGCTCGACGGCGAGACCGTGAGCGAGCTGCGGCCGGTGATCGGATACCTGCATACCGGCATCGAGAAGAATATGGAGTTCCGTACCTGGACGCAGGGCGTCACGTTCTGCACCCGGATGGACTACCTGGCGCCGCTGTTCAACGAGACCGCCTACTGCCTGTCGGTGGAGAGGCTGCTCGGCGTCGAGGCGGAGATCCCGGAGCGGGCTTCCATCATCCGGGTGCTGCTGATGGAGCTGAACCGCATCTCGTCGCACCTGACCGCCATCGGCACGTTCGGGCTTGAGCTCGGGGCGACCACCATCTTCATCTACGGGATGCGCGAGCGGGAGAAGACGCTCGACCTGCTCGAGCTCATCACCGGCCTGCGGATGAACCACGCGTTCATCCGGCCCGGCGGCGTGTCTCAGGACCTGCCGGCCGGCGCGATCGAGCGGCTGCGGCACTACGTGCAGATCATGCCCGGCCTGCTCGGCGAGATCCGGGCGCTGCTGGACAAGGCTCCGGTGTACCTGGCCAGGACCAGGAACGTCGCCTATCTCGACGTGACCGGCTGCATGTCGCTTGGCGTGACCGGCCCGATCCTGCGGGCCGCCGGACTGCCCTGGGACCTGCGCAAGAGCCAGCCGTACTGCGGCTACGAGACCTACGAGTTCGACGTGGCGACGCAGCAGAGCGCCGACGTGTACGGCCGGTACCTGGTCCGGATGGACGAGATGGACCAGTCGCTGCGCATCATCGAGCAGTGCGTCGACCGGCTGGCCGGCGGGCGCCCCGGCGCCGACCCGGTGATGATCGGCGACGCGAAGATCGGCTGGCCGGCCAAGCTCGCGCTCGGGCCGGACGGCATGGGCAACTCCCCTGATCACATCGCGCACATCATGAGCCAGTCGATGGAAGCCCTGATCCACCACTTCAAGCTGGTCACGGAGGGCTTCCGGGTGCCGGCCGGGCAGGTGTACACGGCCGTCGAGTCGCCGCGCGGCGAGCTCGGCTGCCACGCCGTCAGCGACGGCGGCACGCGGCCCTACCGGGTGCACTTCAGGGATCCGTCCTTCACCAACCTGCAGGCAGTCTCGGCGATGAGCGAGGGCGGCCTGATCGCCGACGTCATCGCCGCCGTGGCGAGCATCGATCCCGTGATGGGAGGCGTGGACAGGTAATGGCGCTGAGCGAGGAGGCACGCGCCCGGCTTGCGCCGCGGGCAGCCGAGATCATCGGCCGGTATCCCCGGCCGCGCTCGGCCCTGCTGCCGCTGCTGCACCTGGTGCAGTCGGAGGAAGGCTACGTGTCGCAGGACGGCATCGAGTTCTGCGCCGGGCAGCTCGGTCTGACCGAGGCCGATGTCACCGGGGTGGTCTCCTTCTACACCATGTACAAGCGCAAGCCGGTCGGCGAGTATCACGTCGGTGTCTGCACGACGGCCCTGTGCGCCGTGATGGGCGGCGACGCCATCCTCGCTGACCTGACCGAGCACCTTGGCGTCGCCGTGGACGAGCCGACCGGCGACGGGAAGGTCAGCGTCGAGCACGTGGAGTGCAACGCGGCCTGCGATTACGCCCCGGTCGTGATGGTGAACTGGGAGTTCTTCGACAACATGACGCCGCAGTCCGCCCGCGATCTGGTGGACGGCCTGCGCACCGGCGCCGAGGTCAGGCCCACCAGGGGCGCGCCGCGGCTGTGCACCTGGAAGCAGGCGTCGAAGATCCTGGCCGGCTTCACCGACGGCCAGGCCGCAGAGGGCAGTACGGCCGGCGCGCCCACGCTGGCGGGCCTGCGCATCGCGAAGGAGCAGGGCTGGACGCCTGACGGCGAGCCAAGCGCCGCGGGAGGAACGCAGTGAGCACGATCCTGATCCCCGAGCTGAGCGCGCACTGGGACGAGGCTGACTCGTTCACGCTCGACGGGTACAAGCGCACCGGCGGCTATCAGGCGCTGCCCAGGGCCCTGGCCATGGACCCGGACCAGGTGATTCAGACGCTCAAGGACTCGGCGCTGCGCGGCCGCGGCGGTGCTGGCTTCCCGACGGGCGTCAAGTGGGGATTCATCCCGCAGGGCGATGGCAAGCCGCACTACCTGGTGGTCAACGCCGACGAGTCCGAGCCGGGCGCCTGCAAGGACATGCCGACGATGCTGAACAACCCGCAGGCGCTGATCGAGGGCATCGTCATCGCCTGCTACGCGATCCGCGCCGACAAGGCGTTCATCTACGTGCGCGGCGAGGCGCTGCACGTGGCCAGGCGGCTTCAGCTCGCCGTCGCCGAGGCCTACGAGGCCGGCTACCTCGGCGAGAAGATTCTCGGCTCCGAGCTCAGCCTCGACGTTGTCGTGCACTCCGGCGCGGGCGCGTACATCTGCGGCGAGGAAACGGCCCTGCTTGACTCACTGGAGGGCCTGCGCGGGCAGCCCCGCCTCAAGCCGCCGTTCCCGGCGGTAGCGGGCCTGTACGCCTGCCCGACGGTGGTCAACAACGTCGAGTCCATCGCCACGGTGCCGTACATCCTGCAGTACGGGGCGGCGGAGTTCACCCGCTTCGGCACCGAGAAATCCAAGGGCTTCGGACTGTTCTCGCTGTCCGGTCACGTCACCACGCCCGGCCAGTACGAGGCGCCGCTCGGCACCACCCTGCGCGAGCTGCTCGGGCTGGCGGGCGGCATCAGGGCCGGCCACGAGCTGAAGTTCTGGACGCCGGGCGGCTCGTCCACGCCGCTGTTCACCGACCAGCACCTGGACGTCCCGCTGGACTATGAGTCGGTGGCCGCGGCCGGCTCCATGCTCGGCACCCGGTCCATTCAGCTGTTCGACGACACGACCTGCGTGGTCCGGGTCGTGCTGCGCTGGATCCAGTTCTATGAGCACGAGTCCTGCGGCAAGTGCACGCCGTGCCGCGAGGGCAGCTTCTGGGTCCGCCAGCTCCTGCAGCGGCTGGAGCGCGGTGACGGGACCGAGTCCGACCTGGACAAGCTCCTGGACATCTGCGACAACATCACCGGCCGCGCCTTCTGCGCGCTCGGCGACTCGATCCAGGCGCCAGTCGCATCGTCGATCAAGTACTTCCGGGATGAGTACATCGAGCACCAGCGGCTCGGCGGCTGCCCGTTCGATCCCGCCGCATCGACACTCTTCGCGTTGGAGACGGCCCGATGACAGAGCAGACCCCGTCAAGCGCGCCCGATCCGCAGCCGCCGGTCACCGCTCCGCAGCACACCGGGCCCGAGGCGAATCCGCCTGCCCCGGCAGCAGCCGCGCCCGCGACCGCGGAGATCGCCGGGCCGGCCGACGGCGTCAAGGTCACCATTGACGGCTTCGAGATCAGGGTGCCCAAGGGCACCCTGATCATCCGGGCTGCCGAGCAGCTGGGCATCCAGATCCCGCGGTTCTGCGATCACCCGCTGCTTGACCCCATCGGCGCCTGCCGTCAGTGCCTGGTTCAGGTCGAGGGCCAGCCCAAGCCGCCGGCCTCGTGCACCACCACGGTGACCGACGGCATGGTGGTCCGCACCCAGCTGACGTCGGCGATCGCGGAGAAGGCCCAGCGCGGCATGATGGAGCTGCTGCTGGTCAACCACCCGCTCGACTGCCCGATGTGCGACAAGGGCGGCGAGTGCCCGCTGCAGAACCAGGCCATGTCGACCGGGCAGGGCGAGACCAGGTTCGACGGGACGAAGCGAACCTTCCCGAAGCCGATCGCACTGTCCTCCCAGGTACTGCTCGACCGCGAGCGCTGCATCCAGTGCGCGCGGTGCACCAGGTTCGCCGACCAGATCCCCGGTGACCCGCTGATTGAGCTGCTCGACCGGGGCCCGCACGAGCAGGTCGGCGTCGCCGAGGGCGTGCCGTTCGACTCGTACTTCTCCGGCAACACCGTGCAGATCTGCCCGGTCGGGGCGCTGACCGGCGCGTCCTACCGGTTCCGGGCGCGGCCGTTCGACCTGGTGTCCACCCCGAGCGTGTGCGAGCACTGCGCGGCCGGCTGCCGCCAGCGCACCGACCACCGGCGCGGCGCGGTGACCAGGAGGCTGGCGGGCAACGACCCGGAGGTCAACGAGGAGTGGAACTGCGACAAGGGCCGGTGGGCGTTCACCTACGCGACCCAGCCTGACCGGCTGGTCTCGCCGCTCGTCCGCGACCCCGCCGGCGTGCTTCAGCCTGCCTCCTGGCCCGAGGCGCTGTCTGCTGCGGCCCGCGGGCTGCTGGCCGCGCGCGGCCGGGCTGGCGTGCTTCCGGGCGGCCGCCTCACCCTCGAGGACTCCTACGCCTACGCCAAGTTCGCCAGGGTGGCGCTGGCCACGAACGACATCGACATGCGGGCCAGGCCGCACTCGGCCGAGGAACTGCAGTTCCTGGCCGACCACGTGGTCGGCCGGATCGACGTCACCTACTCCGATCTGCAGCACGCGCCGGCGGTGCTGCTGGCCGGATTCGAGCCCGAGGACGAGTGCCCGATCGTGTTCCTGCGGCTGCGCAAGGCGGTGCGGACTCGCGGGCTGCCGGTCTACTCACTCGCCGCCCTCGCCAGCCGCGGCCTGGCCAAGCTGTCCGGCACGCTGCTGCCCACGGTGCCCGGCGGGGAGGCTGCGGCCCTGACGGCGCTGGCGGCTGCCGACGCGGATTCCGCCGCAGCCCGCGCCCTGCGCCAGCCCGGCGCGGTCATCCTGGCGGGCGAGCGGCTGGCCGAGGTTCCCGGTGCGCTGTCGGCCGCCGCCTGGCTGGCCAGCCAGACCGGTGCCCGGCTGGCCTGGATCCCGCGCCGGGCCGGCGAGCGGGGCGCGATCGAGGCCGGTGCCCTGCCGAACCTGCTGCCCGGCGGCCGGCGGATCGGCACGGCGGCGGTCAGCGCCGAGGTCGCCCGGGTCTGGGGGGTCGGCTCGCTCCCCGGCGACCCTGGCTTCGGCACCAGCGAGATACTTGCCGCCACGGCTGCCGGAGACATCGAGGCGCTGCTGATCGGTGCCGTCGACCCCGCCGACCTGCCCGATCCGGCGGCCGCGCTGGCCGCGATCGAGGCCGCCGAGTTCGTCGTGAGCCTGGAGCAGCGCGTCAGCGCGGTGACCGACCGCGCCGACGTGGTCTTCCCTGTCGCCGTCGTGGCGGAGAAGGCCGGCACGTTCGTGAACTGGGAGGGCCGTCCCGGCTCGTTCCCCGCTGCGCTGTCGGTGCCGGTTCGCACGGACCTTGACGTGCTCGCGGCTCTTGCCGACGAGATGGATGTGCACCTCGGGCTGCCCGACATCGCGTCGGTGCGGCGGGAGATCACCGTTCTCACCCAGTCGCCCGCACTGTCGCCGAGCCCGACGCCGGCGGCCGGGCCGCAGGCACCCGCGGGCCAGGTGAGCCAGCTCGGGCTCGCTCATCCGGGCCCGGGCACCGCGCTGCTGGCCACCTGGCATAATCTCCTCGACGCGGGCCGGCTGCAGGACGGCGAGCCGAATCTGGCCGGCACGGCGCGCACAGCCGTGGCGCTGCTGTCGGCCTCGACTGCGGCCGAGGCCGGCACGGGCGACGGCGGCAAGATCACCGTGGCGACCGGTCACGGTGAGATCACTGTTCCCGTGGAGATCGCTGATATGCCTGACCGGGTCGTCTGGCTGCCGGCCAACTCGGCTGGCAGCGCTGTCCGCCGCGAACTGCGGGCCGGCCACGGCAGCGTCGTATCGGTGAGGAGCGCGCGATGACGGGGCTCGCAGCCACGACCCCGGCCAGCAATGTGCCGACGCTGGCCAGCTTCGGGCACGACCCGTGGTGGATTGTCATCATCAAGGTCCTCATCATCTTCCTGTTCCTGATGCTCACGACCCTGATGGCCATCTGGGCTGAGCGCCGGATCCTCGGCCGCATGCAGAACCGTTCCGGCCCTAACCGGGCCGGGAAGTTCGGCCTGCTGCAGTCCCTGATGGACGGCATCAAGCTCGCGCTGATGGAAGACATCGTGCCGCGCGGCGTCGACAGGCTCGTGTTCATGATCGCGCCCGCGATCTCGGTCATCCCGGCCTTCATCGGCTTCGCGGTGATCCCGTGGGGGCCGATCGTCTCGATCGGCGGGGTGCGGACCCCGCTGCAGCTCACTGACCTGCCGGTCGCCGTCCTGCTGCTGCTGGCGATGAGCTCGCTCGGCGTGTACGGGATCGTGCTGTCCGGCTGGTCGGCGAACTCGCCCTACTCGCTGCTCGGCGGACTGCGGTCGTCGGCTCAGGTGATCAGCTACGAGATCGCGATGGGCCTGTCGTTCGTCCCGGTCTTCCTGTACGCGGGCTCGCTGTCCACCTCGCAGATCGTTGCCGCGCAGATCCACGGCCCGGCGTTCCATTTCTTCGGCTACATCTGGCACTGGCCCTCGTGGTTCGCGGTCCTGCTGCTCCCCTCGTTCCTCATCTATCTCGTCACCATGGTCGGCGAGACCAACCGCATCCCGTTCGACCTGCCCGAGGGCGAGGGCGAGCTGGTGGGCGGCTATCACACCGAGTACTCCTCGCTGAAGTTCGCGATGCTGCAGCTGGCCGAGTACGTCAGCGTCATCACCGTCTCCGCGCTGGCCACCACGCTGTTCCTCGGCGGCTGGCGGGCGCCGTGGCCGATCAGCGTGTGGTCGGGCGCGGACAGCGGCTGGTGGCCGGTGCTGTGGTTCCTGGCCAAGGTGCTCGGCTTCATCTTCGTGTTCTTCTGGCTGCGGGCCTCGCTGCCGCGCGTACGCTACGACCAGCTGATGCGCCTGGGCTGGAAGGTCCTCATCCCGTCAGCACTCGCCTGGACGCTCATCGTGGCGACCGCGCGGGTGTACCGGCGGCAGGGCGGCAGCCCGGCGGTTTACATCATCGCCGGCGCGATCATCGTCGTCCTGCTGGCGCTGCTGTGGCGCTGGGAGTCGTCCGGGCAGCGAGCCGACCGGCAGGCTGATGAGGCGCAGGACGAGCTCGCGGCGACTGGCCGCCCGGCCTCGTCGGCCTCGTTCCCGACCCCGGCACTTGACCTGCCGCACTACCACGGCATCGGGGCGGGGCGCCCGGGCGAGGCAGCCCTGGCCGCGGTGACCGGCGATGACAGCGCTTCCGGCAGTGACGGCGGCGCGAAGGAGGTCACTGGTGCCTGATTTTCTCGGCTCCGTCAAGGGGTTCGGTGTCACCTTCAAGACGATGTTCCAGAAGGTCGACACCGTCCAGTACCCGGAGGAGAAGCTCCCGACCGCGCCCCGGTTCCACGGCCGCCACCAGCTCAACCGCTGGCCGGACGGGCTGGAGAAGTGCATCGGCTGCGAGCTGTGCGCGTGGGCCTGCCCGGCCGACGCCATCTACGTCGAGGGCGCTGACAACACCCCGGAGGAGCGGTACTCGCCGGGTGAGCGCTACGGGCGCGTCTACCAGATCAACTACCTGCGCTGCATCCTGTGCGGGCTGTGCATCGAGGCCTGCCCGACCAGGGCGCTGACCATGACGAACGACTACGAGCTGGCCGACGACAGCAGGGAAGCCCTGATCTGGACTAAAGAGCAGCTGGTCGCGCCGCTGCAGCCGGGCATGGAAGCCCCGCCGCACCCGATGCGGCTCGGCGAGACCGAGGAGGACTACTACTCGCTCGGCGCGATGCTCGCCGCCAGCCAGCCCGACCAGGATCAGCGCAATCCTGTCGAGGAGGGCCCGGTGCAGGACTGGCCGGAGCAAGGCGGCCAGGGAGATGTGCAGTGACGGGAACTCATTCGCTGATCCTGGCCGGATCGGCAGCCGAGACCACCAGGCTGCTGGCCTACTGGGTGCTGACGATTGCCTCAGTCGGCGCGGCGATCGGGCTGGTGCTCGCCCGCAAGGCCGTTCACTGCGCGCTGATGCTCGCGGTGGTGATGCTCTCGCTGGCCGTCTTCTACGGCATGGAAGGTGCGCCGTTCCTCGCCTTCGTGCAGGTCATCGTCTACACCGGCGCAGTGCTGATGCTGTTCCTGTTCGTGCTCATGATCGTCGGAATCAGCGCTGCTGACTCGATCATCGAGACTATCCGCGGCCAGCGGATGTGGGCGGCGCTGTCCGGCATCGCGATGCTGGTGCTGCTCAGCCTCGTCGTCGGACATGCGGTGATCGGCCCGACGACGAAGAGCAGCCCGAAGTTCGGCGACTCGAACGTGTCGGCGCTGGCAAACCTCATCTTCACCAAGTACCTCTACCCGTTCGAGATCACCAGCGCCCTGCTCATCACCGCGGCGATCGGCGCCATGGTGCTGGCGCACCGCGAGCGCATCCGGCCCAAGGCGACTCAGCGCGACCTCATGACCGCGCGGGTGGCCGGCGGCAGGCCGGCACCGCTGCCGGGGCCCGGCACCTATGCCCGGCACAACGGCGTCCACATGCCGGCCCTGCTGCCGGACGGCAGCCAGTCTGAGCTGTCCGTCAGCGAGGTCATCAGCGGCGTCCAGTCCGGTCGCGGTGACGCCCCGGCACTGCCGCCCGGCAGCAGCACCTCCGCAGAAGGGGACGAGTAGTGGTTTCCCCCGCTCACTTCATCACCCTGTCAGTGATCTTGTTCGTGATCGGCGCCGTCGGCGTGCTCGTCCGGCGGAACGCGATCGTCATCTTCATGTGCGTCGAGCTCATGCTCAACGCGGCAAACCTGGCGTTCGTGACGTTCGCGCGGATGCACAACGCGCTCGACGGCCAGGTGATTGCCTTCTTCGTGATGGTGGTGGCCGCTGCCGAGGTTGTCGTCGGGCTCGCGATCCTGACGTCCATTTTCCGAGCCCGCAGGTCCTCGTCGGTGGACGACGCGAACCTGATGAAGTACTGACCGAAAGGGAGCCATGACCGGCTCAGCCCACGCTGCGCGCGTGCCTGAACTAGCGGCGATTCCGAGCCTGCACGCCACCGGAATCCAGGACGCTGCCTGGCTGCTGCTCGCGCTCCCGCTGGCGGGGGCCGTCATCCTGCTGCTGGGCGGCAAGCGGACCAACCGCTGGGGCCACCTGGTCGGGGTGGCCATGCCCGTTCTTGCCTTCGCCTACGCGGTGGCCGCGTACGTGCAGATGCTCGGCTACCCGGCCGCGCAGCGCTCCCGGTTCCTGATCATGTTCCAGTGGATCAACGTCGGCCGGTTCCAGATTCCGCTGGGCCTGCAGCTTGACCAGCTGTCGATCTGCTTCGTGCTGCTGATCACCGGGGTTGGCTCGCTGATCCACATCTTCGCGGTCGGCTACATGTCGAACGACCCCGAGCGGCGCCGGTTCTTCGGCTACATGAACCTGTTCCTGGCGGCCATGCTGCTGCTGGTCCTGGCGAACAACTACCTCGGCCTGTACGCCGGGTGGGAGGGCGTGGGCCTGGCCTCCTACCTGCTCATCGGGTTCTGGCAGTACAAGCCGGCGGCTGCGGTCGCGGCCAAGAAGGCCTTCATCGCCAACCGCGTCGGCGACGTCGGGCTCTCGCTCGCCATCATGCTGATGTTCCAGCAGTTCGGCTCCGTCACCTTCACCGGCGTGTTCGGCTCGGTGCACTCGGCCAGCCACGGCGTGGTCCTCGCCATCGGGCTGCTCCTGCTGCTCGGCGCGTGCGGCAAGTCGGCCCAGGTGCCGCTGCAGTCCTGGCTCCTGGACGCGATGGAAGGCCCGACCCCCGTGTCGGCCCTGATCCATGCGGCGACGATGGTGACCGCGGGCGTGTACCTGATCGTCAGGTCGGCGCCGATCTTCGACCTGTCGGCGGGCGCGCGCATTGCCGTCGCCATCGTCGGCGCCGTCACGCTGATGTTCGGCGCGATCATCGGGTGCGCCAAGGACGACATCAAGAAGGTGCTGGCCGGATCGACCATGAGCCAGATCGGCTACATGATGCTCGCCGCCGGACTCGGCCCGGCCGGGTACGTGTTCGCTATCGCGCATCTGCTCGCGCACGGCTTCTTCAAGGCCGGGATGTTCCTCGGGGCCGGGTCGGTCAAGCACGAGATGGACGACGAGGTCGACATGCGCCGCTTCGGCGGCCTCGCCAGGGTGATGCCGATCACGGCCGTGACCTTCGGGCTCGGCTACCTGGCGATCATCGGGGTCCCGCCGCTGTCCGGCTTCTTTACCAAGGACCCGATCATCGACGCGGCGTTCGCCAAGGGCGGCACTTCCGGGGCGCTGCTCGGTACCGCGGCCCTGATCGGCGCTGGCGTCACCGCGTTCTACATGACCAGGCTCATGTTCATGACCTTCGCCGGCGAGCGCCGCTGGGACGATAAGGTGCACCCGCACGAGGCGCCGCCGGTGATGACGGGACCGATGATCGTGCTGGCCATCGGCTCGGTCTGCGCTGGCGGCTTCCTCATCCTCAGCAACCGCCTGCTGAACTTCCTCGGCCCGGTGACCGGCGTGCCGCCGACCTCGCACGGGATCTGGACTCCGGCCGGCATCGCGGCACTGGGCCTCGTTGTCGTCGGCATCGGCATCGCCTGGCTCCTGTTCGGCCGGCGGGAGGTACCTGTGGTCGCGCCTGCCGGCAGCCCGGTCACCGTGGCCGCCCGCAAGGACCTGTACGGCGATGCGGTCAACGAGAGCCTGCTCATGCGGCCGGGTCAGTGGCTGACCAGGCTGTCGGTGTACTTCGACAACCGCGGCGTGGACGGACTTGTCAACACCGTCGCGGCCACCTTCGGCGGATCATCGGGGCGGCTGCGCAGGGTGCAGTCCGGCTTTGTCCGCTCGTACGCGCTGTCCATGCTGGTCGGAGCGGTGCTGCTGGTCGGCGCGTTCCTGCTGGTGAGGCTCTAGAGCTGGTGAGGCTGCGGATCTGATGAGCAATTTCCCCTGGCTGACGGTCATGGGCGCGGTCCCGCTGGCCGGCGCGCTCGTGCTCGCGCTGACGCCCGGCAGGTCGGCGCCCGGCAGCGTGGCCGACCGGCGCGCCCGCGATCTGCTGGTCAAGCGGATCGCGCTGGTCTTCACGCTGATCACGCTGGCACTGTCGATCGTGATCGCGGTGAAGTACTCCGACGGCGGACCCCGGTTCCAGTTCCAGCAGGTTTACCAGTGGATCCCGCAGTTCGGCGTGCACTACGCCGTAGGCGTCGACGGCATCGCGCTGGTGCTGATCCTGATGACCACCGTGCTGATGCCAGTCGTCATCCTGGCCTCCTGGAACGACGTCGAGAGCCTCACGGCCGCCGCGACGCCCGGCTCCGCCGGTGAGGCCGGCCCCGGCGCGGGCGCGGGCACGGACACCCCGGCGGTCGCCGCCGCATCGCGCCCGGCAGGGCGGCAGCGCAGCGCGAAGTCCTATTTCGCCATGATGCTGGTGCTCGAGACGATGATGATCGGGGTCTTCGCGGCCACCGACGTCTTCCTGTTCTACGTGTTCTTCGAGGCCATGCTGGTCCCGATGTATTTCATGATCGGGAGCTACGGCGTCGGGCAGCGGCAGTACGCGGCCGTCAAGTTCCTGCTCTACAGCCTCCTCGGCGGCCTGCTGATGCTCGTCGCGGTGATCGCGCTGTACGTCGAGTCCACGCACGGCGGCCACCAGGGCACGTTCCTGTTCACGCAGCTCAGCCACCTGACGCTGAGCCCGACCACGCAGCGGTGGCTGTTCCTCGGCTTCTTCATCGCGTTCGCGATCAAGGCGCCGGTGTTCCCGTTCCACACCTGGCTCCCGGACGCGGCGGCGTCGGCTCAGCCGGGGGCGGCGGTGATCCTGGTGGGCGTGCTGGACAAGGTCGGCACCTTCGGCATGATCCGGTACTGCCTGGACCTGTTCCCGAACGGGGCGCACTACTTCACGCCGCTGGTCCTGGTCCTGGCCGTCATCGGCATCCTGTACGGGGCGATCGTTGCCATCGGCCAGCGCGACATGAAGCGGCTGATCGCCTACACATCCGTGTCGCACATGGGGCTGATCACCCTGGGCATCTTCGCGATGACCAGCGAGGGTCAGACCGGCGCGACGCTGTACATGGTCAACCACGGCTTTGCCACCGGCGCGCTGTTCATCCTGGCCGGCTTCCTGGTGGCCCGGCGCAAGTCGCACCTCATCTCCGACTACGGCGGCGTGCAGAAGGTCGCCCCGGTCCTTGCCGGGCTGTTCCTGATCGCGGGCCTGGCCGGCCTGTCGCTGCCCGGCCTGTCGACCTTCGTCAGCGAGTTTCTCGTGCTGGTCGGTACCTTCACCCGGTACGAGGTCGCCGCGGCCCTGGCAACGGTCGGCATCATCCTGGCCGCCATCTACATCCTGTGGATGTACCAGCGGACGATGACCGGCCCGGTCCGCGAGGAGATCGCGAACATGCCGGACCTCAAGGCGCGCGAACTATGGGCCGTCGGCCCGCTGATCGTGCTGATCGTGGTGCTCGGCGTCTACCCCAAGCCAGTCCTGGACATCATCAACCCGGCGGTTCACAGCACCCTGGTCGGGACGCACAGTACTGACCCGGTACCGCCGCATCCGGCGACGGCGCCCGCCACTGCCGCCAGTACCACCAGCCTGCTGCACCACCAGCACCGTCCGGCCAGCCGGACCCTGACCATTCACAAGCAAGGGAGCTCGGCGTGACCGGGATCGTCGCGGCTGCCGCACCGACCATCGCTACGCCGCACATCGAGTGGAGCCTGCTGTCGCCGATGCTGCTGGTCTTCGCGGCGGCGCTGGTCGGCGTGCTCATCGAGGCGTTCGCGCCCAGGGACCTGCGGCGGCCGATGCACATCGCGCTGACGCTGGGCAGCCTGGCCGGGGCATTCGTGCTGACCGTCGTGCTGGCCGCCACCAGTTCCATCTTCGCGGGCGGCAAGCCGGGCGCGGTGGCCGCGATCGGGACGGTGGGCGTCGACCGGCCGACCCTGTTCATCCAGGGCACGATCATCGTCCTGGCCTTCGTCAGCGTGCTGCTGATCGCGGAGTCCTCGCACGAGGTCAGCGCATTCACGCCGCAGGCGGCGGCCGTCCCCGGCAGCGCGGAGGAGCGCGAGGGGCTGCTGGCCGGGCTGTCGCACACCGAGGTCTATCCGCTGACCCTCTTTGCCGTCGGCGGCATGCTGCTCTTCCCGGCCGCCAATGACCTGCTGACGATGTTCATCGCGCTCGAGGTGCTGTCCCTGCCGCTATACCTGCTGTGCGGCCTGGCCCGCCGGCGCCGGCTCCTGTCGCAGGAAGCAGCCATGAAGTACTTCCTGCTCGGTGCCTTCTCCTCGGCGATCTTCCTGTTCGGCATCGCGATGCTGTACGGCTACGCGGGGTCGGTCCAGCTGGCCGCGATCGCCACCGCCGCGCAGTCCGGCACCGCGTCGTCCAGCCTTCTGTACGCGGGCCTGGCGCTGCTCGGCGTCGGGCTGCTCTTCAAGATCGGCGCCGTTCCGTTCCAGGCCTGGAAGCCGGACGTCTACCAGGGCGCGCCGACGCCGGTGACCGCCCTGATGGCGTCGTGCACGCTGGTGGCTGCCTTCGGTGCGCTGCTGCGCGTGTTCTACGTGGCATTCGGCCAGCTGACGTGGGACTGGCGGCCGGCCATGTGGGCGGTCGCGATCGCCACGATGCTGGTCGGATCGATCATCGCGATCACCCAGACGGACATGAAGCGGCTGCTGGCCTATTCCTCGATCGCCCAGGCTGGCTACATCCTGACCGGCGTGGTCGCAGCCAACACGGCCGGACTGTCGGGCAGCATGTTCTACCTCGCGGCGTACGGCTTCGCGACCATCGGCGCGTTCGCGATCGTGACGCTCGTCCGCGACCGCGGCGGCGAGGCCGCGCACATGTCCAGCTGGGCTGGTCTCGGCAAGCGGTCGCCGCTGATCGCGGGCGTGTTCGCGCTGTTCCTCATCGCCTTCGCGGGCATCCCGCTGACCAGCGGATTCACCGGCAAGTTCGCGGTCTTCAAGGCCGCGATCCAGGGCGGCGCGCTGCCGCTGGTCATCATCGGCGTGATCAGCAGCGCGATCCTGGCCTTCCCGTACGTCCGGGTCATCGTGCTGATGTTCTTCAGCGAGCCCAAGGCCGAGGGTCCTGTCGTCGTCCGGCCGAGCGCGTACACCGGCCTGGCAGTCGCCATCGGCGCTGCTGCCACCGTGGTGCTCGGCGTGGTCCCGCAGCCGCTGCTGAGCCTGGCGAACCATGCCGCCAGCCAGCTATTCGTCCGCTAGCCCGGATTGCGGGCCGGCCATTACCCTGCTATCCGCATATCGTGGGGAAGGCCGCAGGATAGCCTCAGCTATGACTGGCCTCCCTGCGTTAACGGCCGGCCCATGAGGGGACCCACGTGATTGCCGCTGTTCCGCTGGAACTCACTGACGCAGCGCTCGCGTCCGACGTCGCGGACGGCCTCGCGCTTGTCGAGGACGGCCTGCGCTCGGCCGCCAAGGCGCATCAGGCCGTGCTGGGTGATGCGGCCGCGCATCTCATGGAGGCAGGCGGCAAGCGCTTCCGGCCCACCCTGGTGCTGCTCGCGGCCCAGTTCGGCAACACCTCCGATCCTCGCATCGTTCCGGCCGCGGTCGCGGTGGAACTGACTCACCTGGCGACGCTCTATCACGACGACGTCATGGATGAGGCGGCCGTCCGGCGCGGCAGCGACAGCGCCAACTCGCGCTGGGGAAATACTGTCGCCATCCTGACCGGTGACTTCCTGTTCGCCAGGGCCTCGGAGATTCTGGCCGATCTCGGCACCGACGCCATCAGGATTCAGGCGCAGACGTTCGCGCGGCTGGTCTCCGGCCAGATCGCCGAGACCGTCGGCTGCCAGCCCGGCGAGGATCCGCTGGAGCATTACCTGCAGGTCGTCACCGAGAAGACGGCATCGCTGATTGCCACCGCCGGGCGGTTCGGCGCCATGTTCTCCGGTGCGCCCGCCAGCGTGATCGAGCGGATCACGCCAGCCTGCGCGGCCATCGGCGTGGCCTTCCAGCTGTCCGACGACATCCTGGACGTGGCCAGCGAGTCGGCCCAGTCCGGCAAGACGCCCGGCACCGATCTGCGGGAAGGCGTGCGCACGCTGCCAATGCTGCATGCGCTGCGCTCAGCCGGCCCGGCCGACGAACGGCTGGTGGAGCTGCTGCGGCTGCCCGAGCTCAGCGACCCGGCCCTGCACGCCGAGGCACTCGCGCTGCTGCGCGCGCATCCGGCAATGGGAATGGCCAGGGCCGATACCCGGCTGTGGGCGGAGCGCGCGCTCGAGCTGATCGGCGGCCTGCCAGATCTGCCGGCCCGCGGCGCGTTCGAGGCGCTCTGCGAGTTCGTCGTCGAGCGGACTGGGTAGGGCCAGAGCCAGGCGGCCAGGCCGCGCCGGGGGTGGCGGGGCGGCCGCGGATTCGGGTTCGGAACCGGGGGCGGTCAGTCATGGGGGTGCCTGCCAGAGTGCTCGGTGCGGGCCTGGCGGGCTGCGCTGTCCTGGCCGTTGCCGCGTGCGGGAGCAGCACCGCCGGCTCCGCGAGCGGCGCGGCAAGCCCGGCTGCCAGCCCGGCCGGCGAGCCGAGCGCGCGCAGCCTGGTGTCCTCGATGCAGACCTCGGTGCGCAGCGCCAGCAGCGTGCACGTCGCCGGCAAGCTGTCGCAGAGCGGGACGCCGCTGAGCATCGACCTGAATCTCAGCCGGAACGGCGACATGGCCGGGACGATTACCCAGGATGGCGCGTCAGCGCAGGTCGTCGCCGTCGACAGCAAGATCTACGTGAAGGCGACCGAGGCCTTCCTCAAGGAGATGAAGGCGCCGGCGGGCGCCTGCGGGCTCGTCTGCGGCAAGTGGATCAGGCTGTCGGCGCAGCAGGCCGGCCAGCTGACCGGTGACCTCAGCATGACGAGCCTGATGGCGCCGCTGACCTCCGGTCAGGTCCCGAAGCTCACCGCGGCCGGGCCAGGCGACCGTCGCCGGACAGCGGACCTGGGTGCTGCGCGCAGCCGACGGCAGCACGCTGGACGTGAGCACGTCGAGCCTGGCACTACCCGCTGGAGGCCGCTAATGGCGGCAGTCCCCGCCAGGTGGTGACGTACTCGCAGTGGAACGCGGTGCCGGTGCCGACGCCGCCCCCCGCCAGCCAGATTCTCAACGTCAGCGGCGTGTAGCGTCGGAAGCACTGGCCCCGGACGGCGCGTTCCCGCCCTGAGGGAACAGGGTGCCGCCGCCGCCGGTTGTGCCTGCCGGACCGAAGGAGGACCTGTGAGTATTTTCGGCTTCCACAAGAGTCAGCCGGTCACGGCTGAGGACGCCCTGCCTGGCCGGGACACCGCAATACGCGTGCCGGAGCGGCATGAGGTGCTGGGCGGGCCGCTGACGCCGCCTTATCCGGACGGCACTCAGATCGCCGAGTTCGCGCTCGGCTGCTTCTGGGGGGCGGAGAAGAACTTCTGGCAGACTCAGGGCGTCGTGTCGACCGCAGTCGGATACGAGGGCGGATTTACGCCTAACCCGACATACGAGGAAGTATGCAGCGGCCGGACCGGCCATGCCGAGAGCGTGCGCGTGGTGTTCGATCCGGCGAAGGTGAGCTATGCCGACCTGCTGCGGGTGTTCTGGGAGTCGCACGACCCGACCCAGGGCATGCGCCAGGGCAACGACGTCGGCAGCCAGTACCGCTCGGTGATCTTCTATCAGTCGCCGGAGCAGCAGCAGGAAGCAGAGCAGTCGCGGGCGATGTACCAGCAGCGGCTAACCGGGGCCGGCTTCGGGGAGATCACCACTCAGATCGTGCCGGCCAGCGAGTTCTATTTCGCCGAGGACTATCACCAGCAGTACCTCAGCGACGCCAAGAACCCGTACGGGTACTGCCCGGACCACGGGACCGGCGTGTCCTGCCCGATCGGCGTCGTCAAGGCCAGCGACTAGGACCTGACCGCGGAAAGGACCGGCTGCGGCCGTGCGGCCGGCACCTCACCCACCATCTGCCCGTGTTAGTGAAGGTGTATCATATCTGATACACTGGCGGCGTGCGCGAAGGTGCCTCTGGTCGGGCTCGGGGCAAAGGTCAGGCCGACCGCGAGGCGGCCGGCCTGCAGCGCCCTGACCTGCTTCGCGTGCTGGAGTCTGCGGCTCGTCTTCAGGACATCGTCCCTGACTCAGTACTGGTCGGGGACTCGGCGGCGGCGCTCTGGGCTAATCACCGTTCTTCGTTCGACCATGATCATGTGCTGGCCGATCTGAGTGCTCGCTTCGATGCCGTTCTTGACGCGATCGAAGGCACTGAGGGCTGGGTTACCAACAGGGTCACTCCCGGCAAGATCATCCTGGGCGAGCTGGGTGACATTGAATCTGGCGTGCGGCAGCTCATTCGAAGCGTTCCGCTGGAGGTCGCCGAGATCGCCCTGCCGTCGGGGCACACCCTGCGGGTTCCCACGCCAGATGAGATCTTGCGGATCAAGGGCTACCTGGTTGTCCGGCGCAATCAGGTGCGGGACTATCTCGACGTTGCTGCCCTGGCTGATCGCGCAGGCATTACCCACGCCGCGGACGTCTTGCGAAACATTGACGACTACTACGCCGATCAGCGAGGCAGCGAGACGCGGGGAGTAGCGACGCAGCTCGCACGGCAGCTAGCGGACCCGCGGCCCGCGGATGCTCGCACGATCAGGCAGCTCGACCAGTACAAGCAGCTCGACCGTCGCTGGACGGACTGGAAGAACGTCACCGACGTCTGCCGGTCCGTGGCCGTGGAGATGACACAATGACGACCGGCCTGAAGTTCCGGAACCTCGAGGCCTCGCCGGAGGATCCGGTCGCGACCTGGCCATTCGAGGGGATCCTCGCCGCGGTCGAGCGCGGAACTCTGCCGGACTGGCGGCGGCTGGCCAGGGCTATCAATGCGGATCCCTGGGGGCCGGTGGCGCAGCAGGTCATCGAGGCACTCAGCCTCGTCCGTCCCTACGGCACCGCCGAACTGCTGGAAGGCGTGGTCAGCCGCGCCCGCGACGAGGCCGGGGCTGCCGAGCGCAACGAGGTGGCAGCTGAGATCAGGGACCTGGTCGATAGCTCCGGCCTGTCGCGACGGGAGTTCGCCGAGCGGATCGGCACGTCACGTTCGCGCCTGTCTACCTATATCTCCGGCCAGGTCGTTCCGTCGGCAGCGCTGATGGTCCGGATCCGGCGGGTAGCAGGGTCAGCCGGCTGACTCGCTGCCCGCGCGGCCGCCCCGGTTGCGGCCGTCACTTTCGGTCCGGATCGAGCGCTCTGGCCGCGATCGAGGTGCCGCGCCGAAATGGCGCGTTGTGCTAGCATTCGGCCACTCGTGCAAGTCTGACGCGGAGACGAATGTTATGCAGTGAAAGCGCGAATTCGATCATTCGTGATGTTGATCATCTCCCCCAGCCTGGCCACGCGGCCGGCGGTCGCCGGCTTTAGCCGCGCGCCAGGCATGACGATCAGCGAGGTCGGCCTGTATGGACCATGAGGCTGTGGTCTCACAGTATTTCGAGTGCTACGTGGACAGCGGCAAGCCAGGGCTGTCGCATATTCTCCGGCGTCCGGCTAAGAGCCTCAGGGCGTTCCTGTCGCTGTCCCGGCTTCCCTGTCTTTACGTACGGTCCTCGCCGTCTGGCGCCGACGGTGCGGCCATCCGGTCGGCGCTGTCGCCGTCGAACCCGCTGGCGCGAGTTCTGGGATATCCGACGGCCGTCCTTGATCTGCCGGGCGAAGCGGGCCAGTACTCACAGGGCGCATCGAAGCAGACGCTGCGCCGCAAGGTACGTCAGGCGAAACGACTCGGAGTCCGCTGGGCCGAGGTCAGCGACTGCGCCGAGCGCCGGCGGCTGCTGGCGGCAGCTGACAACCAGGAGCGAACGCACCCGAATGCGATGTACCGGAACCTGCATCCCGACAACGGCAGTCTGTTCAGCTATGAACTCTGGCTGGCTGCCTACTCAGCCGACGGAAAGCCACTGCTGCTCTGCGTTACGCCTATCGACGGCGAATTCGCCCTGCTTAAGTATTTCCGCGCCCTTGGCGCTGGCGATGAATTCAGCGGCGCGCGTTACCTCATGACAGAAGTCCTGGTGGACCGTCTGGTCGATCGCGGCGTGAAGTACCTCATCGAGGGCGGCAGCCTGGCTATCCCGAACGGCCTCCGCCATTTCCAGCGGATGCTCGGATTCCATTTCGTGCGCACTCGCATCGCCAGCCCTGGCAGCGCCGGGCGCGGCTAGGCGAAGATCGGGGCAATGGCGCCGGGCCAGCGGATGCGCTGGCCCGGCGCCGACGGAGGGGCTTCGTCAGAAGCTGGAGTCCCAGGTGGCACTGAAGCCGCCGCGGTGCGACGGCGAGACCACCGGACAGGCGTTCGCCTGGGTTGTCGTCAGCAGCTGGCCGGCTGGCCCGTGCTGTCCGACGCAGTCGAGGTAGTAGGAATCAGAGTCGTCCACCATCGCAAGGTCGTAGACGGTGCCGTTGAAGCCCTGGATGTTCGAGTAAGTCCCGCCAGAGACAACGTGTCCGCTGGTGAAGGACGTCCGCCAGAAGTGCCCGAGCGGCAGGATCTGGGCTCCGAACGGGGTCTCGAACGCGGGCCGCTCGATAACCCACTCGGCGCTCCCGTCTGCGCAGGTCGCCGCCGCGCACGTCTGGGCAGTGGAGAAGCTTTCCTGCGGCCTGGTGTGGTCGGTAAGGGTGAGGGTGTAGTCGTTATTGCCCGACGTTCCTGGCTTGATCGAAACGGAGGCACTCACGCGGTCGCCGGGCCGGGGGCAGTCGACGTTGTCGTTGATGCACGCGGTCGTCCCCTCCTCCACCGTGCCGGCCGGGTACATCTCGTACCACACGTAGTAGTACTCGACGTCCTCGAAGCACTGGGTGGCTGTCCCCAGCTGCTCGACCGTCCCGTTGGTCAGGCCGTCGACGCCGACCCACTGGGCGTCGAACGCATCCTGATTCTGGTACGGCCGCGGGAGGCACTGAACGGCGGGAATGGTCCAGCTGCCGCTGACATAGGACACGGTGCTGCTGGCCGTCTCGGCATCTCCGTAGCCGGACCAGTTGGCGCTCTGCAGCGCCGTGATGGTTCCGCTGGAGGACTTCGCTGCGTTGCTGACCTTGCCGCTGTGCTGTGAACCAGGCGAGACCCAGCCGTCCTTGCCCACCGCAGGAGCGTGCGACGACATGGCCTTCTGGAACGCGGCTCGTGCCTGGGCGACGACCGCAGGGTTGTGTGCCCGGGGGCTGGCGCTGACACTCTGCGGGGCGGCCTGGGCCACGAGTGCGACTAATGAGATCCCGAGCAGGGCGACGCCGGATCTCGCAAGCAGACTCTTCACTGAATCCCCTCTCTTTTGTTACTCAGCATGACAATAGATCGCATGTCTGACGTGCGGCTACGCCTTGCTGCCGGTTCTGGCGGGATTTCAGTGAAGATTTGGCTTCTAAGTCGCGCAGTGCTCTCGCCGGCCGGGCCCGGGCTGAGGGCCGCCCGGCCGGCGGCGCGGTCCGCAGGTCCGCTGAATCATCTGATTTCTTCGGGGTAAGGGGGTGGATCTGATTTACCCGGAGGTTGGCGATGGCAGTCGAAACGGCAAGTGCCGGACGCATTCGAAGCCTGATTCCCGCGCGGATCGACAGGCTTCCGTGGTCGAGGTTCCACACCAGGCTGGTCGTGGCACTGGGCGTGGCCTGGGTCCTGGACGGGCTCGAGATCACGATCGCCAGTAACGTCGGCCCGGACCTGACCGAGAAGAGCGCGCTCGGATGGTCCGCCCCCGCGGTTGCCGCGATCGCCACCTGGTACCTGATCGGCGAGGTCATCGGCGCGCTGTTCTTCGGGCACCTGTCCGACAAGCTGGGCCGCCGCAACCTGTTCATGATCACGCTCGGCGTGTACCTGGTCGGCAGCGGTCTCACGGCGCTGACGCCGAGAGGCGGCGAGTGGTTCATCTTCCTGTACGCCACCAGGGTGATCGCCGGAATGGGGATCGGCGGTGAGTACGCGGCCATCAACTCGGCCATCGACGAGATGATCCCGGCCCGGTACCGGGGCAGGGTGGACCTGGCCGTCAACGGCACCTACTGGGCCGGGGCCTTCCTCGGCACGATTGTCACGGTGACAGTGCTGCACGTACTGGCCCCGGACACCAGCTGGCGGGTCGCGTTCCTGGTCGGCCCGGTGCTGGCGCTGGTCATCATCTTCGTCCGGCGGCACCTGCCCGAGAGCCCGCGCTGGCAGATCATGCACGGGCGAGAATCCGCCGCCGAGGATTCGATCAGGGAGATCGAGGACGACGTCTCGGCGACCAAGGGCGAGCTGCCGCCGGTTCCGGAGGACCGCGCCATCGAGATCACCCCGACCTCCGAGATCGGCTATCTCCGGCTGCTGCGGGTCCTGTTCCGCCAGTACCCGAGCCGCTCGATCCTCGGCGGCACGCTGATGATCACCCAGTCGTTCCTGTACAACGCGATCTTCTTCACCTACGGGCTGGTGCTCGAGTTCTTCTTCAACGTCAAGCCCGCCGACACCCCGTACTACTTCATGGCCTTCGCGGTCGGGAACCTGGCCGGCCCGCTGATCCTCGGCCGCCTGTTCGACACCATCGGCCGCCGGAAGATGATCTCGGGCACCTACCTGCTCTCGGGCATCCTGCTGGTCATCACGGCGCAGCTGTTCAAGGCCGGCGTCCTGAACGCCACCACGCAGACGCTGTGCTGGGTTGTGATCTTCTTCTTCGCGTCGGCTGGTGCCAGCGCCGGCTACCTGACCGTCAGCGAGATCTTCCCGCTGGAGGTGCGGGCCAAGGCGATCGCCGTGTTCTTCGCCATCGCGCAGTGCTTCGGCGCCATCGGCACGAGTCTGTACGGGCACCTCATCGGCGCCGGCAAGGACACGAACTCGCTGTACTGGGGCTACCTGATCGGCGCGGGCGCGATGATACTCGGCGGCCTGGTCGCCGCCTTCCTTGCGGTCAATGCCGAGGGCAAGTCGCTGGAGGACGTCGCCAGGCCGCTGTCGGTGATGGCCAAGCCGCCTGAGTCAATCTTCCGGACCGGGGGTCAGATCAGCGGCTGACGTCATTCCCGCCTGCAGCGCGGAGCGCATCGTGCGAGCCGGATCCGGGCCGTCCTGGCGCTGCGTCAGGACGGCCCGGCCTGCTTGCGGGCCCGGTACGCGGCGACATGCAGCCGGTTGCCGCAGGTGCGGCTGTCGCAGTAGCGGCGGGACCGGTTCCGGGAGAAGTCGGCGAACACCTCCCGGCAGGCGGGTGACTCGCAGGTGCGGATCCGGCCCGTTTCCGCTGCGACGACCAGCCAGGCCAGTCCCATCGCGAAATGCGCCGCCATCCGGTCTGCCAGCGGCCTGGACGGGCGGGAGACATGCAGGTGCGGGCCGCGGCCGTCGTGCGCGACGATCTGAGGGCTGGCCCCGGTCTCCGAGAGCAGCGCGTTGATCTGGTCGATCGCGGCCGTCTCGTCGCCCGCCTCGCAGCTCGTCACGATCGCGTCCAGCCGGTCCCGGTAGCCGCGCACCCGCGGCAGGTCGGCGGCGGTGCCCCGGACGCCCGCGAAGGCATACCTGTCGGCCATCTGCTGCAGGTCGGCGACGCGCTCCAGGCCGTCGCCCGCACCGGACCTGCCGGTGTTGATCAGCTCGACGCAACCGGTCATGGCCTCCAGCTGGTCAGCATCAAAATGGCTTTGACTGCTGTCACCGGATGTCCGTAGGGTGGTGCTCATGTCAGCACCGTACGGCAGGACGGTCATGACCGGCAACGAGCGCCCGCTCACGGCGATCAGCGGGGCCAGGGCAGCATCGCCGCTGAGCCAGGCCATGAGCCGCCGGCCGGTGCTGACCGCCGGTCTCGGGGCCGCGTGCATCTCCTCATCGGCCGTCCTGGTGACGCTGGCCCACGTCGGGCCGGCTACGACAGCGGTCTTCCGCTGCGCTCTCGCGCTGCCGGTACTCATACTCCTGGCTGCCATCGAGCAGCGCAGGCTCGGACCACGGCCGGCGGCGACCCGGCTGTACGCAATGCTGGCCGGCCTGTTCCTGGCGATCGACCTCGTGCTCTGGAACCACGCCATCGCCGATGTCGGGGCTGGCGTGGCTACCGTGCTCGGCAACCTGCAGGTGCTGTTTGTCGGCGTGGTCGCCTGGCTGGTGCTGAAGGAGCGCCCCGACCGGCGCTACCTGATCGTCCTCCCGGCGGTACTGGCCGGAGTCATCCTGGTCTCGGGCATGTTCGGCGGCCACGCGGCGGGGCTGGACCCGGTGGCAGGCGTCGTCTTCGGCCTCGGCACCTCGGCCGCGTATGCGTGCTTCCTGCTGATCCTGCGGGGCACGAGCGGCACGACGCCGCACGTGGCCGGCCAGCTCGCGGATGCGACCGCCGGGGCCGCGCTCGGATCGCTCATTCTCGGCCTGCTATTCGGCGGCCTGCAGCTGGATATCCCGTGGCCGTCGTTCGGCTGGCTGCTGCTCCTGGCCATGCTCAGCCAGACCGCCGGCTGGCTGCTCATCACGTCGTCGCTTCCCCGGCTGCCGGCCGCCGTGTCGTCCCTGCTGCTCCTGCTCCAGCCGGCCGCCGCCATGGTGCTGGCCGACGTGGTCCTGGGCGAGCACCCCACACTGACGCAGATCGGCGGAGCGGTGCTGGTCTGCCTGGGCGTGCTCGCGGTCGCGAAGACTGCCCCGCAGCGCCCGGCACTCGCTGACGAGCGGACGGCACCCGATCCGGCCCCGGCAGCGAGGACGCGCGCGCCGGCTAGGCCTGCACCGAGAACAGCACGTAGCCGTAACTGAGGCCGGTTGCGCCCGGATGCCGTCGCAGCCAGTCAGTGACGACGGCGGCCGGGAACTCGATCGCCAGGACAGCGGCCAGCTCCGCCCGGGCGGCGAAGCGCAGCTCCGACCTGACCTCGCGCCTGGCGGCACCCCGGTCCCGCCACCAGGCGTCCACGATGGCGGCGGTCTGCAGCGGCGGCCGGGCTGCGGACGCTGCCAGCAGCCGGGAGAACTCGCCGGAGCGGTAGTCGTTGTCGACAACGACGAGATGCCCGCCGGGCCGCAGGACCCGCAGCACCTCGGCGAGCCCGGCATCGGTGCCCGGCGGGAAGAAGTAGGCGAACCTCGCGTGCACCACATCAGCGCTCGCATCCGCCAGCGGCAGGTGCTCAGCCGAGCCCGCCAGGACCTCAGCCGCCGGCAGGCCGGCGGCCGCCCGTTCTGCCGTCGTGCGCAGCGCGGGATCGGGCTCTACTCCGATCACTCTCGCGGCCTCGGCTGCGTACCAGCGGAGCCAGTAGCCCGTGCCGCAGCCGAGGTCGACGATGGTCCGCCCGGCCCACGGGGCGATGGCGCGCATCGCGTCGAGAACGTGACCGGCGCGGTCAGCCGCCTCGTTCTCGAGTTCGTAGCTGCCGGGATGCCCGCCGATGTTGGGGGCGAACCGCCAGTCAGGAAAGCTGGCCGGGCGGCCCGGTCGGACGGCCAGCTCAGTCATGGGCCACATGGTAACCGGGCAGCAGGGCAGCAGGGCAGCAGGCCCGCGCTGGTCAGGCCTTTGCGAGATCCCTGTTGATCACCAGCGCGGCGTCCTCGATGGTCGTGATGCCGTAGCCCTCGCTCTGCGCTCCGCGCGGCTCGGTCAGGACCACGATCTGATAGGCGATGTTCTTGCCGGTGAACGCGCCGATGCTGTTGATGTGCCAGTCGTCGGCGCTGAGATTCGTGTCCGGGTAGGGCAGCCAGCCGTTCTTCACATGCACCGTTACGCCGGACGGGGCGCCGTAGGGCACGCCCCAGCGCTGCGAGGGGATGACATGCTCCATCAGGTAGAGGACGTAACCGCGGGAGGCGTTGCTCAGCACGGTCCCCTTGGTCGTGAGCAGGTGCAGCAGCGTCATCTCGTCATGAGCGGTGAGCTTGGTCAGCCCCCAGGCGTCGTTGAGCTGAGTGTGCGTCATCCCGGCTCTGTCCAGGAACTTCTGCATGGCCGCCAGGCCAACCTCGTCCCACAGGTCGGTCGCCGCGTCGTCGTTCGACTGGGTGATCATCTGCCAGGCGAGGTTGTGCTGCGCTGTCGTCAGCTTGCTGACCCCGCCTTTCTTCAGGAGCAGGGCGCTGATGATCGTCACCTTGATCACGCTGGCCGAGATGAAATGCCAGGCCGGGTGCAGCGAGCAGGTCAGGTCCTCGGCCGCGTCCGACACCGTCAGGCCGACGGTCGAGTCCGGCCGCGCAGCGAGCGCGCTGCTGACCCCGCGGGAGATCCGCGCGGCGAGCTTGGGATGCTTGGCCGAGGTGCAGATGCCCGTGCTGGCCGCGGCCGTGCTTCCCGCCGCGCTGTGCTCGGCCCTGGCCAGTGCCGGGAGGGCAGTGGCCGCCGTGACCGCGGCCGCGCACCCTGCTGCCAGCACAATGATCTTCGGCCCTCGCCCGCTCCGGATCATCACCGCTCCCTCAGCGTTGATACTGCACGTGGGCTTCTTCGCCGCGTGGCAGCTCTGCTGGCGGCGCTCGCGTCCGGCCTGATCCAGTTACCGGGCGCACCGGAATCTATCGCCCCTATCATGGGGCAGCCTGAGGGCTTGCTGTGAGGATGCCTGGCCGGCGAGCCGCCGATCAGCACGAAAAAATCGCCGGGCGATGTCGAAATCGCGGTGAGCGCGTTCGTGGCATTAGATGAGAGGGCGCGGCAGGCGCCCGGCTAGCAGCAGGAGGACCTGCGTTGAAATACGTGATGCTCATTCTGAACACCGAGGAGTCAGCCAAGCTCAGCGAGGCCGACATGCAGGCCTGGACCTCGGAGATCATGGCCTGGTACGAGAAGCAGGGCAGCTCCGGCAAGATGCCCGACGGCGGCGCGCAGCTCGAGTCGCCGGACACGGCGAAAACGATTCGCGCCGGTGGTGTCACCGACGGGCCGTTCATCGAGAGCAAGGAAGTGCTCGGCGGCTACTCGGTGCTGGAGACCGACACCTACGACGAGGCCGTGGAGATTGCGAAGACCTGGCCGGGCGTGGATCGCGGCCTGATCACGATCGAGCTCCGGCCGGTCATCGTGTTCTGAATCAGGTAGTCAGACGACGGGCGATGAGCTCGCGCTCGGCCGGATTGGCGGTCAGCGCGAGCGCTCGCTCGTTGGCTGCCCTGGCATCCGCGTCCCGTCCGAGTGCTGCCAGCAGCTCCGCCCGGACAGCGTGGAACAGCCGGTAGTCGTCCAGCTCGGCGGCCAGCGGCTCGACTTCGTCCAGCGCGGCTTGCGGGCCAACCGCGAACCTAGTGGCGACCGCCCGGTTGAGTCGCACGACCGGCGACGGCGTCATGGCCTGCAGCCGCCCGTACAGCAGCCGGATCTGCTGCCAGTCAGTCTGCTCGTAGACAGGTGCCGCGGCGTGCAGCGCCGCGATCGCGGCCTGAACCTGGTAGGGCCCCGGCTGCCGCAGCGCCAGCGCCCGGTCGAGCAGGCTGGTCGCGGTTGCCGCCAGGTCGCGGTCCCACCGGGCGCGGTCCTGGTCGGCCAGCCGGATCAGCCGTCCCCAGCCGTCGAACCTGGCCGCGGCGCGCGACTCATGCAGCATCAGCAGGGCGAGCAGGCCGAGGACCTCCGCTTCCCGCGGCATCAGCCGGTGCAGCAGCCGTGCCAGCGACACTGCCTGCGCGGCCAGGTCCCGGCGCGCTGGCGTACGTCCGGCACTCGCCAGGTAACCCTCGTTGAACACCAGGTACACGACGGCCAGGACGGCGGCGAGCCGGCTGCCGAGTTCCTCGGGCTCCGGGATGCGGACGGCGACCCCCTCATCCCGCAGGGTGCGGCGGGCCCGCGACAGTCGCTGTCCCATGGCCTGTTCCGAGACCAGGAACGCGGCCGCGATCTCCGCGGTCGTCAGACCGCAGACGGCCCGGAGCGTGAGCGCGACCTGGGAGTCGGCCGGCAGGGCCGGATGGCAGCACGCGAACACCAGGCTGAGCAGGTCATCGTCGGCGGCCGTCTGCGAGTCGCCCGGATCACCGGAGCCGGCGGCACTTCCCGCCGACCGGTCCTGCGTGACCGCCAGCAGCGCTAGCTTCTCCCGGCCCGCCCGCGCGCGGCGCTGCCGGTCCACCGCCTTGCGCCAGGCGGTCGTCGTGAGCCAGCCGCCCGGGTTCGGCGGGACGCCGTCGGCCTGCCAGTGCTCCAGCGCCTCGACGAACGCGTCCTGAACGAGCTCCTCGGCCAGCCCGACGTCACCGAGCCGCCGGGCCAGCGTCGCCCGCAGCCGGGTAGCTTCGTCACGGTAAGTCCGCTCCAGCTCCTGGGCGTCCACCTTGTCAGTGTGGCAAATGAACGCGAGGGCCGTGCGCCGCAGCGGAAGCTAGCGGCCCGGAGGGGCCATGAGGCCGGCGCACAGAAGGTCGACCATGTGCAGGAGCCGGGACTGCAGGTCGAACGGCACCGGCTCGGCGGAGATCCACTGGCTGAGGATGGCGAAGTACCCGGTGGCAACGAGCGTGCCGGCCACCCCGGGGTCCGCATCGGGCCGCACCTCGCCGGCCGCCTGGGCACGCGCGATGAACCCGGCCATCTCGACGGCCAGCTGCGGGTTGCCCAGCACGTTGGTGGTGTGGATGGCCGCGCCCATCAGGGCCACGGTCTCCGGGCGGGTCCGGGTGCTGACCCGGGCCAGCTCGATCATGTACCGGGCCAGGATCTCCGGAAGCGCATGCTCGCTGAGGTGCGCGCGCCGGACCGCGGCGCCAGCCTTCTGGCGGCGCAGCGCGGACCACTGGTCCAGGAACGCGGTCTTTCGCTGGAAGTAGTTGAACACCGTGGCCCTGGCGACGTCGGCCCGGTCGGCGATGTCGTCCATCGTCGTGGCCTCGAAGCCGCGCTCGACGAACAGCTCGACCGCGGCGCGGTAGACACGCTCACGGCTCTCCTGGCGGCGCCGCGTCCGCCGGTCCGGGACCGCTACGGCCGGGCCAGCCATCGGCAGCGGGGCAGCGGGCTCAGACGGGCTCACGGGACCTAAGTACATCACTCCGGCAGCCGGGGTCTTGACGCTGGCTCAGCCGGGGCTTACGTTTCGGATATGTAAATGGACTCAAGTCCAACATCATATCCGAGTCCAGCTACGGAGGTACGGTACCCATGCGCCTTGTCACCTTCAGCGGCGCCGGAACGGATCGCGCGCGCCTCGGCGTGCTGCACGAGGACATGGTCGTGGACCCGGATCTGGTCCTGCGCGCCGACCGCGCGCTGAGATCTGGCGGCCGGGCACCGGACGCCGACGGGGACGGCCCGCTGGTGGCCCGCGACATGGTGGCCTTCTTCGCCAGCGGGGCTGACGGGCGCGGCCTGGCTGAGCAGGCGATCGAGGTGGCCGGGCGCAACCAGCAGTCCGGCAACGAGCTTGCGGCCGCGGACGGGACCCGGGCGGTGCTGCCTGCTGCCAGTGTCAGGCTGCTCGCACCGGTAACGCGGCCGCGCCGCATCCGCGACTACCTGACTTACACCGAGCACGCGGCCGGCTCAGGGCTGGCGGTGCCGCCCGCCTTCGCGGCCATGCCGATCTGCTACAAGTGCAACGTCGAGACGGTGATCGGTCCGGACGAGCCGCTGCTGTGGCCGTCCTACACCAGTCAGCTCGACTTTGAGCTGGAGCTCGGCTTCTTTACCTCCGGCGGGGGCCGCGACCTGACACCCGAGCAGGCGGCCGGGCTGATCGCCGGCGTGACGATCTTCAATGACGTCAGCGCCCGTGACATCCAGATGTTCGAGATGAGCCTGACCATCGGCCCGTCCAAGGGCAAGGATTTCTGCACCGCGATGGGCCCGTGCGTGCTGACGATGGACGAGGTCGACGAGTGGGCCATCCAGATGTCCGCCCGTGTCAACGGCGAGGTGTGGGCGTCGGGGACGACTAAGAACCGGCAGTTCTCCTTCGCCGAGGTGCTCGCCTGGGCATCACTCGACGAAACGGTATACCCCGGCGAGTTCCTCGCCCTCGGCACCGTCGGCGGCGGCTGCGGACTCGAGCTGGACCGCTGGATTCAGCCCGGTGACATTGTGGAGCTCGAGGCATCCGGCGTCGGCGTGCTGCGCAATCCGGTCGGTACTCCGCAGGTCCGCCCGGCCGGAGCGGGCGTGGCCAGCTATAAGGGCTCGCCGGCCGTGCACGTGCAGCACGGCCAGTGACCGCGATGGAATGCCCGGCCGCACAGGGAACGCCCGCCGGGCTTCTGGCGCGGCACGCAGCCGACCCGGCTCGCGTCTTCGCTATCGCGGAGGACGAGCAGGGCCGGCCGACAGTCATCAGTTACGCGCAGCAACTGAGCCGGGCCCGCGCGGCGGCGGGGGCGCTCGCCGCGCTCGGTGTCCGGCCCGGCGACCGGGTGCACGTGCATACGCCGAACTGCCCGGAGTTCTTCGACGCCTGGTTCGCCACGGCACTGCTCGGCGCGGTGCTGCTGCCCACCGGTCCGCAGTCGACGGCCGACGAACTCCGGTACGTCCTGGACCAGGCCCGGCCGGCTGTGTCCCTGGCGGCGCCCGGGCTGCGCGAGATCGTGTCCGCCGCGGCCGTGACGGCGGGAGCGGCCCCGCGCGTTATCGGCCTGACCGGGAACGAGGCCGGGGCGCTCCCGGCCCTGGCCGCCCGCGCGCAGCCCGTTCCCGCCCCGGAGCCGGCCGGGGACACGGCCGGCCAGCCGGACACCCGGACGGCCGCGATCCTCTATACCTCAGGCACGACCAGCCGGCCGAAGGGCGTACTGGTCACACACGCGAACTATCTCGCGGTGGGCGCGGCCCTGGCGGCTCACCTGGCCATCACCGACCAGGACCGGTGGCTGATCGCGCTGCCTCTGTTCCACGCGAACGCCCAGTACTACTGCACGATGTCGGCGCTCGTAGCGGGCGCGTCGATCGTGCTCGCCCCGCGGTTCTCCGCGTCCGGCTGGGCCCGCCAGGCCGCCGAGCACGGCGCGACGCTCGGCAGCCTGTTCGCCGCCCCGGTCCGGATGATCCTGGCCCAGCCGCCCGGCCAGAACGAGCAGCGCAGCAGCCTGCGAGCGGTGCTGTTCGCGCAGAACCTCACCGACGGCCAGGCCGCCGCCTTCGAGCAGCGGTTCGGCACCCGCCTGCTGCAGCTGTACGGGATGACCGAGACTGTGCTGCCGCCGACCGTCAACCCCGACTCGCCGGAGCGCCGGTGGCCGAGCATCGGCCGCGCGCTGCCCGGCGTGACCCTGCGCGTCGCGGGCGAGAACGGCACTCCCGTGCCGCCCGGCACGGCGGGCGAGCTGCTGGTCCGCGGCGTGCCGGGAGTGACCCTGGCTGCGGGCTATTACCGCGACCCGGACGCGACGGCTGCCGCCTTCCGCGATGGCTGGCTGCACACCGGGGACCTGGCCCGGCTGGACGGCGACGGCTTCGCCTACTTCGTCGACCGGGCCAAGGACATGATCAAGCGCTCCGGCGAGAACGTCTCGGCCGGAGAGATCGAGCGGGTCGCGGCCGGTCACCCCGCGATCGCGGAATGCGCCGCCATCGGCGTGCCCGATCCCGTTCGCGACGAGGCGATCGTCCTGATCGCCGTGCCAGCGCCCGGCACGGCCCCGCGCCCGGACGAGCTGATCGCCTGGTGCGCGGGACGGCTGGCTCCCTACAAGGTCCCCGCGTCGGTGGTCTTTACCGGGGCCCTTCCGCGCACGAGCGTCGGCAAGATCGCCAAGGCCCAGCTCCGCAGTCAGTTCCTGCCCGTCTCGCCAACGGCTTCGCAGGCCCGTCATCAGGAGGATGCATGACCACTATCCCGTCCGCGCGCCAGGAAGACGGCGCTACCCGCTGGATCATGCTCGGCATTATCAGCCTCGGGTTCATCTCGCTGACTCTGAACTGGTTCGACGTTGCCACGGCGTTCGGGCTGATCGGCGTTGAGTTCAGGGTGGGCCTGCCGTCGCTCAGCTACCTCATCTCGCTGTTCATCGTCGGCTACGGGCTGGCTCACATTCCCGGCGGCATGCTCGCCACCAAGCTCGGCATGAAGCGCACGCTCGTCCTCGGCCTGGTCATCCAGGGCCTCGCCGGGATCATGTCGGGCCTGTCGTACTCCTACACCGAGCTTGCCTGGTTCCGGCTTATCTGCGGCATCGGCGGCTCGGCGTTCATCGCCGTGGGCTTCGCCGCCGTGATCGTCTGGTTCCGGCAGGGGCGGGTCACCCTGGCGCTGGGCATCAGCGGCGGGGCGGCCTTCAGCGCGGGCGCGGCATTCGCCCTGTACATCTGGATCTACCTGCAGAACGCGACGAGCTGGCACACCTCGCTCGTGCTGGCGGGCGTGTTCGAGCTGCTCGTCGCCGCGGTTACGGCTGCCTGGTTCCGCACGCCCGCCGACGCGCCGGCTCTCGGGGGCGCCCGGTTCGACCGGCAGGCGCTCTCAGCGGCGGTGGCCAGCCGCGACCTGTGGATCTACGGACTGGCGCTGCTCGGCGGCTACGGCGCGTACTTCACCACCTCCCAGCTGTTCACCACGTACGCGACCGCGGACCGCCATTTCGATCCGTCGCTCGGCGGCCTGCTATCGGCGCTGATCGTGCTGGCGGGCGTGCCGGGTGCCATCCTGGGCGGTCACTGGGCCGACCGCACCCGGAACATCAAGGGCTTTGTCGTCGGCGCGCTGGCGGCCTGCGCGCTCGGGCTCATCCTGATCCCCGTCGTGCCGACCGGTGCCCTGTGGGTCGTCGGCATCGGCATCGGCTTTTTCCTGATCTTCGGTTTCGCCGCCTGGTCCTCCGTGCCGGCCCGGGTCAGCGGCATCCGGCACGAGTACATCGGCACGGCGACCGGCCTGATGCTGACGCTGGCCGCCGTTGGAGGATTCTTCATCCCGATCATCTTCGGGCACCTGGTCCCGCACACCAGTTTCGACACCGGCTGGGTGTTCCTGGCCATCGTCACGGCCGCGTTCGCGCTGATCGGCATCTTCGGGCGCAACGCCAGCGCGCAGGAACCAGAGCCGGCCGCGCCGCTGGCGAGTTACGCCGCGGGCCTGACCGGCTCGCGTTCCGCAGAGGAGGAAGCAGTATGACCGCTGTCAGCGTGCCCTACACCAGGGGCCTGCACCAGCTCACCAGCACCTGCTACGCCTGGCTCGTCCCGGACGGCACCTGGGGCTGGAGCAACGCCGGCCTCATCACCGGCGAGGGCAAGTCGCTGCTGGTGGACACCCTGTTCGACCTGGCCATGACGCGCGAGATGCTCGCGGGCCTGGCACCGGTCACTCGCAGCCACCCGATCGCGACCGTCGTGAACACGCACGCGAACGGCGACCACTGGTTCGGGAACGAGCTGGTCGCCGGCGCGGAGATCATCGCCTCGGCGCCGACGGCCGCCGAGATGGCGACCAACGGGCCTGACCTGCTCCTCGGCCTGCTGAAGCAGGGCGGCGCTGTGGGCCGGTTCGCCGGCCATATCTTCGCCCCGTTCGACTTCACCGGCATCACCCCGACGCCCGCCACCCGCACCTTCGACAGGGAGCTGACGGTCGACGTCGGCGGCACCCAGGTGCAGGTGTTCAACCTCGGGCCGGCCTACACCGGCGGCGATTCGGTGGTGTACGTGCCGTCCGCCCGCACGCTCTACGCAGGCGACCTGCTGTTCATCGGGGGCACGCCGATCAGCTGGGCCGGGCCGGTCTCCAACTGGATCCGGGCCTGCCAGTTCATGCTCGACCTCGACGCCGAGATCATCGTGCCCGGCCACGGTCCGGTCACCGACGCCGCCGGCGTCCGGGGCGTCATGGAGTACCTGCAGTTCGTCGAGCACGAGGCGGCCGAGCGGTACGCCCGCGGGATGAGCCCTGAGGACGCGATGCGCGACATCAGCCTCGGCCGGTTCGCCGAGCTGGACGAGCACGGCCGTCTCGCGCAGAACGTCCTGGCGGTGTACTACGAGCTCGACCCGGCCCTGGAACGGGTGGACACCCTGGAGGTGTTCCGCCGCATCGCCGACCTCGAGGGCTGGTCGGAGTGAGCGCCAGCACGCAGGCGCCGGATCAGCTCGCGCCGCCCCGAGCCGAGGAGGTCAGCGAGGACGTCTACGCCTACATCCAGCCCGACGGCACCTGGTGGATCAACAACACCGGGTTCATCGTCGGGGCCAGCCGGGTGGCCGCGGTCGACGCCTGCGCGACCGAGGCCCGCACCCGGGGGCTGCTGGCGGCCATTTCCGCCACGGCCGGCGGCCGCCCGGTGCGGACCCTGGTGAACACCCATCACCACGGCGACCACACGCACGGCAACTACCTGTTCGGCGACGCGACGATCGTCGCGCACGAGCGGTGCCGCGAGGAGATCCTGGCCGAGGGCCCGCCGGGCACCAGCAAGCTCGTCGGCAGCGGCACCTGGACGGACGTGGACTGGGGCGACATCCGGACGGCGCCGCCGTTCCTCACCTACACCGACCGGGTCACCCTGTACGTCGGCGAGCTGGCGTGCGAGGTCATCCACGTCGGCACGCCGGCGCACTCGACGAACGACAGCATTGTCTGGATCCCGGAGCGCAGGCTGCTGTTCGCCGGCGATCTGCTATTCAACGGCGGGACGCCGTTCCTGCTCGCCGGGTCGGTGACCGGCGCGCTGAGCGCGGTGGCGGCGCTGCGAGACCTTGGCGCGGAGACGATCGTGCCCGGCCACGGACCGGTCTGCGGGCCGGAAGTCGTCGACGCCGTGCTGGCCTACCTGACCTTCGTGCTGGACCTGGCCAAGGCCGGGTACGCCGGCGGGCTCCGCCCGCTGCAAGCCGCGCTCGAGGCGGACCTCGGCGACTTCGCCGCCCTGACCGACCCCGAGCGGCTGGCCGGGAACCTGCACCGGGCTTACGCCGAGCTGGCCGGGGCAGCACCCGGCGCCAGGATCGACACTGCGGCGGCCCTCGCCGACATGATCGCCTACAACGGCGGCAGGCCGCTGACCTGCCGCGCCTAGCCGCCAAGGGCTGTCGCCCGGGGCCGGGTCCGGCCGACCGATGTGTTCCAGTTTGGGCAAGCAACTGCTGAACTTCCGCGGCACGCTCCCATGCTCGGTCATTCATCGGCACCAAGCCGAAGAGGTCATGCAGGAGGCGTTGCTAGGCGGTCTTGTCGCCGATGAACTCATCGAAATCACCGCGGTCGGCCATCTCGCCGAGCCTGGCCAGCGCGCGCAGCCGCACGAGGCGCTGCCCGACCTCGAGGAGGGCAGCGTTCACTGTGTCCTCCTTCGTGGTGGTGCCGAGCACCTCAGCGGCCGCTGCCAGGGCCTCCTGGTCAATGTCAATGAGCGCTTTCACCTTTCTCATGGTGAACTCCCTCCAGCAGCGTCCTCAAGCGCAAAGGGATTCAGGATCTGGCGTCCCCAGAGCTGCTCACGCTCTGCTGTGGTGAGTCGCGCGGCGTCTGCGGCGTTTTTCCACTCCGAGCGGATCATGTCGACCTGGTAGTCGATGATGCCCTTCGCCTCGGCCTTCGACAGCAGATAGGTGTCGGTGGCAGCGGCGAGACAGCCCGCGAGCTGGCTGTAGCGGTACCCGTCCCGGCGTATCGCCATCGCCTGCGTAGCCTCGCCGCCGGAGCGTGGCTGGGGGCAAAGGTCGTAGGCCGGGGTGAGAGTGAGCCTGTCGCCGTTCCAGAAGGCGGAATGATTTCTGGCATGGTCGTCAGTGTTGCTGACGCAAATGTTGAAGACGATCCGGGAGAAGAGCTCGCGAAGCGTCCGCTGAGGCTCGGTAAAGCGGCTCCTTATTGCGTCAGCCAGGTCGTAGTAGGTGGCGTAACGCGCCATGGTCACGTCCAGGCCGAGGACGGTCAGCGCGGAGACAACCATGCGACGGTGCTGGCCCGGGCCGGGACGGTCAAAACGGTCGACGAGAAGGACATCGTGGCCGAGCACCTCGGCTATGTGCGTTCGAGCAGCATCGAGTCCGACGACCCGAGCGAGTTCCATGGCAACGGCTTCCGCCTTCACGACCGGATAAGGGTCTGACCGCGAGGACAGCTTGGCGATCAGCTTGCGGTCGCCATCGTTGAGCAGCACCTTCGGCCTGGCGCCGCCGACCGACGTGCCGTGCAGCAGGGCAGTCTCAAGAAGCGGCGAGAGCGGCAGTCCTGCTTCTAGCCGATCGGCCGCTGTCACCAATTCGTCGATGCTGGCCTCGGATGTGCGGGCTTGGTAGGCGGTAGGGCTCGGCTGGAAGTCGAGCGCGCCAATGCGGTCAGAGCCGGACTCCAGAAGGTATGTGAGCAAGCCGAGATCGCCGGTATCACCATCGGCTGTCAGTGCCTGGTGTCGCTGCAGGATGACCCGCTGACCCCAGGCATCCGGTTCAGCGTCGCTGATGCAGCCGGCCACGGCGAGCCCGGACAGGGGCCGGATCCGGCCCGGGCGGAGCGGCAGCTCGGGGAGGTACAAGGGGATGGCGTCGGCACGCTGCAGGTAGCTGCGCCCGTAGTTGAAGTAGACAATCTCGCCGCTAGCCTCGAGTCGGCCTGCCGGCACCGGCTCGGAGGCGCCCGGCAGCCATGCCCAGACGTACGCCTCGGCCGGCTCAGAAATCATCGCGCACCGGGCCAGAGGGCTGGCGAACGCGGGTGGGCAGGAGCGCCAGCCGGTCGCGGCCGCGTTCAACCAGGGAATGCAGGCCCGCGGCGTCGGCGCCGAACAAGTCGATGCCGAGGATCGTTGCGGCCTCGAAGACGGTTCCGATCGCCACGGTCGGCACGCCTCGCTCGATGTTCCGGAGAGTGATGGCCGAGATGCCGACTCGCTCGGCAAGCTCAGCTTCGGTCCAGCGCCGGGCCCGCCGGGCCCGTGCCACTTCCAGCCCGAGCACCCGGGCTGCGTCGATCGTCTGCGGTGAGTAAGGATGCTCCCGGCGCATGTCGTTAAACTTTCGTTTAGAGGCTACACCGAAAGTATAACTCCTGTTCGATCAATCTTGTTGAGCATCCTGGCGGGCAGGCAAGGACCAGAAAGCAACTGGGTTGAGATGGACAAGCCGGACATCAGCCGGACGCGGTGGCGCGATCACTCCAGATCGTCCAGGCCGTCGCTGACCGTACGATCCCACTCGGCCAGCTCGTTGACGTAGTCCGACCACTCCCGGGCATCGTCGTACAGCCGGGCGTAGTCGTCCTTGACGCCCTGCCAGAATCCTGATTCCTCGGCTTCATCTGTCATCGTGGCGAGCTCCGCCTCCATGGTCGGCCGATAGGCGTTCGCGGGTGTCAGGCAGGGGCGCCGCCGCGGCCGGCGCCGCCTCGGAACCGGGAGACGCCCGCCCGGAGGCCAGGGTCGGCGAGCGCGGCCTGGCCGTGGGCGAACTCGTTTGCCATCGCGTCGTCGAAGCCGAGCGAGACTGACTCCAGGGCAGACGCCCGGTCGGTCCGCATGCAGGCCTGCGGGAAGGCGGAGATCTGGAGGGCCAGTCGTTCCGCCTCCTCGCGGGCATCTCCTGGCTTCACGAGCCTCGACACCAGGCCCATCTGGTACGCCTCCGCCGCGGGCACCGGCCTTCCGGTCAGGATGAGATCGAGGGCGCGGCCGAGTCCGATGATCTGCGGGAGCCGGACGGTGCCGCCGTCGATCAGCGGCACTCCCCAGCGCCGGCAGAACACGCCGAAGACGGCGTCCTCCTCGGCCACCCGCAGGTCGCACCACAGGGCCAGTTCCAGGCCGCCGGCCACGGCGTGCCCGGCAACCGCGGCGATGACCGGCTTGGACAGCCGCATCCGGGACGGGCCCATCGGCCCGGTGCCGTCCGGGTCAGTGCGGTTGCCGCGCGGGGTGCCGACCGCCTTGAGATCGGCACCGGAGCAGAACGTGCCGCCTGCCCCGAACAGCACGGCAACTGCGGCGTCGTCGTCCGCGTCGAAGTCGGCGAACGCCTCGGCCAGCGCCGCGGCCGTCGGTCCGTCGACGGCGTTGCGCACGTCAGGGCGGTCCAGGATGACTGTCGTCACCGGGCCGGAGCGGTCGACCCGGACGGCGGGCTTCGGAGCGGGCGGCGCGGCCTTGCCGGCCGGGGTGCGGCTGGCTGAAGCCGGGCTGCGGGGAACGGCCGTGTGGGAGACGCCTGCGCCGGATGGCACCGGCCCCGACGGCACCGGCCCCGAGGACACCTAGCCGACCTGCCAGGTGTCGCCGCCGGCCAGCAGGTCGCCGAGATCGCCGTCACCCTGCTTCTGCCGGGCGTCGTCGATCTGGGCCGACATCAGCTCGTCGTAGCTGGGCCGCTCGACCGCGCGGAAGACGCCGATCGGCGTATGCGCGAATCCGGAGCCGTCAAGCCTGGACAGCGCGAACGCGTACGACGGGTCAGGCTCCTCGGCGTTGTGCACCAGCAGCGACGCCGGGTCGGCACCGTCGGCCGGCACCGTCTCCAGGCCGCCGAAGCGGCCGAACCGCAGTCCCTGGCTGCCGTCCGGGCCGAACCTGACGGGCTCGCCGTGCTCCAGCCGGATGAGCCGCTGATCCCGCTCGGCCGGATCAGTCAGCGGCAGGAACGCGTCGTCGTTGTAGATCGGGCAGTTCTGGTAGATCTCGACGAACGCGGTGCCCTTGTGGTCGGCCGCCGCCCGCAGCACGCTGGTGAGGTGCTTGCGGTCGGAGTCAATCGTCCTGGCCACGAAGCCGGCCTCCGCCCCGATCGCGAGCGACACCGGGTTGAACGGGGTGTCCAGCGAGCCGAACGGCGTGGACTTGGTGACCTTGCCCTGCTCGGACGTGGGCGAGTACTGGCCCTTGGTCAGGCCGTAGATCCGGTTGTTGAACAGCAGGATCTTGATGTTGACGTTGCGCCGCAGCGCGTGGATCAGGTGGTTCCCGCCGATGGACAGCGCATCCCCGTCACCGGTGATCACCCAGACCGACAGGTCAGGCCTTGACGCGGCCAGACCGGACGCGATCGCCGGAGCGCGCCCGTGGATCGAGTGCATGCCGTAGCTGTTCACGTAGTACGGCAGCCGCGATGAGCAGCCGATGCCGGAGACGATGACGAGGTTCTCCCGCGGGATCTCCAGCTCGGGCAGGAACGACTGGAATGCCGCGAGGATCGCGTAGTCGCCGCAGCCAGGGCACCACCGGACTTCCTGATCCGACTTGAAGTCCCTGGTCGACTGCTTCTCGTCGGCCTTCGGCACCAGGGTCAGTGAGGCGAACCGGTGCGTCGGCTCCGGGAACTCGGGATCAGACATTGGCGATCACATCCTGGATGACATCGGCCAGCTCGGCGGCCTTGAACGGCAGTCCGCGGACCCGGTTGTAGGAGACCACGTCGGTAAGGAAGCGGCCGCGCAGCAGGAGCGCGAGCTGGCCCAGGTTGATCTCGGGGACCAGCACCTTGTCGTAGGCGCGAAGCACGTCACCGAGGTTGGCCGGGAACGGCGACAGGTGGCGAAGGTGCGCCTGGGCGATGGAGCCGCCGGCGATCCTGACCCGGCGCACCGCAGCGCCGATCGAGCCGTAGGTCGAGCCCCAGCCCAGCACCAGCACCCTGGCATTGCCGTCGGGGTCATCGACCGCGAGCGGCGGGATGTCGGCGGCGATGCCGTCGATCTTGGCCTGCCGCAGCCGGACCATCTTGTCGTGGTTGTCAGGGTCGTAGGAGATCGTGCCGGCGCCGTCGGCCTTCTCGATGCCGCCGATCCGGTGCTCGAGACCGGGGGTGCCGGGGACCGCCCACGGCCGGGCCAGTGTCTTCGGATCGCGCTGGAACGGCAGGAAAGGCGGTCCGGCCGCGCCGTCAACGGCCACGTTCCCGCTCGCGAACTTGAATTCATCACGGAGCTTGGGCAGGCCGTCGACGGACGGGATCCGCCAGGGCTCGGAGCCGTTGGCCAGGTAGCCGTCGGACAGGATGATGACCGGCGTGCGGTACTTCACGGCGATCCTGACTGCTTCCAGGGCGATGTCGAAGCAGTCCGCCGGCGTGGCCGGGGCAACGACCGCGACCGGTGACTCGCCGTTCCGGCCGTAGAGCGCCATCAGCAGGTCAGCCTGCTCGGTCTTGGTCGGCATGCCGGTCGACGGGCCCGCCCGCTGGATGTCGCAGATGATCAGCGGCAGCTCGACCGAGGCAGCCAGCCCGATGGTCTCGGCCTTGAGGCACATGCCGGGACCCGAGGTGGTCGTCACGCCGAGCCCGCCGCCGAAAGACGCGCCGAGAGCGGCGCCCACGCCGCTGATCTCGTCCTCGGCCTGCATCGTGCGCACTCCGAACCGCTTGAGCTTGGACAGCTCATGCAGGATGTCCGAGGCGGGCGTGATCGGGTAGGAGCCGAGGAAGAGCGGGAGCCCGGACCGGCGGGATGCAGCGACCAGCCCGTACGAGAGCGCGGTGTTGCCGGTGATGTTCCGGTAGATGCCCTCCCGGAGCGGGGCGGGCTTGACCTCGTACTGGACCGAGAATGCCTCGGTGGTCTCGCCGTAGTTCCAGCCCGCCTGGAACGCCGCCTTGTTGGCCGCGAGGATCTCCGGGCGTGATTTGAACCGGATGTCCAGGTACTTCAGCGTCCCCTCGACCGGCCGGTTGTACAGCCAGGACAGCAGCCCGAGCGCGAACATGTTCTTCGCCCGCTCGGCATCCTTGCGGGTGATGTCGAAGTCCTCGAGCGCCTTGACCGTCACCGAGGTCAGCGGGATGGCGTGCAGCTGATAGGCGTCCAGTGAGCCGTCCTCGAGCGGGTTCGCCTCGTAGCCGACCTTGGACAGGTTCCGCTTGGTGAACTCGTCGGTGTTGGCGATGATGTCGGCGCCGCGGGGGACGTCGTCGAGGTTCGCCTTGAGCGCCGCGGGGTTCATCGCCACCAGCACATCGGGCGCGTCGCCGGGCGTCAGGATGTCGTGGTCGGCGAAATGCAGCTGGAAGCTGGACACGCCGGGCAGCGTGCCGGCCGGCGCGCGGATCTCCGCAGGGAAGTTCGGCAGCGTCGACAGGTCATTGCCGAAAGTCGCCGTCTCCTGGGTGAACCTGTCCCCGGCGAGCTGCATGCCGTCGCCGGAGTCGCCGGCGAACCTGATGATGACACGATCGAGCTGCTGGACCTGCTTGGTCACAGTCTCCCGGCCTCCTTCACGCGCCGAGGCCGGCTGAAAGACGCGGTGACGGCGTGCATCTTTGCGTGATTTCTGTTCGTGGGCGTGCCGACCCGTGAGGTGCTCGCTTCATGCGACCCCTCCTGCCTGCGGCTATAACGCGATTCTAGTACAGATTGCAGATTGCCTATGTTCGGTCTCGTTATCCCGGGTGCACTCCGGCGGGCTCCCGGACGGCCTGCGGGCCTGCCGGAACCGGCTGATCAGGGAAGGACGGAGCAGGCGGAGCAGCTAATTAAATTTAGCGACGTTGGTTACGCACAGTGTCAACCTGACAACGCAGCGGCGCGTCATACACGCGTAGTCCTGCCATTACTGCCCGCGCTCAGCGCGGCCAGCACGGGGGCAGGCCCGCATACCGGCACTACCGGAAGGGGCTCCGGCGCCGGGCGAGGAGGCAGCGTGACAACTGATCCGGGGATCGGGCGGACGGGGAGCCAGGCGGTCGCGATTCCGAGGCCGTCGTGCATCAGGCCGCGGCGTGTCGCGGGCCCGGCTGGCCCGGTCGGCACGGCTGGCCCGGGTGGGCTGGGCGGCGTGGGCGGCCCGGAGGGCCAGGGCGGGGCGCCGCAGATTTCCCTGGCCGGCAGCGGCTCAGCGCGGACGACGGCGCGGTCCGCGATTTACGCCGCTCTGTGCGGCGTCCGGCTGGCCAGCCGGGACCGGCAGTTCCTGGCGCGGCTGGTGAACTGGGACAAGCGAAACGCTGCCAGCGTGGCGTCGCTCCTGTGGCGGGCCCGGCAGGCGGGACGGGAGGAGGCCGCCCTGACGCCGCGCCAGCGGGAGGTCGTGCTGTCAGCGCTCAGGGATGCCGCTGTCTACCGTGCCTCAGGCCGGGCCGCGGCCTTCTGCTGGGACTGCGATCTCGTTCCCGGCGGGCGCTGCGGTGAGCACGCCAAGGACAACGACCGCGCTCGCGCGTACGCAGAGGCGGCCAGGGTACTGTCGGCTATGGCAGTGCCGCCGCCAGGATCGGCACTGCCGGGAGCGGCCCCCGACAGTTCAGCTGAGGATGAGCTATCGCAGCCGCGTGGCATTGCCGGGTTCCGGCGCCGCGCGCCGGTGGCATCCTGATGGGGACCCGCACTCCGGGCTAGCAGCGTCCGGCCCGCCCCGGCCGCTGCGTCCTGGCGGATTCGTCCCGCCCGACGTGTCCTGCCCGGCCCGCCGCTACGGCTGCTCGCCGGCGGGTGGCCGCCGCAGTTCTATGACGGCAAGCAGGGCACGGTGGTCGGATCCTGCTATCCCGGCCGTCCGGGCCTCGCGCACCACGGCCCCCGGCTGCGATACGAGTATGTGGTCCAGCCGCATGACCGGCGGATACCTCCGGTTGGCCGGCCAGGTGAATCCCGGCCACGGCCGGTGCTCGGCAGCATCCGCGCTGTCCGCGAAGCGCGCGGCCAGCAGTCTCCTGAAGGCGCTGTGGTCGCGGCTCGCATTGAAGTCGCCGGCCACCAGATGCTGTCCCTCGACCTCGGTGAGCTCCCGGAGCAGCCGGTCCATGTCCCGCTGCCAGGCGGGCTGCCTGCCCCCCATGGGCGCGGCCAGGTGCACCGCGGTGATGGTCACCGGCCAGCCCGGGTCGAGCTTGGCGCGGAGCTCGGCACCCTGCCGTTCCGGCACGACCGGAATCTGAGCGAGCGGCCAGCGTGACCAGAGCCCGATGCCGGCGGAGCCGCGGCGGGGATCCAGGCAGGAGAAGGGCAGCAGTTCAGTCAGGCCTTCTGCGGCCAGGCCGGCTGCGAGCTCGGGGGTCAGTTCCTGGACCGCGAAGATGTCGGGTGCGAGTTCGCGGAGCCTGCTGACCACGGCGGCCGGGCTGGCGCGCCCGACGAAGGCGTTCAGGGTGAGAAACCGCAGCTCAACGCCTTCTGCGCCGGCCGGCCGGGTCGCTGAGGCCGGTTCTCGCCGCGGCCGGCGGCGCCGGCGTGGCGGTAGCTGCCAGCCGACCAGGAACGCGGCCGGGATGGCGATGATTACCGCGAGCCACCAGGTAACGCCGACCGCCAGGGCCGTGGCCGCCAGGGCGACGAGGGCCGCCAGCGGCGCGAGTGCGGCCAGTGGCGTCCGCACGGGTGACGCGCCGCCCGTTGCTCTCGCGATCAGCGGGATTGTGAAGGCAAGTGTCAGGATGAGCGTTGCTCCGGCGATCACCCTGCGCTTCACCTCCCTGTCGGCAGCGTCCAGCAAGGACATCATTCAACTGCATGCTGGAGCGCGCTTCGGGCGCGGCCGCGCGGTCAGTCCGTGATGTCTCTGGCGAGCTCGACCAGCTGGGCCAGAATGTCGAGTTGCTGCCCGCGGTCGCCGCTCAGCTTCGCCTGCAGGGTGGTGATTCCCGCGTCGCGGTAGAGGCGGAGCCGCTCGGTGATCATGGCGGGGGTCCCGATCAGATTGGTCCTGGCGCCGAGCTCGGGCGGCACCCGGGCCGCCGCCTCGTCGCGCCGCCCGGCCAGCCCGCCATGACCTGGCCCGCTGGTCCGGTCCCGAGTCGGAACCGGCCTTCCTGCGCTAGGCGATCTACCAGGCTCCGTGGCCTTTAATCTACGCTGGGCCCGAGTAGTGGCCGTTGCCACCTGACCTTATCGTCGGGCAATGCTGCCGAGCTTGCGTGTTAGAGTCTGAGCTCGGGGCTAGACCGAGGAGTGCCGATTTCTGCCTAAAGCTTTGCATGTCTTGCGGCTGGTCGGAATCGCCGTGGCTCCAATAAAGGCAGTGACGCGGAGGCTATCGCTATGGGAGGCTGGAGGAGAGCGCTCGGCCTAATGGTATTGCTAATCATTGTGATCGCCGTGTGGAACTTCGGCATTCATAGTCATGGGTCATCGGCAACTAGCATTGCGGCGAAATCGCGGAGCTCAGCAATGACTTCGTCCCCGACCTCTACTGCGGGCGAGCAGTCAAATGCAAGTTTCAGGCGAACGAGGGGCCATCCGGAGTTCGAAGCTACATTCACGGGGGATCGGCTCAATACCACGGTATGGGGGACCTGTTACCCATGGGAGAGCCAGGCCGGCTGCATGAACTTCGGGAACGTCAAGGCAGAGGACGAGTGGTATATGCCTTCTCAGGACCTGGAAAGTGGTGGAGTCCTGCGACTCGTGGCAAGCCGACGTCCTACGGAAGGCAAGTCCAGTACTGGCGCGCCGAAAGAATACGATTGCCGCTCAGGAATGATAACAACATATCCGAGCTTTCGGTTCGAGTATGGCTATATCCAGGTTGTCGCCCGGATTCCATCCGGTGCTGGTCTGTGGCCAGCGCTGTGGTTGGCGGCCGCCGACCTGAAGTGGCCGCCGGAAGTAGACCTCTTGGAAGCGTGGGGTGGACCAACGCCGTCTGCCGGAGTGTTTTTCCACTACTCGACGCCGGCCGGGAACAGGGGTGCGAGGGCATGGATCTCGCCATCGTCTGCTGTCTTCGGCTGGCACACTTTCGGCCTGTCATGGACTCGTACCGCAATTACGTGGCTGCTTGACGGTAGAGTCGTGCTCACTGTACACACGCATATCCCAAATCAGAGAATGTATTTTATTGCTGACCTCGCTGAGACGATTAGCCCAAGCCGGCCGATCGTCGAGCCCGGCGAGTGCAATGGTTCATTGCTTATCCGCTCAGTAAAGATCTGGAAGGCCTAGGGCGCGAGCTAACGAGGAGAGAAGGCCGGCTGCCTTTGACGCGGTAACGGCGAACGACAGATCCTCTGAGCGGAATGCTGCGGACCAGGATGCGGACCTGGGTCGCCCCCGACCGGGGCGAAAGCCAGCGGAAGGATGCGGATCGAGCACCCGGCGATATAGCGGGCTGTTGGTAGCGCAGCTGGCACAGATACCCGAGTCCTGAGATGCCGTCCAGCTACCTCATTTCAGGCTGGAATAACACAAGACGACGCGGGCCGCTCTGACAGATAGCGCAGCGCGGCTCCCATCTAGGGATCATCGCGGCTTGATAGCATCTGGTAACAACACTCGCGATGCTGCGATGTCCATGAGGGAGGCGCGGCACGAGACTGAGCATGCCGTTGCTCCTGGGGTTCGCAGGACAGCGTTCTTGAGACGTCGGTCCGGCCGACGGTGCAGATGCGGTCACTCTAGAGCTGCCCATGACCACTATCGGCATGGATCCGAATGTGCCCTGTGCACGGCATGTCGCAGGTACAGGCCTCAAAGGAACCTGGCACGAGCCGTTAGGTCTCTGCTGGGCCTGCTGCGAGGAGACTCGCGGCCAGGGAGTCCCCGGCCCCCACTCCCTCCTGATTAGCGACATTAGCAACACTAGCGACATTCACCCCATATCGAGATCATGTAATCCTCTCAGCCCGCCGCGGCGTCTATGACCACTGAAGGCTAAACGTCCGCGCCCCGGATGACATCCGAGCTCAGGGCTCAGATGCGGAGGATCATTGCTCAGATCTCTCGCCGGTCGCAGCTTCACGCCCCTCGCACGTTCGCGTCTCGGCTCACCTGTGGCGTCCACCAGGCCAGGTTGTCCCGGCCTCGATAATTAAGACCCGATGGAGATGCGAGCGAATTATGACAACAATATCGGTCGTGATCTGCGCCTACACTGAAGACAGATATCAGCAAACGATTACGGCGGTAGATTCAATCCGAAAGCAGATTGACGTCAATCACAATATCATCGTTATTGTGGATCACAATCCTGCGCTGTATAAAAAACTAACAGCGGCGCTGCCTGACGCCATAGTCGCTGAAAATCAGAACACACGAGGACTGTCCGGAGCTAGAAATACGGGAATTGAACTGGCGACGCACGAGATAGTAGCCTTCCTAGATGATGACGCTACAGCCAAACATGGCTGGCTCGCGACCCTAGCCGCGGCCTACGAGGACGCCCGAGTCGCCGGCGTTGGCGGACTTATAGTTCCGCGCTGGGAGGCTACTCAGCCGTCCTGGCTACCCGCGGAGTTCTACTGGGTAGTCGGATGCACTTACCTGGGGACACCAACGACGAGGGCCGCGTGCGGAATCTGCTAGGTGCAAACATGTCGTTCCGAAGGTCGAGTTTTTCCAAAATAGGTGGCTTCCGGGATGGAGTCGGACGGACCTCAGAAAAGCGGCCACTGGGATGTGAAGAGACGGAGTACTGTATCCGCCTGAGACAACACGACCCAGATAGCGTAATTCTCTTCGATCCGGCAGCCGTGGTCTATCACTCGGTGGGCCGCCGTCGCTGCCAGTTCTCCTACTTTCATTCCCGTTGCTTCGCAGAAGGTCTGTCAAAGGCAGTGGTAGCAGAGCAAGTCGGCCCGGATGATGGCCTGTCGACCGAGAGGCGTTACATCGCCGCGACATTGCCGCGCGGAGTAGCGGTCGGAATAGTCAACTTCTTTCACGGGGACTGGTGGGGACTAGCTCGGTCTGGCGCAATCATATATGGGCTCAGTATGACGGCTTGCGGGTATTTTGCCTGCCGCGCCGGTGGCTGACGGCGACGGAACTAGCCTCAGGATCCTCGTCGCCCGCGCTGCGGCGCAGAAGAATCACGGCAGGCGCGCTGGGAAGGCAGCAGCCCGAACGGAAGGGTGGTGAGTAAATTGAAACTGTGCGACGCGATATGGGTCGGCGTCTTGGATCTGGACAGCGAGCGCGTACAGGGAATCACGCAACCACGCATTTGTGAGTACAATAATGCTCGGCTACTAGTGCGCCTTCACGGTGCTGCAGTCGGATATGTATCACTCGCGGTCCGGCCTGAAGAGACGTTCGAGACTCGCGCTCGCGCCGACGCGCTTAATACGCTGTCTGACTCGCTTCGACGGCACAGGGAATGTGATGCGCTACCAGGCGAGCTCCACGGCGGCCAGAATTGGGCAGTGCGATTGGCATGTCCGTTGCGGCATCCGGACTACGGGGGAGAAGGTCTGACGGTCGCCGTCTGCACCCGGGACCGGGCTCAGACGCTGCGCGAGTGCCTTCATGCCCTCAGGAAGATGACCTTCGGACCGCTTGAGTTCGTTATTGTGGACAATGCCCCTAGTGATTCGGGAACGATGGATCTGGTTAGCGCATTTTCGAGCTCTGACCCCCGTTTCCGATATGTAAAAGAACCGCTGCCTGGCCTCTCAAGGGCCCGCAATCGCGCACTTTCCGAGGCGCAATACGGAAACGTAGCATTTACCGATGACGATACCTTAGTTGATCCTGGCTGGGCGGACGCGATCGCATCAGCGTTCGCGTCCGATCCTGCGATCGTATGTGTTACTGGACTAGTCGCTTCAAGGAGTCTAGACACAGGATCAGAGCGGTACTTTGACGCGCGCTACCAATGGGGCGAGGCGTTCGATCCTCGGCTTTATGACTTGGCTCGACATCGGCACCCTTCGCGTCTCTATCCGTTCCGTGCCGGAATCTTCGGGACAGGCGCAAATTTCGCCGTTCGCAGAGACTACATCCGTCATGTTGGCGGGTTCGATGTCCTGCTCGGCGCGGGCTCGAGGGCCCGCGGAGGTGAAGACCTGGATATTTTCCTCCGTATCATTCTGAGCGGTGGCCGTATTGCATATCTTCCTCCGCGCTGGTCTGGCATCGGCATCGCACTAACACTCAGGCCTTGAGCGAGCAGGTTTTCTCGTATGGGCATGGATTGGGTGCTTACCTGGCTAAGCACATAATGAGCCGGGATCTGACACTTGGTACCCTCGGCCGGGCGCTGACCGACTCCGGCAACGACGTGCAGCGGCTGAAGAGAGCTTCGGTGGCAGGTCACCTCGGTAGGTCCGGCGGCTCGCTTGTCGCCAAGGAATGCCTAGGAGTGGCGGCCGGGATGGTGCATTACCGCATGCTGCTCGCGATGCGCGATCGCCAACAGCAGTTGGATAATGGAGTTGCGAGTATCAACGGTAAGATGCCAATTGTTAGGGAGAGATCTGATCGGCTGGCCGCCAGCAATTTTTGCCGACCATTTCTATGTGCCATCTAGATTTGTATGAGTCTATCCGAAGATCGGCCAGGATTTCGCCCGCTGGTGTCTGTGCGATCTGCTTGTATGGCGGTGTGGCAGCGCCACTGGGATTTGCTGCACAACGCGGGCAGTCTAGTGGCGACGACCCTGATCACGTCGGCCCTAGGTTTCGCATATTGGGCGCTGGCTGCGCGCCTCTTCAGTCAGGAGGCGGTCGGCTACGCATCTGCGGCAGTATCTGCGATGACGTTGCTCGGCACTGTTGGCGTACTGGGCCTAGGAACAGTTCTTCTGGGCGAGCTCCCGCGACGCCAAGAGCGCGGTGGTTTGGTAGCGGCCGCGGTGCTTGCAGCCGCCGCAGGCTCTGCAGTGCTAGGCCTGGGCTTTGCCGTTGTTGCACCTATAGTCAACGCGCGGTTTGATGACATAACCGGCACGCCGGGTCAGGTCGCGTTGTTCACGGTTGGTGTAGTGCTCACCGCGGTGACGATCGTCTTCGACCAGGCGACCATCGCAGTGATGCGTGGCGGCAAGCAACTGTTCCGCAACGCTGTCTTCGCGACAGTGAAACTGCCAGCCCTGTGGGGCATCGCAGCGGTGCTGCACGATGACCTCGGCGTCGGAATCGCAGCCACATGGGTTGTGGGGCTGGGGGCGTCACTACTGGCAGTGGGTGCGTTGTTGCGGGCGACGGGGACCGCCGTCCTGTGGCGTCCAGACTGGCAAGTGTTCGGGGCCTTGGCAAAACCGCACTCGCACACAGCTGGCTTAACATAGCGCTGGCGCTGCCATTCGCGATTATCCCAGTTCTAGTGACGATCGTAGTATCACCGGCCGCCAATGCGGCTTTCTATGCGGCATGGACGCTTACATCCGTCCTGAAAATCATACCGACGCATCTCTCGACAGTCTTGTTCGCTATTGCGGCAGCGACGCCCAAGGCAATTGCGAGAAAAATTCGCTTTACGTTGCGGCTCTCGATCCTGCTCGGGGTGCCCGCGATGGTGGCGCTAGCGCTTACGGCGCACTTCATTCTAAGTCTTTTCGGCCCAGGTTACGCAAGCGCAGGAACCGTTCCCATGTGGTTGCTCATTGTGGGTTACCTGCCTGGTATTCCGAAGGCCCACTACGTGGCCGTGTGTCGAGCGCAGAACCGTATAGTCCGTGCCGCGGCGGTTAGCGGTGCGGCGATCGCAGAGATAGCTGCGACGGTAATCGGCGGACGAGTCGACGGGCTAGTTGGTCTGTCTCTGGCCCTATTGGTCGTCCAGGTCGGAGAAGCTCTTGTTATGGCTCCGGCGGTCGTCCGTGCTGCTATTGGACGTGGCCGCCACCGTCAGAAGAAGGTGGACATAGACCCTCAGCGCCACGTTACTGCTGATATCGGACGAGTTGTCAGTAAGCCCCGGCTCACGCCCGGCTCTAGCTGCCCAACTGGAGCTCCGTCCCCGCTTCCCGATGACCGGCTGGCGGACCTGTCGGCTGAGGCCGAAAGAGCAATCAGACGGCGGCTCATGCAGGAGGCAGGACTAGCAGTCCTTTTCTCGATGGCTCAGCCTCTGCTGATCTCTGGCGCAGTGACACCTCCGAGCCCCCGTGCCGAGATAAGCGACAGGGCCGAACTACGGCCGCCTGATCGTGTGGAGATGCTCGCGGCCCGCCGCCGTGCTTGATGCGACTCAGACATTGGGGAGAAGTTATCCGAAACAAGTGCAGAACCCGCAACTATCGGACCTCGCCACTTCTCCCGCGGAAAGGTGCCCTTCACGCCACAGAGATCTGTATCGTGACTATATGCGAATCGCGTTCCTAGTTCTCAATCACAGGCCCCCAGGGCAGCTCGTGAGGCTGTTGATGACACTGCGTGCAGAGATGCCGGGCGCGCCGATAGTAGTCCACCATGACAGGTTCAGAGCGGATATTTCTCCGGATGCGTTTGCTGCCATTACTGATGTGTACCTACTAACATCTGGCGAGCCGATGGCCTGGGGCGGCTTCAGTCTCGTAGAGGCCTGTTGGCGTTCGTTCGCGTGGATGCGGGATCATCTGGAATTTGACTGGGTTGTTCTCTTGTCAGGCCAGGATTATCCGATTAGGCCGCTTGATACTCTGGCCGAATATCTGTCGGCTTCGGAATCGGATGCTTTGCTGAGGGCTGCGAAGATAAGCGATCTAGATAGGCCCGCGCAGCGAAGGGACATGCGTCGGCGCTATCTCTACCAGTATAGGCTCACTACTACGACTGAGCGCGACCCAGATCGGCTACTTCGAATGCGGCATTTGCTCCGGCGACTTGGCGGCCGGGTCATCGACGTGGTCAATCTTTCTCAGCCTTTCATGAAGATCTATCGGCTGCCGGACCGCATGCCCTATAGATTCGGATGGCGCGCTCTCCGCACTCCGTTCAGCAATACTTACCCTTGCTGGTACGGATCAATGTGGTTCAGCCTAGCTCGCCGTGCGGTAGATTTCGTGCTCAATCAGATCGAGGAGCGGCCCGAGTATAGCGCGTATTATCGCAAGACGATCGTTCCAGACGAGTCGGCCACGGCCACTCTGATCTGCAATGCCCCGGACCTGAGAGTGCTGAGCCGAGACCTTCACTACGTGCGGTGGACGAACTCGAAGACCGGGCACCCCGACGTCTTCACAGTCGAGGATCTGGATGAGCTTATATGTGCCGACGCGTACTTCGCGCGCAAGTTCGACTCCGCCAAGGACGCGGCCGTTCTCGACGCGTTGGATCAAGCCAGAGTGAAAGGGCGCCGAAGTGCAGTTCCCCAAGACTATTGAATTCTTACCTCCACGCTTGGCGCACGCTTCGGAATTGGACTAGCTCAGAGGAGCTGAGACGGATAATCCGGCTTCGGGGGCGCGCACTGGCTCACCTGACGGCCTTGAAGAACTGTGCGTAAGCCTCCCGACCCGCGTTGCGTTGGCGGGCGCCTGCGTGTATCGCGGTAAGGCGCGCCGCATTCGAGAGGCGCCAGCTTTCGGCGATCGCACGTTGCAGAATGCCAGGAGCGTTATGGTCACGCAGAGATACGGTGCGCAATGCGCTTGGGAAGAGCGCTTTCAATCCGGCAAACTTGGCATCGTAGTAGCTGGATCCCGTGAGCCCAATAGTCGCTACGCCCTGGGCAAGTCCGAAGACGGCGGCATGGTAGCTGCCCGTCACGATTACGCGGCAGGAGTCGGCGGCACGTCGGAGTTGCTCCGGAGTAGTCAGGTCAGTCAAGGTGATCTCGCTCGGAGAGCCTTGATCTCGAAGTGCGGCGCGGATAGCAGCAAGATCCTCGCCTGCCGCCCCGCGGCACACGGGCAGCGCGACGATCGTGGCCCGGAGTTCGCGAGCGGCTTCCACGATCGCGCTGCCAACCGCAGCGGCGGCCTCGTCGCCAACGCCCGCATACTCGGAGACTCGGATATTAACACCCAAACATCGCCCGCTTGGCGCATCGTGCTTTGACAGAAGCTCCAGTGCCTCATCTCCAGCGATGCGAACTGCGGAAGTCCGAGCGCCGAGGGCAAGTGCCAACTCGCGGCTTGAAAGTCCCTCGCGCAAGCTCAGAACGCTCAGATTTGGTAGCACGCGCCTAGACTGCGCACGCAGGGCCAGTTGCCGAAGAGGGCCGATGCCTACCCCGAACATTGCCGTGGGCTTGCCAAGCCTCTGCGCCCGGTGAAGCACCGCCAAGACTCCGGTGGCGTGGAGCCAGAACGAGTCGTTCAAGTAGCCGCCGCCGGCAGCAACAACTACATCCGCCCATCGCACAGCATCTTCCACGGTATCGGGCCGATGCTGCACTGTCGAAGTGCGTCGACGGCAGTCGGCAACGTAAGGTGCGAAGCTTTCCCAGAACGGAGAAAGCCTACGCGGCAGCAAGCCGAAGAGTTCATGACCAGCTCGCCTCTCGATTGGCAAGGCGCGCTCCACGTAGGTCGAAAGACGTTCTGCGTCACGCACGACAACGGCAATCTCCGCCGTCGGCCACAGGTCTCTCATCCGAATAGCACATGCCTGGAGCATGGCAATGTCACCTATGTTGAGCAGCTCGTATCCGGACTGATCGACAAGAATTCGCACGACTTCCTCATCACTAATTGCTGCCAACAGGGCCAGTCGCAACCGCCAACCGGCGTCGCTCACGCCCCCGAGTTCACGCCTGGCGATGCGATCGGGAATGAACACCTAGATCCCCGGGCCGCAGATACGGCGCCTAAATTGCCGCGGGTTCAGCGGAGCTCTCGCAGCATATACCAGGTCCTCCAATTTCACCGCGGCTCTCCACCAGCCCGCCAGTCGGCTAAGTAACCGAGCGCATTCAGGGAGTGAGCAATCTGCGAAACACCTGAACGGGTTGAACGATAAGGATATTATTTCGGACGACTCTAGCCGCCGCGACACAGATGAGAGAACGATCTAAGATGTGCTCATCGAGCTGGCAGCGTCCGTTGCTGCGAGGTTATCTGGATGCGAGCACCGAACTCAGCCGCCGCCGCGCTCAGGCAGCCGCGGCGGCGCGCGGACCGTTGACACTGCGCGGCTTCACGAGATCTGCTGGGACGGGCCCCTCCAGCTCGCGCGGAGATTCCTATGCGCGAATCGACACTGATGGCCGGGCCGAACGACAGATAGCCGGAGCGAGTTAATGAAGAGCCGCTACGCTTCGCGGCATTCGGTGACGGTCTCTGAGGAACGTCCTAGCCTCGCCGTGCCGGGTTCTCCCACGTCATCAAGAGATCGCGCTGGCGCCGTCCTGGGACTTGCTGCTCTATTCGCAGTCTCTCTAGTGATCTTCGGCGTGGGTTACGCGACTCAGAATGAGCTGGTCTCGCTAATCGGAGTCTTTGGGTCCTGCTTCTTCGGCGTCGGCACCAGTCCTACGCAGCACCGTGACTGCGGCCTGTCAACGCGGATTGGCGTGGCCGGATTGGTAAGCCTGTCGGTAGTCGTGATTACAGGCTCGCTCATGGCCTTGATCCCCTTCTGGCATCCGCTGCTTGTAGCCGCGCTGATCTGCTCAGCTGCGGCTCTGGCTCATGCATTGGCATGCGCAAGACTTCTGCCTGAGGTCCTGAGGTCGAGGCAGTTGAGCTCTTGGAAACTCAAAACTCGTATTGTCTTTAACACGCCGACGATGTGTACGGCCGCTGGGAGCGGTCTATGGATATCGGCTGCAGTAGCCAGAGGTAAGGTCATACCCGGTGTCGGCGGGTTCCTCACCCAGATTTCACCCACCTGGTATCTCGGGCTGGCGCTCCTACTACTCGCGATAATCACGCCGCGAGATAGCGGAGCAGTTCGAGCTATACCGGCACTTATATCGCTGATCGGCGCCCTCACGATAACGCCGGCGCTGCTTTATGGCATGCCCCCCTTGGCGGCCGCGAAGCATATTGATATTGTGCAGTTTCTGCTGCACGCACATTATCTTGACAGAAATCAAAGTATCTATTATGCCTATTCTGGCCTGTTCTCCGCGGTCGCCTGGATATGCGATCTCTGCCATGTCCATAATTCGCTGGTACTAGCGACTTACTGGCCATTTATAATTGAGCTCATCGGATTGGCGGAGCTGCAATTCTTCTTTGGCAGGATTATCGAGTCCGATTATCGGCTCCGGATGGTCCTTGCGCTGGCGATCCTCGTGATGCCGCTAGGTGACTTCTATTTTTCCCCACAGTCCGTCGGATTCGTGCTGGCTCTAGGTGTCTACGGCACGGTGCTCCGGCGCGATAGGTCCGACATTACCGAGCGCCTGGGTCTTGTGCTGTTGACTGTTGCCGGATGCGCTCTTGCTCTAACACATGAGCTAAGTCCGTTCATAGTTGGCGGAGTGCTTGTAGTGCTCGTAGTCTTCAGGGTTGCTCGACACTGGTACGAGCCAGCTGCAGTGATGGTGCCCGCTGCTCTCTGGGCTTGGTGGAACTGGCACGACGTGGCGTACTTCGCAACCTTCAACTCGTTTGGAGAACTCTCGAACTTCACGCCGCCTGCCACGATTGCCAGCCCAGGCCTGCATCGGCTCGCGATTGTGGGATACAGCTCGGATGCGCTGCTCGTTGCGCTGGTTATGCTGATTTTTCTAGCAGGGGTCGGGTTCGTGCGGGCAGTGCGCAGTAGGGCGACGGGCAGCGTCATCACTTCGAGGGAGGCATGGGCATTTCTTGTGTCCGCGGGCGTCGGACTTGCTCTGATTGCTGTAAATCCGTATGGAAATGAAGGAATCTTTCGAGCTGCGCTGTTCGGAGTTCCTTGGCTCGCTATGCTAGGTGCCGAAGTACTGCCAACTGTTGCAGCGCGACGGACGTCGCTTATTGCGACGCTCGCCTCATTCTTCCTGCTAGCCATGCAGATGATCTCGTCATTTGGCCTCGATAACGCGAACATCATTCGGCCTGCTGACCTTGTTGCGTATGACTTGTACATGGCTCGGTC
>CAVVBL010000018.1:205000-552829 GCA_963746485.1 uncultured Actinomycetota bacterium | reverse complement strand
TCGCCGAGCTCGGCGGCCACGCTCGCGGCCGTCGTGCTGCTTGGCCCGTTCGCCGCCGCGCTCGTCGGCGCGACCTCGCTGATCAGCATGCGCCGCCAGCTGCACCTGCCCGAGCGGCTGTTCAACGGCGCGATGCACGCGCTGTGCGGCCTGGCCGCGGGCGAGGCGTACTTAGCCCTGCACGGCCATGTCGGCTTCCCGATGGCCGCGGCATTCAGGGCGATAGTCGTGGCATTCGCCGCCGCCGCGGCGGTGCACGTCGCAACCAATCACGCCCTTATCTGGGGCATCTACCGGCTCGACCGCGGCAGCGGGATGCTGCGCCGCGAGGCGCTGGAATCCAGCCTCCCGCTGCTGCTCGCCTCCGACCTCGGCTACGCCTGCCTGGGCCTGGTCATCGCCTCGCTGTGGCAGATCATGGGGTGGTTCGCGGCGCTGCTCGTCCTGGTACCGCTGTTCGTCGCCCGCTGGGCGATGGGACAGTTCGCCGAGCAGCAGCGTGCCTACGCCGCGACCATGAACGCGCTGTGCCAGGCCGTCGAGACGAAGGACTACTACACCCGCGGCCACGGTGACCGGGTCTCTCGCGGTGCCGTCATGATCGCCCGGCAGATCGGGATGAGCTCCGACCGGACCGACGCGATCCGCTTCGCGGGCATGCTGCACGACGTCGGCAAGCTCGGCGTGCCGACGCAGGTACTGCAGAAGACCGGCCCGCTCACCGAGGACGAGTACGCGGCCATCCAGCTGCACCCGATGCGCGGCCTGGAGATCGTCCGCGAGATTGGCTTCCTGTACGAGGCGCTGAACGGGATCATGCATCATCACGAGCGGATCGACGGCCGCGGTTACCCGATGGGACTGGCCGGTCATGAGATTCCCGAGTTCGCCCGCGTCATCGCCGTCGCCGATGCGTTCGACTCGATGACCTCGACCCGCTCCTACCGCGAGGCCAAGAGCATCAGGCTGGCGCTTGCCGAGCTGCGCAAGGGCGCGGGCACGCAATTCGACCCGCTGATCGTGGAGGCCTTCATCGCCGCGCTTGACCGCGAGGAGTGGCGGCTGCCCGAGCCGGCTGGCGTTCCTGCCGACCTGGCCACCGTGACCGTGCAGGATCACGATGACCCGACCGCGCCGCTGCGCGTCATCGAGATACCGTGACCGGCGGGACACTGACCGGCGCCGGCACCGGACCGCGTGGCGTACTGGCAGGCGCTGGACTCCGGCCGGCTGCTCCTCATATCGGCTGCCGCCATGCTGGTCACGGCTGCTTTTGCCGGCACCGTGCTGGACATCCAGTCACGCCACCTCAACTGGCGGGCAGCGCTGGCGTTTGGCGGCTTCATCGCGTTCGGCGAGCTGCTGCGGCTGGCACTGCCCGGTGGCCGCGAGGCCGCGCCGATCGCGATGGTCGGCGCGATGGCCTACGCGCTGCTCATGTCGCTGCCTAAGGAAGGCGTGCTCCACTACAACGCGCTGCTGGTCATCACGGTCTCGGCAATCGGGATGACGGTCGGCGCGTTGCCGCATATCGCGGCCGGCCGCCCGGCCGGGCTGACTGGCATGTGCACCCGGCTGATCACCGTTGCCTGCGTCGCCTTCATCTTCCGCACGTTCGTATCGGCGTCGTTCGTGGACCAGCCGTGGGAGTTCGCCTTCTCGATCATGGCGCTGCTCGTCATTCTGGGCTGGCTGGTCGAGACCATGGTCGGGGCGCTCATTCGCGCCGACGACGTGGGTGCCAGGTTCTCGGTCGCGATGTGGGACGAGATGCGGCTGCAGTGGCCGCTCGGGCTGGCTGTGGGTGCCTCGGTCATCATCACGGTGTTCGGCGCCAAGGACATGGGGCTGATGGAGCTCGCGATCCTTATCGGCCCGCTGCTGGTCACCCAGATCGCCTTCCGCCGCTACGCCGGCATCCGCGCGACCTACCTGCAGACCGTCCGGTCGCTCGCGCGGGTCACCGAGGTGGCCGGGTACGTCGAGGCGGGGCACTCGCGCCGGGTCAGCCGGCTCGCCGTCGCGGTGGGCCGCGGTCTCGGCCTGGCCGAGAAGGAGCTGCTGGCACTGGAGTACGCCGCGCTTATGCACGACATCGGCCAGCTGTCACTGCGGGATCCGATCCCCGGCGGCGCCACCGTGCTGGTATCACCGGCCGACCAGGAGCAGATCGCCGAGCTCGGCGCGGAAGTCATCCGCGAGGCCGGCGTGCTGGACGACGTGGCCACGCTCGTCCGGTGCCAGAGCTGGCCCGCGCGCGGCCACGTTCCGGCCCCGCCGCTGGGCAGCATGGTCATCAGGGCGGCGAATGCTTTCGACGACATGGTCGGCAGCTCAACCGACCGTGACCGGTCGGCGGCGGCCCTGGAGCGCCTGCGCCTGGACCCGGCCGAGTACGACGGCCGGGTGGTCGCGGTGCTGGCCGAGGTCGCGGGACGCCGGGTAGCGTCCCGGCTGTAGGCTGCCCTGCGTGCTTGAGTCCGTCCTTGTCGCTAATCGCGGCGAGATCGCCCGTCGGGTGATCGCGAGCGCCCGCCGGCTCGGCATCCGGTCGGTCGCTGTCTACTCGGAGGCCGACGCTGACCTGCCATTCGCGCGCGAGGCGAACGAGGCGGTGCTCATCGGCCCTGCCCAGCCCGCCGCAAGCTACCTGAACGGTGCCGCCGTGCTTGCGGCCGCCAGGACAACCGGCGCTACGTCAGTTCATCCTGGCTACGGATTCCTGGCGGAGAACGCTGACTTCGCGGCCAGCGTCATCGACGCAGGCCTCACCTGGATCGGCCCGGCGCCTGCGTCGATCGAGCTGATGGGCGACAAGATCAGCGCCAGGAACCTGATGGAGAAGGCGGGCGTCCCTGTCGCGCCGGGGACCAGGGAGCCGGTCGCCGATGTGGCGGCAGCGCTGGCCGCCGCCAGCGCTGTGGGCTACCCGGTGATGATCAAGGCGTCGGCCGGCGGCGGCGGCATCGGGATGAGCGCAGCGGCAGACCCGGCCCAGCTCGAGGCCGGATTCGATACCGCCAGGTCCAGGGCGGAGCGGTTCTTCGGCAGCCCGGCCATCCTGCTGGAGCGATACGTCGAGCGGGCCCGGCATGTCGAGGTCCAGATCCTTGGCCTGGCCGACGGCCGCGTGCTCGCGCTCGGCGAGCGGGACTGCTCGGTGCAGCGCCGCCATCAGAAGGTCGCCGAGGAGACGCCGTCCCCCGGCGTGAGCCCGGAGCTGCGCGCCCGGATGCTGGCCGCGGCAGTGCTCGCAGGACAGGTCGTCGACTACCAGGGCGCGGGGACCGTTGAGTTCCTCGTCGACGTCGCCGCCGGATCGTTCATGTTCCTGGAGATGAACACGAGACTGCAGGTGGAGCATCCGGTCACCGAGCTGGTGACCGGCATCGACCTGGTCGAGCAGCAGTTCCTGATCGCGGCCGGCGCGGAGGTCAGCTTTGATCCGGCCGCCGTCGCCCCTTCCGGGCACGCGCTGGAGCTGCGCATCTACGCCGAGGACAGCAAGCGCTTCCTGCCGAGCCCCGGCACCATTACCGAGTGGACCGAGGCCGGCCCCGGCGTGCGGGTTGACTCCGGCTACACGGCCGGGAACACGGTGACCCCGTTCTATGACCCGCTGCTCGCCAAGCTGTGCGTGCACGGCGCGGACCGGGGGCAGGCCCTGGAGCGCGCCAGGGCGGCAGTCGCAGGCTTCACCGTGAGCGGCGTGAAGACAAACCTGGGATTCCACGGCGAGCTGCTGGCTGACCCGGCGTTCTGCAGCGGGGACTACGACACCGGCCTGGTGGGCCGACTGCGCTCGTAATGACGGGGGAGCAGCAATGATGGTCCATAGCCGGCCGGCTGGCGGCGGATAGCTAGGAGAGGCATACATGAGCGAGGTTCGCGCGGAGATGGTGGCGAACGTCTGGAAGGTCGTGGCGGCCGAGGGCGACGCCATCGGCGACGGTGACACGCTGGTCATCCTGGAGTCCATGAAGATGGAGATCCCGGTGCTCGCCGAGGACTCGGGCACGCTCACGCAGCTGGCCGTGGCCGAGGGTGACGTCGTGCAGGAGGGCGACCTGATCGCCGTTATCGAGTAGCCGCCGCTGCTCAGACGCCGGAGGTGCCCCGCGGGTACACGTCCGCGGGGTCGGTAACGACGTTCACCAGGTACGGAACGCCTGAGTCGAAGGCACGCCGCAGCGCCGGCCCGACGTCCGCTGCCTCCGTCACGAGCTCGCCGGACCCGCCGAGGGCCGTCACGACCCGGTCGTAACGGCAGCCGGGCTGCAGGTCAGCGGCCACGTCGTAGCCGTACAGCGCCTGCATCGGGTGCTTCTCAAGTCCCCAGATGCCGTTGTTGCCGCAGATCATCACCACCGGCAGGCCGTGCCGGACGAGCGTGTCCGCATCCATCAGCGAGAAGCCGGCCGCGCCGTCGCCGAGCAGCAGGACCACCTGCGCAGCAGGCCGGGCGACCCTGGCGGCGATGGCGTAGCCCAGGCCGGTTCCGAGGCAGCCGTAGGGCCCGGGGTCGAGCCAGCAGCCCGGCTGCTGCGGCTCGACGTACTTGCCCGCGTAGCTGACGAAATCGCCGCCATCGCCGATGACGACCGCGTCCGGCTCCAGCAGGCCGGCGAGCTCGCCGTAGATGCGCAGCGGATGAACCGGGTGCGCGCCCGAGCGCAGGACGTCGGCATCCGCCGCGACAGCTGCCGCCGCGGCCGCCTGCAGCCGGGGCAGCCAGTCCTGCTCCCAGGGCCGGCGTGCCGCTCCCGCACTGCCCGCCTCGGCGGCGAGCCCGGTGAAAATCGCGGCGAGGCTGCCTGCGGCAGATCCGGCAAGCTCGCAGTGAGTCGCCACCTGGGCAGGTTCGTCCGCGAGATGGACGACCTGCGCCGGCGGGGTCCCGCTCTTTCCGCCGAACCGGCCGTAGCCGAGCCGGAAATCGAGCGGCGTTCCGGCCACGATCACCAGGTCGGCCTCGCCGAGCGCGACCGCGCGCGCCCGGGTCACCAGCAGCGGATGCCCGGCCGGGAGGATGCCGCGGCCCTGGCCGTTGGCGATCACCGGCAGCTGCAGCTGCTCGGCCGTCGTCCTGGCGGCCAACTCAGCGCCGTCCAGCCAGACGTCAGAGCCAAGGATGAGGACCGGCCTGCTGGCGGCGCCGAGGAGCCGGGCGATGCCGCTGATCGCCGCCGGGTCCGGCTCGTCCGCGGCCGGCCCGGAGCCAGCCGGTCCTCCGGCGTTTGGGGGCGCGGCCGGACCGGTGCCGGTCCCTGCGGTGCCGGTCCCTGCGGTGCCGGTCCCTGCGGTGCCGGATTCGGCGGTGCCGAACAGCGCCTCCAGACTCGCGTCCAGGAACACGGGCCCGCGGTGCCGGGCGCTGGCCAGGCTGAAGGCCTCGGCTACGGCCGGACCGACGGCGGCCGGCTCGTGCACTGTCCAGGCGCGCTTGGTGACCGGGGCCAGCAGCGGCGGGTGGTCCAGTTCCTGCAGCCCGCCCGAGCCCCAGCGGCCGTCAGGGGCCCGGCCGGCCAGCACAACGAGGGGCGTTCCGTTGAAATGGGCGGTTGTCACCGCACTGACCCCGTTGGTGACGCCCGGTCCGGCAGTCAGCACGGCCAGGCCCGGCTTCCGCGTCAGGCGCGCGGTTGCCTCGGCGGCGAACACGGCCGTCTGCTCGTGCCTGACATCGACGATCGGCATTGGCGGATCGGCAGTCACAGCGCCGTCGTAGAGCGGGAAGACGTGCCCGCCCGACAGCGTGAACATGGTCTGGACGCCATGCTGGCGCGCCGCCGCCACTGCCCTGGCGCCGCCATGCCCGGGCTGCTTATCCGCGCTCATGGCGGCGACGTTACCAGCAGGTAGGCAGCCGCGGCAGTGCCCGCTTTGCACCGGTAGCGGACCGGCTGGGCGTGCGTGCCCGCGGTGGCTGCGATGATTGCCGGGTGCCTACGCTGACTGACCTCGCCATCCGGGCCGGAATCCGGGGCCCGGATCTCGACTGGCTCCACGCGCTGATCTCCGACTGGCAGTTGCTGGCCGACCTGTCGTTCGCCGACCTGGTGCTGTGGGCGCCTTTGCGGGGCGAGGCGCCCGGCGAGCGATGGCCGGATGGGGCAAACTGGACGGCGCTCGCGCAAATGCGCCCGACGACAGCGCCCACCGCGCTGCCGGACGACATCGTCGGGACTGTGCGGCGGGGCACTGACCAGCCTCTGCTCGCGGCGGCGTTCCTGGAGCGGCGGGTCTGCCGGGAAGGCGACCCGGAGTGGACTAGGGGCGTTCCTGTCCGGCACGAGACGATTCCGGTCACGTCAGGAGACCGCGTCATCGCGGTGATCGAGCGATCGACGAATCTGAGCTCGGCCCGCACCCCGAGCCGCCTCGACTTGGCCTACCTCAAGGCAGCCGACGACCTGACCCAGATGGTCGCGGCGGGCATGTTCCCGGCGCCGGGTGAGGAGCCGGTCCTGGTCAGGTCCCCGCGGGTCGGTGACGGGCTGCTGCGGCTCAGCCGCTCCGGTAAGGTCACTTACGCCAGCCCGAACGCGCTCTCGGCCTACCGGCGCCTGGGGCTGACTGCTGACCTGGTCGGCAAGCAGCTGGGGCCGCTGACCGCGCGGCTGTGCCCCGGCCGCGCGCCCAGGGACGACTCGCTGATGGTGACGGCCAGTGGCCGCGCGCACGCCGAGACCGAGGTCGATGCCAACGGCTCCGTCGTGCAGCTGCGCACGATTCCGCTGGTTGTGGACGGGGAGCGGGCGGGGGCGCTGATCCTGCTCAGGGACGTGACGGAGCTGCGTCACCGGGAGCGTGAGCTGCTGACCAAAGACGCCACCATCCGGGAGATCCACCACCGGGTTAAGAACAACCTGCAGACGGTCGCGGCACTGCTCCGGCTGCAGGCGCGGCGGCTGCAGGCCCCGGAGGCGCGGGCGGCGCTGGAGGAGGCAGTCCGCCGGGTCGGCTCGATCGCCATGGTGCACGAGACGCTGTCGCACGTACCGGACGAGATCGTGGACTTCGATGAGATCGCCAGCCGGGTAGCGATGATGGCAGGCGAGGTGTCGGCGCCGGATACCCGGGTGACGCCGCGGCTGCTGGGGGAGTTCGGCGTGCTCCCCGCGCTGACTGCGACACCCCTCGCGCTGGTGCTGACTGAGCTGCTGCAGAACGCCGTACAGCACGGGCTGAGCGGTCCTGGTCAGACAGCTTTGCCGGGATGTGTGGAGATCTCGGCCGTCCGCGGACCGGGAATGCTGACCGTTGTCGTGTCGGATAACGGCGTTGGCCTGCCTGCCGATTTCGACCCCGAGTCGACTTCGAGCCTCGGCCTGCAGATCGTCCGCACCCTGGTTCTGACCGAGCTCAACGGCCGGCTGGAGATAGCACCGCGCGAAGGCGGTGGCACCCGGGTACTGGTGGAGCTGCCGCTGGAGATTCAGCTTGCCGAGCCGGACCGCAGTGATGGCGAGCTAAGCGCCGGGCCCGTCAGCTGAGCTGCGCCGCGGCTCCCGGCGGGAGGCGGCGCAGCTCGTACGTCGGTTCAGGCCCCCGCGCGCGCGGCGACCCTGCCACGGCGCTTGACAGCGCGCCGCTCGTCCTCGCTAAGTCCGCCCCAGACACCGGCGTCCTGGCCACTCTCGAGTGCCCACTGCAGGCAGTGCTCCGTCACGTTGCACCGCTGGCACACTTGCTTGGCCTCGTCGATCTGGAGTAGCGCGGGCCCGGTGTTCCCGATCGGGAAGAAGAGCTCCGGGTCCACGTCACGGCAGGCGGCATGGTGACGCCAGTCCATGAGTCCACTCCTCCTGCGGCTCAGGCCCTGACCGGACCCTGACCGCTCAGTCGTGCTTGTGAATGATTTCACGAGCTATGTGATATGCCAGTTATGTACGATTTTGATCGTGGCCTGCGGTCTAAATCGGCGATGCTGTGCTTACCCGTCGTCGCCGTAATTATCCGGCGGCGCTGAGATTTAACCGGCGGTGCAGCGAGTGCCGACCGTAAACCTCAGACGGCTCACACAGCACCAGAGCTTGCGCCCATTCGCCCCTCGGCGTATCCCGGACTCCGACCTCAGCCGTGTCCCCAGCCCGGCATGACGTGTATGCACACACCGTTCACCAGGAGCGTTACAACCCTCTCAAGGACGGCCATCAATCGCAAGAGTCTTGAGCAAAGGTTCGACAGGATTTCGGTGTCATCTCAGTCACATGGCCGTCATGAGAGCAGTGCCCGGCGTAGACAGCAGCGGACTAGTTCCTGTGCGTTATAACTTCATTAGCGCCATATGTAAGGCTTTATAAATACCCGGTCCGCCAATCGCTAGAAGCCTAGCGTGACGCTCAGGCGATGACGCGCAGCGCGCGCGGCACAGACCGGAAGGTTACGTTCTCGGCCTCGCCCATGTACTCGCCGTCCAGCTGGAATGCCAGCGGCCGGGCGGCACACAGCTCGACGGCCGCCAGGTCGTGCCCGGTCACGACAGTCCGGCCGCCAGGCGGGCCGGCGCGCTCAGCCAGCATCTGGCGCAGCGTCCTGGCCGTCGCAATTGTGCCCAGGCTGCGCAGGGCGAGGAGGTCGAGGCCGGTGTCAAAGCTGGCATCCGGATTGGTGTTGACCGGGCGCCGTCCCAGGTACGTCCATGGCGCGGAATTGGACACAATGCAGATAAAGGCCGGCCCCGGCGCGAGGCCGGCTCGGCAATGCTGATTGCCGGATGCCGCCGATCGGTGACCTGGTAGTACTGGCGCAGCGCCGTCCTGGCGTATAGCGCCGGCGTCAGTCTCCGGCCGTGGGCCCTGCGGCCCTCCACGGCGCGCACAACCTCAGCGTCGAGTCCGAGGCCCGCGTTGAAGGTGAAGTACCGGCCGTTGGCCGTGCCGAGGCCGATAGTACGCTCGTGCCCTGCGGCCAGATCCTCGATCAGGCGGCCGGCCGCGTCTACCGGGTCTGCCGGCATCCGAAGCGACCGGACGAAGACGTTGGCGTTGCCGCCTGGCAGCGCGGCCAGCGCGGGCAGGTCCCCGGCGAACGGCGGCGGCTCGGGCGCGAGATTCTCCGGCCGCGGGCTGGTCGCCGGCCCGCGGCGGTCTGTGAGCAGCACGGCGCCCGCCGGGTCCGCGCTGCGCATCGCCTCGGTGGTGTCTGCAGCTCCTGCGCCGGCGGTGGCGCCTGCACCCGCTGTGGCGCCCGCCAGGCCGCCATGCTCCCGGCCGTCGGCCGCGCGCCCCGCCGGATCCTTGCCGTCCGCCCCGCCCGCTGGGCCCGTGCCGCCAGGACTGCAGGCGGCCGCCGGGTCATGCCCGGCTGCCAGGTCAAGCCGGCCAGCCTGGCCCACGCCGCCCAGCAGGCCGTTCACGGCCTCGTTGACGGTGCCATCGCCGCCCAGGGTCATGACCAGCCCGAACTTGTCTGACGCCGCAGTTGCGGCGAGGACGGTGGCATCGCCCCGGTAACGTGTTTCCACGACCTCTAGGTCGACAGCAGAGGCAAGAGCTCGGACGATGACATCCCGTCGCCCGCGGGTCGTGGAGGTGGCGTGTGGGTTCACGATCAAGAGCGCGCGCACGGGCCCAGGCTAGCCAGGCGCGGTCGGGACCTGCAGCGGCGGCCCGGCAGCAGCGCGCCGGCCAGCAGGGGGCGCAGCCGTCGGCCACGCGGTCAGAGCAGGGTGCCGGCCGCCGGCGAGCGGCCGTTCCGGCCCGCCCGCGGGCGCTGGCAGCGCGGGTGCGGGCGAGGCGGGCGGTCGTTCCGGCGAGGTCACGGGCGCTGGCGGACCCGGCCCGGCGATCGCGGCGGGGGCAGCGGCCGGCACCCTGCCCCGATCGGTACAGATCGCCGCAATCGTGCAGGCAGTCGAGGCCGTCGGCGTCCTCGCTGCCGCACTGATGGCCGGCGTCGACGCGATCACCGGCAAGTCCTACCACCGGGCCAGCGGCATCGCGATCACCCTGATCGGCATCGCGACCGCCGCCGCGCTGGCCTATGTCGCGCACGGGCTGCGCTCCGGCCGCCGCTGGTCAAGAACACCGGCAATGCTGACGCAGCTGTTCGCCGGGATCGTGGCCATTTACCTGATCCAGGCACCCCGGCTCGACTGGGGCATCCCGGCCATTGTGCTGGCAGTCGCCGGATTCGGGGCGCTATTGGCGCCGTCCAGCATCGAGCTGCTCACTCCCGGCCGAATCGGAAAATCATAGCGACTGGGAACGAGCTCGCCGGGGCTAGTCGTCGCTCGTCAGTCCCTCGCGAAGCTGGGCGAGGGTCCTGGCCAGCAGCCGGGACACGTGCATCTGGGAGATGCCGAGCTCCGTGGCGATCTGCGACTGGGTCATGTTGCCGAAGAACCGGAGCAGCAGAATCCGCTTCTCTCTCGGCGGCAGCTGCTCAAGCAGCGGCTTCAGCGACTCGCGGTACTCGACGCCCTCCAGGGCCTCGTCCACCATGCCGAGAGACTCGGCGACCGCCGGCGCGTCCTCATCGCCGGAGTCCGGTGCATCCAGTGAGACGGTCGAGTAGGCGTTGGCGGACTCCAGGCCCTCCAGCACCTCCTCCTCGCTCATCTGCAGGTGCGCGGCAAGCTCGGCAACGGTAGGCGCGCGGCCGAGGTTCTGGGCGAGCTCGCCGATGGCCTTGGCCAGCGCCAGCTTGAGCTCCTGAAGCCGCCGCGGCACCCGGACAGCCCAGCCCTTGTCCCGGAAGTGACGCTTGATCTCGCCCACGATGGTCGGTGTCGCGTAGGTGGAGAACTCCACCCCGCGCTCCAGGTCGAACCGGTCAATGGACTTGATCAGGCCAATCGTGGCGACCTGGGTGAGATCGTCGAGCCATTCGCCCCGGTTCCGAAAGCGCCGGGCCAGGTACTCCACCAGCGGCAGATGCAGCTCGACGAGCTCACTGCGGATCCGCAGCCTCTCGGCGTCGCCGGGCGGTAGCACGGAGAGCTGACGGAACAGCTCGCGTGCGTGCCCGCGCTCGCGCGGACCGTGCTGGGCCCGCGGTGCCGGAGACGGCAGGTCGGCGCTATCGGTCAGCTCAGCCGCCTCCGCAAGCTCGGCGACTGCGGCAACGTCGGCGACATCCGCGAGGCCGCCGTCGTCGCTGAGAGCAGCCGCCTCGTCCAGCTCCAGCACGGCCGGCAGGATGCCCTCAGTGTCATCAGCCGCAGGTCCCCCCCTGGCCGGCGCTGTCGACATCATCTCGAACTCCTCGGTCAAGGTGACCTCTGTTTCCCCCGTCACACCGACCCCGAATTCGGGCGGCTCTTGCGCATCACGATGGCCAGCCTGTCTCCGGGTCCTACCTGCGCTTCCACGGTGCCTGCCAGGGCCGAGAGAACGGTCCAGGCGAAAGTGTCACCAGACGGGGGGCGGGGGTTCAGGGATGGAACCGAGACCGTGATCGTCATGTCATCGGGGCTCAGCGTGAAGCTGCACTCCAGGCTACTGCCCGGAATCGCCTGACTGAGAAGCATCGCGCACGCCTCGTCGACAGCGATCCGCATGTCCTCGATGTCGTCCAGCGTGAAGTCGAGGCGGGCGGCAAGCCCTGCGGTCGCTGTGCGCAGCACCGACAGGTAGGCGCCATCGGCGGGCATCCGCACCGTCACCTGGTCCGCGCCTGCCTCAGGCGGGCGCGCGGTGATCACCTGGCCTGCCGGAGCGGCTGCGCCGGTTCCAGGGCGAGCCGTCGGCGCGGAACTGGCCGCAGGTGCCGCGCTGGCCGCGCCCATGGCGCTGGGCGACGGCACGGCACTGGCCGACGGCACAGCACTGGCTGCTGGCATGGCGCTGGCGGACGGCGCGGCCGCGATCGCGGACGCTGTTGTCTCCTCCGTCACTACTGTCCTCCCCGAGGTTGCCGGTAACACCCGCTGCCTGCGGGGCCCGGCCTTAGAAGGCAACTTACAGTGACCATCCGACTGCATCCGACACCGGATGGTCAGTTCCGCCATTGCCGTCAGGAAAACTGAGAACGGCGGGCCATGAACGGCCCGCCGATTCAGTAGCCTGCGCCCTGCCTATGCCTGCTTGGTCTCCCAGAAGATCTTGCTGATCTCATCGATCTTCTGCAGCAGCTCGTCAGCCTTGGCAACCTCGACGGTGCCCTTGGTGCCGGCTGCACCCGCCAGCTTGGTGGCCTCATTGAACAGCTGGTGCAGCTGCGGGTACTTCTCGAAGTGCGGCGGCTTGAAGTAGTCCGTCCACAGCACCCAGAGGTGGTGCTTGACCAGCTCGGAGCGCTGCTCCTTGATGATCAGGGACCGGGTGCGGAACTCTGTGTCGGTGTTGTCCTGGTACTTCTGGATGATGGCCTTCACGGACTCGGCCTCGATGCGCGCCTGCGCAGGGTCGTATACGCCGCACGGGAGGTCACAGTGCGCATGCGCGGTAACCTTCGGCGCGAGGAGACGTGCGAGCAGCCTCATTGATCGCCCTCTCTTATTTCTGATCCGTGGCTTGGATTCCGACATTACAGCGTCGGTGGCTACTGCCCATGCGGGAGGGATGCATGCACTGGCCGCTGCAGCGGGTGGCTGTCGCTGAGCAGTCCATGGAACCCACGCTACGACCAGGTGACTGGCTGCTGGTGTGGCGCGGGCTGCGGCGCAGCCGGCCGCTGCGCATCAGGCCCGGGCAGATTGTCATCGCGCAGCATCCGGCCCGCCGTGACCTGCTGCTCGTCAAGCGCGCGACCGGGCTGGAGCCGGGCGGCTGGTTCCTGGAATCGGATAACGCGACCGCGGCCGGTGTGGTGGACAGCTGGTCCTTCGGCCCCGTTCCCGCCGGTCTTATTCGCGGCAGGATGCTGCTGCGGTACTGGCCGCGCTGGCCGCACTGAAACCACAGGCCGGCTCCGCCCCGGGGGAGCGAAGCCGGCCTGCCGTAACCGATGATCAGTGCGCTGCGGGATCGACGCCGCCGTGCGCGGCCTGCTTCTCCACCAGCAGCTGCATCTCGTCCCGCGGGAGCTTGGTCGCCTGCGCCCAGAAGAAGATCACCAGGCTGAAGACCGCGACCACCAGCATGTCGATGCCGAAGTGCAGGTGACCGGTGGGCAGCGGGTCCTTGACGGCGCCCCCAGTGAACTGGCCCTGCCAGGAGATGATGCCCATGCCGATCAGGTACACCGGCAGCCACTGCGCCGACTTCCAGTCCAGCGGCGGGCGCTCCTTGTCGAAGGCCATGCAGATGCCGATCAGCACGTAGCCGACGATGATGCAGACGCCCAGCTTCCAGACCGCCTCGAGGCCCGACCAGTAGATGAGCATGTTGGCGATGATGAAGGCGACCGGGGACAGCCAGATCGCGCCTGGCATCCGGTACGGCCGCTCAGCGTCCGGTACTTGGCCGCGGAAGGCCGTCAGCGACAGCGGAGCGCCTGCGTACATCAGCACGCTTGCACCGGTGACCAGGCTGACCAGTGACTTCCAGCTCGGGAACGGCAGCAGGAAGACCAGGCCGAAACCGAACGCGAAGAGCAGGCTGATCCACGGGATGCCGTTCTTGTCGGTCTTGGCGAAGATCTGCGGGTAGTACCGGTTCCTGGCGAGGCCGTAGCCCACCCGGGAGGTGGACGTCTGGTACATCAGGCCGGTGCCGAACGGCGAGATGAATGCGTCGATCCGCAGGATCGTCGCTAGCCAGGCGAGTCCGGCCAGCCCAGCCAGCCCAGCGAACGGGCCGATCGCGATCGGACTCGTGGCCGAGATGCCAGCGAATCCGTGCTTCAGCAGGTCCGACGGCACCGCGCCGATGAAGACGACCTGGAGCAGGCAGTAGATCACCGTGCCAATCAGTACCGCGTAGATGATCGCCCGCGGCAGGTTGCGCTGCGGATCCTTGATCTCGCCCGCCAGCTGGTCAGCCTGCTCGAAGCCCAGGTAGGCGAACACGATGCCCGCGCTCGGGATAGCGGTAAAGAGGGCCTTCAGGCCTCCCGGCGCGAAGCCGCCCGGCGGGTTGAAGTTCGCGGGGTGGAACTTGAACGCCAGCACGATGATGGCCAGGACGGGGATCGCGACCTTCCACCAGGTGATCGCGCTGTTGACCCTGCTGAACAGGCGCATCCCGAGGAAGTTGATGGCGGTGAAGATGGCCATCAGCACGATGGTGGCGGCAAACCCGGTAGCGGTGGTGACGCCCTTGGTCGGGTTGTACACGCTCGGCCAGTAGTACGAGCCGTACTGCATGACCGCGAAGCACTCAATCGGTGCCACGGTGACAGCCTGCAGCCAGGAGAAGAACCCGAACGATATACCGGCCACGCTGCCGAAGGCGAAGTGCGGGAACCGTGCCGTGCCGCCTGCGACCGGGTACATCGCGCCCAGTTCGGCGTGCACGAGGGCGAGGATGATAACCGCGACGCCGCCGATGACCCAGCCGATCAGGGCCTGGGGCCCGGCGGCCTGCACTGCGAAGAAAGCTCCGAAGAGCCAGCCCGACCCGATGATCGACGTCTCGGACGCCCATGTGGCGCCGATCAGCCCCATCTCTCGTTTGAGGCCGACGTCTGCCGGTCTGACTTCAGTAGCGACAGACTCAGCTGCCATGGTCGAACCTTCTTTCCGGTCCGCATACGTAGGCCATACGGCCCTTGAGTAGGCCTCATGGTAATGATCGACTTGGGTGTGGGGAAGAAGTCACTTGGCGTCATTTCGGTAACGCGAGTCACTAAAAAGTCGCTCTTCGGACACGTGCCGCGGGCCGGGCTGAGCGCATAATGCCAGGTCAGAGGCTAATCGCTCGCGATGATGCCAACTGGGTGCGGATCACTGGGCCAGTCAGGGACGTAAAGAAAAAGTAACAAGCAGCTTTAGCTGGCGGCTGGCGTGGCGCGTGGCGGGAGTGCGCCAGGGGAATTTTCCGCAGTGGTGCGCTGCGGCAGGCTGTCCGGCTGACGGCGCAGTGTGCTGACGTTCCCCTTGGCTGCTGCGTGGTCGGCACAATAGCGCCGCGACTTTCCCGGGCTGGCGTCGATGAAAGTCCGCGGGCAGGACGCAATTGCGCAGACGCCGAGCCGGCTTACGCCGACGAGAGAAACAGTGAGGGCGACGCCGATGACGGCGCCGGCCGCGAACTGGTCCGCCACCGAGCCATGCGGCGCCAGGTGGACGTGCCAGCGCTGGTCATCGTGACTCACCAGCTCCGGCAGGACCGGGAACTGCAGGAGGAGGGCGTTGACCTGGGCGGTCGCCTGCTCGTCGTTGCCGGCCGCGGCGGCGTGGAAGATCGCGTTGAACTCGTCCCGCAGGTAAGCGAGCACGGCAAGATCGCGCCGGGTGACGGGGCCAGTCAGGCAGTCACCGAGGGCGCTTGCGCATGCGTCAGCCGAGCCGAGCGGGTCCGGCTCGCCGGGAGCCTGGACTGCCGTGTTGGCAAGGCGAACCGCCAGCTCCGCGTACGACGAGAGATTCACTTACGGTCCTTACGGTCCTTACCTGCTAGGAGTAATCAGGTGGCCGCTTCCCGCAAAGAGTATGGCACAGTCACCATTGGCCACGCGGGCGTCCTGATCACATAACCCATTACATTTACCCGGTTGAGAACGATGTCCGAGTGTACTCTAAGTAGTCGGACGGCTACTAAGGATAATCGCTGTTTCGTCCATCCGCATTCGTCGCGGCCGTGTGGCGCCGCTGGCTCGCGTTGGCAGCCGGCTCGCCTATCGCGCCGGGCCGCGGTTCGCAGGCGGGGCCATCACCAGCCCGGGGTGCGCTTCGGAAAGGCCGGTCGCTAGGGTCCAAGTCATGTTCGCAGTTACCGCAGCCCGTTTTGACGCCGATAATCCGCTCGCCGGCCTGGAACTCGGCGAGCACGCGGAGCCGCAGCCGCCCGACGGCTGGACCACGGTCTCGGTCCGGGCCGCTGCGCTGAATCATCATGACGTCTGGACGCTGCGCGGTGTCGGGCTTCCGGCGGACCGGCTGCCGATGATCCTGGGCTGCGACGCGGCCGGCGTGGACGAGAACGGCACCGAGGTCGTGGTGCACGCCGTCATCGGCGACCCGATGGTCGCCGGCGGTGACGAGACCCTCGATCCCGGCCGCTCGCTGCTGTCCGAGCGCTACGACGGGACATTCGCGGAGCGGGTGGCGGTACCGCGGCGGAATGTCGTGCCCAAGCCCGCGGCCCTCTCATTCGAGGAGGCGGCCTGCCTGCCGACTGCTTACCTGACGGCCTTCCGGATGCTGTTCGACCGCGCGCCGATCGGGCCGGGGGCGACTGTGCTGGTGCAGGGCGCCGGCGGCGGCGTGGCGACGGCCCTGATCCGGCTGGGCAGCGCGGCGGGCTACCGGATGTGGGCGACGAGCCGGAGCGCGGGCAAGCGGGCGCGGGCGCTGGAACTCGGCGCGGATCAGGTCTTCGAGACGGGCGCGCGGCTGCCCGAGCGTGTCGACGCGGTGATGGAGACCGTGGGAGAGGCCACCTGGGCCCACTCGCTGCGGTCGCTGCGACCAGGCGGCGCCATCGTGATCTCGGGCGCGACCAGTGGCTCCATTCCGCCCGCGGACCTGTCAAGGGTGTTCTTCCTGCAGCTGTCGGTGATCGGGTCGACCATGGGGACCCGCGACGAGCTGGCCCGGCTGCTGACGTTCTGCGCCCAGACCGGAGTGCGCCCGCTGATCGACCGGTCCCTGCCGCTCACGCAGGCGCGCGACGGATTCGCGGCGATGATCGAGGGCGACCTGTTCGGGAAAGTGGTCTTCACGGTCTGACCTGGGTCGGCGGCCGCCGGCGGCGCCGGCCGCACTCGGCGGCGCGGCCACCGAGAATGGTCCGCGTCCGCCGCGGGCTGAGCGAGCTCGGTTCCGGCCTGTTTGAGTTGTTTGTCGGGTTAGCCGTCACCAGCTTCCGGTGGGCGAGAGGGCGTGAGTTACCAACCGCTGCCCTTAGAAGGCCTTAGAAGGGCGTCGATCGGTAACTCACGCCCTTAAGAGTTAGCAGGGGCGACGCCGGGCTCGCGCGCCGCTGTCAGACGGTGCTGGCAGGCTCGGCGCATGCCCCGCTTATCTCACTATGACGACGTCCGGCTTGCCTCGATCCCGGCCCAGCAGGACGGGATCATTGCCAGGAGGCAGGCTCTCGCGTGCTCTATGACCGACAAGGCGGTTCGGTACCGGATCACCTCAGGCGGATCCTGGCAGGTGGTGCTGCCCGGCATCTACGCAAGCGAGCGAGGTCGGCTGACCGACAAGCAGCGCGCAGTGTGCGCGTTCCTGTACGCATCGAGGCCGATTGCGATTACCGGGCCGGCTGCTATGGCCTGGCACGGATTAGGTTCGCGCTCCAGCGAGTTCGTGGATGTGCTCGTGCCGTTGCACTACCACCGCAGCGATGCGGGATTCGTGCGGCTGCACTGCACGAGCATCCTGCCGGGGGCTGACTACCAGGACGGATGCGTGAGCTACGCTCCGCTGGACCGCGCGATCGCTGACACTGTCCGCCAGCTCACGGACATGGCCAAGATCAGGGACCTGGTGGCATCAGGCGTGCAGCGCGGCAAGGTCGAGGTGTGGCAGCTCGCTCGGGAGCTGAACCTCGGCCCGACGCAGGGTTCCGCACGGCTCCGGGTCGCGCTGGCGGAGGTATCCGACGGCGTGAGGTCCGTGGCTGAGGCCGATCTGCACTCGCTGGTCAGGCAGTTCCGCCTGCCGGTGCCGCTCTACAACCCGGCGCTGTTCGCTGGCGGTGAGTTCCTCGCCCAGCCGGACGCATGGTGGCCGAATTACGGTGTGGTCGTCGAGGTCGATTCGCGCGCGTGGCATCTGTCTCCGGTCGACTGGGAACGGACACTGGCGCGAGCCGCGCGGATGACAGCGCAGGGGATCCTGGTGCAGCACGTCCGGCCTGCGCTCCTGCGGTCGGCCAGGGCGGACGTCGCGAAGACGATCAAGGCCACGCTCGCCCGCTCACCAGGACCGCTGCCACACATCGTCACGCGGACGATCGCCGCCGCCTGAGCGGGTCGGCCTGCCGCTGGCGTGGTCTCGTCGTCACCGGGCCCGCGCCGCGTGAGCAGGGTCAGCCTGCCGCTGGCCTGGCTTCGTCGTCGCCGTGGTCGCCTGTCTTGCCGGGCGCGCTCGGCGGCTCTTGGCCGGCCGGGCGCTCCTGATCGCGGCCCGTGTCGCCGTTGTCGTCGAACACCTCGACCCGGACCTTGGCGAGCGTATCGGTGAGGATGTCCCGCAGGTCATTCAGGGAACGCTCACCCAGGTTGCCAGTCTGCTTCGCCGCAGCGCGCAGCTCGGTGGCGAACTGGATCGCCATGCGCTCGAGATCACTGAACGGATTCTGGCCGGGACGGCGGGACCGCGGGCCAGTGCCGCTCGTCGGCTTATCCTGCGACGCGCCCGACCCGCGCTCGCCGCCTGAAGCGCCAGGCTCATCCCGGCTATCGGTCGAGTCTGACCAGGCGCTCCACGGTGACCTGCCGGACCAGCCCTGCCACGCGGCCCAGTCGCCATGGCTGCGGCTCTGCTCCCGGAAGCTCGCGCGCATCTGCTCGCGGGTCCGCCGCGCTTCGTCCCTGATGCGGCGGGCCTCCTCGCTGCCGCCCTGGCCGCTCTGGCCGGCCTTGTCAGCCTTGTCAGACTTGCCGCCACCGCCGGCGCCGTCGCCTGGCCTGCCGGAGCCGCCCGCGGGCTTCCCGCCGTCGGTCCGGAACTCCCGCGCAGCCGACGCAAGCTCCTCGCGGATGGTCCGGACCGTGTCGCGGACGTCCTCGGAGATCCCCCTGGCCACGTCGCGGAGCGACTCAGTCAGCTCATCCTCGAGATCTGCCAGGTCGCCGAGTCTGGAGCGGATCTCCTCGCGGCCCTTGTCGGTGATGCTGTAGACCTTCTTGCCGTCGACTTCCTCGTGCGTGACCAGCCCGTCTTCCTCAAGCCTGGCGAGGCGCGGGTAGATGGTGCCGGGGGACGGCGCGTACACGCCCATGAACCTGTCCTGCAGCAGCCGGATGACCTCGTACCCGTGACGCGGTGACTCGTCGAGCAGCTTCAGCAGGTACAGCCGGAGCCTGCCGTGCCGGAAAACTGGGCTCACTTAACCTCACCGCCATACTGGAGGGCGTCGAACGCTGGCCAGTACCAGGCCATGCGCCTCGTCCCCAAGATCGTAGTCCTTCACTCGAAACGATATGTCGCGTCAGCCAAAAGTCAAGATGTATCGTGTCTTCGACATCAGGCAACCTCGGACGGGAACGCCCGCTACTTACTCGTCTGTCTCCTCGTCAAGGCGGGCGAGCCAGCTCGCGAGCCTGTCCACCGTGGCCTCAGCATCAGGGTTCTCGTCGACGAAGTCACGGAGGCGCTCAGCCAGCCAGCTGAGCGCCACCTGCTCCGTGCCTCGCCGCTCCTCGAGTTCCTCGATTCCGCGATCGGTGAAGTACAACGTCAGCCGTTCTTCGGGAAGACCGCTTCAAGGATCGCCGCCTGCTCGGCTGCGTGCGTCTTGGCCGAGCCCGAGGCAGGTGCCGAGCTGGGCGGCCGGGATATCACCGCGATCCGGCGGCCGGTCTTCTCCGGCAGGTGCAGAGCCATGTACGGCCAGGCGCCCATGTTGGCTGGCTCGTCCTGGACCCAGATCAGCTCGGCTGACTCCGGGTACCGTCCGAGTTCGGCCGCGATCTGCTGGGAAGACAGCGGATACAGCCGTTCCAGCCTGACCAGCGCGGTGTCGGACGTGCCGGCCGCGCGCCGGCGCTCGGCCAGGTCGTAGTAGATCTTGCCGGCGCAGAGTACGACCCGCCTGATGGCGGCCGGGTCGCTGACGTCGTGGTCGCCGAGCACCGGCTGGAACGACCCGGTGGTGAAGTCCGCCGTCGGCGAGACTGCGGCCTTGAGCCGCAGCATCGACTTGGGGGTGAACACGATCAGCGGCTTCACCCGGTTGGACAGTGCCTGCCAGCGCAGCAGGTGGAAATAGCTGGCCGGCGTGCTCGGCTCCGCCACCGTCATGTTGTCCTGCGCGCACAGCGAGAGGAACCGCTCGATCCGCGCCGAGGAGTGGTCGGGGCCCTGACCCTCGTACCCGTGCGGAAGCAGCAGCACGACGCCGGAACGCTGGCCCCACTTCTGCTCGCCCGAGCTGATGAACTCGTCCATGATCGTCTGCGCGCCGTTAACGAAGTCGCCGAACTGCGCTTCCCAGCAGACCAGCGCGTCCGGCCGGGCGACGGAGTAGCCGTACTCGAAACCGACGGCCGCGTACTCCGACAGCAGCGAGTCGTAGATGTGCAGCTTCGAGGACGGCGAGTTGAACGCCCGCAGCGGCGTGTGCTCCTCGCCGGTATTGCGGTCGACGAGCACGGCGTGCCGCTGGCCGAACGTCCCCCGGCGTGAGTCCTGGCCGATGAGCCTGACGGCGTGGCCGTCGATCAGGGTGGCTCCGAAGGCAAGCAGCTCGCCGGTGGCCCAGTCGATCTCGTCCTGCTCGACCATGGCCGCGCGGCGCTGGAGCTGCGGGAGCAGCCGCGGATGGACGCTGAAGCCGTCGGGAAGCGTCACCTGGGTGTCGATAATCCGCTTGACGGTCTCTTCCGGGATGGCCGTCGGAACGCTCCAGTAGTTGACCGTGTCGTCGACTTCTGGCTGCGGCTTCCGCAACGCGCCGGGGTCGGGCGGACGGCTGATCGCGTCCTTGGTCTCGGTGAAGGCGCGCTCCAGTTCCTGCTGGTAGTCGCGGAGTGCCTGCTCCGCCTCCTCCATGGTGATGTCGCCGCGACCGATGAGCGACTCGGTGTACAGCTTCCTGGTCGAGCGCTTGGCGTCGATGAGGTCGTACATCAGCGGCTGGGTGAACGAGGGGTTGTCCGCCTCGTTGTGCCCGCGGCGCCGGTAGCAGACCATGTCGATGACGACGTCCTTGGCGAAGGACTGCCGGTAGGCGAAGGCCAGCAGGCCGACGCGGACCACGGCTTCCGGATCGTCGCCGTTCACGTGGAAGATCGGCGCCTGGATCATCCTGGCGACGTCGGTGGAGTACACGCTCGACCTGGAGGACTCGGGCGAGGTCGTGAAGCCGACCTGGTTATTGACGACGATGTGGACGGTGCCGCCGGTGCGGTAGCCGCGCAGCTGGGACATCTCGAGGGTCTCGGCAACCACGCCCTGGCCGGCGAACGCGGCATCGCCGTGAATCATCACCGGCAGCACGGTGAACCCCGGCTCGCCCATGTCGAGTACGTCCTGCTTCGCCCGGACCACGCCTTCCATGACCGGGTCGACGGCCTCGAGATGGCTCGGGTTCGCCACCAGCGAGGTGGGGATCGTCGCGCCGTCGGCGCCGGTGTACTTGCCCTCGGCGCCGAGGTGGTACTTGACGTCGCCGGAGCCGTGCGTGGTGGACGGGTCGATGTTGCCCTCGAACTCCTGGAAGATCTGGGCGTACGACTTGCCGACGATGTTGGCCAGCACGTTCAGGCGGCCGCGGTGCGCCATGCCGATCACGGCCTCGTGCAGATGCTCGCCGGCCGCAGCAGTCAGCACGGCGTCCAGCAGCGGGATCAGCGACTCGGCGCCCTCGAGCGAGAAGCGCCGCTGGCCGACGAACTTGGTCTGCAGGAACATCTCGAACGCCTCGGCCACATTGAGCCGGGACAGGATGCGCAGCTGCTCGTCATGGTCAGCGCGGCCGTGCGGCCGCTCGACCCTCGCCTGGATCCAGGCCCGCTCCTCGGGATTCTGGATGTGCATGTACTCAACGCCGACCGTGCGGCAGTACGAGTCACGCAGCACGCCCAGGATCTCGCGGAGCTGCATCCGCGGCTTGCCGCCGAACCCGCCCGTGGTGAACTCGCGCTCAAGGTCCCACAAGGTCAGCCCGTGCTGGTTGATGTCCAGGTCCGGGTGCTTGCGCTGGCGGTACTCCAGCGGGTCGGTGTCAGCCATCAGGTGGCCGCGCACCCGGTAAGCATGGATCAGCTCGTAGACCCGCGCGGCCTTGGTGATGTCGTCCTCGTGCCCGGCCGGGATGTCCTGCACCCAGCGGACCGGCTCGTACGGGATGCGAAGCGCCTTGAACACGTCGTCGTAGAAGCTGTCGCCGCCGAGAAGCAGGTCGTGCACGATCCGGAGGAACTCGCCGGACTGGGCGCCCTGGATGATGCGGTGGTCATAGGTGGAGGTCAGCGTCACGGTCTTGCTGATCGCCAGCCTGGCCATCGTGACCTCGGACGCGCCCTGGTAGGCGGCCGGGTACTCCATGGCGCCGACGCCGACGATGCAGCCCTGGCCGGGCATCAGCCGCGGCACGGAGTGCTCGGTGCCGATCGTGCCGGGGTTCGTCAGGCTGATCGTGGTGCCCGCGAAGTCCTCGACCGTCAGCTTCCCGGTCCTGGCCTTCCTGATCACGTCCTCGTAGGCCATCCAGAACTGCTGGAAGTCCATCGCCTCGGCGTTCTTGATGCTCGGCACGAGCAGCTGCCGGGAGCCGTCGTCCTTGCGCACGTCGATGGCCAGGCCGAGATTGACGTGCTCGGGCTGCACGAGCACCGGCTTGCCGTCGACTTCGGCGAAGGAGTAGTTCATAGCCGGCGCGACAGCGAGCGCGCGGACGACCGCGTAGCCGATCAGGTGCGTGAAGGAGATCTTGCCGCCCCGCCCGCGGGCCAGGTGGTTGTTGATGACGATGCGGTTGTCGACGACCAGCTTCGCCGGGATCGGCCGAACGCTGGTCGCGGTCGGAACGGTCAGGCTGGCGGACATGTTGGCTGCCGTCCGGGCCGCCGCCCCGCGAAGCCGCACGGCCTCCTCGGCCGGGCTGGCGCCGCCGCCCTGGTCTGCTGGCGCGCTCGCTGGGGCGGGGCTGACCGGGGCAGGCGCAGCTGGCGCGGCCGCCCCATTCGGACTGGCCGCCGCCGGGACGGTTCCGCCCGGCGCCACCGGGCCAGGCACCGCTGCCGCCGCCGGACTGCTGCCGGGACGCACGCCAGCGGGCGCAGCCGCGCCGGCGCCTGACGACGCGGCGGCCGGCCCGCCGGGCCTTGCCGAACCGGGGCCGCCTGCGCCTGCCGCACCGGCACCTGCTGCCCTGGCGCCTGCTGCCCTGGCGCCTGGCGAACTGGCGCCCGCCGCACCGGCGCCCGCCGAACCGAGATCAGGCTGACCCGTCCCTGGCTGGCCGGCACCGCCCTGGCTGGCACCGCCCTGGCTGCCCGCGCCGGGCTGACTGGCGGTGGCTGGCGCTGGCGGCCGTGGCGTGCTCTGCGCCGCGCCCGAGTCCGGCTGCGGCTGGTAGTCAGCGAAGAAACTCCACCAGGCCTGATCCACGGAGCCGGGATCAGCCTGATAACGCTGGTAGAGCTCGTCGACGAGCCACTGATTAGGCCCGAAGTCCGCTCGTCCGTCCGAACTGCCCGGCGCTTGCTCGGCGGTCGCTTGAGTGGAGTTAGCTGACGACTTGGTGAGATCCGCGGAACTGCGCGGAGACTCAGGAGACACGGCGGACATCGCCCTCTTCCGGAGCTTGCTTGACTATCAGTGCGCGCGTGTTAAGGCTACCCGTCAGGCATAACTAGCCGGTTAGGGCGCTTAGTCCCGAACGGTCAGCGGGCCGGGCGGGCCGCAGCCGGCGGCCTGACCAGTTGCGGAGCCTGGCCTACCTAGCCTAGCCCCGCATCCGCTCTCGTCCGTGCGGCTCGAGCCAGCTGACGTAGGGACCCTTCGGAATAATCCCGGTCGGGTTAATCCAGACCTGCGTCTGGTAATAGTGCCGCTTGATCTGCACGAAGTCAGTGGTGTCCCCGAAGCCAGGGCGCTGGTACAAGTCGCGGGCGTATTCCCACAGCGAGGGGTAATCAGCGAGCCGGTGCAGATTGCATTTGTAGAGCAGGCTGTACACCGCGTCGAACCTGGCAAGCGTGGGGAACAGCCGCACATCAGCATCGCTGACCTCACTGCCGAGCAGGAACCGCCGCCTGCTCAGCCGCTCCTCCAGGGCGTCGAGCGTCGTGAACAGCGCGTCGAACGCCTCTTCGTAGTCGGTCTGCGTGGTAGCGAGCCCGGCTTTGTACACCCCGTTATTAACGGTGTGGTGGATCAGCGTGGCGATGGCGTCGATATCCCGCCGCTGGTCCGCCGGGTAGAGGTCCGGCGCGCCCGGCCGCCAGAACGCCCGGAACTCCGTCTCCAGCTGGACGGTGATCTGCGTCGCGTCGTTGGTCACGATCCGCTGGGCGCGGGTGTCCCAGAGCAGCGGCAGGCTGACTCGCCCGCGGTAGCCGGGATCAGTCGCCAGGTAGAGCTCGCTCAGGTAGCGGGCTCCGGAGAGCGGGTCACGGCTGCCGGCCTGCCCGGGGAAGTGCCAGCCGTGCTCACCCGGCACGGGGTCGGTCAGGCTGAGGCCGATCACGCGCTCGAGCCCGAGCAGGCGCCGCACGATCAGCGCTCGCTGCGACCACGGGCAGGCGAGCGAGGCGAACAGGCAGTAGCGGGCTGGCTCGGCGAGGAAGCCGGTCGAGCCATCGCGGCTGATCCGGCGAGTGAACTCGGCCGGTCCGCGAGCGCCCGGCAGTGCTCCGGGCGGCGGCGCGCCGGGTGGCTGAACTCCGGTGTGGCGCCCGCGAGCGCGCGGGTGCGGCCCGCCGGGACGCGAATGCGGTCCGCTGCCGGGGAAATCCCCGGATGCCGGGCTGGCCGGGAAGGGCTGTGCGGCCTGCATTCCCAGTCCCCTTCCCGGTCCCTCGCTCAGCATCGCATGATTTCCTACTAGATCATGACGATGCGCGCAAGACTACGGTTCTGGAGATAACCGGAACGCCGGCACCGGGGCCACGCCCGGCGGCCGCGGAAGGACAACGAGAGTGAGCTCACTGGCCAGCGGCCTGACTGATCTGCACGGATGGCTGGCCTATCTCGTTATCGCGGCCCTTGTCTTCGGCGAGACGGCGGTCTTTGTCGGCTTCGTTCTGCCCGGCGAGATCGCGGCGATCCTCGGCGGCGTCCTGGCCAGCCGCGGCCACGTGTCGCTGCCGCTGCTGGTCGTCATCGTGGTGGCCGCCGCTGTGGCCGGACCGTTCATCGGCTATGAGATCGGCAGGCGGATGGGGGACCGGCTGTTCGCCGCCAGGGCGCTGAACCGGGTGCGCGGCGGCACCGAGCGCGCGCGGTCGGCACTGAACAGCCGGGGCGGCACGGCCGTCCTGCTCGGCCGCTTCGTCGCGATCGTCCGCGCGATCATGCCGGCCGCGGCCGGTGCCGCCGGCGTCAGGTACCGGACTTTCGCCGTCTACAACGTGCTCGGCGGCATGATCTGGGGAGCCGGCTACTGCCTGCTCGGTTACCTGGCCGGCTCCGCGTACGCCGTCGTCGAGCGGCGGGTGGGCGCGGGCCTGGCGATCGCGATCGGGGCCGTGGTCGTCGTGGCGATCGCCGTCTGGATTGTCAGGCGGCACCGTGCTCAGCTGAGCCAGCCGGAGTAGCTTCCACTGCCCTGGTACTGATTTCCTGCACCGCCGGCGGAAGTCGCTCGTCCGCCCGGCGGGCGCTGCCAGCTGAGAATGCTTAGGTGGAGGCCGGAGGTGGCGAGACTTGCGCGAGTTCGGCCAGCTGGAGAGCGCGATCATGGATGTGATCTGGTCACAGGACCGGCCCTACCTCGTCCGGGAGGTGCGCGAGCGACTGGACTACGGCAGACCGGTCGCCTACACGACCGTGATGACGGTGATGACGATCCTGCACGGCAAGGGCGTACTGCGGCGGGAGAAGTACGGCCGGGCATGGCGCTACTGGCCAGCCGAGCGCCGGGAGGAGCACGACGCGCGGCTGATGGCGGAGATCCTGCGGTCTGGCGGGGATCACCGGCTGACGTTGCGGCGGTTCCTTGACCGGATCAGTGAAGAAGAGCGAGATGCGATCAGGAACGGGGTCCAGCTCCCCAGTCCAGCCCGCCGGGTCGCGGCGGGGTAGCTAGCGCGTGGCAGCCGGCGGTGTCGTCCCGGCCGGCAGGACGTCCGTCCGGCGGTTCGCCAGCGACGGCAGTGCTGCCCGGACGGCCGCGGTCTGCGCGGTGTCGACGTCGCCGACGCCGAGGCCCTCCGCTGGCCCGAGATCAAGGCGCACCACGCCCATCGGGTCGACCAGCAGGCTGCGGCCTACCCCGGTCGGCGCCCTGGTGGGGCGCTCGTCCGGGTCGGGCACCTGCCCGGCGGCGGCCACCCAGATGGTGTTCTCGATGGCGCGAGCCCGGATCAGGGTGACCCAGTGCTCCTCCTTGAACGTGCCCGCCGCCCAGGCCGCCGGCAGCACCAGCAGGTCAGCGCCGCCAGCGGCAAGCGCCCGCGCTAGCTCCGGAAACCGGATGTCGTAGCAGGTCATGAACCCTACGCTGAGGCCGCCGAGCCTGGCGATGACGACCTGGCTGCCGGGTGCCACGCTGTCGGACTCGCGGTAGCCGAGTGCGTCGAACAGGTGAATCTTGCGGTACACAGCGGCCAGGCTGCCATCGGCCGCGTAGCCGACGGTGGTGTTGTAGACGCGGCCGTCCGGTGCTGGCTCGAAGAGGCTCGCCACCACGGCTAGCTTCGCCGACCTGGCGATGTCGGCCAGGCCCGCTGAGAACGGGCCGTCCAGCGGCTCGGCGACAGCACGCAGGTCGGCCGAGAACCGGGCCTGCGTGCCCTCGGGGAAGACGATGAGCTCGGCCCCCTGCGCCGCGGCGCTTGTGGCGGCGGCCCGGACGCGGCTGAGATTCACCTGCGGTGCCGAGCTGACAGGGAGCTGGCCGAGAGCGACGCGCATGGCTTGCAGCGTAACCGGAGACGCCGGCTTCCGGTTCGGGGGAGACTTCTACACGTTCTGGCGTGCGGAAGTCTCCGCGCTCACGAGGTGCCGCGCTGGCTTGCGGACTGGTCTCCTGAGGAGGCTCCGGGGGCTCGCCGGGCAGACGAGACGACGGGCCGCCGCGGCAATGGCGCCCGGCGGATGACCGGTCAGGGAATGCGCTGATTCCTCACGATGGCTGGCGACCGTGACGACGACGGCCGCGACCAGCGGTGCCCCGGCCGCCAGCGCGGCCACGACTAGCAGGATGATCATGTGCTGCTCCTCGGAGGCGTGCACTCCGGCGTGGCGTGTGCCGCCACCCTGCTGACCCGCGCTACCCTTGCGACTGGTATTGGACACTGGACTCATACCAATGAGTCCAGTGTTTGAAACAATCGGAACGGGTAAATCTCTGAGTAACCGGCCGGGTGAGGAGGGTGATTGGCCCATCCCAAGTACCAGCAGATCGCTGACCGGCTGCGCGGCCAGATCGCGAGCGGGGCGCTGGAGCCGGGGCGGCGGCTGCCGAGCGAGCCCGACCTTGCCACGGAGTACGACGCGTCTCGGAATACCGTGCGGCTGGCCATCGCCCTGCTCATCAACCAGGGCCTGGTCGTCAGCCGGCAGGGCCTGGGCACTTTCGTGGTCGAGCCGACGAAGCCGTTCACCGCGCTGCTGTCCCGGACGAGCACGCTGCCGCGTGAGCAGCACGCGTCTATGGCGCTGCCGGTCGTCAGCACCCAGGCGGACGACTCCGAGATGGTGCGGCTGATCGTGGAGACCGGCTCGGCCAGCCCGAGCGTGGCGGAGAAGCTGGATCTCGCGGCCGGTGACCCGGTCGTTGTCCGCCGCTCCCAGTACTTCATCGGCGATGTGCCATGGCAGCTGATCCACTCCTACTATCCCAGCGACCTGGCCACGGGCACGGCCCTGGAGCAGGCAGGGGAGATCACGCTGGGCAGCATCGGGCTGCTGACCCAGCTCGGCTACCCGCAGCAGGGGTTCGTCGACGAGATCGGGGCGCGGATGCCGAACGCGCGCGAATTCGACTTCTTCAAGCTGGTCAGCGGGACGCCCGTGATCGTGGTGAACCGCACGTCCTACACCACCGACCGGCCGATCAGGCTCACCCGGTACATCTACCGGGCCGACCGGGTCCGGCTGCTGCACGTCGAGGGCAGTATCCCGGACAAGTACCGGCACGCCTGAGCGGGCGCTGGTCCGACCGTCCGGGAGCCTGCTCGGCTGGCCTGACGTCCCGCCCACGGGTAGCGCGGCACGTGTACTTCCGGGTTACCGTAGCCGGGTGCTGGCCTTGCTCCTTGTCGCGGCCTCCGTCGGGCTGTCCAACTTCGCGGCCGCGATCGCGATCGGGGTCACCGGCGTAGACGCGGGGACCAGGCTGCGGGTCGGCCTCATCTTCGGTGCGTTCGAGTCCGGGATGCCGGTGCTCGGCCTGCTGCTGGGCGAGCAGGTCGCCGGTCCGCTCGGGCACGCCGCCCGGTGGGTTGGCGCCGGGCTGCTGATCGCCGTCGGCGCCTACGCCCTGGTCAACGCTGCCCGTGCCGGGGCGGCCGAGCGTCGCCGCCGTGCTACTCCGCGCGCCGGCGACGGGGCCGGCCTGGGTGACGGGGCCGGCCTGGGTGACGAGGACGGACGGGGCGAGCAGGCGGCCGCAGTGCCAGCCGAGCCTGCGGCCCGCCCGGTGACATCCTGGCGGCTGCTGATCAGCGCGTTCGCGCTGAGCCTGGACAACCTCGTGGTCGGCTTCGCGCTCGGTACCTACCACACCTCGATCCTGGTGGGCGCGCTCGTGATCGGCGCGGTCAGCGTTACGCTCTCGCTGCTCGGGCTGGAACTCGGCGCCAGGATCGGCAAGTGGACGGGTGACCGGGGGGAACAGCTTGCCGGCCTGGTGCTCATCTCCGTCGGCATTGCCATTGCGTCGGGCGCACTCACCTGAGCGGTGAACTCCCGAGCCGGTGAACTCCTCAGCCGGTGAACTCCTCAGCCGGTGAACTCCTCAGCCGGTGAACTCCTCAGCCGGTGAACTCCGGCTAGCCGGCCGCCTTCGCCAGCTCCGGAACGAAGTACGGTGCGTCGACGGTGCCGACGCCGGAGACCAGGTCGTAGCCAGCGACGGCGCTGAAGCCGTGCACCGTGTAGCGACTGCCGTTCTGGCTGAAGTGCTCGGTGTTGTTACCGCTGGTGATGTCCACGATGCCGCGGGCGTGCTGCGCCTCGAGCCGGTAGAGCGCCGGATTGATCAGCCCGAGTGGATGCCCGGCGTACTGATCGGCGAGGGCGACGATCCCGGCGAAGAGCGGCGTGGCCAGGCTCGTGCCGCAGATCGGGCTCCACTGGCCGCGGCGGCCGGTATAGAAGCTGCCGTAGATCGCGACCGAGCTGGCACAGGACGCGTCCATGGAGATATCGGGAACGCCCCGGTAGGAGCCGGTCAGGCCCTTCACGCTGTCCTGATAGGCCTGGCCGAACACCAGTGACCGGCCGCCCCCGCTGCCATTCCAGGCGACGTCCGGGGCCTTGCGCGCGCCGCTGGCAGTCAGGTCCAGCTGGGTGCCGCCGACCGCGGTGACCAGCGGATCGGTCGACGGCCAGGACACGGCTCTGGTGGTGTACAGGTCGACCATGTTGTACCGGAAGCTGGTCGCGCCCTCGTCGCCGGTCGCGCTCAGCACGGTGACGTGGTCACGGTAGGCGAGCTGATAGGCGCCCCGGAGATTCCGGATCGCGGCGTACTCGGACCTGGCCGGGAACGTCTGCTCCGTCGCGGCGAAGCTCTGGCTGATGACCTGGCCGAGCTTGTGCCGCAGCACGTACTCCTCGGCCGTCACGATCTGGGGGAAGCCGGTCGTGCCCTCGTTTTCCGACGTCGGGGTCTCGACGAGCACCAGCCGGGCACCGGGCGCCATCACGTGCGCCCACTCCACGTCCAGCGTGGTCTCGGCAGCCCAGCCGGCCCGGTTGCTGTTGCCGGGGTGGTAGGCCGGCACTGGCCCGGCCGGCTGGATCACCCGGAACGACGGCGGGGCAGGCACGCCGAAGAACTTGTCGAAGTGCGCGAGGTCGGCGGCGATGGTGGGGGACCCGAACGAGTCGACAAGCACGATGGTCTCGCCCTTGCCGGTGATGCCCTTCAGCAGGCCGGGGCCGGTCAGGCTCGTCAGGGCGGGCAGGCCGTAGGCAGCCCGCACCTGAGCGGGGGTGAGGCCGCCGCCGGGCGCGACCGGCGATGCGGTGCCGTTCCGCACGCCGGGGCTCGTGCGTACCGGACTCGCCGGCGCACGGGCAGGCGCGGCTCCGCCGCCTGATGCCAGCGCTCCGGTCGCTGCGAGGGCGCCGGCGCCGGCGACCACTACCGCAATTCCGGCCGTGGCCAGCAGCCGCGTCCGGGATCGCGAGCCGGTCTCACGCGGCTCGGGCTCGCCGGTCCGCCGCTTCCACCACGTCACGCTGTGTCCCCCGTCTGCCGGCTGCCCGCAGCGATTCTACTCAGTCAGACGCAGCGCCGCCTTGGGACAAGAGCGAACCGCATGCCGAACGCCGTCAACGAGCCTGTCCGGGATCTCGTCCACCAGGATGTTCAGGTTGTCGTCGTCGTCCACCTCGAAGACCTCGGGCACCAGGCCCGCGCAGACCGCGTTCGCCTCGCAGGCGTCCCAGTCAGCTACTACCTTCATGGCCGGCTCCTTCCTCGTTCGCGCGCCCTGCCACGGGTTGCGAGCCCGCCGTGGCGCAGACTGTACGGCATGCCCATGCAGGACAAGTTCAGGCTAGCTGCCGAGGCGGCGAGGGGCTTCATGCCGCCAGCGGAAGGCCTGGCGCTGTACCGGACCGCCGAGCAGTACGCGTCAGTCGGACCCATCGGGGAGGTCGGCACCTACTGCGGTAAGTCGACCATCTACCTGGCGGCAGCGGGGGCCCAGGCCGGCCAGAAGGTCATCACCGTCGATCACCATCACGGCTCAGAGGAAAATCAGGCCGGCTGGGAGTACCACGATCCTGAGGTGGTCGATCCGCGAACCGGCCGGATGGACACTCTGCCGTTCTTTCGCGCCAACCTGGCCGACGCGGGCCTGGAGGAGCATGTCATCGCGGTCATCGGGACATCGGCTGAGGTCTCGCGGATCTGGCGGACGCCGCTCGGCATGCTGTTCATCGACGGCGGGCACAGCGACGACAGCGTCGTGACGGACTACGAGGGCTGGGCGCCCTGGGTAGCGCACGGCGGGGCGCTCGCGTTCCACGACATCTTCCCTGACCCGGCCGACGGCGGGCAGGCGCCCTACCGCGTTTACCTGCGCGCGCTGGCGTCCGGCGCCTTCACGGAGGTCAGCGTGACCGGCTCGCTGCGGGTCCTGGAGCGAACCGCCGACGGTATCGGCTGACGCGGCTGTCGTGGTGCTGTCAGCCGGAGCCGGCGTGCTGACCGCGGCTCGCGATCCCGGCGTCCGGCCCGACGGACGGTGAACCGGCGGCACAGCCGCACGATGCCGACCCGGCCGCAGGGCAGGCCGCGCCGGCCCGGAAGATTCCGGCTGCGCCGGTGCACGGCGCGGCCGGACCGGAACCGCCGGCCAGGACATCGGCGGCCAGCACGACCGCCGCGGCGGTGTAGCTGCTCTGCTCATGCGGGTAGTGCTTGCCGTTCTCGAACTGCCAGCCGGTCCAGTAGCTGCCGTCGCCAGCGCGAAGGAACTGGATCTGCTCGAACAGCTCCAGCGCCTGATCACGGCGGCCGGTCGCCTCCAGCGCGATCGCCAGCTCGCAGGTCTCGGCAGCGGTCACCCAGGGCTCGTCGCTGACGCAGCGCACGCCGAGGCCCGGCACCACGAACGTGTCCCAGCCGGCTTTGAGCATGCTCTCGGCGGCCGCGCCGCGGACGGCTCCGCCGAGTACGGGGTAGTACCAGTCCATGGAGAAGCGGCTCTTGTCGGCGAACGCCTCGGGGTGGCATGCCACCACATGCCCGAGCTGCGCAGCGGCCAGCTCCCAATCCGGCTGCGGCTCGCCCATCCGCTCGGCCAGCGCGATCGCGCAGCGAAGGCTCTGGTACATGCTCGAGCTTCCGGTCAGCAGCGCATAGCCGTCCGGCGTGCCGTCCTCGTGCCGCCGCCAGATGATCTCGCCGCGCGGCGTCTGCAGGCCGGTGACGAACGCTACGGCCGCCCGGACAGCCGGCCACATCTGCGCGGCGAACTCCTCGTCACCGGTTACCAGCAGCTCGTGCCAGACGCCGACCGCGCAGTACGCCGCGTGATTGCTCTCGGTCGTCCACTCCTCGATGACCCCGCCGCAGGCTGCCTGCACCGGCCACGATCCGTCCGGCTGCTGCGCGCTGGCCAGCCAGGCGTACGCGCGGCGCGCCTCCTCGCGCAGACCGCAGACCGACAGCGCCATCGCGCACTCGATGTGGTTCCAGGCATCGACGTGGCCATCCGGCCAGCCGATCGAGCCGTCCGCCTGCTGGCCAGCCGCGATCGCGCGCCCGGTCTGCGCTACCAGGGCCGCGGACAGGATGCCGGGTACCTCCGGCACCTGGCCGCCCGCGCCCGGCAGGCCACCGGGCGCAGCCAGGTGCTCAGGCTGCCGCATGCACCTTCTCCGGCGCGGCCGGGCGGGGCCTGACTCCCGCCGTGACCGGCCTGGTGGCGTACACCACCAGGCTCTTGCCGATGAGCGGGTTCAGTGCCCGGTCGGCCAGCTGGGTGACGGCCGGCTTGCGCATGATGTCCCACACCAGCAGCTTGTGGTAGGCGCTGGCGAGCGGGTGCTTGTCGTCGTGCACGCCGACCGCGCACTTGAGCCACCAGTACGGCGAGTGCAGCGCGTGCGCATGGTGATGATCGCCGACGGTGAGTCCGGCCCTGGTGAGCTTCGTCTCGAGCTCATGCAGGGTAAAGATGCGCAGGTGCCCGCCCGGCACGTTGTGATAGTCGTCGGACAGCGCCCAGCAGATTCGCTCCGGCAGCCACGCCGGGACCGTGACCGCGGCGATTCCGCCTGGCTTCAGCACCCTGGCTATCTCGCCGATCGCGCGCTGGTCATCCGGAATGTGCTCGAGTACCTCGGCCGCGACGACGATGTCGAACCTGTCGTCAGGGAACGGCATCACGGTGGCGTCGCCGGCCGCGGGCGTAATCGACGCCGGGCACTGCAGCTCGCCTGCCTCGGACATGGCGGCCGCGATCGCCGATACCTGCTGCAGCTCGCCGTGATCAGTGTCCAGCGCGACGACCTCGGCGCCGCGCCGCGCGGCCTCAAACGCGTGCCGGCCGGCGCCGCACCCGAGGTCGAGGAGCCTCGTTCCCGGCTGGATGGGAAGTCTTGTGAAGTCAACGGTCAGCATGGCGCAGCCTCCCCGGCCTGCAGGGCCGCGGGCGCGCGGCTGGCGGCGATCGCCCGCCGGTACTCGGCGACGGTCGCCCTGGCCACGGCGGGCCACGCGAAGCGCTCGGCGACCCGGGCGAGCGCCGCCGCCGACAGCCGGTCGCGCTCGGCGGGCGAGTCGTGCAGCGTGCGCAGCGCGGCGCACAGTTCCTCCGGGTCGCCGGGCGTCACCAGCATCGCCGCGTCGCCGGTCACCTCGGGCAGCGCTCCGGTGCGGCTGGCCACCAGCGGGGTGCCGGACGCCATGTGCTCGACTGCGGGAAGCGAGAATCCCTCATACAGGGACGGCACGACGGCGATCTCGGCGCTGGCAACAAGCTCGGCAAGCTCGGAGTCGCTGATGCCGCTGACGAACTGCACCTTGCCGGCCAGTGACAGCTCGCCCAGCAGGCGCTCTGTCGGGCCATCGGGTACCAGCTTGCTGACCAGGGTGAGCGATACGGCGCGCTCGGTCGACAGCTTGGCGAAAGCGCGCAGCAGGGTAGCCACGCCCTTGACCGGCGAGTCGGCGCTGGCGACGGCTACGATCCGGCCCGGAACGCGCGTTCCCGCCCTCGGGTGAAACAGCCGGGTATCCACCCCGAGCGGAATGACTTTGACGTTCTCCGCCGGGACCCTGAAGTCACGCAGGATGTCGGCCTTCGATGACTCCGAGCCGGTCATGACCGGGCCGATCCGGCGGGCGACCCGGGCCTGCATCCCGACGAAGGAGTACCAGCGCCACTTGGGGATCTTCCGCAGGCCGCGGGCAGCCTTCAGCTCGATCCGCCGGTCCACGCTGATCGGGTGGTGGATGCTGGTGACCAGGGGCAGGCCGAGCCGGGGGATGCCGAGGTTGCCGTAGGCGAGCACCTGGTTGTCGTGCACGATGTCGAAGTCGCCGCGGCGGGTGCGGAGGGCGCGCAGCGCCCGCAGGCTGAAGGTCAGCGGCTCGGGGAAGTACGCGGTCCACATGCCCGCCACCTCGAGCACATCGATCCAGTCCCGGTACTCACGCAGGTGCGGCGTGCGGAACGGGTCATCGTCGCGGTACAGGTCCAGGCTCGGCAGCTCGATCAGCTCTGGGCCCGGCTCCAGCTCAGGGTAGGGCTGCCCGGAGTAGACCTCGATGTGGTGTCCGAGCGCCGTGAGCTCGCGGGACACGTGGCGCAGGTAGATGCCCTGGCCGCCGCAGTGCGGCTTACTGCGGTAGGAGAGCAGGCAGACCCGGAGCGGGCCGTCGGGATCCCGGTGACCAGGCGACCCGGAACCAGGCTCGGCCGCAGGGCCCGCGAACGGCATGGCGGCTGGGCTGACCTCGCCGGCTGCGGTACTCACGCAGGTTCGCGCCTCCTGTCTCGCCACTGGCAGCCCGGCGAACGGGCGACCCGCGTGACCCCCCTAGGCAGCGAACATTACCAAGCGGTTCACTTGCGTTCCGTCTGGCCCCACTCGTAAGCCGGCCTGTCCCGCGCCTGTCCGGTATCTGTAAGCTGCCGCGACGAAGGCTTACCACGGAGGCACCGCTGACACGACGCGCGCTGATCACCGGGATCACCGGCCAGGATGGCTCGTACCTGGCCGAGCACCTGGTTGACATGGGTTACGAGGTCTGGGGCCTGGTCCGCGGCCAGGCGCATCCGCGCATGGGTCACCTGCGGCAGCTGCTCGGCGACGTCCGGCTGACCCGCGGCGACCTGCTGGACCAGGGCAGCCTGATCGCCGCGGTGGAGCGGGTGCAGCCGGACGAGATCTACAACCTGGCCGCCATCTCCTACGTGCCGATGTCGTGGCAGCAGGCCGAGCTGACCGGGGAGGTCACCGGGCTCGGCGTGCTGCGGGTGCTGGAAGCCATCCGGGTGTGCAGCGGGATCAGCGCGTCCCGCAGCCCCGGCCGGGGCCAGATCAGGCTCTACCAGGCGTCGACGTCGGAGATGTTCGGCCAGGTCGCGCAGTCGCCGCAGAACGAGCGCACGCCATTCCACCCGCGCAGCCCCTATGGCGTGGCCAAGGTATACGGCCACTTCCTCACCCAGAACTACCGCGAGTCCTACGGCATGTACGCGGTGTCCGGGATCATGTTCAATCACGAGTCACCACGCCGCGGCCCCGAGTTCGTGACCAGGAAGGTCTCGCTGGGCGTCGCGAAGATCAGGCTCGGCTACGAGCGGCAGCTGCGCCTGGGCAACCTCACTGCGAGCCGTGACTGGGGCTTCGCGGGCGACTACGTGCGGGCCATGCAGCTCATGCTCGCCCAGGACTCGCCGACCGACTACGTCATCGGGACCGGCGTCACCCACTCGGTGGAGAAGCTGGTCGACACCGCCTTCCGCGCCGCCGGGCTCAACTGGCGCGACCACGTCGTCACCGACGCGGCGTTCATCCGGCCGGCCGAGGTGGACCGGCTGTGCGCCGACCCGGCCAAGGCACGGGACGAGCTCGGCTGGGAGCCGAAGATCGGCTTTGAGGAGCTGATCGCCATGATGGTCGACGCTGACACCGAGCTGCTGGCGTCCTCCGGCGGCGTATCAGGCGAGGAGTTCGCGACCGACTCCTGGTAGGCCGCAGGCGCCGGCCGGGAGTCAGGCCCCGCGAGTCAGGCCGAGCCGCTGACGAGCGATCCGATCAGGTACGTGAGTGCGGCTGCAACGGCGGCCAGCACGAGCTGCCGGACAGCGCCGCGCAGGAACGGCCGCGCGGTAACCCTGGCGACGATGCCGCCGCCGACGAACGCCGCGACGGCTGCCAGGATGACGGCCGCGGCGAGCGAGGAGAAGCCCAGCAGGTACGGCAGCAGCGGTATCAGCGCGCCGATGGCGAAGGTGACCAGTGACGCGCCGGCCGCGGTGAGCGGCGATGGCAGCTCGTTACGGTCGATGCCGAGCTCCTCGCGAACATGGATGCTCAGCGTCTCCTCCGGATGCCTGGACAGCTGCCTGGCGACTTCGTCGGCGAGTTCGGAGTCGACGCCGCGCATCTTGTACAGGGCAGCCAGCTCCGCCTGCTCGTCGGCCGGGTTGGTCTCGAGCTCGATGCGCTCCTTCTCGACCTCGGACTGGACTAGCTCGTTCTGCGAGGAGACCGAGACGAACTCGCCGGCGGCCATGGAGAAGGCGCCCGCTGACAGGCCAGCGAGGCCGGTCAGGATGATGTTGTGCGACGACAGCCGGGCGCCGCCTACTCCGGCGATCAGCGACACGTTCGTCACCAGCCCGTCCATCGCGCCGAATACGGCCGGCCTCAGCCAGCCGCCTGACACGTCCCGGTGCTGATGGTTGATCTCCGGGCCGCCGTCCCCTGGCGGCTGCGCGACCGGGCCGGGCACTGACGTCGCGCCGGAGCCGGACGCCGCGCTGGCCGCGGTGCCCGTCTCAGCCGGGGGTCTGCCTGGAGCTGCCATGAGTACGTGAACCTTGTTTCTGTCGGCTGGTAGAAGGCAGTACCTGCCCCCGTCCTGTCTCGCCGCGACCTCGTCCCGTCCCCGGCACCTCGGCGACTCGGACAGTGCACGGGCTCTGAGCTGCACGGCGTCTGAGGTGCACCGCTTCGGGGGTGCACGGGCAGGCAGGCCGGACCCGATCGCGAACCACCACAAACGGCAGCCCGGACCTGATTATTCCGGCCCCGGGCGCCGGCTGTTGTCTCCAGCTCAGGCTATCCGGGCCTGGTGCTGGCCGGACGCCTCACCCCAGTGACTGGGCCGGCCGGGTGGGCAGGCCAGCCGCCTGCCAGGCCCGGAATCCGCCCTCCAGATCGGTGGCCTCGGGCAGGCCGATGCGGCGCAGCGATGCTGCCGCCAGCGTGGACGCGTAGCCTTCCGAGCACATCACGATGAACTGCAGGTCCGACCTGGCCAGCGCGGGAATCCGGGCGTCGCTGCGCGGATCGAGCCGCCATTCCAGCACGTTGCGGCTGATGATGAACGCGCCTGGCACCTCGCCCTCGACGATCCGCTGCTCAAGCGGCCTGATGTCGACGAGGACGGCCCCGTCGGTGAGGGCGGCGAACGCCGCCTCCGGCCGCAGCCGGCGCAGGCCGCTTCTGGCCTCGGCGAGCAGGTCGTCGATGCCGGGCGCGCCGTCGGGCAGCGAGGTGGCGCTGAGGCGGGCCGCTGAGGCGCTCGCCCGGGCCAGAGCCGTATCGGCGCCGCCACGGCCCTGGCCGCCCTCCGGTCCCTCAATGGCGACGGTCTGCCTGGCGATCAGGCCGTAGTCCGTCGAGGTGTAGTACGTCATCGCCGTGAGCGGCGGCGAGTAGGCGTGGATGCTGGTCGCCGAGCCTGCGCCGCCGTGCGAGACGTCGTGCACGTGACCGGGGCCGAATGCCACGGCGTGACCGTGGCTGAGCCGCCGGTGGCTGAGGCGGCCGCTCGCCCCGCGGTACTGCTCCAGCAGGCTGCCCTCGGCCACGGCGAAGGATCCGGACGACCCGCCGTGATCGTGCCAGTCGGTGTCCTGGCCGCGCTCCCAGGCCAGCAGCCACACGTCGCACGAGTTGGACCGGTGCAGCGGCAGGTACCAGCGCACGTCGGGATCGCGGACGACCAGGTCGGACCACAGCTCACGGCGGTGAGCCAGCTCGGTGGTCAGCGATCGCAGCTGGCCGGGCGAGAGGCGGCCGCTGCTGGGCGCCAGGCCGTGCAATGTCTCCTCGATGTCCCGCTGCCGCTTCGGACTGACGCCCCAGCCTGGCTTCAGGCCGGCTACGGCCTGGTCGGCGTCCTGCTGGCCGGCCCGGAGGCGGACGCCACCGGGCGTCGTGGCGGCGATTGTCATGCGCTCCTCCTGACCTGCTGCACCGGACGCGAGCACCGGGCTGGCGTTGCGCCGATGGTACTCCCGGGTCTTGCCGCCGGCAGGCGTTCTGCCTACTAGATTGGTAGGTAACGTAGTGGTGTCAGACCCGGCACAGCGTGCCGCGCCGGTTTAGGCTGTCTCAACTGAGGCATTTTGCGACCTCGGCCCGCTCGGAATACCCTGCCGGGTTCAGTGCGCTTGCGCACCAGTCCGGGTGCGAGCCTGACTGCGCATGCCCGAACGGAGAGGTCAAGCGCCGTGATCACCTTTGAGAGCGTCACAAAGCGCTACGCCGACGGCACCATTGCGGTCGACTCGCTCGACCTCGAGATCCCGGACGGGAAGATCATGGTGCTGGTCGGGCCGAGCGGCTGCGGCAAGACGACCTCCCTGCGCATGATCAACCGGCTGGTCGAGCCGACGTCCGGGCGGATCCTGCTGGACGGCCAGAACGTGCTCGAGGCGGACGCCTCGCAGCTCCGGCGCGGCATCGGCTACGTCATCCAGCAGACCGGCCTGTTCCCGCACCGCACGATCGAGGACAACATCGCGACGGTGCCGCTGCTGAAAGGCGTCAGCAAGCGTCAGGCCAGGGAACGCGCCCGGGAGCTCATGCAGCTAGTCGGCCTGGACGCCGACACAATGGCGCGCCGCTACCCGTTCCAGCTGTCGGGCGGCCAGCAGCAGCGCGTCGGCGTCGCCAGGGCGCTCGCGGCGGATCCGCCGGTGCTGCTGATGGACGAGCCGTTCAGCGCCGTCGACCCGATTGTCAGAGCCGCGCTGCAGGATGAGCTGATCCGGCTCCAGGCCGAGTTGCGCAAGACCGTCGTGCTGGTCACGCACGACGTGGAGGAGGCGATTAAGGTCGGCGATCTGGTCGCGGTGTTCCGGCCGGGCGGCCACCTCGCGCAGGTGGCCACGCCCGAGCGGCTGCTGGGCGCGCCCGCTGACGACTACGTGCGGGACTTCGTCGGCTTCGACCGCGGTATCCGGCGGCTGTCGTTCTTCCCGGCCGCGGGCCTGGCGCTCGAGACGCAGACGGTACTGCCCGGCACCACGACGGCGGGCGCCGCGATCGAGGTCGCGCGCCGCGAGGGCGAGCCCTGGGTGCTCGTCATCTCCGCCGGGCGGGAGCCGCTCGGCTGGGTCGCCGTCGGCGACCTGGAGGGACGGCCGGACTCCACGCCGCTGGCGGAGGCGGGGCTGACGACCGTGGAGCACACGTTCCGGCCGGACACAGACTCGCTGCGAGCCGCACTCGACGCGACGATCCTGTCCCGTACCGAGCGGGCGGTGGCCGTGGACGAGCGGGGCCAGGTAATAGGCACCACCAGCTACGAGAAGCTGCGGGATGCCATCCGGGGCGCGGAGGATGCCGCCGACCGGGGCGAGCCTCCCGCGGCGGCCAGGCAGCCGGCGGAGCAGGTGCTCTGACATGGTGTGGTCCTGGATCCCGCAGAACTGGACATCGATCTGGCAGTACACCCTCGACAATCTCCTGCTCGGCCTGCTGCCGCCGATCGTCGGGCTGATTGTCTCGGTGCCCGTCGGCATTGCCTGCGTGCTGTGGGGATGGCTGTACCCGCCGGTGCTCTCGCTCAGCAGCGCGATCTACGCGCTGCCGTCGCTGGCCCTGTTCGTCGTTCTCATCGACTACACCGGGCTAGGCAACCTGACCGTGATCATCCCGCTCACGCTGTTCTCGCTGTGCATCCTCATCCCGGCTGTCGTGGACGGGCTCAGGTCGGTGCCGGACTCGGTCCGGCAGGCCGCCACCGCCATGGGCTTCACCCCGGTCCGCCGCCTGGTGCAGGTCGAGCTTCCGCTGGCCGTGCCGGTCATCATCGCCGGCCTGCGGGTCGCCGTCGTATCGAGCATCAGCCTGGCCAGCGTCGGCCAGCTGATCGGGGTAAGCAGCCTTGGCTACTTCATCATCGACGGCTTCCAGCGCGATTTCCCGACGGAGATCTATCTCGGGATCGCGCTGATCATCGCGCTCGCGCTGATCTGCGATCTGATCCTGGTCTCCGTGCGGCGGCTGCTCACTCCGTGGCTGCGCGACCGCCGCGTCTCCGCCGGGCCGATTCGAGTACTGCCAATACCGGCCGGACGGCTGTGACATGGGCTTCCTCAACTTCGCCTGGGACTGGCTGAAGTCGCCGTCCCAGTGGCACGGACCGGACGGGATCCCGGTCCGGGTGCTGCAGCATCTGGGCTATACCGCGCTGTCGGTGCTCATTGCCGCGGCGATCGCGCTGCCCATCGGCCTGCTCATCGGCCACTACGGGCGGGGCGGGTTCACGGCTGTCAATATCGCCAACATCTGGCGTGCCATCCCGACGCTGGGCCTGCTCATCCTGCTGGTCGTCCTGCTCGGCTTCTCCCCGCTCACCTGGCTGATACCGCTGGTTGCGCTCGGCATCCCGCCGATCCTGGTCAACACCTACGAAGGGGTGTCGGGCGTTGACCCGGACCTGAAGGACGCTGCCCGCGGGATGGGCATGACGCAGTGGCAGGTGCTCTGGAAGGTGGAACTGCCGCTCGCACTCCCGCTGATCCTGCTCGGCCTGCGGATCACGGCGATCTTCGTCGTCGCCACGGCGACGATCGCGGCCTATATCGGGCTCGGCGGTCTCGGCCGCTACATCATCGACGGGCTGGCCTCGAACAACTACGGCGAAGTCGCCGGAGGCGCGGCCGTGATCGTCGTGCTGGCACTGGCCGTCCAGGTCCTGTTCGTGGGCCTGCGGCGGCTCGTAGTCCCCACGGGCCTGCGCCAGCAGGCTCGTGCGTCCAAGTAGGATCTCTTTCCTATTGAGATGGAAGGAATTACCAATGTTCGCAAGCAGTCCGACGCTGAAGCGGGGCGCGGCTCTCGGCCTCGCCGTGACAGCGTCACTCGCACTCGCCGCCTGCGGCAGCTCGAGCCCCTCCGGTAAGTCGTCGAATCCGCTCGGCGGGGGGTCCGCCAGCAAGACCGTGGTGATCGGCTCGGCGAACTTCCCGGAGAACGAGCTGCTGGCCGAGATCTACTCGCTGGCGCTGTCGGCCAAGGGCGTCAAGGTCACCGATAAGTTCAATATCGGCTCCCGAGAGGTCTACTACCCGGAGATCAAGAAGGGCGCCGTCACGATCATCCCCGAGTACAACGGCGCGCTGCTGACCACGTCGGTCGACACCACGAGCACGGCCGCCTCAACCCAGGCCGTCGACGCGGCACTGACGTCGGGGCTGCCGAGCACGCTGGAGATCCTGACCCCGTCGTCGGCGCAGGACAAGGACTCGGTCACGGTGACCCAGGCCTACGCCACGGCGCACCACCTGACGTCCATCGCGCAGCTCGGTCCGCTGGCCAAGAGCATCACGTTCGGCGGCCCGTCGGAGTTCCAGACGCGCACGGACGGTCTCATCGGCCTGAAGAAGAACTACGGGCTGACGTTCAAGAAGTTCGACGCGCTCGACGAGTCCGGGCCGATCACGCTGGCGGCGCTGACCGACGGCAAGGTCCAGGCCGCTGACGTGTTCACCACCACGCCGCAGATCATCACCGATCACCTGGTGGCGCTGGCCGACCCGAAGAACAACTTCGCCGCCCAGAACGTGATCCCGCTGGTCTACAAGCCCGCCATGACCTCGACGATCACGAGCACGCTGAACGCGATCTCGGCCAAGCTCACCACGGCCGGACTGCTGGCCATGGACAAGGCCGTGATCCTCGACCACGCGAACTACTCGACCGTGGCTCAGGGCTGGCTCAAGGCCGAAGGGCTGCCGAACTAGTCATCCAGGCCCGGACCGGCAGGCGGTACCGCGCTCCGTCCGGCCCGCACCCGCGGGCCGGACGGAGCTCTGCTGACCGGGCCGCTGGCGCTCCGCAGAAGGCGAGGCTCGTCATGTCGGCACCGGTGCCGCCGTCACCGGGGTACCGGGTGCTGTTCGTCTGCACCGGCAATACCTGCCGGTCACCGATGGCCGTGCAGGTTCTGCGCCGGGCGCTCGCCGAGGAGGGGCTTGCTGCCGAGGTGGACAGCGCCGGCCTGCGGGTCGAAGCGGAGTACGCGCCTGCCGATCCGCGGGCGCAGGACGTGCTGCGTGAGCACGGATATGCCACCGAGCACCAGACCTCGCGGTTCGTGCCGGACATGCTCGCTAGCCACGACCTGGTGATCGCGCTCGACAGCATGCACCAGTGGGTCCTGCGGCAGGCGGCTGACCAGAGCGGCGCCGCGAAGATCAGGCTGCTGGGGAGCTTTGACCCGGCTGCGGGGGCAGGCTGGGACGTCCCGGACCCGGTCACCGGCGGCCGGGACGACTACGAGCGCGTCCTGACGCTGCTGCGCGCCGCCATGCCCGGCGTCGTCGACGCCGTCAGGGCCGCCCTGGCGGGCGGCGGGCGAGCGGGCCCGGGCTGACGGCCCGATAGCGCGCCGGCGCTGCCGACTCGAGCACCCGGCTGGACAAGCGCGGCCCGCGGCAGTAGATGATGATGCCTGTCACCGAAGGAGCTGACTTATGACCGCAGAGCCGAAGGCAGCAGGCGCGAGGCCGGTCCGCGCGCCCCGCGGCACCTCACTGAGCTGCAAGGGCTGGCCGCAGGAAGCCGCGCTCCGGATGCTGATGAACAACCTGGATCCCGAGGTTGCCGAGCATCCCGATCAGCTGATCGTCTACGGCGGATCCGGCCGCGCCGCCCGCAGCTGGGACGCATTTGACGGCATCGTCGCGTCGCTGCGTGACCTCGAGGCAGACGAGACGCTGCTGGTCCAGTCGGGCAAGCCGGTCGGCATCTTCCGCACCCACGAGTGGGCGCCGCGGGTGCTGATCGCGAACTCCAACCTGGTGCCGCAATGGGCCAACTGGGAGGAGTTCCGCCGGCTGGAAGCCGAGGGGCTCACCATGTTCGGCCAGATGACCGCGGGGTCATGGATCTACATCGGCACCCAGGGCATTCTCCAGGGCACCTACGAGACGTTCGCCGCGGTCGCGGCCAAGCGCTTCGGCGGAAGCCTGGCCGGCACGATCACGCTGACGGCGGGCCTTGGCGGCATGGGCGGCGCGCAGCCGCTGGCGGTCACCATGAACGGCGGCGTCGCACTCTGCATCGACTGCGATCCGTCCCGGATCAGCCGCCGGATCGAGCACGGCTACCTCGACGTCGAGGCGGCTGACGTCGACGACGCTGTCCGCCGGGCAGTAGCGGCGGCCGCCGCCGGCGAGCCCCTGTCGATCGGCCTGCTCGGCAACGCCGCCGAGGTAGTCCCGCAGCTGCTGCGGATAAGCGCGCCCATCAACATCGTCACCGACCAGACCTCGGCGCACGACCCGCTGACTTACCTGCCCAGGGGCGTCGCCTTCGAGGACATGGCCGCGCTGCGGGCCGAGGATCCGGCCGGATTCACGATCAGGGCCAGGGACTCCATGGCGGAGCACGTCGCGGCCATGGTGGGCTTCCAGGACGCCGGCGCGGAGGTGTTCGACTACGGCAACTCCATCCGCGGCGAGGCCGAGCTGGCGGGCTATGACCGGGCGTTCGCGTTCCCCGGCTTCGTGCCCGCCTACATCAGGCCGCTGTTCTGCGAGGGGAGGGGCCCGTTCCGGTGGGCAGCGCTCTCCGGCGACCCGGCCGACATCGCGGCGACCGACGCCGCGATCCTGGATCTGTTCCCCGATAACGAGCCGCTGGCCCGCTGGATCCGCATGGCCCGCGAGAAGGTGCGCTTCCAGGGCCTGCCGGCCCGGATCTGCTGGCTCGGTTACGGCGAGCGGCATCTCGCCGGACTCCGGTTCAACGAGCTGGTGCAGCGCGGCGAGGTGGGGGCGCCGATCGTGCTCGGGCGCGATCATCTCGACTGCGGCTCGGTCGCCTCGCCGTACCGGGAGACGGAGGCCATGGCCGACGGCAGCGACGCGATCGCTGACTGGCCGCTGCTGAACGCCCTGGTCAACACCTCGTCCGGAGCGACCTGGGTGAGCATCCACCACGGCGGCGGCGTCGGCATCGGCCGGTCGATCCACGCCGGCCAGGTCTGCGTCGCCGATGGCACCGACCTCGCGGCGCAGAAGCTGGAGCGGGTGCTGACCAACGATCCCGGAATGGGCGTCATCAGGCACGCCGACGCGGGCTACGACCGCGCCACCGAAGTCGCCGCTGAGCGCGGCGTCCGTGTCCCGATGCAGAAGTAGTGCCAGGCTCGTTCTGAAGGCGCGAGCGCGCCGGACTGGGGGGAGACTGCGGATGGCGTTCGCTGAGCTGTGGGCCGAGCTGCTGCCGGTGGGACGTGACGAGCTAACCGGCGGCTACCAGCGCTTCTCGTGGACCGACCCGGATGCCGCCTGCCGGGCCTGGTTCGCCAGGACCGCGACGCGGCTCGGGCTGCGCACCGACTGCGACCGCAACGGGAATCTGTGGGCCTGGTGGGGCCGGCCGGGCGGCCCGCAGGCGGTAGTGACCGGCAGCCACCTGGACTCTGTTCCGGACGGGGGCGCCTTCGACGGTCCGCTGGGCGTCGTGTCCGCGTTCGCGGCGATCAGCGAGCTCCGCCGCCAGGGCTTCCGGCCCGCCCGGCCGATTGGCGTGGCCGCCTTCACCGAGGAGGAAGGATCCAGGTTCGGGGTCGCGTGCCTGGGCAGCCGCCTCATCACCGGCGAGATCACCCCGGCGGCGGCGAGCGAGCTGCGGGACAGGGACGGCATCACTCTGGTCGAGGCCATGGTGGCGGCGGGCCGGGACGCGAGCGCGATCGGACCCGATGACGAGCTGCTCGGCGGCATCGGTGCCTACGTGGAGCTGCACATCGAGCAGGGCAGCGCGCTGGTGGACCTCGGGGCCCCGGTCGGCATCGCCGAGGGAATCTGGCCGCACGGCCGGTGGCGGCTCGACTTTGCCGGGCGGGCCGATCATGCCGGCACCACCCGGCTCGCCGACCGGCACGACCCGATGCTCCCGTACGCGGAGACCGTGCTGGCGGCCCGGGCGGCCGCGGAGCACTGGGACGCGCTGGCCACGATCGGGCGGGTTGTTGCCGAGCCGGGCGCGGCCAACGCGATCAGCTCGGGAGTCTCGGCCTGGCTGGATGCGCGGGCGCCGGACGAGGCCACGCTCGGGCAGCTGGTGTCGGATATCTGGGGCGCCGCGCAGACCGCCGCGACCGGGCACGGCGTCGCCGTCCGGCGCCGCCGTGAGTCGGTGACGCCGCCGGTCAGCTTCGACAAGGGCCTGCGCGACCGGCTGGCAGGCGTGCTGGAGGCGGCCGGATTCACCCCGCCCGTGCTGCCGACCGGGGCCGGGCACGATGCCGGGGTGCTGGCCGCACGGATCCCGGCCGCGATGCTGTTCGTGCGCAACCCGACCGGGGTGTCCCATTCGCCGGCCGAGCGAGCCGACCTGGCCGACTGCGAGGCCGGGGTGGCAGCCCTGACAGCCGTGCTCGCCGACCTGGCGGGCCGGTGACGACGGCGAGCGACCCGGACGGCAGGCCCAGACGGGCCTGGCTGGCCGAGCTCGCCTGGTCGCCTGCGCTCGGGCTGCGCGCCGACGTGCTGATCGAGGTGTCCGGTGACCGCCTGACGGCCGTGATACCGGACGCGCAGAAGGTGCCGGACGGCGCTGTCCGGCTGGCCGGCCTGACGCTGCCGGGCCTCGCCAACGCGCACTCGCACGCGTTCCACCGGGCGCTGCGCGGCAGCACCCAGGCATCGCGCGGCACTTTCTGGACCTGGCGCGAGCGCATGTACGAGGTGGCGGCCCGGCTCGATCCGGACAGCTACCTGGCGCTCGCCACCGCCGTGTACGCGGAGATGGCGCTGGCCGGAATCAGCTGCGTCGGCGAGTTCCACTACCTGCACCACGGGCCGGGCGGAACGCCCTACGCGGACCCGAACGAGATGGGCCGCGCGCTGATCGAGGCGGCCAGGCGGGCGGGCATCCGGATCACCCTGCTGGACACCTGCTACCTGTCCGGCGGCCTGTCCGCGGACGGCCGCCAGCAGCCGCTCGAGGGCCCTCAGCTGCGGTTCGGCGACGCGGATGCCGCCGCCTGGGCCGTCAGGGCGGATGCGCTCCGACCGGACCCGGCCGGCAGCCTCAGCGGGCATGCCCGCGCGGGCGCCGCGATTCACTCCGTTCGCGCTGTCCCGCCCGGCCAGATGCCGGAAGTCGTCGCCTGGACGCATCGGTACGGCGCGCCGCTTCATGCGCACGTGTCCGAGCAGGTCGCGGAGAACAGGGCGAGCCTGGCCGCGCACCGGGCCACGCCAGCCGAGGTGCTGTCCGGGCCGGCGCGCTCGGCCCCCGCAGCACCGCGGTGCACGCTACCCATCTGACGGCAGCTGACATCGGCCTGCTCGGCGGCGGCCGGGTACACGTCTGCCTCTGCCCGTCGACTGAGGCTGACCTCGCGGACGGGATCGGCCCGGCCGGGGACCTCGCCAGCGCCGGCAGCCCGCTCACCCTCGGCAGCGACAGCCACGCGCTCATCGACATCCTGGACGAGGCCCGCCGGGTAGAGCTGAACGAGCGCCTCATCCGGCAGGAACGCGGCCAGTTCACCGCCGCCGCCCTGGCAGCGGCGGCGACGTCCACCGGGCACGCCAGCCTGGGCTGGCCGGAGGCCGGCGACCTGGTCGCGGGCGGGTTCGCTGACTTCTGCACGGTGGCGCTTGACTCGCCTCGGACGGCGGGTACCGTCCCCGCGACCGCACTGGAATCCGTCATCTTCAGCGCGTCGGCGCCTGACATCCGGCAGCTGATCGTCGGCGGCCGCGACGTGGTGACGGACGGGCGGCATGTCCTGGTTCCCGGCGTGCCGGCCGCGCTGGCGGCCGCGATCACCGCCGTCGGGCACTGACGCCCGGGCGCCTAGGGCGGGCCCTGCGCGCCGGGCGCGTACGCCGGCGGCAGGCCGGAGCAGATACTCGCGCCCGCGTTCCGTGACTGCACCGCGCCGGCGCCGCCCGGAGCCGACGTGCTGACAACAGGGCTCGTCCCCGACGTGCTGCCCTTCCCGCCCTTGCCCTTCTTCCCGTGGTTCTCCGTTCCGGTGGTCGCCGAGGGGGCAGGCGGGTTCACGCCGGCGAAGTCGGCGCCGAGGATGAGCGTCACCGGGCCGGGGCTGCCTGCCTGCCAGGCTGGCTCCGCGAGCGTGTTCTGCCCGGCCGGGAACGACTTGAGCCCGGTCATCAGCGTGTACGCGCCGTCAGCCTGGGTCAGGCCGGCGAAGTCGACGGTCGTCGTGGTCGTGTACGCGGTGTCGCCGATGCCGGTCACATCGAACCCGAGCTTGCGCAGGCTCGCCGCGGTCTGCGCGGCCAGCCCGGACCGGCCGGTCCCGTTCAGCACCCTGACCTGCACCTTGCCGTAGGCCTCGGTGGGCAGCCGCCCGGTCCAGAGCTGACCGGTCCTGATCATCTGGTAGAGCACGTCATCCTGCGGCTGGACCGCCATGAGGTGCTGATCGTAGGTCGGGTAGTCGAAGGTATCCGTCGCCGCCGGCAGCGTGATCAGGCTGATGTTCTTTGATTTCAGGTGCGCCAGCGACTCGGCGAGATGCAGCAGCGACGAAACCGAGCCGAGGCTCTGGTCGACGGTCAGTGCCCTGGTTGCCGTGTCCGCGATGCTCAGCAGCTCGGGGATGTTGCTCATGAGCCCCTCCGACTGCACCTTCTGCGCGATCGAGGAGATGAACGCCTGCTGCAGCTCGATCCTCGGCAGGTCACCGCCCGCGTCACTGCCGCTGCCGACGCCGTGCCGGGTGCGAACGTAGGCGAGCGCCTGGTCGTACTTGAGCAGGTGCAGGCCGGGGCTGAGGTTCAGGTGCGAGAACCCGTCGTGGTAGCCGGGTCCGGGCGGGACGCAGACCTCGACGCCGCCGAGCGTGTCCACCATCGTGCGGAACGAGTTGAAGTCGAACTCGACGAAGTGGTCGAGCTTGATCCCGGTCAGGTCCTCGACAGTGGCGACCGCGCAGGTTGGCCCGCCGATGTTGAGCGCGCCGTCGATGATCGCACCCGGCGGGTAGCTCTGCGCCGGCCAGGTTCCGACGCCGATGTAGGACCGCTCCTTGCAGGCGGGCTCGTAGGCGAACAGGTCCCGCGGGATGGACAGCACCGTCGCATGGGTGTGCGTCGCGTCCAGGTGGACGAGCAGGAGGTTGTCCGAGTTGGTGGTGCCGGGGTCGGCCTCCGCGCCGAAGAAGCCCTTCTGCCCGGCCCGCTCCTGGGAGCCGAGCACGAGGATGTTCAGCTGGCCGTAGACGGTCCTGCCGCTCAGGTCACCGACGTCGACCTTGGTGATGTTGCCGCTGAGATGCTGGTAGATCGCGAACGCGCCGATTCCGGCGACGACCGCGACCACCGCGACGACGGTCGCGGCTATGTAGCCGGTCTTCGCCAGCAGGCTCTGGCGCCCCCACCGGGCGCGCGCCCCCGCGGCCCCGCCCCGCCGGCCTGTACTGTTCCGCTGGCCTGAGCGGCCTCGCGGCGGTGCTCCCGGCCTGCCGTGACCGGGGTCGTCGCCGCCACGACCGCCAGTCCCGTGCCGCATCCGCTCTCCCGTCCTGCCATGGCCTGGCACCGCGTGCGCGGCTGGCTCCCGGCGCTCGGCCGCCACCACGCCGGTTCCGCTACGGAGGAAGATTAGCCTGGTCAGCGGCAGATTCAGGCGCCTTTGCCGTTGGCATACGGAGTCCGTGCGCAGTCATTCCGGGTGCTTGAACTACCTGTCAGCACATCTTCAGGCAATCTCGAAACTGGCCAGCTGGGCCCGCACCGCCGCCGTGGTCCGCTCCTCGTCGCCGGTGCCGAACAGGTAGATCAGGACCCGCGGGCTCGACCCGATCGCGGCCGCGATCGGCGCAGGTTCGGCACGGACCTGGTCGGCCAGACCTACGAGGCCGGCCTGCGCACCGCCGGGTGCGACCGGCGCTAGTGGAACCGGCGCCGCCGGGCAAGTGCCGCACCCGTGGGCGGCGGAACCGGTCCGCCGGCGGTCCGGTGCGCGGCAGCGGCGATCTCCGCAAGCATGAGCACGAAGGCCTCGTCGGCCGGCGTCCGGAACTCCACGGTCAGCCAGTCCGACGAGGCCGAACGCAGCACAACGCGAGCGTCGGCTCGCAGCTCGTCCCGCCGGGCGCGGATCTGGGCCCTGGTCAGCCGCAGGTCAATGGCGTGCGCGCCCTCGAAGTGCGCGATCTCCTTGCCGCCCGCCCAGAAGGCCGGCCCGTCCTTGAAGGAAGACTCGCCCTCGACAACGCCCTCGATCCGGCACAACCCGGCCGCCAGCCTCTCGCTCATGCCTGCCATTGTCGCGGGTGGCGCGGCCGTCCCGCAGCGCGCCGCTCACCTGCATCATGGCGGGAACGAGGCCGTCACCGTCTCAGCTGCCGCCAATGCGCAGCCCCTCCCAGAACCGCCCGCCGCACCGGCTCAGCACCTGCTCAGCGCAGTCGGCCAGCAGGACCGGATCACCGACCGCCGCGGTCATCCGGCCGGCCAGGGCCGGGTCAGCCGACCGCAGCTCCCGCAGCAGCCACTTGCTGGTGCCCAGCCAGTGCCCGGCAAGCAGGAGCGCGAGTTCCGCGGTCGCGGTCCAGACGTTCCAGCCGATGATCGCGGTCTCGCCGGGGTCGGTGCTGCCGGACAGATCGTCGAGCAGATCGGTCAGCCCGTACCGGGCCAGGTCGAGTTCGTCCGGGCCGAGCGGCGGCGGCCCGGCCGCCAGCACGGAGCCAGCCCGTTCCCGTACCCGACTGATGGTTTTCTCACGGCCGCCCAGGATGACCGAGTCGGTGCACATCCGGGCGAGTGTCGGGCGGCGCCTGGCCGTGTCGCTGGCGAAGAAGCGCTCCAGCGATTCCTGGTCATGCACGAACGTCTCGGCCGGCCAGCCGCGCCAGCGCAGCGACTCGCGGTACGGGGCGGGCGGACCGGGCAGCACGATCACGATGTCCAGGTCAGACGTCGCGGTCCGGCGGCCGGACAGGACGCTGCCGCCGAGGAAGGCCGCAAGCGCGGCCGGGAACCGCTCGCTGATCAGGGCGCGGGCGTCGGCCACGGGTTCCATCGGGCCATCCTGGTGCCTGGCTGCGGAGCGCGCACCCGGATTTCCGCCCGGCTGTGGCACGATGCGCAGGTGAGCGTGCTGATCACGAATATCGGGGAGCTGGTCACCAACGCGCCGCTGGAGGCGGTGAGCGTCGCCTCGCCGGGGCCGTTCGAGGCGCTGGCCGACGCGGCCATCGTGCTGGACGGCGGGCTGGTGGCCTGGACCGGGCCGGCCGCGCAGGCGCCCGCGGCCGACGAGGCCGTCGACGCCGGCGGCCGGGCGGTACTGCCGGGCTTCGTCGACTCGCACGCGCACCTGGTCTTCGCCGGCGAACGCGGCGCGGAGTTCGCCGCCAGGATGGCCGGGCTGCCGTATGAGGCCGGCGGAATCCGCAGCACGGTCGCGGCGACCCGCCGGGCCAGCGACGAGGCGCTGCGGGCGAACCTGGCCCGGCTGGCAGCCGAACTGCTCGCGCAGGGCACGACCACGTTCGAGTGCAAGTCCGGGTACGGGCTCACCGTCCCCGATGAGACGAGGTCGGTGGCCCTGGCCGCTGAGGTCACTCCGGAGGTCACGTACCTCGGTGCGCACGTCGTGCCGCCGGAGTTCGACGGCGACGCGGCCGGCTACGTCGAGCTGGTCTGCGGGGACATGCTGGCGGCCTGCGCGCCGCTGGCGAAGTGGATCGACGTGTTCTGCGAGCGCGGCGCGTTCGGCGCTGACGAGGCGCGCGCGGTGCTGCTGGCCGGGGAGGCAGCCGGTCTCGAGCCCCGGATCCACGCGAATCAGCTCGGCCCGGGTCCAGGCGTCCAGGTGGCCGTCGAGGCGGCGGCAGCCTCGGCGGATCACTGCACGTTCCTGTCGGACGCTGACGTGGACGCGCTCGCGTCCTCCGGCGGGACAGTCGCGACGCTGCTGCCGGGAGTGGAGTTCTCGACCCGCTCGCCGTACCCGGACGCCCGGCGGCTGCTGTCGGCGGGCGTCACGGTGGCCATCGCGACCGACTGCAACCCGGGCTCGTGCTACACCTCGAGCATGGCGCTGTGCGTGGCGCTGGCCGTTCGCGAGATGCGGATGACGACCGCGGAAGCCGTCTGGGCCGCCACGGCGGGCGGGGCGCATGCCCTGCGCCGGTCCGACGTCGGCCATCTCGGCACCGGCGCGCGCGCCGACGTGATCATGCTGGACGCCCCGTCGCACGCCTATCTGGCCTACCGGCCGGGCGTACCGCTGATCGCCGGGGTCTGGCGGTCCGGCGAGCGCATCGTCTAGGGCGCCGCACCGGGTGGGCCTAGGCCTACCGCCGCAGTGGGGCTCGGTCCATAGCGCGGCCGCCCCGGCTGCGGGAGGCTGGGTCGCGGGGCGCCCGCAGGGGGCGAAAAGTATCAGCGGGAGGCCAGGATGCCGCAGCCAGCGAGTTCACCGGGGTCGGCGGAGCTTGAGGTGGTGCCAGTTCCGCACCGGCTGCATGCGGCTCCGGCTAGCTACGTGTCGCTGAAGGCGGGTCAGCCGGGGATGCTCGGGCTGGCCCTGGTGCTGCTCCTGTTTGCCCTGACCGCGGCGTGCCTCGTCATCGCGTGGCGACGGACCGGTCGCGGCGCGGACGCGAAGGGCCTGCGGGGGCGCCTTCGCGAATTCGGCTGGTGCGCCGCGCTGGTCGCACTCGCTGCCGTCATGACCGCCAACCTCTATCCGTCGCTCGACCACGGCCGGTACTGGTGGTGGCTGCTCGCCATCCCGCTCATTGCTGCCGGTGTCGTCCTGCTCAGGCCACGGCTCGCTGCGGCGGTCGTGCCGGTGTCACTGATCGTGCTCGGACTGGCCGGACTCGGGATCGCGCGTGTCTATACCACGGGCGACGGCCTCTACTGGCTCTACGGGTACGGCCTGGCGCGGGTGGGCGATCCGTCGATGACCGGGCTGATCCTGGCGCAGGCCTGGGCGGCCTTTCTCACCGGAGGCTGGCTGGCATGGCGGGAGCTGGTTCGCCGCCCGGCAGCGGCCCGGCTCGTGCTCGGCCGCGCAGGTGACCCGGACCAGCCAGCGCACCGCTACGGGCTGCTGCTGCTGCCAGTCTGCGTCGCGGTCGCCGAGCTCGTCGGCTCCAACGCGTGGGTTGCCCTGATGCTGGTGCTAGTGGCCGGCGCGATGCTGGTGATCAGGCGCTGGCCCGCGCTCGCCACCAGGATGGCGACAGCGGGACTCATCGTGGTCGGGCTGCTTGGCCTGGTGCGCATCAAGGGATGGTCGGCCGGCGGCTGGATCCTTACTGTCGGAGCGCAGCCCTCCGGCACCGCGCAGGCGTACCTGCTGGAGGGGCCCCGCCGGTTCTTCGGGGCCGTGGACGTGTCGAGTCAGCCGATGGCGATGCTGGCAGCGGCCGAGGCGGTGGCAGTGATCGGACTTGGCTGCTGGCTGGCGCCGCGGGCATTTCCTGAGGTCCGCAGGGCACTGGGCCTGGCACCCGATGCCGAGCTGACCAGACGAGTGGAGCGCCTGACGCAGAGCCGGGCTGTCGCGGTCGACACGGCGGCCGCCGATCTGCGGCGGCTCGAGCGAGACCTGCACGATGGCGCCCAGGCCAGGCTCGTGGCTCTCGGCATGAACCTGCGTGCCGCCGAACGGCTCATCCACACCAGCCCGCACGCCGCGGCCGCGCTGGTGGCCGAGGCACGGGAGGCGTCGGCTGCGGCGCTGACCGAGCTGCGGGAGCTGGTCCGGGGAGTACATCCGCCCGTGCTGGCTGACCGCGGCCTGACCGATGCCGTCCGCGCGCTGGCACTCGACAGTCCGCTGCAGGTCGAGACGGAGATCGACCTGCCAGGGCGCCCGCCCGCGCCGGTGGAGACGGCGTGCTATTTCGCGGTGGCAGAGGTGCTGACCAACGCGGCTAAGCACTCAGGCGCCCGGCAGGCGCGGATCGTGATGTCGCACTCCGGCCGCATGCTGCGCATTGAGGTAACGGACTTCGGTACCGGCGGCGCCGACCCTGCCGCCGGCAGCGGCCTGGCCGGAGTCGAGCGGCGGCTGGCCACCTTCGATGGCATTCTGGCGGTGAGCAGCCCTGTCGGCGGGCCGACCATCGTGGTGCTGGAGGTGCCGTGCGCGTTGTCGTCGCTGAAGACCTCTTCCTGCTGAGGAACGGCCTGGTCCGGCTGCTTGAGGCACACAGGTTCGAGGTCGCCGCCGCGGTCGAGGATGCGCCGGGGCTGCTGACCGCCCTGATCAGCGAGCGGCCGGACGTGGCCATCGTCGACGTGCGGCTGCCGCCGGCGTTCACTGACGACGGCCTGCGGGCCGCCATCGAGGCCCGGCGGCAGGTGCCCGGCCTGCCGGTGCTGGTCCTGTCCCAGTACGTGGAGCAGCTGTACGCGCGCGAGCTGCTCGCCGACAAGGCGGGAGGCGTCGGTTACCTGCTGAAGGACCGGGTGTTCAACGATGATCAGTTCGTGGACGCAGTGCGGGCGGTGGCGGCCGGCGGCACGGTCATGGACAGCGAGGTCGTCACGAAGCTGCTCGGCCGCCGGTCCAGGGAGGAGCCGCTTATGCGACTGTCCGCGCGGGAGCGCGAGGTGCTCGAGCTGATGGCCGAGGGCCGCTCCAACAGCGCGATCGCCCAGCGCCTGTTTGTCACCGAGAAGGCGGTCAGCAAGCACAGCACCAGCATCTTCGCCAAGCTGGACCTGATCCCGTCGGACGACGACAACCGGCGCGTGCTCGCCGTTCTGGCCTACCTCAACAGCTAGGGCAGCGCCGGCCGCACCGTCGCGCTGGCCGTACGCCGCGGCCCGGCGGCCGGGTGCTGGGGTGACGGCCTCGTTCCCGTCCTCAGGTAGTTGCCTGGTCGTGCGCCCGTGCGGTTGCCGAGGCCATGGCCCGGTCGGCTTTGAGCTCCTGCAGGCGCTCCTCGATCTCAGTCCGGTCCGCCAGGTCGCCGGCGACAGCGAACTGCGCGTCCAGCGAGGACGCGGGCCGTTCCTCCCGGCCGCGCACGCGGGCTTCCTCCTGCCGCACTCGCTCATCGAAACCGGCGATCTCACTCGCCGGGTCCATCACGTCGGCGCTCGTGCTCATCCCGGGCAGGCCCGCCTGCGCGGGGCCGCCCGGGACGCGGCTGACGAGGCTGTCCTGCCGCTGGCGGAGCTCGGAGAGTCTGATGATCATCTGATCGAGGCCGGTCCGCAGACTCTCGAAGGCCTCGCTCTGCGCGTCGATCGCATGCTGCCCCGCCCGGATGTCGCGCTCGGCGATCAGCTGCCGCTCCAGCGCTGCCCTCGCGAGGTCGTCGAATCTGTCGGCCTCGGCTGCGCCGCCGCCGGCCCGCAGTTCGTCGGCCCGCCTGCTCGCGGCCTCCGCCTTCCCGCTCCACTGGCCGGCCGCCCTGGCGTCCTGCGCCTGGTCGTCCTCCATCATCCGCAGGCTGCCGGCGAACTCGGCGATGGCCTGCTCGGCAGCGCTGATATTCGCCGTGTAATCCAGCAGCAACTGGCCGATCAGCTGCCCCGGGTCCGCCGCGGAGTCGACCATGACGCCGATGTTCGCCCGGGCTAGCTGCCTGACCCGACCGCTGATGCCGTGCTTTGCCATGTCTCCCCCTGATGTCGTGCGTGGCCGGGTGCGAGCCGACCGCCTGCGCCGCGCCTGCCCCTGGTGCGGCTGCCGCCGAAACTTCCGGGGCCGAGCCGGCGGTCGATGAGGATTCCGCCGAGCAACGCCGCGCGAAGGCCGTCCGCGGACTCGCCGCCGTCCCTGGACACGCCGTCGTCCCCGGACTCGCCGCCGTCGGCGATCAGTCCGGGCTCGCGGGCCGCGCTGTCCGTGCCGCTGTCGAAGCTGGCGACATCCTGCTCGGCCAGCGAGCTGGCCTGCCGCGCGAGCGTGTCAGCGTGCTGCGCCTCGGCCACGGCTGCCTCCGGGTCGGCCTGAGCGGCCACAATGGCCAGCTGGAAGTGCCGCCGGGCCTCAGCCAGCCGGGTCCTCGCGCTCGCGCCGACTCCGCCGCGCCGGGTGGCGATGAAGTCCTCGGCCGCGGTCACCGAGCTGCGGGCCACCAGCATCGCCTGATCCAGCACCGCGCGGGCCCGCTCGCGCCGGGTCTGTTCGTCCCTGCCGCCCGCCAGGATGTGATCCAGCGCGGTGTCGGCCTGCTGCAGGTCGGCCAGCGCGGCCAGCGCGTCGAACGGCCCGGCGGCCTGCTGCGCGCGCACCCCGGCCGCGATCGCCAGGGCGCGCGTAACGATGCTGGCCCGCTCGTCGGGTGGCTGGCCCGCGACGAGCACGTTCGCCTCGGCGATCTCGGCATCCATCTCACGGAGCGCGGCCGGCAGCGCAGAGGCAGCCTGGGTGAGTTCTGCTTCCGCGTGCTGGACAGCGCTGAGCAGGTCCGTGGCCTGGTCGGCCGCGGCCTCCGCGGCCTGCAGCAGCGCGGCCCGGGGCTGCTGCTCCGCGGCCCGCAGCGGCGCCGTGGCGCGATCAGTCGCCCCGCCGTCAGGCTCCTGATGCGCGGCCAGGAGGCAGGCAGTGGCGAAATCCAGCCGTTCGGCAGCCTGGCCGGGGCTGGCCGCGACTGCCGCGACGGCCTGCGGCGTATACCGGGCGGCCAGCCGGGCGAGTATCTGGCGGGACCGCTCGACCCTGGCGGCTTGCTGGGCCACGTGCGCGTCCACCTCGGCGGCGAGCTGCGGCGCGCGGGCCCCCAGGTCTACGAGCCGGTCGAACGCCTCGGACTCCTCGTCGAGCAGGCGGCTCGCCTCGGCGCACCGGGCGCTGACCTCGGCCAGCTGTGACCGCCGGGCGGCCTCGCCGGCCGGGACGCCATCGTCCAGCAGCTGGCGGAGGCGGAAGGCCTCTGCCAGCTCCGCCGTGGCTGACCGCAGAGCGGCCGAGAACGGGGCCGCGGCCTGCTCGCCGAACCGCGCCATGGCAAAGCCCAGCTCCTGCTCGCTGGTCCGGACGGAGTCGTCGGTCTCGACCAGGGCCCGTGCGGCCTGCGCGTCCAGCTCCTCAGTCGCCGGCCCCGCTGGCGCCCCCTGCGGCGATCCGGCGTCCGGATGCCGGGCCGTCGCCCGCGAATGCCGCCAGGCCGCGAGAAGTGCAGCCGTCATTCGTGCGCGCACCGTCCCCCCGTCAGCACGGGCAGCCTGTCAGAGGGGCCGCCCGCTCGTGTCCCCGGCTAGCGGACCTACCCGACAATCCGGTAGCGCACACGCCGGCATCGCAGTGTCCGGCCGCGACGTCATCGTGGAGAGTTTGCGCGCTATGCGGACGCGAAGTAACCACGATCTTTGGCAAGCGGCTGCCCAACCGGCGCAAATAGTCCGAGACTCCCTATATGTCGTTATCAGCCGACGAGCGAAGCTACCGCAGGTAGCCGCCGCGGAACCGGATCAGCGGCTCGCCGGACTCGGCCACGTACGGCACGTGCGTTACCGAGGCGACCAGCAGCAGATGATCACCCGCCGGCACCCGGTTCGTCACCTCGCACTCGAAGGCCGCCAGCCCGCCGTCCGGTATCAGGGCCCTGCTGACGGTGCCACGCTGATGCGGCACGTTCTCGAGCAGGATCCGCGCGGCTGGCCGGCCCGCGGCGGCGAACCGGCCCGCCAGCGCCCGCTGCGAGGCGGCGAGCACCGTCACGGCGAACTGGTCCGCCCGGCTGAGCACCTCGGCCGGATAGGAACCGTCGAGCAGTGACACAAGGACCTGCGGCGGCTCTGCTGACACCGGGCAGAACGCGCTCACCGTCGTGCCGATGTCATCTCTGCCGTCGGCGATCGTCAGCAGCGTGACCGCACCGGGCCAGGAGCCGAGCGCGTCGGCGAACCCTTCCGGGGCCACGGCCCGCTACTCGAACAGCCAGGTGCCCGGCACCATCAGCGGCCCGTGCGGCGGCAGGCCGAGCTGCGCCGCGAGCCGCCAGGCAGGACCCCAGCTGTCGGCGAGCAGGCCGGCGGGCGCCGCCGCCGCACCGCGGCTCTCGCTCGATGCCGCGGGCCGCAGCCGGTCGATCGGCCGCACGTGCGGGAACACCCGCAACGGCGCGGTCGCAGGCAGGCCGGCCCGGCGGCGGGCGATAGCGGCAGCGCGGTCCATGCCGCCGAGTTCGTCGACCAGGCCGCGGGACAGCGCATCGGCGCCGGTCCACACCCGGCCCTTCGCGACCTCGTGCACCTGCTCGGGCGTCATGCCCCGCCCGCTGGCAACCTTGCCGGTGAAGTCGGCGTAGATGTGATCCAGCCAGTCGCTGACAAGCGCCCACTCGTCCGCGGAGAACGGCCGGAGCTGGGAGAACATCGCTGCGTGCTGACCGTGAGTGATCCGGTCGCTGCTGATGCCCGCGCGGCCGAGCGCATCGCCGAGTACCGGCTTTCCGGTGAGCACGCCGATCGACCCGGTAATCGTGCCCGGCTGCGCGACGATCTGGTCGGCGGCCATCGAGATGTAATAGCCGCCCGACGCCGCGACGTCGCCCATCGACACCACGACCGGAGTTCCGCCGGCGCGCGCCCTGACCACCTCTCGCCAGATGGTGTCGGAGGCGACGTAGGAGCCGCCCGGGCTGTTCACCCGGAGCAGGATGGCGCGGATGTGCTCATCGCGCGCAGCGGTCCTGATCGCGGCCGCGATCGTGTCGGAGCCCATCGCGCCGCCCGCGGGCAGCAGGCCGCGGCCGCTGCGGCCGCGGCGGATCGCGCCGGTGGCGTAGATCAGGGCGACGCCTGGCTCGGTCGTGCCGGGCAGCCTGGTCACTGTCGCCCGGGCGCGCTGCGCCATTGCCTTAGCCCGCTGGTACCGGCTGAGGTACAGCACGACCGCATCCGGCCCGGCCAGCTTGCGTGCCTCCGCGTACACCTCGTCGCGGTAGCCCAGCTGATCGATCAGGCCCTCGGACTGCGCGCGGCCAGCCAGGAACGGCCCGGCGTCGATCAGCTCGCCGACCTTCTCCCGGCTGAGTCCGCGGCGATCGGCGATGCCCTGCACCAGCTGCTCGGTGACAGACGCGGTCATCCGGTCTGTCTCCTCGCGGGCGGCCGGCGAGAACCCAGTCTCGGTGAGCTGCTCGGCCGCGCTCTTGTACTCGTGCCGCTTCGCCACCTGGAAGTCCGCGCCGAGCTTGTCGAGCGCGCCCCGCAGGAAGATGCGCTCGACCGCGATTCCCGTCAGCCCGAGGTCACCGGAAGGCTGCAGCCAGATCTTCTCGAAGGCCGTCGCGAGGTAGTACTGGACGTTGCTGGCGGAGAACTCGCCGAACGACTCGGCCCACGCGATGGTCGTCTTGCCGGCCTCGGCGAACTCGGCGACTGCGCGGCGGAGTTCCTGGACAGCCGCCAGCCCGATGCCCCTGCCGCCGAGGCGGGCCACCAGGACCGCCACCCGGTCGTCGTCGCGGGCGCGGCGGAGCCCGTCGAGCACGTCCGGCAGCACCACCCGGTTCCGGGCGGCGATGGCGGCGACCGGATCGGCCGGCCGGGTCTCGCTGATCCCGTCGGTGAGATCGAGCTCGAGAATCAGCGGCGCTGTGCGGCGCTGGCGAAGCTTCGCCAGCCGGGCGGTGAGGGGCGACTCTGGCATGCACTACAGCCTAGGCTCGCCGGCTGGCAGGCTGCTCCGCCGGGCCGCGGCGGGCCGGCCCGGTACCATGAAATGGAGGGGACTCCGGTTAGCTGCGAGGAGGCACGAGTGACCATCGCCGAGCGGGCGATGCGCGCGGACGCGCAGCGCAACCGCGAGCTGCTGCTGGCCGCGGCCGTGAAGGCCTTCTCGAATGCGGGCGCCGAGGTGACGCTTGAGGCGATCGCGAGAGATGCGGGTGTCGGGATCGGCACGCTGTACCGGCATTTCCCGAGCCGCGAGGCCCTCGTCGACGCCGCCTACCGCAGCGAGCTGGCCCGGCTCTGCGACGCGGTGCCCGGCCTGCTCGCCGCCATGCCGTCGGATCAGGCCATGCGCACCTGGATGGACCAGTTCATCGAGTACATGTCGGCCAAGCGCGGGATGTCCGATGCGCTGCGAATGGTGATCGCGTCCGGCGGGAACCCGTTCGCCGAGAGCCGCAGCCGGCTGCTGGCCGCGTTCGGCGCGCTCATGGAAGCGGGTGCCGCCGACGGTACGATGCGCGCCGACCTCGACCCCGCGGACCTGCTGGCCAGCATGAGCGGCGTGGCGATGGCGGTCGGCGGCCCCGGGCAGCGCGCGCAGGCCGGGCGGCTGCTGGACCTGATGATGGACGGCCTGCGCTTCGGTGCGGGAAGCTGACCCTTATGCGATCACTGCAGCCGGAGTGCGGCCTTGGCTAGCCGGGACGGCAACGGCTGGGTCCGGTGCGAGCTCGGCCACCGGCACTGGGGCCGGTTCGGTGCCGCCGGACTGCTGGCGTTCGAGGCCGGCGGTCCCGTCCTGCTGCAGCGCAGGACCTGGTGGAGCCACCATGGCGGCACCTGGGGCCTGCCCGGCGGAGCCAGGGACAGCCATGAGTCGGCGCTCGCGGCTGCGCTGCGGGAAGCAGCCGAGGAATGCGGCGTGCCGCCGGGCGCGGTCCGGCAGGCCGGCGTCTTCACCGACGATCACGGCGGCTGGTCCTACACGACGGTGCTGGCTGCGGCGGCCAGCCCGTTCGCCGTGCAGTCCGACGATGACGAGACCGACGAGGTCGCGTGGGTCCCTGTGCCGGAGGTGATCAGCCTGGACCTGCACCCAGGGTTCGCGGCGCACTGGGCCAGGCTGCGTGCCGAGCTGTCGCCGGTGACGATCATCGTGGACGGGGCGAACGTGGTCGGCTCACGGCCCGACGGCTGGTGGCGCGACCGCGCCGGTGCCGCGGCCCGGCTGCGTGACCAGCTGGCGCCGCTGGCGGCGGAGGGCATCACCGAGCTTCCGGACGGACTGGCCTCGCCCGTGCTGGCAGGGGATGAGCCGGGCGGGGATGCGCCGGCCGGGCATGTGCTACTCGACGGCGGCAGCCGGGCGACCGGGATGGCCGACGGCGTGGCCAGGATGGCGGACGGCGTGACCCGGATGCGGTGGATGCCGCAGGTCGTGCTGGTAGTGGAAGGCGCGGCCCGCCAGGCAGCCGCGGATCCGGCCCCTGGCGGCATCAGCGTGGTCGCCGCCAGCGGCTCTGGCGACGACGCGATCGCGGCGCTGGCCGCGCAGACACCAGGCCGGCGCATTGTCGTCACGGCCGATCGCGAGCTGCGCCGCCGCTGCGTCGCGGCCGGAGCCGGAGTCGCCGGACCCGGCTGGTTGCTGTCGCTGCTCTGATCGCTTGCCGCAGGCCGCAGCCCGGGCGCGATAATCGCAGCTGGCACACGATGAAGTGCCGGCCGCAGGCCGGCCAGCCCGGAGGTTGCAGATGGCAGGCGAGCTCACTGATCCGCGCCGGTCCGAGCCTGCGTACGCTGCCCCCGAGCGCGCGACGCTGGAGCAGTGGCTCGAGTTCCATCGCACGACCCTGCTGCTGAAGTGCGAGGGTCTGACCGACGCCCGGCGGAAGGCCGGGCCGCTGCCGTCGTCGCTGCTCTCGCTGCACGGCCTGGTGCGCCATATGGCCGAGGTCGAGCGGAACTGGTTCGAGCGCGGTCTGCTCGAGCGCCCGGATGCTCCGTTCATCTGGCACCAGCCAGGCGGCGGCGACGATGAGCTTGCCCCGCTCGATGCCGCGGACTGGACTGCGGACCTGGCGGCCTGGCACGCGGAATGCCGACGGAGCCGGGCCGCCGCCGCTGGCAAGGAGCTGGACTATCAGGGCAGCTGCGAGGGCCAGCCGCTGTCGCTGCGCTGGATCTACGTGCACATGATCGAGGAGTACGCCCGGCACAACGGTCATGCCGACCTCATCCGCGAGCTGGTGGACGGAGCCGTCGGCCGGTAGCCGCGCTGTCGCCGGCGCGAGCCGGATAACCCGGTCAAGTCCGCCGAAGGCCAGTCCTGGCGGCGCAGAGCGGACATGATAGGGGGTTGTCCGCTTGTACCGACAGGAGACCAGCGTCGTGCGGCAGCAGCCGTTAGTGGAACCGCTGCGGCGGTGGGACCCCGAGCAGGTCGGGAATTTCGTGCTGATCGGCCGCCTCGGGGCCGGCGCGATGGGCCAGGTCTATCTCGGCCGCTCCGCAGCGGGACGCCTGGTGGCAGTCAAGACGATCAAGACCGAGCTGGCCGAGGAGCCTGACTTCCGGAACCGGTTCGGCCAGGAGGTGGCGGCGGCCAGGAGGGTGAGCGGAGCCTTCACCGCGGCGGTGGTGGCGGCCGACTCCGAGGCTGACGTCCCGTGGCTGGCCACCGTGTACGTGCCGGCCCCGTCGCTCAGCCGGCTCGTGCGGACCTGCGGCCCCGTGCCGGTGCCGGCGGTGCGCTGGCTGGCAGCAGGCTGCGCGGAGGCCCTGGAGTCCATCCACAGCGTCGGACTGGTGCACCGCGACCTGAAGCCGGCGAACGTGCTCGTCTCGCCGGACGGCCCCCGCGTCATCGACTTCGGCGTGGCCCGCGCGGCTGAGCGGATCCAGCTGACGGTGACGCGCGGCAGCATCGGGACGCCCGCGTACATGGCTCCGGAGCAGGCGCGGGACACCCGGCAGGCCACATCGGCCAGTGACGTGTTCGCGCTCGGCGCCACCATGCTGTTCGCCGCGACTGGCCATGCTCCCTACCAGGGCGAGACGGTCATGGACGTCCTGGTCCAGCTCGCTACCGGGCCGCCGGACCTGTCCGGGCTGCCCGCAGAGCTGGCTGACATCGTCAACGGCTGCCTGGAGCGCGATCCGCGGAACCGGCCGACCTCGTCGTTCATCCTGGCGCGGCTCGCGCCGGCACTCGCGGCCACCGGGGAGCTCAGTGCCCCGCCGCTGCCGGCCGCAGCTATGGATCTCATCGAGGAGTACCGCCGGATACCGCGCTCGTCCGGCCGGCCGGCGACGGCGCCGGAGGCGGCCGGCGACCTGCCGTCGGCGGCGCTGGCGGGCGCGGAGTCCGGGGCGGCCGCTCACCCGGACGGGAACGAGGCCGCGTTCGGAGATGACACCATCGGCTCGCAGCCGCTCGGTCCGAACGGCCTGCTGACATCGCACCCGGCGGCGGGTGGCCGGCACGGCGGGGCAGGGTCCGGCACCGGGCAGCGCAGGCCTGCACCGCGCCGGACTCTTCGCCGGAGTATCGCGCTGACGTGCCTCACCGTGGCGGCCGCCGTGGCTCTTGTCGGGGCCGGGTGGGTGCTGCGGACGCAGGAGCCCGGCGCGAAGGCGGCGGCCTCAGGCCGCCTGGCCGCGCCGGCGACGTCCTCCTCGCCGTCGACGTCGGCGGGGTCCACGACGTCGCCTACCGCGCCAGCGAATGGCAGCGACGCGGGCCTCGGGCCGATACTGCCGCCGCCTGCAGGGCAGAGCCCGCCGCCCGGCGGTCCGCCGGCGGGGAGCGCTTCGATCGTGGATCCCACGCCCGGCGTTCCGTTCGTCGCCCTCAGCCAGCCAACCGGGGACGGCAGTACCGGGTTTGTCGTCCACGGCGGGTACTGGCCGCCGGGCTCGCAGCTCACCATCAGTCTCGCGGGCGTGGGTCCCTCACCGGACCATCCGGTCATCGACAGCTACGGCAACTTCAACTACGCGATTAACCAGGCGCATGAGTTCTTCGCCGGCGAGATACCGGCGGGCACGTACACCGTGCAGGTCACCGGGCCGCACGGCCTGCGCGCCAGCGCCAGGTTCAGGGTGCTGACCGGATAGCTGGTCACAACACCGGCGTCCACCACAGGTCCTCCTGCCGCGAGCACCAGGCCGGATCAGCGAGCCGGTCCAGGTCGCTGCTGGTGATGATGCCGTGCTCGAGCAGTGCTCCGACCGCCACCTCGTCGGAGAGCCTGACTCCGGGCCGCACCATGCCCCGCTCGGTGATCTTCCGCCGCAGCACCTTCAGGTGCTCTCCGACCCGGGCGGACAGCCGGTCCCGGAACGCCGAGTCGCTGTCGAAGGAGTCAAGCTCGTGGTGGGCGTCGGTGACGACGAGCGCAGCCCGCGCGATCTCCGGCGTGCGCGGCAGCGGTGTGCCACGCGCCGGGTCGACCAGCCACGGGCGGCACCACAGCAGCGCGACAAGGAACAGCTTGGTGTTCGCGTCAAGGTAGAACGGCAGCAGCGTGACATCGCCGCCGTTCGCCGAGCGCAGGTGCCCGGTACCGTCAGCGGCCGCGGCCGCCGGCGGCCCGGCCACCACCAGGCGCAGCGACTGTCCCTCGTCGAGCATGGCGCGCGAGCCGATCAGCGCGGCTCCCTCGCGCAGGAACCAGCCCTTCGACGGCTCGAGCGCGGCGGCCGGGTCTCCGGCCTCGTCCATGCGCGGCAGCCGGACGCGGTAGCCGTCGCCCTCCGCGTACAGCGCGTGCGTCCGGCTGATGTTCGCTACCCAGGCGCCGCCGGCCACGGCACTGATCACGCCGGCCCGCCGGGACAGGCCGCGCCCGGCGGCGACGATCAGGTCGGCATCGGGACCGCGGCCGAACACGATCCGGCCGCCATCGCGGATCGCCGTCACCGCGCCGGTCGGGCTGGTGACATGCGCCCGCGCGGGTGCCGTGTCGAGGGCCATTCTGCGTCCTGCCTGTTCCTGCCAGCTTCGGCTGGCCCCGTGCCTGCGGGAGCGCCCCGTGCCTGCGGGAGCGCCCCGTGCCGGTGCACCATGCGAGCGCGCCGCGCCTGCGCTAGCGGGCAGTTTAGGTCAGCAGCCGCTATGTCCGCATCCACGAGTTCGGGGATGGCGCGGCCCCGCCGTCGCCTGTTGACTGGGGCGCTAGCCAGGACGAGGCGTGCCCGCGTCTGACTAGCTCGGTGCCTGCCGGCGGTCTGCCGGCCTGGACACTTTGCAGCATGCCGGGAGCTGGGGGGGACCTGCGGGTCTCGGGCAGTCCGGGTGCGCGCAGGTTCCGGCGGCGTGAGGCACCGGGCTGGCGGGTCCCCGCGGACCGCCTCGTCCTGGCCGGCCCCGCGTGACCAGCACAACCGTGACTAGCACGGCTGCGAACTGCACGGCTGTGACCTGCACAGTCATGGCGAGCACAGCGCTGACAGCGTGCTACTGGAGCGAGAGTGAACTTCGACAACGATGCGCCGCGCAAGCCGGTGCCCTACACGGGCAGGCACCGGGTGTTATCGCGCCTTCGCGCGGGCCGGGCCTGGCGCCGTGGCGCCGAAGAGCCGTCCTGCACTGAGGAGAACGAACTCGAACCCCGGACTGACGGCGTGGAAGCCGTGTTAGTGGTGCCACAGAACACCACTAACGAGGCATCGACGGCGCGCGCTCAGGCCGTCAGGCCACTTGCACCGATCGCTTGGCCAGGCCCATCCAGTAGCCGGTGATGGTAGTGACGGGCGCCGGCGCCTCGCTCGCGCCGAGGGTGACGAACAGCGGCGCGTAGTGCTCGGTGGTGGGATGCGCGTACCTGACCGCGGGCGCGCCGGTGAAGCCGACCAGCGCGTCGACGTCTCCGTTGTCAAGCGCGGTCGCGGCCCAGTGGTCGAACTCAGCCGACCACGATGGCGGCGGCGCGTCGAACCGGAAGTCACGCAGGAACGGAAGCCCGTGGGTGAGGAAGCCGCTGCCCATGATCAGCACGCCCTCGTCGCGCAGCGGCCGCAGGGCCGCGCCGATCCGCAGCAGCCGCTTCGGCTCCAGGCTCGGCATCGAGATCTGCAGAACCGGGATGTCCGCGTCCGGATACATGACTGTCAGCGGCACGTAAGCGCCGTGATCGAGGCCGCGGCCCGGCACGTCGGCGACCGGCTCTGTTCCGGTCAGCAGGCCCCGGACCCGGCCGGCCAGCTCCGGGGCGCCGGGTGAGGGATAGCTGGCCCGGTAGTACCGGTCGGGGAAGCCGTAGAAGTCATAGGTCAGCGGTGCCGCGTCGGCGGTAGCGCCGATCGCCAGGGGAGCGTTCTCCCAGTGCGCGGATACCACGAGGATGGCGGCGGGCCTCGGCAGCGCTCGTGCCCACGCCTCCAGCTGAATGACCCACAACGGATCGTCGACCAGCGGCGGAGCGCCATGACCCAGGTACATCGCCGGGATCCGGCCTGGCCGGATGGCGCTCGCCGCGAGCGCGCTGACCGCGGCAGCGGCGTTGTCGGGTACCGGCTGGTGCTCGGGCGCCTGCCCGGTCAGTTCCTCGTCCATCGCGTCTCCCGCATCGTGCTGGCAGCCCTTTCCTTGGACAGTAGCCCGGCAGCGCGCGTGCCGCGGCGGCAGGCCAGGATGAGAGGGTGCGCGTCATTGCCCTGTCCGACACCCACGCCCCGCGGTTCTGGAAGTCGTGCCCGGCTGGGGTAGCGGCCTGGCTGCGCCAGGCTGACCTCATCCTGCACGCCGGAGACGTCTGCACCGCGGCCGTGCTGGATGAGCTGTCCGGTTATGCGCCCGTGCACGCGGTGCTGGGCAACAACGACGGCCGGGACGTCGCGGACTGGGGAGCCCCGCCGGTGCTGCAGCTGGACATCGGCGGCGTGGCGGTCTCGATGATCCATGACAGCGGTCAGGCGAGCGGGCGGCTGCGCCGGATGCGGCACTCGTTCCCGTCCGCAGACCTGGTGGTCTTCGGGCATTCGCACATCCCGCTGGATGAGAGCAGTGAGGGCCTGCGGATCTTCAATCCGGGCTCGCCCACGGACAAGCGGCGGCAGCCGCGCGGCACGCTGGGCGTGCTCGACATCGACGGCGGTGCGCTGGTCAGCGTGCAGATCGTGCCGGTGACGTGACGCCCGCGCTGGTCAGGGGGGCGGAGCGGGCAGTCCGCCGGTGCCAGCAGCAAAAGCCGTGCCAGCAGTAACCGTACCAGCAGAAGCCGTGCCAGCAGAAGCCGTGCCAGCAGCAGAAGTCGTGCCAGCAGAGGCCGTGCCAGCAGCAGGAGTCGTGCCAGCAGAAACTGTGTCAGCGGCAGTGGTGTCAGCGGCAGTGGTGTCAGCGGCAGTGGTGTCAGCGGCAGTGGTGTCAGCGGCAGTGGTGTCAGCGGCAGTGGTGTCAGCGGCAGTGGTGTCAGCGGCAGTGGTGTCAGCGGCAGTGGTGTCAGCGGCAGGCTGTTGCGGCGCCAGCCAGATCACGCCGAGCGGCGGCAGGCTGATCTCGGCCGAGGCCGGCCGTCCGTGCCAGGGCTCGGCGACTGCCTCGACCTGGCCGTAGTTCCCGACTCCGCTGCCGCCGTACACGTCGGCGTCGCTGTTGAGCACCTCGGTCCAGGTGCCGGCCGACGGCAGCCCGATCCGGTAGCCAAGATGCGGCACCGCGGCGAAGTTGCAGACGCAGGCCAGGACGCTGCCATCGGCTCCGAACCGCAGGAACGACAGCACGTTGCCGGCCGAGTCGTTCGCGTCGATCCACTGGAAGCCCTCAGGTGAGCTGTCCTTCTGCCACAGCGCCGGATGGTCGCAGTACGCGCGGTTGAGGTCCCTGACAAGCTGCTGCACGCCGGCGTGCAGCGGGTACTCAAGCAGATGCCACTGCAGCCCGGTCTCCTCGGACCACTCGTCGCCCTGGCCGAACTCCGAGCTCATGAAAAGCAGCTGCTTGCCAGGATGCGCCCACATGTAGGCCAGCAGCGTCCGCACGCCGGCGAACTGCCGCCATTCGTCCCCGGCCATCTTGCGCAGCAGGGAGCCCTTGCCGTGCACGACCTCGTCGTGCGAGATCGGCAGCACGTAGTTCTCGGAGTAGGCGTACACCATCGAGAAGGTGATCTCGTTCTGATGGAAGCTGCGGTAGACCGGATCGCGACCGAGGTAACTGAGCGTGTCGTGCATCCACCCCATGTTCCACTTCAGCCCGAACCCGAGCCCGCCGAGGTGGACCGGCCTGGTCACGCCCGGCCACGCGGTGGACTCCTCGGCGATCATCGCGATGCCGGGGACCCGCTTGTAGCAGGTGGCATTGACCTCGCGCAGGAACGACACCGCGTCCAGGTTCTCCCGGCCGCCGAGCGAGTTCGGCGACCACTCGCCCGGCTTGCGCGAGTAGTCGAGGTAGAGCATCGAGGCGACGGCGTCGACCCGCAGCCCGTCCGCGTGGAACTCCTCCAGCCAGTAGATGGCATTCGCGACCAGGAAGTTGCGCACCTCAGGGCGTCCGAAGTCGAAGATCAGCGTGCCCCAGTCCGGCTGCTGGCCGCGCTGCGGGTCGGGATGCTCGTACAGCGCCGTGCCGTCGAACTGCGCCAGCGCCCAGCTGTCCCGCGGGAAGTGCGCGGGCACCCAGTCCAGGATCACCCCGATGCCGGCCTGGTGCAGGCTGTCGATCAGGTGGCGGAACTCGTCCGGCGAGCCGAACCGGGCAGTCGGCGCGTAGTAGGAGGTCACCTGGTAGCCCCAGGAGCCGCCGAACGGGTGCTCGGCAACCGGCAGGAACTCCACGTGGGTGAAGCCCAGCTCGGTGACGTAGCTGGTGAGCTGGCTGGCGAGCTCGGTGTAGGTCAGGCCGGGCCGCCACGAGCCGAGATGCACCTCATAGGCGCTCATCGGGCTGGCCAGCAGATCCCGGCCGGCTCGCTGCTCAAGCCAGGCGGCGTCGCCCCAGGAGTACCGGGACTCGGTGACACGGGACGCGGTAGCGGGCGGCTTCTCCGCCCAGCCGGCCATCGGGTCGGCCTTGCGGCGCCAGATGCCATCCGGGCCGCAGATGTCGTACTTGTAGCAGGCGCCGTCGCCGACGCCGGGAATCAGCAGCTCCCAGACGCCTGAGCTGCCGAGCGACCGCATCGGGTGAGTCCGGCCGTCCCAGTGGTTGAAGTCGCCGATCACTCGGACGCCGCGGGCGTTCGGCGCCCAGACCGCGAACGACGTCCCGCCCGCCTGCGGCCGGACCCGGGCGCCGAGCACCGTCCACAATGCCTCGTGGCGGCCCTCGGCGATCAGGTGCAGGTCGATCTCGCCGAGCGTCGGCAGGTGCCGGTACGGGTCATCGGTGATGATCTCGGGTGAGCCGGGATAGGTGACCGCGAGGCGGTAGTCCGGCACCGAGGTGCCGGGAACCGTCACCGAGAACACGCCCTCATGCACGTGCCGCATGGGAGCGCGAGTGCCACCGGGCAGCACGACGACGACGGACTCGGCCAGCGGCCGCAGCGCCCTGATGGTGACGCCGTCCGGGCCGGGGTGACCGCCCAGGACGGAGTGCGGGTCGTAGTGCGTGCCCCCGACGAGTGAGTCGATCTCGGCGTGGCTGATCTGGTCCGGGGGAGAGATATCCGCCGTCATGCCGCCGCCACGTAGCCGAGCGGTATCGACAGCCAGGATGGCCGGTGCCGGTACTCGTAGATCACTTCGTAGACCGCCTTCTCCAGCGTCAGTGCGTGCAGTAGCGTGCTCTGGCTGTCCGGGTCGGTGCCGCCGCCTGCGGCGTAGCCGGCGCAGAACGCCGCCTGGCACTGGCGGACCCAGTCGCCGGCGATCGCCGCCATCGGCTCGGCCGCCGGCTGGCCGACCAGCTGGTGCCGGGCAGCGTAGTCAAACGAGCGCAGCATTCCGGCGACGTCGCGCAGCGCCGGCGCGGGAGCCCGGCGGACCTCGAGCGGCACCGCGGGCTCGCCCTCGAAGTCCAGTGCGACCCAGCCCTGCCTGGCCCGCAGCACCTGGCCGAGGTGATAGTCACCGTGAATCCGCTGGACCCGCACCGGTTCGTCGAGACGGCCAAGCAGATCGTAGGCAGTTCTGATGCGCCCCTCGTAAACGCGCAGGTCCGGCACGATCGCGACGGCGTCCGACAGCTTGGCGTGCATGTCCGCGGCCAGCGCGGCCAGCTCGGCGCGCGTCATATCGCGGCGGCCGAACGCCTGCGCCATGTCACCGTGCAGCTCGGCAGTCGCCTGCCCGAGCAGGCGCGCATCGTCGGTGAACGGCAGCCCGGCGGGAGCACTGGCGCCGGAGTGTGCGTTCCCGTCCTGATCGGCCCGGACGCGCGCAGTGAGGTACTCCCGGCCATACGCACCGTGGCGGGCGTAGAGCCGGTCCACGGCGGCAAGCGCGAGCGTCCAGCCATCGCTGGCCCCGGCCAGGAACTGGGACAGAACGCCGAGCAGCACGGGCTCGCCGTCCAGGTCCGTTTCCATCCAGCCGTACGGCGCCGCCACCCGGGCGGAGCCGAGGCGGGCCAGCGCGTCCGCGACCTCCAGGTCGGGATTGGCGCCGGGGAACAGGCGCCGCAGCACCTTGAGTATGGCCTGGCCGCCGAACACGATGCTGGTATTGCTCTGCTCGGCACCGAGCACGCGGCCGCCCGGCGCCGCAGCGGCCGAGCCCGGCTCATAGCCGGTCAGGGCGGGCGTGCCCGGGTCGCGCACGAACCTGACGTTCTCCACGAGGCGCTGCTGGGTGATGCCGCGCAGCAGCACGTCTGCCAGCTCCGGGTCGTAGAGCGCGTCATAGCAGGCGGCGCCGTCCTGGTAGCCGATCAGCGCGCCCGCGAGTCCGGGCGGGAGGTCGCGCCGGCAGCCGACCAGCACCTGGAACCTGGCCGGGCCGGTCCGCAGCGTCGTCTGCACGATCAGGTGCCGCAGTGCCGGGTCGCCGGCCTGGAGGCTGATGTCGGAGACGACGGACAGATCCGACAGCCGCGCGCCGCGGCCGGGGAACCAGCGCTGCTCGGGCAGCCAGCTGGCCAGCAGGCTAAGCAGGCCGTCCGGGCTGGTCACGGCGCCGTGCCCGGGCATACCGCGGGCAGCGGCCTCGTCGTCCGGGGCCGCTCGGCGAGACCGGGCGGTGCTGTCAAACACGGTCACCTACTGCCCACGAGTGCACCCCTTTATTCCGGATCGGCACGACTCTACGGGCAGCTGCTCCGGCTACGACGCCGGGGCAGGGCGAATCCTCGCCGCCGCATCCGGACGCCTTACCAGCAGATAGTGCGGAGTGCTCAGGGACCGTAGCTGGCGGGCGGCTTCAGCATGAGCCAGTAGAAGCCGTAGCCGGGCAGCGTCAGCAGGTAGCTGAGCTCGCCGATCGGCGGGAACGCGACGCCGCCCATCGTCTCGACCGGCACCGATCCGGCGAACCGGCTCAGGTCCAGCTCGACCGGCTGCGGGTAGCGCGACAGGTTGTTGACGCACAGCATCCGGTCCGTCTCATCGTCGCCGGCGTCCTCGCCCCGGTACTCCCGCACGTAGGCCAGCACGCTCGGGTTGGACGAGTTCAGCTCGTGGTACTCGCCGAGCGCGAAGACCGGGTGGCGCTTGCGGATGTCGATCATCCGCCGGGTCCAGTTGAGCAGCGATCCGTTCATGCGCTCCTGGGCCTCGACGTTCAGGCCCTGGTAGCCGTAGATCGGGTCCATGATCAGCGGCAGGTACAGCCGGGCCGGGTCGCACCGGGAGAAGCCGGCATTGCGGTCCGGCGTCCACTGCATCGGCGTCCGGACGCCGTCCCGGTCGCCGAGCCAGATGTTGTCGCCCATCCCGATCTCGTCGCCGTAATAGATCACCGGCGAGCCCGGCAGCGACAGCAGCAGCGCGGTGAACAGCTGCAGCTGGTCCCTGTCGTTGTCCAGCAGCGGCGCGAGCCGCCGGCGGATGCCGATGTTGGCCTTCATCCGCGGGTCGCGGGCGTACTCGGCCCACATGTAGTCGCGCTCGTCGTCGGTGACCATCTCGAGCGTCAGCTCGTCGTGGTTGCGCAGGAAGATGCCCCACTGGCAGCCCGACGGTATCTGCGGCGTCTGCGCCATGATCTCCGAGATCGGATAGCGCTGCTCTCGCCGGACGGCCATGAAGATGCGCGGCATCAGCGGGAAGTGGAAGGCCATGTGGCACTCGTCGCCGCCGCCCGCCGGGTCGCCGAAGTACTCCACGACATCGGCGGGCCACTGGTTCGCCTCCGCGAGCAGCACCCGGTCGGGATACAGGCGGTCGATCTCCGACCTGACCCGCTTCAGGTACTCGTGGGTCTCCTTCAGGTTCTCGCAGTTGGTGCCCTCGCGCTCGTACAGGTACGGCACCGCGTCGAGCCGGAAGCCGTCGATGCCGAGGTCCAGCCAGAACCGCAGTACCTCCAGCATCGAGTCCTGCACCAGCGGGTTCTCGTAGTTCAGGTCCGGCTGGTGAGAGAAGAACCGGTGCCAGTAGTACTGGCCGCGGGTCTCGTCGTAGGTCCAGTTGGACCGCTCGGTGTCGACGAAGATCACCCGGGCGTCGGCGTACTTGTCGTCGGCGTCGGACCAGACGTAGAAGTCGCCGTACGGGCCGTCCGGATCGGAGCGCGAGGCCTGGAACCAGGGGTGCTGATCGCTGGTGTGGTTCATGACCAGGTCGGCGATGACCCGGATGCCCCGCTCGTGGGCCTTCTCGACCAGGTCGACGAAGTCGCCGATGGTGCCGAACTCCGGCAGGATCGCGGTGAAATCGGCGATGTCGTAACCGCCGTCCTTCAGCGGCGAGGCGTAGATGGGCAGCAGCCAGATGCAGTCGATCCCCAGCCACTGCAGGTAGTCGAGCCGGTCGATGAGCCCGCGGATGTCCCCGGTGCCGTCGCCGTTGGAGTCGCTGAAGCCGCGGATGAGCACCTCGTAGAACACCGCGCGCTTGTACCAGGTCGGATCTCGCGGGGTCTCGAAGGAGAAGGAGTCCGGTACCGGCTCGCTGGCCGCGACGTTGAACTCCTGCACGGGGGCATCACCAACCGAGCCCTGCCCGCCGGCGTGCCCCGACTGGTCCACTCCCGCTCTCCCGCTGCTCGCTCCGTGGCTGGCGCCGCGGCCGGCGGCGCCATCCTCTACCTAACCAGGATGCACGCCAGCCGGCATGCCTACGCCACGCTCAGGATGTGGGCCGGCGCGACGGCGGGGTCGAGCCGGACATAATTTCCGAGGCCCCAGCTGAATTGCTGGCCGGTGAGCTCGTCGGTCACCCGGAAGCCCGCGGCCGCATCCAGCCCGAGAGCCGCGCTGTCCAGCCAGACAGTAGCCTCGCGAGCCTCGGTGGGGTTCAGGTTCACCACGACAATGACGATGTCGGGCGCTCCGGGAAAGTCCGGGCTCGTCCGCTTGGAAAAGCAGAGAATGTCCGGCTGGTCGCTGTAGTGGAACCGCAGGTTGCGCAGCCAGTGCAGGGCCGGGTGGGCGCGCCTGATGGCATTCAGCCTGGTCAGCAGCGGGGCGATAGTCAGGCCATGCTCGGCGGCCTGCTCCCAGTCCCGCGGCCGGTAGGCGTACTTCTCCGAGTCCAGGTACTCCTCGCTACCCGGGACCAGCGGGATGTTCTCGCAGAGCTCGTAGCCCGAGTACACCCCGAAGGACGGGGACATCATGGCGGCGAGCACCGCCCGGACGGCGAAGGCCGGCGGCCCGGCGTGCTGCAGGTACTGGCACAGGATGTCGGGGGTGTTGACGAAGAAGTTCGGCCGCATGTAGGGGGCGGCCGGGCCGGACAGCTCGGTCAGGTACTCCGTCAGCTCGCCGGCGGTGTTGCGCCAGGTGAAATACGTGTAGGACTGGTGGAAGCCGATCTTGGCCAGCGTGTGCATCATGGCCGGGCGGGTGAACGCCTCGGCCAGGAAGATGACATCCGGGTCGGTCGCGGCGATATCGGCGAGCAGCCGCTGCCAGAACGGCAGCGGCTTGGTGTGCGGGTTGTCCACCCGGAAGATCCTGATGCCGTGGTCCATCCAGTGCTGCACCACCCGGCGGACCTCGGCGTAGATCCCCTCCGGATCGTTGTCGAAGTTGATCGGGTAGATGTCCTGGTACTTCTTCGGCGGGTTCTCCGCGTACGCGATCGACCCGTCGGCCCTGGTCGTGAACCACTCGGGGTGGCTGGTCACCCACGGGTGATCGGGCGACGCCTGCAGGGCGAGGTCAAGCGCGACCTCGAGGCCGAGCTGCTGCGCGCGGGCGACGAAGGCATCGAAGTCCGCGAGCGTGCCGAGGTCGGGGTGCAGGGCGTCGTGGCCGCCGTCGGGCGAGCCGATGGCCCACGGCGAGCCCGGGTCGGCCGGCCCGGCGATCAGCGTGTTGTTCTGTCCCTTGCGCGCGGTCGTGCCAATCGGGTGCACGGGCGGCAGGTAGACGACGTCGAAGCCCATGTCCGCGACCGCCGCCAGCCGTCTGGCCGCTGTCCGCAGGGTGCCGGACCTGGGCTTGCGCCGGTGCGCCGGGTCGACCACCGCACCTTCGGAGCGCGGGAAAAACTCATACCACGAGCTGAACAGGGCCCGCTGCCGGTGCACGATGAGCGGATAGCTCCCCGTCCTTGTCAGCAGGTCTCGTAGCGGGAACGAGGCCAGAGCGGCGAGCACCCCGTCCGCCCCGGCCGCGGCCAGCCGGTCCGCCGGGGCCAGCTCGGCGTTGCGCAGGCTCCTGACCGCGGCGCTGAGCGCGTTCCTGGCGGCTCGGGCGACCCGCGCGTCGTCCGGCGGCAGGGTCTTGGGCTTGGGGATCTGCCGGGCCGCCCGCTCGAGCAGCAGCGCGCCCTCCGCGAGCATCAGCTCGGTGTCCTGGCCGATCGGCACCTTGATCCCGGCATCGTGCTGCCAGCGGGCGATCGGATCGCCCCATGCCTCGACCGCGAACGACCACAGGCCCTCGCTGGCCGGCGCGACATCAGCACCGAAACGGTCGGTGCCCTCGGCGAGCTCGTGCATGCGAACGGGTGGCTGCGGCACGCCGCAGGGGTCGGTCAGCACCACGCCGGCCCCGAGCATCTCGTGGCCTTCGCGGAACACGGTAGCGCTGACCAGGAACGATTCGCCGGGGACAGCCTTGGCCGGGGACAGGGCCGCAGAGCCGGCCACCCGGACAGCCGGCTGCACGTCGAGTATGGGGATCCTGCCGATCACGGATGAAAGCTACCCATCTGCTGGCACCCAATGCGGAACCGGGTGTCCCGATAGCCCAGGGAGCCCGTGGCGCGGCCGCTCTCGCGAAGGCATTAGGGTCACTGTGCGTGAGAGCTATCCGCCGGTTCACCATCCACCCGGCCCTGCCTGAAGCCCTCGACCCGCTGCGCGCGCTGATGCTCAACCTGCGCTGGTCCTGGCACCCGGCGACGCGGAGCCTGTTCGCGTCGATCGACCCGGCGAACGCCGAGCTCGCCGAGCAGGACCCGGTTGCCCTGCTGGGCAAGGTGCCGCAGGACCGGCTGACCGCGCTGGCCGGCGATCCCGGCTTCCTCGGGCGGCTCTCGGCCGCCAGCGCTGATCTGGCCGACTACCTGTCGGAGCCGCGCTGGTACCAGGCTGAGTCGGCCGGCGGCCAGATGCCGGCCGCGATCGCGTACTTCTCGCCCGAGTACGGGGTCACCGCGGCACTGCCGCAGTACTCCGGCGGTCTCGGGATCCTGGCGGGCGATCACCTGAAGGCGGCCAGCGACCTGGGCGTGCCGCTGATCGGGGTCGGCCTGCTGTACCGGCACGGGTACTTCACCCAGTCGCTGTCGCCCGAGGGCTGGCAGGCCGAGCGCTATCCGGCCTCCGACCCCAACGGCCTGCCCCTGACCATGCTGCGCGACGGCGGCGGCAGCCCGGTCAGGATCGAGGTCGCGCTCGCCGACGGGGCGGTGCTGGCGGCGCAGGTCTGGGTGGCGCAGGTCGGCCGGGTTCCGCTGCTGCTGCTCGACTCCTATGTCGAGGAGAACGGCCCGGATCTGCGGGAGGTGACCGACCGGCTGTATGGCGGCGGTACCGACCACCGGCTCGCGCAGGAACTGCTCCTCGGCATCGGCGGCGTCCGCGCGGTGCGGGCCTACTGCGCTATCACCGGGCATCCCGAGCCCGAGGTCTTCCATACCAACGAGGGCCATGCGGGCTTCCTCGGCCTGGAGCGCATCCGCGAGTACACCAGGGACGGGCTGAGCTTCGACGAGGCGCTCGAGCTGAGCCGGGCGGGCACCGTCTTCACCACGCACACGCCGGTGCCGGCCGGGATCGACAGGTTCCCGCGCGACCTGGTGGCCCGGCAGTTCGCTGCCTCCGGAGCCAGCGGCTGGGGAGACGGCGGCGGCGACGCCGAGCCGGGCCTGCCGCTGGACCGGATCCTGGACCTCGGTGCCGAGACCTTTGACGGCGGCGATCCCGGCGTCTTCAACATGGCGGTCATGGGCATGCGGCTGGCCCAGCGGGTCAACGGCGTCAGCAAGCTGCACGGCTCGGTGTCCCGGCAGATGTTCTCCGGGCTGTGGCCGGGATTCGACGTGGCCGACGTGCCGATCTCGTCGGTGACGAACGGCGTGCACGCGCCGACCTGGGTCGCGCCGGAGCTGGTCGAGCTTGTGGCGGGCGCGGCCGGGCCGGAAGCAGGCGGCCTGGCCGGCGACGGGGTGGCCGGTGTCGGGGTGGCCGGTGACGGGCCGTGGCGGGTCGCCGACCCGGCTGACGCGCCGATGTTCTGGGACCAGGCGGCCGCGGACGCAGGCCGCATCCGGGCGCTGCGGCGCCTGCTGCGGGCCAGGCTGGTCGCGGAGGCGCGGAGGAGGCTGCGCGCGTCCTGGCGGCAGCGTGGCGCATCCGACGCCGAGCTCATCTGGATCGACAGCGTCCTCGACGACGACATTCTGACGATCGGCTTCGCCCGCCGGGTGCCGTCCTACAAGCGGCTGACGATGATGCTGCACGACCCGGCGCGGCTGACCGCGCTGCTGCTTGACCCCGACCGGCCGGTGCAGATCGTAGTCGCCGGCAAGGCGCACCCGGCCGACGACGGCGGCAAGCAGCTCATTCAGCAGCTGGTCCGGTTCGCCGACCATCCCGAGGTGCGTCACAGGATCGTGTTCCTGCCCGACTACGACATGGCGATGGCCAGGACCCTGGTCCAGGGCTGTGACGTCTGGCTGAACAACCCGCTGCGCCCGCTGGAGGCCTGCGGCACGTCCGGGATGAAGGCGGCCCTGAACGGCGGCCTGAACCTGTCCGTGCTGGACGGCTGGTGGGACGAGTGGTTCGACGGCCAGAACGGCTGGGCCATCCCGTCCGCCGACGGCGTGCCCGACCCGGCCCGCCGGGACGAGCTCGAGGCGGCAGCGCTGTATGACCTGATCAGCAAGTCGGTGGCGCCGCTGTTCTACGACACCAGCGCCAGCGGGCTTCCGGCGCGGTGGCTGGAGATGATCTCGCATACGCTGCGCGGCCTCGGCCCGCGGGCGCTGGCGACAAGGATGGTCAGGCAGTACGTGACCGAGCTGTACGCGCCGGCCGCCCAGTCGTCGCGGACGCTCGCCGCCCCCGAGGCGGCCGGTGCCGGCGCTGTGGCGGCCGAGCCGTTTGGCGGAGCGCGCGATCTGGCGGCCTGGAAGCAGCGAGTGACCGCGGCCTGGCCCGGCGTCCGCGTCGAGCACGTGGAGGCTGACGACGGTGACCTCAGCCCTGGCGGCCGCCTGATCGTGCGGGCGATCGTGGCGCTCGGCTCGCTCAGGCCCGCGGACGTCATGGTCGAGGTTGTGTACGGCGTGGCTGGCGACTCCGACGAGCTCATTGACCCGGCACGCGCAGCGCTGCAGCTCGACGGCACGGTCGGGCCGGATGGCGAGGCGAGGTACACCGGGTCGGCGGAGCTCGGCGAGCCGGGACCGTTCGGTTACACCGTCCGGGTACTGCCGCGGCATCCGCTGCTCGCCAGCCCGTCAGAACTCGGGCTAGTGACCGTGCCGGAAGCGCCGGCCGGAATGGTCAACGGCGACTTGCGCTAACGGCGACACGCCGGCTGAGCCGAGGCTCGCCGGCGTTACGCGAACGTAATCATTGCCGTTCCGCTTTGGCCGGGCATGCCCGGTGACGTGGCCTGGCGCGGTAACTGCGCATTAAGGCTGACATAAATCCCGAGAACGGCCGGTTCCGCCGGTAAACCACCAGGGTCTGCATGACGTCGTGATAGCACGGACAACATTGGCCAGCGCCCTGGATTTCCTCACGTGCTAGTGAGAACGCCGGAAAAGGCAAGGTCGATGTGACATCCTGTGATAGAACGATGTCGGTAAGTGACGGTCCAGTATCGTCACGTTCTGTCACCTAACCATTACCCCCGAGTGCGAGAGGACCCTCCTCGTGAGAACTCAGATCAAGCCGGACAACCGCCTTCTCACCCCGGCCGAGGTCGCTGCGATGCTTCGGGTCGACCCGAAGACCGTTACCCGCTGGGCCCGCGGCGGCAAGCTGTCGTCCATCCGTACGCCCGGCGGTCACCGCCGGTACAGCGAAAGCGAAGTCCGCGGTTTCCTGAATGGCTGGCAGGGCGTCTCACTGCAGCGTGCGTCAGGGGAATGACCGAGCAGATACCTGCCCCGGGGGGATTGCTGGGGCAGGTTCTCTCGGTCAGGTCCGCCTGCCTCGTTCGTAATCCCGCCTTGAGCCTGACGGGGAGGTGAGCGGCGTTATCTCCGGCGCTCTGCGAGCGCCTGAGGTAAGCGCGCGTCGCCGATGATGATAATGACCGACGTCAGCCGCGGCCGGGCCGCGGCTGAATCGGCAGAAGCACTGGCCGGCCCGCTGGCGCCTGGTGATTGTTCCGCTGCTGATGAGGTATCGCGGAGTGATCGCCAGGCGCTCGCCATGCTCCTGTCGCTTGCCGCCGCCCAGGCGGCCTGGTCTCCCCCGGCCCGTGGGCGCGGATGACCGCCGGTACCGTCACGCCCCGCGGCCGGCATCACCGCAGGACCGGGCTCGTTCTTCCCGAGCCCCCGCATGACCGCGAGAAGGCGTCCTATGCCTGGCGCTCGCTGCCCATCCTGGCCGCGGCGCTGGGCGGCTGCGCCCTGTGCGTCATCGTCTCGCAGGTGTGGTGGGAGGTCTGTTACCCGGTCCTGGCGATCTTCAGCTGGTACACGATCATCTTCATCGCCTACCAGGCGCTGAGCGTGCCGGCGAATGTGGCCGCGCGGAGCTTCGACCTGAGCGCGCACGTGCGCCGGGTCAGTTCCTGGCGGCCGGCCTGCTACCCGGACGTCGACATTTACCTGCCGATCTGCGGCGAGCCGGTAACAGTGCTCAGGAATACCTGGTCGGGTGTCTTCGAGCTGATTCACGCCTATCCGGGCTGCGCCCGCGCCTTCGTGCTCGACGACGGTCCCTGTGCTGAGGCGAGGGCGGTCAGCGCGGCCTTCGGCTTTACCTATCTGCGCCGCGCTGACAGCCGGCAGTACGGCAAGGCCGGGAACCTGAACCACGCGTTCGGCCGGACGGCTGCCGCGTTCCTGGTCGTTTTCGACGCCGATTTCCGGCCGCGCGCCGACTTTCTCGCCGAGACGCTGCCCTACCTCGACGACCCGACAATCGGCATCGTGCAGACGCCGAGGTTCTTCCGGCTGAGCCGGGGACAGAGCTGGATCGAGCGGGCGGCGGCACCGATCCTCGAGGCGTCGAGCCGGTCCGTGCAGATAGTGCGGGACAGGTTCGCCGCCGCGGCCTGCGTCGGCTCGAACGCGGTATACCGGCGGGCCGCGCTAACCGGTGCCAGCGGGTTCGCGCTGATCCCCGGTGCCGCGGCCTCGCACACCGCGCTCGATGCCCGCTACAACGGCTACCGGCTGAGGTACCTGCCGCTGCCGCTGGCGGCAGGCATCGGGCCGGCGACGCTGGCGGCCTTCCTGCGCGAGGCCTACGGGTCATGCTGCGATGCGACCTCGCTGGTGTGGACCAGCCACCTGTGGCGCGTTCCGATGGAGCGGGCCGGACGGCTGACCTATCTGGCCGGATGGCTGTGGAACCTGATGGCGGGCCTGCGCGCCGTCGTCCTGCCGATCGTGCCGGTGGTGATACTCGCCTGCCTGCCCGGCGCGGTTCAGCCGCGTAATGCGCTGCTGCTGGCGCCTGCGCTGGTGAGCTGGCTCGTGCTCTACCCGCTCTGGCACAACCTGCCGCACAGTCCGCGCGGCTGGCCGCTGTCGCTGGCGCTGGGCTGGGCGCAGGTCCTTGCCATCTGGGATTACTCCCGCGGAAGGGCGATGACGTGGACGCCGGACCGGCGCCCGGCGGACCTCGCCCGCAGGTTCTGGCGGGCGATCACTGCCTGGAACGGCGGCCTGGCGCTGGCCTGGGTCGCGCTTGCGTCCTGGCGCATCGCGCAGACCGGCTCGTGGCGATTCACGGTCGCAGAGCTGCTCGGCGTGACGAACCTCGCCGTTGTCGGGTGCCTCATCATCGCCGGGCGGCGGTCCTGGTGACCAGATGGCAGGCGGCCGGAGTGCCGGGCCTGATGCCATCAGGCCGGCTCACGGTGACCCGCCGCGGCCGGCAGCAGGTGTGCCGGCTGACGTCCCGTACCGGCGCTCGCGCCCGGCCTGGCCCGGCGGGAAGCTGATGCCCCCCAGCTGCTGAGCAATCGCCGCGAGCAGCTCCCGCGCCTGCTCCGGGTCCATTGCCCGGACCCGCTCGAGCAGCTGGTCCCCGGCCGGCTGCTCCTCCGGCTGGCGGGCCAGCAGCTCAGCCGCGTCGTCCCGGCCCGCGGCCCGCAGCTGCGCCGGCCTGACGCCGGCCACGGCGGCCATCCGGGCAACCGTGCCCGCCGGTCCGCGCACGGGCGCGTAGACACCGGGGCTGACGACTTGGTAACCGCCGGTGATCTGCCGCCACCTGCCCTCGCTGATCCCGGCGCGGCGCGCTGCCTCGCGCGCTGACAGCCCGGCCCTGCGCAGGGCTGCGGCGATCAGGGTCCCCCAGGGGGGCGGCTCCGGACGATCGGCCATGCCCGTACCTTCGCACAAACTTCGCAGCCTGTCCAGCCTGTCTGCAGAGCTGGCGCGGAGTCCGTTTCTGCAGGCTAGAGACCTCAATGTGCGATGTGCAAAACGCAAAAACCTAACGCGAAGTTCTTGCCGTACATGCGCCCTCGCAGTAGCGTGACTGAAGGACCGGGCCGGAGTGTTGCCGGTCAGTCAAGAGGGGGCTGCCAAGATGGGAGTGTCGCTCTCCCTGGAGGGGACACAGCGGGCTCGCGGCAGAGGCCGCGGCGGCCAGCACACCCGCACGGCGGAGGACCAGGCCTGCCTCGACGCGCTCGCCGCCCTGCTCCGCTCGGACGTACCCGGCGCCGGCCGGTATCTCAGCAAGGTTTCCCAGGCAGCTCTGGCAGCGCACCTGCTGCCGGCCGCTCGTGCCCTTGTCCGCGCCAGCGAGCTCGTCCTGGCCAGCGATCCGGCGGCTGCGCGCAGCGTGGAGCTTGACTACGTGCTGTCTCCTGCCTGCCTGCTGGGGCTGTGCCAGGGCACGGCCGGCAGCAACCCCTGCCTGTCGTCGGCCTGCCGGCACGCCTGTCATGACGAGCCCGGCGGCGAGGCCGCTCCGGCCGACCAGCGCTCGCGGGCCCGCCGCTCCGGCTAGCCCTGCTTCGCTGGCGGTGTTCGGTCAGCGGTGTTCGGTCAGCACTGCTCCGCGTGGCTGCGGCCCGGCCCGGCTGCGTAGGATCAGGGCTCGGCACGGGAGGTGCATCATGGGCAAGCTGGTACTCGTCGAGACCGATCAGGCAGTTGCCACTATCCGGCTGAACCGGCCGCCGATGAATGCGCTGAGCGCCGGGCTCCAGGCCGATCTGGCGGACGCCGTTGCCCAGGTCTCGGCGGACCAGGAGGTCCGGGCCGTCGTGTTGTACGGCGGCGAGAAGCTGTTCGCTGCCGGTGCCGACATCAAGGAGATGTCGGAGGCCAGCTACGCCGAGATGACCAGGATCAGCGCCGGCCTGCAGGCGGCACTCAACCAGGTAGCCGGCATCAGCAAGCCCGTCATCGCCGCCATCACCGGGTACGCCCTCGGCGGCGGGCTGGAACTCGCGCTGTGCGCGGACTTCCGCGTGCTGGGCGAGAGTGCGAGGGTCGGCCAGCCCGAGATCCTGCTCGGCCTGATCCCGGGCGCGGGCGGTACCCAGCGGCTGCCGCGCCTGGTAGGACCGGCGAGGGCCAAGGACCTGATCTTTACCGGGCGGTTCGTCGGCGCCGCCGAGGCGCTGGCGATCGGGCTCGCGGACAAGGTCGTGCCGGACGACCAGGTGTACCAGGCGGCCCGCGAGCTCGCGGCGCAGTACGCCGCCGGGCCGTCGATCGCGATCGCCGCCGCGAAGCAGGCCATCGACCTTGGCCTGGACACCGACCTGACGTCGGGGCTGGAATACGAGCGGGCCAGCTTCGCCGGGATGTTCGCGACCGAGGACGCCCGTGCCGGGATGCGCAGCTTCCTGGAGAATGGACCGGGGAAAGCGATCTTCAGCGGACGCTGACCCGCCGATGCCAGCAGGTGAGAAGACGCCGGCCAGCGGCCAGAGAGCCGGGCCGGCAGATAAGGATGCGGCCGCGATGATGGAGCCCACCGGCAGCCCGTCGCTCGACATGGTGACGGCAGCCCTGCGCGCGGATAGCAGCGACATCGCCATCTACGCCCGCGTCCTGACCGAGTCCCTCGGCGACGCGCTGCCGCCGAACTGCGTGACCGTGGACAGGGACCGCTCGGTGTCGGACCGGATGAAGGGGCGGCCGGGCACGGTGCGGAAGATCGCGGTCAGGCTCGGCGATCAGGTCATGACGCTTCAGCTCACCGGCGGGGCGCCGGCCGCCGAGATCTGCCGTGAGGTCAGGGGCGTCGTGCTGTCGCGGCAGCCTGTCCCGGTCGGCCAGTGGGCGGCGGAGCTGGCGAAGGCCCTGGTCAGCCATGCTGAGCAGAACGCCGAGACGGCCGAGGCGCTGCGGCGGCTGGTGGCCGGTAGCTAGCCACGGGAATGTCGGGCCGACTCCGGCGGCGCCGGCCCGTAGGCTATCAGCCATGAATGCTCACTCGGGGGAGGAGCAGCTCGGCCCCTACCGGCTGCAGGAGCAGTTGGGCGAGGGCGGCATGGGCGTGGTCTACCTCGCCACTGATCCCGCCGGCCGGCCGGTCGCGGTCAAGGTCCTGCGGCAGGGCGTCCCGGCCGAGGCAACGGCCCGGCGCCGGCTGGCCCGCGAGGTGGACACCATGCAGCGGGTGCACAGCCCGTTTGTTGCCGAGGTCGTCGATGCCGATGTCGAGGCGAGCCCGCCCTACATCGTGACCCGGTACGTGGCGGGCCGCACCCTCGAGGATGTCGTGACCAGGGACGGCCCGCTCACCGGCGAGGCGCTCGCCCGGCTGGCCAGTGGCCTGAGTGCCGCCCTGGTCGCCGTTCACTCCGCCGGGGTCGTGCACCGGGACCTGAAGCCCGGCAACGTGATGCTCGTCGATGGCCAGCCGGTTGTGATCGACTTCGGCATCGCCCAGTCCCCGGACTCGACCAGGCTGACGATGACCGGCATGTTCATGGGGACGCCTGGTTATCTCGCGCCCGAGGTCATCGAGGGCAAGCCGAGCGGGCCGGCAGCCGATGTGCATTCCTGGGCCGCCACCATGGCCTACGCCGCGACCGGACGGCCCCCGTTCGGCACCGGCGGCTTCGAGGCCATCTTCTACCGGATCGTTAACGGTCAGCCGGAACTGGGCCGCATGCCCGCCCCGCTGCTGCCGATCGTGCTGGCAGCGCTGGCCAGGGATCCCAGCCGTCGGCCGACGGCAGCCGACCTGGCCGGGCTCGTCGACGAACTTCGTCCGGAGGCCCTGGTCTCGGCCTCAGCCGACGCGATGGCGGCAGGCGTTCCTGCTGCTTTCGCCCAGGGGAGCGCGGCCGGGCTGGCCACCCGCACCGCCATGGACCTGCCGCAGCCGGCCGCTGGCGGTATGGCTGCCGCTCCGGCTCCGGCCTGGCCGGGTACCAGGCCCATTGCCGTCCGGCCCGGTGATGACTTCGCTGACCTGCTGACGCCAGTGCGTTACGGGGTGGCGAGCGGCACCGGCCTCGCACCAGCGCCGGGACAGGCACTGCCGGGACAGGCACAGCCGGGCCAGGGACTGCCCGGCGGGCCGGGACCCGGCCCGGTCTGGACGCCTGGCGCCGCGCCCTGGCCGGCCCAGGCCGGTCAGCAGCCGCCGGGCTACGGGCCCGCCGTGCCCGCGCCGCCTCAGCAAGCGCAGCCGGCGCCGGGAAAGGGCGCGGTCAGCACCTCCGCCCCGGCGCGCCTGCCGCTGGTGCTCGCTACGCTCGCTGCCCTGGTGGCCATGAGCGTGCTGCTGCCGGTCGCGGGCGCAGCAGTCGCGCTGAGTGTCCTGATCCTGCTCCGCGCCACCGACCTGACCAGCGGCTGGCTGACCCGCAAGCGGTCCAGGCAGGGGGCACGCCGCGGCGATCCGGCCGCTGCGGTGGCCTTCTTCCCCTGGGCAGTGTGCCGGTCGGTGCTGCGCTTCATCCTGCTGGCGCCGCTCGCCCTGCTGTGCGCGGCGGTGGCCGCGCTCCTGACCGTGCTGGCGGCAGGCTCGTCCGACCTGACCAGGGCCGGCGGCTACGCGGTGGGCGCCCTTGTGGCGTGCTACTGCATCGGCCCCGGCTCTCGCGGCTGCCGCCGGCCGCTGAGCAGGTTCTACGGCCGTATCACCCGGACCGCCCCGGCGGCGATCATCGGCTCGCTCGGCGTGGCCGCCATGGCCCTGGGCATTGTCGCCGCGGCTGCGACGCTGATGCCCGGCTACTGGCCTGCCGACCACCTGGGCAACCAGCTGCAGACCGCGACGTTCGGTCATCCGGCGCTGTCCAGTCTGCCGGGGAACGTGGCTCATCTGGGCAGGCGGCTGGCTCACTGGCTCGCGCAGGTCTGACCCGGGCGGCCGGGTGAGCCGGCGAGGACGGGTCAGCTGGCGAGCTGCGCTGGCGCGTCCACCGCGGTGCCCGCCGACCAGGCCGGGCCGGCCGCAGCGTGCTGATCGTCCTGCGTCGGCGGCAGCGGCCTGACCAGGCCGCGTGCCACCACCTCGTTCGCGAGCCTGACCCGCCGGTTCGGTCCCTCGGCAATCTTGAGCTTCTGGTAGAGCCGGAGCAGATGCTGCTTGACCGCCGCCTCCGTCACGACCAGGTCGGCGGCGATGTCGCGAGCCGTCGCGGGCGCGACAAATGCCTCCTCGGACAGCGCCGGGCGGCAGAGCGATGCGACGACATCTACCTCCCGCCGGGTGAGCTCCGGGGCGGCGGACCTGCGCGGCTCGGTCTCGGGCAGCGCGCCCTCGGAGGGCAGCCCGCCGATCCGGCACCGCTCCATGCCGAACGACAGCACGTCGGCGTTCTCCAGCAGGCGCTGGGCGACGACCTTGCCATTAACCCTGGTTCCGTGGCGCGATAAACCCAGGTCGCTCACGTAGGCGTACGGGCCGCGGCGGACGATCTCCGCGTGCAGTTTCGAGACGCTGGGATGATCCAGGTGCACGTCCACGGACCGGCCGCGGCCGATCGTGGTGACATCCGGGCGCAGCCTGATGATGGCGCCAGTGCTCTCGATCCTGATGTGGGGGGTCTCCATGACGCTCCTCGGGCGTAGCCGGCCAGTTAGTGAGGTGTCACCCGAGAGCTACCCGGATCTGGTCACGTCCATGCCACCGGCTCCCCATGCGGTCATCACCGCAGGGCAAGTCAGGAAAAGCCGGGGTGCGCAAGTACACTGCCGAGCGAGCAGCGCGCGAGGAGGGACGTATGGCGGAGGCGCCGTCCAGGTGCATCAGGGAACGCGGCCTGCCCTCGGCACCGCCTGATGCCTGGTGAAGCACTCGGCCAAGGCTGCCGCCCGGCATGCCCGCGCGGAGCAGTCGATGGCCCGCCGGGCCCGGGGGCCCGGAACCGGCCGCTCGCGCCGCCTTGCCGAGCAGCTCCCGTACTGGATCGTGCTGGCCGGCGTCGCGGCCGGCCTCGCGACCGTGCGCGGCGGTGGGCAGGCCGTCAGGGGCGGTACGTTGGTAATAGCCGGCGCGCTGCTGGCAGGATCGCTGACCAGGCTGGTACTGCCGGAGGGCAGAGCCGGGATGCTCGGATCACGACGGCGGCTTGCTGACGTCGCGGCGCTTGCCGCACTCGGCGTCGGCCTGCTGATAGCAGGCTTGCTCGCCAGGGTCCCCGGCTGATGAGCCGCCGCCTGACCCGGGCAACCAGAAAGCAGGACCGGACCGCTCAGCGCCGGTCGGATGACGCCGTGGCAAGGACGCCGGCGCGATGAAGGGAACGCAGCTGCATGTCGAAGATTAAGGTGGCCAATCCCGTCGTAGAACTCGACGGCGACGAGATGACCAGGATCATCTGGCAGTTCATCAAGGACAAGCTGATCCTGCCGTATCTCGAGATTGACCTTGAGTATTACGACCTGTCCATCGAGAACCGGGACGCGACGGACGATCAGGTCACCGTTGACGCGGCCAACGCGATCAAGCGCCATGGCGTCGGTGTCAAGTGCGCCACGATCACCCCCGACGAGGCCCGCGTGACCGAGTTCGGCCTGAAGAAGATGTGGCGGTCACCGAACGGCACTATCCGCAACATCCTCGGCGGCGTCGTATTCCGCGAGCCCATCGTCGTGTCCAGCATCCCGCGCTTCGTTCCCGGCTGGACCAATCCGATCATCATCGGCCGCCACGCCCACGGCGACCAGTACCGGGCGACTGACTTTGTCGTGCCCTCGGCCGGCACCGTGCGGATCTCCTTCGCGCCGGCCGACCCGGGCGCTGCCGCGCTGGAATTCGACATCGCCGAGTTCAGCGGCGCCGGCGTGGCCATGGGCATGTACAACTTCGATGACTCCATCACGGATTTCGCCAGGGCGACGATGCGATACGCGCTGGACCGCGGCCTCCCGCTGTACCTGTCGACGAAGAACACCATCCTCAAGGCCTACGACGGCCGGTTCAAGGACATCTTCGCGGAGATCTTCGAGGCAGAGTTCAAGGCCGAGTTCGAGGCCGCCGGGATCACCTATGAGCACCGGCTGATCGACGACATGGTCGCGCAGGTGATCAAGGGCAACGGCGGAATCGTCTGGGCCTGCAAGAACTACGACGGCGACGTGGAGTCCGACATCGTCGCGCAGGGCTTCGGCTCGCTCGGCCTCATGAGCAGCGTCCTGATGACGCCGGACGGCAAGACCGTCGAGGCCGAGGCCGCGCACGGCACCGTGACCCGCCACTACCGGCAGCATCAGCAGGGCAAGCCGACGTCCACGAACCCGATTGCCTCCATCTTCGCCTGGACCAGGGGCCTGGCTCACCGCGGCAAGCTCGACGGCACCCCGGAGGTCACGGCGTTCGCCGACACGCTGGAGCGGGTCTGCATCGAGACGGTCGAGAGCGGCAAGATGACCAAGGACCTGGCGCTGCTGGTCGGCGAGGACACGCCGTTCCTGACCACCGAGGAGTTTCTCACGGCGCTGGACGAGAACCTTCGCGCCGCGATGGCCGCGTCCTGACCGCGGTACTCCGGACACCTCAGCTCACAGATTCATCCGTTAACTGCAGCTGCAGAAGGAGATCATTTCCATGGCCCGCACAGGGAAGGTGACAGTCGTCGGCGCCGGGTTCTACGGCTCGACCACGGCGCAGCGGCTCGCCGAGTACGACATCTTCGACGAGGTCGTGCTCACCGACATCGTCGAGGGCAAGCCGGAGGGCCTGGCCCTCGACATGAACCAGTCGCGGCCGGTCGAGGGCTTCGAGACCAAGGTCACCGGTCAGACCACCGGCCCGGCAGGGGAGGGCTACGAGGCGATCGCCGGCTCCGGTGTCGTCGTCATCACGGCCGGCCTGCCGCGCAAGCCCGGCATGAGCCGGATGGACCTGATCGGCGTCAACGCCAAGATCGTGCGGAACGTGACAGAGCAGGTCGTCAAGCACGCGCCCGAGGCCGTGCTGATCGTCGTCTCGAACCCGCTTGACGAGATGACGGCGCTGGCCGCCAAGGTCTCGGGCTTCCCGCCGCACCGGGTCATCGGCCAGGCGGGCATGCTCGACACGGCCAGGTTCACCGACTTCGTCGCCGAGCGCCTCGGCGTGCCGGTCGGCTCGGTCACGACGCTGACGCTCGGCTCGCACGGCGACACCATGGTGCCGGTGCCGTCCGCGTGCTCGGTCGACGGCAAGCCGCTGGCCGACCTGCTCCCGGCTGCTGACATCGACGAGCTGGTCACGCGTACCCGCAACGGCGGTGCCGAGATCGTCGCGCTGCTCAAGACCGGCTCCGCCTACTATGCGCCATCGGCTGCCGCAGCACGGATGGCGCGGGCAGTGGCCGAGGACTCCGGCGCGGTCATGCCGGTCTGCGCCTGGGTCGACGGCCAGTACGGCATCTCCGGCGTCTATCTCGGGGTCGAGGCCGAGCTCGGCGCAGGCGGCATCAAGCGCGTCGTCGAGCGGAACCTCACCGAGTCCGAGCTGGCGTCGCTGCACGAGGCAGCCGACGCAGTCCGGGCCAAGCAGGCGGACGTCGCCAGCCTGTAACGCTCCCGCCGGAGCCGGGGCCGCTACTCACAGCGGCCCCGGCTTCGCCCTGCGCGTGCGCTCAGCTCAGCTCGCTCCGCTACGGCTGTGCGAGCCGCCGCAGCGCCAGCTCGGCGTACAGCGCGGTCCCGTCCGGCAGCACGGCGTCGTCGAACACGGCCTCGGCCGAGTGATTGAACGGCGCCGTGAACGGATCGATGTCAGCCGGGCAGGCGCCCAGCATGAGGAACGCACCGGGCACCTCTTCCAGCACGTACGAGAAGTCCTCCGAGCCGGTCAGCGGGTCGGGCGCGGCGAAGTACCGGTCCTCGCCCAGCACCTCGGCCACGGTGCTCGCGGCGAAGGCCAGCTCACTGGCGTCGTTCACGGTGACGGGGTAGCCATCGCGGAACTCGGCGGTCGCGGTCAGGCCGTGCGCGCTGGCGATGTCGCGGGCCAGCCGGGGCGCGGCCGACTGCGCGGCGTCCCGCGACCGGGCCGAGAACGACCGCACGGTCGCGACGAAGTGCGCGTCGTCGGGGATGACGTTGTCGGCCGTCCCCGCGTGGAACGTGCCGACGGTCACCACAACGGGGTCGAACACGTCGAACTGCCGGGTCACCATGGTCTGCAGCGCCAGGACGATCTCGCATGCAACCGGCACCGGGTCGGCGGCGTGGTGCGGCTGCGATCCGTGTCCGCCGCGGCCGTGCACGGTCACGTGCAGGGTATCGGCGGCGGCCATGACGGGGCCGGCCTTGCTGGCGACCAGCCCCAGCGGCAGCAGGCCGGAGGCAACGTGCAGCGCGTAGGCGGCGACGGGGCGCTCCCCGGCCGCGTCCAGGACGCCCTCCTCGATCATGATCTGGCCGCCGCCGGGTCCCTCCTCGCCCGGCTGGAACATGAAGATCACGTTCCCGGCGAGCTCGTCCCTGCGGGCTGACAGAACCTTCGCCGCTCCGGCCAGCATCGCGGTGTGCAGGTCGTGGCCGCAGGCATGCATGGCGCCGTCGACCGTCGAGGCGTACGGCACGCCGGACCGCTCCGTCACCGGCAGCGCGTCCATGTCGCCGCGGAGCAGCACGGTCTTGCCGGGCCGGCCGCCGCGCAGCACCGCGGTAACTGAGCTCAGGCCCTCGCCCAGGCTGATCTCCAGCGGCAGCCCCTCGAGCGCATCGATGACCTTGCGCTGGGTACGGGGCAGGTCCAGGCCGATCTCAGGCTCGGCATGGATGGCTCTGCGCAACTCGGCCAGCTCACCCGCGATCGCGACAGCGTCGTCGTGTACACCACCCACGTGCCCACCGGTCCTTTCGTATCAGATCAGGTCATATCACAAGAATGTATAAGCGGGTGAGAGAGGTTATCGAGCGCGGCTCGCATGCGCCCGGCACGCGGGCTAGGCGAGTACCGCTCGTCCCGGCGGGCAGACTGCTTAGACTATTGCAAACTACCGCGCGGCCGGGTTCCGGCTGCTGCCGGACGGGGGACGGCGGCACTACGCGCGGGCCACATCGACGAGGGTCGGGGATCCGGACGTGAATGGCGTCGGCTGGGATATTCTCCTCGTCCTTGCCGTCATACTGATCGGCGGCTTTTTCGCGGCGGCGGAGATGGCCCTGGTCTCGCTGCGCGAGGGCCAGGTGCGCGCGCTCAGCAGGCGCGGCAAGCGCGGCCAGCGGACCGCGAAGCTTGCCCAGGACCCGAACCGGTTCCTGTCGTCGGTCCAGATCGGCGTCACGCTGGCGACGCTGCTGTCCGGTGCCTTCGGCGCAGCCCTGCTGGCGGACCGGCTGGGCGACGTCTTCAGCAAGTACATGCCGCGCGGCGTCAGCGGCCCCCTGGCGCTGATCGCGGTGACCCTCGTCATCTCCTTCTTTACTCTCATCTTCGGCGAGCTTGCCCCGAAACGGCTGGCGCTGCAGCGGGCCGAGCGGGTGGCGTACGTGGCCGGCCCGGTCGTAGACCGGCTGGCCATGCTGGCCAGGCCGCTGGTGTGGCTGCTGTCCAGGTGCACGAACCTGGTCGTCAAGCTGCTGGGCTTCGACCCCAACGTCGCCCGCGGCGTGATGACCGACGAGGAACTGCGCGACCTGGTGGCCGGGCACCAGGCACTGAGCCCGGACGAGCGGCATATCGTCGGCGAGGTGTTCGACGCCGGCAAGCGCCAGGTCCGCGAGGTCCTGGTACCGAGGACCGAGGTCGAGTTCCTGCCGGCATCGATGCCGCTGGCGGATGCCATCGCGGCGACCGAGCATGCCCGGTACTCCCGGTTCCCGGTGTATCAGGAGTCTTACGACGACGTGATCGGCTTCGTGCATACCCGTGACCTGCTGGATCACCGTTCCGAGCTCGACACCCGCCAGGTCGGCGAGGTCTGCCGCCCGGTGAAGTTCCTGCCGATCAGCAAGATGGTGCTGTCGGCCCTGTCGGAGATGCGCAAGGACCGGGCACACCTGGCCATCGTCGTCGACGAGTACGGCGGCACCGCGGGAATCGTCACCCTGGAAGACCTGGTTGAGGAGCTGATCGGCGACATCCAGGATGAGTACGACGAGGAAGCCAGCCAGCCGCGCCAGCTTCGCGGTGGCGAGCTCGAGGTCGACGGACTGCTCAACCTGGACGAGTTCGCTGAGCAGACCGGCCTTGAGCTGCCCGAGGGCCCCTACGAAACGGTGGCCGGATACCTGCTCGCGGCGCTCGGCCACCTGCCCGAGAACGGCGAGTCAGCCGAGGTGTCCGGCCGCAAGCTGACCGTGACTCAGCTCGACGGCCGGCGGATCTCGCGGGTGCTTGTCGGCCCGGCTGCGCCGGCCGACTCCGAGCAGCAGGACACGGCGGGCCGGGCAGGCTAGCGGCCCGGGCGCCGGGCGCCAACTAGACTGGCCGCATGGCAGCCGGCGATCACCGCGATGCACCTGACCTCGAATCCGGCCCTGTGCTGGTGGTTGATTTCGGCGCCCAGTACGCCCAGCTGATTGCCCGGCGCGTCAGGGAATGCCACGTCTACTCCCGGGTGGTGCCGAGCACCATGACGGCCGCGGAGATGCTCGCACTCGGCCCGTCCGCGGTCATCCTGTCCGGCGGCCCGTCCTCGGTCTACGCGCCCGGCGCGCCGCCTGCCCCTGCGGGCCTGCTGACGTCCGGCGTTCCCGTACTCGGCATCTGCTACGGCTTCCAGCTCATGGTCCGCGACCTTGGCGGCGAGGTCCGCCACACCGGGACAGGCGAGTACGGGGCAACCTCCCTCGTAGCCTCCGGTGAGTCCGGCGTGCTGCTCGCCGGGCTGCCCGCTGACCAGCGCGTCTGGATGTCGCACGGGGACACCTGCGCGGCCCCGCCGCCCGGCTTCGCCGTCACCGCAGCCACCGCCGGCACGCCGGTGGCCGCGGCCGAGGCTCCAGACCGGCAGCTATACGGGATGCAGTTCCACCCGGAGGTTCTGCATACCGAGCACGGCATGGCGATGCTGCGCAGCTTCCTGGCCGCGGCTGGCTGCAAGCCGACCTGGACAATGCGGGGTGTCATCGAGGAGCAGACCGAGCGGATCGCCGCGCAGGTCGGCTCGGGCCGTGCCATCTGCGGCCTGTCCGGCGGGGTCGACTCCGCGGTCGCCGCGGCCCTGGTCCAGCGCGCCATCGGCGCCCGGCTGACCTGTGTGTTCGTGGACCACGGGCTGCTGCGGACCGGCGAGGCCGAGCAGGTCGAGAAGGATTTTGTCGCCGCGACCGGCGTCGAGCTCAAGGTGGTCGATGCCGCCTCGGTCTTCCTCGGCGCGCTGGCCGGGGTGGCTGACCCGGAGCAGAAGCGCAAGATCATCGGGCGGGAGTTCATCCGGGCGTTCGAGCACGCCGCGCGCGAGATCGCGGGCGAGACCGACGCGGCCACGTTCCTGGTCCAGGGCACGCTTTACCCGGACGTGGTGGAATCGGGCGGCGGCACCGGTGCCGCCACCATCAAGTCGCACCACAACGTCGGCGGCCTCCCGGAAGATCTGCAGTTCAAGCTCGTCGAGCCGCTGCGGGACCTGTTCAAGGACGAGGTCAGGCAGGTCGGCACCGAGCTCGGGCTGCCGGACGAGATCGTGTGGCGGCAGCCCTTCCCCGGTCCGGGCCTGGCCATCAGGATCGTCGGCGGCGTGACGGCCGAGCGACTGCGGATCGTGTCCGCGGCCGATGCCATCGCGCGGGCCGAGCTCTCCGCGGCCGGCCTGGACCGGCAGATCTGGCAGTGCCCGGTCGTCCTGCTGGCTGACGTGCGCTCCGTCGGCGTCCAGGGTGACGGCCGCAGCTACGGCTACCCGGTCGTGCTCCGGCCGGTGACCAGCGAGGACGCCATGACCGCCGACTGGGCGCGGATACCCGATCAGGTCCTGGCCACGATCTCGACCCGGATCACGAACGAGGTGCCAGAGGTCAACCGGGTGGTGCTGGATATCACCAGCAAGCCGCCCGGGACGATCGAGTGGGAGTGAGCGGACCGCTGGCGGGCCGCCCCGGCGGGCGCCTCAGGCCTGGCTGGAGCTCGCGGGGCTGATCAGCGCGCTGGCCTGCTGGTCCGCGGGGTCGTCGTCGGTGGCGGTCTCGACGGGCTGACCGCCGCCAGGTCCTCGTGTCCGCCGGTAGCGCTGGCTGAGCCAGTACCCGCCCGCCGCGGCCGCCAGGCAGGACACCCCGCCGACCGCCAGGCCCGTGCGCGGGCCGCCCAGGTCAATGATCCAGCCGATCAGCGGACCGCCGATCGGTGTCGTGCCCTGGAAGGCGACCTGCCACAGGGCGATCGCGCGCCCGCGCATGCTCGGCTCGGAGGCGAGCTGGATTGTCGAGTTCCCGATCGCGATGAACGACACGCTGGCCCAGCCCACGAACAGCATGGCTGCATAGGCGAGCCCGATGACCGGCGCGAACGCGCACACGATGATGGCGATCCCGAAGCCGGTCCCGGCGATGATCATTGACCGCAGCCCGGTCCTGCCGCGCGCGGCCGTCAGCAAGCCGCCCACGACCGCGCCGATCCCCATCGCTGCCGTCAGGAAGCCGTAGACCTCCGATCCGCCGTGGAAGGTCTGGCGGGCGAGCACCGGGATCGACACCTGGAACTCGTAGGCGAGCATCCCGACCAGGCCCATCATGGCCAGCGGGATCGCGATCTCGGGCGTTCGCCTGGCGTACCTGACGCCCTCGCGCAGCTGGCCGCGGGCGCGGGCCGCGGGCGGGCTGGGCCGCAGCGCGCCCGTGTTCATGATGATCAGCGAGGTGACGACCGCGACGAAGCTGGCGGCGTTGACCAGGAAGCACACGCCGACGCCCACCGTGGCGATGAGGATGCCGCCGATGGCCGGGCCGACGGCGCGTGCCGCGTTCACCGTCACCGAGTTCAGCGTGATCGCGTTGCGCAGCTCGTCCCTGCCGACCATCTCCCGGACGAACGCCTGCCGGGCGGGGTTCTCGAAGGCATTGTTCAGGCCGAGGATGACGGCGAGGAGGCAGACCTCCCAGAACGTGACCGCCCCGAGCACCGTCAGCAGCCCTAGCACCAGGGCCTGGCAGCCCATGGCCAGCTGCAGGACGATCATCAGCTTGCGCTTGTCCACCCGGTCGGCGACCACGCCGCCGTACGGGGCCAGGAGGAGCACCGGCAGCGTCTGCAGCGCCACCACCAGCCCGAGCCTGGTGCTCGAGTGCGTGAGCACGAGGACCAGCCAGGACTGCGCGGTCATCTGCATCCAGGTGCCGGCCAGCGAGATCGACTGGCCGGCGAAGTACAGGCGGTAGTTCGGCACCTTCAGCGACGAGAATGTGCTCCGCCAGAAGCCGCGGTCAGTCTGCCCGCTGCCGGCGTACTGCGTCACCTCGGGGTTCCTCTCGGCTGCGTAAGATTGTTGCTTCTCGGCAACTAAGTTTACCCGAGCCGCGCGTGCACCGCCGCAGCCTTCCGCGAGCAGCGCGCCCGTAAGCCCGGCGCGAGCGCCGCGCCCGCGCCTAGATGGTGAACCGCAGGTTCCTGGCGGCCCGGTCGCCCAGCTCGGCGTTCCCGGTCCAGGTGACCGTGCCCGCGTCGATCTGCAGCTGCGGATCGATGCGGCCGCCGGCCAGCTGGATGAAAGTCACGGTGTCGGTGGTCAGCTCGACATCGGGCTGATCGAGGTGGCCGACGACGCTGGCCCGGCCGTCGACCACGACCGACAGGTCGGCCGCTACCGGCCCGGTGATGTGGAAGACGATGCTGGCGCCGTCCGGCAGCCCTATCTTCTTGCCCACGATGTAGCCCATCGAGCCTGCCACCTGGCCGAGCGCGATCTCGGCCGCGGGACCGCCGTCGTCCGACGGCCAGCCGAGTGGCGTGGTGATGTCTCGCTCGTGCACCCAGAAATCGAAGATCCGGATCTCCAGGAACCCGCCGTAGCTCTTCGGCCCGATCGGCGTCCAGGACGGCCGGGTCAGGTCCTCGTCGGTCAGGCCGGCCAGGTCAGCCCGGCGCTCGGCGAAGATCTCGGCGATGCGGGCCGCGAACGCCTTGTCGTCGAGCCCGGCAGCCTGCTCCTGATAGGGCGCAATCCGGTCCAGCGGCGGCAGGTCGTCGGCGCCGTCAGGCAGCCAGCCGGTCATGACCCGCTCCATCATCCCGAGGTGCTCGACGACGCCGCGCATGTCCCAGTCGGGGCACAGCGACTGAGCATGCCACTGCTGCGCGTCCATCCGCGCTGTCAGCGATTCGATGGCGTCGTAGCACTGCTCGAGTGAGCCCCGGATGGTGGCAAGGTCAGTCACGGTGTCTCCTTCGAAATGGTGATCCAGTCGCGCGCCTCGAGGTACGGCCGGAAGACCGCGGCGATGGCCCGCAGGTCCTGCTGGCTCTTCGGCCGCTGGATCTCGTAGAGATTCGGGAACTCCAGCCAGCCGGTCATCAGCTGCCAGAGGCGGACGGCTGCGGGGCCGGCAGGCGGCTCAATGAGAACGGGCCCGAACAGCGCCCGCCCGCCGCCGAAGACAAGCGTCGGGACGCCCCAGCCGCCGAGCCCGGTCAGGCGGTCGTGATCGGCCCGCACCTCGTCGGTCGTGGTCGGATCGTCGATCGCCTGGCCGACCAGCGCCGGGTCCAGGTCCAGCTGGCGCATCAGCTCCTCGGCGACCTCGCGCCGGTGCGGCTTGCGGCCCTGGACGTGCAGCGCGCTGCCCGCCGCGTAGTACCAGCGGTCGAGCAGACCGGGATCCGCGCGGCGGAGCAGGGCGCCGACGCGCATCATGGACCAGCCGTAGGACCAGTCCCGCTCCCAGGGATGCTTCTTGCCCTCGGCCCGGTTGATCTCCTCCAGGCTGAAGAACCGCCAGCTGACATCGAGGCCGAGCTGCGCGCGGACGTCCCGGATCCAGAGCGAGGCCTGGTAGGCCCACGGACACATGATGTCGAAATGGAAGTCGACGGCAGTAATCGGTTCGGTGCTCAGTTCAGGCGGCATCCGGCAGTCCGGGGAGTAGGGCGGTCATGGCTGCTATCAGCCTGGCGGCTGCGGCTGCCGGGGACAAGCCCGAATGCGCGGCACCGCGCGCGGGCACGGGCATCAGCGCCAGCGCTCGATCGTCGGCTCCAGCAGCAGTGCCTGATAGCCGGGCGCTGCTTCCTGCAGCGGCAGCGGCACGCCCGGCTCGATCGGCGTGTAGCGGACACCGCTCCAGCGGCGGCCGTCGCCGATCACGGTTCCCTCGACCGTGAACCCGGTCGCTAACCCCGCGGTGACCGGCGCCGGCTCGGCCCCCGCCCACGCCTCGAGCAGCATCCTGCCGTGGCTGGCCGGGCCGGGCAGCCCGCCGACCGGAAGCGTCCCCAGGACGGTGGTGCGTTCCAGCTGATCTTCCTTGGTGACGTGCCAGGCCTGGAAGTCGGCACGGTAGGCGAGGTCGACGAAGGCCTTCCGGCTCGGGTAGCTGATCACCGCGACCCGGTCCCAGCCACCGGTGCTGGCGAGGACATCGGCGGCAAAGCACAGCACGGCGCCTGCGCTCGCGAGGATCGGGATCGGCGCATAGGCAGTGGCCGGATCTCGGTCCCCGGATTTCCCGGCACTGGCGGCCAGGAAGCAGGTCAGCCCGAGCATGTAAATCGGGCCGTCGGCTGCCGTTGATCGCAGCCGCTTCGCGTAATCGCGGTCGATCTCGCCGTAACGGGGCACTCCGCCGAGCCTAAGCCGCACCCAGCGGGAGCGTCAATTGGGACACCGGCGCAGCAAACGGTCACGCGGCTGGTCGGATGAGCAGCCGGCCTGGCACGGCCTCAGGTGACGCGGGACCGGTCCGCCGGGATGTCGGCATAGGACTTGCTGGCGGCGATCTCCCTGAGCCGCTCCATCGCGTCGAACACCTCAGTAAAGCTTGTATAGAGGGGAACGGGCCCGAGCCGCACGCGGTCTGGCGTCCGGTAATCGCCGATGACGCCGTCGCGGATCAGCGCCTGGCTGAGCTGCCAGGCGTCGTCGTGGCGGAGGCTGACGTGGCCACCCCGGCGCGCCGGGGCGCGGGGCGTGGCGAGCGCGAACCCGAGCGGCGCCAGCCATTCGTCCGCCAGCTCGATCAGGTAGCTGGTCAGCCCGATGCTCTTCTCCCGGAGCGCGCCGATGCCGGCCTCCCCGAGCAGGCGCGCGCCTTCCTCGACCGCGACAGTGCCGACGATGTTGGGCGTGCCGGTGAGGAACGAGTCAACGCCGGCAGCCGGGTGGTAACGCGGCCCCATGGCGAACTGGTCGTGCTGGCTGAACCAGCCCCAGATCGGCTGCCGCAGCTGCGACTGCAGGTCGTCGCGTGCGTACAGGAAGCCGGGCGCACCCGGCCCGGCGTTCAGGTACTTGTAGGTGCAGCCGACTGCCAGGTCCGCGCCGGCCGCGTCAAGCTCGACCGGCACTGAGCCGGCCGAGTGGGACAGGTCCCACAGCGCGAGCGCGCCTGCCCGGTGCACGAGGTCTGTCACCAGCGCCATGTCGGCGAGCGCGCCGCTGCGGTAGGCGACGTGGGACAGCGCGACCACTGCCGTCCGCTCGTCCAGGACCTCGGCCAGCGCGCCGGTGCTGATGCCGTCATCCGGATCAGTGTGGATCAGCCGCAGTTCGCACCCGCGCTGGGCGGCGACGCCCTCGAGCACGTAGCGGTCGGTCGGGAAATTGTCGTCGTCGGTGATGATGACGTCGCGGCCTGGCCGGGCATCCAGCGCGGCCCACACCAGCTTGTACAAGTTGACGGTCACCGAGTCGCACACCAGGACCTGACCCGCGGCCGCGCCGACGAGGTGCTCGCCGATCATGTCGCCCGCCTCGCGAGGAAGGTCGATCCACTTGTCCCAGGACCGGACGAGCCCGACACCCCAGTCCTGGTCCACGACCTCTGCGATGCGGGCCTGCGTGCGGAACGGGAGCGGGCCCAGTGAGTTCCCGTCCAGGTAGATCAGGTCGCGGTCCTGCCGCACGAACCGGTCACGGAACTGGGCAAGCTGATCAGCGGCGTCCAGGGTCTGCGCATATGACCGATCTGCGGAGAAGGTCGTCACAGCTCCCACCCTAACTGAGTGCCTCTGCGCTGACCCGGTACCCGGCTGAGCCTCCGGGTAACACCCAGCTGACCTCCAGGCTAGGTGCGGGCCGGGTAGCGGCCGCCGCGGCCGGCAGCGGCGCCACCGTAGGATCAGTGCGTGGCCGAGGAGCAGAAGATATCCCGCGTACTGGTAATTGCCGCTCATCCGGACGACGCCGACTTCGGTTCGGCCGGCACGATCGCGCAGTGGACCGATTCCGGGGTGGAGGTGAGCTATTGCATCGTGACCAACGGCGACGCGGGCGGCAGCGACCCCTCGGTCTCGCGCGCAGACATGGCCGTGCTCAGGCAGGCGGAGCAGACCGCGGCCGCCAAGCAGGTCGGAGTGCACGACCTGCACTTCCTCGGCTACCCCGACGGCCGGGTAGAGCCGACGATCGCGCTGCGGCGCGATCTGGCCCGTGTCATCAGGCTCCTGCGCCCCGAGCGGGTGGTGTGCCAGTCACCCGAGCGCAACTACGCCCGGATCGGCACCAGTCACCCCGACCACCGGGCCGTCGGCTCGGCCGCGCTCGATGCGGTGTATCCCGACTCGCGTAACCCGTTCGCGTTCCCCGAGCTGCTGGCCGACGAGAAACTCGAGCCGTGGACGGTGCGCGAGGTGTGGATTGCCGGCGGCCCGACCCCGACGACATATATCGACATTACCGACACCTTCGCCAGGAAGATAGCGGCGCTGCGGTGCCACGCCAGCCAGATCAGCGACGCCGCGGCGCTGGAGAAAAACCTGCGCGGCTGGCTCAGCCGGGCTGCGGAGCAGGGCGGGCTGCCGGAGGGCAGGCTCGCCGAGATGTTTCAGATCGTCCAGACTGGCTGATGTCGTGCTTTTCCTGACACGGGCGGCGGTCTGAGGGTGCCGCTAATTGCGACGCGAGGGACTAGTGCGCCGGGGGCCGGCGGCCTAGGTTTGCCTAAGGCGCATCTGCCCTGTCCTCGGAGGTGTCAGCGAATGACGCACATCACCGTCACGGTTGACGGCGTGAAGTACGTCGACCAGGTCGAACCCCGTCTGCTGCTTGTCCATTACCTCAGGGAAGTCGTCGGCAAGACCGGTACGCCGGTCGGGTGCGACACCTCAAACTGCGGTGCATGCACGGTCCTGATGGACGGGCAGTCAGTGAAGAGCTGCGCGGTGCTGGCCGTGCAGGCGGACGGATCCGACGTGGTCACGATCGAAGGCCTGGCCAACGGCGAGCTGCACCCGGTGCAGCGAGCCTTCCATGAAGAGCACGCGCTGCAGTGCGGGTACTGCACGCCCGGCATGATCATGGCGGCCGCCGATCTGCTCCGCGACAACCCGCACCCGACCGAGGCGGAGATCCGCGAGGGCCTTGAGGGCAATCTCTGCCGGTGCACCGGCTACGAGAACATCGTCCGCGCCGTCAAGCGCGCGGCTGAGGCAGGGGTGACGTCATGACCGCGACCACCGACGCGCCGGCCGCTGAGCTCGAGATCGGCCGGGCCCGGCTGCGCAAGGAGGACGCGCGGCTGATCACCGGCCAGACCAACTGGACTGACAACATGAGGCTGCCGGGCATGCTGCACCTGGCCTTCCTGCGCAGTCCGTTCGCGCACGCGAAGATCACCCGGGTCGACGTCAGCGCGGCCCTGGAGCAGCCCGGCGTGATCGCCGCCTTCTCCGGCGCTGACTTTGCCGCCGAGCAGGGCAGCCTGCCCTGCGCATGGCCGGTCACCGAGGACATCCAGATCCCGGCGCACCCGCCGATGGCCGTCGACGAGGTGCGCTATGTCGGCGAGGCCGTAGCTGTCGTGGTGGCCCGTGACCGCTACACCGCCGCTGACGCGCTCAACGCGATCGACGTGGACTACGACCCGCTGCCGCCGGTGCTGGACATCCGCACCGCGCTGGACGCGGCCTCGCCGAAAGTGCACGAGGCCGGCAACAAGAGCTACGAGTGGGTGTTCGCCAACGGGGACGTGGACGGCGCCTTCAGCGACGCGCCGGTCGTGGTCGAGCGGACCTTCCGCCAGCAGCGCCTCATCCCGTGCGCGATGGAGCCGAGGGCGGTGGTCGCCCAGTGGAACGGCGACGCCGTGACGCTGTGGTCGGCGACGCAGATCCCGCACATCCTGCGGTTCGCGCTGTCAGCCTTCTTCGGGATCCCCGAGCAGGACGTCCGCGTCATCGCTCCGGACGTCGGCGGGGGCTTCGGCTCCAAGCTGCAGGTGACGGCCGAGGAAGTACTGGCCGTGCTGATCAGCCGCCGGGTCGGCAAGCCGGTCAAGTGGAACGAGTCGCGCAGCGAGGGCAACCTGACCGTGCACCACGGCCGGGATCAGTGGCAGCGGATCAGGGTCGCCGCCGACCGCGACGGACGAATCCGCGGCCTCGATGTCGACCTGCTGGCGGACATGGGCGCCTACCTCATGCTGGTCACGCCCGGCGTGCCGCTGCTCGGCGCGTTCATGTACCCGGCCATCTACAAGATGGACGCCTACTCGTTCAAGTGCACGGGCGTCTTCACCACCAAGATGCCTACCGACGCCTACCGCGGCGCGGGCCGTCCCGAGGCGACGTTCGCCATCGAGCGGATCATCGACGAGCTCGCGGCCGAGCTCGGCATCGAGCCGCTGGAACTGCGCGAGCGCAACTGGATCAGGCACGAGGAGTTCCCGTTCACCACCATCTGCGGCCTGACCTACGACTCGGGTAATTACGAGGCGGCGACGTCGAAGGCCAGGGAGCTGTTCGGTTACGACGCGCTGCGGCGCGAGCAGCAGGAGCGAATCGAGCGCGGTGACAAAGTCAGGCTGGGCATCGGCATCTCCACCTTCACCGAGATGTGCGGCCTCGCTCCGTCCAGGGTGCTCGGCTCACTGTCGTACGGGGCCGGCGGCTGGGAGAGCGCCTCGATCAGGATGCTCCCCACCGGCAAGGTCGAGGTGGTGACCGGATCCAGCGCGCACGGCCAGGGTCATGAGACGGCCTGGAGCCAGCTCGTCGCCGACCAGCTCGGCGTGCCGTTCGAGGACATCCGGGTGCTGCACGGCGACACCCAGGTGTCACCTAAGGGCATGGACACCTACGGGTCGCGCTCGCTGGCCGTCGGCGGCCTCGCCGTCGTCCAGGCGTGCGACAAGGTGATCGGCAAGGCCAAGATCATCGCTGCCGCGATGCTGGAGGCGTCGGCGGACGACCTGGAGTTCTCGGCCGGGCGGTTCGCGGTCAGGGGCGACCCGGACGCGAGCACGTCGATCCAGGAGGTCGCGCTGGCCACGTTCGCCGCGCACGCGCTGCCCGAGGGCGTCGAGCCGTCGCTGGACTCCGACGCTACCTATGACCCGGACAATTTCTCATTCCCGCACGGGACGCACCTGTGCGCGACCGAGGTGGACACCGAGACCGGGTTCGTGAAGATCCGCTCCTACGTCGCGGTCGATGACATCGGCGTGGTGGTCAATCCGCTCATCGTGGAGGGCCAGGTGCACGGCGGCCTCGCCCAGGGCATCGCGCAGGCGCTGTATGAGGAAGGCGTTTACGACGACGACGGCAACCTGGTCACCACGACACTGGCCGACTACCTGGTGCCGGCCGCGTCGGACCTGCCCTCCTACGTCACCGAGCGGACGGAGACGCGGGCCAGCAACCGGCTGGGGGTGAAGGGTGTCGGCGAGGCCGGCACCATCGCGTCGACGCCGGCGGTGGTCAACGCCATCATCGACGCGCTGCGCCCCTTCGGGGTCACCGATGTCGAGATGCCGTGCACGCCTGAGCGCGTCTGGCGGGCCATCCAGTCGGCCAGCGGCGGCAGCCAGGGCAGCGCGGAGGAGCAGCACGAGGCGCGCCAGAACCTGGCCAGCCAGGGCAACAGCCCGCAGGGAATCGGTGAAGTACCGCAGAGCGGAGAGACGGCATGATCCCGGCCAAGTTCGAGTACGTGCGGCCGTCCTCGGTCAGCGATGCCATCAGCGCGCTGGCCGACGGCGGCGACGACGCCAAGGTGATCGCGGGTGGCCAGAGCCTGCTGCCGCTGCTGCGGCTGCGGCTGGCCTACCCCGACATCCTGGTTGATGTCGGCGGCCTCGACGAGCTGCGCGGCGTCGCCGACAACGGCGATCATCTGCTGATCGGTGCCAGGACGACGCACTACCAGGTGGTGCATGACCCGCTGATCGCCGAGCACTGCGGGCTGCTGGCCCAGGCGGCCAGTACTGTTGCCGACCCGGCTGTCAGGCACCGGGGCACGCTGGGCGGCTCGATTGCGCATGCGGACCCGGCCGGCGACCTCCCGGCGGTGATCCTGGCGCTGAACGCGACGATCGTCGCGGCCGGCCCGGGCGGGCAGCGGGAAATCGCGGCTTCCGACTTCTTCGTCGACTATCTGACCACGGCACTTGATCCCGGTGAGGTCCTCACGGGTATCCGGGTGCCGAAGCTGGGTAGCGACTGGGGATATCGTTATGAAAAGTTCCACCGGACCGCGCAGGCGTGGGCGACTGTCGGCGTCGCGGCGCTGGTGCGGCGCTCCAATGGCGAGGTGGCCGAGGCCAGGGTCGGGCTGACCAACATGGGCTCGGTGCCGCTGAGAGCAGCAGCCGTCGAGGCGGCTCTTGCCGGAGCGCGGGCCAGTTCCGAGTCGCTGCGCGCAGCGGCGCAGAGCGCGGCCGAGGGAACGCAGCCGCCTGCGGACCTGCACGGGGCGCCGGATTACCGGCGACACCTGGCGCGGGTGCTGACCGGGCGTGCTCTGGAGGCAGCGGCAGGAGTCTGACAGATGGAGCTCGAGCACTCATTCTCGGTCCCGGTACCGGTGGAGCGGGCATGGGATGTGCTCCTGGACGTCGAGCGGGTGGCGCCGTGCATGCCCGGTGCCAGCCTGGACTCGGTAGACGGCGACAACGTCACCGGCAGGATCAAGGTCAAGGTCGGCCCGATCCAGATGACATATGCCGGTACCGCCAAGTTCACCGAGCGTGATCGCGATGCGCACGTCGTCGTCCTGGAAGCGTCCGGCAAGGAGACGCGCGGAGCTGGCACGGCCTCGGCATCCGTGCGCTCCGAGCTGAAGGCCGATGGCGACCAGACAAACGTCATCGTGCACACGTCGCTGAACGTGACCGGCAAGCCGGCCCAGTTCGGCCGCGGTGTCCTGGCCGAAGTCGGCGGGCGCCTCGTCGGCATCTTCGCCGACAACCTGGCGGCCATGCTCGCGGCCGAGCCCGAGCCGGCCGCCGCCGCGCCGGCGCAGCCTGGCCGCCCAGGCCGCCGCGGCCGCCGCTGAGCCTGCGGCCGCGACCCCGGCCGCCGGTTCCGGGGGTGCCGCCGAGGAGGCGCTGCCGATTGACGTGCTCAACCTCAGCTCGCGGGCGTGGAGCAGCCTGCGCCACGACGGGATCCAGACTCTCGGCGATCTGACCAGGCGGACCGAGCAGCAGCTGCGTGCCATCGACGGTGTCGGCCCGGCGTCGCTGACCGACATCAGGACGAAGCTGGCTGACCGCGGCCTGGCGCTCGCCGACGCCGAGGCTGGGACGAGCAGTGCAGCCGCGGACGCGAACGGCGACCGCGGCGTCGTGGGCAGGCACGCCGGGACCGACAACGGCGACCTCGCCGAGGTTACCCAGCTGCACCCGGCGCGGCACGAGTCATCCGCCGCCCAGCAGCCGCCAGAGCGAGAGCAGGCGCCAGTCTGGCAGCCGCCGGACAACGACGCGATCGACCTGCTCGATGTCGCGGGCCTGCCCGTGCTCAAGCGCGCCGTTCCGGCCGCGGCCGCCGTGATCGCGGTCCTGCTGGTGCTATTCGGCCTGCGCCGCCGCCGCTCCCGCCGTAACTAACCCACAGCTGGAGGTTGAGCGGTGCTGCTGGCCCGGTGCGGCAGCGGGCGTAACGTCGCCAATGCAAACTGGCCGTCCCACCCGCAACGGGCAGGATAACGCCAGGTTGCTGCGGCGTGGGCCAGCCCGCCGCGCAGCGGGCCAGCACCACCGCGACCTTAATCCAGCGCGGACATCACGTGCTTGACCCGGGTGTAGTCCTCGAATCCGTACATCGACAGGTCCTTGCCGTAGCCCGAGTGCTTGAACCCGCCGTGCGGCATCTCCGCGACCAGCGGAATGTGCGTGTTGATCCAGACGCAGCCGAAGTCCAGCGACCGCGCCATCCGCATGGCCCGCCCGTGATCAGACGTCCAGACTGACGATGCCAGCCCGTACTGCGTGCCATTGGCCCAGCGCAGCGCCTCGTCCTCGTCGCTGAACTGCTGCACGGTGATGACCGGGCCGAAGATCTCGTTCTGAATGATCTCATCGTCCTGCCGGAGGCCGTCGACCACGCTGGCTGAGTAGAAGTAGCCGCGGTCGCCGACGCGGCTGCCGCCGGCCAGGACACGGGCGTGGTCAGGCAGCCGCGAGATGAACCCGGTCACCCGGTCGAGCTGGCTGGCGTTGTTCAGCGGCCCGTAGGTCGCGTCCTCGTTGTCCGGGCCGGCGGTTACCTGCGCTGCGGCCTGCTCGGCCAGCGCCGCGGCGAAGTCGTCGTGAATGCGCGGTCCGGCCAGCACCCGGGTGGCCGCGGTGCAGTCCTGGCCCGCGTTGAAGTAGCCCGCGATCGCGATCGCCTCGGCGGCCTTCTCCGGGTCCGCATCATCGAAGACGATGACCGGGGCCTTGCCGCCGAGTTCCAGGTGGACGCGCTTCAGGTCGGCTGCCGCGGCCCGGGCCACCTCGATGCCGGCCCGCACGGACCCGGTGATCGACACCATCTGCGGGATCTTGTGCGAGACCAGCGCGCGGCCGGTGTCGCGGTCACCGGTGACGACGTTGAAGACGCCGGCCGGCAGGAACTCGCTCATCAGCTCGGCCATCAGCAGCGTGGAGTACGGCGTGGTGTCCGACGGCTTGAGCACCATGGTGTTTCCGGCCGCCAGCGCGGGCGCCCACTTCCACACGGCCATCATCATCGGGTAGTTCCACGGCGTGACCGCCGCGCAGACGCCGATGGGCTCGCGCCGGATGAACGACGTAAAGCCGGACAGGTACTCGCCGGCCGAGCGCCCCTCGAGCATCCGCGCGGCGCCGGCGAAGAACCGGATCTGGTCGACCATCGGCGGGATCTCTTCCGAGGCCGTCAGCGCGAGCGGCTTGCCGGTGTTCTGCGACTCGGCCTTGACGAACTGGTCAGCCCTGGCCTCAATCGCGTCCGCGATCCGCAGCAGGGCGAGGCTCCGCTCGGCCGGAGTTGAGTCGCGCCAGCCGGGGAAGGCGTCGGCGGCCGAGCGGAACGCCGCATCGACCTCGGCCTCGCCGGAGACAGGCGCGGTGGCAAAGACCTCCCCGGTACTGGGGTCGATCAGATCGGCGCGCTTGTCGTAGGCCAGGTCAGTCCACTGACCACCGATGAAGTTCTGGAGGTCATTAGCCACGGTTGACTCCGTTCCCGTCGTAAAGGGGTGTGGGGTTGTTCTTCCGGGGTTCTCAGGCGCCGGCCGGCGTGCGTTCCTCGCACGTCCACGGTGAGCCGTACTCGGTCAGCAGGTCAAGGAAGGGCTGCGGCGGCATCGCCTCGGGGCCGAGCAGGCCGGCGCCCGACCAGGCGCCCGAGTCGATCAGCTCGAGGGCGACGACCGGGTTGACCGCGGTCTGCCAGACCACGGCCTGCGAGCCGTAGTCGGCCATGGTCTGCGCGTTGTCGACCACGTGGGACAGGTACACCTCACGCGGCCGGCCGTCCTTGCCGGTGCCGGTGACCCACGTTCCGGCGCAGGTCAGGCCGCTCATCTTGTCGCCCAGCGTGGCCGGGTCAGGCAGGCAGGCGGCGACGACGTCACGCGGCGACACCCGGCTGCCGCCGACGCTGACCGGGTCAGTAGAGTCCAGCCCGAGCTTGTGCAGGGTCTCCAGGACGCCGATGAACTCCTCGCCGAGGCCGTACTTGAAGGTGACGCGCTTGGCGTCGACCCAGCGCGGGATGAGCAGCACCTCCTCGTGCTCGACGTTCACGCACTCGACCGGGCCGATGCCAGCCGGGAACGTGAAGGTCTCCGGCTCGCTGAACGGCGGAGTGGTGAACCAGCCGTGCTCCTTCTCCCAGATCACCGGCGGGTTGAGGCACTCCTCAATCGTGGTCCAGATGGAGAACGTCGGCGCGAAATCGTAGCCGGCCACGGTCAGGTTCGCGCCGTCCCGGACGCCCACCTCGTCGATCTCGCTGAACAGCTCGTTCGCGGCATACCGGGCGAACACGTCGGACAGTCCCGGCTCGACCCCGATCCCGGCCAGCGCGAGCTTGCCCGCTTCCTCCCACTGCCAGGCCATGGCGAACTGCTCATCACCGAGCTTGACGCCGGTCCTCGCGTACGGCTCGTCCGGATGCGGCCGGGACAGGGACATGGCCATGTCCAGGTAGTTCACCCGCGCGGCGAGCGCGGCCCGGAAGAGCGGCATCACGAACCGCGGGTCGGTCGCATTCATCAGTACGTCGCAGCGGTGCTCAGCCAGCAGGGCCGCTGTGGCCGCCTGGTCCCTGGCATCCAGCTGGACGGCCGTGTACGAGTCCCTGGCGGCTGCCGCATGCTGTGCCCTGGCCAGGTCGTAATCTGCGATGATCAGCTCAGCGAATGGACGGCGGGCGGCAATACGGGCGAAAGCCGTACCTACTCCGCCAGCCCCCACTAGGAGTATGCGCATGCAGCGATCCTAGCCCTCTGGCATGCCGGGCAACCGACGGGACCAGTTGCATTTCGTGCACATTACAACTGAAACCGTTGCCCGCAGGCACAGAGCATGCTAGAACCGTGCTCCGAAGCTTATCCGGGCAGTAACGACTGTTCTGTGTATATTGACCGCTAACCAGGGTCGGCGGCCTCTGCCGGCCGTGCTGTATGAGACTCACCGGCCGGCAGTGGGCAGACCGAGTTAAGGGGTGGGCATGGCTGTTTCGGATATCCAGCCGCAAGAAGAGGCCACGGAAAAGGGCCTGAAGACCGGGGCACTTGGCCTGATCTCGAGCACGGTCATCGCGACGGCATCAGTTGCGCCGGCCTACAGCCTGGCCGCGACGCTCGGATTTATCGTGCTCGCGGTCGGCCTGAAGTCACCGCTGGTGGCGATCGCAGCGTTCGTGCCGATGATCCTGACCTCGATCGGCTACAACGAGCTCAACAAGGCTGACCCCGACTGCGGCACAACGTTCACGTGGGCCACCAGGGCGTTCGGGCCGAAGACAGGCTGGGCTGGCGGCTGGGCCATCGTAGCCGCCGACATCCTGGTCATGGCGAGCCTGGCCCAGGTCGCGGGACAGTACATCTTCCTGCTGTTCAACGCCAACGGCATCGGCTCGAACCCGGCCAGCGGCTGGGTGCTGCTGACCGGCGTGCTGTGGATCGTCGCCATGACCTACATCTGCTACCGCGGCATCGAGGTCTCGGCCACGTTCCAGAAGGCGCTGCTCTCAATCGAGATCACGATGCTGCTGGTGCTGTCGGTGGTCGCGCTCATCAGGGTGGGCTCCGGTCACCATCCCTCAGTGTCCATTCAGCCGAGCTGGTCCTGGCTCAGCCCGTCCGGCCTGTCCTTCAGCGCGTTCGCCGCCGGCCTGATCCTGATGGTGTTCATCTACTGGGGCTGGGACACCGCCCTGTCGGTGAACGAGGAGACCAAGGACCCGGCCAAGACGCCCGGCCGGTCGGCGATCCTGTCCACGATCATCCTGGTCGTCACCTACGGCATCGCGATCTTCGGCGCGCAGTCGTTCGCCGGCATCGGCACCAAGGGAATCGGCCTGGCCAACCCGAACAACTCCAGTGACGTGCTGTCCGTGCTCGGCCATGCGGTCTTCGGCGCCGGCACCGTCGGTAATGTCTTCTACCGGCTGCTCCTGATCATGGTGCTGTCCTCAGCCGCTGCCTCGACTCAGACGACGATCCTGCCGACGGCCCGGACAACGCTGTCCATGGCCACGTACAAGGCGCTGCCGGAGTCGTTTGCCAAGATGCACCCGCGGTACCTGACCCCGACGGTGTCGACGCTGGTGATGGGCGGCATCTCGATCGTGCTGTATGCGGCCTTCAACTACATGTCCGGCGGCCAGGTCATCGCTGACGCGGTGACCAGCTGCGGTGTCTTCATCGCCACCTATTACGGCCTGACCGGCTTCACCTGCGTCTGGTACTACCGGCGGAATCTGACCAGCAGCGCCAGGAATCTGTGGATGCAGGGGATACTGCCGTTGATCGGCGGTGTCATCCTCTGGTTCCTCGGCGGCTGGAGCATGTACCTGGACTGGAGCGTCACCGATGCGAACGAGGCGTCCTATACCAAGTTCACGGTGCCTGGCCTGCACTGGCAGGTGGGCGGCGTGGCCGTCATCGTTATCCTGTCCTGGCTGGCCGGCCTGATCGTCTTCCTGATCCTGCGGTTCACGATGCCGGCCTTCTTCCGCAAGCAGACGCTCACCAGGTCCACGCCCACGCTGGTCCCGGACGAGTAAGGCGAGCGAAGCGCGCACGCCGGCGTCATCCGGTACCTGACCGGATGACGCCGCGCGTGCGCCAGGTCAGGACGGGAACGAGCAGTTGCCGGCCGCGGCTGCCCGCGACCGGCGCGGCTGTCGGCGGCACCGCCTAGGCTTAGGCGGGTGACCGCGGTCGTTGCCGAATCTCTCCTGGACGGGCTGAACCCGCAGCAGCGCGCTGCCGTGCTGCACGAGGGCAGCCCGCTGCTGATCGTGGCCGGCGCCGGCTCGGGCAAGACCCGGGTGCTGACCCACCGGATCGCCTATCTGCTGGCGGAGCGCGACGTCGCGCCCAGCGAGATTCTCGCCATCACCTTCACGAACAAGGCGGCCGGCGAGATGGCCGCCCGGGCCGCGTTGCTGACCGGGGCCAGGGCGCGGTCCATGTGGCTGATGACCTTCCACTCGGCCTGCGTGCGGATCCTGCGCCGGGAGGCCAGGCGGTTTGGCTACCCGTCCAGTTTCTCCATTTATGACCAGGCGGACTCGCAGCGGCTGATGGCGCTGGTATGCCGCGAGCTCGAGCTCGATGCGAAGTACTTTCCGCCCAAGGGCATGATCAACCAGGTCTCCAACCTGAAGAACGAGCTCATCGACTACGAGACCGTGCTCGCGAAAGCCAGCGGGTACCGGGAGAAGGCCCTGGGCGAGGCCTACGCCGAGTACCAGCGCCGGCTGGTCGCCGCGGGCGCGATGGACTTCGACGACCTGATCATGGTCACCGTCAACCTGCTGCAGGCGTTCCCGGACCTGGCCGCCGAGTACCACAAGCGCTTCCGGCACGTGCTGGTGGACGAGTACCAGGACACCAACCACGCGCAGTACACGCTGGTCAGGGAGCTGGCCGGGGCGGGCGGCGAGTCGCCGGCCGAGCTGGTGGTCGTCGGCGACGCCGATCAGTCGATCTACGCCTTCCGCGGCGCCACGATCAGGAACATCGAGGAGTTCGAGCGCGACTTCGCGGGCGCGCGGGTCATTCTGCTCGAGCAGAACTACCGCTCGACTCAGAACATCCTGGCCGCGGCCAACGCCGTCGTCTCCCGCAATCCCGGCCGGATCCCGAAGAACCTGTGGTCCGACGCCGGCGACGGGCCGCCGATTACCGGCTACGTCGCCGACAGCGAGCACGACGAGGCCGCTTTCGTCGCTGAGGAAGTTGACCGGCTCGCCGATGCGGGCGAAGCCCCGCCGGGCGAGGTGGCCGTCTTCTACCGGACGAACGCCCAGTCCCGTGTGTTCGAGGAAGTGTTCATCCGCTCCGGGCTGCCGTACAAGGTCGTCGGCGGCGTCCGTTTCTACGAGCGCCGCGAGGTCCGCGACCTGCTCGCCTACCTGCGGCTGGTGGCGAATCCGGGCGACGAGGTATCGCTGCGCCGGGTGCTGAACACGCCCCGGCGCGGGATCGGCGACCGGGCCGAAGAGTGCGTAGCCGCGCTGGCCAGCCGGGACCGGATCAGCTTCGCGGCCGCGCTGGCCCGGCCGGACGACGTGCCGGGGCTGGCGGCCAGGTCGGCTCGCGCGATCGAGGGGTTCAACGAGCTGATCGGCTCGCTGCGGGAGATGGCCGAGGCGGGCGCCCCGGCCGGCGATCTGGCCGAGGCCGTGCTCGACCGCACCGGTTACGTCGCGGAACTGCAGGCGTCCTCGGACCTGCAGGACGCCAGCCGGATCGAGAACCTGACCGAGCTGGTCTCGGTCGCCCGCGAGTTCGACGCCCGCAATCCGGGCGGGACGCTGGCCGAGTTCCTCGAGCAGGTGTCGCTGGTGGCCGATGCCGATCAGATCCCGGACGGGGAGGATCACGGCGGCATGGTCACGCTGATGACCCTGCACACGGCCAAGGGCCTGGAGTTCCCGGTGGTGTTCCTGACCGGGCTGGAGGAAAACGTGTTCCCGCACGAGCGCTCCATGGGCGACGAGCGGGAGCTGGCTGAGGAGCGGCGTCTTGCCTACGTTGGCATCACCCGGGCGATGGAGCGGCTGTACGTCACCAGGGCGGCGACCCGTACCTGGTTTGGCCGGCCGAGCTATCACCGGCAGTCCCGGTTCCTGACCGAGATCCCGGCCGGCCTGATCGAGTGGCGCCGGGACGAGTCGGCGGCGACGCAGCCTGCCTCGGAGCGGCTGGCCCGGCGGCCCGGCGTGCGCGCGATCGGCAACCGGCCGGTTCCGTCGCTGCAGCCGGGGGACCGGGTGAACCACGACTCTTACGGGCTCGGCACCGTGCTGTCCGTCGAGGGTCGCGGCGACGACCCGGAAGCGAAGATCGATTTTGGCAGCGACTACGGCATCAAGCACCTGGTGCTGCGGTACGCGCCGATCGAGAAGCTGTAGCGGCTAGACCGGGCGCATGCCGTGCTGGCGCATGAGCGCGAGCTCGTCGTCACGGCCGGGCGGCTCCGCGCCCGACCACAGGACCGCCAGGTCGCGGAAGTAGCCGTCGAGCGCGGGTGCGTGCAGCACGAGGACGCGCGCTGGCGCGTCCGCCGTCGCGCCGAACGTGTGCGTCACGCCGCCGGGCACGAGGACGAAGCTGCCGGCGGCTGCGACGGTCAGCTCGCCGTCGAGCTCGAACTCCGCCGAGCCGTCCAGCACCCAGAAGGCCTCGGCCCGGTCCGGGTGCACGTGCGCGGGCGGGCGGCGGCCGCCAGCCGGAATCTGCCGTTCGTGCAGCGAGAACGCGCCGCCGGTCGTCTCCGCCACCGCCTTGAACTCAAGCGTGCTGCCGCGCACCAGCAGCTGCTCGCCGCCGCCCGGCGGCACGACCAGGTAATCAGCCACGGCCAACGTTCTAGCACGGGCCAGGCCGGCAAGCACGCCGCGGCCAGCGGGCACGGCAGTCAGCGGCCCGCGGGCACGGCAGTCAGCGCGCACGGCACGGTCAGCGGGAGCGCGGCGACGCGTTCTTCGCCGCCCGGCTGCGGTACGCCCGCGACTTAGCGCGCGCGCCGCAGATCTGCATGCTGCACCAGCAGCCGCTCCGCGTCGGGGACCGGTCGTAGAACGCCCACTGGCAGTCGTCTGCGCTGCACACCTTGAGCCGGCGCCAGGTGCCGAGCGTTTCCGCCTCCGCGGCGATCAGCAGCACGCGGGTGAGGGCGCCGAGGCTGCCGCCGGTGCCGGCCACTACTCGCAGGCTGCCGTCCTCGGCTGCGGTCAGCCGGGGCTGCGTGGCCGCGGAGATCTCCGCCAGCCGTACGGCGGCGTCCGTGTCCGCACGTCGCACGTGCGAGCGGAGTACGTCACGCAGTGCCTCGCGAAGGTCGAGCGCCAGCGAGAGGTCGGCCGGCCCTGACGTCGCTGGCGCCGGGCGGGCCGCGGTCCTGGCCGGTCCTGAGTGCCCGGCTGGCGTGCCTGATCCGGTGCCCGGCTCGTCCGTCAGGCCCGCGTCCGCCAGCCAGCGGTCGAGCGCGGCCGGGGACGAGAGATCCTCGGTGCCCTGCTCGATGTCCAGCGTGTTGACGAAGGCCTGCACGGTCGCGAGGGCTCCCGGTGCCTGGCCGATGTGCGGGTCGCCGGCCGGACCGCGCTGATCGCTGCCGCGGCTTCGCACTGGCGCAGCTGGCATGGCGAACCTCCCTGCTTGTCGCGTCACCATCATTCTACGCATGCCGGTTGCATAGTCGGACCCTGCCGGGGTAGGTTCGTAACCATCAAACAAAGAAAGATGGTGACGCGGCACACGCCCTGCGCGACAACGGGCGCGGGCGCTGCAGCCGCAGACGGGAGGCGCGTCATGGGCGCGACGCAGAGCAGGACCGACTGGACGATCATCGGAGTGCCGACTAGTGCCGGGGCTCATCACGCCGGACAGGACCGGGCGCCGGCCGCTCTGCGCGCGCACGGCCTGGCCGGCCGGATCCGGGCGGCCGGCGCTGACGTTCGGGACGCCGGTGATCTGCCGGGCGCCGTCTTTCAGGTGGATCACGAGCATCCGGGCGCCAGGAACCTGAGCTCGGTCGTCGCGGTCGCGCGTTCCGTGGCTGACGCGGTGGCGAGCGAGGTGCGGGCCGGACGGCGTCCGCTCGTCATCGGCGGCGACTGCACGATCACGCTGGGCGTCGTGGCCGGTTTCCGGCGGGTCGATCCCGGTGCCGGCCTGGCCTACGTCGACGGCGATGCCGACCTCGGCAGTCTGGAGCCCGATCCATCCGGGATCCTGGACGCCAGTGGTATCGCGCACCTGCTGGGCCAGGGCGAACCTGAGCTGACCGGCCTGGCAGGCGAGGTGCCGCTGCTCGACCCGGCGCGGCTCGCGATGGTCGGCTGCGACCCGCATGAACTGAATGACGAGGGCCGCGCGTTCCTGGCCGACCGGGGCGTGAGCGTCACCGAGGGTCCTGCCCTGGCCACCAGCCCGCAGGCGGCCGCCCGCACCGCGCTAGCGGCCCTGGATGGCGGCGGCCCGATGATCGTGCACTTCGATGTCGACGTTGTCGACTCGGGCGACCTGCCGCTCGGCAACTTCCCGCACTACAACTCCGGAGTCCGGCTCGAGGACGTCGTGCCGTGCCTGCGGGTACTACTGACTGACCCGTCGTGTGCCGGGCTGGTCCTGACCGAGGTGAACCCTGACTACGACCCCGGCGGCAGTCAGCTGGAGCGCTACCTCGACGGGCTGACGGCCGCGCTCGCGGCCTGAGCGGCGCTGCCGTTCCCGCACCGGAGACGTTCCCTGGCCGGGCCGCGGGTGAGATTGCTCACCGCGGCTCGGCCGCTGGCGTGCGTCCCGGTTACGCTGAGCAGTGGCTGCCCGTTATGTCGGCAGCATGCTGAGCCGGTGGTCGGAGGTTCCATGAGCAGTATCCGGGTGATCATCGCCAAGCCTGGCCTGGATGGTCATGACCGCGGCGCGAAGGTGGTGGCGCGGGCGCTGCGCGACGCGGGCGTCGAGGTGATCTACACCGGGCTGCATCAGACCCCGGAGCAGATCGTGTCGGCCGCGCTGCAGGAAGATGCCGACGCTATCGGCCTGTCGATCCTGTCCGGCGCGCACATGACGCAGTTCGCCCGCGTCCTGGAGCTGCTGCGCGAGCGGGACGCCACCGACATCACGGTGTTCGGCGGCGGGATCATCCCCGATGCTGATATCGCTGAGCTGAAGCAGATGGGCGTGGCCAGGATCTTCACGCCTGGCGCGACGACGACCGAGATCGTGGACTGGGTGCACTCGGAGCTGGGAAGCGCCGAGCCAGTCGGCTGATCGTCCGGTCCGCGGCCGGCACGGGTGCCCGCTACCCAGCTGACCGCGACGGGACCGGCCGCACTAGGCTTCCAGCCGCGGGGCGCGGGCGCGCCGCACCGATTCCCGAGCACGAAGGACGGACGCGAGTGGACCTGTTCGAGTACCAGGCGAAGGAGCTGTTCGCCGAGTACGGCGTCCCGATTCCGCAGGGCAAGGTAGCCACCACCGCGGATGAGGCCAGGCAGATTGCCGGGGAGTTCGCGGCGGCCAAGCCCGGCGCCAGGCCGCTGGTGGTCATCAAGGCGCAGGTGAAGACCGGCGGCCGCGGCAAGGCCGGCGGCGTGAAGCTGGCCGACACCCCGGATGAGGCGCAGGAGAAAGCCGGCCGGATCCTCGGCATGGACATCAAGGGCCACACCGTGCACTCCGTCCTGGTTGCCGAGGACACTGACATCGCCCGCGAGTTCTACCTCTCCTTCCTGCTGGACCGGGCCGACCGCACGTTCCTGTCCATGTGCACGGTCGAGGGCGGCATGGAGGTCGAGGATCTCGCCCGCGAGCGGCCGGACGCGCTGGCGCGGATTCGGGTCAGCCCGCTGACCGGCGTTGACCACGCGAAGGCGCTGGAGATCGTCCGGGCCGGCCTGTTCCGGAGGAGGCGCAGGAGGCCGCGGCCGACCTCGCCGAGCGCCTGTGGGCAGTGTTCACTGACGAGGACGCGACCCTGGTCGAGGTGAATCCGCTCGTCTACACCGGGGACGGCAGGGTCGTCGCGCTTGATGCCAAGGTCACGCTCGACGACAACGCGGCGTTCCGGCAGGACTGGGACAAGTTCGCCGACCCGGGAGCTGTCGATCCGCTGGAGGCGCGGGCGAGGGCCAGGCACCTGAACTACGTGAAGCTGGAGGGCTCGGTCGGCATCATCGGCAACGGGGCCGGCCTGGTCATGTCCACGCTGGACGTCGTGGCCTACGCGGGCGAGGAGTTCGGCGGCATCCGGCCGGCCAACTTCCTGGACATCGGCGGCGGCGCGTCAGCCGAGGTGATGGCGAACGGCCTGGACATCGTGCTGTCCGACCCGAGCGTGCGCAGCGTGCTGGTCAATGTGTTCGGTGGCATCACGTCCTGCGACGCGGTGGCCAACGGCATCGTGTCGGCCATGGCGCTGCTGGCCGAGCGGGGCGAGCCGGTCCGGCACCCGATAGTCGTCCGGCTGGACGGCAACAACGCGGCCGAGGGTCGGCGCATACTCTCCGACGCCGGGCTGCCGGTGGTCGAGCAGGTGGCCACGATGGACGATGCGGCGCGGCGCGCCGCCGAGCTGGCCGCCGCGGCCGCGAACGGAGCATGACATGGCGATCTTCCTGAACGCCGACAGCAAGATCATCGTGCAGGGCATCACCGGCTCCGAGGGACGCAAGCACGGTGCCCGGATGATCGCGGCCGGAACGAACGTCGTCGGCGGTACCAACCCGCGCAAGGCCGGCCAGACGGTCGACCTGTCCGGCCGGGAGGTGCCCGTCTTCGCCACGGTCGGCGAGGCGATGGAGGCGACCGGAGCCGATGTCTCGGTCGTGTTCGTGCCGCCAGCCGGCACCAAGGACGCCGTCATCGAGGCGATCGACGCGCAGATGCCGCTCGTGATCGTGATCACCGAGGGCGTCCCGGTGCATGACACTGCCGGGTTCTGGGCCTACGCGGTCGACAAGGGGAACGTCACCAGGATCGTCGGCCCCAACTGCCCGGGCGTCGCCTCGCCAGGCAAGTCCAACGCCGGCATCATCCCGGCCGACATCACCTCGGAGGGCCGGATCGGGCTGGTGTCCAAGTCCGGCACGCTGACCTACCAGATGATGTACGAGCTTCGCGACATCGGCTTCACTACCGCGGTCGGCATCGGCGGCGACCCCATCATCGGCACCACCCACATCGACTGCCTCAGGGCCTTCGAGGACGACCCGGATACCGAGGCGATCGTGATGATCGGCGAGATCGGCGGCGACGCCGAGGAGCGAGCGGCAGCGTTCATCGAGAAGAACGTGAGCAAGCCGGTCGTCGCGTACGTGGCCGGGTTCACCGCGCCGGAGGGCAAGACCATGGGCCACGCCGGCGCGATCATCTCCGGCTCGGCCGGCACCGCCCAGGCGAAGAAGGAAGCGCTCGAGAAGGTCGGGGTGCGAGTCGGCCGGACGCCCAGCGAGACGGCCCGGCTGGTGCGCGACACTCTCCAGGCTGAGCCAGGCTGACCAGGCCGGCTGACCAGACCGGCTGACCAGGGCACGAGCGTGGGCCGGGCTGCCTGACGGCCCGGCCGCGCACCCTGACAGTTTCCTGCGCCCGAACCCGGATAAGACGGGCGAGTTTGGGCTGAAACTGCCAGGGCGCGTAACCGGCGCGCCTCCGCAGCCCAAGCGCGCCGGATTGCCAGGGTTGAGTCTTGTGACTGCTTCCGCCGTCGGTGCTCGCCCCGCTGGTACGCCTGATCCCGGCAGCGCGGGGTCGGCCGACGACCCCGCGGCCACTCAGCGCCCGCTGCTGACCACTGGCGCTCTGGCCGCGGCCGCGGTGACGGGCACCGGCCTGGCCGCCGTGACAATGCTCGTGCTGATCGGCTGGATAGCGGCGCCGCATGCGGGCACCGGCCTTCCGGCCGTGCTGCGCACCGCCGCTGCGCTCTGGCTGGTCGGCCAGCACGTTGGCTTCACCTTCCGCGGGGCCGGACGGATCGGCCTGCTGCCGCTCGGCCTGCTCGCCCTGCCCGGAGCGCTGCTCTGGCGGGCCGGGCGCTTCGTCGTCCGGGCCGGCCAGGTGCGGCGCCTTCGGCACGTGGGCTACGCGGCTATCTGTGTCGCCGTGCCCTACGCGGTGCTGACCGGAGTGCTGGCGCTGGCCAGCAGGTCCCCCACAGAATCATCGTCGGTCCCGCAGGCCGTGACGTACGGCCTGCTGCTAGCGTTCGCAGCGTCGGGCCTCGGCGGCGCCAGGGCGCTCGCTCCCTGGTCGCAGCTCATCCGGCTGCTGCCGCAGCGACCGCGATCCGTCGTGGTCGGCGTGGCCGGCGCCCTCGGCACGCTTGTCGCGGCCGGAGCGCTGCTGGCCGGTCTCTCGCTGATCGCCCATCTGCATGAGGCAGGCACGCTGCAGCGCGATCTCGCGCCGGGCGCGATCGGCACGGTGCTCCTGCTCCTGCTCCAGCTCGGCTACCTGCCGAACGCGGTGATCTGGGCAATCGCGTTCTCCCTCGGACCCGGATTCGCGTTCGGGGCCGGCACGGTCGTGGCCCCGACCGGGTCCGCGCTCACCCAGCTGCCCGCCCTGCCGATCCTGGCAGCGCTGCCGCCCGGACTGCACGGCGCGATGCCGGGCTGGATCGAGCCGACCGTACTCGCCCTGCCCTACCTGGCCGGCGCCCTGGGCGGGCTGCTGCTCGTCCGGGCCGCGCCCGCCCTGGCCCTGGACGCCGCGCCGCTGTGGGGACTGGCCTGCGGCGCGCTGTCCGGCGTCCTGCTCGGCCTGCTGGCAGCGGCGTCCGGCGGACCGCTCGGCGACGGCAGGCTGTCGGCGGTCGGGCCCTCGGCCTGGCAGACCGGCGCGGTGTCCGCGCTGGAGATTGGCATCGCCGCAGCCGCCGCGGCCGGCCTGGCGAACTATGTCGCCCTGCGCCGGGCCGGGGCGCTGCCGCGGATGTCGGTCACTGCGGCTGCGTGGCGCGGCGCGGACGCCCGCATCCCGGCGCAACCCGGCCCTGCGGCCGGCGGTCCGCACGGCAGCGCGGGCGAGGCTGCGGACCGGATGGCAGACGGCGGCGCGGACTCGGGACACGTGATTTACGTGGACCCGTGGGCCGGCGACCCGCCGGCGCAGCGGCGCGGCCCGGCTGGCCCCTCGGCACTCCCCTAATTCGGCACTCCCCTAATTCGGCACTCCCCTATTCGGCACTGCCTCAGTCAGCGCTGTTTCAATCAGCGCCGCGCTGATCCGCCGACGCTGGCTCAGCTGCCGGTCCGCAGTCGTCCGATGAGGGCGGCCAGCAGCGCCGCCCGCTCGGGCATCGCCGCGAGCAGCACGTACTCGCCCTCGGCGTGGGCGCCGTCGCCCACAGCACCGAGTCCGTCGAGAGTGGGGCAGCCGGCCGCGGCCGTGAAGTTGCCGTCTGACCCGCCGCCGACCGCAGTGCCGGCGAGCGGGGGGATGCCCAGGTCCGCGGCTGCCGCCCGGGCCACGCCGAACAGCGCTTCGGTGGCCTGCCATGGCATCGGCGGCCGGTTCGGGCCGCCGGACACGGTGAGCCTGGTGCCGGGAACAGCTGTCGTGAGGGCGCGCAGTTCCGCGTCGACGCGGCTGGCTTCCGCCGGATCGGCTACCCGGACATCGATGTCCGCATGCGCCCCGGCCGGCACCACGTTAGCGGCCGTCCCAGCGGCCGCGACTGTCGGCGTGACGGACGTGCCGAGCTCGGGCCTCGCGATGGCGCCAAGCCGTCCGATCAGCTCCGCGAGCGCGATCAGGGCATTGGCCCCCTTCTCTGGTTCCAGTCCGGCATGCGCGGCCCGGCCGGTGACCGCGAGGTGATAAAAGCCCGTTCCCTTCCGCATGGTCTTGACTTTTCCGAGTGCCGACGGCTCGAGGATCATTGCGGCCGTCGCGCGCCTGGCGGCTTCCTCGATCAGCGGGCGGCTGGCGGGCGAGCCGATCTCCTCGTCGCTGGTCAGCAGAATCTCGATCCCGGCCGTCCTGCGCCGGTCGCCGTCCCGGCCGCCGCATCGACGCTGAACGGCCAGCGCGCCAGGGTCCCGAGCGGCCAGACCGTGTCGAAGTGCCCGATCAGCACGAGCGGCGGACGGCCGGGCTCAGCCGGCCACCGCCAGCGCAGGTGCGGCCGGCCTCCTGCCAGCACCAGCTCGCCCGCCTCGCCCAGCACGGACCCGGCGATCGCCGCCACGGTCGCGGCGCCTGCCTCGCAGGCCGGCCGGTCCGCGGAGGGCGTCTCGGCCTCGACGAGCTCGGCAAGCTGCGCTGTCATTGCGTCCTGCTGCTCACGCAGGCCCGACAGCAGGCATGCGGCAGATTGTCCGGGCGAGGCGGCCATGCGCGCCATCATGCCGCCGGCGGCCCGGTCTGCGGAAGCGGCTGGCCACCCGCGGGGTACGCTGAGGCCGCCGGGCGATCGCCCGCGCAGGCCGCCTGGCTCGTCCGGCTGGCCGCCACGCCAGACCCAGGGAGCTCACCGTCAGTCCGTCGCGATTGCTCGTGCTCGTCTCGGGCACCGGCAGCATCCTGCAGGCGCTTCTCGATGCCTGCGCGGATCCCGGCTTCGGCGCGCAGGTCGTGGCTGTGGGCGCGGACCGGGATGGCACCGGCGGCGAGGCCAGGGCGGCGGCGGCCGGGATCCCGACGTTCGTGCGGCGGCTGAAGGACTCGCCCGACCGGTTCGCCTGGGATAAGGCGCTGGCGGCGGACTGCGCGGCGTTCGAGCCGGATCTGGTCATCGCGGCCGGCTTTCTCAAGCTGGTCGGCACCGAGTTCCTGACCAGGTTCGGCGGCCGGATGATCAATACGCATCCGGCGCTGCTCCCGTCGTTCCCCGGCATGCACAGCGTGCGGGACGCACTGCTGTTCGGGGTCAGGGTGACCGGCTGCAGCGTGATCCTGGTCGATGCCGGCGTGGACAGCGGGCCGATCCTGGCCCAGCAGGCCGTGCCCGTGCTGGCCGGCGACGACGAGGAAACGCTGCACGAGCGGATCAAGGTAGCCGAGCGGTCGCTGGTCGTCGACACCGTGGGCCGGATGGTCCGCGACGGCTGGACCGTGCAGGACCGGATAGTAAGGATGGGCAGTTGACCAGGGTGGCAATCAGACGGGCGCTGATCAGCGTCTACGACAAGACCGGACTGAGCGAGCTGGCGGCAGCGCTGCAGGCGGCCGGCGTGCAGATCGTGTCGACGGGCAGCACCGCGGCGACGATCGCGGCGGCTGGCGTCCCGGTCACGCCGGTCGAGGAGCTGACCGGCTTCCCCGAGTGCCTGGACGGCCGGGTCAAGACCCTGCACCCGGCGGTCCACGCCGGACTGCTGGCCGACCTGGCGAAAGACAGCCACCGGGAGCAGCTTCCGGCCTGCGCATCGAGCCGTTCGACTTGCTGGTGTCCAATCTCTATCCGTTCGAGCAGACCGTCGCCAGCGGCGCCAGCCCGCAGGAGTGCGTCGAGCAGATCGACATCGGCGGCCCGGCGATGGTCCGGGCCGGTGCCAAGAACCACGCCACCGTGGCCGTGGTGACCGGCCCGGCCGCCTACCCGCAGGTGCTGGCCGCGCTGACGGATGGCGGCTTCACCCTGGATGAGCGGCGCCGCCTGGCCGCTCAGGCCTACGCGCACACCGCGGCCTACGATGCCGCGGTGTCGTCGTGGTTCGCCTCGGTCTACGCGCCGGACGAGGTGGCGGAGCAGACCGGCTGGCCGGACGTGACCGGCATTGTCTGGACGCGCAAGGATGTGCTCCGCTACGGCGAGAACCCGCACCAGCGCGCGGCCCTGTACCTGCGGTCCGGCGGCTCGGGCGCCTCCGGCGGCGGGATCGCCGCGGCTGAGGTGCTGCACGGCAAGGCCATGTCCTACAACAACTACGTGGACGCCGACGCGGCCCGCCGGGCGGCGTTCGGGTTCAGCGAGCCGTGCGTCGCGATCATGAAGCACGCCAACCCGTGCGGCATCGCGCTCGGCGCTGACCTCGCGGAAGCGCATCGCAATGCGCATGCCTGCGACCCGGTGTCCGCGTTCGGCGGCGTCATCGCGGCGAACGGCACTGTGACCGAGGAGATGGCCGCGCAGGTCGCGGAGATCTTCACCGAGGTGATCATCGCGCCGGACTTCGAGCCCGGCGCGCTGAAGATCCTGACCGCGAAGAAGAACCAGCGGCTGCTACGGTGCGCAGCTCCGGCTCCGGCTCCGGCTCGGGCGGCGGCCGCCGGGACTGCCGGCGCGGCCGGCGCGGCCGCATCCGGCCTGGACTGGCGGCAGGTCAGCGGCGGCATGCTGATGCAGACGAGCGACACCGGAACCGAGCCGGGCGACTCCGCGGCGAACTGGCGGCTCGTCGCCGGCAGCCCGGCCGATGCCGCGGTGCTGGCCGACCTGGAGTTCGCCTGGCGGGCCTGCCGCGCGGTCAAGTCCAACGCCATCCTGCTCGCCGCCGGGCGGGCCAGCGTCGGCATCGGCATGGGCCAGGTCAACCGCGTTGACTCCTGCCGCCTCGCCGTCACACGGGCGGGGGAGCGGGCAGCCGGCTCCGTCGGTGCCAGCGACGCCTTCTTCCCGTTCGCCGATGGATTCCAGATCCTGGCCGACGCCGGCGTCCGGGCCGTTGCCGAGCCGGGCGGCTCGGTGCGCGACGACGAGGTGATCGCGGCCGCCGAAGCTGCCGGAGTCGCGCTCTACTTCACCGGGGTCCGGCACTTCTACCACTGACCGCCACTACTGACCGGCACCACTGGCCGCGGCAGCCGGCAGGCTGTGCAGGCCGGCCGCCGCATCAGCCGGCGAGATTATGCCTGGTCTGCTGCAGCACCCAGCCGTTGCCATCCGGGTCGGCGAAGGTCAGATACCGCCCCCACGGCGCCTCGGCGATGTCGTCCTCGTTGAAGCTGACGCCGGCCTGCCTGAGGCTGGCGGCCGTCGGCTCGATGTCGTCGCAGCCGAGCACGGAGCCGCGCAGCAAGCCGGGCGTCATCTCGTCGAACCAGTTGACCAGCGTGATCGCCGTCCCGCCGCCGGGCGGCCGGAGCATCACCCAGCGCATGCCGCCGCCGGCAAACTCGGTGTCCATCTCCAGGGTGAAGCCCAGCACGTCGGTGTAGAACGCGCGGGCGCGGTCCTGATCGCTGACCGGGACCGACATGACCTCCACGGTGGTGATCGCCACGGTGGTACCTCCTCCTGAGCTCAGTTCACGAAATCCGGTTATCCGGGCCTCGGCTACGGGATCACGGCGGCCATCAGGCAGAATGAGCGCGCGATGACTGCGACCATTCTGGACGGCAAGGCGACTGCCAGGGCCATCCGCGAGGATCTCACCAGCCGGGTGGCGAAGCTGGCCGAGGCCGGCCTGACGCCCGGACTCGGCACGGTCCTGGTCGGTGACGACCCCGGCAGCCAGTCCTATGTGGCGGGCAAGCACCGCGACTGCGCGCAGGTCGGCATCGTCAGCATCCGCCGCGACCTGCCCGCCGCCGCGAGCCAGCAGCAGGTCGAGGATGTCGTCGCCGAGCTTAACGCCGATCCGGCGTGCACCGGTTACATCGTTCAGCTGCCGCTCCCGGCCGGCCTGGACGCGCAGCGCGTACTTGCGCTGATCGACCCGGACAAGGATGCCGACGGGCTGACGCCCGCGAACCTGGGCAAGCTCGTGCTCGGCGAGCCCGGCCCGCTGCCGTGCACGCCGAAGGGCATCGTCGAGCTGCTGCGCCGCTACGACGTGCCGATCGCAGGGGCCGAGGTGACGGTGATCGGCCGCGGCATCACAGTCGGCCGCGCTCTCGGGCTGCTGCTGACCCGGCGCAGCGAGAACGCCACCGTGACGCAGTGCCACACCGGCACCAGGGACCTGGCCGCGCATACCCGCGCCGCGGACATCGTGGTCGTCGCCGCAGGGCGGCCGGGCCTGCTCACTGCCGACATGGTCAAGCCCGGTGCCGCGGTGCTGGACGTCGGCATCACCAGGACCGACGCGGGCCTGGTCGGCGATGTGGATCCTGCTGTGGCCGGGGTAGCTGGCTACCTCGCGCCGATGCCCGGCGGTGTCGGCCCGATGACCAGGGCCATGCTGCTGGCTAACGTCGTGGAGGCCGCAGAACGGCAGGCAGCCGCACATACGCCTCCTGGCCAGGCCGGATAACGGCGCTACTGATCAGTAACATATGCTCGGAACGAAGGTTCTACACGGGAAGGTCGGCATCCGGTCATGAACATTGTGGTCTTGGTCAAGCAGGTACCGGACACCTGGTCGGAGCGGAAGCTGCGAGCCGAGGACAGCACGCTCGACCGGGATGCTGCCGACGCGGTGATCAACGAGCTTGACGACTACGCCATCGAGGAGGGCCTGCGACTGCAGGAGGCGCTCGGCGGTGAGGTCACGATCGTGTCGATGGGCCCGGATAAGGCGGCTGACGCGATCCGCAAGGCGCTGTCCATGGGCGCGGACAAGGCCGTGCACGTGAGCGACGATGCCCTGCGCGGCTCTGATGGCCTGGTGACCTCCGCGGTGCTGGCGAAGGTGCTGGAGCGCACCGGGTTCGACGTGGTGATCCTGGGCTCGGAGTCCACCGATGCGCGGATGGGCACGCTGGCGGCGATGCTGTCCGAGCGGCTGGGCGTCCCGCAGATGTCGTTCGCCAGCAAGGTGGAGACTGACGGCTCGAAGATCAGCATTCACCGGCAGGCCGATTACGGCTACGACACGGTCGAGGCGACGCTGCCCGCGGTGGTCAGCGTGGTCGAGAAGATCAACGAGCCGCGGTACCCGTCGTTCAAGGGGATCATGGCGGCGAAGAAGAAGCCGGTCGAGAAGCTGACGCTGGCCGACCTCGGCATCGACGCCGGCGAGGCCGGCCTGGGCGCGAGCGCCACCGAGGTGGTCAGCTTCGCGAACCGGCCGCCGCGCGCGGCCGGCACGATCGTGACCGATGAGGGAGACGGCGGCGCCAAGGCGGCCGAGTACCTCGCGTCGCGCAAGTTCATCTGAGCACCCCCACGGCAGACGCGGAAGGCATCCGACATGGCTGAGATCCTGGTACTGGCCGAGCACGACGGCCAGACCGTCAAGAAGGTCACAACCGAGCTGCTGACGCTGGCGCGGGCGCACGGCGAGCCGTCGGTGGTGTGGACTGGTGAGGGCGCTGAGGCTGCCCGGGCCCGGCTGGCCGAGTTCGGCGCGGCGAAGGTGTACGTCGCGGACAGCGCGGACTACGAGGACTTCGTCGTGGCGCCGAAGGCTGAGCTGCTGGCGCACCTGATCGCGGAGAAGTCGCCCGCGGCGGTGCTGCTAGCGGCGACCTCCGAGGGCCGTGAGGTCGCAGGGCGGCTGGCGGTGAAGACCGGCTCGGGCGTGCTGACCGACGTGACCGGCGTGGGCGACGGGCTGACCGGGGAGCAGTCGATCTTCGGCGGCGCGATCACCGTCCAGTCCCGTGTGCGCACGGGCACGCCGATCATTGCCGTGCGACCGAACGCGGTGACGCCCGAGGCCGCCGCCGGCGCCGCGGAGATCGAGCCGGTCAGCTTCACGGTCACCGACGACGCCAGGACCGCCCGGGTGACCGGCAAGGTCGTGGCCGAGCGCGGCGAGCGGCCGGAGCTGACCGAGGCGTCGATCGTGGTCTCCGGCGGCCGGGGTCTCGGGTCCGGAGAGCACTTCTCGCTGATCGAGCAACTGGCTGACTCCCTCGGCGCCGCCGTGGGCGCGTCCCGCGCGGCGACCGATGCCGGCTGGTACCCGCATCAGTTCCAGGTCGGTCAGACTGGCAAGACCGTCTCGCCGCAGCTCTACATGGCCATCGGCATCTCCGGCGCGATCCAGCACCGGGCCGGCATGCAGACCTCCAAGACGATCATGGTCGTCAACAAGGACCCGGAAGCGCCGATCTTCGAGCTGGCCGACTTCGGAGTCGTCGGCGACCTGTTCAAGGTCGTCCCCCAGCTGGTCGAGGAGATCGCCAAGCGGTCGGAGGCCTGAGGGCGACCGGCAGGCCGCTGGCGGGCTGGTTCACCGGCCCGCGATCGGTCATGCCAGCCGGAACGCCACTAGGCTGGGGCGCATCATGTCTGATATCGACGCAGCCGGGCGCGAGCCGGTGCCGGACTCCAGGACGGCCCCGGCAGTCCCGGCCTACCTGGATCACGCCGCGACGACGCCCATGCTGCCTGCCGCCCTGGCGGCGATGACAGAGGAACTGGCCCAGGTCGGGAACCCCTCATCCCTGCACAACGCGGGCCGCCGGGCGCGCCGGGTGGTGGAGGAGTCCAGGGAGCTGATCGCCGAGGCCTACGGGGCCAGGCCCAGCGAGGTGGTCTTTACCAGCGGCGGTACAGAAGCGGACAACCTGGCCGTCAAGGGCCTGTACTGGGACGCTACGGCTGCCGACCCCGCCCGGCGCCGGGTGCTGGCTGCGGCTGCCGAGCATCACGCCGTGCTGGACAGCGTTCGCTGGCTGGCGGAGCACGAGGACGCGGACGCGGACTGGCTGGCTGTCGACAAGGCCGGCGTCGTCACCCCGGCCACCCTCGCCGCCGCCATTGAGCAGGATCCGGCCAGTGTCGCCCTTGTGAGCGTGATGTGGGCCAACAACGAGGTCGGCACCGTGCAGCCCGTCGCCGAGCTGGCCGGGCTTGCGGCCGAGTATCAGATCCCGTTCCACAGCGATGCGGTGCAGGCAGCAGGCCAGCTGCCGGTCAGCCTGGCCGGATCGGGTGCCACCGCGCTCACCATCACCGCCCACAAGATCGGCGGTCCGGTCGGCGTCGGCGCGCTGCTGCTGGCCAGGGGCGCGAAGCCGGTCCCCGTGCTGCACGGCGGCGGCCAGGAGCGCGATGTCAGGTCGGGCACGCTCGACGTCCCGGCGATCCGCGCGTTCGCGGTCGCCGTGCAGGCCGCGACTGAGCGCCGCGCTGACGAGGCCAAGCGGCTGGCGGCGCTGCGCGATGACCTGGTAGCCCAGGTCAGCGCAGCCGTACCGGACGTGATCCTGAACGGGGCAGCACCAGGACCAGGCCGACTTCCCGGTAACGCGCACTTTTCCTTTCCCGGATGTGAGGGAGACGCGCTGCTGATGCTGCTCGACGCCCGCGGGATCGCGTGCTCGACGGGGTCAGCGTGCACCGCAGGCGTGGCGCAGCCAAGCCACGTCCTGCTTGCCATGGGCGCCGACGACGCGCGGGCCCGCGGCTCGCTCCGGTTCTCGCTCGGCCACTCCTCTGAGCAGTCCGACGTGGACGCGCTCGGCGCCGTGATCGGCGAGGTCGTGGACCGCGCCAGGCGCGCGGCCAGGTAGCTATCGGGGGCGGCTGCCCGTCCCTGACTGCCCGTGCCTGACTGTCTGCATATGCTGGAGCGGGATGACTACTCTGCGCGTGCTCGCTGCCATGTCCGGCGGCGTCGACTCGGCTGTGGCGGCCGCGAGGGCCGCCGAGGCCGGGCATGACGTCACCGGTATCCACCTGGCACTGTCCAGCAACCCGAGTTCCTACCGCACCGGGGCGCGCGGCTGCTGCACCCTGGAGGACGCCAGGGACGCGCGCCGGGCTGCTGACGTCATCGGCATCCCGTTCTACGTCTGGGACATGGCTGAGCGGTTCCACGCCGACGTCGTCGAGGACTTCGTGGCGGAGTACGCGCGCGGCAATACGCCGAATCCCTGCCTGCGCTGCAACGAGAAGATCAAGTTTGCGGCCGTGCTTGACCGTGCGGTCGCACTCGGCTTCGACGCGGTCTGCACGGGCCACCACGCCCGGCTGGAGCCGGTGCCCGGTGCTGCCGGGCTGACCCGTCTCGTCCGCAGCGTGGACGCGGCCAAGGACCAGTCCTATGTTCTCGCTGTGCTGACCAGCGACCAGCTGAGCAGGGCCATGTTCCCGCTTGGCGACACCACCAAGGATCAGGTGCGCAAGGAGGCGGCGGACCGGGGTCTGGCGGTCGCCGATAAGCCCGACAGCCACGACGTGTGCTTCATCGCTGACGGCGACACCAGGGGCTTCCTGCAGGGCCAGCTCGGCAGCGCGCCCGGTGACATCGTCGAGGCGGACGGCACCGTCGTCGGCCAGCACGATGGCAGCTACGGCTTCACCGTCGGGCAGCGCAAGGGACTGCGGCTCAGCCTGCCGGCTGCCGACGGACGACCGAGATTTGTGCTCAGCATCGAGCCCGTATCCCGGACCGTGACAGTCGGCCCGGCCGAGGCACTGGAGGTGCTGGAGATAGAGGCGAGAAGGCCTGTCTGGTCAGGCTGCCTGCCGCCGGACAGCCCGGTCGACTGCCTGGTCCAGCTCCGCGCTCACGGCGAGATCCACCCGGCTGTGTGCGTGCCTGCCGCCGGCGGGGTCCGGATCAGCCTGCGTGAGCCTGCCCGCGGCATCGCGCCCGGACAGGCCGCGGTCTTCTACGACGGCGATGCGGTCCTCGGCAGCGCGACGATCGTCAGGACGCGGTAAGCCGGGTCGGTGCGCTGACCAGCGGCGGCCAGCAGAACGGAATAACGCTCGTCAGCTTCTCGAAGCGTGCTGCCGACGGATAGCCATCGTCAGCGTGAAAGCCGCGCAGCGAGAAACCCTGGCCGCGGTAGTACTCATGCAGGCGGGTGTTGGTGGTCCAGGCACTGACCCGGACACTGAAAGCGCCGTTCGTCTGCGCCCGCCCGCCCGGCCCAGTTCAGCAGGGCGGCGCCCAGACCGAGGCCGGCATACTCATGTGCTACGACCAGCCGGTGCACGTAGACCGCCCGCCGCTCCTGCGGGCCTGCTGACCAGTACGGATCGTGCTCAGGGTCCACGGTCAGGGTCGCTGCCGGAGTGTCCCGGTCCCAGCAGATCCAGGTCGTGCGCCTGGCTAAGCCTGCCTGGATGCGGCCGTTGCGGTCGGCCGCGCCCGGCCAGGGCCGGGCCCACTGGTCGGTGCCGATGGTTCGCAGCCAGGCGGCGGCATTGTCGATCATGCCGATAATCGTGGCAAGGCTTGTGGCTTCTGCCTGCCTGAGTGCCAGCGGCCAATCCGGCATAGACAAGTATTTTACTGTCCGCAACAAACGAGCGGGATCGGCAGCCGGGCCGGCCGCCGGGACCGGCAGCGCGGCACCGGCGGCCGGATTCTGCCAGGTGCTGGGCAGGCTAGCTGGGGTCGTAGTGCTCGTACCGGTACTGAGCGGATGGCCGCCCGTGTCGCTTCGCCATGACACCTCCTCTGCCCTGGGGCGGCGGACCGGTGCCCGCCGTCAGTGCGCTAGCCGTATGTAGCGCAAGGGAGGAATGTCGTTACAGCCAGCCACCCCCGCGGGGCCAGACCGGCCTTCTGCTCAGCTGCCCCGCAGGCATCTTGCGGTGATCCGGGTATCAGTAGTCACCACACGGGGTAGCGTTCTGTCGCTGCCGGCGCTGCCGGATTCTCAGTCTGATCCAGCGCCGGCGGCATATGGATGCATGGCACTCCGGACGCGTCCTGAGCGCCGTTGCCGCAATCAGATCCCAGGCGTCAGCATGGGTCGTAGTGCTCGTAGCGATACTGCAGCGACGGGCGGCCGTAACGCTTTGCCATGACACACCTCCTCTGGCACGGTCACATGTTGCCGCCGGGCTTTTCCCTGCGGCTGCTGCACGGATGGCCCGCAAAGCGCAGGCCGGACCTGGTGTACGCGGGTGACTGCCGGCTTAGCGGGTGCCGGCTCTCGGCCCCGGATCAGACGGCAGAGCGGGTTTTGGAATCTCGCCGGACGTCAGAACGAACTGATTGCGGTCAGCCGGGTAAGTCGTGACCGTGACGCGCAGAGGCATGCCGGACTCGTCGTAGCCGGTGCGGGTGAACTCGATCACTGATATCCGGCCATCGTCCGGTATCCCGAAAAAGGCGGATTCCTCTGCGTCCGGAGGCCGCACCGCGATCTGATCGATCTGCCCGACCTCGGTGATACCCAGTTCATCCCTGAGATAGCGGACCGCGCCGGTCTCGATATCTCTGGCCTGGAGCAGCTGGATGGCGCCTTGCTCGGCAAGTCGCATCGGGTAGAAGGTTGTCTGCCGGGAGTAGGGAACGCCGTCGATCAGGCGGTCTTGATGACGACTGACGATGGCGGCCCCGGCTGCCAGGCCCAGCCCGGGTGCTGTCTGGCCGTCAGCCTGGAGAATCTCAACTCGCGGCGGGGGCACCGACGGCTGGCGGCTCTTGTTGAGAACGTCAGAAGTAAAGGTCCGGCTCTCCTCCAGGCCTGCGCTTCCAGCGGGTGTCAGCCTGGTAACGAAGGGCTCGGCCTGCTGCTTGACGAAGGTCCCCTGGCCGGATCGGGTGTAGACGAGGTCCCGTGTCACCAGCCATTTGACGGCGTCGCGGACGGTGTTGCGGGAGGCGCTGTACTCGTCCTGCAATTCCAGCTCGGTCGGCAGCGGCCTGCCGTCGGCCCCCAGTTCGCCGTCTTCGATCTTGCGGCGCAGGTCCTCGGCGATCTGCCGCCACATGGGATCGGGCATCTCGCTACCTCCGTAACATGCCAGCCAATCCAACTGTATGCCTGAATGGATTGGCTAGGACTATCCCACCAGTCCATATTGTTGGGACTGCCCTATTGCTGCTGATCTTCGACGATGCCAGTATAGATACCAAAGGTTGGCATGAATCCAACAGTGGGGCTGATCCTAGCAGTTGGAGCCGTTGGATTGGCAAGGACTGACAGGAACACGGGTCAAGCCTCGCCGCTGGATTCACGCCAGACGGAGCAGTGCCGAAGGGAGAGTTGCCGAGCCGCCTAGCCGGGATGGAAGGGGGATGAGCAATGGCAGCCATCGAGGCGATCGTGTTCGCCGTCGCAGCAGGGTTTGCGTTCGCAGTCCTGGTCACGATCATCGTGATCATCGGGATCCACCAGGAGGAGCGGCGCCGGAGCCTGAACAGCGGCCGGGCCCCGAGCCTGATCGCCCAGCTGGCCCGGATCGTTCTCGGCTGCGAGGTCCGGCGGGTGCATCAGGGCCGTCGCCAGCAGCGCGACAAGGTCGGGCAGGGCACGAGGCTGTAGCGGCGACCCGGCGGCAAGGCCGCCGCGGCCGTACCGAGACCGGGGCGTGGTGCGGCCGCGGCTAGCCGTCCGTCGCGACGCTGATCACGAACTGATTCCGGTCGGCCGGATAGACCGTCACCGTCACCCTGATCGGATGGCCGTCCTGATCGTAGGACGTGCGGAAGTTCTCGAAGACGGCCACGCGGCCGTCCTCGGGCAGCCGGAAGAACGCGGTCTCGGTCGCATCCGGAGTGCGGACCGTGATGACGTCGCGGTAGCCGACCTGGTCGATGCCAAGCTCGCTCCGCAGGTACTGAATAGTGCCCTCGGCGACGTCGCCGGCCTCGATGAGCCGGCGCGCTCCCCGGTCGCTGACCAGCTGCATCGGGTAGAACGAGGTCTGCAGGGAGTACGGCTCATCGTCGACGAACCGCAGCTGATGCCGGCAGACAACCTGAGCGCCGGGCGCCAGCTGCAGCTCGGCGGCCACCGCGGCATTCGCGGGCTCGATGACCACCTTCGGAGACGTGCTGTGCGGAGAGTGATGCTGGCGGCGCACGTCGATGTAGTACTGCGCCGTCTCGCCGGTGCCGAGGTCATGAGTCGCGGACAGGTCCGTCACGATCGGCGTGATCTTCCTCGTGACGAATGTCCCCTGACCTGGCCTGGCCTCGACGAGCCCGCGGGTGACGAGCAGCCTGATGGCCTCGCGGACCGTGCTGCGCGACGCACCCCAGGTCTCGGCTAGCTCCTGCTCCGTCGGCAGCTGGTCACCGGCGAGCAGAATCCCGGTCTCAACGTCGCGGCGCAGGCTGTCGGCGATGCGCCGGTACGCGGGGTCAGCCATCGCCGCCGCCCCCGCTCTGCCTCGGGCGGAGCCCGCCGAGCTTCCGCGCCTCCGGCGGCACCTGACCGACGAAGACGGCGAACTGGTTCCGGTCCGCAGCGAACACGCTTACCGTCAGCCTGAATGGCTTGTCCTCGGTGTCGAACGCGGTCCGGAAGGTCTCGAACACCGATACCCGGCCATCCTCGGGGAGTCCGAAGAAATCGGTCTCCGGGCCGTCAGGCACCCTGACAGTGATCGTGTCCTGGTAGCGGGCCTGCTGCAGTCCGAGGGCATCCCGCAGGTAGCTCACGGTGCCGGGATCGATCTCGACTGCTTCCAGCAGCCTCGTGGCGCCGGCCTGGACGAGATCCATGGGGTAGTACGAGGCCTGAAGCGAGGAGGGCGCTCCGTCGATGAAGCGTCGCTGGCGCCGCCCGACAACCGGGGTGCCTTCCGGGATCTGCAGCTCGGCCGCCACCAGCCCGGCAGCGCGCGAGATCTCGACCTGCGGAGGCGGGGCGTGCGGCTGCCGCCCCCTGGTCCGCACCTCCGCCCGGAACGTGTACCCCTCACCTCCGCCGAGGCCAGTCTCGGGATCGGCGGACAGTGTCGTCACGAAGGGCTCAGGAGGCTGCAGGACGAAGGTGCCCTGCCCGGGCCGCGTCTCGACCCGCCCGCGGATGGTGAGCCACCTGACTGCATCCCGGACGGTGTTGCGTGATGCGCGGTACCGCCGCCTGAGCTCCAGCTCGCTCAGCAGCTTCGCGCCCGGCGCAAGCGCGCCGGACTCGATCTGCCGCTCGAGCTCGTCGGCGATGCGCCGGTACAGCGGGTCAGGCATGCGCACCCCAGATCCCGGCTGCATCGCCTAGGGGGAGGCCAGTACTCATCGCACATAGCCTAGCAATCCCAAATGTAGGTACCAGATCCATTGCGCCGCATGTCGTCGCGTGTCACCATGAAGAGGATCCAAATGTAGGGATGACTAGGACCATTGGGTCGTCAGGAATGACTCAGGACCTAGTCAGGGGTCTGCCGTCGCCCGAGTTCACCGACGAATCCAGGCAGTGCACGCCAGCAGAAAGGTAAATCGCCCCTAGCCAAGGAGCCTGACTGGATCGGAGGGAGCTTGCCATGTCGCCTATCGAGGCCCTCGCGTTAGTGATCGTCGGCGCAGCATCGGTGTCGCTCGCCGCGCTGGTGATCATCGTGACGCTCGGCATCAGGCACGAGGAACGCGCCCTGACCATGACCCGCCGGATGGCGCCCGGTCTCGCGGCCTGGCTCGCGCGGCAGATCGTCGGCCTGTACGTCCGGAAGACTGATCCCGAGCCTGTTCCCGGCGACGACCGGGTGCCGCCGAGGTCACCGGCGCACCGGTCCTGACTCGCGAATGCGCACGGCGCCAGCCGGTGCGGGGCAGCGCGCCGGGGCGGGGCATCTCAGTCGCGCCGCGGACGTCATCCGGACCGTCAGCGTGCGGCACTAGGCTCTGACCGTGGACGAGCAGAGTCAGCCATTCCCGTGGCCGGAGGCCAGCGCGACCGGGATCGGGTCGATGCCCGGCACCGACCCGGTGGAAGCCTGCCGGGTCGTCTTCGACGAGCTGCCTGACCTTCCGCATCTGCCCGAGCTGCCCGGCCGGGGTCCCGGTGCCGAGATGATCGGCCGGACCGCCGCGCTCCTGATCGAGATGCCGGTGCAGACGACTCCGCGCGGCTGGAAGCTGGCCGACCGGCCAGGCAAGGACCTGACGCGAGCGGCCGGGTACCTGTCGCACGACCTGGACACCCTGCAGGAGCTCGCTGACGGCTACGCGGGCCCTTTCAAGATCCAGGTCTGCGGTCCGTGGACGCTGGCCGCCGCGCTGGAGCTGAGCCGCTCAGTGAACCCGGCGCTGGCCGATCCCGGAGCTGTCGCCGACCTCACCGCATCCCTGGCCGAGGGACTGGCGGCGCATGCCGCCGATGTCCGCAGGCGGGTCCCCGACGCCCGGCTCATCGTTCAGGTTGACGAGCCGGCCCTGCCTGCCGCGCTGGCTGGCCGGGTGCCCACGGCGAGCGGGCTGAGCGTGGTCGGCGCGGTCGACCAGGCAGTCGCGAGCCAGCGCCTCGGTGCCGTTCTTGCTGCCGTCCCGTCGGCCGCGACCATTGTGCATTGCTGTGCTGCGTCGGCCCCGTTCCCGCAGATTATGCGATCGGGTGCGACCGCAGTCAGCTTCGATCTCAGCCAGCTCAGGCACAGTGACATCGACCAGATCGCCGAGCTGGCTGAGGCTGGCCTCGGTATCTTCGCGGGCGCGCTCGCGGTAACGGGCGGCCAGCCGCCGGCGGGCGGCCCGCCGCTGCAGCCACGGCAGACCGCTGACCGCGTGGTGACACTCTGGCGCCGGACCGGGCTGGCGGCGGGCCTGCTGGCCAGGCAGGCCGTCATCACCCCCGCGTGCGGGCTGGCCGCGCTGTCGCCGGCGGGGGCGCGGGCAGCGCTGCAGCACTGCCGGGACGCGGCGCGCATCGCGCCCGAGCTGATCGAGCCGAGTTAGGAGAGGAGACCGATGGCGCAGCAGGACCCCAGGGAGCGGCACGCCGAGCTGGCCGCCGAGCTGCTCGAGGCCCAGTACCGCTACCACGTGCTGGACTCGCCGCTGATCTCGGACTTCAGCTACGACGAGATGATGCGCGAGCTGGAGCGCCTGGAAGAGCAGATCCCCGAGCTCCGGACGCCGGACTCACCCAGCCAGCGGGTCGGCGCGATGATCTCCACCGACTTCACGCCGGCGCAGCATCTGCGGCCGCTGGAGAGTCTCGACAACGTGTTCTCGCAGGAGGGACTGGACGGCTGGGTGGCGCGCGCGGAGCGGCTGGGCGGCGGCGGCCCGTACGTGTGCGAGCTCAAGATGGACGGCCTGGCGGTAGCGCTGGTCTACCGCAAGGGCCGGCTGCAGCGCGCCGCGACCCGCGGCGATGGCGTGACCGGCGAGGACGTGACGCCGAACGTCAAGACCATCGCCGCGGTGCCGAGCCGCCTGTCCGGCTCGGGCTGGCCCGATGTCCTGGAGGTCCGGGGCGAGGTGTTCCTGCCGGTCGCGGCATTCGAGGAGCTGAACGAGAAGCTGACCGCGGCGGGCAAGCCGCCCTTCGCGAATCCGCGCAACTCGGCAGCCGGCTCGCTGCGCCAGAAGGATCCGCGGATCACGGCCTCGCGGACACTCAACATGATCCTGCACGGCGTCGGCGTGGCCGACGGCACGGACGACCAGCCGCAGAGCCAGTCCGCCTGGTACGAGCGGCTGAGGTCGTGGGGGCTGCCGGTCAGTGACCTCTACCAGGTGGTGCCCGACGTCGAGGGGGTGCGGAAGTACATCGCGCACTACGCGGAGCACCGGCATGACCCGCCCTACGAGATCGACGGCGTCGTGGTGAAGATCGACACGCTCCAGGTGCAGCGGCAGCTCGGGTCGACGAGCCGCGCGCCGCGGTGGGCGATCGCGTACAAGTACCCGCCCGAGGAGGTCAACACCAGGCTGCTGGACATCCGGGTTAACGTCGGCCGCACCGGACGGGTCACGCCGTTCGCGGTGATGGAGCCGGTCAAGGTGAGCGGATCGACGGTGGAGAACGCCACCCTGCATAACGCCGACGAGATCGCGCGCAAGGGCGTGCTGATCGGCGACATGGTCGTGCTGCGCAAGGCCGGCGACGTGATTCCCGAGGTCGTCGGCCCGGTCGCCGACCTGCGGACCGGCGAAGAGCGGGCCTTCGAGTTCCCGACGCGCTGCCCCGCCTGCGACACCAAGCTCGCGCGCGAGGAGGGCGGCGTCGACTGGCGCTGCCCGAACGCGAGGTCCTGCCCGGCGCAGCTGCGGGAGCGGCTGTTCCACCTGGCCGGGCGCGGCGCGCTGGACATCGAGGTCCTTGGCTACGAGGCGGCGGCGGCGCTGCTGGACTCCGGTCTGGTGACCGACGAAGGGGACCTGTTCGGGCTGACCGCGGAGGCACTCGCGGCTGTGCCGTTCTTCGTGACCAAGGGCGGGACGCTGACCGCGAACGCCACCAGGCTGCTGGTCAACCTGGAGGACGCCCGGCACCGCCCGCTGTGGCGCATCCTCGTGGCGCTGTCGATCCGCCACATCGGGCCGACGGCGGCGCGAGCGCTTGCGGCGGCGTTCGGCTCGGTCGACGCGATCGCGGCGGCGCCCGAGGCGGAGCTGGTCACAGTCGACGATGTCGGGCCGACAATCGCCAGGTCGCTGCGGGAGTGGTTCGAGGTTGACTGGCACGCGGCGATCGTCGCCAAGTGGCGGGCCGCCGGGGTCGAGCTGGCGACCCCTGGCTTCGTGCCGCCGGAACGCGGCACTGGCGGGTCAGCCGGGCCGCTGGCGGGCGTGACTGTCGTCCTGACCGGAACGCTCGAGGGCCGCACCAGGGATGAGGCCGCGGCCGCGATCGAGGCGCTCGGCGGCAAGGTCTCCGGGTCGGTCTCGAAGAAGACCGGCTTCGTTGTCGCCGGGCAAAACCCTGGTTCGAAACTGGACAAGGCCGAGTCGCTCGGCGTGCCGGTGCTGGACGAAGGCGGCCTGGATGTGCTGCTGTCGGAGGGACCGGACGCGGCCAGGTCAGCCCCGTCGGCGTGACTTGCCGGGAGTCTCAGCCGGACGCGTGCCGACTGGTCAGCGTCCCTGCGAGCGATTTTTGGCTCCGTCTTCGCCGGACCTGTCATGATCTCAAGTTGTAACGGATAGTATGCGATTGGCTTCGGGAAGTACGTTTTTTGCCGTAGCATTCACGGATAGCGCCGGGCGCTGCACAGTGCGCAACGGCTGGTCGATGAGGAGCCATGAAGGACCCGACCGATACCAGGGACATCGGCCCGCGCGTCGGCTCGCCGCTGTGGATTCACATCACAGTGGTGTCGGTCGTCGGTGCAGCTGTCTTCGGTCTCGCGCTGAGCCGCCTCATGGATCTGTCGACGCTCATCGACCATCCGCTGTTCTGGGTGCTGGCCGTGATGGTGGTGCTTGGCGAGATCTGGCCGATCGTCACGCCGGGGCACTCTCGCCTGGAAGCGCCGCTGGCGTCGGTCACGTTCGCCTTCGGAGCGCTGATCGCGTGGGGCCTTCCGGTGGCCGTGCTGCTGCGGGGGACCTCGACCGTGGTGACGTTCCTGGCGAAGCGCAAGGCGCCGCACCGCGCGGCCTTTAACGCAGCCGCGGCCACGCTGGGGCTGGCGGCCGGCGGTGCCGTCCTGTACCTGCTCGGCGTGCGGACGTCGCCGCGCCACCCGTGGTTCCCTGACGGTCAGGACATCTGGCGGATCCTGCTCGCCGGCGCTGCCTGTTTTCTGGTGTCCTACATCCTGATCACCGTGGCGATCGCGCTGCACTCCCGGGAGCCGGTGCTGCGGACGCTGCTGCGGACCCTGCCCTACGAGGTCGTCGTCAACCTCGTGCTGTACGCGACCGCGCCGCTGGTCGCGATGGCCATCTACACCGGATCGGCAGTGCTGGTGCTGCTGTTCGGCTTCCCGCTGGGCGCGATCTACGTCAGCGCCGCGATCTCGGTGCAGCGCGAGCACCAGGCCCATCACGACGAGCTGACCGGGCTCGCGAACCGCAAGCTGCTGATGCTGCGGCTCGCCAGCACGCTGTCGCAGGCGGCCGGCAACGGCACCAAGGTCGGCTTCCTGCTGCTCGACCTGGACCGCGGCCTGAAGGAAGTCAACGACACGCTCGGGCACGCGGTCGGCGACCGGCTGCTGCGGCTGGTCGCGCACCGGCTGACGCACAGCATCCGGCCCGGTGACCTGGTCGCGCGACTCGGCGGCGACGAGTTCGCAGTGCTGCTCCCGTCGGTGAAGGAGGCGTCGGCGGCCCGCGAGGTGGCGGCCCGGCTGCGCGCCGCAGTCGCAGAGCCGATCCGGCTTGAGGGCATGTCCTTTGTCATCGAGGTGAGCATCGGCATCGCCATGTTCCCCGACGATGCCACCGCCGACGAACTGCTGATGCAGCGTGCCGACGTGGCGATGTACCTGGCCAAGCAGCGGCGCAGCGGCGTCGAGCGGTTCGTGCCGGAGCTGGACCGCAACTCGCCGGCCCGGCTGGCCTTGTTCGGGGAGCTGCGGCGCGGCCTGGATCGCGGCGAGCTCGAACTGCACTACCAGCCGAAGGTCTACCTCGCGGACCAGCGCGCCGCGGGCGTCGAGGCGCTTGTCCGGTGGCGGCATCCGGTCCGCGGCATGCTGACGCCCGACGACTTCATCCCGGTGGTCCAGCAGTCGTACCTGATGCGCGAGGTCACGGCCTACGTCATCGAGACGGCGCTGGCCCAGGCAGCGGTGTGGCGCCAGTCCGGCCTCGACGTGCCGGTCTCGCTGAACGTCTCCGGCCGGGACCTGCTCGACACCGGGCTCGCCGACATGGTCAGCCAGGGTCTCAGCCGGCACCGGCTGCCGCCCGCCGCTATCCTCATCGAGATCGACGAGCGGGTGCTGACCAGTGAGCCTGCCCACGCGGTCGCGACCGCCGAGGCGCTGGCCGGGCTGGGCGTCGGGCTGAGCCTCGACGACTTCGGCACGGGCTACTCCAACCTCGTCCGGCTCAAGCGGCTGCCGGTGAGCGAGGTCAAGATCGACTCCTCATTCGTCAGCCGGATACTCGGGTCTCCTGACGATGAGGTGGTCGTCAAGTCCATTCTCGACCTGGCTGCCGCGCTCGGGATCAGGTCGGTCGCCGAGGGCGTGGAATCAGCGGAGGTCGCCGAAGCGCTGCTGACCATGGGCTGCGTTGCTGCCCAGGGCTGGCATTTCGCCAGGCCGATGAACGCCGTATCCGTCACCGCCTGGCTCACTGAGCACAGCCTGCTGACCGAGCGCGCCCGTGAGCCGCGGCAGGCCGCCGGCATTCCCGCCGCGCCACGCGAGTCGGTGACGACGCCGCCCGCTGGCTGGTGACGGCCCCCTGCCCGGAGGGCGAAATGCTTTCGGCCCGTGGCAGGCCGGCCCCATAGGATGGCCATCATGTCCATTACCAGGGACGAGGTAGCGCACCTGGCCAGGCTGTCCAGGCTGGCCCTGACCGACGCTGAACTCGACCACTTTGCCGGCCAGCTTGACCAGATCATCGGCGCCGTCGCGCGGGTGCAGGAGGTCGCGGCCGAGGGGATTCCGCCGATGACGCACGCAGTGCCGGTCGTCAATGTATTCCGGGACGACGTCGAGGTGCCGTGCCTGACGCCTGAGCAGGCCCTGTCCGGGGCGCCGGCGGCAGAGCAGGGACGGTTCCGGGTCCCGCGCATCCTGGCGGAGGACTGACATGACCGCCGAGCTGACCCAGCTCACCGCCGCGGAGATCGCCGCTGCGGTGGCGGCGGGTGAGGTATCCGCAGTCGAGGTGACTCAGGCGCACCTGAACCGGATCGTCGAGGTCGACGCCGACGTGCACGCTTTCCTGCACGTCGCCGGCATCGGCGCGATCGCCGCAGCGGAGGATGTCGACCGCAAGCGTGCCGCCGGGGAGCCGCTCGGCCCGCTGGCCGGCGTGCCGCTCGCGCTCAAAGACGTCATGGCCACCGCCGACATGCCGACGACATGCGGCTCGAAGATCCTCCAGGGGTGGCGGCCGCCGTACGACGCCACGGTGACCAGGCGGCTGCGCGACGCCGGCGTGGTCATCCTCGGCAAGACCAACATGGACGAGTTCGCGATGGGGTCCTCGACCGAGAACTCCGCCTACGGGCCGAGCCATAACCCGTGGGATCTGAGCCGCATCCCCGGCGGCTCGTCCGGCGGCTCATCCGCGGCCGTCGCGGCCTACGAGGCCCCGCTGGGAATCGGAACTGACACCGGCGGTTCCATCCGGCAGCCTGCGGCGGTCTGCGGCATCGTCGGGACCAAGCCCACCTACGGCGGCTCCTCCCGGTACGGCCTGGTGGCGTTCGCGTCCTCGCTGGACACTCCGGGTCCGCTGGCGCGCACCGTGCTGGACGCCGCGCTGCTGCACGAGGTGATGTCGGGTCACGACCCTTGCGACTCGACCTCGGTCGACGCGCCCGTGCCGCCGGTGGTCGCGGCCGCGCGGCAGGCGGACGTCGCCGGCCTCAGGATCGGCGTGGTTGCCGAGTTCAGCGGCGACGGCTACCAGGCCGGCGTCCAGGCGCGGTTCACCGAGGCCGTCGACCTGCTGGAGTCACTCGGCGCCAAGGTGGTCGAGGTGTCGTGCCCGCACTTCACCTACGCCCTGCCGGCCTATTACCTGATCGCGCCCAGTGAGTGCTCCTCGAACCTGGCCAGGTTCGACGGGATGCGCTACGGCCTGCGGACGGGGGACGACGGCACCCGGAGTGCGGACGAGGTCATGTCGCTGACCAGGGCGGCCGGCTTCGGCCCTGAGGTCAAGCGCCGGATCATGCTGGGCACGTACGCGCTGTCGAGCGGCTACTACGACGCCTACTACGGCAAGGCGCAGCAGGTGCGCACTCTGATCTGCCAGGACTTCGACGCGGCGTTCGAGCAGGTCGACGTCCTGGTCTCGCCGACAACCCCGACGACCGCATTCGCGATCGGGGAGCGGGCAGATGACCCGATGGCCATGTACCTGGCCGACCTGTGCACGATCCCCTCCGATCTGGCGGGCAACGCGGCGATCTCGGTGCCGTGCGGCCTCGCTCCCGAGGACGGCCTGCCGGTCGGGCTGCAGGTCATGGCACCTGCGCTCGCCGACGACCGCACGTACCGGGTCGCCGGAGCGCTCGAGGCGGCACTGCAGCAGCGCTGGGGCGGACCGCTGCTAGCTCAGGCGAAGGGACTTGCGTGATGGCGCAGACGGCGCAGCTGGTGCCGTACGACGAGGCACTGGACCGGTACGAGCCGGTCATCGGGCTGGAGACGCACGTCGAGCTCGGCACCAGGACCAAGATGTTCTGCGGCTGCCCGACGACGTTCGGGCTCGAGCCGAACTCCGCCGTCTGCCCGGTCTGCCTCGGCCTGCCGGGCTCATTGCCGGTCGCCAACCGAGCCTCGATCGAGTACACCATCAGGATCGGCCTGGCACTGAACTGCTCGATCGCGACGTGGTGCCGGTTCGCGCGGAAGAACTACTTCTACCCGGACATGCCGAAGGACTTCCAGATCTCGCAGTACGACGAGCCGCTGTGCACCGATGGCTGGCTCGACGTGGCGGTCGAGGGCCAGACGTTCCGGGTGGGCATCGAGCGAGTGCACCTGGAGGAGGACACCGGCAAGTCGCTGCACATGGGCGGCGCGACCGGCCGGATTCACGGTGCCGACTACTCGCTTGTCGACTACAACCGGGCCGGCATCCCGCTGGTCGAGGTGGTCACCAAGCCGGTGACAGGGACCGGCGCTCTCGCGCCGGCCGTCGCCCGCGCTTACGTGACGGAGCTGCGCGACCTGCTGCGGTCCCTGAACGTCTCGGATGTCCGCATGGAGGAAGGATCGCTGCGCTGCGACGTCAACACGTCGCTGGCGCCGCGCGACGCCGCGGAGTGGGGCACCAGGACCGAGACCAAGAACGTGAACTCGCTGCGCTCGGTAGAACGCGCAGTCAGGTTCGAGATCGAGCGGCAGGCGGCCGTCCTGGACGCCGGGCGGAAGGTCGTGCAGGAGACCCGGCACTTCCACGAGGAGGACGGCACGACCGCCGCGGGCCGGAGCAAGGAAGAGGCGCAGGACTACCGCTACTTCCCCGAGCCCGACCTGGTGCCGGTCGCGCCAGACGCTGGCTGGGTCGAGCAGATCCGCGCCAGCCTGCCGGAGGTGCCGGCCGCGCGCCGCGCCCGGCTCCAGGCCGACTGGGGACTGTCGGAGCTGGATATGACGGCACTGCGCAACGCCGGGGCCCTTGACCTGGTGGAGGCGACCATCGCGGCTGGCGCGCCCGCCGCGGAGGCGCGCAAGTGGTGGCTCGGCGAGCTGGCCCGGCATGCGAACGAGACAGGCACCGAGCTGTCCGCGCTCGCGATCACCCCGGCGCAGGTCGCGAGGGTCAGCGCCCTGGTCCAGTCCGGGACGCTGAACGACAAGCTGGCCCGTCAGGTGCTGGACGGCGTCCTGGCTGGCGAGGGCGATCCGGATGCGGTAGTGGAGGCGCGCGGCCTGGCCGTGGTCAGCGACGACAGCGCGCTCACCGAGGCCGTCGACGCCGCCATCGCCGCGAACCCTGACGTGGCCGCCAAGATCCGGGACGGCAAGACCGCTGCGGCGGGCGCGCTCGTCGGCGCGGTGATGAAGACCACCCGCGGCCGGGCTGACGCGACCAGGGTGCGCGAGCTCATTCTGGAACGGCTGAGCTGAGCTGGCCAACCCGGCCGTCCGCCCCCGTGCCTGGCGAGCGAGTGCCTGGCGAGCGAGTGCCTGGCGAGCGAGTGCCTGGCGAGCGAGTGCCAGGCGAGCCAGTGGCGGGCGAGCGAGCGCCGGTCCTCGGCGTCGCGCTAGCGGAAGACGGCGCGGGCGGCATGGGCAGCTCGGCGGACTCGGCGAAGCAGTGGCTTGCGGCCGTCCGGGCGCTGGCGGAGCGGATTGCGGCCGTGCGAGCGGGCGTGGACTCCCCGGTTCCGGTCAGCGTGCTCTACCAGGCTTCCGGCGGCAGGCGGCAGGGCCGCGATGAGGACGTCTGGATCAGCCCGCAGTCGGCGGACGGCCAGCTGATCGTGCACGCTGCCGTCCCGGCCGGCCTGCCGCCGGATCCGGCTGAGGTGCTGCTGTCCCTGCTCAGGGATGCGGTCGAGCTGGCCGAGCGGTACGCGCTCCAGCACGAGATCGCCGCCCGGCCGCTTGCCGAGCTGCGCGCGCTGGTAGCCGCGCTTGAGCAGGACTAGCTGCGGCACCGCGACGCTGGCGCAGGCTGGCTATCCGTTCTCCTTGCTCACCAGCGCGAGCCAGTTGCCGTCCGGGTCGGCGACGTAGGCGCGGCGAAGGCCGGAGACGTGACCGCTGTACGGCTTGATCAGGACTGGCGCGCCGGCGGCTTGCAGGATCGCGACCATGTCATCGGTCGACTCGCACCAGATGACGAGCTCCATGGGATGACCGGCTGTCGGTGCCGGCAGGCCTTCCGCGACCACTGCATCGCGGCTGCTGAGCGCGATCGTGACAGCTCCGATCCGCAGCTCGACATGCGATGCCGCGCCGTCCGGCGGAGTCCTGAAGGTCTCGGTTCCCCCGATCAGGTCCCGGTAGAAAGCCGTCGCTCGCTCGACGTCGGCGGTGTACAGGTTCGGCATCACGGACATGGCCATCGGGCAGTCTCCTTATCTGGCGGCCGCGTACGCGGCGATGTACCGGGCGAAGGCGTGCAGCGGCTCGGCGCCCTTCCCGTCGAGAATCCGGCGCATCCGGTCAGCCTGCGCGCCGTAGCGCTCGAGATGCCGGTGGGTGAAGTCGACGCGAGTAATGTGCGGCCCCTCCGGCGTGAACGTAACCTCGATCTCCGAACCGCGGGCCGGGTCGGGCTCATACGTCCAGTCCGGGCTGACCTGCCAGGTCAGGAGCAGCCGGTACGGCGGCTGCCAGGCCAGCACGGTGCCCCAGCCGGTCTCGGTGCCGTCGGCCGCCCGCTCAAACCACCGGCCGCCCGCGAACGGCTCGAGTACAACCTCTCCGCCAGCCGGGTGAGCAAGGTGATGGGTGTGCACGGGCCACCACTGCTGCCCGGCGAAGACCTCGAACGCCACCGCAAGAGGAGCGTTCACCCGCTCCGTCTTGGCGACGACGATCTCCTGCTCGGCTGTCATCCTTAGCTCCCTTGCCCGGGCTTCCGCAGCCTGCTGATAGGCCGCGAGTGACCGCTGCCAGTACCAGTCGAGGTGATCCCGCAGCCGCCGCAGCCCGTCCGGCTCCAGGTGGTAAACCCGCCGGTTGCCTGCCGCCTGATCGCTCACCAGCCCGGCGTTCTTCAGCACCCGCAGGTGCATCGACACCGCGGTGCGGCCGACCGGCATGCTCGCGGCAAGGCCGCCCACATCGAGCGGACCCGCAGCCAGCCGCCCGATGATTCTGCGCCGGGTCGGATCGCCGAGCGCGTCCATGGCGGCATCTATGTCAGTAGTCACTGACGGTCAATCTAGCCTGTTATTACAGTCCGGGTCAATCCGCTGCCGCGAGCCGCAGAAATGGCGCTGGCCAGATCGGCAGACGGGGGATCTGCGTGCGGTATTCTGAGCGCATGCAGTCCTTCGCGCACCAGGAGATGATGCCCCGCTAGCCGGGGCCATCTCACGCTGCCAGGACTCAGTCCGCACGAGGCCCTTCAGGGGCCTCGATTCATGTGCGGAGTCGGTGCCTCTGACCTTGATCAGGAGGTTCCGATGACCGCCAGGCGTGTCTACCTCAGCACTACCATCCCGTACGTCAACTCGCGTGCCCACGTCGGGCACGCTCTCGAGCTTGTGCAGGCCGACGTGCTTGCCCGCCATCACCGCCGCATCGGCGACGAAGTGCGGCTGCAGAGCGGTACCGACGACAACTCCCTCAAGAACGTCCTCGCTGCGCAGGCCGAGGGCATCAGCACCAGAGCGCTGGTGAACCGCAACGCCAGCGCCTTCGCCGGGTTGCGCGAGGACCTGTCGCTGAGCTTCGACGACTTCATCCGGACCAGCAGCGACCCGCGCCACCGGCCCGGCGTGGAGCGGCTGTGGCGCGCCTGCCAGGCAAGCGGAGACCTGTACCGCAAGTCCTACGAGGGCCTGTACTGCGTCGGCTGCGAGCAGTTCTACGCCGAGTCCGAGCTCATTGCCGGTAACTGCCCCGAGCACGGCACGCCGCCGCAGCTGGTGTCCGAGGAGAACTGGTTCTTCCGGCTGTCCCGGTACGCCGGGCAGCTGCTCGACCTGATCAGCTCGGGTCAGCTGCGGATCGAGCCGGCCAGCCGCCGCAACGAGGTACTCGGCTTCATCGCAGGCGGCCTGGAGGACTTCAGCGCGTCCAGGTCGGTCGCTCGCGCACGCGGCTGGGGCATCGGCGTCCCCGGAGACGCCAGTCAGGTCATCTACGTCTGGTGGGACGCACTCGGCAACTACATCACCTCACTCAACTTCGGCGCGTCCCGCTACGGCGCGCAGGACCCGAGCGACGCGGACTACCAGCGCTGGTGGGTCCACGCCGACCGCCGCGTGCACGTGGTCGGCAAGGGCGTGCTCCGGTTCCACGCGGTCTACTGGCCGGCGATCCTGCTGTCGGCCGGACTGCCGCTGCCCACGGAGATCCTCGTGCACGACTACCTGACCGCCGGCGGCCGCAAGATCAGCAAGTCGGCGGCCGGCGGCACCGCTGAGGCAACTGATCCTGCTGCCCTTGCCAGCGCGTACGGAGCCGACGCGCTGCGGTGGTGGCTGCTTCGGGAAGTGCCCAGGACTGGTGACGCCGACTTCACCGCAGGAAAGCTGATCGCGAGGGCGAACGAGGATCTGGCCAACGGCCTGGGCAACCTCGTGAACCGCGTCGTCTCACTCGCTCATTCCTGCCGGAACGGGGCCGTACGGCCCTGCAGCCGCCCGCCGGGAACCAGCCGGTTCCTCGCCGCGGCGGCCGACTGGCGGGATGCGCGCAGGCCGGCGAGAACCAGGGCGCCGGGGACGACCTGAGCGCGGCTCCGGAATGGCCGGCCGACGCGGCCGGCCTCCGAGGCGCCATCGAGGCGGCGCCAGCAGCGGTGCGGACAGCGCTGGCCAGATTCGACTTCCGGTCGGCGGCGATCGCCGTCTGGCAGATCGTCGAGGAGGCCAACCGCTACGTCGAGGCAACTGCGCCGTGGCACCTGGCGCGAGCGGAGCGAGCGGGCGACAAGGCCGTCGGCCGGCGGCTTGACCAGGTGCTTGGCGCGCTGCTCGCAGCCTGTCAGGTGCTGGCGGCGGAGATCTGGCCGTTCCTGCCCGATCTGGCAGCCAGGGTGGCGGCGGCCTGTCAGGACTTCGGCGGCCGCCTGCCCCAGCCGAAGCCGGTCTTCCCGCGGATCGACGTGCTCCCGGACGGCGAGGTCGCCGCGAGCACGGGTCCGGGGAGCACGGGTCCGGGGAGCACGGGTCCGGGGAGCACGGGTCCGGCGAGGACCGGTCCGGCGCACGAGCGCGAAGGCGGCCGGCAGTATCCTGCCGTCGCGGGCGGCCCGGACCAGGACCAGCGCCGCGCGCCCCGGCGCCCGAAGGTCAGCGAGGTCGCATAGTGACGGATGAGGCTGCACCCTCTCGCCTGATTGTGGCCTGGGTGCCGGCTGACCCGGTGGCCGAGGCGCTGAGCGCAGTGCCCGGCGTCCGGGCCGAGACCGTGGTGCCAGCGGCGACTGACCTGCCGGCCTCCGCGGCCGAGGTGGAGTTCTACGTGCCGCCGTTCTTTCCCGGCCAGGACTCGGTCGCCGCGATGGCGCACATGCCACGGCTGCGCGTCGTGCAGACGATGACCGCGGGCTTCGACCGGGTGCGCCCGTACGTGCCCGCCGGCGCCCTGCTCTGCAATGCGCGCGGCGTGCATGACGCCAGCACGGCCGAGTGGGTTGTCGGCGCGACGATCGCCGCGTTCCGGCAGTTCCCTTACTTCGCGCGCGAGCAGGCGGCGGGGCGGTGGAGCTACCGGTTCACCGACACGCTGGCGGGCAAGACCGTTCTGATTCTCGGCTACGGCTCGATCGGGCATGCGGTCGAGCGCCGGCTGTCCGGCTTCGAGGTTCAGATCCGCCGGGTCGCCAGGTCCGCGCGCGACGGGGTCAGTCCCGTCTCCGATCTGCCGGCACTCCTGCCAGCGGCCGACGTCGTGATCCTGCTGGCGCCAGTGACGGCAGAGACGACCGGCATGGTTGACGCGGCGTTCCTGGCCCGGATGAGGGACGGGGCGATGCTCGTGAACGCCGCCCGCGGCGTTCTCGTGGTGACCGACGACCTGGTGGCCGAGGTCAGTTCAGGCCGTCTTTCCGCGGTTATGGACGTGACCGATCCGGAGCCGCTCGGACCGGGGCATCCGCTCTGGACGCTGCCAAATGTTCTGATCACGCCGCATATAGGCGCTTCTACCCCCTACTCGACCAGGACCGCGCTCTCGTTCGTCGCTGAGCAGGCAGAACGTTATCTTCGCGGTGTCCCGCTGCTGAACGTCATCACGGGCGACTACTAAATCCGCAGGTCAGCGGGCTAGGCGCCGGCTGACGCTCAGTTGTCGCCGTGTGTAGGCCCATCCTCAATCGAAGCGTGACCTGGCGCCCGTAGAGTGCTTGCGCTTCACTAAATATGCGAGACCACGACAGGATTTCGGCGGCCACCATTCCGGCCAGCCGAAACTAAAGGCACCGTCCGGGTCGTGCGCTGCCGTCGCTCAATGACGAGTCTGCAGGCTTGACCTCCCTGCCGGTAAGCCGACTGCTCAGTGCCCGCGAGGCTCGCTGTCGCAAATTTTCGGTTCGTCACGGGACGCAGCCGACAGGAGGTCAGGTGCACGCACGCCCGGTGCAGGCGCTCGCATCCGGCTGGCCGCGATGAGCCCGAGGTCACCCGTGTGGCTGGTCGTCGGCGTGCTGCTCGCGGTCGGCGCCGTTGCGCTGCTGGTCCGCCGCTTTCGTCAGGGTGACGTGGCATCCCGGTGGCTGGCGGTCACGGCAGTTGCCTGGGGCGCCGCCTTCGCGCTGCAGGACGCGGGCGCGGGCGCGGTGACTCCTGCGGCGATCCAGCTGACTCTCGCCGATCTGCTGGCCATCCTCGGCCTGCCCGCTCTCGGGCTCGCCCTGCTCCGGCTGGCCCAGGCCGCTAACGCGGAGGCGACCGTCCGGCTGGACAGCATCGGCAGGAGCTGGGGTTCGGGTCAGGTCACCGATGGATGCCTGGTCTCGCTGTCCGCGTTCGCGCTCGGCTGGATCACCATCCTGCGGCACGCCTACCTCGCGACGACCGTCGGCGCCGGCTCGTTTGCCGTCGACCTGGTCCACCCGGCGACTGATCTGGTCGTAGTGGCAGGCACGCTCTGGCTCGCGGTTCAGGCAGGCCGGCGCGGCGCCGCTCCGTTCCTGGCACTCTGCGCGGCCACGGTCGGCGACCTGCTCGTCGTGCAGGCTCGCGCGGCTGGCATGCACCCGGGCGCCGGGGCGGAGCTTGCCTGGCTCGTGGCCATCGTGCTGCTGGGGCTTAGTGCGCTGCCGCTGCCTGCCGCACCGCGGCCAGGGGTCTCCGAGGCAACGGCGGCTGCCACTGAGCCGCCGGTAACGACCCTGATCGCGCTGGCGACCGCGAGCCTGGCGGCCGTCGTTACCCTCATTTTCGGGATCGTGACCTGGGGGCACAGCGGCACGCTGCCGCTCATCGCGGCGGCCGTGCTGATACTGGCGCTCATCGGCCGGATCACCGGGCTGCTGCGGCAGGCTGCTGCGATGTCTGCCCTGGCCGCGCAGTCCGGCAGCCAGTTTCATCAGCTCGCCGACCGGACAAGCGACGTCGTGCTGCTATGCGACGCGGATGGCGTGATCAGCTACGCGAGCACAGCAGTGTCCCGCTATGGCTACGCGCCGGGCGAGCTGGCAGGCACGCAGCTTCCTGAGCTGGTCCATCCCGATGACCTGGCGAATGCGCTGCAGGCCGCCGCGGCCGTCCAGTCCGGTGCCGATGCCCGCGCCGGGAGCCTTTCCTGCCGGGTCCGGGCCTCCGACGGGACGTGGCGGCATGTCCAGGCAACCCTGTCGCGGTATTCGGAGGCGGGCCGGCCGGATCAGCTGCTCGTGACCGGACGCGACGTCAGCGATCAGGTAGCGCTGCGCCAGCAGGTCACTCACCTGACCTTTCACGACGGGCTGACCGGCCTGCCGAACCGCTCTTACCTGGAGGAGCGAGCCAAGGACCTGCTCGCCAGGAATCAGGGGATCACGGCGCGGACCGAGCAGACCGGGGCGATTTTCGTCGACCTCGACGGCTTCACCGCCATCAATGACTCGGCAGGTCACGGAGCCGGCGACCTCGTGCTCGCCCAGGCAGGCCGGCGGCTGCGCGGCATGGTGCCTGCGCACGACACCGTGGCCAGGTGGGGCGGCGATGAGTTCGCCGTGCTGATCGAGAATGCCGCCGGGCCGCAGGAGATCGTCGACATCGCCGAGCGGCTTGCCGGCGCGATCGCGGCGGAGCCGTTCCAGGTCGCGGGCATGGACATGTCGATTACCGCGAGCCTCGGAGTCGCCTTCGACGATCCGGATGTGGCCGACCATCTGCTGCGCAATGCCGACCTGGCCATGTCCCGCGCGAAGAACGCCGGCGGCGGCCGGGTGGAAGTCTTCGCCGCGCACATGCACGCGGACGTCGTCAGGCGCCTGGAGCTGTCAGCGGACCTGCACAGTGCCATTGACGATGAAAGTCTCGGGATCGAGTACCAGCCAGTGGTGGAGCTGTCCACCTCGCGGATCGCCAGCGTCGAGGCGCTGGTGCGGTGGACGCGGGCGGGCGAGCAGATTCAGCCTGCCGAGTTCCTGGGCATCGCCGAGGACTCGGGCCTGATCGTTCCGCTGGGCGGCTGGGTGCTGGCCCGGGCCTGTCAGCAGGTCGCCCTGTGGCGCGAGACGGGCTGGCCCGTCGGGTTGTCAGTCAACTTCTCGCTCCGTCAGGTCAGTGCCGCCGGGTTCGCTGACTCTGTGCTCGCCGCCCTCAGCGAGAGCGGCCTGCCGCCGTCAGCGCTCACCCTGGAGATGACTGAGCGCGTGCTCATCGAGGTCGACGGGCCGGTCATGGACCAGATGGCGCGGCTACGCCAGGTAGGCGTGCGACTCGCGATCGACGACTTCGGCACCGGCTACGCGTCGCTGGCCTACCTGCGCGAGCTGCCGGTCGACATCATCAAGATCGACCCATCCTTCGTGGCCGGCCTCGGCACCGACGGCACCCTGGCGATGCTGACGCGCACGATCGTCCAGGTCGGCCGCGACCTCGGGATCGAGATCGTAGCCGAGGGCATCGAGCGGCCCGAGCAGCTGGAACTGCTGCGGGCGATGGGCTGCGGCCTCGGCCAGGGCTACCTGGTGGCGCGCCCGATGACCGCGCCCGCCATCGAGACGCTGGTGGCCGAAGGCGGACGGCGGATGGCGGATGGCGCTGACCTGGTGACCGCCATCGGGGGTGCCTCGAACGGAGATCCGGGCGACCCGGTCGGCACGGGCGGCACGGGCGGCTCCGCTGACCCGGCCGGCGCCGTTGACCCGGCCGGCGCCGTTGACCCGGCCGGCGCCGTCGACCCTGTCGGCACGGGGCAGGACACCGGGGTACCGGCCTCCGGCCACGTCCCTGCCATCCCGGTATCGCAGAGCGCGGAGCCCGCCGGCGGCGCCGGGGTCACGGAGGCTCCGGTCAGGGTCGTGCCGGTCGGGGAGGCAGCGGTCAGGGAAGGACCGGCCACTGATGCTCAGGCCGACGGCTCGCTGGACTACAGCCCTATGGACCACGGTTCGCCGGACTACAGCCCCCTGGACCATGGCTCGCCGGACTACGGTGCGCTGGACCACAGCCCGCTCGACCATGGCCCGGTCGATCACGGCATGGGGGAGCCAGGGATGCGGGAGCCTGGCGCCGGGCCGGCAGGCAGGCCGGTCGGCGACGCGAAAGCTGCGCTCGTAACTCCAGACCCCGCCGCGGCCGCACCTGCCAGTTAGCCGGCCCGCCCCGCGTTCCCGGCTCCGCTACCGCGACCGGGACCAGAGGTTGTGAAATGGCTCACATGCCGGTCGATACACTAGGAACCCCGGCCGCCAGCTCACCCGGAGGAACCCCTGTGCCCGCTCCCGTTGTCCTCGTGGCCGAAGAACTGTCTCCGGCCGGGATCGCCATGCTGGAGTCCTCGTTCGAGGTCCGGCACACCGACGGCGCCGACCGGGACAAGCTGCTGGCGGCCCTGGCCGACGTCGACGCCGTCATCGTGCGCAGCGCGACCCAGATCGATGCGGAGGCCATCGCCGCCGGGCGGCACCTCCGCGTAGTCGCCCGCGCGGGCGTCGGGCTGGACAACGTAGACGTCGAGGCCGCGACCAAGGCCGGTGTCATGGTGGTGAACGCGCCCGCCTCGAACGTCGTCAGCGCCGCCGAGCACGCGGTGGCGCTGCTGCTCTCGCTCGCCAGGAACGTTCCGCAGGCGATGGCCGCGCTGAAGAACGGCCAGTGGAAGCGCGCCGCCTATACCGGCGTCGAGCTGCAGGACAAGGTTGCCGGCATCCTCGGTCTCGGCCGGATCGGCGCGCTGGTGGCCGAGCGGCTAGCCGCTTTCGACATGACCGTGATCGCGTACGACCCGTACTCGCCGCAGGCCCGTTCGACTCAGCTGGGCGTCAGGATGGTCAGCCTGGACGAGCTGCTCGCGGAGTCAGACTTCATCAGCGTCCACCTGCCGAGGAACGCCGAGACCCTCGGCATCATCGGCGACCGTGAGCTGCACCTGGTCAAGCCCGGAGTGCGCATCATCAACGCCGCGCGCGGCGGGATTGTCGACGAGGCTGCGCTCGCGAGGGCGCTGCAGGAGGGCCGCGTGGCCGGTGCTGGCCTGGACGTCTACGTCCGGGAGCCGTGTACCGACAGCCCGCTGTTCGGCCTCGACAACGTCGTGGTGACGCCGCACCTGGGCGCTAGCACCGTGGAGGCTCAGGAGAAGGCAGGCACGCAGGTGGCCAGGTCGGTCCGGCTGGCGCTGGACGGCGAGTTCGTGCCTGATGCGGTCAATGTTCAGGGCGGCCCGGTCGCTGAGGAACTGCGCCCGTGGCTGCCGCTCGGCGAGAAGCTCGGCCGCATCTTCGCCGCGCTGGCCGGCGGCGCCACTGCGGCGATCGCCGTCGAGGTCAGGGGAGAGCTCGCCGGGCTCGACGTCAGCGTCCTGGAGCTGTCGGCGATGAAAGGGATCTTCGGCGACGTCACCGAGGAGCCAGTGACCTACGTCAACGCGCCCCTGGTGGCGAAGGAGCGGGGCGTCGAGGTCAGCCTCAGCACCGATGAGCTCAGTCAGGACTGGCGGAATCTGCTCACGATCCGCGGCACCGCGCCGGACGGCCAGCTCGTGTCCGTCAGCGGCACGCTGTCCGGGCTTCGGCAGAACGAGCGGCTCGTCCAGTTCAACGGCCTGGACGGCGAGATCGCCCCGGCCGACCACATGATGTTCCTGGGCTATGCCGATCGGCCCGGTGTTGTCGGCACGGTCGGCCAGATCCTGGGCAGCTACGACATCAACATCGGCCAGATGCAGGTGTGCAGGCACGCTCAGGGTGGCGACGCCCTCATTGTGCTGTCCGTGGACACCGCGGTCTCCGCGGACCTGGTCGGCGAGGTGGCCGACGCGATCGGCGCGGGCCTGGCGAGAGTGGTCGATCTGGCCGCAGACTGAGGCCGCCGGCCTCCGGACCTTGCCATCGGGCGCCAGCCGACCAGTAAGGTACTCCCGTGGCAGCACGAAGCATCCGACTTGCGGTGATCGGCGGCGATGGCATCGGCCCGGAGGTCGTGGCCGAGGCCATCAAGGTCCTGCGTGCGCTCGGCACCCTGACCGTTGAGCCCACCAGTTACGACCTCGGGTCGCGGCGGTGGAACCGGACCGGCGAGATCCTCCCTGACGCTGTGCTCAGCGAGATCGCCAGGCACGACGCGATCCTGCTCGGTGCCGTCGGCGACCCGAGCGTGCCCAGCGGAATTCTCGAGCGGGGCCTGCTGCTCCGGCTGCGGTTCGAATTCGATCAGTACGTCAACCTGCGCCCCGTCCGGCTGTATCCGGGTGTCGCCTCGACGCTGGCGAACGTGCGGTCCGAGTCGATCGACATGCTCGTGGTCAGGGAAGGCACCGAGGGCCCGTATATCGAGGCCGGCGGCTTCATGCGCAAGGGCACTCCGGCCGAGGTCGCGACTCAGGAGAGCATCAACACGGCGTTCGGCGTCGGCAGGGTGGCCAGCTACGCGCTGCAGCGGGCGGCTGAGCGGCCCCGGCGCAAGCTCACCCTGGTGCACAAGAGCAACGTGCTCGCGTACGCGGGGGATCTGTGGCGGCGGGCCGTCACCGAGGCAGCGGCGGCCTTCCCCGAGGTCACGACCGAGTACTGCCACATGGACGCGGCCGCGGTCTACTTCCTGACGCAGCCCGAGCGGTTCGACGTCATCCTCAGCGACAACATGTTCGGTGACATCCTGACAGCTCTCGGCGCGGCCGTCGCCGGCGGCATCGGGCTTGCCGCGAGCGCGAGCATCAACCCGGAGCGGACGGCGCCGAGCATGTTCGAGCCGGTTCACGGCAGCGCGCCGGACATCGCCGGCAAGCAGAAGGCAGACCCGACGGCGGCGATCCTGTCGGCCGCGATGCTGTGCGAGCATCTGGGCCTGGCGGCAGAGGCTGCCAGGATCGAGCAGGCGGTCTCTGACGACCTCCTGGAACGCCAGGGCGCCTGGTCACCCCGTGCGACCCCGGAGATCGGCGACGACATCGCAGAGCGGGTCGCGGGCTAGCGCAGGCAGGGCCGGCGAGGGGCACAGCGCGGCCGCGCCCAGCACCAGCAGGTCGAGCGCGAACTCGAAATCGGCTTCTGGGTCCCGGCTGCGCCTGTCCGCCGCCAGTACGGCCAGCTGCGGGAACTGGGCCGGCGTCAGCCGCGGCCAGCCGTTCTCCGCGTCGTCGTCGGAGAGCCCCGGCACGACACCGACATCCGCCAGCAGCGAGCCCGAGATGAGCGCGCCCAGGGCTCGCAGCACTCGTGCCGCGGCAGGACCCGTGAGGCCGCCGGCCCGCAGCGCCGTGAGGCCTGTCTCAGCCTGCCGCGCCATGGCAGCGCAGGCGCGGGGCCGCGACAGCGCCAGCAGCATGCACCGCGGCCGCGCCGCGCCCGCCTTGCGCATGGCCCTGGCCTGCGACCGCAGCTGATCCTGCCAGCTCGCAGCTGGCTCTGGGGAGATCGGAACGGCGGAGATGATCTCATTAGTGATGGCGTCAAGCAGCTCGTTCCGGCAGTCAAATAGGTTGTATAAAGCGATAATCCCGGAGCCGAGCTCGGTCGCGAGGCGCGTCATCGAGACGGCTCCGGCGCCGTCTGCCTCGAGCAGGTCGATGGCTGTGACGATGACGCGCTTGCGGGTGAGCTGCATGCCGGGAACGTACACCGTACATCTGACACTGCCGCCGGCTCGTCCGGGCGGGATGGAAGGATGGGCGGAGCCCGTCAGGAAGGACGATTCAGATGGACGACAAAGAGATCCTCAGCAATATTGACAAGCTCATCAGCACCGAGCACGACCTGCGGACCAGGCTGGCGGCCGGGGAACTGACCAGCGACCAGGAGCGGGAGCAGCTCCGGGCCACGGAGGAGCAGCTCGATCAGTGCTGGGACCTGCTGCGGCAGCGCCGGGCCCGGCGCGAGTTCGGCGAGGACCCGAACGAGTCGGCGCAACGGCCGGCCCCCGAAGTCGAGGGCTACCTGCAGTAAAGCCAGGAGCCAAGGATGCGCATCGCGAGATTCGCCGTCGGGGACGACGTCCGGTACGGCATCGTCGACGAGGAGCCGGCCGCCCCGGCCAACGGCATTGGCAACGGGGCGGGTGCTGGCCGGGCGGGTGCTGGCCGGGCGGGTGCCGGCGGGGCGGCTGACGGCGGCGCGGCGAGCGCGGCCGGGCTGGGCGTCTCGGAAATTTCCGGCCACCCGTTCGGCCCGAGCCCGGATGGCGTGAAGCTTACCGGCGCGCGCTATCCGGTGGCCGACGTTCGACTGCTGGCCCCGGTGCTGCCGAGCAAGGTCGTGGCGATCGGGCGGAACTATGCCGAGCACGCGCGGGAGCTGGGCAACGAGCCGCCAGCCGAGCCACTGATCTTCCTTAAGCCGTCCACGTCCGTCATCGGGCCTGGCGACGCGATCATCCGGCCGGCGGAGCTGTCGGAGCGGGTCGACTTCGAGGGGGAACTGGCGATCGTCTTCGGCCGCCTGTGCCGGGACGTCCCGGCGGCCAGGGTCCCGGAGGTGATTTTCGGCTACACCTGCGCGAATGACGTCACTGCCCGGGATCTGCAGGCCAAGGACGGCCAGTGGACGCGGGCGAAGGGATTCGACACCTTCTGCCCGCTCGGGCCCTGGATCGAGACCGCGCTGGACCCGGCCGACGTGCGGCTGACCACGGCCGTGAACGGCGAGATCAAGCAGGACTCCCGGACCTCGCTGCTGATCCACGACATTGCCACGCTGGTCAGCTACGTGACGTCGGTCATGACCATGATCCCCGGCGACGTGCTGCTGACCGGCACGCCGGCCGGGATAGGACCGCTGGTTGCCGGCGACAGCGTCGCGGTCACCATCGAGGGAATCGGGACGCTGGCCAACCGCGTCGTCGACAGCGGCAGCTGACCCTGCGCCGCCGGCACAGACTGGCTGGCCCGCAGGTCACCGGGCACGACTCAGACCCGCGGATATCGGTGCAATCGGCTATGCGATCATCGAAGCGATGGCCGCTGCTACGGGCCGGGACCGGGTCGCCAGATCTCTTTGGCCCGTGCGTCCGGCTTCGGCTACACTGCACTGGCTAGGCCGCCGCGGCGCGGGCAAGATGACCCGAACCGCGCTCCCATGGGGTATGGGGTAATTGGCAGCCCGACGGGTTCTGGCCCCGTTAGTCTAGGTTCGAGTCCTGGTACCCCAGCATTTAACTCGCTGAAAAGCGTGGTCGCCCGTAAGGGCGGCCACGCGTTTTTCATGCCGGGAACGAGCTGTGCAGCGATCGCCGCCGCCTCAGACCCGGCGGCGCGACCTGCCTCGCTCCAGACCAGTCACACGGAGCAGCAGCAGGACGACGATCGCTCCGATGATCGACCCGAGGATGCCGACCATGCGGAAGTTGTGCGTCTCGATCTTGTGATACTCGACCAGTTCCCAGAGGAATCCTCCGACGAACGAGCCGACGATGCCCAGCAGGATGGTGCCGAGCAGGCCAATGTTGTCCCGTCCGGGGACCAGCAGGCGCGCGATCAGGCCGACGAAGAGACCGACGATGATCAGGATGACGATGAAGGCAATCATGGCCGGAAAGTACCAGGAAATTCGCGGATCATTCCTCGGCGGCCCAGTCCGGCTCATCCTGCGCCGGGAGCCTGGTTTGGCGCGGGCCGGGGCTGTGCGCTAACCTGATGGCCCGGCAGGCGGTCCGGCAGGACCTGCGGATGCCGGGATTTTCTTGCGAGTCAACCCGTCGCCGTGAAGCGATGTCAGTTGCCGCGGGAGCAGCGAAAGTACCTGGCCCCGTCGTCTAGCGGCCCAGGACGCCGCCCTCTCAAGGCGGTAGCGCCGGTTCAAATCCGGTCGGGGCTACGAGTGAAGGAGCAGGTCAGGGCCTGGTCGCCAGCGGCGGCCGGGCCTTTGTCACATGCATTCGACGATGGCATAGGGCTCGGCCACGCCAAGTACCCGGCCAGGCGTCAGCCCGGCCCGGCTCATCAGCGCCGCATATTCGGCGGTCGTGCGCTCCATGCCGCCGGTCAGCACCAGCATGTTCAGGTCGCTCAGCAGCACCGGAACGGCATCGGCCGGGTCAGCGGGGATGAGCCGCTCGACGATGAGCACCCGCCCGCCCGCGGCCATCGCCTGGCGGCAGCTGGCCAGGATCTGCACGGACCGGGCGTCATCCCAGTCGTGCAGCACGTTGGCCAGCAGGTAGATGTCCGCGCCTTCCGGCACGCCGGCGAAGAAGTCCCCGGCGACAACCTCGCAGCGACTGGTGACGCCCGCTGCGGCCAGCACGCCCGCCGCTTCGGCCGCCACCTCGGGCCGGTCAAACAGCACGCCCTTCAGGTGTCCGTGTGCCTGCAGGACGGCAGCCAGCAGGGTGCCCGTCCCGCCGCCGACGTCGGCCACTGTCCGGGCCGCCGAGAAGTCGTAGCCAGCGGCGACGCCCGGGGTGAATGCGGCCGTCCGCTCGGACATGGCGGCCTGGAAGTCGCGGACATGCGCGGGATGCGCGGCGAAGAACTCGAAGCCGGTGACACCACGTCCCGCGCCACCACGGACCAGTCGAACTCCCGCACGGCGGCCGCGGCGCCGTAGGCGATATCCAGGCCGGTCCGCCCCGTCCTGAGAGTCTCGACGATCGGACCGAAGGACCGGACGCCGCCGATCGAATCGGTCAGCATCGCCCACGACCGCATCGACGCGGGGACATCAGTGCGCAGCCGGTCGCCCAGTACTGTCAGGCCGAATGAGTGGTTTCCGTCCTCGGTCAGCACGCCGAGCGAGCTCAGCAGGCGGAGCACGCGGTAGAGCGACTGCTCGTGCGTGTCCGTGGCCGCGGCCAGCTGCACGGCAGTCATCGGACCGTCTGCCAGCAGGTCGGCGATGCCAAGCTCAGCTATCGCGTACACGGCCCGTGAGATGTGCAGGCCCCAGATCATCCGGAGCACGGCTGCCGCGGCAGCGCGTTCCTCAGTGGTCGGCTGCCTTGCTGGCTGCACGGTCTCGCTGAGCTCAGAGTTCCTCATCGCGCCTCCAGCTCACAGTCGGAACTGATCAGCTGCCACTCTGTGCTGAGCCTCGGAATCCTGTCATCCGACGTTCTGCGTATGGCCCGGCCGGGCGGCCAGGCGTACCGTGGACGGGGATCTGATGAACGCTCCGGTGACTGTCAGCGGACAGCGGCTGCGAGCGCTGGCGGCCGTCGCCGGCAGCATCGCGGCGATATCGGAGCGCACGGACTGCCGCTGTCCCTGCTCGCCGATCTTAAGGACCTGATCGGCTGCGATGTCATCTCCTTCGAGGGCTTCGACAGCGACAGGCAGCTGACCTGGTTCCTCCAGGGCATCCGCGGTGATGCGGTAGCGGTGGTCGACGGCATTGTCGAGGATTCGCTTGAGCCGGTGCACTGGAAGCACTACTGGAGCTGCGAGCCGTGCAGTTATCCCGATCGGACCGGCGACCTGCGCACCGTGATCACGATCGGCGACTTCTACTCAGCCCGGCAGTGGCACAGCACGGGCATGTACGCCGACTTGTACCGGCCCAAAGGGCTGGAGCACGAGCTGATGCTCTCGCTGCCGGCGCGGCCCGGTCCCCCGGCCGCGGGGCCGGGCAAGACGCTGCGGCTGTTCCTGTTCCGCGGCTGCGGTCGTGATTTCTCTGACGCAGATCGTGCGCTGCTCACGCTGCTGCGGCCGCACCTGTACCGGGCCTATGTCGACGCTGAGCGCTCCCGCCATCCCGGCCCTGAGCTGACGTCGCGGCACTGGGAGGTGCTGGAGCTGCTGGCTGCCGGGCACACCAACACGCAGATCGCCAGGCGGCTCGGAGTAACTGAGGGGACGGTGCGCAAGCACCTGGAGAACATCTACGGCCGCCTGGGTGTCTCCAGCCGCACGGCCGCCGTCATGCGCGCCTTCTCCGATCTGGACACGGTGGTATGAGGGTGCCGGTGCCGGTGCTGATGCGGTGTGGCCCTGCCGGTGTGCGGTGTGCCCCTGCCGGTGCGCCGGTGCCGCCGCTGTGCCGGTGCCGCCGTCCTGCCTAGGAGCGGCCGGGCGCGGTCGGGCCTAGCAGGCCGGCAAGCCCGCGCTCGCCGTCGGCGGTCAGCCGGACGGCCCGGCTTCCTGCGCAGGGAGTCACCCAGCCGCGTGCCGCCAGCGCCCGGTGCAGGGCCGCTCCGGTCGAGCCGCCGAGGTGCGGCCTCCGCTCGGTCCAGTCGAGGCAGCTGCGCACTAGCGGGCGTGAGCCTGCCGGACGCAGCGCTTCGGGCCCGGCCACCTCGGTGAGCCAGCACCGGCCCGCCGCAGTGACGGCCAGGCCGTCCCGATCGGCGAGCAGGCCGTTCGCGATCATGGCATTGAACAGCCGGACGCCGAGCGCGCCAGCCAGGTGGTCGTAGCAGGTCCGGGCCTCGGCGAGATCGGCTGCCGCGCGAACCGTCCGCAGTGACCGGGCCGGCGCGGGCTCCCCGGCCGCTGCGGCCAGGTCCTCGATGAGCTGCGCGATCTCAGGGCGCGCCAGCCGCACGTAGCGATGCCTGCCCTGGCGCACCTCGGCGAGCAGCCCGGCGTCGACCAGCAGGTTGAGGTGCTCGGTGGCAGTCGGGCGGCTGATGCCTGCGCAGCTCGCCAGCTCTGCCGCCGTCCAGGCACGGCCGTCGAGCAGGGCCAGGCACATGGCGGCGCGGCTCCGGTGGGCCAGCAGGCCCGCGAAGCTGGCCACGGACTCGGGTGCGAGTATCACGGTGCCGTCCCTGTGCGGGCGCCGGGCCGGCGCGCGACGGCATCTCGGCCGGCGGCGGCCAGCAGTGCGACCGCCGGCTGGCCGGCGGCAATTATCACAGCGCTCACCCTTCCGCAGACTAGGCCGTAAACGGTTCGGCCGCGACCGCACTAACCGGGGCCTACCCTGCCGTCATGCCTACTTCTGCGGAAGCACTCGAGCTAGCGGGCATTCCGGTCCAGCGGCTGGCGACCTACGGGGATTCGGAGCGGTGGCAGGCCGCGCTCCGGTCGCGTGGCGCCCACCACCACGGGGACGCCTGGATCCTGGCCGCTCCGGACGACGTCGATGCCGGACTCGCAGCGGCGCAGCTGACGGTCGCGCCACCCCCGTCCCCGGCCGGACCGGCTGCCGACCTGCTCGGGCGGATGGCCAGGTTCAGCAATGGCGCAGACCACGCTCGCCGGCGCGAGCTGGTAAGCCGGCTGCTGCCGCCCGTCGCTGAGGCCGCGCGGCACGCCGCCGGGCTGGCCCGGCGCTTGCTCCGGGAGGAGTGCCTTCCGCCGGGGCGGGGCCTCCAGTCGGGGGAGGGCTTCCTGCGGGGGCAGGCGGCCGGGTTCGACCTGATGCCCGTGGCGCGCACGCTTCCTGTGCGGGCGCTTGCCGCCGCCCTGGGCCTGCAGTCATCGCAGGCCGAGCGGGCCGCCGCCCTGACCGGGCAGCTTTGCGACACGTTCGCGCCGCGGCTGACCGGCGCCAGAACGCCTAGTGCGACGGCGGGGTCTGCTACCGGCGGCGGCTGTGTCGCGGATGCGCCGCAGAGCGCAGATGAGGCAGCCTCGGAGCTGTGCGCCCTGCTGTCCGCAACGGTCCCGCTGGCTGACACCGAGACAATCGCGGCCGCGGCCGGCATCCTGTTCCAGGCGCGGGATGCGACCGCCGCGCTGATCGGCCTGGCGGCGCTGGCTCTGGCCGACGCTCCGGTCCCGGGCTGGCTTCCGGCCGGCGAGCTTATCGACAGCGTGCTGCGGCGGGAGGCGCCGGTTCAGTGCACCCGGCGAACGGCTGCCGCTGACAGCACGGTCGGCGGGGCGCGGCTCCCCGCCGGTGCCGATGTGTGGATCTTCACTGCCGCCGCTGAGCGCGGTCGCGAGGTGCCCGCGACTTTCGGCAGCGGACCCCGTGGCTGTCCCGGTGCCACCCATGCCGCAGCCGTTGCCGAGGTGGTCATCGAGGTGCTGAGCGCCGATGGCTGGCGCCCGGCGCCGGGCCAGCGGGTCGAGCTGGAGGACCGGCCCAATATCCGCTGCCCGCGCGCGGTTCAGGTGAGGCGCTCATGACTGCGGCCGGGCAGGCGGTCGCCTCCTCACCGCAGTTCGCTGCGCTGCACCGCCGCGGGGACCCGTTCCTCCTGCCGAATGCCTGGGATGTCGCGTCGGCGGTACTGCTGGCGAATGCCGGCTTTCCCGCCGTCGGCACGACCAGCCTCGGCGTTACGGCGGCGGCAGGCCTGATCGACGGGGCGGGCACGGGCCGTGCCGCCGTGCTGGACCTGGCCAGGCGGATTGCACCGCGGCTGACCGTGCCCGTGACCGTCGACGTGGAAGGCGGTTACAGCGACGACCCCGGTGAGGTCGCGGCGCTCGCCAGTGAGCTGGCGAGCGTCGGTGCCGCCGGGATCAACCTGGAAGATGCCAGGCCCGGCGGGACGCTGCGATCCGCCGCTGCCCAGGCGGCGATCATCCGGGCGGTCACGGACGCCGCGCCCGGCCTGTTCGTGAACGCCAGAACGGACACCTTCTGGCTGCGGATCGGCCCGGAACCAGGGCGGCTGACCGACACGATCGGCAGGCTGCTCGCGTACGCCGACGCTGGCGCGTCCGGCGTGTTCGTGCCTGGCCTCGCCGATCTGCAGGCGGTCGACACGGTCACGGCACGCATACCCCAGCCGCTGAACCTGCTCTGGCAGCCCGGTGCCAGCCTGGCCGAGCTCGGCCAGGCCGGCGTGGCCCGAGTCAGCACCGGCTCGGCTCCGTACCGGCGTGCACTCGCGGCCGGGCTGGCAACGGCAGTTGCTGCCCGCGACGGCTCGCCGCCGCCGTCCGGCGACATCACCTACGCTGAGCTCGTCGCGGTGCTGGACGGCTCAGGCGCTGCCTGAGAACAGCGGGCCGAGTCCGGGAGCTACCGGGGGCGGCGCAGCAGAGCGAGGTCAAGCGGCGGCGCGGCCAGCGGCGCGCCCTGGTAACCGCCAACATCACCGAACTCGCCCGCCCGCCACGCCGCCGTTGCCGCGCCGATCTCGGCCGGAGTGCGGGCGACGAAGTTCCACCACATGAGCAGCTGCTCGCCGAGCGGCTCGCCACCGAGCAGCATGAGCGTGCTGCCGGCCGGGGCGGACACGGCGGCCTCGTGATGTCCCGTCGGCAGGTAGAGCAGCTGGCCCGGCTGCAGCTGCGTGCCGCCGGCGGCGGCCTGACCCGTCACCACGAAGATGACGTGCTCGTAGTCCGGCCGCAGCGGAACCATGCAGCCAGCCGGCCGTCCGCCCGCCGACAGCTGAGCGCCCACGATCGGGGAGAACGTGGTCGCCGGCGACCGCACCCCGGCCAGCTCGCCGAGCAGGACGCTGATGGCGAAGCCGCCAAGGCTGCTTCCGGGCAGCTGGCCGTGATGCTCGAAGGCAGGCTCGGCCTGCCGGCTAGCGTCCGGCAGCGCGACCCACAGCTGCACGCCGTGCAGGGTGGGATCGTGCCGAGCCGGTGACTCCTCGGCGTGCGCGATGCCGCGGCCCGACGTCATGAGGTTGAGCTGGCCCGGCCTGATCAGCTGCTCGCTGCCCAGGCTGTCGCGGTGTAGCACGTTCCCCGCTAGGAGCCAGGTCACGGTCTGCAGGCCGATGTGCGGATGCGGCGGCACATTCATGCCGGTGGCCCCGTCGACATCCAGCGGCCCGTAGTGGTCGATGAAGCACCAGGGCCCGACGCTGCGGCGCAGCCGGAGCGGCAGCATGCGGCGCACCGTCATGGCGCCGACGCGGGCGTCGCGGGCCTGTGTTAGTTCAAGATCCCCAGGCTCGGGAACGGGGTCGCCGGGGATCTCCACGTTCGCCTCTACCGTGCTCATGAGAACTCCCTTCCCGGCTGGTGGCCCGGCCGGCAATCCGGCCGCCGCGTGGTCAGTGATGCCGGGCCCCTCTGGTAACGCCGAGTCTGTCAGCGCCCGGTCTCATCCGAGTCTCTCGGGTAAGCAAAAATGTCAGAGCCCATCGATAATATGACCGAAAAGATAACGATGAGCTTGAGAGGCGGTGACACGGGTGGGCGAGTACGCAGTCGTCGTAAATGGCCAGCTCGATCTTGGGCTTCCCGAGTCGCCGGCCCCTGCAGGCCGCGCTGCGAGGCCACGGCCGGCATGTCCTTCAACGCGCTCCCCGCGGACGAGCGCGGCCCCGAGTCCGGAATGGTCGGACGCCGACCGGTCGGACGACGCCTGGCCGTACGCCGACTGGGTTGACGACGGCTGGCTTCCTGGTGACCTCGGCGACCCGCAGCGCGATCCTGACGATGACGCCGCCTGGCTGGGCGGCCTTCCAGCTGACGTCCGGGCCGATTACCTGGCTGGCGCGTGGACGGGTGAGCACGAGGCGATTCCGGCGGGTTTCCTGCATCACCTGCGGAGTAGTCCGCACGGCGCCGGATTCTCGGCAGGCGGTGCCCTGGACGCACTGGTTCCGGGCTGCTGGCTGGCGGAGGCCATCACGGCGGCCGCAGCGGGCGGACACGATCAGCTGGGTGAGTCCGAGCTGATCGGCGTGCTGTGTGCCTGGCGGCGGATGTCGTCGTGGGCTGCGGCGGGAGAGGCTGCGGCCGTGATCGCACTTGCCCGTCGGCGTTCCGCCCAGGCTGCGCAGACGGGGCGGATGCATCTGGCTGAGCATGTGAATGATGAGATTGCCGCCGCACTTACGCTCACCGGCCGCTCGGCCGACTGGCTGCTGTCGATGGCGTCAGGTTTCGTGCGGCTGGCCGATGTGCATGCCGCTCTTGAGCGAGGGCACATCGACTGGGCGAAGGCCTGTGTCTTCGTCACGGAGCTGGCAGTGCTGGCCGATGACGAGCTCGCGCGCGGCATTGCCAGCAGGCTTCTGGGCCGGGCTGGCGCCGGCGGCTGGACAACTGGGCAGCTGCGTGCCGCGCTGCGCCGGGCCGTGCTCGCTGCTGACCCCGAGGCGTCGGAGCGGCGCCGAGCCGACGCACGCAAGGACGCCGAGGTGCAGACCTGGGATGAGCCATCGGGAAATGCTGCTCTCGCGGGCCGCGAGCTGCCGCCGTCCGATGTGATCGCGGCGGACTCGCGGCTGACCGCCCTGGCTCACTGGCTGCAGAGCCGCGGGGCGGCCGGCACTATCAGTCAGCTGAGGGCTGCCGTCTACACCGCGCTGCTCGCGGGCCGGCCTCTCGATTCGCTGCTGCCCGGCGCGGTGGCTGCGGACGCCGATCCGGCTGACCGCGTCCCGGATGCGCCCGCCCAGGATGCTGGCGGACCTGGTGCTGGCGGACCTGGTGCTGGCGGACCTGGTGCTGGCGGACCTGGTGCTGGCGGACCTGGTGCTGGCGGACCTGGTGCTGGCGGACCTGGTGCTGGCGGACCTGGTGCTGGCGGACCTGGTGCTGGCGGACCTGGTGCTGGCGCTGGGTTGGGCGCGGCTGTGTCGGGCGAGGCCGGGGTAGCTCCCGCCGATGCTTCTGGCCTGCCCGACGCCGCGCGCGGCGCGACCGCGTGGCCGTCGGTCACTGGCACGATCCACCTGACCATGCCGGTGCTGGCCTGGCTGGGCGGTGGTCAGCCGGGTGAGGTAGCCGGGCGCGGGCCGGTCGATGCTCAGACGAGCCGCGAGCTTGCTGCGATGCTGGCCGCGAACTCTGCTACGAGGTGGTGCCTAACGCTGACCGGCCAGGACGGCCGCGCGGTCGCGCACGCCTGCGCTGGCTGCGGTCCGGCCGCAGGCCAGCCGGTTGTGAGCTGGGCAGCCGGACTGCGTAAGAAGCTCAAGCTGCTCGAGACGGGCAGCTGCGGCCACGCTCGCGAGTCAGCGTGCTACCAGCCGCCGTCCACGCTCCGGCACCTGATCATGACTCGGCAGCGGACCTGCTCGTTCCCTGGCTGCCGGCGGCCTGCTGTCCGGTGCGATCTTGACCACACCGTTCCGTTCGGCGAGGGCGGCCGGACTTGTGAGTGCAATCTAAGTCCGCTCTGCCGTCGCCACCATCGGGCGAAGCAGGTGCCCGGCTGGCACCTGGAGCAACAGCGGCCAGGTGAGCTGGCCTGGCGTCTTCCGAGTGGCCGCAGTTATCAGACTGCCGGCGAACCATACGCTGCCTGAGGCCTTCGCTGACGTGCCTTCGCCCACGAGCGAACCGGACAGGCCGAGCCCCTGCATCGGCCTGTCCGGCTTGCGTGTGCTCACTTGCTGTTGCTAGCTGCCGCCGGGTTACGGCAGGACGCTCGGCTGCTCGCCGTCACGGTTGTAAGCGACCACCGACACCACGCCGTCCTCGGACTCCGGAGCCATCAGGACGTCCTGCGTGGCGCCCGTCGCCGGGCTAAACCAGACCACTGAGCTGCTCGGCGTGCACTCGGAGAACTCCTGGACCAGCATCCGGTGGCCGGCCGTTGCGACCACCGCGTTGTTGCCGGCGCTACCGGGCACGTTCACCGGCGCGACGGAGCCGTTGGAGCGCTGCCGCCCGATGTACCTGACACCGCACGCTCCCAGTGCCTGGACGTACACCGTCCTGCCGAACCGCCAGGCATCGGTATCGCCGTAGTCACCATCGCGGCCGTTGCGGACGGCCGTCAGCGCCAGCGGGGCACTGCCGCTCACCGGGACCAGCCAGATCCGCGGCGAGTAGATGGCGGTGTTCGCGACGCAGCTGACCAGCGCGGTGGAGCTGTTCCACCACCGGACCGGCGTGCACCCGCCCAGCTTCGCGGTCGCGCCCGGCACGTGCAGCCGCCGGATGACGCCGCCGGTGTTGCTGACCAGTTCCACGCCCGTGCTGCCGTTGACCACCTCAGTCGTGCCGTCGGCGGAACTCAGCGCGGCGTTGTATCCGCTGCCGCTGATCAGCTGTGCCTGCGGCACCCCGGCCAGGTTGTACCGTGCGATCCCGTGGCCGCTGACCAGGATGTTGGTGCCACTCGGCCGCGTGTACCCGAGCATGAAGTCAGTGGCCGACGGGAGCCGGAACGTGCTGACCTTCCCGCTCGCCAGCACAAGCTGATGCAGGGCGGGCCTGCTTCCGCCCTGGTTCTCGAACAGCGCCCTGGCCTTGTCCCCGGACCAGTCGACAAGCTGCCATGGCTGCCCGGTGGCCGCCCACCGGTAGACCCGGTAGCGGCCGCCAGCCGGGTCAACCAGGAAGAGCCAGACTGGACCCGCCGCCTTGGCGCTTCCGGTGGTGAACTCCGCCAGCGCCCAGCCCGGTCCGACCAGTCGCCACGGAATCGCGGCACGCGCGCCCACGCGGCCGGCCGGCAGCATCGACAGCGATTCCGCCGCGGTCGCCGTGACCGATCCGGCCTCAGCTCCGAAAGACCGCGAGCCAGCCGTCGCGGCGTTCCCCTCCGCCGTCGCGGCGCTAGCGCCCGCCGTTGCAATCACGCCGCCGGTCAGCGCCGTTGCCGCCACCGCGGCGAGCGTCGCGCCTGCCGTGACCGTCAGTCCGCGCCTGCGGCGCCAGTTCGCTGAAAATCCCATCGTTATCGCCCTGCCTTCGCCCCGAGCTGTGTGCGTTGACCGATGGTCGCGGCTGTACTACATGGGGAACAAGGGGAGTGCTCCCCAGGTGGGGAGGCCTCCCCAGATGGGGAGCTGGCCGATTGACGGGCTGGGAGGGCTCCCCTAGGGTCCGGTTAGCCCGCATGGGGCGGGCAGGACAGGGATGTCACCGTGCTGTTGATCGTGATGTTCGAGTCGGGGACCTGGCGGGTCAGGCCGGAGCAGGAGTTCACCTTCGGCCGGGCCAGAACCTGCGATGTGGTGCTGCCGCACGACGACCGTGGCGTCTCCAGAAACGCCGGGACCTTCGACTGGCGAGCCGGCCTGTGGTGGCTGACGAACTCCAGCGCCTCCTCGATGCTCTACCTGGCCGGTGACCGGGGATTCCGGGCCGACATCCCGCCGGGCATGGCCGTCCCGCTGCAGCAATGGCACGCGAAGGTCCGGGTTGACGGCATCCTGGACAGCTACACCCTCCGGATGCGGCTGCCTGACCTCGATGACCTCGACGGCGAGGAGGATGACGAGCTCGAGCCTGCCGAGACGGCGCCACCCGAGGTGGTCCCCGAGCGCACAGTCACGAGCACGCGGCTGCGGGCACCGCTCAACGATGCCGACCGGCTCGTGCTCGCCGCCCGGTTCGAGGAGTACCTGACCTGGAAGCACTCCGGCGCCGCGTCGCCGCGCAGCGCCAGGGAGGCAGCCGAGCGCATCGGCTGGCAGCCGCACACCGTGGCGAAGCGCTGTGAGAACATCCGCAATCGCTACGTCAGGATCGGCGTGCCGGGCCTGCGCGGTCCGCGCGCGCTCGAGGAACTAGCGGCGCTCCTCATCTCCACCGGAGAGCTCACCGGCGACGACCTGCGGCGCCTCCCGGAACGGCCGGTCAGCCCACCAGTGTCTTGACGGCGCTGGTCATCTCGGACAGGGCCTTCTTGGCATCGGCGAAGTACATGCTGGTCTTCGGGTCGACGTAGAGCTCGTTGTCGATGCCGGCGTAGCCGTGCCCCATGGAGCGCTTGATCACGATGATGCTCTTGGCCTGGTCGACGTCCAGGATCGGCATACCGGAGATCGCGGTGCCGGGCCGGCGCGCAGCCGGGTTCGTCACGTCGTTGGCTCCGATGACCAGGGCGACGTCTGCCCTCGCGAACTCCGGGTTGATCTCGTCCATTTCCTTGAGCAGCGGGTAGGGCACGTTCGCCTCGGCCAGCAGCACGTTCATATGGCCGGGCATGCGGCCCGCGACCGGGTGGATGGCGTAGCTGACGTCGATGCCGCGTGCCTCAAGCACCTCGGCCAGGGCCGCGACCTCGTGCTGGGCCTGGGCGGCCGCCAGGCCGTAGCCCGGCACGATGATGACCTTGGAGGCGTAGGCGAGCTGGATCGCCGCGTCGTCAGCCTGGATGGACTTCACATCGCCGCCAGGTCCGGCGACCGCCGCCGCGTTGTCGCCGGTGCCGAAGCCCCCGACGATGATGTTGCGGATGGACCGGTTCATGGCGTCGGCCATCAGCTTGGTGAGGATGCCGCCGGACGCGCCGACGAGAGCGCCGGCGATGATCATGGCCCAGTTCCCGATGACGAAGCCGGCCATCGCGACCGCGGTGCCGGTGAACGCGTTCAGCAGCGAGATGACGACCGGCATGTCGGCACCACCGATGGGCATCACCATCGAGACGCCGAAGATCAGCGCGGCCACGACCACGACGGCCAGCAGCGCTGCGCTCGGCGATGCGATGAGGTACGCGCCGAAGCCGACCGCGATGAGGGCGAGCAGGCCGTTCACCAGGCGGGCGCCGGGGAAGGACACCGGCGCCGAGGTGATGACGCCCTGCAGTTTCCCGGCCGCGATGAGCGAGCCGGAGAACGTGACGCCGCCGATAATCACGTCGAGCAGGGTCGTGACTGACGTGGTCGCCGAGACCGACGCCCCGGCCCGCATGTAATCGTGGATGCCGACCAGCGCTGCCGCGCCGCCGCCGACCGCGTTGAACATGCTGACCAGCTGCGGCATGGCCGTCATCTGCACAGTCCTGGCCGAGTACAGCCCGGCGGCGCCGCCGATGAGCGCACCCGCTATCAGGACGATCCAGCCGGTGATCGTGATCACGTCACCCTGGATGATGATCGCCAGCGTGGCCGCGATCGCGGTGATCATGCCGGCCACTGACACCTGGTTGCCCCGGCGTGCGGTTGCCGGGTTGTTCATCAGGTGCAGGCCCGCCACGAAGCAGGATGCGGCCAGCACGTACACGAGCGAGATGATCCACTGGAAGGTGCTCATGCCGACTGCCCCTTGCGGTCTGTTCCGCGGGGGGCGGAGCCGTTCGCTTCCGTGCCCGGAGCCGAGCCGTTCGCAGCGCTGGTCACGGCTGCCGCGGCGGCAGCGCCCGGCACCGCTGGCCGGCGGTGGAACATCTTGAGCATCCGGCCGGTCACGACATAGCCGCCGACAACGTTCGCCGCGGCAAAGGCCGCGGCCAGGAACGCGATCACGTAGCCGACCGCGTTATTCGCCGTCACCGCGATGAGCATCGCGCCCGCGAGCACGATCCCGTGGATCGAGTTCGCGGCCGACATCAGTGGCGTATGCAGGGTGGCTGGCACCTTGCTGATGACTTCGAAGCCCACCCAGAGGCTGAGTACGAAGATGGTGACGTCAACGAGCAGAGCCGGGTACGACACGGGTGGCCCCTTCATCGGGATTGGCTGCTGAGGTCTCGGCGGGCGGCGGAGCAGCGGCCTGTGCCAGCGCCGGGTGGACGACGGCGCCGCCGGAGGTCACGATGACGCCCGCCTGCAGCTCATCGGCGGGGTCGAGCGCGAGCTCGCCATCCTTCACCAGGTAGAGCAGCAGGGCGCTGACGTTCCGCGCGTACATGGCCGAGGAGGCTGCGGCCATGCTCGACGGGAGTCCGGACGCGCCGATAACACTGACCCCGGTCTCCGTGACCGTGGTCTCGCCGGGGGTCGAGCCTGCCACGTTCCCGCCCAGATCGCTTGCGCCCATGTCCACGACCACGGATCCGGGCGCCATCGCCTTCAGGGCGTCCTCGGTCACCAGCAGCGGCGGCCGGCGGCCTGGCACCTGAGCGGTCGTGATGACGACATCGTGCCGGGCGATGTGGCCGGCCAGCTCCTCCTGCTGCGCCGTGCGCTCGTCCTCGGTCAGCGCGCGGGCGTAGCCGCCCTCGCCCGAGGCGGAGCCGACGGATGTCAGCTCGATGAACGTCGCGCCGACGGACTCGGCTTCCGTTCTGGTCTCCGGCCGCACGTCATAGGCGCTGACCAGCGCGCCGAGCCGGCGGGCCGTGCCGATCGCCTGCAGCCCGGCCACGCCGGTCCCGAGCACGAGCACTTTCGCCGGGCGGGCTGTCCCGGCCGCAGTGATCAGCAGCGGGAAGAACCGGCCGTAGGTCGCGGCCGCGATCAGGGCCGCCTTGTAGCCCGCGATGTTCGCCTGCGACGACAGCACGTCCATCGGCTGAGCCCGCGGCAGCGTCCTCGGGATCATGTCCATGCTCAGCGCCGTCACTCCGGCGCCTGCGAGCGAGGCCGTCAGGTCCGGATCGGCCAGCGGGGCCAGCAGCCCGATGACAACCTGCCCGGCGCGAAAAGCCGCGAGGTCGCGCGCATCCGGCTTGCCGACCATGAGCACGATGTCAGCGGCCAGGGCGTCGGCGCGGCTGACGACGCTCGCTCCCGCCTCCGCATAGCTGTCATCGGTATGCCAGGCGGCATCGCCGGCACCGGACTCGACGAGCACTTCCAGGCCGGCCGCGCGCAGCTTAACCACGGCCTCCGGAACGAGCGCGACGCGCCGCTCACCAGGCGCGGTCTCCTTGACCACGGATACCTTCATGGACAGTCCTCGCTCGGCCGCAGGGCTCACAAAGCGGCCCGTCGCCAGGCCGCGTTACTAAGTATGGACCGTACCGGGAAGTAGCCTCCGGGCGCAGTGACCAAGGGCCTGTCTTGGGGACCTCGGCGTCCCTGCCGCTGCGCGAGTTCGCCGGACCTGGCCCGGGGCACGTCAGCCGCGCGCCGTATGGTGGCGGGGGGCCTGAGGAATGACCGGGCAGTGACGCACCAGGGGAGGGCGATGCCTGACTTCTCGCCATCACCGGACGGGCGGACTCTCGCGGCCAGACTGGCAGAGGCTCGTCAGCGGATGGCATCGCTGGATCTGCCCGGCCCGATCGCAGCCCGCCTGCACCGGCAGTTCATCGCCGTCTGCGACTCGGTCAAGGCAGCCGGCGCGGATGAGGAAGCCGGCGAGCGCAGGCTGGCCGTATTCCTGGCAACTCTCGAGAAAGCAGCCGCCAGAATACCCGGATACCGAAATTCGGCGGACAATTCATAATCGCATCTCGCCCTGGCTCCCAGCGCCGCAGGCTGCGATCGACGGCCCGACACGGCAGCTTTCCTGCGCTGGTATTTGTGCCGTGCGGCTGGATCCCTTAATTTCAGGGCCATCAGAGGTCGCGAGCACGGCTTCCCAGTCCGCGCGACCTCCCGCTTTGGGGGAACCGCAGGAGTGAGGACATGAACAAGCGTGACCTGATCGATGTAATTTCCGACCGGATGGGCGATAAAAGGACAGCGACCGAAGCGGTAAACGCTGTTCTCGACGCAATTCAGGAAACAGTCGCCAGCGGAGACAAAGTGTCGATTACCGGATTCGGTGTATTCGAGAAGCAGGTCCGGCCGGCGCGCACCGCGCGCAACCCGGCCACCGGTGCGGCCGTCAAGGTGCCCAAGACCTCGGTACCCAAGTTCAGGGCGGGCGCGGACTTCAAGGCCATGGTCAACGGCAAGTAACCGCTGGCCGGCCAGCCGGGGCGCGTCCGCTGCGCTCGCTATCTAGCCTGCGCCCTGGTCCGCGCCCTGGCTGGCGCCCCCGGCCGGGTCCGGTCCTGCCGCCGCCGGGTCCGGTCCTGCCGCTGCCAGGTTGGGGCCTGCGGCGGCCGGGGCAGTGCGCCGGCCGCGCAGAGTCACCGCGAGCGCTGTCTCGGCCAGGGCGACCATGAACACCGGACCGACCGCGTCCCACACTCCGGGCAGCGAACCGCCGGACGCCTCCAGGTAGGAATAAAGGAAGAGCAGGATCAGCGCGGCTGTCGCGAGCCCGCTGAGCACCGCCCTGCCCCGGCCGCAGGTCCGGCGGACCCGCAGCGAGACCGCGGCCGCCGGGCCGCCGACGACCACGCAGGCAAACGCGGCACTCTGCATCGCCTCAGCGGCCAGGGCGCCCGCGGACAGCTGAGTATCCGTCGTCCTGATCATGACCGCCAGCAGCGCGGTCGTCACGGGCCACATGGCCGCGATGGTCACGAGCCAGGCCGCTCTGGCCGGCATCCTGATTCGCTGCCTCACGACACTTCCCTCGCTGTCGGATAAATCCGGGCATTGGCGGCGGTGGCTGCACGCCGCGGGCCTCCGCGTGCTCGCGGCGGTCCACCGGTCAGGGTGCCCCCGCGGCGCCGGGACATGCGAGCCGGTGTCCATGATCCGGGAGACTTTGACGGACGTGTGCAAGTCTCCCGGATCATGAACGCGCAGGCTCCGCTAGCCTCGGCCGCCGGCCGGGGACCTGCGCGCGCGCAGATACATGATCAGTACGACGAGCAGCAGCGCGACTGTTCCCGGCGTTATCGTGCCGGCCCAGTCGAAACCAGGGCTCGGAATGTTCGCCGGCGGGACCGGCAGGCCCAGGCGCGCCGTCATTTCCCGGAGCTGCTCGAGTTGCTGGCGGCTGGGGCCGTGGTGCAGGGCGTTGCCGACAGCGACCGTGGCGCAGCAGAAGGCGGCGACGCCGGCGGCGAAGGCGAGCCGGGCGGCAAAGATGCGATGGGCCCGTTCCAGGGCAGGGGCGCGCATCGCGGGTGCGCGGCCGCATGGCAGGTCGGCGAGCGGGGCAGTCAGTTCTCTGCCGGTCCGGGCAGAAAGGACCTGCCCGGATCGCTGGTCGAGTTCGTCGGCCGTGATGCGGCCGGCCTGGAACGCCTTGCTCAGCTCCGAGAGAGCCCGGTCGCGGTCAGCATCGGATACCCGCAGGTCGCCGGGCGGATAGTCCCTGGTGGGTGTGTCCATGAGGTCATGCTCCTTCGGCGCTGAGTCCGGGCGGAAAGTGCGGCGAGCGGCGCCGGCCGGATTCGGGAGCCATGTGCTGGGTGCTAGGCGTCGCGACGGAGGACGACGATGGCGGCCACGGCGATGAGCGCGGCGGCGAGGAGCACGAAGATGCCGGTCTCGATGCCCTGGAATGCCCAGTACCGGCTGGCCGGCTGATAGCTGATGAACCCGTAGTATCCGCGGCTGGCCAGGCAGGAGACCAGCTTGAGATTGGGCTGGAAGGCAAGCGCCCGGCACGTGGCCGGAATCTCGCCGATGGGCACGCCGTTGACGGCCGCTCCGGAAAAGCTGGCCGGGGTGCTCAGCGCGTGGCCGCCGGGGCCGATAAGGCCTTGCGCGATCAGCCAGTAGGAGCCGGTGGGATGCCGCCACGCGTGGCCGAACCGGTAGATGGTGGTGACCGCGGTCAGGTAATGCGCGCGGAGGTCCTGGCCGATCACCAGGCGCAGGAAGACGAAGACGCCCAGGGTGACGGCGAGGGCGGGCAGGGTCCGGCGGAGGATGGTGCCCGCGGCGATGCCGAGGGCCACGGCGAACACCGCATAGCCGACAGGGACGATTCCCTGGATGTCGAACTGGCCGGGCTGGAACTTCTGCTGGTTGAGGGCGTTCGCCGGGCTGGACCACCACGTGACCAGGGCCGAGACGGCGCCGCCCCAGGCCGCGGCGGCGAGCAGGGCCCAGCCGACCTTGGCAGTCAGCCAGCGGCCGCGGCTAATGCTCTGCATCCAGGCGAACTGGCTGGTGCCGGTCTCGAACTCCCTGGCCACCAGCGGCGCGCCCCAGAACAAGCCCAGCAGGCACGGCACCACTACAGTCAGGGTGACCAGCAATGACAGCAGCGGCGTGCCCAGCGTGAGCGTGTTCGCGAGATTGCCGCAGGAATGGCTGACCGTGCACGCGGTGAGGGCGGAGTGATACTGCGACGCCATCTGCAGGCCGGTGATCAGTACCAGGACTGCGAAAGCGACGAGCGCTGCTGCCGCAAAGTACGCCTGGTTGCGGTGCTGGCGCCAGACAAGCCAGGTCACTGGTCTTCTCCAACCGAGGTCAGACGGGCGAACGCTGGCGGGGCGTCCTGGCCCATGTAGCCGAGCACTAGTTCTTCCAGGCTGACGTCGGCTGCCTCGAAGGCGGGGTCGATGACCGGTCCTTTCCGGCGGATGAGCAGCGTGACCTGGCGGACGGTGCGGACGGCATGCACGAGGGTGTGATCCCGTTCAATCGCCGTGGTGTCCTTGCGCGGCCCGACCAGGACCTGGTGCTCGGCGAGCAGGGTGTCGAGGTCGCCGCACAGCTGGACCCTGGATGCTGCCAGCAGGATGAGGTGATCGCAGGTTCGTTCCAGGTCGGCGATCAGGTGCGAGGAGAGCACTGCGGTCAGCCCGCCAGCGGCTACCGCCTCGGCCAGGGTGGCGAGGAATTGCCGCCGGGCCAGCGGGTCCAGTGCCGCGACAGGCTCGTCGAGCAGCAGCAGCCGCGGCCGCTTGCCCAGGGTCAGCATCAGTGCCACCTGGGCCTGCTGGCCCCCGGACAGCGTTCCCACCGCCTGGTCAAGCGGAATGCTCAGGCTTTCCAGCCGCTGCCGCACCGACGCGCCGTCCCAGCGGGGGTTGAGGCGGGCGCCCATGCGGATGTGATCCTCCGCGGACATCCGCCGGTACAGCGGGATCTCCTGGGCGACGAAGCCGATCTCGGCCAGCAAGGCCAGGTCCCGGCCCGGCGTGGCGCCGAGCACGGCGACCTCACCCGCGGTCGGCCTGGCCAGCCCGGCGAGCAGCCGCAGCAGCGTGGTCTTGCCGGCCCCGTTCGGGCCGATCAGGGCCGATATCCGGCCCTCGGGAACGGTGATAGTGCAATCGGTCAGGGCGGTGCGCTTGCGGTAGCGTTTCGCCAGCCCGCGGGTCGCGATCGCCGGAAGGGCAGCGCTCTGGAAGTCCGTCACGCGGTCTCCTCCTCGGCTGCCGCTCGCAGCGTGATCCGCAGCAGCGATTCAATCGACTCGTCATCCAGTCCGGCCTCACGGGCGCCCCGCACCCACTGGCCCAGGCTGCGGGCAAGCAGCGCATGCGTGCCGGGGGGCGGACCGGGCGGCCGGCCCACCACGAACGTGCCGTGCCCGGCCCGCGGCTCGACCAGGCCCTCCCGTTCAAGGTCGCGGTAGGCCTTCAGCACAGTGTTGGGGTTGACCGCCGTCGCCCCGACGACCTCTCGCACTGTCGGGAGCTTGTCGCCCACGTCCAGCACGCCCATCCGCAGCGCCTGCCGGACCTGCTGCACGATCTGCAGGTACGGCGGCACGACGGAGCGCCCGTCCAGGCGGAAACTGATCACGGTCACATCCTCAAAGTGCTATGACCCTAAGACTTTAAGTCCACCATGAGCAGCTGTCAAAAGGGCGAGGAGCCGGCGGCCGGACGGATCGTTAGCGGCCTCCGGCCCCGGCACCGGCACCGGTCCCGGCACTGGCTAGCGCAGGCCGGGCCGCTTCTTCAGGGCGGTCTGCAGGAGCCGGTCGATGAGCTGGGGGAACGGCATCCCGCTCACCTCCCACATCTTCTGAAAATAGGACGCGGGGGACAGCCCCGGCATCGTGTTGATCTCGTTGATCAGCACCCGGCCGTCGGCGGTGTAGAAGAAGTCCACCCTGGCCAGGCCCTCGCAGGACACCGCCTCGAACGCGGCAGCGCCGAGCCGCCGCACCTCCTCGATGGCGCTGTCAGGGATCGGCGCCGGGATCGCCATCCCGCTGGCGGCGTCCAGGTACTTGGCCTCGAAGTCCCAGAACTCCTCGCCCCCGTCGACCAGCAGCTGGCCCGGCAGGCTGGTGTCCGGCGGGGCGCCGTCGACGCCCTCCAGTACCGAGACTTCCACCTCCACCCCGTCGATCGCGGCCTCGACCAGCACCTTCGGGTCATACTGGCGCGCTGTTGCGATCGCCTCGTGCAGCCGCGCCAGATCGTGCGCCTTGGAAGTGCCGATGCTGGAGCCGCCCCTGGCGGGCTTGACGAACAGCGGCCAGCCGAGGCCGGCGATGTCATCCAGCACCCGCTTCGCCTCGACCGATCCGGCTGCCGCGGCCAGCTCGGCCGCGCTGAAGCCAGGCCAGTCACGATCCCTGACCACGACGTACGGGCCGACAGGCAGCCCCCTGGCCGCGAACACCAGGTTCATGTACTCCTTGTCCATGCTGACGGCGCTGGCCAGCACGCCTGCTCCGACGTAGCGCACGCCGGCCATCTCCAGCAGCCCCTGGATCGTGCCGTCCTCGCCGTACGGTCCGTGCAGTACCGGCAGCACGACGTCGACCTCGCCGAACAGGTGCGGGATCTCCGCTGGCGCGCTGGCGACGACGCCGCCAGCCGCCGCCACGCCAGCCGCCGCCACCCTGCTCTCGCCCGCGCCTGACCACGGCACGATCTGCGATCCCGGCTCGGCGACCGCCTCGACTGTCGGCAGCTGGCCGCCAGTGACCTGCAGCAGTTCCGGCGCATCGGCCACCTGCACCCAGTTGCCGTCCGTGGTGATGCCGACCGGGATGACCTCGTAGCGGGACCTGTCGATCGCCCCGAGCATGTTGCCGCCACCCATGCAGGACACCTGATGCTCGGGCCCGCGGCCGCCGAACACGACCGCGACCCGGATCTTGCGCTGCTCGCTCACTCGTCCTCCTGTCCCCGTTGCCACTAGCCCGCCGTCACTGCCCCGCTGTTCCTGCCTCGTTGCCGCAGCCGCCTGCCCGCGCCCGCGCGTCAGACGCCGTATCGCTCGGGCTTGGCGGACCGGCTGGCCAGGAGCAATACCGCCTCGCCGATCTCCAGCTCCTCTCGCATGACGCGGGCGATGACCTCGGTGATCGGCATCTCGACTCCGTGCTGCCGCGCCAGCTGCAGAACCGGTCCTGATGACTTAACACCTTCCACCGTCTGGGTCGTGCTTGCGAGCACTTCGGCAAGCGAGATGCCGCGGCCGAGCTTTTCCCCGAACGCGCGGTTCCTGGCCAGCGGCGAGCTGCAGCTGGCGACCAGGTCGCCCATGCCGGCCAGCCCGGCGAACGTGTGCTGATCAGCGCCGAGTGCCGCGCCAAGACGGGCGATCTCGGCCAGGCCCCTGGTGATGAGCATCGCGCGGGTGTTGTCGCCGAGGCCCATGCCGACGGCAATCCCGACCGCGATCGAGATCACGTTCTTGACGGCACCGCCGAGCTCGCAGCCGATCACGTCGGGGTTGGTGTAGGGGCGGAAGTACCCGGTGTGGCAGGCCTTCTGCAGCTGCCCGGCGACCGCCTCGTCGGCGGAGGCCGCCACAGTGGCGCAGTACTGCCGGCCAGCGATCTCCGGTGCCAGGTTCGGGCCGGAGATGACCGCGAGACGCTCCGGCCCGGCTCCGGTGATCTCGGCGATCACCTGAGTCATCCGGTCGCCGGTGCCGAGCTCGATGCCTTTCATGAGACTCACCAGCAGTGCGCCGGGCGGCAGCAGCTCCCGCCAGTCGGTCAGGACCTGGCGCAGCGCCTGCGCCGGCACGGCCAGCACGACCAGGTCAGCCCCGGACAGCGCCTCGGCCGGATCGGTGGTGGCCCGGAGCGCGGCCGGCAGCTCAATGCCGGGCAGGTAGCCCGGCGAGGCATGCGTGGTGTTGATGACGTCGGCCAGCTCGGCCCGGCGGCACCACAGCCGCACCGGAGTCCCGGCGTCGCACAGTACCTGGGCGAACGTGGTTCCCCAGGATCCGGCCCCGAGCACGGCTGCTCTCACCGCGCGGCCCTCCGGCGGCGGGTCCCCGCCGCCGGTGCGCCGCCGAGCGGATCCGCAGCCCGCATCACGGGCCGGTGATTCCCGCGGCCGGGCTGTCGCCGGCCCTGTCGGCGCCGTCGGACGTACTGGCCTCCTGCAGCGAGCGCAGATCCTGCCGCAGCTTCCGCCGGGCGATCGCGGGATGGTAGAGCTCGGCCGGCGGCGGCAGCTGGCGCAGCTCGCCGAGCAGCCTGGTCACCTCGGTCATGATCTTGTCGGTCGCTGCGCGCAGCACCCGGTTCGTCAGCGGCTGCCCGGCGAACTCCGACAGGTCGACCGGCGGCCCGGCCACGACCTGGACCGTCTTGCGCGGCAGGAACTTCGGCACGAACTTGCCGTAGGGCAGGATGCGCTGCGCCCCCCAGTGCGCGACCGGGACGACCGGGATGCCGGCCTCGAGCGCCAGCCGGGCCACGCCATTCTTGGCGACCATGGGCCACTTCTGCGGATCCCGCGTGACCGTCGCCTCGGGATAGAAGATCACGCACGCGTCGTTCCTGGCCGCGAGCTGCGCCGCCTGCTTCAGCACGAGCGCCGCGTCCGACTGGCCGCGGTACACCGGAAGCTGCCCGAGCCGGCCAATCACCGTGCCGAGCACCGGTATCGAGAACAGCGACGACTTGGCGAGGAACACCGGGTACCTGCGGGCGCTGTCGGCGAACAGCGAGATGGCGAAGATGTCCATGTAGGACAGGTGATTGGCCGCGAGGATGACCGGGCCGCTCGCCGGGATGTTCTCCTGGCCGCTCCAGTCCAGCCGCATCATCATCCGGATGCCGGGCCGCAGGATGATCTTCGAGACATTCCGCCAGGCGCCCGAGTAGCTGCCGTCAGCCGGCCTGCGCGCCTTCTTCCCTGCCATCCGTTCCCTCCGGCTCGCGGGCGCCACCTGGCTCGGCGCCTCGATCTGCCTCAGTCTGTCCGGTCCCGCGATGCCGTGTCGAGGCGTCGCGGGAGGATCATATGCATGGCACCCGACGTCGCCCCGCACGCCGCCCGGCCGCAGGCCCTGAGCTGGTCGCTGGTGATCCCCGTCAAGGTACTTGCCCGTGCCAAATCGCGACTCACCGGGCTGGCCGGGCAGCAGCGCTCTGACCTGGCCCTGGCAATGGCCGGGGACACGATCGCGGCGGCTACGCAGGCGGCTACGGTCGCGGTTGTCCTGGTCGTCACTGACGACCCGGACGTCAGCCAGATCGCGGCCGGCCTCGGCGCGCTGGTACTCCCCGATGAGCCTGCAGCCGGCCTGAACGAGGCACTGGCCTACGGCGCCGCCCGAGCACAAGCATCATGGCCGGAACGAGGCCGTGCAGGGCTGGCCGGTGACGTTCCGTCAGCCAGGCCGGAGGAACTCACGGCGGCGCTGGCTGCCGCGGCCCGGCTCGGCGCGGGATTCGTGCCCGACGCCGACGGCACCGGCACCGTCCTGTATGCGGCGGCCCCCGGCGCGCAGTTCCGCCCGCAGTTCGGTCCGGCGTCGCGCGACCGTCACCTGGCAGCGGGTGCGGCCGAGATCGGACCCGCCCGCACTGGCAGGAACGGCACGCAGCTAGAGAGCACGCAGCCAGATGGCGGCACGCAGCCGTCGACATCGCTGGCCGGGCTCCGGCGGGATGTGGACACTATCGCGAATCTGCGCGAGGCTGCCGCGCTCGGTCTCGGCCCGCGCACCCGTGCCCTGCTCGCGGCGGACGCGAGCATCCTGGCGTGAGACCGCACGCTGGCCGCGGAGGTGGCAGCGCGCCCTAGGTGGCAGCGCGCCCTAGATGTGCACGATCGGGCAGGTCAGCGTCCTGGTGATGCCCTGGACTCCCTGAATCTGAGCAACGACCATCCGGCCGAGGTCGTCGACGTTGTCCGACTCGGCCCTGACGATGACGTCGTAGGGTCCGGTCACGTCGTCGGCCTGGGTAACGCCGGCGATCTTCCCGATGGCGGAGGCTACCTCTGCTGCCTTCCCGACCTCGGTCTGGACGAGAATGTAAGCCTGCACCATATCGCCCTCCACAATCGTGGTTGTCACCGTAACGCTACCGTAGGAGGGCTCGGTGATCACCAGTGAGTCGACGACCGGGGAGGCTGCTATCACCGTCGCCGATCTCGGCGAGTTCGGCCTCATTGCGGCGATCCGCGCCGAGCTGCCGCCCGACCCGGCCGGCGTGCTCGGGTCAGGTGACGATGGCGCGGTTCTGCCCGCGCCTGATGGCCGGGTGGTCGCGAGCACCGACCTGCTGATCGAGGGCCGTCACTTCCGCCGGGACTGGTCGGCCGGCGCAGATGTCGGGGTCAAGGCCGCCGCGCAGAACCTCGCCGACATCGCCGCGATGGGCGCGCAGCCGACGGCGCTGCTCTTCGGGCTCGCCATCCCGGCTGACCTGGCCGCGGAGTGGGTCCTCGAGGCCACCAGGGGACTGGCCGCCGAATGCCAGCGTGCTGGTGCCCTGATCGCTGGCGGCGACGTGACCAGCGCGGACACGATCATGCTGGCCATCACCGCGCTGGGCAGCCTGGCTGGCCTGGCCCCGGTCACCAGGGCCGGGGCCAGGGCCGGCGACGTCGTCGCGCTCAGCGGTCCCGTCGGGCAGTCCGCCGCGGGCCTGGCTGTCCTGCAGGCGGGCGGGGCGGGTCCGGCGGGCCAGCCGGGACACCCAGGGCTGGCCGTCCTGGTTGCCGCCCACCTCCGCCCGCAGCCCGACTATCCGGCAGGCCCGCAGGCGGCTGCCGCCGGAGCGACGTCCATGATCGACGTCAGCGACGGGCTGCTTGCCGATCTCGGCCACATCGCGGACGCCAGCGGCGTCTGCCTGAACGTCCGGGCAGACAGCCTGCCGGGCACCGCAGCGCTGGCGGCGGCTGCCCCCGGCCTTGGCGCTGACTGGCGCAGGTGGGCGCTGGCCGGGGGCGAGGATCACGCCCTGGCCGCTACCTTCGGGTCGGCAGCGGCGGTTCCGGCGGCCTGGACGGTGATCGGGGAGGTGCGCTCCGGCGCCGGCGTGCTTGTCGATTCGCAGCCCTGGGACGGGACCACGGGCTGGGATCATTTCCGGAGTCCTGGGGTGTAAGCGCACAGGCTGCCAGCCGGTAGCCCGGACAGCACTGGCCGATCACGCGCCCGCTTGATATAACGCCCTTGATGCCTCGCCATCGCAGAGAGCGCGTGCCCCGGTACAGGGCGCAACGGCCAGCCGGGAACCCGGCCCGCCGCGTCCGGGTTCTGCCTGCGGGGGCGCTGGCCAGGACGGGCCGGCAGTCCGCCGGCGCCGACGACCCTGATGGCGCCGATACAGCCCCGCTGCCGGTACTCACCGGCCCGGCGGCACCAGCCAGCCCGCAACCTGCGCGACTGGACGTCGCCGGCCGGGAGCCCGGCGGTCAGAACCCCGCAGGTCCCGAGTCGGGTCTGCCGGGCCAGGACCGCCGGGACCAGCCCGGACGAGGCAGCTCCGGGCGTGGCGCGGCCCTGCGGCGGCCATCGCGGGGCACGGTGGCCGGCGCTATTCACGGACTTGTCGTCACTCCCTGGTTCGCGGCCGCGACCGGGATCGTCATCGCGGCCTCGCTCTGGCTGTATGCGCCGCGCCCCGAGCTCACCTTCCCGCCCGACGCGATCGGCGCCGTGCACTGCGCTGAGGCCGGCTGTCTGACCGCGGCACCGGGGCATAGTCCCGGCTCCCTCGCGACCTCATCAGGGCAGCAGATCGTGCCCGCGAAACCGGCGCCGGGCAGGGATGCCGTTCACACTGACGTGCAGGCGCACCGGCCGTCGGCGGGGCTGACCGTGACCTACGCCGTCGTCTCGAGCCAGCAGGGCCGCTTCAGCGTCGTCATCACCGTGACGAGCCGTCACGCCATCAGGAACTGGACGCTGGCCTTCTCGATGCCCGGCGACCAGATCATCGGCGTGCTCGGTGCCTCCTGGCAGGCGACCGGGTCCGCTAGCGGCATCGCGAGCCCCGGAGACTCCGCAAGCGCGGGCGGCGGCCAGCCTCCGCACGGGCCTGGCGGCGGCCGGCCCGGCGGCCCGGCCGGGCACCGGCATGGGCATGGGCATGGGCACAGCATCAGTTTCATGGTCACCGGCACCGGGCAGCCCGCTGCTCCCGTCGGCTGCAGCTTTGACCACGCGAGCTGCTCTTTCACCAGCTGACCGCCCGCCCGGAGTCGTCAGCCAGGCCGGACCGCGAAGCCGCTGATCATCGCCCGCAGTGTGGCCGCGACAGCGTCCCTGGTGGCCGTCGGCTCGGCTGAGCTGGCAATCAGCAGGCCTGCCCTGGTCAGCGCACCGAAGAGCAATCGGGCGAGCGTCTGCGGATCGGCGACTGCGAGGACGCCGGCCGCGTTGGCGGCTTCCAGCGCGGCGACGGTGGCGGCGAACGCGTAGCGCTCGTCGAGCTCCGTGAACCGGGCAAGGCCGAGCACGGCCGGCGCGTCGGTGATCACGATCCGCTGTACCTCCGGCTCGAGTACCGCGTCGAGGAAGGCACCGAAGCCGGCCGTCAGCAGCCCGATAGCGTCCGCGGCCTGGCCAGCCGCCTGTAGCGAGGCCTCCATCAGGTCGGCGTGCACTTGCTCGAACACGGACTCGAACACGGCCGCTTTCGTCGGAAAGTGGTGGTAGAGCGCGCCCGTGGTGACCCGCGCCTCGCGGGCGATGTCCTCGACCGAGGTGGCGGCGAAGCCGCGGGAGCCGAACAGCCGCCGCCCGGCCGCCACCAGCGCGGCCCTGGTCTGGGCGACCTGCTCGGCGCGCAGCGAGGCGGGCGGATCGGCTGGCGCCGGGCCCGGCGCGCTCTCGGTCATCCCCATTGTCTAGCTCACGACCGGGTCTTGTGCACAGTGGCGCACGGTGACATAGTAATGCTATCTAGAAGATCAGTCATATGTTACGGAGGGAAGAAATGCTCAAGGCGATCGAGGCAGTCGAAGCCGACCGCGCAGTCCTGCTTGACAACTGCCGCGGCCTGACCGACGAGCAATGGCAGGCGCCGTCGGGGTGCGCCGGGTGGAGCGTCAAGGACCTGGTCACGCACCTGGGCAACCTGTTCTGGCTGGTCGTCGACGCACAGCAGCTGCCCGACACCACCGGGGTCCCGACCGAGCGCGCGCAGGAGGACGGGGTAGTGGCCAGGCGCGGGCTGTCAGCCGCCGAGGTACTCGCCGACTACGAGAAGGTGAGCGACACCGGGCTGACCAAGCTCGCCGAGCTCGCCGCACTCGACTTTGAGCTGCCGCTTGGCGAGGACTTCGGCACCTACTCGACGAAGGTGATCCCGTGTGCCTACGCCTTCGACCACTACACGCACATCCGGGCGGACCTGTTCGCCCCGCGAGGCCCGCTGACCGGTCAGGCGCCGCCCTCGGATGAGCTGCGCGTCGGTCCCGCACTCGACTGGATCGAGGCGGCGCTGCCGCAGCAGAACCGCTCGGTAGCTGGCGAGTGCACCCTGGAGATTCGGGTCACCGGTACCGGCAGCCGCCGCATCACCTTCGGCTCGGGCCAGGCGACGGCCACGCTCCGCTCCGACGCCCCGGCACTAGTCCGCTGGATCACCGGCCGCGGCAGCTGGGCCGAGCTTGGCGTCGAGGTGGCGGGTGACGAGGCCGCGCTAGCCGCAGCACGGTCGCTCAAGGTGTTCTGAGCCGTCACCGCGGCTCTGGCTCTCGACCGTCGCCGGGATGATCTCGATCTCTGGCAGGCGCCCCATCGCTGGTGACGGAGCCCCGATCTGGCCCGGGCGGCCTCACCCGGCGCGCGTCCGTAGGCTGGGGACATGGTTTCCCCTCCGCGGCCGCCCGCGCCGCCGCGAGTTCTTGCCATCGCCGGCTCCGATTCCGGCGGCGGGGCCGGAATCCAGGCTGACCTCAAGACCATGCTGGCCCTCGGCGTGCACGGCATGACCGTCATCTGCGCGGTCACGGCCCAGAACTCCGTCGGAGTCCAGGGCTACTGGGAGCTGCCGCCGGAAGCTGTGCGGGCTCAGCTCGACTCGGTGCTCGGCGACATCGGAACGCAGGCCGTCAAGACCGGGATGCTGGCCTCGCCGGTCCTGGTCGCCGCTGTCTGCGGCGAGCTGGCCGAGGTCGCGGCGCCGGTCGTGGTTGACCCGGTTGCGATCTCCAAGCACGGTGACAGACTGCTGTCGGACGGCACGCTGGAGATGGTGCGTGACCGCCTGCTACCGCTGGCGACGATCGTGACGCCGAACCTGCTGGAAGCCGAGCTGCTGACCGGGCAGGCGATCAGCGACGAGGTCGGGATGCTCGAGGCTGCCAGGACGATCATCGCCATGGGGCCGCAGTGGGTGCTGGTGAAGGGCGGTCACCTGGCCGGAAGTCCGGTGGATCTGCTGGTAGACGGCAGCCGGGTGATCCGGTTCCCCGGTGAGCGGATCGATACGGTGCACACGCACGGCACCGGCTGCACGCTGGCCTCGGCGATCGCGTCCAGGCTGGCACTCGGGGACGATGTGCCGGCCGCGGTCAAGGCCGCGAAGGAGTACGTGACCGGCGCGATCGCGGCCGGATTCCCGCTCGGGGCCGGAATCGGGCCGGTCGATCACGGCTGGCAGCTCAGGACTGCCGCGGCCAGCCGCTAGCCGGCTGCGGCTGCGGCCGCCCGTAAGCCGACCGGCTGAGAACGCCGAAAAGCCCCGGCTCAGCACCGGGGCCAGGCGGACGGAAGTCCTGTGCTAGCGGGTGACCTTTCCTGCCTTGATGCAGGAGGTGCACACGTTCAGCCGACGGGGCGTCTTGCCGACGACGGCGCGTACGCTCTGAATGTTCGGGTTGAAGCGGCGCGGGGTGCGGCGGTGCGAGAACGACACGTTATTGCCGAAGCCCGGCCGCTTGCCGCACAGATCGCAGACGGAAGCCACGGGATCGCTCCAGTTCGGGAGATAGTTAGACAGGTCCTGGCAGGCACGCGTCATGCCAGTCGGTGAAGGATATCTGACGAACCGGGTGGCACGCGACTCGGACCGCCACGATCGCTTCCACTGCGGCTTCCACGGCGGCTTCAGCATGGGCGCTTGACGGTACGCGGGTGTGCTGACGGCACCCCGGCCTATCCTGGCGACTGTGACGGCGGAGGTGCGAGCGACGGTGACGCGATCGGGGCAATGGCGTGGCTGTCCAGGCTGATCCGCTCCGGCTGGTAGTCGGCGACAAGGCGGCCAAGCGGCTGGCCTCCGCCTTTGACCTGCATACGGTCGGTGACCTGCTCGGCTACTACCCGCGCCGGTATGACAAAAGGGGCGAGCTGACCGACCTGGCCGGCCTCCGGGAGGGTGACTACGTCACCGTTCAGGCCGAGGTCGCCTCCTCGTCGGTCCGCAGGATGCACAACCGGCCGGGCTCGACGATCTTCGAGGCGATCGTGACCGACGGCCGCGGCAAGCTGACGCTGACCTTCTTCGGCCGCGGCCGGCAGGACTGGCGGCAGCAGGAGCTGAGTCCCGGCGCCCGCGGGCTGTTCTCCGGCCAGGTCTCCAGCTTCCGCGGGAAGCGGCAGCTGACCCATCCGGAGTACGAGCTGCTGGGATCGGAGAACGCCGGGGCCAGGGCAGCCGAGTTCGCGAATGAGCTCATCCCGGTCTACCGGGCCAGTGCCCAGATGCAGTCGTGGAAGATCGCCGACTCGGTCCGCGTCGCGCTGGACGTGCTGGACGTTCCCGATGATCCGCTGCCCGCAGGGCTGCGCGGCCGGCATGGCCTCGTCGGCTTCGGCGACGCGCTGCGCGGCATCCACCGGCCGGTCGACGAGGCCGATATGCACCGGTCCCGGACGAGGCTGAAGTGGGACGAGGCGTTCAGCCTGCAGGTTCTGCTCGCGCAGCGCAGGCTGGCCGCGGCCAGCTACAGCGCCATACCGCGACCGGAGACGGAAGGCGGCCTGCTCGAGGCCTTCGACGCGATGCTCCCGTTCAAGCTGACCGCCGGCCAGCGGGACGCGGGCGGCATCATCGCGGCGGACCTCGCGCGCGACCATCCGATGCACCGGCTGCTGCAGGGCGAGGTTGGCTCCGGCAAGACGGTGATCGCGCTGCGGGCGATGCTCCAGGTCGTGGACGCGGCCGGGCAGGCCGTCCTGCTCGCACCCACTGAGGTGCTGGCCCAGCAGCATTTCCGGTCGATCTCCAGCCTGCTCGGGCCGCTCGGCATGGCCGGCCAGCTGGGCGGGGCTGACCACGCGACCAGGCTGACCCTGATCACCGGCTCGCTCAGCGCGGCCGCGCGGCGCTCGGCGCTGCTGGCGGCCGCCTCCGGCGAGGCCGGCATCGTCATCGGCACGCATGCGCTGCTCGAGGACCGGGTGCAGTTCGCCGATCTCGGCCTGGTGGTCATTGACGAGCAGCATCGCTTCGGCGTCGAGCAGCGGGACGCGCTGCGCGACAAGGCCGGCGACGGGCGGCCGCACATGCTGGTCATGACCGCCACCCCGATCCCGCGCACCGTCGCCATGACCGTGTTCGGCGACCTGGACGTGTCGACCCTGACCGAGCTGCCGGCCGGCCGGTCGCCGATCAGCACGCACGTCGTGCCCGTCGCTGAGCGGCCGCACTACCTGGCGCGCACCTGGGAGCGGATCAGGGAGGAAGTCGCGGCCGGCCGCCAGGCGTACGTGGTGTGCCCGCGCATCGGCGGTGACGAGCCCGCCGCCGAGTCCGCCGACCTGGTGGACGAGGACGGCACCGGGCCCGCCAGGCCGCCGATCGCGGTTCTTGACCTGGCCGCCGAGCTCAGCTCCGGCCCGCTGGCCGGGCTGCGGCTGGCGATCCTGCACGGCCGGCTGCCCGCCGACGAGAAGGACAAGGTGATGCTCGCCTTCGCCGACGGACTGGTGGATGTCCTGGTCACGACCACCGTCGTCGAGGTTGGCGTGGACGTGCCCAATGCCGTTGTCATGGTGATCATGGACGCGGACCGGTTCGGCGTCTCCCAGCTGCACCAGCTGCGCGGGCGCGTCGGCCGCGGCAGCGACCCCGGACTGTGCCTGCTGGTCACCGAGGCCGCGGAGGCCGCCCCGGCACGCGAACGCCTCGACGCGGTCGCGAGCACGCTCGACGGCTTCGCCCTGTCCCGCGTTGACCTGGAACAGCGCAGGGAAGGCGATGTGCTGGGCACGGCCCAGGCCGGCCGCAAGTCCAGCCTCCGCCTGCTGCGGCTGCTGCGGGACGAGGACCTGATCGGCCAGGCACGCGAAGAAGCGGTCCTGCTGGTCGACGCTGACCCGGCGCTGGCAGGTGAGCCTGGCCTGGCCGCGGCCGTGCGGGCTCTGGTCGACGCTGAGGAGACCACGTTCCTGGAAAAAGCATGATCAGGCTGGCAGGCAGCCGCCCGCAGACGGCTGCGCGGTGACCAGGATCATCGCCAGCCAGGCCCGCGGCCGGCGGCTGGCGACAGCGCCGGGCCGGGCTACCAGGCCCACGGCTGACAGGACCAGGGAAGGCCTGTTCGCTACCGTGACGGCGATCCGGGGCGGGCTCGCCGGGGCGGCCGTGCTTGACCTGTACGCGGGGTCGGGCGCGGTCGGGCTCGAGGCGCTCTCGCGGGGCGCCGCCGACGTCCTGCTGGTCGAGGCCGACAGTCGGGCAGCCCGCGTGATCAGGGAGAACATCGCACTGGTCGGGCTGCCAGGTGCCACGCTCGCCACCGACAAGGTCGAGCGACTGCTGGCCCGCGGCCCCGGCGACCAGATTCCGCCGCGCGACTTCGTGTTCGCCGACCCGCCGTACGCGCTCGGCGACGACGAGCTGGCCAGGGTCCTGGCCGCGCTGGCAAGACGGGGCTGGCTCGCGCCTGGCGCCCTGGTGGCAGTCGAGCGGGCCTCCCGGTCAGGTGCCCCAACCTGGCCAGTAGGGTACGAAACAGACCGAGCCCGCCGGTACGGCGAGGCGACGGTCTGGTACGGTCTCGCCGCAGGTGCACAGCCTGCTGCGATATCCCCGACGGGAGAGTGAACCCGATTGCGGCGCGTCGTCTGCCCTGGCTCTTTCGACCCGGTGACCAACGGTCACATCGACATCATCTCGCGGGCGGCGCAGCTCTACGACGAGGTCGTCGTCGCAGTCGGCGGTAACCCGGCCAAGACAACCCTGTTCACCGCGGCCGAGCGGGTCGAGCTCATCAGGGACGCCACGAAGAAGCTCGGCAACGTGCGCGTCGATGAGTTCGAGGGGCTCATCGTCGACTTCTGCCGCCACAATGACATTTCTGCCATCGTCAAGGGCCTGCGCGCCGTCACTGATTTCGATTACGAGATGCAGATGGCACAGATGAACTACAGCCAGGCTGGCGTGGAGACGCTGTTCATGACGACGAACCCGCTGTACGCGTTCCTGTCGTCGAGCCTGGTGAAGGAGTTCTGCAAGTTCGGCGGCGACGTGAGCGGGCTCGTGCCGGCCACCGTACTTGAACGGCTGAACAGCCGCCTGGCTGAATCCTGACCGCAGGCGGCCTGATCGCAGGACCGCTGGGATCGCCCTGGTTAAGTTGGGATTACCGCAGGCCAGCCGGTATCATTGGCGGGCGTCTTGCCATCACCGCGCTTCGTCATGCCAGTAAGCACACACCTGCCGCCATGCCACATACTCCGACCAAGCACCCCAGAGGCCTGGATTTCCGTAATCCGCTGGTGTTCGACACCAGGGACCTCGGGCCAGGGGTGGAACGTACCCTGACGCGGACGGTTCCGGCGCCCGAGCACCTGGGCGTCGAGCTCGCCAGGATCCCGGCGGGTGCCGACCTGGACCTGGACATCCAGTTCGAGGGGGTCACGGAGGGCGTGCTGGTGACGGCGTCAGTGACCGGGCCGGTGGCTGGCGAGTGCGCGCGGTGCCTGGAGCCGGTCACCTCGGTGATCACGGTACGGTTTCAGGAGCTGTTCGTGCTGGCCGGTGACGACCAGCTGGAGGAGCCGGACGCAGATGACAGCTACCGGCTGGACGGTAGCGGACTGCTGGACCTGGAGCCTGCGCTGCGCGACGCGGTTGTGCTTGAACTGCCGCTGGCGCCGCTCTGCGGCGAGGACTGCGAAGGGCTGTGCGCAGAGTGCGGAGTACGGCTGGCTGATGCCGAGCCCGGCCACAGCCACGAGCAGCGCGGCGAGATGTGGGCGCTGCTGAAGGACTTTCGGGCGGACCATCCGGCCGGCGAGGAGCCGGCCGGACCGCGCGGGGAAGATGTACCGGACGGGAACGCCGGACCGGCCAGAACGACGCACCGGACGGACGCCGTGCCGGGACAGGCAAAGGAGCAGTGAAGTGGCAGTACCCAAGCGGAAGATGTCGCGCAGCAACACCAGGTCGCGGCGGGCGCAGTGGAAGGCCACCGCGCCTCAGCTCATGACGTGCCCGAACTGCCGCGAGCCGAAGCTCCCGCACACCGCCTGCCCGGCCTGCGGGACCTACAACCGCCGGCAGGTCATCACGCCGTCCTGACACGCTGTAACGCGTCGGCGCGGCTGTCTTCTCCAGCGCCGAGGACGCTGACGCTGCGGGAAGGAGCGCGGCGGGAAGGGACGGGCTGGTGACCGAGACACCTGCAGACAGAGCGACCGTAGCTAATGGCCGGCCGTCTGGCCCGGCTGGCCAGAATGAGGGTCTGCTGCGGGCGCTGCAGGTGCCGGTCGGCCCGGAACTGCTGGAGCGCGCGCTCATGCACCGCTCCTTTGCCTACGAGAACGGCGGGCTCCCGACCAACGAGCGACTGGAGTTTCTCGGCGACTCGGTGCTCGGGCTGATCGTGACCGACACGCTGTTCCGCTCGTATCCGGACCTGCCGGAAGGCCAGCTCGCCAAGCTGCGCGCCGCGGTTGTCAACATGCGCGCGCTGGCCGGGGTCGCCCGCGGCCTCGACCTCGGCGCGTACGTCCGCCTGGGGAAGGGCGAGGAGGGCACTGGCGGCCGGGACAAGTCCTCGATTCTGGCCGACACGCTCGAGGCTGTCATTGGTGCTGTGTACCTCGACCAGGGGCTGACGGCGGCGGACGGTCTCGTGCACCGGCTTTTCGACCCGGTCATTGCCCGGTCCGCCCGGCTCGGGGCCGGGCTGGACTGGAAGACCTCGCTGCAGGAGCTGACCGCGGCCGAGATCCTCGGCGTGCCGGAGTATCACGTCGAGGAGAGCGGGCCTGATCACCAGAAGTCGTTCCGCGCTTTCGTCCGGATCGGCGCCCAGACCTACGGCGAGGGCGCGGGCCGGTCGAAGAAGGAAGCGGAGCAGCAGGCCGCCGAGGCAGCCTGGAACGCGATCAGCGAGCGGCTCGCGGCCGATCCCGCGAATGCCGCCAGCCCGGCGAGTACGGCTGGCCCGGTGCGTGCGCGCGGGTCCGCGGATGCCGCCTCCGGAGCCGGGCACCGGGCAGGCAGCAACGGCGCGGCTGGCCGCCCTGGCAGGTCCGGCCAGACCGACCGGACCTAGAGTGCCCGAGCTGCCTGAAGTCGAGGTAGTCCGCCGCGGGCTGGAGCAGTTCGTCGTCGGCCGCCAGATCGAGACCGTCGAGGTCCTGCACCCGCGCGCAGTCCGCCGGCACCCGGGCGGACCCGCCGATTTCGCTGCCAGGCTGGCCGGCCGCACGATCGACGGCGCCCGGAGGCGGGGCAAGTACCTGTGGCTGCCAGTCGGCGACGACGCGCTGCTGGCGCATCTAGGCATGAGCGGGCAGCTCCTGGTCGGGCCGCCGGACGATCCGCTGTCGCCGCACGTCCGGGTCCGCTTCACCTTCGCTGACGGCGGCGCCGACCTGCGCTTCACCGACCAGCGGACGTTCGGGCACCTGCTGGTCGCCGCGGACGGCGCAGAATTGCCGCCGGTCATCGCGCACATCGCGCCTGACCCGCTGGAGGACGCGTTCGATCTGGCCCGGCTGACCACGCGGATGCGGGCCAGGAAGACGGGGATCAAGCGGGCGCTGCTCGATCAGTCGCTGGTGAGCGGCATCGGCAACATCTACGCGGACGAGGCGCTGTGGCGGGCGAAGCTGCACTGGGCGCGGGCCACGGACCGGCTGCGGCCGGCCCGGATCGCCGTCTTGATGGGAGCGGTTTCCGAGGTCTTCGCCGAGGCGCTGAAAGACGGCGGCACCAGCTTCGACAGCCTGTACGTCAACGTGAACGGCGAGAGCGGGTACTTCGACCGGTCGCTGGATGTCTACGGCCGGGCCAGCGAGCCGTGCCCGCGGTGCGGCGCGCTGATCCGCCGGGACCCGTTCATGAACCGCTCGTCCTACAGCTGCCCGGTGTGCCAGCCGCGGCCGCGGAACGGCCGCTGGTGACGGCACCTGCCGCCGCCCGGATGACCGCGTGGGTCGAGGGCCGGGTTCAGGGTGTCGGCTTCCGCTGGTGGGTCAGGTGCCATGCGCTGGAGCTCGGCCTGACCGGATTTGCCGAGAACCTGACGGACGGCCGGGTCAAGGTCGTGGCCGAGGGTGCCACGGACCGCTGCCACGACCTGCTCGCACTGCTGGAAGGCAGCGCGGCCACGACGACAGGCGCGGCGACAGGCGCGGCGACAGGCGCGGCGGCCAGGGGCAGGCCGGGCCGGGTGACCCGGGTCGTGCATCGCTGGGCCGGCGCGACCGGCGATATGTCCGGCTTCCGCGAGCGCTGATCTCAGCGCGGAGCGGTCACTGCCACTTTGCATCCGTTACGTCATCCGCAAAGCGAACTTATCCTCCCGTTTCGGGCGGCAAAAACGCCGAAACGGACGCCAAGTCCTGCGGCTGGCGCGCCAGCCGCCAATTGACTACGGATTGTGACAGCAGATCGACTGGCCGTTCATAATCGGAGGGGGCGGGTGGAATGGTCTGGGCGTGCTTGTGACATAGTGACCGCGGGGGGAGGGAGTGCAACGTGTCCGCCTGTCCGGGCTGTTTCCGCTGATCAGTACCGGTCCTGGTCACGGCCCAAGATCGGCCCGCTGACCTGCATGATCGGCAAACTTGACCGATTACCCTTGACGGTGGGACCATAGAAGTGTTAACCAGCGCGTAGCCATGTCCGGCGTCTGCGCGCGTGCCCACTCTGGTCACTCAGTGTGGAGGACCCTACACAATGGCAAAGGCTCTACTCGGCCACGTCGGCGGGCCGGATCCCCGCTTGGTCTCAGAGATGCGCCGCCTGCAGCAACGAGTACGCGACCTGGAAGCCGAGCTTGCCCGGCTTCAGGACGAGAACGACGTGCTTGTCGCTTCTGTCGGCCACGACCTGCTGGTTCCAGTCCGCGAGCCTGCGCTCACCTAACAGTGCGCCAGGCGCCAACCGTCAGTTGAGGGACGCTCGCGAGCGTCCCTCTTCGGCTTTTCCGCCGTAGTTCAGGCCAGCAGCAGCCCGGTACGTTCGGGCTGCGCTCGCCTGCGCGGGTCACTTCAGCATCGCTTTCGCGACCGCACAGGAACGCGCCCGCCGCCGGCCGGCTGGCGACCCGAGTGAGCACGGGTGATGCGCCCGGCGGTGCGACCGTCCGGAGTTCGCTCAGCGCCTGAATGCGCGAGCGCGGGGATGCCTCACGGTAGGGTGCGAACCACGGTGGCGCGCGGCGTGGCATGGTCCGACCGCTTGCGGCCAGGGGCTGGGGAGGAGTCAGCAGGTGTACCTGAAGACCCTTACCCTGCGCGGATTCAAGTCGTTCGCGTCCGCGACCACCATGCGCTTCGAGCCGGGCATCACCTGCATCGTCGGCCCGAACGGCTCCGGCAAATCGAACGTGGTGGACGCCTTCTCCTGGGTGATGGGCGAGCAGGGCGTCAAGCCGCTGCGCGGCGGCAAGATGGAGGACGTTGTCTTTGCCGGCACCGCGGGCCGCCCCGCGCTCGGCCGCGCCGAGGTGACCCTCACCATCGACAACAGCGACGGCGCACTGCCGATCGACTACACCGAGGTCACCATCAGCCGGCTGCTCTTCCGGTCCGGCCAGAGCGAGTACGCCATCAACGGCGATCAGTGCCGTCTGCTGGACATTGCCGAGCTGCTCTCCGACACCGGCCTCGGCCGGGAGATGCACGTGATCGTCGGCCAGGGCCAGCTCGACGAGGTGCTCAACGCCGGGCCGGACGCCCGGCGCGCGCTGATCGAAGAGGCCGCCGGCGTGCTCAAGCACCGCCGCCGCAAGGAGAAGGCGGTCCGCAAGCTCGACGCGATGCAGGCCAACCTGACCCGGCTGGTCGACCTGACCGGCGAGCTCGGCCGCCGGCTGAAGCCGCTGGGCAGGCAGGCGGAGATCGCCCGCCGCGCGGCTGTCATCCAGGCCGATCTGCGCGACGCGAAGCTCCGCCTCCTCGCCGACGAGTACACGACCCTCGAGGCCGAGCTCCTCAGGGACCAGACCGACGAGACCGCGGCAGCGCAGCTGCGCGCCACGCTGGAGTCCGCGCTCGCGCAGGCGCGCGACGCCGAGGCCGCGCTTGAGCTGGCCGAGCAGCAGCACGCGCCGCGCCTCACGTCGGCGCAGGAGGCGTTCTTCGCGCTGTCCGGCCTGGCCGAGCGGATGCGCGGGGCAGCGAATCTGGCCGCCGAGCGGCAGCGGCACCTGTCGGCGCCCGAGCCGCAGCGCGCCGGCCGCGACCCCGAGGAGCTGGAGGCTGAGGCCGCCGAGCTGCGCACCCAGGAGCGGGAACTGGCTGAGCGGCTGTCCGCGGCGCGGCAGCAGCTGACGATCGCGGTGGCCGCGCGGACAAAGGCGGAGAACGCGCTGGCTGACAACGAGCGGCGGCTCGCGGCGGATGCCAAGGCGGCCGCCCAGCGCGCGGACCTGCTCGCGCGGCTGCGCAGCCAGGCGGAATCCGCGACCAGCCGCGCGGCGGCGGCCGAGGAGGAAGCCGGGCGGCTTGGCGAGGCGCAGGCTCAGGCGCGGGCCCGCGCGGAGCAGGCCCAGCTGGAGTACGCCGCGCTGCAGGACCTGGTATCCGGCCGCGAGGAGGGACGCGCGGACCTGACGGCCGGGCACGAGAACGCGACCGCGGCGCTGACGGCCGCGTCGGCGACGGTCAGCCAGCTGCGCGCGGCTGAGCACGAGGCCAGCGGTCAGCGCGCGGCCCTGCGCGCGCGGCTGCAGGCACTGACCGAGGCCGTCACCAGCGGCGCGGATGCGGCCGATGTGCTGCTGGCTGGTCCCGGCGCGTTCGCCGGCGTACTCGGCCCGCTCGCGCAGCTGCTGACCGTCGCTGACGGCGCGCAGGAAGCCATCGCGGCCGCCCTCGGCGCGGCAGCGGGTTCTGTCGTCGTCGCCGGCCTCGATGCGGCCGTCGACATCCTGGCCGCGCTGCGCCGCCAGGAGGCCGGCCGGGCCGGGCTGGTCATTGCGTCCGGGGCAGGCCCGGCGTCCCGGCTGCCGGAGGATCTGGGCGCCCTCGCGGCTGACGGCGGCACCGGCTCGGTTTCCCACGCGCTTGACCTGGTGACCGTGCCGGAGGAGCTGAGCGGTGCGGTCACGGAGCTGCTGGGCAATGTCGTGGTCGTCGCGACTCTCGCCGACGGCCTGCGGGTGCTGCGCGCTGACCCGCGGCTGCGGGTGGTCACCAGGGATGGTGACGCGCTCGGCGCCCACTGGGCCCGGGGAGGCGCGGCAGGGGAGCAGAGCCTGCTGAGCCTGCGCGCGGCCGCCAGCCAGGCCGCGTCGCAGCTCAGCGAGGCCGAGGCCCGGTGCCAGCGGGCCGAGCGGCAGCTCGCGGCAGCGCTGGATGACGAGGAGCAGGCCCGGCAGGTGCTGGCGGAAGCTGCGGCCGGCCTCCAGCAGGCCGATGCCGCGGCCGCTGAGACCTCCGGCAAGCTGGGCTCGCTGGCCGGGCGGGCGAGGGCGGCCAGGGACGAGGTGGGGCGGCTGACCGCTGCTATCGCAGCGGCAGAGAAGTCCCGTCAGCAGAGCCTGGCCCAGGTGGGCGAGGCCAGGGCGAGGCTGGCCGGGGAGGAAGCCAGGCTGGCCGAGGCCGGCGGGAGCACTTCCGGCGGGAACGAGGCCGACCTCGACTCAGCCGAGGGCAGTGAGCCGGCCGGTCGGCAGCAGCTCGCCGACGACGCGGTTGCCGCGCGGGGCGCTGAGATGGAGGCCAGGCTCGAGGTCCGGACCGTCGAGGAGCGGCAGCGGGCGATCTCCGGCCGCGCGGACGCGCTGGCCTCGGCGGCAGTCGCGGAGCGGCAGGCGGCCGGCCGGGCACTGGCGCGGGCCGAGCGGCGGGCCGCCGGGGCGCTGATTGCCAGCGCGGTCGCCGAGGGCGCCAGGATCGCGCTGGCCAGGATCGAGCTGTCCGCCGCGGCTGCCGACGCCGACCGGCAGGAGGCCGAGGAGGCGCATAAGGGCAGGGACGGCGAGCTGAGGGCTGTCCGCGCCCGCATCCGGGATGCCTCCGACGAGCTGGAGAAGGTCGTGGACAGCGCGCACGGCGCGCAGATCGCCCGCGCCACCAGGCAGCTGCAGCTGGAGCAGATCGCGGCGCGGGCGCTGGAGGAGTTCGCTACCGAGGCGGACGTTCTCATCGCCGAGTACGGCCCGGGCGTCATGGTTCCCGGTACCGACGAGGGCCAGCTGGCCGTGGCTTACGACCGCGAGGCGCAGGAACGGCGCGCGCAGCAGGCTCAGCGCCAGCTTGATCAGCTGGGCAAGGTTAACCCGCTGGCGCTGGAGGAGTTCGCCGCACTGGAGGAGCGCCACGCTTTCCTGGTCGCGCAGCTGGAGGACCTGAAGAAGACCCGGCGGGATCTGCTCACCGTCATCAGGGAAGTCGACGAGCGGGTGCAGCAGGTCTTCACCTCCGCCTACGCCGACATCGCGGCCGAGTTCGAGTCGATCATCAGCCGCCTGTTCCCCGGCGGCGACGGCCGGCTGGTGCTGACCGACCCGGATGACATGCTGACCACCGGGATCGACATCGAGGCCCGCCCGCCGGGCAAGAAGGTCAAGCGGATGTCGCTGCTGTCGGGCGGCGAGCGGTCGATGACCGCGATCGCCTTCCTGATCGCCATCTTCCGGGCCAGGCCGTCGCCGTTCTACGTCCTGGACGAGGTCGAGGCCGCGCTTGACGACACCAACCTGCAGCGGCTGCTGGAGATCCTGGCCGAGCTGCGCGACGTCTCCCAGCTGATCATCGTGACGCACCAGAAGCGGACGATGGAGGTTGCCGACACGCTGTACGGGATCAGCATGCAGGGCGACGGCGTGTCCAGCGTGATCAGCCAGCGGCTGCGCGAGCGGGAGACGGTCTGACACCGGCCTTGCCGCCGGCGGCCTGAGCGGCCGGCTGGCGAGTTAACTCGCCGGTGTCTGTCAGACTGGTTGCGCCATGGTTGAAGATCTCCTTATTGCTCTGGGCGCGGTCATCGTTGTCTGCGGCGGTGCTGCAGGCCTCGTTCCCTATTTCCGGCGCCGCAGGTCGCTGCCGCCCGGCGATCAGCCGCAGGGCCGCGCCGGCACCCTGGAACGGGACGCGCAGGACACCGGTCAGGCCGGCACCGGGACGATCGCGCCGCCTGAGCCCGCCGTTGCCCAGGCACCGCCTGACCTCGTCGCGCCGCCAGAGAAGGCACCGGAACGGCTGGTTGAGAAGCCGCCGCCATCGGCGGGCCGGCTTGCCCGGCTGCGCGGCAGGCTGGCCAGGTCGCACACCGCGATCGGCTCGGTACTGCTGAATCTCATCTCCTCCGGGCGGCTGGACGAGCAGTCCTGGGAGGACATGGAAGACACGCTGATCGGCGCGGACATGGGCGTCGGCCCGGCCCGCGAGCTGGTCGAGGAGCTCAGGACCCAGGTCAAGGTCGCGGGCACCAGCGATCCGGCGGAGGTCAGGGACCTGCTGCGGGGCGACCTGATCGCCATGATCAACCCGGACCTCGACCGGACGCTGCACCTGGACCGGCACGGTGACCGCCCGTCGGTGGTCCTGATTGTCGGGGTCAACGGCACCGGCAAGACCACCACCTGCGGCAAGCTCGCCCGGGTGCTCGTCGGTGACGGCAAGTCGGTCGTGCTCGGGGCCGCGGACACGTTCCGCGCCGCGGCCGCGGACCAGCTGCAGACCTGGGGTGACCGGGTCGGCGCTCAGGTCGTGCGCTCGGACCGGGAGGGCGCGGACCCGGCCAGCGTCGCGTTCGAGGCCGTCAGCGTCGGCATCGCCGAGGGCGTGGACACGGTGATCGTGGACACGGCCGGGCGCCTGCACACCAAGACCGGGCTGATGGACGAGCTCGGCAAGATCAAGCGGGTGATCGAGAAACACGGCTCGGTGGACGAGGTTCTGCTCGTCCTGGACGCGACGACTGGTCAGAACGGATTGCGGCAGGCGCGCGTGTTCGCGGAGGTCGTCGACATCACCGGGATCATCCTGACCAAGCTCGACGGGACGGCCAAGGGCGGCATCGTGATTCAGGTGCAGCGGGAACTAGGCGTGCCGGTCAAGCTCGTCGGGCTCGGCGAGGGACCGGACGATCTCGCGTTCTTCGACCCCGAGGTCTTCGTCGACGCCATCCTCGGCGACTAGCTCCGCGGGTTGGCGCCTGGGCGGGCTGGCGCCGGTGCGGGCTGGCGCCGGTGCGGGCTGGCGCCGGTGCGGGCTGGCGCTGTGCGGGCTAGGCGCTGTCCGAGTCGCAGGGTTCGCGGGCGGCAGAGCCTGACCCGCGGCTTTGCCGCTACTTGCGCTGTTACCGGCCGGACGTCCTGATCCGCGCAATTGCGTAGGCCAGCGCGCTCGTTTTCAGGCCTGGTTTGATGCGATTTCGCTGCTTGAACAGACCCGAAGACAATGATAAGGATATTTGAGATTTGCATTTTGCAAAGGACTGACTGGTCCGGCTATGCGTTTTATGCTGGTTTCAGGATTCGCTAGCCCGCAGGAATTCCGACGCTGCCGGGCCGGCTCAAGCGCTGCGGCGCGAGCACGCAGGGCGGGGAACCGAAGGGAGCTAGTTGTATCCCTGGCGCTCGGGAGCGTGCCTCACGGTCGCTGCCTGTGAGACGGACATCGGATTAGCGGCAGCCAAGCAGGCGGTCCCGCCTGATCCCGCAGTGCGCTGCGCGGTGGCGGGATGACGCCGATGGCACGGCGCTCCGATGCGCACGCTCCGAGCAGCTATGACGTGCCGTCGGCGCGCGGCCCGATTGAGCGGGCGGCGGAGCGCCGCACTTTACCCTGGTGGCGGCTGCGGACCTGGCGCAAGGACCTGGACGCGCTGACCAGGCTGCGCGACGGCCTGCGCGCAATGGAACTGGAGTCAGCCGAGGATGACGACGGGGATGGCGCCGCCCGGCAGCCCGCGGCGACCCTGTCCGCCCCGGTGCTGACCGAGGTCGCCCTGTCTGGCGAGACGCTGTCGGGCGAGGCTCTGTCCGGCGGCACCCTGACCGAGCGCGACCTGGCGGACCTGGCCGGGCCGGACCTGCCTGACGCGGGCGACGCGACAGCGGGGGATCCGGCCGCGGGTAAGGCCACAGCGGGCGGCCCGGCGGCGCCGGCGGCCGCGGCATCCGGCGCAGCGCAGCCCGCGGCTGCCGCGAGCACCGGCCCTGATCCGGCCATCGTGGCGATCCGGGATACCTTCGCGCATGTCGCCAGCGCCGGGGACGAGGGCGTTGCCTACTTCTACGCGTGGCTCTTCCTGCGCCGCCCTGACCTGCGTGAGCTGTTCCCGCCCGCGATGGACGAGCAGCGGGACCGGCTGTTTCGTGCGCTCGGCCGCATCGTCGAGAGCCTCAGCACGCCTGACGAGATGGCCAGCTACCTGTCGCAGCTGGGCCGCGACCACCGCAAGTACGGCGTCGACCCGGAGATGTACGACGCGGTCGGCGAAGCGCTCATCGCGACGCTGCGGGCGTTCGCGCAGTCGGCGTTCACGGCGGAGGCTGAGGAAGCCTGGACGCAGACCTTCGCGGCGGCCGCGGCGCTGATGATCCGGGCGTCCGAGGAGGATGCCGCGCTGGCGCCGCCGTTCTGGACGGCCGAGGTCGTCTCAGTCGAGAACCGGCGGCACGACATCGCCGTGCTCACACTCGCGCCGGACCGGGTGCTGCCGTACGAGGCCGGGCAGCACCTGACCCTGCAGACGGACCGCTGGCCGCGCGTCTGGCGCCCGTACTCGATCGCCTGCCGCCCGCGCGACGACGGGCTGATCAGCCTGCACGTGAAGGCAGTGCCGGGAGGGTGGGTCAGCAACGCGCTCGTGCACCACACCGAGCCCGGCGACGAGCTGACACTCGGACCGGCGCTCGGCACCATGACGCTCCAGCACGCGGCGGACAGGGATCTGCTGTGCGTCGCGGGCGGCACCGGTCTCGCGCCGGTCAAGGCCATCATCGAGCAGGTCATCCGGGAGTCCGCGTCCCGGCAGCGGACGATCTACCTGTTCTACGGCGCCAGGAAGCGGGACGACCTGTACGACATGAAGGAGCTGTGGCGGCTGACCGACGCCTACCACGGCCTGCAGCTCACCCCGGTGACCTCCGACGATCCGGCCTTCAACGGCATGCAGGGCAACGTCGGCCGGGTGGCGGCGCGCTACATGCCGCACCGCGACTGCGAGGCCTACGTGGCCGGGCCGCCCGACATGGTCCGGGAGACGATCCGTGTGCTGGCCAGGGCCGGGACGCCGCGCGAGCGCATTCACTACGACGACGCGCTGCTGGCCGGAAGGCCGCGCGTCGGCACCGGTACCTGACCGCCGGCTACGCCGGGCAGCCAGTGCCGCCCGGACGGCGGGCGAACCGCGGCGACTGGTCGAAGTCCTCGTAGTAGCGGTGGAACACCGGCGTGGTGGACGAGGCCGCCGGCGGCACGATCCAGGTCCAGTCGGCAGGGCAGGCGCGGCCCTGCCGTTCCTCGAGCTCAAGGTGCTTGAGGAACCGGACGGACTCGGTGTGGTGATCGGTGATCGTGACGCCGGACGCGCTGAACGAGTGCAGGACGGCGACATTGAGCTCGGTGACCGCCCGGTCCTTCCACAGCGTCCGGTCGCTGGCGGTGCTGAGACCCATCCGGGCCGCGATCTCGGGCAGCTGGTTGTACCGGCCGGTGTCGCCGAGGTCGCGGGACCCGATCTCGGTCCCCAGGTACCAGCCGTTGAAGGGCGCCGCGGGGTACCGGATGCCGCCGGCCTCCAGGTACATGTCGCTGATGACCGGCACCGCGTACCAGCGCAGCCCGAGATCGGCGAACCAGTCCAGGTCCGGGTGCTGTAACGGCACCTCGAGCACGGCGTCCGGGGGTACTTCATGCCAGGCCGGCCGCTCGCCTGCCCCCGCGACGAGCAGCGGCAGCACATCGAACCGGCCGCGGTCGGGGCCGGGCCGCCAGCCCAGCTGGCGGGCGAGCCGGGTGGCCGGCACGCCCGCCGGGTCCCCGGTGACCGTCCCGTCCGCGTTCTCATAGCCCGCGTAGCTGACCAGCTGGGGACTCAGGATGCACGGACCCGGCCGGCCGGGTGCGTCCGGCGCGAACACGGTGATCACCGGCCTGATCCGCCCGCTGTTGGTCGCCGTGCGCAGGTGCTCGAACGACTCCGCGGCCACGTCGGCGGCAGTTCGCACCTGGCGGCGGTCGCGCACCCGCAGGCTGCGCCAGTACAGGCGGCCGATGCAGCGCGCGCTGTTGCGCCAGGCGACCTGCCCGGCGAAGGTCAGCTCGGCCGGGGTGTGCCGGTAGGTGCCGTGCGTGCCGATCTCCCCGCGCACCTGCTCGATACGGTCGCTCATCGACCCGGTCTCGGGGTGCTCGGCATGGAACAGCGCGAGGAATTCCCTGGCCCTGGCGAGCAGATCCGGGCCGGGTTCAGAGTCAGGCCGGTGGTCCAGGCCCTCCGGCCGCAGCCCGACGAGATCGGCGAGGGTGCCCGGGTGCGTTCCCGGCCCTGATGCGCTTGTGCTGCCTGCGGGCGCGGTGAGCCGAACGCCAGCCGGCGCGGCCTCAGCCCGGTTCTGGCCCGCGGCATCGGCATGCCGCCCGGTCAGCTCACACGGCACGGAAGCAGCGAGGGCTGTGAGGTCGGCCGCGCGGCCCGGTCTCCTGCTCCGCGCCGGCGAGCGCGATGTCAGCGGCCAGCGAGGGTCGAAGATGTTGCGCTTCCGGCTCGCCCCCACCAATACCTCCGTGTGGCAGCTTGTCAGAAAATCTCAACATCAAGAACGTTACGTTCCGTTCGTGGCCCCGACAAGATGCAATTGGCCTCGTGCATTCCTCAGGCGCCGGCGGGTTGCCGTGGCCGCGGCCCGGCAGCATGCGGGGTTCCCCCCGGCAACCCGATAGCCTTGGACCAGCAACCGGGTCATCTGGGAGGACGGCAGCCCGACGTGTTCGAGACACTTTCCGATCGGCTCAATCAGGTTTTCTCCTCGCTGCGCGGGCGGGGGCGGCTGTCCCAGGCTGACATCGACGCCACCTGCCGGGAGATCCGGATCGCCCTGCTTGAGGCCGACGTCGCACTGCCCGTCGTCCGCGAGTTCATGTCCAGGGTCAGGGAACGCGCCAGCGGGGCGGAGGTCTCCGAGGCGCTCAACCCGGCCCAGCAGGTCATCAAGATCGTCAACGAGGAACTGGTTGCGATCCTCGGCGGCGAGGCCAGGCGGCTGCGGTTCGCCAAGGTGCCCCCCACGGTGATCATGCTCGCGGGCCTGCAGGGCTCCGGCAAGACCACGCTGGCGGCCAAGCTGGCACTCTGGCTGAAGTCGCAGAACAACACCCCGCTGCTGGTCGCGGCTGACATGCAGCGCCCGAACGCCGTGCAGCAGCTGCAGGTGCTCGGCGACCGGGCCGGCGTGCCGGTGTTCGCGGCCTTCCCCGGCAGCGGCGTGGGCGATCCGGTCCAGGCAGCCAGCCTCGGCATCATCGAGGCACAGCACAAGCTGCACAACGTCGTGATCATCGACACCGCGGGCCGCCTCGGCATCGACGAGGAGATGATGCGGCAGGCCGCCGACATCCGGGATGCGACCGACCCGGACGAGATCCTGTTCGTGGTCGACGCCATGATCGGCCAGGACGCGGTTTCGACCGCCCAGTCCTTCCTCGGCGGGGTCGGCTACGACGGCGTGGTGCTGACCAAGCTCGACGGTGACGCCCGCGGCGGCGCGGCGCTGTCCATCGCGCAGCTGACCGGCAGGCCGGTGATGTTCGCGTCCACCGGCGAGAAGCTGGAGGACTTCGACGTCTTCCACCCGGACCGGATGGCCTCCCGGATCCTGGACCTCGGCGACGTCCTGACGCTCATCGAGCAGGCCGAGCGCACGTTCGACCAGGACCAGGCCGCCTCGATGGCCGGAAAGCTGGCCTCCGGCGAGGGCTTCACGCTGGAGGACTTCGTCGAGCAGCTGGCGATGGTCCGCAAGCTCGGCCCGATCGGCAACCTGCTCGGCATGCTGCCGGGAGCGGCGCAGAACCGGGACGCGCTGAGCCAGATCAACGACAAGGACCTGGACCGGGCCGCCGCGATCGTCAACTCCATGACGGTCGAGGAGCGGCGCAACCCGAAGGTTCTCAACGGCTCGCGCCGCGCCCGGATCGCGGCAGGCTCGGGAGTGACGGTCGGCGAGGTCAACCAGCTCATCGTCCGGTTCCTCGAGGGCCAGAAGATGATGCGCCAGATGATGGGCAGCATGCCCGGCATGGGCGGGCCGCGCCGGCAGAGCAAGACCAGGAACAAGGCGAAGAAAAAGGGCAAGGGCGGCGGCCGCGGCGGGCGCGGGCCGCGGCGCCCAGCAGACCGCCAAGCAGGCGCTGGAGCAGCTCGCCAGCATGGATCCGGGCGCGGGCTCTGACAACGGCGGCGGCGGCCCGGCCTCGCTGCCCGGCCTCGGCTCGCTGCCGGGCCTCGGCGGCAACGGATCGCTCCAGCTGCCCAACCTGCCGGGCGGCCGGGGCGGGCAGCCTGATCTGCCCGCGGCGTTCCGCGGAAGGCAGAGCAAGAAGGGGCGCTAGCCGCTGTCCGGACTCGTGATTACGCTCAGGCGGGGCTCGTCTGGCACAATGTGATGGCTATGCTCGGTCTCGCGAGACCCTCTCTAGCTCGCTGAGCCGGCAACCATCTGGGCAGCCTGCATCCGGTCCTCACCCGGACGGCGACCTGCCCGACACCAATTCGCTGGGAGAAGACCACAGCCGTGGCTGTCAAGATCAAGCTGAAGCGCATGGGCAAGATCCGCGCGCCGTACTACCGGATCATCATCGCCGACGCCCGCACCAAGCGGGACGGCCGCGCGATCGAGGAGATCGGCAAGTACCACCCGAAGTCCGAGCCGTCCTTCATCGAGGTCGACTCCGAGCGCGCCCAGCACTGGCTGTCCGTTGGCGCGCAGCCGACTGACCCCGTCAGGAAGATCCTCGAGATCACCGGCGACTGGCAGAAGTTCAAGGGCCTGCCGGGCACTGAGGGCACCCTGCGGACCGCTGAGCCGAAGGCGGACAAGAAGGTCGCGTTCGCCGCGGCTGCCGCCGAGTCGCTCGCTGACAGCGGAGCCAAGTCCAAGCCCAAGGGCAAGGCCGCCGACGCTAAGGCCGGCGGGGACGCTAAGGCCGGCGGGGACGCGAAGGCCGGCGGGGACGCGAAGGCCGGCGGCAAGTCCGCCGCGGCCAAGACCGAGAAGGCCCCGGCCAGGTCCAGGAAGCCGGCTGAGGCACCCGCCGCCGCTGCGCCTGCTGAGGCTGCTGCTCCGGCCGAGACCGAGGCTGCGGCTCCGGCTCCCGCTCCGGCTAAGGCACCTGCCGCTGAGAAGGCAGCTGCCGAGCCCGCTGCTGACACGGCTGCTGCTGACACGAGCGCTGCCGACGCTGCTGCTGCCGACGCCGCGCAGACGGCCGAGGCCGCTGCGGCCGCGCGTGCTGAGGCTGCGGCAGACGAGACGGACGGAAGCGGAGCCTGACATGCTCGAGGAGGCCCTGGAGCATCTGGTCAAGGGCATCGTCGAGCATCCGGACGACGTCCAGGTCGGTAGCCGCGGACTGCGGCGGGGGCGCGTGCTTGAGGTGCGCGTGCACCCCGACGATCTCGGCAAGGTCATCGGCCGCGGCGGTCGCACCGCCCGGGCCCTGCGGACCGTGATCGGCTCGCTGGCCGGCAACAGCTACGTCCGCGTCGACCTGCTGGATGCCGACGAGGTCCGCTAGCCGTCATGCAGCTGGTGGTCGGGCGCATCTCGCGACCGCACGGCGTTCGCGGCGAACTCGCCGTCGACGTGCGGACGGACGATCCGGACCTGCGGCTTGCCGCGGGTGCCGTGCTGACGACGGAGCCCGCGGCGGCCGGGCCGCTCACCATCGCGCGGACGCGGTGGCACTCGGGCCGGCTGCTGGTGCAGTTCGAGGGTTGTGATGACCGGAACGACGCCGATGAGCTTCGCGGCGTCCTGCTGCTCGTGGATTCCGGGGAGCTCGAGGACCCCGCCGATCCGGACGAGTTTCGTGATCATCAGCTCATCGGGCTTACCGTGCTGACCGTAAGCGGCGAGGACGTCGGCACTGTCGCTGACGTCCTGCACTACGGCCAGGATCTGCTGGTCGTCGCAGGAACCGGGAAGCGAGCGGGAGCCGAGATCATGGTTCCGTTCGTGTCGGCCATGGTGCCCGAGGTCGACCTGGCGGCCGGCCAGCTGCGCATCGATCCGCCGGCTGGCCTGCTTGACCCGCAGGACGCGCTGTAGGGGGGCGCCGGTGCGCATCGACATCATCACGATCTTTCCCGACTACTTCGGTCCGCTCAGCGTGTCGCTGATCGGCAAGGCGGCTGAGCGGGGCGAGATCAGCTTCGGCGTGCATGACCTGCGGGACTGGACCCATGACGTTCATCACACCGTGGACGACTCCCCGTTCGGCGGCGGCCCTGGCATGGTGATGAAGCCCGAGCCGTGGGGTGACGCGCTGGACGCGGTCGCCGCCGGGGGCGACCCGCTGCTGGTCATCCCGACGCCGCCGGCCTGCCGTTCACTCAGGAGCACGCGGCCAGGTACGCGAGGGAGCCCTGGCTGGTCTTTGCCTGCGGACGGTACGAGGGCATCGACGGCCGGGTGGCCGACGAGGCCAGGTCCCGGATGCGGGTGGAGGAAGTCAGCATCGGGGATTACGTGCTGGCCGGAGGCGAGCCGGCCGTCCTGGTGATGACCGAGGCCGTCTGCAGGCTGCTGCCCGGCGTGCTCGGCAACGCCGAGTCGGCGGTCCAGGACTCGTTCGGCTTCGACGGCGGCTCGTCTGGCGGCCCCATGGCCGGCCTGGTCGAGGGCCCCGCCTACACCCGGCCGCGGGTCTGGCGCGAACGGGAGGTGCCGCCCGTGCTGCTATCGGGTGATCACGGCGCGATCGAGAGGTGGCGGCGGGACAGCGCCCTGGTCCGGACCGCGCGTAACCGGCCGGATCTCGTGTCCAGGCTTGTATCCTGGCCAGCGCCGGACGGTACCGGCTCCGGGCCGGGCCAGCTTGACGACCACGACCGGGCCGTACTATCGGAGGCTGGCTTTCCGGTTACCGGCGAAGATGTGGCACACTGAAAGGACTGCCCCGCCGCTGGCCTAGTCGCCGGGGGGCTGCCGGGCACGTTACAGACCGATCCAGCGCGTTCGCAGGCGTGCGCTGATGACGATTGAGGAAACCGCAGCGATGCACACCGCGATTGCCGAGCTTGAGCAGGCGCAGGTCCGATCCGATGTTCCGGACTTCCGGCCTGGCGACACCCTGAAGGTGCACGTCAAGGTGACGGAAGGCAACCGCTCGCGGATCCAGGTCTTCCAGGGCGTCGTGATCCGCCGCCAGGGCGGCAGCGCCCGCGAGACGTTTACCGTGCGTAAGGTCAGCTACGGCGTGGGCGTGGAGCGGACGTTCCCTGTGCACACGCCGGCCATTGACAAGATCGAGGTTGTCACCCGCGGCCGGGTCCGGCGCGCGAAGCTGTACTACCTGCGCGAGCTGCGCGGCAAGGCTGCCCGGATCAGGGAGCGCCGCGAGGTCACGCCCGCCAAGTAGCTCGTCCGCATGCCCGGTCTGCGTGTGGGCTGCCGTCCGGGTGAGTTCGGCTTGCTAGCGGCTGCCTGGCCCGGTAGCTGCCCGGCGCGGGCCGGCTCTCCACGCAAAGGTGGCCTGAATGCCCGGTGCCAGCGCAGCTAGCGGCAGGTCCTGATGCCCGGCGGTGACGGGCCCGGGCCGGCCGACTCGGAGCTACCTGCCGGGACGCCGGGATATGCCGCAGACATGGGTGCTGGTCAGCTCGGAACCGGCGCGCCGTTCGGCTCCGCCGGGCCGCTGGGGACGCCAGGCACTGCTGCGACACCAGAGCCTCCGGCCACGCGACGGTCGCGCAGTGCGGCGGGCGGCGGCCACAGCGGCCAGCCGCCGGATCGACGCGGGCGGCGTGCGGCCAGGACGAACCGGTCGCTGCTGCGCGAGCTGCCGCTGCTGGTGATCGTGGCGCTCGTCATCGCGATGATCATCAAGTCGTTCGTGGTCCAGGCGTTCGTCATCCCGACTGGCTCCATGCAGAACACGCTGGGGATCAACGACAAGATCCTGGTGAACAAGCTCGTCTACCACTTCCGGCCGATCCACGCCGGCGACATCGTCGTCTTCGACGGTGACGGGAGCTGGAACGCGCCCGTGCCCGCCTCGTCCGGGACTTCCAGTCCTCTCGCCCGCGCCTACGACGACACCCTGCGCAAGGTCTTCGACTCGGTCGGCGGCCTGTTTGGCACGCCCATCGGCCAGACTGACTACGTCAAGCGGGTCATCGGCGTGCCGGGTGACCATGTCGTCTGCTGCAATGCCCAGGGCCTGATCACCATCAACGGCGTGCCGCTGCACGAGCAGTCTTACCTGTATCCGGGTGACAAGTCGGACAGCCATCCGGCAGGCATTCCCGCCCAGTTCAACGTCACGGTGCCCGCCGGGTACCTGTGGGTCCTCGGTGACCACCGCAGCATCTCCGATGACTCGCGCGGGCACGAGGCAGATCCGGGTAACGGAATGGTGCCGGAAAACAAGGTCATCGGCCGCGCGTTCGTCATCGTCTGGCCGCCGGGACGGTGGCGCATCCTGCCGATCCCGTCGACGTTCGATCAGCCCGGCATCGCCCCGCAGAGCGCGGCTGCCGGGGCGCCGGCACTCCGGAATGCGACAACGCTGGCCACGGCACCGCTTGCCCGCCCGGCGGCTCCGTACCTGCCCGCGGCGGCCGGACTGGTCATGGCCGTCCCGGTCACCTGGCTCCGCCGGCGCCGGGTACTGCGGCGAGCCGCGAGGCGCCGGGGGCGGTCAGCCCGGTGAGCCCCGGCAAGGTGCAGGATGCTGCTGCCAGACGCGCCGCATGACCGGATTACCAGCGGATTGCCCGCTTCAGCCGGATAGGCAGACGGAAGCTCACACATTGCGCTCACTCAGGCACACGCGCGCGCAGGCTGCGCTGACGCTAGCGTCCAGGGCCTGGTCCCGGCGATAGGCTCAGGTCAATGATGAACGACGAGCAGAGCGGGCCGGACCGGCTGGCCAGGTCCGGGTCGCCTGATCTGGGCGGGCCGCCCGGGCAGGACGGCCGCACGGCCGGATTCCGCGGCACGCCGGCCGGGGACGATGCCAGCAGCAGGGGCGCTACTGCTCAGCCCGCTCCGCCCGGGGGCAGCACTGCCAGGCCGGGCAAGCCGGCCAGGAAGCGCGGCAGCATCTGGCTCGAGATTCCCATCCTGTTTGCCGTCGCGCTCGCGATTGCGCTGGTGATCAAGACCTTCGTGGTGCAGCCGTTCTTCATCCCGTCGGCTTCCATGGAAAACACGCTCATAGTTGGCGACAAGGTGCTGGTCAACAAGCTCGTCTATCACTTCCGCAGCATTGAGCCGGGCGACATCATCGTCTTTAACGGCGACGGCTCCTGGGACCCGGCGCCGCCCGCCCGCCCGCCGGCCCATAACCCGTTTGTGCGGGCCTACGACGCCACGCTCGCGCCGGTGTTCCACTCCATCGCCGGCATATTCGGCACTCCGGTTGGCCAGACGGACTACATCAAGCGGGTCATCGGCGTACCCGGTGACGACGTCGCGTGCTGCAACACCCGCGGTCAGATCACCGTGAACGGCGTCGCGCTGCAGGAGTCGTCGTACCTCTATCCCGGCGCGGCGCCGTCCGTGATCCGGTTCAACAAGGTCGTTCCGCCCGGCCGGCTGTGGGTCATGGGTGACAACAGAGCTGTCTCCTATGACTCCCGGCTGCACCGGAACGACCCGGGTAACGGCACGATTCCGGAGAACCAGGTGATCGGGCGGGCCTTCGTGATCGTCTGGCCGCCCAGTCGCTGGCGCATTCTGCCGATCCCGTCGACGTTTGATCAGCCCGGGATCGACAAGCCAGGCTCAGCGGCCCTGTCGCCGTCGGCCGTCCCCGGCACTGCGGCGCAGATCCTGGGGGCCAGGGTCCAGCCGGGAGCGCCCTATGTGCCGCTGGCGGCCGGCGTCATCAGCGCTGTTCCGCTGACCTGGCTGCAGCGCCGGGCGAGGCGGCGCCTGGTGTCGACTCTGCGGGCCAGGCGCGGCAAGCGGGGCGGGTGATCGCCGTGGCCGCAGAGGAGCGCCGGTCGGCCCGCTACACGCCGCGACGGAGCTCGGGACTCAGCGCCTACGAGCGTGTCCTCAGCCGGGCCGGGCTTGCCCCGGTGGCGGGCGTTGACGAGGCGGGCCGGGGCGCGTGCGCAGGCCCCCTGGTGGTGGCTGCCGTCGTGCTGAAGCCCTCACGGATCGCCCGGCTGACGGAACTGGCCGATTCCAAGGCTCTGACTGCCAAGGCACGCAATGCGGCATATAGTCAGATAATGGACGCAGCTGACGACTTCAGCGTCATCACGATCCCGTCGGCCGAGATCGACCGACTGGGCCTGCATGTCTGCAATGTGGCAGGCATGCGGCGGGCGCTGGCCGCGCTGGCGGGGGATCCTGGCTATGTGCTGACGGATGGCTTCCCGGTTCGCGGGCTGCGAGCGCCTGCCCTGGCCATGTGGAAGGGCGACCAGGTGGCCGCCTGCGTGGCTGCCGCGTCGGTTGTGGCGAAGGTCACCAGGGACGCAATGATGGGCGAACTGGACAAAACCTTCCCGGTCTACGGATTTTCGAGGCACAAGGGCTACTCGACTCGCAGCCACATGCGCGCGCTGGACGAGCATGGTCCCTGCCCGCAGCACCGGATGTCCTTCGTCAACGTCCGCGGCCGCATTCCGGCTGGTGACGACGAAGGCCTCGATAACTCCGAGGACGCGAACTCGTGCTACCCGTCCGGCAGTGGGCAGAATGGCCCTATCGTTGACGTCATCGATGAGCATGGCTGGCCGACGGCAGGCCTCGCGGCGATGGCCCGCGGCGCCTGATCGGAGGGGAGAACATGAGCGCGGAGGATCTCGAGAAGTACGAGACCGAGATGGAGCTCCAGCTCTACCGCGAGTACCGGGATGTCGTCGGCCTGTTCACCCACGTGGTGGAGACCGAGCGCCGGTTCTATCTCACGAACCAGGTGGAGCTCAACGTCCGCCAGGCTGAGAACGGCGAGGTCTTCTTCGAAGTCACCATGCAGGACGCGTGGGTGTGGGACATGTACCGGCCGGCGCGTTTTGTGAAGAACGTGCGTGTTGTCACCTTCAAGGACGTCAATGTCGAGGAGCTGGCAAAGAGCGACCTGGAGATCCCCGACCCGAAGTAGCGCTGGTCCGCTTCAGCGGCGCCGCCGTGATCCGCTGAGCAGACGGGGCTGACAGGCGCGGCCCGTTGTCCACCGGCCGTCGCGCGGCCTGTGCGGCCGTCCACAGCCCGCCCGGCCACCGGGCGGCAGGCCCGTTACCTCCGGCAGCCTGACTGCCGGAGGTGGTGCAGATGCTGGCGAAAGACGCACTGGGTCAGCAAGGCGAGCAATTAGCGGCGGACTTTCTGGCCGAGGCTGGCCTGGAGGTGCTCGGACGGAACTGGCGCTGCCGTCAGGGCGAGATCGACATCGTGGCCCGTGACGGCCGGACCCTGGTCATCTGCGAGGTCAAGACCAGGTCCGGCGTGCGATTCGGCACTCCGGTCGAGGCGATCACCAGGCAGAAGGCGCGCCGGCTGCGCCAGCTGGCTGTTGCCTGGGTGACGGCTCAGGGCCTGTTCTTCGCGGAGATCCGGATTGATGCCATCGGCATCCTGCTCACCGCGCCGGGGGAGTTCCGCATCGAGCACCTGCGCGGGGTGGGCTAGATGGCGCTGGCCCGGACCCATGCGATCGCCCTGGCCGGGATGCACGGCCATGTGGTGGAGATCGAGGCGGATATCGAGAACGGGCTGGTCGCCCTCCTGCTCGTCGGCCTGCCTGACACGGCGCTGCGGGAGGCGCGGGACCGGATCAGGGCGGCGATCATCAACAGCCGCCAGTCCTGGCCGCAGCGCCGCATCACCGTCGGCCTGTCGCCGGCCAGCCTGCCCAAGCGGGGCAGCGGATTTGATGTCGCCATCGCCGCGGCCATCCTGGCTGCCGACGGCGCGCTGCCCGGTGAGAGCCTCGCCGGGACGGTGTTCCTGGGCGAGCTCGGTCTCGACGGCAGGATCCGCGCCGTGCCTGGCGTTCTCCCGTCAGTCGCCGCCGCCGCGGCTGCCGGATTCCGCCGGGTCGTGGTGCCGCCGCAGAACGCTGCGGAGGCGGCCCTGGTGCCGTCGATGCAGGTCGTCTCCGCGCCCGCCCTGGGCTCGCTGATCGAGTGGCTGCGCGACGGGGGCCGGGCCCGTGGCGGCACCGCCGGGACCGGCTCGGCCGGGAGCCATGGCCGTGCCGGGGTGGTCGAGGTCGTCGAATCGGGCGCTGGCCTGACTCCGCCCCCCGCCGGCACTGCGGCCGGCGAGCCGATGCGAGACCTGGCGGATGTTGTCGGCCAGCCGGTTGCGCGGCGGGCGGCGGAGATCTGTGCCGCCGGCGGCCATCACATGCTGCTGCTCGGGCCGCCGGGCGTCGGCAAGACGCTGCTGGCCGAGCGGCTTCCGACGATCATGCCGCCCCTTGAGCCGGCGGCGGCGCTGGAGGTCAGCGCCATCCACTCGGTCGCCGGGACGCTGAGGCCAGATCATCCCCTGGTGACCGAGCCGCCCTTCTGCGCCCCTCATCACACCGCCACCAAGGCCGCCATCGTCGGCGGCGGAAGCGGCATCATCCGGCCGGGCGCGGCGTCCCTGGCTCACCACGGCTGCCTGTTCCTGGACGAGGCGCCTGAGTTCGATCGCGACGTCCTGGACGCTCTGCGCCAGCCGCTCGAGGCAGGCGAGGTGGTAGTCGCCCGGTCGGGTCAGACCGCGCGTTTCCCGGCCCGGTTTACCCTGCTGCTGGCCGCGAACCCGTGCCCGTGTGCCCGCATGGCCGCGACGGGGGCCGCCTGCACCTGCACGCCCCTCGTGCGGCGCAGGTACCTGGCGCGGCTGTCGGGGCCGCTGCTGGACAGGGTCGACGTGAAGGTCGGATTGCTGCCGGTCGGACGCGCCGAGCTGCTGAGCGACCGGCAGCTGGCCGAGCCGAGCGCCACGGTGGCGGCGCGGGTCCTCCAGGCTCGGCTGCGGGCAGGCCGGCGCCTGCGCGACACCCGGTGGCGGCTCAACGGCGAGATCCCCGGAAGCGAGCTGCGCCGCCGCTTCCGTCCCGAGCCCGCCGCACTCGGCTCGCTTGAGCAGGCCATGGACCGCGGCCAGGTCAGCGCCCGCGGTGCCGACCGGATCATCCGGATGTCGTGGACACTCGCCGACCTGGCCGGCCGCTCCCGGCCGGGGCAGGCCGAGGTGGCCTCAGCGCTCGGCCTGTGGCTGGGAGCAGCGCTGTGATCCCCGACGCGGACCGGCGGGCCAGGGTAGCGCTGAGCTTCCTTGCCTCGCCGGGCGACCCGGTCCTGGGCGCGGCACTGCGCACAATCCCGGCTGCCGAGCTGCTCGCGGTGATTACCGGCACCCGCAGCGACGGCAGTGTCGCGCTCACCGATACGCCGCTGGATCCAGGGCTGGCCCGCGCAGTCAGCAAGTGGCGGGACAGGCTTGGCGAGGTTCCGGGTGTCGCCAGGCTCGCCGCGTGGGAGCAGAGTGGTCTGCGGCTGGTTATGCCCGGTGACGCGGAGTGGCCGTCCCAGCTGGATGACCTCGGCGATGCCCGGCCGGTGCTGCTGTGGCTGCGCGGCACCGGAGACCTGCGGCTTGCCTGCGTCCGCTCGGTGTCCATGGTCGGCGCACGGGCGGCAACCGGCTACGGCAACCACGTCGCCATCGAGATGGCGGCCGCACTCTCCGAGCGCGGTGCCGCGATCGTGTCCGGCGGCGCGTACGGCATCGACGCGAGCTCTCACCGCGGTGCCCTGGCCACGGACGGCACGACCGTGGCAGTACTGGCCGGCGGCCTTGAGTTCGGCTACCCGCGCGGGCATGCCGGCCTGTTCGACGCGATCGCCAGAGGCGGCGTCCTGGTCAGCGAGTGCCCGCCGGACCGTGGCCCCACCAGGCCCGGATTCCTGGTCAGGAACAGGATCATCGCCGCCCTCAGCCGGGGCACCGTGGTCGTCGAGGCCGCACTGCGCAGCGGCGCCCTGAACTCAGCGCGCCACGCTCGGGAGCTGTGCAGGACGGTGATGGCCGTGCCGGGACCGGTCACGTCCGAGCAGTCGGCCGGCTGCCACGAGCTGATCAGGGACTACGGCGCGATGTGCGTTACCTGCGCAACCGATGTGCTCGAGCATGTCGGGATGGCCGAGCCAGGGCTGGCTGGCACACTGCGGATGGGCCCGCAGACGGCGCGGGACAGGCTTGATCCGGCCTCGGCCGCCGTGCTGGAGGAAGTGCCGTTGCGCGGCTCCCGCGGTCCGGCCAGCATCGCCGTGCGCGCGGGTGTCGATCTTGATACTGCCCTCAGATGCCTGGGCGTGCTGGCGGCCGGAGGTTTCGTGGAGCACACAAGCGTCGGGTGGAAGGCAAAGAGAGTCGATTGACCCGCTGTTTCCTAATGATCCTGCCCGATTCCGGGCAGGATCCTTGCGAAACCTGCGCTGACATGGCCATGATGGGCGGCGTGCCCGCGCAGCAGCCGCACGGCGACCTGGTTGAGTACCTGATCCGTACCTGCCCGCTCAGCCCGCCCGAGGCCTCGCGCGTGGTGGCTGACGTACTCGGGTACTTCTCCGAGTTGCCGGAGGAGTACGTCCGCCGCCGCCACCGGGAGCTCAGGGCTCGCGGGCTGACCAATGACCTGGCATTCGAGCGGATCGCAGCCGAGATCCCGCAGCGGCGTTACGTGCCGCCGGACTACTCGCTGCGGCAGCTGCGCAGGATCGTCTACGGGTGAGGAGCCGCAACTGTGTGTGGAATCGTCGCGTACATCGGCAGCCGGGATAGTGTCCCGATCCTGCTGGAGGGGCTGGCCAGGCTTGAGTACCGGGGATATGACTCGGCCGGTATCGCGGTGGTCAGCCGAAGCGGCGAGCTTCGGGTCCGCAAGACCAAGGGCAGGGTCGCCGAGCTGTCCGCCGACATGCCGGCCCGCGTCAAGGGCAGCCCCGGCATCGGCCACACCCGGTGGGCCACTCACGGCGAGCCGAGCGATGTGAATGCCCATCCCCACATCTGCGGGCCGATCGCGATCGTGCACAACGGGATCATCGAGAATGCCGAGGAGCTCCGGGCCGGCCTGATCGCCGATGGCGCTAAGCTCGTCTCCCAGACCGACAGCGAGATCTTTGCTCACCTCATCGCCGGCTACGCGGGCGCCCGGCCCGGCGACGAGAACGGCGAGGTGCGTGACCTGGAAGACGCGGTCCGGCTGGCGCTGAAGTCCGTTGTCGGCACGTACGGGCTCGCCGTGCTGGACGCGCGCAGTCCCGACCGGATCGTCGTGGCCAGGAACGGCAGCCCGGTCCTGCTCGGGATCGGGGATAAGGAGATGTTCGCGGCATCTGATGTCGCCGCTCTGGTCCGGTACACCCGGCAGGTCGTCCACCTGGACGACGGCGAGGTCGCCACGCTGCGCGCCGACGGCTTCCGGACCACCACGCTGGACGCCAGGAGCACCACGAAGCAGCCGGCCACCGTCGAGGCCGAGGCCGCCAGCTACGAGGCGGACGGGCACGCGCACTTCATGCACAAGGAGATCCACGAGCAGCCCGGCGTCGTCGAGCGCGTGCTCCGCGGCCGGCTGGACGACAGGTTCAACACCGCGCACCTGGGCGGGCTGAACCTGGACCCGCGCGATGCGCGCGCCATCAAGCGGGTGAAGATCCTCGGCTGCGGATCGGCCTATTACTCCGGCGTGCTTGGTGCCCAGCTGATCGAGGAACTGGCCAGGGTTCCTGCCGATGCCGAGCCCGCGTCGGAGTTCCGCTACCGCAGCCCGGTCATCGAGGAAGGCACCCTGTACATCGGGGTGAGCCAGTCCGGCGAGACCTACGACACGCTGGCAGCGGTGCAGGAGGTGAAGCGCAAGGGCGGGCAGGTGCTCGGCGTCGTGAACACGGTCGGCAGCACGATCGCGCGTGAGGTAGACGGCGGCGTCTACCTGCATGCTGGCCCTGAGGTCAGCGTGACATCAACCAAGACGTTCACTGCGACTGCGACGGTCTTCGCACTACTCGCACTGCACCTGGCGCGGATCCATGACCTGTCCCCGGCCGACGGCCGCCGGATCAGCGCGGGCCTGCGCAAGCTACCGGATCAGATCGCCCAGATCCTGACAATGGAGGAGGAGATCGCCAGCCTGGCCAAAGTGCTCGCGCAGTATCCCGGCATGTTCTTTCTCGGCCGGGTGCGCGGCTGGCCAGTCGCCAGGGAGGGCGCGCAGAAGCTGAAGGAGGTCTCCTACCTGCACGCCGAGGCCTACCCGGCCAGCGAGCTCAAGCACGGCCCGCTCGCGCTCGTGGGGCCCGACCTCCCGACCGTGGCGATCGTTCCTGACGATGAGCTGCATGACAAGAACCTGGCCACGCTCGGTGAGATCAAGGCCCGCCGCGGCCGCGTGCTGCTGGTCGGCCATTCAGTTCCCGACCGTGAGCTCGCCGACGACGTGCTCGCGATCCCGAAGAACGAGCCGGAACTCGACCCGATCCTGCTGTCGGTGCCGTTGCAGCTGCTGGCGTACCACGCCGCAGTGGAGCTGGGCAACGACGTAGACCGGCCGCGGAACCTGGCCAAGAGCGTCACGGTGGAGTGAGCGCCGCGGCGTCGCGGATGGCGGCGTAGCGGGCGCGAACCGACGGCAGCGGGTCGGCCTCGAAGCGCTCCGGTCCGGCCAGCGGCCAGTCCGGCGGCGACGCGCCGCCGGACAGCGTCCAGGCTGCCTGCCTGGCGGCGCCGTCGGCCACGTACTCGCCTGGCACGGGGACGTCAACCGGGAAGCCAAGCACAGCCGGAGCGATCTGCCTGATGGCGGCCGACCGGGCGCCGCCGCCGATCAGCATGACGCGCCGGACCGGGATGCCCGCCGCCAGAATGGCATCGAGGCCGTCGCCCAGGCCGCACAGCAGTCCCTCGACTGCGGCCCGGGCCAGATTCGCGGGGGTTGCGTTCGAGCCGGTCATCCCGTGCAGCTCCCCGGTCGCACCGGGCCGGTTCGGCGTCCGCTCGCCGGCGAGATAGGGCAGGAAGGTCAGGCCGCCTGCGCCCGGCTGCGCGGTCAGCGCCAGCGCAGCGAGGTGGTCCAGGCTCACGCCGAGCATCGTGGCCGCGGCGGAGAGCACTCCGGCGGCGTTGAGCGTGCAGACCAGCGGCAGGTAGGCCGCCGCGGCGTCGGCAAACCCCGCGATCGTCCCGGACGGGTCGGCCGTCGGAGTGGTGCTGACCGCGAACACGGTGCCTGACGTGCCGATCGATACCACGACGTCGCCAGGCCCGGCACCGAGCCCGAGCGCCGCAGCCGGGTTGTCTCCGCTGCCAGGTCCGAGCAGGACCGGGCCCGAGCGGGTGACGGCGCGGCCCGGAAGCGGCACGCTCAGCTCGCCGGCCTCTGCCGGGCCGAGTACCACCGGCAGCCGGACGCTGCGCCCGGCAGCGAGCTGCAGCAGATCGTGCCGGTATCCGCCCGCGGCGGGCGACCAGTAACCGGTGCCGCTGGCGTCGCCGCGATCAGTGCGCAGTCCGGTGACATCGCTGCCCCCGGCCAGCCGCCAGGTCAGCCAGTCGTGCGGGAGGCAGACAGCCGCGGTCCGCGCCAGCGCGTCCGGCTCGTTCTCGGCCAGCCAGCGCAGCTTCGTGACGGTGAACGCGGCGACGGGAACGCTGCCGACGGCCTCGGCCCAGGCCGTGGCGCCGCGCTCCGGATCGCCGCCGCCCAGTTCCTTCACCAGGTCTGCTGCCTGGCCGGCTGACCGGGTGTCGTTCCAGAGCAGGGCACGCCTGACGGTCGCTCCCGCGGAATCCAGGCAGACCATGCCGTGCTGCTGGGCGGCGACCGACACGGCCGCGACATCCGCCAGGCCGCCCGCCGTTGTCACGGCGACGGTCAGTGCCTCCCACCAGGCGGCCGGGTCGACCTCGGTACCGGCCGGGTGCGGGGCCAGTCCCTCCCGGACGAGCGCTCCTGTCCCGGCGTCCCTGATCACCACCTTGCAGGACTGGGTAGAGCTGTCGACGCCCGCGACGAGGGTGCTCACCGAACACGCGTCCGGCATTCGGCCAGATAGCGCAGGCGGAACGCCGGATGGCCGGGAATGCGGCGGTCGACCGGAGCCGGCGCGGCCATCGAGCCTCCTCGTGGTGGCCTCGAGCGAGGCGAATAGCGTACGCCCGGCGATGCCGGCTCGCCTCTCGCTGATCCGGGCCAGGACCAGTCAGGCTGGGCGAGGGCGGCTCGCCAGGTGTGGCCTGCCGGTCAGCAGCGGGCAGATGGCGCAGACTGACAGTCATGGCCAGGAACGCAGCCGCCCGGCAGACCCCGTCCGGAACCGGCTCTGCTCATCCGGATGGCTCTGCGCCGCCAGGCGAGGCAGCAGCCTGCACGCTGCCCGGGCCAATGGCGTCAGCCCTGGCCGCCTTCCGCCGGCACCTTGCCCTCGAGCGCGGCCTGTCGCCGCACACTGTCCGGGCCTACCTCGGTGACGTCTCCGCCTTGCTGGGCTTCGCTGCCGGTGATCACTGCACGGACGTCGCCGATCTGGATATCGCCGTGCTGCGTGCCTGGCTCGGCACCCAGCACCGTGCGGGCCAGGCGCGGACCACCATCGCCCGGCGCGCTGCGGCGGCGCGGGCGTTCACCGCGTTCGCGCATCAGCGCGGCTGGCTCAGTGCCGACCCGGGCGCCCAGCTCGGCACCCCGAAGGTACACCGCCAGCTGCCCGAGGTGCTGGGCCCGGAACACATGACGGCCCTGCTGGCCGCGGGCAGCGCCGCGCCGGGCCGCCGGGACAGCCCGGACCTGCTCGACCGCGCGACTGACCTGCGCGACACCGCGATCCTCGAGCTCCTGTATGCCACCGGCATCCGTGTCAGCGAGCTGTGCGGTCTCAACGTGGGCGACATCGATGAGGGCCGGCGGACGGTGAAGGTCCTGGGCAAGCGGAGCAAGGAGCGAGTCGTGCCGGCCGGCATCCCTGCCCTGCGGGCGGTCCGGGCCTGGCAGGAACTCGGCAGGCCGGTGGTGCTCAGCGCCGCCGGAAGCCCCGGCGGCCCGGCAGGAAGCTCAGTCGCGGCAGAAAGCTCCGGCAGCCGGGCTGACGGCACCACCGGGCGCCAGCCGGCACTCTTCCTCGGCGCGCGAGGCGGCCGGATCGACCCGCGCACCGTCCGCCGGGTCGTCCATGCCAGGATCGCCGCAGCCGGCTCGGTTCCTGACACCGGTCCGCACGGACTGCGGCATACGGCGGCCACCCACCTGCTCGAGGGCGGCGCTGACCTCCGCAGCGTCCAGGAGATACTCGGCCACTCCTCGCTCGCGACGACGCAGATCTACACGCACGTCAGCATTGACCGGCTGATGTCGGTCTATCAGCAGGCCCATCCGCGGGCCTGAGCCGGAGGCCACCGGCTTCCGGAGCGGCCGGCGGACACGGCGCCGGGTCGTGTGCCGGCTGCGTCGGGCCGGCGGCGTCCACTCCGGCCGTCCGCTGGCCGGGCCGGATTGGCGGTGCCCGCCCGGGCCCCCGGGGCCGGACACTGGCTGTCAGCCGCCCGGCTCCGCAGCCAGGCCCCTGGGTCCCGCTGGTGCATGTAGACTTGGCTTATACGGCCTGCCGTCTGGCCCGTTCCTCTGCGTGCGGTCCTGGCAGCCGAATTCGCGCGTCCGCTCGCTGCGCGGTTAGCCCGCCCTGAGACCGTCCCGGTCCCTGTCAGGCTCCCGCACAGGACGTACCCTCACCGGTCCGCCGGAGTTATCCGGCGGCGAGGGTTGTACGGGCGCCAGGGAGTTAACCGGAAGGCGACCCCTGCCCTGCGTGGCGGGCCGCCCTGAACAGGAAGGACACCGGCATGGCTCCGGTCGTCACCATGCGCCAGCTGCTTGAGAGCGGCGTGCACTTCGGACATCAGACCCGGCGCTGGAACCCGAAGATGAAGCGTTTCATCTTCACCGAGCGCAACGGCATCTACATCATTGACCTCCAGCAGTCGCTGGCCTTTATCGATCAGGCCTACGACTTCATCCGGGAGACGGTCGCCCATGGCGGCTCGGTGCTCTACGTGGGAACGAAGAAGCAGGCCCAGGAGGCCATCGCCGAGCAGGCCCGCCGGGTTGGCATGCCGTTCGTGAACCAGCGCTGGCTGGGCGGCATGCTCACCAACTTCGGCACCGTCTACAAGCGGCTGCAGCGGCTGAAGGAGCTCGAGGAGATCGACTTCGACGACGTGGCCGGCTCCAACCTGACCAAGAAGGAGCTGCTCCAGCTCCGTCGCGAGCGGGACAAGCTTGAGCGGTCGCTCGGCGGCATCAGGGACATGTCCAGGGTGCCGAGCGCGCTGTGGGTGGTGGACACCAAGAAGGAGCACATCGCCGTCAGCGAGGCGCGCAAGCTGGGCATCCCGGTGATCGCGATCCTGGACACCAACTGCGACCCGGACGAGGTTCAGTACCCGATCCCCGGCAACGACGACGCCATCCGCAGCGTTTCCCTGCTCACCAGGGTCGTGGCGGACGCCGTCGCCGACGGGCTCATCGCCAGGGCCGGCGCGGCGTCGACTGACGACAAGCCCGCTGCTGACGCTCCTGAGGGCCAGCTGGGCGCGGCCGAGCCGCTTGCCGAGTGGGAGAGGGAGCTGCTGCAGGGCAACGCCGCCGAGGCTGCGGCTGCGAGCGCGAACGGTTCCGGGACGGCAGCTGCCGCGGATGCGGCCACTGACGGTGCCGCTCCGGCGGCCGCCACTGTCGCTGAGGCCACTGTCGCTGAGGCCGCTCCGGCTGAGGCTCCTGCAACGGAGACTGCTGCAACGGAGACTGCTGCAGCCGAGGCTCCTGCAACCGAGGCTCCTGCAGCCGAGGCTCCTGCAACCGAGACGGCTGCAACGGAGGCTCCTGCAACCGAGACGGCTGCAACGGAGACCCCTGCAACGGAGACCGCTCCCACTGAGGCGACCGCCGCCGGCGCTGGCGCTGCGGAGAGCCCGGCCGCAAAGAGCCCGGCCGCGGATGCCGCAGAGAGCCCGACAGCCTGATCAGCGCGGCGGCCGCGCAGGCCCAGTCCTGCGGGGCCGCCTCCGCGGAGCGAACCGCCGCGGCCGGCAGCACGACACTGGCCACCGGCATGACGACAACGAAAGATGGGGACATGGCGAACTACACCGCCGCCGACGTCAAGAGGCTGCGCGAGGTGACTGGCGCCGGCATGATGGACTGCAAGAACGCCCTGGTCGAGGCGGACGGCAGCTTCGACGCCGCGGTCGAGGCGCTTCGCATCAAGGGCGCCAAGGACGTGGGCAAGCGCGCCCAGCGCACGGCCGCGCAGGGCCTGGTCACCGCCGAGCTGAACGGCAACAGCGAGGGCGTACTGGTCGAGCTGAACTGCGAGACCGACTTCGTGGCCAAGACCGAGCAGTTCCAGAAGCTCGCGACTGACATCGCCGTCGCTGCCCTTAAGGCCGGCGCTGACGACCGGCTCGCGGTCCTCGGGCTGGAGGTCCGGCCCGGCCAGGCCACTCAGGAGCTGATTGAGGAAGCTGGCGCGACCCTCAAGGAGAAGCTCGAGCTCGGCCGTTATGTCCGGTTCGCGGGCGGCTACGTGACCAGCTACCTGCACAAGACCGACCCGGCCCTGCCCCCGACGATCGGCGTGCTCGTCCAGCTCGATGACGCTGGCGCGGGCGTCGCTCAGGAGATCGCGCTCCAGATCGGCGCGCTGCGGCCGCAGTACGTCACGCGCGACGACGTGCCCGAGGACGTGATCGCGAACGAGCGGCGCATCGCCGAGGAGGTCACCAGGGAAGAGGGCAAGCCCGAGCAGGCGATCCCGAAGATCGTCGAGGGCCGGGTGAACGCCTTCCTGAAGGACATCGTCCTGGTCGAGCAGGTCTCAGTGCGCGACCAGAAGAAGCTGGTCAAGCAGCTGCTCGCCGAGCACGGGGCCACCGTGCAGGGATTCGCAAGGTTCCAGATCGGCCAGGCCGGCTGACGCTGGCGGAGGGCGGTACCGCGGTGCCAGATAGCTCGCCGGGCGAGCCGGAGCAACAGGGCTCACCGAGTCCTGCGAACGGCGATGTCCGGCAGAGCTGGCGCCGGGTGGTGCTGAAGCTGTCCGGCGAGGCATTCGCCGGCGGCGAGGCACTCGGTATCTCCCCCGACGTGGTCTTCCATCTCGCGAAGGAGATCACGGCGGCCGCCAGGGAGGGCTTCCAGATTGCCGTCGTCGTCGGCGGCGGCAACATGTTCCGCGGTGCCGTGCTCTCCGAGCGCGGCATCGACCGTTCCCGCGCCGACTACATGGGCATGCTCGGCACCGTGATCAACTGCCTGGCCCTGCAGGATGTGCTGGAGAAGCTCGGCATCGAGACCAGGGTCCAGACTGCGATCACCATGGGCCAGGTCGCCGAGCCGTACATCCCGCGCCGCGCGATCAGGCACCTGGAGAAAGGGCGGATCGTGATCTTCGGTGCCGGGCTCGGCGCGCCGTTCTTCTCCACCGACACCTGCGCGGCCCAGCGCGCGCTCGAGATTGGCGCGGAAGCCGTCCTCAAGGGCACGCAGGTCGACGGCGTCTACGACGCCGACCCGCGGAAGAACGCCGACGCCGTGCGCTTTCATCATCTGGACTACACCGAGGTGCTGCGGCGCGAGCTTCGCGTCATGGACGCCACCGCGGTCAGCCTGTGCATGGACAATGACCTGCCCATCGTCGTCTTCGACCTGATGGGCGAGGGCAACGTGGTCCGGGCCGTGCGCGGCGAGCGCATCGGCACCCTGGTGAGCAGGGCCGGGCGCTGATGACCTGCCGTAGCCGCGCTGTCCCCCGCAGGCGCACCATGGACATACTGGGAGATGCCTCAGACGCGCCCGACCGGCCGCCTACCAACGCACAGGAGCCGCAGTGATTGACGATAGTCTCCTCGAGGCCGAGGAGAAGATGGAGAAGGCCGTCGCGGTTGCCAAGGAGGACTTCAACGGCATCCGGACCGGCCGCGCTCACCCGGCCATGTTCAACAAGATCACGGCCGAGTACTACGGGACCCAGACGCCGGTGAATCAGCTAGCGTCCTTCCACATGCCCGAGCCGCGGATGGTCATCGTGCAGCCCTACGACAAGGGCTCCATGTCGGCGATCGAGAAGGCGATCAGGAATTCTGATCTCGGCGTCAACCCGTCCAACGACGGCAACATCATCCGCGTGGTGTTCCCTGAGCTCTCGGAGGAGCGCCGCCGGGAGTTCATCAAGGTCGCCAGGAACAAGGCGGAGGACAGCCGCGTGTCGATCCGCAACATCCGCCGGCATGCCAAGGACTCGATCGACAAGCTGGTCAAGAACGGTGAGGCCGGCGAGGACGACGGCAGGCGCGCCGAGCGCGAGCTAGACGAGCTCACCCACACGTACACCGCGCAGGTCGACGAGTTGCTGAAGCACAAGGAAGCTGAGCTTCTCGAGGTCTAGCTTGCGGGCAGATAAGAGCACAGACGTCGGTCCCGAGCCTGCTGGTCTCGGGGCGGGTCCGGGGGGCGTTCCCGCGGAGGCGGGGCACAACGGGCAGCCAGATGCTGGCCAACAGCATGACGACCTGCCAGCGACGGGGGAGGCAGGCCTGGTGACTGAGCCCAAGCGGACCAGGGCCGGCCGCAACCTGCCCGCCGCCATCGCCGTCGGGCTGCTGCTGGGCGGACTCGTCGTGGTGACGCTGTTCACTGTCAAGGGCACGTTCCTGCTCTATGTCGGCCTGATCCTCGCCGTGGGCCTGTGGGAGCTCAGCCACGCGCTTGGCACGCGCGAGATTCACCTGCCGCTGGTCCCGATCGTGGCCGGCGGCGTGGCCATGGTCACGCTGGCCTACTGGACCCGGGCCACGTGGGCGGTGGCGGCCCTCGCGCTGGCGGGCATCGGCGTCATGGCGTGGCGGCTGCCCGGCGGCGCGGCAGGCTACGTCAGGGACGTCACCGCCGGTGTCTTCACCCTGCTGTACCTGCCCCTGGCAGCGGTGTTCGTCGCCCTCATGCTGGCTGAGCCGGACGGATCGAGGCGTGCCTTCCTGTTCGTCGTGCTGACCGTCTGCAGCGACACTGGCGGCTACCTGGCCGGCGTCCTGATCGGGAAGCATCCGATGGCCCCTGCCATCAGCCCGAAGAAGACCTGGGAAGGACTGGCCGGCTCCGCTGTCTTCTGCCTGGCCGCGGGCACCGTCCTCCTGCCGCGGCTGCTCGGCGGCCAGGTCTGGCAGGGCGTTCTGCTCGGCCTGGCCGCGGTCGCTGCCGCAACGCTGGGCGATCTGGTCGAGTCCATGATCAAGCGCGACCTCGACGTCAAGGACATGGGCCGCCTGCTCCCCGGCCACGGCGGCATCATGGACCGGCTCGACTCGCTGCTGGTCATGGCCCCCGTGATCTGGCTGCTGCTGGCCGTCTTCATCCCGAACGGACACGGCACCTAACACCAGGACCACGACCAGGACCACGCCGGGAACGAGGCGTACGGGCTGACGGCCGCCTGCCGGTGCTCGCCCGTTCCCGCCCGGATAATTTTTTACGGGCCGTAGACCCAGCTGCGGCGCTGCGCGGCGAGCTGCGTCACGAGGCTGGCGGTGTTCCGCTCCCGGGCGAGGCGGCGCTCCCGCTCGTTGATCGGGACGATCCACAGCCAGCGGACCGGCTCGTTGCTGGAGCGGAAGCCGTCCAGGCGCGGGACCTCAGGTCCGGGCAGGCGGGCCGGGTCATCGAGCAGCAGGACAGCATCGTTACCGCCGCCGAGGGGGAACGTCGCGGACTCGTGATACCAGGGGATGCTGTGCCCGGAGCCGAGCCAGCTCACCTCACGCCAGGGGAACTGGGCCAGCCAGAGGAAGATCCGCGCCGCCTCGGCACTGGGCATCGTCGTCGCCAGGGCGAGCTCGATCCGGGCCCGTCCCGCGGCGCCGTCGCCGGTCTGCTCCACCACGGGCATGCGCTGACCGCTCATGCCGACCGTCGACAGGACGGTGTAGGGACGTCTCGGGCCGCCGGGGCGCTCGGACACCCCCACGGACGGCGTCTTGCCGCCGCTGACGTCCCAGTAGCCGCCGCCAGGACCAAGCCTGGCCAGCAGATGACCGAGGAGGGCCTGCTGGAACAGCGCCCACGACCCCGCGCTCGCCCGCCAGCGCCAGAACTGCGCCGACTGGGAGATCCGCAGGCTGAAGCCCTCCATCGCGTCCTCGAGCGACCAGGCGAACGGCGTCTGCCCGATCACGTCCCTGCTGTAGCCGGGCATGCCGCGAGCGAGATCCGACCAGCCGGGGATGACCGCGATCGGCTCCCCGTTCTCCAGGATCGCGACGCCGTCGCCCTCTTCAAGCCAGACAGTGGTCAGCGACGCGGCGTCCAGCGGCGGCCGGCCGTCGGGGTACCTGGTGTGATCAGCGGGCATTTCCGGCGCGGCGCCGGCGCGCAGCCGGGCCAGATCGACGGTGTCCGGCGCCGGCTGGTGGTTGGCGATCCAGGTCGCCGCGATCGCTCCCTGCCGGTCGTGCAGGTACGCGGACGTGGTAGTCCCGTCGTACTCCACCAGGACGCGCCGGCTGCCGTAGGGGCTGACGTCGTCCAGCAGCACGGCCGGCCGGCCCCGCCAGGCTGGATCGCAGCTGACGCGCCGGGCCGGTCGGCCGCGCCGGATATCCTGGAGCTCTGGCCAGAACCTCTGCGCAACGTCGGCACATGCCGAAATCTACCGACTTCCCGCAGGTCGTAGGACAGATGCGCGGAGATTGATCAGTCCGTCACAGTTATGCGTCGCGGCTGATCGCGGCAGATTACCGGAGGTGACCGTCCCGTGGCTGAGGCGATAGAGCTGCTGCCGCCCGGGCTTGCCGCTGCCGGGCTGGCGGAGCCGGACGGGCTTGCCGGCCCTGCCGGGGACGCCGCACCGGGTGCTCGCCGGCCGCGCCGCACGCCGCCGCCGCGCCATCTGGCTGACCTTGACCCGGCGGGCCGTCGTGCCGCGGTTGCCGAGATTGGCCAGCCCGCGTTCCGCGCCGATCAGCTCTCCCGGCACTACTTCTCCCGGCTGACCGATGACCCGGCCGACATGACTGACCTGCCCGCGGCCGTGCGGGCCGAGCTGGCCGGGGCGCTGCTGCCGCCGCTGCTGACCGCCCAGCGCGAGCTTGAGTGCGACGGCGGCACCACCCGCAAGACGCTCTGGCGGGCGTTCGACGGCGCGCTGGTGGAGTCGGTGCTGATGCGCTACCCGGACAGGGTGACGATGTGCGTGTCATCGCAGGCGGGCTGCGGCATGGCCTGCCCGTTCTGCGCTACCGGCCAGGCCGGCCTCACCAGGAACCTGTCCGCGGCTGAGATCGTGACGCAGGTGTTCGCCGGGGCAAGGGCGATGGCGGCCGGAGCGGTTCCCGGTGGCGCGGGCCGGGTCTCGAACGTGGTGTTCATGGGCATGGGGGAGCCGCTGGCCAACTACGCCAGCGTGCTGTCCGCCGTGCGCCGCATCACCGAGCCCGCTCCGGCCGGGCTCGGCATCTCGCAGCGGTCCGTCACCGTGTCCACCGTCGGGCTGGTGCCGGCGATCAGGAAGCTCGCCGCCGAGGGCCTGTCGGTGCGGCTGGCGGTGTCGCTGCATGCTCCCGACGACGAGCTGCGGGACGAGCTGGTGCCGGTCAACCGCCGCTGGAAGGTCGCCGAGGTACTCGACGCTGCCTTTGACTACGCGGCGGCAACGGGACGCCGGGTGTCCGTCGAGTACGCCATGATCCGCGACGTCAACGACCATGCCTGGCGCGCTGACCTGCTGGCCAGCCTGCTGTCCGGGCGCCTCGCCCACGTCAACCTGATCCCGCTCAACCCGACGCCGGGCTCACGCTGGACGGCGTCCGATCCCGCGGTCGCGGACGTGTTCCTGGACCGGCTCGCCTCGCGCGGTGTTCCGGTGACCGTCCGGGACACCAGGGGTACCCAGATCGACGGCGCCTGCGGGCAGCTCGCGGCCGTTACGTCCCCGTCCTGAGCCGGGGGATCCGTCCTGGCGCCGGGGATCCGTCCTGGCGCCGCGAACCGGGGCAACCGCGGCGGGCGAGGCTGAGGCTGAGGCTGACGCTGAGGCGATCTTCCTGACCGGGCCGCGGCAGAGTACGTTACCGCCATGACCTGGAAGCACGACCTCGCCCGGCGCCGCCGCGTGCTGGTCGCGGCCGCCGTTCAGGGAGCCTGGCGGCGCCTGCAGCAGGCCGGAACGGTCACGGCCGAGACTGCCGCGGGCCGCCGGTTCGCCGCGTTCGGCCCGTGCTCGATGATGGCCTTCCCGACCGGGGCCGTGTACGGCGAGCGCTGGATCGAGGTCGGCGACATGTGCATGATCGCCGAGCTGGTGACGCTCTGCGCGGGCATGGCACCGGGCCACGATCTCGGCCCCGACCCGGTGCTGCGCATCGGCGACCGGTGCGTGATCGGCCGCGGCAGCAACATCATCGCGCACCATTCGCTCGAGATCGGCGACGACGTCTTCACCGGCCCGTACGTCTACATCACCGACCAGAACCACAGCTATGCCGACACCGAGGTACCGGTCGGCCGCCAGTGGCCGGTGAACAGCAGCGTCGTCATCGGTGCCGGCACCTGGCTCGGCACCGGCGCCGTCATCCTGCCGGGCGCGGCCATCGGCCGTAACGTCGTTGTCGCCGCAGGGGCCGTCGTCCGGGGCAAGGTGCCCGATTACGCCGTGGTGGGCGGTGTCCCGGCGAAGGTCATCCGCGAGTATGTCGCCGGCAGCGGCTGGGCGGCCCCGGCAGGCTGACCGATTGATCTGCCAGCAGCAGAGCGGGTAGCCGCCCGCGCCGCGCGTGCGCAAGGCTGAGGCCATGCGTGACTTCCGGTTCTCATCGAACGTCTTCGGTATCACCAGCCGCAAGAATTTCGTCAGCGAATGCCGGGACGCCGAGTCGGCCGGCTACGACACGATCTTCTCAGCCGATCACCTCGGCATCCCGGCGCCGTTCCCGCTCCTGGTGGCGGCAGCCGATGCGACCAGCCGGCTGCGCGTCGGCACGCTGGTGCTCAACGTGCTGTTCTGGAACCCGGCACTGCTGGCCAGGGAAGTGGCGACCACCGACATCCTGACCGAGGGCCGGCTGGAACTGGGCCTCGGCTCCGGTCACATGAAGTGGGAGTTCGACGCCGCGGGCATCGACTGGCTCGGGCCGGCAGCACGGGCGCGGGCACTGGAGCAGATGATCAGCGAGCTGCAGCGGTACTTCACGACCGGGTTCGAGCGGCTGCGGGCCGGGCGGTCCGGTCCTGTGCCGGTCCAGCGCTCCGGGTTCGGCGCCTCCGGGCCGCCGCTGCTCGTCGGCGGGACCGGCGACGCGGTCCTGCGGATCGGTGCTGAGCACGCGCAGATCCTCGGCGTCGCGGGCGTCTACCAGGTCAAGGGCCAGCCGCCGGGCACCTTCCGGCTGTGCCGCGCGGCCGAGGCAGACGAGCGGGTCGCGTTCGCGCGGACGTGCGCGGGCAACAGAGCCGACGACATCGAGTGGCACCTGCTGGTGCAGAACGTCACGGTGACCGACGACCGGCGCGGTGCTGCGGAGGAACTGGTTCGCAGCAGCCGGGAGGAGGCCGAGGCGGCCGGGTGGGCCGACGATCGGGCGATCCTCTCGGTGGAGGAGGCGCTGGAGACGCCGTACCTGCTGATCGGCTCGGCCGACGAGATCGCCGCGCAGCTGCGGCGCAGCCGGGAGCGGTGGGGATTTTCCTACATCACCGTGCACGAGCCCTACCGGCGGGCGTTCATCCCGGTCATCGAGCGGCTGCGGGGCCAGTAGCGGCCGCCGCGTCGTCTCCGCGGCGCGAGTCCGGCTGCTGCCGCCGGGTGTCAGGGCGAGCCGCCGAACTGCGGCACGAACGCCTCGCCGCGCAGCGCCCGCTCCACCAGGTCGGCGGCCAGCCTGGCTGCGACCAGCCGCTGCCCCTCCGACTTGTAGGCGGCCAGGACGGCGGCCAGTGCGCCGGGCGGCAGGTCCTTGCCCAGCTCTGCCCGCGCGCTCCGGTAGCCCTGCCGGGCACCCTCGACGCATGCGGCCAGGTGGTGGCGGGCGAGCGTCGCCAGCGCGACGGGGTGACGCGTCAGCACGCCGTGCAGGCGGTAGTCCGGCGGCACGACATCCAGCAGCCAGCTCACCGCGGTCTGCTCGAAACCGGGGCTGCCCGGCGGATGCACGCCGCCGGGCCAGCCGGTCGGGACGAATCCTACTGTCACAGCCCGAGCCTAACGCTTATCGAACACGTTTTCTATATAGTAACGCTGCCCGGCCGCATGCCCGCTCGGGCGTGTTGGGCCAGCTGCTGCGCCTTACCCGGCCAGGACCGACTAGAATTGAAGGCAAGCCGTAATCCCGGCACTTCCCACAGTTACCGGAGCCTCTCCGCCATGCCTGCCAGCCCTGCTTCCGCCAGCGCCGGATCCGTCATCAGCGGGTCCGCCGCCAGCCGATTCGTCACTGACGAATCAGCCGGCGAGCTCGCCACCCGCGATGACCTCCGTAATGTCGCGATCGTGGCGCACGTTGACCACGGCAAGACCACGCTGGTTGACGCCATGCTCTGGCAGTCCGGCGCGTTCCGGGCCGGCTCGCAGGTGAACGAGCGCGTGATGGACTCCGGCGACCTGGAGCGGGAGAAGGGCATCACGATCCTGGCCAAGAACACCGCGGTGCGGCACGGCGGGATCACGATCAACATCATCGACACGCCCGGGCACGCTGACTTCGGCGGCGAGGTCGAGCGCGGCCTGTCCATGGTGGACGGCGTGATCCTGCTCGTCGACGCGAGCGAGGGACCGCTGCCGCAGACCCGGTTCGTGCTGCGCAAGACGCTCGAGGCCAAGCTGCCGGTGATCGTCGTGATCAACAAGGTGGACCGGCCGGACGCCAGGATCGCCGAGGTCGTCGACGCCTGCTACGAGCTGTTCCTGGACCTGGACGCGACGGAGGACCAGATCGAGTTCCCGATCGTCTACGCGTCAGCGCGGGCCGGCCGGGCCTCGCTGAACCGGCCGGCGGACGGCACGCTGCCCGACTCCGACGACCTGGAGCCGCTGTTCGAGGTGCTCCGCGAGACGGTTCCGGCGCCGACCTACGACCCGGCCGCGCCGCTGCGCGCCTGGGTGACCAACCTGGACGCGTCCTCCTACCTGGGCCGGATCGCGCTGTGCCGGATGTTCAGCGGCGAGATCCGCAAGGGCCAGCAGGCTGCCTGGTGCCGCCGGGATGGCTCGGTCGAGCGGGTGAAGATCACCGAGCTGTTCCTCACCGAGGCGCTCGACCGGGTGCCGACGCAGACTGCCGGGCCGGGCGACATCATCGCCGTGGCCGGCATCGCCGACATCGTGATCGGCGAGACGCTGGCCGATCCCGAGGACCCGCGGCCGCTGCCGCTCATCACCGTGGACGAGCCCGCCATCTCCATGACGGTCGGCATCAACACCTCGCCGCTGGTCGGACGGGACAAGGGGTCGAAGGTCACGGCCCGGATGGTAAAGGACCGCCTCGACCGTGAGCTGGTCGGCAACGTGTCGCTGAACGTGGAGCCGACCGAGCGCCCGGATACCTGGGAGGTCCAGGGCCGCGGCGAGCTGGCGCTGGCCGTGCTGGTCGAGCAGATGAAGCGGGAGGGCTACGAGCTCACCGTCGGCCGCCCGCAGGTCGTCACCCGGCTGATCGACGGCAAGGTCTACGAGCCGGTGGAGCGGCTGACCGTCGACTGCCCCGAGGAGTACCTCGGCACGGTCACCTCGCTGCTGGCCGTTCGCAAGGGCCGGATGGAGAGCATGTCGAATCACGGCACTGGCTGGGTCCGGCTGGACTTCACCGTGCCGGCCCGCGGGCTGATCGGCTTCCGCACTCAGTTCCTGACCGAGACCCGTGGCACCGGCATCGCGCACCACGTCTTCGAGGGCTTCGAGCCGTGGTCCGGCGACATGCGGGCCCGGCCGACCGGCTCGCTGGTCGCCGACCGGACGGGCGCCGCGACGGCCTACGCGATGTTCGCGCTGCAGGAGCGCGGCAGTCTCTTCGTCGAGCCCGGCACCGAGGTGTACGAGGGCATGATCGTCGGCGAGAACTCGCGGTCCGATGACATGGACGTGAACATCGCCAAGGAGAAGAAGCTCTCCAACGTGCGCGAATCCGCTCGTGAGGAAACCGAGCGGCTGGTCCCGCCGCGGCTGCTGAGCCTGGAGCAGGCCCTGGAGTTCTGCGCCGACGACGAGTGCGTCGAGGTGACACCGAGCGCGGTGCGCATGCGCAAGACAGTCCTCGATGCCAAGGAACGAGGCCGCCAGCGCGGGCGGCGTTCCCGGGTGGAGTAGCCGGCAGGGCCGTTCACAGCCAGCGGACGCGGGCCTGAGTCAGGCGAGTGCGCAGGCCGTGGGTAAGGACACCCGCGGCGTGCGCCCGCGTAGGTGCCTGTCCTCCGGAACCGCGTGTCCTCGGCAGCTATCGACCTGCCTGTTACTCGGTCGAGCTTGTCAAGCTGGTCATGCGGCTTCAGCAGGTGTCCCGCTAACCCGCGCGCGTCATCGGCCCGGGCCTCGCGGCGTACTTCCGCATCGCGCTGGCGCAGGCGCGGATCAGTAAGCCGCCGGTGAACAGAGAGCTACTGGCCTATGGGACCGGATGGGGCCGACGGTGGCGCGGCACCCACCACCATGGCTGATTGCACAGCTCGCATCCGGTATGTCTTCATCTCCACGTTGTCGAACGTCAGCACGAGCTCGTAGACCGCCGGTTTGGGGAACTCCACGTTCGTAACGGTGACACCGAAGGGGACGAGACCTGGTTCGCCGAATTCTGTCTCCTTGGTCGGTGCCACTCGGAACTGCGCGTCCACGCGCACAGGTAGATCCTGGCGGTCGGGGCCGCGCAGCCCAAGTCGGATCACGTGGTTTCGCATTGTGTCCTGGAAGGGCAGTTGCAGCACTGCGGCGAGCCCGAGCGTGGGCAGGATCGCCGGGAAGGTCGGGAAGCGCAACAGGCTGATGAAGCCGCCATTGACATACATCTTGGCGTCTGGCGCCACGGCGACGTGGTCAGCGGCGAAAAGTGCTATCACGGACGTACTGGTGATGGCGGCGGGGCTGTCCGGAGCCAAGGGTTCCTCTGTCATACATGCTATGATAGAACTTGTATTACACCAGGTCAAGGAGCGCTGAGGTGCTAGACCTAACGCGGTACGAGATCATTGACTGGGATGATCCAGAGACCAACGCCAGCGTAGAGACAAACAACCTGCTGCACTGCCAGCAAGCGGACCACCTTGGCAGCCAGGCGGAATTGATCGTCTACGAGGTATTCAGCGGGTATTGGGCGGAGATTCAGTTCAAGACCTCGTCCGCGCAGTACACCGTGGTGGGGGTAGCTATCTCGAGCATTTGGCTTCTATTGTTGAGTGACTCGCACAAGCGGTCCGACTGGCTTCGCCCGATAACTGGCTGGCCGGCAGAGGGTGCTGAGGTTCGTGCCTGGGAAAAGGCGACAGGACAGACGTGGAAGGGGAAGCGATGACCGTTAACCGCCCCCAGGGCCTCGTTGAAGGTTCGGGTCGGCTAGGCGAGCCCCGTCGGCTGGACCAGATGATCTCTGCACGCCTAGATCCTGCTCTCGTTTCCGATCTGCGGAAGTATGCAGAGCAGCGAGGGATGTCGCTTTCGGACGTCCTGCGGGAAGCCGCTGTCCAACTGCTGCAGCAGGAGCAGGCGGAGAACACGATCACTTTCTGCGTGAAGGTGACTAACGAAACTCGCCCCGACAATCAGCAGCGATCCTTCCGGACGGCTATCCCTGCTGCCGTCTGATCCGGTCCAGGGCACGAGTCGAGCCATGTCTCACGCGCCGCCTACTATGCGCCCATGGCGCTTGCGCCGGCGGATCATCGCCTGATCCTCGCGTGGATATCCGGGGCTCCTGCGACCTTGTGCCCACTGCCTGGGCGGCCTCCTGAGGATGACGCCGCCGCGGTCGCCGAGCTGGCCGCAGTCGCGGACGGGCGGACGGACCTGCTGGCTGAACACACCAGGTGTGCCTGGACATGGCCGTCGCGCACGTGGTGCCGGAGCGCGCTATGCGCAGCTTCAGGCGGAAGCGTCGCTGTGCGCGCTGGTCGGCGCGGACATGTCGAGGTGACTCGGCAGCGCCCCCGTAGGTCTCAAGCACGCCGCGGATGCCCTCGCGAGCCACCTACGTCGCTGACCGCGCATACATCGCCCGTCGCGAAGCAGCGGAGGCCAGGGCGACGAGGACACGATGATTCCGGCCCGACCACTGATGCGAGCGAGGGCAGACGCTAGCCCTCGCTGCTCACTTCTTCGGCAAGCGTCTCGACGGCACCAGCAGGAATGCCGCTCAGATTACTTCACCTGCAGGTAGATGATGCTGCCGACGCCGAACAGGACGCAGTAGATCGCGAACGGCGTCAGCGTCCTGGTGCGGAAGTAGTTCACCAGGAAACGCACGGACACATAGGCGCCGACGCCGGACAGGATGCTGCCCACGAGGATCGGGCCGTAGATGCCCTTGCCGTAGTGGATGAGGTCGGGAGCCTTGAACACGCCCGCGGCCAGGATTACGGGCGTCGCGAGCAGGAAGGCGAACCGGGCCGCGTCCTCACGGGACAGGCCGCGGAACATGCCGGCGACGATCGTGACGCCGTCGCGGCTGATACCCGCGAGCAGGGCGAGGATCTGCGAGGAGCCGATGAGCAGCGCCTCCAGGTAGTCCCGTTGAGCCAGGCGCGCATCGGACTCGCGCGCCAGCTCGATTTCATCCATCCTGGCGGCCCGCTGCCCGGACGCGTGGGTGGACGTCGTGCGGGTGTGCTCGCCCTCCCGTGCGGTCCGCTGTTCCTCAAGCTCGGCGTCGGCCTGCAGGGACCGCTTCGTACGGAAGCGCTCGCCCGCGTACAGGATGAGCCCGTTGATGATCAGGAAGATCGCGGCCCGCACCGGCTTGCCGAACAGCACTCGGAACTCGTGATCGAAAAGCAGGCCGGCGAGACCGACCGGGATCGTCGCCACGATGAGCATCCAGGCCAGCTTCTGGTCAGTCGTGGTGATGTCCCGGTCCCTGATCGAGCTGAAGAAGCCGGCGATGATCCGCACCCAGTCGCGCCAGAAGTAGATGAAGATGCCGATGGCGGTGGCCACATGAAGGCCGACGATGAATGCCAGGTACGGCGATTCCGGCGCGGCGACGTTGAGGTCAGCAGCCCAGCTGCCCCCGATGAGGGCGGGGATCAGGACGTTGTGCCCGAGACTGGAAACCGGGAACAACTCGGTGACGCCCTGAATGAACCCGACCACAATGGCCTCGGGGTACGTCATGTGGGACATGAACAGCCTCTCGTGACGCCGGTGCTCCCAGCGCAAGATTTGGATTCGCCCAGACAGACTAGCGATGCTGAAATGCCGCGGGGGCGGCACTCCCCGGAGTGTTACGCATCAGCTGCCGGAGCAGAGCAGCGCTGCCCGTCGCCGCGCGCCACCCGCGGCGACAGCGATCCTGCGAGGCAGAACCCGGCGGCCCGCAGGGCAGAACCGCTGGCCGCAGGGCAGAACCGCTGGCCGCAGGGCAGAACCGCTGGGCACAACCACGGGGCCCGCACGCCAGAGCTGCCGGAGTCAGCGGACCGGCAGACCTGCTAGCTCTGCTTGCCTGCCGCCTTCGGGCTGCTGGCCTCGCGCGGCCGCCGGAAGATCTTGCTGCCGAGCCAGACCAGCGGGTCGTACTTCTCGCCGGCCACCCGCTCCTTGAGCGGGATCAGCGCGTTGTCGGTGATCTTGATGTTCTCCGGGCAGACCTCAGTGCAGCACTTGGTGATGTTGCAGTAGCCGAGGCCGAGTTCCTCCTGGGCGAGGTCGCGCCGGTCGGCGGTATCGGCCGGGTGCATCTCCAGCTCGGTAACCCGCATCAGGAAGCGCGGCCCGGCGAAGGCGTTCTCGTTCTCGGCGTGGTCGCGAATCACGTGGCAGGTGTTCTGGCACAGGAAGCACTCGATGCACTTGCGGAACTCCTGCGACCGCTCCACGTCGGTCTGCTGCATGCGGAACTCGCCGAGGCCCACCGACGGGTCAGGCGTGAACGACGGGACCTCACGTGCCTTGGCGTAGTTGAACGAGACGTCGGTGACCAGGTCCCTGATGACCGGGAAGGTGCGCAGCGGCGTGATCGTCAGCACCTCCTCCTCGGTGAACGTGGACATCCGCGTCATGCAGGCGAGCCGCGGGCGGCCGTTGATCTCCATGGAGCACGATCCGCACTTGCCGGCCTTGCAGTTCCACCGGATGGCGAGGTCGCCGGCCTGAGTCGCCTGCAGGCGGTGCAGCACATCGAGGACGACCTCGCCCTCGTTGACCTCGACCGAGTAGTCGGCGAGGTCGCCCTGACCGCGGTCGCCGCGCCACACCCGCAGCGCTGCCTTGTAACTCATCAGTGGCTCTCCTCGCTCGCTGCGGACGCGGCAACGCCGGCCTCCGGCGGCAGTGCCGCCATCTCGTCCTCGCTCAGGTATTTCGTCAGCTCGCTCCGGTCGAACAGCGCGATCAGGTCATCGCGCATCTTCGGCGTGGGCTGGCGGGTGATGGTGATCTCGTCGCCCTCGAGCGCGCAGACCAGGTTGATCTTCCGCCAGTCCGGCCGCATGCCCGGATAGTCGTCGCGCGTATGGCCGCCGCGGCTCTCCTGGCGCTCCAGCGCTGCCGTCGCCACGCACTTGGCCATCAGCATGATGTTGCGCATGTCGAGCGCCAGGTGCCAGCCGGGGTTGTAGGCGCTGCCGCCCTGCGCGGACACCGTCTGCGCCCGGCCGTCGAGCGTCTCCAGCTCGGCCAGTGCCTTCTTGATCTCGGTCTCGGTCCTGATGATGCCGACCAGGCTGCTCATGGTGTCCTGGACCTCGGCGTGCACCGTGTACGGGTTCTCGCCGTCCGTCCGCGCGAGCGGGGCCAGTGCCTCCGCCCGGGCGGCCTCGATCTCGCCCTCGTCGCCGACCGGCAGCTTCGGGCCCAGCCGCCCGATGTACTCGGCCGCCCCGAGCCCGGACCGGCGGCCGAACACCAGGAGGTCGGACAGCGAGTTGCCGCCGAGCCGGTTCGAGCCGTGCATGCCGCCGGAGACCTCGCCGGCCGCGAACAGGCCGGGCACGCAGGACTCGCCGGTGTCCGGGTCGACCTCGACGCCGCCCATCACGTAGTGCTGGGCCGGGCCGACCTCCATCGGCTCCTTGGTGATGTCGACATCGGCCAGTTCCTTGAACTGGTGGTACATCGAGGGAAGCCGCTTGAGGATCTCCTCGGCGGGCAGCCGCGAGGCAATGTCCAGGAACACGCCGCCGTGCGGTGACCCGCGCCCGGCCTTGACCTCGGCGTTGTTCGCCCGCGCCACCTCATCGCGCGGCAGCAGCTCCGGCGGCCGCCGGTTGTTGTCCGGGTCGGAGTACCAGCGGTCGGCCTCTTCCTCGGTCTCGGCATACTGGGCGCGGAACACGTCCGGAACGTAGCCGAACATGTAGCGCTTGCCCTCGGAGTTGCGCAGCACGCCGCCGTCACCGCGGACCGACTCGGTGACCAGCAGGCCGCGGACCGAGATCGGCCACACCATGTGCGTCGGGTGGAACTGGACGAACTCCATGTTGAGCAGCTTGGCCCCGGCGAGCAGCGCGAGCGCGTGGCCGTCGCCGGTGTACTCCCAGGAGTTGGAGCTGACCTTGAAGGTCTTCCCGATGCCGCCGGTGGCCAGGATGACCGCCGGCGCCTCGAAGACCACGAACCGGCCGGTCTCGCGGATGTAGCCGAATGCGCCGGCCATCCGGCCCTCGCCGTCCTTGATCAGCCGCGTGATCGTGGTCTCGGCGTAGACCTTGATCATGGCCTCCGGGTCGCCGTGCGAGACGGCGTCCTCCTGCTGCAGCGCGACGACCTTCTGCTGCAGGGTCCGGATCATCTCCAGGCCCGTCCGGTCGCCGACATGGGCGAGGCGCGGGTACTCGTGACCGCCGAAGTTCCGCTGGCTGATCTTGCCGTCCTTGGTGCGGTCGAACAGCGCGCCCCAGGCCTCGAGCTCGTACACGCGGTCCGGGGCTTCCTTGGCGTGCAGCTCGGCCATCCTGGGGTTGTTCAGGAACTTGCCGCCGCGCATGGTGTCGCGGAAATGCACCATCCAGTTGTCGTTCGGGTTCACGTTGCCCATGGCGGCGGCGCAGCCGCCCTCCGCCATGACCGTGTGCGCCTTGCCGAACAGCGACTTGGAGATGATGGCAGTCCGCTTGCCGGCCAGCCGCGCCTCGATCGCCGCCCGCAGGCCCGAGCCGCCGGCCCCGATCACGACGACGTCGTAGGGGATCCGCTCGATGTCGCTGTGCTGGCCGTCGCTGTGCTGGCCGTCGCTGTGCTGGACGGCGGGGGGCGCGATGTCAGTCATGCTGCTGCCTGCCTCAGTTGTAGAACCGGAAATCGCTGAACACGTGCGCCGCGACCAGCCAGATGTACAGGTCGGTCAGCATCAGCGTGCCGAGCGAGGTCCACGCCAACTGCATGTGCCGCTTGTTCAGTTTCGAGATCTGCGTCCAGAGCCAGTACCGGACCGGATGCGAGGAGAAGTGCTTCAGCCGGCCGCCGATGATGTGCCGGCAGGAATGGCAGGAAAGCGTGTACGCCCATATGAAGATCACGTTGACCAGCATGATCAGAGTGCCGATGCCGAACCCGAAGTTGCCGTTAGGGCCGCGGAACGCCTGGGCCACGTCGTAAGTCAGCAGTATCCCGATCAGGACTGCCATGTAGAGGAAGTAGCGGTGCAGGTTCTGCATGATGAGCGGGAACCTGGTCTCGCCGGTGTACTTCTCATGCGGCTCGCGGACCGCGCAGGCGGCCGGCGCCCGCCAGAACGCCCGGTAGTAGGCGCGCCGGTAGTAGTAGCAGCTCAGCCGGAACCCGAGCACGAACGGCAGTGACACCAGCGCGTACGGGATGACCGGCGGCAGGCTTCCGAACCACTGGCCGAGGGTCGATGATCCGGGCACGCACTCGCCGCTAATGCACGGTGAGTAGAACGGCGTCAGGTAGTGATACTGCGGAACGTAGTACCACTTGCCGATGAACACGTGCACCGTGGCATAGCAGACCCAGATGGTCAGCAGCGTGGCCACCACGGCGGGGTATTCCCACCAGCGGTCAGTGCGCAGGGTCTTCTGGCTGATCTGCGCCCTGGTCTTGGTGGCCGGCGCATCCGATATTTGCGTCATTCGTTGACGTCTCCGCCCTGGAACTGACTGGATAGCTCCGGGTCCGCTAGGCAGATTCCGGGAGCCGCCGGGTGAAGGGCGAACGGCCGGGACGCAGCGGGCTCGCGTCGCGTGGAAACCCTATTCCACTGAATACCACTCTGCGGCCCCAGGGCGAGCTTCCGATCGTGTGACACTCACTACATACGGCCGTTTCCGGCGCCCGGTTGCGGCCCGCTGCCGGCCAGCGCCTGAACCTCGGCCAGCGGCACGGCATACCGGATATGGCCGCGGAAGCCGGTCGTCGTCACCGCCTTGAACAGCGAGTTAAGGATGGCTTCCTCGGTCGCCTCGATCGCGGCCAGGAACAGCACATCAAGATCATTTGCCGGAACGAGGCCGCCAGCGCCCGCCGCCTCCCGTCCGGCCGCGGCCTGACCTGCTGCCGCCGCCGTGCTGACGGCGAGCGCATAGTCGCCGCTGTGCCCGGAGAAGTCGGAGCCGGTGCGCGCCATTCCGGCAAACGCGCGGCTCGCCAGCCGCTCGAGCTGCCTGGAGTCAAGCGGGGCGTCCGTTGCCAGCACGACGACGCAGGAGTTGCCCGGCGGCGCCGCGCTGCGGTCGGCCCCGCCGTCCTGAGCAAGGCCGGTGTCCTGCACAGGCCCGGCGTCCTCAGCCGGTCCGGTCACCCCCGCTGCGGCCAGAGTATGCGCGGCCGGCACCGGCGTGCCGAGAACGGTGAGCTCGCCGCTGAAGTTGGCCTGCACCAGGACGCCGAGAGTGACCGGGCCGACGGCCAGGTCCGCGATCCTGGACGAGGTTCCGATGCCGGCCTTGAAGCCAAGCGCGCCGGTCCCGGTTCCCGCCCCGGCGCAGCCCTCGGCGACCGGACCAGCCGCGGCCGTGTCCAGCGCGGTCCGGACGTGCCCGGCGGTCACCGGCCGCGCCCAGATATCGGACAGGTAGCCGTCGTTGGTCTCGGCCACGACCGGATTCAGCGTGCCCGGCGGCTCGCCGGTGCTCTGGCTGGCCGTGCTCTGGCTGCCGCTGCCCTGGCTGGCGCTGCCCATGCCTGCGAGCCGCTCGTACAGATAGCTCAGCAGCGCGTCGGCGACCCGGAACACTGACAGCGTGGCCGTGAGCAGCACCGGCGTCTCGATCGTGCCGAGCTCGGCGATCTGGGTGCTGCCGGTCATTTTCCCGAAGCCGTTGAAGACGGCCAGGCCCGCAGGCAGCGTTCCCGCTCTCAGAAGGTTGTCGTGCACGATGGCGGTGACGCCGGTCCTGATGCCGGCGCCCTCCGTCACGGTGGCGTGCCCGACCCGGATGCCGGGCACGTCGGTGATGGCATTCGCCGGGCCGGGCGGCAGGCGGCCCGGCGCCAGCCCGAGGTCGCGGGCCCTGGCCCGCCCGTCAGGGCTGCTGCCGGGCACGCGCGTTACCGGCCGCTCGCGGCGGGCAGCGGCAGGATGACAGTGGGACTCGGCACGGTGATCGTCCGCAGGTGACCGGGGATGCCGGTCGCCGGGTCGATGCGCAGCGCCATGACCTGGTGGGACTTCTCGTTGGCGACATACAGCTGATCGCCGTCGAGAGCGAGGTGCCGCGGCCAGTCGCCGACGGGCACTTCGGTGATGTACCGCGGCAAGTCGCTGTCGAGCGCGAAGACCGTGACGGTGTTCGGCCCGCGGTTGCCGACGTACAGATAGCGGCCGTCGCTGACGACCTCGGAGGGCTGGTTGGCGTCCCCGGCCTTGCTGGCCCGGACGGCACCGAGGAACTGCCAGTCCGCGTCGTAGGCGAGCAGTTCTCCGCTGAGCTCCGCGGTCAGGTAGAAGCGGTCGCCGACGGGCAGGACGTGCCGGGGACCGGAGCCGGCGGGCGTGGTGATCACGTCGTCCAGCGCGAGCTTGCCGGTGTCGCTGAGGGTGTAACGGTAGATAGCGTCGCCGCCGAGGTCGATGACTACCAGGCCGCCGCCGATCGCGCGGATCATGTGCGGGTGCGCGGACGCCTGGCGGGGCTGGTCACCGTGTGCCTCGTGCTGGACCAGGTCGGTGCGCGGGCCGATGCCGCCCTCCTTCGTCAGCTGGTGCACGCTGATGCTGCCGCCGCTGTAGTTGGCGGTGAGGAGGAACCGGCCTGAGCTGTCCACGGTGAGATGAGCGGGCTCGGCCCCGCCGGTCTCACCCTCACCGAGATCCCCGGCGGGCACCCCGTCGCGCAGCGACCAGGCGCGCACGTGCCCGTCATCGGTCTCGGCCACCGCGTACAGCACCGGCAGATCCGGGTGCAGCGCGATCCAGGACGGCGAGTCGGCCGGGACGGTCGCGCTGGCCTGCCCGTCTTCCACCACGGTGATGCCGTGGCCTGCGCCTTTGTCTCCGGAATAGCCGCCGATCAGGAACTTGGTCATGCGGTCTCAGTACCCAGTCCGGCCGCGATACCCAGCGACGTCCGCAGAAAGTCAACCTGGAGCAGCAGCAAGTTCTCGGCCACCTCCTCCTGGGACGCCATGTGGGTCACCCCGGACAGCGGCAGCACGCTGTGCGGCTTGCCTGCGGCCAGCAGGGCCGAGGACAGCCGCAGAGTGTGAGCGACGGCGACGTTGTCGTCGGCCAGGCCGTGGATGAGAAGCAGCGGCCTGGTCAGCTGCGGCGCGTCAGCGAGCAGCGAGCTGCGGGCGTAGGTCTCCGGGCTGTCAGCAGGGATGCCGAGGTAGCGCTCGGTGTAGCAGGTGTCGTACAGCCGCCAGTCGGTGGGCGGAGCCCCCGCCACGGCAGCGTGAAAGACATCAGGGCGCCGCAGCACGGCGAGCGCGGCCAGATAGCCGCCGAAGGACCAGCCGCGGATGCCGACCCGGCTCAGGTCCAGGTCGCCGTACTGCTCGGCGGCTGACCGGAGCGCCTCGACCTGATCGTCGAGCACGGGCCCGCCCAGGTCACCGGCGACCGCGCGGTCCCAGTCAGGGCCGCGGCCGGGGGTGCCCCGGCCGTCCGCGATGACGACCGCGAAGCCCTGCTCGGCGAACCACTGCGGGCTCAGGTAGACCGCTGCGGCTGCCAGGACCCGCTTGCCGTGCGGGCCGCCATAGGGGTCGCACAGCACCGGCAGCTTGCCCGAGCCCGGCTGGTGCCAGGACGGCAGCAGGACCGCCGTGCGGCACCGGCTTGGTCCCGACGACCAGGTCAGCAGCGGCTTCGGGACGGGCAGGCCCGGCGTCTCCGCGTGCGAGGCAATGGCGGCCACCTGCTGCCAGGTCCCGTCCGGGCCGGCCCGCAGCACGCCGACGGCTACCGCCGGGTCGGCCAGGGTGCGGCTGACCAGCAGCAGGGTGCCGCCCGCAAGCTGGCCGTCGTAGACGCCCTCCGCCGGGCTGACCTGGTCGATCCCGTCCTTTCCGGCGGTCCACAGCGTCGCCGAGGCCGGGTCGTCGGCGCAGGCGGCGAACAGGACGGTGTCGCCATCGACGCCGAGGACAGCGCGGACATTCAGCGACGCGGGGGTGAGATCGGCGGCGGAGCCGGCCGCGTGCTCGGCGGCGGTCCCGGCGACCAGGCGCTTGGCGCCGCCCGAGTCCGCCGTCCAGATGATGCGGCCGTCCGCCGTGGCAGCCGGCACCCCGGTCACGATGTCGACCCAGGACGGATCGGAGTCGGCGCGGACCACGGCGGTGTCCCCGGTGGCGGCGTCGACCGCGAGGATGCGCATGTCCCGCTGGTCACGGCTGGCCACGACGAGGAGTGGCTGCCCCCCGTCCGCGCCGTCCCACGCGGCATTGACCAGGTACGGGAACGCCGCCGAGTCCCACCGGGCCTGCGTCAGGCCGCCGGTCAGGGCGGCGACGAAGACGGAGACCACGGCGTTGGGCGTGCCCGCGGCCGGGTACCTGATGGCCCGCGGCTCGCGGTCCGGGTTCGCCGGGTCGGCGATGTGCCAGAACTGGACCGGTGTCTCGTCGACGCGAGCGGTCAGGATCGCCGAGCCGTCCGGAGCCCACCAGTAGCCGCGGCTGCGGTCCATTTCCTCCGCCGCCACGAACTCAGCCAGGCCGAAGCTGATGCCGTCGGCGCCGTCCGGGTCGGCGAGCACCCGGTCCCCGCCCGTCGCGATGTCGTGCACGCGCAGCGCGCCGTCGCTGACGTAGGCGACGACCCGGCCGGCCGGGTCGGGGCGCGGGTCAGCGGCCGGTGTCCTGGTGGCCAGCTCGCGGACGCCGCTGCCGCCGGGCCGCAGGTCGGCCACGTACACGGTGCCCGCCAGGGCAAAGGCTGCCAGCGTGCAGTCGGCGCTGGTGCCGAATGCGACGATGCCGGCTGCCCGTTCCCGCACTCGCTCCCGCCTGGCCTTCTCGACCGGGTCGTCCTGCGCGCCGGACCTGCCGATCTCGGCCGGGTCGGCGATCAGCCGCTCGGTCCCGGTGGCGACGTCGAGGGCCCACAGGCAGGTCACCGCGTCAGTGCCGGCCTTCGAGCGGAGGAAGACGACGGTCTGGCCATCGGGGGAGAGCCGGAAGGAACGGGGAGCGCCGAGCGTGAACCCGATGGTCCGCGCGGCCTGGCGGGGAAAGGAATCAGTCACTCTGCAGATCCTGCCAGTTCGCCGGCGGAGGCTGGTCGCTAGGCTCACGGATATGACCAAAACGGACGGCAGGCGCCTGCTTCTCGTCCATGCGCACCCCGACGACGAGTCCATTGAGACCGGCGCCACGATGGCGAAGTACGCCGCCGAGGGTGCAGGCGTGACGCTCGTCACCTGCACGCTGGGCGAGCTCGGCGAGGTCATACCGCCTGAGCTCGCGCATCTGGCTTTCGACGCCGAGGGCGGCCTCGGCCAGTACCGGATCGGCGAGCTCGACAAGGCCTGTGCCGCGCTTGGCGTCGCCGATCACCGGTATCTCGGCGGCCCCGGCCGGTGGCGGGACTCGGGCATGATGGGCACGCCGCCGAACGACTGGCCGGGCTGCTTCTGGCAGGCCGACGTCGAGGAGGCGGCCCGCGATCTGCTGGCCATCGTGGCGGAGGTGCGCCCGCAGGTCATGGTCAGCTACGACGCGAACGGCTTCTACGGGCATCCCGATCACATCCAGGCGCACCGGGTGGCGTGGCGCGCGTTCGAGCTGGCCGGGGGCGCGGTCAGCAAGTTCTACGCCACGGCGATCCCGCGGTCCGTGCTGGCCGAGGCGATGGCGCTGCTGCAGGACGGCCAGGACGGCGGCCGGGAGATCGGCGGCACGGACTTCAGCAGGGTCGAGTCACTGGACGACCTGCCGTTTGGTACCGACGACGAGAACGTGACCACGGCGATCGACGCGCGCGGCTACCTGGACGCCAAGCTCGCGGCCATGCGCGCGCACGCGACCCAGATCGCGGTGGACAGCCCCTTCTTCGCGCTGTCGGACATGGTGGGGCAGCGGGCGCTCGGCACCGAGTACTACACGCTGCTGGCCGGTCCCGCCTGGACCGGGTCGCTGCCGGCGGACCGGGAGCCGGATCTATTCGCCGGCCTCCGCTAGCCTTCGGAGGGTGAGCAGCACGCGGGGCAGCACCGCTGGCGGCCAGCCGCCGCAGCCGCCGCGGCCGGGAGCCGGAGAGCGCACCGCGATCACCGTGGCCGCGTACGCGGCACTGTTCCTGCTCGGACTGATGCAGGGCCTGATCGGCACTTTTCAGTACAGCCGGGGCCCGGTTCCGCTCGCCGCGGTCCTGTTCGACCTCGCCATCCTGGCCACCTGCCTGCTGGGCTCATGGGGCATGCGCACGGCGCTCGGCGGCTTCCTGCCCGCGCTCGGCTGGTTCATCGTGACGCTGCTGCTGAGCAGCGGCTCCTCGGGTGGCAGCGTATTCATCACCGACAGCACGGCCGGTAAATGGTTCCTGTTTGGCGGTGCCGTCTGCGCGGTCGCCGGTGCCGTCGCCTCGTACGCGCTCTGGTCACGGGGAAGCCGGGACCGCCGGGCTGGCGGGTCAGGCTCGGCTACGGCGCGGCCCCGTCGGCCCGGTCAGGCGGGTGGCTCCGGCCGGGCGGGTGGCTCCGGTCAGGCGGGCGCCCAGGGACCGGACAGCCGGTCCGTCCGCGCGGCCCGCCGCCCAGCCCGGTAAAGGTCTTAGCCGCAAAACGGGTTATTTCGCCCGCTGGGCCAAGTCCTAAGGCGGCCCGCCGCCGGAAATAGGGAGTGCTCCCGATCCGCTCCCGCATGCCTTACCGCGAATCTCGATGCCGTGGACCTGAGCAGGTCCTGACATCGAGGAGGACAACGTGCATCCGTATCTGGAGCAGGCAATCGCGGCAGAGCGAGCGGCCGACCTGATGCGCGCGGCGCAGCGGAGCCGGGTTCGGAGGGCCGCCCGTGCTGCGGGCCGCGCAGCAGCGGCCAGGACAGGCGGCCGCGGAGCCGGTGCGGCCTGGCCCGGCCCCGTCGGAATGGATCCGTGCGCGGTTACTACCGCCAGGGCGGTAGTAACCGCACACGGACACGCAGGCAAGGGCCGCTAGGGCGCGCTGTACTCCCAGCCCGGCTGCCAGTCGAAGTCGCGAGCCGCAAGCTCGTGGAGCGAGATCCCGCGCAGGAGCAGGTCGAGGCCCCAGCGGGTCGCCACGTGACCGATCACCACGACCCGCTGCCCGGACCAGCGGGACGGCAGGTCGGCCGCGAAGCTGGCGACCCGCGCCGCGGCCTGGCGCCAGCTCTCACCGCCCGGATACGGCGCGCTGACGTGCTCGCCGCGATGGGCGTGCAGGCCGGCCGCCGGGCAGCCGTTCAGCTGGCCGTAGTCGCACTCCCGCAGCCGCCAGTCAAGCAGGACCGGGATGCCGGTGCTGCCGAAGGCGATGGCCGCGGTCTGCACGGCCCGGTCCAGGTCCGAGCTGAACACGGCCGCGATGCCGTCGCTGCGGCGCCGGCGGCCGAGGGCGGCCGCCTGCTCCCGGCCGGCCATGGACAGGCGCCCCGGCAGCCAGCCGGTGGCGATGCCGATCTCGTTATCCTCGGTCGTGGAGTGCGTCTCGAAAACTATCTGAACGGCCACGCCTCCATGGTCGCGAACCGGGGCTCAGCGGACCAGTGCCTCCACCTGGTCGATCGCGAAGTCCAGGTCGTCCTCGCTGATGACCAGCGGCGGCGCGAGCCGGATGGTCGACCCGTGCGTGTCCTTGGCCAGCACGCCGCGCTCGGCGAGCTGCTCGCAGGCATCCCGGCCGCCCAGCTCGGTGAACTCGATGCCGGCCCACAGCCCGCGGCCGCGCACGTCCGCGACCTTGCTCTGCGGCAGCGCGTTCAGCCGGTCGTGCAGGTGCGTGCCGAGCTTGGCCGAGCGTTCCTGGAACTCGCCGGTGGACAGCATCGCGATGACCTCCCGCGCCACGGCGCAGGCCAGCGGATTCCCGCCGAACGTCGAGCCGTGCTGGCCGGGCCTGAAAACGCCGAGCACATCGCGGGATGACACCACGGCCGACACCGGCACGATGCCGCCGCCCAGTGCCTTGCCCAGGATGTACATGTCGGGGATGACGTCCTCGTGCTCGCAGGCGAATGTCGTGCCGGTCCGCCCGAGTCCCGACTGGATCTCGTCCGCGATGAACAGCGCGCCATGCTCGGTGCACAGGTCACGGACGCCGCCCAGGAAACCCGGCGGCGGGACCAGCACGCCGGCCTCGCCCTGGACGGGCTCGGCCAGGACGGCGACCACGTTCTCGTCCATTGCCGCGGCCAGGGCAGGCAGGTCACCGTAGGGGACGATCCGGAAGCCCGGCGTGTACGGGCCGAAGCCGTCGCGCGCGTCCGGGTCAGTGGAGAAGCTCACGATCGTGGTGGTCCGGCCGTGGAAGTTGCCGTCGAAGACCACGATGACGGCCTCGCCGTCGGGGACGCCCTTCACCTGGTAGCCCCACTTGCGGGCGGTCTTGATGGCCGTCTCGACCGCCTCGGCGCCGGTGTTCATCGGCAGCACCATCTCCATGCCCGCCAGCGCGGCCAGCTCGGCGCAGAACGGCCCGAACTGGTCGTGCTCGAACGCGCGGCTCACCAGCGTCACGCGGTCCAGCTGGCGATGAGCGGCCGCGACCAGCCGCGGGTGCCGGTGGCCGAAGTTGATGGCCGAGTAGGCGGCCAGCATGTCCAGGTAGCGCCTGCCGTCGACGTCGGTGACCCAGGCGCCCTCAGCGCCCTCGATCACCACCGGCAGCGGATGGTAGTTGTGAGCGCTGTGAGCTGCCGCCTGCGCGCGCAGCTGGGCTGCTGCCTCGGTGCCTGCCATGTACGTTGCCTCCTGCGCTTCGCCGACTATCTCGGGATTGCCAGCTACCTGAGTTCCAGAGTGCAGCACTTAGGGCCGCCGCCTGCCTTGAGCAGCTCCGACAGGTCCACCCCGACGGGACTGAAGCCGGCCGCCGCCAGCTGGCCTGCCAGCCCGGTCGCCTGGACCGGGAGCACGACGTGGCGGCCGTCGCTGATGGCGTTCAGGCCGAGGACCTCGGCATCCTCGTCCTTGACCTCGATCAGCTCGGCGAAATGCGACGCCAGCGTGGCGCGGCCGGCGTCGTCGAACGCGGCCGGGTAGTAGGCGGCGGTGTCGGCGTCCAGCACGACCATCGCGGTGTCGAGGTGGTAGAACCGCGGATCCACCAGGCGGAGGCTCAGCACGGGCAGGCCGAACAGCTCGGTCAGCTCGCTCGCCACCGCCTGGTCGCTGCGGAAGCCGTGGCCGGCCAGGATGGCCCGGCCGGCGAAGACAATGTCGCCTTCCCCCTCGTTGAGAATCCGCGACTCGCGGATGTGGCCGTAGCCGCGGGCCCGGAACCAGTTCAGGTAGGCGGCCGCTTCCGGCTGGCGCTGCTGATAGCGGAACTGAGCGCCCAGCACCTTGCCGCCGATGACGGTGGCGCCGTTGGCGGCGAAGACCATGTCCGGCAGGCCGGGCTCGGGGGTGATCGTGTGCACGGTGTGGCCGAGGCTGCCGAACACCTCGGCCAGTTGCTGCCACTGCCGCATGGCCAGGGCCGCATCGACCGGCCGGTCCGGATGCATCCACGGGTTGATGGCGTACTCGACCGCGAAATGCTCAGGCGGGCACATCAGGTACGTCCGGGCGTGGGTGCTGTGGCGCGTGGTCTCCGTCATGGTCAGGCGCTCCCGTTCGGCGGATGATCTGGGCGGATGATCTCGGTCGTCACCGGATGATCTAGGTCAGTCAAGCGTAGGAGCCTGCCGCCTCCAGATGCGCTGGTGGCTGATGCGCGCTAGTGCTGATCTGTTGCGTAATCCGGCCTTGGCCTGGCGATCCGTTGCGCGAGCCCGCAGGACCAGCAGCACTGACCAAAGCGGGTCAAATCTCCGGATCCGTTCGCGCCCCGGCCCCGGTCCGCTCCGGCCCCGGCAGTCAGCCCCCGGCTGCTGGCGTCAGCGTCCAGGTCTGGCCGTCCGGAGTGTCGGCAACCGCCACGCCGAGCTCAGCCAGCTCCGCCCGCAGCCGGTCTGAGCTCGCGAAGTCCTTCTGCTCCCTGGCGGCGGCCCGCTCTGCCAGTATCTCCTGCGCTCCGGCCGGGAGTGCGGGGGCCCGGCGCGGCTGTCCGACCAGGCTGACGAGGTCGAGGGCGAGCACCCGGTCGGCGGCGGCGAACGTCTCGAACTTCGACCCTGCCGGTATCCCGGAGTCGCGGGCGAGTTCCCGCAGCGCCCGCAGGGCCGCCGGGGTATCCAGGTCGTCGTCCAGTGCGCCGGTGATCCGCGCCCAGTAATCCGCGCACATCGGCTTGCTCGGCTCGTTCGCCCAGTCGGCGACCTGCTCCCGCCATCGCCGGACCGTGCCGTCCGCCGCGGTCAGCGTCTCCCAGGTCAGGTTCATCTGCTGCCGGTACCGGTGCTCCAGGAAGGCGAGCCGCACGGCAAGCGGGTCGAGCCCGCGCCCGGTCACGTCGGTTAGCAGCACCACGTTCCCGGTGGACTTGGCCATCTTGCGGCCCTCGAACAGCACGTGCTCGCCGTGCACCCAGTGCCGGACCACGTCGTGCCCCGCGATCGAGCTGGACTGCGCCCGCTCGTCCTCGTGGTGCGGGAACCGCAGGTCGATGCCCCCGGTGTGGATGTCGATGACGTCGCCGAGGAACTTCAGGGACATCGCCGAGCACTCGGTGTGCCAGCCGGGGAACCCGGTGCCCCAGGGCGCCTGCCAGGTCAGCTCGCGACCAGCCGGTGCCCCCTTCCACAGCGCCCAGTCCGCGTGGAACCGCTTGCTCTCATCGACGCCGCCCTCGGACCGGTGGCCAGGGCGCAGCTCATCCAGCCGGTTGCCGGACAGCGCGCCGTAGTCGGGGACGCTGCGGGCGTCGAAGTACACGGAGCCGCTGTCAGTCGGGTAGGCGTGGCCGGTCTCGATGAGGGTGCTGATCATCTCGATCATGAGGTCGATCGAGTCGGAGGCACGCGGGGCGTAATCGGGCGGCGCGATGTTGAGCGCTGCGCTGTCGGCGCGGAACGCGTTCTCGTAGAACCGCGCCATCTCCAGCGCAGACCGGCCCTCAGCCCTTGCCTGCGCGAGGATCTTGTCCTCGCCCTCAGGATCGGCCTCGCCGTCGTCGGCCAGGTGCCCGACGTCGGTGATGTTCTGGCAGACGATCACCGACAGGTGGTGCCGCTCGGCGTTCCGCCTGATCAGGTCGGGCAGCAGGAACGTGCGCAGGTTGCCGACGTGAGCGAACCGGTACACCGTGGGCCCGCAGGCATACATCCGCAGCTCGCCGGGCCGGGCCGGGATGATGTCGGCGACGCTGCGCAGCCGGGTGTCATAGAGCCTGAGCACGACTGTCAGCCTAGTGGGCGCCGGGTGCCGGGCTAGCGGTCCCGCCGCTGCTGCTCGACGCGGCCGGCGTGCCGCTCGAGCGTGCGGGTTGCCGTCTGCAGGAACTCGGCCAGCAGCCGCAGCTGGTCGTCGGAGTACCGCTCGAACTCGGCCATCTCCCCGGCCAGCGGCTCGTAGACGTCAGCGGCGAGCTGCGCGGCCCTGTCGGTCATCTGGACCAGGACCCGCCGCCGGTCAGAAGCGTCGGCCAGCCGCCGCACCAGCCCGGCCCGCTCCAGCCGGTCGAGCATCGCCGTGACGGCGCCGCTGGTCAGCCCGGTCTGGGTCGCGAGCTCGCCCGCGGTCTGCTGGCCGAGCCGGTCCAGCACCTCCAGGCAGCGCATGGCCGTCCTGTTGACGCCGAAGTAGCCAGCAACCGCGTCCTCGAACCGGTCGTAGGCGTTCTGCTGCAGGCGGGCCGCCATCGCGGCGGCGTCGATGAGCTCCCGCCGCCTGGCCGCACCGCCGGCGCGCGGCGCCCCCGCGGCCGGTGGCCCAGTCCCGGCGTCTGTCACGTGCCGATCCTGCCATGGTCCGACTGCCCCCAGGGTGGTTGACAGGCCACTGACTCGCGACATATCTTGAGTCTCGTTATCTTCAAAGTTAAGATTCTCGATAACTGAACTATAACGGCTGCGCCCGGACTCCGCCAGGCGACGAAAACCCATCAGCAAGGGAACGGGGTGTCCCGCAATGACCGATCCCGCCATCTGCACGGCTGAACTGAGCAAGAGTCTCGGCCGCAAGCGCGTACTCGAGCGGCTCAGCCTGGAGGTATCGCCGGGGGCCATTTACGGGCTGCTCGGGCCGAACGGCGCCGGCAAGACCACGGCCGTCCGGATCCTCACCACGCTGCTGACGCCCGATGCCGGTCATGCCTTCGTGCTCGGCCGCGATGTGGTCACCTGCGCCCGGCAGGTGCGCGAGGTGATCGGGCTGACCGGCCAGTACGCGGCCGTCGACGACCTGATCTCGGCCAGGGAGAACCTCTACCTGGTCGGCCGCCTGCTCGGGCTGCGGCGCCGGGCCGCGCGAGCACGCGGCACGGCGCTGCTTGAGGCCTTCGGCCTCGCTGACGCTGCCGGGACCAGGGTGCGGGAGTTCTCTGGTGGCATGCGCAGACGGCTTGACCTCGCGGTCAGCCTCGTTGGCCGGCCTGCGGTGCTGTTCCTCGACGAGCCGACGACCGGCCTCGATCTGGCCAGCCGCAATCAGCTGTGGGACCTGATTCGCGGCCTGGCGGCCGATGGCACCACGGTGCTGCTCACCACGCAGTACCTGGAGGAGGCCGACAGGCTCGCAGACCGGATCATGGTGATCGACCGCGGTGCGACGGTGGCCGAGGGAACACCCGCCGAGCTGAAGGGCCTCGCGGGCGGGCAGGTACTCGAAGTCAGGCCGCTGCGGCCAGCCGATCTGGCCGCCGCGGTCTCCGTGCTCGCGGGCCTGCGGGCCGCCGAGCAGCCCGCGGTCGACGGCGACCTGCTGACCGTGCACGTGCCGGACGAGGACCTGGTCGCGGCGGCAGCCAGCAGGCTCGAGTCGGCCGGGATCGGCGTCCGGCATCTGGCGGTCCGGCTGCCCAGCCTCGACGAGGCGTTCCTGGCGATGACCGGGCATCACGCCGGGCCGGGCAGCGACGCCGCGGCCCGGCCGGACGTGAGCCGCGAGGATGTCAGCATGCCGGGAGGCCGGCGGTGATCGTCACGCAGACCGGCATCATGGCCCGGCGCAATCTGCTGCACGTGCTCTCGGATCCCCAGCAGCTGATCGGGATGACGGCGCAGCCGCTGATGTTCCTGCTGCTGTTCGTGTATGTCTTCGGCGGCGCTATCGCCGGCTCGAGCAGGGGCTACCTGCAGTTCGTGCTGCCGGGGCTGCTGGTGCAGGGCATCGCCTTCCAGACCATGGTGACGGCGCTCGGGCTGAACGCCGACTTCCAGCACGGTCTCATCGACAGGTTCAGGTCGCTGCCGATGGCCCGGTCGGCTGTCGTGGCCGGCCGTATCACTGCCGACCTGGCCAGGACCGCCTGGGCGGCGCTGATCATCGTGGCTGTGGCGGTCGGACTCGGCTTCCGGTTCCGCGGCGGCGTCCCCGGCGCAGTCGGCGCGCTGGGCCTGGTCCTGGCGCTGGGCGCCTCGATGTGCTGGGTGATGGCATTTCTCGGCACGGCGCTGCGCAGTCCTGAGGCGGTCCAGGCGACCGCGTTCATGCTGGTCATGCCGCTGACCTTCGCGAGCACGGTGCTGGTGCCGGCCGCGAGCATGCCCGGCTGGCTGCAGGCGTTCGTCCGGATCAACCCGATCACCATCTTTGCCGAGGCGATGCGCGGGCTGATGCTCGGCGGGCCGGTCGCCACTCCGCTGCTCCAGGCCGCGGCCTGGATTGCCGGGCTGTGCCTGGTCTTCGGCACACTGACCGTCAGCGTGTACCGGCGCCGCGGCTAGCCCGGCAGGGCAGCCGGCGGTGCCCGTCACGGCTTGCCACGGAGCGGGGCAGCCGGGTAATAATCGCGGGATGATCGAATCTCCTGCGGCCGCGGTCGTGAACGCGATGACCATCGACCGGCGGCTGCGCGGCTATCTGCGCGACGGCAGGATCGAGTCGATGCCAGCGAAGCACTCGCGCCGGCGGCTGCTGCTCAGCGAGGTGGCCCAGGCCTTCGAGCCGGGCATCAGGTACGCCGAGCGCGAGGTCAACCAGGTGCTGGCGGCCTTGTTCAGCGACTACGCGACGCTGCGCAGGTACCTCGTCGACGAGGAGTTCCTGGACCGGGCCGACGGCGAGTACTGGCGGATCGGCGGCCCGGTACCGCAGCAGCCGCGCCTACTGGCCGGCGGCGACGGCGGTCGGCCCGTTCCCGTACGGAACGGCCGCGATGACGCCAGCCTGCGTGGCCGGCGCCGTCAGGACAGTGGTGACTGATCCAGCCGACGGGCTGAACCACAGCAGAGAGGATGTGCCCGGACAACTGGTCTGGGCGAGGACGAGCAGCCGGCGGCCTGCCGCGGCGACGACCGTGCTCACGTTGCCGGTGGTGCCAGGGATGGAGATTGTGCTGGCCCCGCTCGCGTGGCTGGCGGGTGCGATGCCGAGGCCGGCCGACCCGCTCGGCGCCGAGGCGCACTGCCTGGACGTTACCGAGGTCACGTATGTCGTCTGCCCCGCGAGCCAGGCGCCCTCAATCTGGCCGGTGCCGGCCGCCGCTGGCTGGGTCAGCGCCGTTGGCTGTGCCCCGCTGGCCGGCACCAGCCAGAGCTGGGCCGCGTCGTCAGGCTGCCCCGCGGCGTCGCAGTCAGCCAGGACGGTGCTGTCATTCCACCAGCTCAGCGGGACGCAGGACGGCGGCTGCCCGCTTCCTGGCACGTGCAGCTTGCGGATGAGGCCGCCGGCGTTGTCGAGCAGCTGCATCTCTTCCCCGAAGATGCCCCAGACATCAGTCAGGCCATCCGGCGAGCTCAGCGCGCAGCCGTAGCTGCAGCCGTCGGGCGGCCAGACGGTGCCGGACTTGCCCGGCAGCGAGCCGAGACTGCGCTGGAAGGCGCCAGCCAGGCTGTAGCGCTCCAGCCGCAGCCTGGCGGATCCCTGGCGAACGGCCAGGATGTTCAGTCCGTCTGGCCGGGTGAAGCCGACTGCCCTGACTCCGGACGGCAGTGACAGCGGGCTCAGCTGACCGGTGGCCACGTTCAGCAGGCTGTAACTCGCGCCCGTCCCCGCCGGGGTGCTGAGCAGGGCTGTCTTCGCGTCTCCTGACCAGGCCATCAGCAGCGAGGCCGTGCTGCCCGACGAGGTCGCGATCTCGTACTTGCCGCCCTCCGGATCCACCAGATAGGTGGTGTAGGTGCCTGAGCCCGAGGTCGCGCCGCTGGCCGCGGGCGCCGCCGTCGAGAACTCGGCGAGCGCCCACCCGGATCCGACCAGCGACCAGGGAACAGCGGAGCGCTGGCCGGTCTTGCCCGCGGCGAGCATCTGCGGCTTCGGCGGGCCGCCCGCGGCCGACGTCCTGGACGTGCTGCCGGGCGTGCTCTTGTGACCGCCGAGAGCGGCGTAGGTGATGCCGGCGATCAGCAGGACGGCGACACCGGCCGCTGCCGCGATCAGCAGCGGCCGGCGCGAGCCGGGCTGCGTTAGCCGGCCGCGGACTGGACCGCTACCGCGGAGCGGGCCGCCGGCGCCGAGGATGCCGCCAGGACCGAGAAGGCCGCCGTTGCCAGACCGCCCGCCAGGGCCGCCGGTGCCGGACCGCCCGCCAGGGCCGCCTGGTGCCGTCTCGCCGGCCAGCGGCGCGCCGCCGATCGCGCCGGCACCGAGGGCACCGCCGGCACCTGCAGTGGCAGCACCGCCCGCGCCAGCACTGCCAGTGGCAGCATCGCCAGTGGCAGCACCGCCAGAACGGCCATCGGGGGAGGGATAGCCGGCGATGCGCGACGTCGGGACGGGGCCGCCGGAGGCAGCCGGGCCGCGGGTCGCGTCCAGGTCATAGCCGCCGGTCGCGTCCGGGCCGTATCCCGGCTTCCCGTCGTCGCGGCGACGGGGAGCCATGGTGGACTCGGGATCGGCTGGCGGCCTCGCGGCCGGCCGGTAGATGCCCGGCCAGGTTCCGGAATCAGGGACCGGGCTGCTGGCAGGCTGGCCTGTGGCGGCCGCCGCGGCACGGCGCCGCTCGAACGCATCCCTGGCAGTGGCGAGCACCCAGCCCTCGGCGTCGCTATAGCCCGACATCTGGTACCACTGCTGGTACGCCTTGGCGTAGGCCTCCCGGATGGCATGATCGGCAGCGCCGTCGTTCCCCGCGAGTTCGTGGATCTGGCTCGTGACGCTCCAGACCGTGCGCGCGTAGAAGGCGTCAAAAGTCTCTGACTCGGGCACCGGCCCAGCACCTCCTGCCGCAGCTCCGGGAGCGGATCCCCGCGGGCTCGCTGCACTAGACAGGCACATCTCCCGCCGTCAGCGCGGCGATGTTGCCCGGATCGTTATTAACCCACCTCTGTGGTCAGCACAGTGTGTGGCCAGGTTAAGCGAGATCGGCCAGCCGCAGGACCGCCGCGTCGATGCGCTCGTCGGTCGCGGTGAGCGCGACCCGGATGTGCCGGGCGCCGCCGGGCCCGTAGATCTCGCCCGGCGCAACCAGGATTCCTGCCCCGGCCAGCCGCTGTACCGACCCCCAGCAGTCCAGATCAGGATGCGATGCCCAGAGGTAGAGCCCGGCCGCTGACTGATCGATGGCCCAGCCGGCCGCCTCCAGCGCCGGCCGCAGCCGGTCGCGCCGCGCCGCGTACCTGGCGTGCTGTACGTCGGCATGCGCATCGTCGCTCAGCGCGGCCGCCATCGCCGCCTGAACCGGCGCGGGCACGATCATCCCGGCATGCTTGCGGACCTCGAGCAGCTGAGCGACCAGGCGGGGGTCGCCGGTGACGAAGCCCGCTCGGTAGCCGGCCAGGTTGGATCGCTTGGATAGCGAGTGCACCGCCAGCAGGCCCTGATGTGACCCGCCGCAGGCGTCGGGATGCAGGACTGACAGCGGAGTCGTGTCCCAGCCCAGCTCGATATAGCACTCGTCGGACGCGATGACCGTGCCGCGGTCGCGGGCCCAGCCCACCACCTTGCGCAGGTGCTCGGCTGGCAGCACCTGACCGGTGGGGTTGGACGGCGAGTTCAGCCAGGCCAGCGCAACCCGTTCGGGGCCGAGCGCGAGCAGGCCGTCGGCGCGGACGGGGCGGGCGCCTGCCAGCCGGGCGCCCACGTCGTAGGTGGGATAGGCCAGAGCGGGATGGACAACGACGTCGCCAGGACCGCAGCCCAGCAGAGTGGGCAGCCAGGCAATGAACTCCTTGGTTCCGATGACGGGCAGCACCGCGGCCGGGTCGACGCTGACACCGTGCCGCCTGGACAGCCAGCCGGCCGCGGCTTCGCGCACGGCGGGCGTTCCGGCTGTCAGCGGATAGCCGGGAGAGTCGTCCGCCGCGCGCAGGGCCGCCCGCACCACGTCGGGCACCGGGTCGACCGGCGTGCCGACGGATAGATCGACGATGCCGCCCGGGTGGGCCCGTGCCAGCTCGGCGGCCGGCCCCAGAGCATCCCACGGGAACGCCGGCAGCCGCGCGGCCAGCGTCGTCCGGGTCAGCTCAGGACCGGCCCCGGCGCCGGCGTCAGGTACCGCGCGCGCTGCCGTGCGGCCGGCTGTCACCGTGCGTTCCCGCTCTAGTGTTCGGTCTCCTGGGGTGGCAGGGCAGCGACGAGCGGGTGATCCTTCGGGATCTTGCCGGTCTTGGACGCGCCGCCAGGCGAGCCGAGGTCACTGAAGAACTCGACATTGGCCTTGTAGTAGTCCTTCCACTGGTCCGGCACATCGTCTTCATAGAAGATGGCCTCGACCGGGCAGACCGGCTCGCAGGCACCGCAGTCCACGCACTCGTCCGGGTGGATGTAGAGCATCCGCTCGCCCTCGTAGATGCAGTCGACGGGGCACTCTTCGATGCACGCCTTGTCGATCACATCGACGCAAGGCTGCGTGATGATATAGGTCACTTCCGGGTTCTCCTCTTCCGTCCGCGCCCTGGTGCACCAGCGGTGCGGCTGACCCAAGTGTCGCGGCTTGCCACCAGTATCGCGCTGCCGCCGGGATCGGCCCGCATGCTGCCGATCCCGGGGATCGCAGGCTATCAGCCGAAGACCACGGCGGTAGTGGCAGCCGGCGTCCGCGGCCCCGGCTTGAGCGCCCGCCAGCGGCCTGACCCGCTGCTGGCCAGCCATTCGTAGGTCAGGTAGCGGATTTCGGTAACGCCGAACGTGGCCGCGTGCGCGACCAGCCAGGACGCTACGGCCCAGCCCTGGCGGGTGTCCCTGACGGTCACCCGGGCGAGCGGATCGGCGTTCAGGTGGCCGCCGAGCCTGCCGAAGTCGCTGTCAAGACCGCGCTTGGCCGCGGCCAGGCGGGGCTTGCCGACTCCGGTGCCGTAGCTGCACCAGACCGCATGCGGCAGGGCACCGCTGAACGCGCGCGCCATATCCGTGCCCATGGTCGCGTACTGGCCGTAGGCGGAGCCGTCCGCGCTGTGCTGCACGTCCTGGGCGGCCTCGTAGATCGGCAGCCGCTGGTAGTGCGGTACCCGGGCCAGCGCCGCGAAGAACCGGCCGGCCGCGTAGACCGGGTCCTCGATCTGCTGCGGCGTGCCCCAGCCCTCAGACGGGCGCTGCTGGAAGACGCCGACCGAGTCCATCGTGCCGTAGTGCAGGTTGGCCAGCTTCGACTCCTGCAGTGCGGTCGCGTAGGCGATGGCGACTGCCCTGGTCGGCATCCCGCGCTCGTTCGCGACCCCGGCGATCACCGCGGCGATCGCGGCCTGACTGAGGCTCAGCTGCACGCCCTGCGTGGCTGGCCCGGCCACGCACCCCGTCGGCCGCCGCGCGAGCGGTGAGGGCCTCAGTGCCAGGTAGACGAGCAGGCCCGCGATCACGATGACGATCATCGCGGCGGTTATCCCGGAGCGCCGCTGGGCGCGAGCGGGCGGGCGGCGGCTCGGCACGGTCCGACGCTACCCGCCGCTGCGAGCGCACGGGGCCGCGCCCTGCGATGTGCCCGGATGGCCCTGCACTAGGCTCCGGGGCATGACACATGCATCTGCGCCGGGCCCGGCAGGGGCGCCGGCCGTGCAGTCCGCGCTGCCTGCCGACGTCGACGAGCTCTGGGAGCGCCGGGCCGGTCTCAGCCCCGCGGACGCCGTCGCACGGGACCTCGTCCTGTCCGCGGTCGACAGGATCGATTCCGGGGAGTCAAGGGTCGCCTGGATCGACCCGGCATCGGGCGACGTCGTGGTTGACGAACGGGCCAAGCGCGCCATCCTGCTGGCGTTCAAGCTGCTGCCCATGGTTGCCTCGCAGGTCGGCGAGTTCCGCTACCACGACAGGGTGCCGCTGACGACCCGGCTTGACGGCGTCAGGGCCGTCGCGGGGTCGATCGTGCGCTGGGGCGCCTACGTGGCACCGGGCGCGGTGCTGATGCCTTCCTTTGTCAACATCGGGGCGTACGTCGACTCGGGCACCATGGTGGACACCTGGGCGACCGTCGGCTCCTGCGCCCAGATCGGCCGGAACGTGCATCTGGCCGGCGGCGTCGGCATCGGGGGCGTGCTTGAGCCGCCGAACGCAGTGCCGGTCGTGATCGAGGACGACGCGTTCATCGGGTCGCGCTGCATGGTTGTCGAGGGCTGCCGGGTCGGGGCCGGCGCAGTACTGGGCTCCGGCACCATCCTGACGAAGTCCACCCACGTGATCGACGTGGAGACCGGCGAGGAACTGCCGCGCGGTGAGATACCGGCCTGGTCGGTGAGCGTCGGCGGTACCCGGATGCGCACCTTCCTCGGCGGCGAGTTCGGCATGCCGTGCGTGCTGGTGCTCAAGCGGCTGCCGGAGGGGAGCGCCCACGACAAGGCCGCGCTCAACGACATCCTCCGGGCGCACGGGGTCGGTTCCTGAGTGCCCTGGCTGATCATCAGGGCACTGCGGCTACCTTATGGGCCATGAGCTCGAACTCAGAGCCCCGTCGCCGGCTGCGTCGCCAGGGCCCCGCCACGCTGCGGGGCAAGCACATCCCCAAGACCACGACCGACCAGCGGCTGCTGGACTGGCGCGGGCCGAGCGACTGGGTGCACACCGACCCCTGGCGGGTGCTGCGAATCCAGGCCGAGTTCGTGGAGGGCTTCGGCCTGCTGGCTGAGCTCGGCCAGGCCGTCTCGGTGTTCGGGTCGGCGCGTACCCGGCCCGGCACCGTGGAGTACGAGGCGGCCGAGCAGATCGGATCCGGGCTGGCGAAAGCGGGCTACGCCGTCATCACCGGCGGGGGTCCCGGCATCATGGAGGCCGCGAACAAGGGTGCTGCCAGCGCCGGCGGGGTGTCGGTCGGCCTGGGCATCGAGCTGCCGCTCGAGCAGGGCCTGAACGAGTACGTCGAGATCGGCCTGGAGTTCCGCTACTTCTTCGTGCGCAAGACCGTGTTCGTCAAGTACTCGCAGGCCTTCGTCGTGCTGCCGGGCGGATTCGGCACGCTGGACGAGCTATTCGAAGCGGTCACCCTGGTGCAAACCGGAAAGATCACTAGATTCCCCATCGTGCTGGTCGGCAGCGACTACTGGAAGGGCCTCAGCACCTGGATCCACGAGACCGTGGTGCCGGCCGGCAAGATCTCGCCCGCCGATCCCGAGCTGATCCGGGTGGCGGATGATCCGGCCGAGGTCGTGGACATCATCGTGGAGGCGCACAGCCTGTCGGCCGGCCGGAAGAATTTCACCGACATTCCCTGATGAGGACGCGGCTGCGGCGATGCGGCAGCATGCCGCTGGCCGTGGCACGATTACCGTGTGTCCGTTGCTATCTTCCTGGCCGCCGCCGTGATACTCGGCGGTGTTGTCGTGGTGGCGATGGGCCGGGGTGGCGAGCTGGCGCGCGAACGGCCGCAGCTGTCCGCGCGCACCGACTTCCGCACCTGGTCCGATGTCGCCAGCTACCGGCCGCCGGCCGCACTGCTCGGCTACCACGCGGCGACGACCGAGCGGGCCCTGACGCTGATCGCGCGCACGATCGCCGAGCGCGACGCCGAGATCGAGTGGCTGCGCGAGCGGCTGGCCGAGGCGAGCCCGGATGCGGCTGCCGGTGCCGCCGATACGTCCGCGCCGCCGGTCCGGGCTGGCTACCCGGCGCGGCAGGACCCGTTCGGGCAGGACCCGTTCGGGCAGGACCCCTTCCGGCAGGACTCCTTCCGGCAGGACTCCTTCCGGCAGGACTCCTTCCGGGATGCAGGCGAGGACGGATGACGGACGGCTACCCCGAGCCAGGCCCCGACGGCAAGCCGCGCTGCCCCTGGAGCCTCGCCACGGCGGATTACCTCACCTACCACGACGAGGAGTGGGGCCGCCCGGTCCGGGACGACACCGGGCTGTTCGAGCGGCTGTGCCTGGAGGCGTTCCAGTCCGGGCTGTCCTGGCTGACCATTCTGCGGAAGCGGGAGAACTTCCGGCAGGCCTTCCGGGGGTTCGACATCGAGGCGGTCGCCGCCTTCGGGCCTGGCGACGTCATCCGGCTGCTGGCGGACGCGGGCATCGTCCGCAACCGGGCAAAGATCGAGGCCGCGGTCGCCAATGCCCGTGCTGCGCTCGAACTGCCCGCGGGCCTGGCCGAGCTGGTCTGGCGCTACGCGCGGGACAGCCCGCCCGCGCCGGTCCGGCTGGCGGACGTGCCGTCACAGACCAGTGAGTCAAAGGCGCTGTCGAAGGAACTGCGCGCCGCCGGCTTCCGGTTCACCGGGCCGGTCACCGCCTACGCGACGATGCAGGCGTGCGGCATCGTGAATGACCACCTGGCGGGCTGCAGCAGCAGGGATGCCTGAGTTCTCGCGGCCGGGCGGACATGGCGGTGCCGGGCGCTCCGCTCGCGCGGAGCGCCCGGCACCGGTGCCTCTAGCCCTGGGCTAAGCCCTTCATCAGCACTGCGTCAGCACTGCGAGGGGCTCGGTCAGAGCTCGACCCCGAAGGTCAGGGTCCACATGTCCTCGTTCGGCACGTAGTTGCCGGTGAGGAGGTTGAGCCGCTCCAGGCGGAGCCGCAGGCCCTGCTTGATCGAGACCACGCTCAGGACCAGCGGGTGGGTGAACGTGGTGTCCGCGCCGTTGAGGAACGGCGTGTAACCGATGTGCGCGTTGTTCAGGTCCGCGACCCAGAAGGTCCCGGCGCTGACGCCGCAGTCCTGCAGCTCCATGGTCTCGTTGGCGGTGACCGTCTTGCCCCCGCCCACGCACAGGCCGCTCTGGTTGCCAAAGGGCGACCAGTCGCTCTCGTACACCGGGAAGTATCCCTCGATGAGGCTGGACGGCCCGTAGTTGTTGCAGATGTACGGCGAGAGCTGGCCCTCGTTGCACAGCTGGGCGACCGTGCCGACGTAACCGCCGGTGAAGTCCTCGTTCGGGCTGCTGTCGGTGGCCCGCGACAGGGTGATCCTGGTTCCGACCACGCCTCCCGTGCCGTTGTCCTTCTTGATGACGGCGCTCTGGATGTCGTTGGCGCCATAACCCAGGTTGGACAGGTTGAAGCAGTTGTAGCCGCACGCCGGCGTCGCCATCGGCTTCACGTGCGCCACCGACGCCTGTGCGCCAGTAGCCGCGCCGAGCGTCAGCAGAGCGCCGACCGCACCGAGCGCGATAACAAACTTCCGCATGGTTCTCCTTGGTCCGGGCCAGGGTCTTCCCTGGCTTCCCTATTCGAGCGGGGAATGGTGCTGGCGTTATCCGAATGAGGCACAACGCAGCGCAGATCATGCTCTTCAGGTAAAGCCCAGGGCAGAAGAGCGGCTCCTCCTGATCGGGACCTGACCTGCACTTCTGCATTGGGAGGTGTTGTGGAAAGGCTAGAACATCTTCCCCGTATGAAGAGACGCCATTGTCGAACGGGCGGTTTACAACCGGGCTCAGTTTAATTGCAGCAGAGTAATGGCAGCAGATTTAAGCACTATCAATCGCCTGTACTCGCCAGAATGTCCAATCGGGCTCTGACCTGCGGGTATCTCGCGAGATCGTATTTTCGGCAGGTTAGTCCGCGCCTTCGAAAATTTCAGGCCGGCGTGTCGTCCAGGATGTGCCTGGCCGCGCGACCGCAGGTCGCACTGACTCCGTCTGGGCGACTTCTGCTCAGTAACGCGCTGTCTGTATCCGCCATCGCCGATAAGCACGATCTAAGACTGCTGACCTGAATAGCTCAGCTAATCCCGGCGCGTCGGCGGCCGATTCGAAAATCACGCTCTCTACCGCTCTTACTGGACGTGACCGGGACACAGCTGCTGATGACCAGCTGCCGATCGCGATGGGCGCCGAAATACGCGGGGGACAAGTTACCGGGCGGCAGTGGCAGCTGGGCTGATAATGGCCGCGAGGGTGCAGGCTGGCTGTACCTGGCCGGCAATGCGCCGCCGGCATTTGCCGCTGCTATTCCGGCCGGATTTTCCCGCCGCCATGCGGCGGCCGCCGGTAACGCTGCGCCGCACGGCCGGCGGGCCGCAAGAGCAGGGCAGCGGTCCGGCGGCTGCCGCCGCACAGGCGCGGGCGCAGCGCCAGGCTGCCCTTCGCGGCAGGTCCCGGCCCGGCGCAGCGTTGCCGGGTCGAGCAGCAGGTCGCAGGACCCGCCAGGCGACCTGCGCGCGCCCGGAAGAGCCGCGCGTGCTCGCCGGCTCCGGCCGCAGCGGCGGTCGGCCCGGCTATCTGCCGCAATGCCGGACACGGGTCCCGGCTGGCGCGCACAATGAACTGCCAGCGGCCTTGCGGTGGTGACGCGTCCCGCCGATCCGAGTCTCGTCGTCAGGCCATTTGATGCGACATTAACCGAATCCCATTGCGAAACTTCGCACAATGCCCATAACCTGTGCTTCGGAGAGGTCTGATGCCGGAGGGCGGAGGAGCATGCGGCTGCCAACGCCTGCCGATAGTGGTGGGAGTGCGCTCGGCACGCCTGCGGCCGGCGGAGCTGTACGTGGTTCCGCGGCACGCGGCGCTAGCGTGCCCGGCGGACTCGGCCTGCCATCCCCCGGCGCGGGACTGCTGGCGGCCCCGGTAGCCGAGGCGCTGGCGATGGTCCCCGACCAGGAGGAGAGCCTTTCCGATGCAGGCATCAGCAGAGGCGGGTGCTTCGCCAGGCCGCTGCCGATCGACACGACCTGCGCGGCGGCGGCACGGCGCTTCTTCCGGGAGGCACTGTCCAGTCTGTCGGTTCCGTCGGGTCTCCTGCACGACGGCGTCACGATGGCGAGCGAGCTCGCCGCCAACACTCTGCATGCGCAGCGGAACCTGGCCCGTGGCACGTCCCGGCAGCGGTCAGCGGCCGGCATCCCGGAGATCTGGCTTTACCTGCGCGGCGAGGGGCGGACCCGCGAGATCGTGTGCAAGGTGTTCGACACCGAGCGCGGCTGGACGGTCGGCGACGAGCCTGGCATGTCCAAGGCGCCGCTGGACTCGGTCAGCGGCCGCGGCCTGCAGGTCGTGGCCGGCTTGTCAGCTGGCCAGTGGGGCTGTCATCTCAGCCGGTCGAGGCTCGGCAACTGGAAGGTTCCGGGCAAGGCTGTCTGGTTCGCCCTGCGCATCCCCCCGGCGGTGCTGCCCGATCACTTCGGCAGGCCCCGCTACAGCCCGGACTGGCTCACGGACGAGCTGGAGTCCATGCTCGCGGACCGCGGCCTCGGCAGTATCGTCCGCGCCGACATGGACGGCATCTCCGTGCTGTCGATCAGCCGCCACCTGACTGTATGGCGGCATGGCAGCACGGTGTCCTGGCGCGGGCCGTCGGGCGTGTACCAGCGGCTGGATCTCGCCGACCTCGTCGATGTCGCCGAGCAGATCATCTGCGCCCACGAGGAGACGGCGCAGGCCGATCCGCTCGTCGTCTAGCGGCCGGTCAGCGCCCCTCGAAGACGGGGGCCTGCTTGCTCACGAAGGCCTGAGTCGCGGCACGGTGGTCGGCGGACTGGCCGAGCCTGCCCTGCAGATCTGCCTCCTTCTCCAGCGCCTCGTCCAGCCCGTGGCCGGCCGCGTAGAGCAAGCTCTCCTTGATCGCGGCGTAGGCCAGCGTGGGCCCCCCGGCGAGCCGGGCCGCGAAACCAGCGGCCGCGGCTGGCAGCTCGTCATCGGGCACCACTGAGGTCAGCAGGCCGAACTCCAGCGCGGTCGCGGCGCTGACCGGCTCGGCCAGCATCAGCATCTCCGCGGCTCTCGCCGTGCCGATCAGCCGCTGCAGGGTCCAGGATGCCCCCGAATCCGCGCCCAGCCCGATCCGGGCGAAGGCCAGCAGAAAGGTGGCCCGCTCGGCGGCGATCCGGAAGTCGCAGGCGAAGGCGATCGAGGCACCCGCGCCGGCGGCCACGCCGGGCACGGCAGCGATGACCGGCTTCGGCATCGAGGCAATTGTCGCGATTATCGGGTTGTAGTGCTGCCGGACGGTCGCCAGCGGGTCCGTGTCGCTGGCTAGCAGCTCAGCGTGCTCGCGCAGGTCCTGGCCCGCGCAGAACGCCTGCCCGGCGCCGGTGAGGACGACCGCCCGGACCGCCTCGTTGCCGCTGCAGTCCCGCAGTGCGCTGAGCAGGGCAACCTTGGTCTCCGCGGTCAGCGCGTTCCGCGCCGCGGGCCGGTTGATCGTGATCGTGGCAACTGCGCCGTCGAGCTGATGAAGCACGCTATCGGACACTGGGCTTCCTTCCCTGGCTGCCGGGTGCGGGCGAACGGCCCCCTGGCCGAGCATGCCCGAGCGCCCTGCCCGCGGGCAACCGGCAGGCGCCGGGCACGGACCGCGCCCTGGCGGCCGCTCGCTATGCCCCGGAGATGCACTCCGCGCCGGGTTCTGCAGAGTGCCCTGGTCTTTCCCGTTATCGGGCTGAAGCGGGTGGGAACGCTGATCGTTACCATCGGGCGGCCGAACACTGGATAATAGAGGGACTGATCGAGATGTATGTGGCTGGCTGGAGTACCGCCAGGCGCCGTTCGCCGGGGCCTACCCGGCGGTTGCGGTTCGGTGCGGCCCCAGAGCAGGGAAGGGGAGCAGGATGGCGGCGATGAAGCCGCGGACGGGCGACGGTCCGCTTGAGGTCACCAAGGAGGGCCGCGGCATCGTCATGCGCGTGCCGCTCGAGGGCGGGGGCCGCCTGGTCGTTGAGCTCACTCCGGACGAGGCCCGCGCGCTGGGTGAGGCACTCAAGTCCGCCGTCGGCTGACTCCTGCCGTCGCTGGCTGAGGCATCCCTGCTGCCCGGGCCGGCGCAGGTTTTGCTCGCGCTTAGCTGCCTGGCGCTGGCCAGGCTCCGGTGGTATCAGGCTGCCTGTTTTGCCGCGGCCAGCAGCCCGTTTCCGACTGGCAGTAGCAGCGGCACCAGCCGCTCGTCGGCCCGTATCTGCTCGCGCAGGTCAGCCGCGGCGGCGGCCTCGGCATCGGTAGGCATCCGCTCGGAAGCGACGCTGCCCGGCAGCACGGCGTTGAAAAGCACTATCCCGCCTGGCCGCAGCAGCCGGAGCGCGCTGGCCAGGTAGTCGGTGAGCTCCTGCCGGTCGGCATCGCAGAACACCAGGTCGTAGGCGCCATCGGCGAGCCGCGGCAGGACCTCGAGGGCCAGGCCTCCGATCAGGCGGTACCTGCTGGCCGGGAAACCAGCCGCGAGATAGGCGGCACGGGCGAGCCGCTGATGCTCAGGCTCTGAGTCCACCGAGGTCAGGACCGCGCCAGGCTGCATGCCGCGCAGCAGCCAGATGCCTGACGTCCCGCAGCCCGTCCCGATCTCAACTACCGACCTCGCCCCGATGGCGGCGGCCATGAACCGGAGCACTCCGCCGGTGAGCGCGCTCACCGGGGCTGCGCCGCCGACCTCGGCTGCGTTCCGCCGGGCGCTGATCAGAGCGTCATCCTCGGGCAGGAAATCATCGATGTACGCAAGGGTGCCCGCGGTGATGGAAATGACTACCTCCCCACCGGACCGGCCATTACCGCTGGCAGGGCCGCCGGTTGTGATGGCTTCTCAGGGCCGCAGCCTAGCGGCCGTCACGGCCCTCCGGGAACCAGGCGGGTAACCTCGTGCGTTAAGAAGGCGCAAAGGCAGACGGAGCGCTCAGCGGGGGTTGCGCAGCCGCAGGCCGGCAGGGCCCCGGCGCGCGGAACAAGACCGGCCCGCTCGCGGTTGCGATGTGCAGGTGTCGGAGGGTGTTCATCGGTGCAAGGTGAGACAGTAGAGCAGGCGGGACCGGCTGGCGAGGCTTCCCCATGGACGCCGCCCAGCTGGGAAGAGGTCGTGCGCGACCATTCCGCCCGTGTCTACCGGCTGGCCTACCGGCTCACCGGCAATAGCCACGACGCCGAGGACCTCACTCAGGAGGTTTTCGTCCGGGTGTTCCGTTCCCTGGACAACTACGTTCCCGGCACTTTCGAGGGCTGGCTGCACCGGATCACCACGAATCTCTTCCTCGACATGGCCCGGCGCAAGCAGCGGATCAGGTTCGAGGGCCTGGCCGACGAGACGGAGGCGCGGCTTGGCGGTTCCGAGCCCACTCCGGCCCAGGCATTCGATGACCGCCACCTGGACGGGGACATTCACGCCGCGCTGATGGCCCTGGCGCCCGAGTACCGGGCCGCCGTCATTTTGTGTGACATTGAGGGGCTGTCCTACGAGGAGATCGCCGACAGCCTCGGCGTCAAGCTTGGCACCGTGCGGAGCCGGATCCACCGGGGCAGGGCGCAGCTCCGGCAGGCGCTCGAGCACCGCCGGCCACGCCGGCTCGGCGCGGCTGTGCCGCAGCCCCGGCTGCACATCGACGTGCCGGTGGCGCAGGGAGGCCAGCCGTGACTCACCTCGGCCAGCGGCTGTCTGCGCTGATCGACGGCGAGCTTGCCGGCAGCGAGCGGGAGCGGGTGCTGCTGCATATGGCCAGGTGCGGCTCCTGCCAGGATGAGGTCGCCGCGCTGCGGACGCTCAAGCGCCGGATGAACGCGCTGGGTGAGGCTGCTGCCGGGGCGGCGCTCACGGGCAAGCTGATGGGCCTGAGCGAGTCAGCGCGGGCACCGATGGGCGAGGGCCCCTGGCCTGCTCCCCAGACGGCCGGTGGCTGGACCGTGCACGGCCAGCACAGCAAGTCAGAGCCCCGCACCGGGCGGTACTTCCTGGCCGGGTCGCTGGCGGTCTTCCTGGCTGGCCTGGGCACGGCCGCCTTCATCGCGGGCGGCGACACGCAGGCACAGGCGCCGTCGCAGCCGGTCACGCCGTCCGTGGACGTCATGGTCGTGCCGCATCAGTACATGAACGGGTCCGACAGCCGCCGGCTCCGGCCGGTCACGGACAGGACTGTCCCGGCCCCTGGCAGCGGGCTGTCCGCCCGGCCTTAGCCGGCGGTCGCGCGGCCGCTGCCGCTCTTGTCACCTCTCGCGGATGAATGCGCCCGGCCGCAGGCCTAGCTGCGCCCGGTTAAGGGCAAGAATGCATCCGATGACGGCTGGTCACTTCTGACCTCGGGAGCCGTCAACGGGGAGGCAGCGCATGTCCGATCAGCCTGTGCGTGGCGCCGTGAGCTCGCCGGCTCCGCCAGATCAGGGCTTTTCGGGCTCAACCGGGCCGCCGGCTGAGGGCCTGCCGGCCCCACGGGAAAGCCTGCCCGCGGCCGGCGGCGCGCCCGGCTATCCCGGTGCCCAGGAGGGAACGAGTGATTTCGGCCGGTTCGACTGGTTCGCCGAGTCGGAGCATTTCGGTGAGCCTGAGGAGCGCTGGGCGCGCTGGCATGCCCGCGCCTGGCTGCCGGGAAGCCCTCGTGACAGCCGGCACTCCGGCGGCCGGCAGCCGGGAGCCGGGGACTCAGCAGGCGGGGATCCGCGGGGACCGCGCAGGCACTGGCTGCGCGGCTGGCGGGTGGCGGCAGTCGCGATCGGGCTGGCTCTGGCCTGCACGCTGGCCGGAGGCGTGATCGGCGGGGTCGTTGCTCTGCGCAACGTCAGTGACCAGACGGATCCGACATACAGCCTGGGCACCGTGCCGCCCGCGCTGACCAGCCAGCCGGGCGGGTCCGTGGCCGGCGTCGCCGCCAGGGACACACCCGGCGTGGTGATGATCAAGGTCAACAACGGCCAGGGCACCGGGTCTGGCTTCATCATCAAGGGCGGCTACATCGTCACCGATAACCACGTGGTCACCCTCGACGGCCTGGTCAGGAATGCCTCACTGCGGGTGTACTTCAGTAACGGCAGATCGGCAGCCGGCCATGTGGTGGGCCGTGATCCGTACTCCGACATTGCCGTGATCAAGGTCACCGGCGTCACCAGCCTCCCGGCCCTCTCGCTCGGCAACTCCGCCGGCCTGGCCGTCGGCGACCCTGTCGTCGCGATCGGCTCGCCGCTGGGGCTGTCCGACACCGTGACGAGCGGGATCGTCAGCGCTGTGAACCGGCCAGTGCAGCCAGGCTCGGCCAGCGGAACGACTCCGCAGGTCTTCTTCGATGCGATTCAGACCGACGCCCCGATCAATCCCGGCAACTCCGGGGGTCCGCTCGTGAACGCCCGCGGCCAGGTCATCGGGATCGACGCGGCCATCGACACGCTGGGAGACGATCCGATCACCGGAACCCAGGGCGGCAGCATCGGCCTCGGCTTCGCGATCCCCATCGACCAGGCCCGGCGCGTGATCGTGCAGCTGATCAGGACCGGCCAGGCCACTCACTCGGTCATCGGGGCCACGCTGAACGAGAGCTATGCAGGCAACGGCGCCCAGATCATGACCACAGTGACGGGCGGCGCGCCATCGGTTTCGCCCGGCGGCCCGGCCGCCAGGGCCGGCCTGCGAGCTGGCGACGTCATCACCCAGCTGGCAGGCCGCCCGGTCAGCAGCGCCTACTCACTGCTGGACGCGGTCCGGTCGCTGCCGCCCGGTGCCACCGTCGCGGTGGACTTCCGTCGGCAGGGCCAGGCCCACCGGGCGCGTCTGACGCTCGGCTCGGCCGGCTCCTGACGGCGCAGCTTGCATCCGGCGGGGCAGGTGGCCTGCCGGTTCACCGCGGTGAACGGGGTGTGACCAGACAGCAGCTGTTAGCGCGCGGGGGTTCAGCATTTGGCAATGCACGGGCTAGTCTGTGAGGGCGGGCCGCTGCCTTGCCCTGTTCTAGCTCTCGGGAGCATGCTGGTGTTCGACCTGGACTTCTCCAAGATCCTGGTGCTCGGCGTCGTCGCCCTGATCGTCTTCGGGCCGGAGCGCCTTCCTGCCGTGGCGGCCCAGGCTGGCCGGGCGCTGCGTGAGCTGCGCCGGATGGCCGATGGCGCCAAGTCGGAGCTGCAGGAGAACCTGGGGCCCGAGTTCAGCCAGTTCGACCTCGCCGACATGAATCCCAAGCGCTTCGTCCGCAAGCACCTGATGGACGAGCTGACCGGCGACGGCGTGCTGCTGAGCCGCTTCACCGACGGCGGTAACGGCGTCAGCGGCGGCGAGACCAATGGCAACGGGAGCACCCGGACGATCCCCGCGGTGACACTGTCACCGGGGGAGAGCCCTCCGTACGACGCTGAAGCTACCTGAGTGATCCTGGGCGGGTCAGGCCGGGCTCAGGCCCAGCTGGCGGCCTGCCAGGCTGCGGGACCGGCCGGCCAGGTTCTCGGCGATCTTGCGCAGCTGCTGCGATGCGGGCGCGTCCGGCTCGGCGAGTACCAGCGGCAGGCCGCTGTCGCCCGCCTCGCGCAGCCTGGGATCGATCGGCACCTCGCCCAGCAGCGGGACCGGCGCCCCGGTGAGCCTTGTCAGGGTGTCCGCGACGGCGGCGCCGCCCCCGTGACCGAACACGTCAACCCGCTCGCCGCAGTGCGGGCACGGCAGGTAGGACATGTTCTCGATGACCCCGACCACCCGCTGATGCAGCTGAATGGCCAGTGAGCCTGCCCGCTCGGCGACCTCGGCCGCTGCCAGCTGCGGCGTCGTCACCACCAGCAGCTCGCTGCCCGGTACCAGGTGCGCGGCCGAGATCGCCACGTCGCCCGTGCCCGGCGGGAGGTCGAGGAGCAGGATGTCCAGATCGCCCCAGAACACGTCGGCCAGGAACTGCTGCAGCAGCCGGTGCAGAATCGGGCCGCGCAGCGGCAGCGGCTCGTTGCCCTTCTTCAGCATGCCGCTGGAGATCGCCCGAACGCCGTGTGCGGTCGGCGGCATGATCATCTGCTCGACCTGCGTCGGCCGGTCCGTCACGCCGAGCATCCGCGGCACTGAGTGCCCGTAGATGTCGGCGTCCAGCAGGCCGACCTTGATGCCCTGGGCAGCCAGTGCCACCGCGAGGTTGACGGTGACCGACGACTTGCCGACGCCGCCCTTGCCGCTCGCGATCGCGTAGACCTTGGTCAGCGAGCCGGGCTTGGCGAACGGGATCTCCTTCTCCGGCTGCCCGCCGCGCAGCTTGGTCTGCAGCTCGCGGCGCTGCTCCTCGCTCATCACGTCCAGCTCGACCCGCACCGCGGTCACGCCGGGCAGCTTGCTGACGGCGGCGGTGACCTCCCTGGTGATGGTGTCCCGCAGGGGGCAGCCCGAGACCGTCAGCCAGACGCCGACCAGGATCACGCCGCCCGGAGTGACCTCAATGCTCTTGACCATGCCCAGCTCGGTGATGGGACGGTGGATCTCCGGGTCATTGACCGTCGAGAGCGCCTGGGCCACCTGCTCGGGAGTCGGCAGGGCGATGCCAGCGGCCGCTGGCGCTGAGTCTGTGGACATGGCCCCATCGTAGGCCCCGTCCGTCCATGCCTTTCCGCGTGAGTCCGGCCGAGGCTGGCCGGGCAGGTGCGCCTGTTTATGCCCGTCCGCCCACATCCGTGCTCGGCCGTCGCGGTTGGCTCCCGAGTTTGGCTCTCATCAATGCGGCCCTGCCGTGCGTTGCACGCGCCCGGCAGGGCCTAGATCACCTGTCTCCAAGGACTGATGACCATGCACGAAACCATCCCACAAACCACGCTGGTGGTCGTCTGCTACGCCTGCTGCGGCGTTCGCCGCCGCTGACAAGGGCATCGGGTGGCTCATCGGCCACGCTGACGCCGCCGAGATCGTCCGCACGTACTACTGCGATGCGGTGCAGGCCGACGCGATCGGGCGGCGGGCGCGCTGGCGCCGCGAGGCAGCGGGCACGCTCAGCGGCTACGCGCTCGCGGGCACGAGGCGCAGCTGCCCGTGGTCGACCTGCTCGCCGACATCCTGGCCGTCACCAAGAGCGTCTGGTCCGAGACAATCGCCGCCCGGCTGGCCGAGCTACGGCCCGAGATCTACCGCGGCTGGGACGCCGCCAGCGTCGGCGACGCGCTCCGCGTCCGCGGCGTCGATGTCGTCCAGGTGTGGGCCAGACCGAGGACGGACAGCAGGCCAACCGCCGCGGCGTCGCGTTTCCGCACCGCACGTCCTGGCGGCATCGAAGGGAGACCGTCAGTGGTCGCCGTCATCGTCATCGCCGTCATCGTCTATCTGGCGTTCCATCTCGGCGCCGGGCATGCGCACTACCGGCATGCCAGGGCTCACGGCCTGGCGTCGAACTTCTACTGGTCGTCGGTGCGCGGTCCGTACCCCTCGGTGCGCCTGCCGGGCGGATTCAGAGTCGGGCATCGCCTGTAAACCGACGGGACAGCCGCGGCGTCAACTATGCGGCTGGTGATCGAGCGGGGTTCATCAGCCATCGAGGGCCCGTCCCGGACCGTTCCGGGGACGGGCCCTCAAACTTGCCTGGCTGCGGTCAGCTTGGCTCCCAGCGCCAGCCGTCGTTGTCCTCGCAAGTGATCGTCTCGCCGTCCCCCGCGAGTCCGGTCATACTCTCATCGTCGTACCGGCAGTACTCGCCGGGCTCGTAGCACGTCCCCTCGTCGCTGATGGGATAGCAGGCAGTCGGCGCGGCAGCGGGTTGTGTCGCCGCGACGGTAGGCGACGGCGCTGCTGCCGGCCGGTGGTGGTGATGGTGGTGGTGGTGCTTCCGCGCCTTGGGAGTCGGGCTCGGTGTCGCGGATGCGGTAGCGGCAACCGGGGTGGCCTTCGGTGCTGGCGTCCCGCCGCTGCTGTTGTGCGACCCGGAGACAGCAGCGACGATGGCGACGACGCACACGCCGATGACCGCGAGGGGGATGCCGTTTAATCTGCGCCGAGTGCTCCGTTTCATGCGAATTCGCCAGGCATCGTCATTTACCGTTCCATTCATTAGGTGCTTTATTAATGGCCGGTTTATAGACGCTTAACGAAGCCGATGGGTGCACAATTGCAGCGGCATCTGCGTCTGCGGCTGCCCGCAGCCACTCGCGTGTCAGCTCAGGGTCGGTATCCACTCACAATGTCGCCACGACCGGCAACGGTAGGCCCGGCCCCATTGCGTGGCTATTGCCTAGGAGTAACCGGTTCGCTCTCCCTGGCTAGGGCGCGCGGCGGGGCGAATGGGGCGGCTCCCACTCACTCAGCGGCGGCTGGCCGTGGCCCTGCAGTTCGGCGCGGATGGCCTCGATGACATCGCCGTCCAGGTCATCGGCCGCCTTCATCGCACGCTCTGCGGCCTCGCCGAGTTCATTGCTGGCTGTGGTCGGTCCTGGAGCAGGGCCACCATGGGCTTGGGTATGGGCCCGGTCGCGGGCAGGAGCGTCGTGCCAGTCCTGGATTGCGTAAGCCGCCTGCAGAGCAGCGGTTGAGCTGGCTTGGAGTGCCGTGACGACCTTGTGCGAGCCGAGCGGGCCAGGATCGCATTTCGCAAGTCATGACCAGGTACAACGGAAGCCTGTATCTCATGCCTGCAGTTGGCGGTAACGATCGGCCGCTTCATCCGCTACTGACGTGTTGGGCCATCCTCTTCGCTCTGTCGATGCTCGCGCGCTACCAGCCCGCTGAGTGGGTCAAACACATCGACGTTGATGAGAGCCGATTCGCGGTCGGAATCGAAGCTCCCCTCACCGATGCTCTCATCACTGTTCCTGGTCTTGAGTCAGAGACGATCGGTCGTTAGCCCGGTCGACCTCGGCAGCGAGGTTCGACCGACGAAGCCGGAGGCCGTGCTGCATCAGCAGTTATCGGGCGGCTGGCTGGGCCGCCTGCTGCAGCACCCGCCAGAGACGTTCCTTGGTGGCAGCCGGCGCGTGATGGGTGACCGTTGGCTCCCGACCTTGGCTCCCGCCCCTGTTCATGCGGGAAGCCCGGCCGGACATATCCCCATCGTACGGCCGGGACGTACCTGCCCATCCAGGTGCGTCCGTCCGGCCGGCCCAGTGCTCGCGCCGCCGCGACGGCGCAGCCCGCGCAGCGCATGACCGCAATCACCGGGCGCCGGGGACGCCGCCACGTCATCATTACTGGGTGCCTCCAGACTGCTACAGGCTGTGGCTAGCGCGCACGGTGCGGCGGCTGAGTGCCGGGACAGCGCGTTCCCCGGGAAAGGATTTGTGATGGCCGAGACGGAGCTCCGACCGCGAGCCGTCAGGGCGGCTGTCGCCGGGGTCTTATTGCGGCTGCGGGCCCGGCGCCCCCGGCTGCGGCGGCAGCAGGAATACGCCCGGCTCGCGCTGACCGAGCTCGACATCCGGCGGCTCGACGAGCGCATCGACGTCCTGATTGACGTGCTGGCGAGGGTGAGCGACCTAGCCGGCCAGCCGGACGCCGCGCGGGAGTTCCGCGCCCTGGCCAGCCGCCTCCCGGGGCCGCCGGAGCCGGTGCTGCGGCTGGTCCGCGGCCAGCAGTGAGGCCGGGCGCGCCGCCGGGCGGGGCACTGGGCGGGCCAGCGGCACCCGGCTATGCTCTGGCGGCGTGACAGCACGCGCATTCCGGCCCAGGCGGACAACCCTGGCGGTGCCGGGCAGCAGCCCGAGGTTCCTGGTCAAGGCGCGCGAGCTCGCCGTCGATGAGGTCTTCCTCGATCTTGAGGATGCGGTCGCGCCCGCCGAGAAGGAGCAGAGCCGCGCGGCGGTGGCGCAGGCGCTGCGGGACGGCGGCTGGGGCGACAGGATCAGGGCCGTCCGGATCAACGACGTCCGTACCGGCTGGGCCTACCGGGACGTGGTCGACATCGTCGAGCACGCCGGGGAATGGCTCGACGCCATCGTGCTGCCGAAGGTGACCGGCCCGCTCGACGTAAGCTGGCTCGACCTGCTGCTGAGCCAGATCGAGCAGGCGACCGGGCTCACCGAGGGCCGGATCGCGATCGAGGCGCAGATCGAGGACGCGGCGGGGCTGAGCGCCGTCGATGCGATCGCGGCGGCATCGCCGCGGCTGGAGGCGCTGGTGTTCGGCCCGGCTGACTTCATGGCCAGCATGGGAATGCGCTCGCTGACTGTCGGCGCGCAGCCCGCCGGTTACGCCTCCGGGGATGCCTTCCACTATGCGCACATGCGCATCCTGGTGGCAGCGCGGGCACACGGGCTGCAGGCGATCGACGGGCCGTACGCGGCCATCCGCGACATCAGCGGGCTCACGGCCAGCGCGGCCAGCGCGGCCGCGATCGGCTTCGACGGCAAGTGGGTGCTGCATCCCGGCCAGGTGGACGTGGTTAACGCCGAGTTCACCCCGGCGCAAGCTGACTACGACCGCGCTGAGCTGATCATCGAGGCCTACGACTACTACACGACCGTCCAGCGCCGCGGTGCCGCGATGCTGGACGGCGAGATGATCGACGAGGCCTCCAGGAAGCTGGCGCAGGTCGCCGCCGCGCGCGGCCGGGCGGCTGGCCTGGCCAGGACGCAGCAGTTCGAGCCACCGGAGTGAGCGAGGCGGTACCCGGCTCCGCCCGGCCGGCGGCCGTGCCCCGTCTCATGCGGGACAGATCGCAGGGCCAGCAGCGCGTCACCAGCGTCGAGCTGTTCTTCGACCTCGTCTACGTCTTCGCGGTCACGCAGCTGTCCCATTACCTGCTGCACCACCGGACGCTGGCCGGGGCGCTGCAGGCCGCGGTGCTGCTGACGATGGTCTGGCAGCTCTGGGCCTACACGACCTGGGTCACCAACTGGCTCGAGCCGGACCGCTTCCCGGTACGGCTGCTGCTGCTCGGCCTCATGCTCATCAGCCTCGTGATGTCGGCGGCGCTGCCGGCCGCGTTCGGCCGCAGCGGCCTGCTGGTCGGCTGCAGCTACGCGGTCATGCAGGTCGGCCGCACCGTCTTCACGATCTGGGCGCTGCGCGGGCAGCCGCTCGCGACGAACTTCGTCCGGATCCTGGCCTGGTGCTGCGTCAGCGGCGCGCTGGCGGTCGCCGGCGGCCTGACCGCGGCGGTTCCCGGCCGGGCGGTGCTCTGGCTGGGCGCTGTCGGCGTGGACCTGCTGGGCGGTGCCGTCGGTTTCTGGACACCAGGACTGGGCCGCGCCCGCACCCGGGACTGGACCATCGAGGGCGGTCACTTCGCCGAGCGCTGTCAGGGCTTCATCCTGATCGCGCTCGGCGAGTCCATCGTCGTGATCGGCGCGACGCTGAGCGGCCTGCTGACCGGGCCGCTCGCCGCGCCGGGCGCGGACCGCGCGCCGACGATCGCGGCCTTCATCTCCGCCTTCGCCGGCAGCGCCGCGCTGTGGTGGCTGTACTTCGACCGCAGCGCCGATGACGGTGCTCGCCGGATTGCCGAGTCAGCTGACCCTGGCCGGCTCGGCCGGTCCGCGTATCACTTCGTGCACCCGATCATGGTGGCCGGAATCATCGTGGTCGCTGCCGCTGACGATGTCGTCCTGGTGCGCCCGGATGCCGTGGGCGTGCCGGTGACGAGCTGGCTGATACTCGGCGGCGCCGCGCTGTTCATCGCCGGGCACCTCATTTTCAAGCTCTTGGTCTGGCGCAGGCTGAACTGGCCGCGCGCCCTGGCAATCGTGGTGCTGGCGCTGCTGGGCCTGCTCGCACCGCACGTCTCCGCCCTTGTGCTGGGGCTGTGCGCCGCCGTGGTCGTCCTCGCTGTGGCCGTAGCCGACCACATCGGGCCAGAGCGGGAGGAGTCAGGCCCGGCGGTGGCATAGTGCCCGCGCTAGCTGACAAGCTAGCCTCAGCGAACAGGCCAGAAGGGCAGGCAGATGCTGGACTCCAACCGCTGGGTGGTGGCCGGACTCGACAGCGGCGGCACGACCATCAACGCCACCCTGCTCGACTCGGCTGGCCGGTTCCTGGTCGATGAGCTGGCAGAGTCGCCGAGCCGCGTCCGCGAGGGACCGGAGAAGGCCATCGAGGCGCTCGCCCGGTCGCTGGACGACGTGCTGGAGCGTACCGGTGTCGCACCCGAGTCGGTCCGTGCGGTCGGGCTGGACACGCCGGGGCCGGTCACCGCTGACGGTGTTATCTCCTCCCGCGGGGCGACGAACTTCGCCAACGACGAGTGGCGCGGCTACGACGTCCGGCGTGCGCTCGAGCTGCGGCTCGGCATCCCGGTCGTGTTCAACAACGACGCCAACGCCGCGGCGCTGTACGCGCACCACGAGCATTTCGGCCCGGACCTGTCCTGGCAGCGGTCATCGGTGTCGGTCATCGTCGGCACCGGCCTTGGCGGCGGGGTGATCGAGTCCGGTCAGGTCATCCGCGGGGCGGCCGGCATGGCCGGCGAGCTTGGGCATATCTGGCTCCCCATGGAGGGCCTGCTCGCGCCCGGCCAGCCGATGCCGGCCTGCAACTGCGGGCTGCCCGGCGACGCGGAAAGCATCGCCTCGCTGACTGCGATCGAGAAAAATCTGCTGCCCTACTGGCTGACCCAGTTCCCCGGTCATGAACTGGCTGACCAGCCCGCCAGCGTGGCGGCCAAGCTCGTGCGCGGCTACGGCGAGCGGGGCGACCCGCTCGCGCTGCGGATCTTCGAGCAGCAGGCGATGGCCATCGGCAGGCTGCTCACCATCGCGGCGAACTTCACTGACCCGCACGTCTACCTGCTCGGCGGCGGCGTCGTCGAGGCTAAGCCCGATTTCAGGGACTGGTTCCTCGCCCGGGTGCGCGTGCACACGGTGCTGCGGGAGGAGCAGGCCAGCGTGTCCGAGATCGCGCTGGTACCCGACCTGGACATGGCCGGCGCGCGCGGCTCGGCCATCGCCGCCCGGGCGGCGGTCCAGGCCGCGGTCGGCGCTGCCTGAGGCTGTCAGCGATCCGGGTCAGGCGCGGGATCTGAGCGCTGCCGGGCTCAGGCCCAGGACCTGAGCGCGGCCAGCAGGCCGGGCGTCAGGTCGCCGCGCGCCTCCATAGCGTCCGCCTGCGCGGGCGTTACCCAGCGCAGGCCGGCGGCGTCGTCCCCGGCTACGGCAGCGCCGGCGGCAGCGCCGCCGGCCACATCGGCGACATAGTCCCTGACGTCGACAATCGCGCCCGCTGTCCCTGCGAGCACCGCGGCCCCGAGCAGCCGGCCGCAGGTGACCTTGAGGCCGGTTTCCTCGCGGACCTCGCGGATGACGGCCTGCTCGTCGGTCTCGCCGGGCTCGATCCGGCCGCCGGGCACTGACCACAGGCCCTTGCCTGGCTCATGGCCGCGCAGAATCAGCAGCATTCGCCCGCTCTCGTCGGTGATCACGGCTCCGACGCACTGAACGCGCACCTGCGGGACAGCGTAATCCGCCTGCGGGCCGGGATCCTGCGGCGCGGGTTCCGGCGCCTGCGGCGTGCTGGGGGGCATCTGGCCATTATGTCCGGCGGCAGATTACCCCACGGTAGGTATTTGACTTAACGGAACCAGGGGATAACTCTGAGTGAGATGAGATCCGCACTCAGCTGCCCGCGCTGCGATAGCGCAGTGCGTGAACCGAGCGTCTGGTCGAGCGCCTACCACTGCGATCAGCATGGTCAGGTGCATCCGCTGCGGTCCGGGCTCAGCCCGTCGCCCGAGGGCCTCTACGGGGTGCTGCAGGGGGCCGAGGTACCCGTCTGGGTGCCATGGCCGCTGCCGCCGGGCTGGCTGGTCACCGGGTTCGCCACCGCTGGCGACGAGCGCACCGGGACGCGCGGCTGCTCGGTGGCGCTGTCCGGCCCGAATCCGGTCGGCGGGCCCGCCGAGATGATGCTGATCTCCGAGGAGCCCGGCGTAGGGCTCGGCGCTCGGTTCGCCGGGCTCGGCGGCCCGGACCCCGGCCACCAGTTCGCCGCCGGACCGCCGGCTGCGGTCGTGGAATTCGCGCATCATGAATTCCCGCTCTGGAACGTGGAGACGTCGGGCCGGGCGGCCTTCGCTGGCGAGGTCAGCGGGAACTGGCTGTGGCTCGTGCTCTGGCCGGATACCGCGGGGATGCTGATGGTGGAGCCGCTGGAGATCCGCGATCTGCGCGATCCCGGCCAGGAGCTTGACCTTCCGTTCGGCGCGCCGTCGCCGCAGCTACCCGGCTAGTGTCGGTAGGGTGCGCGCCGATCTGCACAGCCATAGCAGTGTTTCTGACGGTACCGAGCCGCCCGCCATCGTCATCCGCCGCGCCGCCGAGGCCGGCCTTGATGCCATCGCGCTGACCGACCACGACACCGTCGCCGGCCATCGCGAGGCGGCCAGCGCCATGCCGGCCGGGCTCACCCTCGTGCCGGGCGCGGAGCTGTCATGCCGGCTCGAGGGTCACAGCGTGCACATGCTGGCCTACCTGTTCGACCCGCAGAACGACGAGCTGGCTGGCGAGATGGCCGAGATCAGGGAGAGCCGCCTGCATCGCGCCCGCGCGATGGTCGACAAGCTCGCTGAGCTGGGCGTGCCGATCACCTGGGAGCAGGTCAGCGAGATCGCCAGCGGCGGCGTGGTCGGCCGCCCGCATATCGCCAGGGCCATGATCGACGCTGGCGTGGTGTCGTCCGTCGACGAGGCATTCACGCCGGAGTGGATCGGGCCCGGCGGCCGGGCCCACGTCTCCCGGTACGCGCTGGACCCGGCCCGTGCCATCCGGCTGGTCAGGTCCGCCGGCGGGGTGACGGTTCTCGCTCATCCCCGCGGTGTCAGCCGCGGCTGGCAGGTTCCGGATGAGGTCATCGCGGCCCTGGCTGCGGCAGGGCTGGCCGGCATCGAGGTGAACCATCCACAGCAAGATGAAGCGGAACGACGGCGCCTGAGCGAGCTGGCGTCCTCCCTGCGGCTGATTCCCTCCGGCGGAAGCGATGACCACGGAGCGCTGACTGGCTACCGGATCGGGACCGAGGTCGCCCCGGACGGCAGCTACGCGGATCTGATCAGCCGGGCCACCGGCGCCAGCCCGGTGACCGGGAGCTGAGCGCCGCCGCTGCGTGCGCTGGCGGTATCCAGCAGGGACCGCACGGCCGGCTCCGTCAGCGATCGCGCTTCGGCGCGTTCGCACAGGCGCGCGGGCTAGGGTGCAGAGCAAGCTCCGAGCCGGCCGGACCTGACGGGTCCGGGCGGCGCGATCAGTGGAAGGCAGCCGAACCCGATGAGCAGTCACGATGCCCGGATCGACGCGGTCGCCGGAACCGCCAACACGTGGATCGTCGGCAACGACGAGGAGGCCATCGTCGTCGACCCCGGCGAGGACGCGCCGGCGGTTCTGGCCGCTGTCGGCGACCGGGAGATCATGGCGGTGATCTGCACGCACGGGCACGCGGCTCACGCGTCGGCCGCCGTGGCGGTAGCCGACCGCGATGAGGCTCCGGTCGCGTTGCATCCGGCCGACCGGCCATTCTGGCGCGAGCTGCACGACGATGACCCCGAGATCGCGATGGAGGACGGCGGCAGGTTCGAGGTAGCCGGCGTCGCACTCGAGGTTCTGCACGCGCCCGGGCACAGCCGGGGCTCCGTCGTGCTGTTCTGCGAGGAGCTCGGCGCGGCTTTCACCGGCGATGTCGTGACGGAGACCGGCCCGGTGCCGCACGACGACGGCTACCCGAACTGGGGACGCCAGCTCGACGCCATCGGCGCCCAGGTGCTGACCCTGCCCCCGCAGACCCGGCTGCTGCCCGGCCACGGCGGCGAGCTGACTGTCTCGGTCGCGGAGAAGCGGTTCGACTCCTGGGTCGCGGCCGGCCAGGACCGCAGTGTCGGTACCGGCCGGCAGGATAGCCAGTAGCTGCCAGCCTGACCGTTCCCCCGTGTCCCGCTGGCGGCACCGCCGCCGCGCGTCAGGCTGGCGGCTCGCCGGGGACAGGGCAAGGATGGTCGGAATGGAACAGCTCGGCTTCGAGGGCATGCCACGGCGGCTCTATGCCTGCACCCCCACGCGCCTTGGCACCTGGCTGGACTGCCCGCGCCGGTACCGGATGAGCTACCTGGACCGGCCGATGCCGTCCAGGGGAGCGCCGTGGGCACACAACAGCCTGGGTGCGAGCGTCCACAACGCGCTGGCCGGCTGGTGGCGGCTGCCGGCGCGGTCGCGGACCGTGACGGCGGCCGGGGATCTGCTCGACGCCGGCTGGCTGCAGGATGGCTATGCCGACGCCGCGCAGTCCGCCGTCCACCGGCAGCGCAGCCGCCAGCTGGTCGAGGAGTACGTGGCCGGCCTGGATCCGGCCGCCGAGCCGGCCGGCGTGGAGCGGACCGTAGCGACGCGGACGGACGCCATCGCGGTGTCCGGCCGCATCGACCGTCTCGATGACCGCCGTCCGCCGGACGGCGGGGAGCTCGTCGTGGTCGACTACAAGACCGGCCGGCACCGGCTCACCGTGGACGACGCCCGCACGTCGCTGGCGCTGGCGCTGTACGCACTGGCAGCCGGGCGGGTGCTGCGCCGTCCGTGCACCACAGTGGAGCTCCACCATCTGCCGACCGCCAGCGTGCTGGCCTGGCAGCACACGCCAGATTCGCTGGCCAGGCAGCTGAGCCGGGCCGAGGACATCGCGGCCGAGTGCGCGGACGCCGACGAGCGGTACAAGGCCGCGGCAGCGGGCGGGCCGCCTGCCGACGAGCTGTTCCGGCCGCGTCCCGGCCCCGGCTGCGGCTGGTGTGACTTCCGGTCGCACTGCCGCGAGGGCAGCGCCGCTGCGCCCCAGCGCCTGCCGTGGGACGGCCTCAGCGTGCCCGACGACGCTCCGGCTCAGCCAGGGGGCCCGGCTGGCGGCCTGGCGGCCCCTGACCTGCCGGCCCCTGACCTGCCGGCCGGTGGCCTGGTGCTCCCGATGGCGAGTGCGTCAGGACGGGCGCGCAGCGGCTGCCTGTGATCCGGCCCGCTTGGCGCGCCCGCAGGAATGCACGGTTGGCTGCCGGCGTTCGGCGGCAGCCCAGAAGCAGCTCAGCGTGCTCGCAGTGGTGACCGGGGCATCGAGTGCAGGCGAGTGCGCGGCACCGGGGATGCAGGTCCGCTCGGCGCCTAGCTGCCTCGCCATCTGGCCCTGCACTGCAGGCGGCCAGGCATCGTCGTTCTCCCCGTAGACGACCAGCGCGGGCAGCTCCCGCCGGACCAGGTCTGCCAGCTCGGCAGTGCGGTCCGGGCAGCTCAGCAAGTACCTGGCGAGCACGATGAGGCTGACCGGGCAGGTCCGCAGCGTCCGCTCGCGCAGGAAGGCGACCACATGATCGTCCGCGCCGTCGGCCCTGGCCTGCGGCTCGTGCTGGTCGTGCCAGGCGGTGCGGACGAGCGAGGCGAGTTTCTCCCGGTCGTCAGGCACGGCGCCCGCGGCCGGGTCGAGCAGCGCCAGCAGGTCGCGCAGGGCAGCGGCCCGCTCGCCGCCGATGGGGCCGGGACCGGAGCCGAGGAGGGTGAGCGACAGGAACCCGGCCGGCCGCCGGAGCACGGCGTCGCGGGCGATCAGGCCGCCCATCGAATGACCGGCCAGGTGCACTCCGCCGCTGTCCCGCGCGACCGCGTCGGCGATCGCGAGCACGTCCGCGGCCATCGCGTCGGGCGCGTACCCGGCCCGGCCGGGCGCATGCGGGCTCTGGTACTGCCCGCGCAGATCGACAGCCACGACAGTCCGGCCGGATGCGGCCAGCGGCTCGAGTATGGGCAGGAAGTTCTCTTTGCTGCCGGTGTAGCCGTGGAGGATCACGGCTGGCCTGCGGTGCGTCACTCCCCGCGTTGGCTGTGCCTCGAGAACGGCAAACTTGCCGCGAGCGGTGGTCAGCGACGCGGACCGGACGCCCTCGGGCAACTGCAGAGACCTGATGGTACTCACGGGGTGGCAGCCTACCGAGAACTGGCTGAAATATAACAGCCAAATAACGCAGGGTTCTCTGAAAGAGTTCCCGGCCAGGGGGCGGCGCTCGCGCAGGCCGGGCTCTCGGGCTCAGCCCGCTGCTGCCATCCTGAGACTCGCGGCGCTAGCTGCTACTCGGCTGGCTGGCCGGCAGCTGCCGACTGGCTGCCGCCAGCACGACCACCGCGAGACCGTCGCCGCGGCCGGCGCCGGGCGCCAGAACCATCGGCGGAGTCAGTCGCCCGTGCTGTCACCGCAACGCCGCTGCCGTCGGCGGCCGCGCCGCCATCCGCGGGGCTTGTGGTCGCTGTCCCGCTGCCGTCGGCCGCCGCGCCGCTATCGGCGGCGTCTGCCGGCCGGCCGCCCCTGGTGCGGCGCCGGTTGCGCTCCCGGCGGGGCGCGGGCTCGCGGGTGTCGTCGCTGTGATGCCGGTCCCGGTCGCCGGGGCGGCCAGAGCCGGTCCGCTGATCCGTGCCGCTTCGCGAGCGCGTCTTGCCCGTCTCGCCGATATCTTCCAGCGTCTCGGCCTCCAGGCCCGCCCGTGCGCGCTGGCCGCGCGGCAGGACTCCGGTAGCGCCGGCCGGGATGTTCAGCGCCGTGTAGAGGTGCTCAGACGTGGAGTACGTCTCGGTCGGCTCCTCGAAGTTGAGGTGCAGCGTGTCGTTGATCGTCTTCCAGCGGTGCAGGTCGTTCCAGTCCACGAAGGTGACCGCGACGCCCTCCCGGCCGGCCCGGCCGGTGCGGCCGATGCGGTGCAGGTAGGCCTTCTCATCCTCGGGGCACTCGTAGTTGATCACGTGCGTGACGTCTTCGACATCGAGGCCGCGCGCGGCAACCTCAGTGGCCACGAGCACGTCGACCTTGCCGGACCTGAAGGCCCGCATGGCCCGCTCGCGCTGGCTCTGACCCAGGTCACCGTGAATGGCGGCCGCGGCGAAACCCTTAGCCGCCAGCGTGGTCGAGACCTGGTCGGCCGACCTCTTGGTGCGGCAGAAAACGATCGTCAGGCCGCGGCCCTCAGCCTGCAGAATGCGGGCCAGAACCTCGATCTTGTCCATCTGGTGCGCACGGAACACGTGCTGCTCAGTGCTCGGCACGTGCGCGGGCTCATCGTGGTGCTCGGCCCTGATGTGCATGGGCCGGCTCAGGTGCCGCCTGGCCAGCGTCACGACCTCGCCGGGCATTGTCGCCGAGAACAGCATGGTCTGCCGGGTGGCGGGGGTCAGCTGCAGGATGCGCTCGACGTCCGGCAGGAAGCCGAGGTCCAGCATCTTGTCGGCCTCGTCCAGCACGAGCTGGCGCACCTTGCCGAGCTTCAGCTGGCCCTGCCGGGCGAGGTCAAGCAGCCGGCCGGGAGTGCCGACCACCACGTCGACAGTCGCCAGCGCGGCAATCTGCGGCTCGTAGGCACGGCCTCCGTAGAGGGTGACGATGCTGGCGCCAGTACGGGAGCCAGCGACTCGCAGGTCGTCAGCTACCTGGATGGCCAGCTCGCGGGTCGGCACGACGACAAGCGCGCGGGGCGCGGCAGCCTCACGAGGGGACTCGCCAAGGTGCTCCAGGATGGGGATGCCGAACGCGAGCGTCTTTCCGGTGCCGGTACGTGCCTGACCGATCAGGTCGTGGCCGTCCAGCGCGACCGGCAGGGTCAGCGCCTGGATGGGGAACGCAGTGATTATTCCCTCGGCCTCCAGCGCGGCGCAGATAGGCTCGGCAACGCCGAAGTCCCGGAAGGTCTTCGCGCTGCCCGCCACCTCAGCGGCGGCCTGGGTGTCGGCCGGAATCTCGGACTGGGTCTCGTCCGTGCTCGTCGTATACGTGCTCAGGGCTCACGCCTCCAGTAGTGGCCCGCGGCCGTCTGGCAGGACCAGGCGTTATTGCCGTGGGCGGGCATATGACCCCTCTTGCGGGCAGCCTTGCCATACCGTGGCACGAGCCACGCACTCGCGGAGAGGGAGCGGCGCCGTCGTCACCAGCACGAGAGCTGGCCCGTCGTCACGCCTAACGCTCTGTATAACGCGGTCGGGGGAACCCACATTCCTCATATGGGTCTGGTCTCAGTCTAGCAAACTGGGCTCGTGCACTTGTGCAGCGCCTGCGGGCACCCCAGGCCCCGGTTGTTACGCTGCGGCTGTGGCTGACGTGCAGGTGCCTGATTCGCCGGCTGACGGGGTCCTCGACCTGCTCGGCCTGCTGTCGTATGCCTCCCTGACAGCGTTTTTCCGGCTCAGTGACGACGCCGCCCTCGCGCTGTCCTTGTCCGACAAGACAGCACTCGCCGAGATGGCGGTCGCGGAGTTCGGGCACTTCCAGCTCCTCAGGACCCGGATCGAGGCGATGTCCGCAGACCCGAAGGACGTGATGCAGCCGTTCGTGGCGGCGATCGACGCGTTCCACGCTCGGACCGCCCCGTCAGACTGGCTGGAGGGCCTGGTCAAGGCGTACGTCGGCGACGGCATCGCGGCTGATTTCTACCGGGCCGTGGCCCAGGTACTTGATGCGGACAGCCAGGGCCTGGTGCTGGCCGTGCTGGCAGATACCGGGCACTCAGAGTTCGTGATCGCGCGCGTCCGGGAGGCAATCGACGCCGATCCGCGGGTAGCGGGACGGCTGGCTTTGTGGGCCAGGAGGCTGGTCGGCGAAGCTCTGGGCCAGGCACAGCGCGTCGCGGCGGAGCGGGAGCCGCTGGCCCGGCTGCTGGCGGGCGGATCGGCCAGCCAGCTCGGTGACATGGGGCGCATGTTCGCCGAGCTGACCGACGCCCATGCCGCCCGGATGGCGGCGCTCGGCCTCTCAGCCTGACCGCAGCGGCCGCGTTCCGCGAGCCTGGCGAGCGGCTCCGGTGCCGCGGCCGCGACCCCGTGCGCTAGATGTTGCTGAAGCCGACCCGGCGCGGTTCGCTCCCGCCCAGCTCGATGTAGGCGATCTTGTCGGCAGGCACCAGGACCTTGCCGCCCTTGGCGTCCGCGACGGCGAAGACGCTGCCGTCGGCGACGGCCGCCGACAGGGCAGCCTCGATCTCGCCGGCATCCGTCTCGGTCTCGACCACGAGCTCGCGGGGCGCGGACTGTATCCCGATCTTGATCTCCACAGGTCTCCTCTCGGCAGTCGAAGGCTAGTCATTCGCCGCGGCAGCCCGCCGAGCGGCCCGCAGATCAGCTGGTCAGGGGCCAGCCGCTGATACCGCGCCAGGCCAGCCTGGCAATCAGCTGCTCAGCCACGTCCTTCGGCATCTGCTGATCGGTGCTGAGCCAGTAGCGAGCGCTGACCTGCGCCATGCCGACCAGGGCCATGCCCAGCAGATGCGCCTCGGCGTCGCTCACGCCGGCATCCTCGCGAATGAACTGGCTGACCATGTCAGCGCAGTCGTACATGGTCCGGTCCAGTTTCGCCCGGACGGCCGGCTCGTTGCTCAGGTCGGATTCGAAGACCAGCCGGAACGCCTCGCTGGTGCCCGCGACGAAGTCATAGAAGGCCTTGAAGGTGGCCGGGACGCGCTGCCGGTTGTCTGTGGTCGATGACAGCGCGTCGCTCATGGTCTTGATGAGCTCCTCGGCACTCTCATCGAGCAGCGCCAGGTACAGCTCGAGCTTGCCGGGAAAGTGCTGGTAGAGAACGGGCTTGCTGACGCCGGCGCGCTCGGCGATCTCATCCATGGCAGCCGCGTGGTATCCCTGCGCGACGAAAACGTCACGGGCAGCCCCCAGCAGCTGCAGCCTGCGCGCTGGTCGCGGCAGCCGGGTACTCCCGGACTTGGCCTGAGGCGATACGGTCAACGGTGGCTCCGGATCGTGCTGGTGGCTGCGGCTGCGCCGCAGCCCTGTTGAGCCAATCCTACGACCGGGGAGGGCCGCTGCCCGGTTAGCGGTATTCGTCGTCGTCGACGGCGACCGTGCGCTCCTGCTCGGCTGCGTCGCCCTCATCGGCCTCGAGCGGCGGCTCCTGTGCCTCGGCCGCCTCCTCGGCCTCGGCGTCGTCGTCCGACTCGGGGAAGGCCTCAGCGTTCTGCTCGGCCGCATCGCCGTCCGGTGTCTCAAGGCTCTTATCACTCATCGTGGTGCCTCCCGGCCAAGTCGATGCTCGAACACATTGCCGAATAACGGAATGCGGGCAACACTGGTTGTATCAGTACCCGGCACGGGCCTGACATTCGCCCCGGATCAAGGCCAGAATAAGTAGCCGGTCCAGCGCGGGGTAAGGAGATGCTCATGCGCAGCATGTGGAAGGGGGCAGTCTCCTTCGGACTCGTCATGATCCCGGTGAAGCTCTACGCCGCCACCGAGACCAGGGATATCGCCTTCCGGCAGGTGCACCGGGAGGACGGCGGCCGGATCAGGTTCCGCCGGTTCTGCACCATTGACGAGCAGGAAGTGCCCTACGAGGACATCGCCAAGGGCTACGAGCTGCCCGATGGCGAGATGGTCGTGCTCACTGACGAGGACATGGCCGAGCTGCCGCTGCCGACCACCAGGAACGTCGAGGTCGTGCAGTTCTGCCCGGCTGACCAGCTCGACCCGATCCTGTTCAACCGGTCCTACTACGTGGAGCCCGAGGCTGCCGGGACGCGCGCCTACTGCCTGCTCCGCGACGCGCTCGAGGAGTCGGGCAAGATCGCGATTGCGCAGGTGGCGCTGCGGCAGCGCGAGTCGCTGGCCATCCTGCGAGTGCGCGACGGCGTGCTGGTGCTGGAGACGCTGCTGTGGCCAGACGAGGTCCGCGTACCTGATTTCGGGTTCCTTGGCGAGGACATCGACGTCCGCCCGCAGGAACTGCGGATGGCCAGCTCGCTGATCGACTCGATGACGGTCGACTTCGACCCGGACGAGTACCACGACAGCTACCGCGAGGCCGTGCAGGAACTGGTGGCGGCCAAGACCGAGGGCCGCGAGGTGTTCCAGCCCGACACCACGGCGACGGACACCGGCGAGGTGTCCAGTCTGGCCGACGCCCTGCGCGCCAGCCTGGCCGCGGCCAAGGGCGGCAGGCTCGGCGCGGTGCCCGATGCCGATGAGAACGAGGACGAGGACGAGGCGCCCGCTCCGCGGCGGTCGGCCGGCGCGAAGACCGGTACCACCAGGACCAAGTCCGGGACCGCGAAGCCGGCCGGGACCGCGAAGGCAGCCGGGGCAGCGAAGGCAGCCGGGGCAGCGAAGGCAGCCGGGGCAGCGAAGGCGGCAGCGCCGAAGGCGAGCACGGCCAGGGCGGCGACGGGGAGCAAGGCCGGCGCGAAGAGCGGGACCAAGACCGCGGCGGCGAAGACGCCCGCGAGGTCGCGCTCCAGCCGGGCCACGGCAGCCGAGGAGGCCAAGCCGGCTCAGCGGCGGCCGCGGCGGGCCAGCTAAGCCCCGTGGCGCGACTCTTCACGGAGTTCGTGAGCACATAGCGCCATGAAACGGGCGCGATGGTGCACGAGATCCGTGAAGAGTGAGGTGACCGGCCGGGACGATGAGGCCGGCCACATGACCTGTGGCTAACAGCCAGTGAAATAGCGGGCGAAGTGGCGGCTGCGCGCTCGTGCCACCATGAATCCCGATAGCCCCTACTGGCGGGTAGGCTTGTCGGTTATGAGAGACCCGATTATCCCTGCTGAGGGCCTCGCCGCAGCGGCCAATGCGGTGCCGAGCATGCCCGCGGGCGCTGCGCCCATCCCGCCGTGGCCGGGCGAGCTGGTCCAGCTGGATGTCGGCGATGTTTTCGTGCGGAGCACTCCGGCGCTGTCAGGCTCCGAGCCAGCCGTCTATGTGCACGGCCTCGGCGGCTCCGCGCTGAACTGGACAGACCTGATGGGCCTGCTCAGCGAGCCGGCCAGCGGACCAGGCGGCACCACGCTGCCGCTGCTGGCCGGCGAGGCACTCGACCTGCCGGGTTTCGGCTTCTCGCCGCCGCCAGCCAATGGCGACTACTCGCTTGATGCGCGCGCGGCCGCGGTCGTCGCGCTGATCGAGAAGCGCGCCAGCTGGCCCGTCCACCTGTTCGGCAACTCACTCGGCGGGGCGATCAGTACAAGGGTCGCTGCCCGGCGGCCCGACCTGGTCCGGTCGCTCACGCTGATCTCGCCGGCGCTGCCTGACCTGCGGCCGCGCCTGCTGCCCGCCAGGCTCGCCCTCGTGGCGGTGCCTGGTGTCGGACGCTGGCTGCTGAACAAGATGCTCGCCATGCCGCCAGAGCGGCGGACCGACACGTCGGTCAGCGAGCTGTACGCCGACCCCGGCCGGATCCGGCCCGAGCGCCGCGCCGAGGCGATCGCCGAGATCATGCGGCGCGACCGGCTCGGCTACGCGGCCGACGTCCTGCTCGGCTCGACGCGAGCACTGATCGCCGAGTACACCCGGCCGGGACCGGCCTCGCTCTGGCACGACGCCGCGCTGGTGACCGCGCCGACCCTGCTGATCTACGGCAGTCACGACCGGCTGGTCAGCCCGGCTCTGGCGGGCCGGGCGGCGCGGACCTTCCGGAACGGCCGCGTCCTCGTGCTGCCGAGGATCGGTCACGTCGCGATGATGGAGCGTCCTGATCTGGTCGCGGCCGACGTTCGCGAGTTCCTGCGGGCCGCGTACCGGCACGAGCCGGGCCGGCAGGCCGCGATCGCCGGGACCGGCAGCCAGCACGAGAGCACCGCCCCCGCCCCCGCGCCTGGCAGCCGCAGCTCGCTCCGCCCGGCCAGCAGCTAGCGCGGCCGGGGTGCCGATGCTCATTGCCGCCGAGCAGATCGTCGGGACCGCGGACGCAGCACGCCCCGTTCCCGGCCCGGGATTTGTTGATCTTTCCGACGGCGTCATCAGCCGAGCGGGCGCCGGCCGGCCGCCCGCCGAGCCTGACATTGCCCTTCCCGACGGGTACCTCGTGCCCGGGCTGGTGGACCTGCAGATCAACGGCTACTACGGAACCGAGTTCCAGGCCGCGGATGCCGCGGCCTGGGCGGCCGTGGCCCGGCGGCTTCCGGAGACGGGGACCACCTCGTTCGCCCCGACGCTGATCACGGCGCCGGTCGCCGTCCTGGCGGAGGCGCTGCGCCGCGCCGCCGCGTTCGTGCCGGAGCTGCCGGCGACCGGGGCGCGCGTGCTGGGCGTGCACCTGGAGGGTCCGTTCATCTCGCCCGCCCGTCGCGGGGCGCACAACCAGGCCTGGATCACCGACCCGGATCCGGCCGCGGTCGCCGGGCTGATCGAGGTAGGCAGCGGCCTGCTGCGGCTGGTCACGCTGGCGCCGGAACGGCCCGGCGCGCTGGCGGCAGTCGACCAGCTGGCCGCCGCCGGCATCCTCGTCAGCATCGGGCACACCGACGCCACGGCCGGGCAGGTCGCGGCCGCGGCCGGGCAGGGCGCCCGGATGGTGACCCACCTGTTCAACGCGCAGCGGGGTCTGCACCACCGGGAGCCTGGCGTCGTCGGCCAGGCGCTCACTGACGAGCGGCTGACCAGCGGGCTCATCGCGGACCTGCACCACGTGGCCGAACCGGTCTGCGGCCTGGCATTCCGTGCCGCGCCCGGCCGCATCGCGCTGGTCACCGACGCGGCAGCGGCGGCTGGCATGGCGCCAGGCCAGTACCTGCTCGGCGGCCAGGAGATCACCCTGCCGCCAGGCGAGAGCGCGCCGCCGGTGCGCGCCGACGGCACTCTGGCGGGTTCAGCGCTCCGGCTCGACCAGGCCGTCGCGAACGCGGTGCGCTGCGGACTGGCACTGCCTGCTGCGGTGGCGGCGGCCACCAGGATCCCGGCGGACCTCATCGGCCGGCCTGATCTCGGCCGGCTGGCCGCCGGGGCTGCCGCCGACCTGGTCTGGCTGAGCCCGGGGCTGCGCACCCGAGCGACGTGGATTGCCGGGCAATTGGTGTATACAGATGGCGCCGCCGCAACGCTGGCGGCTGTGCAGGCCTGAGCGAAGGGAAACCAGGACCCCCATGCAGCATCAGAACGTGGCCGGGCGCTCGCTGATGCGCGCGGAGATCGAGCAGCAGCCGGGGGCACTCAGGGACACTATCGAGGCGCTGCTGCCCCGCCGGGACGAGGTCGCGGCACTGGCGGCCGACACCAGGACGGTGCTGTTCATCGCCCGGGGGACGTCTGACAACGCGGCGGTGTACGGGAGCTACCTCATTCAGGCGCACGCCGGCCGCCTGACGGCACTGGCCGCGCCGTCGATCGCCACGACCTACCGGGCCCGGATCGACCTGTCCGGAGTGCTGGCCGTGGCGCTGTCGCAGTCCGGCCGGACCGAGGAGATCGTCGAGACGCTGGCCTGGGCGAAAGACTGCGGCGCGCGGACCATGGCCATCACGAACGGCGGCGCGTCCTCGCCGCTGGCGCAGGCCGCCGATGTCGCGTTCGTGACGCAGGCCGGGATCGAGCGGGCCGTCCCAGCGACCAAGACGTTCACCACCCAGCTGGCCGCGCTCGCCGTGCTCGGCCTCGGTCTCGGTGCGCCGCTCGACGCCGGTGAGCTGCGCGCAGTGCCGGACGCGATCGCCGAGCTGCTCGCTCAGCCAGCCGACCTGGAGCCGATGGTCGCAGCGCTGGCGAAGGTGCCAGGTGTCGTGGTGTCCGGCCGGGGGATGGCCTACGCGGCCGCGCTGGAGCTGGCCATCAAGCTGAAGGAAGCGTGCTACCTGCACGCGATGGGGCTGTCCTACGCCGACCTGCTGCACGGGCCGATCGCCGTCGTGGATGCCGAGACCCCGGCGATCGTGGTCGCGGCTGACTCCGGGCCGACGCTGGCCGGCACGGTTGACCTCGCCCGGCGGGTGACCGGGGCGGGGGCGAGCGCGTTCGGGATCGGCGGCGGCGCGGCGCTGGCGGCGGCCTGCACAGCCGCTCTGGCGGGTCCGGCCCTGCCGGAATGGCTGGCGCCGATCGGCCTTATCGTCCCCGGCCAGCTGCTGACCGAGGCGCTGGCACGGCGGCTTGGCATCAACCCGGACAAGCCGCGGGGCCTGTCTAAGGTGACCCAGACCGACTAAGCGGCCGCTGGGCGGCCCCGCCCGGCGGTGCCCGGGGCCAGATCCGCGACTTTTCATCCTTTCCGTGCGGTACGCAAGGCGCTAATCGCGCGATAAGGGGCGGAGAAAGCGCTGCTCCGGATGCAAAGTCGGCAATGGCTGACGCAGAGCGCTGCTGATCAAAGTGCGGTGTGTTTTTGCTTGACCCGGCCCGGCTGAACTGGTTTGTTCAAGCCATGTTCGAGTACTTCCGGCCGCGGCGGGTGTTCCTGCCGTGATCGCGGCCGTGGTCTTCACGGTGTGCGCTGCGCTGCTGTGCGTGGCCGCGGTCCTGGCCCTGCTCGGAGTCGCGCATCTGCGGCTGTCCGCGCCGGAGTCGATCGAGCGTGACGGCATGGTGACCGGAATGCAGGCGCCCCGGTGGCACCTGCGCGATTCTGCGGGCGTCGTGCATTCCTCTCCGCCGGCCGGATCGCTGCAGCTCATCGTCTTTGCCGATCACTCCATCAAATCGTTCACGCCGGTCCTCGAGGGCCTGCACGAGCTGCTGGCCACCGATCCGGCAACCGAGGTTGTCCTGCTGCTCCGGCAGCCGAATCCGATCGCCGAGCCGCTGCTGGCCGAGCTTGGCCTGGCGGGCATGACCGTGCTCACCGGGTCGCCCGCGCTGTACGCGGACTACAACGTCCGGGTCGGGCCGTTCCTGATCTTCGTCGACTCGGCTGGCCTGGTCCGCGGATCAAGCCTGGTCAACTACGACTGGCAGGTAACGAAGCTGCGTCAGCTCGCCGGGCTGCCGGTCACCGCGCTGGCGGCCAGCCGATGACCGTCGTGCTGTTCGCCGCCAAGACCGCGCTCGCGGTCCTGCTGCTGATCGCAGGCGGGGCGAAGCTGGCGGATCTGGCCGGCTTCGGAGCCGCGATCCGGATCTTCGTCCCGGCGGGCCTGCCGTCCGGCATCGCCGGCAGAGTCACCGCCGCGGCGGCCGCTGTCGCCGCGATTGAGCTCGCGGCCGGTGCCGTCAGCCTGTGCTGGCCGGCTCTGCGCTGGATGAATCTGGCTGTGCTGGCTCTCGCGTGCGGGTTCGCAGTTGTGGCGATCCTCGGTTACGCGCGTCATCGCGGCCGGCCGTGCCGCTGCTTCGGTGCGCTGACCCGGCGGGAGTTCGGCCTGCGTAACATCGCGCAGGCGCTGCTGCTCCTCGCGGTGGCCGTGCTGGCAACCGGGCCCGTCCCGCCTGGCCGCCTGCAGCTGGGCCTGACCGCTCACCTGCTTCTCGTCGCGGCGGCCATCATCGTGGCAGCCGCGGCCTTTACTGCCGCGAAGGCGCTCCTGGCGTCGGACGGCGTCCCACTGGCGCAAGCGCGACCGGGAATGGCGGGCTGATGCACATACCGGTGTACCTGGAGGTAGCGCAATGGGCGCTGCTGTTCGGTCTCGGAGCCCTGGTCGTGGTGGTCTACCGCCAGCTCGGGGGCCTGCTCGGGAGAGGCGGTCACCCGGCGGACCTGGGGCCGGTCGTGGGCAGCGCGGCCGCGCCGTTCCGGTACGAGAGGGTGCCCGGCGGTCAGCTTAGTCAGCTGCGGCCTGGCGGAGGTCAGCCCGTCCTCCTTGCGTTCGTCGACCCGACTTGTCCGGCCTGCGAGCAGCTCGTCAGTAACCTCACCACGCTGCAGGCCGATGGAGAGCTGACTGGCCTGCGGATCCTGCTGCTGATCTCCGACCCGCCGAGTTATCTCACCATCTCGGCGGCGTTCCAGGCGACGACCCTGGAGATCGGCCGCCCGGTCAGCGCTGATGAGGTGGCCGGCTACCGGGCGACCGGAACGCCCTTGCTGGTGGCCGTCGACGGCACCGGTGTCGTGCGGTCCGCCGGGGTGGCCAGGGAGGCCGCTGAGATCCGCTCGTTCGCCAGCACAGTACGGGCCAGGGAAAGCGAGGCAGTGTGATGAGAATCCGGCGAGCGGGCCAGCAGTTCGACACCACGGTCGGAGACCTGGCCGAGCGCGTGGTCCGGCGGGTCAGCCGCCGCGATGCGCTGCGGAACGTGGTGATCGGCAGCGCTACCGGGATAGCCGCGCTCGCGGTCGGCGAACGGCCTGCGCTCGCCGAGGCCTGTGTCTGCGGCCCCACCAGGCGCTGCGATGGCTGCCCGCATCATGGCTGCCCCAAGGACCACCATCTGTGCAAGGGCTCGTTCACCAGCGACTGCTTCAACAGGCAGGGCTACCGCTGCGAATGGCCGCGCGGAACCTGGATTGCCTGCATGGGCATCGGCAAGGGCTACGGCTACAAGGTCTGCTACGACTGCATCGGCAAGGGCGGCTGCCATAAGTGGTGCACCTGCCTGAGCAGGTGCGTGTGCTGTGAGTGCCTGACCGGCAAGGACGTCCGGGCCGAGCAGCAGCGCCTCCAGCAGTCGGAGCTTCAGCTGGAGCAGATCCAGAACAGCGCCGCGGTGCCGCACGACGCAGCTCGGTAAGCGCAGCTCGATGATCGCGCTGGATCGCGGGCCGGTCCGGCTGGTGGCTGCCGCGACGGCCGTGCTGGCCGGCCTGGCGGTCGGCTGGCTGGCGGTCGGCTGGCTGGCGGACGGCGGCTTCGGCGTGCTGGCGGTGCTGGCCGTGCTGCTGGCGGGCGGGAACGGCTACGAGAAGGCCTACTCGCCCTGAGGCGCGAACTCGGCGGCCTCACTGTCCGCCGCCCTTCCGGTCGGAAGGGCCGCCAGGGTCAGCTTCGCGCTGGCCGCTTACATGATCCCGGCAGTGGTGATCTGGGCCGCGGTCGGTCTCGTGCTCGGCTCGGTGGCAGCCCTGGCAGACATTGCCGCCCCGGCGGGCTCGGTCCGGGCGCTGGCCTGCCTTGCCGCGGCGGCCTACGGACTGTGCTACGGCCTGCTGGAGCTCTCCGGCCGGGCGTGGCCGCCCCCTCCCGGCCGTCGCTGGCAGGTACCGCAGGAACTCGTGATCGCGGCCGGCGACCGGCGGCGAGTGCTGATCTGGGGCGCGATACTGGGGCCCGGCTGGCTGACCCGCAACCCTTACGCCGCCTTCGGCCTGCTGCCGTTGCTGTGCCTCAGCGCTGGCGACATCGCCGGGGCAGTCGTGCTGGCCGCGCTGATCGGGGCCGCGCACGGCTGCGGCCGGGCGCTGGCTCTGCTGCGCGACGCCCGGTCAGCGCCCGCCGAGCCGTTCGCGCTGCTGCTGAAGTCGGTCCGCTGGCGGACGACCGACGGGTTCGCTCTCCTGCTGGTGGCCGGCACGGCGCTGGCGGTCGGCGGGCACCTGCTGCGGTCGCTCTGATGAGCCCTGACCGCGTCAGCGCGCCCGGGCCGTGATCCCGCGCTGCAGCAGCGCGGCCTTCTCCAGCAGGACGATGCGAACGGGGTCGTCCTCGCGGATCCGCGCGAGCGCGTCGACGGTGGCGGCGATGGTGGCGTCGTCGGCCAGGACGGCCGGGTACAGCGCGCGGGCCAGTCGCTGCGCCGTGCGCGAGTCGTGCCCGGCCAGGGCCGGCAGCGCCTCGGTGAAATAGCGCTCGCGGAAGCCCTCCAGCACCTTCTCCTGGCCCGGCACCCAGATCCCCTCGGCGTGCGCGCGGGCCAGCCGCTGCGGCTGATCCGGGGCGAGTGCAGCAGCCCAGGCTTCTTCCTTGGCCTCCGCCGTGGGCCGGCGGGCGCGCAGCGTGGCGAGCCTGCTGTCGCCGCCGACCGGGTCGCCGGCAGCGTAGTCGGCCAGGTCCGTGTCGCTGAGCAGGTCGCGGGCCGCGAGGCCGGAGAGCATGGCGAACCGCAGGTCGAGGTCGAGCTCGAGTCCGGCAGGCAGTGACCGGCCGGCCAGCCAGAACCGGAGCAGGTCCAGCTGCGCGGAACTATCCGCGCAGGTCGCGTAGCCGCGGGCGAGTATGCGCTGATCCCGGCTGCCCGGCAGGCCGCACTCGGCGCCCGACAGCGCGGCTCCCGCCAGGTTCTGGAGCGCCGCCGCCCGCTGCTCTGGAGGGGCGTAGAAGTCGGCGCCGGTGACCGCGCGGTCCAGCAGTTGCTCCAGCCCGATGGCCAGATGGCCAGGCATCATCCGGCGGGCAACGATCGCGGCGAACTCCTCGGCATCCAGCTGCGCCGCGGTGACCAGCTGCCAGGCGGCGTTCCAGCAGACCGATTCCGCCAGCGGATCGCCGACGTCCAGGGCACAGGCGACCAGTGACGTCCAGGAAGCCGGGTCGAAGCTGATCGTCGCGAACGTCTGATCGGCGTCATTCAGGATGATCGCCGCGGGCATCCGGGTGCCGGTCAGCTCCGGTACGTGGGTCCACTCCCCGGCCAGCGCGACCGGAACCCTGCGGATGCATTTCAGCTGCGAGCCATCCAGCTCGTACAGCCCGGCCGTGAGCTGATGCGCGCGCAGCGGCCCGGCCGCGCCTGCCCTGGGTGCGGCCGTCGCCGGCGCGTCCTGCACGACGGCGAGTGAGGTGATGACACCGTCGGGGCCGACGGTGATCTGCGGCCGCAGCGCGTTGACGCCTGCCTGCAGCAGCCACTGGTCCGCCCAGCCGGTCAGATCCCGGCCGCAGGCTCGGGACCAGCACTCGATGAGATAGCTCAGCGACGTGGTCGCCCAGCCGTAGCGGGACAGATAGTCGTGCAGCCCGGCCCGCATCGCCGCCTCGCCGATCACCGCGGCCAGCTGCCGGAGTACCGCGGTCCCCTTCGAGTAGGTGATCGCGGCCGGCCTGGTCAGCGCGTTCGCGGCGGAGTCGACCGGAGAGGAGACCGGCTGAGTGCCCGGCAGGCTGTCAGCCTGGTACGCGCTGGCCTCGCCGGTCATGCCGAAGTCGGCCCACGCATCCGGCCTGCCGAGCACGGCTGCGGCCGCGGCATAGCTCAGATAGCTTGCCAGCGCCTCGGCCAGCCACAGGTCATCCCACCAGCTGCCTTCGACCAGGCAGCCGAACCACAGATGGGCCGCCTCGTGCGCGAGGACGACGGCTACGTGCTCATCCTCGGGATCGGCCGCGCGCTGCAGCAGGGTCTCGCTGACGTACATGACCGCTGGCAGCTGCATGGCCAGCGGGCCGAGTTCAGGAGCGAAGACGATGTCGAGTTTGTCATAGGGGCGGGGAACGCCCAGGTATTCCTCGTAGTAGTCCAGGGCGGCGCTGACGACGGCGCCGATCCGGGCCAGTCCGGGGAGCCGGCCAGGGAGGCCCGGCAGTGCACGGCCAGCCGCCGCGATCCGTCGCCCGCACCGTCGCCCGCACCGCCACCCGCAGCCGGGGCCGCCGCCGCAGCCGGGGCCGCAGCCGCCGCAGCCGGGGCCGCAGCAGCCGCAGCCGGGGCCGCAGCAGCCGCAGCCGGGGCCGCAGCAGCCTCAGGAACGCTGACGAACGACCCGCAGCAGAACGTGAACTCATACGGCTTCATCGCGCCGACGGTCGAGAACCGCCACACGCCGGCCGCCCCGTCGTCGGGCTGATGCAGCACCTCGCCGTTGGCGACGCACGTCCAGCCGGCGGGCACCGTCACGATCAGCGTGATGGCGGCGCGCAGGTCCGGCTGGTCGAAGCAGCAGAAAACGCGCGGCGCGGCGGTCGGGAAGCAGTTGGCCAGGATGTACCGGGCGCCGTCAGCCGGGTCGGTGTAGCGGCTCAGCCCGCTGCCGGTGCCAGCCAGCGCCATGGTGGCGTCGACGGTCAGCGAATTGCTGGCGCCCAGGTCGTGCAGCGGCAGCCGCCCGCCGTCGATGAGCCCGGGGTCGACTGGCACGCCATTGAGAGTCACCTCGTGCACGGCGATCGCGTCCAGGTCGGCGAACGAGGCGGCACCCGGCTCGCGGCAGCTGAACCGGATTTCCGTCCGGGACCGCACGCTCTCGCCGTCACCGGTCAGGTCCAGGAATACCTGGTAGGAGTCAACCAGCAGCAGGCCTGCTCGCTGCGCTGCTTCTGCCTGGGTCAGCCCCGTCATCACGTGGGCATCCTAGTCAAAACGGCGCACTCGGCGAGGGTTGTCGCAGGCTGCCGGTTCCGCCGTTCCCTGCTCGTTATCCGGCCAGGTCGCGCCCACGCTGGTCGACGCCGAGCTCGCCGTACGGATAATCGGCGATCTGCGGCTCGCTGGCGGCGTCCAGAGCGCTCGTCTCGGCGTCACTCAGCCGGAGACCGGCGGCGCGCAGATTGGCCTCCAGCTGCTCGAGGCTGCGGGCTCCGATGATCGTGGAGCTGACCCCCGGGCGCGCCGTCACCCAGGCCAGGGACACCTCGGCCATGCTCACGCCCCTGTCCTCGGCGACCTTCTGGACGGCGTCGATAACGTCCCAGTTGCGCTCGGTGCCGCGGCGATCCCACGCTTCCATGCCGCGGCCCGGGTCGTCACCGAGTCTGGTAGCGCCGCCCGGCCGCTGGTCGCGCTTGTACTTGCCGGACAGCCAGCCGCCGCCGAGCGGGCTCCAGGGCAGCATGCCGAGCCCGGCGTCGAGCACTGCCGGCACGATCTCCCACTCGATCTCGCGCGACAGCAGGCTGTACTGCGGCTGCAGCGTGACCGGGCCGGCCACGTTCAGTGCCCGGGCCAGATGAACCGCCTTGGTCAGCTGCCAGCCGGTGAAGTTGGACAGCCCGTAATAGCGGATCTTCCCGGCCCGGGCGAAGCCGTCCAGCGTCCGCAGCGTCTCCTCTAGCGGCGTCAGCGCGTCGAACGCATGCACCTGGTACAGGTCGACGCTGTCCACGCCGAGGCGCCCCAGCGAGTCGTCGAGTGCCCTGGTCAGATGACGCGCCGACAGCCCGGAAGCGTTCGGCGCCCGCGTCAGCGGGAAGCGGCCCTTGGTCGCCAGGACGACCGGGTCGGTGACGTCGGCCGGCCGCTGGGCCAGCCAGCGGCCGATGATCTCTTCCGACCTGCCGTCGCCGTAGACGTCCGCGGTATCGACCATCGTGCCGCCCGCCTCGGTGAACCGGTCGAGCTGCTGGTGCGCCACGTCCTGCGCGGTCTCGGCACCGAAGGTCATGCTGCCCAGGCACAGGCTGGACACCGCGCACCCGCTGCGGCCGAGAGTCCGGTATTCCATGTTTCCTCCGGGGGTTAGCTGGCGGCCGAGTGTGCCAGCGTCACGGTAACGGTCGGAGTGGACGGGCTGATCGTGACGGTGCCGGTCTTGCCGCTCACTACTCCGGCGCTCGCGTGGGCGATGTTGCCGACGAAGGCCGGCAGCTGGAACAGCACGGGCCCGGAGGGCCGCTGACCGGTCAGCGTCAGGGTGACGGCGAGGCCCTTCACCCTGATGGTAAGGCCGATGTGCCGCCCGTCGGTGGTGGGGAAGTGCGCGATCTGGATGACCTTGCCTGGCTGGACCCAGCTGTTCGGAACGCCGCGGCCGACGATCAGGCTGCCGTCCGCGCGCTGCGCCGCCAGTGAGTCGAGCAGGACCATGTTGGCGTTGGCCATGCCCCACGCGTGCGGTGACGAGCCGTTGCCGGCTTCGGGATGGGTGCCGGTCCAGGGCGAGCCCGGGTTCGGGAACTGCTGGCTTTCCCACCACGAGTACGGGCCGCTCTGCCCGTCCGCGATCATGAACTCGTAACTGAGGATGCCCTGATCCCGGTACTGCGTGCTGGCCAGGCCCCACTCGCCGTAGCCGGCGTTGTAGGCGGTGCTGTAGTACTGCGTGGGGTAGCCGCCGAAGGTGTCCGGCGGCAGCTTGCCCGCCAGCCGGCTGAAGCCGTAGGAGTAGGTCGCGTTGATCAGGCTGATGCCGGGACCGGTCAGCTTCGCGCCGAACAGGTACCCGTCCCACGCCCACCGGCCGAACAGGAACGGCGCGGCCCAGTTGGCGTCCTCGGCGTTGGCGCACCGGTTGTCGGTGTTCGGCTCGATCATCGAGCACGGCAGATAGTTCAGGTGGCTGGCCGAGATCGTCGCGTCCAGCGTCTTGCTGGTCGCGGCGAGGAGGCTGTTGTACTGGCTTGCGGCCCAGCTCGCCTGCGCGGTGTTGCCGACCTGGTCGGCGAGCCACCGGTAGGCCGCCAGGCCCATCAGTGCCTCGTAGTTGTCGATGGTCCAGTAGCCGTTGGCGTCGATGTCGCTGGTCTCTTCCATGATCCCGCCCGGTCCGGTCCGGTCGGTCGCGATCAGGTGCGCGGTGTCCTCGATGCTCGGCTCAGTGGCGCCAGCCGGCCCCTCGGTGTCGAAGTTGGCCTTGACGAAACTCAGGTCGCCGGTCTTGAGCAGGTAGATCGCCCACACCCACGGGTAGGTCCAGACGCCGTCGTCGTACTGGGTCTGGGTGCCGATCACGTACCGGGCGCGGTCCAGGAGGCCGTGCGCGCCGCTGGTGTAGCCCTGGGTGAACAGATTCGCCAGGATGCCGATGACGTCGTGGCTGAACTCCTTGTCGTAGCCGTTCGCGCCGGTCTTGAGCTCGTCACCGGACCGGATGATCTGGGTGTAGATGAAGCCCGTGCGGTAGGCGTCGGTCAGGCTCTGGTCCGGCAGCTGCTGAATCTGCGCGATGCCAGCGAGCTGTGCATTCCAGTACGCGCGCATGTGCGCGAAATGCTGGCTGTAACCGCCGGCCGCGACCAGCGCCGCCGCCGACGGCGCGGCATAGCTGCCGCCAAACTCGTTGGAGACGACGGCGTAGTCGTGATCCACGGTGGCGTGCGCCGGCACTGTATTAGAGACATTGGCGAGGGGAACGAGGCCCGCTGTAGCCGCCGGATTAACCGTCAGCGCGCTGCCCGTAGGGTTTGTCACCTGCACTCGCGAGTAGATGACGACGTAGTTGTGCCCGCCGATCACGTCCCTGTCGCCGAAGTTCGTGATCGAGATGCGGGCGCCGTCAGCATCGAAGGTGGTGACAAGCGCCGGCAGGTATCCGTCGGCGTTGGTCCACGTCGTCGCCGTGTCGTTGTAGATGCCGTAGCCATAGCTGGTGCCCGTTACGGCGGCGGTGCTGGCGCTGCCAGGCCCGGCGTCGGCGGGGCTGGTGTCGACGAAGAAGCTGCCGCCGAGGCACGCGACGACCGCCTGGGTGTTCCCGGTCCAGCCGATGACGCTGGCGTCGCCGAAGGTGCCGAAGATCGTCTGGCTGCCCGCCGGGCCGTTAGGCGCGCAGGAGTAAGGCTCGGGCGTCGGCGACGCGGACGGCGCGGGCGAGCTCGAGGTCGGCGCCGCGCTGGCGGACGGGGACTGGGTGCTGCTTGGTGACTGAGCGGCGAGTGCCGTCCCGGCCCAGGCTGTGGTCGCGGTGACCAGAGCGGCCGAGGCTGCGAGAGCGGTGACTATCAACCGATGTGACGAACGAGCGGTAAAGCGGGTCTTAGCGTCATCTGTCATGGCTGCCTCCGGGGCGGCGAGGTACCCCGGTTGGGCCAACTCATTCGGACGCGGTTACTGCTCCCTGAAAACCTTGTACTGCGCTGCCTGCGCCCGCGGCCTGATTACCATCAGGTCCACGTTGAAGTGCGCTGGCCGGGTGACGGACCAGACCACTGCGTCGGCCACGTCGGCGTCGGTGAGCGGCTCCTTCACCCCCGCGTACACGGCGGCGGCCTTGCCGGCGTCACCGCGGTAGCGGTTGACCGCGAACTCATCGGTCTTGACCATGCCGGGCGCGATCTCGATGATCCGCACAGGCTGGTCGAACAGCTCGAGCCGCAGGGTCTCGGCGATCGCATGGGTGCCGTGCTTGGCGACCACGTAGCCGCCGCCGCCCTCATAGCTGATCAGCCCGGCGGTGGAGCCCATGAGCACGATCGAGCCTGCGCCAGTCGCGACGAGCTTAGGCAGCAGCGCCTGAACGGTGTTCAGGACGCCGAGCACGTTCACGTCGAACATCGCCTGCCAGTCCGCGGCCGAGCTGGTGGCGACAGTGTCGGCGCCGATCGCGCCGCCGGCGTTCGCCACGAGCACGTCGCACCGGTCCAGCGCCGCCGCGAGCGCGTCGACGGCCGGCCGGTCGGTCACGTCCAGCTCGTGTACCAGAGCGTCGCCGCCCTTGCTCGTGATGCGGTCAGCGACCTCAGCGAGCCGGTCGGCGCGCCGGGCGGTCAGCACCACCCGGTACCCCGCCTCGGCGAGCTGAACGGCCGTCGCCGCGCCGATTCCGCTGCTTGCTCCCGTCACTACCGCTGTGCGCTGATCCATGCCGCCGATTCTGTCAGCAGCCCGGCCGGCGAGCACGGCTCAGGGCCTCGCTTACCATCAGGCTGTGGCTGAACTGCGCGGAGTGATCACGGACTGGGGCGGCGTCCTCACCAACCCCATCTCGGACAGCGTCAATGCGTGGCTGGCCGCGGAGGGCATCGACCGCGCCAGCTACGTCGCGGTCATGCGGGAGTGGGTGAAACAGGCCTACGCCGACGGCCAGCAGGACACCAACCCGATCCACGCCCTGGAGCGGGGCGAGTGCACGAACGACGAGTTCGAGCTGGCGCTGGCCCGAGAGCTCGTGCTCGAGGACGGCGGCCCGGTCGCCGGGCCGGGTCTGCTGGCCCGCATGTTCGCCGGCTCGGTGCTCGACGAGGCCATGGTGGCGCTCTTCCGGCGGCTGCACGCTGACGGGGTGCCGACCGGCCTGCTGTCCAACTCCTGGGGCGGCAGCTACCCGACCGAGCTGTTTCCCGAGATGTTCGACGCCGTCGTCATCTCCTCCGAGGTGGGCATGCGCAAGCCGGAGCCGCGGATCTTCCTGCACGCGGCCGGGCTGCTCGGCCTTGAGCCGGAGGAGTGCGTGTTCGTCGACGACATCGGGGCGAACATCACCGCCGCCGAGCAGCTTGGCTTCACCGGTGTGCTGCACAGTGATGCCGGCGGCACCGCGGAGCGGGTCGCCGGGCTGCTCAGGGTCCGGCTCGCCTAGGCCAGCCCGAGCCGGCTGACGGCCGGGGGTGGTGCTGCCGCGTTCCCGCCGGAATGAGGGGTCTTACCGGACTAGCCTTAGCGGCTGTGGCCGACTATCCGCAGCCGCTCAATGCCGGACGCTCAGCCAACATGCGCGCGAACCGGCGCAGCGACACCAAGCCCGAGCTGGCGTTGCGGCGCGCTCTGCACGCCCGCGGCTACCGTTACCGCAAGGACTTCCGGCTGGACCTGGCAGGCGCGCGAGTGCGGCCGGACATCGCGTTCACCGCGCGGCGGGTGGCGGTGTTCGTCGATGGCTGTTTCTGGCACTGCTGCCCGCAGCACGGCACCCAGCCCGCCAATAACACCTGGTACTGGGCGCCGAAGCTGGCCCGGAACGTCGAGCGAGATCAGGCAGCCGACGCGGCCCTGACGGCGGCCGGCTGGCAAGTCGTCCGCGTCTGGGAGCACGAGTCGCTGGAGGGAGCCGTGGCCGCCGTCATCGCGGCCGTCGGCGGCAGCCGCGCTGGCGGGCGAGCTCGCCTGACAGAGACGTCATTTGGCTGACTTAGCGGCAGCCAGGCTGACAGACTCAAGGCTCTACTTCGCCGTGCTTCGGGGCCTGCTGTGCGCGTCTACCTGCCTTCCACTCTGTCTGCCGTTGCCGAGCTGCTGCGTGCCGGCACGATCGAGCCGGCGCCGGTACGCGGCTACGCCGTGACGCCGGCGCTGCGCGAGTGGTACTCCAGCGGCGACATCGAGGAACTCGAGTACGTCGCGCTGATGCACGCGGCGCGCGAGTCCCTGCGGCTGCTGGCAGCGGACCCGGCCGCGCCGCGCCGCCGCGTGGTGCTCGCGGCCGAGGTAACCGACAAGCAGATCGCGGCTGCCGGCACGGACTTCGACGAGCGGCCCTCGTCCGGGTCACGGCGGCGATCCGCGTCCGGGATGTCGCCGCCGGTCACGTCGACGACACCACCGCCGCCAGCCAGATCGCCGCCGCGGTGGCGGCGCTGCCGGCCGCCGATGCCGGGGATGATGACGCCAGGTTCGTCGTGGACGGCGCTGAGGGCTTCGAGCTTCAGTGGTACGCCACGCAGGAGCTCGGTTTCCTGGCCGGCGCCGGGGACTAAGCGCTCGCCGGCCACCGCAGCGGCTGGTGCCGGAGGCCGCTGACCTGCGCACCGGGTGGCTGAGGCTCGATTTGGGCGGTCATGGCACGATGGATCTGCCGCCACTGATGCCGGGAAAGCAAGGAGCGATCCGCCATGGATGCCGTCACTAATGTCCCTATTCCGGGGAACGAGCCGGTCAGGGGGTACGCGCCGGGCAGCCCGGAGCGCGGGGCGCTGGAGCGGAAGATCAAGGAGCTGGCCGGCGAGCAGGCCGAGCTGACCATGACGATCGGCGGCGAGCAGCGGCACGGCGGCGGCGAGCCCGTCGACGTCGTTCAGCCGCACAACTACCGGCACGTCCTGGGCCAGCTGCGGAACGCCACGAGCCAGGACGTGCGCTCGGCCATCGAGGCCGCGCGGCAGGCGGCTCCCGGCTGGCAGGCGCTGTCGTTCGATGACCGGGCCGCCATCTTCCTGAAGGCCGCGGACCTGCTCGCGGGCCCGTGGCGGCAGCAGATCAACGCCGCGACCGTTCTCGGGCAGTCCAAGTCCTCCTATCAGGCCGAGATCGACGCCGCCTGCGAGCTGATTGACTTCTGGCGCTACAACGTCCACTACGCCCGGCGGCTGCTGGCCGAGCAGCCCGCGAACGCCCCCGGCAGCTGGAACCGGCTGGAGTACCGGCCGCTCGAGGGCTTCGTGCTGGCGATCACCCCGTTCAATTTCACCTCGATCGCGGCGAACCTGCCGACCGCTCCGGCGCTGCTCGGCAACGTCGTGGTGTGGAAGCCGTCGCCTACCCAGCAGCTGTCGGCGCACTACCTGATGCGCCTGCTGGAGGCGGCCGGGCTGCCGCCCGGAGTGATCAACATGGTGACCGGCGACGGGACAGCCGTATCCGAGGTCGCGCTGCCGCACCCGGATCTGGCCGGCATCCATTTCACCGGCTCGACCGGCACCTTCCAGCATCTGTGGCGGAGCGTCGGGGAGAACATCGCTGGCTATCGCGGCTACCCGCGGCTGGTCGGCGAGACCGGCGGCAAGGACTTCGTGATCGCCCATCCGTCGGCTGACCCGGACGTCCTGGTCACCGCGCTGGTCCGGGGCGCCTTCGAGTACCAGGGGCAGAAGTGCTCGGCCGCCTCCCGTGCCTACATCCCGCGCAGCGTCTGGACTCAGGCGAAGGACCAGCTGATCGGCACGACCGAGGGCCTGAGCATGGGCGACGTCTCCGCTGACCTGTCGCTGTTCATGGGCGCCGTGATCGACGAGCGGGCGTTCGGCCGCCACCGGGACGCGCTGGCCAGGGCTCGGGACCGCGCCTCGGTCTCGGTGCTGGCCGGCGGGACGACCGACGATTCGGTCGGCTACTTCGTGCAGCCCACCGTGCTGGAATCGACCGACCCGACGGACGAGATGTTCGTCCGGGAGTATTTCGGCCCGATTCTCGGCGTGCACGTGTACGAGGACCAGGATTACGAGGCAGTCGTCGCGCAGGCCGCGGACATCGCGCCGTATGCGCTGACCGGCTCGATCATCGCCGGGGACCGGGCCGCTATCGCGGCCGCCAGCGAGAAGCTGCGGTTCTCGGCCGGGAACTTCTACATCAACGACAAGCCGACCGGGGCTGTCGTCGGGCAGCAGCCGTTCGGCGGCGCCCGCGCCAGCGGCACCAACGACAAGGCCGGCTCGATCTTCAACCTGATCCGCTGGGTGAACGCCCGGACGATCAAGGAGGCGCTGGCCCCGCCGACTGACTACCGGTACCCGCACATGGGCTGACCGGCGCTCGCCGGAGCCGTGGATGCCTCATGAGTGGGGTCCTGACCCCCTCAGGGAGGCATCCATCGCGCCGCAGCTCCGGTTTCGCGGCGAATCTTGAGGCGATTGCGTCGGATGTCCGATCCGGCAGGTACGCTCAGTTGCAGGCCGCTACCCTGGCCGCGCGGCTGGCTGCGACAGCAGCCACCCGGCAGCGCGGCCTGTGCGTCCGAGGAGTCCGCGCCGGAGGTGCGCCATCGACCGCCTGGTTCTCTGGAATATCGACCTGACCCTGATTGACGTCGGCCGGGTCGCCCGTGATGCGTATGCGGACGCGTTCCGCCGGGTGACGGGCCGCTCACTGGCGGCGCTGCCCCAGCTGGCCGGGCGCAGCGATACCGAGATCTTCTTCGAGTCGCTGTACCTGAACGACGTTCCCACCGGGGACGACGAGGTCGCTGACGCCGAGCTGCTCGCCCGGTACTGCTGGGAGCTGGAATCCGCCTTTACGCAGCGGCAGGGCGAGCTGCTGGCGCAGGGCCGCCTGCTGCCCGGCGCGGAGGCCGCCGTCGCGGCGCTCGCCGCCCAGCCGGACGTGGTACAGACGGTCCTGACCGGCACGATCAAGCCGAACGCCATCTGCAAGCTGCAGGCGTTCGGCCTGGACCGGTTCTTCGACCTGGAGATCGGCGGCTACGGCTCGGACGCTTATCCGCGCGGTTCGCTGCTGCTGCTGGTCAAGAACCAGGCCGGGGACAAGTACGGCACGCCAGTCAGCGACGACGCGGCCGTGTATATCGCCGACACCGTCCGCGATATCGAAGCGGCCGCAACCGGCGGCGCCCGCTGCCTTGCCGTGGCGACCGGCAGGTCCACGGCGGCCGAGCTGCGCGACGCCGGCGCCGATGTGGTGCTGGCCGATCTGTCCGACACCGCCCAGGTAGTCGCCGTCGTCGACCGGCTTACCAAGGTCCCGGCCGGCCGCTAAAAGCCGGGAGGTTCGTCCGTCGGAGTCTGGCCGACCGGGGAACTCTGGCCGACCGGAGCGCCCGGCCGAGACGGGCGCCGAACCGGGCGCGTGCGGATCCGGTGGCCGCTGGCGGTCCAGAACCGCGTGCAGCCGGTACAGCCGATCAGCGGCCCGAACTTGTCCGAGACGCGCCCCGACAGCCCGAGGATGCCGCCGCAGACGCACTGATCACCGGACACCACTACATGCCGCGACTGCTGCAGGGTCCGGCGCGCGCCTACCAGCGTTGGCCGGGGAACGAGCCGGTTCTCGCGGCGAGAGTGGCTCACCGCGAAGAGGATGACACCTCCGGTCACGAGAACCGCCACCAGAAATACGTACCCCATGGGTGCCTCCGTCGTGCCGCCGGCGCTGAGCTCAGCGCTGGCGTTGTGGCGCGGAGCTTCCCGGCTGAGCAGCACCTAAACGGGTTCTGCGCCCCGTCCCGGCCGCTGCCGCGGCAGTCCGGTCCGGCCGGACCGGGCCGGGCTCGCCCCGCCGAGCGGGATCCGCGGCAGCGCCTGCCGTGACCTTGGCCACACCTGCGGCCCGGGGTGGCAGGTACCTGTTGACACCTATGCTGTAGCTCGTCAGGGTGTGCTGGAAGCGATCTTGGCTCAGCGTGTCAACGGAAACTGGCGATGTAATGGCATATATCAGTCCAGTACCTGCTGACGGACGTGCCGACGAACGTGCCGACAGGCGGAAGGCGTAGGGCGTGGGTGACCTGACCCCGGCGGCTGGGAGCGACTACGGCGAGGTCCTGTGGGTGCCGACGGCACAGTCGGCGGAGAGCACCGAGATCGTCCGCTACGCGCGGTGGCTGGCCGACCACGGCGGGCCGGACACGACGGCCGGCCCGGACGGCCTTCCCTCGTATCGGGCCCTGTGGCAGTGGTCGGTCGATGACCCGGCCGCGTTCTGGACGTCGATCTGGGACTTCTTCGGGGTGCTCGGCACCCGCGGCGACGGTCCGGTACTCACCGGCGAGATGCCGCACACCGCCTGGTTCACCGGCAGCACGGTCAACTACGCCAGGAACGCGCTGCTCCGAGCCGATGTCGATCCCGAGCACATCGCCGTCATCTACAGCTCAGAAGCCGGCCGAGCGGGCCGCATCAGCCACGGCGAGCTCACCGAGCAGGTGGCGCGCGTCCGCGCCGCCCTGGCCGGCCTTGGCGTCGGCGCCGGCGACCGGGTCGCTGCCTACCTGCCGAACTCACCCGAGGCCCTGATCGCCATGCTCGCCACTGCGAGCCTCGGTGCAATCTGGACGTCCTGCTCGCCGGATTTCGGAGCGCACAGCGTGATCGACCGGTTCGCGCAGGTCTCACCCGCGGTCCTGCTCGGCGTCAACGGCTACGTCTACAACGGCAAGCGCTTCGACCGGCGCGCCGAGCTGACCGCGATCGCGGCCGAGCTGCCCGGGCTGATCGCCGTGATCATGGTGGACTATCTCGGCGAAGGGGCGGAAGCATCAGCACTGCGGGCGGGCGTTCCCGTCCTGAGCTGGGAAGAGATTAGCGAAGACAACGGCCTGGCCGAGCTTGAATTCGCCGACGTGCCGTTCTCGCATCCGCTCTGGGTGGTGTACTCCTCGGGGACGACGGGGCTGCCCAAGCCGATCGTGCACAGCCACGGCGGGGTCGTGCTCGAGCACCTCAAGGCCCTGGCCCTGCACCAGGACCTGACCAGCGCGGACACGTTCTTCTGGTACACCACGACCGGCTGGATGATGTGGAACTACCTGATCGGCGGCCTGCTGGTCGGGGCGACCGTGGTCCTGCACGACGGCAGCGCCGTCTACCCGGACATCGGGGCGCTGTGGCGGCTGATCGCCGCGGCGGGCGTCAGCTATGCCGGAACCGGCGCGCCGTACCTGCTTGCCTGCATGAAGGACGGCCTGAGCCCGGCCGCCGGCAACGACCTGTCGGCACTGAAGGGCGTGGGCTCCACCGGCTCGCCGCTGCCACCGGAAGGTTTCCGCTGGGTGTATCAAGAGCTGGGAACGCGCCCGTCCGGGCTAATTCTTGGCTCGTTCTCTGGCGGTACCGACGTCTGCACGGGGTTCGTCGGGCCGGCTCCGATCCTGCCGGTGCGCGCCGGGATCATCTCCGGTCCGTGCCTGGGGGCGAAAGTCGAGTCCTTCGACCCGGCCGGGAACGCGGTGATCGGCGAGGTCGGCGAGCTTGTGCTCACGCAGCCGATGCCGTCGATGCCGGTCGGCTTCTGGAACGACCCGGACGGCGAGCGGTACCGGGCCAGCTACTTCGCTGACTATCCGGGCGTGTGGCGGCACGGCGACTGGATCATGATCATGCCGGACGGCGGCTGCGTGATCTACGGGCGCTCGGACGCGACCCTCAACCGGGGCGGCGTGCGGATGGGCACCAGCGAGTTCTACCGGGTGGTGGAGCGGCTGCCCGAGGTTGCCGACAGCCTGGTCGTCGACACCGGGCAGCTGGGCCAGGACGGCAGGCTGATCCTGTACGTCGTGCCGTCCGACGGTCACGCCGTCGACGACTTGCTGACCGGCAAGATCCGCGCGCTGCTGCGGGCTGAGCTGTCGCCGCGCCACGTTCCCGATGAGATCAACGAGGTGCCAGGGATTCCGCGCACGCTGTCGGGCAAGAAGCTGGAAGTTCCGGTGCGCAAGATCCTGCTGGGCACGCCGGTGGCTGACGCCGCCGACCGGGATGCGCTGGCCAACCCGGACGTGCTCGCCTACTTCGCGCCGCGGGAGACAGCATGAGCGCGGGGGATGCCGTGAGCGGGAGCAAGGCGGCCGGGCCGGGCCGCAGCTTCGGCGAGGAAGGCGGCCTGCTGACCTACGGCAGCTACCTGCGGGTGCCCGAGCTGCTCGCCCAGCAGGTACCCGAGGTGGAGCCGCCCGCGCACGACGAGCTGCTGTTCATCATCGTGCACCAGTCCTACGAGCTGTGGTTCAAGCAGCTGCTGCACGAGCTGACCGCGGTCAGGGACGCCATGCTGGCCGGCTCCGGCTGGCCGCGGCGCGGGACGCCGAGGACCGGCCGACCTGGCTGGCCCGGCATCTGCTGCACCGCGTGCACGTCATCGAGCGCCTGCTTGTGAGCCAGATCGATGTGCTGGAAACCATGACGCCGCAGGACTTCCTGGAGTTCCGGGCCGCGCTGGCGCCGGCGAGCGGCTTCCAGTCCGTGCAGTTCCGGGAGCTGGAGTTCCTGTCCGGGGCCAAGGACCCGGGGTTCGTCGCGCGGTTCCGCTCGCTCACCGAGGACGAGCGGGCCCGGCTCGCCACCCGGCTGGCCGAGCCGTCGCTGTGGGACGCCTACGTGGATCTGCTGGCCTCCCGCGGCCTCGCGGTGAGCACCGACAAGGAGATCCTGGCCTCGCTGGTCAGCGTGGCACGGGACCGGCCGCATCACGACGATCTGTGGCAGCTCGCGGAGGACCTGCTGACTCACGACGAGCTGTCCGGGCTGTGGCGGGCCCGGCACGTTCAGATGGTGGAGCGGCAGATCGGCACGAAATCCGGCACCGGCGGCTCGACCGGTGCCCCGTATCTTCACCGGCGGGTGCCGATGCGGTATTACCCGCTGCTCTGGGAATTGCGGGATTCGCTGTGATTGCATGCGTCATAACGGCAATGAGGCCGGCTAAGGGAGTGGAAAGTCATGTCGGATGGTGGAGCCACCTACGGGGACGCCAGCCACGGTCCAGCGAATCACGGGGCAGCGAATCACGCGGCGGCAGGCCAGAAGCTGGCCGCTGGCATGACCGACACTAAATACGGCTTGCTGGCCAAGGCAGCAGCGACCGGCGACCCGGCACCTGAGGTCGGCGACCTCGCGAACTTCTTCAGGGCCTATTACCGGCATGTAGAGGTCGATGACCTGGGCTCGGCGGGCGCCGACCGGGTCGCCGCCGCGGCGCTCGCGCAGGCCCGGATGGCGGTGGACCGACCGCAGGGCCGGGCCCTGGTCGAGGTCAGGCCTGGCGGCGCGGCGGCGCTGGACGCCAGCTCGGACGTCATCGACATCGTCACGGACGACATGCCGTTCCTGGTCGACTCGATCACCATGGAGCTCGCGCACCACGGCCTGTCAGCCCGGCTGGTCGTGCACCCGCAGCTCCGCGTCCGGCGCGACGTCGCCGGCCTGCTCCGCGAGGTGATCGGGCCGGTCACTGACGACGGTCAGCAGCCGGCTGACCCCGACCGGCAGGCGGCCGCCAACGGTCACCAGGCGGCTGGTGACGGTCAGCGGGCGGATGGCGGCGACCGGCCGGCGGACGGCGGACAGCCCGGCGGCGCGCTGGCCGATGCCCGCGAGTCCAGCTACGACGAGCTGACCGAGTCCTGGACCCATATCGAGATCCCGACGCTCGCCGACGGCGAGGCGAAGACGGTCGCCGCCGACCTGCGCCGGGTTCTCGGCGACGTGCGGGTTGCCGTCGAGGATTACCCGCGGATGCGCGCACGGGCGCTGGCGCTGGCTGATGATGTGCTGTCGCCCGAGGGCGACGACGGCGGGGCCGACTCCCCGGCTGAGATCGCCGAGCTGCTGCGCTGGCTGGCGGACGCGCGCTTCACGTTCCTCGGCTTTCGCGAGTACGACCTGGAGACCGGCCCTGACGGCATGGCGCTGACCGCCGTTCCCGGCACCGGGCTCGGCATCCTGCGGCACGACCGGGTCGGGCCCGGCGCGTTCGCGACCCTGCCCGACGCCGTGAAGGCGCGCGCACTGGAGCCGCAGCGGCTGATCGTCACGAAGGCGAACTCCCGCTCGACCGTGCACCGGCCCAGCTACCTGGACTACGTCGCGGTGAAGCGGCTCGGGCCGGATGGCACCGTCACGGGGGAGTACCGGTTCCTCGGCCTGTACACGCACGCTGCGTTCGCCGAGAGCATCAAGGGCATCCCGGTGCTGCGGCGCAAGCTGGCCGAGGTACTCGCGCTGTCCGGGATGACCGCCGACAGCCATGACGGCAAGGAAGTCGCTGAGGTACTCGACTTCTACCCGCGCGAGGAGCTGTTCATGACGTCGGTGGCCGACCTGGCCGCCATGACCGCCGGCGTGCACGTGCTGCGCGAGCGCCGCCAGACCCGGCTGTTCCTGCGCAAGGACATCTACGGCCGGTATGTCTCCTGCCTGGTGTACCTGCCGCGCGACCGGTACACGACCCAGGTACGACTGCGCGCGCAGGAGATCCTGCAGCGGGCATTCGGCGCGCAGCAGGTCGACTACAGCGTCCAGGTCGGCGAGTCGTCGGTCGCCCGGCTGCACCTGGTTGTCCGGGCTGAGCGCGGGCGCCAGCTGCCCGATGCCGACCCGGTCGCACTCGAGCGCGCGGTCGCCGCGGCGGTCAGGTCGTGGGACGACGATCTTGCCGACGAGGCAGTGGGGGTCTTCGGCCCGCAGCGCGCCAGGGAACTGCTGACTCAGATCGGCGACTCGATCCCGCCCACCTACAAGACCGACGTTCCGGCGTCGGCCGCGGTGACGGACTTCGCCAGGATCCTGGAGCTGCGTGCGTCCGGCGGCGACGTTGACTTCGAGCTGTGGGAGTCGGAGGACTACATCGGCGGCGTGCCGATCGAGACCGACGACGACGTGCCCGATACGTCCGAGCGGGTGTGGCGGCTGACGATCTACCGGACCGGGGGCCCGATCACGCTGACCGATGTGCTGCCGCGGCTGCAGCACATGGGCGTGGATGTGATCGACGAGCATCCGTATGAGTTCCAGGCCGCGGAGCCGTTCTGGATCTACGACTTCGGCCTGCGCCGCCGGTCGCTGCTGGACTCAAGTGACGCCGCCAAGCAGGGCGACCTGATCTCCAATCAGCGGGTCAGGGAGCAGGTCGAGGGAGCGCTCCTGGCGCTCTGGAACGGCCGGATCGAGGACGACGGCTTCAACGCGCTGGTCCTGGATGCGCAGCTGAGCTGGCGTCAGGTCGCCGTCCTCCGCGCCTACGCCAAGTACCTGCGGCAGGCCAACGCGACCTTCAGCCAGGACTACATCGAGGGCGTGCTGCGCTCGAACGCGCACATTGCCCGGCTGCTCATCACGCTGTTCGAGTCGCGGTTCGACCCGGCGAAGGAGGCCGGGGAGGCCGAGCGGACGGAGGCCATCGCCGAGGAGATCGGCGGCGCACTCGATGGCGTCGCCAGTCTGGACGAAGACCGGATCCTGCGGTCCTACCTGGGCTTGATCACGGCCACGCTGCGCACGAACTACTTCAGTACCGGCTCGGTCGACGTTCCCTACCTGGTCTTCAAGCTGAATGCCCAGGAGGTGCCGGACCTGCCGGCCCCGCGCCCGCAATTCGAGATGTTCGTCTACTCGCCCCGGTTCGAGGGCGTGCACCTGCGGTTCGCCCGGGTCGCCCGGGGCGGCCTGCGCTGGTCGGACCGGCGGGAGGACTTCCGGACCGAGATTCTCGGCCTGGCCAAGGCCCAGGAGGTCAAGAACTCGGTCATCGTGCCGTCCGGGGCCAAGGGCGGATTCGTCTGCAAGCAGCTGCCTGACCCGTCCGATCGCGAGGGGTACCAGGCTGAGGTGCTGGCCTGCTACCGCATGTTCATCGCCGCGATGCTGGACGTGACCGACAACCTCGAGGCCGGCCAGGTCGTGCCGCCCGCGCACGTCACCAGGCATGACGGCGACGATCCGTACCTGGTCGTGGCGGCGGACAAGGGGACCGCGACGTTCTCTGACACGGCCAACGAGATCGCGATGAGCCGCGGGTTCTGGCTCGGCGACGCGTTCGCCTCCGGTGGCTCGGAGGGCTACGACCACAAGAAGATGGGCATCACCGCCCGGGGCGCCTGGGAGTCGGTGCGATTCCATTTCCGCACCCGCGGCGTGGACGTGGACACCGACGACTTCACCGTTGTCGGGGTCGGGGACATGTCCGGTGACGTCTTCGGGAACGGCATGCTGCTGTCCCGGCACATCAAGCTGGTCGCGGCGTTCGATCACCGGCACGTGTTCGTGGACCCGGATCCCGATCCGGCGGTGAGCTTCGCCGAACGGCAGCGGCTGTTCGGCCTGCAGCGGTCCTCGTGGGCCGACTACAACGCGGAGCTGATCTCGGCTGGCGGCGGCGTCTGGCCCCGGTCGGCCAAGTCCATCCAGCTCTCGGCGCAGGCCTGCGGCGCTCTCGGCATCGCCGATACCGGCACCGCACTGGCACCGGACGCGCTGATCTCGGCGATCCTGACCGCGCCGGTCGACCTGCTGTGGAACGGCGGCATCGGCACCTACGTCAAGGCTTCCGGCCAGTCCAATGCCGATGTCGGGGACCGCTCCAACGACGCTGTCCGGGTGGACGCCTCGGCCCTGGAGGCCAAGGTCGTGGGCGAGGGCGGCAATCTGGGTCTCACCCAGGAGGCCAGGATCGAGTACGCGCTGGCCGGCGGCCTGGTCTGCACTGACTTCATCGACAACTCGGCTGGCGTGGACACCTCAGACCACGAGGTCAACATCAAGATCCTGCTCGACCGTGAGGTGCGGGCAGGGAACCTGACCGTCAGCGGCCGCAACGACCTGCTGCAGCAGATGACCGGCGAGGTCGCCAAGCAGGTGCTGGAGCACAACTACCAGCAGAACCGCGCGCTGGCCGCTTCCTGGGCGCAGTCCGCGCAGATGCTGCACGTGCACACCAGGTACATCCGCAGGCTGGAACGCGAGGGCCGGGTCCGGCGGCGGCTCGACGTGCTGCCGGGCGATCGCGAGATCGCCGAGCGGCGGTCGGCCGGGACCGGGCTGGTCATCCCCGAGTTCTCGGTGCTGCTGGCGCAGACCAAGATCGGCGCGGCCCAGCAGGTCCTGGCCTCGGCGCTGCCTGACGACCCGTATCTGAGGCGGGTGCTGGTCGACTACTTCCCCACCCCGCTGCGGGAGAAGTACCTGGCCGGGATGGGCGAGCACCGGCTGCACCGGGAGATCATCACTACCTCGATCGTCAACGACATGGTGGACCGGTCCGGCATCACCTTCGCCTTCCGGCTGAACGAGGAGACCGGCGCGTCCGTGCCGGAGATCACCGCCGCCTGGCTGGTATCCAGGGACGTCTTCGACATGCCCGGCTTCTGGGCCCAGGTCGAGGCGCTCGACGGCGAGGTGGATACCAGCGTGCAGATCCTCGCCCTGCTCGAGGGCCGCAAGCTCACCGAGCGGACTGCCCGGTGGCTGCTGAACTTCAGGCGGCCGCCGTTCGACGTCCGGTCGACGATTGACTTCTTCGCTGACGGGGTGCTCACCGTGGCGGCCAGCCTGCCCAAGATGCTGGCCGGACGGGACCTGTCCGGCTTCGCCGAGCGCCGTGACGTCTACGCGACCCGCGGCGTGCCCGAGGTCCTCGCCGACCGGATCGCCGCGATGGTGCCGGCCTACTCGGCCTTCGACATCGTGGACATCGCGCACGGCACCGGGCGGTCGGTCGATGAGGCCACCGAGGTCTACTTTGACCTGGCCGACCGGCTTCAGATCGCCCGGCTCAGGGACATGATCACCGCGCTGCCGCGAGACGACCGGTGGAACACCATGGCGCGCGGCGCGATCAGGGATGACCTGTACACCGCGCACGCGGCGCTGGCCAGGGACGTGCTCACGGTGACCGGTCCGGGCAGCCCGGAGGAGCGGCTTGCGGCCTGGGTGGCGCGCAATGACTCCGCCGTCCGGCGCGCGACCCAGACACTGACCGAGATCTGGGAGAGCAATGCCTTCACTGTCGCCACTTTGTCCGTCGCCGTCCGGGCGGTCCGCACCCTCGTCACCACGGCAACGCTCCCGGCCTGACCAGGAGGCCTGCCTGGCGGGTCAGTCAGCGGCCGGAAACGGCTTGCGGCGCCGGCTCGCGTAGGCTGCATCCATGCCTATCGACCCCACGAGCGAGATTTCAGAGCTGATGTCGACGCTCGCCAGTGTGGAGGCCGTCCTCAACCCTGACGCCATGCGCAAGGAGGCCGACAGCCTGCGCGAGCGGTCGGCCGATCCCACGCTGTGGGAAGACCAGGAGCAGGCGCAGGAGGTCACCAGGCGACTGTCCTACCTTGACGCGGACCTGGCCCGGCTGGACGCCCTGCATGCCAGGCTGGAGGACACGGGGATCATGTTCGAGCTCGCGGACAGCGAGCAGGACGAGCCGACGCGCGAAGAGGCCACCCGCGAGCTGGCCGCGCTGCGCAAGGAGATCGACCAGCTGGAGATCAGGACCCTGCTGAGTGGCGAGTACGACTCCCGCGAGGCCCTGATCAGCATCAATGCTGGTGCCGGCGGGGCAGACGCGGCGGACTGGACGGAGGGCCTGCAGCGGATCTACCTTCGCTGGGCCGAGCGGCATGGCTACGCGACGGAGGTCTACGACACCTCCTACGCCGAAGAGGCGGGGATCAAGTCGACCACGTTCGCGATCAAGGCGCCGTATGCCTACGGGACCCTCCGCGGCGAGCACGGCACGCACCGGATGGTGCGCATCTCCAAATACGACAATCAGGGCCGCCGCCAGACCTCCTTCGCGATGGTGGACGTGCTGCCGGTGGTCAAGCAGGTCGATCACATCGACATCCCGGAAGACGAGATGAGGGTTGATGTCTTCCGGTCCAGTGGCCCGGGCGGCCAGGGCGTCAACACCACCGACTCAGCGGTCCGGATCACTCACCTGCCTACCGGGATCGTGGTGTCCTGCCAGAACGAGCGGAGCCAGATCCAGAACAAGGCCACCGCCATGGCCGTCCTGCAGTCCAAGCTGCTGGAGCGCAAGCGGGAAGAACAGACGGCCAAGATGAACGAGCTGCGCGGTGACGGGGGGCGGAGCTGGGGCACCCAGATCCGCAATTACGTGCTGCACCCGTACCAGAACATCAAGGACGTCAGGACCAACTACGAGACGGGCAACACCGCGGCCGTCATGGACGGCGAGATTGACGACTTCATCGAGGCTGAGATCCGCTGGCTCAGGACCCAGGGGCTCTAGCCGCCGAAATAGCCCTGAACCGGACATTAACCGGACACGGAGAGTCAGGGCAGCCGTGATCGCCCGCCCAGCGGTCCCGCCCGGCCCGGAGTCTTAGTACGCCAGGTGCATGGCAGCCACCATCAGCAGCGCCAGCACGAGGAGCGCAGCCGCGATCAGCTGCACGCTCATGCCGTGATGGTGGTGGTGGACGTGGGCGCGGGCCTCGCGGCAGGTCGGGCAGCGACCCTCCGCTACCGGCCCAGCACACTGGGCGCAGATCAGGTGCTCGCAGCTCATCCGGCTCCTACCGGGCATACCGCTCACCCGGCCACTTCGACGATGTTGGACGTTCCAGGCCAGTTTCCCCCCTAGACTGGCCCGAGGCCAAACCGGGGCAGGTTATCTGACCCGGTGAGCCCGCAGCCAGTATCTCGTCTACTACGTGCGATGGGCCAGTGATCCACTTCGATAGCGTCACTAAGACGTACGCGAATCAGGGCCGTCCGGCTCTTGAGAACGTGAACCTGGATGTCGAGAAGGGCGAGTTTGTCTTCCTCGTCGGTCCGTCGGGATCCGGCAAGTCGACGTTCCTTCGGCTCGTGCTGAAGGAGGAGCGGCCGACCTCGGGCCGGATCCACGTCGCAGGCAGGGACCTGGCCCGGCTGACCAACTGGAAGGTGCCGCACCTGCGCCGCCGGATCGGCTGCGTGTTCCAGGACTTCCGGCTGCTGCCGAATAAGAACGTCTATCAGAACATCGCCTTTGCCCTCGAGGTCATCGGCAAGCCACGCCGCTTCATCAGGAAGGTCGTGCCCGAGGTCATCGACCTGGTTGGCCTGGAGGGCAAGCGGGACCGGATGCCCGATGAGCTGTCCGGCGGCGAGCAGCAGCGGGTCGCCATGGCCCGCGCGTTCGTCAACCGGCCGATGATCCTGCTGGCGGACGAGCCGACGGGCAACATCGACCCCGCGACCTCGATCGGCATCATGAAGGTCCTGGACAGGATCAACCGCACCGGTACCACTGTCGTGATGGCCACTCACGACGCGGCGATCGTCGACTCCATGCGCAAGCGCGTGATCGAGCTTGAGTACGGCAAGGTCGTGCGCGACCAGTCACGCGGAGTCTACGGCCAGGCCTACTGACCGTCCGCGAGACGAAAACCCCAGAGGATTCAGCGATATGCGTGCCCAGTTTGTCTTCCATGAGGTGTGGATCGGCCTGCGCCGGAACCTGACCATGACAGTCGCTCTGATCGTGGTGGTCGCGATCAGCCTGTCGCTGCTCGGGACCGGGCTGCTGTTCGTCAAGCAGGTCGACAACACCAGGACCTACTGGCAGAGCAAGGTCCAGCTGTCGGTCTACCTGTGCAGCAGCACGAACCTGGGCGGCAAGTGCGGCACCGACGGCAAGGTAACCCCGGCCGAGATCGCCAGCATCCACGCGGAGCTGAAGAACAACCCGGACGTCGCTGACGTGACCTACGTGTCCCAGCAGGCTGCCTACAACCAGTTCAAGCAGGAATTCGCCGCGAACGAGCCGATCGTCAAGTACACCGCCGCTGACCAGATTCCGGCGTCGTTCGAGATCAGGCTCAAGAACACCGAGGCGGACGCATCGGCGGTGTCCGATGTCGCCGACGGCTATCCCGGCGTGGCCGAGGTCGTTGACGACGCGTCGATCCTGGACAATTTCTACAAGCTGCTCGACGGAGCCAGGAATGCCGTCGTGATCATCGCGATCTTCCTGCTGGTGGCAGCCATCCTCCTGGTGGCGAACACCATCAGGCTGTCGGCGTTCAACCGACGGCGCGAGACCTCCATCATGCGCCTGGTCGGCGCGTCCAATTTCTACGTCCAGCTGCCGTTCCTCGTCGAGGGAATGATCGCCGGGCTGATCGGCTGGCTGGTGGCGACCGGCCTGCTGATCCTGGTGAAGTCAGTGCTGCTCAGCAGCCTGCAGAGCGTCTTCCCTTACGGAGTGCAGCTCAGCACGGGCGACCTGGTCGAGGTCATCATCGTCGCCATGATCACTGGCCTGCTCATCTGCGGCAGCACCTCGTTCCTGACCCTCAGGCGCTACCTGCGCGTGTGACGCTGGGTATAGGCGATTCGTGGCTGCGGAGCAGGGCAAGAAGATAATTGCCAGTAACAGGCGCGCCCGGCATGACTACGCCATCGAGGACACGGTGGAGGCCGGGCTGGTGCTGACCGGCACGGAGGTGAAGTCGCTGCGGGCCGGCCGGGCGAACCTCACTGACGGGTTCGGGCAGATATCGGACGGCGAGGCCTGGCTGCACGGCGTGCACATCCCGCAGTACACGCAGGGGACGTGGACGAATCATGAGCCGCTCCGGGTTCGCAAGCTGCTGATGCACCGAAAGGAGATTGACAGGCTGGCGAGTTCAATTCATGAACGCGGCCTGACACTCGTGCCGCTGTCCTTGTACTTCTCCGGGGGGAAAGTCAAAATCGAGCTAGGACTGGCACGCGGCAAGCGGACGTACGACAAGCGACAGGATCTCGCCAAGCGGGACGCCGCCAGGGAAGTCGAGCGCGAGCTGCGGCGACGGAGATAGCGGCGTGATTCAGGACGACACTCCGCCTCGCAACCGCGCTCCGCGCGGCGGAGCGCATCGCGCTCCGCGACCTGTGCTGCCAGTGCGCGGATCCAGGGCCACTAAGGCCAGGGACGGGGACAGCAAAGCCGGAGTGTCCGGGGTGCGATCTCGCTCGCGAGCGATGTTCGCTCGCATGTCGGCGGTGGTGCTGCTGGCTGGCATCGTCGGGGTGGGGCTGGTGCGGCCGGGGGTGCCGTCCGCCGAGCCGACCGTCTCGCAGTTCCTGCTGGCCTGGGAGTCCCGCCAGTATCTGAAGGCCGCTGAACTGACCACCGGGAGCCCGCACGCGGTCGCGGCCGAGCTGGCCAGCGCTTACGAGCGACTCGATGCCAGCGACCTGAACCTCAGCATGCGCGGCGTGAGCCAGCAGGGCAAGGCCGCGAGCGCCAGCTTCCACGCCTCGATCGACCTTGCCGGAAGCGGCCTGACCTGGTCCTACGCGAACAGTTTCGCGCTCCGTGACGGGAGCAGCGGCTGGCGGGTGGTCTGGAGCCCGTCGGTCATCGTGCCGGGCATGACCGATCGCGAGCAGCTGGCGGTGGTCAGCAGCTGGGATCAGCGGTCGCAGCTGCTGGACTCGGCTGGCCAGCCGCTCACCGTGCCCTCGACCGTCTACCAGGTGGGCGTCGTTCCCGACGAGCTTACGGACCTGGACGCCACTGCCGACGGCCTGGCGGATGCCACGGACCTGTCGGCCGAGCAGATTGCCGGCCAGATGGATCAGGGTCTGTCCGGGGCATTCCTGCCTCTGCTCACCCTGTCGCCGGCCGAGTACGGCGAGCTGAGCCACAAGCTGGCGAAGATCCCCGGCCTGCAGGTCAGGAGGCAGACGGAGCGGCTGTTCGACAGCATCGCTCCCGATGTCGTGGGCTCCGTCGGAACCGAGACCGCCGAGGTGCTGCGAGTCAACGGAGTGGAGTACCGGCCGGGCACAACTGTCGGCCTGTCCGGGCTGGAGCAGACCTTCCAGCGCCAGCTGACCGGCACTCCGCGCATTGACGTCGTGCTCCAGCAGTCCGGGCAGCCGGCCGTCGATCTGAAGACCTGGAAGGGATCGCAGGGAAAGCCGGTGCGGACCACGCTGGACTCCGGCGTCCAGATCGCGGCCGACCAGGCGCTTGGCTCCGTTCCGGCGTCAGCCGCGATTGTCGCGGTCCAGGCGAGCACGGGCAAGATCCTCGCGGTGGCGAGCCACACCGAACAGGGCATGCCGGGCCTCAGCCCGCTGGCCGGCCAGTATCAGCCGGGGCAGGCCTTCACGATCATCTCGTCGGCCGCCATCCTGGCGGCGGGCCAGCTGTCGCCAGGCGACCCCGTTCCCTGCCCGTCCAGTAACTCGGTGGACGGCCGCAGCTTCCGCAATGATCCGCCGGTGACCAGCCTTGGTGCTACCCCGTCCTTCCTGGAGGACTTCGCGCACGCCTGCTCGACGGCCTTCGCCGGCGGACTGGCGCAGACCCTGACCGGGAGTGACCTGACCAAGGCGAGCCAGGACTTCGGGGTGGGCGGCTGGGAACTGCCGGTCAGCGACTACTTCGCCGGCGAGATCGGGCAGCCGACCGGCGCGGGCAAGCTCGCGGCCGACATGATCGGCACCGGCGACGTCCGGGTCAGCCCGCTCGGCATGGCGCTTGCCGCGTCGGTCGTTGACTCCGGTGGCTGGCACTCTCCGTCACTGGTCACCGGGCTTGCTGACGCCAGCTCGACGCCGCGGGCGAGTACGAGTCCGCAGGTGCTGTCTGAGCTTCGGGCTCTCATGCACGCCGCGGCGAGCACCGGCTCGAACGCGGTCGCCGATGTCGGCGGCAGCGTCTACGGGCAGATGGGCAGCGCCCCATACGGGTCAGGGCACTTGTGGCTCAGCTGGTTCGTCGGTTATCAGGGCAACGTCGCGTTCGCTGCGGTGGAGCTGGGCAAATCGCCATCTGCGGCGGCCTCTGCCCTGGCGGGCAGCTTCCTGCAGAACGTCCGGGCTGGATCCTGACCAGTTCATTAATACTCTTTTGATAACTGAGAGCAACCATTCGGTACCGCGCTGGCGTCTTTCTCAATGACTGGGGTGCCGCTCGGGGGGTTGCGGCCCAGTCGTCGTGATGGGAACCGGGCCTCATCTCGGGGGAGGCCCGGCTTGGACCGGCCCCGACCCTGCCGGTCATAGCCCCCGTGGGTGCATTTCGGCCACCGCCAGCATCCACGGGGGCATCTCATCACCTCCGGTGGATGCCCGGTGGGATCCGCGCTCTGCGGACAGCCCATCGGGCATTCTGCGTCTGGTGCACTACCGGAACCGGTTAAATCATTGCAAATAAGTCATTCGACTGGGCTGGTCGCGCTCGGGTATGCTTGCGGGCATAACTCAAGAGGGGGTGACTGGCTTCGACTTTGGTAGTTGATCCAGGTGAAGCGGGTCGGGGACGGCGGACATAACCCCGTTAACACTGTGACCGCAAAACAATAAGTGCCAACACAACGCGCACTCGCGTCGCTCTCGCGGCTTAATAACCGCTAGAGCAGTATGACGCTGTCAGCCCGGGAGTTCCTCCGGCCCGGTGCCTGGCATCAGCTAGGAGGATCTACCGCTCAGCCCGGTCGCGGGGCTAGGCGGGACACCAAACAGCGACTGAGCCCGTCGGCAGCTTGCCTGCGTGACTGCCGGGGCTGAGAAAAGCACAGCAGTGCTGCACCCGGAGAAGCCCTGGTGATGTACCGAAGGACGCGGGTTCGATCCCCGCCACCTCCAAGAGCGCTCAGTCTGCATCCTGAGCGTTGTTGGAGGTGCTGCCAGCCCCGCCGTACCGTTCCACTATTTCGCGCGCCCACGCAGATTCGGGTGCTCACAAGCACTTATTTTATCGAATATTTGTTTGATAAATATTTATTTATGTGTGCTGTGTTAGTAACGCAAGTTTCCGAGAGCAGCCTGTGGGCTAAGGCTTGCGCCGTCGGCGGCCCCTGTCAGTCCCAGGCGGCGACTGCCTCACCGCATACCAGGAGGATGAGCCTCCTCCTCCCTCCCGGGCGTGACAGGACTGGCTGATGCGCACGGCTTCCGGCCTGTCCGTCAGCGGGAACGGGCGCGACCGGGATCGTGAAGCGGCCCTCGGCCTGTGGCCGGGGTTTCGTGTTGTTGATGCTGGCTTCTGACGCGCGTAGGTAGGGTCCGTCAGGTCCAACCCGGCGTGCGTCCCGCTTGCTCGATCCACTTCTGCAGCTCCGGCCGCTGCGCTTCTTCCAGGCTGGTCACCTTGATGTACCGGGTCCGGCCGGCTGTTCCGAGCGGGGGCGGCGACTCGAAGTTGGCGCCGCCGAGGAAAACGACATTCACGGAAACGTCGTAGGCAGCTATCTCAATGATCCACCCGAGGTCCGGTAGCCCGTAGTACGCCCTTTTCCACTTGACGGCGTAGTCAAGGCCGGAGACTGTCGCCCGGATCGACTCATCCAGCCGCCTGACGATGGGCTGCAGATCCGGCATCAGTCGCCGACACCAAACGTCGATGTCGGAGTGGTTCGCCGAGGGCACTGGCGGCTTTCGCCCGGCATTTCCCTTGATCGCTTTCGGCATCGCGGTCTTCCTCCGCTGGATGAGCGTCCTGGCTCCCTTTCCTATCCCCAAACGTTCAGCGGCTCAACGAACGGCCGGCAGCCACTATCGCCAGGCAGGCCGGACGCCGGCCCGTCCCGGCACTCGGCGCGTACCTCGGTCAGCTCCGCAGGCGGGCGCTGATCCCCGTCGTCGCCGCGCCGGACCTGACCGTGACGATCGTCGCCGTCCTCCTGGTCGGCTTGCCGTTCCACCACTGGGTCAGGTAGCCGGCAGCATCGCAGCCAGAGCTGAACTTGACCCGGTACAGGGCCGGCAGGTCGCCGATCGAGTACCGGCCGGTGCTGCCGGTCACCGAGTACACCGGGATGGCGGCAACCCCGGTCGGGATAGCCGCCACGCACACGCCAGGGAGCGGAGCGGCACCCGTACCGGTCACCTTGCCGCTGACGGAGCCGTCAGGCACCAGGGTGGAGTCCGACAGCGTCGTGGTACCGCCCGCGCTCACGGTGACGATCGTCGAGCGGGTAAGGCTGGCCTGATCGAGGTACCACTGCGGAGCCAGGTTCGGCTCGCTGAAGCTGCACGCAGGATCACCGACGTAGACCTGGTACTGGCCAGGCGGCAGGTTGGTGAGGCTGAACGTGCCGTCGAGTGCGGTATTGGCACCGTTGAACCCCGCGCCGTTCAGCGAGTATGCCTCCACGCAGGCGCCGGCGGCGCCCTGGCCGGTGGCCGGTGACCCGGCCACCACGGTCCCGCTGATGGTGGCGCCGGCCGGCACGCTTGTCTGCACGCCGCTTGTCCGCCGCGGCGCCGCGACGTGCACGAGCTGGGGTGCGATCTCCTCGGCGAGCGTGTCGGATGCGTTGCCGCAGGAGAAGAACTCCAGCTCATAGTTGCCGGAATTCAGGCCGTGGACATCGTAGTAGCCATTGCGGTTGCTGATGCTGTAGCCGAAGTCGTCGGGCTCGACCACGTTCTGCGCGTACACGCACATGTCGTGGACCGGATCCCCGGCGCTGATGACCTGGCCGGCGATCGAGCCGCCGGAGACGAGATCGCTGCTTACTCCCGTTGTGACATGCGAGCTGGTGACCTCGACCGTCGCCGCGCCATCGGGAGTCGGCTTGTCCTTGTACCACTGAGTCTGCAGGCCGCTGCCGGCACAGGATGGCGCGAAGGCGACCTGATACCCGCCGGTCGGCAGCCCGGTGAGTTCATACGTGCTGCCGAAGAGCTCAGCGGAGCCGGAGAGCGAGGCCGCGCTGCCGCTGATGCCGGCGAGCAGGATGCAGGCGAAGTCGACGTGCCGCCCGGTGGCCGCCTGGACGACACCCGAGATTCCCCCGGCTGGCTCCATGACCGCGTTAATGCCGTTGACCGTGCCGCTGACTGCCGAGACCGGGTCGACGGCCGTCCCGTTCAGCTGAGACCTGAAGGCCTCCTCCGCGAGGTCCGCGTTGTCACCGCAGCCGGGTGAGAAGATGACCTCATAGAGACCGGGGTCGAGATCCGGCAGCTGGTACTGGCCGCCGACCGTCTGCGACTGGGCGAACAGCACGCCGCTGGCCGTCCCCGCAAAGACGCAGATTCCGCTGAGCGGCTTCCCTGAGGCGCCAGTAACCCTGCCGGCGATCACCGGTCCCGGCTGCATCGCCGCGCTGATGCCGGTGACGTCCTGGCCTGCGGCCGTGACGTCGATGTTCTGCGGCTCGAGCACGTTGGTGTTGTCGTACGCCTGCGGCGCGTAGCTTCCCGTGCCGCCGCAGCCGCCGCTGAAGTACGCCTGGTAGGTATCGACGGGCAGCTGGTTGACCGAGTACGTCCCGTCCGGGCCGGTGATCTCCTCGCCACCCGCACCGCTCTCGACACCTTCGATCTCCACGCACACGCCGGCCAGCGGCTGGCCGGACGAAGCGCTCGTCACGGTGCCGGAGATCGTCGCGCCGACGGGCAGTGAGCCGTCGATACCCGAGCTGGTCGACCCGGCTGTCACCGCGACGTTGGCCGGGTAGCTGATGCCAACGTAGTTGCCGTTGTTGTCGCAGCCGGTCTGGAACTGAACAGAGTAGGAACCCGTGGCCAGGCCCTTGACCTCGTAACTGCCGGTCGCGCTCGTCGAGGCGGAGCCGTTCTCGAAGAGGCCATTGTTCTCGGACACCAGGACGCAGATCCCGGCCAGCGGCGCCGCCGGGGTAGTGGCGGAAGTGACGGTCCCCTTGATGATCCCGCCCAGCTGCATGACCTGGTTGATGTTGCTGACGTGGCGGCTGCCCCGGATCTTGATAAAGGGCGCAGTGGCGTAGTTCTGCGTGCCGGGCCAGAGCGTCGGCGCGTAGTCGGCCGTGCCGCACGGCGCGAAGCCGATCTGGTAGCTGCCCGGCGGGACGCTTCGGATGTGATACGTCCCGTCATGGGAGATGCCGGTGAAGAACAGCAGGTCGGGTGAGTTGCTCAGCGGGTCGACGCAGACGCTGGAGAGCTTCTTGCCCTTCGGGCCGGTCACGGTGCCGGAGATCTCGCCGCCCTGCTTCATGACGACGTTGACCTTCCCGGTAGTCTGCCCGGCCCTGATGCGCACCAGCGTCGGGTTCTTCTCCGGGTTGTAGATGCCCTTGTAGATCTGCACGAGCCAGTTACCCTGGTTGCCGCACTCCGGGAAGATGACGAGCAGGTACCGGCCGGCCGGAAGGCTGCTGGTCCGGTACGAGCCGTTCTTGCCGGTGGTGGCAAGCGCGAAGGCCGCCGACCCGTTCGCTGCAGCGGCCTCCACGCAGATGCCCGCGAGAGGCTGACCGCTGGTGCTGGTGACCACACCGGCTATCCGGCCCCGGCCCCGGCCGCTGGCCGCGGCCGACGCCGCACCGGACATCTGCCCGTACCGGGCGACGAGTGACTTGATCAGGGCTGCCGGGCCGGACGGGGCAGTAGCGAGCGGGCCGAACGGATCGGCGGCCAGCTGGTCGGATCCGTGCTGCGGGACGACAGCATCGGGCAGGTCGCCAAGGGAGCTGTTCGCCGGGTACATCGTCACCGGCGCGAGCGTCTGCACCGGCTCCAGGGTCGAGCCGGTGACAATTACCGAGCGCGACTCGCCGCGCTGGAGGACTCCGCCGTACCACTCCGGCAGGTACCGCGACGCGGCACCAGCACAGCTGCTGTATTTCACCTGATAGGTACCCGGACGCAGGCCGCTGATCAGGAACCGGCCGTCCGGCATCGTGACCGCTGACTTGCTGACCGAGGAACTGGCGGCCGTCACGCAGACGTCGACGAGCTGCGTGCCGGCGGCGCTGCGAGCGAGTCCGGCGATGGAGTTCAGCGTGCTTGCGCCCGCGATGTCATGCAGCTTCCTGTCGGCCCGCAACTGGGCGGCCGACAGGGGCAGCTTTGCCGGATTCGCGGACGCGGGAACACCAGGGGCAGCCGGCGCTGCCAGGGCCGGCGCGGCAAGAATGCCTCCGGCGATCGCAGTTGCTGAAATTGCCGTCAGAACCGCTCTGATCCGCCCGAATGACCGCACGCCGTGCTCCCCGTGACATGTCCTGAAATCTCAAGCCTTGAAGTGGCGATGCGAGCATAGACCGCGGACCCTGTGATCAGGGTGTTTCCTGAGAAGAAGCTGAGAGAATGTTATGGACGGCTGGCATGCGGGTCAGTGGTGCAGCGCACGCCTGCCGTTGTCGCGATCCGACTGACGAGTAGGCCGGCGGGCGGCCTGCTCGCGAGACGGACCACGACAGCCGGCGGCGCCTCCCCGTCCGTCCGGCGGCGCGGTCACAAAAGGTGACTGCGGCGGCTGCGAATCGCGAGCGAGCGCCGGCCCCGGCTGGGAGCCAGCGCGCACCGTTCGCGCCGCGCTCCGGCTCCGCGTCCTGCGACCCTGCCATTACCTGACCGGTCCGGAACCTCTGCAAAATAGCCGATGATCCGATTCCGCTGCCTGGTTTACGGAAAAGAACGCGCAGCAGTGCGTTCCGGACGCACCACTTCCGGTCGGCCGGGGGCGGCCCGCGCACGCCGCCAAGCCCGCGCACGCAGCCCGTGCACCCTGCCAGCGCGCGCACGTCGCCAGCCCGTGCACGCTGCCAGGCCGTGCACGCTGCCAGCGCGCGCACGCCGCCAGGCCGTGCACGCTGCCAGGCCGTGCACGCTGCCAGCGCGCGCACGCCGCCGCCGCGCCGGACGCGCCGGAGGGCAGCCGCGCAGAGTCCAGGACTGAGCCTGAAGGCGGCCTCCGCATGGTAGACAGCATGAGTGCCCCGTCCTAGAATTGACTGTATGGTCAGTCAGCACGGATTCGTCGCCCCTGCCCCTCTTGACCCGGCTGGTCTCGCGGAGTCACTGCTCCCGTTCGGCCAGAGCCGGATGCTGCCGAGGGCTGCCTATGTCGATCCCGCTGTCTTCGCCTGGGAACAGAAGCACTTCTTCGAGGGCGGCTGGACCTGCATGGGCATGGCTCCCGAGCTCGCCAGCCCCGGGGATCAGCGAGCCGTGCCCGCAGGCGCCGGCAGCGTTCTGCTGAGCCGCGACGACGACGGCGTACTGCACGCGTTCGCCAACACCTGCCGCCACCGCGGCCACGAGCTGCTGCCGTGCGGAGGCTCGGCCCAGCGTCCGTCGATCGTCTGCCCCTACCACTCCTGGACGTACGAGCTCGACGGCGGGCTCAAGACCGCCAAGGGCTTCAAGGGCACGTCGGGCTTCGAGGTGTCCAGGTGGGGGCTGTTCGAGCTGCCGGTGACCGACTGGCACGGCCTGATCTTTGTGGACGGCTCGGGCACAGCGGCGCCGATGGAACCCGCACTCGCCGAGCTGGACGACCTGGTCGCGCCCTACGAGCCGGAACGGCTCGCCATCGCCGGCCGCCACTCCTACGACGCGGCCGCGAACTGGAAGATCCTCACCGAGAACTACCACGAGTGCTACCACTGCCCGATGATCCATCCGGAGCTGTGCCGGGTGAGCCCGCCCAACAGCGGCGAGAACTACCATTCGAGCGGCCCGTGGGTGGGCGGCTGGATGGATCTGCGGGACGACATGGTCACCATGTCGCTGGATGGCAGCAGCCTCGGCGTGCCGCTTCGCGGTCTGGACGCGACCGGGCTGCGTACCGTCATCTACGTCAACATCTTCCCGAACGTGCTGATCAGCCTGCACCCGGATTACGTCATGACGCACATCCTGACCCCCCTCGCGGCCGACAGGACGCTGATCGAGTGCGCCTGGTCGTTCGCCCCGGAGGCACTGGACAAGCCCGGCTTCGATCCCGGCTACGCGGTCGAGTTCTGGGACATCACCAACCGGCAGGACTGGGGCGCGTGCGCGTCGGTCCAGCGCGGCCTGAGCTCCGAGCACGCGGTGCCCGGCCCGCTGTCACCCGACGAGGACGCCGTCTACCAGTTCGTCACCCAGATCGCGCGGGGCTATCGCGGCGAGCCCGCCTGGACCCGGCCGGCCACGGCGTCGGTCGTTAGCTGAGCATCAGCGCAAGCACGGGCTGCTCCTGATCCAGGCCGGGAACGAGGCCGCGTCCGGCCGGTAGCTGCGTGGTGGACGCGGTGCGTTCCCGGCATTAATGGTGTGGAATTTCGCGCGGCAGGGCCAGCACGAGGATGAGCGCGACGATCATGAATCCCAGGTTGGCGAGCAGGGCAAGCTGCGCACTGTGCGTGAACGCGCTGGCGACCGCGTGCGGCCCCGGCCGGAACTTCAGGCTGCCGAACAGCACGGTGCCGATGATCGCGATGCCGATCGCGGTGCCGACGCGCTGAGACGTGCCGAGGATTCCTGCCGCCGTGCCGGCCTCGTGCCGGGGGACGGTGGCGAGCACGAAGTCCTGGTTCGGCGCGATGGTCATGCCGGTGCCGACGCCGGCCAGCAGCAGCGGGCCGATGAGATCCCAGCCGGTCACGCCCGGCCCGGCGAGGTGAAGGACCAGGATAACCAGCGCGAGGCCGATCAGCAGCAGCGTGCAGCCGAGCACCAGGACGAGCCGGCCGAGGCGCGCGGACAGCTTGTCACTGTTGGCCGCGGCTATCAGAGTGCCGACCGAGTACGGCGCGATGACGAGGCCGGTGATCAGCGCTGAATGCGCCAGGCCCTCCTGCCACAGGATCGACAGCGTGAAGAAGATGCTGCTGAAGCCGCCGAAGAAGGCGATCGCGAAGACAGCGCCGGCCGAGAAGGATGTCTGCCGCAGCAGGCCCGGCTTGAGCAGCGGATCGCCGCCGTGCTTATCCGAGCCCAGCTCCCAGGCGGCGAGCAGCGCGAACGCCGGCACGCAGCAGCCGAAGCAGATCCAGGTCCAGGCGGGCCAGCCAGCTTGCTGACCCTCGACCAGCGGGACAAGCAGCAGGAGCAGGCCAGCGGTGAGCAGGCTGAGACCGACCGGGTCGAAGCCCCTCCGGGTGCGCGCCTCGCCTCGCGGCAGCCGCCAGGCCGCCATCGGGATCGCGACTGCGCCGATGAGCAGGTTCACCAGGAAGACCCAGCGCCAGCCGTCGTCAGTGCCGGCGGCGGCGATGATGACGCCGCCGAGGAGCGGGCCCATCGCGGTCGAGACGCCGATCACCGCGCCGAGCACGCCGAATGCCTTGGATCGGGCCGGCCCGGTGAAGGAGTGCTGGATGGTGGCGCTGATGGCCGGGAAGAACAGGCCGGCGCCGAGACCCTGCACGATCCTGGCCGCGATGATCTCACCCTGAGTCTGGGAGATGCCGCACGCGACACTGGCCAGGGTAAAGAGGGTCAGCCCGATCAGGAACAGCTTCTTGTGCCCGAACCGGTCACCCGCGCGGCCGCTCGGCACGAGCGCGAGGCCGTACGCGAGCGCGTACCCGGACACGATCCACTCGAGGCTGGCGGACGAGGCGTGCAGGCCGGTTCGGATGCTCGGCAGCGCGACGTTGACAATCGTGGTGTCGAGCAGCGCCATGAAGGCGCCCACGAGCACGATCGAGACTGCGCGCCAGCCGTGGCCATCGGCGGCTGCGGGGGCGCTCGCCGGTGCTGGCTGGGCGGCCGCGGCGGGCTGCGGCTGGCCGGTTGTGGAGGGCTGGGGGTTGTCGGTCCCGGGGGGCTGGGGCTGGCCGGCCGCGTGCGGTTGGGGCTGGCGGGCCGCATGCGGTTGGGGCTGGCCGGCCGCGGGCCGGACGGGCGGTGGCAGGGAGGCGGGGGTGCTCATGACTGCGTGTCCTTCTGGTCAGGTTCGCGCAGTTGCTGCGGCGCGCCGACTCGGTTGGCGAAGTCGGCAGCAACCTTCGGCAGCCGCGCAGCGAGCTCGGTGTGCCAGCGGAGTTCCGCGTCGGTCCGCGCGATGACGTGCTGGATCACCATGCGCTCGGCCTCGTTCACGTACGGATCTGCGGCCTCGGCCTGATGCTGCTGTGAATCCAGCTGGACCCGGAGAGCGGCGATACGGTCCTCGACGACCTTCTCGAGGTGCTCGTCGGCGAGATCGCGGGACTGAGTCAGCGCCAGGTCGAATCCGTCGAAGTGCCGCTCGATGTTGCGCAGTGCGGCGTCGCGGATGGCGGCCAGCGAGCGGCGTCCTTCGGGCGTGATCTCGTAGATGGTCCGCTCTGGCCGGTTGCCGATCTTCTCGGTCCGCACCTCGCGTACCAGGTCTTCGTGGGCCAGGCGCTTGAGTGCCCCGTACACCGAGCCGGGCTGGATGTCGGCCCAGTACTCGGTGCGATCGGACTGCGCCTGCTGCCGGATCTGATGTCCGTGCAGCGGCCCGCTCGCGGAGAGCGTGCCCAGGATGAAGAGGCGTATCGATGACATGTGATTAGTCATACATGAGTAATCGCGCGAGAGCAAGCGCGATTTTGAGGATGCCAGCCGGCAATCCGCCGGTGGACCGCTTACGCGTTCTCGCTGGACCGTCGCCTTTGGCCACAGTGCCCCGGCCTCGCTGCGGCCGTCGCCCTTCGCGGGCCTGGCTGGTAGATATGTCCGGTTGCGCGTCAACCTCGGTTGACTTTTCATTCGTTCAGTGCGTTCAGAATCGGTCATATCATCTCTAAAAGGCGCCCCGGAGCGCTGAAATGAATGAAAAGATGCTGACGACCGGCCAGCTGGCGGGCGGCACGGCAACTTCGGTGCCCGAAACTGGATGATTAGCGAATATTGTGACCCGCCATGAGCCGACGCCACCGGAATCTGAGCCCGCCGAGATCCCCGCCCGACCCTTCGCCTGGCCGGCCTACGCTGTCTGTGTACTGATCGGCGGTAGCGAGCGCACGGAACGACGCCGCGCCGGCCCGGCATATCTCCGCGCGGTCCGGCGTTGACTGCGGATGCTGCCGCCTGACGTCTGGTGCGCAGAACCCTTCGAGCGTGAGGACCTTCGACGTGAGCTTGCGCGACATCTCCGTGAACACCCTTGACGGCCAGCCGTCTTCGCTCGCCGACCTGGCAGGCAAGACCCTCCTGGTCGTCAACGTCGCATCCAAGTGCGGGCTGACCCCTCAGTACACGGGCCTGGAGGAGCTGCAGAAGCAGTTCGGTGACCGTGGCTTCTCGGTGGCCGGCTTCCCGTGTAATCAGTTCGGCGGCCAGGAGCCGGGCAGCGCCGAGGAGATCGCCGAGTTCTGCTCGGCCACCTACGGCGTGAGCTTCCCGATGTTCGAGAAGATCGACGTCAACGGAGCGAACCGGCACCCGATCTACCAGGAACTGACGGCGACCGCGGACGCTGACGGCGAGGCCGGGGACATTCAGTGGAACTTCGAGAAGTTCCTCGTCGGGCCCGATGGCACGGTACTGGCGCGGTTCCGGCCCATGACGACGCCGGACGCGCCAGAGCTGGTCGCGGCTATCGAGGCAAACCTGCCTGACTAACGCTCATCGGTCCCGGCGCCGCGGCGAGCGCTGTCATCCACCGTGCGTGCTCGTGCAGGTGCGCCTGGTACCGGACCGCCGTGCGTGGTGTCGGCGGGCCTGCGACGGTGGCGGCTGGCAGACTCGGATCATGCCTGACGATCTCGAGGCTCTTGCCGCGCTGATGCCGTTCGCCGTCGATCTCGGCGTCACCTTGGTGTCGGCCACTGCGGATGAGGTCATTGCGGTTCTCCCGTGGGCGCCGCGCCTGTGTACCGCCGGCGGCGTCATGCACGGCGGGGCGCTGATGACGCTCGCTGACAGCGCGGGAGCGCTGGTCGCCTATCTGGGCCTGGCCGAGGGCGAGAGCACCGCGACGATTACGTCGACGACGCAGCTGTTCCGCCCGGTTCTGGGCGGCGAAGTCCGCGCGATCGCGCAGCCGCTGCACCGGGGCCGCACGACCATCACCGTGCAGACCTCGATCCGTGACGACGCCAGGCTGCTAATGGCTCAGACCACCCAGATCCAGGCCGTGCGGTCTCGTCCGGTCCGCTGACGGCGCGCCCCTGCTGCCCGGTTCAGCGCCTAGTCGGAGATGCCGGCCTGGGCGATAACCCGCGTGGGGGTGACCCGTACGAGCAGCTCCGGCGGCACGGCGTTACGCCGCCCGTACTCCTCGGCCCGTTCGGCGCCCATGTAGCGGCCGCCGATCCTGGTGGCCCACAAGAGCAGTTCGTCCGGGTCCGTCGAGGTCGCTGCCGTCCCGTGCACAGTCACGAAGCTGAACGGCGGACGCTCGTCGTCCCAGCACAGCGATACGCGCGGGTCGCGCAGGATCGCCTTGCCCTTGACCGTCGCAGCCGATGTCAGGAACACGATCTGGTCGCCGTCCAGATCCGTCCACACCGGAGCGACGTGCGGCGATCCGTCCGTCCTCACGACCGCCAGCTTGCCGGTGACCGGCGGAGAGGCGCGGACGAAATCCCGCCACCAGTCCGATGACGCGCCCGAATCACTCATAGCGACCGGAGTCTAGTAACTGATCGCCGTGCCGCCCGTCACTGATCATGCCCGGCGGGCGTGACCACCACGCCAACATCTCCATACGGGAACGGGCCCTTGCCAATGTGGCCGAGTGTGTTGAAGAAGCGCGACATCCCGACCATGAAGCCGTACTTCGCGCGCACCTTCTGCTGAATCGCCTCGAACTCAGGACCGGCAGTCACCAGTTCGGCGGTGCCCGCCACGGCACCGGAGCCCGCGGTCACCCGGCCGCGCGAGTCCGAGGGCTGAAGGGTGATTTTCGGGTTGCCCCGCAAGCGCTTGTATTTGCCGGACGCAGACGAGGTCCAGAAGCCAACCCGGCCGTCATCCAACGGGACGATCCAGGTCGCGGTCGCCACCGCGGTACCGGACTTGCGGTACGTGGTGGATGAGACGTATTTCGCATCGCTGATGCTCATGGAGTGATCGTAGGGCGCACAGGCACTCACGGAGGGCAATCGGGGCCAAGTCGCTGCACCCGTGCTGCCCGCCAGCTGGCGAGGTCGCGGATTGCCGGCGGACACCAGGCCCGGCAGCCTGCCGTTAGTGCCTGCGGCGTCAGCGGCCCTGCGCCGTCAGTGCCTCTGCCGTCAGGGCCCTGCGGCTTCAGCGGCACTGCCGTCAGTGCCTCTGCCGTCAGCGGCCCTGCGGCTTCAGCGGCCCTGTGCCGTCAGCGGCCCTGTGCCGTCAGCGGACCTGCGGCGACAACGTACGGGCGAGCGCAGCCGGCGGTACTCCGGCCAGCCGGGTGGTCTCCCTGGTCAGATGCGACTGGTCGGCGTAGCCGAGCCGGACGGCCAGGCTCGCCAGGTCGGCGTGCCCGGGGCTGGTCGTCAGCTGGCGGATCAGCCGGCGGAACCGGAGGACGCGCTGAAGTGTCTTCGGCCCGTAGCCCGCCGTCTGCTCGAACCGCCGGCGCAATTGCCGCTCGCTCAGCGACAGCGCTGGGCCGAGGCTGGCGACGTTCGTCTGCCCGGCCGCCAGCAGCGAGATGCCATGCAGGACGGCGGCATCGGGCGGTCCTCCAGCGGCCAGCTCGGCAGCGACCGCGGTAACCCGCGTCAGTGCCTCCCGCGGAGTGAGGCCAGCCGGAAGCTGCCTGGCCAGTCCCGGCCGGCAGTCAGTCAGATCGACCCGCGCGTCGCGAAGCTCGGCTAGCGGCAGCCCGAGAGCCGGGCCGCCGGCTCCCGGACGGAGTCTGGCTCCCACGATCACCGTCCCGGCTGGCAGCTCGGCGGGCGCGGGGCCGGTGTCAGGACCTGCTACGTACGCGCCGCGGTCGCTCTGCCAGATCAGGTCGGAGCAGCCGTCGGGCAGCACAGTGGTGACCGACGGCCCTGCCCCGGGCGGCACCACGCTGACCCAGAAGCAGGTGACGGTGCGGCGCAATTCTGCCGCCGGGAGCCACTCGCGATATCCGGGGGACCAGAGCTCGCGCTGCTGCCAGATCGGCGTAGAAGCCGGTTCCGCAGCGGACCACGGCTCCGCGTCTGACCACCGCTTTGCGGCAGACGACAGTTGCGCGGCAGGCCAGGGTTCCGCAGCTGGCCAGGGCTCCGCGCCCGACCTGGGCTCCGCGGCAGGAAAGGGTTCCGAGGCAGGCCAGGGCTCCGCAGACCGAGACTCCGGGACAGACCACGGCGCCGCGCGGGACGACGACTCTCCCGCAAGGCGAGACGCGGCATCCAGGCTCATAGCCACAGCCTTGCAGACACCACCGACAGTCCGGCACCGCCCGCGGCCTCAAACGACGGCGGACGCACGGGGCTGCCGTTCAGTTGCTGCCGCTCAGGCGAGCGCCCGGGGCCCGCGCTTGATCATCTGGTCGGCGATGATCGAGCGCTGGACCTCGCTCGTGCCCTCCCAGATCCGCTCGACCCGGAGCTCGCGGAAGAGGCGCTCGGCTACGTTCTCGCGCATGTAGCCGCGGCCGCCGAAGATCTGCACGGCCCGGTCGGCCACCCGGCCGGCCATCTCGGACGCGTACAGCTTGGCCATGGAGCACTGGGCGTGCTGCACCTTCACGTCGGCTCCGGCGTCGATCCCGCGGGCAGTCTCGTACACCATCGACCGCGCGGCGAACAGCTCCGTGAGGCAGTCGGCCAGCATGCTCTGAATCGCGCCAAGGGCGGCGATTGGCTGGCCCTGAACTGTGCGTTCCCTGGAAAAGGACGTTATCTCCTCGACCAGACGCTGGGCTCCGCCAAGACAGCGAGCGGCGACCATCATCCGCTCGAAGCGGAACCACTCGTAGGCGAAGCTCATCCCGTCGCCTTCCGCCCCGACCAGGTTGCAAGCCGGAACGCGCACGTCGGTGAACGCCACGATCGGGTGGTGATGGCTGATCGTGTGCGTGTAGGGCGGCGTGCGGACGACGGTGACTCCGGGGCTCGGGAGATCAACCAGGAACATGGCGTGCTCGCCGTCGTGCTCTCCGCCGACGAGCTTGCCCTGGAAGAAGGCGTAGTCGGCGGAGTTGTAGGAGGTGACGTGCCACTTCTCGCCGTTGAGCAGGTACTCGTCGCCGTCCCGGCGGGCGGTCGCGACGATGCCGTCCACATCGGACCCGGCGCCCTCCTCGGTGATGGCGTAGCACTCCTCGCGCTCGCCGCGCACTGTCGGCAGTACGAACCTCTCCAGCTGCCCCGCCGTCGCCACGGCCGGCAGCCAGGAGGGCGGGGTTGCCGCGACCCAGGCCAGCGCATTGGTGACCCGGCCGACCTGCTCCTGGACCAGGACCTGCTGCAGCGAGCTGTAGCCCTGGCCGCCGAGGCTGACCGGCATGTTCGTGGCGAAGAGGCCGAGCTCGATGGCCCTGGCCTTGTGCGCGGCGACGACGTCCTTGGGCAGGTCGCCGTTATTGAGCTCCGCCTCGACCTCGTACGGGATCAGCTCATCGGCGAACGTGCGGGCGCGTGCCTGGATGTCCCGGTCCTGCTGTGACAGTCCGTACATAGTGCCGGTGTGCCCTTCCCTGTGCGTGAGTCCTGTGCGTGAGTCCTGTGCGTGAGTCCTGTGCGTGAGTCCTGTGCGTGCGGCGGCCTTGCCCGCATGCGGCGTAGCTGACTGAATGTTCAGTCTAGAGGCAGGAGTGCCGGTTTCCAATGCCCGGGCCGCCGGTCTGGATGCTGCCGGCGGGCGGCTGGCAGCCGCCGCCCGTGCTGACGCGATTCCGGTGCAATTCCACGCCGGCGTACGCCGTGAGCGGAGTTGGCCGCGGCCGGCGTGTCTGCCGTTTCCGTGCCGGGACGGCCGGGTACCTGCCGCAGTGATCTGCAGTGCCCTCGCGTCGGCCGGGGACTGTTCCGGCTAGTCCGAGTTACGCGAACGGTGCCTGCAGGACTTCGGGGGAGGGAAATCGCTCATGCGCTTCATGAAGTCCATGATGGCGATCGCCGCCGTCTGCGCTGCCATGCTCACGATGACGGGCATGATGATGCGCAAGCGGAGCGCGGCCATGCGTAAGGGCAGTATGAGTATGGGCATGCGCAAGGGCAGTATGGGCGTGCGCAAGGGGAGCAAGGGCATGCCCAGCGGCCGCATGGGTCGCCACCGCTAGCACAGGGCTAGCAGCCCGGCAGGACGCGGGCAACGGCGGCGGCCGCGACCCTGCGGCCGCCGCTGCTCGCTGCTCAGGGCGGCCGTTCCGGCCACGCCGGCTTCTTGACTGAACATTCAGTCCATGTCATGATCGGCACGGGACCGGCGGTGTCAGGCCTGGCAGCATGGACCCAGGCCGTCCCGCGAAGGCGGCCCGGATTAACCAGCGCGGATGGACCGGTGCACATGCGAGTGAGCGAGACCGCGGACGCGGTAGTCGTCGGCGGCGGAACAGTCGGCGCCTGGTGCGCCTACTTCCTGCGGCGGAGCGGCCTCGAGCACGTTGTCCTGCTGGAGAAGCGCACCCTCGGCCAGGGAGCCAGCAGCCGGGCAGCGGGCGTGGTGCGGACCCAGGGCGGCACGCCATGGGCGGTGCAGCTCGGTGAATGGTCCCGCCGCTTCTATCTGAGCCAGCAGGACGAGCTCGGCATCGACTCCGGGTTCACGCCGCAGGGCTACCTGCTGCCGTGCTTCACCGAGGCCGAGGTCACGGACGCACGCGCGCGGATGGACATGCAGAACGCGCTCGGGCTCTCGGTGCGCTGGCTCGAGCCGGGCCAGCTCGATGCGCTCAATCCCACCCTGACGCCCGGCCGGACGCTCGGCGGCACGTACAGCGCCGAGGACGGCTACCTCACGCCGCCGCGCAACGTGACCGCGTACGCGGTAGCGCTGGCAATGTCCGGCGTCGACGTCCGCGAGCGGGTCTCCTTCCTCGGCCTGCTCACGTCCGGCGACGATGTCGTGACGGGCGTGCAGACCTCACAGGGCCCGCTCGCCGCTCCGCTCGTGGTGCTTACCGGGGGACCGGAGCTCGCGGCGGTGGCAGACCTCGCGGGCGTCCGGGTGCCTGCCGGCGGCGTCCGGCATCAGGTCGCCGTGACTGAGCCGCATCCCGACCTTGCCCCGGAGCGAGTTCCGATGGTGTTCGATCTGTCGGCCGGCCTGTACTGGCGGCCCGAAGAGGGCGGCCTGCTGTTCGGCATGAGCAACCCCGACGAGGCGCCGGGGGAGGCAGCCTGCATCGATGAGCCGTACCTGGCGATAATGCGGCAGCGGATGGCTGAGCTCGTCCCGGTCACCGCGGGACTCGGGCTGCGCCGCATCTGGGCCGCCACTATCGACTACACGCCGGATCACCTGCCGATCATCGGCCCAGCCATCAGCGGCGAACGGGTGATCACCGGCGTCACGGTTGCCAGCGCCGGCGGCGCCGGGATGATGTGGGGACCCGCCGTGGCGCGCGCTACCGCCGACGTCGCCCTGACCGGTACCTCAGACGTCGTCGACGTCGGCGACCTGGGACTGGACCGCTTCGACTCGGCTGGCAACTCCCGGCTCGGCACCGATCCGATCGCGCTGCCGTTCCCCGAGCACGCGCCGCAGCCGGCCGGCAGGCTCACGCTGTCCTGACCGGTTCCGGTGGCATCCGGCACCGCGAGGATCAGGCCCGGCGCATCAGCACCTGGATCTCAGAACCTCGCATCTCAACCCCTGCAGAAAGGAACACCCGGCATCATGACTGACGTAACTCCCTACCTGGCCTCGGCCGCCACCGCCGAGCTGGAGGACTGGGGTCCGCTGGAAGAAGCAACCGGCGAGCCGATGCAGACCCGCGGCCGCTACGTCTGGGAAGGCGATGGCCAGGAGATCGGGATCTGGGAATGCACCCCGGGCCCGTCGTACTGGAAGCAGGAGGAGCACGAGTTCGTGCACATCCTGTCCGGCCGGATGACCGTGACGCCGGACGGCGGCGAGCCGCTGGAGATCGGTCCGGGTGACACTGCGTTCTTCCCGAACGGCTGGGCCGGCACCTGGGACATCCACGAGACGATCCGCAAGGTCTTCGTCATCTTCTAGATCGCCGACGGCCCGCGCCGCCCGACGCCGCCTCCGCAGCGGCGACGGGCGCGCGCGGACTCGGGCGAGCGGTAACTCGGGCGCGCGGTGACGCGGCCGCCGCGCGGACTGGGCCGCCCCGGCGCGCGCCCTCGGGATGCGCGAACCCGGCGCCAGCCCTCAGCTGGCCTGGCGGACGTCCTCGGTCTCGGGCTCGGCGCTGGTGGCGTTCAGGTCGGCCGCCGACGCCCCGCCGGACAGGACGCGCAGCGCGTCCTCCGCCAGGTACGCGTGCACCGGGGTGCCCTGGCTCAGCTGGCTCTGCGCGCCGTCATTCTGCAGCACTGCCTGGATGTCGGCACCGGCCGCGAGCCGGAGGTACACCTGCGTGGACGAGCCGAGATAGACCAGGCGCTCCACCATGGCGGGCACCCGGTTCGGGCCCGTCGAGCCGAACTCCTCGATTCGGACGCGCTCCGGCCTGATGACCGCGTGCGACTGGTCCGGGACGTCCAGGCCGCCATGATCGACGGACAGGACGGCGTCGCCGAGGCGGACCTCGCACGCGGAGCCCGGCCCGCGGGAGACGATTTCGACCGGCATCAGGTTCGACACCCCGAGGAAGTCGGCGACGTAGGTGTCCGCAGGCTCCTCGTACACCTGCGCGGGCGGACCGATCTGGACGATCTTGCCGTCCCGCATGACGGCGAGCCGGTCGGACATCGTGAGTGCTTCCTCCTGGTCGTGCGTGACGTAGAGGAAGGTAATCCCGACCTGCTCCTGCAGTGCCTTCAGCTCGACCTTGAGCGACCGCCGCAGCTTGGCGTCGAGCGCGCCGAGCGGCTCGTCCAGGAGCAGAACCGACGGCTGGAGGACCAGGGCCCTGGCCAGGGCCACCCGCTGCTGCTGGCCGCCGGACAGCTGGCCCGGCCGGCGCTTCTCGAACGACCGCAGCTTGACCAGCTCGAGCGCGGAGTACACGCGCTGCTCCAGCTCCGCCTTGGCGAGCCGCTGGTTCTTCAGCCCGAAGGCGACATTGTCGAACACGGTGAGGAACGGGAACAGCGCATAGCTCTGGAAGACCGTGTTGACGTTGCGGCGGTGCGGCGGCACGGCCGATACGTCGGTGCCGTCGAGGAGGATGCGGCCCGAGGTGGGCTGCTCGAAGCCGGCGATGAGGCGCAGGGTGGTGGTCTTGCCGCAGCCGGACGGCCCGAGCAGGGAGAAGAACTCGCCGCTGGCGATCTCCAGGTCGATGTTGTCGACCGCGACCTCAGAGAAGCGCTTCGTCAGCGAAACCAGCTCGATACGACCACCAGCCACCTGGGGTACCTACCCTTCGTCCGACGCCTTCCGGTTGACTGCGTCTCGGCCACGGCCGGGCTTCCAGTCGAAGCCGAGCTGATCAGCCGCAAACCGCATACTTAGCTCAAAAGCCCTCAGCTGGTCAACTACCGGATCATCCAGGGCGATCTGTATCGTAAGCCCGTCCATCAGTGTCGACAGGCAGATCGCGAAGTCCTCGGTGTCGATTTCGCGGAACTCGCCCGCCGCCTGGCCCTCGCGGACGAGGGCGGCGATGATCTCGCGCCAGCGCTCGTCGGACTTCTGCCGGACGCTCGCGACCTCCGGATTCCGGGCGGCCTGCGCCCAGAAGTCCAGCCAGAGCTCCCACGAGCTGGCCGGCTCGGGGTCCGCCTCGGTGAGGCAGCTCATCGCCACGTACTCCTCGATGCGGTCCGCTGCCGATGCCAGCCCGGCCATCCGCTGCTGGCCGACCGCGTACCAGGCGTCCTCGTAGTGCCGGATCGCCTCGGTGAGCAGCTGATCCTTGGTCTTGAAGTAATAGATCACCAGGGCCGGGCTGACTCCCGCACGCTCGGCGACATCGGCGATCCTGGTGTCGGCGTAACCCCGCGCCGAGATGACCTCCAGCGCGGCACGCAGCATCTGCTCACGCCGCTGGTCTGCGGTCCCTGGCACCTCGGTGCCATCGGCTGCGCGAGTGGTCATCGCGGCAGTTCCTCTCATGACGGCAATACTTCCTGCTCTGATGCCGTCTGTCTGCGTATTCCCGTCCTTGCCGAGCCGCCAGTGCGACGAACTCGCTGCTGCTGCGGCCAGCGTGATCCAGGGACAAACCGGCTGCTTGCCCATCTCCCTCTTGATAACAGGCTAGCAGGTTTCTAAACTGAACATTCAGTCAAACATGGCGCGGGCGCGCGTGCAGGCACAGCGCGAACGCGTGACGGCAACATTACGGAAGGCTGGCTCATGGCCGCAACATACGACGCGATCGTGGTAGGCGGAGGGCACAACGGGCTGGTAGCAGCCGCGTACCTGGCCCGTTCCGGTGCCCGGACGGTCGTGCTCGAAGGCAGGCACAAGACCGGCGGCGCCGCGACCACCGAGGCGCCCTGGCCGGACGCGCCCGAGTTCCAGGTGACCCGCCTGTCCTACGTCATGAGCCTGCTGCCGCCGACCATCATCAAGGACCTGGAGCTGGACCGGCACGGCTACAAGATCTACCCGATGGGGCCGTACTACCAGGCGTTCCCCGAGGGCGGCTCGATCAAGCTGTACGCCGACGACGCCAAGGCCAACTACGCGTCCGTGTCGCAGTGGTCCAGGAAGGACGCCGACGCGATGCCGAAATGGGACGCCTGGCTGGCCGGCCTCGCCGACGTGCTCGGCCCGCTGCTGCTGACGGTCCCGCCCGCGATCGGCTCGCGCAAGCCGCGGGACCTGGCGGGCACCCTGAAGCTGGCCTGGCGCAACCGCGGCCTTGACGTCCGCACGATCGCGGACGTCACCCGCCTGATGACCATGAGCATTGCCGACCTGCTCGACGACTGGTTCGAGTCGCCGCAGGTCAAGGGCGCCCTCGCGGTCAACGGCGTGATCGGCACCTGGGCCTGCCCGTACGAGCCCGGAACCGCGTACGTGATGGCGCACCACTCCATCGGCGACGTCGGCGACGGCCACCTCGGCAACTGGGGCTTCCAGGAAGGCGGCATGGGCGCCGTCTCCAGCGCCATCGAGTCGGCCGCCCGCGAGCACGGCGCCGAGGTCAGGATCAACGCCCCGGTCGCCCGCATCCTCGTCGAGGGCGGCCGGGCCGCCGGCGTCGTGCTGGCGAACGGCGACGAGATCCGCGCCAAGGTCGTGGTCTCCACGCTCCACCCGCGCACCGCGTTCCTGGAGCAGGTCGGCCGGGAGAACCTGCCCGCCGACTTCGCGACCGACATCGAGCGGTGGAAGTCACGCAGCGGCGTCGTCAAGATCAACCTGGCCCTGGGCGAGCTCCCCGACTTCATCGCCGACCCCGGCACGCAGCTGCAGGAGCACCACACCGGCTCGGTCGAGATGGCGCCGACGATGGACTATATCGAGCGGGCGTTCCAGGACGCCCGCGACGGGAAGGCCGCGGTACGGCCGTTCAGTGACGGCGTGATCCCGACCGCGTTCGACAAGACGCTCAGCCCCGAGGGCACGCACATCATGTCGCTGTTCACCCAGTGGGTACCGGCCGACTGGAGCGAGGAGCCGCACACCGAGGAGCTCGAGGCCTACGCCGACCGCATGATCGACTGCTACAACGAGCTGGCGCCGAACTTCAAGAGCTCCATCCTGCACCGGGACATCGTCGGCCCGTATGAGATGGAGCACGACTACGGCCTGGTCGGCGGCAACATCTTCCACGGCGAGCTGTCGCTCGAGCAGCTGTTCCACATGCGGCCGGCACCGGGCTTCGCTGATTACCGCACCCCGGTCGGCGGCCTGTACTACGGCAGCTCGGCGACGCACGCGGGCGGCGGCGTCTGCGGCATCCCCGGCTGGCAGGCGGCGAAGGCGGCGATCGCGGACCGCAAGTCGGCGGTCAGGGGCCGGTCGGGCCGAGCCAGCCGGCGGTCATGACGACGCTGTTCAACCACAAGCCCGTTCACGACGGGAACGAGCTAGCCCGCCGTCCGCCGGGCCAGCTCAGCCTGGCGGATGGCGGGCCGGTCAGGGCCATGCTCGAGGCGCGCAGCGTCGCGCTCGTCGGCGCCTCGCCCCGGCCGGCCAGCTTCGGCAGCAGGATGCTCGAGGAGGTCGGCAAGAGCACCTCGCGGCCGCGGATGTACCCGGTCAACCCGCGGTACGCCGACATCAGCGGCCGGCGGTGCTACCCGTCGCTGGCCGAGCTGCCGGAGGCGCCCGAGCTGGCGCTGCTCGCGGTGCCGGATACCGCGCTTGAGCAGCAGCTCACGCTTGCGGCCGAGGCCGGCAGCAGGGCCGCGGTCATCTTCGGGAACGCGCACCCCGCCGGATCCCAGCCGGACCTCAGGGACCGGCTGGCGGCCATCGCGCGCGGTGCCGGGATGGCGCTGTGCGGCGCGGGCTGCATGGGCTTCGCGAACGTGAGCTTCGGCCTGCGTGCCGTCGGCTACACCGAGCCTGACCCGCTGCCCGCCGGCCCGGTCGCGCTGGTCACGCACTCGGGCTCGGTGTTCTCGGCGCTGCTGCGGGCGCGCCGCGGCTTCGGCTTCACCGTGGCCGTCTCGTCCGGACAGGAACTGGTCACCGCGGCGCCTGCTTACCTGGACTACGCGCTCAGCCTGCCGGCCACGCGGGTACTCGGTCTTGTCCTGGAGGCCATCAGGGACGGCGCGGCGCTGCGCGAGGTGCTGGCCCGCGCGGCCGGGCAGGACGTTCCCGTCGTGCTGCTGACGGCGGGCAGTTCCGTCGCCGGCCAGGCGATGGTCGCTGCCCACTCCGGCGCGCTCGCCGGATCCGACGGCGCCTGGGAGGCGCTCGCGCGCGCGTACGGGGTGCACCGCGTCAGTGACCTGGCCGAGTTCGCCGACACCCTGGAGCTGTTCTCGGCCTGCCGGCGCGCCCGGCCGCGCGGCCACTCCGGCAGCCCCGCGGGCCCGGCCGCGCGGCCCGGCATCGCGACTGTGCACGACTCCGGCCTGGAGCGGGCCCATGTCACCGACGTCGCAGAGTCCGCGGGCGTTCCATTCGCGGAGATCAGCCCGGCGACCATCGCCCGGCTGTCCTGCCTGCTCGACCCCGGCCTGATCCCGGCGAATCCGCTCGACGTCTGGGGGACCGGCGCGGATACCAGGGACCTGTTCGGCGGGTCGCTGCTCGCGCTCGCTGAGGACCCGGCCGTCGAGGCGGTCGCGCTGGCCGTGGATCTCGTCTACGAGCTCGACGGTGACGACTCCTATCCGCTGGCCCTGCTGGACGTGGCCGAGCGGAGCGCGAAACCGCTGGCCGTGCTCAGCAACCTGCCCAGCGTGATCGACACCGAGCTGGCCTGCCGGCTGCGCGCTCAGGGCATCCCGGTGCTGGAAGGCACGAGGTCCGGCCTGCTGGCCCTGAAGCATCTGCTGGCGCACGGCCGGCGGCAGGCTGCCCGGCCGGACCGGGCTGAGCCGGGCGCGGCGGACCGCCGCGAGCGAGCTGCCCGCCCGGTCGCCAGCGGAGCAGCTCAGGGCGCGGGCCTGCTTGAGCTGCTGCCGGAGTACGGCATTGCCGTCGCCCGCGTGCTGCCTGCAGCCGACGAGGCCGGCGCGCTGGCCGCTGCTGAGCGGATCGGCTATCCGGTCGTGCTGAAGACCGATGACCCGCAGATCGCGCACAAGTCCGATGTCGGCGGCGTCGTGCTCGGCGTCGGCGACCCGGCCGCGCTGGCGGCTGCCTACCGCGACCTGGCCAGGCTGGGCCCCCGGGTCCTGATCTGCCAGACGATCCCGGCCGGGACCGAGCTGGCGCTCGGCATCGTCCGCGACCCCGAGCTGGGCCCGCTGATCGTGGTCGGCGCCGGCGGCGTGCTGGTCGAGCTGCTGGCCGATCGCGCCGTCGCCCTGCCGCCGGTGGCAGCCGATGAGGCGGCCGGGCTCGTGGCAGGACTGCGGATCGCTCGGCTGCTGGACGGCGCCCGCGGCGCTCGCCCGGCTGATCAGGGGGCTGTCGCCAGGGCCGTCGCCGGGCTGTCGCAGCTGGCCCTGGATCTCGGCGATCAGCTCGAGGCGCTGGACATCAACCCGCTGATCTGCGGTCCGGACGGCGCGATCGCAGTCGACGTGCTGGCGATCCCGCGTCCCGCGCTCAGTCCTGCAGTCGCTGATGGGGCGTGATGCTGGATCTGCCGCCCTACTAGGGTCTGCAGATCCAACAGCACGCCCCATGCCGGAGAAGACCCCTGACAGATATGCGGCAATTGCCGGAAACCGGAGCCAGGCCGAAAGGGCGTGAGTTACCAATCGACGCCCTATGAGGGGCAGCGATTGGTAACCCACGCCCATTGGGGGCGCCGCCGGCGGCGCGATGGCAGCCGCCCGGGGCCTGCTCCCGTTATTCAGCGCCCGCGATCGCCGTGAGCGCCTGCTGGCCGTCGACCCGCTGGCCCCTGGTCATGAGGCGATAGCCGAGGAAGCCGATTCCGGCCACGACGAACGACAGCAGCAGCATGACGGTCGCGAGTGCGTTCAGTGCCGGGCCGCCGTTCCCGCCGTGCTGGGTGGAGTAGATGATCACCGACATCGGCGTGTTACTGGCGTTGGACGACAGCAGGTCCACGATCACGAAGTCGTCGATGACACCGGAGAAGACGAGGATCGCGCTGGCGAAGATGGCCGGCGTCAGCAGCGGCAGCATGACGCGGCGCATGGTCTGCAGCTGCGTGCAGCCGAGGTCGGCCGAGGCTTCCTCGTACTGTTTGCCGATGGTGACAAGCCGCGCCTGGACGATGATGGCCGGCCAGCTGACATTCCAGGTGACCAGTCCCAGGATCTCGGCCCAGTTGCCGAGGCCCGCGACCCGGAGGCCGGGCATCCGGGTGAAGACGAAGAACAGCGCGACGCCGAAGATCAGCTCGGGCACGACGAACGAGAGGATCATGATGTAGTTGAAGCTCGACGGCAGCACGCCCCGCCAGCGGTTGATGCCGAGCGCGAAGGCCACGCCGATCGGCACCGCGATGAGCGTCGTGTAGGCCGACAGCTTCAGCGTCTCGAACATGGCGGCGTGCAGCTGCGGGTTGTGCCAGATCGAGTTGACCTTGTCGCCCCAGTACCAGCGCCAGGACAGGCCCTGGTAGCTCGCCTGCGACTTGCCCTTATTGAACGAGAACAGGACGGCGATGGCGATCGGCGCCAGCGACCAGATCAGGTACAGCCAGGTGAAGCCCTCAAGAAACCACGGATGCCGCCACGGATTACGAAACAGACGGGGCCCTGACGAGCTCGTTCCCGTGGTGGAGGTGGTTGTCTCCCTGACTGCCGTGCTGCTCATGACGCCGCCTGCGCTGCCCGGTTGGTCTGGATTACGTAGTAGATCATCGGCACCAGCAGGACCAGCAGGACGATTAGGGACAGGATCGCGCCCTGGCCTGCGGACGGGGTGGCGAGCTGGCCCTCGATCAGGTTGCCGATCATCGAGGTGTTCGGTGCGCCCGAGAGCAGCTGGTTGGTGTAATAGTCGCCGAGCATCGGCAGCACGGTGATGAGCATGCCGGTCAGGATCGGCTGCCGGGAGAGCGGCAGTGTCACCCGGGCGAAGGTCCGCGCACGGCTCAGGCCGAGGTCGCGGCCGGCCTCGATGAGCGAGGGATCGATCCGGTCCAGGCCCGCGTACAGCACCAGGATCAGGTACGGGATGTAGCCGTAGACCAGCCCGAGAATGACCGTGTACCAGTGGCCGCCCAGCCAGTCGGGTGAGCCCAGCCCGACGAAGGACAGCACCTTGTTGATGTAGCCGTTGGTCTGCAGCAGGTCGATCCAGGCCAGCATGCGCATCATGTAGCTGATCCAGAACGGCGCGATGAGCAGCACCAGGAAGAAGCCCTTGCGGCGGCCGGCGAACCTCGCCACGAAGTAGGCCGCCGGATAGGCGATCACGAGACTGAGCAGCGAGGCGACCACGACGTACCAGATGGTCCGCCAGGCAATGACGCCGACGAACGCGCCGGATCCGAACAGGTCGCGCCAGACGTTGCCGAGGTTCGCGGAGCTCCACTGCCAGGGCGCGTACACCGCGACCGGCGACTCCGTCTGCCGGTCCAGCTTGCCCTCGCCGATCGCCAGCATCGCGTAGAACGGCACGACGAACAGGATCAGCAGCCAGATCATCCCCGGCGCGGCGAGCAGGATCCAGAAGCCCCTGTTCGGCTGGTACGGCTTCCGCTCGCCGGCCCGCTTCCGTGCGCGTTTCCTGGCGGCGGGGTCGGGCACATGCTCAAGCTGCTCGGGCGGCAGATGGGCCATGTTAGATCCCGTTGCTCGCGACGAGCCAGGCCTGCTGCCACAGCGCGTCGGCGTCGACGGGAAGCTGAAGCTCCTCAATACCGCGGCGGAAGTCTGACGGCAGCACGGCCGTGGACATGAGGCTCGGCGGCAGGATCTGCTCCTTCACCAGCAACTCCGGTGTGATCGCGTTGAGCGGCTGCATGTAGCCGTTCCAGCTGATGTTCTCCACGGCGACGGGCTCGTCCATCAGGTAGTTCACGAACAAGTGCGCCAGCACCGGGTTCGAGGAGGAGCGCAGGACCGTGTTGGTGTCGTTGGCGACCGGGCCCCGGCCGTCCTTCGGGAACCAGTACCCGACTACCTCCACCGGCACGCCCTTGGGCATGTAGCTCGGTGCCGCGGCCATGTCCCCGGACCAGGCGTGGTGAATCCAGGTCTGCCCGTCCGGGACCTCGCTGTAGTCGTTGTTGTCGATCTGCATGTCGACCAGCGCGGACAGCTTCTGCAGGGTCTGCCTGGACAGGTCGATCTGCTGCTTGCTGGTGGTGTTGAGCTGGTAGATCCCGTTCATCATCAGGCCGAGGCTGATGCCCTCGCGGTAGTCATCCAGGATCGCGATCTTGCCCTTGTACTTGGGCTGGAAGAACATCTCCTTCCACGGGTTGGCCATCGCGTAGGGGTTCTCGTGGACCTTGTCCTTACGCCAGGCGATGCCCGTGGTGTAGATCGTGTACGGCACCGTGTACTGCCAGCCCCGGTCGTAGTACGGGTTCCGGAAGTCGGGCCAGGCCTGCTGGATGTTCGGGATGTAGCTGTGGTTCAGCGGCTGGATGAGCTTGGACTCGATCAGGTCGCCGAGCACGTCGATCGTGGCGCCCATCAGCACGTCGAACTTCAGTCCGCTGCGCAGCTTGGACAGGGCCTCGTTCATGGTGTTGAACGTGGTGACCTCAACCTTGCAGTTGTACTTCTTCGCAAAGCTGTTGACGCACGCCTGGTTGATGTACGCGACCCAGTTATAGATCTGAAGCGTGGCGCCCTTCTCCGGCGCCATGCCGTTCGGGATCGACTTGTTGCCGGCGACCGGCCAGGTCACCGGGTTGTTCGGGCGCGGGAGCGGGATGTTGTTCGGCCCCACCAGGTACGGCGCGCAGGCATCGAGCACCGTGGCACCGCCGCCCGCGAGCAGCGCCGCGGCGAAGCCGCGCTGCAGGGCCTGGCGCCGGGAGAGATCGGGCCGCCGGCGCGTGCCGTCCGGCTGCCAGCCCTCTCGTGGGTGCATCTACCGCCGCCTTCCCGTCGGCCCGGTGCAACCGAAACGCTGGCCGGTTAGCTACCGGAAGAGCGTTTCGCCAGACTCGTGTTCCTGTCGAGGTACCTGCCCAGAATGTCCGCATGCGCGCCGTTGCGCAAGGGCTTCCGTGTAACCTAGCCGACCCGGGTCCCCAGGTCACGGATTCAGTTGAATTACGGACGAACTGCTGCTGCAAACGTTGCGAAGTTGTCGATGAACCTGTCGATATCGGCCTCGTCATGCTGAACCGACATAAGCCACTGCTCGATCTTCCCCCACGGCGGCAGGAAGACCCCGCCGTTGTGCTGGAAGAGCCAGTGGGCGTGGCTGTAGGAGTCGCGCACGTCAAGGAAATCACGGAAATTGCGAACCGGGCGAGAGGAGAACACCACGCAGCCCTTGGCGCCGACGGAGACCACCTGCGCGTTCAGGTGGTTTCTGGCGATCTCGCGCTCGAGGCCGTCGACCGCACGGAGCCGCAGCTTCTCCAGCCGCTCGTAGGCGTCGGCCGTGGCGACCTCGGTCAGCATGGCCTTGCAGGCCGCCATGGCCAGCGGGTTGCCGTTGAACGTGCCGACCATCTCATAGTCGCCGTTCGCCACGTGGTCCATGACCTCATGGGTGCCGCCGACCGCGGCGACCGCGACGCCGCCGCCGATGGCCTTCGCCAGGCAGATGATGTCCGGTGTCACGCCGGTGACTCCGGTGGCGCCGCCGGGTCCCGCGGTGAGGCCGGTCTTGACCTCATCGAAGGTGAGCAGCGCGCCGTGGGCGTGCAGGAGCTCCTTGAGGCCGGCCAGGTAGCCGGGCTCGGGCTTGATGATCCCGGCATTCATCATGATCGGCTCGAGGATCATGCCGGCGATCTGGCCGGGGTTCTCGTCCAGGCGGCGGCGCACTGCGTCCAGGTCGTTGAAGCCGACGATCAGCGTGAGGTCGGTGATGGCACTCGGGATGCCCGAGCTGGCGGGCGAGCTGTTAGGCCGCTCGGCCGGGCCGCGGTCGTCCTCGTCGGACTCCGGGCAGACTGATACCTGAACCGAGTCGTGGTGCCCGTGGTAGCAGCCCTCGACCTTGATGATGAGGTCGCGGCCGGTGATGGCCCGCATGAGGTGGACGGCGTCCATCGTGGCCTCGGTGCCGGAGTTCGCGAACCGCCACTGCGGCAGCCCGAACCGGCGGGTCAGCTCCGTGGCAGCGGCGAGCGCGGTCTCGGTCGGCTGGGCGAAGTGGGTGCCGCGCTCCACCTGGGCACGCACCGCCTCGACGATCGCCGGGTGGCCGTGCCCGGCCAGCGAGACACCGTAGCCGCCGTGCAGGTCGACGTACTCGTTGCCGTCAACGTCGTACAGCTTGGAGCCCCGCCCGTGGCTGAGCCACACCGGCTGGGGACGGGAGATCTGCCAGCTGGACACGACGCCGCCGGCGAGCGCGCCGGTGGCAACGCCGGCCAGCCGGGCTGACTCGGGCTGGCGCTGGACGAAGATCTCCTCCTGCGCCGCGATGATCTCCGCTAGCGAGGGCCGGCCCGTGGCCCCGGCAGCGGCTGGCGTCGTAACGGTCGGATCGGCTGTACTGGCCGGTGTCGTGGCCATGAGTATCGCGCTCCCAACGCGGTTGACTGAATGTTCAGTCTAAATCGCCACACGCTGGCGTGACAAGGACGAAAGTAAGTTCGCATCCGGTTTGTGATCCGTTTCCGCCGCTGGCCGGCGCGGTTCCGCAGGTGCAGGCCAAGACCAGGCCGACGGCATATCCTCGGGCACGTGACGACCACCGAGCCGCCCGCGCCGGGGACGACCGCGCCGGGGACGGCCGCGCCGGGGACGGCCGCGCGGGAGCCGGCCGCGAGGCAGGGCTATCTGCCGACCGCGCCCTACCGGGGCACTCGCGACTTCCTCCCGGACGAGATGTCCGTCCGCGAGCAGGTTTTCGGCAGCCTGCATCGGTGCGTCGAGCAGTTCGGCTATCAGCGCTACGACGGCCCGCTGCTGGAGTCGGCGGAGATCTACGAGGCCAAGTCCGGCCAGGAAATCGCCGGCCAGCAGCTGTACTCGCTGACCGACCGGGGCGGCCGGCGCCTGGCCATCCGCCCCGAGATGACGCCGTCGGCCGCCAGGATCATCGCCGGGCACGCCGGCGAACTGCGGTTCCCCGTCCGCTGGTACTGCAACGTCAACTGTCACCGCTACGAGCGGCCGCAGCGCGGTCGCACCCGCGAGCACTGGCAGGTCAACGTCGACATCTTCGGGTCGGACAGCCCGAACTGCGAGCTTGAGATGTTCGAGGTCGTGCACGCCATGCTCGCGTCCGTGGGCGCGACCCGCGACATGTACGAGCTGCGGGCGAATGACCGGGTACTGCTGAACAGCCTGCTCACCGACGTCATTGGCGTCAGCCGGGAGCAGCTTCGCCCGGTCGCCTCGATCCTGGACCGCTGGGCCAAGTACCCGCGCCCCGAGCTGCTTGCGGCGGCGCAGCAGGCCGGCCTGTCGGAGCGCCAGTTCAGCCAGCTGGAGGAATCGCTGCTCGCAGGCGGGGAACTGCTCGCCCTGCTCCCCGCCGAGGTGGTGGCCACCTCGGCCCTCGCAGGCGTCCTGGCCAGCGACGATCGCGATCTGGTCACCTTCAGCCCGCTGATCGTGCGCGGCTTCGAGTACTACACCGCGACCGTGTTCGAGGTCTTCGACACTGACCCGGCGAACCCGCGGTCGCTCTTCGGCGGCGGTCGTTACGACGACCTGACCAGCCTGTTCTCGTCCCAGCGCATCCCCGGCATCGGCTTCGCCATGGGTGACGTCACAATCATGGACTTCCTGGAAACGCACAATCTGCTGCCAGCCCCGCAGGCCGGCGCGCAGATCGCGGTGCTGCCCGTCGACGCTGGCCTGCAGGCGGCGGCGCGGGGCATCGCGGCTCAGCTGCGCGCAGCCGGCTATCGCGTCACCGTCCCGCTCGAACCGCGCAAGCTCGGCACCGAGCTCAGGCGCGCTGCCCAGTCCGGGGCCGCGGTCGCCGTCATTATCGGGCCGGAGGAGTGGCTGCGCGGCGAGGTCACTGTCCGCGACCTGCGCACCCGCGAGCAGCTAGGCGCGCCCCGCGGCCAGCTGCCGTCCGCGGTCAGGGCCCTGCTCGCCGGGTGACACGCGTGCGGTCATGCCCGCGGGGCCCGTCAGCCCCGCTGTGACCTGGGATAACGCGTGCGCCGCAAGTGCCGCGCGGTAACGGGCACGACACGCCAGCCGAGGATGAACAGGCCCAGGAACGCGAAGGTCACGGCGACGAAAGCAGCCGCCGTGCCCTGCCCCGCGAGCACCCTGATCACCATCCCGGCGCCTGCCGCGCCGACCCAGGCGCCGAGGCCGGCCGGGCTGAGGCTCGCGGGCCTCCGCCAGGCTCGCACTGCGAGCAGCCCGACGGCCAGGCCAGCGAGGAACGGCCAGGCTGTCTGCCAGATCCCGGCCACGGTGTCGGCGTGGCCGTGGGTGTGCCGGCCGATCGTGACGAACGCGAGCACGCAGCACACATCGGCGAGGGTGCAGGCAGCCGCGGAGCGCATCCGGCCACGGTAGCCGACGAAATCATGAGGGCGGGAACGAGGCCGACCACCCCCCGGCCGCTCGCCCGCAGCGCGGCCGCGGGTGGCCAGGCCGTTTAGGCTCAGCGGTGATGCCGACGCTGCTCCTTGTTCACCACACGCCGTCGCCTGCCCTCCAGGCGATGTTCGAGGCCGTCGCCAGCGGGGCCAGGACAGATGAGATCGAGGGAGTCGACGTCGTCGTCCGGCCGGCCCTGACCGCCGGCGCCGCCGACGTGCTGGCCGCCGACGGCTACCTGCTCGGCACCCCGGCCAACATCGGCTACATGTTATGCCATCTCACCTTGCAGCATTCTGACTTGCTGGAATGCACTCTATGGCGATAAATTCGAACGTATGTTCTGGTCTCCTCGGCGCCCAGTTATGTCCTGTTCTGACGGGTCAGATCCGGGGGCAGTGCTGACTTTTTGCTGACCCGACAGGTGTTCGAAAATCTCTGGTCAACGTCTAGGCTCATGCTCGTGGCCACCACTGCCGCTGACCGGCTGATCATCGCGGCGCTCTCCGGGACAGCATCCCGCCACGCCCGGTTCCGCGAGCTGACGGCTGAAGAACATGCTGCTGCGGCCGAGCTGCGTGAGATCGCGGTCGGCCGGTCGGACCTCCTGGCCGAGCATGCGGGGATCATGCTCGGGGTTGCCGCGATCAGGCTCCCCGACGAAGCTGAGCGGCACCGGCAGATGGCGGAGCTGTGCATCGCGGGAGGAGCTGACGAGACGCTCATCCCGGCCTGGACCGAGGTCGGCAGGGAGCGGGCCGAGGGCGCGAGCGCCGTGCCGTATACCGGCATCTGACGCGAGCGGTAGTCCCGATCAGTGCCACCATCCCGGCCACTATGCCGAGGGGAATACGACAATCGTGCCGTCTGGATAGGTGTTCTTGCGTTTCTGGTTGGGGCTGCTGATCAGCCCTTGGTCCTGCATGGCAACGAGGGTCGCGCGCTTGACGTGGGTGCTGGCGTATGGCGTCGCTGAAATGACGTGATCGACGATGGCCTCAACGGTGACCGCCTGATCCGCGAACTGCATGCGCAGATGACTCTGCAGAGGGCCGGTGTCGGCCGTGTCGCCGAAGATGACGTCTTGCCCAACGAACTGGTCCCGGAAGCTGAAGTCACCAGACGGGGCGATCTTCCACATTGCTTGCTTCATCCAGTCCAAGCCGATGGGCTCTCGGGGACTGCGTTCTTCTTCAAGCAGTGGGGGGGCTTTCGCGCCAAGACTGGCGGACGAGAGCTGGAAGGCCGAACGTGGGACGACATGCCAACTCTAATCTCGGTTCGGGTGCTGGAACCTGCTCCGTAGAGGTTGAGGAGCTAGGAGATATGCGCCTCAGTCAGCGACGGTGAACGGCTCCCCGCAGGTCTCGCAGCGGATACCGGTCACGTCGATCTTGCCTTGCTGCCCCCGCATCCGGATCTTGCGCGGCGGGACGCACGAGCATGCCAGCACGACGCCATTGCGAGAGTCCCTGCTGGCCTTCACCTGATCGGTAGGAGACCAGCTCCCGAGAGCCCGGTCCAGCACCGCGATCTCAGGCCGGTAGCGCGCCCGGGTACCAGGAGCCAGCTCGGTGGCGCCGTAGCCGGTCGGAGCCTTTTGGATCTCCAGGCCCAGGCCCTCGGCAGCGTCGCGGTAGGCAGGGCCGTGGTAGCGCCCTTCCTGACCGGTGACCGGCCCGACGATGCCGTGTGCGGCCTGATGCATCAGCCAGGTCATCAGCTCAGCGCCGGTAAGAGTCTGTCCGGTCTGGCCATCGGGACGGAGGTTGACTTCCAAGATCCGGGTCTCGTCGGCCCAGCCAACCGATGTGCAGCTTGATGCCCTGCCTGGTGTCAGGTCGACCACCACATCCGGGACATGTGGGTCTTCCGCCTGCAGCCGCCCCCAGGCGCGCAAGATCGCGCGGTAGACCTGGCCGTCGCTGGCTGCCACAACGATCACCATAGGAGACCGCGTACGCGCCCGCATCAGGTTGTCTCCTTGCAGTTTGTCTTGATGGTCAGGACGCCGTCAGCGAAGACGCCCTGGTAGCGGGGCTTGCCCGTCGCGGTCATTGCCCGCGTGGCCACGACTTGCTCGGCGGGGATTGCGAACTCGTCTGACTCGGGGTCCAGGCCAAGCTCCTCGGCCCAGAACGAGTGAGCGCACTGGCTTCCGTGCAGGAGCTTCGCGATCAGCAGGTCGAACGTGCCGGTCGGCAAGAGCACTACCGACTGCCGGACGTCGCTGACCAGGACGGTGCGCAGGTCGCTCTTGCGAGGCCCGACCGGTAGGTAATCGCCGTGGCTTCCATGTATCCATTGTCGCGAAGATGGCGCGTACGCGCCCTACCTGAGATCATAGAGGTATGTAAGAGATCAGGAGCACCCGGCAGGTTGTCTGTTTCATGTGCGCGTCTGTCAAAGCGCTTCAGCACTTCACTCTCTACTGCTTCCATAGCGCTGTCTGCAACAAGAGCTTCATTGCTCTCTTCTCTCCGCTGTACTACGGCAGCGGCTGTGGCTACTAGATGCGCCGAGCTTCGCGACGTCGCCCTCTGCGCTGCCTGCCCTAAGTGCCAGTCCAAGCAGTAGTCCCAAGCAGCACAGCAGTCCTAGTCCTAGCACTACTTCATCTAGTTCTACATCTACCAGCTCGTGGCCCAGATCGGGGTCAGGAATCTCATGGCCATCTCTGGTCGCCGCGTCATCCTCCCGAGACAGGTGTGACGCTCCCGGTCGACTGCGGCTACTCGGTCACTGTCGACCTTGATGGCACGACACCTACGTGGTGCGCCGCGAGCTCTTTCTCTTCACGAAGGGCTGGTCTAGGGCGAGCGCACTTACTTCTACTGCGAAGTACTAGGCTACGTCTTCTACTACGTCTCTTGCTTCCGTTCTTTTTACTTCTATACCTGCCGACCAAGTGAGTATCCAGGTCTCTTCTTGCTGTGGTGACTCTGTCCCCTTCTTCTACTACTCAGCCTGATCGCCTTGCACTACTTCTAGCCTGTCTGCAGCCTGTAGTACCATACTTCCTATCTCTATCCCCTTCTATATCTCTTTGTTTTATATTCTCTCTTATACCATTTTTTTTATATCTTCTTCTTCTTTCTCTATTTTTCGATGCTCTAGTCTCCATTCCCTTTTTACCTCTAATGTTTTACATACCATTTTTACTATTTCTTTTATCTCATATTTCTCTATATCTCCTATACTCACAGTCATCTCGTATATTATTGAGCCCGTCTAGTTCTAGTCTCACTATTTACTACTTGCCCAGGTGTCTAGCTTGAGTTCTATTCTAGATCTTATAGTGTTTGAGTTACTTTACTTAGCCCATTATCTTGTACCGGTTGCACCATATGTTTACTGGTTTCTGCCTGTCTCTAATCTCTAAGTTATCGCTTTGCTCTTTCGGCCTGTCTTATCGGGTACTCTTTTACTTTCTATCTCTCTATCTCTCTATTTTCTTCTAGCTTATCTTTTCCTAGTCTTATCTTCTCTAACTCTTTTCTCTATTTTTCTCTTATGAGCTCTATCTCTACTCTGGTATTCTTTCAGGAGCTGCTAGCGAGCTCTAGCTCTCAGCTTTTCTCTCTATTATCAGGGAGATCTATGCGATCAGGCGCTGGCAGATGGCTTATTACGCTGAGTCCTAGCAAATAGCAGTACAGTGACTTATCTTGTGTCTATTCCTGTCCCTATCTAGCAGGTTCTCGAGCAGGTCGCGTTGCTAATTTGTCACGTCGTGTGTATCTAGTTACTTTTTATTATCCCCGCGCGGAGGGTGCCTCCTGGCTCTCTGAGCTTGTGATCCGATCCCACTTGTCCCTGTGATCGTCCATGCAGCCTTCGGCGTAGCCGGGTATGTCGAAGTGTCGCTTCTAGCTGTTGAACCTTCCAGACCAGTCTTTTCTCTATCCTTTCTTACCCTTTTTCTTCACTCACGTGTGGTGCGCACCTTCAGGTAATCGTCTACGAGAGCCTATCGTATGACGTACACGTAGTATCCCGCGTCGCTGAAGTCGACCAGGCAGTACCAGAGCAAGTCACTCTCTTTCTCTTTCTTCTCTTTTAGCCTCCATCCACTTCCTCCTTTTCCACTTCTTTCTTTCATCTATACCTCTTCAAATACTAATCTTTCATCTCTCTCCACCATTATTTCTTCTTCTTTCACTTCTCGCGTAGTTAGCTCAGCTATTCATCCTCTCATCAATATCTTTTCCATCACTAATTTCTCTTCTTTTTCCCCTACTATTTATTTCTTTTTCTTTCCATTCATCCACTTTTCAGTTTGTTCTTCCACTATTTACTACCTCCTCTAACTCTCTTCACACCCTTTTTAGATGCCTTCTTTTCCATCAGCTCTTATCTCTTATGAGAGCATGTATCATATGTCTTTTTTAATCTTCTATTTATTAACCTTATCAATCTAAATTAGTTAATTCGGAACGTAGTACTTTTTCTTCTACTATATTAACATATTCTAACTTCCAAATCATTTTTACTTTTTTATAGGGAGCGACTTACCTTTAAATATTTCACTTTTCCACTCCCTCCTTTACTTTTTACTACTTTGTAATCTTCCTTTCTTACTTAGGCTTCTTAACTATACATATATCTCTTCCATATAAATCTCTATTAAATCTTC
>CAVVBL010000018.1:0-197500 GCA_963746485.1 uncultured Actinomycetota bacterium | reverse complement strand
GTTGATTCTTTTTTGCACTTGCAGTAGTTCAGCAGTCTCTATTTTAGTTGCCCTGCTTCTGCTCGTTACTGCTCGTTCTCCTGCTGCTTGCCCTGTCCTTATCAGAGGCCTGCTGCCTTTGCGCCGTAGATCTCCTTCGAGTAAGTGAACTGTTTGCCTTAAATATACTCAAGCTGCTGCACCAAACCGCTGTAGCTGAAGCCCTCTCCATCTTACAGTATCCCTCGGCAGCGAGAGCAGCCTAATGCCTCCAGCTCACCTGAACGTGGTCAACTGCTAAAGTATCCAGATGCCTGTAGAAGCCGTTTCCGTCCTTTGAGTCTAGCTTCTTGATCAGCTCGCGCGGTAGAAGCTCTCGCCGTCTCTCAGGTATCCCTCGGCAGCATCAACGGCCTGCTGCTGTGACGCGGTGTACACCATCGCTGCTGTTGTTGCCTGACTGCTGTTGCTGTTGCTGGTGGTGCTGCCGGTGATCTCTCACACGCCGTTGCTGCTGCAAGTCAGTTCGCCGTTTTTTCGGTCTCGCCGAGCGTCTTGCAGAGAACGCCCTGAGCGGGTGTGGTGTTCGTCACTCTGTTCGCCTACTGTTCGCTGCTGGCGGTGGTGTTGCTGCCGGTGTTGCTGCCGGACTACTCAGCTGCCGAGGTCACAATCGCTATGAAGATTATGACTATGTTCGCTAATATGCCTGTCAGAACCTTGTGCCGCCTGTCCCACTATCTCTTCCTTAGAGCCTATATAGTACCGTAGCCTCCCGTACCTAGCTGCATCAGCTGGCCTGGAGGAGGGTTCCAGTTGGTGGTCATGACGCGACATCGCCTTTCCGAATAGAGAGATGCGCATTAGACGCTTCTTAGTCAGAAGCGGTTTACCGTAATCAGCCTTCCGGCTTGTAAGCACGTGCCCACCCGAAATTCGGCACAGCACCGAGGATTACTCAGCCCTTGCGTCGTCGCATCAGAGCAATGATGCCGACGACAAAACCCAGCTGGTCAGGTAGTCGTCTGCGAGCGCGTGCCCGCGCGGCGACAGGTGCGACTCGGCCAGCGGAAAGCCCAGGGCCAGCGCGAGGAGCGGGATGGTCACCAGCGGCAGCCCGGATGACTGGCGCGGAGGCCGAGGTCGCGAGTGCTGCGCTGGTCCTCCCGTCCGGCGGCGGGTACCTGAGAGCGAGTACAACAGCGCGCCAGCAGGACAGAGAGCCGTGGATCTCACTTGCTGCGCCGTCGCCTCGACCCGAAGCCGCTCGTTCTCGTCGTAGTGCGGCAGCCAGTTGACAGAGCCGGGAATCCTCGGCCACCTGGTGCCCGCCGTTGCCTCCTGGACGTCTACCTGCCACCACTGCATGGATGGAGCCTGTACAGGAGAAGCAGCCTTCGCGAACTTGGCCACACGGTCGAACCAGTCGCGGTGGCGTTCACGGTACATCCGGTCATTGGCGGCGAGAATGGCCTGGAAATCATCCAATCCGCCGTATGCGGGGAGGGGGGAAATGGTCACGCCGGTAATGCTACGACCGCTACTGCCACGCTCGCGCGCTCTTGCGGGACGTGTCGGCAAAGGGAGCGGCCACCAAAGCGATGAAAAGGCACCATGACGGGAAAATCGGGGGGGCAACGCGCCAGAGCCACGCCACAGCGTGGCAAAGCATCCGCGGACTCGGCTGAGGGGTACCGTGTCCAGGCATGTCGGTGATCGACACCATCCTCGCCTTCGTACGCGTCTTGATCTGGCCAGCTCTCGTGCTCGCGCTCGCGGTCGCGTTCAGGTCGACCATCCGCAGCCTGCTGTGAGTCCGTCTCAAGCAGCTCGACGCGCCGGGATTCTCAGCCAAGTTCGAGGAGGCCGCCGAGCAGGCCGAGCGCATCGCCCGGCCCGATCCTGCCAGGACGTCGGCCAGGCGCATTCCCGTCAGTTCGCGGGACTCGGTAGACGCCATCATCAAGCAGAATCCAAGCTGGGCCAGTGCCTACAAGATCACGCCGCACGCTTACTTCGACGCTCGCAAGATCGGGGAGGTTTACCGGAAAGGCAGCAACGTCTTGCTGGACCTGAGCGCCGTGTCCGGCGAGGACGCCAAGCGACTGATCGACTTCTCTGCGGGCACGATCTTCAGGGGCTACGGCTCGATCATTCGCCTCAGCAACATGGTGTTTGTGCTGGAGCAACCCGGCCCGCACGAGCCACCACCAGGAACTTCCGAGGCCGAGGCTCCCGCCACGCCAGGTCTCTTGAGGCCTGGATAGATGCGATCGCCGGGTGCGGGATCTACATCCGCGCCAGCAGTTCCGCCTTCTTGGCTGCGTACTCATCATCGGTGAGTATCCCGGCGGCATGCAGATCGGCGATTGCCTTGATCTGCTGGGGGATAGGCGCCGATGCCGCTGAAGTCGGCTGGGGACGGACAGCAGTCCCCGCTCCGTGCGCAAGCGGCCGTCATCTCGCGGATCTTCGCCGCCATCGCATCAAAGTGACGCGCTTCCTGCTTCGCGAATACGACGCCGTTGGGGCTTTCGCTGACCTTTATTTTGTCCTGGGTGCGACTGCGCTGCGGCGCACTCAGCGCAGCAGCGATGATCTCGAACTCGCCCTGCGCGAATCCTGTCCGGACCTCCACGCCGACAAGGGTCCTGTAGTCAAACGACGTGGCCTTGCCGCCGAACGTCTGGCCAGCCATGAGTCCGGTCTTCACAACCAGTACCTTGTGGTCCGTTGCCACGACCGTCTGGCCGAAATTCCCGATGACCTGGCCCAAGATCCGCTCGCCCTGAGCTGTGTTGCGCTTCAGGAGATCGGCCTCCTTCTTTCCCAGCGGCTGCATCAGTGGCCAGCCATCGACATACTTAAACGTCAGCTTGGCCATTGGCCTGCCTCACTTCCCTGCCGTCTGCTTTGTGGCGGGGCTGCCACCGCACGGAGATGTGACGCTGCCCGCTTCGCCACGGTTTACCTGTGCTCGCGGACGTCAGAGTTAGGCAGGCTTCGGGCCGGGAGTCCCGCTTGCAAAGGTCTCTTGATGCCGAGGTAAACACCCAGTCCGTGCCGGATTTTGCGCGACGGCGCAGGGAGACCTTGCTCGGTGCCTGGACGGCCTGGCGACTCTCAGGAGCCACCGAAGGTACAGGACACTGCAGGCGCGGAGGATCACTGACGGCCGGCAATCAGGAGCTGCCACTGGGGACGCCGGGCGGCCGGGCATAGCCACTCACTTCCTGGCGTCACGACCGAGAAGGCGGGGAGGACAGCGCATCGGGCATCGGCAAGGTAGTTCGCCGAACCGGGTACCTGTGTAAACCGCCACGGTTCGTGCCGCGTCAACTATGCGGCTGGTGAACGAGCGGGGTCATCCGCCGTCGAGGGCCCGTCCCGGACTGTTCCGGGGGCGGGCCCTCAGCCATAGGCTTATCCGGCCGTGGCTTCTTTCTCGGCTTGTCTGCAGGCGGAGGGCGGGCAGGCGCGCCGGACGTGACGCATGCCACACAGCGGTGACCGCCCGAGGGACGACAAGTACGCCGTTTTCCGTAGTGATCTTGAACGGCCCCCGAGGCTAGAGTTGGCTTATCGGCGGCGGCCGCTCTGTATGCACCCCGCAGACCTGGCCGCCGCTGCGGATCTACTGGCCCAGAGGCCAGGCTGGGTCATCACTCGACCAGGGTTCACGGTCCGCAGCGCGGCTGGTCAACCCCCGGCCGGGTTCTGGCACTTGGAAGTGCCCTACCGGATGGACCTGGCGATGTGCTCGGCCTCTAGCCAGCGCATGCCGTTAGTCGTCATGGCGGTGGACAGTGCCGACCTGGCAGCCTGCTCGGCCGACCGGGCCTGGACCCAGTGAACGAGGGCTACCCGAAGCTCGGGCGCCAGCTCGGACAGTGCCGAGTCGTAGGCGCCATCGAGTGCGGGCCGGGCTCGACGCCGCACCACCCGGCGTCCGGACTGATAGCTGACAGTGCTTGCAGGCATGGCCACCTCAGTTTGATTGCTTGTACTAGGTACAGGATATATCTCTACGTCGAGATAGTTACTCAGGACAGTGCTCTGAACTGCAGCTCTTGAGCGTTTGCGGAATCCGGCCATCGCCGGAACCATTGAGTTACACGGACGTAGGCAGTAGCAACGGGGGGACATAGTGCCTATCGGGGGCTCGAATCGATTAATCGGGTGCAAGGACGTCGCCGACTTCTTATCCGTGCCAGAGCGCACGGTGCGCGAGAACTGGCGTAGGTGGGGGCTCAAGGCGCACAAGGTTGGCCGGGCGATCCGGTTCCGCGAGCGGGATGTCGAGTCATACCTGGAAGCGAATCGGATCGACTGACGGCAGACGTCTAAGCTCGGCGATAATGCCGACGCTGCTGATCGTTCATCACACGCCCTCGCCCACGCTCCAGGCGATGTTCGAGGCCGCTAAGGACGGCGCACGGACTGACGAGATTGAGGGTGTGAACGTACTGGTCCGGCCCGCGCTGACAGCTAGCGAGGTCGATGTACTTGCCGCCGACGGCTACCTGCTTGGCACACCCGCCAATCTCGGTTACATGTCGGGCGCGCTGAAGCACTTCTTCGACGGCATCTATTACCCGTGCCTGGAAGCGACGAAGCGGCGCCCCTACGGACTGTACGTGCACGGGGGAAACGACACTGGGGGAGCAGTGCGAGCCGTCGAGTCCATAACGACCGGACTCGGCTGGCGGCCCGTGCGACCGCCGGTCACTGTCACCGGCACGCCAGGCAAGGCCGAGCTTGAAGCGTGCTGGGAGCTGGGCGCGTTGCTGGCGGCGGAGGTCGCCGGGTGATGCAGCAGGACGGGTCTGCCGCGCTTAGCTGAGGTTGGTGAACTCCCGGTCCAGGGTGTCGCGCCCGCGCTCGAAGGCGTCCGGCACGAAGTGCGAGTAGATCCGAAACGTCGTATCGACCGATCGGTGCCCGAGCCACCTGGACACGTCAATGATCGGGATGCCGTTCGACAGTGCCACGCTGGCGAAGACGTGCCGCAGATCATGAGGTGTGAACTCGGGCGGCAGACTGGCTTTCTTCGCCGCCCTCGCGAACGAGGCCCTGACGGTGTGCTGGCTGGGCAGTGACTGATTCCGGCCGCGGAAGTAGTAGCCGTCAACCCCGGTCCCGTGAGCCTTGACGTGGTCGGCGACCTTGGTCTCCACATACGCGGGCAGCGGGATGTCACGGTACTCACCGGGCTTGCGGTGCTTGAGCGGGCCGACCCTCGGCGGCTGGTCATACATCTGCTCGCTAGCCCGCAGTACGTGCCCGCGGTTGCTGGCCTCGCCGACCGCCAGGGCCTCGCCGATCCGGAGCCCGCATCCCCGCATGAGCCAGAAGCAGATTGCCCAGTCAGCAGGCATCTCGGCCGCCAGCGTGTCGAGCTGCTTACGTGTCAGCACCATGAACTCAGCGGCCTCCTGCGCGGCCGGTAGGCGTATCCCTCCGGCCGGGTTGGCCTGTATCCGACCGGCGCGCACAGCCTCGGACGGCGCAGCACTCAGCAGCGTCTTGGCCGACACCACCGACGGCCGGGCAACCGACTTCGGCATCGTCTCCAGCAGCAGATCCTGGATGTGCTCGCGGGTAACGCGGCGCAGTGGAAGGTCACCGATCGCGGGCCGGATGTGCTTGCTGAGGACGGTCTCGTATACGGCGCGCGAGTTGTCTGCTCCCTGGTGCAGCCGAATCCAGCGGGCGGCCCAGTCGCCGATCGTGACATCGCCCAGCTTCGGGTCTATGAACACACCCGCCCGCTTGTCGTGCTCCAGTTTTAGCGCGAAGTCGTTCGCGAGGCCCTTTTGGTCATGCCGGAAGGAGCGCTCCCGCTGGCGAGCCCCAGCGCGGTAGCGTACGACCCATGAGTGCTTGCATCGCCGCTGGTCTGCGCAGTCGCACTTCTTGATGACAGTGGCCACGCCGCTCCTCGGAATGCTGACTTTATGCTGACCCCCAGAGCCCTGCCATAGGGCCTGACCTGCTGTGACTGCAATGGATCAGAATATCGGCTACATGTCGGGCGCGCTCAAGCACTTCTTCGACGGCATCTACTACCCGTGCCTGGAAGCCACCAGGAAGCGTCCGTACGGGCTGTACGTGCACGGAGGCAGCGACACCGGCGGGGCCGTTCGCGCAGTGGAGTCGATTACCGCCGGCCTGGACTGGCGGCCGGCCAGGCCTGCTCTGACCGTGACCGGCCCGCCGGGCAAGGCCGACCTGGAGGCCTGCTGGGAACTCGGCGCGCTGCTGGCGGCCACGGTGGCGGGCGACGTCGCCGGGTGATCGTCACGCTGACGCTCAATCCCTCGCTGGACGTGCGCTATGACGCCGGGGCCATTCGGCTCGGCGAGGTGAACCAGGTGCGCCAGGTACGGCACCGGGCCGGCGGCCGCGGACTGGCCGTGGCCAGGCTGCTGACCACCTTCGGCCACGACGTGGTGGCGGCCGGGCTGGCCGGCGGATCGGCAGGCGAGGAGATCCGGGCCGAGCTGGCCAGGGACGGCGTCGCCACCCAGTTCACCCGGATCAGTGCCGAGTCGCGCCGCGTCGTGCGCATCGCCGGCGGCCCGGCTGGCGGTGGCCAGGTCACCGCGTTTGAGGAGCCCGCGCCGTACATCACCACCGAGGAACTGGGGCGGCTGGCCGCGGACTACCGCGGCCTGCTGGACGGCGCGACCGCCGTCGTCCTGTGCGGCGGCCTGCCTGCCGGGCTGCCAGCTGACATCTACGGCTCGCTGACCAGCTATGCGGCCGGTGCGGGAGTGCCTGTGGTCCTCGATGCCGGCGGCAGTGCGCTGCGGCACGGCGCCGCACGCGGTCCCGCCCTGGTGGTTCCCGATCTCGCCGCCGGCGAGCCGGTCCCTGAGCTGCCGGGCCGGAGCTCGCTAGTGCTGCCGTGGGGGCACGGGGTGCGGGTCCTGACCGCTGCCGGAGAGTGGCGGGCTTGCTCCGGTGCGGGCCTGACCGGCCCGGAAGCCGCAGTGGTGCCCGAGGCTGCAGCGACCCCGGATCCTGCGGTGGTGCCGGGGTCCGCCGGGTCGTCAGCCGGCTTCAGGGACGCGCTGGTGGCCGGACTCACGCCGGGGGTCGCGCTGTCCTGGTCCTGGCCGGACATGCTCAGGCACGCGGTCGCGCTTGCTTCCTCCGTCTCGGCCGACGGCGAGGCAGACCTCCGGGCTTATGAGTCACTGCTGCCGGAAGTCGCGGTCACCTGCCCGCGAACGTAACCGAGCAGGATGCGCGGGAAAGCTACACTCTGGCGGCAATGGCCGAGCAGACCACGACTGACACATCCGCGGCCGCTAACTCCGCAGCCGCGGTCAGCGAGGCGGCCCGGTCCCGGCCGCGGCTGAGCGGACGGCTGGCGGAGCTGACCCCGTCGGCCGCGGGACTCGTGCTCGGCCTGCTCGCGCTCGGACCGGGCATCGGGCCGGGGTACCTGCTCAGCTACGACATGGTGTTCGTGCCGCGGCCGCAGTTCACTAGCGCGCTGCTCGGCACGTCCGGCGTCCTGCCGAGGGCGGTGCCCAGCGACGCGGTGGTCGCCGCGCTGGCCCGGGCGCTGCCTGCCGATGTCGTGCAGAAGCTGATACTCCTTGCGATCATCGTGCTGGCCTGCGCCGGCGCCGCGCGGCTGCTGTCGGCCGAGCGGCTGCCCGCCCAGCTCGCAGCGGGCGTGCTGTACGCCTGGAATCCGTACGTGGCCGAGCGGCTGATTCTCGGCCAGTGGGCACTGTTGCTGGGCTACGCCGGGCTGCCCTGGGTGCTGGCGGCGGCGACCAGGCCGGCTGTCCGGGCGGGCAAACGCGCGGTCAGCCTCACCGCCGCGCTCGTGCCTGCTGCCGTCGGCGGTTTTGCTGCCATGTCGATCTCGGCGCTCATCGCCGGGCCGGCCGCGATCCTGCACCGGGGTACCGTCCGGACGCGGCTGCAGCTGACGGCGGCGACGGCCGTGATCCTCGGGGTGCTGAGCCTGCCCTGGCTCATCCCGTCCCTGACCCGCCACGTGCTGACCAGCCCGGCCGGGGTAGCCGCCTTTGCGGCCAGGGCCGACACGCCGTTCGGCACGCCCGGCAGCCTGATCCTGCTGGGCGGCGCCTGGAACGCGCAGACGGTGCCAGCCGGCTATGGCGGCGCTGGCGCAGTGCCGTGGCTGTTGCTGGCCGGGACCGCGCTCGCCGGGTTTCTGCTGCTCGGCCGCGGGCGCTGGCCAGGCCTCGGCGCGGGCGCTGCCGCCGGTCTCCTGCTGGCCCTGCTCGGGACAAACGGACCGGGCCGCGACCTGCTGCGAGCACTGATCACCGCCTGGCCGGGCTTCGCTGTGCTTCGGGACGGCCAGCAGTTCATCGCCCCGCTGGCGCTGGCCGAGGCTGTCGGATTCGGCCTGGTGGTGGCAGCCGCTCTGCGGATCCGCCGTCCTGCGGCGCTCGCCGAGTGCCGGGCCCTGGTCGCCGCGAGTCTGGTGCTCGTGCCGGTGCTGTTCCTGCCCGGACTCGCCTGGGGCGCGGCCGGCCGCTGCAGCCGGTGCAGTACCCCGCTGACTGGCTGGCCGCCCGCCAGCTCATGAACTCCGACCCGCGACCCGGTGCCGCGCTCCTGCTGCCGTGGGGGGCCTACCGCCGGTTCGGCTGGAACCACGATGAGGCCCTGCTCGATCCGTGGCCGCGGCTGCTGGCCAGGGACGTGGTCTACAACGACGGCGTCCAGGTCGGATCGCTGCAGATACCGCCCGAGGATCCGCGGGCGATCGCGATCAGCGCGGCGGTGACGTCGGCGGCGCCCCTGACACCCGTGCTGCGCGCGGACGGCTACCGCTACGTGATCGTTGACGCCGGGTTCGCCTCGCCTCCTTCCGGAGGCGGCCCGGCCCGGCCGGTGCAGCTGCCGTTCCGGTCCAGGCTGGCCGGCTGCCGTGTCGTCTTCGCTGGTCCCGGGCTGGACGTCTACCTGGTGCCCGGCTGACCGCGGGCGGGATAGGCAGCCTTATTACTTTTTGATGATACTTTCGCCGACTACGTCAGCGTTGTCGCCACTGACGTTACGCTGACGGCCAGCATCAGAAGGAGGGGCACATGAGAGCGTTGCTGGTCGCAGTGGCGATAGGTGCTGTCCTGGCGATTGGTGCCGGCCTGGGAACGGGCGCGCTGCTGTCCGGGGTAGCCAACGGCAAGCCCGCCAACACTCAGCTCTACAACTACGGTCAGCGCTAGACCGACGCCGCCCAGGCCGCCTGCCGTGACACTTCCGACCAGCTCTCCGGGTGCTGCCTGGCTGCAGATCATCGTTCCGGCGCGCAACGAGCAGGACCGGCTGCCGGCCGGCCTGGCCCAGCTCTGCGCCAAGGCCGCCAGCATGCCAGGCGTGGTCGAGATCCTCGTAGTGGACAGTGCCAGTACCGACCTGACCGCGCAGATCGTGCGGGAGTGGCCGGCCGGCCCGGTGCCGGTCAGGCTGGTCAGCATCGGCCGGCCGGGCAAGGGCGCGGCGGTTCGGGCCGGACTGCTTGCCAGCAGTGCCCCCTTCGTCGGTTTCTGTGACGCTGATGTCGCGGCCGACCTGTCCGCGCTGGATGCCGCCACTGAGCACCTGCTCGCTGGCCGTCAGGTTGTCATCGGCTCCCGTGCGCACCCCGCCTCCGTGGTCGAAGCGCGGCACAGCACCGTCCGCAAGGCCGGGGCCGCTGTGTTCCGCGGCGTGGCTCAGCTGGTAGCGCAGGGTCCGGGCGACACGCAGTGCGGCTTCAAGTTCTTCGCCGGCCCACTGGCCCGCCGTGCCGCCGCCGACCTGACTGCCATCGGCTTCGCCTTCGACGTCGAGCTGATCGCCCGCTGCCGCCAGCTCGGCGCGGACGTGGTCGAGATCCCGGTCAGCTGGCGCGACATCCCCGGCTCGACCTTCTCGATCTGGCGGCATTCGGTGACGGTATTCGCCGAGATCGCGAGGATCTGGCTGTCGCTGCGGCTGCAATCGTCGTTCCCGTCCGGCGCGGATGTCCCGGCGCTCCGGGTGCCGGCCGGGGCTGCCCCGGCACTGGCCAGCACGGCCCTGGCCAGCACGGCACTGGCGGGCACTGCGGTGGCGGGCGCTGCGGTGGCGGGCGCTGCGGTGGCGGGCACTGCAGTCGCCGGTGCCGCCATGCCCGCGACGCTGGGCGCGGCCAGCCTGGGCGCTCTTGGCCGGCCCTGATGCTGGCCGGAGCGGCGCCTCCCGGCGCGGTGGGTGGCCTGCGGGTCGCGGTTGTCAACTGGCGCGATCCCTGGCACCCGGACGCGGGCGGAGCCGAGACCTATGCCTGGGAGATGGCGCAGGGCCTGCGCCGGCGGGGCGCACGGGTGCTGTACCTGACTGCGCGGGCAGCCGGGCAGGCAGCCGGCGAGCACCGGGACGGGATCGAGATCGTCAGGATCGGGTCCAGGTTCACCGTGTACTCCCGTGTGCTCAGCTGGCTGCTGCTACGGCGGCGGCAGTTCGACGCTGTCATCGACTGCCAGAACGGGATCCCGTTCTTCACGCCCTGGGTACTGCCGCGTCGGGTGCCGGTCTTCTGCGTCATGCACCACGTGCACGATGCCCAGTTCGGCGTGCACTTCTCGCCGCTGCTGGCGGCCGCCGGGCGGCTGCTCGAGGGCCGCGTGGCCCGGCTGGCCTACCGGCGTCACCTGTGCATCGCGGTGTCACAGTCCACCGCCGACGCGATGCGGTCCCGGCTGCGCTGGACGGGGCCGATTCGCATCATTCCCAACGGACTGACTCCGGTGCCCGGCCCGCCGCGCCCGCCGGGAGCGGATGCAGGCGCGTCGCCAGGCACGCCGCCGCTGACCCTGAGCTGGGTTGGCCGGATAGTCGCCCACAAGCGAGCCGAGCGTGTCCTGGATGTAGCTGCCCGGCTGGAATCAGCCGGGGTCACCATCGACGTGGTCGGCCGCGGGCCGGGCGGCGCGGTGCTTGCCGCCGAGATCAGCCGCCAGAGCCTGACCGGCGCCGTGCGGCTGCACGGGTATCTGCCCGAGGACGCGAAGCGAGCGGTCGTGGCGTCCTCGGTACTGCACCTCAGCACCTCCCAGGGCGAGGGATGGGGTCTGTGCGTCCTCGAGGCGGCGCAGCTAGGTGTCCCGACCGTCGCCTACGACGTGGATGGCCTGCGCGACGCCGTGCACGACGGCGAGACCGGCTGGCTGGTCCGGTCGGGCGAGCGGATCGAGGATGTGACCGGGCGCGCGCTTGCTGAGCTTGCCGACCCGGCTCGCCGCGCGGAGATAGCGTCGGCGTGCCGCGCGTGGGCGGCGGAGTTCGACTGGGACCGCAGCGCTGGCCAGCTCGCTGACGTGGTAGCGGCCGGGGTCGCGCGGCAGCGCGCGACGCCATCGGGCAGCCGCGCGCGGAGGCTCGCTGCCTAGAGCCCAAGGCGCCGGGACAGATCCGAGTTCAGGATGCCGCCAGGGTCAAGCTCAGCCCGCAGCGTGCGGAAGTCGCCGAGGCGCGGGTACATCTTCTCGAGCATCTCGGGCCTCACCCGTGAGTCCTTGGCCAGGTAAACCCGCCCTCCGGCAGCGGCTACCTGCTCGTCCAGCCCGTCCAGCAAGCCCGCCAGGCCGCGAGTGCGGGCCGGGAAGTCGAGTGCGAGTGTCCAGCCGGCCAGCGGAAACGACAGCAGGCCCTGATTGCCGGGGCCGAAGCGCTTCAGCACGGTGACAAAGGAGGGGGCGCCGGCTCCGCTGATTCGCTCGAGCGCCCGCTGCAGCACGGCCTCCTGGCCGGACGGAACGACGAACTGGTACTGACGGAAGCCGCCCGGGCCGTACACCGCGTTCCAGTTCCTGATGCCGTCGAGCGGGTGAAAGAACGTGCCGATCGACTGGATCTCGTCCGTCCGGTGCCGTGGCGCCTTGCGGTACCAGGCCTCGTTGGCCAGCGCGACCGACGCCCGGTTGATCAGGCCCGGCGGGCACGCAGCCGGGGCCCGCAGCCGTGCCGCCGGCCGGAAGGCGAGCGGATCGTGCCTGTCGGCGGCCGGCAGGTCTTCCTGGCCCGCGAAGTCGCCGCTGGTCACGACGGCACGGCCGAGCCGCGGCCCGGTGGCAAGGCAGTCCAGCCAGGCCACGGTGTAGCCGTAGCGGCCGTCGGCCTCCTGCAGGCAGGCCATCGCCTCGTCCAGGTCCGCGGTCCGGACGGTGTCGACCCGGAGGCGGGACGTCGCGACCGGTGTCAGCTGGAGCGAGGCCCGCAGGATGACTCCGGTCAGGCCCATGCCGCCTGCCGTCGCCCAGAACAGCGCGGGGTTGCCGGCCGGGGTGACGCGGACTTCATCGCCGTCCGGGAGCAGCAGGTCGAGCCAGCGGACGTGCCGGGCGAAACTGCCCGCCCGGTGGTGGTTCTTGCCGTGCACGTCGCCCGCGATCGCGCCGCCGACGGTAACCTGCCTGGTCCCCGGGGAGACGGGCACGAACCAGCCGGCCGGCAGCGCGAAGACCATCAGCTGCTCAAGGCTGACTCCGGCCTCGCAGGTGACCGTTCCGGCGGCAGGCTCGAACTCCGCGATCCGCCGCAGCCGCGATGTCGCGATCACCCAGCCGCCGTTGTTCTGGGCCGCATTGTTATAGCTGCGGCCAAGGCCCCGCGCGATGACGCCGCGCGGCGGCGCCGCGGCCAGCAGCCCCGCGACATCATCGGTCGCTGCCGGCTCCGTGACCCGGGCGATGGTGGGCTCGACCCGGCCCCAGCCGGTCAGCCGGGTGGCGCGTCCGGTCGCCGCGCCGGGCCGGGCGCGCTGGTCGGGCATCTGCTCGGCTCCTGCCTATCAGCCCAGCTCACGAGCGGAATTTCTGTAGTCTATCGGCATGAAGCCACCCATAATCGCGGGCGCGCGCCTGGGGATGCTGCGGTGACTCAGGTCGAGCACCTGCGCAGTGATGAGGTGCATCGCGAGCCTAGCGAGGCGGCCGCCTGGCTGCGCGCGAACTGGGTGACAGCCGCGGCCGTCGCGCTGATTGCCGTGCAGCTGTACCTGGAGGGGCTCGTGCTCGCGCACGCCTACTTCCGCCAGGACGACTTCGTGCTCTTCGACTGGGCATTGCGCAATCGCCTGGGCTGGCAGTTCCTCGGCACCATGTACGGCGGCCATTTCATGCCGGGGAGCCTCGCGCTCACCTGGCTGCTGGCCCGGGTCTCGCTCTATGACTGGACCCTGGCCTCGATGGTCAACCTGGCCGTGCTGGCCGCCGCCTGCCTCGCGATGCTGCGGCTGCTGCGGACGCTGTTCGGCACCAGGCCGGGGATTCTCATCCCGCTGACCGTGTATCTGTTCTGCCCGATCATGCTGCCCGGGCTCACGTTCTGGGCCACCACCCTGCAGTGGCTGCCAACTCAGCTGGCCATTCCGATGGCGCTGACGGCGCACGTGCACTACGTGCGGACCGGCCGCTTCCGGCACGCGCTGGCGGCGGCGGCCTGGATCGCGTTCGGCCTGCTGTTCGACGAGGTCGACATCTTCATTCCGGTGCTGCTGCTCGCGGTGGCCGCGGCCTTCGTCGTTCCCGGCAGCTGGCCGGGGGCCATCGCCGACACGGTGCGGCGGCACTGGCGGGCCTACGTGCTGTATGTCGTGCTGGCAGGGTGCTACACGCTGACGTTTGTCGGTCAGCTCCACACCTCGGATGGTCAGCCCGTGAGGCCCGGCCAGTTCTCCACGGTGCTGAGCGTCGTATCTGAGCTGCTCCGGGTGAGCTTCATGCCGAGCGCACTGGGCGGACCGTGGCACTGGCTGGCCGCCGCGTCTGCTGGCGCCCGCCCCGACTACGCCTTTGCCAGCGAGTACTCGCCGTTCACGCAGGTCTCCTGGTCGGTTGCTGCCCTGATAGTGCTGGCCAGCCTCTGGTACCGGAGGCATGCCTGGCGTGCCTGGGCGATCCTGGCCGGCTGGATTTTCGTCAGCGCGGTGGTGCCACTGGTCACAGGGCGCGTCGGACTGGGCATTTCTGTCCTTATTCTCGGTGCTGACCTGCATTATCTGGCCGACAGCCTGCCGGTTCTGGCCGTCTGCCTCGGCCTGGCGTTCCTGCCGGTGGCGGGAGAGGAAAATGCCTACCGCGACCGGCCGCGCCGGGCCCTGCGCCAGGTCAGCGTGGCGTGCGTCGTCGCGGTGTTCCTCGCCGGCTCGGCATGGTCATACCGCGCCTACGAGCACGACACAGGCAGCGCCGCGGGGAAGTCCTACATCGCAACGGCGCGCGCTGCCATCACCACTGCGCCGCCGGGCGCGGCGATCGTGAATGCGCCCGTCCCCTCCTTCGTCGAGGGCGGCGTCTTCGGGCCTTACGCCGACACAGGGCGCGTGATCGGCGGGCTTGCGTCGGCATCGCAGCGGCTGCGGTGGCTGACGGCACCGGACGGCGTCTACGGCCATCTGATGATCGTCGACAGTGAGGGCAGGCTCTGGGCCTCGGCGGCGATCTACGGCGCTACCGTGCATCCGGCCGCTGCGGCACACGGCTGCTGGCAGGTCAGCTCACGCGGCGTGACGATTCCGCTGCACGGGCGCCTCTGGCAGTGGGGCTGGGAGATGAGCATGAACTACTACGGCCCGGCTTCGACTCTCGCCGTGCAGTTCGACGGGACCTGGCACGATGTCCGGATCCCGGCCGGCCTGCACACCGTGTGGCTTCCCGCCGCCGGTGCGGGCAGCGTGGTTCAGGCGAAGCTGCTCAGCGGCGGGCCCAGGGTGTGCGTCACGTCGATGAGCATCGGCACCCTGGTGGCTTCCGTCACCAGCCAGCCGTCCCCGGCGGAACCGATTCGAGGGTGAGCTCGCCGTTCGGTCTCCGCCGATCCGGCTGCCCGGCGACAGGCTGCCGGTAGCCGGCCATGATTGACACGCCCGGTCCGCCCGCCACGCGCCAGCGCCCGGATCGCCCCGGGCGCCAGCCGGGCTGGTGGACGAGCCAGCCGCCCGGGGTCCCGGCTGCCGCGCGGAGCCCCGCCGACGAGCGGCTGCGGCATGCGCTCTGGCTCGTCTGCTGCTGTCTTGCGCTCGCCGCGCTGGCGTTCGTGACCCGGCCGGGCAGCATCATCGCCGACACCAAGATCGACATGGCGCTGGATCCGGCGGGCTTCCTCGACCGCGCGCTGCACCTGTGGGACCCGGCGCAGTTCGGGCAGCTGCAGAACCAGGCCGCCGGCTATTTCTTCCCGATGGGCCCGTTCTATGTCCTGGGCAGGCTGATCGCGCTTCCGGCCTGGGTAGTCCAGCGCCTCTGGCTGACCGCGGTGTTTCTGGCGGCTTTCCTCGGCACTGTCCGGCTGAGCGCTCGCCTGGGGATCGGGAGCCCGGCCGCCCGGATCGCGGCCGGATTCGGATACGCGCTCTCGCCGAGCGCGCTGAGCCTGATGGGCATCAACTCCAGCGAGTTCCTGCCCGCGGCGGTCCTCCCGCTCATCCTGCTGCCGCTGGTCAGACTCCTGCGGTACGGCCAGGCACTGGACCGAAGGCAGAGACTGCGGGCCGCCGCGCAGTCCGCTGCCGCCGTGGCGCTCTGCGGCGGCGTCAACGCGGCGGCCGTGCTAGGGGTGCTGACCCTGGCGCTGATCTACGTGCTGACCGGTCAGCGAGGCTGGTCGCGCTGGCGGGTGCTGGCCTGGTGGGCACCCCTCACCGCGCTGGCCACCGCCTGGTGGACGATCCCGCTGCTGCTTCTCGGCCGGTACGGCGTCTCGATCCTGCCGTACTCCGAGAGCGCTGCCGTGACGACCTCGGTGACCAGCCTGTCGGACATTTTCCGCGGAACCGCGGACTGGACGACCTACCTGGCTGTCAACGGGATGCCGTGGTGGCCGGCTGGCTTCACGATCTCGACCACCGTGCTGCCGACCGTGCTCACCGGTCTGGTCGCGGCGCTCGGCCTCGCGGGCCTGCTGAGCCGGAGGATGCCCGAGCGCCGCTTCCTGCTGTGCGCCGTCCTGATCGGCGTTGTCATCATGGCCAGCGGCTACGTCAGCAGCCTGGGCAACCCGACGGCCGGCCTGGTCGACCACATCATCAACGGGCCGCTCGCACCGCTGCGCAACGTCAGGAAGTTCGATCCGCTCATCCGGCTGCCGCTCGCGCTCGGTCTCGCTGAGCTGCTCGCCTCGGTCCGGTTCCCGCGGATCAGGACGGCGGTCGCGCTGCTGGCGGCCGTCGGCCTGGCCGGCCTGGCCATTCCGGCCGCCGCGACCGGGCTGTCGGCCGACGGCGACTTCCCGGCCGTTCCCGGCTACTGGACGAGCGCAGCAAGCTGGCTCAACACGCACGCCGGCAACCAGGCCGTGCTCGCGGTGCCCGGTGCCAGCTTCGGCGAGTACATCTGGGGTCGTCCCATGGATGATGTGCTCGAGGCGCTGTTCTCCGGCAACTGGGCCAGCACCCAGCTGGCCGTTGTCGGTTCGCCCGGCAACACCCGGATCCTGGACGCGGTCGAGCAGCGGATCGAGGCCGGGGACGGCTCGGCCGGGCTGACCCAGCTGCTCGCTGACCTGGGCATCAGATACGTTCTCGTCCGGAACGACCTGCTGCGCAGCGATCTGTACGGCGCGTGGCCCTCGCGGGTGGCCGACGCCCTGTACTCCTCGCCCGGCCTGGTGAAGGTGGCTCAGTTCGGCGCGTACCCGGACGGCAGCTCGGTGCCCGACGACGCGATCAGCAATTTCGACACCCTGTTCCCGCCGGTGGAGATCTTCCGTGTCAGCGGCGCTCAGCCGGTCGCCTCGGTCGTCCCCGCCGCCAGCGCCATCCGGGTGTACGGCGGGCCCGAGTCGGTCCTGAACCTGGCCGACGCCGGGGTGCTCGATGATCGCCCGGTACTGCTGAACTCCGATGCGCCGGCCCAGAGGACGCGCCAGTACGTCATTACCGACTCCCTCCGGCGCATCGTCCGTAATCTCGGCGAGATCCGGATCGGCTACTCGCAGACGCTGACTGCGAGCGATCCGGCCAGCACTTTCGAGGCCGCGGACGACTACCTCGAGAAGTCCTGGCTGCCCGACGTGGCCATGGCGCAGTTCCATGGCATCGCGAATGTCACTGCGTCGTCATCGGGCGCGGGCATCTCGGCTCTGCCGGGACAGAGCGCAACCGGCCTTGAGCCCTTCTCGGCAGTCGACGGCAACCTGCGGACCATGTGGGAATCAGGCGGCCTGACCGGCCCGGTGCACCAGTGGCTGCAGATCGACTTCGAGCACGCCATGAATCCCGGCGTCATCCGGGTGGCGTTCGCTGACTCGGCCACCGTCGGGCCGCCGGTCACCAGGGTCAGCGTGCAGACGTCGGCGGGGACGCTGACTGAGCGCGTGCGGCAGACGGCCGGGCTGCAGACGCTGAAGGTACCGCCCGGCGGCAGCCGGTGGCTGCGCATCACCGTGGCCGGAGTGGCCGCCGCCGGGTACCCGCTGGCAGGCTCGCAGGCGGGCATCGCGGAGATCGGGGTGCCCGGCGTGACGGCGACCCGCTCCATCGATGCGCCGGCGGTCAGCATTCCGGCCGGCGTCCAGCCGTCGGTCCTGCTGGCGAAGGCAGAACCGCAGCCGTCCGGCTGCATGCTGACCTCACTGCGCTGGACCTGCTCGCCGAGCCTGGTGAAGCCGACTGAGGAACAGTACGGCTTCGACCAGGAGTTCACCGTCGCGCGCGGCTATCCGGTCACGCTGTCCGGTCTGGCGGTCATGACGAACACCCGGCTCGTGGCGCGCGACGCCTACCGGGGCAGGCAGCCGCAGGTTACCGCGTCGTCGGTCTACACCGATGACCCGGAGGACATGGCGAGCGCGGCCTTCGACGGCGATCCGGCGACGACCTGGATATCCGCCGCTGGCGACCGCGATCCGGTGCTGACGATCCGCTGGCACGGTGCCAGGACGCTGACCGGCATCACGGTCGTCCGGCCGCCGGGCGCATCAGGCATCATGCCGGTGCTGGTAACGGGCTCTGGCGGCCAGCTGCGTGGCGGCGTTCTCGGCTCGTCGGGGAAGCTGACATTCAGGCCGGCACTGCGCACCAGCCAGCTGACTCTCGCCTTCACGCCGGCGCAGCTGCCCGTGCAGGTCTCGGAGGTCCGGGTCCCCGGAGTCAGGGCGCTGAGCGCGGCCGGGTCCGCGCCCGTCAGGCTGGGCTGCGGCCAGGGCCCGACGATCACGGTGGCTGGCGCGCCGGTGCCGACCAGGGCCGGCGGGACCGTTGCGGACCTGCTGGAAGGGCGGCCGCTGACCTTCTCGGCGTGCTCGACTGTCCGGATCAGCGCGGGCCATAACGTCGTCGCCGAGCCCGGCAGCGATCCGCGTGGCTTCGGCGTGCAGAGCGTCCTGCTCGACCCGGCCGGCCCGGCGGGCCTGCGGGCGGACGTGCCGGTGCGCACCTCGGCGGCGACGGTGCTCAGGTGGGCAAGCTCCAGCCGGCTGCTCCGGGTCAATGCCGGTCAGCGCTCGTATCTGGTCGTCCGGGAGAACTGCAACGCAGGCTGGCAGGCCGTCGCCGGCGGCCGGGCGCTGCAGCCGGTCCGGCTGGACGGCTGGGAGCAGGCCTGGCTGCTGCCAGCCGGAACGCACGGCGTGGTGCGGCTGACCTACCTGCCTGACGCGACCTACCGGGCCGCGCTGTTCGGCGGTCTGGCCGGACTGGGGCTGGTGATCCTGATTGCCCTGGTTCCGCTGCGGCGGCGGCGCCGGCCGGCTGCTGACGGATCGGTCCGGCAGGCAGCCCCGTCCGGAGATACTCCTGCCGGGCGCCAGCACGCCCGCATGCCCGGGCTGGCACGCTGGCTGCTGAGTGCCGCCGTGGCGGCAGGCGCCGGGCTGTGGCTCGGCGGCTACCCCGGCTTGCTGCTTCTTCCCGCGGCCACGCTCGGCTTCCTCTTGCTGGCCAGGCGGCCCGCCGGGCGGCCATGGTCGCGGCTCACCTGCCGCTGGCTTGTGCCCGCGCTGCTCGTCGCCGCCGCGCTGAGCGGGGCAGTAGCGATCACGCTGCAGGACCGCGGCGGCAGCGGAACGCTCGTGACGGCACTGTCCGGTGCCGGGCCGCAGCTGGCGTTCCTGGTTATCGCTGGCCGGCTGATTGCCGAGCTCGCCCGCGCGGGCGGCCCAGCCGGCGCCCGGGAGAGTACAGCCGCTGCGCCGGGAGCTCGATCACGACGTAGCTGGCGGCGGCTACCGCGACCGTGGCGATCACGACGACGGTAAGTATTCCGGCGAAGGCTGGCCAGCTGTACAGCTCGCCCTGGAAGACGTCGCGCGCGTGAAACAGCGCGAAGTACGCGTCGATCACGAGGTACTGCCACAGGAAGACGCCGTAGGAGATCTGGCCGAGGTAGCTGAGCGCGCGGTTGCCGAGGAGGCGGGTCAGCCTGGTCGGCCGGGCCGGCTGGAAGGCGACCGGGGCGACCAGCGCGACGGCGATCAGGGTGTACAGCGCGGTCTTGACCTCCATCTCCCACAGCGTGGGAATCCCGAGGCCCTCAGGTCCTGCGGCCGGCGTGCAGGCGATCACGAAGGCGGCCGCCGCTATCAGCCAGCACGCGGGCGCGGAACTGGCGATGGTCCGGCACAGGCGCGCAGCCGGGCCATCCGCGGCCTGCTCCGCGCGCGCCCATTCGGCCAGTACTGCCAGTGCCATGCCGGCCGCGAACCAGGTCATCAGCCGGGGGAGGGTGTCGGCGAACCACAGCTGCAGGCTCGGATAGAAGACCAGGACCATGACGGCGTAGGACGACAGGCCGAGCGCGGCGATCCCGGCCAGAAGCCGGCGGCCTCGGCGGTCCGTGCTCGCCGTACTCCGGCAGGCCCAGCGCGTGAGTGCGGCCGCCAGCAGCGGCAGGACCAGGTAAAAGGAGACCTCCACAACCAGGCTCCAGTCCTGGGCCAGGCCGCTGGCGCCGGTGCCGTCCCACCACGGATGGAGGTTGTAGTTCTGAACCAGCAGCAGGTACTGAGCCCAGGCCGACACCGAGCCGGTCTCCGGCCGGTTCAGCGTGAGCATGGCGATGATGACGACAGCCCAGTAGGCAGGCAGGATCCGCAGCGCCCGGCGCCAGAAGTACGCCCGGACGCCCGGCCTGCGCCGGCCGGCCAGATCGGCTCGTGCCCACGGCCGGTAGAGAAGCAGTCCGGACAGCACGAAGAAGATGGGGACGCCGACGTCACCGCGGCTGACGACCCACGATGCCGGGGAGCCGGTGAACTCGACTCCGGTCGGGCCGCCGACGTGCGTCAGCAGCACCGCGAATGCGGCAATCACCCGGATGCCGTCAAGCGCCGGGATGCGGCCGGAGGCGGGCAGGTCCGGTGCCAGCTCGGTCCCGGAGTACTCGGCTGGCCCCCGCTCCGTCAGCGCCATGTGTACCGGTTATTACCTATCTGGGCGATTGATTGGGCCGATAGTACTCCGGCGCAGTACCAGCTGGGGTATTGAGTCCGCTTATTCCGTCGTGCCCGACCCAAACCTGTTATGGGTATGTGTCCTGATTGCTGCGGGCACTTCGGCAGGTTCAGACTATGATCCACCGGAACACAAACTGAGCTTCCTACCATGACCCGCTAAGCACTCACTCCTGGAGGATGAATGCGCAGGGTTGCCGGGCTCGTACTGAGTGGCCTAGGTGCGTTCCTCATTGTCCTGGCGCTGCTGACCCGCTTCGTGGTTACTGGCGAGGTCGTGAAGTTCCCGCTGAACGAGAGCTCCGTTTCTACCCTCGTCGCCACGAACGCGAGCTATTTCAGCCCGGCCAGCCTCGCCGAGGAGCAGGGCGCAACCCTGCACGACACGCTGACGGTCGTCGGCGACAACGCCTCGGGCAACTCAGCCAGGGCAGTCTGGAACGAGTTCAGTTACATCTATGACGAGACCAACAGCCAGGTCGTGCAGTACTCCACCGAGCGGCTGGCGTTCGACCGCCGCAGTGGCGAGCTGATCAACTGCTGCGGCACTGCCGTCGGCACCAGCTCCCCCGTGCATGTCTCAGGTCTCGGATACGTCTGGCCGCTGGGCGCCCAGAAGCAGACCTACCAGGTCTTCGACACCACGCTGCTGAAGCCGGAACCGGCCGTCTACAGGGGCACTGCCGTCGTCGACGGCCTGACCACCTATAAATACGTCGAGACAGTCCCGCCCACTAAGGACGGCACGCAGACGCTGCCCGGCTCGCTGGTGGGCGTCAAGGACGCGCAGTCGGTGACCCTCGATGAGTATGACCAGTCCAGCACGACCGAGTTCGTTGACCCGGCTACCGGCTCCCCGGTCGACGCCGTGTCGACCCAGCACGTGTACCTGGTGAACAGCAGCGGTGCCCAGGTGCTCAATCTGCTGAACGCGCACTTCACGACATCGCCGGCCAGCGTTGCGAGCTTCGTCAGGACCAGCAAGTCCAAGGGTGCCGAGATCACCCTGGTCTCGGTGATCCTGCCCATCGTCTTCGGCCTCGTCGGGCTCATCGTCCTGGTGATGGGCATCATCCTGGTGCTGACCAGCCGCGAGGAACTCGAGTACGACGACGACTACGAGGACGAGTACGGCGAGCTCACTGCCTGAGCGCGCCGCTGGTCAGCTCGGATGGCAGCGCGACTGATCCCTGCGGGCCGGCACCCGCGGTGGCAACGGCCGTGGCGGCAGCGGTGCCGCGGGCGCCCCGGCCCAGGGTCAGGCCGAGTCCGGCGCAGGCCAGATCGGCGACTGTGGTGATGACCCTGGCCATAAGCGCGACAGCGACCGCGGTGCCGTGCGGCAGCACTGACGACAGGACCGCGATCAGGATGACCTCGCGGGCGCCGATTCCGCCGGGAAAGACCACGAGCAGCAGGCCCGCGGAGAACGCGAGTGCGTAGCCGCCACCAGCGAGCAGCAGGTAGCGGTGCTGGCCGCTCATGTCGCTGACGAGCAGCCAGACCTGAATGCCGAGCAGAGCCCATCCCGCGATTGTCCAGGCGAGTGCCCGGCCCAGTCCGTGCCAGCTCGGCCGGTGCTCCAGTGGCTGCCGTCGTGCCAGCACGAGCGCGCGGTCCATGATGCGCCCGAACACTGGCGGGCAGAGCGCCGCGGCGATGAGCGGCACGGCGGCCAGGACCCACCAGTAGCTGCGGGCCGTGCCGGGAGCGGCCAGCGGGAGCGCGATGGCCGCGACGCCGAGGCCGACGCCGACGAGCAGGGCCAGTGAGACGGCAAACGAGGCGGCGCTGCGCCGCCTCGGTACCCCGAGCTCATGGGCCAGCTCAAGCTGCGCCGCGAATGCCCAGACGGCACCGGGGAGGTACTTGCCCAGCGCTGAGACGAAGCTGATTCTCGCGGCGGCCGCGAGCCGGAGCGGCGAGCCGAGATCGGCCAGAATGGCGCGCCAGGCCAGCATCATGCACGCTGAGCCCGCCACTGCGGCGGTCAGCGATGCACTGACCGAGTACCAGTGCAGCCGGGCCAGGCCGGCCATTACCTGGGGCCATTCGGAGTACAGGCCGTAGCCGCAGAGCGCCAGCACGATGACCAGCAGGCCGGCCCGCAGCCAGGGATTGCCCGCGACGCGCGTTGCCCGGCTCAGCATCCGGCCAGGGTAACCGGTTCTGTCATGGTTTTTGACTACTTGCAGGTAGCTTCTGCTCTAGCCGCAGCGGCCCGACCTGTGGTGTTCTATCCGTGCACGGATCCTTAAGCTAGAACGTGTTCTAGTCAGGCGGACAGATGTCGGGGACGGCGGCCAGACGGCCCGGGAGGTAGCAGGTGGGATCGAAGGGATTCTGGCGCCGGGCGGAAGACGATCCGGGCTGGATCGCGGTGATTGATCCTGACGGCACCGAGCACACTGCCGGTGACCTGCTCGCACGGGCGAACCAGCTCACCCACGCACTGACCGCCCGCGGGCTCAAGCCCGGCGACGGCATCGCGGCCCTGCTGCCGAACGGCGCGGCGCCCGTCGAGGTCTATCTGGCCGCGCTGCAGGCCGGCTGGTACCTGACGCCGATCAACTGGCATTTCACCGCGCCCGAGGCCGCCTACATCGCGGCCGACTGCGGCGCCAGGGCCTTCTTCGTGGACGAGCGGTTCGCCCAGCTCGGCACCGAGACTGCCGATAAGGCGGGCATCCCGGCTGAGGCGCGGTTCAGCTTCGGCAGCGTGCCGGGCTTTACCGAGGTCGGCGAGCTTCGCGCGGGCCAGCCGGACACGCTGCCGGCGAACCGGACTGCGGGCACCACTATGCACTACACCTCGGGCACCACCGGCCGCCCGAAGGGCGTCCGCAGGTCACTGACGGGCCTGGACCCGGACGACGCCGTCGTTCTCGGCGCGGGGCTGCTGTCCTTCTTCGGCATCACCGACGGGCAGCCGAACGCGCATCTGCTGACCTCGCCGAACTATCACACCGCGGTTACCGTCTTCGGCGGCGGCGCGCTGCACCTCGGCCACACGCTGGTGTGCATGGACGGCTTTGACGCCGAGACGGCGCTGGCGCTGACCGAGCGCTACCGGTGCACGAACTCGCACATGGTGCCGACACAGTTCAAGCGGATGCTGTCGCTGCCGGATGAGGTGAGGGCGAGATACGACCTGTCCTCCATGCGGTGGCTGATTCATGCTGCCGCGCCCTGCCCGATCGGGATCAAGCAGGAGATGCTCGACTGGTGGGGTCCGTGCGTCTGGGAGTACTACGCCGCCACGGAGGGCGGCGGCACGATCGCCTCGCCCCAGGACTGGCTCGCGCACCCCGGCACGGTCGGCACGGCCTGGCCGATCAGCGAGCTGCTGATCGCCGGCGAGGACGGGAGCGCGGTCCCGGAGGGCACGCCCGGCACCGTCTACATGAAGATGGGCTTCGCGGAATTCGAGTATTACGGCGACCGGGCCAAGACCGAGGCCAACCGGCTGCACGGCTATTTCACGGTTGGCGACATCGGCTACCTGACCGGCGAGGGCTTCCTGTTCCTGTGCGACCGGAAGGCCGACATGATCATCTCGGGCGGCGCGAACATCTACCCGGCGGAGATCGAGGCCGAGATCATCATGAATCCCAGGGTCGCCGACGTCGCCGTCTTCGGCGTACCGGACGAGGAGTGGGGCGAGCAGATCAAGGCGGTCGTCCAGCCGGCTGCCGGGGTGGCGCCTGGCGATGAGCTGGCAGCGGACATCCTGGCCCGGCTTGAGGGACGGCTGGCCAGGATGAAATGGCCGAAGTCCATCGACTTTGCTGACGAGCTGCCCCGCGATCCCAGCGGCAAGCTGCTCAAGCGGCGCCTGCGGGACCCGTACTGGGCGGACCAGGCCACCAAGATCTGACCGGCGACTGCAGCGGCCCTGTGCTAACCGGGCCCGGCCTGCCCCGGCCTGTTCTCGCTGGCCGGCTGGCCTGCGACGGCGGCCAGGGCGTCGATCAGGCGGACCGCCGACCGGGCGTCGGGCGGTCCGCCGTAGGTCATGGCGAAGACATGCCGCCGCGCGCCGGGAAGCTCGGCGGTGACGATCCCCGGATGCCGGGCTGCTCGCAGGCACAGATCCGGCAGCGTGGTCACGCCGAGTCCGGCCGCCACGAGCGCCTGCACGGCGAGGTAGTCGTCGGTCGTGAACGAGATCCTCGGGGTGAAGCCGGCCGACTCGCACTGCCGGACGAGATAGCTGCGGCAGCGCTCGCAGCCGGCGATCCACCGGCTGGCGGCGTAGGCGGTGAGGTCGGGGACTGGCTCAGGGTCGTGCCCTCCGCCGGCTGCAGCGACCAGGTGGACCGGCTCGTCGAGCAGCAGCACGCCCCTGGTGCCCTCGTCCGCGGGCTCCGGCGGTGCTGGGTCGACACCTTCCTGGTAGTGCTGGAAGACCACCGCGACGTCGACGTACCCGGCCCGCAGCATCCGCAGTGCCTCCGGCGGCTCGGCCTCGGTCAGCATGAACTCGATGCCGGGGGTCTCACCGGCCAGCCGCGCTGCCGCGGCCGGCACCAGGGTCCCGAGCGCCGAGGGGAATGCCGCCAGCCGCACCCGCCCTTCCCGCAGGCCGACATGGGCGGCGAGCTCCGCCTCGGCGGCGTCGAGCCGGCCGATGATCTCCTCGGCCCGCTCGGCCAGCAGGCGGCCGGCCTCGGTCAGCCGGATGCCGCGGCCGACGCGTTCGAGCAGCTGAGTTCCGGTCTCCGCCTCAAGCCGGGCGATGTGGTGGCTGACCGACGGCTGGGCGTAGTTGAGCGCGCGGGCCGCAGCCGTCACTGAGCCGTTCCTGGCGACCGCGACCAGCACCCGAAGGCGGGTCAGGTCCAGCATCCACCAACTATAGATCGGGTCGTTGGTACACCTGCGTCCCATCAGCCATATTGCATACGCAGGCCGCTATAGCGGCCGGGCGCGCCGTCTGCTGGCTTCGCCCGCGCGGGCCTCGGCGCGGACCCGCTGGTCGCGATGGAAGACCTGGGCCCCCCACCGCCGGTGCCTGCCCTGGCCGCCGCAGGACCCGCACGGGCGGCTCCCGTAGGCCCAGACCGATCCGGTGTGGCGGCCCGATCCGCCGCACGCCCGGCAGGCGCGATGGGGGTGGAACTGAATGGACAGCCAGTAGCTGACGAATGCCGCGATCCCGGCGATCACCCAGACCACTGCGGGCAGCAGAACGACCACAAGAACGGCGATCAGCAGCCACAAGAAGGCATTCTTGCGGTTGATCATGGTCGATAGAGTGGCACATTCCGCTTGTCTTCGCGCCATTCCGCCCGGACAGCTAGTCTTCCGCCGGTAACCGGACTGTTTGCACTGTCCGCGCGGGGCCGCTCGCGGCCGCGCGGACCTGGCTGCGTGCTACTGCATCATGGTGACGTGAGCACGCAGCGCATGATCTGGCGGCCAGCGCCCGGATGGCCGGATTCACCGCCGGGCTGGCAGCCACCGCCGGGCTGGCAGCCGCCTCCGGACTGGCCGGCCGCGCCGCCGGCTGGCAGTTCTGGGTCCCCGCCGGGCCACGGCTCCCGGTGCGCGTCCGCGAGCTGACGCGGCGCGATCTGGTCACCGAGACCAGGCTGGTGATGATCGCGCTGCTGTTCCCGTGGGTCATCAGCGCGATCCTGACGCTCAGCGCGCACGAGACCACCCACTCCAGCCTCAGCCAGCTGCCGACATTTGACCCGCATCAGCCAGTCGTCAACGTCGTTCTCGGCCTGCTCAGCTACCTTCCGGTCGCGGCGGTCGTGCCGCTGGCCCTGCTGCTCCTGGCCAGGACCGGGCAGCAGCCCTCCGACCTCGGCCTGACCAGGGCAGGCTGGTCCGACGCGGGCGTCGCGATTGGCCTGGCCGCAGCCGGGCTCGGCTGCGAGCTCCTGCTCGCGATCCCGTTCACCGCGCTCAGGCACTCGGCCCTGGTGAACACCTCCGGGCCGCTGCATGTGCCGGCGTACTACCTGATCTTCGGCCTGAGCCAGGCCTTCGTCACCGCGGTGGCCGAGGAGACGGCAGTGAGCGGATACCTGCTGACCCGGCTGGATCAGCTCGGCTGGTCACCGTGGCGCGCGTTCTGGCTGAGCCTGGCGCTCCGGACCAGCTACCACGTCTACTACGGGCTCGCGGCACTGCTGACCCTCCCGCTCGGGTACTTCCTGACCCGGTCCTTCCAGAAGCACGGGAAGCTCAGCCGCCCGATCCTGGCGCACTTCCTGTACGACTCAGTGCTCTTCCTGATCGCGATCCTGGTCCATTAGCGCCGGCCCGCGGCCGGCCAGCAGCGGGCCGGCCGGATCCCGCGCCGGGCGGGCCGGGTCGGCCGCGAGCCTGCGCCGCCGCCAGGCGATACCGGACAGCGCCTCGAGTACCACCCGGTTCGCAAGGTAGGCGGTGACTTCCGCGTGGTCGAAGGGCGGGGCGACCTCGACGACGTCGATTCCGGCCAGCGGAAGCTCCATGGCGATCCGCCGGACGGCGTCCAGCAGCTGCCGCCCGGTAAGGCCGCCCGGCTCGGGCGTCCCGGTGCCGGGCGCCATGCCGGGATCCACCACGTCGACGTCGACGGACAGGAACACGCCGTCGCACTCGTCGGTGGCGATCGCAAAGGCCTCGGTCAGGCATTCGTCCAGGCCCCTGGCCACGACCTCGGTCATCTCGAAGCTGCGCATCCGCTGCCCCGCCATCCAGTCCAGCGTCTCCGGCTCGGGCCAGTAGCCGCGCAGGCCGATCTGCAGGAACCGGTCGCCGCGGACCGCGCCGGACTCGATCAGCCGCCGCATCGGAGTGCCGTGCCCGTAGAGGGCGCCGAACTGGGTGTCGCCGGTATCCGCGTGCGCGTCAAAATGGATCATGGACACCCGGCCCCAGCCCACGTGCCGGGCGACGCCGGTGGCATCGGGGAACGCGATGGTGTGGTCGCCGCCCAGGATGACCGGGATCGCACCGCCGGCACTAGCCTGATGGACCGCCTCCTCGAGCCTGCGCAGGGAGAGTTCGGTGTCGCCGGATGGCATCTCGATGTCCCCGGCGTCGGCGACTGTCAGCTCGGCCAGCGGGTCGACACCAAGGGCCAGATGCGGGCGCGAGCCGTCGTGCGGCAGGTAGTCGGTGAACCTGATGGCCTGCGGCCCGAACCTGGCGCCCGGCCGGTGCGACGTGCCGCCGTCGAACGGCGCGCCGATGATCATGATGTCGGCCCCGGCCCAGGAGGACGGCTCGGAGAGGTCGGCGCGGGCAACGCCGAGGAAAGTGGCGTCCGGGCCGTACATGCCGCCAAGTCGCGTCATTGCTGTGTCTTCCCTTCGCTTCCGGTCACCGTACCGGCCGGGTCGTTCACCCGGCGGCCGGGCGTACGAAGCGAGCCGGAAATGTGCGTATGAGATCGTGCGTGTTGTGGCGGGCAACGAGCGAGCGGGGTGCCGGGATTGACGCAGCAGGCCGGACAGGCTGAGCCTGACATGTCCAGCTGGCGGGGCGAGACCGGCATTCAGCGCCTGGTACTTGCCGATGGGCGGCGCATCGAGCTGCCGGGCCTGATGAACCTCAGGGATGTCGGCGGTTATCCGGCCGGGGGCGGGTTCCTGCGCTGGCGGGCGCTGCTGCGCTCTGACGGCCTGCACCGGCTCGATGCCGGCGACGTGGCCGTGCTGGCCGGAATCGGCCTGCGCACCATCGTGGACCTGCGCACCCCGGCCGAGACGCAGATCGCCCCGAGCATGCTGGACGGCCTGGCCGCCCGGCTCGCGCACGTCCCGGTCCTGACCGGAGACCTGAGCGCGCTGGATCCGGAGCTGGAGTCGATCTACCGCCATCTCATCGCGGAGTGCGGTGCCGCGATCGCCGCGGCCGTGAGTGAGCTGTGCGCGCCGGCGGCGCTGCCGGCGCTCGTGCACTGCAGCGCGGGCAAGGACCGGACCGGCATCGTCGTGGCGCTGGTGCTGGCTGCTCTCGGCGTCCCGGACGAGGTGATCGCGGCCGACTATGCGCTGAGCGCCCGCTACCTGGATCCGGAACGGACGCCGGCCATCCGGCAGCTTCAGGACAGCACCGGACTTGGTGACGCCCTCCGGCTCAGGCTGCTCGCCAGCCCGCCCGACCTCATTCTCAGCGCCCTGGACCGGGCCAGGACGATGAGCGGGTCGGCTGGCGGCTACCTGCTTGATCACGGGCTGAGCTCAGCCGAGCTGGCGCGGCTGCGCTCTGCCCTCCTGGCATAAGGCTGGCCCTGCTGGCATAACGCTGGCCCTGCCGGCCCGACCAGCCGTGTTTGACCGGCCCCGCGGGTGCCGGCACCGCTAGCGTCGGGTTATGACCCTCGATGACCTGGACCGGCGGATCGTGGCCGCGCTTGTCGAGGATGCGCGGGCTACGTATGCCGAGGTCGGCTCGCAAGTCGGGCTGTCGGCCCCGGCAGTCAAGCGGCGGGTCGACCGACTGCGCGCCTCCGGCGCGATCACGGGTTTCGCCGCCCGGGTGAACCCGGAGGCCCTGGGCTGGACCACGGAGGCCTACGTCGAGCTGTTCTGCCGGGGCCGCACCTCGCCGGCCGAGATCGCCGCTGCCGTCATCCGGCATCCGGAGGTCATCGACGCCTGCACGGTCACTGGTGAGGCGGATGCGCTGCTGCACATCAGGGCCGCCGACGTGCACCACTTCGAGCAGGTAGTGGAGCGGATCGGAGCCGAGTCGTTTGTCGTCCGGACACGAAGCGTAATCGTCCTGTCGAGACTCGTGCACCGGCCTGACCTGCTTCCGCCCGGCTCAGCCCGGTAAGAAGGCCAGTTGGGCCCGGCTTCGACTGGATATCTGCTGACTGGCGGTCCCGGCCGGCCCTTTCGGCTACAGTCATGGCCATGACGGAGAGTCATAACGAACCAGGAGCCAGCGGCCGGCGGATGACCACGGGAGAGTTCCGTGCGGCGCCGGACCTCTCCGCGAGCACGGCGGAGTTCCGTGCCTTCGCCGAGAACCGGTCGGAGCCCGCGACCGCGCAGTGGGGCACTGCTGCCCCGGCCCGCAGCCCCGCGCGGCTCGCGCTGCTCGCGGGTGGCGCCGTGGTCGTCGTCGCGATCATCGTGATCCTCATCACGACCCTGGGCTAGCTCCCGCGCACTGATTCCGGCCGTACCAGCCCGGCCTCCGTCGGATTGCACCCGGCGGCATGTTTGTATTGGCAGTCATGACCGCTGGGGGAGACGTCGCGGCTGCCGGATCGCCGCAGGCCGGGGAGCCACCGGACGAGGAACAGCACAAGCTAACTGCACTGGAGGGGCTCGCGGCCCTCTCCCTGGACGCGCTGTCCTCGGTGGCCTACGGGCCGCAGGCCATCATCATCGTGCTGGCGACCGCAGGAGCGGCGGCGCTGCACTACACGCTGCCGGTGACGCTGGCCATCGTGCTGCTGCTGGCGGTGCTGGTCATCTCCTACCGCCAGGTCATCGAGGCCTTCCCGAACGGCGGCGGCGCCTACGCCGTGGCCAAGGCCCACCTCGGCGTCAAGCCCAGCCTGATCGCGGCCGCCTCGCTGGTGGTCGACTACATCCTGAACGCCGCGGTCGGCGTCTCGGCCGGTGTCGAGGCCCTGACATCCGCGTTCCAGCCGCTTTACCCGTACCGGACCTGGCTGTGCCTGGGCGTGCTCGGGCTGATCACTGCGGCCAACCTGTGGGGCGTGGCCGAGTCGGCCCGGCTGTTCATCCTGCCGACCGTCCTGTTCATCGCGGCGATCTTCGCGGTCATCCTCGGCGGCCTGTTCCGCAGCCAGCCGCTGCCGTTCCCGCAGGGTGCAGCCGCCTCCTCGTCACTGGCGACTGTCGGGCTGCTGCTGCTGCTGAAGGCGTTCGCCTCCGGCTGCTCGGCGCTAACGGGCGTCGAGGCGATCGCGAACGCGGTGCCGGAGTTCCGGCGGCCGCGCGAGCGCCGGGCCCAGCACACCGAGGTCGGCCTTGGCGTGATCCTCGGCCTGATGCTGATCGGCATCGCCGTAGTGGCCGAGAAGTTCCACGCCGAGCCGTCCAAGACGGTGACCACTCTCGCCCAGCTGACTCAGGCGTCGCTCGGGCATAACTTCATCTTCTACGCGATCCAGCTGCTGACCACAGTGCTGCTGGCCCTGGCCGCGAATACCTCGTTCGGCGGGCTGCCGGTACTGGCATCGCTGCTGGCCACCGACAATTTCCTGCCGCATCTGTTCTTCCTGCGCGCGCAGCGCCAGGTCCACCGGTATGGCGTGGTCGTACTGGCGATCTTCGCGGCCATCCTGCTGCTCGTCACCCGCGGGGACACCCAGGCACTGATTCCGGTGTTCGCCATCGGGGTGTTCGTGGGCTTCACGCTCTCACAGGCCGGCATGGTCCGGCACTGGCGGGAACGACGCGGTTCTGGCTGGCTGGGGAGGGCCATCATCAACGGGGTGGGCGCACTGTTCACCCTGGCTGCGCTTGCCATCGAGCTGATCAGCAAGTTCACCGAGGGTGCCTGGCTAGTCGTGATCGTGGTGCCGCTGCTGGTCCTGATGTTGAGCCGGGTGCACACGATCTACGAGCGGATCGGCGGCGCGCTCAGGATCGGCGAGTTGCCGCCGCGGCCGGACCGGCGCAACTCACTGGTCGTCGTGCCGGTCGGCACCATGTCCAGGCTGGTCAGGGAGGGCATCTCGGTCGCACTGTCGCTCAGCGACGACGTGGTCGCGGTGACCGTCTGCTATGACGACACGGAGGATAACGAGGCCGATCAGCGCCTGCGCGAGCAGTGGGAGCAGTGGCAGCCGGGCGTGCCGCTGGTGACACTGCACAGCTCGGAGCGCTCGCTCGGCTCCCCGGTCGTCGACTACCTGCGCGGGCTGGAGCAGACGGCTACCCATGAGCAGCTGGTGGTGCTGATCCCTGAGGTGCAGGCCGCGCACCCGTGGCAGCGGGTCCTGCACAACCAGCGAGGGTTCGTGCTGGAGCAGGCCATCGAGCACGGTACCGAGAACGTGGTGATCTGCCGGCTCCGCTACCGGCTGGCGAGCATCGCTGGCGATAGCACCGGCGCGGGCGGCGGGAGTAGCAGTGCCGGCGCGGATGGTCCGGCACCGGCCGGGCCTGAGCTGCCGCCGGTTCAGCCCCCTCCGGGCCAGCGGCAGCCGGGCCAGCGGCAGCCGGGCCAGCAGCCGCCAGGCTAGAACCCGCTGGCCAGGCTCGCCCACCCCGTCCACTTGCTGCTGGCATAGCCGGCGACCGCAAGCCTGCGCTGCGCGGTCACGATCGCTGCCTGCGGCTCTCCGGAGGTGTCCAGCCAGACAGCCGGGCTGCCCAGCACCGACGTTCCGATGCTGGTCCACGCCGACCAGCTGCCCGCTCCGGCGCCGGTACCGACCGTGTAGCCGAGTGCGCCGCTGGTCAGCCTGCTGAAGACGGCCACGCCGCCGCCCGGCCAGGCAAGAGCGGCCGGTGAGCCGCTGGCGGCCGGGCCGCCGGGACAGCAGGCTGCCCTGAGTCCAGCCGTCCGCACCGGAGGCCTGGTACACCTCGTCGACGGGACCGGCTGTGGTGCCGGCGAACAGGTCAGTCTGCCCGGCTGCCGTCGTCACGACCGCGGGCGCGCCGGCCAGCCCGGTGCTGGTCCCGGCCTGCTGCCAGGCCGACCAGGTGCCGCCGGATTCCTCGGTCACTGACAGCGTGCCGCTGCGGCTCACGCAGGCAACGTCCAGCTCTGCGCCGCCGGTGCTGAACGGGACCGGCGAACTCGCGCAGCCGCCCCCGATCGCGGTCCACGGCGTCCAGCTGGTGTTGGCGTTCGCGGCAGTCTGCCTGGCAGTCAGGACGGTGCCGGCGGAGGTGGTGACGAAGACGCCGACCGCGCCGCCCGGCTCGCGGACCGCGGCAGGGTCGCCGCTGACCTTGCCGGGGGAGCCGGTGCCGATCGCGCCGCCCCACTCCCAGTCGTTCGGCTCCCCGGTCTGCTGCCAGGCATGCACGACCGTCCCGCTGCGGCTGACCGCGGCCAGCGTCAGCGCGCCGTCGGCGTCGGAGGTCACCGCCGGGCTGCTCACCAGATCGCGCGGCGAGTCGCCGACCGTCCTGGTGGCCGACCAGCTGGTGCTGCCGATCGGGTGCTGGTAGGCGTGCAGCACCGATCCGTTCGCGGCCCTGGCGAACCACTCGGCGGTGCCGTTGCTGTTCATGCCCAGGGCGATCCGCAGCGGCAGGGGCAGCGGCGGCACGGGCGAGCCCGGCGGCGCGGGCGTGCTGGCACCGCCGAGGTTGACGTTGAGCTGGTCGGCGTCGATATTGAGCGTCGCGCCGCCGTAGGTCTGATCGTGGCCGCCAAGGTACTGATGCAGCCGCTGGTGGTTGGCCCACATCCCGGCCGGCATGTAGGAGCTGGCCGTGGTTGCCGCGCCGTCCCAGTCGGCGTAGTTGATGACGTCCGGCTCGGTCATCTTCCCGGCGGCCCGGACCAGGTCGCCGATATTGGAGAAGGACTCGTACACGCCGGCCCGGTACCCGTCGGCGTGCAGCTCGCTGTCCCAGGCTGACAGGAACGTGACGACCTGCTGGCCGCAGCCGCTGTAGGCCTCCATGTCATCGACGATGGGCGTGCCGGCCGGGATGCCGAGATTCCTCGCCTGCTGGACGGCGTCGGCGGCGGCGGCCCGCCCCTCGGCCGCTGCCTTCGACGCCACGATCGTGGCGTCGCCGAGCGCCTCCACGCAGTCGGCCTGCAGGCCGACGTAGAACGGCCAGTAGTGCCAGCCCTGCGCCTGGATGGCGGCGAGCCAGCTGCTGGTGAGATTCGACTGGGCGCAGCCGCGGTTGACTCCGCCGATGTAGATGCCGATGGCTCGGTAGCGCGATCTGAGCCAGCCTCTCATCGTGGCTGCGGACGGTGCCGCGCAGGTGTCGAAACCCGGGCCCTGATACAGGCCCTGCACGTGCCCCGCGGTCACGGCCGGAGCGGCCGGCGAATCCGCCGGGCCCGCGGAACCTGCCCGCCCGGCCGAGTGCCGGATATGAATTGACGACTGGATTTTCTGTATTGTCGCCAGGTCGGTGCCATACGTCAGGCTGACCTCAAGCCGCGCGGCCGGAATAATAACGATAATAGTGTGCGTGATGGCATTGTCGGAATTAATCCGCGCGGCGCTGCCGTCAGCAGTCGCGGGCCTGACTGCCGCCCGCGCATCGGGCGAGTCCGGGTTGAGCGGCAGCACCTGAACGGCACCGGTCTTGCCGGTCAGGTCGGCCGGGCACACCGGGTCAGGTCCAGGTTCACCCAGGTAAACAGCATGACGGTCGAGACGCGGGCAGATGCCGGGATGCCGGGCGAGATTGATCACAGGCCACGACCGCGGCACCGTCATCGTGATCGGGCCGTACCTGACAGAATGCCAGGAAAGGGCGTCAGGGGCGTTATGGGCGACGGCCGCAGAGGCCGACTGAACGGCGGATCCGGCTAGCAGGAATGAAACGACGGCAGCGAGGACAGCAGATTGCCTGCGAAATGCCATGCGGTAATGGTGACGGCATGGCCACGGCAATGTGCCGGTTTTCTGACAACCTAAGGTTCCTAGTATTCCGCTCGCATCGTGGCACGGTGTCGGGCGCGGCGGCCTTTCGTTGTCATTCCAGCAGCTCGGATTGGAATCTGCGGTAAATCGCCAGATGCTCAGCAGGGGCGGCCTCGTGCAGCACTGTGATCAGCTCGTCGAGCCTGGCGGGCAGGATGATGATGAAGCGTGACGGCTCGGGTCCGGCGTTGCCGAACGTGTGCGGGACGCCCGCTGGCACGAGCACGGTCGACCCGGCGGCGGCGATGACCTCGTGGTCGGCGAACCGGAAGCGGAGCGCCCCGGATACCACGTGCCATGCCTCGTCGGGCCGGAGGTCCGGGCCAGTCGCAGTTAGCTCTGAGTATGCGCGTCCTGCCCGGACCGCCCTTCAGCGCATCAGGGCCGATCAGGATCGGGCTGGAAGCGGTAGCCCATGCCCGGCTCGGTCAGCAGCCAGCGCGGGCGCGCCGGATCGGGCTCGAGCTTGCGCCGGAGCTGGGCCATGTACAGCCGCAGGTTGCCGGTGGCGTCGGCGTAGCCGGGTCCCCATACGTCGGCGAGCAGCTGCTGCTGGCTGAGCAGCCTGCCGGGGTTTCTGAGTAGTGCTTCCAGGAGATGCCACTCGGTCGGAGTCAGTCGGATGTCCCCGTTCCCGCCCGCTTTGTGGTTGCCGGTTTTTCCGGCCCGCAGCACCCGCTTGGCCGCCAGGTCGACGGTCAGGTCGCCCAGCCGGACCTGCGGGAGGTCGCCGTCGGCGTTCGCCCGCCTGCTGACAGCGCGCATCCGGGCAAGCAGCTCGTCCATGGCGAACGGCTTGGTGACGTAATCGTCGGCGCCGGCGTCCAGCGCCTCCACCTTGTCGGGGCTGTCGGCGCGCCCGGACAGCACGATGATCGGCGCATCGGTCCACCCCCGCAGGCCCTGAATGACCTCCACGCCATCCAGGTCAGGCAGGCCGAGGTCCAGGATCACCAGGTCGGGGGGATATTTTGCGGCCAGCTCGAGTGCCTCGGCGCCGGTCCCGGCGGTGTGCACCTCGTACTGCCGCACCCGCAGGTTGATCCGCAGCGCGCGCAGTATCTGCGGCTCGTCGTCGATCACCAGCACGGTTGTCACGGCACCAGCCTGTCATGTCAGCTGCCCCGGCCCGGCCTGATGGTCCCGCCCCGCGGACAGCCGGGCGGGCGCCGGGTCGCCAGGCGGTTCGACGGGCGCCGGCTCGGCGGACAGCGGCTCGCCTGACGTCGGGTCGGCAGGCGGCGGCGCGGGGACAGCCGGCAGCGACAGCGTCATGGTCAGGCCGCCGCCGGGGGTCTCGTCAGCCTCGAGCGTGCCGCCCATGGCCTCGGTCAGGCCGCGGGACAGGGCCAGGCCGAGCCCGACTCCGGTGGTGTTGTCGGTGTCGCCCAGGCGCTGGAAGGGCACGAACATCTGGTCCCGGTGGTCAGCGGGTATGCCGGGGCCCCGGTCGATGACCCGCAGCTCCACCCGGTCATGCAGCGTGCTGCCGGACAGCGCGGGGGGCGTGCCGGGCGGGGAGTACCGCAGCGCGTTGGCCGTCAGGTTGGCGATGACGCGCTCCAGGATGCCCGGATCGACGGCCACCTCAGGCAGCGCCTCCGGGATGCTCACGGTGACGGCCCGCCCTGCCGGGCCAAGGTCGTCCAGTGACCTGGCGATGATCTCGGCCAGGTCGGCCGGGCGCGGGAACACTGCCAGCGCGCCCGCCTGCAGCCTGCTCATGTCCAGCAGGTTGTCGACCAGGTGAGCCAGCTTGTCCAGCGACTCATCGGCGGTGGCCAGCAGCTCGTCGTGGTCCTCGGCGTCCCACTCGATGTCGCTGGAGCGCAGGCTCGTCACGGCGGCCTTCGCCGAGGCCAGCGGCGTGCGCAGGTCGTGGCTGACCGCGGCCAGCAGCGCCGTGCGGACCCGGTCCGCCTCGGCGATCGGCCGCGCCGCCTCGGCAGCCGCGGTCAGCCGGCCCTGCTCAAGCGCCGCCGCGGCGTACGCGCCGAACGCGCCCAGCACCCGCCGGTCCGTGGCCGGGAGCGGCCTGCCGCGCAGCGCCAGCGTCAGTTCGTCGCCGATCGGCATTTCGACGTCCGCGTCCTCGGGCCCGGTCACCGGGTGCTCGCCCGCGGTCCAGACGGCGACCCACTTCCCGCTGGCGCTGCTGCCCTGCGGGGCGGCCTGGTGCTCCAGCAGGGTCACCGAGTCCATGCCGAAGGCCTCGCGCACCCGGTCGAGCACGGCCGGGAGGGCCCGCTGCCCGCGCAGCACGCTGCCGGCCGTGGTCGCCAGCAGCTCGGACTCGGCGCCGGATCTGGCGGCCTGCTTGGTGCGCCTGGCCGCTGTGTCGACGACAGAGCTGACCGTGAGCCCGACGAGAACGAAGATGACGAGGGCCAGGGCGTTGTTGGGGTCGGAGATGGTGAACTTGTACAGCGGCGGCGTGAAGTAGTAGTTGAGCAGCAGCGACCCCGCGATCGCCGCCAGCACGGCCGGGATGAAGCCGCCGACCAGCGCGACCGCGATGACGCCGCCCAGGAAAACCAGCACGTCGCTGGTCAGGTTCAGGTTCCCGCGCAGGCCGGCCAGGGCCAGGGTCAGCAGCGGCATCAGCGCGATCGCCAGGGCGTAGCCGGCCAGCTGACGCCGCCGGTTGAGGCCGCCGTGCACTCGCGGCAGACCGCGGCCGCGGCCGACGTAGGAGTGCGTCACCATGTGCACGTCGATGTCGCCCGAGTCGCGCATCGTTCGGGTGCTGACGCCCGGCCCGGTCAGCAGGGAGGCGAGCCAGCCGCGGCGGCTGACGCCGAGGACGAGCTGGGTGGCGTTCTCGGCGCGGGCGAAGGCCAGCAGGGCGTCCGGGACGTTGTCCCCGACCACCTGATGGTAGCTGCCGCCCAGCGACTCGACGAGCCGCCGCTGGCCGGCCAGCGCCGCCGGATCCGTGCTGGTCAGCCCGTCCGACGAGGTCACGTGCACGGCCAGCAGATCACCGCCGGACGATCGCGCGGCGATCCTGGCGGCCCGCCGGATGAGCGTGTCGCCCTCGGGACCGCCGGTGAGCGCCACGACCACCCGCTCCCTGGCCTCCCAGGTCGTCCGGATGTCGTGGGCCTCGCGATAGCGCTGCAGGCCCTCGTCCACCTTGTCGGCCAGCCACAGCAGGGCCAGCTCGCGCAGCGCCGACAGGTTGCCGATCCGGAAGTAATTGGTGAGAGCCGCGTCGATCTTCTCGGCGGCGTAGATGTTCCCGTGTGCCATCCGGCGGCGCAGCGCCTCGGGCGTCATGTCCACAAGCTCGACCTGGTCGGCCGCGCGGACGACCGCGTCAGGGACGGTCTCCCGCTGCGGCACGCCGGTGATCTTCTCGACGACGTCGTTCAGCGACTCCAGATGCTGGATGTTCATCGCCGAGATCACGTCGATGCCGGCATCCAGCAGCTCCGCAACGTCCTGCCAGCGCTTCTCGTTGCGCGAGCCGGGGATGTTGGTGTGCGCGAACTCGTCGACCAGCACCACCTCCGGATGGCGGGCGACCACGGCGTCGAGGTCCATCTCCTCGAACTCGCTGCCGCGGTAGGGCAGCTTTGCCCGCGGGACGACTTCCAGGTCGCCGACCTGCTCGGCGGTGTGCTCCCGGCCGTGCGTCTCGACGTAGCCGACCACGACGTCGGTGCCACGCTCCTTGCGCCGGTGCCCCTCGTTGAGCATGGCGAACGTCTTGCCGACGCCGGCGGCGGACCCGAGGTAGATCCTCAGCTGGCCCCGGCTGCCCGGCACCACGGCAGCCCGGACGTCCGCGAGACCCTCCGAACTCATGACATCCCCTGACCCGAGCGTCTCATGGCCGGCGGTCAAGGCTGATACCGGTAGCCCATGCCGGGCTCGGTCACGAGGTGGCGCGGCCGCGGCGGGTCGTCCTCCAGCTTCCGGCGCAGCCTGGCCATGTGGAACCGCAGGTAGTGGGTGCTGTCCTCGGCGCCAGGTCCCCACAGCTCGGTGAGCAGCGTGCGGGCCGGGACGAGCTGTCCCGCGGACCGCAGGAGCACCTCAAGCATGCGCCACTCCGTCCTGGTCAGGTGAACGGGCTCGGCCTCGCGGCCGTCGGCCTGCCGCAGGACCGTGTGAGCGGCCAGGTCGACGCGGGAGGTGCCGATGCGGAACACCGCGGCACTGTCGCCGCGGCCGTCCCGGCGGAGCGCCGCGCGCAGCCTGGCCATCAGTTCCTCCATCGAGAACGGCTTGGTCACGTAGTCGTCGGCACCGGCGTCCAGCGCGCCGATCTTGTCACCCGATCCGGTGCGGCCGGACAGCACGATCACCGGTGCCGCCGACCACGTTCGCAGCTCGCGGATCACCTCGGTGCCGTCCAGGTCGGGCAGCCCCAGGTCGAGGAGCACGGCGTCGGGGGGGCGCCGTGCTGCCTCGGCCAGGGCTTCCCGCCCGGCCGTCGAGGTCGTTACCTCGTAGCCGCGCGCGCGGAGGTTGATCTGCAGTGCGCGCAGCAGGGCGGGCTCATCCTCGACGATGAGGATGCGGCCCTCATCCAGCGACCGGGTACTTCTCATCGAGGGCCCGGTTCAGTAGCAGGACGTTGACGACCGGCTCGCCCAGGAACCCGATCGTTCGGCCGGTGGTGTACTGCGTCACCAGAGCCTCGACCTGCGCCGGGCTGATATGCCTGGCCGCCGCCACCCGGTCCACCTGGATCGCCGCGTTGGCCGTCGAGATGTCCGGGTCAAGCCCGGACGCAGACGCGGTCACAGCGTCGGACGGGATCTTCGATACCGGCACGTGGTCGAACGCGGCGATCTGCGCCTGCCGCTGCTTGACGAACTGGATCTGGGCCGGGTTGTTCGTGCCGAGGTTCGACGCCGAGGAGTAGAGCGGGTTGCAGCCGTAGTTGTTCGGCCCGGTGCCCTCGACAACGTACTTGCCGTGTTCAGTTCCCAGTTCCCAGTCCACGATCGCGTACGACGGCCGGGGCTGGAAGTACTGCGGCAGCGGGTTGCCCTTGGCGTCGGTGAACTCCTGGCACAGCAGGCTGGAGCCGACGACCCGGCCGTGGTAGCTGACCAGCGACCCGTTGGCCTGGTGGCTGAAGAACACCTGGCCGATGCCCACCATCACCAGCGGGTAGACGATCCCGCAGATGACAGTGAAGACCAGCAGGGCACGCAGCCCGATCAGGTGCTGGCGGACGAAGGACGGTAGACGATTCATTTCCAGATCACCGGAATCCAGGGATGTTCATGATGATGAGGTCGATTGCCTTGATCCCGATGAACGGGATGATCAGGCCGCCGAAGCCGTAGATCCACAGGTTCCTGCGGAGCATGGCCGACGCTGACGACGGCCGGTACTTGACGCCCCGGAGTGCCAGCGGGATCAGCGCGATAATGATCAGGGCGTTGAAGATGATCGCTGACGTGATAGCCGACTTCGGGCTGTGCAGCCCCATGATGTTGAGGTAGTGCAGGCCGGGGAACACGCTGACGAACATCGCCGGGATGATCGCGAAGTACTTCGCCACGTCGTTGGCGATGGAGAAGGTGGTCAGCGCGCCGCGCGTGATGAGCAGCTGCTTTCCGATCTCCACGATCTCGATGAGCTTCGTCGGGTTGGAGTCCAGGTCCACCATGTTCCCGGCCTCCTTGGCGGCCGAGGTTCCGGTGTTCATGGCCACGCCGACGTCGGCCTGGGCGAGCGCGGGGGCGTCGTTCGTGCCGTCCCCGGTCATCGCGACCAGCTTGCCGCCCTCCTGCTCCTTCTTGATCAGGGCCATCTTGTCTTCCGGCGTCGCCTCGGCGAGGAAGTCGTCCACGCCGGACTCGTCCGCGATGGCCTTGGCCGTCAGCGGGTTGTCACCGGTGATCATGACGGTGCGGATGCCCATCTTGCGCATCTCGGCGAACCGCTCCGCGATGCCCTCCTTGACGATGTCCTTGAGGTAGATCACGCCCAGGGCGCGGGCAGCGTCGCCCTGCTTCTCGGCTACGACCAGCGGAGTGCCGCCGACGCCGGAGATGCCGTCGACCATGGAGCCGAGCTCATCTGGCGGGGAGCCGCCGTTCTGGCGGACCCAGTCGGCCACCGAGGCGGCCGCGCCCTTGCGGACCTCCCGCCCGCCAGTTGGTCCGGATGCAGGCAGGTCGATGCCGCTCATCCTGGTCTGCGCGGTGAACTCGACGAACTCCGCGCCCGGCAGCTCGCCCTCGGCCCGCTCGCGCAGGCCGTACTTCTCCTTGGCGAGCACCACGATGGACCGGCCCTCGGGGGTGTAGTCGGCCATGCTGGACAGCTGCGCCGCGCTGGCCAGCTCGTCAGCCGTGACGCCCTGCACCGGCAGGAACTCAGTGGCCTGCCGGTTGCCGATGGTGATGGTGCCGGTCTTGTCCAGCAGCAGGGTGTTCACGTCGCCCGCGGCCTCGACGGCGCGGCCGGACATGGCCAGCACGTTGCGCTGCACCAGGCGGTCCATGCCGGCGATGCCGATCGCGGACAGCAGCGCGCCGATCGTGGTCGGGATGAGCGCCACGAGCAGGGCCACCAGGATGACCAGGGTCTGCGGCGCGCCCGAGTAGAACGCCATCGGCTGCAGCGTGATGACGGCCAGCATGAAGATGATCGTCAGCGACGCCAGCAGGATGTTCAGCGCGATCTCGTTCGGCGTCTTCTGCCGCTTGGCGCCCTCGACGAGGGCGATCATCCGGTCGATGAAGGTCTCGCCCGGCTTGGACGTGATCTTCACGATGATCCGGTCGGACAGCACCCTGGTGCCGCCGGTGACCGCGGAACGGTCGCCGCCGGACTCCCGGATGACCGGGGCCGACTCGCCGGTAATGGCCGACTCGTCCACCGACGCGACACCCTCCACGACGTCACCGTCGCCAGGGATGATCTCGCCGGCCTCGACCACCACGAAGTCGCCGAGGGTGAGCTGGGTGCCGGGCACCTCCTCCTCACGCAGTTCCTTCTGGCCGGGCTGCCAGCCGGTGACCCGCCGGGCGACGGTCTCCCGCTTGGTCCTGCGCAGTGTCTCGGCCTGGGCCTTGCCGCGGCCCTCGGCCACGGCCTCGGCCAGGTTGGCGAACACCACGGTCAGCCACAGCCAGACAACGATCGTCCAGTTGAACACTGCGCTCGGGCCGGGCGTGTTCCTGATGGCCGTGTAGAGGGTCAGCAGCGCGCCGACCTCGACCACGAACATGACCGGGTTCTTGATCTGGACCCGCGGGTCCAGCTTCCTGAGTGCGGACGGGAGTGACTGCCAGACCATCTTGGGGTCCAGCAGGCCCCCGCCGATCCGGCCCTTGGCCACCTCGGCCGACGTACGGCCCTGGCCGGCAGGGGCCTCCGGCTTGGTTGTCATAGCCATCTCAGTGCAGTCCTTCTGCGAACGGGCCCAGAGCGAGCGCGGGGAAGTAAGTCAGGCCGACGAGTACGAGGACGACGGCGACGACCATGCCGACAAACAGCGGCGTCCTGGTATCGAGCGTGCCCGCGCTCACGGGTGTCGGCTTCTGCCTGGCCAGGGATCCGGCCAGGCCGAGCGCGAAGATCTCCGGCGCGAACCGGCCGAGCAGCATCACGATGCCGCCGAGCACCTGGTACCACATGGCGGCGGTGCCGAGGCCGGCGAACGCGGAGCCGTTGTTATTAGCCTCGGACGCGAACGCGTAGACGATCTCTGTCAGCCCGTGCGGGCCAGGGTTGAAGATCGCCGCCTGCCCCTGATGGGTGCCGATCGACAACCCGGCCGCGGTGAGGATCACCACCGGCAATGTCAGGAAGTACAAGGCTGCGTACTTCATCTCCACCGGTCGGATCTTCTTGCCGATGTACTCCGGCGTGCGGCCGACCATCAGGCCGGCGACAAACACGGTCACGATGGCGAGAATCAGGATGCCGTACATGCCGGCGCCGATGCCGCCAGGTGCTATCTCGCCCAGCGCGATGTCAAACAGGGCGATGCCGCCGCCGAACGGTGTGAGCGAATCATGGAAGCAGTTCACCGCCCCGGTCGATGTCACCGTTGTCGAGGCCGCGAACAACGAGCAGCCCGAAGTGCCGAACCTCGTTTCCACGCCTTCGGTGGCGCCGTGAGCAAGCTTCGCAGCCGTTGCCCCGCCGAGGCCGTAGTGCGCCTCGAAGAAGCTGATGCCGCCGATCGCGATCAGCCAGATGATGGCCATGACGGCGACCAGGGCGTAGCCCTGCCGGTTGTCCTTGACCATCTTGCCGAACGCGCGGGGCGTGGCGAACGGGATCAGCAGCAGGCTGAAGATCTCGAGCCAGTTCGTCCACGGGTTGGGGTTCTCGAACGGGTGGGCGGAGTTGGTGTTGAAGAAGCCGCCGCCGTTGTTCCCCAGGTCCTTGATGGCCTCCATTGAGCCCACCGGGCCGCCGGGGATCGTCTGCTTAGCCCCGGACAGTGTCGTGATTGTCTGGTAGCCGTGCAGGCTCTCGATGGCGCCGTTGGCGATGAGGATGATCGCGATGATGGCCGCGATCGGGATGAGCAGCCGGAACGAGGCCCGGGTGACGTCCACCCAGAAGTTGCCGAGCTTGTCGGTCCTGGACCGGACGAAGCCCCGGATCATGGCGATCGCGACGACCAGGCCGACGGCAGCGGACATGAACTGCTGCACGGTCAGGCCGGTCATCTGCACCAGGTAGCCCATGGTGGACTCGCCGGCGTAGTTCTGCCAGTTGGTGTTGGTGACGAACGACGCGGCCGTGTTCCACGCCGTGTCCGGCGGCACGCTGGCCATGTGCTCGTTCAGCAGCAGGTAGTGCTGCAGGCGCTCCAGCCCGTACAGGAACAGGACGCTGACCAGCGAGAAGGCCAGGATGCTCCGGACGTAGCTGCTCCACTTCTGATCGGCCTTGGGATTGATGCCCATCAGCTTGTAGACGCCGCGCTCAATCTTCCAGTCTTTGTCGCTGGTGAAAATGCGCGCCATGTAGTTCCCGAGCGGGACGTAGCACACGGCCAGCGCGGCGACAAGCAGGCCCGCCTGGAGCCAGCCTGCGGTTGCGCTACTCATCTAGAACCTCTCAGGAAACACGAGTGCCGCGAATAGGTACACGGTCAGCAGAAAGCCGCCGATCAGCCCGATCCAGTTCTCAGCGCTCAAAGGTCTCGACCCCCTTGAGGATGAGCCAGAGGACGCCGAAGACGACGATCGTCAGGCCGATATAGAACAGGTCCCACATGGTGTCCTCCAGCGGACGCCTAGGTAGAAGCAGACGTCTCATACAACCGCGCTGAACTGGGCAGACAGCGGATCCAAACAGGACCCATGCGGCTGCGCCGGGATTCCTAACGAAGTCCATGCGGCCCCTTTGGAACCACAATCACCAGGACGGGAACGGGCTCGTCTGACCCGGTCCGGCCCGCCGGCCGGCGGAGCAAGGGCGGCCCTGCGGGGCTTCTGCCGGGCACGCGAAAGCGGCCGCGCGGCCGGTGGTTTCCGTGCCTGCTCTTTACCGGGCCGAGGTGGCCGCGGCCTGCGCCGGAGCGGTGCGCGGCTCGGGCACTGCCGGCCGGGCGGCCGGGACCGCGGCGCCATGGGCCCGCAGCGGTCTGGTCGGCAGAGAGATAGCGGCCTCGAGCGTGCCCAGCCGCCGCAGGAAAGCGAACGCGAACCATGTCGGCATCCAGGCGATGCTGCGCCACTGCCGGTGGGCGACGGCCAGCGGCAGGCTCACGACGAGCGGCAGCGCGCCGCCGGCTACGTAAAGCAGAGCGAGGATGCCCAGGTTGCTGCGGTAGCCGGGATGAGTCAGCGCGAGCTCGGCCATGAAGATCGGCGCGACCATGCCGGCCTGGAGGGAGAACCAGGAGAAGCTCCGCCGCAGGGTCCACAGCCAGACACGCGGGCCGGCCGATCCGCTGCGTATCGGCTGGTGCTTGGCGTAGGTGTGGAATCCGCCGCGCGCCCACCGGGTGCGCTGCTCGATGAACTCGGCCGGCGTCCGCGGCACGTCCTCATAACACCGGATCCGCGGGTCGATCACGATGCGGTAGCCAAGCCTGCCAAGCTGCATCGTCAGGTCGTTGTCCTCGCCGTTCATGCCGACCGGGAACCCCCCGATGGCGACCGCGGGCTGCCGGCGGAAGGCGGTATAGGTGCCGGGCACGACCACCACGCCGTCGACCAGGCTCTGCCCGAGCCGGGCGAACCGGAACTGGAACAGTGCCTCCAGCGTCCGCAGCCGGTGGAACCAGGTGATGTGATCGGTCCGTGGCTCCTCCATGGCGCCGACCGACCCGATGACCGGATCGGCGAACCAGGGCACGCTGTAGACGAGGGCGTCCTGGCCCATGATGCAGTCCGCGTCGATCCTGATCACGATCTCGGCGGTCGCGAGCCCGAGCGCCCGGTTGAGCGCCATCGACTGGCCGCCGTTGGGCGCGGTCAGGACCAGGCCGGAAGCGTACGCGAGCCGGCCGACGGCCTCGGCCGCGATCGCCTCGGTCGCGTCCTTCGACCCGTCATTGGAGATGATGACCCGGACCGGGCCGCCGTACCTGGCCGCGGCCAGGTCCGTGGACTCGATGAGGGCGGCGATGTTCTCGGCCTCGTTGTACGCCGGGACGATGATGTCGACGGGCGGACGCTGCCTGCCGGGGTCGGGCAGCCGCGGGCTGAGCCACCACAGCAGGCACAGCGGCGCGAAGGTCGCGGCGAACAGCAGGCTGACCGCGTACAGGGGCAGGAACAGCTGCCAGGCGTCACTGCCCCCGTGGGCCGAGGTGAACGCGTAGACGCAGATCAGCAGCGCCACGGCGCAGAGGATGGCAGCGCCGGCGAGGATGCTGTCCCAGGCCCAGCGCGGCCGGCTGCGCGGGACGGTGGTGCCGCGCGGCATGATGAAGCCGGTCAGTGTCATGCGGGTGACTACCAGCCCGCCGATCAGCAGGTTGACCAGGGTTGCCTCGATGCCGAACGGGGCCACCAGCCAGCCGGTCGCGAGGCCGGCGGCGATCATCAGGGCATGCGCCAGCAGCGACATCGCGAGATACAGCGGCGCGTGCGCGAGCATCACCAGCCGCCGTCCGATATCGGCGCGGACGACCAGGGAGATGCCGACGATATAGGCGACCGCGAGGAAGAGCGTGGCAGGCCGCAGCCGTGCGATGTAGCCGTTAACCCCGGCCGGGTCCCGGCTGATCGCGACCGCGACGGCGCGCACGGCGCCGGCGTACAGCTGCGGGAACCCCGGCCGGCGCCAGCCGGCGAACACCAGGCCGAGAGCGGCGGTCACCGCCAGGAAGGTCCAGGTGCGGGGCCGGTGCCGGGAGGTAGGCACCGGCCGCGGAATCAGCACCACCGCTCTGCCGTCCCCGGCGTCATCCCCGCGCTCGGCGCGCTGCGGCAGGATGCAGGCGGCTACCAGTGCCGACAGCATCGCCGCGGTGACACCGAGCAGAGAAATATTCATCTACTGGCCCCCTGGTCCATTACGTCGCCTCGCGCGGTGCCGGCCGCGGTCATAGTGGCAGTGCCCGAGGAACATTACTTGGGAGGCCGTCGAGCTCATCCTGATAATGCGTAACAAGGCCAGCGCGGCCATTGGCGGATTAGCCGTAATGGTGCGGTCAGCAGCAAAAGACCGAGGTCAGGCTAGGCGCGAAAGTTATCTTCTCGGCGGCTCTTGATATGCACGGGCATAAAACGCCGGAAGAGTCCCCGTGCCCGCCAAGGCGCTGCCGCGCTCCCTAAGCTCAGTCATTATCAAAATTCTTCGTGCGGATTTCTGGCTGGCTGCCAGCGGTGACCGCGGCTCTGGACGGGCAGCGGGAGGGGGAGGGGCTGGCGTGACGGCGTCCTTGTATTCCGGCGGGCAGCTTGCGGAGCAGCCGGAGGTGGCTGCCGGATCACCCGCGGATGGTCCCGGCGGCGACACCGAGCCGGTCGGCGGGAGCCGCCGGCGGTGGCCCTCCCGGCGGACCACCGCCGGCCAGCGGATGGCGGGACTGCTGATCCTCGTTGGCTGCGTGCTCGGCTCGGCCGTGTACGTCCAGCAGATCGGCCGGGACGATGACCTGCTGATGACCGGCTCGGTGATGAGCGCGGGCGTGCTTAACCTGAACTTCGCCACCGGCGGCGTGGTCGCGAGGGTCCTCGTCCGTGTCGGCGACCAGGTCAGGGAGGGTCAGCTGCTGGCCACCGAGGCTGCCCCCGGCGAGGCCTCGATCGAGGCTGCGGACGAGGCCGCGGTGACAGCGGACCGGCAGCAGCTGGCAGTGCAGTCCGGCCCGGCCGAGGTCGCCGGCGACCGCGCGCAGCTGGCCAGGGACCGCTCGCGGCTAGCCTCCGACCGGCAGGCGCTCGCGCAGCGCCGGATTGTCGCGCCGGCGGCCGGCGTCGTCACCGCGGTGGATGCCGCGCCCGGCGACGCCACGGCGCCGGCCGGGGTGCCTGACTACATCGTCCCCGGCCGGACCGCTCCGGTGTCCGTGCCGCCGCTGTTCTCGCTGCTGCCCGATGCCCCGCAGGTCAGCTCCCGCGCGGGCGCCGGCGGGTCGGCGCTGCTCCCGGTGATCCAGCTCCGGACCTCAGCGAGCTGGGCGGTTCTCGCCCTGGTCCCTCAGGGCCTGGCGACGGCCCTGCACAGGGGCCAGGCGGTCATCGTGTCGGTTCCGGCGGCCCGGCTGGCCGGGCTGCCCGGAGTGGTCCGCGAGGTGCTCGCGACGCCGGTTGAGACCGCGGACGGTGATATGTACGAGGCGGTCGTGGACGTGCGTGCCGACCCGGCCGATCCGCCGCTGGACGGCATGACGGCCAATGTCTCCCTTGTCCGGTCCGGCCGCCGGTGAGCCCGGCGGGCGTCCCGGCCCGCGGGCTGCCCAGGAGACGCTGTCTCGGCCTGCTGGCCGCGGCGCCGGCTGTGCTGGCGGCAGGATGCGGCACCAGGGCGGCCAGCATGGCGGGTGAGCGGGTCGTGCCATCCGGAGCGGGCGGGATCTCCGGGGTGCCCGCCTGGCTGCTGGCCCGGCCCGCACTGGCGCAGGTCGCTGCCAACGCGACGGTCAGGACCGGCCTTTCGCGGCTGCGCGTCTACGAGCTGCTCCAGCCCGGCCAGCAGCCTCGGCAGCTGGCCGGGTCGGTGCCGGCGGTCGCCTTCGCCTCGGCTGCGGAGCTGGCTGCCGCCGTGCGCGACGGGCAGCTTCCCGGCGGCACGGAGGCAGTGCTGTACGACCCGGAGGCCTGGTCGTTTACCCCGCCAGCCGAGCAGCGCGACCCGGTGTCGGCCGCTGAGCGCGCGGCTGCGGCGGCCCATGACCGCGGCCTGCAGCTGATCGTGGCTCCGGGCGTCAACCTGGTGACCGTGCTCGCTCCGGCAGGCGCCGGGCCGCGGTGGCGGCGGCTGCTTGACCTCGGACTGCTGGCCCAGCTGGCCGCGCGGGCCGATGCCATTGTTATTCAGGCGCAGAGCCTGGAGCGCGACGCCGCTGACTACGCAGCGTTTGTGACCGCGGCTGCCAGGCAGGTACGCCAGGCGAGCCGTCAGGCAGGCCTGCTCGCCGGGCTCTCGACCAACCCGCCTGGCAGTCCGGTCACAGCCCGTCAGCTGCTGGCCGCTTTCCTGGCGACCAGGTCAGTCGTTGACGGGTTCTGGCTCAACATCCCGGCGCCAGGACCGCAGTGCCCGACGTGCAGTCCCGTCCGGCCTGACATCGGCATTGATACCCTGCTCGGCGCCCTGCGTTACAGCTCCGGGCCGGCTGCCTCCCCGTCCGCGAGCTGACCCTGCGCGGACTCAGGCCTCGCGCTCGACCGGGCAGGTCATGCAGCGAGGCCCGCCGCGGCCGCGGCCGAGCTCGCTGCCGCGGATGGTCAGCACGTCGATGCCGTTATCCCGGAGGTAGGTGTTGGTCGTGACATTGCGCTCGTAGGCAATGACCTTGCCGGGCGCGAGTGCCAGCACGTTGCAGCCGTCGTCCCACTGCTCCCGCTTGGCCGAGTGCACATCCTGCGTCGCGCTCAGGACGGTAATGGAGGGCAGCCCCAGTGCGGCCGCGATGGCGTCGTGCATCTCCTCCGGCAGATGGTCGGTGACCTTCAGCTCGCCAGGGCCGCTGCCCGGCTCGATGGTGTACGACGGCAGCATGCCCATGCCGGCGTACTTGATGAACACCCCGTAGTCGGCCATGGTCAGCACCGTGTCCAGGTGCATGAACTGACGTGCCTTCGGCATGTCAACGGCCAGCACGGTCGCGGCGGCTCCGGCGGAGAACAGCCGGTGCGCCAGCATTTCGACTGACTGCGGCTGCGTGCGCTCGCTCATGCCGGCGAGGACGGCACCGTTCCCGATCACGAGAACATCGCCGCCCTCCAGGGAGGCCGGGCCGCTGTCGGCGCCGTGGTACCACACCTCGAAGTCAGCCTGGCTGAACATCGGATGCCAGTGGTAGATCGCCTCGTCGTTGATCGTCTCCCGTGCACGAGCCCGCCTGTGCATCAGGTTGACTGACACGCCCTGGTAGATCCAGCACGATGTGTCGCGCTGGTAGAGCACGTTGGGCAGGGGCGCGAGCACAAACCCGTCCGGGTCGAGCGAGCGGAAGGCGATGCTCTGCGGCTCCTCGGCCAGCTCGGCGAACTCCCGCCTGGTGATGCCCCCGATCAGAAACGTCGTCAGCGTGGCCGGGTCGAGCGCAGCGAACGCGCGGCGCAGCCCGTCGACCGCCAGCGGACCGTGCAGCCGGTAGTCGAAGATCCGGTCCAGCACATAATCTCTGGCCTCATCGATCACCATGGTCTGCTCGAGCAGGTCGGCGTAGTAGTGCACCTGCACGCCGCTGCTCCGCATCAGGGCGGTGAACTCGTCGTGCTCGGACTGGGCCTCAGTCACCCAGAGCAGGTCGTCGAACAGCAGCTCGGCAGCGTTGTCCGGAGTAAGCCTCTTCAGCTCAAGGCCAGGCCGGTGCACGATGACCTGCCGCAGCCGGCCGACCTCGGAATCGACGTGAAACATGAGCACCCTCCGGTCGCGGGCTAAGCTGCCCCGGTGAAATCTGACACCGCCGAACTTGATCTTTCCCGGTCTGCGGCCGAGCTGACCGCGGACCTCGTCGATGTCCAGTCCGTCAGCGGCAACGAGGAGCCGATAGCTGACGCTATCGCCGCCGCGCTGGCCGGCCTGCCTCATCTGGATGTCCACCGGTCCGGCAACGTCATCGTCGCCCGGACCGATTTCGGCCGGGCCGAGCGGGTGGTGCTGGCCGGGCACATCGACACCGTTCCGGTTAACTCGAACCTGCCATCGCGGCTAGCGGACGGGATGCTGTACGGCTGCGGCAGCTGCGACATGAAGTCGGGAGTGGCTGTGCAGCTGCGGGTCGCCGCGCAGCTGACAACGGCAGCGCGGGACGTGACGTTCGTCTTCTACGACTGCGAGGAGGTCGAAGCCGAGCGCAACGGCCTGCTGCGGCTCAGCCGCTCCCGGCCGGACCTGCTCGCTGGCGATTTTGCCGTGCTGCTCGAGCCGACCGGCGCCGTCGTGGAGGGCGGCTGCCAGGGCACGCTGCGCGCCGACGTGATCGCCCGCGGCCAGCGCGCGCACAGCGCTCGCTCGTGGCGCGGCGTCAACGCTATCCACGCGGCGGGCGGGATCCTCGACGTGCTGCGCGGCTACACCGCCCGGCAGCCCGTCGTGGACGGGCTGACCTACCACGAGGGCCTGAATGCCGTCGGGATCCGCGGCGGCGTGGCCGGGAACGTGATCCCCGATGAGTGCGTGGTGAGCGTGAACTTCCGGTTCGCGCCGGACCGGTCGGCTGAGCAGGCTGGCGACCACGTCCGCGAGGTGCTCGACGGCTGGGAGGTGGTCGTGACCGACGTGGCCAGCGGCGCGCGGCCGGGCCTGGGTGAGCCCGCGGCGGCCTCATTCGTGGCGGCAATAGGCGGCACACCGCGGGCGAAGCTTGGCTGGACCGACGTCGCCAGGTTCGCCGCGCTCGGCATTCCGGCGGTCAACTTCGGCCCAGGCGACCCGCAGCTGGCGCACAGCAGGGACGAGCACGTGCCGGTGGCAGAGGTCGGGCAGTGCGAGGCGAAGATGCTCGGCTGGCTCGACGGCTAGCGCGATTCGCGCGCGCGGCGGCAGACAGGCGGCGGGGGAGCAGCGGCGCCCGGACGCCACTGCTCCCCCGCGCGCATCCGGCAGGAGATGCGGTCCCGGCTTACGACGGCGGTGCCGACGCCAGCGTCATGGTGCGGGTCAGCGTCTGGTCGGACGGTGTCACCCAGGTCAGCGAGATCTTCGTGCCACCGTGGATGGCCAGCAGGATCGTCATCAGCGACGCGGGTGAGGTGACCTGCTGACCGTTCACCCGGGTGATGACGTCGCCGGCCTCGATGCCGGCCGCCGCCGCCGGAGTCTGGCAGAGCGACCCGAGCACGAGCGTGCCCGCACTGACCGGGGCGATCTTCGGGGGAGCGCCAGGGGTCTGGTCGTTCTGGACGCAGCTCTGCGGCGACGGGTTGACCTCGCTCCCGTTCGGCTGCTGCGCCTCCTCCTGCTGCAGCTGGGCCTGCGGGCTCGTCTCGGTGCTCTGCGTCTCGTTCTTGCCGCTCGGCACCAGCACGCCGACGAAGCCGGAGCTGCCCACCTGCACGCCCGAGCCGGACTGGCCGTTGATGATCTTCCTGGCGATCGTCATCGCCCGGTTGATCGGGATCGCGAAGCCAACGTCCTGCGTGGTATTGGCGGTGCTGTCCGTGCTCGCCGCGGTGTCCATGCCGATGACCTTGCCGTTGGTGCTCACCAGCGGGCCGCCGGAGTCACCGGGAATGATGTCGGCGTTCGTCTGCAGCATGCCGGTGAGACGCTCGGGGGCCACGCCGCTACCGTCATCGCTGGCGGTAATCGTCTGATTGAGATTGGTGACGGTGCCGGCGACGTAGCTGATGGTGCCGGTGCCGTTGGCGTTCCCCATGCCGACGACGTCGTCGCCGATCCTGACGCCCGAGGAGTCACCGAGCGGAACTGTCCGCAGCCCGGACGCGCCTTCCAGCTGGATGACGGCAACGTCAGAGCCCTTGTCGTAACCGACCCACTTGGCGGTGTACCGCTGGCCGGTCGACACCACCTTGGCCGTCAGGCCAGTCGTGCCGTTGATGACGTGATTGTTGGTCAGTACCAGGCCGTTACTGCTGATGACCATGCCGGTGGCCGCAGCGGCGGCACCGGTGCCGTCGTACTTCAGATTGCTCGTGATCACGACGAGGCCCGGCGTTACCGCCTGCTCGACCTTCTTCAGGGTGCCGCTGGGCAGCGTGACTGCACCGCTGCCGGAGCTGCCGGTGCCCCCGCCGCCGCCGCCGTTGAAGTTAGGGAAGCCGCCGTTGCCCGAGCCGCCGACACCGCTGCCCGAGCTAGCGGACGGCTGGCTGCCGGTGTTGTCGGCAAAGGCCACGGCCAGGCCGCCGGCGGTAGCGGCGACAGCCGCGACTGCCAGGTAGGCGATGGCGGTTGTTGCCAGGCTCCGGCGTCGCCGCGGTGGCGGCGGCTGGCCGAACCCGCCGGGACCGCCATAGCCGCCGGGTGGCTGGCCGTAGCCGCCGCCGGGTGGCTGACCGAAACCGCCGCCAGGCTGGTAGCTGCCGGGCTGCCCGTAGCCGGGCTGCCCGTAACCGGGCTGGTAGCCGCCGGGCTGCCCGTAACCCGGCTGCCCGTAACCCGGCTGGCCGGAGTCAGGCTCGCCCTGGCCGGGCTGGCCCTCGGCGGGCGGACCGCCGGCTGGGTAGCCGGCCTGCGAATACCCGGGCTGGCTGTAGCCGGGCTGGCCGTAGCCTGGCTGGCCGTAGCTGGCCTGGTGATAGCCGCCGTGCTGGCCCGAGCCAGGCCAGGGCTGGCCATAACCAGGCGCGGTGTAACCGGGCTGCGGGTAGCCAATTGGCTGGGTGTAGGCAGGCATCTCGCCCGTCGGGCTCGGGGGCTGGGCAGGCTGGCCGGACTCAGCCGCAGCTGCCTGGCTGGCCTCGTCCGCCGGCTGACCTGACTTGTCATCCGTTGTCCAGGATTCCCAGAAGCCAGGCTGCTGGCCGTCGCTGTTCTGCTCGTCCATCTCCATCACCCTTTGCCCAGTGCCATGCCAGCCTATGTCCGGCTGCTCGGGCCCTTTTCCCTCGGCGGACGCAGTTCGTCGAAAATGCCTGCCCACCAAGTAAGCACTACTGACCTGGACGTTAGCTGAACGGGCTCTGAGGATCGCCTATCGCGATCTGCTGCGCCCCGCGGTCTTGCCTGGTCAGCCGCCTGCCGCCGGATCAGGTGTTCGGCGCGCGGCGCAGCGGACGCGGCGGCGGTGGCTGGGATTGCCGCCCGCTCCGGCTGGCCAGTCCCGCCGCCGCACCCACGCCCCCGCTAGCGACTCACCACACCCAGCGAGCGGCGGCGTGTCTCGTGCCGGGCGAGTATGCTGCGCCGCAGCCCCGGGAGTGTCCCGACGCTGGCGCGGCGTAGGCCGTCAGGCCCGTCGCCTCGCTGCAAGGAGATATATCTTGTCAGCGGGGCGCAGGAGATATATCTTGAGACCGTCAGGCACCGCCGTACGCAGGAGACAACAAATGTCTGCACCGCCTAGCACCTACCAGGCCGACCTCAGCCGCCGCGAGGAGATGGCCGTGTCCGGCGCCGCGATGTCGGACGCGCCGTGGAAGCTCGCCGGCACCGCGGGCGTCATCGTCACGGCTGCGGACATGGTCGCGCACCTCATCTTCTTCCACCTGGAGTTCCTCACGCCGGTGTCGCTGGGCATCGCCGCGTTCTTCGCCGTGGCCGGCGCGGGCGCGCTGGTCCGCAGCCGGCACAGCCGGGCGCTCCGGTGGGCGCGTAACAGGCCATGGCGATTCGCCGTGATGCCGGGCGCCGCAGCCGCCATCATCGTGTTCGTCCTGGCCGTACTGGACGGCAGCGGCGTACTCGGTGGCGCATTCTCGGCGCTATGGCATGGCGCACTTGCCTACGGCGCTACCGGCGTCGTCGGGTCCGTCGTGCGGCCCCGCCGCTCCCAGACCAGCTGAACCGGTCCTCCGGCTAGCAGCCCTGCCGTTCAGGGCAGCCTGGCCGGCCCGCCCGCGGGCACGCCGTGCTCGCGGAGCGGGCCGACGGCCAGCCCTCGCTGCTCGCACTCGTCCAGCAGAAGCGGAAGCGCCCCGAGGCCGGCCTGCCAGGCGCCCGGCGGCGAGGTGCAGCCGGAGTCGTGCAGCAGAACGGTGACACCGCCGTCCAGGCCGGTCAGCAGGGTCTGCAGGACCGACTGCGGCGAGGCGCCCGGCGTCCACTCCCGCCCCCAGGTGCCCCACAGCACCGGAATCAGCCCGAGTTCCCGCGCGGTCAGCAGGGCCGGGCCAGTCAGGACGCCGTAGGGCGGCCGGAAGAGCCGCGGCCTGGTGCCCGTGACATTCGCGATCAGTTCCGTGGCCCTGGTCAGGTCGGCCCTGGTCGCGCGCGGGCCTCGTGCGGTGAGGTACCGGTGGTCAAACCCGTGCACGCCGATCTCATGACCGGCAGCGGCGAGCTCGGCAGCCAGCGAAGGCGCGCGGATGACCATACTGCCGAGCAGGAAGAAAGTGGCTCGCACATTGCGGGCAGCCAGGACCGCCGCGAACTCCGGCGTGGATGCGGGATCGGGCCCGTCGTCGAAGGTAAGTGCCACATGACCGGGAACGCCCTGGCCCGTCAGCCGCGGAAACAGGCGGCGGCGCACCGGCCCGAAGCCGGTCAGGCCCGGTCCGGCGTGCGCGATGGCAAGGGCCGCCGCAGCCGTGATGGCGACGCCCGCGGCCGGCCGCCACGCTCTTGCGGCAGTGCCGGGCCGCTCGGTCATGGCTGTTCTCCGCTCTGCGGTGGGGTCCCTGGCGCCAGGTTAGTCATGCGCCCGGCAGACGGTCAGGAAATGGCAATTGCACACCTTGCCATTGGACACGCTGGGTCGAGGTGCGGCCACGCCGGGTTATGACCTGGGAGTATGGCCAGGTCACTAAGCCCGAAACCGCAGGGGGATCCGGTTGGCAGTGCAGGCAGCTCGCGTTGTGTTCCCGGCAGCGGACCGCGAGGAGATCGCCGCCGCGACCGCGGAGATCCTGGCCAGCGGCAACCTCACGCTCGGTCCGTATACCGGGCGGTTTGAGGCTGCCTTCGCGGCGGCGCACTGCGGGCCTGGCGGCCCGGCGCCGCGCGCGATCGCGGTCTCCAGCGGGACCGCGGCGCTGGAGATCATTCTCCGGAGCATCGGCGTCGCGGGCCGTGAGGTCGTAGTGCCCGCCAACACCTTCTTCGCGACCGCCGAGGCGGTGCTGCGAGCCGGGGGCAGGCCGGTGTTCGCTGACATCGACCCTGTTACCTTCGCGCTGAGCCCGCAGACGGTGGCGGCCGCTCTGACGCCGCTGACCGCCGCCGTGATGCTCGTGCACATCGGCGGCCTCATCACCCCGGCAGCCGCCGATCTCAGCCGGATGTGCGCGGCGGCCGGGGTTGCCCTGGTCGAGGATGCAGCCCACGCGCACGGTTCCAGCCTGCACGGCCAGCCGCCGGGTGCGTTCGGGCAGGCGGCCGGGTTCTCCTTCTTCCCGACCAAGGTGATCACCAGCGGCGAGGGCGGGATGATCCTCACACCGTCGCAGGACCTGGAGCAGCAGGCCCGCATCTACCGGGACCAGGGCAAGGGAACTGTCAGCGCGAACCATCACGTGCTGCACGGCTACGCCTGGCGCATGCCGGAGCTCGCGGCCGTGACCGGTCTTGTCCACCTGCGCCGCCTCGCCGAGTTCCTCCGGCGGCGCCGCGAGGTTGCCGCCCTTTATGACGCAGTGCTCTCCGGCCTCGACGGACTGGATCCGCTCGGCGAGCCGCCAGGCTGCCGCGGCAACTACTACAAGTACATCGCCGTGCTGCCGCCTGGCACGGACCGCGTGGCCTTCCGCCGGCGGCTCGCCGACGAGCATGAGGTGCGGCTGGCAGGCGAGGTCTATGACCTGCCGCTGCACCGGCAGCCGGTGTTTGCCGAGTTCGCGGGGCCGCCGCTGCCGGTCGCCGAGGACCTCTGCGCCCGGCACGTCTGCCTGCCCGTGCACTCCGATATGACCGCGGATGAGACGGATCAGGTGGTCACGGCAGTCTCGGCCGTTTACGGCGCGCTGGTCGCCGCGTAACGGGATATCCGGGTGTCTGGTGCGGTGATAAGGGTAAGGGTGCTGCCATGCGCGTCGCAGTAACGGGGGGCTGCGGGTTCATCGGCTCGCACGTGGTGGACCGCCTGATCGGCGCCGGTCATGAAGTGAGCGTGCTGGACGTCAGTGACCGCTGGCGCAACCCGGCCGCCCGGTACCGGCACGCCGACATCTTTGATCCGGCCGCCCTGGCAGCGGCGGTCTCCGGGGCCGACGCTGTCTTCCACCTGGCCGGGGCTGCCGACGTCAACCAGGTGGCCGCCGACCCCGTGCTCGCGGTGCGCCTCAACGTTGAGGGGACGGCGCGCGTCCTGGATGCGGCCCGGCAGGCGGCCGTCGGCCGGTTCGCGCTGGCCAGCACGGTCTGGGTGTACGGTGCCGCGCTCGGGCAGGGCGAGCTGACCGAGGACGCTCCGGTGGACCTGCGCAGCCCCGGCCACGTCTACGTCGCCACCAAGCTGTCCGCCGAGATGCTCGTGCACAGCTACCGGGAGATGTACGGGCAGCAGTTCACGATTCTGCGCTACGGCATCCCGTACGGCCCGCGGATGCGGGAGGCGCTCGTGGTCGCCCGGTTCGTCCGGGCAGCGATGGCCGGGGAGCCGATCACGATCGCGGGCACCGGGGAGCAGGAGCGGAACTACGTGTACGTCGAGGACCTGGCCGACGCCCACGTCCGCGCACTTTCTCCGGCCGCGGCGGATCAGACCATCGCGCTCGAGGGCGGCACCCCGGTCTCGGTCAGGGAGATCGCTGATACGGTCTGCAGCCTGGTTCGCCCCGTTCAGGTCCGGCACGAGCAGGCCCGCGCTGCCGACTACCAGGGCGTGACCATCTCCGCCCGGCTGGCCAAGGAACTGCTGGACTGGGCGCCGGTCACGTCGTTCTCGAGCGGCATCCGGCTCTACCTGGACTGGCTCGCCTCCCGGGAGGGGCAGGCATGACCGATCGCAAAACGGCGCTGCTGCTGTCGGGATCGATCGGCATGGGCCACGATGTCCTGGCCGCGGCCTGCATCTCGTCACTGGAAACCCAGGACTGGTCGACGGCCACCCTGGACGCCATGAAGATGCTCGGCCGCCGCAGCGGCTCGGCCGGCGAGACGGTCTTCCGCGCCATGCTGGGCGTACCCGGCCTGTTCGACGCATTCCATTTTGCCGCTCTGCGCACGGGCAACCGGCTGGCGCGGACCGTGGACGCGATGGCCAGGCGCAAGCTCGTGCAGCCGCTGCGCGACTACCTCGACGAGCACCCGGCTGACCTGCTGGTGTCCGTTTTCGCCACTGGCGCCGGCGCTGCCAGCCAGCTCGCTCCCCGGTATCCGGCCATGCGGCACGTCGTGTTCTGCACGGACGCGACGCCGCACCGGCTGTGGGTGCACCCCAACGTCGACATGTACCTGGTCACCTCCGAAGTCGCCGAGCTGGCAGTGCTCAGATTCCAGCCGGATGCCCGCGTCCAGGTCGTTCCGGCCCCGGTCCGGCCCGCGTTCTTCCGCGCGCAGAGCCAGGCGCAGGCCAGGGCTTCTCTCGGCGTCCCGCCAGGAGAGCGCTGCGTACTGCTCATGTCCGGAGCCTGGGGCCTCGGCCCGGTGGCAGCCGCCGCCGAGGCGCTCGCGGACGCCGGCGTGCACGTGCTTGCCGTCGCCGGCCGGAACGAGCGGCTGGCCAGGAAGCTGTCGGCGGCGGCAGCCCGGCAGCCGCGGGTGCGCGCCTTCGGATTCACCACCCGCGTACCCGACCTCATGTCGGCTGCCGACCTCGTGATCACCAGCTCGGGCGACACCTGCACTGAGGCGCGGACGGTAGGCAGGCCGCTGCTCCTGCTCGACGTGGTGCAGGGTCACGGCCGGGACAACCTGCAGCACGAGCTTGAGCTTGGCGACGCCATGGTCACATCGGCAGCGGCGAGTGACGTGACAAGGTCGGCGCTCGCCGCCCTGGAACGGGCTAAGCCGGCTCCGCCGGGCCGGCCCGGTCGCCGTCTGGCTGGGAGTCGGCCTTCGCCGCCGCGCTCAGCAACTGCGGTTTCTAGCGGGCCATCGCCAGCGCCATCGGAGCGACGCCCAGCATCATGATGGCGACCGCCCACCACGTGAACACCACGCTGGTACTGGCCGAGCCGAGCGCGACGCCGAGCCCGCGCAGGGAGGCGGCCGGCTGCAGGACCGGCAGGGTGCGCGGCTCGGCCCCGGACCGCGCGGTGGCTGGCTCTGCTGCGGACGGTGCAGCGGGGGACTCTACGGCGGCGGATGCCTCGGCCGCGGGCCTAGCGGACACGGCGACGAGGCCGCAGGCCAGCAGCAGTGCCTGGGGAATCATGCTGTTCGGGTCGGTGCCGAGGCCGCCAAGGAAGCCGAGATCCTGTACCAGGACCCAGGCGGCCAGGCAGACCGCGACGGCAGTGACCGCCGCCGGCCGCATGACGGCCGGGCGGCCGGACAGCAGGCACAGCCCGGTCGCGGCCAGCACGGCGACGACAGCCAGGTTGACCGCGAAGCCGTGATCGGCGGCGAGCGAGCTGAAGCTGGACAGTGCCTCGTGCAGGACGGCGGGCTGCCGGGTGGCCGCCATGCCATTGATGGCCGAGGCCAGCGGACCGGGCCGGCCGTGCAGGCGACCCTGCCAGGACCCGCGGCCAGGCCATGCCTGCAGCAGCGCGTACGCGATCAGCAGGGCGCCGCCTGCCCTGAGTACCAGCCGCCCGAGCCGCGGCCCGCGCCAGGCGGCTAGCGGCAGCACCAGCAGGCTTCCGGCGGCACAGTAGAACAGCGCGGCGCCTGGCGCGCCTGTCAGCCAGCTCTGGCCGGGCGCGAGCATGCTGCCGAGCGCCTCGCCGAAAACCCAGACCGCCACGCCCCAGCCGGCGCTGACCAGGCCGGCAACCCTGGACCAGCGCGCGCTCGAGGTGGCGACGAGCAGGATCCCGATGCCGAGCTGGATCCAGACTGCCGCGGCCGCTGCCTGGACCGGGTGGCGGGCCCAGCCCGTTCCCGCCCAGGTCACCAGGTCCACGACCCAGCGCGGTGAGCCGGCCGCAGCCGGCTCGGTCACCCCGGACGGGAGGCCGCCGGCCATGTCGGGCTGGGCCTGCAGCAGCCCGTCCAGGATCCACAGCAGGCCGATGCCGATCCGCAGGACGCGCCGCGCCGCCGGCTCGGCCTGGCGGGCTGCCCGCGCGATGGCCAGCCGGGTCACCAGCCTGGGCCTGGCCCGCGCCATCAGCATTTCGCGGCACGCCACCCAGGCGATCGCGAGCAGCACGAACAGGAGGAACACAAGCGTTCCCTGGTGCAGTAAGGCGGTCCTGAAGGCGGTCTGGAGCGCTGCGCTCGCGGCGCTCATGCCGGGCACTGACCTAGCCCCGCTTCGCGGCAGCCACGGTGGCGGCCCAGGCGGCCAGCTCTCGCGGTGTGACAGCCCCGGAGATGTGCCGGACGATCTGGTGCCTGGCGTTCAGCATGAAGGTCTGCGGCAGCGAGACGATGCCGTACGAGACGGCGGTCGGTGCCGGGTAAGCGTCGAAGCCGACCGGATAGCTGACGCCCTCCGCTGTGGCGAATTTCAGCGCTGCAGCCGACTCGTCGTTCGCGTCGACGCCGATGACCACGACCTGGCCGTGATGGGCCCGGTAGAAGCTGGCCAGCAGCGGGGTCTCCCGCTTGCACGGCGCGCACCAGGAGGCAAAGAAGTTGATGAGCACGGGCCGCCCCGCATAAGCCGCCAGCGACACCCGCTGGCCCGCGTGGCCGAGCTCCGGCAGGCTGAAACTGCGCGCGGCCGGAGTCGCTGTCGTTGGCTTTCCGTGGCCGCCTGCGGCGATCAGCACGGCCACGGCTGCCGCGGCCAGCAGCACGGCTGCGCCCATCGCCAGCAGCCCGCGGAACCGCCGGGGCTGGCGGGTACTGAGCTGGCCGGCACCGGGCTGGCGGGCACCGGGCTGGCGGCTACCGGGCTGGCTGCCGGAGTGCTCTGGGCCGGTGCCGGTCCCGGCGGCTGTGCCTGCGGTGCCGGCGGTGCCAGGCCCGGCAGCAGCGGTACCGTCCATGCGTCTGTGGAACCTCTCGAACTCCGCGGCCGGTGACACACCGAACTTACCTGCGCCTGCCCTGGCCGACTGCCTGATCCCGGCAGCCGCCGCAGACGGGCCGTCGTCGCAGCGCCCTGGGACCGGAACGACGCGGACTGGGACGACTACGATTCGCAGTCAGTCGACAGCGGAGCGTAGGAGTGGCAGCATGTCGGTGCAGCGGCAACGGCCCGCTGCCCGTGCACCTGTCCGGTCCCGGTAACGTGTCTGCTGACGCGGTGGCCGGTACGCAGGCGCGATGGGGTTTACGCAGCTGGCTGCAGGCCGGAGGATGCCCCCCATGACCCCGGCGGCCCGCGGCGACAGGGACGGCAATCGGCGCTGGTGACTCAGCGGCCGCAGCACGGCAAGTGGCGGAGGCGCGGCAGTGACACAGGTGACGGGCGCGCTCGAGCCTGGCACGGCAGATCCGGGCGCCCCGGCCGGCGCAGGCGAGACAGCGGCTGACGGCCCGGCTGCTGCAAGTCCCGCGGGCGGACGCCGTCCGGCCGGTCTCATCGCCCGCAGCCTGTTCCTGCTGACGAAGCCGCGCATTATCGAGCTGCTGCTCGTCACCACGCTGCCGACCATGTTCCTGGCCCGCGAGGGGCTGCCGTCCGGCTGGCTGATAGTCGTCACCCTCGTCGGCGGAGCGCTCGCGGCTGCCAGCGCGAACACCCTGAACTGCTATCTCGACCGCGACATCGACGCGGTCATGAAGCGAACATCAGGACGGCCGCTGGTGGCGAGGACGACCGCTCACGGCGGCGCCGGCGGTGCGACGGCAGTCAAGCCGGGCGAGGCGCTCGCGTCCGGAATACTGCTCGGCGCGGCCGCCACGGTCCTGCTCGGCTTCGCGGCCAACTGGCTGGCGGCAGGCCTGGCCGATGCCGCGATCGTCTTCTACGTGCTCGTCTACACGATCGTGCTGAAGCGCCGCACGGCGTCCAACATCGTCATCGGCGGCGCGGCCGGCTGCTTCCCGGTGCTGGTCGGCTGGGCCGCCGTGACCGGCCGGGTGAGCTGGCCGGCCGGAGTCCTGTTCGCGGTGATTTTCTTCTGGACGCCGCCGCATTTCTGGGCGCTGGCGATGAAGTACCGCGACGACTATGCGGCCGCGAACGTGCCGATGCTGCCGGTCGTGGCCACGCCGGCCGTGGTCGCGACGAAGATCGTGCGCTACTCCTACATCATGGTCGCCGTGACCTTGCTGCTCACCCCGTCGGCGGGCTGGATCTACGGCTGCTGCGCCCTCGGCCTCGGCGGCTGGTTCCTGACTGAAGCGCACCGGCTGCGCGGCCGCATCGCGGCGGGCAGCGCGCCCGCGCCGATGCGGCTGTTCCACCTGTCGATCGTTTACCTGACGCTGCTGTTCGCCGCAGTCGCCGTTACCGCACTGCTGCCCTGGCACGGCTGGTAACCAGACGTCCACAGCGGTCCCAAGAATCATCCCAGACTGGCCGAAGCCAGCCTGGTCTTGACGTAGCGCAGCGCGGTCAGGGTAAATGCTTGGCATCATGCGCTGGACCCGAAGGGCGTTCCTCGGCCGGGCAGCTGTCGTAGCGGCCGTCCCGGCCGCCGTGGTGGCCGGAATTGAGATCAGCAACGCGGCCGGCTCGCAGCAGGCCCGCTCCGCTGCGAAAGCGGCCGCGACCACCGGGCCGCGCAAGCCAGCGGCACCGCTCACGACCGCCGCCGAGAACGATCTCCCCGGCGACGGGCACTGGTGGATCAGCAATCTCGGCGCACCGGATGAGATCGGCGGGTACGCCGGCCAGGCCAGCGTGCTGCCGGGGGAACCGATCGATCTGTACGTATCGACGACCTCGCGCGAGTTCGAGGTCAAGGCCTACCGGATGGGCTGGTACGGCGGCGACCTGGCCAGGAAGGTGTGGAAGTCCGGCACCATACGCGGGCACCGGCAGCGGCCGTCCGGCATCGAGGACTCGACCAGGACCGTGCATACCAGCTGGGGGGTCTCGCTGACCGTCCCCACTGACGGCTGGCCGGCGGGCGCGTACCTGTTCCGCCTGGACGCGCACTCCGGCGCGCAGCGGTACGTTCCGGTGACGGTGCGGTCGGCCAGCACTGCCGGCAAGGTCGTGCTGAAGAACGCGGTGCCGACGTGGCAGGCCTACAACACCTGGGGCGAGTACGACCTGTACCTGGGCCCCGGCAGCGGCTACGACAACCGGTCCTACGCCGTCAGCATGGACCGTCCCATCGACATGGACGGCGCCTACCTGTTCATGGTGTACGAGCGGAAGCTGATCAACCTGGCTGAGCGACTCGGCCTGCCGCTTGCGTACCTGACCAGCATGGATATTGCCAGCGATCCGCACTCGCTGGACGGAGCGGCGGCGCTGGTCTCGCCCGGCCACGACGAGTACTGGTCGCCGCCCGAGCGCACGATCGTCACCGCCGCCAGGGACAGGGGCATGAACATCGCGTTCCTCGGCGCGAACGCGATGTTCCGCCGCACCAGGCTGGAGCCCACGCCGCTCGGTGACAACCGGCTCGTGGTCTGCTACAAGACCAGCTACGAGCTGGACCCGATGTACGGCAAGCACAACCGGCTGGTCACGAGCGACTGGCGCGAGCCGCCGAATCCGGACCCCGAGTCATCGCTGATCGGCACGATCTACGAGGGCTACCCGGCGATTGCCGACTACGTGGTCCGGACGCCGGACGCGTGGATGTTCAGGGGCACCGGCGCCCGTCAGGGCACGCGGTTCCCGGTCCTGGTGGGCATCGAGTACGACCGGGTGACCCCTGGCTATCCGATCGAGCGGCCCATCCAGGTACTCGCGCACTCGCCGCTTGTCTGCCAGGGCGTCAGGAGCTTCGCCGACTCGGCGTACTACACCCATGCCGGGGGAGCGGGCGTCTTCAACACCGGGACCATGCGCTGGGTGGAGTCCTTCGGGCCGCCGCAGTACGGCTGGGGCCTGACCAGCGCCGCCGGCCGCTTCACCCGGCGGGTCACGGCGAATGTGCTGACTGCGTTCGCGGACGGCCCGGCCGCAGCGAAGTACCCGGCGCACGACAACCTGGACGCCATCGGCGAGCACGCCGGCGACCCGCTGGGCGGCGGCGTGGCCACCGGGCAGTAGTGCCGCGCGGTGCTTGCCTGCTCCCGGCACCTGCCGCTCCCGGCGGCAGGTAAAGCGCGCGGAAACTCTTCCGGCGAAACCTGGCAGGACCGGCCAGACTTGTCGGCTGACCTGCGGCTCATACTCTGGGATGACGTGCTTTTGCCGGACCGGCCGCTATTGTGGGGCTAACGCGGGGTGCTGACAATACGGCGGGTGAGAGCAAGTGCGCAGACTGGGCGTTCGGGCACGATGGGCGGTTCCGGCGGGGGTCGTGACGGTCACCGGGGTGGTGATTGCGGCCGCCGCTGTGGCGAGCGCCGCAGCCGCGCCGTCGCTGCCGTCCCGCACCGCTGAGCAGCTGCTGACCGAGGCTGCCCAGGCGAAGGCGCCCGGTCCGCTGACCGCGACCGTTCAGGAGACCTCCGACCTTGGCCTGCCGTCGCTGCCCGCGGCCTTGCAGCAGCAGAGCGGCACTTCGGGCCTGGCCACCGGGACCCAGTCGGTCACCATCTGGTACCGGGACTCACGGCACATCAGGGTGGCGCAGCCGGTCCAGGACGGCGAGACCGACGCGCGGCTCGACGGCCGCACCCTGTGGGTGTGGAGCAGCAAGTCGCAGACCGCGACCCGGTACGCACTCCCGGCCCACTTCACCGGCCTTCCCGGTCAGGCCGGCACCGGCCCGCAGTCCGGCACCGGCCCGGAGGCCGGCAGCAGCCAGATTCCCGGCACCCCGCAGGCCGCGGCGGCGCAGGTGCTCAAGGCCGTCGGCCCGTCGACACTCGTCAGCGTGCAGCGCAATGTCTACGTGGCCGGGATCCCGGCCTACCAGCTGTCGCTGGTGCCGCGGAGCAGCAAGTCGCTCGTCGGCAGCATCCTGATCGCGATCGACGCCAGCCGCCACATCCCGCTCCGGGTCGAGGTCTATACCCGCGCATCGTCGGCGCTGGCCTACAGCATCGGCTTCACCGCACTGACTTTCGGCACTCCGGCGGCATCCAACTTCACCTTCACCCCGCCGCCAGGCGCGATAGTGAAGCGGCAGACGGTGCCGAGCAGCGTGCAGTCCGCCCTGAGCCAGGCCGGGCTGAGCCAGGCGGGCCTTGGCGGCCTTAAACTCGGCGGGCTCCCCGTCCCGTCGGTCAGCGCGGCCGGCCTGCCCACCAGTCCGCCGGCGGCTGGGGCGAGCGCGGCGGGCTCGCTGCCCAGGATGTCGAAGAAGCAGATTGCACGGATCAAGGCACAGTTCGCCAGCAGCCTGCCGAAGAGCATGTCCGCGACCCAGCGCGCCCTGATCATCAAGCAGTTCGACGCGCAGCTCAGCGCCGCCCGGCACGGGAAGGCGGTGAGCCGCAGCACGGCCGGGGCGCCGCTGACCGCCTCCGCGGCGCAGGCAGCCGCCAGGGCGAGCGCTCCGCGGGTGCTGGGCAGCGACTGGCTGTCGGTCGTCGCGACTCCGCCGAGCCCCCAGGTGGCCACCGCAGTCAGGCAGCTGCTCAGCGCGCATGGCGGGCCTGCGGTCCAGACAGGCGGCCCCTTCTCCGGCTCGTCGTCATCGTCGGCATCGTCGGCATCGTCGCAGGCTTACAGCTCGACGCTGACCGTCACGCCAGGCCCCAGCCTGGCCGCACTGCGGACGCTGCTGCTCGCCACCAGGGCAGTGCACGGCACCTGGGGCAGCGGTCGGCTCCTGCAGACAAGCCTGCTGACCGTGCTGGTGACCAGCAAGGGCCAGATCCTGGCCGGCGCGGTCACCCCGGCTGTGCTCTACGCGGACGTCGCCGCTGACGCCAGATAGGCTGCCGGTCCATGACAGACGGCTTCAGCTCGCTGACCACTTCGGCCGCGGGCACCGGCGACGCGCCGGCCACCGGCCTGGCCGGCACCGGGTTCGCCAGCACCGGGTTCGCCAGCACTGCGCTAGCCAGCAGAGGGCTGACCAAGCGGTACGGGAGCGGGCAGCTTGCCGTCGACGGCATCGACCTGGCCGTGCCGGCCGGCTCGGTCTACGGCTTCCTCGGCCCGAACGGCTCCGGCAAGACGACCACGATCCGGATGCTGCTCGGGCTGATCCGGCCCACCGCGGGCACGCACGAGGTTCTCGGCATGCCGATGCCGGACGCGCAGGCGGAGGCCCTGCCGCTAGTCGGCTCGCTGGTCGAGGGCCCTGCGTTCTACCCGCACCTGACCGGCCGGGGCAATCTGGCCCGGTTCGACGCGGCCGACCGGACGGCGCGCCGGGCGACGGCCGACGCCCGGATCGACCGGGCGCTTGACCGGGTCGGCCTGCTCGCCGCCGCCGACAAGAAATACAAGGCATACTCGCTCGGCATGAAGCAGCGGCTCGGCATCGCCACCAGCCTGCTGCGGCCGCGGCAGCTGGTGATCCTGGACGAGCCGACCAACGGCCTCGATCCGCAGGGCACCCGCGAGGTCCGTACCCTCATCAGGGAGATTGCCGCGGATGGGACGACCGTGTTCGTGTCCTCGCACCTGCTGGCCGAGGTAGAGCAGGTCTGCACTGACGTCGGCGTGATGCGTGCCGGGAAGCTCGTCTATCAGGGGCCGCTGGTCCAGCTCCGCGGCCGCGGCGGCGGCATGGCCAGGCTGCTGGTGCGGACGCCCGCGCCCGAGCTGGCCGTGCGCGTACTCGGTCAGCTCGGCCTGGCCGGAGTCGCGCAGGCGGGCAGCGAGGTAACGGCTGATCTTGGCGACCTGCTTCCCCAGGACGTCTGCGCTCGGCTCGTGCATGCGGGCGTCCCCGTGGCCGGGCTCGAGACGCCGCGGCGCAGCCTCGAGGACGAGTTCGTTGAGCTGACGGGGGAGGGCTTCGATGTCGACTGACACCTCCGGCGGCGCACCGGGCACCGGCGCTCGCGCGGCCTCGGCCACGCAGCCGGCCTCGGCCACAGATCCGGCCTCGGCCGCAGGACCCGTATCGGCTGCGGCCACGAGCACAGCCGCGGGCCCGGCATCGCCTGCAGGCCCGGCCCCGGCGGCGGCCACCAACCCGGCCGCGGGCCGGCACGCCGCCGCCGTCCGGCCCCGGCTCGACCGGCCCGGCAAGGAGCTGCCGGCTGGGGCTAACCCCGTTCCCGCCTGGATAAGGTTTTTTGTCTCTGAGCTCCGGCTGACCTTCGGGCGGCCACGCAACCTTGCGCTGCTCGGAGTGCTGGCGATCGTTCCGGTGTTCTTCGGCATTGTGTTCCGGCTCACGCTGTCGTCGGTGAACGGTCCCGGCGGCGGCCCGCCGTTCCTGAATCAGCTCGCGGGCAACGGCGTGTTCCTGGCCCTGGTCGTGCTCACGTTCACGCTGAGCCTGCTGCTGCTGCCGCTGAGCGTCGGCGTTGTCTCCGGCGACGCCATCGCGGGCGAATCCGGCCTCGGCACGCTGCGCGGCCTGCTGACCGTGCCGTCCGGGCGCACCAGGCTGCTGTTCGTGAAGTACGCGGCGATCATGACTTTCAGCCTCGTGGCCTGCCTGGTCGTCTGCGTGATCTCGCTGATCATGGGGCTGATCCTGTTCCACACCGGGCAGGTCACGCTGCTGTCCGGCACAACGGTGTCACTAGGCTCTGGCGTTCTCCGGGTGCTCGTCGTCGCCATCTACGCCGCGGTCGCGATGATGTCGCTCGGCGCGATCGGGCTGGCCGCCTCGACACTGACCCAGCATCCGGTCGGCGCGATCGCGGGAATTCTGGTGCTGACCGTCGCCAGCGAGATCTGCGACCAGGTGCAGCAGCTGTCGGCGATCCACCCGTACCTGCCCACCCATTACTGGCTGTCCTGGGACGGCTTGTTCAGGTCGCCGGTCGACTGGACGGGAGCCGAGCACGGCCTGGTGTCGTTCGCCGTCTACGCCGTGATCTTCGGTGCCATCGCGTGGGCCAGGCTGACGTCGGCGGACGTCACAACCTGACCCGGCCGGCCGGACCGCCAGATCTGGCCCGGCGGCTGTCCCCGGGCGCAGCGCGGAGCGCGCGCGCAGCGGCGGCCAGGCGATAGCGTGCAAGGGTGCCTTCCGAACTGCCCGAGATTGACGTTCTGCTCACGGCGGCGGTTGCCGGCATCGGCGGTGCGCAGCGGCCGGGGCAGGTCGCAATGGCGGACGCCGTTCAGCAGTCGATGCAGACCGGCCAGCACCTGGCCGTGCAGGCCGGAACGGGAACGGGCAAGTCCCTGGCCTACCTGGTGCCCGCGCTGCGGCATGCGATCGGCGGCCCGGGCTCGGGCACGGTCGTGATCTCGACCGCCACGATCGCCCTGCAGCGCCAGCTGATCGAGCGGGACCTGCCGAGGCTGTCAGCGTCGCTGTCTAAGCTGCTCGGGCGGGAGCCGGTGTTCGCGATACTCAAGGGCCGGCGCAACTACGTCTGCCTCAACAAGGTGCATGGCAGCGTGCCGGACGACCCTGAGGACTCGCTGTTCGACCCGCGGTCGGTATCGGCGCTCGGCCGGCAGGTGACCCGGCTGCATGAGTGGGCGGCGACGACCGGCACCGGCGACCGGGACGAGCTTGTCCCCGGCGTGGATGACCGGGCCTGGCGGCAGGTCTCGGTTAACGCCCGCGAGTGCATCGGCGCGCAGAAGTGCCCGTTCGGCACGCAGTGCTTCGCCGAGCAGGCGCGCGAGGCGGCCGGCGAGGCGGACATCGTGGTCACCAATCACGCGCTGCTTGCCATCGACGCGATGGAGAACTACATCGTGCTGCCCGAGCATGACGTCGTCGTGATCGACGAGGCGCATGACCTGGTCGACCGGGTGACCAGTGTCGCGGCGGGCGAGCTGTCGGCTGCGGCGGTCGAGGCGGCGGCCCGCCGGTGCGGGCGGCTGGCCGCCGAGGAGCTCACCGGGCGGCTGCGCGCGGCGGCAGAGGGGCTTGAGCTAGCGCTGGCCGACACGCCCGCCGGACGCCTGGATGTGCTGGCCGAGCAGGTAGAAGTGGCACTCGCGGTCGTGCGGGATGCCGCGGCTGCCTGCGCTGCCGACCTGCGCAGTCACGCGGGCGGGCAGGACGACAGCGACCGGCTGGCCACGGTCAGGATCGCCACTGTCGCGCTGGACGAGGTGGCGGAGAACGCGGGCCGGATCATCACCGCCTACGGTGCCGAGATCGCCGCCAGGACCGAGGTGGTCTGGCTGGACCGGCCGGTCAGCGAGGAGTCCTCCCGCCCTGACACGCTGCGGGTCGCGCCGCTGCAGGTGGGCGGGCTGCTGGCCGAGCGGCTGTTCAAGCCCAGGACGGTGGTGCTGACCTCGGCGACGCTCACGCTCGGCGGGTCGTTCGAGCCGCTGGCGCGGCAGTGGGGGCTGCCGCAGCTGGGGCTGTCGGACCGGGTTGCGCAGCCAGCTGTTCAGCCCGTTGACCTGCCCGGCAGCGGCGACGCGGTCGCCGCGGCGGCGGCAGGGGCGGGCGCTGGCGCGGGAGCGGGCGAGGACGGCGACGGGAACGGGAACGGGAACGGCGGTGCGGGCCAGCGCGGCGAAGGGGACGGGGGCGGCCTGGACTGGACCGGCCTCGATGTCGGATCGCCGTTCGACCACCGCCGCAGCGCGATCCTGTACGTCGCCCGGCACCTGCCGCCACCAGGCCGGGACGGGCTCTCGGAGGCCTACCTGACCGAGCTGCGCGAGCTGATCCGGGCCTCGGGCGGCCGGACGCTCGGGCTGTTCTCCTCCATGCGCGCGGCCAGGCAGGCGGCCGATGCGCTGCGCGACGAGATCGGCGTGCCGCTGCTATGCCAGGGCGAGGACTCTACCGGGCTGCTGGTCGCCAAGTTCGCCGAGGACGAGCCGAGCTGCCTGTTCGGCACCCTGTCGCTGTGGCAGGGCGTGGACGTGCCGGGCCGGTCGCTGCAGCTGGTCGTCATCGACCGGATCCCGTTTCCGCGTCCGGACGACCCGCTGGCCTCGGCCCGGCAGCGCGCCGTCGCGGCCCGCGGCGGCAACGGCTTCATGGCGGTCGCCGCCTCACAGGCAGCGCTGCTGCTGGCCCAGGGCACCGGGCGGCTGCTGCGGACCATGGAGGATCGCGGCGTTATCGCCGTCCTGGACCCCCGGCTGGCGACGGCCAGGTACGGCGGCTTCCTGCGGGCATCGCTGCCGCCGTACTGGAACACCTACGACCCGCAGATCGTCCGCAGCGCCCTGCGCCGGCTGGCCGCCGAGCCCGCCGAGCCCGCCGGGGTCTCCGCTGACCGCTAGGACTGGCCCCCCGGTCTGTCGGCGTAGTTGCCTGCCGGTACCCGGATGGGCTCCCTGCGGCGTTGTGGCTCGCTGGCCGCGTCCCGTGCGATCTGCCGCAAGGCGAGCGCGACGACAAGCGGGAACAGGCCGAGAACTGCCGACGTGAGCCGCTCGGCCAGGCCGAGGTAGCCCCCGCCTTCCCGTGCCTCGATCAGGAGCCAGCAGGACAGCGCCGCGAAGATCGCGGTTGCGGCCGCGCAGCCGTAGAAGCTCAGGATCCACGATGCCCTCGGCGTCCGTCTGGCCACCAGGAGGGGCCAGACCGCCGTCGTGACCACGCAGCTCACCGCGAAGGCAAGGTGTCGCGGTGTCGGGCCGGCGGTCGGCTCCGGGGACGCGGCGATGCCGAGCGTCGAGATGCCAGTCAGGACCAGCAGGATGCGCGCCGGCCTGCCGGCGCCAGTGAGGCCCGCGCCGGTGGCGATCTGACAGCCGCCGACCAGCAGCAGGGCCGCGGTCATGACCCACCGGTCGGCTCCCGACTCGCCGGCCAGCGCGCTCATTGTCTGCCGCATCGGGCTATAGGAGGCCGGCTGAAGAGCGCCCGCAGCGAGCCAGCCCCCGACCAGGATGACGGGCGCCAGAAAAGCCGTGCCAACCGCCCAGCCAGGGACGGGCTGGTCGGCCGCCAGGAGCCCCGTACGTCCTGCCGGGAGCAGCCTCAGCCAGCCGTCCGCCAGAAGGCCCGGCTTGTCGCCACCCAGCGGCCGGGTCGTGGCAGAAGCCGGGCGAGGGCGTACGTGATCTTCTCGGTTGCGCGCGAGGTCCGGACGCGCAAGCTGAGTCATGGCGCCTCCATCAGCCACGTCGACTCAGGCTGCCGGACGGAGGGCGCCGTTGGCCCTTAACCGGGTTGCCTGCCCCTCAGTCAGAGGCAGAGCACACCGTAAAGGCCGATATGTCAATCCTTGCGCACCCGTGTTGACAGCCAGCCAGCCCCTGAGACAGCACGTGAGGAGTCCGGGCTATTCCTCGGTCGGGCAGTTCTGGCGCGGGCAGTTCTGGCGCGGGCGGTCCTGGCGCGGGCGGTCCTGGCCGCGGGCCGGGAAGAGCAGGCAGGTTAGACGGGAGGCGCCTGAGCTACCGGCCGGCCATAGGTCACGGCCTCCCGCACTTCGCGGGGCAGCGACTGGGCTAGCTGCGCATCGGGCTGAGCTCCGAGTGAGTCATTGATCATGGAAAACGCCAGGCGCAGGGCGACGAACGCGGTGATGGCGAAGATCTGCCCGTCATCCAGCCCGGCGTCGCGGAGCTCCTGGATGTCAGCGGGAGCCGTCGCGTTCGGGTCCCTGGCGACTTTCCTGGCCCAGGCAGCGATGGCCTGTTCCTGGGACGTCAGCCCGGCGTCGCTGCCCGTCAGAATCCCGGCCGCCAGCGCGGCGTCCGACGCCTCGCCTAGCTTCCCGCCCCACGCCAGCGAGCAGTACGAGTCACCGAGGGCCGAGGCGGCAGCGGTCACCAGGATCCCGCGCTGCCGGAAGCTCAGCCCGCTCGGCCTGAATGCCTGAGACATCAGCTCGAACAGCTGCGTCACGGTCTCGGGCTGGTGTGCCCACAGCCTGGAAACGTTCCAGACGTAGCCGCCCTCTGCGAGGTCTTCGTCGAACAGCGCCTGCACTTCGGCCGACACCGGTGGTTCTTCGAGAAAGCTGCCGGTCATGGGCGTTCTGCTCCTTCGGGTTTGCGGGCCAGGTAGCCGACGACCTTGATCTCGGCCCGCAGCGGCAGGCCGTCGCGTAGGTGCTGCTGAGCCTGCTCGACGGCCGCGCGGTGAAACTCGGCCTCGCCGACGTTCTGGATGGCCTCATAGGCTGGCCCGGTAGACGCCTGCGCACGCGCGTACACCTCCGGGTCCGCGAACTCCCAGGCGAACGGAATCTCCACGCGCTCAACATCGGGGAACCCGTAGGACGCGAGGAGCTGCTCGCCCGCGCCAGGCCGGCCCAGCGCCACCATCGCGGCCTGGTTGACGACTTTCTCCGTCGTGGCGAGGATGAAGGGTGCCAGGGCCCAGACTCCGGGGGAGACCTTCAGGTGCCCCCAGACGGTTATCCCGGCGCGTCCGCCGGGGCGAAGGACCCGGTGGATCTCCGCGAGGGCGTCGGGTGTGGTGCCCCAGATTCCCCGGAAGCTGGTGACAACGTCGAACGATCCCGGTTCCCACGGCAGCGCGTGCATGTCGCCGATCCTGATGTCGCTTCCGGGGTTCCGGTCCCTGGCGACGGCGATCAGCCTGGCCGAGGCGTCGATACCGGAGCAGGAAGCGCCGCGCAGGCGAGCCAGCTCGATCGCGAGCCCGGACCCGCAGGCCACATCGAGCAGCCGGTCCCCGGCATCGACCCGGAGCTGGTGGTGCATGGCGACGTACTCCCTGCAGTTGCCCGGCTCACTGAGGGTCGCGAAGTCCACGGCCTTGCGGCCCCAGCCCTCGTCGACCATTGTCCACTGTGGGCCCGTGGCCGGACTCGTCATAGCCGCTCCCTTGGCGTCGCCCGATGCGCTGCCGCGCAGGCCAGCAGGGATATTCTCGCCCAACCCGCTGATCGCCGGAACTCTCTCAGGCCGAGAGGCCCGAGCCGTGAGAAAGACATCGCCGACGGCGCGGCGGGAATGTGCGGCTACATCACGGTTTCGTCCGTAGTGAAGATTATTCTGCGTACGGGGGCCAGCTCCTGGAGGTGTGCTGCATCGGCCGCAGTGGCGCATCCCGCAGGGGAGGCGAAAGCGGCACGCAGCTCGTCCATCGAGTCCCATTCCAGCTCAGTGATCAGGTAGCAGGGTGCGCCGTGGAGGGCCGCGACGTCGCGGCCCACCGAGTACCGGCGCAGCCCCGGCAGGCGCCGGATGAGGGGGAGATGAACCTCGCGGTAGTGCCGGTCGAACGCCTCGGGGTCGGCTGGCACCTCGTACACCGCGAGGAAGCGGGCCATCACGACGCTGCCCTCGCGTACCGGGCAAGGACCGCGGCGCCGGATCGCTCGGCCGACATGCACTCCAGGTAAGCCGGCGGGCCGCCGGCCGGGAAGAGCCGCTCGCCGGCGCCGAGGATGGTGGGGAACGTCAGCAGCCGGTACTCATCGACCAGGTCCGCCGCCCTCAGCGCGCCCACGATACTCAGGCTGCCGGTGATGATGACGTCGCGCCGCTCCTGCCTGACGGTGCCGGCGAGATCGCCGTCGATGACCCGCGAGTTCGCCCAGGCCGAGGTATCGGCAAGGGAGCGGGTGGCGACAAGCTTCGGCACGGCGTTCATCCGCGCCGAGAACGGGTCACTCCGTCCTGGCCACAGCCGCGAGAACAGCTGCCAGGTGGTGCGCCCCAGCAGCATGACCCCGTCGTCGAGGATGCTCCCGAGCTGGAACTTGTCCCCTGCGACCGTCTCGGGCCCGTGCCGGAACGCCCAGCCGCCGGCAGGCGTGCCGCCGGACCCGTCCGGGTCGGACACGATCCCGTCCAGGGTGATGAACTCAATGACGATAACCCTCACGATGGGTCTCCCTTCGGCCAGTGCTCACCGGTACATACCGCCGGCACCGGCCCGGCTCATCGCTCCGGGCGCAACTCCGCTGCAGAAATCCGCAGGGGCAGCTGGAACGCCTCGAACACGGCGGGATCGGCGAACACGACATTGCGGGCGACCCTGCCGTCGGCGACGGTCAGGACCTGCAGCGTGTGCAGCCTGTGGCCGCCGGGTACCTCTGGCGCGTACGCGGCGAGCGCGGGCTGCCCGTTGGCGGTGAGCTGGCGCGCGGCCCAGCCCGTCCCGCGCATCTCGAACACCCTGCGCATGAACAGCCCGTAGTCGCGGCTCCCCCGGTACCACAGGGGCACCGGCGGCATCTCCAGGACCGCCGCATCCGCGAGAAGCCGCACCAGCCCGGGGACGTCGGCCGCCTCGAACGCCCGCACGTACTGCTGGATCACGGCACGTATCTCGGGGTCGCCCGGCTCTGCTACCTCGGTGACGTCCCCCGCTCCGGCCAGCGCGGCCCGGGCCCGCTGCAGAGCGCTGTTGACCGCCGCGACCGTGGTTCCGAGCTGATCGGCGACCTCGGCGGCAGTGAACTCCAGTACCTCGCGCAGCACGAGCACGGCCCGCTGCCGCGCCGGCAGGACCTGCATCGCCGCCACCAGCGCGAGCCGCAGGTCCGCGCGGAACGCCTGGTCGTACCGCGCGTCGGGAAACGGCTGCAGCCAGGGGATGTCGAGCGCGGGAGTCAGCGGTGCTCCGGGGTCCTCGCTCGGCGCGCCGAGCCCGGACGGCAACGGCCGCCGCGCGCGCCCTTCCAGCGCGGTCAGGCACGCGTTGGTCGCGATCCGGTACAGCCAGGTCCGCACTGACGCGCGCGCGGGGTCGTACCGGTCGCGCGCCTTCCAGGCGCGGAGCATGGTCTCCTGCACTAGGTCCTCGGCCTCGTGGAACGAGCCCAGCATCCGGTAGCAGTACGCCACCAGCTCACCCCGGTAAGCCTCGTAATCCACCGGCCCATCATCGCCAGTGCGGGGGCAGCTCTACCCGGTGATTAGCACTTCCGCTCATGGCTAGCCGCCGACCAGGCCGACGATGTCGCGGGCGAGCCGGCTGCTGATCTCGTCCCGCAGGTCCTGTCCGGGACGTAGATTCAGCGGCGTCGTGCCTGACCCGGTGACGCCGTTGTCGCCGTCCGTGTAGACGCGCAGCATGCCGGACGTCTGCTGCCCGGAGCGCGCCAGCGATGCGCGCAGGGTGCCTCGGGAGGTGACCACGGCTGCCTTGCCGGCGGACACGAGCTGGCCAGCCATCTGCTGCGCCTGCGCGATAATCCAGTCCTCGATACCGCCCAGCCCGTCGTCCGGCGCCGCGGGCAGTGCCTCGATCCGGGCCTCGGATATCAGCTGTGCGATCAGGCCGGCCGGGCCGCCGACGTAGGTCCAGGCCAGGTCGATCTCAGTGGCCACGAACCAGGCCCGGTCCTGTGGCCACCACAGGTTCGCGACCTGGTCGCCGCCGCTGAGACTCACCGTAGCCAGAGCTGCCTCGGCCGGCCCGCGGTAGAGCAGGTAGTCACGGTTCGGGAGCTGGACCCGCGGGCCGTCGCGGACGGCCGCAGGTACCGGATCGGGCAGGCGGCCGAAACCCGGAGCCGAGGCGTCCGGGCCGTCAGTGGCAGTCATGTACACGCCGTCCCAGCCGTATCCGTCCCACACGCAGAACCAGCACTGCTGCGGCGTCGTCGTCCAGGCCCGCAGCATGTCGGTGAGTACCAGGGCGTCAGGCGGATACAGGCTGCCCTGGTACGGCCCCTGGCTGTGCCAGGGCGCGTCGGCGTGCGGTCTCACCTGCGGCAGCGCGATCGAGTGGAATTGCGAGTCCGGCCGCAGCGGCAGGCCGCTCCAGGCAGCGACCTCGGCCCAGCGCACCACCCGGTCGCCGCCGTGCAGCGGATCCTCGGCGGGATGCAGGACCCGCGCGTAGGACTCGAAGCCGCCGGGGATCACCGAGGCGACCGCGTACGCGCCGAACGGAGCCAGCCGCTCACCGATCCAGCTGGCCTGCCCGATCTCATCGCTCCAGGCCGGCCCGGCGTCGCTCACCACCGCATCATCCCGGTTCCGCGCCTCCGGCGCCAGGGATGATGCTGCTGCGACCCAGTGTCTTTCATAACCAGGGCATGGTAATGCCGGCAATGTTTCCCGGAATGAGCGCCGCATTTACTGCGGCAAACTTTATATTGCCGAAAGCAATTGCTGACTGGCATGCTCGGGGTATGGCGGAACGAGGAATGAGGCTATTTAGCAACCGCAGTAAATCTCATTCTGATAACCGCAGTAAATCCGAATCAGAATGCGCGTCAGAATCCGAGTACCAGAACGCGGCGGCAGTCTCCCGCGGTAGCGACGAGGCCGCTGTGGAGCGCCGCAACGGCCGGCTGTACCTCTCCGGCCTGGCCGTCTCCGTGGTCGGCGACAACGCACTGTCCCTGGCGGCGGGCATCTGGGTGAAGTCCCTCACCGGCAGCAGCAGCGAGGCCGCCCTCGTGTCGGTGTGCGTCTACGCTCCGTCCCTCGCAGGACCGCTGGCCGGGGTGGTGGCCGACCGGGTGCGCCGCCGCCGCTTCCTGATGTGGCTCAACCTCGTCTCGGCCGCGCTGGTCCTGCCGCTGCTTGCCGTCAGCGGCCCGGGTTCGGCCTGGATCATCTTCGCCGTCATGACCTGGTACGGCATCCACCTGACGCTGTCGGGCCCGGCCGAGAGCGCGCTGTTCGCGGTGATGCTGTCACCGCAGCGGCGGCAGGAACTGAACGGCTGGAGCCTCGGCTTCCAGGAGACCGGCCGGCTCGTGGCCCCGCTGTTTGGCGCCGGTCTGTTCGCCCTGGTCGGCGGCGGGACGGTGAGTGTCTTCGACGCGATCACGTTCGTCGTCGCGGCGGTGACGCTGTCCAGGCTCCGCCTCCGGGAAGCCAGGCCCGTGCCCGAGCCAGGGCACTGGCGGGCTGACCTGCTCGCCGGATTCGGTCACATCCGCCGCACGCCGCAGCTACGCCGGCTGCTCCTGGCGGCATCGGTAGTCATGAGTTTCTCCGCCATCCTGGTCGCCGCCCAGTACAGCCTCGTTCAGGGCGTCGGCGAGCCGCCCAGCTTCCTCGGGGTATTCAGCGCCGGGCTTGGCGCGGGCTCAGTCGTCGCCAGCCTGGTCAGCGGCCGCCTGCTGCGGTCGGTCGGCGAAAGGTGGCTGGCCGTGCTCGGAATGGCTAACTTCGCACTCGGCAATGCGATGCGCGCTGCGGGCTGGCTGCCGCTGGCGGTTGCCGGCTCGGTTGTGCTCGGGTTCGCCCTGCCCTGGCTGTTCCTCGCCCTGCTGAGCCTCGCGCAGCGATCCACCCCCGCCCAGCTGCAGGGCCGCGTGTCCGCTGCCGTCACTCTCGCGTTCTTCGGCCCGCAGGCTCCGCTCCAGGCGGCAGGTGCCCTGGCCATCCGCTACGTGCCTACCAGCAGCTCTACCTGGCAGGCGCGGCCGTCGCCGTGGGCATGGCGCTCCTCTACGCCTGGACTGGCCGGCTAAGCGGCGGCGTCTTCCGGCGCAGGCCGCCCTAGTGCTCACATGGTGGGACGCGCCTGCGCGAAGGTCCACCGGTTGCCCTCGAGGTCCGCGGCCTGGTAGGCGCGGTAGCCATGCTGGTGAATGCCGGACACGATCGTCGCGCCGCTGGAGCGGGCGTGCTCGAGGTGGGCGTCGAGATCGTCGACGAACACCCACGGCACATGCGTCACCGGGCTGCCGTCCCGCCGCTGCCCGTCGAGCGGGAACAGCATGACCGAGCAGTTGCCGATCCGGAACTCGATCCAGCGGTGCTCGCCGTCGCCCTCCTCGCCGTCGTCGTGCTCGGGGACCGGCCGGAAGCCGAACGCCTCCGACAGCCAGTGCGCGGCCCTGGTCGGCCTGGCGTAGTGCACTGCGACGGCGAGCCTGCCGGTGTCGGACGGCACCTGCGGGGCGGTGTCGCGCCGCGCGCACCAGGCAGCGAGCCAGCGCGGCGTCACCCGCACCCAGGCGGTGCCGCCGCGATCGGCTCCTCCGGCCGGGATGGTGGCGGCCACGGTGACCGTGGTGCCGTCCGGGACGGCCTCGAAGCGCACTTCTACCCTGACGTCGTCGACGGAGCTGTGCCAGGCCAGCAGCCGTCCCGGCTCCCAGACGGTGATCCGGCCGAGCTCGAGGACGTCACTGGCATCCGGGGCGTACAGCTCGAGCAGCCGTCCGCCTACTCCGTGCTCGCAGCGCATTGCGACGGCCCTGGCAGCGTCATAGAAGTTGATCGGCCCGCGGGTCCACCACAGATCCATCTCATCGGTGAACACGGCGAACGCCGTCCCCGGGTCGACGCCGACCGTTACCTGCGAGGAGACTGCGCGGTCCTGATCAGCCTGCGGTGTCGTCATGATCCCTCTCCTCAACGTGGCGCTTGAACGATGCGAGCTGCTCGTCCCAGTGCGCCTGCAGCTGGTCGAGCCAGGCCTGCAGGGCGCCGATCGGCTGCGGCCTGAGGCGGAAATAGCGCAGCCGGGCGTCGGCCGCGGTGCGCTCATCGGCGACGATCCCGGTCTGCAGCAGCACCTTCAGATGCCGGCTCATCGCGGGCGCCGACATGCCGACCGCAGCCGCGAGGTCTCCTGCCCGCCGGGGGCCGGGACCAAGCAGCTCGACGACCTGCCGCCGGGCCGGATCGGCGAGCGCGGCCAGCACCGCGGCCACGTCTGTCTGATCGTTACTCACTCTGTCAATAGTTAATCTTGGCGTTAACAATGTCAAGTCGCTGTCGGGACAAGGCGCTGCCGGGACACGCTGTCGGGACACGGGCTGTCGGGACACGCTGTCGGGACACGCTGCCGGGACACGCTGTCGGGACAAGGCGCTGCCGGGACACGCTGTCGGGACAAGGCGCTGCCGGGACTCTGTGACGGTTGCGGTCAATCAGCGAGGTGATATGCGGCTTTTGTTGACCTGGAAGTGTCACTATGTGGAGAGCGCGCGTCTCCCTGTCCGGTACTCCTAGCGAAGGTGCAGCACATGACGCAGATGTCCCCGCCGCACGTGCAGTTCCCGGACGGATTCTGGTGGGGGACCGGCAACTCCGCGAACCAGTGCGAGGGTGCCGCGCCGGCCGGGGACTGGCTGCCCTGGGAACGCGCCGGGCATGCGCCGCCCTCTGGCGACGGCAACGGATTTGCCACTCGCTACGCCGAGGACTTCGGGTTGCTGTCCGGCATCGGGCTGCGGCACTTCCGGCTGTCGCTGGAGTGGGCGCGGCTCGAGCCGGAGGAGGGCAGGCACGACCAGGCCGAGATCGAACGCTACCGCGCGCTGCTGCAGGCCGGCCGGGACGCCGGCCTGCGCATGTGGGTCACCGCGCATCACTTCACGCTGCCGGTCTGGTTCGCGGAGATGGGCAGCTTCGGCGACGAGCGGGCGCGCACGTACTACTGGCGGCGGCATATCGAGTTCCTGGCCGAGGCCTTCGGCGATCTGGTGTTCGGCTGGAAGCCCATCAACGAGCCGCACGCCTACGCGCTGTGCGGCTGGCTGCTCGGCGTCCTGCCGCCCGGCCGCCGGAACATGGCCGAGGCAGCGCGGATGCTGGTCGCGACCCACCTGGCCAATCACGAGGCCTGGCTGGCACTGCGCGGCGGGGGCAAGCCGGTCGCCACCATCCACAACCTGTCGCCCTCGATCCCGGCCACCGGCTCCGGGGCTGACCGGCGAGCCGCCGAGATCGTCGACGAGCTTGCGTTCGGCTGCTGGATCCGGATGATGCGCGACGGCATTCTTGAGCTGCGGGGGCTGCCGGGCACGGCAGCCCCCGAGCGGGTCGCCGATCCGGAGTTCGCCGGCGCGTTCGACGTCGTCGGATTCTCCTACTACAGCGCGACCAGCGTGCGCGCGAGCACCGATCCGGCCTCGTCCAGCGGCGTGGTCCGCGGCCCCTATCCTCCTGACGGCCGGCCAGGCCCGCTCGGCTACGTGCCGTGGAGCGGGGGACTGCGCCTCGTCCTGGACCGGCTGCATGCCGACCTGCCCGGCAAGCCGCTGCTGATCAGCGAGTACGGCATCGGCACTCAGGACGACGCCGAGCGCAGCCAATTCATCCGCGACGGCGTCACGATCGCGGCGGAAGCCGCCGGCCGTGGCGTCGACCTGCGCGGGTTCTTCCACTGGACCGGCATCGACAACTACGAGTGGAATCTCGGATTCAGCGTGCCCTTCGGGCTGTTCGGCGTGGACCGGGTGGCCCGGCCGAGCGCCAGCGTCATCGCGCACTACGCCGGGTAAAAGCCAGGCCCGCTGACCGGCCCCGGCGAGCCGCGGCCCAGGTGTCGGGTTCCCGCCAGCACGCCTCGTTCCCTGCCCTGATCCTGGTCTTATGACAACGATGACGCAGCTGGGAACTGGCTTCGAGGTGCGGGCGATCGCGCCGCAGGTGGTGCGTGCTCTGCTGCGCGCCGACGACGCGGGCAATCCGCCGGTACTGCTGACGGACGACGACGGCGGCTCTCCGCTGCGCTGCTGCCTGCGGCGCATCAGGGCCGGGGAGCGGGTCGCGCTCGTGTCGTACGCGCCGCTGCGCCGGTGGGCGCGCGGGACCGGGGCCGCACCCGGCCCGTACGACGAGACCGGGCCGGTATTCATTCATCCGGGTGCCTGCGACGGGCCGGCCGGAACTGGCTACCCGGCCGAGTTCGCGACCAGCCCGCGGGTGCTGCGCTCCTATGGCGCGGACGGGCGGATCCTCGGCGGGCGGCTGGTCGCGGCTGACGCCGCCGGGAGCCCGGTCGGGGTCGAGACGGCGCTCGCGGAGATATTCGCTGATCCGGCGGTCGCGCTGGTGCACGGCCGCGCGCTTGAGTTCGGCTGCTTCACCTTCGAGGCCCGGCGGGTGAGCGAGCCTGGTGCCTGAGCAGGGAAAAGACGAACCGCGCTGCACCTCCGGCAGGATAGTGCAGCGCGGCTCGCCGGCTTGTCAGAGGACGTCGTGGCCGGGATGCGGCTCCTCCGGCAGCGGCGTGCGCACTGCCGGGATCGAGCCGAGACGTCCTGCCTGGAAGTCCTCGAACGCCTGGGCGAGCTCGGCCCTGGTGTTCATGACGAAAGGTCCGTAGGCGGCGACCGGCTCGCGGATCGGCTGGCCGCCGAGAATCAAGATATCCAGCTTGTCGCCCGGCCCGTCCATGGTGCGCTGCGCACCCAGCGTCAGCGCGTCGCCGGGACCGAAGACAGCCAGCTGGCCGGTTCGCACCGGGCGGCGGTCGGCGCCGACGGTGCCCGAGCCCGCCAGCACGTAGCCCAGGGCGTTGAAGTCGCGACGCCACGGCAGCCGGAACTCCGCGCCCGGCTCGACCGTCACGTGCAGCAGGGTGATCGGCGTGTGCGTCACGCCGGGGCCCTCGTGGCCGTCGAGCTCGCCGGCGATGACCCGGACGAGGGCGCCGCCGTCAGCGGAGCTGAGCAGGGCAACCTGGGCTGCGCGAATGTCCTGGTAGCGCGGGGGAGCCATCTTCAGCCGGGCCGGGAGGTTCACCCAGAGCTGGAAGCCGTGGAACAGGCCGCCGCTCATCACCAGGTCCTCAGGCGGCTCCTCGATGTGCAGGAGCCCGGAGCCTGCGGTCATCCACTGGGTGTCGCCATTGGTGATGAGGCCGCCGCCGCCGTTGGAGTCCTGATGCCGGAAGACGCCGTCGATGATGTAGGTGACGGTCTCGAAGCCGCGGTGCGGGTGCCAGGGAGTGCCCTTGGGCTCACCCGGCGCGTAGTCGACCTCGCCCATCTGGTCCATGTGGATGAAGGGATCGAGCGCCTTCAGGTCGACGCCCGCGAACGCGCGGCGGACCGGGAACCCCTCGCCCTCGAATCCGGACGGCGCCGTTGTGACGCCCAGCACTGGCCGCTCCTGAGCAACGGCCTGGTCGGGCTCGCTGATTCGCGGCAGTACCAGGATGTCCTCGACGGTCACAGCTGGCATGACTTCCTCCTTGGCACTGTTAAGTCTGCCTGGCCAGGTAGGCATGGTCTGCGCTGGCCTGCCCGTGCCAACATTAATTGAACGCGCAACATTCCTCGGGCGTCGCTGGCCGGGCGCCGCCGACGCGCCGCCGCCGCGCAGGCGACGCGCAGGCTGAGGTGCCCGTGCCGAGGTGCCGTACGGCCCGCCCGTCTGTGATCGTGGTGCCTTTGCGCTCATATAGGACGCAAAGTCACCACGATCACGCGGCGACTGACGCGGGCTCGATCGCTGTGCCCCCGCACGCCAGCCCTGATTTAGCGGTCTATATGCCGTGATAACCGTGGCACTGGCGTCCTGAGTTACTCGCTAGTAGTGACCTGTGTCTCATTGTGCAACCGATTGTGAATCCGGTCCGTCAGAGTCCCGTAACGCATCGTGATCCTCGCCGGGATCGCCCCTGAGTACCTGGGGCCGGCCCGCTCCCAGCAAGACGGAGCGGCGCACATCCCGCGCTTGACTTCCCCAGCTGGCCGGCAGTTCCGGTCAGCAGGCGAGGACAGACAGGAAGGAACCCCCATGCGAAGCACTGCCCGAATGGCTGACGCCCTTCGCGGCCGCACCGTGGCTGTAACAGTCGCGGGCGCAGCCGCGGCACTGCTGGGCGCAGGCACCGCCAGTGCAGCCACAATCGCCGCTACCTCGCACCCCGTGCACCCCGCGCACGCGATTGCAGGCGGCCACCATGCCCCCCGGACCACCACCCGACGGGCCGCTGACCGCGCCCCGGCTGCCCCGGCTGCCACCCCGGCCAAGACCGGCGCGCTGGCCCCCGTGCACCACGCTGCTGCCCGGCCCGGTGCCGGCGCCGTGAGCCGGAGCTCGGCGAAGCCTGCAGCACCGAAGGCACAGTCCTGGTCGCAGATCGAGCAGGCTGTGGCCCGGCAGACCGGAACGCGCGCCGGTGACGCTGCCAATCAGCTGAAGCCGGTCGGCGCCTCGGGTGCGCAGGCCTGGATGCCGATCAACAGCGCTCAGCTGGACAACGCCACCACAATCGTGAAGCAGGCGCTGGCCAAGCGGCTGGGGCTGCGTTCAGCGGTGATCGCCGTTGCGACCTCAATGCAGGAGGCGCAGCTGCAGAACATCGACTACGGGACCTCGGACTCGCTCGGCCTGTTCCAGCAGCAGCCGGACTGTGGCTGGGGAACCGCGCAGCAGGTCATGAACCCGAAGTACTCCGCGGACGCATTCCTCAGTGCGCTGGAGCGCTACCAGGGCAGCAACCCGCACTGGGCGAACCAGCCGCTGTGGCAGGCCGCACAGGGCGTGCAGCACTCGGCGTTCCCCTTCGCTTACGCGAAGTGGGAGACCCAGGCCGCTCACCTCGTCAGGCAGATCGTGACCCAGGTGAAGTGACCTCCTGATCCCCGGCTGGTCAGGACGCGACAGGCTCCTGGCCAGCCGGTCTCAAACCCCCGCCGCCAGGCTGGCACCACCCCCGGTCGGCCCGGCACCGCCCCCACCCCCCGCCGCCAGGGCACCCCGGCCCTGGCCCGAGAGCGGGCCGCATCCCCCAGCGGCCCTACGCTCCCGGGCGCCACACCCCCCCGGCGCCCGGGAGCACCCCCCGCGTCCGGCACCCCGGCAGGGCGCACCCCCCGCGCCCGGCACCCCGGCAGGGCGCACCCCCCCGCGCCCGGCACCCGAAGCAGGGCGCACCCCCCCGCGCCCGGCAGGCACGAGCGCACCCCCCGCGTCCGGCACCCCGGCAGGGCGCACCCCCGCGCCCGGCACCCGAAGCAGGGCGCACCCCCCGCGCCCGGCAGGCACGAGCGCACCCCCGGCGCCGTGCAACCGAGTGCAGCGTGCCCCGCCCTTCTCCCCCGAGGGGCGGGGCACGCTGCACTCCGATATCGCTTAACTCGTAAGAAAGCATGGCCTATAACCCGCGCGATCTTTCGAGCTAACGCGTTAGCGGCCGTCAGCGCCAGAGCGGCTATGAGCGCCATAGCGGCTGTCAGGGGCAGAGCGGCCGTCAGCGCTAGAGCGGCAGGCCCTTCTCCAGGTAGGCCAGCGCGGCATCGATGCGGTCGAACAGGGCCGTGACGTCGTGGAACCCTTCCGCGCTCCAGGTGTCGCCTGCCGCCGTCGTGGTGACCGACATGATGGCCCCGATAATCGCGCCTGCCAGCGTGCGCACCTCGAAGTCTTCGTCGCTCCGGCCGGTGCGCCTGGCGATAGCGCCGGCAATCTGGTTGATGCTGCGGACGAACTCGTCAATTGCCCGGGCCCGGACCTCGGGAATCGTCGCCGTCAGCATCGCCGTATCCCGGAACCGGACGAGATCCTCCTCGCTCAGCGACTCCAGCATGGCCGCTGACGCCGCGCGGAATGCCGCGATCGGACTCAGCTCGGCAGGCTGTGCCTCCACCGCCTCGACCGTGATGATGTCCATGTCGTCCTGCAGGACAACGTCTTCCTTGGTCGGGAAGTAGCGGAAGAAGGTCGCGGGCGAGATCTCGGCCGCATCGGCGATCTGCTCGATCGTCGTGGCCGCGTAGCCCTGCTCGCCGAACAGCCGCAGCGCCTGCTGCCTGATGACGGCGCGCGTCCTGGCCTTCTTCCGCTCGCGGAGCCCGCCCTGCGGGGTCACCTGCGGAGACCCCGGCGAAGCGCCCTGAGGAGCGCCCTGCGGAGCGCCTGGCGGGCCGGTCCGCGAGGCGCTGCGCGGCGCGGCCCCCGAGGCGGTCGGCGGGGCGGGCACGTCGGTCATGGGGTCATTCTGCCCCGGCTGTGTCGAGTTCAGCGTCGGCGACACCGGCCGTCTGGTCAGCGCCGGCCTGCTGGCGCGGCAGGAACAGCGCCGCCAGCACCGCCGCCGCGATCGCTATCCCGGCGCATACCCAGAGCATGACGTCCACGCCGCTGGCGTACGCGTCGCGGACGGCGGCGAGCAGCGGCGCGGATCCGAGCCTGGCGGCGACCGCGATGCCGTTCCCGACGCTGCTCCTCGCCACGGCTGCGACCGCCGGAGGCAGGCTCGTCGCGACCAGATGGCTCCGGTACACCGAGCTCAGGACGGTACCGAGGACGGCCACGCCAATCGTCGCGCCAACCTGCCGCGCGGCCGTCATCAGCGCCGAGCCCGATCCGCTGCGCGCGGGGGACAGAGCACTGAGCGCGGCATTGAGCATCGTTGGCATGGCGAGGCCGAGGCCGACGCCGGTGACGGCGAACCAGGCCGAGACAAAGCCGGTGCCGCTGGCCGCCGAGGTTGCAGTGCCGACGGCCAGAGCGGCGGCCATGATCGCGAAGCCGCCTGCGCCGATAGGCCGCGGCCCGGCCAGCGGCGGCCGGTCCGGGCCTCCGCCGGGCGACTTGCGCGGGCTCTGCAGCCGCTGGCCGACGGCCAGTCCGACCGCCAGGCCGCCGATCAGCGGCAGCATGCGCAGGCCGCTGGCAAGCGAGTTGAGCCCGCGGACGTCGAGGAAGAACTGCGGCATCGCGAAGGTGAGGCCGAACAGGGCGAAGGAGATCATCGTCGCCAGCGTCGTGCCCCAGGTGAATCCCGACGACGAGAACAGGCTCAGATCAACCAGCGGCAGCCCGCCCGGCCGCCGGGTGACGAGCCGCTCCCAGACGATGAACAGCACCAGGACCAGCGCCCCGGCCACCATCGTGGCGAGGGCGAACGTATCGGACCAGCCGTCCTGGCCGGCCCTGATGACGCCGTAGGTCAGCGAGGCCAGGCCCGCACTCGAGATGATCACGCCGGTAAGGTCGATCCGGAAACGACCGATGCCCCGCGACTCCGGCATGAGGAATGCGACTGCGGCGAGGGCCAGGATGACGATCGGCACGTTGATGAGGAAGACCGAGCCCCACCAGAAGTGATCAAGCAGCCAGCCGCCGAGGATGGGGCCGAGCGGGTAGCCGACAAAGGTGGCGCCGCCGACGACGGCGATCGCGCGCGGCCGCTCAGCCGGGGTGAACATGACCGGCAGCACCGCCAGCGCCAGCGGGAGTATGACCGCGGCCGCGAGTCCGAGTACGGCGCGAGCGGCGATCAGCTCGCCGCTGGAGGTCGAGTACGCGCATGCCAGCGACGCGACGCCGAAGAGCCCCAGTGCGATCAGCAGCAGCTTCTTGCGGCCGATGCGGTCGCCGAGCAGTCCGGCGGGCAGTAGCGCGGCGGCGAGGACCAGGCTGTAGCTGGCCACGAACCACTGCAGGTCGCCGGTCGAGGCGTGCAGGTCGACCGCGAGCGTGGGCAGCGCGAGCGACAGGACGAACAGGTCGAGACCGACGACGAGGACACTGATCGCCAGCGCGCCGAGGGCCCACCAGCGGCGGCGGCCGGACGCGGTTCCTGGCAGGGCCTCAGTCATCGCTGCCTCCCGGATTGTGCGAGCTTCTCTAATACGAGAGAGACTATCAAAAGATATGGTGAGTCACAATCGCTTCTGCCGGCGTATGGCTGAGCGAGGTCACGATGGCGGGAACGCGCCCGCCCTGCATGGATCTCGTACGCCAGGGGAGCTGTTGTGCCTGGAACCTGTTAGCGGCCGGTCCGAGAGCCGGTTCCCGCGGTTAACTGGAAGAGGTGGCGCGGGAAAGGAGCCGGGAAAGTGTACGTGCGGAGAGTCGTCACGGGCGTCAGCGGATCTGCGGGCAGTCTGCAGGCCCTGCGGTACGCGGCCGGGATGGCCAGGAGTGAAAGTGCAGAACTCGTCATCGTGCTTGCCTGGATGCCGCCGGGCGGGGACATGGCCGACCGGCGGTACCCGAGCCGGGACTTGCGTGCGGCGTGGCAGCAGGCAGCGTGGGAACGGCTCTGGCGTGCGGTCGAGCTGGCGATCGGCGGCCCCCCGGCCGACGTCAGTTTTACGCCGCACACCGTGCGGGGCGAGGCAGGCCCGGTGCTGACGCAGTTGTCCGGCGAGCCGGGTGACGTGCTAGTGATCGGCACGGGCCGGCACGGCGCGGTGCGGCGCATGATGGCCTGCAAGGTCAGCAGGTACTGCCTCGCGCATGCCCGCTGCCCCGTCGTCGCCGTGCCGCCGCCGTCACTGGCGGACGCGGCGCACGGACTGCACGGCTGGGTCCTTCGGCACCGGCTTCACCCCGAGGATGCCGGGCTGCACGCCTGACGCCTGACGGCAGATGGCGCTGACGGCCGCCTGCAGATGGCGGCTGGCAGATTGGCGGCTGGCGGCTGGCCGACTGTGGCTGGCGGACGCCCGCTGGCAGACTTAAGGCCTAGGCAGGAACCCCGGCGCGGCTGGTCTCCTGGCCCGGCTCACCTGGCCGGGCCGGCCCGCCGCCCGGCGGTCACGCGAGGCGAGCAAAGGAGTCTGCAATGCCACAGCCGCAGGGCGAGGAACTAGCTCGCGTCCGGGCCCGCCGCGAGGAACTGCGCGCGCGGTACCTCCGCCCGCCTGCCGAACGGCCGGCCAGCACCGTCAGCGGCATTCATCACCTGGCGCTGATCTGCCGGGACACCGAGGAGACGATCAGGTTCTACCAGGAGTTCCTCGGGTTCCCCCTGGTCGAGCTGGTGGAGAACCGCGACTACGCGGGCTCGAACCACTTCTTCTTCGACATCGGCAACCGCAACCTGCTCGGATTCTTCGACTTTCCCGGCTACGAGCACCCGGCGTGGCAGGAGACCATCGGCGGGGTGCAGCACCTGGCGATCTCGGTCACGGCCAGCCAGTTCGACGCGGCCAAAAAGAAGCTCGACGACGCCGGGATGGACTATCTCGGCTCGGACCGCGGCGCCGATGACAGCATGTACTTCCGCGACCCCAATGGCGTCGGCCTGGAGCTGTACCGGGAGAGCCTCGGCACGTTCGAGGGCGAGGTGCTCACCGGCTAGCAGCCGGACGTGGTCACCGGGACCTGTCCTGGACGCTGCGAAGGAAGCTGCTGGCGATGGAGTGCTCGCTGCCTTCCTCCGGGATCAGCACCCAGCAGGCGAGATACAGCGGGATGCCGCCCAGGTAGAGCGGAATGCCGCCCAGGTAGGCCAGGCCGGTGAAGCCGACGATCGTCAGCACCGCGAACACCACGCGGACGATCGTGACATCGATGTTGAAATGACGGCCGATGGCCACGGCCACCCCCGCCACCATGCGGCCCCTGGCGGGCCTGCGCAGCGGCGCCCGATTGTGGCCCGGCCTCGCGGTGCCAGTGTCCGCGGTGCCAGTGTCCGCGGTGCCAGTGCCCGCGGTGCCAGTGCCCGCGGTGCCAGTGTCCGCGGTGCCAGTGCTCGCGGTGCCAGTGCTCGCGGTGCCAGAGCTCGCGGTGCCGGGATCGGGCTCGCTGGCGTCGTGCAGGTCCTCGGTATTGCTGTTCATGTCCTCTACAGTGCCCCGCGTGGCGGTCCCCCGGCATCAGGAAGCACCCCGATTCGACCCTGATGCGACCCTGCCCGAGCCCGGCGCTGGCGCCTACCGCAGCTCGCGGCGGATTACCAGCCGCAGGCCGGACCAGGTGCTGTCGATCGCGCAGACCTTGTTATCGACCAGGCCGGTGGGCAGCGCAACCTCCCGGATGACCTGGTCCGTCAGGTCAGTCGGGACCTGGCTGGCCCGCTTCGGCCAGGCGATCCACAGGCCGCAGGCTGGTGCCATCCGGGAACGGAGCCGGGGCAGCTCGGCCTCCAGCTCCCCGCGCCCGGTGACGAACGCGACAATCACGTCGTACAGGGCGTCGTCCGCGAGATCGGTGTGGACACTGGCGACATGCGGCAGCTCGCCCAGCGCATCCTCGAACCGGTCTGGCGCGCCGATGAGCGCTAATTCGTCGCCGTCGCCAATGCCGAGCTTGCGCGGCAGCGGCGTGCCTGAGTAACCGGCACCCTCTGGCATTGGTGCTCCCTCTCGCCGTCCGGGCGGCTCCCGGACATCCCCCTGGCATGCGTAGTCATGCCTGCTGATGGCCACAGTCGCGTCGCACCCGGCGAGCGCTCGTCAGCTCAGCTTCGCACTTCCGGTCGTGGCCCGCCGGCCATTGCCGCAGACACATGGCCTGCGCGCCGGCTCAGAACGTGAAACCGCCCGGCTTGCCGTTGCGGTCGGCGATCAGCCCGGCGATCGTCGAGATAGCGATCTCGGCCGGGGTGCGCGAGCCGATGTTCACCCCGATCGGCCGGTGCACCTTGCTGATCTCGCTGGCGGGTACTCCGAGCTCGGTCAGCGCGGCTATGTGCGGGCCCTCATGCCGGGGGTTGCCCATGATGCCGACCCAGCGGGCGTCTGCGGCGAGCGCGTCGCGTAGGAGGAGCCCGAGCTCGGGCCGATGATGATCGGTCAGCACTACATCCGCGGCGTCGAGGCCGATGCCGTCCAGGCTCCCGGCCACGTCGAAGCCGTCGGCCGCGACGGCCTTCGCCCGCTCGGGATCCGGCTCGACGAGCACCGCCCGGTAGCCGGCGTCTGCCGCGTAGCGCAGCAGGAAGGCGGCGACCGGTGACGCGAAGACCGCCGCGAGCACCTTGTCCCCGGCAGGCGCGGGCACGGTGCCGTGTGCGACCGCGCAGCTGTCGTCGTGCACATGGCCCTCAGTGCCGTGCGGATGGTGGTCGTGGTCGTGCTCATGCCCGGAACTCGCCATCCCCCGAGCTTGCCATCGGCAGCGGGGCCGGGCAAATGCGGGTGGCACCGCGATTGCCAGGCCGATTGCGGGCAGGATGAGCAGCGGGTCACCGGCCCGCGAGCACGTTGACGGACAGATCGGAGCAGCAATGCGGCTGAGCGCACGCAACAAGATCAATGCAACTGTCACCGGGATCACCAGGGGCGAGGCGACCGCGAACGTGGCCCTGGACGCAGGCGGCGTCCGGCTGGTGGCGTCCATCACGGTGGAAGCCGCCGACGAGCTCGGGCTGGCCGAGGGCACCCAGGTCATGGCAATCGTGAAGGCGTCGGACGTGATGATCGCGGTCGCTGACTGAAGCTGCCGCGACCTCGCCCGTCCGTCAGCCGGCCGCCGGGATCACCGACGCCAGCAGCGCGCCGAGTGAGGTCGCGGCGCGCTGGCCCGCGGCCAGCACCTCGCCGTGATCCACCGGCTGCTCCGACAGGCCCGCGGCGACATTGGTCACCAGCGAGATGCCGAGCACCTCAGCTCCGAGATGCCGGGCAGCGATTGCCTCCAGCACGGTGGACATGCCGACCAGCCCCGCACCGCAGGCGCGCAGCATCCTGATCTCCGCCGGCGTCTCGTACTGCGGCCCGCGAAGGCCCGCGTAGACGGCCTCGGTCAGGTCCGGCGCTGCTTCCCGCGCGGCGTCGCGCAGCCTGGCCGGGTACAGCGCCGTCAGGTCGGTGAAGCGCGACGGGTACCCGGCGGGCGGCGGCGCCCCGGTCAGCGGCGACGCGCCGGTGAGGTTGAGCTGGTCGCTGATCAGCACCGGCTGGCCGGGTGTCAGGCCGGCGGCGATGCCCCCGGCCGCGTTCGTCAGGATCACGGTGCGGCATCCGGCCGCGATGGCAGTGCGCACGCCGTGCACGACGGCCGCAGGGGAGTGGCCCTCGTACAGGTGCACGCGGCCGAGGAAGGCGAGCACCTGCTGGCCGCCGGCCCGGATGGAGCGGACCGCGGGTGCGTGGCCGGGAACCGTCGGCGCGGGCAGGCCGCCGAGGTCGGCGAAGGCAAGCTCGGCGTCGGCGGGGCCGATCGCTCCGGCCGCGGCAGCCCAGCCCGAGCCCAGCACGACCGCGACGTCGTGCCGGGGCCTGCCGGTCAGCGCGGCTAGCCGCTCCGCGCTGGCCCCCGCGGCCGCGTACGGATCGGCCTGCGGCGAATGCGATGTCATGCGTACCTGCCTGTGCGCGGCCGTCACCCTGATCCGGCGGGTCACGATCGTAACCCGCGCGCGCTGGCACGCTGCCGGGAGCCGCCTGGTCCGGTGATTGATTACTCCTCGGCGAGAAGGCGCGCGGCGGTCAGCTGGCGCAGCGCCCGGCGGGCAGGAGCGCGGCGACGGCAGCGATCAGGCCGGACCGGGTCGTCGCAGGGCCAGGTCGAGCGCCTTCTCGGGGCTGAGTGCCCTGCCCCGGGCGTAGGCCCGCTCCAGCTGCTCGTCGCCCAGGTGAGCACGCGCCTGGTTGAGGCTGTCCTGGCGACGGCGCGCGTCGAACTCCTCCCACGGAATATTCAGCCGGTCCTGCAGCGCCTGCGCGGCGCCGTGCAGTGCAGCTGCCCGCTCCCAGTCGCCTGCATCGCCGGCCACGCACGCCATGTAAAGGCCGGCGCTGGCGATGCCTTTGCTGTCCCCGGTCCGGCGGCCGTTCCGCACGGCGGCTTCGAGCATGGACCAGGCGCCGTCGAGGTCTCCCTCCGCGCGCAAGACCAGGCCCATGATCGCCATCACGATGGTGTCCTGGTGTCCGATCTGCTGCTCGGCTTGCGCCGCGGCTTCCAGGTGGGCCCGGGCGGCCCGGATGTCCCCGGTGTCCAGGGCAGCGCAGCCGGCGTTGCTGTGCAGGGAGGAGTTAGTGAGAAGGTCGCCGGATCGTTCGGTACAGGCGATCGCTTCGGCGAACAGCTGCCCGGAGCTGGCCGGGTCGACGGTCAGGAGATACAGGAGCAAGCTCCTGGCCAGCAGGACGTCGTCGCCGAGTCGGCGGGCCCGCTCGACAGCCTCCTGCCCGAAAGGGCGCCCTGCGTCCGGCTCGCCGGCCCAGAAATATGCGTCGCACAGTGCCGCAAGGGACCTGATGAGCAGCCGGTCGTCGGCCAGCTGCCGTGCGACCTGGACTGCCTGTTCAGCAAGGTGCCGCGCCGTGGCTATGTCAATCCAGCAAGCAGCCCACGTGGCGGTGACCAGCGCCGCAGCGAAAAGCGCGGGGTCCGCGCGGGCGTCTGGCCGCCGGAGCACCGGCACGAGCAGCCCGAAGGCCTCCTGCAGCTGGGAACGGGCCCTCCAGTAGCGGTCGAGCGCCACGCCCAGCTGCAGCACCAGCGCCGTCCCGTCCGGGCGGCCGGCCGCATGCCCGGCGGCGCGCCGCATGTTGGCCTGATCGGCGTCCAGCCGGGCCAGCCAGCTGCCCTGCCCCGGCCCGGTCAGGTGAGCAGCGGCCGCCACGGCGACGGCCAGGAAATGCGCGCAGTGCATCCACGCGACCGCCGCCACTTCCTGGTCGCCGGCTTCTGCCAGCCGCTCAGCGGCGAACAGCCGGATCGTTTCCAGCAGCCGGTACCGCAAGGCCAGTGCGGTGGGCTCGGCCACGACCAGGCTCTTGTCCACCAGCGACCCGAGCAGGCCGGACACGTCGAGCGCGTCGATGTCGCCGAACCCGCACACCGCCTCGGCGGCGTCCAGGTCGAAGCTGCCGGCGAACACCGACAGGCGTCCCAGCAGCACCCGCTCGGCGGCAGTCAGCAGCGAGTAGGACCAGCCGACTGTCGCCCGCAGCGTCTGCTGCCGTTCCAGGGCGGTGCGGCTGCCCCCAGTCAGCAGCCGGAAGCGCTGATCCAGCCGGTCATGCAGTTCAGCCAGCGACATCGACCGCAGCCGGGCCGCGGCCAGCTCGATCGCGAGCGGCATGCCGTCCAGCTGCTGGCACACCGACACCGCCAGCAGCCCGCCCTCCTCGTCAGAGGGCAAGGTGATGCCCTGCGCCCGGGCCCGCTCTGCCAGCAGCGCCACCGCATCAGAAGACCCGGGCGTTCCGAAGCCGGGATCGCCGGGCCCGTGCAGAGACAGCGACGGCACTTGGTAGATGGTCTCCCCGCCGATGTTCAGCGGCTCGCGGCTGGTGGCCAGCAGATGCACCCGCGGGCAGTGCCGCATGATCGCCTCCGCGGCCTTGGCGCAGCCGCCGATCAGATGCTCGCAGTTGTCCAGCACGATCAGCACGTCTTGCGGCGCCAGGGCATCCAGCAGGACCTCCAGCACCGGCCGGCCAGGATTGACGGCAAGCCGCAGCGCCTGTGAGATGGCCGGCGCCAGCTCCTCCTGGGAGGTGACCGTGGCCAGTTCCACCAGCCACACCCCATCCCCGGACCCGTCCAGCAGCTCGGCGGCCACCTGTAGCCCCAGCCTGGTCTTGCCGGCGCCGCCAGCCCCGGTCAGGGTGACCAGGCGAGCGGATTCCACCAGCGCCCGGATCTCGGAGACCTCCCGCTCGCGGCCGATGAACGTCGACAGCTGGGCGGGCAGATTGTTCGGCAGCGCCGGGCTGCCCAGAGAGCGCAGCGGCGGGAACTCCGATTGCAGACCTGCCGCGCGCAGCTGGAAGATCCGCTCAGGGCGGCCCAGGTCCTTCAGCCGGTGGCTGCCCAGATCGGCCAGCGCCGCGCCCGGCGGCAGCCCGTCCCGCACCAGTACCGCCGCCGCCTCCGACACCAGCACCTGGCCGCCCCAGGCCACCGCGGCCACCCGGGCGGCCCGGTGAACTTCCAGCCCGACCAGTCCGCTGGCCGTCCGTGCCGCCTCGCCGGAATGCACGCCCATCCGGACCCGCACCTGCTCCCCGCCCGGCCAGGCATGGGCGTCAATCGCCTCCTGCATCGCCAGGACCGCCGCCACGCACCTCCGTGGCGAGGAGAACACCGCGAAGAACGCATCCCCCTGCGTGTCCACTTCGCTGCCCTCATGCGCGGCCAGCGCCGACCGGATCAGAGCGTGATGACCGGCCAGTATCTGCACGTAATCGTCTTCTCCCAGCCGCGCGAGCAGCGCTGTCGAGCCCTCAATGTCGGTGAACAAGAACGTGAGGGTCTCCACGGCCACAGCCTAGAGGGCTGGCCAGGCGGCGGTAGCTGCCAGCGGGCGCGCGCCAGCACGCCGGACCGCACAGCGACCCGAGGCGAATCCCTGTTCCCAGACCCCGGCGCCCGGCCGCTAGCATGCCGGTCGTGCGATTCGGCGTCATCATTCTTCCTGACCAGCGCTGGCAGCAGGCGGCGCGGCGGTGGCGGCTGGCCGAGGACTACGGCTTCGACCACGCCTGGACCTACGACCACCTGGGCTGGCGCACGCTGGTCGACGGTCCGTGGTTCGACGCGGTGCCGACCCTGACCGCGGCCGCGACGGTCACCTCCGCGATCCCGCTCGGCACGCTGGTGGCGTCGCCGAACTTCCGGCACCCGGTGAGCTTCGCCCGGCAGCTGACGGCGCTGGACGACATCAGCGGCGGTCGGCTGCTGCTTGGTCTCGGCGCGGGCGCAGGCGGCACCAGCTTCGACACCAGGGTTCTCGGCGAGAGGGAGCTGACCGCGCGGGAACGGGTCGACCGGTTCGCCGAGTTCGCCGCACTGCTCGACTTGCTGCTGCGCACGGACCACGTCACCTGGTCGGGCGAGTACTACTCCGCGGTCGACGCGCGGAACCTGCCCGGCTGCGTCCAGCAGCCCAGGATTCCGTTCATCATGGCCGGCAACGGCAGGCGATCGATCGCGATGGCGGCCCGGCTCGGCGATGGCTGGGTAACGACGGGAACGCCGTCGCAGGAGCTCGCCGCGTGGTGGCAGTCCGCGGCCGACGGGATCTCCCGGTTCCGGGACGCGCTCGGCGCGGCCGGCCGCGAGCCGCGAACAGTGCCGACGTATCTCTCGCTGGACGCGGCCGGACCGTACACGCTGTCGAGCATCGCCTACCTGACCGACGCTGCCGGGCGGGCGGGCGACCTCGGCTTCACCGACGTCATCGTGCACTGGCCACGGCCGGACGGCCCGTACGCGGGGGATGAGTCGGTGCTGGAGACCGTCGCTGCCGACCTGCTGTCCGGCGCAGGCGGCGCAGGCCGCGCCAGCTAAGCGGCGCGCGGCCGGGTCAGCCGACGAACAGGGAGAGCGTGTCAGCCACGCACGCCGCCTTCTCCTGGCCCTCGATCTCGATCCGCATCCGGATGTGCGCGAGTGAGCCGAGATGGGTCTGCCGGACGTCGGTGAGCGTCGCCTCGGCCCTGATCGACGAGCCGGTCAGCACGGGGGAGGGGAACCGCACCCGGTCCAGGCCGTAGTTGATCCCCATCGTCAGGTTCTGGACCCGGAAGATCTCCGACGACAGGACCGGCAGCAGCGACACCGTCAGGTAGCCGTGCGCGATCGTGCCGCCGAACGGGCCGCTGGCCGCCCGCTCGATGTCGACGTGGATCCACTGGTGATCCCCGGTGGCATCGGCGAAGGCGTTCACCTGCTCCTGGGTGATCGTGTGCCACTCGCTGAAGCCAAGGCTCTCGCCCTTGGCCGCGACGAACTCCTCCAGGCTGGCGAACGTGCGCATGCGACTTACCTCCGTGCTCGACCGGCACCAGAGCGCGGGCCCCGGTATCAGGACAATACCGTCACCGCGCTCAGCCCGACAGGCCCGCGGGCCGTCCGCCCGGCCTTCCGTGTGCGCCTGCTACTGCTATAGCGATAGCAAGCGCACACGGACAGGCACTCTCGCTCGCTCAGCCGGCCTTGAAGGAGACGAGCTGGTCCTGCGCGGCGAGGTGGTCGGAGCCGCCCTCGTCGATGAGGACCTCCGTCTGCACCGGGCCGACGCCGCTGGCCAGCCAGGTCTTCACCACGCTGCTCACCGCGATGCCCTCGATGGTTTCCGACTCCCGCATCTCGATGACCGTGGCGCTGTAGGTGCCGGCCGGGACTGTGACGCTCTGCGTGCCCACGCCCTTGACGGTGATGTGCGCGGTGACTTTCTTCTGCACGCCGCCGGCGGAGAACTCGATCTTCAGCGTGTCGTGCGAGGCCTGGCCTGATGCAAGCTGAGCAGCCGGCGGCCAGAACACGTTGCCGGAGATGAGCTTGACCGTCGTGCCCGACGTGCTGGTGTTGAACTGGCTGAACGGCAGGGAGATCGAGCCGTCCGGATGGACCACGTAGTACGCGGTGTTGTGAGTGGTGCTGCCGTTGACGGTCGAGGTGGTGACCATCGTGACCTGCTGGCCGCCGGAGACGGACGAGACCGCGGTCTGCCTGTTCACGGTCGTCCCGTAGGTGGTCTTGTAGGTCCAGGTGTTGCCGACGCCGACGGGGAACGGGACGGTGTCGCTGGTCGTGACCGAGCCGCCCGAGCCGGAGCCGGAGCTGGAGGAGCTGGAGGAGGCCGAGCTGGCCGGCGTCGAGCCGGAGCCGGACGCGGCCGTGTTGTTCGACGACGCCGATCCACCGGAGGAGCCGCCGCAGCCGGCCAGGACCAGTCCGGCCGCGAGGGCGGCGACGGCAATAGCGCCGGCCGGGCGGCGCGACACTGCTGAGTTTCGGTTCATGCTTTCTTACCTCAATCGTGATTAGCGGGAACGCGGGAGTAAGGCGCCTGGCCGGATCAGGACGCGGTACCGGTACCGGCTGCCCCCTCGACAGCCGGACCGGACTGGACGGCCGCGGGGACCGCCGCTAACCGCCGGATCGGCGCCGCGAGAAGCTGCATCGACTGGAGCCAGACGGCACCGGGACCGGACAGGACGGCGAAGAGCTGGACGCCCGCGCCCAGATCACCGCCGTCCGGCACGGGGAGCTCGGCCATCTGGACGGCGACCGATGCCTCGGCCATGCCCAGATGCCAGGGATGAGTGCGCAGGGACGTGCCGGCCGCCAGGTCGCGCCTGACCACGTCGCCGGAAAGCTCGACCCAGGCGCGGCCGGAGCCGCCGATCCGCCAGAGGATGAACTCGCCGGCCGCGGCCAGTGACTGCTGCAGGCCGGTGCTGATCTCAGTTCCCGGCGTGCCCGCCAGGAACCCGTTGCGGTGCACGAGGTAGTCACGGCCGGGCACGACCTCGATGGACAGGATGCTGCCGGGCAGCCGCGAGGCGAAAGCGACCGTGCCTGCCTGATCGGTAGCCGTGTAATCGCTAAGGCCGGATTGCCCGGCCGTCATCTGGATGGAATCGGTCATCCAGGCGAACTCGCCCGTCGCGGCGACGACGCTCTCGCCCGGCTCGAGTGAGATGGACAGCACGGGCTGCGTTGAGCCGAGCAGCTGATCGTGCACTGGCATCTCCCTGCCCCTGTCCGGATACTGACGAGCCCCCCGCACCTTTCTAGCGGCGAGAACTCGTCCGGCGAATCCCGGCAATCATGTAATTCGCGCCAGGGGACGCATCACGGCAAAAAGCATCATTACGGGAACGAGGCCGCACCACCCCCGGCCATCCGCCAGGCCGCGGCCGCCGGAGCTATAACACCAGGTCGCCGCTATAACACCGGCCCGCCGCTATAACACCGCCCAGGCCGCGCTGACCTGGTGCTCCCGGCCGCAGCCGTCAGCGACCGGACCGGCCCGCCGCCGGCGGCACCGTCCCGGCGAGGCCGCGCTGACCTGGTGCTCCCGGCCGCAGCCGTCAGCGACCGGACCGGCCCGCCGCCGGCGGCACCGTCCCGGCGAGGCCGTTCTCGATCGCGAACCTGGCCGCCTCAACCCGGCCCGCGAGCCCGAGATTGCGGTAGATGGTCGCCAGGTGCCGTTCAACTGTCGCCGGGCTCAGGTACAGCGCCGCGGCGATCTGCTTGTTGCTGAGCCCGGCCGCGAGCAGCTGCAGCACCTCGGTCTGGCGGCTGGTCAGCCCGGCGGGCCGCGGCGTGCTGCCTGCGCCGGCTTCTGGTACCGCGGCCCCTGATGCGGCTGAGTCTGCCGCTGGCTCTCCGGTGAGCTCCGCCAGCGCTGCCTGGGCATCAGTGAGCCGCTGTGCGTTCCCGATATCAGTAGCGAGAGTCAGGGCGCCGCGCAGCTGCCTGACTGCCTCGTCCTGCTGCCCGGCCTGATGGCAGACGCGCCCGAGGCCGATCATCGCCTCGACGACGTCGTGCGGGTGGCCGCCGGACTGGAACGCCGCGATCGCGGCCCGGTAGTGCTCCTGCGCCTCGGCCCAGCTGCGCCGGTGCGCGGCGAGCGCGCCCTGGTTGCAGCGGATGATGCCGATGAGCTGCGGGTTACCGCCGGCCAGGGCGGCGCCCTCGCGCAGGACATCGTCCGCGGCGTCCCACCGGGCGCCTCTGATGAGCACGTCGGCCAGGTTCGCCAGGCCGATCGCGATGGACCGCTGCTCGCCGAACTCGCGCTTGATCGCGAGCGACTGCTCGAACAGTTCCCGCGCGCGGGCGAGGTTGCCGTCGTCGAGCTCGAGCAGGGCCATGTTGTTGATCGCGACCGACATGCCGCGGCGGTCGCCGAGCTCGGCCCGCAGGTCCATGGCCGCCTGGAACCCGGCCCGCGCGGCCTCGTGATGCCCGAGGTAGCGGTTCGCCGAGCCGAGGACGGTCGCCGCCAGGGTCATCCGCTGCTTCAGGCCGAGCGGCTCGAAGATGCCGATCGCCAGCTCGGCCGTCCTGATGGCCTCGGCGTAATCGCCGTTCTCCGCGGCCAGCACGGCGGCCGAGCACAGCGCCCGGCCGGCTCGCTCGTCAGTGCGCGGGCCCGCCAGGGTCAGGAAGCGGGCGAGCCAGTTCCGCCCGACGGCCAGCCGGCCGCTGACCAGCCACCAGCGCCACAGCGACGCGCTGATGTCCAGGCCGAGGTCGATGTCGGCCTGCTCGTCCGCCCAGTACAGCGCGACATGCAGATCGGCGACGGACGCCTCGAGCCTGCTGGTCCAGTCCGCTGCGTCCGGGCCCGCCAGCCCCTGCTCGCTGCCCGCGGCGATGGCGGCCCAGTGCAGCGCGTGCCGCTGGCGGATGGCCGGCCCGTCGCCGGTCTTCTCCAGCTGCAGCGCCGCGAACGTCCCGATGGTCTCCAGCATGCTGAACTGGTTCTGCTCGCCGCCGCGCGCGACGACGAGCCAGGATGAGTCGACCAGCAGCCGCAGGGTCGCAACGGCGGCCGGCGCATCCAGGCCGAGCACCGCCTGCACGTCATCGATCCGGAACGAGCCCGCGAACACGCTCAGCATCGCGAGCCTGCGCTGCTGTTCCGGGCTGAGCAGGTCGTAGCTCACCTGCAGCACGTCGGCGAGGCGGCGCCCCCCGTGCTGGCGGCTACCGTGCTGACGGCCGCCGTGCTGGCCGCTGCCAGCGGGGTCGGCGTCAAGGAGGACCGCGCGCTGCTGCAGGATCTCGCGGATGGAGAGCGTCCCCACCCAGCCCGCGATCAGCTCGATCGCCAGCGGCAGCCCGTCCAGCCGCCGGCACAGCTCGGCGATGGCGTGCGGCGCCACGTCGGCAGCGCGGAAATCGGGCAGCCGCTCGCTCGCCCGCGCGATGAACAGCTGCACGGCGTCGGACGCGGCGATGTCCGCCGCGCCTGCGGCCACTGACGGGCAGGCAAGCGGCGGGACGGTCCAGCAGATTTCGCCGGGGACGCCGAGTACGACCCGGCTGGTGACGACGATCCGCAGTTCGGGCACGCTGCCGAGGAGGTCAGCGGCGAGTTCCGCTACCTGGTCGGCCAGCCGCTCGGCGCCGTCGAGCAGCAGCAGCCGGGGCGAGGCGGTCAGCGCTGCCTGCAATGACTCCGTCAGCGGCGTGCCCTGCTGGTCGTGGACCTGCAGCCGGGAGGCGAGAGCGGTGACGAGCGTCCGCGGGTAGCGGATCTGCTCCAGCGGGACGAAGACGACGCCCGCGCCGGCGAAGTCGCGGGCCAGGACTTCCGTTGCGAGCCTGGTCTTGCCGGCGCCGCCCGGTCCGATGAGCGTGACCAGCCGGGCCTGACTGACGAGCCGGGACAGCTCGGCGAGCTCGCGCTCCCGGCCGACGAACGTGGAGCGCGCGACCGGCAGCGGGTCGCTGCGGCCGACCTCGGCCTCAAGCCCGGCAACCGCGGCCAGGGCGCGCGGTGACAGCTGAGTGCGGCCTGATTCCCACCGGTTGACCGTGGCGAAGGACACGCCGAGACGGCGGGCCAGCTGTTCCTGGCTGAGCCCGAGAGTGCTGCGCAGGAATCGCAACCGCGCCGCAACCGATTCCGCGCCGCGCGGCTCGCTCACGCTGGCAGCCTACGGTTTTTCGCGCGCAGCGGCACACCGTGCGCGTCAGGTGCTAGATGGTGCCAAACAGCCTGTCCCCGGCGTCGCCGAGGCCCGGCACGATGTAGCCCTTGTCGTTGAGCTGGGTGTCCACGGATCCGGTCACGACGTGCACGGGCGCGCTCGCGTCGTCGGCGAACGCGGCGTCGAGCCGGGCCAGCCCCTCGGGAGCGGCCAGCAGGCAGATCGCGGTGACGGTCGCGGCGCCGCGGCTGAGCAGCATTCTGACGACGGTTTCCATCGAGCCGCCCGTTGCCAGCATCGGATCGAGGACGATCGCGTCCCGGCCGGCCAGGTCGTCAGGGAGCCGCGTCGCGTACGTGGACGCGGCCAGCGTCTGCTCGTCCCGGACGAGACCGACGAAGCCGATATCGGCCTGCGGCAGCAGCGCGGACAGGCCGTCGAGCATGCCGATCCCGGCCCGGAGGATCGGCACGATCAGCGGAACCGGCCGGGCCAGCCGCACGCCGTTCGCCGGCCCGACTGGCGTCTGCACCTGGACCGGCTCGACGCGGATATTCCTCGTCGCCTCGTAGCCGAGAAGCGTGGTCAGCTCGAACGACAGCCGCCGGAATGCCGGAGTGTCGGTGCTGGTGTCACGCAGCGCGGTGAGCTTGTGCGCGATGAGCGGATGATCGGCGACCGTCGTCTGCATGGTGGGTAGTGTGCCAGTCTTCCGGCGGCCCGTGCGTTACCGCAGCGTGCGCTACTGGAGCGTGCGCTACTGCAGAGTGCGCTGCGAGGCGTGCTGGGCGAGCATCTCGGCGGCCGCCTGCAGGCTGGCGGGGCCGAGCGCGTCCTCGACGGCGTCGAGGAGCGAGCGCTGCGCGTCGGTGATCGCTTCCGCCGCAGCGCGGATCTGGTCGACGCTCCATGTCCGGCCGGTGATCTGGTAGCTGCGCCGCGCGCTGTGCAGCGTGGCCGGGGCTCCGTCCTGGCGCGTTCCCCACGCATCATGGACCAGCCGGTTGCGCTCGTGGTTCGCCCCCCGGCAGGCGCGCAGGGCAGCCCGGATCGCGTCCTGCTGATCTGGCTGGAGGCCGGTGTGCTGGCGCGTGATGGCGTCGCAGTTCTCGATCAGGGTGTGCGCCTCCTCGCTGCCCGCGACGATCGCGCCGTACCGGCCGCCGATCAGCGCGCAGAACGCCATCCGCAGGGCGATCTCCATGACCGCGGCCCGCTCGACGACCTGCCCGAGCGCGTAGATCCGGTCGTCGGTCTCTGGGTCGGTCTCCGGCTCGGTCGCTGGCGGCTCATTCATAGGCGGCAGCCTAAGTCCGGCGCGTTCCCGAGTCGGCATGTGCCGGTTACTCGAAACTGTGTTCTACTGAAGGGATGAGTTCAGTTGTCCGTCCGGACTGGTGGTGCTATCCGCTGCACTGCCCTGCTGGTCATCCCTGGGCGCCGGGGCGCGTCACGGTGGGCTGGATGCCCTGCGACTGCCCGAACACGGTGGCCAGCAACGTTCTCGGTCATCTCTGGGTCCGCTGCCGGGCCGAGGGCTGCCCGTCGATCTGGTACCGGCCTCGCCACCAGCCTGAGGAGCAGGGCTTAGCTGAGGCTGACTCCGTTGTGCCCTGGCCGGGCGTCTGGCGGCAGGGGTCTATCGGCGTCGCTGACGTGCGGTCCGCCGGAATCGTCTCCTGACTTGACTAGACCAGACTAAGTAGATATTGTTCGGCAATGGCCGTCAGCTACAACGTGTACGAAGCCAAGACCCACCTTTCGCAGTTGCTCGATCGTGCGGCTGCGGGTGAGGAGATCGTCATCGCCAGGGCTGGCCGTCCGGTCGCTCGGCTGGTGGCGCTCGCTGGAACAGCGAGCCGGAGACGGAAGCCCGGCGCCTGGCGCGGCAAGGTCACCATGACCGCGGACTTCGATGAGCTGCCCCCTGAAATTGACGCAGCGTTCCGCGGTGAGGCCACGTGAGGCTGCTCCTCGATACGCACGCTCTGCTCTGGTGGCTGGCGGACGAGGAACTCACCGCCGAGGCGCGCGCCGCGATCGCCGATCCAGAGAATGCGGTAGCGGTCTCGGCGGCAAGCGCATGGGAGATATCGATCAAGAAGGCGCTTGGAAAGCTTGTCGCCCCCGATGACCTGGACGAGCAGGTCCGGGCCTGTGACTTCGCAGCGCTCCCAATCAGCATCAGTCATGCGATGACGGCGGGACAGCTGCCACGGCATCATGATGACCCGTTCGACCGGATGCTGATCGCGCAGGCCCAGCTAGAGCAGATGACTGTCGTCACGCGTGATAAGCGCTTCGGCGACTATGACGTAGCGGTTACTCCTGCCTGATTGCTTTCCGCTGCCCGTCGATCTGGCACCGGCCGCGCCACCAGCCCGATGCTGCGCGGCGGTTCTTAGCCCGGCTGACTGCCAGCGCTACCGCGCGGCCGTGAGTGCGGCACGGTAGACGTTCACGGTCTCGCCGCCCGGACTCCAGACCCGGACCTCCAGGAGCTGTCCGCTTGGCGGCGGGATGAAGTCAGCGTGGAAAATGCTCCAGCCCGAGTACGCGCGCAGCTGGCAGCCGGCGGTCGCGTTCACTGGCATCGACACAGTTTCCACGGTGGCCGACGCGACAGTCCGTCGCGCGAGCAGCGTCCCGCAGTTGTCATTCCAGACCTCGACATTGACCGGGCCGGTCGCTGACAGTCTGACGGTGGCCTGAAACCTGCCCGGTTTCTCCCGCCACTGCAGTCCGTTCGTGACGTAGCCCCTGGAACCCGTTGATGCTACGTGCCAGTCAGCTTCCTGACTTGTCAGAACCGCGCGGCCGGCTACTCCCGGACTCGGCCAAGCGTTGACCTGCCCGTTCCCGCTCGGCACGCTGAGTTCACGGATGCCCGCGGGCGGCGACCAGCGGAACGCCCAGACGCCGTTGGCGCGGGTGACCAGCGTGGCATGCAGCGGGCCGGCCAGCTCTGCGGTCAGCGCCATCGCGGCAGATGTCTGCAGGGTCTCGATTCCTGCAGTCGGCGTGATGACAATCCATAGCTGGCCGTGCTGCACAGGTATGGATCCGGGGCCGAACAGGGGCCGGATGTCGAGCCGGCCGGCGAAGGGGCCCATGACTCCCTGCGAGGCGATCACTTCGGCCGAGTTCGGGATCTGAGCCTGGACGTGCGCGAGCGTCGCAGCTGTCGCGGCTGGCACCCGCAGCCACTGGCCAGGAGTGCGAGGCAGCCAGATCACTGCGTAGCCGACAGCCTGGACGACCACGAAGGCGCACAGGACAAGTGCAATGCGGCGGCGCCGTTGCCCGACCATGGCCAGCACTGCCACCGTTCCGACGGGCAGGAAGATGTACAGGGGCAGGCTCTGGAAGCCGGGCGCGGCGAACAGGAGCCCGGTGAAGAGGTTGTTGGCCGTGACAATGTTGAGCACCATCGGGAGCAGCCACAGGAAGCCAAACCCCGGCAGCCCTGAGGGCGCAGTGTTCGCCCAGATGTCCGCGCGCTTCGACCAGAGCTCGCTGGCGACATTGCCCGGATGCTGGGCGATTCCCTTGACCAGAGCACCGAGTCCGAGATGCGCGGTCGACTTGCCGGAGTTAACGAGGTAGGCGTAGGCCTGCAGCCCGCCGCCGGAGCCAAGGTTGCCGTGGATAAGCGTGATGATCGCAGTCGCGATGACGCCGGCTGCCACCAGGACGAGGCCCTGCACGCGGAACCCGCGGCGAAGCAGAGCGCCTAATCCGATGGCCGCGACATATGTCGCCGCGACGTCTCCGTTGGACAGCAGCGGCAATACCCACAGCCAGGCCCGCCGGCGGCCGTGGTACAGGTCCCAGGCCAGCAGAAGGGCAAAGGGCATCGCGGTTGTCTCGCTGTGGAAGTCCCAGGAGATGGACCACCAGATCCACGGATTCGCCACCAGGAGCAGCAGGCCGATGCATGCTAGCCAGCGGGCATCGATGCCAGGCCGTCGTCGCTGAGCCAGCTCGCAGATCCAGGTAAACGCAACAGCCTCGGCCGCTACGACGCAGATGTCCTGGACCCAGAGCAGCGTTACTCCGTGCGGCCAGATCCAGTACAGCAGCGCGATCGGCCACATGAAGAGCTCAGTGTGGTCCTGCCAGAAATAGATGTCCTTGATGGTGTTGTACGGGTTGAGGTTGCCATGCGCTATCAGGACCCAGGCCTGCTGGAACATCGAGAAGTCGAACGTGGTAGCGAACCGGCTGTAGAGCAGGGAACTCCAGGCGAGGCTGACCGCCAGCTGCAGAGTGAGGACGGCATAGCCAATGCGGCGAACGCGGACCATCGGATGTGCCGCCGCCACCTCCCGGGACTTGCGATGACTTCTCGCTGCCGATACCGGCAGGGCAGTGCTCATGACTGGAACCTCACTGCGAGGATCGGGGAGTATCCGTACGGGTAGCCCGAGCCGGGCTTGACCAGGTTGGCTTCGAAGTAGACCGGGTTCGTGCTCGCTGACCGGCGAGCTGATCGTGAACGTGGCGATGCCTGCCGAGTTGGTGGTCGCCTCGACCGGCGTCTGGCCCTCGTCGCCGCTGTTGATGATGGCGTTGCTGAACAGCAGTCCGCGCTCGGCGTAGATCACCTGGCCGAGGTAGACGGGCAGATGGGCAACGCGCATCGGCTGGTCGAGCCGGTTGACGACCTCGGCATGCACGGTGATGCGCTGGCCGACGGCAACGGGCCCGGTCACTGCGGCTGGCTGCAGCACGACCCGCCAGAGGCTGGCCACATAGGCACTGGTCCGGCTGACTGACGCGGGGCCGCTGGTGAAGGCAAGAACCTGGAAGCCGCTGCCGATCGACGGCATCGCGAAATAGCTCGGCGCGACGATCGTGTACCGGGCCGTCTGCCGGGGCCCGAGTACCGTCGGCCCGGCCGTCTGCCGCCAGAAGGCGGTCATGGTCGTGCCCTCCTCGACAGTGAAGTCGGGCCGGATGGAACGCGCCGAGTTGTTCGTGACCGCGAGGCTGAGCTGCGCGACCGTGGCGAGCTGGCCGGTGGTGCTGACCGAGTCGATGGACATGGCCAGCGGGCTCGCGGTCGTGAGCGCGGCCAGGACCGCGGCGCCGCACGCCAGCCCGCCCGTTATCGCGACTGCCTTCCAGCGCCGCCAGCAGGCGGACAGCGGCAGCTGGCTTGTCGTGGCCGCTGCCACCACGCCGGGCGGGATCAGCATGACGAGGTAGCTGCCAAAGGACCTGGTCGCGAAGAACAGCACGACCGACGGAAGCAGGAACGTGGCTGGCTTGAGGATCGGGTAGGCCGAGAGATAGCAGGCCATGATGACGATCAGGACCACGATGGCGGCCACCGAGTACGCGCGCAGCGAGCCGCCGCCCGCTGCCAGAGACAGGCTGACGCTGATGAGACCCTGCCCGGCCGGGACGATGTCGGACGACAGCGGCGTGAGAATCCCGCGGAGCCACGCGCCGGGAGCGACGACCAGTAGTACGGCAGGTTAGGCAGCAGGAACGCGCCGCAGGCGATCCCGGCGTATCTCAGGCCGCAGCGCAGCGCGGCCGCCCGGTCGCCGGACCGCCGGGCCTCGAGCACGATTCCGGCGACCACGAACGGCGCGACCAGCCACGGTGTCTGCTTGATCGCCATGGCAAGGCCCATCAGCACCGGACCGCGCCAGGCCGCCCAGCCGCGCTGGGATGGGAACCGGTCCCAGCCCGCTGCCGCGCCGATCAGGAACGGCAGGTAGAGCGCGTCGGTGACGCCGCCTGTCGCGTAGGCGATATATACGTCCAGGCTGGCGATGATCGCGGCTACCGGCGCCAGCCGCCGCGGCAGCACGGTGAACAGCACTACGGTCCCGACAGCCCAGGCGGCCACGTTCATCCAGGTCGCGGCCTGCGTGGCCAGCCCCAGGCTGAGCAGCGGCAGGTAAGCCTCGAAGGCGAGAGCAGGGTAGGACAGGGTAGTCACCGGGCTGCCGTTCAGCCGGAAGGTGTAGCCATTCGGTGACACGTGGAAGGTGGGGAACGCGGCAGCCATGGAGTGCAGGTACGGATCAAGCCCGTGCAGTGCCAGCTGCGCGGCGTACTGATCGAAGGCGATCTCGTCGGTGCCGTAGTCGGGCGCGATGTAGACCTGGAAATAGCTCCACAGTACGAATGCGATGAGCGCGGCGATAAGCACGACCCAGTCGGCCTGCCGCTGCCTCCGGTCGCTGATGACGCCGTCCGGAAGCCAGGCGACGATGATGGCCAGCAAGTCCGGTGAGCCCGAGCACGGCCACGCCGATGGCAAGCCACGGACTGAACGTGAGATAACCCGAGAGCCGGAACGACCAGGTCACTACCAGAGCTCCGGCCAGGGTCCGCAGTGCGCGCCCGGCCCAGGCGCTATCCGTCGGCAGCCCCGCCTGGCGCGGAGCTGGCACACCAGCGATCGCAGTATCAGGCCGGCCGATCGCGCGCGCTGAACTACGGGCTGGCAGGCGAGCGGGCGCGAGGATCGACGTCAGCCTGGCGCGGGAGCCGTGCTGTTCTCGATGCCTGCCGCCGACAGCTGGCTTCCCCGGCGGGCGCGAGCTAGAACCCAAAGACCTGGATGTTCCCGTAGTCGGGGGAGCCCACGACCTCGTAGAGCTGCTGGCCGGTCTGCGACTCGACCAGCTCGATGCAGTGGCTCGGCGCTGGCAGGACCTTGATGATGCCGCCGGTGGCAGCATTCACGACGGCGATATTCGAAACGGCGCCCGCACCCTTGAGCACGTACAGCCGGGTGCCGTCAGGGCTGACCGCGATCGACTCGCCCGGATCCCCGACACTGAAGTTCGACTCGATGGTGCCGCCGTGAATGCTGATGTCGTCTACGAGCCCGTTTCGCTGCAGGACATAGACCAGGCCTTGCTGCGGAGCGGCGGCAACGGATACCGACTCCTTCGGCGCCGGGACCGTTCCGACGATCTTTCCGCTAGCGGAGCTGACGATGCTCACGCTGGCGGAGGATGGCCACGCGGTCAGGACGTAGAAGTCGGTGCCCGAGCTGGCGGTGACCACCTGCAGTGCGGGAGCGGGCAGGCTCACTGTCCTGAATGCCTTCCGGCCGCCGCTGTGCATCAGGTCGAGCGCGCCCGAGCTGGTCGTACCGAGGGCGACGGCGACGACGCCAGTCGGCGTCTCCGCAACCGACCGCGCGGCCTGGCTCACGGAGACGCTGCCGGTCTCCTTACCGCTGGCCGAGTCGAACTTGAACAGGCCGATGCTGGAGTTCCCGGCGACGGCCCACATCGTGCCGTTCGCGATAGGACCGGTAGCGGACAGCAGCGAGCGCGGCGCGGCGATGATTCGCTCCGGCAGAACCTTGCCAGGCGTGCTAGCACCGTTTCCGGACTTGGCTCCGCTGCAGGCAGCGAGCCCGAGAGCCGCTGCCAGCAGGGCGGCAGAAACTGCCGCAGCCAGTACCACCGGCTTTCTCGACCGGGCGGAAACTGCTGGGCCGTCAGCGTTGTCGCCTGGCTGGCCGCGGCCGTGTGAGCTCATTTGCTGAGCGCGGTAGAGCCGCGAGTGGTCAGCGTGCTTCCGTTACCCCCAGGTTGCACAACGCCGTCGCCCGGAACCGCCGATCCGCGAGGGAGCAGTGCCGCCGTTATCGCCATCGACGCGGGCACCAGCCGCGAGATTCGCGAATTGCGTGACGTCGTACGCGAGTGGATTCGTGTCAGGTGCTTAATCAGGAACACCCAGTCGGACGATGACCTGATGCTGAGCGTGACGGGACCATGCGTGCGACGTCCGCCAGGTCCGACATGATTTCCGTCTAGCGGGGCGACTTCGCCGATTTCGAAGCGATTCAGGTCGGTGTCCTTTATGGTCAGACTCACCGGCTTGGGAAATCGCCCGAAAGGCTCATTTGTAAGACCTATCAGGACGCCGATGCCGCCAATAGGCCTGAAGCCACCGAGGCCACGGTTGCTAATGGAAGGCCCGCCGTCGCAGCCGCCCCCCGGAGAATAAGGTTCGGTGAGCGTGACCTGGACGGGCCCAGGAAAGGTATATGGCCTGATGCGCAGCGTTACCAGCAGCTCGCCGTCCCTGATAGGCCCGATGGTCTTGCCGGCGAAGTCTGGTACGACCTGGCTGGTAAGGATGCACTCGTAGCCGCCGGTGCCGGGAGGTCCCGGAGGCCCCGGAGGTCCGTACGCTGCCATCGCGAGTCCGGAACCGGCAAGGACCGGTACAAGGCTCAGGGCGGCAACTGCCGCCAGTCGCCGGCTGGATTTCTGCATTAGAGAAGACATCGCGTCAGTCCTCGGCGGGTCTCGACTGATATGTAGGTTCGGTTTATTTGCGCTGACGAACAAAGGCTAACAGGTGGCCGGGCAGCGCTAATGCATAAGGGGCCGGCTAGTCGCGCGCAGCTGTTAATTTCGTCCGGATTAAGTAATGTCCGCCACGATAAATTCCCGGGCGTGGCTGAGACAGAAACGCAGTCGATGTGCCGATTTCCCAAGAATCGCGCGCACTGGCATACAACAGGAGCCGCGCGGCCGAGAATAGCGGAGACCGCGCGATATCCTAAGGCAATTAGCGGATGATTAAGCGCCGAGGCTAACCAGGCCGTGCGGATCCGCGCGGGTCAGGTCCACGTACGCCTCGTCGTCCGGCTCCGGCAGCGCCATCGCGCTGGCGCTGGGGGCCGGACGGGGGCGCCGCGGCTTCCCGCTCGCTGACGTCCCGCCGCGTCCGCGGTAGATCAGCAGCCCGTTGACCGGATCGGGAACAGCGTCGAGCGCCGCGCGCACGACGGGCAGTTCCCGGAAGGCTTCCCACTCCTCAGCGGTGCCGAAGCAGACCTCGAAGGCGACGCCCCAGCGATCGGCGTGCCAGGTCCCGTCGAGCGCGCCGTTGGTCAGCGCCGCCTCGATGAGCTCCGAGTCGTGCGCTTCCTGCCACTGGAAAGCGGAAAACTCCCCGTGGAGGACCTCAATGGACCACCACTCAGCCATATCTTGGGATGGTACGTCGGCTCCGGGAACGGTGGAAGGCCTAGCGCACGGCCTTCCGGACGGCAGCCGTCAGCTGGCTAGCAGAGAGCCAGCCGTCATGCTTCCAGACGATCTTCCCGGCGGCCGAGGTAAGCACGAACCAGGGCTGGTCCTGGACGCCGTAGCCATCCGCGAGGCGGCCGGTCGTGTCGAGCGCGACCGGATAGCCCAGCGGCGTGCCGATGCCGGCCAGATAGTCCCTGATCGTGGCCGCCGACGGCTCAGTCGACTCCTCGTCGACGACCGTCAGGGCCGGCAGCCCCGCGCCGGGCGCGGACCGCGCGTACTTGCCGAGATCGAGCAGCCTGGCTTTCAGGTCCGATGTCTGCTGCAGCCAGGTAGCGAAGAACATGACCAGGTGAGGCTTGCCCGGTCCGAGCGTTACCGTCCCGGACGGCAGCGCGGCCAGCCGGACCGTCGAGGCCGGCGACTGACCGCCGATATACGCCAGTGACTGCACACTGGCGAGCCGCGGGTGACCCGGCAGCAGGCCGGACGATTCCTGGGCCAGGATCTGGCCTGCCTGGGTGATGCTGGCGTAGGACATCTGGGTCATGTACAGCTTCTGCTCGCGACCGCGCTGGTCGATGACGAACAGCGCCGGCGTGTGGTCGACCTGGCCCTTCACGATCTGCACGTAGATCTTGTAGGCCTTCCACACCGCGGCCAGCTGGGCATCGGACCCGGTGAGGAAGTCCCACTGATTGACCATGCCGTGCGCCCGCGAGTAGGCCATGACATCGGAGACGCTGGTGGCTGACGGGTTGGCGTCGACGGCGAGCAGCTGGACCGCGGTCCCGGCCTTGCCGAGCAGCTGCTTCGCCGCGAGCATGCTCTCGCTGGTCAGCGGGCAGACGGTGGTGCACTCCGCGTCAGTGAAGGCCAGGATCACGACCTTGCCCCGGAAGCTGCTCAGTGACATCCGCTGCCCGAACTGGTTCACCAGCGAGAAGTCCGGCGCCGGCGTGCCGTCGAGTGACGTGCCGGGGTCAAGATCCGGGTTAGTGGCGAGCTGCCGCTCTGCGACCGAGTCGCCGCTTCCGCTGGCTGCCATCCCGGTCGGTGCGGCAGCGGTGCTGCAGCCCGCCACAGCCGCGATAGCGCCTGCGGCGAGCAGCGCACCTATCGCGCGGCGTCTCCTGGCGGGCCGCGACGACGCGGCGTAGTAGAAGAATCGCACGGGTTAGATACTGCCACCAGTCGGTTACTCACGGGACCTCGGCCCAGTCCCGTGAGGTCAGGCACGCCGCCGCCGGTCAGAACCGGCCGGTCTCCACGAGTCCTTCCATCCCCGGGCGCCGGGCCGGGTAGGTGCCGACCGCCAGGCAGGTCGACGCGGCCGGGCAGGTCACCGACGCCAGCGACGGCGGTCCGAGTGTGCCCTGCGCCTGGCTGCCCACAGTCCTGTTATTGCCGGGCAGCGGGCCGCGCGCCGGGGTCCAGGTCGTGCCGCGCCAGCTCAGCAGCAGCAGCCGGGCGTCGCCCGCCGTGTCGGTGTACTGGCCAGCGGCAGCGCAGCTGGCCGGTCCCGAGCACGCTACCGAGTCGAGCGACGTGCCCGGCTCACCCTGGTCGGCGGCCGCGCCGGACGGCAGCGAGGCGCGGGCGGCCGTCCACGACGTGCCGTGCCCGGCCAGCAGCAGGCCCTGGTCACCACTGGCGGCCGACGTATAGGTGCCGACCGCGAGGCAGGCGGTTACGGACGAGCAAATTATCTGCCGGAACGAGGTGTCCGGCCTGGCAGCAGCCCCGCCGGGCAGCGGTGTTGCAGTGGCGGTCCAGGCCGTTCCCGAGCCGGTCAGCACCATGCCTCTCTGATTGGCAGAGAACGACCCCGCCGCCTCGCACATCGTGCTGCTCGGGCACGTGACTGCCGTCAGGGATGCTCCTGGCGTGACCGCGCTGCGCGGCAGAGCAGCGCGCGTTGCTGTCCAGCCCGTTCCCGCCTGGGTGACGATCATCCCCTGCTGGTTGCCGACCTTGTCGGTGTACTTGCCCACCGCCACGCAGTGACCTGCCGCCGGGCAGGCCACCGACAGCAGCTGAGCGCCCGGCCTGGTGGCGGCATCGGCCGGCAGCGGCGCGCGGTAGCCCGCCCAGGACGAGGCCTGACCGGTGACCAGCAGTCCGTAGGCCGACTTCGATGACCCGGTGTACTGGCCGACGGCGATGCAGGACGAGGCGGTCGGGCAGGCCACCGAGGAGAGGATCACCTGCGGACGCGCTGCCGCCGACGCCGGGAGCGGCGCCCGCGTCGCGGTCCACGATGTGCCGCGGCCGGTCAGGAGCATGCCCTGCCGGCCGCCCGAGCTCTGGTACTCGCCGGCGGCGAGGCAGTCGCCAGCCGGCGGGCAGGTCACGGTCGTGAGCTGCGTGTCCGAGGCCGAGCTTGACGGCACTGGCACCGTCGCGGCCTTCCAGCTGCTCCCGGACCGGTAGACGAGCATTGCCGTGCTCCCGCTGAAGCCGACGGCGGTGCAGCTGGCGGCCGAACTGCAGGCGATGTCCTGCAGCTCGCCTGTCTGGGCGCTGCCGCGAAGCGGCGCCTCGGCGGCGGTCCAGCTGGCCGCGCCTGACCCGCCGCTGCCGCCGGACCCGCTGCCCGACCCGCCGGAGCCGCTGCCCGAGCCTGACCCCTTCTGCTTCGCCAGCTTGAGCCAGTTGAAGCTGGCGTAGTAGCCGTTCAGCGCACTCCAGGTCGTGCCGCTGGCCGAGACGGTGATGGTGTTGAAGCCGCGGGCGCCGTCCGTGTCGGACGGATCGCCCTGGTTCAGCGTGGTGATCGTCCAGCCCGCCGATGTCCTGGCGACTTTCGTGACGACGGCGACCTCGGTGCGGCCGCCGTTCTGCTTCTGCTTGCTCCGCCCGCCCCACATGGAGATGATGTCGCCGGCCGCCGGGAGCCTGCTCGCCGAGCCTGACGTCGCCACTCCGATCGAGTACTGCGCGCCGGCAAGCGTCGCGAACTGGCCGGCCTCCTCGTTGGCGAACAGCGTGCGGCCGGTCAGCATGTACAGGAAGCGGTTCGCGAGCTCGGTGCACTGGAATCCGGCGTAGCTGTCGAACGGCGTCCTGCCCGCCTTCGCGGACTTGGGGGCGCATGCGTAAACGTCCTTGTAACTGCCCAGGCTGGTGCCGTCGTAGCCAGCGCACCAGGCCTTGCCCGTCCCCTCACCCGGCGTGAACGTGGTGCTCGTGCTGGCTGCCGCAGGCAGGGCGGCGGCTGCCGCAGTCAGGGCGAGCGCGGCTGCCGATGCGGCCGCAACCTTCCGGCCGGCGCCGCCGTGGCGTCTGGCTGGGCTGGCGCTTCGCCCGCGATCGTGCATGCTCGTTGTCTCCCGTGTGTCGAGCGCGTCCCCCGGTCTGGCACCCGGCCGTCGGCCAGTGGGCGCGGCGGCGTCGGCACGCCGCGCTGGCAGCCCGGATGCCGGGCCAGCACACAGCTATATCGGTGGCGCGCGGGGAGTGTTACGGGCTGCGACTCAGCCGGACGGGCTGGCCTGCACGCGGCCCAGTGCCGCCGCCGCGCAGCCCGGCTGCTCGATCCAGGGGGAATGACCGGCGTTCCCGGCGACGGTGACGCGTGCGCCGGGCAACAGCGCCGCCGTCGCGCGGGCGACCTCCAGCGGGAACGGGCTAGCCCCGCCCGCCACAATCTCGACGGGCCTCGCATACTCCGCCGGCATTACGGCGGCCGTCAGTCGGTGAGGGTGCCGCCGAGTCCGGCGCGCCCCGCGGGCGTGGCGACGAGTTCGACGGTGGTGCCGCTGCGAGTCTGCTCGCCGAGGACGCTGACTACCGCGCCGGTCAGCCCGGCAACGAGTCGCGCCGCGATCTCATTGCCGTCGGGGCGCGTCAGGGCCGCCTCGCGAAGGCCGAACGTGATCGCAGGCGCCGCGTCATCGGCAGCTCGTCCGCCGATGGCCCAGCGTCCGGGCGGGATGCCGTCGAGATGGACGATCACGAGGTCGCGAGCCCACTCGCCGTACACCTGCACGACCGCATCAGTCAGGGCAGAGATCAGTGCCTGCTCTTGTCCGGCGAGTTGTGCCTCGGGCACGCGCGCCGTCAGGTGTGGCATAGTCGAGTCCTCCATTTGCTCCCAAAATAGATTTGACTGCAAAGGTAACAGGCTGACGAGATGACCGCCAACGACGTGATGACGACGGCGCGGGCAGTGCGATCGATGCTGCTCCTGATGCCGCGGCTGGTCGGGAGGGCAAAGCGACTGCCGATCCCGGCCGCCCTGCGCGGCCTGGACCTCGCTCCCCGGCACCTCGCCCTGCTGGCCTACCTGCAGTACGACGGGCCGCTGACGGTGAGCCAGCTGGCTGACCGGCTGGAAGTGGCGCCCACCACCGTCAGCCTCATGGTCGGCGGGCTGTCCCGGCACGGCATCCTGATGCGCGAGGAGGACGACGCCGACCGGCGACGCAGAATCGTCGCGATCGCACCGGACTACGCGGCGCCGATCACGGAGTGGCTGTCCGGCAGCGCCACTGCCTGGACAGAGGTGCTGGCCGCGCTGACGCCAGGCGAGCGGGCGACTGTCGTCGCCACGATGCGCGCGTACCTGGCTGCCCTGGACGAGCGCGTGAGCACCTGATCCGCTCCGGGGCCCGGCGAAAGGTCGGCCGGGCTGGGTCAGGCGCGGTGACTGGCGTGCCTGGCGGCTGGCGGCTGGCCGTGCACGGTCTCCTCGGCCGGGCCGACGGGAGCCAGCCGGACCAGGCAGTTGTAGGTGACGACGGCGATCGCCAGGTGCATCACGAACAGGACCGCCACGGCCCTGGCCGGCTGTCCCTTGACCAGGATGTAGACGTCCGGCAGCCAGAGGACCAGCGTGACGAGGATCGCCGAGCGCAGGAAGACCCACCGCGGTTCTGAGCTGACCCTGGTCACGATCGGCCAGCCGATGCAGGCGATGATGACGCCGATGACGGTGAGCCTGGCGTAGTCATGGAACTGGAAGTGCACGTAGCCCTTTGTCGAGGGGAATACCGCCTGGCCGATCACGACCAGCAGCGCGTCCACTGCCAGTGACCCGGCGATCGCCGCGATCGACGCGAGCAGCACGCGGGCCCAGCTGGGCTGCCGGTGCCGCGGCGCGAAGTCGATGTGCACGAGCGAGGTGAGCCGAGTCAGCATGACCAGAAGATATCCGGCATGGGCGCGTGGCCTGCGCATGAGGACAGCACCATGACTATCCCATCAGCCTGCCGTTACCTGTTCTTTAGCGAGCTTCCGGCGGCCGGGGGCGCCTCCAGTCCGGCCCGACACCGCTCTCGGCGACGGCGGCCCGCGGGAAAGTAGCATGGCCAGAGTCGGCCAGCGCGGCCGGCGGGCACGGAGAGAAGGTTGCGATCAGCACTGCGCAGGCCAGGATGACCGATGTCGCGGGCGCCGCGGCGGCCGGGGTTATTCACACCGAGGACCTGACGAAGGTCTATCCCGGCGCGGACTTCGCGGCGGTCGACAAGCTGAACCTCGACGTCCGGACGGGCGAGATCTTCGGATTGCTCGGTCCGAACGGCGCCGGGAAGACCACGACGGCCGGCATGCTGACTACCCGCGTGGTCCCGACGTCGGGCCGCGCGCTGCTGGCGGGCATCGACGTTGCCACTCATCCGGCGCTGGCCAAGCAGCTGAGCGGGATCGTGTCGCAGCAGAACACGCTGGACCGGCAGCTGACTGTCTGGGAGAACCTCTACTTTCACGGGCGGCTGTTCGGCATCGGCGCCCGGGATTCGCGCCGCATCGCCACCGAGCTGCTGGAGCAGTTCCAGCTATCCCGCTGGGCGAAGGCGTCGGTGTACGCGCTGTCAGGCGGGATGGCCCAGCGCCTCATGGTCGCGCGGGCGATCTTCCACCGGCCGTCAGTGCTGTTCCTGGACGAGCCGACAGCAGGCCTGGATCCGCAGAGCAGGCTCGCGCTCTGGGACCTGCTCGGCGAGCTGCACCTGGCGGGCCAGACGATTCTGCTGACCACGCACTACATGGAGGAAGCGGACCACCTCTGTGACCGGGTCGCGATCATGGACCACGGCAGGATCCTCGCGCTGGACACCCCGGCGGCGCTCAAGCAGTCGATCGGGGCCGACAATGTGGTCTCGGTGCGGACGACGGGCGACACCGGCAAGCTCGCTGAGCTGCTGAGCGCCGACGTCGAGGGAGTGACGCGGACGCGACTTGTCGACGGCGGCCTCGAGCTGCACGTCAAGGGCCGGGACCGGCTGATCCCGCGGATCGTCCTGGCTGCCGAGCGCGGCGGCTTCGACCTCGCCGACCTGTCGGTGGCCGAGCCGAGCCTGGAGACCGTCTTCATCAACCTGACGGGCAAGGAACTGAGGGACGAATGAGCACGTCCGTGACCTCCCAGGCCAGACCGCAGCCCGCGGCGATCGGGGGCGGACCCACGCGGTCGGTGGCCGCCGCGAGCTGGACCGCGCTGGGCGCGCTGATGCTGCGGGATGTGGTGGTCCTGCGCAAGCACCTGTGGGAATTCGTCGTGCGGACTGTCATCCAGCCATTCCTGCTGTGCTTCGTCTTCCTGTACGTCTTCCCCAAGATCGGCCAGGGCATCGGGGGACACGGCCCTGCGGAGGAGTCGGCCTTCGCCACCATCCTGGTGCCCGGCGTCGTGGGCATCTCGGTGATGTTCCAGGGTGTCCAGTCGATCGCCCTGGTGATGGCGCAGGAGTTCGGGTTCACCAGGGAGATCGAGGACCGGGTCCAGGCCCCGTGCCCGATCTGGCTGGTGGCAATCGCCAAGGTGCTGTCCGCCGCGGCTCAGGGCGTGCTGTCCGCGATCATCGTGCTGCCGATCGCCTCGGTCGTCCACGCGCCTGGCGTGGAGGCGCACCTGACCCTGCACTGGCTGCTGATCCTGACCTTCGTGCCGCTCGCCTGCGTCGCGATGGCAGGACTCGGCCTCGTCCTGGGCACGAGCTTCGAGCCGCGGAACATCGGGCTGATGTTCGGCTTCATCATCCTGCCGATCACGTTTCTCGGCGGCACCTACTATTCCTGGACCAAGCTGGCTCCGGTCACCGTCGGCGGGTGGCACTGGCTGCAGACCGTCGTGCTCATCAACCCGCTCATCTACGTGAACGAGGGCATGCGCGCGGCCTTCACGACCGCGCCGCACATGCACCTGTACGTGATCTACCCGGTGGTGGTGGGATTCGGCGCCGTCTTCCTCGCCATCGGGCTGCGCAACTTCCGGCGGCGCGTGCTGTCCTGACGCCGGGCCCGCCCGTCAGCTGGCAACTCCGATGTGCTGCCGGACGGTGGCCGGGTCGCCGAGCAGGGCCAGCAGGCACGCCGCCAGGTCGGCGCGCGAGATGCTGAGACCGCGCGGCGGGCTGCCCTCCGGTGCGCTCCGGTACGAGCCCGAGGCCGGCTTGCTGGTCAGCCGCGGCGGCCGGACAATCGTCCAGTCCAGGCCGCTGGTCTCGACCTCGCTCTCGGCCGCGCGCATGTCCGCGCAGACGTGCCGCAGGAAGGTGCGCCGCGCCGCTGGCTTCACCAGCGACCGCAGGAGGAAGCCGCCGTCGTCGGCGGCGATTGATCCGCTGACCATGATCAGCCGCGCCGTGCCGGCCTTCTGCATAGCGGCGACGATGCTGCGGACGCTGTCCGTGATGACGCTCGTCGGGCCTGTCCCGCGCGGTCCGACTGCCGTGAGCACTGCGTCTGCCGCCTCGACGGCCGGCCCGATCGCTGCGGGATCCATGACGTCGGCGGTCAGGACCCGGAGCATCTGGCCTGCCTGCCCGTCCGGGGGCGCGACGGTGAGCCGGGCCGGATCCCGGACGACGGCCGTGACCTGATGTCCCGCTGCCAGCGCCTCCTGCACCAGGCACGCCCCGACTCCGCCGGTTGCGCCGAAGATGGTGATTTTCATGGTGCGCTCCTGCCCGCTGCTGCGCAGCTCCCGAGTACATTGACTCTGAGGTTCGTATAATACGAGAAGCATATCATACGAGTTTCGTAATACATGAGCCTGCCCGGATGGCCGGGCGGCATCGACGGCGACGGAGCGGTCAGTGGGCAACGGCAACGGCAGCGGCCCGCAGCGACGGCAGCTGAGCCGCGCCGTGAAGGACTCGCTGCGAGAGCTCGGATCTCAGCTGTCCCGGCTCAACCACAGCGTCGGCGGCCGTCTCGACATGCGCGACGGCGACCTGGAATGCCTGGATGTCATTACCCGCCACGGCCCGCTCAGCCCTTCCGCGCTAGCCCGCCGTACCGGGCTGCACCCGGCGACCCTGACGGGCGTCCTGGACCGGCTGGAGCGAGGGGGCTGGATCGCCCGCGACCGCGACCCGGCTGACCGCCGCGGTGTCCTTGTCAGGGCAGAGCGCGGCAGGGGAGCCGAGATCCTCAGGCTCTACCTGGTGGACTCCGGCATGAACCCGGCACTGGATGAGATACTCAGCGGCTACTCCGAGGCCGACCTGACGGTGGTCGCCGACTTCCTGCACCGCACCGCGCACGCTGGCCGGACGGCGGCTGACCGCCTGCTTCGCGGCTCGGAGTGACGCCTGGCCGGGCTGCCTGCGAGCGCGGGCGGGCTGATCCTCAGCAGTCCGGATCCGTTCACCTGCCAGGCTGGAATGTAACGCCGGGCTGACGCGCGGCAGCGGTCTGGCGGAGTTTCCGCCGGGGCGCCCTTGCGGCTGACAGTCGCGTTATTGCGACGCTGGGTCAGATAATGGCGGTGACGCCGTCGGCACCGGCCGGCGCGGGCTCGTCCTGCGCCGGAGCGGGCCCGGTGGACCCGCGGACGACGAGCTCGGGCTCGAACAGCAGCTCCTCCGGATAGGACGAGACACTCTCCATCTGATTGACCAGCAGGGCGACTGCGGCCTTCCCCATCGCCTCGATGGGCTGCCTGATCGTGGTCAGTGGCGGGTCGGTGCAGTTCAGCCAGCCAGAATCGTCGAAGCCCACGACGGACACATCGCCCGGCACCGACAGGCCGGCCCGCCGCACAGCGCGGATCGCCCCGAGTGCCAGCACGTCACTCGCGCAGATAATGCCAGTCACCCTGTGCCTGAGCATGCGGGTCGTGGCGGCCTGGCCGCCCTCGAGCGAGAACAGCGCGTGCTCAACCGGTGCGACCTGCAGGCCTGCGCGCTGCGCGTGCTCGGTGAAGGCTGCCAGCTTGCGCCGCGACGGCATGTGATCCTCCGGGCCGACGACGATGCCGATGCGCTTGTGACCAAGTGACGCCAGGTGGCGGAATGACTGGCCGGCGGCGGTCACGTCGTCAGTGGCAACGATCGGGAAGTCGAGCCCGTCGATGGCCGCGTTCACCAGCACAGCCGGGACGCCGCGTCCGTGCAGCAGCCGGTAGTGATCGTGCGGGGCCGCCATCTCGCCGTAATGGCCGCCCGCGAAGACCACGCCGGACGCGTGCTGGTCGAGCAGCATATCGACGTAGTCGGCCTCGGATAGCCCGCCGGCAGTCCGGGTGCACAGCACCGGTGTGAAGCCGCGCTGGGCCAGCGCGCCGCCGATGACCTCGGCGAGCGCAGGGAAGATCGGGTTCTGAAGCTCGGGCAGCACCAGGCCGATCAGCCGGGCGCGCTCGCCGCGCAGCTGGGTCGGGCGCTCATAGCCGAGCACGTCAAGGGCGGTGAGCACGGCTTCCCTGGTGCTGTCGGACACGCCTGCCTTGCCATTGAGCACCCGGCTCACCGTGGCCTCGCTGACGCCGACCTTCTGGGCGACCTCAGCTAGCCGGCGCGCGGGAGTCCGTGTCATGCCGCAACAATACGACACCCGGGGGTAACGGCTTGCGTGACCTGGGTCACCAGCCTCGGATGCTCAGTCGTCCGCCTTGCCCGGATCCGGCCAGCTCAGCGCAGCAAATCCTCCTGAACGCGACGTAAGCGTCCGACTCGTCCGTGAAGTCACCAGATCAGCGATATCAAGTTGTGTCCTTGCAATTTTTCATCAATATATTGCTCTCAGATGTCCGTCTCAGTATGTTCGGTCCAACAAAACATGCGCCCACAGGCGTAGCGCAAGTCAGTCTTATTCGGGATCATTCCCCGACGTTGACCGGCGGGCACGCGCCTGCTGCCACCGCGGCTGCGGGCGCGCACGATCGCCCACGTTCAGCCCAAGGAAGAAGGATTGATCGATGAGCAGACAGCTTCACTGGCGGTCTGGCAGTCGCGTGCTAGCTGCGGTCTCGGCCGTGGCGGTGCTTGGGCTCGGGGCTGCGGCCTGCTCGAGCAGCAACGCTAGTTCGTCGGGCGGGAATGTCACCGTCAGCATCAACTGCGCGCCGACTCAGGCCCAGAACCCGATACAGCACAAGCAATGGGTCCAGGACGTCGCGACGTTCGAGAAGGCCAACCCGAACATCACGATCAAGAGCGTCTACAACTACCCCTGCACAAACCTTCCCGTCTTCACGGCGCAGCTGCGGGCCGGGACTGAGCCGAACATCTTCTACATCGACTTCACGGACCTGCCGCAGGTCCTGACCGCTGGCCAGGCCGCCGACATCACCTCGTACGTGAACTCCACGACCGTGCCAACGCTCAAGGACATCGTGCCGAGCGCAATGAGGGCCGTGACTGCGGGCAAGACCATCTACGGCCTGCCGACCAACACTTACACCCAGGGCCTGGTCTACAACCGCAAACTGTTCAGTGAGGCGGGACTGAACCCGAACGACCCGCCGACGACCTGGGCACAGGTGGAGACGGACGCCAAGGCGATCGCAAAGCTCGGGAACGGCATTGAGGGCTGGGGCGACTACAGCGCAGGCAACAACGGCGGCTGGCATTTTGCGTCCTACATGGACGCACTCGGCGGCTCGACCCTCAATGCCAACGCCGTCCCGCCGGTGGCGGAGTTCGACAACTCCAACGGCCTTGCGATCCTGGAGGCGCTGCACACGCTGCGGTTCACCGACAACGCCATGAGCAAAACGCAGGGCCTTGCCTGGGGAGCGCTCCAGGCGCAGTTCGGTGCCGGCAAACTCGGAATGTACATTGCCGCGCCGGACGACATCTACAACGTGATCGTGCCGACGGACAAGGGCAACATCAACGACATCGGCATGGGCCCGCTGCCCAGCCTGACCGGCAAGCCGGCTGGCTCGCTCGGCGGCGGCAATGCCTACATCTTCGCCAAGTACGACACGCCCGCGCAGATCAAGGCCGGCATCAAGTTTATCGACTTCGAGGACCTGACGCCGGGCCAGGGGGTGACCTTCAACTACGCCAGGCAGAAGGCGGACGGGCTGCCGGTCGGCTTCGACGAGCCGTCACTGTTCGACGGCTCGGCCGGCGCGCAGGTCCAGGCGCTGCGGGACAAGTACGCGACGATCAACACCTCGTACTACAAGGCCTACGTCGATGCAAACGAGGTCAGCGACGGCGAGCCGTTCGACGCCCAGGCTGTCTACAAGACGCTGGACCCGATGATGCTGGCCGTGCTCACCGAGCCGAACGTCAACATCCCGGCGCTGCTGAAGACGTCAGCGACGAATGTCAACACGCTGCTGCAGTTCAGCTCGTAGCGGCGCAATCGGGAATCCCGGATAACGCACGCGTGGGGGCCGGAAAGCGGGGCCGGCCCCCACGCACTAACCCCGGCTTGAAGGCAACAGGGAGACTTGATGGCGGATGTCGCGACGCTGCGCAAGGCGAGTGCCCGGCAAGCGGCCCCGAGCCGGGTGACCACGGGCCGGTTCGGGCAGAAGGTCAGGAGGAATCTGTCGGCGTACGGCTTCCTTATCGGCGCAGTCCTCTGCTTCACCTTCTTCTCCTGGTACCCGATCGTCCGCGAAGTGATCCTGAGCTTCCAGAAGGCGGTGTACGGGGGCGGCTACACCTGGGCTGGCTGGGTCAACTACGACCGCATCATCCACGACCCGACGTTCTGGCTGGCCTGGCGGAACACGCTGGAATTCAGTCTGCTCGCGCTCGTCATCGGATACGCGGTCCCGTTCTGCGTAGCGATCTTGCTGAATGAGTTGCGGCACGCGCGGGGCTACCTTCGGGTGCTGGTCTACCTGCCGGTCATGCTGCCGCCCGCCTCGGCGCTGCTGCTGTTCGCCTTGTTTTACAACCCGCAGTACGGCCTGTTCGACGACATCCTGCACACACTGCACCTGCCGACGTCGCAATGGGTGTTCCAGCCAGGCACCGGATTTATCAGCATCGCGATGATCTCGGTGGTGATCGCGTCCACCTGGATGAACATGGGCGGCGCCACGCTGATCTACCTGGCCGCGCTCCAGAACATCCCCGGCGAGCTGTACGAGGCCGCCGAGCTGGATGGTGCTGGCCTGTTCAAGCGCATCCGCCACATCACGATCCCGCAGACCAGGCTGATCCTGATCATGCTGCTGATGCTGCAGATCGTCGCGACCATGCAGATGTTCGTCGAGTCCTTTGTGCTGACCAACGGCGGCGGCGGCGTCGGAGACAACACCGAGTCCGTTGTGATGCTCATGTATCAGTACGCGTTCCAGCTGAGTGGCTCCAGCAACTACAACGCCGCGTCGGCCCTGGGCGTGATGCTCATGCTGGTGCTCGCCGTCTTCTCCGGCGGGTTCCTCTGGGCCACCCGCGAGCGCAGGGCATGAGGGAGGGACCGAGGTGGCAGTACTGAGCACCGCCAGCGTGAGGGCTGCCGGGCCGGACGGGGCGCGGCGGCGCCGGGAGACGAGCGGCAGCACGAGGACGCTGATATCCAGCGCCCAACTCAACCGGCGCTCCGGCAAGATCGCCTACCGGATCGTGCTGACGCTGGTCATCGTGGTCTTCACGCTGATCTTCATCGGGCCGCTGTATTTCCTGTTCAGCGACGGCCTGAAGTCCACCCAGGAAGCGATCGCCACCCCGCCGACGCTCTACCCGCATCACATTTACCCCAGCACCTATGTCCAGGCGTGGGACCGGGTGGACATGGCCAGGCTGCTGTGGAACACGCTGTACTACGCGTTCGGCGCGCTGGCGTTCCAGCTTGTCTTTGACGTGACCGCCGCGTACGCGCTGTCGAAACTGCGGCCCTTCCTCGGGAACGCGATTCTCTTCCTGATGCTCGCCACCCTGATGATCCCGAGCACGGTGCTGGTCATCCCGCAGTACGTAACCATGGCTGACGAGCCCCTCCTGCACTGGAACCTGATCGGGAGCCCGGAGGCAATCTGGCTGCCGTCGGTCGCCAACGCGTTCAGCATCTTCCTGCTCAAGCGGTTCTTCGACTCGATTCCGGCTGACTACCTCGACGCCGCCTCGATCGACGGCGCGTCCCGCCTGAAGATCTTGTGGCGCATCGTGCTGCCGATATCGCGGCCGATTATCGGGGTCGTGTCGATCTTCGCGCTGGTCGCGGTCTGGAAGGACTTCCTCTGGCCGCTCCTGGCCGAGTACGGCTACAGCCCGACCAGGGAGTCGCTGAGCGTCGGGATCTGGCAGGCAGCCTACGGCGCCACGCCACAGAACCTGATCATTGCCGCGTCCGCGATGGCGGCGATCCCGACCATCGTGTTTTTCCTTATCTTCCAGCGCAACATCATGGCCGGGCTGACCGCAGGAGGAATCCGAGGGTAGCCGCCGGTCCGGCTCCGGCCGCATCCCCGCGCGGCACCCATCCGCTTACCAGCGACCCCGCCGGCCGGGCTGGCCGGGCGGTCGGCCGCGTCATGCCAGATTCGCACTCAGAAAGCAGGTTCTCGTGGTCGACCTCGGATCGCACGGACTCGGATCTCGCGGGCCCGGCCGGCCAGCCGCGCCGGGGGCAGCGTGGTGGCGCAGCGCCGCTATCTACCAGCTGTACGTGCGCAGCTTCGCTGATGGCAACGGGGACGGCATCGGCGACCTGCCCGGCGTCCGCGCGCGCCTTGGCTACCTGGCCGGCCTGGGCATCGACGCGATCTGGTTCAACCCGTGGTACCCCTCGCCCATGTCGGACGCCGGGTACGACATCTCTGACTACCGCAGCATCGAGCCGGCCTTCGGCACGCTGGCGGACGCTGATGCGCTGATCGCCGAGGCGCACGGGCTCGGCATCAGGATCATCATTGACGTCGTCCCCAATCACGGCTCCGATCAGCACCCGTGGTTCACAGCGGCGCTCGCCGCGCCGCCGGGCTCGGCCGAGCGAGACCGGTTCTGGTTCAGGCCCGGCCGCGGCGCTAGCGGTGAGCTGCCGCCGAACGGCTGGCAGTCCATCTTCGGGGGGCCTGCCTGGACCAGGATCACCGAGGCGGACGGCTCACCGGGTGAGTGGTACCTGCACCTGTTCGCTCCCGAGCAGCCGGACTTCAACTGGGCCAGCCCGGCGGTACGGGCCGAGTTCGAGGACGTGCTGCGGTTCTGGTTCGACCGCGGTGCTGACGGCGTGCGGATCGACTCGGCCGCTCTGCTGACCAAGGATGCCGCGCTGCCCGAGGTCAGCCCGGACGAGCTGCCCGGCCCGGCGCATCCGTTCTCCGATCGCGACGACGTGCACGAGATCTACCGGTCCTGGCGGACCGTGGCGGACGAGTACGACGGCCGGGTGCTGATCGGCGAGATCTGGGTTCCGGACGCGGTCCGGCTGGCCCGGTACGTCAGCCCGGGCGAGCTGCACACCGTGTTCAACTTTCCGTACCTGAGCTGCCCCTGGGACGCCGCGCAGCTACGCGAGGTCATCGACAGCACGCTGGCGCTCAATGCCCCGGCGGGCGCGCCGGCGACCTGGGTGCTGTCCAACCATGACGTCGACCGCATCGTGTCCCGGCTCGGTCGTCCCGACACCGCTTTCAGCCTGCAGCGGCGGCCGTACTTTCACGGCCTCCCCGTCGATCTGGAGCTCGGCACGCGGCGGGCGCGTGCGGCGGCCCTGCTCACGCTGGCGCTGCCCGGCTCGGTCTACGTCTATCAGGGCGAGGAGCTCGGCCTCTGGGAAGTGCAGGACATCCCGGACGAGCGGCGGCAGGACCCGATCTGGCGGCGGACGGCCGGCGCGGACCCCGGCCGGGACGGCAGTCGCGTGCCGCTGCCGTGGTCGGGAGCGGAGCCGCCGTTCGGCTTCGAGCCGGCCGGAGCGGTCGCGGAGCCGTGGCTGCCGCAGCCCAAGGACTGGCGCGACCTGACGGTGGCGGCGCAGACCGGCGCCCCGGGCTCGATGCTCGAGCTGTACCGGGCCGCGCTGTCCATCCGCAAGTCCGAGCCCGCGCTCGGCGACGGGCCGATGAGCTGGCTGCCGTCCGCGCCCGGCGTGCTGGCCTTCGTCCGCGGCACGGGCGTCCGCGGCACGGGCGTCCGGGGCACTGGCGTCCGGGGCACTGGCGTCCGGGGCACTGGCGTCCGCGGCACGGGCGTCCGCTGCGTCGTCAACATCTCCGCCGGTCCCGTGGTGCTGCCGGCGCACGACGGGGTCCTGCTGGCCAGCGGCCCGCTGGACGGGGGCCCGCTGGACGGGGGCCCGCCGGGCGGGGGAATGCTGCCGCCGGACACGACAGTCTGGCTCCGCATGCCCCGTCCGTCGCGCTGACATCAGCCGCGGCCGGCTGGACGCCGTCAGACGGAAACCGGGTCGCGCAGCCTGCTGAGCAGCTGGTCGCCGACACGGACCACCTCGTCCCGGTACGGAGTGTCGGACAGCACGAAATGCGTGATGCCGAGGTCCTGGTACTTCCGCAGCGCCGCGGCCACCTCGTCGTGACTGCCCACCAGCCAGGTGGTCCACGCGCCGCCGGCGCCGAACCTGCCGGGCGTGGTGTAGAGGCAGGAGTCGAGCACCTCGCCCCGCTCCGCCAGGTCGAGCAGCCGGGCCTGGCCGACGGCCCTGCGCTGGTGACCGTCACTGAGGTTCTTCCCGGAGCTCGCGGCCATCTTCGCCACCTTCGCCTCGGCGTCGCGCCAGGCTTCCTCGGTCGTGTCGCGGACCAGCGTGGTGATGCGCAGCCCGAACTCCAGCGGCGCGTGCGCCCGGCCGAGAGACTGGGTGAGCGCCCTGAGCCTGCCGATCCGCTCGGCGACGCCGTCCAGCGGCTCGCCCCAGAACAGCTGCACATCGGCCTCGGTAGCCGCGACCTGCTCGGCCGCGGCCGACGCGCCGCCGAAGTACAGGCGCGGGTGCCGGCTGTGCTGCGCTCCGTACGGGCGCGGGCTCAGCGTCGACCCGTCGACGGCGAAGTACCGTCCGCGGAACGTGACGCCTTCCTCGGTCCACAGCCGCCGGACGAGCTGCATGAACTCCCTGGTCCTGGCGTACCGCTCGGCCTGGTCGCCCTCGGCGTCGCCGTACGCCGCGAGGTTGTCCTGGCCGCTCACGATGTTGACCAGGACCCGGCCCCGGCTCAGCTGGTCGAGTGTCGCGGCCGCGCTGGCAAAGTGAGCGGGCTGCCAGTAGCCCGGCCGGATCGCGATCAGCGGCTTGAACCTGGTCGTGCGGGCCGCCAGCGTGGTGGCCACCGTGAACGTGTCGGGACGGCCCCAGCCGGTGCCGAGCAGTGCTCCGGCCCACCCGTGGTCCTCGGCACTCTGCGCGAGCTCGGCGGACAGGTCCAGGCTCGTCCACTGGTTCGTCTCGTCGTCGCCGCGATGGCCAGCCTCGACGGTGTTCGGGATGTACCAGAGGAATTCAGTGCTCACGGGTTGCTCCCAGTCGCTACCGGCGATGCGTGCTCAGCACGCTGCGGACACAACCAGGATAATCGATAGGAATACTCGGCTTAAGGGGGTCAGGCAGTCGTGCTGCCCGCGACGCCCCCGCGGGCGACGGTCCTGGCCAGGATGCCGAGGGTCGCCCGCAGCGCGCCCTCGGAGATCACCGGGAAGATGCCGGCCGCGCGCCACTGCGGGTCGATCTCGGACCAGTCGTAATACGAGGTCACCACCGTCCCGCCGTCGGCGGGCTCGAGCCGGTAGCCGTACACGTGCCCGATCTGCGGGCGGATCTGGCCGAGGATCGTCCAGGCGATCTCCCGGTCGGGCTCGAACGCGCTGATCGTGACCGTCACGTCGTAGCGGCCAAGCTCGGGGAAGTCGTTGAGCGCCTCGCGGTCCATGTGCACCACGAAGCTGTCGCCGACAGCGGTGACGGGCTCGCCCTCGGCGGACTGCAGCATGCCGGAACTGTCGATGGCGACGTGACCCTGCGGGTCGCGCAGCACCGCGAAGATCGCCGCCGGGTCAGCCCCGATTGTCCGCTGAACTTCAATCCGCTCGCTCGTCATGCTCACATCCTGCCATCGCGCTGCTAACGGCTTGACTTTGAACTGCAAAGTAGCCTAGCTTTGAAACGCAAAGTTAACTCGGGAGGTAGCCGTGAAGCCTTACTACGAGACCCACGCGATCGGCCTGCTGTACCTGCTCGTGCTCTTCGGCTGGTACGGCGCGGAACTCATTGAGCTGCTGAGGCAGCGGCAATGGCGCGCGTCGGCTGCCTGGGCCGGGCAGCGCAGCTACTGGCCGGCCTTCTGGGCTGGTGCCGTCGTCGTCGTGGCCATCTTCCTCCTCGCCCCGCATGTCGCGCCCGGCGCCGCGATCGGCTACCCGGCCGCCTGCTTTGCCACCGGGCTGGCCCTGATGGCGATCGGCATCACGCTGCGGCTGTGGTCGTTCCAGGCGCTGGGCCAGTACTTCACGTTCTCGGTCCGGGTCAGTCCCGGCCAGCCGGTTGTCACCAGCGGCCCGTACCGGCTGCTGCGCCATCCCGGCTATGCCGGAGGCGTTCTGGCCACCCTCGGGATCGGCATCATCTGGGGCAACTGGATCAGCATGGCGGCCATCGTCCTGTTTACCGTGACGATGATCATCTGGCGGATCCGCACGGAAGAGCGGGCGCTGCTCAGCGCGCTAGACGACCGCTACCGGCACTATGCCGCGGCACACAAGCGGCTCATCCCGCTGATCTGGTAACCCGCCTGGCCGGCGCACGGCCGGCCAGGGCACGGCAGCGACGTGGACAGCGACAGGAGAGAGGGAACATGGACGAGGACCAGGGCACCGGCCAGGAACTGGACATGCAGAGTGCCTCGGCGATCATGCAGGAGGCGAGCGCCCGGGCTGTGCGCGCGCTCGTTGTCAGGCGCCCGGTTCTGTTCGCAGTGTGGGGCGTTGCCTGGCTGGCCGCTGACGGCGCGATCTGGCTGTCGGTGCGGGGGCAGCAGCCCTATTCCGGGCCGACGCCGGCGGCCCTGATGGAGCTGATCGCCATCGTGGCGGCCGCCGCCATCGTCACGGTCATCCTTGTCGGCCGGGCCGCGAGCGGCATCGGGGGCCTGTCCGCACTGCACCGGCGCATCCTGCTGATGTCGTATCTCGCCGGCTTCGCCGGAGTGCTGATCCTCGAGGCAGCACTGGACCATGCCGGCGCCAGCCGCGGTGTCATCGGCGTGTACGGCGCGGCCGCGCCCACCCTGCTCGCCGGCGTCGTGATCGCGGCCAGTTCCGCGCTGCGGCAGGAGTGGTCCGTGCTCGGCCTCGGACTCTGGCTGCTGGCAGTCGGAGCCGGCGCCGGGTTCGCCGGGCCGGCCGCGGTGTGGGGAGTCACCGCGCTCGCCGGAGGCACGTCGCTGCTGCTGATAGCCGGCATCGGGCTGCGGCTGAGGCGCTCATGACCGACGGCGCGCTCGACCCGGTCATCCACGCGCCCGCGCGGCTCCGGATCGTGGTCACGCTGGCGACGCTGCCGGCGGGCGACACCCTCACGTTCACCCGGCTGCAGGACCTGATCGGGCTCACGCCCGGCAACCTCATCACGCATCTGCGCAAGCTGGAAGACGCGGGCTACGTAGCGACCTCCAAGTCGGGTGCCGGCGTCAGCGCGGTGACCGCGATCTGGCTCACCCCGGACGGGCGGACGGCGCTTGACAGCTACACCGCGACACTGCGCGGGCTGCTCGACTCCGTGAGCCCTGATCAGCGCACCTGACAGCTGAGCGTCCCCGGCCGGCCCCGGGTTCCGCAGGCGGGCGCGCGCCGGGGGCAGCAGGCGGTACAGGCAGCCCGTTCCCGGCCTTATGGGTTGTCGTTCTCCTCAAGGAACGCGTTGACCAGGTCGTTGAACACCGCGGGCTGCTCGGCGAAGCACAGATGAGAGGCGTCCTCGATGATCTCCAGCTGCGAACCGCTGATCCGCTTCGCCATCTCGGCCAGGTGACCGGGAGTGCACTCGTCGTAGCGGCCGCCGACGAGCAGCGCCGGGACCGAGATCTCGCCCAGGCGGTCCATGATGTCCCAGGTCCTCAGCGTGCCGGTGACCGTGAACTCGCTCGGCCCGTTCATCGTGTTGTAGACCTGGTAGCCGGCCTCGGCGAAGGACCGCTCCAGGCCGGCCACGGGCTGAGCCTGCAGACGTGCGCCCGGTAGAAGCCGAGAATGGCGGCCTGGTACTCCGGGCAGGCGGTGAACCCGTCCTCCTCGTGCTGGCGGATCACCTCGCGTACTTCCTCCGGCTCGGCGGCGAGCAGCTCGTCGCAGTCGGCGACCCAGCGGATCATGCTCGCCGGGCTGCCGCACAGGATCAGGCTGCGCAGCTCCGGCTGGCGGTCGAGCACGTACTGCATGGCCAGCATGCCGCCCCAGGAGCTGCCGAACAGGTGCAGCTCGCCGAGGCCGAGCGCGGCCCGGACCTGAGCGAGCTCCTCGACGAACCGGCCGACGGTCCACAGCGACACGTCGTCGGGGCGGTCGGCGTTGCCGCAGCCGAGCTGGTCGTAGAAGATCACCTGGCGGCGGTCGGCCAGTGCCTCCAGGGCCTCCAGGTAGTAATGCGTGAAGCCGGGTCCGCCGTGCAGGCAGAGCAGCGGGGTCGCACTGCCGCGTTCGCCTACTGACCGGTACCAGACCCGGCCGCCGGGAACGTCGAGGTAGCCCTCTTCTGCGGTCACGCGGCCTCCCCAGTGGCGACCGGCTGGGCGGCAGGCACGGCCGCTTCCTCATCGAAGACGCGCCGCATCTCGCCCAGGCGCGCAGGATGCCTAGCGTAAAGGTAAATCAGGGCGATGATCCCGATGACGTACCAGATGGTGATCGCGAGGCCGGCCTCGCTGAGCGGGTAGGGAAGCGGCGCCACGAACTTGAGTACCGACCCCCCGATGCCCATGGCCGTGAACCAGGCCGGCAGGAAGGCCACGATCCCGAGCACCGGGATGACGCCGTGCAGCAGCCAGTTGAATTCCGGCCGGGCACGCCGCGCGTAGTACATCAGGCAGGACAGGTTGAAGATCATGTAGATCGCGATCATGATGCCGGTCAGGATCGTGGCCAGGAACACGAACGCGGTCGTGGGGCCGAAGTGCAGCCCGATCGGCAGCCCGATGGCCAGGGTGATCACCAGCTGCACGATCACTCCGACTGTGGGGGACCTGCGGCCCGGGCTGGTGCGCGACAGCGGCGCGGGGAGCACGCCGATCCGCGACATGGCGAACCAGGTCCGGGTGGCCGCAAGCGTGCCGGCGTTGCCGTTGGCGAACGTCGAGTTCCAGATGGCGATGAACACGATCACCCAGCCCACGCCCCAGGCATCGCGGCCCAGCTGGATCCACGGGCTGCCGCCGCCGAGGTTGCCGAAGCTGACGAACTTGGTAGGCCCGTAGAAGACGTCGCCGGCGTAGGTCGTCAGCACGTAGAACAGCCCGATCACCAGGCACGAGATGAGGACGGCGACGCCGATCGTGCGGCGCGGGTTCCTGGCCTCCTCGGCCAGCGGCGCCGAGGCCTCGAAGCCGATGAAGGCCAGGATCGTGTAGATGGAGCCGGCCACGATGCCCGAGAAACCGTGGAAGCCCTTGATCGTCGCGAAGTGCAGGGTGAACACGCTCAGGGTGTTCGCCGAGCCAGCCTTGATGATCAGCCAGATAGCGAGCGCGAGGAAGATGATGATCTCGAGCGTGCCGAGTACGGTGCCGGTCCGCGCGCTGAGCTTGACGCCGCGGAAATTCAGCACGGCGATGATCAGCGCGCCAAGGATCATCACGATGACCCAGGTGGTCGTGAAGGGCCAGTTCGCCTCGGTCTGCATCACCGACGCGAACAGGTAGCCGAACAGGATCATCGTCAGCGGCCCGATCAGCGCCTCGACGAGCGCGTACCCCCAGCCGACCAGGAAGCCGAGCGCGGGGTGGATGGCCTCGGCCGGATAGGTGTAGATGCTGCCCGCTGACGGCAGGTGCTTCGCCAGCTGGCCGATGGAACTGGCCACCAGCAGGCAGCCGACCAGCGCGAGCAGCACGGACAGGGGCAGCGCGCCGCCGGCGAACTTCGGCGCCGGCCGCGATCGACAGCGCGACCGCGCCGGCTGGCGCCATCGAGGTAATCGACTGGAACAGGACCTCGCGGAGCCCGATCGCACCGGATGCGAGCTGCCTGCTCCCTCCGCCTGAATGCGCGCCCGCCATGGCCGACCCCTTTCGGCGCGGAGCAGGACGGCGTCGGTGCGTGTCCCGGCCGGGCCGGGGTCCTTGACTCCCTGTACTTACGGTCATAAATCGCGGTTCAGCGTTTGGCAAGAGCGTGGAGAGGCTGCCGTCGCGCGGCCGCGCGGTTCGTCGTCAGGCCGCGCGGTTCGGCGTCAGGCCGCGCGGTCCGGCGTCAGGCCGCGCTGCCGGGATGCCGGGTCAGCCGGCTGGCGCTGGTGATCCTGCGGGCGAGTGACGCCGCCTGCTCGCGGATCTCCGGGATGGCCGTGGTCTCGTACCACAGGCCGCGCAGCGGCGGCCCGAGCGTGAAGATCGCGTCGCTCGGCCTGCCGGCGGCGTCCAGCACGGCACCGCCGCTGGTCGCGTCGAGGCCGAGGCCGAGCGGATCGGGCCGCGCCTGCCCGCTGGCGAACAGGTCGCGCAGCAGCGGCGAGGCTGCCGAACGGATATTGCCGGTCGCGCCGGTTCCGTTGATGAGCCAGCCGGCCTCGAGCTCGATGGTGTCAGCGCCGCCGTTCACCAGGACCCGCAGCCCGCCGGACCGGGCCGCCGTCACCCGGACGACGTGGCCGCGGTGCAGGGCAAGCTGGCCGGTCGCCCGCAGGGTGGTGATGCGGGTCGCTGTCGCGGGCGGCATCAGGTGCCGGTGCACTTCCCAGTAGCGCGCCACGTGCCGCAGGAACAGCCGCTTGTCCTGCTCGGGCATCCGGCGCCAGAGGCCGGGCACGTACGGCCTGAGCGAGTCCATCACGCTATGCCAGCCGGCCGGACTGCTGGCCATGGCGGAGCGGACCTGCCACATGAGGTCACCCAGCCGGACTGGTCCGGTGGTGCGGGAGATGACCGGCAGCCAGAGCTGACGATCGGACGGGAACGAGCCCGGATGCGTCCGCGGCAGCAGGCCGTGCCTGGAGATGGCGTGCACGACCGCGGCCGGCCGGGCCGCGCTGACTGACATGGCCAGGTCGATCATCGTCAGGCCGGTGCCGGCGATCACGACCGGCAGTCCGCTGCCGCTGCCGTTGCCTTTCCCGTCACCGGTCAGGGCGGCGTCGAGCGCGCCAGGCAGCCACGGGTCGGCGATGATCCGCTCGCTGGCCGGCACCTCGAACGGCAGCCGGGCCGGCGCGCTGCCGGTCGCGAGCACAACGAAGTCGGCATCCAGGTCGGGCGGCGCGCTGCCGGCGCCCGCGGTGGCCCGTGCCCCGGCCAGGCGCAGCCGCACCGCGCGCCCGGCATCGGCCGCAGTCCGCCTCAGCGCGATGACGTCGTCGCTGACACGGGTCAGGCGCGCACCGCGCGGCGCCTGCCGCTCCGCTTCCCCGAGCAACTCGCGCAGATACCTGCCGTAGTCCTGGCGGCGCAGGAAGGTGGTCGCGCTGACTGCGCCAGGCGCCGCTCGCCCGCCGCCGGCAGGCTGGGCTGACGGGGCCGGGTCCGCGGTGCTGGCCCAGCGCAGCAGGTGCTCCGGGTCATCCGGCAGCGCGCTCATCTGGCCGGCCATGGCGTTCAGCAGATGCGCGCCGTCCCTGGTGGAGTAGGCCTGCCCGAGTCCGTGCCGGCCGTGGCGGTCGATCAGCGTGATGTGCACCGGCAGGTCCTGCGCGCCCGCGTGCCGGAGCAGCTGCACCGCGGTGAGGGTGCCGCTCGCGCCGCCGCCGACGATGGCGATGTGCAGCTCGCCGCTGTCCGGCTCAGTAGGCCCGTGCATGCTGTCAGCATAAGCTATTTTCTCGGTAGGATAAATAGCTTAGAGTCCAGGCTCTGTCCCGGTCTCAGGCGCCGATCCTGAAGCGCTGGCCGTGGGACTGCAGCTGGCGGTAGGTGCTGCCGTGGAACACCAGCGGCATTACCTCGGAAGCGCCGAGGTCATGCACGCGCAGCAGGACGATGTCGTGGTCGCCGGCCGGGATCTCCTGCTCGATGGAGCAGTCGAACCAGGCGCTGGCCTCGCAGACGAGCAGCGCGCCGTCGGGCGTCGCCCGCCAGTCAAGGCCGGCGAACCGCTCGCCGTCGCGGGAGCTCAGCTGCCGGCTCGCGACCTCCTGGTGATCGCCGAGCACGCTGATGCCGAGCCGTCCGGCGGTCCGCAGCACGGGCCAGGTGGTCGAGCTGTGCGCGATGCAGACCGACACCAGCGGCGGATCCAGCGACACTGACACGAACGAGTTGGCCGCGAGGCCGGTCGGCTCGCCGTCGATGACGGCCGCCACCGCGGCGACGCCGGTCGGGAAGGCGGCGAAGACCCGGCGCAGCTGAGCCTGGCTGAGGCTGCCGGTCATGCCAGTCCCTTCGCGGTCGCCTGAACCTGCGGGCGCGCTCGTTCCAGCCAGCTGTCCAGGGTGTCGCTGCCGTCGAACTCGGAGTCGAGCAGGAACAGCCCGGCGGTCGGGCACGTCGCGCCGATCTCGACCAGCACTGGCTTGAGCAGGAGCTCGGGCGCGAGCGCGTGCTTCCAGTGGCCGCCGAGCATGACCGGCACGGCCGTGCCGGTCATCGAGCCCGCCCCGAAGCGGTCGAGGAACAGCTTGAGCAGCCCCGTGTAGGTGGCCTTGTAAGTGGGACTCGCCACGACCACCAGGTCCGCTGCCTGCACGGCGGCCACCAGCTCGGCGACACCAGGGTCCGCCCAGTCCAGCAGCGCGGGCCCGAGCTCGGTGAGGTCGATGCTCACGTCGGCTGGCCGTCCCGCCAGCCGTTCCGCCACGATGTGCGCTGCCTGGTACGTGCGCGAACGCGCCTTGGGGTTGCCCACCACGACTGCGACGCTCACGATCGCCTCCCTGTGCTGCCGGTCTGGTTACGGTGTCTTCGGCTCACCTGCGAGCCCACTCCTCCGCGAGCAGCTCATACGAGCGCACCCGGTCGGCGTGATCGTGCGTGATGGTCGTGACGATCAGCTCGTCCGCGCCGGTCGCCTCGCGCAGCTGCTCAAGCTGACCGGCGACCTGCTGCGGCGACCCCACGAACTGCGTGTCAACGCGGTCGGCGACAAGCTCGCGGTCCTCGTCAGTCCACTGGTGCCGCCTGGCCTCGTCCGGCGTCGGGAACTCGATCGCGCCCTCGGCGGACCGGATGCTGCGCACCCACAGGGCGTAGCCGGTCGCGAGCTCGCGCGCCGTCGCCTCGTCCGGCCCGACGACCACATCCGCCGACACAGACACGTACGGCTTGTCCAGCACGTCCGACGGCTGGAAGGCGGCCCGGTAGCCGTCCGCCGCCTCCAGCACCGTGCCGGGGCTGACGTGATAGTTCGCGGCGAACCGCAGCCCGTTGCGGCCGGCCACGTCGGCGCTCTGTCCGCCGCTGCTGCCGAGGATCCAGATCTGCACGGCGGCGTCCTCGCCGGGAACCGCGCGGGCCGCGATGCCGTCCGCCGACGCATACGTGCCGCGCAGCAGCGCGAGGATGTCGTCGACCTGCTCGCCGTAGTCCTGCGGCTCGGCGTTCGGCAGCTGCAGCAGCTTGCGCTGCACGGCGAAGCGCGGTGACTTCAGCAGCGCGGCGGGGAAGTACTTCGGCGGGATCAGCAGCCCGCCCGGCGCCCGGCCGTCGACGACCGGCGTCGCGTCCGGTGCGGGCTCGGCGGCCAGGTACTTCGCCGGCGGCTGGCCACCGGACCGGCCGAGCCCGAGATCGAGCCGGCCGGGGTGCAGCGCGTCGATGAGGCCGAACTCCTCGACCGTCGACAGTGCCGTGCGGTGGCCGAGCTGGACGGCGCCCGAGCCGATCCGGATGGTCGAGGTGGCGGCGGCCGTCAGCGCGAGGACCACGGCAGGCGAGGTGCCGGCGACGCCCGGGTTCAGGTGATGCTCGGCGAACCAGTACCGCGCATAGCCCAGCCGCTCCGCCTGCTGCGCCAGGTCGATGCTGTTGCGCAGCGCGTCGGCGGCAGTGGAGCCGGACGGGATCGGGACCAGGTCCAGGATCCCCAGCGGTGTGTTCGCCATCAGTCGCGTCCTCCTCAGCCGGTAGTGCTCAGGCCAGCAGCGGCGGCGGGTCGTGCCGACAATCCACCAGACGGGAACGAGGCCGCATCCGCCTCGGTGTCATCCTGCTGCCCGGCGGGTCCCCACGGCCAGGGCGGATCGGGGATGTCGCGGCGAAGGGCGGGCGCGATCTCCGCCTGGAACAGCTCGAGCGACTCGCGATGCTGGGCGGCGGTCAGCCCGCCCGCCTCCGCGTGCAGGTGCAGCACGCTGTGCCCGAACTGCTCGTGATACCGGTGCACCTTGTCGATCACCTGCTGCGGGCTGCCGATCAGCGCGGAGCTGCGCTCAGCGAAGTCCTCCAGTGTCGGGAACACCGGCTCGACCCCCAGCCGCCGCTGGAACGCGAGGTAGCCGGCGAACACCGGCCGGTACGCCTCGATCGCCTCCTGCGAGGTGCGCGCGGCGTAGTAGCCCGCGCTCCCGGCGCCGACCGCGATGTCCGCCGGATCGTGGCCGTAGTGGGCCCAGCGCTCGCGGTAATAGCGGATCAGCTCGGCGTACGGCTCGATCGGGTTGGTCACGTTAGCGGAGAACAGCGGGTCACCGTAGCGCGCCGCGAGGTCCACGGACTCCCTGCTGGTGGCGCTGCCGTGCCAGACCCGGATGGGCTGCTGCAGCGGGCGGGGCCAGACCTCGGCGTCCTGCAGGGCCGGGCGGAACCGGGGCGTGGCCGTGACCGACGGCTGCCGCCAGATCGCCCGGAACAGCTCGTAGCTCTCGGCGTTCCGGTCCCACTGATCATCGGAGGTCACGTGGAATAGCTCGCGCTGGGCGGCCCCGTTCCCCTTCCCGACAATGAGCTCAAGCCGGCCGCCGGACAGGTGATCGAGGGTCGCGTAGTCCTCGTAGGCGCGCACCGGGTCGAGCAGGCTGAGGGTGGTGACCGCGGTGAACAGCCGGATTCGCGATGTCAGCGCGGCGATGTGGCTGAGCACGACCGGCGGGGACGAGGAGATGAACGGCCGCTCGTGCCGCTCGCCCACGCCGAAGCCGTCGAAGCCCAGTTCCTCGGCTAGCAGCGCGCTGTCCAGCACCTCCCGGAAGCGCCCGGTGGTCGGCGTCTGCGCGCCCGTCACCGGGTCCGGCGCGTGCACGATCAGCGTGATGAGCAGGAACCTCACGACGCTGCCCGCCCCGCTTCGCTCGGCTGCGGGGAGCGGGACTGGCCGCCCGGCTGGCGCGGCGCGAGCCCGAGGTGCTCGCGCAGCGTGCTGCCGGTGTACTCGGTGCGGTACACGCCGCGCTCCTGCAGCAGCGGCACGACGCGGTCCGCGAACTCGTCCAGGCCGCCCGGCGTGATGTGCGGGACCAGGATGAACCCGTCGCTCGCGTCGGCCTGCACGAACTCGTTGATCGTGGCGGCGATCGTCGACGGCGATCCGATGAACGACTGGCGGCCGGTGACCTCGATGATCAGCTCGCGGATCGACAGGCTGCCCGCCTCGGCCTTCGCGCGCCACTCACGCGCGGTGGCGACCGGGTCCCGGTGCATGCGCACGCTGGCGCGGCCGCGGGCCGTGGTGTTCTCGCCCGGATCGGGATCGATGTCGGGCAGCGGCCCGTCCGGGTCATAGGCGGACAGGTCGCGGTTCCACAGCTGCTCGAGGAAGGCGATCGCGGTCGCGCCGCTGACCTGCTGCAGCCGGACCTGGTGGGCAAGCTCGCGCGCCTGCACGTCGGTGTCCGCGAGCACGAACGTGGCCGCCGGGAGGATCTTGAGCTGGTCGGGGGAGCGGCCGTACCTGGCGAGCCGGCCCTTGACGTCGGCGTAGAAGGCCTTCCCGTCGCCGAGGGTCGAATGCCGGCTGAAGATCGCGTCGGCAGCCGCCGCGGCGAACTCGCGGCCCTCGTCGGAATCGCCGGCCTGGAAGATAACGGGGCCGCCCTGCGGGCTGCGCGGCACGTCGAACTGCCCGGCGATGTCGAAGTGCTTGTCGTGGTGCTCGAACGCGCCCGCGCCCGGCGCGGCCAGGAACCGGCCGGACTCGGCGTCGGCCACGAGCTCGTCTCCCTGCCACGAGTCGAACAGCTCGAACGCCGTTGCCAGGAACGTCCGGGCCCGCTCGTAGCGCTCCTCCTGCGGCAGGAAGCCGCCGCGCCGGAAGTTCTCCCCGGTGAACGCATCCCAGGAGGTGACCACGTTCCAGGCGGCCCGGCCGCCGGACAGGTGATCCAGAGTGGCGAACTGCCGCGCGACCTCGTACGGCTCGTTGAAGGTCGAGTTGATGGTCCCGGCCAGCCCGAGATGGTCGGTGACGGCGGCTATCGCGGCCAGGATCGTGAACGTGTCCGGCCTGCCGACGACATCGAGGTCGTAGATCCTGCCGTTCTGCTCCCGCAGCCGCAGGCCCTCGGCGAGGAACAGGAAGTCGAACTTCGCGCGCTCGGCCGTCCGCGCGAAATGAGCGAACGAGCTGAACTCGATGTGACTGCCGGCCCGCGGATCACTCCACACCGTGGTGTTGTTCACGCCGGGGAAGTGGGCCGCGAGGTGTACCTGCTTCACGGGCTTGCCGGCTGGCGACGTCATGGTGATGGCTCCTTCCCGTGCGCTCAGGCGGTGGCGTAACGGCTGGCCGGGCGGGACAGCCCGAGCCGCGCGCGGAGTGATGGCTCCTCGTACCGGGACGGGAACGCGCCGCGTCGCTGCAGCTCAGGTACGAGCGCCCGGGTGATCTGAGTGAGGTCGTGGGGGATGGCGGCGGGCCGGAGCCGGAAGCCGGTCAGCCCCGCTGACTGCCAGTCCTGGATGAGATCGGCCAGTTCGGCGGCCGTTCCGGTGAAGGTCAGCGCGTCGCTGCGGTAGGCCGCGCCGGCCCGGTCATCGAGTCTGGCCTTCCGCTGCGCCGCGCGGCTGCCGTCGCCGTCCAGGTACACCAGCAGGTCGGCGAACAGCCGCACCGGCGCGCCCGCGCGGCCTGGCCCCGTTCGGTCGGGTCCCGTTCGGCCGGCCTCGGTGTCGGCCTGCCGGGCCTCGGCCTCCCGGACCTCGGCCACGATCCCGGCGGCGCTGGCGCTATCCCGCGGCGTGATGAAGCCGATGTCGGCGCTGCTCGCGAGCAGCTGATAGGCCACGTCACGGTGGGCAAGCGCGGCGACAGCAGGCTGGCCCTGCGGCGGCCGCGGCGTGATCGACGGGCCCTTGACCGAGAACCAGCGGCCCTCAAAGTCGATGTAGTGCAGCTTGCCGGTGTCGACGAAGCGCCCGGTGGCGACGTCGCGGATCTCGGCGTCGTCTTCCCAGCTGTCCCACAGGCGCCTGACGACCTCGACGTAGTCGGCCGCCTCGGCGAACAGGTCAGTGATGAGCTCGGGCCCGGCCGGGAACGTGCGGCGGCCGATGTGGGCGGCCTCGTCCTCGCGGGCCGATACCTTGACCCGGACGCCGGCCCGGCCGGAACTGACCCAGTCGAGCGTGGCAATCGCCTTGGAGATGTGGAAGGGCTCGGTGTGCGTGACGGTCACTGTCGGGATCAGCCCTATGCCGCTGGTCAGCGGCGCGACCCTGGCGGCGATGAGGACGGCGTCGAGCCGGCCGCGCACCCGGTCGGTGCGCTGATCAGGCTTGTACCGGTCGTCGGACTGCAGCGCCAGGCCGTCCTCGATCGTGACGAAATCCAGCAGTCCGCGCTCAGCCTCGGCGACCTGATCGGCCCAGTAACCCGCGGTCAGCAAGTCAGCTGGCCTGGCATCCGGCTCGCGCCAGGCGGCGGGGTGCCAGCCTGCGCCGTCGAGCGCCGCCGCCAGGTGAACTTGCTGCGCTCCGGTCACCGTCATCTACTCGTCCTGACCCCGTCACTCGCCTCGTCGCCGGCCGCCGGTTTCCGGCGACAACGGCCCTCATCGTGCGCCTATTCCGGCTGTGCAGTGCTCGTCTTCCGGTCGTGGTCCCCTCGTCTTCCGGCCGTGCTCTCCTCGCCTTCCAGGCTGTGCGTCCCCGGCGCCCCAGGGCGGTGCAGTGCAGTGCTCGCCCCCGCCTGCCGTCTCGCCCGTCCCCGGGCTTCCGTCCTCCGGGCTTCCGTCCTCCGGCCTATATGGCTAGTAAATTAATCGGAATACTTGACTTTATACCACATGCGGCGCAGATTGAGAAGGATGCCCGCAGACGACGAAAGGTGCTCGGACGGATGACCCAGCTACTCCACAGCCCGGTGGCCCTGCCCCCCAGCGAGGATTTCCAGCGCATCGAGGTGACCCAGGTCGGTGGCGTGATCGGCGCGATCGTCGGCGGCATCAGGATCGGCGGTGACGTCGAGCCGGCCACGCTGGCCGAGTTCCGCGCCGCGCTGCTGCGGCACCGCGTGGTGTTCCTGCGCGACCAGTACCACGCGACCGATGCTGACCAGCTCGCCTTCGGCCAGCTGCTAGGTGAGGTCACCAAGCCGCATCCGACCGTGACCGGCGACGGTCAGGCGATCCTGCCGATCGACTCCGAGCAGGGCAAGGCCAACAGCTGGCACACCGACGTCACGTTCGTCGACCGCGTCCCGGCCATCAGCGTGCTGCGCGCGATCACGCTCCCGCCCTACGGCGGCACCACCGTCTGGGCGAACACTGTCGAGGCCTACCGGCGGCTGCACCCGGCGCTGCAGGCGCTGGTCGCGAACCTCCGCGCGGTCCATTCCAACCTCTATGACTACGCCGCGCAGCGCATGCAGATCGGCGGCGTCGACGTGAAGGAGCAGCAGTACCGGGACGAGTTCCGGCACCTGGAGTTCGAGACCGAGCACCCGGTCGTGCGGATCCACCCGGAGACGGGAGAGCCCTCACTGCTGCTCGGCCACTTCGTCCGCAGCTTCACCGGGCTGAGCACAGTGGACTCCGCCGACCTGTTCCAGCTGCTGCAGCGCCAGGTGACCCGGCTGGAGAACACCGTCCGCTGGTCCTGGCGCGACGGCGACGTCGCGATCTGGGACAACCGGGCCACGCAGCACTACGCGGTCGCGGACTACGACGACCTGCCCCGGCTGCTGCACCGCATCACCATCGCCGGCCCGGTCCCGGTCGGCATCAGCGGCGACACCGCGGTGGTGCGCAAGGGTGACGCGAGCTTCTACTCCTCGCTCGCGGCCTGATCCGGCTCCGTCCGGCAGCGCGGGCCAGCTGAGTGACCGGCTGGCCCGCGCCGTCGCGGCTGCAGCCAGTCCCGCGGCTGCAAGCTCACTGCAAGGCCGGTAAATCACGATCGTCTCCTGTCCGACAGTCAGGAGACGACGATGGCAAGTATGCAGGTGCCGGGTACCCGCGTAACTGGCACGGAAGTAATCAGCACGTTCCTCGACGCTATCGAGAAGGCTGCGATCGGCAGCTGCGATGCCTGGAGTGCTGACGCGACGCTGGACGCGACCGTGCCGAACTGGCGCATGCAGGTATCCGGCGCGGACGCTATCCGCGCCGAGTACGCCCGCTGGTTCGCCGATCCGGCCCGGTTCGAGGAGATCCGCCGCCTGCCCGTCAGCAGCGCGCCCGGCGTGGCTACCGAAGTCGTGGAATATACGCTCAGCTGGTCGGAGAATGGCGTTCCGCATGCCGGCCACCACCTGCACGTACTGACCGTGCGGGATGATCAGATCGTGGCAGATACGGTGTTCTGCGGCGGCCGCTGGCCGGCGGCTCTGCTGGCGGAGATGGAGGCCGCTCATGACTGAGCGGGCCGGGATTCCGCCGCACCTGCGGCCAGGGTCGCTGGACGGCCTGCTCGCCCGGGCAACCGGCCGGGAGCCGGTCGCGGACGCTCCCGGCAAGTCGGGGGCGACGCTGGAGCGCCTGGAGATCGGCGGCCAGCGCTACGTGCTGAAACATCTGGACCTGGCCAGCGACTGGACGATGCGGGCGTCGGGCAGCCTGCGCGGGGCGCCACTTGAACTCTGGGAACGAGGCATCCTGGACCAGCTGCCCGCCTGCATCAACCAGCCGATCGTCGCGGCGGCATCAGAGCAGCGCCCCGGACCAGTTCCGTCTGGCGGCTGCGCGCTGCTGATGCATGACGTCAGTGCGTTTTTGGTCCCGGTCGGCGATGAACCGATTCCGGCTGGCCAGCACCGCCAGTTCCTGCGGCACATGGCGGCGCTGCACGCGGCATTCTGGAACTGCGGGCCCGAGGCCGACGTAGTGCCGATGATGCACCGGTACCTGGAGCTGTCGCCGTGGATGGCCGAGGCCGAGGCGGCTCTCGGCTCCGAGCACCTGGTGCCGCAGCTGGTGGGGAAGGGCTGGCCGATGCTGGCTGAGGTAGCCCCGGCGGCCGCGGAGATCGCTGGCCCGCTGGCGCGCGATCCGGGGCCCCTGGTGGAGGCGCTGCTCAGTACGCCGCAGACTCTGGTGCACAGCAACTGGAAGCTCGACAACCTGGGCACCGACGATGACGGGCGCACCGTCCTGCTGGACTGGGAGCAGCCAGGGCGCGGCCCGGCGCTCAGCGACCTGGCCTGGTATCTGGCCATCAACTGCCGGCGCCTGCCGGAGTCCAAGGAGAGCTCCATCGAGCTGTACCGGGAAGCACTGCAGGCGGCCGGGATCGACACCGCGCCCTGGTGGGAGCGTCAGCTGGCGCTCAGCTTGCTCGGTGCCCTCGTCCAGTTCGGCTGGGAGAAGGCGCTGGGCGGTTATGACGAGGAGCTTGCCTGGTGGGAAACCCACGCCATCAGGGCCAGGTCGCTGCTGAGCTGACCGGCAGCATCCGGGCCGCCTACGACGCCGTGCCGGGATCATGGGCTGCCGGGCCCGGGCCGGTCTACGCGGCGCTGGCCACGGCTCTGGCCGGCCAGGCCGGGCCGCTCCTGCACGGCGCGCGAGTGCTCGACCTCGGGGCTGGCACCGGAGCCGCCGGCCGGGCAGCACTGGCGGCCGGCGCGGCCGCGGTGCTAGCCGCCGATGTCGCGACCGGGCCGCTGCGCCAGTGCGGGCCCCGGCTGCGGCCGGTGGCGGGCGACGCGGCCGCCCTGCCCTTCCGCAACGACAGCTTCGGCCTGGTCATGGCCGCGTTCAGCCTGACCCATGCCAGCCGGCCGGACGCGGTTCTGGCTGAGTCGCGGCGGGTCGGGCGGGCCATCGCGGCGAGCACGTTCGCGCCCGGCTGGACGCATCCGGCCAAGGGTGCGGTCGATGCAGTGCTCATGCGGTTCGGTTACCGCCCGCCGTCCTGGTACCTGACGGTCAAGCAGGACACTGAGCCGCGGTTCGGTGACCCGCGGGTCGTCCGCCGGCTGGCCCTGGCCGCCGGATACCGCACCTGCGAGTCATCGGCCCTTACAGTGCAAACCGGGCTGTCGGCGCCAGCTCAGCTGGCCGCGTGGCGACTGGGCCTGGCCCACGTCGCGCCATTCGTTGCCGGGCTGCCTGCCGGGCGGCGAGACGAGCTGCGCCGCGCCGCTGAAGCAGCGATCGGCAGCTCTGACCCGCTCGTCGTGGAGATGCTGGTGCACCTGGCGATCTAGCGGCCGGCTGGTGCGTGAGCGACCCGCTGCCTGCGAGCGCTAACCGCCCGCCTGCTGCCACAACGCAAGCCGCGCGCTGGCCGCCTGCTGCAGCTCGCCGCCGTACTCGCCCGCGCTGGCCGCCAGCCGGCGGGCGCGCTCATCGGCGCGTGCCAGCCAGCCGGGATGAGCGAACGCGGCGCCGATCTCGCCGGTCCAGTGCCACGCCTCAAGAGCAGCCGAGCGATCCAGCAGATCCAGGTCCGCCTCGATCGCGGCCGGGTCGGAGGGCAGGTCAAGCATCCGGCCGGCCAGGTGCCCGGTCAGCCGGGCGACGCTCGCATAACGGGGCACGCGCAGCGCGGTTGCCGAGGCCGCCAGCTCGCCGGCCGCTGACCGGGCCTGCTCGGCCTCGCCGAGCAGGAGGAACCGCCTGGCGGTCAGGAGCTGGTGCTTGAAAGCAAGCCGCCAGCCAAAGACGACATCGCCGTCCAGCAGGCCCGCGGCCTCGATGAGCAGTGCCTGCGCGCCGTCCGGGTCGCCGGCCTCCAGGCGAGCCTCAGCCAGGTCCTCGAGCGCGGCAACCGTGACCTCGGCCGTGCCGTGATGCCGGCCCACATCCAGTGCCTCCTGGTGCAGGTCAACGGCCCGCCGCGTGGCGCCGAGGTTGCGCAGCACCCAGCCGGTGAAATTCACGGCCCGGCCGGCGAACCGCGGTACCTGGCGGCGTTCCACCTCAGCCGTGTACGCGCTGAATGCCGACAGTGCCGCGGCAGCGTTCCCGGCCAGCGCTCGGGCATGGCCGGTGAACAGCAGTGCGTGCAGCGTCGCGGACGTGTGCTCTACGCCGATCTGCCCGCGAGCGGCGGGCCGCAGCAGCGTCAGGGCCTCGTCCATCCTGCTCTGGTGGGATCGCAGTACCCCGAGCCAGGCGGCCGCAGTGACTCGGTCGGCGCCCTCGGCGATCGCGAGTGCCTCGGTCAGCAGCTGTTCCGCCTGGGTCAGCTCACCGGCTGCGTGCCAGGTACGGCCGCCAACGGCCAGGCAGCGAGCCCTGGTGGCCGCGTCCGGTGCCGCCAGCGCGCCATCGGCAGCGAACTGGGCCGCCTGCGCGAAGTGCCGCCCGAAATAGGACGCCCAGGCTCCGACCTCCAGGCCAGCCGGGCCCGCTGCGGCCGCCCGCTCGACGTCCGCCAGCGCGTCGTCATAGCGACCGCGGCGGGTGCGGACGCGGGCGCGCGCCAGCCAGGTCTGCGGATCCGTGTGCAGGCTCAGCGCGTCGTCGAGCAGCGATTCAGCCGCGCCGTGGTCGAATCGCTCGGCAGCGCGGGCCGCTGCATCCCGCAGCGCGCCTGCGGCGAGCTCGAGGTCGCCGCCCAGCCGTGCATGCTCGGCGACGATCATCGGATCGGACGCCGGCCGGCTCGCGAGGATCCGGCCCGCGTGCCGGTGCAGCAAGGCGGCCCGGCCGCTGGTGGCGCTCGCGGCGAGTGCCTCGCGGAGCAGCTCGTGGCGGAATCTGAGCTGGCCGTCCTGCTCGACCAGGAACTGCTTGGCCACCCCTTGTTCCGCGTCAGTCAGCAGCTCGACGAGCGGGCGCCCGAGGACCGCGGCCAGCAGGTCGAGATCGAGTTCGGGCCCGAGCACGGACGCCGTCCGCAGCGTGGCGCTCGGCGCGCCAAGCTCGTCGCACCGCGCTGACACCGAGTCGACGAGCGAGGCGGGGAGGTCGCCGCCGGCGGCCCGCTGTGCCAGCTCGGTCAGGAACAGCGGATGGCCCTTGGACCGCGCGTACAGTGCGTCCACCCTGGCCGCGCCCACCAGCTCGGTGGCGGCATTCCTGGTCAGCACGTCCAGATGCACGAACGCGGCCGCGGGCAGGGCATATCCCTCGCCGGAGCGGACGGCGGCGACGACCGTGCTGGCCAGGCCGGCGCGGCGGATGAAGTGAAGGAGATCCGGCAGCGCCCGGCCAGCCAGGTGAGCGTCGTCGATCAGTACCACGAGCGGGCCCCGCGCGGCCAGGCGGCCGAGCACCCGGGCCAGCGCCCCGTACAGGACCGCCGGACCGAGCATGCTGTCGGCCAGGACCGGCAGCGGCTGGGGATCGCGCAGCGCACCGAGCAACGGCGCGAGCATTGGCTCATCGGACGCCAGCAGCTCGGCAGCCGCGTCGTGGCCGAGCCGCCGGAGCAGGGCTGAGAGCGCGTTCAGCAGAGAGTCGAGCGGCATCGACCGGTCGAGCGGCCCGCACTGCGCGGCGAGGACCGTGTCTCCAGCCGCTGCCCGCAGGCGCGCCCAGGCCCGGAGCAGAGTGGTCTTTCCGATGCCGGCCTCACCGTCGATGACCACGATCTCCGCGGCGCCGCCGCGGGCTCGCGCCGCGATCGCATCCAGGAATGCGAGCTCATCGTCTCGGCCGACCAGGGTGATGGCGTCAGCGCCGGGCCTGACGGCGGTGAGCGGCAGCTCGCCTCGCAGGATCGCGGTATAGAGCGCGGCCGTCTCCGGCGACGGATCGGCGCCGAGGTCATCGGCAAGGCGTTCCCTGACCGTGGCGTAAGCGGCCAGGGCGGCGGCCGTCTGGCCGCCTGCGACAAGACCGCGCATGTGGATGCGCAGCGCGGTCTCCTCGTACGGGTCTCGGTCGAGAGCCGCGGTTGCCGCATCGCAGGCCGCCATCCAGTCGCCGGCCTCCAGCAGCGCGCCGGCCGCGGTCAGCCGGGCGCGGGCGGTCAGCCGGCCGAGTTCCGCGCGCTTGCGCTCCGCCCAGTCGCCGGGCGGCGGGGCCGGAGTATCGCCGCGCAGCAGTGAGACCGAGACCCGGGCAGCCGCGGCTGCCCCGATGAGGTTGCCGGCTGCCCGACGGCGCTCGATCTCCGCCACCAGGTGACCCAGTTCGGCTGCGTCAAGCCAGTCGTAGTGCAGGACGTAACCGCCGTCGCGGTGCTCAATGCGCTCGCGGCCGAGTACCGACCGCAGTCGGCTCATCAGCACGGCCAGCTGATCCTCGGGCCTGGCTGGCGGTGCGTCGCCCCACAAGGCGTCCAGCAGGACGTCCGACGTCACCGGCTGGCCCTGTCCGAGGGCCAGCAGGTGCAGGGCGATCCGCGCCTTCCTGCTGCCGAGCCCGGCGGGCTCGATGCCGTCGACGCCGAATTCGCCGAGGAGCCGCACTGCGAGCGACTTCATGGCTTTATCAAACCTCCTGGCAGTGGCCCGCCGCTATCTGCGGCTGCAAGGTCGCTGCGGGGTTACTGCAAGGTCACTGCAACCGCCTGCTGACACCGTTGCAGGCAGGGCGCGAGAGGGAGCGCCGTCACCGGAAGAAGGAATAGGTCATGACTGCACAAGCAGAGCAAAAGACCTTCTCGGCCCCCGATGAGGTCAGGAGTTTCGAGCGGGGCGAGCTGCGGCTGCTCACAATCGGCGGTGCTGAGATCGGCCAGCTCGTCCTTCAGCCCGGCTGGCGCTGGTCGGAGCACGTCAAGCCCATCGCGGGCACGGTGCTGTGCGAGGCGCCGCATTTCCAGTACCACGTCCAGGGCACTCTGCACGTGGTGATGGCCGACGGCAGCGAGTTCGACGCCCGGCGTGGCGACGTGACCGCGCTGCCGCAGGGCCACGACGCCTGGGTCGTCGGCGATGAGACCGTCATCCTCGTGGACTGGTTCGGCGCCAGTAACTACGCGCGCTGACCGGGACCCTGGCGCTCGCAGGCGGCGCCGCCCCGGGAAGACCGGTCAGTCGCGGAGCTCGGTCTTGAGGATCTTGCCGGATGGTCCCTTCGGCAGCTCGGAGCGGAACCTGACCTCACGCGGGTACTTGTAGGCAGCCAGCCGCTCACGGCAGTAGGCGATGATCTCCTGCTCGCCGGGGCCGCTGTCGTCCGCCAGCACGACGACGGCCACCACTTCCTCGCCGAGCCGCTCGTCGGCCTTGCCGATGACAGCTGCCTCGGCGATGCCGGGATGGGCGTACAGGACCTCCTCGATCTCGCGCGGGTAGACGTTGTAACCGCCGCGGATCACCAGGTCCTTGGTCCGGTCGACGATGAAATAGAAGCCGTCGGAGTCCTGGTAACCGAGGTCGCCCGTGTGCAGCCAGCCGCCCTTCAGCGCGTCGGCCGTCGCGTCGGGCCGGTTGCGGTAGCCCTTCATCACGTTGTGCCCGCGGATCAGGATCTCGCCGATCTGATCGGGTCCGGGCGGCAGCGGCTGGTCGCCTGATCCGGCCACCCGCATCTGCACGCCCCAGATCGGCTTGCCGACCGACAGCGGCTTGCGGTCGCCCGGCCGGTTGAACGACGTCGTGCTGCCGGTCTCGGACAGACCGTAGCCCTCCAGCACCTCGACGCCGTACTTGCGCTCGAACGTCTGCATGACGTTCTCCGGCAGAGAGGCCCCGCCGGACACGGTGACCCGCAGCGCGCTCAGGTCGCGCCCGGTGACGTCCAGCTGGGCCAGCGCGTGCAGCATGGTCGGCACGCCGGCGATCACCGTGCACCGGTCCGACTCGATGGCGTCCAGCACGGCACCTGGCTCGAACCGCGGCACGACCGACAGGCAGCCGCCGTACCGGATGCTCACGTTGATCACCGACGACAGCCCGAACACGTGGAAGAACGGCAGCACCGCGAGCGTGACGTCCTCGGGCCGCGCGCCGAACAGCTGGCCGGACACCGTGCAGTTCATGTACAGCAGGAAGTGCGTGAGCTCAGCGCCTTTCGGCTTGCCGGTCGTGCCGCTGGTGTAAATGAGCACTGCGGTGTCGTCGGCGTTGCCGGGCCAGATGCTCCCGCCCGGCTCGCTGAGCGGCTCCGAGCTCATCAGCTCGGCGAGCGGCCGGGCACTCTCGCCTGGCGGCGGCTCGCCGGCCAGATACAGCGGCAGGCCTGTCAGCTCGCATGCTTTCGCCGCCTCGGCGTGCAGCCCGGCGAGGCCGACCATGATCGTGGCGCCCGAGTCGGTGAGCTGATGCTCGATCTCCGGTGCCTTCAGCAGCGGGTTCATCGGCAGGATTGTCAGGCCGGCTTTGAGCGCGCCGAAGTAGGCGGTCAGGAACTGCGGCACGTTCGGCAGCTGAATGGCCACGATCTGGCCGGGAGCGAGCCCGGCCGCCGCCAGCCCGGCCGCGAACTGCCCTGACTGCTCGTCCAGCTCGCGGTACGTCGCTGTCGCGCCGCCGGCGCGGTAGGCCGGTGCCGCCGGGAAGGCTGTCGCGGTTTCCCGCAGGATTGTCGCGAGGTTGAAGCTCATGGCGCCACCGAAATTCGGGCCTTCCGGCGAGGTAGGTGAGACATATACTAAAGATGTATCAGCGGGTTGCCTAGTGGCCGCGAGGCCGGCACGGCCGGCCAGTCGCGACAGGATCGGGCCGTGATGTCCTCAGTCCGCGCAGCGTCATCCGGGGCAGTGTCATCGGGCGGGGACGGCGCGGCTGGCGGCGAGAGGGCCGGCGGCCCCGCCCTCAGGCTGCTGCTGACTGAGCCTGCCAGGGGATTCGCCGATCTCGCGACGCTGCCGCTCGCGGCGCCATGGCTCGCGTTCGCCCCGCGCGGAGACGGACACGGCGTCCTCGTGCTGCCCGGCCTGCTGGCCACCGACACGAGCACGGGCCTGCTGCGGCAGTTCCTGCGGCGGCTCGGCTATCAGGTCCGCGGCTGGCGTCTTGGCCGTAACCTGGGCCCGACCAGCGAGGTACTCGACGAGCTGCCGGGCATGCTGTCCGCGCTGGCCTCAGAGACCGGCCGCCCGATCTCGGTGATCGGCTGGAGCCTCGGCGGCATCTACGCACGGGAGATGGCCCGCCGGCATCCCGATCTTGTCCGCCGGGTGATCACGCTCGGCAGTCCGTTCGCGCTCACCGACTCGCGGCAGAGCCATGCCGACCGGGCGTACCAGCGGCGCGCGCAGCTGCATGCCAGCGGCCGCGTGCCGACCCGCGAGCAGGTCAGGGAGCCGATCGCGGTTCCGTCGACGGCGGTCTACTCGCGGCGGGACGGCATTGTCTCCTGGCAGGCCTGCATTGAGCCGGAGTCGGACCTGCACCAGAACGTCGAGGTACGCTGCGCGCACCTGGGCTTCGGCGTCGATCCGGCCACGCTGTGGCTGATCGCGGACCGGCTCGCCGTCCCCGGCGGGGAGCGATCGCAGTTCCGGCCGCCGGCCGGACTGCGCACCATGTACCCCGCCCGCGACCCAAGCTGAGGAGCAACCGGATGCAGCAGCTCACCGGACTCGACGCCGCCTTCCTCGCGCTGGAGACGGCCAACTCGACCGGCCACGTCGGCGGAGTCTGCATCCTGGATCCGAGGGACGCGCCGGCGCCGCTGACCCTGGCCCGGCTCACCGACGTGCTGGCCGGGCGACTGCCGCTGGTTCCGGTCCTGCGCCGCAAGCTGCTGACGGTTCCGCTCGGCTTAGACCAGCCGTACTGGGTCGATGACCCGAACTTCGACATCGAGTACCACATCAGGGAGATCGCGCTGCCGCGGCCCGGCTCAGAAGCGCAGCTGACCGAGCAGGTCGCGCGGCTGCACGCACGACCGCTGGACCGCAGCCGCCCGCTATGGGAGATCTACCTCATCACCGGGCTGGCCAGGCGCCGGGCTGCCGTTTATACCAAGATCCACCACTCGGCCATCGACGGTGCGTCTGGCGCGGAGCTGCTGACGATCCTGCTGGACCTGACGCCCGATGGCCGTGAGCTGCCGCCGGCCCGGCCGTTCACGCCGGCCCGGCTGGCCGGGCCGGCTGCCCTGATGGCGCTCGCGGCCGCGCGGCTGGCATGGCGGCCCGTGCAGACCGCGCGCTTCACGAACGAGCTGGTGCGCGTGCTGCCGACGCTCGCGCCCGCGCTCAGCACTCTGGTCGGCGGGATGCTCGGGCTCAACCGCGGTGACGGCGAGGTGATCCCGACAACGCCGGGCCGGGCGCCGGCAACGCCATTCAACCGGCCGATCACGCCGCACCGGCGGCTGGCCCTGCGCAGCGTCGATCTGGACACGGTCAGGGCTGTGAAGAACGCCTTCGGCGTCTCGGTCAACGATGTGGTGATGGCGATGTGCGCGGGCGCGCTGCGGCACTGGCTCGCCGATCACGCTGCGCTTCCTGACGCGCCGCTCATCGCGATGATCCCGGTCTCCGTGCGCGATCCGGGAAGCAAGACGGCCATGGGCAACAAAGTGTCGGCGATGCTGGCGGCGCTGCCGACGAATATCGGCGACCCGGCCGAGCGCGTGCAGATCGTGCATGCCGCGACGAAGACCGCCAAGGCCCAGCAGGCAGTAATCCCGCAGGGACTGGTGGACCAGGTCAGCGACTTCGCTCCGCCAGCGCTGACCGCGCGGGCCGCGCGGGTGGTCTTCGCCACGGGCCTGCTGCACCGGCTGCCGCCGTTCAACCTGTGCATCTCGAACGTGCCGGGACCGAACGTGCCGGTGTACCTGTGCGGTGCCCGGCTGCTCGCGCACTACCCGGTCTCGGTGATCACCGACGGCCAGGGCCTCAACATCACGCTGGTCGGCTATCTCGGGCGGCTTCACTTCGGGCTGGTGTCGTGCCGGGAGCTTGTCCCGGACATCGACGTGCTCGCCGATTACCTGGTGGCCGAGCTGGCGCTGCTGGCGAAGGCGGCGGCAGCGCGGCAGGCCGCAGCGGGTCCGGGAGGAGCGGACACGTCCGGAGCTGATGCGAGCGGTGCTCGCCCGGGCGGTGCCCGGCGTGGCGGTGCTCGGCAGGCCGCGAGCTAGCTGGACGGGTGGCGGAATGGCAGTGCGCGCGGAGGCCCGTGATGACGTGCGCGTGGTGCTGCCCGAGGGCACCGATCCGCCGGCCGCCGTGCCGCCGCCGGTGTTCGCTGCTGCGCTGAGCGCCTACCTCGCCGGGCACCGTCTGGACATGCAGTCACTCGCCCGGCAGGCCGGCGTCGGCCGCGCCACGCTGTACCGGCGGGCGGGCAACCGGGAGGACCTGCTCGATGCGGTGATCTGGTGGCGTGCCCGGCGCATGGTCGCGCGGCAGCTCCGGCTCGGCGCGGGCCTGTCCGGGGCGGCCAGGATCGCGTCCGTGGTCGGCGGCGCACTGCGGGATATCGCGGCAGACCGCCCGCTGCGCAGGTTCATCGAGTCCGATCCCGACACCGCGCTGCGGATCCTCACTGGCGGCCGCAGTGCGGCTGCGGCCGGGATGACGACCGCGCTGGAACGGCTGATCGATCTCGAGCGCAGCCGCGGCAGCTTCGACGCCGAGCTGGACTCGGCTGCGCTCGCCTACGCGGTGATGCGCATCAGCGAGGGGTTCCTGTACGCCGACGTGATTGCCGCCCGGCCGCCGGATGTCGAGCGGGCGATCACCGTGATCCGGGCGCTACTGACCGGCCTGGACCGGGCGCAGAGGCGGCAGGTCAGCCGAGGGTAAACGGGCCGCGGGTACCGCCCGTCAGCTCCCCGCAGACCGCCTTGGCGCGTCATCGGTTGTATCTGCAGCCTGCACCTGCGCGCGGCAACCGTCGGGAGACCCAGACCGCCTTGGCGCGCCATCGGTTGTATCTGCAGCCTGCACCTGCGCGCGGCAACCGTCGGGAGACCCGGCTGTCTCGATACGAGAAGCGCCAGGGAAGAAGCCAAATAATCCTTTGACATTCTGAGATGCCAAAGTAGTCTTTGGCATATGGAGGTAACGGACCCCAGGGCGATCAGGGCGCTCGCGCACCCGGTGCGGCTCGACCTGCTCGAGCTGCTCGTCGCGATCGGCCCGGCCACGGCCGCGCAGTGCGGCCGCATTCTCGGCGTCTCCCAGGCGAGCTGCTCATTCCACCTGCGGCAGCTCGCCAAGTACGGGCTCGTCGTCGACGCCGGCCCTGGTCAGGACCGGCGCGAGCGCCGCTGGCAGATGCCGGACAACCGCATCAGGCTGCCCCGCAGCGACGGGGTGACCCGGCAGCTGTTCAGCGTGGTAGTCGAGCGGGAAATGCAGGCGATCCTCGAGCGGGCGCAGCGTCAGGATGATGACATCGCCGAGTGGCGGGGCACCGAGGGCCCGCTGGCCGGGGTCGCGGTCATGTCGGCCGACGAGGTCACCGAGGTCAGGCGCAAGATCACCGAGCTGCTGGAGCCGTATTTCGCCAGAGCGGTCAGCAGCGGCCCGCGGCTGCCGCCAGGGCAGCGCTACGTCCGGTATTTCCTGGCCGGAACGCCGATGCCAGAACTCGACCTGAAAGGCGACAACGATGCACCCGGCGAGCACTGACGACCCGATTGACTTCCGCACCGCGGCGCCGGCGGCCGGCTCGCTTGAGGTGGCCTGGATCCACGGCTCGCCGTCCAGGAAAGCCAGCCGCGAGCCCCTGATCCAGGTCCATCACTACGACGAGCACACCGTCATCATGCGGCAGAGCAAGTCCGTCAGCTACGAGGCGCCGTTCCTCTACCTGCTCTTCGGCAACGACCGGGCGCTGCTGCTCGACACCGGCGCCACCGCCGGTGAAGGCCGGTTCCCGCTGCGCGCGACCGTCGACGAGCTGATCGACGGCTGGCTGAGCCGGCACCCGCGGGAGCACTACGAGCTGATCGTGGCGCACTCGCACGGTCACGGCGATCACGTCGCGGCCGACGGGCAGTTCGCCGGCCGGCCAGCCACGACCGTGGTCAGCCGTGAGCTCGAGGCGGTGCAGGAGTTCTTCGGCTTCACGAGCTGGCCGGACCAGATCGTCGCGCTCGATCTCGGCGGCCGGGTGCTGGAGGTGGCGGCCACTCCGGGTCACCACCGGGCCGCCATCACGATCTTCGACCCGTGGACCGGCTTCCTGCTCACCGGCGACACCGTGCTGCCCGGACGCCTGTATGTCGAGGATCATCGCCAGTTCCTGGCCAGTCTCGACAAGATGACAGACCTCGCGGCAGGTCGCTCGGTCACGTTCGTGCTGGGCTGCCATGTCGAGATGACGCGCGAGCCCGGCCGCGACTTTCCGCTTGGCGCGACTTACCAGCCGGGCGAGCGGGCGCTGCAGCTGACCACCGGGCAGCTTGGCCGGATCCGAGACGCGGTCGCCGAGGTGGCCGGCCGCCGGGGCGTGCACCGCTTCGACGACGCCATCCTCTACAACGAGCCGCGCAAGCGCGATGTCATCGGGCTGATGGCCCGCGGGCTGGCGCACAAGGCGCTGGCCGCGTTCCCGCGCCGCTGACGGCGCAGGCCGCCCGGCCCGCGGCTTCCTTGCCCGCCTTCACCGGGTCTGCGACAGTTGACCTGGTAGGTGCCCCGCATGGCCGCGGCGCGCTGACCTGCGGGGAGGAAGCATTTGGCGGGCGAGCTGACCGTCGGGCCGCACGGGCTCAGCAGCGGCCGCGCTGGCAGTGGCAGCGCCAGCAGTGGCGGCGCTAGCTGGGGCAGCGCTAACTGCGGCAGGCCGGTGCTCGCGGCGTACCGGGCCGAGCTGCTCGTGCTCAGGAAATGGCCTGCGGCCCGCGCGCTCCTGCTGGTCACTCCGGTGCTGGTGCTGGCCACTGACTACGTCGCGGAGTTCATCTGGTACCTGACGCTTACGCCGTCTCAGTACGGGGACTTCGGATCGCCGGCGCAGAACCTGCCGTCGATGCTGCCCAGCCAGTTCAACATCATCTCGGTGTCTCAGTTCGAGCTGAGCGGCACCGCGCCGTTCATCGTTCTCGGGGCCATCATGGCAGGCAGCGACTGGGGGCGCGGGACGATCAGGACCGCGCTGCTGCAGGCGCAGGGCCGGGCGAGCGCGTTCTGCGGGCAGGCGCTGGCACTCAGCACGGCCGTTGCCGCCAGTGTCGTGGCCACGTTTGCCGTCGCTGCAGGTGCCAGCTTCGCCATCCTGGCCGCCGAGTCGCATGCGGCTAACCCGATCACGGCGGCCGCGCCATCCGTGCTCGTGATCGCGGAGTCGGTCGGCACCGCGATGCTGATCGCGATCAGCTACGGGGTTGTCGGTCTTGCGCTCGGAGCGCTCTGCCGCAGCGCGGCCGGTGCCATCAGCATCGCGGTCGTGTGGACGCTGATCATCGAGTCCAATCTCTACAACCTCGGCCTCTACACCGGCGGCCCGCTCCGCACGATCAGTGACCTGACGCCCGCAGCAAGCGCCGTCACGCTCAGCGGCCTGTACGGCACGCCCGGCGGCGGAGCCCTCTCGCAGAACTACGAGCCCGTCGGGATCAGCGAGGCCGTGCTCACGCTCCTCGGGTACACGGTCGGCGCGCTCGTAATCACGATCCTCGTGCTGCGGCGTCGCGACGTGGCCGCCGGGCGGGTGCAGCGGCCGTCGCGGCAGGCGGCACCGCGGCAGGGCCGCCGAGTACCGCCAGCCTGGCGGCGGCCGCCGATGGTGACGTCACGGCCTGCGCAGGCGCCGGCTGCGGCTGCGGGCGTGCTCGCCTCGCTGCGCGCCGAGCTGCTGATCATGCGCAGGCGCCCGGCCATCTGGGGCCTCATCCTCGTCATGCCCCTCGACATGCTGATCGACAGCTACGTCACCCAGTTCGTGCTCTACCGCACCGCGAACGGCCCGATCGGCCAGGTTCAGGGGCTGAATCAGCAGACGCTGCTGATCTCGCTGATGCCCAGCCAGTACCTGACCAGCGCGCTGACTGCCTTCGGGTCGTTCTCCGACATCTACGGGGCTGCCGTGTTCATGCTCCTGGGCGCGCTGGTCGGCGGGAGCGACTGGGGGCGTGCCACCATCAAGGCCGCACTCCTGCAGGGTCCCGGCCGGCTGCGCACCTGCCTGGGCCAGTACCTGGCGATCGCCATCGCGCTGACGGCCAGCGTTGCGCTGACGTTCCTGGCCGCGGCTGTGGCGAGCGGCATCTTCGAGCTGACCAGTGCCGGGCCGCTGAGCGCCGGCCAGGACGCGTTCCCCGGCCCGGCTCACCTGGCCGAGGCCGTGGCCGCCGGGATCGTTCTGAGCCTGGCCTTCGGCGCCATCGGCCTGACCCTCGGGGTGGTGCTGCGCAGCGCGGGCGCAGCCGTTGGCGCGGTCCTGCTCTGGGAGATCGTCGCCGAGCCGGCCATCCAGTACCTGAACACCCAGTTCCACGGCCTGGTGCTGCGGCTCTACGAGATCCTCCCCGATGCCAGCGTCAACACGGTAGTCAGGCTGTTCAGCCACAGCGATCTGACCATCTACGGCGCTCCGATCATCGAGCCTCAGATCAGCCCGGTGCCGGCGATCCTGATCCTGTGTCTGTACGCGGTGGTGTTCGCGACGATCCCGGCCGTCATTACCTGGCGGCGCGACGTCCTGTGAGAGGTCGGAGGACACGTGTCTGGTGAGCTCGCCGTCGAGGCGCGGGGCGTCGTCAAGCGATTCGGTACCGACGTCGTCGCGGTCGACGGGCTGGATCTCGCCATCCGCGCTGGCGAGACCTACGGCCTGATCGGGCCGAATGGCGCGGGTAAGACCACGACGCTGCGCATGCTGCTGGGCCTGGTGCGGCCGACCGCCGGGCTGATCAGGGTGCTGGGCCTGCCGCCGGGCGACCCGGCCGGGCTGCGCCGGCTGGGCGCGATGGGGGAGACCGCGTTCTACCCGTTCCTGTCCGGCCGGGATAACGTCCGCGCTGCTGCCCGGCGGTGCGGGATCGGAGACCCGCGCGTCGACGTTGTCATCGACCAGGCCGGGCTGACTGCGCGCGCGGCCGACGCAGTCGGCGGCTACAGCTTCGGCATGCAGCAGCGGCTCGGCGTGGCCGTTGCGCTGCTGAAGGACCCGCCGCTGCTCATCCTGGATGAGCCCGCGAACGGCCTCGATCCGGCCGGGCAGCTGGACATGCGGCAGCTGATCAGGACGCTCGGCGGCGGCGACCGCACCATCGTGCTGAGCAGCCATGACATGGCCGAGGTCGAGGAGCTGTGCGACCGGGTCGGCATCATCAGCGGCGGCCGCCTGCTGGCCGAGGGGCCGCCCGCGGACCTGCGCGGCCGGGCCCGGCTGGCCGTGCGCGCGGAGCCGGCCGGCGACGCGGCGCGGCTCGCGGCCGTGCTTGCCGAGGTGGAGAACGCTGAGCTGGCTGGCGACTCTGTGCTGCTCACGCTGCAGGAGGACAGCCCGGCCGCGGCCGCTGCTGTCAACCGCCAGTTCGTCGCGGCCGGACTAGAGGTGAGCGAGATCCGGCGCGCCCGGCGGTCGCTGCAGGAGGTGTTCCTCGACCTCACCGGCGGACGCACCGGCGGGGCCGACTCGCTGCGCAGTCGGGCAGGTCGCCGCGAGCGGCGCGATCACCGGCAGCGGCCATGACCGGGCGGCCCTGACGTCGCCGGGGCCTGCGAAAGTGAGCCGTGCCCGGCGTGCGATCTCCGAACTGCTCCCGGAGGATGCCGCAGCAGTGGCTGTCGAGTTCATCACCGGACCACTGCTCAGCGCGCCCTACCGTGTCGGCACGCCGCTCCGGGACGCTCTGTCTGGATTCCACAGCGCCCGCCTGGGCACCCAGTGGCGGGTGCTGTATCGGATCGATGAATCAAAGCACGTAGTGATCGTGCAGGACATCCAGCGCCGCTCGGCTGCTTACCGCCGACGGTAGGACTCAGGGCCAAGGCCTAGCTCGGCCAGGATCGCGGCGGTGTGCTCGCCCAGCGCGGGGACGGCACCCATCGCGGCCTCGCGGCCGGGTACGGTCACGGGCGGGAGGAGCGACCGCACCGGGCCGCCCGGCGTGGCGACGTCCCGCCACCGGTCCCGTGCGGCCAGCTGCGGGTGCTCAGCGAACTCGGCCGGCGTCCGCAGGCGCGCGTTCGCGATCCCGGCCGCGTCCAGCCTGGCCTCGACTTCGGTCGCGGTGAGCGTCGCCAGGGCGGCCTCGATGATCGGCGTCAGCTCGCCGTCGTTCGCGACGCGGTCAGTGTTGGTCGCGAACCTCGGGTCGGCGGTCAGCTCGGGCCGCCCGAGGATCTGGCTGCACAGCACTGCCCATTCCCGCTCGTTCTGCAGGCCGAGGAACACCTGTCCGTCGCCAGCCGCGTACGGGCCGTACGGGGAGATCGACGCGTGCCGGGCGCCAGTGCGTCGCGGCGGCTGACCGCCGTACACGCTGTACAGGTAGGGCTGGCTCATCCACTCGCCGAGCGCGTCCAGCATCGCGACCTCAACGCTCGAGCCGGTCCCGGTGCGCTCCCGCTCGTACAGGGCGGTCAGCACGCCGGTGAACGCGTACATGCCGGCCGCGATGTCGGCGACCGAGATACCGGCCTTGGCCGGCGTCTCCGGCGTGCCGGTGACCGACAGCAGCCCGGCCTCGCACTGGACCAGCAGGTCGTACGCCTTCTTGCGGGCATAGGGGCCGTCCGGGCCGTAGCCGGAGACCGAGCAGCAGATCAGTCGCGGACGGGCGGAGCGGAGCTCCTCTGCAGCCAGGCCGAGCCGGGCGGCGGCGCCGGGCGCGAGGTTCTGGACGAAGATGTCGGCCCGGTCAAGCAGCGCGGCCAGCACCTCCCGTCCCCGGTCGCTCTTGAGGTCCAGTTCCAGCGACTGCTTGCCGCGGTTCAGCCAGATGAAATAGCTGGCCTGGCCGTGCACCGAGCGGTCGTAATCGCGGGCGAAGTCCCCGGCCCCGGCCCGCTCCACCTTGATGACGCGCGCGCCCAGGTCGGCGAGCTGCCGGGTGGCGAACGGCGCCGCCACCGCCTGCTCCAGCGAGACCACAGTGATGCCGGCCAGCGGCAGGGCCCCGGCGGTCACGGCAGGAACCGGCGCAGCACCCCGGCCGCGTTCTGCCAGTTCCAGTCCGTCCAGTCGGTGTCCAGGCCGGCCACGCAGTCAGCGACCTTCGCGCCGAGCTGCTCCGCCGACGGGGGTCGCGCCGGACTGCCCGGAGGGAACTGCAGAGCGGTGTCGAAGACGGCCCCGTTCCCGGCATGAATTACGGCGTTCAGCTCACCGTCGAGCAGCCAGTCGCCGCCGGGCTCCAGCGTGGTCTCGACCGCGGCGGCGAGCCGGCGAGCTGCCTGACGGCGGACAGCCCCGTCGGTGAAGCTGGCGAAGCCCGGGTAGCCGTCGAGCAGCGCCGCGGCCGCGGCGTACTCCAGGCTGAACTTGCCCTGCAGGCCGGTATCCGGCCGGTGGTGGATCAGCGGCACCACCGTCGCCTCCGGCGTGCGCAGCTCGATGCGCTGCACGTCGGCGGCGTCGAGCCCGTTCGCGCTGGCCAGCTCGGCCAGCGCGCTGATCGGCCGCTGGAGCGCGTAGCAGCACGGGTAGATCTTGATGGCCAGGCCATCGGGCACAGCCGGGCCGCCGATGTCGAAGCCGCCCGGCACCGCGCCGACCAGCCGCATCCACTCATCCAGCGCCGTGTCATCCGCGCTCGCACCGGCCGCGGCCAGCGTCGCCGCCCGGATGCCCGCCTCGACCGCGAAGCCTACCTGCAGGGACTTCGCATCAGTGCCGAACGCGCGCTGCACCCCGCCGGCGGCCGGCACCGCGAGCGCGATGGCGGCCGCGATCCGGCCTGGGTCCAGGCCGAGCGCCACAGCCGCGCCGGCAGCCGCCGCCGGGGCACCGGCCGTGCAGGTCGCGTGCCAGCCGGCCGAGTAGTGCGGCCAGCCGAGCGCCGTGCCGAGCCGGGCCATCACGCCGGCGGCCGCGAGGTACGCACGGGCGCCGCCGCCGGTGGCCAGCGCGGTCGGCACGCAGACCGCGCTGATATGCGTGGTCGACGGCATGTGCAGGTCGTCGAAGTCGAGCACGTGGCCGGCGGCCGCCCACCGCCCGGCCTCGGTCAGGCTCGCGGCGATAGCCGTGACCGGATGCTCGCGCGCGGCCAGCGTGACGGCGACGGTGTCGAGCAGCGACCGGTCAGCGAGCGCGAGGTCCTCGCCGGTCGGCTCGAGATCGTGGGCCCATTCGGCAAGCGCGCTCGCTATCGATGTCATCGGCGTCCCCGGGCGGTCGGAGCGACCGCATTCTGCCGCGGCCGGCTGACATCACCCTACGTTCCGGGTGTCTGGCCGGGTGCCGCCGGGCGGCGGGGCGTCGCTGGCCAGGCGGGCGCTTGCCGGCCGGGCGCTCGCGGGCCGGGTGCTCGCGGGCCGGGTGCTCGCGGGCAGGGCGCTCGCGGGCAGGGCGCTGGCTGACAGAGCCGGGGCTGGCAGGGCGTGCGGCAGCTCGTCGGCCAGCAGGTCGACGGCCCGCGCGAGCGCGTCGAGGGCCGGCACTGCTGCCGCCAGGGCGCGGCGCTGCTGGGCCGTCAGCGTCGACAGGGCCAGGTGCAGCACGCCGGCGTTCGTTGTCTGCCAGACGCGCACGGCCTCCCGGCCCGCCTCCGTCGCAGTCAGCTCGACCGCGCGCCGGTCTCCGTCGGCGCCGGCCCTGCTGATCATGCCGTGCGCGACCAGGGCATTGACGATGGTGGTTACCGTGTTCGGCCGCATGTGCAGCAGCTGGGCGATCTGGCCGGGACGGCTTGCCGGGTTCTCGACGAGGGCGGACAGCAGCTCCAGCTGGGCGACAGCCAGCGGGTTCTCCGGGTCGGCGACCCGGGCGCCGCGGCGCAGCGCCCGGCGCAGCCGGGCAATGCCATCGGCGAGCCCGTCCGGCTGGGCATGGCCGCCCGCCGGCAGAACCGTGGCTTCGGCAGCCGTAGCTCGCACTGCTGCACCTCCTTGCTAGCCTCACAGATTAACTACCATGATAGTAGGAAACTTAGCGTGCGAAGGCCAACCTCGCCAGTGCCAGCGTTTCGGCTGGCTCCGGCGACTACGAGCTGGGCGCCCGCAGCCGGGCCACCGTCCGCCCCGCGCCAGCCGCCGTCCGCTGGTTGTGGTGCCCTAGCGGCCCAGGATTGCCAGCGCGCGCTGGGCCAGCGGGATCACCCGGTCGCCCTTGAGTCCCTGGCGCAGGTCGTGGCTGTCGCCCTGCAGGTAGCGGTTGTACAGCTGGGCGACCACGATGGCGGTCTTCCAGCAGCCGAACGCCTCGTACCAGCTGACCGCGCCGACGTCGGTGCCGGTGACCGCGGCATACCGGTCGACGACCTCGGCGCGGGTCGGCAGGCCCATGGATTCCTGGCCGGCCGGGTGCGATGGCCGGTTCTCCGGATCGTCGGACGGGTCGGGCCAGTAGTTCAGCAGTGTGCCGAGGTCGACCAGCGGGTCGCCGAGAGTGGCCATGTCCCAGTCGAAGACTGAGTGCACCCGGTCCGGGCTGCCAGTAACGAACTGGCAGTTGTCGATCTTGAAGTCGTTGTGCAGGATCGCCGCCCGCGCTGGCTCGGGCCTGGTCGCGGCCAGCCTCGCGCCCACCTCGCCGACGACGCCGGCATCGGGCTCGGCCGCCCAGGTGGCCGCGACGGCGTCCCAGCGCTGGCGCCAGCCGGCGACCTGCCGGTCTACGAAGCCCTCTGGCCTGCCGAGATCGGCGACCCCGGCCCGCTCCGGGTCGAGCACGTGCAGCTCGGCCAGCGCGTCGACAACGGCCAGGCCGATACGGCGGCCCGCATCCTGATAGCCGGCCATGCTCGGCGGCACGCTGCCCCAGACCACCTCGCCTTCCCGGTACTCGATCACCAGGAAGTCGGCGCCGACGACCGAGTGGTCCTCGCAGAGAAGGTAGGCGCGCGGCGCGCGGTCGTACTGGCGCCAGAGCCGGGATAGTGCCCTGAATTCGCGCTTCATGTCGTGCGCCCCGACGGCGATCGTGCCGAACGGCGGCCGCCTGATGACGATGCGCTGGCCGGCGAACTCCAGCAGATAGGTCAGATTGGCCGCGCCGCCCTGGAACTGCCGCACCGAGACGAGCGGCCCGAGCCCGTCCAGGTGCTCTCGCAGATAGCTGGCCAGGTGGTCCCAGTCCAGCTCGTCGCCGGGACGGACGGGGGCGTCTTGCGGCAGGTGCTCAGTGCTCAATGCCAGCTGTCTCCGGCCAGGCCCGCGGGTGACTATTAGCTGCACGCGGCATGGGCTAAGCATAGCTACCGTCCGACCAGTTGGTCCGGTAGCTGGCGGACTAGTCATTTCGGGTGGTTCCGGCATAGCTCTCGGAGTGTCCGCGGATAGCCCGGTGCGCCTGGTTCTCCTTTGTCCACAGGGACTTTGGCGCCCGGTAGCCGTTTTATTGCCGCGATGGCCCGGCTGAGCTATTTGCACGATTTTGGCTGACTCAGGTCCCGGGGCCGGCCAGGCTTGCCCGGGTACAGCAGTCAGGCCTGGCGAGAAGCAACTCCCCCCGAATGCCGAGTAGCCGGGCGAAGGACCGGCGTAAGGCAGGTAGTGCAGTCAGCCCCCCAGCAGCACATCAGCACCAGCAGGAATCCGGGACGGCATCGCGCCCGGCGTAAAGCTCATCGGACCATCAAGATTATCGGACTCGCTGTTCCGGCCCTTGCCGTGGCCGGCGGACTCGTGGCCAGTCAGGCCCAGTCGCAGCAGCTGAATCCCATCGCGAGCAGCCTGGCTGCCTATCACCTGCGCCCCGTTTCCCCGGCCGTGGCCCTGGTCGAGGCCACCTCATCAGCGCGGGCCTCGATCGCGCAGCTGGCCAGGGGCGTGAAGGCCAGCACGAAGGCCCGGCGCAAGCCGGCGGCCGCGGCCGACCGTGCGCACTCCGGCCAGGCGGCCAAGCCCGCCGCATCGGCCACTGACAAGACCGCGCCGGCGACTGCCGCGCTGACCTGCAGCGGCACCGGCGGCACCGGGATGCTCCCGTACAACTACGCGACGATCGTCAGCTTCCTCGCCGCGCACGGTTACACCGACCTGGCCGCCGCAGGCATCGCCGGAAATATGTACCAGGAATCCGACGGCAACCCCGAGTCAGTCGGCTCCGGCGGCGGCGGCCTCATCGGCTGGACCCCGCTGCCATCCGGATTCGTCACCGGCAACGTCGCGGCCGACCTGCAGACGCAGCTGGAGGCAGTGCTGACCTTCAACGACGGCTGGTCGCAGTACATCCCGATGCTGAACGCCGCGACAAGCGCGACCGACGCCGCGTACATCTACATGACGTACTTCGAGCGGCCTGGCCTGCCCGCAGCGGCGAACCGGGAGGGCGCCGCGGCCGCGGTGGCTCAGGCCTGCGGCATCTCCTGATGTCCCGCTAGCCCTGACGACGGCTGAAAGGGCGTGAGTTACCGATCGCCGCCCTCATAGGGCAGTCCCCGGTCCGGACAGCCCCTCATAGGGCAGCGATCGGCAACTCACGCCCTTTGCTTTGGCTGACGGGCCCCATGACGGCGTCTCCCGCGCGGCTGCAGCCAGGCTGACCGGCCACGGCTGACCGCGCGGCCACGGCTGACCGCGTGGCCCGCCGGCCAGGGCAACGGGGCCGGCGGCCAGGCCTGAGGGCCGCCAGTTCTGACGTGGCAGCGGCCGGCCCGGACCAGGGCGCTGACCAGCGGCAGACCGTCGTAAGCTCACGGGTGTGACTGAGCCGGAACCGCTGTCGCTGCTGACCGCGACAGCTCGCGATGGCCATCCGCCGGAACCGCGATCCGGCCTCCGGCTCCTTGGCCTCGACATCGGCGGCACGCTGAGCCGGGCCCGGCTGACGGTCGGCGGCCAGGTCGTCGCCGACAGTCAGGCTCCCAGCGCCAGCCTGCCGGCGGCAGGCCGGGACGGAGCCACCGCCGCCCTGACCGCGCTGCTGGCCCGGCTCCCGCTTGATCCTGCCGATCCGCTGGATGCGGTCTGCGCAGGCTCGGCCGGGCTGAGCGTTCCCGGCGCACGGCAGTTCCTGCACGATCAGCTGGCACCGCTGGCACCGCCGGGTGCGGTCGTCATCGTCAGTGACGCGATGCTCGTCCTGCCGGCCGCTGGCCTCGACGCGGGCGTCGCCGTGATCTGCGGCACGGGCTCGGTCGCGGTTGGCTCCTGGCACGGCAGGTCCGTGCAGGCAGGAGGCTGGGGCTACCTGCTGGGCGATGAAGGCGGCGGTTACTGGATCGTGCGCGAGGCCCTGCGCGCGCTGCTGGGCCGCCGGGACCACGGCCAGCCGGCTGGCGAACTCGGCGAGCGCCTGCTGGCGGCAACGGACCTGGCGGATGTCCCGGCGCTGCAGCGGCAGTTCTATATGCAGCCGCATTTCCCGCGCGAGTGGGCCACGCACGCGCAACTCGTGCTGCAGAGTCCCGATCCCGCTGCCGCCGACATCGTCGCCCGCGGCGCGCACGGAGCCGGCAGGCTAGCGGCAGCGGCCCTGGAGCAGCTAGGGGGCCCAGCCGGACTTCCGGTCGTACTGGCAGGCGGCCTGATCAGCGATGCCGGATTCCGCCGGGCAGCGTGCGAGGCGGTAACGCACCACGCGCCAGCAGGCAGCGTGACCGTCCTCGCTGATGATCCGGTCGCAGGAGCGCTGCGGCTTGCCGGGCAGGCCGCGGAAGTCCGGAGTTAGCGTGATGCCAGCCGGCCGTGACGCCGCGGCCCGCACGAAGGAGCACCGAATGGCCCGATCCGGCGACGCCGGCCGCGGTCCGGCTGACCCGCCTGGCCCTGTCGCGGACGTGCAGGCCGACGACCTGCCAGGCCCGGGCCTGTCCAGCTCGGAAGCGTCCGGCCCGGAACACTCTGGCGCCGCCGGATCCGACGTCATCATCCGCATCCGCTCGCTGCTGCCGTCCCTGGCTCCGGCCGAGCAGCGCGTGGCCCAGGTCGTCACCGCCGATCCCGAGCGCGCCGCCCGCCTGACCATCAGCGATCTGGCGCGCCTGGCGGACACGTCGGAGACGACCGTCGTCCGCTTCTGCCGCAGCATCGAGGTGCCGAGCTACTCGGATCTGCGGATCGCGATCGCCACCTGGGCGGGCCGTGCGGACGCGGACGGCGACCTGCCCCTGTCTCCCGACATTCAGGCGGATGACGATCTCGCTGCGGTCGTTGCCAAGATCTCCGGGGCGGACGCACGGGCGGTCCGCGACACTGCGGCCGCGCTCGACCTGGAGCAGCTTCGCCTGGCCGTCGATGCCGTGGCCAGCGCGCGCCGGGTCGACATCTACGGCGTCGGGGCCAGCGGGTTCGTCGCCCTCGACCTGCAGCAGAAGCTGCACCGGATCGGGCTTGTCGCGTTCGCGTGGACCGACCCGCACATGGCGGTCACGTCGGCGGCGAACCTGAGCTCCGCCGACGTGGCGATCGGCCTGAGCCATACCGGTACGACGGCGGACACTATCGATGCGCTCGGCCAGGCACAGTCCAGCGGAGCGCGGACGATAGCGGTGACGAACTTCGCCGGGTCGCCGGTGACGAGCGCGGCCGACCTGGTCCTGTGCACCTCAGCCCAGGAGACCACGTTCCGTGCCGGGGCAATGGCCAGCAGAATCGCCGCCCTCACCGTGGTCGACTGCCTGTTTGTCGGGGTGGCGCAGCGCAATCACGCCAGCGCGGCCGCGGCGCTGGCCCGGACGCACAGCGCGGTGCAGGGACGCCGCAGGCCAAGCCGGTGACCGCGGCCGGCGGCCCAGCCGCGGGCGCGCCGCCGGATAGCAGGCGAGCGCGGGAGGCGACTAGCGCGCCTCTGTCGTCGTGTCCGTGATCAGGCCGATGGCGGCGCGGACCCTGCCTCCGGCGCGGCCGAGTGCCTGTCGCGCGGTCGCCGGATCCGCGCCTGACAGCAGCGAGACCAGGGCCACCGGAACGTCGCCGCCCGCCGCGGCCAGCACGGCGGCGCAGTCGGCCTCCGCGGCGCCGGACGCCTGGGTCAGCAGGCGCACCTGCCGCCCGCGGAGCTTGGCGTTCACCGGGGCGAGCCGCACCATCAGGTTGGAGTACGTCCGGCCGTCCTGCACCATGAGCGCGGTGGAGAACGAGTTCAGCAGCATCTTCTCGGCCGTTCCCGCTTTGAGCCGGGTAGAGCCGGTAATCGCCTCGGGGCCGGTATCGGCGCAGACGACAATGTCAGCGACGGCGCTGAGCGGTGCCTGCGGATTGGCCGTGAACAGGGCGGTCACCGCCCCCGCCTGCTGGGCCCGGCCGAGTGCTCCGGCGACATAGGCTGCCGATCCCGACGCGCTCAGCCCGATGACGGTGTCGGGCTGCGCGACCTGACTCGCCTCGGCAGCGCCGGCGGCCTGGTCATCCTCGGCGTTTTCCGCGGCTCGGGTGAGCGCAGGCTTGCCGCCGGCGATGTGGGCGACCACGACACCTGGGGCGAGGTCGAAGGTAGGGCCGAGCTCGGCCGCGTCGAGGAACGCCAGCCGGCCCGGCGTGCCCGCGCCGAAGTAATGGACGCGGCCGCCGGACCGCAGCGACCGGGTCGCGGCATCGACCACCAGGGCCAGGTCAGGCAGCGCCCGCCGGACCGCGGCCGCGACGTTCGCATCCTCGTCGTTCAGCCGCTCCAGCAGCGCCATAGTCGGCAGCACGTCGATATCGGCCGTGCTGTCGTTGCGCAACTCGGTGGGTGAGGCGACGAGGCGGCCGCTGGCGGGCACCGCCGGGGTGCCCGCCAGCCGGGATGCCCTCGCCATCAGGGCTCCGACGGCTGCTGCGCAGTCGGGTCTGCCGCCGCCTGCTCGTCGAACACCCGGGTTGCCTTGTCCAGCCAGGCGGTCCTCCCGGTCGCGACCATGAACACCGTCGCCACGATACCGACGACCGCCCAGCCGCCCGCCAGCGGCAGCGCGATGTTGATCGGGTAGGGCGGCACCGGAACCACGTTGTGGTACAGCACGAAACCGACGGCCACGGCGGCGACGAGCGGGATGACGACATGCAGCAGCGGGTTGAAGGACCGGCGCTGCTCGGTGGCGAAGAACCGGACCACGCCCAGGCAGGCCAGGATGTACAGCAGTGCCAGGCCGACAGTGATCGCGACGCCGATCATCAGGAACTCGTTGAACGGGCCCATGGCGAAGCCCAGCCCGAGGCCAAGCCCGGCGGTCAGCACGGTCTGGGCGATGATCGCGTTGCGCGGCGTCCCGAACCGGCGGTCGATCTGCGCGAACCAGGCCGGCAGCGCGCCGGTCCGGCCCATCGCGTAGATGACCCGGGTGGAGGAATTGGTCGTGGCGATCGACACCGACAGCAGCGAGTTCACGATGGCCAGCAGCAGCAGCACCCAGGCCGGGCCCCAGAGCCGGTGGGCGACTTCGAAGACCGGGTTGCCGGTGTAGCTGATCATGGCCGGGAGCCGCGCGGTGCCCCAGCCGATCATCATCGCCCACAGGCAGAAGATCACGAAGACGCCGACGATGATCAGGGAGATCATCATGGCGCGCGGCACGTTGCGGCGCGGCCGCGCGGTCTCCTCGGCCAGCGGTGCCGTCGACTCGAAGCCGGTGAAGGTGAACACCGCGAGGATGATCGCGACGAACAGGTCGCTGCCCTTCGTCGCATGGGCCGGGTTGAACGGCGCCGCGGTCACGCCGCCGGGGCCGGGACTGATCAGCGCCTGCACGCTGACCGCCAGCAGGATGAGGATCTCCAGACCGCCGAGGATGAGCTGCGTCCGGCCGGTGATCTCGATGCCGCGGTAGATGACGACGGTCACGATCACGCCGCCGATGATGAACGTGGCCCACCACGGGAAGGTCAGGCCCCAGTTGGCGGACAGCGCGGCGTTGAATACGTACCCGAGGACGGCCAGGTCGATGGCCGTGCCGAACGGGTCGTAGAGCAGGTTGATCCAGCCGGCGAACCAGCCGACGCGCGCGTCCAGGGTCCGGCTGATGTAGGTGAAGAAGCCGCCGGCCGACGGCAGGAACCGGGCGAGCTGCGCGATCGAGATGCCGACCAGCAGCATCAGCACGATCGCGACCACGAACGCGAACGGCGTTGCCAGGCCGATGGTGGCGACCTCGGCCTGCAGGATCAGGATGACGCCGGCGGTCGGGGCGATATGCGTGACCCCCTGCATGACCGCGCCAGTGAGCGACAGGGCGCCGCGATGCAGTTCGCCAGCCTGATCTTCCTGGCGTACGACAGCGGGTTGGCTACTCATCGGGACTCCCTTTCTGTGCCGGGTCTGGGGTGCGCGGCTCGCGCAGGTCGAGCCGGAAGAAGTCGAACTGACGGCTGACCCGGAACCCTGCGGACGCGTACATCCGCCGGCCGGACTCGCCCTCGGGGCCCCACAGGAACCAGGCTGACTGCCGGCCACGACCGGCCATCGAGGCGAGCGACAGCCGCAGCAGCCGGGAGCCCGCGCCGTGGCCGCGCGCAGCAGGCACTACGCCCATCGGGCCGAATCTGCCGGGGCAGCCGGGGAAGAGGTCCCAGCCGGCGAATCCGGCGATCCCGTCCGGGCCGCGGGCAATCCACAGATTCTCTGCGTGCTCGGTCCGGCCCAGGTAGCTGCGGATCAGGCCGGCCCAGCCAGCGCTGAAGCCGCCGGCCACCGCCAGCAGCTCCGGTAGGTCGCCGTCGCCGGGGTGCCGGTAGCGATACCGCTCGCCGGGGGAGGCAGCGGGCTCCGCGGGAAGGCCGGTCAGGTCGCAGTGCATGGCCTGCGTGCTGCCGGCGGCCCGGAAGCCGGCTGCCTCGATAAGCCCGCGGAATGCCGGATACGCCGCTGCGTCCGCGCCGGGCAGCAGGTACCGCTCGCCATTGCCGCCAAGGTCAGCGACCGTGCAGCCGGCGGCGCTCAGATAGTGCAGGCACGACTGCAGCAGCCGCGACCCGTGACCGCGGCGCCGCTCGGCGGCCGCCACGCCGAGGCCAGCCAGCCAGCCGTGCGGCCGGCCGGGCGCGGCGCCAGCTGGCTCCCTGGCGATCGCGTACCCGAAGCCGATCAGGTGCTCCCCGCGCCAGAGCATGATCAGCCCGTCAGGCCGGAATGCCGGGTTCAGCAGCGCCAGGTCACGAAAGCGCGCCGCGCTGGGCGCATCGCCGGGCATCACGGCGTGCCACAGCTGCAGCAACTGGCCGACCGCGTCCGGCCGGAACGGCGTCTGCGCGACGGTGGTCTGGGTCCAGAGTTTTGTCATCCCTGGCCGACCCGCGCCAGTCGGGGTGACAGGAGCAACTCGGCCTCGTTTCTGACGTCTTCGCCCGCTTGCCGCGTATCCGTGTTGAAAGGTTTTTACATCAGGAAGAGCACAGCCGCAAGTATCTTTCTTATTGCGGGAACGGGGCCGAGCACGACGGCAGCCTGCCTCCCGTGCGCGGCGAGGTCCGGCGGGCGTGATCGTATGAGCGTCGGGAGACGGCTGGCTGCGAATCTCAGCGCGGGTACTCGCCTGCGGGAGCGGTGTCGCCGGGGCCGGGGGAGGGACTGCCGGCGGGCGGCGCCTCGCGTGAGCGGGCGGTGCGGGCCGGCAGTAGTGCGCTAGCGGCGGGGGCTGCGCTTGGCGCTGAGCTGCTTTCCCAGTTCTTCCGCACCGCCGGCTGCCGCTGGCTCGGCGTCGGTGTGCCCGAGCAGCAGCGCGAGTACCTCGCCGATGGCAGGCTCGCGCGTGCCGGGCTCAGGCAGCGGAAGCGACGCCTCGATCTGATACCGGTTGCGGCGGCCGTCGCGCTCCTTGACCACATAGCCGGCCGCTGCCAGATCGCCGACGATCGCATGCGTGGTGCGCTCCGTGATGCCCAGGCTGGCTGCGATGTCGCGCAGCCGGGCGCCCGGATCGTGCGCAATGAAGAGCAGCACCCGTGCGTGGTTCGTCAGGAAACTCCACTCTGCCATGGCCGGTAAGTTACCACGTCAGATTTCCTGAAACGAATTGCCTGTTTATAACTGACGGCATGCGGCCGCGCGGAATCGGAATCCGGCGGGCTGCGACACCAGCGTCTGTGAACCGAGATACTAGAAATCGGTTGCCGGTATTTGGAGCCTAGTGTAGCTTCGGAGACAAGCGCCGGTCCCAGCCGCCGGAGGCGGCCAGCTAACCGGGTCGCCGGAGGGGCGCCAGTCCTCGCCTGCGCCGCGTCCGGTGGGTCGGCGGCCGCCTGTTCTAGCGTCGGCCAACGGCAGTGTCCTGGCGAGGGATCGCCAAGGTCAGGCACCGCCTGTAGAGGAGCCCCGTTCCTGTGTCCGAGGTACCCGCGCCGCAGCCCGCCGCCCTGTCAGAGCTGTCTGTCGCCGGCTCGGCGGGGGCACCACCAGCGGAAAGCAGAGGCGTCGTGCGCGCCGTCCGCACCGAAGGCGGCTGGATCATTGCCGACCTCGCCGGCCCGCTCAGCATGACCAGCGCAGAAGTGCTCCGCGAGCAGCTCTTCAGCCTGCTCAGTCCCGCCGCCCGGCACCTGGTCGTCGACCTGTCCGCAGTGACCTACGTCGACATCGGCGGCCTGGCCGTGCTTGTCGGCACCGGACACCGCGCCCGGCAGCTCGGCGGCTCGCTCCGCCTGGCCGCCGTGCCGCCGGAGGCGGCAGCGGCCCTCAGCATGGCCGGCCTCGACGGGAAGCTCGAGACCTTCCGCACGGCGAAGTCCGCCGCCGGCGCGGCGCCAGCATGACCGGATCGCGACCAAGCGGGCGCCACCGGGCGGGCCGTACCCCACGGTCGGCTTGCACGCTTTCGGCCGGTGCGCCTTCGCCCAGTGCGCCCACGCCCAGCACGCCGGCGGTCAGCACACGGGGGCTGCCGCACAACCGGGGCCGCTCAGCGGCTCGCATCGCGCACACCAACGACAGGGAGCTGTTTCATGCCCACGGCCTACGCGCTGCTGAGCACCTATCCGCCCACGCAGTGCGGGCTGGCGACATTCACGGCGGCGCTGCTCGCTGAGCTGCCGCAGCCGGGCGATCAGACCGCGGTCGTGCGAGTGCTGGACGAGCCGGAACCGCGGCCGGGTCCCGAGGTCGCGGCTGACCTCGTGGCGGGCTCTGCCGCGAGCGCCGTCGCCGCCGCCGAGACGCTCAACACCTTCGACGTCGTGATCGTGCAGCACGAGTACGGCATCTACGGCGGCGCCGATGGCCAGGACGTCGTGCCGCTGCTCGACGCGCTTGTCGTCCCGGTCATCGTGGTCCTGCACACGGTCCTGGCGTGCCCGAGCCCGCGGCAGCGCGCCATCCTGGCCAGCGTCATCGAGGCAGCCAGCGCCATCGTCACGATGACCGAGACCGCCCGGTCGCGGCTGCTGGACGTGTACGGCTGCGCTCCGGAGAAGGTCGTCGTCATACCGCACGGCGCCGCCGACAACCGGGCCCTGACGGCGCGGGAGACGCGGCCGGCGGGCTGGCCCCGCGTGCTGACCTGGGGACTGCTCGGCCCGGGGAAGGGAATCGAGCACGCGATCGACTCGATGTCCCTGCTGCGCGACCGCGGGCTGCAGGCTGAGTACCAGGTCGCCGGCCAGACTCATCCGCGCGTGCTGGACCGCGAGGGCGAGGCCTACCGGAACGCGCTCGCGGCGCGGGTCAGGGACCGGGACCTGGCCGGCCGGGTGCATTTCGACGACAGGTTCCTTCCCGCCCCGGACCTCGGACGCCTGATCGGCACCGCGGACGTCGTGCTCCTGCCCTACGACTCGCTGGAGCAGGTGACCTCCGGAGTGCTCATCGAGGCGGTGACCGCGGCCAGGCCGGTTGTGTCGACCTGCTTCCCGCATGCCGTCGAGCTTCTCGGCGGCGGGGCCGGACTCCTGGTCGGGCGGCAGGACCCGGAGGCCATCGCGCACGCGCTGCAGCGGGTGCTCACCGAGCCGGGGCTCGCGGCGCGGATGAGCGCGCGCTCCGCGGATCTCGCGCCCCGGCTGCTCTGGCCCGCGGTCGCACGCTCCTACCGGAAGCTTGCGGCATCGCTTGCGGCGGACCTGGCCGGGGCTCCCGCATGAGTTACCCGCCTGCGCCGTTCCGCCATCTGCTGCGCCTGACCGACAGCATCGGCCTGCTGGAACACGCCCAGGGCATCGTGCCCAGGTACGAGCACGGCTACTGCGTCGATGACGTCGCCCGCGGGCTGGTCGTCGTCTGCCGCGAGGAATCGCCGCCGCAGGAGCTCATCACGCTGGGACGCCGCTACCTCTACTTCCTTGCCCAGGCGCAGGCCGCGGACGGCAGGATTCGCAACCGTCTCGGCTACGACCGCCGGTGGCACGACCACCCGGGAACCGAGGACTGCTGGGGCCGCGCCCTGTGGGGATTCGGCACGGCTGCCGCCCGTGGCCCGACCCAGGGAATCAGGGAAGAGGGGCTGAGCCGGTTCGGGCTGGGCGCGCAGGTCTCGTCGGCGTGGCCGCACGCTATGGCGTTCGCGGCGCTCGGCGCGGCCGAGATACTCGACCGGTGGGCCGATGACGCGGGCGCGCTCGCGCTGCTCGAGAAGGCCAGCGCGATCATCGGCCAGGCGCCCGCAGACCCGGCGTGGCCGTGGCCCGCGCGCCGCCTTACCTACGCGAACGCGGCGATCGCCGAGGCCGTCATCGTGGCCGGCTGGAAACTCGGCCGGGACCGGACGCTGCAGGACGGCCTGCGGATGCTCGAGTGGCTGCTGACCACCGAGATCCGCCATGGTCATCTGTCCGTCGTGCCGACCGGAGGCTGGGGCCCCGGTGAGGACCGGCCCGGCTTCGACCAGCAGCCGATCGAGGTGGCCGCGCTGGCGGACGCGTGCCTGCGGGCAGCGTCAGTCACCGGCGACAGCAGCTGGCTGGCCGGCGTCACGATGAGCCTGGCCTGGTTCCTCGGCGACAACGACGCCAGGGTCCCGATGCTCGATGAGCGCAGCGGCGGCGGAAGCGACGGCCTCAGCCGCGACGGCCGCAGCCGCAATCAGGGAGCTGAGTCGACGCTGGCGATGATCTCCGTGCTGCAGCTGGGCCCGCGCCTCACTCCGGCGGCGCTGCCGCACGACAGCCGTCTATGAGCGAGCTGCTGACGCGGTCGGAGCACCGCCTGAGGCCAGACGGGTCCCGCACGCTCTGCCAGCTGTTCGTGCCCGGTGACGAGACCCTGATCCGGGGCGAATCGCGCGCGAGCGCCGTCACCGACCGCATCCTCGCCCTCAGCGATGACGAGGCCGAGCGCACCCTCGCCCGGACGCTGGGGCGGTTCTCGGCCGGTCACCGCGACCTGGCCGGCACGCTGGACCGGCACTTCCGGCTCGTCCAGGATCTGCTCGGCGGCCAGATCCCGGCCGGGCGCACGCGCCGCCAGCTGATCGGGGCGTACTTCAGCCGGGAGTACGCGCTCGAGGCCGCGGCGCTGTTCAACCCCTCGATGGTGCCCGATCCGGATCAGGCGGGATGCCAGCCGGGGGAGACGCGGTTCATCATGAGCCTGCGCGCGGTCGGCGAAGGACACTTGTCGAGCATCGAGTTCAGGACCGGCACCGCCGGCGCCGACGGCAGTATCCGCATCGACACCGCCAGCCCGTTTGCCGGCACTGGCAACGTTCAGCCCGTTCCCGGTGATCGTGATCTTCTCGGGCTGAAGCTCGGCGACCTCGATGCAGACGGCGCCGTGGCCTGGCTGCCCCGGCCTACCGGGTGGAGTTCGACGAGGACAGCGCGCTGTCCGAGCGGGTGCTCTGGCCAGCCTCCCCGGCGGAGAGCCAGGGCATGGAGGACGCCAGGTTCGTGCGTTTCGCCGACGGCGACGACGTGATCTACTACGCGACCTATACCGCGTTCGACGGCTCGCAGGTGGCGCCCCGGCTGATTCAGACCAGGGACTTCCGGTCGTTCATTGTCTCCCCGCTGGCAGGCCCGGCGGCCAGGAACAAGGGCATGGCGATGTTCCCCCGCCGGATCGGCGGCCGCTTCGCCGCCCTCTCGCGCTCCGACCGGGAAAGCAACTCGATCGGATACTCGGCGGACGGCTACCGCTGGGGCGACCCGGTGACGGTCCAGGCGCCCGAGCGGCCGTGGGAGCTGACCCAGCTGGGCAACTGCGGGTCGCCGATCGAGACCCCGGCGGGGTGGCTGGTCTTCACGCACGGCGTCGGGCCTATGCGGGAGTACGCCATCGGCGCTGTCCTGCTCGACCTGGATCAGCCCGAGCGCCTGATTGGCGCGCTGCCGGAGCCGCTGCTGGTGGCTGACAAGTCAGAACGTGACGGTTATGTCCCGAACGTCGTGTACTCCTGCGGCGCCCTGCTCCACGGCGGGAAGATCGTCCTTCCCTACGGCTGCAGCGACTCGTTCGTGCGGTTCGCCGTCGTTGACCAGGACCTGCTGCTCGGGCTTCTCGCCTCAGGCTGAGCGAAGAGCGCGGCGCCGGGCGGCTGACAGAAGCCAGGGCCTGCGGGCGTAGGCTGGGCTGCAGCCTGCGGTGGCGCCCGGATCCGTTCCCGGCGCCGCCGCACTGGCGTTGCTCCGGCCCCCGGTAGCGCTCCGCAGAACGCGGATGTCCGCAAACAGGGGGATCATGGTGGTACAGCCTGCCGCTCGTTCCGGTGCCCGGTCGCCAGCGAGCGCGGATCATCGCTGGCTCGTCCTGGTCATCGTCGCCACTGCCCAGCTGATGGTGGTGCTCGACGCGACCGTCGTGAATATCGCGCTGCCCTCGGCTCAGCGCGCGCTGGGCTTCCCCAACGGCGACCGCCAGTGGGTCGTCACGGCCTACGCGCTGGCATTCGGCAGCCTGCTGCTCCTCGGCGGCCGGATCGGCGACAGGTTCAGCCGCAAGCGCGTGTTCATCACCGGCCTGATCGGATTCGCCGTGGCCTCGGCCATCGGGGGCGCGGCCACCTCGTTCGGCATGCTGGTGACCGCGCGGACGCTGCAGGGCGCGTTCGGCGCGATCCTGGCACCGGCGGCACTGGGCACGCTGGTCAGCACATTCCGCGATCCGAGGGAGCGGGGCCGGGCGTTCGGCGTCTTCGGCTCCGTGGCGGCCGGCGGTGGCGGCGTCGGCCTCATCCTCGGCGGCGTGCTGACCGAGTACCTGTCCTGGCGCTGGACTCTGTACGTCAACCTGATCTTCGCGGCCATCGCCGTGACCGGCGCCCTGATGTACATGCACACCTCCACGCCGGCGAACCGGCCGCGGATCGACTGGGCCGGGGCGGTGCTGGCGTCATCGGGCCTGTTCTGCATCGTGTTCGGCTTCTCGCACGCCGAGACGGCCGGCTGGACCGCGACGCTGACCATCGGGTCCCTGGCGGCCGGCCTGGTCCTGCTCGCGGCGTTCGGCTTCGCCGAGAGCCGCATCAGCCATCCGCTGCTGCCGCCGCGGGTCATTCTCAGCCGGGCCCGCGGCGGTGCGTACGTGTCGGTCGGCGTCGCGGGCATCGCCATCTTCGGCGTGTTCCTGTTCCTGACCTACTACCTGCAGACCGTCAAGGGGTACAGCCCGGTCACCGCCGGGCTCGCCTTCCTGCCGCTGATCGCGTGCATCCTGGTCAGCTCGAACACCTCGAGCATCGTCCTGCTGCCCCGGTTCGGGCCGCGGACGCTGATTGCCACCGGCATGCTGATCGGCGGCGGCGCGATGCTCTATCTCACCCAGCTCACCGTCACCTCCGGTTACGCCGTCAGCATCCTTCCCGCGCTGCTGGGCGTGGGCGTGGCCATGGGCATGATCATCTCCCCGGCCATCAACACTGCCACCGCCGGCGTGCAGCAGCAGGATTCGGGTGTCGCCTCCGCGCTGGTCAACACCATGCAGCAGGTCGGCGGCTCGATCGGCACGGCCGCGCTGAGCACGATCGCGCTGACCGCGACGGCCGGCTACCTGGCGATTCACCACGCCGGGCCGCTGGCGCTCCCGGCCGCTGCGACGCACGGCTACATCGTGGCCTTCGCGGTCTCGGCCGGGCTGTTCGGGGCCGGGGCGGTTCTCGCCGTCGTGCTGCTGCCATCGAAGCGGAGGCTGGCGGAGCTGAGGGCTGCGGCCGGTGCAATCGCGCACTCGTCGTCGGCATCAGTGCCGGCTCCGGCGCCGGAGCCGGCGCCGGCATCGGCATCCGCTGGCTCGGCCAGCGGCGGAAGCCCCACCTGACCCCGGAAGTTACCCTCTTACCTGGCCCGACGCGAAACTGCGGGCAATTTCATCAGGGCCAGCCCTGATGCCAGGACAGTGCCGCGGTGCCAGACTGGATTGGTGAAGCCAGCGGCAGCGATCCTGGTCGTCGACGACCATGACGGCTTCCGGGTTTTCGCCAGGAAAATGCTGGAGGCCGCCGGTTTCACTGTGGCCGAGGCCGCCACCGGCGCGCAGGCGACGGAAGCGGTCAGGGCCGTCCGGCCGGGCCTGGTCCTGCTGGACATCCAACTGCCTGACTGCGACGGATTCGAGGTGGCCAGGCAGCTCGCCGCGCAGGGCGACAGCCCGGTCGTGGTGCTCACCTCAACGCGGGATGCGAGTGACTACGGCGGACTTATCGCGGCCAGCCCTGCCGCCGGCTTTCTGCCCAAGGATCAGCTGTCCGGGGCGGCGCTGCTGACTTTCCTGGCCGGGAGCCCGCCATGACCGCGCGCTTACGGCCGGCCCTCATCGCCGCCGCGATCGCCATGGTGGCCGGTGAGATCGCCATCTTCTACGTGCCCCGTCCGCCGCCGCCGCCCGTGTTCGTGGCCCTGACGATCACGACCGGGGCGGCCTTTCTCGCGGCGGGGATAGCTGCCAGGGACCGGTGGCCGGGGAACAGGGTCGGGCTGCTGTTCACGATCACCGGTTACCTGTGGCTGCTGACCTGGCTCGATCACCTGCCCAACTCGCTCGCCTTCACCTATGGCAACCTGTCCTGGACCTGGTACCAGGCACCGCTAGTCCATCTCGCACTCGCCTGGCCGGGCGGGCGGCTCCGCACGCGGTTCGAGCGCGGGGTCGTGATCACGGAGTACGCCTGGATCGTTGTCAGCAACGTCGCCGCTCTCATGTTCTGGAATCCGGCCTTCAGCGGCTGTGATGCCGGCTGCCCGGCCAACTTGCTGCTGGTCGACAGTTCCCGGTCGGCCTACGACGCGATCAACGCGGTTGCGGCGGCGGTGTCGATCGCCATGACGGTCACCGTCCTGACCCTGGTCATCCGGCACTGGAGGGCAGCGCGGGGCTGGTCACGGCGAGCGATGCTTCCGCTGGTATGGATCAGCTTCGCGGTGGCATCCTTCCTCGCGGTCCAGACCGTGACGAGCAATCTCAATCTGCCGGTATCCCAGGTACTGCTGTCCGACATAGCCCCGCTGATCCTGCTCGCCGGCCCCGCCCTCGTCGTGATCAGCACGCTGCTCAGCCGGTCCGCGCGGGGTGCGGTCGGCACGGCGATCATCGACCTCGCGCCGGAAGCCACGCCGGGAAGACTGCGGGACGCGCTGGCGCAGGCGCTCGGTGATTCGACCCTGCAGCTGGCGTTCCGCAGCACTGACGGCGCTGGCTACCGTGACACGGACGGGCGCCGCGTCGACCCGGCGCGGCCTGAGCCCGGCCGGACGATGACTCCGCTGACCGAAGCCGGCGATGCAGTGCTAGTGCACGACCAGGGGCTCGAGCAGGAGCCGCAGCTGGTCCGGCTGACCGCGTCGGCAGCCAGCATGGCACTGGAGCACGCCCGGCTGCAGGCAGCGGTCCAGGCCCAGCTGGAGCAGGTCAGGGCATCGCGCGCCAGGATTGTCGAGGCAGGCGACGCCGAGCGCCGGCGGCTGGAACGGGACTTGCACGACGGCGCGCAGCAGCGGCTGGTCACTCTCAGCCTGGCACTCGGGATGGCGCGCGAGCACGCCGCCGACGCCGACCCCGCACTGCAGGCACTCATCGAATCGGCCCGCAAGGAGGCCAGGGAAGCGCTGCTGGAGCTGCGCGAGCTCGGCCGCGGCATCCACCCCGCCGTGCTGACCGAGACCGGGCTGCCGGGCGCGATCCAGGCGCTGGCCGAGCGCTCGCCGGTGTCCATCACGATCACCGAGGTACCGTCCCGGCGGTTCCCTGCCGCGATCGAGGCAACTGCTTACTTCGTGGTGTCCGAGGCGCTGGCCAACGTCGCCAAGCATGCCCGGGCGGACGCCGCCGATGTGACTATCCGGGAACTGCCGGGACGCCTGGTCGTGCAGGTCGCCGACGACGGCGCCGGCGGTGCCCGGGCCGAGAGCGGCTCGGGACTGCGCGGGCTGGCCGACCGCGTGGCGTCGGTGGGCGGCGTCCTGCGGCTCGATAGCCCGCCAGGCGGCGGGACCCGCCTGGAGGCAGACATCCCGTGCACGTGACTGACCTACCTGCTCCGTTGCGCGTTGTCATCGCCGAGGACGCGGTGCTCTTGCGCGAGGGCCTGGTCCGGCTGCTCGGTGAGGCCGGCCTTGATGTGGCGGGAACGGCCGGAGACGCCGCGCAGCTCATTCAGATTGTCAGTGCCGAGCGGCCCGACATCGTGCTCGCCGATGTCCGGATGCCGCCGAGCCAGACGACCGAGGGCCTGCAGGCCGCACTGCAGATCCGGCATGAGTGGCCAGGCACCGCGGTGATGGTCGTCTCGCAGCACGTCGAGACCGAGCACCTGTTCGAACTGCTAGCCGATGATGCGCGCGGCGTCGGCTACGTGCTGAAGGAACGGGTCGCCGACGTCAGGCAGTTCACTGACGCCGTCCGCCGCGTGGCCGCGGGGGAGTCGGTGATCGATCCGGAAGTGGTGGCGCGGCTCGTGGGCAGGCCGCGGCGGAACAACCCGCTGGAAACGCTGACCGGGCGCGAGCTGACAGTGCTGGCCCTCATGGCAGAGGGCCGCTCCAATCAGGCGATCGCCAGTCAGCTCTACATGTCACCGAAAACGGTCGAGACGCACGTCGGGAACATCTTCGCGAAGCTGTGCCTGGAACCGGCCGCCCAGGACCACCGCCGGGTCCTCGCGGTGCTGACCTACCTGCGCAGGTAGCGTCCCCTCCGGGCGCTGCCCGGAGGGCCCGGCGCTGCCCGGCGCTGCCCGGCCTGCCAGTCCTGCCGGGAGCTGACCGCGCCGGTCATGCCGACGGCGGCCGGGATCGTCACCCCGACCGCAGTCGCGCGGTTCACGCAGTGGCGGCTCACTTCAGCGTGAAGCTGAGAATTTTGTGGTTCTTGGTGAAGGAGACGCCGAGTTCGCCGGCCGTGCCGGAGTACCGGCCGGTCCCGCCAGTCACCGCGAGCGTGGCCGCCTCGGGCTGCTGGGACTTGAACTGAACGGCCCCCTGAACGGTCAGGCTGGAGCCGTTGCGGAAGACCACGGTGACGACGCAGTTAGCGATCGTCTGCTCGGCGTTCTTCTCGGGAATCCTGGTCAGAGTGCAGACTCCGGAGTCGAAGCCGACGATCGGGTAGCCGTGGCCGGACCAGCGGGTGCTGGTGATCTGATCGTTGAGTATCAGCTCGTCACCCTGTGCGAACTTGGCGGGATTCGTGCCGGATACCGGTACGAGCCCGGGATCGGCGGCTCCGTTGTTGATGTCGAAGGCGTAGTACCGCTCGGTTCCGGCAGACGATGCGGCGCTGCTTGGTGCGGCAGCGGCTACGCACGCTGTCCCCCCTGCCGCCAACGCCACGCCGGCGGCGACGATCGCGGCCCGTCGTGCTTGCTTATGCATCCTGACCTCCAGGGGCTAGGCGTGCTGGGAATCCGGCCTCGGTGCCACGACACCACGTCAGTGAGTTCCTGCAGATCGGGGACAGCCCTGCGTCGCCATGGGGGCCAGCCCTGAGCCGCGGCAGCCCGGCTTGCCCGACAGTGGAGATGTTCACGCGCCGCAGCCCGCGCCGAACTGGAGGAACGATGACCCGCGTCAGACGCGCCGACGCTGGCCGGCGTCCACTGCCTCAAGCTGCCGGTAACGGACCTGGCGCGGTCGCTGGACTGCTGTCGCAGCCGCCTCGGTGACGAGGTCGAGCTCGAATTCGCGGAGCGGGACTTGCTGATGGGCTATGCCCTGGTCCACCCTCGTGGTGATCAGCTCAGGAGACTGTCGTGTCCCACCGGTCGTAGTACGGGCGCACGCCGCAGGCCTTCGCCAGCGCCCACAGCGGCGGGAGCATGACGTTCTGCACCGCGATCGGCGGCGAGGTGACCCGGCTCTCGCGGCGGAAGTGCCAGAACGTCGCGCCCAGCTGGAGCGGATTGCGCGGCGCGCCGCGCGCTGTGGTCTTGCCATCGGCGGCCAGCCCTGCGACGGCCTCGTGGAACTCCCTCGAGCGCAGCGCCGGCCGCAGTTCGACGAACGCCTGGATCTCGCCGGGCCCCGGGTTACCCTCCGAATGCGCGACGCCGGCCGGAACGACGATCGTCTCCCCGGCCCTGGCGATGCGCTCCTCGCCGGCGATGGTGAAGCGGGCCTCGCCGGAGGTGACGATGAAGCGCTCCTCCTGATGCGGGTGAATGTGCTCGGTGATCACGCCGCCGGGCACGCTGCGCCAGCTGAACCGGACGAGCTGCCCGTCATTGTCCTCGGCGACCGCGGTGAACTCGATCCACTCGCCCGTGGCGGAGTTGAAAAAACGGCCGGAAACCGGTCATCGCCGCCTCAGCCCGACGAGCTGTGCTGGCTCTTGCCGACCAGGTCCTCGGCGAGCGAGGACTTCTCCCCCTCCTCCGGGATAAGTGCCCACATGGCCAGGTACGCCAGGACGCCGGTGCCCCCGCTGATGACGCAGAGAACGGCCACGAGCACCCGGACCATGGTCACATCCCAGCCGAAGTACCGGGCGAGACCCGAGCAGACCCCCGCCACCATGCGGCCCTCCCGGCTGCGTACCAGGACCTTGCTTCCCGTATCGCTGCTCATGGCGGCCATCCCTTCCGGTCACGCGGGTCGCGAGCCGCCGTCGGCGGCGGGCCCGGTGCCCTGGCTGCCAGCCTACAGATGTATTCAAAAACATGCAATGTATTTCATGAAATTGTGATACCCTTTCAGGATGGCCCGCTGGAGCTTCCTGAGCAGCCACGCCCGGGTACTGCTGTGCATTGCGCGCGACCCGGCCGTGCGCCTGCGCGACCTGGCGGCCAGCCTGAACATGACCGAGCGCAGCGCTCATGGCATCGTGAGCGACCTTGCCGAGGCGGGTTACGTGATCAAGCTGAAGCAGGGCCGCCGCAACAGCTACCAGGTCCAGACGCAGGTGCCGGTATCCGTTCCCGGCAGCCGGGGGCCGGCCGTTGGCGAGCTGCTGACCCTGTTCGCCGCGCGCGCCGCCAGCTCACTGCCGGAGATGCCGCCGGTGCCAGTCGTCCCGACGGTGCCAGGCGTCCCGCCGGGATCACCGGAGGCAGGCGGAGCCGCCGGGCCCGCGGGCGCGACGAACCGGTAGCTGGCACGAAGGCCTTCCATGCCGGGAACGAGGCCAAGGACCTGGCCGTCGACGTACACCCCGCAGCCGATGTGCCGCTCCGGGCGAGCCAGGTACCTGGCGGCTGAAGCTGGTGACGGCCGGGCCGGCTGAGCCGACGCGGCGCAGGTTGGCAATCTAATTCTAGAAATACATTGCCAGTTAATTGTTTCACCTGTAGTCTGAGGGCAGACCCCGACGTACTCCCGTGCCGCCGCAAGCCGCCCAGGTGAGCCCGGGTCTGCACGGGAACCGGGCCGCGGTCCAGCGGTACATTCCCGCTCGCTAAGGAAGCATCGTCATGACCGAGCAGCCGGTACCACCCGAGGGTGCAACGAGCACGTTGCCGCCCGTCTCACTCAATGGCTCAAGCTCGCCGCCCGCGCCCACGCCGGCCGCTCCCGCTCCGGCCACATCCGGACGGGCGCATACGCGCATCAGCGGCATGCGGACCTCGCTGATCGCGGGCATCGCGATCCTGATCGTGGTGATGATCTTCATCATCCAGAACACCAGCGCCGTGAAGGTCAGCTTCCTGGGCGCGCAGCTGCGCCTGTCGCTTGCCGTCGCGCTGCTGCTGGCCGCGATCGCCGGCGCCCTGGTGATGGCCGCCGCCGGAACCGCGCGGATCACCCAGCTGCGCCGGGTCATGCGACGTGACCGGCGCGCATCCCGGCCGGCCGACTAACGCAGCGAATAAGGCAGTGCCGGGCTGGTCGCCGCCGGCCCGTTCGCCGCACGGTCTGTTCGCTGCCGGGACGGTGATTCGCCAGGACGGTGATCGCCGGGCCGCAGTCGTCCCGGTCAGTGCCGGCGGTGCGACGGGCGCGCCTCCCGTGCGGCACCGGGGACGCCGGCCGGGGGACCGGAGCCGGAGCCGGCCGCCGGAAGCAGCCCGAAGGCGTCGGCGACAGCGACCGCTCCCGCCCTGTTCCTGACTCCGAGCTTGCGGAAGAGGCCGGTCTGGATGTTCTCCACGGTTTTCGGGGCGATTCCGAGCGCACGGGCAGTCTCGCGGATTGAGCGCCCCTGCGCGCCGGACCGGAGGATGTCGCTCTCCCGCACGGTCAGCTCGGGCAGATCCCCCCTGCCCCGCGGCTGGTGGTCCCAGCGCGCCCGCACGGCTCCGATCAGCGGCCGCATCGGCATCGAGTCGACCACGAGATAGCCCTGGCTTGCCATCCTGAGCACCGACAGGAAGTGGTCATCGATCGTGTCGGCGGACACCAGCGAGCTCGCCCCTCGGGCCAGCGCGTCGGCGACGTCCGGCGGGTCGAGAGGCTTGCTGTGCACCAGGATCGCCGGGACGGCGAGGTCTTCGACCAGATCCCAGCAGGCCAGCTCCGGATCGACCAGCGCAGCCACGATCGGGCCGCGGTGCCAGCGCGCCCAGTGCGAGCGCGACACCGGCCCTGGCGCCTGCACCAGCACGAACGACTGCGCGCTTCGCATCAGGACCTGGATAACCTGATCGCGGGCTGAGCACGGCTGGCCCGCCACCACCGTCAGCACGGCAAAGTCATCGCTGGGTGGTTCCCGCCGCCGCGGCTCAGGGTCGGCGCGCCGGTCCAGGATGCCCAGTGACGCCGCACGGGAGACCGCGTGCGCGCCGCTGTTCACGTCGAGCTTGGCGTAGATGCGGCGCTTGAAGTTGTCGACCGTCAGCGGGCTGATTCCGAGCAGCCCGGCAATCTCGGGACCGCTGTGCCCGGAGGCTGCGAGCGTGAGGATCTCGAGCTCGCGGTCGGTCATTCCGCCTGCCGCAGGTCGCGCGTGCCGCCCGCCCTTGCGCCGCAACAGCGCCAGCACCGCCTCCAGGCCGTGCGACTCGGGAACGAGAGAGGCGACGCCCGCCCGGCACGCGGCGGTCAGCGCCGCCTCGGTCGCGTCCTGATACGTCACGATCACGTTCAGCTCGGGGAAGCGCCGGATGAGATCTCCCGCCGGGCCGCAGATCCTCTCCAGCCGGAGACCGGCGTCAAAGATCACGACATCGGGTCGGCGGAGCTCACACAGCGCAGGCATCTGATCGGGATCGCCGACCATCCCGACGACGGTGACGTCCGGCCGGGTATCCAGACACGCCGATAACGTGTCACGCAGCAGCCGTGAAGACGACTGCACTGCTACCTGAACGGTGACGCGAGCGGGGGGCGAGGCCATTCTTTGTAGCCTGCTATCCGGTATCTCGACACTTGACGGGTTAGCGCGATACCGGAGTCTACGCCGGGACGCGTGCCCTCACCCGGCAGTTCGCCTTTATATAGATATCTCCGCTGCGACCGCAATTATCCGGTTGGCGTTTCGCCAGCAAGACCAGGGTGAAGACCGGGCGATCACGACGTTCTCCGTCACGCCGAGACGAGCCCGCGGCCTGCCTTGCGGCACCTCCGGCCATCCGGCGGCGCGTTTGACGGAACCGCGCGGGGGCAACTGCGCTGCGATCTTCCGCGTCCCTGCACATGCAATCGAGGCGATCCGCGTGGAACTCCGGGCACCGGCACGAATGCGCCGAGAGGAAGCGGCCGCGCGTGACCATCGGCAGGGCCGCGTGGCGGCTGCACTGCGCCTGACTGGCGGGGCCCTGGCGATCTGGGCCCTGCTGTCGGTGATCGGCCTGATCCTGACCCACGTCTTCAGCAAGGGGCCGGTGCACTCGGCGGACCTGGGTGTCGATGTCTGGCTGGCCCGGCATCGCACGAGGACGTGGAACTCCGTCATGCTTTTCGGGACGGACCTGGCCCGTACCGAGACGGTCATCGGTGTCGCTGTGATCGCTGCGCTGATCCTGCGCTGGCGCCTGAAGCGATGGCGCGAGTCGCTGATCGTCGTTCTTGCCGTCGCGGGCGAGGTCCTGATCTTCCTGGCGGTGACCGAGACGGTCCCGCAGCGCCGGCCACCGGTTCCCCGGCTGCAGGTCGCGCCGGCCACGTCCAGTTTCCCGTCGGGGCATACAGCGGCGGCCGTCGCCCTTTACGGCTGTCTTGCGATTCTGCTGCTGGTGCTCTGGGCAGGGCATCCGGCGGCCAGGGTGATGGCGGCCGTGCTGTTCTGCATTCCTGTCTACGTCGCGGCGTCCCGGCTGTATGAGGGGGAGCATTATCCGAGCGACGTGCTGGCCGGGGCGCTCCTTGGCTGCCTGTGGCTTTTCTGTCTGCTTCGCGCCGTGCCGCCAGGTGCCGGGGCGGGACGCGCTGAGCGGCGTCAGGCAGTGGCGGTCAGTCGCTAGCCGAATCTCGCCGACGACATGACCGCAGGGGCGTAAGCCGTGAGCCACTCTCAGGAAGACACCGGCGCGAGCGCGACGGAGATCGCGCGGCGGCCCGTCCCGGACGGCGTGCACGGCGCGGCCGCCGGGCGCCGGCGGCCGGCCAGCGCATGGCTGCCGCCGCTTCCGCGACTGCCCGCCGCGATCGTCTCAGCGGCCTGCGGCCTGGCGTTCGCCATCGTCGCCGTCTGGGTCAGCCGAAGCGGCCACGCAGTGCCCGCTGTCGACCGGGAACTTCACGAGTGGGCGCTCGGCCACCGATCACACTGGAGCATCAGCATCGCCAGGGTGGTCCGGTGGGGCGGGATTACCGACCTTGTCCTGCCTGTCCTCTTCGTGATCGGAACCGCTGCCGCCAAGGTCGGTTCTGCACCCCGCCGCCTGCAGTCAGGACTGTTTCTCGTGGCAATAGCCGGCGCTGGCATTGCCGTGGAGACCGAGATCAACGCGCTGATCGGCCGCGCCCGGCCGCCGGTGGCTGACTGGGCCGGCGCTGCCGGCGGTCCCTCGTTTCCCTCCGGGCACACCACGGCCGCCACGATCTTTGCCGTCTCGTGCGGGTGGATCCTGATGGGCCGGGTCCGGGCCGTCTGGCGCCGCCGCGCGATCTGGGCCGGCGCGGCACTGTACGCGGGAATCGTCGGCTGGTCGCGGATCTGGCTGGGCGTGCACTGGCCGACCGATGTGCTCGCAGCCTGCCTGTTCAGCCTGGCCTGGATGAGCGGGGCTATCGGCCTCCTGCCCGCTCCTCGCCCGATGCCGCCGCCGCTGCCTGACCAGCGAGGCGTCACGGGGCCAGTGGCCTAATGCTGCAGCGGGAGCGAAACCAGGAATGTCGTCGGACCGCCGGGTGCGCTGCTGGCTTCGACGCTGCCGCCGTGCAGCTCGCTGATTGCCTTCACGATGGACAGGCCCAGCCCCGTTCCCGGCACGCCCGCGATCCTGGCGTTGGTCGCGCGGCTGAAGCGGTCGAAGATCCCGCCGATCTCCTCCGGCGGCACGCCGATACCGCAGTCCCTGACGCTGATGTGCCACCACGCGTGGTCAAAGCTGGCGTCGACACGAACCTGGCTGCCGTCCGCCGAGAACTTGACTGCGTTGCCGATCAGGTTGTCGAGCACCTGCCGCAGCCGATGCCGGTCACCCTGGACAGGCGGCCCGTCGGCAGTGCTGATCTCGATCGCGATACCCCGCTTGGCCGCGGCCGGGCCCGCGGACGCTGCCTCCTCCGCGATCAGGCCGGGAAGGGAGACGGCAGATAGTTCCAGCGGAAGAACGCCGGCCTCGATGCGGTCGAGCAGCGAGAGCTCGCCCACCATATGTCCGAGACGCTCGGCATTGCGCTGAATGACGTTCAGGTAATCCTCGATGTCGGATGTCATGCCCGGGATGTCCTGGCGGATCAGCTCCGCGAACGACACGATCGAGGCAATCGGCGTGCCCAGCTCATGCGACACAGCTGCCAGATACTGGGATTTCTCTTCTGCGGCTTTCTGTAGCCGCCGGTTCTGGTCTGCGAGCTGCTGCTGCGCGATCTCAGCGAGCTCCCGCGCTGCGAGCTCGGCCTCGATCGTCCGCTCGCGCTTCCTTTCGAGCTCCGCCCGGTCGGACATATCCCAGGCGAGCCACAGGTCGCCGCGGTGGCTGCCGTCGACGAAAACAGGCCAGTAGTCGCATTCGAGCGTCCGCCCGTCAGCGCACCGCATCTGCTCACCCGAGGCCGGCTGCTGCCGCGCCAGGGCCTCGCCGGTGCGGCGGACGAACTCCGCCGGGTCGGCGAAGACGTTCTTGATCTGCCGTACGAGTCCCGCGACGGGGGTGCCCGTGAACGCGCCGGGATCATCATCCGTCCCGAATATCCTGCAGAAGCTCTTGTTCAGCTCGGCGATCATGCCGCGCTCGTCGGTGACCAGGACGCCCGGTATCGCAGCGTCGATCAGGCTTTTCAGGCGCTGACTCTGGTCAGCCAGGCTCCGGCGAGCCTGCTGCTCAGTGGCCAGGAGCGCCGCTCGCTGCTCTTCGTCGCGCTTGCGGGCGGAGATGTTGGTGAGCGCGGCCAGGCCGCCCGCGGGCTTGCCGTCCGGCCCGTCCAGCGCAGTGACGGAAACCTGCACCCAGGTGTCATGGCCGCCGGACGGCCGGAGACGGCAGTCCGCGCGGAACTCTGTGCCGCGCTCGAACGCGGCTGCCCGGTCACGCTCCAGCCGCCGGAGGTCACCGGGATGGACGACCTGCGTCCAGCTGTTGCCGACAGCGTCGTGCCGGGCGCGCCCGGTCAGCTCGGTCCAGCGGTCATTGACGAACACGATCCGGCCGGCCGTGTCGGTCTGCGCTATGCCGACGGGCGCGAACTGGGCCAGCTGGCGGAACCGTGCCTCGCCGAGCTCGCGCAGTTCCGCCAGCTCGGCCGCGCTGCCGGCCTGCCGCAGGCCGGCGGCCGCGATCGCCGCTACCGCCCGAGCGGCGGAGGTCGTCTCCGGCCCCCACGTCCGGGCAGCCCCGATCAGGGCCAGCAGGTACGACGGCTGGCCCGCGGCAGGCTCGGGATAGGTGAGCAGGGCGCTGATCCCGGGGGCAGCACCGCCTGGCGCGGTCAGCTCGGCGAGGCGTGAGCCGCCGCCTGCACTGTCGTGATACTCCCGCTCCAGAGCGCCGACCTGCGTCAGCAGTACCGGGTCAGCGGCCGCGTGCTGCGGGTGAGCCGCGATCACTCGCATGCGGTCCGGTGCCGGAATCTCGATCATCAGCGCCGCCAGGGCGCCTGCGCAGACGGCAAGCCGCTGAAGGACGCCCGGCAGCGCTTCCGTGGGCGACTCGCTGTCCAGCATCCGGCTGGCCGCGAACTCCGCGACCTCTGCAGCGTGACGAGCATCAGCGCGACGGGGCAGGTCGGCAGCCTGCCTGGATCGAGCGCGGGATCCCGCCATAAGCCGTAGCCCTGCCCCTCGCGATATGCCGCCCGACAGACCCATGCTCCGTGCGTGCTCAGCCATCCCGGCAGGCGTCCCAGCCAGCTAGCGGAAGGGACAATAGCCCCAGTACGGCGCGTCGTACCCGCTGTGGTGGCGTGCCAATCTGGTTACGCCCTCGGGGAAACGGCTGCCCGCCCCTGACCTTGGCTGCGTCATTGAGCTGGCCGCTACGTCACGTAGTACTGCTGGTGGCTGTCTCGGCCTGTGCCCTCAGGCCCGCTCCTCGCTCAGACGGGGTCGGCGCTGCGGCCGGTCGACTTGCGGCGGATGACGCTGCGTCCGATGACGCCCCGGCCGATCACGCCAGGGGGCCGGCGCCGGGTGGCACTCGCGGGCTCGTCCGGCCGGATGGCGGCTGCGGGCCGGCTGACAGTCAGCCGGCCTGAGAATGACCAGGCCGCTCCCGATCACCTCGTCCAGCACCGGCAGGAAGGCGCGGACGCGGCTCTCGTCGGCCACGATCTCGATGAGCACCGGTACGGAGTAGCCAGAATGCAGCGGGCCCGCCCGCCGAAGGCGGCCCGCTGAGCCGAAGCCGTCCAGGCCGCGCGTCACCGTGGCACCGCCGAGACCCGCCTGCCGGGCCCGCTCGGCGATCTCCGCGTACAGCGGACGGCCGGCAAACCTGTCATCGGCATTAATGAAGACTGACAGAAAGACCGCGGGCTGCATGACCGTGCCCTGGCGCAGGACGGCGTGCCCGGTTCCGGGCTGCGCGCGCCGGGCGCTCTTCACCGCGCACTCAGCAGGAGCAGCGGAACCGGGCTGGCCTGTGCGGCCGCGCTCGCCACGCGGCCGAGCCGGTCGCGACGGGCTCCGCCGTCACCATGCCTGCCCACCACCAGCAGGTCGAATCCGTGCGTCGCCGCGTAGTCGCAGATGGCCTGGCCGGCCCCGGCATTCCCCTCGGTCAGGACGTGCACCGTGAGCCGCAGTCCGCTGACCGCGCCGGACTGCCGCCGTAACGTGCTGAACTGCTCCTCGGCCTGGCGCCTGATCGCATCGCTCTCGTTCTGGCGATCCTCGGTGCTCTCCTGCCGCACGTGCGGCCTGACGACTGCAAGAGCGACGACGTGACCGCCCTGATGGCCGACGATGGCCGCGGCAGCCCGCAGGGCCTCCGCCGCGTCAGCCGAGCCGTCCCAGCCCACCAGGATGCGCCGGAAGGAAGCCGTCATCACCGGCCCGGCATGATGAGCCGGAGATTGCCTAAGCCATGGATCTCCATGCCAGCCTCCTCGCAGGTGCCACGGCCATTGTCTGCGCCGTGGCCGGTGCCGGCAAGACGTCACGCACCCGTTAATGCATGGCGGTCACAACTGCCAGGACCGCGATCAGCGCGATCAGCATGTATGCGAGATAAGCGTCGAGACGGCCGGACTGGAGGCGCTGGGCTGCCCGCACCAGGACCAGGAACGGCCGCCTGAAGGGCAGGTAGACGTACTCCTCGACTACCTCGACCACGTCGGAGCTATATCCGACGTGGGCCACGGGCGCCAGCGTGTCATCCAGGCCGGCCGGTTCCGGGCCGGCCGCCTCCGCCTCCGCGATGTCGCGATAGCCGCTGTCCGGCGAGGTAGCTTCATCCGTTCCGGGCCCCTCCGCGTCGAGCCTGGTGACCTCGGCTCTGGTATGCAGGACCGCCGCGAGCACGCGGCGGGTGGGATTGGCGAAGCCGAAAGCCGTGTAGCTGTCGCTGCCGGACACGCCTGCTGTCGCCGATTTCCAGGCCGGCACGCGGCGCACCCGCAGCAGGTTCCGGCCGGAGCCCAGCCAGGCGAGAACCGCGACGACAGCGAACAGCGAGGGCATGACCACCCAGAGCCAGGAAGGGGACAGGATGGAGAAGCCGGCGAAGACCGGCTGAAGGACCCAGGGTGACCTGAGAGCAGCCGTCACGGCAGGACCAGGAAGGACGGGTGACAGCCCGGCGGCGATCACCCTGATCTCCAGCGGCGTGACCGCCGCCACCGCGAGACACCCGGCAGCCAGCAAGACGATCCCGGCGCGCCCGCCGGGGCCGGCGTCGGCGTCGGCCGGGGCGGTGTCGGACGGGACGGTGCCGGACGGGGCGGTGCCGGACGGGACGGTGCCGGACGGGGCGGTGTCAGGCCGCGTGCGCGGCTTGCCGAGCACGACGAGTCCCACCAGCCGCACGAAGGTGACTCCGGCGAAGCCGGCCGTCAGCGCGACCGCCGCCCCGGTGATCGCGAGTACCAGCCGGTCAGCAAGACCGGGCACGCGGAACTGCTGCATCAGCGCCTCGAGCAGGAACCACTCGGACACGAAGCCTGCCGTCGGCGGCAGGCCGGCCAGGGTGATGCTGCCGATGGCCAGTCCGGTCCCGCTCCACGGCGCGAGCCGGACCGACCCGCGCAGGTCGTCCAGATCGTCGGTGTCGCCTGCTGCCTCGATGCCGGCGCTGGAGACGAAGAGCAGCGACTTAGCCGAAGTATGCGCGATGACCTGCAGTGTGGCGGCCAGCAGGCCTACTGCCGTCAGGCCGCGGTTGCCAATGGACGAGCCGACGAGAGCGACGCCGAAACCAGCGAGGATCAGGCCGGTGTTTTCCACGCTCGAGTAGGCGATGACGCGCTGAAGGCTCGCCTGTACTGCCGCGTGCGCGATGCCGAGCACGGCCGTGAGGCTGGCCAGCAAGAGCAGGATGGCGATCACCGCGGACGGCGGCGGCCCGAGCAGCGCAAGCGTCCGCCACATGCCGTAGAAGCCGACGTTGACGGCGACGCCAGCCATGATCGCCCTGGTCGGGCCGGGTGCCGCCGCGTAGCCGCGCGGCAGCCAGACCTGGAACGGCACCAGGCCCACCTTGACCGCGAATCCGGCCAGCAGCAGCACGCAGGCCGTGGCGCGCAGCGGCCCGGCCGGCACCTGCGCCATGCCCGCCAGCGTCAGCGAGCCCGACCGGGTGACCAGCAGCATCAGACCAGCCAGCAATGCCGCGCCGCTGACCTGACCGAAGGCCAGCGTGACGAGCGCTGCCGCGGGCCGTCCCGGCCTGCGCCGGTCAAAGCCGGACAGCAGCCAGAAAGCCAGCGTCAGCGATTCCCAGGCGAACATCAGCGTGAACGCGTCCGTCGCGGTCACGATGACTGCAACAGCGCCAAGCGCCAGCGCGTAGCTGGCACCCAGACCCGCCGGCCGGGCCCGGTGCGCCCGGCTGCCCAGGACGCCAGGGCGAGCGACACGGCCAGGGCTGCGCCGAAGGGGATCACCAGGAACAGCCCGGACAGCCTGTCCGCGGCGAGACCCGGCACTGTGCTCGGGTTCCGGCTGATCCAGACGGAGCCGAGCAGGCCGCCGGATCGCAGGGCCACGCTCCGCCCGGCAACCGCAGCCGCGCCCGCTGCCAGCACGCAGGCGCAGGCGACTGCGCCGGCGAGGTAGGGCAGTGAGCGCCACCGCGGCCACCGGGCGCCGAGCAGCAGGTCGGTGGCCGCCGCCAGGATCAGCAGGATGAGTCCGGCGGCCAGGACCGCGCCAAACGCCGTCATTGCCGGTCCCCGGTAGCTGCCTGGCCCGCGCTGCCCGCCGCCGGTCCGGCGCTGCCCGCCGCAGGCAGCCGGCCGAGCGCCAGCAGCAGGGCGGACAAGATGGCGAAAGGGCTCGGCGGCGACCCGGGCAGCCAGACATCGACGGGCACCACGCTGCCGACACCGCCGCTCGTCGCGTAGGACGGGCTCACGATGCCGCCGCTCACCGCGTCGGTGCCCACCGCGATGACCAGCTTCGGGTGCGGCATCGCCTCGTAGGTCTCGCGCAGCGGCGCGGCCATGCCGCGGGCGCCGGATCCGGTGACCAGCAGGATGTCGGCGTGGCGGGGGCTTGCGGTAAAGAACATGCCGAGCCGGTGGATGTCATAGACCGGGTTCAGCAGCGCCATGATCTCCCACTCCTCGCTGCCGTCTGATCCCGCGTCGACATGCCGCAGGTGCACAGACCGGCGCAGCGCTCGGGTGCGCTCGCGCAGCTGGCCGCCGACTGCGGCCAGCGAGGCCGGTGTCTCATCCGCCGGGACAACTAGCGCCGCCCTGCTGCCGGAGGCACTCTGCGGTCCGGCAGCCCAGCCGAAAACGTCCGGCCGCGCTGCGATGCACCGGCCGCACTGAATGCAGCGGCCCTGATCGACTCGCACTGCGCCCGGCTGGTCCTGGCTGATAGCCGCGACCGGGCAGAGCGACGTCAGCACGGCAACTGAGATGGCACCCGCTTCAGCCTCGCTGAGTACCGCGGCAGGGCCACGGGTCGCAGTCGCGTAGCCGTCCGGGCGATCCGGCCAGCGAGTCGTCAGCACGCCGTTACGCAGCCCGCGCAGAGCCCACATCGGTGACCTCCCCTACCCCGCCACGCCGCCGACGGACAGCCCGAAACTCGCCTCGATGAACGGGAAGTCGGTCAGGATGTCCCCTGCGAATACCTCATGCATCAGCACGAGGTTGTGGAACGACGCGGATCTGGACCGGCAGCGCCGGATCAGTGCGTTCTCGATGCGGACGTCGTAAAGCACCTCGCCCTGGGGCGCTTCCGCCCAGCCGACGGCGCGCCCGTCGGCCGGCTCGCACGCCGTGCGGATCGGCCCGGCTCCCGTCTCGGTCAGTTCATCGACCGCCTGTCGCAGCAGGTGGAAGGAATCAGCGATCTCGTCCGTCCGCACCTCAAGCCTGGCCAGGGCGTCGCCTTCCTGCCGCGAGCTGACTGCAGTCCCCAGGGATCCGTAGGCCGCGTACGGCCGGGCCTGCCTGGCGTCGTCGCGGACTCCTGACGCACGTCCGATAGGACCGAGCGCGCCATGCTCGCTCGCACGCCCCGGTAGCAGCGGTCCGGTCCTGCGCAGCCTGTCAAGGAACGATGCTGTGCCCATCAGGAGCCTGACGTCGGCTGTAATCTGCCGTTCCAGCGAGCCGATCGCGGCCAGCATGTCGGCGGGATCGGTCCTCGGCGCGCTGCTCACTCCGCCGGGTACGACGACGCCGCGGCCGAACCGGCTGCCCGAGAGTTGTCCGGTGAGCCTCAGCACCAGTTCCTTGTGCCAGCCGAAGCGCGCGGTCGCGACCGCAAGCCCGGCTCCGTCGGCCAGCCGGACGATGACATCCAGGTGGCAGGCCAGGCGCTCGAGCTCGGCATGCAGCACCCGGATCAGGGCCGCGGCCCACGGAACCTCAGCTCCCGCAATCGTCTCGATCGCCTGGCAGTACGCCAGCGCGTGCGCGACCGAGGCAGTGCCCTCGGTTCGCTCGGCCAGCAGCACGCCGTCGCGCGGCGCCATTCCCTCGAAGCGCTTCTCGATCCCGCGGTGCTTGTAGAAGATCCTCATGTTGAGGTGCGGGATGTCCTCGCCTGGTGTCTCCACCAGGTATTCCAGCGACTCGACGACGCCGGACCTGACCGGGCCGTGCGGGATCGTGAAGAGGCCGGGACCCGTCGTGTGCCGGGGCAGGATGCCGGGATCAGGCTCGATCGCCACGGGCACGCCGGCCGCGCCCGGCTCGGGCCGCCGGGAGGCGCTGGTCGGCAGGATGAGCGGCTCAAGTCTCGGATGACCTTCGGGCACGATGCCGAACAGGTCATGGATTTCCCGCTCGTACCAGAACGCCGCGCCGATTCGCGGGGTCAGCGCGGGGTAGCTGGCCCGGCCCGGCGGTACCAGCGCGTCCAGCGTGCTGATTCCGCCCGGCCCGGCCATCTGGGCGGACAGCAGCAGGCCACCGCTGGTCGCGGTGCCGAAGAGATCAGCGAGCCTGCGCCCGGCGGCCACCTCGCCGTCGAGCCGGTCCCAGAGTGCCGGAATGCCCGCGGCGACATCGTGCTCGGCCTCGCTGCTCATGATCCGGCTCCGGTCAGCAGCCGGATCGCGCGGCCGAAGAGCTCGGTGAGCTCGGCCGGCGGGTGGATGCCGAGGAGCAGCAGCGCCAGGGCACCTGCCGCTACTGGGATCACCATCCAGGCGCTCGGCTCACCGCGGGCCACTGCGGCCGGCCCGGTGACGCGCGCCGGAGCAGCGATTTCGGCGACAGCCGTGACCGCGCCCGTTCGCGCGAGCTCGGGCGCAGGCCCGGACGCGGGCGCGGAAGCCGCTGGCGGTGCGCCCTCCGGCGGCCGAGCGCGGCGCGCGGGCCGGAGCAGCGGGATGGTCGTGGACGCCGCCAGGCCGAGGAATGCGACCGTGACTGCGATGATCAGGATCGCGGCAGCGACGTGGCTTCCTGACGCCAGGCCGCCGGCCACGATCTCGAACTCGCTCCGGAACAGGCCGAACGGCGGCATCGCGCCCAGCGCGAAGACCGCCAGCAGGAACAGCGGACCGCTCCACGGCAGAGCGTCCAGGCCGCCGCGGATGCCGGACAGCCGCTTGGTCCCGAACTTCCTGACCAGGACGCCTGCCCCCATGAACGCGTTGCCCTTCGCTGCCGCGTGCGCGAGCACGTGCAGCAGGACTCCGGCGAGTGCGGCCGGCGCCCCGAAACTGACCCCGATGGCCAGGATGCCCATGTGCTCGACACTGGAGTACGCGAGCAGCCGCTTGATGTCCCGCTGGCCGAATAGGTAGAGCGCGGCCAGCAGCAGCGATGCCACCCCGAACACGAGCAGCACGGTCCGGGGGAATGACGACCCGAGCGTGGCCTCTGCCACCTGATAGAAGCGGAGGATGGCGTAGAAGCTCAGGGCCAGCAGTGAGCCGGACAGCAGCGCGGACACCGGCGTCGGTGCCTCCGAATGCGCATCCGGAAGCCAGGTGTGCATGGGCACCAGGCCCATCTTCGTGCCGAAGCCCAGCACCGCCAGCACGAACGCCAGCTGCACGGCCGCGTGCGGGAGCCGCCCGGCTACCGCGAGCAGCTGGATGAATCCGAGGTCGTAGGACTGGCCGAGCACCTGCGCGCCGGCGTAATAAGCGAAGATCGTTGCCAGCAGCGCCAGGCCGAGTCCGGCCGAGGCCAGCAGCACGTATTTCCAGGCGGCCTCGGCGGCACCGTCGGTGTCCTCTATCGCCACCAGCAGGGCCGAGATGACCGTCGTCACCTCGATGGCGACCCACAGCAGCGCCAGGTTGCTCATCATCGGCGCGGCGAGCATTGCCCAGGCGAACAGGTTCAGCCCGATCCAGAACCGGCGGGAGTACCGGGCCGACTGATGGTCGTCGCGGCCGCCGGAGAGGTAGCCGACGGAGTACAGCGCAACCGCCCCGTACAGGAAGCCTGTCGCGATCAGGAACACCGCGCTCAGCGCGTCGACCCGCAGCAGCCGCAGCGTCTGGATGTCGGCGTGGGCCGCCGTCGGCACCAGTGCGAGCACGAGGCCGAAGCAGGCGATGCCGCAGATCGCGGTGATGGTACGCGCGGCGGCGAGCGGAACTCGCAGGCAGCCGACGGCGACGGCGAGCGGCAGCGTCAGCAGGAGCAGCAGTACCACGCTCATGGCTAACCCCGCAGGCTGGTCAGGTCGGCGGTGGACATCGACTCAGCCCGGCCATGATGGACCCGGATCAGCAGCCCGAAGACGACCGCGACGACCAGCAGGTCGAACAGGAAGGCCACCTCCAGGATCAGCGGCATTCCTGCTGCCACGACCAGCGCGGTCAGCGAGACGCCGTTCTCCAGCGACAGGAAGCCGATCGCCTGGGAGATGACGTCCCGGCGCACGATCATCAGCATGAACGCCACCAGCGTGACGGCGACGGATACTGCCAGCGCTGTCGTCGGCAGGACCGGGCTGCGGATGCCGAGAGCGGCCACGCTGAAGAAGCCGAAGGCCGCGACCGCTATCGCGATCAGCACCGTGCTGGCGAGGCTGAGCGCGTGGCTGCCGGCGATGTCGCTCCATCGCGCGTCCTCGCCGGTCAGCCCGATCCCGCGCAGCAGCCGTCGCAGTACGATCGGCACGATCACGACCTTCAGCGCGAACGACAGCGCCGCCAGCACGTAGAGGTCGGGCAGGTGGCGGGTGGCGGCTACGACCACCGCGAGGACCGAGATCAGGGCCGACTGCGCTGCGTAGAGCCGGACCTGGTCGCGCAGCAGTGCCTGCCGGAACATGCCGAACTCGGCCAGCAGCACGCCGACGGCGATGACGTTGGCGCCACCGGACAGCACGCTCGGTGCCGCTACCGTGGCGGCGGTGATTCCTGACATCAGCCACCGCCCAGATAGAGGGTAAACACCCCGAGAACAGCGAGCAGGAACGCCGCCGCCGCGAACTCGGTGATCTTGAACAGGCGCAGCTTGGCGAACGAGTTGTCAATCACCGCCACCACCACGCCGAGCAGCGCCGCCTTGCCGACGAGCGCGACGATCGCGAGCAGCACGGACCCGGCGTCAGGTGTCGCCGCCAGCCCCCAGGGCGCGACGAAGACATTGAGCAGGATCGTGTAGAGGATCAGCTGCTTCATCGCCGATCCCCACTTCAGCAGCGCGAAGTAGGGCCCGGAATGCTCGAACGGCCTGGCCTCCTCGATCATCCCGAACTCGTTCGTGCCGGTGTGCGTCTCGACGGGGATGCGGCCGGTCTCGTAGAGGATCACCATGAAGAGCGCGGCCGCGGCCAGCAGGTGCGCGGGGCGGACGATCTGGCTCGCGGACGAGCGGACCGTCGCGGCCAGCGCATAAGGCAGGTCAGTGCCGGTCACCAGCGCGACGGTGAACACGACGAACAGGATTACCGGCTCGGTGATGGCGCCGAACGTCTTAGCCCGGCTGGCGCCGAGCTGCGCGTACGGGCTCCCCGTGTCCAGCGCCGAGACGGCGACCATGAAGCTGGCCAGCGACAGGATGAAGCCGCCGCCGAGGATGTCGCCCATGTAGCCGAGCGGCAGCCCGAACGTGGTCAGCACCGGAATGAGCAGCGGCACCGTCAGGTAGCACGTCATGGCGATCAGCGGTCCGGCCAGGAAGACCCAGGTCGACCCGTCGGGCGCGAGCGCTTCCTTGCGGAACAGCTTGCGGATGTCGTAGTACGGCTGGAGCACGCGCGGCCCGGCCCGGCCCTGCAGCCTGGCCTCGACTTTGCTGATCAGACCGGAGACGCCGGGGGCGGCACCGGCGATCGTCACTACCTGCAGGCACTGAACGACCGGGATGGGCAGTACCAGGCTCATGAGCCGGTGTCCGGCATCTTGCTCCGAGCGGGCCGCACTCCGGGACTGACAGCGGGGAGTGTGCCCCATGGATCTTTGCCGGGAGGCTCCGGCACTTCGTCGGTCACTGACCGCTCCTCTCCCACGCCAGTTACAGCGAACTTGGTGGTAGAGGCCATCAGCGAGACGAATCCGCGGTTTCGGCGAGCCTCATCGCCGGTCCTTCTTTCTAGCGCATCGTGCCCGCACTCTGCAATCCGGCCCGATGCCGCTCCGCAGGGGCTCATGAACGGGACCGCGAGCCCGCGAAGGCCTGCCGAGGCCATCAACACTTCGTATTGTTACGATTACGGTCAGTGGTCAGTCGTGCAGTAACGACCTCCGCGCCAGTCCTCGGGAGGCGCAAAATGGGACTAATGGACAAGGTCAAGGCGCAGGCCAGTCAGGCCGCGCAGAAGACTCAGGAAGCAGCCCAATCAGGCAAGGCCAAGTATGACCAGGCTCAGGCCAGCCGCAACGCGGACGCAATGCTGCAGCAGCTTGGCGCTGCGGTGTATGCCGAGCGCACCGACGGTGGAACGCCGGAGAGCCAGGCCAAGATCGACAAGCTGATCAGTGACATCGGCGCATTTGAGCGGGACAATGGCCTCAACCTGACCAGCCAGCCGCATCCGCCCGTCCCGCAGCCAGGCAACCCGGCCGACCCGGCCGGCCCGGCCACGAACTCCAAGCCGGACACGAGCGCTTCGTCCTGACAGCCGGATCAGCGGCCCGATCCTCCTGAACACTCGCGGAGGCCGGATGGACAGGCATGCCGCGACCCGCCGGGGTACGGCTTATGGCCGATGCGGCAGGCGTACGCATCGCATCAGGATTATGCCGGTGATCCACAGTGCCCGAGACGAGCGCGTTCATTGCAAGTTCTGGCGGCTGGACAGGCAGTTTCTACCGGCCGCGATGCGCCGCTCCGGATCTAGGTTTCCTGGCTGCAGGCTCTCTCTCGAGTCGTTCCAGGATTTTGCGGGCAGCGATGGCCAGCTCGTCAGGCCGGGCCAGCATCTCCCGGTCAACAATCTCGTAGATCCAATGGCCGCCCTGGCGCGTCCGGAAGCGCAACTCACCCTCCCACGCGGCTGCGAAGAGGAGGCCGCGCCGGTAGAAGCCCCAGCCGCTGAATACGCGTCGCACTTCCAGCCCGTCGATGGCCGCAAGCGCATCCTCAGCGTCGATGCGGATCTCGTCCTCAATCTGGCCCACAGCGGCAGGCTAGCTCCTTGGAAGACCTGACGGCGAAATCCGGTCATGCCGCAGGCCTCTCCTCGCGCCGGCTCCTCATCAGCTGGCAGGATCGCCCAGCCAGCGGTCGAACCACGCGCGGGTGCGCCGGAGCAGGTCGATCTGATGGTTGCGTTCCGCCAGACCATGCCCCTCCCGCGGGTAGACGACGAGCTCGTGCTCGGCCCCGTATCGGCTCAGGGCGCGGTGGAAGTAGGTCGCCTGGCCGAGCGGCACGTTGGCGTCGTCCTCGCCATGCGTGATCAGGACCGGGGTGCGGACCCTGGAGGCATATGAGATCGGGCTGACCTGATCGTGCGGGTGCGGGCCGGTCCCCTCCCAGCCGAAGCTGCCGGCCAGAATGCCATCCATCGATCCGTATTCGCCGGTCCCGGCGAGCATTCCCCAGTCGCAGATCCCGGCGGCCATCAGCGCGGCCTTGAATCGGTCGGTCTGCCCGATTGCCCAGGCGGCCATGAAGCCGCCATGGCTAGCCCCTTCTATCCCGAGTCGGTCTGGGTCGGCGATGCCCTCGGCGACCAGCAGGTCGATGCCTGCGAGGATGTCGCCCCACTCAGCCCCGCCGACCGCGCCTACGACGGCTGCCGAGAAGTCGCGGCCACGGCCCGTGCCGCCGCGCGGATTAGGCAGGAACACCGCATAGCCCACGGCTGCGAGCCACTGACCGGGATTGTGCGGCCTGAGCATGAACTCGTCGGCGTACCTGTCATCAGGCCCGCCGTGAACCAAGGTTACGAGCGGGAACGGGCCGTCCGCTCGACTGCGGCCGACGGGGAGGATGAGCAGGCCATCGAGGACAAGACCATCGGATGCCTTATAGGAGAGGCGTTCCTGGATTCCCCACTCGATCCCGCGCAGTTCGGGCCGCGTATCGCTGATCCGGCTCAGCGGGCCGCCTGGCGGCCCCGCATGCACATCGGCGGGCTCGTAGGCGGTGGTCGCGAGCGCAGCGACTACCTCACCGGAACGGCTGGCTGTCAGCGAGCTGACCTGTCCGGACCTGGTGGACAGGCACCGGAATCGAAGCTGGCCGGGCTCGAGCCGGCGGATCTGCGTGTCTAGCCCGCTCTCAAACAGGGCCAGCGGCGGGCCAGCGCCGACCTGCGCCATGTCGGCGGGGCAGACGTCCATGCCGATGGTCAGATCGCGGGGCGAGGCGGACGCACCAGGAACCGTGTCGTAGACGGCGAATCCGCCGAACGGCTCGGGTTCTGCCATGTAGGCCAGGTGCCAGGTGCCATCATCGGCCCACCAGACCGGCGACCGGGCATGGCCAGCGACTCGGCCGAGGTCCTGGACTGCCGCGGTGTCCAGGTCGACCACGTGCAGCTCATTGGTGATGGCCCCCGGATCGAGGTCCCGGTTCAGCCAGCTGATCACCGCCAGCGGACCGCCGTCCGGTCGCTGCGCCAGCTCCACCACATGCCGGCCGCCGAGCTCAGCGACCAGGCGCAGCTCGCGGTTTCCCGTGTCGAGGATCCGCAGCCTGCCGCAGCCGCGCCGCTCGCTCCAGACGACAGCGTCATCGCGCTCAGCGCGCCGGCGCTGGTCATCCTCGGTCGGCTCGTCCGCGGCCACCACGACGACCCGGCCGTCCGCCAGCGGGCACACGTCGTAGATGTCGCTGTCCCCGTCAGTCAGGGCCTCGGCCTCGCCACCATCGATCCGGATCCGGTGCAGCTGGTCGGACCCGGTCCGGTCTGACAAGAAGTACAGCGAAGCTGAGTCCGCCGCCCAGTGCGGGCCGCCGTCACCCGCGAGGCCGGCGGTCAGCTGCCGCGGCGGCGAGCTGCCGTCGGCGGCGGCTATCCACAGCGCGCTCAGACGGCGATCCCCGAGCTGACCCATCGGCGCTACCGCGTAGGCAACCCAGAGCCCGTCCGGCGAGATGGCCGGCTGCGATGGCTGTTCGCCGTCCACGACGAGCTCGGCAGTCAGCAGTGGTGCGTCGATTCCCACGAGATGCGTCCTCCCAGCCGCCATTTCAATCGTGACCATCATGCACCGTAACGAGATGACACGTCCGCATTCGGCGTGGCGGCCTCGGTGCTGGCGGCGTGGAGCGCCCGCCTGTTCGGGACGTCAGCGTCGGCAGCGAGATCGTGGTCTACGCCAAGCCGGATGAAGTCGCTGAGGTCCAGCGCCGGATCCGGGCCCTCCTCGCCCCGTTCAAGGAACGCATCGTGCCGGGACGGCGGGGCGGCACCGGCTGAGGGATGCGAGGTGGATGGGTGGGAGCCGTGGCGGTCAGCGGCTGAGGAATCCGGCAACAGCCTGAAGGTATTGCTCGGGTGCTTCGATGCTGGGTATGTGACCGCAGCCGGGCAGCATGGCGAGCTGGGACCCGGGGATGGAGCTGGCTATCGGCAGGGCCTGGGCGGGGCCGCAGATAAAGTCAAGCTCGCCAGCCACGATGAGGGTGGGGCAGGCGATGCGGCCCAGCAACGGGCGCAGGTCGACGCCTTGGTACAGGCCGCCTTCCCAGGCTTTGCCTGCGGCCAGGTTCGCCTTCATGACCCGGCTCATCTCGGCGAGCCGGGCCGCCGCCTCGGGTTTATCCGGCTCCGCGAGGTAGAAAGGCATGACCATGGCCATCATCTGTTCCATTTCGGTCGCGTCGGTGGCGGCCAGAATGCGCTCGGTCCAGGAGTCCATGACCGGCCGCGCGGCCTCATACCACGGCGAACCGGCGTGCCGCGCCAGCAGCGCCTCGAACTCAGCCTCCGCGCCACCTTCGTCCTGGGCATCGGCGTCGGGCCCGATGCCAAACGCAGCCACGGCCACACACTCAGCCGTGCTCTGCGGAAACAGCGCGGCGTAGGTCAGCGCCGTGGTCCCCCCGAACGAATGGCCCAGCACTACCACTTCTGGCAGTGCCAGTGCCTGGCGCACTTCCTCATAGAAGCGGGCGTGGCCCTCCGGGGAGTAGTGAGCGGGATCGGCCGGGGGCGTGGAAGAACCCGAGCCGTGAGGATCGATCAGGTAGGAACACAGCACCTCGGACAGCAGTTCGGCATCGCCGTTCATGTAGGAGGCTGAGAATCCGGGGCCACCCGCAAACATTAGCGCTGGCCTGCCGCTTCCAATGACCTCATAACTCGCGGCTCGCCCACCCGGCAGCGCCACGATCTGCGTCATGCCCTCGCCCCATTCCAGTCATTCAGTCTGACCATCACACTGCACCGGTGACGACGCCAGAATACCCACGGGCGCGGCGGGTGATCCTGGCGCGCGGAGTCATGGAGATCCTCGGGCACAGCGGCGGTCCAGACGATCAACCACTTTTATCTCAGCGTTGTCATTCCCTCTCCCTGAGCAGGTCCGGCAGGGTGCAGGGCCTGAGCGGCGGGCACTGGCCACTCCAGGCGCCGCGAATCACGCCCAGACGGACAGACGCCCGTGGCTTCGTGACCGCGAAACTCAGCTGGCAGGCCGCGCGATGCGCGATCCCGCCGAGCGGCCGATGCACGCCCCTGGAACTAGCCCCTGCCCGGCTCAGCCGTCACCAAGTTTGAAGGTGGCAGCAGCGACGCTGGCGGACCCGGCCGGGTGCGTCGCTGACCCGGCACATGGCGGCCGCGGCGGCTAGCCCGGCTAGGTCCGACGAAGTCGGATTGATTGAGTCAGGTTTGCAGCGGCGGTGTCGGTTATGCGGCGAGTCCGGCGTCGCGGATGAGGTCGTCGATGGCGGCCTGGTAGGCGGTCGCGGCGTGGCGGAGCTTGCCGGGCGGTGCGGCGGCGGCGAGGTGGGCGAGGCCGGCGGGCAGGACGCGGTCGTGCAGGCGGGTGAGAAACATGGCGGTGTGCAGGCCGGGGTCTGTGACGCGGTAGCGGTGGGTGCCGGGGATGCGTTCGATGAGCTGATGGGTGCGGAGCCGGCGCAGGTCGTAGGTCATCTGCCCGGCGCTGACATCGGGCAGGCCGCGGAGCTGGGCGGTGAGCTCGCGCAGGCCGCGGTTGGTGAAGCCGCGTGGCTGGAGCCGGAAGATCAGTAATGCGGCGAGTAAGGCGTGGCTGCGGGGCTGGGCCAGGCGCAAGCCCGGGATTCGGGTTCCGGCGGGGGTGATGGCGGGGCTGGTGAGGTCGGTGATCGCGGTGGTTC
>CAVVBL010000017.1:0-530405 GCA_963746485.1 uncultured Actinomycetota bacterium | reverse complement strand
TTGCCGCTAGCCGATTTCCGGGGCTTCATGCAGCTGCCCAACACGCCGCGCTTCCTGAAGGACAAGATCGTGCCAGGAGCGCGAGCCGTGGCGCTAATTCGCCGGCGGCCTGCACCTGTCAGCGCATAGCGACCTCGGGCATCGTCCCAGTGCATTAGATGGGCTTGAATGGCGTTCCCACGGAGCACCATTGTCATGGGATCGTGAACGTGAGGGGGCGCGATGTCGCCGTGCGCGTCGACATTCTTCAAAGCCTCGATGAGTCTCTCTTCGGGATCGTTGATCATTGTTGTTTTGACAGGGAGTCAGATACGCGCACTTGCAAATGCCCAGTCGAGACCGCGTTCGCGCAGCGGCGAAGCGCAGTGACGCCAATGAGGATGACAATTCCGCCGGCGTCGTCCCTAACACGGATTTTGTGGCCCGGCTCATCAAACGCCTTCGCCAGTTCAGCGATCTTCGGCCAGGCGGCACTGGTGTCCGGCAAGGCGATTGTTTGCTCCGCCGCAATGACCGCGCCGTCCTTGAGCACTTCGAAATCGTAGATACCCATACCTGGCCCATCCTCAGCCGGAACTGCGCCGGGTCGACGCCGAAATAGCAGCCTGAATTAAGTACTACTCGGCCGCTTCGCGAGCCGCCCGAAAGCTTTACGAAACCAAGATTGCCGTCAGATGAAGATTTTGTTTAGAGGTGGGTTATATATTAGAACCGACTGCCAGTGAAGGTTCGAGCTTGCGCCAGGCGCCGTTGCCCTACGCTGTGTTCCGCATCTTGGCGGAGAGCGACAAGGAGGTCAGTCCGAGCCCTTCATCGCCTCGTGCTGTGGCAATCGTGCAGTTAACTGCACGATTGCCGGCCGGGACCGCATAGCTTCTCGATGCTCACGCCCTCAACTCAGAGATGGCCGTCCAGGTCGATCGTCCGGAAGCCGCCGATCCCGCTTGGAAAAGCATAAAAAATGCAGGAGTCACAAAGGTGAGTTGTAAAGTGCGCCTGCGTCATACTGTCGCCATCGCGGCGCATTAGTTGTGGAGCGTCGTCTAAATATAATTAGAAATAGCCCTGGGAGGTATTTCATGCAACTTTACAACTTTGAGGTGCTGAGGGGCGAGGAAGTTATTTCAGTGGAGCCGTCGGTTCCTCTCTACAGTACAAAGGCCGCATGGCCCAAGATTGCGAAGTTGGCGAAGGGCATCAAATTGCCAGGATGCCGCATCCGTGTACGGGAGCAATCTGGCGAAACGATCATTCTGGTGGGTGTTGCCGTCGCGATCCGTTACGCCGATTTCAATTTCGGGACTTGATGACCGAAGCAAGGTGCCGCGTGTCGCTCCCTACGCTCCTCCCATGACGAATGGACCGATCTTCATATCAGGTGGGGTGGGCCGTCGCGCGTCGCTTTCTTCAACTGATGCGCCCGCCGCTTGATGCGCGCGGGGCACCATCAGACCGGCTGCGTCCTGGGCGCATCGTCTTCTGGGTGGAAGGTGGGCTTTCTCACCAATCAAATGCGGTGGGGCCGGCGGACGAACCTCGTCGCCAAGGTGACTTCGAATGCTTTGGTCCCGCCCGCCCCGGCGCGGCCCAAGTCCTCGAACCTACGCCATGGCCGCCGGCGTAATGAGCGCGCCTCAGGGTTGAGACCGACGTAAGCAGCTCGACGCCGTTACGGAGACGGCCCATCGCATCATGCAGGTAACTGCACAACAGCGTCGCGCTTTGAGACTCGCTCAGTGAGCCGCCGCATCCCCACCTTGTCCTCGCCCAAAAAGAGCGAGTAGCCCGACGAGATTAACGGCGAGGATCGCGGGCGAGGCGGCGTGCTCCGATCAGTCTTCCGGAACTCCGGCCTTGCGCATGCCTTCGAGGATGGGCTCAAGCTGGGCCAGATACGTTGGGTTGTCGGACATCGCCGTCCAAGCGGCGCGGGCGCGAGAGATGGCGAAGGCCGGGTTGAGCGCGAGACCGGCCTTGACTGCGGAATGCGCATCGTCGAGTCGACCAAGCTGCGCGAGGCCGGCCGCCGACAGGAAATACGGTGTCGGATAATTTCGGTTGGCCTCGATCGCCCGTCGGAACCATGCGGCCGCCTGCTCATAGCTGCCGAGAACGAGCTTCGCGACGCCCGCAAAAGTCTTCCAGGCATGGCCATTGGTATCACGCGGACTGAGGCGCGCTGCCTCGGCAATGTGAGCCTCTGTCTCTTCGGCGCGACCGACGAAAATCTTACCAAGTCCGATAAAGGCATGGGCGGTGGCGAGATTTCGATCCAGCGCCAACGCATGTTCACATTCGGCGATGCCCTGCGCAGCGCGCTTGGTATAGATGTAGACATGTCCTAGTGTCATATGGCCGGGCGCATGGTCTGGGACCGACGATAAGGTTTTGGTCAACCTCGCTTCGGCCGCCGCGAAGGCCGCGATGGGATTAGCCACAAAGGCACTTGCGCCTGCGACAACGTCCGCCGCCGCCGATCCAACCAGCGCGTCGACATTGTCGGGATCGGCGGTGAGCGCGCGATCGAAAAAGCTTCGGGCTTGCGCAACATTGTCGGGGGTCGGGCCTTTATTGAGCCAAGCCATTGCTTGGAAATAGAGGTCCATCGAGTCGGGGGTCGGCGCTTTTTCCGCTCGTCGCGCCTCGGCGGCGGCGAGTTGGGCGTTAAGCGCGCCCGCCAGACGCGCGACGATTTCGTCTTGCATGTCGAAGAGATCGGCGAGAGGCTTGTCGAACCGCTCGGCCCAGAGATGATTGCCGGTTTCGGCGTCGAATAGCTGCACGTTGACGCGCATGCGATTGCCCGCGCGCTGAACGCTGCCTTCGAGGACATAACGGACGTTCAACTCACGCCCGATCGTCTTCACGTCGAGCGGCTTGCCTTTGTACGCGAACGCCGTATTGCGGGCGACGACGTAAGCGCCCCGAATGCGCGAAAGATCGGTCGTCAGGCTCTCCGTGACTCCGTCGACGAAATGCTCCTGCTCCGGGTCGCCACCGATATTGGCAAAAGGCAAGACGACCATCGAAAGACGCGGCGGCCGTGATACTTCCGGCGCTGGGGCCGGCACGGGTTTCGCTTGTGCCGGAACGCCGACTTCAAGCGAATAGACCCGGATTGGCTCGACGATGTTCTTGAGCTGGGTCGGGCCGAGATCGACGAAGTGCGCGTCGATCTTGCCGCGCACGTGGTCGTGGGCTGTGCCCGAGATCAGCACGCCGCCCGGGTCGCAAAGGCCCTCCAACCGCGCCGCGATGTTCACGCCGTCGCCGAGAATGTCGTCGCCCTCGATCAAGACGTCGCCGAGGTTGACGCCGAGGCGATAGAGGATGCGTTTGTCCTCGGGCGTGTCGGCGTTACGCTCGACCATCAGCGTCTGGATCGCGATTGCGCATTCGACGGCGGCGACGATGGAGGGAAACTCCATCAGAAGCCCATCGCCCATCGTCTTGACGATGCGGCCGCCGTGGTCGGCGACGATCGCACGCGCTGCCTCCCGATGCTCGCGCACCGCCCGCGCCGTCCCCGCCTCGTCCTCGCCCATTAGGCGCGAATAGCCGACGACGTCGATGGCGAGGATCGCGGCGAGGCGGCGGGCGGCGGTCACTATTCGGGGACCCCGGCCTTGCGCATGCCTTCAAAAATGGGCTCGAGCTGGGCCAGATACCTTGGGTTGTCGCTCAATCGCCGTCCAGAAAGCTAGGCGGCGCGCGACGTTGTAGGCCGGGTTGAGCGCGAGGCCGGCCCTGACCGCAGAATGTGCCTCGTCAAGTCGACCAAGCTGCGCAAGGGCGGCGGCCAAGTTAAAATATGCTGGCGGATAATTTCGATTGGCTTCGATCGAGCGCCGGAACCAAGCGACCGCCTGCTCCCAATTACCGATGTGGTTCTTCGCCAGGCCCGCATTTGTCATCCAGCTGTAAGCCATCGTATCACGCGGACTGAGACGCAGGGCCTCGCCAATGTGAGCGTCCATTTCTTCGGCACGACCGATAAAAATCTTACCAAACCCTATATTGTGGTGGGCAAAGGCGAGATTTCGATCCAGCGCCAACGCATGTTCACATTCCGCAATGCCCTGTACCGCTCGCTTGGTCATTATGTCGACAAAACCCAACAACATATGGCCAAGCGCATGGTCTGGTGCCGAGGACAACGCCTTGGTCAATTTTTCTTCGGCCGTAGCGAGCGCCGCTATAGGATCGTTCACAAAGGAACTTGCGCCCCCGATCGCGTCCGCGACCGCAGACAAAACGATCGCGTCGACATTGTCAGGATCGGCGATGAGCGCCCTGTCGAAAAACACACGCGCTCGCGCGACATTATCAGGGGTCCAGCCCCTATTGAGCCAAGCCGAACCCTGAAAACAAAGGTCCACCGAGTCGGGGGTTGGAGCCTGTTCCGCGCGTCGCGCCTCAGCGGCCACGAACTGGGCGTTGAGCGTACCTGCCAGTCGCGCGACGATTTCGTCCTGCATGTCGAAGAGATCAACCAAGGGCTTATCGAAGCGCTCGGCCCAGAGATGACTTCCCGTTTCTGCGTCGATAAGCTGCACGTTGACGCGCATGCGGTTTCCGCTGCGCTGGACGCTGCCCTCCAGAACGTAGCGGACGTTCAACTCGCGCCCGATCGTCTTCGCGTCGAGCGCCTTGTCTTTGTATGTGAACGCCGTATTGCGAGCGATCACGACAGCGCCTCGTATCCGCGAGAGGTCGGTCGTGAGACTTTCCGTGACCCCGTCGACGAAATGCTCCTGCTCCGGTTCGCCTCCGATATTGGCGAACGGCAGGACGACGATCGAGAGACGCGGCGGCGTGGATTTTTCAGGCGGTGGGGCCGACACGGGCTTCGCCTGGGCGGCCGCGCCGACTTGCAGCGAATAGAGCCGGATCTGCTCGGCGATGTTCTTGAGCTGGGTCGGGCCGAGGTCGCTGACCGCCAGATCGAGCCGCCCCTTGACTTGCCAGTAGGCTTGCTCGGACAGACAGATCGCGCCGGGGTTGGCGACCCGTTCTAACCGCGCGGCGATATTGACACCCTCGCCCATCAAATCGCCGTCGGCCTCCTCGACCACATCGCCGAGATGGATGCCGACGCGAAACTCGATGCGCGTCTCGGCGGGCAGGCCGCCATTGCGCTCGATCATTCCGTTCTGCACCTCGATCGCGCATCGCACCGCGTCGACGACGCTGCGGAACTCGATAAGAATGCCGTCCCCAGTGCGCTTGACGACTCGCCCATGATGCACCGCGATCGTGGGATCAATCAGATCGCTGCGTAGGGCTCGCAGCCGTGCCAGCGTCCGATCTTCGTCCGCGCCAGCGAGCCGACCGTAGCCGACGACGTCAGCGACCAGGATCGCTGCAATTTTCCGGGTCTCGCTCATGGCGCGCCCTCACGCCGTTTACTTTAGCACAGCAAGGATCGGGTCGGCTGACCTGGTCGTCGAGATGTTAGTCTTGGTTGGCGTTAGGGCACGCACGCCAAATCAGCCATAACTCCGCAAATCCACTTTACTTTTTGCTGCTATATCATACGCTTATCGTGGGTCTCATGTTCTTCCGACCTCCTTATTGCTCAAGGAGGAGCGAACATGAACGGACTCGAAATCCTACATCTCATTCGGCACGACCTTCAAGGCGCAGTCGCCCTACAAGGGAACCCGCCGACCCCTCGACCGATGGACGCCTCGCCCTGGGTGGCGATGACGCCCTGCAGAAGGCCATCCGCCGGGGACGCGAAGACCTGGCGCTTAGTGCGGCGACGACTTTGCTGAGCGATGCGCCTGACAAGCTCTGGCGACGGATCGGCTGCATCGCTTACGAAGACGTTGGCCTGGCAAGCCTCGAGGCGGTGGGACTCGCGACCGTGGCGCTGGCCGGCAAACGGCATCGCACCGCCCTCGGCGGCGAATGGGAGACCGCCAGCTGCCTTGTCGCCGAAATGTGCCGAGCCCCTAAGTGCCGGGCGGCCGACGACCTCCTCATGGCATGTGAGCTTCACCCGGCCTATGCGCAGGCACGCGCCGAGTTGCCGCACTTGACCACCCGCGAATTGATTGCGGTCGCCACCGGCCGGGGGCCTGTCCAGGAGCGGGCGTTGGCCCTCTGGTACGCGCTCGGAACGGATCGACGCCCGTCCGGCCTCGTGAGCCGGCGCGGTGAGCCCCGGCTCGTGTTCGACCACCTGTGTGAAGCCGGTTGGCCGCATTCTGTCGTCGAGGTCGTGCGGGAGGGGTTCCGGCGCACCGGCGAAACGCTGTGCCCACTGGCTGCGCTTCTGGCCGCTGAGCCAGGTGAGTCTACCGGGGTGGACAGTGACGACCTGCCGCCAGAGACGAGGATCGCTGGCGTCCCATGCTGGACGCTGGACGTCTATACGCGGGAGGGGCGTGCCGCGTTCGCGCGTTTTCTCGAAACCGATGCAGCCGCCGCTCGATGGGTGCGGGGCCACATCAAGCCAGCGCGCCGAGTGTCCTTCCTTGGGCATATCGTCTTCCGGGTCGAGGGCGGTCTTGTCGTCAATCGAATGCGGTGGCCACTGGCGGACGAGCTTCGCTGCCAAGTCGACTTCGAGTGCTCGGGTCCCGACTGCCCCGATGCGGCCGAAATCCTCGAACTGATGCGAGCCGATCTGCCCGTCCTCAACGGGGCCAGGATGGCTGTTGCGGGGAGCCCTGACCATGCACGCTGACGCTCTCCATACGCACAACCCTCTCTTCGCACCATTCACTATCGACAATGGAGATGCCACAGAAGGATACCTCGTGATCGCTGAGGAGATCGCGTCGGTAGGGTTTGCAATTACCTGCAAATCTGAACTGAGTGACACTGTCCGCGCCTATGTGGAGGCCGGGATCGCACCTGCGACAAGGCGGGCCTACAAGGCTGACCTCGAACACTTCCGCGCTTGGGGCGGGGGCAGGCCCAAGCGGGGCAAGCCCAGTGCCTGTGGAGGGCGCCATGCCGCCAGACCGCGCTCGACGAGCTCCACCGGTGAAATCTGTTTTCCTGCGATAAGTTTTCGAAGGGATGTCGCGCTCATATAGTCGAAGTCGTTAGACATCTCGCCATCTTCCCCGGGCTTTGGGTAATTGTTGTCGGCTGAGGCCCGCAGGACCTGTCAAGGACCTACGCTCAGCCGACGGTGGCTATCGCGCGAACGGGAGAGCCGCTGCCGCGGTGAATCTTGAGCGGCAGGCCTTGAAAGTAGAACTCGCCCCTGCCGATCAGTTCTTCAAGATTGCAAAGCCACTCATAGTGGGTGATGCGTCGATCGCGGCAGGTTCGATGGTTCGGAAACAGATTGTCAGTCGGTCTGTCGGTGGACGGGCCCTCGACACCGTGCAGCCTGGATCCCCGGTCGGCCAACCAGTGTGTCGCCGCCGCCGTTATACCTGGGTTGCTCCACACGGATTTTTCTGTCGGAAAGTGGCGTTTGTGGAGGCCCGTGTTGAGAAGAACGATGTGCCCGTCGATGGTGACCTTGGCCTTTCTTTCCGCTGCTTCAAGGTCGGCGACATCGATCTCGCCAAGGTCGGGAATGTGGGTCAGGTCCAGGCAGACGGCATTGCCCATGAACATGTCCAAAGGCATTTCATCGATCGTCTCGCCGTCCTCACGCACGTGGAAGAAGGCGTCGACATGGGTGCCGACATGATCAACCATGCCGATGAAAGTGGTCGCGCCGCCCAATTGCTCGCCAGGGATTCCGAGATTCCATTGCCGAAACTCTTCGTGTCCGAAATGAGATACAATGACAGGTCTTGGGAAAAATTTGTGGGCCGGTATATTGTTTGTCAACGTGACCGTCAGGTCGATGATCCTGCCGCTCATCTCCATCTCCTTGCTCTATGATTTGCGCCGGGCGCCCGCGGCCGGTTCATTCATCCATCTCCGGGACTAGGCCGGCGCGCGTGTGCAGTCGCAGCTCTGGCTTCGATCGCGACGGCGCCGCCAATCCCAAAGGCGTTCAACGATCGAACCAGTTCGCCAGCCGTGAACCGGCGCCCGATCAAGACAAGCAAGCCGTCCCGGCTGTCAGCGGTCGCGGGTTCGTCGGCCAAAATCTCCGGGGATTGGACGACCTTGCGGACGCTCTGGAGCAGGATACGGCCGCGCGGTGTCCGAACGATCCCCTTGATCCGCACGATGTCGTCGCCACGAGCATGGATCAACGCGCTAAGCCATACCGTGAGCGCAGGCCAGTCGGGGGTGTTGCCGAGGTCCAGCGCAGCGGCTCCGATTGGCGCCGGCGTCCCGCTACCGCCTGCGGTCGGCAGGGTCTCGGGATCGACGCCCGAGGCGTCCGGCAGATCGGTCGGGGAGCCCATGATGGAGCCCGACATCGCCGCGCCCGGGTTGAGGATGCGAAGGGTGGCAACGAGGCGGCGCAAGCGCTCCGGCTCCGCGGCGTCCACTTTGGTGACCACGAGCCTGTCCGCAGTCTCGATCTGCCGCCGTCCAAGATCTTCGTCTCGGATTTGCGCGGGCCCATGTAGGGCGTCGACCGTCACGATAATCTCACCCACCACGATGTGGTGTTGCAGGACGGGATCTGCGACTATGGCGTCGACGATGCGGCCCGGGTCGGCAAGCCCGCTGGTTTCGAGCACGATGCGGTCGATTCTCCGCGCGGAGACATCTCCCCCCACCCGATCGTCGCAGATGTCGCGAAGCAATGTCACGAGCGCTGGGCGTGTCTCGCAGCAGGCGCAGCCTCCCGCGAGAACGCGCAGCCGCGTCGAGCCGATCAGCAGCGCGTCATCGACCGGCGCGATCGCGGCTTCGTTGACCACCACCAAGGCGTCTTGCAGGAAGCCATGGTGAAGATGATGGCGCAGCCAAGTGCTCTTGCCGGAGCCAAGAAAGCCGCCGAGAATCGTGAGCCGCATCCGACCTTCGCGCGGATCGCTCGTCAAAGCGTCGGCGCCTCGTCGGCAAAGCGCGGGTCGAGCGGATCGACAGGCCGGCCGATGATACGCTCGGCCGCCTCCCAAAGCTCACTTAGAGTGTTGACCATAACCTGATGGCCAGTCCGGTTGGCCAGAATGAAACCGGAGCCAGACCCATCGTCATGCACGGTCAGGCCGTAGCAGGCGAGCACCGGGGAGAGGATGCGAGCCCGCTGCAGCCGGCCGCGGATGCGATCGAAAGCGCTGCCTGCGCCCGCATCCGTCCAATGGCCCTGTGCGGCCGGAAACCCGCAATTCGCACACATTCTCTCGCCGATCCCTTTCTCGTGGTTCTTCAGATGACCGGAGGTCGTTCCTTGCCGCTGAAGGGATAGCGCTTCCGGAAATCTTCCGCGATCTCTTCGAAGGTCGCCCAGCGAACGCCCGCATGGCCGTTGACGTATTCGATCAACCGTTCGAGCATCATGATGACCTGCGGGCGGCCGCTCACGTCCGGATGGATGGTGAAGCAAAACGCAGCATAGTCCATCTCGCGATAGACCCAGTCGAACTGCTGGCGCCACAGGTCCTCGATGTCGCGAGGATTGACAAATCCGTGACTGTTCGGAGCTTTTTTGATGAACATCATCGGCGGCAGATCATCGACGTACCAGTTGGCGCCGATCTCGACGAGATCGATCTCCTTGCCGTGCTTAAGCGGTTTCATCCACTCTTCCGCCTGCTTGGAATAGTCGATCAACGTCCAGCTGTCGCCAACCCGCGCGTAGAAGGGCTGGAAGTCGCGATAGCCCTGGCTGTGATCATATTTGAATCCGTACTTCTGCAGGAGAGCTGCGGTCGAGGCTGACATCTCCCACCATGGCGCGACATAGCCTCGGGGCTTCTTGCCGCTGAGTTTCTCAATGACCTCGATCGACTTCACGAGGACCGCCTCTTCCTGCTTGGGCGTCATTGCGACCGGATTCTCGTGAGAATAGCCGTGCGCGCCGATCTCGTGCCCCTCCTCGGCGATCTTGCGGCACTCGTTAGGGAAGGTCTCGAGGGAGTGCCCCGGGATGAAGAAGGTTGTCTTCAAATTGTATTTCTTGAATAGGCGCAGGAGTCGGATGATGCCGACCTCGCTAGCGAAGACGCCCCGCTGAATATCGGACGGCGAATCGCCGCCACCGTAGGAGCCAATCCAGCCCGCCACGGAATCGATGTCCGTGCCGAATGCACAGACGATCTCTTTAGCCATCTCTTTTTCTCCCTGATTTGCCAATTGTACTTGGTAGGCAGCCGGTCGCTAGCGCACGGCCGAAGATCTCATCACGCATTACCGTCGCAAATCGCTCGCAGAGCGCCCGCGTCCCTATCCTCGTCGCGGGCGCGCCGCCAAGATTCGACCTAAGGACGCCGGCCGCGGTCACCGCCTCGACCGCGGCCATCAGTCAGTGACGCCGCTCCATCGGCAATAAGCGGTAAACATTCACCGCGAACACGCCGCGAGGACCGCGTCGATGCCCTCCTAGTCGACGCCGTCTGCGCAGACGACGCCGATCGAGCATTGAGCGCTTACTTTGGAACCGGGATGGGCTTCACCCGGTTCGGCTCGAGCCAGTCGGCGGGAGGCTTGCAGTCCGTGCAGTTCACGCCTGGCAGGCTGTCCGCGTACGTCACTGCAGGCAGCGGCTTGATCGTGGCGCCGGGCATTGCTGTGCCATTCTGCACTGCAGTCAGGTTCAGCTCAGGCAGCAAGTCACCGTTCAGCGCGGTGTCGATGAACAGCGCAGGCACCTTACTCTCCGGGAAGGTATTACAGCCATTCTCGAAAGCCAGACCGGTGCACAGCTTGATCTCACTATACGGCACCCAGGGCAGGGGGTATTCGACGTTGTGCGCGGTTAGCTTGAGCTTGCCGGTCAGTACTTCCATCATCACCTTGAACGCGTATGGTCCATCTGCCGGGCCGAAGCTCGCTGACAATCCCTTCAGCCCTTTCGCCTGCAACGCCGCGTCACCGATGTCCAGTCGATAGCCGTTGTTTGATTGACCGGAGATTACCACCAGTCGGTCGGGCCGGTGGTCCTTCACCGCCTGCAACGAGCCATACGTGCCGTCGACCGTCCAAATCGCGTCAATGTTCGGGTGGGCGGCCAAAACCTTTGCCACATTCTCCTGCGACGTGGCGTCGTTCCAGTTGCCGTAGAAGTCGCCAACGATCTTGATGCCGGGGTAGCGCTTGAACACGCCCAGCGCCTGACGGTCCATCAGATCAGTCAGGGCTGTGCCAGCGACCCCGTGGTTGATTACCATCTCGCCCTTGCCGCCCATCTCGTTGACCATCCACTGCGCCGAATTGGCGCCGTAGCGGCCCGACAGGCTGCTTACATTATAGGCGCAGGGCGCCGTCACGGTGCTGTCATAGGCGAACATCAGCACGTTATGCTTACATCCCTGTTCAATCACGCGGTTCAGCCCGGTTCCGGACACCGGATAGAACAGAATCGCATTGGCCCCCGCGGCAATCATACTTTGCAAGTCAGAAATCTGGTGTTGAACGTCGGTGCCCGAGATCACGGTCTTGAACTCGACCGTCTTGTCGTAGGGCGGCGTGCCGGCCAGGGCCTTGATGCCGTTCGCGGCCGCCGTTTGCCACACGTTCCCGCTATAGCTGAGGTCGAGGAACACCTTGTAATTTTCCGCCTCGGCCGAGGTCGGTCTCGCCAGTCCCCCCATGAGCGCAAGTACGCCGGCACAGTAAAGTAGGGACCTCGGTAACGTCTTGAGACGTCTTGGCAAACTATTCATCTTATCTCTCCCTTTCCTTAGTGGCTCCAGCGTCGCAGTGCGCCCCATCGCTCGCTCTGCAGTAACAGAGCGCCAACGATGATGACGCCCTCGATAATGTTGCGCAACCCTTGTGACAGACTCAGCACTGTGATGATGGTCTCCAGCGCGCTCAAAAAAATCGCGCCGGCGAATGTGCCGAGGTAAATCCCCTTGCCGCCGACGACGCGTGCACCGCCAATGACCACCGCCGCGATCGTCGGCAGCAGGAGCGGATCGCCAATATCGAGCGTTGCGGCCGAGGAATAGCCGGCCAGAAGCAGACCGCAGATACCCGCGCACAATCCGCTTAGCGAATAGGCCAGGACGGTCAGGCCGGCAATTGGCAAGCCGAATACCCATGCGGCGCGCGGGCTGCTGCCAATGGCGTAGAGCTGGCGCCCTTCGGCGGTGCCATTTTGAAAGATGGCGGCGATGACGACAAAGGCGACGATCAGATAGATCGGAATCGGCACGCCCAGCCAATGACCGCTCATCAACGCCTGCAACGCCGGCGCAACTGGTTGCTGCGCGAGACCCGAAGTAAAGCCAAGCCCGACGCCGAAAAAAGTAATACCCGAAGCGAGCGTCATGATGAATGGCGGCACCTTTGCAAGCGCGATGCCCAACCCGTTAATCATCCCAATTGCGGCGCAGAAGGCGAGCGTCGCTGGCACGGCCCAAGGCAAGGAAGCGTTTTGCCCGTTGGTCAGCACGGAAATCATCATCGCGCTAAGGCCTGCGACGACACCGATCGACAGATCAATCCCACCCAGCAGGATGGTCAGCCCTTGGCCAAAGGATGCTATCACGAGGAAGATCGAGGTCACCAGCACGGCGCTGAGCTGCTGCGTCAAGCTGGAACCCGGATTGAGTATCTTGGTGGCGATTATCAGGAGCGCCGCGCAGGCCAGCACCACGGCGACCGGCAGCAGCTCGGGGTTGGCCCAGGCAGCGCGCACCCGAAGCCTTGCGGGCTTGGATTCGCTCAAGGTCGGGGCGTCGCGCTTTGCCATTCAGCCCCCCTCTGCCGACGCAGCCGCAGCATTGAAAGATTACCGACGAAGAGGGCGACCAACATGATGATGCCGCTGAACACATTCGTGTAGAACGAAGCCGCTCCGAGCGCGAACAGCATTTTCTGCATCACCGTAAGGATGCCAGCGCCGACGACGCTGCCGAACACGCCGCCACGCCCCCCTGTCAATGAAGTTCCCCCTATAGCCACCGCGGCATACATGAACAGCAGAAAGGTGTTGCTCGCCCGCGGATCGCCGCTGCCGGTCTGGGCGCTCAGCAAGTAGCCGGCTACGCCATAGGCGGCGCCAGCGAGCACAAAGGCCAGCAGCTTCGTGCGACGCACGTTGAGGCCAGAAAGACCGGCCGCATTCTCGTCAGACCCTACAGCATAGATGGCGATACCCAAGCGAGTGCGGGCGAAGACAAACCATAGCAGCAGAACGCCGATGATGATCATCGCCGCCACCGGCACGACGTTGGCGATGTCCCCCGTCAGGCCATTGGCGATGGTGTCGGAAACCTCGCCACCGGGGGCAGCCAGAATCACAAGCGCCACGCCTTGGCAGGCGATCATCGTGCCGATTGTCACTGCCAGCGATTGGAGCCCGAGCCCGACCACCAGCCAGCCATTGAGCAGCCCCACCGCGGCTCCGATCAGCATCACTGCGACGAGCGAGCCGAACCAGCCGAGGACGCCGACGCTCGTCGTCGCCACGACGACATTGGCGATGGCGATGACACCGATGGCGGAGAGATCGAGCTCCCCGGTGAGCACCACCAGCGTCAGCCCGGCCGCAGCGATTGCCAGCACAATGGTGTTGTCAAGCAGGTTGGTAATGGCGAAAACCGAGGTCGCACTGGGCTCGCTGATCGCGTAAACGAGATACATCACCAAGTAGATCAATACGGCGATCGCCGCCCCCCGAGCGGGGCGTAGTCGTGTGGCGAGCGACATCACTGTGGCGCCCCCGCCATTGGTTGCGCCTGCGCCGCCTGGCCGGAAGCGAGCGACAGCACCAGCTCCTGCGACAGCTCTCCCCCACTCACCTCAGCGGCGATACGGTTGCGGTAAAGCACCAGGCAACGATCGCAAAGATGCACCAACTCGTCGAGTTCGGTGGAGTAGAATAGAATGGCGCCGCCTTCGTGCACGAAGGCGCGCATCATGCGGTAGATGCTCTGCTTGGCGCCGACGTCCACTCCGCGCGTTGGGTCGAACAGCAACAGGCAGCGCGCGCCCACGACCAAAGCGCGCGCCAGCACCGCCTTCTGTTGGCTGCCGCCGGAGAGGTCGGTGATGGGCAGGGGCAGGAAATGCTCAGGCAGATCGACATCCGGAATCGCCTGCTCCACGAGCTGGCGCTCCCGCTGCTTGTTCAGGAAATGCATAGGACTGGCGCGCCGGATAACGGGCACAGAGATGTTGGCGATGGTCGATAGGTCCTTGAAGATTCCTTCGGTCTTGCGCTCCTCCGGCACCAGCACCACGCCCGCTGCGCGAGCGACCCTCGGCGAGTGCAACAAACGGGCCGTCCCCGCCACCGCGATCCGCCCACCGTGCAGAGGATGCAGCCCGACTAGAGCGCGGAACAGGGGTCCCTGGCCGTGGCCTTCCAGCCCGGCGACGCCGAGAATCTCGCCGGGCTGCAAAGCAAAGCTGATATCCTCAATGCCCTCTCCGGTCAGATGGCTTGCCTCCAACGCCGGTACGTCCTGCGGGCGCGCCGATGAGGGGGCGGCGATGAACTGCTCGACCGCCGAACGCCCGGCCATGCTTCTGAAGATGTCGTCATTGCTCATCTCCGAAACCGCTTGGTCGAGCACCTTCTGTCCATTACGCAGAATAATGCAGCGCCGGCAGAGACGACGAATCTCATCGAGCTTGTGAGTGATGTAGAGGATCGAGACGCCCTCCTTCAACACGCGGTCGATGAGCCCGAACAGCCATTCCCGATCAGATAGGGCCGAGGTGGGCTCGTCGAGCAGCAATACCGAGGGATTGCGGGCGAGCGCCCGAATGATCTCGACTCGCTGGCGCACGCCGAGCGGCAGCGAGTCGACAATGTCGCTCGGCCGAATGTCGGCAGCGCCCCACTGCGCCAACGTCGCCTCCGCTCGTCGTCGCAGCTCGCGCCCAGACACCAGCCCAATCGCGTTCTTCGGGACGTCGGGCAGCGCCAGATTGGTGGCGACCGACAAGCTTGGCACCAAGCTGAGTTCCTGGAAGGCCGTTGAAACGCCCAGCCGGTTGGCGTCCACGATCGACGTCGGCCGGAACCGATCACCCTTTAGGCGAATCTCGCCGTGGTCGGGCGCGACCACGCCGCTCAGCGCCTTGACCAGGGTTGACTTGCCGGCGCCGTTCTCCCCGAGCAAGCCGCAGACCTCGCCGGCATTCAAGGAGAAAGACACGTCCTCAAGCGCGACCGTGGCTCCGTAACGTTTCGCCAGATCGTCTACCTGGAGAACCAGAGAGCTCACCGCTCGCGCTCCGCCAGTTGCCGAGGCCTGAGCACCTTTATTGGTCCGACCTTTGAGGAAGGTAGCATCGCCTCTTTCGCATGGTCAAGGATGCCCATCAGCGGTCGGCGATGTCGACCATTGGTCTGATCTTCAGGTCGGATCACGACCTGGCCGCTCATGCCTGCAGCTGTTTGCGCAGCAGGGCGAACAGGTCGCGCTTAGCCTCGAAGCCGATCCCCGGCCCGTCGAACAGGCGGACGCGGCCGTCGACGACGTCTGTGTCGTCCGCAAAGCCGCCAAAAGGGCGGAACACGTCTGGATAGGACTTGTTGCCGCCGAGGCCCAACCCCGCCGCGATGTTGAGCGACATCTGATGGCCGCCGTGCGGGACGACTTTACGATTGGACCAGCCGTTCTGCTTGAGAACGTCGAGCGTGCGTAGATATTCAACCAGACCGTAGGACAACGCGCAGTCGAACTGCAGCCAATCACGGTTCGGATCCATGCCGCCATAACGCAGCAGGTTGCGAGCATCCTGGTGAGAGAACAGATTCTCCCCGGTGGCGGTGGCGCCGCCGTACCGTGCGCTCAGCTCGGCCTGCAAGGCGAAGTCCAGCGGGTCGCCCGCTTCTTCGTACCAGAACAGGCCGTAAGGTTCGAGCGCCGTCGCATAGGCGAGCGCCATTTCGAGGTCGAACCGTCCATTCGCGTCGACGGCGAGCTTTTGACCGGTCCCCACGACGGCCAGCACCGCCTCGATCCGCTTCAGGTCTTCAGCGAGCGACGCGCCGCCGATCTTCATCTTGACGGTAGTGTAGCCGCGATCGAGATAGCTGCGCATCTCGTCCTGCAAAGCCGAGAGGCCCTTGCCCGGATAATAATAGCCCCCCGCGGCATAGACCCAGACGTCGTCGGCCGGCGCGCCGTCTCCGAACCGTTCCGCGAGAAGGCGGTAAAGGGGTTTTTCCGCGATCTTGGACGCCGCGTCCCAAACCGCCATGTCGAGCGTGCCGACCGCGACCGAACGCTCACCGTGGCCCCCCGGCTTCTCGTTGTGCATTACGGTGGCCCAGATGCGGAACGGGTCGAGGTTGGCGCCGGCGTCATCAAGCAGGTCCGCCGGGTTAGCCTCAGCGAGTTGCGGGAGCAGCCGCCCGCGGATGAGCGCGCCCTGGCCGTAGCGGCCGTTGGAGTTGAAGCCGTAACCCACCACCGGCGCCCCGTCGCGCACCACGTCGGTCACCACCGCGACAATCGAGCAGGTCATCTTCGAGAAGTCGATGAAAGCGTTGGCGATCGGCGAGGCGATCGAGACGGTCCGCTCGCGGACGTCGACGATGCGCATTGCTAGTTCTCCACGTCGGCCACGTGGGAACCCACATGGGAGTCGGCCCGAGGGCGCAAAGACGCAGTACTTGATCCCATTCGCCAATTGCGATCCAATGCCGTTCCGTCATCGCCCTATGCCCAAAACGACATGGACTTGAACTGGCTTGGACTTGAACTGGCTTGCCGATTTCGTAGCCCTAACGGAAAGCCGCAGCTTTTCTCGCGCCGCCGCTCGCCGGCACATTACGCAGCCGGCTTTTAGCCGACGCATCCGGGCATTGGAGCAATGGACCGGAGCCCTGCTGTTCGAACGTGGCCCGCGCGCCGTGACGCTGACCGAGGCGGGACGGCGATTGCTGCCCTGGGCAGAGACGCTGCGTCGCCAGGTCGGCGAAGCGCGTACGGACGCGCGAGCTGCGTTGCCAGCCCCGGTTGAGCCGCTGCGCATCGCCGCCACCCATTCGCTGTCGCTCACCTTCTTTTCCGAGTGGATGGTGGCGATTGGAGGCCCACTCAGCCTTGGACCGGTCCAGCTCGCTTCTGAAAGCCTTGCCGGTTGCGAGCGTCTGATGGGGGAAGGACAAGCTCAGTTCGTCCTCGCCCACAGCCATCCGGCGACTCCGGTTCGGCTCGACCCCGCCTCGTTCTCCTCCGTGTTGGTGGGGGCCGACGCCCTCGTGCCGGTCGCCGCGCCCGGGATCGCCGCCGCCATCGACCGCAGCGGAGGAGATTCGTCAGGCCACCCCTTCATCACCTACAGCGAGGACTCGAGTTTCGGCCGCGTTCTTGCCCACCATCTCACGACGTCGCCGACGATGACCGGCCTCAAGCCGGTCTTCACTTCCCATCACGCAGGTGTTCTGAAAGTCATGGCCCTGGGCGGCCAAGGCGTGGCCTGGTTGCCGCGCTCGCTCATCCTGGCCGAACTCGATCGCCGCGATCTCGTGCCAGTAGGCGACCAGGCGCGAAGGACGATCGCGCTCGAAATTCGTCTGTTCCGACCGACGGCCCAGCTGTGTGGTGTCGCGGAGTCCTTTTGGATCGCTGCGACTGCCGATTTCGACTGGCGCCTTGGATCGGCGCGGCTGGTTGCGAATCGATCCGCCTGGCGTCATTCCCAGGCAAGGGATACGAATCATGATCCTAAGTCGTGACTAACGATCTGAGAGCAAGGCTCCTGACGCTGGGCGACACCATCTCCAAGCCCAACGAGCGGGCGCACGTCCCCTTGCCAAGCAAGATAGCGGAAGGTGGGCGCGACCGCTCAGCCAACGTCACCCAGGCAGTGGTCGCCGCATTGCAGGGAATGATCCGCGATGGCACGTTCAAGAGCGGCGCGGCGCTTCCGCCTCAGCGCGAACTCGCCAAGCAATTGGGAGTGAGTCGCGCCTCACTGCGCGAGGCGGTTTCGATCCTCGGCACGCTTGGACAATTGTCGATCGAACAGGGCCGCGGCACGTTTCTGGTCAGCGTTGTCGACAGCGCCAGATCTGGCGAGACAGTCGGCACATGGCGGTTTGCTACGCGCTATTCCCCTGAGGAGGTCTACCAATTCCGGCTCATTGCGGAGAGTCAGGCGGTGCAACTCGCCGCTATGAATCATAGCGAAGAGGAGTTGGTCGAGCTTACCCATAACCTCGAACGCTTCCGCTTGGCCACTCGGCAAGTCGATCTGGGCGAGTATGCGAAAGCCGATTTCGATTTTCACCGCCTGATCATTCGCTTTTCGCGCAACCGGCTGCTTGCCGACATGCATGGGAGTTTCGCCGGCGTCCTGCTCGAAGCCCAGCGTCTGCCGTTGATCCGGCGGGATGCGTTGTGGGAGCCGGTCGTAGAGCACGAACGGATTGTCGAGTCCCTCAAGCGCAGTGACCCCGAGGGCGCCCGTTACTACATGCGCCAGCATCTCAGCCGCGCCTGCAGCCGGGCGGGCATCCGCATCATTGAGGTGATCTGAGCGTCGCGTGACCTAGCCGCCCAGAAGGTCAAAGTCCTCGCGCATCGCTTCGCTGGACAACCCGGCGCCGAGCATCACGGCAGCTAGCACTCGCGCCTTCGGGCCGCTGAGGTCACCGGCGAAGATCGCGCCGGCACGTTCCAGATCGCGGGCGCCGCCGTTGCCATAGATCGGCCGCACACGTCCTCGCGGACATCGTGACGTGACGATCACCGGTATGCCCGCCGTGATGATCTCGGCGATTCCCTTGGCGGCTGCCGGCGTGGCGTTGCCGCGCCCAAATCCCTCGATCACGATGCCTTTCGTGCCATTGTCGGCCGCAAAGCGGAGGAAGCGATCGTCTGAACCCATGACCAGTTTGATCAGGTCGACCCGGCTTTCGACCCGCTCCGCCACGAAGGTCTTGCGGAGCAGCGGACGGCGGTGGACCGACACCCGCTCCCCATCGATCTCGCCCAGTTTGCCGTGTTCACCCGATGCGAAGGTGTCGACCCGCGATGTGTGCGTCTTGGTGACGTCGCGCGCGGCGTGGAACTCCTGTTCGAAGGCAATCATCGCGCCGAGACCGATCGCTGCCGGCGAGGCGGCAATGCGCACCGCGTCGGCGATGTTGCGGGGACCATCGGGGTCGGGCGTGTCGGCAGCGCGCTGGGCGCCGGTGAACACGACCGGCTTGTCGGAGGCAACCAGGAGGTCAGCTAAGTAAGCGCTTTCCTCCATTGTGTCCGTGCCATGTGTGATGACGACGCCGGTCGTCGCTGGATCGGCGAGGTGGCTTCCGATGCGCTTCGCCAGACCGAAGGCAAGCGGCAGGTCGATGGCGAACGAACCGACATTGCAAAACTCGTCGACCACGAGATCGACGCCGGCCAACGGATCGTGGAGGCTTTGACGGAGGCTGTCACCGTCCACGCTGGCCGCGGTGTGGCCGTTTTTGGGATCGTGACGCGAAGCGACGGTGCCCCCGGTGGTGACCAGGACGATTCTGCTCATGCGTGTGGCCTGCCTTGGTTATCGTCATTGGTCAGACCTTATAGAGGAAGATCGGAACAGCCTAGGGGTGCTGACGCACGTTTGAGCAACGGCTGCACAAAGTTCGAGATTGACGGATCGCGATATTCGTTGTCCATTTCCGGCGGCACTATTGGTCCGACCTTTGTAGACGCCTCACGCCATAGGAGAACAGTATGTCCGACCGCAACTCCGGCCCTTCCCTCGTTCAGAACCGCCGCCAGTTCTTGGGCAACACCGCCGCCATCGGCGCCGCCGGCGTGCTGCCGGCGTCGATCGCGCTGTCTGATGCGGCGTCGGCGCAAGGCGCTTCCGATACGCTTGTGATCGCGGCTCCCGCCACCCCCCAGGGCCTCGACATCGAATTCGACGTCAGTCTGGGCTCGATCGACACGCTCGGCGCAATCTACGAATACATGCTCGGCTACGAGAAGATGGCCGACCCCAATGCGCCCGGCGTATTGCGCGAGGACACTGGCGTGCATCCAGACAAGCCGAACGGGCTCGCGCTCAAGGGCAAGCTGGCCGAGAGCTGGGAACTCGCGCCCGACGGACGCAAGGCCACGTTCAAGCTACGCGAAGGCGTGAAGTCGAACTGGGGCAATCCCTTCACGGCCAAGGATGTGAAATGGACCTGGGACCGCAAATTCAACCTCAAGGGACAGGGCCTGTTCCAGACAGCGGTGCTGGGCTTGCATACGCCCGATCAGATCAAGATCGAAGGCGACCACGCCATTTCGTTCAACCTCGACAAGCCGAACCCGATCCTGCTCAAGCAGCAGTGCAATCTCGCCAACCCCATCTATGACGGGACCAAATGCGCCGAGGTCGGCGGCAAGGACGACCCGTGGGCGGTGCAGTTCCTCAAGAACGATAGCGCCGGGTTTGGGCCCTATCGACTGAAGCAACTGGTGCGGGGCCAGCAGGCCGTGTTCGAGGCGCGTGACGATTACTGGGGCGACAAGCCCGTCATGAAGCGCGTCATCATGAAGGAAGTGCCCACTTCGTCGAGCCGGCTTTCCCTCCTGCAGGGCGGCGCGGTCGACATTGCGCAATTCCTTCAGCCGCGTGAGCTGCAGGCGCTCAAGGGGGTCAACGCGGTCGCGGTCGACGCGGTCAATGCCTCTTATGCGATCTGGCTCGAGCTTAACGCCGACATGAAGCCGTTCGACAACGTCGACGTGCGTCGCGCCTTCAACTACGCGATCCCACAGGACGAGATCATCCGCACCATCTACTACGGCTACGCGGACAAGCAGACGGCGCCCATGCCGTACATCTATCCGATGGTCGACACCTCGTTCTTCGACTACGATCTCAACCTCGACAAGGCCAAGGAATTGCTTGCCAAGGCAGGGCTCGCGAGCGGGTTCGAGACGACCATCTCCTACAACGCCGGCGATCCCACCCAGGAGCCGATCGCGCTGCTGATCCAGACGTCGCTACGCAAGGTCGGCATCAACGTGACGCTGGAAAAATTGCCGGCTGGCGTCTTCTATGAGGCCGTCACCAAGCGGCAGAAGACCGTGATCTTCTACCTCGACTCGCCGTGGACGCCCGACCCCGGCTATTCGATGTACCTGTATTTCAACCAGAAGAGCTATGTCGACTATTCGAACTACAAGAACGACCACGTCGACCAGCTGATCACGGAAGGCCTCGAAACCCTCGACGACAAGATCCGCATGGAGAAATACAAGGAGGTCCAGAAGATCCTGATGGGCGAGGCGCCGTGGGGATTCCTGGCCTATCCAAAATACACTCTGGCGCGGAAGGCGAACCTGAAGGGGTTCACCTACTACACCTCGAACAATCTGCGCTTCCAGGATTTCAGTCGCGGGTGACCGATCAGCGCAGCGTGCGGCGGGCCCGTCGTTCGGAGAAAGGACGACGGCGTCAGCCTCACACTCTTGACGTCAAGAACGACAGGCTCACGATAGCGCCGGCTCGCCAAAAACCCCGACGAGGGAAGCCTGACGGCTCTTCCGCCATGATGTCCGCCTCGCGGTTCTCGGCATGATGTCTGCTCTGCGTTTCTTTGGACGCGCTCTGCTTATCCGGCCGCGCTTCGCGGTCGGATACGGCATTGTCGCAATCGTCGTGCTGGCGGCGATAGCGGCGCCCGCCGTCGCGCCCTATTCGCCAGTCGAAGCCAACTCGAACGAATTCCTCCAACCGCCCAGCCGCGCCCATCTCTTCGGCACCGACGCGGTTGGCATGGACATTTTCAGCCGAACGATCACCGCGCCGCGAATTGACCTCACCATCGCGATCCTCGGCACGCTGCTCTCCGCAATCGTCGGCACGACGATCGGCGCCCTTGTCGGCTTTTATTCGGTCGGGCGCGGCCCGAGGGTGTGGCTCTCCTTCGCAGTGATGCGGGCCGCCGATGTTTTGCAGGCCTTTCCAGTGTTCGTTTTCGCCATCGCGCTGGTGGCGGCGCTTGGCCAGAGCATTCAGACCGTGGTGCTCGCCATCGCCTTCGTGAACATGCCGATCTACCTGCGGCTGGTGCGGTCGCAGGTGCTCAGCATCCGCGCGATGCGTTATGTGGAGGCCGCGAAAGTGGCGGGCGTCTCCGACATCACCACCATCCGCCGCCATATCGTTCCCAACGCCATGGCGCCCGTGCTCGCGCAGCTCTCGGTCAATATAGGTTGGGGGATCCTGCTGACCTCGGCCCTTTCCTTCGTTGGCGCGGGCGTGCGGGCGCCGACCCCCGAGTGGGGCAGCATGATCGCCATGGGATTCCAGAACGTGGTGACGGGGCAATGGTGGCCCTCGGTGTTCCCGGGCCTGTCATTGGCCATCACGGTGTTCGGCTTTTCGCTGGTTGGCGCCTCGATCGAGATGCTGTCGGATCCTGCCCGCCGGCAGACGCTTGCCCAGGCGATGGAAGAGCGCAATTCCCGGACTGCGGTCCATCAGGCCGTAAAAGCCGAGATCTGAGCCGGTGCGTATCGCCCGTTACCTGCTTTACCGCCTCACCTTCATCCTGCCTCAGCTACTTGGGATCGTCCTCGTCAGCTTCTTCTTGGTCAAATCGATTCCGGGCGATCCGGCGGTGCTCATGCTTGGCCCGACCGCGACGCCCGACGCCATCGCAAGCCTGCGCACCCAGATGGGGCTCGACCAGCCTCTCTACGTGCAGTTTATCCTCTACGTGAATCACCTGCTGCACGGCGATCTCGGCACCTCCTGGCAGACCACACGGCCAGTCCTCGACGATTTGATCCAGCGCTTTCCCGCGACGCTGGAGCTGGTGACCTTTTCCTTGATCCTGGCCATCGTTGTGGGGATGGGGCTCGGTGTCGCCTCAGCTTTGAACCCGAAGGGCTGGATGGGCCGGCTTGCCGACATGTACGGCCTCAGCGCCGGCGCCCTGCCAGACTTCTGGTTCGCTCTCGTGCTGATCTTCGTGTTCTACACGCTCGCTCGCTGGACGCCGGCGCCGCTCGGCCGGCTTGACATCGAGGTCATCGCGCCGACCCCAATCACGGGCTTCATGACGATCGACACCCTGCTCGCGGGCGACATGGAGGCGTTCCGTTCCGCCGTCTCCCACTTGATCCTGCCGGTCCTGACGCTCGGATTGATCAACGCTGGGCCGATCATGAAGATGACTCAGTCCAGCATGGAGAAGATGCTCTCGTCCGACGCTGCACGCTATGAAGTGCTGTGCGGCATTCCCCAGCGCTTGGTGATCCGACACGCGTTGCGCAACGCGCTGCCCTCCATCGTCACCATCATCAGCGTGCTCTACGGCTATCTGATCGGCGGGGCCGTGCTCGTGGAGATCGTCTTTTCTTGGGGCGGCGCCGGACAATACGCGGTTCAGGGCGTGCTCAATTCTGACATCTACCCGGTGCTCGGCTTCGTGCTGTTCTCCGCCATCTTCTCGCTCATCGTCTATATCCTGGTCGATCTCATCTACGTGCTGATCGATCCAAGGATAAGCCATTGAGGGAGGCGCGCATGAACAATGTGATCGGCGCCTCCGAGCTGACTCGCCCCGCCGCCACCGTGTCGGCGAACCTCTTGAGCGTCGAAGACCTGCGGGTCGTTTTCCCGACCGCCACCGGGCAAACGCGCACGGTGCTGCGAGGCATCAATCTGTCGGTTAAGCCAGGCGAGGTTCTTGGGCTCGTGGGCGAGAGCGGCGCGGGCAAGACCGCGTTGGCTCGGTCGATCTTGGGCGTTCCGCCAGCCCCCGGGCGTATCGCGTCCGGACGGGTGATATTTGAAGGACGGGATATCCTCGTCTTACCCGAAAAAGAGCTGCGGAGCCTGCGCGGTCGCCGGCTCGCCATGGTGGTGCCGAATCCACGTGGCGAGCTGAACCCAACCGTGGCGATCGGCGATCAGATCGCCACGATGGCGCGCGTCCATCTCGGCCTCGACCGGAAGGCTGCTCGCGCCCGCGCGCTCGAGATGCTGAGGGCCGTTCAGATCCCGGATCCCGAACGGCGCATGAACGCCTACCCGCACGAGCTCTCCGGCGGCATGGCCCAGCGCGCCGTGATCGCCATCGCGCTAATCTGCGACCCGGCCTTCGTGATCTCGGACGACGCCACGAGCGGCCTTGACGTCACGGTCCAGGCGCAAATCCTCGACCTCCTGCGCAAGCTCGCGGCCGAGCATCACAGCGCCATGTTGTTTATCACCCGCGATGTCGGCATCACCGCGCATTTCTGCGATCGCGTCGCCGTGCTCTATGACGGCGAGATCATGGAGGCGGCGAGCCGGAACACGCTATTTCTGTCGCCTGCTCATCCCTATACGCTGCTCCTGCTCGCCGCCTTCTCGCATAATCCGGCGCTCCGCCAAGACTGGAGCGCCACGGCGAGCGCACCGCCGGCGGCCGCCCCCGAAGCTTGCATCTACGTGGGCCGCTGTCCGCTTGCGCAGCCGCTCTGCCGCGCCGAGAAACCGCCTTTGGCTGAGCTTGCGCCGGATCATGTGGTCCGTTGTCACTTCCCGGTGAGGCGCTGAGCCCGCGATGCTGACAGTCGAGCGCCTTCACAAGCAGTTTCCCATCGCAGGGTCGCGCAAGGTTGTGAGCGCCATCAACGACGTGTCGTTTTCCATCGCGCCAGGAGAGACGCTCGGCCTTGTCGGTGAGAGCGGTTCGGGCAAAACGACGGTTGGACGCATCGTGGTCGGTCTCATCGAACCCACGTCGGGAACCGTACGGTTCAACCTGCCGCGCGATGCTCACGGCAAGGCCCGGCCGCCGAAGGGCAAAGTCCAGCTGGTGTTCCAGGAGCCCGCGGAATCGCTCGACCCTCGCTTGAGGATCGGCGCGATTATCGCCGAGCCGCTCCAGGCGCTTGCCGTCGAACGCAGTGAACGGCGCCGCCGTGTGCGGGACGCCATGGGCCTCGTCCGGCTCGATCCCGCTCTCCTCGATGCGTACCCGGCCGAACTCTCGGCGGGCCAGCAGCAGCGCATCGGCGTCGCCCGCGCCATGATCACCGAACCGGACCTCGTGGTGCTGGACGAGCCAACCTCGGCGCTCGATCCGACTGCGCGGGCCGAGATCATCGATCTCTTGAAAAGCATCCAGGCGGAGCGCAACACCGCCTACCTCTTCATCTCTCACGATCTCTCGACGATCCGCTTCATCAGCCATCGGGTCGCGGTGATGTACCTTGGCATGATCGTCGAACAGGGCGACGCCGTAACTCTCTTCAGCAAGCCGCAACATCCCTATTCGAGTGGACTGCTCTCCTCCGTCTTGCTGCCGCACCCCGATCTCGTGATGGAAAGCTCGGTCAGCCTCAAGGGCGAGATTCCGAGCCCCATTGATCTGCCGCGAGGGTGTTTTCTCGCTTCGCGTTGCCCGTTCGTGATTGATCGCTGCCGGAGCGAGATGCCGCCCGCCGAGACGGTCGGCCCCGGCCACACCGTCCACTGCTTCCGCCACGACGAAGTCGCAGCCACGACGCCGGCCTCCAAGACCTTTGAGGCTTTTGTCGCCGAGTCGGAGCGCATTCTGCGGCGTCCGGCCCACCAACCTCTCCGCTTCACCCCCCAGCCCTAAGAAAAGGAATTGTCATGCCCGGACGGCTCGAAGGAAAAACAGCGCTCGTCACCGGCGGCGCGCGTGGAATCGGAGAGGCGATCGCCCGCGCCTTCGTGCGTGAAGGCGCTGCGGTCGCGATCCTCGACCGGCAGCTCGCTCCCGCGAAGGCGACCGCGGACCGGCTCGTCGCAAACGGCGCCAAGGTGATTGCCGTAGCTGCCGACGTCAGCAATGAAGCGGCGGTCGAAAGCGCGGTGAAAGAGGCGACGAAGGGCCTCGGACACATCGACATCCTCGTCAACAATGCGGGCATCGACACCACGTCGCTGGTGGCGGACATGCCCACCGCGATGTGGGACGAGATGATGGCCATTAACCTGCGCAGCGTGTTCCTGTGCACCCGAGCGGTGCTGCCCGGCATGATCGCCCGCAAGTTCGGCCGCATCATCTCGACGTCGTCGCAGCTCGCCCACAAGGGCGCGCCGGAGATGGCTCACTACGCGGCCGCCAAAGCGGGCGTGATCGGCTTTACCCGATCGCTCGCCTATGAGGTGGCGCGTGACGGCGTCACCGTGAATGCGATCTGCCCGGGGCCAATCGACACCGAGCTTTTCAGGGGAATCCCGGAGGCGTGGCGAAAGCGGAAGCTCGCGGAGCTGCCAATCGGCCGCGCCGGCTCCGTCGAAGAGATCGCGCCGACCGCCGTTCTCCTCGCCTCGGACGAGGGCGCCTACTATGTGGGCGCGACGCTCAATCCGAACGGCGGGGACGTCATGGTGTGAGGCTTGAGTTCTGACGTTCGCCCTTTGCCGTCTTTAAGAGCCCACGCGCCGTTGCGTATTCGCCTCGGGAGGTAGTCCTGTCGTAGACTGTGCGGTTCGGCGCTCCTCACATTGCGGCATGCGCTTATACCAACGGTCATGAGGGCTGACCGATGTGGGCCCATTTTCGCATGCCGATGGATGTGATCCGTTCGGGCTGGGCGATGAGGCTTCGCCATGCGTCGCAGGCCGCGTCGACGATGGCGTCGTAGTTTTCGAAGACGGTGTTCGAGAGCCAGGTCTGACGCAGATACTGCCAGACGTTCTCGACCGGGTTCAACTCGGGGGCGCGTGAGGGCAGGAAGATCGGCGTGATGTTTTTGGGCACGTCGAGCCTGCTCGTCGTGTGCCATCCGGCGCGATCGAGCAGCAGCACGGCGTGGGCGCCCTCAGCGACATTGCGCGAGATTTCATCGAGGTGAAGCTGCATCATGTCGGTGTCGGCGTAGGGCAAGCGCCAGAGCCGCTCCGACACCGCGAGCAGGACAGATCGCGCCGAACAGATAGGCGTTGTCGTAGCGCTGGTCGGCGGGCTGTCTGGGCCGCGTTCCACGCCGGGCCCATTGGCGCACGAGGCCGTTCTTCTGGCCGATCCGGGCTTCATCCTGGAACCAGATCTCGACCGGCCTCGTCTCTGCAGATGCCTTCGAGATGAGCCTTCAGCGCGCGCGGGAAGTTTTTTTGAACGCTTCGACGATCCGCTCGTCCTGCGCTGGATGCCGAGGCCTGGCGCTGATGTGGGAGAAGCCGAGCTTCTTCAGGAGCGTCCCGACGTAGCGCTCGTGGAAGTCGACGCCGAATGTCTCGGCGATGACGCGCTTGAGATCGACACGCCGCCAGCGCACGACGCCGTCTTTCTCGCGCTCCGGGCCAGCCTCGACGATTCGGGCGACCTCGGCCATCTGCTCGGAGGACAGGCCGGGGCTTCGGACCTTCGGTCCAGTTGTCGAGAAGCCCGTCCGGACCCGAGGCGTTGAAGCGGTGAACCCAGTCGCGAAGCGTCTGGCGGTCCATGCCCCCGATCTTCGCAGCCGCCCCTCGGTCCATTCCCTCTCGAACCCCTGCCAACGAGAGAAGCCGGCGGCTCTGGTTGACGTCCCTCGACCGGCGGGCCAGCCCGCGCAGGTCTTCCGCCGAATAGTCATCTCGCAATCTGACCGCTGAAGGCATGGCGCGAATCCTCCTCGCGCCAAATCGAGTCAGAAAATCCGCCCCGAGGGAATCCCCACGTAAGTCAGCCAGAAAAGCCGTTGGTATTAGGCGTTGAAAACATGGTCGGCGGACGTCTGCCGACCGCGTAGCTTGAACCCATGAGCCTATGCGGTCGCCGCGCTTCCTGCGATCTGACCGAGATACCAGTCCAGGATCTCTGACCCCGTCCACATCACCACGCCGTCTCGCGCGCGGATGTGATCGTACAACATCTCTAGATACTTGATTCGGTGGGGAACGCCCGTGAGATAGGGATGGATCGAGATGGCCATCACGCGAGGCTGCCTGGCGCCGTCTTCGTAGAGCCGATCGAAATGGTCGACGCCACGCCGAAAGATTTCGTCAGAACGATGCCCTTGAACCGCGGTGATCACAACGTCATTGATCTCGACCGTGTAGGGCATGGCTACGACGGGACGCGGCGACGCCTTGATTATGACTGGCTGGTCGTCGAGGCAGAGATCGCAGACATATTCAATGCCAGCTTCCGCCAGATAATCCAAAGTTTCAGCGGTTTCTGTGAGCCCAGGGCTTTCCCATCCTCGTGGCGCCTTGCCGGTAATTGTCCTGATCGCTTCGATTGTGTCGTGAATTGCACATCGTTGATCTTCAACCCGGTGCATTGGCCGCTGGACGTAGCCGTGTCCGACGAAATCCCAGCCGGCTGCAAAGGCTGCCCTGCAAGCTTCCTCGTACAGCGAACAGGCTGTGCCGTTCACCGCGAAGCTCGCCTTCAGGCCACGCGCGTCGAGAGCCTCCAGAAATCGCCAGAACCCGACTCTCATCCCGTATTCGTGCCACGCCCAATTTGGCACGTCGGGCAAGAGAGGTTGGCCCATGGGAGGGGGCAGCACTGCCCGGGGCATGGGATCAGTAGGGCTCCAGTTCTCCACGTTCACGATTGTCCAGACCGCCACCCGCGCATCTCCGGGCAGACGCAGCTTCGGGCGCGTCACGATTGGCCGATAAGGAAGGCGGTCGCGAATTGTCGTCGACATTATCGTGGTGTCCCTAAAAGCCCGACCGGAAATTGGTCCACTGGCCTTGTTGGGCCTGATTCTCCGCAAAGATTTCCGGAGATTCGCGATGCCGTGGAGTGAGCCCAATCGGGCGAGTATGTTGTGATACGCGCGCGCTATTCAAGCGATTTGTCGGACGCGGAGTTCCCGTTGATTTTCCGGTGCTTCCAACGCCAAGAACGTGGGCGCCGATTCCTGTTAACCGGCGACGTGGCCTCTCATAAGGCGACGGAAACTATTATCAACGATCAAGTTGAGTGCCCAACGAGCGCGGTTGATACGGACCTCGCGTAGCCCCCAGGCTCCATTGGAGGACGTCGGCCGTCGAGGAAGCTTCGATGATGTTCGCGGGAAGCCGCCGCTCGATGGCTAGATAGCGCCAGGTCGGCGAATTCGGCCGTACCGCCTTTCGCTCGCCCCAACGTTCCGCGACAGGCCTGTCGGGGCCTCTACGGCGCCCTGCCCTATCCGCCGGCGGGAAGCTTGGCGACAGTCCGGCGAATTCCCGCAGGCGCTTGCGGGCGTGGCCGAAGGTCAAGCCGGGCTCGAGCCTTTGCACCAGTCCGAATACATCGCCCTTGGCATCGCTGGTTGGATCCCACCAGCCGCGTCCAGCGTGGCTAACGATCAAGATCTCGCCTTTGCCTCGTCGGTACTTCAGGCTGAGCTTCGTGCTCTCCTTCCGATCCAGGTTCCAGGGTGGCGGCGTTCGCTCCAGCACGACGCCGCAATGCACCTTGTCGCGCAGTTCGTTGATTTCGGGATCGTATCCGGTCATGTCCGCTCCTCGCATTCGAGCGCAGGAGCTGGGCTGGCATACCTTTGGCTTTTCTGGACCCTGCCCTTCCCGCCAACCGCGAGGCGGTCGCGCTGCAAGGGCGCGCGGTACGCGCGGGAGCCTGCGACACACCCTTGTCAGCGCGGCCGACGCTAGCGGTAGCCATCCCAACTTCTTCGCATCTCAAGCGAAGGCTGTGCGGCATCGGCGCGAACAAGAAACGGGAGACCGCAAGGCGACAGCGTCAGAAGAAGCGTGCAGTCCCGCCAGCTGAAAAAATGAGCCACGCCGGAAGCATGGGGTCGGCAAAGCACAGCTGAAGACCTGCTGTCGGCAGCCATTTAGTCGTTAGAATCCGGAATGAGCGATTTCAATGCTTTAGCGACGAACAGGTAATTTGAGAAAGTACACGTAATTTGATAGAGCGTCTGCGGCCGGACATTTTATTTGAGAATCCTACATTATAACGCGGACGTCGGCTCCCGGTGTCACGAGTACGTCTTTTCTCAGCGCACTCAGGCAAAACCGCCATTCCGCAAAGCCATCTAATCTGAGAAATCCGACCGCTCATTATCAAGTTAACTGCCTGCTCGATGACCCTGATATCGGTTTCTCACCTCAAGATGGCTGCCGACACACTCTTCGCCCCTGCCCTGACCACAAACCGCGAGACCGTTGGGCTGCCAGGGCGCTCGGAACGCGCGGGAGCCTGCGACGAACCCTTGCAGCGCGACCGGCGCTAGCGGTAGCCATCCCCGCACTCCTTCGCTTCTCACGCGAAGTTGGGCAAAGCCGGCGCGAACAGAAAATGCGGCCGCGAAGCAAGGACGATCGACGGGCCAAATCACCCTGACGAGTGCAAGAGATTTCCCCTCTCGAAGAACCGGGCGCATCTCCCCCGTTTTTGTGACCGACGCGGATCAGACCGGAACTTCTCCTTGGCACTGGGGGCCAATTGGAAATAAGGGACGGCACGGCGGACTGTAAGCCAACCATGCCCTCAGGCGGACCGCCTCTCGCGGTTCTTGGCGTTAATTTGAGCCATGAGAATGGGTCCGAGCGAGAACTCTCCCTCCCCAGCCTTCCGCGTCAATTCGCGCAAATAGCCCCCTGCTGATTGAATTGTGGAACTCCGCTGCAGCAAGCAGGCCACCACCACCGCCGCCTCCGCCTCGCCTATCACCATTCGTGCCTCCTCCCAGGCGCTCGGACTGATGCCCAGCATGGGCCTGACGACTGCAGCGGTCGCGAGAAAGTCGCGCCAATTCGCAATCCCGCCCTTGGCATAGTCCACGATATCGGGGCAGGCGCTCAGCACCATTCCAAGCGGATAGGTCCTCTCCGTTGTTGCCGGGGTTCGGGGATTTGGTTCCGCCCTCTCCGCCCTGCCCTCTCGAAGGCTAGGTTCAAGTTCAATTGGGGAGTTTGGATTTGAATTCTGTTTGTGGCGCTCATCGTGGGCTTCATTGGCGCTTATAATTGTCACTTTTAGATGATTTTCCAATAAGTTGAGGACGTCGTTTGCGAGCGATGACAGAGCCTCCGCAGCTACCTCGAGCTCGTCCAGACTTGCGTTTCGTGAAATGCCTTCAACGAGGCCCCTGAAGGCCGCATGAATTTCCTGCCAACTCGCCGGTCCCTGCCCAGCCCTACGGGTCGGGACGTCTTCTTCGACTCCTGTCGCGATCATTTTCGCGATGTCGCGTCGGCAAAGGGTAATCCTTTCCTTGGCTAACCGGACGGCACGGGCTTCGGCCTCGATCTCCTCGGCCATGCGCTCGAATTCTTCCGCACGCGCCGCGAGTGGGGAAAGGTCGAAGCCGAAAGCAAGTGTGATCTCCCCTCCCCTGCCCTTCCGGGCGTATCGCTTGCCGTTCGGGCTGTCCCTCCGAACGATGAGCCCGGCGTCCACAAGTGCAGCAAGCTGCCGTCTCAACGTCGAGGGCGGCATGCCGTGCGTCCTGAGGCACAGTTGCTCGTTAGAAGGGAAGACAATGAGATCGTCCTCGGCCGCCAACGTTGTCTCGGGATGGAAGCTTAGCAACGCATTCAGGACTGCGAGCGAGCGTTCCGATACGCAAAGCGCCGGCCGGGCGGTGCAGATGGCGCGAAAAATCCGCCATTTGTGGACCACTTTGTCCGGCTGGCGCGCGGATGCGGCCATCTGCGCTGCCACGTGGGCAAGCGTTAGCGATCGGCGCCCGAAGGGCGTCGTTGGTTGGCGGGACTGCATGACTTTGCCTTTCGTTCAGGCAAAGAAAATTTGCTCACCGAATTGGCGTTCGTCTCTCACGAGACTCTTGACTGTGATTCGCGGAAGTGAGAATCTCTGAGTTGCGATGCTACAGAGAGGGCTTCCGGGACGGCGACGTTTCGGGGGCCTTTTTTCTTTGCTTCTAAGTTTCCTTCATCACTAGAGAATTATCGTTCACGCATCCGCGCGGCGCCGAAACGACGCGTAGATTTCAGGCAGTTGCACGATAAGCCAGTCGCCGAATTCGGGAACATGGCGGTTCTCGATAGTGAGCCGCACCCTGCCCTTCCCATGGTTGACCACGGCTAATGGCGTTCCGTCATGGTCCCGCACAATATCAGGCGCCCGGACTTCTGAGCGCTGAACAAGCGCCTTGAGGATGCATTCGAATCGTGCGTCGCTGTCGGCCGTAACGAAGGCCGGATCCGCAATCGCCACCCGCCATTTGCGAGCGTCATTGACAATGAGCGCCGCGAGCTGCTCCCAACGCGGCCGTCCGACCTTCGGCGCCGGGCCTATGGCGACAATCAGGGCCTCTGGAATGCTCCGTGCCACTGAGATCATCGTCGACAGATTGCCCTTTTGCAGCGACAGCGCAGCGGTCAGCGCTGCGCGGGGAAAACCCCGGTCTTCGAGCCGGGCCGCAAACAGCGCGCGTTCAATGAACGAAAGGTCGCGGCGGTCGGAGTTTTCCTTGCCTTGAGCAACGATCAGTTGCTCGTCCGTGAGCTCCCGCACGATGGCTTTGACAGGGCGCCCAAGCGCACGAAGCGCCGCAAGGCGTCGATGGCCATAAGCTGCCTGATAACGGCCCTCGTCGTTTGGCGCGGGCCGGACGAGGATCGGTACCTGCTGCCCGTCAGCCGCAAGGCTGGCCTTGAACACTTCGAACGCCTCTCCCTCTGGTTCAGCCAGACGGTCGCGGACAAAGGACGGGTCAACGAGATTGGGATCGAGTTCGATGACCCGAGCGCCGGTCGCGAGTTGGGCCCTCAACGCGCGCGCTTCGTCGGCCTCGTCCGACAGGTTCTTTAATGATAGCCCCATAGCCTTAAGCGAGCCGGAAACGCCCCCCTGGCGCAGGGGGTGACTGTCGTCACTCGGCGAAACACTAACCGGCGTCAACATCGCCTTTAGGGCGTCTCGTCGTTTGTTCAAGCGCCCCTCCCCCACGCTTCTCGGATCAACATCTCGATTTCGCCGTGGACTGTATCGAGCGACTCGATCGCGCGATCATACGTGCTGCGGGTAAAATTCTCCCGAGCTATCTCGTAGAGGGTTTGCTTGGTCAGGCCTGCATCGGAGATGGCCGTGGATTTGAGCACGGGCGTGGTCAGCACGCGCTCCCCGAACAAGCTTCGCATCAGGCCAACGATCTGCCCCTGCGGACCATCCGAAGGTTCGTAGCGCGTGATGACATAACGGAAAAAATCATAATCAGCGTCGCCACCCGCCTGCTCCACCACGTCGAGCAGGCTCGCCGTCATCTGGAGGAACTGCGACATCGACGCGACATCAAGCATCTGCGGATGAATTGTCACCAGAACGCTGCGCGCCGCACACAAAGCGGACAGCGTAAGAAATCCCAGCGAGGGCGGGCAATCGAGGACGACGACGTCATAGCGGTCCTCAACCGACGCCAGTGCATTGGCGATGCGAGAGAAAAACATACGATCTGAGGCGCGCCGGCCCCCCGCGAGCACGCGAGGCGTATCATGCTCGAACTCCTGGAGCTCGAGATTTCCCGGCACAATGTCGAGGCCGGCGAAATAGGTGGGCCGGATGATATCGCCGAGCTGCCGCTGCTGGTCGTCGTAGCGGATCGCGCCATAAATCGTGTCGTTGTCTTTGAGGTCGAACTCCGGCTGCAACCCGAAAAGCGCGGAGAGCGAAGCCTGCGGATCGAGGTCAACTGCCAGCGTACGATAACCGCGCATTGCGAAATATTGGGCTAGATGAGCCGCGGTGGTGGTCTTTCCCGACCCCCCCTTGAAATTGGTGACCGCGATGACTTGAAGATGCTCAGCGTCGCGCCGTTCGGGAAGGTAGGAAGGTTTCGAGCGCGCGAGCGTACGTCGCAGGTCATGGATCTGGTCGAGGGTGAACTGCCGTCGGCCGCGCGCCGATTTCTCGGCGTCAGGGCCTTCTCCCGATAGGGACAAATGGCGGATATAAGCGTCCGTGACGCCTATGAGTTTCGCTGCCTCTCCGGACGAGAATCTACGAAGGGCCTTCTCCGCGCTTGGAGGAAAGGCGCGCGAACGAAGCTCGAGTAGCTGCGTGCCGAGCACGCGCGCATCCCTTTCGATGAGTTGCGTGAGCGACCGCACCTTCTTGCCTGTTCGGTGACTTGCGTCAATTTGGCTCAAGACCGTCATACACGCTCAAGGTAAGAATTTGCTCAGGCGTGCGTAAATTTGCGCGTTCTTGTGAGTTGGTCAAGGGAATAAGGGTTAACGCAAATTAATACTTGTTCGATGCCGGTTTCCGAGGAAGAAATAAGAAAAATTAGAGGGGTTTTCTTTTTCGGTGAGCGGACGAGACAAACGAGAAGTTCTCAGCTGAGAACCATGTATGAAACCTTCTTTTCCACCGCCCAGATCAAAGCGACAAGGGGTTCCGCGCGCGGTCGCAATACCTTCACGATCAGCGATGGTGCGCGACGCCCTGCCGCGAGCAACTGCCCGACCGGCCCTGCCCTTTCTTGCTTGTCCGTCCGCAGCGCTCCTAGGCTGCTGAGTCTCCGTGGCGGCACAATGAGGCCATGGCGCCGGGAATCAAGTCGCGATCTTAGGAGCCCACTTCCGGAAACCGTGCGTGGCTGAGGGAGCTGTCATCATCATCGCGATTTCCGTCGACCCTCCCCCGATCATTGTCGCGTCAGTGAGAACCAGCGGCAAAGGCATCAGCGAGACACCGCCGATCCTAAATCCAAGCGCCCCGCTGAATACCGTCGCGAGTGCTACGGTACCGTCGGGACCCTCCCGCGCGCGGAATGAGGCTTCGATTGAGTTTGTTCTCTCTTATGACCTCCCGGGAGGAATCGGGCTTCGCGGCGCGCGCCTCCGTAAAATAGAATCGCGGCGGCCCCGGGTACGCGCAGACGTCTGGCTGTTCTCAGCTGAGAACGCACCAGCTCGCGTCTCCTGTACGGGAACGCAGGCGAGCGCAATGACCCCACCCAAAAAAACTCGGACCACATTCGCAAAGCACGCCGCAACCGATCCAAACAAGCGGAACGGCCGCCCCGCAGCCTAACCCTCTCTATAGCCCCGCGGCCTTTGTGAGGTTGATCGTGAACCGGTCGCGTTTGCGCTGGTAGCGGCGGGTCATTTCGGCGCTGGCGTGGCCGAGATGCTTCTGAACGTGGGCCTCCTCGATCTGGGCGGAGGAGGCGAGGCCGGCGCGCAGCGAATGGCCGCCGAACGCGAGCCGCCGCTCGCCCTCGGCAAGGTCGCCGCGCAGGCCGGCGGCGAGGGCGCATGTCTTCACCAGCCGGACGACGTGCTTGTCGGTCAGCCGCTCCCCCGAAACCCCGCCGTTCTTGCGCGCGATCGCCCGGAACAGGGGACCATGGCTGATGCGGCCGAGCCGCAGCCAGGTTTCGAGGAGGGCGACCGGGCAGGTGTCGGCGCGCGAGCCGCGGCCGATTTCGACGTCGCGCCAGCCGGTCTTGCCGCGGATGGTGAGCAGGGCGCCTTCGGGAAAGATTTCGATCCAGCCGGAGCCGTCTTCCGTCTGGCCGGGTCCACAATCGAGCCCGACGATTTCCGAGCGGCGCAGGCCGCCGGCGAAGCCGATCGCCAGAATCGCCCGATCGCGCAGGCCCCTTAAGTCCATCTCGAGCGTCGCCAGCATCGCCAGAAGTTCGTCGGCGAAGATCGCGGCTTTCTGAGACGGGGGGCGGCCGTGGCGGCGGCGGATGCCGGCGAGCACGGTGGCGATATGGCGGTCGCGGATCTCGAGCGGCTCGCCGAGCTGGCGGTAGCGCCAGGCGATGCCGGACAGGCGCCGCTCGAGGGTGGCGACCGAAAGCTCCGCGCCGCGGCGTTCGACTTGCGCAGCGAGGTAGAGGCCGACCGCTTCCGGGTCGGGCGGCGTCTCGGGAAGCCCCTGGCGGCGCAGCCACGAGGCGAAGATTCTCCAGTCGGCGGCGTAGGCGCGCTGGGTGTTATCGGCCTGGGCCGAGCGGGCGTAGGCCTTGGCGGTCTCCGCGAGCGCCGCAAGGCGGCCGCTGAGGCGCCCGGCGGACGGGAGCAGGGCAGGGGTTGCGCCGGGAGCCTGGGTCTCCGGCGCCGCGCCTTCCGGCTTTCGGCCCTCCGCGCCGTCCCGGACGCCTCCGTGAGGACCGGGCTTCGGGTCGGATGGCGCGCCGGCGTCGGCCGGGGCGGGGCTGCCGTCGGCGCCGACCAGCGCAGGCAGGGCGGGGGCGTTTGGCGCCGCGGCTTGGCCCCGCCGGGCGGGCGGGCCGCGGCTTGCGTCCAGGCCCGGAGCCCGCGGCGCTGCGCTTTCCGACGCGCCAGAAGCTCCCTGCGCCTCGTCCGGGATGGCTTCCAGTCAGATTGGCCGCGCGGTCGGAGCCGGCTCCGCTGAAGGCTGATCAGCCCGCCGTGGAGGCCGTGGGCCGGGAAGGGCGGGGCAGGGGAGGGCGCCCCCGCCGCGGCGGACCCCGACGCGTCGCTCGCCGACGCCTCGGCGCCGTTCCCGGGATCAGCGGAAGAGCGCCGCTTCCGGTCCGATGGCCCAGGGGCTTGGGGTGCGGCCGACCGCAGGCCCGCGCCAAGCGGGCGAGCGGGCGAAGGCGGCCGCGTGCCGAACGGGCGCTTCGCGCGGCGTTTTCCGACGCCTCGGCGGGTTGCAGACGCGTCTCGCTCCGAGCGCCTTCGGGAGCCGTCCGAGGGGCCCACAGGGCCGAATTTCCGGCTTTTCGCATTGCGTTTCGCGCGCCTTTCGAATCATGTCCGATAATGGCAAGCTTATCGGACATCGCCACCCCACGACAAGCGGGGCGGATTACTCGCCAAATAGGCTGACAAAGCGCCGCCAACGATTCACCATGCGCCGAGTGATTCGCGCCGATCTCGACCTGCTCGCCGACCCCACTCGCAGACCTCGGCGAGCGCGTTCCCGCGCCGCTCCGCGAAGCGCGCGCGAGCCAAGACGGACCCCGGCGAAAGCCCCGGAACGGCAAGCCTTTCCGCCGCCGGCGCCGATCCCGGCCTGGGCGCGGGCGAGCGGAAGGGCAGGGGAGGGCGATCCGCTGTTTGCCGCCGGCGCCGGGCTCGCTCTGCTCGACGCCTTCCTGCGCGCCGATCCGCCCGCCGCCGGCGCGCTGCGCGCCCGCCTCGCGCTGCAGAGCGCCGCGGCCTCCGCAAAGATCCTGCGCCTCAACGCCGACGAAGCCGCGCTGCGCGACCTCCGCTTCGCCGTCGGCGACCCGCTCGGGCCCGCGGCGAACCTCTTATCGCTGTGGCGCGATCGCGCCGGCCGGCCGCCCAGCCTCGACCCCGGCCGGATTCTCGACGCGGCGGCGCGGCTCGACCTGGCTGTGGACCCGAACGGCCTCGCAGCCAGCCTGAAGGCTTGCGCAGGGGAGGGCGATCCGGTTTCGGCGGCCGCAAAGGCCGCCGCCCTGGCGTTCTCCGCCGTCCCGGACGCCCCAGCGCGCCGAAGCCGAAATCCTCGCCCTTTGGGTGTTCGACATGGTCCTCGCCATCCGGCTGCGCTGGCCGCGGCCCGTGCCGCTGATCGCGACGAAAATCCTGGATCCGACCCTGCGGTCGCCGGGCGCCGGACGACGGCCAAGGCCGGGCGACCCAGCCTGGCCGAACGCCGCCGCAGGCGCGATCGCGCTCGCCGCCGCCTCCGCCCTCGACCTCGCCGCCGATCTCTGCCCGCCGCTCCGAACACCCTGATCGCCGTCGCGCCCAAACTGCGCGCCAAACCGGCCGCAAAAATCGTCGACCTGCTGCTCGCCCAAGATTGCGTCTCGCCGGCCGAAGCGGCGCGCCACGCGCCGATGACCGGCCGCGCCGCCCGCCGCCTGTTCGACCGGCTCGTCGTCGCTCGGCGCCGCGCGCGAGTTTTCGGGCCGGCCCGACGTTCCGGCTGTACGGCCTATGAGCGCCGCGGCGCGCCGCCGACGACGAGAGGGCGACGAGCCCCTCGACGTTGAGCTTTTCGATCTGCCGCCCGCCGCCCGCTGGCGCGAATGGATGCTGCGCGTCGAAGCCGCCATCTTCGCCTCGCCAAAACCCGTGGCCCGCGAGGCGCTCGTCCGCCTGGTCGGCGAAGCCTGCCGGTTCGACGATCTGATCGCCGATCTCATCCACGAGCTGCGCGGCCGCCCCTACGATCTCACCCTCGTCGCCGGCGGCTATGCGCTGCGCACCAAAACCCGCTTCGCGCCGGCGATCCGCGCCGCCCATCCCGGACGCGGAGGGGACGACGTTGCGGAGCTCACCCGGACCGAGACCTTTGCGCTGACCGCGATCGCTTATCTGCAGCCGGTCACGCGGGGGGAGATTTCGAAGCTGGCGGGACGCGAGATCAGCCGCGACGTCATCGCCGCCCTCAAGCGCCACGGCCTGATCGACGGCGCCATCCGCGCCCCTCAGCCCGGCGCGCCGTTCGCCTATGTGACGACGCGGACATTCCTGGAGGCGTTCGGCTTCGCCTCGCTGCGCGACCTGCCCGACCTCGAACGGCTCAAGGCCGAAGGCCTGCTGCAGAGCAGGGCAGGGGGAGGATGATCTCGATAGCGCGCTCGGGCTCACGGGGGAGGACGACGAGGATACCGTCGACGCGGAGCACGAGTTAGACGATGCACAGGGGATGTGAATTCGTGTGCATCCCGGCGCGCTTACGGCACAACCAAACTCGTCGCTGGGTGTCGGGAGCCACCATCAACGTCTCCTTCGCTTCGAAACATGATGCGGCGCATTACCCCATCTAGCCCTTGGCACGAAACTTCATCTGGCCGGGTGCTTCTTCTATCTCCCTGATGGCCTGTATCGCGAAGCGCCCCAGATCGGGAAGGATTGACCAAGCACGAAGCAGCGGAATGTCGCTCGCGCTACCAAACCGCCCCACATTCACCAGAGCCTTTTCGATCACGTCTTCGATACGGAAGAACTCGAAATAGCCGGATTGAAGGGTCGGCTTTTCAAGGGCGGCCCGGTAAATTGCTGCGACCTCTCCAGGGAAGAATTGTCCAAGAGCGGTCACCACGGGCTCCGAACCCGGAAGCTGCCGCGCGCTCTCAGAGAACATATGGTCCGACCTGAAGAATTCCCCAACGACGGCAGCCGCGACGCCGATTTCATGGCGCGACAGGATGGCAAGCGGGGCTGTACAATTCGACTTGCGTTCCGAAATTGGAAGATCGTCGCGATTCAGCCAGTACAGAATCCGGCCGCAAGCCAGCAGCGCATGGTCCGCCGCAGAGATCGCTTCGGCCGAACGGTCAGGCAACGGGCAGCGCAGGCGCGCCAACGCCGCGTGAGCCATTTCGAATATGCGAATGCTGTCCTGAAAGAATGCATCCTTCTTGGGTGGCAATCCCGTCCAGCGCTCAATAATTGCTCCGACGGCCGGGTCCGAATGTGATGCGACCTCCGCGATCAAGGAGGGGGTGAACATCGAGTCGCGATCGACGCTTTTCGCGGCCATGACTTGCAAGGCCTTGCGGTCGTCGCCGGAAAGACCGTTCCAGCCTTCCCAATACGCGCCATCATAGGGATGATCGAATTGCGCGCTCCATAGGCCGGCCGCACGCCTCCATGAAATCAGGATTGTTCCGGTCGGCCAAGACCTCGTTCATCTCTGCCATAACGGTCGCGACATGTTCTTCCTGATCGTCGTCCAGCGCGCCGAGGGATTTGAGCGCATCGATCATCCCCCAGGCGTCAAATACGCCATTGGTCATGCACGTTGCCTCGATGGCCGCAATCAATGCGTGACGCTCATCGTCTCTTAATGCGTGGGCGCTCATCATCGCCGCACGCATCAGCCCGAGCCGCAGGTGGTGGGCGGCTCTCGGCCACATGCGAACGAGAATTCCGGGAAGGATCGTTCCGATCGAGGGCGCGTTACGATCGGAATACTTGTCGAGTTCGATCAGCAGACCAATCTGGCCAGGGCTCAAGGTTTCGGATTGCAACCGCCCGCGTAGGTTCGCATTCGCTACGACCTTTGGTCCGTTGTAGAGGTGACCGCTCAAAATCGGGCTGCAAATGCACGAAAGCCCAATTTCGCGCATCCCTACGCCCGCGTAGCAGACCGCATAGAGGCCCGTTCGCAGACCAAGCTTCTTTTCCCCGGCTTGATCTAACAATCTCCGGTGCTCTCCGGCTAGCCGATCATCCATTTTCCTATGAGACCGAGCAACTCATCGAGACGGCGCCCCGCTACCAGTTCGTGCGGAATGGCTGCAAGAAGCGCGCGGTCCTGCGCGGACCATGGCTGAACCGTCTCCGGCTTTGCTTGCACGTGCCACATGAATTCGTTGGAAACATCAAACCGCACGGTCGCGATTTCTTGACCGATCCGCGCAAGTATCTCGTCGCAGCGCTCGTTTGCCCAACGCTGCGCATCAGCTCCGCATTGGCCGGCCAGGCAGGCCCGAATCAACCGCTCGTCTGATAGCTGCGGCAACACCTGGCGCCGGAAGCTGTCATCGTCGATCGCCCCCAGCACGAAAGGCCTCATCTCAAGATGTTGCGGCAACCGCAGCGCGGCCACCACCGCTTCGGGATCGTTGCCCGCGCGCCGGATGATCGCTTCGGCCGCGAATACGTTGAGGAACATTTCGTGGCTGAAACTAACCCGGTCGCCACGCTTGTCCAGGATGTGCGCGTCTTGAAGCGTCTGCAATAAAGCGCCAGATACCCCTTCGCGGTCTGACAGGCGGTCTAGCTCCCGAACCGAAAGGCCGAAACTGATGCGCTCAGTCATCATTCCCGCGATGCGAGATAGAGCGCGAATGCCGTCGGAGGCGGCAGAGCCGAGCCGTTCGCGCACATAGGCATCAAACAGGCCATACTTACTGGTGTCGGGCGGCAACTGTTGTCCCAACTGCCCGATCATCTTCGCTTCAAGACCGCTTCCGACGGTGCCGAGCAACTCCGCAAACGGTTCGGCAGAAACGCCGCGGGCCGCCTGTTGCGCGATGGCCAGTTTTGTTTTGGTGTCCGGAATCTGCACGGCGTAGCTGCGTGCGGGTAGAAGATCGCCGCGCTCAAGCGGCATCCTACTGGAGATGATGGCTCGCGCATCATACCAATTCACGGCCGCAGCAATACTTCGCGTCAAGCGCTGTCGTTCTAATGGCGTGCATTCGTTGTAGCCGTCCACGACAAGCATCAGTCGGCGGTTTAGCCGCCCTGTAGCGGAAATCATCGCGGCGGCAGACCTCGCCTCGAGCAGGGCGGCCTCGCAATTCACCACATCGCGCAAGCTTCCTTCAAAATCTTTCGCCGGCACGACGATCGGCACGTTTCCGCGCTCCAACCCGGCGAGCCCGATGGCGTAGGAGAGCAAGCTCTTGCCGCACCCTGACGGTCCCGTCAGCAATACGTTGTCACCCTGCGCGGAGCATTCCACCACGACTTCCGACGAAAGCTCTTCGCTTTCGCAAACGCACGACATGGGGACCATCTCAGACGTCAGTCCGCCGTAGGTTCGGATGAATGCTTCACCGTAGGCGCTGAGCAACTGCTCGTCATCGAGCAATTGCGGGCTCAAGGCAGCGTCGATCGACGGTATCGCGAGCAAACGATGATGGGCCGCGAAGGCGCGCCGCTGATCCAATGACCACCCGTCGCGCTTCATCGGTGTGATAACCGCCGGAAGCTTACTGAGGCCGCCGATCGAAACCTTGAAATCATCCCCCGGGATCGTCGAACCCGGAGGAACGGTTGGAACGAAGATCAGGGCCGCATTCGGATAAGGAACATCGGCCCCCGCAAAACTTCGCATCGCATCACGTAGCGCCAGCTTCGCGTCGATGGCCTGAAGATATGGGTTTACGAATTTTTTCCAGGCGCCGGAAGCAAGTTGGACTTCCCAATCGCCGTTATGGTCCCCGCGCACGGCCAAGTGAAGCCTTTGAACTCGGTGGCCAACGCGGCGCGGTCTATCGCGATGACGAGATCGATCTGCCGGTCGCCAAGATTTACATTCGCAAGGATGACAGCCGGAATGCCTTGAGCCGACAGAAGTTCATAGGCGTGCTTCAGCGTGGCCCGCTCGGAAGCATGCTCAATCGGCGCGCCAATGAAAATCTCTATCGAGGCCAACGAGAGTTCCGCAATGCAGAGTGGGCTGGATGGTGACGGAGCTTAAAGCTCCCATCGACTTGCTGGCCCACGAGCCGGAAAGAGCACCGAGGCCGGCCTGCGCCGCTGCGATGGGAAACGCCGTCCGGAAATTCCCGCTGCCGGGAAGAAAGTCATATGGAAGGTCGCCTATGTCTTCGACGGCCTGGGCCTCGCAGAATGACAGCATCTATTCGGCGCCCTCCGCCTCCTGCATGCGCTCTTCAAGTTCTTCCAAAAAGGGCGAGCGCCCCCAATGCATTCGCCCACGCCGCGTATCCACAAATCCGGAATATAGCATGTGAATCTCGTCGCGCGCCCGTGTGAGGCCGACGTAGAATAGCCGCCGACTTTCGCGGCGGGCTCGCCGGCAGTTCGTTCCGCCAGGGCAAGCTGCCGAGGTCGAGCCCCACCATGATGACGACGTCATATTCGCACCCCTTGGCGGAATGCAGAGTTAGCAGATTTAGATGCAGCGGCGACCCGTCGCGTCCGCCGAGACTCGCTAGGTCGAGGTCGGCTAATGAACCGCCAAGGGCGAGAGCCGCGACCATCCTTCCCACTTGTTCTCGCTGATCTGAGAGGCTCGGCTCCGCCGCCATCAGCGCGTCGAGCATTCCCGCTTTCAGCGCCGCAACGAAGTCCCGCGCGAGACCGTCGTCGGTCCGGAGCGACCAGAGAAGCTGGGTCAGACGCTGCGCCTCACCCCGCGCCTGCTCATCGGAAATGCGCGCCCGATGAAAGCCGAGCCGCCGATCAAGCAGCCCCCGCAATTGCGGCCGCGCTTCACGCCAGCCTCCTGCACACCAGGCTGCGCAGTCCTCGATCCAGCTCGTAAGTGCGACCTTGCGGTAAGGGGCGGCGTTATCGACTCGAACGAAGTCCAGCCCCGCTGCGGTAACTGCTTCGGCCACAATGTCACCGGCGCGAAAGTCCCGGTAAAGGATCGCGATGTCACCCAGCGACCGGCCCGGCTTGGCAGCCAGCGCCGTAGGGATGATTTCCGAGACCGCGTGAACCGCTTGCCCCGCAAGGCCATCGTCACACTCGACGAACGCAATCACCGCCTGGCGGTCGGGATCATTGGATTGATAGCCGCGCGACTTCGCCGAGCGCCATTTCCGAAGCGCTCACGATACGCGACGCCGATCGGTAGTTTAGCTTAAGCCGGACACGCTCGACGTTATCCCGCTCGGCCAGCTCCTGCAGCAACGCTCCGTCCGCGCCGGTGAACCCGTAGATCGACTGATCGGGATCTCCCACCGCAAAGAGCCGGACGCCTCCATCGGAAGGCCACACGCTTGACGATGCGATGCAGCGCCACGCCGAGGTCCTGATATTCATCGACTGCGAGCACCGGAAATTTCGCCTGGAGCAGCGGGAGCACCCAGTCATGCTCGACCACCAAGCGCTGCCCGAAAATCACAAGATCATCGAAGTCGATGAGACCTAACCGGCGCAGTTCGCCTTCGTATCCCTCTGCCCATCCAGCGAGTTCCGCCTCGCTCGACCAAGGAACAGATGTCCTGTCGAGGACGGACCGTCGATGCCGTCCCATGTCGATTGGCTTATTGGGGTGGCCAACGCCGAACAGACGATCACCAATGCGCTTCATCGCCTGGTCGCTCTGCCGCTGCGTGGCGACGGTGAGCGGGAACGGCGCCGGCAGATCCGCGAGCCGACCATACGGCATGAGGAGATGCCTCAGACAGAAACCATGGACTGTGCCGATAAACAGATTTGGCGCCTCGCGCAGGCCTAATCGCTCCAGACGACGCGTCAGCTCTCGCGCGCATTCCTGGCTGTAGGTGATGCACGCCGCTCCTCGTGGCGCGCGCACGTCCTCTGCCATGATCCGGGCAAGCTTCAGCACCAGCGTCTTGGTTTTGCCGCTGCCTGGCCCGGCCAGCACCACGCAGTTGCCTGCGAAGTCATAGGCCGCTTGCTGACCTGGATTGCCGGCAAAATCGGCCGCTTGGGCGAGATATGCCGCGCTTACGCTACGCAACGGCATCACGGATGTGCTCCAGCGCTTGCCGGATGTAATCCGGACAGGTATCTGCAGTGACGTGGGGGCGAGCGCCTGGCGCGAAGCGTCCCTTGCCGACCCGTTCGATAAGCGTGATCAGCGCGTCCTCATCCAGCGTGTCAGGGTCGTCCACCCATCCTTGCAGTTCCTCCCGCGTGTCGTCGCCGATAGAAAGCTCCTCTTCAATTACTTCCTGCATGGCCTCGGCAAGTCCCCCGGTAAAAGCTCCGGCTCCAGCGTGTTGCTGTTGACGAAGTAACCGAACGGCTCGGCGCGGGCGATCACGGCATCCGCGTCCAGAAGCCGATAGTTGACGCCCTCTTCCCGCAACTGCAGCACGTTGATCAGCCGCCGACGAACACGCGGATGGCTCGCTCCGTTCGGATCGCGGTCCGTCAGGATGACGTGCGGAATGTTCAGACCCTGGGGACCAAGCAGCTTGACGTATGGCATGAAATTCGTGCCCCCGACCGAGCATACGGTGATGCCCAGCATGTCGAGATGGAATATCCAGCACCTCGGCAAATGCGGGGACCAGGAACCGCTCGGCATCGCCCTCGACCAAAATTACGCCCCGGGCAAAAAATATCTCGCCGCGGCTCACATCGATATAGCGCTGGAGGTCGGCCTCGTCGCGCTCGCTCAAGGGTGCATTGGCCGTCGAAACCGCGATCGTCGCATTTGCCGCCGCATCATGGCGGAGCAGCACGATGGAACAGATCGGGGTCACACTTGCGATATGCGGCGAGTGCGTCGTCAGGATCGTGGTGAGCGCCGGCGCGTCCTCGCCGTCGTCTCCGCCGCTGCCGAGGAAATAGCGATACACAAGACGTTGGATGTGCGGATGGAGATGGGCCTCCGGCTCCTCGACGACGAAAAATGTGTGGTCTCGCTCGCCGTCTGCCACGAGACGATCGAGTTCGAGGCTCTTGAGCGCCAGAAAGATAAGATTGGCCGTCCCGAGGCTGGCGTCAGGAATGCCGCGGGCACCATTGTCCATCAGCAGACGCAAGCTGCGCAGCAACGCATCCACCCGCGTCGGCGCGAGGCCAAGCGTCAACGGCACGGCATGCTGCTCCCCGGCAATAGCGATCAGCCGTTCGCTGATCCGCTCCGCCGTAGCGACTACTTCGTCGTGGCTCACCAGCTCGGCCTGCGCCTGGTTGACCTGCTCCTGGATTTCCGCGCGCGCGTCCTCATCGAGAGAAGTGGCCAGTTCCTCAATCAACGGCCGCAGCGGCGAGTTACGCCAGCTCGACAGATCCTTCTCGGCGTCGCGTAGTGCGACCTGCACATCGAGGGGTAGCATTCGCCGGAGCGACGGAGCGACGGACATCTCGGGATCGTCACCACCGAAGACGATATACTCATAGTCGGCCAAGCTCTCCGGATCGCGTCCGAGATTGGCCTTGGGTTGAAAGCGGTACGTAAGCCTCGCGACCATCGGCGGTCCAGAGTCCACCACACAATCATTGAGATGCGCCATCAATCGCGGATCGTCAGTAAAGTCGGTCAGCTCGATAGCGATCTCGATCGTTTCTCCGATCTTGTTCTCGCCCAGTCCGTCCCAAAAGTGTTCAAGGCCGAGCTGGCGGTCGCGTTCCGATAGGCCGGGGTCGAGAATGAGTTGCAAAGCTCGGACGAAGTTGCTCTTGCCGACTTTGTTTTCGCCGACGACTACGACGCTCTCGCCGGTTCGCACATCGAGTTCGGAAAAGTTCGCGAAATTCGTTATTTTTACGCGCGAGATTCGCACCTTCCGCCCCCTAATTCTCTAAGTTATCAAAGCTACTGCCCAATCTATGGTTTTACCGCCGGTGCTGCTGTCGCCTGCGCGGCCGAAGTGGATCGCGACGGAACAATGTCCTTTAGCCAACTCACCGTCAGCGCAATCACGAGCGCAAGCGCTACGGCGCCGATGACGCGGTAATAGGTCTGCTCCTTCTCAACGGCATGGACGCGATCGCCGAGCGCCTTATCGACATCTTTTATTTTCTTCGACAGACTGGCGAAGGACTGAAGTTCACCAGCGACGGCCGTCACCAGTTCGGGATCGATGCCCTCGTGAACGGTTCCATCCTTCTTGAAGTCGGTCTCGCAGTCGAGACTCGCGTACCAGATCAGGAAGATCGGTTGCCCGCGCTTGAGGTGGATTGGCACAGGGCCGGCGTTGAAGACAGCGAACGTTAGCTGTCCGCGATAGGCAGGATCGACATGAAATCCGGAAACATTGACGAGGCCGCGGAACTTGGTCTTGGCGCGAATCGAGATGAAAGCCAGGGCATCGGCGGGTACGGATACGATTTCCTCGGTCAGCAGAAAAGCGAACTGGCCCGGCGGAATAGTGAACGCCTCGCCATCGCCGAGCTGGCGGACGGTGACCGTGGTGGGATCAGCTGTCTGATCGTTGGGTGACACATAAATTTCAGGGCCGATCGACATAGTATAGGCGGCGCAGTCTACCCGTCCGGGCACGAACGGCTCAATCAGCGTCTTCAGCCGTTCGCTGAGCGTTTCCCCACTCCAGAACATGGCTGGCGGTTTATTCATCGCTTCGTTCCCCCTGATCTCTATTATTCATTCACGGCTCGCCATAGTGTTGGGCGCGCTTTTGCATATCTCAAGGAAAGACGTGCCTTGTGAACGTTCTCGGACACGGCGTTGATCTAGTTGACGTCGCCGAGATGCGGCGCTGGATTGAGGATCCGCGCGACCCGCTCATTCCGCGTTGCTTCGTTCAGGCCGAGCTCGACGAGATCGGCTATGGGGCCGATCGGGTCGAACGACTGGCGGGCCGGTTCGCCGCCAAAGAGGCGGTGCTCAAAGCGCTCGGCGGCGGGTTCGGTGCCGGGGTCGCATTCACAGATGTAGTGATCCACCGTGCGCCTGGCGCGCCTCCAGAAGTGCACCTTGCCGGCGGCGCAGCGAAATCGGCAGCCGCGCATGGGGTCACTGATTGGAAGCTCAGCATCAGCCATGCTGGAGGTTTCGCGATGGCGAGTGCCTTGGCGCTGGGCCCCGAGGGTCAAACACGCGACCCCTGATGAGTTCGAGGGCCCAAGAAAGCTAACGTTCCTTGTATCGAGATCAACGGCGATACGACCGCCGCGTGCTGCCAGCACAGAGCGCCACGTCTTGAAACCTTGGAGGATTGCCGTCTCCCACTCGCCGGTCGTGCATCGCCGCACTTCGAGATGGGACGTCATGTCCTGAATTGTACGCAGAAGCTGGGAATCAACGGCGGAAACGCCATCGAGGAAGCGATGCCGGCGCGCATAGTCGAAGGTTAGCGCAGCTACCCCCTCCTCGATGACCGCGGCCCGGCCGCCGTCCTCAACCTCGTCAAGCAACGGTCGGCTCTTGCGCTTTCGTCTAAGCATAGCGCGCGTGATGGGAGACCAGCCCAGCACCGCGGCGTACGCGAAGTGGAAAACGTCATGAAAACGATAACCGTCAGGATCATAGGCGTTGTCGGTGAGCTCCACGCTCATCGGCTGGCCGTTAATCAAGATACGAACCCGGTGACGCGCTTCACCTTCGAGATCGATTAGCTCAACCTCGAACCGGCGTGGCAGGCGCTCCCCTTCGGGGAGCTCGGTGTCGAATTTGAGTGGTTCGGCGGAGTTCGGTCGCCCAGCGCTTCTTGACTTTCGCTAGGTTCGCTGAGGCGACATCGGATAGCGAGAGGTCAAACTTGCTCGCGACGTTTGCGATGTACCAGAGTAAGTCGCCCAGCTCCTCGGACACACGCTCTTTGAACAGGCGATGTGCTTCGCCATCGCGGAGATGCTTCTTGTACTCGCTAAGCAGTTGGCCGGTTTCACCGGCGAGGCCGAGCATAGGTACGATCAGCGAGGTTGCATCATCGGCGCCTCGCCCAGGCACGCGGTCGGTGCGCAACGCCTCCCTCTGGTAGCCGCTGAAATCCATGCTCGCCTCCTTCGGTGTTATCGGGCTGCAGCGCGCCGAGGCGTGTCTACGAGGGTCTTGTCATTGAGCTTCCATTTGGGAGGATAAAAGAATTCGATCGGCTCGGAGGTCGGCTTGAACTTCTGCTTGATGCGGATACGCCCCGTCTTTCCTGCGATCTGCGGGTGCGCCACACGCGCATATTTGTCGACTTCGCAGAACAGGTTCTGGCAGTCGATTAGCTGGAGCCGCCGGCCCCAGAGCGATTGAAAGTCAAGGCCCAGTCGCTCGAACTCCCGCTCCTGCAGATCGGCCATCAGCCGAATGAGCTCTGGCTCGTTCAAGCCGCCTGGATCGACGAAGCATTTGCGGAGGCCATCACGTGCGCCGGGTCCGGGCACGACGAAGTCCATCTCGCTGAAATCGGTGAGCTCGCTGTAATTGATGTCGGTGATGAACTGATAGGCGAGAAAGTCGCCGATCGTTGGATAGGCCCGCAATTTCTCGAAGCCTTCCTGCATTGTGCGGGTCTGCGCCAGCCGCTCGGCGAGTTGGTCCGCCATCATCCGTTCGAGCAGCAGCAAATGGTTCTGGTGCTTGGCCGATCGCCCGAAAGCGCCGCTGCCCGGCGGCATGATGTAAGCGGCAGAGTAGATGCGATGGCCCGCCCGCATCGCGCGCGAGAGCACCGCATCATAGGCGGCGAAGCGATAGTCCTCGAAGGTGATCGGGCCGAACGCGCGTTCGAGGAGCTCCCAGGTCTCGATCTTGTTGAACAGCTTGAACAGCAAGATGCGAAAGAACACCTCGCGCGGCGAGTTGGGCAGGTCGTCGCGATAGATGACATGCCGGATGAGATATTGGCTGACCCGGTCGGACGCGCGGTAGGCGTTGGTGAATTTGTAGATCGCCAGCACCGGATTGTCGGTCCAGGGTCGCGTCTCGCCCCGCGCGCGCCGGAAGAATACCGCCTGCCGCTCGGCGGCGAAGCGCCAATAGCTCTCATAGACCTCCGACACCTTGGCAGGCGCAAGATGTCGCAGCACGATCGGCGCGGACACCGTCGAGGCCGCAACGGGCCGAACGGCGACAGGCAATTCCATCGGCAGGGAAGCGGTCGCGCTCAGGTGCGGGATTTCGGAGGGCGACCGCGCGGACGTTTCGTCGGAATTTTGGGTGACCTCGTAGTCAGAGCGCCGCTCCTGCAGGTCACGGCGGCGACGGCGGGCTGCGCTTGCGGCGCAGCAGGTGGCGCTACGAGGGCCTGTGCGGCGGCGACCAGCGGTGGCGAGATCGGCGTCGCTCTTGGTGATCCGCTCGAGCTTGGCGATCCCGACCATGACGTTCAGGCGCGCGAGGGGCATATCCATCTCGTGGGCCATGAACGCGCCGAGCTGGGCGAGGCCGAGATAGTTGCCATAGGCTTTGTCGAAGATTTGCTGGGTGGCGTAAAAGGCGTTGGTGACGAGCCCGGCAGCGGTCGGCTCGAAGCTCACCTGCTGGAGGCACGGAAAGCCGAGCTGTGCGTCTGCGACATGGTCGCGCCCGGGATCGAAGGTGGTCGCTTGCAGCATCGAGCGACGCACGCCCGTCCGCGAATTGAATTGAGACAAAATCCACTCCAGTTGATTTCCGTCGCATGGCCCGCGCCCGTACATGACCATGCGCTCGAAATACAGGCCGCGACCATTGGCCTTGCGGTTCATCGCCTGCCAGCGCGGGAACGTCGCACGATAGAGGGTGAAAAGGCGGGTTCGATCGCCCCGCGACATCTCCCAGAGGCGCTGCGGGAAAATCGTGAATGCGACATCGTCGACCACGAGTCGCCCTTTGCGCTTGAGCAGCTGATCGAGGGCCTGGCGCACCGCCGGGTCTTCGACGGCGGCGCCATTCTGGGCGAAGCCGCTTAGGCTCAGGACCAGCGGGGCGACCTCGGTGCCAGCGCCATCGAGAACCTGCAGCAACAGGCGCGCCCAGGCGCGCGATAGGTTGGTGTCGTCGATCACCGCGGGCGGCGGCGCCGGGAACATCTTCGCCTTACTCATCCGGGTCCTCCTCCAGATGGCGATATTGAGCGAGACCGACATAGCCATACGGCTCGTTTTTCTGGATCGGGGCAATGCGCACGAAGTCGGCCCAGCCCCCGGCGCTCGCCTGAAAGATCCCCGGCTTCACCGCTCGGAACAGGCGTCCCGATTGCAAGGTCGCGCTCGAAAGCGAGCCCGCCACCCGTCACCTCCGTTCCGGGCGGCAACAGGAGCAACGTCTTGACCTCCGCGTCCAGTGTCGGGCGCGGCGTGATGACGGTCGGCAACGATCAGCGGCTCAGGCGTCAGCGCGCCGAGTATGTCCATGCGCAGCGCCTTGGGAGTGACGCGCTGCAAGGCGCTGGCGCGGCCACGCGACAGCATATTCACGCCGACCGACAGATGCGTCAGGAGCGTCGCATAGCCGACGCCGAACTCGCAGGCGATGGTGAAGATCTGCGCCGCCGTCGCCGTTTCTGGCGTCCAGCCCCGAACCGAGAAGGCGCGGCGCAGACCGATGATCGGCATAAGGATGAAGCCCGCGAAGGTGTCCGCAAGGAACTCCTTCGGGTCTTCCCAGGGATGCGCCTTTGCGTCCTCGCGCAGTTCGTCGATCGACGAGCCGTGGCCGAACACGTGGTGGCCAAGCTCGTGCGCACAATTATAGGCGCGGCGTGGCAGCGGCCGTCGCGCGGAGAGGTGGATGCGCGGCGGAAGCCCGCGCTGATACATCCCTTCCATATTGATGTTGTTGAAGCGCACCGGACGCCGAGCGTTTCGCACAGCCCGTAGATGCAGATCGGACCGGCTTGGTCCAGCTTGGCTCTTCGCCCGCGTCGCCGCTCGCAGCCTGCATCGCTTGGGTCGCCAGGGCGCGGCGGTTGAAACTGGGCTTCGTGGTGCGCATCACGTTCATCAGCGATCGCCTCCGTTCGCGGTGGAATTCGCTGCGCATGGCGGCCAGCAGCTTGAGCAGGCGTTCCAGGTCGTCGGGCTTGAGTTTGGTAAGTTCGCGTGCGGCGAGCTCGAGTCGCGGGTCCTGGGCGTCGAGCGTCTCGGGCGTCTCGCCGAGCAACCACGCAACGCTAACGTCATAGATCTCAGCAAGCCGGGCGAGCTCGTCGGCCGAGACACGGCGGTTTCCTGCTTCCATCTCGCTGACGGAGGGGCGATGCAGGCCGAGAATCTTGGCGACATGGCCTTGCGACAGGCCGGCGAGCTTGCGCGCCTCCTTTAAGCGCTCGGCGATCTGCGCGCGCTTGGCGGAATCGGCTTCGGTCATGCCGCCGCCGCTTCTTTTTCTCGCTTTGCTTCTTGAGCAGGTCGCAGACGAAGACGGCGGTCTCGTCGATGGAGCGCGGAAGCTTCGTCGCCTCGTCGACGAAGATGTTCACGTCGTTCGGGATCGTTGCGCCGATCTCGGTTGCGAGGATGGTGGTCGCGACAGGCCAGACCTTGCTGTCGAACTTGGGCAGGTTCTCGGCGGGCTTTGTCGCGCCGGTGAGCGGTGGGCATTCGAGGCCGCTATCGGCCTGAATCTGTGCTGAGCACAGCGATCAGCTTGTCTTTGAGAGCAGCGGGGTCCATGGGGGTCTCCTTGATCCGACAACGAGTAAGATAATCTTACCAGAGCGAGTTTCAAGGGGGCTTCGAGATTTGACCCTGGGCCATCCTTCCCAGTCCAGCCGCTCTGGAGATTTTTGTAATCTTCGTACGACATAAATGTGTTTTTGGTAATACGAAGCGCGCAAATGCCGATACCCCATCACCTACCCGCCGCAGTGCGGCACGTCCTACGCAAGCTGGGCGCGGATATCCTCGATGCTCGCCGCCGCCGGCGGCTGCCCCCCATGGCCGCCGTGGCCGAACGCGCCTTCACGTCCCGCTCCACCCTCCAGAAGGTCAAAGCGGGCGACGCCAATGTCGGCCTCGGAATCTGTGCTGCGGTCCTGCAAGCGGTTGGATTGCTCAATGGCCTAGGAGAAATCGCCGACATCGGCTCGCGACAGTGCCGGCCGGTGTTTAGTTAGCGGGGAGCTTCGAAGCGCGTCCGCCTAAAATCGGTCACCGAGGCCGACCGATCTGGCTGACATCGGTAACGAAGCGGTCATCTTCGAGTCCGCACCGGAATCGCTCGTGACGACGCCGTGTCCGAAGAATGCCACATATTTCGGACATCACTTGCAATGTCCGAAATATGCTACATATTTCGGACATGACCACTGTCGAGCACGGTGCCGATCTTCGGGGGCAAATCCTTCAGCGCATTGCCGAGGATTCCTCTGCTGTTTGGACGCCCTCGGATTTCGCCGATCTTGCCGGTCGCGCGGCAGTCGATAAGGCGCTCCAGCGCCTAGCGCTCCGTGGCGATCTTCGCCGTATCGACCGCGGGCTCTATGATCGACCCGGCTCCAACAAACTGACCGGCAAACACACAGTCCCAAATTACCGCGCCGTGATTCAGGCGGTCGCCCGCCGCGACAATGTCCGCTTCGTTGTCGACGGCATGACCGCCGCCAACGACCTCGGCCTGACCACTGCCGTGCCCGCCAAGATCGAAGTGCTCGTCGATTCCCGCCTGAAGTCGATCAAGCTTGGTAACCAGGAAATCCGTTTCAAAAACGCAGCCGTGAGCAAGCTGGCTTGGGCTGGCCGACCGGGCATGCGCGTCGTTCAGGCGCTTTACTGGTTGCAGGACATGCTGCCGGGGGAAGGCGAGCACGATCGCATCGCGTCGATCTTGCGTCGTGTCTTCTCCGATCCCAGACACGGCCAGGCTACCCGCGACGACCTTCGCAAAGGGATCGGCGCGTTGCCAATCTGGATGCAGGAGTTTTTGAGGCCGCTGCTCTTCGATAGCAAAGAGACCGCCTCATGAGCGCGACCGACTACGCGGCGCTGATCGCCGCATCGCCGGGCGATCGTCTCGACGCTTTTCTCACCACCGCCAACCGGCTTGGCGCGCCGGTCGCCAATATCGAGAAGGATTTCTGGGTCTGCTGGACGCTCGACGCGCTCTACCATCAACTGCCCAACGGCCAACCGCGCCTGCTCTTCAAAGGCGGGACGTCACTGTCCAAGGCCTACGGTCTGATAGAACGCTTCTCCGAAGATATCGACGTTACCGTTTTTCGCGACGATCTCGACGCGGCTGCGTCCGTCGCAGAGCTCGAAGTGCTTTCGAACAAGAAGCGCCGCGCGAAACTCGACGTCATCCGAGACGCGTGTCGAGCCTATATCACGGGCCCGCTCCGAGACTCGCTCGCGGCGTTGGTTGCGGATGCGACGTCAGGCGCCGGCCGGATCGAAATCGATGATGCGGACCCAGGCGGCCAGACGCTGCTCATCCATTATCCCGAAGTCGAGCCACGCGATGGCGCCTATGTGCGACCCGTCGTGCGGATCGAGTCCGGAGCCAAGTCGGCGCTCGATCCAAACGAACTGGCGATCATCCGGCCCTATGTCACCGATGACCTGCCCGGGCTGGACCTGGCGGTCCCTGACGTCACGACCATCAAGGCAACGCGCACCTTCTGGGACAAGGTCGTGATCGCGCATGGGCTGCGCCGCTGGTATGATCGGCGAGGCGCGCTGAGGCAAGAAGGCCAACGGATTTCGCGGCACTATTATGACCTGTATTGCTTGGCGAAGTCGAACGTCGGCGAGCAGGCGATGGCTGATCGTGCGCTTGGCGACGATTGCGTGTCCCATGCCCGAATGTTTTTCGATCGCCCCGACTATGATCTCGCGTCGGCCGTGCCGGGGTCCTACGCGCTGACACCCCACGACACAATGACCGACGCCCTCCGGCGTGACTACGACAACACCAGGACGATGATCTTTGGCGACCCGCCGACGTTCGCCGATATTCTGGCGTCGGTCGAGGCGATCGAGGAGCAGATCAATGCCGCCGCTCGTGCCTAGTGGCTAGTTAAGAAATCCGGTCTGCCGAGCCTGCTTTGGGCTTACTCCATTGGCGCTCGATCAGGTGGTCTATAAGAGATCAACGATATCAGCGCGAAGATCAACAAGCATATTAATGCTACGACGAGAACGACGAGCACTCCGTCGGTAACATAGAGGAGGTATTCATTTACCCCGCTTTTGATTTCGGTGGTGCCGTCGAACTGGGACGCGACGGCAAAGCACGGGTTCGAATGACAACCCTGTTCGTGAGCTTGAAGCCGACTATATAAAAAACCGTCAGCTACCTTGGTATGCGTCCGCCATTCATACAGGACGCTGTCCGCATAGCGCACCGAAAAGAGTACAGTGGCGAGAGCCACGGCGAATAAAAAAACGAAGACAGTGCCCCACGAAATAACAAGGTTTCTATCCTCGAGCTGTTCAAAATTCGTATTCGGAGGTACCAAAGAGGTGATTCCGGCGCGTTTTCCGGCGCGGACGTACAGTGCAAGAGCTAAAATCAGCGCGTTCGCCGCAATCAGCGCGACCACAAGGCCCCAATATCCCTGCGAGATCGCGACGCCTTCTGGGAGCGCCTTGTCGCTTAGACCGCCACGGACAAAAATCGCCCAGCCGATGGCGAACAAGATGAACGCATGCCCGGTCCACGACCAGAGCTTGGCGAGCGGCATCATGATTGGGATTGCCTTGCAGGTCGTCTAACGTGGTGTCGAAGAGAGGGCTCGGAGAAGCTGGTTCACTCTGTATCATTCTTTGCATTTTCGTGGAACGTGTTGCTGGATGGGGGAGGCACCTATGATTCAGACACGGCGGTTTCAGATCAGACTGCTCGGAATGGCTGCATTTGTGGGGGTCGGCTTATTCGATGCTAGCGCTGCTGCCCATGCTTGCGACCAGTTCGTTTCACGCCTTATCGACAAGGCAATCCAACCCTCAATCAAGTCGCTTGACTGCGGGTTGCTGGGCAAAGCGGGTTTCGACGTCGGGAACCATCAACTGAAGACGGTCTGTTACACGTCTGCTGGCGCAACTTCGAATATCGAGATCGTTGTCGACCTCGAATGCAAAACAAGTGACAAGGCTTTTTTTAAAGGGAAAGTCGCGGAAACCGTCACCGCGACAGCCGAAGTGCGCGCTTCTGACTGTGAACTTCTGAATGTGAGTGTGAGTGCCGCCGGGGAAATCGGAAAGCTTCTTATTCAAGCGTTTGACGTGAACGGCAGGGCTCGCGGAGCCCTAATCGATGCGCTTTCACGTCTCTGTTGACGATTCGACGAATCCCAACATCCCATTTCAGATACGCCAGCGTACTGGGTTGCGTGCTTAGGATTAGAAAGGAATGTCGTCGTCAATCTCGGTGGGTGGGGGAGGAGGGATGGCCTTCGCCGGAAGCGGCATGTTCGTGACCACGAACAGGTTCAGGATATCGTCGCGATCCATGAAGATGATCTGATTGCGCTTAGTGGCGTGCAGCTTGTTGCCAAGCCAGTTTCGCGCCGCCTTTGTGATCTCGCCGCCGGCGACGATGTAGGCGTGGTCCACCAAAACACGTTTCCCGATTTCCGGGTCAAAAATTTCGTGGCCGAGCATCATCGAAACTTGATTATGGATTTCGGCGATGTTGGCCGTGCTGACGCCTGACGCGTCGATTTTGTCCTTCTTCACCTGCATACCGAAATAAAGCACGTGCGTCGTCGGCAGCGTGTATTTCATCCAAAGGTCTTTGCCGTACTCAAGCGCCTTGTCCTTGTGGCCGGCGATCGTGACCCGATGAAAGCCAAGCTGCCGGAACAGCGGCAACAGCACATCGCCGATCAGCTCGTCTTCGCTAATTTTACCGAGATAGGCGGCGAGCTGCGCGCGTTTCTTTTGCTCAAGTACCGTGAAATGCCGATGCGGATTGAGCGACTGCTGAACAACTGTGTTAGTGCCGATGTGACGAAGATAGCATTGTTGGTCCTCGCCATAGAAGGCCTCGAAACCCTCGCGGACAAGGGCAGAATTTAGATGCTGCAAGGCCATCGTGCGACTCTCGTCGTCACCAGGCGTTACATCGGACTTGTCCATCAACACCCGGATGACGCGACAGAATGTGTCAGGCGGCGTGCGCGCATCGGGATGCGGCTCCTGAAGAATATCGACCAGCCGATTATAAACCCACAAACTCCGGGTGCTGCCGTCATGGGCGTAGCCGGTGTCGCAGTCTCCAAAAAACTCCGTGAGGTAGCTGCTGCTTCGATAGCGAAAAGGGACGGGCTTACTATCCACCGTGTTGCCGCAAATCATATCGGCTAACTGCGAGAGGGTGCGGCGTCTAAATTCCATCGGATGTCATCGCGAAACAAAGATTCTACTCTGCTTAGTAATTCACCTTGAACGTCGGACTATCTTCCGCTCGCGTCCGGCGGTGATCATAGATTCGCGTCGTCGCGATGTTGGCATGCCCGAGCCATTCCTGCACCTTGGCAATGTCGGCCTCGTGGTCGAGCGCGTTGGTGGCGGCGGTCGCACGTAGGGAATGCGCGCCGACCTCAAATCCGAGCTGGGCCGAGTAGGCGCGGACGAGCTTGTAAATGCCGTCAGCTGTGATCGCCTTGTCGAGACGGCCGGTGCGGTTGTTGCGGATCGGCCGAAACACCGCGCCGGCGTCATCGTCGCCGTGGCCGGCCGCGTCGAGATAGTCGTTGATGAGCGCGTTGGTGTCCGGATGCAACGGCAGATAGCGCGTCTTGCCGCCTTTGCCTGACACTTTGAGATGAGGCACGCCCTTGCGTATGTGGCGAAAGTCCTTGACCTTGAGCTTGGACAATTCCTCGCGCCGCAGCGCGTGAAAGAGCAGGGTGGAAAGGATGGCGCGGTCGCGCTTGCCGCGGATGTTGTCGTCCTGCGGCGCCTCGAGGAGCTTGCGCGCTTGATGATCGGAGATCGGCGGCGTCTTCCCTTCGCCGCTTTCGCTCTTCGGCCGCTCGACGCCTCTCGCCGGATTATGCGTGAAGGCGTTCTTGTTGCACAGATATTCGAACAGCGACGCCAGCGATGCGAGCCGGTGCCGGATCGTGCTGCCGCCGAGGCCGCGGTGCGCGAGCTCATCGCGCCAGGCGATGATGTGCGTACGCGTGACGATCCGAAATTCTTGCGGTCGGCGGATGCCGACGAAGCGCATGAAGTCCTTCACTGCCGTCTCGTAGGCGCGGCGTGTGTGCCCGTTGGCGATGTTGGCAAACCACTCGACTTCGGGCGGCACATCGGTCAGCCGGTGAAACTCGACGGCCGTCAGCAGACGAGACGCACGGGCCGGGGCAATCGGGGTAGGGGGCTGGTCAGGACCTTGGAGCGTCATGGTTTGATGCTAGTATTGATAAAATCTGTTGGACTGAACGGCTTCGCCGTAGGGCGGCGCTTCCCGCGCGGCATTTGAGTTGAGGATATTTTCCTTGGAGCCGGCGCCGTCGCGCCGGCTTGCTCGAACCAAGGGAGACCTCGATGACGCCGTTGCGATTGCAGATGATCGAAGACATGAAGTCGGCGGGGTTGGCGGCTGCGAACGCAGACCGTCTACATCGACGCGGTCCGTCGGCTGGCCGCGCACTATCGCCGTTCGCCGGATCAGCTGAGCGAGGAAGAGGTGCGCGGCTACCTGCTCGGCCTGCGTGAGCGCGGCGTCGCGCTCGGCACGTTCAAGGCCTATCACGGCGGCATCCAATTCCTCTACCGCCGGACGCTGGATCGCGACTGGGCGCTGTTTCAAAAAAAAGAATTCGCCCGCCCAAGCAACTCCGTCTTCCCGAGGTCCTGTCGGACGAGCAAGTCCGCGCGCTGCTGGGCGGCGTGAGGATACCCGTTCACAAGGCCTGCCTCGCCCTCATGTACGCCTGCGGCTTGCGCATAAGCGAGGCCGCGACCTTGGAAATCGGCGCCATCGACCGCGCCAATCTGCAGCTTCGCATCATCGGCAAGGGCGACAGGGAGCGGCTCGTGCCGTTGCCGCAACCGGTCCTGGATGGCCTGCGGGCGCTCTGGAAGACCCACCGCGATCCGCGCTGGCTCTTCCCCAATCGTTCCGGCGCGCCGGCCAACCAGCAAGTGCTGCGCCGCACCTTCCAAGACGCCGCCCGCGCGGCGGGGATCACGCGGCGGGTCACGCCTCACGCCCTGCGCCACAGCTATGCGACGCGATTGCTCGAAAGCGGCGTCGATACCCGGGTCGTGCAAATCCTGCTCGGCCACGTCCACATCGCCACCACCGCCATCTACACCCACCTCACCGAACCGACCCGCGTCTCGCTCAAAGCCATCCTCGACGGATTGATGACCGGCCTCTGACGCGGCCGATCCGTCGTGATCGAGGTCGCGGACGTCTTTCGCCGCTTCGCGGGCGAGTACCTGTCGGCTCATGGCGCGTCGATGCCGCCGTCGCATCGGCGCGCCATCGCCGACATCCAAGCCTGCCGCACCGAGGCGCTCGGAGGGCGCCTCTGGCGTTGCGACCAATGCGCCGCCGAGGTCTTCTCCTATCACTCCTGCAAGAACCGGAGTTGTCCCAAATGCCATACCGACCAGACCGAGCGCTGGCTCGAGGCCCGCAAGGCCGAGATGCTGCCGACGCGCTATTTCCACGTCACCGTCACCGTGCCCGAGGAACTCCGCGACGCGCTGCGCGCCAACCAGCGTGACGGCTACGCCCTGCTGATGAAGGCCGCCGCCGAGGCCATCGTCGAACTCGCCCGCGACCGACGCCATGTCGGAGCGACGGTCGGCGTGCTCGCCGTCCTGCACACCTGGACCCAGCAACTGCTCTACCACCCTCACGTCCACTGCCTGGTCACCGGGGGCGGCGTTTCCGACGACGGCGCCGATTGGCGACCGGCGCGCCGAGCCTTCCTGGTTCCCGTCAAGGCCTTGGCCAAGCTCGTGCGCGGCAAGCTCAGGGCCGCGTTGCAAAAGAGCCGTCCCGATCTGGTTCTGCCCGACGCCGCCTGGTCCAAGCCCTGGGTCGTCCATTGCACGCCCTGGGGCGAGGGCGAGCAGGCCGTGCTCGATTATCTCGCCCGCTACGTCTTCCGCGTCGCGATCACCAACACCCGCATCGTCGGCCTCGACGACGAGGCCGTCACCATCCGCCACAAGCATCGCAAATCCAACCGCTGGCGGATCAGCCGCATCCCCGGCCAGGAGTTCATGCGCCGCTTCCTCCAGCACGTCCTGCCCAAGGGCCTGCACAAGGTCCGCTACTTCGGCCTGTGGCATCCCGCCAAGCGCAAAGACGCCGCCCGCGCGCGTCTGCTGCTTCTGCTCGACCGTCAGGCGACGCCGCTTCGAGGCCCAAATGAGCGCGGACGCCGCCGATCCTCGGCCAACCCGAAAACGTCGGACGGTCCGCGGGTCTGTCCCTGCTGCCGCAAAGGCCTTCTCCTGTTTGTCCGCCAGCTCTCCCCGAAGCGGGCCCAAGGACCATGACCCGCAACCCGGTCTCCCGAGACGACCTCCAAGTCCATGCATGCCTCGGGCATGCCACGAACCCATTTGGCCCGGCGCCGCCAATCTCCCGGCTCTGTCAGCGCGAAACGAAGGCTATTGGCCCCGCGCCCGCCATCTCCAACGCGCAATGGCGACCAAGGCGCCGCCCAGAGCCTTCCACCTGTTCCCGCCGCCGCCTCCAACGCCCGATCCCGACTGAAAATTCCATAAGCTGAAGCTGAACCCTCGGCTCCAACCGCGTTCAGTCCAACGGAGTTTTTGCATCGGCTTCGCGACGCAAAAACTCTTAAGTCGTTATCAATAATGAACGAGGAGGCTGACGTATCTCGTCGCCAAGGCTCAATCCCTGCTTCGAGCGCCTGAAAGCGGCAGTCTGAAACGCGGAATTAAGTGTCCGCCGACCAACAGCGCGCCATTCACGGATGCGTCTCGCTTCTCATAAACGAACGGTTTCGAGACCAGTTGACACGACCGCTTCAAGGCAGGGAAGTGAGTTCCCCGCATTCGACATTTACGGGCATGAAGGAAGACGTGTGCCCCTGACTAACGAGAGTTCCGCACGCCTCAGCCCGACTTCCGTCGACGATCCGGGCCATATTCTCACGCGTGGCTTCTGCCCTAACACCTGATAGCGCAAATCATATCCGGCCGCGCTCATTTCGCGATCGGCTACACTACCATCGCGACGTCCTCGATGCGGATCGGGGTAACGCCTGACGCGCACGCCGGTGGCGTGCCAAATCGCGTTGGCGATCGCACCTACTGTACCGGTGACGCCAATCTCGCCAACGCCCTTCACGCCAAGCGCGTTGATATGGGAATCGTCTTCATGGATGAGGATCGCCTCCACCGAGGGCGCGTCGGCGTTCACCGGCACATGATATTCCGCAAGGTCGGTGTTCATGATGCGACCGGTCCTGCAGTCAGTGATCGCTTCCTCCTGCAAGGCGAAGGACAGACCCCAGATCATTCCGCCAAGATATTGGCTACGCGCCAGGTGAGGATTGATGATGCGGCCCGCGGCGAAAGCGCCGACGAGGCGGGTCACGCGGATCTGGCCGAGATCGGGATCAACCTTCACTTCCGCGAACACCGCCCCATGCGAGTAGAGCGCGCGGGATTCCGCGACGGAGGGATGGCGTGCCGCCTTCGCCTCTCCCATTAACTCGACGCGGCCGGCGCGCGCGAGGATGTCCGCAAAGCTGTCGCTGCGGGTTTCGTCTTCGGGATGATGCAGACGACCATCGCGCGCCCGGACGCCGACATTGCCGGCGCCGAAGAGGGGCGAGGCGGGATCGGCCATGGCGAGTTCGGCGAGTTGCGCCAGCGCGTGCTCGCTGGCATTGCGCAGCGCGAGCCCTGCGCTTGCGGTATGCCCTGAGCCGCCAGCGACGCCGCCGTCCGGAAGATGCGAGACTCCGGAGCGAAAATCGACCTGATCGATATGCAGACCGAGCGACTCCGCGGCGATCTGCGGCAGCGCCGTCCATGCGCCTTGGCCCATGTCAGCGCCCGCGGTTTCGACGAGCGCGGTTCCGTCGGCGCGGAGCGTGGCGCGGGCGGCGGCCGGGAAATGCGGGCAAGGAAAGACCGCCGTGCCCATGCCCCAGCCGACAAGAAAGCCGTCGTCGTCACGCATCCGGCGCGGCGCGAGCGGCCTTCCCGACCAGCCGAAGCGCTTCGCCCCCTCGGCGTAACATTCGCGCAGCGCCTTGGAGGAGAAGGGCTTGCCGGTGACCGGCTCGGTTTCGGCGTAGTTCACAAGGCGGAATTCGAGTGGGTCCATGCCACAGGCCTCCGCGGCCTCGTCGATCGCCGCCTCGAGCGCGGCCGAGCCGGAGGCTTCGCCAGGCGCGCGCATCGGACCGGGCGTCCCGGTGTCGAGCCGCACCCCTGATGCTCGACCAAAATCGCGGAACTGGCGTAGAGCGGCAGCGAAGCGTTCGCCGCCGGCTCGAGAAACTCGTCGAAACTCGAGGTCGCGCAGACGAGCGCGATGGGATATCGCTGTGAACCGTCCCTGGCGTCCGCCCCGAGGCGCAACGTCTGCCGTGTCTCACCGCGATGCCCGACCGGGCCGTACATCTGCGCGCGGGTAAAGACGAGCTTCACTGGCCGCTTCAGCATCCGCGCGGCGAGGATCGCAAGGATCTGCGGACCGTTCAGAATCGCCTTTGAGCCGAAGCCACCGCCGAGAAAGGGCGATCGGATCAGCACGTTCTCGGCCGGCACGCCGAAAAAGGCGCCGTAAGACGCGCAGCTCAGCGCCATGGCCTGGTTGGGCATGTCCAACGTTAGCTGGTCGCCGTCCCACTGGGCGACGACGGCGTGCGGTTCCATGGCGTTGTGATATTGCGCCGGCGTCGCGTAATCGGACTCGGTGATGTGCGAGGCCGCCGCGAAACCTGCTTCGATGTCGCCGAAGACGGTGCGCGGCGGCGAGCCGACCCCGACGGCGCCGGGTTCGAAGGGAACGCCGCTCTCCATGGTCGCCCGGACAGGCTCCGTCTCGTATTGCGGCCTCAGCAGCGCCGCGCCCTCCGTCGCCGCTTCGAGCGTTTCGGCGATCACCAGCGCGATGGGCTGATTCGCGTACCGCACGGAGTCGTCCTGCAGGACTTCGACACGGAAGCCGAACGGCGGGATCTTCTCCTCCGGGTCGTGGGCGAGCGGCGGCCGATTGGCCGGCGTCATGACCTCCACGACCCCCGGATGCGACTTCGCCGCTGCGACGTCGAGCGCCTTCACCTTTCCGCGTGCGATGCTGCTGACCGCCGTGACGGCGTAGAGCATTCCCTCGGGATGATTGTCCGCGGCGTAGGTCGCACGGCCGGTGACCTTGAGTAGGCCGTCCCGGCGCGTCAGCGGCTGGCCGGCGCTGGAGCCGAAACGACGAGGCTGCGAAAGGGAGGATGCGGCTTCAGGCGACATCGCGGACTCCCGGAATGGTCGAGAACGGTGAGCCCGGAAGAGCCGGCGTCGCGTTTGGTGTCCCCTCCGCCGCCGCGGCGAGAGCGCGCAGCACGATGCGGCGGGCGAGCTCGATCTTGAAGGCGTTGTCGCCGGATGGACGCGCGCCAGCGAGAGCAATCCCGGCAGCACGAACGAAGCTTTCGCGGCTCGGCTGCGCGCCTGCTAGCGCTGCTTCAGCTTCGTGCGCGCGCCAGGGTTTGGCGGCCACGGCGCCGAGAGCGATCCGGGCCTCGCGGATTGATCCATCCTCGAGCCGCAGGGCCGCCGCGGCAGAGACCACAGCAAAGGCGTAGGAGGTGCGTTCGCGCAACTTGAGATAGCGGGCGTGGCGAGAGAAGGCGGCCGCTTCGGCGGGAAGCCTCAGCGCGACGATGAGTTCGCCAGGCTCGAGCGCGGTCGATCGCTGCGGATCCGCGCCGGGCAGGCGACGCAGCGACTCGACGGGAATTTCTCTGCGCCCATGCGGGCCTTCTACCTCCACGACCGCGTCTAGCGCGACGAGGGGCACAGCGAAATCGGACGGGCTGGTCGCGATGCAATGCTCGCTCCAGCCGAGCACCGCATGCAGGCGATTTTGGCCTTGCCGCGCGTCGCAGCCGGCGCCCGGCTCGCGCCGGTTGCAGGCGCTCGCCATGTCGTGGAAATAGGCGCAGCGTGTTTCCTGCATAAGATTGCCGCCGACCGTCGCCGCGTTGCGAAGCTGCGCCGAGGCGCCCGAGAGCAGCGCCTCGGCAACGGCCGGATAGGTCCGGGCGAAACGCTGGTCGTAGGCGAGATCGGAATTGCGGACCATCGCCCCGACGCGTGCGCCGCCGTTGTCGAGCCATTCGATGCGGTCGAGACCCGGCAGGCGCCGGATGTCGACGAGACGGGCAGGGCGGGCGGCGCCGACCTTCATCAAATCGACAAGATTGGTGCCGCCTGCGAGAAAAGCCGCGCCCGGCTCGGCGGCAAGCGCAACCGCCTCCGCGACGGTCGAGGGCCGGACGTAGTCGAATTGATTCATGCTGCGTCCTTTCGATGGCGGTCCGCCATCACCCTCTGTGCCTCGAGAACGGCTTCTGTGATGCCCTGATAGGCGGCGCAGCGGCAGATGTTGCCGCTCATCAATTCGCGGATGCGCTCGGGATCGTCCCCCGCGTGGCCCTCGGCGATGAGGCCGACAGCGCTCATGATCTGGCCAGGCGTGCAAAAGCCGCACTGGAAGCCGTCGTGCGTGATGAAAGCAGTCTGCACCGGATGGAGCGCATCCCCGTCCGCGAGGCCTTCGATCGTGACGATCTCGGCGCCGTCGAGGGCTACCGCGAGCGCGAGGCAGGAATTGACGCGGCGCCCGTCGACAAGCACGGTGCAGGCGCCGCACTGGCCCCTGTCGCATCCCTTCTTCGCGCCCGTCAGGCCGAGTCGCTCACGCAGGAGATCGAGCAGCGTCACCCGCGTGTCGTCGAGCGCAATCACGCGCGGCTCCCCGTTGATGACGAGACTGATGGAGAAAGGCATGCGTGCTCCATTCAGGATTGTGATGTATGGATTGCGCCGCTGTCGGAGGGCGACGCAGGACCAGGAGTTGAGAAGGGGTCAACCCCAGAGTCCGACGATGTCCTTTCGCCGGGCCGAGCGAATATACGGAGGGTTCCTCCGAATATCAAGAGGAAACGGAGCGCGAGCGAACATGGGGCTGAAGACCGCCAAGAGAAGCCGCAAGCCGCGCGCGGATTCCATCCTCAATCGCGAGCGTCTGCTGGAAGCGGCGACCGAGATTTTCGCCGCCGGCGGCCCACAGGCCAGCCTGGAAGCGGTGGCGCGTCGCGCGGAAGTTGGGATTGGCACACTCTACCGGCATTTCCCGACGCGCGAGGCGCTTTTCGAGGCGGTCTACCGGCGTGAGGTCGATCAACTCGGCGAATCTGGCCGACCGGCTCACCCGAGAAGCCGATCCTGTTGAGGCTTTGCGCGCGTGGTTACATGCCCAGGTCCGCCTCGTCGCGACCAAGAAGGGCATGATCGGGGGCTTGCAGCTGGCTGCGCATGGCTCGTCGGAACTGAAAGCCTATTCCTTCGAGAGGTTGACCCGGGCGCTGTCCGCACTGCTCGAGCGCGGCATCGCGGCTCGCGCGATTCGATCCGACATCTCTGCCGATGACGTGCTGCGGGCGATTGTCGGTATGATTTATGCGCAGGGCGGCGGCGATTGGCAGGCGATGGCATTACGCCTCGTCGACGTCTTCGTCGATGGCCTTCGCGTCCATAAGATGTCGAGGCGCGACCTGTTGCATGCCGAGCGGCCGGGGCGGCGGTTGGTCAAGGCCAAGGACGGCCTTCCGCGCTAATGGGCTTGGATCGCTGCCGAAGAACCGCGCTCGCCCAGGCAATTAAATTTCCTGATTACGCGGCAACGTCAGCTAGCTTCAGCAGCCGGTAAGGCATGGGGGATGTCCGCAGAGCGACGAAGGCGAGACGCGGAATCATCGCGCCGAGATCGTATCTGCGGTTGAACCGATATTCGAACTCCGCGAGATAGCGCGGGACGTGTTTGGACCGCACCGCGCGGTAGGTCCCGACCAGCGCCGCCTTGATGTTGCCCAACGCCGTGTTGACCCACTTGAAGGCGGGCGTCTTTGCCGCTTGCGCGCCGTTGCCGGTCTTGATCGCCTTGTGCGTGCATCCGACGTCGGTGACGGCCGCGAAACACGCCAGACCGTCGGACAGGACCTCGGCGTCGGAGCTGAGCGCCGTGGCGGCGAGCTTGCGGATCGAGACCAGGCTGAACGCCTTGACGCGCCGTAGGATGATCTGATCCGGCTTGCCGTCTTCGGTTGTGGCGACAGCCGCCACGAACGGCGTCTTGCCCTTGGCGCCGCGTCCGCGCCGGCCAGGATGGGCGCCGCCGACGTAGGCGTCGTCCATCTGCACGGCGCCTTTCAGCCGCTTGCTCGCGTTGCGTTCGAACATCACCTGCGCGAGCTTGTGCTTCATCACCCACGCCGCCGTTTGAGTGACGCCGAGGCGCCGGCCGAGTTCGATGCTGGAAATGCCCTTCTTGGATTGCGTGACGAGATAGATCGCTTTGAACCAGATGCGCAGCGGCAACTTGCTGGCGGCGAATATCGTCCCGGCCTTGACCGAGGTCTGCTTGCGGCAGGCGTTGCACTGGAACAGACGCCGCGCGCCGCGCTTCACGATGCAATGGCCGCGACCTCCGCACTCTGGACATTCGAACCCGTCGGGCCAGCGCAACTCAACGAGCGCCACATGGCAGCGGTCTTCGCTTCCGTACATCTCGTCGAAACGGACGTCGCTGAGCCCTTTTTGGAATTGGACCATGTTGCGCGCCATCGCAGAACTCCCGTCAAAACAATATGTTCATGATATGTTCTCGCACGCAAACGAAGCTGACGCAAGCGCGTAATCAGGTTAAATTTTCCGAAATCGGCCGAGTTCAATGCCCTTCTCGATGACGACGCGCACGTGCGGCTCCCGCTCGCCCTGATAAGTGTCGAGCAGTTCGTCACCAGCCCGGCCGGCGAGGATCAGGTCCAGCTTGAACGCGAGGTTCTGCGCGTCGCGGATGCCCGAGCACATGCCCTGCCCGAGAAACGGCGGCATCTCGTGGGCCGCGTCGCCGGCCAGCAGGACCCGGCCGGCGCGCCAGCGGTCGGCGACCAGCGAGCGGAACGTGTAGGTGGCGACGCGGATCAGCTCGGCGTCCGCGGGCGTCAGGTAACCGGCGACACGCTGCCAGATCTGCTCAGGGGCGCGGCGTACTGCGACGTCAGCGGCCGAGTCCAGCATGAAGCTGAACCGGTGATGACCGGGCCCGAGCGAGATGACCGACTGCGGCTGGCGCGGGTCGCAGACCTGCATGGCCGCCGGCAGGTCGACCGGCCGGGTGAGCCGGAAGTCGCAGACCAGCCAGGGCTCGGCGAACCCGTAGTCGTGCTGCCCGATCGCAAGCGCCTGCCGGGTGAAACTGTTGCCGCCGTCGCAGCCGACCGCGTACCGGGCGCGCACCACCTGCGGGTCGCGGCCAGGCGGTGCTCCGGTGCCGTGCGGTGCTCCGGTGCCGTGCGGTGCTCCGGTTCCGTGCGGTGCTCCGGTTCCGTGCGGTGCTCCGGTTCCGTGCGGTGCTCCGGTTCCGTGCGGTGCTCCGGTTCCGTGCGGCGAGTCGATGTGCAGGGTCACGCCGGCCGGCGCCTGCTCGATCCCGGTCACGACGGCGCCGAACCGCACGTCCGTCCCGGCCTCCTGCCGGCAGGCGCGATACAGCGCGTCCTCCAGGTCGGGCTGGTACATCATGTACCACTCGGCCCAGCCGCTCCGGCCCGTCGCCGCGAATTCGTGCTCGATCAGCACCTCGCCGTCGCCGTTGCGCCAGATGTAGTTCCGCTGCGCGTGCACCTTCGGCAGCAGTTCGCCGGTGATGCCCAGGCTGGCGAACGTTCGCATGGTCTCGTCGTCGAAGATCGCCGCGCGGGGCAGGCCGTACAGCCCCGGGTAGCGCTCCAGCGCCACCACCCGGTACCCGGCCCGCGCGAGCAGAGCCGTCAGCACCATCCCGGCCGGCCCGAACCCGATCACGGCGACGTCCGCAACCGCGGCCGTAGCCGCATCCAGGTCCGCGTTCGGCGGCGGCAGGTCCCTCTCAGCCACTGCGCGCGGCTCCTCTCAGCCCCGGACGGATCGCATGGGTGCCCGGTTAGTGCTGCCCTGGCAGCACTAAGCGGGACCCATCTGCGGGCTCCGGCCGAGCACCACGCTAGATATCCACCATTGGTAAAGTCAATCCGCATTGATAAATTGCGATCAGCGAACGGTACGCTCTGCCGGTGCGGCAGGCCCGGTGCGGCCGGCGCGGTGCGGCAGGAACGGAGTCAGGATGCGAACGATCGCGCTCGAGGAACATTTCGTCACTCCGGAGCTGGCCGGATACGGCAGCGGGACGGCCTCCATCGCGCAGCCCGGAGTATGGCGGGACGCGTCCCGCCGGCTGCTCGATCTCACCGGGGAGCGGCTGGCGGCCATGGACGAGGCCGGGCTCGAGATGGCCGTGCTGTCGCTGAACTCCCCCGGCATCCAGGCCGAGACCGACGCCGCGACGGCGGTCACGGCGGCAGCCACGGTGAACGACTTCCTGGCCGGAGTCGTGACGGCACATCCCGGCAGGTTCGCCGGCTTCGCTGCCCTGCCGCTGCAGGACCCGAAGGCGGCCGCCGCCGAGCTCGACCGCGCTGTCAGCCAGCTCGGGCTGCGGGGCGCGCTGGTCAACGCGCACACTCAGGGCGTGTACCTGGACGACCCGTCGCTGCGCGTTGTCTGGGAGCATGCCGAAGGGCTGGGGGTGCCGCTGTACCTGCATCCGGCCAACGGCGCCGGCCGATCGCATGTGCTGTCCGGGCATCCCGAGCTGGAGGGCCCGATGTGGAGCTGGGGCGTCGACACCGCGACGCACGCGCTCCGGCTGATCTTCGGCGGGGTCTTCGATGACTTCCCCGGCGCCAGGCTGCTGCTCGGCCACATGGGCGAGGGACTGCCGTTCACGCTATGGCGGCTGGACTCGCGCTGGGCCTTCCACAATCACCACGGCATCGAGCTGGCCCGCGGCGCGCCGTCGGAGTATCTGCGGCACAACCTGTACATCACCACCAGCGGCGTCTGCTCGGCGCCGCCGCTGCTGTGCGCGCTGCTGGCACTCGGAGCTGACCACATCCTGTTCGGCACCGACTATCCGTTCGAGACAATGGGAGTGGCAACGGCGTTCCTGCGGGACGCCCCGATCAGCGAGGCCGACCGGGCCAAGATCAGCTTCGAGAACGCGACCGCACTGCTCAGGCTGTAATGGCCCGGGCTTGCCGTGATGGCCCGCTCACGCCGTGATGGCCCGCACGGGCCCTGAAGGGAGTCACCCGGATGCGTGATCCGCACTGGGCGCTCGTCCAGTACCGGCTGCCCGGCGATCCGCGGGTCCGCTCCGGCGTCCTGACCGGCGAGACGGTGGTCGAGCCGCCGCCCGGCCTCGGCGACTCGCTGCTGGCCGCCCTCGCCCGCTGGGACGAAACAGCCGCGCAGCTGCGCCAGTGGTCGCCGGCCAGCGGCGCGCCGGTCCCGCACGCTCAGCTGGTGGCGCCCCTGACCTACCCGGGCAAGATTCTCGCCGCCGGCGCGAACTACTACGGGCACGTCGCCGAAATGGGCATCAAGGCGCCCGATGCCGCCTCCGAGCCGTTCTTCTTCCTCAAGCCGCCGGTCACCACCGTGATCGGGCCGGCCGCCCCGATCCCGTTCCCCGCCTACGCGGGCGTGCAGCTGGACTGGGAGGCCGAGCTCGGGGTGGTCGTCGGCAGGACCGCGAAGGACGTGTCGCCCGCACGGGCCCGCGACCACATCGCGGGCTACCTGGTGGCCAACGACCTGTCCGCGCGCGACAGGACGGCGCGCGCGGATGCGGTGTCCCCGCACTTCGTCTACGACTGGCTGGGACACAAGGGCCAGGACGGCTTCTGCCCGATCGGGCCTGGCATCGTCCCGGCCTGGCTCGTGCCCGACCCACAGCAGCTGGGCATCAGGCTCACCGTGAACGGCGTGCTGAAGCAGGATGCGTCCACCCGCGACATGATCATTGACGTCGACCACCTGCTCGCGGGCGCCAGCAGGACGGGAACGCTGCGTCCCGGCGACATCATCCTGACCGGCACCCCGGCCGGGGTCGGCGCGCCCCGCGGCGAGTTCCTGTCGCCGGGCGACACCGTTATCGTCGAGATCGAGGGGATCGGCGTATTGCGGAACCGGGTGATATCGATATGAACGGGGATCTGCCAGGCTCGGCTGCCCGACTGGCCGCAGCCTCCCGGGACGACCCCGAGGGCCCCAGCGCCTGGCCGCGGCCCGTTCCGCCCGCGGCGACCATGCGCGCCGTCATCCTGCCCGAGTTCGGGCCGCCGGACGTGCTGCGCGAGGAGACGCTGCCCACGCCGGCACCGGCCCGCGGCGAGGTGCTGGTGCAGGTCGCCGCCGTCAGCATCGGGCGCGTCCTGGACCTGGCCGCGCGCGCGGGGCGGCATCCGTATCCGGGCTTCAGGTTCCCGCACGTGCTCGGTTCCGAGCACGCCGGGGTGATCGCGGCACTCGGCCCGGCCGTCACCGGGTGGCAGGTCGGGGAACGCGTCGCGGCCTTCCCGGTCGTCACGGACGGCACCTGCTACTACTGCCTGCGCGGCTACGACGAGGTCTGCGAGAACCTGCAGCTGATCGGTATCCACCGGCCGGGCGCGTACGCGCAGTACGTCGCCGTCCCGGCGGGCAATCTCAGCCGGGTGCCGCCGGACATCAGCCCGGGTCAGGCCACCGGGCTCGCCCTGTCCGGCGCGGTCGCGATGAACCAGCTGCAGCGGTCCGGCTTCGGCCCTGGCGAGTGGGTCCTCGTGCAGGGCGCCTCGTCCGCGCTCGGCTCGGTGACCGCTAGCCTGGCACTGCACCTGGGCGCGCACGTCATCCTCGCGTCGCGCAGCCCGGCCAAGCGCGCCCGGCTGGCCGAGCTCGGCGCCGACGCGGTACTGGACACGCTGGCCGCGGACTTGACCGCGCAGGTGCGGGCGCTCACCAGCGGCCGCGGCGCCGACATCGTCATCGACAGTCTCGGCGAGCCGGCCATCTGGGAAACGTCGCTGGCCGCGCTCGCGCCGACGGGCGCGCTCGTCAGCTCAGGCGCCTTCCTCGGCCGCAGCGTGCCGGTCGATCTGCCCCGGCTGTACCTGCAGGCGCAGCGCATCATCGGCGTCAGATCGGGGAACGCGGCCAGCATCACCGCCTTGTGGACCGAGGTCGACCGCGGCTTCCGGCCGGTGCTCGACACCACGTTCCCGCTCGAGAACGCGGCGGACGCCCACCGCTACCTGGAGGACGGCCAGAACGTGGGCCGGGTCTCGCTCGACATCCCGCAGCCAGAAAGGACCTAGCCATGCGCGTGAGCGGACTGCTCAACTGCGGCATTCAGATTCCGTCGCTTGAGGTCGGCCAGCAGTTCTACACGGACTTCGGCCTGAGCGTCGCCGAGGCGGGGAACGTCCTGTCGGTCCGCTGCGACGGCCGCGACCAGGACCAGGTCGTCCTCACCGAGGGACCGGCCAAGCGGCTGCACCACGTGGCCTTCGCCGTGGAGCCCGGATCGCTGCCGGACTGGCAGCGGCATCTGGAGGGGATGGAGGTCACGATCATCGACCCGCCGCCCGGCGTGGCGCCCGGTGGCCTGTGCTTTGCCGATATCGACGGGAACGTGGTCGTACTCCGCGATCAGCCGCTGGCCAGCTGGCGGCCGTTCGAGCCGGAGCACTTCAACTTTGGCGACGTCATCACGCGCACCGACGTGGCGCGCTGGCGGCTCGCCACCGAGCTGCCGAGGCCGCGGCGGCTCGGTCACATGCTGATCTTCGTGCCGGACATCGCCGCCGCCGAGGAGTTCTACCGCCGCGCACTCGGACTGCGGCTGTCGGACCGGATCCCCGGCAGGGCGACGTTCATGAACTCCGGCCCTGGTGACCACCACGTCTTCGGCTTCATCCAGAGCACGCACCCCGGTCTGCACCACACCAGCTTCGAGGTGGCGAACGTGGACCAGATCGGCATGGGCGCACGCCAGATGGCAGGCAGGGGCTACACCGAGGGATGGGGCCTCGGCCGGCACAGTCTTGGCTCGAACCTGTTCCACTACATCCGGGATCCGTGGGGTAGCTGGATCGAGTACTTCACCGACATCGACAAGATCAGCGAGAACTGGGAAGGCCGCGACTGGGAGACGCCGCCGGCCGTCTGGTGCCCGCTGATGCCCGAGCAGTTCCTGGTGAACGTCGAGGACAAGCCCTAGCGGCCGCACGGGCATCGCTGCACCCCGGCCCGCGTACCCGGCGCCCTGGGGTTCCACCGGACTCGGCATCGAAGGAGGCGGCGATGGCCGCAGGACGACCGGCAGCGCCCGGCGCGACCGGGTTTACCGCCGACTGGCTCGGCCAGCGCGTCGTGTTCGCGGACGGCGCGCTTGAGCGCCTCCCGGCGGAGGCGGCGGCCCTCGGCGCGGAGCGCGTGCTGCTGATCGCGGGCGTGCCCGGCGAGTTGCCGGACCGGGCGGCGGCGCTGCTGGCCGGCCGGTGGCCGGCCGCTTCGATGACGTGCGCCAGCACGTTCCCGCCGATGTTGCCGCGGCCGTCGCGACCCGGGCCCGCCTGGTGCGCGCCGACCTGGTGGTGAGTATCGGCGGCGGCAGCGCGACCGGCCTGGCCAAGATCTGCGCGCTGGAGGCGCTGCTGCCGGTGCTGGCCGTGCCGACCACATATGCCGGATCCGAGATGACCCCGGTGTGGGGCCGGACGGAGGGCGGAGTGAAGCGCACCGGCCGCGACCCGCGGGTGCTGCCGAGGACCGTGATCTACGATCCGGCGCTGCTGACGGGGATGCCGGCCGCGCTGGCCGGCGTGAGCGGGATGAACGCGCTCGCGCACTGCATCGAGGCACTGTACGCGCCGGCGGCGGACCCGCTGACGAGCCTGTCCGCGCTGGAGGGCATCGCGCTGATCGCCTCCTGGCTGCCCGCGGTATCGGCGGCCGCCCGCACCGGTGCCGCCAGACCGTCCGGCGCGGGGGACCAGGACCGCGAGGGTGCTGAGAGTGCCGCGGCCGTGCGCGCGCTGCTGTGGGCGTCCTGCCTGGCCGGGCGGGCGTTCGGTACTGCGGGCGGCTCGCTGCATCACAGCCTGTGTCACCTGCTCGGCGGATCCGCGGACCTGCCGCACGCGGAGACACACGCGGTGGTGCTGCCGCACGTGGTGGCGTTCCTGGCGCCGGCACTCGGGCCCGAGCGTGACCGGCTGGCGAGCGCGCTCGGCACCGACCCGGCAGGCGTGGCTGGCGCGATCTGGGATCTCGGCCAGTCGGCGGGAACCCCGGCCGGACTGCGCGCTCTCGGACTGCCTGAGGACAGCCTGCCCGCGCTCGCGGACGCGGTCGCCGAGCGCCGCCTGGCGAGCCCCAGGCCAGTGTCGCGGGCCGACGCGCTGGCGCTGCTGACGGCAGCCTGGCACGGCGAGCGTCCCGCGCACGCAGGCAGGCCGCCCGGCCAGGCGGAGCCAATGTCGGCGGCGGATCTCACCGCGGCCGTGACCGCGCGCCTGCAGGCAACACCCGACCAGCGGCTGCGGCAGATCATGACCTCGCTTATCCGCTACCTGCACGGCTTCGTGACCGACGTGAGGCTGACTCAGGGCGAGTGGCTCGCGGCGATCAGATTCCTGACCGCGACCGGCCAGATCTGCAGCGACCGGCGGCAGGAGTTCATCCTGCTGTCCGACACGCTCGGCGTCTCGATGCTGGTCGACCTCCTGGCCGGACCGTCCGGCGAGGGAGCCGCGGGCTTTGCCACCGAGTCCACGGTGCTCGGCCCGTTCTACGTGCCGGACAGCCCGGAGCGCGCCTACGGCGCCTCCATCGCGGAACGGCCGTCCGGCGAGCCCGCCTTCGTCACCGGCCGCGTCACCGGCATCGACGGGACTCCGATCGAGGGCGCGAGGCTCGATGTCTGGCAGAACGCCGACGACATGCTGTACGCCGTGCAGAACCCGGACTCGCCGGCTGACAACCTGCGCGGTCTCTTCCGCACCAGGGCCGACGGCAGCTTCGCGTTCCTGGGCGTCCGGCCGACGGACTACCCGATACCCGACGACGGCCCCGTTGGGCAGTCGCTCGCGAGCACCGGCCGGCACCCGTGGCGGCCTGCGCATATCCACGTGATCGTCAGTGCGCCCGGCTACCAGAGCGTGGCCACGCACGTCTTCGATTCGGCCAGCAAGTACCTGGACTCGGATGCGGTTTTCGCGGTCAAGTCCAGCCTGGTGCGCCAGTTCGAGCGGCACGAGCCCCTGGCGGGCGGCCAGGGCGTGCCGGACGGCACACAGGTGCCAGACGGCGTGGCTCCCGGTGAGGTCTGGTACTCCCTGCGGCAGGACTTCCTGCTCAGCCCGATTTCGTCAGCTTGAGCGCGTACCGCTCGGTGCTGATTCCCCGGCCATGCTTGATCAGCTCGTAGCCGGCATCGAAGGACGACGCCCACCAGTAAGGCCGGATCAGATGGCGCGCCTCGCACCAGCGGATGATCGCCAGCATGTTGAAACGGGTCACGCTCGGATTGTGACGATGACCGGTCAGCCGGATCTGAATGTAGTTCCAGCTGGTGCCGTTCCTGTGGACAACCCAGGTCAGTACTAGGTACCGGCGGCCGCCGATCTCGTGGCGATGCGCGCCGCCGTCCGGCACGCCCCGCTCGGTCAGCCACAGCATGAGCTCCGCGCCGTCGGGCTGGCGGCGCGAGCGGCCCGGATCGGACCTGGTGAACCACCAGTCGGTCGCGTCGTTACCGAGCGCCGAGGCCGGATAGCGGGTCCACAGCGTCATCCGCAGCGAGCGGATTCGGGACACCCGCACTGGCAGCGCGGTGTCATGCGAGCAGACGTCGTACTGGCAGCCGAGGAAGAGGTCAGGGTAGGCGTTCCAGAGGTAGCGCGGCGTCGTCGACTTGATGACCCGGAAGCTGTCCGGTCCGGTGATGTCCATGCACTCTGAGTCGGTCCTGGTCAGGACGTCGTTGTAGGCGACAAGACCGGACGGCAGCCACTCCCACTCTTTCCGCCCGCACAGCAGCCTCGTCCCGTCACTGGCTCGATGCCCGAGTGGCTGCATGACCGGCGGTGCCTGCGCGAGAAACCCGGCCGGCCCGGCAGCCGCGTCGGCCGGCCGGGCCGCCGTGACGCTGGCCGCGCAGGCGGCGAGGCTAGTGAGCACCGCGATCACCCGGGCCGTGAGCCGGGGCCGCCCGTAGATCGCCGCTGCCCTGAGTAGTCCCCTCGCCACACTCGGCAATCGTATTCGGCAGGCTGATGGTTACTCTCGCAGCGCGGGGCGCGTCGCGGTGGTGTCCCCTGCCGCTGCTTACTCAGCCCTCAGCGCTTGACGCCGCGCCTCATACAGCAGGACGCCCGCAGCCACGGCGAGGTTGAGCGACTCCGCCGTGCCGGTCATGGGGATCGCGACCCGCAGGTCAGCGGCATCGAGCAGGTCCGCGGGCAGCCCGGTGCCCTCGCTGCCGAGCAGGATGGCCAGCGGAGTCGTCAGGTCGGCCGCCCAGTGCGTGACGCTTCCCCGCGCCGAGGTAGCGGCGATCCGAATGCCGCGCTGGCGCGCCCAGGCCAGGAAATCGGCCGCCGACGCAGCCGCCGCTACCGGCACCGCGAACAGCGCGCCCATGCTGGCCTTCACCGCGGCCGGGTCCCGGGGATCGGCCGATGGCCCGATGAGGATGACGCCGACTGCCCCGGCCGCGCTCGCGGTCCTGACGATAGTGCCGACGTTGCCGGGATTCCCGGCCCTGTGCAGCGCGACGAACAGTGCTTCCGCTGCGACCGGGAGATCGGCAAGCGTAAGCGGCGCGCTGCGCACGATCGCGGCCAGCCCGGACGGGCCGTCGCGGTCGGCGATCCGGCTGAACAGCTCGCCCGACACGCGGGCCACCCGGACCCCCGCCGCTTCCTGCGCAGCCACCATCGCGGTCGCACCCGGATGGCGCAGCAGATCCGGCGCGACGATGATGACCTCCAGCGCGGCCCCTGCCTCTACCGCCTGCCAGACCGGCTGGATGCCCTGCACGACGAATGCGGCCTCGCGCCGCCTGTGCCTGCGGTCCGCGAGCAGCCGCACGCGCTTGACCAGCGGGTTGGCAGCACTGGTGATCACCTCGGACATCGCCACGCGAGCCTACCCCGCCGCAGCAGCGGCTGACCGGGCGCAACTCGCGATGGCGCAGCTTTAACGCCTTCGACCTGATGTCCATGCCGGACAAGTGGGAGTATCCCTGGTTCGCGGCCTGGGGCCTGTCGTTCCACTGCGTCGCGCTCGCGCATGTCGACCCGGCGTTCGCCAAGTATCAGCTGATCCTGCTGTGCCGGGAATGGTTCCAGAATCCGAACGGAGCGCTGCCCGCCTACGAATGGGACTTTGGCGATGTCAATCCGCCGGTTCAGGCGTGGGCGGCGCTTGAGGTGTTCGCCGTCGACGGCGGCCGCGACCTGCACTTCCTGAGCCGGATATTCGACAAGCTGCTGGTGAACTTCACCTGGTGGGTGAACCGGGAGGACGCGGAGGGCAACAACCTGTTCGAGGGCGGCTTCCTCGGCCTCGACAACATCGGCCCGATCGACCGCTCCCACCTGCCTGTCGGAGGCATTCTGGAGCAGGCTGACGCGACCGGCTGGATGGCGTTCTACGCGATGGCGATGGCCACCATGGCCGAGATCCTGCAGCGGACCGGCGCGCGCCCCGGCACCGACCTGGTGCTCAAGTTCATCGAGCACTTCGCCGCGATCAAGGCGGCGCTCGACGACCGCGGCCTGTGGGACGAGCAGGACGGCCTGTATTACGACCGGCTCATCACCCCTGGCGGCGACGTAGTGCCGCTCAAGGTCAGGTCGATCGTGGCCATCCTGCCCATGCTGGCCATGGCCGTCGTGGATCAGGGGAGCATCGAGCTCGCGCTGGCCGTGGGCAAGCGCTTCGCCGCGCTGCTAGCCGAGCAGAAGCTCGCCGGACCCGGGCTGATGGCCGACAGCGACCTGCTGCGCGGCGCCCCCGGGCACCAGCGGCTGCTGCTCAGCCTCGTCGGGCCGGAGCACCTGGTCCGGCTGCTGACCGTCCTGCTGGACGAGGCGGAGTTCCTGTCTCCCCACGGCCTGCGAGCCCTGTCGGCCTGGCACCGCGACCATCCATACACAATCGACGTAGAGGGTTACCAGGCCAGCATTGACTACGAGCCGGCCGAGTCAACGACACCGCTGTTCGGCGGCAACTCCAACTGGCGCGGGCCGGTCTGGTTCCCGGTGAACTACCTGCTGGTCAGCACGCTCGAGCGATACCACCTGTTCTTCGGCGACGGGTTCACCGTCGAGTACCCGGCCGGGTCCGGCCAGCAGCGGACGCTCGGACAGGTCGCCGCCGACCTCCAGGACCGGCTCATCTCCATCTTCCTGGCCGACGCCAGCGGCCGGCGGCCGTGCTTCGGGGATGCCCGTCTCCTGCGCGATGACGCGGCCTGGCGCGACAACGTGATCTTCAGCGAGTACTTCCACGGCGACACCGGCGCAGGCCTCGGCGCCTCGCATCAGACCGGCTGGACCGGGCTGGTCGCCGACATGATCCGCCGCCGCCACGGGGTCGTGCCGTCGCTCGGAGCCACCATGATGGCGCTCTTCGAGCGGGCATAGAGTCGGTCGCATGAGTCTCGAAGGCGAATACGAGCCAAGCCCGGCCCAGTGGGTCCGCGATCAGGTCGCGGAATATGAGGCGTCCGGCGGTCAGCGCGCCGGCACGCTGGCTGACACCGGGCTGCCGGTCATCATCATCACCACGCGCGGCAACAAGACAGGGAAGATCCGCAAGTTGGCGCTCATGCGCGTCGAGCACGACGGCGAGTACGCGCTCGTCGCGTCCAAGGGCGGCGCTCCGGAGCATCCCGTCTGGTACTACAACCTGAAGGCGGATCCCGCCGCGGTCCGGATCCAGGACGGGCCTGAGCCGTTCGACGCGCAGGTCCGCGAGCTGTCCGGGCCCGAGCGCGAGCAGTGGTGGGACTGGGCCGTAGCGGCGTTCCCGCCGTACGCGGAGTACCAGAAAAAGACGGACCGGCAGATCCCGGTCTTCCTCGCCACTCGCCGCGCATAGCGGTAAGAGTGGTTTAACCCGGTCTTTCTGGGCAGCAGCACACCGTCACTGAACGAGGCGGTGCCGGCGCGCCCGGCTACCGCCCGAGACCGTGGTGGTGAGATGTCTGCCTCCGGCCGCCTGCTCGCCGCAGGCAGTCCTAACATCGAGGGCTGGCTGCAGTGCGCCGAATTCGGCCTCGCGCTGCTGCTGTCGGCCGTTATCGGCCTGGAACGCGAGCTCCGGCAGAAGAGCGCCGGGCTGCGTACTCATACTCTGGTCGGAGCCGGTGCCGCCCTGTTCATGCTGATCAGCAAATACGGGTTCAGCGACGTACTCGAGCCCGGCCGGATCGTGGTCGACCCCTCGCGGGTCGCTGCCCAGATTGTGACGGGCGTCGGCTTCCTTGGCGCCGGGCTGATCTTCGTCCGGCATGACGGCGTGCGCGGCCTGACCACCGCCGCATCGATCTGGGTCGCGGCCGCCATCGGGTCAGCGGCCGAGCGGCCTGCCTCTGCTCGCACTGCTGGCCACCGGCGCCTATCTGGTCGTCGCCCTGGCGTTCCCGGTTCTCAGCCGGCGGCTGCCCAGTTCCAGCACGGCGATTTCGACGCTCCGGGTGCGCTACCCGGACGGGCACGGCATCCTGCGGGACGTGCTGAGCCTGACCACGTCACGCGGATTCGCGATCGACCAGATGTCCGCGGACGCGGTCGGCGGCGTCCGGGCTGAGCTGGACGGATCGCCAGGCGGCGCCGCCGTCGAGGTCTCGCTGCAGGTGCACGGCAAGGGCTCGGTGAACGACCTGGCGGCCGCCCTCGCCGAGCTGCCGCACGTGCACGCCGTCGCCGCGGACGACGTCAACGTGCCCGTGCCGGACTAGCGGCAACTGACTGACAGGCGCCCTGACTAAGCCCTGACTAACAGGCGCGCTGACTAGCCGGGCGAGCCGCCGGAGATCCGGTACGACCACAGCTCGCTGCTGACGGCGACCGGCCTTGGCTGGGCGCCGCTCGCGGCGCCGTCGTGACCCTCGCCGTGCGGATGACCCTCGCCGTGCGGATGACCCTCGCCGTGCGGATGACCCTCGCCGTGCGGATGACCCTCGCCGTGCGGATGACCCTCGCCATGGGGATGACCTCCGCCATGGGGATGACCTCCGCCGTGGCCGTGGCCCTGCCCGAAAGCCGCGAGGTCCGCCACGCCTCGAAGGACTCCTCGTCCCGCCACCGGGTAACGACCAGCCAGGTCGAGCGGCCGTCGGTCGGCTGGAGAAGCTCGAATCCCTCGAAGCCATCCTGATTGTCGACGGCGCCCGCGCGGGCGGCGAACCGGCGTGCCAGCTCGTCGCCGCTGTCCGGCGCCACCGTGATCGCGTTGATCTTCACAACCGTCATGTCACGATCATGTCACCGATGACCTGCCTGCTGGCCGGCCGGGCAGCGGGCAGGGACCAGTATCTGACACAAAAACGGAGGGTCGCCTCCGATATCGGAACCCGCACGGCTTACCGTGGACTAGTGCGGGTGCCGTGGTGGGGAATCGCGTCGTCGGTACTGGCGCCCGTGCTGCTGATCGGTGGCTTTACCGCGGGCGCGGATCTGCAGCCCGTTCCGTTCGACGCGGTGCAGCGGTCCATCTCCACCCTTGCCTCAGTCGGCATGCCCTACCGCTGGGTAGTCACGCTGGCCATTCTCGGTGTCGGCGCCTGCGACATCGTGACCGGGCTCGCCCTGCGGCCCGCCGCTGACCGGGGCCGGATCCTGCTGATCTTCGGCGGCGTGTGCGGCATGCTCATCGCCGCGAACCCGCAGCCCCACCACGGCGGCTCACTGGCGCACGAGACCTTCTCCTTTCTTGGCGTGGTGATCATGACTAGCTGGCCCGTCGCGGCGGTCCGCCGCGGTCCCGGCACCCCTGCCGCGCTCCGCCCGCGGGTCGCCTACACGGCAGCGGCGGTCAACCTGGCGCTGCTGCTCTGGTTCACCGCCGAGCTGTTCAACGGCCCGCAGCTGGGCCTGGCCGAGCGAGCCGTCACCGTCGACCAGGCGCTGTGGCCCCTGATGGTGGTCCTGACGATCGTCGCGGCCCGGCTGCGCGGCCGCCAGCCTGCCAGGGCGCAGGAGTCGGTCAGGAGCCAGTGAGCCCGGCGAAAATCGCAGCCAGCTCAGCGGGCTCGAACCCGAGCGTGGCGTCGCCGACGGAGAGCTCGAGCCGCTGCACACCGGGATCAGCCGTCGCCATCACCCTGGGCGGCGTCCAGATGCCGCGCTCCTCCGCCAGCCGCGTGGCGGCGCTGGCGTACTCGTCCTGACCCGTCCGCAGCAGCAGGTGCATCATCGGCACCTGCGGCGGATCCGGGATCACCCGGATGCCGGGCACGTCTCCCAGCGCGGCGGCGACCGCTCGCGCGTGGTCCAGGTAGGCCGGGAACCTCGGCAGCCGCTCCGCCAGGCAGCTGAGCGCTGATGCCGCGCTCGGCCAGAGCCCGTACAGCGTCCCGCCCATCCGCCGCCGCCACTCCCTGACCTGCTCGATCACGTCCGGCTGACCGGCGACGCAGCAGCCGGCCAGCGCGCCGATGCCCTTGTAGAACGACACGTACACGGAGTCGAAGAGCTCCGCGATCTCGGCTGGCGGCCGTCCGTATCCGGCAGCGGACTCCCACAGCCTGGCGCCATCCAGGTGAACGGCCGCGCCTCGCTCCCTGGCCCAGCCAGCCTGAGCGGCCAGGTCGTCAAAGGGCGGCTGCTGGCCGCCGATGTCCCGCTGCGGAAGCTCGAGCAGCAGCACGGCCGGCGGCTCGGCGATCGCCGTCAGGTCAGCCAGCGTGATCAGCCGCTCCCGGTCGCCGGCGGGCCTGCCGGTCAGTCCGTGCAGTCGCTGGTAGGCCCGGTCCTCGTGCTGCTCCAGGTGACACATCGGATGGAAGATCACCGTCCGGCGCTGGCGGGCGTCAGCATGCACCCGGAGGACCGCCTGCTGCGCCATGACCCCGGACGGCAGGAACGCGGCGGCCGGCTTCCCCAGCAGCCGGCCAATCTCGGCCTCCAGATCCGCCACCACGCCGCCCTGGCCGTAGGTGTCCGTCGCGGTGTCCGCCGGGATTGTCGCCAGCATCGCCGCGGCCGTCACCCGCCCGTGGCCGTGGAAGGATCGCGTGCACCTGTCCCGCAACGCGGCGAGATCCGCGTGGTCTGTCATGTGCGTTCCCGTCGCTATTGGTGTTCGCCAGCCCGCCCGCAGCGGAGATTACTGGCTGCCGGGCGCGGTGACGAAGTCGATCAGTTCCTCCACCCGGCCGAGGAAGGCAGGCTCAAGATCGGCATAGGACCGGACGCCGGCCAGAATGCGCCGCCAGCCGGCGGCCGAGTCGGCAGGCCAGCCGATCGCGGCCAGCACGCCCTCCTTCCAGGGCTGCCCGCGCGGCACCTCAGGCCAGCTGTCAATGCCGACCGCGGCCGGCTTGACCGCCGCCCACACGTCGATGAACGGATGGCCGACGATGAGCACGCCGGGAGAGCTGACCTGCGCTGCGATCCGGCTTTCCTTGGAGCCGCCGACCAGGTGATCCACGAGCACGCCCAGCCGGCGGCGCCGGCCGGCGCGAAGTCGGCCACGATCGCGGGCAGATCGTCGATGCCGTTCAGGAACTCGACGACGACCCCGGCGTCGCGCAGGTCGTCACCCCAGACCCGCTCGACCAGCTCAGCGTCGTGCCTGCCCTCGACGTAAATGCGGCTGGCCCTGGCCATCTTTGCCCTGGTGACCGGAGCGGCGATCGAGCCCGACGCGGTCCTGGCCGGGCCGCGGCGCTGCGCGGGGACGGGCCCGACGAGCACTACCCGCCTGCCCTCCAGCAGGAACGTGCCGGCCAGCGGGAACACCCGCCGCCTGCCGAACCGGTCCTCGAGCGTGACCGCGTCCTTCTCGCAGCCGACCACGGCTCCGCAGAACTCGGCGGCGCTGTCCTCTACTACGAGCCCGTTCTCGGCCTCGATCCGGGGCGGCTCGGCCGGCCGCCGTGATGGCGCCGCGAGCACGTCCTGGCTGTACTGCCTGCTGCGCACCAGCTCTCCGTCATCTGCTCACCGAGGTCCGCTTTGCCCCCCTAGTATCCGGGAATTCACGCCGGTCTCCGGGCCGGCGCGCCGGGCTACCGCTCGTAGCCGGAAATACCCACGGGGTGATCCCGCGCCCGCTATGATGAACCGCCCTTAGACAGACTTAAAAGTCAAAAGCCTGGCTTCAGCCTGTTTACAAGGACTTTCGACAGGGTCCGGACAGCCCGGCTCATGACGCTATACGCAGGGGTTCTTAGTGTCAGGTCTCCGCCTCTCCGCTGGTGCCGCACTCAGTGCCGCCGGCATCCTGGTCGCGATGGTCTGCGTGCCGGCTGCGGCCAGCGCGGACCCGCAGAACATCACCATCACCTCGGCAGGCCCGGACAGCAGCGGTGACCCTTACGACCTGACCGTCGTGGCCAATGACGGCAACGGCGTCCAGATCCAGAACATGACGGCGCACGTTTTCAGCGCGAGCAACCAGGACGTCGCCGACGTGCCGATGACCCTGCAGTCAGCGGCGGACCTGACCAATCAGACGTTTGCGGCCACGACGCCGATCGCCGAGACCGCCCTGCCGGCCGGCACCTACACCGTGACCGTCGACGTGAGCGATGGCGTCGAGTCTGACCAGGGGCTTGCCGCGCCGGGCTCGTTCACCTTCAGCTACAACAGCAGCAGCCTGTCGGTGACGCCGTCGCCGCCTGACGTCACGCAGGGGTCCCAGGCCGTGACCTTCTCCGGCACGCTGACCGGGACCGCGCCCGGCGGCAGTCCGGTGGGGATCGCCAACGCCCCGGTCGACCTCAGCATCTCCGGCGGCGCCGCGAGCCAGGTGGCGACGACGGACGCGAACGGCAATTTCAGCTACCCCGTCACCGGCATCAGCCAGACCGCCGACTACAACTTCACTGTCGCCGCAACAGCGAGTTACCCGGCTGCCAGCGATGACGTCACCGTTGCCGCCCAGCAGGCTACGACGTCGATGACCGTGTCGGCGGACCCGGCCACCGTGACCGAGGGCATCCAGAACGTCACCTTTACCGGCAACGTGTCCGCGACCGTTACGCCGCCTGCGCCCGCGACGCCAACGCAGGTTGATATCGGCAGCGGCGTGCCGGTCTACCTGAACGGCTCGAGCAGCCCGGTGACGACGACCGACGACGCGCAGGGTGACTTCACTTACAGCAGCACCGGCACCGATCCCGGCACTTACACGTTCAGCATCGATCCGACGAGCCTGTACACCGGCGTCTCCTACCAGGTCACGGTCAGCAGCCAGATGGCGCCGACCACGATGACCGTGCAGGCCAGCCAGCCGGATGTCACGTTCGGCTCGCAGAGCGTCACGTTCACCGGCACCGTGACCGCGGATCCGCAGGGCGGCAGCGCGGTGGGCATCGGGAGCGGGGTCCCGGTCTACCTGAGCGTCGGGACCGGGGCCGCCGCCCAGGTGACCAGCACTACTGACAGCAGCGGGGACTTCAGCTACACCGTGACCGGCATCACCGCCGGCACGAGCTACGACTTCTCGGTCGCCTCCACGCCGCTGTACGGCGGCGCCTCCGACAATGTCAACGTTCCGCTCGTGCAGGGCACGACAGCGCTGGCTGTCTCGGCCAGCCCGCCCGACGGCGACCTGTCCGCATCCAGCGTTACCTTCTCCGGCACGGCCAGCGTGACGCCGGCCGGCTCCACGACCGCGGGCGGGATCGGCAGCGGCGTCCCGGTGTTCCTGAGCATCAACGGCGGCACGGCCGAGCAGGTCACGACCACCACCGACGCCAGCGGCGACTTCAGCTATGCCATCACCGGCCCCAGCCAGCCCGCCGTCTATGACTTCGAGATCGAGCCCGGCACCCTGTACACGGCCGCGTCGAGCTCCGTCCCGCTTGGTCCCGGCCAGGCGTCGTCCCTGACCGTCACCCCGACGGTCACCAGCGTCACCGAGGGCTCGCAGACGGTCACGTTCGCAGGCCACCTGACCGGCACTCCGCCGGGCACGTCCACCGTCAACGACATCCAGAACGCGCCGGTCCTGGTCAGCGTCGGCGGCGGGCCAGCCGCAGCCGTCGGCACAACGGGCTCGAACGGCGACTTCAGCTACACCGTAAAGGGCATCTCGGCGACCAGCGTCTACGCCTTCAGCGTTGCCGAGACCTCCAGCTACACCGGGGCCACCGCGAGCGTGCCCATCGGCGTCACCCAGGCGCAGACCAGGATCAGCGGCGTCACGATCAGCCCGGCGCACCTCAAGTACGGCCAGCGCGCGACGCTGACCGGTACGGTCCAGTACCTCAGCGGCACGACCTGGACGCCGCTGCCGAACTCGGTGGTCTACCTCGCCGAGACCAGCACCAGCCTGGGCTCGGTCACCGCGAGCAGTACCGGCGCCTTCACCACGACCCTGCCCACCACGCACGGGCCGGGCTGGAGTGCCACCGTTGATCAGGCCGCGCTGACCCAGCAGACGACCGCGACCGGCAACCTGACCTTCGCTGTGCCGATGAAGGTCAAGTCGTTCACCGCCAGCCTGGGCGTCAACGACAAGGTGAACGTCACCGGCTGCCTGCAGGTCACGGCACCGGTCGGCTACGGGCCGCAGACCAAGGTGGAGATCCAGTACCGGGCCGGCACGAAGGGCGCCTGGAAGTATTTCAGCCGGCTCCCGCTGCATAACCAGGCCGGTGCCTACAAGACCTGCCCGAGTGCTGACGAGTCGTACTTCAGCGGTGCTGTTCAGGCCAAGCTGGCAAACGCGTACTACCGGGCGAACTTCGCGGCCACCGACAGCTTCCAGGGCACGGTCAGCTCCGCGGTCCACGCCTGGAAGTACCAGACCAGGATCGTCGGCTTCAGTGTCAGCCCGCACGCGGTAGCCACCGGTCAGATCGTCACGATCAAGGCCAGGCTGGAGATCCTCGGCAAGTCCTGGAAGCCGTGGGCGCACCAGAAGGTGACCATCATCTACAACGACAAGGGCACGACCTTCTGGGGCAGCCTCGGCAGCGCCCGCACCAGCGCCGGCGGCTATGTCACGATCAAGGCCGAGGGCGGCAAGGGCAGCTTCGTGGCGGTGACCTACGCCGCCTACGCCGGCAACTCGACGCACCTGGCGAGCCGGAGCTCTGGCGTCGACGTGTCGGACAACCACGGTACGTCAAGCGCCAGGCCGGCGCCGGTTAACCTGGCGCAGCTCCCGGTCCTGCAGGTCCCGATGCAGGCGGAGCTGGTGCCCGGCCTGCCGCCGATCGCTAGCCTGCTGGCCGGCTAGGCACCGGCGGCCCAGGACGGCGGCCGCTTCTCCAGGAACGCGGCCATCCCCTCGGCGGCTTCCGCCGAGCCGAACAGCCGGGCGGACAGCTCGGCAAGCTCCTCTGCCCGGGCGCCGAAGCCGTCCAGCACGGCCGGGATCAGCAGCCGCTTCGTCTCCCGCAGGCCCTGCGGCGAGGCGGCGCGCAGCGCGTCGAGCACCGCCACCGTGCCGGCGTCGATGTCGTCAGCCGCCTCGGTGATCAGCCCGATCCGCGCCGCTGTCGCGGCGTCGAAGGTCTCCCCGGTCAGGTAGTAGCGGCTCGCTGCTCGCGGCTCCATCCTGGGCAGGGTGGTCAGTGAGATCATCGCGGCCGCCAGCCCGAGCTTCACCTCGGTGAAGGCAAACGTGGACGACGGACCCGCCACCACGATGTCGCAGGCGCCGACAAGTCCAAGACCTCCGGCCCGGACGTGGCCGTCGATGCTGCCGACGACCGGCTTGGGCAGCGCGACGATGAGCTTCAGCAGCCCCAGCACCTGGGTGACGCCCGCTTTCATGCCGCCCTGGCTGGCCTCGCTCAGGTCCGCGCCCGCGCAGAAGGTGGAGCCCGTGTGGGTCAGCTCGACCGCTCGCACGCCGTCGTCGCCGGCCGCCGCGGTCAGGGCTCCGGTGAGCTGCTCCACCAGCGCGGCCGACAGCGCATTGCGGTTGCGCGGCGAGTCCAGCGCGATCCTGGCGATGCCGCGGTCGGCTGAGTACTGCACAAGCTGGTCCGCCATCGTCGTCGCTCCCGTTGCTAGTAGGACTTCGGCAGGCCGAGCGAGTACTGGGCCACGAAGTTGAGGATCATCTCCCGGCTGACGGGCGCGATCCGGGTGGTCCGCACGTTCGCCAGCATCGCCGCCAGCCCGAACTCCGCCGTCATCGAGCTGCCGCCTAGCACCTGGATCGCCTGGTCGACGGTCCGGACGCTGGCCTCGGCAGCGGCGTACTTGGCCATGTTCGCCGCCTCGCCTGCTCCCATGTCGTCGCCGGCGTCGTAGAGCGTGGCCGCCTTCTGCATCATCAGCCTGGCCAGCTCCAGCTCGATCTTGACCTGGGCCAGCGGGTGCGCCAGGCCCTGGTGCGCGCCGATCGGCACGCTCCACACGGTTCGCTCCCGCGCATACCCGACAGCCCGGTTCAGCGCGTAGCGAGACCAGCCGACCGCCATCGCCGAGGCCATGATGCGCTCCGGGTTGAGGCCGGCGAACAGCTGCTGCAGGGCAGCGCGCTCATCGCCGATGAGCGCCGTGGCCGGCAGCCGCACGTCGTCCAGGAACAGCAGGTACTGCCGTTCCGGCATGACGATGTCCATCTCGAGCGGCTCGAAGGCGAAGCCGGGCGTGCCGACGGGCACCACGAACAGCGCCGGGCGCAGCCTGCCCGTCCTGGCATCCGCGGTGCGGCCGGCGATCAGCACCGCCTCGGCCTCGTCAACGCCGGAGATGTAGATCTTCCGGCCGTTCAGCACCCAGGTGTCGCCATCCCTGGTCGCCACCGTGCTGAGCTTGTGCGAGTTAGAGCCAGCGTCGGGCTCGGTGATGCCGAATGCCATGATCGACGATCCGCTGGCCAGCTTCGGCAGCCACTCCTGCTTCTGCTCCTGCGTGCCGAACCTGGCGATGATCGTGCCGCAGATCGCCGGCGAGACCACCATCATCAGCAGGCCGCAGCCGGCCGCCGCGAGTTCCTCCAGCACGATGGACAGCTCATACATCCCGGCGCCGCCCCCGCCAAACTCCTCGGGCAGGTTGACACCGAGGAAGCCGAGCCCGGCCGCCTGCTGCCAGAGCTCGGTCAGCCGGCCGCCGCTGCGTGCCTGCCGCGTGTAGTACGAATAGCCGTAGGCGGCGCCAAGCTCGGCGACCGCCGCCCGCAGCGCACTCTGCTCGTCGCTCTCGGTGAAGTTCACTCCTGGTGCTCCTCCGGATCAGCCGGGGCCTGCTCCGGCGCGGCCCGCGGCTCCGTCACAGCAGTACCTCGGGGACATCGATCAGGCGGGACCGCAGCCACTCGCCGACTGCCTTGGCCTGCGGATCGAACCGGGCGGCAGCCGCAACGCCCTCGCCGAGCAGGCCGGTGATCACGAAGTTGACCGCGAGCAGATTCGGCAGCAGGTACCTGGTCACCGGGAGCCCGGCCGCCTCCGGCAGCAGCTCGCGGAGCTTGTCCTCGGTCAGCGTCGCGGCGAGCCACGGCCAGGCAGCCGCGTCCCTGGCCCAGACGCCGACGTTCGCGTCGCCGCCCTTGTCGCCGCTGCGGGCGCCCGCCACGGCGCCGAGCGGCGCGCGGCGCACCGGCCCGCTGCCTGCCCAGACCGGCACGACCGGGAGCGCGGCGGGTTCCAGTGCCATCGTTACACCGGGATCGCCGACCTCGACCGAGCGGCCGTCAGGCAGGACCACGATCTGCGGCACCTGGCTCCGGTCGAGGTAGGCGGCCGTGAAGACACCGTAGGGCTGAGCATCTCCCGGCGGTGCGGTGAGATGGAAGCCGGGATAGCTGGCGAGCGCGAGCTCGACGGCCGCGCCGGAGAACACCCGGCCAATCGCCTTCGGGTCGCTGCCGCGGGCCACGCACCGCAGCGTGGCGCTGGCCTGCTCCTCCGTCGCGGCGTCCGGACGGTCAGTACGGGCCAGCTCCCACTGCACGCCGGGCGGCAGGGCGGCCGCCAGCTGATCGTGCACCAGCCCGGCCTTGGCCTCGATGTCCAGGCCGGTGAGCACGAACTCGACCTGGTTGCGGAAGCCGCCGAGCGTATTGAGCGACACCTTGAGCTCGGCAGGCGGCGGCTCACCGCGGACGCCGGTGATCGCGACCCGGTCCCGGCCGTCCTGGCTCAGCCGCACGGAGTCCAGCCGGAGGGTGGCGTCCGGGCCCGCGTACCGCGGACCGGCCACCTCGTACAGCAGCTGAGCGGTCACCGTCCCCACCGTCACGGCGCCGCCCGTGCCGGGATGCTTGGTGATCACGCTGGAGCCATCCGCGAACACTTCCGCGAGCGGGAAGCCAGGATGCCGCAGGTCGGGGATCTCGCCGAAGAACGCGTAGTTGCCGCCCGTCGCCTGCGGGCCGCACTCGATGACGTGGCCGGCCGCCATGGCCCCGGCGATCGCGTCAAAGTCATCGGCGGACCACCCGAAGCGCGCGGCCGCCGGGCCGACGACCAGGGATGCGTCCGTGACCCTGCCGGTCACCACCACGTCGGCGCCCGCCCGCAGGCAGGCCGCGATCCCCCAGCCGCCGAGGTAGGCACTGGCCGCTACCGGCTCGCCGTAGCCGAGCTCAGCCGAGCGCGCCAGCAGATCGTCGCCGTGGACGTAGCCGATCCTCGGGTCGAGGCCGAGCCGCCGCGCGAGCTCGCGGATGGCACCGGCCAGGCCGGCGGGGTTGAGTCCGCCAGCGTTCGCGACGATCGCCACACCGCGATCGAGCGCCAGCCCGAGACAGTCCTCCAGCTGGCGCAGGAACGTCCGTGCGTAGCCGAGGCTGCTGTCCCGCATCCGGTCCCGGCCGAGAATGAGCATGGTCAGCTCGGCCAGGTAGTCACCAGTGAGGACGTCGAGCTCGCCGCCCTCCAGCATCTCGCGCATGGCGGAGAACCGGTCGCCGTAAAACCCGGAGGCGTTCCCGATCCGGACCGGCAGCTGCTCCGGGACCGGCTGCCTCACTGCCACGACGGTCACCTTTCGCCGGCGGTCCGGAACCAGGCTGGGGCCAGGCTGGGGCCAAGCATAGATGACTGTTTTGGGCGGCAGCTGCCTGCAGTCTGAGCTGCGGGCCCGCGGTCCCTGGCCCGCAGCGCCGGGGCGGCTTAAGGTCAGGACATGCGGGTGGAGATCAGCGCCAGTGCGGTGCAGCATGTTGCCAGCCGCGGCGGCAGGCTCTGGGTATGGGCCGCCCGGCCGCGGCTGTGCTGCTCCGGAGCGCCCGCCTGGATGCACGCTGCCACAGATCCTCCGGATGACCAGGCCGGATTCGCTGAGATCCCGGCCACCTCGCTGCCAGCCGGGATCACTGTCTTCTTCCGGCCCGTCGGGGGCCTGCGGCCAGGCGTGCTGGAGGTCGGGATCCGCGGGCGGCGTCATCCCGCGGTGGCCGGCTACTGGGACGGCTGCCTGATGGCGATGGTCGGCTAGGTCACGCTCCCGCACCCCTTCCGGGTGCTTAGTCAATTACGTTGACCGTCAATAACCGGGACGGTATGGTGCGGTGTCATGCAGCCCGTCGTGACCGAGCAGCCGCCGCCGGAGACCTGGCTGGATTTCTGGCGCGAGCTCAGCGAGCGCCTGACGCGGCGGGCCCGGGCTCGCAGGGCTGCGGCGGAGCGGCAGCCGGCCTGGGCGCGGCCGGTCCTGCTGGCGGTCGCGGCCGTGTCAGCCTGGTCGTACGCGTGGCGCGCGACCCGGCCCGTGAACATCGAGATCTATTACGCGGCGGCCGTGCGCAGCATGTCGATGAGCCTGTCGAACTTCTTCTTCGGGGCGTTCGATCCGGCCGGGACGATGACGACGGACAAGCTGCCCGGCGCGTTCTGGCTGCAGGCCATCTCGGCCGGAGTGTTCGGCGTGCACAACTGGGCGCTCGTGCTGCCCCAGGTCGTCGAGGGAACGCTCACCGTACTTGTACTGTACCGCGTGGTGCGCCGACTTGCCGGGCCGCCGGCCGGCCTCATCGCGGCGGCCATCCTCGCCGTCTCGCCGGCCACCACCGCCCTGAACCGCGGGAACGTCTCCGACACCCTGATGATCCTGCTTGCGGTCCTGGCCGCCGACTCGGTCGTCACGGCCGTCCGCACTGGCCGCTGGCGGCCGCTCCTGCTGGCCGGCCTGTGGACCGGACTGGCGTTCCAGGCCAAGATGCTGGAGGCCTGGCTGGTGCTGCCAGCCCTCGCCGTCTGCTACCTGACCGCCGCGCCCGGCGGCTGGGCAGACCGGGCCAGGCGCTGCGGCACGATGCTGCTGGTCGCCGTCGCCGTCTCGCTGAGCTGGATGAGCCTGGTGACGATCTGGCCGCCCGGCTCGCGCCCCTACATCGACGGCAGCACCAACAACTCCGTCTTCCAGCAGGTCTTCGTTTACAACGGGCTCGGCCGGCTGGACCAGGCGTCGCCGGACCAGCTGGTCAACAAGACCATCAGGCTCGGCCTGACGATCTCGCCGCCGGCCTCCTGGCACCGCCTGCTCACCGGCGAATGGGGCCGCGACACCGGCTGGCTCCTGGCAGCCGCGCTGATCGCGCTGCTGGCCGGCCTCATCGCGCGGCGTCGTGAGCCGCGTACCGACCTCATCCGCGCCGGGCTGCTGCTCTGGGGCGGCTGGCTGCTGGTGCTGTTCGCCGCGTTCTCTGCCGCCACGACGATCAACACCTACTACACCGCGGCGCTGTCACCAGCGGTCGCCGCGCTGCTCGGCATCGGCATCGTGCTGGCCTGGCGGCATCGCGACCAGGTGTGGTCCTGGCTCGCACTCGCGGGCGCCCTCCTGGCGACCGCCGCTTATGCCGCCTGGCTGCTGCCGGGCAGCGGGACCGGACTGCCCGGCTGGCTAAGGCCGGCGCTGATCGTCCTCGCCGCTGCCGCACTGTGCGGCCTGGTCGCGGCTGCGTGGCGGCGCACCGGGGCCGTGGCGGCGGTCGCCGTGCTGCTGACAGCCACTGCTGCGCTGATCACCCCGGCCGTCGCTGCGACCGCGGTGGTGACGAGCGGGCTCGGCCCCTTCGAGACTCCCTTCCAGACCGCCCGTGAGACGGCGGCCACCACCAGGTTCCTCGCGGCCGGCTTCGATGTCGGGGCCGCCCTGGCCGCGCTCGAGAACGCCAACGCGGCCGAGCCGTACCTGATGGCCACGCAGACGGCCGTGCTCGCGGCGCCGTTCATCTACGCCAGCGGCGACGAGGTCGTGCCGATCGGCGGATTCACCGGCACCATTCCGGCCCCGACGCTCGCCACGCTGCAGCGGCTGATCAGGACGAACTACGTCCGAACCTTCCTGCAGTCACCCCACACGACAGACCCGCGGCTGGTGTGGATCTCCCGGCACTGCCTGCACATCCCGCAGCGGACCGGCAGCACGCGGGGCGTGCTTCCGGTCGCCGTCTACTACTGCCTCGGCTAGCCGAGGCTGGCGGGAGGCCAGCTAGCCCGCCAGCCCGAGCGCCGCCAGGATGAACGCCTGGACCTCGGCCTCGTAGCGCAGGTGCCCGAACCGGCCGGACGGGCCGGTGTGCGCGCCCGCGCCGAGCTCGACCCGGAACAGCACCGCGCTGCCCGCGGTATCCGTCTCGCGCAGGCGCGCCACCCACTTCGCCGGCTCGTGGACCAGCACGCGCGGGTCGTGCACGGCGCCGGTGACCAGCAGGTCCGGCCGCGGGCCAGCGGGCGGGTTGTCGTACGGCGAGTAGCCGCGCAGGCAGGCGAAATCCTCAGGGTCCCGCGGGTCGCCCCACTCGTCCCACTCGTTGATCGTCAGCGGGATATCCGGGTCCAGCATGGTGGTCACGCAGTCGACGAACGGGACCTCGGCGACGACGGCGCGCCACCGCCCGGGCGCGCGCGAGTACACGGCACCTTGCAGCAGGCCGCCGGCTGATAGCCCGCGGGAGACGATCCTGGTGCCGTCCACCACCGGCGCTGACCCGGCCGCATCGCCGGCCAGCCAGTCCGCGACACCGGTGAAGTCGCTGAACGTAGCAGGCTTGGCCCGCAGCCTGCCCTGCTGCCACCAGTGCCTGCCGAGCTCGCCGCCGCCGCGGACGTGAGCAACCGCGTACACGACGCCGCGGTCGAGCAGCGACGGCAGGCCGCGGTCGAATTCGGCGTCCAGGCATGCCTCATAGGCGCCGTAGCCGTAGAGCACGCAAGGCGCGGTCCCGTCCAGCGGGGTTCCGGCCCGGAAGGCCAGCGAGACCGGCACCCGCGTGCCGTCGGCCACCGTGGCAGACAGCTGCGTGGTGCGATAACGCCGGGCGTCGTAGTGCGGAACCGGCGCCCGCTTCAGCTCCCGCCGGACGCCGGCAGCCAGGTCCAGCTCGGACCAGCGCGGCGGCTCGATGAGCGACTCCTCGACTACGACCACCGCAGTCGACTCGTAGTCCGTCGCGTACTGGACTGCGATGGCCCCGGCCGCCAGTTCGGGACGGACCTCGGTGGCCTGCGCTCCGTCCGGCCCGGTGATGGCCAGCAGCGGGGCGCCGTCCCGGCGCAGCGTCAGCAGGAGGTGCCCGGCGAGCACATCGCAGCGCACGAGCCGGGTATCCGGCCGGGCCGGCGCGACCGACGGGCAGCCGACCGGCGTCCAGCCGACCCGGCCCGGTGCCGCGACCGGCGCCCGCATCAGCGTGAACTCGGCATGCCCGTCGTCGGTAACGATCAGCAGTTCGCCGCTGCCGCCGGGAACCGCCGCGTGATCGACCCGGTACTCGACACCGCGCCGCCGCGGCTCGACCACGACGGGAGCGGACAGCGGCCGGTTTGCCGGGATCAGCCAGACCTCGGTGGTGTCGCGGGACGCCGCGGTGATGATGACCAGCTCGCCGCTGCGCGACGCCGCGAGAGTGAGCTCGAAGCGCGCATCGGATTCCTGGTAGACCAGCGCATCGCTAACCGCAGCGGAACCGACGGCATGCCGCCAGACCTGCCAAGGGCGGTTCAGCTCGTCTGGCACCAGGTAGAAGAACTGGGCCGAGTCAGCTGACCAGGCACCACCCGGATAGCTGCGGGCGATCACCTCAGCCAGCTGCGAGCCGGTCTCGATCTCGGCGAACCTGAGCTCGTAGATCTCCGCGCCCGAGGTATCAGCCGACCAGGCCAGCAGCCGGTCATCCGGGCTTGGCTCGGCCACGCCGATCTCGACGTAGCCGGTCGCTGCGCCGAGCGCGTTCTCGTCCAGCAGCAGCTGCCCGGCCTGCGGCCGGTCCTCGCCACCGCCCCAGCCGCCCGAGCCGCCCGAGCCGTCCGAGCCGCCCGAGCCGTCCGGACCGTCCGGACCGCCCGGACCCGCAGGGCTGCCGCCCTCGGCCAGCACCGGCGCACGGAGTAGCTGCCTGCCCTCGGCGCCGGCGGGCGTGCGGTGCCAGTACCGGTAGCCGCGGAGCGTCCAGCTCACTGAGTCCTCGGCCGCGGTCGATTCCCGGCCGGCGGCCTCCTCGCAGAGGGCGGCGGTCAGGTCGGCCAGCTGGCTCGTCTGCGCGTCGTAATAGGCGCGCTCGGCGGCCAGGTAGTCCCGGAAGTCAGCGCTGTCGTGATCCCGCATCCAGGCGTAGTTGTCGGTGTCGCGGCGGCCGTGCAGTTCCCTGACCACTGGCCTGCGCGGTGCGCGCGGTGCATCCATCAGGCCCTGCTACAGCGAACTGCCGACGCCGCCGGCCGGGCAGCCGGCCCGGCGCCAGGCCCGGCGCGAACAGCGGCCGGGCTGATCCGCCCGGCCGTGGTGAGCAGTTCCCTGACCCGCCCGGCGGGCAGCGCGGGCGAGATGTTGCCGTCCCGCCCCGTGACGGTCGGTGCCGTCAGCATGCTGTTGAGCACGGCCTCCTCAGTTGCCTCCACGACCGCGGCGAAGAACGGGTCAAGGCCGCGGCCGGCGATCTGCGCACCGACCGCGGCGCCGGCCTCGCCGCGCGGAGCGCGGAGCCCGGTTGCCAGAGCGAGGAAGATCTCGCCGCTGCCATGATGTCCGGTCGATCCCGTCCTGGCCAGGCCCAGGCCCGCGCGCCGGGCGAGCCGCGTGCAGGCGGCCGCGTCCAGCGGCGCGTCGGTCACGACGACCGTGATGCACGATCCGGCCGGCGGCCGCCGGCTGCGGCGCTCCGCCGTCTCGCGTGCCAGCGGCAGCAGCCTTCCGACCGGAACGCCGTCCACCGTCAGCCGCTCCTGGTCACCGAAGTTCGACAGCAGCAGCACGCCGACCGTGTGCCCGGACGGGACCAGGCGGGACGCTGTGCCGATGCCGCCCTTGAAGCCGAGGCAGGTCATCCCGGTGCCCGCGCCGACTGCCCCCTCGGCGGGTGCCTCCCGCGCGGCCGCGGCCCCGGCGGCCTTTGCCGCCTGCCACGCAACGCTGACGTCGGCGGCGCTGACCTGCATCCGGCGCGGATCGGACAGGAAGCTGTCGTCGCACTCAGCCACGACCGGAATGATCACGTCCTGCATCCCGATCAGCGGCTCCTCCGCCATGAGCAGCTCGCAGGCGGCGTCATAGACCCGGCCGACCTGCATGGTCGAGGTCAGGAACACCGGCGTCTCGACCAGTCCCCACTCGGACAGGGCCACGAACCCGGTGCACTCCCCGGCGCCATTGAGCACCGCGCCGCCGGCCGGCACCGGACTGGCGAAGGTACTGCCGCCCGGGTCAATAACCGTCACACCAGTCCTGGCCACGCCGCGGCCAGCGGGCGGAGCCGCTCGTCTCGCCAGACCGTCACGTGCCCGACGCCGACACCCGGCACGTCCGCGATCGAGGCGGTCGGCCCGGCTGGCAGGACTCCTATCCTGATGCCCAGGTCACGCGCGCGGGTGGCCTGTCCATTCGCTAGCCTCACCCCGCGAGCATGCCACGGAAGGGCGGGGCTGATGACCATCGAGGGTGGCCTGAGCGGGTTTCCCGTTGTGTGGGACGAGGACTGCCTGCTGCACGAACCCGGCGGCGAGGTCTGGCTCGGCCAGCGCGACGAAGGCACCGAGGTGCCGGACCGGGCCAGGGTGATCCTCGCCGCCCTGACCGCCGCCGGGGCGACGGTCCTGCCTGCCGGCCCGCACGACCCTGACGCCCTGCTGGCGGTCCACGACGGCGCCCTGATCAGGCACCTGTCGACGATCTGGGCTGACTGGGAGGCGGCTGGCTACCCAGCTCAGTACGGCCGGGACCGGGTCGTGCCGTACGTGTTCCCGACCGCGGCAATGCTCGGCGAGATGCCCGCGCGCCTGCCCGCCGCTGTGCACGCGCAGACCGGGCTGTTCTGCTACGACACGATGACGCTGCTCGGGCCGGGCAGCTGGGCCGCGATCCGCGCCGCCGCCGACTCCGCCGCCGCGGCGGCCGGACTGATCGCGGCCGGCCACCCGGCGGCGTACGCGCTATGCCGGCCGCCCGGCCACCACGCCGGCCGCCGGCTACGGGGGCTCGTGCTACCTGAACAACGCGGCCGTCGCGGCCCAGTCGCTCCGCCAGGCCGGCGCGGCCCGGGTCGCCATCGTCGACATCGACGCGCATCACGGTAACGGCACTCAGTCGATCTTCTACGACCGGGCGGACGTGCTGTACGCGAGTGTGCACGTCGATCCCGGAGCCCGCTGGTTCCCGCATTACCTGGGCTTCGCCAACGAGGACGGGAACGGGGCAGGTCGGGGTTTCACCTGCAACCTCCCGCTGGCGCCTGGCAGTGGCGATGACGTCTGGCTGGCGGCGGTCGATGACCTGTGCGCGCTGGTCCGGGACTTCGCAGCCGACGCCATCGTGCTGTCACTCGGCGTCGATGCCGCGGCCGCCGACCCGGAAAGCCCGCTGCAGGTAACCGCGGCCGCGTACCGGTCGGCGGGCGATCTCATCGGACGGCTGGGGCCGGTCGCGGCCATCCAGGAGGGCGGCTACGATCTGGCCTCGCTCGGCGAGTACGTACTTGCCACGCTGACCGGGGTACAGGCCGGCCGGTCACGCTGAGGCGACGGGCGCCGATCCAGGGCCCGGAAGCACGTCGATTCCGGTCGCGTGCATCGGCTCGCCGCACTGAGAGCAGGTCAGCTCGACGTGGCTGATCTGGCCGCAGGCCTGGTGCCGGTAGAGCACGGGCGGCCCCGCCTCGCCCGCGAGCCAGCGGTCTCCCCAGCGGACCATGACCATGAGCACCTCGACCAGCTCCTGGCCCCGGGCGGTGAGGACGTATTCATGGCGCGGCGGCCTGTCGCTGTACTGCCGCCGCTCAAGCACCTCGTTGTCGGTGAGCCACTTCAGCCGCTCGGCCAGCACCTTGCGGGAGATGCCAAGGCTGTGCTGCAGCTGATCGAACCTGGTGATGCCGATGAAGACATTCCGCAGCACCAGCGGTGACCAGGGCTCGCCGATCACGTCCATCGTCCGCGCGATGGAACAGGCCATCTCCCCGAAGTCCGTGCGCTGCATGAGACCGAGTCTATCGTGAGCACGTTCCCTCAAGGAACTTATTGTGTTAGCGTGAGTTTCCTGAAGGAACTCGATAGCCCGAGGGAGTCACCAGTGAACAGGCCAGCGGTCGTATCAGCACAGGAGTGGCAGGTGGCGCGAGAGGCACTCCTGGTCAGGGAGAAGGAGCAGACCAGGGCGCTGGACGCGCTGGCCGCTGAGCGGCGCAGGCTGCCGATGACGGCGCTCGACACGAGCAGGTACCGCTTCACCGGGCCGGACGGGAGCGAGGTCGGGCTCACCGGGCTCTTCGACGACCACCGGCAGCTGGTCATCTATCACGTCATGCTGGAGCCGGGGCAGGACTGGCTGTGCGGCGGGTGCTGCTCGTTCACCGACAACCTCGCGCAGGGGCAGTGGCACCTGAACGCCAGGGACACCCGGCTGATCCTCATGGCCCGCGCGCCGCAGGAGGAGTTCGAGGCGGTGCGGCGGCGGTTCGGCTGGACGCTCCCGTACTACTCGTCCGGGGGCAGCTCCTTCAATGACGATCTCGGCCTGCAGAATTTCGGACTGAGCGTTCTGCTGCGGGACGAGGACGAGGTGTTCCGGACCTACTTCACCACGGCCCGCGGGGTGGACCGGCTCCGGACCGACTTCAACCTGCTCGACCTGACCCCGTACGGGCGGCAGGAAGCCTGGGAGGACTCGCCCGCCGGCTGGCCGCAGGACCCGACCATGAGCTGGATCCGGCTGCACGACGAGTACTAAACCGGCGGCGCGCGGCCGGGCGGCTCGGCGCGCTGGTGGGAGACCCTGGCACGCTCGGAGACGCGGCGCGCGGCAGTGACGGATCCGGACTGCCCGGGTGACACCTGCGCGGCAACTAACCGGCTGCGCGGGCCCGAAGACGGCGGCGCGCGGTTGCTGACCAGTCCGACCAGCCGGTGCACCCGCGCGGCCACTAACCGCCGCGCCGGCCCGAAGACGGCGGCGCGCGGTTGCTGACCAGTCCGACCAGCCGGTGCACCCGGCGCCGCCACTAACCGCTGCGCGGGCCCCGAAGACGCGGCGCGCGGTTACCGACCGACACAGCCCGGCTACCAACCGAGTGCGCGCGGTTGCCAGCCGACGCCGCGCGGCCCTGGAGCCGGACTCATCCGTCAACCATAGTTGACTTTTCACCGGTTCCAGCGCGCTAGGTCGGCGTTATAGACCATGGCGGGGGATTCGTTCCGCTGGACTGGATGTAAAGTCAACCTTGGTTGACAAACTCGTGAGCGTCAACATAGATTGACGATATGACAAATGAGACCGCGCTGGCCGAGGCCGCGAGCGGTCAGGACCCCGCGGAGGGACTGCGGGCCGCGAGAGCGCTCCGCGAGCTGGCTGAACGACTTGAGGCGCTCCAGGTGCGCAATGCCCGCGCTCGCGGCTGGTCCTGGCAGGAGATCGCGCTGTTCCTCGGCGTCAGCAAGCAGGCCGTACACAAGAAACACAGCAGGCTGCTCGCCGGCCTGCCAGACGAAGGCCCTGACGCAGCTACCCGCCGGGGACGGCGCCGCTCGGGAGGTGGCAATGTTTGAGAGGTTCGAGCCCGCCGCCCGGCAGGCTTTCTTCGACGCTCGCCAGGAAGCACACCTGGCCGGGCAGGACAAGGTCCGCAGCGAGCATCTGCTGCTCGGGCTACTGCGCGAGCCCGGTCTGGCCGCGGAGCTGCTGATTGCGGCCGGCCTCGATCCGGACTCGCTGCGCTCGCGGCTGCCGCGCGGTCACCACGACGTGTCCGCCGGACTCGACGCCGACGCGCTGTCCACGCTGGGCATCGACCTGGACACCGTTCGTCGGGCTACCGACGCCGCCTTCGGTCCCGGCGCGCTGGACCTAACGCCCGTTCCGGGCCGGAGTAGCCTCCGTGCCGCAGACGACACGCGGCAGGCGCTGTCCGGGGCCGTTCGCCAGGCCCACGCTCAGGGCCAGCGGGAGATCTCGTCCGGCCACCTTCTCCTCGGCATCCTGGACCAGAAGAGCAACGGCGCGCTGGCCATCCTGACGGCCACGGGCACCGACATTCCTGCGCTCCGTGCCGACACGAAGGCCCGGCTGACAGCGGCGGCCTGACCGGCTCACGGCGGCGGCCCGGCTTGGCTGGCTGCGCTGTCTGGCTCACGGCACTGCCCGCTGACGGCACTGCCCCGCTGACGGCACTGCCCCGCTGACGGCACTGCCCCGCTGACGGCATTGGCCGGCTGACGGGACTGACCGGCTGGTCAGGGCGCGGCGCCGGCGAGCGTGACGATGATGCCGACAGCCGCCGCGGCCAGAATGGCGCTGACCACACCGCGGCGGAACGCCACTAGCCAGACGGCTGCCGCAGCCAGCACGGCGACCTGCCACAGCTGCGTCAGTCCGAAGCCGAGCGTGACGGCCGCGCCAGCGATGGCGCCGATCGCGGCAGGTCCCGAGCCGGACAGGAAGGCCTGCGCGGTCGCGCTGCGCCGGAACCGGTCGAAGTGCCGCCCGCCCGCCAGCACGAATGCGAACGACGGCGCGAACGCAATCACCGCTGCAAGGAGGCCGCCCGGTATGCCCGCGGCCGCGTAGCCGACGACGGCCACCGTCTGCACCACCGGTCCGGGCGTCACCTGGCCGAGCGCGACCGCGCTCAGGAACTGCGCGCTCGTCATCCAGTGATAGGTGTGCACCGCGTCGTGCTGCATCAGCGGGATGATGACGAATCCGCCGCCGAATGACAGCGCGCCGACCTTCAGCGCCTCCCAGGCCAGCGAGCCGAGCACGCCGGCGGTGATCGCTTTCGCGGCCAGCGGGGCGAGCAGCGCGCTTCGCTGTCCCGGCGACGCGGGCCGGCTGGCCAGCCACTCAGCCAGGCCGCAGCCGAGCAGCACGGCAACCAGGTACTGACCGGCAAGGTTCGCCGCGACCCCGCCGGCCACCAGGTAGGCAAGCCAGCGCGCGGTGGCGGCCCGTACTGGCGGGATGCGGATACCAGCCCGGCTCGCGCCAGCCGACTCCGGCTGAGCCTGATCCGGGCCCGCCGCGGCCGTCGCTGCCGCAGCCGGACCTGTTACAGCCGGCCCTGCCGCAGCCGGCTTTGCCGCAGCCGGACCTGGCGCAGCCGAGCCTGCCGCAGGCGGCCGAGCAGACCTGGCGCGGCGCCAGCTCGCCGGCGCCAGGCCAATGGCTGCGGTGACCGCGACGGCCGGAACCGCGGCGCCCGCTCCGGCGGCCGCACCGGTTACCCACGCTGGCGGCGAGTGCGCCAGGAACAGTACCGACAGCGCCAGGATGATGATCAGCCCGGGCACGATGAAGCAGACGCCGCCGATCAGCGCCCCGAGCGGACCGCCCAGCCGCCAGGCGCAGAAGATAGCCAGCTGGGTGGAAGCCGGGCCGGGCAGCAGTGACGTCGCCGCGATGCCGTCCTCGAACTCAGCCGCTGAGAGCCAGGCAGTCCGATCGACACACAGCCGGCGCAGCAGCGCTATGTGCGCAGGCGGCCCGCCGAATCCGGTGATGCCGATCCGGCCCCACTCGCGGGCGATCAGCAGCAAGCCAGGACGCTCCGCAGGTCCGGACGGGACTGCCTGACTAGCAGCCACGTGATGCCTCCGGCAACATGGCCACCACGGTAGCGACCAGGCTGCTCCGGCGGCAGCCGGCGTCGCGCCGATGACCGGACAGCCACAGAGTCTGGCGGGCTGCAGGCATCCGAGCGCGATTTAGCCGGGAAGCAGCCGCGCGCCTGCAGTGTCGACCGGGAGCGGCAGCACCTGCCACGGATCCGCCGCGTCGGCGGCGATCCGGGCCACGTCGGCGCTGTCCGGGCCCTGGCCGTCAACTGTCAGGGCCAGGGCTGACGGACCGGCACCGGAGACCACCGCGGCGATGCCAGCATCCCGGAGCCGGGAAACCAGTGCCGCGGTGGCGGGCATCGCCGCGACCCGGTACGGCTGGTGCAGGAAATCCTCGGTCCCCGCGAGCAACAGGTCCGGCCGGCTGGTAAGTGCCGCGATCAGCAGGGCTGCCCTGGCCGAGTTCGCCGCCGCATCAGCGTGCGGTACCAGGTCGGGCAGCGCCTTGCGCGCGGTCACGGTGGCGAGGGGCACGGCGGGCACGCACAGCACCGGGGCCAGCTCCGGCAGCGGCGCCAGCCGGGCAACGGCCGGGCCGCCGGCCGTGGTCCACGAGATCGTCAGACCCCCGCTCAGGCAGGCGGCCACGTTGTCCGGATGGCCCTCGAGCTCCGTGGCGAGGCGCAGCAGCGCGCCCGCGGGCAGCGCCGCGGCCCCGTCCTCGCCGGCGAGTGCCCTGGCTGCCAGCAGTCCGCAGACGATGGCGGCCGCGGACGAGCCAAGGCCGAAGCCTTGTGGCACGTCGTTCCCGCAGTTCACGGCAATACCTGGCGGGTGCGCGCCGATGACGGCGAAGGCAGCCCGCATTGCGCGGATGACGAGGTGCTCATCGCCGCGGCCAGCCGCGTCAGCGCCGGCCCCCGTCACCGTCACCTCGAGCCCTGACGGCAGGATGCTCGCCCGGACTGTGTCGTACAGGCTCAGCGCCAGTCCCAGTGAATCGAAGCCAGGGCCCAGGTTCGCGCTGGTCGCCGGAGCCTGAACGGTCACCGGCTGGTCAGCCCAGCAAGCCATCAGCGTCCCGTCATCGCAGGTTCAGCGCGGCGGCCGCGGCACCGACGTCGACAGCGATGGTGACCGGCGGCGGCGCACCAGCCACCGCAGTCTCGGGATCCTTCAGCCCGTGCCCGGTGATCGTGCAGACGACGACTGAGCCTGGCGCGATCTGGCCGGCTGCGCTGGCCTGCAGCAGGCCAGCGACACCAGCCGCCGAGGCCGGCTCGCCGAAGACTCCCTCGCGTGCGGCCAGCAGCCGATAAGCGTCCAGGATGGCCTCGTCGGTCACCGAGCCGATGAGGCCGCCTGACGCGGCACTGGCGTCCTCGGCGAGATGCCAGGATGCCGGGTTGCCGATGCGGATCGCGGTGGCGACAGTCACCGGATTCAGTACCGGCTGGCCGAGCACCAGCGGCGCGGCGCCTGCGGCCTGGTAACCGAGCATCCGGGGCGTCTTCGTCGCCCGGCCGCCGGCCCGGTACTCCTGGTAGCCGAGCCAGTAGGCCGAGATGTTCCCGGCGTTGCCGACCGGCAGGCAGTGCACGTCGGGGGCGTCTCCGAGCGCGTCCACGATCTCGAAGGACGCCGTCTTCTGGCCTTGCAGGCGCTCGGGGTTGACGGAGTTGACGAGCGCCACCGGGTAGTCGGCCGCAAGCTTGCGCACCAGCTCGAGGCAGTCGTCAAAGTTGCCGTCGATCTGCAGAAGCCGGGCGCCGTGCGCGAGCGCCTGGGCCAGCTTGCCGATTGCCACGTTCCCCCGCGGCACGAGCACCGCGCAGGCCAGGCCGGCCCTGGCTGCATAGGCAGCAGCACTAGCGCTGGTGTTGCCGGTCGAGGCACAGATGACCGTCTGCGCGCCGCGGGCAGCGGCGAGCGTAACGGCGACCGTCATGCCGCGGTCTTTGAAAGAGCCGGTCGGGTTGACGCCCTCGACCTTGAGGTAGACCGAGCAGCCAGTCAGCTCGGACAGCACCGGTGCCGGCAGCAGCGGCGTGCCGCCCTCGCCGAGAGTGACCACCGGGACGCCGGGCGGCACTGGCAGGCTGGCGGCGTACTCGGCGATGATGCCGCGCCAGGGCGCACGGCCAGTCATCGCGGTGGTCACTCCCCCTCCAGTGCCTCGACGCGCATGACGCTGTCCACGTTGCGCACCGCCTCCATAGCCCCGAGCATGGCGACGGTTTTGGCCAGGGCCGCCTCCCGTGCCGGGTGAGTCATGATGATCAGGTTGGCCTCCTCGCCGAGGCCTTCCTGCCGTACCGCCTTGATGGAGACGCCCTGCTGGGCGAACGCGTCCGCCACTGGCGCCAGCACGCCCGGCCGGTCGGCCACGTCAAGCTGGACGTAGTAGCTTGTCCGCGCATCTCCGAACGGCACCAGCGGCAGCTGCGCGTAGGTGGAGGAATCCGGCCCGCGCAGGCCGGCGGCGAGGTTCCTCGCGACAGCGACGGTGTCACCGAGCACCGCGCTAGCGGTCGGCTGGCCGCCCGCTCCCGCCCCGTAGAACATGAGCCGCCCGGCAGCCTCCGCCTCGATGAAGACCGCGTTGTAGGCCTCGCGCACGGCGGCCAGCGGGTGGGTGCGCGGGATCATGGCGGGATATACCCGGGCGGAGATGCCGCCACTGGCGCGCTCGCAGATCGCCAGCAGCTTGACCACGCAGCCCATCGCCTTGGCGCTCGCGATATCGGCCGCCGTCACCGACAGGATGCCCTCGCGGTACACATCGTCGGCCGTCACTTCGGTATGAAACGCGATGCTGGCCAGGATGGCGGCCTTGAAGGCCGCGTCGAAGCCGGCCACGTCCGCGGTCGGATCAGCCTCGGCGTATCCCAGCGCCTGCGCCTCGGCGAGCGCCACGCTGAAGTCGGCGCCGGATGTGTCCATCCGGTCCAGGATGAAGTTCGTCGTGCCGTTGACGATCCCGAGAACGCGGCGGACCTCGTCACCGGCCAGCGACTCGCGCAAGGGCCGCAGCAGCGGGATCGCGCCGGCCACGGCGGCCTCGTAGTAGAGGTCGGCCCCAGCCTGGCTGGCGGTCTTGTGCAGCACGGCCCGGTCCGAGGCGACGAGCGCCTTGTTTGCCGTGATCACCGACTTGCCGGCGCTGAGTGCGGCCAGCAGCAGGCTCCTGGCTGGCTCGATGCCGCCGATCAGCTCGATGACGATGTCAACATCTGGCCTGGTGACCAGTTCCATGCCTTCGGTTGTCAGCAGTGCGGGATTGACCGGGACATCACGCGGGCGGCCCGGATCGCGGACGGCAACGCCGACAATGTCCAGCCGTGCCCCCGCTCGTGCCATGAGGTCAGCGGACTGCTCAGTCAGCAGCCGGTAGACCTGCGACCCGACCACGCCGCAGCCAAGCAGCGCCACCTTGAGCGGCGCGCGTTCCTCGGTTCCCCGCATGGCTGAATCCTGCTCGACAGTGGCGGCCGAAGGCGCCGCGGCGTCTTCTTGCACGACGGTGCTCTGCATCTGCTGCCCGCTCCCCTCACCTGACCCCGGCGGGGGAAAGCCGTCAGCGATGTGCTGACCTCGCTGACTGCCAGGGCATTACGGTCACCAAGCTTAGCCAGCCGGGGCCCAGGCCCGCCGGCGGACTTAGCCCGCCTGGCCCCCCTGCCGGTCCTGACCTGGCGCTGCCCCCTCACCAGGGCGCCATACCAGCGCGCGCAGCAGGCGCTGCGCCTGCGCTTCCGGGTCGCTCGTCAGGCCAGTGTGGACCGGGCCCGGCTGGACGACCGTGCTGCGCGGCGCCGTGAGCCAGCCGAACCGCCGGCCGATGTCCTGCAGGCCCGCCTGGCCGGCCTCCGGGTCCTGCTCGCAGACCCGCGTGATCGCGGCGAGCGCCCGCTCGATCGCGGCCACGTCCGCTGCCGGATCGAGCGCCAGCAGCCGTGCGGTATCGAGTTCGACGAGCGCCCTGAGGTAACCGAGCGGCCGGCAGTACAGCAGGATCCCCGCGTTGATGGCCTCGCCCCGGTCCACTCGCGGAACGACGCGGAGGATGGCGTACTCGAACGGCTGCGGCTGGCCGGTCATAGCGCCGGCCCGCCGTCATGGCCAGCCGCGCCACCCGGACGGCCCGGATCGTGCCGTGCCGGGCCCGTGCGTCCGGGCGCAGTGCCGCTGGCCGGGGTCAGCCACGCTGGCCTGCCGGTCCGGCGTCCGGCGCGATCGGCGGTCGTCACGCTGGCCAGCCCGGCCCGGGCGGCGGCGGCCAGGGGCGGGAGCCAGCGTGGCCGTGCCGCCAGCCTCGCCGCTAGCTGCGCGACGTAGGCCGCACGGGCCTGGCCGGCACTGCCGAACTCCGGATCCCCGGCCAGCCAGTCGTCGGGAACCTGCCGCGCCGCGTCAGCCAGGACCGCTTCGGTGAGCAGCGGCGCGAGCTCGGCATCAGCATCTGCGACCAGGGCGCCGCAGCCGAGCAGCGCGTGCTCGGCAATGTTGTACGGTCGCTCGGCGGCGGCCGCGGCGCCGGCCCAGCGGTGCTGGAATGTCAGCGCCGCCCCATGATCAATGAGGTAGAGGCGGCCGTGCCAGAGCAGCATGTTCGGATTGCGCCAGGAGCGGTCCGCGTTCGCGACCAGCGCGTCGAACCAGATGATGCGGCCGGCCAGTCCGGCGTCTACCGTGGCGGCGCCGGTCTCGAAATCCAGCGCGCCGGGCAGGAAGTCCACGCCCAGGTTCAGTCCCTCGCTGGCGCGCAGCAGGTCCTGAATCTCCTGGTCCGGCTCGCCGGGCGCCAGCGCCGGATCGAGCCCGACCGCTACCTGGTCGGGGACGGCGAGGCCGCAGGCGCGGGCAAGGCCAGCGCAGATCACCTCGGCGACGAGCGCCTTGCGGCCCTGACCCGCGCCGCGGAACTTGACCACGTAAGTCCCGTCGTCGTCAGCTTCCATGACCGCCGGCAGCGAGCCGCCCTCACGCAGCGGAGTCACGTACCTGATCGCCTGGACACTGGGCAGCACAACGCCGCAGCTTACGCCGCAGGCCGGGGCGCCACGATTGAATAGTGGCGCCAGCACGCGCAGGCAGACCAGGCAGGCAGAGCGGAAGGCGGACACGTCATGCAGCCAATGGCCGAGGACTGGGACCGGGCGGTGTGCGTGGTGGCACATCCGGACGACCTGGAGTACGGGGCGGCCGCGGCGGTTGCCCGCTGGACGAGCCAGGGCAAGCACGTCTCCTACGTTCTGGTCACTAGCGGCGAGGCGGGTATCGCCGGGCAGGATCCGGCCGAGGCCGGGCCGCTTCGCGAGCAGGAGGAGCGGCGCAGCGCCTCGGTGGTCGGCGTCTCAGAAGTCATGTTCCTCGGCCATTCCGACGGAGTCATCGAATACGGCCTGCCGCTGCGACGGGACCTGGCCAGAGTCTTCCGACAGCTCCAGCCTGATGTCGTGCTCACCATGAGCTTCGATTTCACCTGGGGCGAGGACGGCCCGGTCAACCACGCCGACCACCGGGCGGTCGGGACTGCCGCGCTTGATGCCTGCCGGGACGCCGCGAACGAGTGGGTGTTCCGCGACCTCGGACTGCCCGCTGCGCACGTCAGAGACGCGTACGTGGTCGGGACGGAAAGCCCCACCCACTTCGCCGACGTCACGCAGACAATCGGCCTCGGAGTGGAGTCGCTGCGGGCGCATGGTGCCTACCTGACCGGGCTGGGCACCGACTTCGATCCCGATGAGTTCCTCAGGAACGCGGCCGGCTACGTCGGGCTGGGAGCCGGCTGCGACTACGCCGTAGGCATGCGCCGCTATCCGATGGGCTGAAGGGCCGCCACACCCTGGCCGGGACCGGGAAGCCGTCCGGGGGAACATGCTGGGCTGGCGCAGCGCTAGTACTGCCGGGTAACTACGAGGGCCAGCACTAGTTCGCCGACGAAGAGACTGGCGCCCCCGAGCTGGCAGCCGCCGAGTCCCGGAGCACGCAAATCGCCGCATTCGGGACGCGTGTCCGCTCAGCGTGAACTCTCTCCCAGCAGGGGAACAAAGAACCTGCAACTTTGCTTGTAGCCTCGTAATTACGTGAGCAATGCCTACGCTTCGGAGGAAGTGACCTCTGTAATGGCCGAGACTCTCTCGCTGCCGGTGCTGCCGCTGGATGACACAGTTGTCCTGCCGACAATGGTGGTGCCGCTTGACCTCACCGCTGCCGAGCCGCGAGCAGCTATCGAGGCTGCCCAGCTCGCCGCGGCTGCCGCCGGCGGCGATGCCAAAGCCCAGGTGCTCCTGGTGCCGCGGCCGGACGGCAAGTACACCCGGGTCGGCACGCTGGCCACGATCGAGCAGGTCGGCCGGCTGCCGAGCGGCGAGCGGGCGGCAGTCGTCCGCGGCACGGACCGGGTCATCATCGGCACCGGCACCGTCGGACCGGGCCAGGCCCTGTGGGTCGAGGGCACGCTCGTCGACGAGCCGGAGGCCGCCCCGCAGGCGGCCGACCTCGCCCGTGAGTACCGCGGGCTGGCCGCGACCATTCTGCAGAAGCGCGGCGCCTGGCAGTTCGTCGACGTCCTGCAGCGCCTTACCGACCCCTCCGCCCTGGCTGACAGTGCTGGCTACGCCGGCTACCTGAGCGTGGAGCAGAAGCTCCAGCTGCTGGAGACTAGCGACCCGCAGGCGCGGCTGGAGCTGCTCGTCGGCTGGGCCCGTGAGCACCTGGCCGAGCTGGACGTCGCCGAGACCATCAGCAACGACGTCAAGGAAGGCATGGAGAAGCAGCAGCGTGAGTTCCTGCTTCGCCAGCAGCTCGCCGCCATCCGGAAGGAACTGGCCGAGCTGGACGGGAAGCCCGCCTCGGAGGAGGAGGACTACCAGGCCAGGATCGAGGCTGCCGACCTCCCGGAGAAGGTCCGCGAGGCGGCGCTGAAGGAGGCGGCGAAGCTCGAGCGCGGCTCGGACCAGTCGCCGGAGGCCGGCTGGATCAGGACCTGGCTGGACACGCTCCTGGAGATCCCGTGGAACGAGCGGACGGAGGACGCCTACGACATCACCGGCGCGCGAGCGGTGCTGGATGCCGATCACGCGGGGCTGGATGACGTCAAGGACCGGATCATCGAGTACCTGGCCGTGCGCAAGCGGCGCTCGGACCGCGGCCTGCAGCTCGTCGGCGGCCGCCGCAGCGGTGCGGTGATGGCCCTCGGCGGCCCGCCCGGAGTGGGCAAGACCTCGCTGGGCGAGTCTGTCGCCCGCGCGATGGGACGCAAGTTCGCCCGGGTGGCGCTCGGCGGCGTCCGGGACGAGGCCGAGATCCGCGGTCACCGGCGTACCTACGTGGGCGCGCTGCCCGGCCGTATCGTCCGTGCCGTCACCGAGGCGGGCTCCATGAACCCGGTGATCCTGCTGGACGAGGTCGACAAGCTGGGCGCCGACTACCGGGGTGATCCGACGGCGGCGCTGCTCGAGGTGCTCGACCCGGCGCAGAACCACACCTTCCGCGACCACTACCTCGAGGTCGAGCTTGACCTGTCCGACGTGCTGTTCATCGCGACGGCGAACGTGGTGGACTCCATCCCGGCGCCGCTGCTTGACCGGATGGAACTCATCACGCTGGACGGCTACACCGAGGACGAGAAGGTCACGATCGCGCGCGGCCACCTGCTGCCACGGCAGCTGGACCGGGCCGGGCTCGAGGTGGCTGACGTCACGCTGACCGACGACGCGCTGCACGCGCTTGCCGCCGAGTACACCAGGGAGGCGGGCGTGCGGTCGCTGGAGCGGACGATTGCCAGGGTGCTGCGCAAGGTCGCGGCCCAGGCAGAGTCCGGGACGGCGACGCTGCCGGTCACCGTGGACGCCGGTGACCTGACCGGCTACCTGGGCCACCCGCGCCACACCCCGGAGTCCGGCGAGCGGACCGCGGTGCCGGGCGTTGCGACCGGACTGGCCGTGACCGGAACCGGCGGCGACGTGCTGTTCATCGAGGCGTCGCTGGCCGACCCGGAGACCGGCGCGACCGGCGTGACCCTGACCGGGCAGCTGGGCGACGTGATGAAGGAGTCGGCGCAGATCGCGCTGTCCTACCTTCGGTCGCACGGCGCTGAGCTGGAGCTGCCGGTCGGCGACCTGAAGGAGCGCGGCGTGCACGTCCACGTGCCGGCCGGAGCGGTCCCGAAGGACGGCCCGAGCGCGGGCGTCACGATGACGACGGCGCTGGCGTCGCTGCTGTCCGGCCGGCTCGTCCGCTCCGACGTGGCGATGACCGGCGAGGTGTCGCTCACCGGGCGGGTGCTGCCCATCGGCGGCGTCAAGCAGAAGCTGCTGGCAGCGCACCGCTTCGGGATCACCACCGTGCTGATCCCGAAGCGGAACGAGCCGGACCTGGAGGATGTGCCGGAGAAGGTCCGCGAGGCTCTCGACATCCACCCGGTCAGCGATGTCCGCGAGGTGCTCGAGCTCGCGCTGGAGCCGGCCAGCTCGGCCGCGGCGGTGGCCGCGTAGTCAGCCGGCTGCCGGAAGGCAGCCGGAAAAAGGGACGGGCGGGCTCAGCAGAGCCCGCCCGGTTCTGCGCGTGCCGCCGGCGCCAGCGCGACGGGCGACAGGCTCTGACTAGCGGGAACGGGAACGGCGGCGCAGGGACAGCGGCATCAGCGCCGACTCCAGCTGCACCTTGAGACTCATCTTGCTCTCGCCCTCACGGCGGTCGGCGAAATGAATCGGGAGCTCGACGATCTTCAGGCCGTGCTGCACGCTCCGGTAGTTCATCTCGACCTGGAAGCTGTAGCCGTTGCTCCGGACGCCCGCCACGTCGATGGTCGTGAGCGCCGAGCTGCGCCACAGCTTGAAGCCGGCGGTGACGTCCCGGACGCCCAGCCGGAGCAGAGCGCGGACATACGAGTTCGCGAAGGCCGACAGTGCCTTCCGCTGCCAGGACCACTCCCTGGCCAGGCTGGCACCGCAGACGTACCGCGAGCCGATCACGACGTCGGCGTCGCTCGCGAGCAGGGTGCCGAGCATCTGCGGCAGATACTGCGGAGAGTGCGACAGGTCGCTGTCCATCTGCACGATGAAATCGGCGCCCGCGGCAATGGCCTGCGTCATGCCGTCTACGTAGGCCCGGCCCAGGCCCTGCTTGCCCGGCCGGTGCTGAACCGTCATGCGGGCCGCGCCGTACTGCTGCACCAGCTCGTCGGCGACCGCGCCAGTCCCGTCCGGCGAGTTGTCGTCGGCGACGAGGATGTGCAGTCCGGTGAGCGGCAGGCTGAACAGCTCCGCCACGATCACCGGCAGGTTAGCGGCCTCGTTGTAGGTGGGCAGTACGACCGTCAGCGCAGCCGAACGCCATGGTTCAGGCAGCTCAACCGCCTGGCCGCTCAGCTCGCGCTCCTTAAGTGCCATCGGTCTCTCATATCCTCCGCAGTGCCAGACGGCACGCCATAGAGCCCGAATTCGCGCTCCGGGCACGAGCAGGCTACCCAGCCCGGCGAGTCTATAGCGCCCCTGACCACCAGATTTTACCTATTACGGGCGGCATCATGGCCGGCCGCAGCGCCTGGCCCGTGGCAGCGACCTGACGCGTGCTGATGCCCGCCTGACCCGTCCTCGTGGGCGTCCGCCGGCCCGCCCATCATCTGCAGCATGGCCCTGCCACCCGTCCGCAAGAAGCGAATCACGAGGATTCCGGCCAGCAACAGTGACGCAACGTTCAGCCAGGTTGTGTAGTTCCAGGAGAAGGCGGTGACCGCGACGCGCGCGCTGGACCGGGGCGGTACCAGCCCGAGGCCGCCGAACACCAGCTCCACGAGGTACCCGGCGACGACCATCGCCGCGTAGAAAGCGCCTGCGATCACCAGCGTCATCCTGGTGCCGTAGTACTTCCGGTAGATCACCAGGATCGGCACGATCAGCAGGTCGGCGAAGATGAAGGCCGTCACCCCGCCGAAGCTGATGCCCGCCTTCCACAGGATCGCGGCCAGCGGCACGTTCCCGACCGAGCAGACAAAGCTCAGGATCGCGACAACCGGGCCGATCAGCGGCCCCCAGATCTTGGCAGCCAGCGGGTGCCCGGTCAGGAAGAAAGCACGCCAGAAGCTGTCAGGCACCCACGCGCCGACGCAGCCGGCGATCAGCAGGCCGGCCGCGACGTCCCTGATGACCGCCGCCCACTCCATCACGAACACGTGCGAGACCGACGTCAGGCCGTCGCCGGACAGCAGCCTGCGGTGGAACGGCCGGCCGCCGGGAATCGACATGTCCATCGCCGCGTGCCCCTCCATGGACCCGCTGATGCCGCGATCGGCCTGCTCGCGGGCGCCGCGCAGCAGCGACGGCCGGATCATGACCCGGAACAGCAGCGCGACCACGATGATCATCACCGGCCCGCCGGTGAACTCGGCGACGGTGAACTGCCAGCCCATCAGGAGCGCCAGCAGCACGCCGAGCTCGATGACCAGGTTGGTCGAGGCGATCTCGAATGCCATCGCGGCGGTGAAGCTGGCGCCCTTGCGGAACAGCGCCCGCGCCAGCGCGACCGCGGCGTAGGAGCATGACGAGGAGGCAGCGCCAAGCCCGGCGGCCACGGCCAGCGTGCGGGGCCGGTCATCCCCGAGCAGCCGCACCACGGCCGCCTTGGAGACCAGCGCCTGGATCACCGCCGACAGCGCGAAGCCTAGGATCAGCGCCCAGGTGATCTGCCAGGTCATGGAACCCGCGACCGTCAGCGCGTGCCAGATGGCGTGCATGGCGCGGAGCACCTCCGTCTCATCTGGTCAGGACCTGGCCGGTCACGCCTCACAGCCTGCCCGGCGCTCGCGGCCCGGCCGTCACCGGCCCGCCGGGGAGTTACCGGCAGTCCGCTCGCTGCGGTAGCGCTGCCGCGCCGCCGCCCGGCCCGGCTGGCCACGCCGCCTTACTATACCCCCCTTGGGTATAAGCGAAGTGCCAGCCACCCCGGGTCATGATCAAATGAGAGTTTGTCAATTGACATTGTAGGGATTTCCCTCCACTATGGGGACATGATCTCCCCTCAGAACCTTGTGTCCCGGCTGCACGTGGATCTCAGGAGGCAGGCAAGCGCCCTATGCCGGCCGCTGCAGGCGCGGCCGTTCGTTCGGTAAGGCCCGCGACCAGCAGGGAGCCGCCGGGCACTCAGGACCAGGCGCGGGTCTGCCGGGACGTCCCGCGCGGCGGCATCGACGCCGCCCGCCGGACAGCGTTCCCTGTCCCGCCCCGACGTCCGCCGGTGCACTGAGTCCCGGCTGACCCGCCCGATTCACCAACTCGTCCTCACCCCCCATCGACTCACGGAGCGTGCCGTCATGCCCGGAAACAGGCCGGCCCTGGCCGGCGAAGACGTCTCCTCGAGCCCGGTTACCCGGCTCGTCGCGGCCCCCCGGCTCAGCGGCGCGGCCGCAGCCGCGACCGTCCAGGCCAGGCCCGTGCAGAGCCGCGCCGGGTTCGGCGGCCGCCGCAGCCGGGCTCTGCTGCGCCTGATCAGCCCGGTCGTCCTGCTCGTGGTCTGGCAGCTGGTCAGCGACGCCGGGCTGGTCTCGGTGCAGAAGCTTCCGCCGCCGACGCAGATCTGGTCGACCGCGGTGTCCCTGATCACCACCGACTCCCCCGCCTACGGCACCCTCCAGGGCGCGATGCTGGTGTCGCTGGAGCGCGTCGCCATCGGCTTCGCCGTCGGCGCCGGCATCGCGCTGCTGCTGGCCATCAGCGCCGGGCTCAGCCGGATCGGCGAGAACGCAGTCGATCCGCTCATGCAGATGCTGCGGACGCTTCCGCTGTTCGGGCTCATCCCGGTGTTCATCGTCTGGTTCGGCATCGGCGAGCTGCCCAAGGTCATCCTGATCGCGATCGGCGCCGCGGTCCCGCTCTACCTGAACGCCTACGCCGGCATCCGCAACGTCGACCCCAAGCTCGGCGAGCTTGCCCAGGTTCTGCACCTGAGCCGTCGCGAGCTGCTCACGCGGATCGTCCTGCCGGGCGCCATGCCGCAGATCCTGGTAGGGCTGCGGCAGAGCCTGGGCGTCGCCTGGCTCGCGCTCGTGGTGGCCGAGCAGATCAACGCCAACGCCGGACTCGGATTCATGATCAGCCAGGCCACCCAGTTCCTGCGCAACGACGTGATCATCGTCTGCCTCCTCGTCTACTGCATCCTCGGCCTGCTCACTGACTGGCTGGTCCGCGTCCTGGAACGGAGGGCACTGTCGTGGCGTCGCAGCTTCATGGCAGCGTGACGGTCCTGTCGAGCCCGGCGGTCCGGGTCCGGGGTCTCGGCCGGTCGTTCGGTCCGGACGAGGTCCTCAGCGACCTCGACCTGGACATCGCGCCGGGCGAGTTCGTGGCACTGATCGGCCGGAGCGGGTCAGGCAAGTCCACCCTGCTGAGGGCGCTGGCCGGGCTGGACCGGGAGGTCACCGGCGAGCTAGCAGTTGACGGCACGGTGGCGATCGCCTTCCAGGAACCGCGGCTGGTGCCGTGGAAGCGGGTCAGCGACAACGTCTGCCTGGGCCTGCGCACCTCCGACCCGCGCGCCAGCGCGGCCGACGCGCTGGCCGAGGTGGGCCTGAGCGATCGGGCGCAGGCCTGGCCCCTGACGCTGTCCGGCGGCGAGGCCCAGCGCGCCTCACTGGCACGGGCGCTGGTCCGCGAGCCGAGCCTGCTGCTGCTCGACGAGCCCTTCAGCGCGCTGGACGCGCTGACCACGATCTCCATGCACCGGCTCGTCCTCAGCCTGTGGGAGAACCACCGCCCCGCGGTCCTGCTCGTCACCCATGACGTGGACGAGGCCCTCACGCTCGCCGACCGCGTCGTGGTCCTCACCTCCGGCCGGATCAGTTACACCTGCCAGGTCAGCGCAGGCCGGCCGCGGGACCGCAACCGGCCAGACCTTAACGCACTGAGAACTCGCCTGCTCGCTGAGCTGGGTGTCGACAGGGAAGGAAAGATATGAGGAACGTGGCATTTCACCGTCGCGGCGGCGCGCTGTGCGGCGGTCTGACCGGGCGTCGCGCCAGCGCCGGTGTCATCACGATCGGGCTGCTGGCATTCGGCGCCTCCGCCTGCTCATCGTCGGGCTCGGGCGGAGCGGCCGCCAGCAGCAGCCCGGCAGCCGGCACCAGCACCGGCTCCGCCAGCACCGTCAACGTCTCCAACGTCACGCTCAACATCGGCGACCAGGCGGGTTCCGGGGCGGAGGCCCTGCTCACCGCAGCCGGACTGATCGGCAAGCTGCCCTTCAAGGCCCACTGGTCCGACTTCACCTCCGGCCCGCCGATGCTGCAGGCCATGGGAGCAGGCTCGATCGACGTCGGCAGCGTGGGCGACGCGCCGCCGGTCTTCGCCGCTGCCGGCGGCAGCCAGATCGCGGTCGTCAGCGCGCTCACGGCGAATCCGGACGGATCGGCGATCCTGGTGCCGAAGAACTCGCCCATCCATTCCGTCGCGCAGCTCAAGGGCAAGAGCATCGCGGTCGCCCAGGGCAGCTCGGCTGACTACCACATGCTGGCCATCCTCACCAAGGCCGGCCTGACCGTGAAGGACGTCACGCCGGACTACCTGCAGCCGGCCGAGGGGCAGGCGGCCTTCGCCTCGTCTCACGTTGCCGCGTGGGATGTCTGGTCGCCGTTCATCGAGCAGGCCGAAGTTCAGGACCACGCCCGGATCCTGGTCAACGGCTCGACGATCGGCCTGACCTACTCGTTCGTGGTGGCCTCCAAGGCCGCCCTCGCCAACCCGGCCAAGGCCGCGGCCATCCATGACTACCTGCAGCTTCTTGACCAGGCCTATACCTGGGCCGCCACTCACAAGTCGGCCTGGGCCGCGACCTGGGCCAAGGCGACCGGGCTGCCGATCTCGATCATGAACCTAGCTGTTAACGACTCCCTGGCCACGCCGGCGCCGATCACGCCGACGGTCATCAGCGCCGAGCAGAGCGTAGCCAATGCCTTCGCGGCCGCCGGCCTGATCCCGTCGCACGTCGACTTCAGCGACTACGCGGTCACGACCTACAACAGCATTCTCGGAGGGTCGTCGTGAGCCTGGTGTTCCACTGGTTCCTGCCCACCTCGGGTGACGGGCGCGGCATCGTCGGGCGGGGTCACAGCATCCCGCTCATCGGTGCCACGGCCGGGCCGTCCGAGTACGCGACCGGCGCGCGGGCCGCAGCCAGGCCGCCGGACATCGACTATCTCGGCCAGATCGCCAGGTCGGCGGAGCAGCTCGGCTTCACCGGGGTACTGACACCGACCGGGACGTGGTGCGAGGACGCCTGGCTGACGACGGCAGCGCTGATCAGCCAGACCAAGCGGCTGAAGTTCCTGGTCGCCTTCCGGCCCGGCTTCGTGGTACCGACCCTGGCCGCGCAGATGGCGGCGACGTACCAGCGGCTGTCCGGCGGCCGGCTTCTGCTCAACGTCGTGACCGGCGGCGAGGAGACTGAGCAGCGCCGGTTCGGCGACTTCCTCAGCCACGACGAGCGGTACGCGCGTACCGGCGAGTTCCTCGACATCGTCCGCGGTGCCTGGAGCGGGACGCCGTACGACTTCTCCGGCGCGCATTACACGGTAGAAGGCGCGACGGTGATGAGCCCGCCCAGGCCGGTGCCGTCGGTGTACTTCGGCGGCTCGTCACCCGCCGCCGGGCCGGTCGCCGCGAAGTACGTCGACGTCTACCTCACCTGGGGGGAACCGCCGGAGGCGGTCGCCAGGAAGATCGCCTGGATGCGCGAGCTGGCCGACCAGGCTGGCCGCACGCTGCGGTTCGGCATCCGGCTGCACACCATCAGCCGGGACACCTCGAAGGAGGCATGGGCTGAGGCGGACCGGATGCTGGCCGAGCTGAGCCCGGAGGAGATCGCCCGGTCGCAGCAGGCGCTCGCGAGGTCCTCGTCCGTCGGCCAGAAGAACATGCGCGGCCTGCACGAGACCTACCGGGACGGCGGCAAGGCCACCGACCTGGAGATCTATCCCAACCTGTGGGCCGGAGTCGGCCTGGTCCGGGGCGGTGCGGGCACCGCGCTGGTCGGCAGCCACGCTGAGGTCGCCGATCGGATCGAGGAGTTCGCCTCACTCGGCATCACCGAGTTCATCATGTCCGGGTACCCGCATCTGGAGGAGGCGTACTGGTTCGGTGAGGGCGTCCTGCCCGAGCTGCGCCGCCGCGGGGCCACCGCGGCCCGAGACGACGTGTCCAGCCTGCTCGCGCACGCCGGAGCCGCAGCGGGCTAGCCGTGGTTTCGCTAACCAGGGGGCGAGCGGCTCGCTCCTGACGAGCGGCTGCGTCGGCCGGGTCCCACCTTCCCGGCCGGCGCAGCCTTTGTCATGCCGCTAGTGCGTAGGCCCCGTTCCCGCCGTAATAATGCATTTTCCTGAACAGCGGTACGACGTTCCGCCAGCATGTGGGCATGACCGCACCGAATCAGCCGTCGCAGCTCTCCTCAATTCAGCACGTTGTGCAGCTCATGCTGGAAAACCGGTCCTTCGATCACATGCTCGGCTTCTTGTACCCGAACAAGACCGGGCCGAACGGCCAGCCTTTCGAGGGGCTGCTCGGCACCGAATCCAACAATGACGCCAGCGGCAATCCCGTCCAGGTATTCCAGATCAATACCGCCACCCCGGATGCCTATTTCATGCCCGGCGCGGATCCCGGCGAGGGCTACGCCAACACCAACTCGCAGCTGTTCGGCACCGGCAAGGAGCCGACGCCGGCGATCGCGACCAACAGCGGGTTCGTCACGAACTACGCGGCGTCGATCACCTACGACACCAACGTCCACCGCACGCCGGTGGCCGGCACGGTCGCGTCCAACATCATGGGGATCTTCCCGCCGTCCGCGCTGCCCGTCCTGTCCGGTCTCGCCGCCGGCTTCGCGGTCTGTGACCAGTGGTACAGCTCAGTGCCGACGGAGACGTTCCCGAACCGCGCGTTCGCGTGCGCGGGCACCAGCCAGGGGCACATGAACGACAGCACGTCCTCGTACACGGTGCAGAGCATCTTCGGCCTGATGACCGCGCACAACCTGACCTGGAAGATCTACGGCTACAACGAGGAGCCGCTGACCCGGGCGAACTACCCGGACACCACCAGCGCGCCGGATACCTGCTTCGGCAAGTTCGCCGACTTCCAGTCCGACGCCGCCGGCGGCACGCTGCCGCAGTACAGCTTCCTTGAGCCAAGCTGGGGATCGACCGGCAACAGCCAGCATCCGAACTATGACGTCGCGCTCGGCGAGGCCTTCATCCAGCAGGTCTACCAGGCGCTGCATTCCGGCCCCGGCTGGGACCAGACGCTGCTGATCATCACCTACGACGAGCACGGCGGCTGCTACGACCACGTGCCGCCGCCGTCCGGTGCCGTGCCCCCTGATTCCAGTGCCGGCGAGTTCGGCTTCGATTTCACCCGGTTCGGCGTCCGGGTGCCGGCGGTCCTGGTGTCACCGCTGATCCCGGCGGGCACGATCTACCGGGTGCCGGCGGGCAGCACGCCCATCGATCACACCTCGGTGCTCAAGACCATCGAGCTCCGGTGGGGACTGCCGGCGCTCACCGCCCGCGACGCCGCTGCGCCTGACCTCAGCGGCGTTCTCACGCTGATGACGCCGCGGACGGATGATCCGCTGACCGGAGTCGTCGCGCCGACGTCCACCGGCGCCAACCCGGCCGCGGATCAGGTGTCGCACCTGCAGCAGCTGCAGGCGCAGATGACCTCCGACCTGCCGGTGCCGGCTGAGCAGCTGGTCGGCGAGCCGCTGCTGGCCAACCAGCGGACCCCGGCCGACTTCGCCCACTACATCGCGGCCCGCACGAGCAAGTGGAAGGCGGCGCGCGCAGCGGGCCAGGCACCGGGCGCCTAGCGATCCCGGCGGCCGGCGATCCCGGCGGCCGGCGATCCCGGCGGCCGCGGGCTCAGCCGGCGATGTCGGCCGGGACGTACTCGACGGTCACCGGCAGATGGTCGGACGCCGCTCGCGCGAGGTCGCTGTCGTCAACGCGATACGAACGCAGGGCGGGAACGACGCCGCGAGTCACCCGGATGGCGTCGATTCGCCGCCTGATCCCGCGCGAGCCGTAGCCGTCCGCGCGAAAGTGACCGACGGTCGGCTGCCACGGTGCCCGGAGCGCCGCGGCAGCGTCGAGCAGGCCGCCGGAGAACAGGATGTCGCCCGGGCGCCGGTCGGCCCAGTGCCGCCGGCGGCCGCGCCAGTCGTACTCCCAGTCACACTGATGGATCAGGCCCTCGAACCAGTCCACGTCGGCGAACGGGTCAGCGGGCTCGTACAGCACCTGGTGGCCGGTCTCGCTGTCCTCGATCCGGTCGGCCGACTCGGTGTTCCAGTCCGCGCCGATGAGCAGCGGCAGGGTCCGGCCGGGACCGCCGCGCAGCATGGCCAGCAGCAGCTCGTTCTGATCGGCGCGCAGCCGGCGGCCGAACGGGGTGGCGTGGAACGTGCCGTGCCGAACCCGGACGCCGCCCGCATCGAGCGTCAGCCAGCCCGCCCCGTGCCACAGCCTTCCGGCGGGCGACTCGCGGAACGAGCCGGGTACCGGCTCGAGCTCCGGACGCCACAGCAGGCCGCAGTAGTAGCCGCGGCTCCCGTTGGCGAGGGCCGTGCGGCCGGGTACGTCGTCCGGGCCCGGCACGACGCATTTCATGCCCACGTCGGCCGCGAGCTGGCGCAGCCGCGCGCGCGCCGCATCCGCCTGCGGTGCCCGGATCTCCTGCACCGCCAGCACGTCAGCGCCGAGGCCGCCGATCACCTCGCGCACCTTCTCGTAGTGCGCCTGCTCGGCCTCCGAATCGCTCTCGAACAAGTCGAGCAGGTTGTACGTCGCGAACCGGACCGAGCTCCCGGACGTCCGCGGCTGAGTCACGAAGCCAGCCTGGCAGCAGTCACAGCGCCGGCTGCGCCGCTAGCCCGGATCGTTCCCCAAAGTTTTCCCCGCTATGGCGAGGCGTCCGTGTGCGTCTGCTACTGCCACTGCTACTGCCAGGGCAGTAGTAACCGCGCACGGATGCCGGTCTAGCCGCCGAGGAGGCGCGACTTCACCTCGGCCTTGAGCACTTTGCCGATCCGCGAGCGCGGCAGATCGGCCCACACCTCGACTTGCTTGGGCGCCTTCACGCCGCCCAGCCGTCCGCGCGCGAACGCGCGGACCTCGTCGTCGCGCACGACGCTGCCCGGATGCGGCTGGATGACCGCGACGACCCGCTCGCCCCACTTGGCATCCGGCAGGCCGACGACCGCGCAGTCCAGCACCGCGGGATGCTGTAGCAGCGCCTGCTCCACCTCGGCCGAGTAGACGTTGAAGCCGCCGGTGATGATCATGTCCTTGGCCCGGTCCACGATGTACAGGTAGTTGTCGCTGTCGAGGTACCCGATGTCGCCGGTGTGGTGCCAGCCGAACGTGGATGCCTCTGCCGTCGCCGCCGGATCCTGGTAGTAGCCGGCCATGACCAGCGGCCCGCGCACCACAATCTCGCCGCGCTCGCCGGCCGGCAGCAGCGCGCCCTGCTCGTCCATGATCGCGACGGTCGTCAGCGGCGTCGGCCGGCCCGCCGAGGAGAACCGCTCCAGCGCGAGCGTGCCGTCCGCGTTCAGGTGCTCGGCCGGCGCCATGGTGGAGATCATCATCGGCGCCTCGGTCTGGCCGAACAGCTGCCCCATGACCGGGCCGATCCTGGTCACCGCCTCGGCCAGCCGGGCCGATGACATCGGGGCCGCGCCGTACCACAGGCACTGCAGGGACGACAGGTCCGCGTCCGCCAGGGCAGGGTGATCAAGCAGCAGGTAGATCAGCGTCGGCGGCAGGAACGCGTGCGTGACCTCATGCTGCCCGACGAGGGCCAGGAACTCGCCGAGGTCGGGTGCGGGCATGATGACGATCTCGCCGCCGAGCGTGAGCACCGGGAAGCACAGGACGCCGGCGGCATGCGTCAGCGGCGCGAGCGCCAGGTAAACCGGCCGGCCGCGGAACGGGTAGCTCATCAGCGTCAGGGCCGTCATCGTCTCGATGTTGTGCCCGGTCAGCTGAACTCCCTTGGGACGGCCGGTCGTCCCGCCGGTTCCGGCGATCATCACCACGCCGTCCGGGGCCGCGGTCCCGGACGGCACGGCCTCGAACGGCACGGCCTCCAGACCGTCCAGCCAGTCCCGCAGGCTGGTCCCTGAGCCCGGCTCGCCGTCGAGGCAGACGAGTGTCCGCAGGCGCGGCAGCCCGGCCGCGATGTTCTGCACCAGCGGCGCGAACGCGCTGGCGAAGATCAGGCAGGCGCAGTCGAGCAGGCCGAGCAACTCGGCGGTCTCGGCCGCCTCGTTGCGCGGGTTGACGGGGCACCAGACCGCTCCGGCGCGCGAGATGCCGAAGACGCAGCTGAACGCGACGGGGTCATTACCCGACAGCACGGCCACCTTGTCGCCGGGCTGGATGCCGGACCGGGCGAGCGCCCGGCCAACCAGCCAGGACAGCCGCTGAACCTCGGCGTAGCTGCGCGTCTGCCCGGTCATCGTCAGGCAGGGCGCGCCGGGGTTCAGCGAGGCACCCTTATCGAGGTACTCGGTCAGCCGCATCAGTGCTGAACCGTCAGTGACGGCTCCATCACCAGCCCGAAGCTCCGCAGCACGGCCAGCAGTTCCCGGTGGCCGAAGGCCTGGCACCCGGAGGCGAACCCGGCTCGCAGCGGCGCCTGCTGCAGCAGGGAGTAGGCCGCGTACGCCTGCAGCAGGCCGGTCTGCTTGTAGTTGCAGTTGCCGTGGATCACGCAGTGCGCACGGGCCAGCGGGCCGCTGGCGTGCACGGAGTCCAGCGAGGTGTTCACCCGGGTGTTCTCCCGCGGCGGCATCTCGCTCATCACGGCCGCGGCCTGCTCGGACAGGACCCTGACCTTCTCCTCCTCGGGCAGGCCCTCGATCTGGGCAAGCGCCGCCGCGACGATCTGCGGCACCCCGAGCATCAGCGGGCGGTTGAAGACGCCGCCGAGTACCTTGACGTTCGCCACCCGCGGGTCGCGCTTGAACCAGACCGGGTGCGAGGTGCCGCCCCAGGGCAGCGCCAGGCCCGTCTCGTGCTGGCCGGGAACCGTCACGTCATACAGGCCGCCGTCGGCAGGCCACTCCGCGTACGAGTTCTGCTCGAGGTAGAACGCCTTCGCCAGGGCCGCGTTGACCAGGATCGTCCGCGTCGACGCAACGGTCGGGAAGCCCTTCCAGAACACCAGGATGTCGAGCGTGTCCAGGCCGGGAGTCTCCAGGCACAGGTCGGCGGCAATCTCGCCGGTGGTGTACATCTGCGCGAGGCCAGGCGCCAGCAGCAGGCCCTTCTCGGCCATCCGGGCGCCGTAGGTCTCATCGCAGGTGATGAGCCAGTCCTGCTCGCCGGTCGTGTCGGTGTAGTGCGTGCCGGTGGCCAGGCAGGCCTCGACGACCTCGCCGCCGTACTGAGCGAACGGGCCGACGGTGTTGCAGACAACCTTGACGCCGTCCAGCAGCTCGGTCAGCGGGCCGACCTGGTGATCGACCTCGACGATCTCATGCGGGACCGTGTCGATGCCGGGCACCTTGCCGAGCGCCTCGGCAATCCTGGCCTTGTCCCGGCCCGCGGCGATGAACGGGACGTGGAACTCGCGCAGGTACTCGCAGATCAGCCGGCCGGTGTAGCCGGAGGCGCCGTAGACGACGACGGGCTTGTCACTGCTCACGTCAGGTTCCCTTCTTACATTCCCATGCCGCCGTCGACCGGAAGCCCGGCCCCGGTGATGAATCGCGCGCCATCGGAGGCGAGGAACACGACCGCGTCCGCCATGTCGGCGATCTCGCCCAGCCGGCCGAGCGGGGTCAGGCCGACGACCGCGCCGACCGCTTCCCCGGCGCTCGGGAACAGGCCGAGCGTCTCCATGTCGGCGGCCAGCTGCATGCCCATCTGAGTGGGCACCAGGCCGGGGTAGACGCAGTTGACTCGCACGCCGTAGCCGAGCTTGCCGGATTCCATCGCCGCGACCCTGGTGAGCCGGTCGACCGCGGACTTGGTCGCCGAGTACACCGCGATGCCGGGGAAGGCGATGGTGGCCGCGACGGAGGCGACGTTGATGATCGCGCCGCCGGCGCTGGCGCTGCCGCCCGGCCGCATCGCCCGGAAGCCGTGCTTGATCCCGAGCGCGGTGCCGAGCACGTTGACCTCGAGCATCCGGCGCGCTTTGTCGGCGTCCAGGTCAGCCAGCAGGCAGGAGATCTCGACTCCGGCGTTGTTGACCAGGATGTCCAGGCCGCCGAGCGCCGCGACGGCCTGCCCGGCCGCGGCCTCCCAGCTGTCGTCCTTGGTCACGTCGAGCACGACGTAGTCGGCCTCGGCGCCCGACTCGCGCAGCGCCTCGGCCGTTGCCTTGGCGCCGTCTTCCTGGATGTCGCCGATGACGACCGCCGCACCGGCTCGGGCCAGTGCCTCTGCCATCCCGGCACCGAGCCCCTGCGCTCCGCCGGTGACGAGGGCCTTGCGGCCGGTCAGGTCATACACGCTCATCGGGCACCTCTTCCTGGACGTACTGCCCCGTGGGCGCACTGCCGGTCTCCATAGCTCAGCACCGCGCATTTCGGGCATGTGATCGGGTCGATGTGCCTCATACCTTCGCCGGATACTTGACAACTGTCAAGAGAAATCGTGACGATTGGTCAGAGAAATCTTGGCAGCTGTCAAGACGGCCGGGAATCCCGCAGGCCACAGCCGCGGTTACACTCGGCAAGCACACCGCCGGGGCGGGCGTCACCGTGCGGCGAGACGATGGGATTGCAGTGACTGAAGTAGCGGAGCGGAACCAGACGAGGGTCGCGCGCCGGCAGGTGGACAAGTTCGCCGAGCGCCGGACCCAGCTAGCGGCTGCCGCACTGCAGACCCTTGCCGAGCTCGGCTACGCCCGGACAAGCCTCCGTGAGATCGCGCAGAACTCCGAGTTCTCGCATGGGGTGCTGCACTACTACTTCAGCGACAAGATCGAGCTCATTACCTGCTGCGTGCGCCAGTACAAGGCGGAGTGCGTCAAGCGCTACGACGGCATCGTGGCGTCGGCCAGCACTGCCGATCAGCTCAGGCTCGACTTCGGCGCCGTGATGGCCGGCACGCTGCGCGATGAGGCCAAGATGCACCGGCTCTGGTACGACCTGCGCAACCAGAGTCAGTTCGATGATGCCTACCGGGCCGATGTCGACGAGATCGACCTGAGCCTGGAACGGATGATCTGGCGGATCGTCAGCAAGTTCGCCGAGTTGCGCGGGGTCACGCCCGCGCTGACGTCTCCGGCCGCATACGCCGTCTATGACGGTGTCTTCCAGCATGCGCTGTTCCGCTACCTGACCGGCGACGCCAGTGCAGTCGCAGCACTGGAGCAGGAGGTACCGCGCGTGCTCGACCTGATCGTCCCGGCAGCCTGATCTTCCCGGCCGGCCAGATCGACCTGGCCAGGCGGACCGGCAGCAGCGCGGCTCAGCCGACCGGGCAGCCGGGCTTGGCCGTCGCCTCGCCCGAGTTCCCCGACACCATCAGGCACGACTCGTCGACCGCCTGGAAGGCGCTGGCGGGGATCCCCCTGAGCAGCGAGACCAGAGCGTCCGGCCACTGCGGATAGGCGCTGCCGCCGAAGTACCAGTTGCTGCCGTTATCGGCCAGGATCAGGCCGTAGTTCTGCATCTCGGCCAGCACGGCTTTCGCATCCCGGCAGTAGTGCTGTGAGTTACGGCAGTAGCCGGCCACGTCGAAGCTGGCCTTCAGGCGGAACCGGGCACCCATCGGCGGGTACCGCGACATCGATCCCGAGCCGGCTTCGTGCCTGGCCGGCCACAGGTAAGCGGCGCTGGTGTGGCTTGCGGTGAACCTGATGGCGTGCCGGATCGGCTGGTGCGCCGCGACGGCTGCCTTCACCTGCGCGTAGTCGAGCAGGCCGGGAAGTATCGGCAGACCCGCGGCATCCGCCGAGGTCCACCCGGCTGGCCGGAGCGCATTAGACCGCAGGTGCCACCTGGCACCGGAGCCGGCCGTCGAGCCGCTGGCCGCGTACCGGGCGTCCCACAGTTCGTAGAGCGTGCAGGTGCTGGAGTTCACCATGATCGCGTGGCGGTCGCCGCCAGCGCTTGCGCCGCCTTCGATCGGGGTGTCCGAGCCGAACGGGTACCTGCCGCGGTAGCTCTCGCTCGCGTACTGGAATGCCACCGACACCGTCGGGCGCGCGCTGGTCACAACCGTAAAGGGAATCCCGTACGGGTAGCCGCCCGGATCGGGCCCGAAGTCGGGATGCAGGTAGGTCGCCGCCGAGTCCATGCTGCGCAGCCACGCCGCGCTGTGACTGTCGACCGGAAGCTGAGAGATGTTCGTGTTCCACACGTTGTCCGCCGGGAACATCGGGCAGCCGGGCGCTCCCGGCACGGTGGTTCCGGCGGCCGCGGGCGTGCTCGCCGTGGTTGTGCTCGCCCGGGTCGTGCTCGCCGAGGCAGTGGCGGACGGCGCGGACGACGCGGACCCGGCAGCCGGGAACGGGCTCACGCTGGACTGCGCCGCGTGACCGGCCGCGGCAGCGCGCCCGGCGGCCGCTGAGCCGCCTGCCGGTGCGGGCCTTGCCGCCTGCCCGGCGCAGCCCGCGCTGGCGGCAACCACGCCAGTCACGATCGCCGCGATCGTCACGCTTCTGACACTCGTTACTAACTGTCCCGATAGCCAGGTCACCGTCGCATCCTGGCACGAGCCGCCATGAGTCGCCCCGCGATCCGGGCGAAATCCCCCGGCAGTGACCGCTGCCGGTGCGCCGAACGCCAGGCCTCGCGGCGCCGTTCTGCTCTACAGTGGGCTGACATGGCGGCACGCTCCCTGAGCGACCTGATCGCTCCCGACTGGGCGGAGGCCCTGGCTCCGGTCGAGCCGACAATCACCAGGCTGGGTGAGTTCCTCCGCGCCGAGATCGCCGCAGGCCGTAGCTACCTGCCGGCCGGCGCCAACATACTCCGCGCGTTCCGTCAGCCCATGGCCGACGTGCGCGTCCTCATCGTCGGGCAGGACCCGTACCCCACGCCCGGCAATCCGGTCGGGCTCAGCTTCTCGGTCGCGCCTGAGGTGCGCAGGCTCCCGGGCAGCCTGGTCAACATCTTCAAGGAGTACACCGCCGACCTCGGTCATCCGCGCCCGTCGAACGGTGACCTCACGCCGTGGAGCGAGCGTGGCGTCATGCTGCTCAACAGGGTGCTGACGGTGCAGCCGGGCAGTCCCGGCTCGCATCGCGGCAAGGGCTGGGAGCAGGTAACCGAGCAGGCCATCCGGTCGCTGGCCGCCCGCGGCGGCCCGCTGGCGGCGATCCTGTGGGGCAACGACGCGCGCAGCCTGGTTCCGCTGCTCGGTGACGTCCCGTCGATCCAGTCCGCGCATCCGAGCCCGATGTCAGCCGACCGCGGCTTCTTCGGCTCCCGTCCGTTCAGCCGGGCCGACGCGCTGCTGCAGAAGCACGGCGCGGAGCCGCTGGACTGGAAGCTGCCGTAGGACTCTGCCGTAGGACCGCTCAGCCGCGCCGGTAGCCGGCCGTCGCCTCGATGATGGCTGCGGTAGCGAGCAGCAGCGCCTCACTGCCAGGCGGCCCGATCAGCTGAAGGCTGGCGGGCAGCCGGCCTGCACCGGGCACCGGCAGAGCGAGCGCGGGAAAGCCGGCCAGGTTCACCGGGTTAGTGAGAATCGTGTACGGGTGCGCCCGCCGGGGTTCGACCGGAGGCGGGAAGAACGGCACCGCCGGCAGCACCAGCACCTCGGCATCCTGCAGCGCGGCCAGCAGCTCAGCCTGCCACTGCGGACGGTAATCGCGCGCACGGGCAAGCGCAGCGGGCGACACAGCCGCCCCGTCCTCCAGCCGGGCGCGCACGTCGGCGCCGAGCAGGCCGCGCCGGGCCGGATCGGCAAGCAGCGCCCGGTTGCTCTCGGCCGCCTCCGCATCGATGACTGCCCCGGCGGCCTCCCGGGCGGACAGCCAGCCCGGCAGGAGCGCCTGCGTGACGTCAAGCCCGCTGCGGAGAAGTGCGGCATCGATGGCCGCGTCGATCTCGGGATCCACCTCGAGACCGGCGGGCCTGATGCGTGCCGCCCGCACGGCCGGAGCGGTGTCGAGCGTGAAGCCCGGTTCCAGCAGCGCCATGCCCGCGGCAAGTCCGGCGACATCCCGCGCCATCGGCCCGACCGTGTCCAGGCTCGGTGCCAGCGGCCAGACCCCCTCTAGCGAGATCCGCCCGTGCGTCGTCTTGAGGCCCGTGATGCCGCAGAACGCGGCGGGTATCCGGATGGAGCCGCCGGTGTCAGAGCCATAGGCGATGTCGGCCTCGCCAGCCGCGACCGCAACGGCCGAGCCGCTCGATGAGCCGCCGGGCACCAGAGCCGGGTCGAACGGGTTCGCTGGCGTGCCGAAGTAGTCGTTCACCCCGGACGCGCCGAAGGCCAGCTCGTGCAGGTTGACCTTGCCGACGATGCCGACTCCGGCGGCACGCCGGGCGCCAGCCAGGCAGGGTGCGTCGTCGTCCGCCGGGATAGCGGTCTCCGCCAGCGCCCGGCTGCCTGCCGTCGTGGGCAGGCCGGCCATGTCGATGATGTCCTTGACGGCCAGCCGGATCCCGGACCGGGCCGGTGTCAGCGGAGTGATGAACGTCGCCATTGGCGACAATCTAGCGGGCCGGGGAGGCCCGGCGCCCGGCGTGCGGGCCGGCTGCTTAGTGTGAACTATGCCCGAGATTCCTACTGCGCCCGCCGATGCCGGACTGGTGCCAGCCGACGAGTACCAGCTGCCCGCCGTTCCCGCCTCGGCGGGCGCGCTCATCTTCGACCGCAGAGGGCGGCTGCTGATCCTGCGCCCCACCTACAAGTCGGGCTGGACGATCCCGGGCGGCGTCATGGAGGCGGACGGCGAGACCCCCTGGCAGGCCTGTCAGCGCGAGGTCAGGGAGGAGTGCGGCCTGCACATCACGAGCGGCGCGCTGGTCTGCATGGACTTCCGGCTGGGCCGGGAGGGCAACCCGGGTGGCATCAGGTTCCTGTTCGACTGCGGCTCGCTGCCCGACAGCGCCCTCACGGGCATTGTGCTGCAGGCCGAGGAGCTCTCGGACTCCCAGCTGGTCCCGATGCGCGAGGCTCTGCAACTGCTGCGCAAGCCGATCCGCCGCCGGGTCCGGGCGGTACGCACGCGTTCCGGCGCACCCCGCAACCACCCGCTGGTCTACCTCGAGAACGGCCGCCCGGCCGCCCGAAGCTGATCGCACGTCAGGCGAACGCCCTGATCACCGGCGCGAGCCGGGCGACGTCGTCGGGTCCGGCCAGGTCAGGCAGCGCAATGAAGACCGTGCTGACCCCGCGCTCGGCGAGCAGGCGGTAGCGGCCGATGTGATCAGCCGCCGTCCCCGCATGATGGGACCGCGCGAAGGCGGCAGCGCTGGTGCGGCCGCGCAGCGTCTCGACGAGAGCGGCGGCGTGCTCCCGGTCGCGGCCGACGACGGGAACATCAAGCACGGTGACCGCCACATCGGACGGGTCGCGGCCGGCCAGCTCGCACTGCCGCCTGAGCTCCGGGATCCTGGCATCCAGCAGCCCGGGGTCGGCGGGCAGGTTGCAGCCGTCGGCGAGCCGGGCCGCGATCCGCAGCGTGCGCTGGCCGCTGCCGCCGACGATGACCGGGATCGGCGCCACCGGGCGCGGGTAGCACGTCGTCTCGGGCAGGCTGACGTGCTCGCCGCGGTAGGACTTAGTGCCGGGCTGCCACAGCGCGCGGAGGATCTCGATCTCGGTTTCCAGCAGCCGCAGCCGGGTCGCGGGCGGCGGGAAGGGCAGGCCGAACCCGGCGTGCTCGCGGTCCCACCAGCCCGCGCCGATGCCGCAGAAGACGCGCCCGCCGCTGAGGGCGTCCAGTGTCGCAGCGGTCTTTGCGAGGATGCCCGGCGGCCGGAAGGTCACCGGGCTGACCAGCGTGCCGAGACGAAGCCGGGTGTCCAGGGCGGCGAGGAATCCGAGCGTCACCCACGGCTCGGGAATCGGCTCGAAGGGCCGGCCAACCTGCGGGATCTGGATGAGGTGGTCCATCAGCGCGACACCATGCAGGCCGGTCTCGGCAGCTGCGAGCGCGACGGACCGCAGCCAGCCTGCCGGGTCGCCGGCCCAGCCGAACCGGGAGACCTGCAGGATGAACTCCAGCGAAGCCGGGCGGTCGCGCTGCTGGCGAGCGGCCTCCAGGCTGCCCGGCGAGTGGGCGGGCTCGACCGCGGCCGCCGCCGGGCTGAGCACCGCGTCCCAGCCCTCGGCCGGCAGCTGACCGGCGGCGTCCGGCAGCCGGGCCAGCTGGGCGTCCAGCACGGCGGCGGGCACCGGCCGGGACCTGGCACGATTGCGCTGCCGGCACACGGCCGCGCCGGTGTCGAACAGCACCGCCACGGCAGGCAGGCCAGCACGCCGGGCGAGCGCCAGGTAGCTGAGGCGCCGGGCCGGATCCAGGCCGAGGGTGTCGATGACCGTCGTGAGCCGCCGGCCTGCCCGCGCAGTGACGATCTGATCCAGCAGCGCGAACGCGTCCGCTGACGCGTCCAGGTCGTGCTCGCCGCTGCCGACGATCGAGCGGAGCTGATCAGAGGAGACGATCTCCCGCGGCAGGTAGTGCTCGGCGGCCCAGGCGGACTTGCCCGAGCCGGACGCCCCGACCAGCACCACGACCGCCGGGTCCGGTATCGGGGCCGCCGCCCGGCCGCCCTGGACTGTCACGCTCATGAAAGCTCACGCTAGCTGCTGCGCCCGGGCGGTTCAGGCGCTCAGCAGCTGCGGCCAGCGCTCTGCGGGCCGGAGGAAATGCCGCAGGTTCCGCCAGGCTTCAGCCGCGTCGGCGGTGTCGTCGTGCGGCGCCCGGAACGTGCCGATGTAGCCGGCGATCTCGGCTAGGTCGTACCAGAGGCGGTACAGCATCATCGCGTCCGGGTCGACCGCTGTACCGGTCGCCGCTGAGTAGGCGGCGGGGATCGCGGAGTCAGACTCGGCCAGCGCCCAGAGGTCCCGCTCCGGCGGCGCCAGCAGAACCGTGTCCCAGTCGACCAGGACGTACCCGGCAGGCATCCGCAGCACGTTGGCCGAGTGCGGTTCACCGTGCGTGATCACCATCCGCTCCGGCCGGGCAGCGACGCGGCGGGCCAGCACCTCGTAGGCAGCCAGAAGCGCGCCAACCGCCTCGGCCTGCCCGGCGAGCAGATCGCGGGCGCGAGCTCCGTACGGCCCGGCGCCCCAGGGCTCGCTGACCCGGAGCACGGCTTCCGCCAGCTCAGTCGCGAGCGGGACCGTGAACTCATCGGCGGCCGGCCGGGTCCGGCAGGCCGAGCCGGGGCCTGCCGCCACTGCGTGCAGCGCGATCAGGAGGTCAAGCACGGCCAGCCGGTCAGCACCGGTCGCGAACTCGCCGTCGCTGCCGGGCTGGCGTCCGGCCAGCCAGGGCTGGACCGCAAGTGAGTAGCGCTCGGTCAGCCGGGTGGCCACCTGCCCCTCCGCCGCCGGAATCGGCGCCACCACGAAATCGAGGCCCGCGTCACGCCGCAGCGAGAGGGCCGTCTCGAGCGCCCGGCGCAGCCGTCCGAATGCCGCGTCAGCCGTGTCGGACGCGCTCCGCCGCCGGGCTGCCAGGTCATCGGCGGTCACGAACAGCCGGTTCCCGGCCGCGTCGACCGCCAGCCAGTGATGGCTGCCGAAGCCGACCGGCTGGTAGTCCACCGAGATCGCCAGGAATGACCAGCCCTGCGCCAGTGCGTTCCCGATCAGATCCTCGGGCAGGTCAGCCGGAGCTGTGAACACGCGCGCAACCGTATCGGGCCACGGCCGGGCCGCCAACGGGTTAAGCCGCGGCCGTCCGGCTTGAGGCCAGGGCGGAGGCCGGGCTACCTGTAGCGCAGCACTCCGCGGTCGATGACCACGGCGCCGTCTTCCTTGGCGGCCTGGAACTGCGCGGTGCCGTTCTCGCCCGTCCAGATGGAGACCACCAGTGACTCACCGGGCAGCACCGGCCTGCTGAACCGCCCCGACATCGAGGCGAACCGCGCCGGATCGGAGTCACACAGCTCATGCAGCAGCACCCGGCCGGTGATGCCGTAGGTGCACAGTCCGTGCAGGATCGGCCTGGGGAAGCCGCCCCTCGCGGCGAACGCGGGGTCGGCGTGCAGCGGGTTCCTGTCGCCGCTCAGCCGGTACAGCAGCGCCTGCTCGGGCCTGGTCTGCTGGGTCACCTTCTGATCGGGCGCCCGGTCCGGCAGGTCCCACGACTCGCCGCCGCCGCGGTCGCCGCCGAAACCCCCCTCGCCGCGGACGAATATCCCGCTGTGCGTGGTCACCAGCGGCTCTCCGGTCGCCGCGTCGACGGCCGTGGTCTCGCTCTGGATCAGCGCTCCTGAGCCCTTGTCGTAGATGCCGGTCACTACCGCGGAGGTGCGCAGCGTGCCCTCCACGGGCAGCGGCTTGTGCAGCTCGATGGACTGCTCGGCGTGCACCAGCATGGCCCGGTCGAAGTCGCCGAGATTGCCCGCCACCGTGGCCTGGGCCAGCAGCACCCCGTAGGTGGGCAGCACCTTCTGCTGCACGCCCGCGGTGTTCTCGGTGGTGAACTCCAGCTCCCGCAGCGGATCGCCCAGTCCGGCCCCGACACCGATCGCGTACAGCAGTGCGTCGGTGGAGTTCCAGGAGCGCTCACGTGGTTCTCCCGGCACTCCGACGAGACTGTGGTTGAGCGTCATGCTGACCTCCGGGGCGCGAGGCCGGCCAACCGCATTGACACGGCCTGCCGGGCTGGGTCCAATGGCCTAGTAGAACACGCTTCTAGTATTTCGCTCCAGCACGGATTCGCGGCAGCCGCCGGCGCCGCCTTTTTTGACGCGGAGGTCTGCATGGGTCTGCTTGACGGCCGGGTTGCCATCGTCACCGGCGCGAGCCGCGGGATCGGAGCCGAGATCGCCCGCCGGTTCGCTGCCGAGGGTGCCGCCGTGGCGGTCGTCGCGCGGACGACCGAGCCGGGCGTCTCCCAGTTCGCCGGCACGATCAACGAGACAACTGATCAGATCAGGGCCGCGGGCGGCACCGCCGTCGCCATCCCGGCGAACCTGGCCGCGCAGGAGGACAGGGAACGTCTGGTCGCTGAGACCATCCGCCAGCTGGGCCAGCCCGACATCCTGGTCAGCAACGCGGCGGTCACGTACTTCCGGCGCGTCGAGGAGTTCACCCCGAAGCAGTTCGCGCTGATGTTCGCGGTTCAGGTCGAGGCGCCGTTCGAGCTGGCGCGGCTTGTCCTGCCGGGCATGCGAGAGCGCGGCGCGGGCTGGATTCTCAACATCTCCTCCAAGGCCGCGATCCACCCGACCCTGCCGCCGAGCGAGTTCGCCGAGCGCGGCGGCACGGTCTACGGCATGTGCAAGGCAGCGATCGAGCGGTTCTCCACCGGCCTGGCGGCCGAGGTTTATCGCGACAACATCGCGGTCAACGCGCTGTCACCGACCATGGTGGTGCCGACACCGGGCACTGTCTTCCACCAGCTGACCTCCGAGGGCGCCGAGAACTCCGAGCCCACGTCCGTCATGGCCGAGGCCGCTCTGACGCTCTGTCACCGGGATCCGCTGGCCCTCACGGGCCGCGTCACCTACTCGAAAGAGATCCTCGAGGAGTGTGGCGTCGCGGTTCCAGGCCCCTCATGACAGGGAACGGGCTGGTCCGCGTCGACTGCCACCTCCACACCGCGGTCTCCGGAGACGCCGTGACCAGCCTGGACGAGCTGGCCGAGCGGGTCGCGCAGGAGCACCTGGACGTCGTCTGCATCACCGACCACAACGTGACCTCGGCGGCGGTGGCCGCGGCCGAGCGTGACATGGGCGCGCGGATCATCGTCGGCGAGGAGATCAGGACTCGTGACGGGGATGTGATCGGGCTGTTCCTGACCGAGCGCATCCCCTATGTGCTGCCGCTTGCCGAGGTGACGGCCCTCATCCGCGGCCAGGGCGGGCTGATCTACCTGCCGCATCCTTACGACCCTGGCCGGTCGAGCCTCGGCGCCGTGGCTGAGCAGCTGTGCGCGGACGGACTCGCCGACATCGTCGAGGTGTTCAACGCCAAGATCTCCGATCAGGCGCTCAACGACCAGGCCGCGCAGCTGGCCGCGCGGTTCGGGCTGCCGGGCGGCGCGGGCTCCGACGCGCACGATCCGGACGGGATCGGCGCGGCCTACCTGGAGATGCCCGACTTCGACGGGCCGGCGGACTTCCTGGCGTCGCTCGCGGCTGCCGAGGTCACCGGTGAGCACCGGCCGCACGCCGTCCGCTACGCCCGCCGGCCAGCGGCCCGGTAACGCAAAACTGCGGCCGACGGCGGCGGCGACCGGACTCTTTACGGTCAGTCAGCGCCGAAGGTCAAGATCCTTAAGGTGTGTCGCGGGGCTGCCTGGATGAGGCTTTATCGTTACTGTGCTGGCGTGACCGACCCGAAGACGACCGAACCGCGCCGCCCCGTGCCGGACAAGGCAGTCCGCGCAGGCCGCAGACGCGCCCGTTACCTGCCCTCCGCTCAGGTTGTCGAGGAACTCGCGGCCGTTCCCGACCTGAGCACGCTGGCCGAGGAGCTGCGGGTCCGTCTCACCGAGACCAGCGACTGACCGGCCGGTCGCGCTGCCGCGACCGCTGCAGGATCCATTGACCTTCGTTCCGTGCGGTGACAACCTTCTGGGCGCCAGCGCCCGTCTGCACCGTTGAGAGCTAAGCCGGGCAGGCGCGGCGATCTCGCGGGCGGGAGGACAATGTGCGGGCAGACGACGATGCTGACTTCGCCGCCTTTGTGGCAGCGTCAGCCCGCCGGCTGCTGCGCAGCGCCTACCTCATCACCGGCGATCGGACGGAGGCCGAGGATCTTCTCCAGACGGCGCTGGAGCGGGCCTACCGCCGCTGGCCGTCCATCAGGCAGAAGGATGTGCCTGAGGCCTACGTACGCAAGATCATCGTGACTGCTGCCATCGACAGCGCACGACGGCGAACGCTCAGGCGCGCGCCGCTCGACGAGGAGCGGATCCCCGGGCTGCCCGATCCGGCGGTCGAGGGCATCCCCGGCAGGGCGGCGCTGCTGAGCTGCGTGCGCGAGCTGCCAGCCGGACAGCGGGCCGTCCTCGTGCTCCGGTACTTCGATGACCTGACTGAGGCCGACACCGCTCGCGCGCTTGGCTGCTCGATCGGCACGGTCAAGTCCCAGCACGCACGGGCGATGGCCCGGCTGCGCGACCTTGTCCGGCAGCAGCCTGACGGGAGCATGACATGAGCGGGAACATCGCGCAGGAGCTGACGGAGACGTTCGCGTCGGCGAGCGAGTTCGTGCAGCCGCCGCCGGGGCTCACCGAGCGTGTCCGGTCTGGTGTACGACGGCGCCGCCGCCGTGCCCTGGCCGCGACTGCCATCGCTACGGCCGTGCTGCTCGGCGCGGCCGCGACCGGCTACGCAGCCGCAGGCTCGCACGGCACCGCGGCCCGCCTGCAGGCCCCGACCGCGCGGTCGCGGGTCATCGGCACCGTCAGCTATCAGGTCACGCAGCTCGCGGTCAGCGGCCGCTATCTGTACGTGGCCGCAGGCCAGAACTCCTGGGTGAGCGCCTATGACGTGGTGACCGGCAAGCTGATCGCGACGGTCACCGTTCCAGGGGAACCGGTCGCGCTGGCAGTCGGGCCTGGCGGCCTCGTCTGGGTCGGCTACTCCCCGTCCGGATCCGCCGGTCCTGGCGGCGTCTGGCTGCTCAGCCCGGACCTGGGCCAGCACTCGGAGCTGACCGGACTGTCGGCTGACAGCATCGTGCCGGTCAGCAGGACCACCGCTCTGGTCCCGAGTCGGCACGGCCTGCTCCGGGTCCGGCTGCCCCTGCCCGGTCAGCCGGGTCAGGGGAGCCAGCGCGCAGAGCCGGGCACCAGCCTGGGTCCGGGCGCGACGACCGCGCCGGGTGCCTGGAGCGGAATGCTCGGGAACCGAGTGACGGTCCAGGTCAGCACTGGGGCCGGCGACAATAGCCGCCTGGTCGTCGCCGGGCAGCCCGGCCTGACGTACGGCGGCAGCGCACGGACGCACATCAACGGCGCGACCAGTACGGGCAGCGCTGTGTGGGTCAGCACGTTCGCTCAGATCAACGGCGAATCGTCCCTGCAGGGACCGCTCGTCCGGCTGAACGCCGCGCTGACACCGACAACACCGCCTGCGGTCCTGACCAGCCCGGTGCTATCCCGGTCGGAAGACGTCTGGTCCGACGGCCGCACTCTCTGGGTGGCGACCGGCGTCCTGACGCACTCGCTGGTCTGCCTCGCGGCTGGCAGCCGGACCGGCCCGGTCGTTACGCTGCCGGTCAGCGGACAGGTCGTCGCGCTTGCTGCAGCTGGCAGCACCGTCTACGTGAACGCACTGGAGCCACCAGGCTCTACCGCGCCGTCGAAGATCGTCAGCTATCCGGTTCCGGCCGCATGCCAGTGACCGGCGAGATCGCTGCCGCGCTGAGCGTCCGTTACAGGCCGATGCGCTCGGCCAGGTGCTCGCGGTGATAGCTGGCGTCGCCCAGGAAGAGCTCGCTGGCCTTCGCGCGCTTGAAGTACAGGTGCGCGTCGTGCTCCCAGGTGAAGCCGATCCCGCCGTGGATCTGGATGTTCTCGGCCGCGACGTGGAAGTAGACGTCCGAGGCGTAGGCCTTCACTAGCGACGCCACCGTGGGAACCTCGGCGGAGTTCTCGGCGACCGCGGCCGCGGCGTACTGGACCGCTGAGCGCAGCGACTCGACCTCGAGCAGCAGGTCCGCGCAGCGGTGCTTGATCGCCTGGAAGCTGCCGATCGGGCGGCCGAACTGGTGCCGGACCTTCGCGTACTCGACAGCCATGTCCAGCGCGCGCTGCGCCCCGCCGAGCTGCTCGGCGGCCTGGGCGACCGCAGCCACGTCGATCGTGTGGCTGAGTACCGCGGCGCCGTCACCGGCCGAGCCGATGAGCGTCGCGGGCACGGCGTCGAAGTCGATGCGGGCCAGCTTCCTGGTCTGGTCCAGCGTGGGCAGCGCGGTCCTGGTGAGTCCACTCGCCTCTGCGGGCACCGCGAACAGGCTCAGGTCATCGCCGGTCCGCGCGACCACCAGGATCAGCCCGGCGGAATGGCCGTCCAGGACGAAGCTCTTGCGGCCGTCGAGGCGCCAGCCGCCTGAGGCGGAGTCCTGGCTGGCGGCCAGGCGGATCGCTGCCGGGTCCCAGGAGCCGTCCTCCTCGGTGAAGGCCAGCGTCGCGATGACCTCGCCGGACGCGATGCCGGGCAGGTAAGTCTTGCGCGCGTCCTCGTCCGGGCTGGCCATTAGCGCGGTCGCGGCTAGCACGGCGCTGGCCAGGTACGGGCCGCCGTAGAGGGCCGCGCCAAGCTCCTCCAGCACAATTGCCTGCTCGGCGAAACTGAACCCGGCGCCGCCGTACTCCTCCGGGATCGCGATTCCCTGCAGGCCGAGCTGCTCCCCGGCCTGCTTCCAGACCGCAGCGTCTAGTCCGTCGGTCGTCTCCATCAGCTCGCGGACAGTCGCGATCGGCGCCCGGTCCGCCAGGAACCGGCGGACTGAGGCACGCAGCTCCTCCTGCTCTGCACTGACTCCGAGTATCATCGGCCGGCTCCGTTCGTCCCTGTCATCTCGGTACTGTCATCTCGGTACTGTCATCTCGGTACTGTCATCTCGGTACTGCCATGTCACTGCCGTCATGTCACTGCTGTCATCGCACTACTCGTCGGCCGCGTCCTGGTCAGCCACGACCAGCACGTCGAGCGCTTCTACCTGGTCACCCTGCACCCACAGCGGGTTGACTTCCAGTGCCTGCAGGCCGGGGACTGAGACTGCCAGCTCACCGATCCTGGCGATGACTGCCGCCAGCGCGTCCAGGTCGGCCGCGCGGCCGCCGCGGCCGCCTGTCAGCACCGGCAGCGCCCGCAGCTCGGCCAGCATCGACCGCACCTCAGCCGCATCGGCCGGGAGCACCCGCAGGCCGGTGTCCCGCAGCAGCTCCACCCAGATGCCGCCAAGACCGACAGCCAGCACCGGGCCGAACGCCGGATCGACCGTCACGCCAGCTAGAACCTCCGCGCCCGACGTGCGCATCGACGTGACAAGTACCTCGTTCCCGCCCTGATGGGGTTTCGTGGCGGCGACAACCTGGTCGTAGCCGCCCCGCACGGCATCGTCGCCGGACAGGTTCAGCAAAACGCCGCCGATGTCGGACTTGTGCGTAACCTGGGCCGAGTTGATCTTGAGCGCGACCGGTGTGCCGAGCTCGCGGGCGATCGCCGCCGCCTCGTCCGCCGAGCGCGCCACCCGGCCGGGCACGACCGGGATACCCGCCGCGGTGAGCAGGTCGCGGGCGCGGGCCTCGGTCCAGGCGGCCGCTGGGCCGGCCGGGGCGGACGGCCGGCCGCTGAGCAAGCGCACCTGACCGCGGCCAGCCTGCCAGCCCAGCGCATGCCCGATGGCCTGGATGCCCAGTTCCATCCCGCCGAGCACGTGGATGCCGTGGCGGCCCAGCAGTTCGCGGGCGTAGCCGGTCACATCTGTGCAGGTGCTGCCCATCGGCAGGACCGGAATCGGGGAGCTGGCGATGCGCTCGGCGATCCAGGAAACCCGCGCTTCCAGGAGTCTGGCCGCCGCCTCGTCCGGCGGCCTGGCCTCGGGCACGGTAACCCCGGTGAAGATGGCGAAATCCAGGCCGGGATCCTGCACGGCCGCGTCGAGTGCGTAGTCGATGGCGGTGAGCGGCGTGGTCCTGGCGTTCGCGAGCACGTAGCCGGTCACGTCCAGCGGGTTGCGGGCAGTGGCGAACGAGGGCAGTTGCGCGTCGATCGCCTCGGTGGTGGCCGGGCTGAAGGGCGGGATCTCCAGGCCCTCAGCGCTGGCCCGGTCCGCGATGATGTCGCAGGCTCCGCCGGACGCTGTCAGCACGCCCATCCGGCGGCCCTGCGGCCGCCGGTGGTAGCCGAGCAGGGCCGCAGTCGTGAGCAGGTCCTCGATGCTGGTGACCCGGATGATGTTCAGCTGCCGCAGCGCCGCGTCGACGACGGCGTCGTCCCCGGCAACGGCGCCGGTGTGCGCCAGGGCGGCCTGCTGCCCGGCCTGGCTGCTGCCGACCTTCATCGCCACGATCGGCTTGCCGGCCTGGTCGGCCCGCTGCGCCGCCGCGCTGAACGCGGCCGGGTCGCCGATCTGCTCAAGGAACAGGCAGATGACCCTGGTCTGCTCGTCGTCGACCAGGTAGTCGAGCACGTCCGCCGTCGTGATCATCGCCTCGTTGCCGAGGCTCGCGACCGTACTGACGCCGATGGCCTGAGCGCGGGCGAACGCGAGCAGCGCACTGGACAGCGCGCCGCTTTGCAGCGCGATCCCGACCGGGCCGGGAGTCAGCGGCAGCGGCACGGTGAGGGCGAACGGCGCGGCCTTCGCGCTTGTGTTGAGGAAGCCGAGCGTGTTCGGCCCGAGGACCACGATGCCGTGGCCGGCGGCGGTGCTGACCAGATCGTCCTCGAGGTCCCGGCCGTCGCTGCCGGCCTCCCGGTAACCGGAGGCGAGGACGATGAGGTTCCGCACGCCGGCGGCCGCGGCGTCCTCGACGACGGTGGCGACCGCCTCGGTCGGCGTGAGGATGAACGCGAGGTCGGCGGGCTCGGCGAGATCACGCAGGCTGCGGACCGCTGGGCGGCCGAAGATCGTCTCGTGCCGCGGGTGGACAGGCAGCAGCGGACCGGTATAGCCGACGGCGCTGCTGGCGGCCACGATGAACCGCGACCAGCCCGAGGTCTCAGAGGCTCCGACCAGCGCGATGCTGCGCGGCGCGAAGAACCCGGCGAGCCGGTCCGCGGTGATCAGCTGGCGCGCGGCCGCCCGGCCCGGCGTCGTCCCTGATGTCGTCGCCGGTTTCGTCCCCGGCGTCGTCGCTGGTGCTGTCGCTGAGTGTTGTCGCCGCGGTCACTGCGGTCACGCTCGCACCCGCGGCTCCTTGGGCAGGCCGAGCGCCCGTTCGGCGACGATGTTGCGCTGGATCTCGTTCGTGCCTGAGTAGATGGAGCCTGACCGGCTGGCCAGGAAGACGTTCTGCCAGCCGGTCGTGGCGTACCCGTCGCCCTCGGGCCGGATCAGCGCGTCGGTGCCCTCGATGTCGATCGCGAGCTCGCCGAGCTTCTTGTGGTACTCGCTCCAGAACAGCTTGTTGATCGAGGCCTCCGGCCCGGGCTGACGGCCCTGGGCCAGGCCGGCCAGCGCCCGCAGGCCGGCGAAGCGCATGATCTCCACCTGGCTGTACGCCCAGGCCAGCCGCTGCCTGATGATCGGGTCGGTGTTGTTCCCGCGCTTGCGCGCGGTCTCGACGAGTTCCCAGAACTCCCGCTGGTAGGCCAGGTGCATGACGGCCGCGCTGCCGCCGCGCTCGTAGGCGAGCGTGGTCATGGCGACCCGCCAGCCGTTGTTCAGCCCGCCGATCACGTTGAACGTCGGTGCCCGGACGCCGTCCAGGAAGTCCTCGCAGAACTCGGCCGCGCCGGACATCTGCCGCACCGGCTGGTAGGTCACCGCCGGGTCCTTGAAGTCGATCAGCACGAACGAGATCCCGGCGTGCTTCTCCGCGGCCGGGTCGGTGCGGCACAGGACGAACATCTTGTTCGCCCGCGCGGCCCCCGAGGTCCACAGCTTCTGCCCGGTGATGACGACCTCGTCGCCGTCGATCTCGCCCTTGGTCTGCAGCCCGGCCAGGTCAGAGCCGGTCCCGGGCTCGGAGAAGCCCTGGCAGTACACGTCCTCGCCGGTGATGATCCGGGGCAGGAAGTGGGCCTGCTGCTCGGGCGTGCCGTGCACGATGATCGAGGGGCCGACCAGGCTCTCGCCCATGCCGCGGACGACGCGCGGTACGCCCGCCCGGTACAGCTCCTGGTTGAAGACCGAGACGCGGACGGCGTCCAGGCCCTTGCCGCCGAACTGCTCCGGCCACTGCGGGCAGATGAAGCGCTCCTCCTGCAGTTCCGCTTCCCACTGCGCGTAGGCCGGATGCTGCATCGCGTCGGCGCGGCGCTCGCTGCCGTAGCCGCCGGTGGTGACGACGTTGTTCCAGTCGGTGAGATCGGTCAGGCCTGGCGGGGTGTGCCCGGCGATCCAGTCCCGCGTCTCGCTGCGGAACTGGTCGATCTCCGGGCCAAGGTCAAGTTCCATGGAGCCTCCCCGGGCTGGGGCCGATTTCGGGCATCTGCGACCGGACAAATCTTAGAATCACGTTCTAGACCGATGAAATCCTGGTCCCGCGGGCGCTGTCAAGGGGATGAGCGCGGGCCCTCGCCGGTAGTACGCCCATCACCGGCACGCGCACTGCGCACTGTCAGCGAACTCGCTCTCGGGCGGCTGCGACGATCTTGCTGGCTTTCCTCGCGGCCGACTTAGCCTGACTCGCTCTCGGGTCGGTCAGCCCGTAGTGACCAGCGTCCTTGAGGTCGACTACATCCCTGAGCAATGCGGCCAGGGCCCTGGCCGCAGACGCGTCCGCGCTTCCTGAATCCCGCAGGTTTGAGTACGGCCAAGCCTGCGGTTCATGCGAGCTCGGTCTCCGTCGCGGCTGAGAGCAGCTCGCGCAGATCCGGCCCGGCGAGCACCCGCCCGTCGTCGCGGACGGCAGCGATGAGCGCGTCGTCCCTGGTGATCGCGCCGCGTAGCTCAACCGCGCCAAGCTCCAGGATCTGCACCGGATTGCCGGTCCAGCGCTCGAGCAGTGTCGCCAGGTCATAGCGCTGCACCGTCCACGCCTGGTCATCCTCGGCTACCCCCTCATCTCGGACTATCAGCAGATCAATATCACTGTCGTTGCCGCCGTCCCGACGTGCGAAAGAGCCAAACAAAATCACGGCCGCTGGTTGCGGCGACCAGTCAAGCAATGTGGCCCGCAGACGGCGCTCCGCTTCGCTGCTGGCGGCGGCCGCAGCCTCGATGACCGCCGCCAGCACGTGCTCGCGATTCAGCGAATAGGAGACAGCCTGGCCATGCCGCTGCGCGTCGACGATGCCCTGCTCCGCGAGCCGATGCAGGGCATGACGGACCTGGGCGTAAGAACGGCCAGCGAGACGCTGAACGGCAGCGCCGGTCAGCTGGCCGTGCGTCCTAGCCAGCACCGCCAGAACGTCACTGTCGACAGTGGGGGCCAGCGACCGCAGGGGGTTCATGATGTCCACGCCAGCAGCCTGTCAGTTTCCCGATAGTAGTATCGGGAAACAATCATTATTATCGGAATACCGATAATGAGTTCCCGGCTCCGCGAGTCCGACGCGTCCCGTCCCGTCCCGCGGGCGCTGTCAAGGGGGAGGAGCGGCCGGCTGAGGGCCGGACCGGGCCGCCGGTCATCAGCCGCCGGGCGTACTCGATGACCGCGTCGATGACGTGCATCGCCTGGGCCCTGGTCCGGGCGGCGGCGACCTCGCGCGCGCCCTCGCCGATCAGGGAGGTGAGAACGGCCGCGTACAGCCGGTCCAGCGACGTGTCGGGCAGCCGCAGCAGCGCGTCGTTCTGCCTGATCCACTCGTGCCCCCGGTGCCGCCGCATCACCTCGAAGCCCGGCGGGCCGTCCCCGGATGAGAACAGCATGGCGAGGTCCCGCCGCTGCCAGCTGGCGTCCAGGTAGGCTCGCGCCCCGGCGGCGAACAGCTCGGCCGGGTCGGTCACCCCTGACTGCCGCGCCGACGCCACCGCCGCGCTGGCCGCGCCCTCATAGGCCTGCTGGTGCTCCTGCCAGAGCGCGATGAACAGCTCGCTCTTCCCGCCGAAATGGTGATAGAGACTGCCGACACTGGACCCGGCCCGCTCCACTACGTCGGCGATGCTGGCCTCGGCAAAGCCCTGCTTCGTGAACACATCGCGGGCGGCGTCAAGCAGCGCCCGCTGCGTTTGCGCGGTCCGGCCCCACTGCCAGGAACTGCTGCCCGGCTTGCGCGTCTGCGGCTCGGCCATCCGGGGTTCTCACCGCCTCACTGGAACTGCCTGGCCCTTCGCAGCATCGTGCCACGGCCGGCGCCTCTTCCGGGAGTTGCAAGCGCGCGGCAGGCGGCAGGCAGCCCGGCGGCGCCAGCCGCCGGGCACTGTCCGCCGCAGGCCTTGTGACCTGGGGCGATAACAGAGGCGACAGGAGTCTGCCGTGCCGAAATATGTCCCGTTCCGGGTCATACAGTGGTAACACATGCGCGTCATACTGGTAACAGAGCGGAACGCTCAGGGGTGGGGATCCCGGCATGAACAGTGCTGCGCAGTCAGCGCGCCCTGCGGAGGTTTTCGTCGGCCGCAGGCCTGAGCTGGCCTCTCTCGCGGCCGCGCTGCACGCAGTATGTACCGGTGAACCGCGGATTGTCGTGATCCAGGGCGACGCGGGGATCGGCAAGTCGTCGCTGATCTCCGAGTTCCTCGCGAGCAACCGGCACGCGCCCGCGATCATCGTCAGCGGTGACGAATCGGAGTCGCTGCTGCCCTACGGCGTAGTGCGGCAGCTCGCGGCCGGCGGGACGGCCGTATCGGCTGACGCTAGCGCCGACCTGCGCCTGCTGTCTGCCGGGCCAGCCGCGGAGGCCGACCCGCTGGCCGTCGGCGTGGAGCTGCTAGCGCTGGTCTCCAGCCTGCAGGCAGATGCTGTCGTGCTGGTGATCGAGGACCTGCAGTGGATCGATGTGCCGTCGGCGCGCGCCCTTCTCTTTGCATTGCGGCGGCTGAGCGCCGATCGCGTGCTGGTCATTCTCAGTGGCCGGCCGGGCGCGACCGCCCATCTCGGCTCCGGCTGGGAACGGTTTGCGGCCGGCGACCGCCGGGTTACCAATCTCACCCTGGCCGGGTTGGACGCCGACGAGATCGGTCTCCTCTGCCTGGCGCTCGGCCGGGCCGCACTCTCCCGCCGGAGCGCACAGAGCCTGCGCGACCAGACAGGCGGCAGCCCCCTGCTCGCCCGCGCACTGCTCGCGGAGCTCAGCGATGATGCGCTGAACGTGAGGAATCATCATTCGCTGCAGGCACCCCGCTCGCTGGCCGAGGTCATCGGGCAGCGACTGGCGGCGCTGTCGCCGCCGGCCCGTGAGTTCGTGGCCGCCGCTGCCGTCCTCGGCGATCACTGCACCCTTTCCGACGCGACGGCGGTGGCGTGCGCTGCGGATTCGGCGGCCGTGCTCGGCGAGTCGGAGCGGGCGGGCCTGCTGCTGGAGCGGCAGGCACCATCGGGCTGGCAGCTGAGCTTTGCCCATCTGCTCGTCCGCCAGGCCGTCTATCAGAACCTCGGCGCGGATCAACGCCGCGCCCTCCATCTTCGTGCAGCCGCGGTCGTGGCCTTGGATGAGGCACTCGCCCATCGCAGCGCCGCAGCCGTCGGCCCGGACCCCCGCCTCGCCAGCGATCTTGACGAAGCGGCAGCAAAGGCGGCCGCGGTCGGCAACCTGAGTCTCGCCGCGCGGTACCGCCAGCAGGCCGCGGCGGTCACTGCCCGCGGACCTGACCGCGACGACCGGACCCTCGCGTCGTTCGAGTTGCTGGTGCGGGCGGCTGACGCCGCCGAGGCCGAGGCCGTGCGCCCGGCGGTGGAGCAGCTGCCTGCCAGCGCCCGCCGGGACGCGGCACTGGGTCATTTTGCCCTGGTCACGGCGCGCCCCGGCGATGCGCAGGCGCTGCTGCGCGCCGCCTGGGACGCCCACGATCCGGTGACAGAGTCGGCTGACGGCGCCGAGGCGGCCCTCGGTCTCGGCATTCTGCTGGGGCTGAGCGGATTGTTCGCTGAGGCCGCCTTCTGGCTGGACCGGGCACTGGCCAGCGCCGCGGGCCGCGAGCCGTGGTTTGGCGCGGCCCGCAGCATGCATGCTGTCCCTCTCGCGCTGAGCGGCGCAGGCGACAGGGCGCTTGCCTTGTTCAGCGACCTGCCGCAGCGGGCAGCCATGGTGCCAATGGAGCAGACTGACTCCGTTACCTACCGCGGACTGATCAAGCTCTGGACCGGCGACCTGCTGGGTGCCGCCGACGACCTGACCCTGGTCGTGAGCCGGATGAGTGCCGGGCTGCACCTCCGGTTTCCTGGCCAGCCACTGGCGTTCCTCGCCGAGGCGGAGTTCCGGCTCGGGCAGTGGGACGACAGCCAGGGCCATGCCGACCTGGCGGTGTCGCTGGCCCGCGATGCCGACCGGCACTACGACCTGCCGTTCGTGCACAGCGCGGCGGCCCGGGTACCGGCCTGTCGTGGTGACTGGGCGGTGGCCGCCAGCCACACCGAGACTGCCGAGCGCACCGCCCGCACGTTCGGCGGACTGACCGAGATATTCGCCGCGTCGGCGCGCAGCATCCTTGGCTTCGCCAGGGATGATCCGGATGAGGCGCTGCGCGGCGCGGCCACCGCGCTCGCCATGCCGGACGTCGAGTACTACGACGATCCGGCCGCTTTCTGGTGGCGGCCGCTGCAGATCTGGGCGTTGGTCCGCGTCGGCCAGCTTGACCGCGCGGCTACCACGCTGGCAGCGTTCGAGACCCGCGCGGCTGACCGGGCCGAGCGGCTCGGGCTGATCAACGCTGCCTGGCTGCGCGGTTTGCTGGCCATGGCGCGGGACGACCTGGACGAGGCTCAACAGGCGCTGATGCGCGGCTGCGAGCTGTGCGGGCGGGAAACGTTCCCGTTCCACTGCGGGCTGCTGCAGCTTCAGCTCGGACGGTGCGTCGCCCGGCAGCACCAGCGCAAGGCGGCGATCACGGCGGTGCGGGAGGCAGCTGACATCTTCGCCGTCCTCGGGGCTCGCCCGTTCGTACTTGCCGCCAGGTCCGAGCTGACCGCGCTGGGTGTGCATCCGCGGAGCGGCGGCGACCCCGTACTCTCGGGGCTGACCGCGCAGGAGCTGCGGGTGGCGAGGGCAGTGGCGGGCGGCCTGTCCAACCGCGAGGTGGCCGCACGGCTGTACCTAAGCCCGAAGACAGTCGAGTACCACCTCGTGAGTGTCTTCGCCAAGCTCGGCGTGAGCAGCCGCCACCAGCTCGCCTCCCGCATCCAGGCCCCCGAGCCGCCCCGCGCGCCGCATCCCGGGGAGAAACCTAGGGAAATTACCGATGGCAGCGAGCGACCGGGCCCCTAGCGTCAGTTACCGGGCGCAACGGTCAGCGGTCCGGACAATTTCCGATTGTCCGGACAGCGGGCACTGATCGCTTCGCCCGAGAGGTATTCAGGCGTGCCGGAGCACCGTGGGGTGAGCGCAAGGGAGAGCCCCGCCCTGTCGTGCGGTGCAATGCAGCGTTTCTGCCCATCGCCGGAGGGGAGCCATAATGGGCTGGTTGTGGATGAATGTGCCACTGATGATTGTGTTCTTCCTGTGCTGGTCCGCCATCCCGCTCTATCTGGTGCTCACGCGCTGGCATCGCGAGGTTGAGGCGAGGCACGCAGAGGTTGCGGCGTGGCATGCGCAGCTCAGTGCACGTGACGCGCAGACACAGTCCGACCTTGTGCCGGCAGCGGTGCCCGCGCAGGCAAGCACCCCGACCGCTGAGGCCGGGGTGTGGGTGCCGGCTGACCTGGCAGTCGGTGGTCGGGCGCGCTGACGCGCGGCGTGCCTGCCACGCGCACGCGCGGCGGGGCTCGGGTGACGGGCGGGACGGATTGACGGCGATGGCCGCATTCGGACCGCGAGACCCTCTCAGCCGCATGCACAGCCTTGCTGCCCGGCTTGGCATCTGCGTGGTGGACGACAGGCTGGACCCCGGGCGACCGCCCTGGGCCCGCGCCGCAGCGAGCGTGAGCTTTGGCGAGCACATTGCGCTCAGCTCCCGCCTGGGCGATGCCGGGCTGCGCGCGGATGTGCTCGCCATGGCGCTGATCGTCGCCGCGGTCATGGGCGACACCGATGTCGGGCATCCGTGCGCAATCGCCGCGCCCGGAGGTCTGGTGCTGATCTCGGCTACTCGCGTCCTGCCGCCAGGGGATGGTCCCGGCCGGCTCGCCACCCTGCTCGCTCGGGCATGTGGCCGCAACACCCCGTCCGCCGCGTTCGAGTACACCGTGGCGGCGGTCGGCTAGATTCGCAGTCCCGGCCGGTCTCGATTGTGCGGCGAGCAACCGGGAATCGCCCGTGCATGTGACCCAGTTCTCAGTGATAATTCCAGAAGACCGTTCTAATATCGGGCCATCTGGACGTCAGGAAAGATCGGGTGAGCTGTATGGGCAGCCTGGACGGGCGAGTCGCGATCGTCACCGGGGCAGGGCGCGGCATCGGCAGGTCCACTGCCCTGCTGCTGGCCCGCGAGGGTGCCAGCGTCGTCGTCAACGACCTCGGCGCGGCAGTCGACGGGTCTGGCGGCGATGCGACGCCGGCGCAGGAAGTCGTGAACGAGATCGCCAGCACCGGCGGAACCGCGATCGCGAACGGGGCGGACATCTCCGATCACGCCGCGGCCGAGGGACTGATCAAGAGCGCCATCGCCGAGTTCGGGCGACTCGACGTGCTGGTCAACGTCGCCGGGATCCTGCGCGACCGGATGATCTTCAACATGTCCGAGCAGGAGTGGGACGACGTCATCCGGGTGCACCTGAAGGGTACGTTCAACACCTCGAAGTTCGCGGCCGCGCACTGGCGCTCGCTGCGCGAGGAGACCGCGCAGAACCGCATCATCAACTTCACCTCGGTATCCGGCCTGCACGGCGCGCCCGGTCAGCCGAACTACGCCGCCGCGAAAATGGGCATCGTGGGCCTCACCTGGTCGTGCGCAAACTCGCTGGCCAAGTACGGTGTCACCTGCAACGCGGTCTCCCCCGCGGCCGCGACGCGGATGACCGACTCCATCCCCAGCGACCGGCGGCGCACCGACCGGCCGTCGGATGAGGATCAGCTGCGCTCGCCCGACAACGTTGCCACCGTGGTCGCCTACCTGGCCAGCGAGCGCTCCGGCTGGCTGACCGGCCGGGTCGTGCATTCCTCCGGTTATGAGGTATCGCTCTACAACAACATGTCGCCGGTGGTCAGGCTCATCGGCCAGGAGCCGTGGCAGCTCGACGAGCTGGCCGCGCAGGTCGAGCGCTCGTTCCAGCCCGCGCCGGGCAGGTCGGTTTGAGCATGCCAGCAAACGCGGCCCCCGCTGCCAGGCCAGCTGCTGCCAGGCCAGCGCCCGCCAAGGCCCTTCCGGAGCCGACGCCAGAGACGCAGCCGTTCTGGGACGGCTGCGCCCGCGGCGAACTGGTGATCCAGCGCTGCATCGACTGCGGCAAGCCGTACTTCTACCCACGGCCGGTCTGCCCGGAGTGCGGCTCGACGAACGTCGAGTGGTTCACCGCCAGCGGCCGCGCGACCCTGTACTCCTACGTGATCAACCACCGGCCGGCGCGCGGCTTCGAGGCCGAGGCGCCGTACGCGATCGCCGTGGTCCAGCTCGCCGAGGGGCCACGGATGATGACCAACATCACCGGCATCCCGAACACCCCGGAGGACCTCGTACTCGATATGGAACTGCAGGTCGAGTTCGAGCAGCGCGGCGACATCAGCGTCCCGGTCTTCGGACCGCCCGCAGGAGGAAAAGCATCATGAGCCGGGAACGAGGCGTCATCATCGCGGGCGCCGCCGAGACCGACGCGGTTGGGAAGCTCCCTGACCATTCCACCCTGCAGCTGCATCTCGAGGCCGCGGTGAACGCCGTCGCGGACGCGGGCCTCACCCTGCGCGACATCGACGGCATCGCCACGGTCAACGCGCCGGGCCCCATGCAGGTGGCGCACGCGCTCGGCATCACCCCGGCCTGGATGGACGGCACCGGTGTCGGCGGAACGTCCTTCCTGCTGCACGTCCGGCACGCCGCGGCTGCGATCAGGGCCGGGTATGCCAGCACGATTCTCATTACGCACGGCGAATCGGGGCGATCCCGAGTGGGAGCGACCCCGTTCCCGCGCGGGGCATCGTCTATCCCCGGCCAGTTTGAGGCACCCTACGGAACCACGGGCCCGACCTCGACTTTCACGATCCCGGCGCTGCGCTACATGAAGGAATACGGCCTCACCCACGAGCAGCTCGCGTACGTCGCGGTGGCGCAGCGGAAGTGGGCGGCGCGTAACCCGCGCGCGATGTTCCGCGAGCTCATCACCGTCGAGGACGTGCTGGCGTCGCGGGTCGTCGCCTGGCCGTTCCACCTGCTGGAGTGCTGCCTGGTCACCGACGGCGGCGGCGCCCTGGTGGTCACGTCGGCGGACCGGGCGGCGGACTTCGCCAAGCCGGCCGTGCACGTCCTTGGCACTGGCGAGTCGATGGACGCGCCGCTGATCTCGCAGATGGCCGACTTCACCGAGTCGAAGGCGTTCCGGCTGGCGGGCAAGGCGGCACTCGACGAGGCGCAGATCAGTACCGCCGATGTCGATCACATGATGATCTACGACGCGTTCGCGCACGTGCCGATCTACGGGCTGGAGGCGCTCGGCTTCACCGCCAAGGGCGAGGCAGGCGCGTTCATCGCCGAGGGCAACACCGAGCCGGGCGGACGGCTGCCGCTCAACACCAACGGCGGCGGCCTGTCCTATACGCACACTGGGATGTACGGCATGTTCGCCATCCAGGAGGGCGTGCGGCAAGTGCGGGGCGAGGCTGCCGCGCAGGTGCCGGACGTGAACATCAGCCTGGTGGTGGGCAACGGCGGCATGTTCGCCAGCTCCGGCGTCCTGGTACTCGGGCGGCAGGCGCGGTGAGGTCAGGAGCGTGAGGTCAGGAGCGTGAGGTCAGGAGCGGTGAGGTCCGCCCGCTGCTGAGGTGAACCGCGTCCGCGCCTGATCCGTGTAGGAGGCAGGCGGTTCTCGTCGATGCGGTCCGGCGATGCTCAGCTGAAATCGCCGAACCCCGTATCGCGTCGTCGGAGTCCGGCGGAGGACCGCATGAGCCTGTTCGCGCTTGCTACCTGGATCATCGCGGCCGGCGCCGGCCTGTATCTGCTCTCGATCTGGCTGATCGAATACGACAAGGACTTCCAGGCGGCGGCGGCGACTCGGCTGCCGCGTGCGGTGCTGGCCGCTCACGTGCTGCTCGCCGCCAGCGGACTCGCGATCTGGATCAGCTACCTGATCGACGACGCCGACTCGGTGGCCTGGACGGCACTGGCCGCGCTGGTGCTGGCCGCGATGCTCGGCCTGGTGATGGCGGTGCGCTGGGTCGGCGTCTACCGGGCCGGGCGGGCCGCGGCCAGGGAGGCAGCCGACAGACCGTCCGCCGCGCGGCGGCATCTGACTCTAGTGACCGGCGACGCGCCGGTAGCAGTGCTGGAACAGGCGCCCGACGCCGGCCCGCCGGAGCGCAACTTCCCGCTGCCGGTCGTGATCGCGCACGGCGCATTTGCCGCCGCGACGCTGACGCTGGTGCTGCTGACCGCCCTGGGTGTCGGCGGCAGCTGACCGGCCGCGGCGCGATGGGTCCAGCGTCAGGCCGCCAGTTACGCCGTCGGTCAGCCCGCCGGTTACGCCGTCGTCAGCCCGCCAGTTACGCCGCCGTCAGCCCGCCGGTCGCGCCGTCAGTCAGCCCGTCGGGCTGGCCGCGATCGCGAGGTTCATTTCCCGTGCGAGCAGTTCGTCAGGCGTTTCCCTGCGCACGCCGAGCCGGGCCAGGCCGCCCGAGCAGTAGACAACGGGCGGCCGCAGGGCGCCGTTGTAGTTGTTGACCATCGTGAAGCAGTACGCCCCCGTCACCGGAACGACGATCAGGTCGCCCACCTGCGGGCTGCGCAGCTCGACGTCCGGCGTGACGATGTCGCCGGATTCGCAGTGCCGTCCGACGAGGTCGACCAGCATCTCGGGCTCGTCCCACCGGCCGACCACCAGCGGCTCGAATCGCTGTCCGTAGAGCGGGTACTCCAGGTTGTCGCCCATGCCGCCGTCGGTCGCGACGTGCAGCTTGCCGGCCATCTTGAGCGTGAGCACGCGGTAGAGCGTGACGCCGGCTGGCGCCACCAGCGACCGGCCCGGCTCGATCAGCAGCTCGACGTCCGCGCCCAGATGATGGTGCGCCGCTGCGGTCAGCCGCTCCAGGTAACTGTCGATCTCCGGGGCGACATCGCCTGACTCGTACCGAACGCCGAGCCCGCCGCCCAGGTCATAGACCTCGAACGCGCCGAGCGAGGCCAGTGCCTCGACCTCGGCCTCGAACTGCTCCAGGTTCAGGATCTGCGAGCCGATGTGCGCGTGCAGGCCGCGCATCTCGATCAGCGGTGCCGCCTGCATCCGGACGAGCGCCTCCGGCACCTGCTCGACCGGGACGCCGAACTTCGCCGACTTGCCGCCGGTCGCGAGCGCCAGGTGCGTCTTGGACTCGATCCCCGGACTCACCCGCAGGAGCACCGGTGTCGGCCGCCTCGCCAGCGCGGCGATCCGGTCGATGTCATCAAAGCCGTCCACGACGATGTAGCCGATGCCGGCGTCGAGGGCGGCTCTGATGTCGTCGTCCGACTTGGCGTTGCCGTGCATGACGATCGATGCGGGATCGGCGCCGCCAGCCAGCGCTATCCGCAGCTCGCCCTCGCCGACCACATCGAAGCCCAGCCCCTCGCTCGCGAGGATGCTGATCACGGAGGCTGACGGGAAGGATTTAGTCGCGAAGCACACCCGGCTGCGCGGATGGCGGCGCGCCAGTCCATCGGCGAACGCCCGGGCACGATCGCGCAGCGCCTGCTCGTCGAAGACGAACGACGGCGTGCCGAACTCGGCGGCGACGTCGCTCATCGAGCAGCCGCCGATCCGCAGGTCGGCGCCGTCGATCACAGCGGACGGCGGCAGCAGCGACAGATCATGCATAACGAGATCGTACCGAGGGCCGATCCGCCAGCTCGCCCGCCTGCAGCCGCTGCCTGACAGCCTCATAGGTGATGATCGCGGCAGACGTCGAGACGTTCAGCGAGTCGGCCTGGCCGAACATCGGGATCCGCACCCGGACGTCGGCGCGCGCCAGCCACTCCTGCGATAGCCCGGTCTGCTCGGCGCCCACCGCAATGGCAGTCGGTCCGGTCAGGTCAGTACCGGTCACCAGCTGCGTCGCGTCCGGTGTTGCCGCGACGACTTGCAGCCCGTTCCCGTCGATCCAGTCGAGCACTTCGGTAGTCGTCGCGGACGCCACCGGTACAGAGAACACGGTGCCCTTACTTGCCCGCACCACGTTCGGATTGCCCCAGTCGGTGACCGGATCGGCTGCGATCACCGCGCTCACGCCGGCCGCGTCCGCGGTGCGCAGGATGGCGCCGAGGTTGCCGGGCTTTTCCAGGCCCGCGCAGACCAGGACAAGCGGGTGCGGGCCTAGTTTCAGCTGCTCCAGGCCGGCTGTGACGGCCGGAACTACGGCCAGCCAGCCGTCCGGGCCTTCCCGGTAGGAGATCTTCTCGAAGACCGAGCGGCTGACCTGGATGATCTCGGTGCCGAGGTCCGCCGCGCGGTTCGCTAGCGACAGTGCGGCGTTTGCCGCGAGTGCCGGGCAGTAGTACAGCGTGCGCGGCGCGACTCCGGCGGCGAGTGCGAGCTCGATCTCCGCGAGACCCTCGACGAGCGTGACGCCGGCGTTCTCCCGGCTGCGGCGACGGCGCAGTGCGACGAGCTGCTTGATCCGGGGATTTGCCGGGCTGGTGATCTCCAGCTCAGCAGGCCGGCGCCGGTCGGCGGGCATGCTCTGGATGCTACCGGCAGCGGCCGGAGGCTGCCCTTTTCACCAGCGCGGTTGTCCATCCCCGGCCACTAACCCGGCCGTGATCTCTCCATCGTTTTGTCGGCACCCCTCGCTACTATGTTCGATAAGGGCCAGGTACTGACCGCCGCGAAGGAGGTGACTGGCAGTGGTAGAAGAGCGAAGCGCCGCCGGGCCGACAACGCTTGCGGCTGAGCTGCCGGCCACCGACCCGTCAGCCACCAACCCGCCTGCGGCTGACCTACTGCCACCGACCCGCCAGCCACCGACCCGCCTGAGGCTGACCTGGCTACCACCGACCCGCCAGACACCGACCCGGCGGCTACCAACCCGCCGGCCGCCGACACTATCCGCCGCGGAGCGGCCTGGATCTCGGACGCTGACCTCCTGGCGCTGCTGGCCGATCTCGGTGTTTCAGCCTCGGGCGGAGCGGACGAGGAAGCCGCATCTGCAGCAGAGTTCGAGTTGCTGGAGTCCAGCGAGTCCGTCCTGATCGAGAGCGAGGCTCAGATTGCGGAGCACATCGCCGTAGGCCCGGGCCTAGCTTCGGTGCTCGCGAACGCTGTCCCCGGTGCGGCTTCCAACTGGGATCTGCCGGGAATCGCGGCCGCCTATCGCAGGCTTGCGTCGTGGGCTCAGGCCGGGGAGCTTGCCGCCGTCGCTGAGATCGCCTCGCGGTCAGCGGCCGCGAATACGCGCATCGGCACCGATGACTCCGGCCGCCCAGGACAGCTACCACCCGAGGCTGCTGCGGAGGTAGCACTGGCGCTGCAGATGTCGCAGCCCGGCGCGTGCGACTGGGTGGATCTCGCGGTCCAGATGAGGTGGCGGCTACGGGCAACTGGAGCCGCCCTGTCAGCGGGGAGCATTGACCTCGGGCGGGCACGCATCATCGCCGATTGCACGTCCGTGCTTCCGGACGAACTGGCGAGCGAGGTCGAGACGCGCGTCCTGCCGCAAGCTTCCAGCCAGACCACGGGACAGCTCCGTAACTCGGTTCGCCGTGCGGTCATCGCTGCCGATCCCGAAGGTGCCGAGCAGCGCCGTAAGGACACCGAGCGGCGCAGCAAGATCGCGCTCTATCCCGATGAGAACGGCACGGCGACCCTCACCGGATCATGCCTGCCCGGTGTGCACGCTGCCGCAGCCATGGCCAGGATCTCCGCGATGGCACGCGCTCTGAAGTCGTCCGGCGCTCAGGGCGGCCTGGACCTGCTGCGGACGCACATCTACCTTGGCCTGCTCCTGGGCACGATGCCGCTTATCCCGCCTCCCGCTGACGGGCCGCCCGATGGCCCGCCTCCCGCTGACGGCCCGCCCGATGGCCCGCCTCCCGCCGACGGCCCGCCCGATGGCCCACCTCCCGCTGACGGCCGGCCCGATGGCCCGCCTCCCGCCGACGGCCTACCCGATGACCGGCCGAGCGACGAGTCTCCCCACGAGCCACCGGCCAAGCCGACCGACCCGGCCGGCCAGCACTCGCCCGCTGTCGGCGGCAGCGTGCCTAGCCCATGGCAGGACATCCCGGCACCGACAGATGCAGACGCACCGGATGACGTTGACATCCCGGATGCGGCCATCAGCTACCTAGTCCGCGCGGAGGACACCGAGGAGGATGACCGCGCTGAGGGACCGTCGCCAGACTGGCCGCCCCTGCCGGCGCAGCTGCCGGCCGGACCAGCTGGCCGGCCGGGTCCGACGCGTCCGGGCAGGCCTCCACGTGGCCTTCTCGATCTTGTTGTTCCGTGGTCAGCGCTCGCAGGCCACACCGCGGAAGCAGGCCATCTCAACCGGATCGGCCCTGTAACGCGCCTGCAGGCCTGCCAGCTTCTCGTACTCGCCGCGCGCAGCCCGCACACCGAATGGCGAGTCGTCATCACCGGCGATGACGGCCGGGCCGTGGCTGTCGAGCGCGCCCGGCCGGGATGGCATCTGGGCAGCAGCACGGCCGAGACAGCCACCACCGGAGTGGTCGGGCGCGTGACGATCCCGATCCGGGAGAGGTGGCTGGGCACGCCCCGCGCCGCTGATCCGGCGGGCCTATCACCCATCCGCGAGATCACCGCAATGGTCCTGCGCGCTGCCACTCGAGCAGCCGCCCGAGCACGCAGCGAACGCTCACCGCAAACCCAGGCCGACGCATGCGCGCACGCACTCGCCTCGGACTCGTACCGGCCGCCGCCGCGCATCCGCGATTTCGTCTCGATCCGGGATGTCACCTGCCGGTTCAGGACCTGCGGGCAGCCTACCTGGCGCACCGACCTTGATCACACGAAGCCGTGGCATAAAGGCGGCCTGACCTGCAGCTGTAACCTCGGTGGCTGCTGCCGGACGCATCACAGGATCAAGCAGCTGCCCGGCTGGCGGCTGGAGCAGCCTCGTCCCGGCGTTTTCCGCTGGACTACTCCCGATGGCCGTAGCTACGAAGTGGCGCCCGACCCGTACCCAGCCTGAGGGCCACAGCGCCAGCCTCAGCCGCGGGCCGAGTGTCGGGCGATTGAGACCGCGACCGGCGCCCGCCTGATCGATCTTGCCCTGCACCGATGAGCCGCGGCCACAGGTTTCGTCACACAGGTACACAGCACCAGTGCAGACGGAGGAACCATGAGAACCACGACCCGGCAGAGGTGGGCGCTGGCCGTCACCTCGGCCGCTCGCGGCAGCGATGATCGCCGGGGCGGGACTGTCCGTTCTCGGCGCTGTCGCCGACATCGGCACACAAGGCCGTCGCGCCCCTCAGCCGGACCTGCCGGCTGCACCGGCGGAGGCGTCAGAGACGCCCGCACTCGAGAGAGGAATCACGTCATGAGCCGTGTCATCGTCCAGTACAAAGTCTGGCCGGAGCAGGCCGGGCACAATGAGAATCTGATCCGCGCGGTGTACGCCGAGCTCGCTGCCGCCAAGCCGGACGGGTTCCGGTACGCGACTGTGAAGCTCGACGACGGGGTGACCTTCGTGCACATCGCTGAGCAAAGCGGGCCGGGAGACAATCCGCTGACGAAGCTCGCCGCGTTTGCCGAGTTCCAGCGCGGCATCGCGGAGCGGTGCGAGGAACCGCCGGTCGTTCGTCAGGCCACCCTGATCGGGTCCTTCCGGCTGTTCAGCGGAGACTGACGATGACCGCCACAGCGACCGAGACCGAGATGATCGCACGGATGACCAGTACCACGCCGGCAGCACAAGACGGCCTCGCTGCCGCAGCGACCGCCGGCGACCACGACGCCTTCGCCGCGCTGACCGAACGGCATCGCGCCGAGCTCCGGCTGCACTGCTACCGGATGCTCGGCTCACTGGAGGACTCCGAGGACGCAGTGCAGGAAACGTTCCTGCGCGCCTGGGCCAAGCGCAGCAGCTACGCGGGCCGGTCGACCTACCGTGCGTGGCTGTACGGAATCGCCACCCATACCTGCCTCGACCTCCTGCGCAAGCGCCGTCCGCGCCTCCTGCCGGCCGAGGCCGGCCCCGCAGCCGATCCTGCCCGCCCGCCGGCAGCGTCGGCCGAGGTGCCCTGGCTGGATCCTTACCCGGACCAGCTGATCGACGCGGCAGCGGCCGAGGCCGAGCCGGAGTCCGCCGCTATCGCGCGGGAGACGACCGAGCTGTCCTTCCTCGCCGCCATCCAGCACCTGCCGCCACGCCAGCGTGCTGTCCTCATTCTCCGCGACGTGCTCGAGTGGCCGGCCCGGCAGGTGGCGGACGCACTGGAGACCTCCGTCGCAGCGGTCAATAGCGCCTTGCAGCGAGCACACGTCACGATGGCGCGCCACCTGCCCGCGCATGACCACAGCACCCGCGAGGCCGGGATCTCCGCCGCGACGCAGCACGAGCAGGCGCTGCTCGTCAGCCTGATGACCGCCTGGGAACGCGCCGACGTCAACGCAGTCGCCGCTCTGCTGAGTGAGGACGCGCGGCTGGTCATGCCCCCGACGCCGACCTGGTTCGACGGCCGTGCGGCCATCGCAGCGTTCCTGGCGGCGCATGCCTTCGGGCCCGGCGCGGCCGGCCAGTTCGGCCAGTTCGGCACCATCGCCACGGCCGCCAACCGCCAGCCCGCCATGGCGCTGTACGCCCGCGGCGCGGCGCAGTCCAGCCGCCTGCCGTTCGCGCTCGTTGTCCTGCGCGTCCGCGGCGGCGCGATCGCCGAACTGACGCTGTTCCGCCGGCCCGACATCTTCGGCACCTGGGGCCTGCCGCCGGAACTGTGATGAGCACCCGCCGCGGCGACCCATCGTTCTCGCTGGCCGGCAACCGGGCGCCGCCGCCCGGCTGCCGGCTCCGCGCCGTCACGGTCGCGCCGGGTTGCCAGCTCGCCGGGGAGGCCGCGGACTGGGCTCACGCCCTCATCGTGGTCGAGCTCGGCGAGCTTGAGGTCGAATGCGCCAGCGGCGGCCGGGCCCGCTTCACGGCGGGCGCGGTGCTGTGCTTCCGCAGGCTCGACGTGCGCTGGCTCCGCAACCGCGGCGACAGCCAGGAGCTGCTGCTCAGCATCCTGAGCGCGGCCGCCGGGCCGGTGACGGATCAGGCGTCGTAGTCGACGGTCACCTCGTCGGTCACCGGCAGTGACTGGCAGGTCAGCACGAACCCGGCATCGATCTCGGTCTGCTCCAGCGCAAAGTTGCGCCGCATCCGGACCTCGCCGGATACCACGCGCGCCCGGCAGGTGCCGCACACCCCGCCCTTGCACGCGAACGGCAGATCCGGCCTCGCCCGCTGCGCACCGTCGAGAACCGGCGTCCCCGCCGGTATCATCGCCGTGGTCTTCCGGCCATCCAGGACGACCGTGACCTCGCACCCGCCCGTGAGCGGCTGTTCCTCGTGGTGTTCCTGCTCTGGCGGCAGGTCCTCGACGTAGAACAGCTCCCGGTGCACCCGCCCGGCCGGGACGCCGAGCTCGGTGAGCACCAGCATGGCGTCGGTCACCATGCCGTACGGCCCGCACAGCCACCAGTGATCGGTGCCGTCCACATCGCAGAGCGCGGGCAGCAGCAGCCTCAGCCGGTCCGCATCGAGCCGCCCGGTGAACAGCTCGACCTCCTGCGGCTCGCGGGACAGCACGTGCGCTAGCTGCAGGCGCACCGGATACGAGTCCTTGAGGTCGGCAATCTCGTCGGCGAACATCACCGAGTCCGCCCGCCGGTTCCCGTACAGCAGCGTCGCCTCGGACCGGCCGTCAGCGAGGGCCGACGCCGTGATCGACAGGACCGGCGTGATGCCCGACCCGGCGGCGATCAGCACATGCCGGGCCGGCTCGCCCGGTTCCGGCGTGAACGAGCCGGACGGCGGCTGCACCTCGATGCGGTCGCCGGCCCGGACCTCGCGCACGAGCCAGCCCGACAGCGCGCCGCCGGCCACCTCGCGAACCCCGATTCTGGGCGGCTGCCCGGCCGGCGAGCAAATCGAATAGGAACGGCGCTCGTCGCGCCCGTCCACGACCCGGCGCAGCGTCAGCGACTGACCGGGCCGGAAGGCGTAGTCCGCCGCCAGGTCGTCCGGCACCTCGAAGGTCACGGCGACGGCATCGTCGCACAGCCGGTCAACCCGGGCCACGGTCAGCTCGCGGAACTCGCGCCTGCCGCGCCGGGCCGCCTCCGCGGTGATCGCCGTCACCTCAGATCTCCTTGACGTGCTCGAACGGCTCAGCACAGGTCCGGCACCGGTACAGGTCCTTGCAGGCCGTCCCGCTGAACGCGGCCGTTCGCTCGGTATCGGCCGACCCGCACGCAGGGCAGTCAATCGCCGGCCGGTGCGCGACCAGCGTCAGCGGCACCGGTCCGCCATGAGTATCAGGGCGGGAACGGGGTGGCGCGATGCCGGCCGCCGCCAGCTTGCGGCGGCCTTCGGGGCTGATGAAGTCACTCGTCCAGGGCGGGTCCAGAACGGTCCGCACCTCGACATCGGCGAATCCTGCCGCCGCCAGCCTGCTGACCAGGTCGGCGCGGATCTCCGGCACCGCCGGACAGCCCGAGTACGTCGGGGTCAGCGACACCACCACATGCTGGCCCGTGACCGAAACTTCGCGCAGGATGCCCAGGTCAGCGATCGTCAGCATCGGCAGCTCGGGATCGGGCACGGACTGCGCGACCTGCCGGGCCCTGATGAGCGGCGCCCTGGTCAGCGAGCTGGTCACCACGTCGCCCCCGGATACGCGCGGGCCACGCTCTGCAGTTCGGCGAGCAGGTAGCCCATGGCCTCGGTGTGCACGCCGTCGCGCCCGGTCTGACCGGACACGCCGGCCAGTCCGCCCGCCTGCGGCCAGTCCAGGCCGGCTGCGGTGAGCACCTCCGCGATGACCGCGTCGAACTCCGGACGCAGCCCGGCCGCACCGGCCGCTACTCCGGCAGCCGCCAGCCTGTCCTCGACCGCGGTCGACGCGAACAGTTCGGCTACCAGCGGCGCGACCGCCGCCAGCCCGGCCTCCATCCGCTGCCGCGAGTAGTCGGTGCCGTCGCCGAGGCGAACCGTCCACTGCGCCGCATAGTCGCGGTGATAGGTGACCTCCTTGATGCCCTGCGCCGCGATGGCGGCCAGCACCGGGTCGGCGGACTCGCGGAGTCGCACCAGCAGCGCAAGCCGCCAGGTGCTGAACACCAGCAGCCGCGCGATCAGGCCGCCGAAGTCGGCGTCGGCCACCTCGGCCAGCCGCACGTTGCGGAACTGGCGCTCGTCCCGGCGGAACGCGTAGTCGTCCTCGTTCCGCCCTGACGCGTCCGCAGTGCCTGCCCTGGTCAGCAGCAGCCGGGCCTGGCCGAGCAGGTCAAGCGCGATGTTCGCCAGCGCGGTGTCCTCCTCGAGCTCGGGGGCTCGGGCCAGCCACTGCTGCAGCCGGTGCGACATGATCAGCGCGTCATCGCCGAGCATGAGGCAGTAGGCGGCCAGGTCGCCGCCGTCCACGCCCGGCGAGATGGTCGTATCCACCCCGGCCAGCGGGTCGGTGAAGCCGGTGCCGTACGCCCAGCGGTGTCCGGCGTCCTCCGCTTCCTCGGTGATTGCCTCGTAGGCAGTGTCGAAGCCCATGGTTCCTCCCGGTGCGCAGCCGCCTCAGATGTGCGGGACGGAGTCGGGGATCTCGTAGAACGTGGGGTGGCGGTACACCTTGTCGCCGCTCGGCGCGAAGAACGGGTCCTTCTCGTCCGGACTCGACGCGGTGATGTCCGCGGCCTTGACGACCCAGATACTGACGCCCTCGTTCCGCCGGGTGTACAGGTCGCGGGCGTGGTGCAGTGCCATGGTCGCGTCCGCGGCATGCAGCGAGCCGACGTGCACGTGATTGAGCCCGCGCTTGCTGCGCAGGAACACCTCGAACAGCGGCCAGTTCGACCGGGGCGCTGTGTCCCCGCCCGCGGGTGTCTCCATGCTCATGCTGCCGCCTCCGGTGCGAGTGCTCGGGTCGCTTGCTTCGCGGCATGCGCGGCGGCCGCCTCGCGAACCCAGGCCCCGCCTTCGTGGGCAGCGCGCCGGCTGGCGATGCGCTGGGTGTTGCACGGCCCGTTCCCGGTAATGACGTTCTTGAATTCAGCCCAGTCGATCTCGCCGAAGTCGTGGTGCTCGCGCTCGGGATTCCAGCGCAGCCCCGGGTCCGGCAGCGTGACGCCGAGTGCGGCTGCCTGCGGCACGCTCATGTCAACGAACCGCTGCCGCAGCTCATCGTTGGTGTGCCGCTTGATCCGCCAGCGCATCGACTGCTCGGTGTTCGGCGACTCCGCGTCGGGCGGCCCGAACATCATCAGCGACGGCCACCACCAGCGGTTCGTGGCGTCCTGCACCATCTCCTGCTGGGCCTGGGTGCCGCGCATCATGGTCATCAGCAGTTCGAAGCCCTGCCGCTGGTGGAACGACTCCTCCTTGCAGATGCGGATCATCGCCCGCGCGTACGGCCCGTAGGAGGACCGGCACAGCGGCACCTGGTTGCAGATCGCGGCGCCGTCGACGAGCCAGCCGATGACGCCGACGTCGGCAAAGGTCAGCGTGGGGTAGTTGAAGATCGAGGAGTACTTCTGCGCGCCGGTGATGAGGCGGCTGGTCAGGTCGGCACGGTCCGCGCCGAGCGTCTCCGCCGCCGAGTACAGGTACAGGCCGTGCCCGGCCTCGTCCTGCACCTTGGCCAGCAGGATGGCCTTGCGGCGCAGAGACGGCGCCCTGGTGACCCAGTTGCCCTCCGGCTGCATGCCGATGATCTCCGAGTGCGCGTGCTGCGCGATCTGCCGGATCATCGTCTTGCGATAGGCATCCGGCATCCAGTCCCGCGGCTCGATCCGGCGGTCCCGCGAGATGGTGTCCTCGAAGTGCCGCTCCAGCTCGTCGGTCGCTACCTGAGACGGGGTCATCGGCCGCTCCCTTATTAACCGATCATTCGGTCAGTAATTATAGCGCGGCTGAGCGCCGCTGGCGGGATGCTATTAGTTACTGTTACTATAAATTTCTAGTAACTAGAAGTTAGCCGTCATCGGGAGCGCCCGTGTCCGAGATTCACATCAGCCAGGACTACCCCTACGCGCCGGCGACGATCTGGCGGGCTGTGACGGATCCGGCACTTGTCCCGCTGTGGACCTCGACTGGCCGCGGCGGCACGCCGGAGGGATTCGCGCCCGAGGTCGGGTGCCAGTTCCGGTTCGTCGGCAAGCCCGTGCCCGGCTGGGACGGCATCGTCAGGTGCGAAGTCCTGGAGGTGGACCCGCCATCCCTGCTGCGATACTCCTGGCGCGACGACAAGGGCACGGTCACGCAGGTCACCTACCGCCTCGAGGCGCACGAGGGCGGGACCCGGTTCAGCTACGACCACACCGGGTTCACCGGCGCGGGCGGCCTGATGATGTCCGCGCTCATCCTCGGGCCGGTGCGGCGCCGGATGCTCAGCAAGGGACTGCCGGCCGTGCTCGAGACGCTCGGGACGTCCTAGCCAGCGGCCGGGCCAGCCTGGGGCTGGAGGCCGTGCGCAATCAGCCGGGCGGCTCGCTCGACATCAGCGGTGACGGCCTCCTGCAGGTCAGCGGGCGTGCGCGCGCTGCCGAGGTGCTTCTCAAGCGCGCGGAAGTGCACGCTCCACAGGCCCAGCAGGGCGATCGCGGCGATCTGCGGTTCCGGGTCACCGGCGCTGATGCCCGCCCGGCCGGCCAGAACCTGCGCGGCCGCGGCCGTCAGCTCCCCGAAGATCTCGGCCTGATACGCCCGGAGGGCCGGGGTCGTGGCCACCAGCTCGCCGAACCGGCGGACGGACGCAGTCGCGGCAGCCAGATCGGGCTGCTCGCCGAGCCAGGCTGTCAGCGCGCCCAGCTCGCCGGCGAGGATGCGCAGCACGGCATCCACGGGACTCAGCTCAGGATCGGCAAGGCCCGCGCGCAGGGCGGCAAGCGTGGCGTCCCACCGGTCAAGGACCAGCGCTTCCTTGGTCGGGAAGTAGTTGTAGACGGTCTTCTCCGACACTTCGCAGGCAGCGGCCACCTCCACCACCCGGACAGCATCAAAGCCGCGCTCGAGGAACATCGCGGTGGCCGTGTCGCTCAGGCGCTGCCGCAGGCGGCGCTTCTTCCGCTCGCGCAGCCCGTCCCCGGCTGCGGCCTCATCGCCCCTGCCAGCTGTCCAGTCCACGGCGCGCGGCGTCATGAGACCTTAGTTTAGCCACTCTAATCTTACAGTCACATGATGTTTACTGCCGGCCGGGCGCTCCCTGCCGGTCCGGCGTGCAGAGCATCCGGCGGCCCGTGGCAGTGTTGAAGTGTGTTCAGTAGTCGTAGTCACGTCGTCGCAGCTCAGCCGGGCTTCCACCTCGGCCTGGGCGGCGGCGGGCTGGCCCATCTGATCCTCCGCCTGTTCATCTGGCATGAGATCTTCCGGCTCTTCCGCTACCTGTGGCGGATCCCGACCTTCGGCCCCTTCATCGTCGTCGCCCTCGGCATCATCCTGATCGGCCTGCTGGTGTGGCGGAACGCGCACGGCCCCGTCCGCCTGGGCCGCCGGCGGCGCGGCGGCCCGACTGGACCTGGCGGCGCGCCGGGTCCGCGCGACTGGTAGCTGGCGGGCGCTCGTTCGCCGCGGCCTGGCTCAGGCGGGCGGCCACTGCCTGGCGACCATGGTCAGCACGTCGTACTTAGCGACCGAGGCACCGTCCTGGTTGGTCACGTCGGCGTCCCAGCGGACCTCGCCGTGCGGCGCGTCCTCGCGCGGGCTGATCTGCTTGCAGGTCAGCGTCACCGTGATGGCATCACCGGGATACACCGGCGTCAGGAACCGCAGGTTCTCCAGGCCGTAGTTGGCCAGGACCGGGCCGGGGTCGGGCTGCACGAACAGTCCGGCCGCAAGCGACAGGACCAGGTAGCCATGCGCGACCCGGCCGTCGAAGAACGGGTTGGCCCGCGCTGCCTCCTCGTCCATATGCGCGTAGAAGGCGTCGCCGGTGAACTCCGCGAAATGCTCGATGTCAGCCAGCGTCACCGTCCGGGGACCGGCTACCACCGTGTCGCCGGGCCGCAGGTCGGCCAGGGACTTACGGAAGGGATGCTCGCCCTCGCGGCGCGCCGATCCGGGCACCCAGGTGCCCGTCACCGCAGCCAGCACGCGCGGGCTCGCCTGGACCGCCGTGCGCTGCAGATAGTGCAGGACACCCCGGATGCCGCCCAGCTCCTCACCGCCGCCGGCCCGGCCCGGGCCGCCGTGCACGAGGGCCGGGAGCGGCGAGCCGTGTCCGGTGGACTCGGCCGCATCGTCACTGTCAAGCACGAGCAGCCGGCCGTGCCACGGGGCGATGCCGAGCACGACGTCGCGGGCGAACTCCGCGTCCCCGGTGACCACGGAACCGGCGAGACTGCCGAGGCCGCGCGCTGCCAGGCCGATCACGTCGTCGGTGCCGGCGTATCCCATGATCGTGGCGGCCGGGCCGAATGCCTCGATCTCGTGCGGCTCGGGCCGCCACGCGTCGTCGCAGCGCAGCAGCAGCGGCGACAGGAAGGCGCCGCGTTCGGCGTCGGCGCCAGCGACGTCCACATGGTCCGGGTCACCGTAGACCAGCCGCCCGGCGGCCAGCAGCCCCTTGACGCTGCGCCGGACCTCCTCGCGCTGGTCCAGGCTCGCCAGCGCGCCCATCCGGACGGCCGGATCGGCCGGATTCCCGACGACGACCGTAGCCAGCTCCGCGGCGACGGCCTCGGTCACAGCGTCGGCGACCTCGGCTGGCACGAACGCGCGCCGGATCGCCGTGCACTTCTGGCCCGCCTTGACAGTCATCTCGGTGACGAGCTGCCGCACGTACAGGTCGAATTCGGCGGTGCCGGGGCCTGCGTCCGGCCCGAGTATGGAGCAGTTCAGCGAGTCGGCCTCGGCGTTGAACCGGACGGCGCGCCCGACGACAACCGGATGCGCCCGGAGCTGACGGGCGGTCGCTGCCGAGCCGGTGAACGACACCAGGTCATGCTCGGTCAGGTGGTCGAGCAGGTCGCCCGCGCTGCCGCAGACCAGCTGGACCGAGCCCTCGGGCAGCAGGCCGGATGACGCGATCAGCTCGACCAGCCGCTCGGTCAGGTACGCGGTCTGGGTCGCCGGCTTGATCAGGGTCGGAACTCCGCCGATGAAGGCCGGCGCGAGCTTCTCCAGCGGGCCCCAGACCGGGAAGTTGAAGGCGTTCACCTGGACCGCGATGCCGTGCAATGACGTCATGATGTGCTGCCCGGCGAACTGGCCGGACCTGCCGAGCGGCTCCAGCCCGCCGTCGAGGTACACCGTGTCGTTCGGCAGCTCGCGCCTGGCCTTGCTGGCGTAGCCGAGCAGCACCCCGATGCCGCCATCGACGTCGAACTTGGAATCGCCGAGCGTCGCGCCGGTCCGGGCGGACAGCGCGTACAGCTCCTCGCGGTGCTCGCGCAGGTGCGAGCCGAGCGCCTTGAGCAGGCCCGCCCGCTGGTGGAAGGTCAGCTCGCGAAGCGCAGGCCCGCCCGTCGAGCGGCCGTAGTCCAGGGCGGCGTTCATGTTCACCCCGGCAGAGGAGACCCTGGCGACTTCCTCCCCGGTGACCGCGTCGAAGACAGGGCGGCCCTCGTCGTCCGGTGTCACCCAGGTTCCGCCTACGTAGCTTCGCAGCAGCGCCATTGCCAGCTCCTCGCCTTTCCTGACCGGTCGTTCGGTACGTTATCTTGTCGGCATGGCGCACGGCCAGACCAGCAACCACGGGCAGACCACCAACCACGGGCAGACCACCAACAGGCCGCCTGCGCGCGGTACCCTGCTACCCGCTGCCGCGCCGTCCACGCCGTCCGCGCCGCGCCGCGGCAGGCCAGGGTACGACCTGGAGTCCCTGCTGGCCGTTGCCGTCACCGTCTTCAACGAGCGCGGCTACGACGGCACCAGCATGGAGGACCTGTCACGCCGCCTCGGCATCTCTAAATCATCGATCTACTACCACGTGGACAGCAAGGAGGAGCTGCTTGCCCTGGCACTCGGCCGGGCGCTCGACGGCCTCTTCGCCGCCGCTGACCAGGTGCAGGCCAGCGACGCGACGGCAATCGACCGGCTTGAGCAGCTCGTCCGCGGGAGCGTGCACGTGCTGGCTGACCGGCTGCCCTACGTCACGCTGCTGCTGCGGGCGCGCGGCAACACCAGCACCGAGCGGCGGGCGCTGGCTCGCCGCCGCGAGTTCGACCAGATCGTCGCCGATCTGGTTGCTGAAGCTGAGCGCGACGGGGACATCAGGCCCGACGTCGACCCGACCGTCACCGCCCGGCTGCTGTTCGGGCTGGTCAACTCCCTCATCGAGTGGTACCGGCCGGGCCGCAGCGCGGCCTCCGCTGACGACCTGGCCGATGCGGTCTGCGCGGTCGCGTTCGAGGGGCTCCGCACCAGGAAGGGCGGGTGAGCGCGGACGTGACGATCCCGGATGATCCGCGGCCAATCCTGCTCGTCGACGTAGACGGCGTGCTGAACCCGTGGGAGGCGGAGGCGTGCCCGGACGGCTTCGCCGAGTACGAGTTCTTCCCCGGTGAGCGCGTCCTGCTGTCCCCCGCGCACGGCCGGCTGCTGACCTCGCTGGCCGGCGCTTATCAGCTTGTCTGGGCCACCGCCTGGGAGCACCGCGCCAATCTGTGGATCTGCCCCGTGCTTGAACTGCCGCAGCTGCCGGTGATCGAGTTCCCGCTGAGCGGTCGGGACGTGTTCTTCCGCAAGCTGCCCGCCGTGATCGAGGCTGTCGGGGACCGGCCGTGCGCCTGGATCGACGACATCCACCTGCCCGATCACTACGAATGGGCGGCCGGCCGCGGCGTGCCGACGCTGATCTTCGACATCAACCCGGCCGAGGGCTTCACCGCCGCGATCGCGGACCAGCTGGCGCAGTGGGCCGCCGCGCTCTAACCGGCGGTGCCGGGCTGATTGACTTTGCCTGCCGACCATGCCAGCTTCGGCTCGCATGGTGCCCAGTTCCTACTCGCCGTACTTCACCACGGTGGCGACCGCGGCGGCTGCGCTCATCGGCCTGCTGTTCGTCGCCGTCTCCCTCAGGGACGAGACGATCTTCGGCGGCGATGCCCGGCCAGGGGGCGAGGCACTCGCGATCACGGCGTTTACCGGCCTGGTCAACTCGTTCACGGTGGCGCTCCTGGCCCTGATCCCCGGCGCCAACGTCGGCATCGCTGCCGTCGTGCTGGCCATCATCAGTCTCGTGTCTGTTGTCCGGCTGAACAACCGGCTGCACGTCGCCAGGAACGGGATCGTGCTCGCGATCACGCTGGCCGCCTACGGCGCCCAGCTTGGGTACGGCATCGTGCTGATCCTGAATTCTCATGACACCGGGGAGATTCCCAGCCTGGCCTACATCCTGTTTGCCACGCTCGTGGTGGCGCTGCAGCGTGCCTGGTCCCTGCTGCGCGGCCGGCATCTGCTGCCCGGAACTACGCTGGGCGGCCCGGCGGCCCGCGCCGCCAGCAGGATCGCGAGCGCGCAGCCGGAGCAGCCGAAGGAGGCACCCGGTGATCCTGGACCAGCTTGACGTCCCGATCGTGCTCGCGCCGCTTGCGGGCGGCCCGGCGACGCCGGAGCTCGCGGCCGCCGTCAGCGGCGCCGGCGGCCTGGGCTTTCTTGCGGCGGGCTACCTGAGCGCAGGCGCGCTCGCTGAGCAGATCAGTCAGGCCAGGCGGCACACGAGCGCTCCGCTCGGGGTTAATGTGTTCGTTCCCGGTGCCGCATCAGCGGCTGGCGCAGTCACGCAGTACGCGGCAGCGCTGGCGGCTGCCGCCGGCGAGGCGGGCGCGGAGCTTGGCCAGGCCCGGTTCGACGACGACGACTGGGACGCGAAGATCCGGCTGCTGACTCAGGATCCGGTGCCCGTGACCTCCTTCACGTTCGGCTGCCCTGACGCGGCGGCGATCGCTGCCCTGCAGGCAGCCGGCAGCGAGGTCTGGGTCACGGTCACGACGCCGGCCGAGGCGCGGCAGGCAGCCGGCGCGGGCGCTGACGCGCTGGTGGCGCAGGGCAGCGAGGCGGGCGGCCATCGCGGCAGTTTCGCCGACGACCCGGCCGATGACGCCGGCGGCGGCTACGGACTGCTGGCCCTGCTGCAGCTGCTCCGGGCCCAGACCACGATGCCGCTGGTGGCAGCCGGCGGGATCGGCACCGGCGCGGCCATCGCCGCGGTGCTGGCCGCAGGTGCAGCCGCCGCCCAGCTCGGCACGGCGTTCCTGCGCTGCCCGGAGGCTGGCACCTCGCCGGTCCAGCGGGCCGCCATCGCAAGCGCCACGCCGACGGCGATGACCCGCGCCTTCACCGGCCGGCTGGCCCGCGGTGTGCGCAACCGGTTCCTCGACGCCTACAGCGCGGTTGCCCCGGCCGCCTACCCCGAGGTGCACTATCTGACCGCGCCGCTGCGAGCCGCAGGCCGCAGCAGCGGCAACCCCGAGCTGGTCAACCTGTGGGCCGGGCAGACCCATGAGCTGAGCAGCGACCGCCCGGCCGCCGAGCTGGTCGCCGCGCTGAACGCCGCGGCGCGGGCCAGCCTCCAGGCGGCCGCGAGCCGCTACCCCGCGGGCTGATTTTCACTGCACGGCCTGGCATGATGCGGTGCACTGCCAAACCTTTTGAGAGGGAACGCGCCGTGACAGCGAGCAGCCAAGCCAGCGGGACCGACCTGTTCGGGATAGCCGGGAAAGTCGCGGTGGTCACTGGCGGCTCGCGCGGGATCGGCGCCATGATCGCCCGCGGGCTGGTTCAGGCGGGCTGCCGGGTCTACATCACGGCCCGCAAGGCCGGGGCCTGTGACGCCACCGCTGCGGAGCTGTCGGCGTTCGGCCAGTGCATCTCGGTACCGCTCGACCTGTCGGCACCCGGATCCGCCGCCGAACTGGTCCGCCGCCTCGGCGAGCGCGAGGACCGGCTGCACATCCTGGTCAACAATGCCGGGGCAAGCTGGGGCGCGCCGCTCGAGGAGTATCCGATCGAGGCCTTCGACAAGGTGCTGGGCATCAACGTCAAGGCGGTCTTCGAGCTGACGGTCAGCTGCCTGCCGCTGCTGCGGGCCGCCGCGACCCCGGATGACCCGGCCCGGGTGATCAACATCGGGTCCGTCGACGGCCTGGGCGTGCCCGCGCTGGAGACCTACGCCTACAGCGCGAGCAAGGCGGGCGTGCACATGCTGACCCGCCATCTGGCCAGCACGCTGGCCGCGGAGGCCATCACCGTGAACGCGATCGCGCCCGGCCCGTTCGACAGCAGGATGATGGCGTTCGCCCTTGACGACCCGCAAACGCGGGCCGCGATCGCGCAGAACGTGCCGCTCCGCCGCATCGGCGAGCCCGACGACATGGCCGGCGTGACGATCTTCCTCGCCTCGCGGGCGGGGAGCTACCTCACCGGCGCGGTCATCCCAGTCGACGGCGGTATCGCCAGTCTCCGGCGCTAACGCAAGTCAATCCATGGTGCTGTCAGCGCACCGGCTGACAGCCGTCGCGCTGAGCAGTCGCTCGTGCTACAAACGTGTTCATACGACGGGCTTATGAGCGATTCGGAGCAGCCCATGAGCAGCGCCGACGGTCCGGCTCAGCCGGACAAGGCTCCTCGAGCCGAGGAGAAGCACGACAGCCTCAAGAAGCGGCTGAGCAAGCCGGCCGCCTGGACAGGCGGAGTTCTGACAGCGTTAGTCGTGGCAGCCGCTACTGCTTTTGGCAGCGGAGCCGTGCACCGGCTCTTTCCCCCCGCGCATCACAGCGCGCCTGCGGTCACCATCGAGAGCTCGTGGCTGCCTGGCTGCGGAGCCGAGTACCTGGACGAGACGCCAGCACAGGCAGTGGCATCCGGGAACTACTCCGGGGTGCCCGAGGGCGGCGACCAGACGATCGAGATCGTCAACCAGACGAGTTCCACCGAACGGGTAGTTATCACCGGTATCAGGATCAGCCTGGTGGCCAGAAGGCCGGCACCAGCCTCCGGCATCCTGGTCACGAACGATGCTTGCGGCGGTGGCGGCGGCGGCGTCACACCGCGACCGTTCAGCGTCAGCTTCGGCAGCACGCCACCGGAAGTCACCGCCCAGCACGAAGCCGGCGTGCCATTCGTCGACTTCCCGTATTCGATTTCACGCACCGATCCGGAAGTCTTCAATCTGAACCTGCTTGGCTCGGCAAGCGCTGAGTACACCTTCACAGTCAAGGTGTTCTGGGTCGCCGCGGGCCGGCAGTACGAGACCACGCTGACGAACAACGGCCGCGATTATGTGTTTATCGGCGCTGATCCAGCCCTACGGGTTTACGCGCAAGGTAGCAATCCGGGAGTCCTCACGCCCGTCAGGCCCCGGGGCTCGGCGTAATGCGAACGGTGGCTCTGGCGGCTGGCCCGCTCCTCGCCATCATGGCGTTGCTAGCCGGCTGCGGAACGGCCGCGGACTCGGCCGCCCCAGGGGCTGCCACGCTCTATGTCGTCGTCAACGGGAACAATGGCGGACCGCCTGAGGTAGTGCCGATCAATACGGCGACCGACCGGACCGGGCGGGGCATCCGGGTGGGCAAGCTTCCGATCGCGATCGCGCTCGCGCCCGACGGGAGGACCGCATACGTCGCCAACAGCGGGTCAGACACGGTCACTCCGATCAGCACCGTCACCAATCATGCGTGGCCGGCCATCAAAGTGGGCCCGTCCCCTTCATCCTTCGCTTTCACACGCACGGGCACGACCGTCTACGTCAGCTGCCTGGGCGTCGTTACTCCCGTCTTGACGACGGCTCGCACTGTCGGTCAGCCCATCCAGGTTGGCTCCCAATACACAGGCAGTTTCACGTCGATCGCGATGGCGCCAGCGGCCGATATGGCGTACGTGATCGGCGATTATGCGACTGCGGTGATCCCTATCGAGCTCCCGTCGGACATCCCCGGGCCGGTGATCCGCGTAGGAGCAGATCCTCAGTTCGTCGACGTAACACCCGACGGCAGGACTGCCTACGTGGCCAGCTACGCGTCCAGCACAATCACGCCCATCGACACAGCGACCGGCACTGCCGGCCCTCCGATCGCGGTCGGCGCAGGCCCGGTAGCGATCGCGATCACACCCAACGGCACAACCGCCTACGTGGCCGATCTCACGGCCGGCACGATCACACCGATCGACATCGCCACCGAGACTGCGGAGCCGCCCATCCGGGTAGCGCCGGAGCCAGGGGAGATCGCGATCACGCCGGACGGCAAGGTCGCCTATGTAGCGAGTGCCTACGCGGTCACGCCGGTCAACCTGGTCACGCACACGGCCGGGCGCCCCATCAAGGTTGGCCGCGGAGCGGTTGCCATCGTGATGTCGCCGGATGGCAGAACCGTCTACGTAGCGAGCGAAGGGGCCGGAACGGTCACCCCGATCGACGTCGCAAGCAACAGGGCCGGTCGACCGATCTTCGTGGGATGGAGCCCGACGAGCATGGTCATCAAGGCCTAGCGGGTCAGTCAGCGGCCAGTGCAGCGCCAATGCGGCGGAGCTGCGCCGTCGCACCGCCGAGCGCGAACTCGTTGTGCACCGCGGCCGCGAAGTACCGGTGGATCTCGCCGTCGAGGTCAATCCCGACGCCGCCGTGGATATGCACGGCGGCGTGCGCGACCCGGTGGCCGCCCTCGGCCGCCCAGAATTTCGCCGTCGCGACCTCGGTAGCGGCAGGCAGGCCCTCCGCCAGCCGCCAGGCCGCCTGCCAGAGCGTCAGGCGGATGCCCTCGACGTCGATGTAGCAGTCGGCCAGCCGCTGCGACACAGCCTGGAAGCTGCCGATCGGCTTCCCGAACTGCTCGCGGGTGCGCGCATACGCGGCGGTCAGCTCGAGCGCCCGCTCGGTCACGCCGAGTTGCAACGCGCACAGCCCCACGGTCGCGCGGGCGATCAGCCAGTCCATGATCGCCGCACTCGCCCTGATGCTGCCGCCCAGAATGCGGTCGTCGGGCACGACAGCCCGCCGCAGCTCGACCACAGCAGTACCGTCGCCGCCGGTCACTTCCTGCGGGACGACGCTCACGCCGGGATCATCCGGTGCGACTCCGAACACCGCGACCCCATGCGGCGTGGTCGCGGGAACCAGGATCAGGCCGGCGATCGCGCCGGCCAGCACCGTCGTCTTGGTTCCAGTTAGCTGCCAGCCACCGGCCGACTGGTGTGCCGTCGCGGCCGGGGACCGCGGGTCCTCGCTGTCCTCCTCGGCGAGCGCCGCCGTCAGGATGAGCTCGCCCTGCCCGGCAGGCTGGGCCCACTGCCGGATCTGCTCGGCCGTGCCGAACTCGGCGATCGCTGCCGCGCCGAGCACGACGGCAGGCAGGTACGGGACCGGCGCGACAGTGCGCCCGGCCTCGATGAGCACGCTGCACTGCTCCAGCAGGCCAAGGCCCGCGCCATCGGCCTGCTCCGGCAGCGCCGCGGACAGCACTCCCGCCGACGCGAGGGCAGCCCACAGATCCGGGTCAAACCGCGCCGGGGCAGTGTCAAGCTCGCGCAGCCGCTCGGCCGTAACCCGGTCCGTCAGTATCTGCCGGCTGAGCGCGGCAAGATCGTCCTGCGCCGTCGTCAGTGCGAAATCCATCCTGCTTACTCCCCTATCGCCGTCTCAGCGGCAGTCCGAGCGCGGCGGCCCCGATGATGTCCCGCTGGACCTCGTTGGTGCCGCCGCCGAAGGTCAGGATGAGCGCGGAGCGCTGCATGCGCTCGATCCGGCCGGCCAGCAGCGCACCAGCTGACCCGGCCCGCACCTGGGCATTCGCGCCGAGCACCGTCAGCAGCAGGCGGCACGCGTCGATCGTCAGCTCGGTGCCGTAGACCTTGGTCGCCGACGCGGCCGCCGGGCCGAGCGGCCCGGACTGGGTGGCTATCCGCCAGTTCATCAGCTTGAGGAACTCGGCCCGGGCGTGCACTTCGGCCAGGCTGAGCTGGACCCACTCCTGATCAATGATGCGGCGGCCGTCGGACAGCTTGGCCGACCTGGCCCAGCCGGTCACTTCGGCCAGGGCGGACAGCACGGGCGCCGCCGAGGTGAGCGCGACCCGCTCGTGGTTCAGCTGGTTGGTGATCAGCGGCCAGCCGGAGTGCTCCTCGCCGACCAGATTGCCCGCCGGGACGCGGACGTCGGAGTAGTACGTGGCGCTGGTCGTCACTCCGGCCAGCGTGCGGACCGGAGTCCAGGAGAAGCCGTCCGCGTCCGTCGGCACGATGATGATGGACAGGCCCTTGTGCCGGACGGCGTCCGGATCGGTCCGGCAGGCCAGCCAGACGTAGTCGGCGTACTGGATGAGGCTGGTCCACATCTTCTGCCCGGTGACGACGTAGCTGTCGCCGTCCCTGACGGCGCGCGTGCGCAGTGACGCCAGGTCCGTGCCGGCTCCCGGCTCGGAGTAGCCGATGGAGAAGTGCAGCTCTCCGGCCGCGATCGCGGGCAGGAAGCGCTGCTTCTGCTCGGCTGTCCCGAAGCGCATGATCGTCGGGCCGACCGTATTGACGGTCAGGAACGGGACGGGCACTCCCGCGATCGCCGCCTCGTCGGTGAAGATCAGCTGGTCGAGCACGGAGCCGTCCCGGCCGCCGTACTCGGCGGGCCAGCCGAGGGCCAGCCAGCCATCACGGCCGAGCTGGCGGACGACCTGCTTGTAGGCATCGCCGTCGCCGTACTCGCCGCTCGAGCTGGACAGGGCCGCGCGCAGCTCAGGGGTCATCAGCCCGGCGAAGTAGTGGCGCAGCTGCTGGCGGACCTGGTCCTGCTCAGGCGTGTAGCTGATGTGCATGCAGGCCCCTGCCGGTCAACTAGAACGTGTTCTAGTCATGGTAACGGAGCAGGCCGCGCGGACACAGCCCGCGCGGCCCGCTGACCATCCGGCGGCTACCGGCGGCGACGCCGGTACGCAGGCATCGCCGGGCCGCTGCCAGTCAGGTGGAAGGCAAGCAGCGCGAGCCCGACCAGCATCAGGCTGAACGGGGCGAAGACGGCGTCGGTGGCAACGCCGGCGGCGTTGAGAATGAAGGCGATGGCGAACAGCACGGCAGCGATAAGGGCGAGCATGTCTTTTCAGCTCCTTGGCTAGTGGCAAACCCAGGGTCAGGCGGCGCCGGAACTACCCGAAATCTCGGAATTCACTCTCTGCTGGCCTCGCTCGAGCGGCCGGTACGGACTGCTGACGATCTGCGAGGGCGGCTTGCCAGGCCACCGTGACGATCATCGACCGGGTCTGACCCCGGCAGACTGAACGGCGGCAGGCCGCGCGAGTATTAGCCAATGAGCAGCGCCCGCGACACCGCCCTGGATCTGATCAGCTTCATCGACGCCTCGCCGTCGCCGTATCATGCCGCCGCCGAGGCCCTGCGCCGGCTGACCGCGGCCGGCTTCACCGAAGTGGCGCGGGCGGCAGCGTGGCCGGCCGGGCCCGGCCGGTACGCGGTCATCGATGGCGGCTCACTGTTCGCCTGGGTAGTGCCTGATGACTGCCCGCCCGCTGCGCCGTTCCGCCTGCTCGGCGCCCACACTGACAGTCCGGTCCTGAAGCTGAAGCCACGGCCGGACGCAGGGCGGGCCGGCATCCGCCAGCTCGGAGTCGAGGTCTACGGCGGTGCCCTGCTCAACTCCTGGCTCGACCGGGACCTCGGCCTGGCCGGGCGGGTCGTGGTGCGCTCGCCGGACGGGCCGCAGGTGCGGCTGCTGCGCGTCGACCGCCCCCTGCTGCGAGTGCCCCAGCTGGCCATTCACCTCGACCCCGGAGTGCGCGACGGACTCAAGCTGGATGCCCAGCAGCACCTCGTTCCCATCTGGTCGCTGGGCGAGCCGGATCCCGGCGGATTCGCCCGCTTCGTGGCCGCCGAGCTCGGCGTGGCGCCCGGCGACGTCCTCAGCCACGACCTTGTCACCTACGACCTCACTGGCGGCACGCTTGCCGGGGCCAGCGAGGAGTTCGTCAGCGCGGGCCGGCAGGATGACCTGACCTGCTCGCATGCCTGCGTGTCAGCGCTCTGCGCGGTGGCGGCCGAGCCGGCCGGCCAGCACATCAGCGCGGTCGTGCTGTTCGAGAACGAGGAGATCGGCAGCCAGTCAGCCACCGGCGCGAGGGGTGCCTGGCTCGGCCGCCAGCTCGAGCGCACGGTACTGGCCAGGAGCGGATCGCGGGAGGACTTCCTGCGGGCGGTGACCGACTCCGTGCACGTCTCAGCGGACATGACCCACGCCACGCATCCCAATTACCCGGACCGGCATGAACCCCAGCACTGGATCACGCTCGGCGGCGGCCCGGTGATCAAGGTGAGCGCCAACGTCCGCTACGCCACGACCGCGCCCACGCACGCCGCGTTCCTGCTGGCCGCCGAGCAGGCCCGGGTCCCGGTGCAGTACTTCGTCAACAGGAGCGGGGCGCCGAGCGGCTCGACCATCGGCCCGATCGTGGCCGCCGACCTGGCCATGCCGACCGTCGATGTCGGCAACCCGACGCTGGCCATGCACTCCGCTCGCGAGCTCAGCGGCACCGCGGATCCGGCCATGTTGATCGCGGCACTGACGGCGTTCCTGCGGCCGGCCTAGCCAGCCGGGCCTGCGCGGGCGAAGTCCAGCGCCTCGGTCGCGAGTGCCAGCCAGTCCAGTTCCGAGCCGGGATCGAGGCTCAGCCACTCGCGCATCGGAGTGCCCTTGTTCGCGTCGAAGGCCGCTCCGTTGCCCGACCTGATCAGTGCGGTCACCCGGCTCGCGGGCAGCTTGACCACCAGCTGCCCGCGAACCAGCATCGCGAAGATCCTGCCCTGGTACCGCAGCGCGCTGCGGCCGAATCCGCTGCCGCCCCGCGGCGGCGTCACGCCCGGCACTCCCATGAGCCGGTCGACCAGGTCCTCGTACCGCAGGCGGACCGGGTCTGCGCCTTCTGCCACGTCGTTCAGGCTAGCCCGCGCGGCTGACAGCCAGCAGCTAGCGGATCGACGAGCGGGCCGAGGCGATGTCGTTGAGGGCATCACCGATCTGCCGGAACGCCAGGACAGTGACGACCAGCACGATCAGCGCCGGGTACACCTCCCACGGGTAGCTGTCGAACAGGTCGTTCACCCCGTTGGTCAGCATGGTGCCCCAGTCCGCGAAGGGCGGCGGCGGGCCGAGGCCGAGGAAGCTGAGCGCGGACAGCGCGTAGATCGAGTCCGCGACCGCGAAGGTCGCCGTCACGATAAAGATGTTGAAGGTGTTCGGCACCATGTGCCGGAACAGGATCCTGGTGCGCGTCGATCCCATTGCCGTGGATGCCTGCACGAACTCGCGGTTGTTCAGGGACAGCACCTGGGCCCGCACCAGCCGGCAGACGTACGGCCAGGACAGCACGGTCAGGATCAGGATGATCGACGCCAGGTTGAGCGTGAACATGCTGGCCACGATCAGCAGCAGGATGAACGTCGGCACGGCGAGGAGAGTATCGACGACGCGCATCAGGACGGCGTCCAGTGCCCCGCCGACCATGCCGGAGATGGCACCGTAGAGCGCGCCGATCACCGTGCTCGCGATGGCCACCGCAAAGCCAAGCTCCAGCGATGACTGGCCGCCCACCATCAGGCGGCCGAGGACGTCGATCCCGTACTCGTCGGTGCCGAGCGGGTGCCCGTTGCCCGGCGGGTCGTTGGCGATGTTCAGGTTGACCGCGGTCTGATTGGTCTTGTACAGCAGCGGCCCGACGAAGCAGAACAGGACCATCAGCAGCACGACGGCGCAGCCGCCCATCGCCCGCTTGTTGCGCAGGAATTCCCGCAGGACAAGGTTGCCCGAGTCGGCCGAGGTCAGCTCGCCGCCCTCGGGCAGCAGGCCGGCCGGAGCGTTGACCAGGACGGGAAGCTCAGGCGACTGCATGCCGGATCCTGGGGTCGAGGACGCCGTAGGCGACGTCGGCGGCGAGGTTCCCGAGCACGGTGGCCACGCCGATGATCAGGGTCGCGCCCAGCATGACCGGGAAATCGTGGCTCAGGGCCGACTGCCAGAACAGCAGGCCCATGCCGGGGAAGTTGAAGATGGCCTCGACGATCACGGCACCTGCCACGATGTCGGGCAATGACAGGCCGAGGATGGTGATGATCGGCAGCAGCGCGTTGCGCAGCAGGTGCCGGGTGAGGATCAGCCGTTCGGCCAGGCCCTTGGCGCGCGCCGTCCTGATGTAGTCCTGCGCGAGCTCCTCGATGGCCGACGAGCGCATGTACTGGCTGAAACCGGCCACGCTGTTGATCGAAAGCACCACGACCGGCAGGACCAGCGCGTTCGGGTCCGCGAGTACCCCGCCGACGGACGTGACGCCACCGGGAAAGTTGGGCTGCAGCAGGTGGAAGTGAACGCTGAAGATCGCGATCAGCAGCAGGGCCTCCATGAAATCCGGCGCCGAGTAGAGCGTGAACCACGTGCCGGCCACGACATCATCCCGGACGGTGCCGTGGTGGATGGCCTGGTACAGCCCCATCGGCACGCCGATGATGAGGGCGAGGAAGGTGGACAGGCCGAGCAGTATTATGTCGCGCGGCAGCCGCTCGGCAATCAGCGTCGATACCGGCTGCCCGGCGGTGTACGAGATCCCGAAGTTGCCGTGCAGGACGTGGACGCAGTAGAGCCAGAACTGCACCACCAGCGGCCGGTTCAGCCCGTAGGTGTTGTCGAACAGCGCGACCCTCGCTGGCGTGGCCTTGAGCCCGAGCACGGCCCGCGCCGTGCTCCCCGGCTCCAGGTGCACCAGGATGAAGGTCAGGATCATGACGCCGATGACGACAGCGATCGACTGGCCGATCCGACGGACGAGGTACCAGGTCATGAAGCGGGCTTCGTGTAGTACCAGACCTCCGGATTGAGCAGCCCCGAGAACGGGTTGAGCGGCGTGATGCCGGCCAGGTTGTTCTTGTAGACGAAGACGAATGATGCGTTCGGCAGCCACAGGAGCGGCAGCTGCTCGGCCGCGTAGTTCTCATAGGCGAAGAAGGCGGCCGAGCTTGAGCCGTACTCGGTCGCGTCGATGAGGCTGTCCATCTCCGGGGTGGAGTAGCCGCCGTAGTTGCCGTTCGCGTCCGTGTTGAACTGCCCGGCCCCGGAGGGGTCCATCAGGTACTCGTTGTAGCCGTACTGCTCGAGCTGCCAGTCGTCACAGATCGACGCCGGATGCGACTGGGCGTTGCAGGTACCGGTCGTCGACACCAGGGTGTTGAACGGCTCGGACTTCAGGGTGATCTTGATTCCGCCGAGCGACTCGGATGACTGGAAGGCCGCGTTCTGCTGGTCGTAAGAGGCCGTCCCGGAGCCGAACAGCAGCTGGAACGTCAGCGGCGTGCCCGCCTTAATGCCGGCGCCGCAGTCCGATGCGCCGGTGCCGGGGGTCAGGCAGGTATCGGTGCCGCCGGGCACGACCTTCCAGCCGTGCGCCTTCAGGATCGCGATCGCCTTCGACGGCGAGTACTGGTAGGGCCCCCCGGACTTCTCCAGCGGCGAGTCCCACTGCTTTCCGTACAGCACCGGCACCGGGCCGTTTCCGGGGTCGGCGTAGCCCGCGAACACCTTGCTGACGATCTGCTTGCGGTTGATCAGGTACTCCATCGCCTGCCGCACGTACAGCTGGCGCAGCAGCGGACCGGCGGTCGGGTTATAGAGGTTCGGCAGGATCTCGGCGACGCCGGGGTTCGGCACCTGCGCCACCGAGTAGCCCTCGGCCTTGAGCGCGGGCACCTGCCGGATGTCGTTCAGCGGCACCCCGGCGACGTCCAGGCTCGTGCCGGAGCGGAGCGTGTCCATCTCGGCGGTGTCGGTGGTGAACGGCGTCCAGATCACCTTCGACAGGATCGGCTTGTCCGGACCGGAGTAGCTCTTGTTCGGCACCCAGGCGTAGTAACCGGAACTCTGGAAAGCCGCCAGCTTCCACGGACCGTCGACAACCTGCCAGAGCGGGTTGGTGGCGAAGGTACCCATGTCCGAGCCCTGGGCCTGAAGGAAGTTCCACACGGCCTTGGCACCGGATGGCGTCTTGTCGTAGTTGCCGACCTTGCCTGAGGCGGAGGTCTTGTCCCAGGCCTGCTGCGGCAGCAGCGGAATGGTGGCCAGCACGTTGTCGACGTAGAACTGCGGGTTGTAGGACCGGGTGAGATCGATGACCACGGTGCTCGAGTTCGGCGTGGCGACCTTGGCCACGTCGACCGGGAAGAGGCCCTGGACGTAGTCGAACCAGTCGTTGTAGTTCGACTTAAGCAGGTTGTAGACGAAGGTGAAGTCGCGGCTGGTGATCGGCGTGCCGTCGGACCACTTCCACGGCTTCAGCACGATCGTGATGACCTTGTCGCCGTCCGACCATTTCAGCGAGCTGTACAGGCTCTCCTGCGGGTTCGGGACCGAGTTGGCGCCGTCGCCGGAATAGACGAGCCATGGCCACGACCCGAGGGTCAGGTCGCCGTTGTAGCCGTTGGAGTTGGTCGCCGGCAGCAGCGGGAAGATGTCGTTCGGCGACGCCCCGACCTCAGCGATCGTGACGGTGCCCCCCTTCTCCGGCGTGCCCTTGTTGACCGACCCGCCGCCGATGTTGCCGCCGCCCCCGGCCGCGCACGCGGCCACCAGCGTTGCCAGGGCAACCGCGGATGCTGTCGCCAGAACGCGGTGAGTCCTGCGCATGTCTCACAACTCCTTCGGCCGGAGGCTTCCCCGACGGGAAAATATCTCGACTTCCTACCATCTGAGTAGGCATTATACGGTCATTCAGGCCGATTTTTGAGGGGTGTCAGCCAGGTTTTACGACACTGTGATACTTCATGCCGGTAGTGCGCCTGATCTCCGTATCGATACCGCGGGCCGTCCGGCGAGGCCAGCGGGGGGTAGGCCAGACTGGGTCTCATGGACCTTCTGGACCTCACCGGGGCGGTCGTGGTCGTCACGGGCTCCTCGTCTGGCATCGGCGCCGCCACCGCCCGGCTGCTGCACTCGGCTGGCGCGTTCCCCGTGCTGGCGGCGCGGCGGGCCGACCGGATCGAGACCCTCGGCAAGCTGCTGGGCGGGGCGCTCGCCGTGCGCACCGACGTGACCGACCCCGCTGACATCGCCCGGCTGGTGGACCTGACCCTCGACCGGCACGGACGGATCGACGGCCTGGTGAACAACGCGGGCGTTGCCCTTCACCAGCCGCTCGACGTGCTCGACCTGGACGAGTTCAGGCGGGTCCTGGATCTCAACGTGGTCAGCGTGGTGGCCATGACTCAGGCCGTGCTGCCGGCCATGCGCGCCCAGGGTTCCGGCCGGATCGTGAACATCAGCTCGGGCACCACGAGGATGGCGAGGCCCGGCGTCGGCGCCTACGCCGCGACGAAGGCCGCCGTGAACATGCTGAGCGCGGTGAGCAGGAGGGAGCTCGAGCACGAGGGCATCGCGGTCTCGCTGGTGGTTCCGTTCATCACCGCGACCGAGTTCGCCGGCGGCCGGTTCATGACCGGCGCGCAGACGGACTGGCCCGGCCTCACTCCGCACGCGGCGGATTACGTCGGCAAGGTCATCCTGCGCGCGCTGCGCACGGGCGAGGAGCGCATCGACATCCAGCCCGGCCCGGAGCAGGACGAGCTCACCCGGCCGCCGGGGTGACGAGCCGGGCGGCGGCAGCGCGCAGCGCGTCGTCCATCGGCGTCGGCTCGAGCCCGAAGGTCTGCGCGGTCGCGCTGGAGTCAAGCACGAACGGCGCGGTGAACTGGTAGCGCGTGGTCCGCAGCTCCTTGACCACCGGCGAGAACAGGCCGTAGCTCCACAGGACCGGGTAGGGAATCGCGTTGACCTTGGCTGGCGGCGCGCCGTTCACCTCCGCGAACCTGGCAGTGAGCTGCCGCACGGTAAGGGCGGGGCCGGTGGGGACGAGCCACGCCCGGCCGTAAGCCCGCTCATCGGTCGCTACCGTGGCCAGCGTCCGGGCGCAGTCGCCGATCGAGGTCCAGCTGTGCGGCACGTCGAGCGGGGCCGGGGAGTAGGCGCGGTGTCCCGCCAGCAGCGGCTTTCCGAGCCCGAAGGACAGCAGGCCGTTCTGCTCGATGTAGTCGCTCGCGCGGACTTCGGTGGTCTGGATCCGGCCCGCGTGCTGGGCGGCGAGGGCGTCCTGCCACATCTGCGCGCGCAGCCGGAGCTTCGGGTGGGTGGCTGCGAGCGGCGTCTTCTGAGTGATCGGGCCATCGACGCGGCCGTAGCCGTACAGATTGCTCATCGAGACCAGGACCGCGCCAGTGCGCTCAGCGGCGGTCAGCAGCGCCGAGGCCAGCGGCGGCCAGTCGGTGAACCACTGGTGGTACTGCGGGCTGGCGCAGTTGTACAGGGCGGCCGCGCCGCCAGTCAGCCCGGTCAGCCGCTCAGCATCGGTCGCGTCGGCGGCCACGCGCTCGATGGCAGGGTGGTTAGGTCCGGTGCCGCGACGGCTGATGATGCGGACATGCTCGCCGCGCCCGGCCAGAACCAGCGCGGTCGCCGATCCGACTGCCCCGGCGCCGACGATGACGTGCTCGGACATCGTGTCTCTCCTCTGCTGAGGCCGGAGTCTGCGTCCGGCTTGCCGTTTTCGAGAGCAGTGCTCTCTCTTGTAATCATGAGTCTTACACAGGTCGGCGGTCGAGCACAAGAGCAGTGCTCTTGCTTGTGTGCAATAATCTCGGCTATGCCGGCTGCATCAATCCGGGCCCGGGTGCGGGCCGAGATGACCGACGAGATCAAGGCAGTCGCCCGGCGCCATCTGGCCGCTGAGGGCGCGAATCTCTCCCTCCGCGCTGTCGCACGTGACATGGGCATGGTGTCGTCGGCGCTGTACCGGTATTTCGCCAGCCGCGATGACCTGCTGACGGCGCTGATCCTGGACGCTTACAACGCTCTCGGGGCCGCCGTCGAGGAGGCGGACGGCGCGGTCTCCGACAGGGCCGACCTGCGTGGCCGCTGGCGGTCAGCCACCCGGGCCGTCCGCGGCTGGGCGCTCGCCAGTCCGGCCGAGTACGCGCTGCTCTACGGGAGCCCGGTGCCCGGCTACGCCGCGCCGCAGGAGACAATCGTCGCCGCCGCGCGGACGCCGGTCGTACTGGCCCGGATCCTGGCTGACGGCGTCGCCAGCGGCGCAGTCACGCAGCCGCGCTTCCCGGCCCCGCTGAAGCTGGCCGGGCCCGTCCGCGCGGACATGGCGCTGGCCCGCGCCGGGGTCGCGCCCGACGTGCCCGAGGAGCTCATGCTGGCCGGAATCACCGGCTGGCTGCAGATGTTCGGCTGCGTGAGTTTCGAGCTATTCGGGCAGTTCAACAATGTCATCGAGGCACGGGCGGAGTTCTTCGAGCAGCAGATGGAACTGATGGCGGACCTGACGGGGCTGTGACCGCCAGAGGACGGGAACAGCAACGCCGGCCCCGTGGTTGGCTGCTTCGTGGTTGGCTGTTTCGTGGTTGCCGATGCTGCAGACCGGTCAAGGGAGAGCACATGACAGCGACGTTGCGCGGGCGCATCGGGCAGTTCGGCATCTGGCGCGGTGCCAGCCTGACCACACCGGCGCTGGCCGCGGCCGTCGAGCGCCTCGGCTACGGCGCGCTGTGGCTCGGCGGCTCGCCTGACGGCGACCTCGCGATCGTGGATCAGCTGCTCAGCGCGACCAGCACGCTGGTTGTCGGCACGAGCATCGTCAACATGTGGAAGGACGACGCGGCCACCGTGGCGCGGTCGTATGCCTGGATCGAGGCCAATCACCCCGGCAGGTTCGTGCTCGGCGTCGGTACCGGCCACCGCGAAGCCACGCAGGAGTACGCCAGCCCGTACGACACCCTCGCCGCCTACGTGGAGAGTCTCAGGGCCAACCACGTTCCGCCCGACCGGATTGTCCTGGCCGCACTCGGCCCGCGGGTGCTGCACCTCGCGGCCGACCGGACCGGCGGAGCGATCCCCTACCTGATCACCCCTGAGCACACCCGGCTGGCGCGGGAGATTCTCGGCCCGCACCGGCTGCTCGCGCCGGAGCAGAAGGTCGTGCTCGACACTGACTCCGGACGCGCGCGGGAGCTGGGCGGCAGGCGCGTGCGCAACCCCTACCTGGGCCTGGTCAACTACACCTCTAACCTGCGGCGGCTCGGGTTCACTGACGCCGACCTTGCCGACGGCGGCAGCGACCGGCTCATCGACTCCCTCGTCGCGCATGGCAGCGCGTCACACGTCGCCGCGCAGCTCACCGCCCACCTCGATGCGGGAGCAGACCACGTCTGCATCCAGCTGCTCACCGAGGCCGACGCAGACCCGGTCCCCGGCTATGCGGAGCTGGCCAGTGCCGTGGGCCTGGAGCACAGGCCCGGCGAGTAGCCCCTCGCGGCCCAGCTAACCGCGGCCCAGCTAACCGCGGCCCAGCTAACCGCGGCCCAGCTAACCGCGGCCGGGCACGGCCATCTCGCCGAGCTCCGACCAGTCGTCCTGCGGAATGGTGAAGTTCACGATCCGCGGCGTCTCCGCCAGGTGCGGCGGCAGCGTCTGCCGCGCCTGCATGAAGTGCTCCGACTGCACGTGGGCAGCGCCCGCGTCGCCATCAGCGAATGCCTCGACCAGCACGTACTCGGTCGGGTCGTCGAGGCTGCGGGACCACTCGAACCACTTGCAGCCTGGCTCACTGCGGGTCGCCCGGGTGAACGGGCCGGAGATCTCCGGCCACGCGTCAGCATGCTCGGGCAGAACGCGGAACTTAGCCGTGATGAAGATCATGAAAGCTCCCGTCGACGCGGCCTTGCAGTGTCCATGATCCCGCCAGGCTCGCACAGCTGCCAGGCACCTGCCTGTCTCGAAATACAACGCTCTCCCGAAATACAACGCCGTGCACTGCTGCGACGTCTTTGAGGTGTCGGTTACTAACGAAAAGGAGATTTCCGATGATCCTGACACATCGTTTGCGCCGTGGCGTTGCCACTGCCGCCATTGCCGGCGCGGCCATCCTGCTTCCCGCCGTCGCCCTCGCCTCCTCAGCTGGCACCAGCGCGCACAGCACGGCGGCCAGGTCCGCCGCGGCTCCGCGCTGCGTGCGCGGCTATCTGACCTCCTGGCTCGGCTTTCCCGGCAGCGGAGCTGCCGGCAGCAGTTACTACGAGCTTGAGATCTCCAACGTTTCCGGGCAGACGTGCACGCTGTACGGGTTTCCCGGCGTCTCGGCGCGGGGCAGCGGCGGCCGTCAGCTCGGGAGCGCGGCACTCCGCTCGCCTGGCTACTCCGAGCTGACAGTGACGCTGGCGCCGTACCAGACGGCTCACGTTGTTCTGCAGATCACCGATACCGGCAACTTCTCGCCGTCAGCCTGCCGCCCGGCCACGGCCGGCAGCCTGCGGGTCTACGCGCCCGGTGACTACACCCCGATCACGGTTCCGTTCTCATTCTCGGCCTGCGCCGCGAAGGGGCCGATCTTCCTGCACGTCAGCCCCACTCTGGCCGGGACCGGGATTCCTGGTTACAGCAGCTGAGCTTGACCGTTCCCGGCCGTAGCAGTCTGTCGATTCAGACCGCCGGGAACGGGCTCGCGGTCACCGCGGCCGCTCGTCAGCGACACTGACGGGCGGCCGCCTTCGTCGGTTAAGCCGGTCAGCCGGGAAGCACCCGGCAGAACTCGGCGGCAAGCTCAGCCACGGCGTCCTGCAGCCGGCTGACGCCGGGGCCGGCTGCCAGCAGCGACCTGGACGCGCTCGGCATAACCCGATCCGGGCAGGCGGCGAATACCGCAGCGACGTCATCCGGCGTCGCGCCCTGAGCGCCGACACCGGGGGCAAGGAACAAGGCGTTCGCCGCGGCGAGATCAAGCTCAGGCCGCAGGTGCGTCGGCCCGATCACCGCGCCGACCGGCCCGATGCCGCCAGGAGCCAGCTGTGCGTTCAGCTCGCCGATCCGGGTCAGCAGGTCCTGCTCAACTGGCTGCCCGCCGGGGGCCAGCGCTGCCTGAACGGCCCGGCCTTCCGGGTTCGACGACCGCGTGACGACCAGCAGGCAGCTGCCGGACTCAGCCGCGCGCGACACGAAGGACCCCATAGCGCCCAGCCCGAGGTACGGGTGCACAGTGATGGCATCCGCGGCCAGGGGCGCGCCCTTTCCGAGATACGCCTCTGCGTAGGCATCATTCGTGGAGCCGACATCCCCGCGCTTGATATCGAGTACGACCAGGATCCCGGCGTCGCGCGCCACGCCGATGAGCCGCTGTAGCGTGCGGATACCGCGCCAGCCGTGCCGTTCGTAGAACGCCGACTGCGGCTTCACCAGCCCCACAGTTCCGGCAGCCGCCTCGAGCACGATGTCAGCGAACCGGTCGAGCCCGTCGGCGGTATCGCCCAGGCCCCAGGCCTCCAGCAGATCAGCGGATGGATCGAGGCCGAAGACCAGCGGCCCGCTGGCGGCACGGACGGCAGCGAACCGGGCGGCAAAAGACTCGGTCATGCCGCCATTTTCGCACGCCGGCGGCGGCGGTCGCCGTTTTGCTGCGCGGTCCTACTCGGTGGCGGGCGGGGGGCCGGTGGGCGCTGACGGCCGGTCCGGCGGCGGCCCGGTCGGCGGCGTCGGCCTGACTGGTGCCGATGGCCTGACTGGTGCCGGTGGCCTGGCCGGCGGCGGGCTGCGCCGTGCCTGCTCAGGAGCGGGGTCCGGCGGATCGTCGGAGTTCTTGCCGGCAGGCTGGCACTTGCCGTGCGCGGCAGCGAACGACTGAGCCGTGTTCGACATGGTCTTGATGCCGAAGTACGCCGTGGTCATCGTGCTGATGGCGGTGAACGCGCTGGTCAGGATCGCCACCATGGACGTAGTGTCGGCGCTGTCCTGCGAGGTCTTCCAGATCGCGACGGCAGCGCCAGCGGCGATCGCCAGGTCGCCGCTGAGCACAACCCAGAACCCGGTCCAGGCACGGGTGCGCTGGACGCCATTGTCACTCGGGTCGTCGCTCCTGGTTGGCCGAGCCATGCAAGCTCCTGGTTACATGCTGAAATGATGACCTAGCCGAAATGGCTAGATTGCCGGTCGATACTCTCACGCCGGAATGGCGGCAGGCAGGCAGAACGATCACGCTGGGTGAGCCAGTTTTACGCTGGTCAGCACGGCAGTCGCGGCGCGCTCAGGCCGGATCCGCGTCCGTCGCCCTGGCGCGCCCGGCCGAGAGCAGGCGCTCGCGCTCGTTTCTGGTCAGCGCCGCGGCCCGCTCGAACTCAGCCCGCGCCTCCGCTCCCCGGCCGAGCTTGCTCAGCAGGTCGCCGCGAACGCTCGGCAGCAGGTGATAGCCCTGCAGGGCGGGCTCAGCGGCAAGCTGGTCGACCAGGTCGAGCCCCGCCTGCGGCCCGTAGGCCATCGACACCGCCACCGCGCGGTTCAGCTCGACCACCGGCGACGGCATGACCTCGGCCAGCACCCCGTACAGCGCGACAATCCGGGCCCAGTCGGTCTCGCTGGCCCTGAAGGCCCGGACATGACAGGCGGCAATCGACGCCTGCAACGTGTACGGAGCCCGTTCCCCGCCCAGGGCAATTGCCTTGTCCAGGGCAGCCAGCCCGCGGTTGATCAGCAGCCGGTCCCAGCGGGTCCGGTCCTGGTCTCCGAGCAGCACGGGCTCGCCCGCGGCATCGGTCCTGGCCGGTATGCGCGAGGCCTGGATTTCCAGCAGTGCCACCAGGCCATGTACCTCGGGGTCGGCGGGAGTGAGCTCAGCCAGCACCCGGCCGAGCCTGACGGCCTCCGCGCACAGCGAAGGCCGCATCCAGTCATCGCCCGCGGTGGCCGAGTATCCCTCGTTGAAGATCAGGTAGATAACCTCGAGCACGGATGAGAGGCGGGCCGGGCGCTCCTGTGGTCCTGGCACCTCGAATGGCACGTTCGCCTGAGCCAGGGTCTTCTTCGCCCGCACGATGCGCTGGGCGATCGCCGGCTCTGACGCAAGGTACGCGCGGGCAATCTCCGCCGTCGTGAGGCCGCCGAGCAGGCGCAGCGTGAGCGCGACCCGCGCCTGCACGCTGAGCACCGGATGGCAGGCCGTGAAGATCAGCCGGAGCAGGTCATCGTCGATGTCGTCGGCGAACGCCCGGTCGAAGTCCGGCGTGACCGCCTCGCCCTCGGCTTCGAGAACGCGGCCAATCTGGGCGTACTTCTTCTCCAGTTCGCTGTGCCGCCGGAAGAAGTCGATCGCGCGGCGCTTGGCCACGGTCATGAGCCAGGCGCCTGGATTTCGCGGCACGCCCTCAGCTGGCCACTGCTCCAGGGCAGCGACGACGGCATCCTGGGCGAGGTCCTCGGCGAGCCCGATGTCGCCGGTGTAGCGGGCAAGGCCGGCGATGAGCCTGGCCGATTCCAGCCGGATGACGGTCTCGATCGCCGCCTGAGCCCTGGCATCGGTCACGGCACCCGATCACACCACCACCTGCGCCGTCAGGCAACCTGCGGGCCGCGCCGCCAGGGCAACCTGCGGGCCGCGCCGCCAGGGCAACCTGCGGGCCGCGCCGCCAGGGCAATCTCCGGGCCGCGCCGCCAGGGCAACCTGCGGGCCGCGCCGCCAGGGCAACCTGCGGGCCGCGCCGCCAGGGCAATCTCCGGGCCGGGGACCGGCGGCAGCTCTCGCCACCGCCGGTCCGCGCCCGGCCGGTCACGGGCCGTAGACCTGCCGGACCGTAACCTCGCCGTCGCCAGCCAGGGTCAGGAACCGCTTGGTCCACTCGACGGCCTCGCTGAGATCACGGGTCTCCATCAGCGCCCATCCCCCGACGAGTTCCTTGGCCTCGGAGAACGGGCCGTCCAGGACGGTGAACTCCCCGTCGGAGTAGCTGATCTTGACCGCCTCGCTCAGCGGTGCCATGCCGCCCGTCGCCAGCAGGACACCTGCCCTAGTCGCCTCCTCGACGAAGTCGCTCATGTGAGCGATTTGCTCCGGGGTCGGCGGGCCGGCCGGGGTGTTCGGATCGCCCAGGGTGTAGCCGAAGAACTTCATCGCGCTGTCCTCTCTGTCGTCGCCTCTGCGAGCCGCACTGGCGTGCTCTTTCACCCGTGCGTCGAATGCGCCGCCGCCACATCGACATGACCGGCAAGGATTACCGGAATTTCCTGCCGCCCGGTCTCGGCTGCTGTCAGGGGCCACCGGCAGAATGTCTGTCGTGGCGAACCTGGTGATTACCGGCGACACGGTAACGGTCGCGATGTCGATGGCGGAGAAAGCCGAGGCGGTACACCGGGATCTCACCTTCCCGCGCAGTTCGGTGACCCGCGTCCGGGCTGTCCAGGATGGCATGGCCGAGGTCCACGGGGTGCGGATGCCGGGGGCTTACTTTCCCGATGTGATCATGGTCGGGACCTGGCGCACCCCTCATGGCAGCACGTTCGCTATCTGCCATGGCAGCGGGCCCGCGGTCGTCATTGACCTGCAGGGTGAGCCCTATGACCGGATCGTGCTGACGGCCGATAATCCGCAGGAAGCGGTCACGCGACTGTCCTGAGGGCAGGGGACCTGGCAAGATAGCAGCCAGGATGAGACGAATGACTCGAATCAGGCGCACCGCCGTCGGCGCTGCGGCCGCGTTCGCCCTGCTCACGGCAGCCGCCATCGCAGCGGCCGTCAGCGGCGGCACGGCCACGGCCAGTCCCGCGGCGGCGCAGGCGAAGGCGGTCGCGGCAGCCACCGGCCTCTCGCGCGGAACGGACAGCAGCTACATCGCCATTCCCGGTCCCGCGCCTTACCACGAGCCCGCCGTGGGCGGCTACTACGGCGGCTACATCGGGATGCTCGGGAACTGGTCTGCCTGGCAGCACTGCGGCACCAAGGTCGTCTACTCGGCGACCGACGCCGCGGACGCCCGGACCAACTTTGTGACCTACCACACGGGCGTCGGCGTCGGCGTGTACTGGTTCATGGGCGGCCCTGGCGTGGATCCGCATTACAACGGCACCAGCAAGGAAGCCTCCGCGTGGGGCGCCGCGCAGGCTGCCCGCGTGGTCAGCGACCTCGGCGGCAGCCCCAAGCCGAACTACCCGATCGTCTTCATGGACGTCGAGATTCCGGGCGACGCGCCCAGCTACACGCCCGCGCCTGACAACGGCTGGAACTCCGTCTACACCTCGGCCTGCAGCGGCAAGGTGAAGTCCGGCTATGTGGCCACTGCGCTGGACCGGGCTGACTTCAACGGGTTCGCCAGCTACCTGACCAGCCACTCGAGCTACAAGGCCGGCGTGTACTCGAACCCGGCGGTGTGGGCGTCGATCTTCGGCACCGGCAGCGACGCCTCGATCACTGACACCTACGAGTGGACCTACGCCGGCGACACCAGCAGCCTGGCCCACCATCCGGACGGCTGGTGCCTGTCCGGCACCGGTACCTGCGCCAGCTTCTTCGGCGGGATCACCAGCTCGAGCAAGTACGCGGTGGCCTGGCAGTGGACCGGCGGCGGCGGCACCTACAACGGGTATGGCGACCTCGACCAGATCGACCAGAACCGCACGCCTTAGCGCACCGGCCCGTCGGCCATCACCCCGAGGTCAGGACGGCCGTCGACCATCGCGGTCTGCACGATCGGGTAGCGGATCCCGGTCAGCTCCGGGAGCCTGGTCCTGATCATCGCGCTCACCCGACCTCCTGCTCCCGGCGTCCCTCCGGGTCCAGGTGCTCGCGGATCAGCGCCAGCTCGGACGGCGACGGCAGCCGGGTCTCCGGTACCTGGTACGGGGACGCGAGCAGGAAGCCGGTGGCCTCGGCAACGTCGGAGACGGACACACCTGGATGCACGGACCGCAGCCGCATGGAGTGATCAGGACCGGCGAAGTCGAGCACGGCCAGGTTCGTCACTACCTGGCGCAGCTCGTGGAACGTGGCAGCGCGCCCGGACAGCCCGGCCGCCCGGTCATAGCCGACGCCGCTGACCATGTCGACCTGATCCACCAGCACCCGGCGCGAGTGCCTGGGTATCCAGTAGCTCACCGGGTGGTTCACGGTATTGCCCGGCGCGTCGCAAACGCCGAGAAGCTGCGCCTTCGGCCGGGCCCAGTCGCCGATGCAGGAGATGTTCTGGTTGCCGAACTGGTCCAGCTGCGACGCGCCCATCATCACGTGCCGTTTCCCCGCCGCCAGCATCGTGAACACGCCACGGAACGGCAGCCAGCCCTCGCTCACCCGGTCAGCGCCCGGCGGCTGTCCGTCAGCTGGCGGCTGTCCGCCGGCCGGGGCCAGCAGGGCCGCCTCGCCGTCGGTCAGCAGCAGGTCAGGCTCGAACGTCAGCTGAGCCAGCCGCGCGCCGAGCGCCGGAATCAGCCCCATCGGGCTGGCGAGGATCGCCCCGTCGCCGCGCCACGCCTCCGCGCAGGCGACAACGCAGATCTCCGCGACCGTGGCCGCGCCAGCCCCGGTCATGCCGGCGCACCGGCCCGGAAGCGCGCGACCGCCGCCTGGTAGTCCGCCTCGTCACCGGCCAGGAACTCGGCCGTGAACGCCGCCCAGTCCGCGGTGCTGGCGGCCGCGCTCGCATACCGGGCCTGGAAGGCCTCATCCCGGCCGTAGTCGGGCATGCAGCTGGTGAAGTGCGCGCCGTTCGGCGTCTCGACGACTCCCGCCACCATCGCGCGGTTGATCAGCAGGCTCTGCGGCGGCCCGGCGGCCAGTAGCTCCGCGGTCGGCACCAGCCGCTCGCAGGACACGTAGGCGCGGGCGGCCGCCAGGCAGTAGAGGTCGTCAAAGTACGGGTCCGGCCCGAGGTACTGGCCGTTGCCGCGGCCGTCGGCGCGGTTCATGTGCACGAACGCGGCATCAAGCGGCAGCGCGGGTACCGCCACCAGTTCCTCCCCGTCCGCGTACGGCGACCGGACCGGGCGCAACTGCGGATTCATCCGCAGGACATCCGAGCCGAGGCCAGCCCGCATCGGCAGGAAGGGCAGCCGGTGCGCGGCCGCCAGCAATCCCCAGTGCAGCATGCCCTCGTCCAGCTCGGTCAGCTCGATCGCGCCGCGCTGCCGCGCGAGCCTGAAGTGCGGCTCGAGCGGAATCGAGTCCAGCGACACGAACGCGGTGACAACCCGGCGCACCGCTCCGGCCGCGATCAGCAGGCCGACGTCCGGGCCGCCGTAGCTGACGATGGTGAGATCGGTCAGGCCGGCTGCGGCGAGTGCCCGCACCAGGGCCATCGGCTTGCGCCGCGAGCCCCAGCCGCCGATCCCGATCGTCATCCCGGACCGCAGCTCGCCGATCACGTCCGCGATCGTGAGCGCGCGCCCGGGCCTGCCGTCAGTGTCTGGCCCGGTCAACGAAGTCCTGCCGGGCCCGCGGGCAGCCCGAACGTCGCATTGTCGGCGGCGCACCCGCGGTTCACGCCGATGAGCGCGCAGTGGCCCCCGGTTGCCTGCATCTCCTTGATGTCGACGCCCGCGCAGAAGCCGCGCCCGCTGGCGGCGAGGACCACGGCCCGCACGCCGGGGTCCGCGCCGGCCCCCGAGATCACGTCCGCCAGGTCGAGCCAGCCCCGCGCGGGCGGCGCGTTGACGGGTGGGAAATCGATCACTACCTCGGCGACTCCGTCGCTCTTCTGCAGCCCGACAGCCATCGAGGTTCCCCGCTCGCGTCAGAACCCGGCGTTTGCCTGGCGAGCGTAACACGGCCGGTGAGAGCCGCGGCGAGCGCGAGAGCGCCTGCTCGGAGGGCAGTGCACAATGATCAGATGGCGCAGATCGGCCTCAGCATTGTCATCGGCGCTCCGGTCGCCACGGTGTGGGCGCGCGTCAGCGACCTCGCGTCGCAGACCGACTGGATGCTGGATGCCGTGGCGATCCGGTTCGTCTCTGCTGCCACGTCCGGCCGCGGGACGGTCATGGACTGTGATACCAAAGTCGGCCCGTTCCGGCTGACAGACCGGCTGGTCGTGACCGAGTGGGAGGACGGGCGGTCGATCGCGATCCGGCATGACGGCGCCGTGACCGGCACCGGCCGGTTCACCCTGGCCGACGCCGGCGGTAACAGCACCCGCTTCGACTGGACCGAGGAGCTGACCTTCCCCTGGTGGATGGGCGGCCCGGCTGGTGCAGCCGCGGCCAGACCGGTCCTGGCCTGGACCTGGCGCCGTAATCTCGCCGCGCTGCGGGAGCTGATCGAAAGCGAGCGGCGCTAAGCCGATAATCGGCCGTCAGGCCGGTGGCCCCGCCACCGACCAGCTGGTGCCCGCGGCGCCGTCACCGATCTGGATTCCCCCGGCGGTCAGTGCGGTCCTGATCGCATCGGCCTCGGCGTAGCGCCCGGCCGCCCGGAGGTCTGTGCGCAGCCGGAGCAACTGCTCCACTGCCGGGCGAAGCTTGTCCGCAGGGTCCTGCAGGCCTCTGGCGACATAGTCTCCGAGCCGGCCAATCAGCGCGCGCAGCAGAGCGCGCGCCTGGCTTGTTCCCTGGTCTTCCTCGGTGTCACCGGCCCAGTCGCCGATCGCGTACTCGAGGTCGAGGATCGTAATGATCATCCCCGAGCCGTCCCCGGCGGCCAGCGCCTCCTCGAAGCGCTGGTCGGCACTTGCCATCACCTCGGTCAGCGGCGGCCGGCCAGCGTCGGCCGGGCCTGCGGCGGGGCGCACGTCCCGCTGCGGGACTGCAGCCTCGCCGCTGACCGCGGCGCGCAACTGATCGAGCGGGATCACCGCGGGCGCTGGTATGACAGCCGACTCGCCGCGGCGGCGAATCGTAACGCCGCCGCGGCCGCGCACCTCGGCCGTCTGCGCGGTCAGGTCCAGGATAAGGACCGTGTGCTCGTCGACACCGAGCACCGATGTGCCGCCCGGCAGGCTCGCCTCCATCTCGGACAGCCGGCGCTCACCCAGGTAGCAGTACCTGGTGTCGTGCGTCCCGCCCTCGGCGTTGTCGTAGTGCGGGATGAGAACCACCCGCAGCCCCGCGGCGGTCAGCAGGTCCAGGCCGTCCAGCCAGGCGGGCTCCGCGCCTGCCTTGTAAATCTCATACACCGGGATGGCTGCCAGACCGGCGGTGGCGGCGGCAGCGGAGGCCAGCACCGTGACGCCGGTACCGCCGATGACCCGGTCGCGCAGCGCCGTGCCGACCGGCGCGCCGCGCCACCTCGTCAGCGCGTAGGACGGGCTGCCCGGCCCGGCGAAAACCCAGTCGGCGGTACGCACCCGCGCGCCGTGATCCTCGCCGGCAGCACTGGCAAGCACGGTGACTGCGAGGCCGACGCTGTTCGCGAAGTAGGTTCTGGCTTTGGCGGAGACGTCGGCCGCGTTCTCCTGGAATGCATAAGGGGCATCCAGGACGACGGCGTCCGGCCGGGCGCCCAGGCGACCGGCGAGCATCTTGTGCACCGTGACCATTGTCGGGCTGGTCTCGCCCGAGCCCATGATCGCCAGGATCCTGCCGCGCGCGGTCATCAGACGCCCGCCCGGTCTGGCGCGTCCGACCGTGCGAGCCGCAGCAGGTCATGCAGACTGCCGCCGGGCCGCCCGCAGAGCACGCGAGCGCCGCTGCCGGCCTCGACCTGGGCAGCGGCCTCGGCGAGCACCCCGGCCGACGCCGTGGTCGACGACGACAGCACCACCAGGTCGGCGTCAGTCGCGCGCGCCATCCCGGTGACCTCGGCAACTGGCAGATCGCAGGCCAGGTGGTGAACCAGCCATCGGTCCTGGCGCAGGCAGGCAGCCGCCATCAGAGCCGGCAGCCCGTGCCGCTCGCCTGGCGGGGTCGCGACGACGGCCACGCCTCGTGGCCTGCCCTGCGGCTGCTGAGCGGCCTGCGCGATGAGCCGCTCGCAGATCGTGCTGGCACGGTGTTCCGCCGCGATCGAGACCAGGCCGGCCGCCCAGTCATCGCCGATCTGGCGCAGGGCCGGCCCGATAACGCGGTCACATAGATCCACGACAGGCACGCTGCCAGTTAGCCTGCCCAGCCGCTGCCGCGCCACTGTCTCGTCACCGGCGACCAGGGCGTCGTGGAGCCGTGCCGACTGCACCGCCCAGTCCCTGACCCGGATGCCTGGCCGGCGGCAGGCCCGCCAGGCGCCGTTCGGCGAGCGCGCGGACAGCGCTGTCGCTGACCTCGTAGCCACGGCTCGTCTTGCGAGCGGGCAGCACGCCCTCGCGCACCCAGCCGTAGGCCGTCTGGTAGTGAACGCCGAGCGCGGCTGCTGCATCGCGAAGGTGCATGGCTGCTCAGCGCTCCTGTCCGCTATCAAGCCGATGGCCTGCCTGATGGACTGGATGCGGCTGCGCACCGGAGCCAGCCAGGCCAGCGTGCTCCGGGCGCAGCCGCCGCGGGGAGACCAGGAGGACACCAAATCCCCACGCTCTTAGCGCATCTTAGCAATGTTTTCTTGGCACGCCAATTAGCGATGCCGGGCATGTCGGGATTGCCTGCGGCTACGCAGGATGTAACACGGCACGGGAAACAAGCGGGGCGGATCCCGAGGCCTTCAGTAACTACCTGATGGCGCTGTTCGGGACCGCCCCGGCTGAGTAGTGCTGTGCGTCACACAGGACGAACGTTCTCCGCCTGTGGTCCCTTCTGGCCCTGGGTCGTGTCGAATTCGACCTTCTGGTTCTCGTCCAGCGACCTGTAGCCAGAGCTGGCGATCGCGGAGTAGTGCACGAACACATCCGCAGTCCCGTCATCGGGAGCGATGAAACCAAAGCCCTTGTCCGCGTTGAACCACTTCACTGTGCCTGTTGCCATTAGTTCCTGTCCTTGCTCGCTATGCGCGGCGCAACCTCACCGCTTCGCCGGAGAGCCTATCGCGAGTCGCAGGGACCACAATGAGTTATGCGCTTTGTCTTCAGCCCCCCGGCCGGCCAGGTCTCCGGTCTCCTGACCCTGCCGTGGGCGCAACCGCTCGAGGACTGGCACGACGAGCGGCTAGTCGAGGTGCGGCAGCGCGGCCTGTCCCGGCACGTGGTCAGGTTCGTCGCCGACGACGGCGAGCTGTTCGCGCTCAAGTCCATCAGCGAGCACCTGGCGCGCCGCGAGTACCGGCTGCTGCGCTCGCTCGCGGATCTCGGCATCCCGGCCGTCGAGGTCGTGGGCATCGTGGTGGATCGCGCACCCGACGCCGACGCCATCCTGGTAACCAGGTTCCTGGAGTTCTCCAGCACCTACCGCGCGCTGTTCTCCAGCAGGCGCGGCGGGCTGCCGACCGAGCGGCTGCTGGACGCGCTCGTCGAGCTGCTGGTGCGGCTGCATCTTTCCGGTTTCTTCTGGGGCGACTGCTCGCTGTCGAACGCCCTGTTCCGCGCAGACGCCGGCACGTTCCAGGCCTGCCTGGTCGATGCCGAGACCAGCGAGCAGCATCCCTCGCTCTCCGACGGGCAGCGTTCCTTCGACCTGGATCTGGCGGCCGAGCGGGTGTGCGGCGAGCTGATGGATCTTCAGGCTGGTGAGCTGCTGCCCGACGACGTCGACCCGATCGAGGTCAGCGAGGACCTGGTCCGCCGTTATCAGGGTCTGTGGGAGGAGCTGACGAGGGAGGAGATCGTCAGGCCCGCGGATCAGCGGCACCGTATCGCCAAGCGGCTGCGCAGGCTCAACGAGCTCGGCTTCGATGCCGACGAGGTGGAGCTGATCGACGACTCAGCGGGCACCAGGCTGCGGGTGCGGACGCGGGTCGCCGAGTCAGGTCAGAGCAGCCGCCAGCTTTTCCGCAGCACCGGCATCAGCGCTGAGGAGCATCAGGCCCGCCGCCTGCTCAACGACATCGCCAGCTTCCGCGCGTACAAGGAACAGCAATCCGGCCGGCCGGTATCGGAGACCATGGCCGCGCACCGCTGGCTGGAAGAGGTCTACGACCCGGTCGTGGCGGCGATCCCGGACGAGCTCCGCGGCCGGCTGGCACCACCGGAAATCTTCCACGAGATCCTCGAACACCGCTGGTACATGTCCGAGGCGGCCGGGCGCGATGTCGGGACCACGGCGGCGGCACGGTCCTACTTCGACACGGTCCTGCCCGCCGTGCCGCAGCCGATCAGCACGGCGGACGCCAGTGCCCTGGCGCCCGATAGCGTCCCAGAATGGGACTGACCGAGAGCGCGGCGGGGCTGCCCGGCGATCTGGCCGTGGTGATCACCGGCGGCGATCCGGCGGCTATACCGCCTGCCGTCGCACCGGTATACCCTCCGATATACCCTCCGAGGAAATAGAACACGTTTCAGTCAGAGGGGCGCGGCAATGGCTACTTCGATCAAGGCGCACCGGGACGAGATCGGCCTGGATGACGGCGAGCTGCTGATAGACGGATCCTGGGGCGCCGGCTCGGCCGAGCAGGTGTGGACGCACAGCCACCCGGCGACCGGCGAGGATGTTGCCTCGTTCCCCGTTGCCACGCCGGCTGACGTGGACCGGGCCGTCCGGGCCGCGCGCCGGGCGTTCGACGAGGGTCCCTGGCCCCGGTCGCGCGCGCAGGAGAAGATCCGGGTCCTGCACCGGGTCGCGGATCTGGTCCGCGAGCACGGCGATGAGCTGCTCGCGCTGCAGGCACTGGACAACAGCGTGCCGCTGAGCTTCGGGGCGGTGTACGGAATGTCGGCCGCGTTCGTCGCGGATGTCTTCGACCACCACGCGGGCTGGGTGGACAAGCTGGCCGGCGAGACGCTCCCGCCGTACCAGGGCGGCGATCACCTGGTCATGACGCTGCGCGAGCCGGTCGGCGTGGCGGGCGCGATCGTGCCGTGGAACGCCCCGCTGCTGCTCACCGCGCAGAAGCTCGCGCCCGCACTCGCGGCCGGCTGCACGGTCGTGCTGAAGCCGTCGGAGTACGCGACGTTCGCGGTGCTGCGGCTGGTCCGCCTGATCGAGGAGGCCGGGCTGCCCGCGGGCGTACTCAACGTCGTCACCGGACCGGGCGACCCGACGGGCGACGCGCTCATCCGCCACCCGATGGTCGACAAGATCTCGTTCACCGGCAGCCGGACCGTGGGCCGCAAGATCGTGGAGGCATCGGCGGCCACATTCAAGCGGGTCAGCCTCGAGCTCGGCGGCAAGAGCCCGGCGCTGGTCTTCGCGGACGGCGACGCGGGCACCGCGGCCGCCCTCACCATGGGCACGGTCACCCTCGGCTTGTCCGGCCAGGTCTGCCTGGCGCAGACCAGGGCCCTGGTGCACCGGGAGAAGGTCGACGAGTTCAACGCGATGGCCGAGATGATCGCCGGGATGGTCAGCTACGGCAGCCCGTTCGATCCGGCCGTCACCTCGTCGCCGCTGATCAACGCCCGGCAGCTCGACCGCGTCCTCCGCCTGATCAGCACGGGTCAGGAGGAGGGCGCGCGGCTGGTCTTCGGCGGTACCCGCGGCGACGGCGACCTCGCCGCGGGCAACTTCGTCGCGCCTGCCCTGTTCACCGATGTCAGCAACGACATGACGATCGCCCGCGAGGAGATCTTCGGGCCGGTGCTGTCGGTGATCCCGTTCTCCGACGAGGACGAGGCAATCGCGATTGCGAATGCCACCGAATACGGCCTGGCGGCGACCGTGTGGACGACGGACATCAAGCGGGCCCTGCGGGTGACCAGGGCACTGCGGGCGGGAACCGTCGGCATCAACGGCTACGGGCTGGAGCCGCACGCCGCGTTCGGCGGGTACCGGCAGTCCGGCATCGGCCGCGAGGGCGGCCGGACCGCTGTCGAGGCCTACACCGAGGTCAAGACCGTGCTGATTCCGACCACCGACGAGATGATGTAACCGTTAGACGGCTCTGACCAGATTTGAGAAATAAATCAAGGTCTTGATGGCCGCATGGGAAGTGTGGTACACGAGAATGTAGGAGGTTTGTACAGACCAGACCGGAGAATGGCGGCCACGCTCTATGCGTTCCTGGCTGAACAGTGCACTGAAAGTTGATGCATCGTCAGCAAACGGTTCGGTCGGACTCGGCGACGGAGGATCAGGCACCTCGACACCGCCCAGATCCACCCAAACCGAAGACTCAGGTAGTTTCCATCGTCACTCTCGTTGGCATGACGACAGAGAAGCGACTCGCTACCTATCAGCTCGAACGCTGCTCTCAATCCGCTATGCAAGTTTTGTAACACGCCGAGTAGTCAATGAGCGATTCCGCGCCCTTGCCCCATCATATGGCGTGGACGTAACTGTAGTGGCAAAATGGGCACTATATTCACTAAGACTGCGCAGGCAGCGAAACAGGGCTCTCTCGCTAGTCCTAATGACCGGCATTCTCTTTACAGCAGCTGCAATCATCATCTGGCCTTGGGCCTGCATAGCTACGGTTTTCACGGACCTCGTCGTTGGCTGGATACTCGTTGCACGAGAGTACGAGCACAGACTCGATATTGTGCGCACTCAGATGCTCCGAGACAGATTCCGCCCAGATAATGCTCCCGATCCACACAGGCAGTCACAGCGTGACCGACTGGCTATCATTTCCCAACGCCGCAGCGGCAACCTCATCGTCTTCCGAAAGCATCAAGCATTTGTTGGAAGTGGCTTCGAGATAAGTCGGGAACACCTAGTAATTGATGCGAGCCGGGGCAAGAAGAAAGTTTCTGATAGCGGAAAGGTGCGATCGAAACCGCAGAAGTTCACCAATGCCGATGTGCATTATGCCATTATTACAGCAATGCGCAAGCTCGGACTTACCGATCTGAAAGTGGAAGAACGCCTGTTCGTAAATGGACGCCATATACTTGGGAACCCATCCATTTTCCCAGAGCCGGACGAGCCACCAGGTGCATCGGTAGATTGCAGCCTCTTACGCCAGGCAGCCCTGCATCCCACTCCCGATGCTCGGGTCTACGTCTGCGTGGAGATGCCGAGCTGGCAGGGCCAGCTCGTTGTAACAATGTATGCGCGGGCTGTTCATGCTGGTGGTTCGCTGTACATCGAGTGGCGCTTTCACGTCTTACCGCCTGTAAGAACCGTATTTCAAGCCATTGACAGTCGCTGGATCGAATCTCGGAGTCGCGCTCGAAGAAGAGTAATCTGGCGGTCTCTGGCAATGACTCCGCGCGCACTTTGCGGAGCCCCGATACAAGTCGCATTGGCACGCCGTCGAGGACATCATTGGCGTCAATATATGTGTCGCCAGGCCCAGTCCATTGAGCGAGGACAGGTCTTTGACTATGGAGCAATGCCGAGTATTCGCGAGGAAGCGGTGGGGGTTGCTAGGCAGCATTACTTCCTCAAGCGCGATGAAACGATGTTTGTGCTGCTGGCTCAGGAGAAGCTAATTCGTGCTGTTAGCAAATTCCTGGACAGAATGAATATAGATACCGGCCAACTAGCATCACAGGTTGATGTAATCGTTACCGAGACACATAAGCATTACAGCTTGCATGTCGGAGGCGATGTCAACAACTCCAATATCGCGGTAGGCAACAAGACCCAGGCGGGAGGCGCTCCGACTAAATAGGGCTACCATTCGGAAATGGAGTACAGGATCTATGAACGATCGTACGAAAAGAAGAAGCAGCATTAGCCTGCAGGCCGGAGATATTACGGATTCGGCTATCGCAGCAGGAAATCATGCGAGCGCGAAGATTGGGTCGCGAAAAATTGAACTGAGTCCTGCGCAAACTAGCGAGATCGAGCAAATCTTAGATTTGATTATTTTTAGACTTGGCAGGCTTGAAGAAACCGAGGTCCGTCAAGATGCGGAGGCCGTGCGTGAGGAAGTTCGTCGAAAGAAAGTCAACGTCGGCCTGCTACGGCCCGCTTTGAAGGGAATAGCAGCTAGCCTCGCGTCAGTACAGAGCTTGAGCGACATCGCGGCGAACCTGCTGGCCTTGACGCGGCACCTGGGTTGAACCCATGCCCGCTAATGTGTCCGCCCGACGTCTGTCCATGCACGCCCAGCCTGTTCACCGGACGGGACTCGGGCGGCGGAGAATAGCCGGGGACGATCTGGCCGAGCAGGACCCAGGTGGCGTCATCGCAGCCGGAGGAGAAGCTCCACCGGCCGTCTCACGCACTGCTGTCCACGAGGGCTCGGTCCCCGCTAGAAAGCCCTACGCCTACACCGAGGTCAAGACCGTGCTGATTCCCACGACCGACGAGATGATGTAGGGCGGCCGGCACTAGGGCCCCTGGTCCCGGCCGTCGGGGCGGTTCGGCCCGGCCGGACTGACAGTGGCGTGGGGCATGATTCCGGTATGACGGCGAGTTTCCAGCACCCGAGCTATTTCGGCCGGCTGAGCCAGGCACAAGCGGGCGACGCCAGTGCAGCTCCGCCGGCGGAGCCCGCCGCCCGGTACCGGTGCGAGCGCCGGTACGCCGAGCGCGCCTGCTGCTGTACTGCTCAGCCCGCGGTTATCGCCGTGCTGCCGGCCAGCAACGGCGGGGCAACTCCCACTGACTTGCTGCTCTGCGGCCACCACTACCGCCAGTCGCGGCTGGCTCTGATCGCTCGCGGTGCCACGTTCCTCGACCTGGACGGATGCCCGCTGACGGCCGTTTCGTGGCCGCGCCAGGCTGAGCCGTCTCGCTGCTGGCCGGCCGCCTCCGGGTCCGCCTGAACCGCGCCTGGCCGCACCGCGGGCATCGCGGCTGAGCCGGGCTGGTCAGGCCAGCGATGCCGGAAGGCCCAGGGCCGGGAACATAGCGCAGCCAAAAGTCGTGATCTCCGCGATGACTCCGTTCTCGACGCGCAGCACGTCCAGCTTGAACGGGCGGGCCAGGGAGTCACCCGGCCGCCGCAGGTAGCTCGCGGCGGCCGGCATCCGGTTCGCCGACGCCGGCAGCAGCAGCCAGTCACCGTCCCGGTCCGGCCCGAAGGCTCGCTCGAACAGCGGCGTCATCGCGCCGAGTCCCTGGAACACCTGCGGTCTGGGGGGCATCGTCACGCGGATATCGGCCGACGAGATCGCCGCGATCGCCTCGGGGTCGAAGCGCTCATGCGCCTCGATGAACTGCTGCAGGAGTCGCTGCTCGGCCGCGGTCGGCGTCACGGCCGGCCACTGCGACCGCTGCGCCGGCAGATGCTCGCGCAACACCGCCCGCGCCCGCTGCACGGCACTGTTCGCGGCCGCCACGCTGGTCTCCAGCAGGGACGCGGCGTCGGCAGCGGGCCAGCCGAGTACGTCGCGGACAATGAGCGCGGCGCGCTGCCGGGGCGGCAGTACCTGGAGCGCGGCCAGGAATGCCAGCTCGATCGTCTCGCGCCGGACCGCGACAGCGTCCGGCTCGTCCTCGCGTGGCGCAACCTCGTCGAGCAGCCGGTCCGGGTACGGCTGCAGCCAGGGCACATCGGCGTAGGACCGCAGCGCGGCCGCCTGCCGCGACCGCTGCCGCAGCAGGTCCAGGCATACGTTCGTGGCGATCCGGTACAGCCAGGCCCGGTAACCGGGTCCGTGCTCAAGCCCGGACCGCCCGCGCCAGGCACGCAGCAGCGTCTCCTGCACCGCGTCCTCGGCGTCATCGAAGGACGCGAGCATGCGGTAGCAGTGCACGTGGAGCTCGCGCCGGTGCAGCCGGGCCAGCTCGTCAAACGCCGCCTGGTCCCCGCCCGCCGCCGCGACGGCCAGCGCTGCTCCGCTGGCGCCTGCGGTCACCGGGCAGCTTCACCCGCCTTGACCTCCTGGACCAGCCAGCCGTTGCCGTCCGGGTCGCTGAACGACAGGAAGGTGTTGTAGCTCGCGCGCTGCGGATCATGGCCGGGTGCCTGCCCAGCCGGGCCGAAGTGGAAGACCTCGCTGGCCCCGACGCCGCGGCCGGTGAGCTCCGCCCTGGCCTCGTCGATGTCGCCGACCACCAGGTGCAGCCCCTGCACCGAGCCGGCCGCCTCCGGGTTCCGCATCAGTGCCACCGCGCAGGCCGACCCCGGCGGGGTGAGCTGGACCACCCGGAAGTCCTCCCCGGCCCGGTGATCCACGTCGAGCCGGAAGCCTGCCTGGCTGGCGTAGAAGTCCTTGGCGCGGTCCACGTCCGTGACCGGGATGATCACCAGTTCCAGCCTGAAGTCCATGGCAGCATCTTCCTTTACTCAGGGCCGGGCCCGCGATCGGACCCGGTGGCGACGGCGTGTACCACCGGTAGAACGAGCGGCGCTGCCAGTACTCATCGGTGCCGCGATGCCGATGCCCTCGATCCGCGATGCCCGGCTCCCCTGGAAGCCTGCGGTGACGGGAGCTCAGGTTGCGATCAGCTTGGTGTGGTCCCACGAGATGACATGCACCGGCTCGACCAGGTACCCGTAGCGCTTGCGGGCCGCGCTCGCCACGTACTCGTTGACGGCATCGCCGTCCGCTGCCGCCGCCGCGGCGCCGGCCCCGGCGACGGCGTTCCCGACCACGGCGCCGATCGCCAGTCCGAGCCGGTAGACCGCGTCGGGGTCGGTGATCGTTTCGACGGTGCCCTGAATCTGCACGCCGCGCAGGTCAAAATAAGCCTCGCCGGTCTCGACCAGGCAGCTGATCCGCGGATCGCGGGCCAGGTTCAGTGCCTTCTGCGACGTCCGGTACGTCCAGAACGCGATCTTGCCGTCGACCAGCGTGTAGTACATGGTCACCAGGTGCGGGTACCCGTCCGGGCTGATGGTGGCCAGCTGGACCTTACGGCCGGCGGCGAGCATGTCCGCGACCTCCGTATCGGTCATCCTGACGCGGTCGCGCTGCTTCGCCACTATTGACCTCCGCTGAATCCGATCGTCTCGCCTGCCAGGCTAAGCGTGTCCTGGCACAAGAATCCCGCATCCGACGGACCGGTTTCAAAGCCGCCGAGCGCGCCGGCGATGGCGTCCAGCGTCCACATCCCGTCTGGCGACCCGTAATCCGAGGCCAGGAACGTGGTCTTGACAGCCGGCGGCGCCAGCACGGCCGCGACGCCGCCGTGGACGACGAAGACCTCACCGTTGATGCTCGCGGCCGCCGGGCTCGACAGGTAGGTGACCAGCGGTGCGACATACCGCGGGTCGAGCGGATCAGGGCCGTCCGCCGGCGCGGCACCCATCAGGTCGCCGGTCATCGCCGTCCGCGCACGGGGGCAGATGGCGTTGGCGCGCACGCCGTAGCGCAGGCAGCTGCGCGCGATCGTCAGGGTCAGGGCCGTGATCCCGCCCTTGGCCGCTGAGTAGTTCGGCTGCCCGGGCGAGCCGAGCAGGAATGCCTCCGACGACGTGTTCACGATCCGGGCGTAGACAGGGCCGCCGGTCTGCTTGCTGGCCTCGCGCCAGTACGCGGTCGCTGCCCGGCTGGTCAGGAAATGCCCGCGCAGGTGCGTGCGCAGCACCAGGTCCCAGTCGTCCGGTGACATGGAGAAGATCATCTTGTCCCGGAGCACGCCGGCGTTGTTGACCAGGATGTCCAGCTCGCCGAACTCGCGCAGCGCCGTCTGCAGCAGCGCCTGCGCGGTCGCCTTGTCGCCGATGTCACCGGGCGTGCTGGCGACCGTACCGCCCGCGGCCCGGATGTCGGCCGCGACGGATTCCAGTGCGTTCCCGTCCAGGTCATTGATCACAACCCGGGCGCCAGCGGCCGCGAGCCCGAGTGCCTCGGCGCGGCCGAGGCCGTTCGCCGCGCCGGTGACGATCGCGACTCGGCCATCCAGGGTTATCTCCGGCATCGGCTGCTCCTTCGTCAGTAACCGGGCCCCGACAGCATGCCGCCGTCGACGACGAACTCGCTGCCTGTGCAGTAGGACGACTCATCCGAGGCGAGGTACACCACCAGGTGCGACACCTCCGATGACCTGGCGAACCTGGGGATGGGCAGCGAGCGCATGAAGCCCTCGCCGTCGCTGACCTGAGTGAAGGACTCGAAGGCGGTCGCCGTCATGGTTGTCATAATGCCGCCCGGATGCACGGAATTGACCCGGATGCCGGCCTTGCCGAGCTCCTGCGCGGCCGAGCGGGTCACGCCCCGGATGCCGAACTTGCTGGCGCTGTACGCGGACATGCCGGCCGCGCCGGTGAACCCCTCGACCGAGGAGATGTTGATCACCGAGCCGCCGCCGGCCGCTGTCATCGGGGCGATGACGTTCTTGACGCCCAGCCACTCGCCGATCAGGTTCACCTCGATCACCTCGCGGAACTCGGCGAGCGTCATGTCGGCGATGGTCTTATTCCGCAGGATGCCGGCGTTGTTGACCAGGACGCTGAGGCTCCCGAACGCCGCGGTTGCCGTTGCGATCGCGGCGGCCCACTCCGGTTCGCTGGTGACGTCGTGATGGACGTAACGGCAGTTGTCCGGGCCGAGCTCAGCGGCCAGCTCGCTGCCCTTGTCGTCCAGCACGTCGCCGATAACGACCCTCGCGCCCTCGGCGACGAAATGCCGCGCGTGCGACTTGCCCATGCCCCGCGCGCCGCCGGTGATCAGCGCGACTTTCCCGTCGAGCCGGCCCATCGTCACCTCTGGAGTCCGTGATCCGCCGCAGCTCTGCGGTCACCGGCAAGCAAACGCTTGCTTGGTGCGAGAGTAACAGCTAACCAGCGGCGACGGCAGACTCGTGATCGCCCGGCGGCTGGCCCATGATGCCGCTGTAGATGAAGGCCGACACCAGGTCGACGGCCTCATCCGCAGTGAGCTGAGGACCTGATCCGGCGCCGCCGCCGGTCAGCCAGGTGTAGGCGTAGCCGGACATCAGCGAGATCATCGCCTCGGCCACGGCGGCCGGATCGGCGGGCAGCCTGCCGCCTGCCGCGGTGACGTACTCGAGGTGGCCCGCCATCTCCGCGCGGAGCGGGGCCATCAGCTCGCGCTGCCGCCGGGCGAAATGCTCGCTCACCATCGCGGCCTGGTAGAGCGCGAGGATGACCGGCCGGTTGCGGCTGACGAAGTCCCAGTAGCCGGCGACGTGCCAGCGGACGGCCGCCAGGCGGCTGAAGTCCGGGTCGTGGCCTGGCAGCGCGGCGCGGCGGCGCCCCGCTTCCAGGACGTCGGCCAGCAGCGCCTCGAGCAGCTCGTCCTTGCTGTCGAAATGGCTGTAGAAGGAACCCGCTGCCCGGCCGGCCTCAGCGGTGATGTCGGTGATCTTCGCGAGCAGGTAGCCGGTCCGGTCGAAGACCCGCACAGCCGCTTCCTTGAGCGCGGCCTGCGTCTGCGCGGCGGCCTGAGCGCGGCGCGTTCCCGCCGCGGGTGCGGCGTCCGTCATCTCCACCTCCTGCCGGACTGCTGTCCGTGTCAGTTTCCGGCGCCGGATGCTGACACGGACGCCGCCTAGGGGCATGCTGCACAGCCGATTGTGACGCATCTGACGGCGGACTGCCTGCCCGGCTTGCGCCGGGCTTCCGCCACAGTCTACAGTGAATCTTAATTCAGTGAATCTAGTTTCAGCCAGAGGAGGCAGTCATGCCGGACGTGATCGAGCCTGGCGCAGGGACTCAGGTCCTGATCATCGGAGCGGGGCCGGCCTGACGCTGGCCTGCGAGCTGACGCGTCGCGGCATCCACTGCCTCGTCGCCGAGAAGGATCAGCAGCCTGCCGCGGGTTCGCGCGGCAAGGGCATGCAGCCGCGCACGCAGGAGATCTTCGAGGATCTCGGCATCCTGCCGGAGGTCCGCGCGCGGGGCGGACTGTACCCGCCCCTCCAGGCGCGCAGCGGCGGGACGGTTGTGTTCGAGGGCAGGATGGACCCGCTCCGCGCCGTCACGCCGGACGTGCCGTATCCGAACCTCTGGATGCTGCCGCAATGGCAGACGGCCGGGATCCTGCACGCTCGCCTGGCCAGCCTCGGCGGCCGCGTGGAGTTCGGCTCCGAGCTTGAGTCGTTCCGGCAGGACTCCGGCGGCGTGACGGCCATCCTGCGTCGCGGCGATTCTGCCCGGCAGGTGCGGGCCGACTACCTGGTGGGTGCGGACGGCGGGCACAGCGCTGTGCGGAGAATCCTGGGCGTCGGCTTCGCCGGCCAGACACGGGACCACCAGCGGACGATCGTCGCCGACGTTCAGGCCGACGGTGTCAGCCGCGACTTCTGGCACGTATGGACCGCGGCCGGCAACGACCAGAACGGGTACCAGCTGGGGCTGTGCCCGCTGCCCGGCACCGCGGCATTCCAGCTGACGGCACCGATCGCCGCCGGGGATGACGCTCCTGAGCTGACGCTGCGGGCGCTGCAGCGGCTTGCCGACGAGGCGGCCGGGCCCGGGCGGCTGGCCTTCACGAGCATGACCTGGTGCTCGCTCTACCGGACGAGCATCCGGATGGCCGAGCGCTTCGGGGTCGGCAGGACTTTCCTGGCGGGGGACGCCGCGCACGTTCACTCGCCCGCGGGCGGACAGGGTCTCAACACCAGCATCCAGGACGCCTACAACCTGGGCTGGAAGCTGGCGGCCGTGCTCCGCGGAGCACCGGCAGCTCTGCTGGACAGCTACGAGGCGGAGCGGCTGCCGGTGGCGGCGGATGTACTCGGCATCAGCACGAGGCTGCATGACAAGGCCGCCGGCGGGGAGGCGGACGCCCACCGGCGGGACGACCCGGAACTGCGCCAGCTCAGCCTGGGCTATCGCGACGGCCCGCTGAGCCAGGAGTACCGCGCGGCTCCCGGCGTCGTCCGGGCCGGAGACCGCGCACCCGATGCGCCGGGGCGCGTCGCCGGGAACACGGCCCGTCTGTTCGGTCTCCTGCACGGCGGCCAGACCACGCTGCTGGCGTTCGGCCCGGCGGCTGCGGTGCTAGCGGCCGCACTCGTGACCGAGCGGCCTGGCGCGCCGGTCCGTGCGGTCTCGGTCGAGCGGGTCGAGGGGCCGCCGGCGGTCGCGCCGGAGGTGACGGCCCGTTCCGCCGGCACTCTCGGCTCCGCCGGCAGTGTGGGCTCCGCCGGCAGTGTGCCCTCCACCGGCAGTGTGCCCTCCACCGGCAGTGACCGCTCCGCCGGCACGGCCCGGTTCACCGACACGGCCGGCGAGGCGCACCGCAGCTACGGCATCAGCGCCGGGCAGGACGTCCTGCTTATCGTCCGCCCGGACGGCTACATCGGCCTGGCGACCGACGCTGCCGCGCACGCTGACGACGCGCACGCTGGTGACGCGCATGCTGGTGACGCGCAGGCTGATGGCGCGCAGGCTGCCGGGCGCGCGCGTGCCTGGCTGGCGCAGACCTGCCCGGCTGGCTGAGCGTGGTCAGCGCATCGGCGTGGCAATCCCGTCGAACAGCAGCCGGAGCAGCGCGTCAGCGACCTGATCGGTGCTGAACTCGCCGGCCTGCCGCCAGTTCATCGGCAGCCACAGGATGTCGCGCAGCAGCCGGTAGGTGAGCCTGACATCCAGGTCGGACCGGAACGCGCCGGTCTTCTTGCCGCGCTCCAGCTCGTCGATCCAGATCCGCTCGATCTCCCGGAGGTCCTTGCGCAGGTAGGCGAACCGGGGCTGCGTGCTGAAGTACGTCCAGTCGTTCTGCAGCATCGTCAGGGCGGCGCGGTGCCGGTTCAGCGTGCGGCTGCTTGACCGGACAATGCTCGCCAGCACCTCAGCCGGGTCGCCACCGGCGGCAACCGCCGACCGGTAGTCGGCGAGCACGTCATTGAAGAACCCGGACAGAATCTCGTCACCGATGGATTCCTTGGAATCGAAGTGGTGATAGACGCTGCCGGACAGGATCCCCGCGGCCTCGGCGATCTCGCGGACCGTCGTCGCCCGGAAGCCCTTCTGCGCGAACAGCTCGCTGGCGAGCTGGACCATGTCCTCCCGGCGCCGCGACCGCGAGGGACCGCCGCCAGCCGCGGCAGCCGCTCCCGCGCCCCCTGCCGGGACCGCCGCTCCGCTGGCCGGCGTTCCTGCGGCCCCGGCCGCGGGCTGCGTCTTTCGGGCTGGACTCACCGCGTCATTATCACTGGTGAGGTGGCAGCCGCCCAAGCGCTTGCTTGCGCGCCGCCGGGCGGCTCCTAGCTGGCAACCGGATAATGCGGGGCGAGGGCGGCGCCGGCCTGATCGGCGAGCGCGACGGCGACCAGCAGCTGCTCCCGGCTGGGGATCTCGCCAGGGCCCGGCTGCATGAGGAACCGGCCCTGCAGGCGCCCGGCGCTCTCGGCCAGCAGCTCAACCCCTGTGCCAGACACCCAGCTGCCGCCCTGCACGGAGCCGTCCCGGTCCAGCCGGGCGGGCCTGCCGATGCCCGCGACGCCGTACTGGAACTCGCAGGAGCGCAGCCCGAGCAGCCGGGTGAGCGAGCCAGTCAGCCGGTCGATCAGCGCCGACGCGGACTCGCCGGCGGCCGCCGCGCGCGCGGCGTCGTTGATCCCGTCCAGGTAGCCCGCCCGGCGGCCGGCGTCCGCATGCTGGCGTCTCCCCCAGACCGCGATCTCGGTCACGGCGATGCCGATCAGCAGCACCAGGACAGTGGTCTCGACATCGGCCGCGCGGTTGATGGTGAACCGCTCGTACGGACGGGTCAGGAAGAAGTCGAACCACACGGCCGCCGAGACTGCGGCCACGTAGCCGCCCGGCCGGTTCCCGGCGGCGGCGACCGCCACCACAATCAGGATCAGCGCCAGGGCGGCGTCAGTATTGGCGAAGCTGCCGCGGAACGGGACGAGGATCGCGGTCAGGGCCAGCGGCGCGGCGAAACCGGCGAGCACCGCGAGGCGATCACGGCTCAGCATGGCGGAACCTCCAGCCTGTGGCCGGTCTCCGCGCCTGCTGAGTGCCGGATGCCGGGCCGGCCGTCTGGTCTCTCACTGGCAGGCTAGCCGCAGCCGCGGCCGCCGAACCCGGCTCGGGCCGGATGCATGCGGAACTCATGCGGGCGCTAGACGGCCGGCGGGCTCCCGGACTGCCGTGCCTGCAGCCTGGCCAGCAGCGACCGCCGGGCCGGGCCGACGGCGATCAGGGTCCCCAGGCACGTCGCCGCGAGCAGGGCATACGGGACGAAGTCGGTGGTGGCCTGCGCGATCGCGCCGCCGGCGGCAGCGGCGACGCCCTGCCCGGTGGCCCAGGACAGGTTGCCCAGACCGAAAGCCAGGCCCTGATTGAGCTGCTGCCGGTCGGCGCCGACACTCAGCAGCGTCATCGCGGGGGTGAACAGGGTGCCGTAGGCCGGCATGCCGATGATCAGCAGGGTGATTAGCAGCGGCGCCGGCGCCGCGACTGGCGCGAGGAGGCTGACCACCACGGCCGCGGAAAGTGAGATCCGGATCGGCACCAGCGGGCCGCGCCGGTCCGACAGCCGGCCCGTCACCGGCGCGAGACCCGCCTCGATGGCAGCCGACGCCAGGAAAGTCAGGCCGATGAGTGTGGCACCGACGCCCAGCCTGCCGAGCCGCAGCGGCGCCAGCACATCGATCACGCCGAAGGCAAGCCCGGCCAGCATTGTCAGCCACATGCCGGCACTGACATGCAGCTCCCGCAGCGCAGGCCAGGCTTCCCGCAGGCTCTGCGGCTCCGCGGCCGCCGGGGCCGGGACCGCGAACGAGGCGATCATCAGGATGCCGCCGGCCACGGCCGCCGCGGAGAACGCCGGGCCGGTTCCCACATGACTGGCGACCGCGCCAACCACCGGGCCGAGCAGAGCGCCGCCGACTGCCGCGCCCATCGCGCTGCCGATCAGCTCGCCGCGTCGCCCTGGCGGGGCCGAGGTAGCCAGCCAGGCCATGCCAGCCGCCCAGGTGCACGCTCCGCCGAGACCCTGGACGAACCGTGCCGCGTCCAGGACGACCGGAGCCGACGCCCACCCGAATGCGAGCGTCGAGACGCTCATCAGCAGGAGCCCGAGCAGCACGACCGCCCGGTCGCCGAGGCGGGCAACCAGCAGCCCGCCCGGCAGCGCGCCGATCAGCGTGCCCAGCGGGTAGGCCGCGACCAGCAGCCCGGCCCCCGCCTTGGACAGCCCGGCCGCGTGAGCGTAGTGCGGCAGCAGCGGCGTGAGCGCGGTGAAGAAGATCGTGTCGACCAGCACCAGCGCGCAGACCAGCAGCAGCAGCGCCCGGACCCGGGGCGGCAGCTTCGGCATTCCGCCGACGCTATCGCACCGGTCTGTCAGCTCTCCTGGTGCAGACCGGCAGTGCCGGCCGGGACAGCAGTGCCGGCCGGGACATAGGTCAGCAGGACCACTCCGGTGTCGAACGTCCTGGTGCCGGCCAGCATCAGACGGGTGCCGGGCAGGTCCTCAAACAGCCGCTGGCCCGGGCCCGTCGTCACCGGCACGATCCAGATGCGGAACTCGTCCACCAGCCCGTGCTCCACCAGCGTCTGGTCCAGCGGCCCGGTCCCGTACTTGAGCAGGTAGCCGCCGTCCTGCTGCTTGAGCCGGGCGAGATCGGCGGCGACGTCGGGCCCGAGCAGGGAAGCATTCCAGCCGACTTCGGTGAGCGTCCGGGAGGCGACGTACTTGGGTATCGCGTTCATCGCGGCGACAAAGTCGGTCACGGGGTCCGGCTCGCCGGCTGCCATCGCGGTATAAGCCGCCGACAGGCCTTCATAGGTCACCCGGCCCAGCACCAGCGCGTCCGCGCCGAAGAGAAGCTCGCGGGCACAGGCGCCCTGCTCCGGGCCGGACAGGTACGGCGGTCCCCAGACCTGCGGGGAGCCGATGTCACCGCCGAGGGTGACGAACGTCGACTCGATCAGGCGGCGCACGCTCACCCCTGCCCTCGGATGCCGAAGCGGTGGGCGGCGTCGGCGCCGATGATCACCAGATCACCGGCGCCGAGCCCAGCTGCTGAGGTGCTCATCGTGTCCGGGCCTGGCTACAGCGAGCGCCGCAGCAGCGAGTCCAGCTTGGTGAACGAGCTCTCCCAGCCCTCCACGGTCTGCTCGCCCATCGGCTCGCTGAACGGCCCCTGCCGCAGCTCGAGCCTGGTCTTGCCGCCCGGCTCGGCGTGAAACTCCAGCCGGAGGTGGAACCGGACGCTGCCGGTGGTGCCCGGGATGCCCTCGACGTCCTGATGACCGACCAGCAGCTCGTTCTCGACCACCTGGGTGAACGTCGCGTCGATCTCGCTGCGCATCGTGGGGTCGTCATCGCTGACCATCACCAGGCGCTGGAACCCGCCCGGCCGGGCGTCGACGTGGACCGTCTCGTACGGCACCGAGAAACCGACCGGGCCGAACCACTGGCCCAGCTGGTCGGGATCGGTGAACGCGCGGTAGACGAGCTCGGGCGGGGCGTCGAAGACGCGCGTGATGCTGATCTCGTGAGTGCCTGTCTTCGTCATTGCTACTGTTCCTCTCGTTGTGTTCCTGCCTGGCTGCTGGAGCCGCGCTGGTCCTGGATCCTGCGCAGGTGCTCGTCAAGGCGGTCGAAGCTGTCATCCCAGAACACCCGGTAGCGCTCCATCCAGTCGGTCGCTTCCCGGAGCGGCGTCGCCTCGAGCGAGCTCGAGCGCCACTGCCCTGACCGACTGCGGGAGATCAGCCCGGCGTGCTCCAGCACCTTCAGGTGCCGGGAGATGGCCGGCAGGCTGATCGAGAACGGCTCGGCGAGCTCCGTGACAGTGGCGTCGCCGTCCGCGAGCCGGGCCAGGATGGCCCGCCGGGTCGGGTCCGCCAGCGCCGCGAAGACCACGCTGAGCCGGTCGTCCGCCTTCATTTAACCACCCTGTTAATTAACCGATGTGTTAAATGTAGGCCGAGCCAGTGCCGGCTGTCAACCCGGACGGGAACGAGGCCGCTCCACCCGCTGCATGTGTATCTGCGTCCCTGCGGGCAGAGCACCAATTGCCGGGGAATGGGATTGCAGCGCACTAGCGCGCCCGCCGTAAGGGGCGCAAGGTGGACTCGGTACCCGTTAACCGCGCTGCCGCTCAGTGCTGAAAGGAGCAGGAGCATGCGACGGAGTCGCGACCGCATTCTGACCACGCACACCGGAAGCCTGCCCAGGCCGGCCGATCTGGACCAGCTGATCGCCGACCGGGAGGCCGGCGAGAAGGTCGACGAGGCTGCGTTCGAGAAGCGGGTTGAGCTGGCGGTCGCGGACGTTGTGGCCAGCCAGCTCGCGGTCGGCGTGAGCGTGATCAGCGACGGTGAGGCGGGCAAGCCCGGGTACTCGACCTACGTCAAGGACCGGCTGACCGGCTTCGAGGGGACGGGGCGGCCGCTCACCAGCGTCGAGGGAATCGAGTTTCCCGAGCTGACGCCGACCACCGTGAGCGGCGCGCCGCTGCTGCGCTCCATGAACGTGCCCGCCTGCAACGGCCCGATCGCCCTTCGCGATACCGAGGCCGTGCACCGGGACATCGACAACCTGAAGGCCAGCGTGCAGGACGCAGAGCCCGCCGACGTGTTCATGACCGCTGCCTCGCCGGGCGTGATCGCCACCTTCCTCGCGAACGACTACTACGACACCGACGAGGAGTACCTCTACGCGCTGGCCGACGCCATGAAGCCGGAATACGACGCGATCGCCGCAGCCGGCCTCGTGCTCCAGGTCGACTGCCCGGACCTGGCGATGACCAGGGCCATGCTCGGCAATGACATGCTGACCGACGAGGAGTTCCGCGATCAGATCCGGCTGCACGTGCGGGCGCTGAACCACGCGCTGCGCGACATCCCGCCCGAGCAGATGCGGATGCACCTGTGCTGGGGCAACTCCGAGCGCCCGCACATTACCGATATCCCGATGGCGAGCATCGTCGATGTCGTCCTGGAGGCGCGCCCTGCCGGGCTGTCGTTCGAGGCCGCGAACCCGCGGCACGCCCACGAGTGGAAGGTCTGGAAGGACGTCCGGCTGCCGGACGGCAAGGTCCTGATTCCCGGCGTCATCGACTCGACCACGAACTTCGTCGAGCACCCGGAACTCGTCGCGCAGCGCATCATCACCTTCGCCGAGGTCGCCGGCAAGGAGAACATCATCGCCGGCACCGACTGCGGCTTCGGCACGTTCGCCGGCTACTACGCGGTCAAGCCCCGGATCACCTGGCTCAAGCTCGCGTCGATGGCGGAGGGAGCCGAGCTCGCGTCGCGGTACCTCTGGAAACGAGGCCGCTAGCCCACCATGGCCAGCCAGCCGAGGTAGACCGCGCCGAACGGCTCCGCGCGAGCGCCGATGGCGCCCGCCAGCCAGGCCGTCGCGCGTTCCGCCGCGGCAATCACCTCGGCCGGGTACTGATAGCGGACCTGGTGCTCGGCGAACTCGTCCTCGTCCACGACCAGAACCTGCTGGTCCTCGCGCCGCCTCAGCACATCCAGGTCCAGGTCGACCATCGTGACCTCGCCGGGATGCGGCCACTGCGGCGGCGAGCCGATGTCGCAGTAGATCTCGGTGCGCGCGGGCGCGCCGTTGAAGGTGGCGGTCCACCACTGGCCGTCCGGGATCAGCTCGACGAACGGCTGCTCGAGGATGATGGGCGGCTCGCTGCCGCGGCGCGCCGTCGACCCGGCCGGCGCGCCCAGCCAGATGCCGTGCTCGTCCTCGCCGAGATAGTGCATGACCTGGTGCCAGTGCAGGCTGCCGTCGAATTTGGTGTACACCACGCGGATCTCACGGCGCGTCACAGGGCCGACCTTATCTGGCCGCGGCCGTGACGCTACAGAATCTGCCGGGGATCGACTCCGATACCACCGGCCGCGCTGCTCTCGTAGGCGGCGAGCGCGAACCGGAGCACGTCGGCCGCCTCCTCGTCGCTCCACAGCAGCGGCCCCTCGCCGGTGCGCAGCCAGCGCAGCCAGTACCGGCCGGAATCGCGGAAGCTGCTGCCCCAGTCGTCGTCGATCGCGTGGAAGCCGCGCATCTCACCGTCGGCGTAGACCTCCACGCTCGGCTCCTGGATGCCGCGCCCGGTCACCCGGTTGACCCGGGCGAAGCCCTTGGTCCCGGTCACCTCCCAGCGCTCGTCGTTGGTGTAGTAGTCGGAGCGCAGGTACATGTCAGGCGCCAGGGTGATGTCCCAGACACCGCGGACGCCGTTCGCGTGTTCCCAGCTGAGCACCGACGGCGCATCGAGGTCGATGCCCGAGCCGAACGAGGTCGTCCCGATCCAGGCCCGCACCTCGCGGACCGGGCCGAACATCCACAGCGCCGTCGTGAGCTTGTGCCAGCCGTCGTCGAACACCAGGATCCCGCGGCCGAGCTTCATCTGCTCCATCTGATACTCGAAGCTGCTCCACGGCACGTCCCAGCCGCCGTTGCCGGTGCCGGTCATCTTCAGGTGATAGCCGGCGACCTCGCCGATCTGCCCGGACTCGACCGTCTCCTTCAGCCGGTGCAGCGGCTGGTAAAAGAGATAGTTGTCCATGACCCGCAGGACCCTGCCGCTGTCCTTCGCCGCCTTCAGCAGCCGCCGGGCCTCCTCCATCGTGTTGCACATCGGCTTCTGCGAGTTCACGTGCCAGCCGTAGCCCAGCAGTTCGGGAATGCCGTCGCCGTGCAGCGGCGCCGGCAGCAGTGCCTCGACCGCGTCGACCTCCAGTCCGCTGGCGGCAAGCTCGGCCGCGGACGCGAAGACGGCTGCCTCCGGCCAGTCCGCCAGCCGCTGCGCGCGGCGGTCCGGGCTCGGGTCGACCAGCGCGACCACCTCTGCATCAGGGTTGCCGAGATACCCGCGGACGTTCAGGTCGTAGATCCGGCCGAGGCCGATGAACGCGACGCGGACCGGCCGGTCATAAGGCACGAACATCGTCATAACTGGGCTCCCTGGGCACTTCGGCGGCTGAGGCTGGTTCCCCGCCAAAGGGGCCCAGACCTGCACTGTGGCTCGCATCGTAATCCGGCGCCATCGCCGCCGGTAGTCACTCCGCCAGCGGGCCGCCGAACCCGGATATCCTGCGCACGTGACTGACGCCGCGCAGCTGCCCTCGGGCACAGTGACGCTGTTGTTCACCGACGTACAGGGGTCCACGCGGCTGTGGGAATCCGAGCCCGACGAGATGGCCATCGCGCTGCGGCGGCACGACGACATCCTGCGGACCTCGATCGAGACCGCAGGCGGTTACGTATTCAAGACCGTGGGCGACGCCTTCTGCGCCGCGTTCGCGACCGCCCCCGCCGCCCTGACGGCCGTCCTGGCCGCGCAGCAGCAGCTGACCAGCGAAGCCTGGCCTACCAGCCGGCCGATCCGGGTGCGCATGGGCCTGCACACCGGCGTGTGCGAAGAGCGGGACCGGGACTACTTCGGGCCAGCCGTCAACCGGACGGCGCGGCTGGAAGCGGTCGCGCACGGCGGCCAGGTCCTGCTGTCCGGCGCCACGGCCGAGCTGCTGGCCGGCCGGGCGCCCCTCCGGGATCTCGGTCAGCACCGTCTTAAGGACCTTGGCCGGCCCGAGCAGGTATTCCAGCTCGAAGCCGACTTCCTGGACGCCAGCTTCCCGCCGCTGGCCTCACTGGACAACCCGGAGCTGCCGAACAACCTGCCGATGCTGCTGAGCGGGTTCGTCGGGCGGGAAGCCGAGCTTGCCGAGGTACGCGACCTGGTCGCGGCCAGCAGGCTGGTCACGCTGACCGGCTCGGGCGGCAGCGGGAAGACCCGGCTGGCACTGCAGGCCGCTGCCGAGCAGACCGGCCGCGCGCCGGACGGGGTCTGGCTGATCGAGCTCGCGCCGCTGACCGATGGCGGTCAGATCCCCGGAACTGTCGCCGCGGTCCTCGGTATCGCCGAGGTGATCGGGCCTGCACTGACCGAGGCCGTCACCGACGTGCTGGCCAGCCAGGACGCGCTGATCTTGCTGGACAACTGCGAGCACCTGATCGATGCGGCGGCCAAGTTCTGCGAGCAGGTCATCCGGCACTGCCCGCGGGTAAGGTTCCTCGTTACCACACGGGAGCCGCTCGGGATCGACGGCGAGCGGGTCTACCGGGTCCCGTCGCTGTCGCTGCCGCCGGGCGACGCCGACGCGGTCGAGGAACTGGCCGGCAGTGATGCGGTGCAGCTGTTTGCCGAGCGCGCCCGCGCGCACATGCCGGCGTTCAGCCTGGACACGCCGTCGGTGCCGCTCGTCGCCACGATCTGCCGGCGCCTGGACGGCATCCCGCTGGCTCTGGAGCTGGCCGCTGCGCGCCTGTCCTCGATGTCGCTCAGGCAGGTCTCCGATCGCCTGGACCAGCGCTTCCGGCTGCTGACCGGCGGCGCCCGCAACGCGATGCCGCGCCAGCAGACGCTGCAGGCGACCGTTGAATGGTCCTTCGGCCTGCTCACTCAGCGTGAGCGGGAGACCCTTACCCGGCTGTCCGTGTTCGCCGGCGGCTTCGACCTCGAGGCGGCCGAGGCGGTATGCACGAGCGAGACGGTCGACGAATTCGATGTCGCCGACCTGCTCGGCTCGCTGGTCGACAAGAGTCTCGTCATAGCCGACCACCTGCCGGAATCGGTCCGCTACCGGCTGCTGGAGACCATCCGCCAGTACGGGGCGCAGGAACTGCTGCGGGCCGAGGGCGACGAGGCGGTGCTGGCAGCCAGAGGCCGGCACGCCGACTTCTACCTCCGCCTCGTGCTGGCAGCAGCGCCGTCGCTGATCGGCCGCGGCCAGATTCAGTGGCTGCACCGCCTCGACATCGAGTGGGACAACCTCAGGGCAGCGGTCGCCCACCTGGCCGCGGAGAATCGCACAGCCGACGTCATAGACTTCAGCGTCTCGCTGCTCAGGTTCACCCTCAGCCGCGGGTACCCTGAGCCGCTGCAGCATCTGCAGAAGGCCGTCGAGAGCGGCGCTGAGGTGCCGGACGCGCTGCTCGCGCGCGCCCTGCTGGCGACCGCGCAGATGATCGCCATCCTGCGCCGGACCGACCCGGCCGACATGACGGCCGCCCGTGCTTACTCCGACCGGGCGGTCGCGCTGGCTCGGGCCGGAAGTGACCGGCGCACCGAGGCTCGCGCCCTCAGCATGCTGGGCGAGTGCCTGGCCATCGACGGCGACCGCGAAGGTGCGCACGCCCTGGCGGAGCAGGCTGTCGCGATTGCCCGCGAGCTTGGCGATGGCCAGCTCCTGGGTGAGGTGCTGCAGATGCTCGGCTCGGTGACCAGCGATGCGGACGACAGACGGCGCATCCACCTGGAATCGCTGGAGTACTCCCGGCAGTCGGCAGACGTCCTGGTCGCCGCCAGCGAGCTGACCCACCTGTTCAGCCTCGATCTGCACTCCGGGCGCATCGAGGAGTCCAGCGGCTATCTCGAGGAGAGCATTGACCTCATCGAGAAGGTCGGCGGAGACCTCTTCATGCACTTCCAGCGCTGCAATCTGGCGGTCCTGCGGCTGATCCAGGGCCGGCACGAGGAAGCGGTGCCGCTCATACGGGCCTGCCTGCTCATGAGCCGCCGGCTCGGACCCGGTGTAGCGGCCGGAGAGCTGATCTTCTCGGCCGCATGCTGCGTCGCGTGGCAGGGCGACACAGTCCGGGCAGCGCGCCTGCATGGCGCCGGCGATGCGGACATCGCGGCATCGCTGAAGATCCGCATCATCAACTGGTCGGCCGCCGAGGAAGAACTGCGCAGGCGCGAGCAGGCCAGGCTCCGCGAGCTGATGGGCGACGCGGCCTATCAGGATGCCTACCGCGCCGGAGCCCAGCTATCGGTCAGCGAGGCCACCGACCTCGCCCTGTACCGGGATCAGTCTGCCTGAGACGCATCACCTGACGGACCGGAGTAAACGCCGATCGTTAAGTTGACACTGTTTACGGATGAGCGCACAATGGGTTTTGTAAACAGTGTAAACATCACGACCGGGCGAGAGGTAACGCCATGACCATCACCATGCCGGGCCTGACCGACGCGATCATTGCCCTCATCACCGTCGCTAGCGTCGCGGTCCTGCTATCGATCGCGTTCATCGCCGCTGGCGCCTTCTTCGAGCGCAGCAAGACTCACGGGCGCACGACCGGCCGCGCCGTGCCGGCCCAGCACCCGGTTCAGACCGACGACGCCCGCGAGCTCGTCCTCCGTTAACTCGCGGGCAGCGGTCGTGAGGAGCGGCGGACGGTCATCGCCGGTCCTCACGCCCCCGGGCTGCCCGGCCTGTCGTTGCCCTGGCCGCTATCTCGGCGGCCGCTCGAACGGCAGCCCGGCCCGCTCTCCTGACGCCCGGAACAGCACACCCGCCCACGTCCTGAACGGCCGCCAAGGCTCTGCCAGCCGCTCGATGGTCATCGCATCCGGGGTTTCGGCCAGCCCGTAGTAGTGCCGCAGATAACCGGCCAGCCGCGGCTCGCCGATCGCCAGGCCGTCCGTCACCCCGGTCGAGCGCAGATAGACCAGCATGGCGTACATCGGGCCGAGTCCCTTGATCTGGCGCAGCGACGCCATCGCCTCGGCTTCCGGCACCGACCGCAGGCCCGCCGGATCGAGCCGGCCATCAAGTGCCGCTCGCGCCACCCCGTGCAGCCGCTCCATCCGCACCGGCTCGATACCGGGAAACTCGGTCAGGCCGAGCAGCTGCCCCGGCAGCGGGAATGCTGCCTCTGACTTCCCGGCCAGCTCGAATACGGTCCCGTTAGCCTCGGACAGCCGACGCCGCAACGCCGTCGCCTGGGTCCTGTGGCGGCGCTGGGATAGCACCGACCAGGCCGCGGCCTCATAAGGCGAGTGGAACAGCACCGGCCGCAGTCCGGGATTCTCGGCCTGCCGCGCGCCAAGAACCGGGTCAGCCCGCCCGGCCGCCAGCCAGCCCGCAGCCGGCGTGCCGACGGACAGGATCCGCCGGATCTGGTCGACCGCGGCATCCGTTTCCGCGTCGCCGTGCAACTCGACCGCCAGGCTGCCGTCTGGCCGCTGGGAGACCACCGCCCCGGCGTGGCTGGCGAGGTCGTCGGCCGTGAACGCCAGCCGCATCAGGCTTTCGCCGGGCTCGGGGCGCCCGCTCGTCGGCCCGAACCCGAATCTCGCCGCGGCGGCCAGCGAGAACGGGCCGTCGACGGGCAGCTGCCGTGTGGTCATGACCCTCACCTCTGCACCGCCGTGATTTCCCGCCGGACACCGCGGCCCGGCGGGCCGGAGTCGCGAGTGCGACCTCGTTCCCGGTATAGACCCTGGTTCTGACATTCGCGCGGCCCCGCAGGCCGCGGATACGCGGCTGACCGCCAGGCCGCAGTCACGTTATCCTGCGCAGGTGGTCGAGCCCGCCGGCATCCCCTCAGGCACCGTCACCCTGCTGTTCACTGACATCGAGGGCTCGACGCGGCTGTGGGAGGCCGAGCCGGGGCAGATGGCGCGGGCGCTGGAGCGGCACGACGAGCTGATCAGGTCCGCGATCGAGGAGCACGGCGGCTACGTCTTCAAGACGGTCGGGGACGCCTTCTGCGCGACTTTCTGGACAGCGGACTCAGCGGTCAGCGCCGCGCTCAGTGCTCAGCGGCAGCTCGGCGCGGAAGCCTGGCCGACGGCCAGACCGCTCCTGGTGCGCATGGGCCTGCACACCGGCATGTGCGAGGAGCGCGACGGAGATTACTTCGGGCCGGTCGTGAACCGCGTCGCCCGGCTGGAGGCAGTCGCGCACGGCGGCCAGGTAGTACTTTCCGGCACCACGGCCGAGCTGGTATCGCAAACCCTGGACGATGGTGTCAGCCTGCGGGATCTCGGGCTGCACCGGCTGAAGGATCTCGGCCGCCCCGAGCGCGTGTTCCAGCTAGAGGCGCCGGATCTGACGGCCTCGTTCCCGCCGTTGTCGTCGCTCGACAACCCGGAACTGCCCAACAACCTGCCGAGCGTCGTGAACTCGTTCGTGGGCCGGGAGCCGGAACTGGCCGCCGTGCGGTCGCTCGTCCGCTCGGAGCGGCTGGTCACGCTCACAGGCGCGGGCGGCAGCGGGAAGACCCGGCTGGCGCTGCAGGCCGCAGCCGAGCTCCTCGACACGACCACCGACGGCGTCTGGTTCATCGAGCTGGCACCCGTGACCGATGGCGCCCAGATCGCGGCCGTCGTCGCCGCCGTGCTGGGCCTGCCGGACCAGGGCGGGCCCGACGTCAGCGAGGCAGTCGCCGACGCGCTCGGCCAGCAGGACGCGCTGCTGCTGCTCGATAACTGCGAGCACCTGATCGGGGCGGCGGCCAAGTTCTGCGAGCAGATCATCCGGCAGTGCCCCCGCGTCAGGTTCCTGGTCACCTCGCGCGAGCCGCTCGGGATCGACGGCGAGCGCGTGTACCGGGTGCCGTCGATGTCCCTGCCGCCCGCGGAGGCCGCGACCGCAGCCGACCTGGCCGGCAGCGACGCCGTGCGGCTGTTCGCCGACCGCGCCCGCACGCACGACCCCGGCTTCGCGCTGGACGCGCAGTCAGCGCCGCTGGTCGCGACAATCTGCCGCCGGCTGGACGGCATCCCGCTCGCGCTCGAGCTGGCCGCCGCCCGGCTGTCATCCATGTCGCTGCGCCAGGTGACCGAGCGGCTGGACCAGCGCTTCCGGCTGCTCACCGGCGGCAGCCGCAACGCCATGCCGCGCCAGCAGACGCTTCAGGCGACCGTGGACTGGTCGTTCGGGCTGCTGGCACCCCCCGAGCGGCAGACACTGACCCGGCTCTCGGTGTTCGCCGGCGGATTCGACCTGGACGCTGCCGAGGCGGTCTGTACGTCCGGCGACGCCGGCGTGGCCGACGCCCTGGACGTGCTCGACCAGCTCAGCTCGCTGGTCAGCAAGAGCCTCGTCGCCGCTGACCGGACCCCCGAGTCGGTGCGGTACCGGCTGCTGGAGACCATCCGGCAGTACGCAGCGCAGGAGCTGCTGCGTGCGGGCGGCGAGACGGAGGTCCAGAACGTCCGGGACCGGCATGCGGCGTACTTCCTGGTCCTCGCCGACACCGCCCGGCCTGCGCTCACCGGCCACGGGCAGGCGGCCTGGCTGCGCCGGCTGGACCCGGAGTGGGACAACCTGCGCGCCGTCTTCGGCCACCTGGAAGCTGAGCAGCGCCCGGAGGAAGTGCTGCGCCTCGGCGTCGCACTGGAGCGGTTCGCGATCAGCCGCGGCCATGCCGACATTCTCAGCGCCCTGCGGCAGGCGATCCGCCAGCCCGGCATCGGGCTGAGCCCGCTGCTGGTCGAGGGACTGGTGGTGACGTCGCGGCTGATCTCGCTGTTCTCCCGGAAGGACATCGCGGAGCTGGCCGTCGGCAAGCAGGAGGCCGCGCAGGCGCTCACCCTGGCCCGCGAGCTCGGCGACCTCCGGCTGGAAGCGCGGGCGCTCGGCCAGCTGGCGTCGGCCTCGTTCTTCGAGCACGACCTCGCGGCCGTCCGGGCGCTGGCCGGCCAGGGAGCGGCACTGGCCACGCAGCTGGGTGACATGCAGCTGCTCGGCGAGCTGCTCGCCTCCTTTGCGGCCGCCGCGCCGACGCCGGAGGACATCCGGACCATCCGCCTTGAGGTGCTGGCCTGCTGCCGGAAGTCAGGCGATGACCTGCAGGCCGCGAACGAGCTGCATCATCTGTACGGGCTCGACCTGCACGCCGGCCTCATCGAGAACGCGGCCGCCTACCTGCACCAGTCCATCAGCCTGGCCGAGCAGCTCGGCGGCGACCTGTTCCTGTACTTCCTGCGCTCCGACCTCGGCATCCTGCTGCTCATCCAGGGCAGGCCGGAGGAGGCCGAGCCCGTCGTCCGGCGCTGCCTGCTGGTCGCACGCCGGATCGGCGTCCGCATCGATGCCAGCGAGGTCATCTTCGGCGCTGCCTGCGTGGCGACCTGGCAGGGCGACGACGTCCGGGCGGCCACGCTGCACGGTGCCGCCGACGCGGATATCTCCGACGCGCTCGCGATCGGCACCATCAACTGGTCGAAGGCTGAGCAGAACCTCCGCGAGCACGACCAGGGCCTGCTCCGCGAGCGCATGGGGCACGGCTCGTATGAGCAGGCCTACCAGGCCGGAAGGCAGCTGGCGCCGGCCCAGGCAGTCGAGTTCGCGCTGAGCCGCTAGCCCGGCAGGCGCGGGCACTTGCAGATGATTAGCCTGAGGACTAATACTTAGTCTCATGGCTAATCAAACTGTGATCGGGACGTTCCGCGTCCGGGCGGAGGCGGAGGGCGACTTCAGGTCCCTGCTCCGGCGCCACTGGCCCACCCTGCACGAGCTCGGCTTCGTGACCGACGAGCCGTCGGTTATCTATCGCGGTCACGACGGCGGACTTACCTACGTCGAGATCTTCACCTGGGCTGAGGGCGGCTACGAGCACGCGCGCGAGCACCCGGCCGTCCTGGCCATCTGGGGACCGATGGACCCGCTCCTTGAGGAGCGAGACGGCGGCCCGAAGTGGGACTTCCCGCACTACGAGCGCGTCACTCTGGCCACATGACCGGCAAGCCGCGCGGCGTTGCCGAGCTGGACGACGACGACGCGGTCTTCGGGGCGCTCGCGCACCGGTCGCGGCGCACGATTCTCGCGGCGCTGCACGGCCACGGCGGCCAGATGACGTCAGGCGCGATCGCCGCGTGGTTCGAGCACTCCTGGCCCACTACGTCTCAGCATCTGCGCGTGCTCCAGCAGGCGGGCCTGGTCAGCGTAGAGCTGCGCGGGCGGGAGCACGTTTACCGGCTGGACAGCGCGCGGCTGCTCGGCGTGACGCACCGCTGGCTGAGTCACTTCGGCTAGCCGGCGGCTGCGTCGAACTCGTCGGCCATCTCGCACAGAGCAACCAGGCCGGCCCGCAGCGCCGCGACCCCGTCGGCTGTCAGGCGCCGCTCCAGCTCCTCGTCCGCGCCGGTCGCAGCCTGCCAGCTCACCGTGGCGGCAGCAGCCCCGCGCGGGGTCAGGGTCAGCAGCATGCGCCGGCGATCCTCAGTGTCCGGCGTCCGGTCGAGGTAGCCGCGCATCACCATGGTGTCGATGAGCTGGCTGACGGCCTGCTTGCTGATCCCGAGCTCGCGGGTGAGAGTGGCCAGCGCCGCCCGGTCGTCATAGACCCGCGCCAGCACGTACGCGCCATTGCGCGGCATGTCATCGAATCCGGCCTGGGCAAACGCCTGCCGCACGACGCTGCCGTAGGCCTTGCGCGCACCGCGCAGCAGCCCCGGTATCCCCATCTCGCCGTAGCGCGACTGATCGGCTGACATGACCAGCACCCTAGCACTTGACTGTCAACTTACTTGACTGATGAGAGGGGCCAGCCGGATCCCGGATCTCGCAGGCCCGGTCCAGGCCGGTGATCCGCAGCAGCCTGCGCACGACAGGCGGAGGGCCGATCAGGACTGGCCCGGTGTCGTTCACGGTCGGGCCGCCGACATCGCCGTCGGCGCCGGCGCCGGCGGCGCCGACGACCAGCCGCACCGACCGGCAGTCCATGAAAGCAACGCCAGTCAGGTCGAACACAAGCCGGCCCGGCCGGGCCGCGCGAACGGCGGCGAGGCGGGCGGAGAGATAGGGCATCGCGGTGATGTCGAAGTCGCCGGTCAGGACGATCGTGACCTGGTCGTCAGCGTGGACAACGCTCAGATCCGCGGACAGCATGCGGATCCTCCTGTCAGCAGTAGCGAGCACGGGCTCTAGCCGACTGCTGTCAGTGGGCGCCTGGCGGGAACTGCACGCTCAGGCGCGGGGACAAGCATCGACGTAACTGGACCGCAGGTTCCGGGCGGCTTCGTAACGGCAATCACCAGTATGGCGCATCCGGGATCGAGATACTACTCTTTCGCGGCGACGGCTCTGCTGACGAGCTACAGCAGCTCTCAAACCTGCCGCGCGGTGCCCTGCACGACGTCCGTGCACACGGCCGCCAGCTTGCGGCGCTCGGACCGTGCGCGCGACCGCAGCTGCTCGTAGGCCTCTCGCGCGGAGATGCCCTGCGTCCCCATCATGATGCCCTTCGCCTGCTCGATCACCTGGCGGCCGTCGAGCGCACCCTGCAGCTGCACGGACAGCTCCGAGCGCTGCTCGCCCAGCATCATGCTCGCGATAAGCAGCGCCGCGAGGTCAGTGAACGCCAGCAGCGCGAGCTCGCCCTCCGGCGACCACGGGTGGCTGTCCTCCGACACCACGGCGACGACGCCGACCGCGTCCTGGTTGTAGGGCAGCGGGCTGGCCAGGACGGCGCGCACGTGCCGGCCGACCGCGGCCGCGCTGAAGTCAGGCCACCGGCCGTCTCCCTCGAGGTTGTCCACGCCAACCAGCTGCTTGGTATCGAAGGCATCGATGCAGGGACCTTCCTGATGCGCGATCTGGAGGTCCTCCAGGTGCGCAAGCCTGTCATCGGAAGCGGCCACAGTGCGCAGGTGCTGGTCGGCGTCACACAGCATGAGCCCGGCGCCATCGACATCGAACATGGAATGCGTCGTGTGCACGATCTCCCTGATCGCATCCTCGACGTTCATCTCGCCGAACCGGAGCCGGCCCAGCTCCACCAGAGCGTGACGAACATCACTCAATGACACGTCCATCGGTCAGACCTCGCTAGACATCCTCCCGGCAGGTTCGCCGGGACCCAGCACGTTCCCTCCCGCGCGGGCCTCATTCGCCCGGCGGCCCGGGTATCTGCGCTGGCGGCTCGGCCAGGGCGCCCGGGGCGAGCCGGCGGCGGACGCTGGCTACAGCGCTGCAGCGGCGGTATGGTCCGAGGCCGTGGACGGCAACGATGTGAGCCAGTGGTTTGGTGAGTACCTCGACGCGTTCGCGGCGTGCAGCCGAGGTGAGAGCGACACCAGTTCGCTGCTCGGGTATTACGGCGTTCCGCTGCTGGTCACCACCGATAACGGGGCTTTCTCGCTGACGAGCGACGAGCGGGTCGTCGCGACTCTGCGGCAGCAGGTTGATGAGCTGCGGGCGGCTGGCTACGGCCGCAGCGAGATCCTCGACTCGGACGTCACCGTGCTGAATTCCGCGTCTGCCCTTTTCCGCGGCACGATCTCGCGCCAGCGGTACGGCGGCGCCGAGATCAGCCGGCTGACCGCGACTTATCTGGTGACCGACGGCGAGGCCGGCCGCCGCATCTCAGTGCTGGCGGTTCACGAGCGCTGATTCACTGCCTGCGCTGCTGCTGCGGCACCGAGCCTCGGCTAGCTGACCCGCCGTCGGCCGGGTCCCGTCCGGTGCGCACGAAGCCAGCTCGAGGTCTGCCAGGAAACCTGACCGCGTTCACTATCCCGCCCGCAAGCCCCCGCTGCGCCAGAGCGCCCGGGCGAGGACGATGCCTTCCACCCGGGCCGCACCGCCCTGGTCCACCAGGCAGCCCGCGACCGCGTCGAGCTGGGTACCCGTCGTGCAGATGTCGTCGTAGACCAGGACGAATTTGCCCACCGTGCGAGTCCGGTCAGGTATCCGCAGCACACCGCGGAGCTCATTGCCCGATACCCGCTTCGACCACGCCTGCGCATCGGCTGACCGGAGAGTCGGACCGGTCTTGACGATCGCGGCAGGCGACCCGGCGTCGAACGGCCAGGCTGCGCCGCCGCCGCCGCCGCAGTCGTCGGCGGCAGCAGCAGCCGCAGCCGCAGCCGCGGCCGCAGCTGCGGCCAGGACGGCTTCCGCATGCCCGAACGGCTGGCCGCCGGGACCGGCGTAGCCGGGATTCGCGACGATCAGCCCCGGCTGGTCACCGGCCAGGTTCTCCTCCAGCCAGGCCAGCAGGAGCCTGCCCAGGATGACCGACCAGCTGCGCGTCCCCCGGTATTTGTACGAGTTGATGACCCGGCGCAGCGCACCCGACTGATAGCCGATCGCGTGAATCCTGCCGATGCGGCGATCCGGCCTGCGGCACAGCTCGTTCGCGCAGGTGCCGTCCGCGCGCGGCGACTGCGAGCACACCGGGCACGATCCCGCGCTCGGCACATCCAGCGTGTGGCGCGCGCAGGCCAGGCAGACTGCCGGGGGTCCGGCACGGAAGGCGCAGCAGCCGTGACAGTCCGGGAACTCGGCGCGGGCTAGCTGAGTGGTCATGGCGGGGACGGTAACGGCAGTCACCGACATTTGACCTGTGTCCGGGGCTTCAGGCAGTCCGGTGCACGCTTGCCGGATCGCGTTTGCGCCGGCCGAGTGGGCTGACCCACAGACCTGCTGCGACTGCCGCCCCGACAAAGATCGTGAGCAGCAGAGCCGTGATCCAGGTATGGCTGCCGCTCAGCGCGTAAGCCCGGCCAGAGCCGGGATAGCGCGACGGGATGGTCTGGCCCGGGTTGGTCCCGGCCGGCAGGATGCCCTCGTAGGCGACGTCCGGGATCACTACGCCGTTAGCGCCGCGGAACGTGCCCACCCAGGTGCAGCCGTACCGCCGCACGCAGTTCAGCTCGCTGACGATGAAGCTCCCGCGCACGCCGTGACCGGTTGCTGCGACGATCGCGGGAACGAGCCCGAACGAGACCGCCATCACTGCCATGGCCACGACGGCGCCCGCGACGACGATCACGGCATGCCTGAAAGCCAGCCTGCGACGCCGCTCCGCATCGTCCCGCGTACGGGTAGTCGAACGCAGCCTGCGCTGTTCCTGATGAGAGGAGCCGCCTGCGGCCAGCGCCGCGCGCGCTTCCTCTGCCTGCCGCCGGCTCACCCGGGCCGGTCGCGCAGGCGTCCGGGAGCGCCTGTGCGGCGGAGGTATCGGCAACGTCCTGGCTTTCTTCGCCGATCGTAGGAGGCGCCAGATCGCCACCGCAACGGGATTACCGCGGAGTGGCGCGGACGGGCTGGCCGGGCAGCGCAGTTGTCACCAGGCCGCCGTCGCGCACCACGAAAGTGCCGTTCACCAGCACGTGCGTAATGCCCGTCGATGGCCGGGTGTTCTGCAGGTAGGTGGCCTGATCGCTCACGGTCGCCGGATCGAGCACCACGATGTCGGCGTCACAGCCAGGCTGGACGCGGCCCTTGCGCCGCATCGCCGGGACATGCTGCTCGAGCAGCTGCGCCGGGAGCAGGCTGGACCGGCGCAGCGTCTCGGCCAGCCCGAGCGGCCCGCCGTCGCCAACCGCGACGGCGGGGCCATCGCTCGCCAGCACTCGCAGCGCCCGGGCGAAGGTGCCTGCCGTGCGCGGGTGCGTGAAAGCACCATCCGGAAGCGGCCATGCCATCCGGTCGGGAACGCCCTGTGCCCAGGTCAGCGGCATTGCGTCACTGGCGACGACCGAGTCTGGAAACGTCAGCGACCGCAGCAGCACGGCCAGGTCGGCAGGATCGTCCTCGTCCAGCTGCCTGATGATGGCCAGTCCGCCCGGATCGGTGGCGCGCAACTCGCGCAGCCGTTCCTCGCTCGCGACCTGCTCGCCCGTCGGCGCGTAGGTCAGGTCGGCCGGGGTCAGGTCGCGCTCGTGCAGCCGCTCGGGCGCCAGGAAGGCCGCGCCGATTCCCGTCATCCCGGATCCGTACGGGTAGGCCTCGGTCGAGATCCGCGAGCCTGCCGCCTGGGCGCGCCCGACCAGGTCAAGCACGCGGTCGATGTGCCGCATCGACGTCGAGTTGATGTGGCAGTAGTGCATGTGCGCGCCGGTCTCGGCGGCCGCTCGGACGATCTCCTCAGCGCCATCGATGAGCGCGTCCGGCGCCAGTTCGATGAGGTCGCGCGCGTGCGTGAATGTGGGGGCGCCTGCTTCCGCGGCGAGCGCTGAGATCTGCAGATACTCGGCCGGGTCCGTGCCTGGTGAGTACCCGAGCAGGAAGCCGATGCCGATCGCGCCGTCGGCCAGGTCAGCTGCCAGCCGGCTCACAATGGCGCTGATCTGTGTCGCAGAGGCCCGCTGCTGGAATGCCGGGTCCGACAGGCTGCCGAGGAAGTCAAAGTTGCTGGCCAGGTCGAGCCCGGCGACGATCTCCATCCGGGCCAGCGCCCAGGAGGTGGCGAAGCCGTAGTTCAGCGGCCTGCCTTCTGCGGCAGCCTGGCGATAGGCCAGATCGACCGGGGCGAAACCGGCTTCAAGCTCGAGTGCAGTCGTCACGCCGTCCAGGGCACGCAGCCGCAGGCCGGGAATCTCGTTGGTGTGGCTGTGCAGGTCGACGAACCCGGCCGTGACCACGTGACCGGAGACGTCTACGTCGACCGGCGCCGGGGGGAGCGCCGTTCCCACGTCAATGATCCGGCCCGCGGAGATGGCCACGTCGCGGATCCCGTCCAGTCCGGTCTCGGGGTCAATAACGCGGCCGCCGCGCAGGACGATGCCGGGATCGGTCACAGGGCGTGCTCCAGGGTAGGCAGGCTCGACGCTGACCCGAGCCTAGCCCGCATCCGCGCGCTGCTCCGGTCTGCACCGAAGCCAGGGCACGCCGACGGCGTCGATAGTCGTCATGTAGATAATATCTATGTATGGTATCGAGTCATGAGCGAACCCGAGTACGCTGCACCGACTCCCGGATTCCTGGTCTGGCGCCTGTCGACAAAATGGCGCACGGCCGTCGACCGGGCAGTCGGCCCGCTCGGCCTGACCCATGCGCAGTACTCGCTGATCTCCTCCCTGCTGGCAATGCATGAACGCGGACTGAAGCCGAGCCAGCGCGAACTGGCCGACCAGACAGGCCTCGAGCCGCTGTACGTGTCGAAGCTGGCGCGTGCCCTGGAGGCTGACGACCTGATCAGGCGCGTTGCAGATCCTCATGACTCGCGTGCGGTCCGGCTCTCGCTTACGACCGAGGGCCACGCCGTCACACTGCAGGCGAGCATCATCGTCGGGCGGCTGATCGATCAGCTTCTGGCACCGATCGGGGGCGCAGCTGGCGACCGCGCGGCCGGTCTCGCTCGCGACCTGTCAGCACTGCTCTACGCACCGCTCGGCCCGCAGTAGCTGGTTGGTCGATGCCGAGTTAGTGGTGCCGGAGCACCACTAACTCGCCATCCATCGACTGTGCCGGCGGTCAGAACTAGCGCTCGCCGCCACGTCGCTCTGCTTCTGCATTAATCGACTCCGCAACGGCGTGAGCAAGAACCCGATATTGCTCTCTGCTGATCTCGCCCCGGTCGTATGCAGCAATGACATCGTCGATAGACCCAGGGATGTTCGCGCCGGGGTCCAGTTGAGCCGCCGCAGCCATCTCGGAGTAGTCACTAGGGACCGGACCATGACTCTTGCGCCAGGTTCTATGCCGGAAGATATCTGCAACTCGATCGAGACCCATCTCTCCGGAGCGCAGGGCTGTAATGAGCTCAGCGACGTTATCTGATGACATCAATCGAGATCCTTCGACTCGCGGCGGCCGGGCGCGCTCGAATCCAGGAGCACGGGCGGTCGGCCATCGACGGAATTGTCATACCTGAACCAGACATCGAACTGACCCTTTAGCTCCTCAAAGTTCTTCCGATTGCTGCTGCCCCACTCGCTGTTTGCATTACTTCGAATCGTCCCTTCGGGTATACACCGGCCGCCGAATCCCTGACCGTCCTGATATCGATCATGATCGGTGCGGTGGCGTGCATCGGCCCGGGCGACACTAGCCTCTAACGGCACATCGACAAAGATGCCATCGATCCGCGTGAAGGCAGCTGACCGCAGTGAGCTAACCCTGTCCGAAATAGATGACGTCCTCGACATCGTGATGTCCCAGATAACGTTCTTATGATCGTTCTCAGCCCGGTTGGCCAGTCGTTTTGCTATCAACGAGGACTCCTCGTGCACGAGGTCAGATGCCTCCATCGGGGACAAGCCAGGGACGTCGGGGATCAGACCGCGCCGCGCCATCTCCTCTTTGATTTCGTCGGGATTGATCATCAGGTACTGAGACAGGTCGATCCCGGCGTGCTCACGAAGAACGGTTGTTTTGCCGGCGCCGGGCAGGCCGCCTGCCAGGATTGCCTTGCCTTCGCACGGCACCTGTGCGGACTGCCCGTACAGCGTGTCGACGATTTCCTGATGGGCGGCGTCTCGCTCGTCAGTCCAGACTTCGCGGCCAGCGTCGATTGTGTGCGTGGCGTCAGTCTCCAGCCCCGCAGCGCGTGCGTCGGCTAACCGGCGCCTGACGTCGGCCACGTGATCGGCGTGCTCGGCGTCGGTTAGCGGACGGACCCTGTCTGCCTCGCGGTGTTCGACCCGGGTGCGCTCCGGGTCTCGGACCGCATCCGCATAGCGCGGGGAGGAAGGATGCCCGTCCGGGAGCTGGCCGAGGCGCCGGTCCAGGCTCGCAGCGGCGCGCTCGGACCGCAGTTCTGTCAGCTCAGCCCTGGCATCGGCAACGCTCATGCCGACCTCCCGGCACCAGCTGCGGATGGAGTGACAGCACTAGACGATAAGCCCCGGACGGTGGGCCAGCACCCGCGCGCTCAGCTGCGGTAACGGCTAGCCACGCTCCCGGTAACACCAACGGATGGACGCCCCTGTCGCCGGGCCCGGCTACTCGAACAGGCCGCGGATGTCCTCAGCGCTCAGACCGCCGCCGAATGCCTCGCCGCTGTCGAGGACGGAGGAGAACAGGGCGGCCTTGCGCGCTTTGAGCGCCATGACCTTCTCCTCGATCGTGTCCTTCGAGATGAGCCGGTAGACAACGACGCTGCGAGTCTGGCCGATCCGATGCGTGCGGTCGACGGCCTGCGCCTCGGTGGCCGGATTCCACCACGGATCAAGGAGGAAGCAGTAGTCGGCCTCGGTCAGGTTCAGGCCGAAGCCACCTGCCTTGAGGCTGATCAGGAAGACCGGCGCGGCGCCGGTCTTAAACCGCTGGATCACCAGCGGCCGGTCGCGCGTCCTGCCGTCCAGGTAGCAGTAATCGATGCCGGCCTCGTCCAGTCGCTGGCGCACCCGCTCCAGGAACCGGGTGAACTGGCTGAACACCAGCGCCCTGTGACCGCCGGCGACCACGTCCCCGAGCAGCCCGGCAAGCGTGTCGAGTTTGCTGCACGGCAGGTCGGCGTTGTCCGGGTCGACCAGCCCGGCGTGGAGGGCAAGCTGGCGCAGCATCGTAAGCGAGCGCAGGATGGCGAACCTGTTGGCGTCGACGTCGCCGAGCAGCCCGAGTACCTTCTGCCGCTCGCGCTGCAGATGCGTCTGGTACAGCTTCTGGTGGCGGGGATGCAGCACGACCTCAAGAACCTGCTCCTGCTTGGCCGGCAGGTCGGCGGCGACCTGCTCCTTCGTGCGCCGCCTGACCAGCGGCCTGATCCGTCGTCGCAGCTGATCCAGCAGCTCGCCCCGGCCCTGCCGCTCGATCGGGCGAGCGTAGTAATCGCGGAACTTCTCCGGGTGCGGGAACAGCCCGGGTGCCGTGACCGACAGCAGCGACCACAGCTCCATCAGGTTGTTTTCCATCGGCGTGCCGGTGATGGCCAGCTTGAAGGGCGCGGGCACGCGGCGAGCGCACTGGTAGACCTTGGACTGGTGATTCTTGACGTACTGCGCCTCATCCAGGATCAGGCCTGACCACTGCGCCGCTGAGTAGCTGGCCGCATCGAGGCGCAGCAGCGTGTAGGTCGTCACCACCGCGTCCGCGCCGGCGATGACGTCCGCCAGGCTGGCGCGGCGCTTGGCGAGCGTCTCGGTGACGACCGCAACCCTGAGTCCGGGCGTGAATCGGCTCGCCTCGGCGGCCCAGTTTGATGCGACGCTTGTCGGCGCGACGATGAGAAACGGCGGGCTGTCAGGTTCCTCCTGCCGCGCGTGCGCGATCAGAGCCAGGGACTGCACCGTCTTGCCCAGACCCATGTCGTCGGCGAGGATGCCGCCGAGCCGGTACTGCCAGAGGAAGGCCAGCCACTGAAAACCGTCCTCCTGGTAAGGCCGCAGCCGCGCGGTCAGCCCGGAGGGCAGCGGGACGCCGCCGGGGCCGGGATCGCTGCCAGCCGCGCCGTCGCCGGCCAGTGACAGCAGGCCGTCCACCTGGCGGCGCCACGCCTCCGACTGGCCGGAAACAACGCCGAGCTCAGCCAGCTCGGACCACAGCCCCGCCGAGAACCGGCTGATCCGCAGCGACTCCGTCTGGAGGTCCTGCACTGACCTGGCTTCCTCGATGAGCCTGGCCAGTGCCTGCAGTCCGGGCTTGGCCAGCGAGAAATAGGCGCCGCCGGGCAGCAGCAGATACTCCTGCCTCCGGCTCAGTGCCAGGAACAGCTCGATGAACGGAACCGGCTGGTCCTCGACGAAGACAGTCACGCCGAGGCCGTACCAGTCGTTCTCGCCGGTGAGCTCCTCCGCGGACACCTCGATACGCACCGAGTCGCCGGCCTCGCGGTAGTCCGCAGGCTCGCCGCTGATCTCGACCGCGACGCCAGACCTGCTTGCCAGCAGCGGCAGCACCTCGGCGCTGAAACGCACGGTGTCCATGCCGGCGAGGCGGCCCTCAAGCAGGCTCGCGGCAGGCATGTCAAGGCCTGCCAGGATGGCCTGCTCAGCGCCGGCATCCCGGAACGCCGGGTCGAGCCCGGACACCTCTGGCGCGCCAGGGCTGGCCTCCCGCTCGGCGATCATGCGGCGGGCCCTGGCCTCGACGTTCGGCAGCCCCCCGGAACCCGCCGGCAGCTCTGCGCGCGCCCGCAGCCGGGAGTCGCCCACCTGGTACGACCAGGCCCAGCTGATCTCCAGCTGATGATCCTCGCCGTAGGCGGCACCGACGACCAGAGTCGGCGCCGAGACCGCCGGGAGGCTGAATGATCCGTCCGAGGAGATGAGCGATGCCATCTGCCGCAGCCGCGGGTAGAACTGGCCCAGGAACCGGCTCTCATCGGCGCGCGGGATCTCCAGTGGCTGCCGGGACAGGGCCAGCTCCTGCAGCGCGGCCGGGACCGGGCTGACCATCCGCGCAAGCCGGAAGCGCCAGCGCGACGGATCGGGCTGGCGCTCAGCCTCAGCCCGCTCGATGTAGATCAGCCCGTGCCCGTCCGATCCGATGAACCGGACCGGCCAGATCTCATCGTCGCTGCCGTCGATGCCGGCAACCGGGCTGATGAGCAGTGGCGCCTCCGGACGCGGCCGGGTGATGTCGAGGAACAACTCGGCGATGCCATATCCGGGTACCGTCCCCGACCTGCGGTACACCAGCGGGATGGCAGCGGCGGCGGCCTCATCGAGCAGCGGCCACAGCTGGCGCGACTCGAACGCCGCCAGATCCAGGGTTTTGTCGCCACCGGTGACCCAGGGCCGCTGGTAGCCACCCGCGAGCCGGTCCCCGGCCTGGAACGTCCAGTACAGCTCCCTCAGGACGCGCAGCTGCGGGCGGGTAAGCGGGGCCGGCTGCCGCCGCGGCTCCAGCCGGCCCCAGGCCAGCTGGCCGCCAACCCAGCCGCCCTTCGCGCCCGGCTGGACCAGGCGCGCGCAGACTGTCAGCTGGCGGGGCGCGTGCGGGTGGCGCTGTGCGTACAGCTGCTGCTCGCCCGACAGCGTGAGCTCGATAGCGACCCTGGCGGCGCGCGCGGCCGGCCCGGTGGCGGCCGGGTCTGTGCCCGCCGACGCTGCCGCGGGCCGCAGCAGCGCTGCCAGCGAGTGCTCCCAGGGCAGAGCGGGCCGCGGTGCGGTGAGATCCTGCCCGGACGCCAGCGCCGCCGCGAGCGCAACCGCGGCAGCGTGGCGGCACTCCTCTCCCGGCTCGCAGGTGCAGTAGCCGCGGTCGTACCGCATCGGCGCGCCGGGCCGGAAGTACACGACGGTCTCCTGCCACTCGCCGCCGCGATCCTGGACGACACCGTGCACCGCTCGCTGATGCGCTGCCCATTCGATCCGCCGGACGGCGCCATCCTGCGCGTCGCCGTAACCGTCGTCGTACGCGGTCATGCCGACGGCGTCCTCGACCGAGCCGAGGTCAATCTCGTCGAGCACGAGCCTGGCCATGCACAGCACAGTAGGTGGCGCCACTGACAGTTCCGCTGGTTCCGTCAGCAGCCGCGCGGGGGCTGCCTGCGCTGACGGCGAGGCGGCAGAAACAGCCCCCCGCAGCCCCATGTCTGGCAGCATGTCCAGCGTGTCGACATCCGGGCGCTCCGAACCTCGCCGGCACTTGTCGGTAGTGCCAGACGACACGCAGCCTGCCCTGTGGGACAGCCGCGATCTGCACCGTCTTGCTCAGCTCCGCCAGCTCGCGCTCGACACCGGGGCCCCGCAAGACGCACTCCGGCTCATCGACACCGCGACGAACGCTGACGACGCTGTCGGCCAGCTCCTGCAGGCCGGTCTCATGCCGGACGAGGACGAGTCATACGCGGAGATGCTCGCCTGGTTCACTCCGCTGCTGGAACCGGGCTGCGACCAGGTGGAGGCCGAAGTCTGCGGTGCCGAGTTCATCGGCGAGCTGCGCCGCACAGCCCCGCCGGAGGCAGAACTGGCCGACATCCTCGCCGACGTCGTCGCGCGACTCCCCGATCATCCGTGCCCCGAGGCGCTTGCGATGGCGCGCGTGCTCGCAGCTGTCGGACTGCCGGAGGTCCGGCCGCTCGCCGCGGACTCAGGTGCCCGGCTGGTGGCTGCCGGCCAGCGCGAGCTTCCGTGGGCTGCGGGCCTGGGCGCCCCGCGGCCGGGGCCCTGCTTCGGTTACGCCGACATCTATGGCGAGCAGCGCTCGGTCGTGGTCAGCTTCAGCTACGGCCGAAAGCGGCACGCGATGGTCGTGTTCATTGATTACGTGCTCGGCGGCGGCGTCAGGCACTGCTACCTGACCAGCTACAACAGCAGGCTCCGGGACGACTACCTCGCACTCGGCGCGCAGCCTGGCTTCCGGTTCAAGGACCTCACCGGCGGGACCGCGCGGCAGCTGCTGCAAGATGCGCTGGCCTGCGAGCCCTGCCCGAGCCAGCAGGATCAGGCCGAGGACCTCGACAACTATCTCGATCTGCTCCGCGCTCGGGTCGATCTGCTGCCCGAGGCCCGCTCAGCCACCGGTCAGCGTGCGAAACGTGCGAGCCGCACGCCTGGCAGCACCGGCGACACCGTCAGGCGCCAGCAGGTACCGCGGAATATCCACCGCCTCAAGATCACGCTGCGCGGCACAAGGCCGGCGATCTGGCGGCGGATTGAGGTCCCGTCCGACATCACGCTGTCGCGACTGCATGCGGCAATCCAGGCGGCATTCGGCTGGGAAGACAGCCACCTGTGGGCGTTCGAGACGCCCGACGCCCGGTACGGAATCCGGGACGCCGATCTGGACATCCGCAGCGCCGCAGGCAGGAAGCTGTCCGCGGTAGCGGACTGGCCGGGCGACAGGTTCCGGTACGAGTATGACTTCGGCGACAGCTGGGAGCACGACATCGTCGTGGAAGCCGTCCAGCCTGCCGAGAGCGGCGTAGCGTACCCGCGATGCACCGGCGGCCGCCGAGCGTGCCCACCCGAGGACAGCGGCGGCGTCTGGGGCTACAGCGAGCTGCTGAACGTCCTGGCCAACCCGCGGCACGAGGATCACAGGCAGATGCTGTCCTGGCTCGGCCTCGAATCGGCGGCCGACTTCGACCCCGATCGTTTCGACCCCGCGGTGGCCAGCCGGTACCTGGCCAGGCTGGCGAAGGTGCTGGTCAGGCCGTAGGACTCAGAGCAGCGCAAGATCCCCGGTGACGGCGTCGATACTGGCATCGGCGGCCGGCCCGATCGCGCAGCAGGTCGCCGTTCCCTCCGCGACCTGCGTGCGGCCCGCGTCCCTGACGACCTGAACCGGCAGGCCGGCGGCACGGGCCTGGCCAGCGATCGCGTGCAGGTGGTCCTCGCCGTCCGCGCGGAGCACCACTTTCGGCTGGCCATCGCGGAGCCACGCGCGGAAGGCTGCCGTCCCGACGCTGGCCAGGGCAGCCGCCACCGCTGCATGCGCGGCCTGCGCCGCGACCTTGCCGCGGCCCATCCCGAGGTCGGCACGAACGACGATGATCAGCTTGGTGGGCACGACTCGCTCCGGAGCGTTGACGGAGCGCGACCGCAGGTTGCGGCCCGCTGCCCGGGGCCGACCGCAGTCAGAGATGCCGTCCGGTCTTCGCACATCACCCTGGAATCTAACCCGCTCGGACAGGCGTGGCGCTACACGGAAGACTAAGGTCATGACGAATGCGTGGGACGCCTCCTACAGCGCCGCGGAGCCGGCGCCCTGGGACATCGGCCGTCCGCAGCCGGCCTTTGCCCGGCTCGCCGGCGAGGGCCTTTTGGCCGGGCGGGTGCTCGATGCCGGCTGCGGCACCGGGGAGCACACGCTGCTGGCCGCGAGTCACGGCGCCGACGCGACTGGCGTGGACGTCGCGCCGACGGCCATCGAGCGCGCCCGCGCGAAGGCGACCGAGCGAGGTCTGACCGCCCGGTTCGAGGTCGCCGACGTATTGCATCTCGCCGCGGTGCAGCTGGCCGGCCAGCCCGACGCCATCATCGACAGCGGCGTGTTCCACGTCTTCAGTGACGCCGACCGGCCGCGCTACGTCGCCGGCCTCACCGCCGTGCTACGGCCCGGCGGCAGGCTTTACCTGATGTGCTTCAGCGACCGGCAGCCGGGCGAGTTCGGGCCGCGGCGAGTACGAGCGGATGAGCTGCGGGCAGCCTTCAGCGACGGCTGGACCGCCGAGTCGATCACGGCCGACACGTTCGACATCAACTCGATCCAGGGCTTCTCGCAGGCCCAGGCATGGCTTGCTGTCCTGCGGCGCGCCTGACGCCGCACCATCCGCGCCCCTGCCGGGCCTACTTCCGCAGCCAGGCGATGACGACCAGTACCAGGAAAACGATGACCAGGTCCATCTGAAGTCACTTCCCCCGACGATCTGCCCGCGCCTGGACCAGGCACGGGAAGTTCCCCCGTCATGACTACTGACGAGCGTTGGCTACCCGGCCGCGCGGCACTTCAACCGAGGGCCTGCTCATAAGGTCAATGGCATGCAAACCTGGGATGCCATCACGGCCCGCCGTAATGTCCGCTCGTTCACCAGCCAGCCCATTCCCGCCGCTGACCTGGATCAGATCCTGGAGGCGGGCCGCAGGTCCCCGTCCTCGCAGAACTGGCAGCCCTGGGACTTCGTGGTCGTAACGGACCGGGTGCAGCTGCAGGAGCTGTCAGGGGTGTTCACCGGAGCGGCACACGTCGCCCAGTCGGCCGCCACCATCGCGGTCATCGGGCCGACCGCCGACAATGAGTTCCACCGCGCCCAGCTCGACCTCGGCCAGGCAACGATGAGCATGACCCTCGCGGCCGCCGACCTGGGCATCGGCAGCTGCCACGCCGGGGTCGCCGACATGGACCTGGCTCGCCGCGTCCTGCGCCTGCCCGCCGACCGGGACTGGGCCCTGCTGATCTCGCTTGGCTACCCGTCCGACCGGCCGCTCACTCCGGTGAGGAACCCGAGGCGGCGGCCCTTCGCGGAGGTCGTGCATCGCGGCCACTGGTAGCCCAAGCGCGTTCGGCCTGTGCCGCGGCTGCGTCGCCGGACTACCCCCGCTGGTCACACTAAGTAGCTGATCAACTACGCTTGTGCCATAGCCCGGCAAATCGGCTAGCACCGAGTCGGCCCGCGGTGAGGCAGGTGCGCAATGAAGATCATCATCGCCACACTGACTTCAGCTGCCACGATCGGACTGGCGGCCTGCACGACGGTGACAACCACCCAGGAACCCGCGTCTCCGGCCGCCTCCAGGCCACCGACGTCGTCACCCGCGGCGCCAGCGACAAGCACGCCGGCCCAGCCCGCGAATCCCTCGGCTGTCGCGACGCAGCAGCCCAGCACGGCGGACCCAACCACGACGGTGCCGAGTGTCACCGACCCGTGGGCTGTCGTCTCTGCCTACTACGGTGACGTGGAGTCTCAGAACTACGCGCAGGCGTGGGCTCTGCTCAACTCAGGCGCCACGACAGGGCAGACCTACCAGCAGTTCGTCGATGGCTACGCATGCACCGGCTCGCAGCAAGTAGAGGAAACAGGCGAGTCCGGTGACCAGGTCACTTTCAGCCTGACCGCCACGGACACCTGCACCGGCGCGGTCCAGCACTACACCGGTACCGACACAGTGCAGAACGGCAAGATCGTCGCCGCCAGCATTCATCAGAGCGGCTGACGGATTGGCTCACAATCCGATGAGGACGATCCCGGTAGCGATCACGACGGCGGCCGCGACACGCCGCCGGCCGAATCCCTCGCCGAGCACCAGCGTCCCGATCACCGCGGCGAAGACCACGCTCGTCTCGCGGATGGCGGCAACCTCCGCCAGCGGCGCCTTCGTCTGCGCCCAGAGCACGACGCCGTAAGCGACAACGGACAGCAGCCCGGCCAGCAGCCCGCGCTCAAGCGAGGTGCGGTCGCGCCACGCGGTCAGCGGTCGCCGTACCGCGGCCAGGCCGGCCATCGGAACACCCTGCAGCAGGAACAGCAGCGCGGTGTATGCCCAGGGGTCGTGCGCCTGCCGGACGCCCAGCCCGTCGACGAGCGTGTAGCCGGCGATCGTCAGGCCGGTGAGCACGGCGGCGCCGACAGCCGGCGCGTCCTGCCGGGTGAGGCGGCCGCCCGAGAATGCCAGGCTCATCAGTCCCGCGGCCAGGACCGCGACCCCGGCCAGCGCAGCGGCTCCCAGGTGCTCGCCGGCCAGCAGGTACGCGCCCGCTGCGACCACCAGGGGCGAGGTGCCGCGAGCGATCGGATAGGTCTGGTTGAACGCGCCGAGGCGGTAGGAGTTCATCAGCGCCAGGTCATACGCAACGTGAATGACCGCCGAGGTGAGCACGAACGGGATCGCGGCCCGGTATGGCAGTCCTGTGACCGCCAGCACCAGCGCGCCGACGGCAGCCTGGGCAATCCCCATCCAGGCGAATGCCATCAGCCTGTCCTGCACCTGCTTGGCAATGGCGTTCCAGCACGCATGCAATGCGCCCGCGCCGATGACGACGGCAATGATGTCGGGAGTGAGGTGCGGTTGCGGACTCACGGGGCTCCTTCTGCCTGACCCGGAACTTCCGGGCATGCCGACATGAGCCCTCGGGGCTTTTATCCCGTCAGGTGTTGGCCCGCAGGACGGGTTCCTGGCGCCGCTCGGTCCAGTCCGCCGTTCCCTGATTGTGGTCGCCGGAGGCGGGAACGGCGCGGAACCCTAGGCGCAACCGCATGCTGAATTCAGGCTATCCGGGCGCGGTGCCCGGCGCCAGGGTTGCGCAGTGGGCGCGAATCCCCGCGCGCGAGAGCGATAACAGGGATGATTCTGTTGCGCACTAGGACGGACGGCACGGGGCGGGAGTACTAGTGACGGACGAGGCACAGCGCACGCATGACGTGGACGACGCGAAGCTGCTCAACAAAGTGCGAGCGGGTGACACTTCGGCGTTCGCGATCCTGCGCCGGCGGCACGAGCAGGCAGCACGGAGGCTGGCCGGCGAGCTGACCAGCTCGGCAGGCGCCGCTGACGTTCTGATGAGCGAGGCGTTCGACCAGGTTCTGTCGGCCACTCAGCGCGGTGGCGGGCCGACCGACGCATTCCGGCCATACCTGCTGACCGCGCTGCGGCAGGTCTCAGAAGGTCAGGCGATCATCCCGGTCGCCGACACGCCGGGCTCCGGAACGCCGCTGATGGTGCAGGCATTCCTGTCACTGCCCGAGCGGTGGCGAGCCGTGTTGTGGCACACCGAGATCGAGGAGATGAGCCCGGCCGAGGTCGCGCCGCTATTCGGGCTCTCCCTGACAGGGGTTACCGCCGTCCGGCGGAGCGCCAGGGATGGCCTCCGGCAGGCATATCTGCAACTGCACCGGGCGCGTGTCAGCCAGCCCGAGTGCGAGCAGGCAGCGGCACGGCTGGGACCATTCGTCCGGGACGCGGTGCCCGGCAGCGACAGCGCGCTGGTGACCGGGCACCTCAGCGAATGCGACGACTGCCGGGCCGCCTACACAGAGCTTGCCGACATCGGCCTGACCCTGCGAACTGTCGTCGCCCCTGCCGTTCTCGGCGCCGCCGCGGCCGCCTACCTGGCGGCCGCCGCGGACCCGGCCGCCGCACACCCAGCCGACACGCAACCGGCCGCCGGCGATTCGATGGCGGGCGGTGCCGCCGCGGCTGCCGGCCGGGCCTGGATCAGGCTGCCGGAACAGCTCAGTCATGCGACCCGCCCGTTGCGCTGGCTCGCGGCCGGTGCCGCCGCCGCGATTGCGGTCGGCGCGACCGCGTTCGCCGTGACGCTCAGCAGCCATGACACCCCGGCCGCACATCAGCACAGCGCTGCGGACCCTGCCCCCGTCGTCGCAATACCGTCGGCACCGTCCGCTGCGGCGACCACTGCTGCGGTTCCCGCGGCGACGACCCGTGCGCCGCGGTCGCATCATCACCGCGCAGCCGCGGTCTCCCCCGCACCCGCCGTCACGCAGAGCGCGCCGCCAGCTGCCGCGGTCAAGCTGGCGGCGAGCATCGCGGTGGCCTCGCAGCAGCAGGGGCGCGGCGCGATGGTGACGTTCGCGGTCGCTGACACCGGCTCGGCTGCGACCGGCGATCTCACGGTCTCGGTCGCCCTGCCGCCGGGCAGCGCGCTGATCAGCGGCGGACTGCACGGACAGGACAACGGCCCGGCCCGGGGCGGCTTCGGCGGCTTCGGCGGGTGGAACTGTCAGCCCGCGTCGGGCGGAGCGGCCTGCCAGCACGGCCCGGTCCCCGCCGGGACGCAGACACAGGATGCGCTGTTCATTGTGATCGAAAGCAGCACCGCCTGCGGCCAGCCCGTCGGGCTGACCGTGACGAGCGGTTCGGCGACAGCTAGCGCGCAGTCCCCCGAGGTCCTTCAGTGCTAGGCCAGTTCATGGCAGGCTGGTCCCCGATGCGCTAACGCGCCGGCCGCCGTGTGCCAGCCCGCGCTCGCTCCGGCCGCCACGGCCACGATCTCAATGCGGAGAATCACGTGAGCACAGCAGGCGTACAAGCCAGGCCCAGCCGCGCACTGGCCGTGATCCTGGCAATCCTCGGAATACTCGCCGTCATTCTCGGCGTGCTGTTCTTCGCGGGTGCACTGAACTCGGTCCACTTCCTCGTCGGCAGCATGCACACCGGCCACCACGTCGTCCGCGGCGCCGTATCGGTGGTTGTCGGAGTGGTGCTGCTGGCGCTCGGCTGGTTCACCGGACGCGCTCGCTAGGAGTGCCAGACAGGGTTAGTGGCCGACGACCGACAGCTGCTCAGCCAGCGCGCCTGGCTCCCACTCAAGCACCTTCTCGAAATGCACCGTCGTTCCGGCTTCGCCGTCGCCGGTCAGGGACAGCTCGTCGGTCACGGCGTCGATAATCTTCAGTCCGCGCCCGTGCTCCGACATCAGCGTGTCCGGATCTGGAGGCCGCCGCACCGTGGCCCCGCGGCTGCCGGTGTCGACCACCTCGATGACGCACCGGCCGTCCCTGGTGCTAGCGACGACCTCGTACTCCTCACCTGGCCCGGCGTGCTGGATGACATTGGCGCAGGCCTCGCTCAGGGCGAGGGCGATATCGGCCCTTGTCTCCGGGAGAACGCCGAGGCGTTCCAGGCAGCAGTCGAGTACCTGACGCGTTACCGGCACGCTCGCTGCGTCGCGGGGCAATGAGAGGGCCACCTTGATTTCCACTTCGCTGCCTCCAGGCTCCGTTATCGACCGGCGCCAGGTTCGTTCCCGCCGATCACGCCGTCTAACTAGCTGTCCCGTTCCCTGCGGCCTATTCGCCGCGCCCGGACCGGCAGGTGGCCTGGCCAGCGGCACGTTCTGCACCCGGCAGCACGTTTCACCGGGGGGCGGCTGCCGGGTGACGCCGGGCACGGAGCGCGGCCGCGGCGTTCCAGCGCAGTGCGCCGGCCAGGTCACGGGCGTGCTCGGCGGCTGTGTAGTCCTGATGCGCGGCCGCCGCTGCGACTGCGCGCTCCAGGTCGTGGTTGTACCGGCTGAGCAGCACGGAGAAGTCTCGCTGCACCGGCGCGAGCAGGTCGTAGCCGAACGAGCGCTGCATCCCGGCGAACAGCGGCCGGTACATCCGGGCCCGCTCGTGCAGCCCCGAGGAGTGTGACATCGGGTTCTTCGGCCGTCTCAGGATGTAGTCGGGCAGCGCGTCCGCGAACGCCTGCCGCATGATCCACTTCTCCTGGCCGGCCCGGATCTTGAGACCGACCGGGATTCGCATGGCCAGCTCGATCAGCGCCGGGTCAAGGTAGGGCACCCGGGCCTCGACTCCGTTGCCCATGCTGACCCTGTCCACCCGCTGGAGCTCGGTCCGGTGCAGGTTCGCGATCATGTGCTGGAAGAGCCGCCGGGAGGCGTCGCCGTCACTGTGGCTGTACATGGCGTAGCCGCCGAACAGCTCGTCGGAGCCGTCCCCGGTCAGGACGACCTTGACGCCGAGCTGCCGCGCCCGGGCGAACAGCGGCACCGAGACAACGGCGTTGATGATGTCGCCGTACTCGGTGAGCTCCGACAGCCGGATGGCCTCGCGCACGTCACCCGCGTGCAGATCCCCCGGCCGGACGGTGATGACCTCATGCGTCACGCCGAGCTCCCTGCACAGCCGCCGCGCGTACAGCAGGTCGTCGCTGCCAGGCGCGCCGATCGTGAGCGCGACGCAGTCGGGGTGCATCTCCGCGACCTGCGTCAGCACGATCGAGCTGTCGAGGCCGCCGGAGAGGATCACGCCGACTGTGAGGTCGGTATCGACACGGACCCGGATGCTGTCCTCGACCCCGCGCCGGAGGGCCTTGGCCGCCTCCTCCGGCTCCTCGATCGCCGGCCGGTCGAGCCGGGACAGGTCTACGTAGCGGGCCAGAGAGGGCGGTGCGCCCTTCTCGGCCCAGCCATGCTGGCCCGGCGGCACCTCGGAAACCGGTCCGCCGGACGGCACCAGTGCCTTGACCTCGGAGGCGACGTGCAGCCTGCCGTCGCGGCAGGACCAGTACAGCGGCTTCACGCCGACCGGGTCGCGGCCCAGGTAGACGCGGCCCGTCTCACGGTCCGCGATCGCGAACGCGAACTCGCCGCGGAACCGCGTGACCGCCCGCTCGCCCCACTCGGCAAACGCCTCGAGCACGAGCTCGGTGTCGCTCTCGGTCCGCAGCTCCCGCCCGAGTCCGATCAGCTCAGCACGCAGCTGCCGGTAGTTAAAGATCTCGCCGTTGTAGCAGAGCAGCCAGCGGCCTGCCCGCCATGGCTGCACTGCCCGTTCCCGGTCGACGATCCGCAGCCGCTGAACCCCGGCCAGCAGTCCGGGCTCGCACGCGGTCTCCTCGACCTCACCGCGCGGTGCGAGCGCCGCGAGCATCTGGCGCAGCAGCGCCTCGTCTGCTCCCGCGCCGGCGATCAGCGCGATTCCGCACATGCTGGTCAGCCGCCACTCTGCTCGGGGACCAGCCGCAGCGCACGTCCGGCGCCAGGGCGCACGCACACGTGCCACGCCTGCCCCTCGTCGATGACGTTGACCTCCCCGGCTTCCTGCCGCTCGAGCAGCACCTCCTGCAGCATCCGGTCGGCTCCGAACTGCCGGAACCACGTCATCTCGACATCGGCCGCGAACCCGACGCAGTGCGAGCTCGGCAGCATGGCCGCGTAGCCGAGATCGCGCAGATGCTGCTGATGCGAGACACTGCGGGCGAGGCTGGTGACCCACAGCGGGGGCGTGCCGCGCGGAGCGAGCGCGGCGAAGTCAGCGGCAATCTGGTTGAGCAGCACGATCAGCTCCGCCCGAGCGCAGGCGAACCGCAGGCCCGCAGTCTGCGGAGCCCGGTCCGGTGCAGCCCGCCGCTCCGCTGAGCGGGCAGCCCGGCCCAGCAGCGTCGTGGGCTGCCGCCGGTAGCGGAACAGGAGCATGCCGTCGCGCCGCAGGCCGTCCAGGTCGAGCAGGTCGGCCGCGTCGTGGACATCAGCGTCGGACTGATAGGCCGGCAGGTTGCCCCACCAGAACACGTCGATCTGGGCGAGCAGCGCGATTCTGATCATTGCCGTGAGATTCCCGGCCGAGCTGCGCGCGCAGTGCCGGTAGGTCCTGATCTCCCGCAGCACCCGCCGTGCGGCTGCCTCCGGCCCGGCCGGCGTCGCCGAGAGGATCATCGCGAAGGCCGGGTCGGACAGTCGCGCGGCCAGCCTGCGCTCCGCTTCTGCGGAGGTCAGGCGGTCGCCCCTCCGGCCGGCTAATCCCGCGAGCACGTCGGCTACCGCTTCGCGATAATCCGCGACGTCGGACAGGCGGCGAGCAGCGCCAGCCGAGAGGTCATCAGCGCCCGTCTCACCGCTCAGCAACCAGCCCGTCACTGCACCCCCAGCCCGCGCCGCCATTCTGACGACCGAGAGTAACAGTTATGAGACTTAGCGTTATGCACTGTCGTGATTCCGGATCGCGCTGCCGCGATTCCCTGATGCCGCGCGTGCTCTTCCCCGGACGCCGGGCGAGTCGTTTCCGGGGGCAGCTGGGTGATCTTCCCGATGGGCCGGCCAGCCACCCGCCAGCAGGCTCAGAGCATGAACTCCGTCATCGCGCGACCGCAGCGGCAAAGACCGCCGGGCCAGATACAACCGCAGCGCCAGATACAGCTGTACCTGCCGCGCGGGCGCCGGGCCCGGCGGGCGACCGCGATCGTGCTGCTGATCGAGCTCGGCCTGGTCGCCGGGTTCGCCGCGGTGTACCGGCCCTTCGACCTCAGCATCTACCTGTGGGGCGGGCACGCGGTGACCCACGGGCTGACCCTGTATCTGCAGCAGGCCAGGGCAAACTGGTTTACCTACCCGCCGTTCGCCGCAGCCCTGTTCACGCCGCTCGCGGTACTCCCCGGCGTGGTCGTCTCGCTGGCCTGGGAGCTCGGGTCGGTGGCCGCGTTCGCCTGGGCGTGCCTGCTCACCCTCAGGCTCGCCGGGCGTAACCCGTCAGGTCCGGTACTCGCGGCCACTATCGCGGCCGGGCTGCTGCTCGAGCCGGTGTATCACACGCTGTTCCTCGGGCAGGTGAACATCTTCCTGCTCGCGCTGGTGCTGACCGACGTCTGGCTCGTCTCCCGCGGCCGGCCCGCGGGTATCGGCATCGGCCTGGCGGCGGCCATCAAGCTCACGCCTGCCATCTTCATCGTCCTGCTCCTGCTCACGCGGCGGACCAGGGACGCCGCGATCGCAGCGGGCACGTTCGCCGTCTGCGCCGGGACCGGCTTCCTCGTCGACCCCGGTGCGTCCCGGCTGTACTGGCTGCACTTGTGCTACGACACCAGCCGGGTGCGCGCGACCTACGTCAGCAACCAGTCGCCGTACGGAGCCCTGACGCGGGTACTCGGCGGCGCGAGCCATGTGGGCAGCTGGTACCTGCTGATCCCGCTCGTGCTCGGCGCCCTCGGGCTGGCGGTCGGCTCCACGCTCGCCAGGCGCGGCGACTGGCTCGGCGCGGCGGCGGCCACCGGCATCACCAGCCTGCTGGTGTGCCCGATCTCGTGGACGCATCACTGGGTGTGGGCCCTGCCGGCGCTCGTCGTCATGCTGCGCGGCGGGACCGCGGCCCGGACTGCCGCCGCCTGCGGCTATGCGCTGTTCGTCCTGGCCCCGATGTGGTGGATACCCCGGTCCGCCCGGAACACCGAGTACGGCCTGCACGGCCTGGCCACACTGAACGCCAACTGCTTCCTGATAGCCGGGATCGCCTTCCTCGGCTATCTGGCAGTCGTCGCCGCCAGACCCCGGCCCGCGGCCCCGAGCCAGGCAGTTACGCCCAGAGCGCACGTTCCCGCCCTGGTCGAGTTATAACTTGTCTTCCGGAAGGCCGCGACATACGCTGTCGATATATCGTGATCGTATCGCGAGAGATTGGCGGATCACATGACAGCAGGAGCAGCAGCCTGCGGGCTGGACCTGAGCGAGCTTCTGGCGCAGCTCCGCGCCGGATTCCAGGCCAAGGCCGGATCCTGGGAGCGCGACTTCGGCGGCCGGCGAGGGCCGGGCCACTGGGGCGGCGGCTTCGCCGGCATGCGGACAGGATGGCCGGGGCCGCCGAAGCCGCCGGGACCGAAGGCCAGCCGCGGCGACGTCCGCGCGGCCATCCTGGCGCTGCTGCAGGAGGGCCCGCGCAACGGCTACCAGATCATGTCCGACATCGAGGAGCGCAGCAACGGCGCGTGGCGGCCCAGCCCCGGCGCCGTCTATCCGGCGCTGTCCCAGCTCGCGGATGAGGGGCTGATCACCGACGAGAAGTCAGGCGGCCGGCGAGTGTTCAGCCTGACCGATGCCGGGCGCGAGTACGTGGCGGAGAACCCGGAGATGGCGCGCGGCGCCTGGGAGAAGTCCGAGCAGCAGGAAGCCTGGCAGGTGCCCGGCCTGTTCGCCGAGGCCGCGCGCCTGGGCAGCGGGATCGTGCAGCTCGCGCATGCCGGCTCGGCCGAGCAGGTCCGGGCCGCCGAGCGGCTGCTGGAGCGCACCAGGCGGGAGCTGTACCGCATACTCGCCGACGACGCTGCGGCGGCCGACGATGGCGAAGACGAAGACGACGACCAGGACGAGTAGGAAGAGACAGCGCTATGAACGAGAACATCCGGGTCTCTGACGCCGACCGCGAGCACGTAGCGGAACGGCTGCGCGAGCACTTCGCCGAGGGCCGGCTCACGTCCGAGGAGCTGGACGAGCGGATCGCGGCGACGCTCAGCGCGAAGACCAACGCGGACCTGCGCGCGGTCATGACCGATCTGCCCGAGCCGGAGCTGGCCGGCGCGCAGCCAGGCCAGCCAGGTCAGCCTGGTCAGCCTGGTCAGATGCCGCCCTGGCTCGGGCGTCAGGTGTACTACCGGCGCCGCGGACCGCGCTTCCTGCCAGTGGCGCTCCTGCTGCTGTTCGCGATCCTGGTGCTCCCCGGTGCCGGATTCGTATTCGTCGCGTTCCTCAAGGTCATGCTGCTGCTGTGGCTGGTGGCGTGCGTAGCCGGGCTGTTCGCCTTCGGCCGGTTCCGCCGGCGCATGCGGCGCAACTGGCGGTAACGCCGGCAGCTGCGGCCCGCGTCGGCGGACCATCACTGCGCGAGCCGGCGCGCGAGTTCCTCCCGCAGCCGGAACTTCTGAATCTTGCCGGACGGCGTCATCGGAAAGTCGTCGACAAATACCCAGTGCAGCGGTGTCTTGTACGGCGCGAGAGTCTCGCGGCAGTACGCCCGCAGGTCCTCGGGCGCGGGCTGCGGCTCGCCCGGCGTGATCCGCACGAAGGCTGCCACCACCTCGCCCCAGTGCTCGTCCGCGACCCCGACGACCGCGACCTCCGCAACCGCGGGATGGCCGAAAAGGACATCCTCGATCTCGCGCGGGTAAATGTTCTCGCCGCCGCGGATGATCATGTCCTTGACCCGGCCCTCAATGCGCACGTAGCCGTCGTCGTCCATCGAGGCCAGGTCGCCGGTGTGGTACCAGCGGTCGGCGTCGATGGCGAGCGCCGTCGCGTCGGGAGCGTCGTGGTACCCGCGCATGACCAGGTAACCGCGGGTGCACAGCTCGCCGACCTGACCGGGCGGCACCGGCTCGCCGGTGGTGAGGTCGCCGATCTTGACCTCAGCCTGCGGCAGCGGCGTCCCGAGCGTTTCCGCGCGGCGCTCCGCGGGCGCATCAGGGTGCACCTGGGTGAGCAGCGGCGAGCACTCGGTGGTGCCGAACACGATGCTGAAACGCACGGCGAGCCGCTCCTCGACGCGCCGCACGAGGCCGGCCGGCACCGGGGAGCCACCGGATACGGCAACGCGCAGCGGCGAGAGGTTCCGCGTGCCGATATCCGGATGCTCCAGCAGCGCGATCATCATCGTCGGCACCGCGCAGAACACCGCCGACCTCTCGGTCTCCAGCAACTCGAGCATCAGCGCCGGGTCGAACGCGAGCACCGGCACGTGCGCTGCGAGGGTCTGCACTGAGCCGAGCACGCCCATTGCGCAGCCCGAGGTGTGGAACATCGGCATCGGATTGACGTAGACCTCGCCGGGCTGCAGCCCGATCCGCTGCGCGTAGAAGCGCGCGTTGTTGGTCAGCCCGCGATGATGCAGCTCAGCACCCTTGGGAAAGCCGGTCGTGCCGGAGGTGTACTGGATCTGCGCGACATCGCCGGACTGCACCTGCGGCAGGTCAGCGACGGCGGGCGCCGTGCTCAGGAAGTCGTCCCACTCGGTGAACAGAACGACCTCCCGGAGTCCCGGTACGTCCGGCCGCACCTCCTCCAGGAACTTCGCCATCGGGCTGCGGTACTCCGGCACCAGGAAGATGCCCGCCGCGCCGGACTGGTTCAGCACGTAGCCGAGCTCGGCCGGGCGCAGCGCCGGATTCACGGTCACCAGGACGAGCCCGGCGAGCGCGGCGGCGTACTCGAGGATGATCCACTCGGGCAGGTTCGGTGCCCACGCCGCCACCCGCTCGCCCGGCGCGAACCGCACGGCGAGCGCGCGGGCAGCCTGCTCGGCGTCGGCAAGAAGCCCGGCGTAGGTCCACCGCTTGCGGCCAGCCGGATCGGGCAGCCCGCCGACCATGGCCAGCCGGTCCGGTGCCGCCGCTGCCGCGGCGCGCAGCACGCCGCCGACGGTGGTATCGAGAACCTGCTCAGAGGTGTCGGCAGGCCAGTATGACGTCGTCAGGGCCGCCATTGCGGTCTCCGATCATGCGGCAGTCGTGATGACATTTCAGACCGCAGCGGGGACGCAGGTCAATGCCGAGGCCGACGGCGAGCCGGCGGGGAGCAGGAAACGGAGCCAGTTTGGATCGTTGTCCCTGATCGAGAAGCGTTCGATACGATTGTCAGGACTTCCCCGCTGACAACCGAATGGATCTGCGATCGTGGCGTCTGGAGATGACCCGGCGGACGCACTCGACACCAGCGTGCCGCACATCGCGCGGGTGTACGACTACCTGCTCGGAGGCAAGGACAACTTCGCCGCCGACCGGGCCGCCGGCGAGGCGATGGTGGCCGCCTATCCGCACATCGTGTCCAGCATGACGGCGAACCGCACGTTCCTGGCCCGCGCGGTTCGCTATCTGGCCGGCGAGCAGGGCATGCGGCAGTTCCTCGACATCGGGACGGGCATCCCGACGGCGAACAACACCCACGAGGTCGCGCAGGCGGTGGCACCGGACAGCCGCGTCGTCTACGTGGACAGGGACCCCGTCGTGCTGATCCACGCGCGGGCACTGCTGACCAGCAGTCCCGAGGGCACGACTGACTACATCGAGGCCGATGCCCGCGATGCGGGCGCTATTCTCGCGCATGCCGCCGGAGTGCTGGACTTCTCCCGGCCGGTCGCGCTGATGCTGGTCGCGATCCTGCACTTCATCCCGGACGAGGACCAGCCCTACGACATCGTGGCCAAGCTCGTCGACGCGCTGCCATCCGGGAGCATGCTGACGATCACGCATCCGTGCAGCGACGTCGATACCGCGGGGACTGCTGGCGCGGCCAGGGAGTTCAACGACCGCGCCACGCAGCGGGTCACCCTGCGCTCGCAGGAGCAGGTCGGCCGGTTCTTCGACGGGCTGGACCTGGCCGACCCCGGCATCGTGCAGGTCCAGGACTGGCGGCCGGACAGCGGTGCCGAGCCCGCGATGCGCACCGCCGTCTGGGCGGGCGTCGCCCGCAAGCCGTAACCGCAAGCCGTAACCGCAAGGCGTAACCGCAAGCCGGAGCCGCGGGCCTCGGGCCGACCGCAGCGGCCCAACGTCCCTCAGCCCGCCGGCGCGTGCCCGGGCGGGAACCCGCCGGTCGCTATCGGCCCCCAGCGCTCGATCGTGACGCGGATCAGCGACTTGCCCTGGCGGCGCATCGCCGCGCGGTATTCGGCCCAGTCCGGGTGCTCGCCGGAAATGCAGCGGAAGTACTCGACCAGCGCGTCCTCGGCCTCCCGGTCGGGCATGTCGAGCACCTCGGCGCTGCCGTCGACCTGAACGTACGGGCCGTCCCAGTCAGCAGAGTGAACCAGGATGGAAACGCGCGGATCACGACGGCTGTTTACCGTCTTGGCGCGGCCGGGATAGGTGGAGATCACGATGCGGCCGCTGTCGTCGACGCCCGCCGTGACCGGCGAGAGCTGCGGCCGGCCGTCGCTTCGGGTGGTGACCAGCGTCACGCGATGACGTGGCCGCACAAAGTCGATGAGCTGATCGCGGTCGACACGGTCAGCAGTAGCGATCTTCGGCATGAACCTCACTGTAGACGTGCCGGACGGTGATCCCGGTCGCCCTCTGCGCAGAGCGGCGCGGGTCCCGTCAGGTCCGCAGGATGTTGACAGCCCTGGCGATCACCAGGGCGCCGATGGCCAGCGACACGGCCGACTGGACCAGCATCGTGAGCTTGGCCCAGCGGGCGAGCGGCATGACGTCCGTCGGGCTGAACGCCGTGGCGTTCGTGAACGACAGATACAGGTAGTCCACGAACTGCGGCTCCCAGTCCGGCGGCGCCAGTTCCGGCGAAGCCATCTGCGGGAACAGCAGGTCCGGGTGCCGCATCGTTCCCGCCGCCCGGACCACCGGGCCGCCCCGGTCGAACTCCCAGTACCACAGGCCGAACGCGATCACGTTCGTCAGCCACACGGACGCGCCCGTCGTGAGCAGCGGCACCGCGGAGCTTCCCGCGCGCCCTTCCACGATGGCCCGGATAAGCAGCACGGCGGATGCTGCGTTGGCGATCGTCACGAGCAGGATCAGCACGATGCTCGCCACGCGCATGGCCGTGCCGCCGCGCTCGACCCGGACCGGATCCGCGACCGTCAGGCCGATGAGCAGCGCTCCCTCCAGGGAGGGCATGAGCCAGCGCGGCAGCAGATCGGTCAGGTGCGCAGGCAGCAGGATCTGCAGCACGATGGCCGCGAGGACCGTCAGGGTGATCGGCCATCGCGGCTCACCGCGTGTCGGTCGCAGCCAGGCCGGCACCGGCAGGTCCGTAGTGCGGCCGACAGCCAGATGCTCAGCCTTGCGCAGCCAGGTCAGCCACGGATCAGCGCCCGGGTGCCCTGCAGCTGGGCCGTGTGCCGGGGCTGCCTCTCCGCCCTCATCATGCGGTGGCTCTGACGAAGTCATCGGTCCCCACTGTGCACCGCCGCCATGCCGTACGCACGTACAGACTCGGGGCAATTCCGGGTGACCCGCGCCGCTGCCTCAGTGCCGGAATCGCGTTAGCCCAGCGGCGGAACGGCGCTACCCCAGCGGCGGAATGGCGGCCTCGATCAGGTGCGGGCCTGGCTCCGCGATCGCGCGGCCCAATTGGGCGGCGAACTCGCCGGCCGTGACCGCACGGCTCGCCGGAACGCCGAGGCCGGAGGCAAGCGCGACGAAGTCGATATCCGGCCGGGACAGATCCAGCAGGCTGCGCGCCGTCGTGCCGGTAACCGGCGCACCGGTGCGCTGCAGTTCGATCGTGAGGATCGCGTACGAGCGGTTGCTGAAGATCACGGTGGTGATATCCAGCTGCTCGCGTGCATGTGTCCACAGCGCCGAAGCTGTGTACATGGCACTCCCGTCCGCCTCAAGCGCGAGCACAGGCCGATCCGGGCAGGCAATGGCCGCCCCGGTAGCCAGCGGCAGCCCCTGCCCGATCGCGCCGCCGGTCAGGCTCAGCCAGTCGTGCGGCGGCGCGCCAGCGGTCGCGCCCGGCAGGAAGATCCCGGACGTGTTGGCCTCATCGCTGACGATGGCACCCTCGGGCATCAGAGCGCCGATGACCGCGGCGGCGGTCCGCACGTTCAGGTCGCCGTCGGGGAGGTCCGGCCGGACCGCATCCTGCAGAACGGGGCTGGCCCCGGTCGCAACGAGATCGGCGAGTGCGTCGAGCGCGCCGCGAACATCGTCAGCGCCCTCGGCCAGAACGTGCACCTGGCAGCCGTCGGGCAGCGGCGTGGCCGGCTTGCCGGGATAGGCGAAGAAGGATACGGGCGAGGCTGCCCCGGCCAGGATCACGTGCCGGGCGTCCGCGAGCTGACCAGAGGCTGCCTCCACCAGGTAGGCGAGCTTCTCGACCGCCGGAATGCCCGCGCCGCGCTCGTGCCGTGCCGGGAACGTCTCGGCGATGAGGCGGGCGCCCGTCGCCTCGGCGATGCGGCTGGCCGTCATCAGCGCTGGCTTGCGAAGGCCGTCGCCGCCCAGCAGGATCACGGTCGGCTCCGCGCTGTGCAGCACGGCGGCGATCTCGCTGATCACGTCATCCGGCACAACCGACCGCCGCCTCGCGGTGACGGGCACGGCGACCTCGGCCCCGTCAGTCCAGGTCACGTCGGCGGGCAGGATCAGCGAGGCGATCTGTCCTGGCGGCGCCAGCGCAGCCGCCACCGCTGCTGCGGCATCGCCGGGCGCGTCGGCGCTCCGCAGGCTCCGGCGCACCCACCCCGAAACCGTTCCCGCGAGCGCGTCGATGTCCGACTCCAGCGGAGCGTCATAGCGCTTGTGGTAGGTGGCGTGGTCGCCGATGATCGCGAGCAGCGGCGTGTGCGCGCGGCGGGCGTTGTGCAGGTTCGCCAGCCCGTTGGCCAGCCCCGGGCCCAGGTGGAGCAGGACGCCGGCCGGGCCGCCGGTCATCCGGCCGTAGCCGTCGGCCGCGCCGGTCGCAGCCCCCTCGAACAGGCACAGCACTCCGCGCATCTCCGGCACCGCGTCCAGCGCGGCAACGAAGTGCATCTCCGATGTCCCGGGATTGGCGAAGCACGTGGTCACGCCGCTGCCGACGAGGGTCCGGACGACGGCCTGGGCTCCGTTCACGGTCGTTTCCTCCTGCGGCGCACGGCGATGCGGTCAGCTGCGCACTACAACGTACTCCGCGGGCTCAGGCACTGATCGTGGTGACTTCGCGTCCTATGCACACGCGAACTCACCACGATCACGCCGGCCGGGCCGAGCAGCAATGTGATGGCAAAGAATCCGGCCCGACGTCCTCCGCGGGAGACCGAGAGACGTCACTTTCAGTGGCGAACTGTATCCGGTGCGCATGCGCCGTGCACATACCCATGAAAGAGGACACCAGTGAGACCCGATCAATGTCATAGCGTGCTCGTCCGGCGACCTCGAGCTCAATGGCTGGCAGCTCCGCATCGCCTGGCAAGACTTGCGCTCCTGCCCGTCGCGGCTGTCGCCGTTGCCGCTGCCGTGCCTGCTGCGACAGCACTAGCCGGCACTGCGGGCCACGAAGGTCAGGCGGCCCGAACGGCGGCCTCCGCGATGCCCTGCGCGGCCAGCGTTACCAGCAGGCATCCGGCAGACGACACATCAGTCGGCATCAAGGTCAGGACCTGGTCGCTGGCGCACGTCGCCGTAACGGCGCACTTCGGCTCAGGCTCCCGCACGAAGACGGCGCGAACAGGAAGCAACGGCAAGCAGACCGTCACCTACAAGATCGGCCGCGCAGCTCCGGGCCATCGGGTTAAGGTCACGGTAGCGGTATCCAAGGGCAGCCACCACGGCACGTGCTCCACCTGGTTCACACCGCGGAAGGCCGCCAGGCATACCAGCCGATCCGGCGCCTGGTGCACGGCGACGGCCTCGGTCTATGACGCCGAATACGACTGGAACAACGTCTACGTCAACTCGAACCGGCCGCATAAGGATGCCACAGCGAGCGCGGACGGCTACTCGTGGAGCTACGAGACCAACAGCTCGGGTTACGCACTGATCTACCTCAACGGGCCACCGCCGGGCGCCGAGATCACCGTTACCGTCGGGGGAGCCACCTGCTACACGAGGGACTGAACCGGTACCGCGAGTGATCGTGGTGACTTCGCGTCGTATGCGCACGCGAAGTCACCACGATCACACCGGCCGGGGCGCGTGGACCGCATCCAGCGCGACACCCGTGAGGTTCTCGGCCTCGGCCCACAAGCGCGCTCGCACGGCGGCATCACTTGCCCGGCGCGGCGGCCGGACCGCCGTGGTCGGGCCGACCAGCCCGAAGCGGCCGCCGGGTCCGTAATAGCCGCCGGCCGATGCGGCCAGGCTTATGGCGGCGTACAGCAGCGGCTCAGTTCCCGGACCGACTTCCTGGGACGGCAGGATATGCAGGCTGTTGGCCACCGTACGCTTGGGCCGCTCGCGGCCGAGGCTCGCGCCGGCCGTCTGCAGGTTCGTCCGCGTGAATCCGGGATGCGCCGCGGTACTCAGCAGGCTCCAGCCGCGCTCCCCGGCGATCGTCGCAAGCTGCAGGGTGAGCATCAGGTCAGCCAGCTTGGACTGGCTGTAGGCGAGGTTGGCGCGATAGCGGCGCCGCGTCCACTGCAGATCCTCGAAGTCGATCCGGCCGAAGTTCGCCATGCCGCTGCTCATGGTGACGATCCGCGGCGAGGAAGCGGCGAGGACGACCGGCAGCAGCCGGATCGTCAGCGCGAACGGGCCGAGGAAGTTACTGCCGAACTGCAGCTCGAAGCCGTCCGCAGTCTGCATCCGGCTCGGCGGCGCCATCACGCCGGCGTTGTTGATCAGCAGGTCGACCGGAATGCCGTCGGCGGTGACCGAGTCGGCGAACGCAGCGACAGAGGCGAGGTCGGCAAGGTCGACCCGGCGCACGTCGACCCGCGCGCCCGGATGCCGGGCCAGGATCTCCGCTCTGGCCTGCTCCCCCTTTGCCGGTGTGCGGACGGCCATGATGACGCTGGCCCCGGCGGCCGCTAGACGACGCGCGGCCTCCTTGCCGGTGCCGCTGTTCGATCCGGTCACGATGGCGAGCTTCCCGGTCTGATCGGGAACGTCGTACATGCTGCTCACACCCTTCTGTTTCGCACTCAAAAGACCAGTGGTCTTTAATTTGAACTTAGCAGACCGACGGTCTTTACACAAGGGACCGCCGGTCTGTAAAATGCTGAGGTGACTACCTTCCAGCGAGCGCGCAGCGAGGAGCAGCGAGAGGCTCGGCGGCGGACGATCCTCGACACGGCAGCCGCGATGCTGGCCGAGATGCCGGTCGCCGACGTGACACTCAACGAGCTCAGCCGCCGCGTCGGCCTGGCGAAGTCGAACGTGCTGCGCTACTTCGAGTCGCGCGAGGCTGTGCTGCTGGAGCTGCTCGATGCCGCCTGGCAGGACTGGCTGACCGATCTTGAGAGGCAACTCGCGGACCGCGAAGCAGAAAAATCATCCGTGCGGGAACGTACCAGCCTGCTCAGCGGCGTACTCGCGACCTCGCTCGCCGCCCGCCCCGTCCTGTCCGACCTGCTGAGCGCGCAGTCCGCGGTCCTGGAGCGGAACGTCTCCCCCGCAGTCGCAGCGACCTGCAAGCGCGCCGCCGTCGCCAGCGTCACAGCGCTCGGCACACAGGCGCGCTGCTGCGTGCCTGAGCTCGGGGAGGGCGGCGCCTTCAGGTTCGCGGGCGCCGTGGTGATGACCGCGGGTGCGCTCTGGAGCAGCTGCCAGCCGTCGGCCGCGATGCTGGCTGCCTACGAGGCCGATCCCGGTCTGGCCGCGATGCGCCTGGACTTCACCGCAACCATGCGCGAGCTGGCCGAGGTCCTCATCACCGGCCTCCTGGCGCTCGCCTCGCAGCCAGGCGGCCCAGCGGTTAGCTAGCCTGCCGCGTCCGCTGTCCCCCAGCGCTCGCGATAGCGGCGGACCTTCGCGATTGTGCCGCAGGCCCGGCCGTCCGGCCCGCCCGCGTACATGAGGCACCACCGCTTGCTGCCATTACGCGTGTGGTCGTAGAAGACCCAGTGGCAGTCCGGGCACGCCTTGAGCCGGCGCCAGGTGCCGTCGGTGATCGCCTGCAGCACGGCAGCGAGGATGTCACCGGCCGCCCCCGCACCGTGCTGGTAGCAAACCCTGTGCTCGGAGCCGACACTGTGCTCGGAGCCGACACTGTGCTCGGAGCTGACACTGCGCTCGGAGCCGATGCCGTTGCTGCCGATCGCCGGCCGCAGCCCGAGCCGCCCGATCCACGGATTCAGGCCAGCGGGCTCACCGGTCTCGACAGCCCGCCGGATGTCGTCGCGCAGCTCGCGCACGAGTGCCGCTTCGCGCCCTCGCCAGCCCTGCTCGCCCGCATAGTCGGCGAACGTGTCGGCCGGAACGCGGGAGTCGTTCGGGATCAGCCAGCTATTCAGCAGCTCTCGCACCGGCTCCAGCCCGGCCGGTGCGACCTGACCTGCGGGAGCTGCGTGACTGGTAACCATCTAATGACTATAGCGGTTGCAGCTCGCAGTACCCAGCGCTAACTTGCTAAGAGAATAGCTGGTTACCTCACCGGAGGAGAGCAATGGAGATCGATGTGGGATGGGCAGCGCTGGAGGAGCCCGGCCTGGAGCACGTGGTCCTCTCGGGTGACCCGGACGGCTGGCTCGCGCAGGGCGACGTGATCATGGCGGGGTCGCGGCTTCTCACGGTGCGGTACCAGCTGCGGTGTGACTCCGGCTGGCGGTTCACCGATCTGACGATCAGCGTGACCGATGCGGCGGGAGAGCGGCGGCTGGTGCTGGCCGCGTGCGACGGCCGCTGGCAGGCGAATGGCCAGCCCCGTCCCGATCTCGACGGCTGCACCGACATCGATCTCAGCTGCACGCCGCTGACGAACACGCTACCGATCCGGCGCCTCAGCTGGTCAGCGACGCGGCAGCATGACCTCCACGTCGCGTACGTGAGCGTGCCCGGTCTGGACGTCCGGAAGGCTGAGCAGCGCTACACGCTCCTGACACCGCCGATCCGCCAGGGCACAGGGCAGCGAGATCAGGTCGCACCGGCCTGGGCCGACACCGTGTTCTGCTATCAGTCCGGAACATACCGGGCTGACCTGCCGGTCGACAGCGACGGTCTTGTCATCGACTATCCCGGCGGCTGGCAGCGGGTTGCCTGCGGCAGTTCCATCGCAGCCTGATGCCCTGACCGCCGGCCACCTGACTAACTCTGGCGGCTCCACCGCGGCCCTACCACCAGCCAGGCAGACTCCCAGCTCGCCACCCGCCGCTTGTCCAGGATCCGGGCAGCCAGCCAGGCGATGCCGGCGAGGAAGACGGCAAGTCCGGCGAGCGCGATGGCCATCGCCGTGTTCGCGTAGGCGTTGAGCTGACCGGTCGAGAGCGGCGGCACCTCCACCTTGCCCGCCCGGTTCAGCCAAACCGGCACGGTGCTGCCCGCACTCGACTTCGCGGCCACCGGAACCGCACCGACGTGCTTCAGGCCATCGCTGGTCCACTGGGCCAGCGTCCATACTGTCCAGGTGTTTGCCCCGTTATCCGTCATCTCCGGCCCGGCTGCCGACCGCAGCAGCACTCCCTGGACCTCGTGCCAGGACTGCTGGGCATGCCGGACCGCCGAATTGCCGGAGTGCACCCACAGACCCGCCGCAGCAGCAATAAGCGGAGCCAGGGCCAGGAAGGCCAGGAACCAGGCCGGAACCAGCCAGCCCGCCATCAGGTCCTCTCGCCTGCGGAGCGGGTTGCCGTCTCGACCGAGCCGCCGCTGCAGCCACGTCGTCGTGGGCGATGCCATCATGTTCACTCCAGTGGCGGCCCGGCTGCATCGTTGCAGCCGGCCCTCATCGGATTGTCTCCCCGTTCAGTACTCTTCGCCATACCCCGCGGCCATGAGAAGCCACATTCTCTCCAACTCGGTGAGCAGCGACTGAATCCTGCGCGAAACATTCTAGAAACACGATAGAAACACAGCTACCGGCTCGCCGAGACTGCTTTGCGAACAGCCGCGGTGAGGACGAGGGGCGCCCTTCCGGTGTCCCTGGTTGCCGTGCGATCCGCGCCTGCGCGGCCCCGATGACCGTTGCCAGCCGAGCCCGGGCTTCCTGGATGGCCCGGAGCATTGCCGCGCCCGCGCGTGGTCCTTCCCGGTCTCGCTTATCTCCATTCGTTAGCCCGGCGCGTTCCGGGGTAGCGGAACCGGGTGAATCCTGCACAGCCGGGCGATTTGCTCGCCGACCGGTACAGCCTTCGGAGGGTGATCGGCCAGGGCGGCATGGGCACCGTCTGGCTCGCCTCCGACCGGCTGCTGGCCCGTGACGTCGCGATCAAGGAGACGGTCCGTCCCCCGCAGCTGGACGATGCCGACTGGGCTGTCTTGCAAGAGCGGTCACTGCGGGAAGCTCGTACCGCAGCGCGACTGCACCACCCGAACATCGTCGGCGTCTTCGATGTCCTCGAGCACGACGGGCGGCCGTGGCTGGTTATGCAGCTCGTCCCCTACCCGTCGCTACGCGACGTCGTCGCTGAGTCAGGGCCGCTATGGCCGGCGCAGGCCGCCCACGTCGGCCTGCGCGTCCTGGCAGCGATCCGCGCCGCGCACGCCGACGGCGTCCTGCATCGCGACGTCAAGCCGGGCAACGTCCTCCTTGGCCCGGACGATCAGATTTACCTCACCGACTTCGGCCTCGCTGTCGCCGGCAGCAACCCCTCCGTGACCGTGGCGGGGATCATCATGGGGTCGCCGGCGTATATGGCTCCTGAGCGGGCACGAGCGCAGCCCGCGACCCCGGCGACGGACCTGTGGGCGCTGGGCGCGACGCTTTACGCGGCGGTCGAGGGCCGCGACCCGTTCGAGCGGAACGGCACGATGGCCGTCCTCACCGCGATCGTCGCAGACGAGCCCGATGCCCCGGCCCGCGCCGGGGTGCTGTGGCCGGTGATCAGCGGACTGCTCCGCAAGGATCCGGCCGCGCGGCTGGGCGCCGACGAGACCGAATACCAGCTCCGGCGCATCTGCGAGGAGGCCGGTACGGCAGCGCACGGCAGGGCGGCCGCCGGTCTCGCGGTACCTCTGCCGGCGCCTGCGGCCCGGGCTTCCGCTACCGGTGCGGCTGGGGCTGCGGAGACCGGGGCCGCGGAGACCGGGGCCGCGGAGACCGGGGCCGCTGAGACCGGGGCCGCTGAGACCGGGGCCGCGAATGCCCGCGCCGCGAATGCGGCCACTCCGAATGCGGGCGCTGGTGCGCCGGGTGCGTTCGCTACCGCACCGCCGGCCGCCGGATACGACGCCGTGACCGACGGCTGGTCGCGGCCTGATCAGGCGTCGCGCCGACGGCCGGCCGCGCGCGTCGCGTTCGCAGCCGCCGGCCTCGCGATCGCGGCCGGGCTGGCGGTGGCGGCCGTCGTCGCGCTGACCGGCATCAACGGCGGTCACACGGCCGTGCCACCGGTCCGCGCGTCGCACACTGCGTCAACCGCATCCCGGCGCGCGGGCCACGGTCATGCTTCCCGGGCCGCGCCGTCCTCACCTGCCACGCGACCGGTCGCAGCGGTCAGTCACAAGCCACCGCGGCACACGACGTCGCCGGCCCCGCAGCCCACCGGGACCACGCCGCCGGTGCAGACCTCACCGGCGCCGTCGCCGACCCCGAGCGCGGCGGCGTCCTCGCCTCCCGTCTCAGCCACGCCAACGCCGCCCGCCGGTACCACTTCGCCGGCAGCGGCATCAGCGGGCGCTGATCCTCCAGGGCTGCCAGCACGGTGACCGGATTCCGGTCGCCGCAGCGCACTGCGATGCAGTGCCACTGCCGGCTGCCTCTGCTCGTTGTGTTCGAGAATGTTCGAGATTCGCTCTGCAGTCGCGGGGAGTGCTCACCCGGTGACACAGTTCTCAACGGGATAGGAATCGCCCCTCGTCGGCCCGCCCCGACGGGAGGCGCGCCTGTCCCTGCCCGGGCGGGCGGGTGCAGGGACCGAGATCACCTGGGGGGGACGGCCTCTGCGTCCGCCTGCTCGGGTTCTGGTCATCTCCGCAACCTGCCGGGTGCCAGGCATGGCGCCGGGCGGGCGCTGCCCCGCGGCAGTGGCATTCCACCGAGGTGTTGCCCCTTGGTCCATCGCGCAGCGATGACGTTTGCATACCGGCAAGCATGCAGGCGGGCAGACCTGGAGGCGCACCATGCGCAGGGCAGGAGGTAGCCAGGAACATTGGCCAGCAGGAGGCCCTCCCCGCTGGCGCTGACAGTTCTCGCACAGAAACTGGTAGCGCTCAGAGTCGCCTGCGGCAGTCCGTCATATGCTCAGCTCTACAAGATCTCGGCGATGCTGCCGCCGTCTACCACCAGCGGCGTACTGAATTCCAGAACCACGCCAAAGCTTGCGTTCGTGCTTGCTTATGTCCGCGCCGTCCTGGCGTATGCCGACGCCAATGACGTGCCCGTTCCCGGTCCGGAACGAGATCTTGACTTGTGGAAGCTGCGCTGGGAGCAGCTGTACGCGCCGGAGGCCGGCGACGGCGAGATCCGCGAGGACGGCGGCGGCCCGCTGCCGCAGCACGATGTTCAGCCTCGTGCCGCCGTACCGTGGCAGCTGCCCGCGGCAAGCCGCCTGCTCCTCGGCCGCGACGAGGAACTGGCCTGGCTCGACCGGCGGCTCGAGGAGGCCGGCGCGAACACCGGGCTGGCCACGCTGCTCCTGCACGGCCCGGCGGGTGCCGGCAAGTCGGCGCTGGCGCTGACCTGGGCCCGCCGTCGCCGCGATCAGTTCCCTGACGGTCAGCTCTACGCGGACTTCGGAGCTCGGACCGGCCTGCGCGATCTCACGCCGCCCGAGGTGCTCATCGACTTCCTCGCCGCCCTCGGTCACAGCCCGGGCGAGCTGCCGGCCGATGAATCGGGACTGGCGGCGATGTTCCGCTCCGCGCTGGCCGACCGCACGCTGCTCGTGGTCATCGAGAACGCCGAGCGGCCCGCCGACGTCCGGCCCTTCCTGCCCGGCGACGGCCGATCAATCGTGCTGGTAACGGCCAGGGAGCGGCTGCACGATCTGATCATCCAGGACGGGGTCGCGGCGCAGCCAGTGCCCGCGCTCGCACCGGAGGCGGCCGTCGAGCTACTCAGCCGCTCGGCGCCGGGCATCAGCGAGAGCCAGGCCCGGCTCATCGCCGAGGCGTGCGGTTATCTGCCGCTGCCGCTCCGGGTGGCGGCCGACACCGTGCAGCGCGGCGAGGACAACGGCGCACTGCAGGACCTCGTCGCCAGCCTGGCCGAGGAGCGCAGGTCAGGCACCAGCCCGAGCATCGGCACGATCCTGACCTGGTCTCTCGGAGCCGCATCCAGCGCCGAGGCCGACGCCTTCGCCGCGCTCTCACTGGTGCCCGGCTCCGTTTTCGACGTGTACGAGGCTGCTGCCGTTCTCGGGCTGTCCGCCGCGAGAACGCCGCCGCTGCTCACGAGCCTGACCAGGACCAACCTGATCACCGCCATCGGCGCCGCGCGCTACGAACTCCATCCGCTCATCCGGGACTGGGTCACCAGAGCCGCCGCCGCTGACGCGCTCAGCGCGGAGTACCGCGAGGAGATCCGCAGGCGGCTGCTCGGCTACTACCTGTGGACAGCTGACGCCGCCGACCGGGTGATCCTGCCGCAGCGCGGCCGCGAACCCCTGACCACGAGCCTGCCGAAGCCAGTCTCCGCGCCACGGCTTGCGACGCCCGCCGCGGGGATCGCCTGGGTTGGTTCCAGCCTGACGAACCTGACGGCAGCCGTCGTGCAGGCCGAGGTCGCTGATGACGGCTTCGCGTACCTGCTGCCGTATGTGCTGACCAGCTACTTCAACCTGCGCAAGCCCTGGCCGCAATGGCAGCAGATGTGCCAGGCCGGAATCCGGGTCGCGCGGCGGCACCGCCTGCCGGCCGACGTCGGTCACCTGTCGGTCTCGCTCGGGATCGCGCTGCGCGAGACGCACCGGGCCGCCGAGGCCGCCGCGGCGCTGCGCCGCGCCCACGAGGCATACGGGCACGCGGGGCTGCCGGCCGGCCAGGCGATGGCACTCAACAACCTGGCGACCGTCTACAGCCAGCTGCATCAGCCGCGGGAGGCGGCGGACGCGCTGCGGGAGGCGCTCACGCTGCTCGACCAGGCAGCCGATCCGTTCAGGACCGCCATCGTGCTGCACAACCTGGCCGAGGCCGAGCTCAAGGCCGGCGAGCTGGACGGCGCACTCGAGCACGTCACCCGCGCCCGCGACATCGCGCTGGCAATCGGAGACCGGGACGGCGCGGCGATGAGCATGAGCACGCTGGCCGCGGTACACGACCGGCTCAGCCAGTGGCCGCTCGCGGCCGCCGAGTACCGGAACGCCATCGACATCCTCGCGGCCGAAGGGGACAGCTTCGGCCAGATCAACGCCCGCCGCCAGCTCGGCCGGCTGCTCATCCGGCACGGGCAGCCGCAGGAGGGCGCCGCGCACCTCGATGAGGCCGCCAGCATCGAGCAGGCCCTGGGCACGCCGCAGGCTCCCTGAGCCCGCCGCACCCCTGAGCGTGCCGCAGGCGCCTGAGCGCGCTGGTGCGTCAATACCGGCCCGCGGCGGCCCGCGCCATTACGGTTACCTTCATCACGGGGGTGACCAGGGGGAATCGTGCTTTTCTCAGCTCAGCAGAAAGCGGACGACGCTGCCGGGAGCGGTGTCGGCCGGCGCGCCCTGCTCCGGGCAGGCGCACTCGGCGGCGGCAGCGTGCTGGCACTGGCCGCGGGCGGAACGGCGACAGCCTCGACAGCCGCGGCACGGGCCGCGGCCACAGCGACGACAGCTGCAGCCGGCGCCGCGAGGAAGCCGTCGTTCGCGCTCTTCACGCAGTCCGACCTGAACTTCGAGACGCTCTTCGCGCTCGGCAGCGCCGGGTACGGGTGCGCAGAGGTCGGCGAGATCGTCACCACGGTCAACGAGATCAACGCGCGCGGCGCGACATACCAGAACTACTACGACCTCTTCGCGGAACGTGCCCTGCGCACGGAGCAGATCGCGGACGGGCAGCTCGCGGCCGGGCACACCGTCAGTGCCCGCAGCGCCTACCTGCGCGCGGCCACCTACTACGACCTGTGCCTGTTCTTCGTGCTCGGCACCAGGCAGCATGCCGACGAGGCCAGCGTCTACGCCCGCATGCAGCGCAACTGGAATGCCGCGGCCAGGCTGTTCGACCCGCCGTTCGAGCGGGTCCGCATCCCGTACGACGGCACCTGGCTGCCGGGGTACTTCCTGTCCCCGGACAGCTCGCGGACGGCGCGGCCGACCGTGATTCTGAACAACGGCAGCGACGCGCAGAACGTGGACCTGTACACCTTCGGCGGCGCGGCCGCGCTCGAGCGCGGCTATAACGCCCTGATCTTCGAGGGGCCCGGCCAGGGCTCGATGCTGTTCGAGCGCACGATCCCGTACCGGCCCGACTGGCAGCACGTCGTCACCCCGATCGTGGACTGGCTGCGAGCGCGTCCCGACGTGGACAGCGGCCGGATCGCGATCACCGGCTGGAGCATGTGCGGCGCCTCGGTGATCGAGGCGGCAGGCTACGAGCACCGGCTCGCCGCCGTCGTCGCCGACCCCGGTGTCCTGGACGCGTGGGCGGTCTGGCCGGAGGACGTAAGGAAGCTGGCCGACAGCGGCGCGGGCAAGGCCGAGATCAATCGCATCTGGACCAGGGACGTCATCCCGCATATCCGCGGCGTCTCGGCGTTCACGGTAAAGAAGCGGTCGGAGCTGTTCACCCGCGAGGCCCTGGCGGCCGGGCGCGCCGGGCACATCTTCACCGACCTGTATGACCTCAGCCTGGTGCTGAAGAAGGTCAACTGCATCGCCGAGGCACCGCGGGTCACTACGCCGACGCTGATCACGGAGTACCAGGACGACGCCTTCTTCCCGCACGGCAGCCAGGCGGGCGCCGTCTACGCGCGGCTGCCGAAGCACCTACGCAAGGAGCTCCGCCGGTTCACTGTCGCCGAGGGCGCGGAATATCACGATGCGCCGATGGCGCCGCAGACCCGCAACCAGGTCGTCTTCGACTGGCTCGATGGCGTGCTCGGCTAGACGACGGGAGCTGGGGGTGAGGCGGCCTCGTTCCCTGCCTGAAAGAAATCATGGCGGGAACGGGGCCGTCCCCATCCCGGCCGGCCGCCGCTACGCGGTTGCCGGAGCCGACGCAGCCGCGGCCGGAGCTGGCGCAGCCTGGTGCTGGCGGCCGGTGCCCGAGATGCCCCGGCCGAAGACGAACGTCTCGTACGGTGTCGTCGGCAGCGTTGTCGTGCCGGTGTGCAGGGTGCCGGTCTCGTCGCTCACGGCCGGGATCGCGAAGTACTGGAACGTGATCGTCGTCTCGCCGCGCCGCCGGCCCGGGTCGACGTCGAAGATCGCGTAGCCGTAGGCGTCGCCCGCGTTGGTGGCCGCTGACCAGGGCGCGTCCTCGACCGAGTCCGCGGAGTTGCGGGTGTAGCCGGTTGCCTCCGACCCGCTGATCGCGTTGCGCTCGGTGATGACCTTGGCCTTCGGCAGGTCGGTGGCCGTGTCCGTGCCGTAGGTGTTGGTCGGGCCGTCGGTCCCGCCGCCGCCGAGCACCAGGAACACGGTGCCCTGCTCGGTGTCCCACGCCTGCTGGCCGTCGTAGCTGACCGGGGTCGTCGTGACGGCGTGCGGCCGGCGAGTGTCGACGGCTTCCCCGTCGGTCTGATCCGGGTTGGGCGAGACGACAGTGCCGAGCGTGCCGCGGTCGTAGCCGCGCACCGGGTAGCTCCGCTCGTAATCGTGCTCGTGGCCCGACAGCACCAGGTCCACCTCGTAGCGGTCGAACAGTGGCAGCCACGCCCGGCGGATGCCCAGGTCGGAGCCGTTGCCGGGAATGCTGGTCGACATCGCGCACTGGTGCATGAACACCACGATCATGTCGACCGACGGGTCGCGGCGCGCCTGCGCCAGCGTGCGCTCGAGCCAGATGTACTGCAGGTTCGGCTGACCGCTGCCGTAGTCGGGCACCGCGGCGTTGTCGGCCGCCACGATGGTGAGGCCGCCGGTGTAGCCGTGGTTGTAAGTGACGGTGCCGTTGGGGATCTGCGCTCCGGCCGAGGTGGACTCCGGCGCCGCGTTCGGGGCGCTGTTCAGGTAGGCCGAGGCACCGTCCTGGTAGATGACGTCGTCGGCGTCCAGCGAGATGAACTGGACGGTACCGACCTGGAAGGCATAGAAGTTGCCCCGCAGGTGGTTGCCGTCGTAGTTGGTGATGCCGTTGTCCGGGAGCAGGAAGCGGCTGAGGTAGTGGCCGTAGCCGTAAGGGCCGTTCCAGTAGTTGCCGGCGGCCGCCTGGGCGCCGATGCCGCCAGGGGCCGTGCCCTCGTGGCCCGCGTGGTCGCAGGTGCCGAACTCCGTCTCGTGATTGCCGAGCGCGGGCATCCACGGCCGGTTCGCGGCCGACCGGGCGATGTTGACACCGAAGTCGCGCCAGACGCCCGGAGCATTCTGGTAGTCCAGGTTGGCGTAGCACAGGTCGCCGTTGAGCAGGTGGAACAGCGGCGGACCCTGCCCGTCACCTGGATTCTCGATCGCGCTGACCGCGTAGTAGGAGTTGTCACACGACTCGTGCCACTGGTTGCCGGAGGCGTTGAGGTCATACGACGGCGTTGCCAGGTCGCCGTAGCTGGAGAAGCGGAACCGCGCCCGGCCGGCGGGCGCGGTCTGGAAGCTCGACCCGGCCGTCGACGGGGCGGGCGTCGCGCCGTCGCTGACCTGGTAGTAGTACCGGGTGTCGGGCTCCAGATCCTGCAGCTGGACGTGGTAGAAGTACGTCGTCTGCGCGTTCAGCCCGTCGGTGAAGCTCACGCTGGACTCGCTCGGGTAATGGCGGGCCACGTTCAGCGGCTGCGGCTCGGGAAGCGCGATGGTCCGTCCGGGCCGGGTCGCGCTGATCGGCGCGGTGGAGTAGCTGAGAGTCGGGGCCGGCTGGGCGACCGTGCCCGGTGCCGACCAGGACACCGTGACCTGCGTCGCCGGGTCGTTCCCCCAGGTGAGCAGCAGCTGCTCCGGTGCCGTTGTCGTGGGCAGCGGCACTGTCGTGGTCGGCGGCCCGGTCGGTGGCGTGGTGGCGGCGAGCGCAGGCTGCCCCGAGAGCGCTCCCTCGCTGACGCTGGCCAGCCCCGCCGCTGCGCCGACCACCACGACGCCGCTCAGGAACGTCCGCCGGGAGACGCCGCCGCTGCTGCCGTCTTCGCTGCCGCCGGCTGCCGAGGATCCTGATCCAAAGATGCCTAGATCGTCCATGGCTGTGACGGTACGGGCGCCAGGTAAATCCTCGATGGCGGCCACGCGGCCGTTCTCTTCTGCCGCGGGTAATTCAGACCGAAATTCGCGGGCATGCCGCCTCGCGGCGGCTGCGGTGCCGCACTGCGGTCACCCTGTGACACTTTCAGGGCATCCGGCGGGTGGATTCGCCGGATTTGCTGCCCTGAAACTGTCACTATGTGCCGGACTGCTGCATGCGATTCCGGCGATCGCGGGCCTTCACGCCCCGGCGCAGATCCGGGCCGCGCACACGCCAGGCGGGGCGCTGTCAGAGCTCCCGGCCGGGTTGACACACTTGGCTGATGACGCCCTGGCGCATTCGCGACCTGCACGACGACGATCTGGACGCTGCTGTCCGCCTCTGGGACGATCCGGTGGCCGGCAGCGCGGCCCCGGTTTTCGGCGTATCTGATCTGATTACCGCCGTCCGCGGCGGAGCACCGGCGGTAGTGGCCGTCGTGGGCGACGAGCTGATCGGCTCGGTTGTCGCCACCATCACCGGGCCGAGGGCCACGCTGCTGCGCATCAGCCTGGCGCCGGGATGGCGGCAGCGCGGCATCGGCAGCGCGATGCTGACCGAGCTGGAGCGCCGGCTCGTCGCCGCCGGTGTGCACCGGATCGTGTGCCTGCTGGCGGACGAGGCGGACGTCGGCACCGTGGCGCTGAACCACTGCGGCTACACGGCACGGCACGGCGTGAGCCTGTACGAGAAGCTGGAGCCGGTCGGCCTCGCCGACGTCGGCATCCTCGCCCAGCTCGGCGGCCGCATGATCCGGGCGCGCACCTGGGATCAGCTCGGCGGCATGGCCAGGGAGAAGGAGCTGATCGAGCGGCGCGTCATCCTGCCGCTAGCCAGCTCGCAGCTGGCCGGCCTGCTCGGGCTGGTTCCGCCGCAGGCCGTCATCCTGTTCGGGCCGCCAGGAACCGGCAAGACAACCTTCGCCAAGGGCGTGGCGTCGCGGCTCAGCTGGCCGTTCGTCGAGCTGTTCCCGTCCCGGCTGGCCGCGGACTCGGCTGGCGGCCTCGCCGCCGCCCTCCGGGAGGCGTTCGCTCTCATCGCCGAGCTGGACAAAGTCGTCGTGTTCATCGACGAGGTCGAGGAGATCGCCGGGCGGCGGCAGCCGAGCGCCGCCGCCACTGCGCAGGGCGTGACCAACGAGATGCTGAAGCTCATCCCGCCGTTCCGCGAGCAGGACGAGCGGCTGCTGATCTGCGCGACCAACTCCGTCAGGGACCTGGACACCGCGTTCCTGCGGCACGGTCGATTCGACTACGTCATCCCGGTCGGGCCGCCCGACGACGAAGCCCGGCAGGCAATCTGGAACCGGTACCTGGCCGCGATGCCGCACGCCGACATCGACATGGCGTCGGTCGTCGAGCGGTCCCGGCTGTTCACCCCGGCCGACATTGAGTTCGCGGCGCGGCGGACCGCCCAGCTGGTGTTCGAGCGAGTGATGTTCGAGCAGGCTGATGAGCTCACCACGACTGCGGACGTGCTGGCCGGGATCGCGCAGACGCGCCGAACCCTCACCGAGGAGATGGTGGAGCAGTTCGAGCAGGACATCGAGGACTACGCGCGGGTGTAGCGGTCTGCTCAGTAGCGCCGCTACGGGTCGGGAATGTCCGCCGTGATCGTCAGCTGGGCCAGCCCGTCCGGCTCGATGAACTCCGCCTGCGGTGGCAGGCCCGGCTAGCCCCGGCAGAACGCGGCGATGTCGCGGGCGGTGTCGCGGCTGATGTCCGGGCACGCGATCGTGAAGATCTCCGTGCCGTGGCTGGTGCCCATGACCTGGCGGCCCCGCGCCGGGACACCGGCCTCCAGCAGCAGGCGGTAGAAGCTGATGCCCTCGTCACGCAGCGGATCGCACTCGTTGACGCTGATCACGGTGGGCGGGAACCCGGCTACGTCCTCGGCGGTCGCGAATGACGGCCACGCCAGCGGATTTTGCTCGTTGAACGCCTCGATCCCGTAGCCCATGGCGCCGCGGTTGTTATGCAGGTCGAGCAGGATCCCGTTGTTCTCGGTCGAGGACGGGCACTCCGGCGTCGGCCACTCGCCCCGGATGTACGGGCACAGCGCGTACAGGCCCTTGATGAGGCCGAGTTCCCCGTCGCGCTTGAGCTTGAGGCCAGTTGCCAGGGTCAGGTTCCCGCCGCCGCTCTCGCCCGCGACGATGATCCGGGCCGGGTCGATGTTCAGGTGCCCGGCGTTGGCCACCACCCACTTCAGGCCCGAGACGCAGTCGTTGAGCCCGGCCGGGAACGGAGCCACCTCGGGTACCGACGAGGCAGTGACCGAGTTGCGGAAGTCGACCATGACCACGGCCACGCCGTTCGCCGCGATGATCTTGCCCCAGCCGCGGTACATGCCGTCGTAACACGACAGCGATGCCATGCCGCCGCCGTGAATGTAGTAGACGCACGGCACCGTATCGTCGGTGTCGGGCCGGATGACCTGCAGGTTGATCGGGTTGCCGTCAGGCTCGGAGACGATCTTCTCGGTGTGCACGCGGAGCCCGGCCGAGGGCGCGGCTTCCTCGGTGTCGCACATATCCATGAACCCGCGGAACAATTCCGCCTGCTGTTTCGCTTCCTCGGAGTTTGCCTCGGCCAGCAGCGTCTCCCGGCTGTCGACGTCACCTGCGCCTTCCATGGCCATGGCGCCCAGCAGGGCCTTCAGCCGGGGGTCGAGCCTGATGTCAGCAGCGATGTCGTAGGCCATGCCTGGAGTTCTCCTCGCTCGCGCCGGACGGGGCCGCCTATGTACCCCGATTCCCCTGTCTGGACATTAACCGCAAGCCGAGCGGAAAGTCATCAGGCCGGCGAAGCCGGCGTCAGCTCGCGCGCTTGTAGGCACGGACGGCAAGCGGGCTGAACACGAGGAAGATCCCGGCCAGCCAGGCGAGGCTCTTCCACAGGTTCGCCTCGATCGGGCCGCCGAGCGCCAGCGCCCGCATCGTGTTGATGATGTAGGTCACCGGCTGGTTGTTCGCGAACGCCTGCAGCCAGCCCGGCATCGACGAGATCGGCACGAACGCCGAGCTGAGGAACGTCAGCGGGAACAGCCAGATCAGCCCGAACGCCTGCACCGACTCCTCGTCACCGATGGCAAGCCCGGTGTAGGCAGAGATCACGCAGATCGACAGGCCGAACACCGTCGCCAGCACGATCATCAGGATCGCCGGGACGACCCCGTTCAGGAACCGGAAGCTGACCGCGTAGCCGACTCCGACGACAATCAGGATCGTCACCAGCATCCGGCCGGTGTCGGCGACCAGGCGGCCGCCGAGCACGGCGGAGCGGGCCATCGGCATCGACCGCAGCCGGTCGATCACGCCCTTCTTCAGTTCCTGGGCCAGCGCGATCGCCGTGCCGAACGTCGCGAACGCGGCCGTCTGCGCGATGATCCCCGGCATCAGGAAGTCGACGTAGGGGATGCCGCCCGGGATCTTGATCGCACCGCCGAAGACATAGCGGAACAGCAGCACGAACATCACTGGCTGGATGACCGTGAAAACCAGATAGGCGGGAACGCGCGTCCAGACAATCAGATTCCGCCGGGTAATCGTGAGGGTGTCAGTCACGGCCCAGCGGAAGCGAGTCAGCATGCTCGGCTCGTCGGGCAGCGTCATCGCGGGAGCGGTTGCAGTGGTCATGACGCCGCCTTCGTGTCGTCGCCCTTAGGTCCCTTGCCCCGGCCGCGGCCGCGGCGGCCCTTAACGGCCTGCTCTTCCTCCTCGGCTGCATGCCCGGTCAGCGCGAGGAACACGTCGTCGAGCGACGGCCGCCGCAGGGCGAGGCCCTGTGTCCGCACGCCCGCGCCGTCCAGGCTGCGCACGGCGTCGACGAGCGCATCGGAGCCGCGTCCGCCGACGCCCACGCTGACAACGCCGGTCTCCTTGTCCGCGTGCGGCTCGCCCTCGCCGATATTCACGATCGCGCTGACGGCATCGCTGATCCGGGACCGGTCCGGCACCGTGAACTCAAGCACGTCACCGCCGACCCGGCTCTTGAGCTCCTCGGCCGTCCCGGCCGCGATGACCAGGCCGTGATCGATCACGACGATCTCGTTCGCCAGCTCGTCGGCCTCGTCGAGATACTGGGTGGTCAGCAGCAGCGTCGTCCCGCCCTCGACCAGCGACCGGATAATGTCCCACATACCGAGCCGCGAGCGCGGGTCAAGGCCGGTCGTCGGCTCGTCCAGGAACAGCACCTGCGGGCGGCCGACCAGGCTCGCCGCCAGGTCGAGTCTGCGCTGCATGCCCCCGGAGTAGTTCTTGGCCGACCGGTCGGCCGCGTCGCTGAGGTCAAACTGGCCGAGCAGCTCGGTCGCGCGGCTGCGCGCCGCAGGCCAGCTCAGGTGGAACAGGCGGCCGATGATCTCAAGGTTCTCGCGGCCGGTCAGCTCCTCCTGGATCGCCGCCGACTGCCCCGACAGCCCGATCGAGCGGCGCACCGCGGCAGCCTGGCGCACGACGTCACGGCCGTCCACCAGGGCGCGGCCCTTGTCCGGCAGCAGCAGGGTTGTCAGGATGCGGACGGCCGTGGTCTTGCCCGCGCCGTTCGGTCCCAGCACGCCGAGCACCGTCCCGCGCGGCACCACCAGGTCGATGCCGCGCAGCGCGTGCACGTCACCGAACGACTTCGTCAGGCCCTCGACGAGAATCGCCGGTCCCGGTCCGTCCTCTGCCACCCCGAACCCCTCCCCAGTAACGTCAGAACTCCGAACTTACCGGGTGCACCGCCGCCAGGGCCAAGCGAATAACGCCCCGCGAGATCAGCTGTGCGCGAATCAGTACTGCGCGAATCAGTACTCCGCGGGAGTCCGTCCGGCGCGAGTCAGTTCTGAGCGGCGAGCGCCTTCACGCCGGCGACGAACAGGTCGACCCCGAACTGGTAGTGGAACTCCGGATCGGAGTACGACATCGGGAGCGCTGCCTCGACCAGGCACGGATATTTGTCGGGCGGCAGCAGCGCGAGCCGCACGTGCTGCTTGCGCTGCTCCTCGGCCTTCGCCGCCGGACTGATCGCAGGATCGAAGCCCGGCTCGCTCATCACCAGCATGAGGCCGGTGAACAGCGCGTTGCGAGTGATCTCAGCCGCCCGCTCGGCATCGAATCCGCCGCGGCGCAGCACGTCGAGCGCCGTCTCGGACGCGATGAGCGCGGCGCTGCTGTTCTTCTCGCCGTCGAGGATGAGCTGCGAGGCGCACGGGTGCGCGCGCAGCACGTGCAGCAGCGACTCCAGCAGGCCGCGGAGCTGAAGGTCCCAGGGCGCATCCGGATCGACGTCGGTGTCGAGCTCGCTCCAGACCTGGTCGCCGAGGCCAGCAAGCAGCTCTTCCTTGTTCCGGAAGTGCCAGTACAGCGCCATCGGGGTCACGCCAAGCTCGGCCGCGATCCGGCGGATGGTGAGCTTCTCCAGGCCCTCGGCATCCCCCAGGGCCAGCGCGCGATCGACCACGGCCTGCTTGGTCAGCCGGGTCCGGTCCGCTTCTCGTGCCTGTGCTGGTGCCATCACTTGACAACTATACGCCGTACAAGGCAAGGTGGCCATATACAACGTATAAGAACGTCGTACGCGAGCAGCGTACAAGTACGCGGTACATGGAACTCGGGAGGAGCCCGGCAATGTCCAGACGCTGGTGGTCCCTGGTGGCGATGTCACTAGCCGCCTTCATGACCTACCTCGACAACAACGTGACGAATGTCGCGATCCCCACCATCCAGCGCAGCCTGCACCTGTCCCTCGGCGGGCTGGAATGGGTCGTCAGCAGCTACATCCTGGTGTTCGCCGGACTGCTGCTGGCCGGCGGCCGGCTCGCCGATCTGTACGGGCGGCGGCGGCTCTTCCTGATCGGCCTGTCGGTCTTCATGCTCGGCTCGCTCGGAGCGGGACTGGCCGGCAGCGGCGCCGAGCTTATCGGCGCGCGGCTAGTGCAGGGCCTCGGAGCCGCGCTGGTCGTCCCGACGACGCTGGCGATCATCATGGCGACGTTCCAGAACGTCAGGGAGCGCACCACCGCCATCGGCATCTGGACGGCGATCGGCGCGATGGCGCTCGCCTTCGGCCCGCTGATCGGCGGTTTCATCAGCCAGCACTTCCACTGGGGCTGGATCTTCTTCATCAACGTGCCGGTCGGCATCGTGACGCTCCTCATCGCGGTCTTCGCGACGCAGGAGTCCCGCGACCCGTCCATCGTGCGGCGTCTCGACATCCCCGGCCTGATCAGCTCGGCGCTAGCGCTGTTCGCGCTGACCTACGCACTGATCGACGGCCACGACAAGGGCTGGACGTCACCGCTCATCCTCGGCACGTTCGCCTTCGCGGCGGCAGCGGCAGCAGCATTCGCGGTGATCGAGTCCCGCTCCGCGCACCCGATGGTCGAGATGCGGCTGTTCCGCTCGCGGATCTTCGCCGGCGGAACGGTCACCATGATGCTGTGGGCTTTCGGGATCTTCGGCATCTACTTCTTCACCTCGATCTACCTGCAGACCATCCTCGGCTTCTCGCCCACGAAGGCCGGGCTTGCCTTCGTGCCGATGGCGCTGTGCATGGCGGCGTTCGCCGGACTCGCCGGGCCGGTTTCCCGTTTCCTGCGGCCCAACCAGACCGTCGCGCTCGGCATGGCAGTGATGGCCGCCGGCCTGTACCTGTTCGGGCGGCTCGGCGGAGGCGCGACATTCGCCACCCTCATGCCCGGGTTCCTCATCTTCGGCGCGGGCGGCGGCCTGATGAACGTCCCGCTGACGAACGCGGTACTGCACTCGGCGCCGCCGGAGCGGTCTGGCGTCGCCTCGGCGCTGCTGAACGCCTCCCGTGAGGTGGCGGGCCTGCTCGGCATCACGATCATCGGGGCCGTCCTCCGCTCGTCGCAGAGCTCAGCGCTGCACGCCGGGCAGGACGCGGCGAGTGCGTACCTGCACGGCTACCACTCCGGCCTGATCCTCACCGTCGCGCTGGTCGCCGCCGGAGCCGTCGTCAGCTTCTTCGCCCTCCGGGGGATCCCGCGGCCAGCGGCGGCTGACGAGAGGCTGGTCCCGGCCGCGGCGGCCGAGCTGTCCGGCCCGGCTGAGCAGGAGATCGCGGAGCAGGCCGGTCAGCAGCTGACCCGCGAGACAGTCAGCAGTTAGCGATCGCCGCATCTCACCGCCTGCGGGCGAGAGCAGCGATGACCCGGCCCGGCCGCCCCCCAGGCGGCCGGGCCGGTGCGTTCCCGTCCTGATGCTTTGCGGGGTTTACTTGCCCTGGCGGCTCCAGACCGGGCCGACTGACAGCCAGGCCGACTCCCAGCTGGCGAGACGCCGGCGGTCCATGGCCCAGCGGGCGAGCTGGGTCAGTGCAATCAGGAGCGCCGCGAGGATGGCGAGCACGCTGAGCGTCGACTCGATGACACGTTCATGCGCCTCGGCCTTTGTCATCGGCTCCAGCTGGACGTTCCCGGCGCCGTCCACCCAGACCGTGACGGTGGCGCCCGCCCTGGCGGCGGCGGGCGCGGGCACGTAGCCGGTATGCGTCCTCCCGTCGGCGGTCCAGCGGGCCCGGGTCGGGTCCTGCCACTCGCTGGCTCCGTAGCCGGGCTGCGCCGTGCCGGGTGCCGTGCGCTGAATCGTCGCGTGAACCGGGTGCCACGACGACTGTGCCCGCTCAATGACGGCGTTGTCCGCGCGCACCAGCGAACCGGTCACGGTCACGACAAGCGGGAACAGAGCGAGGAAGACAATGACCGCCGCAGGCGTCAGCCACGCGTCCAGCACGTCCGCCCGGCGCCGCAGCGGATTGCGGCCACGGCCCAGCCGGCGGGTGAGCCGCATCCACGGAGTCGTCGATGTTCTCATGTTCCTTATCCCCCAGGGCCAGATCCCCGTGCGCCAGATTATTCGGTCGCCGGGTCGCCCGGCCGGGCAATGCCTCTTCCCAGCTGACCCGTCGTCATGCCAGGCGTCCTGACGTCACAGCGGCATCGCACGTTCGCGTCGCGGTCCAAAACGGCGGTCCCGGTTCGTCGTGGAAGTGACGGCCGATCAGATGGCCGATGGCAAGGGCCCGCGGGCCCGGATCAGGGAGATGTCATGCATCCAGCGACAATGCAGGCGATCGCTGCCGAAGTCATCAGGGACAAGCAGGAGCACTCGGCCGCCGTCCGGCGCGCGCGCGGAGCCCGCCGGATGTATGGCGGACGGGTGACCCGGCTACCGTGGCTGGGCCTGCCGCTGCCGGCGGCGCGCCGGCCGCGGCCGGCCTGACTCAGGTACCGGAACCGCTCATCACAAGGAGGCGACAATGAGATTCCTGCTGCTGATCTGCGTCGACGAATCGGTCCAGCTCAGTACGGAGAAGCGCGCGGCGATCGGCCCGGCCACCGAGGCCTGGGTCACCGAGATGGACGGCCGCGGTGTCCGGCTGCTGGGAAATCAGCTGCGGCCAGTGGCTGAGGCCCGGTCAGTGCGAGTCCGCGATGGAGACCTGCTGGTAGCCGACGGCCCGTTCGCGGAGACCAAGGAGCACATCGCGGGGCTGGACCTGCTGGAGTGCGCAAGCCTCGAGGAGGCAGTCGAGGTGGCGTCCCGGCATCCGGTCGCGCGCTTCGGCACGGTCGAGGTCAGGGCTTTCTGGGAGGACGACGAGGGCTGACGGGCTGGCCCGGACGGGCTAGCCCCCGGCCGCCCGGGATTCACCCCGGGCGGGTGATGCCGGAACTGGTCCGTGGCCTGCAGCCTGTGAGAGTCACGCAGACTGCGACGACCTGAGGAGGCCGCGGTGGCCAAGACCGATGGCACGTTCGTTTACATCGCTACATACCCGGACGAGCTTGCGGCGCGAGCAGATTACGAGGCCGTCAAGGATCTCCACGCCGGCGGCCTGGTCGGCTCCTACGACGCCGCAATCGTCACCAAGGACGAGCGCGGCAAGGTACACGAGAACAAGGACGAGACTGCTACTCGCCATGGCGCCTGGTGGGGTATCGCCGCGGGTGCTGCGGTCGGCGTTCTGTTCCCGCCGGCTGTGCTCGGCGCGGCTGCCGTGGGCGGCGTCATCGGCGGCGTGAGCGGCCACCTGGCCAAGGGCATGTCCCGGTCGCGCGCCAAGGAACTGGGCGACTTCATCGACCCCGGCGAGGCCGGCCTGGTAGTCGTCGGCGAGTCCAAGGTCGAGGCCGCGATCCAGAAGGCCGTGACCCGGGCCGAGAAGCAAACGGCCGAGGAGCTCGGCGTCGACCCCAAGGACATCGACAAGGTTCTGCAGGAGACCCTCTCCGACATGTAGCGACGGTCGGGCCGGGCGGCGGCAGGCTTCCTTAGTTCCCGTCGCCCGGCTGCCCGTTCCCAGGCGGCGGGATCTTGCCGAAGCTTTGCGTCGGCGCGAACGGGAGCGCATCGACGAAGTTGCGCAGGGCGTTCCCGCGGGCCAGCCCGGTGTTATGACGCTCGGCGAGCCCGTGGGCGACGAGGACGCTGGCCTGCTCGGGCGTTGCCTCAGTGAACGGCACGTTCCAGGGCCCGTGCTCGTCCAGCCGCCGGAGCATGCCGAGCGGCAGCCAGACGTTATCCACCTCAATGCCGTACTCGACGACCATCCGCTTCTCGAGGTCGATCGTCCTCACCCTGCCTCAGCTAGCCTCGCCCACCTGCCCACGCTAAGGCACGAGCCGCTGTCGCGGGGCTCCGTGGTACGTCTGCTGTCGCTATAGCAGCAGCAAACGCACCACGGACGCGGCGGGCTCATGATCACTGCGGCCGGTAGCCGCCGTAGATGACGTTCTCCAGCTTCTTCCAGAAGACGTCGATCCCGTGGAAGCCGGCTGAGCGCAGATAGTCCAGCTGGCGGTCGAGCGGGATGATGTAGCGGACGTGGTTTTCCCAGCGTGCCTGCTGCTCGGGGGTGCGGTGCAGCCGGTGATCCGCCGCCTCCGGGTCCTCGCGGTCGCTGGCCCGCTGCCAGGCCGCCTCCACCAGCGGATCGGATGCGCTCACCGGGTCATAGTTCAGGTACCAGCCGCCGGGAGCCAGATGATCGTAGATCTCGGCGAACAGACCCTGCTTACGCTCATCGGTCAGGTGATGGACGCACATCGAGGTCACCACGGCGTCGACCGCCGCCGGGATCTCCGCAGGCCACTCGCCTGAGGTCATGTCGAACTCAACGTGGCGGTAGCGCCCGGCGAACGGCTGCAGCCCCGGCTCTCCCGCGCGTATCATCTCGGCGGAAAAGTCCGCGAGTATCGCCAGGCTGCGCGGATGCCTTTCCAGGATCGCGCGCGAGGCGGCTCCCGGCCCCGCGCCCAGGTCCAGGAAGGTGAACTCCTCGTTCTCGCCGAACGGAAGGAGGTCGGCCATCAGCCGCCGCTGCGATGCGCGCTTGCGCTCCTGGGCATCCGCTTCCTTCACCCAGTTCGCGACGATCTCCTGCGATTGCCAGATCGCCGCGTTGGTGTCCGCCGATTTGTCCATAGAAGCAGGCTACTGAGCCGGCAGCGGATCAGCCCGGCGGCTGGCTGGCTCCCCGGGCTAGGACTGCCTGCTGTCGAGGCGCTGGAGCAGATCGTGAGCTGCCAGCTCGATCTCCTTGTGACGCCACTCGGCGGCGCGGTACTGGCAGGCGATGAGACCCATGCGGTGCAGTCGGCGGAAGTCGCCAAAGACGAACGCGTACCGGGCCTTAGTCTCGTCATTCGCGCCATCGGTGAGACCGAGATGCCAGCGGGAGTAGTCGTCCCAGGAGTGCTTCTCCAGGTACTCGTTCTGCTGGCTGGCGCTCGGCTGAACCTGGCCCCAGTCGCTGGACAGGACGTACTGGCCCTTGTCGATGAGCTGCCGGGCGAAGGTCACGGCCTCCGGGTTCACGGAGTAGGACGCCATCCCGTTCTGGTGCCCCGTCATGGCCCGGATATGCCGTTGGCTGCGAGAGCTCAAGGTAGGACTCAAGTCAGGGCCGCACGTCCGGAACTGTGACAGGCGCCTCCTTATTGCAGGTTAACTGATAACCTTGAATAAGGAGGAGACGTGGCGAAGGTTATTCGCAAGCACTGGGTCAGCGACGTGAGCACCGGAATTGCCCGGCGTGACCGGCGATCCTGTGATTACGAGGCCTACCTGCCTGACACCCTCGCCGACCGCGAGATCGTGCTCAGCAGCGAGGCGGCCGCCGACGTTGCCGACGCCGAGCGGGCCATTGCAGTCCTGGACGCTCAGGCCGAGACGCTCGTCGATACCGAGGCGCTCGCTCGCATCCTCCTGCGCGCCGAGAGCGTGGCGTCATCGCGCATCGAAGGCCTGGAGGTTGGAGCGCGGCGCCTGCTTAGGGCCGAGGCAGCCGTTGAGCTCGGCGAAGAGCCTTCCGATGTGACCGCGGCAGAGGTGCTCGGCAACATCGACGCGATGGCGACCGCCATCCGTAGTATCAGCCCGGGCGAGCCGATCACCATGAATCTGCTGCTGGACTTCCATCACCGGCTCCTCAGCGGAACCCGGCTGGAAGCCCACGCAGGAGCGATCCGCGTCGAGCAGAACTGGATCGGCGGCAGCAGCTACAACCCGTGCTCGGCCGCCTTCGTGCCCCCGCCGCCAGAGCACGTGACCGACCTGCTTGACGACCTGTGCCACTTCTGCAACACCGACCAGATCCCGGCCGTCGCTCAGGCTGCTATCGCTCACGCGCAGTTCGAAACCATCCACCCGTTCGTCGATGGCAATGGCAGGACTGGGAGGGCGCTGATCCAGCTCGTTCTGCGGAGGCGAGGGCTCGCGACTCGCGTTATGCCGCCGGTCTCGCTGGTCCTGGCGACCTGGGCCGACGACTATGTGCTCGGCCTGGATGCGACCAGGTATCGGGGACCGGCCACCTCGACGACGGCTCGGGACGGGATCAACCTGTGGATCGGGCGATTCGCGGCAGCGTGCGGACGGGCAGTGGCGGACGCGGCCAGCTTCGAGGAAAACGCGGTGCAGTTGCAAGAAACCTGGCGAGCGCGCCTCGGTCCCGTCCGTGCGAACTCCGCAGTTGACGTCCTGCTGCGGACGCTGCCCGGCGTGCCGATCATGACCGTCCCCGCCGCGGCACGCCTCATCGACCGCTCCTTCACGGCAGTCAATGGCGGCATGGCAAAGCTCTGCGAGGCTGGAATCGTTCGCCAGGTCAACGTCGGACGCCGCAACCGTGCTTTCGAGGCGCCCGAGGTCATCGAGGCGTTCACAGCCCTCGAGCGCCAGCTAGCTAGCCCTGGCGGTGACACGCGGATCAGTAAGCCCGTGCGGCGCGTGCCGCGCCGCCGGTGATCGGTCGCCTCAGCTCTCTCGACTCAGTCGGCCGCGCCGGTGCTGGCGGCAGCGGTGCAAGCCGACCTCGTTCCCGGCTGGTAAATGCCGCTAGGGCTGAAGGACCGAGTACAGCTCGGTCACTTCGGCTTGGACCGCGGGAACGTTGGGCTGGACGTTCTGCGTGAACCAGGCGTCGAACTCGTCCTTGCTGTTCCAGACCTCGCCGACGGCGAACCCGCCAGTGATCGGGTAAGCGATGTGCATCACGAAGCCCGGCTGCTTCTTGATCAGGTCGGTTAGGTGCGCCGAGACCTGGTCATAGGTCGCTGTGTCCATCCCGGCAGCAGTCAGACTCGCCAGTACGGCCATGTTTCCCCCCATTTGCGAAAGTGATCCTGTTCCTCTGACGGTACGCCCCGGCCAGATCAGCGCGGCGGGCACACCCAGGTATGCGCAGGGCGCCCCGGCGGTCTGCTGGCTGCCGGGGCGCTTGTCCGCGTCCGCGCGGCCAGCGCCGTGTGACCGGCGCCGCGCGGCCGGTGCAGGGCTACAGGGGCAGTACCGCGGTGTGCAGCGTTGCCCGGTCAACGACGAGCACGTGCCGGTTGGGCAGTGGCGTCCAGCCCGGCTGCGGCCACCCTGAGCTCGCGACCACGACCGCCTCGGAGTCCGCCTGGTACGCCAGGTCGAAGTACGCCTCGATCTCGGCCCGGTCGTGCCCGGCCATCCGCAGCTTGGCCTCCGGCACCTTGGAGCGCGTGTGCCAGCAGACCCCGTACAGCGTGTCGGGCGTGAGCAGGACCGCGTTCAGGCTGTTGGCGTCGAACCGGTGCTCGATGTCGGCGGCGGCGTGCGCGATCGCGGCGACCATGTCCCCGCCGCTGGCGGCCTGCCGCTCCATGATCAGCAGGAAATACCGCTCGCTGTCGGTGGTACCGGCCAGCTGCCGCTCGAACGACGGCGGCAGCATCTCGCCCAGGCGGTCCTGCGGGTGGATGGCGCCGTTGTGCGCCAGCACGTACTGGCCGTACCTGAACGGGTGGCTGTTGTACTCGCTGACGCCAAGGCCGGGAGTCGCCCAGCGGAGGTGCACGAGCCCCAGGTCAGCCAGCGGCTCCCGGGTCAGCTTCTCGAACTCGGGCTCGCTGTCGGCGCGCAGCGGCGACTTGCGGATGACCGGCTCAGCGCCCTCGTACCAGGCCATCCCCCAGCCGTCGCCGTGCAGTGCGCACAGGCCGGTGAACTGGCTGAGCCCGTCTGGCCCGATCAGGTCCTCGAGCGACCGATCACCGCGCGCGCAGTAGCCAAGCAGCCGGCACATGACACCTCGTTCCGTTAAAGGAATTTGCCCATTCCGCCGGCCACGTCGATCGACGCCCCGGCGATATAGCTAGCCCGGTCGCTCGCCAGGAATGCAACCAGCCCGGCGACCTCGTCTGGCCGGCCGAACCGGCCGAGCGGCACCTCGGCCGCAGCCAGCTGCCCGAAGAACTCCCCGGCCGGCAGGTCGGGAGCCCTGCGCTGGTGAATGTTCTCCCACTGCGGAGTCTCGACCAGGCCGATGTTCACGCTGTTGACCAGGATATTTTCCCGGCCCAGCTCGATCGACAGCGCCTTCGACAGGCTCAGGCAGGACGCCCGGTTCACCGCCGACGCCAGGAACGCGGGATCGGGATACCGGGCGTAGACGGCGTTGATGTTGATAACGCGCGGCGCACTGCTGGCCCGCAGCTGCGGCAGCGCGGCCCTGGTGCACCGGATCTGCGAGAACAGCTTGACCTCGATGTCAGCGTGCCAGTCGTCATCGGTCAGCGTGGCGAACCGGCCGGGCCGGGCGGCGCCGGCATTGTTGACCAGGATGTCCAGCCCGCCCAGCTCCGATATGGCGGCGGCCACAAACGCCGTGACCTGGTCCGGATCAGTCACGTCGCAGGTCATCGCCGCAACGGACCCGGCCGCCGGTCCGGCTTTGGCCGCCTGCTCGGTCAGCTCGGCGGCCGCCGCTTCAACCTCGCCGGGATGGCGCGAGCAGATCACCACGGACACGCCCTCGGCGCTCAGCTCGGCGGCGATGGCCTTGCCCAGGCCCTTCGATCCGCCGGTAACAATCGCCGTGCGGCCGGCCAGCCCGAGGTCCACCTAGGCTCCGATCTCCCGGTCGTCCGGTGTCTGCGCCTCGGCCAGCTTCAGCAGGCTTTGCCGGGGAGGGACGAACACATCGACTTCCACGCAGCCGGTGTCGGTCGTCCAGGCGCCGTGCGGCACCCACGCCGGGATGACGGCGACGTCACCCTTGCGCAGCGTGCGCACGTCGCCGTCGAGGTCGAAGACCAGCTCACCCTCCAGCATGATGACGATCTGTTCCTCCTCGTGCACGTGCCGGGGTGCCTCCGTGCGCGGCTGGAAGGTGACGAAGTTCGCCATCGCCCGCTGCCCGAGCACCGGCTGGAATCCGAGACCGGACACGAACTCGACCGGGGTGATGGAATCGAGGCTCACGTAGCGGCCGGGGCCGGCTGGCTCCCCCAGTGCCTCAGTGGTGAAATGGCTCTCCGCGTCACCAAGCGATGTGTCAGTCACTATGCCTCCAGCGGTTCATTGTCCCGTCAGCGGTTTACTGTTCCGTCAGGCTTCCTTCAGCACGTCGCCGATGCGGCGGATGCCCTCGTCAATCAGCTCGTCACGGACGCGGCTATAGGCCAGCCGGATCTGCGCGGCGCCCTCATTGCCCGGATAGAACGGCCGCCCCGGCACGTACGCCACCTTCCGCGCGCTGGCTGCGGCGGACAGCGCGACCGTGTCCACGCCGCCGGGTGCGGTCAGCCAGATGTAGAAGCCACCCTCCGGCCGCGTCCAGGTCGCGCCCTCGGGCATGTGAGTGGCCAGGGCCTGCGCCATCAGCTCGGCCCGCCGCTTGTACAGCGCACGCGAGTCGACGAGCTGCCGGTCCAGGTGGCCGCCCCGGCCGTATTCCTCCAGCATCCGCTGCCCGAGCGCACCAGAGCACTGGTCGGAGTTCTGCTTGGCCACGATCAGCTGACTGATGATCTGCTCCGGCCCGGCAGCCCAGCCCATCCGCACACCGGGGCAGAAGATCTTGGAGAACGTTCCGGCCTGCAGGACCGTCTCCGGCGCCAGCGACCACAGGCTGGGCGGCGGCGCATGGACGAAACCGAGGTCGCGGTAGGCGACGTCCTCCACGATCAGGAACCCGTAGCGGCGGGCGAGCGCGACCAGCTCGCCGCGTCGCTGCGCACTCATGCTCAGCCCGGTCGGATTCTGGAAGTCAGGGATCGTGTAGAGGATCTTGGGCCTAAGGCCAGAGGCCAGCTGGTCAGCCAGCACGTCCACGCGCATCCCGTCGCTGTCCACCGGCACGCCGCGCACGTCGGCCTCGTAGCCACGGAACGCCATGATCGCGCCCAGATAGGTCGGTGCCTCGACCACGACGACGTCACCGGGATCGATATAGCTCTTGGCGAGCAGCTCCATGCAGTCGATGCCGCCGCTGGTAATCATCAGCTCGCCCGGGCCAGGGGCCCGGCCCTCAAGCGAGGCGATCCGGCCGCTGACGTAGTCGCGCACGCTGGCCAGTCCTTCAGTGGCCGAGTACTGCAGCGCCACGCCGGGGTCACCGGCAATCAGCCGGGTCGCGATCTCCGACAGCGTCCGGGACGGGAACGTGGCCGGATCCGGGAAGCCGCCCGAGAACGTGATGATGTCGGTTGCGCCGGCCAGGGCCAGGATCGCAGTGATCTCTCCGCTGCCAAGGCTGCGGGTGCGGAGCGCAAGGCCCGAGCTCCAGTCGCGCTCCGCTACGGCCTGATCGGTGCCGCCGGCGCCCGTCCCGGTCTGCGGGTTACTGATGTCGTACTCGCCAGCCACTGCGGTCATTTCCGTGCTTCCGTCCCTTGACAGCAGATTTTACAAATGTAAGAATTCTGCAACTTCGGGCTTACACAAGTAAACACCGACGTAACCAGCATAACGCGCTTCATGTGATTAGCCGACTGACTGGCTGGCAAATGGCATCTAGCTCTGCTCCCCTCGCGAAGCTGACCGAGGTTCGCACCGCCGCTGCGCCTGAGGTCGAGGTGGACGACCTCGACCTCGCCCTGCTGCACGCGCTGGCCAGGGACGCACGCCAGTCGCAGCGGGCGCTGGCCAGGCAGATCGAGATGTCGCCGCCGGCGGTCGCCGACAGGCTGGCGCGGCTCGAGCGAATGGGAGCTATCCGCGGTTACCGCGTGGACGTGGACTGGGCCGCGCTTGGCTACCCGGTCGTGGTGTACCTCGCGGTGACCGCAGGCCCGGGCGTGGAACTCAGCGAGATCATCAAGGCAATCCGCGCGCTCCCTGAGGCACAGGACATGAGTGTGGTGACCGGCAGCCTGGACCTGCTGGTCCGGCTCCGCGTCCGGGATCACGCGCACCTGCGCGAGCTGTTGCTGGAGGAGATCTTCCAGATCAACGGCGTCCAGCGGACCGAGACCTTCCTGTCGCTCGCCGACGTGGAACCGGACAACTTCGCCGCGGCGCTGCTTGAGCAGATGAGCACGCGCCGTACCGAGGCCAGACCCGGACGGACGCTACGCCCGTAGACCCCATCTCCCGATTCGGAGGACAGCCAGGTGACAACCAGCAGCCCGGACGGCAGCGGGCATAACGTCGACGGGGTCGGCCAGCCAGGCTTCGTCGCGAGGCACGGCCTCTATACCGCTGAGCAGGCCGCCGCGGCGCAGGAGGTAGCCGCCAGGATCCGCGAGCTGGACCTGCGCACCGTGCGCCTGGTGATCGTGGATCAGCACGGGCAGCCGCGCGCCAAGGCACTGTCGCCCGAGGTGGCGATCACGGCGATGTCAAACGGGCTCGACTTCTCCGGCGCCATCTACAGCCTCGACACCGGCAATCAGGTGTTCGTGCCCGCCTTCGCCGCAGGGGGCGGCTTCGGCATCGACGAGTTCACCGGATTCCCGGACGTCGTGCTGGTACCCGACGCCTCGTCGTTCCGTGTGCTGCCCTGGGCCGACCGGACCGGCTGGATGCTGTGCGACGCGTATTTCTCCAGCGGCCAGCCGGTGCCGCTCGACGGGCGCGGCCTGCTGCGTCGCACGCTCGCTGATCTGGGTGAGGCGGGCTTCGACTACCTGGCAGGCATCGAGGTCGAGTACTACATCGTCAAGGTCGACTCCGATCACCTCACTCCGGGAAACGCCGGCTTCACACCCCCGCCGCCGCCTGTCAGCGTGTTTCAGCGCGGCTACCAGTACCTGTCCGAGGTGCGGCTGGATTCCGTGACGAGCACCCTGGAGTCGATTCGCGACGGGCTGACGGCTCTCGGGCTGCCGCCCCGCTCGATGGAGGACGAGTGGGGCCCCGGTCAGATGGAATTCAGCTTCAGCCCGATCAGCGGGCTGGCTGCCGCCGACGCGGTCGTGCTCTTCCGATCGGCCGTCAAGCAGATCTGCCAGCGGCGCGGTCTGCTCGCGAGCTTCATGTGCAGGCCCTGCCGAACTTCTTCTCGTCGGGCTGGCACCTGCATGAGTCGCTGCTATCCCGACAGGACGGGCGCAACGTGTTCGCCAGCCAGGACGACTTCCTGTCTGCCTGCGGCCGGCAGTTCGTGGCCGGCCTGCTCGAGCACGCGCTTCCCATGACACTGTTCGCCACGCCCACGGTCAACGGCTACAAGCGGTTCCGCCCCTACTCGTTCGCCCCCGACCGGGTGTGCTGGGCGCTGGAGAACCGGGGGGCGCTGGTCCGCATCCAGGGCGCGCCGGGCGACACCAACAGCCACGTGGAAATGCGGATGGGCGAGCCGGCCGCCAACCCCTACCTGTACATGGCGGCGAATATCGCGGCCGGTCTCGACGGAGTCCGCCGCGAGCTCGTCCCGCCTCCGCCCGTCGAGTCGGATCCCTACGCCACCGGCAACGCACCTCTGCCCGCCTCGCTGGCGGATGCCATCAAGGCGCTGGAGCAGGACGCGTTCTTCCGCAAGTCGTTCGGCGACACCCTGGTCGACTACCTGCTGCAGATGAAGCGGTCGGAGGTAGCCCGGTACGAGGCCGCCGTCGCGGAGGCGCCCCCGCCGGACGGCCAGGACGTCAGCGACTGGGAAATGCGCGAGTACTTCGAGTTCTACTGAGGAGGAACCGCGATGTCGATGCAGCACATCGTGCTGTTCAGCTTCCCGCGTGAGCTCAGCGCGAGCGAGGCCGCCCAGATGCGCGAGATGGTCGCGTCGTGGCCCAGCCAGATCGGGCTGATGACCAAGTGCCGCCTCGGCACCGACCTGACCGGCGCCCGCAACCGCGGCTACGCCTACCTGCTGTACACGGAATTTCCCGACGTCGACGCCATGAACGCCTACCGGGCCCACCCGGTGCACGTGAAGTTCATGAACTGGCTGGCGGAGCTGGACTGCGCGCCGCTGGCTTTCGACTACGTGCTGGACGAGAACACAGTGCTGATGACCGAACCGGGCGGAGCAGCGCCGGAGTAAGCGCGCCGGAATAACGGACAAGAAAGGACCGGAGCCATGGCCAAGACCAGTCCCGACCTGATTGTGGGCGCCGCCAGCGGCGAGCTCGCGCACGGCTCTCTCCGCCTGTGGGACGCGATCGCGATCTCCGTGTCGGTGCTCGCACCCGGCATGGCGATGCTGCTGAACGTCTCCGGGGTGGCAACGACGGCCGGCGGTTCCACGCCGCTCGCGTTCCTGCTCGGCGGCATCGCCTGCCTGGCGCTCGCTTTCGTCGTCATCGGGTTCACCCGCCGGATGGCGTCAGCCGGCTACGCCTACACCTACGCCAGCCGGAGCCTGGGCAAGCACGCTGGCTTCATGGCCGGCTGGCTGTATTTCTTCGGCTTCATCTGCTTCGTGCCGATGACCATGTCCGGGGTCGGTTACCTCGCCGCTAACCTGCTCGGGCTGAGCGCCGGCTTCTGGATCTTGTTTTTCTTCATCGGCATGGTGCTGTTCGTCATCTTGTCAACGATAAGGATCAAGGTCACCACCAGGGTGCAGCTGATCGTCGGTATCGCCACGGTGGCCATCATCGTGCTGGTCGACCTGGTCACCACCGCGAAGGGAGGCAGCCACGGCCAGGCACTGTCGGCGTTTACCTTCGGCCACACCCTGTCCGGCGGCTTCAACGGCGTCTTCTACGGCATCATCCTCGGCGTCACCTCCTACATCGGGTTCGAGACCGCGGCCGACTTCGGCGAGGAGACGGCGAACCCGCGCCGCTACATCCCGATCGCGGTGATCGCCGCAACGCTGTTCGCGGTGGTGTTCTACCTGTGGACCACCTACTCGATCACGATCGGGTTCGGGGTCAAGAATGGCGCCGCGTTCGCGGCCGACCCGGTCGCGCTCAAGACCACCGCGACCACATTCGTCGGAGCCTGGCTGGGCACGCTGGTCGAGATCGGCGGCATGTGCTCGGCCTTCATCGTGTGCGTCGCGTGTGCGACCGCCGCCGCCCGTACGCTGTTCGCGATGGGCCGCGAGGGCGTGCTGCCCGCCGCCTTCGGCCGCACTCACCCCCGGTTCAAGACACCGGTGACTGCGACGCTGACCGTGACCATCGTATCGGTGCTGATGGCGCTGCTGATTGGCTACCCGCTGTCCGACGCCGCGTTCGGCCAGCCGTTCAGCAATTACTACTTCTGGGCTACCGTCGGCACGCTGGTCATCATCATCGTGTACGTCATGCTCTGCGTCGGCGGCATCGTGTTCTTCTACCGGACGAGGGACACCCGGCGGTGGAATCCGCTGGTGCACGTGCTTGTCCCCCTCGTCGGCGCGGTGGTCTTCGGCGCGGCGCTCTACGGGTCGATCTATCCGGCGCCGCCCGGCATCCTCAAGTGGACTCCGTACGTCGCCGGTGTCTGGCTGGTAATCGGCATCGCCGCACTGGTCTGGCTGCGGGCCCGGCGTCCGGGCTCGGTGGATCAGATCGGCTCGATCCTCGGCGAGGAAGGCGGCACTGACGCTGCCGTGCTGGATGCCTGACGGCTCGCGCCCCGTGGACGAGCTGGTCCTGATCGATCATCACGTCCACGGGGTGGTGTCGGGCGACCTTGACCGCGACGCCATCGAAACGATGCTGACCGAGTCGACGGCGCCGCTGCCGCCGGGGACAACCGCCTTCGACACCCAGCTCGGCTTCGCCGTCCGGCGCTGGTGCGCTCCGCTGCTCGACCTGAGCCCGCTGGCGCCTGCCGACGACTACGTGGGCCGCCGTCTCGAACTGGGCACCGACGAGGTCGCCAGGCGCATGCTGACCGCGGCCGGTGTCAGCGCCTGGCTGGTGGACACCGGCTACCAGAGCGAGGCGGTGACCACGCCGGATCAGCTGGCAGTGCTGAGCGATACCCCGGCACGGGAGATCGTCCGGCTGGAATCCATTGCCGAGCGGGTAGCCCTGGCCGGCAGCACCGCGGCGGCGTTCGCCGATGACCTGACTGCAGCGATCTCCGCCGCTGCAGCCGCCGGTGCGGCCGGCTTCAAGTCGATCGCCTGCTACCGGGGAGGGCTGGCCCTGGACCCGGAGCGGCCGGCGCTGCCTGACGTCAGGGCGGCCGCGGACCGGTGGTTTCGCGCACTTGAGGAGCGAGGATCAGCCAGGCTCGACGAACAGGTCCTGATCCGGCACGGCGTCTGGTCGGCGCTGGATACCAGGCTGCCGCTGCAGTTCCACACCGGGTACGGCGATGCGGACTCGCGGCTGCACCTGTCCGATCCGGCCCTGCTGCACGAGTTCCTGGCGGCTAGCCAGGACCTCGGTACTCCGGTGATGCTGCTGCACTGCTACCCCTACCACCGCCAGGCCGGCGCGCTGGCCGCGCTGTTCCCGCACCTGTACATGGATGTCGGTGAGGCGCTCAACCACGTCGGCGCGCGATCTGCGACTGTGCTCGCTGAGGCGCTGGAGCTCACCCCGTTCTACAAGATGCTGTATTCCTCCGATGCCTTCGGCCTGCCGGAACTGCACTACCTGGGCGCCGCCGGATTCCGGCGGGATCTCGGCACGATCACCGCTGACTTTGCCGCCAGCGGCGCGTGGTCTCCCGCCGATGTGCCCAGAGTCAGCGAGATGATCGGGTCTGGCAACGCCAGACGGGCCTACGGCCTCAGCACTGTGTGACTGCGACCGTGTGACTGCGACCGTGTGACTGCGACCGTGTGACTGCGACCGCGACTGTGTGACCGCGACTGTGTGACCAAGCCAGCGTGACCGCGCCAGCGTGACCGCGCCGGTGGCGGCGCTTACCTTCCCCGTCACTAGCGTTGCTCGTGTTAGTTCAGGCCTCGGGGAAGGACTCGCATGGACGACACGACGGTGGTCCGCGCGGCGCGGCGCTCGCTCGGCAAGGCCGGCGGGTTCGTGCCCGCCTCGTTCACCGAGCCGCCGTCGATCGACGGGCAGCGTGAGGCGGCGCGCCGGATCGAGGCGGCCGGCTACCGGGCCGCCTGGTCCAACGAGCCGGTCGGCGGCAAGGACGTGCTCGCCCAGGTGGCGGTGCTGCTGGCGGCAACCGAGCGGCTCACGTTCGCGACCGGCATCGCGAATATCTGGGCCCGGATTCCGCAGATCGCGAACGGGGCAGCGGCCCTGCTCGCGCAGGCGTACCCGGACCGGTTCGTGCTCGGCCTCGGCGTCGGCTACCCGCAGCAGGCTGCGGCGGCGGGCCGCGAGTTCGGCCTGCCGCTGGCAACCATGCGCGACTACCTCGAGCGGATGAAGGCCCCGGTGCAGCCGCCCGCGCCCGGGGCGCCCTACGCCCGCATCGTCGCCGCGAACGGCCCGAAGATGGTCGCGCTGGCCGCCGAGCTCGCGGACGGGGTCATGCCCGCCGGGATGCCGGCCGCGTTCACCGCGCGCACAAGGGAACAGCTCGGCCCGGACAAGCTGCTGGTCGTCGGCCTCGGGTTCACCGCGGACGCGGACGCCGACCGGGCGCGAGCGGCTGCGCGTGACAGCGTTGCCGCCGGCATCGCCCGCAGTCCGGCTCGGGCGGCTGCGCTCGTGGATCTCGGGTTCACGGCCGACGAGGTGGCCGCGGTCAGCGATCGCCTGGTCGACGCGCTTTCCGGGCACGGCAGTCCGGAGCGGATCGCGGCGCTCATCAGGGAACATCTGGACGCCGGCGCGGACCACGTCGCGCTGATCCCCGGTGGCGCCAGCGTCGGCGCGAATCTGGAGCAGCTGGAAATTCTCGCCCCGGCGCTGGCCGATCTGGCCTGAGCGGGTCTCCCTCACCGCGGCCGCTGGGTAGCGGTCGGCTGGAATTGCCCGTTCCCGGTGTCCAGAAGGGTCTTTGTCGTTCGTCGAATGTCCGGAGGTCTCGCTAGGCTCGCGAGAGCGGCGAGCTATCGCAGGGAGGCACGATGAGCAACAAGCCGGAGAACGTGCAGATGGCGCCGGAGGGCATCGAGAACGCTCCGCTGCCGCCGGTCACGGACCGGGCGAGCTGGCAGGCGCAGCTCGACGGACTGCTGGTCAGGGAGAAGGCGCACACCCGTGAGGGTGACGCGATCGCGGCCGCCCGGCGGAGGCTGCCGATGGTCGAGGTCGATCCGTCGATCCCGCTGACCGGCGAGCAGGGCCGCGTCCCGCTGATCGACGTGTTCGAGGGCCGACGCCAGCTGGTCGTCTACTACCACATGTGGCACAACGGGAAGCCCGCAGAGGACCAGTGCGAGGGCTGCACGTTCTTCAACGGGCAGGTCAGCGAGATCTCCTACCTGCACGCGCGCGACGTCACCTACGCGACGTTCTCGCAGGGCCCGTACGAGGAGGCCGCCGCCTACCGGCGTTTCATGGGCTATGAGATGCCCTGGTACTCAGCGCAGGAGTCGGCCGACGCGCTGCTGGCCGGTCGCTGGTTCGGCATGATCGTGGCCTACCTGAGGGACGGCGACCGCGTGTACGAGACCTACTGGACGAGCGGCCGCGCCCCCGAGGTGATGACCCCCGCCTACGGGCTGCTGGACATGACGGTCTACGGCCGCCAGGAGAAGTTCGAGGACTCGCCCGAGGGCTGGCCGAAGCACTGGGAGAACGACGGCGGCCAGTTCCGCACCGGCGGGCGCCCGACCGCGCAGTGGTCACGGCTGGCCGCCGGGCATTCCGACGACCTGCACGCTGCGCGGCCGGGAGCCTGATCCGGGCGCTGCCTGCGGCACGCGCTCGTTACGGCTGGCGCCCGGGTCGGCTGGCACCACGACGCCGAACGGCACGCGCTCGCCGGCGCGCATCTCGGGCCCGTTAGCGGCGCCGGGAGCCGATTGCCTGGGGGTATCTGAAGAAGCCGGTCGGGTCGTACTTCTGATTCACGCGAACAAGCCGGTCGTAGTTCGCGCCGTAATAGGCTCGCCGCCAGTCCCTCAGGGTCGGATCGGGGAAGTTCTGGTACGAAAACTCGGGGGGCGTACCACCGAAGATCTCTTCGTAGAATCTGTCGAGCCAGCGCAAGTTCGCGGCGGCGATGTCAGGGCCATCGTGATCGGCCCAGCAGGTTTCGGCAGCGAGAATGAACAGCCCGTGCCGGTGCACGAACGCGGTCGCTTCCGCCGGCACCCGGTTGATCTCCCCGCCCAGGGCGAACATCGCGATCCCGGCACCGTCCTTGTTACCGCTGCCAGGCCACTCGAGTAGCCGCTCGGCTGCGGCGGTGACCTGCTTGCTGGTGAGCAGCGTCCGGGAGGTCAGGACCGCTGACTTGCTCGCGAACCGGTCCACGGGAGTGGTCGCGGCCAGCAGCTTGCCCGCCTGTCCGGGGGTGACCTCGCGGATGGCCGCGCGGTTGCGGGCGCGCTCGGCCGCGGATCCGATGCCCAGCAGCGGGGCGAGGAGAACGCGCAGTTCCTCGACGGTGCCGTAGTGCTGGCCGATCACGTTGACGTTGGCGTTCGCACGGATCTGGCCCCTGGTCCGTCCCTGCGTCCCGATTCCCAGGCGGCAGTGGAACCGCTTGTCGGCAGCGGCGTCCTGCACGATCTGCTGCGTCATAGCCATGACCGGCAAGACGGAGTCCAGGGTCCAGCGAAACTGGTAGAACGCCACGTTGCCATGGAACTGCTCGTACCTGAAGGTGAACGAGGTGTGAACCCCGAAGTTGTTGCCCGCCCCGCCGCGACAGGCCCAGAACAGGTCCGGATGAGCCTGCTCGCTGGCCTCGATCACCCGGCCGTCGGCGAGCACGAGGGTCGTGGCTATGAGCCGGTCGCAGGTCAGCCCGAACATCTTGTCGCTGAAGCCGATGCCGCCGCCCAGCACCAGCCCGGCGACCCCGACCGAGGGGCAGCGGCCCGTCGGCACGAACATCCCCCGGTCCTCCAGCATCGGATGCAGATCGTGATTGGTGACCCCGGCTCCGACGGTGACGGTTCCCGCGTCGTGGACAACTGTCATCGGCCCGTAGCTCTGCACTCGGGCATGGCCGGGCAGCGGCACGGAGCGGATGCTTTTCATCCGGGCCATGTTCAGCAGCAGGCCCGTCGTGGTGGAGTATCCGGCGTAGTTGTGGCCGAGCCCGGAGCGGGGGACGGCAGGGAGACCGACCTGCCGGGCCCACAGGAGCGCTTCGCGGACGTCCCTGGCGGTAGCGCAGGCGACGATTCCGGCAGGCTTGATCCCGGAGTACCGGTGGTTGAACGGGATGGCCAGCGGCCGGTAGTCGGGTTCCCACGGCCGGTAGAGGGTGGAATGCGAGGACAGCGCGTCAGCCAGCCGTTTCCAGTCCCGGCGGCTGACCCGCTCCGCTGTTTCGGCTGCCGCCCTCGCCTCGGACGGCGCCTCCAGGGAACCGAGCCCGGCCGCGCAGGCCGTCAGAACGCCTGCCTGTAACGCATCCCGCCTGCTGATCACGGTGCCTTGCCCCCGCCAGAAAGTGCGCCCAGTCTTTCCCGCTGATGACGTGCAGTGTATCGGACGGATACTCTCCGTAGCCGTTCTCGACTGGGCTGCCAGCACCAGACCCCGGAATCACCGCGGCCGTACCGGCCAGCGCGGTCCGGATCTCCACCCCCGGTTAGAGGCGCAGTTCTATCCCCGGGCTGACGCCATCCGCCCCGGATCGGACGACTCTGAGAGGAGAGCCAGCACGCGAGATCAGGCGGAGGGCGCGAGATGGGTAACACGCTGACGATGCGGGCGTCGGACCGCGACCGGCAGGACGTCGTCGACCTGCTGCAGGGCGCGGTCGGAGACGGCCGCCTGACGATGGACGAGTACCTGGACCGCATGGGGCGGGCCTATCAGGCCGTCACGTTCGCCGACCTCGCGCCGCTGCATGCCGACCTGCCCGCACGCGATTCAGGGGCCGTGCTGGCGACGGGTCTGGTGCCAGCGGCAGATGCTGCAGCTGCGGAAGCCCCCGCCAGCGACGGCCGGAATCCGCAGTGCTGGCGCGCCGGATTCGCCGGCCTCCCGGCCATCCTCCGCGTCTTCTGGGGCATCTGGTTCACCGCCGTATCGATCAACGTGGTCGTCTGGCTGCTGGTCACCGTCACGAGCGGCCAGCTGGCCTATCCGTGGCCGCTATGGGTGGCCGGCCCGTACGGGGCAGCGCTGTTCGCCATCTCCGCTGCGGTCTCGCAGTCGCGGCGGCATCGTCGGCCGCTTCCCACCCGGCACGCGGCAACGCCGGTCGTGCCGGCCAAGAGCTAGCTCCGCCGACTGCCGAGACCGGCCGTGCTTGCCACCCCTGGCCGTAGCATCCAGAGAGTGAGCCGCGTTGCCGACCTGCCCGTTCCCGCTGGTATCTCCACGGGCTGGTCGCGCTGGGCAGCTCTGGCAGTCTTCACGATCCTGATCGGGATCGGGCTCGTCCCGCTCAAGCCCGATCCCGCGGTCGCGGCGATCGCGGCAGCGGTCGCCGTCAGCGCAGGCGCGGTGCTCGTCTGGAAGCGGCAGCGCCGGTTCATGCTGCCCGCCGCCGCGCTGGCCACCGCCGGGATCGCCGTGCTCGGGCACGGCGACTCGGCCAGTCTCGGCTGGTTCGCCGTCTGCCTGACCGGCATCTGGCTGGCGCTGACCGGTGAACGGCCGGACGCCGGGGTGTACTGGGCCGGGACGCTGATCCTCTTCGCCGTGGAGTGGGTGTGGATCGACGCTGACCCGGGCTGGGGAGCCTGGATGGCGGGCAGCACGCTCGCGGTTTCGGCCGGGCTGCTGGTGCGGCACGAGCGGGATCTGGTCGCGCAGCTCAGGGAGGCGCAGGCTGGCCTGGCTGAGCGCGCCCGCGCCGAGGAACGCAACCGCATCGCCCGCGAACTGCACGACGTCATCGCCCACACGCTCACGGTCTCGCTCCTGCATGTCTCCAGTGCCAGGCTGGCCGTCGAGCACGGCCTGGACGACGCGGCGCGTTCCCTGGCCGAGGCAGAGCGGCTGGGGCGGGAGAGCCTGGATGAGGTCCGGATGGCGGTCGGCATGCTACATCAGGACGGGAACGACGGTCGCACCACGCCGCTGCCCGACGCCCGCGCGCTGCCGGTCCTGGTCGAGCAGTTCCGGACGGCGGGCGCCGACGCCGCGCTCACCGTCGAGGGAGACATCGGCCGGCTGCCGGCCACCACCGGGCTCGCGCTCTACCGGATTCTCCAGGAGGCTCTGACCAACTCGGTGAAGCACGCGCGCGGCGCTCGAACGACAGTGCGACTGGAGGTGGAGGCTGATGAGGCCCAGCTGACTGTGGAGACCGCCGGGCGGCCCGGGACTGGCCGCGGTATCGGCGTGCTGAACATGCGCGAGCGTGCCGAGGCGCTCGGCGGGACCTGCGCGGCTGGCCCTGGCGGTGCAGGATGGCTGGTCGTGGCAGTGCTGCCGCTGGATCCCAGCCGCCATCGGGAGAAAGCGTCATGATCCGGGTTCTGCTGGTCGACGACCAGGAGCTGGTGCGAACCGGCCTGCGCGGCATCCTGCGCTCCGAGTTCGGCTTCGAGATCGTGGGCGAATGCGCCGACGGCAGTGAGGTCACTGCCGCGGTCTCTGAGCTGACGCCGGACATCGTGCTGATGGATGTGCGGATGCCGGTGGTCGACGGAGTGCAGGCGACGCGCGACCTGCGCAGCCGCGACGACAGTCCGCCCGTGCTGGCGCTGACCACGTTTGACGATGACGAGGTGCTGGCCGGTATCCTCCGCGCCGGTGCGTCCGGCTTCATCCTGAAGGGCGTCCCGGCCGAAGATCTCCAGCGCGCAGTCCGCATGGTTTCGGAGGGCGGCGCCTGGCTCGATCCGGCCGTCACCGGACGGGTGCTATCCGTCTACCGATCTTCAACCTCGGAGTCTGCGCCCGGGCCAGGCAGTCGGGACTCTGACCTTGATGCGCTGACGAGCCGCGAACGCGAGGTGCTCGCGCTTATAGGCCAGGGCAAGACCAACGCCGAGATTGCCGCCGAGCTGTTCGTCAGCGAGGGAACCGTGAAGACGCACGTCAACCACATCTTCGCCAAGCTCCGCCTGCGTGACCGATCCGCCGCGGTGGTCTACGCCTTCGACCACGCCGTGGTCTCGGCAGCACCCGGCGGACGCGGCAACGGCCAGGCTGGCACGACCTAGGGCCTGGTTGTTCTGCCCTGACAGGCTGGTGACGCCGCCGCCATCGTCAATAATCGAAGCGTGGGGGAGCTGCCCGCAGGCACGATAACGATGCTCTTCAGCGACATCGAGGGCTCGACGGCGCTGCTGAGCCGGCTGGGCGACCAGTATGGCGAGGCCCTGTCACGCCAGCGCGTCGTCCTGCGCACCGCGATTGCCGCGTGGCATGGCCACGAGATGGGGACCGAGGGTGACAGCTTCTACGTTGTATTCGAGTCCGCCGGGGACGCGATTGCCTGCTGCCTGGACGCTCAGCGCGCCCTTGCTGCCCGCGACTGGCCAGGCGAGGTTCCGGTGCGGGTGCGAATGGGCCTGCATTCCGGAGAGCCGGCGCGGCACGAGGAGGCATATGTCGGACTCGACGTGCACCGGGCGGCCAGGATCGCCGCGGCCGCGCGGGGCGGTCAGGTGCTGCTCTCCGAGGCGACGAGACTTCTGGCAGCGCCGCGGATGCCTGCCGGCACGTCCGTCAGGGACCTGGGGTTCCACCGGCTGAAGGACATCGATGAGACGGAGCATATTTACCAGCTGGCCGGGCCGGCCTGCAGGAGCACTTTCCGGCGCTGAAGACGCTGGGCACGCAGGCCAGCCTGCCTGCGCCAGTGACGCCCCTGGTCGGACGGGATGATGACCTTGAGCACCTGTGCGCCATTGTCCGGCGTCAGGGAGTACGGCTGATCACGCTGACGGGTACCGGCGGCGTCGGCAAGACGCGGCTGGCACTGGCCGCTGCCGCAGCGCTAGGCGCGGCTTTTCCGCATGGCGTGTACTTCGTGGCACTGGCGTCTGTCACCGATGCTGATGTGATGTGGAAGACGCTCGCGGACAGCCTGGACGTAGGCGTCGACGGCCAGCCTGCCGACGCGGTGGCCGAGTACCTGGCCGATCGCAAGGCTCTGCTGGTGCTGGACAACCTAGAGCAACTCGCGGGCGCCGCGACGGTGGTAGCCACCCTGGTCGCGGATGCGCCGCACCTGATGGTGCTGACGACGTCACGCCGGCCGCTGCACATTCAAGGCGAGCATGAAGTTACGGTAGCGGCGCTGGAGCTTCCGGACGGTACTGACGCGGAGTCGGTGACGGCCTCCGGCGCCGGGCGGCTGTTCGTGCAGCAGGCACAGATGGTTAGGCGAGACTTTGCCATCACCGACGACAACGCTGCTGACGTGGCAGCCATCCTCCGGCGCCTGGATGGCCTTCCGCTGGCCATCGAGCTGGCCGCTGCGCGACTCAAACTGCTGGCGCCGCGCGCCCTGCTCGCCCGCCTCGGTCGGAGCCTCGGCCTGGCAGGCGCGGACGCGGGACGGCCGTCGCGTCAGCAAACCTTGCGCAAGACCGTGGCCTGGAGCTATGACTTGCTGGCCACTGATGCAGCGCAGGTGTTCAGGCAGCTGAGTGTCTTCAGCGGGGGCTGCGACCTCGAGGCTCTGGCGGCGGTCGCCATGACGGGCGCCGAAGCCGACGAAGTCGATCCGCTCGAGCTGGCCGCCGAATTGCAGGATCTCAGCTTGATTACGGTCACCGACGGTACGGACGGCGAGCCGCGCCTGGGCATGCTCGAGACCATCCGCGAGTTCGCTTTCGAGCGCCTCACGCAGGACGATGACCTGGACGGCGCCCGGCGGCGGCACGCCGAGCACTATGTCGCGTTCGCCGAGGTGGCCGGCGAGCAGCTCGCCGGCCCGGCACAGCTCGCCGCCCTGGACCAGCTAGAAACCGAGCACGACAACCTCCGCGCGGCACTGAGCTGGCTGCTGGAGAACCCTGCCGCAGACTCGGCCGGCCAGGACGACCGGTCACTCCTCGGGCTGCGGCTCGTGCAGGCCCTGTCCGCCTTCTGGTATCAGCGCGGACATGCCACGGAAGGACGGCGCTGGCTGCAGCGGGCAATGGACCTGGCCTCGGTTGACGGCGGCGCGCCGCTAGCGGGCGTCGCACATGGGCTCGGTGTCCTCATGGACCAGCAGGGCGAGGCGGAGGCAGCGCGACAGCTTTTCGAGCTCAGCCTGGCGATCGGCCGTGACCTCGGTGATCTGGATCGGCAAGCCCGCGCGCTGAACAGCCTCGGCATCGTTCATCGCCACCTCGATGACATCGACACCGCACGGATCCTGCTGGAAGAGAGCGTCGCCATCAACCGTGAGACTGACAGCTTTCGGCTGTCCGCCGTGCTGGTCAACCTCGCGCAGCTCGAAAGTGCGGCCGGCAACCTGGACCGCGCTGCCGAACTGGCGCGGGAAGCGCTCGAACGGGACCGTGCCCGGGGAGACCTCTTCGGCGCGGCCATCGACCAGCACACCCTGGCGCTGATCTACCTTCGCGCCGACCGCGCGGCTGAGGCACGCGGCGCGCTGGCCGAGATCATTGACTACATCGCCAGCTCGGGCAATACCTCCATGCTGATCAACTCAGTAGAACTGGCAGCCGCGATATCGGCCGGCCTCGGTGCGGCATTGCCGGCAGCCCGCCTCGCAGGCGCCGCCGAGACCCTCAGGGAAGAGTCGAGCATGCGGATATCAGACCAGGAACTCGCCCTGATCGAGGCGCTGCTGGCGCCAGTGCGCAGCACCGTCACCGCGGACGCTTGGGACGCCGAGCTGGCGGCGGGGCGGGCCCTCGGTCAGCAGGAGGCAACTGTGCTGATGAGCTCAGTGCTCCGCGACGGACCGGGGCTGTGACCCAGCGGCTCGCAGACAGCTGACCCGCGGGGAAGCGCCGCGACCGGTGCGCCCACCGCAGACAGGGGACAGTGCCCGCGAGTGCTGCCACCGACACAACTCAAGACCGCGGCGCAAGGCAGACGCGCGGCTCTACGCTGTCTTAATTGACGCGTACGGCGCTGGACGGAGCCTGGCACAGTGAGCAGTTTCGAGCGGGCGCAGCCAGTGGGCCTTGTGGTCGGCACGACTGCGGCGACTCCATTGCAGTTCTCCGTCGCGATCGCCGCGGACCAGTACCTGCAGCTCGACGACGTCGTCGTGACGAGCCGCGAGTTGCCGGGGCAGCCGCCGGTACGCGTATCTGGGGTCGTCACGAATGTCGAAGCTGTCCATGAGGGCGCCCGTTTCGCCTCAGACGTCTTTCTCATCCAGCAAGGCGCACTGCCAGCAGAGATCGCCGAGGTCGCGCAGGTCACCGTGACCAGGGTCGAGCCCGAGGTCTACGTACCGCCGATGCCCGGCGCCACAGTCACGCGCGCCACCGGGAAGCAGCGTGACTCGGCGCTGTACTTCGACGAGATGGGCGACCAGAAGGTGCCTGTCGGCTTCGGCCGCGACGGCCAGCCCGTCTACATCAACTTCGAGTTCGTCGACGGCACCCGCGGCGCGCACGTCTCCATCTCCGGCGTCTCCGGTATCGCGACGAAGACCAGCTTCGCGCTGTTCCTGCTGCATTCGATCCTCAACTCGGGAGTCCTGGCTGCCGAGGCGCACAACACCAAGATGCTGGTGTTCTCGGTTAAGGGCGAGGACCTCCTCTTCCTGGACTACGCCAACCAGCGCCTTACCCCTGAACAGCGCAAGCGCTACGACGAACTGGGACTGCCGGCGGCCCCGTTCCAGAACGTCAGGGTCTTTGCTCCTCCCCGGAAGGGCGACGCGTCCGGCACGCCCGACGTGGCTGCGCGGGACAAGGCCGTCAGCCCGTTCTACTGGACGCTCCAGGAATTCTGCGAGGACGAGCTGCTGCCGTTCGTGTTCGCCGATGCCGAGGACGAGCGCGCCCAGTACACGATGCTGATCGGCCAGGTCGCCGCCCGGCTCAAGCGCGACGCTGTCAACACCGGGAACGACGGCGCGGTCAGGATCAGCGGCGTCGACCCGGCCAACGACAAGATCATCCGGTCGTTCGGCGACCTCGTCGAGCTGCTCGAGGCCGAGCTCGGCGACGACTCGCTGCGCGGCAGCTGGGTCGCCGGGAGCGCGGTCACCGGCAGCATCAACGCCCTGCTGCGCCGGCTCCGCTCGGCCGTCAAGCCGCTTACTGCGATCATCCGCGGCGACCTGGCGCACCGAGGCGAGCGATCCATCAGCACAAGCCGCGCCCAGGTCACCGTCGTCGACCTGCACAACCTGCCCGACCGGGCGCAGCGGTTCGTCGTCGGCGTGACGCTGCGGGGCGAATTCGCCCGCAAAGAGCGCCAGGGCACCGCCCGGCCTCTGATGTTCGTCGTCCTCGACGAGCTCAACAAGTACGCGCCGCGCGAGGGCGACAGCCCGATCAAGCAGATCCTCCTCGACGTCGCCGAACGCGGCCGTTCTCTCGGCGTCATCCTCATCGGGGCGCAGCAGACGGCGAGCGAGGTCGAGCGGCGGATCCTGTCCAACTGCGCGATCAGGGTCGCCGGGCGGCTCGACGCGGCCGAGGCCGAGCGGCCCGAGTACGGCTTCCTGCCGCCCGCCCAGCGCGCCCGCGCGATGATCGCCAAGCCCGGCACCATGTTCATCGCCCAGCCCGACATCCCGGTGCCGCTGGCCGTCGACTTCCCGTTCCCGGCCTGGGCGACCCGGCCGAGCGAGCAGGGCGTCTGGGCCGGCGTGGACGACGGACCGGCCGTGCCGTCGGACCCGTTCGCCGCCATCCCCGGCGCCCACGACGACCCGCCGCCGTTCTAGCCGCGGCCGCCATCGGCTGGCACCGCTCAGCTTGCAAATTACCTAAGAGGTAAACTACATTACCTCTTATGCGAAGTCCGCCGTCTCCGCTCCTGCCGCTCCTCCGCTCGCGAGCACAGGGTGACCTGCTTGCCTTGCTGTACCTGCATCCAGATAGGGAGTACAGCCTGACCGAGGCGGCCGCACTCATCGGCGTCAGCGTCAAGACTGTGCATACCGAGGCATCGCGGCTGGTCGAGGCCGGATTCATAACCGACAGGCGGGTCGGGAACGTTCGCTTGCTTCGAGCCGTGCCCGACTCCCTGGTCAGCAAGCCGCTCACGGAGTTGCTTGCCGTTACCTATGGGCCGCTCCCGGTGCTCGCCGACCTGCTCAGGGATGCAGACGGCGTTGACCTCGCCTTCATCTACGGCTCATGGGCATCGCGCTATCTGGGCGAGCCAGGGCCACTTCCGAACGACGTCGATGTACTGGTTGTGGGAACGGCCGACCGAGACGACCTGGACCAGATCGCCCGTGCCGCGCAGGATCGGCTCGGACGTCCAGTGGATATCAGGCGCGTTCGGCCGCAGGCATGGCATTCTCCAGACCCAGCTGATGCCTTCCTCGCCTCGGTGCGCGCACGACCACTAGTCAGCCTCCGGCTCTCAGACCGGTCGTCGCGGGACTGAACGCTGGTCACCCAGTCTGATTCCGGGTCATCGCGGATGATCGACACGCCGCAGCAGCAGTTGACACGCCGTAGCGCCGCACAGTGTGCTAGACGTACCTGGTCCAATACCCCCAGATCGGATTCCGTCCTTGGTCCTCATTGTCGCGATCGCCGTTGGGCTGGTGGTGTGGCACGGCACCCGCGCCAATCAGGCCCGCCTGGGCATCCGCTCTCGCAAGGGGCAGATCAAAGGCATGCGGCGCGAGATCCGCAAGTTCGTGCTGCGGGGCGCCGTCGTGCTGATCGTGTTCATCATCCTGGTGATCGCTGTCGTAAGGCACTGACTGGCCTGCCGACGCCGCGAGCCGTCCTCGGCCCGGGTTTCGCCGAAGCCCTCTGGGAGGAAGCCGCCTTCCGCGCCGTTAGGTCTGCGGAGGGCGGACGACCGTCACCGCCGGCAGATCAGCGCCGAGCACGCCGCCGGGCGTGTGCACGAAACCCCAGGCTCCGAACCTGTTCGCCGCGGCCGGCGAACTCCAGACTGACCTCGGAGCCCGGCTCCGCCCGGCCGATGGCGGCGACGAAATCGCCCGCGTCCCAGCTCGAGGACCGCATAGTCGCGAGCGACCCATGACCCGAACTGGAGCCCGGCTGCCACAGGCCGTGGCCGTCGCCGCCGCCATCGTCATCGCCATCGTCATCGCGATGCCAGTACTCCAGCTCCAGTTCGGAATCGTCCCCGTTCCCGTCGACGAGCACGACGGCATGCCGTTCGTCGTGCTCGATCAGCACGACGCGCGCGTACCGCGGATGCCAGCCGCCGAGGCGGATGATGGCGTCCTCCGTCAGCTCAGCAGTGCCGTCGTCCATGGGCTGCTCTCACCTCCGCGGCAGGAGAAAAGACCCGGGCAGACAAACTACCGGGGCGGGAACGGGCTCGTTCCCGCCGGTCAATGTCTTTGCCTGACAGTGTGGAAACTGGCCGGGATCAGCTCAGCCCGGCGATCAGGTTGACCGCCGCCGCGAGTATCAGGGAGCCGAACAGATACGACAGCAGCGCATGCCGCAGGGCAGTCGCCCGGATCGCCGTGGACTTCAGGTTCGTGTCGGAGACCTGGAAGGTCATGCCGATCGTCATGGCGAGATAGGTGAAGTCGCGGTAGCTCGGCAGCTCGTCGCAGTTGAAGTCGACGCCGCCGACGGGCTCGGTGTAGTAGAGCAGCGCGTACCGCAGTGTGAAGATCGTGTGCACGGTCAGCCAGGACACCGCGATGGTCAGCAGTCCGAGTGCGGCGAGCAGGCCCTTCGCTGCTCCTGTCTCGGCATGGGCCCGAACCAGCACGAGGATGACGGCCGCGATGCTGGCGACAGCTGCGCACAGGGTCAGGACGTCACTCGCCGCCCGGCTCGGATCCTCGTAGGTCGCGCGCCTCGCCGTCGTGTCCGCAGACAGCGGCCAGATGCCGAACCAGACGCTTCCGGTGAACACCAGCGCGGTCGCGTCCCAGCCGATCGCGGGGGCGTAGATCCAGTTACCGAACGCGACGGCGAGCACGACGGCGACCACGCCGAACGCAGCCGACATCGCCAGCCGGGTCCGCCGCCTGCGCCGGAGCCACTGCTCCAGCCGCTGCATCGGCCCGGGCGGATCACCGCGCGAATCAGTGGCGTCACTCATTGGCCAGTTATCCCATGCATCGGCGGCGAAAGGTCTCCGGCACGCGAAGCGACGAGAGCCAGGTGAAGCCCATCCCGTCCAGGAACCGGCCGTCACCGCATTCGAGGCGCATGCGAGCACCCGATCGCGTTCGGCATTCTGACGGCCATCGTTCCAGAAACTTCCACTAGAATCCGAGCCTTCTTCCAGCTACAGTGCAGCCAGCGCCCAGACGGCGGCGGTGCCTGAAAAAGGTCGGGCCTTCCGCTGGAACAAGGGAGGGTGCGCGATGCGGATACAACTGAGCAGGTCTCCCATCGGTCGCAGGGGCGCGAGGCCCCGGGCTCTGAGCATCCTGGCCTTATCGGCGCGACTCGCAGCCGTGACCGGGCTGGTCCTCATCGGTGTCACGGCGACTGCTGCCGGGGCGGGAGCGGACACGACCATCGGCCCGGTGTTTCCCGCGCCGGGATCGGGGACGTGGACGTCGACCGGTACGCCCACGGGCGGTGAGATCGGTAAAGCCGGAGGGATCACGTGGTCCTACACGGGCGTTGATCCCACGCAGTTCGACCAGATGGTGTGGGGTCTCGGGTATCCGGACTTCCCGTCCACCTATTCCTTCGGGCTCAACACGGCGACGCTGGCCTACAACCCGGCGACCTCGAACCTGAGCGCGGGGATTCTCAACTTCAGCGGATCAGCCGAATTCCCGAACCTGGACGGCTCGACGCCCACCTACCTGATCCAGCTCACGGTGTCGACCGTGACCGGGCCGTCAGCGTTCGTCGCGCCAGCGGACCTGACCGGGCTGACTGTTGATCCGAGCGCAGGCGGGGTTCTGCCGGTGACCGGGGATTACTCGGTCAACCTGATCATCCAGGTCTCGACCGACGACGGCTCGACGTGGACGCCCGCGAACGACTACTTCAACGACACCCCGCACGCGATCGGCGCCACGACGAGCTCGTCGGTGCAGGGCGACTTCTGGTACACGCCAGTGGGAACGCCGGCCGTCTCGTTCGGGCAGAACCCGCTCGCCTTCGGCGGCCAGCCGGTCGGGTCGACGACCGAGCTCACGGAGACCGTGAACAACACCGGCACCGCGCCGCTGGATATCACCGAGATCGATGCCGGGGGTGACTACTCAGAGCCGTCCGACACGTGCGTCGGATTCTCGATCGCCGCGGGCGGCAGCTGCACGATAGATGTCGACTTCACTCCGAGCGTCACGGGGACCGACAACGGGACCCTCACGCTCACCGACAACGCCGCGGACTCGCCGGAGACCCTGCAGCTCACCGGTTCCGGAACCGAGCCCGAGGCGGTCCTCAGTCCCAGTCCGGTGAACTTCGGCACTGTCGTCATTGGTTCCTCCGATCAGGAGGTGCTGACTGTGTCCAACCCTGGCACCGCCACACTGGACCTGAGCGGCGCGGCGCTGACCGGCACCGACTCCGGAGACTTCGCCCTCGCCGGGGTCACCTCCGGCTGCGTCGGAAGCCCTCCCACGATTCTGCCGGGAACAAGCTGCGGGGTGGAGATCACGTTCACCCCGGGCGGCACTGGCACGCGGAGCGCCACCCTGACGCTGACCGACAATGCGAGCCCCGCCACCCAGGCCGTCACGCTCACCGGGATCGGTGCTCCGCTCACTAACACTCCGGGCGCTCCTACCGGAGTCTCAGCGGTAGCAGGCAACGGTGAGATCGATGTGACCTGGACCGCGCCCGCTAGCGACGGCGGACTGCCGATCGCCGGCTACCTGGTGTCGGCTGCGACAGCCGGGGGCGGAACGACCTACACCGAGACGCTCGATTCACCCGTCACCGGGGCCATCCTGGGCGGGCTCACTAACGGCACTGGCTATAACGTCACGGTCGCCGCCATCAACTCGGACGGGACAGGTCCCGCCGGCGCCTCCTCCGACAACCCGGTGACGCCGACAGCGGCGGCACCGCTCATCACCTCGTCGAACAGCATCGCCGTCGCCGTCGGCCACACGCTGAGCTTCAAGGTGACGGCCGCGGGCAAGCCCAAGCCGACGATGGGCGCCTCGGGCCTGCCCAGCTGGCTCACGTTCACTCCGGCGGCGGCCGGCGGCTCCGGCACCCTCGCGGGTCCCGCGCCGGTCGGCTCCGGTGGCGTGTACCCCATCGCGTTCACTGCCTCCAACGGAGTCGGCTTCCCCGTCACCCAGTACGCCACCTTGTCGGTCCTGGAGTTCACGTCCGCGACGTCGGCGACGTTCCCGCTGAACCAGTCCGACTCCTTTACGGTGACGACATCCCTGTCGCCTGGCCCCGTTGCGCTCTCACTGACCGGCACCCTGCCGCCGGATGTGTCGTTCGTCGTCGGGAGCAACGGGACGGCAACGCTGAGCGGCATCCCCGCCGGGAAGGCGAAGAACTACTCGATCACCTTCAAGGCAACCTTCGGCACGGCAACGCTCACCCAGAAGTTCACCCTCACCACAAGCTGACCGGAAGGAGAAGCCGGGTCGCAGCCGGGTCCTCAGCCGGGCCCTGCTGCGAGCCGAGGCGGGTCAGCGCGTCGTAGCAGGCAGCCCGAGATAAGAGCCGGCCTCACGGGATAAGAACTGTGCGCACGCCGGGAGTCTCCGGCGCGGTCCAGATGGTCTCGACGTCGGCGAGCGGGACCGGCCGGGCGTTCACGCCGATGGTTCCGGCGCTGATCTCGTCGATCAGGGACGGCAGCTCGGCCAGGTACGCTCGCGGCGATATGGCGCCCTGGCCGTTTCCCTGCAGCCGGAAGTTGGCCGAACGCAGCGCCACCGACGGCAACTCGATCGTCGGCCCGGCCATGGCGCCGATCTGGATCCAGTTCAGCTCGCGGCTGCGGTCGGCCCGGCCCTTGAGCAGCGCCATGATGGCGCTGGCGGCCGGCTCGCCCCACAGGTAATCGATCACGATGTCAACTTCGGCGGCGGCGTCGGCCAGGCGCGCGGCCGTGTCCGCGGCATCGGCGGTGAGCGCCACGACCGCGTCCGCTCCGAGCGCGGGCAGCGCGGCGAGCTGTCCGGGATTGCGGCCCGCGCCGACCACCTGGGCGGCCCCCAGGCGCCGGGCGACCTGAACGGCCATGCTGCCCGCGTTCCCGGTGGCCCCGAGCACCAGGACCGACTGGCCGGGCTGCAGCGGAACGCGCCGCCGCAGCGCCACCCAGGCGGACATGGCCGGGTTCATGGCCGCAGCGACCTTGCCGGCGTCGGCGTCGTCCGGGAGCGGGACAATCCGGCGCAGGTCGACAACGGCAAGGTCGGCCATCGAACCCCAGGTGTCATCGGGAACGACGAAGTAAACCCGGCGGCCATCCGCGAGCCTGCCGACACCGTCGACGCCGGGGATCATCGGCAGGGTGCCGGTGCTGGTGTAGTGGCGTCCCGAGGCGCCAGTGCGCACCCGCGGATGCAGCCCGGCGGCCAGAACGTCGACGATCGCCTCATCCGGTCCGGCCGGCTCGGGAGCATCGTAGGTCTCGTAGCGGGGCGGGTGTTCGAAGGACCGGACTACGGCCGCGTGCATGCTCATCGGGCTCATCTCCCGTCCGCCTGCTGCCGGGCTGGCGTCAGAATAGTTGGTATCGCCATCTACTATAGTTGGTGTCGCCACCTAATTGCATCTAGACTCGTGCCATGGCTCCGACTAGCGGCCACCCGGCGGAGGCGCCCGCTTCCGCGTCCCCGTCCGGCGAGGCCGACCTGGGGCTGGTCGACGCGCTTGCTCAGCTGTCCTTCGCCGTGCAGGGCGCGCTGACCAGGGTCGCGGCCGCTCACGACGCGTCAATCATCCAGACCCGGCTGCTCGGCATACTCCGCGACCGGCACCCGACGATCACGGAACTGGCGGCGTTCCTGCAGCTGGACAAGTCGAGCGTGACCGGGCTCGTCGACCGCGCCGAGGAGCGCGGCCTCGTGCGGCGAGTCGCCTCGGCCCACGACCGCCGCAGTGTGCAGGTCACCATCACACCCGCCGGACAGGAACTCTTCGACCGGGCGCGGGCTGACTTCGAGGCCGCGCTCGCTGCTCTCGTCGCCGGCCTGACCCCGGCCCAGCGGTGCCAGCTATCCGCGGCCGCGAGCCTCGTCGCAGTCGCCGACGCCCGGCTGCGCGGCATCGACATTCTCAACTGGAGCCCGGCGGCCGGCTGAAAGCTGGCTGCCGATGGGCGGAATCACACTCGTTCTCATCCGCCGGCCCGGACGGGCACGCACTCGAAGCCGCGCAGGACGAGGAGCGGCCGGCGCACAGGCGTCCCGGCCAGTTCGAGGCCCGGATAGCGCCGCGTGAGTTCCTCGACTGCGATGCGGCCCTCGAGACGGGCGAGCGCGGAGCCGAGGCAGTGGTGCATCCCGAGCGAGAACGACAGGTGCCGCGAGGCATCCGCCCGGTCGATCCGGAGGCGGTCGGGCTGGTCGAAGATCTCGGGATCACGGTTGGCACCGCCAATGGCCACGAGGACTGCCGCCCCCTGCGGGATCACCGCGCCGCCGACTTCGACGTCCTCGGTTGCGACTCGCGAGGTCAGCTGAACCGGGCTGTCGTAGCGGAGCAGTTCCTCGACGGCCGCCGGGACCAGCGCAGGTTCCTCTCCCAGCCGTGCCCAGGCCTGCTTGTCGCCGAGAAGGGCGACGGTGCCGTTGCCGATCAGGTTCACCGTTGTCTCGAAGCCGGCGATGAGCAGCAGCAGCGCCGTGCTGACCAGCTCATCAGAAGTCAGCCGGTCGCCCTCCTCCTCGGCCGCCACGAGTGCCGACAGGAGGCTGCCGTCCGGGTCGGCGCGACGCTTGTGCACCAGATCGCGCAGATATGCGGTCAGTGCGAGCTCCGACGAGCGCGTGCGGCTCTCGGCGGAGGGATCAGACTGGGGTTCGAGGGTGGCGGCGACGTCGTGGCCCCACGCCCGGAAACTGGCCTGGTCCTCAGCCGGAACGCCGAGCAGGTGGCAGATCACCGCGATGGGAAGCGGGAACGCCAGGGTGTCGATGAGGTCGAACCCCTCCCCGGCGTCGACCTGAGTGAGAAGCCGGTCGCTGACCTCCCGGATCCACGGCTCGAGACCCGCTATCGCCCGCGGGGTGAACGCGCTGGACACGAGCCGCCGGAGCCGGGTGTGATCGGGCGGGTCCATCGTGAGCAGGTCCGCGTCGGGCAGATCGGCGCGAGGATCGCCGGCCGGATAGGCCGGCGGCCGGTAGCCGGGCTGATGCACCGGGGAAGAACTGAATCGCTGGTCCCGGAGGATGCTGCTCGCCGTCGCGTGACTGGACGTCGCCCAGAGACCGAGAGGGCTGCGCACGAGGCCGAGCCGGCGAAGATCGGCGTAGAGCGGATACGGGTCGGCCTTCGTCTCGGGCCGCCTCAGGCGGGCCACCGGATCGCCGCGCCACTGGTAGAAGCGCAGCACCGCGGGCTCCACGACGCGCCGGATTTGCTCTCCGATACTCATAGCGTCCTCCCTGACCGCCGGGCGCTGCAACGTGCGCCGCCTGGCGAGTTCAGATACCATCGGTATCTGAATTCTGACGGTACTTAGATGCTGATGGAATGTCAATGTGGCAGCATGAGTTCCATGGCCAGGGTTCCGAGAGCGACGTCAAAAGCCAGGACGCGGCAGCGCCTGCTCGATGAGGCCCAGCGCCTCTTCCGCGAGCGCGGGTACGCCGCGACCTCGCTCGAGCAGATCGCCGAGGCGGCCGACGTGACCAAGGGCGCCATCTACGGGCACTTCACCAGTAAGGAAGACCTGCTGCTCAGCGCTATTGAAGCGACACCGACGCGGGATTACGGAGCCATGCTCAATGACCAGTCCCGGCCGCTGCGCGAGCGGCTGGCCGAGTTCGGCCGTGCAATGGCCGTGGACGAGGTCACCACGGACAAGGCCGGGCTCGCGGTAAGCCTCGAGTTCATTGCCGCCCTCCTGCGCAGCCCGGACGCCCTGCGGCGCTACAGCGCCGACCTTGGGCAGCGCCTCCACGCGCTGGCCGCGGATGACGAGGAGCAGCCCATCCCGCCGACCACGCCGGTGGAGACCTGGGCCATCGGCCACGCGCTCTCCATCGGCCTGCAGATCTACCAGTTCATCGCGCCGGACATCCTCACGCCTGCAGTGTTCGAGCGCGCCTATGAACTTCTGGCCGGGCTGTATCCGGAAGACTGAGGTCCCGCAGCTCTACGGCGAGCGAGGGTTCAGCAGGCCAGCGAGCGTCATCCCGGCCCGGCGGCCGGTTCCCGGCTTCAGCCGGCCAGATCGGCAACGGCCTTGCTAATACGGCGGGCGCGGGTTTCGGCGGTCTTCGCCTGCTCGACGGGCAGGACGTACCGGCGCTGGCCGCTGTAGGAGAGCTTCGCGAAGGCATCACGGGCGGCAGGCTCGCTGCCCAGAGCAGCCGCCAGATCAGCCGGAATCTCAAGCGTGCGCGGCGCGTCATCAGCCTCGACGCCGACTTCGACCTCGTCACCGGCGGCGACGCCGGCTTTCGTCCGCACGTCGGCGCTAACCGGGATGAGGGACCGTCCGCCCATAGACGCCACAGTGCTCGGATAGCTGAAGCCGTTGATCGTGACCCGGACCTTTGGCCGCTTGCCGGGCCCGAGCGCCGAGCTGTCGGCGCTGGCGGAAACTGACCATCTTGCTGACGACCTGCGGCAGCTGGCCCGGCGCTACCTGGCCACCGTGATGCAGCCCGCGGTGCTGCAACTGCGGCGGCTGGTCATCGGCGCTTCCCCGCAGCTTCCCGTCCTGGCCCGGGCGTATTACGAGCGCGCGCCCGAGCAGACGATGCAGGCACTGGCCGGCTGCTTCGGGCAGCTCGCCGCGCGGAAGCTGCTGAGGCTCGATGATCCGCTCGTGGCGGCCTCGCACTTCGCGTTCCTGGTTCTCGGCCGCGCGCTCGACAAGAGCCTGTTCTGCGGAGACAAGCCGTTCACCGACAACGAGCTGGCCGCGCAGGCCGACGCAGGCGCCGCCGCCTTCCTGGCCGTCTACCGGCACAGTTCCTGATCGGCGGCTCGGCTACGCGCGGGTGCCGCGGACTGCGGCCAGGCTCGGCATGCCATGGGACCGGCTGGTCATGGCCGCCGCCGCGGCGGCGCCCGCGCCGCCAGCTCCGCCACCAGCAACGGCACCCGCATTGATCAGCACCACTTCCGGCCCGTCGGGAGCGAAATGCTTCGTCAGCAGCGCATCAAAGTCGTCGGCCCCGAGCGGGTGCGAGAAGTAGAAGCCCTGCGCCACCTGGCAGCCTAGGTCCTGCAGCCCGGACACCTGCGCCCGCGTTTCCACGCCCTCGGCGACCGCGTCGATCCCCATCGCCCCGGCCAGGTCGATCACGGCCCGCACGATCGCGGAGTCCACCGGGTCCTGCGCGACCCCCTGCACGAACACGCGGTCCACCTTCACCTCGTGCACGGGGAACTGCTTCAGGTACGCCAGCGATGAGTGCCCAGTGCCGAAGTCGTCGATCGCCAGCCGGACGCCCAGGCGGCAGAGCTTCTTCATGATCTCCCGCGCGCCGGACAGGTCCTCCATCACCATCGTCTCGGTGATCTCGAAGATCAGCGACTCCGACGGCAGCCCCGAGTCGTCCAGCGCTGAGGCGACCTGCGACAGCAGCCCGTTCTCCTGGAACTGGCGCGGCGACAGGTTCACGCTGATCGGCAGGTCCACGTGCAGCCGGTCGCGGATCGAGCTCAGCTGCTGGCAGGCCTGCTCCAGCACGTACCGGCCGAGCGGCAGGATGAGCCCGGTCTCTTCGGCAATCGGGATGAACGTCATGGGGCTGATCAGGCCGTTGACCGGATGGCGCCAGCGCACCAGCGCCTCGGCGCCGAGGATCTGCCGTCCGTCGAGTGAGTACAGCGGCTGGTAGTGCACCTCCAGCTCGTCCCGGTCGAGTCCCTTGCGCAGGTCGGCTTCGATCTGCAGTCGCTCGGATGAGCGCGTTCCCATCGATGCCTGGTCGAACACCTTGTAGACGCCGCCGCCGCCGCGGGTCTTGGCCTCGTACATGGCGACGTCGGCGTCGCGGAGCACGTCGTCAGCGGTCTTGCCCGGCTCGGTCAGCGCGATGCCGACCGACACCGTCGCGACCATCTCGTACCCGTCGGGCAGCACCATCGGCTGCTCGACCGCCAGGCAGATCCGCCGCGCCGCGACCACGGCCTCTTCCACGCCCGTGATCCCCTCCAGCAGGACCACGAACTCGTCGCCGCCGAACCGCGCGAGCAGGTCATGACCGCGCACCACGTCGCGCAGCCGGACACCGATGGCGACCAGGAACTCGTCGCCGGTCACGTGCCCGAGGCTGTCGTTGATGCTCTTGAACCGGTCCACGTCCACGAAGATCAGCGCGTGCGTCTTGCGGTCAAGTACCGATCGCTGCATCGCCTGGTCGAGCCGCTCGACCAGCATCCGCCGGTTCGCCAGGCCAGTCAGTCCGTCGTAGAACGCATGATGGTGCAGCTCGTCCTCGAACGCCTTGCGCTCGGTAATGTCGCGGAACGCGATGACCGCGCCCGACGGCTCCCCTCCGCTCAGCACCGCGGACGCCGTGTAGGCCACCGGGACAACGGACCCGTTACGCCCCTGGAATCGCGCATCGTCCTCCCGTATGGTGCGGCCCGTCCTGATGGCTTCCATAGCGGGAACGAGCAGGAAATCCGGCGCAGCCTGCGCCCCTTCGCCGTCTTGCTCGCCGGCCGCGACGTTGAGTTCCGGCAGCTCGAGCATCTCGGCCGCGGCCGGGTTGACGAAGGTCAGCTTCCCCTCGGCGTCGAGCGCGCAGACACCCTCGCCGATGTTGAGCGTGATCGAGGCCAGCTTCTCCCGTTCGACCCGGACCTGCTGGTACAGCTCGGCGTTGCTGAGCGCGCCGGAGCCGACGGCGGCCAGGGCCCGCAGCAGGCTCTGGTCGGCGTCGTCGAACGGCGAACCCTGGCGCCGGCCGGATGCCACTAGCCACTGCTGCTCGCCGGCGACGGTGACGCTGGCCGCGAGCTCGCCGGGGCCTGGGTCGCCGCAGGTCAGGGTCGCCTGCGGGCTGTGCAGGAGCTTGCGCACGGAGCCCAGAATGGTTTCCAGCACTGCCTGCTGCAGCAGCCCGCGGTTGGCCTCGAGCGTGACCTCGTACAGTCCCTCGATCCGGGATCGGTCATGCAGCGCGGCGAACCGCGCGCTGATCAGCCGGCGCTCGAGCACCATGCCGGGAACGGCCAGCACGACCGCCCACAGCTGAGCCTGGATCGCCAGTGCGAGTACCACTCCGGTTAACGCGCCCGCTCCGGTCAGGGAGATCCGGACCGGGAGATCGTTGTAGAAATCGGCCCAGGTTGAGCCCATCGTCACCATGATGCTGGATACCAGGAAGGAGTTGATCAGCAGATACGCGGCGACTCCGACCAGGACGGCGGCGACTTCCTGGGCTGTCAGCGGATTGGCCGGAGCGGCGATCACGCGGCTCACGGCCAGCGCCGACCCGGCCGCGATCAGCATCTGCCCGGAGTTGAAGGCCGACTTGACGGCCGCACGCCGCTTCGCCGCCTGACCGAGGATCGTGGCCGCCGCCAGCGTCCCGAGGGTGAGCAGCGGCGGCACGAGCAGGGCCAGGATGACGAAGAAACCCTCGTCCAGGTGGAACGCCTCGGACTCGCCGCCGCGGAACACCACAACCGGCCACACCCAGCTGCCGAGGACGAGCACGCCCATGGTCACCGCGACGACCCACTGGCTGACGCCGAGGTGCGCCGACGCCGGCTGCCGCCAGGCGGCGACGAGCAGCGTCAGCGCACCGCCGGCGACCGCGGCAGCAATGATGAGCTTGGTTGCGCGCGGCATAACAGGTCGGCTCCTTAATCCCAGGCCGAGCTGTCAAAGGCAAGCCCTGCCTCAGCGCTGTCCCCGGCGGAGGTGCCCCAGGCGGCGCTGCTCCAGGCACTGCCGTCCCAGCCGCCGCCGTTCCAGGCACTGCCGCTCCAGCCGCCGCCGTTCCAGGCGCTCCCGGTCCAGCCGCCGTTATTCCAGGCCGACCCCGTCCAGGCCCAGCCGTTCCAGGCGCTGCCAACCCAGTTGTCCCCGTTTCCGGGGCCCGAGCCGGAACCGCCGAGCGCTCCGCCGAGGAGATTGCCGAGCAGACCCGTCAGAGTGCCGGAGCCGCCCGACGACCCGTTTCCGCTCCACGGGGTGCCGGACCAGAGGCTTGAGTTCCAGGTGCTGAGACCGCGCAGCGGCGATAGCGACACGGTCTGGCTGAACGATGCCGGCGCAGTCGGCGGGCTGGACTGGTTGAAGTCCATCGGGCCAGCCGTGGCCGCCGCGTAGGCGTTCAGCGCTCCGTGTCCGTCGACGTAGGGGTTGCCGACCGGACCAGGGTTCGTGGTGCCGAGCAGCCGCGCCTTCACCTGATCGGGGGTGAGGTTCGGGTTGTCGGCGAGAACCAGCGCCGCCGCGCCGCTGACGATCGCGGAGCTGAACGAGGTGCCGGAGCCAACGAAGTTCCCCGAGCCGATCAGCGCTGACGGATTGTCGTTATAGACGGTCGAGCCAGGTGCGGCCAGGCTGACCACCGACCTGCCGGAGGTGACCAGGTCCGGCTTGGCCCAGCCATCGGGCGAGGTCGGCCCGACGCTGCTGAAGTCATTCATCTCGTCGTTGGCAACGTTCGGCTGGGCCAGGTCGTCCAGCGCGCCGACGGTGATCGCCAGCGGATCGTCGCCGGGCGACAGGATCGTGCCGTCGGACGGTCCGGTGTTACCCGCGGCGCACACGACCGTGATCCCCGAGTTCCAGGCCGCCTCGACGGCCTGGTCCAGCGGGTTGAGGACGGTCGACTCGGACGGCTTGAAGCCGAGCGAGATGTTGAGGACCTTGATGTTGTAGGTGCCCTCGTTGTCGACGGCCCACTGCAGCCCCTGGATCAGGGTTGCCAGGTCAGTGTCGCCGTTCGCGTTCGCAACCTTGATCGACACCAGGTTGGCGCCCGGCGCCTCGCCGGAGTACTGGCCGTTCGAGGACGCGCCATCGCCGGCGATGAGGCCAGCCACGAAGGTGCCGTGTCCGTAGCCGTCCTGGAATGCGTTGCCTCCACCGCTCAGGTCGACGCCCCCGATGAGCCGGCCTGAGAAGTCGGGCAGGTTGTCGATCCCGGTGTCCAGCACTGCGACGGTAACGCCCTGCCCGGTATCGCCGTCAGCCGCGAGGGTGGTCGCGCCGGTCTGCTGCAGGAACGCGTCGGAGGGCGTGTGCGGGCCAGTCGATTCGGGGGTGGCGGACTGCACGTTCACCGAGACGTCCGGGGTGACCGAGATGCCAGGCAGGGCGTTCAGCAGCGACACGGCGGCCCGCGGGATCGTGGCCTCGACGGCGTTGATGATGTGGAACTGCGTGATCACGGTGCCGAGTGCGTTAATGACCGCGTTGACCGGGCTCAGCGCTCCGGTCGAGCTGACAATGACGGTCTCGGTCGTGCTGGCCTGGGCGGCCGGCGTGGCCACCGCCGATGCCCCCGCGATCAGGGCAAGTGCGGCCGCAACTGCGGCACCAAGCTGAATTGTCTTCCGCCGTGCGCGGCGTATCAGACGGTCGGCGCCAGGGCCGACTAAACCACTCTTAGGCATCGGCTTCCGTTCCTCTCCTGCAATTTCACGAATGCAACCGTACGCCGAGGGGTGGTCTTTAGGAGGAAAATCACGTAAAGGAAGCTGCGTTTCGTGAACTCGCGTGTTCTGAGAGTTACCACCCTCAAGAGTGAAGTGACTGAAAGTGCTGAAAAGCAATCGATACTGTGACTGCGGACCGTGTCCGGCCCCCCGCGCGTCCAGTCGGCGGCCATAACCGGTCAGAGCCGAAACAAGGGGCTGAAACGGTGTCATAGGTCCGGCCGGGATAGGCTCTGACGCAAGCTCGGAATGGCCAGCACCCACGGCTCGGAAAGGCAGCATCATGACCGGCAGCGCGTCGTCGATACGGACTCAGCCGGAGAGGCACCGGCCTTCGACACCTCGGTCGCCCACTCCGCCCGTGTGTATGACTACTGGCTGGGCGGCAAGGACAACTTCGCCGCCGACCGGGCAGCGGGCGAGCAGGTGATCGACGTCCGCCCGGCGATCCGCACGGACGTGCAGGCGAACCGCGCCTTCCTCGGCCGGGCAGTGCGCTATCTGGCCGGCGAGGCCGGTATCAGGCAGTTCCTCGACATCGGGACCGGGCTGCCGTCCGCCAGCAACACGCATGAGGTCGCCCAGTCGGTCGCGCCGGACGCGCGCATCGTGTATGTCGACAACGACCCGATCGTGCTGGCCCACGCTCGCGCACTGCTCACCAGCACGCCGGAGGGCTGCACCTCTTATCTGGAAGCCGATCTGCGCGAGCCAGCGAAGATCCTCGCGGCGGCCGCGGAGACGCTGGACTTCGGGCTGCCCGTCGCGATCATGCTCGTCGCCGTTCTGCATCACATCCCCGACTCTGACGACCCGTACGGGATCGTGGAGCGACTGCGTGACGCGGTACCGTCCGGCAGCTACCTGGTGATCTCGCACCCGGCCGCGGACATCCAGACCGAGAAGGTCGCGGAAGTGGCGCGCCGCTACAACGCCTCGGTCGTCACTGGCCAGACCCGCAGGACCGAGGAGCAGGTAGCAGGGTTCTTCGCCGGCTGGGAGCTGCTTGCGCCCGGCGTCACGCAGACCCCGCTGTGGCGGCCGGACACTCCGACGAGCCTGTCGGTCTCGGTCCCGATGTGGGCCGCAGTCGGGCGCAAGCCCTAGCAGCGTCATGAAAGCCGGGTTGGTGGCGCCAGAGCGCCACCAACCCGGCTTCGACGCTCGCGGGTTCTAGGGTGTCGGTGTGGACCAGCAGCTTCTGATTGACCGCCCCGGCTGGCTCGGCTGGGCCTGGGCGCTGCGGGTGCTGAATCAGGAGGTCCGCGTGCCCGGCGAGGCCGTGGACGCTGGCGCGGGCGCGATCACCACGCCATACGTGCTGGCGGACGGACCTCAGACCGTGACCGTAACAGCCGCCGGAAGGCAGCTGGCAGTGACGCCAGCCGCGATCGGGCTGGACGAGCTGGTGATCCGCCGTTTCCACCTCGATCTTGACGAGGCGGCCGTATCGGCTGCGCTGGACGGCACCGGGCTCGGCGGCCTCGCGGAGAACGGCAGCTGGGTTCGCCGGCCCGCCGCTGCCGCCCTCTGGTCGTACTGCCTGATGTTCCTGTGCGGCGGGGACCCGGACGCGCTCCCGGTCCTGCGACTGTGGTCCGAACTCGGGCGTTCCGCTGGCCAGCTGCAGCTTCCGCCGGATGCTGCCGACTTGCTGACCGCCGGTGACGAGCGGATCACTGGCTACGGCATCGCCCCGCACCGCGCGGCGAACGTCATCGCCCTCGCGCGGGCATTCGCGGCGACGCCGGACCGGTATGACGAGGACACGCTGCGGGCGCTTCCGGCAGATCAGGCGATCGCCCGGATAGCGGAACTGCCGCACATCGGGTCCACCCGCGCCAGGCTGATCGCCTCCGCTGCGGCCGGTCACGACGACGTCCTTCCCGACCTGGCCCGCCAGGACGAGCAGCTGCGCGGCAAGCTCGGCCTGGGCTGGGCGGAGCTGAAGGGTGCCGCGGGCCGGGCGGCGCCGTACCGCAGCGTTCTCGGGGACACACTGCTGGAGCTGCTTTCGGACTAGTGTCGCAAAACCGGGCGTGCTCCGGCCGGCCAGCCAGTCATGGGTGCCTCGCTGCTGTCGCTGGGGCAGCACTGACGAGGCCCCCATCCGCCGCGTCCCGCCTCCAGACGGCCCGGCGGTACGGCAGGCGGCTACTCGGCCGGGCTCGCAGCGGGCGACGGCGGTGCGTGACAGCTGCACGGCCGGGGTGCCAGCTGGCGGATCCCGGCCATCACGACCGCCAGGATCGCCTCGAAGATGGCGTCGTCGGCGACGTCCGGCAGCTCGGCCCTCACCTGCCAGATGCTGGGGTAGTGCTCGCGGCTGACCGACAGGTAGGCCCGAGTCCAGGCGGCCCGGTCGGTCTGCTGCGCGCGCTGGTCCAGGGCCAGGAATGCGGCCTCGCTGCCAGACCAGGAGAGGGAGAAGTCCCCTATGGCCCGGTACATCAGCGCCGCCTGCGCGCCCTCGAAGCCGGCCTCGAGAATGGCGCCGATCAGGATGTCGACAGCCCGCAGCTCAGCCGGGCCCTGCGTCGTCCGGTAGGCGGACATTGAGGCCGCTGCCGGGTGCGCCAGGTAGGTGACCCGTATCCGCCTGGCCATCTCGGTCAGCGTGTCGACCCAGCAGGGCAGCGGCTCGAGCCCGTCCATCGCCTCCTCGATGAGCCGGTCGGCGATCGCGAGCACGAGGTCATCCTTGCTGGCGAAGTGGCGGTACACGGCCGTCTGATCAGCGCCGAGTGCCCGGCCGAGCTTGGGCAGGCTGAAGCCGCCGATGCCGCCCTCGTCGAGCAGCCGGAGGCTCTCGGCGACGATGAGCTCCTTGCTCAGGCTCCCCCGCCGGAGACCCCTGCGCGGCTGCTGCGACGGTGCGCGCGCTGGCGCAGCGGTCACTGCGGCCTCCTTCCGCCGCAGTGGCGCGGCCTCCCCGGGGGTCGGCGGAAGCCTATCAGCGGCTGCGCCAGTCAAAGGCATTGACAATATCTTTGTCAACTGCTTGAGTACCGGGCAACCCGGCACAGAAGGGAGACCCGGTGCCAGCCGAACACAGCGAGCTGTTCTTCTGCAACGGGACCGTCTTCGACGGCTACGGCTTCCTGCCGGAAGGCACGGCCGTGCGAGTGCGCGGCAGGCAGATCACCGCGGTGGACTCGGCGCCAGCCGCTGGCCGGGCCACAGTGATCGACCTGGCAGGCGGAACCCTGCTGCCGGGTTTCATTGACGCGCACGCGCACCCGGTCGCGGCCGGCGAGCAGCTGCGCCGGTGTGATCTGAGTGCCGCGAGGTCACTGCCCGAGTACCTCGGCATCATCGCGGACTATGCCCGCCGCAATCCCGGCGACAGCTGGATCACTGGCGGCGGCTGGTCGATGGAGGCATTCCCCGGCGGCGTGCCGACGGCCGGGCCGCTAGACGGCCTGGTTCCCGATCGCCCGGTCTTCCTGCCCAACCGGGATGGTCACGGCGCCTGGGTCAACAGCCGGGCGCTGACCCTGGCCGGAATCGACGCATCGACACCCGACCCGGCAGACGGGCGCATCGAGCGGGACGCGAGCGGCAGCCCGGCTGGCATGCTCCAGGAGGGAGCGGCCGGGCTGGTCTCCCGCCTGATACCGGCGGCGACCGAGGACGACCGGTATGAGGCCCTGCAGGCAGCCCAGGCGCACTTGCTATCGCTCGGCATCACCGGCTGGCAGGACGCGATCGTCGGCCGCATGAACGGACACGGCGACCCGATTCCGGCTTACCTGCGTGCCGCGCGGGACGGCACGCTGCTGGCCACCGTCGTCGGCGCGCTGTGGTGGGACCGGCACCGGGGCCTGGAGCAGCTGGACGACCTGATCGAAAGGCGCGGCGAGGCTACGGCGGACCGATTCCGGGCGACCAGCGTCAAGATGATGCTCGACGGCGTCGCGGAGAACCACACCGCCGCGATGCTCGAGCCGTACCTCGACGGCTGCGGCTGCGCGACCGGTGTCAGCGGGCTCGACTTCATCGACCCCGGCGAACTGCCGCGCTTCGTGACCGCCCTGGACCAGTCTGGTTTCCAGGTGCATTTCCACGCACTCGGCGACCGGGCCGTCCGCAACGCCCTCGACGCCGTGGCGGCCGCCAGGCAGGCCAACGGAGACAGCGGGCACCGGCACCACCTGGCTCACCTGCAGGTGGTGCATCCTGACGACATCCCGCGGTTCGCGGAGGTGTCTGCCACCGCCAATATCCAGCCGCTGTGGGCCGCGCACGAGCCGCAGATGGACGAGCTGACCATCCCGTTCCTCGGCGACAGGCGGGCTGGCTGGCAGTACCCGTTCCGGTCCCTGCAGGATGCCGGGGCGGCACTGTGCGCAGGCAGCGACTGGCCGGTGAGCAGCCCGAATCCGCTGTGGGGAGCGCACGTCGCGGTCAACCGGATCGCGCCGGATGGCGACGGCCGCGGCGACGCTCACCCGTTCGTGCCCGGAGAGCGGCTCAGCCTGACCGCGATCCTGGCCGCCTACACCTCGGGCAGCGCCCGGATCAACGGGCTCGACTCGGCTACGGGCGCAGTTCGCGCCGGACTGGACGCCGACTTCGCCGTCGTTGACGCCGACCTCCGCCACATCACCAGCACTGACATCGGCCAGGCCTCGGTCACCCAGACGTGGATCAGGGGCGAGCTGGCCTGGCGGCGAGCATCGCTCGCCTGAGCGGCAGCAACCAGACCGGCTCGCGCCGGACAGAGCACACGTTCCGGGAGGACAGATGAGTCCGAGATCGCGGACATCGGCGGCTGCGGCCGCACTGGCAGCATGCGCGCTCCTCGCCGCAGCCTGCGGGCGTTCGGCCGGCACCAGCAGCGCCGGAAACTCCGGTCAGGTGTCGCCGACGAAGGGCCTGGTGACATCGATCCCGGCCGGCTCCAAGCCGGTGGCCTCGGTCACCTGGGCGGTGTACCGGCCGGTGAACTCGCTTGATCCGATCTTCGCCTTCGACTACCCGGAGAACACTGCTATCTCGCTGATGTGCGAGTCCCTGCTGCTGCAGGCTCCGAATGGCTCCATCCAGCCGGGCCTGGCCACCGTCGCCACCCCGTCACCGACCACGATGATCTTCACACTCCGCCCCGGCGTGAAGTTCTGGAACGGCGCCGCAGTGACGGCCGCGGATGTGGTGTACAGCCTGGACCGGCAGATGGACCCGGCCTACGGCGGCTTCTACGGCCAGGTCTTCGACCGGGTGAAGTCCATCGCCGCTACCGGCGCCAGCCAGGTCACGATCACGCTGAAGCAGCCGGACTACTGGCTTGAGGGCGAGCTGTCCTCGATGCCCGGCATCATCATCTCCAAGAGCTACGCGCAGAAGGCCGGCAAGAGCTACGGCACGCCATCCGGCGGGATCATGTGCACCGGCCCGTACAAGTTCACGTCCTGGACGGCAGGCGGTGGCGTTACCGCGACGGCCAGCTCGGACTACTGGAACCCCTCGGTCCGGCCGATGGTGAAGCAGATCGTCATCAAGGGCGTGCCGAGTGCCGCCTCCTTCACGTCCGGCATGCTGACCGGCGCGATCCAGGGGTCGTATTACTTCGGGCTGTCCAACCTCAGCGAGCTCGAGCACAGCAGCGCCGTCAGGGTGTATCAGGGGCCGGGGGAATCGACCGACGCGTTCATCGTGTCCGCGACGAGCGGCCCGCTGGCGAACGTCAAGGTACGGCAGGCCCTGTCGCTCGCCCTGGACCGGCAGGCGATCATCAGCAACGTCTACGACGGAGCGGCGCTGATGCCGCGGTGGCTCGCGAATCCCGGCACCTTCGGCTACGGCACGTCTGTCTTCGACGCCGCGTACAACAGCTCGCCGCCGCTCAGCCAGAATCTCGGCCGGGCGCGGGCCCTTGTCAAGCAGGCCGGGGTGGCCGGCCAGACCATCACCATCGGCACCTCCAGCGAGCTGGCCAGCATCTCCGCCGAGACCGGCGCTTACCAGCAGGCCGCCGAGGAGATCGGGCTGAAGGTGGTGCTCAAGTCGGTGTCGGCCGCCGACTACATTAACTTCTTCACCAGTGCCCAGGCGCGGAAGGGCATCGACGGCTTCCTCACCGTCAACTACGGCGACTATGCCGACCCCGCTGCCCTGCTGGCAACGCTCGCGCTGCCTGGCGGCGACCAGAACTACGACAACTTCAGTAACCCGCAGATGACCGCGCTGCTCAGCCAGGCACGGAGCACGGCCAGCGCGCCGAAGCGGGCCGCGCTGGTCGCCCGGGCCGAGGAACTGGCGGCGAAGCTGCTGCCCTGGATCCCGGATGTGCAGCCGACGAACGTGCTGATGCTCAGCAGCAACCTGACCGGTGCAACTGCATCGTTCTCTTACATGTTCGCGCCCTGGGCCAACAGCCTGGGCGGGAAGGGCTAGCGGTGCGCTGGCGATTCCTCCTGCGCAGGCTGGCCATGCTGGTGGCCAGCCTGCTGATCGCGAGCTTCGTGATCTTCGGCGCGCTCTACCTGGCTCCGGGCAACCCCATCACCGCGCTGTCCGGCGGCCGCGCGCTGCCGCCCGCCAGCCTGCGCGTGCTCGAACTTCGCTACCACCTGAACCAGCCGTTCCTCGCACAGTACTGGTACTGGCTGGAGAACGCCCTGCACGGCAACTTCGGCATCTCGATCACCCTCCAGCAGAACGTCTCGTCGGTGATCGCCGCCCGCATGTGGACGACCGGCGGGCTCGTGCTGTACGCGGCGCTCATCATCCTGGTGGTCGGGATCGGCAGCGGAGTCGTCGCCGCCCTCCGGCCGGGTATGGCCGACACCAGCGTGCTCGTGTCGACCGCGATCTCCGCGGCTGTCCCGTCGTTCGTCGCCGCGATCGTGCTCATCCTGCTGTTCTCGGTGAAGCTCGGCTGGTTCCCGGCGCTCGGCAACGGAACCAGCTTCTGGTCCAACGTGCAGCACTTCACCCTGCCGGCGATCGCTCTCGCCGTCTCCTCACTCGCGATCGTCGCGCGGGTGACCAGGGCAGCGGTGCGCGAGGAAGCCGATCGCGAGCATGTGCAGACAGCGATCAGCCGCGGCATCCCCGGCCGGCAGCTGATCCGGCGTCACATCCTGCGCAATGCCGCGATCCCGATCGCGACCGTCTCCGGCATCACGATCGCGTCGCTGATCGCCGTGGCCGCGGTGGTCGAGACGGCGTTCAGCCTGAACGGCCTCGGCGCCTATCTGGTGCAGGCCGCCGAGTCGAAGGACCTGGCGGTCGTGCAGGGCATCTCGCTGGTCCTGGTTGCCTCCTTCGTCCTGATCAACGCGCTGGTCGACGTGCTGTACGCGGCCCTTGACCCGCGGGTGGCGCTCGGAAGCAGGGCCCAGTGAAGGCGGCACGGTGAGCGCCGCGATCGGGATACGGGCGCGCGCGGCACGGCCGGCCGGACGCGGAGCAGCCGGCCTGCTGCGCTCGACCGGCATTGCCGGGATGGCGTCCGCGGCCGTCATCGCCGTTGCGACCGTGCTGGCAGTCATCGGGCCGCTCGTCGCACCGTACAACCCCGACCTGCCGAATCTGGCCATGGCCTACATCGGCCCGTCCGTCGGCCATCTGCTCGGCTACGACTTCGAGGGGCGGGACGTGCTGTCCCGGCTCCTGGCGGGCGCGCAGTCATCGATGATCGGGCCGCTGGCCGTGGTAGCGGGCGCGATGATCCTCGGCACGGTCATCGCGGTCATCGCCGCCTGGCGGCAGGGACCGGCCGACACAGTCATCTCGTCCGGGCTGGACATTCTCTTCGCGTTCCCCGGCATCCTGCTCGCCGTGCTCGCGGCCGCGGTCTTCGGGGCCGGCCTCACCGCGGCCGCGGTCGCGCTCGCGATCGCGTACATGCCGTATGTTGCGCGGGTGCTGCGCGGGGCGGCCCTGCGTGAGCGCGGCCAGCCCTACGTGGCAGCCCTGGAGGTGCAGGGGGCCTCCGCAACGTCGATCTGCCTCCGCCACATCGTCCCGAACATGCTGCCGCTGATCGTGGCGCAGGCGACGATCATGTTCGGCTGGGCCATGGTGGACCTGGCGGCGATCTCGTTCCTCGGGCTCGGCGTCCAGCCGCCGGCGCCCAACTGGGGCGTGATGATCTCCGAGAACCAGCCGGGAATCCTCCAGGGCTATCCGCTGCCAGCGCTGGCAGCCGGCCTGTGCATCGTCGGCGTGGTCATCGCCTTCAACGTGCTCGGCGAGCGGCTTTTCGAGCAGGCTCAGGCGGCGCGGCGGTGACCGCCCACGACGCGCTCGCCCCGGCGGACCAGGCCGCTGGCCAGGAGCCGCTGCTGTCGGTCAGCGACCTCACCGTGCTGCTGCCCGTTGAAGGCCAGCAGCGGGCCGTGCTGCGGGAGGTATCCCTGCAGATCCGGCCGGGCGAGGCGGTGGGCCTGGTCGGCGAGTCGGGCTCGGGCAAGTCGATGACGGCCCGTGCCATCGACCGGCTGCTGCCGCGCGGGGCCGAGGCGAGGGGCCAGATCCGGTTCGCGGGAGCTGATGTCAGCACGCTGTCGGGCAGCCAGCTCCGCGCGTACCGGAACCGGGTCGCGATGATCTTCCAGGACCCGCGGGCGCACGTGAATCCGGTCCGGCGGATCGGCGACTTCATGACCGAGGCGCTGCGGACCAACCTGGCCGTTCCGGCCGCCGCGGCGCGCCTGCAGGCGGCGGACATGCTCAGGCAGGTGGGCATCGAGGACGGGGACCGGCGGCTGCGCCAGTACCCGCACGAACTGTCCGGCGGCATGCTCCAGCGGGTGATGATCGCCGCCGCGCTGCTGACCGGCCCTGCCCTGCTGCTCGCCGATGAGCCGACGACCGCGCTGGACGTGACCACCCAGGCGGAGGTGATGGCGATCCTCGACGAGCTGCGCCGGGATCGCGGCCTGGCGATGCTGTTCATCACCCACGACCTGGAGCTGGCCGCGGCGATCTGCGACCGGACCATCGTCATGTACGCCGGCCAGGTCGTCGAGGTGCGCCGGTCAGAACTGCTGCACAGCGACCCGCTGCACCCCTACACGGCCGCTCTTGCCGCGGCCCGGCCGGAGATCGAGCAGAAGTCCAGGCGGCTGCTGGCGATCCCGGGACGTCCGCTGTCGGCATTCGAGGCGCCCGCGGACGCCTGCGCGTTCGCGCCGCGCTGCCCGTACGCGCAGCCGGCCTGCACGGCCGCGGTTCCGGCGCTCTCTGAGCTGGACGGCGGCCTGTCACGGTGCATCCGGGTCGCGGACCTGCGCGGCCAGCTGGAGGCGTCCCGTGCCTGACCAGGAACTGCGGCTCAGCCCCACGGCCGGCACCGGGACACCGCCGGTGCTGCAGGTCACCGGACTGCGCAAGGAGTTCGGCAGCCTGGTCGCCGTCGACGACGTGTCCTTCGTGATCGCGCCAGGCAGGTCGCTCGCCATCGTCGGCGAGTCCGGCTCCGGGAAGACCACGATCGCCCGGATGATCGTCGGCCTGGAGCGGCCCACCAGCGGGACGATCACCGCCTGCGGCGCGGACCGGTCCCGGCCCGCCCGGTCGGCGCGCGACCGGCGGCGCCGGGGCGGCGAGGTCCAGATCGTGTTCCAGGACCCGTACACGAGCCTCGACCCGCGCCAGACAGCCGAGCACGCTATCGACGAAGTGCTCCGGCTGCACCACGGCTGGCCCGCTGACCAGCGGCGGAGCAAGACCGGACAGCTGACCGAGCTGGTCGGGCTTGACGCCAGGCAGGCCAGGGCGCTGCCGCGGGCGCTGTCGGGCGGTCAGCGCCAGCGGGTGGCCATCGCGCGGGCGCTGGCAGCCGAGCCGCGGGTCCTGATCCTGGACGAATCCGTCGCGGCTCTCGACGTGTCCATCCAGGCCCAGGTGCTGAACCTGCTGGCCGACATCCGCGACGAGACCTCGGTCTCCTACATCCTGATCAGCCACGATCTCGCCGTGGTCCGGCAGCTCACCGATGACGCGATCGTCATGTACCGCGGGCAGCTGGTGGAACGCGGGCTGACCGCGCAGGTGCTCGACGACCCGCAGCACCCGTACACCCAGCGGCTGCGGGCCAGCGTGCCCAGGCCGGGCTGGAAACCGAGCCGGCGTCAGCTGATGCCCGCCGACCAGAAAGGCGACTCGCATGACTGACCTGTGCTATCTCCCGGCGGCCAGCGCGCTGGAGTTGTTCCGCGCCCGCAAGCTATCACCGGTTGAGCTCGCTCAGGCCGTGATCGCCCGCGCCGAGGCAGCGGAACCCGCCATCAACGCGTTCGCTGTCACCTACTACGAGCAGGCACTCGAGCAGGCGCGGGCGGCCGAGGCCCGCTACGCGGGCCGCGGCGGCGAGCCCGGGCCGCTGGAGGGCCTGCTGGTGGCCGTCAAGGAAGAGGCGCCGATCGCCGGGCAGCTCAATACCCTCGGCTCACTGCCACTGCGTGACGTCGTTGCCGGCCAGACCGCGGTCTTCGTTCAGCGCATCATCGACGCGGGCGGCATCGTGCACGCGAGGACGACGACCCCCGAGTTCTCCTGCGCTCCCGTCACCTGGACGAAACTGTGGGGCGTGACCCGCAACCCGTGGCACACCGCCTTCTCTCCCGGCGGGTCGAGCGGCGGGTCGGGTGCGTCGCTGGCGGCCGGAACGACGACACTGGCGACCGGCTCGGACATCGGCGGATCGATCCGGATCCCGGCGTCGTTCTGCGGGGTCGTCGGGTTCAAGCCGCCGTACGGCCGGGTGCCTGAAGTGGAAATCTTCAACCTCGACCATTACTGCCATGAGGGACCGCTGGCCCGGACGGTGGCGGACTGCGCGCTGCTGGAGAACGTCATTGCCGGGCCGGATCCCAGTGACGTCGCGTCGCTGCGGCCCAAGCTCGTTATACCCGCCGAGCTTGGCCCGGTCACCGGCCTGCGGATCGCGCTCAGCCCCGACCTCGGCTGCTACCGGGTGGACGACGACGTGGCCGCCAACACCAGGGCTGCGGCCGACCGGCTGCGCGAGGCCGGCGCCGTGGTGGAGGAAGTCACGCTGCCCTGGCAGCTGGAGGAGATCAAGCGGGCCGCGCGCATCCACTTCGGCGCGATCTTCGGCCCCTCAGTGCGGGAGCTCTACGAGCAGCACGGGGACGAGCTCACCTCGTACGCCCGGCGATTCGTCACCGACGCCGGGGAAATCTCCAAAGACGACCTGGTAACCGGCCTGGAGCTGGAGGGCCGCATCTACGCACCGCTCGGGGCGCTGCTGGCGGAGTACGACGCGCTGATCTGCCCGACCTTCGCGGTTCCCGCGCTGCCCGCCGAGTATGACGTCGATGATGCGATCTCGGTGAACGGCCAGCCGTGCGGTGACTGGCTGGACGTCATGATGACGCTGCCCTTCAACATCGCCAGCAGGTGCCCGGTGCTGAGCGTGCCCTCGGGGCGCTCGCGCGAGGGGGTCCCGACCGGCCTGTCCGTCGTCGGCAAGACCTATGACGACGTGACCGCGTTCCAGGTCGCCGCCGCCCATGAGAGGCGCTTCCCCTGGTTTGACGACCCGGCACGCCGGCCGGCGCTGTGACCCCTCGCCCGGCTGCGGGCAGGCGGGCGGCTACTCGGCCAGGCTAGCCGCGGGCTCCGGCGCCGGCTGAGCGGCGTCGTGGTGCCTCTCGCGCCGCACGATCGTCGCGGCCGCGTCGGAGTCGCGGATCGACAGCGCGCACGGGATGGCGAGCAGGCAGAACGCCGCCGCGACCAGGAACGCCACCCGGTAGGCGGTCAGGTTGGCTACCGGGTGCCCGGCCACGACATGAACCGGGCCGACCAGCACGATCGCCGTGGTCAGGACCGCAACGCCAACGGCACCGCCCAGCTGCCGGACCGTGTTGAACATCGTCGACGCCCGTCCGGTCGAGGCCGGGCTGATGGTGGCGAACGCGGCCGCCTGCAGCGGCACGAAGACCTGGCCCATCGACAGCCCGAGCGTGAACATCAGCAGCCGGGCCCACCACAGGCTGGTCTCGGGCCCGAGCAGGGCCAGGAACCCGATGGACGCCGCCGTGCCGAGCAGTCCGATCGTGACGTGCCGGCGCGGGCCGAGCCTCGGGTACAGGAAGCGGCTGGCCAGCTGCGCTCCGGCCATGACGCCGAGCGCCTCGGGGAACGTGCTGAGCCCCGACTGCAGCGCACTGAGGCCGCGGCCGTCCTGGTAGTACAGGGAGATCGCGTAGAGAGTGCCGAGGAACGCGATCGAGCCCAGCACCATGACGCCATTGCTCGAGCGGAACAGCCGGTTGCCCAGCAGGCGCAGGTCGACCATCGGCTCGGCGGTGCGCAGCTCGACCACGACCATCGCGACGAGCAGCACGAGCCCGGCCGCGATCGTGGCCAGGACGTCGGTGGAGTGCCAGCCCTTCACCGGTCCTTCCGATACCCCGTACATCGTCAGTCCGAGGCCGATGCCGGAGAGCAGGAAGCCGGGCAGGTCGAAGCGGCCGGGGTGGGCCTGGCCGGGCTGGCGCAGGAAGATCAGGCCGAAGATGAGAGCAACGGCGCCGATCGGCACGTTCACGTAGAAGACCCAGCGCCAGGACAGGTCCGTGACCAGCAGGCCGCCCAGCACCGGGCCGAGCGCGGGAGCCAGGGTGGTCGGCACCGTGAGAATCGCCGACGCGCGGATCCGCTCCGCGGGCGGGAACACGCGGAACAGCATCGCCATCCCGACCGGCGCGAGCATGCCGCCGCCGGCGCCCTGCAGGACGCGGAAGAGCACCAGCTCGCCAAGGCTGGTCGCGATGCCGCAGAGCGCAGACGCCAGGGTGAAGATCACGATCGCGGACAGCAGCACCCGCTTGCCGCCGAACTTGTCACCGAGCCAGCCGGAAGCCGGGATGAACACGGCAAGGCTGACCAGGAACGAGATCGAGATGCTGTCGACTGCCAGCGGACTGACGCCGAAGTCGCGGCCGATGGTCGGCAGCGCGACGTTCACGATCGTCACGTCCATGATCGACATGAACATGGCGGCGACGAAGACGACGCTCACCGCGACTTTCTGGCTCATGCGTGCTTGCACTGCTGGGGTTCCTTAAGCTCGGGCAGCTTCGTTGCCTGGGATCCGGCCCGGGCTGGGAGCCCGCCGGAATCCGGGACCGCCTGGTGCGAACCAGAGGCCCCGGATAGTGAGTATACTCAGTAACTGCGGACCGGTCCAGCGCGCACCTGGCGCCGGGGGACCGGCCAGGCAGAACCGGAGGAGGTGCCTTGCGGCAATGCAGCCACAGACCGGCAACGACGTCGTCGATGCCCTGATCTACGCAGCACACCGGGTCCGCAACGCCGCCGACGCGCGACTTCGCGAGTGCGGCATCTCGTTCCCTAGCTACAAGCTGATGCGGGCGCTGGAAAATTCCGATCGGTCGATGCGCGAGATCAGTGAGATCCTGCACATCTCCGCGCGGACGGTGACCGACATGATCGACGCACTGCAGGCGCGGGGCCTGGTCGACAGGTACCCGCACGCCTCCGACCGGCGCGTGACGCTCGTGCGCCTGACTCCGGACGGGCAGCGCCAGTTCGCGGCCGCCGGGGCAGCGGCCGAGCAGGCCAGCCGCGCCGCGATCGAGGGCCTCAGTCCCCAGGACCAGCGCACGCTGCAGGACCTGCTCGGACGAGTCGCGCCGGCGGACCAGTCCGCAGCTACCTAACTGTCACATAAGGACCGAAACATCATTGCAAGCCGGGAACGAGCTGGATTTCAGGCCGCCTGGCCTCACGACAAAGCGGTTCAGGAGGCGATACGGCTGGCGATCTGGAGCAGCCTGGCATCGCCGCCGCGGTGCCCGAGGATGCCGACCCCGAGGTGATTGCCGCTCGGAAGGTGGCGAACCGGGATCACCAGCTCGGGCCGCCCGGTCAGGCTGGCAGGGGTCGTGAACCGGAACGCGCCCAGCCGGAACGCCTGCAGGTCGGCGCCTGATGCGGTGCGCAGCGGCGGCAGATCCGGCATGACCGGCAGGACAGCGAGCGTGCCGACCGGAAGCTTCCTGCTCAGCCCCGCCGAGTAGGCGTGCCAGGCGCGCCGGTCGTCGTCCTGCTGCTGCCGGGGAGCGGCGGTGAGCTTCTCGCCCCGGCGGGCCCGGTCCGCCACGTCCGGTGCCAGAGCATCGATGTTCTGCGCGAGCCAGGGCCCGTGAGCGGCCCATACCTGCCGCGCCTGAATGCGAGCGAACAGGTCAGCGACCTCGTTGCCGAAGAACGCGCTCAGGTCGTCTTCCTCCGGTACCGACCCTGCAGCCGCGGCGAGGCCGCTGGCGACCGCCAGTACGGCGTCGGCGGTTTCCGTGCTGACGGAGGCGAGGACTCCGGCCGGCACGATCACCCGCGGTGCCGCCAGGTTCGCCGACGGCCCGGTCACGGGGGGGCCGGCGTCCGCGCCGGGCAGGCCGGGGGCGGTCATGACCTCCAGGAGCTGACCGAGCTGACCGAGCCCGCGCGCCAGAATGCCGACCACGTCAAAGGACGGAGCTAGCGGCAGCACCCCGCGAGTGCTGATCAGCCCGTGAGTGGTGCGCAGGCCGAATAGTCCGCAGGCCGCCGCCGGCACCCGGATCGAGCCGCCGGTATCGGTGCCGATGCCAGCGTCGGCGAGCCCGGCGGCAACGGCGGCGGCCGGGCCGGACGAGGAGCCGCCAGTGAGCCTGTCCGGATAGAGCGGGTTCCGCGGCGCGACGCCCTCGCCGGCGCTGCCCGTGAGTGACCAGGCCAGCTGATCGAGCTTGGCCAGGCCAGCGACCGAGGCACCGGCGGCGAGCAGGGCGGCCAGGGCGGGCGCCGTCGACGTGCTCGGCGCGTGGGTCTCCCGCCAGCGCGGGTGACCGAATGAGGACACGTGACCCTCGACTGCGATCATGTCCTTGACCGCCAGGGACCAGCCGCTCAGGGGCCCGGAACCGGCCGCCGGGACGCTGACCGATCCAGGAGCCCAGCAATCACCGGGCTGCGGCATCCCTGGGTGCTGTGCGGTCATGCCGACCCCGTTCCATGCCCGGCGGTGCTTACGCATAGTAGCTACCGGGGTGCATGAATGCGCCCTGCGATCAGGGGTACGGCCCCGGTGACCGGTCATCATCGCTGTCGAGAGGAGCCCGCCATGTCCACCGCCCGCCAGAAGGAAGCTGCGCGCACGAACATCGCCAAGGCCCGCGAGGTGCAGAGCGAGCGCGCGCATGGTGCCAAGATCCCGAAGCAGAGCCAGGGTCTCAGCACAGCCGCCAAGGACAAGCTGCCGGAAAAGGAGTTCGCGTTCCCGAAGGAGCGCAAGGAGCCGCTGACGGACGCGCGGCACGTCCGCAACGCGATCTCGCGCTTCGACCAGGTCGAGGGCGTGACCGACGCCGAGCGGGACAAGGCCTGGAAGCGGATCCTGACCGCCGCGAAGCGCTACGACGTCGAGGTCTCCGAGTCGAGCTGGCGCGAGCTGGGCAAGAGCGGCAAGGCCGGCAAGAACGAAAAGACCGGCAAGTCCAGCACACCCAAGAGCAGCACACCCAAGAGCAGCAAAGCCAGCAAGGGCAGCGCCAAGAAGTAGCACCGGACGAATCGGCCGCCGCGGGGCACAGCCGGGTGGCCCGTGGCGGCACATCAGGCTCCACGGTGAAGCGACCCGCCGCACACCGGCTAGTGGGCTGGGCACAGCGGCTGATAGTGCGCCATGTCGGTGGAGTAGGCCCGGCCGGTGTGCGGGTCGCGCTGCTCGTTAGGGTCGAGCCCGTCGTAGCTCCGGTGGCTAGCTGGCTCGCCGCACACAACGCATGGCGTGATCAGTGCGCGGTAGCCCGTGGTGCCGTCAACCTCGTTCCGCCGGACCCGAATCACGATCATGACCACGAAGGCGGCGAGGTGAATCAGGGTGATGAGAATGACCAGGGTGGTCAGGCTGCCGCTCACGATTGCTGCAACCCGGCCTGCCTGCCCGTGCTTCCGTGCACCAGAGTGAAGTCGAGCACATCCCGAAGAGCCAAACCAGTAGATTCAGGTGGACTCAGGCGAACGCTGACGTCGCTTAGCGACTGGTCAGCGCCGAGGGAAGCGACGGTCAGCGGATGGCTACGCGATGAGGATCCTGCACACAAGCGACTGGCACGTGGGCAAGGTGCTCAAGGGCCGGGACCGGAATGACGAGCACGAGGCCGTCCTCCGCAGCATCATCGGCATGGCCAGGGACGAGGATGTCGACCTCGTCCTCATCGCCGGGGACCTGTTCGAGACGTCGGTGCCCAGCCCGCGGGCGCAGGGCCTGGTCATGCGGGCACTGCTGGCGCTGCGCGCCGACGGCCGCCAGGTGGTCGCCATCGCCGGGAACCACGACAACGCCGCCCTGCTGGACGGCGTTTACCGCCCGGTACTGGGCGAGCTCGGGCTGCACGTCCTTGGCGCGCCCAAGTCACCGGACTCGGGTGGCACGCTGCACCTGACCACCCGGTCCGGCGAGCAGGCGACCATCGCGGCGATGCCGTTCCTGAACCAGCGCTACGCCGTCCGGGCGGCAGAGCTGATCCTGCACGAGGCCGCTGAGCACGCCCTGGACTACGCCCGCCGCGTCGCCGCCATCGTCGGCGCGCTGACCGCGGAGTTCACGGCGGACAGCGTGAACGTGGTGATGGCCCACGCCACCCTGCTCGGCGGCCGCCGCGGCGGGGGCGAGCGCGAGGTCCAGACCTCGTTCGAGTACGAGGTTCCGGCTAGCATCTTCCCGTCGTCCGCGCACTACGCGGCGCTCGGCCACCTGCACCGCCAGCAGGAGATCCCGGCCCCGTGCCCGGCCTTCTACTCAGGCTCGCCGCTGGCCATCGACTTCGGTGAGGAGGCGAACGAGCCGGCCGCACTGATCGTGACCGCGGCCCCCGGCATCCGGGCCGACGCCCGCCGGGTGGGCATCTCCGGCAGCCGCCGCCTGCGGACCCTGCGCGGCCCGCTCGACCAGGTCATCGCCGAGGGTGAGCAGGCCGGCGACGCCTACCTGCGGGTCATCCTCGCCGAATCCGCCCGGGCCGGCCTCGGTGACCTCGTCAGGGAGAAGCTGCCCAACGCACTCGAAGTACAGCTCGACGAGGCCCACCGGCCCCGGCCGGGGGTCCACGGCAGCGAGGGCAAGCCCACAAGGGCCGGGCGGTCGCCGGTTCAGCTGTTCGGCGACTACCTGCGCGAGCAGGACGTCGCCGATGAACGAGTCGAGCGGATGTTCGCCGAACTGCTCGAGGAGATCACCGACGGCCGCGAGTCACTGCCCGGGCCCGCCTAGCTACTCCCAGTACGGGCGCAGCTCGAACGTCCCGATCTGGGCGGTCGGATGCCGCGCCGAGACTTCGATCGCGTCGTCCAGGTTGGCGCACTCCAGGATCGCGTAGCCGGCGATCTGCTCTTTCGTCTCGGCAAACGGGCCGTCGGCGACCAGGACCCGGCCGTCCCGCACCTTCACCGTGGTCGCGTCGCTGGTCGGGCGCAGGAACCCGCCACCGACCAGGATGCCGCGCTCCTTCATCTCGACGTCCCACGCCTCGACGGCCCGGTCCTCCTCCGGGTCGACCGAGCTGCCATCGTCGTTCCAGTCCACGATGGACTCGTCAATGCAATGGAGCATCAGATATCTCACGCGTACCTCCTTCGAGCCGGGCGGCCTTATCCCCACGACGAGCTGACGGCTCCCGGATGGACAACTCGCGAACCCGAACAACCGCGCGAATGTCCGCACGGTCCGCCAGACTGGTGCGGTCGGCGCGAGGGTATTGGGAGGGCGTGACGTGCGGCCGCTGCGACTCCTGCTCGACGGCTTCGGAACCTACCGCAACGAGACCGAGATCGACTTCTCCGACGTCGAGTTTTTCGCGCTCGTGGGGCCGACCGGCTCCGGCAAGAGCACGGTCATCGATGCGCTCTGCTTCGCCCTCTACGGCACGGTCCCGCGCTGGGACAACGAGCGCGAGGTCCGCAACGCGCTGGCCCCGTCGGCGAACGCGTGCACGGTCAGCCTGGTCTTCGAGATATCCGGGCAGCGCTACGTCGCGATGCGGTCGCTGCAGCGGGGCGCCCGCGGCCAGGTCACGACGAAGGCCGCCCGCCTCGAGCGGCTCGATGCCAGCATCCCGGCCGATGGGCCGCTCCAGGAGATCCTCGAGGCCAGCGTCGAGGCGATTGCCGAGGGACCCGAGCCCGTCAAGACACGGGTTCAGGAACTGCTCGGGCTCAGCTATGAGCACTTCACCCAGTCCGTGCTGCTGCCGCAGGGCGGCTTCTCGGAGTTCCTGCGCGCCACCCCGGCCAACCGCCAGCGCCTGCTGGTCGAGCTGCTCGCCTTCGGCGTCTACAAGGACATCGGCCAGCGCGCCCGCGAGCGCGCCGATATCGCTAAGAACAGATACGAGCTGGCCCAGCAGAACCGCGACCAGCTCGGCGACGCCAAGCAGGACGCCGAGTCGGCCGCGGCCGCCCGCCTGGCCAGTCTCAGCGACCTGGCCGGAAAGGTCGAAACCAGCCTGGCGACGCTGACCGGGCTGCACCAGCAGGCGGAGGCTGCCACGCAGCGCGTTCAGGCGGAAGGGAACGTGGCCGCCCAGCTCTCAGCCGTCGCCGCGCCGGCCGATGTTCGCGGACTGGCGCAGCAGATCGCGGCCGCCGAGGGGCTCGTCGCCGCCGGGCGCAAGCGCCGGGACGAGGCAGCGCGGCTGGCCGAGGACGCCGAGCAGGCACGCGCGAAGCTGCCGGACAAGGCAATCGCGCAGCGCCAGCTTGAGATGCATGCGCTGCGCCGCGACCTGCAGGCCGAGGCGGCCAGGCAAGCGGACGCGCTCGCGGCCTGCCAGGAGGACGACGCCAAGCTCGCCGCCCAGCTGCAGGCCGCTGACCTGGACGTCACGCTCGCGCAGGAAGCGGTCGAGGCGGCGCAGCGGGCGCACGCGGCGGCGGGCCTGGCCGAGACGCTGCATGTCGGCGACGACTGCCCGGTCTGCCAGCAGGCCGTCACGGCGCTCCCGGCTCACGCGGCCCCGGCGAACGTCAGCGCGGCCCGCGCGGCGCTCGAGACGGCGACCGCAGCGCAGCGCCAGGCCAGGATCGCGCAGCAGGACGCGGCCAGGGCCGCGGCGTCGGCGGCAGCCGCGCTCGACGGCACGCAGAGCCGGCTCAGCAAGGCGGCCGAGGTCATGGCCGATGCCCTGCCGGAGGCCGAGCTGGCCGCGCAGCTCGACGCCATCAGCGCTGCCGACGACGCAGCCGCCCGGACGCGCGCCGCCGCCCGTGCCTGCCAGACCGAGCTCGCTGCCGCGGAGAAGTCCCGCGCCGCCCTCGAGGCAGACGAGCGGAAGGCCTGGGCGGACCTCGGCACGGCCAGGGACAAGCTGGTACCGCTCGGGGCGCCGGCGGTCGCGGCGGGACCGGGGCAGGACCTGGCGGCCGCGTGGGCCACGGTCGCCGGGTGGGCCGCGGCCGAGGCGGCCGCCCGCGCCGCCCGCCTGCCCGAGCTAAGGACGGCCGCCGACGCGCTGCAGGAGCAGTCCGACGCGACCGCGCTCGCGCTGGCCGGGCTGCTCGCCGAGCACGACGTCGCCGCCGACCCGCTCACCCGGGCGCCTGCCGCGGTCGCCGACCAGCGCGCCCGGACTGAGGCTGAGCTGCAGCGCATCCGGGCGGACCGGAGGAAGGCCGCGAAGCTCGACAAGGACATCGCCGCCTACCGGGAGGACAGCCAGGTCGCCGCCATGCTCGGCAACCTGCTCCGGGCGACCTCGTTCGAGCGCTGGCTCTGCAGCGAGGCGCTCGACTCGCTGGTCCGGGAGGCGTCGGGGACCCTGATGGAACTGTCCGGCGGCCAGTACGAGCTGGACCGGGATGAGCGCAACGACCTGGTCGTCATCGACTACGAGGACGCCGGCGCCCGGCGCCCCGTGCACACGCTGTCGGGCGGCGAGACCTTCCAGGCCTCACTGGCCCTCGCGCTGGCCCTGTCCCGCCAGGTCATCGGCCTGTCGGCAGGCATGCGGGAGCTGAACTCGATGTTCCTGGACGAGGGGTTCGGCACGCTCGACAGCGACACGCTGGAGACAGTTGCGAGCACGCTGGAGCGGCTTGCGGCAGACTCCGATCGCATGGTGGGCGTTATCACGCACGTCGCGGAACTGGCGGAGCGAGTGCCCGTCCGGTTCGTGGTCAGCCGCACCGGCACGACGTCGACGATCGTGAAGGAGCGCGCGTGAGCCCGGCGGGCCAGGCGACGGCGTCGTCGTTCTCCGTTGATCCGTGGGACCCGAGCTACGGCATGGCCTACGGCGAGGAGATGACCGGCGACCCGCTGCAGGTATCGACCGCCGAGCTCAACCTGGATCTTGAGGTGCCCGCCGCGCAGTGGCGGCCGGTGACCGCGGACTCCAGCGTGCCCGTTCCCGCCACGATTCTCTTTCTTGACGGGGTACGCCGGATCGACGCGCGGGTGTGGGTGCACGGGTCGGATCCGCAGCCGTTGCCGGGCATCGCCGCGTCCTACGCGGCGGGCCTGGTGTGCCTGAACGGCACCGCGCGGATCAGCGACGTGATGGTGCTGCGCGGCTTGTTCACGGCCGCGGCCGACGCTGCGACCATCGACAGCCGGCACGCCGTCTACGTCGCGAGGAAGGCGTCCGGGCCGGGCATGGACAAGCTGTCGCTCGCCCTGCAGCAGCACCTCAGCGACGCCGAGGTGCAGCTGGCGCTGGTGTTCCGCAAGGAGAACCCGGACGCGAACGACCTGCTGTTCGTCGACGGCCCGCTGCGCGGCCGGACGCACCTGGACCGGACGATCGGCTTCATCAAGACGCATCACACGACGTACCTGCCGCCCGAGCAGGCCGCGGTCGTCAGCGAGCTCGGCCAGGGGCAGCGCACGCCCGCGTTCACGATGGGCACGTCCTGGCGGCGGAGCTCCTGGTACCTGCGCCTGCCGGGCGCGTCGTCGGCCCCGTGGTCCGGCGTGGTGCGGCTGGAGTGCTCGGCTGACCTGCCCGTTCCCGAGGTGACCCGGCTGGCCGACCTGAGCTCGCTGCTGCTGCCGCCGCTGGCAAGCTCCCCGCACAAGGACCCGCGGGCGCCGCAGAACCTGGTGCCGATCGGCGGCCTTGAGCGCGAGCTGCGCCGCCGGCTCGGCGATCAGCAGCTGCTCTACCGCTCGCTGCGGGCAGCCGCCAGCTCACGGTAGGACGTCAGAAGCCGTCCCTGGTGATCTTGTCGAGCGAGATGACGCGGTAACTCCCGCCTTCCTCGATGGTGATCTTCAAGCCTGGCTCAAGTCGCGCGATCGCGGCCCGGCTGGTTTTCTCGCGTGCCACTTTCCACGCGGAGATGGCCTTGGCAATCGCTTTCACGGCCGTGGCCGTTCCGGCGATGAGCGCCACGGCGATCGTGACTGGCTCCTCGCGGAAGCCCTCCTCCGTGTCATGCCGGGCGACGACCTGATACTCACCGGCCGCCTGCGCTCGCAGGAATGAGATGAGGTCATCGAGATCCGCGGGCGGCATGCCCTCGATGCGGACAACTGTCTCTGCCATCTCCTCAGCGCTCCTTCGTCGTGCCGGTACGCAGATTCTGCTCGTACAGAACAACCGAGCTGCTGGCTCTCAGCCAGTCCTGCTCGGTAAACGACAGGAATCGGCGCCAGCCCTCCGGCCAGGACGCCAGCAGCTCGGTCCGGGCCCGCCGGGAGGATCTCGGGCGGCGGCCCATCGGCAGCACCATGCTGGTGGCTGGATCGACGATGTGTGCCGTGTTATGGGCGAACCAGCCAGGGAACGGGCACTCCTGCCACGTGGGCGGCACGGGGAACCATCGCCTGGATGCCCCGCCCGCGTGCATCGGGCAGCTAACGTGCGGGCACCGGTGCTCGATCCGCCGGGCGGCCTGCGTCATGAGGCTGAAGCCGAGGTCCTTCCGGCGCTGAATCTCCAGCGCCGCCTGCGCGTAGGCGGGCGGCCGGCCATTGACGCGCAGATCCTGGAAGGGGTGCCCGTCGGGGACGGGCTCGAGCAGCAGGGAGTTCGGCTGCACGACCGAACTGCGCCGCGGGTAGCCCTCCGGCCGGATCTGGATGCTCGTGAAGGCCGGGGTGAAGCTCTTCCTGAGCTCGCGGAAAAGAGGCTGCGGCAGCGGGTGGAGCAGTTCGCGCAGCGCGTTCTGGTTGCGCCGGAGCCGCGTCAGGTAGGCCCGGGCAATCGGCATCGCCGGATGCAGGACCTCCCGCTCGACGAGCGCCAGGAAGTCCCCCATGCGGATCATGAAGAACTTGCCCTGGGCCTCGGTCTCGCGGGGCGAGTCAGCGTCCGGGTAGACCGGCTCCAGTCGGCTGACCAGCGCGATCAGCTCGTTGTAGAACTCGTCGACGCCGAGCCGGGACGGAAGCAGTCCGCGCTGCAGGCAGTAGTTCACCAGCGCCACGAATCCCGCGCATGGCTCTGTCGTGAAGAACGCGGCCTGCACGAGCGGCGTCAGCGCCAGGTATGCCTCCTCGGCGTTCCAGACTCTCTCCAGGAAGCGGAACACGACTTCATAGGTGCTGGCTTGCTCCAGCCATGTGCTGAAGGCGCGGCCGCTCTCCGTGCCGCCCGACTGCCGGTAGACGAAGACGTTCGTGGCCTCCTCGGCCAGGTAGGTCTCGCTGATATCGCGGTGGTCGCGCCGATCGGCTGGCGTCTCCTCCTCAGCCACAGTGAAGTAACGGCCGTCCTCGATGATGCGCATGGCCCTCACCGGCGCCCGCACCACCTCGCGGTAGCCCTGGCCGGGCTGGAGCTCGTGCAGCCGGAACGTCTCGTCCGGATGCTGCCGGACCGACTCGGCGACTGCGAGGGCCAGCTTCAGCTCGCGGCACGCCTGCAGGTACTGGAACGGGTAGGCGATCATCTGCAGGAAGTGGTGCCACTCGTGCAGCAGCGTCGGCTTTAACTCCGTCTCCAGCATGGCGATGCCGAGCTGGAAGATAGCGCCGGCTTGCTGGCCTTCGCGGGCCGGCCGGGACGCAAGCTCGACAGCTAAGCCGTGGGCTACGTGGCTCTGCGGTATCAGCAGGTCGTAGAAAGCTGTGCCGGTGGCCGAATCGAAGTGCGATCTGACACTTGGCCGCGCGGCGCCGCTGTCCGCCATCGGCTCCCCCTCGCGATTACGAAGCTGTGCCAGCGCAGACGCAATCCGGTGCGCACTGGAGGTAACTGTACGTCGCGGCCCGGCCCGGCGGGAGTCCCTGCGTACCCGATACAGGTCTCGCAGGCACGAGCCACTCTCCCGGAGCTCCTGAGCAGGGTCGAGGAGGGCGAGGAAGTGACATTCACCCGCCACGGCAGACCGGTCGCTGTCCTGGTGCGACCCGACGTCCTGAGGGCCAGGGCGCATGTGGTGATCGACGATGGGCTGCGCGTCCACGAACTGCTCTCCGGCGCGGCGGCGAGCGAGCTGCCGGCCGGGCCGGGCCTGAGCGAGCAGCGAGCCGAGGAACTAATCAGGGAGATCCGGGCCGGACGGGAGCGGCGATGACGGACGCCTTCGACGCTGACGCCATCATCTACGCGGCTGTCCGCGAGCATCCGCTCGGCCGGCGGGTGCTCGCGCTGTTCCGCGCGGCCGGGACGCAGCCAGCGGGCACCGGGTCGGTCCTGCTGCTGCCCGAGATCCTCAGCAAGCCTTTGCGGGACGGCGGCACTGCAGAGGTCCGCATTCTGGCCGGGCTGCTGTCCCGCCTCGATCTGCGTCCGGTCGACCGGGCCACGGCAGAGCTCGCCACCGCCCTGGGCAGCAAGTACGGCCTGCGGGCGGCGGACGCCAGCGCATCTCGCGACGGCGATCGGCGTCAGCGCCGACCGGTTCATCACGAGTAATCAGCGTGACTTTCCGGCCGCGGCCATCACCGAGCTCCAGGTCACCTACCCGGCGGACCTTCCCGAGCCTGCCGCCTAGCGCTCGGTCCGCAGCTGCATGACGCATGACTCCGGGGGTAGCTGACCAGCGCTGCATCGACCGCTATCCGGGGAGATGACGCCATGGCCAGCGCAGCGCTCGCACACCGCGGGCGGCTCGCCGGCGCCCTGCTCATGCTGCTGGGCGCGTGGGGAGCGCTCGTCCCGTTCGTCGGACCCTACTTCGGCTACGCCTACACGCCGGACAAGGTCTGGATCTGGACCTCCGGCCGGCTCTGGCTGTCGGTCGTGCCGGGCGCGGCCGTCTTTCTCGGCGGCCTCCTGGTCGCTGCCTCCGACCGGGCGGCTGCGCCCGGCGCGTTCCTCGCCGCGCTCGGCGGCGTCTGGTTCGTGATCGGCCAGCCGGTCATCGCGTTCGCCCTCCCGGCAGCGCCCATCTCGCCCGGGGTACCGGCGCCGGTCCACAACGCGGTCTTCGGCGTCGCCGCCATGCGCTTCCTTGAGGCGCTCGGCTTCTTCTCCGGACTTGGCGTCGTCATCCTGTTCTTCGCGGCGCTGGCCCTCGGCGAGGTCATCGTCGCCCGGATGGCTGCCCGCCGCTTCAGCGCCCGGCTGGCTGAGGCTTACGAGCGCGGCGACCAGTACCCGACCGAGCAGTACCGGCCCGTGTACTGACGACAGCCGTGTACTGGCGACAGCCGTGTACTGGCGACAGCCGTGTACTGGCACGGGTCGCCGAAGGTCGCTCAGCAGCTAGCGGCGGATCCGTGCCGCGAACAGATCGCGCAGGCTGACGATCCCGCAGACCGAGCGCCCGTCGACGACTGGCAGGTGGCGGAAGCCGTTCAGCAGCATGATCTGCGCGGCCTCCTCAGAGGTCGCGTCCGGCGCGGCTGCCTGCGGATCCGGCGTCATCCACTCCGATACCGCCGACCGGCTCAGGTCCTCTCCCGACGCGGCGGCGCGGAGCACGTCCCGCTCGGTGATGATGCCGGCGAGGAACGAGGCCTGCATCACGACTGCCGATCCGACGCCGGCCGCGACCATCGCGGCTGCGGCCGAGGCCAGCGGCGCGTCGGGCGTGGTCGACACCACGCGGCTGCTCATCAGCTCCCGGACCGTGGCCATGCCCTAGCCGCTTCCGCCGGTCTCGTCCAGCTCCGGGTCATCTGACGGACTGGACGGCCCGGCCAGCTCCGCGGTGAGCATCGACCACAGCTGGCCAGTCCAGGAGGACACCTGCGGCCAGGCCCGCCAGAAGACCTGCAGCGTTGTCTCGTCGAACTCGGCCAGCGCCCGCTGCGCGGTCACGCTGGCCGCCACGTCCTCTAGCTCGTGGATCAGCTCCAGGAATCTGTCACCGATGTCGTCCATCGGCACCTCCATCGCAGCTGCGATTTGGTATGCCACTGACGTTAAACGAGATCAGGCCAGCGGTCACTGCCTAAATACTGTGGGACTGGCTCAAGGGTGCAGCAGAGGGAGGCTAGCGTGCGAGAGAACGCACTGGACGTCAGGGACATGCTCACGGGACGACCTGAACTGCTGCACGACGCCCTCGACCGGTCACTGGCGTACCTGGGCGGCATCGCCGACCGCCGGGTCGCGCCGGACGCGGAAGCCGTCAGCGCGCTCGGCCAGCTCGACTTCGAGCTGCCGCGGGCCGGACTGCCGGCGCCCGACGTGCTCGGCATGCTCGACACCGTGGGCTCGCCCGCGACTGTGGCGACTAACGGCCCCCGGTATTTCGGTTTCGTCATCGGCGGCGTGCTTCCATCCGCGCAGGCGGCGGCGTGGCTGAGCCAGGCCTGGGACCAGAACGGCGCGCTGAACGTGATGTCCCCGGTCGGCGCCCGCCTGAACGCCGTCGCCCTCCGGTGGATCACCGGCCTGCTCGGACTGCCCGACGGCACCAGCGGCGGCTTCGTCACTGGCGCCACGATGGCCAACGCGACCTGCCTGGCGGCCGCGCGCGACGCGGTCCTGACCCGGCACGGCTGGGATGCTGCAGGCCAGGGACTGACCGGAGCGCCGCCAGTTACCGTCGTCGTGGGCGCGGAAGTGCATACGACGGTGCGCAAGGCGCTCGGGATCGTCGGCCTCGGCCGGGACCGGGCCACCGTTCTGCCCGCCGACGGGCAGGGCCGCATCAGCCCGGCGAAGCTCCCGGACCTGACCGGTCCGGCGATCGTGTGCCTTCAGGCCGGGAACGTCAACACGGGGGCCAGTGATCCCTTCGGGCCGCTGATCGAATGGGCTCGCGATGCCGGAGCGTGGATTCACGTCGATGGCGCATTCGGCCTGTGGGCCGCGGCCTCGCCTGACCTGCGCGGCCAGGTCACCGGGATCGCGGGCGCTGACTCGTGGGCGACGGACTGTCACAAGTGGCTGAACACGACCTACGACTGCGGCGTCGCGCTGGTCCGCGACCGGGAGAAGCTGCAGGCAGCGATGGAGGCATCAGCGTCGTACCTGCCCGGCGCGGCTGCCGAGGGGATGGGCCTGACTCCGCAGTCCTCGCAGCGGGCGCGGGGCGTCGAGGTGTGGGCCGCGCTGGCCTCGCTCGGCCGCGACGGCGTGGCGGAACTGGTCGACCGTAGCTGCGCGCTGGCGCGCCGGTTCGCCGACGGCATGCGCGACGCCGGCTTCGACGTGCTGAACGACGTCGTGCTGAACCAGGTGCTCGTGTCGTTCGGCCCGGCCGAGCGGACTGACGCGGTCATCGCCGCGGTCCAGGACGAGGGAACCTGCTGGTGCGGGCCGACGACCTGGCACGACGTGCGGGCCATGCGCGTCAGCGTGAGCGGCTGGTCCACGACCGAGGAGGACATCGACCGAAGCGTGGCCGCTGTTCGCGCCTGCGCGGCCGCGCGCTAGACCCGGCCGCGGGCTTAGGCAGAGCCGACCTGTCCCATCCCGAAGACGATCCGGTCGAGTATCACATCGTCGGCCGGCCAGGGGAAGCCCGGCAGCAGTCCGTGCAGCGTGGCGTAGCCGTGCAGCCCGACCCAGATCGCAGTGCCGTCCCGCACCGGGTCGTCACTGACGGAGACACCCGCGTCGATGCAGTCCTGGAGGCTGGCCACCAGGAGCTCGAAACTCTCGGTGCGGATCGGCGGGACCGGCAGCGCGTCGTCGCCGATGAGGTCCCGGCGCTCGAATAGCAGCCGGTACCGGTTCGGCCGCTCGGCGGCGAACCGCAGGTAGGCCGCGCACCCGGCCCGCAGGCACTGCGCCGGGCTGGCGCCGGCGGACCGGGCCGCCTCGGTCGAGCCGCTGATCTCCGCATTGAAGTCGCTGAAGGCGTCATCCACGATCGCGTCCACGATGGCCTCGCGATCGGGGAAATGTGAGTAGATCGACGGCGCGGAGATGCCGATCTGGCGTGCGATGGCCCGGAGGGTGACTGCCTCCTCGCTGCCGCTGTCCTCTAGCAGCTGGGTGGCGCCCGCCAGGATCTCGGCCCGCAGCCGCGTGCCCTGACCTCGCCTGTTGCGCTCCCGCACCGCTTCCTTCATGGCTTGACTTTACATCTGTTTACTCATGATGTAAAACTTACATGCGTAAGCCAACAGTCGTTTAGCAATTCCGAGGAGACCGGGCCATGGAGCTGATCAACACCCGCGATGGGATCGCGGACCAGCAGGGGCACCCCAGGCGGCGCGCGGTCCTCGCCGTCATGTGCCTGTCGCTGCTCGTGGTCGTCATCGACAACACGATCCTGAACACCGCCCTGCCGACACTGGCCCGGGTGCTGCACGCATCGACCACTGACCTGCAGTGGATCACCGACGGCTACACGCTGACGTTCGCTGCGCTGCTGGTGATGGCGGGCGCGCTCGGCGACCGCTTCGGCCGCCGCCGGGCCCTGCTGCTCGGACTGGTCATCTTCGCCTCCGGCTCGGCCTGGGCGGCACTGTCCGGTGACTCGTCCACCCTGATCGCGGCCCGTGCGCTGATGGGCGTCGGTGCCGCCTTCGTCATGCCGGCCACGCTGTCGATCCTGACGGCGGTGTTCCCGGCTAAGGAGCGCGCAGGTGCGATCGGCGCCTGGTCGGCGATCGCCGGCGTCGGCATCGTGGTCGGCCCGACGCTCGGCGGCCTGCTGCTGGCGCACTTCTACTGGGGCTCCGTCTTCTGGGTGAACGTACCGCTCGTCGGCGTCGCTATCGCAGCCGTCATCCTCGTGGTTCCCGACCTGCCAGGGCGGCGCGCGGCCGGCACCCGCCTCGACATCCTTGGCGCCGTGCTCTCCGCGGCAGCCATGCTGGCCATCGTCGACGCGGTCATCGAGGGCCCGAACCGCGGCTGGACCAGCGCCGCGACACTGGGCGAGCTGGCGCTCGGCGCGCTGCTCGTCGGCGCCTTTGTCTGGCGCGAGCTGCACGTGGCGAACCCGCTGATCGACGTCCGGGTCTTCCGGCACCGCGCATTCTCGGCAGCCAGCTCGGCGATCGGGCTGACGTTCCTGGCCCTGTTCGGCTCGCTGTTCGCGCTGACCCAGTACCTCCAGCTCGTGCACGGATACAGCCCGCTGTCCGCCGGTGTCCGCGCCCTCCCGTTCGCCGCGGCCGTCATGGCAACCGCGCCGCTGAGCAGCACGCTGGTGAAGCGACTCGGCATCCGCATGGTGATCCCGGCTGGCCTGACCGCGATGGGCGGGGGCCTGCTCATGCTGACCCAGGTGACCCCGACCACGAGCTACGCGTTCCTGGCAATCGGCGTCGCCATCATGGGCGCCGGCATGGGCCTGGTCATGGCGCCGGCCGGCGAGTCGATCATGTCGGTCCTGCCCGCCGCGCAGTACGGCGCAGGCAGCGCGATCAACGACACGGTGCAGGAACTCGGCGGGAGCCTCGGCATCGCCGTCATCGGCAGCGTGGTTGCCTCATCGTTCCGGCACAGCATGGATACCAGCGGACTGCCGGGTCCGGTCGTCACGGCCGCCCGGCCGTCGATCGCAGCGGCAGACGCCGTGGCCGCCCACGCCGGACCGCTGGCGCCGCACGTTCTCGAGGTCGCGCAGCAGGGCTTCACGACTGCCATGACGACCGGCTTCACGGTCGCCGGCACCATCGCCGTCACGGCGGCGGTCCTGGTCGCGATCGCCCTTCCCCGCCGGCGCCCGGCCGCCCAGCCCGAGGGCGAGCGTCTCCCGGCCACCGACAGGGAGCAGGAACTCGCAGCCGCGATCGTGAACTGACAGGCGCCGCGGCTACCACCTATACCGACACCTGACGGCTCGAGCCGTCAGGTGTCGGCGCTTCTGCGTGACAGTGCGGCCGCACCTGACACTGCTCACACCGCTGCCCGGAATCCCGGCGCACGGGGAGCCTCGTTTGGCGCGATATCTGGAGGTACCGGGTGGTTATGATTCCGTGACTTGATGATTTGCCGATCTTAATCTCACGCGATCTTGGCGTGTGGCATCGTTGCGTGCGGTATCTCAGTGGGAAGCTTTGACCTAACAGCCGCGTGCGGCTGCCGCAGTTCAGGGGATCGCGGCAGTTCGCACCAGCTGCCGGGAGACGCATCGCGGTACGACGCCTAGGTGATCGGCGATCACCATGCTGCGAAGGCCGACTGTGCTCCCACCAGGACCTTGCGTAGCACACTCCTGCGGACCCATCGGGTCAGCAGCAGCAGTTGGCCGATGGAGCGATTAGCGTGGATCTTCCAGCAGACGCCCTGCAGCTTGAGGACGACCTCGGCGACCCTGCCTTGCGCATGTGGCGCCGAAGTTCGCGATGCGGGTCGCATGGAGCGTGTGTCGAAATATCGGATATAGCTGACGGATCGGTTGCTGTCCGCGACGGGAAGATCCCGGCGACGAGTCCGGTCCTCGTCTTCGGCGCTGAGGACTGGCGTAGCTTCCTCGCGGCCGTCACGGCGGGCGAACTCGGCTAGTTGCGTTTCCCAGGCGCCCCCAGCCGGGCGACGCTGTCGGCTGGGAGCGCTCCGCTGCTAGCAGTTGGTGTCTGACACGTCAGCGACTCGTGCGCCCGCGAGCCCCTGCTGAGCCGCTACAAGTAGCGGCATGATGGCGATCACGTCCTCGCGGCCCTGCTGGGCCGCCCGGGTCCAGACCGCGCGTTCCTGCTTGAGCTGAGCCACCATCTCGCGTGCGCGGACAGCCTCAGCCTGCCAGTACTTCAGCTCGTCCTCGGCTGCCGCCCGGCAGCGGGCGAAGGCCCTGCTGGCCCAGGACAAGGTGAGGCCCCAGGCTGCGGCTGCGGACACGACTGACCACCCGAAGATCTCAAGCACTGTCCTCACCTGCCCTCCGTCGCCGTCTGCACTTCGTTGCTCCGAGATCGTGCCTGACCTGGGAATCTGGACCCTTGCGGATACTCGAGAGGTGTGTAGTGTTGGTTCTGGCCATTGGGCTATTCCGTTTCTGACTACTGAGCTCGGATGGTTTCTTGGTTTTCGACCTCCTGGGCGGGCGCGCATGCCCGCCCAGTGTCATGTCTGCGAGCGAAGGTGTTCGCTTAGCGGGACGAGCCCGGCGGTCCGGCGGAGCGCGCGCGCCGTGACCGATGCCGGGCCGAAGTCGAGGAGCTCCCTGGCTTGCGTGTCTAGCGACCATTTCGGCCTCCCGCCCCACCTGAGGGTGAGCCCTCTGATTTGAATTGTGAGTTAACGAACCTTTAGCTGCAAGATGCAGCGCAAGATGTCATGAATGTTTTTCTGACTCCTTCACGCGCGGACGCCGCAGCGCTACGATTCCTGTGAGTTTGCTGAGTCAGTTGCGGCTGGCCTGACAGGAAGAGGCACGTGCCCGACCCGAGGAGCTCGGTTGCCAACCGCGCCCTCGCCGCGGAGTTGCGGCGGCTGCGCGAGCTCTCTGGCATGTCAGGCGACGAGGTAGCGCTCCGATTGCACTGGTCGGCCTCTAAAGTCAGCCGAGTCGAAACAAACCGGAGCGGTGTCAAGCGGCCCGACCTCGATCGGCTGCTGGACCTCTACGACGTCGATGAGGTGCGGCGCGATCAGCTGATCGCTCTCGCCAGCGAACCTGAGCCGCGCGGCTGGTGGAGCGCATACCCTACGGCGTCTGTCGACGCTGAGTACGCCGCCTACATCAGTCTGGAGGCGAGCGCTACGCATATCCGGTGGTGGTCGCCGGAGCTGATCAACGGGCTCCTGCAGACGGAGGAATATGCCGGCGAGATCATGAACCTCGCATTCGGCAGCCCGCCGGAGGTTCCGCCGCGCGTGATCCAGGATCGGATTGACGTCCGCATCCGACGTCAGGAGTTGCTAACCAAACCAGGAGACCGGCACTTCATCTTCATCCTCGATGAGGCCACTCTGCTCCGCAAGCATGGCAGCCCCGGTGTCATGCGACGCCAGCTCGAGAGGCTCGTCGAGCTCTCTGCCCTGCCAACGGTGACCTTGAGGGTGCTTGCCTTCGCGGGCAAGCATCCGGTGGTGAACCCTGGCGGCTTCGCCATCCTGGAGTTCGCGCCTTTGCACGAAACCACTATCAGCGATGTCGTGTACGTCGAGAGGATGCAAGCGAGCGAACTTGTCGAGGACGAAGCAGAAGCGCATGGGTACCGGCTGGCCTTCGAGCGGCTGTTCGCCGAGGCGCTGACCCCCGACGAATCGCGCGAGCTCATCATCCGGACCGCCGCAGAGCGCTGGTCATAGTCGCCAGTGAGGTTCTCAGCTGACCGTCCAGGCGGTCGCGTACTCTCCCAATTCCTGGCAGATAAGGCACACTGGAATCAGCCGCTTGGTCCAACCTGGCGGTGGGTCTGCTGAGGAGTGGTCATGTCAGGGGAGAGAACGGGCAGCTTCGGGCCAGGCGACGGCTTGGACAACGAGGCGCAGCCAGTCAGCGACAGACCCGTCCTGCAGTGGCGCAGCGCGAAATGCGGCACGCACGGCGCGTGCGTCGAGATCGCTGATCTGCCCGATGGCGGAATGGCGATCCGGGACGGCAAGGCGGGCGACGCGAGCCCGGTGCTTGCCTTCACCGAGGCCGAGTGGGCCGCATTCACCGGCGCGATTAAGACGGGCGAGCTGAGCTAGGACTGCACGGGAACACCGATGGTGCCCGGCATTGCACCGCTCTCGAGGATGCGGGCCGCGCCCCTGATGACGCAGCGCAGCGGGTCGTCGACGACCATCACCGCTATGTCAGCGGCAGCCTCGATCCGGTAGGCGAGGCCAGGCAGCAGGGCGCCGCCGCCGGCCAGCCGGATCTTGCCGCGAACGACTTCCTCCGCGAGGTTCGGCGGGATGTCGGAGAGCATCTCCTCGACCGCACTGGTGATCGCGGCCGCGGCTGGTTCCACCGCCGCTGCCACCAGCCGTGCTGAGATGTGCTCCACCCGAGGCACGCGGCGCGCGGCGTCGACTCCGACGGTCTCGGCTTCGACGATGGAGCCGTCCGCAAGGCCCAGCGTCATCTTCAGGTTCCTGGCCGCGTTCCGTCCGATAAGCAGGCCGTGCTCAAGCTTGACCGCCCGGACGATCGCCTCATCCATGGCGTTCCCGCCCAGGCGCAGCGACCGGGCGCGCACGACGTGGCCGCCGGCCAGCACCGCCACCTCTGTCGTGCCGCCGCCGATATCGACCACAAAGGCGCCCGAGCCGGCGGTCAGGTCGAACCCGGCGCCTGCGGCCGCGGCAACCGGCTCGTCCACAAGCTGGACGGTGCAGCGCGGCTTGAGGGCCTCGGCGGCAGCCGCCACTGAGCGGCGTTCCACCCACGTTGCCTCGACCGGGAGGCAGACCACTGCAGCCGTGCGCGCGAGGCGGCGCCGGACGCGCGCCTCCTTCAGGAAGGCCTGCAGCATTGCGACAGTGGCCTCGAGATCAGCGATCACGCCGTCACGAAGCGGGTGGATCACCTCGATGTCCTGCGGCTCCTTGCCGGTGAGCGCATCGGCGCCGGCGCCAAAGGCGACCACATCGCCGCTCGCGCGGCTGATCGCGATTGCCGACGGCTCTTCGATCACGATGCCCCGGCCGGCTACATACACCAGGGTGTTCACCGTGCCCAGGTCGATCGCCACGCCCGACCTAAACCGCATCGCCTGCCCTCTGCCCGGTTTGATGATCCGCTTACCAGTATGGAGTCATCTGGAACAGCCCGAGGAAGTTCCCGTGACCTTAAGGGGCAAACGTGAGCGACATCGAGGCCACTCCCATCTCAGCACCGCGTCTGGATCTGCTGCCGCTGCAGGCACAGCACGCGGAGGAGATGGCGACGGTCCTGGCGTCCCCGGACCTGTACACCTTCACTGGTGGTTCGCCGCCTGCGCCGCAGGAACTCCGCGCCCGCTATGAGCGCATGATCGCGGGGTCGCCTGATCCGGCGGTCTCCTGGTGCAACTGGGTCATCCGGCACCGCGACGAGGGCTGCCTGGCCGGTACCGTCCAGGCAACAGTCAGCACGGACAGCGGTCCGCTGGCCGAGGTGGCATGGGTCGTCGGGCGATCATGGCAGGGCCGCGGCATCGCCACAGAGGCCGCACTGGCGCTCATAACCTGGCTCAGGCAACAATCGGTCCAGACCGTCATCGCCCACATCCATCCCAGACACCAGGCATCCGCTGCCGTGGCCAGGGCGGCCGGGCTTACTCCGACGAGTTACCGGCACGACGGAGAACGGCGGTGGCGCCTGCTGCTGTAGCCGCATCACTGCCAGGATCGTGACGACTGCTTGCGGAGGACGACATGCACAGGCTGACGGCTGACATCGACGGGCAGGAGATCTCCTACCTGCAGAGCGAAGGCGACGGGCGGCCCGTCGTGTTCGTGCATGGCAACTCGGCCTCGGCCCGCACCTGGCGGCCGCTGGTGGACGGCCCCTTCGGCCGGCGCTTCCGGTGCCTGGCACTCGACCTGCCAGGCCACGGCGAGTCCGCGCCGACGGCGGACCACGCCCTCTACTCGCTGCCCGGATACGCCGCGGTGCTGGCGGGCTTCGCCGGCGCTCTGGGCGCCGAGAATGCCGTTGTCGTCGGCTGGAGCCTCGGCGGCCACATCGCGCTCGAGGCAGCGCCGTCGATGCCGGACGCGGCCGGATTCGTGATCTTCGGCACGCCGCCAGTCGCGTCGGCCGCCCAGATGGGCGAGGCATTCCTGCCTAATCCGGCGATGAACGTCGGCTTCACCGAGGTCGTCAGCGAGGACGACGCGAGGGCCTATGCGGCCAGCTTCACAGCGCCCGGCTCCGCGCTGCCGGCCGACGGCTTCGTCGCCGACATCCTGGCCACCGACGGTGCCGCCCGTGCCAGCCTGCTGGCCAGCATCGGCGCTGGCCGCTTCGCCGACCAGGTAGCCATCGCCGGATCGCTGCGCCAGCCGCTTGCCATCCTGCAGGGCAGCGGCGAGCAGCTCGTCAGCCCCGACTATCTGCAGCAGCTTGACCTGCCGAGCCTGTGGCGCGGCGAGGTGCAGCTGATCGCAGGAGCAGGACACGCGCCGCACCAGGAGACGCCAGAGCAGTTCGCCGGCCTGCTGGCGGAGTTCATCAGCGACCTCGGGGACTGACCGCCCGTCAGCCCGCGGGTAGCGCCCAGGCCGTGACGCCCTTGCTGTTCGCGCAGAACAGCCAGCTGCTCGCGAAGACCGACTGGCCGAACGTCATCCCGCCCGCCAGCTTGCGCACGATCGCGCCGGTACTGGCATCGAGGAGGTAGATGCCCGCCGGCGGTGACGAGTAGGCGCCGGCCGTGAGCACGCCGCCGCCATCGAGCGTCGGGCTGCCGATCACGCCGCCAGGCATGCCGGTGCTCCACAGCAGCGCACCCGTACTCGCCACGCGCTCCTGGACCGAGCCGCGATAGGACGTCGCTCCGATCTTCGTCTTCATCCCGGCCAGGAACAGGTCGGTGCCGTTGTAGGCCGGAGCGGCAAGGCACTCGCCTGTCCCGCCTGCTGCATTGGCGATCCGCGCCGACCACGCGAGCTTCATGGTGGCCCGGTCCAGCGCGTAGAAGATTCCGTTCTTGTTGCAGGCACCCACATCACCGCCGAAGAACACCGGTGAGCCGCCGAAGTCACCGTCCGACGTCACCTGGCGCGCCGGGACCTTGAAGGAGCCCAGCAGCTTCAGGGCGGACGGGCTTAGCTTGAGTATCGACTCGGAGTGGTCGAGCCGCGGCTTCGCCGCAGGGCCGTTGCCGGTCGTCGCGTACACGTCGCCGTCCGGCGCTACGCCGATGCTCGACCAGACCGATGCACCGGCGTTCTTCGCCCCGGCCGGCACAGCGTAGAACTGGGCTAGCTTCTTCCCCGTGGCCTGGTTGTAGGCGATGACGCCGCCGCGGATAAGTGGCGTGTCGCAGTTCGACGAGACACCCATGTAGACCTTGCCGTTCGCGACGGTAGGCGACGCCCAGTTGTAGAAGTTGTTGATCTTCGCAGACGGGATCCCCACCGCCGAGCGCCATTCAACCTTCAGGTTCGACGCCTTCAGCGCATAGAGGTAGCCGTCGCCGCCGGCCACGTACACGGTGATGACGTGACCAGCCGGGCTGGCCGCCACGGTGGCCGTGGACGTCACTCCCGTCGCCGGGCAGGTCAGCTTGGGCTGGCGGCCGATATACACCTTGTCGAGGACCTTTCCAGTGGTCTCGCTCAGCTTGTAGAACCAGCCTCTGGCCGAGCCAATGAACACCGAACTGGCCGCGACCGTCGGGCTGGCCAGGTACGGCGACCCGGTCGTGAAGTGCCACTTCCGCACCAGCGTCGCGGCGTTTGCCGGCGAGATTGCCGTCTGGGCGGGGCTGAAGGAAGCGTGCAGCGGCCCGCCCAGGTATGCGGGCCAGTCCGAGTCCGGGAGCGCGGCCGGGGCCGCGGAGAGTGGCCGGTCGCTCGTTACCCTGACCAGGCTGGCCGCAGAGGCGGGCGCCGTCGCAGCCAGGCCGCCCCCGAAAGCAAGTGCGCCCAGAAGCCCGGCGCCGATTGCGCCGGTCACGACTCTGGGCCGCTTTCGCCCTATTGTGATTTGTGAATTGCCGACAGCTTCCGCCCGCATACTCCTGCTCCCGCCAGAATCCGCACCCTGTCTCAATGGCGGACTCATAGTGGCAGGCGGCAACTCAGACCGGCGGCAGAATCCTTAGGAAAAGTAAAGGCCCGGTCACCAGCGAGGATGAGACCCGCCGGTGACCGGGCACTGCGAGCCGGCTACCGGGGAAATACCGCGATCCGGCGGGCCGGCAATTGCGCGAGCTAGCTAATTCGGAAGCATATCGAACTTATCCGGATCAGGACCGGTCCGCTCATTGCGGTTAAGCGCGCTGATCGCCTCGACGTCCTCGCCGGACAGCTCGAAGTCGAAGATATCGATGTTCTCCTTGATCCGGGCCGGGGTGACGGACTTGGGGAACACGATGTCGCCGCGCTCGATGTGCCACCGCAGAATTACCTGGGCCGGCGTCTTGCCGCAGCGCCGGGCGATCTCGTCGATCGTGGGGTCGTCCAGCGCGTTCCCACGCGCGATCGGAGACCAGGCCTCGATCGCGATCTGGTGCTCCGCGCAGAAGCCGCGCACATCGTCCTGGGTGAGGTACGGGTTGACCTCGATCTGGTCGACCGCGGGCGTGATCTCGCTCTCCTGGTGCAGCCGCCGCAGGTGATGCGGCTGGAAGTTGGAGACGCCGATTGACCGCGCGCGGCCGTCCCGGTAGAACTCCTCGAGTGTCTTCCAGGTCGACACGAAGTCGCCGTCGTACCTGGTCGGCAGCGGCCAGTGGATCAGGAACAGGTCCACGTAGTCGAAGCCGAGCGCCTTCAGCGATTCGTCGAAGGCCCGGCGGGCGTCGTCCGGCCGGTGCGCCCCGTTGTTCAGCTTCGTGGTAACGAAGACCTCGTTCCTGCTGAGCCCGGACTTGCTGATGGCCGCGCCGACCTCGGCCTCGTTCCCGTACATCTCAGCAGTGTCGATGTGCCGGTAGCCGGCTTTCAGCGCGTGGGTCACTGCCGCTTCGGTGTCCTGGGGCTTCACCAGGAACACGCCGAAGCCGAACTGCGGAATCTTCTGGCCGTTGTTCAGCATGATCTCTGGGATATCGGTCACGACTAGCTTCTCCTCCGGGGCCGATTGACTGCAGATTCTCCTCTTGGGTATCACTACAGCCCTGCCCAGGAGCGGGCGCCCTACGCATGCCACCGCAGCGGCGCTAGCTGCCGGCCAGGTCCTCCCAGGTCCGGCCGCTGCGGACGCTCCGCGGCTGGTCAGCGGTCACGTCCGAGCCCGGCTGCGCCTGCTCATCGCGGACCTTGACCAAGATCCAGCTGTTCTCGCCTGTCCTGGTCAGGGCGAATCCGCCGGACAGCTTGGCGCCGTCCAGCAGCACCGACAGGTGGCCCGGCTCATCGCGGACGATCTCGGCAGGGCCCTCATCCCAGATGATGACCGCCCCGGTGCCGCGCCGAGGGCGGCCGGCTCGGTCGGGCCGGCCGGGCTGGCTGCCGTCCGCACCTGCCGCGCCCTGGACCTGCGCGCTGTCCTCGGGCGTACGTTCGTGCACTCCCTCGAAGTCGCCCGCCGAGATCTCGTGATCCTCGACCGGCACGGCGAGCCTGCGGACAGCCGGATCCAGCGACGGTCCCTTGGGCACCGCCCACGACCGCAGCACGCCGCCGATCAGGATGCGCAGGTCATAATGCAGCCTGGTCGCGTCATGCAGCTGAACTACGAAGCGTGACGTCCGCACAGGGCGACGTTACCGTCCGGGCCGCGGCCGGTTCGCAGCCGTCTCCTGTCAATTGTGACCACAGGAGAAACATAAAGGCTCAAGTCTGATCATGCTCGAACGGTCTAACATCGGGCGTCATGCGATCCTTGGGTGGTTTTGGAGTGGTGCTCGCAGCCGGGGCCGCCGGGCTCGCGCTGACTGCGTGCGGCACAGCCGCGAACCAGGCCGGCACGCCGCATCCGGCGAGCAGCACGCAGGCCGTGTCCCGCGCGCACAGCGCTGCGCGTGCTTCCACGGAAGCGCTCGCCGCGGGGCAGCCGGCGGCGCGCGCGACGACCCCCACGCCAGCCGCGACGATCACGCCGGTTCCGTCACCAAGCCCGTCTGCGCCGGCGCCCGCCCGGTACGGCAACCCGTCCGGCAGCGCAACGGTGCCGGCAGCAGGCCGCGCGGTCAGCACGAGGCACCCGAACCATGTCATCGGCAGCGGGTCGCCCGCCGGCTGCACTTCGGCGGCCGTCGTGCGGGCCGTGGCCAAGGGCGGCATCATCACCTTCAACTGCGGCCCGAAGCCGGTGACGATCACCATGACGGCGACCGCGAAGGTGGTCAACACGCACCACCGCACGGTGCTCGACGGCGGCGGGAAGGTCACGCTGAGCGGCGGCGGCAAGATCCGCATCCTGTACATGAACACCTGCGACCCGAAGCAGATCTACACGACCTCCGACTGCTGGGAGCAGAAGTGGCCGCAGCTAGTCGTGCAGAACATCGCCTTCACCGACGCCTACTCCTCAGTCCGGCAGACAAGCACCTCTGCCTACGGCGGCGGCGCGATCTTCGATGAGGGCGGCCAGCTCAAGGTGGTCAACTCCGGCTTCTTCAGCAACCGCTGCTATGCGACCGGCCCGGACCTCGGCGGCGCTGCCATCCGTGCGCTCGGCATGTGGCCCGGCAGGCCGGTCTACGTCACCAGTGACACCTTCCGCGGCGGCCGGTGCTCCAACGGCGGAGCGCTCAGCAGCATCGACGCCAGCTGGGACGTGTTCAACAGCCTGATGAGCGAGAACAAGACCACCGGCAACGGCGAGAACCCGGCGGCATCGGGAACGCCCGGCGGCGGCAGCGGCGGCGCGATCTACACCGACGGCGACAACTACAGCGTCACGATCGCGGGCACGGTGATCCACTACAACGACGCGCACGGCGGCGAGGGCGGCGCGGTGTTCTTCGTCGTCGACGCCGGCGCTGGCAGGCTCCTCATCGAGGAGCACTCTGCCCTCCATCACAACCCGAGCGGCGGATACGTGAACGCGCCCGGGATCTTCGACGACGTCGACCAGAAAGTCGTCCAGCCGACCATCATCGACTCCACAGACAACTAAGCCGCACCTCATGAATGCCTGGTTAGTGGTGCTCCAGCGCCACTAACGAGGCATCCACCAGCCGTCACGACCGCGACCCCGGCCCGTAGATCTAGACCGTCAAGAACAAGCCGCGATAAAATTGACTGAACATTCAAACAATTAATGACCAGCAGCTGAACATTGCGTTTTTGCCGCCCTTCTTGCCGGAGGAACGTGCTATGGCCCAACGCGCCCACGACAACAGCACCTCGCGACGGGCCCGCGCTGGCGGCGGCCTGATAGCGGTCGCGTCGTGCCTCCTGGCATTCGCGGCCTGGCCGGCCTCGCCCGCGCACGCCGCAGCCGCGCACGCCGCTGCCGCGCACGCCGCTGCCGCGCGGGTGGCGAACGCGCGGGTCGCGCACGCGCAGGCGGGCGACCTTGCTCCCGGTGCGAACCTGCTGCTCAACCCGGGCGCGCAAGCCGGCGCCTTCTCCGTTCGCGGCTGGGACGCGGTGACCATCCCCGGCTGGCAGATCACCAGCGGCCTGCCCACGGTCGTCCGCTACGGGGCCAGCCGCTTCCCTCCTGCTACCGGTCGCGCGCCAGCGCTGAAGACCGGCCAGCTGTTCGCCGGCGGCGCGGGCGGCACCGCCAGGCTGAGCCAGGTCGTCACGCTGAGTTCGAGCACGGGAACGAGGCCGCCTTCCGGAACCGCCTTTCGCCTGTCCGCGCTGCTGGGCGGCAGCGGCAGCAGCTCGGCGTCGGTCGCGGTGACCTTCCGGTCCGCGGCCGGCAAGGTAACCGGCCGGGCGGCCATCGGCCCGGTCAGCGGCCACGGAAAGACAGCCGCGGGCATGTCCTACCGCGCCCGCCGAAGCACGCTGCCGGCCGGGTCGGTGACCGCCGATGTGGTCCTGACCCTCGCGACCACGCTGACGGACATCGACGGTCCGGACGCGCCCTACGCGGGCTACAACCGGGGCGTGGCCGACAGCCTGCGATTCAGCGTCTCCGCTCCGGTGCGTCGCGCTGTCCTCCGTCCCCCGGTCGCGCATGTCCCGCCGTACAAGCACGTGTTCCTGTTCTACTTCGAGAACGAGGACTTCAGCTCGGTCATCGGCAACACCCGGCAGGCTCCGTACCTGAATAGCCTGCTGCCGCACGCGAGCCTGCTGAGCAATTTCTTCGCCGAGGAGCATCCGAGCGACGGCAACTACCTCGCGCTGGCCGGCGGCAGCACGTTCGGCATCCCGCTGGATGACCCGCTCGAGGAGAACTCCCAGTACACCATCAGCGCACCGGACATCGGCGACCTTGCCGATGCCGCGCATGAGGACTGGAAGGCCTATCTGCAGAGCGCGGCCGGGCCGTGCGACGACACCGTGCACGGCTACTACTGGGACGACGACATGCCGATGACGTACTTCGCCGACGTCCGGGACCGTCCCGCCTACTGCGCCGCGCACCTGGTACCGCTCCAGGCCCTGCAATCGGACCTGACCAGCGCGGCGACGACACCCGCGTTCTCCTGGGTGAGCCCCAACGACTGCACCGATATGGAAGGCTGCGGGATCCGCTCCGGGGACGACTTCCTCAGGGCCGAGCTCACCGCGATCATGCAGTCACCGGCCTGGCGGACTCAGCGGTCACTGGCGATCATCACGTTCGACGAGGACGGCACGGACTACCAGCATCCGGCCCAGCGGGTGGCGACGGTCATGATCGGGTCAGCAGGGGTGCGGCAGGGCTACGTCTCGCACGTTCGCTACACCCACTACAGCCTCCTGCGCACGATCGAGGCGGCGCTTGGCCTCGGCACGCTGACCGCGAACGACCGGTACGCCGAGCCGGTCAACGACGTGTTCCTGCCGGGTCAGGCCGCGCCCGCACCGTCGGCGCCTGGCCAGCTCCCCCCGGCCGCTGCTACTGCTACTGCTACTGGCGCTGGCGCGCCCGGCGGCTCTGCTCAGGCGCAGGCAGCCGCCGCCACCGGCAGCGTGAGCCGCGCCGGGGCCAGTGCAGGCAAGAGCGCGCCGAGACAGCAGACGGCGTTCGTGGTGAATTCCGCGTCCAGCACGGTCACCCCGGTCAACCTGGTCACCAGGCACGCGTACGCGCCGATCCGGGTCGGCTCAGATCCGCAGGCCATCGCGATCACGCCGGATGGCTCGACCGCCTACGTCGTCAACTCGGGCGCCGGGACCGTGACGCCTATCGCGACCGCGACCCGCCGGGCCGGACCGGCGATCCGGGTCGGCGCGGATCCGCAGGCCATCGCCATCGCGCCGGACGGGCGGACTGCGTACGTGACCGACGCGGGCGCTGACGCGGTCACGCCGATCAGCCTGGCCACGGGACACGCCGGACCGGCGATCCGGGTCGGCGCGGATCCGCAGGCCATCGCGATCACACCGGACGGGCGGGCGGCCCTGGTGCTGAACTGGGGCGGCTCCAGCGTGACACCGGTCAGCCTCGCTTCCGGCCGCTCGGGCGCGCCCATTCGGGTGGGCAGCTACCCGTACGCCGTCGCGATTGCGAAGAACGGCGCGACCGCCTACGTCGCGAGCTACGGCGCCAGCACGGTCACCCCGATCAGCATCGCGACGATGCGGCCGGGCCGGCCGGTCCGCGCCGGGCAGGCACCGAATGCGCTCGCCGTCACCCCGGACGGCAGGACGGTCCTCGCGGTGGGCGGCGACTCCGACACGGTCTCGCTGATCGCTGCCAGCCGAGGCGGCCGCCCCCTGCGAGATGACCGGGCAGTGCAGGCCGGGTTCTCACCGACCGCCATCGCCGTCACCGCGTCCGGACAGACCGCATTCGTGGTGAACACCATCTCCGGAACGCTGACGCCGGTCACCGTGGCCTCCGGGCTTGCGGGCCGCCCGGTCTCCGTCGGGCTGTACTCGTATCCGACCGCGATCACGCTCGCGCCGACGGGAAGCACCGCTGTCGTCGTCGACACCTACGGCGATCAGGTGACGCTGGTCAGCACGAGCAGCCGCCGGGCGCTGGCCAGCATCAACGTCGGCAGCTACCCAGTGGCCGCCGCGATCGCGCCCTGACCCGCCGGTTCTGACTCCGTCTGCGGTTCTGATGGGGCGTGATGTTGGATCTGCCGCCCCCTATGGTCCGCAGATCCAGCATCACGCCCCATGAGCGGCCGGCTTCAGCGGAATGGCGGCCCGGGCCCCTATCGCGTCAGCGCCTCGGCGATCGCGCGGACCGCATCGGTTGTCGAGCGCAGCGCCGCCGGGCTGAGCGCTACCGGCCACGTCGACAGCTTTGCCACGACCGTCTGGCTGGGTACGTGCACGAACACGTTCTGGCCGTTGATGCCGGATGCGTGGAAGAACGGCACGTCCGGCTCGCGTACCCACCAGCAGTTCCGGTAGTGAGCGCCGGCCGGGAATCCGGGTGCTGCTCCAGCCGCGGTGAAGGCCTGCGGCCCGTCAGCGGCGCCGGCGATGATGTCGCGGATCCAGCCGGGCGGGATGACGCGGCGGCCGCGGCCCGCGCCGGCCTGCCCGCCTGCGAACAGCAGGCCGAAGCGGCCGATGTCGCGCAGCGTCGCGCAGATCCCGCCGTCAGCCATGGCGTTGCCGTGCGCGTCGACGGTGATCTCCGCATCGAACTCGGCTCCCATCGGCTGCCAGACCAGGTGCGCGATGAGCTCGTGCAGGCGCGCTCCGCCGGCTCGCTCGAGCACCCAGCCGAGCACGTCGGTGAGTATGGACCGATACCGGAACGGCCCGCCGTGTGCGCCATCGTTGCCCAGGGTCGCGTAGTACTCCAGTGCGTCCGCCGGCCGGGGCTCACGTCCGTCCGGCCGCCATAGGTAGACCCGCTCGTAGGTCCGGACGTCGGCCTCAGGATTCTCGTAGGACTCATCGAAGCGCGTCCCCGTCCGCATATCGAGCAGGTGCTGGACGGTCGCGCCCTCGAAGCAGGTACGGGCCAGTTCGGGCACGATCGTCTCGATCGGCGCGGACACCTCCAGCTGGCCGCTGGCCGCCAGGACGCCTGCCACCGAGGACACCACCGACTTCGACACCGACATCAGCAGGTGCGGCGTCTCCGGTCGCATGCCGTTGAAGTACTGCTCCGTCACAACCTGGCCGCGATGCAGCACCAGGAAGCCGTCAGTCCAGGTCTCGGCGAGCATGTCGGCCACCGTCAGCTCGCGGCCGCCGGAGCGGAACAGCAGCCCGGTCAGATCAGCCTCCGCCCGCGGCAGCCGCCGCGGCCGGCCGTCGCCGCGGCTGATCCGCACGGTCGGGATGAGCTCCCTGATGTGCTGGAACGACCAGCGGTTGAACGGCGGGTCCTGCCAGTTCGCGAGCGTCACGAGACTGCCGGGCGGAAACGGGGGCGTGCCCGTCATCAGTTCCTCGCCGTCACCCTGCGCGCCGGAAAACTCAGCCATTACCGCAACTTAACGGAGTCCGGGTCGGGCGGCACAGGGTCAGGCGGCACCGGGCCAGCAGTCACAGGGCCTGGCGACCCGGCCGCACATTCCGGTGGACAGCCCGGCCGGCAACCGGCGAGAGTCGGTGGCATGGACATCCGCATTCAGTGCCTCTCGGTCGACAGCACCGAGCCGCGGAAGATCGCCGCCTTCTGGGCGCAGGCGCTTGGCTGGCGTCTGACCGCGGATCAGGACGACAACGACAATGACGAAGTCTGCATCGAGCCGCCTGAAGGCAGCCCGGAGGACGGTGTCGCGCCGGACATCCTGTTCCTCAGGGTGCCTGAGGACAAGGCAGTCAAGAACCGGCTGCATCTGGACCTGCGGCCGAAAGACCAGGCCGCGGAGGTGGCACGGCTCGAGGCGCTCGGCGCGCGCCGGGTCGATGTCGGCCAGGGTCCCGAGTCAACCTGGGTCGTCCTGGCTGACCCGGATGGCAACGAGTTCTGCGTGCTCAGGGCGTTCCGGCCGGATGAGCTCGCGGCCCAGTCGTCTGGCTGAGCTGGCAATTCCTGCCCGTGGCCCGGGTAGTCGGCATGACCGGGAGCAGCCCGCTGCGCGACTAGCCGCTGCGCCGCATCGAGGACCGCAGCGGCACGTCATGAGATCCGCGGCCGCGTACCGGCCGACGCGCTAATGCAGCTGGGCGTCCAGCGCGTCCGTCAGCACCTCGGCGATCTGGTGCAGCTCGGCTGCCGAGATGACGAAAGGCGGCGATATCTGCAGCGCGAGGCCGCGCAGCAGCCGGGTAATGACACCCCGCTCGCGGGCGGCCGTCACGACCCTGGCGCCAAGACCCGGGTCAGCTTCCCTGGCCGCCGCCGAAAGCTCGATCGCGGCGAGCAGCCCGGCGCCGGTCCGGACCTCGCTGACCAGCTCATGCGCGGCCAGCGGTCCGAAGGCGGCCGCGACCGCGGGCTCCAGCTCCCTGACCCGGGAGATGAGCTGCTCCTGCTCGACAATGTCGAGGTTGACCAGCGCGACGGCGCAGGCCGCCGGATGGCCAGAGTAGGTGTAGCCGTGGCGGAAGATCTCCGCGGATCCCTCGCGCCAGAACGGCTCGGCTACCCGCGGGCTGACCACCACCGCGCCGAGCGGGAGATAGCCCGAGGTCAGGCCCTTGGCGACGGTCATCATGTCGGGCTCAATGCCGTACCGCTGGCTGCCGAACCAGGCGCCGGTCCGGCCGAAGCCGGTGATTACCTCATCGGCGATGAACAGGACGTCGGCCTCCCGGCAGATCTGCTGCACGTCGCCCAGGTAGCCCTCAGGCGGGAAGTAGACGCCGCCCGCGCCGACCACGGGCTCGCAGATGAAGGCACCCACCCGGCCGGCGCCCACCTGGTCGATCTGCTTCGCCAGTGCCGCGGCATCATCCCAGGGGACGTGCTCCACGGCGGGAACGAGCTGTCCGAACGCCTCGGCGTTGACCGGGATGCCGCCGAGTGCGGTGCCGTAGGCATTCACGCCGTGATAGGCATGCGAGCGGCCGATGATAACCTGCTTGTCCGGCTGCCCGGCGGCGCGCCAGTACGCGCGGCTCAGCTTCGCGGCGGTGTCGATCGCATCCGACCCGCCGCCGGGTGTGAAGAAGACCTTCGCCCCGTCGATGGGCACGAGCGCGGCGACACGCTCGGCCAGCGCCTCGGACGGGGCGTTGGAGAAGATCTCGTACGTCTGGTAACCGGCGATCTTGTGCATCTGCGCCGCTGCAGCGTCGCCGAGCTCTGCCCGGCCGTGCCCGATATTGCAGTACCAGAGACTGGCCAGCGCGTCCAGGTAGGCCCGGCCAGCCGAGTCGTAAACGGTCGCACCAGTCCCGCGGACGATCTGCACTTCATGTCCCGCGATAGCCGCCATGTTCGCGAACGGATTCCACATGGCCTGCGAGCGAGGCGCACTGTCGGCTGCTGACATGGGGCGTTCCTTCCGGGGTTGTCCGTCCGCCCCAATCTAGCGGTGGCCGCTGTCAGCAGTTCCTACCCGCTCAGCCACTGCGCGGCGAGCTGGCTGACCCAGTCCCGCGCGCTTGCGGGCTCGGCGGGCGGCTCCGCCACGATGACGAGCTCGGTGATGCCGGCCGCAGCAAGCTCCGGCAGCAGGCCGGGATCCGGATGAGGGACCGACACCGCGAGCGACAGGTCGCGAATGTCCCGTCCGGCGCGGCGGCACTCCTCCGTGAGTACCGCGATCCGGTCCGGGATCTCGGCGGGCGGCACGCTGAAGCCGTACCAGCCGTCGCCGATCGCAGCCGTCCGCCGCAGCGCGGCGTCCGTCGTGCCGCCGACGATGACCGGAACGGCACGGGCGCGCGCCGGCCGGGGGTTCACCCGGACGGACTCGAAGTGCGTGAACTCGCCGCGGAAGGTCGCGACGCTGTTGGCCCAGACCTGCCGGATGGCCGCGATGTACTCGTCGGTCCGCGCGCCGCGCCGCGCGAACGGCACGCCGAGCGCGGCGAACTCCTCAGCCGACCAGCCGACTCCGACGCCCAGCGCGAACCGCCCGCCGGACAGCACGTCGAGAGTTGCGGCCTGCTTGGCGATCAGCAGCGGGTTGTGCTCGGGCAGCAGCAGGATGCCGGTCGCGAGGGTGATGCGCTGGCTATGCGCGGCAGCGAAGGTAAGCGCCAGCAGCGGGTCGAGCCAGTCGGCGTCGGGCGGCACTGCGATCCTGCCATCGCCTGAGTAGGGGTACCGGGAGGCCGGCTCGTCCACCATGACGACGTGCTCACCGCACCACAGCGTGGCGAAGCCCAGCTCGTCGGCCTGACCGGCAACGGCGGCCACGACCTCCGGCCGGCTGCCCGGACCGATACCGAGCACGTGCAGCCCGACGCTGATCCAGTTTGCTGCCGGGCCGGCGCTGGCTGACTGTGCCTGCCTGGGTGCGGTCATTCCTGGTCAGTACCCGGCCAGCCCCTGCGACACTACGACCGTGAGTATCCGGGCAAAAGCCGGGCACCTGGCGGCCATGAGAGTGCGACTGACAGCGGCCGCCGTCCTGGCCGGCGGCGTGCTGATCACCGCGGGCTGCGCCGGGACGCCGGCGGCCTTGCTGCACACCGGAACGGACGCCCGCCAGTCCGCCGTCAGGGGACCGCATTCGGTGACGCTCGCGGCGGCCGGCCAGCGGCACGCCACGCTGGCGGTCGTCAGCGGCGCCGCCACCGTCACCGTCATCGCGGTGAGCATGCCGGGCGACCTGGCGCGTGCCTCGACGCCGGCGAACTCGCAGATCCGCCCGCAGTTCGTCAGCGCTGGCGGCCGCGTTCAGCTCTTCCTGGACAGCACCGGGCAGGGCGGTCCGAGCGCCGTCACGGTCTGGCTGAGCTGGGCCGTCACCTGGCAGCTCGAGTTCAGCGGCGGGGCCAGCCAGACGGTGCTGAGCCTCGGCCGCGGCCGGGTCGCCGGCATCGACTTCACGGCCGGCTCAAGCCTCATCCAGATGACATTGCCGCGGCCGGCCGGGACCCCGGTGATCACGCTGGCCGGCGGTGCCAGCCAGGCGACACTGACCGTTCCCGGCGGCGTGCCAGTGCGGCTGCGGCTGTACGGCGGTGCCTCGAGCGCGACCCTGGCCGGGGTGACGCACACCGGCCTGGCAGGCGGCACGGTGCTCACGCCGCCCGGCTGGGCGCAGGCGGCGAACCGGTATGACGTCGACGCGCCGGCCGGAGTCAGCGACATCTCCGTCACCGGGTAGCGGTCAGAACTGCGACTTGAGTTCCTCGATCTCACGGGACTTCGCCAGGAGCTGCTCGTAGGCCTGCCGCTCCCTGATGCGAGCCAGTGACCAGCGGACGGCGTCTGCGCGATTGCTGGCGATCCCGGCGGTGATCAGCGTGTCCAGGGTCTCGAGGTCGGCTGGCCCGAGCCTGGCCATGACCGGAGTGAGGTCGGCGCCGGCCGCCGCCCTTGCTTCCAGTGCCCTGGGCGCTCGGTTGAGCATGATGCCGGGCCCGCCAGGGCCGTCGCCGAAGCGGAACTCAAGCCGCCGTGCCTCCGGCAGCCTGGCCGAAAGGTCGGTGCGGAAAGCCTCCAGCTCGCTGTGGAACGAGCGGCTGAAGTCCTCCAGGATCCGCTCGCGCTGCTCGTTGTCGCCATCGGCGGCCAGGTGGACCCGGACCGCAAGCTCTCCCGGCTCGACTACTGGCTCATCGCCATACTGGAGCAGCGCGACCCGGTCGATCGGCGCGCCGGGGAATCGTGCTCTGACCTCGTCCTCGATCCGCTGCCGCACATGCTCAAGTGCTGTCTTATCCACTCGTCCTCGCAAGAGTTACTAGCGTAATCTCAGTAACTCACGTAACCCCGACCGACGTCCAGGAGTTATCCGGCAGCTCAGGCCGGCTTGCTGCGCTGCAGGCTCCCGGCTTGCCCGGTCCGGCGGTCAGCTGGCCGCAGGGTGCAGCCGGCCCGACGTCGTGAGCTGGCGGTAGAGGGCGGAGGTGTCCGGGTGCGGTTCCCCGCCGGGCGCGATGTCCTCGATGGCGTCCAGGCACCGGCGCCACGCCTCGGTGACGCCGGCGAGGTTGCCGGTCGCGTCCTCGGCTCGCATGACCGCGCGCCAGAGCTGCTCCGCCGACGACTCGGCCAGCAGGCCCGCCCGCGCGGCGCGTGCGGCGGCGCGCGGGGACCCCATGGCCAGCTCGAACTCGGCCAGCGTCTCGGCCACGTCGACGACCTCGGCCCGGACGGTCTCGATCAGCGGGACGTCGATCCACCAGAAGTAGCTGCCGGTAAACGGCTGGCCGCCGATCAGCGACATCGCTGCCCGCAGATGGTCCGGTCTCCCGGCTTCGGCGAGCTCGCGGAACCGGGTCCAGTCGAGCACGGCATCGGGATGCAGGACGTAGTGCCCGTTACCCGCGTGAATGATGTATTCCTGCCCGTCGCTCGCAGGCCCGACCCGGCGGCGGGTCCGCGTGATGATCTGGCGCAGTGCGTCGGGCGGCTTCGGGTGATCCGGGTCGGCGCCGAGCATGCTGCACAGCGCTGAGTTCGACAGTCCGGCCGGAGCCGCGAGTGCCAGGGCCAGCAGCAGCTCGGCCTGCTTGGGCTGCAGCTGGTCCGCCGTGCCGGTGATGACGAACGGACCGAGGATCCTGATCCGGACGTGCCCGGCCGTAACTGCGCCTGACTGGCCGCTGGCCGTGTCTGCGGGCTCGTCCTCGTCGGCGGCCAGGTCCGTCTCGGCAGCCGGGTCGGGGTCTCCTGCCCAGTTCAGGCCCGCGGCCGCCGGCGGTTCCATCGTGGCGGCCTGCGGGATCCATGGTGGCGCACCGTAGACGGCGTACGGCTCGGCTTGCGGGCTGACGTCGTCCGGGTCGGCAGCGACCGTGAACAGCGTGGCGATCGCGTCATAGTCCGCTCCCGTTAGCGCGCGCGGCCGCACAGTGATCTGCAGCGGCACGACGTTGGCGATGATGCCGCCGGGCACCAGCGAATCCGGAGCCAGCTGCAGCACTGTCGGCGCCATCCTGCCGCCCGGCGTCTCCTGATCGCCTGCGACCAGTGCCGCAATCCCGCCGCAGCCGTCCTCGGCAAGCTCCAGCAGTCTCGCTAGCTGGCCCGGCTCGGGCTCGGTCCTGCAGACCAGGACAGCCAGTCCCCAGTCCTCGTCGTCGGGCTCGGCGAGCCGCAGCTCACGGACATCCGCTGCCGCGCGATCAGCGATCCGGCGGCCCGCCGCAGCGCCCCGTGCCTCCAGCATCGACAGTGCGCCGTCCAGCGTGGCGCAGTGCTCGGCGCGGCCGAGGACCTCAAGCTCGTCGAAGCCCACCAGGATCAGCTCGTACCAGCCGCTCCACTGGCCGGTGGCCAGCTCGGCCGCGATCGTCGTGAGGACCCGGTCGACCAGATCAGGCGGCCCGTCGCAGCCCGTCACGCGCAGCGATTCCAGGTCAACCAGCAGATAGCCGTCGCCGGTGGTGCCCGCGGTGATCAGTCCCGGCAGCAGGTGGCAGGCCACGCTGGCCATGGCCGGCGCGCTGACGGGTGCAGCTGCGAGTCCGGCGGCGCCAGCGGTCCCGCTGCCGGCCGCGCCGGTGCCGGCCGCGGCGGTGACGGCCGGCAGGTCCAGCTGCCAGCACATCCCCTGCCTTCCGGGACTGATCGCATACGGAGCGGGCGGCGCCTCGGCAGCCGGTGCGGCGAGCAGCACCTCGAGCACATCCGGGGTGACGTGCAGTCCGACGATGTCGGGTAGCTGCTGGCCGGCACCGACGATGCCCGACTCAAGCAGGGCCAGCGCGTCGCGCAGTGTTTCCAGTGGCTCGTCGGGCGCGGCCGCCCGCAGTCGCTGCTCGGCTGCCAGTACGCCGCGGTCAGCAGGCAGCGCGATCCTGCGCCCACGGCGCCGGTCCTGTCGCTGCCGCCTGCGAAGCCGGGCCAGGCTCGTCAGGGCCGCGCCCGCGAGGGCTCCGGAGACGAAGATCGCTGCCTCGGCCAGCCGGTCGGCTGCCTGCGCGGAACCGGCCGGCCCGCCGGCGGGTTGCCCGGCAGCCTCGCCGGATGCGGCGTGCACGCCCGCGCCCGGATCCGCTGCGGCGGCGCCGCTTTCTGCCCCCGCGCTGCCCTGGCTGCCGACGGCCGGCGCGCCGCTCGCCTGGGCGCCGGTGCCCGGCGCAGCGCCACCCTGACCGGCCTCGCGGGATGCCGCAGCGGAGCTGGCGCCGGTCCGGGCGGAGGGGTGCCGCCGCCGGTAATGCGAATCCTTAGTTGCATGGCCCAGGTGCTGGCTGCCGGCCGACTGGGCGGGACTGACCGCGCTGCCCGGATCGTCTCCCGGCAGGAACAGCCGCCAGCCGGGCTCGATCAGCGACGGGTTCGTGAAGACCTGCCCGTCGCCCATGTCGTGGCCGTAGTTCAGGCTGACGATCTCCGGATAGCGATCACCAGCGCCGAGATAGCGCTGCGCGATGGACCACAGGCAGTCGCCGGTGCGGACGGTGATGAGCCGGGTTGCGGTTGCCGGTGCCGACCCGAAATCCAGCACGTCCGCCGCGTCGGACCGCGCGGCCGGCGCCGGCGCCGAACCCGGCTCAGCCGGCTGCTGCCCGGCTGACCCGGCCGGTGAGGCGAGATACTGCGGAGCGGCGGGCACGTCGCCGTCCCCGCCGTGACTCGCCGCAGACTGTCCACTGGCTGCCGTGACCGATGCCGCCAGCGTGATGCCGGACGGCGCGGAGAAGGCGAGCGCGGCCAGCGCGACCAGTTGCGCCGCAGCGCCCTGCAGGCCGCCAAGGCGCAGCCGGGGAGACCGGTGCCCGCGGATCGCCGCCTGCGCCTCGGCGAGCACACAGCCGGCGAACAGCAGCCAGGCCAGCCACGAGCACTCCTTGATGACAGCGAGCAGGATGCTCCCGCTGTCCTGCCGCGCGAGCGCTGCGCCGATCGTGTGAGCGCTCGGCAGTCGGTTCGGGACCGGCGAGCCGCCGAACCGGTACAGCACCGCCGGCAGTCCGGCGACGAGCAGCACCAGCAGCGTGAGCGCCGCCAGCCCGGTGAGCGCGGATCGTGCGCGAGTGATCATGCCCCTCCTGTCACGCCGGTCACCAGGGACGCGGTCGCCGTGCCGGTGCAGGTAAAGGAATCCACGCCGATGAGCGACAGGAACCGGGTGGGCTCGCTGATCGTCACGCTGACCCGGATCGCGCGGGACCCATCGGCTGAGACGGTGTAACGGCCGTAGCCGGCCTGAATGAGGTAACTGCGCGCCGCCGTCAGTGCCTGCTGCTGGTCCACCACGAACGAGCCTGACGAGTAGGCCCGGGACTCATTGATCGTGGTAGCGCCTGCCCGGGCGGCTTCCTGTGCCAGGGCGGCCGCGTTCTCGTCCGCGTTCAGCTTGGCGCCGCCGTCGACGACGATCCCGGCCAGCGCGGCCAGCACCACGAAGAGCACCACGATCATCAGCGACAGGCCGCCGCGCTCCGTCTCACCGCGCTGACGACGGCGCATGGTTGTCACCACAGACTGCAGCCTCCTGCAGCGGGTGTGACATCGCGGTGACAGCGGCATCGGTGACAGGCGCATCAGCTCACCGCGACCGGTAGACATCGAGCGGGCTGGTGAACCGTGCCCGCAGCGTGACCGCGCCGGGAAGGCCGGGCAGTGCCAGGTTGGCGAGCGGCACGGTGCAGCTGACCGTGGCTGTCACCGACGCCGGCTGGCCGGGCGGGATAGCGAACTGGCCGGTATTCACCGCGACGGCCGGCGCGCAGTCCAGTCCGTCCTCGCGGAGCGCGGCCCGTGCGCTGGCCTGACCCGCTAGCTGCGCTGCCGTCGGCGTCAGGGCGATCGACGCCTGGCGCGCTGCGTCGCGGGCCGCAGCGTCGACCGACCCCTGTGCGATCGAAGTGCGCCCGGCCGCGATCACCAGGCCGAGGAGCGCCAGCAGCACCGGGGCGAGTATCACCAGTTCCAGTGCCGCGTTGCCGTCATCAGCCATCCAGCGGCCGCGCCAGCCCCGGCCGCGCGAGGCCCGACGCTGCGCAGGCCCGTGGCCGGTCACGACTGGAACTTCTCGACTGGTGCCTGAACGGTCTCCGACACGCGGACGACCAGTCCGGGCACGAAACTGGGAACGTGGCCGCTGACCGTGATCGATACGGTCGCGCCGGTGCTGCCTGACCCGCTGGCTGCCGGGCTCTCCAGGTAGCCCTGCCCGGCCTGGCGGGCGAATGCGAGCGCGGCGGCCGGTCCTGCCGCGCGGGGGGCCCCGAGCGAGCGGGCCGCATCCGCGCCCTGACGTGCGGCGGCGAGCGCGGCGTCCCTGGCCAGGAACCAGAACGACGCCTGGATCAGCACCATGAAGAACAGGAAGACGAACGGCAGCACAGCGACATAACTCAGCGTGAGCGCACCGCCGTCGTCACGTCTCAGCCTGCGCAGCACGAGCAATAGCCGGTTCACCGGAGGGCCCGTTCCCGTTTTAGTTCGGGATCAGTTTTTCTAGGTCGCCAAGCTTGCCGGTCAGGAACGTGGCCAGCGCGAGCGCGGCCGTGACCAGCACGATGGCGATAGCGACCCATTCCAGGCTGAGCGCGCCCCGGTCCAGCTCACCTGACCGCACGACAGCGATGCGGGCGCGCAGTTGCGTGAGCAGGTACTGCAGTGCCGAGAGCCTGGGGTCCGTCTGCATGAGTGTGTGCCTTTCTCGCGGTGCGGCTCGGTCCCTAGCCGAAGAGCCGGTAGAAGTCGGGGAAGATCAGCAGCACCAGGAAGCCGCCGGCCAGCAGCGCGATCGGCAGCACCATCGTCGTGCTCCGCGCGCCAGCCTGCGCCTTGGTGGCAGCGAGCGCCTCGGCGCGCATCGACTCGGCCCGCGCCCCCAGCGTGTCCAGGATCCGGGCGCCCTCCTGGCCGGCCACCCCGGCGATCTCGGCCAGGTCGGCAAGCTCGGAGATACCGATCTCCGCGGCGAGGCTGGCAAGCCCGTCCCAGGGCGGCAGGCTGGCCTTCCGCGCCTGACTCAGCGCCCCGCTGATGCGCTCGAAGGCCCAGCCGCGGCCAACCTCTGCCGCTGCCTCCAGCGCCTCGGTCGGAGCCGCGCCCGCACCGCGTTCCAGTGCGACCAGGTCCAGGTAGCTGGTCAGCGCGTGCCTGAAGTCGGCCCGCTTCTCGCGCGCGTTGACCCGCGTGACGAGGTCGGGCGCAAAGAACAGCGCAGCTCCGAGCGCGAGCGATCCGGCCGCGGGGATGGTCCACGGCAGCGCCCGGCCGCCCAGGGCCAGCAGCGCGGACAGCACGGGAACGACCGCCAGCCCGGCGAATCCGAGTACGACCTTCCTGGCGAGCCAGTCGGCGGGGTCCTGGCCGAGAAGGCGAAGATCCTGGACGGGAACGGGCAGCCACGGCGCCGCGGCCGACAGCCGGCGGCCCAGCCGCAGGGGCAGCGCAAGGCCGCTTTCGTCACCGCTGCCTGAGTCGAGCCGGCCGATTGCGGCCCGCAGGCTGGGACCGGCCGGGAGCAGCTCGCTGACGGCCAGCCAGCAGCCAAGGCCAGCGAGCAGACCCGCGGCGATCAGCCAGGCGCTCACTCCCTGCGTCCCGTCTGCCATCTGGCCCGGATGCCAGCGGCCAGTCGCGGGCGGGCGGCGGGTAGCGGCCGGGCGGCGGGTCGCGGCCGGGCGGCGGCAGGCCGGGCGGCGGCCAGGAACCGGCCGGGCACCGGCACCGAGCCCAGATGATGCAGCCAGAGCAGGCCGCCCGCGTACAGGGCGGTGACGAGGGCCATCACAAGCTGGCCGGGTGCGGTGCCATACGGCTCCGAGTACGAGCGGTTCAGTACCGCGAACACGGTGAACCCGAGCACGAACAGAGTCAGCCACTTCACCGTGGTGCGGTGCTGGGCCCGCTCGGCCTCAATCTCCCGCCGGGCCGCGACATCGCGGGCCAGCATGATCGCCAGCGCGTTCAGCACGTCGCGGACGGCGCCGCCGCGGCGTCCGGTGGCGATGATGAGCGCAGCCGCGATGCGGTCACCGGCCGGGTCATCGATATCGGACGCGAACGCGCGCAGGGCCGCCTCGGCGCCCGCCCGCGCCGCCAGCCTCCGGCTGAGCGCCGCGACAGCCGGCGCGATCGCCGCTGGTGCCTGCCGCGCCGATGCCTCGAGGGCTTCCTCCAGGCCGCGGCTCGCGGTCAGCATGTCGGACAGCCGGCGGGTCCACTGCTCCAGCCCCTCCAGCACCGCGGCCCGGTGCTGCGCCGAGCGGCTGGAGGTGATGCCGGGCAGAAAGAGCACGGCCAGCGCGGCCGCGACCGTCGCGACCGGCCACCTGGTGAGCGCGAACGTGAGGATCGCGGTACCGGCGGCGATCAGCAGGCGCTTGCGCGTCCGGACGCTGACGGCGATCCTCCCGCGCGGTGGCCGGCCAGGCGCCGGTGCCGGGCGCGTCAGCTCGAGGAGGAGCAGGGCGAGGCCGGCGATCGCCAGGCCGCCGGCAACGCCGGCCAGCAGCATCACCGCGACCACATCCCGGGCTGCCTGCGCTGCTGGCCGAACGCGGGCTGCTGCGAGCGCTGCTGGTCGAGCAGGCCGGGATCAAATCCGCCTGAAGCGAGCCGGGCGAGCATCCCGGCTGATGGCGTGTGCGCCGCGACGGCCCGGCCGGTCTGCGGATCAGGCAGGAACAGCCGGTTGACGGCCGGCCGCTCAGTGTCGCCGGGCGGCATGACCTCGAGGATCTCCGAGACGTACCGCACCGTCCTGGTGCCGTCGTAGCCGCGCCGGATGTGCACGATCAGGTCGACCGCCATGCCGACGAGGATGTGAATTGCGCGCTCGGCGAGGGCGAGGCCGCCGCGCAGGCCGAGGATCAGGATCCGGTCGAAGGCCTCGGTCGGCGAGTTTGCGTGCAGCGTGCACATCGAGCCTTCCTGGCCCGAGTTCATGGCCTCGAGCATCGGCATGATCTCGCCGCGCCTGACCTCGCCGACCAGGATGCGGCGCGGGTTGTGGCGGAGCGCGTGCGCGATCAGGTCGTGCAGGGTGATGCCGCCGGCGCCCTCCGAGTTCGCCTCGCGTGCCTCGAACGCGATGACATCCGGATGGAGCGGCAGCTCATGGAGGTAGAGCTCGTATTCCGATTCGAGCGTGGCGACGCGCTCGCCGGGCGGAATCTCACTGGCGAGCGCGCGGAGCATGGTGGTCTTGCCGGCGTTGACACCCCCGGTGACGATGATGTTGCACCGGCTCCTGACGGCAGCAGCGAGGAAGGCCGCCAGCGTGCCGTCGATCGTGCCCAGCTGCGTCAGCCTGCTGAGGGTCACGTCGATCTGACCGTGGCGGCGCAGCGACGCGCACGGGCGGGGCGTGACCGACATCGTCGCGGTGAGCCGCGCACTGCCGGTGAGAGCGACGTTGACCAGCGGCGCGGCCGCGGAGAAGTCGCGGGCCGTCTGGCCGCCGCGGGTCGCCCAGGTCCTGATCATCGAGATCAGCGCGTCGTCGCTGGCAGCGACCGGCGGCCCGGCGACGCGCTCGCCGCTGGCATACGTGATCCAGACCTGATCGCAGCCATTGATGTCGATGTTCTCCACCTGCGGGTCACGCAGGTAGTCGGTCACCGGGCCGAGCTCGTAGCGCTGGTCGTGCACCGCCCGGGCCAGATCGTCAAGCGCCCCGCCGGCCAGGCCGGCAGCAGGCCGGAGCGGACCTGCCGTTCGAGCCAGCGGCGCGCGGTCTCGCGGATGACCGGCATGACCTCGGCGGGATTCGCCCCGTCGTCAAGCTGCGCGGCGATCATCTCGGTGACCTCGGCGACGCCGCTGATCAGCCGCGGGTCGGTAAGCCGGGAGCGACCGGCCAGCGGGCCCGGCTCCGGGAACAGGTCAGGCGGCGGCGTCAGCCCGGTGACGGCCTGCGCCGGCCGCTGCGGCGGCGCCGCCCGGTCCGCTGACGCTGCTGGCTCCTGCGACAGTGCTGGCTCCTGCGACAGTGCTGGCTCCTGCGACAGTGCTGGCTCCTGCGACAGTGCTGGCTCATGGGACGGTGCCGCCGGGTGCGCTCCGGGCGACGGCGTCCGTTCGGTCCCGGCTGGCGGCGCTGCCGCGGGTACCTGCTGCGGGTGCACGTCCCGCTGCTCAGGCGGCGCGGGTGGCCAGTGCAGTGTCATAGCGCCGCACCTGCCCCGGCCGGCTGTGCGGCCATCACGGCGACGTGAGCGCGCAGCGCCTGGCCGGCGGACCTGGCTGACCGCATCAGCGCGCCACCGGTGAGCTGCCGCTGCCCGCCGGTGCCGTCGGATAGGAGCGCAGAGGTGCGCGCATCGTCAGGCAGCACGGCCGCGACGGGAATGCTCAGCGCGTGCGCGACCTCGCGGGCCGAGTGCGTGCCCGGCCCGGTGAGCAGGAGCGCGAGCCTGTCACGGCCAGTCAGCTGAGCCAGCATCTCGATCCGTGGCCGCGCCAGCCACACCTGCCGCAGCGTGGGCCGCAGGACGATGGCCACCGTGCGTGCAGCGGACAGAACCGCGAACGGCTGGCCGGGACCAGCGTCTAGCCTGCCGCAGTCGGCGATCACGTCAGCCGCCTGCGCGGTGAGCGATGCCGCGACTGCGGGCCACGCCGTGGCCAGGCCCGCGGCCTGCCGCGGGTCGGTGAGGCCGGGCAGCAGCATTCGCGTTCTGCTGTCGTCAAGCGCGACAAGCTGCACGGTCAGCGCGGCAGCAGCGGACCGGCTGTCGCGGCCGGCCTTGATCGCGTGCTCCATCAGGCCGCGCCCGGCTGGCACGTGGCCCGCCAGCAGGCCCGCCAGGACGTCGCCGCCGCTCGGATCGCATTCCGCCACGATCGCCGGGGACGGCCAGGTCAGCGCCAGCGCGATGGCCGCGGTCGTCACGCCGGGCGAGCCGCCCGCGGAGACCAGTGCGTAGAGGCTGCCCATTCAGGACCCCCGCTTCGTCACGATGAGCGCGAACTGGCCGGTGGACACCTGCTCCGCGACCGCTGCACCGCTGGCGTCGCTGACCAGCAGGTCGACGACATCGAGGCCGTCCGAGTCCGGCACGACGTTCACCGCCTCGACCACTCCGGGCACGGGTGCGGTCAGGGCCGATGATCCGACTGACGAGCCGCTCTGACCCTGGTCGCCCGGCGTTGCCACGATGAGCACGTGATCTCCGGGAGCCAGGCCGCTCGCCGGGAGCATGGTCGGCTTGACTGAGGCCGGGACCAGCTCCTGCCCTGGTTCCGGCGGCTGCGTGGTTGTCAGGTCGGATGGCGCCAGCAGCGTGCCCGGCTGCAGGCCTGCCGCGGCCACATCCCCGGCGACCTGACCGAGCTGCGACGCCGGGATCACATGGATGCCGGTGCCGACTGTGACGTTGGTGCTGGACAGGTCCCCGGCGGTGAGCACTGCCCCGGCCGGCACCTGGCGGGTGACCATCACGACGGCGACCTGGTGATCAGCCTTCTGGTAGACGGCGGCGCTGACGAGCACGCCGGCCCCGGCCATGGCGACCGCGAGGGCGATCATGGCTGGCCGGCGCCGCCGCGGCAGCCCGCGCAGCTTGCCGGGCGCCGGAAACTGGCCGTTGTCGTGCCCGGTGCCGTTGGGTGCAATATCGCGTTCGGGGAAGAATGCTGTCCCGACTGCCGGCGGCTGACTGCTCACGGGTTGCTCACCAGTGCCTCCCCCTGCGCGACGGGAACCGTGAAGCCGACCGGGACCGCCAGGGCGCCATCGAGGAGGCCGCCCGCTCCGCCGGAACCGGTCCAGCTGATCCGCCAGGTCACTGTCACCGACGCCTGATACGCGTTACCCGGCAGGCCAGCCGAGGGCCGCTGGTAGGTGTACGAGCAGCTGGTGTGCTGCTGCGCGGCTGGCCTGTGCCGGTTGTATGGCGTCCCCGGCCCTTTGCAGACCATCGCGTTCAGGCCGGCTCCCGGATCGAAGCTCAGGCCGACAGGAGCCGCCGTTGCGGTTGCCCAGACCGGCCCGGCCGTGACCGTCACCGACCGCGCGTGCCACTCACCGGCCGGGACCCAGAACCATTCGGGCAGGCCGACGAGCCCGTCGGAGCCGCGCGGCGGTGCCGTGGCCGGCCCGAGGCTTGGGACCTTGAGCTCGCCCAGGGCCTGGGCCAGCAGCTGCTGCGGAGTGATCTGCGGCGCGCCGGTGGCGTTGCTGACGAGCACGGCCTGCGGGCCGCGGCCGGCGTCACCCCCGATGCAGTCCATCATCGCCCAGTGCTTGCCCTTCGGCGGCGGCCAGGACAGGCCGAGACCCTGCGCCTGGGCCTTCGAGAGCGCGACGAACGTGCAGGTGTTGTTCACGGTGGTGCCGGCGCCGCCAGTGCCGGTGCCGGGTCCGGTTGCGCCCCCGCTGCCCCCGCCGGATGTACAGGGCACGGGAACGACGGTGCCATCGACATACGGATCGCATCCGCTGCCACTGCCGCCGCCGGCACTGGCGCTGGCAGCGGCGCTGGCCGCCGGCAATCCGGCGAGCGCGAGGCTGCCCGCCACGATCAGGGTCGCGAGTGCTGCGGCTACGGCACGCATGGCACATCCTCGGGAAGCTGCGAGTCGACCAGCCAGTGCCCGCCGACGAGGTCAAGGCGCGTCACGAGGTTGGCGGCCGAAATGCCGGCCGACCCGGGAACGGCCTGGCCCGTAGCCGCGCTCGCCAGCCCCATGCTGCTGGTGTTGTCGCACTCGTGCACGAACGCGTGCCGCCCGGCGACCCGGACGCTGAGGATATGCAGCGCGTCCTGACCGTAGAAGTTGTCGCCTCTTGCCCAGAACGCGCTGACGGCATCCACCAGGCCGCCGATCCGGCTCGCGGTGACATAGGGCCTGAGCAGCAGCCGGGCCCGCGTGACGCTCTTCGACTGCTCGGCCTGGCCGAGTGCGGTGGTGTACCCGGTCAGGGCAACGGTGACCTGCTGCTGCGGCGTCGCCGGGGCCCCGGCAGCCGCGCCATCGGCAGCCTGCGCGCTCGCGCGCTGAGCCGGCAGCTGAACCCTCGCGGCCGCCCCGCCGCACGCGGCCAGGACAGGTAGCACGCACGCAGCTGCGAGAACTGGTCCGAGCCGTTTCCAGGGCGCGGCCTGCCAGCAGTTCGGTATCGTCATCGCGGCTCCACGGCGTCCGCTGACCCGGCAGCGGCTACCGGGCGGGCCGGCCGGTCAGCCAGCGCTCAGCACCCTAGGATCGGCCGGTGAGCATCCGGTTAGCGCGCCGTTAGTGCGCAGGTGAGAGCGGCAAAGCGGAAGCGCGCCCCGGCGCATCAGGTGCTGCGGTCCGATAGCGCGAGGACCCACGGTGCCGGTCTGCGCAGAGATACGATGCCGACCCGGCCAGCGTCGTTCAGGCGGTGGCCATGACGCTGCGGTCCGGCGCACGCTGCGGCCGTCTGTGATCAGACCGGCTCCGCCATGCCGCGCGGCCAGAGCAGCGAGCGTCCGCGATCAGGCCGTCTGCGCCACGGCGTGCCAGCCGGCTAGCGGAGCCATCCGGTAGTCGCCGGTCTCGGGATTCTGGATGATCAGGCCGGAGTCTGTCAGCGCCTGCGCGACCGACGTCGCGCCGGCGGCGGTCAGCACGACGGAACCAGGCAGGTCGCTCTGCCCGGCCTCGGCGAGAGTCTGCAGCGCGCGCCGCGAGCGCGGATCGAGGGTTCGCCACGCGCGGTCGAGGCGACGGCTGACCGAGAGGTCCCCGATCGCCAGCTCGCCTTGCAGGCGCCCGCTGTCCGCGACCGCGTCGGCCAGGTCAGCCAGCTTCCGTGCCGGGCTGGCGGCCAGGCGCGCGCCGACGATGCGCAGCGCCAGCGGCAGTCCCCCGCACGCCGACACGATGTCGGCTGCAGCGGACGGCTCAGCCTCGATCCGGTGCTGCCCCGCTATCTTGCCGAGCAGCGCGACAGCCTCATCGGCAGGCAGACCCGCAATGAGGATGCTGCTCGCGCCCTCCAGATCGGCGAGCCGGGAGGCACTGGTGACCAGAACCGCCGAGCCGGCGGTGCCGGGCAGCAGCGGCCGGACCTGAGCAGCGGAGGCAGCATCGTCGGCGAGCACCAGTACACGGCGGCCCGCGAGTACGGAGCGGTACAGGGCGGCGCGTTCCCCTAGGTCTAACGGAACCCTCGCCGCCGGAACACCCAGCGATCGCAGCAGCTCGCCCAGGATGTCCGCAGGCCGGCGATCGTGGCCCGCCCCGCGAAGGGCGGCATAGAGCTGGCCATCGGGGAACGCGGAGCTGGCCAGGTGAGCAGCCCTGACTGCGAGCGCGGTCTTGCCGGCTCCCGGCGGCCCGGTGATGACCGTTACCGCCAGGTCCGCGGCCGGCATCCGCCGCGCGAGGGCCTCGATCGCGCGCACCCGGCCGGTGAAGTCCGGTGGCGGCGCGGGCAGCTGGCACACGGGCGTCCAGGCCGGCCGCGCGTTGCCGGCCACGGCCAGCGACCGCGGCGAGAAGCGCAGCTCCGGGCTGTCGGTCAGGATCTGGCCGAGCAGGTTCTGCGCCTCGGGTCCCGGATCCTGGCCGAACTCGCGCGCCGTGAGGTCCCGCAGGCGGGTGAAGGCCGCGAGCGCGGCCGATTTCTGGCCGCACCGGTACAGCGCGAGCATCAGCTGCACGTGCGGATGCTCGCGCAGCGGATCGGCGGCGATGAGCTCGCGCGCTAGGGCCAGTACCTCATGCTGCTGGCCCAGCGCAAGCCGCGCGTCCAGCAGGCATTCCTGGACGTCCCGGCGCTGCTCGAGGAGCGCGGCGGCAATGACCCGCATAAGCGGGCTGTCGGGCAGGTCGGCGAGCGGCGGGTCGCGCCACAGGCTGCAGGCCTGCTCGAGCAGCCGGGCCGCGTCCTCCGCGCTGCCGGTGTCGAGCGCGGCCCGGCCATGCGCTGCCAGGCTGGCGAAGCCGTCGGCGTCGAGCTCGCCCGGCTCGACCATGATCCGGTACCCGGACGGATGCGTGAGGAGGCGGTCATGGCCGGCAAGTGCGCGTCTCAGGTCGCGCATGCGCACGCGTAAGGCTGTGTCGGCCTCGGCCGGCGGGTGCTCGCCCCACAGCGCGTCGATCAGCAGCGTCCTAGTCGGCAGCTGCCCGGCATGCAGCAGCAGGACAGCCAGCGTGCTGCGCTGCGAGGGCCGCCCCAGCACGAGCCGCGAGCCATCATCGCCTTCGGCCGCTAACGGCCCGAGGACGCTGAATCGCAATGCGGCCTCCCAAGGTCCGGAGAGAGACAACGGCGATGTCGGCTCCACAAGTGCACAAGCACCATACTTCGGCGCAGCAAGGTGCATATGGCTATTCGCACATATTCGCGAAAACGCGAAATGTCGCAGGTCAACTGCCCGGCAGGGCGCCTGACAGTGCCGTCGCGCTGGTTCTCCTGCTATTTACGCATTTCTGTCAGTGAAGTGCTCGGAATGGCACGGTATACCGATTCAGCACCCACATTATCCCGGACGGCTCTGACAACTGACGTCACACAATGCGCAGTAACACCCCGGCAATTCAAGAGTAACTAAATGCGGATCAGGCATGCAGGATCTCGGCCAGGAGATCGCCGGACCGCTCCACCCGTTCCAGAACGTCCTCCGCAGTGAAGACCAGGTCGGCGGCGCGGCGGCAGTCGCTCACCTCGTCCCAGCTGACCGGAGTCGATACTGTCGGCCGCGGACGGGCGCGCAGCGAGTAAGGCGCCACGGTGGTCTTCGCCGCATTGTTCTGGCTCCAGTCGATCAGGACCTTGCGCGGCCGCAGGGCCCTGGTCATCCGGGACACGACCAGCGCCGGGTGGTCGTTCTCCAGCTGCTCGGCCAGCTTTTTCGCCAGGTCGCTGGTCTGCTCCGACGTCATCCCGGCCACCGCGGCGTACAACTGCAGGCCCTTGCCTCCCGAGGTCTTCGCGACCGGGTTCAGGCCGAGGTCAGCGAGGAGCGGCCGGAGCAGCAGCGCCACCTTGCAGCACTGCACGACGGTGGCGGGCGGACCCGGATCCAGGTCGAAAACCAGCAGGTCGGGCTCGCCGACGGACGGATATCGCCACATCGGCGTGTGCAGTTCCAGGGCTGCCAGGTTGGCCGCCCAGATCAGGGTCGGGAGATCACCGCCGAGGATGTACTCGATGGTCTCCCGATTCTTCGTTGAGCCGGGCGAGGCGATCCGCGCGGTCGGCACCCAGTCAGGCCGGTGCGCCGGGGCGTTCTTCTGATAGAAGAAGTCCCGGTCCACGCCCTCGGGATAGCGCTTGATCGTGACCGGGCGGGATGCGATGTGCGGGAGCATCACCGGGGCGATCCGCTGGTAGTAGTCGATGACCTGCGCCTTGGTGAAGCCAGCCTGCGGGTACAGCACCTTGTCGAGGTTGGAGAGCGCGAGCGGCCTGCCCTCGACCTCGACCTGGACCTTCCGTGCCTCAGGGCTCACGGATGACCTCCGCCGCTTCCTTGTCGTCGCGCAGGCCCTTGTAGGACGGCGCGCGGAGCCGGCCAGACCTGGTCCACGAGGCGAACTCGATCTCCGCTACGAGGACAGGCTCGACCCACTGTGCCAGGCGCGCGTCCTCCGGCGGGATGGTCGCACCGAACGGCGAGTTTGCCCGGCGCAGCGGCGCGAGCTTCTCCTTCAGCATCCGCAGCGTCTGCTGGCTGAACCCTGTCCCGACGTGCCCGCTGTAAACAAGCTCGCCGTTGTCATAGACGCCGACCAGCAGCGACCCGATCTGGCCGGCCCGGCCGCCCTCGCCCGGCTTCCAGCCGCCGATTACGACCTCCTGACCGCGCGTGTTCTTGATCTTCCGCCAGGCCGGGGTCCGGCGGCCCGGCTCGTAGCGCGACTGCAGCCGCTTGGCCATGACGCCCTCGAGGTGGTGCTGCCGCGACACCGCCTGGATATCCGCGCCGGACTCGGTCACGAAGGACGGCGGCACCTGCCAGCTGGCGCTATTCAGGCTCAGGTCGTCGAGCAGCTCGCGGCGCCGTGCGTACGGCAGCTCCAGCAGCGAGCGGCCGTTAAGCCAGAGCAGGTCAAACGCCAGGTAAGTCACCGGCACCGAGGACGCGAGCTGCCGGGCCTGAGCCGCCGAGGCGATGTTCATCCGCTGCTGCAGCGCCTCGAAGTCAGGCCACGCGCCACCCCCGAACGCGACGATCTCGCCGTCCAGAATTGCCTGGCTGACGCTCCCGGTGGCGCCTGCGCCCGCGACGGTGCCCGCGCTAGTGCCCGCGCTTACGGCAGCGGCCATCTCCGCCAGCTCGGGATAGGCGTGCGTGATATCGCGAGTTGTGCGGGAGGTCAGCCGGGTCTGGTCCCCCGATAGGGAGGCAAGCGCCCGCAGTCCGTCCCACTTCATCTCGTAGGCCCAGCCCGCGTCATCAGACGGCAGCAATCCGGCCGTGGCCAGCATCGGCCGCAGCTCGGCAGGCGGCGGCTGCCGGCGTCCGGGCCCCTCGTCGCTCACAGCCCGATCATTCCCCGGCGGCCCCGGCAGGCACTCGGCCGCCCCCTGCAAGCCCGGATCAAGTCGCGCGGCTGTCGAGCGAGCTCGGCTCTGGACGCGCCGCTCTCAGTCCCGCACCTGCCCTCGCCCTGGATCCGCTCCCGGCTCTGGACGTGCGGTCGGCCGCCTGGACCTGCCGCCCGGGACCCGCTGCGGGTCCCGCACCCGCTGTCGGCCGCGGGAGCCCTGCTTAGCCCATGGTCTTCGCGCCGTCGATGGACTCCCTGATGATGTCCGCGTGGCCGGCGTGCTGTGCGGTCTCGGCGATGATGTGCAGCAGCACGCGCCGGGCTGTCCAGCTCGCGCCCGGCTCGTACCACGGCGCCACCGGAAGCGGCTGCGCTCCGTCCAGATCGGGCAGGGCCGCCAGCAGCTCGTCGGTCTCCCGCGCGGCCGCGGCGTAGTCAGCCAGCAGGCCCGCCAGCGTCTCGCCGGGCAGCATCTTGAATCCGTTCAGCCAGTCCTGCATCGCGCCCGCGTCCTCGAAGCTACCCACGGACGAGGGACCAGCCGCGATGAACCTGGCCCACTGCCGCTCGGCGGAGGTAACGTGCTTGATGATGCCGCCCAGGCACAACTCACTCGCGGTCGTCCGCTCGGCTGCCTGCTCGTCGGTCAGGTCGCGGGTGGTGAACCGCAGGAACTGCCGGTGCTTGGCAAGCGTCTGCGCGAAATCGGCGCGCTCGCCGGCTAGCGTCTGACTCGCGGTGCTCATCCGAGCACCTCCCGGAGGTCTATGGCGGCCCACTGCCGCCGCTGGACCGCACGTTACTCGGGGGGTACGACAATCTGACCCGCCTGCAGCGAGGCCCAGGCGGCGCGGGCCGTGGGACAGTTTCAGAGTGGACGACGGGCACGGGCAGCGGCTCTCAGCGATCCGCATGGACTGGGGGTCAGCCGGAGCCGCGCCGATCTGCCGGGGCGCCGATTACGCGGTCATCGCGGACATCCTGAGCTTCACCACCACGCTGAGCGTCGCAATCGACGGCGGCGCCGACGTCTTCCCGTACCGCTGGCGGGACAGCTCGGCCGCCGAGTTCGCCGCGCGGCACGATGCGGTGCTCGCGAGGGGCAGATCCCAGGCGAGCAGGTCCGGTGGCGGTATCAGCCTGTCGCCTGCCAGTGTTCGGGCCGCAGCCGGCCTGACTCGCCTGGTGCTTCCGTCGCCGAACGGCTCCGCCCTCGCCCGTCAGCTCAGCGATAGCGGCGCCGCAGTGGTCGGCGCCTGCTTCCGGAACAGGACCGCCGTCGCGCAGTGGCTCGCACGGCATGACGGGCACCAGCACCCTCCAGTCATTGCGGTGATCGCGGCCGGCGAGAAATGGGCCGACGGCTCGCTGCGCCCGGCCGCCGAGGATCTCTGGGGCGCAGGCGCTGTCATCTGCGCGCTGACGGCGCTGGGCCGCACGGGGCTGAGCCCGGAAGCGCGGACGGCTGCGGCCGCCTTCGCAGCAGTGCAGCCGCATCTCGAAGCAGAGCTGCTGAACTGCAGCAGCGGCAGGGAACTCGCCGACGCGGGCTTCAGCCAGGATGTCGCTATCGCCGCCGAGCTCGACGTCAGCACCGGCGTGCCGGTGCTCGCCGACGGCCGCTTCACCGCTGCCCGCCACCGCTGATTCCACACACCCGGCGCCGGAAGAGCGGGTCCGCGGGCGGCAGGCGCGCGGCCGGGCAGTAGGCCCGGTATCGGCCGTAAGCGCGGCATCGAGCGGCCGCAGATCGGCAGCCGGGCCTCGGCGGCTCATCGGGGCCGAGCTAGTGGTGCCAGGACCCCATCAACTCGGCCCCGATGGCAGGAGGCCGGCGACTGGGCGGCCGGCGGCTATGGATGCCGAGCTAGTGGTGCCAGGACCCCATCAACTCGGCCCCGATGGCTGGAGCCGGCCGGCGACTGGGCGGCCGGCGGCTATGGATGCCGAGCTAGTGGTGCCAGGACCCCATCAACTCGGCCCCGATGGCTGGAGCCGGCCGGAGACTGGGCGGCCGGCGGCTATGGATGCCGAGCTAGTGGTGCCAGGACCCCATCAACTCGGCTTCGACGGCGCCCGCCACCGCCGCGACCGGCACCGCCGCGCCCGCCACCGCCGCGCCCGGCACCGCCGCGCCCGCCACCCTCGGCCCGCGCGAAGGCGGCGTGTTATGGCTTGTCATGAGGGGGTAGCGCGATGGCGAGAGAGACGTATCCTAGTGAGCGCATAGGCCTTGTAGGTTTATCGCGGGAGGTCAAGTGGCGCTGCCGGAGTTTTTCGTCGCGGGCGCGCCGAAAGCGGGTACGACGGCTCTGCATGCCGCACTGGCCCAGCACCCTGGGCTGTACCTGTCGGCCGTCAAGGAACCCAAGTTCTTTCTCACCGATGGCCCGCCGCCGACTCAGGGCGGTCCCGGGGACGTCAAGACCTACCGTGAGCACGTCTGGCAGCGCGCTGAGTACGAGGCCCTGTTCGATCCGGCACCGCCGGGGACGCTGCGCGGCGAGTCGACGCCGTTCTATCTCTACAGCCGCGACGCCCAGCGGCGCATCAGGGCGCTGGTCCCGGATGCCAGGGTCATCGTCGTGCTGCGCGACCCGATCGAGCGCGCGCATTCCAACTGGACGCATCTGTGGTCGGCCGGACTTGACCCGATCGAGGACTTCGTCCGCGCCTGCGACGCCGAGGACCAGCGGATCGCCGCCGGCTGGGCCGACTTCTGGCACTACAAGCGGCTCGGCCTGTACGGGGAGCAGCTGGAGCAGCTGTATTCGGTGTTCCCGCGCGAGCAGGTGCACTTCTTCCGCTACCGCGACCTGGTCGAGGACCCGCCACGCACGCTGAACCGCATCTGCGCCTTCCTCGGCGTCGAGGAAGGCATCGTGACCCAGGTGCCGCGGGAGAATGTCACCGCGCATCCGGAGAAGACCCTGCGGCATCAGCATCTGTCCCGGCTGCTGCGAACCGGCTCCGCGATCACCGCCCGGCTGCCTGGCCATCGCGGCAAGGCGTTCATCGACCGCATCGAGGTCAGGCTGCAGCAGGGCGCAGCGCCGCGGCAGCCGCTGAACTGGGACGAGCGGCGCGCCCTGATCCCGTACTTCGAGGACGACGTCCGGCTGCTCGGCGAGATCACTGGCGAGGACTTCAGCCCGTGGATGCGGCCCCGCGAGGACTCGGGCGGGCTTGTCGGAGCCAGGCCGGCCAGCGGCAGGCGCGCAACGGCCGCCCCCGCGAGTTCTAGCGTCGGCCAGGCGGCCCTCCGGGCCGAAAATCGTCAGGCCATGCCAGCCGGGAACGCGCCCTCAGCGCAACTCGGTGCGAAGCTCGTGCAGGCCGTCAGGCCTGGTCAGTTCGTAGTACAGCCGTTCGCGGCCGTCGCCGAGATCGACAATGTCGAGATAACGCAGGCTGCCAGTACCCGCGCTCGGCGGCACCGGGACCGGTGCTGACCCGAGCGCGGTCAGGCTGGCGGGAGAGGTGCCGAACGCGATCCCGGTCCTCTCCTCATAGTTCTGTGCCGCGGTAGCCCGCCCGTCGTAGTAGGCCTGCACGCCATCCGGCACGAACCGCACCGCAGAGACCCGCACTCCGCGGCCATCCCACTCGCCCGGCCGCGGTGTCAGCGCGGTTCCGTGCCAGGTCCAGTCGATCCCGTCCTGGCTGGTCGCATAGTCCGTGGTCATGCGGTCAGTGTTCGCGGCGTCGGCCAGCGGGTGCACCGATGCCCACAGGTGCCACGTGCCCCCCGCGTGCATGATCACCGGGTCCTTGACCGCCGAGCTCGCGTCGCCAGGCAGCACCACGACGCGGGTCTTCGAGTCGAAGCCGTCCGGCGCCTTGGCCTCCAGCAGCTCGACCCGCCAGTGCTTGGTTCCCCAGGTCGCGCAGCTCAGATACAGCCGCCAGGTCCCCTCCGGCGTGCGCACCAGCGCGGGCCGCTCCAGCGACTCGGTATCCATCTCGTCCCTGGTGATCACCTGAATCGTGGTGAAGTGCACGCCGTCCGGCGACCGGGCGATCGCGACGGCGTAGCCGCGGCCCTGGCCGACCGGCCGGCGCAGGCGGTAGGCCAGCACGATCTCGTCACCGTCAGCTACCGCACTCGGGGCTCCGGCCCACGTTCCTGGCTCGCTTCCGGGCGGGGCGACCGCCACGACAGAGCGCTCGGGGGCTGGCGCCTGGTCGGTCAGCTGGGCGCGGGGATCGTCGGCAATCACCTGGGCAGAATAGGCGATCTAGGAGCCCTGCAGGGCCAGCGTGACCGGTTCGGAATAAGGCCAGCCCTCCGCCGGCCCCGCAAGTGCCCGCGGCCGCGGGCCCGCTCCGGCGCCCCGGAACCGCCGGCGCAAGGAACCGCCGGCGCAAGGAACCGCCGGCGCCCGGAACCGCCGGCGCCCGGAACCGCCGGCGCCCGGAACCGCTGGCGCCCGAGACCGCAGGACGGAACCGCCGGGCGCGCAGAGCCGCCAGCCGGAACCGCCGGATCCCGGGACCGCAGGACGGAACCGCCGGGCGCGCAGAGCCGCCAGCCGGAACCGCCGGATCCCGGGACCGCAGGACGGAACCGCCGGGCGCGCGGGGCCGCCCGACGGAAGCGCTGACCTGCCGGGTCAGCCGACCTGTGCCGTCCGCCCGGCCCAGTACGGCGCCCGCAGCTGCCGCTTGAGGATCTTGCCCGAGCCGGTCCGCGGCAGCTCATCGACGAAGTCGACGGAGCGGGGCACCTTGTAGCCGGCCAGGTGCTCCTTGCCGAACGTCTTGATCTGGTCCCCCGTCAGCTCCGAACCCGGCGCGAGCACGACCGTCGCGTGCACGATCTCGCCCCACTCCTCGGACGGGATGCCGAATACCGCTACGTCATAGATGGCCGGGTGCTGCTCGAGCGCCGCCTCGATCTCGGCCGGGTAGATGTTCATGCCGCCCGAGATGATCATGTCGTTCTTGCGGTCGCAGATGTACAGGAAGCCCTCGTCGTCCCAGTAGGCGATGTCGCCGACCGTGTGGAAGTCACCCCGGCTGGCCGCGTCGTAGCTGTCCTGCTGCTTGTAGTACTCGTTGAACACGCCCTTGGACCGGACGTACAGCTCGCCCGGATGCTCGGGCCCGGTGCCGGTCACGGCGGTGCCGTCAGCGTCGAACAGGACTATCTCGATCAGTGGCGCCGGCTGGCCGCAGGAGCCGGGCTTGCGCATCTGATCTTCGGGCCTGAGGACGCAGTCCACGCCGAGCTCAGTCGAGCCGTAGACCTCCCACAGCGACTCGGGCGGGAAGTCGGCCACGTACTGCTGCTTGAGCGCGAAGCTCCACGGTGCCGCATTGGCGATCATGACCCGCATGGAGGAACGGTCGTACTTCGCCTTGACCTCATCCGGCAGCGCGCACAGCATGCGGACCAGTGCCGGGGCCGAGAACGTGGACGTGATCTTGTATTTGTCGACCAGCCGGAGCCAGTCCTCGGCGTCGAACTTACGCTGCACCACGATGGTCTGGCCGAACAGCAGGCCAATGCCCATGAATGCGCCGGGGCCGCTGTGGTAGAGCGGACCCGAGGTGATGTAGATGTCGTCGGGCCGGTAGCCGAGCAGGGTGATCAGCGCCAGCCCGGTCTCCTGGTCGGTGGCGTACCGCACCGCGCCTTTCGGCTTGCCGGTAGTGCCGGAGGTGTAGATCATGGTCCCGCCGGTGCCGACGGCCTCGCCCACGTCCGGCGGCTGCTCCGAGGCCACGGCGGTCAGCTCGTCGCTGCTCAGCATCCCGGCCGGCGCCGGGCCGCCGAAGACAATGACGTGGCGCAGACTGGGCAGCTCGCCCGCGAGTCCCTCGAAGAGGTGCGCGTACTCGGCGTCAACATAGGCGATCACCGCATCGGAGTGGCCGATGACGTACCGGGCTTCCTCAGTTGTGAGCCGGTAGTTCAGCGGCACCGCCACAACGCCGATCTTCCTGGTGGCGTTGATCACCGCGACGACCGGCACCGAGTTCGGCCCGCACCAGATGACCTTCTGCCCCGGCTGCGCGCCGAGCCCTAGCAGGGCGTTCCCGAGCTGGTTGGCTGCAGCCTCCAGGTCGGCGTACGTCCACTGGACAATGTCGCCCTCGCCCTTGTCGTCGATGACAGCGAGCTTGTCCGGCTGGCTCTCGGCATAGGCCGTGAGGATGTCTGGCATCGCACCTGCTCTCGTCGTCCTGCGGGCGCCTCAGGCCCGAAGTTGCTCAGGTACACCTTGTACCGAATCCCGCTCGGTTGTCACCATCTGCGGCCGGAATTGCCACCCTCAAGATCGCGGAGCAGCGGCGTCAGCGGCCCCGGGCCGTCCCTCGCCGTGCGCGATCCGCAGCGCCGCGGCCACCAGCCGGCCCGCAGCGCCGCCTGCGGCTCCTCGGCCTCGCTCTGGGCAATCAGCTTGTCCGGATCCTGGCCGGCCCGCTCGGCCTCGGCCTTGCCGCCGTCGTTCAGCCACAGGCTGACCTGGGCAGCGTCCACCTCCGGGTGGAACTGAACGGCAAGGTGCTGCCTGAGGCTGAACGCCTGGACGCACAGCTCGTTGCGGGCCAGCAGCCGCGCGCCCGGCGGCGGGATGCAGCGATCGTGGTGGAACTCCAGCCAGGGGCCCGGCTCGATCAGCGCAGGGTCGAGCGTCTCGACCGTCGTCCAGCCAACCTCGCTTTGCGGCGCGGCCTCGACCTGGCCGCCGAGCGCGGCGGTCAGCGCCTGCGCGCCGAAGCAGATGCCGAGTACCGGGATGCCGGCGGCATCGGCGGCCCGCAGCCAGTCCAGCTCGTCGCCGATCCAGCCGCTGATCCGCTCCTCGTAGACCGACCAGGCAGCGCCGAGCACCACGATGTGGTCCACGCTGTCCAGCGACGGCAGCGGGCCGCCTTTCGGGAACTGGTGCACGGCCAGCTCCGCCCCGCGGGCCTCGAACGCGTCCGCGATGAACCCGGCCTCGTCGATAGCGTGATGGCGCACGACCACGACTCGCATCGGCGTTACCTCCCTGATCCCGGTGTCTGTCTCATTTTCCGGGAACGAGGCCGCCTGCGCACCTGCACCCCTCCTGGCCGCGGCGCGCCGAGTCCGCGCGTCGTCCGGAAAACGGCTCGCGCCGCAGCGGGCCGGGCAGGGACGATGGGCTATGGCCTGGACACTGACCGGCAGCCTGGATGAGTTCGAGGCCGCCGCGGGCGAGCATCTGAGGACGGACCCGGTCCGTCAGACAGTGCCGCTGACGCTGCTGGCGACCCTGCGCGAGCGCGGCCTGGCCGCCTTCGGCGATGCTCCCCCTGTCTACGGCTGGCACCGGTCGGCCGGTCAGGCGGACGGGGCTTTCCTGCAGACGCCGCCATACCCAGTCCTGGTCGCCTCGCTGCCGGCAGAGTCGGCGCTGAGCCTGATCAGCCTGCTGAGCGAGGGCGGCCGGGATCTCAGCGCCGTCAACCTGCCGGGCCCGGCCGAGCCGGCGTTCCTCGGCGCCTGGGCTGCCGCGACTGGCGGCTCCGCGGCGACCCGCCAGCGGTCGCGGCTGTTCCGGCTCGGGGCCCTGGCCGCGCCCGACCCGATGCCGCCCGGCGCTGCTCGCGTCGCCGGCAGCGCCGACCGGGACGTGCTGATCAGCTGGCATGAGGCGTTCAGCAGGGAAGTCGAGAGGGGCGCCCACGGGCCTGCCGACCGCATGGTCGACGACCGGCTGAGCTACGGCGGGCTGATGCTGTGGGAGGCCGACGGCCGGCCGGCCGCGATGGCAGGCATCACACGTCTCGTCGCCGGAGTGGCGCGCGTCGCGCCGGTGTACACGCCGCCAGGGCACCGGCGGCGCGGCTTCGGCGGGGCCGTCACGACCGCGGTGAGCCAGGCAGCCATCGACGCCGGTGCTGCCGAGGTCGTGCTGTACACCGACCTGGCCAACCCGACCAGCAACGCGCTCTATCAGCGTCTCGGCTACCGGCCGGTGGAGGAGCGCGTACTGCTCGACCTGCTTCCGGCGCAGCGCGACCAGGCGAATGTCACCGGCACGCGGCGTGCGCCGTCGTAGTGGTCATGAGAATCGCGATCGTTGGCGGATCGGGCACTCTCGGCCGCCACATCACCGCCCAGCTCACGGAGCACGGCCACGACGTCCGCGTGCTCAGCCGCGGCAGTCCTGAGTTCCCGGTCGACCTTGTCTCCGGCAGCGGGCTGCCGGCGGCGCTGACTGGCTGCGCCGCCGTGGTCGACGCCAGCAACGCGTCGGCTCCCAAGCGCGCTGCCCGGGTGCTGGTGGAGGGCTCACGACGGCTGCTTGCTGCGGAACAGCAGGCCGGCGTCGTCCACCACGTCTGCATCTCGATCGTTGGCTGCGAGCGCGCGCCCATCGGTTACTACCGGGTCAAGGCCGAGCAGGAGCAGGTCGTCGAGCACGGGCCGGTCCCGTGGACCATCGTCCGCGCCACGCAGTTCCATGAGCTTGCTGCCGCCGCCCTGACCGCGGCCGGACGGTTCGGCGTACTGCCTATCCCGCCGCTGAGGCTGCAGACGGTCGCGGCGGAGGAGGTCGCCGCAGTCGCGGCCGAGGTGGCCGAAGGCGGGCCGAGACTCGGCCGGGTTGAGGTGGCCGGCCCCGAGATCACCAGCGCCAGGGACCTGGCCGGGACGTGGCGGGCCGTCACCGGACGGCGGGCGCTCCTGATTCCCGTGCCGGTGCCGGGCAGGCTCGGCCGCGCACTGCGGGACGGGGCGCTGACCACCGCGCGCCCCGACGTGCGCGGCACGGTCACGTTCGGTGCCTGGCTGGCCGCCGCCGCGGCCGCGGCGGCGGCCGGCTGACCCGGGCGCCCGGCCGGCTGGCGAGCAGCCAGTCCGAACACATATTTGGGCGGCCGGGTTAGTATCGAACGTATGAACGCATCCTTGCAGGCATCCCTGCTGGATCTCGCCGACGCACCCGGCTTCGGGTCGCTTGACGGCCTGCAGCGTACTGAGCTGACCGAAGGCGCCTGGGTCGACATGCTGCCCGGCTGGCTGACCGGCGCCGATGAGCTCTTCAGCCGCCTGCTTCACGCCGTGCCGTGGCGGGCCGAGCGGCGCAGGATGTACGACCGGGTGGTCGACGTTCCCCGGCTGCTGTGCTTCTACGGCGAGGATGAGCCGCTGCCCGACCCGCTGCTCGCCGCCGCGCGCCAGGCGCTCGATGAGCACTACGCCGCCGAGCTGGGCGAGCCGTTCGTCACCGCGGGCCTGTGCCTGTACCGGGACGGCCGGGACAGCGTGGCCTGGCACGGTGACACGATCGGGCGCGGGAGCACGCAGGACACCATGGTGGCGATCTTGTCGCTGGGGACGCCGCGCCCGCTTCTGCTGCGCCCGGCCGGAGGGGGCAGGCCGGCCCTGCGCTACGACGTCGGCCACGGTGACCTGCTGGTCATGGGCGGCAGCTGCCAGCGCACCTGGCAGCACGCCATCCCGAAGTCCGCCCGGCCGACGGGACCCCGGGTCAGCGTCCAGTTCCGCCCCCGCGGCGTGCGCTGAGGCGGTCCGCTGACCGGTGGCGCCCGCCCCCCGGCCCGGTGCCCGGCAGGGTTGACCAGCGGCGGGCCAGGGCACAGAAGCGGATATGGCCGGCCCGGACGAAGCGACTTCAGAACCGCTTCCCCAGGTAGCAGCGCCTTCTGAGGCCGCCGGGCTGGCAGAGCCGCTAACCCCCGGCCAGTGGCAGCCTTCTGGCCCCCCTGGCCGGGATGACCGGGTGAGCCCGGCCGCGTCGCCGTTCCCGCCGATCGCCGACTACGCCTTTTTGTCCGACTGTGAGGTAACGGCGCTGATTGCGCCGAGCGGCTCGATTGAGTGGATGTGCCTGCCCCGGCTGGACTGCCCGAGCGTCTTCGGCGCGATTCTGGACCGGGACGCGGGCCGGTTCAGGTTCGGGCCGGAGAACATCTCCGAGCCTGCTGACCGCCGCTACCTGCCGGGCACGATGGTCGTGGAGACCAGCTGGGACTGCGGCGAGGGCTGGATCGTCGTCCGGGACTGCCTGCTGATGGGGCCGTGGCGGCACGAGCACCCCGGCCGCAGCTCGCACACCAGGCCGCCGACCGACTACGACGCCGAGCACACGCTGCTGCGGACGGTCCGCTGCGTGCACGGAACCGCGCAGCTGGTGATGGACTGCGAGCCGGTCTTCGGCTACGGCCGGACCAGGGGCACCTGGCGGCATACCGAGCGCGGCTACTACCAGGCTCAGGTGTCGGAGGACGACAGCGACCTGAGCATGACCCTGACCTCTGACATCAGGATCGGGCTCGAGGGGCCGAGTGCGCGCTCGCGAACCCTGCTGCACGAGGGCGACACCAGGTTCGTCGCGCTGTCCTGGGGGAGCCTCGCGCCGCCGGAGGACTACGACGAGGCCTACCGGCGGATGGTCTGGACTGCTCACCACTGGCAGCACTGGCTGGCGCGCGGCGACTTCCCCGACCATCGCTGGCGCAGCTACCTGGCCCGCAGCGCGCTGACCCTGAAGGGCCTCAGCTTCGCGCCGACCGGCGCCATCGCGGCCGCCGCGACGACATCGCTGCCAGAGACACCGGGCGGCGAGCGGAACTGGGACTACCGGTTCAGCTGGATCCGCGATGCCACGTTCGCGCTGTGGGGGCTGTACACGCTGGGGTTCGACTGGGAGGCGGCCGACTACTTCGCTTTCCTCACCGACGTGGTCGAGCGCGACCGTGGCAACATGCAGATCGTCTACGGCATCGACGGCCGTTCCGACCTGTCCGAGCACATGCTCAAGCACTTGCACGGCTACCAGGGAGCACAGCCAGTCAGGACCGGGAACGAGGCCTACTCCCAGCAGCAGAACGACGTGTGGGGAGTCGTGCTCGACTCGCTGTACCTGCACACCAAGTCGCGCGACCGGCTGGACGAGCGCGTCTGGCAGATGGCCAAGCACCAGGTCGAGCACGCGCTCGAGCACTGGCGCGAGCCGGACCGCGGCATCTGGGAGGTGCGCGGCAGCCCGAAGCACTTCACCTCGTCGAAGATGATGTGCTGGGTCGCCGCTGATCGCGGCGCGCGGCTTGCGCGCATCCGCGAGGACCGCGACGCCGCCAGCCGGTGGCAGCAGGCCGCCGACGAGATTCACGCCGACATCTGCGCGAACGCGCTGGATGACCGCGGCGTCTTCTGCCAGCACTACGAGACGATCGCACTGGACGCATCGCTGCTGCTGATGCCGCTGCTGCGCTTCCTGCCGCCGGACGATCCGCGGATCCGGGCGACCGTGCTGGCCATCGCCGATGAGCTCACCAGGGACGGGCTGGTCCTGCGCTATCAGGTCGCGGAAACTGACGACGGGCTGTCCGGCGAGGAGGGCACGTTTACGATCTGCTCGTTCTGGCTGGTTTCCGCGCTGGCCGAGATCGGCGAGCATCACCGTGCGCGGGACCTGTGCGAGAAGATCCTGTCCTACGCCAGCCCGCTGCTCCTGTACGCGGAGGAGATCGAGGCGAGCTCGGGCAGGCATCTGGGCAACTTCCCGCAGGCGTTCACGCACCTGGCGCTCATCAACGCGGTCATGCACGTGATCGAGCACGACGACGAGGAGGCGCGCCGGGCCCTGGCCGGCGCTTCAGAGCGGCCGCGGCATCTGGGCACCAACGGCCGCGTCCGGCGCAAGGAGCGCAAGGACCGGCTCGACGACTGAGCCCGGCAGCAGGAGAGCGCCGCGGGCTGGCTGGCGCGCACGTGCACATCCGGCCGCTGCTCGCTCACGCCAGCATCATGGCGCCCGCAGGATCGGCGCCGTCAGGCAGGTCGGGCCGCCGTCGCCCTTCAGTGAGATCTCCGAGCCGTCGTAGACGTGCACCTCGCAGCCCTCCGCCTCAAGGGCCGCCCTGGTCAGCGGGTTGCCCGCCAGCATCACCAGCACGCCGGGACGCACGGCCAGCACGTTGCAGGCCATCGTCTCGTACTCAGCCGCCGGCACCGCCACGATCCGCACGCCGCGGGCCGCCAGCTCCTCCATCAGGGGAACCGGGGCAAGCGGCGGGTACACGACCGCCAGATCGTCGGCCGCCGGCGAGATCACTGACATCAGGTGCAGCACGTGCCCGGGGCCGCGATCGTGCGGCAGGTCAGCGGACCCGACGGCGACGCCCTCAGCGGCGAGGATCTCCCGCAGCTGGCGGACGCCCTCGGCGTTGGTGCGGTAGCTGCGCCCGGCCAGCACAGTTCGCTCGTCCAGCCAGATGATGTCGCCGCCGTCAGCGCGTGCGGCCGCCGTCAGCCGGCCGATGACCGGCACGCCCGCGGCCTCCAGCGCGGTGCCAAGCAACGCCGGCTCGGCCGTCCTGGCTGGCTTGGCCATCTGGAACAGGATCGCGCCGCGCCCGGTCACCATGCCGGGATCACGGACGTAGGTCGCATCGACCAGCCCGCCCGCGGCGGCTGCCACCTCGACCTCGCAGCCGAGGCCGGCGAGCAGCTCGAAGAACTGGTCATGCTGGCGCTCCAGCAGGTCCGGGTCGGGGATACGCCAGTCCGCTGCCGCGAAATCGCCTGACACCGCCGGGCGCCGCACCAGCACCCGCCGCAGCGGCGAGACCATCGACCGGACCCCGGCGCGCGGCAGCGGAACCGCGCCCGTCGGCGGTTCGCCCATCTGCGGTTCGCCCGTCTCCGGGTCGCCTGCCATCAGCTCTCGAAACCGGGCAGGCCGAGCTCAGCCGCGGAGATCTCGATGCCGGTCACCCCGGCCCTGCGCTTGCGCTCCCCGAGCACCCAGAACACCAGCCCGAGCGCCACCATGACCAGCAGCGAGCCGATCGTGGTGATCTCGAAGAACATCCGGGACACGCCCCAGCTGGCCTCGATGGAGTACGACTGCCCGAACACCGCGTTGATGGCACCCGGCCAGACCAGCGTGATGACCGTGACGATCACGAACAGCTCGGTGATCACCACGGCGGCCCACGCGCCAGCCGTTCCGCCCGGCACCCGGTACGGCCGGTCGGCGCCGGGATACTTGCGCCGCAGGATAGTGAGCGCCGGGAAGATGAAGATGTAGCTCAGCGTCGTGCTGGAGATCGTCAGCGCCAGCATCACGGCAAAGAAGCTGGCCAGGCTGCCCTTGGTGACGATGAGGACGAGCACGCACACCACGGACGAGACCACGCCCGAGGAGAGGTTGACCGCGATCGGCGTGCCGAAGCTCGTGAAGCGTCCCATCCAGGACGGCGCTGCACCGTCCAGCGCGGCGATCGCCTGGGTGCGGTCAGCGCCCTCGAGCCACACTGCTCCGCTGCCGACCAGCGTGACGATCACCAGGACCGCGAACAGGACGTTCAGACCGTGCGAGTGCAGGACGCCCGCGACGGCGGAGTACGCGTCGACAAAGCCGCCCACGTTTGACAGCTTCGCGCTGGGAATCACCAGCACGATGCCGAGGATCACCAGCCCGTAGAGCACCGCGGCGATGAGGCCGGCACCCACGATCATCCTGGGCACGTCGCGCTTGGGATTCCGCATCTCCTCGGACGCCCCGTTGGACAGCTCGAACCCGACCCAGAGGAACACGATGATCCCGATCGCGGTGAGGAAGCCATTCAGCGACGGCTTCAGGTCACCGACGGTCGACGCTCCGGCCGGCCGGCCGTGCTGCACTATGAACGCGATGAACAGGGCGGTGAAGATGGCGACCACGGCGAACTTCACGAACGTGCCGATGTTCGGTCCCCACTTGCCGATCCGGAAGGCAACGATCGCGATCCCCACCGTGACCCAGGTGAACACCAGCCCGACGACGATCTCCGCAGTCGTGCTCATCGGCTTGGACAGCACGAAGGCGTTCAGCGTGGCGATCGTCGCCGCAGTCAGCGTGCCGCCAACCCACAGCGGGTTGGACAGCCAGTACAGGATCGCCGTGACCGCGCCGGCCGCGCGGCCGAACGCCATCCTGGCCCACTCGTACGGGCCGCCCTCCACGGGGAACGCCGATCCCAGCTCCGCGGTAAGCATCCCGTACGGGATCAGGAACAGCACTAGTGAGATGAGCAGCCAGGTAATCGCCTGCGCGCCGGCCTCGGCAGCCTGGGCGACGCTGTCCAGCCCGACGATCGCGCAGGCGGTGAACAGCACGAGGTCGAGGCGCCCGAGCACGCGGCGCAGCTTGGCTTTCTCCTGAACTGCGAGCGATCCGTCGGAGGTGTACACGGCGTCGGCGGCCATCGGGATCCTCCAGGGCTAGGACCGCTGCGGCAAAGGATCTTTCTGTGACTGTAGATGCCCGATCAGCGCCGGGCAATGGGCGCTGTCGACGCGCCGGCCGCGGCGAGCAGGTCGGCGGGCGCCAGCTCGATTTCCAGTCCTCGCTGGCCCGCGCTGCAGTAGACCGTGGGATAGCCAAGCGCGGTCTCATCGACCACTACCGGCAGCGGCCGCCGCAGTCCGATGGGCGCGATCCCGCCCGTTACGTAACCTGATGCTCTTTCTGCCTGTGCCGGGTCGGCCATGGCTGCCTTCTTGCCGCCGGCCGCGGCTGCCAGTGCCTTGAGGTCAAGAGTGCCGGCCACTGGCACGACCGCCACCGTGAGCTGCCCGTCCACGTCCGCCACCAGCGTCTTGAAGACCCGGTCCGGCGGCACGCCGAGCGCCTCGGCGGCCTCAAGGCCGTAGGACGCGTGCCGCTGGTCGTGGCGGTAGCGGTGCAGGGTGTGTGCGATGCCGAGGCTGGTCAGTGCCTCCGTCGCCCTGGTTCCGCCGCCACGCGCCACGTTCGCGAGCCTAGCTGGCCGCCGGGGCCGGGCGCCCGCAAGACTAGAGCCGTGACCGCCTGGGTGCTGCACGTCGACCTCGACCAGTTCATCGCGGCCGTCGAGATCCTGCGGCGGCCGGAGCTGCGCGGCCTGCCGGTGGTCGTGGGCGGCGACGGCGACCCGGCCAAGCGCGGCGTGGTGGCGACAGCGTCCTACGAGGCACGAGCCCGCGGGGTGCACTCCGGGCTGCCGCTGCGCACGGCGGCACGGCGGTGCCCGGACTGCGTGTTCCTTCCCGCTGACCGGGGCGCCTACGAGGCCGCGTCCGACGAGGTGATGGCCGCGCTGCGCAGTCTCGGCGCGGTGACCGAGGTGATGGGCTGGGATGAGGCCTTCCTCGCCGTCGAGACTGACGACCCGGAGGGCTTCGCCGGGCAGGTGCAGGAGCGGATCAGGGCGGCGACCCGGCTCGACAGCACGGTCGGCATCGGCCAGAACAAGCTGCAGGCCAAGCTGGCCACCGGCTACGGGAAGCCGGCCGGGGTCTTCAGGCTGACTCATCAGACCTGGTTCGAGGTGCTCGGCGGCGAGCCGGTCAGCGCGCTGTGGGGCATCGGCTCGAAGACGGCCGCCAAGCTGGCGGAGCTGGGCATTGGCACCGTAGCCGAGCTAGCCGCGGCGGATGTCCCGACCGTGGCCGGGCGGTTCGGGCCCACGATCGGGCCCTGGCTGGTGCAGACCGCGCGCGGCCTGGCGTCGGCTGAGGTGACGGCCGAGCCGTACCTGCCGCGCTCACGCGGCCGGGAGGTGACGTATCAGGAGGACATCGAGGACTGGGACCGGGTCAGGGCCGAGATCGCGGTGCTGGCTCACCGGGTCGCGGACGACGTCGCAGCCGAGGACAGGCCCGCCGTCAGGGTGGTCGTGAAGGTCCGGTACCGGCCGTTCTTCACCAGCACGCACGGTGTGCCGCTGCCCGAGCCCGGTAGCGAGCCGGACGCTATCGAGGCGGCGGCGCTGGCTGCTCTTGAGCTGTTCACCGGCCGCCGGCCGGTGCGGCTGCTCGGCGTGCGCGCCGAGTTCGCCCCCGACTGAGCCGCCGGCGCCTCTGTCACGGGGCGGCAGGCTGCCTCGTCTGTGAGTCTGATCGGATGAGGGGCAGCGCCGGAGGGAGCCAGGCATGACCAGCCAGCGGGACACCGGCACGACCGCGGTCTACCAGGCACTGCGACCGCTGCTGTTCTCCGTCGCCTACCGCATGCTCAGCAGCGTCACCGAGGCCGAGGACGTCGTGCAGGAGGCCTTTCTGCGCTATCACCGCGCCGTCGCCGCCCACGGCGAGCCGGATTCGCCGAAGGCCTACCTGTCTACCGTGGTGACCCGGCTGTGCATCGATCAGCTGCGCTCGGCCAGGGTCAGGCGCGAATCGTATGTCGGCGAATGGCTGCCCGAGCCGCTGCTGACCGGGCCGGCGCCGCTCAGCCTGGCCGCGGATCCCGCCGCGGCTGCCGAGCAGGCCGACTCGCTGTCGATGGCCTTCCTCCTGCTGCTTGAACGGCTCACGCCGCTGGAACGCGCCGTGTTCCTGCTGCACGACGTGTTCGGCTACGGCTATGACGAGACAGCGCGCATCGTCGGCCGCAGCTCCGCCAGCTGCCGTCAGCTGGCGCACCGGGCCCGCCAGCACGTCGACGCCGCGCGGCCGCGGTTCGAGGTGGCGGCACCGGAGCGTGACGAGCTGGCCGCCAGGTTTTTCGCGGCCGTCGGAAACGGCGACATGGACGGCCTGGTCAGCCTGCTGGCCGCCGACGTCGAGGTGCACGGCGACAGCGGCGGAGTGCCGCCATCCTGGCGCAGGCCGATCACTGGCCGCGAGCATGTCGGCAGGCTGATGGCCGCGATCGGGACCCAGCTGCGGCACGCTGGCGGCTCGCTGCGGCCGGCTGAGATCAACGGGCAGCCGGGCGCGCTGGCGCTCGGCCCTGATGACCGGCTGATCGCCGTGCTCAGCATCGACATCTCAGGCGGCCAGGTGCAGACAGTCCGCTCGGTCATCAGCCGGCCCAAGCTCGCGCACCTCGGCCCGCTGGCCGATCTCAGCGAGCTCCAGGAACAGCGCCGCCGCTAGTGCCGCCGCTCATCCGGCTGGCCAGCGCCGCCAGCTGGGCGGGCGGCGGCATCCTGACGGCCAGCAGATCCCTGATCACGCGACGGGCCCGGGTCAGGTCCCGGGCGTGGCAGGGGCCGAGCTCCTCGGCTCGCAGCAGTGCCGCTGTCGCCTCGTCCACCTGGCCCCGCAGCGCGTATGCCCGCGCGACGTCAATCAGCAGGCGCGTCTGGCGGCCGGGTGACAGCCCGGCGACGTCGAGCGATGCGGCGGTGCGCAGCGCGTGGCCGGCATCGCCCAGTTCCACGCTGACGGCGATCTCGTAGAGCGCGACGTACTGCGGGCCGAACTCCGGAACCCCGTTCGCCTGCTGGGTACCGAGGCGGCTTGCCAGCAGCCGTGCCTTGGCCAGGTGCCCGTAGGCGCTCTCCGGGTGCCGCGTCCGCGCGGCGATGACCGACCGCACCAGGGTAAGCACGCCGCACAGCGACAGTGCCTCGGGATCGCCGAGCTCGGCGAGACCGCGCAGCGCGGTCAGCGTCGTCCGCGCCACCTCATCTGCCAGCGCGAACTCACTGCAGTCCAGGAACACCGAGGCCAGCCGGTACTGCCCGGCTGCGGCGAGGATCAGGTTGCCAGCGTTCTCGGCGGCAGTCATCGCCCGGCCCGCGGCAACCCACGCCGCCATCGGGTCATCCAGTCTCGCCAGCGCTACCGAGCACGCCTGGTACGCCATCGCCGACAGCTCGCAGGCCTCTGGCTGCTCCGGCGGCGGCAGGCTGCGGACGGCCGCCTCGAGGCCCGGCACCAGCTCGCCGAGTACCGCCGCGAGCTTGTCATAGTCGCCGGTCCTGGCCAGTGCGCACGCGCGCTCGGTGCTGGCCCGCAGGACGCTGATCGGGGGCGCCGGCGCCTCGCCGAGCAGCGCGCGCAGCGAGTGCGCGCCGGCGAGCAGGGCCCGCAGGCCGTCAGCGGCCGGGCGGCGCCGGCTGGGAACGGCGTCCGCGGCGGGCGCGCCGGCTGCTAATTCCGATAGCGGAAGCTCGAGCGCATTGGCGAGGGTTTTCAGTACGCCGGGCCGGTCGATGGGCTGGATGCCGCGCTCCAGCTGGGATACCCACGAGACTGGCTGCGCCACGATGGCAGCGAGCTCAGGCTGGGACAGGCCGTGCCGGCGCCGTTCCTGGGCGACTCTGCGCCCGAGCACCTGCTGGTACTCCAGGGTGTTCACCTGCGCGGCCTCTCGGTGACAGGTCCAGGCGGCAACTGGCACGGCACCCGCGCAGGTCGCGCGGGCAATTCTTCCCTAGGCGAGCCAATCCTGCGTATTGAGAATTGCACGCGGTGCTGCCGCACGCAAGTGCGTGGCATGCGATGTCGCCGGCTACGTGCACATGCACGGCACGCGTCACGCCGCCCGGAGCAGGGCCTGGCGCCCGCAGCCGCCCGGCCACCGCCGACGCGCCCGCCCGGCTGGCCGGCCGGGCCGGGCGGTGCGCTAGTCTGCCGCAGATCTGCCTGCGGACGGGCGCGCCGGGCACGAGGAGGGACATGATCGTTCCGCTGGCCGCGCGGTATGTGGCCGCGGCCGTTGGACTGCTGCTCATCATGACGTCGGCGAGCAGCGTCATTGGCACGCTCATCGTTCCCCGGACGGCAGCCAGCTGGCTCACGAAGCGAGTCGACCAGCTGGTCAACAGCGTCTACGTGGTGGTCACCGGGCCGGTTCGCGACTTCCACCGGCGGGACCGGATCCTCGCCACCCAGGCGGCGACCCTGCTGCTCTGCCAGATCATCGCCTGGCTGGTTACCTTCTTTGTCGGCTTCTCGCTGGTCTGCTGGCCGCTGGTGCACGGCGGCATCACCGATGCCTTCCGGCTGGCAGGACCCGGCCTGTGGGAGATCGGCGACTACCGCGCGCGCGGCGCGCTCCAGTCCGCCATTCTCGACGTGGCCTCGCTGACCGGCGTCATCACGGTGACGCTGCAGATCGCCTACCTGCCCACGCTGTACTCGGAGTTCAACCGCCGCGAGAACGGGGTGGCGCTGCTCAACGCGAGGGCAGGCGTGCCGAGCTGGGGGCCCGAGCTCCTGGCCAGGACTCACTACGCGCTTGGCTCCGGCGTTTCCACCGTGGACACGCTGCCGGACCTGTACGCGGGCTGGGAGGGCTGGGCCGCCGACGTGGCCGAGAGCCACACCACCTACCTGCCGCTGGTCAGGTTCCGGTCACCCAAGTCGCTGTCGTCCTGGGTAACCGCCCTGCTGGCCGTGCTCGACTCCGCCGCGCTGATGCTGTCGCTTAACCCGTCCAGCGCCCCGGTCGTGCCCGCCCGGCTGTGCCTGCGCGCAGGCTTCCTGTGCTTCAACGACATCGCGCGGGCCATGGGATTTAGCCTCCCGGAGGAGCCCGACCCGGCGGCCGGGATCGCCATCACCTACGAGCAGTTCCTCGACGCCATCGCGCGGATGGAGAATGTCAGCTTCCCGATCGAGCGGAAGCCGGAGGAAGCGTGGCCGGACTTCGTCGGCTGGCGGGTCAACTATGAGCAGGCAGCGTTCGCGATCGCTTACGCCGTTGACGCGGTGCCCGCCCTGTGGTCAGGCCCGCGCCGGCACAAGAACTGGCCGGCCATCCCGCCGATCCGGCCGCCCGAGGGCCGGCCGCCGGACGGCGGCCAGAAAAAACCAGCCGCCAGCTAGACGGCCCGGGCCGCGTCCTCGCGCGACTGGACCAGGTCCAGGTCCGTGTCCCTGCCGTCAGGATCGGTCTCCGGCCGATCAGGAAGAGGGGCCAGCCCGTGCCCGCCCTTGCCGGTCTGGCGAGCGCCGGCCTCGCGAGTGCCGGTCTCGCCGGTGCCGGCCGTCTCGGTCTCGGCCATGCTCGGATCAGCCGGCCAGCCGAGGCCGGCTGCATTCTCGTCCCGGTCCGCGCCGAACCAGGTCGGGCCGGGCTCGTCATTCTCACGGCTGGCCGCCCCTGCGGGAGCAGGCAGGCCGGCTGCTGCCGCACCAGCGGCGTCCTGACCAGGCGCAGACTCATCGGCGGCGGCCCGATCAGCGATGGTCTGACCGGCGATGGTCTGATCGGCGGCGGTCTGATCGGCGGCAGGCCGGTCCGGCCGCAGCAGCTCCGGCAGCTCCGGCAGCTCGACCAGGCTCGGGATGTCCTGCTCGGGCTCTGGCTCCGGCTGCGGAACAGGGAAGCCCAGCTCGGGTTTCGGTACCCCGCCGAAGGCCGGTGCCAGCACCTCGCCCGCGGCGCGGACCGTGGCGGCCCTGAGCGTGTCGCCGACCAGCCTGGCTGCGTAGGCCAGCAGGCCCTGCCGTTCCCCGTCAGTCTCGTGCTGGGCTGCGGCCGCCAGCTCAGCAGCGAGGCTGCTGGCCAGTGCCTCGGCGGTCGGCCACTGACCGACCGCTCGGCGGGCCTCGGGGGTGACCTTGAAGACGTACCAGAACCGCGGGTCGCCGCCGGTCGTTGTCTTGCGGAAGTCGACGTACACCGGGTCAAGGGTCTCCAGCGCCCTCGCCACCACGGCCGCGTCCAGCCCTGTCGCAGCAGCGATATCGGTCACCGTGACCATGTAGCTCTGCTCAAGCAGGGCGACAGTGGCGTCTAGTACCGGCAGGTCTCTGACTGCCCAGGTGTCATGCACGAACGTCTGCCTAACCGGGACCAGGCCGGAGACCATCGAGGGCTCGACCGGGTCCCTGGATCGTCGGGTCGCCCCGGCGTTATCTGCCAGGGCCGATGTATCCGGCTCTTAGCAGAGTAGCGACAATAACCACGGGAAGAGATTCAATGTGGTCTTCATCCCATACCTGCCCGCCCGGCGGAGCTCGGGCATGGCAGGATTGCCTGTCCCGCAGCCGTCTCGCGGGACGTCCCCGCCCGGTGACTAGCCGTTAAGGCTGCTGGGCACGTTACCAACGTCGCTAAGCTGTGCGGGCCTGCAGTGCTGCGGGCTCGCGCGCACCGAGAGGAAAGACATGAGTTACGACACCGGAGTCGAGCGGACCCTGGTGCTGCTCAAGCCTGACGCCGTGGCCAGGGGACTGGTCGGTCGCGTAGTAACGCGCTTTGAGGAGTCCCTGCTCAAGATCGTCGCCACGAAGATGGTCTGGATGGATGCTGATCTCGCCAGGCAGCATTATTTCGATCTTGAGGAGCGGTTCGGCCCGGCGGTCTTCAACGCCATGGCCGAGTTCATGGAGAGCGGACCGGTGATCGCCATGATCCTGGAGGGCGTGGAGGCGGTCGCCACGACCCGCAAGCTGGTTGGCTCGACCTACCCGGACCAGGCGCCTCCCGGCACCATTCGCGGTGACTTCGCGCACATGAGCAAGGCCTACGCCAACGAGCGCGGCATTGCCGTCGCCAATCTGGTGCACGCCTCCGGCAGCGTCGAGGACGCCGCGCACGAGATCGATGTCTGGTTCGCGAAGGACGAGATCCACGAGTACCCGACGCCATTTGATCGCTACGTCCGGTAGCTGAACCGCTCCCCCTTCCTGACCGTTCCCTGAGAGGTGGCTGGCATCAGGCCGGCCGCCCGGCGAGTCGTGTGCTCCGGGCCGGCCGCGGGCCGCCGACCGACCTCGAAGGGGAGCATCGATGGCAGCACGACATCGCATGGCAGCGGCAGCCGCCGCGGCCGGGGTCATCACCGCACTGGGGCTTGCTACCGCGACCGCGGCGTCCGCCCAGCCAAGCGGGCCAGTTAGTTATCTCAGTCACTTCAGCAAGCTCTCGACGATCGCCTCGACGGTGCCGCACAACGGGGACGTCAATCCGTACGGCATCGCGATCATCCGGCACAGCACCGGCCGCCTGCGTGCGGGAGATGTGCTGATCAGCAACTTCAACGACAAGGCGAACCAGCAGGGCACTGGCAAGACACTGGTGGAGATCTCGCCTGGCGGCCACCGGTCGCTGTTCGCCAGCGTCAGGCGCAGCATGCTGCCCGGATCATGCCCGGGCGGAGTCGGCCTCACCACCGCGCTGGAGGTACTGCCGGGCGGCTGGGTGGTCGTTGGCAGCACGCCCTCTAGCAATGGCATGGCAGCTACCGCGAAGGCCGGCTGCCTCATCGTGCTGAACAGCATGGGCATGGTTGCGGAGACAATCAGCGGCTACGGCATCAACGGGCCGTGGGACTCGACGGCCGTCGTGCGCGGCCACGTCGCTGACCTGTTCGTCACCAACGTGCTGAACGGAACCGTCGCCGCCGGCGGCAAGGTCGTCCATCGCGGCACGGTAGTCCGGCTGGGTCTGAAGCTGCACCGCTTTGCCCCGCCAACGCTGTCCAGCTGGACGACGATCGGATCCGGGTTCGCTCAGCAGACCAACGCGGCCGCCTTCATTCTCGGCCCGACGGGCGTCGGGCTCGGCCGTCACGGCACGCTGTACGTGGCCGATACGCAGAACAGCCGGATCACCGGGATCCCGAACGCGCTGACCCGGTCAGGCACTGCCGGAACCGGCTTCCTGCTGACCCGCGGCGGCCAGCTCAACATGCCGCTCGGCCTCGCGATTGCTCCCGACGGGCACGTGCTGACCGTCAACGGCGGCAACGGCAAGGTGGTCGAGACGACCCCGGGCGGCGTTCAGATCGCCTGGCGCTACCTGGACACCTCGGGTAGCCCGAAGGGTGCGGGCGCCCTGTTCGGCCTGGCGGTGCGGCCTGGCCTGCGCGGCGTCTACTACGTCGACGATGCAGTGAACACGCTCCGCCTGCTGCACTAGCGGCGCTTGCCGGTCATGGATGCCGGGTTAGTGGTGCTCCAGCGCCACTAACCCGGCTTCCACCGGCTAGGAGGCACCGAGCCATCGCTCGAGCCAGCCGAGCTGCTCTGCGAGGACATGCAGTACCGACTCACGCGCGGCGTACCCGTGGCTCTCGTACGGCAGTATCACCAGGCGCCCCGTCCCGCCGGTGCCCTGGATGGCCTGGAAGAGCCGCTCCGACTGGATCGGGAACGTGCCGGAGTTCGCGTCCCGCTCGCCGTGGATCAGCAGCAGCGGAGCGGTGATCTTGTCGGCGTAGCGGAACGGGGAGACCCGGTCGTAGACGTCCGTCGCCTCCCAGAAGTTGCGCCGCTCGGTCTGGAAGCCGAACGGCGTCAGACTGCGGTTGTAGGCGCCGCTGCGGGCGATCCCGGCCGCGAACAGATCCGTGTGCGCCAGCAGGTTCGCCGTCATGAACGCGCCGTAGCTGTGGCCGCCGACTGCCACCCGCGCAGGGTCGGCGATTCCCTGGCCGGCCAGCGCGGCGATGTGCGCGGCCGCGGCGGCGGTGATCTGCTCCACGTAGCTGTCGTTCATGGTCTCCGGGTCGCCGATGACCGGCATCGTCGCGTTCTGCAGCACGGCGTAGCCACGCAGGACGAAGAACACCGGGTCGGAGGCCATCAGCCGGGTGAACCGCTCGGTGGTTCCCCGGACCTGGCCGGCCGTGCTCGCATCCCCGTAGTCCAGCGGGTAGGCCCAGATCACCAGCGGCAGGGGGCCATCGCGCTCCGCGTCGTAGCCGGGGGGCAGGTGCAGCATCCCGGTGAGCTGCACGCCGTCGCCCCGGTCGTAGCTGACTAGCCGCTTCTCCATGCCCGTCAGCTGCGGATGGGGATCCGGCCACGCAGTGAGCTGGATGCGATCGGTGCCGTCCAGCCGGGTGACCACGAGGTTCGGCGGCTCAGCGCGGCTTTCATGCCAGATGAGCACCGACTCCCGGTCGTCCCCGGCGAAGCCGAGTACCTGCTCGTACGCATCAGCAGGACTGCGCCACAGCCGCTGCACGGACAGGTCAGCCAGATCGAGCCGGTCCAGGAAAGGCCGGTCACCCTCCGGGCTCGCGCCCTCGCCCCGCAGGAAGATCTGGTTGCCGTCCTGCAGGACTGTGCGGGTGCCGTCCGGATGGGTCGTCATCATCGGGGAGCCCGGGTCCTTGTAGGCCTCGTCCGCCGAGTGGTCGAAGATGACCCTGCTCTCGTCCGGCGCTGCCAGGTCGACCAGCCGGGACGTCACCCAGCGGCGGTCGCGGTCGTGCTCGGTCACGAGCAGTGTGCCGGCGGCTGCCATGTCGTACCAGCCCAGGCAGCGATGCTGGACCGGCAAGCACGGCTGGGGCGCGTCGCTGAACGGCGCCTGCAGCCGGAAGACCAGGTCACGGTGCTCCGCCTTGGCCAGCGGATCACCGCCGTCCTGGGCCTCGGTCCACACCAGGCTGGCGGGCACGGACTCCTCCCACGACACCATCCGCGGCCCGGTCGGCACGCCGTGCCGCGGAATCTCGTCGGTGACCGGCAGATCGGCGATGACCCGCTCAAGCTCCCCGGCGGCGGACCACACCTCGACGCGGCGGGCGAAGTACGGGAACGGCACCCGGAACGAGAACGGCCGCTGCAGCCGGTACACCAGCAGGTGCTCGCCGTCTGGGGACTCGCCGAGGTGGTAGTACAGGCCGGGCGGCCCAAGCTCGGTGACGCTGCCCGAGTCCGGGTCGACCCGCAGCGGCACGGTCGTCGCCAGCGCCTCGAACACGTCGGAGTCCGCGTCCGTGCGCAGCAGGTCGGTGAAGGTGGCCATCTGCGACCGCTTGCCAGCGGCCTCCTCGATCTGCGGCTCGATCGGCTCAGGGCCGGCTCGGCGGCGCCCGGCACGGCCGCCCCCGGCACGGGCGCGCTGAGCACGATCAGCGCGCTGCCGTCCCTGGACCAGCGCACCGACGACCCGGCCGACGTCGGGTCGCCGCCGAGTACGTCACGAACGCGCAGGCCCGGCACTTCGGCTGCCGTCGCGGCCTGGGCGTCGGCCACCCAGACGGCGATACCGTCCGGCTCGTCCACGGTGAACGCGAACCGCCGTCCGTCCGGTGCCCAGGAGGGCACGCTCAGCGACTTGCCATCCGGTACCTCGATCCGGCGAGGCTGGCCGCCAGGCAGCGCGATCACCGACAGCCCGGTCAGCCGCCTGATGCGCTGCCTGCCGCCGAGCACCGGATCCAGCCGCAGCCCCGCGAGCGACAGATAGGGCCTGGCCAGGTGGGCCACCGGCGGATGCGACTCATAGTGCACGAGCGCGACGAACCTGCGCCCTGGCGCGAGCGATGCAGCCGGGGTTGGCGGCGCGTCGATGATCGAGACGATGTCGCTGGCCGGAGTCTGATAGGCCACGCCTTGGCTTCCTCTCCCTTGCTGGCCGGGCGGTGCTGCGCTGACATAGGCTCGCGCGACAGCCCGCCCGTGCGCAAATCGAGGGTGCCATGCCCGAAGGACCAGTGGCCGCGCCAGTGTCTGTTCCCGGCCTGACTGACCATCATGCGCATCTGCTGAGGGATGCTGCCGGCGTTGCCTTTCCGCCGACGGCCGCGGCGGTGGCCAGCTTCCACCGGCAGGTCGCCGGTCTCGGGCGCAGCCCGATGGACATGCTGGACACCGGGCCCGGTCTTGACGAGCCGGGCCTGCCCGGGCGGCTGCTGGCCGGGCTTGCCCGTGCGGCGGCCGCCGGCCTGGTCGAGATCACCGAGATGGGCATGCGCAGCTGGGCCTACCTGGACGCACTCACCGAGCTCGAGACCATCGGCCCGCTCCCGTGCCGGGTCAGGATCTACCTGGCCAGCGGCCTGGCCGAGGAGAGCAGCCTGGCCGAGCTTGACGCGCGCCGGGCGGCCTGCGGGCCGTGGCTGCGACTCGACGGCGTCAAGTTCTATGCGGACGGCTGGCTCGTGCCCCGCACTTGCGCTGTGTGCGCGGACTTCGCGGATGCCGGCGGCTCGGGCGTCCTGTTTACCGGTGCCGCAGGCCTTGCCCGCCGGATCGCGCCGCTGGCCGGGCGAGGCTGGCGGATCGCCACCCATGCCATCGGCGACCGGGCCGTGCAGACCGTGCTCGACGCCTACGAGCTGGCCTTCGACGGTGACCTGGCCGCAATCGCGGCCGCCGCGCCCCGCATCGAGCATGCCAGCCTGCTGTCCGCCGACCTGATCGCGAGGATGGCCGCGACCGGGGTCGTCGCGTGCATCCAGCCGTCGTTCGCCCTGTCCGATGCCGGGCAGCTGACGCCCGCCCTCGGGCCCGGCCGGGCCGGACTGGCCTATCCGTGGACCGCGCTGGCCGCCTCGGGCGTGCCGATGCTCGCAGGCACCGATTACCCGATCGAGGTTCTGGATCCGCTGCCAAGCCTGGCCAGGCTGGTCCGCGGCCGGTCTGACCGGGCCGGCTTCGGCACTGCCGGTTCCGCTCCGGAGCGGGCGCGGCTGCCGATTGAGGTGGCGTTCGCGCTCATGTCCGATCCTGATGCGGGCCAGACCGTGCTGACGGCTGACCCGCGGACGGCAGGTCCCGGCGAGCTCGACCTGATCGAGGTACTCGGGACCGCGCCAGCGCCGTTCTGAAGTCGTGCTGACGCCGGTGGTCCTTCGCGGCGCGCTGGCTGTGCGGCGAGGCCCGCCCGGGCTGGCCTCGCCGCCGGCGCGATCAGTACCAGCCGTCCGCCAGTTCGTGCTTCCAGGCACCGTGCGGCGAGCCGTACCGCTCCCTGATGTACTCCAGTCCCCACCGGATCTGCGTTTTCGCGCTGGTTTTCCAGTTCGCGCCCGCCGAGGCCATCTTGGAGCCCGGAACCGCCTGCGGGATGCCGTACGCCCCCGACCCGCGGTTGAGAGCGCGAACCTTCCAGCCGCTTTCGCGGGCCCAGAGCGGATTCAGCCAGTGGAACTGATGCTCGGGCCAGCCGAAGCTGGCCAGCATCCGGATGGCGGCCCGCTGCGGGGCCGAGTACGTGCCGGCCCGGCCTGCGGTTCCGGCGTCCGACTCGCTCCGGCTGCCGCCTGAGGAGCTGGCGGTCACCGTGAACGCATCGAGCTGAGCGTGCTGCGGTAAGGATCTGGCGCTGATTCCGGTCCTGGTGATTCCGGTCCTGGTAAGGCCGGGCCTGGCCGGATGCGCCAGGCGGACAAGGCCCGGCAGCACCATCGCGGCCGGCTCTGCAGTCGCCACGCCCGCCGTCCAGGCGACGACGGTCCCGGCGATCGCGGTGACGATGGCAACGGCCGGTCCGGTGACCGCCCGGTGGAAAGTGGCTGACCTGACGGGGCTGGGTGTCCTGAAGGGGGACAAGGGGCAGCCTTCTGTCGGGCGCGTGCGAGCGCGCTCCGCCTCCACCCTCGGCTACGCGACTGCCGTCGGGGGACGGCGGACGAGAAGGCGCGCGGACTCGTCACGGGTGCAGGGCGACGGTGGCGGCTCGGGGGGGCTGCCGTCGCACGCGCAGGGTGCTGTCGAACGGATACTCTGCCCCACGTTTCTGCGGCCTGACGGCGGGACATGCCATTGCGGGGCTATGAGCTAATCACGTTTACCTGTGGCTTATTTGACACAGAATTGGCGCGGCGCAAAGCGGCATGAATAAATAGCAATCTGCTGCCAGACGGAGCAGGAGTAGCCGCCGGTATCTCCGCCCATCGACGCGGGTTCCGGGCGCGCAGCCGGCCGCTGCGACCGGCTCTGCCGGGCCTGCTGCCGGTAGCTCCGGACGGCCCGTGTGGCAAGCTCGGTTGGGTGCCCACCACGCTCGCGGTCTTCACCCGCGACCTCCGGGTCCACGACAATCCCGTGCTCGCCGCCGCGGCAGCTGCCGGATCGACGGTCGTCCCGGTTTTCGTCGTCGACGACGCGATCATCCGCCGGTTCCGTGCGCATGCGAGCAGGCTGGCATTCCTGATCGACTCGCTGGCCGACCTGGACGGCAGCCTGCGGGACCGGGGCGGGGCCCTGGTCATCCGCCGGGGCCGCTGGACCGCGGAGGTCATCGCGCTGGCCCGCGAGACCGGGGCGACGGCCATTCATGTCGCCGACGACTATTCCGGCTACGCGCAGCGCCGGCTTGCCCGCCTCGAGGAGGCGGCCAGGCGCGAGCGCATCGAGATCCGGCGCCACGCCGGAGTCACCCTTGCCGAGCCGGGCGCGCTGGCTCCGGCGGGCGGCCAGGCCTATCAGGTCTTCGGGCCTTACTACCAGCGCTGGCAGCGGTCGCCGATGCGTGGCCGCGCGACGACGCCGCAGCGGGTCACGCTGCCGTCCGGGCAGCGGCACGGCGCGCTGCCGGCGCTCGCAGACCTGACCAGCGAGCAGCCAGCGCCGGGGCGCCGACAGGGCGGCGAGCGCGCCGGGCTGGCCCGGCTGCGGGCCTGGGCCGCAGGCGGCCTTGCCGGCTATGCCGCCGGGCGCGACATGCTGGCGGCCGATGGCATCTCCCGGCTGTCCCCGTACCTGCACCTCGGCTGCGTGTCGGCGCGCACGGTCGCTGCCGAGCTGGGCGGCAGTCCCGGCGGCGAGGATTTCGTCCGGCAGCTGGCCTGGCGCGACTTCTTCCATCAGCTGCTCGCTGCCCGGCCGGACGCATCGACGCGGGACTACAAGAGCAGAGGCGACCGCTGGCGGAGCGATCCGGAGGCGCTGGCTGCGTGGCAGGCGGGCCGGACTGGCTACCCGGTGGTGGACGCGGCGATGCGGCAGCTGGCCGCGGAGGCGTTCATGCACAACCGGGCCCGGATGATCGTCGCGTCGTTCCTGACCAAAGACCTGTACCTGGACTGGCGGGACGGCGCTGACTTCTTCATGCGGGAGCTGAGCGACGGTGATGTCGCCTGCAACCAGCTCAACTGGCAGTGGATCGCGGGGACTGGCACTGACACGAACCCGCACCGCATCTTCAGTCCGCTGCGGCAGAGCGAGCGGTTCGATCCGGATGGCGAGTACCTGCGAAAGTACCTTCCCGAGCTGGCCTCGCTCCCGGCTGACCGCATCCACGACCCGGATCCGGAGAGCCGGCGGGCGTGCCGTTACCCTCAGCCGATCGTGGACCACCGGGCGGCGATCGCCGAGTACCGGGCCCGGGCGGACAGGTAAGCTGCCGGCCCCGCCGCAACCGCCGTCGTGCCCTCACCGGTTCCGCGCTGTCACGCCGCGCCGGCCTGCTCGGCCCGCAAGGAGGGCCGGTCAGACGAACGCGCTCCGCAGCGGCGCGGCCCGGCGTCCGCAGGCAGCGCAGTACCTGACCTGCGGGTGCACCGCCAGCAGTGCGCCGGCGATGGGCCGGCCGCATTGCTCGCACCAGCCGTACTGGCCGGCGGAGATCCGGTCAAGCGCCGCCTCGATGTCCGCCAGCGCCTGCCGCTCCGCGACCGCCTGCCGGGCCAGCGCCCTGGCACGGCGTGACTCTGTGCTGCCGCGCTGCCTCTGGCCGTCGCTGCCGGCCTCGTCATGAAACGCGACCGCGAGAGCGGTCACCCGCTCCAGCCGCTCTCGCCAGCACGCCTCCAGCTGCGCCCGCCGACGGGCCAGACCGCCGGGCCCGAAGTGAGCCGGGCGCGGCCGGGCCGGACGCAGCTGCGGCGGGCCGTAGTGCCGGTGGGCCGGGGACCGGCGGGCCGGCGGCTGCGCGAGAGACGTGGTGGGCATCTGGCTCCTCCTGCTCGCTGCCCGGCTCGTCGCCCTCAGGTGGACCAGCACTGCCGGGCTCACAGGAACCAGAACACACCCGCTTCCTGCAGGACCGCTGAAGGCAGCCGTGCCGGATGCTCCGAGTCAGCGCCCGCCGCGCCCGCCAGCGCGTGAGTCCCCACCGGTCTTGCGCAGGACGGCTGCGCGCGATTGCCCTTGCCACCCGGGGGATGCTGCGCCGGCATCAGTGGCTGATGGCCTTCGCCGGCGGCCGGCCGCCGCTCGGCCCCAGCACCCTGCTCGGCCTGGAACGGTCCCTGGCCACGCTCGCGACCCTCTCAGCGCTTCGAGTTCGGCCTCGACTGCCTGCTGGACGGCATCGGGATGCGCATTGACAGCTGCCGCTGATCGCGCCGCCGCCGGGTCCGAACCAGGAGCTAGCCAGTCTTTCCGGTGTTATTGCCTCGGTCGCATTGGTAGCGGCTTATGGTGTTAGCTACTGAGCTGGCGCTGCCCGAATTCCTGATGAAATAGCGGGAAATACACTGAGGTAACAGCCGCCCCGGGCAATTTTTGGCGGCCTAGCGCTCGCCAGATTCCTGAATCGCCTGCTGGCAAAGGGAATGCGTGCCACAGCGCGCCGGAATACCTGGTAAGAATCGCTAAAGCAAGCGGACCCTGATACCTACCGCGGCCCGATGGTGTTTGATAGTCGTGGTTGCATTCGTATTTTGCGTACGCGACGCGGGCTGCTGACAGCTGACGGGGCATTGCTCCCGGTGGCTGCCGGGCCTGATGTCGTGGCGACCCAGGATCCTCGTCCGTGGATCCCGGAGATCACCCAGTAGGAGAAGGCACATGCCTCAGGGCACCGTGAAGTGGTTCAACGCCGACAAGGGCTATGGGTTCATTGCCCCAGACGACGGCAGCGCCGACGTCTTCGTGCACCACTCCGCGATTCAGGTTGATGGCTTCCGCAGCCTTCAGGAGAACCAGCGGGTCGAGTTCACCGCTGGCCAGGGCGCCAAGGGCCCCCAGGCCGAGCAGGTCCGCCCGCTCTGACACACCCGGCAGAGTCGGCCGGCTGACGAACGCATAGCTGCAAGCTCTGCACAGCACCAGAAGGGGCGGTCCCGGAAATCCGGGACCGCCCCTGTGCTTGCCAGGACGTGCTGCCGGCTGAATTCTGCCGGGCACGGCTTGATAATCAGCACATCCGGATCATGTCGTTACCTGACCGGATGAGGTATGCGGACGCGGGCACCTGCCCGAATTCCGCGCACGCGGCACCCATTCGCGGGGGCCCGCTCGCTGCGGGTATCGTCGCCGGCGTCGGGTGGTAGCTGGCAGTCGCGCCGGCTGGCCGCTCACGATGGCGGAAGGCATGCCCATGACTCGTGCTCTGCTCAACAGCGCGCTGGCCGGTATGGGGACGACGATCTTCGCGGAGATGTCGGCGCTGGCGGTAGAGACCGGCTCGGTGAACCTGGGCCAGGGCTTCCCTGACACCGACGGCCCGGCCGAGATCGCGCAGGCCGCCGCCGAGGCCATCCTGGCCGGCCGCGGCAACCAGTACCCGCCTGGCCCCGGCATTCCCGAGCTGCGGGCCGCCATCGCAGCGCACCAGAAGCGGTTCTACGGCACCGACCTGGATCCCGACACCGAGGTGCTGGTGACGGCCGGCGCCACTGAGGCCATCGCGGCCGCGCTGCTAGCGCTGCTCGAGCCCGGCGACGAGGTGATCGCGCTGGAGCCCTACTACGACTCGTACGCCGCCTGCATCGCGATGGCCGGCGCCAGGCGGGTACCTGTCACGCTTCGCCCGCCGCTCTTCCGCCCCGACCTGGACCAGCTCCGGGATGCGATCACCAGCCGCACCCGCCTCATCCTGCTGAACTCACCGCACAACCCGACGGGCATGGTCGCCACGCGCGAGGAGCTCACCGCGATTGCCGCTCTCGCGATCGAGCACGACCTGCTGGTCGTGACCGATGAGGTCTACGAGCACCTCGTCTTCGACGGCGAGCATGTGCCGATCGCCACGCTCCCGGGCATGCGCGACCGCACCGTAACGATCAGCTCCGCCGGCAAGACGTTCTCGTTCACTGGCTGGAAGATCGGCTGGGTCACCGGGACGCCGGAGCTTGTCACCGCGGTCCGTACTGCCAAGCAGTTCCTGACCTACGTCAGCGGCGGCCCCTTCCAGTACGCCATCGCCGCCGGGCTGGCGCTGCCGGACGCTTTCTACGGCGGCCTGGCCGCCAGCCTGCACGGCAAGCGCGATCTGCTGGCCGGCGGCCTGCGGGCGGCAGGCTTCGATGTGTTCGTTCCGCAGGGCACGTACTTCATCACTACCGACATCGCCCCGCTCGGCGAGTCCGACGGCCTCGCGTTCTGCCGTAGCCTGCCGCACCGCTGCGGCGTCGTCGCCGTGCCGAACGTGGTCTTCTACGACCGGCAGGAGGCCGGGCGCAGCCAGGTGCGGTTTGCCTTCTGCAAGCGGGACGAGGTACTGGCCGACGCCGCCGCGCGGCTGCGGACGCTCAGCGGCCATGGCCGGGATCGCCGGCCGCCCGGTCATTAGGATGGTTCGTGCGCCGCGCCTGCGGATGAGCGACGGCCTGACAGAGTCAGAGAGGGGCAGCGTGACCCCTGCGCAGAACACCAGCTCAGCGGCACCGGGGCCGGTCGCCGAGGTCTACCAGGCTCCACGGCAGGACAAGCCCTGGGGACACGAGGTGATCTTCGCCGCCCTCGACGGCAAGTACGCCGGGAAGATCATCCACGTGACCGCCGGCCATGCGCTGAGCCTGCAGTATCACCTGCAGAAGGAAGAGACAATCAGCGTGCTGTCCGGGGCGGCGCTGATCGAGTACGGCCCGTCTGCCGACAGTCTCACCAGTCAGCACTTCGGGCCCGGCGACACCATTCACCTGCCACCCGGCTCGGTCCACCGCATCATGGCGATCACTGACCTGGCGTTCGCCGAGGCCTCGACAGCTGAGCCCGGCTGGCGCGAGGACGTGGTCAGGCTCGAGGACAAATACGGCCGCACGGGCACCAGCGCCCCCTGAGCGAATCAGGCCGCCGTCGCTAGGAGGCGGGCCGCCGGGGCGGCCGCGTCCTGCCCTGGCCCGTGCCCGGCCGCGCTGGCGGGCCCGGATCGAGTGCACGGAAGATCTGCACCCACTGGTCGGGGCTGACGTACGCGACGACCGCGCGCCGGTCCACGCCGGCCTCGGCGCAGGCGGCCGCCACCCGGTCCGGCGGGTAGGACCGCCGCAGTGACGCCTGGACTGAGCCGCCGACGCCGGAGAAGCCGGCCTGCACGAGGCGCCGGTAGGCAGCCTGGCGCGCCGGGACGATGAGCGGCTCGGGGCGTCGCTCCAGCCGCAGGATGCCCGCGTCGACGCGGGGCACCGGCCGGAATTCCGTTCTGGGGATGGTGCCGCGCAGCTCCCAGCGGAACTGCGGCCAGGTGCTCACCGTCAGCTGGCTCCACCGGCCGAAGCCGCCGGTTCGCTTCCGGGCGTACTCAAGCTGCGTGATCAGGGTCGCGGCCGTCATCCGGCGGGCGCGCAGGCACCAGTCAATGACCGGCGACGTGAGCGAGAACGGGGTGTTGCCGACGACCTGGAATGGCCGCGCCGGCGGCCGGGCGCCGAGGAAGTCGCCCATCACGATCCGGACGTTGGACCGGCTGCCGATCCTGGCCGCCAGCCTGGCCAGCGCGTGGTCAACCTCGTAGGCGATGACCTCGCCGGTCATGGCCGCCAGCCTGGTGGTCAGAACGCCCTCTCCCGCGCCGACCTCCACGCACAGGCCATCCGGGTCCAGCCGCACTGCCTTCAGGAACTGGCGCGCGGCCTCCGGGCTGCGCAGGTAGTTCTGCGAGAGCTCCCGGCGGCGCCAGTCGGCCTCAGTCCGCCCGCTGCCGGACCCGCGCGCCGGGCGCCGGGCGGCGGCCCCGCCGGGCGTGCCTGCTCTGGCAGCGCGGCGCCGTGCCGGGCTGCCCCCCTTCTGGCCAGGCGCCGTGCTCATCAGCCCAGCCTAGCGAGCGGCGATGACCCGGCGGACCGCCGGCAGCGTCCCGCGCGAACGCTCGCGCCGCTGCCGGCGGGCGATCATCAGAGCGGGAACGAGGCCTGCAGGCCGGCTCTCCACCTCGGCTGCCCGGCCGCCTGCCGTCTGGCTAGTCGTCGTCAGCCCTGCGCAGCCGCTTCAGCTGAGAGCGCCGCTGCTTTTCAGCCAGCCGCCTCTCGACAGAGCCGCGCGTCGGCCGGGTCGGCCGCCGGGGCGGCCGCGGCGGCGCTGTCGCCTCGGTCAGCAGCGCGCTGAGCCTGGCCGCAGCGGCCTCCCGGTTGCGCAGCTGGGACCTGAACTCGCGAGCCGTCACGGTGATGACGCCGCCGGACAGGCGTCCGGATAGGGCGGCGAGCGCGCGGTCGCGCAGCACGGGCGGCAGGGCGGTCGTGCCGGCCAGGTCGAAGGAGAGCTCCGCCTGGCTGTCGGTGGTATTCACTGACTGGCCGCCCGGACCCGGCGAGCGGGAGAAGCGCCAGGTGAGCTCGTCGGCCGGGATCGTGATGCCTCGCACCGTCACGTCAATGGCCATGACGCCGCCCTGCGCTGCTCCGCACGGCTGACATCCTGCCTTGCTATCACATGGCCGGGCGGCACCCGGACCCGCCGTCCGGCCCGTGCCCGCAGGCAGCCCGCCGGGGCGAGCGTGATGGAGCGCGCTGACCTCAGCACAGCTCGTAGTCACTTCGTCACAATGCGCCACACGCGCGCAGATGATCGGGAAGAATGCGTCAGGCCAGCCGCAACACTGGGGGAGACAGCATGAGGGGTTCGGAACCGAGCAGGGGGCATCATCGCGCGATGCTGGGGATCATGGCGGGAGGCTGCCTGCTGGTCAGCGCGTGCGGCGCCTCGGCCGGCGACGTGCCGGGCCAGCCGCAGGGACAGCAGTCCTCGACGGCGCTCCCGGCGGCGACGCAGAAGTTCTGCAACGAGGTGCAGGGTGCCATGGCCAGCCTGTCCGGAAAGGACCCCAGCGACACCATGACGCTGACGGAGGCCCGCGCCACCCTGGACGATCTGCTCAACACCGGGATCAAGAACTTCACTGTGCTGGCGGGCGAGGCCCCTGCGAACCTCAAGGGGTCCATCATGACCATCGTTGCCGACTTCCGCGCCTACGAGACCGTCGCCGGCAAGGCCACCACCGTCAAGCAGCTCATCGACTCGTCCGTCCGGGCCAACCCGGTGCAGAAGACGGCCTACCAGGAACTGCTGAGCTACACCGCTGACACCTGCCAGTAGCCGGCAGCTGCGTGACTTCCCTGCCGGAGCGGGCAGCAGCGGGGACCAGCGCAGCCGGGAGAGAGCAGACATGAAGGGTTTCCGCACGTTCCTGATGCAGGGCAACATCCTCGATCTCGCGGTTGCAGTCGTCATCGGCGTGGCCTTCAACGCGATCGTCCAGGCGCTGGTCAAGGACATGATCACGCCGCTGATTGCCGCCATCATCGGGAACCACATCAATTTCAGCAGCCTGTCGTTCAAGGTCAACGGCGCGACTTTCACCTACGGTGCCGTGATCAACGCGGCCGTATCATTCCTGGTGATCGCCGCCGTGATCTACTGGCTGATCGTCGCGCCGGCAGCCAGGGTGACAGCACTGGCCAGCCGCAACAGGGCGGCCACCGACAGGCAGTGCCCGGAGTGCCTCAGCACCATCCCGATCGCTGCCAGGCGGTGCATGTACTGCACGGCCGTGGTGCCGCAGGCCACCGCGCCAGTGCCGCCGGAGGTCAGGAAGGCGCGGCGCGCCCGGCACGGATTCCTGGCCTCGCAATAGCCGCTACTTCGCGTCCGCGTAGCAGCTGACCACCGCGGTGGTCATCGGGAAGCTCACCCCGGTCGATCCGAACACGAGCCTGGTGGCTCCGGCTGCCGCTGACTCGATGGCGGCGGTGACGTCGGCCGCCAGGCCGGCCGGGCAGTGCACGATGACCTCATCGTGCTGGAAGAACACAAGCTCGGGCAGGCCGGCCGCCGCGACGCCGTCGCCCGGGCCGAGCGCAGCCAGCCGGGCCCGGAGCAGGGCCAGCAGCACCAGTGCCCAGTCCGCGGCGCTCGCCTGCACCACGAAGTTACGGGTGAAACGGCCGCGAGCCCGCGCCGCCGGCCCGGCCCCCGGATCGCGTTCCTGTCCTGGATCGCCCGACTCGCTCGTGAGCGACAGCCAGGCAGCCGACGGCGGCGGGCAGGTCCTGCCGAGTACGGACCTGACGACGCGGCCCTCCTGGCCGGCCCTGGCAGCGTCCTCGACATACGCAGACGCCTGCGGGAAGCGGCGGCGGAGCAGCGCCAGCGACTGACCGCGGTCGCCGCCGGTGCCGCCGTACATAGCCGACAGCAGGGCCACCTTCGCCGTGGGCCGGTCACCGCCCATCGCGGCAGCGACAGCCGCGTACACGTCGCCCGCGCTGGCCGCCTGCGCGAACGCCCGGTCACCCGCCAGTGCTGCCAGCACCCGCGGCTCTAGCTGCGCCGCGTCCGCGACGACGAGCGTCCAGCCGGGGTCGGCAACCACGGCCTGGCGGAGCAGCCTCGGAATCTGCAGCGCGCCGCCGCCCCTGGATGCCCAGCGCCCGGACACCACGCCGCCGACGACATACTCCGGCCGGAACCGGCCGCCGGCTACCCACGAGTCCAGCCAGGCCCATCCGTTGGCGGTGTGCAGCCGCGCCAGGTCCTTGTACTCCAGCAGAAGCGGGATCGCCGGATGGTCGACCTCGCGGAGGACGGCGGACCTCGTGGACTGCACCCTGATGCCGCTGGCTGCCAGCGCGCGCAGCAGCTGCGCCGGCGAGTCCGGGTTCACCGGGCGGACCGCGCCGAGAGCAGCCGAGATCTCGGCCGCCAGCTCACCGAGGCGCGCCGGCCGCAGCTGCTGGCCCGCGGTCGCAGGCGGGCGCGGTCCGAGGGCCTGCGTCAGCAGCCGGTCATGAATATCGGCACGCCACGGCAGGCCTGCGGCCGTCATCTCGGCCGCCACCAGGCCGCCGGCCGACTCGGCCGTGGCGAGAAGCGCGAACCTGGCCGGGTCAGCATCGGCGCTGATCCGCCGCACCTGGCCCGCATGTGCCGCGACCAGCTGGCTGAGCTCCAGACGCGGGTCAGGGCCGGCGTCGTCAGCAGAGTCGAATGGCAGCTGAAGCGACTGGCGCTCGTGCGCGGGCCGGGCGGCGGGGCCAGCGGGGAGCTGCTCGGCCGCGCCGTCGCGCGCGGCGAGCAGCGATCCGATGAGCGCAGTGTCGTGGCAGCGTGCCACCCGGACGCCGGCCCGCAGCAGCGCCGGATACAGCAGGTGCGCAGATGGCCAGACCCACCTCGGCGATCCGGACCGCTCCTGCGCGGCTACGGCAGCAGCGAGATCAGGTACGAGCTCCGGCTCGCCGCCCGTCCCGTCGTCGCCGAGCGGGCAGATCAGCCCGGTCGTGCCGGGGCCGGGCACCAGCGCTATCCGCACATAGCGATTGTGCTGCACGGTGCTGACAGAAGGCCGCTGCCCCCGACCCGGCCGCTGGCCGGACCGCGGGCAGCGGTCTATCTGGTGAGCTAGACGGCGGTATCGGTCGCGGCATGATCGCCGTGCGGCCATCCCCCGGCCTCGTGTGCGCCGTGGCCGGACCGGCGCGACCGGCCGAGCCTGGATACCTGCCGCGGCGAGCTGAGTTCCGCTCGGGCAGGCTCGGCTGCCGCCTCCACGGCCGGAGGCGGAGCCGGGGCCGAGCTGAGCGAGCCAGGCGGCTCCTCGGCGGGCGCGCCTGACTGATACCGGGGCGGGAAGCCGCGGTAGCGCGGGCCGCGGTAGCCCGGACCCGGGCTCGCAGTCAGGTCGTCGTCGTCAGCGTCTGGCGCTGCCGCGAACGAGGCCGACGGTACCTGCGAGCCTGGCGAGGCCGGCGAGACCGCTGATCCAGCGAGACCTGGTGATCCTGGCACGGCCGGCAATGGCAAGCCCGGCGCCTGGCTCGCTGCCTGCTCCTGGCGACGCCGGAAGGCCACGATGCCGGGCTGCGTCAGTGCCGGGAACTGCACGGTGCCGTTCTGCTCGTCCTCAGCGACCGCCTGCCCGGAGTCAGCGGCGGCTGCCGCCCCGGAGTGCCGCCGCTGCGTCGCGGCGCCGCGAACCGCCGCAGGCAGCAGCGGCGCGGCCGGGAACGCCCGGGCCAGCGGCGGCCGTTGCGCCGTGGCGGCCGGGGCCGTCGCGGCTGCGGCCGGCGCCGTCGCGGCTGCGGCAGGGGCCGTTGCGGCCGGAAGCGGGCCGGAGTCGCCGGGCTCACGCTCGGCGACGCCGGGCGCGCTCTCGGCGCCGATCTCAGGTGTCGCCGCGGCCGCAGACCCGGTGCCGGCAGCATCACCCGGCTCGCGGGTGGACCGGGCCGCCCCGCTGGTGACTGGCCCGGCGGCGACCGCCCCGGTGCTGACTGGCCGCGAGCCGGCTGGCCCGGGACTCACCGTCCGGGAGCTGGCTGGCACTGCAATCACTGGGGAAGTGCCGACCTGCCCGGCGAAGGTGTTCTCCCAGTCGTCAGCGTCCGTGTCAGCATGCTGAGCCGGCCCGAGCTCCTCCGCCGCGGGCTGTGGTGCCTGCGCGGGGATACCGCCCAGGTCTCCCGCCGGCCAGGCGCGGGCCGTCGGCGGCCCTGCTGCAGCCTGGCGCCAGTCAGGCCTGCCGGTGACCTCTGCGTGCACGGGCCCCACGCAGTCGTGACCGTCAAGAAGCGCGGCCAGCCGCTCAGCCTCCTCGGCTCCGATGCCGAAGACGACCCTGGGCTGACCCCATGGATCTTCCAGCGAATAGCCCACGTAGCTCGACACCGGCGGCGCCGGGTCTGTGCCCAGGCCGTGCATGACACGCCAGCGACCCCATGCTCGCTCCAGGGCGATAGCCGCTCGCTCAGCTTGCTGTACCAAGTCCGGATCACGCATCGCGCGTCCCCCCTCCCCTCCAAAGCGCCGCACGCTCCCGCCCGCAGGCGGTTCCCCCGGGAACGCTGCCGTACCTCACCGGACACGCGGGCAGCGAGTGCGGTGACGCACGGACGTCAATCCCACCGCCGGGGCGCCGGGCTACGGCAGCAGGTGTCCTCAGTATCGCTGCGGTCCGCAATCGGCAGGCGAGATTACGAAAAGTTGTTATGAGACTACGACTGGTTAGCAGGCCGGCTCATTTCCCCGGCGGCTGAAGGGCCGGGCGCGCGCGGTCCTGGCCCGGCTGGGCGGCAGCCACGCCCGCCCGGCGGGCCGCCTGGCACTGCGTCTGCTTCCCGGACTCGCGGACTCGCTTACTGCGAAACCCCGCATCGCTGCCAGTCCGGCCCGTCAGGCCAGTTACTGGTCAGGCGACCGACCGGCTCATCACGACCGGCTCATCACGACCGGGCTCATCACGGTCGGACTGATCACGGGCGGACTGATCACGGGCGGACTGATCACGGGCGGACTCATCACGGGCGGGCTGCGGCCGCCCGGCGCTATCCGCTCCCGGCCGCAAATCTGGTCCTGCTCGTGCTCCTGGTAACTGCGTCCAGGAGGCCGGATCGACCCCGGCTTCCGCTGACCGATGCTGTCATCGCATCGAACGCGAAGCGCGCCCCCCGATGCGGTGTGCTGGCCGCCGGGGTCGACCCCCCCAACTAGAAAGGCAATATGGCCGCTGGCTGATCGCCCTGCTCTGCGCGATAGCCGTCCCGGCGCTGGTTTGCTGCCGGATCGCGGCCATGCCTTACTCCGAGCGCTGCTGCGGGATACCCGCCAGAAGGGCGCGGACCTCAGTCTCCCGGTACCGGCGGTGCCCGCCGAGTGTCCGGATAGACGTGAGTTTTCCGGCCTTTGCCCATCTGGTAACTGTCTTCGGGTCCACCCTGAACATCGTCGCGACTTCTGCCGGCGTAAGCAGCGGCTCAGCCTCTGGTGTACGTGCTGACATCTTGACGGCCTCTCCTCCTGGACCGGTACTGCGATCCCTACCTACTTCTCTTGCTGTTCGTGGCTTCTAGCGAAGCCTGCCTTGGATGTCCCATATAGTCCTCTGAGACCATATTGCCATCACCGGCGGTGACAAGTCGACAACCGGGAGCAAAGTTCTTCTGCGAGTCGCCGCGGTGCCCCCGCCCGCCGCCCTGTCACGCTGCGTGATTCTAGCGACACGCATCGTCGCAACGGGCGGATTCGGAAAAGTCATCCGCGCCTCCCATCAGCTACTTAGCTCGATTGCCACCCGTCATTCGCACCCCGATTTAGCTGCCGATCTCCTCCAGGTCGGCACTTAGGGTGCTCAGCTCAAGCCATGAGCCGACGCTGGCCCACGGGCTGTGACTTCCCGCATCCCTCCCTCCGCGGTGCCTGCCGCTGACCCGATCACCCGCTGTGCCCCCCGCTCAGTGGCGAGAACGAGCCGGATGGCCGGATGCGCGTCAACTGCGCTGTTTCTGTGCAACGGGCACATGTCCTGTATTAATCCCCGAACTACTGCCAGATAATCTGCTTCGCGAACTTTTGACCGCAGAGTAGCGCGGTGTCCCCACGATCCGTTAGGCAAACGGACACCTGGCCGGCCCTTCGCTGTGGTGAAACCAGCAGAAATGCCGGTACTTGTCGCGCAATAGGCAGCATGACTAATCGTGACATGCCGTACGCCTCTGGGCAAAGGCTTACGCGCCGGTAGGATCCGCGCGAGTCTCATCCCGGCTCCCGGGCCGCTATAGGCTGGTGGCCGACATCTCGCGTCAGCGTGGACGCGGGCCGAGCGCAGGAGCCCACCGAAGTGACCACTGTCTTTGCGGGCGGACCGGATGGCCCGGCCGGACACGAGCAAGTTGTCTTCTGCCAGGATGCCCAGTCCGGGCTCCAGGCCATCGTCGCCATCTACTCGACGGCGCTCGGGCCGGCGCTCGGCGGCACCCGGTTCTACCCGTACGCCAGCGAGGACGAGGCCCTGGCCGACGTCCTGAACCTGTCCAGGGCGATGGCCTACAAGAACGCGCTGGCCGGCCTTGACCTTGGCGGCGGCAAGGCGGTGATCATCGGCGACCCGGCAGAGCTGAAGTCTGAGGCGCTGCTGCGCGCCTACGGGAGGTTCGTGCAGTCTCTCAACGGCCGCTACATCACCGCCTGCGACATCGGCACCTACAGCGAGGACATGGATGTCGTCGCCCGTGAGTGCTCCTTCGTCACCGGACGGACAGTGCCCAACGGCGGAGCAGGCGACTCGTCGGTGCTGACCGCCTTCGGCGTATTCCAGGGGATGCGGGCGGCCGCCGAGCATGCCTGGGGCAGCACCAGCCTGGACGGCAGGACAGTGGGCGTCGAGGGCGTCGGGAAGGTCGGCCACCGGCTGGCTGATCACCTGATCTCCGACGGCGCGCGCGTCGTCATCTACGACACCAGCCATGCCGCCACCGAGCGCGTGCGGGCGCAGCACCCCGAGGTGACCGTCGCGGCGAGCCGGGCCGAGCTGCTGCGCGGCTCACTCGATGTGTACTCGCCGTGCGCCCTCGGCGGTGCCGTCGACGACGACACGGTGGCCGCACTCCGGGCTGCCGGCACCAAGATCATCTGCGGCGGGGCGAACAACCAGCTGGCCCACCCTGGCGTCGAGAAGATGCTGGCCGACCACGGAATCGTCTACGCGCCCGATTACCTGGTGAACTCGGGCGGCGTCATCCAGGTGGCTGACGAGCTGCACGGCTTCAGCTTCGAGCGGGCGCGGGCCAGGGCCGAGCAGATCCTGGGCACCACCAGGCAGATCCTGGCCACTGCCGACGCGGACGGCGTGCCGCCGGCCGTTGCCGCGGACCGGCTGGCAGAGCGCCGGATTGCCGAGGTTGGCAGGCTCCGGGGGATATACCTCGGCCGCTGACGGGGGTTCGGCGAGGGTTCGCCGGAATCATCGGAGGCGCCGGGCGCCCAAAGCAGGTACGGTTGTACCTGTACGTCAGGGCGAGCGCGGCGCACTCCGGTTTGGCGGAGGCGGCGGGTGAGCCTTGTGTGCACGAAACCGCGAGAGTTCGCGTGGTAACGGGCAACGAAGAGTGCGGTGACGAGGGATCCGCGGGTCCCGTATTTAGAGGGGGTCGAGCCAATGGGGCGCGGCCGAGCCAAGGCCAAGCAGGTCAAGGTGGCACGCCAGCTGAAGTACAGCGGCGGCGGGACCGACCTTGACCGGCTGCGGGCTGAGCTGGGCGTCGACTCGGACCAGCATGGCGCCAACGGGGATTCCGCGTACGCGGACCTGGGCGACCGCTACTCCGCGGACGACGAATCTGATCACGCACCGGGCGACGACGACGAAGACGAAGACTGGGAAGAGGACGAGAGCTACGGCGACTACAGCGCCGAGGGCCTCGTCCGGCAGTCGGGATCGCCGGGAGCGTAGCGCCGAGCGACGAGGGCTTCACCGGCCATCCGGCTGATCCGCGAGCGATCGGCCGGTCTGTGTGACTGATCCCGGCGCTGCTGGCATGCCCTCCCCGCCGTCAGGGGCCGGTTCTGCGTGCTGCCTGCGCTGACCGCGGTCCGCTACGCCGGATGCTGGCTGACCAGGCGGGCGTTACCGGTCCCGGCGACGATCTCGCCGAGCGCCCAGGACGGCACTCCCCGGCCGGCCAGCACGCGGAGCGCACGGTCGCTGTCGGCCGGGGCCACGATCGCCACCATGCCGACGCCCAGGTTGAAGACCTGCTCCAGATCCGCGTCCGCGACCCTGCCGCGCTCGGCCAGCAGCCTGAACACCGGACCCGGCTGCCAGGTCGCGCGGTCGAGCACCGCGTCGGTCCCCGGCGGCAGCACCCTCGCCAGATTCGCGGCCAGCCCGCCGCCGGTGACATGGGCGAACGTGCGGACAGCGCAGCTCCCGGCCAGGGCGAGGCAGTCCCGCGCGTAGATCCGGGTCGGCGTCAGCAGCTCGTCACCAAGGCTGCGGTCGAGCTCGGTCGGCTGGCCGGCGAGGTCCAGTCCGCTCTCCGGCGCGTCGACGATGGCGCGGACCAGGGAGAAGCCGTTGGAGTGCAGGCCGGACGATGCCATGGCGATGACCACGTCCCCGGCCCGGACCAGATCCGGGCTGAGCAGCCGGTCCGCGTCCACGACGCCGGTCGCCGCCCCGGCGATATCGAAGTCGTCCGGCGCGAAGTGGCCAGGATGCTCGGCGGTCTCGCCGCCGACCAGCGCGCAGCCCGCCTGCGCGCAGCCATCCGCGATGCCGCTCACGATCGTGGCGATGCGCTCGGGCTGGACCCGCCCGCACACCAGGTAGTCGGTCATGAAGAGCGGCTCGGCTCCGCAGACCACGAGGTCGTCAACGACCATGCCGACGAGGTCCAGGCCGATGGTGTCATACCGGCCCAGGCGCCGGGCGATGACGACTTTGGTACCGACCCCGTCGGTGGAGGTCGCCAGCAGCGGGCGCCGCATGCCGGTGAGCCTGGATGCGTCGAACAGCCCGGCGAACCCGCCGATCCCGCCGATCACCTCCGGTCCCGCGGTCCTGGCGACCGATGCCTTCATCAGCTCGACCGCGCGGTCACCCGCGGCGATGTCGACGCCAGCGGCGGAATAGCTGGCCGGCTGACGCCCGCTGGTCAACTCAGGCCTCCGCCTTCGAGCCGACCGGCTCCAGCAGGTGCTTGCCCTTCTCGTCCTCGGCCACGGCGATCGGGTAGCTGCCGTCGAAGCACGCATGGCACAGCCGGTCCGCCGGTATCGTCGTCGCCTCGATCAGCCCGGCGAGCGAGACGAAGCCGAGCGAGTCAGCGCCGATGGACTCGCGGATCTCATCGATCGTCAGGTTCCCCGCCATCAGCTCGGCCCGGCTGGCGAAGTCGATGCCGAAAAAACACGGCCAGGCGACGGGCGGGCTGGAAATGCGCACGTGGACCTCGGCCGCTCCGGCCTCGCGGAGCATGGCCACGATGGCGCGCTGGGTATTGCCGCGCACGATGGAGTCGTCGACCACGACCAGGCGCTTGCCCGCGATGGCCTCGCGGAGCGGGTTGTACTTCAGCCTGATGCCGCGCTCCCTGATGGTCTGGCTCGGCTGGATGAACGTGCGCCCGACGTAAGAGTTCTTGACCAGTCCCTGGCCGTAGGGGATCCCGCTCGCCTGCGCGTACCCGATCGCGGCCGGAGTGCTCGACTCGGGCACCGGGATCACCAGGTCGGCGTCGGCCGGGTACTCGGCCGCCAGTGTCCTGCCGACCTCCACCCGTGCCGACTGCACGCTGCGCCCCGCGATCGTGGTGTCCGGCCGGGCCAGGTAGACGTACTCGAACAGGCAGCCCTTCGGCGCGGGCAGCGCGAACGTGTGCGACCGGACGCCGCGCTCGTCGATGGCGACCAGCTCACCCGGCTCGATCTCGCGGACGAACGTGGCGCCGACGATGTCCAGCGCCGCCGTCTCGCTCGCCACTACCCAGCCCCGCGCCACCCGGCCGAGCACGAGCGGCCGGAAGCCCTGCGGGTCGCGGGCCGCATAGAGCGTCTGCTCATCCATGAAGACCAGTGAGAACGCACCCCGGACCAGCGGCAGCGCAGCCAGGGCCGCGGCCTCGACGCCCGGATGCCCCGCGCCGTTCGCGGCAGTGCCGTTCGCGGCACTGCCGTTCGCTGAGCTGCCGTTCGCTGAGCTGCCGTTCGCGGCTGAGCTGCCGTTGGCTGAGCTGCCGTTCGCCCCGTTGCTCACCCCGATGCCGGTGGCCGCGAACAGCGCGGTCAGGACATCGGTATCCGAGGTCGCGCGCCCGGCCAGCGCAGCGGACTGGCCGCCGAGCAGACCGGCCAGCTCCAGAGTGTTGATCAGGTTGCCGTTGTGCCCGAGCGCCAGGCTGGCCGACGGGGTCGCGCGGAACGTTGGCTGCGCGTTCTCCCAGACCGACGACCCGCTCGTGGAGTACCGGCAGTGCCCGACCGCGATATAGCCGTGCAGCGTGTTCAGCACTGACTCGCTGAACACCTGGGCGACGAGCCCCATGTCCTTGTAGACCACGATGCGGGAGCCATCACTGACGGCGATGCCCGCCGACTCCTGGCCGCGGTGCTGCAGCGAGTACAGGCCGTAGTACGCCAGCTTGGCAACGTCCTCGCCGGGCGACCAGACGCCGAAGACGCCGCACGCGTCGCGCGGCGGAGGGTCGGCTGAATCGGGATCTTGTGACAACACGCCATCGGGCTTAATCACTAGTCAATTCTAGTGACTTTCCGGCCTGTCAGAGCCGTCCTGGCGGGTGCTGGCTCCCGGTGGCGCGAAACAGCGGCAGATAACCGGACAGGTCAGCCCGCTGGCCGCTGGCCCGCACCCGGCCGCTGCCTACTGCGGCGGCCCAGTCCAGCTGCCCCGAGGCCAGATCGAGCCAGGTAAGCGAGTCCGTTTCGACCACATTCGGCGGAGTGCCGCGAGTATGCCGGGGACCGGGGATGCACTGCACGGCAGCGAATGGCGGTACCCGCACCTCGACAGTCCGCCCGGGCACCTCGTCAGCAAGAACGCCCAGGCTGTACCGGACGGCCGCCCGCAGCGCAGCCCGGACCGGCTGCGAGCCCGCTGCCCTGGCTGCTTCCACGGCCGCCAGGCTCGCCGCGCCGAGTGCGCGCTCGGTCGCGATCCCGCTCCACGGCGGCTGGCCGAGCGCGGCCCGCTGCTCGTTGAGGGCGGCGAGCAGCCGTCCGAGGTCAGGACCGCGCGGTGGCACGGCTACGTAGGCTAGCCGATGCCACCGACGGCGCTGCGCTGCCAGGACCGGCCGCCGGCTGCCGCCGCCAAAAAATCTGCCCGATTTTCGCCGCATCGGGCCCCGTCGGCAACCTGATCGGGTATTCGTTCGTTATGCCCGGTCAGCGCCACACCGCAGGTACCCGCACCAGGGGCTCCTGGCTGCCCAGGCTCGCCGGGATCGGCGTGATCGTCCTTCTCGCCGGAGGCGGCGTGGGCGCTTACCTGGCGGGGCTGCACCCGGCCGCCGCGCGGCGCGCGCCTGCGCTGCCCAGCAAGGTGCTCGGCTACCAGACGGTCGGGCTCGTCGCGCAGGACTCCCAGTCTGGCTCGTCGCCGGGACAGCTGCTGCAGCTGCTCGGACCGCGGGGAACACCGCAGTTCAGCCCGGTGGCGCCGGCGCAGGTGCAGACAGGCTCGCCGCAGTGGACCGCGGACCTGATGGCCGGCAACAGCTACATCTTCATCTTCCTGCCGACCGGCGAGTGCCTCACCGCGGCCGGACTAGCCGGCCAGCCGAAGCTCACCCTGGAGCACTGCGATCTCGCGGCCGCCCAGCGCTGGCGCCGGGCGGCCAGCGTCGTCCAGAGTCAGGGGCACGCGTTCTACCAGTACGCCAACCTGGGCGACTCGGCCTGCCTCGCGCAGGTGGGCCAGCTGTCCGGCCAGGACTACGGCGCCGCCCTGGAGGCGTGCTCGGCGTCGCCGCCGCCCAGCCAGCTCATCGCGTTCTGGTGGGCGTCGGTCTGAGGCCCGGTCAGCCGAACAGCGCGGGCAGCGCGGCCCGGTGCACCTCCGCCAGCTCGGCCAGCGGCACCGAGAACAGCCCGGCGACCTCAAGCGCGGATCCGCCGGTCTCCCCGATGACGGTGGCCGGCACGCCGGCCTGCGCGCACAGGCTGGCCAGCTCCGCCGCCGCGGCCGGCCGGACCGCGACCACAGCGCGGGCGGCGGATTCACTGAACAGGAACGAGGCCGCGTCCGGTGGCGGCGTGACCGTGCAGCCGGTGCCCCCGGCCAGGCAGGATTCGGCCAGTGCCGTCGCGAGGCCGCCGTCGGACACGTCATGGGCCGAGACGACGAGGTCCCGCGCCGCAGCGTCCGCCAGCACGCCGGCCAGCGCGCGCTCGGCCTCGAGATCGACCGCCGGCGGCCGGCCGCCCAGGTGACCGTGCCGCAGCCACGCCCACAGCGAGCCGCCGTACTCGGGCCTGGTCTCGCCCAGCACCACGATGCTCGCACCGGGCTCGCTGAAGCCGGACCGGACCCTGTGGCGCACGTCGTCGTGAACGCCGAGTACGCCGACGACAGGCGTCGGCTGGATCGCCGTGCCGCCGGTCTGGTTGTAGAAGCTGACATTGCCCCCGGTGACCGGCACCCCCAGCTGCAGGCAGCCATCCGCCAGGCCCCGCACCGCCTCGGTGAACTGCCACATCACTGCCGGGTCCTCCGGCGAGCCGAAGTTGAGGCAGTTCGTGACCGCCAGCGGCCGCGCGCCGGTGACAGCGACGTTCCGGTACGCCTCGGCCAGCGCGAGCTGAGTGCCGGCATAGGGATCGAGCTGGCAGAACCGCCCGTTCCCGTCCGTTGCCAGGGCCACGCCAAGCCCGGTCTCCTCGTCGATCCGCAGCAGGCCCGCATCGTGCGGCATCGCCAGCACCGTGTCGCCGCGCACGTACCGGTCGTACTGCTCGGTCACCCAGGTCTTGTCGCCGCCCTCCGGTGAGCCGAGCAGCAGCAGCAGGTCGGCACGCAGCTCGGCGCCGCTCGCGGGCCTGGCCAGCCCGGCCGGGTCGGCGGCGATCAGCGCGTCCTGGCTGGCCGGGCGGCTGGCCGGGCGGTCGTACAGCGGACCCTCATCGGCGGCGGTGCCCGGCGGGATGTCGACGACCTGCTCGCCGTGCCAGGTCATCTCCAGCCTGCCGGTGCCGGTGACCTCGCCGATCACCGTGGCCGGCACGTCCCACCGGGCGCAGATGGCCAGGAACGCGGCGACGTTCTCCGGCGTGACGATCGCCATCATGCGTTCCTGCGACTCGCTCATCAGGATCTCGGCCGGGCCGAGCGATGCGTCGCGCAGCGGGACGGCGTCCAGCCGCACCCGCATCCCGGTGCCGCCGCCGGCAGCCAGCTCGGTCGTGGCGCACGCGACCCCGGCCGCGCCCAGGTCCTGGATGCCGACGACCAGGCCGGCCCGGTACAGCTCGAGGCAGCACTCGATCAGCAGCTTCTCCATGAACGGGTCGCCGACCTGGACGCTGGGCCGCTTGGCGCCCTCCCCCGCGCCGCCGAACGACGCGCTGGCCAGCACGGAGGCGCCGCCGATGCCGTCCGGCCCGGTCCGCGAGCCGAACAGGATCACCTGATTGCCGGGGCCGGTCGCGGCTGCCAGCTTGAGGTCGTCGTGCCGGAGCACGCCCACGCACAGGGCGTTGACCAGCGGGTTGCCTGCATAGCACGGGTCAAAGGCCAGCTCGCCGCCGATATTCGGCAGGCCGAGGCAGTTGCCGTAGAAGGAGATGCCGCCGACCACGCCGGGCAGCACCCGGTGCGTGTCGGCCGCGCCGGCCGGGCCGAACCGCAGGGCGTCCATCACGGCGACCGGACGCGCGCCCATCGCCAGGATGTCCCGGACGATCCCGCCGACGCCGGTCGCCGCCCCCTGGAACGGCTCGACATAGGACGGGTGGTTGTGTGACTCGATCTTGAAGGTGACGGCATAGCCCTGGCCGACGTCGACCACCCCGGCGTTGTTGCCGATTCCGGCGAGCAGCACGTCGGTGGGCGGCGCCTTCTCGGCGAACTGCCGCAGGTGCCGGCGGGAGGACTTGTAGGAGCAGTGCTCGCTCCACATCACCGAGTAGATGGCCAGCTCGGCGTCAGTCGGGCGGCGGCCGAGGATCGCGCCGATGCGCGCGTATTCCTCAGCGGTCAGGCCGAGCGCCGCGTAGGGCTGGGCCCGGCCGGGCGTCACTGCGGCGCCGTCCACGGTGTCCTGGACCGCGGGCAGCACGGTGTCCTGAGGGCTCGTCATGAGACGGCAACCGCCTGCAGGACGGAGGTGAAGAAGCCGAGGCCGTCGGCGCTCGGCCCGGTCAGATCCTCGACGGCGTGCTCCGGATGCGGCATCAGGCCGGCTACGTTGCCTGCCTCGCTGACCACGCCGGCGATGTCGCCGGCCGACCCGTTCGGGTTGCTGGCGTAGCGCGCGAGGACCTGGCCGTTCGCCTCGAGCTTGGCGATGGTCTCCTGGTCGGCCACGTAGGCGCCCTCGCCGCTCTTGAGCACGACCGAGATGTCCTGGCCCGGCAGGTAGCTCCGCGTCCAGGCGGAGGTCGCGTTCTCGATCCTGATGGTGATGTCCCTGGTCACGAAGCGCAGCCCGGCGTTGCGGGTGAGCGCCCCCGGCAGCAGGTGGGCCTCGCAGAGGATCTGGAAGCCGTTGCAGATGCCGAGCACCGGCAGCCCCTTCGCCGCCGCCGGGATGATCTCGCCCATCACCGGCGAGAACCGGGCGATAGCGCCGCAGCGCAGGTAGTCGCCATAGGAGAAGCCGCCGGGCAGGATCACCGCATCGACACCGCGCAGGCTGGCGTCGTCATGCCAGAGCTCGACCGGCTGCGCTCCCCCGCGCTCCACGGCACGGCGGGCATCACGGTCATCGAGGGAACCTGGGAAGGTGACGACTCCGATGCGGGCCGTCATGGGCGTCCTGTCGAGCGGCGCATGCTCGCAGATTACCCGGTCAGCCGGCGTCCCTGAGCTGTGCGGCCGATCGCAGCGCCAGCGGCGCGTCGGTGCGCCACTCGATTCGCTTCTGCAGCGAGACGACAGTGCCGTGGCCTGGCTTGCTGCGCAGGGTCACGTCATCCACGCACGCCTGCATGATCGCCAGGCCGCGGCCCGACTCGGGCAGCTCCGCAATCGCGCGCTCCCTGGCCAGCCTGCGGGACCGGCCGATCCGGCTGCGCAGCGACGACGGCGATCCCGGCGCGGTCGACATCGGCGCCCGCTGATGACGGCGCAGCCGGCCGGACGGGCGGACCGAGTGGCGGATCCCGCGGCGCCGGTGTCCGACGCTGGCCAGGTCGAAGCCGCGGCCGCTGTCCAGGACCTCCAGGAGGCAGCGCTGCCGGCCGACGTGGGCCACCAGCTCGTAGCGCCGGCCGGGCCGGCGTGCCGCAGGACGTTGGTGCAGGCCTCGGTGACCGCCAGGAGCAGGTCGTCAATGCAGCTGTCGTCAACGCCCAGCCGGCTGAGGGTGTCGCCGAGTACCCGCCGCATCACCGGCACGCTCAGCGATTCCCTGGGGAACACCAGGCAGAACTCAACGTCTGCGGCTGGCTCCCCAGAATGGAACACCCGAGATCGCATCCGCTCCTCAGCCCCGTCGCGGTAACACCTAGTTCATATTCTGAAGGCTTCCCACGCTGAGCTGCGGTAATCATGAACTCAGGCGATCTCTGGACGAACAGTGCGCTACTGTCCGGCGTCCGGTCAGCTCGCCACACCGCCGCTGACCTGCGGAAACGTAAACTGCGACAGGTCGCAGCCCCAGGGCCGGGCACTGGCTGGCAAAGCCACCGGAAAATAACAATCAGGTAAGGTCGCGGGACCGGACTGCGCCGGATGCCCGCAGGCGCACCGTCAGCCGGGATAGACCGAGAATTCCTCGATGACCGGATTGGCGAGCAGCTCGGCCGCCAGCCTGGCGACATCCTCCTGCGAGGCGGGCTCGCTGAGCTCGACCTCGAACCGCTTGCCCTGACGCACGCCGCCGACCTGACCGAATCCGAGGCGGCGGCAGGCACTGGCGATCGCCTCGCCCTGCGGGTCATGAATCTCGGGCTTGAGCATCACGTCGATGACGAATCTGGCCACACCCGAACAGTACGCGAGCACGGCCGCTGGTTCGCGAATAGGGATCGCGCCTGCCGGGCAGTAGCCTGGAACCAGGCCCCCGTGACCCGATTCGTGACATGCGTCACCATCGGCGCGCAGGGTCCTGCTGCGCTTGACCGTCCCTGGCGCGGCGATAGTACTGTTCGCACCGTTGCGGACGGACGACAGTCAAGGACGGGACGACAGCCGGTTCCGGGCGTGCCCGGCCGGACACGAGCATTGGCAAGGAGTGGCACGTGGCCGTCAAAGATGCCGGACGCGCCGCCCGCTCTGCTGACCGGGCAGCAGCCCGCGAGCCAGAACGACAGGCGGACTCGGCTGAGCTGATTCAGCTCCTCACCCCCGAAGGGGAGCGCGTCGAGCACCCCGACTACCCGCTCGAGATCTCCGCTGAGGAGATCCGGGCGCTCTACCGTGACCTGGTCATCGTCCGGCGGATCGACTTCGAGGCGATCGCCCTGCAGCGCCAGGGCGAGCTCGGGATCTGGGCATCGCTGCTCGGTCAGGAAGCCGCTCAGGTCGGATCGGGCCGGGCGCTCGGCCCGCGGGACATGGCCTTCCCGACCTACCGGGAGCACGGCGTCGCCTGGTGCCGCGGCCTGGACCCGATGAAGCTGCTCGAGCTCTTCCGCGGTGTCAGCCACGGCGGCTGGGACCCGACCGAGCACAACTTCCACCTGTACACGATCGTCATCGGCAGCCAGGCGCTGCACGCCACCGGCTACGCGATGGGCATCCAGCGCGACGGCGCGGTGGGCGAGGACGGCGAGGCCGTGATCGCGTACTTCGGCGACGGCGCCACCAGCCAGGGCGACGTGAACGAGGCGTTCATCTGGGCCTCGGTCAACAACGCCCCCGTGGTGTTCTTCTGCCAGAACAATCAGTGGGCCATCTCCGAGCCGCTGGAGCGGCAGAGCCGGACACCGCTGTTCCTGCGGGCCAAGGGCTTCGGCTTCCCCGGCGTGCGGGTGGACGGCAACGACGTGCTGGCCTGCCTGGCGGTCACCCGCAAGGCGATGCAGGCGGCACGCGAAGGGCAGGGCCCGACGCTGATCGAGGCCTTCACCTACCGGATGGGCGCGCACACCACGACCGACGACCCGACCCGCTACCGGCTGTCCGCCGAGCTGGAGTCGTGGAAGCTGAAGGACCCGATCGAGCGGGTCAAGCAGTACCTCATCAGGACCCAGCAGGCCGAGATGAGCTTCTTCGACGAGGTCGAGGCCGAGGCCGCCGCTGTCGGCAGGCGCGTGCGCGCCTCCTGCCAGCAGATGCCCGATCCCACTCCGGAGTCGATGTTCGACAACGTGCTCACGGGCGAGACCGCTCAGCTGGCCGCGGAGCGAGCCGGATTCGCCGCCTACCTTGAGTCGTTCGAGGCTGAGGAGGCCGTGCTGGCCGAGGAGGGCCGATGACCACGCTTACGCTCTCCCGCGCGCTGAATGAGGGCCTGCGCAAGGCACTCGAGGACAACCCGAAGGCCCTCATCATGGGCGAGGATGTCGGCAAGCTCGGCGGCGTCTTCCGGGTTACCGACGGACTGCAGAAGGACTTCGGCGAGGCGCGCGTGATTGACACGCCGCTGGCCGAGTCCGGCATCATCGGCACCGCGATCGGCCTCGCGCTGCGCGGCTACCGGCCGATCTGCGAGATCCAGTTCGACGGCTTCATCTTCCCGGCGTTCGACCAGATCGTGACTCAGCTGGCCAAGATGCGGTACCGCTCGCTCGGCACGGTGAAGCTGCCGATCGTCATCAGGGTCCCGTTCGGCGGCGGCATCGGCGCGGTCGAGCACCACAGCGAGTCGCCGGAGGCGCTGTTCGCGCACACGCCCGGCCTGCGGGTGGTGTCCTGCGGTGACCCGGCGGACGCTTACACGATGATCCAGCAGGCTGCGCTCAGCGACGACCCGGTGCTGTTCTTCGAGCCCAAGCGGCGCTACTGGGACAAGGCCGAGGTCGACGTCGAGGGCGGCCTGGCCCGCGCACTGCCGATGGACACCGCGCGCGTGCTCTCCGAGGGCACCGGCGTCACCGTGCTGTGCTACGGCCCGATGGTGCGCACCTGCGCCGAGGCCGCCGTGGCCGCCCGCGACGACGGCCGCAGCCTCGAGGTGATCGACCTGCGCTCGCTGGCGCCGCTGGACACCAAGACGATCTTCGCCTCGGTCCGCAAGACCGGCCGGTGCATCGTCGTGCACGAGGCCGTCGTGACCGGCGGCATCGGCGCGGAGATCGCGGCCGAGGTCAGCCAGGAGTGCTTCTACAGCCTCGAGGCCCCGGTACTGCGCGTCGGCGCGTACACCACCCCGTATCCGCCATCCAGGCTCGAGGAGCACTACCTCCCCGACCTGGACCGGATCCTGGACGCTGTCGACCGCTCGTTCGGCTACTGAGAGGGCCCCCAATGTCAGATCTCAAGGAGTTCAGGCTCCCTGATGTCGGCGAAGGCCTGACCGAGGCCGACATCGTCAGGTGGCACGTCAAGCCCGGTGACCAGGTCACCGTCAATCAGATCATCGTGGAGATCGAGACCGCGAAGGCAGTCGTCGAGCTGCCCAGCCCGTATGAGGGCACGGTCGCACGGCTGCTGGTGCCCGAGGGCCAGACCGCCGACGTCGGGACCCCGATCATCTCGGTGGACATCAGCGGTGAGGGTGGCGGCCAGGCGGCCGAGATCCCGGCGGAAGCGCAGGTGCAGCGCGCGATCAGCGAGACGGAGGATCTCGTCCCGGCGCCGCCGGTTCTGGCCGCGTCCGAGCCCGGCATGGTCGGCAGCCCGGCGCCGAAGGCGGAACGCCAGGCCGTCCTCGTCGGCTATGGCGTCAAGCTCGGCACCACAAGCAGGCGGGCTCGCAAGACAACCCCCAATCGTGGCCGGAACGGGGTCACGCCAGCCGCGGCAGCCGCCCCGGCCGCGGTCCCGGCAGCCGCGCCGCAGCCCCCGGCGGCGCCCCCGCCCGCAGCCCCGGCGGCCGACGGGTCACCCGGCAGCACCGCGCTGGCCAAGCCGCCGGTGCGCAAGATGGCCAGGGATCTCGGCGTGGACCTCGCGGCTCTCACCGGGACTGGCCCGAACGGGTCTATCACCAGAGACGACGTCCAGCAGGCGGCGGCACTGGGCTCAGTCGGCCGCGTTCCCGGCATGGAATCTGATGTCCGGACCACGGCAGGAATGGCCGGGCCGCGCGAGGAGCGCATCCCCATCCGGGGCGTGCGGAAGCACACCGCGGCCTCGGTGTCCGCGAGCGCGTTCACTGCGCCGCACGTGACCGAGTTCCTGCAGATCGACATCACCGAGACGATGGCCGCGACGGCCCGGCTCCGCACTCTGCCCGAGTTCGCGGACATCAGGGTGTCGCCGCTGCTGCTGGTCGCGCGGGCGCTGCTGGTGGCTGTCGCCCGGCACCCGATGATCAACGCCAGCTGGGACGAGGCAGCGCAGGAGATCGTGGTCAAGCACTACGTGAACCTGGGCATCGCCGCCGCCACCGACCGCGGGCTGATGGTGCCGAACGTGAAGGATGCGCACGCGCTGACGCTGCCCGAGCTGGCAGGCGCGCTGGGGCAGCTGGCCGAGACCGCGCGAGCCGGCAAGGCCACGCCGGCTGACCTGTCGGGCGGCACGATCTCGATCACCAACGTCGGCGTCTTCGGGGTCGACACCGGCACTCCGATCCTGCCCGTCGGCGAGGCGGCGATCCTGGCGTTCGGTCAGGTCAAGGACGCGCCCTGGGTGGTCGACGGTCAGCTGGCGGTGCGGAAGGTCACGACGCTGGCGCTGTCGTTCGATCACCGGCTGGTTGACGGCGACCTCGGCTCGGCGGTCCTGCGTGACGTCGGTGCCATGCTGACTGATCCGCTGCGGATGCTGGCCTGGTCCTGATGAGCGCGCTCAGAGCGGGGAAGGGAGCCTGATGATCAGGCACGTTGTGCTGTTCACCTGGGACGACCAGATGACCGGCGAGCTGGAGCGGCAGTTCACCGGCGAGCTGACCGCGCTCGCGCCTCAGCTCGCCGGACTCCGCTCGTATCACGCCGGGCCGGACGCCGGGATTATCGAGGGCAACTTCGACTATGCGGTGGTCGCTGACTTCGACGACGCTGAGGCCTACCTGGCCTACCGGGACAACGCCGTGCACCAGGACATCATCGGCAGGCTGAGCAGGCCGCACGCCAGGAGCCGCGCGAGCGTGCAGTACGAGATCTGACCGGCTGCCGGCTTTCGGCCGGCGGCTGCCGGCTCGCGGCTCGCGGCTGGTAGCTGCCGGCTTTCGGCCGGCGGCTGGCTGGCGGCTCGCGGCTCGCCGTCCGCGGCTCCCCGGCGGCTGCCCGATTGCCGCCAGGCCGCTGACGGTGGCCGCCGGCCGCGGCTCCCATGGCCGCCAGGCGGCCGACGACGGCCGCCGGTCGGCGTATTTTCGTCAACCCAAGTTGACTTTTCATCCTTTTAGTGCGCTGCGAACCGGTCATTTACGGCCATAAAGTCGCGCCGGAACGCTGAAACGGATGAAGAGTCAGCGGAGCGCGGGCAGCCGTCCGCGAGTGCGCTGAAACTGAGGACGGCCAGGCGGCGGTGACGGGCTGCTGCCTGGCCGTCCGGGGCGCGCCGGCCGGGACTGGCTGCGCGCGGCCAGTCCACACCGCGGCTGGGTGAGCCGCGGCCCCCTCCCCGGCGAACCTCCGTGCCGCCGGCGAGTTCGGAACTCCGCCGCACGCGGCATGCGCCCAGGGACGCAAAAGCTCCGGGTCCTGCGCCAATCCCGCACCGCGGGATCAGCTGCCAGGGTCCGGAGCAGCGCTCATACGATAGCTGTTCGCGGCCAGCCGCGTCCATACGTGTCCATACGCGCCCATACGCGTCCGGGGGCGCCGTTCGCGGCGCGGCCGTCGCTTTACCGCGCCCGAGGCGACGGCCGCGGCGTGGCCTTGAGCTGGCTGTCGAGGATGCCGGTTCCGCTGACGAATGACTGGGCTAGCTCGACCAGCCGCAGGTTGCGGGCGCGGGCGTAGTCGCGCAGCAGGCCGAATGCCTGCTCCATGTCGAGGCCGAGTCGCTCGGCGAGCTTGCCCTTAGCCTGCTCGATGATGACCCTGCTGTTGAGCGCGGTCTGCAGCTGCTCGTTCAGGGTGTCGCTGTGGCGCATGCTCCGCTCGTGCAGCAGGCTGATCGTTGCGACATCGGCGAGCGCCTGGCCGATGCGGATATCAGCCGCGTCAAAAGCGCCGGGCTCCGCACGGAACAGACTGAGCGCGCCGATTACCTGCTCGCGCAGGCGCATCGGGAGCGCCTGCACCGCGGTGAACCCGCCCTGCCGGGCGGCGGCCGAGAAATGCGGCCAGCGCTCCGTCTCAGCGGCCAGGTCGATGGCTCCGACGGGGATGCCGGACCGGAAGCAGTCAAGGCACGGACCCTCGTCGCTCTGCAGCTGGAACAGCTCCAGCAGCCGGACCGCCTCGCTGGAGGCGGCCACCACGCGCAGCTCCCCGCGCGGGTCAGCCAGCAGCAACCCGGCTGCGGAGACATCCAGTAGCTGGACGCTGCGGTCGGTCAGCACGTGCATGAAGTCGATGACATCGAAGTCGGCGACCATGGTGTCGGTCAGCTCAACGAAGGTATCGGCCAGCAGCTGTCCGTTCAGTCCCGCTCACCCTTCCACGAAATGGAGCAGATCCGTTGCGGGGAGACCGCCGCCGACGGCGGCCGGGCTGGCGGCGAGGCGGAAATTCCGCCTCGCCAGCTAAGGAGGAAGCGCAGCCGCAGGCGCCTGGCCACAGGGTCCCCGGCTACGTCAGCTAGCCGCAGGTCATGTGAGCAAGCATAAGGGCGGAGCCGGACAAAAGCATCGATGATTCCGGTGCCGAGTGCTCGGTCAGCATTTCCGGTTGCCTGGCCGATCTGTGCCGGTGCCGCGGCCAGTGCCGGCGGCCGGGCCTGCCGGTCAGAAGGCGTCGTCCGGCAGTTCCATCGCATCCAGCGAGGTCGACTCAGCGATCTCGCGCTCGGCCGCCAGCCGTGGCAGCACGGTCGCCGCGAAGAATCCGGCCACCGCAACCTTGCCCTGGTAGAACGCCTCGTCGCTGGCGGACAGACCGCCCTGGTCCAGCCTGTCCAGCGCCACCTCAGCCTGCCGCCCGAGCTGCCAGCCGATAATCAGGTCGCCGAGTGCCAGCAGCAGGCGCGTGGTGTTGAGGCCGACCCGGTAGATCTCGGTCGCCTGCTCCATGCTGCCGCCCAGGTACCCGTTGAGTGCCGTCACGATCGCCTCGACATTGTCGGCAGCCCTCGCGACAGCCGCCCGCTCGTTCTTGAGCCGGCCATTGCCGTTGTCGGCCGCCGCGAAGTCCCTGATCTGCCCGAGCAGGTGGGTCAGAGCGGCGCTCTGGTTGCGGACGATCTTCCGGAAGTACAGGTCCATGCCCTGAATCGCGGTCGTGCCCTCATAGAGGCTGTCGATCTTGGAGTCCCTGATGTACTGCTCGATCGGGTAGTCCTGCAGGTAGCCGGAGCCGCCGAGAGTCTGAAGCGACTGGGCCAGCTGCTCATATCCGCGCTCCGAGCCGACGCCCTTCACCAGAGGCAGCAGCAGGTCGTTGAGCGCAGCGGCCATCTCGTCCTTCTCGCCGCTGGCCGCGGCAACCTGGACGGCGTCCTGCTGGCTCGCGGTGTACAGGACGAGCGCGCGCATGCCCTCGGCGTAGGCCTTCTGCAGCAGCAGGCTGCGGCGCACGTCCGGGTGCTGCATGATCGTGACGCGCGGCGCGGACTTGTCCAGCATCCGCGTCAGGTCGGGGCCCTGCACCCTGGTCTTCGCGTAGTCCAGCGCGTTGAGGTATCCGGTCGACAGGGCGGCGATCGCCTTGGTCCCGACCATCATCCGGGCGAACTCGATGATCATGAACATCTGCCGGATGCCGTCGTGCACGTCACCGATCAGCGTGCCGACGGCCGGGCGGTCGGCACCGAAGGTCAGCTCGCAGGTGGTGGAGACCTTCAGGCCCATCTTGTGCTCGACGTTGGTGACGTTCACGCCGTTGCGCTCGCCCAGCGAGCCGTCCTCGTTCACCTGGAACTTGGGGACCAGGAACATCGACAGGCCCTTGGTACCCGGTCCCGCGCCCTCCGGCCGGGCCAGCACGATGTGCAGGATGTTGTCGGCAAGGTCGTGCTCGGCGCTGGTGATGAAGCGCTTAACGCCCTCGATGTGCCAGGTGCCGTCGGGCTGCTGCACGGCCTTTGTCCGGCCGGCGCCGACGTCCGAGCCGGCGTCCGGCTCGGTCAGCACCATCGTGTAGCCCCAGCGACCCTCGATCGCGTGCTCGGCAACCTTCTTCTGGGCGTCCGTGCCCAGCAGCCACAGCGCATGCGAGAACGAGCCAAGGCTGGAGTAGATCCAGACGGCCGGGTTCGCGCCGAGTACGAGCTCGGCAACCGACCACGCGAGTGAGCGGGGCACGACGGTGCCGCCGAGCTCTGGCGGCAGCTCGAGCCGGTACCACTCGGCGTCCAGGAACGCCTGGTAGGACTTCTTGAACGACTCCGGCAGCGTCACTGAGTGAGTCGCCGGGTCGAAGACCGGCGGATTCCGGTCCGAGTCCGCAAACGAGTCGGCGATAGGTCCCTCGGCCAGCCTGGTGACCTCGCTCAGGATGCCGCGCGCGGTCTCCTCGTCGACGTCCGGGAACGGTCCGGTGCCCAGCAGGTCCTGCCGCTTCAGCACCTCGAACAGGTTGAACTCGATGTCCCTGAGGTTGCTCCTGAAGTGCCCCATTGGTCTCCCCTGCCCCACAGGCCGACTCGTGCTACTGGTGAGTAACTTACTCGATAGTACCTAACCAAGCGCTGGGTGTCATCAGGAAACGCACGGCATAGCCGCTGGCCAGGCTCGAGGCGTATACCGGACAGGACCTGCCGGCCGCCACGATGGCCGCGGTCGCCACGCCAGCGACCCCGCGGGCTGAGGCTGTCGGGGCCGCCGAAGATCCGGGTGGCGGCGGCCACGACACCGACGAATGCGGCGGAGCCGCGATCGGGAGCATCAGGCAGACCGTCTCGCGGGTGCTGCACCGCAAGCGTCGAACTGGCCCGCCGGCACTGGTCCGGTACTAGAACCGGGTTCTACACTGCGGGCGAACCCAGCAACGGCACCCGCTCGGATGAGGTGGCCCGATGGCCCTCGCAGTGACTGAAGAACACGCCGATCTCGCCAGCTCGGTCCGTGCCTGGGCGGACCGCGCCAGCCCGCCGGCGGTTGCCAGGGCGGCGGCCGACGGGGACGACGGCGGCGCTGCCTGCTACCGGGACACGCTCCGGCCGGCGCTGGCTGCCCAGGGCCTGCTCGGCCTGCACGTCCCGGAGGCCGATGGCGGACAGGGAGGCGGGCTGGGCGAGCTGGCGATCGCCATCGAGGAGCTGGGCCGGGCGCTGACGCCCGGCAGCTTTGTGCCGACGGTGCTGGCCAGCGCCGTGCTCACGGCGGCGGGCGTCACCGGCAAGGCTCTCGCGGCCCTGACTGACGGGAGCGGGAACGGGGCCGTTGCCCTCGCGGCCGACCTGGCCGGCACCGCCGCCGAGGACGGAACCCTCCTCATCTCCGGCAGCGCCCCGCACGTACTCGGCGCTCCCGGTGCCGACCTGGTCGTCCTGCCCGTCACTGAGGGGAACGGCACGGTCTGGGTCGCAGTCGAGGCGGCCAGCGTGCAGATCACCGCGGCCGGCGGACTGGACCTGACGCGCGCGATCGGCGCGGTAACGGCCCGCGGCGCGATCGTGCCGCCCGACCGTCAGCTGCGCCGACTGCCCGACGGCTCGGTGGCCGCCATCGCTGCCGCGCTGCTCGGCGCCGAGGCCGTCGGCATCGCGAACTGGGCAGTGCAGACCGCCGCCGAGTACGCGAAGCTACGGCATCAGTTCGGCCGGCCAATCGGCCAGTTCCAGGCGGTCAAGCACCGCTGTGCCCGGATGCTGGTCGCGGCCGAGCAGGCGGCGGCGGTTGTCTGGGATGCAGCCAGGGCGCTCGATGAGTCCGCCGCCGCGGATGCCGGGAGCGGGTTCGCCGCGGCTGCCGCCGCGGTGCTGGCGGCCGACGCCGCCGTGTCGTGCGCGCACGAGTGCATTCAGGTCCTCGGCGGTATCGGCTACACCTGGGAGCACGACGCGCATCTGTACTACCGGCGGGCCATGTCGCTGCGAGCGCTCCTCAGCGCGGCCGTCCCGGCGGACAGCGACTGGCAGCAGCGGCTGGCACGGCTGGCGCTGGCCGGCCAGCGCAGGCCGGTCCGGCTCGAGCTGCCCGGCGACAGGGAAGACGGCCCGCGGCGCTCGATCAGGGCGGAGCTGGCTGAGATCGCCGGCCTGCCGGGGGGCGAGCGCGCCGCCGCCCTGGGCGCGGGCGGCTGGGTCCTGCCGCATCTGCCTGAGCCCTGGGGGCGCGGGGCGGGCGCACTTGAGCAGCTGATCATCGACGAGGAACTGCGCGCTGCTGGGCTGCACGTTCCCGGCCTGGCGATCGGAGCCTGGGTCGTCCCAGCGCTGATCCAGTACGGCACGCCGGAGCAGCAGGAGCGGTTCCTGCCGACCACGCTGCGCGGCGACTTTCTGTGGTGCCAGCTGTTCAGCGAGCCCGGTGCCGGATCCGACCTGGCCGGCCTGACCACCAGGGCCGAGCGCGCCGCGGGCGGCTGGAAGATCACCGGGCAGAAGATCTGGACCTCGCTGGCGCGGCAGGCAGCGTGGGCGATCTGCATCGCGCGCACGGACCCGGCGCAGCCACGGCACGACGGGATCAGCTACTTCCTGGTGGACATGCACTCGCCCGGCATCGAGGTCAGGCCGCTGCGCGAGATCGGCGGCGATGCGTTCTTCAACCAGGTCTTCCTTGACGACGTCTTCGTGCCGGACGACTGCCTGGTCGGCGAGGTCAACAAAGGCTGGCGCATCGCCCGCACGACGCTCGCGAACGAGCGCGTCTCGCTGGCGCGAACCTGGACCTTCGGCTGCGGCGTGCCGGAGCTGCTCCAGGTCGCGGCCGCGGTCCCGGACCGGTGGCTGAGCCAGGTCGGCGAGCTGGTTGCGGTCGGGCACGCCATCGAGCTGCTTGGCGTGCAGGCGGCGCTGAAGCAGCTGTCCGGCACCGAGCCCGGCGCCACCGGCAGCGTGCGCAAGCTCCTGAGCATGCGGCACGCCCAGCAGGTCGCCGAGCTGTGCTGGGAGATGTCGGCAGGCAGCGGCGCGCTCGCCAGCGGCGGGGCGGGCTCCCCGGTCACGGCGGACGGGCAGCCGGATGGCGCGCACTGGGCCCGGCAGGTCCTCATCACCAGGGCGCTCACTATCGGCGGCGGCACGACTGACATCCAGCTGAACATCATCGGCGAGCGGATCCTCGGCCTGCCACGCGATCCCGAGCCGCCGGAAACCAGCGGCTAAACCCGGGTAAAGTCGCCGGACCGCCGGCGACGTCAGCGGCTGTGGCGCGGGACGGCGAGTTAGCCTACCCAGTGGCTGACATGCAGGGGAGCTCATGACTGACGACCAGGACGGCGCACCGGGCAGCACGCCGGTGCCCGCACCAGGCGCGCGCTCACCCGCCAGGTCACGGTCAGGACGGGGACCATCATGGCCAGCCGGCGGCGGCAGGCCCGCTGCTGGCCGTCCGCCCCGTGACGGCAGCCGCCGCACTCCCGATCCGAGCGCCGCCGGGCAGCGGATGATGCGGCAGATCGCGGCGACTCGCCGTGCCCGGCGGCAGCGCCTGGTACTGGTGATGACCGGCCTGATGTCCGTGCTCACGCTCGTGCTGTCAGGCAGCGCGTGGCTACTCACCAGTTACGTGACCTCCAGCCTGGGCCGGGTCAACGCGGGCACGTCCGGAACGCCGTCCAGCGGGCCCGTCAACATCCTGGTCGCCGGCATCGACACCCGCGGCGGGCTCACCCGGCATCAGGAGATCGAGCTGCATGTCGGGAACTCGATCAGCTCGAACTCCGACACCCTCATGCTCGTGCACATCCCGGCCAGCCACGACAGCGTCCAGGTAGTGAGCCTGCCGCGTGACTCATGGGTCAGCATTCCCGGCCACGGCATGAACAAGATCAACGCCGCCTACGGTCTCGGCGGGCCGCAGCTGATGGTCCGGACCGTGGAGCAGGCGACGGGCCTGCAGATCAACGACTACGTCGAGGTCGACTTCCTCGGCTTCGTCAAAGTCATCAACGCGCTCGGGGGAGTCAACATCTGCGTGCCGTTCGCCGTCGACGATCCCGACAGCGGGCTGGACATCTCCGCGGGCAGGCATCACGTCGACGGCATCACGGCCCTGGAGTATGCCAGGGACCGGCACTCGTTCGCGCTGTCGGACATCCAGCGCATCAGCGATCAGCAGCAGCTGCTCTCGTCACTGTTCACTGAGGCGACGCAGACCGGCGTTCTCGCCGACCCGATCCGGCTGCAGGAATTCCTGTCATCCGTGACGGCCGCGGTCACGGTGGACGAGGGATTCAACCTGGTCAAGCTCGCCGAGGAGATGCGCGGGATCCGGTCCTCTGACGTCACCTTCACGACCGTGCCGCTGGCCACGATGAACTACCTCACCCCCAGCGGCGAGTCCGCGGTGCTGTGGAACACCGCCAAGGCCAGCGCGCTGTTCACCTGGCTGAAGAACAACACCGGTCCCGCGCGCCCGGCCGCGCACAGCAGGTCGGCGAAGGGCGGCAAGGCCAGCAAGGTCAGCCGCGCCAGCGTGTCCGTCGACGTCTACAACGGCACCCAGATCAGCGGCCTGTCAGCGGCCACCGGCAGCCAGCTCAGCGCGCTCGGCTTCCATGTCACCAGATCCGGGCTGGACTGGTCCTCCGACACCGTCACACGGACGCTCATCCGGTACCCGCCCGGGCAGGCCGCCGCGGCACGCCTGCTGGCCGCTGCGCTACCGGGCGCAGAGCTGCGCGAGACAGCCGGGCTGTCGCGCATTCAGCTCGTGCTCGGAGCGAGCGCGCACGCCGTCGCCGGAAAGGCCACCTCGACCGGGCCGTCGGCGCCGGTCCAGCAGCGGACCGCGGCCCAGGACGCCTGCCGCTGATCCGCACCCGCTCCGGCAGCGGACCGGCGATCAGAGCGCAGGACGCCAGCCGCCGACCCGCACCCCGCAGCGGACCGGCGATCAGAGCGCAGGACGCCAGCCGCCGACCCGCACCCCGCAGCGGACCGGCGATCAGAGCGCAGGACGCCAGCCGCTGACCCGCACCCCGCTCCGGCAGCGGACCGGAGATCGGAGCACAGGACGCCAGCCCGCAGGTTCGGTCCGGCGGTGTCCGGGGCCTAGCCCTGCGGGTACCCGCTCGGCCCGGTGTCGTCGTCGGGGGCGGGGAAGAAGCTGGTCCCGGTGTCGACCGGCGGAATATCACCCCAGCCGGGCGGCGGCTGACCGCCGGGGAAGTCCGACCCGCCGCCCTGGGGAGCCGGGCCCCCGCCCGGATAGCCGGGCTGCGAGCTGGCCGACTGACCCGCCGGTCCCTGTCCGGCCGGTCCCTGCCCGGCCGGTCCCTGCCCAGCTGGTCCCTGTCCGCCCGGCTGACCGAACGGGGACGACGGCGGCGGCGCGGTGAGGTCAACGCCGGCCTGCTGCTCGTATGCGGAGATATCGGTGATCAGCTGATCGATCTTCGCCTGGCCGTCGGCCTGTCCCCGGCCCGTGCGGTCCGCGAGCACGAGCGCTCCCAGCTGCCGCAGCAGCGCATCGCCCCGGCGGCCGGCCTGCGCCTGATCAATCCGGGCCCGGCCTTCCTGAGCAGCTTCCTGGGTCATCTGGGCAAGCTGGTTAGCCTGCGCCTTGACCCTGTCCATAAGTCCCATGTACCGCCTCCGTGGGCTGGCCGGGCGCTCAGACGGCCTGGCAAGCCGGGCGCCGCGAGATTCTCACTGCAGCATAGGTCTCCAGTACCGCGTCAGATAGCGGGACGGGCCGGTGCCTCGCCGAGTCACCGGGAGCCCGGCTGCATTCCCATCTCAGGCTATTACTGAGCGTGATGACGGACACACACAGCGTCGGATAGCTGCGCCCGGCGGGCGGCGTTATACCTCCTGATCCCGTCCGGGAGCGCAGGCATCATGACGCGGTGCCGCGCCACCCGCGCAGGCCGAGCCGTGGTTGTCCGTCCCCCGACGGAGCCCGGCGCCGTTCACTCCGCGTGCGATGACATCAGCCGCCGCAGCCTGCGCAGACCCAAGCCAACCCTCCTCTCAGGACGCCCCCGTCCTGGCTGCGGGCAGGATCGCGACGGAAGGAAATATTCAGTGCTGCCGAAGACTGCCCTGACGAAGCCCCCCCTGACCGAATCCATTCGCAGGCACGGCACCTCAGCCTTCACCCTGGCCGGCACCGGGCTGGTCCTGGCCGCGACCGCTGGCGGCGCCAGCGCGGCCATCGCCACGGCCACAGCTGCGCCGGCGCAGTCGACGCCGCTGAGCGCACACGCATCAGGCCCCGTTGTCCTCACCGCCCACCTGACCGGCACTGAGTCGCTGGCTCCCGCGCCCGCGGCGGCTCATAACGCCGCGGCGCCCGCCCCCGCTCACCGTGCCGCCGCGCCGGCCGCACGGCCAGCTCGCCCCCTCCAGGGCCAGCTGATCCCGCACGGCACGAGCGGACCGCAGGCGTGGATGCCGGTTGGCCGGGATCAGCTGCAGAACGCCAGCACGATCGTGCACCAGGCCCTCGACAAGGGCATGGGCCCGCGGTCCGCTGTCATCGCGGTCGCGACCGCCATGCAGGAGTCCAAGCTCGTGAACATCAACTACGGCACATCTGACTCGCTGGGACTGTTCCAGCAGCAGCCCGACTGCGGCTGGGGGACAGCCCGGCAGGTGATGAACCCTTCCTACGCAGCCGATGCCTTCCTGACCGCCCTCCGGCAGCACCAGCAGTCCGATCCGCGCTGGTCGTCCCAGCCACTGTGGGCCAGCGCCCAGGCCGTGCAGAACTCAGCCTTCCCGTACGCCTACGCCAAATGGGAGACCCAGGCCGCGCACATCGTCGGCCAGATCGTGCGCTAGCTCGTCAGCCGCGCCGGACCGCGACACTCCCCCGGTTGCGGTCCGCGCGCGGCGCGCTGACCGAGGTCTTCCCTCATCGCGGCTTCCCCCCGGAGCCGCACCGGAGCGTGCCCCGCCCCGCAGGGGCGGGGCGGGGCACCTTCACTCGTTCCCGCAGCAAGTCCGGTTCTCGCGGCAGTTCCGGGCGCCGGAGTCCCGCAGGCGGCCCGCGGGCACGCTAGCCCCTGGCGGTCTGCAGTTCCGCCGCCACGCCGCGCGAGATCGCGACGGTGTCGGCAATGACGGTCACCAGGCGGCAGCCGTTCGACTGGTAGATCTTCGCGGTCGGGCCGTCGGTGGCGTGCACGCCCACTGGCTTGCCGGCCACCGCGCAGTCCGCCCAGACCTTCTCCAGCGCCGGGCGCAGGACCGGATCGTCGGGGCTCAGCTTGGCGCCAAGCGCATAGGACAGGTCGCGCGGCCCGACATAGATCCCGTCAACGCCGGCCAGCGTCAGCGTCTCCGGCAGCTCAGCCACGGCCTGGCGCGACTCGACCATGATGATGCACAGCGGACGCGACAGGCTGCCCATGGCGCCGCCCGCGGAGCGGTAGCCCTCCGGCGGGTACCGGCAGGCACCGGCCACGGCGGCCGCCTGCTCGGCCGAGTCGACGTTCGGCACGATGACACCGTCGCAGCCGAGGTCAAGCGCGCGGGAGATGTCCGCCGGATGCGCGTGCCTGACGCGGGCGAGCGGGATGGCCCCGGCCAGCCTGACCGCCATCGTCAGGGCAGGCAGGTCATGCTCGGTCCCGCTGCCGTGCTGCAGGTCCACGACCACGTAGTCGACTCCGCCGCGCGCCAGCACCGCGATGCTGACCGGGCTCGGCGCATTGGCCCACGCTCCGAAGACAGTGTCACCGCTGCGGACGCGATCGCAAAAGGGGCTTTCACTCACCCGGCTAGCCAACCACACCGGTGCCCGGCGGACATCCCCAGCCCGTCCCGGATCCCGAGTGCACCAGCTGCCCGTGCACCCCGTACTCCAGCGTCTGAATGACAGCGGGCCGGTCCGCGATCGCGTAGCCGAGCACGCGTGTTCCGGCGACGGCTATCGCGGCCAGCCGGAGCCGGCCGCCGCCGGCGAACCTCAGCACGACGTCCTTCACGTCCGGCGGCACGGCCATCACGCCGGCCGAGGCACCGTCGTTCTTCCCGCTGCCGTCAGACAGCGGCCCGCAGGCCAGCGAATGGACGATCTGCCCCGCCGACAGGAGCCGGGGCACTGTGGTCGTGGCGAAGCAGCTGCTGCCGTTAATGAAGGAGGCGCAGTAGCCCCACGGGCCGACGCCCACGGCCGCGTGCCAGGCGACGCCGTCCAGGTCGCCAGCACCGACCACTTTCGTCACCCGGGGCAGCCCGGCCTGGCCGGGGCGCAGCCACGTGCTGAACTCGGCGACGCCGTCGTTCGCGTACGGCATCGCGTACCGGTACTCGGAGTCCCCCGCGTAGCTGACTGCCCGCCTGATCGTCCGCAGTGGTGCCGCCACCGCGACCCACCGCAGGCCAGCTGCGGTGACCGGCCGCAGGTTCAGTACCGTTCCGTTGCTGAGCTGGATAGCCACGCGGGTCACTCCGGCCCCGACGGTGCCGATCTCGAACTGCGTGTCATAGGCAGAGCTCGACGCGAGACTAACCGCGCGGCCGCTAGCCGGTGAGCCGTAAGCGTCACCGCAGGTCAGCACGTAGGCAGCCACCTCACATCCGTCGCCCAGGCTCCGGTCGAGCACGACCCGCCAGTGCTCCGTGCCGATTGTTCCCGCGCCGATGATTCCGCCGGCGGCGCTGCTGCCCAGCTTCGTCACCGTCACCTTGTAGTGCAGCGGGGCAGCCGGAGTCGCGGTATGCGCCTGGAGCAGCACCGGCACCACGGCCGCGCCGGCCACGATGACGGCCAGCCCTGCCGCCGCCCCGATCCATCTGCGCACCCTGATCCCCCTGCCCCGGCGCACCGCCTGGCTGACCGGCGCCGGCCCCGGCGCGACTCCGTCCAGCAGCGCGCCGAGCCGGCCGCGCAGCTCACGCTCGTCCTGGATGCTCACGCCGGTCCCCCTTCTAGCAGCAGCGGGCTTGTCCGCAGCTTGGCCAGGGCGCGCGACGCCTGGCTCTTGACGTTGCCGACCGAGCAGCCGAGCACGGCCGCGGTTTCCGTCTCCGTCAGGTCCAGCCAGTACCGCAGCACGACCGCAGCGCGCTGCCCGTACGGGAGGGCCAGTAGTGCCTCGATCAGGGTGTCGTGCTCGTGCAGCTGGTCAGGGCGCGTTCCCGCCGCCACCAGGTCCGGCATCGCACCGGTCAGCACCTCGCCAACCCGCACCTTGCGGAAGCGGGTCCGGTTCGCGTTCACCACGATCCGCCGGAGGTAGGCATCGGGGTTGTCGGCCCGCCGCACCCGTCCCCAGGAGGAATAGGCCTTCGCGAACGCGGTCTGCGCAAGGTCCTCAGCCAGCTGGAGGTCGCCGGTCAGCCCGTAGCCGAGGCGCACGAGCTGAGACCAGCGGCCAAGCATGAAGTCGCTGAACTCCGCGTCAGCTGCTGCGTCCATGGCCACCTCCTCACCCGCCAAGACCCCGGCAGCAGACCCGATCGTTGCATCCAACGACAGCCGAAATCCGGCGCCCGCGGAAGGGGCCGCCCGGTCCGGGTTACGAGCCGCCCGTCACCGCGAGCGCGGCAAGCGCCACCGCCATGGACAACGGCACGGCGACCACGCCGAGCCTGGTCGCGGTAGCCAGCGACGGACGCGCGCCAGCGTCGCGAGCCGAGCGGAGCCACAGCAGCCACGCCAGCGAGCCGGTCACGCACAGGTTCGGGCCGAGGTTCAGTCCGATCAGCAGCTCAAACGGGTGCGGCGGCGTCCGCGCGGCCAGCATGCTGGCGGCCGGAAGGTTGTTGACCACCACGGTTGCCACCGCCGCGAACGCCGCAGTCGCCCACCCGGACAGGTGCGAGAGCAGCACCGACGGCCCCGCCCAGGCGCGGCCCAGCGTGCCCAGCGCAACCGCGGCGCCGAACAGGCCGGCCAGCACGGGAACGCCGAGCACCTGCCACACGCGTTCCGGGCTGAGCGGCCCTGCCAGGCCCGGATGCCCGCCACCACCGCGCCGATGACGAACACTGGCAGCGCCGATGACCGGATCACGATCACGATGACGGTCGCGGCGATGATCGCGGCCAGGCCAAGGCCGAGCACCGGTCGCGGCGCAGGCTCGGGCTCGGCTGTCACCGTGTGCAGGGACCGCCGCTCGCCGATGGCCACCACCGCGGCCGTCGCGACTACCGCGCCGATCCACGGCAGCCACATGCGGGCGGCGAACTGGCCGCCGTTCAGGTGCAGGTGCCCGAGGACGATCAGGTTGGTCAGGTTCGAGCCGGGCAGCAGCAGCGAGCCTGCGTTGGACAGCAGCAGGCACCCGTACAGCAGCGCGGGCTCGCCCTCGCCGCGGCTGCGCGCGGTGTGCACCAGGACCGGCGTCAGGAAGGCGACTGAGGTGTCCAGGTTGAGGGTCGCCGTCACGACAGTGATCAGCAGGGCAGCCCCGGTGAACAGCAGGCCGCCGTTGCGCGCGGCGGTCGCCAGCCTGGCTCCCGCGGCCGCGAACAGCCCGTCGCCGTCCGCGACCAGCCCGATCATCAGCAGTCCGGCCACCAGCACGAACGGTGACCAGTCCTGGGCGGCCGCCGACGCCGCTTCCGATGGCCGGAGCCCGACGGCCACGGCAAGCCCGGTCAGCCCGGTCGCGGCGAGCAGCCAGCTCGGCCGCAGCGCGGCCCGGCGCGCGGACAAGCCGGCTACGCCAGTCCGGTCACTCGCTCGCGGGCCCGCTCGATCCGGCGCAGCGTCTCCGGCCGGCCAAGCACAGCCAGGGACTCGAACAACGGCAGGCCGACCGTGCGCCCGGTCACGGCGACCCGGACCGGGGCCTGCGCCTTGCCGAGCGACAGCCCGTACGAGGCACCGATCGTCTCCAGCCGCTCGCGCAGCGCCTCGGGCTGCCACGGCACGTCCTCGTAGGCTGCGGCCACCTCGGCCAGGATGTCGGCAGCAGGCTCCTTCATGGCCTTGGCCCAGGATCCCTCGTCCCGCACCGGCTCGGCCAGGAACGCGAAGTCCACCATCGGGACGATCTCGGGCAGCAGCGTGATCCGCGTCTGGGCCAGCGGCGCCAGCTCGGCGAAGACCGCCGGGTCAAAGCTCCCGGCAGGCCAGGGCGCAGTGTCCGGCGCCAGCCACGGCCCGACCGCCGCGATGAAGTCCGGCACGGACATGGCCCTGATGTACTCGCCGTTGAATGCCCGCAGCTTCCTGACGTCGAAGAAGGCCGGCGACGGGTTGACGTCCTCGATCCGGAACTCAGCGACCATCTCGTCCCACGGCACGATCTCGCGGTCGCCCTTCGGCGCCCAGCCGAGCAGCATCAGGTAATTACGCATGGCCTCGGGCAGGTAGCCCTCGTCCCTGAAGCCCTCCAGCGCGACCTTGTCCCGGCGCTTGGACAGCTTCTGCCGCTTCTCGTTGACGATGATCGACAGGTGGCCCCAGACAGGCGGCTGCTGGCCGAGTGCTTCCCATAGCAGCTGCTGCTTGGGCGTGTTCGGCAGGTGCTCCTCGCTGCGCAGCACGTGCGTGATTCCCTGCACCATGTCGTCGACGACATTGCCCAGCAGGAACAGCACCGAGCCGTCGGCGCGCGTCAGCACGAAGTCCTCGATGCTCGCGTTCTCGAACACCGTCTTGCCGCGCACCAGGTCGTCGATCTCCGTCGCGCCCTCGTCGGGCGCGCGGAACCGCAGCGCCCGGCCCGGACCCGGCTCCAGGCCGCGGTCCCGGCAGTAGCCGTCGTACCCGCGGTGCTGATCACCGGTGCGGGCGATCACGTCCGCGCGGGTGCAGTCGCAGTAGTAGGCGCGGCCGTCCGCGTAGAGCCGCTGCGCCGCCTCGGTGTGCTTGTCCAGATTGTCCGACTGGCGAAACGGCCCCTCGTACTGGCTGTCGTCGATGCCCAGCCAGTTCATGGCGCTGATGATGCCGTCGATCCACTCAGGCTGGTTCCGGGCGGCGTCGGTGTCCTCGATCCGCAGCACGAGCACGCCGTGGTTGTGCCGGGCGAAAGCCCAGTTGTAGAGGACAGAGCGCGCGCTGCCCACATGGAACATGCCAGTGGGCGACGGCGCGAAGCGTGCCCTCACCTCAGAACCCGAGCTAGTCACGGCAGCCGAGTCTAGCTGAGCCTGCCCGGCCGGCCGCGAGCCGATTACGCCCGGTCACGGCGGCCGGGGCCTGGGGGCTACCGGTGGCGCATCCACAGGCTGGGCTCGGAGTACCGGCCGGTGTCCTTCTCCCGGTCGATGTCGACGAGATCCAGTGCCTCGGGAACGACGTAGCGCCCGGTCTCAGGGAACGCCATCCCGGTCCACTGCTCCCACTGCGCCACCGTGCCGCTGATCACCATGGAGTCGGCTGCCGGGCCGGGTATGGTCGCGCCGAGGCGCTGGCGGGTGCGGACCCACGGGTCGAGATGCAGGCCGTCGCCGCGGTTCCAGCGAGCGAAATTCTCCATCGGCGTGAGCGGGTAGCGCGTCTTCAGCGACGGCCTAGCCGGAGCAATCACCCGGTCCAGGCCAGCGCTGACGGCCCGGCCGATGCTAGCCCGGTTCGGCCGGGAGACCGAGCAGGTACTCCTGCGGGAGCGATTCGGGCACGGGCAAAGGGCGTCTGGGTCCGGCGGCCAGTCGCAGGACAGTTGCCGCTTACCGGTGCGTTCCCGGTAAAAGGTTTGAGGTTGTGCCGTAGGTCTGGCGCTGCGGCCCGGGCGAGCCTGCCTGCTAGCTGCCGGCCGGGAGCTCCGGCGTTGCCGGGGCGCTGGCGATCTGTGCCTTCATGGCCGCGAGCTCCTTATCGACGTCCGCGTTCGAGCTCGCCTCGTCAAGCTCGCGCTGGATGTCGTCGGTGCCGCCGCCCACGTCCTCGAGCACGCCGGACTGCAGCAGCTCGTCGGTCGCTGAGGCTCTGGCCTGCATGTTCGCGATCTTGTCCTGAGCGCGCTGGAGGGCCGCGCCGGAATCGCTGAAGCTCTTGGAGATGCCGGCGGCTTCCTCGTTCACCGAGGTCATCGCCGAGGCCGCGGTGTACTGCGCCTTCATGACCTCCTTCTTGGACCGGAAGTCGTTGACCCGCTGCTGGAGCGTGCTCAGCGTCTGCTCCATCTTCTGCTCTTCGTCGTCCAGCTGCTGATGCTGCGGCGCCATCTCGTCGATCTGCTGCTGGGCCGTGGCCTTGCGCGCCAGTGCTTCCCTGGCCAGGTCCTCGCGGCCCTGCCCGAGGGCGGCCTTGGCCTGGTCATTCAGGTGGTCGATCGAGTGCTGCAGCTGCTGCTGCTGCAGTTCAAGCTGCTTCTTCGACGCAGTGATGTCGACGAGCGCGCGGCGGACCTGGGTGATGTGATCCAGCATCTGCTCGTAGGAATAGTCGAGCATCTCGTTAGGGTTCTCGGCCGCGTCCAGGGCCTTGTTGGTCTTGGCCGCGACGATGTCGTGGGCCCGTTGGAAGAGACTCATCAGATGTGCTCCCTGCGACGATGGAACGGAGCCTGGCCGTACGCTGCCGAGCGTACTCGCGCTGCTCGCGCGCGGCTGCTCGCGCGTCCGGCGATCCGGGCCCGGCGGACGCTAGGCTCTGACCGTGGATGTTCGCTCACTGGGCTACCGCACTGACCTGATGGTCCGGGCCCTCGAGGGCAGCCATATCGATGATCGCGGCGAGTACCTGGTCATCAGGACCCCGCGGAATCCCGACTTCTGGTGGGGCAACTTCCTGCTGATCGGCGCCCCGCCGCAGCCGGGTGAGGCGCCGGCCTGGCTGGAGACCTTCGCGGCCGAGTTCCCGCAGGCCCGGCACGTCGCCCTGGGGGTAGACGTCATCGAGGTGAGCGCCGTCGATACCGGCGAGCTGACCAGCGAGGGCCTCAGGCTCGAGCGGACGGCCGTGCTTACGGCCAAGGAGGTGACGGAGCCGCCGCACCCGAACCGCTCGGCCACCATCAGGGAACTGGCCGGCGACGACGACTGGCGCCAGTCCGCCGCCCTGCGGGCAGAGATCACCAACGGCGAGCCAGGATTTGAGCCGGCTTTCCTTGAGGCGCGGATCAGGGCCGAGCGCGGCCTGACCGAGGCGGGCTACGGCTCCTGGTTCGGCGCGTTCACCGACGGCAGGCTGGAAGCACAGCTCGGCCTGGTGACCGACGGTTCCGGCGTCGCCCGCTATCAGAACGTGGAGACCCATCCCGATGCCCGCCGGATGGGACTGGCCGGGATGCTGGTCTGGCATGCCGGACAGCACGGGCTGGCGACCCTGGGCGCGCAGACGCTGGTGATGCTGGCCGACCCGAAGGAGGCGGCCATCAGGGTGTACCGATCTGTCGGCTTCACTGACACTGAGACCCAGGTCGGCTTCGAGCGCCAGCCTGAGGTGCATCCGTGAGCGCGCCGGCTACGAGCCGAGCAGAGCGGCCGAGGCAGCCGCGGTTCCGGACCGCCGCAGGCCAGCCAGCCACGCGCCGGCCACCGTCAGCAGCGTGACCGAGCCGGCGATGGCGAAGACCGGACGCGGATCGCCGCCGAAGAGGCCGGCCGCCGCCGCGGCAAGGACGCCGCCGACGAGAGTGACGCCCTGACCGCCGAGCCGCCAGGACGACGTGACCCGGCCGAGAAGCTCGCGCGGGACCAGCACCTGCCGCAGCGCGCGCATTGTCACGCTCGCGGCGATGATCGCCCACGTATAGATCAGGTTGGCGACCAGCAGGACGGACGCAGCAGGTGCGGCTGCGATCATGATCAGGGCGGCTCCGGAGAGCGCGCAGCTGATCACGATCGCGGGCACCGGGCCGGCCGCGCGGACGAGCAGCCTGGTGCTCAGCGCACCGAGAAGACCCCCGATGCCACCTGCTGCGACCACCAGCCCTATCTCGGCAGCCGGGAGGTGCAGCGTGTTCCGGGCCAGGAAGATGATCAGCTTGTCAGCGCCAAGGCACAGGTTCAGCACCAGCATGAACGACAGCAGGATCAGCAGCAGGCGGCTCGCGCCCAGGTATCGCAGCCCCTCGCCCAGCTCCCGGCGCAGGGCCCGCACAGAAGCGGGAACCCGGTCCTGCGGTCGCTCGTCACTGCGAGACCGGCGCACGGCGGCCAGCGCGCAGAGCGACACCAGGAACGTCAGCGCGTCGATCAGAAGGCACACATGCAGCAGCCCGGCTGCGGCGAGCAGGCCGGCCACGCCGGGGCCAATTATCAGACCGCTCTGGTTGGCGGACTCCAGCCAGGAGTTCGCCGCGATCAGCCGCGGTCCGCTGTACACGTCGCGGACAGCGATGGCCAGCGCCGTGTCGGTAAAGACAGTGACGACCCCGGCCGCGAACGCCAGGCAGAGGATCAGCCACGGCGAGACGCCGGCCGAGCCCGTGACGGCGAACAGCGCGGCGAAGATCCCGGCGCGAAGGATGTCACCGGCGATGAGGACGTGCCACGGACTGAGCCGGTCGGCGACGACGCCAGCTGGCAGCCCGGCCGCGAGGTAGCCAGCACTGCCCGGCAGCGATGCCAGCACGGCTGCCAGCGGGCTGTGGCTGACCTGGAGCACCAGCAGCGGGATGGCAAGGACGGCGAGCCCGTCGCCCAGCATCGACACGGCCTGCCCAGCGAGAAACACCGGTGCCCGCAGCACCACCTCATCCTCTGCCGCGGCGCGTGCTGGTCAACCCCTGGCCTCAGCGGACCGGAAGCTAGCCTCGAGTGCGCGGCAGATGCCCGTTTTATAGATTTACCTACGGTTTATCGAGCGCGTGATTTATAACACAATGCTCTGCGCATGCTGTTTGTCTTTCTCGGTTCGGGCCACGCAGCCGCCGTGATAGGTGCAGGGTGGTGGGCCAGCAGCACCGTGCGCACGTGACGCCGCGAACACTGATCGCCGCCCTGAACCTGCACAGCGTCCGTGCGCGGACAGCCGCGCGCCAGCTCTCTGGCCGCGAGCTGGCAACCCGACGGTGACCGCAGAGCGCCAGCGCGCGCTCCGACTGAAGGCACCACGTGTCCGCAACCGCCGCCCGGCATCGCAAGCCGTCGCGATCCCAGGCCCCGCACAATGGCGCAGCTCAGCCGAGGCGGGTCAGGTCGCGCAGGCCCCGGCGCATCGCGGCCGTCACGGCAGTGCTTGTGGCTGCGGGCGCTGCCGCCGCCGTCGTTGTGCTCCACGTGCCGGGCGTGACGTCCGCGGCAGCGCGCACGACGTCGCAGTCAGCTGGCGGCCACGTTCAGGACGCACTCGGCACCACCCTCGTCGACGGCGTAGCGGTCGCCATGAAGCAGCTTCCCAAGGCAAGCGCGACGCCGAAGGCCTCCGCAGCTCCGCGCAAGGCCGTGCCCGCCGTGAAAGCCACCGGGGCCCGGCATCACCACCACAGGCGCACGGTCGTCGCCGCGCCGGTGTACCTGAACCCGCTCCGCGCCGTCTCCGGGCTCGTCCTTGAGCGGATTGACATGGGCGCGGACTTCGGCGGGGCAGGACCGGTCTACGCCATCGGAGACGGGATCATCACGAACGCCAGCGGCGACTCGGGCGGCTGGCCCGGCGGCGGCTGGATCACCTATCAGCTGACCGACGGTCCCGCCGCGGGCCTGGTCGTCTACGTCGCTGAGGACGTGACGCCGACGGTTCAGGTCGGAGAGCATGTGACGCCGGACACCGTCATCGCCAACATGTTCAACGGCGGCGACGGCATCGAGACAGGCTGGGCAATGCCCGACGGCGCTTCCGCGGAGTCGCAGCTCGCGGCAGCAGGCGGGATCAGCGGAGGCGGCCCGTTCCCGACGAGAGTCGGGGTCAATTTCGACCGGCTGCTCCAGTCGCTCGGCGTGCCGGCCGCGCCGAACGCCGGCGATGCTCCCTTCGGATTGCTGCCGTCCGGTTACCCCGTGAGCTGGTGAGCCTCCCGCCAAGCTGACGCAGCCCCGGCGTAACGAAGCCACGACCGGCTCCGAATGCACTCTGAGTACGCGGATCAGAGTGAGGGGATGGGCCTGGCACATGCTTGCTGTCAGCACACGGTCGGGGAACGTGCGATCACGCATAGTGAAATCACGGACGGTGAAGTCACGGACCGTGCGCTCGCGCTGGCTGCGGACGTTCGTGTTCGCCCTGGTCGCCGCGGCGACCGGCGCAGGCGGGCTGGCCGCCGCGGCGCCACTCGCGTGGGCGAGCCCGGCCCTGGCAGGCACCGCAGCGCCCCGCGCGCACGTCGCGGCGGCCCCTGCGCACGCCGCCAGCACCACCCGCGGCCGCGCCACCACGACACCATCGCGGACACTCAGGGTCTCGAGCCTCAACGACTCCGGTCACGGCACCCTCCGCTGGGCGCTCCGGACGGCCGGGAACGCGGCACCCGGCATCTCCACCGTGATCGACTTCACGGTGGCAGGCCAGATCACGCTGCTGTCGGCGCTCCCGCCGGTCAACGCTGACGTCTGGATCAACGGAGAGTCCGCCCCCGGCTACGCGCCTGGCGGCCCGCCGGTCATCGGCATCGACTTCGGCGGGCACCAGGGCCTGACGTTCGCGTCCGCCGCTCGCGGCGGGAAGCTGCTCGGCGTTGCGATCGAGAACGCCGGCGGCAACGGCGTCACCGTCGATGCCAGGTCCGTCACGCTCAATGCCGACTACATCGGGCTCGGCCTGACCGGGGCGAAGGCCGGCAACCACGGCAACGGCATCGTCGTATCCGCGTGGTCCTCCGGTGACCGGATCGGGCTGAACCCGTCCGGCACGCCGGGCGTCGTCGGCAACGTGATCTCCGGCAACTGGGGCAGCGGGATCGTGCTGGCCGGGTCGTCCCGTGACACGATCGTGGCCAACCGCATCGGCACCAACCCGGCTGGCACCTCCGGGATCGGCAACCGCGGGAACGGCATCGTCGTGACCGCGGGCGGCCGCGGCAACGAACTCGGCGGCACCGAGTACACCGACCCCGAGACCGGCGCGCAGAACAATCCGACCGGCAGCAAGGGCACCGTCCCGCCGGTCTTCGTGGTCCCCCCGCTCGGCAACCTTGTCTCCGCGAACGGAGGCAACGGGGTACTGATCAGCCGCGGCGCCACCGGCACCATGCTGAACGGCAACTTCATCGGCACGACCGCGTCCGGCGACGGCAATCTCGGCAACGCCGGCAACGGCGTCTGGATCGACCGGGCAAGCCGCACCTCGCTGACCGGCTGCAAGTTCGCCAACAACCCGTTCGTCTACTACAACGTCGTCAGCGGTAACGGCCAGAACGGGATCCGCATCACGGACTCGGCGGACGCCGTCGTGCAGGGAAACTTCTTCGGCGTCGGCGCGAATAACACGACCCCGATCGGCAACCGGCTCAACGGGATCCTGGTCGACGGATCATCGGCGAACACGCAGGTCGGCGGCGTGATCCCGCTGGGGAACGTGTCCGCGGGCAACGGCCAGAACGGCGTCGAGGTAGCCGGCCGCGCCCGCGGCTTCGTCACCTTCAACACCTTCGGCGGGCTGCTGGCCTTCAAGGGAGCGGCGCCGAACGGCAACGATGGCCTGCTCGTCACCTCGACCGGCGGGGACAACCTGGCGCGCACGAACGTTTTCTCCGGCAACCAGCGCAATGGCATCGAGCTTTCCGGAAACGCCAGCGGGGTCACGGTTGACCCGAACATTGCCGGTCTCACCACCAGCGGGCAGTCGCCGCTTCCCAACGGCGGTGACGGACTTCTCATCGACGGGAACGCGCACTCCAACGTCATCGGCGGCACGCGCCGCTCGGTAATAGCGCAGAACACCTTCTCCGGGAACACCGGGTATGGCGTCGTGATCACCGGCCGGGCGCACTACAACAGGGTGTTCCTCAGCTACATCGGCGCCGCGATCCTCGGCGTCAAGCGCGTGCCGAACGGCAAGGGCGGCGTGCTGCTCAGCGGCCGTGCCTACGAGAACGTGATCGGCGGCGGCAGCAAGGTCCCGGCGAACCTGATCAGCGGCAACACCGGCATCGGCGTCACGCTGACGACGGGGACCCGGATGAACCTGGTGTTCGGGAACTACATCGGCCTGGACCGGTTCGGGCGGCCGCTGCCGAACACCGGGCGGCCGGTGCTGAACCGGGGACACCGCAACGTCGTGCGGAACAACCGCACCTGAAATCAGCTGCGGCCCCGCGGCGGCCGGTCACGCGCGTCCCGCGACGCTGCGTGGCCGGCCGGTTGCCGTCGCCTGCACTTATCGGCCCTGACCGGCCACTTTGCATCGGAGTCGAACCGATGTAGCGGAAGTAGCGGGAATAATGATCACTGCGACCCTTTCGAGATTTAGTCGTTATGCTTCCGAGATCGGCCGAGTGCTGTTACGGTTCAGTCGCACAGCAGGACCTGACCCGTTCAAGAGTGCGATCCGGCTAGTGGGCTGATAACACGCTGCGGCGCGACAAAGAGTCAACCGGCAATGGCCGCCGTCCAGTCAGCCAGGATCCTGACTTTCGGAAGAGGCAGAGTTATGCCCACGCATGCAAAGCCGCGCCGTACCGCGGTATCGCGAAAACCCGCGCTTCCGGCTATTGCCGTTATTGCGAAATCACGTCGCAAGCTGGCCGCGCTCGCCGCGGCCGCAGTCGCCGGGCCAGCGCTGGTCATCGGTGCAGCACTGCCCGCGCATGCGGCCATTCCGTCGCATCCGAAATGGGAAACGAGCGCACCGCTCGGTTCCTGGAATACGGGAAAATTCGATATCTACAACAACGAGTGGAACAAGCCGCTGTTCGGGCCGCAGACTATCTGGGGCTACTCCTACTCGCACTGGGGCGTTGAGTCCACCCAGCCGGACACGACGAGCGTGAAGACCTATCCATCCGTGCAGGAGAACTACAAGGGCACTACCCTCGGCTCGCTGCACGGGCTGTGGAGCAACTTCAGCGAGTCGATGCCGAAGCAGTCCAACTTCGACGCCGAGGCCGCCTACGACATCTGGCTGAACAACTACAAGATCGAGGTCATGGTCTGGTTCGACAACCACGGTCAGCGGCCGGCCGGGCGCGTCATCGCGCACACCACGATCTACGGCCAGAAGTTCGCGGTCTGGAAGGGCGGATCGAGGTTGTACACCCTCGCGCTCCTCGGCAAGCAGGAGTCGAAGGGCACGGCTCACCTGCTGAAGTCGATGGCCTGGCTGGAGTCACACGGATACCTGAGCTCGTCCGACATCCTGACCCAGGTCAACTTCGGCTGGGAGATCTGCTCGACCGACGGCAGGCCGATGGACTTCACCATGAACAGCTACAACCTCACCACGAAGCGATAGACGACGCAGCGCGCGGGCCGGCCGCGGGGTGACTCGGGCCGGTCCGCGCCATTGCTCCGGTACCCCACGGCGGCGCGGCCGCCGTGGGACCCCGACCAGTTCTGGCAATTGCCGTAAATTAGTCAAGGTCGGCGTCAGCGGTGCGCGGAGCCGCTCAACGCAGGCCCGGCCAGCCGGCCGCGGTGGCGACCAGCGTGGCAGCGTCAGCAACACGGCAGCCGTCGGTGTCGATGCTGATCATGCCGGGACCTCCGGTGCCGAGCGCCGCGTCGTGCGCTGCCGCTCGCTCGGCGACCATCGCCAGGTGCTCAGGCGGCTGGCCGCGCAGCTGATCGCCGGGCTCCGGCCAGCTGCCGCCCGTGCCGCGGGACAAGATCCGGCGCGTGAGCTCAGCCCGTCCGGCACGCAGCCGGCATACCGTGACGGTTGCCGCGGGCAGCGCATCCGCGAAGGTCTGAACGTCCGCCGCAGTCCCCGCCGGGACGGTCGCGACGAGGTGCCGCGCGCCGGCCGCGTGGTAGTTCCGCCAGACGGCCGCGAGGTTGCGAGCGGTCAGCTGGCGGCGACCAGGATCCGCTGGCGGGTCCGGGCGGACGAAGCCGGTCTGGCCGAGATCCAGATAGCCCGCGCGCAGGCCAGCAGCGAGCGCGCGCATATACACCTCGAAGCCGATCGTCGACTTGCCGACGCCGGCTGGCCCGCAGATCAGCAGGACGTGACCGCTCACGCCGCCGCCTCCTCGCCGCTCGTCACGCCGGCCGCTGGCGTCCTCTCCTGTCCCGCCGGCATCGCCGGCCGGTTCGCGAAACCCGGGCCAGTCGCGGCAGCCGTCGCGAACCAGGCCGGCAACTGCGCCGGACGGCACCGCGGTGGTGTCGACGCAGACATCCGCGAAGGCAGCGGCGTCCATAGCGTCGGCTTCGCTGAGCGTCTCGCGGATAGTCGCCTCGAGATCGTCGCCGGGGCCACGACGACCGGTGAGGCGCCGGACAAGCTCGTCCCGGCCCGCCCGCAGCCGGCAGACAGTAACCTCCGCCTGCGGAATGAGCTCGTGACGGACGCCGGCAACCGGGTCGAGAACGCCGTTCAGGACTACGCACTGCGCCCCGGCCGCCCGGTAGTGCGGAAGAATCGCGCCGACATTGAGCGCCTTGAGCCGCTCCCGGCCCGGATCTCCCGCGGGCGCCGGATAGCACATGCAGAGCTGGTCGGTGTCGGCGAACGCCACCCGTTGTCCGGCCGCGGCCAGCTCGGTGAACAGCTGCCAGGACACCGTGGACTTCCCGACGCCGGCCGGGCCGGTCAGCCACAGGACGGGAAGCGGAAGCGGACCGCCAGTCACGACGGGACCAGCAGGCGAGCTCTGGCCGCCTGCTGCGCACCGGCCGTGATGAGCATGGCCGCGATTCTCACGCGCTGAGTCGGGGCCGGTCAACCGGATATCAGCGAGAACGCATCCGCCGGGTCCCAGAGCCACGCCCCGCCAGCTCGATCAGCTGCGCAACCTGCTGCAGGCTGCCGAGCAGAGCGGGCTCCGGCCCCAGGACTTCCCCGCTGTCCTGGACCGGTTCCTGATCGCAGCACGAGGCGCGTCGGACCGCGGCTACGCGGTCGCATTCCTGGCCGTGACCGTGCTCGCGGCCGCCGGTCTTATCCTGATGGCACTTCTGGTGAGAAAGCCCCGATCCGCGGGCGCGGCAGCGCAAGGATCGGAAGACCACGGAGGTCGGGGAAAGGCGGCTGCACCGGACACCCCGTTCCCGCCAGAATTATCTCTACGCTGGTCGTCCGCACCCGACAACAGGAGAGCTCTGTGCCTACCAGGATCGGCATCAACGGCTTCGGCAGAATCGGCCGCAACTTCCTTCGCGCGGCGCTCGCGCGGGGAAGCGACCTGGAGATCGTGGCGGTCAATGACCTGACCGACGCGGCGATGCTGGCCAACCTGCTCAAGTACGACTCCGTGGCCGGCCGCATCGCGGCGGCCGTCAGCAGCACCGGGGACAGCATCAGCGTCGACGGCCATTCCATCCGGGTGCTGCAGGAACGTGATCCCGGCAGCCTGCCGTGGGCCGAGCTCGGGGTGGAGGTCGCGGTCGAGTCAACTGGCCGGTTCACGAAGGCCGACGATGCCCGCCGCCATATTGCCGCCGGAGCGCGCAAGGTCATCGTGTCCGCTCCCGCCTCGGGCGACGGCGTGGCCACCATCGTGCTCGGCGTCAACGACGCGAGCTACGACCCGGCACGGCAGGACATCATCTCCAACGCCTCGTGCACCACGAACTGCCTGGCGCCGCTCGCGAAGGTGTTCCACGACGCGTTCGGCATCGAGCGCGGGCTGATGACGACAGTGCACGCCTACACCCAGGACCAGAATCTCCAGGACGGCCCGCACTCCGACTACCGCCGGGCCCGCGCGGCGGCCCTGAGCATCATCCCGGCGTCCAGCGGCGCGGCCAAGGCCATCGGGCTGGTACTGCCCGAGCTGGCGGGCAAGCTCGATGGTGCCGCGCTGCGCGTGCCGGTTCCGACCGGATCGATCACCGACCTGACCATCGACTCCGCGCGGGCCGTCACCGCGGACGAGGTGAACGCGGCCTACCGGGCCGCCGCCGAGGGGCCGCTCAAGGGCATCCTCAGCTACACCGAGGACCCCATCGTGTCCGCTGACATCGTCGGCGACCCGCACTCGGCGATCTTCGACTCCGGCCTGACGAAAGTCATCGGGACCCAGGTCAAGGTGTCCGCCTGGTACGACAACGAGTGGGGATTCTCCAACCGCCTGGTCGAGCTCACCGAGCGCGTCGCCGGGCTGCTGGCTGCCTGAGCGCCATCCGGCACTATTGGGAGATGGATCTTGCCGCGGCGCGCAGCTTCGTCGCCCAGTGGGTGACGGACTGGAACGCCCACGATCTTGACAGCCTGCTCGGGCACTTCGCCGAGGATGTCGTCTTCACCTCACCGGCCGCAGCCCGGCTGATTGCCTCCTCTGGCGGCGTCGTGCGGGGCAAGGCGGCCTTGCGCGAGTACTGGACCGAGGGCCTGCGCCGCATACCCGACCTGCGCTTTGAGGTGGTCGCCAGTTACGTGGGTGTCGACACGCTAGTCATCAACTACCGCAACCAGCGGGGCGGCCTCGTGAACGAGGTCCTCGTCTTCGATGGCGCGCTTGTCGTGCAGGGCCACGGAACCTACCTCGACGCGTGACCGATGGCTCCGTCGTCCCGATCAGGTACCGCATGGCGCCGGGTACCCGGGCCGGCGCGGTGTCTCACAAGTACCGGAACATGACGTGCAGGCCGACCAGGCCGTGATCCGGATGATCGAAAGCAGCCGGCACTGTGCCGATGATCTCGAATCCGAGCGACTGCCAGAGGTGCACGGCGCGGCTGTTCGACTCGACCACCGCGTTGAACTGGATGCTCTTGAAGCCGGCGGCTCGAGTCCAGTCGAGCACGTACCGGCCGAGCGCGCGGCCGGTGCCGTGCCCCTGGTGAGCCGGGTCAACGAGGAACGACGCCGTCGCCACGTGCGCGCCCCGGCCAGGGCGGTTGGCGCCCATCTTGGCAGAGCCGATGATCGTGCCGTCCAGTACGGCGACCACGGTCTGGCCCGGCGGCTCCTCCATCCACCAGGGGCGGGCCTCATCAAGCGTCTTGCCGGCCGGGAAAGGATACGTCTCGCCGGCCGCCATGATCGCCGCGTAGAAGGGATAGATCCGGGGCCAGTCGTCTTCGCTGGCGTGCCTGATTTCCACGCCGGAAGAATACTGGCGGCTCGTGCGCACTCGTGCGGTGCGCAACGGCCGCAGACGGCCTCTGCCTGCTGTCAGCTGCGCTGGAAATCCGGGGCGGGACTGCGGGTGCGCGCCGCCGTGACGGCCACAGTGGAGTAGGGCATCGTGAAGCTTCGGTGGCTCGTGCTCGCTGGTCTTCGGGTCGCGCTGCCATGTAAAAGACGATTGCGGCCGGATGGCCTCGTGACTGCTGGTTTGCGGGAGGCGAAAGTACCTGGACAGCAGCGCGCCGAATCCTCTTCAGGAGGGCGCGGGCTTGAACCGTGCGCGTATCGCACGGCCGATTTCGGGGTCGATATTCCACGCCGTGGCGAGGCGGTCGTGCACATCTGACCATGCCGCGAGTGAGTCATCCTCGCTCATCGCGTGCCCGGCGAGCAGCGCGTCCAGACGGGCAAAGCAGCGGTCCCAGCCCGCGCCGGCCAATGCTGCCTGACGGCGGTCGGTGAAGGCATGAGTGAAGACCAGCGCGCATCCGTCGCCTGCGGGCTGCAGCTCGAAGCGCAGAGTGCCTTCCCCCTGCCACGCGCCGACCAGCCGGTGCGGCGGCTCACTGGCAATGATCTCAAGTTCGCCCGGGAACAGATTGGGAACTCGACCACGTACTGGCCGTCGGACACCTCGGTGACGGACGGCGTCCCGCCCTGCGAGTCATACACCTCGCCGCCCGGCTCGGTGTCGATGTACCCGGACTCCGCGGCCACCGTGGCCCCGCCGGCGCGGCCGCTCGCGTTGTGGCCGCCACGGCAGTCCCCGCCGCCGCCGGCCCGGTCATCGCGATGCCTGCCGCGAGCAGGCTCAGTCCGGCAATGGTCGCTGCCGTCATCCTCAGTCGCATATCTGTCCCCTCGACGCGCGCCAGCGGTAAGCCGCCGGCTTCCATCCAGGGGGCGTTCCATCCCGTGCCATCGGGTGCCATCAGTCCGCGGCGGGCACGGCGGCGCGAGAGCCGCTGTCAGCCTGCGTCAGCGACGTGCCAGGCGACGATCTCGCATTCCAGCAGCCCGCTAACGAGGCCCGGGTCATCGCGGAGAAGGGCAGGCACCTGGTCGGGGCTGCAGGGGAAGGATGCCATTCCGATGGGATCAGTGGATGGGACGTCATCCAGTCGGTGCGCGGGCCCGGCGTGGATGGCCTGATGGGCTCGCTCGAGCCCGGCGAGGAAGCGCCCGTGATCAAGCAGGGTCGGCTGCTCGCGTAGCTTCTTGCCGTCGACCCAGGCGGGCCCTCGCCGGTAGATGGCTATTGATAGGGGCTTGGCCTCTGCCATGGTGCCACTGTAGGCAGGATCCGACGGCCGGTCACCCTCCTCCGGCCGCCGACGCAGGCAGCCCAGGCAGGGCGGCCTCACGTACCGTTGGGATGTGACCCCCAGCGTGCCGACCGTCCATGACGAGATTGCTCAGGGCCTCAAGGAGCATCCGGCCAGGAAGGGGATGCTCTTCAACGTTCTGGTCACCGCCATCGAAATCGGCGGCAGTATCGGGCTGTTTCACCTTGCCAAAGGGCTAGGCGCGAGCGACGTTGTCAGCTACCTGGTCGGCAGTATCGGCCCGGTCGTGGGCGGGCTGGCGATCTGGATCAAGGCGCGCAAGTTCAGCGGCGCCTCGGCAGCGATCTTCGCATTTACCGCCATATCCGCGATCATCGCCCTCATCGGCAGCACGGATTCCAAGGTGCTGCTCTACAAGGATTGCGCCGCCACCGCCCTCATCGGCCTGATCTTCCTGGGCTCGTGCCTGCTGGCCCGCAAGCCTGTGGTCTTCTACATGGCTCAGCGGTATGGCACGGACGGAAGCCATGACGGCATGGCGACCTTCGACAAGATGTGGGGCGCCTACCGGGAATTCCGCACCACTATGTACATCATCAGCTACTGGTGGGCGGCCTTGTTCCTGATCCAGGCCGGTGTGACAGCGCTCATCATCCGCCAGTCCAGTTTCACGACCGCCTATAACTACGATCAGATCCTGCCTCTGGTCGCGACCGGGCTGGGGATCGCGGGATCGATCGCGCTCGGCCGGTACTCCGCCAGGAAGGGCCAGGTCCGTCGCGAGACCGCCAGCGCCGACCATCCCGGCACGGCTTAACCCGAGGATACGAAGCCGCGTCTCCGGATGCTGGCTGACCCGAGGGTTGTCCGAATAGAGAGGGTAACGAGCGGTTGCGGGTCTCGGAAGCTATCCTCATAGCATGTCCGATGATCTTGCACCGTCGTACCAGCAGGCAGCCCGCGCCGATGAGGTCAGTCACGCGCTTCGCCGCGATCTGATCGAGTGCTGGATAACTGTGAGCAACAGCGGCGGAGCAGTAGGTTTCCCCTTCCCGCCCGTGAGCGGCAGGGAGGTCGAGCCAGTAGCGGACAAGGTAATAGGAGGCCTGGATCCCGGGTTCAGCCGGTTGCTATTTGCGATGGTTGATGGCGTCCTGGCGGGCTGGCTGAACATCCGCCGAGAGGCGCACCCGGTGGTCGTGCACTGGGGCACTGTTAACTCAGTACAGACCCACCCCCGATTCCGTGGCCGTGGCATCGGCGCGGGCCTGATGAGCCGGGTCAGGCAGATTGCCCGTGAGGAGATGGGGCTAGAGCAGCTTCACCTGGCCGCACGAGCGGGCATGGGGCTTGAGGAGTTTTACGGTCGACTGGGCTGGCGGGAGATAGGTCGCTGGCCGGGTGCCCTCCGGCTTGGCCCCAGCGACGACCGCGACGAAGTGCTTATGCTCCTGGCCCCTCTCTGATCCGAGCACGGATCCCGCAGCGCGCTGCACTGGATGGCACTCGGTGCCTATGGCCTTGTGTCCGTCGTTAGCTCATCCGTGCAGTCACTCAGATAGTCGGGACGGTCTGGGAAGTCCCGCATGGTGCGCAGCGATGTGGCAAGAAGGAAGTTAGGCATCACAGCGAACAGCGCGGCTAGCGCCCATAGCGCGGCCCGGATCCCGAAGACAGTCGCGAGAGCACCCGCGGCGGCCGCGCCGAGCGGCGCCGTGCCGGCGACGACGAATCCGGTGGCCGCCGTGACCCGGCCGAGGAGGTGCGGCGGAATGTAGTTCGCGCGGAAGGTGAAGGTTATGACGCCCGCCATTGCCAAGCCAGCCAGTACTACGAAGGATCCGGCTGGGAACAGCAGCAGCCGCCAGCCGTGGCTGGTGGCAGGCAGGAGCAGTATGAACGGCGCGGTCGCAACGGAGACGATCAGATAGGTGCGCGCGCTGCCGAAGCGCGTCACGGCGCGGCGTGCCAGAGCGGCGCCTAGCAGTCCGCCGAGGCTGCCCAGGCTGATCAGGACCCCCGCGGTTCCCGGCGCGGCACCGTCGGTGCGCACGAGGAATACGATGCGCAGCGCGAACACGCCCATCATCCCGCAATTCATCGTTGCCGCCACTGCGAGCATGGGTAGCAGAAACCCGCCGTGCCGCCAGGGTTCGAGGCCCTCGGCGATCTGGCGGGACATTCGCGGGCGGCTTGCCTGTCTGGATCTCGGCTCGGGCCCTGCCCGCAAACTGACCAGGCAGGCTGCAGACACCAGGAACGTCAGCGCATCGGCGAGCAGTCCGCAGACCGGCCCGGCCAGCTGCGCCAGCAGCCCGCCCAGGCCCGGGCCAGCGACCTGAGCAGCCTGCGCGCTGGTCTGCAGTCTGGCGTTGCCTTCCAGACGATCGTCAGACGTCAGCAGGTGCGGCAGGTAGGCGTTGAACGCCAGGCTGAAGAACATGCTGCTGGTGCCGGCTGCCAGAGCGGCGGCGAGCAGCATCCCGACTGTGAGGACGCCGGTCCAGGCAGCGATCGGGATCGCGGCCAGGACTGCCGCGGATACCAGGTCGGCGGTCAGCAGGGTGCGGCGGCGGGGCCAGCGGTCGACCCAGGTGCCGGCCGGAAGGCCGACCAGCATCCAGGGCAGCCAGGTGGCGGCCGTCAGCAGGGCGACCATGCCGACGCTGGCGTGCAGGGTCGACACTGCGACCAGCGGGAGGGCCACTGTCGTGATCGCCGAGCCAAAGCCGCTGATCGACTCGCCCGCCCATAGCAAGCCGAAGTCCCGTGTGCGCAGCAGACCACCCACCCGTCTGCGCCGCGCTGCAGGCAAAGACCATTCTGGGGCCTCCGGCTCGGTACTCATGAGTCAGGCGATCTTTCCGGCCGCGCCGACGGCGCCACCCGGACAGGATGCGCGGCAGCAGACGAGCGCGAGGCATGTGTCGTGGCGGACTGCGATGCTCAGAGATTACGGCTGCGCAAAATAATCCCGCCACGCATTATTTCGGTCGTGCGCCGCGCACGTGACTGCCCTAAATGGCCCGAGACCTGGATTCAGAAGCTACGACCTGCAGACCTCCGACCGGTCCTAGCTGTTCCGCGGACAGACCTCCCCATATGTCGATATTAGAATATGATGGCCGCATGGCCCGCGCTTCCACGACGTCGGACGTCTTCAACGCGATTGCCGAGGCTGGCCGCCGGGAAATCCTGGACGTGCTGATGACAGGCGAGAAGGCGGTCGGGGCGATCGTGGACGACCTGTCGATGTCTCAGCCCCAGGTTTCCAAGCACCTGCGGGTACTCAGTGACGTGGGACTGGTCAGGTGCCGGGCGGATGGGCGCTATCGGCTGTACTGCGCGGAACCCGAGCGCCTCCAGCCGTTGCACGACTGGCTGGCTAAGTACGAACAGACGTGGAATGCCCGGCTGGATCGGATGGACGACCTCCTCCAAGACCTGCAGCGACAAGGAGAGTCCGGTGACACCTAATCGGCACGGATCGGCACGGGTCGAGTTCCCGAACGAGCTCGACATCCTCATTACACGAGAGTTCGACGCTCCGATCGCCCTCGTCTTCGACGTCTTGACGAAGCCCGAGCATGTGAGCAGATGGGGCGCCACACCCCCGGACCAGATGAAGGAGTGCTCGATCGACCTGCGCGTCGGAGGGACCTACCACTCCTCCTTCGTGACGCCGGACGGAACCGAGTGCTCGTTCCACGGCACCTACCTGGAGGTCGAACGGCCGGTCCGGACCGTGGAGACATGGCTGTTCGAAGGCTGGCCGGACGCGGAGGCGGTGGAGACCTGGCAGCTGCACGAAACTGACGGAGTGACGACCGTCACGATGAGGCTGTCGTTCCGCGACAAGGCCGGCCGCGATCACTATCCCGCCAACGCTCAGAATGCGGACAAACTGACCAGCTCCAACGGCGTGCTTGACAGCTTCGACGCGATGGAAGACATCCTCAGGTCACTTCTCCACCCGAAGGGAACGGCCGCCGAATAGTGCTTCGCGTGCGGGTTCTAATGGCAGGCTCGCCGAAGGGTCGATCGACGACAGCGGAAATGCGTCTGACGTGGGGATGAGCCGTGTGGAGCGGGTGACGAGAATCGAACTCGCACTGTCAGCTTGGGAAGCTGATGTTCTGCCATTGAACTACACCCGCGAGGTAGCGGCAGTCTGCCCGGCCGGGGGAACGAGCCTGCAGACGCGACCTGCCCCGACATCGTACCGGATGCTATGCCCTGGGGCGGCCCCGCCAGGACGGCCGCCGATTGCCGGCGACAACGGCGACAGGACCCCTCTCAGGCGGCGGAACCGGATAGGTTGCCAACGTGCTGCTCTCTGATCGCGACATCAGGGCCGAGGTCGAGTCGGGCCGCGTCAAGCTGGACCCGTTCCTGCCCGAGCTCATCCAGCCGGCCAGTATTGACGTCCGGATTGACCGCTATTTTCGGGTCTTCGAGAATCACCGGTATCCGCACATCGACCCGGCGATCGAGCAGGCCGACCTGACCCGGCTGGTCGAGTCGGACGGCGAGGAGCCGTTTGTGCTCCATCCCGGCGAGTTTGTGCTGGCCTCCACCTACGAGGTCATCACGCTGCCGGATGATGTCGCGGGCCGGCTGGAGGGCAAGAGCTCGCTGGGCAGGCTCGGGCTGCTGACGCACTCGACGGCGGGCTGGATCGATCCCGGTTTCTCCGGTCATGTGACGCTCGAGCTGTCGAACGTGGCGACGCTGCCGATCAAGCTCTGGCCTGGCATGAAGATCGGGCAGCTCTGCCTGTTCCGGTGCAGTTCCCCGGCCGAGCATCCGTACGGCTCGAAGGTGTACGGGTCGCGGTATCAGGACCAGCGCGGCCCGACGCCGTCGAAGTCTTACCTAAATTTCTACCGATCTAAAGTCTGAGCCGGCTTTCCGCGGCTAGCGTGACCGATCTACGACCTACCGTAACGGCGCCGCCTGCAGTTGCAGCCATCACTTATTTCACGTTCCCGTTACGAACCCGAATCACGTCAGCAACGGGTGCACGGCACCCTTGTGAACATGCGCGACTCAGACTTGGAGGGCCAGCTCATGGCCATGTGGAGGATCAGGATCAACCTGTCCGACGATCCGCGTAGCAGGGAACGGCTGAACGAAGTACTCGCCCGGCAGCAGGTCAGCGCGATCCGCCTCACTCCCCGCGCGGGAAATGCCTCTGAGCTGTCCGGCGACGTCGTACTTGAGCTGCCGCGCGATGACGAGCTCGGCGACATGCTGACGGCCCTGCACACGATCAGTCCCCAGGTCTTCGTCAGCCGGGCCACTCACAGCGGAGCGGACGCAGACGCGGCGGTCGCGGCGCTGGCGCCGTCGGACTGACGCCTCAGGCCTGACCTGATCCGGACCTGGCCTGCCGCTCCAGCCTGCCCAGCGCGGCCCGCAGCGCATCGCGCTCTGCCTCTAGCTCACGCACCCGCTCTTCCAGCTGAAGCACGCGGCGGATCGCCGCCAGTGTCAGGCCGTCGTCCATGAGCTCGGTGACGTACCGGACGATGACCATCTCGTTCCGGGTATACCGGCGCTGGCCGCCGGCTGACCGGGACGGCCGGACGACGTGAAACTCATCGAGCCGCCGCAGGAAGGCCTGCTGGACCTCGAGCATCTCGGCTACCTGGCCGACGGTGAACAGTGGCATGTTCTCGTCGTCCAGCGGGAACGGAGCCACGGTTACCTCCCGGCATGTCTGGTGCACCGGCAGCGCCGCGGCCGGACCCGTAGGCCCGTGACCGCGAGCAGCCGTGCGGGTGTCGCAGCTCAGAGCCCGCGCGGACGGTCCCGCGCGGGCCCTTCGCAGGTTACCGCGAGGATCAGGCCTCGACGGCGGCTGCCGCCTGCGTGCTGACCTCGATCTTGCGCGGCTGGGCGCGCTCCACCAGCGGAACGGTCACCCGCAGCACGCCACCCTCGTAGGCAGCGCTGATGCTCTCCGCGTCCACCCTGTCCGACAGCCGGATCCTCCGCGTGAACGAGCCCATGATGCGCTCGCGCACGAACGGCTTCTCGCTGTCGGCGTACTCCTCCGCGCGCTTCGCGCTGACGCTCAGCACGCCGCGGTCAACCGTGACGTCAATGCTGTCGGTGTCGATGCCGGGCAGGTCAAAGCGAAGCTCGACCTCGTTGTCCCGGCGGATGGCGTCCATCCGCATGGCCGCGTGGCCGCTGTCAGTGGTCCGCAGCGCCCGGTGAAACTCCGCGAACGGGTCGAATGATGTAAGCAGCATGTCCTGTCACCCTCCTGTGCATCCCAGACCAGGCGGCCCAGGATCTCTCAGCCTCGTGTGAGTAAACTTCTAACTCCAACTATATATTTCTTGGTAACGAGGTAGCAACACACCGGCGGTCTTTCGTCTGGCCGCGGCGCCGCGCGCGGCACTCTTCATCCGTTTCAGCGCTAAGGCAGTGCCCTTTATCCCGTTATGGGCGATTGACAGGTCACCAAAAGTATGAAAAGGCAACACGGGTTGACGCATCGGCGCAGATTGCGGCCCGGTGGGAGGCGGCGGCCGTCACGCGTGACGGCCGCTGGACGGTCCGCGGTCTGGGGCCAGGCGCCCAAGCCAGGTGAGCCGCCCGCTGACGGCAGAGCGCCAGGCAAGCCGCCGATGGCGCAGGCTGCCAGGCAAGCCGCCGATGACGCAGGCTGCCAGGCAAGCCGCCGATGACGGCAGAGCGCTAGGCGAGCCGCTCGATGATGGTCGCGTTTGCCTGGCCGCCGCCCTCGCACATGGTCTGCAGGCCGAACCGGCCGCCCGAGCGCTCCAGCTCGTGCAGCAACTTGGTCATCAGGATGGCGCCGGTCGCACCCAGCGGGTGGCCGAGGGCGATCGCGCCGCCGTTGGGGTTGGTCTTCGCCAGGGCGGCGCCGGTGTCGCGTGACCACGCGATGAGTACCGGAGCGAACGCCTCGTTCACCTCGAACACGTCGATGTCGTCGACAGTCAGGTGCCCCCGGGCCAGGGCCTGCTCGGTCGCCGGGATCGGCCCGGTCAGCATGTAGACCGGGTCTGACCCGGTGACGGCCAGCGTGTGGATCCGTGCCCGCGGGGTGAACCCGTACTTGCGGACTGCAGCCGGCGATGCGATCAGCACCGCGGCCGCGCCGTCGGAGATCTGGGAGGCCGTGGCCGCGGTGAGTTCCCAGCCGGGGCGCAGCGGCTTGAGCTCGGCCATCTTCGCCAGCGTGGAGTCGCGCCGTGGTCCCTCGTCGGTGCTGACGCCGCCGACCGGCGTGATCTCGCGGTCGAACCGGCCCTCGTCAATGGCCCTGATCGCGCGGGCGTGGCTCTCCAGCGCGAACTCCTCCAGTTCGGTCCGCTTGATGCCCCACTTCTCGCACATCAGCTGCGCGCCGCGGAACTGCGAGATCTCCTGGTTCCCGTACCGGTCGCGCCAGCCCTGACCGAACGGCAGCGCCATGCCCTCCTTATGCGGCAGCGCGACAGTGCTGCCCATCGGCACCATGCTCATGCTCTCCACGCCGGCCGCGATGACGAGATCCTGCGTCCCGGACAGCACGCCCTGCGCGGCGAAGTGGACGGCCTGCTGCGATGAGCCGCACTGCCGGTCGATCGTGACGCCCGGCACGTTCTCCGGCAGCCCCGCTGACAGCCACGCGTTCCTGGCGATGTCGATGGCCTGCGGGCCGATCTGCGAGACGCAGCCCATGATGACGTCCTCGACCGCGGCCGGATCGACTCCGGTCCTGGCGATCAGCTCCCGCAGCACATGAGCCGCGAGGTCCACCGGGTGAACTTCGGAGAGGCCGCCATTCCGCTTGCCGATAGGGCTGCGCACTGCCCCGACGATGTATGCCTCAGACACGACGCGACCTCCAGGACATTGCGGCACAGCCCGCGTCCGAGCGCGACGGGAAGCGCCCGCGAACGTTTGCCGTTAGATCGAGGCTACCGCGCCATTTGGCCCGGGCCATAGCCCCACATTCGGTCGGGCTGCATTCGCACGGGCCTCCGGCGAGTACCGCTTGGTGCAGCGATTACTGCCCGTGACCTGTACTCGGACGGCTACTATCCGTGAATGCGCGCCACCGGACGGCCGCGTTTCGCACTCCGCCAGCCGCCACGCAATGGCATTGATGACGATCGGGCACAGGGGCCCGGACGGGGGAATCGCCACTGATGACGAAGATCAGCGACGACACAGCGAGCCTGGTCAGCATCGGCCAGCTGGCGAAGGCGGCCGGCGTCAGCAGCCGGACCATCCGCTACTACGAGGAACTCGGCATCCTGCCAGAGCCGCGGCGCTCGCCCGGCGGCACCCGTAAGTACCCGCGCGAATACGGCGGCTACATCGCGGCCGCGCTCGCGCTGAAGGACCTTGGCTTCCGGCTGGAGGAGGTCAAGCCGCTGGCGCGGCTGGCGGCTGGCCGCTCCGTGAGCCAGGGCCAGCGAGACGCAGCGGCCCGGCTGGTCGAGGAGAAGATCGAGTCGCTCGCCCGCCAGGTCACCGTGCTCCGCCGGCTGCACGCCTCGGTCCGGATTGCCGACAGCGACCTGCCGGTGTCTGCCGTCCTTGGCACGGCCGCCGGCGCACGGGCTGACCTCGCCGTGGTCCCGGATCTGCCTGACAACGGCGCTGCCTGACAACACGTGCGTCTGACAACACGTGCGCCTGACAGCAGATGCGCCTGACCACGGCGCTGCCTGACAGCAGACGCGCCTGATACCAGCCCTGCCTGACGCGCTGCCGCCAGCCGTTCGCGGCTCTATGCTGGGACTGCGGAAGTCAGGAGGCGGCGCGATGAGTCAGGGTGTAATCCTGCTGATCATCATTGCGCTGATTATCGCTTACGTCGTCACGAGGACGAGGCGGCGCATGGGTCTGCTGGTGACTGGCCGGACCTGGCTGTACGTGGCAGTCGGCGCGATGCTGGTCATCCTTGCGCTGTGGGCCGGTCAGTCGCACTAACCGGCCGCCGCGGCGCGCTAGAGCACGCTCCGGCCCGTTCCGCCCTTGATCGGCATCTCGAACCAGACTGCCTTGCCGTCCTTGGTCGGGCGTGAGCCCCACCGGGTCGCGAGCTGATCAACCAGGTACAGCCCGCGGCCGCCTTCATCGCTCTCGCCGGCGCTGCGGATCCGGGGCAGCCGGAGGTCGGAGTCAAAGACCTCGACCCAGATCGCCTCCTGCCCGCGCCGCAGCCGGAGGGTGAAGTCCTTCCCGGGCTGGCCGGTGAAGTTCTCGTCGAACGGCGGGATCTCCCAGTCGCCGAGTATGCCGAGCGGGCCAGGGCCCGCGCCCTCGAGCACCAGCTCATGCCGGGGCGTCGGCGATACCGCGGCGTGCAGGACCACGTTCGTCACGACCTCGGAGACCAGCAGGCAGGTCAGGTCGGCCTGCTCCAGCGCCATGCCCCAGCTCATGAATGTCTCGTGCGCGAGCCGCCTGGCCTCCGAGACCCGGATCGGCTCGGCCGGGAACTGGCCCTCCCAGGACGCCAGGTCGACCTCAGACGTTCGCACCACGACGACCGCCATGTCGTCGTCGATCTCGCCAGGCACGGCATGCTCCGCAGCCTCGGCGATCTGCTCGACCGGGCCGTCGGCCGCCGCGCGGACCGCGCGGCGGAGCATCTGCATGACTTCCGCGTCGGAGTAGTGCCCGTTCCCGTCCGAGCGCTGACGGCGATCGACCAGGCCGTCGGTGTAGAAGATCAGCGTCGAGCCGGGCGCCAGATAGCGCATCTCCTCGCGGTAGGTCGGCAGGCCCGGCACGCCCTTGCCGCGGACGCCGAGCAGCACGCCGCGGTCCCTGATCTCCAGCTGGCTCACGTCGCGGCCGCGCAGGATCAGCGGCGGCATGTGGCCCGCGTTGGAGAACGAGAGCGTGCGTGACCACGCGTCATAGACCAGGTACGTGCAGCTCACCGTCGGCGGGTCCGTGTCGGCCAGGCCCTGGGCCTCGGTCGCCGCCGGCCCGAGCGCGCGCACCCAGTCGTCCAGCCGCCGCAGGATCTCCGCCGGCGACTTGTCGTCCTGGGCGAACGCCCGCAGCGCTGCCCGCAGCTGGCCCATGACCGCGGCGGCGCGGGCGCCGCGCCCCTCGACATCGCCGATCACGATGCCGACCCGGCCCGCGGACAGCGGGATGATGTCGTACCAGTCGCCGCCGACCTGCGTCTGAATGCCCTGGCCGTGCGTCTCCAGCGGCTTCGCCGGCACGTACTTGTAGGCGATCTCGAGGCCGTCCACGGACGGCGGGTCCTTCGGCAGCAGGCTGGTCTGGAAGGCCAGCGCGGTGCGCCGCTCCTCCTCGAACAGCAGCGAGTTGTCGATGGCAATGGCGACCCGGCCGGCGATGGCCGACAGGAAGTCCCGGTCGTCAGCGCCGTAGTGCCGTTCCTCGCGCTCGGTCAGCATGGACAGCGCCAGGCTCATCACGCCGAGCAGCTGGCCGCGGGCGATAAGCGGGGCGGCCATGACCGAGGTCAGGCGGACGTCGTCGCACGTGTCCCGGCTCTCCGGCGTCGGGGCCGGGAACTCCTGCGAGTCCATGTCGGCGACCACGACGGTGTCCAGCCGTTCCATCGCCAGCTGGCAGAAGTGCCCGGCCGGGTAGCTGATCTGCTCACCGACCTGGGCCCAGGTGCCTGGCTCGGGCATCCAGCCGCGCGAGTGCAGCTGCGCCCGGCGGATCAGCGTGTCGCCGTGCAGCAGGTCGATGAGGCAGTGATCGGCGAACTGAGGCACCAGGGTCTCGGCGACCTGGCGCAGCGTGACCGTCAGCTCGAGCGAGCTGGCCAGCCGGTCGCCGATCCGCTCCAGCAGGCCGATCCGGTCGCTGGCCCGCTGGCCCCCGCGCCTGGTCGCCTCCCTGGCCATGATCACGATGCCGGTGATCTCGCCGCCCGGGGAGCGCAGCGGTGCCGCATGGGCCCGGACGAACACCCGCGAGCCGTCAATGCGCTGGCTGGCGAACGTGCCCTCCCACGGCCAGCCCCGCAGCACGTTCTCGGCCATCTGGTGCAGGGTCACCGCATCCGACTGCTCGATCCCGAGCGACAGCAGCGGCCGCCCGGCCAGGTGGACGGAGTCATCAGGAAAGCCGAACAGGGCGACCGCGAAGTCATTCGCGTACAGCAGCAGGCTGTCGCGGTCGATCACGACCACGCCGGTGGCCACCTGATCGAGCACGTTGCTGGCGGTCAGCAGCGAGCGCGGCGCCTCCCCCGGCGGCCTCATCCGCGGCTCACCTCGCCGCCATCACAGCCGCGTGACAAAGACATGCGCGGCGATATCAACGGGCAGCTCTGCCCCGACATCGCCGACTGTGTCTGCACCTGTCACCCGCACACCGTTGTCGCTCGCCGCAAGCGTAACCTCGCGTCCGGGTTGTATCCCAATGTTCTTGAGTCTAAGCATCAATGCAGCATCGCTTTGAACCTGCTCACTGATACGGCTGACCAGGACCTGCTCTCCGGCGGCAACGGCGAGAGCGGTCATCGCGATGTCCGGCTCGGCGCTCGCCACGTCGGCGCGCTTAGTGGCGTCACCTGGCACGCCAAGCTCGGTCAGGCCGGGAATGACATTCCCGTGCGGGCAGCGGACCGGGTAATCGAGCAGCTCGACAAGGCGCCGTTCCACATTCTCGGAAATGACGTGCTCCCACCGGCACGCCTCAATGTGAACCTCTTCCCAGGGCATGCCGATAACGCTCACCAGAAGGCATTCGGCAAGCCTGTGCTTGCGCATCACCCGCATGGCCTGCTCCCGGCCCTCGGGGGTCAGCGCAAGCTGCCGGTCACCCTCGACCCGGAGCAGCCCGTCGCGCTCCATCCTGGCCACCGTCTGGCTGACCGTCGGGCCGCTCTGCGACAGCCGCTCGGCAATGCGCGCGCGCAGCGGGACAATGCCTTCTTCTTCGAGCTCAAAGACCGTGCGAAGGTACATCTCGGTCGTGTCGATCAGGCCGTGCGCTGTCACTAGCGGTTACCTCCAGAATCGATGGTATGCCGCACCAGCGCCGGCGCGTACCCGATGGGCGGACGCCCAGCTCAGCCGCGTATTAGCGGCCCGCTACGGTGCGAGGCGCCGTACGGTCCACCCTGCCCCCTCGCGGCTGTACCGGAAGCGGTCATGCAGGCGGCTCGGCCGCCCCTGCCAGAACTCCACCCGCTCCGGGCGGAGCAGGTAGCCGCCCCAGAACTCGGGCACCGGCACCTGCGTGCCCTCGGGCCAGCGCCGCTCCAGCTCGGCGTAGCGATCCTCGAGCTGGGCGCGGCCGGGCAGGACCGTCGACTGACGGCTGGCCCAGGCGCCCAGCTGGGAGCCGCGCGGGCGGCTGTGGAAATAGGGCTCGCTCTCGGCGGTGGTCAGCGGCTCCACCGGGCCCTCGACGATGACCTGCCGCTGCAGCGCGAACCAGGGGAACAGCAGGCATGCCTGCGGCACCTCGGCCAGATCGGTGCCCTTACGCGAGGTCCGGTTCGTATAGAAGGTGAATCCGGTCACACCAGACGCCTTCAGCAGCACCATCCGCGCCCGCGGCCGCAGGTCAGCCGAGACAGTCGACAGCACCATGGCCGTCGGCTCCGGCAGGCCCGCCCTCAGGACGTCCCCCATCCAGGCGTCGAACAGCTCCATCGGCTCGGCCGGGAGCATCTCCTCGTCCAGGATCCCTGGCAGGCCAAGGGAGGCGGCAAGGTCACCGGGCGGCGGGCCGGCAGCGGCCGCACTGCCGGGCACCGGCGCTGAGGCCGCCGGCGGATCGGGGTGTCGGACTGGCTCCACGGGTAGTGATCCTCTCGCATTGCCGCCGCGACCGCCACGCGCCGGTCGGGCCCGCGGTCAGAGCAGATAGCCAGGCCGGGTTACCGGTCCGTAGGCCGCGCGCGGTTGAATAGGGCCGCAGGCCATAAAAGGCTCGCTGGCCCCCGCCGCCCGACACGCGGCCTGAATTCCCCGGCCAGCCCGCGGCCTGCCGCTGACTAGGAGACGGAGGAAGCACTAATGTCCGACTTTGTGCCCGGGCTCGAGGGCGTCGTCGCGTTCGAGACGGAGATTGCCGAGCCCGACAGGGAAGGCGGCTCACTCCGCTACCGCGGCGTCGATATCGAGGAGCTCGTCGGCCACGTTTCCTACGGGCACGTGTGGGGCCTGCTGGTGGACAACGAGTTCGCGCCCGGGCTCCCGCCGGCCGAGCCGTACCCGATCCCCGTCCACTCCGGCGACATCCGGGTCGACGTGCAGAGCGCGCTGGCGATGCTCGCCCCCGCCTGGGGCATGCACCAGCTGCTGGACATCAGCGATGAGCAGGCGCGCGACGACCTGGCCAGGGCGTCGGTCATGGCGCTGTCGTTCGTCGCCCAGGCCGCCCGCGGACTTGGCCAGCCGATGGTGCCGCAGAAGCAGGTCGACGAGGCCCGCACCATCACCGAGCGGTTCATGATCCGCTGGCGCGGCGAGCCGGACCCCAAGCACGTCAAGGCCATTGACGCCTACTGGGTATCGGCCGCCGAGCACGGCATGAACGCCTCCACCTTCACCGCGCGGGTGATCGCGTCCACCGGCGCGGACGTCGCTGCCGCGATGTCGGGCGCCGTCGGCGCCATGTCCGGCCCGCTGCACGGCGGCGCCCCGGCCCGGGTGCTCGGCATGATCGAGGAAGTCGAGAGGACCGGCGACGCCACCGCTTACGTCAGGCAGGCACTCGATCAGGGCGACCGGCTCATGGGCTTCGGGCACCGGGTGTACCGGGCCGAGGACCCGCGCGCTCGCGTGCTCCGGCGGACCGCCAAGGAACTCGGCGCCCCGCGGTTTGAGGTAGCCGAGGCGCTGGAGAAGGCGGCCCTGGAGGAGCTGCACGCCCGGCGCCCCGACCGCGTCCTGGCCACCAACGTCGAGTTCTGGGCAGCGATCATGCTCGACTTCGCCGAGGTTCCCTCGCACATGTTCACCTCGATGTTCACCTGCGCGCGGACCGCCGGCTGGGCCGCGCACATCCTGGAGCAGAAGCGGACCGGCAGGCTGGTCCGGCCGAGTGCCAACTACGTCGGCCCGGCCGCGCGCTCCGTCCGGGACGTCCCCGGCGCCGACCAGGTGTTCGACCAGGATGTCTGAGCCCGCCGCGATCGTTATCCCGGCGGACCTGCTGCCCTCGGACGGCCGGTTCGGCAGCGGGCCGACCAGGATCCGCGACGCCCAGCTTGAGGCGCTGACCGCCGCCGGACGCACGCTGCTCGGAACCTCGCACCGGCAGGCGCCGGTGCGAGGCCTGGTGCAGCGGGCGCGGGAGGGCCTGGCGACGCTGTTCGGCCTGCCGGATGACTACCTCGTCGTTCTCGGCAATGGCGGCACGACGGCGTTCTGGGACGCGGCCGCGTTCGGGCTTGTGTCGCAGCGGTCGCAGCACCTGAGCTTCGGCGAGTTCTCGGCCAAGTTCGCCAGGGTGACGCAGTCGGCGCCGTGGCTGGCCGATCCGTCAGTACGAGCATCCGAGCCGGGAACGCACCCGCTCGCGCAGGCGGAAGCCGGCATCGACGCGTATGCACTGACGCAGAACGAGACGTCGACTGGCGTGGCCATGCCGGTCCGCCGGGTGGCCGGGGCGGACGACGGAGCGCTCGTGCTCGTCGACGCCACGAGCGCGGCCGGCGGCATCGCCGTCGATCCGGCGGAGTTCGACGCGTACTACTTCGCGCCGCAGAAGTGCTTCGGCTCGGACGGCGGCCTGTGGATCGCGCTGCTGTCGCCGGCGGCGGTCGAGCGGGCCGGACAGCTCGCGGCCAGCGGACGCTACATCCCGGAGTTCCTGTCCCTGCAGGCCGCGATCGACAACTCCCGGCTCCAGCAGACCTACAACACCCCGGCCGTGGCCACCGTGCTCCTGCTCGCCGAGCAGGTGGACTGGATGCTGGCTAACGGCGGCATGGCCTGGACGACGGAGCGGACCGCGACGTCATCCGGCATCCTCTACACCTGGGCGGAGAAGTCGCCGCTGGGGGCGCCGTTCGTGGCCGACCCGGCGGAGCGGTCGCCGGTCGTCGCCACGATCGACCTCGCCGACACGGTCGAGGCCACGGCCGTGTCGAAGGTGCTGCGCGCCAACGGGATTGTGGACACCGACTCCTATCGCAAGCTCGGCCGCAACCAGCTGCGGATCGGCACCTTCCCGGCAGTGGAGCCCGCCGACGTCGAGGCGCTGACGGCGTGCATCGACTACGTGCTGGAGCGCCTGTAGCCTTCTGGCCGTCTCGCCCCGACCTGTCCGCTATCGAATCGTTACCTCCCTGGCCTGCCGAATTCCCGGTGGTTATTGGTCAATCTGGTTGTTTCCTCTAGCGTGTGCTATCTGGCCCGGCTATATGCCTGGTGTCACGTGTGCGTCCTCCGCACCTGCGGCCGACCTCCCGTGCACACCAGTCCCCGCCCGGGCCAGCCCCCCGCACGCGTCTAGGAGGAAGCCCTTGAAGTCGACGAAGTGGGTCAGGTCGCGCCGTGCAGGCGTAATCCTGGCCGCAGGGTCGGCCGGTTCCCTGCTGCTGTTCGGCCTGGCTGGCACCGCGTCAGCCGCGCCGCAGAGCGGCAAGACCGCCGTATCCCAGGGTCCCAACGAAGCGGCCCTGAAGCATCTTTCAGTCTTCGGCCCGACTCCGGCTGACACGCCAGAAACCGTGTCCTTTGTGCTGGATCCGCAGAACCGCTGGGCACTGGAGAACGCGGTCCAGCGCGGCATGCCCGGCGGCTACCTGAGCGTCAGCAAGTTCGCGCGCCGGTACGGCCAGTCCGCCGCCAACATCTCCGCGCTCGAGAGCTACCTTGCTGGCTTCGGCATCAAGAGCACCACCTACGCGGATGGCCTGAACATCAACACGACCGGCACCGCCGGCGACTATGACAGCGCGCTGTCGGTCCAGCAGGACAACTACAGGATCCCCGCCCAGAAGGCCAGCAACGCCAACGGCTTCGTCGGCCACCCGGCGATGACCATCCACGGCACCACCGGCACCCCGCTTCTGCCGCGCCGCCTCGGCCGCTTCGTGCTCGCCGTGCTGGGCCTGGACAACTACCCGACGTTCAGCAGCCAGGCCGTGCACGAGCAGGCCCTGGCCTCGGACCAGAAGCCGAGCGCGGTCCAGACCGGCAGCCTGACCCCGGCGGACTTCGCCAAGCAGTACAAGCTCAGTCCGATCGCGAAGCACGCCACCGGCGCGGGCCAGACGATCGGCATCGTCACGCTGGCGTCGCTGAACCCGTCTGACCCTGAGTACTTCTGGAAGAGCGTCCTCGGCATCAAGACCAAGGCCGACCGCATCACCCTGGACAACGTCGACGGCGGCCCCGGTGCCGTCACTGACGCGTCCGGCTCCGGCGAGACCACGCTGGACGTCGAGCAGTCCGGCGCGCTGGCCCCGCAAGCGAACATCAAGGTGTACCAGGCGCCGAACGACGACCCCGGCTTCACCGATGCGTTCTACACCGCGGCCAGCCAGAACGTGGCCGGCTCGGTATCCTGCAGCTGGGGCGAGTCCGAGACCATCGTGCAGGCGATCATCAAGGAGGGCGAGGAGGACCCGAACTACGTCGAGGCCTTCGACAACGTCTTCCTCGAGATGGACGCGCAGGGTCAGAGCTCGTTCGTGGCATCGGGTGACGCCGGCGCGTACGCGCCGTACGCGGACCTGGGCACGACTAACCTCGCGGCGAGCACTCCGGACAACAGCCCGTGGACCACGTCCGCGGGCGGCACCACGCTGGCCGGGACCATCCCGCTGACGTCCACGGTCTCCGCGACCATCAAGTCGCAGCGTGCCTGGGGCTGGGACTGGCTGTGGCCGTACTACTACCTGTTCGAGAACCCCTCGACGGGTCAGCCGTTCACCTCGGAGGCGAGCTTCGCCGAGGCTGAGGCCATCGGCGGCGGTGGCGGCGGCTTCAGCGTCTATGAGCCCACGCCCCTGTATCAGTACCTGGTCCCGAGCGCGCACCGGTTCAGCGCGGTCGAGTACCTGACGCCGACGGACTACCAGAACGTCGACGGGCTGACGCTGCCGACTGCCTGGAACTTCAACGCCACGCCGTCAGTGTCCACCGGCTTCGGCACCGGCCGGGTGACGCCGGACGCGGTTGCGGACGCCGATCCCTTCACTGGTTACCTGCTGTACTTCTCCGAGTTCGCCAGCGGCGGAGCACTGCAGGCTGGCTGGGGCGGCACCAGCTTCGTGGCACCGCAGTTCAACGGTGCCACGGCACTGATGGATTCCTACCTCGGCCACCGGGTCGGGTTCTGGAACACGGCGGCCTACCAGTTCGCCGCCGGGGCGAACTCGCCGTTCACCCCGCTGGACGCGACCGGCACCAGCAACGACAACCTGTACTACACCGGCACGCAGGGCCAGCTCTTCAACGTGGGGACTGGCCTCGGCACGCCGAACTTCGCCAGGCTGGCGGAGGACTTCGCCAGCAACAGCTGACGGGTAGCCGCTGGCAGCAGATCGGCCGGGCCCGGTACATCCCCTCGGGGGCGTACCGGGCCCGGCCGCGTTATGGCGCCGCGTTCTGGAGGCGCTAGCCGGGGTCCTGCCCGGCGCGGGCTGCTGAGGCACCCAGCGGCCAGTCCCCGATGCTGTCGTACCGGGGCCTGCCGTCACCCGGGCGGCTGCGCATCAGGTGAATCTCCGCCGCGGTCCAGGCCGTCCCGCTGAAACGCGCCAGCTGACTGGTGAGGCCGGAGGCATCGGTCTGCACCCGGCAGCGGGCCAGCGTGAGATGCGGGTGGTACTTCTTCCCCTCATCCGGCGGTGGCGCCCCGGCCCGGCGCGCGCCGGCCGCCACCGAGGCAGCGAGTCTGCCCAGCGCGCGGCTGTCGCCCTGCAGGCCCGCCCACACGATCCGGGCTCGCCGAGCGGACGGGAATGCACCGCCGCCGGCGATGGCCAGCGGCTGCTCGCGATGGCGGCGGGCAGCCCGCTCCAGCCGGGTGCGCAGGCCGGGCAGCTTGTCGTCCGCGACCTCGCCGAGAAAGGCGACAGTCATGTGCCATGACGCCCTGCTGGTCCAGCGCAGCTCAGGCGCCGCCAGCCGGAGCGGCTCGGTGGCGGCCGCCAGCTCGGCCAGTGCCCCGTCCGGCGGCAGGATGGCGACGAACAGCCTCATGCCGCCATTCGTATCACCAGCCCGCATCCAGGCACGGCTGCGCGCTCAGCGGCGGCTCACGCGGCCATGCGCGCCAGTTCGGACGGGCGCAGGTAGCTGCGTATCTGAACGCGCCGGTGCCGGGCCAGAACGTAGGTCATGACGACAGTCGCCACCATGGAGATCACTCCGCCGGCGATCAGGGTCATCCGCGGGCCGTACGCCTCGGCGACCCAGCCGGCCAGCGGCGAGCCAAGCGGCGTGCCACCCAGAAAGACCAGCATGTACAGGCCCATGACCCGGCCGCGCATGTCGGGTGCGGTGTTGAGCTGGGTGCTGGAATTTGCTGCCGTGGTGAAGGTGAGCACCGCGATCCCGGTCGGGACCAGCGCGACCAGGAAGGCGAGATAGCCCGGCATCATGCCGGTGACGATCTCGAACACGCTGAAGGCGAGCGAGGTGGCAAGCAGCAGGCGCAGCGTCGGACGGCTGCGGCGGGCCGCCAGCAGTGCGCCGCCGAGCGCGCCGACCGCGAAGACGGCCGAGGCAAGCCCGAACGCGCTCGCTCCGGTATGGAAGACCGCCCGCGACATCAGCGCGATTGTGACCTGGAAGTTCATGCCGAACGTCGACACGAAGAAAATCAGGATGAGCGGCATCCACAGTGTCGGCCTGGCGCGGACGTAGGTGAGGGCCTGCCGCATCTGCCCCCGGCTGCGCGGCGCCCGCGGGGCGCGCTGCAGCTCCTCCGGTCGCATCAGCTTCAGGCTGATCAGCACCGCCCCGTAGGACGCGGCGTTCACCAGGAAGGCGGCGGGTGTCCCGACAAGTCCGATCACCAGGCCCGCCACCGCCGGGCCGGCGATCCTGGCCAGGTTGAAAACGGCACTGTTGAGCGCGATGGCGTTGGCCATTCCGTTCTTGCCGACCATCTCCACCGCGAACGCCTGCCGGGTGGGGTTGTCCACCACGGTGACCAGGCCGAGCGCAAAGGCCAGCAGGTAGACGTGCCAGATCTGGACCGAGCCGGTCAGCGCGAGGACGCCCAGGATCAGCGCCAGGCCGCCCATGGCTGCCTGCGTCACCATGAGGATCCCGCGCTTGGAGTAGCGATCGGCGATCACTCCGCCCCACAGGCCGAACAGCAGCAGCGGCAGGAACTGCAGGCCCGTGGTGATGCCCAGAGCGGTCCCGCTGTTGTGGGTCAGTTCAAGTACGAGCCAGTCCTGCGCGACCCGCTGCATCCAGCTGCCGGTGTTGGAGACGACCTGCCCGGTGGCGAAGAGCCGGTAGTTCCTGGTCTGCAGCGATCCGAACGTCTTGCTACCCCACCGCGGCCTGGCGGTCAGGACTGGCTGAGCTTCTCCAGAATCGGGGCCGCCGCTCGCAGCGCCGCCCGCTCCTGCGGCGTCAGCTCCCTGAGGCGCTTCGCCAGCCACGCCTCCCTGAGGCGGCGGGACTGATGGACCAGCTCCCGGCCGCGTTCTGTCGCTGTCAGCACGACCTGACGCCGGTCGGTGGCGTGCGGAGCCCGCATGACCAGCCCAAGCTCCTCGAGAGCCGCGATGACCCTCGTCATGGATGGCGGCTGCACCTTCTCGTGCTCGGCCAGCTCGCCGGGCGTCATCGCCGAGTGCACTTCCAGCGCTGCCAGGGCCGCTAGCTGGGTGTCGGAGAGCCCCGGCTCCATGCCCTTGGTCAGGCGCTCGGCCCGGAGCCTGCGAGCGAGCCTGCTGACGGAGATGCGAAGAGCGCTCGCGAGGCCCGCGTCCGATCTTGTCTGCTGAGGCGTGGTCATCTTCGTTAACCTGAGTCATTACTCTTGCTAACCATAGGCGGCAGTCATGCATTCCGCCACTGCGGCTAGCACGCGGGCTGGGGCCGGACCGTAGCGGTGCAGCTCCGCACCCGCCAGCCCGCCAGGGCGAGTACGCGCCCGGGCCGGCCTCCTGGATCTCGCTCGGTCCGCCTGCATCGTCGCACGATGGCGGGCCTGGCGCAGCCCGGACGACGCGAGTACGCCGGCGCCCCGGCTGGCAGGCTGCGCTGCCTAAGCAGGTAAAGGCCCGCTGAACTGCTTGTCGTCGCGCTACGCTACTGATGCTTACTTTCAGTGATCACGAGCACGATGTCAGCGATCGATGGAGGCGGCACATGCGGATGAGCTGGCGGGCCGCCCGGCGGCTGGCCGTGCTGACCGCAGGCGCCGGGCTAGGCCTGACCGCCGCCCTGTCCCTCCCGATCGCTGCTGCCGCTGCCTCGCCGGCCGCACCGCGCCTTACCGCGCATTGTGGGGCCGCGCACGATGGGTCCGCGCACGAGAGGGCCGCGCATGATGGGGCCGGGCACGATGGGGCCGCGCACGATGGGGCCGCGCACGATGGGTCCGTGCTGGACGGAGCGGCCGGGCTGGACGGAGCGCCCGGGCTGGCCGCAGGCAGCGGGCAGGCCGTCTCCGTCCGGGCTGCCGGAAGGGCGTCGTCCCCGAGCCCGGCCCCTGCCGATCGGGCCGCGCGGCTGCCCGGAACCGGCTTCGACGGAATTCTGGTCGCGGCCGTCGGAACCGCCCTCACGGTCGCCGGCTGGCTGCTGCTCATCGCGGGAAGCCGGCGGCTGCGCCGCTAGCGAGACCATGATCCGGAGGACCGGGGCACGCCAGGACGGGTAAAAAGTCTTCCCGATCATGGTCTGCTCATCATCAGCTAGCCTGAGCTGGTGAGCCGTCCCGAGCGGCCGTCGCCGCCGCCGCTGGAAGGCGACGACCGCCTGATCACCGCAGTCATCACCGCGGGTTTCCTGATCGCGCTGATCGTGCTGCTAATCGTCCGCAGCCAGCTAGCGCAGGCCGACCGCTGGTGGATCTACGTCGCGGCGTCCGGGACCGCGCTCGGCCTGTTCGGGCTCGCGTACGTGCCCTATCTGAAGCGATCGCGTAGCCGCAAGGCTCAGCGGCGGCAGTCGGCGCAGCGGGATCACGGGCCGCCGGTATAGCAGTCCCGGAGCCGCTCCCCGGTCAGGCCTCGTGGTCGAGCGACTCGAAGACGGTATCGGCGAGCGCGATGCCCGGCATGTCGACCAGGTCGTAGCCGACTTCGTCGATGACGGGCGTGACCGTGCCTGCAGGCTGCGCGGACACCGCCTCCGAGTGCGCACCGCAGCCGTGATCGAGTGATACCACCCTGCCGTCGTCGGGCGCATACTCATTGGCGCACGCACCGAAGACCCGGCCGAGCGGACCGCCCAGCTGCACCAGGAACCCGCAGGTCGCGCAAGGCCCTGGCGCAGCACGTGCCAGCGGCGTTCCCGGCCCGTGCTCGCTTGCGTACCAGCGCACCGCCGTCAGATCCCGGCCGATCGCCGACAGCAGCCGGGTACGGCCTGCCGGCGCGCCAGAGTCGGCGTCCCGCTGGCCAGCGAAGCCGACGCTGGCCGCCAGTTCCCGGCCCTCGTCCCAGGTCGCGCTGTCGTCCCAGTCCAGCACTCCGTCATCGCCCTCGAGCATCGCGACGGGAACGAGGCGCTCATCATCGGTCGCGGCCGGAAGCAGATCGCCCACGCCAAGATCGCCAGGGCGGACCCGCTCGCTCCACGGCACCCAGTCCGGTGCCAGCAGGGAGTCGGGACCGGGCAGCAGGACGACCTCGCTGACGGTGACGGCCTTGGCGCGGGAGGCCCGGCTTACCGTCACGGCCCAGCGCCACCCCACATAAGCCCTGTCCGCGGCGCTGAACAGGTGGGTGACGACGCGCTCATCGTCGGCCGAGACGCCGACGTGCTCGCCGACGTTGCCTGCGCCGGCCATCTCCTCGGCGGCGGCGCGGGCGATGTCAGTGGCCTCCACGCAGGTCTCGTCGAGGACTGCAGTTCGCGATCGAGTAGGGCTCACGATTAGTAATTGTCCCTCATCCGGAGGTGTGCGTGGCCCGCTCCCGCAGGCACCCGCTGGCCGAACGCGGCGAGACGGTGTTGTGCAGGCCCGCGGAAGCAGAATACTTGAGCCATGGGAGACACCGGCACGAGGGAGCGAGCCAGGCGGGCCGGTCATTCGGTCTACTCGGCGTCGCAGCGCGCCGGCCGGGTCAGCGCGGCGGCGGCGGGCGGCGCGGGCCGCTTCGTGCACCGGCTGAGCGGTGCATCCGGCGCCAGCCGGACCGGACTGTCACACCTGATTGAGCTGACCGCGGCGGGGAGCGTCGGCGATGCCTTCGTCGCGGTCGCCCTGGCGGGCAGCCTGTTCTTCAGCACCTCGGTGGGAGAGGCCCGTAGTCGCGCGGCTTACGCCCTGCTAATAACGATTGCGCCTTATGCGATTCTTGCTCCGCTGATCGGCCCGCTGCTGGACCGGGTCAAGCAGGGCAACCGCTACATCATCATGGGAACCCTGCTGGCCCGCGGCCTGCTGTGCTGGGGCATGGCCGGCTCCATCGGCGACACGGTGACCCTGCTGCCCGCGGCCTTCGCGGTCCTGGTACTGCAGAAGGCCTATGGCGTCACCAGATCGGCCGTCACCCCCCGGCTGCTGCCGTCGGAGATCACCCTGGTGACCGCTAACGCCAGGTCGAACCTCGGCTCGCTCATCGCCACCTCACTGGGCGCGATCGTGGCCCTTGGCGTGGATAAACTCGCCGGCGGCGGCAACGGCGGCGCCGCGTGGGTGCTGCGCGTGGGCACGGTGGTCTACCTCGCGGCCATGCTGCTCGGGCTGCGCCTGCCGGACCGCGTCGACGCAGTGCCGCAAGGCACTGCGGCCGGCGGCCTCGGCCAGACGGTGCCGTTTGCCGGGGCGCCGTTTGCCGAGGCAACAGCTGCTGCGGGCCCGGCGCTCTCCGGCAACGGACTGGGTGGCCGGCAGGCAGAGGCGGCGGCGGATACGGCGAACGCCGCCGGCCAGCGGCGGCGAAGACGCGGGATTCCCGCAATCGGGCCGGTGGTCGGCGAGGCAATGCGCGCAAACGCCGCGATCAGGGTTTTCTACGGCTTCATGATCTTCTTCCTCGCCTTTACCCTGCGCAGCGAGCGCTTCGGCAAGATCTCCGACACGGTCGCGCTGGCAGGACTGGCCGTGGCGATCGCGGCTGGCGGAATGATCGGTACCGGAATCGGCTCAGCGCTGAAGTCCCGCTCGCCGCAGGCGATGATGTTCACCGTCCTCGGCCTTACTGCCGCTGCCGGCACAGCCTGCGCCATCCTGTTTGGCCTGTGGTCAGTGTGGGCCGTCGCGCTGGCCGCCGCGATCGCGCAGACGCTCGTGAAGGTCGCGCTCGACTCGATCCTGCAGCGCGAGATCCCCGACGAGAAGCGCGCGTCTACGTTCGCCTTCTCCGAGACGCTGCACCAGCTCGCGCTCGTCGCGGGCGGCATGCTTGGCCTGCTTCTCTCGCTCACCGGGAGCGGCTTCGCCGGCCTGACTGTCGGCGCCGCCTGCCTGCTGGCCGCGCTGTGCTGGCTGCTTATCGCCCGGCGCAGGCGCATCCTGCGGGCGCATGCGGCCGCTGCCAGCCCGGCCCGCTAGAACCAGAACGTCCTGGTCAGCTCTCCAGATCCGCGGCGACGGCACGCAGGACGGCCGCGATCTTCTTCGCGTCACGGCTGTCTGGGTGCTTGGAGCGCCGGTAGGTGTTCGACACCCCGTCCAGCAGCTTGATCAGGTCCTCGATGATCAGGACCATCTCGTCCGGGCTCTTCCGGCTAGCCTTCGCCACGCTCGGCGGCGGCTCCAGAACGCGCACCTGAAGTGCCTGAGTCCCGCGCCGGCCCTCTGCGACCCCGAACTCGACTCGCTGGCCAGGCTTCAGTGCCGCCCCGGCAGGTTCCAGTGCGGTCGAATGCACAAAAACCTCACCCCCGTCATCACGGGTGAGGAAGCCGAAGCCCTTGTCGGCGTCATACCACTTGACCTTGCCAGTAGGCACGAGCGAGACCTTACGCGAGGAGGAACGAGGTGACCGCACGCGCCAGGCACGTGCTCAGTAAGGGTATCGGTTTCTGGCCGCCTTCCGCGCTTCCGCCAGGTCACTGACACCGAGCTCCGGGGCAGGTCTGCGGCTGATGTAGACGTGGTCCCAGCCGCTGCCGGGACCACGTCCGCCACGGCCTCACACGTCGGATAGTGCTGGGACGGGATCGCGTGCAAGACCGGGAGCCGGCTGGCAGGCCAGGCCGCCGCCAGCAAGCTGCGGCGTGTATACCCAGCGTGACCTGCCGTCAACCTAGGACGCCTTGTGCGGCCTGTTCCATGGCGCCCCGGCCGGCGGACGGCGGACGTGAACCGTCCGCCAGGCCAGGTACGCGGCACCCAGGACTGCGGCAAGGCGGCTGACGATATCGGCGTAGACCCAGGCCATGTGCAAGCCGTGGTGCACTCCGCCGCCGTGGCCGCCGCCTTCGGCAAATCCGGCAGCCGTCCCGATCACCACCAGCAGTATGGGCAGCGCCAGGCCCAGCCACTTGTCCCGGTAGTCCCACCGCCGCGAGGCCAGCGCGACCGCCGCGCCCAGCAGCCACACCGGCGGGAAGATCAGGCCGCCGAGCCCCAGCAGCGCGACCGAGAATGCCTCCAGCGGATGACTCCTGGCCCAGCTGACCGTGTCCGCGATCATCGCCGCCGCCCGCGCCCCGCTGCCGCCCCCGGAGCCCGCGCCGGATCCCGGTCCCTGCGGCATGACAGCGGTCGGACCGCCCCCGGTACCGGCCGAACCTCGATCACTGCCAGGCGACCCGGCCGGGTTCTCGCCGGCGCCGCCGGACGGCACAGCGCCGCCGGCCGGATCAGGGGTGCCGGACGGCAAGGGCGTGCCGTTCAGGACCGTGGACCCTGCGGCCCCGACGGGCCAGGCAGGCCGGGTCCGGCCGCTGCTGCTGGGCTGCGAGTCCCGTGGTCCTTCCCCGGTGCCGGGCTTCTGCCCGCCGGGCGGCCGGTCTGGAGCACCGGGCGATCCCGCTCCGCCGCCTGAGCGCCAGGCCCGCGGGCCATCCCGATCGTCAGTCTGGCGCGGTACGACGGCACCTGATCGGCTCGAGGAACCGGCCGCGGTCGTTTCCGGGCCGCTCCCGGTGCCTTTCGACGAGGCGATGCCGTTGCCGCGGGCCGGCTCGCCGCCACCACCGTCGCTGTCGCCACGCTGACCATCGCCTGCGCCCTGGCCTTCGGAGCCGCCTAGCAGGGTCAGCTGCAGATCCGCGCGGCTGCCTTCCTGTACCGGCCAGTGCCAGCTCGCACCCCTGGCCCTGCCCGCGCCTCCGCGCAGAGCCCTGGTGAGCCGGCTGCCGGTAACGGGCTCTAAGGCCTCCCCGCGGACGGCGGCGAGCCGCTGGCGCTCCTGCCGCACCAGCCCGGCCGGATCACCGAGCCCGGACAGGAGCCTGGCGACTTCGACGGCCGTCGGCGGCCCGCCCAGTGCGGTCTTGCGCTCGATAAAGTCGCGGGTCCGGCTGACCAGCGCGCGCCGGTCATCGGGGCCGAGCTGACCGCGGGCCGCAACCGACAGTCGGTTGAGGTAGTCGCGGATGAGCTGTTCGGTCGGCGGGCTCATGCGCTGATAATCCCTCTTGCAGCAGGCGTTGTGGAGCCGGCGCGCACGGGAAATGCCCGGCGCCGCGCAACAGGCGAGGCAGGCGGGACGAGCGTGACAGCAGCCATCCCCGCGGCCAGTGCGCTGGCGAACCGCGGGGATTGTCTCCCTGTTATACCGGTCCGCAACGCTGAGAGGCGGCCCCGGGCAGACCCGGAACCGCCTCCAGCGTGCTCAGCCTTCTCGGCTTTGCCTGACTTTCCTCTCCGTGGCCGGCCGAGGCCAGCCCAGCCGGATCAGAAGTCCATGTCACCGCCGCCCGGAGCGGCCGGAGCCTGCTCCTTCTGCGGCTTCTCGGCGATCACAGCCTCGGTCGTCAGGAACAGTGCGGCGATCGAAGCGGCGTTCTGCAGCGCAGAGCGCGTCACCTTGGCGGGGTCGATGATGCCAGCCTTGAACATGTCGACATACTCGCCGTCGGCTGCATCCAGGCCGTGCCCCGCGGACAGGCCGCGCACCTTCTCGACCACCACGCCGCCCTCAAGGCCGGCATTGATGGCAATCTGCTTCAGCGGCTCCTCCAGCGCCCGGCGCACGATCTGCGCGCCAGTCGCCTCGTCGCCGGCCAGCTCGAGCTTCTCGAACGCGACCTTGCCAGCCTGCAGCAGGGCGACACCGCCACCAGGGACGATGCCCTCCTCGACCGCAGCCTTGGCGTTGCGCACCGCGTCCTCGATGCGGTGCTTGCGCTCCTTCAGCTCGACCTCAGTCGCCGCGCCGGCCTTGATGACGGCCACGCCGCCAGCCAGCTTGGCGAGCCGCTCCTGCAGCTTCTCGCGGTCGTAGTCCGAGTCGGTGTTCTCGATCTCGGCGCGGATCTGGTTCACCCGGCCGGAGATCTGCTCGGCGTCGCCCGCTCCGTCGACGATCGTGGTCTCGTCCTTCGTCACGACGACCTTGCGGGCCCGACCGAGCAGGTCCACGTCGGCGTTCTCCAGCTTGAGACCGACTTCCTCGCTGATGACCTGGCCGCCGGTCAGGATCGCGATGTCGCCGAGCATGGCCTTGCGGCGGTCACCGAAACCGGGGGCCTTCACCGCAACGGACTTGAACAGACCGCGGATCTTGTTCACGACCAGGGTCGCGAGGGCCTCGCCCTCGACGTCCTCGGCGATGATGACCAGCGGCTTGCCCGACTGCACGACCTTGTCGAGCAGCGGAAGCAGGTCCTTGTTGGCCGACACCTTCGAGTTGACGATGAGGATGTAGGGGTCCTCGAGGACGGCCTCCATGCGCTCAGGGTCAGTCACGAAGTAGTGCGAGATGTAGCCCTTGTCGAAGCGCATGCCCTCGGTGAGCTCAAGCTCGAGGCCGAAGGTGTTGCTCTCCTCGACGGTGATAACGCCTTCCTTGCCGACCTTGTCCATCGCCTCGGCGATCATCTCGCCGATCGCGGTGTCGCCAGCGGAGATGGAGGCGGTGGAAGCAATCTGCTCCTTGGTCTCCACGTCCTTGGCCAGCTTGGACAGCTCCTCGCTCACGCGCTCGACGGCTGCCTCGATGCCGCGCTTGAGCGACATCGGGTTGGCACCCGCGGCGACGTTGCGCAGGCCCTCGCGGACCAGCGCCTGGGCGAGAACAGTTGCCGTAGTAGTTCCGTCGCCAGCGACGTCGTCCGTCTTCTTAGCGACTTCCTTGACAAGCTCGGCGCCGATCTTCTCCCACGGGTCCTCGAGCTCGATCTCCTTCGCGATGGACACGCCATCGTTGGTGATCGTGGGGGCTCCCCACTTCTTCTCGAGCACCACATTGCGGCCCTTGGGGCCGAGGGTTACCTTGACGGCGTCGGCGAGCTGGTTCATGCCGCGCTCGAGGCCGCGCCTGGCGTCCTCGTCAAACGCGATCATCTTCGCTGCCATAGGCTTCCAGTCCTCCCGGAACTTTGTGCCTGCGTGCCGACCGGGCCGACGCCCGCGACGGACGGCTCTCCTGACGGTCGGTCCCTGCCCGACGCCAGGTGGGCCTCATCGCCCCGATCACATCACTGCGTTGTCACTCTCACCCCGAGAGTGCCAACGACATTTTTAGCACTCTCGGGGTGAGAGTGCAAGCTAAGGGCCTCTTGAGAGAGGCTTTCTGCAGGTCAGGAATGGGTTGTCCGAAATCTCGCCCTTTCTCACGCAAACGAAGAGCCCGGTACCCCGGCGGGGGTACCGGGCTCTCCCGGCAGTCTTAACGCTGCGAACCTAGACGGTCCGCACGGCCTCGGCCTGCGGGCCTCGGTCGCTCTGCGTGATGTCGAACTCCACCCGCTGGCCCTCTTCGAGGGTGCGGTAGCCATCCGATTGGATAGCTGAGAAGTGGACGAATACGTCCCTACCACCGTCGACCGCGATGAAGCCGTAGCCCTTATCCGCGTTGAACCATTTGACGGTGCCCTGAGCCATTACCCAACAACTCCCTAACTCTGCTCGGGCTGCGGGTCCCGCCCTTGCTACGCGGAACCCGTTGATCGCGGTGCAGTCCTGGCCTCACCGACAAGCTCAGCTTGCCGCTCTTCCACGTACCAACGGCGACCGGACACGACTTTACATCGTGCGCAGTTGCACTGGGGCAACTTGTGCCTGTCTCTGTAACAATGTGCCATGCGGCTGCAGCCTGCCGCCGCCGCCGGCGGGGGGAGTCCGCGAGCAGGTCAGCCGCCTGCGACAGCCGGAATAACCGACACCTGCCCGCCGGACGCGACGGGGGTGTCCAGACCCTCCGACAGCCGGATGTCGTCATCGTTCACGTACACGTTGACGAACCGGCGGAGCTGACCGGAATCGTCCAGCAGCCGGCCGCCGATGCCGGGGTAGTCGGCGTCCAGGCCGGCGATGAGCTGGCGGACGGTACCGGGCCCACCGGTGACGACAGCGGTCCCGCCGGTGTAACTGCGCAGGATCGTCGGGATGCGAACGGACACGGACATGCTCAGCCTGCCTTTCTGGCCGCAGGCGCGGACTCGCGCGCGGCAAATGCCTCAAGCGTGGGTGCGATGCTGGCCTCGATGGTAGTTGTCACAGCATCGGGTGTCTTGAGACCGTCACCAGAGTTGATGATGACTGTTCGCGCGTCCGGGTCGATCTGGCCTTCTTTCAGCAGGTTTCGCAGCACCGCCAGCGTGACGCCGCCCGCAGTCTCGGCGAAGATGCCCTCGGCCGAGGCCAGCAGCCTGATGGCGTCCACGAGCTCGTCATCGCTGACGTCGGCCACCCCGCCGCCAGTCCGCCGGACGACATCCAGCACGTACGGGCCGTCAGCCGGGTTGCCGATCGCCAGCGACTTGGCGATCGTCGCCGGGCGGACCGGCTGCACGACGTCGTGGCCAGCCCGGAACGCCGCGGCGACCGGAGAGCAGCCCGTCGCCTGGGCGCCGAAGACCTTGTAGGGCGCCTCGTCGACCAGTCCGGTGGCGATCAGCTCCCGGAAGGCCTTGTCGATCTTTACCAGCTGGGCGCCGGAAGCAACGGGAACCACGATCTGCTCGGGAAGCCGCCAGCCGAGCTGCTCAGCGATCTCGAACCCGATCGTCTTGGAACCCTCGGCGTAATACGGCCGGACGTTGACGTTGGCGAACGCCCAGTCGTCCCGCTCGTCCGCCAGCTCCGAGGCCAGCTTGTTCACGTCGTCGTAGCTGCCCTGCACCGCTACCAGCGACCCGCCGTAGACAGCCGAGCCGATGATTTTCTGCGGCTCCAGGTCAGCGGGGATCAGGACGACGGAGCGGATGCCGGCGCGGGCGGCGGCCGCGGCCACCGCATTCGCCAGGTTGCCGGTCGACGGGCAGGCAAGCACCTTGAAGCCGAGCTCGAGCGCGGCCGCGAGGGCGACACCGACGACGCGGTCCTTGAACGAGTGGGTGGGGTTGCCGCGCTCGTCCTTGATCCACAGCTCGCGCATGCCGAGAATGCTGGCCAGCTGATCCGCCCGTACCAGCCGCGTCCAGCCGGGATCGAGGTTCGGGGTGCTGGCGATGTCCGGCCGTACCGGCAGCAGGCTGGCGTAGCGCCACATGCTGAGCGGCCCGGACTCGATGTGCTCCCGTGTCAGCGGCGGCAGGTTATAGGCCACCTCCAGCGGGCCGAAGCACTGGTCGCACACGTGCGTCGAGCCGAGCGGGCGGGTGTGCCCGCACTCGCGGCAGGCAAGATTGGTGGCGAATCCGAAGGACGACGGGATAGTCGGTGATGCTGCGTTGGTCAGCGTGGTACTCACTGGCGAGGCCTCTCTCCTCATCTGTCCCGGCGGCTGATGCCGCGGGCCGGAGTTGGCACCTGTCACGTGACGACCTCGCCGCTACGGCTGCGCTGCGTCATCGGGCTCGCTACAGCGGAAAAACGATCAACGTGATGGTTGCCGGGGCTTCATCGGGCCGTTCCCTCCACCCCTCTGGATGAGCGATATGCAGTTGTGTACCGAATCTTAACCTGACGTTGCTGTGCTGCCCAACCCGGGATTCCGCCGGAAACTCAGGGCCGCCACCCGCCTGGCTGCACTAGCCATCAGGCTCGCGGGCTGACAGTCAGTGACAGGAGCGCGGAATACGGGCATCGGCCTAGGCCTGCCGCTGGCAGCCCGGCAGCCGGACATTAGGCTCGCAGTTTGTGGGCGAAGCGCAGGCCGGCGGGCGAATTCTGATCGCGTCCAACCGGGGGCCAGTCTCCTTTTCGCTGGGCGATGACGGCCGCCTGTCCGCCAGGCGCGGCGGCGGCGGGATGGTGTCTGGCTTGTCCGCGGTAGCGGAGAGTACAGACATGCTGTGGGTCTGCGCCGCACTGACCGACGGCGACCGGGTGGCGGCACAGGCCGCTCCGGGAGGCATGATCGATCCCGGCCTGACCGGCGGCGGCGCCGAGGTCCGGATGCTCGATATCCCGCCGGCGCTGTTCCAGCGGGCCTATAACGCCGTGGCGAACTCCACCCTGTGGTTCGTGCACCACATGCTCTACGCCACGCCGAGTCAGCCGAGTTTCGGCCCCAGCTTCGCGCGCGACTGGGAGGCGTTCCGCAGCTACAACGAGATGTTCGCAGCCGCGCTCGCCGATGCGGCGGCGGCCGCCGCGGAGCACGGCGGCCCGCCCGCCCGCGCGATCATCCAGGATTATCACCTGTGCCTGGCGCCGCACCTGCTGGCGCGGAGCGCGCCGGGAGTCAGGATCGCGCATTTCTCGCATACGCCGTGGGCCCCGCCTGATTACTACCGGATACTGCCCGACGACGTCAGCCGCGAGGTCCTGGCCGGAATTCTCGGTGCCGACCACGCCGGTTTCCTGTGCCGGCGCTGGGCTGACGCCTTCGTCGACTGCTGCGAGCAGTTTCTCGGCGCGAAGGTGGACGCCGGCCGGCGCCAGGTCACCTGCGACGGCCACGTGACCAGCATCGGCGTGCACCCGCTCGGCGTCGATGCCGGCCAGCTGCGGGCTCGGGCGGCCGAGCGCGACGTGCTGAGCCGGATGGCAGCGCTCGCGGACGCCACTGCCGGGCGCAAGCTGATCGTCCGGGTCGACCGCACCGAGCTGTCGAAGAACATCGTCCGCGGCCTGGAGGCGTACCGGGAGCTGCTGCGCACCCGGCCCGAGTGGCGCGGGAAGGTCGTGCACGTGGCCTTCGCCTATCCGTCGCGGCACGATCTGCCGGAGTACCGGGAGTACACCGCCGCGGTCCAGCGCATGGCCAGGCAGATCCAGGACGAGTTCGCCGCTCCGGGCTGGGACCCGCTGCTGCTCGACGTTCATGACGACTATGCGCGCTCGCTGGCGGCCTGCCGGCTGGCAGACGTCATGCTGGTCAACCCGATCAGGGACGGGATGAACCTGGTCGCCAAGGAAGGACCGATCCTATCGGACGGGGGCTGTGCGGTTGTCCTGTCCACGGAGGCGGGCGCGGCCGCGGAACTGGGCGCCGAGGCACTGCTGGTGAATCCGTTCGACGTGAGCCAGACCGCGCAGGCGCTGCACGAGGCCCTGACCATGAGCGACGAGGAGCGCAGCCGCCGCAGTGCCGCGCTGGCCGCTGCCTCGGCGGCGATGCCGCCGAGCCGCTGGCTCGCCGAGCAGGTCGAGGCGCTCGATCGGGCCGGCGCCTGCTAGCAGCCGGCGGGCCGCCGCACGACGAGCGGCCTGCTAGGCGCCGAACGCGCCAGCGAGGCCGCCCAGGAATGCCGCGACCCCGGCCGGCCCGTCGACGACCAGGTCGGCTTCGGCAGCAAGCTGCGGCACCTCAGCGGAGCCGCTGCAGACCAGCAGCCCCGGCGTGCCGGTCTGGCGCAGCTCGCGCACCGCGGCGAACGCGGGCCTGTCGCCGAGGTCGTCGCCGCAGAACAAGATCGCCTCAGGTGCCCGCTCGCGTGCCAGGGAAGTGAGCGAGCGCCCCTTGTCCGCTCCCGGCGGACGAAGCTCAAGTACGAGCCTGCCCGGCTCCAGCGCCAGGCCGGTCCTGGCGGCCAGGCCGGCCAGCGGGGCGCGCAGCTGACCTAGCTCCGCGTCGGGCCGTGCGGCGCGGCGGGTGTGCACCGCAAGCGCGTCGCCCTTGTCCTCGATCCAGGTGCCCGGGTCCGCCCCTGCCGCCGACAGCACCGCCGGCAGCTCGGCGCGGGCCACGCTCAGGCCGGGCGGCGGCGGCGGACTCGACACCGTGCCCCGCTCGAAGCGCTGCATCCCGTAATGCCCGAGCACGATCACGCCGGGAACGGACGCGACGCCGGCGAAGCTGGCCGCATCAGCCGCCGGGCGCCCGGTGATGATCGCCACGGTTCCGGCCCTTCCGGCCAGGCGGGTGAGCGCGCGGGTAGCGTCCGGCGTCGCGCGGGCGGCAGCGGGGTCGTCGATGATCGGGGCGAGCGTGCCGTCGAAGTCGACAGCGATCAGCGCACGCTCGGGATCGGCGATCAGCGCGGCCAGCCCGGCTCTGCCCTCGGCGGTTGCCGGGACCGGCAGGCCGGCAACAGCACGCTGGCGCTCGGTGTCCTCGGTCATTCGGTGTCCCCGGTCATTCGGCGTCCCCGGTCTTGCGCTAGTCCGGCCGTGCCGAGCGCATTCGCTGCCGCCTGCTTCGCTGCCGCCGCAGGCGGGTCACCAGCACGGGGTCGAACTCGGCCGCCTCGGGCCGGTCGATGAGCTCATTCAGCAGCTGGTAATACCTGGTGACCGGCATGCCGAATACCTCCAGGATCTCCCGCTCCTTGGCCCCCGCGACCCGCCACCAGCTCCGCTCGAAGGCCAGGATGCGCATGTCGCGCTCGGACAATCCCGCCACCCGGCCTCCTGGCAACCCGCGCCGTCTGCCCATCTTAGGCAGCCGCCGACGATCGGGCCGCTGCCCCTCGCCCTATGCGCGGGGCCACCGGCAAACTACGCTGACCAGTCGTGACCGTCTATAGCTACCTGAGCTTCCTCACCGACTACGGCCTGGAGGACGGATTCGTCGCGGCCTGCCACGGGGCGGCAGCCAGAATCGCCCCGGCGGCCAGGATCATCGACATCACTCACCTGGTGCAGCCTGGCGACGTCCGCCGCGGCGCCGCGGTGCTGGCGCAGACCGTCGCCTACCTGCCGCCCGCCGTTCACGTCGCGGTCGTCGACCCCGGCGTCGGCACTGCCCGCCGCGCGGTCGCGGTGGCTGCGGGCGGCAGCATCCTCGTCGGCCCGGACAACGGACTGCTGTCGTGGGCAGTCGCGGGGCTCGGCGGTGGCAGCGAGGCGGTCCAGCTGACGAACGGAGAGCTGTGGCTGCATCCGGTCTCGGCGACTTTCCACGGCCGCGACATCTTCATGCCGGTGGCCGCGCATCTGGCCGCGGGCCTGGACCTGGCCGAGGCCGGCGACAAGGTCGGCATCGACGACCTGGTCACGCTGCCCGCTCCTACCAGCAGGCTGCATGATGGTGCCGCGGAGGGTGAGGTCATGTCAGTAGACCGGTTCGGGAACGTGCAGTTGTCCATCCCGGCAGCCGACGCCGGACGGCTTGGCATCGGCATCGGCTCCCCGGTCATCGTGCGGTGCGGACGCCGCCAGTTCACCGTTCCCTACCTGGATACGTTCGCAGCCGGAGCGCCGGGAGAGATCGTCGCGTTCACCGACAGTGCGGGCCTCATCTCGCTGGCCATCAACTCCGGTGACGCAGCGCAGCAGCTCGGGCTTCCGCCGGGCGCGCACGTCCGCATCGGGCAGGCTCACGGGACCTGAGCCGGCCGCCTGCCTGGGCCTTCGCCGGGGGCGCTGAGATTCACGCAGATAGCACTCAAATAGCTAGAACATGGCACAATATGCGGTACCCACCATGGAAGGCTAGGACGGCGTGCCACTGAGGTTCCCCCGCACCGTCATGGCACTCATCGCCACCGGCGCCGCGGCCGTCTCGCTCGGGCTGTCTGCGCTGCCGGCCAGCGCTGACCAGGTCAGGCACTCGGAGTGGTGGCTCAGCTCGCTCGGCGTCACCGGTGCCTGGGCGGCTTCTCAGGGCGACGGCGTGACCATCGCCGTGCTGAGCGACGGCGTTGACACCCAGCAGGCTGACCTGTCGGGCGCGGTCACTTCAGCGCCTGCTCCGTCCGGCGCGCCGGTCGCATCCGGCCAGTACCTCGCTGAGCAGGGAACGGCAATCGCCAGCCTGATCGCCGGGCGCGGCCATGGCTCGGCGGGCAGTGACGGCATCATCGGGGTCGCGCCGAAGGCCCGCATCCTGTCCGTTCCGGTCACGCTTCCGGCAGACGATCCCGATCTCACCGAGCCCGCAGTTGCGGCCGCCATCCCCGCCGCGATTGCCGCAGGCATCCGGTATGCGGTCAGCCACGGCGCCACGGTGATCGACCTGCCTGCCGACCCGGGGCAGCCGGACGCGGCTGGCACGGGCGGTGCCACCGCAGCGGCCGGCGGCAGCGCGGCTGAGCAGTCCGCCGTCGCCTACGCGCTCAGCCGCAACGTCGTGCTCGTCGCCCCGGCAGGCGATAACGCGGCCACCACAGACGCGCCGAACTACCCGGCCGCCTACCCCGGCGTGATCGCAGTCGGCGCGTTCAACTCGGCGTTCGTCAAGGCGCCCTGGTCCAGTCATCAGAGTTACGTGACGCTGACGGCGGCAGGCGCGGGTGTAGTGGCGGCCTCGAACGCCGGCGGCTATCAGACGATGAACAGCACGAGCGCGGCCAGCGCCGTGGTGTCCGGGATCGCCGCGCTGCTCAGATCCCGGTACCCGGGGCTCACCGCGGCCCAGGTCCGGCAGGCTCTCACCACGAGCACGGTGTTCCGCCCGGCGCACGGCCTGAGCGACGGCTCCGGCTACGGCACGGTCAACGCCGACAAGGCGATGGCGGCGGCCGCATTGCTCGCCACGCCGCCGGCTGACCGGGCCGGCGCCGGGGCGCAGCCGCTGGTGGCGCCCGCCGGGGTGGCCGGATCCCCGGCAAGTCAGGGCATCGGAGCACAGCTCGTCAGGGCCGGGGAGATCGCCGGGGGCGTACTCGTCCTCCTGCTGCTGATCATCGCCGTGTACGCGGCGACGGGGCGCCGTCGCCGTCCCGGTACCGAGCTCGCGGTGCCCGCGGAGTGGACGCGCCGGCAGGCGCAGTCGCGCTATCCGCAGGCCGCCGGACCCGAGGCAGACCGGATGCTCGAGGTCTTCAACGCGCCGGTCTCCTCGCCCGGGCGGCCCGGGCTCGCCGACCGCCCCGCCAGGGCAGCGCTGCCGAGCGGCTACGACGATTCCGATCATGGACTGTTCGCGCCGGGGCCGGACCGGCCTGACGGCCGGCTGTCGCTTATCGGGCCCGTGCTGCTGCCTGGCCAGGCCGAGCCCGGCCGACCCCCCGCACACGGTCCGGCTTCACGCGCTGTAGCGAGGCGGCCGCTGGTCTCCGGAGCGCCGCCGTGGGAGCCAGCCTCGGCGCCTCAGGGAGAACTGCCCTGGACAGCAGCGCCGGGGCGCCTGGCCGACCCGGCTCGCTCCGGAGCGGCGGAGCAGCACGGCTGGCAGGGCGAGTCGTCCGGGCGATCCGCCCCGGCTGGTCCCGCGAGCGCTGCAGATCAGCCCGGCACGCGAGCGAATCTGCCCGGTCCGGCACGCCAGCCGGACCAGCCGAGCCGGACGCCGCTGCCCAGCCGGACGGACCCCGCAGAGCGCACCGGCCCGCGTGCACCAGAGACCGGAGCGGCCGCCGGTTACGGCCTGCAGGCCGAGCCCGGTCCGCCGGACTGGGCCGCAGTTCCCGCCCACTACGTCCCGCCGGCGCAGCCCGGCCCGGCGGACTGGGCCGCAGTTCCCGCCCACTACGTCCCGCCGGCGCAGCCTGGTCCGCGTGCACCAGGGACCGGGGCGCCCGCGGGTTACGACCCGGCCGCCGGTAACGGGGCTCCGGCCGAGCCGGGGGCGGCCGACTGGGCCGCTGCGCTCGACCAGGCCAGGTCAGCGCACTGGGCGAGCGCCGAGGACGTGAGCCGGCTCGCGCAGCGCGGAAGCTGGCAGCAGGACGCGCGCCCTTCGCAGGGGTACGCGGAGACGGCGCGCAGCCAGAGCCCGGCCGGCAGCGGGCCGGATGAGCCGTGGCAGCCGCGCCGCCCCGAGCGCCCCTGGCAGCCTGACCGGCAGCAGTCGTTCCCGGCTCCGGAGGCTGCACAGCAGCGGATCGCCCCGTCCGGCCTTCCCGTCCGGCAGCCCCGTGCGTCGCAGGCAGCGGCACCCAGGTCACCGAGCGGGTCGCTGTGGGAGCCGGTCGACGGCAGTGAGCCGTCACCGTGGCAGCAGGTCAAGCCAAACCCGGCAGCCGGGCCTGACGATGGCCGGCCGATCTTCGTCTGGAACCCGGTCCGCCGCGACGACGATAGCGAGCAGCGCGCCGGCGAATGAGGCGAGAGCAGGCAGGCGGACTGGCGCCGGCACGAGTAGGCGGCGGGACGTCCGGCTAGCGTGCCGCCGCGGCCTGCCCGGCCTTGCCGCCGTGCTCGGCCGCGAGCTGCTCCTTGCGGACGGACGCGTACATCGGCATGAACTCCTGGCCGGACAGCTTCTGAATGGCCCGCACCACTTCGTCGGTCACCGCCCGGCGCTGCCTCGCCCCGGCCGGCTGCCCGCGGAACTGCGCGAAATCCAGTGGCTCGCCGATCCGGATCTCAATCCGGCCGGGCCGCAGGAGGCGGCGGCCAGGCGGCAGGATGCGGTCCGTTCCGACCATGGCGACCGGGATGACGGGTGCGCCGGAATGGAGGGCCAGGAACCCCACTCCCGTGCGGCCGCGGTAGAGCCGTCCGTCAGGAGACCTCGTTCCCTCCGGGTAAATGCCGAAGAGCTGACCTGAGTTCAGGTGCGCGAGCGCGGCCTCAAGCATGCCCAGGGCGGCCTGTCCGCCGGCCCTGTCGGTCGACAGCTGGTTCGTCGAGCGCAGGTAGGCGCCCACGGCCCTGTCACGCAGCCGGGTGCCGGTGAAGTACTCCGACTTGGCCGCGAAGCTGACCGGCCGCGCCAGCATCAGGGGCAGGTAGATGGAATCAATCACGGACAGGTGGTTGGAGGCCAGGATCGCCGGCCCGGACGGCGGGATGTTCTCGGCACCGATGACCGTCGGCCTGACCAGCATCCGGAGGAACGGTCCGGCGACCATCCTGGAAAACTGATACTGCACGCGGCCTCCAGCCGGATTCTGCGCGAAGACTCCGGTCATCCCGCGCGGCACGTCACAGATTAGCCCGGTCTGCCCGGTGCCTGAACTGGCCCGCAGGCCAGCACCCCCAGTCTGCGGCAGCCGCCGCCCCGGCGCAGCCGGGACCGCCTCAGCACGATCGCTCCGGCGGCGCCCGCAGGCAGCTCCCGGCGGATCGGAGGCCGGGCGTAATCCGGATGCCGCCCGTCGTGCGGGCGCGGGACAATGACCGGCATGACACAGTGGTGGCCGCTGACCGCGCTCCGGCTGCAGACGCCGAGGCTGGAGCTGAGGCTTCCGGGTGAGGCCGACCTGGACGCCCTGGCTGAGCTGGCCGCCGCCGGGGTTCACGACCCGGCGGTCCAGCCGTTCGAGACGGCCTGGACAGATGTCACACCACTCGAGCGGGCACGCAGCGTGCTGCAGTTTCACTGGTCGCAGCGCGCGGCCTGGACGCCGCAGCAGTGGGCGCTTCAGCTCGTCGTCGTTCGCGACGGGACCGTTGTCGGCACCCAGGGCATCTCCGGCCACGACTTCGCGCTCCTGCGGGAGGTGAGCACGGGATCATGGCTCGGTCTCGGGCATCAGCGCCAGGGCATCGGCACGGAAATGCGGGCTGCCGTCCTGCACCTGGCCTTCGCCGGTCTCGGCGCGCAGTACGCGGTATCGAGCGCGAGCTCGGACAACGCGGCGTCGCTGGGCGTATCGCGCAAGCTCGGCTATGCGCTCGACGGCATCAACCGGCAGGTCAGCCGCGACCGCCCGGTGACCAACGTCCGCCTCCGGCTGGACCGGCAGACCTGGGCGGCGCGCGCTGTCGTTCCGGTCAGGATCGCGGGCCTGGATCCGTGCCTGCCGATGTTCGGCCTGCCCGGCGGGGCTGAGCGGCAGGGCGACGTTCGTGCCTGACGGAGTCTGGCTGATTACGGGCGTGCAGGCAGCCGGCAAGTCGACCATCGCGGACCTGCTGGCCCGGCAGGCTGATCGGGGTGTGCACATCCGGGGCGGGCAGTTCTACCGCTGGGCTGTCAGGGGCTGGGTCCACGCCGGCGACACCAGGACCGCGGAGGCCAGGCGGCTCCTCGACCTCCGGTACCGGCTCGCTGCCCTGACAGCCGGGGAGTACTGCGCCGCGGGATTCTGCACGGTGGTGCAGGACAACATCTTCGGCGCCGATGTCATGCGCTGGCTCCAGGCGGTCTGCGGCAGGCCGCGCCATCTTGTCGTCCTCCGGCCGTCCCTTGACGTGATCCGGCAGCGGGAGGAGCAGCGCCACGCGGCCACCGGAAAGCTGGCCTACCGGCCGGGCGAGTTCACCCCTGAGGATCTGGACCGGCAGCTGGCGAAGACGCCGCGGATCGGGCTGTGGCTGGACACCTCGGCGCTGAGCCCGGACCAGACCGTGCGGCAGATCCTGGCGCGCGAGCCCGAGGCCGTCGTCGACGGCGTGCTGCCCGGCTGATACTGAGGCGGAGACGAATCGTCACAGCTGCTGCCGGAGCCCGCCGGTCTGCCGGAGCCGAGTCACGTTGCGATTCACAGTCACCCCATGCGCTTCAAGCTGGTCGAGAATGATCGAGCCCTTGAAGGTCCAGAAGATGATCGGCGAGGTTCCGTCGGCCGGCTGAAAGCGCACCCCGCGGTTGCCTAGCGGGACCGTGATGAGCTGGGCTTTGACCAGCTCGTCGTAGCGCGCCTCCCACGCTGGGAGCAGCCATCGCAGCCATCGGGCGCTGCTGCGCAGCCTGATCCCCCACCCGAAGCAGTCCAGGCGGGCCAGCCCGTAGCTGGCGTTCACCGATTTCGACCGCAGGCCGCCCAGGACAGTCAGCTCGAGCACCGAATCAGCGGCCGACGACCGCACAGTGATCTTGCGCCCAGTCACCCCGACTCCAAGCTGCCCGCTCCCTGGCGGAGCATGGCCAGTTTAGAAGATCTGCAGAGGGGTGCCAGGGCTATTGCGGCTCAGGCTGGGCTGTCAGCACCATGTGGCAGACTGCCCGGCATGACAGGAGCGGGCCCTAAAGCCGACCTGCACCGTTACCTGCAGGCCGCCCGTGAAGCTCTGCTGTGGAAGCTCGACGGGCTCTCTGAATACGACATCCGGCGCCCGCTGACGCCGACCGGCACCAACCTGCTCGGACTGGTCAAGCACCTGGCCGGGGTCGAGCTGTGGTACCTCGGGGATGCTTTCGGGCGGCCCCCCAGCGGCCCGCGCCCCTGGACTGAGGACGACGCCAGGAACAACGCTGACATGTGGGCCACCGCCGATGAGTCACGCGAGCAGATCGTCGGCATGTACCGGCAGGCGTGGGCGCACGCGGATGAGACCATCCGGACGCGGGACCTGGACGCGCCTGGCTACGTGCCGTGGTGGCCGGGCGACCGCAGCGCGGTGACGCTGCACCTGATCCTCGTGCACGTGGTCGCCGAGACCCACCGGCACGCCGGGCACGCCGATATCGTCCGCGAGCTCATCGACGGGACCGCCGGGCTGCAGGCTGACGACGACAACCTCCGTGCTACCGACCAGGCGTGGTGGGGGAGCTACCGCAGCCAGCTTGAGCGCGTCGCGCAGGAAGCCAGCCGGCGCTAAGCGCCTAGTCGGACGCCCTGACGTGCCGCCGCCAGAAGAACGTGTGGAAGCCGGTCTCGCCCCTGATGGCGAAGTCGACTGTCAGGAGGTCCCAGCCCGCGCGGGCCATGCTGTTCATGTGATGCGTCAGGGTCTCGGGGTCGTGCGCACTGTGGGTGCAGAAGTACTCGATCTGATTGGCCATGAAGCCGAGGGTAAGCCCCCTTATGGGCGCACGCCCGGGGGCGTCCGCGGCGCGTACGGAGCGGACTCGGTACGCGAGGATTTCGTCTGCAGTGGTCAGATACCTGCCACGGGGAGCCGGTGAGCGGGATCGAACCGCTGACCTGCCGTTTACAAGACGGCTGCTCTGCCAACTGAGCTACACCGGCGGGGACTCGGTGCATCGTAGCCGAACCCGGCCCTGACGTGCGCATCTGGCCGGTGACCTGCGGTCTAATCTGGCGGCTGTGGCCAGTCAGGCTGTGCCCCGCCGGTCCCGGCCGGACCGCTGATTCGTCGCGCGCCGGTCAGGTGGTCTCGGGCGGGCTGCTGGCTCGCGGCCGCCCGCGGGGCGCCATCTGGCCCGCATGGCGGGGCAGCTGGCCGGAGCCGGCCAGTGCCCGGCGCAGCAGGTACTCGATCTGTGCGTTGGTGCTGCGCTGTTCTTCGCTGGCCCATCTGGCCAGGGCGTCGTGCACGGCAGGGTCCAGCCGCAGCGGCACGGCCTTGCGATCACTCACTGCCTTACCTCGCTTGACGCACCTGATACCAGCAGTCTAGCATAGTGATATCAGTTTTAAATGAGGACGACGTCCACCCTGAGCCGGCCGAGGGAGTGACAGTGGATTCGTTTGCAGGGAAGCTCGCAGTAGTGACGGGCGGTGGCTCGGGGATGGGCCGTGAGCTCGTCATCCAGCTCGCGGCTCAGGGATGCTCGGTCGCGGCGTGCGACTGGCACGAGGATGCTGTCGTACACACCGCGGCCGTGGCGCAGTCAGGCGCCGCGGCGTCCGCGCGGGTCACCGCCCATGCCTGCGACGTCTCCGACGAGGCGCAGGTCCTGCGGTTCCGCGACGAGCTGCTTGAGAGGCACGCCCGCGAGCACGTCGAACTGGTCTTCAGCAATGCCGGCATCGGCGGCGGCGGCAGCTTCGTCACCGACAGCCGGGAGGAGTGGGAGCGCACCTTTGCCGTCGACTGGCAGGGCGTGTATTACTGCGCCCGCGCGTTCCTGCCGCTGCTGATCGCCAGCGGCGACGGCATCCTGGTTAACACCAGCAGCGTGAACGGATTCTGGGCGGCGCTCGGCCCGGGCGCGCCGAACACTGCCTATGCGACGGCCAAGTTCGCCATCAAGGGGTTCTCCGAGGCGCTCATCGAAGACCTGCGCACCAATGCGCCCGGTGTCCGGGTCGCCGTCGTGATGCCGGGGCACGTGGGCACCGACATCGTCGCCAACAGCCTCCGGGCCCGCGGCCTGCCCGAACCTGAGGCCATGACCGACGCCCAGCTGGCCGACCTCATCTCCCCCGACGCGCAGGCCGGGCTGATCGCGGCGGGCGTGCTGCCCGACGGCGCGTCCGCCGATGACCTGCGCCGTATGCTCGCCCAGGCGAGCACGGACTTCCGGGACAAGGCCCCGCTCAGCGCGGCGCAGGCGGCGACCATCATCCTGGACGGGGTTCGCTCGGGTTCCTGGCGGATTCTGGTCGGCGAGGACGCCAAGATGATTGACGCCGCGGTGCGCGCGACACCCGAGGCGGCCTACGACTACGCCCAGCTGTTCGGCGGGCTAGCCGAAGAGACAGCGGAAAAGAAGTCCGAGCGGTAGCAGTACGCGGGCAAGGAGAAAGCGATGAGTAAGCCAGCCATCGAGGTGCGCGGGCTGCGCAAGAGTTTCGGTCAGAAGGAAGCGGTGGCCGGGGTCGATCTGGAGATCGCCGCAGGCTCGCTTGCCGGGCTGGTTGGGCCGAACGGGGCCGGGAAAACCACGTCCCTGTCCATGATGACCGGCCTCCTGCGCCCGGACGCCGGCCAGGTCATGATCAACGGGCTGGATGTGTGGGCGGACCCGGTTGCCGCCAAGGCAGTAATCGGGGTGGTAACGGCCGAGGCCAGGCTGTTCGAGCGGCTGAGCGGTGCGGAAATGCTGGAATACGCCGGGCGGCTGCGCGGCCTCCCTGCCGCCGAGGCGCGGTCGCGGGCCGGGCAGCTGCTGGAAGTGCTGGACCTGGCCGCTGATGCCAAGCGGCTAGTCGCCGACTATTCCACCGGCATGCGCAAGAAGGCCGCGCTCGGCTGCGCTCTAATCCATAACCCGCCGGTGCTGTTCCTGGATGAGCCGCTGGAGGGCGTCGATCCGATCTCGGCGGATGTGATCCGCCGGTTGCTGACGCGCCTGGCCGGCTCGGGTTCGACGGTCCTGTTCTCCAGCCACGTGATGGAGCTGGTCGAGCAGCTCTGCGACCACGTGTCCATCATCGATCAGGGCAAGATCGTGGCCAGCGGAACAACCGAGGAGGTGCGCGGCGGCAAGACCCTGCAGCGTGCGTTCATCGACCTGGTCGGCCCGCGGGCGAGTGATGAGGAGGTGCTGTCATGGCTCGGCTCCTCGTCCAGCTGAAGCTGCGGCTGCTGCTCAACGCGCTCCGCTCGTCCACCGCTGCCCAGACGTCGTTCATCCTGAGCGTGTTCTTTGCCTTCGTGGTGGCGGTCGGCACGTTCTTTGTCCTGAGCCAGTTCCGCGGCCTGAGCGCGTCGGTGGACCTGACCACGGTCATCTTCAGCGCGTTCGCGCTCGGCTGGCTTGTCCTGCCGGTTTTCGCGTTCGGCCTGGACGGCACACTCGACCCGGCCACGGTGTCGCTCTACCCGCTGCGGACCCGCCCGCTCGCGGTCGGGCTGCTGGCCGCATCTGCTGCCGGGGCCTGGCCGCTGGCCAACCTGATCGGCCTGCTGGGGGTGACGGTCGGCCTGGCCCACGGCGCGCTTGGCCTGCTGGTCGCAGTGGTCGCGGTGGTACTGCAGGTCCTGTTCTGCATCACGCTGGCCCGGCTGGTGACTACCAGCATGGCCAGGCTGCTGCGCTCACGCCGCGGCAAGGACCTCGCGGTCTTCCTGTTCATTCCCATCTTCGCCGTGATCGAGCTGCTCGGCCAGGTGATACCCAGGGCAGCGGCCCAGGGCGGGATCACCGCGGCGAGCTTCGCCGGCGTCGACGCGTGGATGCGCTGGCTTCCGCCGGGCCTGGCCGCGCACGCGATCCAGGACGCCTCGGAAGGCCATCCCGGCACCGCCCTGGCGCGGCTGGGGCTGCTGGCCGCCGTCATCATCGTGCTGGGCTGGCTGTGGATACGGTCCCTGAGCCGCGCCCTGGTCACCGCCGACACCTCCAGCGGGTCATCGCAGCTGCGCGGCACTGCGCTGCCGCTGGCCCGCTACGGGCTGCGGGGCGCGGTGGCAGCCCGGTTCTGGATCTACCAGCGCCGCGAGCCCACCATGCTGGTCTACTGGGCCATGACCGCGGTCATCATGGTGGTCGTGTCGGCCAGCACCATCCTGGGGACCGCCGGCCAGCACAAGCATCCCGCCGTCGTAATCGGCAGCGCCGTCGTCGGCGCCGGCTTCGTCGGGTACTTCCACGCCAACTCGGTCGGCCTGACTGGCCCGCCGTTCGTCACCGAGGCGCTCGCGCTGACCAGCCGCCGCTCTTTGCGGGCCTACTTCTCCGGCCAGAACGTCGCGCTCGGCGTGATCGCGGCACCGCTGCTTGTCGCGATCTGCTTCGGCCTGGCGGCCGCGGTCAGGGCTCCGGCGCTGGGCGTAGCGGCCGCAGCGGTGGCACTGGCCGGGCTTGGCGCGGCACTGGGACTGAGCAACATCCTCACGGTCACCCTTGCCTATCCGATGGCCAAGCGAGCCGGTAGCCCCATGCGCCAGGCTGCGCAGGGCTACGGGGCCTACACCTTCGGCGGGATCCTCGCCAGCGTGGGCGGTGTTGCCGTCGCGGCCACTCCGGTCATAGTGGTGGCCGCGTTCACCGGCACCGCGCCTGCCGCAGTCCGGGCACCGGCTCTGATCGTCTGCTCCGCCGCCTACGGCGTCGCGCTGGCCTGGGCCGGCGTGCAGATCGCCGCCCGCGCAGCTGAGACCAGGCTGCCGGACCTGTGCCAGATCGCCGTCCAGAGCATGGTGTAGAGGAGATCAGGACCCGATACCCGGCCAGCGCCAGCCTCGAGAACGGGCGCGCGTCCGCGGCGGGAACGTCGCAATCGGGCACCGGGGCAATGTGCACGTTTCATGTTGCAAAGAGCCCGCTGCCGCCCAGATGATGAGAACCATGCCATAAATATCACGTTTCGCTACAACTACTGCCCGTGATGTGGTGAACTAGCGCGGTTAGGACCGCGTCTTATTTCTAACGCGGTCTGGGGGTGGCTAGGTTTGACGAACGACAGCCGTCCGCCGCCGGAACCGTCATGGGCGACGGTGATAGCGACAACGCTCCGGCTGTGGATTCAGCGCCATGTCGTTCCTGCGCGGCGCGGCCGTACGGGGCGGGCACGGCGGTACCGCGGCCTGGCCGAGGCGGCCGCGGCCGTTCTCGTTGTGGCGGGCGCGCTGACGGCCGCCGTCGTCGTCGGCAAGAGCCAGGGAGAGACGGCAGGACAGACGCCCGCCACGCAGTCATCGGCTCCGGCCGATCCGTCGGCCAGCTCGGCCGGCCGGGCGAATCCGGGCAGCTCCGCGGCACTGGCGGCCGCCGAGGCCAGCCGGCAGCAGGCAGCCGCCTGGGTCGCCGGGCAGGTTGATCATGGCGTGATCGTCGCGTGCGATCAGCTCATGTGCGACGCGCTTCAGCAGGACGGATTCCCGGCCGCGAGCCTGTCCCCGATCAGTTCCTCCTCCGGTGATCCGCTCGGCTCGGGCATCGTCGTAGCCACGGCAACAGTCCGCAGCCAGCTCGGCCCCCGGCTGGCAACCGTCTACGCACCCCTCATCATCGCCAGTTTCGGCGGTAGCGGAAACCTGGTCCAGGTCCGCGTCACCGCGGTCGGCGGCGCCGTCGCCTACCTGCCCGCCCTGCGTGCCGACCTGGCGGCTCGCAAGCAGGCAGGCAGCGAGCTCGCAGGCAACAAGGCCATCCACGCTCCGGCGCCTGCTCTTGCGCAGCTGACAGCCGGCCGCGTCGACTCGCGGCTCCTCATCACCCTCGCGGCCCTGACGCACAAGCTCGGGGTCCAGATCGTCAGCTTCGGGGATGCGGGCCCTGGTGCAGCGCCCGGCGTTCCGTTCCGCGAGCTGACAGTCACCGCTCCGACAGCGGGCTACCTCAGTCAGCTACTCGGATTCCTGCGGGCGCAGCGGCCTCCGCTGCGGCCGGATATCTCTCAGCACCAGCACGGCCGCACGACTGTAGTAGAGATCACGTTCACTGCCCCCAGCCCAACCGGACTGCTCGGCGCCGGGGTTTCGCCGTGAGACCCGGCCACCTACCCACTCCCTGCTCTGAAAGGGACTCCAGATGAGAAAAGCAACCTTCCTCAGCAGGCTGGCGCGGGTCGCGGCAGCCGGCACTATCGCCGCTGTCGGCCTGACCATGAGCCAGCTTGCGGTCGCCGCCCCGCCTGCCTCCGCCTCGACCGGCGTCGGCTGGATCAGGCTCGCGCACCTGTCGCCTAACACCCCGGCTGTTGACGTCTACCTGTACTCGTTCGGCAACTCCAACGCCATGATCGTCCTCAAGCACGTCAGCTACGGCACCGTCTCGCCGTTCGAGCAGGTGGCAGCCGGCGACTACACGGTCGCGATGCGCGCGGCCGGAGCCGCCGCCAGCACCAAGCCGGTGCTGTCCACGGCAGTGGACATCCGCTCCGGCCACGCCTACACCGTCGCCGGGGTCGGGCCAGCATCCGGACTGCGGCTGCAGGTGATCCCCGACCGGCTGACCACCCCGCCGGGCAAGTCCCTGGTCCGGGTCATCCAGGCGTCCATGGACCAGGACGTCGTGACCGTCAAGGCAGGCTCGGCCGCGCTGGCAACGAACCTGAAGTTCGCCAACGTCACGTCCTACGTCGCGGTCAGCCCGGGTACCTGGACCGTTCACGTGACCGGGAGCAGCGAGAAGGCCACGGCATCGGTCAGCCTGACGGCCGGCTCGCTGCACACCCTCGTCATCCTGGACGAGCACGGAAAACTGGCGATCGACGATCTGATGGACGCGGAGGGCAGCAAGGTCGACCCCGCGGGTGCTCCGCAGACCGGGTTCGGCGGGACGGCGCCACGTCCCGGCGCAGCACTGCTGCCATGGGCTGCCGCAGGTCTCGCCGGGCTGTTCTTCGCTGCAGGCGGCCTGCTTCTGGTAACGCGCCGGCGGCGGCCTGCACTGCATGCCCGCTGATTCTCCGATAGAGCAGCGCCCGAACAGGGACGGCCGCCACGCCTCGCCCATCCGGCTGATCCGCCGGCCATGGGCAGTGGTGGCCGTCCTTGTCGGCGTCCTCATCGTGTGCGGGGCCGCGGCCGGTCTCGCCCGGGCCAGCCACACCGGGCGGCCCGCGGTTAATCCGACCGGGGCGCCCTCACTTGTGCCCATCCCCGCCGGGAAGATCGCGGCCGTCCCGCCGGCGCAGCCTGAGACTGTGCCGCGGCCTACCGGCCTGGTCATTCCCGCGATCGGGGTCAGGACGCGTCTCATCAAGCTCGGCGTGAGCTCCGCCGGAACGCTGCAGGTGCCGGCCAGCACGTCGGTCGCCGGCTGGTTCACCGGCAGCCCGCGGCCCGGCGAGCCCGGCTCGGCTGTCATCGCCGGGCACATCGACTCCTACATCGGGCCGGGAGTCTTCTTCCGCCTGCGTGACCTGCGGCCAGGCAACCTGGTGTACGTGCAGCGCGGCCGCGGCTCGCTAGCGGTGTTCAAGGTGACCGCCGTCCGGACCTACCTGAAGTCGAAGTTCCCCACGGCCGATATCTACGGTCCCGTTCCCAACGCTCAGCTCAGGCTCATCACCTGTGGCGGCACGTTCGATCCGGCGACCGGTCACTACCTCAGCAATGTGATCGCGTTCGCCGTGCTGCAGCCATGACGCAGAGCCACGGAGGCGTCCGGGCGATCTCGCACGCTGGCTTGCCGGTCTAGCTCGCCCGCGCCCGCGCCGCCCGGGCGAGATCAGGCAGCCGGCCGAGAATCTCCAGAGCCTCGCCGGCATCGCGGTCGGAGACCTTCGCGCTGACGCGCTTGCCGGCCACATCCAGCTGCACGGTCGCGAGGCCGAGCCGCCGCTGCCAGGGTCCCTGGACCCAGCGAACGCTCTGCATCTTCTCCAGGGGGACCCACGTCGTCTGCCGGGACACCCGGCCGCGAGAGGCGACGACGTAGCGCTCATCCCCGCTCCAGCCGAGGAAGTGATAGCCGAGCGGCGCCTTCCAGATGACCCGGCGGGGCGGCCGGCGGTCCGGCACCGGGCGGCAGGACAGGAGCTCCGCCAGCATCTCGTCGGCCTCGGCGCGCGAGCCGACCGGAATGAGCGCGCGCAGCCGCTGGCCCTCGGCCTGGTTCTCGTGATGCTGCCGGGCGCCGGCAACGTCCACCTCAAGCCGGCACCAGCCGAACGGCCGCCAGGCTAGCGGTTCCACCAGCCTGACCGCCTGGATCCGGCCGGGCCTGATGGTCTCGGCGGTCCGCTGAATCAGACCGGAACTCAGCCGGATGCCGTCCGGTGCCGCCACGATCGTGGTGGCGTACTCGCCGTTGAACTGGCGCCAGAGCGCGAGCACAACGCCGAGAACGACGGGCAGGAAGGGAGCCAGCACCCCCGGCGAACCGGTGAGCTGCACGGTCAGGCCGGCCGCGGCAGCGATGACCAGGGCCCGCACGCCCGAGGCGGTGAGCACGATGGCAGCGGGCAGGCGACCGGCCCGTACCCGGAACAGCTGCCTTCCCGGCGCCGCCGCCTCCCTGGCATCGCGGGCGAGCGACCCGGCAGAGTCCGCAGACGGCGGGCCGGCAGCGAGCGGCCCAGGCGCAGCCGCAGTCGGCGCCGCAGTCGGCGCCGGGCCCCCGGCAGGCGCGGTGTCCTCGGCTGCGCCTGGCTCCGCAGCCTGCGCGGCTCCTGCTTCCGCAGCCCTCGCAGGACGGCGCGCCGCGCCCGCCAGTGCAAGCAGCTGCCGGCGCAGTTCCTCCGCCTCAGCCACGCGAAGGCAGGCCAGCCTGCCGCCACGCTCGGAGTCGCCGCCCGCAACCCGCAGCTGCAGCTCGGCGAGCCCGAGAACGCGGGCGAATCCGCTCTGGCTGACGTCCACTGCCTGTACCTGCGACAGCGGTATCCGGCGGGAGTCGCGGCGCAGCAGCCCGGTCTCGACGCGGAGCACATCGCCGGCGATCTGCCAGCGCGTAACCAGCCAGCTGATGAACCCGCCCGCGAGTGCGATCCCGATGACTACCGCGTCGATCACGACATCGCCGCGCGCCTGCCGCTCGTTGAGGACGGCCAGGGCAAACAGCACGATGACAAGGCTCATCATCTGGCGGCCGGCCCGCACGAATGGCGACAGCGGATGCAGCCGGTGCCAGGCGGCCCCCTCCGTCAGGGGCGGTGCGTGCGGGAAAGGCGTCGTCACAGGCCGGCTGCCTGCGCCTCGCCGAGCGCCGCGAGCTGATCCCTGAGTAGTGCCGCCGCTGCGGTGTCCAGGCCCGGAATGCGGGCGTCGCTCGCCGCCGCTGCGGTGTGCATGCGCACGGTGGCCAGGCCCATGCTGCGCTCCACCGGGCCGGCGGTGACGTCAATGAACTGCATCCGGCCGTAGGGAATCACCGAGAGGCGACGGATCAGCACACCCCGGCGGATCATCAGGTCTTCCCCGCGCTCGGCATATCCCCAGGCCGCCACCCTGCGCGCGAGGAAGCGCTCCGCGACCAGCCCGGCCAGAAGCACAGCAGCCGCGATGCCGATGCCCGCGCCGGCCGAGATCACCTGGCCGACCAGACCGCCGATAAGCGCCAGCGGCACCGTCACGGCGGCGGCCTCGATGCGGCGTGCGCGAAGCAGCCGTGGTGACGGGCGCAGCCAGCTTATGTCGGGCTCGGGCTGGCCGGGTGCAGCTGCTGCCCGCCGGGCCTGATCCCCCGGTCTGGTCATAGGACCTTCCAGCTCATCTGCGCGGACGTCGGCTGATGTCAGGCTACTGTCCGCTCCCCGTAACGTGCCTGCGATCATTGCCGGATGCCACTGTTTGCCTTCGAGGGCTGTGAGCCGACGGTCAGCCCCACCGCCTGGATCGCTCCGACAGCGACTCTGATCGGCGACGTCCGCGTCGAGGACGAGGCCTCTGTCTGGTACGGGGCCGTCCTGCGTGCTGACTTCGGGCCGATCCTCGTCCGCCGCGGCGCCAACGTTCAGGATGGCTCGGTCCTGCATGGCGGCGACGACCCGGTGACCGAGGTCGGCGAGGGCGCCACCATTGGCCACCTGTGCGTCGTGCACGGCGCCGTCATCGGCACCGAGGCCCTCATCGGCAACGGCGCGACGGTCCTCGACGGCGCGGTCATCGGCAGCCGGGCGCTGGTCGCGGCCGGGTCCACGGTTCCGCCGGGCATGACGGTTCCGGACGGGATGCTGGCCGTCGGCACTCCGGCCAGAGTCGCCCGCGAGGTGAGCGGCAGGGCCAGGGAGTGGGTTGACACGAATCCGGAGATCTACCGCGAACTCGCGCGCCGCCACGCGGCGGGCATCCGGGCGCTTCCCGGCCTCCCGGGTTAGCCGCGGTAGCGACGCGCCACTTCGCTGAGGTGGTCATGCATCCCGCGCATGACCGGGCTCGCATTCCCGGGCAGCCAGTCCTTGCGGATCTTGGCCACGGAGGTGTAGTTGGTGTCGACCACGTTGGCCAGCGGAGCCTCAACGGCCTGGCTCAGGAACTGGTAGGCGTCCAGCGGGGACAGCCCGGAGTGGGCGGCCACCCACTGCACCAGGTCAAGCTGCGCCACCCGGAACGCGTCCTCCAGTGGCCGGGCTGATCCGGCCGACATGATGTGCGTGTCTGACTCCAGCCGCGGCCACGGCGTCGGCAGGTCCTTGAGCAGATCGACCACCACGACCGTGTCCATCGCGCACTCGACGGCGACGCCGCACGTCTCGCCCTCACCCTGGCGGGCATGGCCGTCCCCGATGGACAGCAGCGCTCCGGGCACGTTCACGCCGAGGTAGCAGGTCACTCCTGACCGCATCTCCGGAGTGTCCATGTTGCCGCCGAATGCGTCTGGCACCAGTGCCGACCGGACTTCAAGGTTCGCCGGAGCCACGCCTACCGTGCCGTGCATGGGATTCATCGGCAGGTCGGCCGTGATATCGCTGTCCCGCGCCGAGAACCGGCACAGGCGCGCAGACCGGTCCAGCTCCCAGATCCAGACGACCTCCGGCAGCGGATCCTGAAGCGTGGCTGTCAGATGCGTGGAAGTTAGCGCGCCGAATAGCGGCACAGTTGTTGAGGCCGCCCAGTCCCTGGCAGGTTCTACCGAGATGAAATGCACCGCCAGCGTGTCGCCCGGCTCGGCGCCATCGACGTAAAACGGCCCGGTCTGCGGATTGAGGTACGGAAATTCGCAGACCCGCGAGACAAGGTCGCCAGGCCCGCGGACCCGGCCCGCGAAGCAGTCCTCGGTCCACAGTTCCAGGATGGTCCCCGGCGCGATCCGCGCGACGGGCGCAGCTCCGCCGAACGTCCAGGCGAACTGCCCGGCCGACGGCCGGAACGGCAGCACCTGCGGTTCAGTCATGGGGCGGCCTCCAGAGAAACGGCAGTGGCAACGACGGACGGAATCCCACCCTGGCGCGGGCGTGCGCACCGGGGCAAGTTACGGCTCGGTTAACGGGGCGCCATTCACCGGCGGCCGGGCCGGCGGCAACCTGTCGCGCAGCCGTCAAGCGCGGCCCGTGCCCGCTCCGGGCCACCCTGGCTGACCTCGGGATTTGCAATGCGGCTCCCGTCCGGAGCCGATACCCGCACAGGTCGAGATAGGCCGATATAGGATGTCACACCTGAAGTTCACCGATGATCTGTCGAAGATCAGCAATTGGCCGCTATGATCACGCAAGCGGCTAATAGCTCACCTTTCCTGACAGCGCACGCGTGCGGGCCGACAGCAGGCGAATAGGCCCCCCTCCGTGCGAGAGGAGCATTCAGATGACAGACCAATCCGCTGCACTGGCCGGGGCCTCGACCGCACCGGCAGCCCGGCTTGAGCCGGATGCCATCGGCGTTGCCCAGGACACCGTCATCGGGATGGCATCATCGGCGCCGGCAGCGTCGATAGCACTGACGATGCCGTTCCTTGCCGCCGCCGTCGCCTATGGCAGCGGACCGATCATCATCATCACTGCCATCCCGATGCTCATCATTGCTAATGCGTACCGGCGGCTCAACCTGTGGAACGCCAACTGCGGAGCGTCGTTCGAGTGGGTCGGCCGCGCTATCAGCCCTTACCTGGGTTTCATCACCGGCTGGCTGATGATCGCGGCGTACATTATCGCGACAGTGAGCGGCGTGGAGGTACTCGGCCCGTCGGTGCTGGCTGTCTTCGGCTCCAACTCCACGAGCACGTGGGCGAACATCGGCATCGGCACCGGCGTCGGCGTGATCATGCTCATCATCGCGGTCGTCGGCATCAAGATCACTGCGCGCACTCAGGTCGGCATGGCCGTGGTGGAGTACGCGATCCTCATCGGATTCGCGATCGTCGGCCTGATCGCCGTCATCAACCACCACCCGGGCACCGTGTCATTCAGCAGCGGCTGGCTGAGCGTCGGCGGCATCGGCGGCAAGGGCGACGCGGTGGCCGGGTTCCTCATCGCTGTCTTTATGTTCACCGGCTGGGACGGCACGGTGTACGTCAACGAGGAAGTGAAGCACCGGCGCGTCAACCCTGGCCGGGCGGCCATGCTGGCCGTCGGTCTGCTCGCGATCATCTACACGCTCGCGACCGTCGGGCTGCAGGGAACTGTGTCGCCGAAGAACCTCTCGGCCAACTCGGATGACATCCTCGTCTACGTTGCCAATGCGCTGGGCGGCGGCAGCTGGGCTAAGGTCATGGCGCTGGCGCTGGCCCTGTCGGTGATCGCGACAACGGGCACCGGCATCGTGCTCACGGCCCGCATGGTCTACGGCATGGCGAGCTATCGTGCGCTGCCTGCCTTCCTGAGCAACGTCTCCCGGCGCTACAAGACGCCGGTCGCTGCCAGCATCGTCGTCGGGGTTCTCATCATCGCCCTCACCTGGGTCTACCTGCTGGCTACCACCGTGCAGAACGCGTTCTCCGACGTGGTCGACGTGACCGGGCTGCTGTTCGCCGTCTTTTACATCCTCACCGCGATCGCCACCATCGTGTATTACCGGCGCCGCGTCGTGGGCAGCGTGTGGAACTTCATCATCCTCGGCGCGCTCCCGCTCGGCGCGGCAGGCTTCCTGGTCTGGATGTTCGTGAAGTCGGTGATGGGCGAGGGCGCATCGCTGAACTGGTCTCTGATCGGCGTCGTTGCAGTCGGGCTCGTCCTGATGCTTTTCGCCCGGTTCGGCGCGCAGTCGCCGTTCTTCCAGATCCGGCGCGAGAGCGACCCCGAGCAGGCGGTGAGTTCCGGCCGCGGGCGCCACGCCTGAGCATTCCGCTGCGGTCACGCCTGGTCCTGGTTTCAGGCCAGGCGTGACGGCAGGACCACCTGACCACGCAGCCGGAGGCTAGCGAACGGCCAGGGCCGGCATCGCCTCCCAGACGGTCCACAGCGGCCGGTACCCCTGCTGGCTCCAGAACGGCGCAGACAGCGGATTGACCTGCCCGTAATGAAGCAGCGTCACCGCAGCCCCCGCAGACTCGACCTCGCGGTGCAGCTGCGCGGCCATGGCTGCACCTACGCCCGAGCCGCGCCGGCCTGCGGACACACCCATGAGCAGGAGATACGCGACCGGAGCCACTCGTGTCAGCGGGGCGATCCACTGAGCGGTAGCCGGCTTTTCGGCGGCAAGCATGCCGATGGCACTGCCGCTCCGCTCGGCTAGCCAGACCCAGGGCTCCGGGTCCGCGAGGAGCCCGCCAATCTCGCGCCGGAGCGCGGCAGCCGTTTCCGGCCGCTCAGTGACACCACACACTTGCGCATCGAACCGGATGACGTCCAGGCCGAGGCGCACAATCTCGTCCGCATCCGCATCCCCGGCACGCCTGATGCTGATCCCCGGCGCCGTCGCCGCGGGCGGTGACCCGGCGTCACTGTCGCGGCGGGTCTGCCGCGCTGCGATGACCGCCAGCGGGGCGAAGCCGCGGCCGACCAAGGCCATGACACCGCCGATGTCGCGGCTCGGCCAGGTAACGACAGCCGCGCTGTCCCCGTCCGCTGTCCCCGCCTCGCCAGCGAGATGGTCGCGCCAGCGCTCAAGCAGCAGGTCGAGCGGGCCCCCGATGTCCGGGCCCGGGATCTGCGGAGTCAGCTCGAACCGGCGCGCCGCTCCCCAGGTCAGGTCAAGTGAGTCCGGCGCGCCTGCCCAGTGCTCGCACCATCCCCCGGCCACCTGCCGGCCGGCGAGCGTAACGGCGATCTGGTGCCCGGCGCCAGCCGGCGGTGCGGCCGCGGGCTCGGGCAGCAGCGGATCGATCAGCCGCCAGCGTTCCGCCACCTGGCCGGCCAGTCCGCTGCCGTTCCCGCCTGTGACTGACATCGCCAGTCCTCCCGTAATCCGCAAGGGCCGTGAGAAGCCATTACGGTACCGGAACCGCGGGAATGGGATGCCGCAGAATGCGGTCAGACCGGCTGATCGCCGACGATGGCGGCCAGGCTCTCGCGCGCGTTCCTGGTGATCGGATCGGCCGGGGCCAGCGCCCGCTCGCCGCTGGAGACAGCGTCCTGCAGTATCCGGTTCGCGTCGCTGAGACGGCCGACCGCGTAATACACCCGCCCGAGGCTAAGCGCGGCCGCGATCGTGTCCGGATTATCAGGTCCCACTGTACGGACGAATCCGGCGTGCACCTGCTCGCACAGCTGAACGGCCTGCGCCATCCTCCCGGCCTGGTGACATGCGAGCGCAAAGGCTCCCCGCGCGCGCAGCGTGTCCGGATGATCGGCGCCCTGACTCTTCTGCCGGTCACCGACGACCTTCTTGAACTGGGAGAACGCCTCCTTGACCCGGCCGTCGGCCAGATAAGTCTCCGCCAGGAGCTGCCGCGTCGCCATCGTGTCCGGGTGCTGCGCGCCGAGGCTGCGCTCCCGGTCGCCGAGGATGAGCCGGTACAGCCTGATGGCCTCATTAAGCTCGCCGGCCGCGCGGTAGCCAGCCGCCACCTCGTCCCTGATGATGGCGCACTCGGGATGGCCCGGCCCGTACGCGCGCTCGGCATCGTTCAGTGCCGCGGTGAGGACGGCGATGGCCTCGTCGAACAGCCCAGCCGTCACGAGCACGCGTCCCAGCCGGACCCTGGCAGCCAGCGTCCGGGGATGGTCGGGTCCGTAAGCCTTGCCCCACTCAGCCATCACGCGCTGATACCAGGCCACGGCCTCGCCCACCCGCCCGGCTGCGACAAATGCGCCGGCCAGATGTTCGACGGTGACCATGGATTCCGGATGGCCGGGGCCGAAGACCTGGTCACCGATGGCGGTGAGCTCGGCCCAGTAGTCGACCGCCGGCCCGGTCAGCGAGGCCTCATCGAGGCTCTGGCCTGCCCGCAGCAGCAGGGGATGGCACCCGCCCGTCCACAGCAGACCGCCAGTGGCCCGCCGCACGCATGCCGCGCTCGCCCGGAGGCTCTGCCCGAGCCAGGTCCCCGGCTCGGGGGACGGCCACGACTCAAGCAGCGCGGCCGCGGCCGCATGCGCGGCCTGCTCCAGCATCTCGGCGGACATCGCGGCCCGTACCGCGCGCTGCAGGATGGGATTCATCCGCACGACCGGCGGATCGCCGCCGTCAACGCTGATCAGGCCTGCCTGATCCAGCGCCGCCAGCGCCGTCCTGGCACGCTCCATCGCCTGCGGAGTGGCGGCAGAACTGCCGGTGATGTAGGCGCAGGCGGCCGGAGCCGCGAACACGAAGGCCGGCACCCCGTGCCCGTCGAGGAGCGCCGCCACGGCAAGGCAGGACTGCGCGGCGCCGCCCGGCATCAGCTGATCGGCCTGGTCGACGCACAGCGTCCAGGTCACTCCGGCCGCTGGCAGCGGAGCTGCATCAGGTGAGCTGAAGACTGACGACCGCAGGAAATACTGCTCGCGGTAGTCAGCGCAGGTCATCCATGAGCCGCCGACGGCGGCCGTTGCCTGCGCCAGGGCCAGCGGCTGGCAGTCCAGATCCTCGAGCAGGTCAATTGCGCCGCGGCGCTGATCGGGATCCGAGGACAGCCTGCCGACCAGGTAGCTCATCGCCTCCCGGCGGCTGAGCGGGCCGATCTCCATTGTCAGCACGGCCGCCAGGCCCGCCATCGCCTGTGCGTTCGGTGATGTCAGCACCACCTGCCCGGCCGGGCCGGCGGGCCACAGTCCCTGCAGGACAGCACTGTCGGGAACATCGTCGAGCACGACCAGCCAGCGATGGTCGGTCTCGCTGAGCCAGCCCAGCAGGCTCGCGGCGACTGCCTCGGCAGTGCCGGGCGTCCGCGTCCCGGTCAGCGCCCTCGCAGCGGCTACGTAGCCGGACAGAATGGCTGCGGTGCTGCTCGCGTCGATCCAGATCAGCAGGTCAATCGCGTGGTCGTGCCATTGCGACTCGGCGTGATAAGCAGCCAGCTGCGTCTTGCCGGTCACCCGCAGCCAGTCATGTGACGATCCGGCCCCGAGCCGGCGCGATCGCGGCGTCAGCGCGACCACCGGACTGCGATCCAGCGCCATCCTGAGGTCCGGGCCCGTCTCGGGCCTGGTGCTGAAGCGGTCAGCGAGCGGAGGGATCGCACCGGACCGGACGGGCCAGCTGGCGGTGGCGATGAGCGGGCCTGCGACTGCTACGGGTGCCGGGCTCTCTTCGCCCGTCTCCATGTTGATTTGCACCACAAACCGCCCTGGCAACCGATACCGCTGGGAAGTGACAACATTACGACCATCGGCCGGGCATTGGCCGGAGAATGGCTGGCTCAATCGCTCCGGCGATGGTGCTAGCGCCCGGTTAAGCAGACTTTAGCGCGTATCGCGGCAGTAGCCGGGCGCGCTCGGGGGAATTGCGTGGTCAGTTGCCGAAGGGCACGTTGGTGCCGGTGACGTGCCCGACCACGCCCGCCGTGGTGACCTGAACGCTGTCGATGGTCAGGCCCAGTGGAAGCTTCGGGATCTGCAGGGTGATGTCCTGAATCGACCCCAGCAGCGATGACGGCAGCCCGCTGCTGCTGACCAGCCGGATGTTGAGCCTGTCACCGCTCTGTCTGCTGACGCGCCAGGTTGCCGAGCCCGTCGTGACGAGCAGGTTCAGCGTTGCCTTAACCTCGTCCGGGCCGGCGGCGGTCAGCTTGAGCCCGGCGCCATTGAGCAGCGTGCCGAGCGGCCCGACTTCCTGAGTCAGCGTGTTGCCGAGTGAGGAAAAGCTGATCAGCGCAGTGCCGGAAAGCGAGCCGATTGTGCCGCTGGAGAATGCATACGAGTTCAGCTTGATGTTGCGGGCGGTCGCATTGATGCTGGTGATCGTGACCGGGCCCTCGGTCTGATCGGCGGCCGTCAGGTTGACCTGCTGGAAGTCGCGGCTGGCGACCTGAGTGAGGAACGGGAAGCCGTCGATGCTCACACCTGGCTTGTGCTGCAGGCCCTGCTGCTCGATCTTGCTGGCCATCACGCTTTCTGCTGCTGCCCTGGCCGCGAAGTCGAGCGCGACAAGCACCGCGATGACCACGACCAGCGCGATGATCCACCGGCGCCCGCGCCGGCCGCGTCGTCGTGGCGAGCGCATCACGCGAGTGGTCGCGTTGGTCATCGCAGGTCCCTCATCCGCCCGATCGTACGGTATCTGCCCGGATGCCTGGCCCGGCCGCGGGGCGGGCCCGTCCGGCCGCGCCGGCGGGTCCCGGCGGTCGTGATCATGGCAGGCCTCCGACGTCAATCGCTTCCAGCTGGTGCCCCTTCTGGACGGTGACCAGGACCGTCCTGCCGCCAGGCTCGACCGCGAACTGCCGGGGCACCAGGCCAACCGGAAGGTAGCCGAGCAGCGCAGGCCGCCGGCGCAGGGCGCTGGCCGTGCTGACCACGGCGATGTTCGACGTAACGCCCGGCCGGCCGTCGAGGTTCGAGTCGACGACCAGGATCCGGGCACCGTGGTCAGCGAACGTCTCGCCAAGCGGTGCCTCGCCGACCGTCACCCGGGCGATCAGCGCGCCGGCTGACTTCGTCCGCAGCCGCGCGGTGCTGAACGCGAGGAGCGTGTCGCTGTCCCTGGCCGTGACCCAGACGATCGTGCCGTCGCCGGAGACGAGGGCGCGGGCCGCCCCGCAGCCGGCTCTGACCGTCGCCACGACCGCGTGCGCCGGGTCGGTCTCGGCGGTATGCAGGTTCAGCACCGCGAGTGTGCCGGCCAGGCTGACCACATAGACCCAGGTGCCGTAGGAGGCCATGCCGACTGGCTGTGCGGCCAGCGGCACGTAGCCGACGAAGGCAGCCGGCCCGAACCCGCGAGCCAGGTTGAAGACGGCCATCTCGGCGCTGTCCTGCAGCGTCACGAGCGCGTACTGGCCGTTGGCCGTCACTGTGACCTCGACCGCGCCGGAGCCCGTCGGGCTGGTGAGCGTTCCGGCGACCGGGCTGGCGTCGTCGCTGATCGCCGCCGCGACGTTGATAACCACGGCCCCGCTGCCGTCTGCGGCGAGCGCGAACTTCCCGTCCGGCGTGAGCGTGATGCCCTTGTTCGCGCCGGGTGCCGGGATCGTCCTGACCAGCGCCGGCGCCAGGCCGGTACTCGTGCGCAGCACGGCCACCGCATTGCCGGTCGTGACGAAGGCGTAGCCACTGCCCGTCACCACCGCGCCGAACGGGTCTCCGCTGAGCGGCGTCGTCGCGGTGCTGATGCCGGTCAGGTTCCCGGCTTTCGCCGTCGCTGTCGAGCAGGCGGGAACCGTCAGTGCCGGGCCGCTGGCTCCGGACGCGCCAGAATGGCCGCTGCCGGTGTTGCGGGAGGCCAGCAGGTAACCGCCTGCAGCGAGCACGAGTACCGCGGCGACCAGTCCCGCGAGCGGGGCCGGCGAGCGCCACCACCGGCGGCGCTCCGGTGCGGCAGCTTCCTGGCCCGGGTGGCGGCCGGGCCCGTCGCCGGGCGGGCTGCTGGCCTGCTCGGTCCGGTAGTCCGCGACCGGCACCTCGCCGGTCGGCACGTCCGCGGCCGGCACGTCGGCGGCCGGCTGACGGGCGGCCGGCTGACGCGCGGCCGGCGCACGCGCGGCCGCGCCCGCTGAGTCCGCCTGGCTGATCCCCGGAACGGCAATCTGGGTGACGGGATGCGCGGGGGGCGCCGTCTCGCCGGATGTGACTCCGACGGCGCGGCCCAGCGCCGCCGCGAAGGCGAGGCAGCTCTCGTAGCGGTCGCCGGGCGCCTTGGCCATGCCGGTCGCCAGGACGTCATCGATCTCCGGCGGCAGGTCGGGCCGCCTGGTGCGGATCAGCGGCGGCGGCTCGGACAGGTGCGCGTACATGACCGACACGCTCTGGTCCCGCCTGAAGGGCGGCTCTCCGCACAGCATCTCGAACGCCGAGCAGGCGAGCGCGTACTCATCCGTCCTGCCGTCGAGCGGCCGGCTCTCGATCTGCTCCGGCGCGACGTAGTCAAGCGTGCCGAGGAACTGCCCGGTCGCGGTCAGGCCGCCGCTGACCGCGAGCGAGCCCTTGCTCAGGCCGAAGTCGGACAGGTACACGTGATCGGGCCTGCCGGCCGCCGCGCCGGACTCAAGCAGCATGTTGCCGGGCTTCACGTCCCGGTGTACCAGGCCGCGGGCGTGTGCCGCGTCAAGCGCGGACGCGACCTGAGAGATGATCTCCGCAGCCCGCGGTACCGGGATCGGCCCTGACCGGTCGAGCAGCGACCGGACGTCACCGCCGCGGACGTAGCGCATCGCGATGAACAGCACGCCGTCTGACTCGCCTGCCTCGTACACCGGGATGATGTGCGGGTGGTCGACCGCGGCGGCTGCGCGTGACTCGCGGATAAACCGCTGCCGGAATGCGTCGTCCCTGGCGAGCGCCGGTGCCAGGATCTTGAGCGCCACGTCCCGGTCCAGCCGGCTGTCGTGGGCGCGGAACACCACGGCCATGCCGCCGAGCCCGATGCGCTCCTCGAGCCGGTATCCGGCGAGCAGCGACCCGGCCCGGATGTCCTCGGGGATCTGGTCGCTCACAACTCCTCCGGCCGTGCTGCATCAGGCGCCGAAATGGCAGTAACCGGCCCGCTGGCAGCCCGGGCGGTCCAAGTATCCAGTTAGCCGGACCGCGTCTGTCAACTAGCCCTTCCGCTTAACGACAGCGAATACTAGCCTGGCCTATCCTTTCTGCCGATCTGGCGCTTTACAGTTGGCAGATGACCGCCGATTCCCAGGAGCTGGGACGATGAATCCTGAGCCCCCCGGCGCCGAGCCGCGCGCCCTGGTCCGGCAGCTGCGGATCGAGAGCCAGGGCTCTGACCGGCTGCTGACAGCGGGCACCGCCTATCGCATTGGCCGCGACCCGCAGGCCGACATTGTGCTGGCCGATGCGCGCGTGTCCTGGCATCACGCCGTCATCGAGGAAAAGGGCGGCAGCTGGCTGCTCCGGGACGCGGGCAGCACCAATGGCACATTCGTCAGCGGGCAGCGCGTGCGCGAGGTGGTTATCAGCGGCGCGTGCCCGGTGCGGCTTGGTCATCCTGACGACGGTCCGCTGCTGACCTGCTCGCTGGCCGGCAGCGACGGCGGGGCTCCCGCCGCGCCCGGGCGGGTGGAGGCCGCCACGGCTGTGTGGCAGCCGCTCGAGTCGCCCGATGCGGGCGTCCGCGCCCCCGTCCCGGCCGTCGCGCCGGCTCCGCGCTCGGGCCCGGACCGGAGCCCCAGCGCGATCATGAAACTGCCCAGCCGGCAGCTGCGCATCGGGCGGGCCGCCGACAACGAGGTGGTCGTCTCTGACCTGAGCGTGTCCCGGTACCACGCCGAGCTGCGCCGGACCAGCCGCGGTGGTTACGAGATCGCGGACCTGTCCAGCCACAACGGCACCTACCTGAACGGGCAGCGGGTCACCGTGGCGCCGGTGACCGAGACGGACCTGATCGGCATCGGGCCGGCGACGTTCCGCCTCGTCGGGGGCCAGCTGCAGGAGTTCATCGACACCGGCGATATCTCGCTGTCGGCGCGGAACCTGACCGTGCGCCTGCCCGGTGGCAAGGTGCTGCTTGACGATGTCACGTTCTCGCTCGGGGAGCGCTGCCTGCTCGGCGTCATCGGACCGAGCGGCGCCGGCAAGTCAACGCTGCTCGGCGCGCTCACCGGGATGCGGCCGGCGACCGAGGGCACGATGCTGTATGACGGCCGCGATCTGTACCGGCAGTACGCGGAGCTGCGCCACCGCATCGGCCTGGTGCCGCAGGACAACATCCTGCATACCCAGCTCTCGGCGCGCCGGGCCCTGGGGTACGCCGCCGAGCTCCGCTTCCCGCCGGACACGAGCAAGTCCGAGCGCAAGCGGCGGATCGACGAGGTCCTCGCCGAGCTCTCGCTCACCCAGCATGCCGACACCAGGACCTCCGCTCTGTCCGGCGGCCAGCAGAAGCGCGTCAACGTCGCGCTCGAGCTGCTGACCAAGCCATCGCTGCTGTTCCTGGACGAGCCCACGTCCGGCCTCGACCCCGGGCTGGACAAGTCGGTCATGGAGATGATGTCCGGGCTGGCTCATGACGGCCGCACGGTCATCGTCGTCACTCACAGCGTGGCCAACCTGAATCTCTGCGACCGCCTGCTGGTGCTCGTGCCCGGCGGCAAGATCGCTTTCTTCGGGCCGCCGCAGGATGGCCTGCGGCACTTCGGGAAGCCCGGCTGGGCCGAGGTGTTCCAGGCTTTCGACGCCGAGCCCGGCCGGGACTGGGCCGGCGACTTCCGTCGCTCGCAGTACTACCAGCGCTACATCGTGAGCGAGATGAGCGGCTCGGCCGGGACCGGGCGTCCGCCTGCCGCCGCGCCGGAGCCGCACCGGTCCAGGAACCGGCTGGCTCAGCTGAGCACGATGTGCCGGCGCTACCTTGCGGTTATCTCCTCGGACCGGGTTTACCTCGGCATGCTGGCGGCAACCCCGATCCTGCTGGGGCTGCTCATCAAGGTCGTGCCCTCGCCGCAGGGACTGGCCGGGCGTGACAATGCCGACGCGACGTCCCTGCTGCTGGTGCTGGCCGTGGCCGGCTGCCTGGCTGGTGCCGCGAACGCGGTGCGGGAGCTGGTCAAGGAACGACCGATCTATACCAGGGAACGGGCGGCCGGGCTCTCGGCCGGTGCCTACTTTCTGTCCAAGGTGCTAATCCTGGGCGTGATCAGCATCATTCAGGCGGTGGTGATGATCGCGATCGGCCTGCTCGGCCGGCCGCTGCCCGAGCACGGCTCGGTCCTGACGAATTACCCGCTGCTGGAACTGCTGATTGCCCTGGCCGGGCTGACGATCGCCTCGATGACACTCGGCCTGCTCATCTCGGCCGTGGTCAATTCCTCGGACAAGACGCTGCCCCTGCTGGTGGTCATGGTGATGGCCCAGGTCGTGCTCAGCGGCGGCATCTTCTCGCTGTCCGGCAAGGCCGGCATCGAGCAGCTGTCCTGGCTGTCGCCGTCGCGCTGGGGCTTCGCGGCCACCGCCTCGACCTCGAACCTCAATGTCATCGGGCAGGTGCCCGGTGCCAGTGCCGCGAGCGGCGCGGCGGTGCAGCCCGACCCGCTGTGGGATCACACCGCGTCGGCCTGGCTGACTGACATCGGCGCGCTGCTGGCGCTTGGCCTGGCCTTCGCGATCCTGACCTGGTGGAGGCTGGCGAGAACAGGGCCGGCGAAGCGCCGCTAGGCCTGCATCCGGCCAGCGTCCACGATCCGGCGCAGGAAGCGCTGGGTGCGCTCGTCCCCGGGGCTGGTGAACAGCTCAGCAGGCGGTGCCTCCTCGATGATGCGGCCTTCCTCGAGGAAGCAGACGCGGTTCGCGATGTCGCGGGCGAAGCCCATCTCGTGCGTGGCGATCAGCATCGTCATCCCGCCAGCGGCGAGCTCCCTGATCACGTCGAGCACCTCGGCGACAAGCTCGGGATCCAGCGCGCTGGTTACCTCGTCGAGCAGCATGATCTGAGGCTGCATGGCGAGCGCGCGGACAATCGCGACGCGCTGCTGCTGGCCGCCGGACAGCCGGTCCGGGTACTCCGCGCGCTTGTCCGCCAGCCCGAAACGGGCGAGCAGCTCCCCCGCATGCTCCTCGGCCTGCTGGCGCGGCACACCGAGCGCCTTCGTCGGGGCGAGCGTGACGTTGCGCAGCACGGTCATGTGCGGGAACAGGTTGTAGGACTGGAAGACGATGCCCACCTTGCGGCGGACGGCATTGGCATCCACACCGGGTCCGGTCACATCCTGGCCGAGCAGGCTGATCCGGCCGGAGCTGATCGGCTCGAGCAGGTTGATGCACCGCAGCAGCGTGGACTTTCCGGACCCGGATGCGCCGATCAGGCAGATGACCTCATGCGGCGCGACGGCCAGGCTGATACCGGAGAGCACTTCGTTCGGGCCGAAGGACTTGTGCACGGACTCGACGGCGATCGCCAGGTCCGCTTCCGGCGCGGCCAGCCCGCCGCTCACGCGACACCTCCGGCCAGTCGCCGCCGCCGGTCCCGGTCGATCAGCCGGTCCGTGAACCTGGCGAGCGGGATGGTCAGGATCAGGAACAGGATTGCCGCCACTGTCAGGCTGGAGTAGTTGAAGAAGGTACTGCCGTAGATCTGGGCCGCCTGATTCGCCTCGATGGCACCGAGCACGCCGACCAGGGCAGTGTCCTTCTGCAGGCTGATGAAGTCATTCAGCAGCGGCGGGACGATATTCCTGATGGCCTGCGGCAGGATCACGTACCGCAGCGCGGTCGACTGCGACAGCCCGAGCGACCGGGCGGCCGCGACCTGGCTCTGGTGCACCGAGTTCAGGCCGGCCCGGTAGACCTCGGAAACGTAGGCAGAGTACGACAGCGTCAGCGCGATCACGCCGTAGACGGCGTAGGACTGGCTGGAGATAACCGACACTCGCAGCGCCGGGATGCCGAATCCGACCGCGTAGACGACGAGCAGCAGGGGCACCCCGCGGAAGAAGTCCACGTAGATCATCGCCAGCACCCGCAGGGGGAACAGCGCGGGCCCGGTGGACTGCCGGATGAGGGCGATTACCAGCGCCAGGATCAGGATCAGCACCTCGGCGACCAGGAACATCCGGATGTTGAGCCACAGCGCCTCGCCGACCGAGTAGTAGCCCTTCTTCGGATTGCCGATGAAGGACTGCCACATGTCATGCAGGTCGAAGAAGGTGTGCCGGACCTGGCTGCTGCCCGGCGCGGCCAGGAAGAGCGCGACCAGGATCGCGAGCACGAGCAGCGTGCTGACGGACGAGATAACGGTCGCCCGCCGGCCGCCGCCGCCTGACAGCAGCCTGGGCCCGCGCCCGGCCGTCCCGAAGCCGACCATCGGAGTCCCGGCGCTCAGTCCTTCCGACAGCAGGCTGGGACCGTCCTCGCCGTATCCGGGACCGCCCGGGCCGGTGCCGGGATCGCTGGTGGTCATCTGCGTGAGCGGGCAGGCCGGGCGTTACGGCTGGATGGTCGGGACGGTCAGGTAGAGCTGCAGGTACTGCTTCTGCAGCGCTGCCAGGGTGCCATCGGACTTGAGCGTGGCAATGGCCTTGTTGACGCAGCCGACCAGCGGGTTCCCCTTGCTGAACAGCAGGCCGTAGTGCTCGCCCGTGCTCGGGAACTGGGCGACCATCTCGGTGCCGGGAATCTCGCTCGACGAGATGTACTGGGCAGTGGGCGTGTCGGTGACGAAGGCAGCGATCTGATGGGTCTGCAGCGCCTGCTTGACGTCGTTGAGCGTCTGGAACACCTTGGGCTGGGAGGTCGGCTGGATGCTGCCGGTGATGAAGGCCAGGCTGGTGGTCCCGATCTGGTCGCCGTACACATAGCTCTTCAGCTGCGCGGGCGAGTGCTTGGTGACGATCGGCGAGCTCTTGATCGCCACCAGCGCCTGCTGCACGTCGTAGTAGCTGGACGAGAAGGTCACCGCCGTCGCCCGCTGCGGGGTGTAGGAGATCTCGTTGATGTCGAAGTCGAACTTCTTCGGGCCGGGGGCGTAGGAGGCGTCGAACGGCTCGTAGGCCCAGCGCACCTGCGACGGCTTGAAGCCCAGCTGCTTCGCGATCGCGAAGGCGACGGCGCTCTCGTAGCCCTTGCCATTGGCCGGGTTGTTGTTCTCGAACCATGGCGGGTAGGCGGGCTTGTCGGTCGCAACCGTCAGCACGCCCTTCTGGTAGAGCTCTGGCTGGACGCCTGAGTACGTGCAGCTGACAGGCTTCGCGGTCCCGCCTGCGATGGTACCGGCGCTGCTTCCGCACGCCGCCAGCCCGGCAGCGGCCGTCGCGGCCACCGCGGCCAGGGCCACCCGACGCATCATTGGTTTACTCCGATCTCGGCGATTTCCTGCTGCCGGGTAGCTTATATCCCCCGCAGACCGGATCTGCCCGTCCCTGCCAAGCAGGGACGGGCAGATAACACAAGGTCATTGCCGGTTCGGCTGACGCTAGCTGATGTACTGCGGTGCCGTCCCGAAGACGTAGATGTGGGTCGAGCCGATGTGCACTTCCTTGTGGAACCAGTTCACGACGTCACTGAAGAGGCGGACGCAGCCGTGCGATGCCGGGTACCAGGGCACCGCGTCGCCGCCGTGGATGGCGTAGGCCCGGCCGATGAAGAACACGGGATTTTCCATGAAGCCGAGCGGCACCGTGATCGTGCCTGCCAGGTACGACAGCGCCTTGTAACGGCCGTCGGGCGTGATCGCGTAGCCGCAGCTGCCGTCGTTGCAGTAGTAGTAGCGGCCGCCAGAGGAGATGTGCAGGATGAGGTGCGGCTTGTTGTCCCGGTACAGCACCAGCACCTGGATGCTCTGGTTGACCTCGATGCGGCCGGCGCCGCCCTTGGGATAGCGGGAGTAGGGCTGCCGCGGATGGACCAGTGCCTTGCGGAAGGCATAGGTGATAATCGAGTTGCTGGTGGCGTTCATCGGCAGGCCCTGGACTTCCTTAAAGGCCCACACCGCTTCCTCGAGATCGTCGCCGTAGGCCCCGTCATTGGGTCCGGCGTAGTAATGCAATTGATTAAGCCGCTTTTGCACGCTCTTGACCGCCGCGCCGTGATCGCCGTAGTAGAGATCATGACCCGGCGGCACGTACGTCGCCGGAGCGGATCTGACCTCACGGGCAACGGTCGTGGTCCGGGCCGCGCTCGCCGGGCCCGCCTGACCGAACGCCATCGCCCCGGCAGCGGCCACGGCCCCCGCGCTGATCAGCCAGCCCCGAACTGCATTCCTCATGGTCACCCCTTGTTAGTACCCACCCGGAGCCGCCGCCATAACCGTAAAGATGCCAAAGCGTCTGCGGGAACGCCAAAGAAGACTGTTCGGACTTGTAGACGTTTAAGGCTAGCTCCCGGTTGCCGGGAAATGATCAATGATCTCGGGTAATCCGTGAGCCTGCCTGCGCCACCGCCTGCGACCGCCCGCCCGACCCCGGGTGTGCAGCTCCGATCCAGAGGGTATCTACCGGCCGTCGTTCAGTGCGGCAGCCGCGCTGACGCTGCGATCGCGGGACGGGGGGCAGCGGGGTGAGTCTGGTCACGAAGGTCAGGGATACTGCGGGTTCGGTGTACGGCCAGGCCAAAGCCAGGTACGCCGGCAGTGACACGATGCAGAAGGCCGGGCGGCAGGCAGGCCAGGCGGCCGGTCAGGCCGCCGGGAAGATCCGCGAGATCTCCGGCAAGGCCGCCGCCACCCCGACCGCCGGGAAGATCCGCGGGATCACCGGCAAGGCCGCCGCCACCCAGACCGCCGGGAAGATCCGCGAGATCACCGGCAAGGCCGCCGCCACCCCGACCGCCGGGAAGATCCGGGAGATCTCCGGCAAGGCGACGTCCGCGGTGAAGAACGCCCGGCCGCGGCGGCCTGGTCAGCAGTGACCACCACACAGCAGGCCCCGGTTATCAGGACGGGGCCGGTGACCAGGACGGCGCCGCAGCCGGTAACGCAGCCGGTGACGCGCGCCGGAATCCGCACCGGCGAGCTACTGGACGACCTCGCGGCCCAGCTCGGCTACCGCATCAGGACCGGCAAGAACGGTCCTGTCCTGGTCAACCGCGACGGCAAGGTGGCCGAGACCTGGCGTCAGGACTACCCCTATGACGAGCGGCTGTCCCGCAAGAAGTACGACGAGGGCAAGCGCGGCCTGCAGATCGAGCTGCTGAAGCTGCAGCATCACATCAAGTCGAGCGGTGGCCGTCTGGTGATCGTGTTCGAGGGCCGCGACGCGGCGGGCAAGGGCGGCACGATCAAGCGCTTCACCGAGAACCTGAACCCGCGCGGAGCCCGGGTCGTGGCGCTGGAGAAGCCCACCGAGCGCGAGCGGAGCGAGTGGTATCTGCAGCGGTACATCACGCACCTGCCCGCTGCCGGGGAGATTGTCCTGTTCGACCGGTCCTGGTACAACCGGGCCGGCGTGGAGCGGGTCATGCAGTTCTGCAGCCAGGACGAGTGCATGGAGTTCCTCCGCGAGGCGCCGGAGTTCGAGCGGATGCTTGCCAGGGACGGCATCACGCTGGTCAAGTTCTGGTTCTCGGTGTCGAGGGCTGAGCAGCTCAGGCGGTTCGTGAGCAGGCAGCTCGATCCGGTGAAGCGCTGGAAGCTCAGCCCTGTCGACCTCGCCTCGATCGACAAGTGGGACGACTACACCGAGGCCAAGGAATCCATGTTCTTCTTCACGGACCTGACGGACGCGCCGTGGACTGTGGTGAAGAGCAACGACAAGAAGCGCGCCCGGATCGAGGCCATGCGGCACGTGCTGCGCCAGGTCGAGTACTCCGGGCGGGACGAAACCGTTGTCGGCCTGCCCGATCCGCTGATCGTCGGGCCCGCGCCGCTGATGTACGAGACCGGCGAGCGGCCGTCCCGCCGCGCCAGCTAGCGCACCCAGGCCACCTCGATCGAGACGCTCGGCCGCTGCAGGACCAGTGTGCTGCCCGGACGGCTGGCGCCGGACGCCAGTGCCCCGGCCGGCCGCACCGTGAGCTGCAGTTCCGCCGTTCCCGCAGGCCCGCCTCAGCCCACTTGGCGGTCAGGCCGGCCAGGTATGCGGCGAGGTCGGCGCCACCCGGGCCGAAGCCGCGGATGAGCATGTCCGGTCCGGCTCGCTGTGCCCGCTGGCCCTGCGCGACCTCGGCCGGCAGCAGAATGGCAGCTCCCAGCAGGTCAGGCTCCATCGCATTGCCCACCAGTCCGCCAAACGGCAGCAGCCCTGCCATCGGGAACCAGCCGCCCGGCGCGGCAAGGATGATGATGCGGCTGAGCTCCGCCGCCGTGATCGTCAGCCACAGATCGAGGTCGGCGAGCTCGGCCGGGCTGCCGAGCGGTGGCACGACCTGCTCGTCGGACGGCTCGCCGGCCAGCGCGGCCTGCAGGGCCGGCCCGGCAACTGGGTGGCCGTCTGCCATCTGCGCCGTGAGCGGGCGAGGCTCAGGCAGCCGGAAGACGGTCTCGGGCCCGGCGAAGGCACCGAGCATCGGCACGAATCCGCATCGCCACGCCGACATGGCGGCCCATTCATCAGCGGCTGCGCCAGGCTCATGACGGTCGCGATCTCGCGGATGGCTGCGCCGCAGCGCCACGGAGAGCTGGATGCCGCGGACGGACAGCGGCAGTACCAGCAGACCGCCGGGCTCAAGCTGGTCCAGCCAGGCAGGGGCGATGTCCCACGCCCCGGCCGTGACGATGATCCGGTCGAACGGCGCGCGGGCCGGGTCGCCGTAGCCGCCGTCCGCGCACAAGACGGTGACCTGGTCGTAGCCTGCCGCCGCAAGGCTCGCGCTCGCGCGTGCGATGAGGTCGGGGTCGATGTCGACGCTGACCACCTGGCCGCCGGGGCCGACCACCTCGGCCATGACGGCTGCGTTGTAGCCAGTGCCGGTCCCGATCTCGAGAACCCGGTGCCCCGGCTCGAGACCGAGCTGGTCGAGCATGATCGCCATCATCGCTGGCTGGGACGACGAGCTCACCGGCAGCCCGTCCGGCCCGCACTTGATCACGAAGGCCTCGTCCCGGTAGGCGGCCGCGGGGCCGACTTCAGGCACGAACACGTGCCGTGGCACGCGGGCGAACGCATCCTGCACCGAACGGCTCAGCGCGCTGCCGCCGCGGCGCCGCAGCTCCTCAACCAGGCGGGCGCGAGCGGAGTCGGCAGTTTCCTGACGGTGGATCCAGGCGGGCTCGAGAGGCTGCATGGCGCTACCACCTCCGCAGTCCACGATAGGCGCGGCACCGGCAGGACATCGCCCCCGATCGGGTCAGCGCGGCTAGCCGCGCCGCCGGGACACCGCGTACAGCGCGATCCCGGCTGCCACGCCGGCGTTCAGCGACTCGGCCGGGCCGCTCATCGGAATGCTGGCCACCACATCACAGCGCTCGGTCACGAGCCGGGAAAGGCCCTTGCCTTCCGAGCCGACGACCAGCACCAGCGGCGAGTCGGCTAGCTCCAGGTCGCCGATATCGGTGCTGCCGCCGGCATCCAGCCCGGCGACGAACAGGCCGGCTTCCTGGTAGCTGACCAGAGCCCGCGCAAGGTTGGCCGTCTGGGCAACCCGCACCCTGGCGAGGGTGCCGGCTGACGCCTTCCAGGCCCCGGCAGACACTCCGGCCGACCGCCGGGCCGGCAGCAGGATGCCATGGCCGCCGAATGCCGCAACCGACCTGGCCACCGCGCCGAGGTTACGCGGATCGGTCACGCCGTCGAGCGCCACGATCAGCGGCTGCTGGCTTGCTGCGCGGGCGTCGTCCACCAGGTCGGCGGGGTCTGCGTAGGAGTACCGCTTGATCCGCAGGGCCAGTCCCTGGTGGATGGCGCCGCCGGTGATCCGGTCGAGCTCCGATCGCCCGGCTTCCACGACAGGGATGCCGGCATCGGCGGCGAGCATTACGGCCTGGCCGATCCGCTCGTCGCTGTCCAGCCGCGGCCCGACGTGCAGCGCCGTGGCCGGGACTCGCGCCCGCAGCGCCTCGAGCACGGGATTCCGTCCGGCTACCAGTTCGGGGCCGGAGCTGCCTGCCCCGCGGGTCCGCGTGTCGGTACCGCGCCCTGCGCCGCCAGGCCCGGACCGCGCCTCGGCCCGCGCCCGGCCGCCGTCTGCCCGCCCGGAGCTCGCGGCGGAGCCCCTGCCCCTGGCGGGCGATGCCGGGGCGGCCGCCTTCCTGGCCTGGGACGCCCGGCGCTGGGCCGGGTGACCCGGTCGCTGCTCAGCGGGCGGAGTGGGTCCCTTGCCCTCGAGCTTGCGCTTGCCGTACCCGCCTGTGCCGGGGCGGGGCTTGCCGGACTTCGTCCGGCCGCCGCCTGACTTGGCACTCATGCGCGGATCTCCCAGCGCGGCCCGCGGGCCGTGTCCTCGACCACGATGCCCGCTTCCAGGAGCTGGTCGCGAATCGCGTCGGCCGCCGCGAAGTCCCTGCGGGCCCGCGCCGCCTGCCGCTGCTCGAGCGCGACGCTGATCAGCAGGTCTACTACCGGACGCAGGTCGCCGCCTGGCGAGCGGTCCGCCCAGGGCGCGGCGAGCGGATCAAGGCCGAGTACCGAGAGCATGGCCCTTGCCTCGCCCAGGCTCTTGGCGGTCCCGGCGGCATCGGCGGCTGCGAGCGCCGCGTTCCCGTCCCTGATGCAGTCATGCACGATCGCAAGGGCCTGCGGCACGCCCAGGTCGTCATCCATCGCACCGGTGAAGGCGGCGGGCAGGGCCGCCAGGCCGGCGGCCGGCTCGCTGGCCAGGTCGCCGCCCGTCAGCTCAGCGGCCCTGGTCACAAAGCCCTCGATCCGGCGGTAGGCGGTTACTGCCTCCGTCAGGGCCTCCGGCGAGTAGTCGAGCGGCGAGCGGAAGTGCGCCTGGCCCAGGTAGTAGCGCAGCTCGACCGGGCGGACCTGCCGGACCATCTCGTCGACGAGGAGCGAGTTGCCGAGCGACTTGCTCATTTTCTCGCCGCTGATGGTCACCAGCCCGTTGTGCAGCCAGTACCGGGCGAAGCCGTCCCCGGCGGCATGGGACTGGGCCTGCTCGTTCTCGTGATGCGGGAACAGCAGGTCAAGGCCGCCGCCGTGGATATCGAACGTCGGCCCAAGGTACTTGGTCGACATTGCCGAGCACTCCAGGTGCCAGCCGGGGCGGCCGTCTCCCCACGGCGTCGGCCAGCGCGGCTCGCCGGGCTTGGCCGCCTTCCACAGCGCGAAGTCCCGCGGGTCGCGCTTGGCACCGCCGTCCTGAGTGTCGGCGGCGGCCCGCATGTGCTCAAGCCGCTGCCCGGACAGCTCGCCGTAGTCCGGCTTGGACAGCACGTCGAAGTAGACATCGCCGCCCGCTGCGTAAGCGTGCCCGCTGTCGATCAGCCGCTGCATCAGCACGATCATCTCCGGCACGTGGCCGGTGGCCCGCGGTTCCACGTCCGGCGGCAGGCAGCCGAGCGCGTCGTAGGCGCGGGTGAAGGCGCGCTGGTTCCGCTCGGCCACCGCCCACCAGGGCACGCCCTCCTGCCCGGCGGCCTGGATGATCTTGTCGTCAATGTCGGTGACATTGCGGCAGTAGGAGACCTGGTAGTGCGAGGCGCGCAGCCAGCGGATCAGGATGTCAAAGTTCACGCCGGAGCGGATATGCCCGATATGCGGCGGAGCCTGCACGGTCGCGCCGCACAGGTACAGCGAGACCTTCCCCGGCTGGAGCGGGGTGAAGTCGCGCACCGAGCGCGTTGCGGTGTCGTAGAGGCGTAGCGTCACGGCCCAAGGTTACGGGATGCGCGCGGGCAACCGCGGCTTGTGCCCGGTGACGGCACCCTCCGGACGGGTGCCGCACAGGCAGGCTGCACCGGCCTCGCTCCCGTACGGTGAGGCCATGGGAGGCGGACGGGACGGACGAGGCGGGCTCGCCAGCTGGCTGGCCGCGCTCTCTCCGCGCCGGCGGGTGCTCGCGGCCATCGTTGCGATCGCAGTCCTGGCCGGCACCGGCACCGCTGCCGGACTGTCTGCTTCCGGGAGCGGCGGCACGCCGTCCGAGGCGACCACGCCGTCGCTACCGGGCCCGGCGTCGCCGGCAGCCGCTGGCGCCGGGGCGGTCAGCACAGCCGGGCCGCCGCAAGACAAGCCCGGGCCCGTACTGCTGGTTCCCGGCTACGGCGGGAGCACCGGCTCGCTGAGCTCGCTGGCGGCGCGGATCCGGGCCACCGGCCGGGCGGCCACCGTAGTGCCGCTGCCCGGCAGCGGTACCGGCAGTCTTCGAGCCGATGCCGCGGTCCTGAACGCGGCCGTAACCCGCGCGCTGGCACACGGCGCCCCGTCCGTCGACATCGTCGGCTACTCGGCGGGTGGTGTCGTGGCGCTCCTCTGGGCGCGGCGTGACGACGGCATCGCCCGGGCGCGCCGGATCATCACCCTCGGCTCGCCCTTCCACGGCACCGAGCTTGCCGCTGCGGCGCAGTCCTTCGTGCCGTCGGAGTGCCCGGCCGCCTGCCGGCAGCTGGTCGCTGACAGCGCCCTGCTCAGGAGCCTGGACGTCAGCAACGCTGCCGGGCTGCCGCCATGGCTGTCGCTGTGGACGACCGATGACGCGGTGGTGACGCCGCCGGGCTCGGCGCGACTGCCCGGTGCCGTGAACGTGCCGGTCCAGTCGCTGTGCCCGGCGGCCCGCATCAGTCATACGCAGCTGCCGGAGGATCCCGATGTCACGGCGATGGTCCTGCAGGCGCTGAGCGCGCCGCGACTGCAGCGGCCGGCGGCGGCCGACTGCCGATAGCCGCGCGGTCCGCCTCTGTAGTTTGACATCAAACTCTTAGAGATCTAACCTTATGGCCGGGAACGACGGCCGCTGGCCGGCTCACTCACGGAGGCCGCAGATGACACACCTGGCACCGCCGGCGGGGACCGCAGCAGCCCCGGCTGCCCGGCCCGGCAGCTACCGCGACCTGGCCGGCCGGATCGCCGTCGTCACCGGCGGCTCGCGGGGAATCGGCGCGGCCACGGCCGCCAGGCTCGCGGAAAACGGAGCCGCGGTTGCCCTGATCGGCCGGGATGAGACAGCGCTGGCGGCTGTCGCCGCGCGGATTGCCGAGGCTGGCGGCCGGGCGATCTGGACGGCCGCCGACTGCAGCCGCCCCGCTGACACCGAGCGCATGGCCGCGGCCGTGGCTGCCGAGCTCGGGGAGCCGGACATCCTCGCGGCGTTCGCCGGCGGCAACGGCATGCCAGTCCCGACTGAGCGCGAGACTCCGGATCACTGGCGCGAGGTCATCGAGACCGACCTGGACTCGGTCTTCTACACCATCCGTGCCGTGCTCCCGGCCATGACCGGCCGCGGGCACGGCGCGATCATCACGATGGCATCCGCGGCGGCCCGGCAGGCCGCGAAGTCATCGGCCGCCTACGCGGCGGCGAAGGCCGGCGTGATCGCGCTGACCCGGCACCTGGCCGCGGAGCTTGCGCCGCGCGGCATCCGGGTCAACTGCCTCGCGCCGTCGGCGACCGAGAACGACAAGATGCGCGCCTGGATGTCAGCGGACCAGCGGGCCGCGCTCGGCGCGAGCTTCCCGCTCGGTCGCATCGGCCAGCCCGACGACGTTGCGGCCGCGGCGCTCTTCCTCGCCTCCGACGCGTCAGCCTGGATTACCGGCGCGACACTCGACGTCGCCGGCGGCAAGATCATGCTCTGACCGCAGCCCGGGGGCTGCAGCTCAGAAGCCAGGTCCCTCGTCGGCTGGCCGGGAGCTGCCGCTGCCCCTGGCCGCGCTCGCCCAGCTCCAGGCGTACTCCGGATCCTCAGCCGCGCCAGCCGGATCGGCAAGCAGCAGCGGGCGGAACGTGTCGATCATCACGGCTGTCTCGTCCGTCGTCGTCTTGCCCGCCGCGAGACCGCTGATGACCGCCTCGACCGCACCGGGCTGCGGCCCGTGCGTGAAGCCGGACGGATGCAGCGTGATCGAGCCGAGCCCGACACCGGAGCCCTTGCGCGCCGAGTAGTCGCCGGCCACGTAGTACATCATCTCGTCGGAGTCGACGTTGTGGTGGTTGTAGGGGATCGGCACTGCCTCAGGATCGAAGTCCAGCGGACGCGGGCAGAACGAGCAGATCACGAAGTTCGGGCCCTCGAACGTCTGGTGCACGGGCGGCGGCGCGTGCGTGCGCTTCACGACCGGCTCGAAGTCGGCGATGTTGAACGCGTACGGGTAGAGGTAGCCGTCCCAGCCCACCACGTCGAACGGGTGGTAGGCATACGTCATCCTGGTCAGGCCGTAGCGGTTGCGCACGATGACGGGAACGTCCTCGCCCTCAGCGAGCAGCGGGGCCGCCGGGCCCCGCAGATCACGCTCGCAGTACGGCGCGTGCTCGAGGAACTGCCCGTACTGCGACAGGTACCGCCGCGGCGGCCGGATGTGCCCGCGTGCCTCGACCACGAGCGCGTGCACGCCGGCCGCCGGAATCCAGCGGTGGATCGTGCCGCGCGGCACGACGACGTAGTCGCCGGGCCCGGCCTCGATAGTGCCGTAGACCGACTCGAACGTGGCCGAGCCGGACCGCAGGTAGACGGCCTCGTCGCCGGCTGAGTTGCGGTACAGCTCCGAGCCCGCGTCGGCGGCCGCGAAGCTGATGCTGACATCCTCGTTGGCCATCATCAGCTGGCGGCCGAGTACGAGGTCGCCGCCAGACGGCAGGTCCTGCGTCCGGTAATGGCGGGGCAGCAGCGGATGGTTCGGCCGCAGCGCCACCTCTCCTGCTGCGTCGCCCAGGCCCTCGCTCTTGACGATCGCCGTGGGCGGGTGCACGTGATACAGCAGCGACGAGTCAGACACGAAGCCTTCCTCGCCCATCAGCTCCTCGGCGTACAGGTTCCCGGCCGCATCACGGAACCGGATGTGCCGCTTCCGCGGGATCTCCCCGGCCATCCGGTAGTACGGCATTTCGTCTCCCTTGACGAGGTATCCGCTCCCTGGTGATCCCTGCCTGCGGGCCTGTTCTGACTATAGAACAGGCCCGCATGCAGGCAGTGGAAGGCTCATTGGTGGCGCTATAGCCCCACTACCGAGGCATTCACGCGCTGCTGGCTTGCCCCTGACGCGAGTCAGCACTGATCTCTGCCCGTAAAGGGCGGTAATGGCGGCCCTGACACGCGCAGAATGTTTCTTTTATCGGGCACTGAGAGTGCTAATCTCTTGTCACCTGTCAAGTGAAACCCCAGCTCAGGGCACGTGCGAGCGGCTCGCAGGTATTACCTTGCTGGCAACAAGGGGGACGCGGCCACACGACATCGCCGAGGAAGGACCCTCCACCTGATGAGCGCGCAGACCCGGATCGACGGGCGCCCGACTGCGGGCAACACCGAGCCAGAGAAGGCGCCGCGAGCCCTCCGGATACTCGGCCTGGTCGCCGTCTGCACTGGCGTTGCCGCGCTCGCTGGCGCCACGTTCGTGCTGTCCTACTCTGGCATTCACGTTGTGGCGCTGCAGGCCGGGATCGCGCCGCGGCTGGCTCGCGGCTACCCGCTTGTCATCGACGCCATGCTGGTCATCGTCCTCGCTGCCGTGCTCGCCCTGCGGGGTGCAGGCCTGCCAAGCAAGCTGTTCGCGTGGGCCACGCTGATTGTGGTGCTGGCCGCGGCCGCGGGCGCTGACGCCCTGCACGCCGCCGGCCGCAAGCTTCCCGACCATGTCGCTGCCATCACAGCCGCGGTCGTGCCGTGGGTGCTGGTATTCCTGGCGTTCTCGCTGCTGCTGGCGATGCTCCGGTACGCGCGAATTCGCCGGCAGGCCGCCGCGCGCAGCCGCGTCGTACCCCATGGCGAGGCCAGGGCGCACTGGCAGCCGGGCAGCGAGCTGTCCGCCGGGCAGCTGGTTCCCGCCGCCGCGCCCGCGTTCGCCGGCGTTCCGCAGGCAATGGCCCCGATTCCGGCTAGCGTCGCGCCGGCAATCGCTGTCCCGCCAATCGCCGAGCCATCCAGCGCCGAGTGGGCCAGCCCAGTGGCAGATGTGTCGGAGACCGGCGACACCGCTGGCGAGTTCATGCCCGAGTTCGACGAGGCTGAGGCCGACGAGGCTGACACAGACGGCACAGAGTTCGACGGATCAGAGATCGACGCGGCCCAGGCTGAGACCGCGGACGCTGAGACCGCGGACGCGGCGGCCGGTCAGGCCGAGGTCGAGGCCCAGGACGACGGCGAGGACGACGAGGCGGGTCCTGCGGACGGAGCGGCCCGCGAGGTAACCCAGCCGATCTCGGCCGCGGCCTATCCGGAGGCCGCCGCTTACCCGGAGGCTGCGGCCTATTCGGAGTCCGAGGCCCAGCCCGCAGACTACTCAGAGGCCGACGAGGATCCGGAGGCCGCGGCCTATCCCACCGTGCAGCCAGTGCTGGCCGTGCCGCGGCAGCCTGGACCGTCCGTGGTCGCTGACGCTGATCCCGCCTTCACCGCCGGCGACAGCGATCTGCCGGACCTCGCCGTCGAGACCGATCAGCCGCACGATGACCCGACCAGCGACGAGGCCGCAGCTGACCCGGCCACCGGGGACGTGCCCTATCCCGACGACGCGACCGCTGCCAGCCCCGACGACAGTGCCGCCCCAAACGACAGTGCCAGTTCAGATGCGGGCGCTAGTTCAGACGCGGGCGCTAGTTCAGACGCGGGGGCTAGTTCAGACGCGGGCGCCGGTCCAGACGCTAGCGCGGATGACGAGCCCGATCCGGACATGCCGGTGTTCCACCGGATGTGGAGCTCGCCGACGCCGCCAGCCGGGATGTAGCGCCGGCCGCAGGTTCCGCGTCCGCCGTCGCCGGCCTAACCCAGGCGCCCGAGAATCGCCGTCGCGATGGCCGCAATGCCCTCGCCGCGGCCGGTGAGGCCCAGTCCGTCACTCGTGGTGGCCGACAGGCTCACGGCCGCGCCGCCGAGGGCTGCCGACAGCGCGTGCTCGGCCTCGGCTCGCCGGTGCGCCAGTCGCGGCCGGTTGCAGATGACCTGGACGGCCACGTTCCCGATCTCAAATCCTGCGACGTCCACCAGCCGAGCGGTCTCGCCCAGCAGCGCAACCCCGGCCGCACCTGCCCACTCCGGCCGGTCAGTGCCGAACTGAGTGCCAAGGTCGCCGAGCCCGGCGGCGGACAGCAGCGCGCTGCAGGCAGCATGGGCAGCCACGTCGCCATCGGAATGCCCGGTCAGGCCGTCCTCGTCGGGCCAGAACAGACCTGCCAGGTACAGCGGCCTGCCCGGGCCGATGGGGTGAACGTCAACGCCGATGCCGACTCGCGGCAGCAAGCCGGCCACAGCGGTCAGGAAGCGAGAATCTCGTCGAGCAGGGCCTCGGCCTTGTCCTCGTTCGTCTTCTCAGCCAGCGCCAGCTCGCTCACGAGGATCTGCCTGGCCTTGGCCAGCATCCGCTTCTCGCCGGCTGACAGGCCGCGCTCCCGGTCCCGGCGCCACAGGTCGCGAACTACCTCAGCGACCTTGTTGACGTCGCCGGAGGCAAGCTTCTCCAGATTGGCCTTGTACCGCCGCGACCAGTTGGTCGGCTCTTCGGTGTAGGGGGCCCGCAGCACCTCGAAAACGCGCTCCAGCCCCTCCTGCCCGACTACGTCCCGGACACCGACAAGCTCCGCGTTATCCGCGGGAACACGCACAGTCAGGTCGCCCTTGTCGACCTTGAGCACGAGGTAGGTTCTATCCTCACCCTTGATCACGCGGATCTCGATTTCCTCGATCCGAGCAGCCCCATGGTGGGGGTAGACGACGGTGTCGCCGACCTTGAATGACATGTGGCATGTACCCCTTCCGCTGAACCCATCTTACCACGTCCACCGCGGGCGATAAGCCGTCGTTAGCGGCAAAGGTGCAGGTCAATGGCGCAGTTGTCCGCCCTCAAAATCGTCAGGCGCCGGATCGGGCGGGTGAGCGCGGCCGCTGCGGCCCGTTCTGGCCGGATGACCTCGGAACTGGCTGTCCCCTGTTGCCGCCGCCTGGCTCATACTGGTGAGTAGACGTTCGCTCCTGCCGGAGAGGTAATCGTGAACTCAGGCGGCGAACCGGAACGGGACGACACTGGCCTGCCACCGGTCGACATCGAGATCCCCGATGATGCGCGGGATCTTGACCGTGACGTGCAGGCGTACTACCGGGAGCTGCGCGCGCAGCGCCGCCGCCAGCGCCGGCTCAGGCTGCACGGCACACTCGCCAGGGACGGCATCGTGCTGCCCCTGCTGGCCTGCTGCCTGGTCCTGGCGCTCATTACCGGCACGCTGCTGACGATCTTCACTGCCACCTCGGACCAGGACCTCACCAGGGTGCCCGCCCACACGCCGGACTCGGGCGCGTCCTCCGCGGCGTCGGCCTCCAGGGCGGCGGCGTCCCGTGCGGCCTCGGCCTCCGCCTCAGCGAGCGCGGGCTCCTCGTCCGCTGTCTCCGCATCACCCTCCAAGGCGGCAGGCCAGCCCGTCCCCCAGATCCACACCACTGCCGAGATGCTCAACACCGGCAGTCTGACGCTGGCGGGCAACCAGACGATTCCGTTCGCGTCGCTCAGCGGGACGATGC
>CAVVBL010000016.1:0-364758 GCA_963746485.1 uncultured Actinomycetota bacterium | reverse complement strand
AACCTGATGAGGCCGAGGTCAAAGGTGTAGTAGGCGGTGCCATCAGTGACATTCTGGCTGGTGTATCCGTGCCCGTTGGGCTGTCCGGTAGTGGTGAAGTGCTGCCGCACGATCTCCGCTCGGGTGAGTAGCTGGCGGTTCGGGTCGGCGGTGACTTGCCGGGACGGGCCGCCGATCAGCAGGCTGAGCACGGCAGGGTTGTTGGCTTGGAGTTCCTCGAGCAGTAGCTCGACGTTGGTGCCGGGCGCCAGGCCGGTGATCTTGTCGGTGCCGGTCGCGATCTCGGCGATAACCGGGTCGGTGGGCAGGCCGCCCTGGACCAGCCCGTCGTGGTTGCCGAACACCGTCAGCCATGGCATGTCCAGGCCAGCCGCTGTGAAGGGGACCTTCGCTGCCCCGAGCAGGCCCGGCACGACCGGGAAGCCGTACACCGAGCGCGGCAAGTCAGCCACGCCACCGGGCGGCGTGCCGTCCGGATGCCAGTAGTGAATGTCGTAGTCCACCCAGTCCATGACGCCCCGGTAGAGGGCCGGATCCCCGGACCCTGGCGTGACCGTCTGCCGCCCGTCGAGCACGTCGATGGCCCAGCGCAGCTCGTTGTACTGGATGTTGTCGACGTTGTCGCCGGTGCAGATCGTGAAGGCGAGCGGCGTGCCGGTCGCCGGGCCCCGGCCGACCCGGTTCACGGCGCGGACCATGGCGTCGGCGACCTGCACCGTCAGGATCTCCTGCGGGCGGTAGAACGAGCCGATCGAGGGCACCAGTTCCGCCGCGGCCGGCTGACCCGGGTCGGCGTAGCGGTCCAGGAACTCCACCCGGGCCGGTGACTCCGCGTCGAGCATGTGAATATCAGAGAACTGCGAGAACGCAATCAGCGGACGGCGGCGAAAGAAACGGCCAGGACTCGCGACGCCGCCGATGTCCTGACGGATCAGGTACGGCTCGCCGGGGCCGGGCACGATCAGCTGGTATCCGCCGGCCCCTGGCAGGCCACGGACCAGGGTCCGCTCAAGGGTCGTCCCCGACGGATCCCACAACGGTGCCGCCGCGGCGCGCCGGGCCGGGAACGCGACGAGGCCAGAAGCGGCGAGGCCGCCGGTAAGCGCCGAGGCCTTCAGGAATGAACGCCGAGAAACCCGGCCAAGTTCCGAGTGCTGCTGCGCCGCTCCGCCCGGCTCCGCACTCAGCGGCGAGTTCTCCGTCGGCGCCATGGTCCTCTGCCTCCACTGGGTCGTTCTTCGCACTTGTGCCAGGCCTCACACGCGAATTGCGGCTGGTTCCACGATCGCCAGCTGTCCGGGTGATCACCACACATGCCGACCCACAGGACACCCACAGGATTGCGCTGCGGCGCCCGCAGGGGTGATGCAGGGCCTGGCGTAGGCGAGCGCGGGACGTACCTCGGCGGGCTCTTCGGTCCGGCCGCTCCCGGCTCCAGCCTGCGACCCGCTACGCCGCGCAGGCCCACCGTGCGGTCCGGGACCAGCCAACGAAAACCCGGAAGCCGCATTGACAACAAAGAGGATTCGATCCGTGCGGGCGCAGGATGAAAGGCGGTCTCGGACCGTCAATCAGGTCAGTCTGTCGCGTCTTCGTCGGCAAGCATCACTGCGGCATGGGGCTATCGAGGAGTCGCCTGAATTCGCCCAGCGCGTAATCGGTCACTTGATCGTCGTCCATGGCCGCGCCTCTCCTGAGCGCGATGCTGTAGGCGGCCTCGCCGAGTGAGTGGCGGGCGAGGGCCTGGGCCTCATCGCTCCCGAGCCGGATGTTGGCAGTCCCCGAGGTAACAGCGAAATTGGCCGAGACGGCGCCGGTGAGGGTCGCCGCTGGTTCCGCCTCGCCGAGCTGGGCAAGCGCCGTGGCGCCGCGCTGGAGTGTGATGCCGAGGCCCAGCCGGTTGCCGTGGCCGTGTTGCTGCACGGTGGCTTCCTGCAGCACGATGAGCGCTCCGGGCAGGTCGCCGTTGTGGATGCGGATGGCGGCGGCCAGCGACAGGGCATAGCCGAGGATGCTGTCGAGGGCTCCGGCTCGGGTCAAGGCGAGACTGTCCTCGATGAACGTTAGGGCGGTCTTCGGGTCATCGATCCATACCGCGGCTGCGGCCGCGTAGAAGGCCATCGCCGACAGCGCCGGGTTCCGCGCCTTGCGGGCTATCTCAACCGCCTGCATGGCCGGCTGCCGCGCTGCCACGTGATCGTCGGCAGCGTCCCAGGCCATCGCCTCCATGGCAAGGAGGTATCCGACGACCACTTCGATGCTCTGGTTCGCGAACTGCTCGCATCCCTCTCTGGCGATGCTGGCCCCGCGCTCCGGCTGCCCAGACAATGCGTAGGTCCGGGAGAGCAGGGCTCGCGCCATCCCGAGTCCGGTCGGATCACTGCCTACCGGTTCGCGCAGGGCGTCCTCGCCCCTAAGCTGCGCGGACAGGAGGTCGCCAGCAAAGAACGCACTCCATGCCGCAGTGGCGATGACCGCTGCGCGGGCCTCGCGCGGGCAGGTGCCGCTTTGAGCGAGAGCTCGTTCGGCCCAGACGCCGACGGCGCCGCGCCCGTACACGGCGGTGAAGGCCAGGGCTGCCACGATCCGGAAGGCGAACTGGCGCGTCTGATCGTTGCCGGTCAGTGCCCAGATCACGGCGGCCTGCAGATTGTCGAGCTCAATTCCGATTCGCCGCTGCCAGTCGAGTTGGAGGGGGCCAAGCAACTCGGGCCCGGCCCGCTCGGCGAACTCCGCGTAGTGCTCCGCGTGCTGGCGCCGCAGCAGGTCTAGCTCGCCGGCAGCGGCGAGTTGCTCCAGCGCGTAGACGCGCATCGTCTCGAGCAGCCGGTAGCGGCTCGTCTGGTCCGGTCCCTCCTCCTCGGCGACCATCGACTTGCTGACGAGGGCCGTGAGTCCGTCGATGGCTTCCCACCAGTGCAGGCCGCATGCGCCGACGACGTCGGCCGCCGCGGCGGCGTCGAAGCTTGCGGGGAAAACGCCCAGGCAGTTGAAGATGCGGCGCTCGGTCTCGGCGAGCAGCGCGTAGGACCACTCGACCGCTGCCTGCAGCGTCTGATGCCGATCGGCAGCATCGGCCCGTCCGCGGGTGAGCAGCCGGAAGCGCTCATCGAGGAGCCCGGCGATCTCGGCCGGGCGCATCGCGGCGACCCTCGCGGCGGCCAGCTCGATCGCCAGAGGGAGCCCGTCCAGACGCCGGCAGATCTCGCCGACGGCGGCGGCGTTGCCTGTGTTCAGGCAGAAGTCCCTGCGTGCGGCGGTGGCCCGCTGGACGAACAGGGACACCGCATCGCTGGCACCCACGGCCTGGATGCTCGTTTCTGACGGTGCCGGCAGCGACAGGGGCGTCAGCCCGAAGACCTGCTCACCGTCCACGCCGAGCGCCTGCCGGCTCGTCGCCAGGATTCGCACCTCCCGGCAGCTGCGGAGGATCTCCACCGCCAAGGCACCCGCCGCGTTCAGCAAGTGCTCACAGTTGTCCAGTAGCAGCAGCACACTTCTAGTACGCAGGAACTCGACGACGCTGCCGGCCAGCGAGATGCCAGGCCGCGGACGCACCTGCAGGGCAGCCAAGACTGCCTCCGCCATCGTCTCACCGTCGTCGGCCCGGTGGAGCTCGCACAGCCACGCTCCTTCTCGGACAGACAGCTGCCGTCCTGCTGCGGCGTGCAGCGCAAGACGAGTCTTGCCGACCCCGCCCACGCCGACCACTGTCACCAGCGAGAACCGCTGCATCGCCGCGGCCAGCCCGGCAAGCTCATCCACCCGGCCAACGAACGAGCTGAGCTGAACCGGCAGGTCCCCGGCGAACGGGCGGCCGCGCGCTGCCGCCTCGAACAGCGCCCGCTGCGGCCCGGCCAGGCTCAGCGCGTCGGCCAGCAGCCGGGCCGTTTCCCTGCGGGCGGTCAGGTTAATGCCCCGCTCCAGATCGCTGATCGACCGCGGGCTGAGGCTCGCCGCCTCCGCCAGTTCCTCCTGCGTCAGCCCTGCATCGGCCCGCAGCTGCCGCAGCAGCCCGGCAAATCCCGGCGCAGCCTGCTCTGCCACCGGTCCATCGTCCCCTTTCACTGGCCCTGCCCAGTGCCGCAGCACACCGAAACGGCTCGCACGTCGAGGAGCCAGCCCTGCTAGCTAGCCTACAAGCGCGCTGCCAGCACGCCCAGCAGCCAGCATCACGCGAGCTCACGGACGAGCGCGCCGCCATCGCCGAGTGGGCACGCCGGGCAGGACGGCGCTGCAAGGGCGCGACAGCGATCGGCTTCCCGCGGCGGGACGTCCTGCGCTTGCCGGGCTGCGCCCCCGCGGCCAGCCCGCATCCCCTGGTTGGCGTCGCGGCTCGGTCCTGTGGGTCTCCTGTGGGCTGACATGTGTGGTGATCACCCGGACCACCGGCAATCGTGGAACCAGCCGCAATTCGCCCGCGAGGCCTGGCACACGTGCGGGGAGCGATCCAGTGGAGGAAGAGGATCATGGCGCGGCGGCAACCGGTAGCTGCGGGCCATCGTTCCCGGCGCCGAACAAACCGCGGCCGGTTAAGCCCGCCGCCAGCCGACACCCCACCGAACGAGCCGGAACCGATGTCACCTGCTCAGCAGCAACGTTCGTGGTCAGCAAAGCATCCACATCATGGACCGCCTTGGCACTCACCCGCGCGGCGCTTCACAGTCACAAGCCGCCATGGCCGGGGGCGCCACCCCGATCACGGCACAGCAGAAACCTTTAGCGTCAGGGGCAGGCCATGAAAGCTAGCTCACCATCCGCGCTCATCGCGACTGCCGCCTTGTTGGCGGGCACGCTGGGCTTCTTCAGCGCGGGCCCAGCCCAGGCCCAGTCGACTCCGACCCTCAGCGGCACCAGCGACACCGTCGCTGACGGCCCGGGCGACTCTATGGATCCGCACGTAAGCGGCGACTGGGTCTCCTACACCAATAACGGCAGCGGCTCGTCGCAGATCGACTACTACAACCTGGCCACCGACCAGTCCGGCAGCATTAGCAACAACGGCGGCAGCGACACGCTGTCCGGCATCAGCGGCAAGACCATCGTCTACACGCACCAGGATGCCTCCGGCAATTTCTCCATTGAGACCTATGACCTGGCCACTGGTAATCCCCCGGTCGTGATCGACCCGCAGCCAGGTTCTATCCGGCTGAACCCGGCCATCGGGGGCGGCACCGTGGCCTGGATCGACTACACCGCCAACCCGGCGACCCCGGCGATCATGGTGGACGACTTGGCGACAGGGACCGTCACGCAACTGGGGAACCCGAACGTTCCGAATCTCGAGCCGGCGGTCAGCCCGGACGGATCGGTGGTCACATGGGTAGAGTGCGCGGCGTCTGGTACACCGTGCGACGTCTGGGACGCCCTCCTGGGCAGCGACGGCACCTGGACGACCAACCAGCTGACCGACGGGGCCAGCAGCGGCGTCGATAGCGAGCAGCCGCACACCAACGGCAGCATCGTCGTCTACTCCTCCCTCCGCTCGGGGGTCCAGGGCATCTACTGGCAGCCGGTCGGCGGCGGCACCGAACAGGCAGTCCCCTTCCCCGCCAGCCCAAGCACCTCCTCCGATCCCCACGTCAGCGGCGACCTGATCAGCCTTGAAAATACTTCGGCCGGGCAGTCGAACATCTTCGCCTACTCGCTGGCAACCCAGACGCTTTACCAGGTCACGAACACGCCGGGCGTGAACGCTGAACTCGACGACATCTCCGTCACCCCAGGCGGCGCGGCGGGCGTCGTCTGGGAAGCCCTGGTAGCCGGCCAGTACAACGTGTACGGGTTCACCTTCCAGTCCCCGCCGCTGACAGTGACCGCCACCGGCCTGCCCGACGACGGCTACGGCCAGCCGTACTCGGCGACGCTGGCTACCTCCGGCACGGGATCCGATACGTGGTCGGTGACCAGCGGCGCGCTGCCTGCTGGCCTGACCCTGGACCCGGGCTCGGGCGTGATCAGCGGCACCCCGACGGCGGCGGGCCCGTCGAGTTTCGCCGTGTCGGCCACCGACACGGGCAACCCGGCCCAGACCGCGACGCAGCAGCTGACGCTGACGGTTGACCGGGCCCCGCTGACCGGCGAGGTCGCCGGCTCGCGGACCTATGGCGGCAGCCCGCTGTTCACGGTGACCGGGTACTCGGGCCTGGTCAGCGGCGACACCGCCGCGGTGGTGACCGGCAGCCTGACCGGCTGCGCGACCTCGCTGGGACCTGGTGCCGCGCCGGGGACGTACTTTGGCACGATCTCCGGCTGCTCGGGGCTGTCCAGCCCGAACTACACCACCAGCTACGCCGATGCCGGGGTCACGGTGAGCCCGGCGCCACTGACGATCACCGCCTCCAGCGCGACGATGACCTACGGCGGAGTGGTCCCGGCGATCACCGCGTCCTACGCCGGGTTCGTCAGCGGCGACACCGCCGCGTCGCTGGCGACCGCGCCGTCCTGCTCGACGACCGCGACCCCGGCCAGCCCGGTGGGCAGCTACCCGAGCGGCTGCACCGGCGCCGCCGACCAGGACTACACGATCAGCTCTGTCGCCGGGACGGTCACTGTCGCCCCGGCCGGCACCACCCTGGCCTACACCGGGCCGCAGTCTATCGCGGCTCGCACCAGCCTGGTGCCCGCCGCCAGCCTGTCCAGCTCGGCTGCCGCCTGCCAAGCCAGCCAGTCGGTCACCTTCACCCTGTCCGCCAACCCGGCCACCGGCACCGCCGGGACCTACACACTGGAGTCGGCCTCTACCACCAGCGGCGGCGCCGCGACGGGGGCATCGATCAGCACCTCCGGCTGGCTGGCCGGCGCCTACACCATCACCGCCAGCTACGCCGGCACAGTGAACTGCGGCGCGTCCGCCACCGGCCAGCCGCTGGTGGTCACGACCGCCGGGCTGGCCGCGGCAGGCGCGGGCAGATACCCGCTCCCGGGGGCAGGCACCGTTAGCTTCGGCTTCATCGTCGCCAAGATTCCGCACACCAGCAGCTACCTGGGCGCCATCGCTCTGATCAGCAACGGCAGCTGGCGGCTGACCGGCACCCTGACCAGCTACGCCACGTCCTCTGCCACCCAGGGCGTGGTTACCGGAACGGGCAGCCTGTACTCGTGGAACCCGGCCCTCAACAACAACCGGGGCGGCTGGCAGCTGGCAAAGACCGGAGCCGCCTTCACCGCCTGCTTCACCGCCACCACCAGCACATCACCCGGCTCATTCGGGATCCAGATCACCTACGCCCCGGTGCCGCCGCAGCCACCCACGCTGCCCAACTCCAGTCCCATCAGCCTCACGTCCGGAGCGATCGTGATGGCCTGACCGATCTCGCGCAAGCCCCGCGACCGCAATGGTCGCTGGCGGGGAAGCGGGGGATTCACGGCGATGATTGGCCGGGCGGCCGTAGCCGGGCTGCTGAACGGCCGCGCCGTCCCGGCTACGCGGACAGACGCCGTATAGGCTCACAATGACTTTGGCGCGGTGTCTAGATCGGCACTGCGGCGCGGCGCCCAGCGTCACAAGATTCTCCGCGGTGGTGTCAGCGCCGCCGAGCACGCGGATGGCCCGCCCGGCAGCCGACGGGATCGATCGTTGCCCGATGTGGCTCTACCGCGAAAGCGCAGTTAACGCGGGACCTCGCCAACTCCGCCGCAGGCGATCGCTACCCCCGGTCGCGCCGGGCTGGCCGGCACACGGCATCACGCGCTGGGCTTCGGCGGCGCGGACCCTGCGGGCGTGCCTGGACGACCGAGACTCACCTGGACGGCCGAGCGGACCCGGGCGCCAGCTGTTGGGAGGGCCGTGACTGTTCAACAAGAGTCTCCGCCGCGTCGAATCGGCGTGCCATCGAGAATCAATCGGTGAGGCTTAGTGCCAAGACTTAACGTCCAGAACGACGGTCAACTGGCGGTCAGATGATCCTGAAGTTGACGCCAGACTGATCAGAAGCTCCGCCTGACCTGCTGCTTTGTGGAGCCCCCTTACGGAATCGAACCGTAGACCTTCTCCTTACCATGGAGACGCTCTGCCGACTGAGCTAAGGGGGCGCAGCGGCGTCTGCGGCCCGGTCTCGCCCGGGGCCTGCTTTTGCCGCGCCAGGAGAGCATACACGACACCGCGGCCTGAGGTTTGCCCGTGGCTGGGCCGCGAGAACTGCGCCAGCGGCCGGGCCCGGCGACGGCACGACGGCCTGGACAGCACGCCGGCCGGCTGCATAACACCCGCTCAGCCGGGGCACATGCCCTACGAGAGCTATCTCGTGACTCCGCGGCAGCGTTACGCACCGGGCGCTGGTGTCGCTTTCATGAACCTCGGATGGCCGTTAGGACCAGGTATTGGGCCTCTAGGCCGACCGTGAATATTGTGAGAACGTGGGCAGAGGTGAGCCTGCCCGGGAAGCCTAGCTAAGCGAGGTTGCGCAAGTGAGGGCCCTGATACTCAGGCCGGCCGCACTGGGCGCGATAGCGGGATTCCTCTTCCTCAGCGCCAGCACGGTCAGTGATGCCCTGGCGAGTGCCGCCACGACGACGGCCGCCAGCACCGCCAGTGCCAGTGCTGCCTGCAGCACACTGCCTAAGGACGCTGTGCTCACTGCGACCGCGGCCAGCCCGGTCAGCGCCAAGAAGCACAAGGCAACCCGCAAAGCAAAGGCCAGCAGCCCCAGTTCATCGGCGTCTGAGTCCGCTTCGCCAAGCAAATCAGCCAGCAGCAAATCCGGAACTCCGAGCCCGTCGCCGTCAGTCAGCAAGAAGGCCAGTCCGTCCTCGAGCCCGACGGCGACCAGTTCGGGCTCGGCCTCGCCAACCGGTTCCGCGTCGTCGAGTCCGAGTCCGTCGTCGAGCAGTCCGAGCCCGTCAACCTCATCCAGCACCTCGCCAAGCCCGACGCCCACGCCGACGCCAACGCCAACGCCGACGCCGAGTACGTCACCCTCGCCGAAGGCAGCCCAGCTGTGCGTCCGGGTACAGTCCTTCTCGTCATCGGCGAAAGTCACGGTCGGCCACAAGGCCAGCTTCGTGATCTGGGTCTGGACCACGAAGGCCGCGATCACCGGGGTCTCGGTGCAGGCTCAGGTGGCGTCAGCGCACGACATCGGCAGCCCGAAATTCACTGTCTGCCCGTCGGTAAGCGGCACCACCTGCAAGGTCGGGAGCATTCCGGTCGGCCAGGCAGACGAGCTCCAGAGCACGGTAGCCGTGAAGTCGCAGGCGACAGCCGGCGAGCACGTGCGGATCTCGGCGAAGGCGACAGCCTCCGGAGCGGACTCGTTCACCGGGTCAGCAGCAGACGTCGTCGTGGCGTCGTCCGCAACGTCGACAACGGCTCCCGACCCCTCGTCCGTGACCCTGCCGGCACCCGCAACCCTGCCGCCGCTCACCGGAACGGGCGTGTCACCGAGCGACCCCGCGGGCCTGTTCCCCACGGTGGGCGCCTCTCCGGGCGCGAGTCCGGGCTCACTCGGCCTGCCAGCGGCCAGGCCGCGGCCGAACGTGCACGCCGGTGATGCCTCGGCCGCGGTGCCGCTGGACTCCCGGCTGATCGGCGGTCAGCTTGCCGGGCTCGCGGTACTGGCCGGCGCGGTGACGATCGCGATCGCCCGGCTGTCTCTGCGGACTCCCAAGCCACGGCACGGCGGCGCAGCGAACGGCAGTAACCCGGACGACAGCAGCTCAGGAAACAGCGACTCGGCCGACGGCGGCCCGAAGAAGCCACCGCAGCAGGGCTGAGCCGGCCGGCTACTTACTAACGACGTGCTCAACGAGCGGCCGCATTGAGCGCAGCTCGCGGCCGAGAGCGGCTGCACTCAGCGTCGGCGAGGCGATCAGGCCGAAGGTGTCGTTGTCAGCCCAGGCGCACTCTGCCGGGTGACCGCCGGTCCCTGGCACGCAGGCGGCCTGGCCGCCCAGCGAGCCGGGACCTGTTACGAACGCGCTCGGCAGCAGTCCGGTGAAGCTGGAGATGAAGGACGAGGCTGATCCCGACAGGTTGCCGCCGACGAAGAGGATGATCAGCGGGCCGGCCTTCGCAGCCGGGCCTGTGCTGTCCTCGTAAACAGCGTCAACGACATGGCTTGCCTCGCCGTTCCCCTTGCGGACAATCTCCGTCCGCAGCGCCTGAGCGCCCAGCCCGGAGGCGAGAGCGGGATTCTGCGCATAAGCCTGGAGCTTGTTCGGCAGCGAGATGCTGTGCGTCGGCGCGCTGCTCCCGCCGAACGGGTGCATGACCACAACCCCGGCAACAGCAACTGCCGCGACCACTCCGCCGCCGACTGCAAGCCGGACCGGATGCCGGACTCTGCGCCGCTTGCGGGTCTTCCTGGCAGCGTCCGCAGTGGGCGGCTTCGCCGGCGCGGCAGCGGTCCGCGCGGTAACGGCCTCGGCCGGGGCGGCGCTGACACCGGCGCGCCGAGACGGAGCGCTGACCGGAGCCTTAGTAACTGGAGCGGTACCGGCGTCGGGCCGCCGCTCCGGAGCGCCAACCGGGGCCCTGCCAGCTGGAGCCGTTCTGACGCCGGGCCGCCGCTCCGGGGCGATGACCGGAGCCGCGCTGAACCCCACCGGTGCGGCCGCTGCGGATCCGGGCGCAATCGCTGCACCGGGCGCTTCAGCAGACCTGGTACCAGCAGCAGCCGCCGCCTTGTTGCCCTTGTCCTTCCGGCCGCTGTCCTTCCGGCCGCTGTCCTTCCGGCCGCCGAAGCGGCGTGTGCGCTCAGGCGTGGCGACGCTGGCATCCGCATCCGGCGCCGGGGCACCGCGGCGCGACCTGGTGCGGGCGTCGGGTGTCGTCGTCAGCGCGGCTGTCTCGGCACGCCGGGCGTCGCGGCTGGCGGCGCGGCCAGCCGGGCGTGGCGTATCGAGTTCCACGTCCGGCGCCGACTCGGCGGCTGCGCGGCCCGCAGCCGCGAGCGACGCGAGGCTTGCCTGGTCCGGCTGATGCCGGCTCCGGCGGTGGCGCTCAGCGTGACCCGGCTTCGGCGGGCTGCTGATCCCCGTGTCCTGCTGCCGGCTGTCACCGCGAGTGCTGTAGCCGCCGGTGCTGCGGCCCGCGTCGGCCGGGGACGACCAGAGACCAGCGGGCTCGGGCGAGGCCGGCCGGTCCTGGGCGGGCCACGGGTGGCTTGTCGTTGCCGGCCACGCAGTGCCGGCGGCGGCTTCGGGTGCGGAGCCGGGGCGGCCGGCGCCTGGCCAGCGCGACTCAGGCTGCCGGCTCCCGGCCTCCCAGCTCTCGGGCTGCGCGGCCCCGGGCTGCGGGCGGGACGGGCGCGCCAGCGGGCGGCGTCGCTCGGCGGGCGCCTGCGGCATGACGGCCGTGCCGTCTGCGGCGCCCTGGTCAGGGCCCGGGCGGCGCGGTGCGCCGCCGGGCTCGGGGCGGTCGGCTCCCCGCCGGTCGGTCCACCGGCTGGGCACCGGGTGGTCACGAGCGGGCCATTCGTCGGCCTGGCGGGCCGGCGCCTGGCGTTCCGCCTGGCCTGCGGCCGGGAACGAGGTCGCCGGCGTCTCAGCCGCTGGCTGGTCCGCGGCACCTGACCGGCGAGCAAACTTGCGGCCCGAGGTGCGGCTGCCTCGTTCCCGCTCGCTGTCGGTGGCGGGCCGGTCGGCCGGGCGCTTCGCATGCTCCTGCGCCGGGCCTGCCTCGCCCAGGTAGCGGATCCAGTCGTAGTCAGCGTCGCCGCCGGCCCCGTCGTCAGTCTCGGCGGTGTCCCGTGACCTGCCGCGGCCGAAGCGGCCGCGCTGCGGCGCTGGCATCACGGGCAGCGGGCCGCTCGGGTGCGCAGTTCCGAATCCGCCTGCCGCGTCTGAGCGGTCAGTGCCGGTGGCCATCCGTCCGTCAGTCCGGTCGTCTGGCGCGGTCTCATCGGAATCGGAGTGGGGCCACCGCAGATCCTGCTGGTTCTGCGGCCATCCCGTGGTCATAAGGACTGGTGCTCCTGAGACTGATGCGGCGTCTCTGCCCGATGCCGAACGACTACATCATGCGGCACCGCCGACCGTGACCGCTACGTTATCGAAACTTCGTGTCGCCACCCTGCGTAGCGGGGCGACTGCAAGAACGAACGAGACGCAGGTCAGCAAAACGCTCTCAGGTCGGCCAGATCGGCCCGGAGAATCGCAAAATACCGGCCAGATCGCGCGCGGCGCGGCGTCCGTGCAGGACGGGACGACCGCCCGGACTCAGTCCGGCGGACGGAGCGAGCGCGAGCGCAGGGCTCGTTGCACCTGGTCACGGTGCTCGGCCAGGACACGCTCCAGGCCGGCCTCGCGGTGCGCGGCGGTCAGGAAGTCATCGATCTGCGCGACGAGACCGGGGCTGGCCCGGGTTACCGGGAACAGCGCCCCGGCCCGTGCCACCCGGAGGTGGCCGCCGCTGGCCGACCACAGCTCGGGCAGCACCGCGAAGTAAGCGTCCGCGTACTCGGCCAGCAAGCCCGCCTGCTCGGGCTGGTGGAAGGCGGCGGCGACAGACCGGAGCAGGTCTGCCGATACGCCGGCCGGCCGCGTCAGCAGCTGCCAGGCCGCTGCCTTGTGCCCGGCATCGGGCATGGCGGCCCGGCATGCCTCGGCGGAGCGGTTCCCGGCATCAGTCGGATCGCGGCGCAGCTCGGCGTCGATCTCGGCATCGCCGGCTCGGCCGGCTGCGGCCAGGCGCTGCAGCAGCTCCCAGCGCAGTTCCGCGCCGACGGTCAGGCCGGCCGGCGAGGCGCTGCCAGTCAGCAGCCCGGCGGCCAGGTCAAGCTGATCCGGCGTGCCGGCAGTCCACGCCAGCAGCCCGGCCCAGGCGAGCTGGTGGTCACTGCCCGGCTCGGCAGCGTCCAGCAGACTGACGGCCGCGCCGGCCAGCTGCTGGCGGCAGGCCGCAACCCGCGCCGGATCGGCGAGGCTGACCAGGAGTCCCTGGCAGTTGTCCAGCAGGCCCTGCAGCGCCGCGACCGACGACTCGCCTGCCAGGCCGCCGGCGACCATGGTGATGAAGGCCGGCACGCTCAGCTCAGCCTGCCGCGTCATGTCCAGCACCGCGCTCCAGCAGACCGCACGGGCCAGCGGATCGCCGAGGCTGCCGATCGAGTCGGTAAGCGTGCGCACGGACCGCTCGTCGAAGCGGACGAGCGCGTAGGTCAGATCGTCGTCGTTCAGCAGGATCAGGTCCGGCTGGCTGACGCCGCGCAGTCCGGGAACGTCAGTACGCGGCCCGGCGATGTCAGCGACGACCTGGCTGCTGCGGGCCAGGGTGCCAGTGCCCGGCTCCCGGTTGTAGAGGCCGACTGCGAGGTGATGCGGCCGCAGCGCCGGGTGGTCCGGCGGCGCCGTCTGCACGATCGCGAACTCGGTGAACGCGCCGCTGCCGTCGACCTCGAACTCGCTGCGCAGGGTGCTCGGCCCGGCCGTCTCCAGCCACGCCTTCGACCAGGCCGCCAGATCCCGGCCGGAGCTTGCGGTGAGGGCGGCAAGCCAGTCAGCCAGCGTCGCGTTGCCGAAGCTGTGGTCAGCGAAGTAGGCCCTGATGCCGGCGAAGAAGCTGTCCCGGCCGATCAGCGCCACCAGCTGGCGCAGCACCGACGCGCCCTTCGCGTAGCTGATCCCGTCGAAATTCGCGATCGCCTCGGACAGGGTCTCGACGCTGGCGGCGACCGGATGCGTGGACGGCAGCTGATCCTGCACGTAGCCCCAGGCCTTCCGGCTGCTCGCGAAGGTCGCCCAGGCGCCGGCGTAGCGGGTTGCCTCGGCGCTGGCCAGAGCGGCGCTGAACTCGGCGAACGACTCGTTCAGCCACAGGTCGTCCCACCAGCGCATGGTGACCAGGTCGCCGAACCACATGTGCGCCATCTCGTGCAGGATCACGCTGGCGCGCAGCTCGTACAGGGTGTCGGTCACCCTGGACCTGAACAGGAGCTGGTCGGTGAAGACCACGCAGCCGGCGTTCTCGGTCGCGCCGACGCTGTACTCGGGGACGAACACCTGGTCGTACTTGGCGAACGGGTACGGCGTGCCGAACAGGCCGGTGTAGTAGTCGAGGCCCTTCCTGGTGGTGTCGAGAATGTCGTCGGCCGCGAGAAACTCCGCCATCGACGCGCGGCACGCCAGGCCCAGCGGGATCACCTGGCCGCCGGGCGTCGTGTGGGTCGCGCCGACGACCTCATACTCCCCGGCAGCGACGGCGAACAGGTAAGTGGAGAGCCGCGGTGTCGGCCCGAAGCGCCAGCGGGCAGCGCCGTCACCGGCGGGCTCCCGCGTGTCCAGCGCCTCGTTCGACAGGACGGTCCAGTGCTCCGGCGCCACGACGCAGATCGTGAAACTGGCCTTCAGGTCAGGCTGCTCGAAGCTGGCGTACACGGTCCGGGCGTAGGCGGGCTCGAACTTGGTGTAGGCGTAGACCTTCTGGTCGGCAGGGTCGACCGCACGGTGCAGGCCGGTGCCGTCGCGCGAGTACCGGCAGTCGGCAACAACCGTCAGCTCGTTGCGCGCCGCCAGGCCGGTCAGCGCGATCCGGCCGTCCGCGAAGGCGCCCGCCGGCTCGATCGCGGTGCCGTTGAGCGTGATCTCGCGGACAGTCTCGGCGATCAGGTCAACGTAACTGGCCGCCCCCGGCCGGGCGCAGTCGAACCTGATCACGGACGTGGACCCGAACACCTCGCTGCCGCGGGTGAGGTCCAGCGTGACGTCATAAGACCCGACATGCAGCAGCTGCGCCCGCTCAGCGGTCTCGGACCTGGTGATCTCGGCCGCCTGCATCAGCAACTCCCCCCGGCGGGCAGTGCCCGTGATCTGAGTGCCTTGGCGACCGTATCGCGACCCTCAATCACCACTCGGCCGATCGCCGGATCAAGATCAGGCTCGGCGAGGAACGCGTCGATCCGCAGTAGCAGCTCCGGGGACGCTGACGGGTAGGGGAACAGCGCGCCGCCGATCATCCCGCGCACCAGCTCGCTGTGCGCGGCCCAGATCTCCGGCAGCCGGGTGAAGTACGCCTCGGCGTAGGGCGCCAGCAGCCCCGCGTGCTCGGCCTGGTTGAAGGCGCGCGCCATCTCGCTGAGGCTCTCGAAGCTGAGCTCAGCGGTCTCGGCCAGCTCGTGCCAGGCGGCGGCCTTATGCCGGGGGTCGGGAACCCCGGCCCGGCAGGCAGCCGCGTGCCGCTGGCCAGCGTCCGTATCGTCGCGCGTCAGCTCGGCGTCGATCTCGGTATCCCCGGCCCGGCCGCAGATGACAAGTCGCTTCAGCAGCGACCACCGCAGCTCGGTGTCCACCGTGAGGCCGCGAATCTGCTCAGCCCCGTCCAGGAGCCCTTCCAGCAGGTTCAGCTGCTCTGCTGTCACCGCCGTCCCGGCAAGCAACTGCGCCCAGGCAAGCTGGTGATCGCTGCCCGGCTCAGCAGCCCGCAGCAGCCGCGCGCCCTCGGCCGCGAGCAGTTCCTTGCCGGCCGGCACGAAGGCAGGGTCGGCTATCCGTGCCAGCACGTCCAGGCAGGCCGACTGCAGCGTCTGCAGCAGCGAGACCGATGACAGCTGACCCATGCCGGCCGCGACCATCCGCACGAAAGCGGGAACGGCGAGCTCGCCCTCCCTGGCCATGTCGATCACGGAACTCCAGCAGAGGGTCCTGGCCAGCGAGTCGCTGAACGACCCGATTGAGGTGGTCAGCGTGGCCATCGACCGCTCGTCGAACCGCGTGATGGCGTAGCCGAGGTCATCGTCGTTGAGCAGGATCAGGTCTGGCTGCGGCAGCCCGGCCAGCGCGGGTACCGGGGTCCGGGGGCCTGCTATGTCCGCCTCAACCCGGTGCGTGCGTACCAGCGCGCCGTCACGGCGGTTGTACAGACCGATCGCGATGTGATGCAGCCGCAGCACCGGATGCTCGGCCGGCGCCTCCTGCAGCACGGCGAAGCTGGTGAAGGTACCGTCGGCCGCGACCGCGAAGTCAGGCCGGAGCGTGTTCACCCCCGCCGTCTCCAGCCAGGCGGCCGACCAGTCGGCCAGGGACCGGCCTGAGCTCGCCTCCAGCGCAGCCAGCAGACCGGACAGTGTCGCGTTGCCGAAGGAATGCTCGGCAAAGTAGGCGCGCAGGCCGTCGAAGAACTGGTCCCGGCCGAGGAAGGCGACGAGCTGCTTGAGGACCGACGCGCCCTTGGCGTAGCTGATCCCGTCGGCGTTCGCGATCGCCTCGGAGACCGTGGCCGCCTGGGTAGCGACCGGATGCGTCGACGACAGCTGGTCCTGGGTGTAACCCCAGAGCTTGAAGTTCGCGCAGAAGGTTGTCCAGGCACCGGTAAACCGGGTTGCCTCCGCGCTGGCCAGGAATCCGCTGTACTCGGCGAACGACTCGTTCAGCCACAGGTCGTTCCACCACTTCATGGTGACCAGGTCGCCGAACCACTGATGCGCCATCTCGTGCAGGATCACCATCGCCCGCACCTCGTACAGGAAATCGGTGACCTTGGACCGGAACAGCAGCTGCTCGGTGAGCGTGACGCAGCCGACGTTCTCCATCCCGCCGACGTGATCGGCGACATAGGCCTGGTCGTATTTCGCGAACGGGTAGTCGCTGCCGAACAGCCCGGTGAAGTAATCCAGGCCCGCCCTGGTGATGCCGAGAACATCGCCGGGCTCGAGGTACGGCACCAGAGACTGGCGGCAGGCGAGCCCGAGCGGGATGGACTGTCCGCGCGGCGTCGTGTGTTGTTCCCGGACCAGGTGGTACTCGCCGGCCACGATCGCGGTCAGGTAGGTGGAGATCCGCGGGGTTGGCTCGAACTGCCAGACGGCAGCGCCGTCGCCGGCCGGCTCCGGGTCAGGCGCCGGCTGGTTCGACAGCACGACCCAGTGCTCGGGCGCGGTCACCCGGAAGGTGAACTCGGCCTTCAGGTCCGGCTGCTCGAAGTTCGCGAAGACCCGCCGCGCGTCCGCGGGCTCGAACTGGGTGAACGTGTAGACGCGCCCGTCGGCGGTATCCACGGTGCGGCTGAGCCCGGAGACGTCACTGCTGTACCGGCAGTCGGCGACCACGCGCAGCTCATTGCGATCCGCGAGCCCGGTGAGCCCGATGCGGCCGTCAGCCCAGGCAGCCGCCGGGTCAATGGCGACGCCGTTCAGCGTGATCTCGTGCACCTGCTCCGCTATCAGGTCCGCGTAGGTCGCGGCTCCCGGCTCGGTGCAGCCGAACCTGATGATGGTCCGCGAGCGGAACCGTTCAGGACCTGCGGCCAGGTCGAGAGCGATGTCGTAGGAGTCGACGCGCAGCAGCCGCGCCCGCTCGGCAGTCTCGGACCTGGTGATCTCGGCAACCGGCATCGACATATCCGTCCAAGAGTGGATGACTGGTATTCGAGTAATAACGTATGACAGCTCTCTTTGTCAGCACAACGCGCGCCGCGCCTGCCACTCCCCCGGCCGGGCCGGGCGGGCTACTCTGCCGTGCATGCCCACCATCCTCATGACCGGCGCCGCCGGGCAGGTCGGGGCGATGCTCCGCAGCCGGCTGGCCGCGCCCGGCCGCACGCTGCGCCTGCTCGACGTCGCGCCGGTGACGGCCGGCCCGGCCGAGGAGGTCGTCCGCTCGTCGGTGACCGACCTGGACGCGCTGACGCGGGCATGCGACGGCGCGGAGGCAATCATCCACCTGGCCGGCCTGTCCGGTGAGGCGCCGTGGGACCGCATTTCCGCGGTCAACATCCAGGGCACGTACGCGGTGTTCGAGGCGGCGCGGCGCGCGGGCGTGCCGCGGGTGGTGTTCGCCTCGTCGAACCACGCGGTGGGCTTCAGCCCCGCGGCCGCCTTCCCGGTACCTGACTACGCGTTCCCGGCTCCGGACACGTACTACGGGGTGTCCAAGGCGGCGGGCGAGGCGCTCGCCTCGCTCTATCATCACCGCTACGGCCTGGACGCGATCTGCCTGCGGATCCTGACCTGCACGGAGCGGCCGGAGAACGTGCGGTCGCTGTCCACCTGGCTGTCCCCGGGCGACGCCGGGCGCCTGTTCGAGGCGTGCCTGACGGCGCCAGGGCCCGGATTCCGGGTTGCCTACGGGGTCTCGCGCAACACCCGCGGCGGCTGGGTCAGCCTGACCGAGGCACACGCGCTCGGCTACGAGCCCCGCGATGACTCCGAGCCGTTCGCGGCGGAGGTCATCGCCCGGTGCGGTCCGCCGGACCCGGCGGACCCGGTGCTGGCTCACCTGGGCGGCGAGTTCTGCCTGCCTGCATTCGACGCCGGCAGGCTGTCATGACCGCGCAGGTGACCGGGCTGCAGACCCGGACGTACCAGCTGCCGATGCCGGTGCCCTGGGGGCCCGGCGTCACCAGCCAGTACCTCATCGCGACCACCGTGCAGGCGAGCGACGGCGCGACCGGGCAGGGCTTCAGCTGGGCGGTGCAGGCCGGAGCGCAGGCGATCCACGCGATGATCGACTCCGATCTCACCAGGTTCGCACTGGGCGGGCCGGTCGCCCCGGCCGCGGCCTGGGACCGCATGTGGTGGCGGCTGCGCGAGGCGGGCGGCGGCATCACCACGCTCGCCATGGCCGCGGTCGACATCGGCCTGTGGGACCTGCAGGCCCGGACGGCCGGGCTGAGCCTGACCGAGCTGATCGGCCGCCAGCGTGACCAGGTACCTGTGTATGCCAGCGGGGTGAACCGGCATCTGGCACTGGACGAGCTGGTCGAGCAGGTGACCCGCTGGGTCGAGGCCGGCCATACCCGGTTCAAGATCAAGGTCGGGCTGCCCGACCTCGAGGAGGACCTGCACCGGGTCGCGGCTGTGCGCCGTGTCATCGGCCCGTCCCGGCTGCTGATGCTCGACGCGAACCAGCTGTGGGACCTGCCGGCCGCGCGCCGTGCCGCGCGGGCTCTCGGGGCGTTCGACATCTTCTGGCTGGAGGAGCCGCTTCCGGCTGAGGACGTCCAGGCGTATGCCCGGCTGCGCGCGGCCATCGACATCCCGCTCGCCGCGGGCGAGAGCCTGTATACCGAGGCGCAGTTCCGCGACGTCCTGCTGGCCGGCGCGGTGGACTTCGTCCAGCCGAACGTCTGCCGGGTAGGCGGCATCACCCCGTTCCTGCGCATCGCGAGACTGGCCCGCCTGTTCGACGTCCCGGTGATGCCCCACCTGCTGCCGGACATCTCCGGTCAGCTGGCCATGTGCCTGCCGCTGCCGCCGATGGTCGAGGACATCGACCAGGGCTCCCTCGCGGCGCTCGGTGCCCTGGCCGGGCCGGCCGGCGTCACCGTCACCGGCGACAGCCTGCAGGCGCAGACCGGGCCGGGACACGGGCTTGCCTTCGCCGCCGGGTCACTGCGGGAGGTAGCGCGCTGACCCGAGCGCGCGGTGTCCTGTGCAGCGGCGGTCAGCCGGGCAGCTCGCGCGAGCGCAGCGCCCGGTCGATGATGTCGCGGCGCTCGATCAGCACCCGCACCATCGACGGCTCGCGCGGCTCCGCGGCGAGGAACTCGTCGACCCGGCGCAGCAGCTCAGGCGACGCGGCCGCGTACGGGAACAGCCCGTCGCCCAGCAGCCGCCTGATGTGGTCCCCGCGCGTCTCCCAGATCTCCGGCAGGACCTCGAAGTAAGCCTCCGCGTACGGGGCCAGCAGGCCGGCATGCTCGGGCTGGCCGAAGCCGGCGGCCACGGCTATGACGCCCTCGTGCCCGAGCTCCTGCGAGCGCGCGACCAGATTCCAGGCTGCTTCCTTGTGCTCGGCATCCGGGATCGAGGCGCGGCTGGCCGCGGCGTGCCGGCGGCCCGCGTCGGTCGGGTCCAGGGCCAGCTCGGCGTCGATCTCGGCGTCCCCGGCCCTGCCGGTGACGGCCAGCCGGCGCAGCAGCGCCCAGCGCAGCTCGGTGTCGACGGACAGGCCGGGAACGGCCACCGACCCGTCTAGCAGGCCGGCGATGAAGTCGAGCTGCTCCGGCGTGACGGCGGTCCAGCCCAGCAGCTGCATCCAGGCGAGCTGGTGATCGCTGCCCGGCTCGGCGGCGCGCAGCAGCCGCAGCGCGGCCGTCGCGAGCTGCTCCTTGCCCTCCGGCAGCCAGCGCGGGTCGGCTGTCACGGCCATCAGCCGGGCTGCGGTCATGTGCAGGATCTGCAGGACGGAGACTGCCGGCTCCTCACCCATGCCGCCGACCAGGATGCGCACGAACGCGGGCACCGAGAGCTCGGCCTGCTGCACCATGTCCAGCACCGCGCTCCAGGCGACGGTCCTCGCCAGCGAGTCGGTGAACGCCCCGATGGACTCCGTCAGCGTGGCCAGCGACCGCTCGTCGAACCGGACGATGGCGTAGCTGAGGTCGTCGTCGTTGAGCAGGATGAGGTCCGGCCGCGGCAGTCCGGCCAGCCCGGCGATCTCCGTCCGCGGGCCTGCGACGTCCGCCTCGACCCGGTGCGTGCGCTCCAGGGCGCCGTCAGCGGACCGGTTGTACAGGCCGATGGCAATGTGGTGCGGGCGCAGCGTCGGGTACTCCTCTGCTGCTTCCTGCAGCACCGCGAACGCCTCGAACGTGCCGTCCGGCGCCACGCTGAACTCGCTGCGCAGCGTGTTCGGGCCCGCGGTCTGGAGCCAGGCCTTGGCCCAGTCACCGAGGCTCAGGCCCGAGCTGGCCTCCAGTGCGCCCAGCAGGTCCGACAGCGTCGCGTTGCCCCAGCCGTGGCCGGCGAAGTAGGCCCTGATGCCGGCGATGAAACTGTCCCGGCCGACGTGGGCCACCAGCTGCTTGAGAACGGACGCGCCCTTGGCGTAGCTGATGCCGTCGAAGTTGGCGATCGCCTCCGACAGCGTCGGGACGTCGCCGGCGATGGGATGCGTGGTCGGCAGCTGGTCCTGCATGTAGCCCCACGTCTTGCGGGAGCCGGAGAAGGTCGTCCAGGCGTCGGTGAACCGGGTGCCCTCGGCACTCGACAGGGCCGCGCTGAACTCGGCGAACGACTCGTTGAGCCACAGGTCGTCCCACCACTTCATGGTGACCAGGTCGCCGAACCACATGTGCGCCATCTCGTGCAGGATGACCGTGGCGCGCAGCTCGTACATCATGTCGGTGACCTTGGAGCGGAAGAGCAGCCGCTCGGAGATCGTCACGCACCCGACGTTCTCCATCGCCCCGGCGGCGAACTCCGGCACGAAGACCTGGTCGTACTTCTCGAACGGGTAGCCGGCGCCGAACAGCTGCGTGTAGTAGTCGAAGCCCTGCTTCGTCAGCGTGAACATGTCGGCTGCCTCGAGGTAGTCAGCCAGCGAGGCCCGGCAGGCAAGCCCGAGCGGGATGACCTGCCCGGCCGGCGTGGTGTGGGTGTCGCGCACCAGGTGATAGTCGCCGGCCACGACGACGGTCAGGTAAGTCGAGATCCGCGGCGTCGGCGGGAACTCCCAGGTCGCCGTCTCCGTCCCGCTCTCATCGGCTCCGGCCGGCTCCGGCTCGGGAGCCGGCTGGTTCGACAGCACGGTCCAGTGCGCGGGCGCGGTCACGCGGAAGGTGAACGACGCCTTCAGGTCCGGCTGCTCGAAATTCGCGAACACCCGGCGGGCGTCGGCCGGCTCGCAGTTGGTGTAGCAGTAGATCTTGCCGTCGGCGGAGTCGACAGCGCGGTGCATGCCCTTGGAGTCCGCGGTGTAGGCGCAGTCGGCCACGACCCGCAGCTCGTTCTGCTCCGCCAGCGCGGGCAGCAGGATCCGGCCCTCGGCGCACACCTGGTCCGGGTCGAGCGCCTCCCCGTTGAGGGTGATCTCGCGCACCGTCTCGGCGACCAGGTCGGCGTAGCTGCGCGCGCCCGGCTCGGCGCACTCGAAGCTGATCTCCGAGGTCGACCGGAAGACCTTATCTCCGCAGGTCAGGTCCAGGTCGACGGTGTAGGAGCTGACCGTGAGGAGGTCAGCGCGGTGGCTGGTCTCGGCACGGGTTATCTCGGCGATCTGCATGCGTGTAGTTCCCTCGATCCTCGAGCCGGCGCTGGCTGTCCCCAAGCGTAAAACACCACCGGGGCGGGAACGCGCCGCGCCTGCTCCGCCGCCACCCTCCGGGCCGCGGGCTGCCGGGTCTGCCAGCGACGATGTCAAAACGGTGAAAAAACCGGCTGCTACTTGCCGTATCGGACCGTGACGACCGAAGATCTGGCTAGGGACCAAGCGGGGGAGGCGGCCGTGGACGGCACCGTCATATGCCTGGTACGCGGGCCGGCCAGCCGGTATCCCCGCGGCTTCGTGTGGCTGATCCCGGTCTGGTTCGCCGTCCTGGCCGCCGTAGCGCTGCTGGTCGGGAGGAACGCCAGCGGCAGGCTGCCCTTCTGGCTCGGGGTGACCGAGATCGGCGGCCTCGCGATCGCGGCCGTGACGGTCTTCTGCGTGCTGGTGACTGTCCGCAAGCGGGCCTTCCGCGCTGACAGCCACGGCATCGTGCTCGGTATCGCCACGCGCCGCCGCCGGCCGCGGCTCCGCCAGGTGCAGCTGGTCTGGCCGGAGATCGCCCAGCTGCGGATGGAGCCGCGACGGTACGGCGCCATGCTGGAGATCACGCTCAGCCCGGCCGCCAGGACGGTGCGCCGGCCCGGCATCCCGATGCAGGCACTGCTGCTGCTTGGCTCGCTGGTCCTGCCGCTCGGATTCGGCCGCGGCAGGCCTGCCCTGACGACGCCGGCCGGCGATCCGCCCCGCTACCGGCTGAAGATCTACGACCTGAATCCGGCCCAGCTGCGGGAGGCACTCGCCGCGGTGCGCCCGTCCGCGGTGCCCGTGCGCGTCCTGACGAAGAAGCCGGCGCTCCGCCTCGCGGTCCCGCCGCACGCGCCGTCAAAGGTCAAGCCAGTCAGCCAGTCCCCCGCGCCCGTCAGCCAGCAGCCGCCCGCGCCGGTTGCCTGATCCAGCTCGGAGAAGTCGCTCCGGTCGCCGAGACCGACCGGAACAGCATGAGGGCGCGCCTTCTGAGTATCAACGACGTAGACTAAGTTCATGACTAAGTCAGGTGCTCTCAGGGTCGGCGTTCACGAAGCCAAGACCCGGCTGTCCGAATTGCTGCGGCTGGTCGACGGAGGTCAGGAAATCGAGATCGCGCGGGGCGGCGAGCCGGTTGCCAGGATCGTGCCGTTCCGCGACCGCCAGCACCGTCGCCTGGGCATCGATGAGGGCGTATTCAGCGTGCCCGAGGATTTTGACGCACCCTTGCCTGACGACGTGCTGGAAGCTTTCTACCGGTGAGCCGCTACCTCCTGGATACACACGTATGGCTCTGGATGCAGGCAGACCCGGATCGGCTGGGCCAGGAATCGCGCGAGCTCATCAACGACGGCGCCAATCAGCTTCTGCTCTCGGCAGCCAGCGCGTGGGAGATCGCGATCAAGTACAGACTCGGCAAGCTCTCCCTGCCCGAGGCTCCTGGCGCATATATCCCCGACCGGATGCGTCGCTCGGGCACGACTCCGCTGGCAGTGCAGCACGCCCACGCACTCCGCACTGCTGAGCTGCCAGACCATCACAAGGATCCGTTCGACCGCGTGCTGATCGCGCAGGCTCAGCTGCTCGACGTGCCCATTATCACCGTCGACGAGAACATCCTTGCGTATGACGTTGAGGTCATCCCCGGCTGACGCGTTCCCCGTAGTTATGCGGTTACTACTGCCAGGCAGGGCGGTGGTAACCGCGCACAGACGTCTCACACCAGGCCGGCCTAGCCAGCGGGTTCGAGGGCCGGCCAGACTAGCCGGGCGAACGGGACTGGCGGACGGCTAGCCCGTTCCCGTCATGGGTGTGGTGTTGAGAAGGAGCAGCAGGATGGCACATGAAGTCAAGGGCGTCGTCGCCACCGGCAAGGGCGAGCCGGTCACCGTCACCACGGTCATCGTGCCTGATCCTGGCCCCGGCGAGGCGCTGGTCGCGGTCCAGGCCTGCGGCGTCTGCCACACCGACCTGCACTACCGCGAGGGCGGCATCGGCGAGGACTTCCCGTACCTGCTCGGCCACGAGGCGGCCGGCGTAGTGGAGGCGGTCGGGCCTGACGTGACCGGCCTCGCCCCCGGCGACTTCGTCATACTCAACTGGCGCGCGGTCTGCGGCCAGTGCCGGGCCTGCCTGCGCGGCCGCCCGTGGTACTGCTTCGCCACCCACAACGCGACCCGGAAGATGACCCTCGCCGACGGCACCCCGCTGTCGCCCGCGCTCGGGATCGGCGCGTTCGCCGAGAAGACCCTGGTCGCCGCCGGTCAGTGCACCAAGGTCGACCCGGCGATCAGGCCGGAGGTCGCGGGCCTGCTTGGCTGCGGCGTGATGGCCGGCCTCGGCGCGGCGATCAACACGGCCGGCGTCACCCGCGGCGATTCTGTCGCGGTGATCGGCTGCGGCGGCGTCGGCAACGCCGCCATCCTCGGCTCGGTCCTCGCCGGGGCGCGGAAGGTGATCGCGGTCGACGTGGATGACCGCAAGCTGGAGTGGGCACGCGGCTTCGGCGCGACCGACACCGTCAATTCGCAGTCTGCCGACCCGGTCGAGAAAATCAGGGACCTTACCGACGGGAACGGGGCCGACGTCGTCATCGAAGCCGTCGGACGGCCGGAGACATACCGGCAGGCGTTCTACGCCCGGGATCTGGCCGGCACAGTCGTGCTGGTGGGAGTGCCGACTCCCCAGATGCAGCTGGAACTGCCTCTGCTGGACGTGTTCGGCCGCGGCGGCTCGCTGAAGTCGTCCTGGTACGGCGACTGCCTGCCCAGCCGCGACTTCCCGATGCTGGTCGACCTGCACCTGCAGGGGCGGCTGCCGCTGGACAAGTTCGTGTCCGAGACGATCGCGCTGGACGCGGTCGAGGAGGCATTCGCCAGGATGCAGCGCGGGGAGGTGCTCCGCTCGGTCGTGACGCTGTGACTTCCCAGTCAGCAGACGGGCCGCAGGCAGCAGACCGGCCGCAGGCGGCCCGGATCGCGATGTGGTCCGGGCCGCGCACGGTGTCGACCGCGCTGATGCGGTCGTTCGGTAACCGGCCCGACACCATCGTGGTCGACGAGCCGCTGTACGGGTTCTACCTGGCCAGCACCACGACCGACCATCCCGGCCGGGACGAGATCATCGCCAGCATGCCGGCGGACTGGCGGGAGGTGGTGGACGGCCTCGCGACGGCGCCGCTGCCGGACGGGATCTCGGTCTACTACCAGAAGCACATGACCCACCATCTGCTGCCGCAGGTCGACCGGGCCGCTTTCGCCGGGCTGCGGCACGCGTTCCTGATCCGCGACCCGCGGCGGCTGCTCGCGTCCTACGCGCGGGTCCGCTCGGCGCCGGTGCTCGCCGACCTCGGGCTGCCGCAGCAGGCCGAGATCTTCGGGGCGTTCGGCGGCCCGGTCATCGACTCAGCCGACATCCTGCGTGATCCCCGTGCCGCGCTGGAGGCCCTGTGCGACGCGCTCGGGATCGCCTTCGACCCGGCCATGCTGGCGTGGCCGGCCGGGCCGCGGGACAGCGACGGGGTCTGGGCCCGGTACTGGTATGACAGCGTGTGGCGATCGACCGGGTTCGGGCCGTATCGCGAGGCCGGCGAGGCTGACCTGCCCCCGGAGCTGGAGGAGCTGGCCGCACAGTGCCAGCCGTTCTACGACGAGCTGGCCAGCCGGCGGCTGCGCGTCTAGCTCTGGCTCTCGCCCTGCCCCTCGCCCTGCCCCTCGCCCTGCCCCCGGCGCTGCCGCCGGGGCTCAGCTCCTGGCCGCGGCGGAGCGGCCCGTGATCTGCTCATAACGCCGGCGCGCGCCGTCCCTGAGAATCTTGAAGGCCGCGAACCTGGCCGCCAGCATGAAGATCACGATCAGCAGCAGGTAGTTCCCGAACTGGCCCGGCAGGAACTCCACCGCCGCGACGCCGGCCAGCATGGAACTCAGCGAGACGGCCAGGGCGAGCAGTATCGACCGGCCCTGGAACAGCGGCCTGGCCTGCCTCGGCATCCGCCGCAGCTGGAGCTGCCAGGCACCGGCAACCGCGGCAGCGGCGACGACCAGCACGGCGGGCAGCGCCAGCCGGTCAGCGAGCGACCGGTGCGCCAGGCCCAGCGCGATGATCAGGGCCAGCCACGACCCGTAGATCACCCACCGCACAAGCGCGCGCACTGACCGCTCGGCCCTGGCGACCGCTATGTCCACGTTGTGCCCGTACACACTCTGGCCGGGAGCGATTCTCGCCGCCTGGATGAAATGCTCAGCGGCGGCAGCGGACTGACCGCGCTCCAGCCTGAGCCGGCCCAGCTCGTTGATCGCGCTGCTGTGCTCCGGGTCGAGCGCCAGCGTGCGCTCGAAATGCAGCCGGGCTCCGTCCTTGTCCCCGTACGCGCGGCTGACCTGGCCTGACAGATAGTGCACCGACGGCTCGTTCGGCGCGAGCTCGCGCGCGGTCTCGCTGGCGTGCCGGGCGGCCGCGAGGCTCGGCTGGCCGTCCGGGGTGGCGCCGGGGCCGCCGTGCCCGCTCGCACCGAGCGCTGCCTGCGCCAGGTTGACGTGATTCATCCAGTGATGCGGCTCGAGGCGGCAGGCCTCGGCAGCCGACTCCATGGCGGCCGATTCCCTCCCGGTGCGCCGCTGCGCGATGCTGCGGAGCCGGTGCGGCCACGCCGAGGCCGGGTCCAGCTGAACGGCCCGGTCCGCGGCAGTGAGCCCGTCAGCCGGGTTCCCGGCTCCGAGCTGCGCCTGCGCCAGCAGCGCCCACGCCCGGCTGTTGTCCGGCTCCGCTGCGACGACCGGCGCGATCAGCGCGATCGCCTCAGCGAACCGGCCCGCCCCGAGCATGACGTCTGCGCGCCGGAGCTGAGCCGGGACATCGGTCATAGCATCCGCCTCTTCTTCAGGTACGCGGCGAGATCATCGTAGGCACCGCCCTCGTTAGCGAACATCGCGACGTTGCGGGCCGCATCGAACCAGGGTCCGAGTGACGGCCTGACATCGCGGGCCGCGGTCTCGAGATCGGCCTGGCCGATCAGCCGCGGCTCACCGCGGCGCACCGAGTCCAGCAGCGCCAGCTCGGCCGCCGACTCGCAGATATGGGCGATGTCCGCGCCGGAGAAGCCGTCCGTCATCCTGGCCAGGCGGCCGGAGTCCACGCGCTCGACCGGCCGGTCACGCAGGTGAAACCGGAAGATCGCCTCCCGCGCAGACTGATCGGGCGGCAGCACCAGGAGCATCCGGTCGAACCGGCCGGGCCGCCGCAGCGCGCTGTCCACATCCCACGGATGATTGGTCGCGGCGAGCAGGAACACGCCCTCGTTGCCGCCGGTCACGTCGTCAAGCTCGAGGAGCAGCTGGTTGACGACCGCTCGCATGGGAGTGTTCCGCAGCTGGGTGCGCTTCTGCCCGATCGCGTCCACCTCGTCGAGAAACACCACGCAGGGGGCGTTGCGCCGGGCGATGCCGAAGATCTCGTGGATGTTGCGCTCGCTCTGGCCGAGCATGCTGTCGACCACGTCGGCGAACGATACGGACAGGAACCTGGCGCCGAGCTCGCCCGCGACCGCGCGGGCGATGAATGTCTTGCCGCAGCCGGGCGGCCCGTACATGAGCAGGCCGCCGCGCAGGCTCTTGCCGTACAGCCTGCGGAGCTCGGGATTGCGCATCGGCGCGAGGAAGGCAGCCTCGAGGCGCTGCTTGACCTCTTTCATCCCGGCCACGTCGGCCAGCCGCAGGCCGGAATGCTCCACCTCGAAGGCGGCATCGGCCGGGTCGCCCGCCTCGCTGCCGCCGGCCTCTGCCGGTGCCTCCGCCGCGCCGTCCGGCCCGACGAACCGCGGCGGCAGCACGTCCGCCAGCTCCGACTCCGCCGCGCGCCAGTCGAAGTCAGGTGCTGCATGGGGTGCCGCCTCGCCGGGCGGCGCGGGCTCCGCCGCCGCTCGGTCGGCCCGGTCCGCGAGGTTCGCCTGGTCCGCAACGCTGGCCCGGTTCGCCTGGTCCGCAAGGTTCGCCTGGTCCGCAAGGTTCGCCTGGTCCGCAAGGTTCGCCCGGTCCCCGGCGTCCGCCGGGGACGGCTCGCCGGCGGCAGAGGCTGACTGGCCAGCACCCGGCGCTGGCGGGCCGGTGGCGGGAGCCGCGGTGATCAGCGCCAGCGCGCTGACGTTGGCCGGATCACGCTGCAGGATCGCCCCGACCTCGCGAATGCCCTCATCGCGCAGGCCGGCGTCGATGAGCAGCGTGGCCAGGTGCAGCCGGAGTGCGACATCGTCCGGCATGGCGTCAACCGCCCGGCGCAGGCTTTCCAGCAGGGTCGGGTCGCGCTCCATGCCAATCCCCCAGACGGTTTTCATCCCGGAACAGGAGTAACAGTACGGCTTCGGCTGATGGCAGAGCACACGTCTCGCCCCACCCACTGCAGAAAACCGGCTGGTCAGCCCCGGCTGCCGGTGCTCCGGCCCGGCCCCGCGGCTGGCGGCGTGCCGGGACCGGCAAGGCCTGTCTCGTAGGCCAGCACAACCGCCTGCACCCGGTCGCGCAGCTGGAGCTTGGCGAGAATCCGGGCGACGTGCGTCTTCACCGTCGCCTCGCTGAGATTCAGCCCCGCGGCCAGCTCGGCGTTGCTCAGGCCGCGAGCCAGCAGCCGCAGCACTTCCAGCTCCCTGGGCGTGAGCTCTGACAGCGGGGCGTGCACGGCCGGGCGTCCGGCCGCGCGGGGCGCGAACCGCTCGACGAGACGGCGGGTGATCGACGGCGCCAGCAGTGCATCGCCGGAACGGACCGTGCGGACCGCGCCGACCAGCTGCTCGGGCGAGACATCCTTGAGCAGGAACCCGCTGGCTCCCGCGGTCAGTGCGGCGTAGACATACTGATCCAGGTCGAACGTGGTCAGGATGATGATGCGGCAGTCGCTGCAGCTGCGGGCCGCCAGGATCCGGCGGGTGGCCTCGAGCCCGTCCATCTGCGGCATCCTGATGTCCATCAGCACGACGTCGGGCCGGTGCTTCAGCGCGGCTGCCACCGCCTCCGCCCCGTCGGCCGCCTCTGCGACGACCGGAATCCCGGCCGCGCGGAGAATCATCCGGAAGCCGCTGCGCACCAGGTTCTGGTCATCCGCGACGACCACCCGCGGCTGCGCGCCAGCGCTCTCGGATGCATTGCCTGTCACTGTCATGCCTGTCACTGTCGCTTCGGTCGCGGTCGCGGTCACTGTCGTGTCGGTCACGGTCGTGTCGGTCACGGTCGTGTCGGTCACGGTCGTGTCGGTCACAGCCGAGCCGGCAACGCGGTCTCCTGGACCGCAGGTGCCCCCGGCTGGCCGGGGGCCGAGTCCGGCCGCGAGTCCGCGGGCAGCCGCGCTGTCACCAGCCACCCGCCGCCTGGCCGGGGCCCTGCCGCCAGGTCGCCGCCGTACAGGGCCACCCGCTCCCGCAGGCCGACCAGGCCCCGGCCAGCGCCGGGGATCGTGGTGACGGCGGGCCCGGCGGCGGCGATGGGCCGCCCGGAGTCCGCGACCTCGATGAGGAGCCCGCCCCCGCCGCAGCGCAGGCTGACTCGCGTCGCCGGCTTCCCGGCGTGCTTGATCACGTTCGTCAGGGCCTCCTGCACGATCCGGTAGGCCGCGAGACCCAGGCCAGGCGCGAGGTCGTGCGGTATCTGGCAGGCGTCAAGCTCGACGGGCAGGCCGGCCGCGCGCACCCGGTCGATCAGCGGTCCGAGCTGATGCAGACCGGGCTGCGGCTGCAGTTCGGCCAGCGGCCCGCCCGCGCTGGCCTGCCCGTCGCCAGCGCCTTCTTCCCCTGCGCCCGGCGGGCCGTACGGACTCAGCAGGCCGAGCAGCTGGCGCAGCTCCGCCATCGCCGCCCGGCCGCTTGCCTCGACGGCCAGCAGCGCTGTCCGCGCATCGTCCGGTGCATCGCTCAGAACCTGCCTGGCAGCTCCGGCCTGGACGATCATCACGCTGACGTTATGAGTGACGACGTCATGCAGTTCGCTGGCGATCCTGGCCCGCTCGTCCTTCAGCGCCTGCCTGGTCACGGCCTCATGATCGGCCTGCAGGCGCAGCAGCCGAGCCTTGGAGTCGCCGGCCTGGCGGCGCCACTGATGGATGGTATTGGCGGCCACCAGCACCGGGAACAGCACCAGGATCGCGGCGCCAGTATGCGGCACCGCGGACGACGGGGTGTTATGCAGGTAGACAGCATCCAGCCAGCCTGCCGCTGCATGCTGAGGATCGCGGCGCCCCGGAACCGGCTGTAGACCACTGCCGAGTAGGCGGCCAGGACGACCGCGGCCAGGGTGATCACATTCGCGGTGGATCGCGGCGACAGCACGGCCGCGGCAACAATCAGCCAGAATGCGGTCAGCGGGCGCACCCGGCGGACGGCGAGAGGCGCGGTGGTCAGCGCCGCGAGCACGAGATCGGTCAGCCCGAGGCCACTGCCGTCCGGCACTGTGACGACCAGCCCTGAGGCCGGGTAGGCAGCGCGCACGGGAGTGAGGAGTCCCGATGGCCTGGAGATGGTCACGAGGACGGCAACGGTGGCGATTGCCGCGACCATGACGTCCTGGGCGATCGCGCGCCGGGATGGCATGGCCCGGTCCTCGGCTGAGGTGACGAAGGCGGCGGCACGCCGGAACCCGCTGCGCACCTGCCGCGCGGGCCAGCCCGGCGACGCCTGCCCGCTGCTGCCAGGCAGGCGCCAGGCCGACGGGGCGCGATGTTCTATCACCTGCTCATTGTGAGCCAGGCGGCGACACGACGCAGTCATCCGATCGGAGCATTCGGCTACATCGCGAGGACGATGCCAGGCCAGATTTCATCCGCATCGGGCCGCTGCGTGCACCTGGCGGGCGACGTAAGCCGGGCCCGGACGGGCCTAGGTTGCACGGCATGCAGACCCTGATTGAGCTCAGTGACGTCACCAAGCGCTACGACGACGACGGCGGCCATCCGGCTGTTGAGCACGTCAGCTTCGCGGTTGCGCCCGGCGAGGCCGTGGCGATCATGGGACCGTCCGGGAGCGGGAAGTCGACCCTGCTGAACCTCATCGCAGGGCTGGACCGGCCTACATCCGGGACCGTGACCGTGGCCGGAGAGCGGGTCGACAAGCTCAGCGAGACCGGCGGGGCCCGATTCCGGCGGCAGCAGGTCGGCATGATCTTCCAGTTCTTCAACCTCCTCGATGACCTGACGGTCGCCGACAACGTGATGCTCCCGGCTCAGCTAGCAGGCGAGTCCCGGGGGAAGGCGCTCGGGCGGGCCGGCGAGCTGCTCGCGGCGCTGCATATCAGTCAGCACGCGGACGCCTATCCGGCCCGGCTGTCGGGCGGCGAGCGGCAGCGCGTGGCAATCGCCAGGGCCCTGGTCAACCGGCCGGCGCTGCTGCTGGCCGACGAGCCGACCGGTGCGCTGGACTCGGCCACCGGCTCCGAGATCGGCGAGCTTCTGCTGGACCTGAACACATCCGGCCAGAGCCTGGTCATGGTCACCCACAATCCCGACCTGGCCAGCCGCTACGCCGGCCGCGTCATCCGGCTGGTCGACGGCCGGATCAGCAGCGACGTCACGACCGGGCCGCAGGTGCGGCGATGAGGTCCGGTCCGGTCCGGCGAGCGCTGCGCGGCGGTCTTGGCCGCCGGGTCCAGACAGCGGTGATCGGCCTCGTGCTGCTGGTGACCACCGGGGCCGCCGTGCTGGCGCTCGCGGTCGTGGCGGATTCCAATACTCCGTTCGACGCTGCGTTCGCCGCGCGGCGCGGAGCCGATATCACCGCCACGGTCAACCCGGCCAGGGCCAGTCCGGGCCGCCTCGCCGCAACTCGCAGGCTGCCGCAGGTCGTGGCTGCCGCAGGTCCGTTCGCCGAGGTCACGACTTCACTGCAGCTCACTATCGCGACGGCAGGCCCGGCCGGCTCGGCCCGCCTGCTCATCCCGTCGGTGACGCTGGTCGGACGGGCGGCGCCTGGCGGTCCGGTGGACGACGTCGCCCTGCAGTCGGGCCACTGGCCGACCGGGCCTGGCCAGATCGTGCTGAGCGGCAACCAGGCCAGCAGTAGCCTGCCCGTCCAGCCGTCGCCAGGCATGCAGGTCACGGCCGTCGGCGCAGCCGGCAAGCCCGAGCTCACGGTTGTCGGCATCGCCAGCTCGGTGACCGGGACCGCTGACGGCTGGGTCACGCCGGCCGAGATTACAAGGCTGAGCACGCCGCAGGAACCGGCGAGCACGCAGATGCTGTACAGGTTCCGCGCTGCCGGCGACGATGCCGCCGTCAGGGCCGACGCCGCTGCCGTGGCGGGCGCGCTGCCGCCGGGCGCGGTGACGGCCATCCAGTCGTACCTGCCGGTCAGGCTGCAGGAGATGCTGGGAATCGCGCCGATCGCCCCGTTCGTGGCGGCATTCGGCATCATCGGGCTGGTCATGTCCGTGCTGATCGTGGCCAACGTGGTCAGCGGCTCCGTCGTGTCCGGCTATCGCCGGATCGGCGTCCTGAAGAGCATTGGCTTCACACCCGGCCAGGTGTCCGCTGCCTATGCCGGGCAGGCACTCATCCCGGCGGCCGCCGGCTGCGCAGCGGGCGTCCTTGCCGGGAACCTGCTCTCGGGCGCGCTGCTTGGCCGTGCCGCGAGCGTCTACCAGGTCGGCACCCTGGGCGTGCCGGGCTGGGTGAACCTGTCCGTGCCGGCGGCCATGCTGGTCGTGGTCGGGATCGCCGCCCTCGTGCCCGCGATCAGGGCAGGCAGGCTCAGCGCGATCCGTGCCATCGCAGCGGGGCGCGCGCCCCGCTCGGGGGGCGGCTACGGCGCGCACCGGCTGCTCGGCAGGCTCCCGGTCGTCCGCCCCGTCACCATCGGGCTCGCCGCCTCGTTCGCGCGCCCGGCCCGGACGGCCGTCACGCTGGTCGCCACCTTGCTCGGCGCGGCGGCGGTGACGTTCGCGGTCGGTCTTGGCGCGTCGCTGACCAGGGTTGAGTCCGGGCTGAGCCTGGCGGGGACTGAGCAGGTGTTCGTCTCACTCCCGACCGCCCCCGGCTCGGGCGTCAGCGGCGTCAGGATGGGAGCAGGCGGCGCACAGTCAACCCGGGTGGCCCTGCTGCCGAAAGGCGTCAGGCCGGCAGCACCGGCAGCCGCGGAACATGCGGTCGCCGCCGCACTGCGCGCCCAGCCGGGAACTGCGCATTTCGTGGCCGAGACTGACCAGCAGGTCACGGTGGCCGGGCTGGCACAGCAGATCCCGGTAACGGCCTTCCGCGGCGACGCCGGCTGGACGGGCTATCAGATGATCAGCGGCCGCTGGTACACCGGTCCGGGCCAGGTAGTCGTGCCGACGCACTTCCTGACCGTGACCGGCAAGTCGCTTGGCGACCCCGTGTCATTCACCTTCGGCGGCCGGCAGATTACTGCCCGCATCGTGGGCGAGGTCTTCGATGGCGACAACAGCGGCCTTGCCATGATCACCGCATGGCAGACGCTCGCCAGCGCGGATCCGCGCCTGGCGCAGACCAGCCAGTACGACGTGGAGCTGCGATCCGGCACGTCGGCGCCGGCCTATGTGCAGGCACTGAGCACCGCGCTCGGGCCGGCCTACGGGGTCAGCCTGAATGGCGCCGGCCGCGGCCTGCCGCTGGTACTTGGGCTGATCGACGCGCTCACGCTGATGCTCGGGGCGGTCGCCGGGCTCGGCGTGCTCAATACCGTCGTCCTGCAGACCAGGGAACGCGTGCACGACCTGGGCGTGTTCAAGGCGATCGGCATGACACCGCGGCAGACCGTCGTGATGATCGTGTGCTGGGTGGCGGGGATCGGGCTCGTGGCGGGCCTGATCGCCGTCCCGCTCGGCATCGCGCTGCAGCGGTATCTGGTGCCCGTCATGGCGAGCGCCGCGGGCACCGCGCTGCCTGCCAGCATCCTCGATGTGTACGGCGGCTGGCAGCTCGGCGGGCTCGCCCTGGCCGGGATGGCGATCGCAGTCGCCGGGTCGCTGGCTCCGGCCGTCTGGGCTGCTAGCGCCAGGACCGAGACAGCCCTGCGGGCCGAGTGAGCGGCGCTCGGTCCCGTGCGAGCTAGCCGGCCGACGCGGTAGCGGCGGCCCGCTGACTGTCGTCGCTGGCCCCGCCGCCGGCAAGGTTCTCGTCCGTCACTGCTGTGCGCGGCAGCAGCAGCGACAGCACGCCGCAGAGCGCGAACGCGCCGATCGCGTACGGCGTGGTACGCGTCATGGCCGCGGCGAACGAGTGCCCGCCGGCCAGCGCACCGAAATAGACCGTCCCGAGCAGCGCGACCCCGAGGGCGCCGCCAAGCTGCTGCGCAGTGCTGAAAATCCCGGACGCGCCGCCGGCGACGGCTGCGGGCACTGCCGCGAGCACGACGTTGGCCAGCGGTATCACCAGCAGCGCCAGGCCGGCTCCGGCCACCGCCAGACCCGGCACGACTGGCCAGGGGCTGCCGTCCGGGCCGACGTGGCTGACCGCCGCCAGCACGCCCGCGCAGCCGGCCGCGAGCAGGACCGCCCCGCTCACCAGGATCCGGCGCCCGTGCTTATGCGCGAGCGGCACGGCGAACGGTGCTGCGGCGAAGCTGCCGACGCTGAAGGCCACCGCCGTGAGGCCAGCTTTCAGCGGGGAGAAGTGCTCGCCGGACTGCAGCCAGAGAGCGAAGGCCAGGAAGAACCCCTGCAGCCCGGCCGAGAAGGCCAGCTGCACGCCGATGCCGGCCGCGAAGGCCGGAATCGCGAACAGGCGCGCCTGCAGCAGCGTCGCGGGCCGCGAACTGCTGTGGCGAGCACGGCTCTCTAGCCAGAGCAGGACGGCTATCCCGGCCGCGCCAGCGGCTATCAGCGGCCAGGTCCAGGCGGGCCAGCCCAGCTGGCGCCCCTCCAGCAGCGGATAGACGATCGCGACCAGGCTGGCGGCGAGCAGCGCCGCTCCCGGCAGATTCAGCCGCGCCGCTGAGGCATTCCTGGTCTCCGGCACGATCACCAGGCCCGCGGTCAGCGCGCAGACCGCGACCGGGACGTTCACGAAGAACACCGCGCGCCAGCTCCAGCCAAGAAGGTTCGCCTCGGTCAGCACGCCGCCGAGAACGAGGCCGATCGCCGAGGCGAAGCCGAGCATCGCGCCGTAGAGGGCGAACGCGCGGCCGCGGTCCGTACCGGAAAAGATGACCCGGAAGGTCGCCAGCACCTGCGGTGCCATCGCTGCCGCGGCCGCGCCCTGCACGACCCGCGCCGCGATTAGCTCCGTCCCGGTTCCCGATAGCCCGGCGCACAGGCTGGCCGCACCGAAGAACGCAACGCCGATCAGGAACAGCCGCTTGCGGCCGAAGCGGTCGCCCAGGTTCCCGGCGACGATCAGGGTCGCGGCGAAGGCGAGCATGTACGCCGACACCACCCATTCCAGCTGAGTAGGACTGGCGTGCAGGTCACGCCGGATTGTTGGCAGCGCCACGTTGACGATGGTCACGTCGATCATGTCCATCAGGGCACCGGTGATCAGGACAACGGCTGCTAGCCACTGTCGCTCGATCCCCGGCGGCGCCGCTGCCGCCTGGCCCGTGCCAGCCATGCCGCTCTCCTTCATCGAATGATATTCGTTACTCGAACATCGTTCTATCATGGGCCTGCATTCCAGTCAAAGGGCTGTTCGAGACTTGTACGCTGTTCGACAGGCCGCCAGCCTCAGTGCTGGCCGGCTGCGGAGGCAGAGGATGAGTCCCTGATGGCGAGCGCGCCGGAACCAGGCGAGAGCATTCCCGCGCCGCCCTGGCAGCGGCTGCCTGACCGGCCCGCCCGGCGGCGGCGCGATCCGATCAGCCGGGACGCGATCGTGGCGGCGGCCATCCGCCTGCTCGACGCCGAGGGCCTGGATGAACTCAGCATGCGCCGCATCGCCGACGAGCTGGGCACCGGCGCCGCGTCCCTCTACTGGCATGTCGGCAGCAAGGACGGTCTGCTCGATCTGGTCTTCGAGGCCATCATCGGCGAGATAGCCGTCCCGGACCCCGATCCGGCGAGCTGGCAGGACCAGCTCAGGCAGGTTGCCAGGGCTCAGCGCGAGATCAGCCTCCGGCACCCGTACATCGTCCGGATCTCCATAGGCCGCATCCCGATGGGACCGAACGCGCTGCGCTACTCCGAGCGCGTCCTGGCCATCCTGCGGGCGGGCGGGCTGCCGCCACGCCTCGCGGTCCAGGGCAGTCACCTGCTGATCGCGACGATCAACGGATTCACGCTGGACGAGACCGGGGTCGGGGACCCGCCCGGCCCGCCTGGCCAGCCGGCCATGACCGGGGAAGCGGGCGACATGGTCCGTGACTACCTGGCGTCGCTGCCCGCGCGGCAGTTCCCCAACCTGACCGAGCTGGCGGGCGAGTTCAGCTATGCCGACCCCGGCGAGCGATTCGAGCTGCTCATCGATATTTTCGTGGATGGCCTGGCGCGGCGGGCGGCGGCGGGCTGACGCCGGACACGCTGACGTGCCAGATCCGTCCCCGAGCTGAGGAGCGCGACGTGCTGCAGACCTTCGATGAGCGCAACCGCGACCTGATCGTCAGCGTCGGCGGCCGGCTGACCCACCGTGACCAGGCCGCGGTCAGCCCGTTCGATTCGGTCGTCCAGGGCGGTGACGCGGTCTGGGAGGGGCTCCGGCTGTATCAGCGCAGGATCTTCCGGCTGGAGGAGCACCTCGCCAGGCTCCGCCAGTCCGCCCGCGCACTGGCGTTCGCGGACATCCCGTCCGACGCGGAGATCATTGCCGAGATCCGCCGCACGCTGGCCGCGAACCAGATGACCGACAATGTGCACATCCGGCTGACCCTGACCCGCGGCGTGAAGATCACCAGCGGGATGGACCCGCGGCTCAATCAGTCCGGCCCGACGCTCATCGTGCTGCCGGAGCACAAGGCGCCGGTCTACGACGCGGGCGGCATCACGCTCATCACGTCCAGCGTCCGCCGTTCCAGCCCGGACACCCTGGACCCGAAGATCCACCACAACAACCTGCTGACCTCGATACTCGCCAAGATCGAGGCAAACGTGGCCGGGGCCGACGACGCGGTCATGCTAGACCAGCGCGGCTTCGTGGCAGAGACCAATGCCACCCATATCTTCCTGGTCACCCGCGGCGTCCTGGCGGCGCCGTCGACCGCGGCCTGCCCCGAGGGCATCACCCGCCAGGCCGTACTCGACCTGGCGGCCGACGGCGGGATCAGCTGCGCCGTCGGCGACTACAGCCTCACTCGGCTGTACGGGGCTGACGAGCTGTTCGTCACCGGCACCATGGGCGGCCTGACGCCAGTGCTGGCGCTGGATGGCCGCCCGATCGGGGACGGCAAGCCGGGGCCCGTGACCGCCCGGCTTACCGATCTGTTCGCAGGGCTGACGGCCGCCAGCGGCACCCTCGTTGCGTAGCCGATAATGGGCTGATGACATCAGCACCCGCAGTTCCGAGGGCAGCGCTGACCGGAGGCGACCAGATGCCGATGGTCGGCTTCGGCACCTGGAAGCTGCGCGGCGGCGAGGCGCGGGACAGCGTGATCGCCGCCCTCCACACCGGCTACCGGCATATCGACACGGCCACCATGTACGGCAACGAGGCGGAGGTCGGCCAGGCGCTCCGCGACAGCGGCATCGACCGGGCGGAGGTCTTCGTGACTACGAAGATCCGCGCGTCTGACTCGGGCCGGGCCCGGTCAGTGCTCGACCATTCGCTGCGCGCACTGGGTACCGGCTACCTGGACCTCTGGCTGATCCACTGGCCGCCGTCGAGCAAGGCCGAGAGCCGCCGGCTCTGGAGCGAGCTGCTGGAGTTCCAGGCCGGCGGCCAGGTCAGGAACGTAGGCGTGAGCAACTACAGCCTGACGGAGATCGATGATCTGACGCGGCACAGCGGCCAGGCTCCCGCGGTGAACCAGATCGACTGGGGCCCGACCCTGTACGACGGCGGCGTGCTCGCCGGGCATGCCGAGCGCGGTATCGCGGTCGAGGGATACAGCGGAATCAAGAACACCAGGCTCGACGATCCGGTGCTGGCGAAGATCGCAGCCGCGCACGGAGTGACGACGGCCCAGGTCGTGCTGAGCTGGCACCTCGAGCACGACGTGACCATCATTCCCAAGTCGTCGCAGCCGGAGCGAATCGCGGCGAACCTTGACCTGTTCGGATTCACCCTGACCGCGGCCGAGGTCGCCAGCATCGACGCGCTCGGCCGCTGACGCCGGGCAGGACGTGCGTTGTGCGGGGACCGGGCAGGCCCGACAGGGCAGACGAGCCGGACGTTCCGGCGGGCACATCGGCGCAGCGCCTGACTGGCTTCCTGCCCGCACGCGACGGGTTCGCCTTCACCAACTCCTGGCCGCCCGCTCCGGCCGTGTGCGTTCGCACGCCGGCCGGCCCGGTCGGCATCGGCAATGCCGCGCTCGGCCTGTGCGGCGGCATGGTCCTCGCCGCGCTGGACTACTGGCACGCCGGCATGCCGCCGCCAGCCAGCCGGCCAGCACCCGGATCGCCGCTGTACCGGTTCATCGTGCGCCGCCTCATCGCCTCCTGGCGCATCCCGGCCGGCGTGGCGATGTACTACGGCTGGATGGTGCTGCCGGACCGCGATGCCGTCCTCCGGGCGGGCACCGGACCGGAAGCTGCCCGCACCATCCGGGGCGTGCCGGGACGATCGGTCGCGGTGCAGTGGCCGCGGGTCAGGGCGGCGCTCGACCGCGGCCAGCCGGTCCCGCTCGGGCTGGTCACCGTGGCCTCAGTGAGCCCGCTGCTGCTCGGCCGCAATCATCAGGTGCTCGCCTGCTCCTACCAGGCCGCCCGGACGAGTGTCCGGCTGCAGGTCTACGACCCGAATACCGGGCAGGACGACGGCGTGTTCCTTGAGTTCGACACCGGCCGCCCGGCCATCACGCACAACATTGGCATCGCCCGGCCGGTGCGCGGCTTCTTCACCACCCGGTGCGTCCCGGTGCCTCCGCCGGAGCCAGCCTGAGTGTCAGTGCCTGACGATAGCGTCTGAGTCATGGACTGGAAGATCGAGCTTGTGCCCATTCCCGTTTCCGACGTCGACCGCGCCAAGTCGTTCTACGTGGACCAGGTCGGCTTCAACGCTGACCATGACCACCAGGTCAGTGAAAGGCTCCGGTTCGTCCAGCTGACGCCGCCCGGCTCGGCCTGCTCCGTCGTGATGGGCGTCGGCATCACGGAGATGGAGCCCGGATCGCAGCGCGGTGTCCAGATGGTCGTATCCGACGTCGCTGCGGCGCGCCAGGCGCTGATCGAGCACGGGGTGCAGGCGAGCGAGATCGACGTCCAGCCGTGGGGCTCGTTCGTGACCTTCGCCGACCCGGACGGCAACACCTGGGCTCTGCAGGAGCTCCCGCAGCGGTCGTAGCGCGTCAGCGCGCGGACGGCCAGTGCACTGCACGCGCCCGGATCTCATCCGGGCGCTGCTCCTGACTACAGGCCCGCGCGCAGCTGCAGGATCTGCGTGACCGACGCCCGGAACGTCGGCCCGCCCAGGGTGCCGCTCTTGTAAGCGCCTTCCAGCGCGTCCATCGACTGCTCGCCCTCGCCGGGCGACTCGCCGGACGCCAGGATCAGCTCCATCCCTGCCTCCGCTGCTTTCAGCGAACGGTTGCCGGTCGAGCCGTAGCTGGCGAGCGCGCCTGCACCGATCGCGTCAGTGACGGTGACGCCGCTGAAGCCGAGCCGCTTCCGCAGCTCGCCCCGCACGATCGCGGGCGCCAGCCCGGCCGGCAGGTCAGTGCCCAGGCTCGGGTACTTCGCCCACGACACCATGACGAGCTTCACTCCGGCCGCGATCGCCGCCTGGTACGGATACTCGTCGACGGCCCGGATCGTCGCCGCGGACAGGTGAATGGTCACCGGCACATCGTCAGTGTCCTGGCTCGCTGTCGCCGCACCGAGACCGGGAAAGTGCTTCGCCGTCGCGGCCACGCCGCCGGCCTGCTGAGCACGGATGAAGTCAGCGCCAAGCGCAGAGACCACTGCCGGATTCATGCTGTAGGAGCGCTGGTACTGATCATCGAAATCGCCGGCCGCCCGGTAGACATCCAGTACCGGGGCCAGGTTCACGTTCAGGCCGAATCCGCGCAGGTTCTGCGCCGCGCCCGTGCCTGCCGTCCGCGCCTGGTAGGCGCGGTCACTGGCGGTGGCGCGCTCGCCGATCCAGGCCTCGGAGTGATCCGGGGCTCCGGGCAGCCGCCGGACGTAGCCGCCCTCCTGATCGGTCATCAGCAGCAGCGGATAGGCGCGGGCCGGGTTGGACGCACTGCTGTTCGCCGCATCGAGTTCGCGGACGGCGGCGGTGAACTGGGACCTGCTGCTGTAGTTCGCGGCGAAGAAAATGACGCCGGCCGCTTCACCATGCCGTATCAGGCTCAGCAGGCTGGCCGGCGGTGTCCGGCCGGAATAGCTGTAAATCACGCGCTGGCCGGCCAGCTGGCGCGCCGACAGCGTTGCCGCCAGCGCCGACTCAGGGCTGGTGGCTGCCGCTGCAGCCGCGGCCGGGCGGGCGCTGCCAGGGCGGGCGGCGGCGTTCCCGGCATGGTCATCGTGCTTGCGGCCGGCAGCCTGCACGCCTCGAGCTGCCGTGGTCACCGGACCCGCGTCCGCCTGCGCGGCGAACACCACGGCGAGCGCTGCGATGGCGGCAATTCCGGAGATCTTGAGCCAGAGATGGCTGCGCACAGCGGGGGTAACCTCTCCGCGGAGCCGGGCTGAAGCCCCGCTGGCATGCACTCGAATGGCCGCACCGAATGGCCGCACCGACATCCTGCTACGCACGCCATGTTACGAACTGGGCGGGAACGGCGCAGTCGGACGGGAATGCCGGCCGGCCGTGATTGCCGCTTTCGCCCGGCCGCCGCGGTGGCGCCCGTCAGGCCGGCAAGGTCGCGCGCAACTGCAGCAGCTGGGCGAGCTGCGCCTGGAAAGCGGTCGCCGGGAGCGCACCGTCGGCGTAGCCGTCTTTCAGCCCGTCCACGCACTTCCAGCCGGGCAGCGGCCTGACCGCCGTGCACAGCAGCGCGTCCATCCCCGCGCGTCCGGCCAGCATGGTCCTGTTCTGCAGCGAGCCGTAGGCGCCGAGGGCGCCGGCCCCGAGCGCGTCAGTGATCGTCACTCCGGCGAAGCCAGCCCGCTGCCGCAGCTCGCCCTGGACGATGACCGGGGACAGCCCGGCCGGCAGCCGCTGATCAAGGGCGGGGTAGCGCGCCCAGGACACCATCGCCAGCTTCGCGCCAGCCTGCAGCGCCGCCCGGTACGGCAGCTCGTCGACAGCGCGCAGAGTCTGAGCCGACAGGCTGATTGTCACCGGCTCGTTGTCGGTGTCCTGCGCTGTCGCAGCAGCGCCGAGGCCGGGAAAGTGCTTCACGGTGGCAGCGACGCCGCCCTTCTGCTGAGCGGCGACGAACGCCGCGCCCGCCTGCGCCACGATTGCCGGGTTCATGCTGTAGGAGCGCTGGAACTGATCGTCGAAGTCGCCGGCCTGGCGGTAGACGTCAAGTACGGGCGCGAGATTGACGTTAAGGCCCGCCGCGCGCAGGCCGGCGGCTGCCTGCTCGCCTGCCGTGGCAGCCGCGGCGGCCGGATCCGGCGATGCCCCGATTTGCGCCTCGGACTGCGCCGGGCCTGCCCACGGCAGCCGGCGCACCAGGCCGCCCTCCTGGTCGGTCATCAGCAGGAGCGGATAGCCGCGAGCCGGGTTGGTCGCCGCGGCGTTCGCCCTGATCAGCTGCGCCACGACGCCATGCAGCTGAGCGGCGCTGGAAATGTTGAAGCTGAAGAAAATGACGCCCCCGACGTCGCCGTGCCTGATCAGGCTGAGCAGGCTCGAGGGCGCGGACAGGCCGTTGTAGCTGTAGATGACCCGCTGCCCGGCCATCTGCTCCGGCGACAGCCGGGCGATCTCACCCCGCTCGGCACTCAGCGCCGCGAGCTGGGCCGCGGTCGGCACCGCCGCGGGTCCCTGGACCGCCTCGGCCGCGCGGGCAGCCGCGCTCGTCGTGGCGCCCCGCCCGCCCGACGGGGTTGCGGTCGGCCGGGCCGCACCGGACGCGGAGCTGCCGGCTGAGGTCGCGGGCGAGCTTGCCGGACTGCCCGCGCCTGAGCCGCCGCAGCCCGCGATAACCGCGAGCGCGGTGACGCCGGCCGCGCTGGCGGCCGGCAGCCAGTGGCTCTCCATCCGCACGCGGGAACCTCCGTGGCTGCCGGGATCATGGTCTCTCCCGCCACTCTGCCACCAGCCGTCCGGCCAGCCGCACCGGACCTGCGTCTGCCGCGCGCGTTACCAGCTGCCCCGGTGCACGACGTCGTCGAACGGGCGGCGATCCGGGTGCCTGATGGGCACGAGCGGCCGGTCCGCCGGGTGGCCGAGCGAGATGAGGTACGCGGTCGTCCGGTCCGCGGGCAGGCCGAGGATCTCGCGGGCGAGCTCCTGCTCGCCGACAGCGGAGTGCGCGCTCCCGATGCCGAGATCGGCGGCGGCCAGCATCATCTGCATGGTGGCCTGGCCGAGATCGAACTCCGCCCGTACCCCCGGCTCACCGGTGTCCCCGACGACTAGCGCGATCGCCGCGGCTGCACCGGCCACGTGTTTCGCCCCGACCCAGACCTCCGATAGCTCCTGCAGCTGCTGGCGGTCGGTAACCAGGACGAAGTCCCATGGCTGCGTGTTCCGCGAGGAGGGCGCGCGACGGCCCGCCTCCAGGATCCGGTCCAGGTGCTCGGCGCTCACCGGATCCTCGGTGAACGACCGGACATTGCGGCGTGCGGTGATGGCATCCCATGTCTGCATGCCACTGCCAACGTGCCGCGGGCCTGATTCATTCGGCCGGCTGAGCCAGACTGGACCGATCGGCAGCTGCCGCCGTCGTTCCCGCAGTACTCTTCCCTCGCCGGCAGCCGCCGCGGGATCAGCTCGCGCGCCGTCACGGCGCGGCATCGGAGGACGACAATGGTCACTCGCGACACTGCCTGGCCCGCCGGAACGCCATGCTGGGTGGACATCGGCGTGGCCGACCTGCCGAGGGCCAGGGAGTTTTACGGCGGCCTGTTCGGCTGGGACATCCTGGACGGGCCGCCCGAGACCGGCGGCTACTCGGTGTGCGAGATCGGCGGCGACCCGGTCGCCGGCATCGGCCCGAAGATGGGACCGCCTGACCAGCCCGCGTTCTGGACGACGTACCTCGCGAGCGATAACGCCGACGAGACCGCTGCCCAGATCCGGGCCGCCGGCGGGCAGGTCCTCGTCGACCCGGTCGACGTGACGGATGTCGGCCGGATGCTGATGGCGGTGGATCCCGGCGGTGCCCAGTTCGGCGTCTGGCAGGCCGGCCAGCACACGGGCGTGCGGCGCGCGAACGAGCCGGGCTCGCTGATCTGGAACGAGAACATGAGCCGTCATTACGAGGGCAACCAGGCGTTCTACGCGGCTGTGTTCGGCTATAAGTTCAGCGAGGTCGGATCCGCCGGGATGCCGTACGCGACGCTCGAGCTCGACGGCAGCGTCGTCGGCGGGATCGGCGAGATCAGCGCCGGGCAGCCGGCCGAGACCACTGCGAGCTGGGGTACGTACTTCGGCGTCGCCGACACAGATGCAGTCGTGGTCAGGGTCATGGAGCTGGGCGGCAGCCTCATCACGCCGCCAGTGGACAGCCCCTACGGGCGGATGGCGGTCGTGCGGGATGACCAGGGCGCGGCATTCGCGATCATGTCGGTCACCAGCGACGCCCCGTAGCGCCCGGCTGGCGGTCAGGCCGGCTGGCCGTGCTCAGGCCCGGCGGCCGCCACTCCGGCCACTGCGGCCGGCTGACCTTCCTGCTCGCCGGCCGGCATCAGGATGCTGGCCGTCTGGCGCGCAGTCTCCCGCGCCCACTTGCCGCTGACCAGCAGGCCGAGCACCAGCACGGCGACACCGCAGCCGACGACAACCCACCAGCCGGCGTGGCTGGCAGCCGCGAAGCCCTGCCGGAACGGCCCGTGCAGCGCTGAGATCGTCGCCGAGCCGATCACCGCGACGCCCAGGGACGAGCCGACCTGCCGGCTGGTCGAGGCGATTCCTGCCGCCACGCCCGCCTGGGTGCGCGGCATGCCGGACACCGTGCTGTTGGTGATCGGGGCGTTAACCATGCCGAAGCCGAGTCCGAAGAGCAGGTAGGCGACGACAAGCATGAGCGTCGAGGTGTCATTGGTGACCTGGGTCAGGATCAGCGCGGCAGCAGTCAGCCCGATTCCGGCGGCAAGCAGCGGCGGCCGGGTGCCACGGGAGCCGACCAGCCGGCCTGACAGTGGAGAGCAGATGGCGACCATAGCTGCCATCGGCAGCGTGTAGACGCCAGCAAGCAGCGGCGAGTAGCCGCGGACCTCCTGCAAGTACAGCGTGTTCACCAGCAGGAAGCCGCCGAGCGCGGCAAACGCGCAGATCGCGATCGCGACGGCACCGGAGAACGGCGCGCTGCGGAAGAACCGCACGTCGATCAGCGGCTCCTCGCGGCGCCGCTCGTACAGCACCAGCGCGAACAGCGCCGCAGCAGCGGCGGCGAAGCAGCCGAGGATCCCGGCGGAGGTCCAGCCTCGGTCCGGACCCTCGATCAGCCCGTAGACCAGGCTGGCCAGCAGCACGATTATCAGCAGCTGGCCGACCGGGTCCAGCCGGCGGGCCCTGGGCGCGCGTGACTCCGGCACGAACAGCGCCGTCAGGACGATCGCCGCGACGCCGACCGGCACGTTGACCCAGAAGATCCCGCGCCAGCCGACCGTCTCGACCAGCAGCCCGCCGACGACGGGCCCGAGCGCCATGCTCAGCCCGACCACGCCGCCCCATACCCCGATGGCCCTGGCGCGCTCCCGCCGCTCGATGAAGGTGTTGGTGATGATGGACATCGCGACGGGATTGAGCATCGACCCGCCCACGGCCTGAAGCATGCGGAACGCCACGAGCCAGCCGAGTCCCGGCGCCAGGCTGCACAGCAGCGAGCCGACCGTGAAGATGGCCAGGCCGGTCTGGAATGTCCGCCGCCTGCCAATCCGGTCCGCCGTCGAACCGGACAGCATCAGCAGGCTGGCGAGTACCAGCGTGTACGCGTCGATCGTCCACTGCAGGCCCGAGACGCCGGCGTGCAGATCATGGCCGATGGACGGCAGCGCGACGTTGACGACGGTCACGTCGAGGCCGACGATGAACAGGCTCATGCAGCAGATCGCGAGTATCAGCATCCGCCGCCGGGAGCTCAGTTCATTCGGTGCCATACGTACATTATGAGGGCGATCCTTTCGTCAACGAAAAGTTGACGGTTGCGAGGCGGTCAACCTATGGTTGACGCATGGCACCGCCACCCACGCTCCAGGAGCTCATCGAGATCGTCCGCAGGGACGCGGGCTCCGACCTGCCTATTGACCAGCTCGTCGTGGCCGCCACCGCGGCGGCGCAGCTGGAAGAGACCACTGACGCCCTCCTCGGGCACTTCGTCGACCGCTGCCGCCGCGACGGCAGGTCCTGGACCGAGATCAGCGCCGCGCTCGGGGTGACCAAGCAGGCCGTGCATAAGCGCTTCGCATCGGCCATGGCCACTCAGCTCGCCGCTGCGTCGCCCAGGCCGACGTTCGAGCGGTTCACCGACCGGGCCCGGCACGTTCTGGCTGAGTCCAGGAGGGCCGCGATCGGTCTCGGCGACGGCTTCGTCGGCACCGAGCATCTGCTGCTGGCGCTCTTCAGCGAGCCGGCCGGGCTGGCGGCGAGGGCCCTGGCCGCGATGGATGTCACCGAGGACTCCGTCCGCGCCGCCGTCGCCGCGGCCGGCCCCGCACCGCCGAAGCCGCCGGCGATGCCGACAGCACTGCCGACGCCAGCAGTGCGGCCGGCGGCACTGCCGAGGGCACGGGCGCGGCCGACGGCACCGGGGCTGACGCCGGCGGCGGCGACGCTGACGGCCCCGCGTCCGGCTCGGCGGCCGGGCCCGCGTTCTCCGGCGCGGCCCGGCGCGTCCTTCGCGATGCCCTGGCCGTGGCGCTGGAGTTCGGCCACAACTACATCGGCACTGAGCACCTGCTGCTCGGCCTGTACCGGAACGAGGAGAGCCTGGCCACGCGAATTCTCACGGCCGCGGGCGCGCTTGAATCGACCGCGCGCGCTCACGTCTCGGACATGCTGCGCGGCTTCCGGCAGGGCGCATAGCGCGGCGGCGACTGTCCTACCCGAGTGCTTGACTAGCTTCATGACGGTCGGCGAGCCGACAGCAACGGCGACTACGGCACCTGCAGCGACGGCTTTCGCGACACCGGATGCCTGGTATGCCTGGCTGACCGAGCATCACGGGGCGGCCGACGGGCTGTGGCTGAAGCTGGCCAAGCGCGGCGCGCCGGAGCCGACGCTGTCATACGCCGAGGCGCTGGATGTGGCGCTGTGCTTCGGGTGGATCGACGCGCAGACGCGCAGCCTGGACGGCAGCTACTGGCTCAAGCGGTTCACGCCGCGCAAGCCGGCCAGCCGCTGGTCCCGGATCAACACGAAGAAGGCCGAGGCGCTGATCGCGGCGGGCCGGATGCAGCCGGCCGGGCTGGTCGAGGTCGAGCGTGCGCGCGCCGACGGCCGGTGGGACGCTGCCTACGCCGGGCCGCGGACCATCACCGTGCCCGCCGACCTGACTGCCGCGCTGGCGGAGACCCCGGAGGCAGCGGCTTTCTTCGCGACGCTCAGCAGCCTCAACCGGTACGCCATCCTGTACCGGCTCGCCACGGTCAAGCGCGCCGAGACGAGGGAGCGGAAGATCACCCAGTTCGTGCAGATGCTCGCCGAGCACCGCACGCTGCATCCCTGACGCCCGCGCATCCCTGACGTCGGCGAACCCCTGACGCCCGCGCACCCCTGACGCCCGCGCGCGCCCTGACGCCCGCGCGCACTCTGGCACCCGCGCGCTCAAGAACCGCGAGCGAGCTCAGCCGATATCGCGCCGGCGCAGCCCGGCCAGCGCCACCGCCCCGGCCACGAGGGCGAACGCCGTCAGCCACAGCAGCGGAACGACGCTGAAGACGCCGCCGGGCAGCCTCGGCACGTGCGTGAACGGCGAGATATCCAGCGCGGCCCGGGACAGGTTCAGGGCCGGGCCGAGGACGCCAATCAGACCGCAGACCGCCAGCGCTGTCCAGGCGATGGCGGAACTCCACCGCGGCAGCAGCCCGACGGCGACCGCGCCGAGCGCGCCGACGCAGAGTGCGGCAGGCCACTGCGCCAGGGAGGAACCGATCAGGCGGGGAAGCTGCGTTCCCGCCTGAGAAATGGCGAGCCCGTAGCCGAGGCCCATGCCGAACCCGCCCGCCACCAGGATTACGCCGGTGCCGGCGACCGCGACCAGGAAGTAGCTTCCGGCCCAGCGCAGCCGGCCGACGGCGGCGGCCAGGACGGGCTCGGCGCGTTCCGCGGCTTCATCAGAATGCAGCCGCAGGATGGCGGACACCGTGTAAGCGGCGGCGACCAGGCCGAGCAGGCTCATGCAGGCCGCCAGGTAGGCGCTGGTCAGCCCGGCCTGGCCGCCGATCTTGGTCAGGGCGGTCTCGGTGCTGCGGCCGCCGGAGCCGAGGATCTGGCCGATCCCCTTCGCCAGCACCCCGATCGCCAGACCGCCGGCCAGGAACCCGGCCGTCCAGCCCGCCAGTGCGGCGCGCTGCAGCCGCCAGGCGAGGCCAGCCGGGCCGGCCAGCCACCTGCTGGCGGCCGGGCGGCCAGGGCGGGGCTGCACCAGGCCGGCACCGGAATCACGGTGTGCCGCCAGCGCGAAGGCGACCGCCGTGCCCGCCACCGCCGTCGCGACCGGAAGTGCGAGCACCCACCAGCGGTCGCCCGTGAACGGCCGCACGAGCTCGGCCCAGCCGATGGGCGACAGCCAGGTCACCCAGCCGCCGCCGTGACGGCCGGAGGAGTCACCTATTGCCCGGAGCAGGAACGCCACGGCAAGCAGTGTGATCGCCATCGACCTGGCACCGCGCGCAGTGCCGCTGACCTGCGCCGCGACCACCGCTATCGCCGCGAAGGCCAGGCCGCAGCCGGCCTCGGCGGCGCCGAAGGCGGCCGCGCCGGCCAGCGGCATTCCCTCCGCCCGCAGCGCTGCCGCCGCGAGCACGGCCACGATCAGGTTCGCCGCCAGGGCCACCAGCATCGACACCGCAAGCGCGGCATTGCGCCCGACCACGGCAGAGCCGATCAGCTCAAGGCGGCCGGTTTCCTCGTCGGCCCTGGTGTGCCTGACGACCAGGAAGATGCTCATCAGCGCGGCGGCCAGTGCGGCGTAGGTCAGGTAGCGCCAGGACGTGACCGCGCCGGGCGACGTCCCGTGCAGCTGCCCGTACAGGAAGGCCAGGGTCGGATCGGCGTGCACCGTGGCCGCCAGTGCCGCCCGGCTGGCAGCGGTCCCGTAGATCTTCTTGAGCGCGTAGCCGCCCGACGTTGCGATCGCCGTCAGCGCGTAGATCCACACGGGCAGGAAGACGCGGTCCCGGCGCAGGGCGAACCGGACCAGCTCGCCCGCGCCGGTCAGACCCGCGCCGGTCAGACCCGCGCCTGCCCCGCCGCCTGCCCCGCCGCCGTGGCCGCGCCGCGCAGGCCGGCCGCGGGTGCCCCGGCGGGCGCCAGTCCGGCCCGCGCGGGCGGCGCGCTCATGCCGCCGGCCCGGCGGCAGCCGCCGCGTGGCCCGCATCCGCGTAGTGCCGCAGGAACAGCTCCTCCAGCGTTGGCGGCTGGCTCGACAGAGTGCGGACGCCTGCGTCCACCAGCTGCCGCAGCAGGGTTTCGAGCTGATCGGAGTCGACCTCGCAGCGAACCCGGCTGCCGCCGTCCTGGTTCGCGTCCACGACCAGGTCATGCACGCCCGCCAGCGCCTGCAGGCCGGGCACCTGGCCCGCCAGCTCGGCGGCGATCGAGGTCCTGGTCAGGTGGCGCAGCCCGGACAGGGTGCCGGACTCCACCGTCCGGCCTGCGCGAATGATCGTCACGCGGTCGCAGAGCGCCTCGACCTCGGACAGGATGTGGCTTGAGAGCAGGATCGTGCGGCCGCGGGCACGTTCCTCCTCGGCGCACTGCCGGAACGTCGCTTCCATCAGCGGGTCGAGCCCGGAAGTGGGCTCGTCCAGCATGAGCAGCTCCGCATCCGAGGCCAGTGCGGCGACGAGTGCCACCTTCTGCCTGTTCCCCTTGGAGTAGGCCCGCGACTTCTTGGTCGGGTCCAGCTCGAACCGGTCGAGCAGGTCAGCCCGGCGGCCAGGGTCCAGGCCGCCTCGCAGCCGCCCGAGCAGGTCGATGACCTCGCCTCCGGTCAGCGTGGGCCACAGGGTCACGTCGCCGGGCACGTACGCGAGCCGCCGGTGCAGGGTCACGGCCCCGCGCCACGGGTCACCGCCGAGCAGCCTGGCGGCTCCGCCGTCGCTGCGCAGCAGGCCGAGCAGGATCCTGATCGTGGTGGTCTTGCCCGCGCCGTTCGGCCCGAGGAACCCGTGCACCTCCCCCGCCGCCACCGTCAGCTCCAGGCCGTCAAGCGCGACCGTCGAGCCGAAGGACTTGCGCAGGCCGGAGACTTCGATAGCGTTCACAGAGCGCCACACTACATCAAATTCATAAAACCCTGAATATCGGGAACGAGGAGGTCCGGGCTATCCGTGTCCGGTCAGCAGCGCACACCTTCAGCTGAGCAGGATCCGAGTCCCGGCAGCGCGGGCTCGGATGGAACTGATGCCCTCGGCGGCCGTGATCCCGGCTCGGTTCGCGCGTTCATCGAGCGCTTCACCGGCCAGCTGACCCAGGCCGGCTTCCCGCGGACCCCGGCCAGGATCTTCGTGGCGCTGCTCACCTCCGATTCCAGCAGGCTCACGGCCGCCGAGCTGGCCGACCTGCTGCAGGCCAGCCCGGCGTCGGTCTCCGGGGGCGTCCGGTACCTGCTTCAGGTCGGGCTCATCGCGGCCGAGGGCGAGCCCGGCTCACGCCGTCAGCACTACTGGATGTCCGAGCACGTCTGGCAGGACATCGTCCGGCTGCGCGACCGTCAGTTCGCCCGCTGGGCCGCCGACCTGCGCGAGGGCGTGCGCGTGCTCGGGCCTGACTCCCCCGCGGGCGCCCGGATGGCCGGCACCGTTCAGTACTTCGAGTTCATCGCCGGCGAGATGGCTGGCCTGCTGGCCCGGTGGGACGGGCGCGCCGCCGATACTGAATCCGCCTGATAACGCCCGGGCCAGTAGGTTTACCCTGCCGGGATTACCCGCGCGGCGATCTGGTTGGTAAGACTGAGGGAAACTAACGGCATTTTTGGAGGCTGCAAGTCGTGGCGCGTAACCCGGCTGACCTGTACGAGGTGGGCCAAGCCGCGCCCGAACCCGACGCTGATCTCGTCCTGCTCTATTACCTGGACGGGTTCATCGACGCCGGAGCGGCCGGCCGTCTGCTGACCACGCACCTGGTGACCACGCTTGAGCACGAGCAGATCGCCGCCTTCGACATCGACTCGCTGCTCGACTACCGGTCGCGGCGGCCGATCATGACGTTCTCCAAGGATCACTGGGAGGACTACGACGCGCCCGAGCTTGCGCTGTCCCTCATGCGGGACGGCGAGGGGACTCCGTTCCTGCTGCTGGCAGGCCTGGAGCCCGACCGCGAGTGGGAGGCGTTCACCGCGGCCGTCATGCAGCTGACCGCCAGTCTGCGCGTGCGGCTGGCCGTGGGCTTTCACGGCATCCCGATGGGCGTCCCGCACACCAGGCCGCTCGGCGTGACGGCGCACGCGACCCAGCCGGAGCTGATCGAGGGCTACCGGCCGCTGGTGGACAAGCTCCAGGTGCCCGGCAGCGCTGCGGCCCTGCTGGAGTACCGGCTCGGAGCCGACGGGCGGCCCGCGATCGGCTTCGCCGTGCACGTGCCGCACTACCTGGCCCAGGCCGCCTACCCGGCGGCTGGGGTAACGCTGCTGGAGTCCGTGGAGCGCGCCTCCGGACTGGTGCTGACCGGCGACTCCCTGCGAGAGTCCGCGCGCCGGACTGACCTGGAGATAGCCAGGCAGGTCGAGGGGTCCGCCGAGGTTGCCGAGGTCGTGCAGGCGCTGGAGCAGCAGTACGACGCCTTCGCCGCCGACCGGGAGAGCCTGCTGGCCAGCGGCGAGCAGGTCCCCACGGCCGAGGAGCTAGGCGCGCAGTTCGAGCAGTTCCTCGCCGAGCAGCAGGGCCGCGAGAACCCCGACATCTGAAGCGCCTGCCGTGCCCTGCTGCGGCGGCCGTGCCCGCTAGCTGACCTCGCGCAGCTTTCCGGTGGCAACGTCGAAGACGAACCCGCGGACCGAGTCGGTGTGCGGGATGAACGGACTCGCCTTGATCCGCCTGACCGACTGGCGGACATCCTCGTCCAGATCGGAGAACGCCTCCGCGGACCAGGCCGGCTTGATGCCGGTCTCCTTCTCGATGGACGCCTTGAACCCGTCGTCGGTGAAGGTCAGCATGCCGCAGTCGGTGTGGTGGATGAGGATGATCTCGCTCGTGCCGAGCAGGCGCTGGCTGATGGCCAGCGACCGGATCTCGTCGTCGGTGACGACACCCCCGGCGTTCCTGATCACGTGGGCCTCGCCCTCGTTCAGCCCGAGGATGCCGTACACGTTCAGCCGCGCGTCCATGCAGGCCACGACGGCGACGCCAGCTGACGGCGGCAGCGGCAGCTGGCCGCCGAAGGACTCGGCGTAGCGCTGGTTATTCTCCAGATACTCGTCGGTCTTGGACATAGCGACTGATCCTCTCTCGGCTGGCGTTACCGGTGCAGTAGGCGCAGCCCGGCAAGAATGCAGTACCCAGAATCACCCTAAAGCTATATGCCGACAATTCCTAGTGACTAAATCGCCAAGCTCGGCGGCCCTGGCCTGCGGAAAACCGAAATTTGGCCTGCCGCTGGGGGAATCGTGCGGCTGAGCTGGGCATGGGGTCCTCGCGGGACTGGCGGCGCGCAGTCAGCGTGCCGCCTCGCGCGCAAAGCCCGGGGGACAGCAGGCCGATGAGCCGTTCAGCGGTACGCGAAATTCAGGTATCAGGCATCAGCGTGCACCGCGGCGAGGTGGTGGTGCCCACTCAGATCGGCGACCCGGTACAGGGCCTGCTGGCCTGCCACGCGGCCCGGCTCGTCGCCGGCTCGCTGCGCGCCAAGGGGCACCAGGCCAGCCTGGCCGAGGTATCGCGCTGTGACGACCTGGCCGGCGACGGCGACGCGAGGCTCTACCTGGCTACCTGCCCGCAGGAGGACGGCACGACGGCCGCGATCGCCGCCGCTGCAGCGCCCGGCGACGCACTGTGCGCGGCCGCGGCGCGCGCCGCCGTCGAGGAATGGGCCGGCGCCTGCGGGACCAGGACGCTGCTGATCGCCAGCAGCCCCTGGTGCACGGGCGCCCTGCACGCGGCCGGCGCCGCCCGCCAGGCTGCGTCTGACCACCACGGCAGCGGGCGGAGAGTGCACATACTCGCGCCGGTAGCGATGCCGGCGGAGACCGCCAGCGCCCTGCGCGACCTCGGCGCCGTCATTACAACCTCACTCGCTGACGTCGATGCGGGCGACGTCGTCGTGTTCCCGGCACACGGCGTGACCGCCGACATGCGGGCCGAGGCAGCCAGGCGCGGCGCGACCGTCATCGACAGCACCTGCCCGCTGGTCGCCGCCGCGCAGACCGCGGCCAGCCGGACCGCCGATCGCGGCCATCAGCTGGTGCTGATCGGCCAGCCGGGCCAGGCGTCGACGCCCTCCATCATGAGCCAGGCACCCGGGCACGTCACCGTCGTCGAGACGCCGGCGAAGACGGCCGCCCTGCGCGTGAGCGACTCGCAGCACGTCTCCTACCTCGTGCAGCCCGGCGTCACGCTGGAGGCCGGCGCCCCGGTGGTGAGCGCGCTCCGCTCGCGCTACCCGGCCGTCAGGCCAGCCGTGCCGGCCGAGGCCTGCTACGCGCCGTCCGACCGGGCCGGAACGATCTACTCGGTGGCACTCGGCAGCGACCTGATGCTCATCGTCGGCGATCCGCAGTCCGCCGACACCCGGCAGATCAGCGGTCAGGCACGAGACTCCGGCACGCGGATTCAGGTGATCAGCGAGGTAGCCGATCTCCGGCCGGCCATGCTCGCGGGCGTGCAGACCATCGGCCTGGCCGAGTCGACATCCGCCCCGGCCGGCGTCGCCTCTCAGCTGATGACTGCGCTGGGCGGCCTTGGCCGGCTGACCGTGGCCCGGCGGAAGCTGAGCACCGAGAAGGCCACCAGCACTCTCGCCTGATGACGCGGCGACCGCCCGGCCACGCGCCTGGCAGCGGGCGCCTGGCTCCCGGCGCCCAGGCGCTGGCTTGCCGTCACCCGCTGGCACCTGGCGGCGGCTCCGCGCGCGTGCAGGCCATAGGCGCGAACGGCTCGCTGAGATAGGCTCATTCGCATGACGGACAAACCGGACGGCGAGCTCGATCACGCCGGGTCAGGACGGCCGGGCCTCCTGCAGCGGCGCCTCGCGTCCGGAGAGTTTGCCGTCACCGCCGAGATCGGGCCGCCACGCGGAGCCGACACCGCGCCCGTCGCGAGGAAGGCAGCCGTCCTGCGCGACTGGGTCGACGCGGTCAACATCACCGATAATCAGAGCGCTGCTGTCCGGCTGTCCAGCCTGGCCGGGAGCCTGGCTGCGCTCGGCGCGGGGGTCGAGCCCATCATGCAGCTCACGTGCCGGGACCGGAACCGCATCGCGCTGCAGTCGGAGCTGCTGTCCGCGTCAGCACTCGGCGTGCCGAATGTCGTCGTCATGACCGGCGACCATCCGCGGCACGGCGACCATGCGGATGCCATGCCCGTCTTCGACCTCGATAGCACGCAGCTCCTCAGGGTCGCCGCGACGATGCGCGACCAGGGCCGGCTGATGTCGGGCGGCGAGCTGAAGCCGCCCCCGTCCTTTTTTCTCGGCGCTGTCGAGAATCCGCCGGCTGACGCGGGCACCAGCCAGGAAACAGCCGAGGCCGCCGAGAAGGCCACCTACCGGCTGGCCGGGAAGATCGAGGCCGGCGCGCAGTTCGTGCAGACGCAGTTCGTCTTCGACGTGCCGGCCTTCGCCGCCTGGCTGACCAGGGTCCGCGACCTCGGCCTGGACGAACGCTGCGCCATCCTCGCCGGAGTCGGCCCGGTGCGCTCCCATCGCGCGCTGGCCCACCTGGCCCGAATCCCCGGCGTGCGGATCCCCGAGCAGGTGGCGGACCGGCTGGCCGCCGCCAGCGCCGATCAGATCAGGGTCGAGGGCGACAATCTCTGCAGCGAGATCATCGCCCAGCTGGCCGATGTGCCCGGCGTGTCCGGCGTGCACGTGATGGCGATCGGCGCGGAGAGCTCGATCCCGGCGATCCTGAAGCAGGCCGGCCTGCCGCCCCGCGCACCGGTCCGCTCGCCTGCCCGCCCATAGGGCGTGGGTTACCGATCGACGCCCATCTTGGGGCAGCGATTGGTAACTCACGCCCTATCGGTGCGGCTGACTAGTCCGTGAACGTGGGATCCGGGCCGTCTAGTCCGTGAACGTGGGGTCCGGGCCGTGCAGGCGCGGCGCCCGGCCCCTTGGCTCCTCCCAGTCCTCCGACCGGCCGAACGCGGTCAGGTCGAGCAGCGTGTAAGCGCTGCCCAGCTGATCGCTCCCGCGCGCGTAGGTGGAGTAGGTGTGGAAGATCCGCTCGCCGTCGCGCAGGAAGCAGCTGAAGCCGGGGACCTCCATCGACTCCGTCACCGGATCCGGATCCGCGGCCGCCTCCTCCGGCGTCTGGAAGTTGTACAGCGGGGGGCCGACCGCGGGATCCAGCGTGGCCTGGAAGTCGTAGTTGAAGTCGCTGCCCTCCGATGAGTACCAGTCCAGCTCCCAGCCCCGACTCGTCCTGGCGGCCGCGAGCTTGGCCTGCGGAGCTCGGGAGACGCCCGCGAACGAGGTGTCGCGGGACTGCAGGTGCCGCAGCGTGCCAGGCGACAGCTCGTCGAGGGAGGCCGAGCAGCCAGGGCACGGAGTGTCCCAGGCCGGGTCGAACATGATGTGCTGGATAATCAGCTGCGAGCGGCCGCCGAACAGGTCAGCGAGGCTCACCTTCCCGTCCGGTCCGTCGAAGACGTAGTCCGTCTCGATCTCCACCATGGGAAGGCGGCGGCGGTCGGCGTTCAGCGCATCCCGCGCGCGGGTCTGCGCCTTTTCCCTGACCAGCAGGTCCCTGCGGGCTGCTAGCCACTTCTCGCGGGTCGTGATCTCGGGCAGGCTCACTGCATCCTCCTGAGGATCCTCGCCCCGGTTGCCGGGGCGTGCTGTCTGCATCTCTCAGCTACCCGACGAACGGGCTAGCCTCAGAAGGACGAATGCCGCCAGTGTCCATCCCGGGATTTCCCGATCGTCGTCATTGCGTACCAACTGAGTACCAGGTGCGCACCAGGCGAGGGAGGAAGAGAGTCATGCGGTATCTGCTGGTGATGTGGAACGAGCAGGACAGCGCCGGTGCGCTGGAAGCTGAGCTTGAGGACGTCGGCGCGGAAGCGGAGCCGTGCTGGATGCCGTGGGCGCGCGAGATGGACCAGCGCGGCGTGCTGCTTGACGGCGGCGGCCGGGTGCAGGCATCCGTCCCGGCGGCCACGGTGCGGGCCGCCGGCACCGGCGTGCTGGTGGCTGATGGCCCGTTCGCCGAGACCAAGGAGCAGATGGCCGGCTATCAGATCATCGAGTGCGGCGGCCGGGACGAGGCGGTCTACGCCGCCTCCCGGCATCCGGTCGCCCTGCAGGGCGGGGTGGTCGAGGTGCGCGAGCTGCTCGCCGGGTAGGCCGGCCCGGCACCACCGGCGTACGCTCTGTCGTCGCGGGTGCGGGCCGAAGGAGCGAAGGAGCAACCGATGAAATACCTGCTGCTGTACGCCGGCGACGAGACCGCGGCCGGCCTCGCCGTGACCGAGGAGGCGGCCGCCCAGCCGGAGGAGGAATGCGGCGGCCCGTGGGTGCAGGAGCTGCGGGAACGCCAGATACACCAGCTGACCGGCGGGCGGCTGATGCCGACCAGCGCCGCGACCACGGTGCGGACGGCTGGCCACGAGACGCTCGTCGCCGACGGCCCCTTCGCCGAGACCAAGGAGCAGATACTCGGCTTTGACGTGATCGAGTGCGCTGACCTCGATGCGGCGATCTACGCCGCGTCCCGGCACCCGGTCGCGGTCCTCGGCGGCACCGTCGAAGTCCGGCCGTTCCTGCAGGGCGCCTGACCCGTGCCGCTGACATGACCGATGCCGAGTCCGCGGTCGCCGAGGCATTCCGGCAGGAATGGGGCAAGGTCGTCGCGACCCTGATCCGGATGACCGGTGACTGGGATCTGGCCGAGGAGTGCGCCCAGGACGCGTTCGCCGCGGCGCTGAGCCGGTGGGGCACTGACGGCGTGCCCGACCGGCCCGGAGCCTGGCTCACCACCACGGCGCGCAACCGGGCGCTGGACCGGCTGCGCCGGAGCAAGACCGAGGCCGCGAAGCTGCAGGAGGTGGCTGTGCTGTCGGTGCCGGAGGAACCCGTGGGCTGGGGCGAGAGCGGCGTGGAGGATGACCGGCTGCGCCTGATGTTCACCTGCTGCCATCCCGCGCTGACACTCGAGGCGCGCGTGGCGCTCACGCTGCGGACGCTGGCCGGCCTGACGACGCCGGAGATCGCGAAGGCGTTCCTGGTCCCCGAGGCGACCATGGCCAAGCGACTCACCAGGGCCAAGCACAAGATCCGTGACGCGGGCATCCCCTACCGGGTGCCGCCGGCGCATCTGCTGCCCGAGCGCACTGTCGGCGTTCTCGCCGTGCTGTACCTGCTGTTCAACGAGGGCTACGCGGCGACAGCGGGAGACGACCTGCTGCGGCCCGGCCTGAGCGCCGAGGCGATGCGCCTCGGGCGCCTGCTCACCGCCCTGATGCCGGACGAGCCGGAGGCGGCCGGCCTCCTCGCGCTGATGCTGCTGCAGGACGCGAGGAGCGCGGCACGGCTGGATGACGACGGCGAGCTGGTCAGCCTGGAAGAGCAGGACCGCTCCCGGTGGGACGCGGCCAAGATCGCCGAGGGCATCCGGCTGCTGGAGGCGGCGCTGCGCCGCCAGCGCGCCGGGCCCTACCAGCTGCAGGCGGCCATCGCGGCCTGTCACGCGGAGGCGGCGCAGGCCAGCGACACCGACTGGGCGCAGATCGCGCAGCTCTACGGCGAGCTCCGGCGGCTCGTGCCGTCAGCGGTCATCGAGCTCAACCGGGCCGTTGCGGTGGCCATGGCCGACGGACCGGCAGCCGGACTGACCCTGGTGGACGAGCTGGCGGCGGGCGGCGCGCTGGCCGGCTACTACCTGCTTCCTGCCACCAGGGCCGACCTGTTGCGACGGATGCAGCGCAGCGACGAGGCTGCCGCGAGCTACCGGCAGGCACTCGACCTGGTCGCGACCGGGCCCGAGCGCCGGTACCTCACCCGCAGGCTGGCCGAAGTCGGCGGCTGAGCCTCCGGGCATCGGCAGACGCCGCGATGCACCGCACCGCACCGCACCGCACCGGGATGGCAGCGTGTGCCTACCCGGCCACCCCGGCGATCGCATCGAGCCGCGCGAGTTCCGCGCTCGTCAGGCGGATCGACCCGGCGGCAACATTCTCGGCAGCATGCTCCGGCTTGCCGGTGCCGGGGATCGCCAGCACGTGCGGCCCCTGATGGAGAGTCCACGCCAGCCTGATCTGCGCAGCTGTCGCATCGTGAGCGTGCGCGATCTCGGTGAGCGGCGCAGGATCCGCCGCAGCCGGGCCGCCGTGCCGGCCGGTCCCGGCGATCGCGAAGAACGGCACGAAAGCAATGCCCTGCTCCCCGCAGATGTGCAGCAGAGCCTCCGACTCGGGCCGACGGTCGGCGAGGCTGTAGGCATTCTGCACGCAGACCACCGGCGCGATCGCCAGAGCCTCAGTGAGATGCCGCGGCTCCACGCCGGAGATGCCCAGGTGCCGGATCAGGCCGGCGTCGCGCAGGTCGGCCAGTGCGCCGACGTGCTCGGCGACCGACGAGACGCTGGGCTGGCGCCGGTAGTTCACCACGTCCAGGTAGTCGCGGCCGAGCTGCCGCAGGTTTTCCTCGACCTGGCCGCGGAGCTGATCGGGCCTGGCTGCGTTGGTCCACTCGCCCCAGGTGTCCCGGCCGGGTCCGACCTTGGTCACGATCACCAGGTCATCGGGGTAGGGCGCGAGGGCGGCGCCGATCAGCTCGTTCGCTGAGCGCAGCGTGGAGAAGTAGAAGGCAGCGGTGTCGATATGGTTCACGCCCAGCTCGACGGCACGGCGCAGGGTCGCGATCGCCTGGCTCCGGTCGCTCGGGGCGCCGGAGCCGAAGGCGCCCCCCTTCTGCGTCAGCCGCATCGAGCCGAAGCCCATGCGGTTGACGACGAGGTCGCCGAGTGTCCAGGTACCAGCGCTCATTTCCTGCGATCTCCGGTTTCGAGGGAGGCTTGTACACGCTATGGCGTGTCTAAGTCTCCGCGCTAACGGGAACGGGCGACGTCCGGCGTCTGCCGACAGCGCATACTAGGCCGGAACCTGACCACTTACACAGGAGGCAGCAGTGCTCTTCCCGACCTCCCTTGTCGGCAGCTACCCGCAGCCGGACTGGCTCATCGACCGGGAGAAGCTCGCGGGCCGGTTCCCCCCTCGGGTTCGCGCGGCCGAGCTATGGCGGGTCGGCCCTGACTACCTGCAGGAGGCCCAGCTGGACGCGACGCTCATCGCGATCCGCGCGCAGGAGGACGCCGGGCTCGACATCATTACCGACGGTGAGATCGGCAGGGAGAGCTACTCCAACGCGTTCGCGACCGCGCTCGACGGTGTCGACATCGATAATCCGGGGACCGCGCTGGACCGCAGCGGCCACCCCAATCCGGTGCCGCGCATCACCGGGCCGATCAGCCGCAGCCACCCGGTCAACGTCGACGCGCTCAGGTTCCTGCGAGCGCACACTGACCGGACGATCAAGATCACCGTGCCGGGGCCGTTCACGATGGCCGAGCAGGCGCAGAACGACTACTACCCAACCAAGGAGGCCGCGGCCTTCGGCTACGCGGCAGCGGTGAACGCCGAGATAGCTGACCTGTTCGCCGCAGGCGCCGACGTCGTCCAGCTGGACGAGCCGTACCTGCAGGCCCGGGCGGAGACGGCTAAGCAGTACGGCGTCGCGGTGCTGAACGCCGCACTCGAGGGCATCACCGGCACCACGGCAGTGCACCTGTGCTTCGGCTACGCGGCCATCATTCACGACCGGCCCGCCGGGTACTCGTTCCTGCCGGAGCTGGCCGCCAGCACCGCGGACCAGATCTCGATCGAGACCGCCCAGTCCGGGCTGGACTGCGGCGTGCTCGCAGATCTGGCGGGCAAGACGATCATCCTCGGCGTGATCGACCTCAGCAGGCCGGACGTGGAGACCGCGGAGCAGGTCGCCGCCAGAGCCCGGCGGGCGCTGCCCTATGTGCCGGCCGAGCGGCTGGTTCTGGCGCCGGACTGCGGGATGAAGTACCTGCCGCGGGACTCGGCGGCCGGCAAGCTGGCCGCACTGGCGCAGGCGGCGCAGGTGCTCCGCACGGAAGCAGCGGGCTGAGGCGGCCGGCCGAGGCTTCCGGGCCGAGGCGGGCGAAGGCTGGGCCGGAGCACGGGAGCGCGCCGGGGCACGGGAGCGCGCGGACCCGTAGCGCCGGGACACTGTGACGATTGCGGTCATCCGGACGGCCAATATGCCCGTTTCGATCCCCTGAAACTGTCACAGAGTACGGCAGGGGGCCTACTGCGCCGGAGCAGCCTCAGCCTGAATGCAGTAGTCTGAGCCTCACCTGGAGAGATTTGACAGACAGCTTGGCGACCAGGTCAAAAACGCCTAAAGAGTCCGCGCCACCGCCGCGTCTCTTCTGGGCAGACAGCAGAAAGAGGGGCGGCTGACCGTGGCCGATGCCGATGCCATCAGGCGCATGCTCGACGAGCGCATCCTGATACTCGATGGCGCGTGGGGCACGATGCTGCAGACGGCCGGGCTCGCGCCGCGCGACTACCGGGGCGAGATCTTCGGCGAGCACCCGCACGACGTGGCCGGTGATCCCGACGTCCTGAACCTGACCCGGCCGGATCTGGTGCTCGACATCCACCGCCGGTACCTGGCCGCCGGCGCCGACATCACCACCACCAATACCTTCACCGCGACCAGCATCGGCCAGGCGGACTACGGCCTGGAGGGGTCGGTCAGGGACATGAACCTGGCGGGCGCCAGGCTGGCCAGGCAGGCAGCCGACGAGGCCAGCGCCGCCGACGGCAGCCGCCGCCTGGTCGCCGGCTCGGTCGGCCCGCTGAACGTCACGCTCTCGCTGTCACCACGCGTCGACGACCCGGCCTACCGGACCGTCACCTTCGACCGGGTGCGCTCCGCTTACGCCGAGCAGATGAGCGCTCTCGCCGAAGGCGGCGCTGACCTGCTCCTGGTGGAGACAATCTTCGACACGCTGAACGCGAAGGCCGCCATCGCCGCGGCCCGCGACGTCGCCCCGCAGCTGCCGCTGTGGATCTCGGTCACGATCGTCGACCTGTCCGGGCGCACGCTGTCGGGGCAGACGGTCGAGGCGTTCTGGACCTCCATCGGGCACGCCCAGCCGCTGATCGTCGGGGTGAACTGCTCGCTCGGAGCCGCGGAGCTGCGCCCGCACGTGGAGGAGCTATCCCGGCTGGCGGGCACCTATGTCAGCAGCCATCCGAACGCGGGACTGCCCAACGCGTTCGGCGGCTACGACGAGCAGCCGCACGAGACCGCGGCCCTGCTGCGCGAGTTCGCCGAGGCGGGAACGGTCAATATCGTCGGCGGCTGCTGCGGGACCACGCCCGCCCACATCGAGCAGATCGCCGCGGCGGTGGCCGGGCTGCCGCGGCGCGAGCTGCCGGCGCCCCCGGCCACGTCCCGGTTCAGCGGCCTGGAGACGTTCGAGATCGGGCCGGACACCGGTTTCGTGATGATCGGCGAGCGGACGAACGTGGCCGGATCAGCCCGGTTCCGGCGGCTGATCGAGGCCGGCAACAACACCGCCGCCGTCGACGTCGCTCTTGAGCAGGTCCGCGGCGGGGCGAACCTGCTGGACGTCAACATGGACGCTGACCTGCTGGACGGCGAGCAGGCGATGACCGCGTTCCTCAACTACATCGCGACCGAGCCCGAGGTCGCCCGGATCCCGGTCATGATCGACAGCTCGCGGTGGACCGTGCTGGAGGCCGGGCTCAAGTGCGTGCAGGGCAAGGGCATAGTCAACTCGATCAGCCTCAAGGAGGGCGAGGAGGAGTTCCTCGAGCACGCCCGTGAGGTCCGCGCCTACGGCGCAGGCGTGGTGGTGATGGCCTTTGACGAGCAGGGCCAGGCCGACACCGTCGAGCGGAAAGTGTCGATCTGCGGCCGCGCCTATGACCTGCTGACCCAGCAGGCCGGCTTCGCCCCCGAGGACATCGTCTTCGACCCGAACGTGCTCGCCGTCGCCACCGGGATCGAAGAGCACAACGGCTACGCCAAGGCATTCATCGAGGCCATTCCGCTGATCAAGGCGCGCTGCCCCGGCGTCAGGATCAGCGGCGGCATCTCCAACCTGTCCTTCTCCTTCCGCGGCAACGATGCCGTCCGCGAGGCGATGCACTCGGCTTTCCTGTTCCACGCCATCAGGGCCGGGCTCGACATGGGCATCGTCAACGCCGGCCAGCTGGTGGTCTATCAGGACATCCCGGCCGACCTGCTGGAGCTGGTCGAGGACGTGATCTTCGACCGGCGCGAGGACGCCACCGACCGCCTCGTCAGCTTCGCCGAGACCGTCAAGGGCTCGGGTACCAAGCGCGAGGTCGACCTGTCGTGGCGCGACGCCCCGGTGGAGAAGCGGCTGGCGCACGCGCTCGTGCACGGCATCGTCGACTTCATCGAGGCCGACACCGAGGAGGCCCGCCAGGTCGCCGACCGGCCGCTCGACGTCATCGAGGGCCCGCTGATGGACGGCATGAAGATCGTCGGCGACCTGTTCGGCTCGGGCAAGATGTTCCTGCCCCAGGTCGTCAAGAGCGCACGGGCGATGAAGCGCTCGGTGGCCTACCTCGAGCCCTTCATGGAGGCCGAGAAGGAACTGCTGGCAGCGCAGGCGCAGGCCGGTAATCCGGACGGGAACGAGGCCGCCGGGGCCAGTCAGTCCGGCAGCGGACAGGGCAGGATCGTCCTCGCAACCGTGAAGGGCGACGTGCACGACATCGGCAAGAACATCGTCGGCGTGGTGCTCGGCTGCAACAACTACGAGGTCATCGACCTCGGCGTGATGGTGCCGGCCGCGAAGATCCTGGACACCGCGATCGCGGAGGGAGCCTGCGCCGTCGGCCTGTCCGGCCTCATCACGCCGTCGCTGGACCAGATGGTCAGCGTGGCCGAGGAGATGCAGCGCCGCGGGATGAGCCTGCCGCTGCTCATCGGAGGCGCGACCACCTCACGGCAGCACACCGCAGTCCGGATCGCGCCGGCCTACGACCAGCCGACGTTGCACGTACTGGACGCCTCCCGTGTAGTCGGCGTGGTGTCGGACCTGCTTGACCCGGTCCGCTCGGCTGAGCTCGACAAGACCAACCGGGCTGAGCAGGAGCGGCTGCGGACCGAGCACGCGGAGAAGCAGCGACGCCCGGTGCTTCCGCTGTGGCAGGCGCAGGCCAACCGGGAGAAGGTCAGCTTCGACGACCTCGCGGTCCCGTCCTTCACCGGCACCAGGCTCCTCGAGCCCGACCTGCGCCGGCTGCGGGAGCTGATCGACTGGCAGTTCTTCTTCCTGGCCTGGGAGCTGAAGGGCAAGTACCCCGCCATCCTGGAGCAGCCGGCCGCGCGGGAGCTGTTCGACGAAGGGAACGAGCTGCTCGACGAGATCATCGAGAAGGGCCTGCTGCAGGCCCGCGGGGTCTACGGGTTCTGGCCGGCGCACGCCGAGGGTGACGACATCGTAATCGACGGCCAGGCGGCGGGCCTGCGGTTCCCGATGCTGCGCCAGCAGGCGGCCAGGACCGACTCCCGGCCGAACCGCAGCCTCGCCGACTACGTCGCTCCGGCGGGCGACCACGTCGGCGCGTTCGCGGTCTGCATCACGGGCGCAGAGGAACTGGCCCGCCACTACGAGGGTGAGCAGGACGACTACCGGGCCATCATGGTCAAGGGCCTGGCCGACCGGCTCGCCGAGGCGTGCGCTGAGTATGCGCACCTGGAGGCGCGCCGGGAATGGTACGAGCCGGAGTCAGCGCCGACCATCGAGGAGCTGCACACTGAGCGGTTCCGCGGCATCCGGCCCGCGTTCGGCTACCCCGCCTGCCCTGACCACTCCGAGAAGCGCAAGCTCGTCGATCTGCTCGACGCAAGCCGGATCGGGCTCGGGCTGACTGAGTCCTTCGCAATGACGCCGGCCGCGGCCGTCTCCGGGATGCTGTTCGCGCACCCGGCGGCGCGGTACTTCGCCATCGGCCGGATCGCGCGCGATCAGGTCGAGGACTACGCCGCCCGCAAGGGCATGCCGGTCGAGGAAGCCGAGTCCTGGCTGCGGCCGAACCTGGCCTACGAGCCGCCCGTGCCCGGCACGCCCGTGCCCGGCACGCCCGTGCCCGGCACGCCCGTGCCCGGCACAACTGCAGTCCCCGGCTAGATCACGCTGGCGGGGTAAACCAGTCGACCGCGACCGGGAACAGATACCGGTCGGCCGCCGCGTTCAGCACGCGCCGTGCCTGGTGGAAGTGCTCGGCGTTGTCCCGCAGCACTGCCGCCGCGGTGGCGTCCGACATCGCGGTCGCGACGGCGGACCACGGCGGTACCGCCAGCCCTGAGGTCCTCAGCTGGTCGCCGGCATGCCTGTCACCCGGGCTGGCCAGACGGCTAGCCGGGCGGCCGTCACTGACCGGCCGGTCACTGGCAGGCCGGTCCCCCGCAGCCCGCTCACCGGGACCGCTGGCGGCCGGATCGTCGCCCGGCCGATCACCGGGTTGCTGGTCAGCTGCCGTCAGCGCCGTCCGGACGAGCATGGTGGCCGCCGATCCGGAGGCATGGCTGGCGGCGAGCCGGTACCAGCCGGCGCCGAGCCACTCGAACAGCTCGGCCGGGGCGGCGGCCGAGGCGGGCGGCTGCGCCAGGCCGGTGGACCGGGCGAGCCTGGCCGGATCCAGCCCGGCCAGCGCGCGCTCGATCGCCGCCGGGAACACCCCGGTCAGGAACAGGGCGAGGTCGCCGAGGCGGCGCCACACCGGCGGCCGGTCCTGCTCCGGCAGTGCGCCGAGCAGCATGGCCAGCCGGGCGAGATCGAGATCGTTCCAGCGGCGCCTCCGCACGCCCCGGCTGGTCTGGGTCACGATCACGCCGCTTGAGGACCGGGCGAATGAGGACAGCAGCTCGGCGAGGAACAGCCGGTGGGCGGGCTCTTCCAGGTACGCGGCCAGCTGCGGTCCGTCGAACACCGGGACCCGCAGCCGCGGCGTCGTGCGCTCCGGCGCGTAGCCGCTGGCGCGCAGGTCAGCCGCGATCCGGTGGATCGCGGCCGCGAAGGTGAGGAACGGAGAGATCAGCGCGAAACGCTGGGCCGGATCGGCCGCGGTCAGGTTGAGCAGCCTCGCCGAGACCGCCGGCCGGTCCAGGATGTCGAGCAGGAGCCCCGGAGCCCGGCGCAGCGCCTGGATCCTGGCATCGGCCTGCGCCGCGGAGACCTCGGCCGCATGGGCGAGCTCCCGCAGGTCAGCCTCGGTGAGATGAGCCAGGTACGCAGCGCCGATCGTGTCACGGTCGTCCATCTCAACATTGTGCGCCCGATCCGGCCAGGCGATGTTGCCGCGCGGTTACGGGATTAGCTCGGTCAGCGAGCTGATCTGCGGCCCGGTCCAGCCGGTCTCACGGCGGTGGTCGCTGTGCTGGCGCCAGTCAGGGCCGGCCAGCAGCACCGCGCGCATGCCGACTCCGCTCGCGCCGGTCAGCTCATTGCCGCCGCCATCACCGACGTACAGGCACCGGGCAGTCTCGATCCCGAGGTCGGCCGCAACCTTGCGGAACAGGCGCGGGTCGGGCTTGCGCGTTCGCTCGACGCAGGAGAACACCGGCGCCTCGATCACCGGCGCCAGCGGCAGCCGCGGCCAGGCGTCCGGCAGCTCCGACGTGCAGTCCGAGACAAGGCCGGTCCGCAGTCCGGCCGCGCGCAGCGTGCCGATCACGCGCAGAGCCTCGGGCCGCAGCACGAACATCGCCTCCTGCACGGCGCGGCGGGTATCGCTGGCCTGCGTCAGCTGCTCCGGCGTGAGCTGGACGCCGAGGCGGTCGGCGATCGCCTGCATGGTCTGCCGCACATCGCCGAGCGCGCCGCTGATCCGCTCGGGGAAGCTATCGTCCAGCACCTGCACGAGCGCAGCGGCCGGGACCCCGAGCACGCCCGCCACCGGCCGGCGTTGCTCGCCCAGGCCTCGCTCGGGCTGATCGGCGTCAGCGTGCCGTAGAAGTCGAAGATCACTGCGGCCATGCCATCGGTCAGCCCTGTCACCAGGCCATCCTGGCAAAGCAGCCGCGGCCCGCTGAAACTGACCTGCCCCGGCGCGGCTCGCGCCGTGGTGACCGCGTGGCTCAGGCAGTTGCCCGGGAGGCGGGAGCCAGCTCTGGCGCGCGGGACCGGCCAGGCCCGCTTGCCGGGCAGCCGGAGACAGTACCGGATGGTGCCTACGTTTATCCTGCCGTCAGACCCGACAGTCGCGGGGACGGAGGGGACGATGAGCAGCGGACCGCGTCCGGCACATCATCCGGCGGATCTTCTCGCCGGCCTGATGAGCAGGTCACTCAAGCTGCCGCCGAGGCGCAACAAGATCGCTGTCGAGCGCAGGCTCCAGGTGCCGATGCGTGACGGGACCGTGCTGGTCGCCGACCACTACGCTCCTGTCGGCAGCGGGCCGCGGCCGACGGTACTGATGCGCAGCCCCTACGGCCGCGGCCCGCAGGCCGCGATGATGGTCCGGCCGTATGCCGAGCGCGGGTACCACGTGCTGCTGCAGAGTACCCGCGGCACCTTCGGCTCGGGCGGCCAGTTCATGCCCGCTGCAGACGAGGCCGCCGACGGGCAGGACACGGTCGTCTGGCTGCGGCGCCAGGACTGGTTCAGCGGCCACCTGGTCACTACCGGCCCCAGCTACCTGGCCTTCACGGCCTGGGCGCTGGCGCTCGACCCGCCACCCGAGCTGACGGCGATGGCGCTGCACATCAGCCCGCACGACCTGGCTGCGGCCGGATTCGGCCACGGCCCGTTCGAGCTGTACAACCTGCTGTTCTGGAGCGACCTGATGGCCAGCCAGGAGCGGCTCAGCGCGATCCGGATGATCTGGCGCACGATGCACGCCGACGCCCGGCTGGCGCCGGCAACCGAGCGGCTGCCGATCGCGGCCACCGGCAAGCATCTCATCAGCACCGGTGCACCGTGGTACGCGGACTGGCTGGCCCATCCGCAGCGGGGAGATCCGTACTGGGACAACTACACGGCTGCGGCGGCGCTTGACCGGGTCACCGTTCCGACACTCCTGATCAGCGGCTTCCACGACTTCTTCGTCGAGCAGACGATGGCGCAGTATCACCTGCTGCAGCGTCGCGGCGTTCCCGTCGCGCTCACGGTCGGGCCGTGGAGCCACATGACGATGGACATGGGCGTGGCCATCCGCGAGACGCTGGCCTGGTTTGACGCCTATGCGGGCGGCGATCCGGCTGCCCCGTCTCCCCGGTCCACCCCGGTGCGGGTCTGGACATCTGGCGCCGAGAAGTGGCGTGACCTGGCGCAGTGGCCGCCTGAGCACACGACTGCGCAGTTCTGCCTGCGGGCGGAGGGTCTGCTTGGCGGCCCGCAGCCGGACGGCGGTGCCCAGGTCACTGAATTCCGCTACGACCCGGCCAATCCCACACCGTCGGTCGGCGGCCGGCTCATGTCGCTGCGCAGCGGCGGCAGCCGGGACAACTCGGCGGTTGAGGCTCGCGCGGATGTGCTGACATTCACCACGCAGCCGCTCGAGACCGCCCTGGAGGTAGCGGGCGTTCCCGTCGTGCGGCTGTTCGTCAGCTCAGACAACGCCTACCACGATCTGTTCGTCCGCCTCTGCGACGTCGGCACCGCCGGTCAGTCGCGCAACCTGACCGACCAGATCACCCGGTCGTCGCCGGACCTGGTCACACCCGGCGTGATCCGCCAGGCTGACATCTCGCTGACTGACATCTCGCATGTGTTCCTGCCCGGTCACCGCATCCGGCTGCAGGTGGCCGGCGGCGCGCACCCGCGGTACGCGCGGAACCTGGGCACCGACGCGGACCTGGTGTACGGCACCCGGATGGCGCCGGTCACCCACCAGGTGCAGCACGGCGAGCTGTACCCGTCCGCGCTCGTCCTCCCGGTCGCCGGCGCCAGCGCACCGCCCGGTGTCGCTGCCGAGGCTGCGGTATCGGCCAGCTGAGATCGGGCGCAGCGCGGCCGCCACGCGCACGCGGCCAGCGCGCGGCACTACCATCGGGTCATGCCGGAAGGTGAGGATAATGTCCGGGACCTGCTCGCCGCTGGTGCCGACGCGCTGGCTGAGGCGGGCTTCAGGACCGGCGACTTCAGCGTGGCCAGGGAGCAGCTGGAGGCAGCGCAAGCCGAGGCAGCGCGCGGACCGGACCTGGTAGCCCGCGCCCGAGCCCTGGACCTGCTGGGCATGCTGGCGCACTACGAGAACATCACCAGCCTGATGGGCGGCGCGGCCGTCGCCCCCGGCGACATCGACGCGGAGGAGCGGCTCTTCCGGCAGGCGCTGACCTGCTGGCAGCAGGCTGGCGCGCCGGCTGCGAGAGCGCAGTCGCTATTCGGCCTCGGGCTGGTCTTCCAGGTCCTGCACAGTGACTGGAATGCCGCGATGCCCTACTACTGGGAGGCGCTGGAGCTGGTCAGCGCGCCGGGTGCGGACCCGGAGGCATACCTGCGCTCCGAGGTGCACCGCCACGTCGGCTACTACTTCCTGGTCGAGGCCGGGCAGCCGGCTGAGGCCGTGCGGCACCTGCAGATCTCGCTTGACCTGCGGGAGGAACTGGGTGACGAGCGCCTCACCCCGAGCGGACTGACCGCCCTCGCGCAGGCCGAGCTGGAAGCGGGCAACCGGCAGCGAGCAACCGAGCTGCTCCGCCGCGCGGTCGCGGACTCCCGGGCGGCTGGCCTGCTGTCTGCCAGGATCGACGCCGCGGAGAAGCTACTCGCCGAGGCCGAGAACGGCTAGCCCAGTCCGCCCCCGCGCTCCGCCCCCGCGCTCAGCCCGGGCGGTAAGCGCGCAGGAAGGCGCGCGCGCCGCTGGTGGCTATGTGCCGGATCTCGGCGTCGCTCAGCTCAATCGCGCCGAACAGCGAGCGGTTGTTCATCTGACCCATCGTCAGCGCGAACAGGTGACTGGCTGCTTCCTCCGGCTCGGGCACGTCGAGCAGGCCGCGCGCGTCCAGCCTCATGAGGCGCCCGGCGATCGCCGCGGTGATGCCGCGGGGGCGCATCTGGACGGCCAGGAGCTCGGGGAAGTGCGGCGCCTCGGCCATCATCAGCCTGATGATGGCGGTGCGCTCCGGCGATCGTGCCGCCATCATCGCGGCCGCGCAGGCGAAGTCGATGACGTTCTTCTCGACCGCATCGTCCGGCACGTCGGTCAGGAACGTGTCCATGAGCGCGACCACGACTGAGATCAGCGAGTCATACCTGGCGCTGACGACCGACAGGAACAGGCTCTCCTTATCGCCGTAGTGGTTGTAGATGGTGCGCTTGGACACACCTGCTTCCGCAGCGATCGCGTCCACACTGGTCCTGGCGTAGCCGTCGCGGAGGAACAGCACCAGTGCGGCCTCCGAGATCGCGGACCGCTTTCGCTCCGATCCGCCGACCGGGCGGCCGCGCCCGGAACTCGGCCGGATCCTCTGCTGGACCGCCATTGCCGCCTCCGCACGTCTCCGCCATCACTAACTACACCGTGCAGTTTACTTGATTATACCAAACGGTTTACATGTATGCACTGCACTGTGTAGTGTAATTAACCATGCGGCGCACTTCTCCTTCCGCCAGCACGACCGCCGGCCGGGACAAGCTCGACCCGGCCCTGGTCAGGCTCATCGTCATCCTCCTGCTCGGAGCCATCCCGTCGCTCCTGGACACCACGATCGTCAATGTGGCCATCGACACCGTCGGCCGCGATCTGCACGCCACCGTGTCGCAGATCCAGTGGGTGATCACCGGCTACCTGCTGTCGTTCGGCATGGTGATCCCGCTGAGCGGCTGGGCGCTAGCCCGGTTCGGCGGCCGCGCCTCGTGGCTGTTCGCGCTGACGGTCTTCCTGGCCGGTTCGGTACTGTCCGGCGCGGCCTGGAACATCGGCAGCCTGATCGGCTTCCGGGTGCTCCAGGGCCTCGGTGGCGGGCTGCTGCTGCCACTGCTGACCACGCTGATCACGCAGGCCGCCGGCGGCCGCCAGCTGGGCCGGCTGATGGCCTCAGTCAGCCTGCCGGTCGCCGTCGTCCCGATCCTCGGCCCGGTCATTAGCGGCCTGATCATCAGCAACGTCAGCTGGCGCTGGATCTTCTACGTCAACGTTCCCATCTGCCTGACCGGGATGATCCTCGCCTGGCGCGGCCTGCCTGCCGGACGGCCGGGGCAGGACACGGGGCAGGCAGCCGGAATCCGGCCGCGCCTCGACGTCATCGGGCTGGTGCTGCTCTGCCCGGCACTGGCCGCCCTGCTCTACGGCCTGGCGCAGGTGAGCAGCGCAGGCGGATTCGGCCACCTGCGCGTGCTGGTCCCGCTGCTGGCCGGGTCCGTGCTCCTGGCCGGATTCGTCGTCCACGCGCTGCGGATGACGGGCGAGCCGCTGGTCGACCTCCGCCTGTTCCGCTCGCGCAGTTTCGCTGCCGCCAGCAGCCTGATGTTCCTGGCCGGGCTGTCGATCTACGGGGCGATGCTGCTGCTCCCGCTGTACTTTCAGCAGGCTCGCGGGTACAGCGCCCTGACGGCCGGCCTGCTGCTGGTGCCCCAGGGCGTCGGGAGCATCCTGCCGCGCACGATCGTGGGGAAGCTCACCGACCGCATCGGGCCGCGGCCGGTGTCGGTGGCGGGCATCGTGCTCGCGGCGGCGGGCACCGTGCCGTTCGCGCTGGCCGGCCCGCATACCAGCGAGGTGCTGCTCGGCGCAGCCCTGGTCGTGCGCGGTGCCGGACTCGGCGCTGCGACAATCGCGCTGATGGCCGGCGCCTTCCAGGGTCTGCCGCGACCGGTCCTTCCGCATGCCAGCAGCGTCACCAGGATCATGCAGCAGGTCGGCGGAGCCTTTGGTGCCGCGGTCCTCATCGTCATCCTGTCCCGGCAGGCAGCCGCGCATCCTGGTCCGGCCGGGATCACCGCCGCGTTCGACCGCACGTTCTGGTGGTGCACCGGCTTCTGCGCGCTGGCCGTGCTGCCCGCGCTCCTGCTACCCGGCCGCCCTCGCCAGCCCGGGCCCGAGCGACCGGATGCGGCACCGGCCGGCAGGCAGCTGACCGAGGCAGCAGGCTAGCCGAGGGCGGGTAACCGACAGCGCATAACCGACAGCGCATAACGGACAGCGATCGTGATCGCGGCGGGATGGGGTGCGGCGGGACGGCGGCGGGGTGCCAGTGATGCGGGAGGAGTGCCCGGAGGCCGGGCGGCCGCCGCGGCAACGCTGCTGCAGGCGGCTTGGCCGTGCGCGGTGCGCTAGGCGCGCACCCGGAAGTACATGGTCGGGTGCCAGTACGAGTTCATCAGGTGGAACCCGATCCGGGTGCCGGTCTCCTGCGCGCCGTAGGTCCAGTTGCCCCGGTCGTAGATCTCCACGTGACCAGAGCCGAAGAAGGCCAGGTCGCCGCGCTGAGCCTGCGACTTGGAGATCCGGACCAGGCGCCAGCTGCCGAGCATTCCGTAGGTGGTGCGCGGAAGGCCGATCCCGGTCGCCCGGTACGCGGAGTAGACCAGGCCCGAGCAGTCATAGCCCGCAGGGCCGATGCCGCCGTAGATGTAGGGCTTGCCGCGCTGCTTCAGCGCGTAGCGCCAGACCGCCAGCCGCATGCGCGCTGCCGTCAGAGCCGCGGAGGCGGATGCGGTAGCTGCCCTGGCCTGGGACGTCTGGGTGAGCCCGATAGATGCAACCAGCAAAACGAGGACCGCGAGCGCGGTCTGCACCACGCCGCGCAGCTGGGTAGGGATGCTCCTTGGTGCGCAGCGAGTGATGCGTTCGTTCACACGTTACTTTCTGACGAAGTTGCTCCCGGTCGACTCACGGGTGCCTTGACCACACGGAATGTAGCAGGCCAGGAAGCCGCAAAGGCGCAGATCGCCCGACACGCCGGCCGACTGAGCACGATTCTGTCTCGGCCAGGTCTCGGTTAGGATACCCGCAATTGCGGCGATACCGCGTCAAAGATTGGCCCTATTGTCACCACTACGAGCGATTTAAATAGACAAACAGGTCCCGGCGCGCGGAGCCGACCTGCAGCCCGCACTTTTTAGGCACGCGTAAGCCCACTGTGGCTCACGGGAAAGCAGTGCCGATGGGCCGGAGTCAGTCGCCCAGCTCGGCCCGGCGCCGGGTCACGTACGCCTCGAGCTCGGCCCGGATCGAGTCGTCCAGCGGCGGCTGCTGGTACTCCGCGAGGGTCTTCGCGCAGATCTCGCCCGCCCTGGCCGTCGCGTCCTTTCCGCCGAGCCGCAGCCAGCGCTCGTAGTTAGCGGTCGAGGACAGCAGCGGCCGGTAGAAGCACTCGCGGAACCGCTCCATCGTGTGCGCCGCGCCGAGGAAGTGGCCGCCGTGGCCGACCTCCTCGTGCGCGCCGAAGGCGAGCGCGGCCTCATCGATCTCCAGCGGCGTGAACTCGACCCGCAGCATCCGCAGCAGCTCGATGTCGACGATGAACTTCTCGTAGCACGACACCAGGCCGCCCTCGAGCCAGCCGGCCGCGTGCATCACAAAGTTCGTCCCGGCGAGGAACGTCGGCAGCAGCGTCATCAGCGACTCATACGCCGCCTGTGCGTCGCAGGTCTGGCTGGAGTTCAGGCCGCCGCCCGTCCGGAAGGGCAGGCCGAAGTGCCGCGCCAGCTGCCCGGTGCACAGCAGCCCGATCCCCGACTCGGGCGTGCCGAAGCTCGGCGAGCCCGACTGCATGTCGATGTTGGACAGGAAGGAGCCGAAGATCACCGGGCAGCCAGGCCTGATCAGCTGCGCCAGCGCGATCCCGGCCAGTGCCTCAGCGAGCTGCTGCACCAGCGCGGCCGGGATGGTGACCGGTGACATGGCCCCCATCAGCAGGAACGGGGTCAGCACTACCGGCTGCATCGCGGCGCAGTACTCGAACTGGGCGTCCAGCATCCGGTCGTCCCAGCGCAGCGGCGAGTTGCAGTTGATGAGCGAGATCGTGGCGGGAACGGCCTCGATGGCATCGCGGCCGCCAAAGAGGATCTCGCTCATCGCGATGGTGTCGGCGGCATTGGGCCCGGATACGACGTTCCCCATGTAGATCTTGTCGGTCAGCGTCTGCAGCGCGTAGATCATGTCCAGGTGCCGGGAGTCGAGCGGGGTGTCGTTCGGCTCGCAGATCACGCCGCCGGCGGAGTCGAGCTGGCCGAACGACTGCGACAGCATGCACAGGCGGCGGAAATCCTCCATCGTCGCGTCGCGGCGGACGTCGCCCTCCCGTACGAACGGCGAGCCGTAGACCGCGCTGAAGACCATGTCGTCGCCGCCGATATGCACGCTGTTCGCCGGGTTCCTGGCCTGGACATCGAACTCGCGCGGCGCGAGCGCGACCTGCGCAAGCACGAACTCCGGGTCGAGATAGACGACCTCGCCGTCGGTCTTCTGACCGGCCTTGCGGAACAGCTCGACCGCCTCGGGCTTCGCGAACTGCACGCCGATCTCGGAGACGATGCGCCGCCAGCCCCGGTCCAGGACGCCGATCGCATCCGGCGACAGGATCTCGTACCTCGGCATCGTGTTACGGAACATTGCCACCTCAACTGTGCAGCAGAAAACCGGCGGAATAGGCGCTGTCTTGACCGGCACGAATGGCCGAATCTAGGATCACATAGTAGAACAAGGTTCCGTAGTATGGAACTAGGCATCGAAGGATCACAATGCGAGCGCCAGGGGCGGCCACTGCCGTGTCATCTCCCACCGGTACCCAGGCCGTCGACCGGGCGGCACAGCTGCTCATCGAGGTCGCGCGGCACCGCGACCCGGTCTCGTTCGCCGAGCTGACGGCTGCCAGCGGGCTTGCGAAGAGCACGACGTCCCGGCTGCTCACGGCCCTGGAGCGGAACGGGCTCGTGCGCCGCGATGTGGCCGGCCGGTTCTCGCCCGGTGAGGTCTTCGTCTCCTATGCCTGGCGCGGCGGCGCTGAGGCGGATCTGATCAGCGTCGCCCAGCCCGTGCTCGCCCGGCTCGGCGGGGAGACCGGGGAGACGGTCAACCTCGGCGTTCCCCGCGATGGCGGCCAGGTCGAGCAGATCGCGCAGGTAGACAGCCGGTACCTGATCGGCGGCACGAACTGGGTCGGCCTCGCCGTTCCGCTGCACTGCGCCGCGCTGGGCAAGGTACTGCTCGCCTTCGGCGCAGCCGAGCTGCCCGGGGGGCGCCTGGAGCAGCGTACGGAGCGCACCATCACCAGCCGGGCCAAGCTGGCGGCCGACCTCGCCGCGGTCCGCGAGCGCGGCTATGCCGTGACCGTGGAAGAGCTCGAGCCGGGCCTGGTCGCGGTCGCCGCGCCCGTATTTGCTGACGGCGGCACGGCCGTCGGAGCGCTGTCGGTCTCTGGCCCGGCGGGCCGGCTGACCGGGCCCGCGCTCCCCGCCGCCGCGGCCAGCTGCATGACCGCCGCCCGCTCGCTGTCAGCCCTGCTCGGCTACTCGGCCGCCCTGCCCGCTCCGCACCCACAGGAAGAAGGTGCCTCGTGACCTCAGACGAGCTGCTCCGCCAGCTGTACGACTACACGCTCGTGGGCAATGCCCCCGAGGTACTCAGCCTCACCCGGCAGGGCCTGGAGCTCGGCCTCGGGCCCGAGACCCTGCTCTACGAGGCGCTGATCCCGTCGCTGGAGGAGGTCGGCGCCCGGTTCGAGCGCGGTGACTTCTTCGTGCCGGAGATGCTCATCGCCGGCAAGGCGATGGCCGGAGCGCTGGAGATCCTGCGGCCGCTGCTGGCCGAGACCGGCGCGCAGACGATCGGGAAGATCGTGATGGGGACCGTCAAGGGCGACGTCCACGACATCGGCAAGAACCTGGTCAACATCATGTTCGAGGGCGCCGGCTTCGAGGTGATCGACCTCGGGGTGCAGGTAGCGCCGGAGAAGTTCCTCGACGCGATCCGTGAGCACCAGCCGGACATCGTCGGCTTCTCGGCGTTCCTGACCACGACCATGCCGATGTTCAAGGCCAACATCAACGCACTGCAGAAGGCCGGGCTGCGCGACCAGGTGATCGTCATGGTCGGCGGCGCGCCGGTGACCCAGGAGTACGCGGACGTCGTCGGCGCCGACGGCTACGCCGCGGACGCGTCGGCGGCCGTCGTCCGCGCGAAGGAACTGCTGCAGCGCCGGCGGGCCGTCGCGCCCGCGTAGGCACGCCCCGCGCCGCATCGCCCAGCTACCCGCTCGCACGCCAGCGACAGAAACGGATTCCCGGCCATGGAAACAGTCCTCTCCTCCGCGACCCGCGAGCTGCGGATCGGCGGGGAGAATCCGTTCTGCATCATCGGCGAGCGGATCAACCCGACCGGCCGCAAGATCTTCCAGGAGCAGCTGCGGCGCGGCGACCTGTCCCGCATCGAGATCGACGTCGCGCAGCAGATCGCGGGCGGCGCCATGGTGCTCGACGTCAACATGGGAGCTCCGCTGTGCGACGAGACCGAGCTGATGTCCAGCGCGGTCAGGCTCATCCAGTCGCTCTGCGACCTGCCGCTCTGCCTGGACTCCTCCATCGTCGAGGTCCTCGAGGCCGGACTCGCCGCCTACGAGGGCAAGGCGCTGGTGAACTCGGTCACCGCCGAGGACGAGCGGCTGGACGCGATCCTGCCGCTGGTGAAACGGCACGGCGCTGCCGTGATCGCGCTGCCCAACGACGAGGAGGAGATTCCCGAGCGGCCAGCCAGGCGGCTCGAGCTGGCCCACAAGATCGTGGACGTCGCGGCCGGCAAGTACGGCATCCCGCTCGACGACATCGTCATCGACCCGCTCGCGATGCCGGTCGGCGCGGACACCTCGCTGGTGCTGCGCACGCTGGAAACCGTCGAGCTGCTGCGGTCGGAGCTGGGCGTCAACATGACGCTCGGCGCGTCCAACGTGTCGTTCGGCATGCCGGACCGCGCCTCGATAGGCGCCGCCTTCCTGCCGATGGCGATCGCGGCCGGGCTCACCAGCGCCATCATGGACGCCCGGTCGCCGCAGCTGGTGCAGGCAGCCAAGGCCGCGGACCTGCTGACCAACCGCGATCCGTGGGGCGCCGCCTGGATTGCCGCGCACCGGGCCCGCCAGGCCGCGGCCGCGGCCGCGGCTGCCGCCGCCGCGCCGGAGACGCCGTGACCCGCACGGCCGCTGACCCGGCGGTCGGCCTGCCCGCGCGCGTCGAGCTGCAGTTCCAGCCGAGCGGCCTGCGTGTCCGCGTGCCGCCGGGTGTCACGCTGTTCGACGCCGCCAGCTGGAACGGCATCGCGATCGACTCAACCTGCGGCGGCCACGGCACCTGCAAGAAGTGCAAGGTCCGGATCGCCGACGGCAGCGTGCCGGTGTCCCCGCTCGATGCGCGCGCGTTCTCGCCGGACGAGCTGCGCGACGGCTGGCGGCTGGCCTGCCGGGCGCTCGCCGATGCTGACGCCCTGGTCGAGGTTCCGCCGCTGGTGACCAGGCCGAAAGCCGCCACCGTCGGCGTCGGCAGGCAGGTCATCCTCCGGCCGGCCGCGCAGAAGCGCTACCTGGAGCTCACCGAGCCGTCGCTGGCCGATCAGCAGACCGATCTGGAGCGCGTCCTGGCCGCGCTGGACGACCTGGAGCTCCGGGTGGACCTCGCTGTCCTGCGGAGCCTCGGCCGGCGGCTGCGCTCCGCCGACTACAAGGTGACCGCGGTCATCGTCGACGACATGCTGATCGACGTTCAGCCCGGCGACACGACCAGCCAGTTGCTCGGTCTCGCCTTCGACCTCGGCACGACGACTGTGGTCGCCACCCTGCTGGACCTCGGCACCGGCACGCCGCTGGCCGTCGCGTCCATGCTCAACAAGCAGCAGCCGTTCGGCGCGGACGTGATCACCAGGATCAGCGCGACCATGATGGATCCGTCGGCACTGGAGACGATGGGACGGCTGGCGCACGAGACTCTCGCCGAGCTGTCCGCCGAGGTCTGCGCCCAGGCTGGCGCGGACCCGGCCGATATCGCCGAGGTCGCGGTCGCCGGCAACGCGACGATGACCCATATCGCGCTCGGCATCGATCCGGAGCCGCTGGGCGTGGCACCGTTCATCATGGCCGCGCGGCAGCTGCCGGACGTAGCGGCCGCTGATCTCGACCTGCCCGTGCACCCGCAGGCGCGGGCGTTCGTGTTCCCCGCGTTCGGCGCGTATGTCGGCGGCGACATCACTGCCGGGCTGCTGGCCTCGGGCATGAACCGGGACGCCAGGACCCGGCTGTTCATCGACATCGGCACCAACTGCGAGATCGTGCTCGGCAACCGGGACTGGCTGCTGGCAACGGCGGCCCCGGCCGGCCCTGCCTTCGAGGGCGCCGCCATCCGGTGCGGGATGCGGGCGTCCGACGGCGCCATCGAGGGCGTCTCGGTCACGCCCGACGAACTGATCCTGACGGTGATCGGCGACTGCGAGGCTGTCGGCCTGTGCGGGTCCGGGCTCGTCGACGCGGTCGCCGGCCTGGTGAAAACCGGGCTGCTCGATCATTCCGGCCGCCTCGTGCCCGACGAGACCGCGGCTGCACTTGCCCCGGCCCTGGCGCCGCGACTGACCATGCTGGGCCAGGAGCGAGTGTTCGTGCTGCACTGGCGTGGCGGCCCCGGTGACGTGGCCGCGTCGGTCTATCTGACGCAGCGCGACATCCGGGAACTGCAGTTCGCCAAGGCCGCGATTGCCACCGGCTGGCGCGTGCTGCTCGAGGAAGCCGGCCTGCAGGCGGGGGACGTCCAGCAGGTGCTGCTGGCCGGCTCGTTCGGCAGCTACCTGTCACCCACAAGCGCGATCGCGCTCGGCCTGGTGCCGCGGCTGCCGGTACTGCGCGTGATCAGCGCCGGCAACGTGGCCGGCGAGGGCGCCAAGATGGCCCTGCTCTCCGTCCGCGAGCGTGCCGCCGCACTCGCCCTGCTCGGGGAGGTGAGATATGTCGAGCTCTCCGACCGCGAGGGGTTCAACGACGCGTTCGTCGACCAGCTGCAGTTCCCGGCCTGACGGCAGCTGGCTCGGGGGACCTCGTTCCCGCCCTGAGGGTGGTCAGGCTCTTGCCGTCATCGCCTGCGGCGCGCTCGCGGGCCACGTCCGCGACATCGCCGGCCGTCGCGGCTGGCCGGTCGAGGTGCACCCGGTGCCGGCCGTTCTGCACAACCGGCCGGACCGGATCGCGCCGGCCGTTGCCGAGCTGGCCGCCACGCTGCAGGCGCGCGGGCTGCGGGTCGCGCTCGGGTATGCCGACTGCGGCAGTTACGGCGCGCTCGATGAGCTGTGCAGGCGGCTGGGCGTCACCCGGCTGCGCGGGCTGCACTGCTACGACGTGCTCGGCGGTGCCAGCCGGGTGCGGGCGCTGCTCGCCCGCGAGCCCGGCACCTACCTGCTGACCGACTTCCTGGTGCGCAGCTTCGAGGCGACCGTGCTGTGCGGCCTCGGGCTGGACCGCCACCCGGAACTGTGGGCCGACTACTTCGGGCACTACCGGCGGCTGGTCTGGCTCGCGCAGGACCGGACCGCCGTGCTGGAGGAGAAGGCAGCCGAGATCGCGGCGCAGTTCGGCCTGCCGCTGCGCACCATCGACGTCGGCACCGGCAGCCTGGAGCGCGAGCTTGAGCGAATGGTGACACCGGCCGCCGAGGAGCCAGCGGCACTGCCCGCCGGTGCCAGGACGGCTGCCGGAGAGTGCTAGGCGGGCGCCGGGTGCTGCAGCCAGTGCACCGGAAGGCCGTGCGCGGGCGCTGACCCGAGCATGCGGCGCTGCCCGCCGGGCCAGGTCGTGAGCATTACCGGGCAGCCGCCCGCCCGTGACTGCTCCAGGTACAGGTACGCGAACCGGGCCGCATCCGTCGCGGTCGCCGCGAGCGCGGCAACGCCGTCGGCCAGCTCGGCCCGCTGCAGCTCGCTCAGGTACTGCCGGAAGATCGAGTGCCACAGCACCGTCCATGAACCCGGCTCCAGCGTTGTCCGCGCGACCGTCGACTGCGCTGGCTCGGCCCGGACCTCAGCCGGAACTCGCTGCGCTATCCCGAACGCGCCGCGCAGGCGGCTCAGCCTGTCGGTCTGGTCCGGCCAGACGTACGCGGTGAGCCGCAGCCGCCCGGCCGCGGTCAGCGGGTCGAGTGGCGCCAGGTCCCCGCCGGCCCGGCCGATCACCTCGATGCGGCCGGCCGGCGGAGATGTGCCGAGCCAGCCGTCGGTGAGCAGGACTGGTGAATCCGGGTTTCCGTACCTGCCGGCCGTGCCCGGCACGCAGTAGTGATCGGCACGCAGATTCAGCCCGGCGCTGGCGCCGACCTCCACCAGGCGGACCGGAAGGGCGGCCTCGGCCGCGATGTACCGCAGTCCGCCGAGCAGCGCGGCCGAGCGGCCCACCTCGTTGGTCTGCGGCGGGCGGTCGAGCCAGCCGCGCAGCTCCTCGCCGTGCTCGGTGAACGTGCGCCGGAGCGCTGCCCAGGCACGCGGGCTTCCGGCCTCGCTCTCCGGCGTGCCGCCCGCGCTGGGGTAGAACGCCGCCAGGTCGGGTGCGTGACCGGACAGGGCGAGCGCATGCGCCCCGCCCAGCAGCCGCAGGGCCAGCACGCTGGAGAGCCGGTCGTCGAGGTGGCCGCGAAGGACCTCAGCCGTCGGGCCGCCGGCGAGCAGATCGCCGGCAGCCTGCGTCAGCAGGTCGCCGTAGAGCGGGCTGCCGAGCTCCCGGCACGCGTCAGCCTGCCAGCGCAGCAGCCGGGCGGTCCGGCCCTCCGGCGTTCCGGTCCCGTCCGAGATCCCCACGGCGGCCACTATGACAGGCCAGCAGCGCACCCGCCGCTCCGGGCGCCGTCAGCCTCCTCCGGCACTCGGGGGAAACGCCTGTAACCGGTGCGTAATCATTCGCGAGAAGTCCATTAACAGCCGGACAAATCCGTCTTGACAAGCGGCACCGCGGCCGTATGGGCTGCCAGTGCCTCGCCGAGCTGATGCCCGAGTGAGCGCGCAACAGTGTTAGCAAAGAATTCACTGGCGCTAAGCAGATCGGCAACGGCACGAACGGCAGCAGCTCTACGACTCGAATAACTGGAGCGGCTACGCGGCCGTTGGCAATAAGGGCGTCAAGCTGACGGCCGTCGGCGCCGAATTCACAGTGCCGAGCGTGAACTGCGCCGCGTCGTCACCGGGGACCTTCGGAGCGTGGACCTCGGAGTGGGTCGGGCTCGATGGCTTCAGCAACTCCTCTGTCGAGCAGGAGGGGGTCTCGGCTGAGTGCACCTCCACCACCGCGGCGCCTACCTACTACGCCTGGTACGAGATGTACCCGGACGCCACGGAGGCCTACACCGGCGCCATCAACCCGGGTGACGCCATCATCGTCGGCACCGGCAAGTACAAGACCGGCAACAACTTCCAGCTGACCGTCACCGACGTCACCTCCGACTCCGGCTTCTCCACCGAGCAGGCCTGCCCGAGCGGCTCGACCTGCCCGGCCGCGTCGGCAGAGGTCATCATGGAAGCGCCGTACGAGGACGGCATCCTGCCGCTGGCTGACTACGGGATCATCAACTTCGCAGCCAGCCAGGTCGCCATTAACTTCAAGGCGAAGGCGAACTTCAGCGGCAGCAGCACCTCCTACCAGCTCGCGCAGATCAACATGGTGTCGTCCAGCGACGCTCCGGAGTCGACAACCGGCGGGTTCTACGGCGGCAGCGCGTTCTCCGCGACCTGGGTGAGCAGCTGACAAGCAGTAAGCAGGGATGGCCGGCGCAGCTTCCGGCAGTCCGCTAGCAAGCACAACAGCAGCCCGTCTCGTCCCTCCGGGGACGGGACGGGCTGTTGCATGAGCGGGGCAAGGCCGCGAACAGGCTGCGCCCGGAACAGACAGAGCCCGAACAGACTGCGCCCCGAACAGACTGAAGGCCCCTCCATGTATGAGATGGAGGGGCCTCAGCCAGGCATGCTCACGGCTGCCCGCCGATTGCTCGGCGCACGTCCGCTCGCACGGCCTGCACTGCCAGTTCGGATCTGCGGCAATTCGCAGTTACCCGCTATTCGCCATCCGCGGATCGCTCCGGGGGACCAGAATCCGTCCTGACTGTGAAAGACTTTCTACTGCTCGCGCATAGGCGCGCGCAAGAGGTTTCGGAAAAGCGCATCAAGATTCTTTAGCGCGGAGCCTGGCGGCACGCCCGCAGGCTACGGCTGACGATGGGCGCACAGCGGTGAGGCCCCCGCATGTATGAGATGCAGGGGCCTCACTGGACCTGAAACGCGCCGCTGACCTGCCGATTCCTCGGCTAGTCCGCGCTGCGTCCAGACCTGCCTCCGTACTCGCCGACCGACGCGATCCCCGGTCTCCCGGATCTCGCGAGGCCCCCGGAGTTACCTCCGAGGTGGCCGACTGTTCAGGTGGTGAGTGAATTTCTACTGCCTCCGGCACTGGGCGCGCAAGGCTTTTCAGCTACCTTTTCAAGATTCTTTTGCCGTCCACAGCCAACTGTTTGTTATCCCCCGAGACCATCGTTTATCCACTGGATATCCACAGCAATATGCACAGCCTGGGGGTATGCCAGATCCCGGACAGCAGGGCCGATCCAGACCGGCTGACGAAGGACGCCGCGGCGGCCCGCTTGACCTGGCGCCGGTAGGCTGCCGTCATCGACACGGTGACTGTGGCCAGCCTGAACCTGCACTGCGGCTTCGGCCGCGACGACGAGCCTTATGATGCGGCGGCTGCGATCTGCCAGCTCGACGCCGAGGTCATCTGCCTCCAGGAGGTCTGGCAGCCGGCGGCGCCGGACGCGGCCGATCCCGTCGCCGAGGCGGCGGCCAAGCTCGGCGCGCGGGTGCTGCGCGCTCCGATGTGCCGCCGGCGCAGCGTTGCCTCACTCGGCGTGCGGTCGGTGTCCGGGCCGGGCGAGCTGAGCATCGCGATCCTGACGACGCTGCCGGTGACCGGGTACCAGCTGATCGGTCTCGGCCGTGCTCCTGCGGATTCCGTGCCGCGCGTTGCCCAGGTCGCCTGGCTCGCGCTGCCGGGCGGCGCTGTCGTCCGGGTGGCCGGCACGCACCTGACCCATGCTGGCACCAGCCTGCTGCAGCTGCGGAGTCTGCTGCGAACACTGGGGGCGAGCAAGAGCCGTGCGGCGCCCGCGGCCACTATCGTGGCGGGCGACCTCAACATGCCGGGGCTGCTGGCGCGGCAGGCGCCCGGATACACGCCGGCAGTACGGGGCCGCAGCTATCCCGCCGGGCGGCCGCGGATCCAGCTGGATCACATCCTGGCGGCCCGCGGTTCCGGCCAGGCCGACGGGCGGGTCCTGCCGCCGGCCGGCTCGGACCATCGTCCGGTGCGGGCTCGCCTGCGCATTAGCTGACGGCCGTGGCCGAGGGGCCGCCGCCCGCCGTGGCCGAGGGTCCGCCGGCCGGCGTCCAGCTGTCGCAGACGGCGCGGACGCGGCTCCCGACGGCCCGTTCAACCCGCGTGCAGAACTTAATAAAAGGTATGAATAGTCAATTCCAGTGCGACATTTCGCAGAAAGTTCGATACCGACCAGAGGATCTACGTACTCTTTACCTTTGCTTTGTTTAACCATGACCATCGGCCACTGTACGTTCACGACGATGCCCTGCTCGTGGTGAATGAGTGGCTTGAATGCTCTGTTTTGTATTTTGCCCAGACTCAGGATGAGTCTGGGCTTTTTCAAGCCCGAATGCGCCACGACACAACCCGGCCAAAGGAGACTGATGTTGAGACGCTGGAGCATTCCCCTCGCCACGGTAGTGATCGCCGTCGGCTCCCTACTCGGACTGGCTGCCGGTAACGCCTCGGCAGCAACTGCCCACCATCCCTCCACCACTTCCGTGCGCCCCGGCGGCGCGGCAGCCAGCGGCTTCAAGCCTGGCGGGATCATGCTGAAGGGATCTGGCGCCGCGCGCACTGAGGGCCGGACTGGCCGGTATCAGGCCGAGAGCACGAACTGGTCCGGCTACGCGGTGACGGGCGCCAACGGCGCCTTCAAGAGCGTGTCCGCCAGTTGGACACAGCCTACGGCCACCTGCAGCGGCCGGACTGACAAGTACGCCGCCTTCTGGGTCGGCCTGGACGGCTACAGCAGCGACTCGGTCGAGCAGACCGGTAGCGACTCAGACTGCGATGGCAGCTCGCCGGACTACTACGGCTGGTACGAGATGTATCCAGCGGATCCGGTCTACTACACCAACACCGTCAAGCCCGGCGACGCAATGAGCGCCTCGGTCACGTTCTCCGGCACCGACACCTACACGCTCGTACTCAAGGACAGCACCCGCGGCTGGACTGAGACCAAGAGCATCAACGAGAGCGGCTTCGACCGGTCGTCCGCTGAGGTCATCACCGAGGCGCCGTGCTGCACAGGCAGCGGCGGCATCCTGCCGCTGGCCGACTTCGGCACCATCAAGTACACGGCGGCGTCCGCGAACGGGACCTCGATGGGCACCCAGAGCCCGACGTCGATCGTCATGATCAACAACAGTGGCGAGGACAAGGACTCGACCAGCTCGATCTCGAGCTCGGGCGCGTTCAGCAACACCTGGATCAGGTCGAGCTAACCCGCCCCGTCCTGACATGGAAGCCGAGTTAGTGGCGCTATAGGACCACTAACTCGGCTTTCATGAGTTACCGGGACCTGATCGCGGCCACCAGAGCCGGGATGACATCGCTGAGGTCCCCGATGACGGCATACTCAGCGTGGGCGATGATCGGCGCGTCCGGATCAGTGTTCACCACAACGATGTGCCGGGCGGACAGGCAGCCGGCCATGTGCTGGATCGCCCCGCTGATGCCGCAGGCGAGGTACAGCTCCGGCGAAATTTTCGTGCCGGTCTGGCCGACCTGCTGGCGGTGCGGCCGCCAGCCCTGGCTCGTGACCACTCTGGACACACCGACCACGCCACCGAGCAGGCCGGCGAGTTCCTCAAGCGCGGCAAATCCCTCCGGACCCCCGACGCCGCGCCCGCCGCCGACCACGACGCGGGCAGTCGCCAGCGACATGCCCGCGCTCTGCTCGGCCGACTCCGTGGCGCAGACCCGGAGGTCATCAGGCTGCAGTTCCGGCACAAAGGTGCGCGACGCAACCGGGGCGGACGGGGCGGCGGCTGGCTCGGCCGCATCGCCGGCGCCAGAGCCAGAGCCGGCGCCAGAGCCGGTGCCGGTGCCAGTGCCGGTGCCGGTGCCGGTGCCGGTGCCGGTGCCAGCGTCGGAGTCGGAGTCGGAGTCGGCCTCGGCGGGTCCGGCGTCGCCGCTACCCGGCAGTGCGTCAGCGGCGACCGTCAGCAGCGCGCACGGCGCCTCCAGAACCGCGTCCTCGAGCAGGCTGCCGGCCCAGCGCTGCCTGGTCAGCTGCCACTGACCGGGGCCGTCCGGCGTAACCGCGACGCAGTTCGCAGCGACCGGAAGGCCCGTCAGAGCACCGAGATGCGCGAGCACCTCGCTGCCATGATCAGTTGCCGCGGCCAGGACGGCCACCGCCCCGTCGGCCGCGGCCAGCTGCTCCAGCGCTCGTGCCCAGGCCAGCGGAGCGTATCCGCTCAGTTCCGCGGCGGACACCACGCACAGCCCGGCGCCGACTGCGGCCACCTCGGCAGCCGCGGTGCCGCCGGCCGCGGTGCCGCCCGCCGCGTCACCAGCCGCCGCGTCACCAGCCGCCGTGCCGCCGCCTCCCGTGCCGCCGCCCGGCGATCCGAATAGCACTGCGGTCACGCCGCCGCCCGCCGCGCTGGCCAGCGACCGCGCGAGCGCCAGCACCCGCAGCGACTCGTCGGCGACACCGTCAGCGTCGCGCTCCAGCAGGCACAGCACCGGGCCGGAACCCGACCCCGTCCCACCCGCGGCCCGACCAGGGCCCGCGCCCGTCCCGCCCGCGGCCCGCCCGGGGTCCGAGGCCGTCCCGCCCGCGCTCACGGTGTCACCCGGTCGCCACCGGCGCCCGCGGCGGCACCCGCACGCGTCGCGGGCAGCACGCCCATCTCGCCGAGGACGCGAACCAGCTCGGGCACAGCGTCCGTCCCGTGCCCGAGCACCTGAGCCCGGCGCGCCGAGCTCTCGGGGACCCGCAGCACCGCCTTGCGCAGCCCGTCCGGCTGCCACTCCGGCCGCAGCGTGATGATCTCGGCGCGCTTCGCCCGCAGGCGTCCGGGCAGCGACGGATAGCGCGGCAGGTTGATGCCCTCCTTCACGCTCACCACGGCCGGCAGCGCGACCTCGAACAACTCCTGCGCGCCGCGGTACTCCCGCCCCGCGCGCAGCACGTCGCCGGCCAGTTCCAGCCGCTTGATCCCGGTGACACACGGCCGCCCGAGCGCGTGCGCGACCCGGACGGCCACCTGGTACCCGCCAGTGTCAGCTGACTCGTTCCCGAACAAGATGAGCGGGAACGGGGCCTGCACCACCTCGGCAGCCGCTCGGGCAATCGCGGCTGCCGTGGCGACCGGGCCCCATTCGCGCCCGTCGGTCTCCAGCAGCACGCCGCGGTGCGCGCCGAGCGCCAGCATGTCGCGCAGCTGCGCGGCAGCTTCCGGCGGCCCGAGCGTCAGGACCGTGACAGTGCCGCCGGACCGCTCGGTCATCTGCACGGCTTCCTCGACCGCGCACTCCTCGTGCGGGCTGACGGTGAACCCGGACAGGCGGGTGTCGACGTCCTGGCCGTCGGCGGTGACGACGACGCGGCCGCCGACCATCGGCACGCGCTTGACGCAGACGAGGATGTCCAGCGGGGCAGCGGTCACCGGCTAGCTCCTGACCCGCTCGTTGGCGGGATCGAACAGCGGCGTGGAGCCGGCGACCGCGACCGTGACCGGGTACTGCTCGCCGAGATACTCGACCGCCAGCGGCGTGCCCGCGACGGCCTGCTCTGGCGGCAGGTACGCCAGCAGCAGGTGCCTGCCCACCGACGGCCCGGAGCCCGCGCTGGTGACGTAGGAGCGGCGCCCGCGCCCGTCAGTCAGCGGCTCGCCGGCGGCCGACAGCACCGGCTCCCCGCCGAGCATGTACCGCAGATCGCCGGATGCGGAGACGTGATCGTCCACGGTCAGCGTGCACAGCACCGCGGCCGGCGGCTCCGCGCGCTGCCGCAGGTACGCGGCCTTCCCGACGAAGTCCTGCTCCTTGACCTTCGGCCGCGTCATCCCGGCCTCGACCAGCGTGTAACTGGCATCCAGCTCAGCCCCGTAGGCGCGGTACCCCTTCTCCAGCCGCCCGGTGGTGCCGTAGACGCCGATGCCCGCCGGGACCATGCCGTAGGCGAGGCCAGCGGAGAACAGCGCGTCCCACAGCTTCGCGCCCTGCTCCACGGGCACGTACAGCTCCCAGCCGAGCTCGCCGACATAGGAGATGCGGGACGCGAGCACCGTCATCCCCTCGGCCTCGATGTCCCTGCAGGTGCCGAAGCCGAAGCCGGCGTTGGAAATGTCGTCGCTGGTCAGATGACCCAGGATGGCCCGCGCCTTCGGCCCCCACAGGCCGAACGTTGTCCAGGCCGAGGTCACATCGGCGACCGCGGCGGAGCCGTCCTCGGGCAGGTGGTCAGTGATCCACTTGTAGTCGGCCATCCCGGTCGCGCCGCCGGTGACGACCCGGAAGTGCTGCGGACCGAGCCGCATGATAGTCAGGTCGGCGCGGAAGCCGCCGGCATCGTCCAGGAAGGAGGTGTACACCACCCGGCCGACCGGCACCTTCAGCTGCGCGACAGCGACCTTCTGCAGCGCCTGCAGTGCACCAGGGCCGGTCACGTCCAGGATCGCGAACGCCGACAGGTCGAACAGCCCGGCCCGCTCGCGCATCGCCAGGTGCTCGGCATTGATGATCGGCGACCACCAGCGCGACTCCCACTCGCTGCCCCGGTCCATCAGCTGGCCGCGGTACTGGTCAAGCAGATCCCGGTTGCGCTCGTACCAGAACGGCCGCTCCCACCCGGCGGTCTCGTGGAACACCGCGCCAAGCTCGCGCTCACGCTCGTACACCGGGCTTATCCGGACCGGGCGGCCGGATTCCCACTGCTCGTCCGGGTGCACGATGCCGTACATCTTGTTGAAGCCCTCGCGCGCCCGCGCGGTCACGTGCGCCGTGGTGCGCTGATGCGGGTAGAAGCGCGCGACGTCGGACTCGTGGATGTCGATCTCGGGCGTCACCCCGCTCATCCACTCGGCGACCGCCCGGCCGATGCCGGGACCCTCCTTGATCCAGCTCGCGGCGACCGCCCACAGCCCCGGCACCTCCGGCGTCTCGCCGAGGATGGGATGGCCGTCCGGCGTCATCGAGATCAGCCCGTTGATGGCGTACCGGACGCCGGCCCGCTCGTCCCCCAGCAGCTCCGGCATCAGCTCAAGCGCGAGCTCAAGCTGCGGATCGAAGTCGTCGGAGGTGAACGGCATCTCGGTCGGCGACAGCACCGCCTCCTCGATCGAGGGAATGTCATCGGGCGGCACGATGATCGGCCGGTGCGCGTACGACCCGACCTCCATGTCGCCGCCGTGCTGGCGCTCGTACATGTTCTCGTCGACGTCGCGCACGATCGGGTAGGCGATCTCGCCCTCGGTGCCGTCGAACAGCGCGATCGGCCCGACGCTGATCATCTGGTGCACGATCGGCGTCAGCGGGATCCGCGCGCCGGCCATCCGGGCGATCCGCGGGCTCCACACGCCGCAGCAGATCGCGACAACGCTCGTCGCGATGTCGCCCTGGCTGGTGCGCACTCCGGCGATCCGGCCGTCCTCGCCGGTGTCGATGCCCAGCACCTCGGCTCCGGCCAGCACCGTCAGCGCGTCCAGCTGCTGAGCGCGCTCGCGCATCAGGGTGCCGGCCCGCAGCGAGTCGACCACGCCGACCGTCGGGAAGCTCGCGCCGCCGAGAATCACCGAGTCGTCCAGATAGGGCACCAGCTTCCTGACGCCCTCGGGCGTGAGCATCTCAGCCGGGATGCCCCAGGACTTCGCCTGCGTGCAGCGGCGGCGCAGTTCCTGCATCCGCGCCTCGGTGCGGGCGACCTCGATCCCGCCGCTCTGCGTGAAGACGCCGAGCTCCTTGTACTGCTCGGTGCTGTCCCTGGTCAGCTCCATCATCATCTTCGAGTACTCGATCGGGAAGATGAAGTTCGAGGCATGGCCGGTCGAGCCGCCGGGATTCGGCATGGGGCCCTTGTCCACCAGGACCAGCTGCGTCCAGCCGAGCCTGGCCAGGTGGTAGGCCAGGCTGTTGCCGACAATGCCGGCCCCGATGATGACGGCACTGGCCCGGTCCGGGGTCTCGCTCATTCACTCTCCGCCGATCTGGTGTTCTGACAGGTGGTGCAGTCTGCTGACCGGCCGCCGGCTTCCGCGCCCTGACGGGCATGATCACGGACGACTTCCCCGTTCCCGGAGAAATCGCCCGTGATCATTAAGCCGCGCGGCGACGGCCCTGCGCCACCTACTCGACTGGTATCTCCTTGTTGATGAGGCCGAGGTCGATCCCCTGGCGCCTGCGGATGATCCGCGCGAAGACGTACACGACGATCGCCAGCACGTACATCGCGCCCATGAAATACAGCGAGTCCCTGTTGTTCACGAAGTACAGGCTGTTGGAGAACCACTCGTACAGGTCGAAGACCAGCAGCGCGATGGTCACCCAGCCTGCCGCCGGCACGATCGGCACGCCGAACAGCTTGATCCTGCTCGCCGGCGACGCCGCCCACAGGTCCGGCTTGCGCCACGGCAGGATCACCACCGCGATGGCGCTGAACAGGTACGTCACCGCGATGACCAGGGTCGCGTCCAGGGTGTAGTTCCGGAAGGTGCCCGAGTAGGCGTAGACCGCGCTGAGCAGCGCCGCCGGCAGCAGCATCAGGACCAGCGAGTAGAACGGCACCTTGCGGCGCTCGGACACCTCGGCCGCGCGGTCGGGCAGCACGCGGTCGAACGCCGCAGCGAAGATCACCCGGGTCGAGGACAGGAAGAGCGTGCCCACCCAGCCGAAGAACCAAAGGCTCAGGGCCAGGATCAGGACCACCTGGAACACCGTGTTGTGCACCAGCCAGCCCGCGAACATGAACGGGTAGGGCCAGATGCCGAACTGCGGCGTGAGGTTGTAGTCCAGCGAATTCAGGTTCTGGTAGAAGCCCCAGCCGATCGTCTTGTCGACCAGCAGCAGGAAGATGACGGTCAGCAGGACGGTGATCCACAGGCCGGAGAACATGCCGGTGAAGACCCGGCGGAAGTCGCTGGCGCCGCGGATCTCGCCGTACAGGGTCGAGCCCCAGTTCGGCCACAGGATGAAGAACATCATGGCGGGAACGAGCAGCATGGTCGGGCCGAGCGGGCCGAAGCCCAGCGAGTAGGTGCCGTAACCGGCCTTCTTCGCGGCCGCGTTGGTGGCCGCGTAGGCGTTGTGCACGCCGAAGATCTTCTGCCCCTCGTAGTTGAACGAGCTGACGAACGAGGCGTGGCTGTTGATCAGCAGCAGGATGACGACCACGCCGAACGCGATCAGGCCGCCGAGGAAGCACCACTTCTGGATCTTCGCGTAGCCGGCCATGCCGAGCGAGACGAGAACGCCGGCCACCGCGATCGTGATGAGGCAGACCACGAAGATGCCGGTCTTGGAGGCGAACCAGGTCGCCCCGCCCGGATCGCCCAGGGTCGCCCATAGCGGCTGGAACAGCATGACCGACAGGATGTTGCCGTAGATCGGCGCCCACAGCCACAGGATGAACCACCAGCCGGTGGCCGCCATCACGAACCCGATGCCGCTGCCGAGGATGCGGGTCTGCCACACGTAGTCGCCGCCCGCGCGGGGGATCGTCACGATCAGGCCGCTGTACGCAACGACCAGGAACGACACCAGGATGGCGGAGATGATGATCGACGTGATGAACTGGCCCTTGGGGAACGCGGGGCCAGCGAAGGTGAACTCGTAGATTCCGAGGGTGACGAAGTTCGTCGCCAGGCACGCGTAGATGATCGAGTCGCGGACTGACCAGCCGCGCACAAGTCCGGTGGCATTACGCAGGAACAGGGTCGGCGACCCGCTCACGGATTCTGTCGCCATGTCCGCCTCTCAGTGAAAGGCGGCCAGAGTGCCTGACCGCCTGGTGGTGATCCCGTCCGCCTGCTGGCTGCCCGATCTCAGCCGTTGACCAGCAGGTACCTGCTGACCTTCGCCTTCTTCTTGTCCAGCTCGAGTACGGCACCCTGCAGCACGCCATCGCCGTAGACGCTGCCGGGATTGATCGCCATGGTCCGCCCGAGGCGCTTGATCGCACGGCTCTCGTGGATGTGGCCGTGCACCGACAGCAGCGGCTGGTGCTTGAGGATGGCATCCCGCACGGCCGTCGAGCCGACTGGCTTCATGACCGCGCCGCCGTGCATCGGCCGCAGCGTGTCGTCGAGCGCGGGTGCCTCGTCCAGCCCGGTCCCGTACGGCGGGGCGTGGAAGTTGAAGATGGCCCGGTTCATGTCCGGCACGAGGCCGGCGAGGACCTCGATCTTCGCGGCCAGGTCCTCTTCCGGCGCCTCCCGGTAGGTGTTCCACGGCGTCGGGTTCGTCCAGCCCATGGACACCAGCGAGAAGCCGTCCAGGTCCATCAGCTTGCCCTCGGCGAAGCTCACGCACGGCGAGGCCTCGATGACGTCGTCGATCTCGAAGATGTCGTCGTTGCCGCCGTTGAGGATGCAGGGGATGTCCCCGCCGCGCAGCTTGCCGTCCGCCATGTCGAGCCACCGGTCGAGGGAGCTGATCATCTCGTGCTCGAACCGCTCCCCGACAGCGGACTCGTTCTCGCTGAGGTGAGTGAGCTCGTCCTGGCTGACGACCGCCGGGTAGAACCCGCTGTTGCGGATCCTGGCGATGACGTCGTCAAGCTCGGCCTTGGAGTCCAGCCGCAGCGTCTCGCCGCGCAGGGTCACCTGCCAGTAGCCGTTGTAGGCCGTGATCGGCACCATCGCCTTGCCGGTGACGTCGCCGCCGAGCACCACGAGATCAGCCTTGTAGAACGCCGCTGAGTTGAGGAACTTGCGCCAGCACACCTCGGAGCCGTGGATATCGGTGGCAAAAAAGATCTTCATGCGGGTAAGCGCCCCTTACCGATCGGCCTGTGCAAACGGTGTAGCAGCCTGCGCAACGGGGCGTCAAGATTCATAACCGGGCAATAGCGCAGGTGCGGCCCGTAATGGCGGCGCGACGCGCCCCCGGATTCGGGCGCCTGGCGGGCTAGTGGCCGACTTCCTCGGGCAGCTCGTACCAGCGGACGCGGTCACCGACGTTCGCGCGGAGCTTCCACTTCATGCCCTTCGGAACCGAGTCCGCGACCTCGCGGAGGTGCCCGGCCTGGGCGACCGGGTCGTGCGCACCCCCGGGCGGGACGAGCTCGGGCTTCTCAGCGGCAAGATCGGGGAGCTTGTCCAGGTTGGCGGTGACAGTGCGCCACCAGCCCCAGTCCGAGGCGACCACCTGGCCGAACCGGTCGGCGTCCAGCGACGGCTCCGCGGGCGTGCTGGCCGGGCGGACCGGCAGGCCGGACAGCAGCTGCATGATGTCCCTGGCGTCCTTCTCGTTCAGCTCGACGATCTGCAGCTTGGACAGCAGGATGTCGATCGCGTCCAGGGTGAGCGGGTTACGCCCGTAGCCAGGCCGGAAGTCGAGAACGTGACACATGGTCAGGCGGTCCACCATGACGTCGATCGGGCGGCCGGACGGGGCGGTGAAGTACATCTGCCGGTCGCCGTTGAGGTTGTTGAACCGGCGGTCCGGCACGCAGCCGCCGCCCTCAAGGAACACCGCCGTGGCCTTGCGTCCCTTCGACAGGCAGGCGAAGTCCATGTCCTGCCCTGCCCGCAGGCGCGGCGGGAGGTCGGGTGTCAGCACCCGCACGGCCAGGCCGCCGAGCAGCTTGAGCCCGACGCCGGCGTTCGCCGCGGCTTCGGCGAGCGCGACCGCCTCAGGCAGCGGATCGTCCGCGACTGCTTCTGGCGAATGGCCAGGCTGAACTCCCACGGCTGCTCCCGGTAGGTGCGGCGACTTCGGCCTCACCCGCACGATAACAGCGCAGTAGGGGCGAAACACCCCGGAGAAAGAGCGCCGGACGTCAGCCAGGGCCGACTTTTCATCCGGCGCAGCGTTCTCGCCGGTGACTTTATCCGCTTATGCGGCTTTAGCGGGTCACCGAACGAATGAAAAGTGAGCTAGCTGGGCGGCCGGCCGACGCCCGCGCGCTCGCCCGGAGCCCGGCCGGCCCGACCGGCGCCCCGGCCGCCGCCTCGGCTGACTCGTCCGCCGGCGCGCCCTTCGCATGCTTACGGACGGCGGTCTCGTAGTACTCGTCACCGGCCGCGGCCCGCTGGCCCGGCACGCCGGCCGGCGGCTCTTCCGGTATCGGCATGACCTGGCGGCCGCCGGCCAGCGCCCGGAACGCTCCGCCCGCGACCTCGGTACGGGGCGGCGGCAGCGGGCGCTTCCAGTGCGGGTGCTTCTCCGCGTGCAGAACCGCGGCGACCCAGCCGAACAGGACAATCGCGACAACGATGGGAATCGTGATGATTGCCGTCAAAGATCCTGACATGAGAACTCCCCCCGGATCTCAAGTCATGCCCTCGCCGCTAGCCATACCCCGCTGCCCCGCCCGGTACCGCCGGCGGAGGGGCGCCCGGCGGTATCCGGCGGCACACTGTGACGATTTCAGGGCATCAAACCCGGCAAATCACCTGGAGAAATGACCGAAACCGTCACAGTGTCTGTGCCCGGACCCGGGGGGCATTACCGGACGGTCAGCACGCCCGCGGCGAGGAAGGACGCGACCGCGCCCCTGTTGAGCGGCCTGGCCGTATTGCTGGTGTTGCACCGGCCCTTGTGCTTCCCCGACTTGTACCGCGGGAAGAACGCGGCGAAGCGCACCTGGTACGACCCGGGCCCGGAAGCTCCGGCGAAGCTGCCCGTGCTCTTGCCCGGAACGAAGCTGATCCGCTGCCGGATCGTGAAGCTGAGGTGGCACGTCTTCAGGTTCAGGATCTGCGTCGTGCTCTGCTTGCCCACGGCGCTCACAGTGAGCCTCCCGGCCCTGGTGATCAGGGTGTGCGTCTTGCGGTAGCCGTTGCCGAGAACAAATCCCCTGTCCGTGGTCACGACCACGCCGGTGAGCGTCAGCGGAATATGCGGCGTCTTAGCATTGGCCGCCTTTCCGTAGGCCGCACCGGAGATGACCTCAGGCCCGGTAACCGACGCCGGCCTTGTGGCACTGGCCAGCGCCGGACTACTGCTGATCAGCAGCGCTGCGCCGGCTGCAGCAGCAAGCGCGCCCATTCTGATTCTGCGACTGTGCATTTCCGTTCCCCCCGGTCAGTGTTTCCGCACTTCACTGTTTCCGCACTTCAGGCAGGAGAGTACGGCCCGGAAATAGGCGCGGCCAGCAGCTCATCGCAGATCGCGGGTAAAGACTCGTGCATAATCGGGTCGCCGCTGCGAATAGCGGTGGTAATTCGCTCCCGGTCAGCGGGCGATGACCTGGAACGTCTGCAGGCTCGGATCGGCCGCGTAGGCGATCCGGCCGCCGTCGCCGGCGACCTCGCGCAGCGCCTCGACGGCGGCCGACGTGATCAGCTCGCCCGGTGCCAGCACCGGCACGCCCGGCGGATACGGCGCGATGAGCTCGGCGCTGACCCGGCCGATCGCAGCGCTCGCCGACACCGTCTCGTTCGCCGCGAAGAACGCCTCCCGCGGGGCCAGCACCGTCTCCGGCTCTACCGTCCACGAGGCCGCGGTCCGCAGCGTGCGCGGCGCAGCGCGGTTGCGCTCGATCGACGCGATCAGCACCTCGGTGAAGGCGGCGATCTGCTCCTCGTCGTCGGCGATCGTCGGAATGGGAACGATGGTGTCGCGGTCGGCCATCTCCACCGGCATCCCGGCCGCGATGATCTCGGCCTCGACCTTGTTGCCGTGCGCGCCGGTCCCGGCCAGCAGCACCACGAGCTTCGTCGGCTCCACGCCCGGCCCGTCCAGCACGTCCAGGCCAGGCACCTCGCGCAGCCGCTTGCGCGCCGCCGCGACGCCGCGGATGAGCCGGCCGCACAGCTGCGTCACCGTGCGCGGCCAGCAGCGCCCGGGCCGCGTCGATGCTGGCCATGATCGACCCGGTCGGGCTCGTCGTGTGCGTCGCCTCGAACGCGCGGTCCAGCCGGGCCGGGTCCAGCCGCTGCGTGCTCGCCAGCACCAGCGCGCCCTGCGTGTACGCCGGGAGCGCCTTGTGCGCGCTCGTCACCATCGCGTCGGCGCCCGCCGCGATCGCGTGCGGCGGCAGGTCCGGATGGAAGCCGAGGTGGGCGGCCCAGGCCGCGTCCACGATCAGCGGCACGCCGGCCCCGTGCGCGACCGCCGCATGGCCGGACAGGTCGCTGATCGTTCCCACGTAGGTCGGGTCGCCGAGGAACACCGCGCACGCATCCGGATGCGCGGCCAGCGCGGCCGCGACCGTCGGCACCGCGACGCCGGCCGGCAGGCCGGACACGGGATCGATGTCCGGCCGCACCCACACCGGCCGCAGCCCGGCCAGGACCAGCCCGAGCAGCAGCGAGCGGTGCAGCGTCCGGTTGATGATCACTTCCTGGCCGGGCTGGCCGGCCGCGAGAGCCAGCGCCTGGTTGCCGTGCGTCGACCCGGCCACCGAGAAGCGGCACCAGTCCGCCCCCCACAGCCGCGCCGCCCGGCGCTCGCAGTCGACCCGCATCCCGTCCGCGTGCTTGATCGTGTCGATGCCGCCGTAGAACGGCGCGTCCCCGGCAATGACCGCGCCGACCAGGTCCTGCCGCTGCTTGTGCCCGGGCACGCTCATCGGCAGCAGCTCGCCCGCCTCCGCGCGCCGGGTGAAGTCCAGCCACGCGGCCAGCATCGGGGCATCGGCGGCCAGGCCCAGCGGATCCCTCGGGTCGGCTCCCGGCTGCGGCGCGGTCACCGGACCGGCCCCGACCGTACGTAGGCTTCGATCTCGGCCGCGTCCTGACCGGGCGCGAACGCCTCCAGCAGCCAGGTCACGCCAGCCTCGGCGAGCGCCGCGGCCGCCTCCGGGCGCGCGGCGTCAGCTAGCTGATGCAGCGAAACCCGAACAGCCACATCGAGGGAACGAGGTGCCCCGAGGCCGGCCAGTTCCGCCCGCAACTCGGCCAGATCAGCAGCCCCGGGCGGCGGCGGCAGCTGGCCCGACCCGGCGAAGATCGGGAAACAGCCCTGCAGCCGGGCCGCGCGGGCGAGCGGCCTGCGGTTCGGCCACCGGACCGCGGCCCAGAACGGGACCGGGTCCTGCACCGGCACTGGCAGCACTGGCGCGGTGTCGATGGAAAAATGGCGGCCGGCGCGGGCTACCTCGTTCCCGCTCAGAAGGTCCTGGATGATCTCCAGGGACTCATCGAGCAGCTCACCGCGAGTCCGCGGCGAGGCCTCGTCCCCGAACGCGCTGAACTCACGCCACCCGTCGTCGCCGAGGCCGATGCCGACATCGAGCCTGCCCCCGCACAGGCGGTCCAGGGTCGCGATCTGCCGGGCCAGCACCCAGGGCCGGCGCCGTGCCAGCGGGGTGACCATGGCGCCGATCCGGACGCGCTGCGTCGTCATCGCGATCGCGGCGAGCGTGGTCCACGCCTCGGCGACGGCCATGCCCGGCTCGGCGAGCATGTGATCCCAGAGATAGAACCCGTCCCAGCCGGCCTGCTCGGCGTCGGCGGCCAGCCTGGCCACCCGGCGCGGTTCGGCCAGGTCATCGAACGGGGGAAGGAAGATTCCGTGCTTCACGCGGTGATTATGGCAGTTCGCGGCTAGGACGCGGCATCGCCGCCGCCTGCCCGTGCCGCCGCCCTGGTGTAGAAAGCGGCCGTCACCGGCGGGAGCGGCGTACTGCCGAGGATCAGGTCAGCGGCCTTCTCGGCGATCATCATGGTCGGCGCGTAGATGTTGCCGTTGGTGACGTACGGCATGACCGAGGCGTCCACCACCCGGAGTCCCTTCAGCCCCCGGACCCGCAGGTCAGCCGGGTCGGTCACGGCCATCGGGCCGGTGCCCATCGCGCACGTGCAGGACGGGTGCAGCGCGGTCTCGCCGTCGCGCCTGACCCAGTCCAGGACCTGCCCGGGCGTCTGCCACGTCCGGCCCGGGCGACAGCTCGCCGGCATTGTACGGATCCATCGCCGGCTGGGTCAGGATCGTGCGGGCGACCCTGATCGCCTCGACCCACTCCCGCCGGTCCTGCTCGGTCGACAGGTAGTTGAACCGGAGCGCGGGCTTGACGGCCGGGTCGGCGGAGCTGATCCGGACGCTGCCGCGGGCATCGGAATTCATCGGGCCGATGTGCACCTGATAGCCGTGCCCGCCGGCCGGCGCCGACCCGTCGTAGCGGACCGCGATCGGCAGGAAATGGAACATCAGGTTCGGGTAGGCCACGTCGTCGTTGCTGCAGGCGAAGCCGCCGCCCTCGAAATGGTTCGTCGCGCCCGGACCGCCGCGCAGGAAGAGCCAGCGGGCGCCGATCAGCGGCCGGTTCCGCCACTTGAGCGCCGGCTGCACCGAGACCGGCTGCTTGCAGCCGTACTGGACGTAGACCTCGAGGTGATCCTGCAGGTTCTCGCCGACGCCGGGCAGCTCGTGCCGGACCGTGACCCCGGCCGGCTCGAGTACCTCCGGGCTGCCGATGCCGGACAGCTGCAGCAGCTGCGGGCTGTTGATCGCGCCCCCGCACAGGATGATCTCGCCCGCGGTGGCCGTGGCCGGGCGCCCGCCCCGGGTGTACTCCACGCCGGTCGCGGTGCTGCCCTCCAGCCTGATCCGGGTGACGAAGGCACGGGTGTGCAGGGTGAGGTTCGGCCGGGACAGCACCGGGTGCAGGTACGCGCGGGCGGCGGACAGCCGGCGGCCGCGGTGCACGTTGCGGTCGAAAGGCGCGAAGCCCTCCTGCCGGTAGCCATTGACGTCGCTGGTCAGCTGGTAGCCGGCCTGCTGCGCGGCCCGGAAAAAGGCGCGGAACAGCGGGCTGTCGGCCGGGCCGCGCTCCAGCACGAGGGGCCCGTCGCCGCCGCGGAACTCGTCCGCGCCCGCCAGGCAGGTCTCCATCCGCTTGAAGTACGGCAGGCAGTGCGCGTAGTCCCAGTCCTCCATGCCGGGGTCGGCCGCCCAGCGGGCGTAGTCCAGCGGGTTACCGCGCTGGAAGATCATGCCGTTGATGCTGCTCGAGCCGCCGAGCACCTTCCCGCGGGCGTGGTAGACCCTGCGGCCGTTCATGAACGGCTCGGGCTCGGACTCGTACTTCCAGTCGTAGAACCGGCTGCCGATCGGGAACGTCAGCGCGGCGGGCATGTGAATGAACACGTCCCACTTGTAGTCCGGGCGGCCGGCCTCCAGGACGAGGACGCGGTTCGCCGGGTCTGCGGACAGCCGGTTCGCCAGCGCGCAGCCCGCGGACCCGCCGCCGATGATGATGAAGTCGTAGCGCGTGCTCGAGTCCGTCGCCGTCATTGAGCCGGGATCCACCACCTTGGCCGGGTTCAGGCGATGCTATCGCGGCGCTTCCCTCCTAGCACCCCGGGTGGCCCGCGGCTGCGGGGACGGCAGCCAGGTCAAGCTCCCAGTCCCGGCGGACCGAGCTGAGCCGGAAGCCAAGCTGCTCGTTGATCGCGACCATGTGCTCGTTGGCGCCGGCGTTACGCGCCCGGACCTGGCGCACCTCCGGCGCGGCCGCGATCAGCCGGTCCAGCATCTCGGCCTTGACCAGCAGGCCGAGGCGGTGACCGCGGTGCTCTGGCAGCACCGCGGTGATCCCCTGGTAGGCCCAGCCGGGGCTGGCGCTGTCGATCCGGATCTGCGTGATCGCGGCGACGCAGCCCGTCTTCTCCTGCCGGGCCGCCACCGTGCAGAGCTGCTGGCCGCTCGCCAGCAGGGTCTGCTCAAAGTTCCTGATCCGGCTGGCATCCCAGATCTGCGGCTCGACCCCGTCATCAGCAGGCGCATCGGCCATGGCCGCGCTCAGCTGCGCCGAGCCGGCCAGGTAGCGCACCGGCGTGGCACCGCGCCAGCTCACCAGGGTGTAGCCGGCAGCGCGCCCGGCGGCTTCCGCCCGCAGCCGGGCCAGCCGCGCGTGCAGGCCGGCGTCGATGACGAGCCGCCGGAACTCGAACGCTATGCCCGGCTGGCCACCTGAGGCGGCAGCGAATGCCGCACCAGGTGAGTCATCGGGCGCCTCGCCGGCCAGGCGCAGCCGCCCCGCCTGGCGTGCCTCGCGCGCGCAGTGCCTGAGCAGCGACGTCCCGGTACCCTCGCGCCGCCGCTCCGGGCGGACGGCCAGCATGCACACGGCCATATCCGGGTTCTCCCTGGATGGGAGGGTGAGCACGTAACAGCCGGCTGGCTCCCCGGCCTCATCGCGCGCAAGCCAGAGTCGCCGCGGATCTCCGAAGCCCGTCAGCCAGGCCGCGAAGTCTCGTGCGGACTGGACTGGCAGCTCCGGGGCATCGAGTCGCTCGCACTCCGCCACTATCTGGTAGCAGCGGTCCCGACCTCTGGCGTCAGCACCGGGATCGATGAGCTCGAACTGCACGCCTGCAGCCAACACCCTGGCCGGCCCGACGGCAACGCGTTTTCCGGCCCGCGGTAGTGCGGCTGTCCGCCACTCTGTGACAGTTACAGGGCATCAGGACGGGCAAATCGCTCGCCACTGTCACCGCAATCGTCACAGTGTCAGGTCGATCAGGCGGAACCGCTCGGTGACAACGAGGGTGTCAGCATCGATCGCCGGCGTGGCACCGAGAAACTCCCGGATGCCCGGGCTGGTGAAGAACTCCTCGTGTGCCTGCCGCCACGCGGCGGCGTCGGCATAGCCCCGGCCCTCGGCGTGCGCGTACGCGTCGTCGACCTCGCTTATCGGCACGACCCGGACCTCGGTGAGCTCAATGACCGCCGCCGGCAGGCCAGCTGAATCGAGCACGGAGAATCGCTGACCAGCCTCGGGGACGGGCTCGCCCGCGTGCTGGAGTATCTCCAGCAGACCAGTGAGCGCGGTCTTGGTACCAGCCAGGATGGCGGCCACGCCGCTGTCCCGTTCCGGTCCGGGGAACGCGAGCTCGAGTTCGGGCAGCTCCTCAGCCGGCACGCGGTGCGCCCCGGTAGGTGCCGAACGACCAGCGGTTGCCCTCGGGGTCGCGGACCGCGAAGTCCCTCGACCCGTAGTCGGTCTCGTGCAGTTCCGTGAGGATCTCCGCGCCGGCCGCGGTGGCGCGGGCGCAGAGGGCGTCCGGCTCGTCGGTGACGACGTAGGCGCCGAAGCCGCCGGGCGGCAGGTCCCACTCGTCGGAGTCGGTGCCGCGCACCGAGCCGAGCATGATGCCGCCGCCGGGCGGCCAGGCCAGCTCGGCGTGGTCCACCCGGTCGCCCTCGCCGTAAACGGCTGTCTCCTCGAAGCCGAACGCGTCGACGAGGAACCTGATCAGTGCGCGGGCGTCGCGGGCCCGCAGCGTCGGCCATACCTGGGGTGCTGGAGTCTTGTCGCTCATGCAGCCAGCCTCGCAGCGCCTACGCGGCGACGGATTGGAAGTTTCGGAACTCCTCGGCCAGCCAGGTAGTCGGAGCGCAGCCGGCCAGCAGCCCGAACTCGCGATCCAGGTGCGCCTGGTCGAAGTAGCCGCAGGCGACGGCGAGGTCTGCCAGGCCCGGCGCCTCGCCTGCTGCCACCCGGCGCATCAGCTCGCGCCTGGCCCGCCCGAACCGGATGACGCGGGCGGCTGCCTTCGGCCCGAGCCCGGTCTCCTCGCGGAACCGCGCCCGCAGGTGCCGCTCGCTCCAGCCAGTCTCGGCGGCGAGCACCCCGACGGCGGTGGCACCACCGGTCCGCAGCAGCTTCCGCCAGGCGTACGCGACCTCGGGGCTGGCCCCGGCGCCCGCCTGTGCCGAGCCGCGGGCGGCTCTGGCAGTGAGCACCTCGTCCAGGATCGCGAACCGGCCCGGCCAGGTCGTGGCCGTGCGCAGCCGGTCCCGCACCTCAGTCGCCAGCGAGCCGAGCACTTCCTCAGCCGCGACGTCGATTTCCGCCAGCTCGCCCGCGGGCATTCCGAGAAGCATCCGGGCGCCGAGAGGACTCAGCCCCAGCTGGACGCCGGACTGACGGCCGTCGTGCGTGATGATCGCGGGCGCGGTGTGCAGGCCGCCGGCGATGCTGTCGTAGGTCCCTGGTGCCTGGGCCGGATCCGGGTGCGCCGCGAGTACCAGCGGATCATCCAGCGTGAAGATCAGCGTCAGCTCGGGCGACGGCAGCCCCCGGTGGCGGGCCGCTCGACGCCGGCCTGCCGGAAGCCGATGTAGCCGCTGACCAGGTCCCGCAGGCCAGGCGGGGGGAGCCGGAAGGCATGCTCGTTGACAACCGCCGCTGCCTGGTCCAGGTGGCTGCCACCCATGCGCCTAGTGTCCCGGGTCGTGAGGCGGTACCCAAACCCGGAGCCCGGAGCTGCGCCCGGCTGCCGCCGCAGTACAGTCTCGACGTGCAGTTCGAGCCGCGCCTGCGTACCGGGATCCGCGACGGCACCATCACGCTGGCCTTCCGCCGCTGGCGCCGCCCTCAGGTCGTGGCCGGCCATCAGTACCGGACAGGCGCGGGCCTGGCATTCGCCGAGACCGTCGACGTCATCACCACGGCGGACATCACGGCGGTGCAGGCCCGCGACGCCGGCTTCCCCTCGGTCGAGGCGCTCGTCGGCGACCTGCGCGGTGATCCCGCCCTGCCGCTCTACCGGATCAGGTTCCGGCCGGTGGACGGCCCCGATCCGCGGGACGAGCTCGCGGCCACCGCCACGCTGACGGGTGCCGAGGTCGCCGCCATCGGCGCGCGGCTCGCCCGGATGGACGCGGCCAGCAAGCGCGGCCCGTGGACAAGGCAGGTGCTGGAAGCCATCGCGGAGCGGCCGGCAGTGTCCTCGGCGGTGCTGGCCCCGGATCTGGACTGGGAGCGCGCCGACTTCAAGCTCCACGTGCGGCGCCTCAAGGCGCTGGGCCTGACCATCAGCCTCGATGTCGGCTACCGCATCTCGCCGCGCGGCGCCGCCTACCTGGAGCTGGCGGCCGGGCCTCCGCTCGGCTAGTAGCCCGCGGCCGGGTCGATCACCCCGCTGAGCGGTTCCCCGGCGGCGAATCTGGTCACGTTGTCGCGAATCCGCAGCGCCAGCGGCCGCCTGACCATCTCCGGAGTGTCGGCCGTGTGCGGCGTGATGATGCAGCGGTCCTGCGTCCACAGCGGATGCCCGTCCGGCAGGGGCTCAGGGTCGGTGACGTCCAGACCCGCGCCGCCGATCTCACCGGCGGCGAGCGCCGCGACGAGCGCGTCGGTCACCACGTGCCTCCCGCGGGCGACATTCACCAGCCACCCGTCCGGCCGCATCGCTGCCAGCTGCGGCGCGCCGATGATCCCGGTGGTCTCGGGCGTGAGGGCGAGCGCCAGGAAGACCACCCGCGCGTCCGACAGCGCCTCGGGCAGCATCGCCACCGGCAGTGTCAGGGCGGCGCCCGGAACAGGCTCCGCGCTGCGGCGCACCACCGTCGCGCGGACCCGGAACGGTGCCAGCAGCCCCAGCAGGCTGGCGGTGATCCCGCCGCCGCCGACTATGGCGACCGGCGCGTCATAGAGCGACTCGCCGCCAGCCCGGCCCCAGCTGGTCGCCCGGATGCGCGACGGCAGCAGTCTGAGCCCCGCGAGCGCCAGCATCAGCGCGTGCTCGGCCACCGGCTCGGCATAGATGCCCTTGGCGCAGGTCCAGGTCCGCCCGGCATCGAGCAGCCCGGCCGCGGCCACCCGCTCGACTCCGGCCGAGGACAGCTGCACCCAGCGCGGCGAGGTGGCGGCCAGCGCGGCGCGGAGCCCGTCGGTGTCATGCGGTGCCAGCCAGACGAGCGCGTCGGCACGCGCGTCCGCATCGGCCGGCTCGCCGCCTGCGGCGAGAACCGCATCGGCGGCAAACCGGCTGCGCCTAGGGCCGATGGCAATGCGCGGTGCAGTCACGTTCGCAGACCCTAGCTCAGACTGCGCATCCCGGTCACAGCCGCGTCGGCAGATCAGCCGGCCGCGGGCGTGACCTCGCCCTCGGCTGTCACGGACCTGCGCGCCAGCACGAAGTAGACCAGGCCGCCGACGATCAGGCCGATGAACACGCTGAAGTCAGAGCCGAGCGGGCCGCCGACCCGGCTGGCCAGCGGGCCGACATAGGGCGAGTAGGCGTTCAGCCAGAGGGCGGCGCAGACCATGCCCGCAACCTGCGCGATGATCGCGGGCCAGTGGATACCGCCGTTGCGGTAGTACCGGCCGCCGCGCTCGTTCATCAGCCCGGCGTGGTCGTACCTGTTCCTGCGCAGCCAGCTGTCCACCAGGTAGATCGCGCACCACGGCCCGAGCCACACGATGATGAACAGCAGGAAGTCGGCCAGCAGCGAGTAGAAGTTCGAGGAGAAGACCGCATAGGCCGCCAGGACGCCGCAGATGACCGTGTCGATCGCGACGCACTGCAGGCGCTTGAGACCGGGCACGAGGCTCTGCAGCGTCACGCCGGAGGAGTACAGGTCCAGCGTGTTGATCGCGAACAGCTGCACGATCGCGAAGATCAGGTACGGCCAGACGAACCAGCCGGGGAAGCCGGACACCAGGCCGTTCGGCGTCGTGGCGCTCGGCACTCCGGTCGCGATCGCGGCACCGAGGATCTCCAGCAGGGCGGAGGGGATGGCGCCGCCGAGCGCGACGGCCAGCACGATCCGCTTCTTGTCGGTCCCCCGCGGCAGGTAGCGGGAGTAGTCGTTGGCGTTCTCGGTCCAGCCGAGTCCGCCGGCTGAGATCACCAGCGCGAGGAAGATAGTCAGCGCGCCCCAGCTGGCGCCGTGGGCGGGGATGTGGAGATTGACCTTCGACGTGGTCAGGGCTGCCATCACCGCGAACAGCACGACGAACGGGATGGCCAGCCAGCGCAGCACCCGCAGCACCGCCGCGTGGCCGAGCAGCGGCAGAACCGCCTGGATCAGCACCGCGAGGACGATGAAGATGACCTTCGCGGCGGTCCCGGCAGTGAACCCCGCTTTGCTGGTCAGCAGGATCGCGGCGAAGACGATCAGGGCAATGCCCTCGATCTCGAACCCGACCTGGGTGACCCAGTTGAAGAAGGACGGCAGCCGGTTCCCGTTCGGCCCGAATGCGGCCCGGCTGATCCCGAACACGGTGGTGCCGGCCTCCGGTCCCTGCAGGCTGGCCAGGCCGGTCAGGAAGTAGAACAGGTTGCCGATCAGGATGATGATCACTGCCTGGGCAAAGGACAGCCCGAACACCACGATCGCGAGCGCGCCGTAGACGACGAACTCGACGTTCCAGACCGCGCCGGCCCACATCCAGAACAGGCTGCTCGGCCTGCCCCACCGTTCCTCCTGCGGAATGTACTCGATGCCGCGATGCTCAACGGTCGTCAGGGACGGCTCACTGCCGCCGCTCAGGACGCCGGAACTACCCGAACTCGCCACTGGCAGGCCTCTCCGCTCGTCTGGTTGGTCGCCGGATAGGAGGTCGGCTGCAACGCAACCGGGACAGCGCGGAGATTACTACGCCGTACGGCGGCTAGGAAAGATCGCCCTCGCGGGAACGAATCAGGCCCGCCGACCAATCCGGAACGCGAGAGGTCACGAAGGCCATGGGTAGGACCCGGGTTCTACCGAGGAGGGTGCATGACCAGGCGCCGCATCGCCGTCATCGGCAGTGGCATTGCCGGGCTTACTGCCGGGTATGTCCTGTCACATACCGACGATGTCGTGCTGTTCGAGGCCGAGCGCCGGCTGGGGGGTCACGCGCACACCCATCAGCTGGGCGCAGACGGCCGTCCGGCGCAGGGCGGCCTTCCCGCGCTGAGCGTTGATTCAGGCTTTATCGTTCATAACCGCCATACCTACCCGCTGCTGACCAGGCTGCTGACCGAGCTCGACGTCCAGGTCCAGCCGTCCGAGATGAGCATGTCGGTCTCCTGCGCGGGCTGCGGGCTGCAGTACGCCGGCCATCGCGGTCTGCCGGGCCTGGCCGCCGGGCTGCCGGCTGGCCGCGGCCGGTACGCGCGGATGCTCGCCGAGGTACTCCGGTTCCACCGGGCCGCGCGGCGGCTGATCGCCCGCCCGGACTCCGGCCGCCGGGACGCGTCTGTGCCCGAGCTGACGCTGGGCCAGTTCCTGCAGGCCGGCGGCTACTCTCGCTACTTCATCACGCACTTCGCGATGCCGTTCGTGGCCGCGGTCTGGTCGTGCCCGCCGCAGACCGCGCTGCGCTATCCGGCCCGTTACCTGTTCACCTTCCTTGACCACCACGGGCTGCTGTCGGTCACCGGCTCGCCGCCGTGGCTCACCATCACCGGCGGCTCGCGCATCTACACCGAGCGCGTGGCCAAGCAGCTGGCGGACGTCAGGACCGGGACCGCCGTCACCGCGGTCCGGCGGCACGCGGGCTGCGCCGAGGTGAGCTTCACGGACGCCGACGGGGAGCCGGGGGCCGGCAGCTTTGACGGCGTCGTCGTCGCCACCCACCCGGACCAGGCACTGCGGCTGATCGCCGATCCGACCCGGGCTGAGCGCGACGTGCTCGGCGCCTTCAGGTACTCGCGCAACGACACCGTCCTGCACACCGACGCGAGCGTCCTGCCGGCCAGCCCGCGGGTCCGCTCGTCCTGGAACTACGCGCTGCGGTCCTGCTCCGCCGACTCCGGCCAGGTCGAGCTCAGCTACTACATGAACCGGCTGCAGCGCCTCCCGGCCGGGCGCGACTACGTCGTCAGCCTCAACCCCGGGCGCGACATCCCGGATGGCCAGGTCATCGCCCGGATGGCCTACGAGCATCCGGTGTACGACCCGCCGGCCCTGGCCGCACAGCGCCGGCTGCCCGAGCTGAACGACGGCATCACCGCCTACGCGGGCGCCTACCACGGCTGGGGATTTCACGAGGACGGCTGCCGGGCCGGGCTCGCGGCCGCCGAGTCACTGGGGGGCCGCTGGTGACGCTGCCCGCCCTGTACGACTGCCAGATCCGGCACGTGCGCACCGCGCCGCTGACCAGCGCGTTCACTTACCGCAGCTACTCCTGGCTCGTCGACGTTGACCACCTGCCGGGGCTGCCGCGCTGGCTGCGGCCGCTCGCGAGCTTCCGCGCCGCCGATCATCTTGGCGACCCGGCCCGCAGCATCCGGGCGAACGTCGAGGCATTTCTAGCCGGGAACGACGTCGACCTCGCCGGCGGCCGCATCACGATGCTCGCCAGCGCCCGGGTACTCGGGTACGTCTTCAACCCGCTGTCGGTCTACTGGTGCCACGCCGCGGACGGCTCGCTGGCCTGCGTCCTGGCGGAAGTGCACAACACCTACGGGCAGCGGCACTGCTATCTGCTGCGGACCGACGAGCGGGGGCGCGCGGAGACCGATAAGGCGTTCTACGTCTCGCCATTCAACCCTGTCGACGGGCGGTATCAGATGTCCCTGCCCGAGCCCGGCAGCCGGCTGGCGCTGACCATCACGCTGCACCGGCCGGACGGCCCGCCGTTCGTGGCAAGCGTCCGCGGCATCCGCCGCGAGGCGACGACGGCGGAGCTGCTCCGCGTAACGGCACGTCATCCGTGGCCGACGCTGTCCACCACTGCACGAATTCATGCACAGGGCATCAGACTCTGGGCGCGCGGCCTGCCGGTCATCGCCAGGCCCGCGCACCAGCCGCAGGAAGGAGTCCAATGAGCCAGGCGACGCAGCTGCCTGCCGCGCTCCCACATCCCCGCAGCTCCGCCGGCCCGCACCGGGACAGGCCCGAGGTCAGCCCGGCGCGCTGGCCGGACGTCGCGCGGGTGCCCGGGGCAGGTGTCCAGGCGGCAATCGCCCGCCAGCTGCTCGGGATGGCAGCAGCCCGCCTGCCGATCCGGGTGGAGCCGCCAGCGGCCGGCCGTTCGGCGGCGGCCAGCTCGGCGCGCCGACGATGGTGCTGCACCGCCCCGGCGACTTCTACCGGCGCATCGGGGCGAGCGGGCTGATCGGCTTCGGCGAGTCCTACATGGCCGGTGACTGGGACTGCGACGACCTGGCAGGGCTGCTGACCCTGCTGTGCACCCGGATCGATCGCGTGGTGCCGCGCGGTTTCCAGTGGCTCCGGCGGCTGTACGTTGCGCGCCCGCCGGCTGACTGGGACGCCACCGAGGAGGGCGCCCGGCGGAACGTGCACCAGCACTACGACCTGTCCAATGACATGTTCGCGCTGTTCCTGGACGAGTCCATGAGCTACTCGGCGGCCCTGTTCGCCGATGACGGCCCTGGTTCGCCATCCGCCGTCAGGCGCGAGCCGGGCAGTCCCGCCCTGGCCGGCGACGGTGCCGCCGGTCAGCTGGCCGCGGCCCAGCGCCGGAAGATCGACCGGATCCTGGACCAGGCCGGCGTGGCCGCTGGCAGCCGTGTCCTGGAGATCGGCACCGGCTGGGGAGAGCTGGCCATCCGTGCCGCCGCTCGCGGTGCCCGGGTGCACAGCGTGACACTGTCGTCGGAGCAGGCCGCCTGGCCCGCCGCCGGATCGCCGCGGCCGGGCTGTCGGACCGTGCCACCGTCGCGGTGCAGGACTACCGCGAGGTGACCGGGCAGTTCGACGCCATCGTGTCGGTCGAGATGATCGAGGCGGTGTCCGAGCGGTACTGGCCGGACTACTTTCGGGCGCTGGAACGGCTGCTCGCCCCCGGCGGCAGGATCGGGCTGCAGGCGATCACGATGCCGCATCACCGGATGATGGCCACGCGCTACACCAAGACCTGGATTCTCAAGTACATCTTCCCCGGCGGGCTCATCCCGTCAGTGCGGTCGATCGAGGACAACCTGCGCCAGCACACCCGGCTGGAGATCACCGGGCGGCACGAGTTCGGCCTTGATTACGCGCGGACCCTGGAAATCTGGACTGCAAGGTTCGCGGCGGCCGCGGACCAGCTGACCGGACTGGGCTTTGACCAGGTCTTCCGGCGGATGTGGCTGCTGTACCTGGCGTACTCGGAGGCCGGATTCCGAGCGCGTTACCTGCAGGTATGGCAGTTCCAGCTACAGCGCGACGGACGGAGCTCGTAATGGCAGGACAGACCCTGACCACCGCCAGGCCGGGCGGCGGCGCCGCCGCGCTGCTGCGGCCGGTCGCCGAGCAACTGCTCGGCGGCGAGCTTCCGGTGCGGCTGCGCGCCTGGGACGGCAGTGAGACCGGCCCTGAGGGCGGCCCGACGCTCGTGCTGCGCAGCAGGGAGGCGCTGCGGCGGCTGCTCTGGCATCCGGGCGAGCTCGGCCTGGCCCAGGCCTACGTCACCGGCGAGCTTGACGTCGATGGCGACCTGACCGAGGGCCTGCGCTCGGTGTGGCGTGCCATCCGGGAGCGCGGCCTGTCCGGGGCCAGGCTGTCCCCGGCGGGCTGGGCGGCGGCCGCCCGCGCGTCGGTAGCGCTGCGGATCCCCGGTCCGCGGCCGCCGGCTCCGCAGTCGCAGGCGCGGATCAGGGGCCGCCTGCACAGCCGCAGCCGGGACCGGGCCGTCATCTCCCACCACTACGACGTGCCCGCCGAGTTCTACCAGCTCATCCTGGATCCCGCGATGGCCTACTCGTGCGCGCGGTGGCTGAGCGACGATCCCGCGTACACGCTGGCCGACGCCCAGCGCGACAAGCTGGACGGCATCTGCCGCAAGCTCGGGCTCGGTCCGGGCTCCAGGCTGCTCGACGTGGGCTGCGGCTGGGGGTCACTGTCCGTGCACGCGGCGCGCAGCTTCAGCGCCGACGTTACCGGCGTCACGCTCGCGCGCGAGCAGGCGCGGTTCGTTCAGGACCGGCTCACGGCGGAGGGCGTCAGCGGCGTCACCGTGCGGAACCAGGACTACCGGGATATCGGCGCGGGTCAGTACGACGCGGTCGCCTCGATCGAGATGGGCGAGCACGTGGGCGACCGGGAGTACCCGGCGTTCTGCGCTCAGCTGCGCGATCTGCTCCGGCCGGGCGGGCGGCTGCTGATCCAGCAGATGTCGCGCGGCAGCGTTGCGCCTGGCGGCGGCAGGTTCATCGAGGCCTACATCGCGCCGGACATGCACATGCGGCCTGTCGGCGAGACGGTCGGTCTGCTGGAGTCGGCCGGCCTTGAGGTGCTGTCCGTGGACGCCATGCGCGAGGACTACACCCGGACCATCCGGGCGTGGCTGGCCACCCTGGAAGCACGCAGCGCCGAGGTGAGCGCGCTATTGGGCGAGGAGGGGGCGCGGGTCTGGCGGCTGTACATGGCCGGCAGCGCGCTCGCGTTCGACGAAGGGCGGATGGGAGTGCACCAGATTCTCGCGGTGCGGCCTTCGTGACCGCGACGTTCTGGATCACCCTCCTGGTCAGTGCCGCGGCCGTGACGGCGCTGCTGCTGCTCACCTTCGCGGTCGCGCTGCGAGTCGGCCGGTACGACGTGGTCGACGCCGTCTGGGGGCTCGGCTTCGCCGTGATCGCCGTGGTCGCCTTCGCCCTGTCGGCCGGTCATGGCAGCGAACCGCGCCGGTTCCTGCTGCTGGCCGCCACGGTGATCTGGGGCGCGCGGCTGGCCGGCTACGTCGGCTGGCGGAGCCGGGGCAAGGGCGAGGATCCCCGGTACACCGAGATGCTCGGCAAGGCGCCGGGCAGCCGGGCCGCCTACGCCCTGCGCAAGGTGTTCCTGCTGCAGGCCGCGCTCATCTGGCTGATCTCGGTCCCGGTCCAGGCCGGCATGTTCGAGGGCGGCGGCCCGGCCTGGCTGCTGGCGGCGGGCGGCGCCATCTGGCTGTTCGGGCTCGCCTTCGAGGCCATCGGCGACGGCCAGCTGGCCGCGTTCAAGGCTGATCCGGCCAGCGGCGGAACGGTGATGGACCGGGGCCTGTGGCGCTATACCCGCCACCCGAATTACTTTGGCGACGCCTGCGTGTGGTGGGGCCTGTTTCTGATCAGCTGCGGCGCGTGGCTCGGGCTGATCACGATCTTCTCGCCGCTGCTGATGACGTTCCTGCTCGCCCGCGGCAGCGGCAAGCCCATCACCGAGGGACGCATGTCCGGCCGGCCCGGGTACGCGCGGTACGTGGCGCGCACGAGCGGTTTCGTGCCGCTGCCGCCGCGCAGGTCCGCCTCGGCTCGATGAGCTCGTCCGGCGCCGTCGTGAGGGCCTCGCTGGTGCTGCTATAGCCGCACCAGCGAGGCCCCCGTCGGCCGCCGGAGGTGCTGGCCGGCTAGCTCGGCGCCGGCTCCCACACCCGGCCCATGGCGTCGAGCATGTCGGTGCGCCTGCTGCGCAGGTAGAAGTAGTAGGCGATGCCGCCGAGCGTCCAGGCCAGGATCAGGTACGGAACCAGGCTGTAGGGCCATGGCGGAATCGGCCAGAGCTGCCCGTAGATCGGCAGCAGCATCAGCAGGCTGCCGAGGACCGGCAGCAGGCCGTGCCGCAGCGGCGAGAACTCGTCCGCGTAACTGCGCCGGAAGTAGATGATGAGCCCGATGTTCATCAGGACATACAGCACGATGATGCCCAGCCCGAGGATGCTGCCGAGGAAGTCATAGGCGCCGAACGGGTTGATCCAGGCACCGAGCGCGAACGTCACCACGGCCGAGAACAGAATGTAGGCAGCCCAGGCAACGGCCGGGCTCTCGCGCCGGTTGGTGGTGCCGAGCCTGCGGCTGAAGATTCCCTCCCGGCCGAACGAGAAGATGATCCTGACGGCGGCTGACGATCCGGACAGGACGTTCGCGAACTGGCTGTTCAGGACCGTGAGGGTGATCAGCCACACGCCGTCGGCACCCCAGAACCTGGTGGCCAGGGTGGTCAGCGGGCTGGCGTCCGTCGCGAGGGCGCCGACATGCTGCGAGCCGAACCCGATCGCAGTGGCGTAGCCAGACAGCACGTAGACCACGCCGATCAGGATGACGGCGAACATCAGGGCCCGCGGCACGTTCCGCCGCGGGTTGCGCGTCTCCTCGCCGAGGGTTCCGGCCGACTCGAATCCGACGAACATCAGGATGCCCCAGAGCATGCCGAACCCGATGCCGCTGACTCCGGTCAGCGAGTGGGCCGGGTTGAAGGGCGCGATCGTGTTACCGCTGGCGCCGCCCTTGTCGATGATCGTCGCGAACAGGCTGAGCAGAACGCCCACCTCGAGCGTCAGGAAGATCAGCGCGGTCTTAGCCGAGCTGCTGATGCCGCGGGAGCCGATGAACCAGATGATTGCCATGATCACGGCGCTGATCACCCACCAGGGAATGTTCAGCTTGAACTGCGAGAGCAGGAACTGGTTCCCGAAGCCGCCCATGGCGGCGAACAGCATGGGCCCGACGGCACCGTAGGCCAGGACGAGGATCCACCCGGACGTGAAGCCGGTGCCCTTGCCGTAGGCGTGGGTGTTGAAGGTATAGGCGAATCCGGCCGACGGCAGCTTGCTGGAAAAGGCGCCGATGGTCGAGGCCATGATGAGGCAGACCAGCATCGCCAGCAGGATGCCGAAGGGCAGCGCGAACCCGATCTTGGCTGCCGCGGGCGGCGTGTTGAAGGCAACGCTGGTCGCGGGCCCCATGAATGCCATCGCGAGAACGGCAGCGCCGAGGCCGCCAATGGCACCGCCGCGCAGCCTGCCGGGCCGTGCCTGTTCGTCTACTGCTGTCGGAGCTCCGGTGTTCTGACTCATGATGGCTCTCTCTTCTGGCCCGACCGGGCCGCACGCTCGCTGGGGTCGTGGGGGGCGGGTGGCAACGCTGCTAGCCCGCGGAGTTAACGGTGAGCCCGGTCGGCTGACCGGACCAGAACGCCGGCCGTCCATCGGCGGCCCAGATACCGAGAGCGCGCGGGCTGCCGCCGCGCACTCCCTCGATGGGCACGATGTAGCCGCGGGTCACGAAGGCCTGGATGCGGAAGCCGAAGACAACGGTGTCGCCAGGCTGGATCTGACGGCCGCCGGGGGGCGGCGTCAGCATGCCGTAGTAGTCGATCATCGATGGCGGCGGGAGCTCGGCATCAGCCAGGAAGGCCGCGTCGAGATCGCCGCCCGGTGCGACCAGGGCCTGCACCTGGTAGTCGGGGAACACCGGGTCGATATACATGCCGCCGCCGAAGCAGTAGGCGCGCCCGCCGTAGTTATGCGAGACCTCGGTGACGTACGCCACTGCAGGCGCCTCGGGCAGGTCATCGGTCGTCGCGTGCAGCGGCGTGGTGCCGGTCAGGCCGTGTCCGGGTTCCACCTGAGTCGCCCCGGCAGCCGCCAGCGTCGCGAAGGTCGCGCTGCTCGTGGTGCCGGGCGCATTGACCTGGACGGCGCGGCCGCTAGAGCGCAGCACCTCGGCGGCGCGCTGCAGCGTGCCGAGGTTGTGAGTCGGGCCGACCGTGGCCTCCTCCGGGGAGAAGAGCAGAGCCGGGAATGTCGTCACGCCCGCGCATCGCGCGCCGTCCAGGCTGTCGACGTAGTCAGCCGCCGCGAGCACGCTGGCGGCCTCGAAACCGCCCTGGTGACCGAGGTAGAAAGTGTCTCCGGGTGCGTGGATCCGGAGCAGCACGTCCTGCTCCCGCCCGATCCGGCAGGACGCGGCTGCTGCCTGGCTGGCCTTTGCCTCGCTGAAGACCGTCCAGAAGTCCGGTTCCATGGCGGCCGCCTCATCGGCCTCGTGTCCGGGAACCTGGACCAGGTGGCCGAGGTGCCCGAGACGCAGCCCGCCCGCGGCGATCGCACGGGCGCACGGCATGTCGACCGCTACCGCGGCGGTAATCCCGCCCGCCCTGACGGCCCGGCAGAAGTGCGGATTCCGGCCGGCCTGCTTGGTCATCGCCAGCACCGTCAGGCCGAGCCCGGCCGCCGCCTCGCTCATCAGCCGGGCGTTCTCCGTGACGGTGTCGAGGTCAAGCACATAACTGTTGGCGGGAACCGACCCGTCCGCGTGCAGCGCCATCGCGGCGCGCAGGAACGCGGGATTGCGGCGCTGCAGTGTGCTGAGGAACATCGTGCCTCGCTCTCGGTCGGAACGGCTGATGCCGGCTGCGGGGGGCGCATCAGGGCGGGGAGACCGCGGCCCGGATGTCGGGGAGGGTCGGCGCATGCGCGTCCCGGTGGAGCGCAAGCGCCGATGCGATCGCCCCGACCACGGTTGCGTTCGGGCCGAGATCCGAGACGACGAGCTCCGGTGCGCGGTACGTCACCTGGGCAACGAGTGCCTCGATCTGGCCGAGATACGGTGCCAGCGCCCGCCCGATGCTGCCGCCGAGTATGACCCGTGCCGGGTCGATCATGGCGGTCACGGCGGTTACTGCGATGGCCACGGTCTCGGCCAGCTCGCCGATCACCCGGATGCCGACCTCGTCCCCCGCGGCAGCTGCCGCGAACACGGCCGCCGGGGCGATCGCCGCGGGATCCAGCCCGGTCGCCTCGGGGCTCGCCTTTGCCAGCTCGGCGGCCCGGCTGGTCAGCGCGGCACCGGAGATCAGTTCCTCCAGGCCGGCCACCGGCACGCCGCGCAGCTGGCTCGGCCTGGTGACCAGGTAGCCGACCTCCCCGGCGGCGTTGTGCTGGCCGCGGACCAGGCGCCCGTCCAGGACGATCGCAGCGCCGATGCCCGTGCCGAGCGACAGTGCCACGAAGGAGCTGACGCCGGCGCCGGCGCCCTGCCACGCCTCGCCGAGTCCCGCCAGGTTGACGTCGTTCTCGACGGCGAAGGGCTCAGTCAGCTCGGCCCTGAGCAGTCCCATCAGGTCGAATGCGTGCCAGTGCACATTCGGCCCGGCGTCCACAAGCCCGGTGTCCGGGTTGACGAGGGCGGGAATGCCGACGCACACGGCGCGGACCGCAAGCTGCTCGCGCGCGGCCGCCGTGCGCAGCGAGGCGATCGAGGCCAGCAGGCTGCCGGCCGGGGATCCGCCCGCGAATGTAGGCCGCTGGTCCTCGGCCACGATCTGGCCGGCCAGATCGGCGAGCGCGCCGTGGCATTTCGTGCCGCCGAGATCGATCGCGATGACTGCCCCGGCCCGCTGGTTGAACCTGAGCACGTCGCGGTTGCGGCCGACTCCGTCAGACGGTCCTGGCTCCTCGATCACGACCGACTCCGCCAGCAGCCGCCGGACGATCCGGCTGACGGACGCCGCCGACAGCCCGAGCGCTGCAGCCAGCTCGGGCCGCGTCGTTGCCCCGGCCGACCTGATCGCGTCCAGGACGAGGAACTGGTTGGTCTCCGTGACCGAGGAGCGCTCCATTAATTTCTTTCTGAGAGAAATTTACAGGAGCGTACGACTTCCGCCGGGGATGCGTCAAGAGGCTGCGGGCGAGGAAAGGCCGGCGGATCAGGGCAATTACTGGCCGCCCGATCTGCGCAGCGGCGGATGCCAGCGGAGCCCGTCGATCGCGCCGCCGGCTACGACCGCGTCGCAGCGGCCGCGATCGGGCTAGTTGATCTTGCGGTCCAGGCCCTCCCAGTACGGCTCGCGCAGCTTGAACTTCTGCAGCTTGCCGGTAGCCGTCCGCGGCAGTACCTCGCGGACCTCGATGGAGGTCGGGCACTTGAAGTGCGACAGCCGGGACCGGCAGTGCTCGATGAGCTCGGCCTCGGTCACGCCGTCGCCTGACCGCAGCACGACAAGGGCCTTCACGGTCTCGCCCCACCTCGGGTCCGGGATGCCGATGACCGCCACCTCGGCCACCGCCGGGTGCTGGTAGAGGCAGTCCTCGACCTCCACGGAGCTGACGTTCTCCCCGCCGGAGATGATGACGTCCTTCTTGCGGTCGGAGATGACCAGGTAGTCACCGGCCTCGACGTGGCCCTTGTCGCCGGTGTGGAACCAGCCTCCGTCCAGCGCCTTCGCGGTCTCCTCGGGCTGCTCCCAGTAGCCGGCGAACACGTGGTTGGACCTCGCCAGCACCTCACCGTCGGAGTCCGTGCGGATCTGGACCCCGATGGCCGGGACCCCGGCCCGCGACTGCAGCCGGGCCCGCTCGCCCGCCGGCAGTCCGTCCCACTCGGCGACGGCCCGGTTGATCGTCAGCAGCGGCGCTGTCTCGGTCAGGCCGTAGATCTGGATGAACTCCCAGCCGAGCTCGGTCTCGACCCGCTCGATGGTCTTCGACGGCGGCGGCGCGCCCGCGACGACGATCCGCACGGTGCCGGCGCCGGGGGCCTCCCGCCCGGCGGCCCGCCGGTCAGCGGCTGCGGTGAGGATCGCTGCCACGACGGCGGGCGCTCCGCAGAGCAGCGTGACCCCGTGCGCCTCGATCCGGCTGAGGATCTCCTCGCCGTCGATCTTGCGGACGACAATCTGCGGCACGCCCATCCCCGTCACCGCGTACGGCATGCCCCAGCCGTTGCAGTGGAACATCGGCAGCGTGTGCATGAAGACGTCGCGATCGGTCACGGCCGTATGCCAGCCGAACGTGGCCGCGTTCAGCCAGCAGTTCCGGTGCGTGAGCTGGACGCCCTTCGGCCGGGCGGTGGTACCGCTGGTGTAGTTGATGCTCGCGGTTGCGTCCTCGTCCGCGGCCCACCCGGCGGGCTCGGCCCCGTCTGCCGCCGCGCCGAACAGCTCCGCATCCGCGGCCCCGTCCAGCACGATCTTGTGCTTGGCGCTGATGCCGCGCAGGCTCTCCTCCGACTCGGGGTCCACCAGCAGCACCGAGCTGCCGGAATGGCCGACGATGTAGCTGATCTCGTCAGCGTTCAGCCGGTAGTTGACCGGGACCAGGATCCGGCCGTAGGCGCTGACGCCGAAGTAGGAGATCAGGAACCGGGCCGCGTTCGGGCTGACAATCGCGACGCGCTCACCCTGGCCGACGCCCATGGACTCCAGGGCCAGCGCCATGCCGCGGGCGCGGGCGTCCAGCTCCCGGTAACTCAGCGTGCCGAGCGAGCCCGCAGTCCCCGGCTCATCGACGACAGCCGTCCGGTCCCCGTACACGGCGGCGCCGCGCCTCAGGTAGTCACCGATTGTGAGGGGAACTTTCATGAACGGCTCCTCGCGCCAGATCCGAGCTACAGTCGCTGATGCCTTCATATCAGGGCAGCCGCGCCGTGAGCAGCCCAGAGCCCTGAGCGTTTACTGCAGTGCCGAGCGTTTACTACGGTGCTGGCGGGTAGGCCGCACCGTATGGGGGACGCTGCGCAAGCTCAGGGCCCGGCGGCCGCTCCGGGCACCGAGCGGCCGCGCCGCTTCCGCCCGAAGCTCCGCTATGAGCTGATCGGCTGCGGACTGCACGGCCACGAGCTGCTGGGCACTGACGCCGCCGAGCTGCGCCCGGCCGACGCCCTGTTCGCGCGAGAATCGGGCGGACTGCGCTGGTACCGGTGCCTGCGCTGCGATTCCTGGGTCGCGCTCAGCCTGCCCGCCGAGCCGGCCGTTCCGTACCCGCCGGACCGCGCCGACGTGGCGCTGCCGCTGCGCGGCCGTCCGCTCCGCGACCGCTACGTGCTCCGGCTCATCGCCATCGACCGGCTGATCCACTTCCTGGTGCTGTCCTCCCTGGCCACGGCGATCTTCCTGTTCGCGGGCGACAAGGCGGCGCTCAATGCCGACTTCACCAGGGTGCTGGTGGACCTGCAGGGCGGTCTCGGCGGCCCGGTCGACGCCACCAGGTACGGCATCGTGCATGACCTGCAGCGTCTGTTCGCCGTCAGCGTGCGCAATCTCTACCTGGCCGGCCTCGCGGTCGCCGCGTACGCGCTGATCGAGGGGGCCGACGCGGTGGGCCTGTGGCTAGGCAAGCGGTGGGCCGAGTACCTGACCTTCGTCGCGACCGTGGTCTTCGTGCCGTACGAGATCTATGAGCTGACGAAGAGCGTCACGGCCCTGAAGATCGTGACGCTCGTTATCAACCTGGTCATCGTCGGCTACCTGCTGGTCGCCAAGCGCCTGTTCGGCGCCCGCGGCGGCGGCAGGGCCGAGCGAGCGGAGCGGGAGACGGACACTGGCTGGGCGGCCATCGAGCGGGCCACCCCAGCCGCATCCGCCGAGCCCGCCGCCGCTAGCGGGTCGTGCCCGCCAGCTCCCGCATCCAGGCCTCGTCCTCGGCCGTGATCCCGGCCACATTTACCCTGGCCCGCCTGATCGTCCTGACCTCCGGTGCGTGGTAGCGGGCCACGATCGGCGATGGCAGCTGGCCGGCCTGATCCGCGGGCACAGCAGCGAAGTCCGGCCGCCGGAGCACGAGCCACAGCGGGATCCCGGCCACGGCCAGGAAGAACGCTGCCATCAGCGAGATGTTGAGCCACAGCCAGTTCACGAGCCACCTCCGTCTAGGTGCCGGCGCTCTTCGCCGGCGACAACTTCAGGTTCGGCTGTGAACTTCTGAGGTCCTTCTGATTGCCATTGGCCGCAGCCATGAATCCCCCGTCCGGCCAGATTCCCCCGTGTCGCGCGCCCCCGCGCACGACGCCAGCCATTGCGACGGGACAGAATCTCCGCCTCACCCCCGGCCGGCCCGCAGGCATCGGCCATGATGGGGCGATGGATCTTCCGGTGATGCCGCCCGTCGCTCCGATGCTAGCCAAGTCAGTGAAGCAGATCCCGGATGGCGCGCTGAGCTACGAGCCGAAATGGGATGGCTTCCGCTCCGTCATCTTCCGGGACGGGCCCGAGGTGGAGATCGGCAGCCGCAACGAGAGGCCGATGACGCGCTACTTCCCCGAGGTCGTCGAGGCCGTGCTGGCGAACTTCCCGGAGCAGTGCGTGATCGACGGGGAGATCGTGATCCCCGCCAGCGACGGCCGCCGGCTCGACTTCGAGGCGCTGCTGCAGCGAATCCACCCGGCAGACAGCCGGGTGCGCCTGCTGGCCGCGCAGACCCCGGCCTCCTTCGTCGCCTTCGACGTGCTCGCGCTCGGCGGCGAGGACTGTATGCCGCTGCCGTTCGAGCGCCGCCGGGCGATGCTGGAGCAGGCACTCAGCGCGGCCGCGCCGCCGGTGTACGTCACGCCGGCCACCAGGGACAAGGCGGTCGCCACCGGGTGGTTCAGTCAGTTCGAGGGCGCGGGGCTGGACGGGGTGGTCGCCAAGCCGCTGCAGGGCGGGTACCTGCCGGACAAGCGCGTCATGTTCAAGATCAAGCACGAGCGGACCGCGGACTGCGTGGTGGCCGGCTACCGGGTGCACAAGAGCGGCCCTGACGCGATCGGGTCACTGCTGCTCGGTCTGTACGACGACGCGGGCCGGCTGGCTAGCGTGGGTGTCGTCGGTGCGTTCCCGATGGCGAAGCGGCGGGAACTGTTCGCCGAGGTCCAGCCGCTGGTGACCAGCTTCGAGGGGCATCCGTGGAACTGGGGCGGTGAGATGCAGCAGGACCGCGCCCGGAATCCGCGGGAGGCCGAGGGCAGCCGCTGGAACGCGGGAAAGGACCTGTCCTTCGTGCCGCTGCGGCCCGAGCGGGTCGCGGAAGTCCGCTACGAGCACATGGAGGGGACCCGCTTCCGGCACACCGCCCAGTGGGTGCGCTGGCGCGACGACCGCGACCCGTCATCCTGCGGATTCGGCCAGCTGGAGGAGCCGGTGCGCTTCGACCTCGCCGAGATCCTGCCGCGGCAGTAGCGACCGCGCCAGCGGGCCGGCCGCGCCTGATCAGGGCACCAGGCACCCGGACCGCGACTGCGCCTGCACCAGTCGCTGGGCCACCGGCGGCAGCTTGGCCAGCGACGCCTGCTGCGGGAACGCCGCCGCCAGCGCCTCGGCAATCAGCCGGGACCGCTGCGCGTACCCCGCGGACGTGTAGTGGATGCCGTCGGAGATGAACCACGAGCGCCGGGCCTGCGCCGCCCAGTCGAAGACCTTCATGTTCGGGTAACGAGCGCAGGCGTGCAGCAGCGCCCGGTTCCAGGCCAGCATGTTCTTCTCCGCGTACGGACCGCTGCTGAGCAGCGACCTGACGTTCACCCACAGGACCGGCTGGCCGCCGATCACCGACATCATCCGCCTGATGCGCGCAGCCAGGCCGACGTTCGAGCCGACGGCGACGTCAGCGGTGTCGTTCGTGCCGAGCGCCAGGACCCAGCAGCCGCGGAATCCCGACCGCACCAGCCGGCGGGCCACCGTGTAGGCGTTGGGCTCATTCAGAATCGTCTCGACGATCGACGTTCCGCCCTGAATCTCGAAGCGGCTGCGGCCGACGCCAACGTCCGCGTACTGGGCACTGATGCGCAGCGCCGCATCGGGCAGGTAGTCAGCCGAGACCAGTCCGTCCGAGGTGGAGTCCCCGAAGTGGGCGACCGACCGGCAGGACGTTCTAAGCGGGAACGCACCCTGGCTCCCCGCTGCCTGCGCCGCAGCCCGGCCTGCAGCGGAGCCAGGCCCGGACCCGGGGCCGGACGGACCCGCGGCAGGCGGCCCGGCCGGGAACATGCTGCCGCTGGCCGCCAGTGACGATCCGGCGGACGCGGCCGGGACGGCGCCGGCCAGGGCCGCGACAGCCAGCACCGTGGCCCAGGCCACCAGGCTCACAGCGGCCCAGCCGCGGCGGGCGGGCGCATGCCAGGCTCCCGATCGCAGCTGAGCCGCCCAGCGCCCGATCGCGCCATGCCGAACGGGCTCCTCGATCAGGCGCCAGGACAGGCCCGCGACGGCGACGCTGGCCGCGACCTGCGCCGTGCCCCGGAGCAGCGTCTCCTGCCCATTCGGCGGCGTGGTCAGCACGATGATCGGATAGTGCCACAGGTAGATGCCGTAGGAGCGAACGCCGATCCAGCGCAGCGGCTGCCAGCCGAGTACGCGCCCCAGGTGACTGGCCGGGGAGCTCACCGCCAGCACGACGGCCGCACTCGCCGCCGACAGCAGCACCATGCCGCCGTGGTACAGGAACGGCGAGTACTCGCTGGTCCGCCAGATCAGGACGGCGATGACAACCAGCCCGGCGGCCCCGGCGCCATCCAGCAGCAGGCGGCTGCGCCGGCCGGGCTCGGCCGGCATGCTCCTGCTCGGCCTGGCGAACGCCAGGGCCGCTCCGATCAGGAGCGCGAACGCGCGGGTGTCAGTGCCGTCGTAGACGCGGGTCGGATCGTAGCCGGGCCGGTACAGCGCGACCATGGCGGCCACCGATGCGGCGGCGAGCACGAGCGTCCCGGCGGTCAGCCAGCGCCGGCGTGCCTGGTCGCCCAGGCGCCTGGTCAGGAACAGGCCGAGCAGGATCAGCCACGGCCAGATCAGGTAGAACTGCTCCTCCACCGCCAGCGACCACAGGTGCCCGAGCGGCGTCGGTGCCGCGAACCGGGCAAAGTACGAGGAGTTCTGCGCGATCAGCCACCAGTTGCTGACGTAGCCCGCTGCCGCGGCCATCGCGCCGCGCAGCGCCGGGAGCTGCGACCGCTGCAGCAGGGCGACCCAGGCGGCGACAACGGCCAGCATGACGAACAGCGCGGGCAGGAGCCGGCGCGCGCGGCGCTGCCAGAAGCTGAGGAGCCGCAGCCGGCCGGCCGCGGCCTGCTCGGCCAGCAGCAGGTCGGTGATGAGGTAGCCGCTCAGGGTGAAGAAGATGCCGACGCCGAGCAAGCCGCCCTGAGCCCAGCCGAGGCCGACGTGGTAGGCGACGACAGCCAGGACCGCTAACGCGCGCAGCCCGTCCAGGCCCGCGATGTACCGCTGGCCGCCATCCGCAGGCTTTGGCATGCGCTCCCCCGAGCTCGTTCGCTGGCGGGCTCACACGTTACCGATGCGCATCTGCGTAGTCACGGAAAGTAGCGGCGTGTTCGCCGTGCTATCGCGGCCGGCTGAGAGCCGCCCGGGCCGGGCAGGCCGCAGGCGCGCCCGGCCCCCGTGTGCGGGCGCGCCTGCGGCTGGCTGTTATCGCCGCTTACACGCGGGAGGTGTCCTGGCGGAATCGCAGGGCCGCGCCGCCGACGAAGATGACAAGCCAGGCCAGCACGTTCACTACCCACGTCCAGTCGACGCCGGTGCCGAGCAGCGGAGTGTGCACCAGCTGGTTGAGCCCGTACAGCGGCGTCCACTTGCAGATGTCCTGGACGGTCTGCGGGAACTGGCTGATCGGGATGAACAGCCCGCCGGCGAACGACAGCAGTGTCAGCATCAGGGACATGAGCTGGATGACGTTCTCGGCCGGCAGCAGGAAGCCCATCAGCAGGCCGAACGCAGCGAACAGCAGGGAGCCAACCCAGACGCTCAGCCCGCAGACAACCCACAGGTAGGCGGGCATTGACGCCTTGTTGGTCAGCGCACCGGCAATGAAAACGACGGCAACCGAGCCCGCGCCGAGAACCAGCGCCGTCAGGACCTTCATCAGGATGTAGGCGACCGGCGACAGCGGGGTCAGCCGCAGCTGCCTGCTCCAGCCCTGCGCCCGCTCGATAGAGACCATGGCGCCGGCGCTCGTGGCGGCGAAGACCGCGCCGTACAGCCCGAGGCTGATCATGATGAACGCGGCCACGTTCCCGTGCCCGATCTTGTCGGTCGCGTAGGACTTGTTGAGCCCGAAGATCAGGAAGAAGAACACCGGGAAAATGATCGTGATGATGACGGTGCGGCGGTTACGCAGGAGCCGGCGGATTTCCAGCCTCAGCGCGGTCAGGTTGAACCCGCCAGCCGGCGGCACGCGGCGGGCGGCCAGGTCCGCGGCAAAGGCCGATGGTGCGGTACTCATCAGATTGCTCCTGTGCTTGCAGCACTGTCGGTAGCGGCGCTGTCGTTAGCGGCACTGTGGGTCGCGGCACTGTGGGTCGCGGCACGGTTGGTCGCGGCACTGTCGGTGTCGTCGCCGGTCAGCGCGATGAAGGCGTCCTCGATGCCGCGCGCGATGACCTCCAGGTCGCGGGCGGCGGTCTGAGTCAGCAGGTACCGGGCGGTGGCGTCGCTGTCCTTGGAGTGGATCAGCACGGTCTCGCCGCGGACCTCGACCACCTCCGCGCCTGGCACGTCGCGCAGGTCCGCCTCGGCCGCGCCGGGCAGCGTCGCGCGCACCGTCCGCCCCGCGGCCATTGCCTTGATCTCGCTGGCCGTGCCGTCCGCGACGATCTTGCCGTGCCGCACCAGCACGATGCGGTCCGCGTAGGCGTCAGCTTCCTCCAGGTAGTGGGTCGCGAAGAGCACCGTACGGCCCTGCTCGGCGTCCTTGCGGATGGCTGACCAGAAGTTCCGCCGGCCTTCGACATCCATGCCGGTCGTCGGCTCGTCGAGGACCAGCAGCTCGGGATCGGGCATCAGCGCCATGGCGAATCGCAGCCGCTGCTGCTCGCCGCCCGAGCATTTGCCGACCCGCCGGTCAGCGATCTCGGCAATGCCGGCCCGGCTGAGTGCCTCGCGCGGCGACTGACTGTGCGCGAACAGGCTCGCGGTGTACTCGACGGTCTCATAGACCGTCAGGTCCTTCAGCAGGCCGCCGGTCTGCATGACCGCGGAGATCAGGCCATGCGCAATGGCGCGCCGCGGCGCCATGCCGTACACCGAGACCGAGCCGGAGTCCGGCCGCGACAGGCCGAGGACGATGTCGATGGTGGAGGTTTTGCCAGCGCCGTTAGGCCCGAGGAAGGCCACGATCTCGCCAGACGCGACGGTCATGTCAATGCCGTCAACTGCCCGGACCTGCCCGAAGTGCTTGTGCACCCCGGCGAGCTCGATGGCCGGCGGAACCGTGCCGCTGGCCGGCGAGGTCCCGGAATCCGTCCTAGTTACTGTCATGTCCCTAGTCTGGACGCTCCTCGCAAGCTATTTCAGCGCCTGGGATCACGACCTGGCCGTGACAGGTGTCATGTCCGGGCCAGCGTGAGCTAGCCGCCGAGGCTGCGGGTGAACCCCGGCGGAATGATCACGTCCTCGCGGCCAAGATCGTGCACCGAGCTCTTGCTGAGCCCGAGCAGCGCGGAATCGATCCCGTTCCGCAGGACGTCCAGCACGTTCTCGACGCCGGCCTGCCCGTTCGCCGCCAGGCCCCACAGGTAGGCCCGGCCGATCATGACGGCGCGCGCCCCGAGTGCGAGCGCCTTGACCACGTCGCTGCCGCGGCGGACGCCGCCGTCCAGCAGCACCTCGACCTGGCCGCCGACCGCGTCCGCCACGGCGGGCAGGCACCGGATGGTGGCCGGGGTGCCGTCGAGGTTGTTGCCGCCGTGGTTGGACACCGAGATCGCGGTGACGCCGGCGTTGACCGCGCGCTTGGCGTCGTCGATCCTGGTCACGCCCTTGAGCATGAACATCCCGCCCCACTGCTGTCGCAGCCAGGCCACGTCATCCCAGCTGGGCGGCGGGGTCTGCAGCCACTGCCCGTACGCGCCGAAGAACGTCGGCAGCTCCTCACCCGGCTGAGCCATGTTCGGGACCGTCAGCTGCGGCGGCCGTCCGGTCCGCGCGTACAGGGCCAGCCACTGCGGCCTGATGATGGCCTCGGGCGCATGCCGCGCGATCGTCCGCAGGTCCGTGCGCTCCGGGATCTGGGGGCTGCCCCAGTCGCGGGAATGCGAGAACGTCCAGTCGGCGGTCAGGATCAGGCCCGCCGCCCCGGCTGCCTTAGCCCGTTCCAGCCGGGCCGCGATCTGGTCGCGGGTGCCGCACCAGTAGATCTGGAAGAACGTCTGCGGGTTGGCCGCGACAACCTCCTCGACCGGCTTGCTCGCGAATGAGCTGAGGCCCATCGCCGTCCCGCGCGCTGCCGCCGCGCGGGCAACGGCTACCTCGCCGTCGGGATGCACCGCCTGCACCCCGGTCGGCGAGATGATCACCGGCATGGAGACCGGCTGGCCGAGCACGGTGGTGGCCAGCTCCCGCTGGGCCGGGTTGCCGGCCACGTGCGGCGCGAAGCCGAGCTCTGCGAACGCCGCGACGTTGTCCTGCACCGTCTGGCCACGCTCGGCGCCCGCCAGCAGCGCTCCGTAGACCGAGGCGGGCAGGCGCTTCCGGGCGCGGCGCTGCGCCACTGCCACCGATTCGAACCAGGCATTCCTCATCTGGCGTCAGCCTTTCCGTGAGCAGGCGGCCCGGACACGCGAAGGGGCCGCAGGGAGATCGCCGGGCGGACCGGTATCACGGTCCGCTCGCGCAGGCAGCCAGCCCAGACGCCCGCGCCGTAGCAGACGTCGTCGGCGATGCGGGCAAGCGTGAACCGCGCCGGGTCGAGGTCCGGCGTGCGCTCGGCATAGGCGGTCAGCGCCGGGCCGAGCAGGAGTGACGCCGCAGCCGCCCGGCGGCCGAGGCGGCGGGCAGCCGACCGGCCGCCCGGCCGGGCCAGCGCGAGCAGCAGCACCGGAGCGGCGAACTGCGTCGCGTACCGGCCGAGGCCGAGCCACGTCTGGCGCACTGCGGTGACCGTCGCGCCGGGCGCGCCGTCGGCCGGAACGCCAGCGCGGCGGACGGCTGCCGTCAGGTCCAGCCAGGCCGCCGCCGCTGCGGCGGCCGCGACGGCCGGGCGCCGGCCCAGCAGCGCAGCGACGGTGATGGCAGGCCACGGCTGCAGGACGAGCGGGGCCAGGCTCGCCGGGTGACGGCGCGCAAGCGGAGCGGCTGACGTCCCGTACCTGTACCGGCGTCCGAGCAGACCCGGCCAGCGCACCGGCCCGTCGTGCGGCACCCGGACGGACGGGTCGTACCTGACCCGCCAGCCTGCGTCGTGCAGCCGCCAGATCAGGTCCACGTCCTCCCCGTAGCGCAGCGCCGGATCGAAGATGTCGTGCCCGGTGGTCACGCTGTCGAGCGCGGAGCGGCGGACGAGCAGCGCGGCCGTCGGCACGTACGACACCTGACTGCCGGGCCGTACGCGGGCCGGGCGCCCGCCGAGGTCGAGGCTGGCGCACGCGGCCGCGTACGTGGCCGCCGGAGAGCGGGCCTGGCCCGGCTGTGCCGCGATGATCCGCGGCGCGGCCGCGCCCACCAGCGGGTCGGCGAAGTGCGCGGCCAGCCGCGTGATCCAGCCGGGCGGCGGCACGCAGTCGCTGTCCAGGAACCCGACCAGGCTCGACGACACAGCGGCCAGCCCGGTGTTACGAGCGGCGCAGGCCCGCCGCTGGCATCCCGCCGCAGGAGACTCGCGCCGTGCTTCTCAGCGACGGCCGCAATCGCGCCCGGATCCTGCGAGCCATCGTCGACCACCAGCACCGGGTACTGCCGGCCCGCGGCCGCCAGGCAGCGGTCCAGCATTGCGGCCCGGTCCCGCACCGGGATGACCACGGTGACGGTCGCGGTGACGGCGGCGGGCGGCACGGTCTCCGGCGGCACGGTCTCCGGCGGCACGGTCTCCGGCGGCACGGTCTCCGGCGGCACGGTCTCCGGCGGCACGGTCTCCGGCGGCACGGTCTCCGGCGGCACGGTCTCCGGCGGCGGGGCGATGTCTGTCGGCGGCACCGGATGCGCGAGGCCCGCATCGGTGAGCCGCCGGGCGAGCTGCCGGGCCGCGGCCGACCGGGCCGGGCCGGCCCGCAGTTCCGCCAGGGCGGTGCTTCCGGCCGCCGTCAGCCGCATCACCCTCGCCGGGGACCCGCCGAACAGGGAACCGTCGCTGAGCACGCGGGTGCTGACGTCCATCTCGATGCCGAAGCCAGCCGGAAGCGGAGTCCCGGCGCCGCCAGCGCCGTGCCCGAGCCGGTCCGCCGCGCGGGTCGTCGCCGTCGTCACAGGGCCAGGCCGCCGTCCGCCGGCACGACGGCGCCGGTCATCGCGCTGCTGCCGGGCCCGGCAAGGAAGGCCAGCACGGCGGCGATCTCAGCGGGCGCGAGCAGCCGGCCGGCGGGCTGGTTAGCGGCGAAGTCCTGCGGGCTGGCCAGGTCGTACAGCCGGGCGCTCGCTGCCAGGATCGCGGTGTCAGTCGAGCCCGGGCTGACCGCGTTGGCGGTTACGCCGGTGGGGCCCAGCTCGACCGCCAGCGCGCGGATCAGGCCGGCCACGCCGGCCTTGGCGGCGCAGTAGGCGGCGAGCATCGGCAGGCCGCGGGTCGCGGCCGCTGACGCCACGGCTAGGAACCGGCCACTCCGGGGCTCCGGCCGCCGCAGCAGCGCTGGCACTGCGGCCCTGGCCAGGTTCAGGACGCCGCCGAGATCGATGTCGAGCACGGCAGCTTCCTGCTCGGCCGGCACTTCCCACTGCCGGACGCCGCCGGCGATGACGCCGGCGCTGGCGATCGCGGCATCCAGGCCGCCCCAGCGGGTCTCGGCGGCAGCGACCGCCTCGGCAAGCGCGCCCGCGTCCCGCACGTCGGCGATGAAGGCCGCGCTCAGGTCATCAGCTCCCGAAGCGGCGCGGGCCTCGCGCACCACTGCGTCCAGGTCAGTCTTACTGGCCAGCGCGTACGGCAGGGCGTCGTCATCCTGCGCGACGTCGACCGCAAGCACAGCCCAGCCGTCAGCGGCGAGCGCCCGGACCGTGGCGGCGCCGATCCCGCGCGCGGCCCCGGTCACGAGCGCAACCCGCCCGGCCGGCGCGCCGAGCGCCACCGGCTACCGCGGCGCCGGCGGTGCGAATCCCGCCAGCGGGTTCTCGTCGCAGGCCCGGTCCGGCATGCTTCGCAGGACAACCCGACCCGGATCAGCCGGCCGCGGGCCGATGGACACCGGCACGGGCTGACCGGCGCGCGGACCGCTCGCCGGGCTGCGGCGGTGCGAGTGGTCCCCAGCGGGACGCGGCGCCCCGGCCGGGTCAGCCGTCGCGAGCGCGGCCTCGCCGAAGCCGCGAACGCACTCGGGATCCGGGCCGTCCAGCGGCAGGCCAGTGAAGAACTTGGCCGCCATGCAGCCGCCCTGGCACGCGTCGAAGGCGGAGCACGACGTGCATGCGCCGCCGGACTGCGGCCGGCGCAGGTCAGTGAACAGCTCCGAGTTCCGCCACACCTCCGCGAACCCGCCGGTGCCGCGCACGTTCCCGGCCAGGAACGCGTCGTGAATCGCGAACGGGCAGGCGTACACGTCGCCCACCGGGTCGATCAGGCAGACGACCCGGCCCGCCCCGCACATGTTGAGCCCGGGCAGGCCCTGGCCGTACCCGGCCAGGTGGAAGAACGAGTCGCCGGTTAGCACGTTCTCGCCGCGGGCGACGAGCCAGTCATACAGCTCCCGCTGCTGGCCGGCGGTCGGATGCAGCTCGTCCCAGACATCAGCGCCGCGGCCGGACGGCCGCAGCCTGGTGATCCGCAGCTGCGCGCCGAAACTGTCCGCGATGGCCTTGAGCGCGTCGAGCTGGCTCACGTTCTGCCGGGTCATGACCACCGAGATCTTGAATCCCGCGAACCCGGCGTCGGCGAGGTTCTGCATGGCCCGCAGCGCCATGTCGAACGACCCGGTCCCGCGAACGGCGTCGTTGACCTCGGCGGTCGCGCCGTCGAGCGAGATCTGCACATCGATGTAGTCGCTGCCGGCCAGTTTCCGTGCCACCTCGGGAGTGATCCGCAGCCCGTTCGTGGAGAACTTGACGCCGACATGATGCGCCGTCGCGTAGTCCACCAGCTCCCAGAAGTCGGGCCGGACCGTCGGCTCGCCGCCGCCGATGTTGACGTAGAAGACCTGCATCCGCTCCAGCTCGTCAATGACCCGCTTGCACTCGTCGGTGCTCAGCTCTGCCGGATCGCGGCGGCCCGAGCTGGACAGGCAGTGCACGCAGGACAGATTGCAGGCGTACGTCAGCTCCCAGGTGAGGCAGATCGGCGCATCCAGGCCGTAGCGAAACTCCTCAACCAAGGGCGCGGCGGTCACGGTCATGCAGCTGTCCTTCCGCAGATCATCTGGCTGGCGGCCAGGGTTGCGAGCGCCCTGGTATAGGCCGGCAGGTCAGCCGGCGCGATCCCGGCACCGGCGCACGCGGCCCGCGCGCTCGGCTGCGACTCCAGCGACGTGACGATCGTCAGCAGGGCCGGGCTCTTCAGGAACGACAGGCGCCTGGTGCCGAAGTGATAGAGCAGCGCGCCGAAGCGCTCGGGCCGGACGGAAACCTGCGGGTGCAGCCGCCAGGCCGCATCCAGGTCAAAGCCGGCATCCGCTGCGGAGTGGGCAGCCGGCGCCTCCGTCTGAGCCTTAGTAGACACCGCACATGCCGTCGATCGAGATTTCCTCGACCAGCTCGTCGGCGGCGATGACCTCGCCCGGCTCGGTGGCGCTGATCTCTGTGCTGCTCATGTCGGTCTCGGTCGCGGCAATCTCGGCGGCCGGGCGGTCCAGCAGCTCAGTTCCGGTCTCGGGCATGCCATCTCCTCTAGTTTCGGCACAAGTGTTTCGGCACAGCGTGACGAATTTCCGGTACTGTTATGTTAATCGTCACCGGGTGCCGTAATCAAGACCCCGAAGGCAGAATGAGATGGCCATGCAGACTGCCAGCGCCGAGCCGGCCGCGCCGCGCCGCGGGCGGCCGCCGGGCACCAGCGCGCGCGAGCTCGAGCTGATCTCGCTGCGCCTGTTCAGCTCGGACGGCTTCGAGGAAACCACGGTGGAGCACATTGCCGCCGAGGCCGGGGTCAGCCGCCGCACGTTCTTCCGTTACTTCGAGTCCAAGGCCGACGTGCTGTGGCATGCCTTCGACGGCGAGGTCGGCGCGCTCCGTGCCGCGTTCGGCGCTGTGCCGCCTGAGGTGCCGCTCATGCAGGCCATCAATGACGTGGTGGTCGGCGTCAACAGCTACCGCGCCGAGGACGTGCCCGAGCTGCGTACCCGGATGCACCTGATCGGCACCGTGCCGGCCCTGCAGGCAAGTGCCGCCCAGCACTATGACGCGTGGGAACGTGCCGTCAGCGAGTTCGCGTCCGGCCGGCTCGGGATGCCGGCCAGCTCGCTCTACCCGCTGGCGATCGGCCGGGCCACTCTCGCGGTCTGCCGGTCGGCCTACGAGCGCTGGGCCGAGCGCGCCGATGCCGATCTCACGGTCTACCTGGACGATGCGCTGACCGCCCTGTCAGCCGGTTTCGACCCGGCCCGGCTGGCCCGCTAGCTAGCACGGGGCAGACTGGCCAGATGAGCACGGACGTGACGCTGTCGGCACCGTCGGCGGGTGACGCCAGCGAGTTCATCGCCGCTGCGCGCGCGAGCACCACTCTGCAGCGACCGTGGGTGTCAGCCCCGGACACGCCGGAACGCTTCGCGGCCTTCCTCATCCGGGCCGCCCGCGAGGACCAGGCCAGCTACCTGATCCGGCACCGTCAGTGCGGCGGCCTGGTCGGCTACGTGAACATCAACAACATCGTCCGCGGAGCGTTCCGCTCGGGCCACCTCGGCTACGCCGCCTTCGCCTCGCATTCCGGCCGCGGCCTGATGTCCGCGGGTCTCGCGGCCGTCGTCAGCGATGCCTTCGGCACGCTCGGGCTGCACCGCCTCGAGGCGAACATCCAGCCGGACAACCAGCCATCCCTCAGCCTGGTCCGGCGGCTCGGCTTCCGGCGCGAGGGTTTCTCGCCCCGGTACCTGATGATCGACGGCCAGTGGCGTGACCACGAGCGCTGGACCGTGCTCGCGGAGGACTGGGCTGCTGACGGCTAGCCAGACGACGTGCGGACGCGGAACCGGAGGATGGTGACCGCGCCCGACCGCGTGCTGCTGACCGGTTCCAGGTCTATCCTCCCGAGGCCCGGCGGCGAGAAGCGGATGCCGTCGCCGAGCAGCACCGGCAGCACGTACACCAGGATCTCGTCGACGAGTCCCCGCTGCAGGCACTGGCCGGCCACGTCAGCACCGAGGATTTCCAGGTTCTTGCCGCCCGCAGCCGCTAGTGCCGTGGCGACCGCTTCCCCGATGTCACCGGTGAGGTACGTGACATCCGGAGCCGGCGGGTCAGGCGGCCGGTGAGTGAGGACGAACGTGGGTCCGGAGAAGGGGTAGCCTTCGTCGCTCGATGCTGCCCCCCGCTCCTTGTTGGCGTCCATCCTGTCGCCGACCTCATCGGTCCGCCGGCCGACGAGCATGGCGCCGGTGGCTGCCGCGATCTCCGGGAACTGGTTCGGCGCCACGAAGTCGAAGATCCAGTCCATCGCGTCACCGGGGCCGGCGATGAAGCCGTCGAGCGACATCGACCTGTTCACGACGACCTTGCCGGTCCCGGTGCTCGTATCGCTCATGCTGCTCCTCCGAAGATCCCCGGCGTGTTCCCGCGAGCCGTTCTGGTGTCTTCCGGGCCGCCATTCTTGACCGATGCCCTGCCCGCGACGCGCGGCCAGTATTACTCGAATCGGATCATTTAGTGCGCCCTGCCTTCTTTCCAGGGCGGCCGGGCGTCCGGCTGTAGGGTCCGTAATTCGCAACCCCGGACCGGCTGGCCGCGTTCGCCGGGCTGGCGCCGCCGCGGGACTCCGGGCGGATCCGCGGCAACCTGCAACGCCGCGCCGCTACCACCGGGGCCTCAACCGGTCTTCTACTACTCCGCCATGATCAGCATCCGCACCTGCCCCGAATCGAGGAGGTTCTACGACAGGAAACGAGCTGAGGGTAAGAAGCACACCCAGGCCGTGCTCGCGCTAGCCCGCCGCCGCGTCAACGTCATATGGGCGCTGCTGCGCGACGACCGCGCCTACCAGCCAAAGACCGCGCCACACCTACCCGAACCGCTCGACCTGACTAATGACACCTTAGTGCGCAACGATCTAGACGCCGCGGATGCCGTCGAGAGTCTGGGCACATCCTCGTGCAGGGGTCTCTGAAGAGCTCGCTGTCATTCCTGCCAGGCGGCTAGATTTCATCCCATGGACATCCGTCGATTGCGGCCGCAATGACGCCGGTGAACGCCTGGTCCTGGGAGATCATCAGGTTGTCGACGCGGTTGACCGGTGCCCACCCACGGGCGTTGCACAAGATCATCCCGTCGTAATCGGCCAGGTCTTGCACCCGGACGGACCCTTCGGCTTGAGGAACGCCGACGGCCGTGAGCTGGCGCCGCAGCAGAAGCATCGTGATGCCCTGCAGCTTCGGCGCGTCGGGCCAGATCACCGTGCCGTCCCGCCAGAACCCCACGTTGGTGATGGTGCCCTCCGAGATTATGCCCGCCTCGTCCACCAGCAGGCCCTCGTCAAAACCGGCAGCCAGCGCGATCTCGCGGAACCGGCCCTGGCCCCAGCTGCCGACGTGCTTGAGCCGGGCGAGGGGCCGCTGGAAATGCAGGGCAGTCATCGACTGCGGGCGGCGCGGCATGTCCTGCGGCTCGCGAACAGTGACGATCTGACCGGCCCAGTAGCCGTAGACGCGAACACTGGCGTCTAGCTGGCCGCCAAGAGCATGCCGGATGCCGGCCCGGACCTCCTCACCCTCAAGTGCCCGCCCGTACACGTCACGGTGCGCCGCCTCCAGCCGCGACAGGTGCAAGTCCAGACCGCGCGTCCGGCCCCGGCGCACCTGCATCGCCGTGAAATGACCCCACCCCTCGTGTTCCAGAAGGGACAAGGCCGCCTCGTCGGCTGCGTGGCCGTTGACCTCGATCGCGATGTAATCGCTGGGCATTCGGCAGATCCTTTCGAGCCGGTTACGCGGTCGCCCCGGACGCTGTCTTCACCGCTCGTGCGCACGGCACCGAGCCACCTTACGGCCCGGGTTAGTGCACAGAATCACTCCATGCGGACTATGAGACCGCAGGTCAGCAAGCTGAGGCCGGGCCAGGCGGCTAGACGTGTCACAAGTCAGGTCGTATGGGCGCTGCTGCGCGACGACCGCGCCTACCAGCCAAAGACCCGCGCCACACCTACCCGAACCGCTCGACGCCGCAGCCTGACGTCATCATCGCCGGTCAGCTCCGGCGACTTGACAAATCACATTGGGAAGCAAATCCGATCATCGGAGCCAGCGACGTGCTCGCGGCGGACTGGGCTCGCAGCGGACTGGACTGGTGACGGGATCGGGTTCGCTGACCGGGCCCGGCGGCCGCGCGCCCTGGGGAGGCTGCGGATGAGGGTGAGTGCGTTCCCGGACTTAGGGTGTTGACCTGGTTGTTGAGCGGAGGCTGCGGCATGACGGACCCTGCACCATCGGCGGATGCCAGCCTGGTGCACGCCGGCATCGGGCGCGAGCCCGGCGAGCCGGTCGTGCAGCCGCCGGTGCTGGCGAGCATTCTCGCCTCGGTCGGTGAGCCGCGACCGGGCGACTACGGCCGCGGCGGCAATGCGACCTGGACGGCGCTCGAGGAGGCGCTCGGCGCGATCGAGGACGCCGATGCCGTGGTCTTCAGTTCCGGGCAGGCCGCGTCGATGGCCCTCATGCTCGCCCTGGCCGACGGCCGGGAGGCGATCCTGCTCCCCGGCGACGGCTACTACAACGCCCGCGTCCTCGCCGGGCGGCTGCGCCCGCATGGCGCCGCGCCCGTTCTGGTCGATCTGCAGGACCACGGTGCCGTCGGGGCCGCTCTCGGCACCGCCAGGCGCGGAGCGGTGCTGTGGGCTGAGACGCCGACGAATCCGCTGCTGCGAGTCGCTGACCTGGCCGCCCTCGGCCGGCTCGCCGCTGCCGCCGGAGCACCGATGATCGTCGACAACACGGTCGCGACCGGTCTGCTGCAGCGCCCGCTCGACCTCGGCGCCGTGGCCTCGCTCTGCTCGCTCACGAAGTCGGCGTCCGGCCACTCGGACCTGATACTCGGCGCGGTCATGACCCGCGATCCCGCGCTGGCCGCGGAGCTGCGCAGCTGGCGCACGCTCGGCGGCGGGATCGCCGGGCCGCTTGAAGCCTGGCTGGCCATCCGCGGGCTGAAGACGCTGCCGCTGCGGATCGACCGGCAGTCAGCGACCGCGCAGGCCGTGGCCGAGTACCTGGCGGCGCACCCGCGGGTGACTGCCGTGCACTATCCGGGCGTGACCCCCGCGACGCTGGCCGTCGCCCGCGCGCAGATGCCGCGTGGCTTCGGGGCGCTGCTGTCGTTCGAGCTAGCCGGCGACGCGGCGGACGCTGATGCCGTTGTCGCGGCGTCCCGGCTGATCCTCCCGGCCAGCAGCTTCGGCGGCGTCGAGTCCACCTGGGAACGCCGGGGCCGGTGGGCAGGCGAGACCGCGCCGGGCTCCCTCATCAGGCTCTCGGCCGGCATCGAGCCAGTCGCGGACCTGGTTGCCGACCTCGGCCGGGCGCTCGGCCGGACGGCGGCATGACCGACTACGCGGCGTTCGCCAGGTTCTACGACCGGATCATGGGCGACCGCGACGAGGAGGTCGCCCGCATCAGGACCTACATCAGCCGGTACCTGCCCGCGGCGCGGTCGCTGCTGGAGCTCGGCTGCGGCACCGGGGCGCTGCTGGCCGGGCTGTCGCCGCAGCTGGCCGTGACCGGCATTGACCGGTCGGCAGAGATGCTGGCAGTCGCCCGGGAGAAGCTGCCTGAGGCGCGGCTGGTGCGGGGGGATATGACCGCGTTCCGGCTGCCGGACCGGTTCGACGTCGTGATCTGCATGTTCGACACGCTGAACCACGTCCAGTCGTTCGCCGGCTGGCTGACGCTGTTCAGCTGCGTGCACGAGCACCTGGCTGAGGGCGGGCTGTTCATCTTCGACGTCAACACCACCGGGCGGCTCCGCGGCCTGGACGGCGCGCCGCCGTACCTGGATGAGTTCGACGGGAACGTGGTGCTGATGACCGTGCGGTCAGCCGGCGACCGGCTGTCGCTGTGGCGGACCAGGATCTTCGAGCATCGCGGCGGCGATGAGTACCGGCTGCACGACGAGCCCATTTACGAGCTGGCCGTGCCGCTTGACCAGGTCCGCGCGGCGCTGGCCGGACGCTTCGAGCTGCTGGAGGAAGCGAGCCTGGACGGCAGCCCGGTCAGCGACGAGTCCGACCGGGTGTTCTTCGTCTACCGCCACGCGAGCGCGCCGCCCGCCCTTGCCGGATGAGCCCGGCCACGGCCGGCCGGTGAGGGCGGGCGCGTGCGGACCGGTCAGCATGAGCGCTGGCGGTTCAGCATGAGCGCTGGCGGTCCTTCATGGCGTGCATCAGCTTGGCCATGGCAGCGGAGAACTGCTCGCGCTCCGCGGGCGACAGCCCGGCGAAGATCTCCGCGATGGCATCGAGCCGTGGTCCGAGCTCCTGCTCGGCCTCGCGGACGCCCTCGGGCGACAGCTCGATCAGCGTTGCCCGCCGGTCGGTGGGATGCGGGCGCCGGATGACCAGATGCGCGTCCTCCAGTGCGTCCACCATCGCTGTCATGTTGCGCGGGGTCGCGCCCAGCTGAGTGCCAAGATCGCGCATGATCGCCGGGCCGCCGCACTGCAGCGCCTGCAGCAGCCGAAGCCGCGGGTAGCTCAGTCCGCCGGGGGCCTGCGTCTCCATCCAGCGCAGGAAGCTCGCGGTGAACCGTGCCGTCTGGGCGACCAGCATCGCGCGGGCGTCCGATTCGCTCAGGCTCACCTCATCACCGCCCCGGACAGTTCAGTTGACATCATTATTCCTAGCGGTACAGTTACCCACGTGATCGTTCAAAGTTGAATTACTCTACCGCATCTGAAACGAGGCCAGGCACCATGACGACACCGAACGGCAACGAGGCGGCCCCGGCCGGCCAGACAGCTACCGCCTACCCCGAGCCCGGGAGCTTCCAGCTTGACCCGGCCCGGTCCGCCGTCTCGATCACCCACAAGACCATCTGGGGGCTGGTCACGGTGCGCGGCAGCTTCGCGAAGGTCAGCGGCTCGGCAGAGATCCTCGCGGACAGTTCCGGCCGCGGCCGCCTGGAGATTGACGCATCCTCGCTCGACACCAAGAACGCCAAGCGCGACGAGCACCTGCGCTCAAAGGACTTCTTCAATGCCGCGGACCATGCGCAGATCATCGTGGACCTGACCGAGGCCGCCCGGCACGGCACGGACACGGTCACGGCCACCGGCACCCTGACGGTGGCCGGCCAGACGCGGCCGCTGTCGCTGACGGCGCACCTCAGCGACGTCACCGCTGAGGCCGTCACCCTGACGGCCGACACCGAGATCAACCGGGCCGACTTCGGCATGACCTGGAACCAGCTCGGGATGCTGAAGGGGAATGCGCACGTCAGCGTCACCGCCAGGTTCGTCCGCTAGCAGGCCAGCTGAGCCGGCGCCGCGCAGCCAGGCCGGCGGGACATCACCGAGAAGGAATGAGATGAAGCTTCAGGTCATCATCGGCAGCACCCGGCCCACCAGGGCAGCCGACACTGTCGTGCCGTGGGTTACCGGCCGGGCGGCCATGCACGAGGCATTCGAGTCCGAGGTGCTCGATCTGCGTGACTGGCAGCTGCCGATGTTCGGCGAGCACATGGGCAGCATCGGCGACCCGAGCGACCCGTCCTACTCGGCCGAGATCGTGCGCCGGTGGAACCGGAAGATCGCCGAGGCGGACGCCTACCTGGTCATCACGCCGGAATACAACCACAGCATTCCCGGCGAGCTGAAGAACGCGCTCGACAGCGTCTTCGTCTCGTTCGCCACCCGGAACAAGCCGATGGCCATGGTCGGCTACAGCGCCGGCGTGGGCGGCGGCATCCGCGCGATCGAGCACCTGGTCCAGGTCGCCGTCGAGCTGGAGACGGCGCCGGTGCGCAGCACCGTCGTGCTGCCGTTTGTCGACAGGGCGTTCACCGCCGAGGGCAAGCCTGCCGACCCGGCCAACGAGGTCGCCCTGCAGATCCTGCTCGATGACCTGGCCTGGTGGGCTGGCGCGCTGCGCAGCGCACGGGCCGCGGGCGAGCTCGTTCCCGGCAAGGTGCGGGCCAGGATGGCCGCCGCCGTGCCGGCAAGCTCAGCCGGCCGCCGCGATGGGCTGCGCCGCCCGAGGCTGCGCCGCCCGAGGCTGCGCCGCGCGGGGCTGCGCCGCGCGGGGCTGCGAGGCGCGGAACGTGCGCCGGTAGGCGTTGGGCGTGGTCGAGCGCCAGGCCCGGAAGTGATGGCGGAACGTGGCCGCGTTCCCGAACCCGGCCCGTTCCGCGATCACGTCGACGGTCTCGTCGGTCTCCTCCAGCAGCTGCTGGGCCAGCAGGACGCGCTGCCCGGTCAGCCACCGCTGCGGCGTCGTGCCCGTCTCCTGGACGAAACGCCTGGCGAACGTCCGCGGCGACATCGCGGCAAGCCTGGCCAGTTCGTCGACCGTGACGAACTGGTCCAGGTGACGCTGCATCCACTCCAGGACCTCGCCCAGCGTGTCGCAGGCGGGCTCGGCGACCGGGCGCTCGACGTACTGCGCCTGGCCGCCGTCACGGTGCGGCGGCACGACCATCCGGCGGGCGATCGCGTTGGCCACGCGGCTGCCCTGCTCCTTGCGGACCAGGTACAGGCAGGCGTCAATGCCGGCCGCTGTTCCCGCGCTGGTGATCACGTCGCCGTCATCGACGTACAGGACCGAGGGGTCGACTTTCGCGGTCGGGTACATCCGGGCGAGCCGGTCCGCGTACCGCCAGTGCGTCGTGCAGCCGCGGTCGTCCAGCAGGCCGGCCGCGCCGAGCACGAACGCGCCCGTGCACACGCTCAGCACCCTCGCGCCCCGGCTGACGGCACGGCGCAGCGCGGCCAGCAGTTCGTCCGGGTAGTCGCCGCTGGCGCAGCGCGCATCGCTCGGGGCCGGAACCGCGATCAGGTCGGCTGTCTCCAGCCGGTCAAGGCCGAACGGCGTCTGGATGCTGAACCCGGCCGCGGACCGGAGCGGGCCGTCCTCGGCCGCCACGACCGCGAAGTCGTAGCCCGGCAGGCCCTCGTCGGTCCTGTCGGTTCCGAACACCTCGCACAGCACGCCGAGCTCGAACGGCTCGAAGCCGTCGACCACGACAACAGCAATATTCGTCAGCACATGTCCATCATGCCCCATCATGCTGGCAGGATGTTGCGGTGTAGTGGCTCTGCTGCCACTTTCGCGCCGCGCCCGGGCCGGCCAGGCTTGGCCTTATGAACGACCGGACAGCATCTGAGCAGGGCAATCCCATCCGCAACGTCATCCGCACCATCTCCGGCGTCCTGGCCGAATGTTCCTACGCACAGCGCCGGATGATGGAGCTCAACGCCGCGCCCGACCGCTACCTGGCCGACCCGGACGCGCCGCCGCAGACGTACGCCGAGTTCCTGTACCGGACGTCCGGCCCGCTGCGGCATGAGCCGTCTGCGCGCGCCCGCTCGAGCCGATGATCTTCATGAAAGCCGCGTTGGTGGTGCTCTGGCGCCACTAACCCGGCTTCCATCCCGGCCGCGGCCGGGCGGGCGGCCTTGCGGGCGGGCCTGCCGCCGAGATCAGACCGCCGAGGGCTCCAGCAGATCGCCGAACTCACGCAGCAGCGCCGACTTCGACCGCGCGCCGATCACCTGCTTGACGACCTCCCCGGCAGCGAAGACGCTGATCGTCGGCACGTGCAGGATCCCGTACCGGCGGGCGATGGCCGGGTTCTCGTCGACGTTCACCTTGACCAGCCCGACCTTGCCCGCATAGTCGGCCGCGATCGACTCAAGCACCGGGGCGACCATCCGGCACGGGCCGCACCATTCCGCCCAGTACTCGACGATGACCGGACCGGTGCGCGCCAGCACCTCGGCCTCGAAGGTGTCCTCGGTCACTGCCCTGGCGCTGCTCATGCTGACTCCCCTGACGTCTCTGGCTTCCCTGGCTGACTGGGCTGATCCCGCCCCGGCTACCGCTGCCGCCGGACGCGGACCTTCACGCTAAGTGACAGCTAGCTCCGGAAGCTGGAGCGCCGCGCACTCCTTACCGTTCCCGTGCTCGCAGACGCGGACGAGCTGCCGGAGACGGCAGCGCTGTCGCATCAGCTCCCTGACCTGCTCATCGATGGCGGCCAGCTTCGCCTGCGCCGCTGCCGCGATCTCCTGCGCTGACTGCGCCTCGGCCGGCCCGAGCAGCTCCGCGATCTCACCGAGAGTGAACCCGAGCCGCCGGGCCCGGCGGATGAACACGAGCCGCTCCCGGTCCGCGTCGGAGTACTCGCGGTAGCCTGAGCCGCGCCGCTCGGGCTGTCCGAGCAGGCCACGGCGCTGATAGAAGCGCACGGTCTCGACGCCGACTCCCTCAGCCGCGGCCAGCTTCCCGATCGTCATCCCGCCCATGCCAGCACGCTACCGGCCGTACCCCGGTACGGAGTCAACCCGGCAGCGCGGCCGGACCGGCATACCATCAAACGTCGTCATGCCGGGAACGAGGCCGCCTCCCGCCGGTCACTCTCGTCCGGCCGCCGAGCACGGGAGGGAGCGCATGCCCAGGTACGCCATGCTGGTGCTGCCATCGGCCAACCGCGTCTACGCGGGGGCGGCCGCCGCGCTGGCGGCCGCCGAGCTGGCCGTGTTCAGCGAGTCCGTGCTCGGCGGCGGCCTGTCGGCGGCCGAGATCACGGACAGGGGCGGCGTCCCGTACCTCGAGTTCGATGCGGCGGAGCTGCCGCCGGATGCTGCCTCGTTCCTGGCAGCTATCTCAGCTCTGTATGCGCTGTTCGAGGTGCACGGCGACATGCTCCGGCCAGTGCCACTCAGTCGCCCGGACCGCTATGACGACGACCTGCTCACCATCCAGAAGTATCCGGGGAAGACTAACGAGCAGTTCACCAGGCTGCTGCTGAACGTCACGCTGCTGGCATCGGCGTCCGCGCCGGAGATGCTACGCCGCCGGCTGTCCGTCCTCGACCCGCTCTGCGGCCGGGGAACGACGCTGAACCAGGCACTGATGTACGGCTACGACGCCGCCGGCATCGACCTGGATCAGAAGGACTTCGAGGCGTACGGCACGTTCATCCGCACCTGGCTGCAGCGCAAGCGCGTCAAGCACCGGATCAGCTATGACGGCCCGGTGCGCCGCGAGGGGAAGGTCGCCGGACGCCGGCTGCAGATCAGCCTCGCGCCGTCGAAGCAGGAGCAGAAGGCCGGGCAGACGCAGGACCTCGACGTGGTGTGCGCGGATACCACCAGGGCAGCCGAGTTCTTCAGGCCCGCGACATTCGACCTGGTGGTGACCGATGCGCCGTACGGCATTCAGCACGGCAGCAAATCGGCCGGCTCGGGCCTGGCGCGGCGCCCGCAGGACCTGCTGGCAGCCGCGGTGCCCGTCTGGGCGCGGCTGCTGCGGCCCGGCGGCGCGATCGGCATCGCCTGGAACACCCTGGTCGCGCCGCGGCAGGAGACCGCCGCGATCGTCGCGTCCGCCGGCCTTGAGCCCGTCGAGTCTGAGGCCTACCTGAGCTTCCGGCACCGGGTCGATCAGGCGATCGTCCGCGACATCCTGGTGGCCAGGAAACCCGCCGGCTAGCCAAGCGGCGGCGGGGTGAAGCCTGGACCCGCGGCCTCCTCCAGCACCTCGGCTATCCGGAGCAGGCGCAGGTCCGACAGGAACGGCCCGATCACCTGGATGCCGACCGGAAGACCGGCCTGATTGGCGGCCGGGCAGCGCGACCGCAGGCAGCTGCATCGCCCCGATAGCTCCGCACCAGGCGGCGGCGAGGAAGTGCGGGACCGCGACCCCGTCGACGTCAAGCAGCCGGTCGGCCATCGGCCGGTCGGTGTCGTGCGGGAAGGCGGCCGTCGGCATGACCGGCGCGAGCACCACGTCGTAGTGCCCGAAGAACTCCGCCCACGCGAGCCGCTGCCGCTGCCGCACGTCGACGGCGCTGAGCCAGTCGCGGTAGCGGCTGGTCATCGCCCGGGCGATCGTCACTGCCGGGTCGTCTCCCGCCTCGTTCTCCAGCGCGGCGAGCCGGGCGAATTCAGCATCAGGCAGCCCGGCGCCAATGCTCGGCAGCGTCAGGTCCCGCCAGGTCGCCAGGCCGGCGGCCAGTGAGACGGGCAGCGGAACGGCGTCGACACGCGCGCCCGCGTCAGCAAGCCGGCCGGCGAACGCGTCCAGGCAGTCGCGCACGTCAGCCGCGACCGGGACGACGTCGGTGCCCTCACCGAAGACCGTCGCGACGCGCAGCCCGGCCGGGCCGGCAATCGGCGGTCCCTCGTCAAGCTCGAGTCGCCAGCCGGGCGCATCCTCCGGCAGCGGGCCTGCCAGCACCTGCAGTGCGGTCCGCAGGTCGGCGATGCTGCGGCCGATCGGGCCGGCCACTCCGACGTCAACGGTCACCAGGCTCCCCGGCGGACGGGGGATGTGGCCGCGGACCGGCACGATGCCCCACGACGGCTTCAGCCCGTACACGCCGTTGTAGTGGGACGGATTGCGGATCGAGCCGCCAATGTCGCTGCCCAGCTCGAGCGGCGTCAGGCCGGCGGCCACCGCGGCCGCGGCGCCGCCGGACGATCCGCCCGCGGTCCTGCCCGGGTCCCACGGGTTGCCGGTCCGCCCGTAGACCTCGTTGTAGGTCTGCCAGTCGCCGGCGTACATCGGCGTGTTGGTTTTGCCGAAGACGATCGCACCGGCTGCCTTCAGCCGCGCGACCGCGAGCGCGTCGGTGCCGGGCACGTGCTTCGCTAGCTCGGGCGCACCCGACGTGGTCACGAGGCCCTCGGTCTCGAACACGTCCTTCACCGTCATCGGCAGGCCGTGCAGCGCCCCGGTGGTCTCGCCGCGGGCCGTGGCGGCGTCGGCCCGTGCCGCTGCCGCCTGTGCGCGCTCGGTGTCCCAGGCAATGATCGCGTTGATGGCGGGGTTCAGCCGCTGCGACCTGGTCAGCAGCTGGTCAAGAAGCTCGCGGCTGGAGATCTGGCGGCTGCGAAGGGCCAGGGTGAGCTGCCCGGCCGTCGCGGTCGAGAAGTCGAGGTTCATCTGACCATGATCTCGTAAGATCACACGGGTTATAGGCCGTGTTTTCTTACCAGTTAAGCGGAAACGCCATTACTGCGGCGCGGCCGGGCCGCCGTGCCCCGCCTGCGTGACGCCCGGTGCCGGATACCCGGCCGGACCCGCCCAGTAGTAGGGCTGCGCCGGGTACCCGCCAGCCGTCTCCGGCGCCGGGTCGTGCGCGATCAGCATCCAGACGCACAGCAGGATGAGAATGCCGACGAAGGCGCAGAATACCCAGAACATCGGGGTCAGCCCGTTGTGGATCGTCAGCCCGAGCGCGCGGGCCTGAGCCTGCGAGACGCCGAACTGCAGCGGGGAGGTGACCTGTCCTACCTGCACTATCGCGGAGATCGCCTGCGCCACCATCGGGACGAGGGCGCCGATGGCGAGCGCGGCGCCGAGCCGGATCGGCCGCCACAGCGCGGCAACGATGACGACCGCGACGAGCAGGACCATCACCAGCACGTCGCCGATGATCACGGGAGCCGGGTTGGCGAAGGCGTTGCCCTCGGTCACTGTCTGCGAGACACCCGTCGTGGTCGTGAGGAGGAAGCTGTCCCAGGACGGCGCGAACGCGATGGCAGCGCCGATGGCGGCAAGGATCATCGTGACGGCCGGGACGACCTCGTGCTGTGACGGCCGGGCGGGCCCTCCGCCCGGACCGCGGCGACTCGCGGACCGGCGGCGGAACGACAGTCCCGATCCGGTGACGGCCAGCACCACCCCGGCGGTGCACGCCAGCCAGCCGAGGATGCTGATGATCAGCCCGGCGCCCATCAGGTGGGCGCCATCGGCCATCGGCGTCCCGGCGTCAGCGAAGAACAGGCCGAACGTGACGGCGCTCACGCCGAGGCCGAGCATGGCCCCGGCCCGCCGCCAGGTCCCGCTCAGCAGGATCAGGGCAGCGCTGACCGCCCACGCGGCGAGGTAGATCAGGTGCGGCACGAGATCGGCCGACACCGAGGCCAGGCTGGCGCCAGCGACATAGACGGGGAACAGCCCGACGATCCCGAGCACCACGCCGAGGCCGAGCAGTCCGGCGCCGATCCGCGTGCGGAGAGTCATCCGGGCCGGGCGGGCGACTGACTCGTCGACCTGGCCGTAGGCGGGGTCAATGGCCTCAGCGCTGGCCTGCCCGGCGGGCGCCAGCGAGCTGACCGGCCCTCCCGCGGCTGCCTGCCCGGCCGCCAGTTCAGCGGTCGCGCTGGCGGGCGGTGTGGTCACCGGGCCGGTCGGGACCGCAGGGCCGGACGCCGGGCTGACTGCCGCTCCCGGTCCCGTCACCGCGGCAATAGTGCCGGGCACCTCGATCGAGGCGAACCGGGACCATGCCCCGGTCCAGCCTTCTGGCGTTAGCGGCCACCATTCCAGCGGCTGGGCCTGCGGCGCTGCGGCGTGCCAGATGCCATAGAACCGCGGCCCCTGTCCGATCGCGTACTGAGCGCCGCGATAGGCGATGCTGACGTTCTCCGGCACGGTCTCGATCCTTCCTGGTCAGGCCCCGTTCACTGCTGTTCCCGGTCAGCGTAGGGGCTGAGCCTGCAAGCTTCCTGGAAGTCGCCTCCGGCCTTCCTGACGTCCGGCTCAGGACCACGACCTCGGAGAATACCCCCATGCGGGCCCGGCAGCGCAGTGTCATCGGACTCGCTGCTGGCCAGGCGGACCGGCCTCCCGGCCAGGCCGACCGCTAGCCTGCATCCGATGACTGACGACGAAATCCCCGGATTCCTGACGGCGCTCGGCCTTCCCGGAATCGTCGACGCGCACGTCCATTTCCTGCCCGACCGGCTTCAGGACGCGATCTGGCGGTGGTTTGACCGGCTCACGCCGCCGTGGCCGGTGACCTACCGGTCGTCCGCGCAGGACCGGCTTGCCGTACTGGCCGCCGTCGGCGTGCGGCACCACACGGCGCTGGCCTACGCCCATCAGCCCGGCATGCTGCGGTCCCTGAACGATCACACGCTCGGCCTGGCGGCCGCCGTGCCCGCGGTCATTCCGACCTTCACGATCTACCCGGAGCCGGGGGCGACGGCCGAGACAGCCCGGTGCCTGGCAGCGGGCGGCCGCGCCGTGAAAGTGCACCTCCAGGTCGGCGGCTTCGACGCCACTGACCCGCTGCTGGCCGGGAGCTGGGAGCTGCTCCAGGAGGCCCGGACGCCGATCATCCTGCACGCGGGCGCCGTCGCGGATGGCTCCGGCAACGAGGAATGGTGCGGCCCGGCTCCGGTGCGCCGGCTGCTCGGCCAGTTCCCCGGCCTGAGGCTGGTCATCGCGCACCTCGGCATCCCGGACGAGGACGCGTTCGTGGCGCTGGCCGAGGAGAGCGAGAACGTCTGGCTCGACACCGCGATGGTGTTTACCGATCCGCCCTACCTCGGTCCGACGCCGCTGCACCTGGTCGACCGGGTCGGCGCGCTCGGCGACCGGATCGTATTCGGCTCGGACTTCCCCACGATCCCGCATCAGTTCGCGGCCCAGGTCAGCGGGCTTGCCCGGCTCGGACTCGGCGACGAGTGGCTCAGGAAGGTGCTCTGGACCAACGGCCTGCAGCTGTTCGGGCTCGGGTAGCGGCCCCTACAGCAGCCTGATGGCGCGGACGCTGGTCGCGTACAGGCGCAGTCGTGCCCGCACCGGACCGTCGGTCGACGGGAGGATCGCCAGTCCGGCGGATCCCGCGATGGCATCAGCCACCTGCGGCACCGTCAGTCCGTCTGTCTCCACGTGCTCGGCGAACCGCGGTTGCCTCAGCTGCCGCAGGCACGGACCGAGGTGATCGAGCGCCCAGGTGTCGCTGGTGAGTCCGCGGCTGAGACCGCGCCTGCTCAGCCGCCTGACGACGGTCGCCGGCTCAGCCAGCAGGGCGAAGTGCCTGACGTCGAATCCGTCGCTCCGAAGGCCGCCGATGATCTCGTCGAAATAGGCCGGCTCCGCCAGCGTCATCGGCGCGATGACCGGTCCCGGGTAGGTCGCGAGCGTCCGGGCCAGCAGCTCGCGGACGCTTCGCCGCCAGGCAGGCAGATCCTGGAAGTCGCCGCGCTGCGAGGGGGGCAGCATGCGGTGCATGCCGATGCCGACGTGCTCGGGATCGCAGATGATACTGCCGGGCACCCGCCGGCACAGCTCGCTGGCGGTCGCGGTCTTGCCCGCGCCGAACGGCCCGTTGATCCACAGCAGCATGCGGCGGAGAATACCCGCCCGGCCGGCCGCGAGGGCATGTCGAGAAGGCCGCGCTGGCTTCGTCCGTGGGTGAGAGTGCCAGGATGGGCGCTGCGAGCGAAGGAGGATCCGTGACCAGGTTCTTGCTGCTGGTGAACTACGACAACGGTGCCGTCGAGAAGCCGATGCTGGAGTGGGATCCTGCCGACCTGAGGGCACACCTCGATTACTACAACACGCTGAACGCCGAGCTCACGGCGTCGGGTGAGCTGATCGGCGGCGAGCGGCTCGCGTGGCCGGAGGCCTCCCGGATCGTGCGGTCCGACGGGAAAGCAGCGCCGGTTGTCACCGACGGCCCGTATGCCGAGGCGAAGGAGCAGCTGGCCGGCTTCCAGATGTTCGACGTCGAGTCGCTGGACCGCGCCATCGAGATCGCCGCCCTGCTGTCGGCGGTGCCGGGGCCGGGCGGCGTGCCCATGGGGCAGCCGATCGAGGTGCGCCAGGTAATGGAGGACGACGCCGAGCTGGGCATCGAGCTGTGACGCACGCGGGCCGTTAGGCCCTGCCGCGGATCCCGTGCCTGTCCCCCGGACTGACCTGGAGGACCTGCTGCGCCAGCTGGCACCGCAGGTACTCGGGATCATCATGCGCCGGTCGGGGAACCTCGACGACGCTGAGGACGCGGTTCAGGAGGCGCTCATCGCCGCCGCCCGCCACTGGCCGGACGACGGCATCCCGGATAATCCGCGCGGCTGGCTACTGCGGGCCGCGAGCCGGAAGATGACCGATCAGATCAGAAGCGATCAGGCGCGCCGACGCCGGGAAGCGGCGAGCGCTGCGGCTGACGTCGGGCCCGTTCCCGTCTCCTATGACGATGACACGCTGGTCCTGCTGTTCATGTGCTGTCACCCGGTACTGACGCCATCGTCGGCGATCGCCCTCACGCTGCGAGCGGTCGGGGGCCTGACCACCGCGGAGATCGCAGGCGCGTTCCTCGTCCCGGAGGCGACGATGGCGCAGCGCATCAGCCGGGCTAAGCGGCGCATCCAGGACTCCGGCGTGCCGTTCCTCCTGCCGGACGAGGCCGAGCGGGCGGCGCGGCTCAGCTCGGTGCTGCACGTGCTGTACCTGATCTTCAGCGAGGGTTATGCCAGCACCGCCGGATCGCGCCTGCACCGGCAGGAGCTCGCCGGCGAGGCCATCCGCCTCGCGAGCGCGATGCGCCAGCTCCTGCCGGACGATGGTGAGGTAACGGGCCTGCTGGCGCTGATGCTGCTGACCGATGCGCGGCGTCCGGCGAGGACGGGCCCGGCGGGCGAGCTGGTGCCGCTGGCCGAGCAGGACCGGGCCCGCTGGAACCGGGAAATGATCGCCGATGGAGTCGCGCTCGCGGTCGAGGCCTGGTCGCGGGGCCGGCGGGCGAGTACGCGCTGCAGGCTGCCATTGCCACCCTGCACGACGAGGCCGCCACGGCCGCTGATACCGACTGGCCGCAGATCCTCGCCCTGTACGGCATTCTCGAGCGGCTGACCGGGAACCCGATGGTCACACTTAATTTCGCCGTGGCCGCCGCCATGGTGCACGGGCCGGCCGCGGGGCTGGCGCTGATCGGGCCGCTGGACGAGCAGCTCGCGGGTCATTACCGCCTCGACGCGGTCCGCGCTCATCTGCTGGAGATGCTCGGTGACACCGGCGCCGCGATCGCGCACTACCGGGCGGCCGCCGACCGGACGATGAGCATCCCGGAGCGGAACTACCTGACTATGAAGGCCGCTAGGCTCAACCAGCCGTGAGCCCGCGGAGGAAGCCGCTTGCCGCCGGCCCGCGGCGAGACGCCGGCCGCGAATTAGACCACGCCGACGAGCCGCGGGTACCGCGCGGTGACCTTAGACCCTGTCGCGCGTGCCGGTCGCTCGGTCTGGTGGAGATGAGCAGAATCGATCGGTTATCCCTGAGGTGATTGCAGTGAAAGCGCTTGTCTACCACGGTCCCGGCAAGAAGGCCTGGGAGGACGTCCCCGACCCGGTAATCCAGAACCCCACCGACGCCATCGTCCGCGTCGACTACACCACTATCTGCGGGACTGACCTGCACATACTCAAAGGCGACACACCGGAGGTCGCCAGCGGCCGCATCCTCGGCCACGAGGCGGTCGGGACAGTCGAGCAGGTCGGCGCGGGAGTCACGACGGTCAGGCCGCGCGATCGCGTGCTGGTCTCCTGCATCTCCGCGTGCGGCCGCTGCCAGTACTGCCGCGAGGGCCGGTCCGGCCAGTGCACGGGCGGAGGCGGCTGGATCCTCGGCTACATGATCGACGGCACTCAGGCCGAGTACGTCCGGGTCCCCTTCGCCGACACGTCCACCTACCCGCTGCCAGAGGGATCCTCAGACGAGGAGATCCTCATGCTCGCCGATATCCTGCCGACCGGCTACGAGGTCGGCGTCCTCAACGGCCAGGTCAAGCCAGGCGACACTGTCGCCGTCGTCGGCGCGGGCCCGGTCGGCCTGGCGGCAATCACCGGCGCCGGGCTGTACACGCCCGGTCACATCATCGCGATCGACCTGGCCGACTCGCGGCTGGAAGCGGCCATCGCGTTCGGCGCTGACCTCACCGTGAACAACAGCCGCGACGACGCAATTGCCTATGTCAAGAGCGTGACCGGCGGACGCGGCGCGGACGTTGCCATCGAGGCCGTTGGCGTTCCGGCAACCTTCGAGCTCTGCACTGAGCTGGTGCGCCCGGGCGGCCACGTCGCCAACATCGGCGTCCACGGCAAGCCTGCCACCCTGCACCTGGAATCCCTGTGGATCCGGGACATCACGGTGACCACCGGGCTCGTCGACGCCTATTCCACGACAACACTGATGCGGCTCATCGAGGCGCAGAAGATTGACGCTGCGCGGTTCGCCACTCACCACTTCAAGCTGACCGAGATCATCGAGGCATACGACGTCTTCCAGAACGCCGCAGGCACCGGGGCGATCAAGGTCGTCATGGCGAGCTAACAGCTGCGCCTCGCGTGGGCCTGGTTAGTGCTGCTCTAGCAGCACTAACCGGGCCCTCACGCATGCTCGCAGTGGACAATGCCGCGGCCCGGCGGTCTGATGGTCCTGTGGCTGAAGACCTCGTCGAGAGTACGGGATCTCCTCCCGAGCAGGATTTGCTGCGCGGCTGGCGCTCGGTAATGTTCGCCCCGGCCGGTGACGGTCAGCGACGGCGGCGCGGGAGCGACGGAGTGCGCCTGGCCTGTGCCGTCCTCGCGCTGGTGTGCTGCGTGCTCGTCATCCGCTACGACTCCCGTGTTGACCGGGCCATCATCCAGGTCATCCATCCACCGCCGCAGAGCATCTCCTGGCTGGTGACGGTGGTCTACCAGGCTGGATCGTTCGGCGTTGTGATCGTCGTGGTGGCACTGGCCCTGCTCGCGCGCCGCTGGGTGGTCGCACGCGACATCGCGTTGAGTGCAGCTGCCGCCGCTGCGGTGAGCGGGATCCTCATCCTGTGGCTCGGCAGTCGCGGCGGGCGACCGGACGGAATCGTTATCCGCGGCTACTACCTGACTTTCCCGATCCTCCAGCTGGCTCTGTTCAGTGCGGTCGCCACGGCGGCGCTGCCCTACCTGGCCCGCGGTCTCCAGCGCCTCATCGAGATCTTCATTGCGCTGGTGGCGTTGGCCTCAGCCGTCGGCGGTCACGGGCTGCCACTCAATGTCCTCGGGAGCCTGGCCATCGGCTGGGGCGCGACAGTGGTAGTCCGGCTCATCTTCGGATCGCCTCTCGGCCTTCCGTCGGCCGATGATGTGCACGCGCTGCTGGCGGAACTCGGCATTCGCTCACGCGACGTGCACCCGGCTGAACGGCAGATCTGGGGGGTGGCGAAATACGGGGCAGCCGAACTGGGCCGAGCGGACGCGTCCGAGCACCCCCTCGAGATAGTCGTCTATGGCAGGGATGCGGCTGATGCCAGGCTGCTCACCAAGGCCGGACGGTTTCTGCTGTACCGGGACTCAGGACCGAGCCTCACTGTCACGCGCCTTCAGCAAGTCGAGCATGAGGCTTACTTCATGACGCGGGCTGGCCAGGTGGGCGTCGCGGTACCCGAGCTCGTCGAAGCAGGAACCGCGGGTCCGTCCAAGGACGCGCTGGTGGTCTGCCGGCTGCCGGGCGGAACCACGCTGTCCGAGACTGACGCCGCCGATATTGGTGACGCCACTCTGGACGACCTGGTGGGTCAGATGCTGGCTCTGCGGAGAGCACGCATCGCCCACGGTGCAGTTAGTGGCGACGTTCTGCTGGTCGACTCGACGGCGAAAACCACTGTGGTCATGGACTTCCGGAACGCCTCAGCTAGCGCAACGACTGATCAGCTTGACCGCGACATGGCCGGTGCCATGGCCGCGATGGCAGTCGCGGTCGGCGCCGAGCGAGCCGCGAGCTCGGCGGCACGGTGTCTCACTCCGCAGGTGCTAGGCGGCGCCCTCCGGCATCTGCACAGGCCAGCGCTCGACCCGGCACTAGGCCGGAGCCTGCGAGCCAACCGCGAGCTGCTGGAGGACGTTCGTCAGCGGGCCGCAGAAGCCAAGTCGATCGACGTGCCGAAGCTGGTGGAGGCCCGTCGGGTGAGCTGGCCGACGCTCATCATGATCATCGGCACGCTCATCGGCGGCTGGGCCCTCGTCGGGGTGCTGATCGATGTCTCCAGGGCCTTCGACACGGTGATCGGGGCCGACTGGCTGTGGGTCATCGTGGCGCTTGTTCTTGCCCAGCTGACTTACGTGGCGTCCGCTGTAGAAAGCGTGGGCAGCGTGGCCGGGGTGCTTCCGTTCGGCCGGACAGCGGCTGTCGAGGTCGCCAACTCATTCAGTTCACTGGCCGGCGGGACACCGGCAGTCTTCGCCACCCGGGTGCGTTTCTACCAGCGACAGGGCTACGACGCCTCGGTGGCGCTGAGTTCGGGCGCCATCATGAGCACCGTCAGCTGGATCGCTATCGGCGTGCTATTTCTCTGCTCGCTGCCGTTCGCCTGGGGATCCATCCACCTCGAGGTCACCCCTGAGTCCGGAGGCAATTCGAAACTGGTGTGGATCATCCTGGCCATCGTCGTGACAGTCGGCGTGGTGGCCGGGCTCTTGCTGGCAGTTCCCCGCCTCCGCAGCCTGGCTGCAGAGAAGGTGCGCCCCAGGGTGCGCGATGTCTGGGGCAACCTCGCACCGGTCGTCAGGTCACCGCGCAAGCTGGTGCTGCTGGCGAGTGGCTCGTGTGGCCAGCGGCTCCTGGTGGCTGCGGTACTCTCCGTCTCGCTGCGGGCCTTCGGCGACCATCTTCCGCTTCCCACCCTCATCGTGGTCATTACCGTGGCCGGTATTGTCGGGGGTGTCTCGCCGTCGCCTGGCGGCATGGGCGTGGTGGAAGCGGGCCTGATCCTCGGCCTCACGGCGGCCGGTATCTCGGAGGCTGATGCCACCGCCGCGGTCTTCATCCAGCGGCTCTTCACTTCATACCTGCCGCCCATCTGGGGCTGGATTACCCTCGTCTGGCTGCGAAAGAGGCAGTACGTATAAGGCGTGCTAGCTCCGGTGCAGGGTGAGAAGGAACTCGGCCACGCCATGGTGCGCAAGCGAGCCGAGGAAGCCGGGTCCTCCTGGTCCTTTGATTCCCCAGTCCGCGAAGGAGACCGGAATCGATCCGGCCGCCTGCAGCGCCTGCCCGTCCCGGCGAGCCGAGATCCTGACTGTCACCGCGTGCTCGGTCCCGCGCAGGTCGAGAACGCCCGCGGCCGTGACCGTAATGATCTTGCCCGCGATGAAGGCAGGACCGAGGTTGACCGGGCGCGTCAGCGTGAAGGTCGCGCTGGGGAACTGCCTGGTGCGAAGGCTCTTGGCAAGCTGCGGCTCAGTCTTGCCGCCGACCTTGATGGCGGCCAGGCCGATGCGCAGCGTGGCGCCGGTGACCTGGTCTCCGGAGATGACGATAGTGCCGGTCACACGGCTGGTCCTGCCGACGACATCGTTGCTGAAGCCGAGGGCCGTCTCCTGAATCCGGAAGCCCGCCACCGAGCCGGGCGAGACCTGCCAGGTGCCGCTCGCCGGCCCGGACGGTGCGGCGGGAGCACCGGCCGGCAGCGTCAGTGGCGGCGGGGACGGCTGGCTGATGAACAGGGCTATCGCCGCGACGGCGAGCACAGCGAGCACGGCCAGGCCGGCGACTGCCCACCGCAGTCGGCGGCGGCGGCGTGGCCGGCCGGGCGCGTTCCTGATCCTGGCTCCGGTACTTGGCTGTCGTGTCATTTCTGATCATCTCGTTCTGCGTCGGGCGCGGTCGGCCGCGCTGGCCTTCTCGGTGCCGGGCCGCCGCCGGCGGGGCCGGAGTTCTGCGGCACGACCAGGAAGACGGGGTACCGCGGCGCGATGGCGTCGACCTCGGCCAGCGCCGCGTCACGGCTGACGGGGATGTGCGGCCGGGCGCCCGGCACCGTGTCCAGGTAGCGCCTGATCACCGGGGCGCGATCGCCGGCTGGCAGTTCGACAAGCTCGCAGGCGGTCGCCCTGCCGTGGCGCAGAACTGCCCGGCCATCCGCAGCGCGCACGTTCTGAACCCAGTTGCAGTGCTCGCCGAGCATCGATACCAGGAACCACTGACCGTTCCAGTCCGCCATTCCCAGCGGGAAGCGGGCTGGCCGGCCCGATCTGCGACCGCGGACCTCGAGGGTGACCCAGCGCCGCGGCGCGAGTCCCAGCGAGAAGACGCCGGCCCAGAACCGGGCCAGGCGCCGCGCGGTGGCGTCAGCCCTGCCTGCCGGGTACATGGCGCGCAACTCGCGATCAGAGTGGAAGGGCCAGACTCGCATGCTCGTGTCTCCTGCCTGCCGCTGAGAACCTGGGTGGCGTATTACAGTGATGACAGGAATGGAACTTGAGACATAGAGTCCAAAGTCCTAAGGATGGATGCGCGTGACCAGCAAGGCCCAGCCAGACACGGCGCCGACAGGCCTGGCCCGCAGGGGCCGCCGGCTGCCGGACCAGGAGACGGAGCGGCGCATGCTCACCGCGGCCTCCGACATGGTGCACCGGGCCGGCCTGACCGTGAGCCTGGATCACATCAGCTTCGAGGACGTCATCCGCTCCGCGGACGTATCGCGCAGCTCGGTCTACCGCCGCTGGCCGCATAAGGACCTGTTCTTCAGCGACCTGGTGAAGGAGCTGGCGAAGGACGCCACTCCGTCGATCGTGAGCGAGGAACTGGAGCTGATCAGGCAGATCGTGGCCGCGCACCCGGGCTGGCTCGCGACAGCCGAGCTCCGGAACGGTCTGCTCGTCGAGTTGTTCCGGCAGCTCGCACTGTCCGACTTCCAGTCCCTCTACGGGTCGGCGAAGTGGCGGACCTATGTCGCCTTGAACGCAACGTTCATGAGCCTGGCCGACGGCAGGCTCCGCGACCAGGTGCAGGGGGCTCTTGCCGAGTCCGAGCAAGACCGCATAGCCCGGATAGCCCGAGCCTGGGACTACATGGCGGACCTGTTCGGCTACCGGCTGCGGCCGGAGCTGAACGCCACGTTCCGGTCTCTCGCCACACTGCTCAATGCCACCATGCGCGGGCTGGTCATCATGGCCCTGTCCATGCCCGACATAGCTTCGCAGCGGGTGCAGGCGAGCCCGTTCGGGGCGGCAGGCACCAGCGAGTGGGCCCTGCCAGCCATCGGCCTTGCCGGAATCGCGACGGCTTTCCTCGAACCCGACCCTGCGATCAGATGGGACGACGAGCGAGTCGCCCGCGTTCGCGAGGCGCTGGCTTCCCTGGAACTGCCGGACGCGTAGCCCGCAGCTGCGGCAGAAGACGGAGCCGCAATGGCGCCGCCCGCCCGCGGATGCGGACGGGCGGCGGCTGGCCGGGCTTGCGCGCTAGGCGCGCGGCGGATCAGGCGGTGTTGACCTCGACCCGGGGGGCGACCTTGGGCAGGATCTCGGTCTCGGGGGCGGTGCGCCGCAGGTGCACGAACCCGAGGACCGACAGGATCAGCATCAGGCCGGCGGCGATGAACGAGCAGACCGCGGCGATCAGCGCGATCTGGCCGAGCTGCCAGAATCCGTAGGCCTCCAGCAGCATGCTGCGCAGCGTGGTGCCGCGGAACACGGTCTGGACCTGCGCGGCCAGCGCCAGGTTCTTCGGCTGGGCCAGCGACTCACCCGACAGCTGCGAGTAGGTCTTGCCGCCGCCGATCAGGAACAGGTGCCGGCCGATGAAGTAGTTGGCGTAGGTCTCGGCCTGCGCGCCGGTGGTCATCAGCTGGCCGGCGTACTTGCCCATCTGCGCGCGGTTGGCCGCGGGCAGGATCGTGAACTCCGGGCTGCTGGTCGTCGGGAACACGATCTTCTGTGCCGACAGCTGGCTGGCCACCTGGTTGTTGGCATAGGAATGCCCCCAGATCAGCAGCACGCCGGCCACCGCCAGGACCACCACAAGCAGCAGCCCGGCCGCAGTCGCCAGTGCGTCGAATGTCCTCCTGCGCATTTTCCATCTCTCCTTGTGTTGCGGGCTTACGGCCCGGTCAGCTCACTTAGTGAGCTGATCAGAGCATCCCGCCGGAGAGGCAGTCAGGCGCAGGGCCATGCGGCACCGGTTCGCAGGACTTCGGTCCTGGACTTAGTGACCGCCGGATTGAGGGGCGGGGACACACGCACCCCTCCACTTTCAACTTATAGCGCACCCCCGGGCTTGCGGCAAGACCCGGGTCATGCCGCAGAATCGCTGGTCAGGCCAGTCCAGATGCCACTCGCGCGGCGCCTTGCCGACGGCCTCAGATCGGAGCTGATGACGTGAGCCCGCTGACTCCCAGCGCCTTCGACCTCCCCGACCGCCTCGCGGCCAAAGCCGATCCGAGGCTGATCGCCGGCGACGAGCAGCACTTCGCTGCCATTGCGCAGAGCCTCGAGCAGTCGATCGCGGATCTGTCCGGCCGCCTCGATGCTGAGCGGCAGGCGCCCGGCGGCATCGGCCAGAAGGCGCTGGACCGGGACCTCGAGATCCACCGGCTGACCACTCGCCTGCGCGCACTGCGGCGCTTCGGTCTTGACCTCTGCCTCGGGCACATGGTCCGCGCGGACAACTCCGGGCCCGTGTATATCGGACGGCTTGGCCTCACCGACGCGGCCTGCCGCCGGCTGCTCGTCGACTGGCGCTCCCCTGCCGCTGAGCCCTTCTTCGGAGCGACCCACGCCAACCCTATGGGCCTGGCGAGCCGCCGCAGGTACCGCTGGACCCGCGGCCGGATCAGCGATTACTGGGACGAGGTGTTCAGCTCGGACGGGTTCGCCGGGCACCTCGCCTCGCTCGACGACGAGTCCGCGTTTATCGCCAGCCTGGGGAGCAGCCGGTCACCCCGGATGCGGGACGTGCTCGGCACCATCCAGGCCGACCAGGACGCCATCATCCGCGCCGGATCTCGCGGTGCGCTCGTCGTTGATGGCGGTCCGGGTACGGGGAAGACCGTCGTCGCCCTGCACCGGTCCGCCTACCTCCTCTACTCCGACCCTCGGCTCGGCCATCGCCGGGGCGGCGTGCTGTTCGTCGGTCCGCACCAGCCCTACCTGGCTTACGTCTCCGACGTGCTCCCGTCTCTTGGCGAGGATGGCGTGCAGCTCTGCACCCTGCGTGATCTCATCGCCGAAGGAGCGGCAGCAGGCAGCGAGGGCGACCCGGATGTGGCACGGCTGAAGTCGTCCGCGGACCTGGTGACGGCGATCGAGCCGGCCGTCAGGTTCTACGAGAAGCCGCCCGCTGCGGGGATGACGGTCGAGACCCAGTGGTCTGACATCTGGCTGAGCGCGGACGACTGGGCCGAGGCCTTCGAGGCACCGGAGCCCGGTACTCCGCACAACGAGGCCCGCGATCAGATCTTCGACGAACTGGTAGCGATCCTGATGGACAAGCACGACGGGGACGTGCCCGCCGACCTGTTTCGCAAGTCGCTGCTGCAGAACAGGGACCTGCTCACGGCCCTTTACCGGGCCTGGCCGCTGATCGAGGCGGCCGACCTCGTCGGAGACCTGTGGTCAGTGCCTGCCTATCTGCGGATGTGCGCTCCCTGGCTCACCGGCGATGAGGTCCGGCAACTGCAGCGCCGGGACGCTCAGGCCTGGACGCTGTCCGACCTGCCGCTGCTGGACGCAGCACGGCAGCGGCTCGGCGACCCGGAGGCATCACGGCGCAAGCGCCGCCAGGAAGTGGCTGTCGCCGCCGAACGCGAGCAGATGGACAGGGTCGTCGACAACCTGATTGAGGCGGCGGACGACGAGTACGGCATGGGTCTGGTGACGATGCTGCGCGGTGAGGACTTCAAGGACGCGCTGGTCAATGAAGCCGTGCTGCCCGGTCCCGACCCTGACCGGCTCGCCGGCCCGTTCGCGCACATCGTCGTGGACGAGGCTCAGGAGCTGAGTGACGCACAGTGGCAGATGCTGCTGCTCCGCTGCCCGTCCAGGAGCTTTACCATCGTCGGGGACCGCGCGCAGGCCAGGCACGGGTTCACGGAGTCGTGGCAGGAACGCCTCAGCCGGATCGGGCTCGACCAGATCAGCCTGGCATCCCTGACCATCAACTACCGGACGCCGGAAGAGGTAATGGCGGAGGCGGAGCCCGTCATCCGGGCCGTGCTCCCGGACGCCAACGTGCCGACCTCGATCCGCAGCAGCGGCCTTCCCGTCGTGCATGAATCTGTGTCGGAGCTGGGCGCGATCCTCGACCGGTGGCTCGCCGCCCATGCCGAGGGCGAAGGGGTCGCGTGCGTCATCGGTGATCCGTCGTTCCGGGCGACCGCCCGCGTCCAGTCGCTGATCCCGGAACTCGCGAAGGGCCTCGAGTTCGACTTGGTCATCCTGATCGACCCGGAGGCGTTCGGCACGGGTATCGAAGGAGCGGTCGACCGCTACGTCGCGATGACCCGGGCGACTCAGCAACTCGTGATCCTCACGAGCTCCTGATGCCGGCCTGCGACAGCCGGCTCGTCCGCTCGGGCCTTATCCGGAGCTGGCCGATCCGGACAGGTCAACCCAGCGAGCAGCTGCATCGAACGTGTCAGCCGGGGTGCTGCTGAATGCGATGGCGGCGCCGGGAGCATAGCGGCGCGCAAGATTGACCACCTGCTCGAACAGCTCGAGCTGGCCCCGGACTCCGCCGCCGATGACGACGCAGTCCCATACCCGGGCACGCAACGCCGCGGTGACGACCGCCGCCACGTCGTCGCTGCCGTCAAGGCCGAACAGGCACGCTTCGACGCCGAGCGCGTGGTCAGCGAATTGCGCTATTCCCACCTCGATCGCGTCGGCTACCGGCTTGGGGTCCCAGGGCCCCGGGACCCGATACGGATCGAGCCCGATTACGAGGACCCGGGGGTTAAGCGCTGCCGTCTCCACTTTCGGAATGCTACGTCGCGGGAGCTGCCCTGGCGGGGAGCCCGTCCCTGCCTGTCTCGCCCGTCCGGCGGTCGCGGGCAGTCAGCCGCGGAGGACGCTGGCGACCCGTTCGGCTGCGGTGAGCTCTGAGGCCTCGAACGATCGCTGAGTCAGTTGCTCAGCGAGAAGGATGTAGCGGGTTGCGGTCGCGATACGGAGCTCGTCGGTCATCACGGGGGGCTCTCCGTCGCCGCGGAACCCTCGCTCTACCATCCACTCTCGCAGCGGCTCCTTGTCGAGCGCTCGCTGATCCTCGTTCTTCCGGAAGAGCTCGTCGTAGGTGTCTGCGTACCAGTAGCGCGAGCTGTCAGGCGTGTGCACTTCGTCAATGAGCACGATCTCGTCACCGAGCAGACCCAACTCGTACTTCGTATCCACGAGGATCAGGCCGCGCTGGGCCGCGAGTTCGGTGCCCCGAGCGAACAGCCGGAAGCAGACGTCGGCGCACCGGTCGAATAGGTCCGCGGTCACGAGACCCTCGGCGATTGCGCCGTCGCGATCGATGTTTCGATCATGCACTTCGGACTTGGTCGTCGGGGTCAGGAGCGGAGCCTCGAGTCGCTCGTTCTTGCGAAGCCCGTCGGGCATCAGGTTGCCGGCAATGTTCCGCGCGCCCGCCTCGTAGTTGACCCACAACGATGTCTTCGTTACGCCCGTGATGTAGGCGCGAACGACGAATTCAAGCGGCACCGGATCGCACTCGCGGACGCGCATGACGTTGGGGTCAGGGATCTCCAGGAGGTGATTAGAGATGATGTCGGAGGTGGCGTCGAACCAGTAGTTCGCTATCTCGTTGAGTACCTGTCCCTTGAACGGGATAGTCCCGAGGAGCCGGTCGAAAGCCGACAGCCTGTCGGTGGTCACAATGGTGCGAACGTCGCCGTCGACGTAGCTGTCACGCACTTTGCCCTCGTGCCGGAGACCAAGGTGACCGAAGTCCGTCCGGTCAAGAGTGCCCAGCAGTTCCCTCGCAAGCCTCTCGTCTGAGAGCGCTGGCGCCCCTTCATGGATCCGCAGCGGTGACTCCATGACGTCCTCTCTCACGATTATCCGGTCCATTGCGTCGACCCGGCCGGCCGCCTGCCGGGCCGCCTCCGTCAGACGTCGGCGGTGCTCGACGAGCCGCGCCCGGCGCGCGCCTCGGTCAGTGGCGTCGACGATGGCGGCGGCATCCTCCAGCGGCATGCCGACGTCCCGCAACGCGGCAAGGGTGCGCGCTCGCGGCAACTGGCGCAGCCCGTAGCGGCGGTAGCCGGTGCGGTCATCGACCTCGACCGGCACGAGCAGGCCGACCTGGTGGTAGTGCCGCAACGTCTCTACCGTCAGCCCTGACAACTGCGCGAACGCGCCGACACCGACCAACTCGCCTGAGTCCACACCAGCAGCATCCAACCCTCGGGCGCCCGAGAGTCAAGGCCGGGCCGCCGATTAGCCACTTGTTGCTGACGAAGCCTCCAGTCGTGATTAAGGAGCGCAGAACTGCTGGTGCGGCGCCGCTTGGGGATAGCCTCGTTGCCTGTGGCCCATCCCCGACACGGCTGCGACCGTGTTCCGCCCGAGCCCGGTGACTTCTGGCCCTTCGGCGCGACGGGCAGTGGCCCCCGCCCGACGATCGGCCCGGCATGTCTCCCGCTGGCGGCACGGGAAGGATTTAGCTGCGGGATCTGGCCGCCCGGTAGCTACTCGCGTTTGAGCTTGAGGCCGATCGTGGGCACGAAGAGCGACGCGACGTATTGGGGCCAGAGGATCGCTCCGTTGCAGCGGAAGCGGATGTTCGAACCGTTCGCGGCGTTGAAGGAACACGCCTGGCTCGAGTATCGGCCGACTCTGACTTTAAGCGTGTGCGGGCCGGGCTCTACTGATAGTTCGACGGTCTGGTTCCGGTCGATCGATCCGGCTGAGTCGCCGTCCAGAATGACTCGAAACGGTTTGCGCCGAAGCTCCATGATGCCGGTGGTCTTGCGTTCCAGTACGACGGTGGGTGGCATTCCGGTCTCCGCATTCTTGCTGGGTCAGAGGGTCCAAGCCCGGGGGGCGCTGGCGTCAGGTACGTCTTCCGGTGATGAGTCGTTCGCGGTCGAACATCGCCGCTACGGTCCGCCAGGCGAGCAGGTCGATGGCCAGCAAGACCGCCGCGAGGCCGACAGCGAGGCCGGCCGACACGGCGATGACGTTGAGCGAGATCAGCGCCAGGATGGCCAGCAGCGGCAGGGTGCCGAGCACACTCAGCTGCTGGGCGCTGCGCACGTCAGTGGAGCGGGCGGAGACCGCGATCCCCACCCAGATCGCCCAGCCGGCGAGCAGCGGGGTGAACAGCAGTTGAAGCAGCACGTGCGTGCCCGAGAAGATCGCTGAGGCGATCACCGGGTTGGCAAAGAGAGCCGCAGCGGCGAGGAAGATGCCGAAGACCAGGTAGGCGATGCCAAGGGTCGGAACGAAGGCGGCGAGCGCCTTGGCGATGAGGAACTCCTCGCGGCGGATCGGGGTGATCAGGACGGGCTCCAGGGTGCCCTGCTCGCGTTCTCCGACGACCGAGTAGGCGGACAGGCTGGAGGGCAGGAACGCCGGGATCACCAGCATGTAGAGCATCGAGGCGCCGACGTGCAGGTTGAGGTTGGTGCTGTGCACGTGCGCATAGGTGTGGAACACCTGGATCAACGGCAGGATGATGAACAGAAGCGGCAGCACGGTCATCGTGCCGATCACGAAGCGGTTGCGGCGATAGTCCCGCAGCTCCTTGACGGCGATCGCCCTGACGCGTGTCCAGCTGAAGCTCATCGGCTCTTGGCCTCCGCGTCCTCGTCGATCAGCTCGAGATAGACGTCCTCTAGCGAGTGATGAGACTCGGCGATCGACAGGATGTCAGCGCCGGCGCCGACCAGCGCCCGTGCCACCTGCGGGGCGGCAATCTCAGGGTCTGAGACGGCGAGCGTATAGCCGGACGGCGCCTGCTCCCATCCGTCGACCCCTGGCAGAGCGCCGAGCACTGCGTTCGGATCTTCCAGCGGCGCGCGGACTCGCACGTCCAGAGATCGGCTGAACAGTTGGTCGCGCAGCTCGGCGGGCCGGCCGATCATTCGCAACGTCGTACTCACGATCGCCACCCGATGGCACAGCCGCTCGGCCTCCTCCAATCGGTGGGTGGTGAGGAAGATCGTCACTCCCCGCTCCCGAAGCGAGGCGATCAGCCCGTGAACCTCCCGCGTGGCCACGGGATCAAGGCCAGACGTCGGCTCATCCAGGAACAACACGGCGGGGTCGTTGAGCAGCGCGCGCGCGAGCGCAACGCGCTGACGCAGACCCTTTGAGAGCGATCCGCACTGGTCGCCCGCACGGTCTTCAAGGTTGACCGCCCGCAGCGCCCGTTCGATGCGCCCGCGAACGTCGTCCAGCTCGTAGAGCCCGGCGAAGCACTCCAGGTTCTCCATCACCGTCAGACGTAGGTACAACCCCGGGGACTCCGGCATGATCGAGATCCGCGACCGGATCGCAGAACCGTTCTCCGCATTCAACGGGATACCGGCGACGATCGCCGATCCCAAGCTCGGCGCGAGCAGCGTGCCGAGCGTTCGCACCGTCGTGGTCTTCCCGGCCCCGTTGGGGCCGAGGAAGCCGAACACCTCGCCGTAGCCAACCTCGAATGAGACATCATCGAACGCGACACGGTCACCGAACCGCTTTGTCAAGTGCTTGACCACCAGAGCAGACTCAGCCTTCGGGCCGTCGAGGGTCGAGGCATCACTGGTCGGTTCAGCGCCGCCGGCCACTTGAGCTGCTGGCTGCGGCGTCATGGGCGTCTCGCAGGGCTGCCCGACCGCGGCGGCGCTTCGGTATGAGCGGGCACCTCGTGATGTCCCGGTCGGCTGGGTGCCAGGTGGGACATCGTCGCGTCGTCGCCCGGCAGGCTCCGTCTCTCATCGCGGACGTATGACGCCATCTCTGCAGCGCGCATAGCTCGACGGTAGCACGCTGGCTGGACAGTATGCTAATTTCCTGGTCATGCAGCCAGGAGCCGCGGCCGACGGCGAGGAACGGACCTTCATCGAGACCGCCCGACGGGCGCAGATCGTGGTGGCGGCGATCGACACGATCGCCGACTTCGGCTACGCGGGAGCGTCCTTCGCCCGCATCGCTGAGAGATTGGGGATCAGCCGAGGCCTCATCAGCTACCACTTCACAGGCAAGGACGACCTCATGAAGCAGGTCGTCCGCGACGTGATCGAGAAGGGCATGGCCTACATGCGTCCGCGGATCCTCGCCGGGTCCACCGGCCCGGGAATGCTGCGGGCCTATATCGAATCGAACCTCGCGTTCATGCGCGAGAACCGCAAGGACCTGATCGCCGTCTCCGAGATCGCACGCAGCGCGGACGGGCGACGCCTCTTCTACGGCGATAGCGACGTGCTCGACGCGGTCCGCGCCCTTGAGCATCTGTTGTCTGGCTTCCAAACAGCCGGCCAGCTCCGCCCTGACTTCGACCCGCACGTCATGGCAATCGCGGTTCGCGCCGCAATCGACGCCGTGCCGTCCCGGTTGGCCCCGGAGCCGGAGTTCGACATCGGCAACTACACCAGGGAGATCGTCACGGTCTTCGACCTGGCGACCCGCATCGAGGCGCGGCATGACCCCTGACCATCCCTACCCCGCGCCCGATCGTCGACCTGGCCACCCGGCGCGAGGCAGCGAGCCCACCACACTCGTCCGGCACGGCGTCGTGCCGGGTCACGTTGTCACCGCGGTTGGCGTGCTGCGCTGGCATCTGGCTGTAACCAGAATCGATCTACAGAGAGATCGTGCCCATGCTGCCGTGTTCCCTGATCGATGTCCCGGCCGGCGAGCTGGCCGGAGCTCTCACCGCTGGCGAGGAGGGCTCGCGCTGCTGCTTGCGGGACTGGCAGGCCCAGGTCCCGGACCGGTGGCGACCTGGGCGGCGGGCAGCCTGGTCAGCGCCCACACCTCGCTCACCGGCCGCTTCACAAAGTCATCCGGCGACAGAAGATCGTTCTGGTGAACGCTAGCGGGAACTCCAGCAACTGAAGGGGGCTCACTGGATGTTCCAGCGTCTGTCCCCACGGCATGGGCAGCCCCATGCGCCATGTCCACTGCACCGCACGCTCGCGATGTCGTTCCATGCCATTCTCCCCCGCCTGGTGAGGCCAATCGGGGCTGGATCCCGCGGACAACCCACGGACAAACGATCAAGAGGCCCGACCGCCTCCTGGCGATCAGGCCCCTGACGTGCACTTCCTAGTAGCGGGGGCAGGATTTGAACCTGCGACCTCTGGGTTATGAGCCCAGCGAGCTACCGAACTGCTCCACCCCGCGTCGTGTGCACCCACTTTATGGGCACCCCCGTGCCACTGGCAAATCAGGGGTCGCTGCCGGCTCAGGTTCTGGAGCCGTTGGCAGCACCCGCCGCCATCCAGACCTGGTAGCGGATCCGGTCCGGCGCTGTCGGCAGCTGGGTCAGCTCGTGCGGGTCCTCGGTAGTGGTCAGGTCCAGAATGCGAAGCGGTGCCGTCCCGCCGAAGGCGGTCAGCCGGCCCGGCGTGCTCGCCAGCAGCAGCGGCCGCCGCCCGGCCGCCGACACCGCCCGGATCACGGCCTCGACCGCGGCGACAGGCTGGCCGGCCATCCAGCCAACCGGCACGCCGCACATCCCGCGGATCAGCTGGGAGAACCGCGACGCCGTCGGCCAGTCCACGATGATGACCGAGGCGTCAGGCGGGATCCGCGCGCACAGCTCGCGAACGGCGGTCACCTCACCGGCGCCGGTCCTGGTCAGGGCCAGGCCCTGCGCGACCGGCGTCAGCCCGCCGGACCTCCCGGTATGGCTGAGCCCGACGCCGAACGTCGTCGCCGCCGTCGGCACCAGCATCGCCGCCACGCAGAACGCCCCCGCCACCGCCGCGGTCACCGGCTGCGCGCCGCGATCGCGGGCCCAGCGCGCCAGCCAGGAGGCAGCCCACAGCGCGCACACGATCAGCCCGGGAATCACCATCACGATCAGCCGGCGGCTGGCCCACGGCTGGTCCGGCTCGATATCAGGTGCCCACAGCACGACCAGCGATCCGGCGCAGAATACGGCCAGCGGCAGCGCCCAGACCCGCCACACTCCGTCCGGATCGCGCCAGGTCAGCAGGGCGCGCAGGCAGCGCCTGACGACGATAGCGAGGCCGAACGCCGCGAGCAGGACTGTCGGCAGGCCGATGTACCAGATGACCCAGTAGAGCGTCTGCTCCGAGTACATCCTCGTCGGGTCGACCCGCAGTCCCTGCAGCCGCTGCAGGGACGCGATGAAGTCATACTCGGCCAGGTCCGGATGGCCGCGGACAATCTGGACGTACGGCCGGACAACGAACCCGACCAGCGTGGCGGCAGCGAGTACCGCACCCGCCTCGGGCAGCCACCGCAACGGCCGCCGCGCGAGAATCCTCGGCACGAACTGGCGGACGCGCCCGACCCGCGTGAGCTGGAATGCCACCATGCACATCACGATCAGCCACACGGCGACCACGCCGGCCAGCGCCACCGTGTGCCCGACCGTGTCCAGGAACGGCCGGGCCAGCAGGAAGCAGCCAAGCAGCCCGAAGCAAACCCCAAGGACATTACCTGCCAGGAACGCGCTGGCCTGAGGCCGGCGGCCGCAGACCAGTACGCAGCCGACGGGGATGACCGGCAGCAGGTACACCAGCGCATCGAAACTCACCACGAGACCGAACCCGAGCGACGCCCCGGCCAGCGCGGCGAGCAGAACCGGCGGCGTCAGCCAGGGTCCGAGGCGCCCGGCCAGGTCCAGCGGCCGCACGATGAGCGAATCGGCCAGCAGGCACAGCCCGCCGAACAGCAGGATCTGCAGTGCCGTCTCGCTCAGCGACGTCCGGCCGATGTACTGCTGCGGGAGGCAGAGCCCGAGGACCAGTGCGCCGGCCGGGGCCCACTGCGGACCGGCCAGCCTGGCCACAAGGCCCGCGAACGACAGCGTGGCCAGCCCGCCGAGCACCGCGGTCATGGCGGCCGCACCGGTGACGCCGTGGACCCAGAAACCGGCCGCCAGCAGCATCGGCAGCCCCGGCAGGACGGTCGGGTACAGCGACGTCCCGCGAGCCAGGAATCCGGTACTGGCGAAGCTCAGTCCCGGATGCGCGCCACCGAACGCGGCCAGTGCCTGCGGGACAGGCAGCGAGCCATGCTGCGCAATCCAGTAGCCAGTCTGCAGGTAAGTGCCAGGATCACGGAGGACGATCAGCGCCGACGAACTCTCGGTCAGCTGCCATCCGGTGAGCCCGGCAACCACGGCGATCGTCCCGAGGAGGCCGAACCACGTGGCCCAGGCCGGCTCGACTGTCCGGTCGCCGGGAAGCAGGCGGGGCCAGCGAGACGGGACGACCCGCAGTCCGTTGACGATCAGCGCGACCGCGAGCGGGACTGAAATCAGCAGCATGGGTACAGGGAGGAAGGCACCGCCCAGCAGGAGCGGCAGCCCCGGGATCAGCCAGGCGAGGATGAGCAGTGCAGGCAGGACAGTCAGCCGGGCCAGCAGCGCCCCCGCGATGTCAGCGGAGCGGGCGCCGGCGCTCTGCGCCGCCGGCCAGTCCAGCAGCCGCCGCCAGCGCATGGTCGCCGGGGCGACCGCGCCGCCAGCCGGTGCCAGCGGCTCATCGCTGCGCCGGCCGGGCGGAGCAGGCTCCTGGTTCAGGCCGGCGCCGGGGCCTTGGCTGTCCGGAGGGGGCACGGCTCAACTGTAAAGGCGCGGCCCCCGGATTCCGACTAGCGCTAGGGTCCGAAATCACTGACCGCAGGGGCCGGCACGGCAAGCACTGCCGCGCGGGCCGCGGCGGAGTCTGCCGCGCCAGAAGCCCGGCTGCCTGCCAGCTGCCGCTAGCTTTACCCGCCATTGTGATTCCTCCTATTTAGACCACGTACGATGGACGGCAACCTGGTGTCTGCCAGGCGGCTGACCTAGCGACGGCACCCGACCCCCGAGGAGCTATGCGCCGCCACGACGATCCCGGTGACCAGAGCTGGGCCGGAACCGGTCCTGTTCCGGCTGGCAAGGCCGGCCGCCAGAAGCCGAGAAGGCGTTCCACGTCAACGCTGATTCTCGGCGGCCTGGCCGTGATGGTCGCACTCGTCCTGGCTGGCGGCTCCCTGGCCGCGTACATCAAGTACCGCTCGGTGTGGGACGGGATCAGCCGCATCAACGTCTCCAGCGACCTGCACGGCAAGCGCCCGCCCGCCGACCCGAACGCCATGAACATCCTGCTGATCGGCTCGGACACCAGGGTCGGCAAGAACGGCGCCATCGGCGGCCGCAGCAACATCGCCGGCGCGCGGTCGGACACGGTCATGGTGCTGCACATCGCTCCCGGAGCGCACCAGATCGCCGTGATCAGCATCCCCCGGGACTCGGTCGTGCCGATCCTGGGCTGCACCGCGGAGGATGGCGCGCCCGGCCAGACCGCGCAGCCGTCAGGCAACGTCGAGCAGATCAACTCGAGCTTTGCCTACGGCGGCCCCGGCTGCCTGTGGGAGACCGTCGAGCAGACGACCGGCATCCACATCAATGACTTCGTCGAGCTGACCTTCGTCGGCTTCGAGAAGGTCATCGACGCCCTGCACGGTGTCGAGGTCTGCCTGCCGGCGGCCGTCAACGACCCGGTATCCGGCCTCGACCTGAGCGCCGGCCGGCACCACGTCTACGGCAAGGAAGCACTGGCGTTCTGGCGCACCAGGGAAGACGTCGGCATGGGCGACGACCCGCAGCGCATCCAGCGCGACCAGTTCCTGATGGCCTCGCTGCTGCAGGGCATCGAGCACAGCGGCCTGCTGAAGAGCCCGAGCACGATGCTCAGCGTGATCGACACGCTGACCAGTCACGACTACGTCACGACCGACAGCGGCCTGTCGCCGGAGACCATGCTGAGGATCGGCGAGGACCTCCGCGGCATCTCGACCGAGTCCGTTCAGTTCGTCACCGTCCCGTGGACCAACTACAGCGGGAACGCCCAGTGGGTCGACTCGACAGAGGCGCCGGCTGTCGGCAACAGCAACTGGGTCCAGTGGCAGCAGCCGCAGGCCAACGACCTGTTCAGTGCCATCTCGCACGACACCAAGCTGCCCAAGACCTCGAAAACGAAGGTGAAGACCGTCAGCCCGGCCCAGGTTGCGGTCAAGGTACTCAACGGCTCGACCACGTACGGCATCGGGGCCACCACAGCTGCCAGCCTGACCACCCGCGGGTTCGACGTGGTCGGCAAGGCGTCGAACGCTCCCAGCGACACCTACAGCGGCTCGGTGATCGAGTACGCCAGCTCCGCCGACCTGCCCGCGGCGGAGACCCTGGCCAAGCTGGTGAGTAACGTCACGCTCAAGCAGGATCCGAACCTGACCAGCTCGACGCTGCACCTGATACTCGGCTCGACTTTCACCTCGCTGAGTTCGTCTGCCAGTAGCTCGAGTTCCGGCTCGGCGATCTCGAGCCTCGCGCAGACCTATGGCGGAATTACCGGGAACACCAATATCTGCAGCGACAGCGGCGCATTTGCCGGGCCTGACGGCGATTAGCCAGCGGCCCAATAGCTGCTCTTCCCTGACGCGAATTTAAAGACCGCCGCCGGGCGCGCTGGTTGCATGGCCGGACCGCGCGACGGCGGGCGGCAGACGATGTCGCCCGCGCGTTCCCGCCCTGATCTTGCTGGACAGTGGCATGCAAGCCGCCCCCTCGTCGTCCCGCGCCCGGCCAGCGGGCAGAAATCCGGAATTCACTGCTATCGCTTCACTGCGATACTTCTTGCCGGATTTACGGAGGGAAAGCGCACTGGCCCGAGAGGGTGAAATTGGTAAAGAACGCCGAGGCGAGCGGTTAGAAGCAGCCCCGCTGGCAAGGATTCCCGCCAAGATCATGAGCAAGAGCGGGGATATGACCGGCAGCCAGGGGAGCGCGCGAACCGGCAGGGGGACGCGCTCAGCCTGGAAGCGAGTCTTCGGCTGGGTCGCCGCGGCTCTCGCCCTCGTCCTTGTCGTCGCCTCGCTCGGCGCCTACCTCAAATTCCGGTCGGTATGGGACAGCATCCACCGGGTGACGGTCACCGGCCTCGGGCCGCAGCCACCCAAGTTCACCAGTGCGATGAACATCCTGCTGATCGGCTCGGACACCCGGGCGGGAGCGAACCGGAAGTTCGGGGCGCAGGTGACCGGCCAGCGCTCGGACACCATCATCATCCTGCACATCGCCCCGGCGGATCATGGCGTTATCGTGCTCAGCATCCCGCGCGACTCGGTGGTTCCTGTCCTGTCGTGCCCGGCCGAGGCCGGCTCGCCTGGTCAGACGGCTCAGCCCGGGCAGGTCGAGCAGATCAACTCGACCTTTGCCTACGGCGGCCCTGGCTGCCTGTGGAAGACCATCGAGCAGACCACCCACCTGCACCTTGATCACTTCATCGAGCTCAACTTCACCGGCTTCGAGAAGGTGATCGACGACGTCGGCGGCGTCAGCATCTGCCTGCCGTTCCCGGTCAACGACCCGCTGTCGAAGTTGCACCTGAGCAGAGGACGGCACCACGTGTACGGGCCCGAGGCCCTGGCCTTCTGGCGCGCCCGCTACATCGGCGAGGGCTCTGACCTGCAGCGCATCCGCCGTGATCAGTACCTGATGGCCTCGATCCTGCAGGGCGTCGAGCACAGCGACCTCACGTCGAACCCGGCGCGGATCCTGTCGGTGATCACGGATGCGGCGAAATCGATGACGACCGACGCCGGGCTGAGCCTGTCCACGATGATCACCATCGTGGACAGCCTGCGCAGCCTGCGGCCGGGCGCCGTGCAGTTCGTGGAGCTGCCTACGGTCGCCTACCCGCAGAACCCGGACTGGGTCAGCTGGCCGGCCAGCGACGCGGCGCTGTTCAGCGCGCTCGCGCATGACCGGTCCGTGCAGCCGGCCGCCAGGGAGCACCGCCAGGCCGACCGCGGTCCGGCGTCTGCCGTCGGCCGCGGCCAGGTGCGCGGGACGGGTGCAGACCGGCCATCGCCAGCGCACTCGGCAGACCACCCTGCGGCCCAGGCGGCGGCGCGAGCCCCGGCCGGGCCGACGGACAGTCCGGCGGCGCGGGCCGCGGCTCAGCCGCCGAATCTGGCGAGGACGTACGGCGGGATTACCGGCAGCACCAACGTCTGCCACGACAGCGCGGCGTTCGCGGGGCCGCGCGGCGGATCCTAGGTCCGCGGCCGGACCCGCACGAGGCATCAGCCGGAGGACGGCAGCAGCAGCTCGCGGAACGCCGTCGTGGTCTGTGTCTTGAGCAGCGGGCTGCCGGCTGGCACGTACACAATCATCGACAGGCCCGGCAGCTGCAGCAGGCGCCAGCCCTTCAGGCCCTGCGGCGTGCGGGCCAGGTAGGCCGGCATCGACATGCCCGTCCACGGTGCCGAGCAGCCGACGAAGTAGCCGATGGACGGCGACAGCATCGCGCATGGCGGACGGACCCCGAGTTTGATCAACTGGTCGGCCTGCTGGACGTAGTAGTTGCGAGTGTCGCGCTGCAGCGACACCTGATGCTGCAGGATCATCCGCTGGGTGACCAGGCCCGATGCCAGGAACACGCAGGAGATGGCGATAGCGGTCTTGCGCCAGCGACCCTCGGTGACCGCCCAGGCGATCCCGTCCGCGGCCAGGATGGCCAGCAGCGCGAGCGACGGGATGATGTAGCGCGGCGCCCCGAACGGCACCAGGAACGAGTAGAGGGCGAAGACCCACAGGGCGGTGGCACCGGCCAGCACTGTCGACGCCCGCATCGAGCGCCGCCGCCAGCCAATGCAGAAGCCGAGGATCGCGATCCCGAGGAACGCCGCCCACCACGGGGACTCGGCCGGCACCGCCCAGCCCCTGCAGCCGGGAGGGATGCAGTACCAGGGACCGTTCAGCACTTTCACCTGGGTGCCCACTGAGAAGTACAGGCGGAAAGCCGGCGGCTCCTGCCCGGCTAGCTGCACCCGCTGGGACAGGCCCCCGTACCAGATGTACGCCCCGGCGACCCACTCCAGGCAGCCGAGCGCGATGCCGACCGCCATGGCGATCAGCACCTTCAGCTTGCGCCAGCGGCGGACCACCAGGGCGGCGAGGATCGCCGGGCCCATCAGGAAGACGATGTTCTGCGGCCGCATCAGGACGATGACGAGGCTGACGAGCGCGATCAGGGGCAGGGCGACCCGGTTGCTCATCGTGCCCCTGACCGCATGCAGGAACAGGCCGGTGAGCGCCAGCACGGCGAGACCGCCCCACCAGTCGGGGTAGACCTGGACGCCGCTGTTCTGGCTGATGGCCAGGCCCGCGAAGATCAGCTCGCCGAGAGCCAGCACCCACATCGGCCGCAGGCCGCGCCAGCACAGGACGCTCAGGAACAGGCCGACCGCCGACAGGACCGACATCCACACCCGGACGGCCGTCAGCGAGTCCGTCAGCAGAGTGACCGGCGCTGCCAGCAGCCCGGCGCCCTGCCCGTGAACGGGCGGCAGCGAGACGCCCGAGGCGTGCGCGCTCGTCCGGGCGATGTAAGTGATCTCGTCCGCGCCCAGCGGCATCCGGAGCAGCGCCGGAGTAAGCTCGGCAGCCAGGAAGGCCACAGACACCAGGATCAGCCAGAAGAGGCTGTCCGGCCCAAGCCGGGTACGCCTCGGAAGGCCGGTTGACGTTGCCTGCAGGCCAGTAACCTTCAGGTCTTGCACGAATGACTCCCCTATGAGGGCTACGGCAGCGCTAAGAGCCTACCTACCAGAGTTGCCCGCTAACCGCGTCGGGGCAGTTTGGGACCATCGCAGCATGGTCAAGTATCTGACACTGGGCTAATCGCCCCAGTCGCTGTAGACCGTACCGTAAACTGGCGACTACATTTTCGCTGCTTCGGCTAGCGTGCGTGGGGAAATCATCGTTAACGCGCCGCAATGCTGCAGTAGCTGACGCCAGGTTGGCCAGAGTATTGCGCTGTCTTTGCCGCGGAGCGGCGATGGCATAGCGAGGGCAAGATCTGTGGTCCGGACAGACCCGAAATCCAAGAGGAGGCGGCGGTGACGAGACTTGCCACGGAGGTGGCCGAGTCATCGCAGGAGCCTCAGCGCCGGCCGCTGGCCTGGGCCAGACGGCCGCTGCTCATCACCCTCGTGTGCTACCTGCTCGGCGGCTTCTATGTGACTGCCCGCATGTGGCCGCACCCGACGGGACTACGGCAGGTCGGCGATCCCGAGGATGTCAACCAGGCCACCTGGTTCATCCGCTACACCGCGGCGGCCATCGAGCACTTCAGGCTCCCGGCGCTGAGCACCATGGCGATGAACGCCCCGCACGGCGTCAACCTCATGTGGAACACGTCGCTGCTGCTGCCGGGCATCGTCGTGACGCCGGTCACCGCGCTGTTCGGCCCGCAGGTCGCGCTGACCGTCCTGCTGGTCATTGGCTTCGCCGGGTCCGCGGCAGCCATGTACTACGTGCTGCGCCGGTGGGGCGCCAGCCCGCTCGCGGCCGCCCTGGGTGGCGCGCTGTACGGCTTCTCGCCTGCCCTGGTCGACTCGGGCATCGGCCACTACTCGCTGGTTATCGCGATCCTCCCGCCGCTGATCATCGACCGCGTGCTGCGGCTGGTCACCGAGCGCGGCAGCGCGATCAGGAACGGCATCTGGATCGGCGTGCTCGTCGCCGCGCAGCTGTTCGTCAGCGAGGAGGCGCTGGTCGACGCGGTGATCGCGACGGCCATCCTGCTGGTGGTCCTGGCCCTGTGCCGGCCCCGCGAGGTGCTCAGCCGGATCCGGCCGCTGGTCACCGGCCTGGTCGTGGCCGGAGTGATCGCCCTGGTGCTGTGCGCCCGCGCCATCTGGGTCCAGTTCCACGCGGTCGCGGCCAAGTCCGCGGCGGCGACCGTCATCATCATGTACCACGGGCACCTGACGAACCTCGGCACGCTGCCGTACGCGTTCATCAACCCGTCCGCCGGGGTCGTGCTCCACTCGCCCGCGACCGGCACCATCGCGAACAACTATCCGCAGCCGCTGCCCGAGTATCTCGCCTATCTCGGCATCCCGCTCATCATCGTGCTGCTGGTCGCCATCGTCGCGTTCTGGAAGAACCTCACGATCCGGGTCGCCGGGATCACCTGCATCCTGCTGGAGTGGCTGGCGATGGGCGCGGCGCCGATGCGGCCCGGCTACCTGACCCTGCCCTCCTTCCTGCTGCCCTGGACGATCATCCAGCATCTGCCCGTGCTCGGCGGGATGGTGCCGGACCGGCTGTGCATCCTGGCCGACGCCGCCGCCGCCGTGGTGCTGGCGTTCGCGCTCGACCTGGCCCGCAGCGGCAAGGTCGCGCCGTTCTCGCGCTGGCGCCACGGCAGCGCGATCGCGGCCGGCGTCGCCGTCATCGCGCTGCTTCCGGTAGTTCCCGCCCCGTACGCCGTGTTTGCCGTGAGCCCGCTGCCCGCAGGCTGGACCGCGACCTTCAAGACGCTCGATCTGCCCGCTGACTCCCGCGTGCTGGTGGCCCCGTTCCCGTACTCGGCCACCTCGCAGGTCCTGCGCTGGCAGGCCGACAGCGGCTATCCGGCCACGATGATAGGCGGCGACTTCATCGAGCCGGGCAAGCCCGGGCGGCAGGGCCGCGCGGGCCGGGCCGGCATGACGCCGACGTCGTATTACATCGACTACCTCTGGGAGAACGTGCAGCACCCCGTCGCGCCGTCCCCGAGTCAGATCTCAACCGACCTGAACACGATGAAGCCGAACGCGGTCGTCGCCGTGACCAGGCCGGGCACCCGGCTGGGCAGGTTCCTGATCCAGATCTTCGGGCAGCCCACCACGCGGATCGGCAGCGTCCTTGGCTGGCGGCTCAGGCCGGGCTGGACAGCGCCCGGCTCGGGCTGAAGCGGCACGCGGGATGGCTGACGCGGGCGCTGGCTGACGCCGGGACCCGGATCCCGGCGCGATCGAGCAGCTGCGCCGCGGCCTGGTCGCGTACCTGGCGGTACCCGCTCGCGTGACGGGGCACGGCCGGACGGCCGTCAGCTCCCGACTAGCTTCGCGACGTCAGCCACCCGGCTTGCGATCTCGGCCTCGGTCAGATCAAGCCGCTCCAGGATCGTGTACCGGCCCGGCCGCGTCTGGGGCGCGAAGTGAACAGCCGCCGTGAAGTCCTCGTCGGACAGGCCCAGCTCGGCTGGTGTCCTCGGCAGGCCGTGCCGCTCCAGGCACGCCGAGATGAGCCCGGCCAGCTCGAGATCGCCGCGCAGGTAGGTGGCGAACACCGCGCCGACCCCGGCCAGCTCGCCATGGCCGGCCGTGCCGGGGAACAGCTGATTGATCGCGTGCATGATCTCGTGCTCGCTGCCGCTGCCCGGCCGGCTCGACCCGGCGACCGCCATTGCCATCCCGGACAGGATGAGTGACTCGGCCAGCACCGTGAGGAACTCATCGGACCGGGCGTGCCCGGGCTGATGCAGCACGGCATGAGCGGCGGTCCTGGCCATCGCCACGGCGAGGCCATCGACCTTCTCTCCCAGATCCGCTGCCGCGAGCTCCCAGTCGGCCACCGCGCACAGATTGGCCACCACGTCGCCGACTCCCGCTATCGCCATCAGCCCGGGAGCGCTGCGGACCCGGTCAAGGTCGACGATCACGGCTACCGGCATGGCGACGCCGTAGGAGCCGGTGCCCGACTCATGCCGCAGCGTGCTGACCGGCGAGCAGATGCCGTCGTGGGACAGGCTCGTCGTCACCGCCACCATCGGGATGCCCGCCATGTGAGCGGCGAACTTGGTGACGTCGATAGTCTGGCCGCCGCCGATCCCGGCGACTGCCTCGTAGCTGCCTGCCCGCAGCCGCTGGCCGAGCGCCGCTGCCGCCTCGTGGCTGCCCTCAGGGACCCGGAAGACCTCGGCGGAGACCATGCTGAGCTCGGCCGCGATGCTGTCACCCTGGCCGGGCCCGACGGCCACCGCGACCCGGCCCTCGGTGGCGATCCTGTGGTCTGCCAGCAGACTGCCGAGACCCGCGATCGCCCCCGCCCGGACATCGATCACCAGCGGCGACGGGAGCATCCGGGCCAGCAGCGGCATCTCTCTCCTTCAGCGGGCGGCAGCGGGAACGGCCAACCGCGACCCTAGCAGCGGGCGGCTATCTCCCTGGCCCGCTCCAGATCGCGATGGTCATCCACCTCGACCCACTCGACCGTTCCGATCGGCGCCGCGGCGACCGCGCCGCCGCGATTGACCAGTTCCTGGTAGCCGTCCTCGTAGTACAGGCCAGGGTCCCGCCGCCAGGTCGCTTCCAGGGCATTTGCCAGCGCGCCGGCAGCAGCCGCCTCGATCAGGGTGGCACCGATGTACTCGCCGTCGGCATCCGCCGGATCCATGAGCTTGGTGATCCTGGTCATCAGGCCGCGCTCGTCGAGTACGACCTTCATTTCCTCGTCCGCCAGCTTTTTCTCGTTATCCAGAGCCAGGATGAGATCGGCCGGCTGATCAGCGTCCCTCGCGGCCAGCAGGGTCCGCTCGACGCTCGCCGGGTGGACGGTGTCGCCGTTCACCAGCAGCACGCCGGTGCCGAAATGCTCACGGGCCAGCCAGAGCGAGTACGCGTTATTCCACTCTTCCGCGCGGTCGTTATAGACCAGTTCCAGCGTCACGCCGTGGCGCCGCTCCAGCTCCGGTGCCCGGCCCGCGATGGCGGCGGCGGCGTAGCCGACCAGCACGACGACGTCGGTCAGGCCGACCGAGGCCAGGTTCCTGAGCGCGATGTCCAGGATGGTCGCCTCGCCGTCAACGGGCAGCAGCGTCTTCGGCAGATGGTCGGTATCGGGACGCAGACGGCGGCTCGCGCCGGCCGCCATCACCAGTCCGATCACAGGTGCTTTTCCTCTCGGGGCGCAAGCGAGCTTGTCATGACCTTCGCACAGATGAGCAACCCAAGATATGCCGTTAGCGCTAGGTACGCGAATGTCGCGATCCCGGTGGCCGCGGCGAGGCCGGCCACGAGCAGGCGGCCCTCCCAGCCGAGCCCCGTACCCCGCTCCCCGCGCACCTCGCCGGCCCGCTTCGGCCGGGCCAGCAGCACGGGCCGGCCGGGAAAGGCCAGGTCGGCATAGCGCAGCAGCAGCGCCGCGATGAGCGCGTAGATCACCGGGCCCGGCACTCGCGCACCCACCCCGACGGCGGTCAGGTAGAAGATCTGAGCGCTCAGCAGCAGCGCGGGGACGAGCCAGTCGAGCCGCCCCGTGTGCGGGTGGCTCGATCCGGGGGCGGCCAGCAGCATCACGATGGCCGGCCCGACCAGGAGCACCGTCGGCAGGTCATGCAGTCCCAGCAGGGCGAGCGCCGACACAGCGAGCAGCCCGAGCACAGCCGGCGGCAGCGGCAGCAGACTGCCCCTGACGAGCGCGCCGAGCGCCCGGGCCAGCGCTCCGTCGTCGCGTACCCGCCGCAGCAGCGACAGCTGCCCGTTCTGGTCGAGCCCGCGCTGATCGCCGGTAACGCCGCGAGCCGGCCGCCCCGCGAGGCCGTAGCCGATCGAGATGATGGACCACTCCAGTACCGCCAGCAGCGCGGCCCGCGGGCCCCAGATCGGCGCGACGATGCCGACAAGCAGGATCCGGCCGCCGATCGGCATGGTCAGCACGGCCGCGGCGAGCTGGCGGACCGGACCGCCGGGGTTGTCGCCCAGGCCCGGCGGCGTGGAGCACGCCGACATCAGGTTCCGCACCGCGACCAGTCCCAGCACCGCGACCGCGAGCGGCCACACGCCGGTCCACCGCTCGGCAACCGCGCCAGCCGCCAGGCCGGCGTAGATCACGGACTCAGCCACGCTGCAGCCGAGCGCGGCCAGCCACGCGGCCGTGACGGCCTGGCGCCTGCTCGAGCGGAACGACCAGGCGGCGCCGACCGGGGCGCGCCGGCGCCCTTGTGCGGCCGCCTGCCGGTTCGCGCCTGGCCGCAGGACGACGCCGTCCGGGCCGGCCGATGTCCCGGCGGATGTGCCAGCGGATGTGCCAGCGGATGTGCCAGCGGCAGCGGCGCGGCGGCGCGATGGCGCGATGGCCCGGCTCGGGCCAGGTCGCGGTGGCCACGCGAGCCGCTGGCCCGCTTTCAGGGCCAGGAAGCCGGCCCACAGCGCGGCCACTCCGCGGAGGTTGTCAGACCTCGTCCCGGCGGAGAACCAGGTTGCCGCGCAGATGGCCAGCACCACGAAGATGCCGCAGGCAGAGGTCAGGCCCACGTGCCGCCAGGCCCAGGCCAGGACGGCCCTGATGGCGTTCGCGATCCAGGCCAGCTCGGCGCTGTCGGGCGGTCCTGCCACATCGGTAGCCAGGCCGGCGAGCGCGATCCGGTCAGTGCGCGGCATCAGCCCGGTCGAGATGATGATCTGACCGGAGAGCACGCCGTCATCAGCGGCGGCCGCCGCCGCATCAGTGTCCGGCTCGCTGCCATCCGGATCGGCAAGCGCGGGATCGGGCACACCGGCCTGGGCCGCCTCAAGGCCAGCCAGGACCTGATCGTCCGCCGCGGCCCCGGCGACGTCCGTGCCGCTGGCATCCGTGGCAGAACCGGCGGACGCGTCGGCCGCGGCACCGCCCTGCCTGCGGGCGTCCGGCGGGTCGCTGCCGGGCCCGCCACGTCCGGCCACACGACCGCCCTGGCTGCCGGCGTCCGGCGGGTCGCTGCCGCGCTCACTGCCTTCCGACTCGGCACCGCCCTGCCTGCCTGCGGTCTGCCCGCCGGTGCCGGGCCCGGGCTCGCCTGGCCTTGCCTGGCCCGGGCCGCCGGTCAGCAGGTCATCGAGAGAGGTGCTGACCGATGCCGGATCGGCTGGCTGGCGGCCTCCGAGCCCGGATCGGTCCGCCGGAGCTGGCGGGCTCGCCTTCTTGCGCGCGGCGCGGGCCCGGCCAGAATCGGTGCCGCGCTGGCGCGAACGGCCCCTCAGGCGCGGTCGGACGCCGGCACGGGCTGCGGGCGTACCGGCAGCCGGTCCCGGATTCGCGTCGGCCGCTGGCTCGTTCACGCCAGCGGCGGCCTGATCCTCCGTATTGATCGTCCCTGAGAGAACATCAAGTAGCCAGAGTGCTACCTAGCGTACAGATAGCCCCACACTGGTAGCTTGATACCCACCGCGCCCGGCGTGTCCACACGACCCGGTAGTGTCCGGCCATGCGAACGGTGGCGGTGGTGCTCGCAGCAGGATCCGGGAACCGGTTCGGCGCGGCCCGGCCCAAGCAGCTCAGTCTCCTGGCGGGGCGCACCCTGGTCGAGCACTCGGTCCGCGCATTTGACCAGGCCCCTGCCGTTGACGAGGTCCTCGTGGTCGCTGCTGCCGGCATCGAGGCCGAGGTCCGCCGCGACTGTGCCGGGTATCCCTCGGTGGCTGCCGTCATCGAGGGCGGGACCACCAGGACTGACTCGACGCGGCAGGCGCTGGGCTGGCTGACCAGCGCCTGGCAGGCATCCGGCGACCAGGACGAGGACTGGAAGGTGCTCATCCACGACGCGGCCAGGCCGCTGGTTGATCAGCGCACCATCGCCGAGTCGGTAAGCGCGCTGGACCGGTGGCAGGCCGTCGGCGTGGTCGTGGCGTCCGCCGACACTATCGTCGAGGTCTCCGGCGGCACCATCCGCCGGGTCCTGCCCCGTGACACCCTGGCGCGCTGCCAGACACCGCAGGGCTTCAGGCTCTCGGTGCTGAGCACGGCCTATCAGCTGGCCGGCGCCGACCCCGGATTCGGGTCGGTTCCCGCCACGGACGACTGCGGCATCGTGCTGAGGTACCTGCCCGATGTTCCGGTCGGCGCGGTGGCCGGCAGCGAGCGCAATCTCAAGATCACTTACCCGGCCGATCTCGCGATCGCCGGCATCCTGCTTGACGCCGCCGACTCCGCGCCCTGACCGGCAGGCATGCGGGCAGGTCAGCTCAGCCGGGACTCCTCTGCACCGGGCCGAGTGCTGCCGGGGACGAGGCTGCGCGGGCTGGTTATGAATCCACTGCCCCAGCACATGTGCATGGTCGCGAGCGCCAGTGGCACGCGGGCCGCGACCCGTGGCGGCAGCTTCCTGGCGGCCCTTGCGGCCACGGCCGTGATGCCTGCCAGGTAACCGGCTGGCAGCACGAAGCCAATCAGGAGCAGCGGCCACGGCTCGGGCGCTCCGGCGGCCAGACTGCCGAGGCCCGCCAGCCCGAGAACGGTTCCAGCGGCCACGGCGGCAGCAGCGAGAGGCGGGGCCAGGTACCGGATGTTAATGGTGCCGGGATGCTCGCGGGCCACCGCCCGGCGCCACCTGCCGTAACGGAAATACTGGATGCCGAGCTCCGCCACGGTCGCCCGCGGCCGGTAGGTGACGCGCATGGCGGGCTGGAACCAGATCAGGCCGCCGGCCTGACGGATCCGGTGATTCAGCTCCCAGTCCTCGGCGACCTGGAATTCCTCGTTGTAGCCGCCCACCTGCTCGATCGCCGAGCGCCGGAAGACGCCCATGTAGGCAGTCTCGGCGGGCCCGGCCTCACCGCCGGTGTGGTTCTTCGCCGCGCCTACCCCGTACGGGGAGGTCATCGCCCACGCGACTGCCTGCTGGAAGGGCGTAATTCCCTCCGCCGCCATCATCCCGCCCACGTTGACGGCGCCGGTCTCCCTCAGGGTCTCGACGGCCGTCCTGATATAGCCGTCCGGGAGCATGGAGTGCCCGTCGACCCGGACCACGACGGCGTGGCTGGATGCCGCCAGTGCCAGGTTGATCGCCGTCGCGATCTGCCCGGTCGGGTTGTCGATGACGGTTATGCGCGGGTCAGCTGCCGCCAGCCTGCCGACGACCTCGGCAGTCCGGTCGCGGGAGGGCCCGAGGGCGATGACCAGCTCGAGATCGCCGCCGTAATCCTGGCCCAGGATCCGGCCGACGGCCTCGGCGATATACCGTTCCTCGTTCCGCACGGGCATGATGACCGAGACGGGCTCGGCCAGGCCGGGAGCGAGGTGCCCGGCGGCTGCGGCCGGGCTGCTTGGCGCGTCAGACTTCTGGCTCATGACGCGAGTCACCGTACCGTCCCCGGAGTCATTTCGCGAGCCGGGGGGCGGGACGGGGGGACGTGGCCGCCGCTGAGATCCTGGCCACGCCCCCGTTGGCACCCGCGTGACCGGTCAGAGGCTGGAGTCCTCCAGCATTTCCGTGACGAGCGCCGCGATCGGCGAGCGCTCTGACCGCACCAGCGTCACATGGGAGAACAGCGGGTGTCCCTTGAGCTTCTCGATGACGGCCACGACCCCGTCGTGGCGGCCGACCCGGAGGTTGTCCCGCTGCGCGATGTCGTGCGTGAGTACCACCCTGGAGCCCGCGCCGATCCTGGACAGCACGGTCAGCAGCACGCCGCGCTCCAGGGACTGCGCCTCGTCGACGACGACGAAGGAGTCGTGCAGCGAGCGGCCCCGGATGTGGGTCAGCGGCAGCACCTCGAGCATGTCCCTGTCGATCACCTCGTCGATGACGGCCTGCGAGGTCACCGCCGACAGGGTGTCGAACACCGCCTGCGCCCACGGATTCATCTTGTCCGCCTCGGAGCCAGGCAGGTAGCCGAGGTCCTGGCCGCCGACCGCATAGAGCGGCCGGAACACCACGAGCTTGCGGTGCTGGCGGCGCTCCATCACGGCCTCCAGGCCGGCGCACAGCGCCAGGGCCGACTTGCCGGTCCCGGCCCGGCCGCCGAGTGACACGATGCCGACCTCGTTGTCCATCAGGATGTCCAGCGCGATCCGCTGCTCCGCGCTGCGGCCGCGGAGGCCGAACGCCTCGCGGTCACCGCGAACTAGCCTGACCGACTTGTCCGGCTGCACCCGGCCGAGTGCGCTGCCGGCCCCGGCGACGCCGGAGATCAGCACGAGTCCGGTGTGGCAGGGCAGGTCACGGGCGGCGGCCAGGTCCAGATGCCCGTTTTCGTAGAGCTCGTCGATCTCAGCGGCGGTCACATCCAGCTCAGCCATGCCCGTCCAGCCGGAGTCGGGCGGCAGCTCTGCCCGGTACTCCTGCGCCGTCAGTCCCACTGCCGCAGCCTTGACCCGCAGGGGCAGGTCCTTGCTGACCAGGATGACGTGCTCGCCCTCGGCAGCCAGGCTGCACGCGACGGACAGGATCCTGCTGTCGTTGTCACCCAGCCGGAAGCCGGCGGCAGCACCGAGGGGTCGGAATGATTCAGCTCGACCCGGACGCTGCCGCCTGAATCGCCGACCGGAAGGTCAGCGTCAAGGCGCCCGTACTCGATCCGGAGGTCATCGAGGTAGCGAAGCGCCTGGCGGGCGAAGTACCCGAGCTCGGGATGATGCCGCTTGGCCTCAAGCTCGGTGATCACGACGATAGGCAGAACGACCCGGTGCTCGGCGAACCTGCCGACGGCAGCCGGGTCTGCCAGCAGCACGCTCGTGTCGAGAACGTACGTGCGGCGCTGAGGGGTGGAACTGACGAACTCCGCGCGATGCCCCGCCGTGCCGGAAGCTGCGGAGACCTGCGGGGCGGAACTTGGTTGGGCAGGCTCTGCAGTTGCAGCTGCCTGCGAGACGGATGTTGGTCGGCGTGCTGAGGAACTGGCCACTCGCTCTCCCCTGGGCGCCGCATCGACGCCGCGGTCGGACACAGACGTGTCGGCGGGACCGGGTCCGGCCAGCGAAGGACCGGGTGCCCGGCCCTTCGCTCATCTCGCCTGCGCACCAGGACGCGAAGCTCGAGGATCTCAAGGGCCTTCCCGGCGGGCGGCTAGGCACCGCCCGTCAGTTCCGACCGTACATAACAGATTGAGGCGGCGGAAGTACCGTAACGAGGTGTTCATGACCGGCTGAAACGGCGTAACGCGCCGTTCACAGGGCCCGCGAGCCGCAAGCTATAGCCGGCCACCCCGGGCTCAGGCGCCGAACCGCCGGTGCCGCTCGCCGTAGGACCGCAGCGCCCGGAGGAAGTCGACCCGGCGGAAGGCCGGCCAGTACGCGTCGCAGAAATAGAACTCGGAGTGCGCGCTCTGCCAGAGCAGGAAGCCGCCGAGACGCTGCTCGCCGGACGTCCTGATTACCAGATCAGGGTCGGGCTGCCCGGCCGTGTAAAGATGCTCGGCGATGTGCTCGACGTCGAGGATCTCAGCCAGTTCCTCGATCGTGGTGCCCTTGGTGGAGTGCTCCAGCAGCAGGGACCTGACCGCGTCGGCGATCTCGCGCCGGCCGCCGTAGCCAACGGCGACGTTCACCAGCAGGCCGCTGTTCCCGGCGGTGGCATCGGCGGCATCCTTGAGCACCTGTGCCGTGTCTGCGGGCAGGAGGTCCAGCGCCCCCACCGGCTTGACGTGCCACCGCTGGTCCACAAGCTCGCGGACGGTGTCCTCGATGATCCGCAGCAGCTGCTCCAGCTCTTCTGGCTGCCGGGCCAGGTTGTCCGTGGACAGCAGCCACAGCGTCACGACCTCGACGCCGCTCTCCTGGCACCAGCCAAGCAGCTCGAAGATCTTGTCCGCGCCCGCCTGATGACCGCTGCTGACGTCAGCCAGGCCCGCTGACCTGGCCCACCGGCGATTACCGTCGCACATCACCCCGACGTGACGCGGTATCGCCGAGGGCGCCAGCGCCGCCTCGAGCCTGTGCTCGTAGAGCCGGTAGACGAGACCGCGCAATCCCATCCGGCACCTTTCCTCGCTGCCGCCATAGCGGCATCGCGACGCTACCCGGCCGCTTCCCGGCTCGCTGGCCGGACGGCAGATCCGTCGCGCGGACACTCGGTGACGCATCACTCCCGGCTGAGATAGCAGTCCCTGCTGACTCAGCACTCTCAGTCTCTCTCAGAACCGTATCCAAGAATGCCACCAGTTCGGCCGAAGTCAGGACAGCCCGCACGCCGACACCGCCGTTCCCCCAGGCCTCGATCACGGCCCGCCGCGTCAGCCGCCAGCTGCCAGGGGCACCGGCCGGAGGCCGAACCGCCGCGACGCGCCGCGAGGGCTGCCCGGTACCCATGCACTCGCCCTGCCATTCGGCGCTGGACCGCAGCAGGCACCGAAGCTCCCCGGTGCCCGGCAGATCCGTCCGGTCCCGCGCCCGCAGCGCGAAGTACTCGTGGTCGCCGGGCAGGTAACCGGTCTGCGGGCCGGCACTCATCACCGGGAACCGGTCGTCCGGGTCGGGCCAGGCTGCCGCCTGCTCCGGATCCTCGCGGGCGACGCTGAGGCGCTGCGCCAGCTGCGAGAGCTGGTAGCCGCACCGCTGGCCGACGGCGGCGAACGGGACTGAGTCCCTGGCCAGTGTCAGCGTGATCTCGTACGGCTGCCCGGCTCTGTCCCGGCAGGTCACGGCCTGTACAGACAGCACAGAGCCATCAACGCAACGTAGTGCCCCCATAACGGAACGTTAACATCGGGGCGGCGGAAAGCGACACCCCCACGCCGTCATCCCGGCGCGGGCGGCATCGCAGGTCACGACCGGACGGCTGCGGCCCTACTCAGCCTGCGCGGCGAGGGCCGCGGCGACGCGCCGGTGCGCAGCCCAGATCTCCTCGGGCAGCCCGTCGAACTGGGACAGGTGCTCCTCGCGATGCGCCATCTCAGTCGTCCACCGCGCGGAGTCGATGCTGAGGATCTTGTCCAGGTCCGCCGGGCTGATCTGGACTCCGTCGAGGTCAAGCTCCGACTTGTCCGGCACGATGCCGACCGGCGTCTGCACGCCCTGAACCTCGCCGTTCCTGAGCTGGATGAGCCACAGCAGCGGACGAAGGTTCTCGCGGTAACCGGGCCAGAGGAAGTGCCCGTCATCGGGGTCGCGCTGGAACCAGTTCACGTGCGCGAAGATCGGCATGGTGCCCGCCGCGCCGATGATCTTGAGCCAGTGGGCCGCGTAGGCACCCTCGGGATAGGACATGAACGGCCGCATCGACATCGGGTCATACCGCAGCGTGCCGTCGACTCCCTCGGCCGCGAACGTCGCCTCGGCACCGAGCGTCAGCCCGTCGTAGACCCCTTCGGCAAGGTCGGTCATGGCCCTGATCAGCGGCTCCCGGTCGCGCGTCCGGCCGCCGAAGATGATGGCGTCGATCGGGACGCCCTTGGGATTCTCGAAATCGGGCGCGATGTTGGGCACGTTCGTCAGCGTCGTGGTGAACCGGCTGTTCGGGTGCGCCCACGGCTCGGATTCCTCGCCGTCGGCGCGCTCGGAGATCAGCTGTCCCTTCCAGTCCCGCCAGCCCGCCAGGTCAGCAGGCGGCTCGGGGGTCCGGCCCTCCCACCACACCTCGCCGGTGATCTCGTTATAGGCGACGTTGGTGAACAGCACCCCGGTACCGGCAGCGACAGAGCCGAGCGCCGTCGGGTTCGTCACCTCATTGGTGTCCTTCGCGACCCCGAATACGCCGTTCTCCGGGTTGATGGCGTAGATCTTGCCGTCCGCCGGGTCGACCCGCAGCCAGGCGATGTCGTCCCCGTAGAACTCCACGTGGTAGCGGTCGCCGAGGCTGTCCGGCGGGAGCATCATGGCCAGGTTGGTCTTGCCGGACGCACTCGGGAAGCCCCCGCAGATGTGATACGTGCGGCCGGTCTGCTTGTCGGTGATGCCGATCAGCATGAACTGCTCGGCGAGGAACTCCCCCGACACCCAGCCGTCGTAGGCAGCCTGTCGCAGCCCGTGCGCGATCTTGCCGAGCAGTGCGTTGCCGCCGTAGGAGGAGCCGTAGTGCAGGATCGTCCGCTCGTCCGCGAACGTGACGAAGTACCGCTGGTCATCGGGCGTGCCCTGGCCGAGGTTCGCCAGATCGCCGGTGACGTGCACGCCGCGGACGAACTTGTCCGGCTCGTCGAGATGGTTCAGGTACTCGGCTCCGCAGCGGGCCATGCGGATCATGTGCAGGGCAACTGTGCGGTGGTCGGTGAGCTCGACGCCGACCGCGTAGGGCTCAAGCGGCGAGCCGGGCGGCGCCATGAGATACGGGATGACGTACATGGTCTTGCCGGCCGATGCACCCCGCATGAGGCCCTCAAGCAGCGGCCGCATCTCGCTGGCCGCGCGCCAGTTGTTGTAGACACCCTTGTCCGACGGTCTGGCGGTGGCCACGATGGTCCGCTCCTCGGAGCGGGCGGTGTCCTTCACGTAGCTGCGGGAGTAGTACCGGCCCTCGCCGGCGGGGACGATCTCGCCGGCGGCCAGCGACTCGCTGATCAGCCGGGCGTCGTCGGAGGCGCCGATCACCTCGACCCGGCTGGCTCCGGTGAGCGCTGCCCAGTACTGCACGTACTCACGGACGTGGGGGTTCTTCACGCCGGCGTCGTCGAGACTCTTCTCGAGGTCACCCAGGTCCGAGGCCGCGTTCACCTCATCCGCCACGACTGGTCCTCCTGTTGGACTTTGCGGAAACTCCGCTGCGGGGGCATCCCGGCAGCACGCAGGGCGGGGGCCCTGACCGGGATTCGGGGAGTGTACCCCGCGCAGACCAGTTCGATTCGGGCCGGTATGGCGAAACATTTCCGCAAGAACTGTCGTGAGGACCCTGCGGTTACAGAAACCTTTCATGCCGGGAACGCAGTGGCCCCACCCCCGGCGCACCGCCGGGACGCGGCGGCGAGGGCGGCCTCGTTCCCGTCCGGGAGCGCCGGGGGCGGGCCGCAGTGCTCCCGCAGCGCCCGCCGGCGCCGGGTTACTGGCCGGGTCCCTCGGCCCTGACCTGCTCAACCTTCAGCAGTGCCGTTCGCAGGTCAGCCAGCCAGGTGTCCTGATGCTCACCCACGAGGCGCACGCACCAGGCCAGCGCGTCGCTCCGGCTGCGCGCAACGCCGCCGTCGACGAGGGTGTCAAGCACCTGCCGCTCGGCCTGCCGCAGCCGGGTCATGACCGGCACGGAAAACGTGGTAAACATCACCCTGCGCCCGTTGCACTCGACGCCCCAGGAGACCTTGCGGCCGAACTTGTGCTCGGCCTCGCGGGCGATCTCGATCCGGTGCTCGCGGGTCTCCTCGCGGAAGCGGCGGCTGCGTCCCTCGGCAGCGGCAGCGGATTCGGCGGCGGAGCTGCCGGCCGCGTTCTCAGTGTCGGCGAGCGCGCCGACAACCGTGATCTCCTCGCGGTCGACCCTGATCTCCGGAGCCGCCGTGAACCAGCCCCCGGGGAGCCGCCCGGCGAACCAGCCGCGCAGCACCTCCTCGGCGGAGATCTTGTCCGTCCCGGCAGCAGCGTCCTTAGTAGTCATGTAATCAAGATTACACAGTTGCGTCCGGCCCGCAAGCAGCACCGCGCGGGCTGGCGAGCAGCCCGGCCGGGGGAGGGCTGGTTCGGGCAAGCCCGGGTGCAGTCCGGCGAGCCTGACGGAGACTCCGGACGAGACCGGTCAGCCAGCCGGGTCCGCTGCGACCGCCGCCGCGATCCGCGGGTAGACCTGGACCGCGCCGGCGAAGCCGCTGCCGAAGATCGCCGGCACGACCTGGACGTCCATGCCCGGCTCCGGCGCCTGCAGCATCAGGCCCTTGCCGAGGTAGATGGCCACGTGCGAGATGTAACTCGGCGCCGTCGGGTCGGTGTGGTAGAAGAGCAGGTCACCCGGCTCAAGGTCGGAGAGCGGGATGAGCGGGCCAGTCTGCGCCTGATCGGCGGCGACCCGCGGCATCACGATCCCGGCCTGGCGCATTGACCACTGCACCAGTCCCGAGCAGTCGAAGACATCGGGACCGTCGCCGCCCCAGACGTACGGCATGCCGACCCGGCTCACCGCCGCGACCAGGAAGGCGCGGGTCTGCGCGGTCGTCAGGCCCGGACCGCTGGAAGATGTCACGTCGACCGCGCCCGCTGAGCCGGCGGTCAGCGACAGCCCCGGCTCGGCCGCCTGCGCGACGAGCGGCGCTACAGCGGCACCCTTGGGCAGCATCCGCCCGATTGCGCTGATCAGCTTGCTGAGGCGGGCGCGCGGGGCGCTGATGACGATCGCGTTCCCCGCTGGCATGCCGAGCGAGCGGGCGACAGCGTCGGATACGACGGCGTCGACGCCGCTGATGCCGACGGTGCCGAACCCGCCGACCGGCAGCTTCTCGGTGCGGGCGCCCACAACGGTGACGCTGCCGCCGAGCGGCAGTTTCTCCTGCTTGCCCATGAGATAGGAGACAGCGATCCCGCCGTCGGCGACGTTCTGCCACAGTCGCGTCGACTCGGCTGTCGGCTTTGCCGCGAACTCACGGAAGGTCGACGGATCGACGCCGAGCGTTGCCACGTAGCCGCCGTTAACCTTGATCCGCGCGGCGTCCAGCAGGTCCGCCGCGGTGACGCCGCCCAGCTTGCGGATGCGGGTGAGCACGGTTGCCGGCAGCGCAGCGGGCGCGACCACCAGCAGGTCGGCCTGGCGCAGCGTGCCGAGCGGCTGTACCGGCGACGCGGCCGAATCGATCACGCTCGCCGCGGGCACCGCAACACCGGTCGGCACCTTCTGGCCCGGCAGGAAAATCCCGGCCTGCTGCGCGGCGGTCGCCTCCGTCTCGCCCGCCTGCTCGATCGCGGCCGTCGCCCGCGCGACAGCGTCACTCGGGGCGCCCGGCGCCGGCAGCCCGATGCTGTTCAGCACAGCCGCGTATCGCTGCTCTACGGCAGCGGCAGTGGCGGTTCCCGGCCGGGGCGCGCGCGCCGCGGTCGCCGCCACGGCGTCCGGCTGCGCAGCGCTGATAACGAGGGAGCACAGTGCTGCCCCCGCTCCGGTTGCGACGGCCAGCCGCAGTGCGGCGCGCGTGCGGCGGACTCCGTCCCGCACCGGTTACTCCCCTCGCGAATCTGCGGCCCGTCTGCGGGCCTGCCCGTTCTACGATGCACCTGCATCGCGCAGGCGTCCATACCCCTCAAATCCCGATGTTCGTCAAAGAACTGAGCGGCGGGCCGTATGCGCGGCGAAGGTTTGACGAACTCCCGGCCGCGCGTTGGTGAAGCTCCCGGTCTCAGCAGGGAACGCCGTCGGTCAGCGCAGTCCGTCAGCGCGGCCGGTCAGCACGTTCCGTCAGCGCAATCGGTCAGCGCAGTCCGTCAGCGCACTCGGTCGGCGCAGCGGGTCACCGCAGCGCAGCCCGCAGCCGATCAGGGTCGGTGACTGGCGCCTGGCAGGTGAAGTTCCGGCAGACGTAGGCGGCCGGAGCACCGTCGACCGGGGTCTTGCCTTCCAGCAGCGGGACCGTCGCGGTGACGCCGTCCCCGACAGCGAGCACAGCACCCGGCGGGGCGGCCATGAGCGCGATCTGATGCAGCTGTGCCCGGCGCGGGCCGGCCCGGCAATCGCAATCTCCGCCGGCCCGGAGAGCACGGCCTCGGCGACGCCGAGTCCGGTGCCGGCCGCCCGCGGGAACCGTGCCGCCAGCGCGGCAACGGCCGCCAGCGCGGCGATCGCCGCGTCGCGGTGGCGAGCCGACCCGGTGAGTGCCGAGTAGCTGAGCAGCGCGTCGGCGGCCGCGAACGTACCCGACGGACTGGGTCCGTCGGGTACCTCGGACGGCCGGTAGATCAGCCGCTCGCTGTCGTCTGCAGTGTCGTAGAAGCCGCCGGTTCCGGTGCCGAACCGCGTCAGGACCGTCTCGAGCAACTCGCCGGCGATGGCCAGCCAGCGCGCGGCGCCGGCGGGTTCCCCGGCCTGGGCGGGCTTGGCGGAACCGGCGGGCTCAGCGGAACCGGCGGGCTCAGCGGTACCGGCGGGCTGGGCCGTACCGGCGGGCTCGGCCGTACCAGCGGGCTCGAGGGCGCCTGCCAGCGCGATCAGGCCGGAGGCCACGCAGCCGTAGTCCTCCAGTACTCCGGCGCTATCGGACGACCGTCCGTCCCTCGACGTCCTGGCAAGCCGGCCGCCGCCCTGCAGGTGGACGCTGGCCAGCAGCCCGGCCGCACCGGCCGCGGCCGTGATGAAGTCAGCCCGGCCGGTGAGCAGGCCCACGTCGGCGAGTGCCGCGATCGCCAGGCCGTTCCAGGCGGCGACCACCTTGTCGTCCCGGCCGGGTCTGGTCCGCTGCGCGCGCGCTGCCAGCAGCGCTGCCCGCACGCGGGTGAGCCGGCCGGTGTCGGCCGGGTCAGCGCGCAGCTGGAGGACGGAGGCGCCGTGCTCGAACGTTCCGCTGTCCGTGACCGCGAACACGCCGGCCGCGTACCCGCCGTCCTCAGGTCCGAGCGCGGCGACGAGCTGCTGCGGCGTCCAGACGTAGAACGCGCCCTCAGCGCCGTCGCTGTCCGCGTCGAGCGCAGCTGCGAAGCCGCCCTCGGCGGTCCGCAGCTCGGCGAGCAGCCAGTCGCAGGTTTCTTCCGCGACCCGGCGCGCCAGCGGGCTGCCGGTGCGCCGCCACAGGTGCGCGTACATGCGGGCGAGCAGCGCGTTGTCGTACAGCATCTTCTCGAAGTGCGGTACGACCCAGCCGGCGTCGACGCTGTACCGGGCGAAGCCGCCGGCCAGCTGGTCGTACATTCCGCCCCTGGCCATCGCGCCGGCCGTCGCCTCCGCCATGGTCAGGGCCTGGTCGCCGCTCGGCCCGGTAACGCGCTCGGAGTGCCGGAGCAGGAACTCCAGCACCATCGACGGCGGAAACTTCGGTGCGCCGCCGAACCCGCCCCGTGCGGCGTCAAACTCACGGGCCAGCAGCGTCACGGCGGCCTCGCACCCGGCCGCGAGCGTGCCCGCCGGATCCCCAGCGGCCGGGCCGGGCTCACCGGCCGTTCCCGGCTCACCGGCCGTTCCGTGCTCACTCGCTGTGGCGCCCTCCGCGCGCCCGGACTCATCACCGGGGCCCGGTCCGGTGGCGGTGGCCGCGGCGTCCGCCGGCCCGGCCCGGTCGGCCAGCGCCGCCGCGATCTGGCTGGCCTGCTCCGCCACCTGCGCCCGGTCCTCCTGCCAGGCGCGCGCGACGCCGAGGACGAGCCGCTGGAACTGAGCGCGCGGGAAATAGGTGCCGCAGAAGAACGGCTCCCGTTCCGGCGTCATGAAGACGGTCATCGGCCAGCCGCCCTGGCCGGTCATCGCCTGCGTGGCCGTCATGTAGACGCTGTCCACGTCCGGCCGTTCCTCGCGGTCCACCTTGATCGAGACCAGGTGCTCGTTCATGAGGGCCGCGGTCTGCTCGTCCTCGAAGGACTCATGCGCCATGACGTGGCACCAGTGACAGGCTGAGTAGCCGACCGACAGCAGTACCGGCACATCCCGCTCGGCAGCCGCGGCGAACGCCGCGTCGCTCCACGGCCACCAGTCCACCGGATTGTCCGCATGCTGCAGGAGATAGGGGCTGGTCTCGCCGCGAAGCCGGTCTGCCATGCCTTCCATCCTGCCCGGCCGGGACGTTCAGCGCGGCACCGGCCGGGCCTGGATCCGGTGTAGCTTGGGCGGTGCCGCGAACTCAGCCCGCCCGGTCGGGTGCTGCTGTGCGGTAGAAATGGCCGGTGGCCGCTGGGCCCGGGCTGAGTGGTAGCTGACAATCCGCTGTCCGCCCTGGCCTGCCGGAGGCTTGCGGTCCATGCTGGTGGGAAGGTCATGGTCGTGGGTCTGGCCGAGCCCGGACATAAAAGAGAGGTGCGAGCTTTCGGGTGCTGGCCGCCTGACATAGTGGTAACGAAGTGACCATCGCGGTGGAAATCGCCCGGTACACTTCCACGGATGCCATCGTTGAGAGCCTCGCTGCTCTCAAGCTCCGGCTGACACCCGTGGTTGGGTATGACCGGGTGGGTCCGAGCAGTAGAGCAAATTTGGAGCACCTATGCGCGTTCTGGTCCTCGGCGGCGACGGCTTCTGTGGCTGGCCCACGTCGCTGTATCTGTCTGACCGCGGTCATGACATCACCATCGTCGACAACCTGAGCCGCCGGAAGATCGACATCGAGCTCGAGGTCGACTCGCTCACGCCGATCCGGCCGATCAGCCAGCGGCTGAGCGCGTGGAAGGAAGTCTCCGGCCGCGAGATCGGCTACGTGAACCTGGACCTGGCAACTGAGTACGACAAGCTCGTCGCGCTGCTGCTTGAGGTCCGGCCGGACGCCATCGTGCACTTCGCCGAGCAGCGCGCCGCCCCGTACTCGATGCGGACTGAGAAGGCCAAGCGCTACACCGTCGACAACAACGTCCGCGGCACGCACAACCTGCTGACCGCGCTGGTCTCGACCGGTGTGGACGCATCGCTCGCGCACCTCGGCACCATGGGCGTTTACGGCTATGGCTGGTCCGGCAGCGCGCCGATCCCCGAGGGCTATCTCACCGTCAAGGTCCCGACCCCGGACGGCGAGCTCGAGCGCGAGATCCTGCACCCGGCCAACCCGGGCTCGGTCTACCACCTGACCAAGACGCTGGATCAGCTGCTGTTCTCGTTCTACGCGAAGAACGACGGGCTCCGGATCACCGACCTGCACCAGGGCATCGTCTGGGGCACGCAGACCGACCAGACCGTGCGGGACGAGCGCCTGATCAACCGCTTCGACTACGACGGCGACTACGGCACCGTGCTGAACCGGTTCCTCATGCAGGCGGCCATCGGCCACCCGCTGACCGTGCACGGAACCGGCGGCCAGACCCGCGCGTTCATCCACATCCGGGACACCGTCCGGTGCATCGAGATCGCACTGAACAACCCGCCCGAGAAGGGCTCCAAGGTCCTGGTGCGCAACCAGATCACCGAGACTCACCGGGTGCTCGACCTGGCCAAGATGATCGGCGACATCACCGGCACCGAGATCGCCTTCCTGCCCAACCCACGGGTCGAGGCCGACGAGAACGAACTGATTGTCCGCAACGACCAGTTCCTCGCCCTCGGCCTGCAGCCGACCACGCTGTCGGAGGGCCTCCTGGAGGAGATCACCGAGATCGCGGCGAAGTACCGGGACCGGGTGGACCCGCACAAGATCATCGCCAGGTCCGTCTGGCGCGCTGGCATGGAGACCTCGGCGGATCTGATGACCGAGGTCCCCGCGGCCGACGTCCTCGAAGCTGAGGTCCTCGAAGCCGAGGTTGCCGCAGCCGACTGACAAGCGCCCGGCGACGGGACAGCATCAGGTAGGCCGCCGCGGCCAGGGAATCTCTCCTGGCCGCGGCGGCCTTTCCATGCCCGGCCGCGGTCGCCTTGCCCTTCCTGGACGCGGTCACTTGCCAAACCCTGCCGCGGCAGCCCTTTTCGCTGGCCAGCGGGCCGCCCAGCCGCGGACGGGCGAAGCTGCGCCGCGGGCTGCTACCGTGCGTGTGTGAGCTCACCGCCGTCAGCGACGCCTCCTGCTGCCCGCGGAACCAGGGTCCGCGGCACCCGGCAATCCGAGGCGCTGGCCGCCGTGCTCGACGGGCTGCCCGGCTTCTGCAGCGCGCAGCAGATCCATGCGGAGCTACGCCAGCGAGGCGAGCACGTCGGCCTGACTACCGTTTACCGGCACCTGCAGGTGCTCAGCGAGGACGGGCGCGTCGACGCGATCCGGGATGCCAGCGGCGAGACGCTCTACCGGCGCTGCGCCACCGATGCCCACCATCACCACCTGACCTGCCGGAACTGCGGCCGCAGCGTCGAGGTCGAGGGCAAGGCCGTCGAGCACTGGGCCGAGCAGGTCGCCTCGGACGCGGGCTTCACCGAGGTCGGCCACACCGTCGAGCTGTTCGGGCTGTGCCCGGACTGCTCGGCCCGGCCTTAACAGCCATCTGCGGACGTCCGTGCGCGGTTACTACTGCCAGGGCGGTAGTAACCGCGCACGGACGCGACGCTAGCCGTCTGACGGGCCGACGTGCTGGGCCAGCCAGTCGCTGAGCGGGCGGCTGGCCACCAGGAAATCAGCAACGATCTCCCTGGCCGCCGGCGTTGCCAGCCACGGCCCGGCGGGCCATTCCTTCCAGGCGACGAGCCCCTTGTACCGCAGGAACTCGATGCGCGGGTGGTCAGCGGGGTAGCCGCGGGGCGCGGTCTTCAGTGAGTCGCGGCCATGCACGTCGATGTCCTGCTTGCGCAGCACCGCGACGACCTGCTCCAGAGCCGAGCCAGTCCGGTCGGCCGCGACCGCGCGCCGGTAGCGCTCCAGCTGATCGGGCGCCATCCCGTATATTCCGCAGCCCGCAGCGAGCCCGGCGGCCGACAGCTGCACGTAGCCTTCGCCGACATGCGCGCCCATCGCGGTCTTGTACGGCGTCTTGTCCCTGCTGAACCGGAGGTCCCGGTAGGGCCGGTAGATCTTCGGGTCGCCATGCTCGGGCTCAAGCTCGGCCAGCAGCTCCGCCATCGGCAGCAGGACGCACGTCTCGTAGACGTCCTTATGCGCCATCCAGTACACGCGGCTGTTGTCGGCTTCCAGCCCGTCGTAGAAGTCGAGTGCCTCTTCCGGCCAGCCCTGGAATGCCATCACCGTTTCCTTCCGGCCTGTCAGGACGGGAACTAGGTGTCACCAGCCCACCGCCCGAGCATGCCACTGGCGGCGGGGCAACTCCAGTCGTTCCCCTGCCCAGGCCGATCCAGGGCGCTCATCCGGTGGCGCAGGCCGGCCAGGCATAGCTCGCGGGGTCAATCACGTAGGTCGGCAGCGCGGGATGCGCCGCCTTGCCGTCCGGCGCATCGGTGATCAGCATCACCGAGCTAGACCCGGTGGCGTAGCCGTAAGCGGGCGTGACCTGAACGAAGGCACCCGTGCGCGTGCTAGCGAGATAGGTCGCCGCCGAGGTGGTCCAGGCCAGCGCACCTGGTGCCAGCGCCAGGTCGGTGAAGTCAGCGCCGGCCGGGAGCCGGACCGCCAGTCTCGCGCGCACGTCCTGGCCGGGTGAGTAATACAGCCGGGTGAAGTCCGGGCTCAGATACGCGGTCCTGGTGCCGTCGGTCACGACCACGTCGGTGCCGCGGATCGCGGTCAGAACCGGCGGCAGGGCGGCCGCCGTCCGGGTGGCCAGGCTGTAGGCGCGCAGCGCTGTCTGGCTGCCAGGGGTGTCCGACTGCGGCCACACTACGAGGCGGCCGTCGAAGAACGGCGGCTGGACGTGGCCCCTGGCGATCGTCGTGACCACGCCGGTCGCCAGGCTGGCCAGCCTGATCTCGACGAGGCCGCCGGGACCGTAGCCCTGGGCCCAGGCCGCGTAGTTCCCGCTGACCGCGGGCGCATGCCACGGACTGGGCCACGCGGTACCGCCGGGCCCGGAGAGCGAGTGCCCGATCTCGCGGGTCTGCCGACTCCCGGCGTCATAGGCGTAGATGGTGAATCGGTCGAGACTGCTGAGTGAGTAGGTCTGGGCCCACACCAGCCAGCGGCCCGATGCGACGCCGTCGGCCTGATCGGAGGCCGCGCTGGCGAACCGCCGGATCGGCTGCAGCCGGCCGGAGCCAAGATGAAGCTCGGCGACGCCGCTGAAGGCCGGAGTCCACGCCGCCACGAACGCGGACCGGCCGCCGGGCGCAGCGCCGAGCGGCACGAACTCGGAGCGGCCGGAGTTTGGCACCACCCGGCCGAGCACGGCCGCGACGCTGGCCTGCCGGGCCTGGCAGAACCGCGGCGCGCTGACCGCCTGACTGCCAGCCCCGGACCCGGCTGCTGCGGTGCCGGACGGGCTCGCCGTCGCCGGCTGGGCTGGCCTGGCAGACACGGACGGCCGGCCAGTGACCGGGCTCCGCGGCCGCGAGCCCGCCGCGTGCGGTGCGCTCTGGCCGCAGGCGGTCACCGCCACGCACAAGAGCGCGGCTAAGCCGGCCGCGCGCTCGCGCCTACCAGTCGTAGCCACGGGCGCCAAGGATGTCGACCATGGTGCTGGTCGGCAGCGCCGAGTACGCGGGCACATTCAGGCCCCAGCCGATGCTCGCCGCGTCATGGACCGAATCCTCGTAGTCGGTCACGGCACCGTACTTCTGATACCCGCGGATATCGATCCAGTGCATGATTGTCTGATTAACCGGATTGCCAACCAGATGCGGACCGCCGGCAACTTCGTAAGCATTTCCGGCGAGCGGTGCGCCATTGTGATTAACGTCAGCGACCAGGTCGGTTTCGAAAGTGCTGATCTGCTTCGCGCTGGGCGCCCACGGCAGCGCGACCGCGACATACTGGTTTTTCTTCTGATTCGAGTTCAGTACGCGCGGCATCGGATAGCCGGACGCGTCGGACCAGTCAGTGCCGCCCGCGGTGGTGCCGAGCTCGCTGGCAGCCGCGGTCTGGCTGAGCCTGACGCCGAGTTGCGCCAGCATCTCCGAGGCGGTGGCCGGACCGCAGAAATAGTCGCGCTGCTGCGGCTGCTGGCTTCCGGCGAGGTTCCGGGCGCCCGGCAGTCCTGCCCGGCAGGGTGCGGTCGCGCACGCCGTGTCGGGACCAGTCGCGCGGGCCAGCGCCCGCAGCTCTCTGCGGGCCTGCGCCTGCTTGCGCTGGTTGGCCAGGGTCATGGCCGCGGTCATCTGCGGGGCCGCCAGACCCCGCTTGGAGTGCGCCTTTGCCGTGATATCGGTGACCAGAGGAGCTGACTGCACCGCCGCTGCCGCGATCGCCGCGGGGCCGCTCCGGGCCTCGGCGCTGTGCGACACCGTCGCGGCGGACGCCGGCGTGACCGCCAGCACCGTGCCTGCCAGCACCGTGCCTGCCGGGATCGCGAGCACAATCGAGCCAACCAACCAGGCCACCCACGGCCGAGCCCTCATGCTTCCTCCGTCTCCAGGTCCATGCCGTCGCGCGGTGCGGGGCCTGCCGCGGGCATGGCGAGGCGGCCTGAGGGCATGCGGAATCAGACCCGCGGTGCGCCAGGAACCCCGACAAGACCCCGTGCGGTCAGTCTCCGGAAAGATCCGGAAACCTGCGCCATTCATCCCCTGAGTGTTACTGCTACCGAGCGATCCAGCCGAGCACTGTTAATTCCTAATTCGATTAGCAAAGACGCTGACCGAACATGTAAAGCACATTAAGCGAGTTCGCTAAGGCGTGTCCTGGCATTGACTTATTCCGTCGCCAACTTCGGCTGAGAGTTCCCGGATCCGGCTTGCCGCCGCCAGTACGTGCCCAAGTTAGCTCTGGCGCAGTGCTTCGCTAATTTCGGCGCTGGGCGAGCTCGTCCTGGCCGACGACGCACCTGGCGTAGATCCCCAGAAGACCGTCGACACTGCGCCCGACCCAATGCGCGACCTGGGGTTGGGAAGACGCCGCCGTTCAGCCATATGGACAGGCAGGCGTGCCGGAGGTCGTATGGCCGCCGGGCGAGGGGAGAGACCTGCTCTGATGGGATGATTACGGACTGGCGTGCCTTGATCCGGGCTCGGCGATAAGGGCGTGCCAGTGGCCGTCGCCGACAGGGGCGACTGCCGGACACCGGGCGCCGCCGCGCGAGCCGCCACGATGCGATGGGACGACTAGCTATGACGACCGCCGCGACCTACGCCGAATTCGCCGCACGCGAGGCGCGCGGCATATCACCCACATACGAGCGGTTGTCGGTTGCAGTCTCCCGCGACGGCGAAATGCTCTCCTTGCTTGGCATGCTGCCGCCAGCCAAGCGGCAGCCGAACCTGCTATTCGGCGTCGTACGTTTCCTCGGCGGCCCCGGTCGACCACCCGACCGCGTTTCACAACTACGCGGTGGCCAACTGGGCGACGATCGAGGCGGAGATGCTCAACCGTGCCACGCAGACCAACGAGGCAGGCCGGTGCGCCCTCCTCCTGCCTGTGCTCACCGCCCTGCCGCAGCCCCTCGCGCTGCTGGATATCGGCGCGTCCGCCGGGCTGTGCCTGTACCCCGACCGGTACAGCTACCGCTACGGCGACTACCAGATCGGCGCGGGCGTTCCGATCCTCGATTGCGCGGCCACAGGGATGGTGCAGCCTGCTGGGCTGCCCGAGGTGGTGTGGCGGGCCGGCCTGGACCTCAACCCGCTCGACGTCACCGATCCCGCGGACCCCATGTGGCTCGAAGCCCTCATCTGGCCCGAGCATGCGCACCGCCGCGCCCGGCTGCGGTCCGCTGCCGCCCTCGCCGCGGCCGAGCCGCCCCTGCTCGTGCGCGGCGATCTGGTTGACGACCTGCCAGCGGTGGCCGCGCAGGCACCGGCTGACGCGACCCTGGTGGTCTTCCACACGTCGGTGCTCTATCAGGTACCGCCGCAGCGGCGGGACGCGTTTGCCACCTTGGTGCGCGCGTTGGCGGGGCACTGGATCGCGAACGAGGAGCCGGACGTCTTGACCTACGACACCCTGCCGGCACCGCCCGATGGGCCGCTCCGCAACGTGCTGGCCCTGGACGGGATAGCGCTCGCCTGGACCAGCGCGCACGGGCAGTCGATGACCTGGTTCGGTAATGCCGAACCCACCGCTAGTCTTTCCCCGTTTCCCTCATAGCTGCCGGTCCGTGTTGAAGGGACACCATATCCAGGTCGGCGAATGCCGGTCGCGGCGCGTCGCTACCGGGCCTCCCCACGGTTGCTGGCCCTACTCGACTGCCTTGGACCAGTCCTGGCCGATGTGTTCGAGGTGCCGCCGCATAAGACGTTCAGTGGCGCGCTTGTCATAGCGCATGATCGCGGCGAGCAGTGGCCGGTGTTCATCGGCTGAGGCGATGAGGCGGCCGTCGGCATTTGTTAAGCGCCCTACTGGCGTCTACTGGAAACAGCGGCGCAGTCCAGCGTTCGACCGGAGACGACGCAGGTGCTCTCATCCCGAGTCGGCGCGCGGACAGAGCCTTACGGGGACTGGACCGACTGGGAGTGGCTGCCCATTATCGACTCCGCTGACAGCACCACGGCGAAGATCATGCCCGCGGAAAGCAGGAGGAGTTCCACTAGCTGGCCGAGGCTGGCGTCCGAGTTGGTGGCCCCGACTAGCCACCACAGGTGGTAGCGCAGCGCGAACGGCACGAGGACGCCGGCGCTGGTGATGACGCCCGCGTCGAGAAGCCGGCGCCGTGCGCCCCGCCAAGGTGTGCTGCTGTGGATCAGGCCTAGGTAGGTGCCGGCCATCACCAGCAGGCCGAACGTCCCGACCGTGAGCAGGGCGCTGGCTACGACGGTGACCTGCGGGTAGTAGCCCTCGCGAAGGCCCTGATTCACCCCGACTCCCGCCCCCAGGACCGCCGAGAAGATCAGCGCCGTCCACAGCGGATGCCGCCGGATCTGCCGCGCGCACCGTTGCTCAGACCAGGCCAGCAGCGCGAGGGCCTGGCGGCCCGGGCCGAGGCGACGGGTTTCCTGCCGGGCCAGCAGCAGTAGATCAACCAGCCAGTCAGTGGACGCGCCAGAGTCGGGCGGGCCCGCCGGCCGGGGCAGGCCAGCGCGGCGCACGCCAATGAGCACCACCACCGTCGCCGCGCTCAGCAGCGCCAGCGCTCCCACCTGAAGCCAGGTCGCACCGTTCCAGGCCGCGCGGTTGTCCCCGATTACGACACTGACCCATTCGCTAGCCAGCGTCAGGCCGACGCCCGCCAACAACACCCGGCAGCCCCGGAGCAGGTCGCGGATCCGAGTGGCGGGCAACGGCTCAGACCGTCGGCACAGGAGCAGCCGCGGCACGCACAGCACCGCGATCAGCGGGACCAGCAAGATCATGAACGAAATCACCGTGTCGAACGGGTCGTTGAGCCACGGCGCGTGATCGAACAGGGACGGAGCCTCCTTGACGGGCGCGGTCACCAGGAAAAACACGGCCGCGAGGACGAGCGTCCCGAACACGGGCAAACGCAAAGTCATCCGCCACGGATCACCAGAGGCGATCAGTGCAGAGGAAGGGCGGGCCAAGCGATCCATGGCCCGATTATCACCGAGGACCAAGCGCAATCGCGCCGCGATCTCGGAAAGCGAGTAGCGGCGCCTGGCTGACCCCACCGCCACACCATGATGATGACCACATAACCCGCAGCCAGCCCTTCTACTCAGGCGACTCGCTGACCGTCGACGTCGCGTCAAGGTCACCGTCGGCGCAGACCCGCAGCACGACGCAGGACTCGCTGACCACACCGAATAACATCACATCACCGCAGGTCAGCAGTTGGTTCGCTACTGGAACTCTAAGTCCAGCGTCAGCAGGAACCGCTGCTCCTCCGGGCTCTCGAAACCGAGATGACGCCACGGCACGCAGCCCCCCGGCCGCGACCGCACCAGCTCACGCACCGGCACATCAGCGCGCTTGCCCGCGCCGCCAGGTCACCTCCCACCGGCCCTCCCAGCCAGCGTCATACGCCAGCTCCCGCCGAGCCTCCCCGGCCCCCCGAAGACATCGGCGAGATCATCCACGCTGTGCGAAGCAGACAGGCCCCCGCCCCGGAGGGTGCGCGGCTCAGCAACGGCAGGTCCGGGCGCCTGCCAGCCGGGCTTACCCGAGATAGGCGCCGGGCCGGGCCGCAGGCAGTAGGTGAGAGGCGTGCTGTGCGATCTTGCCTATGGCCTGTACACCCGCAAGCTGCGCAGCGAGCTGGCCGGTGCCACACTGCCCAGGCACGTCGGGCTGATCATGGACGGCAACCGCCGCTGGGCACGACAGCTGGGACTGGCCAGTCCCAGCCTGGGCACAAGTACGGGCCGAGCACATCGAGGACGTCCTGAACTGGTGCGAGCGGGCCGAATCGGGTCAAGGAAGGCCGCGGGTGTCAGACGTGACCGAGCACCGGATGCGGCGCGTACGGCTCCTCCAGCCGCTTCATCTCCTCGTCCGACAGGGTCAGCCCCTCGGCCGCGAGCGCGTCCTCGAGATGGCCGGGCTTGGTGGCCCCGACGATCGGCGCGGTCACGCCCTGCCGGTGCAGCAGCCAGGCCAGGGCGACCTGAGCGGACGAGACGCCGCGCTCGGCCGCGATCTCCGCGCAGCGCTCGACAACGTCAAAGTCAGACGGCATCTGGTAGAGGCTGTCGCCGAACGGGTCGCTGCCGGACCGGACCGTGCGCCGGTCGCCCTCACGTGTCTTGGTTCCGGCCAGCAGCCCGCGGGCGAGCGGGCTCCACGGGATCACGCCGACTCCCTGGTCGATGCACTCCGGGATCATCTCCCGCTCCTCCTCCCGGTAGACCAGGTTGTAGTGGTTCTGCATGGACACGAACCTGGTCCAGCCGCGGGCGTCGGCCGTGTACTGGGCCTTGGCGAACTGCCACGCGAACATGCTGCTCGCGCCGATGTACCGCGCCTTGCCGGCCTGGACCACGTCGTGCAGCGCGCCCATGGTCTCCTCAATGGGCGTGTGGTAGTCCCACCGGTGGATCTGGTAGAGATCGACATAGTCCATGTTCAGGCGCCGGAGCGAGGCATCGATCGCGGACATGATGTGCTTCCGGGACAGGCCGCGGTCGTTCTCGCCCTGGCCCATCGGCATGAATACCTTCGTCGCCAGCACGTACTGGTCGCGGTCGAGGAACTTCGGCAGGAGCCGGCCGGTCGCCACCTCGCTCGCGCCGCGGGAGTAGGTGTCCGCGGTGTCGAAAAACGTGATGCCGCCCTCGACGGCGGTTTTGACCAGCGGCTCGGCCGCGTCCTCGGCCAGCACCCAGGGCCGCTCGCTGTCGTTGCCGTAACTCATCATGCCGAGGCAGACGCGGGAGACGCGCAGGCCGGTGCCGCCAAGATTGACGTACTTCACATCAGGCTCCCGATAGGTCGAGGTGATAGCGGGGTCGGACGGGACACGACCGCTGACAACCACGCGGCCGCCTGCCCGATTCCAGGGCGTTCCCGGCCTGTCGCCGGCAGAAGATGACGTGTCCCCGGGCCTCGAACATGGCTGACTCCGCAGCTAGACTCGTTAGCGATCATCGCTATAGTTAACGCCGTAATCGTTTACGGTGTAAACTTGGCATACGCGGTTTACGATTGTCAAGGACGGCCGTGAAAGCACGGGCGTCACAGTACGGCCGCGAAGCACGGCCGCGAAGCTGCGGCCGTCCGGCGGCGGCCGCCGGCTGGCGCGGAGGAGGCGGAGGATGGCGGGCATGGTGCAGGCGCCCAGCAGGCGTGATCGCCTCCGGGCCGCGACAACCGAGGAGATCATGCAAACAGCCCGCCGGCTGCTGGTGCAGCAGGGCCCGGAAGCCGTCTCGCTCCGCGCCATCGCCCGCGAGATGGGCATGACGGCACCTGCCCTCTACCGCTACTTCGACAGCCACCAGGAACTGCTGCGTCATGTGGTGGCCGGCATTTTCACCGAGATCGCCGACCATGTGCGGGCCGCTATCCACGCCGCCGCCGAGAACGCGAGCCCGGAGCTCACCGGAGCCGAGGTGATGGCGGTCAAGCTGATCGCTGGCTGCCGCGAGTTCCGCGCCTGGGCCCTCGCGCACGTACCCGAGTTCAGCATGCTGTTCGGCAGCCCGGTGCCCGGTCACGACGTGACCCATGACGATCCGATGGTGGACTGCGGCCGCCAGTTCGGCCACGTGTTCCTTGACTTGTTCGGCGACCTGTACCGGCGCCGGCCCTTCCCGATCCCGGACGACGCTCAGATCCAGCCCGAGCTGCGCACCCAGCTTGAGCGCTACCGCGAGATCGTGCAGTCCGACCTGCCGCTTGGCGCCCTGCAGACCTTCCTGCGCTGCTGGGTGCTGCTGTACGGGACGGTCAGCCTGGAGGTGTTCGGGCACATGCGGTTCGCGCTCGACGACTCCTCGCCGATGTTCGAGCTGATGCTTACCAGCCTGGCGCCAATGATCGGCCTGGAGTACCCGCTGCGGGACCGCGCCAGCTGAACGGCACGTCCCGGAGGCTGCCGACGCCGTCCGTCAGGCGACGAACGGCTCCGCGCCGGAGTCAGTGACCATGGGCTTGCCTGCAGCGGCCCAGTCCTGCATGCCGCCGCCGACGTTGACCGCGCGCCAGCCGGCCCCGTTGAGCGCCTGCGCGGCCCTCGCCGACCGCCCGCCGGACCGACAGATCACGTAGATGTCGGTGTCCTGCGGAATCTCCGCGGTCCTGGCTCCCAGCTGACCGAGCGGGATGTGCCGGGCCTGCGGCGCGTGCCCGGCCGCCCACTCGTCGTCCTCACGCACGTCCAGCAGCCATGCCTGCTCCGGCACGCTGACGGCTGGCACTTCCGGCAGTGCGTCCGCCATGCCCTTCACCGCTCCCTCATATGACGCTCACGGCAATCAGCTCGCCCGAGTACCTGACCACCCTAACGGCCGTGCTGACCGGCGGCCGCGTGACCGCTACCGCGCACGGGCATCGTCGGCGCTGGCCGGAACCGCCAGGACCAGGCCATAGGCCAGCAGATCGACGCCAGGCGCCGGAGTGCAGTCCCGTTCCGGCAGCCGGCTGAAGCCCGCGTCCTCATACAGATGGTGGGCTGTCTTCATCTCCGGCTGGGTCAGCAGCAGCACATGCCAGACACCGAGGCTGGCCGCGCGCTCCAGGATGGCCGTCAGCAAGGCGCGGCCGAGCCCGGCGCCCTGCGCCTCGGCCCTGACGGCCAGGGCCCGGATCTCGGCCTCGCCCCGCCCCTGAACAACCTCTCCGGCATCCGGCCAGACCTGCAGCATGACGGTACCGACCAGCCGGCCCGGCTCGCTCTGCGCGACCAGTACCTGACCGAGTCCGTCCGAGCCAAGCTCGCGCAGCCGGGGCGCGTAGCCGGACTCGGGGGACAGGAATCCGTCAGCCAGGTAGGCCGCCACGCGGATCTCCCCGATCTCGGCGAACTCGTCCTGATGTGCGTCCCTGATGAGCATTCAGCTATCTAATCAGGGCAGCCGCAGTGGTCCCGCCTGGCTAGGCGAGGCGGGTCAGGCTGACCGTCACCTCCATGGTGCGGCTCGGTGCGCCGTGGTAGACGCCCTTCAAAGGCGCGACGTCGGCGTAGTCGCGGCCGGCTGCGACGACCACGTGCCGCTGCCCGACGCCAGTGTCGTTGGTCGGGTCGCACGCGGCCCACTCGCCGGTCCAGTGCTCGACCCACGCGTGCGACTGACCGGTGACCTCCTCGCCAGGCACCCCGTCGGGCTTGGGGAACAGGTAGCCGGAGACATACCTGGCTGGCAGTCCCACCTCGCGCAGCAGCGCCACTGTGAGGTGCGCGATGTCCTGGCAGACCCCGTGGCACTGGTCGAAGGCCTCCTGCGCGCTGGTCTGCACGCCGGTGCTGCCCGGCATGTAGGTCACGTGCTGGTGCACCCAGGCTGAGATCTCCGCTGCCGCCGCAAGCGGATCGAGCCCGGCCACTCGCTCGCGGGCCGCCGCCGCCAGCGCGCCGCTGACCGTGGTGCGAGGGGTTGCCATCAGGAACTCCAGCAGCCGGCCCTCGGCTGCCTGACCCGTCAGGTCCGGCCAGGACAACGCATCGGACGGCGGGGCCGGCGCACTTGTCTCCACCGTCGCGCGCGCAGTGATCTGCAGTTCCTCGTGCGGTGCCTGGACATCGAAGACGCTGACCTGAGTGCCCCAGTAGTCGCGGTAACTCCACACCGGCACCTGAGCGTCGGTCCACAGCCCGGTCTCGAGCACGTTCTGGCCCGGCAGCGGCACCGGCGTCATCCTCGCCTCGTTGTAGGAGGCGCGGGCAGGGCCGTGGTACCCGACCACGGTGCGGTGAGTAACCAGCAGCCGCCAGCCCACGGCTAGCTCCCCGTGGCCCAGGCGACGGCATCAGCGTAGCGGAAGTACCGCTCGGCGATCGCCTCGCTGGCCTGCAGGCACGTCTCCTGGAGCACACCGAGCAGGTCGGCGAGCTGATCGTCAGGCAGATCGGTGCGCGAGTACTCCAGCCGCGTCCGCAGCGCGCCGATCGGGCGCCGGGCCGGGTCGGCCATGCCCGCTCGGCCGGCCTCCGGGTCGAGCGAGGCCAGGCACTCCTCGGCGGTCCCGAGCGAGTGCAGGACCGACCGGGGGAAGAGCCGGTCCAGGACGAGGAACTCGATTGCCTCGCTCTGCCCGACCGCCCACCCGTGGCTGCGGATGAACGACTCGTAGGCACCGCACGCCCGCAGCAGCATCGGCCAGCCCACATCGTAGGAAGTGTCCGGCATTCGGGCCTGCAGTAGCCGCGCCGTCATGTCCACCCGCTCCAGGCTGCGGCCGAGTACGAGGAACCGCCAGGCGTCGTCGTGGCTCATGGTCGAGTCGGCGAGGCCGAAGAACAGCGCCGCGCGCTCGCGGATGAAGCGCAGGTACACATGCGGCCCGAGTCGCTCGGCCGCCCGCCGCTGCGCGGCGAGCTGGTGGCCGGTCACGTTCAGGCACTCCCACATCTCGCTGGAGATGACGTCGCGGACGCTGCGTGCCCCGGCGCGCGCCGCCAGCATCGCGCCCGCAATCGCGCTCGGGCTCTTGGTGTCGTAGGCAAGCTGGTACAGCGTCCCGCCAATGTCCAGCGGCGCGGCCGCCTCAGCCGGGATGCCCAGCACGGACAGCAGGGCCCGGCAGTCGGCGTCCTCGTTGGCGCGCGGCTCCCCCAGCAGGCGGTGCACGTAGACATCCACCATCCGCGCGGTATCATCGGCGCGCTCGATGTAACGGCCAGTCCAGAACAGAGTCTCGGCGATCCGGCTCAGCAGTCCGGGATTCACTGCGGCTGCTCCTCGGCGCCTGGCAGGCCTGCCGGGCGATGCCGGCGTTCTCAGTCCGCCGCACCGAGCGAACCAGCGGCAGGTATCCGGCGGCCCGGCCTGAGCCAGCCGCCGCCAGCACCCAGGTGTCCTTCGAACCGCCGCCCTGGCTTGAGTTCACGACCAGCGTCCCCTCCGGCAGGGCGACCCGGGTCAGGCCGCCGGGCAGCACCCAGACGTCGGAACCGTCGTGGACCGCGAACGGGCGGAGGTCAACGTGCCGCGGCGCCATCCGCTCCCCGATCAGCGTCGGCGACGTCGACAGGGCGACCGGGCGCTGCGCGATCCAGTTACGCGGATTGGCAACCACCTTGGTCCGGAGCCTGGCCAGCGTGCGCTCGTCAGCATGCGGGCCGATGACGATCCCGGCGCCGCCGGCCCCGTCGACCGGCTTGAGCACCAGCTCGCCGAGGCGGCCGAGCACGTGTTCCAGCACGTCGGGGTCTCCTAGCCGGTAGGACTCTATATTGCTGAGCAGCGGCTCCTCCCCGAGGTAGTAGCGGATCAGGTCGGGCACGTAGGTGTAGATGAGCTTGTCGTCGGCCACGCCGTTGCCAACCGCGTTCGCGATGGTGACCTGCCCGGCCCTGGCCGCGTTGAGCAGCCCCGGGCAGCCGATGACCGAGTCGGGACGGAAGTGCAGCGGGTCAAGGAAGTCGTCGTCGATTCTGCGGTAGATCACGTCCACTGGCCGCCGGCCGGCCGTCGTGTGCACGAAGACCTGGTTGTTCGCCGCGAGCAGGTCGCGGCCCTCGATGAGCTCGACGCCCATCAGCCGGGCCAGCAGGGTGTGCTCGAAATAGGCGGCGTTGTTGACGCCAGGGCTGAGCACGACGACGACCGGGTCCCGGCTGTTGGCCGGGGCCGCGGCGCGCAGGGCCGCCAGCAGCCGGGCCGGGTAGCCGTCGACCTGCCGGACGTGCTGCTCGGCGAACAGCGCCGGAAACGTCCGCGTCATCGCCAGCCGGTTCTCCAGCACGTAACTGACACCGGACGGCACCCGCAGGTTGTCTTCCAGCACGCAGAACCGGCCCTGCTCATCCCTGACCAGGTCGATGCCGGCGATGTGGATCCGCACGCCGTTCGGCGGGGTCAGGCCGTGCGCTTCGCGGTGGTAGTGGTGCGAGGTGGCCAGCAGCTCCCAGGGGAGGATCCCGTCGTCGACTACCCTGGCCGGCCCGTACACGTCGGCAAGGAATGCCTCGAGCGCCAGCACGCGCTGCCGGACGCCGCGGGCGATCAGGTCCCATTCGACCGCATCGATGATGCGGGGGATGAGATCAAGCGGGAACGGGCGCTCCTCACCGGCATAGTCGAACGTAACACCGCGGTCGGTGAAGATCCGGGCCAGCTGATCCGCGCGGTACCGCAGCTCGGTCGGATCGAGGGGCTGGAGCGCTGCCATCAGCGCCTGATACGGCCCGCGGGGCGCCCCCGGCCGCTCGAACATCTCGTCCCACGCCTGTGTCAGCTGGTAGGAGTCGAAGATGTCCGCCACATCCAGAGCGTAGTCACGGCATGTTTCGATGTCATTACGGCACAGCTGACTGATTCCGGCGCCGACGGGCCTTCTTACCGGTTGCGCCAGTGCCTGCTTTGGCATCCGCAGTGCTGGCATCCGCAGTGCTGGCATCCGCAGTGCTGGCGTCAGCAGTACCGGCACCCGGAGTACCGGCGGTATCCGCAGCATCGGCGGAGTCACCGGCCGCCTCCCCGCCCAGCAGCAGGTACGCCGGCCGCAGCAGCGTGATCAGGTCCATGCCGCCCGCCGTGAGCAGCGGCGGCTCGATGCTGCGCAGCAGCAGGTCGGGCGGAGCGGCCGTCGCCGGCGGCAGTGACCGCAGCCGGGCCGGGCTGAGCGAGCTGGACCAGAAGCCGGCCGTGCACTGTGCCAGCGGCCTATCCGCGACGTCGATGACCGGCCTGCCCCCGGCCGCACCGCCGTCCGCCGCACCGGCACCCGCAGTGAGCTGGCGCAGCGCGGCCAGCAGGTCGGCACGGCCCTTCCCCCGCCAGGCCAGCATCGCAAACGGATCGTCATCGAACGCCTCGGCCAGCACGTAGCAGACGGCGGCCACGTGCTTGCACGTCACTTCCCAGTCCGGGCACGAGCAGGTCATCGACAGATCCCGCGCGGACCGGGGAAACAGCGGCGTGCCGCAGTCGGCGAACACCTCCTCGATCTCCGCGGGCATCTCCCCCGCGAGCAGCCTGGCCCGGAAGATCGCCCGGGCGGCCAGCGCCTCGGTGACCCGGCGCCACTGCCGGGTGGTGAGCGGGTCGACGGTGAGCTTCACGCTGTACGGCCGGACCCGCGAGCCCTGCACCGTGGCTGTGACGTGTCCGGTGCCGACATCGAGGCTGCGTACCTGCCCGGACCGGGCGTAATTCCGGCCGCGGCTCAGCCGGCTCTGCAGGCCGAATGACTCCAGCACGTCGATGAACCGGCGCGACCACCACTGCTCGCCGATGGAGCCGCGCTTGCTGCGTGCCCTGATCCCGCCGTCGGCCCTGATCGGCCGGGACGGCGGGAAGAAGCCGTTCCCTGACTCGCTCACTGGGACACCGCCTCGGGCAAGAGCTCTATCACCTTACGCAGGTCCTGCACCGACAGCTCTGTCAGCCAGCTCTCCCCGGTGCCGACGATCGCCTCGGCGAGCGCCTTCTTCTCCTCGATCATCTGGTCGATCCGCTCCTCGACCGTCCCGACGCAGACAAACTTGCGCACCTGGACATCGCGGCGCTGACCGATCCGGAAGGCGCGGTCGGTGGCCTGGTCCTCGACTGCCGGGTTCCACCAGCGGTCCACGTGAATGACGTGGCTGGCAGCGGTGAGGTTCAGGCCGGTGCCGCCCGCCTTGAGCGAGAGCAGGAAGACCGCCGGGCCGGTTCCGTCCTGGAACTCCCCGACCATCTCGTCGCGCCGCTTCTTGGGCGTTCCGCCGTGCAGGAAATGCACCTCACAGCCAAGCCGCGCAGCCAGGTACGGCTCCAGCATCCGGCCGAACTCGGCGTACTGGGTGAAGCACAGGGCCCGGTCACCGGCCTCGACGATCTCGTCGCAGATCTCCTCCAGCCGGGCCAGCTTGCCCGACCGGCCCGCCAGCCTCGATCCGTCGCCCAGGAGGTGCGCCGGATGATTGCAGACCTGCTTGAGCTTCGCCATCGTGGCCAGCACGAGGCCGCGCCGCTCGATCCCCGGCTCGGCCGCCTCGATCCTGGCCATCATGTCGTCCACAGTCGCCTGATACAGCGACGCCTGCTCCGGTGTCAGGTTGCACCAGACCTTCATCTCCAGCTTGTCCGGCAGGTCGGCGATCACTGTCCGGTCCGTCTTCAGCCGCCGCAGGATGAACGGCCCGGTGACGCGCTTCAGCTGCTCGGTCGCGTCAGCGTCGGCGTTGCGCTCGATCGGGATGGCGAACCGGCGCCGGAACTTCTCGGCCGGCCCGAGCAGGCCGGGACTGGTGAACTCCATGATCGACCAGAGCTCGGTCAGCCGGTTCTCGACGGGCGTACCGGTGAGCGCGACGCGGGCCGGGGCCGGGATAGCTCGCACGGCCTGCGCCTGCCGGGTGGCCGCGTTCTTAATGTTCTGCGCCTCGTCGCACACCACCCGGGCCCACGGCACCTGCGCCAGCGCCCCGGTGTCTCTCGCCGCCACGCCGTAGGTGGTGATGACGAGATCGGCTGCCCCGACGGCCGCGGCCAGCTCGGATCCGGCCAGCCGGTCCGCGCCATGATGCACGTGCACCGCGAGTCCGGGGGTGAAGCGCGCCGCTTCCCGCTGCCAGTTGCCCACCAGCGACATCGGGCAGATCAGCAGCGTCGGCCCGGCAGCAGTCCCGGCGTCACGCTCCGCCGCCAGCAGCGCCAGCGTCTGCGGCGACTTGCCAAGGCCCATGTCGTCGGCCAGGACGGCGCCAAGGCCAAGGCTGCCGAGGAACGACAGCCACGCCAGCCCTCGTTCCTGGTACGGCCTTAGCTCGCCGCGGAACGACGGCGGGGTGCCCATCGGCTGCAGCCGCCGGTCGGCGTGCCCGGACAGCAGGTCGCCGAGCCAGCCGTCCGCATCGACCTGGACCAGCGGCAGCTCGCCGGCCGCCTCGCCGAGTCCGGCGACCAGCGCGTCACCGCCGGTCATGACGCCGGTTCCGCCAGTCTCCAGGAAGCGCAGCGCTGCGTCCAGGTGCCGCTCGTCCAGCTCCACCCACTGGCCGCGCAGGCGGACCAGGGGTACCTTCAGCCGGGCCAGCTCAGCAAGCTCGTCCGGGCCGAGCGTCTCGTCGCCGATCGCCAGCTCGTACCGGAAGTCGACCAGGTCGCTAAGGCCGAATTTGGGCGCCGTGACCGATCCGGGCGACGCCGCGGTCCGCGACCTGGTCGTGAGCCTGAGACCGAGCCGCGACCGGCGAACCCAGTCCGGCAGCAGCACGCCGAAGCCGGCACCCGCCAGCAGCGGCCCCGTCTCCTTCAGGAACCGCAGGGCGGCCCTGGTGTCGAGCTCGACCGCCTCCGGTGCCGCGGTCTGCAGCTCGCCGTCCAGCTCGGGGAACAGCCGCGACGCCCGGCCGAGTCCGGCCAGCAGGTCGTCATCGGGGTAGCTGATGCCGGCTGCGGCCCAGCCGTCGGCAGTGCCGCCTGACCAGATCTCCCCGGCCGGGAGCAGCAGGCTGGGATCGTCGGTCGACTGCAGCGCGAACTCGACGCGCCAGCTGGGTCCGGCCGCGTCGGCGGCCGCAGCCGAGCCGGAGGCAGCCGGATCGGAGGCAGCCGGATCGGAGGCAGCGGAATCGGCCGCAGCGGAATCGGCCGCACGCGGATCCGGCTCGATCAGCCGGAAGCAGGTCCGCACCGGGCCCGGCGGCTCCTGCGCCGCGTCCTGCCAGGCCCACAGCGCGAAGGCAAGCTGCGCGGCCAGGGCCGCATCGGCGCGGGCGACGGCCAGCTCGCCGGTCTCCCCGGTGAGCGCGGCGGCCCAGCGATCGGTCAGCGGCGCGTTCTGGTCAGCCGCGAGCAGCGCGAAACCCGGTCCGACGGCCAGCCTGGCCCGCACCGCCGCGTCGGCCAGCAATCCGAGCGCCTCGGTCACGATCGCGGCCGACGGCTCGCCGTCGGCGCTGGTGGCCCGGCACAGCGGGGGCAGCGCGAGCGTCAGCTCCCGTGCGCGCAGCGCGTCCGCTCCGGCGAGCACCGGCCGCCAGCGTGCGAAGTAGCTGCCGTCGTCGGCGCCGTCAAGGCCGGGCAGCACACGTCCCCGCGCGGCCAGGTCGCCGGCCAGCGCGGCCAGCGCCGCGAGGTACTGCAGGCTGCCGGCCACGACCCCTCGCTCGGCGGGCGTCTCCGGCTGGCCGAGCACGGTGAGCGCGGCAAGCGCGGCTGCCGGCTCGAAGCTGAGCGCGGGTACCACGAAGGCCGCCAGCGCGACCCGGCCGGACCGCCGGGGGCTGGCGGCGGGGGGCGCGACGGCCTCGTTCCCGCCATGATTCTCATCAGCCGCAGCCTGAGCCCGAGCCGGCGAGCTGGCCGCCACGGGATCGGCCGGAATGCAGTCGGGCGAGCTCAGCGGTCCGCCCGGCCTGGCAGGCAGCCAGAGGGTCAGCTCCGTCTCGGCGGCCTTGCGGGCGAGATCGGCGGTCTGCTCGCCGAATTCGGCCAGGACATCGGCCAGCGTGCCGGCGGTCGCGGCGAACGGATGCGGCCGGGCAGTACGGGAGGGCCGGGCTGGCGGAGGCCCTGGCAGCTCACGGGGCCGGGCAGAATCTTCCGCCCATAGGCTCAGCCGGCCGCCCGACCAGACGCCGTGGATCGCCAGCATGGACCGCACTCCCGAAATTGCCGGGACTATCTGGCAGGAAACTAGCAATCATGCGGCCGCGACACGCCGCAAACGCAGCCTCCGCTGCCGGCCGCCCCGCATGTGATAAAGCTCCGGACCCGGCCAGCGGAAGGCTGACCGCGGGCCGGTCAGCTCCTGCGCCTGGCTCCGTTCGCGGCCGGCGGCCCGATGGTAGTCCCGCTGGCCAGCGGGCTGCCGCCGTCGTCATCGCCCGGCTGCGCTGACTCGGCCTCCACCCGCGCGGCCTCGTTCACCTTCCGCAGGTGCCTGGACATCGAGCGGAGCAGGAAATAGAGAATGATGCCCATGCCGAAGACGACGAGGAACCCGAGAGTGCCCGGCTGATCCCAGACGCTCGCCGAGCTGGCCGATGACGCGGCCGCGAGTTCGATCACAAGCTCACCCTCTCCCGGATCCCGGCGAAGAGGTCATCCTCCGGCCGGCCGCGTCTACCACTGACCTGGCCAGATGATAGTCCTCGGTCGGCCAGGCGGCGCGCTGGGCCTCAGCTGAGACGGCAAACCAGCTGCCGTTCGGATCGACCTGAGTTGCGTGCGCGATCAGCGCCTGGTTGCGTGTCTCGAAGTAGTCGGCGCACTCGATCCTCGTCGTGATCTCGTGGACGCGCCCCTTCTCGGCGTCCGCGACGTCCTGCGCCTCCTCCTGCGCCCATTTCTCGATTCGCTCCGCGTACGGGGACTCCAGATCGCGCCGGAGCATCTCCTCGTGCAGCGCTATCAGGCGCTGGCGGTGGAAGGTGAGGAAGTAGTAGAGCTTCAGCGGCTGCCAGGGCTCGCCGGAGCCGCGGTAGCGATCCGGGTCGGCCGCGGCCTCGAAGGCCTCGACCGACACCTGATGCGTCTTGATGTGGTCGGGGTGCGGATAGCCGCCGTTCTCGTCGTAGGTGAGTATGACGTGCGGCCGGAATTCCCTGACGGCCTGCACCAGCGGGCCGGCGGCGGCCTCCAGCGGCTGGACCGCGAAGCAGCCGTCCGGCAGCGGCGGCAGCGGATCGCCCTCGGGCAGCCCGGAGTCGGCAAACCCGAGGAAGCGCTGCTGCACGCCGAGGATCTCGCGCGCCCTGGCCATCTCCTCGCGGCGGATGGCAGGCAGGTTCGCCCGGACCTCGGGGCGTTCCATCGCCGGGTTCAGTATGTCGCCGCGCTCGCCGCCGGTCAGCGTGCAGACCAGCACCTCAACGCCCTCGCGGACGTACCGCGCCATGGTGGCCGCGCCCTTGCTTGACTCGTCGTCCGGATGCGCGTGCACGGCCATCAGCCGGAGCGGCTCGAGGCCCGGCTCATCCGGGCCTGCCGTAATGCGGCTGGCTGTGCCCTCATCGGGAGCAGAACGCACGCTGAAGTCACCTCGACATCGTCGGACCGGGGGTCGGGAGGTACCCGGCTGCCTACTGTAGGGCGCGCCGCCCGGAGTCTCGGGCCGGACGGAGATAAGCCCCGGTTACAGAACAAGGCCGGGCGCGCCTGCCATTCCCGGCGCGTCCTCTGGTGGGTCTCTAAGTCTCTCGCCGGGATCGTGGTGGGTTTGCGTCCGCATGGGACGCCAACTCTCCACGTTAAGCGCGCGGCACAGGCCCGCGCGCTCAGCGCTCTGGTTCCGGGTGCGGACTATCCGCGTCTGGCTGGCCCGGCCCGGCCGACTCGCCTGGCTGGCCCGGCCCGGCCGACTCGCCTGGCTGGCCGGGCCCGGCTGGCTCGCGTGGTCCGGCCGACTCGGCCGTCTCCCGCCCCCCACTGGGCGGTCGCGCCCGGCGCCGCCGCTCCGTGACCCACGAGAGGGCCAGGAACAGCGGCAGGCTGATGCCGAGCAGCGCCGCTGACCCGGTGAACTCGCTGTCGAGGAAGTTGCTGGCGACCCTGGCGACGCCGTAGTAATACAGCACCACGACGGCCGCGAGCAGCAGGTAGCCGGCGAGCGCGTCGGTCAGCACGTGCAGGATCAGCGCCCGCCAGCCGTGGTCGCGCCGCCCGGTTAGCCGGCTGACCGGCAGGCCTGCGGCCGCCCGCCGCCGCTGCGCTCGCAGGCCGACCGCCAGCACCGCCATCAGGATGAGATAGCCGCCGAGGATCGGCACGAGGTCGGAGCGGATCAGATGCGAGGACATCGCACCGCCCTTCCCGCGCCGTCCCGGCTGCCTGGTCCGGCGATCATGCCTGAAGCAGGAAGTGCCAGCCGCGGATGAACAGGTGCCACCCCAGCCACAGCCAGAGCGCGAACAGGGCCCACCGGCCCGGCGGGTACCGCATGATGACCCGGAAGGTGGCACTCAGGGTCGGCACGCTGCCGCTGATGCCGCTGAGTGCCAGCCCCTCCCAGGCGAAAACCGCCCCGATCAGCACTGCCCAGACCAGATAACCGAGAACCGGATGACCAGTCATCCCAACCTCCGCCTCACGCCGGCATGCGTGATATATGACCCTATGGCGAGCCGCTCCGTCCCGGCGCGCCGGTGCGATGCTGCCAGTTTTGGCAGGGAACGGGCAGTCCGGAGCCAGCCCCGGCGCGTCCGGCCGCTGCATACGGGCATTATTTGCCCGGCTTCGCCCTGACTTGTTTAGGCCCCGCCATTGACAGGTACGACGTAGTTGCGGAGCCTTGTTAGCCTCGAATGATTACCCCCATGGGCCCCGCACGGCCCAGCGGACCAGAAACTCCGCATCCATCCGAGGAGTACCCGTGACCGAGACTCGCGACGACACGTATACCTGGCTCACTCAGGAGGCGTACGACCGGCTCAAGGCTGAGCTCGACCATCTGTCGGGGCCAGGCCGGATCGAGATCGCGAAGAAGATTGAGGCCGCGCGGGAAGAGGGCGACCTGAAGGAGAACGGCGGGTATCACGCCGCCAAGGACGAGCAGGGCATGCAGGAGGCCCGGATCCGCCAGCTGACCCAGCTCCTGGAGAACTCCCGCGTCGGCGAGGCGCCGCGCACCGAGGGCGTGGTCGGCCCCGGCATGACCGTCACCGTCCGGTTCGCGGGCGACGACGAGGAAGTCACCTTCCTGCTCGCCTCCCGCGAGGAGGTTGGCTCCCCGATCGACGTCTACTCGCCCAAGTCCCCGCTGGGCAGCGCGATCTCCGGCAAGAAGGTCGGCGAGACTGCCACCTACAGCCTGCCGAACGGCCGCGCTAGCTCAGTCGAGATTCTCGAGGCGGTCCCGTACGGCGGCATCTGACTGACGCAGCGACGCCGGTCCCCGCGAGTGCGGGGACCGGCGTCGTCGTATCGGGGCCGTCGCAGGCCGGCGGCCGCGGGGCTAGCCCTCGTGCACGAGCTGCGCCTCGGGCTGAGGCTGCTCGGCCACCGGCTCGATGCGGCCGCGCAGCGGGATCTCCTTCACGAACAGCGCGAGCAGGAACACCGCCACGGTGACCGGGAGCGTCCACCAGAACACCCCGGAGATGGCGTTGCTGATGGCGCCGAACGCCGCGTCCCGCACGACGGCCGGGAGGCTGTTGATGGTGGCCGGGTCGAGGTTGGCGCTGCCGCCACTCGCGATCGAGGCGTGCGTGTGCAGGGTGGACGCGATCGTGTCGGCGAACCGGCGGAAGAAGATCACGCCGAACAGGGACACGCCCAGCGAACCGCCGATCTGCTGGAAGAAGCTCCGGGAGCTGCTGGCGACGCCCATGTCCTGCTGCGGCACGCTGTTCTGCGCGATCAGCGAGGTGATCTGCATGAGGAAGCCCATGCCGATGCCCAGCACCACGAAGTACACGGCGGAGGTGAGCCTGGTGGTGTCGACGCTCACGTGCGTCAGCAGGAAGATGCCGAGGCTCATGATCACCGCGCCGATAATCGGCAGGATCTTGTACCGGCCCGTCCTGCTCGTCACCTGGCCGGAGATCAGCGATGTCACCGTCGAGCCGAGCATCAGCGGGATCAGCATCAGGCCGCTGCCGGTGGGCGAGGCGTGCTGCACTGTCTGCTGATACAGCGGCAGGAACGTCAGCGCGCCGAGCATGGCCATGCCGAGCAGCAGGCTCATGGCCGAGGCGAGCGAGAAGTTCCGGTTCCTGAACACGTGCAGCGGCAGCATCGGCTCGGCAGCGCGCGACTCCACGACGAAGAACGCCAGGAACGAGACGGCACTGATGCCGGCCAGCATCAGGATCTCCCAGGAGCCCCACGCATACTGGGTGCCGCCCCAGCTGGTCAGCAGGACGATCGCGGTCGAGAAGACAGCGATCACCGCCGCGCCGAGGTAATCGATCTTGTGCTCCACCCGCTTGCGCGGCAGGTGGAGCGTCGCCCACAGGTAGACCAGTGCCGCGCCGCCGATCGGCATGTTGATGTAGAAGATCCACCGCCACGACCAGTGCTGCGTGATGTAGCCGCCGACGAGCGGCCCGGCGATCATGGCCAGCATCATGGCCGCCATCATGTAGCCCATGTACTGACCGCGCTCGCGGGGCGAGACCATGTCGCCGATGGTGGCGATGGCACCGACCATCAGGCCGCCGGCCCCGAGGCCCTGGAGCGCGCGGAAGGCAATCAGCTGGTCCATCGTGTGCGACAGGCCGGACAGGGCCGAGCCGATCAGGAAGAGCACGATCGCGATCATCAGAAACCGCTTGCGGCCGTACATGTCGCCGAGCTTGCCGTAGAACAGCGTGGTGATCGTGGCGGCCAGGATGTAGGCCGTGACGACCCAGGCCAGGTGATTGAGGCCGCCCAGGTCACCGACGATGCGCGGCAGCGCGGTCGAGACAACCAGCTGGTCGAGCATCGCGATGATGAGCGTGAGCAGCAGGCCCGGCAGCACGATGAGAACCTCGCGCTTCGGCCCGGTCGGCACGCCAGCCGCCGGCGGCGCCGCAGCCTGGTTGTCCGTCATGACAAGAGCTCCTTGTTGCCTGCATGTGCCGCACGTGGGAATGGCGGCGCTTTCCACTTACTTGCCGACCGGCTAGCATCCAGTCCGGGAACAGGTTAAGCTGGCTACTAACCGGCCGTCAAGTAGGTTACGGCAACGCGAAGGAAGAGCGCGCAAGGCCATGCCAGACAACGTCCACGCCGAGCACGACCGTGGTCGCGACACCCGGTCGCGACTGCGCGAGCTTGCCCTGCAGCTGTTCGCCGAGCAGGGCTACGAGAAGACCTCGCTGCGGGAGATTGCCGAGCGGCTCGGCGTTACTAAGGCCGCGCTGTACTACTACTTCAAGTCCAAAGAGGACATTGTCCGCAGCCTGGTCGAGGATTACATGGCGGACATCGACGACCTGATCGCGTGGGGCAGGGACCAGCCGCGCACGCCGGAGACCAGGGCCGAGATCGTCCGCCGTTACCTGGGGATTGTCGCGAACGGCACAGCCGTGCTCCGCCTGCTGCATCAGAACCAGGCCGCCGTGAGCTCGCTGGCCGCCGCCAAGGAGCGCGGGGAGCTGTTCCGCGAGCGGATCGACGCGCTGATCGATCTCCTGAGCGAGCCGGGCGCTCCGGTCCGCAGTCAGATCCGCGCGGCGTCCTGCCTCATGAGCATCAGCTTCTGCTGCATGCACTACCAGGACCGGGTGGCCAGCCCGGCTGAGCTCAGGGACGCCGTGCTCGATGTGGCCCTTGAGCTTGCCGACGCCGGCCACGCCGACGCCGGCCACGCCGGCAATGCGGCCGTCCCGGCGGAGGCCGGCGCCCGCGCGACCGGTTAGCCCGGCAGATCCTGCCTAGCTGGCAGGTCCTTCCCGCCCGTCAGATCCTGCCCGGCCGTCAGATCCTGCCCGCCCGTCAGATCCTGCCCGGCCGTCAGATCCTGCCCGGCCGTCAGATCCTGCCCGCCCGTCATGCCCTGCCGACGCGGCCCCGCGGCAGCTGCCCTGACCAGGGGCAGCACCCGGTGCGGCAGCGGGGTGTCCAGGACGATGACCGTCGAGCTCCGCACGACACCGTCAAGCGCGACGATCGCGTCGATGACGCGCTGCAGGTCAGCATTGCTGCGGGCGACCACCCGGCAGAGCATGTCGCCAGATCCGGTGATGGTGTGCGCCTCGAGCACCTCGGCGATGGCGGCGAGCCGGTCAGCCACCGGATCGTGGCCTCCCGCCTGCCTGATCTCCAGGGTAATGAAGGCCATCACGCCGTAGTCCAGCGCGGCCGGCTCGACGTCCGGGCCGTACCCGGTGATCACGCCGCGTGCCTGCATGCGGTCCAGCCGGGCCTGAACGGTGCCGCGGGCTACCCGCAGCCGCCGGGACGCCTCCAGGACGCCGACCCTGGGCTCGGCCATCAGCAACTCGACCAGACGCGCGTCCAGCTCGTCGATCACTCGCCACCTCCGCTACAAACTGTACAAGTCTGCTAGCAAGCAGTCCTAACTGGTGGTCATCTTGTCTAGAAAATCAGAGCACAGTTGCACATCCTGACTGCCTGGCCGATGCTTCGATGAAGCCGTACCGACCGCGAGGGAGCGATCTCATGACAGCCGAGGCAGTGCATGTACAGGCGCCGGTGACCGACGAGTTCCCGGTCAACGGGATGGACGCGGCTGTATTTGCCGTCGGCAACGCGCGCCAGGCGGCGCACTTCTACTCGACGGCGTTCGGCATGCGCTGCGTCGCCTACCGCGGCCCCGAGACCGGCTGCCGGGATGAGGCTGCCTACGTGCTGGAGTCGGGCAGCGCGCGCTTCGTGTTCCGCGGCCCGGTGCACAGCGGCACGGACCTGGCCGCACACGTGGCTGCGCACGGCGACGGTGTCATCGACCTGGCCATCACGGTCCCGTCGGCGACAGCCGCATACGAGTACGCGCTTGCGCACGGCGCGCGCAGCCTGCAGGAGCCGGAGATCGCCGAGGACGAGCACGGCAAGGTGGTGCTCGCCGCGATCGCAACCTACGGCGACACCCGGCACACGCTGGTCGAGCGTAACGACTACGCCGGCCCGTACCTGCCCGGCTATCTCGCCGCTGGCCCGCTGACTGCCGAGCCCGCCGGCCCGTTCTTCACCGAGATCGACCACTGCGTGGGCAACGTCGAGCTCGGCAAGATGAACGAGTGGGTCGAGTTCTATCACCGCGTCATGGGCTTCACGAACATGAAGGAGTTCGTCGGCGACGACATCGCGACCGAGTATTCCGCTCTGATGAGCAAGGTCGTCGCTGACGGCAGCCGCAAGGTCAAGTTCCCGATCAACGAGCCGGCCGCAGGCAAGAAGAAGTCGCAGATCGACGAGTACCTCGAGTTCTACGGCGGCGCCGGCGTCCAGCATCTCGCTCTGGCCACAGACGACATTGTCGGCGCGGTCCGCGGCATGAAGGCCGCGGGTGTGCAGTTCCTGGCCACGCCCGACAGCTACTACGACACTCTCGGCGAGTGGGTCGGTGACACCCGGGTGCCGCTGGATGAACTGCGCGAGCTTCGGATCCTGGCGGATCGCGACGAGGACGGATACCTCCTGCAGATCTTCACCAAGCCGGTGCAGGACCGTCCGACCGTTTTCTTCGAGCTGATAGAGCGCCATGGCTCGCAGGGGTTCGGCAAGGGCAACTTCAAGGCCCTGTTCGAGGCGATCGAGCGCGAGCAGGAGCGCCGCGGCAACCTGTGAGGCGCCGCGCAACTGCCCGATTGGGCGTGAGGTACCAATCGCTGCCCTAAGAGGGGCGTCGATCGGTAAGTCACGCCCCATCACGCTGGCGTGGCCGGGCTTGTGCCGCTAGGCACCGGGCGGTCCGGTGAGGCATCATGACCGGGTGAGTCAGTCCCCCGACACCCCCGGTGTAACCGGCCAGCCCGAGCCGGGCTACGAGGCACCTGCACAGCCGGCATCCCCGGAGGGCTACGGCACACCCGCACCCGGCTACGGCCAGCCCTCGCAGGACTACGGCCAGCCCGCGCAAAGCTACGGGACGCCAGGCCAGGCGTACGGCCAGCCCGCGCAAAGCTACGGGACGCCAGGCCAGGCGTACGGCCAGCCCGCGCAAAGCTACGGGACGCCGGGCCAGGACTACGGCCAGCCTCCGCAGAGCTACGGCCAGCCCCAGCAGGGCTACGGGCCGCAGCCATATCCCGGTTACCCGCCCGCCGGATACGGCCAGCCATCCCCCGCGTACGGCCAGGGGATGGCCAGAAACGATCCGGCCCTGGCCGAGTGGTGGCGGCGCCTGCTCGCGCGCGTTATTGACGGGCTGGTGCTCGCCGTCATCTTCGCGCCACTGTGGGTGCCCCCCTGGCGCGCGTTCTTCGCCTCCATGCACAGCATCGCCGACCGGTACCCGGCTGGCACCCAGCTCAGCTCGATTCCGGCCGCGAGGAGTGCCATCGCCACTGCTGAGGGCCACCTGGCGGGCAAGCTCTACCTCGTCGCCCTCGGGTTCTACCTGGTGGCTTTCCTGTATGACTGGCTCCAGCACTGGGCCTTCGGCCAGACCCTCGGCAAGCGCGCACTCGGCACGAAGGTCGTGCGGGCCGACGGCCAGGCCCCGGTCGGCGGCGGCGCGGCGAGCGGCCGGGCGGCCATCTATGCGCTGACGCCGATCGTGCCTCTGATCGGGTGGCTGTTCGACCTGGTCAACGAGTTGTGGCTAACGTGGGACCCGCGCAGGCAGTGCCTGCACGACAAGGCCGCGAATACAGTGGTTGTCAAGACGAACTATCCGGGCTCACAGCCGCAGGCAGGCAGCTGGTAGCCAGCGCAGGCGGGCTGATACGCCGGCCGGCCGCCGGTCCGCCTGGCCGGCGCACAAGGGATCACTAGCAGGATGACGCAGGACGAGACCGGCCAGTGGACGGCGACTGAGCAGCCGACCACGCCGCAAGGGCAGCCGGCACCGCCAGAGCCAGCTCAGCCGGCTCCGCCGTCGCCGTACCTTGAGGCGGGCGAGTCGGTGCCGCAGGCCTACCTCGCCCCGCCGCAGCCGGACAAGCCGGGCTACGGCAGCCCGCAGGCCGGACCGCGGTCGCCTGTCTCTGCCCGCCAGGCCTTCGGACAGCCCGGCTACGGACAGCCCGGCACTGGCCAGCCCGGTTACGGCCAGCCGGGCTACGGCCAGCCCGGTTACGGCCCGTCCGGCTCCAGCCGGCAGCGCCCGAACACGCGGAGCGCCTTCGGGGCGCAGTCGCGCCGCGACCCGGCCATCGCGGCGCCGTGGGAGCGCCTGCTGGCCGCGATCCTGGACTGGGTCATCATTTTCACGGTCTCGGTGCTGGCGTTCAGCACCCCCCTGCTGCGGATCACTCGCGAGCTGCAGGCGATCTCCAGCCGGTTCGCGACCAACCCGAGCTCGCCGGACGCCCAGGCAGCCATCGACAGCGTCCTCCGCAATCCGGCTAACCAGCAGGCGCTCCTCTTCTGGCTGCTCGGCATGTTCGGCGTGGCCCTCGTCTACTACTGGGTCCAGCACGCCGCCTGGGGGGCCACTCTGGGCAAGCGCGCACTCGGAACCCGGGTGGTCCTGGCCGCCGATTCCGGCCGGCCAGGTATCGGCGCCACCGGCATCCGCACGGTCGCCTTCCTGATCGGACCCGCGATCTGCCTGCTGGTGCCGAGCCCGTTCTCCGTAGTCGGCGGCATTCTCTGGCTGGCCGACACCGGCCTGACAATGCTGGACAGCCGCGGCCAGTGCCTGCATGACAAGGCAGCCGGAACGATCGTGATCCGCCAGCGCAGGCTCAGCCAGCAGGCGCGCAGCGCGGGCCGGCCGTGGTAGCCCGTCGCCGGGGGCAGTACCGGGGCCGGGAAGGTCAGCCGAAAACGAGCGTGTAGCCGGCCTTACGCAGCTGGCTGATCACCGAGTCGGTGTGCTCGGGGCCCCTGGTCTCCAGGTGCAGGTTCACCTCGGCCTCGTCCACGCGCAGGTCCGCGGTCACCCGCTCGTGGTCGACGTCCAGAACGTTGGCCCCGAGCTCGGCGAGTTCCATCAGCAAAGTGGCCAGGGCCCCCGGCCGGTCCGGCAGCTTGCACCGGAACGCGAGGAACCGGCCCGCAGCCGACAGTCCGTGCCGCAGGACCTTCGACAGCAGCAGCGGGTCGATGTTGCCTCCGGACAGCACCACGACGACGGGCGGCTCGAACAGCGCGGCATGCTCCAGGATCGCCGCCACACCTGCAGCCCCGGCCGGCTCAACGACCTGCTTGGCCCGCTCGAGGCAGAGCAGCAGCCCGCGGGAGAGGTTCTCCTCAGTCACGGTCACGACGCGCGTGCCCAGCGCGGCCAGCAGGGCAACCGTCAGCTCTCCCGGCCGTGCCACCGCGATCCCGTCGGCCATGGTGGAGGCCGGCGTCACGCTCAGCGGATGGCCGGCCACAATCGAGGCCGCCAGCGGAGCGACCGCCTCGGCCTGCACGCCGATGACCCGCGCGCCCGGCAGGACGGCGCTGGCGGCGACCGCGACGCCGGCGACCAGGCCGCCGCCGCCGGCGGGCAGCGCTATCGTGCGGACGTCCGGGCACTGCTCGGCGACCTCAAGCCCGATGGAGCCCTGCCCGGCGATCACATCCGGATGGTCGAAGGGGTGAATGAAGATCGAGCCGGTCTCCTCGGCGATCTCCCGTGCCAGCGACAGCGCGTCCTCGACGGCCGCTCCGTGCAGCACCACGTCGGCGCCATAGGACCGGGTCGCGGCGACCTTGGGCAGTGGTGCCGCCGCCGGCATCACGACCGTCGCTCTTGCCCCGAGAGCGGCCGCCGCCAGCGCTACTCCCTGGGCGTGATTACCGGCGCTGGCCGCGACGACGCCGCGGGCCCGCTCGGCTGCGGACAGGCGAGCGATGCGCAGGTACGCACCGCGAACCTTGAACGACCCGCCCCGCTGAAGGTTCTCGCACTTGAGATAGACCGGGCCGCCGACCAGCTCGGACAGGGCGCTGGACTCCAGGACCGGCGTCTGCCGGACGGCCGGCGCCAGCTCAGCCCGCGCCGCGATCACGTCGGCGGGCCGGACCGGGAGGTCACCCAGCTGGCCAGCCGGCTTGGTTGCACTCACGCCTGGATTGTTGCACCAGTGCGACTCCCGCGGCGGGTGGCTCCGCTCAGCCTCCGCCTCAGTCGGCCGCCCAGTAACGGTCGGCCGCGAGAATCAGCGCGGCTGCGCCGACCAGCCCGGCACTTTGCCCGAGCGCGGCCGGGACGACGCTGACCTGCCGCGCGAACCCGAGTCTGGCGTGCGCTCGCAGCGCTTCCTCCAGCGGATCGAAGATCAGCGGACCGGCCTGCGACAGTCCGCCGCCGACAGACACCACCTCCAGATCGCAGAGGCAGGTTGCCGACGCGATCGCGATGCCGAGCGCCCGGCCGGCCCGGCGCATGGCGGCGATGCCGACCGGGTGCCCGGCCGCTCCGTCAGCGGCGAGCTCCTTGGCGGTCGCATCCTTCTGCTCGGGCCGCCAGCCCTGCGACTGGGCCCAGGCAACGAGCGCGGGACCGCGGGCGATTGCCTCGGCACAGCCGCGCCCGCCGCAGCCGCACTCCGGGCCGGTGTCCGGATCCACCACGACGTGGCCGACGTGACCAGCGTTGCCCGAGGCACCCTCGACCAGCCGGCCGTCGAGCACGAGGCCGCCGCCGACCCCGGTCGACACCACCATGCCGAGCACGTTGCTGCGGCCGCGGCCCGCACCACGCCAGTGCTCGCCGGCGACCAGGCAGATGGCGTCGTTGTGCACGTGCACCGGGATGCCGTCAAGCCGCTCGGCCAGCCGGTCGCGCAGCGGGAAGTCCCGCCACGCCGGAATGTTGAGCGGTGACACGCGCCCGGCCGGCCACTCCATCGGGCCGCCGCAGCCGCAACCGCAGCCGGCCAGGCCGGACGGCGCGACGCGCGCCTCATCAAGCACGCCGGTCAGCAGTGCATCGAGAGTCCGCCAGAGCTGCTCGGCATCCAGGTCCGCCGGAGTCGGCACCTGGGACCAGGTGAGCACACGGCCGCCAGGCTCGACCAGTCCGGCAGCCAGCTTCGTGCCGCCGATGTCGACCGCGAGCACCGGCCGGGAACCCTCCATTCATGCCTCCCAAGATGCGAACCACGCCTGGCTCGACATACTGTCGAATGGTGCAGCCTACGACTCGCAAGCAGCCAGCATCGGACCAGACCCCGCCAGCCGCCGCCACGCTTGGCGAGCTACGCGCCAGCGGACACCAGCTTCGCACCGTCAAGCAGGAGCTGCGGCATAACCTGCTGCAGCGGATGCGCGCAGGTGAGGATGCCTTCCCCGGCATCATCGGCTTCGGCCAGACGGTACTGCCGCACCTGGAGCGCGCCATCATCGCCGGGCACGACGTCATCCTGCTCGGCGAGCGCGGCCAGGGTAAGACGAGGCTGATCAGGACGCTCACCGGCCTGCTGGACGAGTGGACTCCCGCAGTCGCCGGGTGCGAGATTAACGACCACCCGTTTGCCCCGGTCTGCGCGCGCTGCCAGCGACTGCTGGCTGAGCAGGGCGACGACCTGGAGATCATCTGGCGGCCGCGCGGCGACCGGTACGGCGAGAAGCTCGCGACACCGGACACCAGCGTCGGCGACCTGATCGGCGACATCGACCCGGTGAAGGTCGCCGAGGGCAGGACACTCGGCGACCCGGAGACCATTCACTTCGGCCTGCTGCCGCGCACCAACCGCGGCATCTTCTGCCTGAACGAGCTGCCCGACCTGGCCGAGCGCATCCAGGTGTCGCTGCTCAACGTCCTCGAGGAGCGCGACATCGGCGTGCGCGGCTACGCCCTGCGCCTGCCGCTGGACCTGGTGCTGGTCGCCAGCGCCAACCCGGAGGATTACACCAACCGCGGCCGCATCATCACGCCGCTGAAGGACCGGTTCGGCGCCGAGATCCGCACGCACTACCCGGTCTCGCTCGAGGCGGAACTGGCCCTGATCGATCAGGAAGCACAGGTCGCGTGGGACGGCGCGGATCCCGGTGCCGTCGTTCCCGTTCATCTTGTCCAGGTCATCGGTCGCTTCACCCGGCTCGTCCGCGCATCGCCAGCGGTCGACTCGCGGTCGGGTGTGTCCGCGCGGTTCGCGATCGCGGCCGCCGAGGCGGTGGCCGCATCCGCCGTCAGGCGCGCTGCCATCACCGGCGAGGATCAGGCGGTCGCGCGGGTCTGCGACCTGCCCTCGGTGATCAGCACGCTGCGCGGCAAGGTGGAGTTCGAGGTCAGTGAGGAAGGCCGGGAGCAGGAAGTACTTGATCACCTGCTGCGGCGCGCGACCAGCGACACCTTCCGCGCACTGCTCGGCAATGCCGACATGAGCGGCCTGATGGCCCGGTTCACCGACGGCGGGGCTGTCGAGACCGGGGACCTGGTGCCGGCCTCCGACTTGCTGCGCCGCATCGGCGAGGTGCCGGGCCTGGCGCGGATCATGGAGCGGCTGCAGATGGCAGGCAGCGAGTCGCCGGGCCAGGCAGCTGCCGCCCTGGAGTTCGCGCTGGAAGGCCTGTACCTGATGCGCCGCCTGTCGAAGGACTCGCTCGACGGCGGGTCGGTGTACCGGACCTGAGCCCGGCAGCGCGCGCGGGCGGACCGCGATCAGAGCTAGGAGGTGAGTGCGCGTGAGCGGCTATCGCTACGGTCCGTACACGGGCGGGCCCGATCCGCTGGAGCCCCCGTACGACGTGCGCGGTGCGGTGGACGCACTCGGCGAGTCGGTGCTCGATGGCACCGACCCCGCAAGCGCGCTCCGCGAGCTGATGCGGCGCGGCATGTCCGGCCACCGCGGCCTGGACGACATGCTGCGCAGGGTACGGGAACGGCAGCGCGAGATCCGCAGCCGCGGCCGGCTCGACGGCATACTCGACCAGGTCCGCTCGCTGCTGGACACGGCCATCGGCCAGGAGCGCGCCGAGCTGTTCCCCAATCCTGATGATTCCGCGCGGATGCGCGAGGCCGAGCTTGATGCCCTGCCCGCCGACACCGCTCAGGCCATCAGGCAGCTGTCCGATTACGAATGGCAGTCGCCGGACGCCAGGCAGACCTACGAGCAGCTGAAGTCGCTGCTGCGCCGTGAGGTGCTGGACAGCCAGTTCCGCGGCATGAAGCAGACCCTGTCCGAACCGGACCCGGAGGCCATGCAGCGGGTCAAGGACATGATGGCCGGGCTGAACAGCATGCTCGAGGCGGACGCCCGCGGCGAGCACACGCAGCAGGACTTCGACAACTTCATGGCGGAGTTCGGCGACATGTTCCCCGACTCGCCGGCGAACCTCGAGGAGCTCGTCGACACGCTCGTGCGGCGGATGTCGGCGGCGCAGCGGCTGCTGGACTCGCTGACCGATGAGCAGCGGGACGAGCTCGCCGGGCTGATGTCGCAGGCGCTGGAGGATGCCGGGCTGGCCGCGGAGATGTCGCGGCTGGCGGACGGGCTGCGCGCGCGCCGCCCGGACATGGACCAGGGCTGGCCGCAGCCGGGGATGACCGGCACCGACCCGATGGGCCTCAGCGACGCGACGGGCGCGCTGGCCGAGCTCGCCGACCTCGCGGATCTGGAGGAGGCGCTCCGCCAGGACTACCCGGGCGCACGGCTGGACGACGTCGACGAGGAGGCCGTCCGCCGCGCTCTCGGCCGCCAGGCCGTGGACGACATGGAGGCACTGCGGCAGATCGAGCGGGAGCTGGAGCAGCAGGGCTACCTGCAGCGCACCGACGGCAAGCTCGAGCTCACGCCGAAGGCCGTGCGCCGGCTGGGCCAGACGGCGCTGCGGAAGGTGTTCGCCGAGCTGCCTGACGGCGGCACGGGCGACCACAGTCAGCGTGACGCCGGCCAGGCCGGCGAGTACACCGGCAGCACCCGGCCCTGGCAGTTCGGCGACGAGCAGGCCATCGACGCCGCCGCCACGGTGCGGAACGCGCTGCTCCGCCAGACGGCCCCCCGTCAGGAGTTCCGGCCGGAGGCCAGCCGGGATTACCGGAAGGACCGTGACCGGCGCCGCGGCGGGGTGCGGCTGTCCGTCGGCGATTTCGAGGTCACTGAGACCGACCGGCGTGCATCCGCGGCCGTCTGCCTGCTGGTTGACCTGTCCTACTCGATGGCGCTGCGCGGCACCTGGGGGGCAGCCAAGCAGACCGCCCTCGCGCTGCACGCCCTTGTCCGGACGCAGTATCCGCAGGACGCGATTCAGGTCATCGGCTTCTCTAACTACGCGCGCGAGCTGCAGGAGACCGAGCTCGCGTCGCTGAGCTGGGACATGGTGCAGGGCACCAACCTGCACCACGCCCTGGTGCTGGCGGGCCGGTTCCTGGACCGGCGGCCGGAGCACAATCCGGTGGTCCTCGTCATCACCGACGGCGAGCCGACCGCGCACCTGCGCCGGGACGGGCGGTTCTGGTTCGACTGGCCGCCCTCGCCCGAGACGATCGAGCTGACGCTGGCCGAGGTCGACAAGATGACCAGGCGCCGGGCCACGATGAACGTGTTCATGCTGGCCGATGACGAGCGGCTGAGCTCGTTCGTGGATGAGGTCGCCAGGCGCAATGGCGGCCGGGTGCTGCGGGCCATGCCCGACAGCCTCGGCGAGTACGTGGTCAAGGACTTCCTGCGCACCAGACGGCAGTACAGCAGGTAAGCGAGCCGCAGGTCAGCGTGTTCGCCCCGGAGGGCGGCGGCTGCGGCCTAGGATCAGCGGCATGTCCTTTACCGACCAGCTTGTGCTGTGGCTGCACATCGGCTTCGCCATCTTCGCCATCGGGCCGGTAACGCTGGCCATCTCGTCGACGCCGCGCTACATCCGGCGGCGCGAGGTGCCGATCCTGCGTTACCTGAGCCGGATCACGGTGATCTTCACTGCCGCCGCGCTGCTGGTGTTCGTGTTCGGCATCATTCTCGGCCAGCTTGACCACGACTTCTCGCATCCGTGGCTGACCGTCGCCATGACCCTGTTCGTGGTGGCAATCGTCCTGCTCGTGCTGATCATCCGTGATCAGCGGCGGGCCATCAGCGCACTGGCGCCAGCCGGGGTCCCGGCGACCGCTGCCGCGGCTGCCGAGGCCGGGCCGGGCGACGTGGCGGACGCAGCGGGCGTGGCGGACGCAGCGGGCGTGGCGGAGCGTGGCGGACGCGGCGAACGCAGCCGCGGCGGGGGCCGGGGCCGCAGATCCCGCCACCGCGGCGGCTGCCGGCAGCACGGCCGGTGCCGCCGGCGGCGCTACCCTGGCCGAGCACGTCGCCTCCGTGGAGCGCGGCCGGATCGCGGCGATGGGCGGCATCGTGAACCTGATCTGGCTGGTCATCCTCGCGCTGATGGTGTGGCAGCCGTAGGCCGGCTGCGAAGCGGAGGCGGATGTGGCCAGGCTGATCTACTCTGCGATCTCGTCGCTGGACGGATACATCGAGGACAGCGAGGGTCAGTTCGACTGGGCGGCGCCCGATGATGAGCTCTTCGCGGTCGTCAACGACCTCGAGCGGCCGATCGGCACCTACCTTTACGGGCGCCGCATGTACGAGACGATGCTGTTCTGGGAGACCGTGACGACGGGCAGCGATGAGCCCGCGGTGGCAGCGGACTTCACGGAGATCTGGCGGGCGGCCGAGAAGGTCGTGTACTCCCGGACGCTGCGGACGGTATCGAGCGAGCGAACGCGGATCGTGCGCGACTTCGAGCCCGCGGCCGTCAGGCACCTCAAGGAGTCCGCGGACCGGGACATCACGGTGGGCGGCGCCGAACTCGCAGGCGAGGCCATCGCCGCGGGCCTGGTCGATGAGTGCCACCTGTTCCTCTGCCCGGTCATCGTCGGCGGCGGCAAGCGCGCGCTGCCGGACGACGTTCGCACCCGGCTTGAGCTGGTGGCCGAGCGCGGCTTGCGAAGCGGCGTCGTTCACCTGCACTACCGGGTGCGCGGCTGACCGGCCCGCCGGCCGTCAGGCCTGACCGGGCAGGGCGGCAGGCCCCGGCGGCGCCCGGTTTCATGGCCAAGATTTTGCACTCTTTGTAGAGATTTCTGCAGTTCGACAGAGCACGCCGAGAGTACCGTGCCGGACGTACATCGAGGCTGGCATCGGCATGCCCGCGTGCTCTCCAGGGCCGGCCAGCAATCAAGGAGGAAGTGTGAGTTCTCAGACTGTGTCCAGCGCCAGCTCGAAGCGGTCGCTGGCGATTATCCTGGCGGTCGTCGCCGTTATCGCGCTCATCCTGGGCATCCTGTGGCTGGCAGGCGCGGCGCCGTCATTCCTGAATTCCGGCAGCCACGTCAAGAGCGGCAATCACATCTTTCGCGGTATCGCCGGGCTCGTCGTCGCCGCTGTCTGCGGTGCCGGCGCCTGGTGGACCGGCAAGAAGTAAGGAACCACCCGGCGCCAGCCGGACGTCCAGCGCAGACCTGACGGCGTGCCCGGCACCAGGCCCGCAGCCTGGCCGGGCACGCGTCAGGGTCCTGGCCCGCCGGCGGCGTTGACACCAGCAGCGCGCGCACCTAGATTTTCACCGTTCGGGCACGTAACGGCTGTTCGGTCAGCGCACACGCACTGTCCCCGGTAGCGCCGGGCAGGTTAGCTGCCGAACCTCAGCAAAGGGCGCGCTGGTGACTCTCCTGGACCGATCCATCTGGCTTGGCAAGGCATTCTCCGGCGGCTGGATCGAGCCGGGCGCCGGGCGGGCTCCGGTGACAGAGCCTGCCACCGGGAACGAGCTCGCGAGCGTCGGCATCGCCGCGCCCGCTGACATCGCGGCGGCAGCCGCGGCGGCAGCTGCCGCCCAGCCAGCCTGGGCAGCCCTGCCCTATACGCAGCGCGCGGCCATCCTGCGCAAGGCCGGGGAGATCTGGCTGGCCAGCGCAGCCGAGATCGAGGACTGGAGCATCCGCGAAGGCGGCAAGATCCCGCCCGCCGCCCAGTTCGAGACGCACGTGGCGACCGAGGAGATCTTCGAGGCAGCCACGCTGCCCGGCCGGCCGTATGGTGAGCTGCTGCCGAGCGAGCAGCCGCACCTGAGCTTCGCCGAGCGCGTGCCGGTCGGCGTGGTCGGCGTCATCTCCCCGTTCAACTTCCCGCAGATTCTGGCCATCCGCTCGGTGGCGCCTGCCCTCGCGCTCGGCAACGCCGTGGTGCTGAAGCCGGACCCGCGTACCGCGGTCTGCGGCGGCATCGTGCTGGCGCGAGTGTTCGAGGAGGCGGGCCTGCCCGACGGGCTGCTGCACGTGCTGCCCGGCGGGCCGGACGTCGGCGAGGCCCTGGTGACAGACCCGCGGATCGGCGTCATCTCGTTTACCGGGTCGACCGCGGCCGGCCGCAGTGTGGGCGCCCTGGCAGGTCAGCACCTCAAGCGCGTGCACCTGGAGCTCGGCGGCAACTCCGCGCTGATCGTGCTGGACGACGCGGACCTCGACAGGGCAGTATCGGCCGGTGCCTGGGGCTCGTTCCTGCATCAGGGGCAGATCTGCATGACCACCGGCCGGCACCTGGTCCAGGCCGGCATCTACGACGACTACGTTGCCCGGCTCGCCGAGAAGGCCAGCCATCTCCCGGTCGGAGACCCGGCATCGGGCCAGGTTGCGATCGGCCCGATTATCGACGAGCGGCAGCGGGACAAGGTGCACAGCCTGGTCACCGACAGCGTCCAGGCAGGCGCGCGGCTTGCGGCGGGCGGCAGCTACGAGGGACTGTTCTACCGGCCGACGGTGCTCGCCGAGGTCGCCCCCGCGATGCCCGCCTACGCCCGCGAGGTGTTCGGCCCGGTCGCCCCGGTAATCCGCTTCGAGACCGCCGGCGAGGTCGCCAAGCTCGCCGCCGACTCTGAGTACGGGCTGTCACTCGGCATCCTGACCAGGGACGTGATGCGCGGGCTCGAGCTGGCGCGGCAGATCCCGACGGGAATCGTGCACATCAACGACCAGACTGTGGACGACGCGCCGAACACTCCCTTCGGCGGCATCCGCGCCTCCGGCACCGGAGCCCGCTTCGGCGGCACGGCTAACCTGGACGCCTTCACCGACACGCGCTGGGTCACGATCCGCGGGGACATCGCGCCCTACCCGTTCTGAGCCGTCCGGCAGCACGGGAAACGGAACGCATGCGCACTCGCACGCAGGTAGGCATCGTCGGCGCCGGGCCGGCCGGGCTGCTGCTCGCCCACCTGCTCGCGCTCCGCGGCATCGAGTCGCTGCTGATCGAGGCCCGGAGCCGGGACTACTGCGAGGCGCGCCAGCGAGCCGGGGTGCTGGAGAGCGGCAGTGTCGCAGTCCTGCGGGAGGCGGGCGTGGCCAGCAGGCTCGACCGTGAGGGACTTGAACACGGCGGCATCTACCTGCAGTTCGACGGCCAGCGGCAGCACATCGACTTCCGTGATCTGGCTGACGACCGGACCGTGACCGTGTACGCGCAGACTGAGGTCGTCAAGGACCTGATCGCGCGCCGCCTCGCCGACGACGGCGAGGCGGCGACCCAGTTCAGCGTCACCGATACGGCGGTCGACAGCCTCGACACCGACCGGCCCGTGCTGCGCTATACCGACGCCGCCGGCACGCGGCACGAGGTCGAGTGCGACGCCATCGCCGGGTGCGACGGGTTCCACGGCATCTGCCGGCCCGCGATCCCGGCCGGCGTGCTGAGAACCTGGGAGCGCGACTATCCGTACGCCTGGCTCGGCATCCTCGCAGACGTGCCGCCATCCACTGACGAGCTCATCTACGCCCACCACCGGAACGGGTTTGCCCTGCACAGCCTGCGCAGCCCCGCGGTCAGCCGGCTCTACCTGCAGGTCGCGCCGGACGAGGAAATCGGGAACTGGCCGGACGACCGGATCTGGACTGAGCTCAGCCGCCGGCTCGAGCTGCCGGGCTGGGCGCTCCGGCGCGGCCCGGTCCTGGACAAGGGCGTCACCCCGATGCGCAGCTTTGTCAGCGCGCCGATGCGATACGGACGCCTGTTCCTGGCCGGGGACGCCGCGCATATCGTGCCGCCAACCGGAGCCAAGGGCCTCAACCTCGCGCTCGCCGACGTCGCTGTGCTCGCCCCGGCGCTGGACGCCCTGCTGTGCGGCGGCGACGAGCAGGCCGCGGCCGCCTACTCTGACACCTGCCTGAAGCGCGTCTGGCGGTCCACCCACTTCTCCTGGTGGATGACGACGATGCTGCACCGGACGCCGGGTGCCGACGACATGGACGAGCAGCTGCAGCTGTCCCAGCTGCGGTACATCGTCAGCTCGCGGGCGGCCGCCACGTCACTGGCCGAGAACTACACCGGCTTGCCGGTTCAGCCCGCAGCTGCGGGGAACCTGCCCTGAATCCAACAGAATCGAGGACGCTGACCTTCATGCGCACTACGCCGCCGTTCCGCGCCGACCATGTCGGAAGCCTGCTCCGCCCGCCTGAGCTGCTCGCCGCCCGCGCCGACTTCGCCGCGGGCCGGATCGGGCCTGACCACCTGCGTGCCGTCGAGGACGCGGCGATCGCCGAGGTCGTCACCATGCAGTCCGACGTCGGACTGCAGTCGGCGACCGACGGGGAGTTCCGCCGCGCGTCCTGGCACATGGACTTCATCTACCAGCTGGGCGGGATCAGCAAGGCGCCCGGCAACCTCGCCGTCCGCTTCCGCAACGCCGACGGCGAGATCGAGTGGACCCCGGCCGCGCTGCACATCGGCAGCAAGATCAACCTGAGCCGGACGATCTTCGAGGACGACTTCCGCTACCTCCAGTCCCAGGTCAGCGGCAGCACGCCCAAGCTCACGATCCCGTCCCCGAACATGGTGCACTACCGCGGCGGCCCCGCGTCGATCGACAAGGATGTCTACCCGGACATGGAGGAGTTCTGGGCGGATCTGGCGGCTGCCTACAACGACGAGGTTCAGCGCCTGGCCCGGCTCGGCTGCACCTACCTGCAGCTCGACGACACGAGCCTCGCCTACCTCAACGACCCGGCGCAGCGGGCCGAGATCGCCGGGCGCGGTGAGGACGCCGAGCACCTGCACCTGCGTTACATCCGCCAGGTCAACGACGCCATCGCCGGGCGCCCCGCGGACCTGAAGGTCACCACGCACATGTGCCGCGGCAACTTCCGCTCCTCCTGGGCCGCCGAGGGCGGCTACGACTTCGTCGCCGAGGCGCTGTTCAGCGAGCTCGACGTCGACGGCTTCTTCCTCGAGTACGACGACGAGCGGTCCGGCGGCTTCGAGCCGCTGCGCTTCGTGCCGAAGGGCAAGATGGTCGTGCTCGGCCTGGTCACGACCAAGCGCGGCGCGCTGGAGGATCCGGACGTGCTGAAGCGCCGCATCGACGAGGCCGCCCGGTACGTGCCGCTTGACCAGCTCTGCCTGTCGCCGCAGTGCGGCTTCTCCTCCACGGTCGAGGGCAACGTGCTGACCCAGGACGAGCAGCGCGCGAAGCTCCGGCTCGTGGTGCAGACGGCGCACGAGGTCTGGGGCGAGGGCTAACCCGGCAACCCTCAACCATCAGGCCGGGAACGAGGCCGCCGGAGCCGCTGCCGTCCCGGGCCCGCGGTAGCTCACGCCTCGGGGACGCCCTTCCCGAGGCGCGCCAGGAGGCGGCGCGGACGCTCGCCGCCGGAGTCCAGCCGGAGCCAGTAGCCGACCGGGAACAGGCGGAGGTTGATCCGGTCGTCGATCAGTCCCCAGAGTCCGCGGCGGGCGAACAGGGCGACGACGATCGCCACCAGGCCGAGGATGATCAGGTACCAGGCGTTGTAGGCGGCCAGCGTCTGCTGCAGCACCATGTAGACCGCGGTGCCGATGATCGGGCCCTCGATAGTGCCGAGCCCGCCGATGATGGTGGCGAAGGCCATCTCCGCGGTCCACTGGACGCTGAACACCGCGCTGGGCTGGACCTGGAGCTGGCTGATGGCCAGGATCGCGCCGGCGGCGCCGCAGCCGGCGCCCGCGACCACGAACACCAGCAGCCGGGCGAGGCCGACCCTGGCACCGGAGCTGCGCGCGGCTACCTCGTCGTCGCGGACGGCGGTCAGGACGAGGCCGAGCCTGCCGCGCAGCAGCAGGTAGCTTGCGGCCAGTGCCAGCACCGCAACGGCCAGTCCGGCCCAGTAGGTGTAGGCCGTGAGCACAGCCGGGCTGAGGCCGGCCACGCCGGGCAGCGGCATTCCGGTGCCGCCGCCGATCGAGGAGAATCTCTCGATGATGAGCATGATCGTCGCGGCCAGTACCCAGGTGGCGATCGCGAAGTACCCGCTGCGCAGCCGGGAGACCAGCCACCACATCGGCAGTGCCGCGACTCCGCAGCCGATGGCCGCCACCGGCAGCGCCGCGAATGGCGATGCGCCGTGGATGGCGAGGATCAGCACAAAGTACGCGCCGAGCCCGACGAAGGCCTGCTGCCCCACCGATACCAGGCCCGCGTAGCCGGCCAGCAGGTTCCACATGCTCGCCAGCGTGAGCACGATGAAGGCCTGCACCATGATGGTGGTGGTCCCCGAGTACACGATGTAGGGGAACAGCGCCAGCACGACGACGACGATGAGCGCGCCCGCGCCGGTCCAGGCCACGTTCCGGCGCGACCGGGTGACCCTGAATCCCGCTGCCGGGCGCGCCGTGGATTCCGTGGCCAGGCTCACGACTGTGTCCTCCGGCTGGTCAGGCCCTGCGGGCGGAGGACGAGCACGGCGAGGAAGACGATGTAGCCGGCCAGGACCTCGTCGGAGATGTTGATCTGGGCGCCGATCTGCTGGGCGACCCCGAGCACCACGCCGCCGAGCAGGGTGCCCCACAGCGAGCCAAGCCCGCCGATCACCACGGCCGCGAACGCGAAGAGCAGGATCGTGTCGGTGCCCGCGGTCGGATCGAGCTGCGAGTACATGCCGTAGCCGATGCCGGCCAGCGCCACGGTGCCGAACGCGAGCGCCGCCGCGATGCCGAAGACATGCCGGTAGTCGGCCCCGGCCAGCTGCGCCGCCTCGCGGTCGTCGGCGACGGCCCGGATGAGGCGGCCGTACTTGGACGCGGAGAGGAAGTACTGCAGCCCGAGCAGCACCACTACGGCGACCGCGAAGATGACGACAAGCAGGTAGGCGATCTGGATCTGCGAGCCGATGCTGAAGGAGCCGGTCACCAGGGGCAGCCCGGCGCCGATCCCGCGCGTGTTGGCGGTGAAGAACTGGAGCAGGCCGTTCTCGATGACGACCGACAGCCCGAAGGTGACCAGCAGCGTGGTGAGCACGCTGCGATCAAGCGCGCCCTGAATGACCGTGCGCTGCAGCACGTAGCCGAGCACGGCCATCACCGGCACGACGATGAGGACTGACCAGAGCACCGGAACGTGGGTGATGGTGATGACGCCGATCGCGATGTAGCCGGCCACCACTGCCAGGTCGCCGTGTGCGAGGTTGACGACCTTCATGACGCCGAACATCAGCGACAGCCCGCAGGCGAACAGCGCATACAGGCCGCCGGTCAGCACGCCCTGGATGATGGCGTTGACCCAGGCCATTACGGTTGGCTCCCTTCGCCGGGCAGGCTGGCCGGGGCAGCGCCGGCCAGACCGAAGTACGCGGCCTCGACCTGCTCTGCGGTGACGTCGGCCGGGCTGCCCTCCAGCGTGGTCCGGCCCTCCAGCAGGCACTGGATGTGTGCCGCCACCCGCAGCGCCTGGCTGACGTCCTGCTCGACGAGCAGCACGGTGAGGCCAGTCGCGAGGATCTGCGGCAGCATGCCGTACACGCGCTGGACGACGACGGGCGCCAGGCCGAGCGACAGCTCGTCGAGTAGCAGCACGCGCGGGTTGGCGACCAGCGCCCGGCCGATGGCGACGGCCTGCTGCTCGCCGCCCGACAGCTGGGCGGTGCGCTGGCTGCGGCGCTCGCGCATCCAGTCGAACATCTCGTACACCCGCTCAATGGTCCACGGGCCCGGTCGCGCATACGTCGCGCCGACCTGCAGGTTCTCCTGCACCGACAGCGACCCGAACAGCCGCCTGCCCTCGGGCACCAGGACGATCCCCCTGGTGGCCCGGCGCTCAGGCCGCAGCCTGGTGACGTCCTTGCCGTCCAGCAGGATCGAGCCGGCCGTCGGGTGGTGCAGGCCGGCGATGGTCCGCAGCAGCGTCGACTTGCCCGCCCCGTTCGCGCCGATGATCGCGTAGACCTCGCCGGGAAGCACCCGAAGCGAGATCCCGTCCAGCGCGCGGAGCTGCCCGTGGTGCACCACCAGATCGCGAACCTCCAGCAGCGGTGCTCCGTCAGCCGGCCGCCCGGCGCCGGCCGTCGCGGTCACGGCTCGCCCCGCTCGTCGTCACCGGCCGGCATCTCCAGGGTGCTGCCCGCCAGCGCCGCGGTGACGTCGGTGCCGAGGAAGACCTCGCGGACCGCGGGGTCGGCCAGCACCGCGGACGGCTCGCCGTCGCCGACGAACGTGCCGCCCGACAGGCAGATCAGCCTGCTCACCACAGCAGTCAGCGCGCGGACGACGTGCTCGATCCAGATGACCGCGATGCCCCCGGCGTTGACGCCGCGGACGATCTCGACCAGCTGGGCGACCTCGGGGTCGGTCAGGCCGCCCGCTACCTCGTCCAGGAGCAGCAGCGTCGGCTGCGTGGCCAGCGCCCGTGCCAGTTCCAGGCGCTTGCGCTGCAGCAGGCCGAGCCGCTCGGCGGGCACGTTCGCGTGGGCGGACATGCCGCACCGCTCCAGTGCCTCGACCGCTGCCGCGTAGCTGGCCCGGCGCCGCAGCCCGCCGCCCTGCTGCGCGGCGACGAGCAGGTTCTCGAACACGGTCATGTCGGCGAACGGCCGCGGCACCTGGTAGGTGCGGCCGACACCGAGCCGGCACCGGGCCGCCGCGTCCAGCCTGGTGACCGGGCGCCCGCCGAGGCGGACCTCGCCCCCGTCGGGAGCGAGGTCCCCGGAGATGAGGCCGAACAGGCTGGTCTTGCCAGCGCCGTTCGGCCCCACGATCCCGACGGTGTCGCCGGCTCCGATAGCCAGCGACAGGTCCTCGGCAATGACGACGCGGCCGAACCGTTTCGTCACGCTGTCGAGTTCGAGTAGCGGGCTGGTCATCCGGTCACGTGTTGGTCGGCAGCAGGTCGGCGGTGATCTTGGCCTGCGGCAGCAGCGTGTTGTCGACGATCTGCATCTCCAGCGGGTACTTGGTTCCCTTCTGCCACTGCACGCCTGCCGGCGGGGTGATGGCCACGCCCGGCGCCGGACCGCCGGAGGCGAAGTCCAGCGGCCCTGCCAGCGCGTGCATGTTCACGTTGTGCAGTGCGGCGGCGACCTCGGCCTTGTCGTGCGGGTCGGTCACCGAGGTGAGGGCCTTGTAGGCGACCTCGAACATGCTGTAGTTGCTGATGTTGGCGTTCCACTGGCCGCCGGTCGCCGTCTCGAACTCGTTGGCCATCTGCTGGCAGGTCTCGCCGGTGAACGAGGAGACCCACGGCAGCGTCGGCACCCACCAGGTGTCGGTGGCCACGTTGTAGACCTCAGAGCCCATCGCGTAGGCGTCGGTCGGGAACAGCAGCACCTTGGCCACGGTGGCCAGCTTCGGCCGGAAGCCCTGCTGGATCGACTGCTTCCACATGGTGGCGAAGTCGGGCGGCAGCGGCACGTTGGTGAAGAAGTCAGCCTTGTCGGCCTTGAACGCCGAGATCATCGAGGAGTAGTTCGTCGTGCCGTCCGGGTAGGCCGAGGACATGTCCAGGGTGTATCCGGCCGCCTCGACGATCGGCGGGAACACCGCGCGGAAGGCGTTGCCGTCCGAGTCGTTCGGGAACGCGGCGGCGACGATCTTGTTGGTGTGCAGCTGAGAGTGGATCCGGTTCCACATCGGGATGAAGCACTTGGCCAGATGCTCGGCACCCAGGAAGTACAAGATCACGTACTTGGGCTTCAGCGTGGGCTTGGCCGGGTTGCCGCCCAGGTTGATGTACCACGACTCCCACGGGCAGTTCGCGCAGATCAGCGGCGTGCCGAGCGTCTCGGCCGTGCTCGCGACGGCATTGACGGTTTCCGGTGTCGAGGACGTCAGCAGCAGGTCGACGCCGTCCGTCAGGATCGCCTGGTGGGCCAGGTCGCCAGCCCGGGTCACGCTGGACTGGGTGTCGTAGGACTTGATCGTTACCGGATAGGTCTTGCCGCCGATCTTGAACCCGTTCTTGTACGGGCTGGTCTGCTTGATCTTCGAGACCACCCAGTTGTCGGGCGCACCGAAGCCGGCCAGGTCGCCCGTGAGCGGATGGATCCAGCCGATCGTGATGGCCTTCGTGCTGCCCGAGCTGGCTCCCTTGATTCCCGAGCTGCAGGCCTGAAGCAGGCCGCCTCCCCCCACCACGGCTGCGCCGACGCCGATGCCGCGCAGCAGGCCGCGCCGGCTGATGCTGCCGGTCAGTCCGGTATCGCCAGATAGCACACTCTCGTCACTCATCTGTCATCGATCTCCTTGTGGGGTCACTTCACAGAGGCACGTCGGCCGCGCCTGCGGCCGTCATGCCGAAGTTCGTTGAATCACGAGGAAGCGTCCGGCGAGCAGCGGCCCGGCCGACGGCCGGGCCGGCTGCTTCCTGACCTTCCATGCCGTCTCCTCGACGTCAGCGCGTGCCTCGCACCGGCGTCTGGGGTCTGCCTCGAACCAGTGGTCGGCTCGGAGGCAGGCACAGCGGGATTGAGACTTGTGACAGTGTGCGCCTGGCGTACGGTCATGCGCAATACGACTATGCGCAATGGCGGAATTTCCTCTTCACTCACGCGGCGTCCGCTGCAATCCTGGGTTGGGTGGAGACGATGACCGCAGCGGCGGGTCCGCGGTGAAAGTGCTCCGGCCGGCCGCAGCCACCGGCCGCCTGGCGCCGTCAGGTCCGGTCCTGACAGCGCTGCGCTGCCGTGCATGTCTGTCCTCCGCCGCGTTGCCCGCCGCGTCCCGTACCGGGCCCGGCTTCCGCCTTGCCGAGACCGTAGACTCCCGTCTGCGCGAATGTCAACAATTTTGCGACGGTTTTTGTACTTCTGATCGTTGACAATATCGCTCGCACTGGATTAGCTTCCGGATGAGCGCCGGGGCGCCGGCGGGACCTGCCGGGAGGGACAGATGACGGCACCAGGTGAGGCACCTGCCGGCCCGGTTCTCGTGGTAAGCGCGCACGCCGGGGACTTCGTCTGGCGTGCCGGGGGTGCCATGGCGCTGGCCTCCGCCCGCGGTGCCGACGTGACGGTGCTGTGCCTGAGCTACGGCGAGCGGGGTGAGTCCGCCAGGGCGTGGCGCGAAGGCAGGCAGCTTGAGGAGATCAAGGCGCTGCGACGCGAGGAAGCGAGCCGGGCCGCTGCCACCCTGGGTGCCGCGATCGAGTTCGCAGATGCCGGCGATTACCCGCTGCGCGAGTCGGACGACCTGATCGACTCGATCGTGCGCAGTTACCGCCGGGTGCAGCCAGCCGTGGTGCTCACGCACACGCTGGCCGATCCGTACAACTATGACCATCCGGCCGCGGCCAGGATGGCCCTGCAGGCCCGCGTTCTCGCCCAGGCAGTCGGGTATGACGCGCCCGGCGAGCCGGCCGGGGCACCGCCGGTCTTCCTGTTCGAGCCGCATCAGCCCGAGCAGTGCGACTTCAGGCCGCAGGTGCTGCTGGACATCACCGCCGTGTTCGACGTGAAGCGCAGGGCCATGGAGTGCCTGAAAGCGCAGGAGCACATGTGGGACTACTACACCGATCTCGCCCGGCGGCGGGGAGTCCAGCTGCAGCGCAACGCCGGCCCCAATCTCGGCCTGAAGCACTCGACCATGGCCGAGGCCTACATGCGCTTGTACCCGCAGGTGACCGGGATGCTGTCGTGAGGAATGTTGTGGTGACCGGCTGCCCGCGCGCTGATCCGGACGAGGTCGCGCGGCTGGCTGACTTCGGCGTGGCCACCGTGCACGAGGCCGCCGGCCGCACGGGCTACCTCGGGTCCGCAATCCGCCCGGTCTACCCGGGGTCCCGAATCGGCGGCACGGCGGTCACGGTGGTCTGCTGGCCCGGCGACAACCTGATGATTCACGCGGCCGTGGAGCAGTGCCAGCCCGGTGACGTCCTGGTCGTGACCACGACGTCGCCCTCCGCCGACGGCGCCTTCGGCGAGCTGCTCGCCACCTCCCTGCAGCACCGCGGCGTGCGCGGCCTGGTGACGACTGGCGGCGTGCGCGACGTCGCCGAACTGCACGCGATGGGTTTCCCGGTGTTCTGCTCGGCCGTATCGGCTCAGGGAACCGTCAAGGCAACGGCTGGCGCGGTCAACGTTCCGGTGAGCATCAGCGGCCAGCGCATCGCCCCCGGGGACGCCGTGATTGCTGACGACGACGGCGCCGTGGTGGTCGCGCGGTCGCAGGTCGGCCTGGTCATCTCGGCGGCGCGCGCGCGTGCCGCGAAGGAGGCGGCCGCCCGCGCCGCTTTCCGCGACGGCGAGCTCGGACTCGATCGCTACGGGCTGCGGGCCGTGCTGGCTCAGCTCGGCGTCGAGTACGTGGACTACCAGGCCGGCCAGGAGATGACGTGACGGACCCGGGCATCCGCTGCATGCTGATGCGCGGTGGCACCTCGAAGGGGCTGTACTTCCTTGCCGCAGACCTGCCGCAGCAGCCTGACGAGCGAGACGACCTGCTGCTGCGGATCATGGGCAGTGGTCACCCGCTGCAGATCGACGGGCTGGGCGGCGCCCATCCGCTGACATCCAAGGCGGCTGTTGTCTCAGTGTCGCAGGACCAGGACGCCGACATCGATTACCTCTTCCTCCAGTTCGGCGTCGAGCAGGCGACCGTGACGGACCAGCAGAACTGCGGCAACATCCTGGCCGGCGTCGGCCCGTTCGCGGTCGAGCGCGGGATCATCGAGCCAGGCGGGGACACCACGACGACGCGGATCAGGATGGTGAACTCAGGCAGCGTGGTCACCGCGACGTTCGCCACTCCTGGCGGCGTGCCGGACTATGCCGGCCCGACGGCGATCGCCGGCGTGCCCGGCACGGCTGCCCCCATCAGCCTGCTTTTCGCGGACACCGCAGGCTCCGCGACGGGGCACCTGCTGCCGACCGGGAACGTCTGCGACCTCGTCGACGGGGTCGAGGTCACGTGCGTCGACAATGGCATGCCCGTCGTCGTCGCCCGCGCGGCCGACCTCGGGATCACCGGCTACGAGTCGCCCGCGGAGCTCGCTGGCAATGCCGGGCTCACCGAGCGGGTCAAGTCGCTGCGGCTCGCCGCGGGCCACCTCATGGGACTGGGTGATGTAACCGCCGCGTCGGTCCCGAAGACCACGCTGGTCGCCCTGCCGGTCGACGGCGGGACGATCTGCACGCGCACGTTCATCCCGGCCCGCCCGCACACGGCTATCGGCGTGCTCGGAGCGGTCAGCGCTGCGACCGCGCTGCTGCTGCCCGGAGCCGCCGGCGCCGAGCTGGCGGCCGTGTCCGGGCCCGGCCGGCCATTTGACGTTGAGCACCCGAGCGGGCACCTGCTCGTCGACGTCGACATCGACACCGCAAGCCATCCTCCGCAGGTCCGCAGGGCCGGTGTCGTGCGGACCGCCCGCAAGCTCTTCGACGGCACCGCCTTCGCCAGCACCGCCTTCGCCAGCAGCCCGGCACTGCCCGACCACCGATAGGACCGAGCTCACGATGCCACTGCTTCATGACGTCGCCCACCTGAGCCACGCCGAACTGCTGACTCCGGAGCCCGAGAAGAGCCTGCGCTTCTTCACTGACGTACTCGGTCTCACGCAGAACGGGACCAGCGGCGACTCTGTCTACCTGCGCACCTGGGATGACTACGAGCATCACAGCCTGAAGCTGACGGCCTCCGCCAGCTCCGGGATCGGCCGGACCGGGCTGCGCGCGGCCAGCGCGGCGGCGCTGCAGCGCCGGGTCGCTGAGATCGAGGCCGCCGGGCTTGGCATTGGCTGGCAGGACGGCGATGCCGGAATCGGCCCGACCTACCTGTTCCGTGATCCGGACGGGCACGAGCTTGAGCTCTACTGGGAGACCGAGTGGTACCGGCCCTCCGGTGACCTGCGGCCCGCGCTGAAGAATCAGGCTCAGGCCTACCCGGGCCGCGGCGTCTGCGTGCGCCGGCTGGATCACGTGAACTACCTCGCCGCCGAGGCGGAACAGAACGGCAGGTTCGTCTGCTCGGCGCTCGGCGGCCGGGTGACGGAGCAGATCAGGCTCGACGACGGCACGATCTCGGCGCAGTGGCTGCACTTCGCTCAGAAGTCCTATGACCTCGTCTACACCAACGACTGGACGGGAGCGAACGGGCGGCTGCACCACATCGCCTTCGCGACCGACACCAGGGAAGACGTGCTGCGGGCTGCGGACATCTGCCTCGACAAGGATGTCTTCATCGAGACCGGGCCGCACAAGCATGCCATCCAGCAGACGTTCTTCCTGTACGTCTATGAGCCGGGCGGGAACCGGATCGAGCTGTGCAATCCCTGCGCGCGGCTCATCTTCGCCCCCGACTGGGAGCCGGTTACGTGGACAGAGGCCGAGCGGGCCAGGGGGCAGGCGTGGGGACTCGCCACGATCGCCTCGTTCCATACCCACGGAACGCCGCCGGTGGACTAGGCGGCCCGCATCCGCGTAGTGCTGACATTTTCGTTAGCATTAATTGTTCTCAGCCCGGCCCGCGGGCCGTCCGCAGCCAGGGGGAGGGAGTGGCCAGTGCCGGAGGACTCCAGGCCTGCCGTCACCGAGGCGCTCCGCGCGGCTATCCTCGCCGGGGAATTCGCACCGAGGCAGCGGCTCGTCGAGATCGACCTGTGCGAGCGGTTCGGCACCTCGCGGTTCATTCTTCGCTCTGCCCTTTCCGAACTGGCGGCGCAGGGCCTGGTCGAGTTTCAGCGCAACCGGGGTGCGCGGGTGCGCGATGTCTCGCTCGCTGAGGCAATCGAGATCACGCAGGTCCGCATTCTCCTGGAGGGCATGCTGGCAGCCCGTGCGGCTGAGCGCGTCACCAGGGCGGACGCGGCCGGGCTGCGCGCGCTGCTGAGGGAAATGCGAGCCGCCGTCCAGAAGTCAGAGCTGCTGACCTACAGCGAGCTGAACGCGCGGCTGCACGGCGCGATCCGCGACATCGCCGCGCACGAGACGGCCTCCAGGCTCCTTCGCCAGCTGCGTGACCAGACCGTCCGCCACCAGTTCTCCCTGTCGCTGGTACCGGGGCGCCCGACGGTATCGATGCCGCAGCACGAGGCGATTGTCGCTGCGATCACGGCGCGGGAACCCGAGGAGGCCGAGCAGGCGATGCGCGCGCACCTGCAGAGCGTCATCGAGGCATTCCGGGCGCTGTCCGCCGCCGCCACGCAGCGCTGAGGACGGGATCCGGAAACGGCAGATAGCAAACTATATTGTTTGCAATCTCTGCGGCCTCGCGCGTACTGTCGGTGGTTATGACGCTCGCCGGCCGGAATCGACGATGACCGCGAATCCGCCGGCGGTGATCGCCGTGCTCGGGCTCGGGGAGGCCGGCTCTGAGATCGCGGCCGACCTCGTCGCGGCCGGCGCGGTCGTGCACGCCTATGACCCGAAGGTGGCCGCACCGGCCGCCGTCCGCGGCTTCGGCAGCGACGCCGACGCCGCCCGCGGTGCATCCGTCATCCTCGCGCTGACCAGCGCACATGAGGCAGCGCAGACGCTGGCGCTAGCGCTGCCCGGCATCGGCGCCGGGGCCTCCTACGCTGACCTGAACACCGGCTCGGCCGGGCTGAAGGCGAGCCTGGCGCAGACGGCGGCGCGCGCGGGCGTCTCCTTCGCCGATGTCGCGCTGATGGCGCCGGTACCAGGGGCGGGCCTGCGCACGCCGATGCTGGCGAGCGGGCCGGCCGCCGGCGAGTACGCACGCGTTCTCCGCTCGCTCGGAGCCCGCGTCACGGTCCTTCCCGGCCCGCCCGGAACGGCAGCCACACGCAAGCTGGTGCGGAGCGTCTTCTACAAGGGACTTGCTGCTGCCGTCACCGAGGCGCTCCGGGCCGGCCGCGCGGCGGGCTGTGAGGAATGGCTCCGCGGCGACATCGGTCAGGTTCTCGCGGACGCGTCGGCTGCCACCGTCGACCGGCTTGAGCACGGCAGCGTCCGGCACGCTCGGCGGCGGGCGGACGAGATGATGGCGGCCAGCGCGCTGCTCGATGAACTGGGAGTGCCCGCCCGGGTCGCCAGGGCCAGCCAGGACTGGCTGACGCAGCTGATGGCCGAGACCGAGCGCGACGGCTGATGGCGCGCTAGCTCCCGCGCGGCTGGCGGCCGGCTGTCAGCTGGCCCCCTGCGAGCGCAGGTCCGCCTCGATCCGCCGGGCGGTCTCCAGCAACGCGGGCAGCAACTCGGCCCGCATGGCGGCCATGCTGACACGGCTGGCGTGCGCCGACAGGTTGATGGCCGCGATCACGCTGCCGGCTGAGCCGTGGATCGGCGCGGCGATCGCTCGCAGTCCCTCCTCTAGTTCCTGGTCGACGATGGCGTAGCCCTGCTTGCCGGCGTCGCGGACGACTTCCCTGAGCCGGTCCGGATCGGTGATAGTCCGGCCGGTGATTCCCTCGAGGTCAGCCTCGGCCAGGTACCTGCCGAGTTCGTCCTTGCTCATCCCGGACAGCAGCACCCGTCCCATCGAGGTGGCGTACGCCGGGAACCGGGTTCCCACCGAGATCGCCACCGTCATGATGCGCTTGGTCGGCACCCGCGCGACGTACACGATGTGATCGCCGTCCAGCACCGAGATCGATGATGACTCCCGCACCCTGGCGACGAGTTCCTCCAGGTGCGGCGCGGCGATCTCCGGCATCGCCAGCCCGGACAGGTAGGCGTAGCCGAGTTCCAGCACGCGCGGGCGCAGCGAGAACTCCCGCCCGTCACTGCGCATATAGCCGAGCTTCACCAGCGTCAGCAGGAACCGGCGGGCCGCGGCCCTGGTCAGGCCGGTCTCCCTGGCGACATCACTGAGGCTCAGCCGCTCCCGGCCAGGCCCGAACGCCCTGATAACCGCCAGGCCGCGGTCCAGTGACTGGACGAAGTCGCTATCGCGGCCAGCGCCGGCCCCCACCGCCTGCCCCTCCGTCACTGGGCGGCCGCGCCGGGCGGGACGAGCCGCGGCAGCCGCCTGCCGATCGTCCGCGCCCGCGGTGTTCGCTGTGCGCCCGGAAGTTGTCATCAGAGCGCATGGTAGCGCCCGTCCGGCCGGGCAGCGCCACCTTCCGCTGCCGCGCGGAGGTGCTGCACGAGCATGCCGGTAACGGGCCCTGCTGCTGACACTGCGGCCAGGTGGGCTGCGCCGGGAACGATCTCCAGCCGGGCGCCGGGAATACCCGCGGCAATCACGCTGCCGTGTTCGGGCGGCGTGGCCGGATCATCGGCGCCTGCGACAACCAGGGCGGGCGCGGTGATCGAGGCGAGGTCAGGCCGCTGGTCCATCACGGCGATAGCCTCGCAGCAGCCCGCGTAGCCTTCCGGGTCGGTCCGCTCCAGGCCGGCGGTAAAGGCCTCGATGACGGCCGGCTCGCTCGCCGCGTACGACGGCGGGAACCACCGGCTGACCACCTGAGCCGAGATCGACGCCATGCCGCCGGCCCGCACCTGCGCGGCACGGGACTGCCAGCCCTGCGCTGGCGGCAGGTAGGCAGAGGTGCAGACCAGGCCGAGCGCTGCGATCCGGTCCGGCGCATGCGCGCCCAGCCAGATGCCGATCATGCCGCCGAGCGAGATGCCGCAGTACCCGGCGCGGTCGACGCCGAGCTCGTCCAGCAGGGCGAGCACGCCGCGGCCAAGGCCGCCGACTGTGTACGGCCCCTGGCCGGCCGGCGAGCCTCCGTGGCCGGGCAGCTCGAACCGCAGCACCCGGAAGTGCTCGGTGAAGGCCCGGAGCTGCCGGTCCCAGACCTCGGCACTGGTGCCGAGCGAGTTGCCCAGCACCAGGACCGGGGCGCCGGGCGGACCCGAGACCGGCGCCGCGAGCGCGAGCGGCCCGGCGGGACGCGAGTCAGACATCGAAGAAGACCGTCTCGCCGTCACCCTGGAGCCGGATGTCAAACCGGAACGCCTGCCTGCCGTCCGAAGCGGCCTGGTCCGTGGCGGTCGTGGCGACGAGGGTGTGCCGCCGGGCCGGCTCGACCGAGGCGAGTACCGGGTCGGCGGCGTTGGCCTCCTGCTCGTCCGGGAAATAGATCCTGGTCACGACCCGGTCGAGCAGGCCGCGGGCGAAGACCGACACATCCAGGTGCGGCGCCTCGGTCCCGCCGTCCGGCGTGGGCAGCGGGCCCGGCCGCAGGGTGATGATGCGGAACCTGCCGGTCGCGTCGGTGGCCGACCGGCCGAAGCCACGGAACCCGGCTGGCGGGTCTGCCCGTCCGCGCGGATCGTCGGGATGGTCGAACCGGGAATCCGGGTCGGCCTGCCAGGTCTCCACCAGCGCATCCGGCAGCGGCTGGCCGGCGCCATCGGTCACGACGCCCTCGATGACGATCGCGCCGGGTGTGCCGTCCGGAACGACGAACGGGCCGTCCGGCCAGGGGAGCCCGATCGCCAGGAACGGCCCGACGGTCTGCGACGGCGTGATGCCCGCGGTCACGCGTCCTCCCGTGTCTCGAAGACGGTCGCGCTGCGGCCGCGCAGCACGATGTCCCAGCGGTACCCGAGCGCCCACTCCGGCTCGGTCAGGTCCATGTCAAAGGCCGCGATCAGCCGCTGCCGCGCTGCCGGGTCGGGGATGGAGTTGAAGATCGGGTCGAACGGGAACAGCGGATCGGACGGAAAGTACATCTGCGTGATCAGCCGCTGGGTAAATGCCCGGCCGAACAGCGAGAAGTGAATGTGAGCCGGGCGCCAGGCATTGAGGTGGTTGCCCCACGGATAGGCGCCGGGCTTGATGGTGACGAACCGGTAGCGGCCGAGCGAGTCGGTAAGGCACCGGCCGGCCCGGTGAAGTTGGGATCAAGCGGCGCCGGGTGATCGTCGACCCGGTGCGCGTAGCGGCCTGACGCGTTGGCCTGCCAGACCTCGATCAGCGCGTCCGGAACAGCCCGGCCGTCGGAGTCAAGCAGCCGGCCGGTGACGATGATCCGCTCGCCGAGCGGCTCGCCCGGGTGGCCTGCCGTCAGATCCGCATCGGCCAGGGTGACCCGCTCCGCCCCGAGCAGCGGCCCGGTGATCTCGGTCAGCCCCTGCGGCAGCGGCACCAGCGGCCGGCCGGGCGCCCGCAGCCTGGTCGAGCGATAATCCGGGCTGGCGAGCGCGGGGTGCACGCCCGCGGCTGAGACGTACCGCGGCAGCGCCAGGCTGCCGGCGCCCGGCGGTCCGCTGCTCGTTATCTGGTGCTCAGTCATGATGCGCTCCTTCGCCGGCTGCCATGACGGCTGGCGGGACAGTAGACGGGGCAGGGGGCCGGGCGGCGTCGCCGGCGGCAGGCGGGCGCGTCCCGGAGCGCAGGGCACGCAGGGCAGCCAGCTCAGCCTGCGATGGCGGCGCGACCTCGCTCAGGCTGGCCGAGACCCGGAGGTCCCAGCCCGTGCTCTCGCGCACCCGCCCGACGCTGACGCTGCCGTAGATCCCGGTCAGGACGAGCTCGCAGGTATCCGGATCGGGCTGCAGGATGCCAAGGTCGGTGATGACCAGGCCCGGGCCCCCGCCGGCCAGTCCCAGTCGCTGCCGGGCGCCGGTGCCGGTGCCGAAGCCGACCGACGTCACGAAGTCCAGGTGGCCGGCGAAGGTACGCCGGGACTGGCGCAGCACCACGACGACCTGCCCGCACGCCGCGGCGATCTCCGGCGCGCCGCCTGCGCCGGGCAGCCGGACCGCGGGCTCGTCGTAACTGCTGCCGATGACCGTGGTGTTGATGTTGCCGTAGCGGTCGATCTGCGCGGCACCGAGGAAGCCGACATCGATGCGGCCCGGCTGCAGCCAGTAGTTGAAGATCTCCGGCACGCTGACGACTGAATCGGCGGTCTCCGCGAGAATGCCATCGCCGATTGACGGCGGCACCTGACCGGGCTTCGACCCGATGGTGCCGGACTCATAGATCAGCACCAGGCCGGGGGCGTGCGTCGCGCGGGCGAGATTCGCCGCAGCGCCGGGCAGCCCGATCCCCACGAAGCACGTCATGCCGTCACGCAGCGCCCGCGCGGCGGCAACCGTCATCATCTCGTCCGCGGTGAAGCTCAGCATGCGCCGGCCGCCCGGTCCGCCGCACTGGCCGCGTGCTGCCCGTAGACGTGCTCGTCGAGCCAGGCGGCAAATGCCTGGCGGTCCCGGCTGATCGCGTCCCAGGAGAAGTAGAAGTCGTTGTCGCGGGCGGAGTAGCCGAGCGCGTACGAGGGATGCGCGCCGCCCGGCACCGCGGCGACATAGCCGACCGTCCAGGACGGCAGCACCACCGCACCGGGATGCGGATCGAGCGAGTCCACGATCTCCTCGACCGTGACGACCGAGCGGGCGGAGGCCAGCACGGCTTCCTTCTGGACACCGCTGATGCCCCAGAACTGGACGTTGCCGCGCCGGTCGGCGCGCTGCGCGTGGATCACGGCCACATCCGGGCGCAGCGCGCTGACCGCTGTGAGCGTCTCTCCGGTGAACGGGCAGGTGATGTCGGCGACGCCGGCGGTGTGCGCGGGCAGGCTGGTGCCGCGGTAGCCGCGCAGGACGGCGAACGGCAGGCCGGAAGCGCCCGCCTGGAACCGGTTGGCCATGCCCGCGTGACTGTGCTCCTCGAGCTCGATCGGATGCGGCCACGCGTGCTCGACGGCGTCCCGGAAGCGGTGCAGGGACCCGACGCCCGGATTGCCTGCCCAGGAGAAGATCAGCTTGCGGGCGCAGCCTGCGCCGATCAGCTGGTCGTAGATGATGTCCGGTGTCATCCGGATGAGCGTGAGGTCCCGCCGCTGCTGCCGGATCACCTCATGGCCGGCCGCGTGCGGGATGAGGTGGGTGAAGCCCTCCATCGCCACGCTGTCGCCATCGCGCACAGTGGCCGCGATCGCTTCGGCCAGCGTCACGATCTCCGCCACGTGCGACCCGTCCTCCTTGCCGTTCCAGGGCAACACTATCCGGATTCCGCCGCTATCTGAACGACTGTGCGTACTACGAATAACTGTCGAGAACAGCGGCAGCAAGCTTGAAGGCGCGGTTGGCGGCAGGGACGCCGGCATAGACGGCGACCTGCAGCAGCACCTCGGCAATGTCGTCGGGGCGAAGGCCGTTCCGCAGGGCTGCCCTGACGTGCAGGACCAGTTCGTCGTCGCGGCCGAGAGCGGCCAGCATCGCGATCGTGATCATGCTGCGCTCAGGCCGCGACAGCCCCGGCCGGCTCCACACCTCGCCCCAGGCGTAGCGGGTAATGAAGTCCTGGAAGTCGGCGGTGAACTCGGTTGTGGCGGCCGCCGCCCGGTCCACATGCTCATCGCCGAGCACCTCACGGCGCGTGCGCAGGCCTGCCGCCGCGCGCTCCTCATCAGTCACCAGACGGCGCTCCTTCCTCAGCTGGCTGCCATTCTCCGGACTCGTGCGCCGCCAGCGCGCGGCGGACGAACTCAGTGCTGGCCCCCAGATAGGACCCCGGATCGGTCGCCGCGGCCAGGTCGGCCGCCCCGATGCCTGCGGCGCTCAGGGCCGCGGCCGAGTCCGGGTCGGCCAGCAGCGCGGCCGCCAGCCCGGTGTCCTGCCGTGCGGCGCGGTCAGCAGCGGCGGCCACCAGGTCATGCGCGGTCAGGCGGCCGAGTGCGGGCGCCAGCACCGCGGTGACGTGCTCGGCCATCGGCAGTCCGCCGGAGGCATCCAGGGCCGCGCGCATCCGGACCGCGTCGATCTGCAGGCCGGCGAGCAGCGCAGCCGACCATGACGCGGCCGAGCCGGTGATCCGGAGCAGCTCCGTCAGCGGCTCCCACTCGGCGTGCCAGGCTCCGGCGGCGCGCTGCAGCTCGTGCTCGGTGGCTGCGGCCAGAGTCGCCAGCAGGCCAGGTGCGCGCCGGGCACAGCCAAGCACGAGGACCGAGGCAACCGGGTTTCGCTTCTGCGGCATTGCCGACGAGCCGCCCTGGCCCGGCTCGCCGCGGGCCTCAGTGACCTCGCCGAGCTCGGTCTGCGCGAGCAGCGTCACGTCCCTGGCGACCTTCCCCAGCGCTGCGCACGCCCCGGCGAGCCCGGCCGCCAGCTGGAGTATCCGCAGCCGGTCGGTATGCCACGGCAGCGCGGGCTCGGCGAGGCCGAGTTCCTCCGCGAGCAGGGCGGCGACAGCCGGGCCGTCCGCGCCGAGAGATGCGAGCGTGCCCGCGGCTCCGCCGAACTGAACCGCCAGCCTTGTCGTGCGGATCCGGCGCAGCTCGCTGCGCGCCTCCCCGATCGCCGTGAGCCAGCCTGCCGCGACCAGCCCGAACGTGACTGGCACTGCCTGCTGCAGCAGGGTACGGCCGGCCATGACGGTTGTGGTGTGCGCGCGGGCCAGGCGCGCGGCATGGCCGGCCGCCGCCGCCAGGTCGCCGTCGATAACCCCGATCGCGTTCCTGGCGAGCAGCATCGCCGCGGTGTCGATGATGTCCTGGCTGGTCGCACCCCGGTGGACCGCCTCGCGGGCGCCCGCGGGCAGCGCGCCGCTCAGCGCCCGGACGAGCGCCGGCACCGGATTGCCGGTGCGCACGGCGTCGCGGCCGATCTCCGCGGCGTCGAACTGGCTCGCGCGCGCTGCGGCCGTCACCATGGCGCCTGACCCGGCGGCCGCCAGGCCGGCTCGCTCAAGCGCCCGTGCTAGCGCGGCCTCGGTGTCGAGCATCGCCTGCAGCCAGTCCCGGTCGCTGACGCCGACGCCGCCGCGCCCGAACAGCGCGGCGAACAATCCGTCCCGGTCGGAGTCACTCACCCTGTCCATGATCCTCGGGCAGCCCGCAGCCGTCACCGGGACCCGGGCCCCGTGCCCGGGCATCGGCGCCATGCGTATCCACCGGGATCTCCCGGGCGGCAGCGTTACCGTAGTGGCGTGCGCGAACTAGCCGACTCCTCCGCACTGCAGTCAGACCAGGCTGCACTGCGCCGGCGGCTCGCCGCGGACGGGTACCTGTTCTTCCGCCGGCTGCTGCGGCCCGCGGACGTCAGCGCTGCTTATGACAGCGTCCGCGCGGAACTCGCGCTCGGCGGCTGGACCGACCGGGACGGGCACCCGGCCGGCCCGCAGCGCGCGGTTAACGTCCGCGATGCGCTGGCCGACCCGTCCTTCCGGGCCGCCCTGGCCAGCCGCGGCCTGAACCGGCTGGCGTACCTGCCCCCGCTGCGCGCCGCGGTCAGGCTGATCCTTGGCCCCGGCGCGTTCAGCTATCCGGTGAAGGTTCTGCGCGCCGTCTACCCGGAGTCCCCGGCGGCGATTACCAGAGGCCGTTACATCCACCAGGACTTCGCCGTCTCCGGCGTGCAGGACATGCTCACCACCTGGCTGCCGCTGATGGATATCCCGGCACAGCTCGGCGGGCTGGCCGTGCTGCCCGGAAGTCACCTCGACCCGCCGCGGCGGCCGCGGCTGCTGCGCGCGGATGCGCCGGGCTGGGCAACCACCGATTACCGGCCCGGTGATGTGCTGCTGTTTCACTGCCTGACCTCGCACGCAGCGCTGCCCAATCACGCCGACCGGCTGCGGATCTCCGCTGACTTCCGCTGGCAGGCGGCGGATCAGCCGGCGCCCGCCGAGATGATCCTCGGCCCGGCCGCGGGAGCGGGCCGCCGCACCAGGCAGGTCGAGCTGTACAGCCGCCTGCTCGGTCGCGAGCCATGGTGGGAGCCAGTACCAGATGGCCTTGTCCTGCAGCCGCGCCAGCAGCTCGCGACGGCACCGCCCGCGGCGTCCCGGCTGTTCGCGGTGCACCCCGGCTGGCAGCGCTGGCGGCCGCCGGCCGGGGCGGTGCACTAAGGCCACCGGGCGCGGTCAGCTCAGAGCCGTGCGCAGGTCCTCAATCAGATCGTCAGCGGACTCGATGCCGACCGACAGCCGGATCAGGTCGGCAGGCACCTCGAGCGGCGAGCCGGCCACTGAAGCGTGCGTCATGCTGGCCGGGTGCTCAATCAGCGACTCGACGCCGCCGAGCGACTCGCCGAGAGTGAACAGGCGCGTGCGCCCGCAGATCGCCACGGCCTCCCCCGGGCCGCCGCGAGCCCGGAATGACACCATCCCGCCGAAGCCCCGCATCTGCTTCGCCGCCACCTCGTGGCCCGGATGCGCCGGGAGTCCGGGGTAGAACACCTCGCTGACCGCCGGGTGGCTGGACAGCATGTCGGCGATGCGCTCCGCGTTGGCGCAGTGCCTGTCCATCCGGACAGCCAGGGTCTTGGCCCCGCGCAGCGTCAGCCACGCGTCGAACGGGCCGGGCGCCGAGCCGATCGCGTTCCGCAGGAAGTACAGCGACTCGCCGAGCGCCGTGTCGGCGACGACAATGGCCCCGCCGACGACGTCGGAATGACCGCCGACGTACTTGGTAGTCGAGTGGACGACAGCGTCAGCGCCGAGCGCCAGCGGCTGCTGCAGGTACGGCGACGCGAAGGTGTTGTCGACTACCAGCAGCGCGCCGGCGTCACGGGCGAGCCGAGCGAGCGTCGCGATGTCGGCGATGGCAAGCAGCGGGTTGGTCGGTGTCTCGACCCAGATCAGCTTCGCCTGCCGCTGCGCCAGCGCCGCCCGCACGGCGGCCGGGTCCGCCATCGAGACTGGCTGGTAGCTGACGTTCCAGCCGGTCAGCACCTTGTCGAAGAGCCGGAACGTGCCCCCGTAGGCATCAGCGGGAATCAGCACGTGATCGCCGGGGTGGCAGACAGTACGGAGCAGGCAGTCCGTGGCTGCCATCCCGGAGGCGAAGACCAGGCTGCGCGCGCCGCCCTCGAGCGCGGCCAGGCACTCCTCCAGCGCTCCCCTGGTCGGGTTGTCGGTACGGGAGTACTCGTAGCCCTCAATCCAGCGCGCTGCCTCACCGAGTTCCTTGCCGCGCAGCCCGCCGACGCCGTCCTGCTTGTACGTCGAGACCTGGTAGATCGGCGGCACGACCGCACCGGTCGCCGGGTCGGGCTCCTGGCCCGCATGGATCGCGAGCGTCTCGAACCCGTCAGGGGTGTGCATAGCGGCGCTCCCTTGCGCGTGGCCTCGGTGTTCGGTGAGGCCGATCAGTTTAGGGCCAGACGGCCGGACATCCGGCAGCTACCCCGCAGGTCAGCGGAACCGCAAGGCGCCCGGTCATCCTGAGGCCGGCTCACCAGACAGGAAGATCAGGACGTCCTGCCGGGTGATCACGCCGGCCGGCTTGCCGTCGACCAGCACGACCGCCGCGCCGGCAGCGCCGAGCGCGCGAGCCGCGGCGCTCACCGGCTCACCCGATCCGACGGACGGCAGCGGCGGTGACATCAGCCCGGCGACCTCGTCATCCGGAGCGGCCTTCCCGGTCACCAGCGCGTCGAGCAGGTCGTGCTCGACGATGGAGCCGACCACCTCGGCCGCCATCACCGGCGGCTCGGCGCTCAGCACCGGCAGCTGGGAGACGTCGAACTCACGCAGGCTGGCGATCACGTTCCTGACGGTGTCCGTCGGGTGCGCGTGAACAAACGCGGGCAGCGCCGATCCCGCCTTGCGTTCCAGCACGTCACCGACCCGCGGCTCGGCGGTCTCCTCGGTCAGGAAGCCGTAGTCGGCCATCCACTCGTCATTGAAGATCTTTCCCAGATACCCGCGGCCGCCGTCGGGCAGCAGCACGACGATGACGTCATCCGGCCCGGCGTCCCTGGCCACGCGGAGCGCCGCGACGACGGCCATGCCGCAGGAGCCGCCCGTCAGCAGGGCCTCCTCGCGTGCCAGGCGGCGGGTCATCAGGAACGACTCGGCGTCGCTGACCGCGATGATCTGGTCGCAGATGCTCTTGTCATAGGTGTCGGGCCAGATGTCCTCGCCGACTCCCTCGACCAGGTACGGCCGCCCGGTCCCGCCGGAGTACACCGAGCCCTCCGGGTCCGCGCCGATGATCTTCACCCGGCCGCCGGAGATCTCCTTGAGATAGTGCCCGGTACCCGAGATGGTGCCGCCGGTCCCGATACCGGCGACGAAGTGGGTGACCTGGCCCTCGGTCTGCGCCCAGATCTCCGGGCCGGTGGTCAGGTAATGCGAGTGCGGATTCTCGGGGTTCGCGTACTGGTTCGGCTTCCAGCCGCCCGGCGTTTCCCTCGCCAGCCGGTCGGAGACCGAGTAGTAGGAGTCCGGATGGTCCGGAGAGACCGTTGTCGGGCAGACAACCACCTCGGCGCCGTAGGCACGAAGCACGCTGATCTTGTCCTGGCCGACCTTGTCCGGGCAGACGAACAGGCAGCGATAGCCCTTCTCCTGCGCCACGATCGCGAGGCCCACGCCCGTGTTGCCCGAGGTCGGCTCAACGATCGTGCCGCCGGGCCTGAGCTCGCCTGACTTCTCCGCTGCCTCGACCATCCGCAGCGCAATCCGGTCCTTCACCGACCCGCCAGGATTGAAGTACTCAACCTTCGCCAGCACTGCCGGGCCGGCGCCGTCGGCCGTCAGTCCCCGGGTCACCTTGCGCAGCCGCACCAGCGGCGTATTCCCGACCAGTTCGATGAGGGAATCGTGAACGTGCATCGTTGCCCGCCTTGGGTCTCGCCGGTACGCGCCGTAGCTGCCAGGTCCGCGCCGGTCAGGCCACATCTGAGGCCTCCGACGTTATCCCAAGCCGCGGTGCGGCCGGCCGGGTCCTGCCGGAAGCTGCAGGTGGCAGGAACCGTTGCATAAGCTACTGTCGGGTTAACTACCTCCAGACTTTCGCAGGGAGCCGTCATGCCAGAGGCTGTCGTCGTCGCGACCGCACGTTCCCCTATCGGCCGCGCCTTCAAGGGCTCGCTGACCAGCATCAGGCCCGATGACCTGACCGCCCAGCTAGTTGCGGCGGCACTGGCCAAGGTGCCGCAGGTTGACCCGGCGCAGATCAGCGACCTGATCCTGGGCTGCGGACTGCCCGGCGGCGAGCAGGGCTACAACATGGCCAGGGTGGTCGCCGTCATGCTCGGCTACGACTCGCTGCCCGGCACCACCATCACCCGGTACTGCTCCTCCTCGCTGCAGAGCACCCGGATGGCCTTCCACGCGATCAAGGCCGGCGAGGGCGACATTTACATCTCGGCGGGCGTTGAGACTGTCAGCCGCTTCGGCAAGGGCAGCAGCGACGGCCTTCCCGATACCAAGAACCCTGTCTTCGCCGACGCGGAGGCCAGGGCCGGCGAGATGGGCAAGGGCGGCTTCACCTGGGCCGACCCGCGCGAGGACGGGAAGATCCCCGACATTTACATTGCCATGGGGCAGACCGCCGAGAATGTCGCTCAGCAGCGCGGGATCACCAGGGCAGCGCAGGACGAGTTCGGCGTCCGCTCGCAGAATCTGGCCGAGAAGGCACTGGCTAACGGCTTCTGGCAGCGGGACATCACCCCGGTCACGCTCCCCGACGGAAGCGTGGTCTCGGCCGATGACGGTCCCAGGCCCGGCACCTCGCTGGAGAAGGTCTCCCAGCTCCAGCCGGTGTTCCGGCCGGACGGGACGGTCACGGCCGGCAACTGCTGCGCGCTCAACGACGGCGCGGCGGCGGTCATCGTGATGAGCGACACCAAGGCTGCCGAGCTGGGCATCACCCCGCTCGCCCGGATCATCTCGACCGGCGTCACCGCGCTGTCTCCCGAGATCATGGGACTCGGCCCGGTGGGTGCCTCCCGGCAGGCACTCAGCCGGGCCGGCCTGACCATCGACGATGTGGACCTGGTCGAGATCAACGAGGCATTCGCCGCCCAGGTGATCCCGTCCTATAACGACCTCGGCATCGACATCGACAAGCTCAATGTCAACGGCGGCGCGATCGCGGTCGGTCACCCGTTCGGCATGACCGGCGCGCGCATTACCTCCACGCTGCTTAACAGCCTCCAGTTCCATGACAAGTCGATCGGCCTGGAGACCATGTGCGTGGGCGGCGGCCAGGGCATGGCCATGCTGTTCGAGCGCCTGAGCTAGCCGGCAGCCGGTATATCCGGTCTGCGCGCTTTCTGCTGGTGACGGCTCCGCCTGCGCTGAGCCGCCACCAGCTGCGCGTACTTTGCCGGATACAGGCCACTTGCCAAACGGGGCATTACGGAAGGGTGCCAGCAGGGGGTTGTCAGCGGGCTGCCGGTGGTGCACTCTCGACAGCAAGGACTCCCTCACGCTGGAGGTGCAGATTGTCCCTGACACACTCTCCGGAGATGCATCAGAACCTGATCGCCCGTATCCCGACCGTCACGGGACTTCAGCTCCGAGAGTGGTTCAGCCGGCTTGAATCTGGACCCTCGTTCCTCAGATGCACTGAGCGTGCGCACTGGCTGTCCGACGAGCACGGACTGTCGCACGGCTACGCCAGCGCGATCGTGCATGAGTACGAACTGCAGCGGCGCAGCAGGCTTTACAGCGCCTGATCACTGTCGTGGACATAGGTCGCGCAGTCAGCTTCCTGTCCAGTCACCCGCGGGCAATTCTGGCCACGAGCAGGTCAGATGGCCGGCCGCAGATGTCTCCTGTTGTCGCAGCAGTAACTGACGACGGCCGGGTGCTGATCAGCACCCGGGAGACCGCCATCAAGGCAAGGAATCTCGCCAGGGACCCGCGGGCGTCGCTCTGCGTCATCAACGACGGATTCTTCGGCGAGTGGGTCCAGGCCGAGGGCGATGCTGAGCTCATTCACCTGCCGGAGGCACTGCCCTTGCTCGAGGACTATTACCGTCGTATCTCTGGCGAGCACCCGGACTGGGACGACTACCGCGAGGCCATGCGCCGCGACAGGCGGCTGATCGTCAGAATAACCATCGACCGCGCCGGACCGGACGTGAGCGGCTGATGCGAGGGAAAGGCGGGCGGTTAGGCGGCAAATGGTTTCTCGGTGTGCCGCGCCGGGGTTCTGAATGTTGCCCGAAAAGCGCTGACAATCCCATTACTGGAGAGTAATGAAGGAGAGTCACGGCCCGCCTGCCGTCCCGCAAATTGCCACTGAACTCAGTGAATCGGACGGCAATGACTGAATGATTAGTCAGCCGCACCGATACTGACGGACTAGGCGTTACCGCAGGTCATCAGTACCCCCGGTCGGAGTCGAACCGACACTGGGGACCCTTTTAGGGGGCCGGCCTCTTCCCTTGGGCTACGGGGGCAGTGCGATGATACCCCGCACCCATCTCGGTATTCCAGATAAGACAATTACTGGGAACTGTTTCAGAGCCAATGTCGTGAATCTAATCGATGCGATCTTTCGCACCTGACACTCGCAGTGACGAGAGCGCCATTCTTATTACCCTGGGTAATCCTGCCGCCGTTACCCGGACAGTTCCCGTGCCCGGCTGAAAATCCCGTCGAGCATGCCCTCCGTCACCCGGCCGGTGAAGGTGTTCTGCTGGCTCGGGTGGTAGCAGCCGAGCACGACGAGGCCCGTGTGCGCTGACCGGCCAGCCGGAGCGGCCAGCCTGACCTCGGCCCCGTGCCCGAACGGCGGCCGCGGCCGCGGGACCTCGTGACCGGCATCCGAGAGCTGCGGCCACAGCGCCTGCCAGGCAAAATGCCCGAGGCAGACGACAACCCGCAGGGTAGCGGCCAGCAGGTCGAACTCGGCGGCCAGCCACGGCGCGCAGGTGTCTCGCTCGGAGGGCTCCGGCTTGTTCGCTGGCGGCGCGCAGCGCACCGCGGCCGCCATCCGGGCAGAAATGAGCCGCTGGCCGTCATCGGCGGCGACTGACTCCGGCTGGACGGCCAGCCCGCAGCGCCACAGCGAGGCGAACAGCCAGTCCCCGCTTCGGTCACCGGTGAAGACGCGCCCGGTACGGTTGCCGCCGTGCGCGGCGGGTGCCAGGCCGAGGATCAGGATGGCGGCCGCGTCGTCGCCCCAGCCCGGCACCGGCCGTCCCCAGTACGTCTCATTCTCGAACGAGCGCCGCCTGGTCAGGGCCACCTGCTCGCGCCATCGCACCAGGCGGTCACAGGCCCGGCACACCGACTCGCGCGCCGTCAGCTCGTCCAGTGAGCCGGCACTAGCAGCGAGCGCCCGGACATCGGCCTGACTACGCGCGACGGGCGTCGCCGCCGTTGCAAGATCGCCCGGCCAGCCGCTGCCCGGCGGGACGGCAGCCATCCGGCTGGCGCTGTCGCGGCTGGCGCCGTGCCCGGCGGGATCGGCCGGGCCCTGGGAGTCAGGCACCGCCGACGATCGACCAGGCGATGCCATCGAGGATGTCGTGCTCACTAGTCACCACCTCGGCGAAGGCGAACTGGTGCAGCACGCGGTCCAGTACGAGCGCGCCCGCCCCGATGACATCCACCCGCCCCGGGTGGAGCGACCCGATGGCCGCGCGCTGCTCATGGGTCTGGCCCAGCAGCTGCTCCGTGACCGCGTGCACGGTGCCGGCCCCGAGCCGGGCATGATGCGTGCGAGCCGGGTCGTAGACGCCCAGCCCGAGCGCGATGGCCGTCACGGTGGTGACAGACCCCGCGAGGCCGACGAGCGTGCGCGCCTCCCCGACCGGAACTGCGGCCGCGACGTCCGCCAGCGCCTTGTCGATGTCCGCGGTGGCAGCGGCTACCTGCCCGGGCGTCGGCGGATCCGAGTGCAGGTGCCGCTCGGTCAGCCGGACGCAGCCGATATCCACCGAGATGGCGGAGAGATCAGCGGATGCGGCGCCCTCGTTCCCGCCCAGAACGAACTCGGTCGACCCGCCGCCGATGTCCACCACCAGGTAGGGCGGTTCCAGCCGCGGGCCGGCGCTGGCGCCGGCCGCGGCCAGCTCCGCGGTCGCCCCGGCGAACGACAGCCTGGCCTCCTCATCGCCGGTGATCACCTCGGGCGCGACGCCGAGCGCCCGCTGCACGCCGCTGGTGAAGTCAGCGGCATTGCCCGCGTCCCTGGTCGCACTGGTCGCGACCATCCGCACTGCGCTGGCCCCCGAGCGGCGGATGTCGCCGGCATAGCCGGCCAGCGCGGTCAGTGTCCGCTCCAGCGCCGCCGGGGCGAGCATGCCGGTGGCGTCCACACCCTGCCCCAGGCGGACGATCTCCATCCGGCGCTCGACGTCGGTGAGCGTATGCCGCCCCGGATCCACGTCCGCGATCAGCAGCCGCAGCGAGTTCGTGCCGCAGTCGATCGCCGCCACGCGCGTGGTCATCAGTCCGCCTCCCGGCTGGTGTCAGCCGCCATCGGCACCGGGCCCGCCCGGTGCGGGCCCGCGCAGGGTCCAGCCTGCCACCACGGTCCGGCGGCCAGGACCGCCTCATCGCCGAGCGGGTTCACGCCCGGCACCGCGAGTGCCTGAGCTGCGAGCGCGTGCAGGCACTTGACCCGGTCCGGCATGCCGCCAGCGCTCTGCGTGCCGGGCGGAAGCGGCTCCGCCCCGGCCCGGCAGGCAGCGGCGTCCCGGCGGGCCAGGTAGTCCTCGTGCGCCGCCTGGTAGCGGGCCCGCAGGCCGGCATCGGACGCCAGCCGCGCGGTCATCTCGCGCATCAGGCCGCCCGCCTCCAGCCGGCTGATCGCGGCGGCGGCGCGCGGGCAGGTGAGGTAGAACAGCGTCGGAAACGGCGTGCCGTCCGGCAGGCGGGGCGCGGTCTGCACCACGTCGGGGAGGCCGCACGGGCACCGGTGCGCCACAGCCTGGACGCCGCGCGGAAGCCGGCCCAGCTGCTCGGCGACTACGGCCAGGTCAGCTGGCGCCGGGCCGTCAGGCTCGGTCACCGTCTCACCTCGCCGGAGCCCGGTCTGCTTTCCTGACCGATTCCCAGAGCCGTCCGTACCAGGGGGTCGCGGCCGGCACGGGCTGCGCCGCCGCGTGCCGCCTGACCGGAAGGATCACCTCGTAGCAGGTCTGCGACGGGAAGCACATATGCAGGTTGTCCCGCGCCTCCTGCTCGATCACGGTCTGGGAGGTCAGCGCCTTCGCCTGCGAGCGCAGCTGCCTCACGTTCGTCGCCAGGCGTGCGTTAGCGGTCGCGAGCTGGTCGATCTGGGCACGCTCGGCCAGGTACTCGCGGACCGGGTAGGCCAGGGTCAGCGCGATCGCGCAGAGCACGATCGCGAGGACCGCGGCCCGGCCGGTGAGCTTCGGGCGCGCGGTCAGGACAGGCCGCAGGCCCGTCCGCCCCGCCGTCCCGTCCGGACTCACTGGCCGTCGGCTGCCGACCGCGGGAAGGCCGCCCGGCCCGCGTAGGCCGCGCCGTCGTCGAGCTGCTCCTCGATCCGCATCAGCTGGTTGTACTTCGCCACGCGCTCCGAGCGGCACGGCGCCCCGGTCTTGATCTGACCGCAGTTCAGCGCCACGACCAGGTCGGCGATCGTGGTGTCCTCGGTCTCACCGGACCGGTGGCTCATCATCGTGGTGTAGCCGCTGCGATGAGCGAGATCAACGGCGCTGAACGTCTCGGTCAGCGTGCCGATCTGGTTGACCTTGACCAGCAGCGAGTTCGCCACCTTCTCGGCGATGCCGCGCCGGATGCGCACAGGGTTGGTGACAAAAATGTCATCGCCGACGATCTGGACCCGGTCGCCCAGCTCGCCTGTCAGCTCCCGCCAGCCAGGCCAGTCTTCCTCGCCCAGCGGGTCCTCCAGCGAGACGATCGGATAGTTGTCCAGCCACTGCGCGTAAATACTGGTCATCTCCGCGGCCGTCTTGGCCCCGCCCTCGAAGGCGTACCGGTCGCCGTCCAGGAAGTTGCTGGCCGCGGCGTCGATCGCCAGCGCCACATCGCGGCCAGGCGCGAGGCCGGCCTTGCCGATTGCCTCCACGATCAGGTCAAGCGCGGCCCGGTTGTGCTCTAGATCCGGTGCGAAGCCGCCCTCGTCGCCGACGCCGGTGTTCAGCCCGTGCTGCTTGAGTACGGCCTTCAGCGCGTGATAAGTCTCCGCGCCCCAGCGCACTGCCTCGGAGAAGGTGCTCGCCCCCACCGGAGCGATCATGAACTCCTGGATGTCGACGTTGGAGTCGGCGTGCGCGCCGCCATTGAGGATGTTCATGCACGGGACCGGGAGCAGATGCGCGTTCGGGCCGCCCAGATAGCGGAACAGCGGCAGCCCCGACGACTCGGCGGCCGCCCTGGCGACCGCGAGGCTTACCCCGACGATCGCGTTGGCCCCGAGCCGCGACTTGTCTGGCGTCCGGTCCAGGTCGATCAGTTCCTGGTCGATCATGCGCTGGTCATCAGCGTCGTAGCCGAGCAACTCGGGCTGGATCTCGTCGATGACGCCCTGGACCGCCTTGCTGACGCCCTTGCCGCCGTACTCCTCGCCGCCGTCGCGGAGCTCGACCGCCTCGAAAATGCCGGTGGACGCTCCGCTCGGCACTGCTGCCCGGCCCAGGCTCCCGTCGTCGAGCACCACCTCGACCTCCACCGTCGGGTTGCCACGGGAGTCGAGAATCTGCCTGGCGAAAATGCCTTCGATCGAGGCCACGGTGATGCTCCTGGACGGATAGCGGCGCTATGGGGTCTAGCTGGAGCCTAGTAGAGCCAGCGCGAGCCGGGGCGGCGGGCACGCCGGTACGGCCGCCTTCGGTCGCTGCTGACCGGTCAGGGGGCGGACGGGCGACTGGCCACGATGGAGCGCCAGACGTCCAGCCCCACCGACGGCCGGCCGCTGGCCGTCAGGACGGCCATGATCCGCGCCGCGACGGCGGCCCGGCTGCGGTCAGCCGGCACCGGCTTCCCAGGCCCGCACCCGCTCGGCGTAGGCAAGCGCGGCGGCGCGCAGCTCCAGCTCGGGATCGATACCCGCGGCCCGCGCCCGGTTCACCAGAGCGAGCAGCTCGCGGCCGATCTCGCCACCGGTGTCGCCGCGTCCGGTCATGCCTGCCGCTCCATCGCCTGGTGCTCCATCGCCTGGTGCGCCCTCAGACGCACCACCGCCAGCCGCACCACCGCCAGCCCTGATGGGGCGTGATGTTGGATCTGCAGCCGCTAGAGGGGCGGCAGATCCAACATCACGCCCCATGAGCTGTCCGGAAGCGCCGCCGGCGGGAGCACTGGCGCCCTCGCGGACCGGAGTGTCAGCCAGCGCGGCCGGTGCACCCGCCTTCTCGGCCCGGCGCAGCAGCTGGGCGGCCAGCGACAGGGCCGGCTGACTCATCGGCACGCCGTCCAGCGCGGACGGCCGCTCGTCCGCGCCGTCTGCGCCTGCCGTGGCTCGCTTCGCGGCCCGCTCAGCGGCTTTGATCGCATCCCAGTTCTGCGTGACCTCGTCCGGGCCGGACACGCTGACATCGCCGAACACGTGCGGATGGCGCCTGGTCAGCTTCGAGATGATGCCGTCGGCCACGTCATCGATGTCGTAGCCGGTGCCGTCGGTCCGCTCCTGCGCGACACGGGCGTGAAACACCACCTGCAGGAGGACATCGCCCAGCTCCTCCGCGATGGCGGCGTCATCGCCCGCGGCCAGCGCGTCGACGGCCTCGTAGGTTTCCTCGAGCAGGTACGGAGTCAGGCTGCTGTGCGTCTGACGCGCGTCCCACGGGCAGTTGCGCCGCAGGACGTCCATCACACGGACCAGCTCAACCAGGCTCGCCCCTCGGGCCAGCGCGGCCGCTGCCTCAGACTGTGCCGCCTCAGACTGTGCCGCCTCAGACTGTGCCGCCTCAGACTGTGCCGCCTCAGACTGGGCCGCCTCGGGCGCGTCCTGCGCGCCATCGGGCCGGCCGGTCACCTGGCACTCCGCACGATCAGCAGGGAGCCGTCGTCGTGATCGGGCTCGGCGAGGCGGACGGGGTCGGGTTGGCCGCGAGCGTCGGCGGCGCCGGGACGACCGAGTAGCTGTTGTAGTCCCAGACGCCGAACTGCGGGTTCACCGTCACCCCGAGATCCTTCGACGCCAGGCACTGCTGATGGGCCACGGACGACTCGAGCTTGGTCTGCGTAGCGGCGCTGGTCGGGGCCTTGCCGCCGTCGAGCCGTCCCTCCAGGGCCGACAGGATCGCGAAGTAGCGGTCCAGCTGCGGCAGCAGGTCCGGCGGCAGCGCGCCGCCCGCCGACACGTACTCGGTCAGCGTCACCTTGTTGGATGCGGCCTCACTCGTCAGCCCGGCCTGCTCCTTCTGGGCCTGCGCCGGGGTGACGTTGATGTTGTGCTGAGCGGCGACCTTGTCGTAGACGCGGAACAGGATGAGCCAGGTGAGCACCTGCTGCGTCTCCTGCGCGGTCGTCCGCTGCGGCTTGACGCCCTTGGCCCGGTCGGCCTGGTAAGCCGTGTTCAGGTTGGCCACCTGCGTGGTCAGCTGGGACGACGAGATCCGGCTGTCCCCGGTGAGCGCGGCGGCGCCGAATTTCGTCGTGCTGCATGCCGACACGGCAAGACCGGCGACGGCCACCGCCGCCGCTATCTTCACCCAACTGCGGGACATGACGATCTTCATCCTTACCCTGTCGTCCCTGGCCCGGCCAGGGACTTCCGCCAGCTCAGCTGCTTCCGTCGCCGGGCGCGAGCCCCGCCAGCACCGAGGTAATCAGCTCCTCGCACCAGCCCAGCAGCTCGGTGCCGCGGAGCGGGGGCGCACCAAGCGAGATGGTCTGCCCGGTACCGGCCCGCGTACTGCCCGACCCTGCTCGCGTGCCGGGTACCGCTTTCGGCACCGGTACGAGCATGGTACTGACGGCCGACTTCAGTATGGTGCCGGGGTACAGGCGCTGCACCCGGACCTGACGCGACTCCGGCAGGTCAACCGGGCCGAACCTGACGTGATTGCTCTGCAGCGTGATGTCGGTCAGCCCGGCCTCCCGCGCGACCGCGCGCAGGCGGGCGACCGCGAGCAGGTTCTCCACCTGGACCGGGACTGCGCCGTAGCGGTCAGCCAGCTCGTCCCTGACGCCGTCGATGTCGTGCACCGAGTTGATCGACGCGATCCGCGTGTAGGCCTCGAGCCGCAGCCGCTCGCCCGTCACGTAGTCGTGCGGGATGTGAGCGTCGACCGGCAGCTCGACCCTGACCTCTGACCGCTCGGCCGGCCCGTCGCCCCGTAGCTCGCGGACGGCCTCGCCGATCATCTTCACGTACAGGTCGAAGCCGACGGCCGCGACGTGCCCGGACTGCTCGCCGCCGAGCAGGTTCCCGGCGCCGCGGATCTCCAGGTCCTTCATGGCGATATGCAGGCCGGCCCCGATTCCGGTGTGCTGCTGCAGCGTGGCCAGCCGCTCGTGCGCAGTCTCGGTCAGCGGCTTCTCCGGCGGGTACAGGAAGTAGGCATACCCGCGCTCCCGCCCGCGGCCGACCCGGCCGCGCAGCTGATGCAGGTCAGGAAGGCCGTAGGCGTCGGCCCGGTCCACGATCAGCGTGTTGGCGTTCGGAATGTCGAGGCCGGACTCGACAATCGTGGTGGACACCAGCACGTCGAAGTCGCGCTCGATGAAGCCGCTCATGACCTTCTCGAGCGTGTGCTCGTTCATCTGCCCGTGGCCGATGCCGATCCGCGCCTCAGGCACCAGCTCAGCCAGCCGGGCCGCCACCTTGTTGATCGAGGACACCCGGTTGTGCACGAAGAACACCTGGCCGTCCCGCAGGAGCTCGCGCCGGACGGCGGCCGCGATCTGCCGCTCGTCGTACGGCGTCACCGAGGTCAGCACCGGATGCCGCTCCTCGGGCGGAGTCAGGATCGTGGACATCTCCCTGATCCCGGAGATGCCCATCTCGAGCGTCCGCGGGATCGGTGTTGCCGACATGGCCAGCACATCCACCTCAGTGCGCAGCTGCTTGAGGTACTCCTTGTGCTCGACGCCGAACCGCTGCTCCTCGTCGATGATGAGCAGCCCGAGCCGCGCGAACCTGGTCTCGGGCGACAGCAGCCGGTGCGTGCCGACCACGATGTCGACCTTGCCGGACGCGAGCCCCTCCAGCGTCTCGGCGACCTCAGCCGCCGACTGGAACCGCGACATTGCCCGCACGGCGACCGGGAACGGCGCGTACCGCTCACTGAAAGTGGCGAAATGCTGCGCGGACAGCAGCGTAGTCGGGACCAGCACGGCGACCTGCTTACCGTCCTGCACCGCCTTGAAGGCGGCCCGGACGGCGATCTCGGTCTTGCCGTAGCCGACGTCGCCGCAGATCAGCCGGTCCATCGGGACCGCGCGCTCCATGTCGGCCTTGACCTCGTCCACCGCGGCCAGCTGGTCGGGCGTCTCCACGTACGGGAAGGCGTCCTCAAGCTCGCGCTGCCAGGGCGTATCCGGCCCGAACGCGTGCCCCGGCGAGGCCATCCGCGCCTGGTACAGCCGGATGAGCCCGGCCGCGATGTCCCGGACGGCCTTGCGTGCGCGGCCCTTGGCCTTGGCCCAGTCAGCGCCGCCGAGCCGGTGCAGGGCTGGCGCCTCGCCGCCGGTGTAGCGCGTGACCTCGTCGAGCTGGTCGGTGGGCAGGTAGAGCCGGTCCGGCGGCTGGCCGCGCTTGCTCGGCGCGTACTCGATCACCAGGTAATCCCTGGTCGCGCCCTGCACGGTCCGGCTGGTCATCTCCAGGTACCGGCCGACGCCGTGCTGCTCATGCACGATGAAGTCGCCGGGTGTCAGCTGGAGGGGGTCGATGCCGCCGCGCCGCCGGCTCGGCATCCGGTGCGACTGCCGCGTGCCCGACCGCGTGCCGGCCAGATCCGCCTCAGCCAGCACAGCCAGCCGGATCGCCGGCCAGACGAAACCCGATTCCAGCAGGCCGGTCGCGACGTGCGCGAGCCCCGGCTCGGGCGGCTCCGCCAGGTCGCCGTCTCTCGCGCCGAGACTCTCGCCGCGCAGCAGCTCGGCCAGCCGCCTGGCCGGCCCGTGGCCCTCGGTGACCAGCACGACGCGCCAGTCGTCGGCCAGCCACCGCCGGATGTCGGCCAGCGCGCGGCGGGTATCGCCCCTGTAACCGGGAGCTGGCTCCGCCGATATCGGGAACGCGCCCGCCTCATCGTCAGCGTCCTCCCGGCCGCGGTCGAGGTCAGCGCCGCCGTCCGGAACGCTGCCAGCCGCACCACGTGCATCGCGGCCGGTCCGGGCTGCGGGCTCGGCCGCCGCGAACGGCGTGATCGTCCACCATGGCAGGCCGAGACTGGCGGCCAGGCCGCGTGCCTCGGCGATCGGCCTGATCGCCGCCTCGCCGAGATCAATCGGGACCTCGCCGCCGGCCGCGGCGTTCACCCAGGACGCCTCGAGGAACTCCTGGCTGGTCCAGACCAGATCAGCCGCGCGGGAGCGGATCCGCTCGGGATCGCACGCGATGATCTTGCCGCCGCGCGGCAGGTAGTCAAGCAGGAGGTCCATCTTGTCGGTCAGGGCCGGCGCGAGCGCCTCCATGCCCTCAACGGTGATGCCCTCGGCCATCTTGCCGAGAATGTCGCCGAGGCCGGGCCACTCGGCGGCCAGCTGCCGGGCCCGGTCGCGCACGGACGGCGTGAGCAGCAGCTCGCGGCACGGGGGCGCCCACAGGCCGTCCTCGGCGTTGGCGAGGCTGCGCTGGTCAGCGGCCTTGAAGTAGCGGATCTCCTCGATCTCGTCGCCCCAGAACTCCACCCGCAGCGGGTGCTCCTCCGTAGGCGGGAACACATCGAGCAGTCCGCCGCGCACGGCGATCTCGCCCCGGCGCTCGACCATCTCGACGCGTGCGTAGCCGATGTCGACCAGGTGCGTGACGGTGTCGTCGAGGCTCGCCTGCTGACCCCCGGACAGCCTGACCGGCGCCAGCTCGCCGAGGCCGGACACCATCGGCTGCAGCAGGCTGCGGACCGGCGTAGTCACCACCTGGAGCGGGCCTGACCTCGGGTCCGAGTCGTCGGGATGCGCCAGCCGGCGCAGCACGGCCAGCCGCTGGCCCGAGGTGTCGGACCGGGGCGACAGCCGCTCGTGCGGCAGCGTCTCCCACGCCGGGAAATAGCCGACGGCGTCCTCGCCGATCAGCGAGCTGAGTGCGGCGGCCAGTTCCTCCGCCTCGCGAGCAGTCGCCGTGACCGCCAGCGCGAACCCGCCGGGCGACTGGCCCTCGGCTACTGTCCCGTCCGCCGCAGTGGCGCTGGTGAGCGCCGCAACCAGCAGCGGGCGAAGCGCGGCAGGCGCGATCAGGTCCCCGCCGAGGTCCGGGAGCGCGGCAGCCTGATCAAGCGCCTGCCGAAGCTCAGAGTCAGCGGTAATCACCGGGAGAAGTCCGGAGAGGGTCATTGCGTCCTAACTGAGGCAGCACGAAACGCCCGCGCCGAGATGCAACGGGCCCTGAGTTCAGACGCCAGTGGCCGGTGCAGCGCACGACAACGGGATGTTCCCCAGTTTACGCCGCCCGCGCTCAGTCCCGAGCCGATCCTGAGTGCGTCAGGGCCCGGCACCACAGGCGAGAGGCACACCCTGTCAGTTTCCTGGGTCCAAACTCGGGCAAATGGTTGGCGAGAATGCCCGAAACTGCCAGGGTGCGCGGCTCGCCGCCTCGCCGGAGCCAGGCCGGCGGCAGATGGCCGCTGGCCCCGCGACACATCGCGGTAGTCTCGGGACTTGCGTGACGCATACCAGTCGTCGTCAGCCGGCGCCCCCGCACAGTCCGGCCGCGCGCAACTCCCGGGAGGGCCAGAACGTGACCGCCGAGGCTGAGGCCATGTCGCCGACTGAGCTCAGCTCGCTGCCGACAGCCACCCTCAGCGCGAACCAGCTTGGTGACCTCGAGCTGCTGCTGTCAGGCGCGTTCGCGCCGCTGACCGGATTCATGACGCAGGCCGATGCGGCCGCGGTCGCCGCGGACTGGCAGCTGGCCGACGGCACGCCGTTCCCGGCGATCGTGACGCTTGACCTGCCGGCCCAGTCTGTCCCGGCCGGCGCCGAGCCGTCCGGCCGGCTGCTGCTCGCCGACCCCGAGGGCACCCCGATCGCGATGCTGACCATTACGGAGCGGACCGCGCTCGGCCAGGACGGCGGTCCTGGCAGTCCCGGTGGTCTGGTGCGGCTGGCCGGACCGGTGTCGGCGAACCGGCCGCCGGAGCACGGGCCATTCCGCCGGCTAATGCGAAGCCCCGCTGACAGCCGCGACGGACACGGTGAGGGGCCGGTCCTGGCGTTCGCCACCCGCGGTCCGCTCGGCAGCCGTCAGATCGGCCAGGTCAAGCATCTGGCCGGACAGCTGAAGGCGCGCATTCTGATCCTGCCTCTGGTGAGCGGCCACGCTGAGGTGGTCGGCACGCCGCAGGCACTCATCCGGGCCGTGCTGGCCGCCATGCCGAGCCTCCCGGCAAGCGCGCAGGTCATCCCGGTGCCCCTGCCGCCCCGGCCGGGAGCGACAGCAAGCCCGGCCGACCGGGCGCGCGAGGTCGCCATCCGGGCGAGGATCGCGGCCGCCTACGGGGCCACGCACCTGATGGCTGACGGCGCCGCACCCGCCGCGGCTGACATTCCGGCGGCCGCCGACCTGGCCGCCTGCGCGACCATCCCGCTCGTCGCCTCCGGTGACTGGGCGTACGACCCGCGCGCTGAGGTCTGGCGGCCGCACGCGCTGATCGAGGCCGGCCTGGAACGCGAGGATCTGTCCGCCGACCAGCTCGGCGACCTGCTGGACGCAGGCAGCGCTATCCCGTCCTGGGTGGTCCCGGCGGCCGTGGAGCGCGAGCTGCAGCGGGTACGGCGGCCTCGTTCCCAGCGTGGTCTCGTGCTTTTCCTGACGGGGCTGTCCGGATCGGGTAAGTCGACGATCGCGCGAGACCTGGCCGACGTCCTGGCCGAGCGCAGCGACCGCCAGGTGTCGCTGCTGGACGGCGACCTGGTGCGGCAGCTGCTGTCGGCGGGCCTGACGTTCTCCCGCGCTGACCGCGATCTCAACATCGCCAGGATCGGCTTCGTGGCCGCCGAGGTCGCCCGCCACGGCGGCATCGCGATCTGCGCGCCGATCGCGCCGTTCGCGTCCGCGCGGGCGCAGGTCAGGCAGATGGTCAGCGAGGTCGGCGATTTCTTCCTGATCCACGTGGCCACGCCGGTGGAGGTGTGCGAGGCGCGCGACCGCAAGGGTCTGTACGCGAAGGCCAGGGCCGGGGTGATCAGCCAGTTCACCGGGGTGTCCGATCCCTACGAGGAGCCCGCGGATGCCGAGCTGGTCATCGACACCTCAGCCATCAGCCGGCCGGACGCCGTGCAGGCAGTCCTGCGGATGCTGATCGCGGGCGGCTGGCTCGCCGATCAGCCGCCGGCTGGCCGGTAGGGCCGCGCTAGTCGGCGAGCGCCGCTAGTCGGCGTCCTCGGCCTTGGTGGCAGCGTCGAGGTTTGACTTGAAGCCGGAGATCCGGCCCGTCAGGGACGTGGACATCCGGTCCCGCAGCCTCGACAGCAGCGGCAGGCTGATGATCGAGCTGATGATGAGAGCCACCACCAGCAGCGTGATGCCGTGGACGCCGCACAGCGCGAGGATGAGCGCGACGGCGAAGAACAGCAGCAGCCGCAGCAGCGTGTAGAACAGAGTCGCTCGCATGGCACTACACAGCCTAGTGCACGCCGCCAGCCGTGACTGCAGTCCTCCCGGCGGATGGCGAACTCGCCCGGCCTGGCCCGGAATACGACTCGGAATTCTCTGGCCCCCAGGGTGCTAACCAGGCCAGACTTGATACAAGGTCATGACTCAGTCACTTGACTCAGATCGTGACTCCAGGCTTGACTGAGTACGGAGACGGAATATTCCGAATCGAGGGATAAAGCTGCCGTTTGTGGCTAAGTTCGCGAGTTTCTGCGACACTTGTGGACTGACCCTCTGGGACCAGGGAGAGTAGAAAACGATGGACGGCAACAGTGAGCGCTTGCTCACACCGGGGGAAGTAGCCGCACTGTTCAGAGTCGACCCAAAGACTGTCACACGGTGGGCAGCGTCGGGGCGGATCAGCAGCATCCGCACCCCCGGCGGGCACCGCCGCTTCCGGGAGACCGAAGTGCGTGACCTGCTTGCCGGACACCCTGACACCGCGGAGGCAGGCTGACACCGGGGCGGCAGGCTGACACGGGGACGGCCGGCCTGCTCGCTAGTACCGTCGGCAGGCTGCCTTAGCCGGCTGCCGCTGGCCGTCTGGCCGCGTGTCTACGGCGAGTCATTCCAGCCCCCGTCAGCACCATGCCGGGCCAGGTAGTCGAGGAACTCGCGGCGCAGTGCCTCGTCACCGTCGCGCCACCGCTCGCGCCGTGCCTCATCCTCGGCCTGCGTGATCGCCTGCGCGGCGAGCCGCTCATAATCGGCGTGGTCTGGACCGATCTCCACGTACGCGTCACCGCGCACTGAGCCGTCCTCCGCCAGTGCGTACTCGGGTACCAGCAGGTTGCCGCTGGTGAGCCGGATCACGAACATCGCTGCAGAGACCTCATTACATGCCGTAACGCACGTTGAAGTAGAGCATGACATCGAGCGCTGACCTGGTGTCGCCGGACAGCATCTCCACCAGCGCGGGCCGCTGGCTCGAGGCGATCGCGGCGAACGCGTCAGCAAAGAACTCCCGCCGGCCAAGCGAACTCGCGTGCCGGTGAAATTCGCTGGCCAGATGCGGCAGGCACCGGGCATACAGGGCCCGGAATGCCGCCGAATCTGACTGCCAGTTGCCCCCGTCACCGTCGAGGTCGTCCAGCGCGTGCCCGACCTCGTGGCACATCACGTCGGGTGTCGGCGACGGCCGGGAGCCGACGATGATCTTCCGGTCGCCGTAGGCCCCGGCGCAGGCGTCCCAGGTCGCGTTCCCCGAAGGAAGCGGCACGCCCGCCAGGGCGCCCATATCGTCCAGATCGGGAACGCCCCCGGCACCCACGTGGATCGCGTCGAGCCCGGCCGCGAGCTTCTCCTTGATCAGCAGCGGAAGCTCGGCCAGCCGGGTGACGGCAGTCACGGATTCCGGTGCCGGGGCCGCATCGGCGGCCCACTCACGGACCAGGACGGCCTCCAGGACGCCGCAGTCCCGCAGGCCTGCCGCGGCGGGCCCGGACCGCGCTGCCGCGTACCACGGCAGCGCGTCGGCACTGGCTGCCGCCGTGGCCGACGCTGCCTGGCGCGCCGCCGCGGCCGCGGTTGCGGCGGCGGCGTCCGCGGCACCGTGGAGGCCGGGCGCGGTTCTGATCGCGGCCCGGGCGGCGGCCGGCCCGTGCCGGGCTGCGGCCGCGGTGCTGGCGCCGCGGTCCGTCCTGTTCCGGTCGGGGCCAGCGCGTCTGGCGGCACCGCGGCTGCCAGTGCCGGAGCTGCCGGTGCCGGGGCTGCCGGTGCCGGGGCTAGCGGTGCCGGGGCTGCCAGTGCCGGAGCTAGCGGTACCGGAGCTAGCGGTGCTGGGGCTGCCGGCACGGGAGCTGCCGGTGCCGGGACTGCCGGTGCCGGGATTGGCTGCACCGGGGTCGCCGGAGCCGCGCGTGCCAGCACCGCGCTGGGCGCCTGGTCGCCCGGCGCCGCTCCCGGAGATCTTGCGATGGACGCCGGGCTGGCCTGCCGGCCGCGCTGCTGGGGGTGGGCCGGCCAACGAAGCTGGACGGCCTGCGGCGGCAATGTCGCCGTCGCGGCGGCTGGCACGCGGTCCGGCGCGGCGTGAGCGCCTGCTTCCCGGCCACCACCTGCGACCGCGAAATAACCGAAGCCGCATGACGTCAACTCCCAGTGTGCGCAATCTCACGAACGAGCCCGCTGAGCCGGCCGCTGCCGTCAGATTATGCCCGGTTCCCCACGCTGTCAGGCTGATGTAACGGAACGTCACTGAATGCCCTGACCCGTAGCAGGCTGGGTCAGACGAGACGGATGTTGCGTTTCATCATCGGGCACCACGTCTGTGCAGCTAGGCTGCCTCCATGTGGCTGGCTTGTGCTCTTATCATCCTATTTAGTGTCGGATTTGTACTGCCGTGCATGCTCGACATCACGATGACGCCTGACTCCGAGTTCACTACGTTCGGTAAAGGCACCTGGCTGCTGATCGCGGGCGCCTTCTGGGTCTTCGGCGCGACCGCCTGGCTCATCGTCGGCCGGCCCCAGCGGCTGTCCCTGCACCGGGCGAACCCGTACCCGCCGCACGGACTAGGGCCGGCCCAGGCCCTCATGCGCCACCCGGCCGCGCAGTCGGCCATCGGCTACGGCGATCCCGCTGGCCCGGTCGCCTTCCTGACCGCCCCGCGGCCGCTTGGCCCGGACGACGACCCGGACTTCCTGATGGAGCTCGACCGCCGCATCCGCGAGGAGCGCGACGACTCATTATCTGGCTAGCGCCGCTTATCTGCCTGGCGCCGCTGATCCCGGCGGGCGTCAGCTCATTCCGGCGTAGGAGTGCAGTCCGGTGATGAACAGGTTGACGCCGATGACGTTGAACATCAGGCACGCGAATCCCGCCAGCTGAATCCAGGCGGCCCGGCGGCCGCGCCAGCCGGCCGTCGCGCGGGCGTGCAGGAACATCGCGTAGACGACCCAGGTAATGAAGGACCAGGTCTCCTTGGGGTCCCAGCCCCAGTACCGGCCCCAGGCGTGGTCGGCCCAGATCGCCCCGGCCATGACGCCGAAGGTCCAGACCGGGAAGCCGAACAGCACGCTGCGGTAGGACAGCCGGTCCAGTATCTCCGGCCTGGGCAGCCGCTCCCAGATACCCGCAGACCACGATGGCTGGCCGGCTGCCAGCCGCCGCTGGCTCCGGTCGGCCAGCAGATACAGCGTGGTGACGACAGCGCCGAACAGGAACAGGCCGATGGCGACGATCATGGCCGTCACGTGGATGGCGATCCAGTACGACTGGAGGGCCGGCACCAGCGACCCGGCCGGAGTGTAGATCCAGGTCAGGTCGATACCCAGGGCGAGGACGACGGGCAGCAGGACGAAAAGGCCCATGTAATACGCCCGGTAGAACGCCGCCGCCGCGATCAGCACCAGGACGGCCATGCAGGTGAACGCCCCGATGAACTCGTACATGTTGCCCCACGGCACGCGGTCCTCTGCCAGGCCGCGGGTCAGGATGGCGGCCACGTGGACGCCTGCGCCGACACAGGTAAGCCCGAAGCCAAGCCGCAGCCACCCGCCCGACGGCCAGCGGCTCGCAGGCGGGGCATCGATGCCGCCGTCGCCGGCTGACACAGCCCCGGCCGACCCGGCCCCGGCCGACGCGGCCGGACCCGGCACCACCGGGGCACCAGCACCCGCGCCGACTAGTTCCGGTACTGCTGCCGCCTGGCCGACTCTGGCCGTGGCGATTCCCGCCATGACCCGGTGCCGCGCGAATGCGAGGTCGCCGGCGTAGCACAGCATCGCCAGCGCATACAGGACTACTGCGCTGAGCAGAAGCCCGTTGCTGGTGTCAGCCAGTGTGGTGTTGACGGGCATCGGAGATTCACTCTCCCTCTCGGCTGGTGAGTACCTCTGGATTCGCCGCAGGTGCGGTATCGGCAGTCGCGCTGGCAACCGTCGCAGCCGATCCGGCCGGGACGGGAAGCCGACCCCGTTCCCGCTCGTCAGGATCTTCTGTCTCGTCGACGGTGCCGTCCCCGACCTGACTCGCCTGCATCTGACGGCCGTCGTGCTCGGCCCTGAGCTGCCGGGCCAGTTCAGCGAACTCGGTCTCGAAGCCCCCGGCAGCGTCCGAGCGGGCCAGGCCGCCGACGAGCACCTCCGTGCTGCCATCCGGCGCTGCGATCGCCCGCACGAACACGCGGCGCCGCCTCACCAGGAACGACAGGATGAGGCCGGCCAGCGCCGTGAAGCCGGAGACCAGGGCGGGCAGCTGGCCGGGGTCGTAGGTGATCGCGAGGCTGACCCACTGCTGGTAGCCCAGGTAGGTGATCGTGCCGGCGCCGTCCGGCAGCTTCATGGACTGGCCGGCCGTGAGCGGGCGGGCCGCGATCGGGAGCTGGCTGAGGCCCTTGGTGTCGAGTGTGTACACCGACTGGGGCACGCCCGAGTTCATCCCCAGGTTGCCCTTGAAGGCGACCAGGCTCACCCGCGGGTTCAGCGCGGCCGGGAACGCCGACTGAAGCTGGTTGCCGGAGTCCACCTCCGTGGGCAGGAAGACGCCGGCGAAGCCGAGCTGGTAAGGCTCGGCATCGGGCACCTTGATGACGCCCTCCGAGGTCAGCGTCGTCTGGTCGACCGGGATGAATGGGACCGGCCCGTCCCAGCGCACCTTGCCGGTGCCGTCGGTGACCTTGAAGACCGGCGCGTAACCGTGCCCGATCAGGTAGACGCTGACGCTGTCGACGACCAGGGGATGATTCACCTTCAGCATGTAGTGCTGGGTCCTGGCGCCCGGCTGTGAGGTGTAGCTCAGTCCCGCGTCATAGGTGATGGGCTGGTCGAGCTCAGGCCCGGAGGTCTCGTACTCGGCCCGGAAGTTCAGCAGGTTGATCGCGAACGGCTGGAGGTCGCTCGGGCTCACCAGCCGGCCGGGGTGGAAGACGTCCAGCGCGGTCGGGGTATTCGCGAACCCCTGCCCGACGATCAGCAGGCGGTTGGCCTTGTAGCCCCAGATGCCGCCGAGGCCGACTGAGATCAGCAGGGCCAGCAGCGCGATATGGAACAGCAGGTTGCCAACCTCGCGCAGGTAGCCCTTCTCGGCCGAGACCCAGCCGTCTCCCTCGCTCAGCCGGAACCTGCGGCCGCCCAGCAGCGTGCTGGCCTTCTGCAGCGCGGCCGCCGGTGCCAGGTCAGTGACATAGCTCGCGCTGGCGGGCAGCCTGCGCAGGTTGCTCGGCGCGCGCGGCGGCTTCTGCCGGGCCGATCCGACCAGGCGGAAGGTGCGGGGCAGAACGCAGCCGGCCAGTGAGGCGAACAGCAGCAGGTAGATGGCGGCGAACCAGGGCGCCGCGAAGACGCTGAACAGCGACAGGTGGTTCAGGATCGGCGCCAGCGACGGATGCGACTGGTAGTACTGCGTGACGGCAGCCGGGTCGATGCCCTCCTGCGGCAGGACCGAGCCGGGCACGCTGGCGAGCGCCAGCAGGAACAGCAGGATCAGCGCGGTGCGCATCGAGGTCAGCTGCCGCCAGGCCCACCGCAGCCAGCCGAGCGGGCCGAGCCGCGCGGCCTTCGGCCGGCCGGTGCCCCGGCCCGGGCCGCCGGCGTCGCCGGTGCTGGCCGGCGCCTCCGCCGTCGCCGTACCTGCCCGGCGGGCGACGTCGGGGGCGGCCTCGCGGAACTCTCCGTCCGCGGGCAGTCCGGTCATTGCATCACCCTTAGCAGCCGTCATGACGTCAGGCCGGCCACCTTATCGACCAGGCCCTTGAGCTGGCCATACGTGGAGGCGCCGAAGATCCTCGCGGCGATCCTGCCGCTGCGGTCGATGATCAGCGTCGTCGGGATATCGGCCGGCGGCACCGTGCTGTGGAACTCCAGCGCGATCTCGTCATTGGGGTCGTTCAGGCTCGGGTAGCCGATGTTGAAATTCTGCATGAAGGCAAGCGCGCTATCTGGCTCATCGCGGATGTCGACACCGACGAAGCGCACTCGCCGGGACTGCAGCTGACGGGCCAGCGCGCCGAGCGCGGGCGCCTCGGCCCGGCACGGATCGCACCACGAGCCCCAGAAGTTCAGCACGATCGTGTCGCCCCTATAGTCGGCGAGGCTCAGGTGCTTCCCGGTAAGCGTCGTGCCCGACACCGCCGGCGCGACCGGCCGGTGACCGATCGCGTAGAACGTCGAGGTATAGCTGCTGGAGACGAAGCTCTGCCCGGCGCTCTGGGGCACGTTCGCGCCGATCGCGCCGCCATCGCAGCCAGCCGCCGCGAGCACCGTGAGAGCGGCTGCGGCAGCACCGATCACGGACCGGAGCGGAACGGCGAGAGGGGGCACGAAACAGATCTCCTACAGGCAGTAGTACCGGGCCCATTGTGCCGGACTGCGGCCGGCGGTGTGACGCCGGGCCGGCGTTTGCCCTGGTTTTCAGGCGGTCCCGAGGCAGCGTTCAGGCACCGGCAACCTGCCGTCGGCCATTGCCCGAGGGCGCCGCGTACTGAACGCCGGTCACGTCGTCCCCGCTGAAGGTCAGCGTCGTCACGCTGCCCAGCGCGCACTCGCGGCGGCGCGGGTCGTGCCACAGCCGGTGCCCCTCGACCAGCCTCCTGGTCACCCAGATGGGCAGCTGATGGCTGACGCAGACCGCCTCGTTCCCGCCGGCCTCCCTGGCCGCGTCCCGGACGGCCGCGAGCACTCGCGCGGCCACCTCCCGGTACGGCTCGCCCCACGAGGGTCGAAACGGGTTCCGCAGGTGGATCCAGTGCCGGGGCTGGCGCAGCGCTCCGTCACCGACGCCGAAGCGCATCCCCTCGAAGTGGTTCCAGGACTCGATCAGCCGGTCGTCGGCCTCGACGCCGAGGCCGAACTCGGCGGCGAACGGCTCCGCGGTCTCCAGTGCCCGCTCCAGCGGCGACGACTTAAGCACCGTCACGTCGCGGCCGGCGAGGTAATCAGCGGCCGTCTTGGCCATCAGCCGCCCGGTCTCGGAGAGGTGATAGCCGGGGATGCGGCCGTACAGGATGCCGTGCGGGTTCTCCACCTCGCCGTGCCGGACGAGATGCACGATCGCCGTGGTCCCGGCCGGCCGCATGATCTCCGGAGTAGTCATAGCGGCCACAGACTACTCGGAGCTGGCGCGGGCGCGGATCGGCGCCCGTTTCACCCTGGTCTCACCCGTCCCGTGATGATATAGATGGTGGAATATCCGGTTTTCCATGGCCGAGGCTGCCTGTTTCGCCTAGCATGACACCTTGCAGCGCTATCAGCACTGCCTAGCTTATTTTGCTGCTGGCCGGGCGTTACCGGTCTTCGATGTATCGGAGGATGTGCGGGGGCAATGGCAGCTGTCGTCAAGCGAGAGCCCGCGGGCCGCGCGACTGCACCGCCACGGCACCGACGAACCCCGGACGCCGAGTCCGCGCCCGCCAGGCTCAGGCCAACGCTGCCGCCGCCGATCGTGCTGCCAGTGCCACCCGACGATCACGAGAAGTACGCCTACATCCGGCGCCGAGCCTGGATCCTCACGCTCTGCTCCGCCGTGAGCTTTCCCTTGCTGCTCTTGAGCCAGCTGGAGCTGTTCGCACGGGACCATGTCTTCTGGGCCTTCGCGCCGTTCGTTTTCTGCGGTGCCCTGCTGTTCCTGCTTCCGCTGCTTACCGACGGCATCAGCCCGGGATTTGACCTGGCGGCCCATCGCAGGCTCGTTGGCTCCTGGCGACCGCGACAGTACCCCTCCGTCGACATCTTCCTGCCCGTATGCGGCGAGCCGGTCGCTCTCCTCCGCAATACCTGGAAGCACGTCGCAGACCTGGCCGCGAGCTATCAGGGGGCGATCACAGTCTGGGTCCTGGACGACTCAGCCGACTCGATCCTCAAGGTCATGGCCAAGGAGTACGGGTTCGCCTATGCCAGCCGCCCGAACCGGGGCTGGTTCAAGAAGTCAGGCAACCTGATGTACGGCTACCTGATTACCGAGGGCGAGTACATCCTGCTGCTGGACGCTGATTTCGCGCCGCGCCCGGATCTGCTTGCCGAGGCGCTCCCCTACATGGCCGCGTTCCCCGAGGTCGGCATCGTCCAGACGCCGCAGTTCTTCCGGGTGGACGACAGGCAGACCTGGATTGAGCGTGGCGCCGGGGCCGCGCAGGAGCTCTTCTACCGCTCCATCCAGACGGCCCGCGCCCGCAAAGGCGGTGCCACCTGCGTCGGGACGTGCGCGGTTTACCGGCGGGCGGCGCTGGATGACAACCGGGGCATGACGCTGAGTGAGCACTCAGAAGATCTGATGACCGGATTTGACCTGCAGCGCCTCGGCTGGCAGATGCGCTACATCCCGGTAGCGCTGTCGACCGGGACGTGCCCGGACAACCTGGTTGCCTTCCTGAACCAGCAGTACCGCTGGTGCAGCGGCACGCTGAGCCTGATGACGAGCAGGAAGTTCTGGAAAGCCAGGCTGCCGCTCTACTCGCGGCTCTGCCACCTCTCCGGCTTCGTGTACTACCTGTATACGGCGATCTTCAACTTCGCCATTCCCGCGCTGTCGATCACCATCCTCGTCGTGGCACCGAACCTTCTCAACATCAAGAACACCCTGTTCTTCATCCCCGTGCTTGCCTACTCGACCCTGGTTGTGCCGATGTGGCACCGGGCGCCTTACCGGCTGGAGGCGTGGTCAGTCCGGATTGTGTCCGGCTGGGCGCACGCGTTCGTGGTATGGGATCTGCTTACCGGTCACCGGCTTGGCTGGCACCCGTCCGGGGCGGGAGCCCGCCGGCAGGACGGCCGGCGGCGCATGTGGGTGGCGCTCATCGGCTGGAACGCAGCGGCTTCGCTCACCTGGGTCGGCCTCGCGTTCTGGCGGCTGCTGACTATGGACCCGGCCAACATGATGATGATCCTGGCGCTCGGCATCTTTGACCTGGTCGTCGTCATGAGGGTTTTCATCCAGCCGAGCCCGGCTGAGGCCACATGAGGTCGCGCCGGGTCACGTCACTGCTCGCGTGCGGTGCGCTAACCGCCGTACTCGCTGCACTCGCTGCGTGCGGGTCCAGCCCGGCCGCCGCCACCAAGCCCGGCTCCGCACCAACGGGTGCGGCCGCCCATTCTGCCAAGACGCCACCCCCCGTTAATATGCAGTTGCTGACCGATCCGACGGGTGGCAAGTATTTCGGTGTCGAGCCTCCTGGCGCGCCAGGCTCTCTCGGGCCGGTCCGCACTTTCGCCGCGCTGACAGGACGCAAGCCTGACCTGATTGGCTACTACGTTGGCTGGAAAACGTCATTCGACGCCGGCGCAGCCAAGTCGGCCTGGGCTTACGGTGCTCTGTACTACATGGCATGGGAACCGTTCGGTACAACCCTCGCAAGTATCGCCAGCGGGGCTAGCAACCTGTACATCAGCCGGTTCGCCCAGCAAGTCAAGGCCGCTGGCGTCCCGATCGCGCTCAGCTTCGGCCATGAGATGAATGGCAACTGGTATCCGTGGGGATCATCGGATGCCACTCCGGCCAGCTTCGTCGCCGCCTGGCGCCTGATTCACGCGATCTTTGCGGCAGCAGGCGCTACGAACGTCATCTGGATCTGGAATCCGAACGTCATCAACTCGGCACCGGGTCCGCTGCAGCCCTACTACCCCGGTAACTCGTATGTCGACTGGATCGGCCTGACCGGCTACTTCCCGATGACGGGAGAGACGACCTTCGCTCAGCTGTTCGGGCCGACGATGGATGAGATCAGGCAATTTACCAGCAAGCCATTCATCATCGTGGAGACGGCAGTAGAAACCGGCCCGGACGAGGTCGTGTGCGCCAAGAACCTAGTCCGCGGCGTGAAGCGCCGCAGCGATGTGCTCGGCCTTGTCTGGTTCGAGTACGACAAGCTTGGCGTTAACTGGAGCCTGGCCGGCCCGCTGTCAGCGGGGCCTTCGCCGATGCGCTCCGGGATGTCGACATCCTCGATATCCGGCGGGCATGAGCCGGTCCCAGCGGAAGGCCGTGTCGTCAGCTCCGCCGCCCAGGCACTCACGCTCCGCAAGCGACCTGACATTGCGCGTCAAGGGCAGCCGCCACCCGCATGCCGGCCTGATCGGCAGGCCAGAAGCAGAGACAGTGATGTTCGCGCTGCCAAAGGGCGACGTCGATACCGAACCTGATGATCTGCGCGAATCAACGAGAATCATGCAGGCAGCCCGGCGTCAGGCCCCGAAGAAGACAGATTCTCGCTCCAGCCCGCGGCGCCGGTGGATTAGCCGCGGGTGTCTGGTCGCCATCCTCTGCATGCAGGCGGCGCTCTCATTCCGCCTGCAGAACACGGCGTTTGAGGATGAGGCCCTGTATTTGTACGTGGGCCACCTGGAGATCGCGCACTGGCTGCACGGAGCGTCGCTGCAGGGTGACTATCCCTCATACTTCTCGGGCGCGCCGGTCCTGTACCCGGTACTAGGGGCCATGGCCGACAACATCGGCGGCCTGGCGGCGGCGCGTGGTGTGAGCCTGATCGAGATGCTGACCACGACCGCGATGCTGTACGGGCTCAGCCGCCGGCTCTTCAACGAGCGGGCGGGGCTCTGCGCCGCCCTGCTGTTCGCCGTCGCTGCGCCCACGGTCTTCCTCGGTCATTTCGCGACCTACGACGCCTCGGCCCTCTTCCTGCTGGCACTGGCCACCTGGATAGTCGTGCGGACGGCGGTCTTCAGCTGGCCCGTCTATCTGCTTGCGGCGCCGGTCGTGACGCTAGCCGTCGCAACGAAGTACGCGTCGCTGCTTTTCGTTCCCTGCGTGATCGCCTTCGCGGGCCTGGCCGCGTGGCCCACTCGCGGGCGGCGGGCACTGATACCTCCGGCGGCGCTGACAGTCGCCGTCGCCGGCCTGATGATCGGCGCGGTCAAGCTGGCCGGACCCGACTACCTGAAGGGCATCGACTTCACGACGCTGCAGCGCGCCCAGGGGACGGTCACGACAAGGCACCTCCTGTGGGACTGCCTGCAGTGGATCGGCGTGCCCTTTGGCCTGGCGCTGGTCGGCGCGGTCAGCTACGCGGTCAGGCCGCATGTCGAGCCCGGCGAGAAGATAGCGGCCGCCGGCAGCCGCTTTCGTCGTGTCGTACTGGGCGTTGTGCTCGCGGGCAGTGCCATGCTGGCCCCGGCGGAGCAGATCCGGATCCATACTGAGGTGGCGCTGCAGAAACACGTCGGTTTCGGCCTGTTTTTCGCCGCCCCGATCGCGGGCGTGGGACTTGTCAGAATTATCGGTGATCATTTTCGCCGGGCCCAAATCGGCGTGGTCGTCTGGGTCGCAGCGCTCGCGCTCGGACTGACCCAGGCAGAGACGATGTTCAGTGAGTGGACCAACTCGACGCAGTTCGTCGCCTCGCTGAAGCATTACCTGCGGCCGCACGCGCACTACCTGATCGAAGTGGATGAAGTCCCGATCTACTACCTGCGCCACTACCGGGACGCGGAGCCTGACCAGTTCACCTCGACCTACTACATCGGCTACGTCAACGGCCAGGGTCGCTACCTGACGGGCGACGCCGGGTATGTCGCCGCGATCAGGGCGGACTACTTCCGCATCGTCGCCTACAACGAGGTAACGACGCCTGCCGTTGACCAGGTCCTCGCGCACGCCCTTGAGGCCAACCCGGCCTACCGCCTGGCGGCTGCCATCCCGAACAGCACGGGAACGGTTACGCAGTACATCTGGGTGCTGAACTGACTTAACCGAGCGCGGCGGCGGCCGCGCTCGCGGCGGCAGGCAGCGCGTCGGCGATCTGGTTGACGGCCGGGTCGTCATGAGCCGCAGACAGGAACCACGCCTCGAACGGTGACGGCGGCAGGTAGACGCCACGGTCCAGCATGGCGTGGAAGAAGGCCGAGTAAGCAGCGGCCGACTGACTGCGGGCCCCGCCAAAGTCGCGGACAGGCTCCGTCACGCCCAGGAAGAACGAGAACAGGCTGCCCGCCTGCTGCAGCCGGAACGGCACTCCTGCCTCCGTGAGCGCGTCCGCGGCGAGCTTGCTGACCGCCGCTGCGGCTCCGTCGAGCTGCCGGTAGACCTCCGCCGAGCATTCCCGCAGTGTCGCCAGGCCCGCCGCCGTCGCCAGCGGGTTCCCGGACAGGGTGCCCGCCTGGTACACCGGGCCGGCCGGTGCCAGCCGCTCCATGATCTCAGCCCGTCCGCCGAAGGCAGCCGCCGGCAGGCCGCCGCCCATCACCTTCCCGAAGGTCGTCAGGTCGCCCTGCACGCCTTCTCGGCCGTACCAGCCGGACCTGGTGACGCGGAAGCCGGTCAGCACCTCGTCCATGATGAGAAGGGCGCCGTACTCGGCACACAGCGCCGCGAGCAGGTCGTTGAAGCCGGACGCTGGCGGGACGACTCCCATGTTGGCCGGGCAGGCCTCGGTGATGAGGCACGCGATCTCGTCGCCGTGCCCGGCAAAGACCTGACGGACGGCCTCAGGGTCGTTGTAGGGCAGGACGATGGTGTCGGCGGCCACCGCGCCGGTGACCCCCGGCGAGTCCGGGAGCCCGAAGGTCGCGACGCCAGAGCCAGCTGCGGCAAGCAGCGCATCGACGTGACCGTGATAGCACCCGGCGAACTTCACGACCAGTCGGCGTCCGGTGAATCCCCTGGCCAGCCGGAGCGCGGACATGGTGGCCTCGGTTCCGGAGCTGACCAGGCGCACCCGCTCGACCGGGGTTCTGGCGGCAATCTCAGCGGCCAGCTCGACCTCCGATGCCGTCGCGGTGCCAAAGGAGGTGCCCAGACTGGCAGCAGCCTGCACCGCCGACACCACGGAAGGATGGGCATGACCGAGGATCATCGGGCCCCACGAGCACACCAGGTCGACATACTGATTGCCGTCGACGTCGGTGAGGTAGGGGCCAGCGCCAGAAGCCATGAAAACCGGAGTGCCGCCCACCGAGCCGAAGGCACGTACCGGGGAGTTGACACCACCCGGTATGAGAGCGCTGGCGCGCGCGAATAGCTCCGCGGACCGGGGCCGTCCGCTTCCTGAGGTCATGAGCCAGTCTCCTCGAACACTGTGGCCAGCATTTCCAGCACGGGCACGCCATCAGGCAGCTGATGGCTGGCCGGCTCACGCAGCCACCGCGCGACGCCGGCGCTCCCGTGCCGTGAGGGTGGCGCTATGACATAACTATTCCGGCAATGCCAGCGTAGTCCGGTCACGTCGGCCATCTCCTCTGGCTCACAGTCCAGCTGGCACGACCACCATTCGTCCTCGTCGGCCGGAGCGCCACGGGTGCGGACAAAAAAGTAGGCCCGGTCGGCCGCGCTGACCGCAACCGGGCCCGGCTGGATCCCGGACCGCTCCATCCGAGTCAGAGCCGTCAGGCCGACCGCCCGGGGCACGTCGAGCACGTCGAAGACGCGGCCCGTGGCCAGCACGATATTGGCCTCCGGATGTGCGAGCCACCATCGGCTCACGAGCTCAGGGTCGGTGCTGGCCTGCAGCTGCCAGGCGGGCGAGATCGGATGCGCGCCAGGCGAGGGGCAGCCAATCCGGTCACACGAGCAGGCCCGGCCCGCGGCCGCCGACCGCTGGCCGCGCCCGGGTACGAATGCGCCCGAGCACACCGGCCAGCCCATCGCGGCGTAGCGGATGGCGGCATCGGCCATGCGGTCCGCTGTGCGACGGCTGCGGCCCCGCAATGCGGTATCGACCAACTGGCTTCACTCCCGCCCGGCTGCCCAGGCATCGACTCCCACTGGTCCCCGGGAACCGGATCGCATCAGGCCACTCGACCGGGACCCGGAGCAGGCACGGCACCCCTATGCAATGTGTGCCGTGCAACGACCACTACCAGCACGCTAGCAGAGCCGGGCGGCAGCCCGATGGCCGCAACGCCGCATTTGCCAGGCCGCCTCCCCCGATCCGCGCGTCCTGACTTCATGCTCAGAGCCCATCGCGGCGTGATGTTCAGCTGGCGGCAGCTCAGCTGAGCCGGCGCGCGACCTCGGCGGCCCAGTAGGTCAGGATGATGTCGGCGCCCGCCCGGCGGATCGCCGTGAGCGTCTCCATGATCGTCCGGTCCCGGTCGAGCCAGCCGTTCGCCGCCGCGGCCTCGACCATCGCGTACTCGCCGCTGACCTGGTAAGCGGCCACCGGGAGCGGCACGGCGGCCGCGACCTGACTGATGACATCCAGGTAGGCGAGCGCCGGCTTGACCATGATGATGTCCGCGCCCTCCTCCGCGTCCAGCATCGCCTCCCGCAGAGCGTCTTTCGCGGCGGCCGGATCCTGCTGGTAGGAGGAACGGTCGCCGAACTGCGGCGCGCACTCGGCTGCCTCCCGGAAGGGCCCGTAGAACGCCGAGGCGTACTTAGCGGAATAGGCGCAGATCGCCACGTCCTGATAGCCAGCGCCGTCCAGCGCTGTCCTGATGGCCGCGACCTGCCCGTCCATCATCCCGCTCGGGGCGACGACCTGTGCTCCCGCCGCCGCCTGCGCGACTGCGATCGACGCGTACCGCTCCAGCGTCGCGTCGTTGTCCACCTCGCCGGCCGCGGTCAGCAGCCCGCAGTGACCGTGGTCGGTGTACTCGTCCAGGCACAGGTCGGCCATCAGCACGGTGTCGCCGCCGACCTCTGCAGCCAGATCGCGCAGCGCCAGCTGAACGATGCCATCAGGATCGTCAGCCGCCGACCCGCGGCCGTCCTTGACCGCCGGCACCCCGAACAGGATCAGGCCGCCCACCCCGGCGGTCACCGCCTCCGCGGCCGCCTTGCGCAGGCTTTCCCTGGTGTGCTGGACCACGCCCGGCATAGACGACACCGGCTGCGGCTCACTGATGCCCTCCTTCACGAACATCGGCAGCACCAGACTCGATGGCCGGATATCCACCTGCGCGACGAGCCGGCGCAGCGGCATGCTGCGGCGGAGCCTCCTGGGCCTGGAAACGGGGTAGCTTGCGGCCAATGCTGCTCCTGACGTGCGGCCGTGGACGTTTTACCTGATGCGGCGCCGGGCCCCGCGGCGGCGCTCGCTTGGCTTGCGGACCGGCTCGCCGGCCTTGATCGCGGCATCCCGCAGGCCGGCGCCGTGCGCCGCCAGCGCCTCGACCAGGGCCGCCACTGACGGCTTCTCGGCGACCACGTCGACCCGCAGCCCGAACTCGGCGGCGGTCTTGGCCGTCTGCGGCCCGATGACCGCGATCACGGTGACAGCGTGCGGCTTGCCGGCGATGCCGATCAGGTTCCGCACAGTCGAGGACGAGGTAAACAGCACCGCGTCGAAGCCGCCGCCCTTGATCGCCTCCCGGATCGGAGCGGGCGGCGGTGCCGCACGCACGGTCCGGTAAGCAGTTACGTCCTCGGCTTCCCAGCCGAGCTCGGTAAGCCGGCCAAGCAGGCCCTCGGTCGCGATGTCGGCTCGCGGCAGCAGCACCCGGTTGATCGGGTCGAGGATGTCGTCGTAGGCAGGCCAGGCGTCGGCCAGGCCCTCCGCCGACTGCTCACCCTCGGGCACCAGGTCCGGCATGATGCCGAACTCGCGCAGCGCCTTCGCGGTCTGCTCACCGACTGCGGCCACCTTGACCCCGGCGAACGCGCGGGCGTCCAGGCCGTACTCCTCGAACTTCTCCCTGATGGCCCGGACCGCGTTGACCGACGTGAAGCCGATCCACTGGTACCGCCCGGTGACCAGGCCCTTGACGGCCCGCTCCATCTGCTGCGGTGTGCGCGGCGGCTCGACCGCGATCGTCGGCACCTGCTCGGGCACGGCGCCGCGCGCGCGCAGCAGGTCTGATACCTCGTCGGCCTGCTCCTTGGTGCGCGGCACCAGAACGCGCCAGCCGAACAGCGGCTTGGTCTCGAACCAGGACAGGGCAGCCTGGGCGGTCACGCCCTCGCCGACGACGGCCACGGCCGGGCCGTGCGCGGTCAGGAGGCTCACGCCTGCTGCCTTGAGATCAGCCGCGATCGTCCCGAGCGTGCCGACCACGGTGTGCTGATCGGTGGTGGTTCCGTTCCAGGTGATAGCGAACGGCGCGGTCTCGGTCCAGCCGGCCGCGATCAGCATCTTGCCGAGGTCGACCGGCCCGGACTCGGCACCCAGGATGACCAGGGTGCCCTCGCCGGCCGAAACCCGGCTGACCTCGGCCGCGTGGATGATGCGGACGTCGCCGGTCGCGTCGGTGGTAAGCGGGATGCCCGCGTACTCGGGCACGGCCGTGGCAGCGGACACGCCGGGAACAACCTCGAACGGCACCCGTGCCTTGGCGCAGGCTGCCGCATCGGCGGCTGCATTGCAGAACATGAACGGGTCGCCGGCGAACAGCCGGACCGCCAGCTGTCCGGCCCTGGCCGCCTTGATCAGCAGCTTCGGGTCGGCGAGCTGAGCGTCGGAGTCAGCGAGCGTGGCGCCGGGCTTCAGCAGGTGACCGAGCTGCTCCCCCAGCCACTGCGGCGCGACCACCAGGTCGGCGCGCCCGATCAGCGCGGCCGCCCTGACCGTCAGGAGGCTCTCATCACCTGGCCCGGCGCCGATGAAGGCCACCCAGCCGGATATCTGCGTGTCCGCCGTGTGACTGGCCGACCGGCCGGACGCCTTGTCAGTGCGGGCCTTGTCAGTGCGGGCCCTGTCGGTGCCCGGCTTCTGCGGCGCCGACTTGGCCTTGCCGGCCTTCGAGGCCGTGGGTGTGGGGTTCACTTGTCATCGTCCCCGCTGCTGAGGTGTCCGCCGGACACTGCCATGTAACCTGCCGCGCCTCGGCTGAGCAGCTCGGCGGCCAGCTGGCAGCCCATCTGTTCAGCCTCCGCCAGTGAGCCGCTCGCGCTGCCGCGAAGCGCCATCCCCCCGTTGGCCGCCACGACGACGCCGCGGAGCCGAAGCACATCCGTGCCGGCAGCATACGCGCCGACCGGCGCCGCGCAGCCTGCCTCGAGGCCGCCGAGCAGTGCGCGCTCCGCGGTCACCGCCGCCCGGCTGACTGGGTCGTCAATGGTGCCGAGCAGCGCAACGAGATCTTCCCTGACCGCAGGGCACTCAACCGCCAGCGCGCCCTGGCCGGCGGCCGGGACCATCTCGTCCGGGTCGAAGACCTGCGAGACAGCGTCCAGCCGGCCGATCCTCGCCAGGCCGGCGTTGGCGAGCACGACAGCGTCCAGCTCGCCGGTCTCGACTTTGGCGAGCCTGGTGCCAGCGTTGCCACGGACGGGCACCGGCCGGATGTCGGGCCGCAGGATCAGCAGCTGCGCAGCCCGGCGCGGTGAGCCCGTGCCGATCTTCGCGCCCGCCGGGAGGTCCGCCAGCTTCGCGCCGTCCCTGGCCGCCAGCGCGTCGCGCGGGTCGTCCCGGCCGGGCACTGCCGCGAGCACGATCCCGGCGGCCGGGCCGGTCGGCAGATCCTTCAGCGAGTGGACGGCGAAGTCGACCTCGCCCGCCAGCAGGCTGGCCCGCAGGGAGCTCACGAAGACGCCGGTGCCGCCGATCTGGGTCAGCAGCTCGCGGCTGGCATCACCTGCCGAGTCGATGCCGACGATCTCGATTTCCTGGCCGGTTGCCCTGGTCAGCGCTCGTGCCACCAGCGTGGACTGCGTGACGGCCATGGGGCTGCGACGAGTGCCGAGGCGCAGCACAGACCGGCTCATCGCGCGTCCTCCTCGTCACTGGTGATCTGGGGCCAGCCCGCGAACTGGGCATCTGCCTGTGCCACAGCCTGCACTGTTGCCGGATCGAGATCAAATAGCACGCGCAGCGCGTCCTCGTATGTATCGGCCCCGGGAGCGCCCGCCAGCTCTTTCACCCGCACGGTTGGCTCATGCAGGAGCTTGTCAGTAATGCGCCGCATGGACTTGGAGACCTCGCTCATCGCCGCGGCGTCCAGCCGGTCGAGCCGGCCCGCCAGCCTGGCCAGCTCAGCCTCCACCACCCTGGCGGCCTTGGCGCGCAGCGCGACAACAGTCGGCGAGACAGTGGCGGCGCGGCTGGCCGATAGATGGGCGGCAAGTTCCTCGGCCATGATCCGGCGGACCTCGCCGACATCCCCGTCATCGGGGCCGAGACCAGCCTGCGCGTCGGCGGCGAGCGTTTCCAGGTCAGTGACGGCCACGCCGGGCAGGGCCGCGACCGCCGGCTCGACGTCCCGCGGCATTGCCAGGTCAAGCACCACGATCGGCGGGATGCTGGCGGCTGGCCCCGTCCTGAGCTCTGCCCTGGCAGTCAGCGCGCTCCGCGTGATGTCCGCCGTGATGACGTGACCGGCCGCGCCAGTGCAGGTCACCACCAGGTCAGCGGCCGCGATGAGGCCCGGAAGGCTAGCCATGTCGGCAGCGCGGCCGCCGGCTGATGCCGCCAGCCGCTCGGCTCGCGCCCGGGTCCGGCTGGCGACCACCAGGCTGTCCGCGCCTGCCCTGACGACCTTGGCGACCGCCAGCCCGCTCATCGCGCCGGCGCCGATGACCAGCACGTCCTGGCCGGCCAGGGACAGCGGTCCGGTACCGGCAGGTGACAGGTGCTGTGCCGCCGCTTCCAGGCCCACCGTCACCAGGTTCGCGCCCGCCTGACCGACGGCTGTCTCCGACTGGGCGCGCTTGCCGGCCCGCAGTGCCATCGTGCCGAGGGCCGACAGCGTCCGGCCGAGCGTGCCCTGCTCCCTGGCGGTGCGCAGGGCCTGGCGCAGCTGGCCGAGAATCTGGCTCTCGCCGACCACCATCGAGTCCAGCCCGCAGGCGACGGTCAGCAGATGCTGCAGTGCCCGGTCCTCGTAGTGCACGTACAGGTACGGCGTGAGCTCAGCCTGGGGCACGTGCGAGTGGCGGGACAGCAGCTCGCAGATAGCGGCGACAGCGCCATGAAACTTGCCGACCTCGGCGTAGATCTCGACCCGGTTGCAGGTACTCAGGACCAGGGCGCCAGCAACGTCATCGGCGCGGGACACGTCGTGCAGCAGCTTGTCCAGGGCGTCGCCGGCAAGCGCGACCTGCTCGAGCGTCGCCAGCGGCGCGCCCTTATGGTTCAGTCCGACGACCAGAACACTCATGTGCCTACCGCCTGCGCCCCTGTTCGGTATGTGGGTCTCGCCGTGTAGCCGGACTCCGGGTAATCCGTCGTCTGCGCGCTCACGGCGACAGGTGACGCGGCCGCCAGGCCGGCGGCGATGTCCGTTCTCGTGCCATTGCCCGGCTCCGCGGCGACGGCACCGGCATCGTCACTACTCGTGACGCTCTCCAGCCAGCGGCTGGCCGCGACGCCGGCGCGATCACTGTCCCGGGCCGCCGCGCCGCGACGCTGAGCGTGGAAGGCGAGGATCTGCAATTCGATTGACAGGTCGACCTTACGCACATCGACGCCCGCTGGCACGCTGAGTACGACTGGCGCGAAGTTAAGAATGCTCGTAACACCGGCTGCTACCAGGCGATCGCAGACATTCTGGGCAACAGCGGCGGGCGTGGCGATTACCCCGATCGACACGTCGAACCGGTCGATCACGTCCTCGATCTCGGCTGTGCTGCGCACCGTGTGGCGGGCGATGACCGTGCCCACGACGGCGGGGTCAGCATCGACCAGGGCGGCGATCCGGAAGCCGCGGGAAGCGAAGCCGCCGTAGTTAGCCAGTGCGTGGCCGAGGTTGCCGGCGCCCACGATCAGCACCGGCCAGTCCTGGGTCAGGCCCAGTTCCCTGGACACCTGGTAGACCAGGTAGTCCACGTCGTAGCCGACGCCGCGGGTGCCGTAGGACCCCAGGTGCGACAGGTCCTTGCGGAGCTTGGCTGAGTTGACTCCGGCCGCGGCGGCCAGTTCCTCGCTGGACACCGTCGCGACGCCGTGATCCGCCAGGGCGTAGAGCGCCCTGAGGTAGATCGGAAGCCGGGCTACGGTCGCATCCGGGATTCCGTGTCCGGAACTGGCGGATCCGGAAGCGGCTTGCCCGGACCTGGCAGCCGTGCGGCTGGCCGGCGAGGGGCGGCGGGACATGCGCCGGTACTCCTGAAGGACTCGACGAGGCTGCAGATGCGGGCCGGGGCCCGCGTGATCCACGGTACGCCCTTGTGAACGTTTGCACAAAGTCGGCGATATTGCCCTGCTCGCCGGAACTGACAGCCTGGTCGCGCCGGTCCGGACCGGGTCTGACCTGGGCCGTGACGCCGGGCACCGGGCCTGGAGTCGTGATCAGCTGTGGAGGGCAGCCCGCAGCCGGTCCTCGCTGACCCGCCAGAAGTCGTGCTGAACGCCATCGATGAACGTGACCGGAATCATCTCGGAGTACTGCGCCAGATCCTCAGTCGACTGCGTGATGTCGCGCTCCTCGAAGTGGGAGCCGAGGTCGGCGGCTACGCGCTCGATGACTGCCCGTGCCTCGTCGCACAGGTGGCAGCCCGGCCGCGAGAGCAGCGTAATCCGGTGGTCAGCCGGACTCACCGGGCGTCCCTGCCGCCCGGCTGCGCCGAGGTCCGCCCGAAGTCCCGCAGGTAGTCAGGCCGCTGGAAGCCGGAGGTGTCGTAGCCGGGCTCGCCGAACAGCTCTGTCACTGACGGGAACGGTGAGACCTTGGCCTGCTGCAGGCCCAACTCGATGACGTTGGTCGCGAGCACGTAGGGCCGCCGGTCGATCGCGAACTGCTCCACATACGGCTGCTCGTTATGCCGCTCATAGGCCGAGCGGTCGCGGTAGACCTCGTACAGGATGCGCTGCATGGGCGCCGACGGGACCGCGTGCACGATGAACACCAGCGTGTCCGGTTCCCGGCTTCTGACCTGCTCCACTACGCGCTCAGTGAGCTTGTCGAACTCCGCCACCCGCTCCTCGAGCAGCGTGTAGATCGCGATCTGCCCGAACAGCTGTGCGCGCTCCGGCTCTGCCGGCGCCCGCGGCGGCTCACCGGAGAACCGGTCCGCCTCCGGGGCGGGCCCGCGACGGCCGGCATCGGCTGCGCCCCCCTGCCAGCCGCCGGGCGGATAGCCAGGTCCGCCGCTGCCGGGGGCCAGGTCCCCGGTCGCGAACTCGCCCGGCGCGAAGTCTCCGGTCGCGTAATCCCCGGTGGCAAAGTCAGGCTCGTGGTAGCCGTTGGCGTAGCCACCGCCGCCGGATGGATCGCGCCAGCCGCCGGCGGCCTCGTACTGGCCGCCTGGTGCATCGCGCCAGTCGCCGGCCGCGTCGTACTGGCCGGGCCCGTGCTGACCGCGCCCGTCGTCCTGCCAGCCGTAACCGGCCTCATCCAGGCGTTCCCCGCCCGTATCCGGCCGGTACGGCTCGTCATCGCGGTACAGGTCACCGAAGTCGTCGTCCTGCGCCCGGGCACGCCGGCCCGCCACGGCCGGGCTTGCGGTGCTCCGGCTGGCGCTCCTCTGGCTGGCACTGGCACTGTCCCGGCCTGCGCCCGCGCCGGCTGCCGCGGGCCCCGATCCGGCATGCAGGGCCGAGAGGTCAAGCTGCCCGGTCCGCAGGCCGGCCATCCAGGCAAGGGCCGCGGCGACCGTGCACAGCACGGCGAAGGCTGAGCTAACTGGCAGATGGATCTTGGCCTCGGCGGCGGCGAGCTGAGCTACGCACGGATACGCCAGCGCCAGTGCCGCCACGCCGCCCATGAGCTGAGCAGGCAGCACCGCGTTCCAGCCAGGGCGACCGGAGCGGGCGGCCACGACACCCACCGCGATGACAGTGATCAGCACGGTGACAGGGCCGACGGCGTACATCAGCATGTAGTCGGGCGGTACCTGGTAATGCACCGCCGGATCCGGCCACGCCTTCGTGAAGGCCGCCTGTGACAGCTGATCCAGGGCCAGGATGACGATGGCAACGATGGCCAGCGCCGGGATGTACAGGCGGGCGCAGAACCGGACGGCCACGCTGCGCGCGGCCACCTCGGAGAGCGCGAGAATCAGCGCCAGCGGCGCGATGACCTGCCCGCCGATCTCCACGGCACGGAACATCGCCGCGTCGAACCCGGTCAGATGACCGAGCGCCTGCGAGCCCAGGCTCACCAGCAGCCCGAGCAGCGCGACGGACCAGGCAATGAGATCACCGCGGGGCGCGCGGAAACAGCGCGCGAGCAGCACTCCGCTGCCCACCGCGGCCACGACAGCACCGATGCCGGAGACGACCAGAGAAATCATTTGCTGCCTATGGTGCCCGACTCGCGGGGGTGATGTGACCAAACCCCGGGCGGCCAGCGGTCCGGGCGGTCGCCAGGTCCGCGGGCGGCAGCCGGCCGGAGGGTGACTGCCAGGCGGCCTCCGGGGTCCGGCACAGCGGCAGGACAATGACAGTTCGCTGACCATCTGATAATGGCGCGCCAGTACGGCCGCCGCGCCGCCGGCCGCCGGTAGGCTCGGGAGTATGAGCGGTGAATCCGGCCGCAACGGCACGTCCGGCGCCATCCGGCCCGGCGCCGGCATGAGACTGCCCAGAACCAGGAAAAGTCCGGAGACCATCGCGGGCGAGGCCTCTGCCGCGGTCGCCGAGGTCGATCTGGCGCCCCCAGTGCCAGACCCGGCCGCAGCAGCATTCTTCGATGTGGACAACACGCTGATGCGCGGGGCTTCTATCTACCATTTCGCACGCGGCCTGGCCGCTCGCAAGATGTTCGGCCCCCGCGATCTTGTCCGCCTCACCTGGAGCCAGCTCGCGTTCCGGATGCGCGGCACCGAGAACGCCGACCATATCGACGCTGCCAGGGAAGCCGCGCTGGCGTTCGTGGCCGGCCACCGCGTCGACGACATCGTCAGGCTCGGCGAGGAAATCTACGACGAGTCCATGGCCAGCCGGATCTGGGAAGGCGCCAGGGAGCTGACCCAGGAGCATCTGCAGGCCGGGCAGCGCGTCTGGCTGGTCACCGCCACCCCGGTCGAGCTGGCGAACATCCTCGCCCACAGACTCGGCCTCACCGGCGCGCTCGGGACGGTTGCCGAGACCCGCGACGGCGTCTACACCGGGCGGCTTGTCGGCGGCCTGCTGCACGGCCAGGCCAAGGCGGCCGCCATCGCGGCTCTGGCCGAGCGGGAGGGGCTCGACCTGGCGAGATCGAGCGCGTACAGCGACTCGGCCAATGACCTGCCGATGCTGGAACTTGTCGGCTACCCGAACGTGGTCAATCCTGACGGCTGCCTGCTCCGGCTGGCACGCAGCAGGAACTGGCCGGTGCACGAGTTCCGCTCCGGCCGCAGGGCAACGATGCTGGCGCTGCCAGTCGCCGCAGGCGCCGGAGCGGTAGCTGGTGGCATGGCGGCCGGCGTCGCACTCCGCCGCCGCCGGGCGGGCAGCTAGCCGAAAGCAGGACCGCGCTCGACCACCAGCTCATCGAGCTTGGCCTGGATCGTTCCGCGGACGCGCCCGGCCAGCTCGGCAACCATTTCGTCGTCTGGCTGCCCGGCGGCCGCAAGCCCGCAGGTCGGCACCGGCTCGCAGAACTCGATCAGCCAGTTCGACGGCAGCGGCACGGCACCGACCGGCCCGAGCCACGGGAACAGCGGCGTCAGCGGGAAGTACGGCAGCCGCAGGGCACGGGCGAGCGGCTCGGAGTTCCCGAGCATCGGGTAGATCTCCTCGGCCCCGACGATGGCGCACGGAATGATCGGCACGCCTGCGCGCAGCGCGGTCCTGGCGAACCCGCCGCGGCCGAATCGCTGCAGCCGGTACCGCTCGCTGAACGGCTTGCCGATGCCCTTGAACCCTTCAGGGAACACGCCGACAAGCTCGCCGGCGGCCAGCAGCCGCAGCGCCTCGGCTGGATCGGCCCTGGTGTGACCGCTCCGCCGGGCCAGCGATGACAGGACCGGCAGGCTGTAGACCAGGTCAGCGCTGAGCAGGCGCAGATTCCTGGCGGCCGGATGCTCAGCGAAGATCCCTGCCTGCAGCATGATCGCGTCGATCGGCAGCACGCCGGAGTGATTGGCGACGAGCAGCGCTGCGCCGGCGGCGGGCACGTTCTCCAGACCGCGCGCCTGCACCCGGAACCAGTTCCGGTACACCGCGAGCGCGGCCGGCATCAGCAGCGCCGAGTTGAGGTCCGGGTCAAAGCCGAACTGGTCGACCTCGTAGTCGCCCGCCAGCCGCCGCCGGGCGAACTCGGCGACGCCGGCGAGCCTGCAGCGCCATCCGGTCTGACCGGACGTGTCCTGATCAGTCATGGCAGGCAACTCGTAGCCGGGCCGCCGGCGGCCGGGGCGGCGGCGGCGTTACTTCTTGTTCCTGCGCTGGACGCGCGTCTTCCGCAGCAGCTTGCGGTGCTTCTTCTTCGCCATCCGCTTGCGCCGCTTCTTGATGACTGAACCCACGAGACCACCCTCAATTTCTTTCCTGGCTGACGGGCATGCCCACGCACATGCTCGCCACATCGGGCGGCCGGGCAACATGCCAACGCCACAGCGTACCTCCGCACAGCCGCATTGCCCGGCATCGCCCGGCATTTCCGCAGCCGTGCGGGTCCCGGCTAGGTCACGGGACCGGCGCGCACCTGGTCATGGCGCCGGACTCACTCCGTGCCGACGAACGCCTCCCTGAGGTAACCAGTCACGGCCTGCTCGGGAACCCGAAATGAGCGGCCGACCCTGATGGCCTCCAGTTCACCGGAGTGCACGAGACGGTAAACGGTCATCTTGGAAACGCGCATGATCGCGGCCACCTCGGCCACGGTCAGGAACCTGACGTCACTAAGCGGAGTCACTTCTGCTGCCATTGGTAGCCCTCTTTCGACCGAACTGCTACGCCTGACGAGATCTGGCGCATCAGTCACGCCCGTATCCAGCGTAAGTCCTGTATGGAAAAGGGCAACCCCGTGCGAGCCCTGCCATTTCGGCTGGCGGCGCCGACCCCCGGATCCGGCACCGGACGCGATCGGCATCGCCGCCGTTCAGCCGCCTATCCTGACCAGCCAGGACGCCAATCCGCGGGCATTGGCCCGGAGATGCGAACCGTCATTGCGGAGACTCCGCGTGCGGATAGCACCGAAGCATCGCGAGCACGCGCTAGCCAGCGCCGAGCTCGCGGCCCCTGTCCCTGGCCGCCTCGATGGCCGCCAGCACGGCAGCGCGCACGCCGTGCCGCTCAAGCTCCCTGATCGCGTTGATCGTGGTGCCGCCCGGCGAGGTCACAGCCTCGCGGAGCAGGACCGGGTGCTCGCCAGAGTCCCTGAGCATGGTCGCGGCGCCGTAGACCGCCTGCTTCACCATCTCCAGCGCGTTCGCCCTCGGCACGCCGAGCAGGATGCCGGCGTCGACCATCGCCTCGACCAGGAAATAGACGTAGGCCGGCCCGCTGCCCGACAGCGCGGTCGCGGCGTCCTGCTGCGACTCCGGGATGCGCAGCACCTTGCCGACCGGCTGAAGGAGGTGCTCCGCCCTGCGCAGGTGCTCCTCAGTCGCGTGCGGGCCGGCCGAGATGACGCTCATCGCCTCGTCGACCAGCACCGGGGTGTTCGACATCACCCGCACGACCGGGACGTCATCGGGCAGCCGCTGCCCGATGTAGGCCGTAGTGATGCCAGCGGCCACCGAGATCACGAGCTTGTCCGGCCCGACGACCGGGCTGATCTCGCTCAGCAGCGCGTCCATGTCCTGCGGCTTCACGGCAATCACGAGCGTGTCCGCCTTCGCGGCGGCGGCCGCGGCCGACATGACCTCGATGCCGTAGGCCTCGCGCAGCTGCAGCACTCGTTCTGACCGGCGGGCCGCGGCGACGATTCCGGCAGGCGCCACAACGCCCGCGCGCAGCAGCCCCGAGGCCAGCGCCTCGCCCATCTTCCCGGCGCCCAGTATGGCGATCACCCTGGCAGCCTACAGACCGCTGCCGAGACCAGATCCGTGCGCGGTAACTACTGCCCTGGCGATAGCAGACGCACACGGACGAGCGGACAAGAGCCCCGGTTAGCGCTGCGAGGTGAGGGCGCGGAGGAAGAACGCCAGGTTGGCCGGCCGCTCGGCGAGCCGCCGGACCAGGTAGCCGTACCAGTCGCTGCCGTACGGCAGGTAGACCCGCATCTGCGCTCCGGCGGCGGCCAGCCGCGCCTGCTCGGCCGGGCGGATGCCGTACAGCATCTGGTACTCGAAGCTGCCCGGCTGCCGCCCGAGCACCCCCGCCTTGGTCCCGGCAATCCTGATCAGCCGCGGGTCGTGGGTGGCCAGCATCGGATAGCCGGGCCCCTCCAGCAGGATCCGCATGCAGCGCGCGTAGCTGCGGTCCACCTCGGCCCTGCTGGCCATGCCGATGCCGCCGGGCGCCTGGTAAGCGCCCTTGCACAGCCGGACCCGCGATCCGGCCGCGGCCAGCGCCTGGCAGTCCGCGGCGCTGCGGTGCAGGTAGGACTGGATCACGCAGCCCAGATCGGGAAAGTCGGACCGCAGCTCCTGCACCAGCCGCAGCGTCGCGTCGACCCGCGAGTGATCCTCCATGTCTAGTGTCACCGTCGTGCCGGCATTGCGGGCGGCGCTGGCGATCCTGGTGATGTTCTCCAGCGCCGTCTTCTCGCCGTGCTCGGCCAGGCCGAGGCCGACAGCCGTCGGCTTGACCGACACCTCGGCCCGCCCCTGCGCGGACAGTTCCGCGGCGGACAGCTGGCCGAGCAGCCGGATGTACTCGTCGGCCACGGCGGCGGCCTGCTCCCGGTCCGCGGTGTCCTCGCCAAGGAAGTCGATGGTGACCAGCCTGCCGCTGGTAATCAGGCGCCCGGTGGCCGCCAGGGCGTCGTCAGCCGTCTCGCCGGCCACGAACCTGGCGACGACGTCACGGGTCAGCGGGGTGGCCATGATCAGGTCACGGGCCTGACTGCTGGCAGACAGGGCCAGGAGCGCTTGGCGCAGCACTGCGGTGGACCTCCAGGAACGACGTTGTTCGCGGCCGCTCAGGCTAGTCGCGAGCGCGGCCGGTCAGGCCACCGCGCTGGCGCTTGAGCTCAATCTGGATGTTAGCGCCCGCATCGGGTGAAACGAGCACCTCCTGGGCGGCGGCGATCCCGTCGACCTGGAAGGTCGCGTCGACCGGCGTGGTCCGCTTGACCAGGGCAAGCGCGATGGGACCAAGCTCATAGTGCCTGGCAGCCGAGCCGGTGAATCCGACCGCGGTTGCGCCGAGCAGCACCGGGTCGCCGTGCGACGGCAGCTTGTCCTCGCTGCCGTCCAGGTGCAGCAGCACCATCCGCCGCGGCGGATGGCCGAGGTTGTGCACCCGCGCGACTGTCTCCTGGCCCCGGTAACAGCCCTTGCTCAGGTGCACGGCGGTCTCGATCCAGCCCACCTCGTGCGGAAGCGTCCGGTGGTCGGTGTCCAGTCCCAGCCGGGGGCGGCCGGCCGCGATGCGCAGCGCCTCGTAAGCCCACATGCCCCCGAGTCCCGCGCCTGCCGAGCGGAGCCCCGCAACCTGTGCCTCCAGCTCGGCTCGCGGCACGATGAGATCGGTACCGAAGCCAGTCTCGATCCTGATCCCGGCCGGCGGCAGCTCCGCCGGCGCGTCCGGGCCGAGCACGCTGAGCACCGCGTACTCGGTCGTGACGTCCTCCGGCTCCACACGCAGCATGAACCGCATGGAGGTCAGGAAGTCCAGGAGCGGCCCGATCGTGCCAGGCTCCACGTGCGCCCAGATCGCGGTGCCGTCGTCAGTCAGGCTCAGCTGGTGCTCAACGTGTCCCTGCGGGCTGAGGACGAGGGCATCGGCGCTCGTGCCCGGCGCCAGCTGGTCCAGGTGCTGGGTTGTCAGACTGTGCAGCCAGCTCAGCCGGTCCGGCCCGGAGATCCGCAGTACGCCGCGGTGCGAGCGATCGACGACACCGGAACGGATGGCCAGCGCACGCTGCTCGGCATAAGGATCGCCGTAATGCGCGGCAACTCCGGCGTCCGGGCCGTCGTCGACGACGGCTCCGGGCTCGGTGAGTAGCGGGCTGGTCATCGGCCTGGCGGAAGGCATGAGGCGGAAGCGGCCACGTTCCCTTCCCTCCTTACGGGCGTCGCAGTGTCTGGTAGCAGGCTATGCGCCGGGATCGCCGCGGCCGCCGGGCCGGCAGTCGGCGCACAGCCCGAAGACGGTCAGGTGCGCCACATCGGTCTGGAATCCCTGGCGCTGCTCGAGCTCGACCACGAGCGGCCGGACCGCGGACTGGTCCGCCTCCGTCACCCGCTCGCACTGGCGGCAGACCAGATGGACGTGCTCCGCGTGCTCGGCGAGGTGATACGTCGGCGCACCGTGATGAATGTGGCTGTGCTTCACCAGGCCAAGCTGCTCCAGCAGCTCAAGCGTGCGGTAGACGGTGGAGACGTTGACCCCCCGGGCCGTCTGCCGCACCTCGGCGTAAATGTCCTCGGGCGTGGCGTGCTCCAGGCGCGCCACTGCCTCCAGGACGAGCTGACGCTGCGGGGTGACCCGGTAGCCGCTTGCCCTGAGCGTGTCATCCCACGTCTGCACCACGGTCCCAGTCTAGTGACGACCTGGCACTAACACGCTTGCCTGCGATGCCACGCGTGACGTAGCGTTCCTGCTAACGCAGGAAAGGAGGTGGTCCAACAGTATGCATAGATGTCGGACTTGCGAGGTGGCTGTCCGCTAGCCGCCGCCTGCGTGAAGCACCGACTCGCGGCTAGCCGCGACAAGTGCATCACCGGCCGCTTCTCAGCCTGCTCCGGGCGCTGGCCCAGCCTGCCCCCGGCCGCGGCTGACGCTGTTGAGGCGGAGGCCGGCGAATTCACGGCAGACACCGGCCCCCCGGGCTGACCGGCCTGTCCAGCCGGTCCCCGTGTCGGGGTTACTTGTGGTGCTCGCGCACCGCAGCTAACCCGGCGCGGGAGAGGCCCGGGGGTTTTTCCGTGTTGGGCCGCATTTCCGCACGTCAGCGCCCCCGAGTCCGGGCAAAGCCCGGGCCAATGCTCCGGCCCGCAGCCGCCCGATGCCGGTAGTGTCGGCTGCCGTCACCGGTCTGCTGAGGGGGAGAAGCCGTGAGGAAGTTAGCCGCCTGCGCCTGCGCCGCTGTGCTCGGAGCGCTCGGAGCTCTCGCCTTCGCACTCGGCCCGGCCGGCCCCGGCCCGCCGCCGCACCGGCCGCGACCGCGACCGGCACCGCGACCCGCTCCTGGGTGAGCTACCCGGACCAGCCGGCGGCTCTGCCGGGACCGGCGGAGTCAGCGCACTCGGCAGCCGGCAACGTCACGTCAGCCGGATCACTGAACTGGGCCGGCTACGGGGTGAGCAGGCACGCGGTGACCTTCCGTGCCGTCCGGGCCGTCTTCTTCGTTCCGTACCTGAACTGCGCGGCCTCGCCGGGCCCGACGCTCTCCTCGGCCTGGGCTGGCCTGGACGGCCTCAGCGCGCACGCCGACTCGGTCGAGCAGACCGGCATCGCCGCGAACTGCAGCGCGGCCGGGAAGGCGAGCTACTTCGCCTGGTTCGAGATGTTCCCGTACTCCGAGACGAAGATCTCGATGAAGATCCATCCGGGGGACTCGGTGACCGCGTCAGTCTCCTACACCGCCGCCCGCAGGGAGTTCGTGCTGACGCTCACCGACAGCACCAGGCACGAGCATTTCACCAGGGACCGCAAGTGCCCGCACGTCAAGGTCAGCGGCAAGCTGGTCCAGTGCCCGCGCAGCTCGGCCGAGATCATCGCCGAGGCTCCGGCCACGGGCTCCAGCCAGCATCTGGTGATCGCGCCGCTGTCGGACTACGGCGCGATCAGCTTCGCCGGGATCTCGATCACCGACAGCGCCGGGCAGCAGGGCGGCGTCCTGTCGCGGCACTGGAATGCGCTCAGGATCACCCAGCTGCGCGCCTCCGGGGGGCCCGTGCTCGCGCAGCCGACGCCAGTCGCGGCAGCGACAATGTTCGACGTCTACTGGCTGCGTGAGGACTGACCCGGCGGCGGCCTGAGGGGGCGGCAGCCCCGGCTAGCCAACGCGCTTCAGCTGCGCGGAGACGTGCGACTGCAGCGGCTGGCCGACGGCGGCCATGTCGTAGGCCCAGCCGAGATCGGTGCCGATGAGCCCGTAGAGCCGCGTGCCCGCGGTGACCTCCTTGGCGGTCGCGGTGCGCGCCACCGCGTCGGTGGCCATCTCGATCTTGGTGCCGCTGATCTGGCCGAGGTAGATCTCGGTAATGCCAGTCGGGTGAGCGAGCACGACCTCCAGGCCGCCGCCCTCCTGCGGGCGCCAGAATCCGGACTCCATCGCCAGCGGCCGCCCGATCGTGCCGTCCTCCTCCAGCAGCCAGGTACGGCTGGTGTAAATCAGGAACGGCTTGCCGTTGTGGCCGAAAGTGATCTCCTGGCCGAAGTTGGCACTCTCGATGGTCGGGTAGCCGACGACACCGGCGCCCTCCCACCGGCCGATCAGGAAGCGCAGCGGGGCCAGGCGGGGGTGCAGCTCGTACTGCCCGGGCAGAGCACCCCCCGGGCCGGAGGGACCATCCGGACCCGAGGGGCCGTCCGGGCCCGAGGGACCGTCCGAGGCAGGCTGGTCATTCTCCACTCTGGCTCCCGCAGGATGAGTCGGCGGCCGGACTGCTGGTCACCCGGAACAGCGCCACGACCAGCACCAGGCCAAGCGCGGCCAGCAGGCCGAAGGCAGCGATCAGGATAACGCCGCTCAGCAATGCGGACATGCTGCGGAGTGTAGGCAGTACCGCTCCCGGCCGGCAGCCGCCACGCCGGGATCCGTCTCGCCGGGATCCGCCCGGTTCGCCGCGACCGGCCCGGTACCGGCCAGTCTGACGCGGATAGCGGTACCGGGAGCGCTAGGGTCGGAAGCATGGCCCGCTCCCTGGTGCTGAAGGTAACCGTCGGCAAAGAAGATCCGGAGCGCTGCAATCAGGTGTTCACCGTCGCGGCAGCGGCGGTCGCGAGCGGCGTACCGGTATCGGTCTGGCTGACCGGCGAGGCGTCCTGGTTTGCGCTGCCGGACGGCTGTCCCGACCTGAGCCTGCCGCACGCCACCCCGCTCCCCGACCTGTTCGCGACGGTGCTGCGCGGCGGGATGGTGACGCTGTGCACGCAGTGCGCTGCCCGGCGCGAGATCACCGAGGACGACGTCGCCGACGGCGTGCGGATCGCCGGGGCGACAACCTTTGTCGCTGAGGTCCTGGCGGAAGGCGCGCAGGCGCTCGTCTACTAGTGGCCCACCGCTGTGAGCCGCTCCGCCCGCAGCTGGCCGGCCCAGTCCTCGTCAGCCGAGGCGAGCGGCGGCAGGCGCCCGGCGACCCAGCTGATCAGCAGGTCGGCGAGCCCGGGATTGCGCGCGAGCGCCGGGCCGTGCATGTAGGTGCCCAGCACCTTGCCGGCGTACGCGCCCTCAGTGCCGTCGCCGTTGCCAACGCCCAGCGAGACCCGCCCGAGCGGCCGCGCGGAGGAGCCGATCCTCGTGACGCCCTGATGATTCTCGAATCCGGTAAGCCGCGGAACGCTGAGCTCCGGGTCGGCGTCCGCGACGAGCTCGCCGACACCGCGCCGCTGACCGCGGCCGCTGCTGATGTCCAGGATGCCCAGGCCGGGAACGGGCTCGCCCTCCACTCCGCCGAAGGAATCCCCCAGCAGCTGATAGCCGGCGCAGACCGCGAATACCACCGCGCCGCCGCTGGCGGCCCTGGCTAGCCCGGCGTCAGCGCGCAGCCGGTTCGCCGCGAGGATCTGCGGCAGGTCCTCGCCGCCGCCCAGGAGGTAGATGTCGCCGCCCGCGGGCACCGGCTGATCCGAGTTGACCTCGGCGGCTTCCACGTCGATGCCGCGCAGGCCCGCGCGCCTGGACAGCACCAGCAGATTCCCCCGGTCGCCGTAGGTGCTGAGCAGGTCCGGGTACACCCAGACGATCCGCAGCCTGCTGTCGTGGCCAGCCCGGGCCGGCGGCCGGGCCGGCGCGGTAGCCGGCGCCGTCGCAGGCGGCCCGGTGCGCTTCGTGCGCCCGGATGCGTGCCGCCCGGCCGGGCGGCTGTCCTGCCCGCCCGTGCCCGGGCCCTGGCTGCCGGGGCCCTTGCTGCCGGAGCCGCGAGTGCCAGCGCCCGCAGGGCCAGACCCGGCGGGGCCGACACCCGCAGGGCCAGGCCCCGCAGACCCAGCACCACTCCCGCCGGTGCCCACGGGACCCGGCTGCGCCGTTTCCGGCGACGCCGCCTGCGGCGGAATGATCATGGTCTCGGGCAGCTCGCGCGCGGCCGCATGCCGTCCGACGCTGTCGGTCATCGTGGTGTCTCCTGCATCATTCCGTCCGGCCCAGAGTCGACCGGATCTGCTGGAAGGCGGTGTAGTTCGCGATCACGTCCAGCTCGGCGCCGCTGACCCGGCTCACCGCGGCATCGATGCCGTCGACCAGCTCGAACGGAACCTGGTCGGCCTCCAGCCTGACGGCAAGGTCCAGCCGGCGCTCGCCGGCCACGTACACCGGCCGGTCCCGGACGACCCGGTAGTCGACGTCCCAGAGCCACGAGGTGTCCTTGCCGTCCGGTGTCTGCGCGTTCACGGCCAGCAGCACGGGCACCGGACTGGGCGCGAGCACGTCGAAGGCCTCCAGCCAGCCTGCCGGGTTCTTGGCCAGCAGCAGCCGGACCAGGCGGCCGTGCCGCTGCACCTGCGTGTACCGCCCGGCGACCGACCTGACCTCGCGCAGCCGCGGCAGCGCCTGATCGACCGGAGCGCCGAAATGGGCCGCGACGGCGAGCGCTACCACGGCGTTGGACCGGTTGGCCCTGCCGGGAAGCGCCAGGCGCAGCTCCCGCACCTGACCTGACTCGTCAATGACCGAGTCCTCGCTCAGCACCCAGCGAGTCGCCGGGCGGGCGAAGCCGCACTCGCCGCAGCGCCAGCCAAGCTCGTCCCGCCGCAGGTGCGAGCCGCACTCCGGGCAGCAGTAGGAGTCCTCGTGCCAGCGCTGGCCCGCAGCGACCCAGCTAACGCGCGGCGCCGCCGACGCCGCCCAGGCAATGAGCGGGTCGTCGGCATTCGCGATGACCATGCAGCCGTCGGCTTTCGCCAGGGCCTCCCGCCATCGCCGCGCGGTCAGCCAGATCTCCGCGGCCCGGTCCATCTGGTCACGGCTGAGGTTGAGCAGCACGACGACGCGCGGGTTCGTCGCCTCGATGACGGCCGGGAGGTAGCGCTCGTCGGTCTCGAGCACGGCGTAGGGTGCGTCCTGCGCCCGCCCGAGTGCCGACGCAAGGCCTGCCTCCATGTTGGCGCCGAAGGCGTTGCTCGCCACATCCTGACCAAGCGCGCCCAGCCCGGCGGTGATCAGCCGGGTCGTCGTCGTCTTGCCGTTCGTTCCGGTCACCAGCACCACCTGGCGGTCGGCAGCGAGCAGGCGGAGCAGTTCAGGCTCTACCCGCAGGCCGAGCACGCCGCCGATGACCGAGCCGTCGCCGCGGCCGGTGAGCCGGGACACCCGGCCCGCTGCGCCCCCGATGGACGTGGCCAGCCGCGCGCGCAGCGGAAGCTTGCTCATGTCGGCCGATGTTATCCGGCGACCGGGTCTGGCTCGCGTGCTGCCAGGCTGGCCGACAGGTCGTCAGCGCCCACAATGAACCGGCGCGGCCAGGACAGGACCGCCTCCAGCCATGCGGTCACCCCCATCTCGCCGGCCGCCTTCCCGAGCTGACCGCGGTGGCTCACGCCGATCGCGACCGCCGCCAGGTCCTCGATGAAGCCGGCCTGGTCGTCCTCGCCCAGCAGCGCCGTCCAGGCGATGAGCCTGTTCCGGGTGACCTCCATCGACAGCTGATGGCGCCGCAGGCCGCTGACCCGCTGGCCGATCTTCACGTCCGGCCGGTCCGCGAGGTCCGGCAGCGCGTAGTCAAGGCGCGGTGCCGCCGCGAACGGGTCCGGCACCGGCCCGTCCAGCGGGCAGACCCGCTCAAGCTCGTGCAGCCACCGCAGCTGCGGGAGGACCCAGGTAGTCCCCGGCATGGTTCCCGCGCCCTTGCCGCCGTCGAGAATGGCGGCAGCCGAGGTCGCGCAGGCCGCGGCGAGGTCCGCCGGGTCGCAGCTCTCGCGCAGCGCCTGCCCCCGGCCGAGCACGGCGCCGTCGATCGCGGTCGCCAGCGCGCAGGTCCGCAGCCGGTCGTCCAGGCTGCGCCAGCGCTGCCGCAGCGGCACGGGCACCCGCGGCCGCGGCCGGTTGACCAGGTAGGCGAGCACGTAGACCTCAGCCCAGACGCGCAGCCACGGGTCCTGCGGTGACCGGGCCACCAGGTCGGCGGCCCGGAGCTCGACCAGCGTGCAGGGCCGGTCCGCGGTGCAGGCGTGACCGCAGGCGGCCGACCGGCGGCCCGCCAGCGGCGGCAGTTCCGAGGGTGCCGGCGGCGCCAGGACCGCCGGCTCCGGCGCCGGGGCCGCCCCCGCCTCCGGCGCGCTGGTGTCGTCGGCCTTGCCGCCGCCCGCGCCGTCGGGAACGGAAGCGGCAGCCTGCTCGCGGTCGCCGCCGAACGGGACGCGGATGCGCATCGGCCGGTCCATGCCGTCGGCAAACGCCGCCGCCTCGCCCGGATGCAGCGACACCACCTGCCGGGACTGATCGTCATCGAGGTTCATGGTGGCGCCGACCAGCTGCCGGTCGTCGGCGGCCGGGAGCCGGTGCAGCACTTTCAGCGCGGTGTTCTTCACCGCGTCCGGGGCCAGCTTGGCCGGGATCTGCTCGGCGATCACGACGCCCTCGCCGTAGGCCCGGATCTCGGCAAGCAGCCCGGCGAACAGCTCGACTGCGTGCGCGCCCGCCCCCTGGCGCCCGGACCGCAGCAGCCGGTGCGCCTCCTCCAGCACGATGACGTGCCGCAGCCCGCCCGACGGCACTCCCTTCGACCGGAGCCGGAGGTGCTCGGCGATCCGGATGACCAGCGTGCCGATGACGAATGCCTTGTCCTCGTCGTTGGCCACGTCCTCGAGCGCGAGCACGACGTTCCGGCTCAGGAGGCCGCCGATATCGGCCGGATGACCGCCCTCGAAGAACCGCCCGGCCGAGCCGGTGCGCAGCGACCGGAGCCGCACGTCGACGAAGCCCCGCATATCGGCCTGCAGTTCCGGGCCGTAGCCGACGTCCTCGATGACGGCCAGGGCGGCCGCCTGCAGCCGCGCCAGCGTCGGCACGGCGGGCGGCACGTCGGCGTCGGCCCGGCCGCCGCCGGTGAGGGGATCCCAGCCGCAGTCCGCGTACACCCGCTGCAGGGCCTGGGACATGATCTGCGGGAACGGCTCGCTGGCGTCGAATGCCGCCAGGAACAGCGCGCGGACCATGTCGATGTGCGCCTGGACCGGGAAACCGGGCTCGGGGGCCAGCGGATTCACCGACAGCGGCACTGACTCAGGATCGGCCGGGTTGATCACCGTGACGTCAGCGCGGCCGGCCAGCCGCGCTGCCATCGCCCCGTACTCGGACTTGACGGGCTCGATGGCCAGCCATCCGACTCCGGCGCCGGTCAGCTGCTCCAGCAGGTGCCGGACGGTCTGCGATTTGCCGGAGCCAGTGGCGCCGGCGATCAGGGCGTGCCGGTTCAGCGTCGCCAGCGGCACGCGGAACGCTCCGACTGGCCGGTCCTGGCCGTCGAGGATGGCGCCAAGCTCGATTGCCGGCCCGTCCCCGGCCGTTTCGCTGGTGACGTCGAAGTAGCCGGGCCGCATGATGCGTACGCCCGGAACTTCCCGCCGCGGCAGTCCGGTCAGCGCCGCCAGCGCGCCGGCCGTCGCGGCGAACGGCACCGCCGAGCCGTCTGCCGGGTCGCTTAGCTTCGTCGCGAGTACGTCCGCGAATTCCTGCGCCCCCTCGGGGCAGCGCAGCCGGTACGGATGCGCGCTCAGGTCGGCTGATCCCACCAGCACGGGCGCGATGAGCCGCAGGTCCTGCTCGGTCGCCGCTCCGGCCAGCACCCGCACGTTCCACAGGCCTGCCTCCCGGAACGCATCAAGCTCGGCCAGCCGGCGCTCGGCCCTGCCCGCGTCGAACCGGGTGTGCTCGTCGTCGTACTGCCGCAGCACGGTCAGCTGATTGCGCAGCTCGGCGGTCTCGGTCTCGAGCAGGCCAGTGGGGTCGGCCACGATCAGCCAGCCGAACGGGCGGCCCATCAGGGTCTGCAGTGCCGCCTCGAACAGGGTCGGCGGCATCTCCCCCGCGGTGGCGGCTGCCGCGGCTGCCGGGGCGGCGAGCGGCACCTGGCGGCCCGGGCACGGCGCCCAGACAAGCTGATCGAGGTCGGCGAGCATGTTGCCGTCGATCGCGACTCCGCGCGCGCCCCAGGGGAAGAGCAGGTCAGCCGTCGCCGCGAGTCCTGCGGCCGGCCCGGCTGCCGCGGCATCAGCGGCGGCCGGGAGACCCGGATCTGCTGGCTCGGCTCCTGGCCTGGCCGGGCGGCCTGCCGGCGGCAGCGGCCCGGCCGTCGTGATCAGCTCGAGCGGTGCCCCGCCGCCGCGCGACAGCCAGCCGGCGATAAACGGGCGGCGATGGCGGGCGGCGTTCAGCGCGGCGGGCAGGACCGAGGCGTAGTCTCCGGCGGCGGTGCCGCCCAGACCGCCGGCGTTGACGGCGACTACCCGGTACCACAGCCCGGCTGAGCCACCGCCGATGCCTGACGACTCACCCATGCTGCGTGCTTACCAGTCAGAACCGGTGCGTGCTACCTGATTGGTCCGAATTATGACACCGGGGCAGATGGTGCTCCTGTGGCCACTGCCCGGCTGGCTGGCGTCACAGTCTGACCCGGCCGGACACGCAGGTGACCACGTCGCCGCCGACCCAGACCACGCCGTCAGCATCGTCGGTGATCCGGACTCGCCCGTCCCGGCCGAGTGCGGTGCCCTGGCGGGCAACGTAGGGAGCGCTGGCCCGGCCGGAGGCCAGCAGCCACTGCGCCAGTGAGGCGTTCAGGCTGCCAGTCACCGGATCCTCGTCCGTCGCGCCGTTCTTCGGCACGAACGCGCGCACCTCGATGGCAGCCGGACCGCCCGGCGGATGCGGGCCGGCCACGCCGAGGTCCAGGTCGGTCGGGCCGGGGCGAAGCGCGAGCACCTCGTCCGCGCTGGCCAGCAGGACAGCGATCCAGCCAGGGCCGTTATCGGCCCACTGAAGATCGACGATCTGCGCGCGGCTGATCCGGAGGATGTCGGCGATGTGCTCGGCCGTCGGCTCGTCAACCGGGCCGGACCGCAGCACCGGCGGGGCGGCGAAACTCAGGCCCGCCTCGTCCCTGGCAATGGTGATCAGGCCCGCTCCGCACTGCTGGATCACCGTGCCCGGGTTCCGCGGCTCACCGCCGTCCTCCAGCCAGGCGTGACAGGTGCCGAGGGTGGGATGCCCGGCGAACGGCAGCTCCCGCGACGGCGTGAAGATGCGTACCTGGTAGTCGGCGAGCTCATCATCGGGCTCAAGCACGAACGTGGTCTCGGACAGATTCGTCCAGTTCGCGAACCTGCTCATCTGCTCGGTCGTGAGCCCGTCGGCGCCGAGCACTACGGCCAGCGGGTTCCCGTGATACGGCGTGGCCGTGAAGACGTCCACCTGACGGAACTGCCTCAGCATGGCCAGCATCCTGCCAGACGGGCCGGGCGCGTCATCCTGGTGCGTCAGCCGGCAGGCTGGCGAGAGTGGCAGTCGGCAGCGTCAGGATCGCCGGGTTCGCGTCGAAGGCACGACCCGGCTGACCTGAGGCTCGCTGTGGACCGGTCCGTGCGCTATTCGAGGACTTGTTCGATCTTGGCGCGGGAGAGGCGGTCCCAGTCAGTCGGAGCGATGCGGAGTGCCTTTCCCGCCGGGACAGGCTGGCTAAGGGTGCGCCTGGCGACCTTGCCACCGGCGTAGCGGGCGAGTTCGATGTCAAGGCCGCGGCGCGCTGCCGTGCCTGAGATCTCGACGACGTCGAAGGCCCGCGCCGCATGGACGCGCAGCTGGTCGCTGGTGACCACGGCGTTCCGCACCCGGACGCTCCGCCAGGCTCCGGGCGACCCCTGGCGCAGCTGGCGGATGTCGAACAGCCGACGCGGCGCGCGCGTGCTCACCGCGATGACCTGGTGGTCATCGAATGAGCCCTCGAGGCGGACACGGTCCTTGGTTGCGCTCCCCGCCGGCCCCGCGGTGACTTCGCTGAGGTGACTCGACGACAGATGCTTGATCTGGTACTCGCCGCCGCGCACGGAGACGGTCAGCGGTGAGCTTCCCGGTGGTCGCTGAAGGAAAAACAGCTCCCCCGGAAGGTCGTCGCCGGCGCGTCCCCGCCACGGCCACGGAACAACGCCGGGAAGCCGGCGCGCGGTCGACGTCTCGAGGTCGCCGCGGCTGCGGTGCAGCCGGTCGCTCGTGTACAGGCGCCGTCCTTGATCGTCCTCGATCTGGGTGACCGCAGCGCCGACACCGCTGACGAACAGCGTCGTGAGCCCGGTAAGGGCGAAGCCGGCACTGATCGGCTGCGGCCCCTTGTGGATCTCGAGGGAGATCGGGATGGGGAAGAACCAGCCGTTCATCGACCCGGAGTACAGAACTCCGTCGGAGTACAGGCCGGCCGCGTTCTGGTCATAGGTCCAGTCCGTCGGGCCGGTAATCACAATCTTGTTGTAGTCGCCGTCGTAGTACTCGGCGTGGGTATTGTACGGCCGGTCGGGATCCCAGACGTGCAGCACGAGCGCGCTTCCACTCGTGTCGGCGCGAAATGGAATGACCGTGTGGGCGGCGGTGCCGAACAGCCCGTTGGCGAGCGAGAGCATGCAGTAGTCGCCGCTGCCCAGGCCGCTCTGAATGCTGTTCCAGGCGGCCACGCCGTCGTTGAGCTGGCCTGCCTTGACGACATCGAGGAAGTTGCGGATGCCTGGCGCGCTGAACTGCCGTCCTTGCATGACGTTGATCGCCTGGTGGAGGTCAGTCCGGTCGGGACCGTTGACGCCGCCGGTGTAGAACGAAGCGGGCGAGCAGTAACCCATGTACCCGCCGTACTTGTAGAGAGCGAGCCCGAGCATTGACATGCCGCCGCAGTTGCCGTTGGCCGCGCAGCTCTTGAAGATCTGGTAGAACGCGACGTCAAGCGGCGCCTCGATTACGTCGTCGGTCGGGTTGATCGCGAGGTAGGTGCGCCGGTACAGGTCCCAGTCGAAGTCGGTGGTCTCGTTCCAGTTGTCGAAGAACCAGCCATCGCGGGTCGGGTCGAACTCGTCGAGAATCCCCATGGCCTCCGCCTTGCCAGTGCCGTCAGTACCGGTACAGGACCGGTATCGAGGGTCGGGAGAGCAATCCGGTATGGTCCATCGACTGGACGCAGTAGAGGTAGTCGACGCCGCGCCGGGCGGTCAGGTCGGTGTAGCCGTTCGCCGTGATGATCCCCGACACCTGCCGGTAGGGGCCGCCGGCGGCGGCGCGGAAGACGATGAAGCCCTTCAGCGCCAACGGGTCGAGCACCGGGCTCCAGCCCAGCTCGAGGCCGCAGCCGCTGCCAGCGGGCGGGGCCTGCGGGAGCACCACGGGTGTCGGCGGAAGATCGCTCGTGTAAGTGAACGTACTGCTGGACGGGATGTCGGCCAGTCGGGCGCCGTCGCTCTCATTGCCGAGCCAGTCGAGGGCTGAGACCCGGTACCAGTAGACATGGTGCGGCTTGGCGGTGTTGTCCAGGTACGAGCCAGTGGCGCTGAGCGGGTCGAGCACTGCCGGGACGTCGGCACAGCTCGGCAGCAGTCCCGTCCACGGCGTGGTGCTGACCGAGCCGTCGGTGAAAACGCAGGCAAGAAAGGCCGGCGGGTCAAGCTCGGAGTCGGAGCGGTACACGTGGAACGCGTGCAGGTCCTGCACGGGCGCCGAAACCCACTCGACGAGTACGCTGTTGTCGCGCGCGGACAGGCCAGTGAGCACCGGCACCGGTGGCGGGATGTTCTCCCGCAGCCGAGCGCAGCGGTACTCGGCCGGGCCCGGGCAGCCGTTGTTGCCCTGGTAGAGGTTGCCCGCCAGGTCGTAGGCGCGGACCCAGTAGCCGTAGCAGAGTGGCGAGCCTTCGGGGACGCTGTAATCGTCGAACCAGATGTGGCCGTCCGCTGCGTGCCTGGACTTGGCCTCCCCAAGGCCGACGTCCCCGACCAGGGTCATGTCGCAGTGCCCGAGAGGCTTGCCGCGCCCGATGACAGTGCCATCCTTGCCGATCTCTTGCGTCACACCCGGCAGGTAGATGACGCCACGGTCGCACACGCCGCGGTAGATCTGGTAGCCGGCAAGGTCGGGCTCGGTGTTGGGCGCCCACTCGACGCGGATATGGTCCGCCGTACCGGCCACCTCGACCAGGTCGGTAGGCCCGGGCGGCGTGGTGTCGGGAACGGTGCCGGTGATGACGGCCGATGGCGCGCTCAGGTTGCCGAACATGTCGGCGACGCGAATGCGGTAGAAGTATGTTTTCGTGCCGAACGGCGGGACGAGCACCGGGTCAGTGTCCGTCCACGAGACGAGCGGCGTGGTCGCGTCCTGAGGGTTGGCGTTGAGCGTAGCGACCAGCCGGCTCGAGAGGGTTGCCAGGTCCTCGAGGTCCTCGCGGGTCTCGGCCCGGTAGACGAAGTTGCTTTGCGAGGTGTCCGGGAACTGGTGGTTCTCGACGTTGCGAGTCACCTTGCGCCAGGTGACCACCAGCCCGTTCGCCGACGTGGTGGGGGACACCTGCAGCTCGTCCGGCGCCATCGGCGCGAGGCTCTGCGTCGGAGCCGCAGCGACGGCCGTCGACCACGAGCCCACGCGATTGAGCGCGTCGACCGACGCGACCTGGTACCAGTAAGTACTGCCGTTGTCCGGACCATAGACGTCGACGCCCGCTACCAGATGGCTGGCGGGGAGCCCGTCGGCGTCCCATGCCCCGATGTCGAGGAAGCCGGGCTGCGGAGTCGGCAGCGGCTGCCCGTCGAGGCCATCGTCGATGTCGTACGCGACCGGCTTGGGGTTTGCCTGCTGGAACGGGCCGCCAGGGCTGCTGGCGCGCTGCACCACGAAGGTGGCCGCGTACGGGTTGCGATTCCAGAGGACGAGCACCCGGCGGTCGCCGGGCTGGGTCGTGACGCCCGACGGCGGGTCAGGCAGCGTGAAGTGCCCGGCCCACACCGGCACGTCGACGGCGAGCCGGCGTTCGGTGCCGTCGGCCAGCACTCCTCGCAGCTCGTAGAGATAATGCTCATTCGCCTTCACGCCCCGGTCGATGTAAGCGACACCGGCGGCCTGGGCCATGGCGACGTTGGCCCGCGAGGTCGCCCGGACCAGGCGCAGCTCGTCCTCGGTAAGGCCCTCCTCAAATCGCGCGGCTGGGTTGACGCGCTCGAGAGCGCTGCCGGAGACTGCGGCGAACCCAGCAGCCAGGGCGGCCCATTCCGGCGATCCCGCGGGAACGACGGCGCGCAGTTGCCGGGCCGACGACGGCGGTCGGATCGGCGAACTGCCATTGATCGGCCGGGACTCGCGGGCCGGAGTGCCGTCGACGCGCCGGTACAGGTTGTAGCCAGTCACATCGTCCACCGCCTCCCACCGCAGGAGGACGTAGGTGCTTCCGTCGCGCCCGATGCCCGCCGAGGTTGCCTGCACCAGCGCAGCGCCGTTGGCCATGTCGCCTCCTTAGGACGCGTAGAAGCCGGAGCTGTTGATGCCGGCGGTGATGCTTACCGAAGCGCACAGCACCCACAGCACGCAGCCCTGCAACCCGAACGTGCCCTCGAAGTAGGTTGGCACCGGCCCCCGCAAGCTGAGGTTGGCCCATCCCGAAGCGCTGACCAGCCCGCCGAGGATCTCCCCGTGGACATAGATGCCGCACGCCCCCACGACGTACGGAAGCAGAGGATTGCCGGCAAACGGGGCCAGCGGGCCGCCTGCGGCGATCGGCGCGCTGAATGCTCCGGCGCCGGCGTAGATGTCGACGCCGCCGCCGATCGCGTAGTAGTTGACCCCGATAGACGCCTGGCCGTACCCGTAGACGCCGGTGAGCATCGGCGGAAGGATGTTCGTCGACATCCCGAAATGGGTGTCAGTCGGGTCGAGCACCCAGGCGAGCGCCTTGGGCACGTTGTTGCCGATGAAGAAGCCGCCTTCGAGCCCGCCGCTGACGATCCACGAGATCACGCCGACCTTCAGCCGGCCCTGCAGGTACTGCAGCGTGGGACCGACGTACCACGTGAGCTGCCCTTCGCCGGAGAGCCCCGCCACCACGGCGTCGCAGTTGATGCCTCCGTCGAGGTCTCCCTCGGCTGAGCCCGCCCCGAAGTCGACCAGGAGGTGCGCGGTGGCCGAGACGTCGAGATCTACGAGCACCGACAGCAGCATGTCGCCCGATAGATAGAAGTCGAAGGTGGTCGGCGTTACCGCGATATCGATCTCGGCCTCGTAGCCAGCCTTCGGCACGAAGAGGGTCCCGGTGGCCGCACTCTCCTCCAGCATCCCGTAGAGCGCGATGCGGGCAAGCGTCGGACCCTCGATGCGGGCGCATCCCTCGATCTGAGCCATGCCACCGAGGCGAGCGAAGAGGCCGACGTCGATATCGTGGGTATCGGCGGAGCTGATATGGATATCGGTCGCATCGCTGTTGATCTCGACCGTGATGTCGAGCGGATCCGAAAGCAGGAAACTGAGCACCGCCGTGCCTGTGCCATCGAAGCCGTTCTGACCGGCGACGTTGTAGCTGACGTCGGCCTCGGGGCATGCGAACACGGCCAGATCGTCCGAGTGCAGGTCCTGCCACGTGCCCGAGAGGGCGAGCTGCGTCGGTAGCGCGTGGGGCGTGATCGGCGTCTTCGGGACGGTGACCTCACGGGGAAGCGGCGTGCTCGACGAAGTCAGGTCGGTGGCATCCCGGATGTTCACCGGATGCAGCCCGAAGAAGGGGAAGCAGACCGACCCGAACACGCCGAGATACGGGTCAGTGACCGTGGGATCGTAGGCCGAAAGCCTGACCTCCACGGGGTTGAACACCAGGCCGTCGAAGCGCTGACCCCAGTTGTTGAAGTCGAGGTACAGCTCGCCGAAGCTTCCGTCGGCGAGCAGCTCGGACCAGGTGAGCCCGAACGGCTGCGCGAAGTGGACGGGCTCGGCGAGGCCGGCTGCCGTCAGCAGCACCCGTCCCGTTCGGACGCTGACCACGCCAGCCTGGCCAGGTGGTCCGGTCGGCGCCAGGTCCAGATCCCAGTATTGGAGTGGTACACCCGCGCTCGGCAGTACGACCTCGCCGCCGACGAGGCACGCGGTCGACGTGAGCTTCATCTGCGCGAACGCAAGACGCGCGATATCGCACGGCTCGGGAATCTGGAACTGGCCGGAGAAGTTCGAGTCGTAGCTCGCGCTCGTCACGAACTCCGCCAGCAGACTCTGCTTGGCGTTGACGAACAGCGTCGATTGGAACGGAACGTTTCCGACGTACCCGCTACCCGTCGGGTCGCCGAGGTCGTCGGGCTGCGACTGGTCGTAGCAGGACAGCGCGCCATCGAGTCCGGTCAGGCCGACCCGGATCCAGCCCTGCAACCGATTCAGCATGATCGGGTTCGTCCGGCCGCCTGGACGGTCAGGTGAGAGGACCAGGATTTCGTCCAGCGCCGGGAACGACACGCCGGCGACTTGCTGGGCCGCCAGCTCGGCTAGGCTCGCATCCGCGTCTGATCCGATGGCCACGCCCGAGAACACCCCGGTGCTCATCGGGCAGAACGACTCGCAGGCCCCGGCAGGCAGGTAGAGGTAACCGGTTCCGCAGGTCCCCTTCCACGCCACCACCTCCCGGCCGTGGTGGGTGAGCTCGCCCCAGCTGATCTGTCGGTTGCCATAGTCGAGCACGCCGGCAAGGTCGAGGTCGGGCTGGATTGCGATGGCGTCGAGCGGAATGATCACCGGCTGGCCCGGCTGGCCCGCGCACACCGCGTCGGTCGGCAGCTCGATCGACCCGTCGCTCAGTTCTCCGCCGGCGATCCTGCTGGACCAGATGATCATCGACCCGGCGCGGAACGTGAGCGTCGTCCCGAGCGGGTTGATGGCGGTGAATGACACCGGCTTGGCGAGGGCGAGCGAGGCATAGAAGCCGGAGCTGACCACGATCGCGTCCGGGTAGGTGTACTGACCGCGCAGATAGCCGGTGTTGCAAGGCTCCGGGACGAACTGCTCGCCGCTGCCCGTGCCCGCGCCGAGCGTCAGGCCGCGCCAGGACGCCGGCCACGGAGCGGGGCTGGTGACGGCGCTCAGGTCAAGCACGTAGCCAGTGCCCTCGATAACCAGGCCGGTGTCGCCGAGGAGCCAGGGGCCGTAAGCCTGGTCTGGCGCGTCGAGGTAGAAGTCGCAGCTGGGCGACATGGTGATGATGCCGAGGTCGATAATGGCCGGCTCGCACGAGCCGACGTCGGTGATTCCGCCTGGCAACTGCACCTGCGCGGTCCCGGTCGACCGGTGCGGTGTCAGCTCCAGCGTAGTGATGATCACCGTGAAGCCGTCGATGACGATTTCTATCGGGTACCGGACATGGCCGCCGATCGGGTAAGTGACGACCCCGTCGATGACGCGCCCCACACCGGCCGGTACGCCGTCGAGGCTGACCGTGAGATCGCTGAACTGGACCGGGAAACCGGCGCTGGCCGGCGCGGAGCCGAGCCAGCCCGGCATGCCCTGGCCAAGCTCCACGATTTCGCGGAGGTCGCTCCGGTCGACGGTGAGGTTCACCGAGATGGTGTCGCCGACCAGCGCGCCCGGCTGAAGGTGCTGCGCGTCGGCGACAGCGATCTCGGTCTGCGGATGCAGGACGTCGGCGACCACCTCAACCGCCTGCGTCAGCCGCGAGACGTCCGGGTCGTCAAGCACGCCAACGATAGAGGGCGGCGGGACTGCGCACGGAAGATGCAGCCACGCCGTGCCGGTGACACCCTGGAACACGCCGCTGCGTTCGTCGAATCCGCCGGCGGTGACCTCGGCGATCGCCAGCTGAAAATCGCCAACTAACCAACTGGCTGGAATCTCGTGGCCGCCCAGGTTCAGCGCGGCGCGACCGTCGGCCATCACCCTCACCCCACCCCTGAGCCGCCACCAGTCTTCATTCGACCCGCAGGGCTGTCAATATGCCCGCGGTGAGAAGAAGGGCTCGCGGACTGCCGAAGAGCGCCTCAGCCCGGCGCGGTCATTCCACCTGGCGCCGCGGCCGCCGCGAGCGTCGCTGTCGGCAGGGTCAGGATCGCCGGGTTCGCGTCCGCGAGCACGACCCGGCGGCCGCCGGGTGCCGGGTAGCACAGCAGCACGGCGCTCTGCGGCAGCTGCTGCAGCTCATGCTGCTCGACCAGCGACTCGCGGGACCGCTGCGCCGTGCTGGCCAGCGAGTCGCTGGCACCGATCGCCCTGGCTGTACTCCAGCCCCAGGACGTGCCGGTGCTGATGCCCTCGCTGATCGACTGCGAGTCGGAGATGCCCGCCGACGTGCTGGCCTCCCGGCCGGCCGGGCCGAGGAGACCGCCCAGCGGCGCGGCCGGGCCGTGCCTGCTGCGGCCGCTGCCACGGCCCGAGCTCCGCGTGACCGAGTCCGATCCCGTTTCGGAAGTGCCGGCCGAGCTGCTGTAGGACACGCCGATCGTGTCAGTCACCGTCGCGCCGACCGAGTCAGTGAGCTGGCTGACCACGAACCGGTGCTCAGTGCCGATCTGCTCGGCCGCAAGCCGGGCGTCCTCAGCGTTGCCCAGGCGCATGAACCCGACTGCGGCATCGCCCCGGCCAAGCCGCTCACGGGCGTGCGGCGGGATCGTGCGGTATCCGAGCACGAGTCCGGCCCCGGCGATCTCCGCCGCGTCGCACAGCCGGTCGAGCACGTCACCAGGCAGCCGTTCCCCGCCCAGCAGGATGATGGTGTGCTGCCAGCGCCTGGCGGGGGGAGCCTGCCGCAGGACGGCGGTGAGGGCGACGGCCAGGTAAGCGGCGAGTACCTCGTTGCCCATACCGGCAGCGCGGCGGTCTAGCCAGGCGACCTTGAGCCGGCTCGCCGGGCGGCCGGCCAGGTCCCCGCCCAGCGGCGACAGCGTCCGCAGGCGCGCTTCCAGTGCCCAGGCCCGCTCGATGACCAGCCGCTCGGCGCCGCGGCCTGCGAGCGCACCCAGGCCGGCGAGCTGCGCCGGGCTGAGCGCCGCTGACTGCAGGTGCTCGGCCGGGCCGCCGATCTGCCCGAGCGCGCGCAGAGCCGCGACCAGCCTCGCGACGACCGGTGTCCCGCCGGCTGAGTCCAGACTGCCGGGGGCTCCGATAACGTCCAGTACGCGGGTTAACAGCGAGGTGTCCAGGGCGAGATCTGCAGGGCTCGGCCCGGACGCGCCTGCTGCAGCCGCCGGGGCCATCCGGTTCGCCGCGCTGACAGTTCTGGCCAGCGTGTCCGCCAGCAGGTCAGCCCGGCCCGGCGCGCCCAGATTGAGCTGTGGCAGGTCGGCGGGCAGTACCCAGACCTGCGGCCCGAGGCCGGAGAGGCGTGCCACTGCGAGGAGATCGGCCGCCACGCCGCCCTCGGTCAGGTCAATAACCGTGACCTCGCCGCCGGCCGCGAGGCGCGGCACCGCGATCATCGTTGTGAGCGCCGACCAGCCTGCCAGCGTGCCGCCGGCCACGTCCAGGCGGTGCACGGTGGCGGGCAGCGTCACCGGATACCAGTGCGCCTGCCGCCGGAACGACGCCGCCCGCTGCTGCCAGTCGCGGAACTGCCTGACGTGCTCGCGCTCGCGGGCAGCCCGGTCAGCCCGCTGAACCTCGCGGCACCGGGCGACCCGGTGCGCCTCGGCGCGCAGCTCACGATGATGCGCCTGCTCGGCCCGGACCAGCCGCAGGCAGCCGGCTGCTGTCAGCCAGGCGCCGGCGCTGGCGAGCAGCAGCGCGGGCCAGGCGCCCAGCAGGCGTCCCAGGCAGCCGGCAGTCGCCGCAGTCGTCGTGAGCAGCCCGGCTGTCGCTCCCAGCCGCGGTGGCCGGCCGAGCCGCCGGTGCTCGCGATGCTGGGCAGTCACCCAGGCGCGGCTGACCGTGTGCGGCTCGCAGTGGGCCGCCGGGCCGGGCGGCGGACCCGGATCCGGTTCGGCGAGCAGCTGCTGCCAGCCGACGTACAAGCAATCGATCCGGAGCCGGCCGCGCGGCCTTGCGGCTGACGGCGAGCCCGCAGCCCAGCCGACCGCACTGCTGCCGACCGCACTGCTGCCGACCGCACTGCGGCCGCCGGGCGCTGTCACCGGCTCGCCCGGACGTCGATGGTGACGGCCCTGGCGCGGACGACGGCGCGGTCTCCGGCTCGCATGATCGCGAGCTCTCCGGACGTCAGACCGCCGGCAGCCCGGGCCCAGCGCGACCGGCCGTGCTGCTGACCTGCCGCGTCCGGATCATGACCGGCCGCATCCGGACTGGCCGCATCCTGACTGGCCGCATCCTGATTGGCTGCTGCCAGGCCGGCGAGCCGCTGCAGCCACAGCGGCGGCAGGCTGCCGCAGGCAATGGTCGTCGTCCCGCTCTCGGCCAGGCCGGCTGCGCAGGCCGGGCTCGTCGTCAGCAAGAGCACGGCAGTCCCGGTTTCCCCGGCGACACTCAGCAGTGCCGCCACGGCGGCCGGGTTCTCGTGCTCGCAGGCGGCAATGACGGCAACGCAGTCGGCACGCAGGCCTGCATCCCGCAGCCGGGTCAGGACTCCGGTCAGCGCCCCGATCGCGGCGCGCCCGGCGCTGCCGGCCGCATCCGCTGCGGCCACGACGACTTCCCGCTCGCTGACTGCCCGGCCGATGACACGGGTCACGTCACCGGGCGCCGCGCTCAGCGCAGTCACGGGCACACCGAGCCAGGAACCCATGGTCGCAGCCTGACGGGCCAGGCCGGATGGCCGCGGGGTGGCACGAAGGTCGATCACGACGACCGTCTTGCGCCGGCGGATCGCCGCGCAGAGCACCGCCGCCGCGGGCCCGGCCAGCTCGCGGTCGTCATATCCGGTGACTACGACACCGGATTCGGCCGCCTTCCAGGTGAGCTCGGCTCGTCTTCCCGTCGCAGTGACGCCGATCGCGCAGCCGTCAGCGGTCACCGAACGGCCCGCCCTGAGCCCGGCGGCCGCGACCCGCCCGCGGGCTACTGCCAGGATCCCCGGCCGCCACGGCGGGCGGCCTCGGCGATGCCACCAGGCGAGCAGGATGACGGCCGCCTCAGCGGTGCCAGCGGCCAGCGCCAGGGGCAGCTGCGGTAGCAGCCACCGGGCGGGACCGGCACCGAGTGCGCCCGGATGAAGTAGCCGGGCCGGACGCATGGCCACGGCACGCTCTGCTGACACAAGCCGGGCACTCCCGGATGCCAGCGCCGCCACAGCCGTCCGGAGACCCTCCTCCCCCAGCCACCAGATGCTGAGAGCGAAAGGGACGAGCAGCCAGGAGAAGCGCCAGCGGCTCACGCGTCCGACCGCGATCAGCGCGCCCGCGGCTAGCAGCACCGCAGGCGCGGCGAGCGCCTGCGCCGTCAGCGCAACTGCAGCCAGCCCGCCCAGGATCTCAGCCCCGCGATGACATGCCTCCGGAGGCCGCCGGGGTGTCGCGAGGTACCGGTTGGGCGCGTAGCCCGCCCCGGGAGTCACAGAAGCGCGCATAGCCGGTCAGCATTCCCGACGGCTGTGACACGAGAGGGACACGATCACTACCGCAGTGAAAGATGCGCCCTCAGCCGCCCCATTCCTCAATCGCGTGCGTCCAGGAGCCGGAGAGCGAGCCCTCGTGGCCATCCGGCAGGGGCGGGTGCGGGCTCTCGACCACGACCCGGAACATGTCCGGGCGCAGGACAGCGACCGTCAGCGCTACCGGCCGGCCGGCGTCCAGATCGTCGAACCTGACGGTCACCATCATGGCAGGCTGGCCCGCGGTCAGGCGGAGGCTGCGGGCGATCGACGGCGGCGGTGCGTGCATCTCGATGTGCAGTGCGGTCGGAGAGCCCTCCAGCGGCGGGGCAATGGCGGCGCCGGGACCGCCTGTGGCTTCGGCGCCTCCCGTCAGCTTCAGCAGATTCAGCACCTGCGGCAGGCCGTCGGTGGTTCCGCCGTCGGGGCGGCTCGCGATGTCGCCCGGTATGTAGGTCGTGCACAGCGCGGCGGGCTCGCCGCCCGCGGTCCACAGGAACCGCACGACGCAGACCTGCTGGTCGTCGGCCAGCCGGAGTGCCCAGCTGATGTCCTCGGGCGGCACCCGCCAGGCGACCTGACGATTGCGGCAGGCGAAGTCACCGCCCATCGCGTCCACGTGCGACAGCAGGCCGGGCACGCCCTCAAGGCCGATTACGTACTCGGCCGGGCTGGCCCGGTACACCTGGCCGTCAGCCAGGCGGCGCACCAGATGGCGGCTGGCGAGTTCGGAGACGGCAGCATCGATTTCGGCCGGGCTGACGTTGTAGCGCCTGGCCAGTGCTGAGTGACGGGGCAGTCGCCAGCCGGGCTCGTGATGCACGAGCGCGGCCGCTAGCCGGTCGGCCAGCACGCTCACCGCGGGGCCAGCCTCATCCGAGACGCCCGCCGCCCGGGCGGGCTGGGCTCCTGCGCTAATGACGTCCGACGCACCCGCAGCACCTGCAGGCCCCGGAACTGTCTCATCATCGTCAGCCGCAGCCTGCCAGCGGACGTGCGGGGAGGTCATGGCTGTTCACTCGGAGTTGCGCCGCGCGATTGACGCTACCGTCCGCCCGAGCAGGATCAGGATAAACACGAACACCAGCAGGATCAGGGCCGAATCGTAGGCGAGATAGTTCGCGTGCGTGCTGGTCGAGATCAGCGAGGAGAAGTAATAGACCACGTAGGTCAGGTACGGGACCGCCTGATGGGTCGCGTGCTGCAGCGAGGGAGCCTGGTCGGAGAAGTTCGCCGTATAAAGCAGCGGCGCCGTCTCGCCGATCGCGATCGCAACCGCCACCAGGAAGCCAGTGATAATTCCCGGCACTGCCGACTTGAAGATGATCTTGCGCATCGCCCACGAGGTCGGAATGCCGAGCGCCTCGGCGCCCTCGCGATACCCGGTCGGCACCTGCGCGAGCGAGGTTTCCGTTGCCTTGGTGATGTAGGGGATCGTCAGGATCGACATGACCAGCACGGCAGGCAGCAATCCGAACCCGAGATGCAGGTCGACGACTAGCACGATGTAGCCGACATAGCCGAGGACGATGGACGGGATTCCGGCGAGCACCTCATAGCCGCCGCGCAGAAATCCGCGATCCCGACGGTTCGAGAACTCCGAGAGGTACAGCCCGGTCAGAATGCTGATCACGCCGCCGATCACGATGGCAATGAAGGTGATCACAATCGTGCCCAGAACCGACTGGAGCAGGCCGCCCTGCTCGTTGTCGGTCTTGGTCCACAGGACGCTGAACTGAAAATGCGGCGCAGCGCGAGCGATGATGCCTACAACCAGCCACAGGGTCGGGACGATGACCAGGGCCATGGCCACGAGGCACACGCCCCAGAAGACCAGGTTGCTGACCTTCCGGCGCCGCGGTACCGGCGGCCAGTAGCCATCCTGACCAGGCCTCGGCTCGGCCACGTTCTGCTGCGCCTGTGCGCCGCTCATTGCCTTCCTTCCTCGCGCTCGCCGGCCGCGCTCAGACGCCTCGGCCGACGGGAAGCGCCGTGCCGGAGACTCTCCGGACCAGGAATCTCGCTGCCACGTTGACACTCAGGGTGATCACCATGAGGACTAGCGCGAGCTCGGCGATCGTGCGGACGGCGAACCCGGTACCGTCCAGCAGAGCCGTGTCGAGATTCGTGACGATGGTGGCCGAGATCGTGGTCATCGTCGCATAGAGGTTGCTCGGCACCGCGCCGAGTGCTACGCCGCAGGTCATCGCGACTGCCATGGTCTCGCCGAGCGCCCGGCCGAGTCCGAGGACGACCGCTCCGATGATGCCGGAGCTGACCCACGGCAGGGTGACCTTGCGTGCTGTCTGCGCGTCGGACATGCCCAGGGCGATCGCACCCTCGCGCGGCAGGATGGGAACCTGCCGGATCAGGTCGCGCGTCGTCGCGGCCACGATCGGGATGATCATGATCGCGAGTATCAGGCCCGAGGTCAGCAGGCCCTCGCCGTTGCCGGGATTGCCGCGGAAGAATCTCAGGACCGGGACGTCAGGCATGTTCCTGGCGATCACGGGCGTGATGTGGTCGGCGATGAACGGCCCGAAGGTCAGCGCGCCCCACAGCCCGATGATGACACTCGGGATGCCGGCCAGCAGTTCCATGAAGATGCCGACGCCGTTGGCCAGGCGGCGGGGAAGTCGCTCGACGATGAACAGCGCCGCGCCGATCGAGATCGGCACCCCGACGATCAGCGCGATCGCTGACGTCGCGAGGGTGCCGACGATCTCCGGCAGCGCCCCGTAGTTGGCGCCGGACAGGTGCTCGACACCGCCAGTATGGACGATCACGGCGTTGTAGCCGGTTCCCTCGTCCCAGACGCTCTTATAGAAGAAGTGCAGGCCGTTGTACTTGATCGCGGGGATCGCCTCGAACAGCAGCGCGATCAGGATGAGGATCAGCGCCAGCAGCGGGATGTACGCGCCAGCCCTGCCCGTCCAGCGGAAGAAGTCGCCGCGGCGGACCGCCCTGCGCCAGGCCGAGCCGGCCCGGCCGGAGAGCGGGGTTGCCGCACCTCCGTCCGGACCAGCTGCGGGAGCAGTCGCTGCCATCAGCTCAAGCGCCGATCTTGGCAATCTGGTTATCGGACAGGGTCACGACCGAGGCTGGCAGCGGCTGGAAGTCCACCGCGGACAGGTAGGACGTGGAACTCTGGCCGGCTGTGACGGTCCAGTGCAGGAACGCCCGGATGTCCTCGGCAGCGACGCCGTTGCTCTGCTTGGTGTTCACGACCGCGTACTCGTAGTTGACGATCGGGTAGCCGCCGGGAACGCTGGCGTTGATCATCGACAGGGTCTCGTCCGCCGGGGTCTTGCCCGTCAGAGCAGCGGCCTCAGCCGAGATCGTGGCGGAGGTTGGCGCCTCATACTGCCCGGCACCGTTCTTAAGCTCGGCCTGACCCAGGCCGGCGGCCTGCGTCTTGGACAGGTAGCTGATGCCGATGTAGGCGATGCAGCCCTTGGTCGCTCCGCAGCCGGACACCATTCCGCCGTTGCCGGTCTCGGCGAGAGCGCCGGGAACGGACGGCCAGCTGATGCTGGTGCCGACGTTCGAGCTCGACCAGGCGCTCGGGTCCTGGGCGTTGAGGTAGCTCGTGAACAGGAACGTGTCGCCGGAACTGTCGGCCCGGTGCAGTGGCACGATAGTGAGGGCCGGCAGGCTGACGCCCGGGTTGAGCGCCGCGATCGCCGAGTCGTTCCACTTGGTGATCTTGCCGGTGTAGATCCCGGCGAGCACGGTGCCGTCCAGCTTCAGCGGCTTGGTGACGCCAGGCACGTTGTAGTTGATCTGCTGGGCTGAGATCGCCAGCGCGATGTTCAGCATGGTCGGGTAGGTCTGCTTGTCGGACGTGGACAGGTAGGCGTCGGATGCGCCGATGTCAACGGTGCCGGTGGCGGCGTCGGTGATGCCGGTGCCCGAGCCGGTGCCGCCGGTCTCGATCGTGACCAGCGGTGCGTTAGAGCTATTGATGAACGCCTTCTGGTAGGCCTCACTCCAGCTGCCCATCAGCGGGTACAGCAGGGTGCTTCCGGTCTCGGTGATGGTCGTCGGCGTCTTCGACGGCGACGTCGGTAGCGCGGCGCCAACCATGGCCGCTGCCTTAGCGCTGGCCGACGCCGATCCCGATGCGCCGGAGTTGGAACCTGAGCTGCCGCAGGCCGCTGCCAGGACGGAGAGCGGAATCAAGGCGGCCGCCGTGTATACCAAGCGGATTCTCTTCGCCACCTGGGAATACTCCTTCAGTTCTGCACGCTTACGCGTGCGCTACACGACTCGCACGCGGATGCGTGCGATTGTGGTCCGCGCTAGCGCGGCCCTGCGCCCGTGCGGGAGGAGTGCTGTCCTCCCGTGCGGGTGGTCTTTTTCTCAGCCGAAGCGGCCGCCCACGTAGCGGGCAGTCTCATCGTTTGCCGGATGCTCGAACACCTGCGTGGTGTCGCCGTGCTCGACCAGGCGGCCCTGGTTCAGGAAGATCGTGCGGTCGGAGATGCGGCCTGCCTGCGCCAGGTTGTGCGTGACGATGACCACCGTCAGGTCTGGCACCAGCGTCCTGATGAGCGCCTCGATCGACTCGGTAGCGTTGGGGTCCAGCGCCGAGGTCGGCTCGTCGAGCAGCAGGATCTCGGGCTTGATCGCGAGCGCCCGTGCGAGGCAGAGCAGTTGCTGCTGACCGCCCGACAACCGGAAGGGCGAGTCCTTCAGCCGGTCCTTAACGGCGTGCCAGAGGCCGACCGAGGTCAGGTGCTCCTCGGCAACATCGTGCAGCCCAGCGCGGGGCACGAGCTTGTGCGCGCGAGTCCCCGCCACCACATTGTCCATGATCGACATCGGGAACGGGTTCGGCCGCTGGAAGAGCATTCCCACTTTGCGGCGCAGCGTCATGAGCTCGACGCCGGGGTTCCAGATGCTCCGCCCGTCCAACGTGACGTCGCCGGTGTGCTTGTAGCCGGTGACCTTGTCGTTCATCCGGTTGAACGTGCGCAGCAGCGTGGTCTTGCCAGAGCCAGTGGGGCCGATGAGCGCCGTGACGGCGCCCTTGCGCACATCGGTCGTGATCCCCGTCAGAATCGCGCGCTGGCCGAAGCTGAGAGTGAGGTCGACAGCGCTGAGTGCCACTCCGGAGCCAGCACTCAGGCTGCCCACCGGGGCGGCCGTCTGAGTGACAGTGATGGGAGGAGCCGCGGCGCTCGCGGCCAGCTGCGCCGCATCTCCGGACTGAGCTGGATCAGCCTGAGTTGACATCCTGTTTGCCTCGCACCTGGCTACTGAGTCCCCGCGAGCCGCCCGAATAGCGGCCGACCCGTCCAGTTCTAAGCGCCCAAAGTGAACGGACGTTGAACGGAAGGTGTCCACAAAGGCGACGGGCAGATGGCAGGTAGCGAAACAAAGCCGGGGCGGCGCATCCGGATTGCTCCGGACGCGCCGCCCCGGCTGAGGCGCCGTGCCTAGACGGCCACCTCGAGCTCCCTGATCTCGCCGATCGCGGCGCTGACGCCGCGGTCCGTGCTGATTCCTCCCGGTGCGAGCACCCGGAGGGTCCAGTCGCCCGGGGCGGCGAAGAAGCGGAAGCCGCCGTCCTCGCCCAGGGGCACTTCAGCGACGAAGTCGCCGCCGGAGTTGAGCAGGCGGGCGTACCCGACCGGGACGGGCGCGCCGTCCCTGGTGACCTTGCCCTGGACGATGGCCTGGTTGCCCGCGTTCTTGATTGCGGCACCACCGGCCGGGGCGCCGCAGCCAGCGGCCTGGTTGTCCGTCATCAGGACTCATCTCCCAGCTTGATCGGGACGCCGACGAGCGAGCCGTACTCGGTCCACGACCCGTCGTAGTTCTTCACGTTCGGCTGGCCGAGCAGCTCGTGCATCACGAACCAGGTGTGCGCCGAGCGCTCGCCGATCCGGCAGTAGGCGATGGTGTCGGTGCCGAAGTCGACCCCGGCCTCGCCATACAGCGTCCGCAGCGCGTCGTCGGACTTGAACGTGCCGTCGTCCTCAGCTGCCTTTGACCAGGGCACGTTCCTGGCCGTGGGGACGTGCCCGCCTCGCTGTGCCTGCTCCTGCGGCAGGTGAGCGGGCGCCAGCAGGCGGCCCGCGAACTCGTCGGGCGAACGCACGTCGATGAGGTTCTTGCTGCCGATGGCGGCCACGACCTCGTCCCTGAAGGCGCGGATGGAGCTGTCCTGCTCGCTGGCCTTGTAGCTGGTGGCAGCACGATGCGGTACCTCGGTGACCAGCTCGCGGGACTCCAGCTCCCACTTCTTGCGGCCGCCGTCGAGCAGCTTGACGTTCTGGTGCCCGTACAGCCTGAAGTACCAGTACGCATAAGCCGCGAACCAGTTGTTGTTGCCGCCGTACAGGATCACGGTGTCGTCGTTGGAGATGCCGCGCTCGGACAGCAGCTTCTCGAAGCCCGCCCTGTCCACGAAGTCGCGGCGGACGGGGTCCTGCAGGTCCTGCTTCCAGTCGATCTTGACAGCCCCGCGGATGTGGCCCTTGTCGTACGCGCTGGTGTCCTCGTCGACCTCGACCAGGACGACACCAGGGTCGTCGCGGTGGGCCTCCACCCAGTCTGCGTCCACCAGGACGTCGGAACGGCTCATGCTCTGATCCTCCTCTGTAGTGCCAGGTCTCGCCGTGAGCCCGGCGTTCTGTGCAGCCTGTGCAGCCTGCTGGCTGGTTTCCTGCTCGCTGACTTCGTGCTGGCGGCCGTGGCGCGGGGTTAGCCTCGTCCGGCGCCGGCCTGGGCTGGCCAGGTCCGGCGGATCATCAGGTACATCTCACACCCAAGGCAGATGCCAAACACCCCATTCAGGATTGCTGCCACCAATCCCAGCGCAGCCGCCACGATCCCGAGCGGGGTCAGCCCGATGGCGTAGCCGATGATGCCGATGATGCTGATCACCAGGCCGACGGCCTGGGCGAACCGCGGCGGCGCGGCGGCCTCGAGCTCGGCCGGCGGGCCCAGCCTGGGCCTGACCAGCCACTTGTACAGCAGGCCGTACGGGGAGTACTGGATCCCGAGCAGCGTGCCGATCGCGAACACGACGGCCTGCGCGGCCAGCACCCAGTAGTTCCCGGTGATCAGGACGATGGCGAACATCACCATGGTCAGGAGCGCGCCGAAGCGCGGTCCGCGCGGGTCAATCTCCATCTGCCCGTGTCCCCTTCGGTCTGGTCTGCTGGCCTGGCATCTGCGATGGCTGACGCTGGCTGAGTATCTTTCCCACTGCGAGTCACCAGCCTGCGAGCGGGAACGAGGCGTGCAGAGCTGGCAGCAGCGCGAGCGTCAGCGGGTGATCGACAGCGGAACCGCCGGACAGATAGCGGTGGCCACCCGGCAAAAGTCCACGGCACGGCGCTTGGTCAGCGCGATTCGGGAGGCTGCTGCAGGCACGCTGCTGATGCTATGCGGGCCGGCTGCTCCTGTCACCATCGTTAATCCCGATGCTTTTTGTAGGATTATACCCCGGCTGCCGCGCCGATCGCCGCGATCACGTCCGGCTTTCGCGGCTGGCCGCTGGCCCGCCGCACGATCCGGCCGTCGGCCGCCAGCACCAGCACAGTCGGGGTCCGCAGCACGTTCAGCTCGCGGACCAGGTCAAGCCGCGATTCGGCGTCAATCTCGACATGCTCTACTCCATCGGTCATTCCGGCTACGTCCGCCAGGATCCGCCGGGTGGCACGGCACGGCGCGCAGAACGCCGAGGAGAACTGCACCAGCGTGGCGCGGTCCCCCAGCGGATGGCCGAGATCATCACTGGTCAGCGTCAGCCCAGCGTCCGCGGCATCGGGCGACATGGCCGGATCGGCTTCCTCGAGGGTCATGACCGGCCCGCCGGTCGCGGCAGGCCCGCTGCCGGTCGCGGCAGGCGCGCTGCGGGCGGCGGCCGGCGCGCTCCCGGCGGCGGCCGGAACAGCGGCCCCGCCGCGCTGCCCCGCTACCGCAGGTGAGCTGGTCCGTGCGCCTCGCGGCGTCCGCATCCGGCCGTTGGTCATCCGCCAGACGCCACCGGCGATCAGGGCGACGACAATCGCGGCGACAAGCGCCGCCAGTCCCGCTGTCATGGCTGCTAACAGCGCTGCTCCGGGCCGCGGCATTCCCGCCTTAGCTGGCCGGGATAGTGAGCAGGACCTGCCCGCCCGAGGTGACCTCGAAGCTGCGCACCGAGCTGGCGGCGACTGACGAGGACGCCGAGTACCAGGGCTTGCTGGTGTAGCTGTAAGCGGCGGTCACCGTCCAGGTGCCTGCGTAGGCCATCTTGCCGTCCTTGCCGACCACCCAGAACTTGCAGGTCGTGCCCGGACTGATGCCTGCCACCTGAACCCGCATCGCGGTGCCCCAGGACGTCGGCGTGTAATCGACGACTGCGGACGGGCCGCCGGGAGCCGACGCCGTCGCCACCTCGGTCCTGGCCGCGCCTGACCCGGTCATCTCGATCGCGGTCACGGCACCCCCGGCCGCGATCACCGCAGCGGCCGCCACGGCCACCGCCCCCCGCCACAGTCGCGTCCGCCGCTTCATCGCAACCTTGCTGAGCAGCGCGTCCAGCAGCTCATCCGACGGCTGCGCCGGCTCCGGCAGCGCCGCGGGCGTCTCGCTGAGCCGCTCGACGTCGGCGACCGGGACCCGGCTGAGCATGGCCGGCAGCCCGGCCAGCCCGGCCAGCTCGTCCCTGCAGGCCTGGCACTCGGCGAGATGCTCATCGACGGTGGACCGCTCGGCCGGGTCGATGGCACCGACGACGTAGACGCCCAGAAGGGGGCGGATCTCCCGGCATGCCGGACCGCTGATTCCGCTGATGGTCATGGCGCCAGCCCCCTTTCTTCCAGTGCGAGGCGCAGTGCCCTGAGGGCGTAGAACGTGCGCGATTTGACTGTGCCGGCCGGCACTCCGAGAGCAGAGGCTGCCTCGGCCACCGACTTGCCGCGATAGTAGGTCTCCAGCAGGACCCGCTGATGCTCAGGACGCAGCGCCCTCAGTGCATCGGCAACTGCCCAGGACTCCAGCGCGCGGTCTGCCTCGTCCGGAGCGGCCACGACCTCCAGCGCCGCCTCCCCCACCTCATGCGGCCTTGCCTTTCGCGCCCGGTATGAGTCGATTGCCAGATTCCGTGCGACGGCGAACAGCCAGGGTCTGGCCGGGCGCCCGGCAATGGCCTCGGGATGCTGCCAGGCCCGCAGCAGCGTCTCCTGGACGATGTCCTCCGCCCGCTGCCGGTCGCCGCTCATCAGGTGCACGGCGTAGCGCAGCAACGGTGCCGCATGCTCGGCGTAGAGCGCGCGGACTAGCTCCTCGTCGGACGAGTTCCGCCGGGAGCTCCGGGCGCCAGCACCTCCCAGACCTGCCATATCTCCTACTACGTACCCGGCGGGGAGGTGGTTCAGTGTGACGGCGGCGCGGTTCGGGCTGAGCGGCCGGACCGCTGGTCAGCCGCCCGCGAACGGCGGCAGCACCTCGATCACGCTGCCGTCTTGCAGGGCCACGGAGTCGGCAGCGCGGCGGCCGACCGGATTGCCGTCGACCAGAAACGAAGAGCGCGCCAGCACGGCCCTGAGCTGGCCTCCGCCGTTCTTGTCGGCGGCCGCGGACAGCGCGCCGGCCAGCGTTTCCGCGGTCAGCTCATGCTCGGCTACGCCGGCCGCCTCCTTCGCTGCGGCCCAGTAGCGGATGGTGACGATGGCCATGTCAGCTATCCTCGCTCATAGCGACACCGGACGAAGACGACCTGGGTGTACACGCGGGACATGGTTGGGTACGCAGGCCGGCGACAGGCGCCGGGGGCCGGAGGTGGCGGCAGGTTGAGCAATGTCTTGCTGCTGACCAACGCGCGTGAACCGCCCGCTGACATCCTGCCCTCCCTGGTGCTGCTCCCGCACGGCATCCGGGTCGCCCCGGCCGCTGCCGAGCATGCTGGCACGAGCCCGGCGCCCGATGCGATTCTGGTCGACGCACGGCGCGACCTGGTGCTGGCGCGCCGCCTCCTGCTCGCACTGCGCGCCTCCGCCACCATCGCGCCGGTTATCGCCGTCGTCACCGACGGTGGCTGGGCCGCTGTCTCAGCCGACTGGGGCGCGGACGACCTGCTGCTGCACACGGCCGGACCGGGCGAGGTTGAGGCACGGCTGAGGCTGGCTATCGGACGGCGCGCGCAGCTGGCGTCGCAGCTCCCTGACGAGATTCGCTCCGGCGGCCTGGTCGTCAACGAGTCCACCTACTCAGCCCGGATGAACGGGCGGTCGCTGGACCTGACGTTCAAGGAGTTTGAGCTGCTCAAGTTCCTGGCTCAGCATCCGGGCCGGGTGTTCACCAGGGCGCAGCTGCTCCAGGAGGTGTGGGGCTACGACTACTTCGGCGGCACTCGCACAGTCGACGTGCACGTCCGGCGGCTGCGGGCCAAGCTAGGCGCCGAGAACGAGGCGCTGATCGGCACGGTCCGCAACGTCGGCTACCGGTTCGTCCCGGTCAAGGGCTCCGCAGCCCAGGACGCTGGAGGCGGCGACACCGGTGCCGACGACGGTCCTCCTGACGACGGCACTCCAGGTGATGGCTCGCCGGCCGCGGATATCGCAGCTGAGCTCGATCCTGGCGACCCGGCGTTCTCCCCGCCGACGGCGGCTCATGCCGACAGGTAGTCACGGCCCCGGCATCCAGGTCAGCGGCCCGCTGCCGCCGGAGGAGGCCTCGGCGGTACTGGATCTGGTCCGGCAGGCAGCCGAGGAGGACGGCGTGAGCCCGCTGTCCGAGCACGTCCTGCTGCACCTGCGTTACGGCGGCGATCAGCGCGCACGGAACGTGCTTCTCTGGCAGGACGGTCAGCTGGCCGGCTACGGCCACCTCGATCCGACCGACCCCGTCGAGGGGCCAGCAGGTGAGATGGTCATCCGCCCCGCGGCGCGCCGCCGCGGCCTGGGCGTGATCCTCAGCCGGGCGCTTGCCGCCGAGGCCGGCGATGCCGGGCTCCGGCTGTGGGCGCATGGCGACCTGCCATCAGCGAACCGGCTCGCCGAGGCGGCCGGCTTCAGCCGGTCCCGCGCGCTGTGGCAGATGCGCCGGTCCCTGCAGACCCGGATCGACAGCCCGGACTACGCCGCCGGAATCTCGGTGCGCACTTTCAGGGTCGGCGCGGACGAGGACGCCTGGGTTGCGCTCAACCACCGGGCCTTCTCCCGGCATCCGGAGCAGGGCGCGTGGACGCGCGGAGACCTCGACATGCGGGAGCGGGAGCCGTGGTTCGACCCGGACGGCTTCTTCCTCGCTGAGCGGGACGGCAGCCTGGCCGGGTTTCACTGGACCAAGATTCACGGCGGCGCGGACAAACCAGGCGCGGACAAGCCGGGCGCGGCCACAGCGGACGAGCAGGCGACCGGCGGCCACGGGCACGAGGCCATCGGCGAGGTGTACGTCGTCGGAGTCGACCCGTCCGCGCGGGGCACCGGTCTCGGCCGCGCGCTGACCCTGACCGGTCTGCGCTACCTGCGCGGCCGCGGCCTCGCCCAGGTGATGCTGTACGTGGACGAGACCAATACCGCGGCGATCAGGCTCTATGAGTCACTCGGGTTCACGCACTGGGACACCGACGTCATGTTTTCCAGTAATACGCACGCCTGATGGGTGGCAATCTGCCGCCGAGCTGCGGCTGCTGTGCGCGAGCCCGGGCATCAGGCGCCTGCCCCGGACGGGAACGCGCCCTGATGCGTTGCGCGGCCGGCTGTGGGCTAGCTGACCGGTGCGCTCGGGTGCTCGCGGGGCTAGCTGACGGGTGCGCTCGCGTGCTCGCGGAGTCCGAGCACCTCGTCAAGTTCATCGGTGGTCAGCGGACGCTCCGCGACCGCGACCGCGCCCAGCACCTCGGCGTACAGCTCAATCTCCTCGAGCGCCACCAGGTCCGGAACCCGGAGGTCGACGTCACTGCGCATGCGCCACCTCCAGACAGATCGCCGTGTAACTCCCCTGTAACACAGGCTAGCGTCGTGGCCGCTCCGTGCGCATAGCCCATCCGAACCATTTCCGTACCACCCGTTCCCGTCATCCGGTCCCGTCACTCCTGGTGGTTTGGACCGCCCAGTCGGCGGTCCGGTGCGAGGCCGCCCGCTGCACGTACCGCCCGGCGGTGCCAGCGATCCCGGCGCGGTCCGCGTCGGTCAGTTCCCTGATAATCCGGCAGGGCACGCCCGCCGCGAGCACGCCCGGCGGCAGCACGGTGCCGGGCGTGACGACAGCGCCGGCCGCCACCAGCGTGCCGGCGCCGATGCGCGCGCGGCCCAGCACAACCGCGCCGATCCCGATCAGCGCGCCGGTCTCGACATATGCGCCGTGCACCGTGGCGCGGTGCCCCAGGCTGACCCGGTCCTCCAGGATGGCCGGCTCGCCCGGATCGACATGCAGGCAGCACAGATCCTGGATATTGCACTCGGCTCCGACCACGATCTCGTCCACATCGGCCCGCAGCACCGATCCGTACCAGACCGACGCAGACCGGCCCAGCGTCACCCGGCCGACGACAACCGCGCCCGGCGCGACCCAGGCGTCCGGGTGGATGACGGGCCTGTCCTCGCCGAGCGATCCGATCAGGTTCTCTGCCTGCACTGGCTGACCCCTTCCATGCCTGCTCGGGCCGTGTCAGCATGATTAGCACGGCGAACGAGATAAATATAGACAAAACATCGTTTCGGTTGCGCCGGGGGAAGCTTAGGGACAGAGTCAGGGCGGACATCTCAGCTTGTCGCGCTCGCCGGCAGACAGCTCGCCCGGCTCGCGCGGCACAGCCGCAATGACAGCAGTCTCCCTGACCGTCTGACCGCTTCGTGCTCCCGGTCCGGCCTGACTGCCCGGATACCTGATGGGTGAAGCGATGAGCGAGCAGGGCCACCTCTCCGACCTGGGATACGAAGGCCAGTTTGGACTGGAACGGCGCGGCTACAACCGGATGCAGGTGGACGAGACTGTCGCCCAGCTCCGGCTTGAGGTGCTCAGCCTGGAGGGCGGCCGCCGCGATCTGGAGGACCGGCTGTCCCGCGCGCTCGACGAGGTCGAGCGGGTCAAGCTGGAGCTGACCGCGGCGCAGTCCAGCGACAAGCCGGCTCACGAGGAGATCAGCGAGCGGATCGGCCAGATACTCAAGCTCGCCGACGACGAGGCGAAGTCGCAGCGCACCAAGGCCGACGACGAGATCGCCAAGCTCCGCACTGACGCCAAGGCCGACACCGACAAGCTCCGCGCGGATGTGAAGGCCGAGACCGACCAGCACCGCGCCGAGGCACAGGAGCAGGCCGAGCGCATGCTCAGCGCGGCTCAGGAGCAGGCCGACAGCACGCTGGCCAGCGCCAAGAAGGAAGCCGAGCACGCGCGCAAGAGCGCTGCGGACGAGGCGCAGCAGGTTGTCGCGGACGCGTCCAAGCAGGCCGAGACCGCCGTCGCGACCGCCAAGAGCCAGGCTAAGCAGCAGCTCGACGAGGCGACAGCGCGTGCCACCGCCATTCACGACGGCGCCGAGCGTCGGCTGAACCTGCTGATGGCCCGCCACACCGAGGCCATCAGGCGGCTGACCGAGATCCGGGACGTGGTGACCACACTGGTCGCAGGCGAGGCCGAGCGCGGCTCGCTTGAGGACGAGGTCGCCAGGATCGTGGCCAGCGGCGGGAGCGGCGCGGCCGCGGTGAACGGCAACCCTGCAGCGAGCGCGGCCGGGACCGCAGGCGCCACCGGGAATGCCAGTCCCGCCGGGAACGGCGGCAACGCGGCCGGCGGCCCCGCGGCCGGCGGCAATGCCGAGCAGGGCGGCCGGCAGAACGGCCGCCACGCCGGCGCCCCCGGGCAGCAGGACCCGCGTCCCGCGCTGTCGACCGCGCAGCGTCCCGGCCAGGCAGCGCCGGCTGCGCCCGGTACTCCTGTCGTGACGAGGCAGTCCGCGCAGTCCGCGCAGTCCGCACAGTCGGCCCAGCCCGCGCCGTCAGGCGAGAGCAGCCCGGCCGGCCCGGACAGCGAGGACGCTGACAGCGGGATCACCATCATCGGGGAGTAACGGGCACTGCGGCCACCGGCCGCGCCACCGGACGTGGGGGCGGATTCGTGCATGGCCAGAGTGTTAGTCGTCGAAGAGGACCCGCTGCTTCGCTCTGCCGCGATCGCTGACCTCAGCAAGTGGTCGCATGCGGTTCGAACTGCGGCCACTGCGCTGGACGGCATCCGCGAGCTCGGCAGCAACCCGCCGCAGATCGTCGTGCTGGACAGCGGGCTGCCTGATCTGGACGGGCCGCAGGCACTGCGGATGATGCGCACGGTCCGTGACACCCCCGTGATCGTCGCCACGGACTGCGACGACGAGGCCGAGATCACCCGGCTGCTGCAGGCTGGCGCAGACGACTACGTCGTCAAGCCCTACTCCGGCGAGCGACTCGCGGCCAGGATCGCCGCGGTGCTGCGGCGCACCGCCGGACCGGCCGCGGAACTGCGCGTTGGCGGCCTGCTCGTCGACCTCGCCCGGCGGAGTGTCACCCTCGACGGGCGCCCACTGGCGCTCACTCGCCGCGAGTTTGATCTGCTGGCCTGCCTCGCGGCCCGGCCCGGCGAGGTCGTCAGCCGCCGCCATCTGCTGACCGAGGTGTGGCACCAGTCCTGCGGCGACGACCAGACTATCGACGTGCACGTCTCCTGGCTGCGGCGCAAGCTCGGCGAGACCGCGGCGAAGCCCCGGTACCTGCGCACCATCCGCGGCGTCGGCGTCATGCTGGACAGGCCCCTGACGTCAGGCGGCCTCGCTACTCCGGCAGCAGGTCAAGCTGGCGCAGGATGACGCCCTCCCGCAGCGCCCACGGGCAGACCTCAAGTACGGGCAGGCTCAGCAGGTCCATCGCCGCGTCAGCGACGATCGCTCCGGCCGCCAGCTGATGCGCGCGGCCCTCTGAGACGCCCGGCAGCTCGCAGCGCTCGGCGACTGTCAGCTGCGGCAGCCGCTCCGCGAGCGACGTCACGTCGGTGTGCTTGAGCGAGCGCCTGACGTACAGGCCCTCGCTCGACGGTGCCGCCCCGGCAACCCGGGCAAGCTGACGGAAGGTCTTCGACGTCGCCACCGCGTGGTTCGACGGGCCGTCCCGGAGCAGGGTGCCGGCCATCATCGCGATCTCCGCCCGCACGTGCTTGCGCAGCTTCCGCACATCGTCAGCGGACGCCGGATCGCCGGGCAGCCAGTCCCTCGTCAGCCGCCCGGCCCCGAGCGGCAGCGACACCGCGCTGTCCGGCTCCTCATCGAGGCCGGATGCGATCTCCAGCGAGCCGCCGCCGATGTCGAGCAGCAGCAGGCGGCCCGATGACCAGCCGAACCAGCGGCGAGCCGCCAGAAAGGTCAGCCTGGCCTCGTCCGGGCCAGGCAGTACCCTTATCGCGACGCCGCTCTCGGCCTCGATCTCGGCGAGCAGCTCCAGGCCGTTGGCAGCGTCCCTGAGTGCTGACGTGGCGAATGCCAGCATCTCGTGCACGCCCTTGTCCTCAGCGATCTGCAGTGCCTCGTGCACAAAGTCGCGCAGCCGCTGGGCGCACTCATCGGTCAGCCGGTTGTCAGCGTCCAGGTGCTCCCCGATCCGCAGCTCAGCCTTGTGCGAGAACGCCGGCAGCGGCCGGCCGCCCTGATGGGCATCAACCACGAGAAGGTGAACGGTGTTGGAACCGACGTCCAGCACGCCAAGTCGCATAATGCTGACGCTACCCGCAGCCGATCACCGGGAACATCCGCGCGGCCCCGATGGTCTATACCTGAGGCCCTACGTCAGGAGGCAAATGATGACCGGAGCGCACGAGATCAGAGTGGAGCACAGCCGCAAGCGGGTGCGGATTCTGCTGGCCGGCGAGCTGGTTGCGGACACGACACGCCCGCTGCTGGTGTGGGAAGTGCCGTACTACCCCACGTACTTCGTGCCGGACAGCGACGTCAAGGCCGAGCTGGTCCCGTACGGGACAGACGCGGACAAGGTTCTCGGCGAGGCTGAGCTGTTCACCGTGAAGGTCGCGAGCGGCGCGGCCGCGGTGGGTGCCGCCCGTCGCTACCCGGCGAGCCCGGCTCGTCAGCTCCATGATGCCGTCAGATTCGAGTGGAACGCGATGGGCGAGTGGCTGGAGGAGGACGAGCCGGTCTACACGCACGCACGCGATCCGCACACCCGGGTCGACATCCTCGCCAGCTCACGCCACGTCGAGGTGAAGCTCGACGGCGTGACGGTCGCTGACTCGACCAGCCCCCGGATCCTGTTCGAGACCGGCCTGCCGCCGCGGTACTACCTGCCGCTGAGCGACATCAGGACCGACCTGCTGCGGCCGTCGGATACCGAGAGCCACTGCCCGTACAAGGGAACGGCCACCTACTGGTCCCTCGACACCGGCACCGACGTGCACAAGGACGTCGTCTGGATCTACCGCACCCCGCTGCCGGAGAGCCAGAAAGTCGCGGGCCTGGCCGCGTTCTACGACGAGAAAGTCGTCGTGTTCATCGACGGCGCCGAGCAGCGGAAGCCGCAGACCAAGTGGAGCTGACCCGGCACGGGTCAGCTCAGCCGTCGAGGTCCTCGATGCGCGCGGCGGACGGCGGGCGGCTGGCCTGGATCAGCCCGGCGGCCGTCTCAGCCTGCGCCAGGACCCGAAGCAGGTTCCCGCAGGTCAGCTTGCCGCAGTCCGCTTCCGACCAGCTCCGGTCGAGCAGCGCGCTGATCAGCGCCGGGTAGCAGGACACGTCCTGCAGGCCCTCGGGCAGCGCGTCGATGCCGTCGTAGTCGCCGCCGAGACCGATGTGATCGATGCCGGCGACCTCGCGGATGTGCTCCGCATGCGCGACGACGTCGGCCAGCGTGGCACCCGGCTTCGGGTGCTGCGCTGTCCACGCGCCCCTGACCTCGCTGCGGGCGTCCAGGTCGCGGTAGTCCAGTCCCTGGCGCTCCATCTCCGCGGCCAGCTCAAGCTCCCACTCCCGGCAGCGCGGCGACACGAAGGCAGGCACGAACGTCACCATGCAGATGCCGCCGTTGCCGGCCAGCCGGTCCAGGATGGTGTCGGGCACATTCCGCGGGTGGTCGCAGACCGCGAGCGCGGAGGAGTGCGAGAAGATCACCGGCGCTTCCGCGACGTCGAGCGCGTCGCTCATCGTGGTGGCCGCGACGTGGGAGAGGTCGACCAGCATGCCGAGCCGCTGCATCTCCCGGACGACCTCACGGCCGAACGCGGTGAGGCCCCCGGCAGCCGGCTGGTCGGTGGCTGAGTCGGCCCAGGGCAGGTTCAGGTTGTGGGTCAGCGTCAGGTACCGGACGCCGAGCAGGTAAAGGGCCCGCAGCACGCCCAGCGAGTTCGCGATCGAATGACCGCCCTCGGCCCCGAGCAGGGATGCGATCCGGCCGCTGGCCATGATCCGCTGCACGTCAGCAGCGCTGAACGCCAGCTCGAGCGCATCCGGATACCGGGCGGCAAGCTGCCTGACCAGGTCAATCTGCTCAAGCGTCGTGGTCACCGCGGACTCGCCCTGCAGGCCGGCCGGCACGTACACCGACCAGAACTGGGCGCCCACCCCGCCCGCGGTCAGGCGGGGCAGGTCGGTGTGGGTGAACTCCACCGGCGCCGCGAGGTCGGTGGCGGCCGGATCGAGTGCGCCGGCCATGCGCAGCGCCCACGGCAGGTCATTGTGCCCGTCGATCACGGGAAAGCGGTCCAGCAGCGCCCGAGCTGCCCCGGTCTGTGTCGTCATGTTCCCAGAGTAGGCAGGGCGAGGTGACCAGCGCGGGCGGGGATGCCAGGATAAGACCGTGCAGCGGCAGCGTCTGACCCCCTGGATCATCGTCTCGGTCCTGGCCTGCGCCGGTCTCGGTGCCTGGTTCGGGCACCGCATCGGCGACGGCGGCCCCGGCAATATCGCACTGATCAGCGCGACGTGCGCCGTGCTCGGCTCGTTCCTGCCCACGGCCGTGCTGTGGGTGCGGTCCAGGCTGCACGCAGGCAACCGCCCGCTTCCGTAGGGTTCTCCGGGTATGGGACTTGACCTCGCGACCCTGCTCGACCTCCGCTTCTACCTGGCCCTCGACCTCGATCCGGCCGGCCGCGTCCTGGCCGGCGGCGACGACACTGGCAGCAGCCAGCTGATCGAGATCGAGCCCGACGGGACGGCCACGCCGCTGACGGCGCTGCCGGGCCCCTGCTCCGGGCGGTATGTGCCCGGCCAGCGCGCCGTCCTGGTTTCCCATGACGAGGGCGGGAACGAGCGGGCCCAGATCTCGCTCCTGCGCCTGCCTCGGCCGCACCCGGCCGGCCCCGCCGACCTGGAGCCGGTGGTGCACGACTCGCGCTACCTGCACACGCTGGCCGACGTCAGGGACGGACGGCTGTGCTATCTCACCAACCGCCGCAATAACGTTGATTTCGACCCGGTCATCCGGGACCTGGCCGACGGGTCAGAGCGCGTCCTGCAGGTCGGGAACCACCGGTTCGGCGAGGCCGCCCTGTCACCCGACGGACGCTGGCTGGCGCTGACGGTGTCGTCGCCGGTCACGGCCAACGCCGAGCACGTCGCGCTGGTCGACCTGAGCCAGGCCGGCCAGGAGCAGCTGATCGACGTCACGCCCGCGGACGCGCCCGCGCTCAGCCATACGCTGAGCTTCACGCCCGGCAGCGACGCGCTCTACTTCAGCTCCAATTCAGACCGCGAGTTCACCGCCGTGGCCCGCTACGACCTGGGTGCCGTCAGGCTGGACTGGGTGGTCGCGGCACAGGACGCCGACCTGTCCGGCTGGCTGGCCCCGGACGGGACGAGCCTGCTGGTCGAGCGCAACCGGAACGGCGCCTCGGAGCTGGCGCTGCACGACGCGGCCACCGGTGCCCTGCAGTGGCCGGTGCCACTGCCCGCGGCCGGCTGCCTCGCGCAGCTGCCGCGGCCGGTGCTCTGGGCGCCCGACTCCAGGGCGGTCGCGCTGACCTTTACCGGCGCCGATATGCCCGCCGACGTCCTGCTGGTTCCTGTTCCCGCCGGCTCAGCTCCCGGCCGGGCCCGCCTGCTCACTCACTCCGCCCGGGGCCTGCACGGCGAGCCGGCCTCCCGGCCCGAGGAGCACCGGGTGCCGGCGCCCGACGGCGAGCGGATCCCCTGCCTGGTGTACCGGCCAGGCGATACGGACAGCGCGGTGGCCGGCTCGGCCGTGCTGCTCGTGCACGGCGGCCCGGAAAGCCAGTCCCGCCAGGGCTTCAGCGTCTACGCGCAGCTGCTGGCGGCCGCCGGGCACACCGTGCTGGTGCCCAACGTGCGCGGCTCGACCGGTTACGGAAAGCGCTGGTACTCCGCCGATGACGGCCGCCGCCGTCTGGACTCTGTCGCCGACCTGGCGGCACTGCATGCCTACCTGCCCGAGCTGGGGCTCGATCCGGCCCGGGCCGCCCTGTGGGGCGGCTCCTACGGCGGCTACATGGTGCTGGCCGGCCTGGCATTCCAGCCCGGGCTGTGGGCGGCCGGAGTGGACATCGTCGGCATCGCCTCGCTGGTCACGTTCCTGGAGAACACCTCCGCATACCGGCGCGCCTACCGCGAGCGGGAGTACGGAACGCTGGCGCGCGACCGCGAGTTCCTGCTCTCGGCATCGCCGCTGACGCGGATCGACGACATCGTCGCGCCGCTGTTCATCATTCACGGCGCCAACGACCCGCGGGTGCCGCTGAGCGAGGCCGGGCAGATCCACGAGGCGCTGACCGAGCGCGGCCGCGAGTGCGAGCTGCTGGTGTACGGGGACGAAGGACACGGCCTGGCCAGGCGCGCGAACCGGCTGGACGCATTTCCGAAGGCGTGCGCGTTCCTGGCCCGGCACCTGTCGGCGTCCTAGCGTCCGGTCAGCAGACGCAGCATGCCCCCTGAAACGGGGCATATCCGCCCCGCGGGCAGCTGCCCGTGATTGTCCGCTCCCGGCCCTGGGCAACAATCCCCACACCAGACGACGCCGGTCCGGCGAGGGGGAATTGACGTGGTAGCGACTACGGCTGCTGGCAGCAACCGTAAGGCTCTTGTACTCGCGGCGATGATCTTCGCAGTTGCGATGACCTTCATCGATCAGACGATTGTCGCGATCGCGGTCCCGAAGATCCAGGCTGAGCTGCATCTGTCCATCAACGGCGTGCAGTGGGTGGTGAACGCCTACCTGCTGGCGCTGGCGTCGATGTTCGCCTTCGGCGGGCGCCTGGCCGACACGCTCGGCCACCGCAAGATGGTCGTGATCGGCATCGTGGTGTTCACTCTCGCGTCCGTTGCCTGCGGCCTGACACCCGGCCACGGCTCAGCGGCCGAGGCGTGGATCGTGACCTTCCGGGTGATTCAGGGCATCGGCGGCGCGATCATGTACCCGGCTGCGCTGGCCATCGTCGTCTCGGCCTTCCCGGCCCGCGAGCGCGGCCGCGCGCTGGCCATCTTCTTCGGCGTGTCCGGCGGCCTGACCGCGATCGGCCCGATCCTGGGCGGCTACCTCAGCGAATGGACCTGGCGGGCCATCTTCTGGGTGAACGTCCCGGTCGCCATCATCGCGCTGATCCTGACCGCGCTGGCTCGCCCGCATACCGAGACCAGGCCGGGCAGGCTTGACTTCCGCGGACTGGTCCTGATCGCGGGCGGCGTCGGGCTTGCCATCTTCGGACTGCAGCAGACCCAGGTCTGGGGCTGGACCAACCCGGTCGCTATCGCCTGCATGGTGGTCGGCGTGCTGCTGCTCGTTGCGTTCTTCTACGTCGAGCCGCATATCTCTCAGCCGCTCATCGACGTGAGCACGTTCCGGATCAGAGCGTTCGCAGTGCAGAACATCGTGCTGTTCATCTCGATGATCGTGTTCATCCCGATCTTCTTCTTCGCCAGCATCTACGCCCAGGTCTCGCTGGGCGACGGACCGCAGGAAGCGGGCCTGTACCTGCTCGTGTTCTTCGCCGGCTTCGCACCGGGCGTGCAGGTCGGCGGCCGCCGCCTGGACCGCAGCGGGGCCAAGATCCCGGTCGTGGCCGGCTGCGTCATCGCCGCCGTCGGGCTCGCGCTGTGGGGCAGCAGCGTGACAACCCTGAGCCTGAACAGCCAGTGGTACTACATCATCATCGCGGGCTTCGGCCTCGGCCTGATGCTGGGCCCGTCCAACACCGACGCGATCAACCAGGTCGGGCGGCTGTCCTACGGCGAGGCCACCGGCGTAACGCAGACCACCAGGAACTTCGGCGCCAGTTTCGGGCTGGCCTTCCTCGGAACGCTGCTGGTGACCGTGGAGCGCAATCACCTGGTCAGCCGGCTGATCGGGCTCGGCATCCCGTCCGGGGCCGCGCACAGCGCCGCCACGACGATCGCGCAGAATCACGAGTCGACGCCGCGATCCTCCGCGCACGGCGCGCTGGCCACGCACGTCTACCACGCCGCCCAGCTGAGCATCGCGGACGGGATGCAGGCGGTGCTCTACGCCATGGCCGCCGTGATGGTGATCGCCGCCATCGTGGCCAGGGTCGGGCTGCGGCCCGGCATCCACGTGGCCGGCGACGGCAACGGCGAGCCCGCGCCGGCTGAGTCAGTGGCCGCGGGCGAGGCCGGATCTCATCAGCCGGCCGAGCCGAGGCAGCAGTTCTAGCGCTGCCCCTCGGGGTAGCCGTGGTGGACGGCCCACTCGCGGTCCAGGATCGACATGGTGTCGGCGTCGACCCAGCTGCCTTCCCACAGCAGCGCGTCCCGCATGGTGCCCTCGTACACGAAGCCGACCTTGTCGTAGACACGGCGGGCTCGCGGGTTGAACCGGTAGACCGCCAGCTCGACCCGGTGCAGCCTGACCGTCTCGAAGGCATGCGCGAGGATCAGCCGGGTGGCCTCGGTTCCGAGGCCGCGGCCCCGGTTGCGGTCGTAGAGCAGAACGATCCGGAAGTTGCACGCCCGGTTGTCCGGGTCGAGGCCGTTCAGCACAACCTCGCCGCAGTAGCGTCCGGTGGCGCGGTCGACAACGGCCAGATCCAGCCGGTCGCCGAAGTCAGCCCGGGTGGCATACCAGCGCTCGCGCGTCTCGACGGCGAACTCGTGGTGGCTCCCGGTCAGCCTGTCGCTCTCAGGGTCGGGATCGAGCGCGGCCCCGACGTCGGCCACCTCGACGGGCCGGAGCAGCACATTCTCGCCGAGCAGCGTCGGCTTCTCAGCAAGGGAGATCGTGGCCACGGTTCGCGAGCCTGCCGAAGCCGGCGGCTTGCGTCAACCGGGTTTCCGCCACAATCAGCGCATGACCGTGGCTCGTTCTATCGGACTGTTCATCGCAGCCGGCCTCGCCGAGATCGGCGGCGGCTACCTGATCTGGCGCTGGCTTCGCGAGGGCGCCCCCACCCTGCTCGGCGTGCTCGGCGCGATCACCCTCGTGATCTACGGCGTCATCCCGACGCTGCAGCGCAGCCACGACTTCGGCCGCATCTATGCCGCTTACGGCGGCGTCTTCGTCGTCGCCTCGCTGCTATGGGGCTGGGGATTCGACGGCGCGCGGCCGGATCGCTGGGATGTGACCGGGGCAGCCGTCGTCCTGGCAGGCGTCGGCATTATCTACTTCGTCCCCCGCACGTGACGCCGGACAAGCGCGGCAGGTTACCGTCGCGGGAAAGCCGAGCGCTACCTTGAAGCCGAAGACCGAGGCAAGCATCGTGAAACAGGCCGGTCTGCGGGAGCAGCGGTGAAGGGAGCAGCGGTGCGCGGCTACATTGTCGTCTTCGAAGGCGACGACGCGGTCGGATTCTCGGCGTACTCGCCGGATCTTCCGGGAGTTGTCGCGGCAGCCGATAGCCGCTCTGAGACCGAGGAGCTAATGCTTCGGGCGATGGCGGAGCACATTGCCGCGCTTCGGGAAGCTGGCGCGCCTGTGCCAGAACCAGCTGATGCGGATAGCGTTACTCTGCTCGATCCCGCAGCGGCGTAGCCGTGTCACCACTCCAGCGGAGGGCTGAGATCGAGGCCGTCAGCACCATCGGCGAGCTGTTCGCCAGCGAGGGCGCCGCCGATTACCTCGGCGAGGCGGTCACGCAGGCCGCGCACATGCTGCAGGCCGCCGCGCTCGCCGAGCAGGCCGGCGCCGCGCCCGCGCTGATCGCGGCCGCTTTGCTGCATGACGTCGGCCACTTCACCGGCACCGTCACCGGACGGGATCTGATGCAGGGAACGGACAACCGGCACAGCGACCAGGGCGCGGCCTGGCTGGCGCAGTGGTTCAGCCCCGAGGTGACCGAGCCGGTCCGGCTGCACGTCGCCGCCAAGCGCTATCTGTGCGCGACCGAAGCCGGCTACTACGACCGGCTCTCGCCCGCCTCCGTCTACACCCTCGGCGTGCAGGGCGGCCCGATGGGAGCAGCCGAGGCAGCGGAGTTCGCGGCACTGCCGTTCGCGCAGGCTGCCTGCCAGGTGCGCCGCTGGGATGACGATGCGAAGGACCCGGCCGCGCAGGCGCCGGCGTTCGGGCATTTCGCGCCGCTGCTCGAGGCTCTTCAGCGCTAGCCACGGGCGCGGCCCGGAGCGGCCCCGGCCGGCCGGGAGCGGGAGCGCTAGCGTGTCGATCATGCTCATCGATGCGGTGACCGACATCCTGCTCGAGGCCGCCGATGCCGCGATCGTGCCCCGGTTCCGTGCCCTGGCTGCCGCGGACATCGCCGAGAAATCGCCGGGCGAGCTCGTCACGGTCGCCGACCGGGAGGCGGAGGATCTCATCACGCCCCGGCTGAAAGCCCTGGTCGATGCGCCGGTCGTCGGTGAGGAAGCGACCGCTGCCAGCCCCGGCCTGGTCAGCGCGCTGTGGGAAGCGCCGGCCGCCTGGCTGGTCGATCCGCTGGACGGCACCGCGAACTTCGTGGCCGGGCGGCCCGAGTGGGCAGTGATGGCAGCCCTGGTGCGAGCCGGCCAGACCGTCGCGGCCTGGATCGTGCGGCCCGCCGATGACCGCGTCTATGTTGCTGAGTCCGGCGGCGGCGCCTGGCGCAACGGGGTACGGATCCGGCGCGCGCCAGCCCCGGCGGATCCGGCGGCACTGCGCGGCGCCGCCCACACGCGCTTCCTCGATGCAGCAGGCCGCGCGCGGGTGCAGGCGGCGGCGCCCCGGTTCGCCGAACTCGGCCCCGGTGCCTCCTGCGCGGGCGTCGACTACCCGAGGCTGCTGGAGGGCGGCCTCGACTTCGTGCTGTTCTGGCGCACGCTGCCCTGGGACCACGCGCCCGGAACGCTGCTGCTCACCGAGGGCGATGCGGTCGCGCGGCGGCCCGACGGGACCGGCTACTCGCCAGCCGACGACCGGGCCGGTCTGCTGAGTGCCGCCGGTGACCGGTGCTGGCAGACCGTCCGGCCGCTGCTGCTTGGCTGAGACCGGGCAGCCGGCTACCGAGACGACGAAGACCGCGGACCGGGGGCGGCCGGGGGCGGATGACCTCGTTCCCGGCATGACGGGTCTTCTCATCGCCGATACTGGGGCACGGCGGTCCGCCAGGGCGGCGGCCGGAAGGGGGCCAGTCCATGGTGCGGTACAAGCGGGTCGTCGTGAAGCTCAGCGGCGAGGCGCTGGCCGGCGACGCGGGGGCGGGCGCGGATCCGGCGAGTCTGTCCAGGGTTGCCGACGAGGTGCTCTCCGTCCGCGATCTCGGCGTCCAGGTCGCGGTCGTGGTCGGCGGGGGTAACTTCTTCCGCGGCCGGATGGCCGAGGGCTGGGGCATCAGCCGGGCTGAGGCCGACAACATCGGCATGCTCGGCACGATCATGAACTGCCTGATGCTCCGCGGCGCCCTGACCGCGCGGACCGACATCGATATCCGGGTCATGACAGCCGTCCCGATGCAGAGCGTCGCTGAGCCGTTCATCCGGCTGCGGGCCCTGCGGCACCTGGAGCACGGCTCGATCGTCCTGCTCGCCGGCGGGATCGGGCAGCCGTACGTGACCACGGACTACCCGGCCGTCCAGCGGGCGCTGGAACTGGACGCGGACGCACTGCTGGTGGCCAAGCGCGGCGTCGACGGTGTCTACGACAGCGATCCGAGGACCAACCCGGACGCCGTCCGCTACGAGCGGCTCACCTACGACGAGGCGCTCGCCGCCGGGGTGCGCGTGATGGATACCAGCGCGTTCGTCCTGGCGAACGAGCAGTCCCTCACCATGCACGTGTTCGACGTCGCCGCCGTCGGCGTGATGCGCGCGATCTGCGAGGGCGCGGAGCTCGGCACCATTATCAGCGCGAAGGAGTAGCCGCCTCCGCGAGCAGCGCGCGGTTCTCCAGCTGGCGCCGCCACACGACGCGGAACAGCAGCGCGAGCAGGCTCGGGCCGACCACCGAGATGACGAGGTACGACACCGGCGGCGCCGCGGAACGGCCGTGATGCAGCCACGCAGTCATGCCGAGCTCGGGCGCAGAGAACAGCAGCCAGCAGCCGGCCGCGAGACGCCAGCCGGGCTGGCTTGCCAGCCACACGCTTCCGCGGCCGCCGCGCAGCGGCCGGGATATCGCTCCCCGCCACGCGCTCGCGGCCATCCGCAGGAACGTTGCGGTGATCAGCGCCCCTGCCACCAGCAGCAGGCACCGAACAAGCCAGGTCGATCCTGCAGATTCGCCCTGGTAGCTCAGCGACAGCGTCAGCACCAGCAGGCACCAGGCGACAGTGACGGCAGCGGCAACGACAGCGAGGATCCGCTCGCTGAGCGTCTTTGCCCGCTTCATCGGCTCTATCGGCACGACGGGTCTTTCTCGGGGGGTTATCTCGGCAATCCGGATGATAACCCAGCCGAGGGCAGGTGAATCAAGCCCGCCGCCGTGGGCCGGAACCCGCACGCACCGAGGTAAAACGGCGCGAGGTGATCCTCGAAATCGACGTGCAGCCATTCGCAGCCAGCTGCCGTTGCCTGCCGGACAGCCTCGGCGACCAGCTCGGTGGCGATGCCCTGCCGCTGGTGCGCGCTCGCGACCTTGGTATCGATGAGGAACGCGTGATCGCCGCCGTCCCAGGCAACGTTCACGAAGCCGATCAGGGCACCGCCCGGCAGCCGCGCCGTCACCCAGCCCAGGCTGACCGGCCTGATCCGGTCCCACCAGCCGGACTCGGGCCGGCCGCCGTGCGCCTCGACGAGGCTGACCAGCTCGGCGTCCGACGCCTCGCCCCGCCAGCGGTACTCGACTGCCCGGTCAGGCATTCCGGCTGGCTCCGGCCGGCGCACTGGTGCCGGTCACAGGCGGCCCCTGAGCCCGAAGCCCCAGTTGAGCAGACGGGTCGCCGCCTGATCAGCCGCGTCGGGACCGGTGACCGGGCTGCCGAGAACGACGCCGATGAGCGTGACTCCGTGCCGGACCGCCTCGAAGAGCAGGCAGTGCTTCGCCGCGTCGGTGTAGCCGTCCTTGATGCCATCCGCGCCGGCGTAGTCGCCGACCAGGTCGTTGGTGTTGTCCCACCAGTACGAATGGTGGTGCCCCTTGCTCCGCGCGACGTGAAAGAAGGCCTGGTTCACGATCGAGCGGAACAGCGGCAGCTTCATCGCAGCCAGCCCCAGCGTCAGCAGATCAGCCGGCGTCGAGTAGGTCGAGTACTCGGTCGGGTACGGCAGGCCGTCCGGGCTGGTGAAGTGGGTGTGCGTCATGCCGAGCCGGGCCGCCATGGCGTTCATCTTCGCCAGGAACGCGGGCATCCCCGGCCCGTAGGTGAGGGCCAGCACATAGGCGGCGTCGCAGGCCGACTGCAGCAGCATCGCCTCCAGCAGGTCGCGTGCCGTCAGCACGTCACCGGGATGCAGGCCGCCGCTTTCTGCCTGGTACTTCGTGACGTACGCGAGCACTGACCGGGGGATGCGGATCTCCCGGTTCAGGTCGCCGCTGTCGATGACGACCAGGGCGGTCATGACCTTCGTGATGCTGCCCATCGGCCGCTCGGTGTTGAGCTCGCGGCTCCACAGCAGCTGCATCGTGTCCGCGTCGGCGAGCGCTCCGCCGAGAGCCCTCACGCGCTGCGGAGTGCTGGCCAGCTGGATCTGCTGCAGGGACGGCGCAGGTGTCGGCGACGCGCTGCTCGCGGCGGGCCGGGACTGGCTGGCTGCCGGTGCCGGCGCGCCGGCGGCGCCTGCGCACGCGGCCAGGCTCGCCGCCAGGATGGCGCCTGCTGCCGCGAACGCGGTCAGGCGGATGCCGATGGGCATGCCACTCCCGTCTGCCGAGGCCGCACCTGCACGGCTTGACAGTACCGCGCCGGGCCGGCATCCGGGCAAGGCCGACATTCTTGGCGTCTTCGGCCCCTATGATCAGCCCGTAGACCGCAAAGGAGAGCCGACGTGAAGGCGCTGGTATTCCGGCACAACTTCGCCCGCGAGGCCGCCTCAGCCGTCGGCGGCCGCGTCGACCAGCGAGCCTACGTCTCCCGCTTCGCGCCCGTCGGGATCGAGGACATCGAGGAACTGCCCCTTCCGGCGAAAGACTGGGTCCGGGTGCAGACCACCTTCTCCGGGCTCTGCGGCTCTGACGTCAAGCAGATCATCCTGAACGGCTCCCGGGACAATCCGCTCACCGCGCTGGTGTCGTTCCCGCACGTCCTCGGGCACGAGGCGGTCGGGCGCCGCGCCGACACCGGCGAGCGCGTGGTGCTCAACCCGTGGCTGTCCTGCGTCCCGCGCGGCATCGACCCGCCGTGCCCCGCCTGCCAGGCCGGGCGCTACCCCTGGTGCCGTAACTTCCGCTCGGGCACCCTGCCCGTCTCCATCCACCTCGGGAACTGCGCCGCAGCGGCGGGCGCGCACGCCGAGCGGTTCGCGGCGCATCCGTCCCAGCTGTTCGCCATTCCTGACCATGTATCCGACGACGCGGCCGTACTGGCTGATCCGGTGAGCGTCTCGCTGCGATCGATCCTGCTGGCACCGCCAGCGGCCGGCGAGACGGTGCTGGTCTACGGATCGGGAACGCTCGCGTTCGCCGTGATCGCGCTGCTGCGCCACCTGTACCCGGACACCGAGATCTGGGCGGCGACGCGGCCCGGCGCACGGGCTGAGCTCGCCACCAGGCTGGGCGCGCATGCGGTGCTGTCCTCGTCGCCTGATGAGCTGGTCGCTCAGGTGGCGCGCAGGATGGTGACGACACCGCTGCAGCCGTGGAGCAGGCACGACTGGCTGCAGGACGGACCCGCCGTGGTTTACGACACGATCGGCTCGACCGAGACGGTCGAGACGGCGCTGCGGCTGCTGGCGACCGGCGGGACGCTCGTGGTGTCCGGTGTGGAACCGCCGAAGCGCTTCGAGTGGACGCCGCTCTACTTCAAGGAGCTCAGGGTGATCGGCTCGAACGGCTTCGGCATCGAGGAGGTCGGCGGCATCGCCAAGCACTCTATGGAGCACTATTTCGACTTTGTCGCGGCCGGCCTCGACCTCACGCCGGTCATCACCCACCGCTTCCCGCTCAGCCGGTGGGGCGAGGCAGTCCTGGCGGTCAAGAACTCGCGGCGAACCGGCGCCGTCAAGGTCCTCCTCGAGCCGACTGCCTGACCAGGCGACATGCCGGGGCGGTCTCGGGGGTAGGGCCAGCACAGTGGCGAATCCGAGACGGCGGCCGGTCCTGCCGCAGCCGCCTGCCGACGACGGCTGGGTGCGGGTGCGTGGCGCCCGCGAGCACAACCTGGCCGGGGTCGACGTCGACGTCCCGCGGAACGCGTTCGTGGCGTTCACCGGAATCTCCGGGTCCGGCAAGTCATCGCTGGCCTTCGGGACCCTGTACGCGGAAGCCCAGCGGCGGTACTTCGAGTCGGTCGCGCCCTACGCCCGGCGGCTGATCTCGCAGCTGGCCGCGCCGCACGTGGAGTCCGTGAGCGGGCTGCCGCCGGCAGTGGCGCTCCAGCAGCGTCGGGGCGCGCCCACAGCCCGCTCGTCGGTCGGGACCCTGACGACGGTGTCGAACCTGGTCCGGATGCTGTACTCAAGGGCGGGAACCTACCCGCCGGGCGCGACGACCCGGCTTGAGGCCGAGTCGTTCTCGCCCAACACCGCGGCCGGGGCCTGTCCGGTATGTCATGGTCTGGGGGTCGTGCCAGACGTGACCGAGGACCTGCTGGTGCCGGACCCGTCGCTGAGCATCCGGGACGGCGCCATCGCCGCCTGGCCCGGCGCGTGGCAGGGCGCCAACCTCCGCAGCATCGTCAGCGGGCTCGGCATCGACATCGACAAGCCGTGGCACCGGCTGCGGAAGAAGGACCGCGACTGGCTGCTGTTCACCGACGAGCAGCCTTCCGTCCTCATCCAGCCGGAGCCTGACCGGATCGACTACGGGTACTACGGCAAGTTCTGGAGCGCGCGCAAGCACATCATGCACGTGCTGACCGACTCCGGGAGCCAGCGGATGCGCGACCGGGCGATGCGCTTCGTCCGCCGCCAGCCGTGCCCGGCCTGCGGGGGCAGCGGGCTGCGCCCCGAAGCGCGTGCCGTGACCTTCGCCGGCCGCTCCATCGCCGAGCTGAACCAGATGCCTCTGGAGGCAGTGACCGACATGCTGCGCCCGACGGCGGAGCTTGCCGGTGCGTCCGCGGCCTGGGAGTCGACCGAGTCCGGTGAACAGACCGAGGTCGCCGTCGCCATCGCCCGTGATGTCATCAGCCGGATCGCGGTCCTGCTCGAGCTCGGACTCGGATACCTGAGCCTCGGACGCCCGGCCACCACGCTGTCACCGGGCGAGATCCAGCGGCTCCGCATCGCGACGCAGCTGCATGCGGGACTATTCGGTGTCGTCTATGTGCTCGACGAGCCCTCGGCAGGCCTGCACCCGGCCGACGCCGAACCGCTGCTCGCGGTGCTGGATCAGCTGAAGCGGGCGGGCAACTCGCTGTTCGTCGTCGAGCACGACCTGGATGTCGTGCGGCAGGCCGACTGGGTCATCGACATCGGCCCTGGTGCTGGCGATCAGGGCGGCCGCGTCCTGTACAGCGGCACGGTCGCCGGGCTGGCACGCGCGCGCGATTCCCAGACGGGCCGCTATCTGTCCGGAAAGGCACCCGTGCTGGCAAGCACTGAACGCGAGCCTGGCGGGTGGCTCCGGCTCGATGGCGTCACCCGCCACAACCTTCGCGGCCTCGACGTCGAGCTTCCGCTGGGGGTGTTCACGGCGATCACCGGAGTGTCGGGCTCAGGCAAGTCGACGCTGGTGACGCAGGTCCTCGCGGAGGTCGTCCGCGAGCATCTCGGTGCCGCGCCAGACGACGCGGACGAGGAGGAGACCGTGGCCGGACGCTACGACGTTCGCAAGGTCACCGGCCTGGACGCCGTTAATCGCCTGGTCGCCGTCGACCAGCGGCCGATCGGCCGGACGCCGCGGTCTAATCTCGCCACTTATACCGGCCTGTTCGACGGCGTACGGCAGCTCTTCGCTGCCACCGCCGAGGCGCGGTCGCGCGGCTACGCGGCCGGGCGGTTCTCCTTCAACCTGCCGGACGGCCGCTGCCCAACCTGCCAGGGCGAGGGATTCGTGTCGGTCGAGCTGCTGTTCCTGCCGGGCACCTACGGGCCGTGCCCGACCTGCCACGGAGCGCGCTACAACCCCGAGACGCTGGAGATCACCTACCGGGGCCGGACCATCGCCGATGTCCTCGACATGACCGTGGCCGAGGCAGCGCCATTCCTCGCCGCCGTGCCGGCGGCAGCGCGGAGCCTCGCGACGCTGCTGGACGTCGGGCTCGGTTACCTGCGACTCGGGCAGCCCGCGACCGAGCTCTCCGGCGGCGAGGCGCAGCGCATCAAGCTGGCGACCGAGCTGCAGCGCACACCGCGAGGGCACACGCTGTATCTGCTCGATGAGCCCACGTCCGGGCTGCACCCGTTCGACGTCGCCATCCTGCTGACGCAGCTGCACCGGCTCGCGGACGCCGGCCACACGCTCATCGTGGTCGAGCACGACCTCGACGTTGTGGCGAGCGCCGACTGGGTCATCGACCTCGGGCCGGGTGCCGGGGAGAACGGCGGCCAGGTCGTCGCGGCCGGACCGCCCGCGGCAGTAGCCCGCGCGCCGGGAAGCGTCACGGCGCGCTACCTCGCGGCGCGCCTACCTTCTGCCCGGCGCGTCTCCCACTCGGCGCGGAAAAGCTCATAAACGACAAAGTCCTGCTCGTCGTCGGCAGCTCCGGCTGGCCCGGGGGCTGCGACGAAACCGGTCTGGGTCAGGCCGGCCTTCTCCAGCACGCGCCGGGAACCGCGGTTACCCGCCATCGTCTCGGCGACGACGCGCCGTACGCCGAACTCGGTAAAGCCCCTGTCGATCAGCGCCAGAGACCCCTCGGTCGCGTAGCCCTTCCCCCACGCGGTGCGGCGAAGCCGGTAACCCAGCTCGATGACACCGTCCTCGTCCCAGCCGGCGGGCACGGCCTCGTCGCGCAGCGGCGGCCGGAAGTGGAACCAGCCCAGGAACTGACCGGTCGAGGTCTCCACTGCCGCCCAGAAGCCGAACCCGTCAAACCGCTCGTAGTAGCCGAGGAAGGCGGGGAGGATCCTCGTTCTCACCTCGTCGCGCGGGGTCGCCGTGCCGCCAGTGAGGAATCGCATGACCTCCGGGTCGCTGTTGAGCTCGAAGAGGTTGCTCTCATCCGCCTTAGTGAAGCGGCGCAGCGTCAGGCGATCGGTCTCGAGAAAAACCTGCATCCCGCGGACTCTGCCGTGGCAGCTCAGGCAGGCGCCGCCAGCGGGAGCCGGGCAGTCCTGCGGTTACTCGACGGCGACCGGGGCCGCGCTCGGGTCCGCGGGTTCCTCATCGGCTGCGACCGGGACCGGAACCGCGTTCGGCCCTGCGGGTTCCTCATCGGCTGCGGCCGCGACCGAGACCGCGCTCAGCTCCGCCGGGTCGTCCTCGCCCGCGACGGCTGGCGGCCCGAGCAGCTGACTGATCTGCGCCAGCTGAGCTGCGACGCTGCTGCCCTGCTCGTTGAGCTCATCGACCTGCCGCCGAGCCTCGGCCGCGATCCTGTCGGCCTCCATCCTGGCCTCGGCGAGCAGCCGCCTGGCCTCCGCTATGAGCTCGTCAGCGTTGGCCCGCGCGTTGGTGACCATCTGATGAGCATCCTTGCGGGCGCGATCGCGGATCTGCTCCGCCTGAGCACTGGCCCCCGCGTCCCGCCTTTTAATCTCATCGGCCTCACGCTGGGCCTCGGCCTTCATGGTCTCGGCCTCGCTCCTGGCAACATCCGTGATTGCGTCGGCCTCGTTCCTGGCCCCAGATTTGATGATCTGAACCTCGTTCTCAGCCGACGCCCGCAGGCTCTCGGCTTCGCGCTGGGCGCCGGCCCGCAGTTCCGCTGCCTCGTTTCTGCCGCCGGCCCGCAGCAGGGCGGCGTCAGCCTCAGCTGCCAGTGTTGTATCCGCCGCCGCGGCGCGTGCCTCGCCGATGATCTCGGCCGCTTCCTCTTCAATCCCCTGGATGAGCTGCTCGATCCGTGAGCCCAGCCGCGACTGAGCCGGCCGCTCCTGCTCCTGAAGCCGGAGGCGGGCGGCTTCTAGTTCCTGCTGCAGAAGCCGGGCCTGAGCGCGCTGCTCGTCCAGCTCGGCGTCAAGCCGCCGGAGTATCTCGTCGACCTGGTGGGTGTCATAGCCGCGCAGGACGCGGGCCAGATCCCTCTGAGCAGGACTCTGCATGAGGTTGAACAGCTGCGCATCAATGTCAGACTGCACGCGGCTCACATCCCGGCAAGTGAGACCAACAGGAACGGTGCACGACAATCGTGCCACGTTCGGCACATTCAGTCAGTGCCCTGTTTTGCCGCGGGCAAATCATCGCCGTTCCGCGTTCCTGGCCGCGCGTGATATGCAGGCTGGCATGCCTGCAGAGGATGACGTTCCGCTGCTGCCGGGAGGACGGCCGATAGGAGATCCGTTCTGGGATGCGTGGGCGCCACCGCAGCTGGCGCAGCTGCTCCGCGGAGTGACTGCACCGTGGTGCGTCGCGGCGGGCTGGGCGCTCGACTTGTTCCGCGGCGAGCAGACCCGCGAGCACGAGGACCTTGAGATCGCCGTGCCGACAACGCGCGAGGCGTTCGGCCAGGTCCGGAACGCGCTGGCTGGCTATGAGATCGAGGTGGCCGGCGGGCCGCCTCCGGGGCAGCTGTGGCCGGTCGACAGCCCTGCGTTCGACGTCCATCATCAGACGTGGGTCAGCGAGGTGCGCGAGGCGGGCGAGGCGGGCGAGCCGGACGCCGACGGGCAGTCAGGCCGGATCTACCGGCTCGACATCTTCCGCGAACCGCAGCGGGACGGTCAGTGGGTCTGCCGCCGCGACGAGAGCATCGCCCTGCCCTACGAGGAGGTCATCCGCCGCGACCCGGCCGGCATTCCCTTCCTGGCGCCGCAGATCGTGCTGCTGTTCAAGGCAAAGCACGCCAGGCCCAAGGACCAGGCAGACCTGGCCGGCGTGCTGCCTCTGCTCACATCCGGCGAGCGCAGCTGGCTGGCAGCCATGCTGCAGCGCATCCATCCGGGCCATGACTGGCTAGGCCTCATGTGAAGACGGGCAGCACCCGTACAGGCGTCGCTACGGCGATTTCTCTCCGCCGCCCGAGCTGTCAGTGCCGGGCTCGTGCGTTCGGATTATGGCCGCGACTTCCTGAGTGATACCGATTGACGGGGCGCCGATCAGCTCCCACGCCCTGTCGATCCCGATCAGGAAGCAGATCGTCACCAGGACTGCGATCGACTCGACCGCGCCAGTGTTGCCGGGATGCACGATCACTCGTATTCCCTCGATCAGCTGTGCCACGAACGCGACGATCAGCCCGATCATGAACAGCCCGTCGCGCAGTGTTCGCCGGTGCACCTGGCGCAAGCGGATGAGGGACAGAAGCGATGCTGTCACGAACAGCAGGCCACCGCCGGCCACCGCCACGGCGGTCGGCCCGATCGTCTGGCCGGGAACGAGCGCGAGCAGCGACACCGTCAGTGCGTTGGTGAAGGCCGTCAGCGCCGCCGAGGCCCGGATACGGTGAAACTGTCCGCCGTTCTCGGCCCTGGCCAGCCTCTCCGAGGCCACAGTGAGCGCCACGAACAGCAATCCGATAAGCGCGCCGGCAACGCTGGCGCTGGCCACGAAGAAGTCACGAAGGCTCGCAGAAACCACGTCGCCAATTGTCACACGGGGATGAGCGAGCCACTTCCTGTGAAGTAACTTCCAGGGGCGCGCTATCGCGGGGTCAGGACACAGAACTCATGGCCATCGGGATCGGCCATGACCACCCAGCTGACGTCGCCCTGGCCGGTGTCGATGCGAGTCGCCCCGAGCGAGACGAAACGGTCGACCTCCGCTTGCTGGTCACCGTGCCCGGGCGGGGCGAGGTCGAAATGCAGCCGGTACTTCCCGGTCTTCGGCGTCAGCGGCGGACCGCCCCAGGTGATCTTCGGTCCGCCATGCGGCGACCGAATCGCGGTCTCCTGGTCCTGGTCCCAGACCAGCGGCCAGCCCAGCGCTTCGCTCCAGAAGTACCCCACCTCCTGTGAACCGTCGGACGCAACCGCTCCGATGAATCCGCAGTCCGCGAGGAAGCTGTTACCCGGCTCGATGACGCAGAACTCGTTGCCTTCTGGGTCCGCGAGCACAACGTGACCCTCCTCCGGGCGCTGGCCGATGTCGATGTGGCGGGCGCCGAGGCTGAGCGACCTCGCCACCGTCTGCTGCTGGTCCTCAACCGACGTGCTCGTGAGATCGAAGTGCATCTGGTTAGGGCCGGCCTTCTGCTGCCGGGTTGGCAGAAACCGGATCCGGAACCCGGTGTCGTCGGACGGCAGGAGCGCAATGCCGTCCGCAGGGTTCCCGGCCCGTTCCCAGCCGAGGACGCCGGCCCAGAAGCGCGCGAGCTGAACCGGGTCATTCGCATCGAAGCAGAGTGCGAAGAGGCGGCAGCTCATTGCGCTCTGCACCCCCGATCTGCGGTGTTAAAGCCGCAGGCAGTGCCCGCCCCCGCGGCTTCTGGGGGGCCAACGCTAGGCGACCGGGCGCCCGCGACGCAAAGTGATTAAGTCGAGACAGGTGAGCAGACCGGTCAGGAATCGAGAAGCGCCGGTCGCCGGCCCGCGGCTAGCGTGATCGTCATGGACATCACCATTCACGCGAGCTTCCTCCCGCACAACGACCCGGAGGCCTCTCTGGCCTTCTATCGCGACGCCCTCGGCTTCGAGATCCGCACCGACGTCGGCCAGGGCAAGATGCGCTGGATTACGGTCGGGCCTCCCGGCCAGCCCGACACGTCCATCCTTCTGGCGCCGCCGACCACCGATCCCGGCACGACCGACGACGAGCGCCGCGTCATCAGCGAGATGATGGCCAAGGGCACCTACGGCTGGATCCTCCTGGCCAGCAAGGATCTCGACGGTACCTTCGAGCGCGTGCAGGCCAGCAATGCCGAGGTCGTCCAGGAGCCAACCGACCAGCCATACGGCATTCGCGACTGCGCCTTCCGCGATCCCGCGGGCAACCTGATCCGCATCCAGGAACTGCGCTAAGCAGCCCGGCCACGCAGCCATGTGCACGGCCGCGTACCGCGAGGCGCTGACACGAGATCTCTCGTTCGCGGCGTCATCGGCGCTGGCCCGACCCCCGGATCGAGTGAGCACCACGACCGCTGAAGCTGGCCCGCTCCTCGGCGGGCAGTGCCCCGCCGAGGAGGATCCGGGCAGCAGCACGTCATCGAGGCTGGGCCAGGAGCGACGGCTGCCGTCATGATCCGCGCACGGGGTTACTCATCGCTCACTGTCGGGGATCTGCTCAGCTAGCGCTGCCCGCGAGGCGGGCGCCGGGAAGGGGTCCGCGAAGTACTGGGTCTCGTGCGTGACCAGATCGCCGGCGAACTCCATGACGCTTACCGAGTAGGTGGGCGCGCCGTCATAGGTGATCACGACCTCGCTGACCCACAGGTCACCGCCGCCACGGATCCGCAGGACGGTGAAATGGCGCTCAGCCGGATGCCCGCCGCGCTGCGCCTGGATCTTCGACCGGCCGTGGAAGCGTTCACCGGACTGGGGATAGTCCAGGATCGCGTCTTCGGCGTAAATCGCGTGCTCGGTGTCGTTATCCCCGCGCTCGGAGGCCTTCCAGTGCTGTTCCAGCAGGGACAGCGTCCTGGCGTCACTATTCATTGTCCTCGCCTTCCTACGTGCCGTGCGCAGCCCGCGGCCGGTGAGGCACAGGCCGGGCCCGCCGCCGGCGATGGTGGCAGGAGTCAGGCGCTGCAGGCGGCCGCCCACCGTTTTCCTCCCCGCGCCCGAGACTGTCAACACAGGCAGCCGGCTGCGCTGTGCGATACCTGAACCGAGCCAGCCGGCGGCGTGATCCGCTATCCCTCGCATGAGGTGAAGTCCGGCCGCCTGCTCAGCAGCTGCCGGGTCACAGTGCTCCGGCGCTGCAGGCGTCACGAAGGGTGCATATGAGGTGTTTTCTGACGCGCATCCAGCACGATGGATGGCTGGTTCGTGGTGTCCTGACCCCACTAGCCAGGCATTCACGGGACCGCTTCCAGGTAAAGCCCGGCGCGCCCTGACTTTAGCCGAGCCAGATCAAGTAACCCGCGGTGGTTCGGCTCCTGGCCCGAAATCTGCCGTCATCCATCGCTCCGGGCGCAGGTAGATCGCGACCTGCTCGCGCAGTTCCGCGTGGGCGAACTCGATGTAGGCAGGCACGTCCGCCGGCGGCAGGTAACGGGCAGCGATCTCCCGCAGCAGCTCATCGGTCTCCGGAACCGTCCGCGTGACCGGACCCTCGACCGACACGTACCGGACTGTCGGCATGACCCGTTCGACCATCAGGGTGAAACGCCCCGCAGCCTCGATGAGCCTTGCCTTCCGGGACGCGGCCTCGGTCAGAATCCACGCTTCGCCGCCGGGCGCGTACTGATACCAGATCGGCACGGTAAACGGACCACGGCCCTGACCGGCAGACACCGACAAAGCAGCGACGTGCGGCTCAGCCAAGAAGTATTCGCGATCGGGCACAGACAAGCTGCAATCCGCCATGGCCCGACCCTAGGCGGAGGCACTGACAATCTGAGCTGACGCCACCACGCGTGGCAGATCAGTCGAGGCCAAGGCCGCGTCGGCCAGTCTGGTTCAGGTCGCCGGGCTGGAAGCGACTGGGCCAGTCACGTTCGTAGTTCTCGGCGGGAAAGTCACTGGGACTGGCGCCCGTGACGACCGCTTCCCGGACGGCGGCCGCGTAGCGCTCATTGCGCGGGCACCAGGGGGCAGCCGGGATGTACATCACGTTGCCCCAGCCCTTCTGGTTCTGCACGCGAGCGACGCTGTGGATCATGTCGCAGTGCCACCAGACCGAGTCACCTGCCCGGACATCTGGGATGCCGGTGAGTGCGTCCAGGAGCAGCGCGTGCCAGGTGTCGCTGACGGGAAGACCTTGTTGGTGGTCACGCCGCAAATGTTTTCGTCGGGGACATCCGGCAGGAGCGGCCGCAGCATGAGGTAGCCCATTGCCTCGGGAATCGGGACTGTGTGGAGCACGCGGACTGGCAGGATCGGGGGCATGACCTCCGAACCGCACCAGCGGCCGATCGGCTCGCTCCGGGCTGTGGCGCTGGACGCCCCGGACATCGGACTCCTGGCCCGGTTCTACGAGCAGCTCGCCGGCTGGCGACGTGTCCCCGACGACGGCGAGGACGAGGACGACTGGATCACGATCGACTCCGGCGACGGCTGGCGGATCGGCCTGCAACTGGCCACCGACCACGTGCCGCCCCGCTGGCCGGACCAGGACCATCCGCAGCAGGCGCACCTCGACTTCCGGGTACCGGACATCGACGCGGCGGCGGAACGCGCCCAGCAGCTCGGCGCCAGCCTGCTGCGCCGCAACGAACGGTGGCACACGCTGGCCGACCCGGCCGGCCACCCGTTCGACCTGTGCGCCAGCCCGGACGATCCGCGGACCACCATGACGGGCGTCATGCTCGACTGCCCCGCCGCGAAGGCGCTGAGCCACTTCTACGCGGCGCTGCTCGGCAAGCCGGTGACGTACGAGGCGGACGGAGTCGCCATGATCGGCGAGGATGGCTCGCAGCCGGTGCTGTTCCAGCAGGTGGAGCACTACACGGCGCCGCGCTGGCCGGATCCGGCGTACCCGCAGCAGATCCACCTCGACGTGACCGTCCAGGACGTGGACGCAGCCGAACGGGCCGCCCTCGACATCGGCGCCACCCGACTGGACGGCACCGGCCCGAACTGGCGCGTCTACGCTGATCCGGCCGGCAAGCCGTTCTGCCTGGTGTGGACGGACTGAGGTGCTGGTGGTCGTTCGCGCGGACGCTGGGGAGCCGAGTCCGACCACTGACGTTCCCGCAGGGGTTGCGTTCGCTGGTCTTGCTCTCTGGTACTAGGCACCAGCCCGGCGGAGGCGTTCGGCTGCCTGTCGCCGGAGCACATCGCAGGACCCCGAGATGCCGCCGTGCAGCGCGTCCTCTCGGGCGTTGTATGCCGCCATCCACACGCTGGCCGCCCATGCGATCTCCTGCTCCGCGCCCGTGAAGTTGCGCCCGCGACCTGCCTGGTAAGCGAGCAGGAACGTCTCGGAGCTCTCGATCGGCGCCAGCGCCGGCGCCCCGGAACTGGCAAAAGACCCGCTCGCCGCTCCCGCCAGCGCCGCCTCCGGCTGCCATGCCAGGCTGTCCCAGTCGTGCACCACCGATACCTCCCGGCCGTGCCACCGGATGTTCTGCGCCTCGAAGTCGGCGTGGCCGAGCACGCGCGGAAGGCCGGCGGCCAGTATCCGGCGCCTGGCCCTCTCGGCCGTGTCCACGACGTGCGCGGGCACGACGCTCTGGTCCCGGTTATCGAGGAAGCCGATCGCCGGCCACACCCCGGACCCGGAGTGGTCCCAGCGCACCCAAGGCGGATTCGGCAGCGGCGGCGCGACGGTCAGGTCAGCCAGCTCGGCCATCAGCCGGGCGAACAACTCCGCGTAGCACGCGGTCACCTCCGGCGAGTCCCCGCGCAGCACCTCGCCGCCGGGCCGGAGCTCTTCCGCGTGCACAGCCAGGGAACCGACAGCCACGACCGGCGTGAGCGGGCGGGCACAGGGAAACCCGCGCCCGGCCAGCCAGGCCTGCGCCGCGACACACGACGCGGCCCGGCCGTCATCGGCGCGCGCCTTCACCACAACGTCCGTGCCGCCCGCCAGCCGCAGACCGAACACCATCGAGACCTGCTGCACCCGGAACAGCACGTCGCGGGGTTCGCCGCCCAGATGGTCCAGGCACCAGCCTGGCAACCAGTCCGGCAGAACGTCGAGCGCCACAGTCAGGACTGTGGCACAGGCATCGAACGTGCCGGCTGTGATTCGCCGGCCCGACCGCCACCGAACCTCCGCCGTCCACCGGCGCCCGGCTGGCCGGCCGGTCGGGCCTGATGGCAAACTCTCGGAATGCTGATTGTTGTGGCCGGACTGCCAGGAGCCGGAAAGAGCACGCTAGCTCTCGATCTTGGACAAGCGCTGAACTGCGCGGTGCTGGGGGTAGATCAGGCTGAGGCGGCGATGTGGCGCGCCGGCGTCACCCCGTCCGGCCCCACGCACCACGCTGCCTACCTTGTCGTCGGCGCTCTCGCCGCCGAGCAGATTGCGCTCGGCCATCATGTCATCGTCGATGCCGTTAACGGTCCTGAGATGGCTCGTGCCCAGTGGCGTGATCTCGCGGCTCAGACGAACGCCGATCTGAGGTTCATCGTTGTCGAGTGCAGCGACGACGACGTCTTCCGGAATCGTCTGACGCACCGGGTCAGGCATATTGATGGCTTCCCGGAACCAACCTGGGAGGCTGTCCTGAAGCGCCGCGCGACGTTTCCGCCCTGGACGGACGATCGCCTGACAATCGACTCGGTTAACCCGCGCGAGGCGAATCTGCAGGCCGCACTTGCCTATCTGGCAGGCGCGTAGTCCCGGGCGCGCCTATCCGCGAGCGGTGGCCTGACTGACCGTCGGGCCTGGCGTGAGGATGCGCTCGGCTACTACCTCACCCTGGTTGTGCTGGCCTGTGGGACGGAAACCCAGACGTTCGTAGAAACCTTCCGGGCCATTTTCCTGCAGGTGGTAGGACACGGTCAGCCGGCGCCGTCCGCGGCGCACGGCCTCCTGGCACAGGCCTTCGACGGCGAACGAGCCGTAGCCGCTGCCCTGGTGCTCGGCGCCGATGTTGAGCCGTACCAGGTAGCTGTGGAACAGGTCGTCGGGGTTATCCGGATCAAATACTGCCATGATGAATCCGACCAGCTGGTCGCCGTCGTAGATCACGCGTGGCCATGCGATATCGGGAACCGTGTAGGCGTCAGCCAGCGACCAGGCGACTGGCGCGACGAGATTTTCCTGGTCAGGCCGTAGCTTCAGCTTGCAGGCGGCTCTCACGTTCTCCTGGGTTACTCGTTCCAGTCGCAGCCCGGATGACATGCCGGCCACATTACGCCCGAGCTGATTAAGGTCCGCTGGCCGAAGCTAGCGATTCCGCTGAGCTGACCATTGCTCTGCCCGCCCCCGTCGTCCCGGCGCCTTCGCCCGCGGCGGGCCCTGAAGTCAGGCCGTTACCGTCAGGCTGCCGTCAAATGCCCGCTCGGGCAGCCTGGCCGATAAAGTACGCGATGCACGCGAAGTTTGCGGTCAGGACTGACCGCAAGCCTGGCGCACTCAGCCATGAGGCGACCTCCGGGATTGTGAGGTCAGGATCGGAACGGAGCACCCCAGATGGACGCCCGGGCTCTAGTCGCGGCACTCTTCGGCGCCGCCATCGGCGCGGCCGTCTGTTACTGCCTGGTCAAGCGCGACTGGCTGGGCGCGGGCGGCGTATTGTCGATCGGCGCAGCAGCCTTGCTCAGCATCGTCACCGAAGGCAACCACTCGCGCGCCGAACACTCGGCCGTGTTCGCTGCGTCCGTGAGCCTCATCCTGTGCTTCGCAGTTAGCGCGGTCCTTCGTGCCCGGAGACTCCGGAAACGCTCTGCCGCGCAGGCCTAGCGGCACCGAGCATCGCGACGGTCACCAAGGTCGCCGGTCCGACTCATCCGGGGCTCATCCGGGTCCTTAGACGCGGGCAAGCGCCTCGCGCAGCGGGTCAAGACCCATAGCGCCCAGGCTGAGTGCCTTGGCGTGAAAGTCCCTGAGGCTGAAGGCTCCTCCGGCCCGTGCCATGGCGTCCTCCCTGGCCTGCAGCCAGATCCGTTCGCCAAGCTTGTATGAAGGGGCCTGACCCGGCAAGCCGAGGCAGCGACGTAGCTCGGAGCGCAGGAGCCGTTCATCCCAGCTTGAGTGGGCGCGCAGAAACTCCCAGGCGATCTCGGCATTCCAGCGCTCGCCCTCGCGCCAGCCGGTGCCCCTTGGAACATCCAGTTCCAGGTGCACGCCGATGTCCAGGGCTACCTGGGCGGTGAGCAGCTGCTGACTGTCGAGCATCCCGAGATATGCTCCCGGGTCGTCCAGGTATCCGAGCTCTTCCATGAGCCGCTCCGCGTAGAGCGCCCAGCCCTCGCCGTGGCCGGATACCCAGGACATGCGCTGCCAGCGGTTCAGGCTCTCCCTGTCCGCCATGGCGTGCGATATCTGCAGGTGATGGCCGGGGACGCCCTCGTGGTAGACGACCGTGACCTCCTTCCAGGTGGAGAAGGTCTCAACGCCGTCCGGCACCGACCACCACATCCGCCCGGGCCGGGACCAGTCCTCGGAGGGCTCGGTGTAGTAGATCCCTCCTTCGTTGGTGGGTGCGATCACGGCCTCGATCCGGCGCGCTTGCTCGGGAATGTCGAAGTGCGTCCCGTCCAGCTCCGAGATGGTGCGCTCGGCATGTTCCTGCATCCAGACACGGAAGTTCTCGCGCCCTTCGATGCGCCTGGCCGGGTCTTCGTCCAGGATCGCCACGGCCTCCTCCACGGTGGCCCCGGGCCGGACCAGGTTACTGACCCGTACCATCTCGGCCCGCAGCCGGGCGAGCTCCTCCCAGCTCCAGGCGTAGGCCTCCCGCAGATCCACGGCGGCACCCAGGTAATACCGCGACGCCCGCGCGTAGACCTCAGGCCCGCAGGCATCCTTCTCCCTGGCCAGCGGCATCAGCTCGCGGCCGAGGAAGGCGCCAAGCTCGGCCGTAGCGGCCGTGGCCGCGCGCGCGGCCACGCCCAGCTCCTCCCGCAGCGAGTCCGGGACTGCGGTCAGCCGCCCGACCAGTCCTGAATAGAAGGAATCCCCCGGGCTGGCCCAGGCCGCGCACTGCCCGGCGACCTCCTCGACCTGCCGCCTGGCCGCAGGGCGGCCATCCCTGGCCGCGTCGAGCAAGGTCGCGGACAGCTGGCGGTAAGCCCGCGGCACCGCGGCCATCCGCCTGGCGATGTTAGCGGCGGCCTCCTCGCCGTCTGCGGGCATCAGGTCGAAGACCGTGCGTACCCTCTGCACCCAGCTGTTGATGGTGCTGAGTTCGCTGGTGGTGTCCCCGGCGTCGTATCCCTCCACAGTCTGCGCCAGCCGCTCCCGCATCGCGGCTCGCGCGACCTCCTCGCGCGGCTCCGGGGCTTCGGCCGCGTCAAGGGCCGCGAGGGTTGAGCGCTCCAGCCCGGCCCGTGCGGCGAACCCGTCAGCACTGAGATCCGCCAGCTCGTGGTCGTACCCCGCGATCCCGGCGTGAGTGGCGTAGCACGGGTCCAGGGCGGCGGCCCGCTCCACGTACTCCGCCGCGATGTCGTCGATCGAAGGCATACCTTGCTCCTATGTCAAGCTGCCTGGCTGACGGGCGCGGCAGTCCAGTCGGTCCGGAGCGCTCGGTAGACGACGTCGGACAGGCGTCGTTTGAGCGCGCGCAGTGCCTCGGGTTCCTGTTACCGAGTCTGCCCGGGCGGGGGCTTCCGCTCATCACTGGCCGTGCCGCCTGCTATCCGAACAGGCCGAGGTGCTGCCATAGCTGCTCTGCGGCTTCGATCAGTTCGGTCGCCAGCGCGGCGGCAGAGCGGGCGTCGGCTGACGTTAGCTGCGCGGCGACAATCATCGGGTACTCAATTTCGTTGCGTTGCCGCCGTAGTCCGCCGAACTGGTCGAATGTGCCATCGAACTGGCTCCGGACGGCGACCTCGATCGCGTAGTGACCGCCGCGCGTTGTAGCGCGCAATCCCTGCTGCGCGAGCAACGCAGTGCAGGCGAAGCGGGCGGCGTCGTAGGCGAGCGTAAACGCGCTGTCCGGGTCGTTGTCGGCCGCGGCTTCAGCCGTGGTGAGAGTGCGGTGCGCTTTCGACAGCCACTGCTCGCCGTCAGCGGCTGCTCCGGTCACCGCCTGTAGCTCGCCGCCTGCCAGGAGCCTCTCGATCTGAGCCTCACCGACCCGCCACCGGCTCATTCCGGCCCTCCTGCCGTGTCCGTCGCCCGGTCAAGGACCGTGACGTACGGCCGAGACGTAATCTCGCGAATGAACGGCTCGGCGGGCCGCGCCCACTGCTCCGGCGGGCACACGACGGGGTTGACGGGCTGACTTAGCCGTGACTCCGCGCGTTCCGCCGCGGCGTACATGGCGAGCCGGTCAGGCGCCCCCACGACCAGCACGTCGACGTCATTCGGCGGCAGGCCCCGCTCGCCGTTGTAGCGCGCAGCCCACGATCCGAAGATCACCACCCTAACTACGCCCTCAAGCCCGGCGAACTCATCCGCGATGACCACGTGCGGGCCGTAAGTCAGCGTCAGCAGTTCCGTCAGCGGCCCGACAAGCCGCGAGCTTGTGTTCGCTCGCACCAGGCGGGCACGGCCGACGGCACGGTCGGCGAGAATGCCAGCGTCGGCGAGCCGGCGTACCTCGCCGCTTACTGTCGACTGCGGCACGGACAGCCGTCGCGCCAGTTCGGTGATCGTGAACTCCTGCGCCGGGTGCAAGAGCAGCATCGTCAGCAGATCGGCCTGATGCTGCGACCGCAGAACGGGGAGCAGCCTCGGAGCATCACTACGCATAGACCGATCATATCATCGTTCTATGCGTACATTGGGTGAGACCACCCTGACCTGCGGAGCCGCGTGACCCGGCCGGTTAGTTTCGCACCGTGGGCAGTCTCACCTACAGATTGCGCCGTCCCAAGTCCCGCTGCGGCCAGGAGGTTGTGATGGTTTCCCCGAGGTTGTGTCGAGCGAGCAGTGGCTTGAGGCCAGACTGCGGCTGCTGGCGCAGGAGCAGAAGGAGACCCGCAGGCGGGATGCGCTCAGCCGAGCGGCGCAGGCTCCCGATGGTCAGGGTCGAGAAAGAGTACGTCTTCGAAAGCCCGGACGGTCCAACCACGCTGGCCGGTCCGTTCGGCGGCAGCCGCCAGCTGATTATCCAGCACATCATGTTCGACCCCGGCTGGGACGCGGCGTGCCCGTCGTGCGCGAACTTCATCGACGAACTGTCGGACGGACTTCTCGCGCACTTGCGCGCCCGCGAGACCGCGTTCGCCCTCGTGTCCAGAGCCCTGCTAGCCAAGATCGAGGGGTACCGGACCCAAAGAGGCTGGACTGTGCCCTGGTACTCCTCCTACGGCAGCGATTTCAACTACGACTTCCAGGTCACGATGGATCAGTCGGTTCCGCAGGAGCAGCAGAAATACCGGTCCGCACAGAACCTGCTCGGCGGCGAGCGGTCCGGTGAGCAGCCAGGTACCAGCTGTTTCCTGCGCGCGGGCAGCGAGATCTTCCATACCTATTCGACTTACGGACGCGGCAACGAGTACATCCCAAGCCTCTACACGATGCTCGATCTCACTGCTCTCGGCAGGCATGAAGCCTGGAGGAGCCCAAGGGCCGTGCCCCAGACATGCACGACACGTAGCCGACCTTCGGCGACTGACCTGCTGGGTTAGCCCGTGCCGCGAGTCATCCCAGGTCGCGTGAGCAGGGCGATCATGGTAGGCCGGGCGGAGAACCGTTAGCCAGCTAGATTGCGTCCGGTCGCTGTGCGCGCCTTCGGGGAAGTTCAGCCCGGCGGTATGCGGATCGGTGCTCTGTCGGAGTTAGACGGTTGTGAGCAACCATCAAGCGGAGTTCACGGAGTTCTTCCAGGCTAGCTGGGAGCCCTGCCTGCGGGCGGTGGTGGCTGTTGTCGGCAGCCCGCAGCTAGCCGAAGACCAGGTGGCGGAGGCGTTCACCAAAGCCTGGATGTCGTGGCGGACGGTCAGCCACCATCCGGCGCCCCGTGCATGGGTCGTGCGCACCGCGCTGAACACCGGGGCCTCGTGGTGGCGGCGGCGCAGCCGCGAACTGCCCCTGGCTGATCACGACGTGACTGCTCCCGGCGACTTGGCCAGCGGCCTGGACGCCACCTTGCTGACCGCCATATGGCGCCTGCCGCGCAGGCAGCGCGAGGTGATCGCGCTGCGGATCTTCCTTGACCTGGACACCGACACCATCGCCAGGCAGATGAGGATCGAGGCGGGAACGGTCCGGATGCACTTGTCCCGGGGCGTGGCGGCTCTGCGGCACGAACTCACCCCAAACGAGACCACGGAGGCCAGTCAGTGAACGTCCACGACGAAATGAGCGACGCCGATGTCCTGCGCGCCGCAGCCGACTCCCTATCCACGATTCCCATGCCCAGCGCCCCAGATACCGCGGCGATCATCATCACCGGCCGGGCTCGCCGCCGCCGCCGGATGACCGGACTGTCGATGGCCGGTACTGCAGCGGTCACGGTCGTCGCCCTGAGCCTGTCCGGCGCCTTTGGCGGCACTAGTCATCAGCCCGCTGGCGCCGCCAGCCGTCAGCTCACTCACCCCACTCATGTCCGGCTGACGGCCTGGACGGTCACTAGACTGGCCGACGGCAATATCTCCGTCAGAATCAACCAGTTCAAAGACCCGGCCGGGCTGCAAAGCACGCTCCGCGCCGACAGCGTGCCAGCCAGCGTCACCTTCGCGAGCCAGCGGAACCTGGCGTGCCATCCCTACCCCGGAGGCACTCCCGCGTTCGGATCCGTACCACCGTCGCCGCTGCGCCCATCGACTCTGTTGAAGCAGGTATTCCCCAGGCCCTACCAGCGGCTGGGGACACTGCCAGGAACTGGCCCTGCGCACATGGTTAAGGCTGGTCCTCCGGCCACCCCGCCGTCCGGGAACAGGACCGTCATAGTGATCGACCCCTCGGCACTTCCGCGTGACGCCGGCGTGCAGCTCGCCACCAATGACGCGGCCACCGCCCTTAGCTTGCCGGCAGTGGTGTACGCCGGCCCGCGGTGCACCGGTACCTGAGCCGTCTGGCCCGTGACCCGGCAACGCTAGCCACCTGACTGAAGGGCACGGCGGCTGCAGCACCGGGCCGGCGTGCTCCGAGGCCCGGTCAGACGAAGGCGTCCGGGGGCAGCGGCGTGCCGAGCTCGGTGAGGACGTAGTTCCGGTACACCGCCCCCGGCGTGTTGATCTGGTGGTTCAGGCCCGCGTGCGCGTGGCGCCAGAACTGCTGGACGGGCTGGTCCAGGCGGATCGAGTTGCCGCCGCAGCGGCCGAACGCGCGATCCAGCGCTTCGACCGCGCGCCAGCTGCACCTGGTCTGATCGCGGCGGCCCTGCGCGCGCAGCGTCATCGGGACCTCCCGGCCGCTGCTCGCCAGGTCGAACATCGCGCTGGCGTTGGCCAGCAGCTGGCAGCGGGCGGCATGTACCTCGGACGCGGCTTCGCCGATCGCCGCGAGCGCCTCGCCGACCCTTCGCGGACGGCCCCGCTGGTAGTCGATGCAGGCGGCGATGCCGCCCTCGCATATCCCGATGACGGCGGCGGTGATCGCCGCCGGGAAGATTGCCGACCACGGCATCCTGTAGAGCGGTTCAGTCCGGCCGGCGTCCCGGCTGGCGCGCCCGTCGATCACCGCGTCCGCGTCCACCGCCCGATATGCGGGAACGTACACGTCACGGACGCGGATGTCCTTGCTGCCGGTGCCGCGAAGGCCGACGACCTCCCACGAACCGTCCACGATCTCGTAGTCCGCGCGCGGCAGTATGAAGTGCATCATCTGCGGTGCGGGCCCGAGTTCGCCGGCCTGGCCGGTGACGAGGCCGCCCAGGAAGATCCAGTCGCAGTGATCCGTTCCCGACGAGAACTGCCAGTGCCCGCTGAGCATCCAGCCGCCGTCGACCGGGCGGGCCCGGCCCATCGGCGCGTACGGTGAGGCGATCCAGGTGTCCTCGTCGGAGCCCCAGACCTCTTCTTGCACCTTCGGGTCGCAGACAGCCATCTCCCACGGGTGGACGCCGACGATGCCGGCGACCCAGCCAGCCGCGCCGCATAGGGCCGAGATCTCCATGACGCTCTCGAAGAACTCACTGGGAGTGGCCTGCAGCCCGCCTCGATCCAGCGGCTGGAGCATACGGATGACGCCGATCTCCCGCATCCGCCGGACGGTCTCGTCGGGAAGGCGGCCAAGAGCCTCAGCGTCGCCGGAGCGCGCCTGAAAGAAGCCGGCGTCGATCCGGATCTGCTCCAGTACCGGGCTCTTGCTCATCGCCACTCCGTTCAGGCCTCTCCGCTTGCCTTCGACCTGACGGTAACGGCGGCCGGGGCCGCGCGGCGGTTCGCGTCCCACTACTCAGAACGCACCTATTGGAATTGCGCCCGCGGATCAGCAGAGTGGCCTTGTCTGACCCTGAGGAGAGCCATGACCGAGCTGCTTGACCACGACGCGACGAGCCATGTCCTGGACGGCGACTGGCCGCTGCACTATCACGAGCACGGAACCGGCCCGGTGCTGATCATGCTGCACGGGTCCGGCCCCGGCGTCAGCGGCTGGTCGAACTTCCGCGGCAACCTGAATGTGTTCGCGAAGGAGTACCGCACCATCGTGCTGGACATGCCCGGGTTCGGCCGCAGCCCCCAGGGCTCGCTGGACCGCCGGTACCCGCACGTCGCCGCGGACGCGGTGGCGACGCTGATGGACCGGCTGGACATCCCGACCGCCCACTTCCTCGGCAATTCCATGGGTGGCGTGGTCGTGATGCAGTTCGCGCTGTCGCATTCCGAGCGCGCGGACCGGCTGGTGCTCATGGGACCCGGCGGGATCAATGTCATCGGCCCGCCGGTGAGCGAGGGCTGGCAGCGGCTCGATGAGTTTCTCGCGGCGCCGACTCGCGAGGCGATGGTGGCCTGGGTGCACACGATGGTCGCCGACCGCTCCATCGTCACCGACGCCCTGATCGACGAGCGACTGAAGAACGCGCTGGAACCGGGGGTCGTCGAGTCGGCCAGGGCGATCTTCGCCAGCCTGAGCGACCCGAGGTTCCGTGACGATCCGCCGGTCTGGGCGCTCACCCACCGGATCCGGCACCGGACCCTGATTACCTGGGGCCGAGACGACCGGATGGTGCCGTTCGAGAACGGGCTGCTTCCGTGGCGCCGCATGCCGAACGCCGAACTGCACGTGTTCTCGAAGTGCGGGCACTGGGCTCAGGTGGAGCGCAAGGACGACTTCGAGCGCGTTGTGCTCGAGTTCCTCTCCCGTCCCTAGGTTGCCGGACATAGGTAAGGACACACCATGGATATTCGTGCTCTCGGCTACCTCGCGATTGGTGCCGTCGACGTGCCCGGCTGGTCGGCTTTCGCCAGCGACGTACTCGGGGTGATGACCGATACCGTCGCGTCCGGTGACCTGCTGCTGCGGACTGACGACCGTCCGTACCGGATCCGGATCCGGCCCTCAGACACCGAGCAGATCGATGGAGTGGGCTGGGAGGTCGCAGGCGCGGCGGCCCTCGACACGGCTGCTCGCGAGCTGGAGAACGCGGGGATCGCCGTCGGGCGCGACCCGAAGCTAGCCGAGGAGCGGCGGGTGACTGATCTGGTGGCCTTCGTCGCCCCTGACGGCGTTCAGCACGAGCTGTTCTGGGGCGCGGAGCTCGACTACACCCCGTTCATCTCCCCGGCCGGAACGTCCGGCTTCGTGACCGGCGCGCTCGGGCTCGGGCATGTCGTGCTGGTGACCGAGGCCGTGGATGAGACCAGCCGCTTCTATATGGACGTTATGGGCTTCCGGCTCAGCGACACTATGACGCTGAGCGGCACGCGAGTGGTCTTCCTGCACTGCAACGGCAGGCATCACAGCCTGGCGCTGGGCGGGGGCCGCGGGCCCGCCCTGGCTCACTTCATGCTGGAGGTGGCGACGGTCGATGACGTCGGCTACGCCCTCGACCGCGCCGCTGACCACGGCGTCCGGATCCGTCAGTCACTGGGCCGGCACACCAACGACCAGATGCTCTCGTTCTACGCGGCGACGCCGTCCGGGTTCAGCGTCGAGTACGGCTGGGGCGCCAGGGTCATCGACGACGCGGACTGGATCCCGACCGAGACGACGCGCGGCAGCTACTGGGGTCACCGGCGGCCGGCGCGGCCCGCGGACAGCTAGACCGGCCGGGTCAGGCTGGCATCGCCGTACGCGCGGCCGATGTTCTGCGCCGCCCGGCGCAGAGCCGCCACTGAGCGCCGCTCGTCGAGCTGCACGGTGGGCGCGCAAACCGAGATAGCGGCGAGGCATCCGCCGGAGTGGTCGAACACCGGCATGCCGACGCAGCTGATGCCCAGCACCGTCTCCTCGCGGTCATAGCTGACGTGGTTCTCCCGGACCGAATCGAGCTCGCTGGCCAGCTCGCGCCTGGACGTCAGTGTCCGCTGCGTGAACCGAGGGCAGCCGGATCTGGCGAGAAGCTCGCCGCCGTCGTCGGCAAATGCGGCGAGGACCTTGCCGAGCGCGGTTGAGTGCACCGGGAAATGCGAGCCTGGCCGGGTGAAGGACGCCGGGCCGCCGTAGCGGGAAACCTTGTCCAGGTACAGCGGGCCGGCCGGCGAGCACACGCCCAGGTGCACGGTCGCCCGCGTCCGCTCGTGCACTTCATGCAGGAACGGGGCCGCTGCGGACGTCAGCCGGTAACGGGCCGGTGCCAGCATCCCGACGTCATGAAGCCACGAGCCGACGCAGTAGCCGAAAGTGCCGTAGCGCTGGAGGAGCCCGCAGCCGACGAGAGTCGCGGCGATCCGGTGCGTGGTGGACTTCGGCAGGTTCGCGCATGCGGCCAGGTCACCCAGGCTGAGGACGGGGCGTTCAGGGGAGAAAGCCTGGAGCAGCGCGGAAGCGCGGATCAGGACGGAGCGAGCCGAGCCGAGCTCGGGGTCGTCCGCCACGCTCCACCGGGGTTGACCGGCGCTGCGATCCGGTGGTCTGGTCCTCGCTACGGACGATGCCGTCATTCCAGCTCCGGGTTGCCAAATGACCTGTTCTGGAACGAGCGTCTCACGGAGCATGGTGAGCGTCAATCAGCTGGCTTGGCTCAAACATCTATGAACTCCAATAAATCAGGTGGATCTCACCGCCGATTGTGGCCAGCTGCGCCCGCCGCAGATAACGTTTCTGTATGGAACGTTCTACTGGTGATTCCGTGGCCGTTGAGGACTCGCGGCAGCGCATACTCAGCGCGGCTTCCGAGCTGATGTCCGAGCGAGGTTTCGCCGGCACCAGCATGTCCATGATCACCAAGCGTTCCGGGATCTCCGCCAGCTCGACCTACTGGCACTTCGACAGCAAAGAGTCCTTGCTCGTGTCGGTCGTCGAGTACAGCGCGACCAGGTGGCTCGCATCGCTGCCACGATGGGAGCTGATGTCGGGAACTCCGGCGGAGCGCCTCTCGCAGTTGCTCGACAGCGTGGCGGATACGCTCGCCGACGAGCCGTTCCTGCGGGTGCTTATGCTGCTCGCGCTGGAACAGCCCAGCTCTGAAGCGTCAATGAAAGTGATCCGGCGTGTCCGCAATACCGCTGCGGGCGGCTTCCGTAAGGCCTTCGCCGAAATCTTCACGTCCGCCGAGGACGAGGACGTCCGCGAGTTCGCCGGCCAGCTCGCGGCCTTCTGCCTGGCGGTGATCGACGGCATCTTCCTGGCAGCCGAGATCGACGACACGGTCGACATGCGCACATGGCTGCGGTTCCTGCGCACGTCGTTCATGAGCCTCGGGGTCACCTTCATGGCCCGTCGCGGCGACCTCGCCGGCATCGGCGGAGCCGCCGGCTGAGGACGACCGGGTCTGGAGATGACGATTAGGCCTGTGGTCAGCGGATCGCCCTGATCGCTTCTTCCGACGGTCATTCTGCCCGCTCACCCGACCCGACGAGCTGCCGGAAGGTGACGCGACAGGCCGGGCACTCGGTGCTGTCACCACCGGCGAAGGGTGGTGGCGGCACACCTGTCCGAAGGGCGGCGGGCGCGCACAATGGCCGCATGAGGATCGCCTGGTACGTATGCCGCGCGAGGTGCCGCAGGCCCCTGACGAATAGGCTCGCGCTCATGACCGACGGCGACTGGAGGGATGGCGGGTTCAGGCAGCGTCGGCCCTCCGTGGAGACTTTCGCCTGGGTTGCGGCGTCGATGGGTCAGGGCAGTCGCATCGTTGGCTATCGCCGATTGACCGGTGGCGTCTGCTCCGCCGTGAATCGGCTGACTGTCGAGCGACGTGGAATGCGAACGTTCGTCGTACTGCGGCAGTACCCAGGCGGGCTTGGCCTGCATGGGAGCTTGGAGAAGGAGATCGCCAACCTTGGTGTGGTGGCGGGAAGCGGGCTCCCGGTTCCGGGCATCCTGGCTACTGATGTTGCTGGTGCTTCGACTGGGGGCGCGCCATCGTTGCTGATGACACGGTTGCAGGGGCATGTTCACCTCAATCCGGCGGAACCTCGGTCGTGGATGACGAGGATCGCGGAGATTGCTGTATTGCTGCATTCCCTCGATCTCCCCGCGAAGCTGTTCAGACCTTGGACGGATTCTTGGATCGCTCCTCTAGACGGGTTTCAGGTGCCGGTCGACGCACAGAAGCCGGCGATGTGGAAGGCGGCGTTTGGTGTCATGGCGGCGCCGCCGCCCAAGAATACTGCCGTCTTTCTGCACGGCGATCTCCTGCCTGTCAACATGCTGTGGTCGCGCGGGAGGATTACTGGACTGACCGACTGGAACGGCATCCATCGGGGGGCGCGCGCGATTGACGTCGGGCACTGCCGGCGATACTTGGCGGCGCTCTACTCGCCCGAGTGGTCGGAGCAGCTTCGGTCGCTCTATGAGTCGCTCGCCGGGGTGACTCTCGATCCGTGGTGGGACCTGTATGCCCTGCTGCACTATGACGATAGCGGGCCGAAGTGGATCTGCGGTCAGGTCGCTGGGCGCCGTCCCGTCGATGTGCCCGGCATGACTTCCCGGGTCGAGATCGCTATCGAGACAGCGCTACGGCGCCTCGGATAACTGCGAGTTCCCTGCTGGTCGCCCTTCCGGTTCTGGCACGCCGCACAGACCCCTGCACGAAGGCCGGTCGCACTCGCATCAATCACCGGCTAATAACGAGACGCCACACTAGGGCGCACACGGCTCCGGAGGCCGCCCGCGTGATCGCACGAACCTCGCCGCTGACCTGCGCCGACTGCACAAATGGTGGCGGCGGCAGCGGAGGTCGTTCCGCGCATGTTCCGGATCACCATTTGTCCGGGCTGGGCTAGTGTCAGACCATCGCGTGGGACGATTCCCTTCCGGAATCTACGCTGTGACGGTGGAGAGAATTAGCGATGGTTTCTTGTCGTGGCGGCCGTTGATTGCGGGGGACCTTCCCATGCTGGCCGAGTGGCTGCGAGAGCCCCAGGTCGCCCGGTGGTGGAATCATGAGACGAGCCTTGAGGCGGTCGAGCGCGACTTCGGCGCGAGTACGCGAGGCGAGGAGCCGGGGGAAGACCTCCTCGTTCTCCTCGACGGCCTGCCAATCGGCCTGCTGCAGCGCTCGGCGATTTGCGACTACCCCCAGGATCTCACGAAATTCTCGGCAGTTATCGAGGTGCCAGTCGGCGCCGTCGAGCTTGACTACCTCATCGCGGACCCAGCGCTGCGCGGTCGCGGTCTCGGATCCCGCATGATCGCTGCGGCCGTTGAGGACACCTGGACCTCGTATTCTGATGCGCCCGCGGTGCTTGTCGCCGTGGTGGCCGCCAATGTGGCCTCCTGGCGTGCGCTGGAGAAGGCTGGCTTGAAGCGGGCCGCTGAAGGCCCGATGTCGCCCGACAACCCGATTGATGATGCGCTGCATTACATCTACCGTCTTGACCGGCCTGGCGCCGCCTCGTCGGCCTTCAGGCGCTGACACGTACTAACGAATCGCCTGGCGCGGACGGACCTCGGAGCTACTAATTTCGCGGCCTGCAAGAGGATGTACCCACTGAGCACCTGGTCCTGCCCGTCGTCCTCGCAGGCGCAAATCCCTGGGGAGCGGCGGCCGCGAGCGGGACAATCGAAGCCGAGTAGACGGCCTTGCGCCGTACTCATCACCGGGCTGCCGATTGACCCGCCTAGATTGGTGGCACTGCTATGGCTGGGACGGCGCGGGCGGCGGGCGGGTGTCCCAACGCACAGCCCGGCGCGAGGAGCGCCGGACCCGGCCCCGCATAGCGGCGCCGCATAGATCTTGGCGTCCCGCCGCACGTGGTCCGGGAGATCGTCGGCCATTCCGCCATCGAGGTCACCATGACGATCTACGCCCATGTCTCACTGGAGGAGAAGCTTTCAGGATTAAGGATAACTGTGCGGGAGAGGCCACTGAGGTTCGCATGCCTGTCCAGGGAGCCGTGGTGCACGTCGATCGACGTCGGTGTACCTGGATGAATGAGACTAGAACTGAGACTGGACATTCCGCCAGGCCTAAGCCCAAGGCGATTGGGGTGCTCTCTTCGCCCTTGGAACGCTAGTAATTTGACATCTAAATAGTGGAAGGTGGCACGGTCCGGCACGGGACCTGCCCCTGGCTGCGGCACGCACACTTCGGTACGACTGGCGGCAGGCGTCCACCGGTGCCCCCCGCTGGCGATGACGATGACCCTCGCATGGTTACTGAGCCGTCGAGGCTCGGCAGGCGACGCATGGAATGGTAGACTGCCAACGGCGAGGGAGGTGCGAGTCGAATGGCTGAGAGGCCGTCGGGTAGCCCGGCTGCACCACCGCGCGACGCCAGGTACGGGGGCGGCGACGCCTTGAGCGTGTTCTTGGGCATTGACGATGAGGCGACGACCACTGCGTCGCCTACCCGCCTCGAGGCTCAAATACTTGGGGCGCTAGCAGAGTCCGAGAAGCCCCTCTCGATCAATGAGATAGCTCGCAAGACGCGCCTCGATTTCATTCCATTGTCCAAAGGGCTGGTCGACTTGAGGCGACGTGGTGCCATCACTTTGGAGGGTTCAGCTGGGAGTGAAGTAGTTTCCCTCAGCTCGACAGCGTAGCTAGACGCGCGTCGTGGTCCCGGCGTCCGAGAACGGAGCTCATCCGGTGGGATCACGGACGGTTGGCCGAGAGCGCGTTCTCCGAAG
>CAVVBL010000015.1:0-107773 GCA_963746485.1 uncultured Actinomycetota bacterium | reverse complement strand
CGTCGACGGGACGCTGGACGCGGATGGCACCTCAGCGAACCCGATCACGTTCACCTCGGTCAACGACAACAGCGTCGGAGGTGACACCGGGACTGGGTCCCCCGCCCCCTCCGACTGGGGCGGCTTGTCGCTGTCAGGAGCAGGATCGGCTGACCTGGAGCATGCCGCCATCAGCTACGCGTGAATCGGAGTGACAAGGACCACCAGCGAAGCGGTCACGCTTGCCAACGATGCGTTGTCTGACCTGTCCGACGGCGGCGTCACCTCACGGAAGGGAATCTCACCCTCGAGGACAACTCGGTCACCAGCGGCGGCGCTGACAATCCGTCGTACTGGTATCCTCGGACTCACTCGATCTCGATCAGCTGCAAGGCAACACCGCCAGCGGCGGCATCCCGGCCTTCTACCTGACCGGCGTCGTCTCCGCGAGCTCCACCTGGCATCCGCAGCAAGCCACGTGGCTGATCGAGACATCGGGATGCCAGGGAGTCACCATCGCCCTCGGCGTTACCGTCACCATCACCCCCGGTACCGTCGTCAAAGGCTCACTGTCGACTTAGGAAGGATGCGGCAATTTCAGCGATTGCCCTCCCTGGTCGTCGACGAGAGCTGGACGCGGATGGACCTGAGCGAACCCGATCACGTCACCTCGGTCAACGACGACAGCGTCGGAGGTGACACCGGGACTGGGTCCCCCGCCCCCTCCGACTGGGGCGGCTTGTGGCTGTCAGGAGCAGGATCGGCTGACCTGGAGCATGCCGCATGAGCTACGCGTGGATCGGAGTGACGGGGACCACCAGCGGAGCGGTCACGCTTGCCAACGATGCGTTGTCTGACCTGTCCAGAGGCGGCGTCTACCTCACGCAGGGAATCGCCCTCGAGGACAACTCGGTCACCAGCGGCGGCGCTGACAATCCGGCGTACTCGGTGTCCTCGAACTCACTCGATCTCGATCAGCTGCAAGGCTAGACCGCCAGCGGCGGCATCCCGGCCTTCTACCTGACCGGCGTCGTCTCCGCGAGTTCCACCTGGCATCTGCAGCAAGCCACGTGGCTGATCGGAACATCGGGATGCCAGGGAGTCACCATCGCCTCCGGCGTTACCGTCACCATCACCCCCGGTACCGTCGTCAAAGGCTCACTGTCGACTTATGAAGGATCCGGCAGATCAGCGACTACCCCTCCTGGTCGTCGACGGGACGCTGGACGCGGATGGCACTTCAGCGACCCGATCACGTTCACCTCGGTAACGACAACAGCGTCGGAGTCGACACCGGGACTGGGTTCCCCGCCCCCTCCGACTCGAGCGAAATCGACATTGACGACGCCGACAACGACACCTCGATCGACGACGTCGTCATCGAATATGCAGCACGGCAATAGCTGTAGGGCAACTCATCGGGCTCGAAGTAGATGGCACTGAGTTTTCGTACAACTCAGCCGCTGTTACCGTGACGTCTACGCCCGCTGTCTCGGCTCCTCGGCAATTGGACTGTTCCCCGCCGTATACAAGCTTCATCACTGGTCGCCAAGACTGGTTCGGCAGCACAGGATCTCCTGTGCGAGCATTGATGTGGGCTCGCTTGTCGGCTTGGTTATCCAAGCGGCCTGTCGAAGGTGTCGTCCGCGATGAGCCTGCTGGTCCCCCCAGCCGGGTTCAGCGACAACACGATCCCATGGGACTATTACTCGTGCCCTGAGGACTTCGAATACCCATTCCCGTTACCCCATCGATCGTCTTCCTGGCGTCGCAGCTCCATTCCCGCAATATGCAGAGAAGCCAGGCAGCTGAACAAAGAGGCGCTGCGGCGCGAAGCGCACAGGCCAAGCTGGCGGAGCTACAGCGGGCTGATGCGCTGAACGAGTGGAGGATCCTGGTCGCTGAACCGGGCTGCGGCCAGCCGTCCCGCGGCCGATGTGAGCGTATTCCATGACCATCCACGACCTGCTCGGGGTCAAACTGACGGCGAGCGGCGGCGGCGCGGTCGGCGATGCCGGACGTGCCGCACTGTGGGCGCGGCTAGGTCGATGGATTGTGCGAACCGTTCGGAGGGCTTGTCCATATCGGACCTGAACTCGCACGCATGCCGTCGTGTGCACTTCGCGGCCACGGTTCCGTCCGCCTGTCCGATTTGCCTTCTGGCCATCCGATATGAATAGTTTCCGATGCAATCGCACTGAACACGGGGAGCTATTCGGACGTCGTCGCTGTATGACACGCGTTCGTAGTTCAGCGCCAAGATGCCGCGCTCTTCGACGGAGCACGAAGCATCCGCGCCTGCGGCCTGTCACTCAACTTCCTGTGCCAGCAGTACGCCGAGCACAGCCTGCGTCGGCTCGCCGAAGACGGCGCTCAGATCAAATGTCTGTTCCTCGACCCGGACGGCAAAGCCATCCGGAAACGGCGCCAAGAGGCGCCTTGGTCAAGCGGTCGAAAAGGGCGGCCCGCGGGCGCGTCCTAGCGGCCAGCCTCGCCGTGGCCGTATGCCGTCGACACCGTACTGGCCGCCGGCGCTCTCGGCGCCGTGCTCGTGACCAGATCCCGCAAGCCGCCGGCGCACCCGCCCATCGCAGCGGCAGCTCAAAAGAAAGCTACTAGCCCGGCTCCCACACCAACGGCCAGCACGGCGGCCGTCTCTCCCGGAGGATTTCCGGGCTGCACGCTCCCCGCTGACGGCTGCACAACGAGCTATAGCCGGGTCAGTATGAAGACCGAGCCGACGCAGATTGTCACCTCTGCTGACGGCTCCGGCTACGTCAAATACCTCACCTGGTCTGGCTGGGCAACGCCGACGGCACATGGCACCGGCGTCCTGGAGGTCGACAACTGCACCCCGAACTGCGCGGAAGGCACGTACTCCGGCTACCCCGCCGCCATCACACTGTCAGGCCTGACACCATACGGGCACGGCAAGCAGGCGTACTCCGTCATGGTCATCAGCGCTCCCAGCGCGCCGTACCCGCAAGAGCCCTTCACTACGGGCCTGGTCCCGTAGATACGCCACGGCCGAGCCATTCGGCGTGATTCGCGGCCTCTTCGCTCGTCAGGGCGCAGGTCTGGGCGAGGGCCTTCATCATCTCCCCGGTAGGCGTTGCCCTGAACCGCGAATCGCCAGGAACAGGACCGGAATGACGTTGAACGAGGACGCCGCATGGACGGCGGTCAGCGCGTATCCAGGGCAGCCTTCATTGCAATGAGACTGCTTTCCGGTTGAGGTGCAGTAGGACGCGCAGATTGCCCGGAAAGTGCATGCACACAACACCCTCTTGGGCTGCTATCGGCTGGTTGTGCGTTCCGCACCCGCATGATCAACGCTGGCTTCCCTGGCGTCGAGATCTCCGAAGCACCCGCTGCGCGCGGACCTGGATGCATGGGCAGGCAGGTATCCGGCCACCTAGCCTCGCCCCTACGCAACCGTGGCGATCCAGCACCGCCTGACCACTTGCGTACGCAGGGTAGTGGTGCGATTACGTATCGCAGGCGTAGGGTCGAATCGGGGGAACAACGGCATATCGGGGGGAGATCATCATGCTCCGCACCAGGAAGACCGTTATCAGCGCATCCACCGTCGTCGCCCTCGCGACAGCCGCAGCGGGCTGCACCACAGCAGCAACAGTGAACACGCCGAGTTCTGCACCGCCAACACCGCCGCCGGCCAGTAGCTCAGCGCCGACACCGTCTAAGTCACCGCAGTACACCACGTCTCAGCAGCAGGCCATCACCGCTGCCGAGGGATACCTGAGCGACGGCCAGGGCTTCTCACGCGCCGGGCTGATCTCGCAGCTTGACTCTCCGTCCGGGAACGGCTTCTCTCAGGCCGACGCCACCTTCGCCGTCAACCACGTCTCGGTGAACTGGGACCAGCAGGCAGCCATCGCTGCCAAGGGCTATGTCTCCGATGGACAGGGATTCAGCTACAGCGGCCTGGTGCAGCAGCTGGAGTCCTCGGCTGGCAGCCAGTTCACTCACGCGCAGGCCGTCTACGGCGCAAAGGCTGCGGGGCTCACGCCATGACGCCAGAGGATCTCGGGCTTGCCGAGGGTGCGGGCGTCGGCCTGCTCCTCGGTGCCTGGGGCATTTACCGGAACTACGAGCAGTACAACCGTGCAACGGGTGGCAGCTTCGCGGACTACCAAATCCTTCGCCGGGACTTCAAGACCCCGCTGCGGAGGCAGCCGCGTCACAACGGGTCGCTGCTGATCGGCGTTGCGCTGATCGTTCTATACGTCGTGATCACTGTCGCGATGACGTGGCACGGCGGCCTGCCAGGTGGCGCGCCATGGCCGCTTCCGCTGATGGGACTGGCCGGCATCGTGTTCAACGTCCATGGTGTGCGCCATCGCCGGCTGCCGCATGCCTAAGTTCAGGAGTTGATCAGGACGCACACCAGGCAACAACCGGCTCAGCCGCCACAGTCGGGACTGACGGTCATCAAGGGCGGCAAGCCGTAATCACACAACTGTCGGGGGCAGAGCTATAGGGGACAACAACAACAGCAGCAAGGACGCCTTCGCGCAGATCAGCAGCGGGGTCGGGAAGCTGTTCACGAGCATGAGCCAGCGCGCACGCATCGTGCTACTCGGTGGGGCGGCCCTTCTCGTCGTCGTGATCGTTGTCCTTTTGGTCGTGCTTCCCGGCGGCAGCAGTAGCGGGTCAGGGTCATCAGCCTCGACCAGTTCTGGCGGCTGGACAGTCTCGTGCTCAATGGATCTCGTCAACACGGCCGGGACGGTGACGGCTGTCCCCGACACCACTGCGAACTTCAACGCTTACGGGGGAACCAACGAGTACTACCTGATGCCTGTCGTCAAGGTCACCAATAACACCGGCGCGGTCGCGACAGTGCCGGCTCTCGCGCTCTCGATCATGAATTCCAGCGGGGGAACTATCGGCCAGCCGATAACCGTGGACGGGGGTCAGATGACTCTCATGCCACTTGATGGTGGCAGCGAGATCGTCGGCTCCCAGGCATATAGCGGGCAAACGCTCACCGGGGCCGTAGAGATATCCGATGGCACGCTGCCCGATGGCACGTCGTTGCCCTACGAAGCCGGACTGACGTGCTCGGCACAGGCGCAGTAATGACGCGCCTCAACATCATCCTCGTCGCGGTCAGTGTCATCGCCCTGCTGGTCCTGCTGGCCGTGATCGGTGCGGTGCACCGCTCGTCCAGCCCTAGTAGCTCGCAGGCGTGCGCCACGTTCAACACGTGGATGCACGAGGGCCAGACGAACACCGCGCTGCTGAACCGGGCCATCGCTGCGGCTAGCCAGCAGTACGGATCGAACAGCCAGTTGTTCGTGGATCTGCAGGCCATCACGCCAGGCGGGCTAGTCGAGAGGGCTAAATTGCGTGTTGAAGGTCTACTCTCTGCTGGTAACGGATGTAGGTGGTGGCAGATCTTCAGACTGGTTCAACCCGATCCCGGAAAGACCGTAGCAACAGCTCGGGAAGTCGCAATCGGACGTTTTATGGCATCGCTGTATCTTGGCACAGCATAAAGCTGCTCTCAAAGAGATAACCTCTTCTCCTTCCTCCAGGTGACCTGGCTCGACCAGCACGATCTGCTGTCCCGGACAACCAGAGGAACTTTGCTGCGGCGCGAGTTAAGGCAATGTCTTTCGACCACCTTTCGCCTTTGCGATCGTCGTCAAGATCCTGAAGCCCGATTCGCTTCAAATAGCGAGATCTGACTTCGGCTTGGGTTGACGGGCGGCCAGCATTCCCAGGACCGCAAGGAAGAGAGTTACCACCCCGGCACCGGTCCCGGCCCAGGCGCCAGCTGTCGCTTGACCGTAGACCCTCGATCAAGACGGCAGTCACGGCCGGTGATCACCAGGCCGATGGGAAGACCCATCAGCACCTGCTTTCGCGAAGTCGCGCGGAAGCTGCGGCTTCGGCGCCAACGTTGTGCGTTCGCGTTAGCGAGTCTGTAACGACTACGCCGGCCCTGCACCTGCCGGGCTACCTCCCCGCTAGCAGAGGGGCCTAGTGCTGCGCGCCAACGATGCTCTAACCGGGATTCGGCGGGCCGAGGGGTACGCGACTGCTAACCGGCATTAGGGTTAGCCCGAACATATGCGCCTGCAACTCGTCGACGCCAATGCCAAGTGCTTCTGCTATGACCGCCGGAGTCTCGCCTTGCTGCCGGGCCTGCGCAAGTACCTTGCCGAGCAGCTGTGAGGATTCGCGAGGGATGCCGCCAGGCTCGGTACTTCTATATCCAAGGCGTGAGAGCTGGACGCAGTTGTGACGGTAGCCCCACTCAGTCAGCAGGTCTAGCTCGTGCAAACGGTGGGTCAGTGCCATGGCGGCGACGCTTCCACGTGCGCTTTGCCGTCAGGATCTGTGCCAGCATCGCGTTTCGCAGGCTATGGGCAAGAACACCGGCTCGCGGCATCAGGAAGGCAGCCGCAAAACGGTTGGCTTCCAACTCCGCAGTCGGCCGGTCGCTCGGCACTTGATGCTCGCCGTGCAGCACAAGATGGCCCAACTCGTGTGCAGCATCAAACCGGCCGCGCTCGCCGGACTTGCTGGTGTTGAGAAAGATAAACGGCTGGGTGCGCCAGTAGAACGAATAGGCATCTAGTTCTCTGTTCTCGGCCGTCAGCGAGTAGATCCGCACGCCATGCGCCTCCAGCAGGTGCAGCATGTTCCCGATCGGTCGCTCGCCAAGCCCCCAGCGTGCCCGGACCATCTCGGCCGCGGGTTCTGGCTGCTGCCCCGTCAGGCTCGGGATGTCCGGGCTCGGCAGGCGGAATCGGTCATCGATCCACTGATTGATCAGGAGCGCTATACGACCGGAACTCAGGGCACGGTCACGCTGGCGCGCGGTCATCTTGCTGCGCGCACGGAAACTGACCGCGTCCTCCGGGATCTCCTCGACATCCGGTCCAGTCAGGAAGGCGGGAGCTACGCACAGCGTGTCAGCCAACAGGACCAAGCTCTCTGCCGCCGGAATCTGGTGCCCGTTCTCGTAAACGGAAAGCGAACGCGTACTAAGCCCCGTCAGCCCGGCTAGTTGTGTCAACGTCAGGCCCCGGCGCTTGCGGGCGATTGCCAATCTTGACGGGCTGAGCATCGAGCTGCGGCCTCCTCCCAGCAAGCTAGCGGCGGCTCACGTCGACGACGACATCGCCCTGCCCGTCGTCCCCAGACTCGGCAGACACGGTCAGCGCGTCATCCTCGCGCGGGAAGACAGGCAGGATGATCCGATCTATCCAGCTGGTGATATGGCCGTCGACGATGGCGTCGGGCAGAGACAGCTCGACGTGGAATCCGTCCTCGTCGACGTGGAACAGCAGGAGCCACGTCCGCAAGTCGCCCGCATCCTGCGCCTGACCGTCTGCCTGGTCAGCGCAGAAGCCCTCGTACTCAAAGGCAAGCTGTTCGTTGATCACGACCGCGCTGGCCGTCGCGAAGCCCTTCGGGTACTTCGTCCTCGGCATGACCTCGGCGACCGCCGTCATCTCGTCCCCGGTCGTGACCACGATGGCGAACTCGCCGCCGGGGTGGATAGTGCGCGACAGATTCCGGGGATTGTCGTACCGCCATCCTCCGATGACCAGCTCTTCGCGAAGGAAGCGGGTCGTGCGAGCCCAGCGCACTATGCCTTCCATGATCGGCGGATCGAGGCGCGTGCAGGTGCTTGCCTCAGCGTCTGCCCGACGGACAACCCGCTCGATGACTTCGGCAGTAAGGTCGAGTTCTGCAAGCCGGTCGACCGCAGCGCTCTCCACGTATACCTGCGTCGGCATGCGGTCGACCTCCTCAGCGAAGTCCCGAATCTACTTCACGAAACGGTACCTCATTTGAGGTCGCGGAACGTGAAGACACGCCAGATCGGCAGCATCAGCGAAGCGGCCGGGTGGCGTCGCGCGAAGATCGGCGCCGTCGCCGTGCATCATCGCGGCGTGGTCAGCGATCAAGTGGAGGGCGAAGGAACTGTCCGCGGGGTTAAGGATGCCCAGCGATTGGCTGGAGCTGCTTTGGGAGCAGGAGGCCGCGGGTTCGAATCCCGCCATCCCGACAGCTATTTTTCGAATGTATCGTCAGTCCTCTGTGAGCCATCCAGGCAGGCGCCACTGCTGCTTGGGGTTGCCTGATGTCGCCCGCGATCGCTCTATGACTACGGACGTTAGGCCCACTGCCTGTGCACGTTGGCTCCCACCTTTGGTCATCGAGCCTGAGTTCTATTTAGTGACGCCAGCCAGGCTCGCGGAACAGGCGTTCTGGGCAGCCGACGTCCTGCCTCGTTCTCCTGGCGGGCCTGCCTACTGCCGGCAGCGTCGCGAAGTCTGCGGAATGGTTCGCTCCAGGACACCGACAGTCCGGACCAGCACGTCGCGCAGATGCCCTGTGCTGTGCGTTGGTCGATGATGGTTGTCCGGGCTGCTACGACAACCTGGTCCAGTGTGCGGCCGTGTGACAAAGGCCGTCGAACAAGCGCATCAGCCTGAATCCGGCAGCCACCGTCGGCTGTTGCAGGCACGTACCGTAGTCAGCGTGAGCGAGATTCTCGACCGCATCGATCGCGAGTTGCCCGTTGCGGTGGCTGCCGAGCTGAGGCGGCTGCGGGCTGAGAACGTGCGTCTGCTGCGGCTACTCGAGCTGACTTCTAGGGAGGCCGCGCCGCCGGGGCCAGCGCAGGCGGGGTTCTTCGAGGCACCGCCCGGCCCGGTGCATGCTAACTCCGGGGCAGAAGAGAAGGTGGCATTCTTCGGCGCGCTGTTTGCCGCTCGCACAGATGTTTACGCGATCCGCTACGACAACCGCCGCACCGGCAAGTCGGGCTGGGTTCCGGCCACGCGGGGCGGGTTCCGCAAGGGCGTTCCGCGCTCCGAGCGCGATTACCTGCCGCTGACCGCAGAAGTGCTGGCCGGGCACCTGTCCGGGAAGATGCACATCGGCCTCTACCCCCTGATGGACCGGGACCGGTGCTGGTGGCTGGCGGCAGACTTCGACGGGCCCGACGCGATGATCGACGCGCTGATGTACCTGAAAGCGGCCAGGTCGCTTGGGGTGCCTGCAGCGCTTGAGGTATCGAGGTCGGGCGTGGGTGCTCATGCGTGGGTGTTCTTCACCGCCCCTGTCCCGGCAGCGACCGCCCGGCGTATCGGCACCGGGCTTCTACGGGAGGCGATGGCGCTGCGGGGGCGGATGAAGCTGACGAGCTACGACCGGCTGTTCCCGTCCCAGGATCTACTCCCGGCCGACGGGATCGGCAACCTGATTGCTGCGCCGCTGTTCAAGCGGGCCCGCGATGACGGCAGGACTGTCTTCGTGAACCCGGGCACGCTCGAGCCGTACCCGGACCAGTGGGCCTACCTCTCGTCCCTGGGCAGGATGAGCCCGCGCGAAGGCGAGCGTGCAGCCGGGCAGGGTGGCCGGGTGTTGGCCGGGTCGGAAGTCACGCGGCTGGCGCCGGCGATGTCCTCGGCGACGCGGCCGGTGCCCACGCCGGTCATCCGCGCCAAGCTCGGTGCCGGGATCCGGCTGGTGCAAGCCGAGCTGACACCGGGCTTGGCCGCGACGCTAAGGCACGCGGCCTCGATGCATAACCCGCTGTTCTACGAGCGGCAGCGGATGCGAGCCTCCACCTGGAACGTGCCCCGGTTCCTGCACAGCTTCGATGAAACAATCGACGGCGGCTTGATCCTGCCCCGGGGACTGATTGAAACCGTCGCGGCGCTGGCCGAGGAAGCAGGTAGCAGCCTGGAGATTACGGACGAGCGGTCGGCAGGAGTTGAGCAGGATTTCACCTTCACCGGCACCTTGACCGGCTTGCAGCGCGACGCCGTCAGCCAACTGGCGCGGTATGAGCAAGGTGTCCTGGTCGCGCCACCTGGATCAGGCAAGACGGTCGTCGCCTGCGCGCTGATCGCGGAACATGCCACATCGACGCTCATCCTGGTCGACCGCAAGGCGCTGGCCGACCAGTGGCGGGCCCGTGTCGGCGAGTTCCTCGGCGTCAGGCCGGGCCAGCTCGGTGGTGGCCGTGCCAAGCTCCGCGGGATCGTCGATGTCGTCACGCTGCAGACACTCGCCCGGCGGACTGACGTCGCCGAGCTGACTGCAGGTTACGGCCTGGTGGTTGTGGACGAATGCCACCATGTCCCGGCCGCAGCGTTCGAGGACGCGGTCAGGCGAATCCCTGCGCGCCGCTGGCTGGGCCTTACCGCCACTCCGTACCGGCGCGACAGGCTTGATGACCTCATCGCGTGGCAAGTCGGGCCGACCCGGCACACTGACTCCCCGCCTCGCGAGCTAGACCAGTATCCGGGCCGACAGGAACTTGCTCTTCCTGACGTTGCGCCAGCGGGCACTGGCACCCGGCCCGTTCCCGTCCTGCACGTGCATCCGACCGACTACCGCTACGGCGGCGAGGCCGACCCGCAGGCGCCGGGCGGGATGGCCGCGATCTACCGCGACCTGGCAGGCAACGAGGACCGCACCCGGCAGGTCGTCGCCGATGTGTCAGAATCCCTCGCCAGCGGACGCCACTGCCTGGTGCTCACGCTGTGGATCGCGCACCTGGAGAAACTCGCCGACCGCCTGGAGGCGATGGGTCATGACCCTGTGGTGCTGCGCGGCGGGATGGGCGCCAGGAGTCGCACGTCGGCGCTGGCGCGTCTGCAGCCGCAAACCGGCGGGCCTCCGTTGCTGGTGGTTGCGACGGGGCCTTACCTCGGGGAGGGCTTCGACTGCCCTGTACTCGACACCCTGTTCCTCGCCGCCCCGGTCAGATGGAAGGGGCGCCTAGTCCAGTACGCCGGGCGGATTCTCCGCCCCTATCCCGGCAAGGAAACCGCGGAGGTACACGACTACCACGACGCGGCTACCGGCGTGCTCGCCGCAGCACTGGCCGGCCGCGCGCCCGGATACACCAGCCTCGGCTTCCCCGACCCCCGGCGGATCGCCCCGACACCGAGCGCCAGCCTCCCTCCCAACTCCTGAGCCATGCTCTGACCGAAACATCCTCGGTCGCGGCGGGGAGAGGTCGCCAACTGTCCGCCGCATAATACGATTGTGTTATGAGTCACCCGGATGACGCTGAAGGGCTACCGTCGCCATCGTCTGCGGTCTTGCAGTTGGCCCGGCTGAAGGCAGACATGAGCCAACGAGAACTGGCTGAGCGGGCTGGGGTTCCGGTCACAATGATTTCTGCGTACGAGCGCGATCAGCGGCAGCCCACGCTGGGTACGTTGCTCAGGCTGTTGCGCGCAGCGGGATTCGACCTCCGCCTGCACCTGGCCACATACGATCCGCATGACGAGATCCTGGCCGGCCTGGAAGCTGGGCGCACCGAAGCTGAGCGGCGTCATCGCGACCGACAGATCGAGGCGTGGCGCGCCGCGGCGCCCGTGGATGGCGCGGCTTGAACGGCCAGGACGGGCCCGGCGAACCAAGCTTGAACCCAGCGGCCATAGTGGCCGCGCTAAACCGTCACCAGGTCAGATACGTCATCATCGGTGCCTTCGCGGCCATAGCCCAGCAGGCCCCGATACCAGCGACGAGAGACATCGACTTCACCCCGGACGCGAGCCGGGAGAATCTGGCCCTGCTGTCGCGAGCCCTCACTGACCTGGGCGCGCGGATCCGGACGGAAGCGATGCCCGGCGGGCTGCCGTTCAGCCACGATGCCACATCGCTGGCGGCAGCTGAGGTGTGGAATCTGGTCTGTGCGGACGGCGAGTTCGACATCTCCTTCCATCCGTCGGGCTTTGCCGGCGGCTACGCACAGCTTGCGGTCAACGCCCATCGCGTGCGCGTGGGGGAGGTGGAGGTCGTCGTCGCTGACCTCGCTGATGTGATCCGGTCTAAGGAGTCCGCAGGTCGTCCGAAGGATCTGCGGGTGCTCCCCTTGCTGTACCGGCATCTATCCGGCCGCCGCGCAGAGCGCGAAGCCGAACAGGGATGAACTGTCCCTTGCCCGAGTCTCCCGACGGCAACGCGGGAATGCCGTGCTGGCCTAGCGCCGCCCCGGCAGCCACCGCGAATCCGTGCGGCGCGTCCTCTGTGCCCGTGCACCGGAGCTGTGCACCTGCACCGGAGCCAGATTGGGGAGCCAAAGTGGCCAACGTGCCCAGATCGCGAGCGACGTTGGGCGACGTCCAGCCAGCATTGCCGCAGGTGAAAGCCCACATCGGGCGACATGAGGCTACGTCGGGCGGCGAGGTGGATCTGATTTGGGAGCAGGAGGCCGCGGGTTCGAATCCCGCCATCCCGACCAGGCCGTCGATCCCGGACGGCTGCGGCCGCCTGCTACGAGCGCGGCGGGAGCGGGAACCGCAGTGAGGCCGCTACGAGGGGGCCGGCGAGCCGACGGTCGGACGAGACGTGCCGGACCGAGCCGCCCTCGGTAATCACAGCCTCGGCCAGCTCATCGATGACATCCGGGGCTGACCTGGTGGGATTGCCGCAGAACGGGCAGATATCGCCCGACCGTGCCAGCCAGCCCGACTGGTCACAGACCACGCCGGGCACTGCTGCCCCGTCCAGCGCCAGGAGGATCTTGATCGCCGCCACCGAGCCGGCCCACAGGCAGTCGTCCAGGCCAGCCGCAGCCAGCCCGCCCGCGGCCAGCTTCTCGAAGACGTCACCGAGCAGCTGCTGCTCGCCGGCCTGCTCGTGGCGCTCCAGGATGGCATCCGCGTGCCTTCGGACTTCCGCAGCGGCCGGCTGATCCGGGTCCATGCTGAATGTCCCGGCCAGCGCCGAGCGCAGATCACGCGGCAGGAAGTCGAGGAAGGCCGGTAGCTCGACGTCGTGGCTGCCGATGATCAGGAGGTCGAAGCCGCCGGCCCGGAACAGGTCCTCGAGCTGCTGCACCACAGTCCGGTAGTGCCGCTTGGTCAGTTCGTCAGCCTTGTTGCGGACGCGGTCCTCAGCGAGCCCGGCCGCGTAGTTGCTTTTGCGCAGCACGGGGTCGCGCAGCTTCCCCGCCTCGCGCATCTCGTCCTGGTAAATCTCCCAGAACCGGGCTGAGGTCTTGTCCACCACCGCGACGCAGGTGCGGTGATATTCGTCCAGGACCGCCAGCAGGGGCCGGGCGTAGGGCCTCGTGTCCACCATGACCCGGTCCCGGACTCGCCGCGGCAGCGGTATCTCCTCGTACAGGTCCCGGCCGCTGCAGGCAAAGATGGCCATGCCCCCCGGCCGCCAGTGTTCCGTGACCACTGCTTCGCGAATGCGCTCCATGTCGGCACGCACGGACATGCGCACGGCGTGCTCAGCCGACGGGTCCCTGGCCAGCGCGTCGATGCTGTCGAGCAGGCTCGATACGCGGCCGGCGAGTCGTTCCCGATTCCCCGGATCGATATCAACGGGCACGTAAAGCGACAGAACGGGCAGGTCCTCCCCGTCAAAGCGGACGATCCGGTCGACTGTCTCCGCTGTGAGCATCAGTTCCCCCTCGGCCGTCAGGCATTGCGGCGGATGAGGAGGCGAGATCGTGTTCCTCGACGCTCGTACCGCGCCGCCGGTGGCCGTTACCGTGCCCGCGCATCGCGGCGGCGACACGCGGCTTCTGAGTAGCGCCTCGCTGTTCCGCCAGCTGGACTCGCTGATCGAATGCCCCCGGCCCGCCGCGACAAACAGCAGCGGGCTGCAATGCGGCCGGTTTCCGCCGGCCACCGGACAGCGGAGTCCCGGCAGGCTGCGGCCGGACGGCCGGGTTCTGCTTGCAGCAGCCATCACCCTTCGTATTCGTACGGTTGCCAAGAGTATCGTTAACCGATCAGGTCAGCCGCGGGCATGGAAAGGCTCGTCACGGGGGGTGCCGCTATGCGGGGTCGCAGCTGGATTGAATCCTGGCCGGTCTACCGCCAGCTGTCGCAAGGCGACAGGCTCGGGCTCGGTGCGGCGGTCAAGAGCAAGCGCACGCAGAACCTGAAGCCGCGTGTCGCCACCGCGGACGCCGTCGTCAAGTCGGTATGCCCGTACTGCGCCGTCGGCTGCGGCCAGCAGGTCTACGTCAGCGGCGGCAAGGTCACCCAGATCGAGGGCGATCCGGATTCGCCAATCAGCCGGGGCAGGCTCTGCCCGAAGGGCTCGGCGAGCCTCCAGCTCACGACCGGCAGCGCCCGCGAGTACAAGGTGCGCTACCGGCGGCCGTACGGCATCGACTGGGAGGACCTGGACCTCGACACGGCGATGGACATGATCGCGGACCGCGTGATCACGGCCCGGCAGGCCGGCTGGCAGGACCAGGTCGAGGGCGCCCGCACCCGCCGCACGATGGGCTTCGCCAGCCTGGGCGGCGCGACACTGGACAATGAGGAGAACTACCTCATCAAGAAGCTGTTCACCGCACTTGGCGCCATCCAGATCGAGAACCAGGCCCGGATATGACACTCCGCCACAGTCCCCGGTCTGGGGACTAGCTTCGGCCGCGGCGGGGCCACCAACTTCCCGCGGGACCTGATCAATTCCGACTGCATCCTCATTGAGGGCTCGAACATGGCCGAGTGCCATCCGGTCGGCTTCCAGTGGGTAATGGAGGCAAAGGCACGCGGGGCCACGGTCATCCACGTCGACCCGCGGTTTACGAGGACCAGTGCCGTCTCCGATGTGTACGTGCCGATCCGGGCGGGGGCCGACATCGCGTTCGTCGGCGGGATCATCAACTACGTCCTGCAGAACGACAAGTTCTTCCGCGACTACGTCGTCGCCTACACCAACGCGGCCACGATCGTGACCGAGGAGTTCGCTGATACCGAGGACCTGGACGGCGTCTTCTCCGGTCTCAGCACTGAGGGTCGCTACTACGACTTTGACACCTGGCGCTACGAGGGTGACGAGGTCGTGGCCGCCGCCGGCGAGCGGCAGGCACCCGGGCTGGGGTCGCAGCCGCCTGACCCGCGGCGCCAGGCCATCCGCGGGAACCTCCGCCGCGCCGCCCGCGGCGAGGCACACGGCTCCGGCGGCGCGGCAGCCAATCCGAGCCCGCATCGCGACGAGACGCTGCAGCATCCTCGCTGCGTCTTCCAGGTGCTGAAGCGGCACTTCGCGCGCTACACGCCGGAGCTGGTCCAGGAGGTGGCCGGCATCACGCCCGATCAGTTCGCCCGCGTCTGCCGCCTGGTCACCGAGAATTCCGGGCCGGACAAGACCACGGCGTTCGTGTACAGCCTGGGCTGGACCCAGCACACGGTCGGCGTGCAGTACATCCGCACGGCCGCGATCCTCCAGGCGCTGCTCGGCAACATCGGCCGTCCCGGCGGCGGGATTCTCGCCCTGCGCGGGCACGCCTCCATCCAGGGATCAACCGACATCCCGACCCTGTTCGACCTGCTGCCCGGCTACCTGCCGATGCCGTACGCCGACGGGAACGAGGACCTGGACAGCTTACGTGCGGGCCGAGTCGGTGCAGAACGGCTTCTGGGCGAACACCCGCGAGTACCTTGTCAGCCTGCTCAAGGCGTGGTGGGGGGACGCGGCGACGGCTGACAACGACTTCTGCTACGACTACCTGCCCCGGCTGACCGGCAGCCACAGCACCTACGACACCGTCCTGGCCCAGCTGGACGGCATCTGCAAGGGCTACTTCCTGTTCGGCCAGAACCCGGCGGTCGGGTCCGCGAACGCCCGGATGCAGCGGGACGGCATGGCCAGTCTCGACTGGCTGGTCGTGCGGGACATGGTCATGATCGAGAGCGCGACCTGGTGGAAGAACGGCCCGGAGGTAACGGCACGCGAGCGGCGCCCTGAGGACATCGGCACCGAGGTGTTCTTCCTGCCGGCCGCCGCGCACACCGAGAAAGCCGGCAGCTTCACCAATACCGAGCGCATGCTGCAGTGGCGGTACCAGGCAGTCGAGCCCGCAGGCGATGCCCGCAGCGACCTGCAGTTCATCTATGAGCTCGGCCGTCGCATCCGGGCGAAGCTGGCCGCCTCCGGTGCCGAGATGGACCGGCCGGTGCTGGACCTGACCTGGGACTACCCCACCGTGGGGAGGCTCGGCGAGCCGGACTCTGAGGCCGTGCTAGCCGAGATCAACGGTCGGGGACCCGGCGGCGAGCCGCTGTCGTCCTACACCCAGCTGACGGCCGACGGGTCCACCGCCTGCGGCTGCTGGATCTATTGCGGTGTCCGGGCGGACGGCATCAACCAGGCCGCCCGCCGCAGGCCGGGACGCGAGCAGAGCTGGGTGGCACCGGAATGGGGCTGGGTATGGCCGGCCAACCGGAGGGTCCTCTATAACCGGGCGTCAGCTGACCCGGACGGGAAGCCGTGGAGCGAGCGCAAGGCGCTGATCTGGTGGGACGCGGCAGCGGGCCGATGGACCGGCCCGGACGTGCCGGACTTCGTGGCTGACCGGCCGCCGTCCTACCGGCCGCCCGACGGAGCCACCGGGGTGGCGGCAATCTCGGGCGCCGACGCGTTCATCATGCAGGCCGACGGGAAGGCGTGGCTGTTCGCCCCGGCTGGCCTGGTCGACGGCCCGCTGCCCGCGCATTACGAGCCGCAGGAGTCCCCGTTCCGCAACATCGTCTACGGCCAGCAGCACAACCCGGTCCGGCAGCTCATCCGTCACCCGGAGACCCGCTACCAGCCGAGCGGCGACGAGCCGGGCTCGGGCGTGTTCCCGTATGTGACCACCACCTACCGGCTGACCGAGCATCACACCGCGGGCGGCATGTCACGGTTCCTGCCCTACCTGTCCGAGCTGCAGCCCGCGTTCTTCTGCGAGGTCTCACCGCAGCTCGCGGCCGAGCGCGGCCTTGAGCACCTGGGCTGGGCGACGATCATTACCGCCCGGAGTGCCATCGAGGCCCGGGTGCTGGTCACTGAGCGCATGCGGCCCCTGCAGGTACAGGGGCGCACGCTGCACCAGGTGGGCCTGCCCTGGCACTGGGGGCCGAATGGCTACACCACCGGCGATGCCGCCAACGAGCTGGCGCACCTGTCGCTGGACCCGAACGTGCATATCCAGGAGGTGAAGGCGATGGCCTGCGATATCCGGCCAGGGCGGCGGCCGGTCGGCCCCGCCCTGCGCGAGCTGGTGCGGACGTACCAGCGGCGGGCCGGCATTACCGATGAGACAGGGACGGAGATGTGAGATGGATGCCGCATCAGCCGACACCGGGAAAGACCACGAGGACCCGGAAACGAGGCTGCTGACCGAGCTCGGCCTCGACCCGGCCGCGGTCGCTGGTTACGCCGACCACCCGCCACGCATGGGGTTCTTCACCGACACCTCGGTCTGCATCGGCTGCAAGGCCTGCGAGGTCGCCTGCAAGGAATGGAATCAGGTGCCCGAGGACGGCCTGCTGCTGACTGGAATGTCCTATGACAACACCGCCGACCTGAGCGCCTCGAGCTGGCGGCACGTAGCGTTCATCGAGCAGTCCGCCGTCGGAGTGCGCAGTCGGGACATCGCTCCTGACGGCGCGATTGCGGCCGGGGCCGGGGTCGGCGACGCATCGGCGGACGGTGACGGCGACGTGCGCTGGCTGATGGCCAGCAACGTCTGCAAGCACTGCACCCAGGCCGGCTGCCTGGACGTGTGCCCGACCGGCGCGCTGATGCGCACGGAATTCGGCACGGTAGTGGTCCAGGACGACATCTGCAACGGGTGCGGCTACTGCGTGTCCGCGTGCCCGTTCGGCGTGATCGGCAGAAGCGAGCTCGATGGCGGGGCGCACAAGTGCACGCTGTGCTACGACCGGCTGGGTGACGGCCTGACGCCGGCCTGCGCGAAGGCCTGCCCGACCGAGTCCATCCAGTTCGGGCCGCTGGACGAGCTGCGCGAGCGGGCCCGGCAGCGCGTCGATGACCTGCACGATTCCGGTCGGCCTGAGGCGCGGCTGTACGGCGAGGACCCGGCCGACGGCATTGGCGGCGCGGGAGCGATGTTTCTGCTGCTGGACGAGCCCGAGGTCTACGGGCTGCCGCCCGATCCGGTCGTCACCACCCGTGACCTGCCCCGCATGTGGCGGCACGCCGCCATCGCGGCCGGAGGCCTGGCCGCCGCCGTCGCGGCGGCGTGCGCGACGGGGCGCCGGTGAGCACGAGAGGCCGGCCGGACGCGGGCGGCAATCACAGGCGCGGCAATCACAGGCGGGGCAGGCGCGGTGCCGAGAAGCAGCTGGTGCCAGAGGCCGAATTCCGCTCGTATTACGGCCGCCCGGTGGTCAAGGAGACGGTCTGGGGCCCCGACATCCCGGCCTACCTGTTCCTCGGCGGCCTGGCGGGCGCATCGTCGGCCCTGGCCGCCGGTGCGCACCTCACCCGGCAGCCTGAGCTCGCCCGCGCGCTGAAATGCGGGGCGGCCGGTGCCATCAGCCTGTCCATGGCGGCCCTGGTCCACGACCTCGGCCGGCCCCTGCGGTTCATCAACATGCTCCGGGTGGTCAAGGTGACCTCGCCGATGAGCGTCGGCACCTGGATCCTCTCCGGTTACACGCCCTGCGCCCTGGCTGCCGCCGCCACTGCCGTGACGGGCAGGCTCCCGCGGGCAGGCCTGGCCGCCACACTCGGGGCAGCTGCGCTCGGCCCCGCGGTCGCGGCCTACACCTCCGTGCTGCTCGCCGACACGGCCACTCCAGCCTGGCACGAGGCCCATCGCGAGCTGCCGTTCGTGTTCATCGGATCCGCGGCCAGTGCCGCCGGCGGCCTCGGCATGCTGGCAGTCCCGCCGCGGGGTGCCGGCCAGGCCGTCCGGCTCGCGGTGATCGGGGCTACCGGCGAGCTCATCGCCAAGAGCCTGCTGGTGCGCCGTCTCGGTCCCGTGGCCGAGCCCTACCAGGAAGGACGGGCCGGGGCGCTCATGGACAGGGCCGAGAAGCTGACCGCGGCCGGGCTGGCCGGCGCTGTGCTGGGCAGCCGGAACCGGGTAGTAGCCCCGCTGGCCGGAGTCGCGCTGCTGGCCGCCTCCGCGCTGACCCGGTTCGGCATTTTCGAGGCCGGCCGGGCGTCTGCTCGCGACCCGAAGTACACCGTCGGGCCGCAGCGCCAGCGCCTGGCCGCCCGGGACGGCGAGCCCGGCACCTCATAGTCCGCCCGGGCGATCGGCTGATTACCCGCTGACGGGGTTGGTGCTCTTCAAGGTGATCCCCGGAACGCCCATAGCGTCCAGCGCACCATCAGTCGGATCTTCTTCGGCAAATCCGCTCCCAGTCTTTATCTATCTAGGTAGAGTTTGCGCATGGCGCCACGCGTGAAGTTTTCAGCTCAGACCCTGGCCGTGCTGCGAGCTCTTGTCGCTGAGCCGTCTCGCTGGCGGCATGGCTACGACCTGGCCAGCGAGACCGGGCTCAAGTCGGGGTCTTTGTACCCGATTCTGGTGCGGCTGGCCGACCGCGAACTGGTCGACGCGCGCTGGGAGGAAGAACAGCCCGCCGGGCGGCCGAGGCGCCACCTGTACCGGCTTACGGACGACGGGATGGCGGCGGCATCGGCGGCCCTCGCGGCACAGCCTGGAGCAGGCCCGGCCCCCGCGCGAGCTGCGGTGCGCAGGCTGGCCGGTGAGAGTTCATGACAGCACGGCTGGCTTCCGCGCTGACCCGGACACTGGCCGGAGCGGCGCGGTTGCTGCCTGCGGACAAGCGGCCCTGGGCTGAGGCCCTTCAGGCAGAAACTGACCAGATCCCGGCCGGAGGGCCGCGCCTGGTCTGGCTGGCGGGCGGATTCTGGCTAATAGCGAAGGAGAGCGGAATGGCTCGCAGGATCGGGTACTCGGTCGGGATAGCAGGAATAGCGGCGGCCGCGGCGTGGGTGGTCTGGCTGAGCTGGCGGGCAGCGGGTCCGGCGGACCCGGAAAGCGTCACAGACCGGGTGCGGGTCCTGGTGGGAGCGGGTGCGCTTGCAGCGCTGCCCTGGGTCGCACGTGGCCGCAGCTTGTTCGGCCCGGTCGCTGACAGCGGCGTGGTCCGGCTCGTCCGGATCGGCGGCTGCGCCGCCATCTGCGCCATGGGCCTGGGGGTAGTGCGCGCGGATCGGCATGGCGGAATCAACGGGATAATCGGCTCGGGCAAAGTCAGCTGGCTGCGGGAAGCAGCAGGCCTGGCCGTCCTTATCGGCGCATTCGCCGTCCCTCTGGTGCTCAGGGCCAGGCGGCCACAGAGCGAGCCCGGCGCCTACTGGATGTTCGTCGTGGCCGGTGTCTTCGCCGCTTTCGTGCTAGTGCCGATGCAGGCCTTCGCGGTGGGCGTCGCAGCTCTGCTCTTCGCCGCAACCTCGCGCCGGTCGCCGGTAACGGCGGCCTCGTGGACCGTCGGGCTTATCGCCAGCCTGCCGACGGCCATTGCCGCCTGTGCGTTGCCGTTTGTTCTCGGCAATCTCTTCAGTGCCATGTTCATTGTGGCTCTCGTCGCCGCGGTGAGCGGAGGTTGCGCGGGGGCGGTAGCCGCGCGGCTTGTGCCCGAGTCCGTAAGCCCGGATGAACTACGCGCCGCGCGCACCCGTGAGGGTGCACAGGCAGGCGCCATAGCCGGAACCATCGGAGGGCTGGCGGCAGCAGCGTTCTCCCCGATCCTGGGCGAGATGATGATCCTGGGCATGCTGTCCGGACTGGCCGGCGGGGCTCTGGTCGCATCGGTCACGGCCCACCTGCGTGCTCGATCCACTACGGCCGACCTGTCCGCGCTTCAACCTGAACTGCAGTGACGCGCCGGGAGCGGGCCTCAGGCCGACCGCTCAGCCAGCCGCACCGCCCGACCGCTCAGGGGGCCGCAGGCGCGATCCCCAGCACGGAGGTGAGGGCGTCACTCAGCCACGCAGCGGCGGCTTCGGGGGAAAGGGGGGCGCTCGCGTGGCGAGCGGCCACGTACAGATCGGGACGGACCAGCAGGACGCCGCCGTCAGAGATCTCGCGCAGCTCGGCCCAGGTGCCGTAGGGGTCCTCGATGGGCTCGCGGGGGCCGATCGAGACGCCGGTAATCGGCAGCCCGGTGCGGCCGGAAAAGGCGGCCGCCGCGTCGAGCCAGGCCTGGCCGCCGATCCCGGTCCAGATGCTGAAGGCGCCGTGCCCCGCCAGGTCCAGCGTCGACACGCGGTGGCCCGCGCGAGTCACCCAGGTGTGCGGGAGCTTAGCGCCGGGCCAGGTCGTGGGCTGGGCGTAGAGCTCGGGGTCGCGGGTGAAGGCCGGCATGGCGGTGCCGTCCGGGACGACGGCCGACGAGGCGTAGCGGTGGTTGTGCTCCACCCCGTGTGCGTCGAACTCGTAGGCCTTGTAGGCGATGGCCTCGCGGAGGTTCTCCCGTATCTTCTCGCCTTCGGGGCCGGGGGCTACCCGGAGCGCCAGCTGCCGGTTCAGCTTGGCGACGTCCGAGGTGTCGTCGACGTCCAGGGCCGCGACGATCCGCCCGGTGTCCGCGATGCTCTGGTTGGCCCGCTCGACGATCTGGCGGGCCACCGGAGCCCGCTCGGTGTTGTACGTCTCCAGCAGCGACGGCGCCGCCCAGCCCCGGAGGACGGAGTGCAGCTTCCAGGCCAGGTTGTACGAGTCCTGAATGGAGGTGTTCGATCCCAGGCCGTTGGTCGGCGGGTGGCGGTGAACGGCGTCGCCGACGCAGAAAACCCGTCCGCTGGCGATCGTGGTCGCGAAGTGGTGGTTGACCGTCCAGGGCAGCCGGGAGGTAACGCGCATCTCGAAGTCGTCGGTTCCGACCAGCTGCACGGCCAGCTCACGCGCGAACTCGTCGGTAATCTCGGGCGGGCCGGCCGCAGCTTCGTAGCCCCACATCAGCATCCACTCATGCCACGGCTTGATCATCCGCAGCACGCCGAGCCCGACGCCCTCCTTCTCGGCGCCGGGCTGCAGCATCCAGTACAGGACGGACGGGCGGTGCGCGACGAAGCGGCTCAGGTCGGCCTCGAAGATGATGTGCAGCGCGCCCCCGACGGCGCCCGGGCCCTCGAAGGGCAGCCCGAGATCAGCCGCGACGGCGCTGCGAGCTCCGTCCGCACCGACGAGATACTTCGACCGGATCGCGTAGACCGCGCCGGTCAGCCGGTCCCTGACCTCGGTGGTCACGCCTGACTCGTCCTGAACGTGGGAGAGATACTCGGTGTCGAAGCGCACCCTGGCGCCGCGGGCCTGGGCGGCCTGCATCATCACCGGCTCGGTGATGGTCTGGGGCGCGTCCAGCATCGTGCACGGGCTCTGCAGCTCGTAGTCGGCGTGCCGCCTGGTGTCCGTGCCCCAGGACGGGATCCGGCCCAGCTCGTCGCCGACCAGGCTGGTGCAGAAGGTCGTATTGCCCATGTACTCCCAGGGCGTGGCCTCGCGCATCAGCTGCTGCTCCAGGCCCATGTCCCGCAGAGTCTCCATGGTGCGCTGGTTGGTGATGTGCGCCCGCGGCGTGTCGGACAGCTGTCCGTACTTGGTCACGACAAGCGTGCGGGTGCCGTAGGTGGCCAGGAAGAGCGCGGCTCCGGCGCCGCCTGGCCCGGACCCGACAACAAGGACGTCGGTGTCGACCGCAGGTTCGCCGCTGGCCATGATGCACTCCCAGGCTGAGTGAGGCTCTGACGTCGGGATCAGGCAGCGACGGACGAGCCGAAGTGACCCGCTTCATTCTGTCGGGATTGCCGCGCCCGTGTCGAGTCCCGCCTACGGGAGGTACCAGGCTTCGGTCTTCTGCTGGCGGCATGTACTGAGCCTGAGCACCTGACCGCTGGTGAGAGCCCCGCCGGGGCCGGTCAGGCACCTGCGGGCGCCCTTGTTGTACAGCGTGAAGCCGGAGCGCGCCTGCCATTGCTCCCGCAGCTGGCCCGAGCACCGCTGCACGGTCACCGAGTCACCCGATGGCGCGCTCAGGCACAGCCCGCCCGTGGTGCGCAGCCAGCCGCCAGAGGTGATGGTCCACCACTGGGCCCTGATGTCGCCGATGCCGCAGTGGGCCACGCGCACGTCGGTGCCGCGGCGATCGCTGCCGTAAGAGGCGCACCATCCGATGGCAGCGCTGGTCACGGTTCCGGCCCGGAGTGCCGACACGGCGGCCCGGGCAGCTGTCAGGTAGCGCTTGTAGGTTCCGGCGAGGTACGTCGTCCACGGCGTGAAATTCGTGCCGTTCCCGGAAACCTGGTTGTACGAGCTGAGGGCATTGCACAGCCCGTTGAAGGCGCACCGGTTGGTGACGTCTTTCCAGTAGTGGCTGTTGATCTGCCACACGCCCCGGTCGATCGAGTCGTTGCTGCCCGCGGCGGCCGAGGCACTGCACTCGCCGCCGGTCGTGTCGTCGTAGCAGGCCAGGGCGTCGCAGCCGGACTCGGCCATGCCGATGGCCACGGCGACGGCAAGGTCGCCGCCCGGGCCGTTGTTGGCGAAGCCGGCCTTGCTGGCCCAGGCGGAGCAGTGCCGGGCCGCGACCGTTGCCTGCGCCGGGGTCAGCCGGATGTTCAGCCCGGCGCCGATAATGCCCGGTTTCGCCGCGGGCGGGGGTGGCTGCCGCTTGAGTACCAGTGCCGCCAGGCCGGTGCTGGCGCGGCCGGCTGTCAGTGTGCTGATGGCGAGGATCGCCAGGCTGGCGGCCGCCATGATCACGAGACCCTTGCGAATCACTGGAACAACCCCCCTGGCGTCGCCGGATGACCCGGCTGGGCAGTGGTTCTCCTGATCGCACCTGTTTGTCGACCACCCGGAGCATTCCCGTCGGCAACCAGGACAGCCATGCGGGGACGCGCTGGTCCCCGTCGGCAGCCACGTTCACCCGCTCCGGGCGAGGGGCCGGCCCGGTCCCGTCACTCGTTCCGGGTGAAGTCGGCGGTGAGGCGCGCGAGGCGGGCAACGAACCAGGCCGGCCTGGCGCCGTCGCGACGCAGCGGGCAGAGTGATCGGCATGTGCCGCTTGCTCGGGCTGACCGCGGGTGCCGCCCGCGTGGGGGCAACCTTCTGGCTGCTGGATGCTCCTGACTCGGTGGAGGTCCAGGGCCGCCGGAACGTGGACGGCAGCGGCATCGGGTTCTTTGACTCAGCCGGAGGGCCGGTCCTGGACAAGCAGCCGGAGCCCGCGTCGAGGGACGAGGAGTTCATCCACGCGGCGCAGCACGCAGAGTCGGAGACCTTTGTCGCGCACGTGCGGTGGGCGACGAGTGGCGCGAGGACGGTGCAGAACACGCATCCCTTCGCCATGCGCGGCCGCATCATGGCGCACAACGGCGGATTCGGTGAGCTGCCGGCCCTGGACAGGCAGCTTGGCGAGTACCGCAGCCTCGTGCTCGGCGACACCGACTCAGAACGGTACTTCGCGCTGATCACCCAGCAGACTGATGCACACGGCGGAGACGTCGCCGCGGGGATCGCGGCCGCGGCCGGGTGGATCGCGGCGAACCTGCCGGTGTCGGCACTGAACACCGTGGTCACGGCTCCGGGCGAGCTGTGGGCGCTGCGTTACCCGGGCCAGCATGCCCTGCACATCATCGAGCGCCCGGCTGGCCGCGGGTGGCGCCCGGAGGCGCCGCCCGGCCTGCACGTCCGCAGCGCTACCTCGTCGGTGCACGTGCCCGCGCTGCAAACCGTCCCGTCCGTCGTGGTTGCCTCGGAGGAACTCGACGGCGAGGACGGCTGGCGCATGCTCGCCGAGGGCGAGCTCGTCCATGTGCGGCCCGACCTGAGCGTCAGCTCGGCTGTGGTCATCGATGAGCCGCCGGCTCGGCTGATTCCGCTGTCCGGCCAGAATCCGAACATCGATACCTGAGCTCTGCGGCCCGGCCGAACATCACGGCGCCGCGCGGCGGCCGGTGCCCGGCTCAGGGCCGCGGCGTCACGCCGAGCAGCCGGTCAGCTGCCGCGACCACCGCGCCAGCGTCCTCGAGCGGCGGCTGAATCCGGCCGGCGGCGCTGACCCGCACGCCCCCGCATGGCCACCGGGTGGCGGACGCCACCATGGTGGCCGGGCCGTGCGGGGAGAGCGCGAACGCCAGCCGGTAGGTCGCGAAGATCATGGCACAGCCCGAGGACGTCACCGGGTCGGCCGGTGACCGGTCGAGCGCGCCGGCGAGCTGCCTGATGACGGCCTGCGACGTCACGACCCTGCGAATCGTGCGCTGCCGCGGGCTGACGATCGTGATGGTGATCGTCACGGCGTGGTATCGCTCCGGGTCGATGTACTCGGCCGTCGTGCGCGGCGGGTACCAGATCACCTGAGCGTCGGCGCGCACCAGCGACCCGCCTGACGCAGCTGGCACCGCGGTGAGAACCAGCTGAGCCGAGTAGATACCCGCGGGCACGCGCCTTGCCGTGTAGCTCACCTCGGCGAATGCCGCGCCGCCGGGCCCGCTGCCCTCGCCGCTGCCGGACCGGCTGAGGCCGGCCGGCCCGGACACTGCCAGCAGCGCAGAGTCCATTGGCTGCGGCAGCCCGAAGAGCCGGTGCACGTCGAGGGAGTTCGAAGAGCCAGCCCAGAGTGCCGGCTGGCTCAGCGACTGCGGAACAGGCAGGGGCACCAGGCGGCGCGCGCCGGCCGGCAGGCGCAGCCCGGACAGCATGTGCCTGGCCAGCCGGGCAGCCCCGGCCCGGCTCCCGGCGGGCGGAGCCTGCGTCGCCGACGCGGGCTGCGGGCTGCCGGCGCGTAGGTGCGGTCCGCCGGCTACCGGGGCCGCGACGCTCCCGCAGGCCGCCAGCACCGCCAGTACTGCCACGGCCGTGATCAGTAATCCCGCTCTGACTGGCATCCGCACCGGCCGCCTCCCGTCATCAGCTGAGCGTTAGACGCCGGGCCGGCCCGCCCGGTTCCGCCCGCCCGGCGCCGGCCGGGCGGCGGTCTGCCGCAGCTGATCGCAGGGCACGCGCCGAGTAGCCCGGCCGGCCTTTTAGGCTGGCGGTCATGCTAGGAGAGCGGCAGAAGGCAGCAGCGGCAGAGCTGGCGCAGTGGTGGGACGGGATACGGCACGGCGGCATCGGCTCGCATGCTGTCCTGCTGGCCGGGCCGTCCGGCTGGGGCCGGACCACCGTCCTTGACCAGCTGCCGGACGTCATGACCGGGCTGCATGCCCCTGGTGGCATCGCGGTGCGCATAGCTGGCAGGTCGCTGCCGGCCGGATCCGGACCGCAGGCCCGGGCCCTGCGGGACGACCTGCTCGGGGCCGAGGTACGGCGGCAGGCAGCGGCACTGCTGTGCCGTAGCCGGCTGCGCGGCGCCCCGCGGCTGGGTACCGGCAGCCTGCTGCTGTCCGGGATTGCCGGGACGATCTCGCTGCTGCTGGCCGGCCTGGCGGCGGCCGCCACCGGCGCCGCACCGGACGACTCCCCGGCCAGCGAGAACGGCGCCGCCGCCCGCGCCGCCCGGGTCGTGGCCGCAGTGTCGGCGTCGGTCCCGGTCCTGCTGGTCATTGACGACGCTGACTACCTGGACCCGGGCCTGGCCGTCACCATGATCGAGAACCTGATCGACCACCATGACAGCCGAGTCCTGGTGGTAGCTGCGGTCGACCTGGGCAGTGACCTCGCGGCGGCCCTGGCCGCCCGCGCCCGGTACGGGCCGACTGCCGGGAGAGTGCACCGGGCCGGCGCCGACCCCCGGATGGGATACCAGTCCCGCGCTGAGCTTGCCGGCGAGCTGATCCCGCACCTCACCGCGGAACAGGCTGAGCTGCTCGCGCGGCAGACCCGGACGTTCGCCGAGATCTTCGCAGTTGCCAGATCTGAGCCGCTGCCCTGAGGTCGCCTGCCAGCACCGGCCCGCGCCGGGGGCTGCTGCCTGAGCCAGCGCTGCGGGCGCCGATACTGCTGGGATGAGCGATTGCAATGTGCTCGGAGACGCGCTGGAGCCGTGCGGCAGCGACCCCGTTACCGGTTTCTACCGGGACGGCTGCTGCAGCAGCGGGCCCGAGGATTACGGCAGCCACACGATCTGCGCGGTGGTGACCGCCGAGTTCCTGGCCCATCAGCGCAGTATCGGAAACGACCTCAGCACCCCGATGCCCCAGTACCACTTTCCGGGTCTTGTGCCGGGAGACCGCTGGTGCGTGACGGCGGCGAACTGGCTGCGTGCTCACCGCGATGGAGTCGCTGCACCGGTCGTCCTGGCGTCCACTCACGAGCGAGCCCTGGAGGTCGTCCCTCTCGCCGCGCTCCTGGAGCACGCCGTCGACGTTCCGCCCAGTCCTGGCGTCCTCGAGGAATGATCCTTCCGGGCCCGGCGTCAGGGAGCCGGGACCACGTACGGGAAGCTCGCGTCGCGGAGGTGCTCGGCGACGGAAGGCGTCAGGCCAGCGGTGGTCGCCTTGCCGAGGACAAGCGAGAACATCACCTCCGGTGCGTTGTCCGCCAGGGGCCTGCCGTTGATGCCCGCGAACCCGTAGGTGGCTGGCGTGCCTACCACGTACGGCAGGACGTCGGGGAACAGCATCCCGGCGACGGTCTGGCCGTAGCCGTGCGGATTGCCCGAGACGCCGCTCGCCTTCACCACGGCGGCGATCTGGTCGGCGATGTTCTTGCCCTCGGCGCTGAGGTCAGCGGACGGGTGCCGGTCGTTGGCGGGGTTGGAGAAATCGGTGTCGCCGGGCCAGAAGATCGGCCACATCATGGGATGGCCAGCCCGGTTGATCTGCCGCCAGCCGCCGGCGTCGGTCGCGAGCTTGGTGGCACACCAGATGCCGGTCCGCGCTCCCGCGTGCAGTACCGGGTGCTGATGCGAGACCTCCAGCACGATGGACTCGACGGTCGTGTCGGCAAAGCTGTTGCGCGCTCTCTCCGGCCGCCAGGCTGACAGATCCGCCGCCGTGCCGTCCTTGACTGCGGCGTCGATGAGCCCGAGCTCGTCCAGGTCGAGTAGAACGGATCGCCGATGCGGCCGGCCCAGATCCGGACGCCGTCCTTGCGCGACGTCTCGCCGGTTCGTCCTTCCAGGACCAGCACCCCGGTCGCTGAGTCCTCGCGGGCCTGGTCACCGGACAGGGAGTGCAGCTGAAGGGCCTGGCGGCCGGCGGAGTCCGGTTCGCCGAAGGAAGCCCGGTAGGTGAGGGTTTCGAAGTCGGCGCCGTCGACGTGCACCTTGAACTCGTAGCGCGCTTCCGGGTGGAATCCCGGCTGGACGTCAGGCCCGGTGACGGTGGAGTTGACGTCCATGATGAACACAGTGCTGTGGTCGCCGTCGAATACGAACAGGTCATCGATGTAGAGCTGACCGTTCTGCCGGGCCAGAGGCGTATCGAGATGGTGAGACATTCGGCAGGTCCTCCACCGGAGAGCCCGTCTTTGCCTGCGCTGGCAGGGACGCGGCCCCCGATAGCTGGCGAATAGCCGTGCCGCAGGCCGCTGGTGCCGCGGCGGCGGGATTATGCTCATGAGCCGGGCCAGCGAACCCCGTCCTGACCCGCTTTCAGGCTAGCAAGCGCGCTCGCCGCCACCTGGCGGGGGCAGGCGGGCCCGCTACCGGCCGCCATACCAGGCGGACTGGCGTGCGCCGCGGGGCCTGCGGGAACGTAGCGATGGGCAGGGCCGGGGAAGTGGCCGGCGCGGATTGCGGCATCGCCGCTGCCGCGAGTCGAGGGGGTGATCGGGCGGTGCCTTCACCGCAGCCAGCCGGCCGTCTGCTGTCGGTTAACGTCGGGATGCCGCGCGATGTGACCTGGCAGGGCCGGACGGTGCACACCGCCGTCTGGAAGGCGCCGGTGGCCGGCCCGCAGATGGTGCGGCGGCTCAACATCGATGGTGACGGCCAGGGGGACCTGGCCGGGCATGGCGGCGAGCAGCGGGCCGTGTTCGTCTACCAGATCGGCTCCTACCGGTACTGGCAGGACCAGCTGGATCGCTCCGACTTCAGCTACGGGCAGTTCGGAGAGAACTTCACGGTGGACGGCCTGGCCGACGATGAGGTGTGCATCGGCGACCGGTACCAGATCGGCGGGGCTGTTTTCGAGGTAACCCAGCCGCGGGTCACCTGCTTCCGGGTGGGCATCCGGCTGGATGATCCCCGCATTCCGGCACTCCTGGTTTCGCATCACCGGCCTGGCTTCTACTTCCGTGTCCTGACCGAGGGCGAGGTGCAGGCCGGGCAGGACGTCATCAAGCTGTCCTCCGGGCCGGAGAACATGACCGTCGCCGAGATCGATGCCCTGCTGTATCTGCCCGGCCATCCACGCCGGCAGGTGCGTCGCGCGCTGCGCATCCCGGCGCTCAGCGAGGGCTGGAAGACCTCGTTCCGCGAGATGCTGGACCATCCGGGCGGCGCGGCTGGGAACGCGGGTCTCACCGAGGCAAGCCCGCCGCCGGCCTGGCCGGGTTTCCGTCTGCTGGCAGTGAGTGCGATCAGCCGCGAGAGCGACACGGTGATCTCGCTGCACCTGGCCGATCCGCAGGGTGCGAATGTGCCTTCCGCGCTGCCCGGGCAGTTCCTGACGCTGCGCCTGCACCCGGACGCCGGCGCCGACGCGAAGCCGCTGCTGCGCAGCTACTCGCTATCGGGGGCGCCGGGCGCCGCTGATTACCGCATCAGCGTCAAGCTCGAGCCGCACGGGGCCGCCAGCCAGTTCCTGCACAGCCAGGTGCGGACCGGTGACGTCCTGGAGGCGGCCGCTCCTCGCGGAACCTTTACGCTGCGCGCCGGACGGGAGCCGCTCCTGCTCGTCAGCGCCGGCGTCGGCGCGACGCCGGTCCTGGCCATGCTGAACGCGCTTGCCGCGTCCCGGTCCGGCCGCGAGATCTGGTGGCTGCACGGCTCGCGCAGCCGCGCCGAGGAGCCGTTCGCGGACGAGGTCCGGTCGCTGCTGTCCGCGCTTCCGGCGGCGCACCGCCACATCTGCTTCAGCAGACCGGGGCCGGACGACATCCGCGGCCGCGATTACGACACGGCGGGCCGCCTGTCGGCGCCGGTACTGGCCGCCCTGAACCTGCCGCGCGCGGCTGATGCGTACCTGTGCGGCCCCGCTGCCTTCATGTCAGACGTGTCCGCCGCCCTGATCGCGGCCGGCCTGCAGGCCGGCCGGATCCGCACCGAGGCCTTCGGCGCCGGGCCGGCGGTGACTCCTGGCATAGCGCCTGTCGCCGCCCGGCCTCCGCACCCGCCGCCCGGGCAGCCAGCCGGCGGCCCGGCCGTGGCGTTCGCGCGCAGCGACCTCACGGTCCGCTGGGATCCCGACTACAGCAGCCTGCTCGAGCTGGCCGAGGCCTGCGACGTGCCGGTGCGCTGGTCGTGCCGCACCGGGGTGTGCCACACCTGCGAGACTGCGGTCATCTCCGGGGCCGTCGCCTATTCGCCGGAGCCGGTCGACGCCCCCGCCGCCGGGAGCATTCTCATCTGCTGCTCGCAGCCGCGCGACGACCTGGTACTCGATCTGTAAGCTCCGCGCAGCCTGACCCGGTCAGGACGGCGGCTGTCCCGCGGCCAGCAGCCGCTCTCCGAGCACGCGCGCGGCCTCCTGCAGCTCGGGGCACCTCACGATCCGGTAGGACGCCGGGATTCCCGCGAGCTGCTCGGCATACCACCACGGGTTGCTGGTGCTGCCCACCAGGCGGGTGGTGCCGGCCTCCAGCGGCTCCAGCCGTCCCACGTTCCGGGGGACGCAGCGCTTCACGGTGTCGACCGGCGCGTCGATGACCACCTCGACGTCGAACTCCCAGCCGACGGCGAGATGCTCCTCAAGCGCGGCGACAGGGTCGGTGAGGTCGGCCGGCGGCCTGAAGATGCCGTCGAGCACTTCGGCCTCGCGGATCCGGTCGATCCGGTAGGCGCGCCGGGCATCCGTGGCGTGCGGCTGGCACAGCAGGTACCAGCGCCCGTGGCGTACCACCACCGCCAGCGGGTCGACCTCCATGACCCACTCTGACCCGGCCTCGGAGCGGTAGTCCAGGCGAACCTGCCGCTGGCTCGAGCAGGCCTGCACGAGCGTGCTGGTGATCGCTGGATCCGGACGGGCGGCGGAGCGGTCGGGCGCAGGCGCGGTAGTCCGGCGGACAGCCTCTGCCTGCGCGGCCACTGGCCCGGGAAGCGCCCGCATGAGCTTGCTGAGCGCGCTGCTGACCGGGTCGGCGGGATCGCTGACGTCGTGATGGCCGTCGAGAACGGCCATGACCAGGCCGAGCGCCTCGACAGCGCTGAACGTCAGCGGCGGCAGCCGGACCCCGCGGCCCAGCCGGTAGCCGCCGTAACGTCCGGTCGTGGACTCGATGGGGATGCCGGCGTCCCGGAGCAGCCGCGCGTAGCGGCGGACGGCACGGTCGGAAACGCCGAGCCTGCGTGCCAGTTCCTCGGCCGAGATGCCGGGACTGTCCTGGAGGACTTCAAGAACCAGCAGCGCCCGCGCGGTCGAGCTGGCGCTCTCCACTTCTGTCACTGGCACCTCATTCCAGGACGAGGAACGTCCTGGATCCAGGCTATCGCGACCGCCGGGCTGCGTCCGTGTGCGTTAACTATTGCCCTGGCCCTGGCAGTAGCAGCCGCACACGGTGCTTCTCCGCTCCTCGCTTCTCCGCTCCTCGCCCGGCGGGAGCCGCCGCGCCCCTGGGTGGGCGCGGCGCGCTCCTGCCAGACCGGGGGCCGCGATAACGTCATCAGGCAGCCAGCGGCTCGCCGCCGGTACCGTCGGGTGGCGTGCTCACCGGCACCGGGAGCCGGATGACCGTGGCGTCGCCGCCGGGCTTGTCGCCGGCGGCCCCGGCGACCCGGCCTGGCCGGCGGGCGGTCCTCGTGAGCCGTGCCCGGAGCATGCGCCGGCCGCGGTGAGCGCGGGACATGACGGTGCCGACCGGCGTGCCCATGATGTCGGCGATCTCCGCGTAGTGATAGCCGTGGACGTCGGCGAGATAGACCACCGTCTTGAAGCTGGCGGGCAGTTCGCCAAGCGCGCGCATAGCGGGGGAGAGCGCCAGGTTCTCCAGGGCCTCGGCCTCCGCCGACCGCGCGGCGGCGGGAGTGTCCGCGTGACCCGCCTCGTCCTGGACGTCGGCGGCGAGCCTCTCGGCTGGCCGGGCTGTCTTCTTGCGGCAGGCGCTGCAGAACGTGCTGCACATGATCCGATACAGCCACGCCCGCACGTTCGTTCCCGTCCTGAACTGGCCGAACTTGAGGTAGGCGCGGGCGAGCGTCTCCTGGAGAAGATCCTCGGCCTCGCTGTGGTTCCGGGTCAGCCGGACCGCCGCCGGGTACAGCTGGCGCATGCAGGGAACGACCAGCTGCTCGAACCCGGACTGATCTGATGTCTTTGTGTCCCGTGAAAGCGGGGGTACTTTCACGGCAGCCGTCGTCGTCACGTGTCCTCCTTTTCTGGCCCCGCTGCGCCCCGGCAGCCCGCACGCTGTGATGGGTTGCAACCGTCAGAGGACTGTGGTGGGGGCCATCTCCTCATTGGGTACTGCCAACGATTGCACTGCCGTGGCCCCTGCCACATCGGGCCATTCCTGAGCTAGTGCCGCCGGATGTCCGAGTTAAGGCGGTGCCAGCGAGCAGGCGCCACGTGGCGGTCAGTCAGCCGCATGCGACAGCTCGAACCGGGCCGCGTGCGCTACCAGTTCCCGCCGGGACGTCTTGCCGGTCTTGGCGATCAGGCTCGCCACGTGAGTGTCCACCGTCTTCGGCGATATATAGAGGCTGGCGGCTATCTCCGCGTTGGACTTGCCGCGCGCGACCAGCAGGAAGACGTCCATCTCGCGGCTGGTGACGCCGAGCTGGCGCAGCCCCGCGGGGACCTTGGCGCTGCCGCGGCCTGCCCGCGGGACCGGCTTGCCAGCGCGGCGCAGGATGCCGCGGCATGCGGTCGCGAGCTGATCGTGGCCGGATGCCTCGAAGCTGTCGATGGCCTCCCGCATCCAGGTGGCGGGCTCGCCCCAGCGATCCTGAAGTGCGAGCGGAGCGACCAGCCGCCAGGCAAGGTGCGTCCACCAGGGCGCGAAGTCGCTCAGCACCGCGCGGCCGTCGGCAGCACAAGCTGATGCTCGCTCTCGCTCACCCGCGCGCCCGGCGACCACCGCCTCGGCAAAGGCGAGCAGGCCCGCATTCCAGCTCGTGTCCGCGCCCGCTTTCGTGGCCTGGTCGATCACGGCACGCCCGTCATCACCTGCCACCGCGCGCAGCAGCGCGTGCATGGGAAGACCGCGAAAAGGAGCCAGCAGCGGTGCTTGCAGGGTCGAGTACTTGCCCTTCGTGGGGTACGAGGGGAACGCCTGGCTGGCATAGGCCGCGCAGATGGAATCCTCCCGGATAGCGCGCGACATCTCGTTCCGGAAGAGCGAGGTCAGGGCACGTCCGCGGCCCCATGTGACGCTCAGGATCTCAGGGTCTCCGGGCACGACCTCCTCAGCCCGCCGTGCGGCCTGCTCGGCCTGCTCACGGTCCCCTCGGATGCCGGCGATGCTGGACTGCAGGCACAGCGCCATGGCCTCGATTCGCGGCGCCTTAATCTGCGCGGCGGCGCGCTGGCAGTCGTGTGCCTGCGCCAGGGCTGTATCGAGATCGGCGCTGAGGCTCGAGATGTTCGCCAGCTGCAGCGTGATGACGGTACCGACACACAGGGCGCCGGTCTCCTGCGCGAGATCCTGTACCGCTGACAGCCTGCCGGGCGAGCCGTCGGTCAGCATCGCGACCGTGCTCAGCTCATGACGTGACCGCACCCGCCAGATACCCTGCTCCCGGCTGTCGGCGATCTGAAGGGACCGCTCGAACACCCGGCGCGCGGCGGGCAGGTCCCGGCAGCGCTCGCGCCGCCCGAGGACCTCGAGCGCTTCCAGCGCGACCTCGGCAGCCCAGCCGGAGAGCCCGGCACTCTCAGCCCTGGCGAGCGCCTCGCGAGCGAACCGCTCAGCTGCGTCCAGGTCGTTGGCGGCAAGCGCGTTCCTGGCCGCGACTGCGTCGATCCGCGCCGCGAGCTCACTGTCGCACAGTTCGGCAGCGATGGCGGCGGCGGCGGACAAGTGGTCCGCGGCAGCCGCGGGGTCGTCCTCGGGCCTGGTGCTGGCTGCCTTGAGCCGCACGAGCGCCCTGCGGCGCGGATCGGCCCCGGCGGCCTCGAGCAGGGCAAGGAGACTCTCGGCCAGGGCCGCCAGCTGGTGGTGGTCACCCGCCTGCGCGAAGGCATCGAGCATGACCTCGTCGACCTCGATCGCAAGCATCGGGTCGTCCACCTGCGCATCCGCCAGCAGCTTCCGGGCGTTCTGCAGTGCTGCCAGGGCGCTGCTGACGGCACCCTGAAGCAGTGCGCGGCGCCCGGCTGTTACCAGCAGGCGGATGGCAGCCAGCGGCTGGTCAGCCAGCACATACAGTTCCGCGACCAGCTCGCACCAGGTGCCAGGCAGGCCCGGGTGCGCCTGGATGATCGATGCGGCGGCCGCGGCCGCGCCAGCCGAGAGCTCAGGGGGCATCAGCTGCGTCAGGATGGCGTCCCTGGTCAGGCTGTGCCGGAACCGGAATGCGCCAGCATCGCCAGGGGCCGGCTCGATCAGCTGCACCTCGCGAGCGCGCCGCAGGGCATCCAGTGCCTCGGCTTCTCCGACGCCGGCGAGGCTCGGCAGCAGGGCAAAGTCGAACTGCCGGCCGAGCACCGCTGCGGCCACGATGACATTGCCTGCTTCCGGGCCGAGCGAGGTGAGCCTGCTGTGCACCGACCCGGCGATCGACTCGGGCACGCCCGTCGCGACGTCGCTGTGCACGTGCCAGCCCTCGTCGTCACGGGCGAGCTCGCCGGAGGACACCGCTGCAGCGAGTATCTCCTCCACGGCGAACGGAAGGCCATCGCAGTCTGCCAGCAGTCTGCCGGCCTCAGCGGGAAGCTCGGGTACCTGCAGGCAGGCGGCCGCCATGTCCCTGACGCCGCCAGCGTCAGCCGCGGGACCTCGATGGCGGTCGCGACCCGCCGGGCCAGCGCCGACTGGCACAGCTCCATGCCTGCGGACGGCTCGTCGCTACGGAGCGTGAGCACGCAGAGCACGCTGGCCGACCCGATGTTGTCTGCCAGGTACTCGACGATGGCGAGCGTCTCCGGATCGGCCCAGTGCAGGTCCTCCAGGACAAGCAATCCGCCTGCGTGGCCGGGCTGGGTCAGCAGCCGCAGCACCGCCTCCCCGACAACGACGGGCTCGACGTGAGCGCGTCCGTCACCGGGCCTGCTCCACTCAGGGACAAGGGATCCCAGTGCCGCGCGAAAGTTCGATATAACCGGCATCTCGGGAAGGAAGCCATTGCGGGCAGCACCCATGAGGGCCTCGGCCACGGGCCGGTAGGGAACGGGCACCGCGGTTCTGGTTCCGCGCCCGGTGAGGACCGTAAAGTCGCGTTCCTCAGCCAGAGCGCACACATCCCGCGCCAGCCGTGACTTCCCGACGCCTTCGTCGCCGGTGACAAAGACAGCGCCGCCGCTGCCCGCCGCGGCTGCATCCAGCGCGGCGGTCAGCCGGTCAAGTTCGGCGCTGCGTCCGATAACTACCGGGCACAGTGCGTCGTCCATTCGGCCGAAGCTACAAGGCTGCCCGGGCGATTACCATACGTAATCAGGCCAGGTTGCTACGTCGTTTGATGGAGTTTGCCGCCGGTGCTTGCCGCCAGGGTCAGATGGCGCCTGCCAGCCGGAATCACCGGATCAGCCGGAATGACCCGGCGGCCGGTCGCCTCAGCAGTGCCCGCCGGACGGCGGGACGTCGAGTGCCGGGTTGCGGCCGAAGAATCCGGTCGGCTTCAGCGTGAACCCGCAGCGGGCGACGGGCATGACCGGCCAGTCCTCGGGCCTCGGCACATGCGTCGGCCCGAAGGTGTGCCACAGCACGATGTCAGTTCCGTCGATATCCCGGTCACCGGCGATGAAGGCCGGGAGTCCGGCTCCGCCGGGGTGCTGGTTGACGAAGTCGCCCGCCGGATACCGCTCCGCCGGGTCATACCGGGTCACCCACAGATGATGCGTGGCGAACCCGGCCCGGGCCGCTACTGAGGACGACGGGTCGGCGAGGAGCACCGGGGCGGCCTCCGGATACAGCGTGTAGGCCACGGGGCGGCCGAACCGGTTGGCGTGCTCGGTGCTCAGCACCCGCCAGGTGCGGCCGCGGGACGCGTTCGCCGTCCTTGCCGCCCCCGACTCCGTGGTCAGCCGCGTGACGTGCTGGACGATCGCGTTGCCGTACGGGTTATCCGGGCCGGGCGGCGCCCCGCTGACGTCGACTTCCTCGACGGCGTTGGCCAGGCCGTCCACGGTCATGTCGAGGCGCGCGCTGAACAGGTGCTGATGGACCGGTCCGCCGAGCCCGGGCGCGACCTCGGTCGAGTACGGGTAGTCCCCGCCCGGATGCGCCGCGGTGAACAGCGCCCCGGTCAGCTTGATCTCGCACTCCATGGTGCCGTCGAGGTAGAAGTACCAGTAAAAGCCGTAGTCGTAGTTGCCGACCGTGCTGAAGAACGAGACAACCAGGCGCCGCTGACGACGGGACGCAGACGATCCGGTGAAGATGTCGAAGTGCTTCCAGAGGATGCCGTAATCCTCCTCGTGGATGCAGATCGCATTGCGGATGGTCCTCGGCTCGCCGAAGTCATCAGTGACGGTGGCGTCCAGGTAGGCGATCTCGCCCAGGCAGTCGCAGCCAAGCTCGAGCGAGTTCGCCCACTTGCCGACCAGGTACTCGCCGGTGTCGAAGTAGGACTGCCAGTACCTGAAGCGCGGGTCGCCGTACGGCACGACCATCTCGGGCACCGATGCCCGGTAGATCAGCGGCCGGTCCCGGCCGTCGTCGGCGATGGCGATCTGGTGCAGCGTCAGCCCTTCGCGGGCGTCGAAGCCGACTCGCATCGACCAGTTCTGCCAGCGCAGCAGCGTCCCGTCCAGGCTGAAGCTCGGCCCGTCCGGCTGGGTGATCTCGATCGGCCTGAGGTCGGTCCGCAGCGGCCCGCGGACTTCCGGGTCCTCGTAGTCGCCGGACTCGGCCGGGACGGGCAGCTCGAACTCGTCGACGATCCTGAAGACGCGGCGCTCGATCAGGTCGAAGTAGGCCGCGACTCCGTCGACCGGGTGAGACCAGGCATAATCCTGCGGGTCGGACTGGACGAACGCGAGCACGCGCACTATCCGCCGGCCATCCTCGTCCGCCGCCCCGAACGAGCCGGCCGTCAGCGGGCAGAGCCGGATCTTGCTGACGTCGGTCAGTCCCCGCCTGGCCATGGCGGCGCGCCACTGCGGATCCGCGCGGACCATCTCCTCGGTCACGGCGAAGTCCTGGTCGAGTATGGGCAGCTGGCCGTCGGTGCGCGGGTCGAGCACGCGGCGGCTGATGACCACCTGGCTGGTGAGCGAGACCACGATGTCACTCGACTCGCCTGAGGTGACGTCGATGAGGAATGCCCGCAGCCGGCGGTCTGCTGCCCGGCCGCCCAGCACGTCATCCTTGGGCGGCTCGTCCAGCCCGTAGTAGGCGAACCGGACGGACTCGCCGAGCAGCCCCGCGGCGGCCAGGACCTCGCGCCCCGCCCGGTACTCCGCCGCGCTCACCTGGTCGAGCGGGTGAGCCGGCCGAGCCTCCGCCTGGTCAGTCCTGACGGTCGCGGTGTCGGTCATCGCGGTTCTCCTCACAGCCATTCAGCCGGGAACGAGGTCTGCCGTGGCTCATCCCGTCCGCCCGGCCAGTCGGGATGAGTCCATCATGAGCCGCTTTCTACTCGTCCGCGACGATGGATCCGACGCGGTCGGCGAGTCCGGGGTCGCGGCGGGTGAGGATGAGGGCGTAGGCCACTGAGACCACGACGATGGCGGCGGCGGCGTAGGGGAACCAGTCGTAGGGGGCGGGCTGGGGTGGCTTGCAGAGGTAGTAGACGGGGATGGCGATGGCGATCATGCCGAGGACGGGCAGGATGGCGTGCTTGATGATGCTGAACTCGGCGGGCCGGTAGCGGCGGTAGTAGAACGGCAGCGCCAGGTTGGCCAGGAAGTAGACGACCAGCACCAGGATGGTGCCCATGGTGCCGGACTCGTCGAAGAACGTGATGGGGTTCATGTTCGCGCGGGCGGTGGCGCCGCCGGTCAGGTGGCCCAGGGCCCAGACCACGATGATGAGCGAGGCGATGCCGACGAAGGTGAAGATGGCGTTGCGGGGGACCCGGCGGGCGGGTGACACGCGGCCGATGACGGAGGGCAGCAGGCCCTCGCGGCCGGCGTTGAAGATGAGCCGGGCCTGGGAGTTCACCGCGGCGATCAGCACGCCGAGGGTGGAGGTGAGGCCGGCCAGGTAGGCGAGCACCGCGAACGCGGCCAGCGCCGAGTGGGCGACGGTGATGAACGGGATCGGCGCGGCGCCGAGTTTCGCGGCGTTGTAGCCGAAGCCGGTGACGGTGGCGTAGGCGAACAGCACGTAGGACACGAGCATCAGGGCGACGGACAGGAACACCGCGCGGGGGACGTTGCGGCGCGGGTTGCCGGTTTCCTCGGCCAGCGCGGCGGAGTTCTCCCAGCCGATGAACAGGTACACCGCCAGCGGGAACCCGGCGGCCAGGCCGGAGAACCCGTTGGTGATGTGGCTGGGCTCGAACGGCGTGAGGGACAGGTGGCCGCCGTTCTGGATCAGCGCCGTGATGGAGACCACCAGCAGGACCAGCATCTCGAAGCCGAAGAAGAACCCGGCCAGCTTCGTCGACACCCCGACGCCGCGCAGCATCATGACCACCGCGCCGCCGGTCAGCAGCACGCTGAGGATGATCCACGGCACGTTCCAGCCGAAGTAGTAGTGCAGCGTGATCGACAGGAACCCGCCCGAGACCGCCAGCACCGAGGAGATCGCGATGATGTACCCGGCACCGCACAGCAGCGCCGTCGTCACCGCCGACGTGCCGCCGAAGGTCTTGCCGACAAACGTGATGAACCCGCCGGTCGAGGGATGCGCCCGGGAAAACTGCGCCAGCGTGTTCCCCAGCAGCGCCACCGCGACCCCCGCCGCGATGATCGTCAGCGGCGCCGCGATCCCCGCCGTCAGCACGATCAGCCCGAACCCGAAGAAGAAACTATAAGCCGGGCCGATATTCGCCATCGTCGACGCCGCGATATCAACCAGGCTCAGCGCCCCCCGATGCAACCGCTCAGGCGCCTCCGGCGATTTGGTCTCAGTAAAGGGCGTGGACGCTGCTTCGCTCATGCTTGCTCCTCACCTCAGCCGCCCTGGCGGGTAGCAGAGCCGGTCATGTCGGGCGTCTCGCGGAAGCGGGAGACGCGGCATTGCTGTCAGTACGGGTACTGCGCTGGGCCCTCGGTGACCGTCAGCCACCGCCGCTCGGTGAACTCCTCGATGTTGGCGTCGCCGCCGGACCGTCCGCCGAGGCCGGACTGCCCGACGCCGCCGAACGGGGCGAGTGCCTCGTCCTGCGGCGTCGCGTCGTTGACGTGCACCATCCCGGCCCGCAGCCGCCGGGCGAGCCGGATGCCGCGGTAGGGGTCGCCGGTGAGGACCGAGTTCACAAGGCCGTAGTCGGTGTCATTGGCGACCGCGACGGCCTCGTCGTCATCGCCGACGACGAGGATGGGCGCGACCGGCGCGAAGGTCTCCTCGGTCCACAGCCGCGATGATGGGCTGACGTCGCGGATGACGGTCGGCCGGAAGTAAGGACCGCTTGTTGTTCCGCCGGCCATCACGCGGCCGCCGTCACTGACCGCCTCGGCCAGCATCGTCGCGGCTCGCTCGAGCTGGACTGAATTGATCATCGGTCCGAGGCCGACGTCCTCGGTGAACGTGTTGCCGACGGTGATCGCGTTGGCCCGGGCGGCGAGCGCGGCCGTATAGGCATCGGCGATGCCGCGCTGCACGATGTGCCGTCCGGCGGTGATGCAGGTCTGGCCCTGGTAGTGGAAGCTCGACCAGGCGCCGATCATGGCGGCCTGATCGAGGTCCGCGTCGTCAAGGACGATGAGAGCGTTGTTGCCGCCGAGCTCGAGTGACACCTTCTTGAGCAGCCCGCCCGCGGTCTGCGCGATCTGCCGCCCGACCCTGGTCGAGCCGGTGAAGTGGATCATCGCGACATCAGGGTGCGTCACCAGCCGGTGGCCGATCTCGACATCACCGGGCAGCACCTGGAACAGCCCGGCCGGGAGACCCGCGTCCTCGAACAGCGCCGCGATGGCCAGGCCGCCGCTGACCGGCGTCTCCGGCGACGGCTTGAGCAGCACGGCATTTCCGAGCGCCAGTGCCGGGGCGATCACCCGCATGCCAAGCACCAGCGGGAAGTTCCACGGGGTGATCGCGCCGACCAGGCCGACGGGCACGCGCTCTGACAGCGAGAAGCGGCCCGCGTGGCCAGAGGGAATGACCTCGCCAGTCGCGCGCGACGCCAGCCCGGCGGCCTCGGTCAGCTCACTGGTGGCGGCACCGATCTCGTAGTCGGCCTTGCCGCCGATGCAGCCGGTCTCGCGGACGATCAGGTCGCGGACCTGCTTCGCCCGGTCACCGAGCGCGGCCGCGGCACCCCGCAGCACAGCCGCTCGCTCGTTGTACGTGCGCTCGCTCCAGGCTGCCTGCGCCGCGCGGGCAGAGGCGACGGCGGCGTCGACATCGGCCTCCGCGGCGAGCCCGGCGCGGGCGAAGATCTCGCCTGAGGCCTTGTCCCGCACCGCGATGGTGCCGCCCGCTTCCGGCCGGTGAAAGTGGCCGTCGGTGAAGACCGCGCCTTCCCAGGCCTGCTCAACCGCGCTCATCCATGCTCCGCTCGTCTGGCAAGCGCTTTCCCGAATAGCGGCAAAGTACCGGACTGGTCACACGGCGCGCAAGGGGGCTGTTTCCCGGCGCAGGCAGTGATCGTGGTGACTTCGCGTCCGCATAGCACGCGAAGTCACCACGATCACGGGAAAGTGCCGGTGCTGTCTCTGAGCACAACCTCGCCGGGCACCGGCATGACACGCGGACTGTCAGTGGCCGCCTCAGTGAGGACGAGCCGCGCGGCCATCTCGCCCATCCGCTCGAGCGGGAGACGGACTGTGGTCAGCGGCGGGTAGACGTCGCGCAGCGTCGAGATGTCGTCGAATCCCGCCAGGCCGATATCGCCGGGGACCGACAGTCCCGCGGCCCGCAGCCGGGCCAGCGCGCCGACCGCCATGACGTCATTGACGGCGAACACGCAGTCCGGCCGTTCGCCACCCATGGCCAGCACCGTGCTCATGGCCTCGTAGCCGCCGTCGCGGGTAAACGCGCCGGGTACGACGAGGCGCGGATCGAGGCTCACCTGGCGGCTGGCCAGGCCCGCCGTGAATCCGGCCACCCGGTCCCTGACAGTGAGCAGCCCGCGCGGCCCGGCGAGTACGGCGAACCTGCGATGGCCCTGCACCACGAGCGCGCGGGCGAGCGCCTCGGCACCCGCTGCGTTCTCCGGCAGGATCGTGTCCACGCCCAGCAGATCCTGGCTGATGCAGGCGGCCCGGCCACCGGACCTGGTGAACGCGGCGACCTCCGCTCGCAGCCCTGCAAGCTGCGCCGCGTCGTCCGACCGGCTGCCGATGATGATCACCGCGCGGGCTCGCTGCGCGCGCATCAGGGCCACGTACTCGCGCTCTCCGGCCTCGTGGTCCGTGGTGCTCGACAGGCAGACCAGCAGGCGGAGCGGGTGCGCGATGTCCATCAGGCCCGAGGCGATCGTCGAGAAGTACGGGTCGGCGATGTCGTGCACGACAACTCCGACCATGGTGCTCTGGCCGGTCGCCACGGCGCGGGCCTGGAGATTGGCCGTATAGCCAAGATCAGCGACGGCCTGATTGACGCGGAGCGCGAGCTGGCGGCCGACTCGCCGCGGGCCTTCGCTGACAACCCGGGACGCAGTGCTCAGCGACACCCCGGCCCGGTCCGCGACATCCTGCAAGGTCACGCGGGAGCCGGCTGCGGCGTCTTCGGGCCGGCCAGCGCGGGGCGTGGTTCCGGGCGCGCGGGAGCCGGCTGCGGCGTCCTCGGGCCGGCCAGCGCGGGGCGTGGTTCCGGGCGCGCGGGAGCCAGCCGCGGCGTCTTCAGGCCGGCCAGCGCGGGGCGTGGTTCCGGGCGCGCGGGAGCCAGCCGCGGGTTCACCGCCGGGGCCCGAGTCGCCCGTGGTTTCCATGCGCCGACCGGAATCAGGCGTGAATCCCCGGCGCCGTGCGTCTGTCACCGCACCTCCCGCCCGGCCGCTACTGCCCGGTACTGCTCGCGACCGCCATTGACCGGCCTACCGGGTCAGCCTAGTCTGGGAAACCACTTTCCCAAATCAGGACACGGCGTAGGCCTGCCGGCCGTCAGCCACACGGCAGGGACGCGCCACGCGCCGGGAACCCCGGTGCTGAAGGGCGGCCATGGCGCGCAAGGTCATCAACGTCGCGGTGAACGGGGTAACCGGCCGGATGGGCTACCGGCAGCACCTGGAACGATCACTGCTCAGCATCAGGCAGCAGGGCGGAGTCGAGCTCGCCGACGGCAGCACCGTCATTCCGGAGCCGATCCTGGTCGGGCGGCGCGAGGACCGGCTGCGGGAGATCGCCGAACGGCACGGGCTTCAGCGCTGGTCGGTGAACCTGGACGAGGTACTGAGCGACCCGCTTGTCGACGTCTACTTCGACACGCAGGTCACCAGTGCGCGGGAGCCGAGCCTGGCCAAGGCGATCGCAGCCGGCAAGCACATCTACACCGAGAAGCCGGTAGCGGCCTCGCTGGCGGGCGCCCTGCAGCTGGCGACGGCGGCCCGCGAGGCCGGCATTGTCAACGGCGTCGTGCAGGACAAGCTGTTCCTGCCCGGCATGATCAAGCTCCGCAGGCTGATCCAGTCAGGATTCTTCGGCCGGATCCTCGCGGCCCGGCTGGAGTTCGGCTACTGGGTGTTCGAGGGCGACATCACTCCGGCGCAACGGCCATCCTGGAACTACCGCGCGCAGGACGGCGGCGGGATCGTGCTCGACATGTTCCCGCACTGGCAGTACCTGCTGGAGGAGCTGTTCGGGCCGATTACCGCGCTCTATGCGCGGCAGGCCACGCACCTGCCCCAGCGCTTCGATGAATCCGGCGAACCGTACCCGGCCACCGCCGACGACGCCGCCTACGCGCTGCTGGAATTCGGCAGCGGGGTGCTCGCCTCGGTCAATTCCTCCTGGGCCGTCCGGGTGAACCGGCGCGAACTCGTCGAACTGCAGGTCGACGGTACCCACGGCAGCGCTGTGGCGGGCCTGCGGAACTGCGCGATCCAGCACCGGATGTCGACGCCGATGCCGGTGTGGAATCCGGACCTGCCGGACCCCATCGACTATCTGGCCCAGTGGACCGACGTGCCGGACAACGAGATCTTCGACAACGGATTCAAGGCGCAATGGGAGCTGTTTCTGCGGGCGGTGGCGGAGGGCACGCCGTTCCGCTGGGATCTGGCCGAGGGCGCCAAGGGCGTTCAGCTGGCCGGGCTGGCGATGCAGTCGTCGGCGGAGGGCCGCCGGCTCGAGGTGCCGCCGCTGGCGGTGCCGTGATGACAGCGCGGATTGCCCGGCCCGGACCGGCCCCGGCGCTGCTCGTTCCCGCTCCGGAATGGGATCTTTCCTATCCGCCGCCGCGACGGCGGAGTGCGTACGCGGCCGCGCATGTCGCGGCGTTCCCGGACGGGAGCATCGACTGGGCGGCCACGATGGCCTTCCGCGAGCACCTGTGGCGGCACGGCTTCGGGCTGGCCGAGGCGATGGACACGGCCCAGCGGGGGATGGGGCTGACGTTCGCGCAGGCGGGCGAGCTGATCACGCGGTCGGCGGCGCGGGCTGCTGAGCTGGGCGCGGTGATCGCCAGCGGGGCAGGAACCGATCAGCTCGCGCCCGGCCCGCACCCGCTGGCCGACATTGTCGCCGCGTACGCGGAGCAGATCGACCTGGTGCAGTCAGCCGGGTCGCAGGTCATCCTCATGGCCAGCAGGGCGCTGGCCGCCACCGCCCGGTCGGCCGCCGACTACCAGGAGGTCTACGGGCGGGTGCTCACGCTCGCGGACCAGCCGGTGCTGCTGCACTGGCTCGGCGCGCCGTTCGACCCGGCGCTGGCCGGCTACTGGGGGAGCGCGGAATTCGGGGCCGCTGCCGATACCGTCGTCGGCCTGATCGAGCGGGCGGACGGCAAGGTCGCCGGGGTCAAGCTGTCGGTACTCGACGCAGGCAGCGAGATCGCGCTGCGGCGGCGGCTGCCGGCGGGCGTCCGGCTCTACACCGGCGACGACTACAACTACGCCGAGCTGATCAGGGGAGACGCGCAGGGGCACAGCGACGCGCTGCTCGGGACGTTCGCCGCGGTGACGGCGCCTGCCGCCGCGGCGCTGCACGCGCTGGACGCAGGCGATCTGGCCGGGTACGACGCAGCGATCGGACCGACGGTGCCGCTCAGCAGGCTTATCTTCGAGCCGCCGGCCTACGACTACAAGGTCGGTGTCGCGTTCCTGGCCTGGCTGAACGGGCTCCAGGCGGATTTCGCCATGATCGGCGCCCTGCAGGACCGGCGATCAGCCGGGCACCTGACCCGGGTGTTCGAGCTGGCGGCCAGGGCCCGGGCGCTGCGCGATCCGGAACTCGCGGTGAGCCGGATGACTACCTGGCTAGCCGGAACCGGAGCCGGAACCGGAGCCGGAGCCGGAGCCGGAGCGCGCGCCCCAGCCGGAGCCACCAGGGCGGGCGAGTGATCGGCCCCGGCAGGCTGTCGCTCAACCAGGCGACCGTGCACCACCTCAGCGCGGCTGACGCGATGGACCTGTGCGTCCGGCACTCGATCCCGGCCATCGGCCTGTGGCGGGACCGGGTCGCCGAGCTCGGCCTGGTGCGGACTGGCGCGAGGGCGCGGGCGGCCGGGCTGCACGTGTCCAGCCTGTGCCGGGGCGGCTTCTTCACGCACGCGGACGCGGACGCGCGGGCGGCGGCCGCAGCCGACAACCGGGCCGCTGTTGCCGAGGCCGCGGCGCTCGGGGCGGACGCGCTGATCCTGGTCTCCGGCGGCCTCGTGCCGGGCAGCCGCGATCTGGAACTGGCCCGGCGGATGATCGCAGACGGGATCGCCGACCTGGCGCCCGTCGCGCTGGACGCCGGGGTGCGGCTCGGCATTGAGGCGCTGCATCCGATGTTCTGCGCCGACCGGTGCGCCATCTCCCGGCTCGGCCAGGCCGTCGACCTGGCCTGCCAGTTCCCGGCCGAGGCGGTCGGCGTCGTGGTGGACACCTACCACGTCTGGTGGGACGGCGCGCTCGCGGCCGACATCGCCCGCGCAGGCAAGCGGATCGTGAGCTACCAGCTGTGCGACTGGATCCTGCCGCTGCCGGCCGACAAGCTGCTCGGCCGCGGCCATCTTGGTGACGGCTGCATCGACTTCGGCGCGATCTCGGCTGCCGTGGAAGCGGCTGGCTACGCCGGGTACGCGGAAGTGGAGATCTTCAACGCGGCGATCTGGGCCGCGCCGCCGGACGAGACGGCCGCGACGGTGCGCCGCCGGTTCGCGGAGCTGGCAGGCTAGCTAGGAGGACCAAGATCACTCCTCGTGGTGGCTTTTCCGCTCTATGTGCCGAGAAGTCACCACGAGAAGTGATCTTGGCCGCTAGCTCACGGTCGGCAGCGGCACAGTGGCCACGGCGGGCACCACGTCGGCCACGATGCAGGTGACGTTGTCCGGCCCGCCGCCCGCGATGGCGAGAGCGATCAGGTCAGTCGCGGCCTGATCCGGATCGTGCACCGTCAGCAGCACCCGGGCGATGGCCTCCGCGTCCGCGACCTCGTGCAGCCCGTCCGAGCACAGCAGGTAGCGGTCGCCGGCCCTGGCCTCACGGACCTGAATATCAGCCTCGCCGTCACGGCCGGCAATCAGCGCCCGCAGCACAAGGCTGCGCTGCGGGTGCGAGGACATCTCGGCCTCGGTGATCTTGCCGTCATCGAGCAGGGTCTGGACCAGCGTGTGATCGTGGGTGATCTGGACGACCTCCCCGTCGCGGGCCAGGTAGGCGCGCGAGTCGCCGATGTGCACCAGGCCGAGCTGCGAGCCGGACCACAGCAGCGCGGTCAGCGTCGTGCCCATCCCCTCCAGCGCCGGGTCGGTCGCGGCCATCGCGCGGAGCGTAGCGCTGGCCCGCCGGACCGCGTCGGCCAGGACGTCGAGCAGTTCGCCGGCCGGGATCTGGACATCGAGAGGCCGCAGCACGTCTATCACGGCCTCGCTGGCGACCTCGCCCGCGGCGTGGCCGCCCATTCCGTCGGCCACGGCCAGCAGCCGCGGCCCGGCGTAGGCACGGTCCTCGTTGTCGTCGCGGTGCAGGCCGATATCGGATCGCACGGCGTACCGGATGGCGAGCGTCTCGCGCGCGTCGGGCATGGACGTGTCCTTTCCGGACAGATGCCCCTGCCCGATCAGGCTCCGGCCGGCCCCGGGGGCGAGGTCAAGCCGCAGCTGCCCGGCCACGGCAGCTAAAGACCAGCGTACGGCCGGTGACGCAGTCTGGCGGGCCAGCCGGACCGGTCGGGAGTGAACTGCCTCCCGGACGGGCAATTTGACTGCGGGGGAAGTGCCGCCGGATCCCGGCGGCGTCGCTGAGGCCGTGCCGCCCGGGGGAGAACGCAGCTGATCACGCCAGCTCAAGCTTTCGCGCTGCTGCGCAGCCGTGCCTACCTGCGGCTGCTGGTGCTGGCAGCGCTGCTTGGAGTGCCTATATCAGTCATTGCCTGGGCATTTCTGGCCGTCGACAGCCAGCTCCAGCACTGGCTTTACATCGCGTTGCCGGCCGAGCTCGGCCTGCACACAGTGCCGGTCTGGTGGCCATTCCCCCTGCTCGCGATCAGCGGGGTGCTCACGGCGTCGGCCATCCGATTTCTGCCGGGAACGGGCGGGCATTCACCCGCCGATGGCCTTCAGACCGGCGGCTATCCAGCGGCCAGCGAGATCCCCGGCGTGGTTCTCGCGGCCCTGGCCACGCTCGGCTTCGGCGCGGTCCTGGGGCCCGAGGCGCCGCTGATCGCGCTGGGCGGCGGGCTCGGTGCCTGGGCCGTCAGCCGGGTCCGTGCCGCCAACGCGGAGCAGGTGCAGTCCGTGCTCGCGGCCACCGGCAGCTTCGCGTCCGTCAGCACCCTGCTCGGCTCGCCCATCGTCGGGGCGTTCCTGCTGATGGAGGCCGGCGGGCTAGGCGGCCCGACGATGGAGCTCGTGCTGGTGCCCGGGCTGCTGGCGTCGGGCATCGGGGCGCTGGTGTTCATCGGCCTTGGCCACTGGACCGGACTCGGGACGTTCTCGCTCGCCATTCCCGGCCTGCCGCACGTGGGCCACCCGACGCCGGCCGAGTTCGGCTACGCCATCGTGATCGGTCTCGCCGGGGCCGTGCTCAGTGTCGGCATCCACCGCGGCGCACTCGCGCTCCGCGGCGTGGTGCAGCGCCAGGCGCTGCTGTGGACGCCGGTGGTCGGCCTGTTCGTCGCCGGCACCGCGGTCCTGTTCAGCCAGGTCACCGGCAAGGGCACCAACAAGGTGCTGTTCTCCGGCCAGACCGCGCTCGGGCCGTTCGTGCTGCACACCGCGGCCTACAGTCTCGGTGCGCTGCTCCTGCTGCTGGCCATGAAGGCACTGGCCTACAGCGCGTCGCTGAGCAGTTTTCGCGGCGGCCCGATCTTCCCGGCCATCTTTGTCGGCGCGGTCGGCGGTGCGGCGCTGTCGCATCTGCCGGGGCTGCCGCTCGTCGACGCGGTCGGGATGGCCATCGGGGCGATGACCGCCGGCATGCTCCGGCTGCCGTTCACCGCCGTGCTGCTGGCCTGCCTGATGCTGTTCTCCGACGGCGTGGCGATCATGCCGCTGGTCATCGTGGCGGTGGTGACGTCTTACGTGACAGTTCTGCGGCTCGATCCGCCAGCGGAGGCGGCGGGCTCGTCCCCGAAGCCGGCGCCGGCACCGGACCCGGCACCAGCTGCCTGACCCGCGGCGTGACCGGCGGACTGACCGGCGGACGGCGGCTCCGTCTCCGGTCGCGCGCTGCGGTCGCTGGCGGCGGGGGAGTGCCGGACGCTCGCGCGGCGCCAGGACACCTCGAATAGCGCGCCGCCCAGGTCAGAGTCGCCGACGCGCCACTGACCGTCGGTCGAGCGGACAATCGAGTCGGCGATGGCCAGGCCGAGGCCCGCGCTGCCGCCCTGGACGGTAGAGCGGTGGAACCGGTCGAACAGCCGCCGCCGGGACTCGGGAGGCACACCAGGACCGCTGTCCTCCACGGTCAGCGTCACCCGCGCGCCGCGGTGGCCGATGCTGATCCGGACGGTACCGCCGCTGCCCGCGTACCGGCAGGCGTTGTCCACCAGGACCCCGGCCAGGCGGTCAATCCACTCTGGCGGGGCGCTGATCCAGCCGGGCGCCAGCTCGCTGGCGACGACCTGGATGTCGAACTCGCGAGTGGTGCCCACCGCGCGGAACCGGCTGGCGCACTGGCCGGCGATGGTTGCGAGGTCGAGTGGCTCGTCGCCGGGATCGGGCGGAGCCGAGTCGAACCGGGCCAGCCAGAGCAGATCCTCGACGATCTTGCGCAGCCGCCCGCTCTCGCCCTCGATCCGGCGCAGCGTCGCCTGGTACTCGGCCGGCTCGCGAGGTGAGCTGAGCGCCACCGACGTTTCCGCGCTGATGACGCTGAGCGGCGTGCGCAGCTCGTGCGAGGCGTCCGCCGTGAACTCAAGCTGCCGCCGGCGCGACTGCTCGACCGGGGACAGCGCCCGCAGGCCGATCGTGAGCGCCCCGGCGAACATGGCCAGCAGCAGCACCGGCGCGGCGAGCGCCTCACCGGTGCGCAGCAGCGTGGTCAGGTGCTCGTCGCTCTGCAGGCTCTGGCCGGCGATCAGCCGCGAGCCGTCGACGGTGCCCGCGGCGAGCCGGAACGGTCCCTGCCCAAGGTGCGCTGTCGTCCGGTGCCCGGCCGCGAGGCGGAGGCCGGACGGGAGAGCGGGTGTGCCTGCCTGTACCGGCACGGCGCGGCCGGAGGACGTGACCTTCCACAGGTAAACGGGCGTGGTGTCGATGTCGTCGTCATCACCGCGGGAGTCCCGCAGGCCGATCTCGCGGACGTCGGACAGCCGCTCAGAGAGCCGGGCGTCGACCGAGGCCGTCAGCCGCGCCGCGACCACATGGTCCAGGACGGTAACGCACCCGGCGTAGACGATGCCGACCAGCAGGCTGGCGGCGGCCGCCACCCTGGCGGCGTGCAGCACCTCGGCCGGCACCCGGCCCCGCAGGCGCACTGTCAGTGCTCCACGAGCCGGTAGCCGACGCCGCGCACGGTCTCGATACGGACCAGGCCGCCGGCCAGCTTGGACCGCAGCCGCGCCAGGTGCACGTCGATCGTGTTGGACCCGAGTGCGTCCGACTCGTCGTCCCAGACGTTGACGGCGATCGACCGGCGCGGCACAACGGCCGGAGACCTGCGCACAAGCAGCTCGAGAATGCCGAACTCGATCGCCGTCAGGATCGGCTCGTGGCTGCCGACTCGCACCTGCCTGGTGGCCGGATCGAACCGGAGGTCGCCGATGGCCAGCTCTGGCTGCTGAACGGCCGACGGCCGCCGCTGCAGCGCGCGCAGCCGGGCGAGCAGCTCGGTGAAGTCGAATGGCTTGACCAGGTAGTCGTCCGCGCCCTCGTCGAGGCCGGTCACGCGGTCGGCGTGGGCGTCTCGCGCTGTCAGCATGAGCACCCGGACCGGCAGCTTGCTGCGGCGTGTCCAGCGCACCACGTCCAGTCCTGACATGCCGGGCATCCGCCAGTCCAGAATGGCGAGCTCGTATTCATAGCTGCGCAGGTAGCGGACTGCCTCCTCGCCGTCGCTGACGGAGTCGACGATGTAGTCGTGCTCGCGGAGCCCGCGGGCCAGTACCTCGCGCAGCCCCCGGTCATCCTCGGCAATGAGCACCCGCATGACGGCGGCTACCGGCGCAGGCGGCGCCACACGGGACGCGGGATCAGGCGCAGGATCATGGCGGCCGGGCGCAGCGCGCGGGGTACCCAGATGAGGCTCCGGGAGCCGGCCAGCCCGGCTGCGACGGCCCGGCCAACCTGATCCGGCGTCGAGGACAGCGGAGCCGGATCCAGGCCGGCGGTCATCCGGCCGATAACGAAACCCGGCCGGACGAGGACGACGCGCACGCCCGTGCCGTGCAGCGAGTCGGCCAGGCCGCGCGCGAACGCGTCCAGGCCGGCCTTGGCGGCCCCGTAGACAAAATTGGCCCTGCGCGGCCTGACTGCGGCGACTGAGGACAGGATGACGATTGTGCCCTGCCCGCGCTCGCGCATCCGGCCGGCGATGCTGAGCAGCGCGGTGACGTGGCTGGTGAAGTTGGCCTGAAGAAGGTCGGCGGCGCGGCCGGGCTCGCTGTCCATGGCCTCCTGCGGCGTCAGCACGCCCACGGCGGAGATCACCAGGTCGACTGGCCCGGCTGCGAACGCGGACGCCACCAGGGCCTGGTAGGCATCCGGATCGCCGGCGTCATAGGCGATCGCGGTGCCCCGGCCGGGCAGCGCCGCGGCCGCGGCGCTCAGCCGGGCCGGGTCCCGTCCCGCGAGCAGGACCTCAGCCTGCGGGCCGAGGTGCAGTGCGGTGAGGATGGCCTGCCCGATCTCGCTGCTGGCGCCGATCAGCAGGACGCGGCCGGTCCAGCCGGGTCTGCCGCTGGCGCGCCGCGGCGCTGGCCGGCTCTTGTTCTGCGGCCGGGTGCCTAGCATAGGCCGACCCTACGTCCGAGGTCGGACTGGAACAGTCCGTGCGGGTCCAGCCGTGCCCTGGCGTCTCGCCAGTCTGAGACCGGGCCGTACATCGCATTGAAGGCGTACTCGCCGAGGCGGGTGTCCTCGGCCAGGCCGACGCGGCCGCCGGCGCTGGCAACCTGCATATCCAGCCAGGTCAGCAGCTGGCCGAGGCGATGCTGGCCGGCGGGTATGTCCACCGCCAGGCACCAGCCGGGCACCGCGAGCGACAGCGGGCCGCCGTCGGCCGGGCCGAGCCTCATCAGCGTGCCGAGCACCGGCGCGCAGTTGTTGCGCCTGAGGTTCTCGAGCACCGAGGCCAGCACCGTCTCGGCGCCGGCCGGCACGGCGAGCTGATACCGGATCAGCCCCGCCCGCCCGGCAGCCCGGTTCCAGCCCTGGACCAGGTCCAGCCGGTGGAAGAAGGCCGCAATGTCAGTGAGGCCCGATCGGCTGGCTGGCGCGCGCCTGAAGCGTGCCGTGTTGATGGCGCGCGCGGACAGCGGGGTCAGCAGCGCCAGCGGCACGGCCGGTACCTGCAGCGGCGTGCGCTGGCGGTAGGCCAGGCGCTGGTCGGCCGCCGGCAGGTCTGCCAGGCCGGCGTGATCGGCGCAGTCCACGACGCCGCGGCCAAGCCCGGTGCCGGGCGCGGTGGCGTCGACCCTGGCCACGGCGTACTGAGCGGCGGAGCCGGCCAGCAGGCTGAGTGTCGCGTCGAGATCCGCCGTGCGATCCGACACCACGCGCAGCATGCTGCTCTCGACCGGCAGCAGGCGGATCGTCGCGCTCAGGATGATCCCGGTCAGGCCCATGCCGCCGAGAGTGGCCCGCAGGCCCTCCGGGTCGGCGGCCGTGGTCAGCGTGCGAAGGCTGCCGGTCCCGTCGATCAGCTCGACCTGGTCCACCCAGGCGGAGAGACTCCCTGCCGCGGCGTGATTGCGGCCGTGCACGTCGGCCGCGATCGCGCCGCCGACGGTCACGTGCGCCGATTCCGGCAGCACCGGCAGGATGAAGCCGGCCGGCACGATCCGGCGCAGGACCTCCGCGAAGGTCGTGGTCGCCGCTGCGGTCACGGTCTGCGCCATCCTGTCGAGCCTGATCGCGGCACCGGCTGCCGGGCTCACCACGACGCCGGTGCTGTTCTGGGCGGCGTCCCCGTAGCTCAGCCCCGCCCCGCGGGCCACCAGACCGCCGGCTGGCCTGGCCGCGATGAGCTCACGCAGCCGGTCGGGGCTGGCCGACCGCAGGACGGACGTCTCGCACCGGCGGACGCCGCCGAACCCGGTCAGCACCTCGCGGCTGGTGACCGGTTCGGTCGCCGTGGCCATCACAGCCCCGTGATGAACATCGTGAGCCAGGCCAGTTCGCAGCACAGCATTGCCGGATCCCTCGCAATCAGGTCTTCCACGGGCCGGTCACCGGACTTGTCGGTCAGCCGGTTGAACCGGAACAGGGCGGCGGCCAGCGGCAGGGCCGACAGCAGATGCCAGGACCGCATCCACGGGTCGTGCTCGCTCAGCGCCCACAGCACGTAGGCGACCAGCATCACGGCGCTGACGGCGCGCTCGGCGGCGCGCAGCAGCCGTGGCCGGTACCAGCGCATAGCCGGCCGGTGCGCCACGGCGCCAGAGCCAAGCACGGTCAGCTCGGTGTAGCGCTTGCCGATGGCCACCATCAGCGCGCCCAGGCTGCACACCGTCAGGAACCAGGCCGACGGCGGCACGTGCGTCGCCACCGCGCCGCCGATGGCGCGGAGCACGAAGCCAAGTGCCACGACCGCGAGCTCGGCTCCCGGCACGTGCTTGAGGCCGAGGCTGTAGAGCAGGGACACGGTGACGTAGGCGCCGATGACGCCGGCCAGTCGCGGTTCGCCGATGGTCAGGCTGGCCGCGAGGGCGAAGGCGAGCAGGGCGGCGGCAAGAGCCATCGCGGCGGTACGCGGCAGGCGGCCAGAGGCAATCGCGCGCTGCCGCTTGACCGGGTGCAGCTGGTCTCGCTCGGTGTCCATGACGTCATTGATGAGATAGACGGCCGACGACGCCGCCGTGAAGGCGGCGAACGCCACCAGCGCGTAGACCAGGCCGTAATGCCGCCCAAGCGTCGCGCCCGCGAGCGGTGCGGCGAACACCAGCAGGTTCTTCGGCCACTGGCGGGGTCGCGCTGCCTGCACGGCCGCGAGGGACATGCCCGCCAGCGCGAGCGGCCAGGCCGCCAGGCGCGGGGCCGCGGCGACCTGAGCCCGGCCGCCGCCAGTCTCCCTGGTGCGGGTGCTCATCGGGCGTAGACCGCAGTGAAGTCGCGGCTGGCCGGCGTGTAGTACCGGTCCGGCGGCTGGACCTGGTCAGGGAGCAGATTGACGGGCCGCGAGTGCGACGACTCGTCGTGCAGGTAGTACATGAACGACATCCAGTCGGGATTGATGTCGAGCTGCATGGCGGTCACTGCGCCTGCGTGCCGCAGCACCTCGGCCAGCTCCCTGACGTTGAGCGCCGGGCCGTAGGCGAAGATCACCCGGCCGTCGCTGGTCATCCCGATTCCGGACCGCCAGACGTAGTAGCCGCCGCCGAGGGTCGCACCCCAGCTCGACTCGACGTTGTCGTCGACCGCGGACGGGACGCGCCCGTGCGCCACGATCAGGTGCAGGTTCTGCCTGACGCCGGCCACGTCCGGCGTCATGCGCACGGTCTGGTCCCAGTTTCCGATCGCGACCCGGCCGTCGCGGTAGTACACCAGGGACGCGGTGCCCCGCGTGAGCGTTCCGTCGGTGGCGCCGTTCAGGTAGAAGCCGCCGCCGGACTCATTGATCTTGAAGCCGCCGTTGAACGTTGCCAGCAGGCCGCGGCGCGTGCCCGGCGCTATGTAGGTGGCGGCCTTCCACGGGCCGGGACCGGGATCCTCCGCTCCGGGCCGGAGCTCGAACCGCAGCAGGCTCTGGTTCATCGCCACGATGCCGGCGACGTAGGACGAGTAGACGGCGCTCGGCCGCAGATAGGTGCCGTACATGGCCGGAACCCCGCCGACGGTGCCGAGCACCCGCCACTTCCCCTCACCCGGCAGCGGCTTTCCGGCCATCGATGCCAGCGCCGGCGGCGCCGGGTAGGACGGGGCTGACGGGTGATGCCCTGATGCCGCCTGGCGGTGCGCCCGCACGGCGGCGCTCGGGCCGGTAAGCGCGAACGAGGGCTTCCCGCCGGTTTTCGGCGGCGAGTAGGAGATCCATTCGCCGAGCGTCACGAGAGGGCCCAGGTAATGGTCGCGGGCCCACTCAGCCACGCGCTCGGACGTCGACCCTCCGCCCGTCATCGTCAGCGCGTGCCCGAGTGACCAGCCGATCGGGATCAGCACGACGATCAGCGCCGCCGCCACCAGCCGTGACCAGCGGTGCCTGGGCACATGCGGAGCCCAGTGCCGGCGCCGGGGCGGCTGCTCTGCGGGCCGCGGGCCGGCCTCGCTGCCGGACGGCTCGTCCTCTTCGGTTGTGGTGTCGTGCAAGCCAGACGATGTCAACCGCGGCACTCGGCGTCCCCCATCACGCATCCTGCGACTGTCCAGATCAGGCCCTGTGAAGCCTGCGGGCTATATCGGCCACAGGTCTACCCGCGAAACATGAAGACCTCATGACGGAGCCCGAGCGGTTACTGCTGGTCAGCCGGGCGCCTGGCCGTCATGACAGGCGAAGCGGCCCCGCGGACGTGCGCGACTCTTCAGGCTGCCTCGCTGTCGACTTCGGTCAGGAGCTCATGCTGTCTGGCCCGCAGCACGCCGCGCTCGGCTGGTGACTGCGCGCTGCGAAGCCGGCGGCGCCGGTGCCGCCTGCTGAGAAGGTACTCGGACTCGGCACGTGTGACCAGGCCCGCAGCCTCTCGTGCGGCCAGCGCGTCGCGGGCCCGGCTGCGATACGCGCTGCGCAGCAGCAGATAGAGCGCACCGACCAGGACGAGATTGACGGCCACCTTGATCGGGATGGCCGGCGCCGGAGCGTCGAAGAGCAGGTGCATGGCCATCCCGGTGGCCAGGCAGGCCAGCGCGGGCAGGGCGCCACCGCGCCAGGAGCCGGGCCGCCAGGAGCCAGCGCGAATGCTCTGCACCAGATAGCCGACGCCGGCACCGGCCACCGCTGTCATCGTCCAGTGCGAGCCGAGGCCGGTTGTCCCCACGCGCAGCAGCGCGGAGTTCAGCACCGCGCGGGCCGGATCGGTCGCACCGGACAGCACGATGCTGTTGAGCCCGTAGGTCACGTTCTCTATGGCCTGGAAGCCGAGGCCGGTGATCGCTCCGAAGATCAGCCCGTCGAGCGGGCCGCGGATGACGAGCGGCGCTGCAAGGATGACCATCACCACCCCGCACAGCTTGAGAATCTCCTCGTTAAGCGGCGCCGACAGCGCGGCGGACCAGTTAGCCGCGAACCTGGTGCCCGCGCCCTTGGCCCACAGGCTGATCAGGCCCCGGTTGGCCAGGAGCGCGCAGCCCGCCGCGGCCGTCGCGCCCCAGGTCAGCGCCGCCGCCGACCACCGCAAGGAGGGCGCGTGGACCGGCCGGAGCAGCCGGGCCAGCGCGAATCCGCCGACCAGCAGTGGCAGCTCAAGCGCGGCCGCCAGCAGGGCCGGGCCGGGGAAGACCACGAGAAAGCGGATGAACTGCCAGGCCAGCACAGCGGCCCCGAATACGCAGAGCACCAGTGCCGTGATGCGGACGGCGCGGATGCTCCAGGCGGCGCTCACGGTCGCCCCGACGTGAGCCCTGGCCCCGGCGTAAAGCGCGGCCCCGGCGTAACGCGCTGGCCCGGCGAAAACCGCTTGCCGACCGGGAACTGCAGCGTCCTGGTCATCCTGGCCGCCGTCGCGATCAGCACCGGGCTGGCCGACCGCGGCACGAGGACCACTATCTCGATGGCGAAGTTCCCGGACGGACCGGGGTACACCGTCGCGACCCCGCTGAGGCTCTCCCCGCTCACAGTTCCGGTGACGCCGTGACTGCCATGGATGCTGGTCACGGCGGCCGGCTTGCCCAGCCGGGCGCCGGGATGGCTGAGCTGCAGCACCCGGCGCAGCGCCGGCCATAGCTGCCCTGGCCCGGCTCTGCCCACCAGCGCGGCGTAGCTGATTGACATCCGGGCGGGGCCGCGGCGCAGCGAGTAGACCTGGTTCGGGTTGCTCTGACCGCGCTCCAGGTACCAGCCCGGCCCGACCCGGAGCCTGGCCGCGTCCGGGGCACCGGGCCCGATCGTCAGCGCCGACCCGGCAGCGACGGGCTGCCGGTCTGACACCGCCATATTCAGCAGCGGCCAGCCGGCCGTGAGGATAGCCATGACTGCCACGACCGCGATGAGCCAGCGCAGCCTGAGACGGACGCGCCGGTCAGTTCGCCGGCGGTCTGCGGGTCGGCGGTCGGCTGGCTGGCCGTCTGCTGGCTGGCGGTCCGGCCGGTCAGCGCCCATGCAGCAGCTCCGACAGCGACTGCGGGCCGCGGCCGATGAAAACCACCAGCAGCGCGGCGACCGCCACCAGCACAATGGTGGCCGTGACCAGCCGGAGGCTACCGCTCACCGAGCTGCCGTCGGCGGTGAGGCGGGTCCGCCGGTCTGCGATCCAGATCGGAATGCTCAGGGCCAGCACGACGCCTCCGGCGACCGGATTCCACTTCAGCATGACCACGCCGATCGCAGCGAACGCGATCGAGGTCCGGCTCCAGGCCAGCCGGGTGCGGTTGGCCGGGTCGCCGATGCCGCGCTTGCCCTTGTCGGCCACGGCGTACCTACCGGGACGCCGAGAGCAGGACGACGACGGCAGCGAGCACGGCGATGCCAGCGATCGTCGCGGACAGCAGCCGGGGCACGATCGACCGCGGCAGCGGCAGGCCGCGGCGCATCGCCACCTGATTGCGCGACATCTCCCAGTAGGCCGCCACCGCGGTAACGGCACCGAGCACGATCAGCGGCACGCCAACCAGATGACGGCCGAGCGGTACGCCGCGGAAGGGCGGGAGGAGCTGCACGATGCCGAGGCCAGCCGCGATCAGGGCGAGCGCGGTCCGGCTCCAGGCCAGAAAAGTCCTCTCGTTGGCCAGCGTGAACCGAGGATCCGGCTCGGATTCGGACACCGGGTCGTCCTGGTGATGCTGATCTCCCGCGCTGGCCACACTCGCCCCCGTCTACCGAGACTGGCTACGCGATCGGATCGTGCCAGGGCACGTGGCCGGGCAGCAGCGCGTCGGCTTCCTTGGGCCCCCAGCTGCCGCGCGGGTAGCTGCGGACGGGAACGACATTGCCGAGGACAGGGTCGACGACTCGCCAGGCGTTCTCGACGGTGTCCTGGCGGGCGAACAGCCACCGGTCGCCGGTGAGCGCCGCGCCGATGAGCCGGTCATAGGGCCGCATGTCGGCGGCGGGCTGCTCGGCGAATGCCAGCTCCTCCTGCTGCGGCGCCCAGCCGGCTCCTGCTTCTTGCCGGCCAGGTTCAGGCTGATCTGACCGGTCGGCCAGATCCGGAAGCGCAGGCTGTTAGAGACCTCGGCCGGATCGAGCCCGAAGACGTCGTGCGGCGGACGGCGGAACCGGAGGGTGACGTCGGTCGCGGTAACCGGCAGGCACTTCCCGGCCCGGATGACGACCGGGACGTCCGCCCACCGCCAGGAGTCGGCGGCCGTGCGGACGGCGACGTAGGTCTCGGTGACCGAGTGGGGGTCGACGCCGTCGACCTGGAGGTAGCCCTCGTACTGGCCGCGGACAGTCCCGTCGGGCGTGAAAGGACGGAGCGTGGCAATGAGCCGTGACTTGGAGTCCCGCCAGTCGTCCATGCCGTGACCGCCGGGCGGATCGGCCATGACGCTGGCAAGTACCTGCAGCATGTGGTTCTGCACGACATCGCGGATCGCGCCGGTCTTGTCGTAGAAGCTGCCGCGGTCGGCGACGTCGAACGCCTCGGCCATGGTGATCTGGATGCTGTGCACGAACTCGCGGTTCAGCAGTGGCTCGATCACCGAGTTGGCGAACCGGGCAAAAAGCACGTTCTCCAGCGGGTCCAGCCCGAGCCAGTGGTCCACCCGGTAGATGTCATCCTCGGCGAAGTACTGGTGCATGGTCGTGTTGAGCTGCTGCGCGCTGGCCAGATCGGTGCCGAACGGCTTTTCCACCATGACCCGCGCGTTCGAGGCCCGCCCGGCGTCGGCGATACCCGTCGCGATGCGGCCGAACAGCGGCGGCGGCACCTCCAGATAGAACAGCACGCTGGCGGCCTGGGAGCCGACTGCGTCCGACATGGCCCGGTATGTCGCATCGTCGTCGAGATCGCCGTCGACGTACTTCAGCAGGCTCAGCATCTTCGCCGCCGCCGGGCTGCCCGGATCCATGTCATTCAGCTTCAGCGACGCCACCGCGTAGTCGCGGAACTGCTCAACTCCCCAGCCGCTTTTCGCCACCCCGATCACCGGCATAGTCAGCACGCCGCGCTCGGCCAGCCCCACCAGCGCCGGGAACGTCTCGAGCTTGGCCAGGTCCCCGGTCGCACCGAAAATCACCAGCGCGCCCACTTGGTCCGCTGACATGACGTTGCTCCCTCCGACTCGCGTATTCCACGGACCAGGGTCGCACGTTAGGCTCGCGTCCGATGATCGTGGTGGTAGCCGGCGTGGCCGGCAGTGGCAAGACCACCGTCGGCCAGCTGCTGGCCAGGCGGCTGGGCTGGCAGTTCGCTGACGGCGACTCCTTCCATCCGGCTGCCAGCGTGGCCAAGATGCGCGCCGGGCTGCCGCTGACCGACGACGACCGGAGACCGTGGCTGGCGGCGATCACCGCCTGGATGGATGACATCATCGCCAGCGGCCAGTCGGCGACACTTGCCTGCTCGGCCCTGAAGCGCCAGTACCGGGACGAACTGCTGGGCGGCCGCCAGCAGGCTGCCATGGTGTTCCTGACGATCACGGCGGCGCAGGACGAGGCCCGGCTGCACGCGCGGAAGGGGCATTTCTTCCATGAGCCGCTGATGGCCAGCCAGTTCGCTGCGCTGGAGCTCCCTGACCCGGCTGAGCGGCAGGTACACCCCGTCCCCACCGCGGACCGGCCGCCCGGCCAGATCGTCACCGACATCATCGCGATGCTGGGGCTGCAGGCGGCGAAATAACCCGCTGCGGGTGACAGGACCGCGCCGCCACGGGGAACTGCTGCGACAGGGCGGCCCGCTGCTGCGGGCCGCGAGCAGGGGGTATCCATGCCGCCAGACACCAGCGGCAGGCCAGCGCGGCGAAAGCCGCCACGGGGTGGCCTGCCGCTGCTGCCTGGCGCAGCTCGGCCTGCCGGCCCGGCACAGATCCGGCCCGGCGCGGCCCTCGCCGCGTGCACGGAGACCGCGGCGGCGTGCCACAATCGGCGGATGCGAGCCCGAGAGCGCGGCCCTGTCGGCGGGAGAGGCCGGTGAGCCCGTCGCCGGTACGGCTGCGGAACGCCGTCGTGTCTGTGCTGCTGATCGCGCTGGCGACCTGGGTCTACTACCTCATCCCGGTGCCGGCGCACCTTAGCCGCGACGCCTGGGCCGTGATGTTCTTCTGCGGCGCGGGCCTGCTGGGCATCCTGATCATCACGGCAATCCAGCGCCTGCTCCGTGCGGGCGAGGACGCGAGGATTCGCGGCCTGGTGCTGCTGCTGACGCTCACGGTTCTGTTCTTCTCCTGGGCCGACCTGTCGGTGTCGAAGCTGCCCAGCCAGTTCGCCGAGCTGCAGACGAAAACCGACTCGCTGTACTTCAACATCAGCACGCTGGCCACGGTGGGCTTCGGCGATGTGCACCCGGTCGGCCAGCTTGCCCGCGCTGCCGTGACCCTGCAGATCGTCTTCAACCTGGTATTCCTCGGCGCGGCGGTCAGCATCATCTCCGGATTCTTCCGCCGGCGGGCCCAGGGCCAGATAACCGGCGCCGCGGCCGCGGGCGGCGGCAAGCAGCCCGGCGAGGCGCCCGGCTCGCCGCCGGGCTGAGCCCGCGGCTCTGGCTAGGACGGCCTGAGAACGCAGCGGAAACCGAGATGGCCGGCTCCCGAACCGGCCGGCTGACCCTGCCGGGCCGCGGGCCGGAAGCGGAGGCACGCGTCCGGCGCGCACAGATGCGAGCCGCCCTTAATGGCACGCAGCGTGATGCCACCGGCCTGGCGCCGGGCGCCAGGCTCCGCGACAGCGGCCACGGCTGCCTCTCGCCGCAGGTCAGGCGGCACGCAGCACGCAAACCCGGAGGCATACGGGTCTCCCGGCCTGAAATCTCCGCAGGTCCATTCCCAGACGTTCCCGGCCATGTCGTACAGCCCGTACCCGTTCGCCGGGAAAGTCGCGACTGGCGAGGTGCCCGCATGGCCCCAGAGCAGGCTCTGCCACCGCCTGCCCTGCCAGATGTTGGCCATCTGCCGCCCGGCGGGCGCGAGATCGTCGCCCCAGGCGAAGGCCGCGCCGTGCAGGCCGCCGCGAGCGGCGTACTCCCACTCCGCTTCCGCCGGCAGCGCCTTGCCGGCCCAGTCGGCGTAGGCCAGCGCGTCGGCGTAGGCGACATGGGTGACCGGGTGCCTGTCGCGGCGCAGGATGCTGCTGTCCGGGCCCTCCGGATGGCACCAGGAGGCACCGGGCACCCGCGACCACCAGTCCCCGCCTTCGTGGCGGTCATCCGGTCCTGCTGCCGTCGGGCACACCAGGGAACCAGGGAGCAGCGAGGCCGGGTCGCCCGCCGGGAAGGCGGCCGCATCCGGCGCCAGCTCGGCAACGGTCAGGTAGCCGGTCTGGCGGACGAACCGGCGGAATTCGGCAACCGTCACCAGCCTGGTATCCATCCAGAAACCGTCGACCGCGACGGTGCGGACGGGGCGCTCCTCCGGATGGAAATCATCGGAGCCCATCGCGAACGTGCCTGGAGGAATCCAGGTCATCCCGGCGCTGGGCGCCTGCAGCGAGGCCGGGCGAGGTACCGGCGGCGCGGTCACTGGCTGCACGCAGCTCATTGCCTGGTCTGTCCCCTCGTGTCCGTCGTGCCTGCCGGTGTGCTGGCGGGTCATACCCTGCCGCGGCCGGAATGCAACGGGATGCTCGTGCGGGCCGGTTCACCCGTGCCGGGTGAGACGGCGGACTGGGCTGCGGGAACGCTGCCTGCATGACGCTCACCGCCGGCCTGCTCGCGGCCGCAGGCCGGCCACGATGCTGAGCGAGGCGGCCGGCCTCGCCGTGCTCGCTGCGGTGTCGCCGACCGCGATCCTGGTATCGGCAGTGTTCCTGGGCGCCGCGAATCCGCACCGGACGGTGCTGATCTACCTGTTCGGCGCCATCGTCGTCACCGTCATCATGGCGACGGTCGTGTTCGTCGCGCTGCACGCAGGACATCTGGACAAGCTGCATCAGCGTCAGCCCCGGTACGGCCTCCGGCTTGGCCTCGGGGTTCTGATGCTCGCGTTCGGGACCTACCTGTTCAAGCGCGGGCCGAAGCCGCCGGACCCGAAGAAGAAAAAGAGCTTCATGTCCAGACTGCTGGCCAGGCCGGGCGGCAAGGCAGCTTTCATCATCGGCCTGTTGGTATACGCGCCGTCGCTGACGTTCGTCTCCGCGATCCAGGTCGTGGCGACGGCGAAGGAGAGCCTGGCCGATAGCATCCTCGGGATCGCGGTCGTCATCCTCATCACGGTGATGTTCGTCTGGCTGCCGTTCATCCTGTACCTGATCGCGCCGGAGCGAACCAGCGGGCTGCTCCGGCGCTTCGACGCCTGGCTGCGCGCGCACGGGCACGTGCTCACGACCGGTGCGCTCGGGATCGGCGGCGTGCTGCTGACCATCGACGGCATCCTCGGCCTGACTGGCGTGGTGAGCTAGCCGGGCAGGTGAGAGGCGGCGGTGCCGGGTGAGGCAAGTCATCCGGAACGGGTGAGACCGGCCGAGTCCGCAGCGGGCATGACCAGTAGATGTCTGTACTCGCGCCGCCTGACACGCCTGCTGAGCCGGCGTCCCCGTCCGCGTTCCCGCCGATCGCCGACTACGCGTTCCTGTCGGACTGCACGACGACAGCGCTGGTCGCAGCGGACGGTGCCGTCGAGTGGATGTGCCTGCCGCGGCCGGACTCGGCGAGCGTGTTCGCCACGCTGCTCGACAGGTCCGCGGGATTCTTCCGGTTCGGGCCCGTTCATTCCAAGGTCCCGGCCCAGCGCCGGTACCTGCCGGGCTCGATGGTCCTCGAGACGACCTGGAGCACTGCCACCGGCTGGATGGTCATCAGGGACGCGCTGGTGATGGGGCCCTGGCAGGGCAGCCAGCGGATCGAGGGGCAGCGCCGCCCGCCGGGTGACTACATCGGTCGCGGCATGCTCGTTCGCACCGCGACATGTATCTCCGGTCAGGTTGACGTGGCACTGGACTGCATGCCGCTGTTCGACTATGGCCGCAGCTCCGGTACCTGGAGCTACACGGAGGAGGGGTACGGCGTCGCGACCTGTGAGCTCGGCGGCCAGCCCGACCTTGTTCTGTCGACGAGCCTCAACCTTGGGCTCGGCGGTGCCAGGGCGACCGCCCGCACCGCGCTGTCGCAGGGCGAGACAGCCTTCGCGGCGCTGTCCTGGAACGGCGCGGACATCAGAACGGTCGCCGCGGCCGAGGCTGAGATGGACCAGACCATCAGCGTCTGGCGAGACTGGCTGCGGCACGCCAACTCCAAGATGCCCGACCATCCGTGGCGCCCCTACCTGGAGCGCAGCGCGCTCACGCTGAAGGGCCTGAGCTACTCCCCGTCCGGCGCGATCATGGCGGCGGCCACCACCTCGCTGCCCGAGACACCCGGCGGCGAGCGGAACTGGGACTACCGGTTCACCTGGATCCGGGACTCCGCCTTCATGCTGTCCGCGCTGTACAAGCTCGGCTTCGACTGGGAGGCATTCGGCTACTTCGCGTTCCTGATGGACGCAATCGGTGCCGGGCCGCTGCAGATCATGTACGGCATCGACACCGAGCGCGACCTGCACGAGCAGTTCCTTGATCACCTGCGCGGCTACGAGGGCGCGCGGCCGGTCCGGGTCGGCAACGGCGCCTACGACCAGAAGCAGCACGACGTCTGGGGCATGGCGATGGAGGCCATCGCCCTGTACTTCGAGAACGCCGCCGCCGAAATCGGGCCGGTTGCCTGGCAGGCCGTGTGCAAGCTGGTGGAGAACGCACTTGCCGTCGTCAGCGACCCGGACCGCGGCATCTGGGAAGTGCGCGGCAAGCCGCGGCACTTCACCGCGTCCAAGGTCATGTGCTGGGTCGCCGTCGACCGCGGCGCAAAGCTGGCCAGGGGGCGTGGCGAGGACGAGCTCGCGGACAAGTGGCGGGCCGAGGCGGACAAGATCCACGCCGACATCTGCGAGAAGGGCGTCGACAAGCGCGGCGTCTTCGTGCAGTGCTACGGCGAGGACGCGCTGGACGCGTCGGCACTGCTGGTTCCGCTGATGGGGTTCCTGCCGCCGGACGACGAACGGGTCCGCGCCACGGTGCTCGCCATCGCGGACGAGCTGACCATCGACGGCCTGGTGCTCCGGTACCGGGCGTCGGAGACCGACGACGGACTGGCCGGGGACGAGGGGACGTTTACGATCTGCTCGTTCTGGCTGGTGTCGACGCTGGCGATGATCGGCGAGACCAAGCGCGCCGCCGCGCTATGCGGCAAGCTGCTGTCGCTCGCCAGCCCGCTGCAGCTGTACGCGGAGGAGCTCGAGGCGGCGAGCGGCCGGCACCTCGGCAACTTCCCGCAGGCATTCACGCACCTGGCACTCATCGACGCCGTGCTGCGGGTGATCGCGGCCGAGCAGGCGGATCTCGGGGTCTGAGGTCCGGCTGACGGTCCGGGGTGGCCGTCCGGTGCTGCTGATGCCGCGGCCCAGGGCGCTGCTGCTGTCGCTGCCTGGCTTTCTGCCGCTACCGCTATCGCGGCCCGGCGGGAGGCCGGGGGGAGTGCGGCCTCGTTCCCGGCATGGTTGGTGTGGTTGCTTTTCCTTCCTGCCTGACGACGGAACGAGCCCCGTCCCGGACGGCTGGGACGGGGCTCGCTCGGCTTGCGGCTGACGCCGCGCTACACCGACGTGCTGTGCTCGCCTCCGTCGTGGGCCATCCCCCAGATCGCGAACACGCTCACCGCGACGATGACCACGCCCCAGACCGGCGTGAAGGCCAGGAACAGGAATCCCGCGATCGCTGTCAGGATCGCAAGCCCGATGCCTACTGCCCGTGCCCACGCCATGCCGAGCAGGGCACACGCTCCTGCCGCGAATAGCAGGACGCCGAGTACCAGCAGCACCCAGCCCCAGTTGCGCACGTTCCACGTGTAGGCGTAGCCCGACAGCACCGGGTAGAAGTGCTGCCGCACGACGGCAGCAAGCCCGGCGAGGAAGGTCAGCAGCCCGGCTACGACGGCCAGTACCCCGCCCGTCATGGAAGCCGTGCCGCCGCCGCCCCGGTGTGACGCCGCCGGTGCGCTGCCCCGCTGGTAGCCCGTGGTCGTCGAGGACTGCTCGTGGGTCGCGCCTGAGCGGTCGCGCACGCCGGTTGTGGTCGTACCAGGTGTCGCGGTCGTGCCGGTACCTGCTGTGCCGGTGGCGGCGGCGCCCGCCGTGGTGCCTGGTCCTGCCGCCTGCGTGCCCTGCTGCGCGGCCTGGCCCTCGGTCGGGAGACCATTTGACTTGTCCTGTGGTCTGCTCATCGAGACACTCCCCTCTGACCTGGCCGGTGTACGGACGGGCACCGCCTGGCTTAGCAGGGCAGCAACCGCTCGCGTCCTGACCGGTTGTCCGGGTTGTTCTCCTCGCGACGCTACGGAACGACGCGGGCGCCAGGCATCACCCAGCGTGGGTGAACAAGTTAGGTTCGCTCGCAATCGGGCCGACCTCGCGGATCCGGGCATACCGGGTCGCTCTGATTGGCACGCAAGCCCCTGGGGTATGCCGGTAACGGGGCTTTGAGCTGCGATTTCACCGCAGCGGGTGAGTGACGCGGTACGCAGCTCGCCACCAAGATCCGGCAGCTGCACCATGCAATTGCCGGGACGCCATCACTCGGGGGGGCGATGACGACCACCGTGAGCGGACCTGTGCTGTCCGTCGCGCAGCCGGAGATCGAGCTGCTTGACGACAAGCTGCGGATCCCGCGACCGGGGCTGGCCGTGCTGCAGCGCGGCAGGGTCGCCGGCCTGATCGATGCTGCCGTGAGCCGCCGAGTCACGCTCGTTACCGGTCCGCCCGGGGCCGGGAAGACCGTTGCGCTGGCCCAGTGGGCCGCCGCCAGGCCCGCCAGCCGCAGGCCAGCCTGGGTCAGTCTGGACGCCCGTGATGCTGACCCCAGCAGGTTCTGGCGGTACGTGACCGCGGCCCTGACCAGGGCGGGGGCTCTGACCAGGGCGGGTTCCGTGGCTAGAGACGCTGGCCTGACCAGGGACGGGCGGCTGACCGGGGACGCTGGCCTGACCGGGGAGGGGGGCCTGGCTAGAGACGCTGGCCTGACCAGGGACGGGCGGCTGACCGGGGACGCTGGCCTGACCGGGGACGCTGGCCTGACCGGGGAGGGGGGCCTGGCCGGGGACCGGGGCCCGGTCGCAGGCGCGGAAGGGCCACCCGCCGGCCTCGCCGGAGCCGAGATCGCGCAGTGGCTCTCGGGCGCCGTGCGCCGCGCGGCAGAGCCGACCGTCCTCATACTCGACAACGTTCAGGTCCTGACTGGCAGCGACGCCCTCGGCGGCGGCGAAGCGCCCGGTGACAGTGATGCGCTAGCCGGCCTGGAGGAGCTGATCAGGCACGAGCCACCGGCCTGCGGCTGGTGCTCGCCGGCCGGTCAGTTCCCGGCCTGGCCCTGGCCCGGCTGCGGCTGGCGGGCGAGCTCGCCGACATCGGCGCGGGCGATCTGGCCTGCACGCCCGAGGAGACCGCCGAGTACTTCGGCATGCTCGGCACCCCGCTGAAGCCGGCCGAGCGCGACCGGATACTCCGGCGCACAGAGGGCTGGCTGGCCGGGCTCCGGCTGACCGCGCTCGGGGCCGATCCCGCTGGCGGTGTGGCGGGCGATTATCTGGAGGACGAGCTGCTTGGCCTGCTTCCGCCGCAGGTCAGGACCTTCATGCTGCGGACCTGCCTGACCAGCACCGTTCCCGCCGAGCTGGCCAGGGACCTCACTGGCGAGCCGGGCTCCGCCCGGCTGCTTGAGCAGCTGAGCCGCGATACCGGTCTGGTCCAGGCGGTATCACCGGCCACCGGCGAGTACCGGTACCACCCCATGCTCAGAGACGTGCTGGCCGCGGACCTGCGCCGGGAACTGCCTGATGACGTGGCCGTCCTGCAGGGCCAGGTCGCCCGCTGGCACGCCGCCAGGGGAGAGGTGCTGCCGGCCGTGCAGGCCGCCGCGGAGGTCGGCGACTGGGAATTCGGCGTGCAGCTGCTCCGCGACGCCGGGCCTGCCGTGCTGCTGTCACCGGCCGGCCCCGGCCTGGAGGCCGCACTGGCCGCGGTACCGCCCGAGCGCATGGCCACCGAACCGGTACTGGCCGTCGCGCTCGCCGCCGCCCGGCTCTGGCAGGGCGACGCGGACGGCGCGCTGCCGCACCTGGAGGCGGCCGAGAGCGGCCTGGCCGGGCTCGACGGCCCGGACCGGACCCAGGCCGGCCTGTGGCTGGCGGCGCTGCGGGTCCTGCACGGGACCGCGGTCAGGCCGGCCAGCCCCGGCTGGCTGGACCGTGAGTGGGTGCTGGCCAGCCAGGCGCACGCTGACCCGCGCGGCGTCGCCGAGCACCGCGCTCTCGGGGTCCTGTGGCTGGCGCTCGGGCTCGCCGCGCTGCGCGACTTCGACACCCAGCTGGCACGGTCGGCGCTGCTGCACGCCGGCTCGCAGCTGTCCGCAGGCGGACTGCTGGCATTGCGGGAACGGGCCAAGTCATGGGAAGCACTCGCCTGCGCCCTCTACGGTGATCTGGCCGCCGCGACGCGGCTGGCGGCCAGTGTCTCTGACGGGCCGCACGGCGAGGATGCCGAGCTGGTTCCGGTGCTCGCGCTGGCTGGCGCGGCTGTCAGCCTGGCGCGGGACGAGCCGGAAACCGCCGGCGTTCTCCTCGACCAGGCCGACCTCGCGGTCATGACGCCGCGGCCGGCCGGCGAGCCGTCGATTGGCGTGGTGGGCGGGTTGCTCCGGGCGCGGGTGGCGCTGGCGGAAGGCAACCTGGCCGGCGCCCGCGGCCTCGTCCGGTGGCTGACTGATGCCGCGGCGGGCGCTGCCCAGGCCGGTCAGGCGGCGGCTCTTGCCGGCGGCGTGATCGGCGCGACCGGCGTGATTGGTGTGACAGATGCGGCCAATGCGGCCGACGTGGCCGACGTGGCCGGTGCCGTCGCAGCGCCTGGCACGCTTGCCGGGGCGACGGCTGCGGAGTCGACGGCCGCCGGGGCGACGGTCGGCGGGGCGACGGCTGAGCGGCCGGAGCCTGAGGGGCCGACAGCCGCTGGGGACGCCGGCGTCACTGAGGCGCCTGACCCGAGCGAGGTGCCTGGCGGGGTCGGGGCGCCTGACGTGGGCCGGCCATCTGACGTGGGCGGGCCATCTGGCGTGCGGGGGCCGCACGGCGCTAGCGCGGTGATCGCGGCGCTCGACGCTGAGATCAGCCTGGCCGCCGGCGAGCGCGAACGTGCCCGCGCGACCCTGGCCGACCTGATCAGCCGCGACCCTGCTGCCGTCGAGGCCTCCGGTCCGCCGGAAGCGCTCGTGGGGGAGGCGCGGCTGCTGGTCGCGGATTCCGACGACAAGGGCGCGCTCGCGCTGGTGGCGCCGCTGCTGGCCGATATGGCCGGGACCTGCTCGGTCACCGACCGGATCGCGGCTCTGCTAACTGCCGTCGTCGCGCACCGCAGGCTGGGCCAGGCCAGCGAGGCGGCCGAGCTGCTGTCGCAAGCACTGGCGCTAGCCGAGCCAGAGGACGCCTGCGGGCCGTTCATCTCCGCCGGATCGCCGCTCCGGTCCGCGCTGACCGTCCTGATCTCGCCGTCGAGCCGGTGCGCCGGATTCGCCAGCCGGATCCTGGACCGGTTCGACGGCAGGATGCCGCGGCCGCCGGGCGCGCAGGCCGCTGCGCTGCTGACCGACAGCGAGCTCGCTGTACTGCGGTTCCTGCCCTCGCACATGACAAATCAGGAGATAGCGGAGGCGCTGTTCCTGTCGATCAACACCATCAAGACGCACCTCAGTTCCGTCTACCGGAAGCTCGGCGTAGCGAACCGGCGTCAGGCCATCGCGCAGGGCCGCCGGCTCGAGCTGCTCTAGCCGCAGCTGCCCGAAAGGGCGTGCCTTACCGATCGACGCCCTAGGAGGCCTAGGAGGGGCAGCGATTGGTAACTCACGCCCTTTGCTATCGCTGCCCGGCACCGCGATGGGGCGTGAAGTTGGATCTGCCGCCCTCCTATGGTCTGCAGATCCAACATCACGCCCCATCACGCCCCATCACGGCGGTCGCGGCGGATCGTGGCGCGGCGGATCGCGGGGCGGATTGTGACGCGGCAGATCGCGCAGGCGGGAACGGTCTGGCGGCACGACGACGGCCCCGCCCGGCGTCGTTGCCGGGCAGGGCCATCTGAGCCGCTGAGTTGCCGAACTACTGGCAGCCGATCGGCTACCTCGTGCTGGCAGCCAGCGTCCTGGACGACGGCGTGCCGCCGGCCGAGTCGGCCTTGGCCTGCTTTGACGTCTTGCGCAGCCCGAAGGACAGGGCCGCGAGCAGGACGCCGTAGAACAGCAGCCAGGCTGCGACGAGGGTGAACAGCAGGACCAGCGTGATCGACGGCCAGACCACCATGAGGATTCCGGCCGCGAGACTGAACACGCCGAGCACCGCCCTGACGCCGCGGCCAGGCACGTGTGCCGAGATCGCGACGCCGAGCTCGGAAATGCCCTGCGCGATGAAGAACACGCCGGTCACGAACGCGACCAGGAACAGGCTGAGCGAGTGGTGCCGCAGCAGGTAGAGCCCGGCGAGCACCGCCAGCAGCCCGATCACGATGTAGCCGGCCCGCATGCCGCCGCTCTGGTTGCTGGCGGTGAACCCCTCGTACATGCGCACGATCCCGGAGCCCAGCACCGCCGCGCCGATGAGGATCGCGATGACGGTCAGGCTGGCGTGCGGCCAGACCAGCAGGGCGATGCCGACCGCGATCAGGCCGAGCCCGCCGAGCAGCAGCGCCGGCCACGCGCGTCCGGCCGCGGCCGCGAGCATGCCGCCGCCTGGGCCCATGCGCATGGACTGCTCTGACTCGTCCGTCTCGACGCCGTACTCGGACTGGCGGCCGTACTGCTGCGGCACGTTCGGCGCACCCTGCGATGTGCGCTGCGCGGTCGTGACGCCGGCAGCGCTGGCGCCAGCGCCGGCCGCCTCCGAACTGCCGGAGCCGCCGTGTCCGCTGTCCATCCCGCCGGGCACTGACTGGGCTGGATTGATGTGCTCCTGACCCGTGCTGCCCTGGCCCTGACCGGCTGGCGGGCCGCCGGCCTGCTGCCCGGACCCGCCTGTCTGGCTGGCCGGGCCGGTCCGCGGTTCGGTCATCATTGCCTCCTGGAGAACTAGGCAGCCGTTCGCCCGGCCCGTGCCTGGCGCGATGACGCTGGCGCGATGGTGCTGGCACGACTAGCCGGGGCACGCGGCTGCACCCCCGAGTACTCCTCTCCGGCCATCCTGCGGTCGCCGAGTTCCCGTGATCATCACCCGTCGCGGGTGAACACGCCCGGGCTGTCCTAGACTTGGCCCGCAGTAGCCGTGAGTGACGAGCCAGTCCGGCCCGCGTCCGCGTGGCGCTGGCCAGCGGAATGACCCCTTTCCAGGAAGCGACTCCCCAGGTGAAGACCGACGTCGAAGAGCTGAGCCCGACCAGGGTCAAGATGACCATCGAAGTTCCGTTCGAGGAGCTCAAGCCGAACCTCGACAAGGCCTACCGGGAAGTTGCCCGGCAGGTCAGGATCCCGGGCTTCCGGCCGGGCCGGGTTCCGCCGCGGGTGATCGACACGCGCGTCGGGCGCGGGGCCGTCCTCGAGCAGGCGGTCAACGAGGCTGTGCCCGAGTTCTACAACAAGGCAGTGGCGGAGCACGACGTCGTCCCGGTGAGCCAGCCCGATCTTGAGGTCACCAGGCTCGAGGACGGCGAGCAGCTGGCGTTCACCGCGGAGGTCGACGTCCGCCCGAACTTCGACCTGCCCGACCTTGACTCGCTGTCGGTGACCGTGGACAACGCCGAGGTCGACCCTGATCAGGTCGAGGAGTACCTCGGCTCGCTTCGGGAGCGCTTCGCCTCGCTGAAGGGCGTCGACCGCGCGGCCGAGACCGGTGACTTCGTCTCGATCGACCTGGCTGCCACCATCGACGGCGAGCCCGTCGATGACGCCCAGGCCACGGGCATCTCCTACGAGGTCGGCACCGAGGGCATCCTGGACGGGCTGGACGCGGCCCTGACCGGCATGTCGGCCGGCGAGGGGAAGACCTTCACGGCCGAGCTGGGCGGCGGCCAGCACGCGGGCATGTCCGCTGACGTGCAGGTCACCGTCAACTCGGTGAAGGTCAAGGAACTGCCTGAGCTGGACGACGAGTTCGCCCAGTCGGCCAGCGAGTTCGACACCGTCGGCGAGCTGCGCGCGTCCACCCGCAAGCAGCTGGAGTCGCTGCGCAGGACCGGGCAGGCCGGCCAGGCACGCGAGCGCCTGCTGGAGGCCCTGGTCGACCAGCTGGACATCCCGCTGCCCGAGCGGATCGTCGAGGCCGAGGTCGAGCAGCGGCACCACAACCTGCAGGACCAGCTGGACCGCAACGGCCTCAGCATGGCCGATTACCTGAAGTCCGCTGACACCACCCAGGACAAGATCAGCGCGGACTTCGAGGCCGATGCCAGGCGCGCGGTCAAGGCCCAGTTCATCCTGGACAAGATCGCCGCGCAGGAGGACCTGAAGGTCACCGGCGAGCAGCTCAGCGCGTTCGTGACCGAGCAGGCCTACCGCATGGGCGTCTCGCCTGACCGCCTTGCCCAGCAGCTCAGCGACGGCAACCAGCTCGGCTACGTGGCGGCCGATGTGCTCCGCGGCAACGCGCTGACCTGGGTCGCCGAGAACGCCAGGGTCGTGGACGAGGCCGGGCGACCGGTCTACATCAGCCCTGCCGCGGACGAGGCCGCGGCCGGGAGCGAGGCCGCTGACGAAGACCAGGACGGCGACCAGGACGAGGACGAGGCCGGCGCCGACGAGGAGTGAGACAGGCCGGGCCCGGGCCGGCGACCACCAGAGCGGGAACGCGCTGACCGGCGGTGAGCGGCCGCGTCCGGGGCCGCGGCCGGGGGTGTCCCGGCCTCGTTACCGGTATGAGGAACGTGCCTGCTACCAGCGGAGAATGGCACTCCAGCCTGCGCCGTAAGCGAACAGCGGGCCTCGGCGGCAATCACGGTCTGGCGAGCGGGTTAGGGTCACTGTCAATGACAGGCGCGGACTATCGACAGCGAGGAGACAGCACTGTGAGCACGCCGCCCGACGACCAGCAGGAGATCGCGAGGGTGCTAGCCCGCTCGGGGGAAGGCCAGGCTGCGCTGCTCGGCGACATGCTGTTCCAGCGCCTGCTGCGGCACCGGATCATTGTTCTCGGCCAGCAGGTTGACGATGATCTGGCGAACCGGATCTGTGCTGAGCTGATCTTGCTGGCCTCCGAAGATGGCAAGAGCGACATTAGCCTCTATATCAACTCGCCCGGCGGCTCGGTCTACGCCGGAATGGCCATTTACGACGTGATGCAGTACGTGCCGAATGACGTCGCGACGTTCGCGATGGGCATGGCGGCCTCGATGGGACAGTTCCTGCTGACCGCCGGCGCGCCAGGCAAGCGGTACGCGATGCCGCACGCCGCGATCCTGATGCACCAGCCGCATGGCGGCATCGGCGGCACCGCGACCGACATCAGGATCCAGGCTGAGCAGAGCCTGTTCCTGAAGCGGCTGATGGCCGAGCGGATCGCGCTGCACACCGGCAGGCCGGTGGAGCAGATCGAGGAGGATTCCGACCGCGACCGCTGGTTCACCGCGGAAGAGGCCAAGGACTACGGGATCGTCGACCACGTGGTCACCAGTGCCACCGAGGTGCCGTCCGTCGGGCCGGTCTCGTGAGCGGGGCGGAGATCATGGGCAGAGCCAGCGCTGCTGGCAGCAGTGGTCAGGGAGGACCAGAAGTGAGCGCTGGATTCGGAGGCTCCCGCCAGCAGGGGGCGCGGCACGCGACCGAGTCACGGTACGTGCTGCCGTCCTTCGTGGAGCGGACGTCCTACGGCGTCAAGGAGATGAACCCGTACAACAAGCTGTTCGAGGAGCGGATCATCTTCCTCGGCGTGCAGATCGACGACGCCTCGGCCAACGACGTGATGGCTCAGCTGATCACGCTGGAGTCGATCGACCCGGGCCGGGACATCCTGATCTACATCAACTCGCCGGGCGGGTCGATGACCTCGATGATGGCCATTTACGACACGATGCAGTACATCCAGCCGGAGATCCATACATACTGCCTCGGCCAGGCGGCGTCCGCTGCTGCCGTGCTGCTGGCCGCCGGGACGCCGGGCAAGCGGTTCGCGCTGCCGAACTCCCGGATCCTGATTCACCAGCCGGCTGTCGAGAGCGGCTACGGCCAGTCCAGCGACCTGGAGATCCAGGCCAGGGAGATCCTGCGGATGCGCGCCTCGATGGAGAACATCCTGGCCAGGCACACCGGCCAGCCCGAGGACCAGGTACGCCGTGACATTGAGCGCGACAAGTTCTTTACCGCGCACGAGGCCAAGGAGTACGGCATCGTGGACGAAGTTCTGACGATGCTCAAGCGCAAGAGCGAGGTAGGGTCGTCGTAAGTCGTCCTGACGGCGCATTCGCCCTAGCTGGCGGAAGTTGTCGGACGGCCGGCGCGCCGGCGCGGTGTTCCTTAGGCCACACCTGAGGGCGCCGAGGCGGTACCGTCTAAGTTCTAGAGGCAAATCGGTGTACTCGCAGGCTCGACTGGTCTGACCGCTGGTCTGACTGGCCGGACGGCAAGCTAGAGGGAGTTACTAGGTGGCACGCATCGGTGATGGCGGTGATCTGCTGAAGTGCTCATTCTGCGGAAAGAGCCAGAAGCAGGTTAAAAAGCTCATTGCCGGCCCTGGTGTCTACATTTGCGACGAGTGCATTGATCTGTGCAACGAGATCATCGAGGAAGAGCTCGCTGAGCCAGCCGAGCTGAAGTGGGACAGCCTGCCGAAGCCGCGCGAGATCTACGAGTTCCTTGACTCGTATGTCATCGGGCAGGAGAAGGCCAAGAAGGGCCTGTCGGTCGCTGTCTACAACCACTACAAGCGGATCCAGTCCGGCGGCGAGCGGGCAGGCTCGGCCGAGGACGGCGTCGAGCTGGCCAAGTCGAACATCCTGCTGCTCGGCCCGACCGGCTCGGGCAAGACGCTGCTGGCGCAGACACTGGCCCGGCTGCTGAACGTGCCGTTCGCCATCGCCGACGCGACCGCCCTGACGGAGGCCGGCTACGTCGGCGAGGACGTCGAGAACATCCTGCTCAAGCTCATCCAGGCGGCCGACTACGACGTCAAGAAGGCCGAGACCGGCATCATCTACATCGACGAGATCGACAAGATCGCCCGCAAGAGCGAGAACCCGTCGATCACCCGCGATGTGTCCGGCGAGGGCGTGCAGCAGGCGCTGCTGAAGATCCTGGAAGGCACCACGGCGTCCGTGCCGCCGCAGGGCGGCCGGAAGCATCCGCACCAGGAGTTCATCCAGATTGACACCACGAACGTGCTGTTCATCTGCGGCGGGGCCTTCGCCGGCCTCGAGAAGATCATCGAGTCCCGTGTCGGCAAGAGCGGCATGGGCTTCGGCGCCGTGCTGCGGGTCAAGACCGACAAGACCGAGTCCGACCCGTTCGCCGACGTGATGCCCGAGGATCTGCTCAAGTTCGGCATGATCCCGGAGTTCGTCGGGCGCCTTCCGGTCATCACCAGCGTGCACAACCTGGACCGCGAGGCGCTCATCCGGATCCTCACCGAGCCGCGGAACGCCCTCATCCGGCAGTACCGGCGGCTGTTCGAGCTGGACGGCGTCGATCTCGAGTTCACCGAGGACGCCCTGGAGGCCGTCGCTGACCAGGCGATCCTGCGCGGCACCGGCGCCCGGGGGCTGCGCGCGATCCTGGAAGAGGTCCTGCTCTCGGTGATGTACGAGGTGCCGAGCCGGAAGGACGTCGAGAAGGTCGTCATCAGCGCCGAGGTCGTGCTCGAGAACGTCAACCCGACTCTCGTGCCGCGCGACGTTGCCCGCCGGACCCCCCGCGAGAAGTCCGCGTAACGCTTCCCGTGCGCTGACCCGCGGCTGGCGCGGGACAGCACGCCCCTCGCACTAGACTCTGCTGACGTGACCACCGGAACGCAGGCAACCCAGCTACCAGCGCAGTACAGCCCGGGCGAGGTCGAGACCCGCCGCTACGAGGCGTGGGTAGATGCCGGCTTCTTCCGGGCGGACGCCAGCTCAGCGGCGCCGCCGTTCGCGATCGTCATTCCGCCGCCGAACGTGACCGGGTCGCTGCATATCGGGCACGCGCTGGACCACACGCTCATCGACGCGCTCGTGCGGCGGCGCCGGATGCAGGGCTACAACGCGCTGTGGCTGCCGGGCATGGATCACGCGGGCATTGCCACCCAGAACGTCGTCGAGCGCGAGCTGGCAAGGGAGGGCCTGTCCCGGCACGATCTCGGCCGCGAGGCGTTCATCGAGCGAGTGTGGCAGTGGAAGGCGGAGTCCGGCGGCCGGATACTCGGCCAGATGCGCCGCCTCGGCGACAGCGTGGACTGGAGCCGGGAGCGGTTCACCATGGATGCCGGGCTGTCCCGCGCGGTGCAGACCATGTTCAAGCGGCTGTACTCCGACGGCCTCATCTACCGGGCGCAGCGGATCATCAACTGGTGCCCGCGCTGCCTGACCGCGCTGTCGGACATCGAGGTGGAGCACTCCGAGGACGAGGGCGAGCTGGTCTCGCTCCGCTACGGCGACGGGGACGACCAGATCGTGGTCGCCACCACCCGGGTGGAGACGATGCTGGGCGACACGGCCGTGGCAGTGCACCCGGACGACCCTCGGTACGCGCACCTGGTCGGCCGCGACATCGAGCTGCCGCTGACCGGGCGCCGGATCCCGATCGTCGCCGACCCGCACGTGGACCCCGAGTTCGGCACCGGCGCGGTGAAGGTGACCCCGGCGCACGACCCGGATGACTTCGAGATCGGCCGCCGCCACGACCTGCCCAGCCTGGTCGTGCTGGACGAGCGCGGCGTGATCACCGCGCCGGGGCCGTTCCAGGGGCTCGACCGGTTCGAGGCCCGGCCCGCGGTGCTGGCCGCCCTGCGCGCCGATGGCCGGGTGGTGGCCGAGCGCCGTCCCTACGTGCACGCGGTCGGGCACTGCTCGCGCTGCGGCACGACGGTCGAGCCGCGGCTGTCCCTGCAGTGGTTCGTGAAGGTCGGGCCGCTGGCCAAGGCAGCCGGCGACGCCGTCCGCGACGGCCGGGTCCGGATCTACCCGCAGGACATGGCCGCCCGTTACTTCGACTGGGTCGACGACATGCACGACTGGTGCATCAGCCGCCAGCTGTGGTGGGGCCACCGGATCCCGATCTGGTACGGACCGGACGGCGAGGTGGTCTGCGTCGGACCGGATGAGGAAGCGCCGCGGGGTGACGGCTGGCAGCAGGACTCCGATGTCCTGGACACCTGGTTCTCCTCGGGCCTGTGGCCGTTCTCGACGCTCGGCTGGCCGGATGACACCCCGGACCTGCGCACCTTCTATCCGACCAGCGTCCTGGTCACCGGCTACGACATCCTGTTCTTCTGGGTCGCGCGGATGATGCTGTTCGGCCTGTACGCGATGGCCGGCGCCGGGCCGGACGACGCGGTGCCGTTCCGGAAGGTGGCGCTGCACGGCCTGGTCCGCGACCAGTTCGGCAAGAAGATGTCCAAGACGCGCGGCAACACGGTCGACCCGCTCGACTGGATCGACCGGTTCGGCGCGGATGCCACCCGGTTTACGCTGGCCCGCGGGGCGACCCCGGGCGGCGACGTGGCCGTCAGCGAGGACTGGGTTGCCGGCTCGCGCAACTTCTGCAACAAGCTGTGGAACGCTGTCAGGTTCGCGCAGCTCAACGGCGTGGGCCAGGACGCGGCCGGGGCTGATGAGCCGCTGCCGCCGCCGGCCGCGCTCACGGCGCCCGACCGGTGGATCCTGTCCCGGCTGGCCGCGGTGACCGCCGAGGCCGACGCGCTGTTCGAGCAGTTCGAGTTCGCCAAGGTCTGCGACGTCCTGTACCACTTCGCCTGGGACGAGTTCTGCGACTGGTACCTGGAGCTGGCCAAGCCGGCCCTGACCGGGCCGGACGCCGATGCGGCGGGCGCGACCCGCCGGGTGCTCGCCGAGGTGCTTGACCGGCTGCTGCGGCTCGCTCATCCGCTGCTGCCGTTCGTGACCGAGGAGCTGTGGACCGCGCTGACCGGCGGCGACTCCGTGGTCATCGCCCGCTGGCCGGGCGAGGTCGCGCCGGGAGCGGCCGGCGCGCTGGCGCCGCTGCCGTCCGATCCGCTGGCCGAGCTGGAGATCTCCGCGCTGATGCGGCTGGTCACCGAGGTCCGCAGGTTCCGGTCCGATCAGGGGCTGCGGCCGGGCCAGCAGGTGCCCGCGCGGCTCGCCGGCATCGGAGGCACTGCGCTGGCCCGGCACGAGGGCCGGATCCGGGCACTGCTGCGCCTCACCGAGCCGGGCCCCGGCTTCGTGCCGACCGCCACCGTGCACGCTGAGGGCGTCGCGATCGAGCTGGACACCGCGTCCGGCCTGGATGTCGGGGCGGAGCGCAAGCGCCTGGCCAAGGACCTGGCGGCGGCCCGGACGGAGATCGACGCCATGGAGCGGAAGCTGGCGAACGCCTCCTTCGTGGAGCGGGCGCCGGCCGAGGTCGTGGCAAAGAACCGGGACCGGCTCGCGTCCGCGCAGGATGAGGCGGCCCGGCTGGCAGAACGGATTGCGGCTCTCCCGGCCGCGAGCACCAGCGAGGGGCTGGCCTGATCACGGTATGACTGACGACTACGCCGGCCGGCTGCGCGAGATCGAGAAGGAGATCTTCGCCCGGCGGCCCGAGCACTCCATCAACCCGTCGCTGGAGCGGATCTCGGCGCTGGTCGACCTGCTCGGAGATCCGCAGCGGGCCTACCCGGTGATCCACCTGACCGGCACGAACGGCAAGACCTCGACCTCCAGGATGACCGAGGCGCTGCTGCGGGCGCGGGGCCTGCGCACGGGCCTGTTCACCAGCCCGCACCTGTCGTACGTGGGCGAGCGGATCAGCGTGGACGGCCAGCCGCTGTCGCCCGAGCGGTTCGTCGAGGCCTACGAGGAGATCAGGCCCTACCTGGAGCTGGTCGACGCGACCCACGAGGTGCCGCTGTCCTTCTTCGAGGTCCTGGTCGGGATGGCATTCTCGGTGTTCGCCGACGCCCCGGTTGATGTCTGCGTGCTTGAGGTCGGCATGGGGGGCACCTGGGACAACACCAACGTGGCCGACGGCGCGGTGGCCGTCGTCACGCCGATCTCCATTGATCACTCCCGCTACCTGGGCACCACGGTCGCCGAGATCGCGGCGGACAAGGCGGGCATCATCAAGCCCGGCGCGGTCGCCGTGCTGGCGCAGCAGCCGCCAGCCGCCGCCGAGGTGCTGCTGCGGCGCGCCGCCGAGGTGGGCGCGTCCGTGGCCAGGGAAGGCATCGAGTTCGGCGTGCTCGACCGGGAGCTGGCGGTCGGCGGCCAGCAGCTCGCCATCCGCGGCCTGCTTGGCGACTACACGGACCTCTACCTGCCGCTGTTCGGCGCGCATCAGGCCGGCAATCTCGCGACGGCGATCGCCGCGGTTGAGGCGTTCGCCCGGACCCCGGCCGCCGCTGATTCCGGTGGGACTGACTCCGGGGCGGGCGAGGCGGGGCCCGCGGCGCTGGACGGCGACATCGTCCGGCGCGCGGTGGCCACGATGACCTCGCCGGGCCGCCTGGAGATCATCCGGCGCAGCCCGGTGGTGATTGCGGACGCGGCACACAATCCGGGCGGCATGGCGGCGTCGGTGGCGGCGCTGACGGAGGCCTTCAGCTTCACCGACCTGACTGCCATCCTGGCGGTCGCCGAGGACAAGGACGTGGCCGGAATCCTGGACGAGCTGGAGCCAGTGGTGACTCATCTGGTCGCCACGACGAACTCCTCGCCCCGCTCGATGCCGGCGGCGGCGCTGGCTGAGGTGGCGGCGGGGATCTTCGGCACCGACCGGGTCAGCGTGGCCGGCCGGCTCGACGATGCGATCGAGATCGGAGTGACGCTGGCTGACCGGGCCGATGCGGAAGGCGAGGGCGGCCCCGGAAAAGCAGGCGTGCTTATCACCGGCTCAGTCATAACTGCCGGGGACGCGCGGGTGCTGCTTTCTGATACTGCCGGGAACGAGGATCCCCGAGGTGAATCCCGCCGGTCAGGTCGCGGTGCGGCGGGTGAATTCGAGTGAAGCGGCTGTGCGCCACGGTGCTGATCATGGAGGCAATCGTTGTCGCCCTGGCAATTCCGGTCGCCGTGCAGATCGATCATCTCGCCCCGCGCTCAGCGGGCCTGACCGGCGGCATCGCGGCGGTCGCGGCTGTCCTGTTCGCGCTGCTCGCGCGGCGTCTGCTGCCTGCGACGCTAATCGGCGGCAGCCTGCTTCAGGTGTTCGTTATCGCGTCCGGTTCGGTTGTTCCTGTCATGTATTTTCTCGGCGGCATTTTCGCGGCATTGTGGGCCATCGGAATCTGGCTCGGCTATCGCGTCGAGCACGCCGCAGGTCACTAATTGCCAAAGCGCAGGCCAACCGGCGTGCCCTGGCGTAAGGGCCACCAGGCCGGCGGGTAGGCTGTGCAACTGCGGGCCGCGTTGCGCGCTATTGGCATTACTGCGCGCTAGCGGCTGGTTGCGGATAGTGGCAGTCGGGGAAATCCTTACTGGCTTTCCTGCCACTGGCACTATCGGCCGCGGCGGTGCGTTGGACAAGAAGTACGGATCGTCCCTCGCAGTCCGGTGCCGGTTCGGTCTCTGGCCTGGCGGGCTCCGGGTCCCTGCACTGCCGCGCCGCTGCCGGCTGTGACAGGCTCGTGACGGGATGGCCGGCTGGCGCGAACGGCAGCGCCGGCTGCGCCGCAGAACTTGTTGTGCTGGCACGATCTGGCTGGAAGGTGCTTGTTCTCCATGAGCAACGCGATGGCGTTTCTGGGCCGTGACATGGCTGTCGATCTCGGCACCGCGAACACCCTGGTGTATGTCCGCGGCCGCGGGATCGTCCTGAATGAGCCATCCGTCGTCGCGCTGAATACCAACACCGGCCAGATCGTCGCCGTCGGCGTCGAGGCCAAGCGGATGATCGGCCGCACGCCGGGCAACATCATCGCGGTCCGCCCGCTCAAGGACGGAGTCATCGCCGACTTCGACGTTACCGAGCGGATGCTGCGGTACTTCATCCAGAAAGTGCACAAGCGCAGCCACCTGGCCAAGCCGCGGATCGTCGTCGCGGTGCCGAGCGGGATCACCGGCGTCGAGCAGAGCGCGGTGAAGGAAGCCGGCCACCAGGCCGGCGCCCGGCGCGTCTACATCATCGAGGAGCCGATGGCGGCCGCGATCGGGGCCGGGCTGCCGGTGAACGAGCCGACCGGCAACATGGTCGTCGACATCGGCGGCGGCACCACCGAGGTGGCGGTCATCTCACTCGGCGGCATCGTCACGTCGCAGTCGATCAGGGTCGGCGGCGACGAGCTGGATCAGGCGATCATCAACTTCGGCAAGAAGGAGTACTCGCTCATGCTCGGCGAGCGCACCGCCGAGGAGATCAAGATCTCGCTCGGCTCGGCCTGGCCGAGCAACGACGAGCCCAACGCTGAGATCCGCGGCCGTGACCTGGTCAGCGGCCTGCCGAAGACGATCGTGATCTCCGCCGAGGAGATCAGGCGCGCCATCGAGGAACCGCTGTCGGTCATCGTGGACGCGGTCAAGACCACGCTGGACAAGTGCCCGCCTGAGCTGGCCGGCGACGTCATGGACCGGGGTATTGCCCTGACCGGCGGCGGCGCCCTGCTCCGCGGCCTGGACGAGCGGCTGCGGGAGGAGACGGGGATGCCGATCCACGTCACCGACAACCCGCTTGACTCGGTCGCGCTGGGCACGGGCAAGTGCGTCGAGGACTTCGACACCCTGCAGCAGGTCCTGGTACCTGAGGCCAGGCGCTAGCCGGGCCCGGGGGCGAGCGCGGCCCCAAACCGGCGGCAGACGAGGTAACGGGCGGCAGGCGAGGTGATCGGAGTGCGGGACACACGGCGGACCCGTGTGGTCCTTGTCGTGCTGCTCGTGGCGGCGCTGGCGCTCATCGCCTTCAATTACTCCGACGGCTCCAACTCCGCGCTCCGCGACGTCAGGAACGCCGGCGGCTCGGTGTTCGGCGGCGCCGAGCACGCGGCCAGCTCGGTGGCGAGCTTCTTTTCCGGCGCAGGCTCGTCAGTCAGTCAGGTCAAGAGCCTGCAGGAGCAGGTCATCCGGCTGCGGGCCGAGCTGAGCGGGGAGCAGGTGAGCAAGGCGGACGAAGCCCAGCTGCGCAAGATGCTGCAGCTGGCCGGCGCCGCGCAGTACCGGATCGTGGCCGCCAGCATCATCGCGATCGGCACCGGCTTTCAGCAGACTGTCACCATCGACGCGGGCACCTCCGACGGCGTCAGGGCCGACGAGACCGTCCTGAACGGCGAGGGCCTGGTCGGGGAGGTCACCTCCGTCACCGCGACGACCGCCACGGTCATGCTGGCCACGTCCTCCGCGGCGGTCGTCGGGGCGGCGGTGGCGCCCAGCGGCCAGCTTGGCTGGGTGACCGGGCCGGGCAAGACGGCCAGCGGCAGCGGGCTGATGCGCGTGCGGATGCTCAGCAGCGCGGCGGCGCTGAAGCCCGGCGATCAGCTGGTCACCTCGGCGTCGGTCAATGACAAGCCATACGTGCCGGGCGTGCCCATCGGGGTGATCACCCGGCTGGTGAACCAGAACGGCTCGCTCACCGAGGTCGCCGAGGTGCGCCCGTACGTCGATTTCACCGCGCTCGGCATCGTCGGTGTCGTGGTCGTGCCGCCGCGGCACAACCCGCGGTTCGCCGCGCTCCCGCCGCTCCCGCACCCGGGGCCCACCGTCACCGTCACCGTGACCGCCAGGCCCGGCTCCCGCAGGTCCGGCTCGTCGCCGACACCGACGCCGGGCGGCTGAGTTGCGCAGGGCCTGGCTAGCACCCGTCCTCATCGTGCTCGGGATCGTGCTGCAGCTCACCGTGCTGAACGGGCTGCGGCTGCCCGGCGGCGGCGTGCCCGACCTGGTGCTGATCCTGGTGGCGGCGCTGGCCATGACCGAGGGTCCGCTGTCAGGCCTGGTCATCGGCTTCGCGGCCGGGCTGTGCCTGGATCTCGCTCCGCCCGGCAGCCAGCTCATCGGGCAGTATGCGCTGATCTTCTGCCTGGCCGGCTGGGCGGCCGGACGGCTGAGCGGACCGGCCGGCCGGTCCGCGCTCCGGTCGGTGCTCCTGGTCGGCGTGGTCGTCGCCGCGGCTGAGGTCCTGACCGCGGCCGCTGGCCTCGTGCTGGAGCCGGCCCAGGTCACGCTGGCTGAGATCCGCGAGGTCCTGCCCGCGACCATCGGGTACGACCTGGTGCTCTGCCCGTTCGTGCTGTACCTGGTCGTCGTCTTGTCGATGCTGGTGACCGACGGCCTGGCCGGGGGCTCGCTGGGCGGGCTGCTGGCCGCGCCGACCCGGTCTCAGCGCCTGGCGGACAGCCGGAGTCAGCGGCTGCGCAAGCCGCGATTCGCCCATTCGTCGGCAGGCGGCCCGCATGGGGCGCCCGGCACGCGGCAGCAGAACCCGGCCAGGAGGGACAAGCGGCTGCGGCCTGCCAACGGCATCGCTGGCTCGGCGTCCGGGCTGGCGCGCCATCCGCGCCGCCCGGCCGCGCCGCCCGTCAGCCTGCGGCTCGGCGCCGGGCGGCGCAGGGACGGCGCGATCGCCAGCGCGGTCGGCGCCGGCCAGCGGGGCTACCGGCAGCCCGGACGGCATCCCGGAGCGCTGGCGGGCGCCCACCGGGAGTTCCGGCCGCGGGCCGGCGAGCCTGGCGGCTCGGCGACGCGGCCGCACCGCGTGGCGCCGCCAGGGCGCAGCGCGCCGGCGATCAGATTCGGCACCGCGCGGCGTGGCGGGACGGCGGGCCGCCGGCAGGGCTCAGCCTGGCTCACGAGGCCATCGCGCGCAGGGACCGGGCCCCGGCTGCGGATGGGTGCCAGCCGGTCCGCGGTCACGGGCGGCCATCCCGGCTCGGCCGTGCCGCGCCTGCAGTTCAGCCTGGCCGCGGCCGTCGCCAGGCGGCCGGCTTCCGCCCCCAGGTTCCGCCGCAGGTCCCTGCTCCATCCGCGGTCGCCATCGGCCAGCCTGATCTCCGGGGGCGCGATCAACGCCAGCACACTGCACGCGACCCGCCGGCTTCGCGGCACACCGCGCCTGCGGCTGTCCCGGCGCCGCCGCAGAACGGGAATGCTCGGCGGCTCCGGTGGCAGCGCACTGCGGCGACCTGCCATCAGGATCGGCAAGCGGCCGCGGTTCGGCTATGGCCGGCGGTCGGTGCTGTCGTTCCTGACCGGCCGGCATATCGGCGGCCGCTGGCTGGCACGGCAGCGAGCAGGGAGCCGGTCAGGCGTCTGGCTTATCGGCAAGCGGACAGGAGGACTGCGGTGATCCCGGCATCGAAGCGCCGGCTGGTGAGCGTCGCGCTGATCGCGGCAGGCCTGCTCGGCGTACTGGGCTTCCGCCTGTACTCCCTGCAGATCAGCGCCCGTAACACCTACGTGGCGCTGGCCAGCCAGGACCGCATCAGGGACATCGTCCAGCCATCGGTGCGCGGCGAGATCCTGGACGATACCGGGCAGCCGATAGTCGGGAACAAGTCCGAGCTCGTCGTCGCGGTCAACATGGCGACCGTGTCGCAGCAGGCCGACGGCGGGAAGGCCGAGATGGCGCGGCTGGCCGGCATCCTCAAGATCAGTCCGGCCACCATGCAGGAGCGGGTGCGCCTGTGCACGGTCGGGGTCAAGCAGCCATGCTGGCAGGGCTCGCCGTACCAGCCGATCCCGGTCGCGCAGAACGTGCCGCAGACGACTGCCCTGCAGGTGCTCGAGGACAAGAGCGCGCTGCCCGGAGTGAGCGCCGACATCCAGCCCGTCACCGATTACACCCAGCCGCTGGCCACTGACGCGGCCCAGATCGTCGGCTACCTGCAGCCGATCACCGCGCAGGAGCTGGCGGCAATGCATGAGTCGGTCACCGGTTTCTCCGGCGACGACCTGGTGGGCCAGTCCGGCCTGGAGGCCGAGTACGACAACCAGCTGCGCGGTACCACCGGCGTGCAGGAGGTGGCCGTCAATGCCAGCGGCCAGGTGACCTCCGCCATCAAGGACACCAAGCCGGTCGCCGGTGACGACCTGGTCACCAGCATCAACGGCAAGCTCCAGGAAGAGACGCAGAACATCCTGACCAACTCGGTCCAGCAGGCGCAGGCAGCGAATCCGGGTGCCAACTCCGGTGCCGCCGTAGTGCTCACCACGACGGGACGCGTGCTGGCGATGGCCAGCTACCCGACCTACAACCCGGAGGTGTGGACGAACGGGCTGTCGGAGAAGGAATTCAGGCGGCTGTTCGGCACGGCCGATGGCGAGCCGATCCTGGAGCGGGCGACCCAGGGGGAGTACCCGCCCGGCTCGACCTTCAAGGTCACCACGCTGACGGCCGGGATCAAGTCGGGTGACTCGCTCTATGGCGACTACGACTGCCCGGCGTCGATCAGCGTTGACGGGCACACGTTCAACAACGACTCGGGCAACGAGGGGGAGATGTCGCTGCACCAGGCCCTCGTGGTGTCCTGCGACACGGTCTTCTACGAGATCGGCTACCAGATCTGGCAGTCAGACGACCGCAAGGCGAACACGGTCACGAGCCCGAGGGCGCCGGTCCAGTTCGAGCAGAAGATCGAGATGGACTGGGGCTTCGGCAAGGCCACCGGAATTGACCTGCCGTCGGAGAACACCGGCACGATCCCGACCAGGGAGTGGCTGTACTACTTCTGGAAGGACAATGCCCACCAGGGTCAGAACTGGTGCAAGCACGGCCGGGCGAACGGCAGCTACGTGCAGCAGATCGAGTACGACGACTGCCAGTTCGGCAACGTCTGGGAGCCGGGCCAGGCCATCATCGCCTCGATCGGGCAGGGCTACATCGCCGTGACCCCGCTGCAGCTGGCGCGGGCCTACGTTGCCCTCGCCAACGGCGGCACCGTGTACAGCCCGCGGATCGGCGAGGAACTGCTGAGCCCGTCGGGCAAGGTGGTGGAGAAAATCAACCCGCCGGTGGTCGGCCACCTGCCCGCCTCGAAGACCACCCTGGCCTACATCCGCAGCGCGCTGCAGGGCGTGGTCACCTCGGGCACCGCGGCCGGCACCTTCGGCGGCTTCCCGCTTAACCAGGTGTGCGTCGCCGGCAAGACGGGAACGGCGCAGGTGCACGGGGTAAACGACACCTCGGTGTTCGCGTCCTTCGCGCCCTGCAACCATCCCAAGTACGTGGTGGTCATGATGATCCCCGACGCCGGTTACGGAGCCGATGTATCGGGTCCCGGCGTGCGGCAGATCTGGGATGCGATCTACGGCCTGCAGGGTCACTCGGCTGCCTTGCGGGGAGGCAAGCTGCCGCCGCTGCCGACCATCAGTACCGGCGGGAAGATCGTGCAGACAACCGCCGCGCGGCTGGGCGCTACCCAGCCCGGCACCAGCCTGGCCACGCTGCTCGGACTCGCGGCGCAGCCGGCGGACACGGCGATCGGCGGGAAGTCGGGAGGTGCCGGATGAGCTCGTGGCGCAGCCTTCCGCAGTCGACCACCCGGCGGTCAGCCCCGCCGGTGCCGGGCTCGGCGGCCTACCGCGGCCTGGCGCCGGTCCGGCTGGACGGCGGCAGCGCCCGCCGTCTCGGCACCGGCACCGGCCCGAGCTTCGGCGGCGGCCGCCGCCGTCGCGGCCGCCGGCTGCTGCGTCGGGCCTTCGGCGCCGGCTCGCCGCTGCGGCGCCTGGACTGGATCCTGCTGGGCGCGGTCCTGGCCCTGAGCCTGCTGGGCACGCTGCTGGTCTGGTCAGCCACCGACACCACCGGCCTGAACGGGTCGGACCCGTTCCTGACCAAGCAGCTGCTGAACGTGGCCATCGGGCTTGCCCTGATGGCGGGAGTCAGCATGCTGGACTACCGGCAGCTGCGGCTGTACTCGCCGTTCGTGCTCGGCCTGTCCTGCCTCGGGCTGCTCGCCGTGCTCACGCCGCTCGGCAGCGTGGTGAACGGCGCCAAGTCGTGGATCTCCCTGCCCGGCGGCTTCCAGATCGAGCCGTCGGAGTACGCCAAGCTGTCGATCATCCTGGTCGCCGCCATCATCCTGGGTGAGATCCGGCAGGGCGAGACCCGGCCGCGGCTGCGGGCGGTCGCGCTCACGATCGGCTGCTGCCTGGTGCCGCTCGTCCTCGTCGTGGCCGAGCCGGACCTGGGCGTCGCGATGCTGATGCTCGCGCTCATGGTCGGGCTGATCGCGCTGTCGGGCATCAGGCTGCGCTGGCTGGCAGCCCTGGTCGCGGGCGGCGCACTCGGCATCGTGGCGGTGGTCAGGCTGCACCTGCTCAAGGCCTACCAGGTGAGCAGGCTGACTGCCTTCCTCCACCCGTCGGCCGATCCGCGCGGGACCGGCTACAGCGCCTACCAGTCCAAGATCGCGATTGGCTCCGGCGGCTGGACCGGCCAGGGCCTGTTCCACGGGCAGCTCGTGGCCGGCGGCTTCGTGCCCGAGCAGCACACCGACTTCATCTTCGCGGTCGCAGGCGAGGAGATCGGCTTCGTCGGCTGCCTGGTGATCATCGCGCTGCTCGCCGTCGTGCTGCTGCGGGCCATCAGGATCGCGGCGCGGGCCGACGACCAGTTCGGCATGCTGGTGGCGTCCGGCATCGCGATCTGGTTCGCCGTGCAGTCGTTCATCAACATCGGCATGACGATCGGCATCATGCCGGTGACCGGCCTGCCGCTCCCGTTTGTCTCCTACGGCGGCTCGGCCATCTTCGCCGACATGATCGCCGTCGGCGCGCTGCAGACCGTGTACCGGCACCGGTCGGTCTTCGCCTAGCTGCCGCCGGCGGCAGCGCGGTAGCGTTCGCCGGGAGGAGGCAGTGCGCGGATGAGTGCTGAGCCCGGCGTGACGCTGGTCCCGCTCGGCGAGCGGCGGGGCCGCGCTCTGTGGAGCATCCGGCACCATGGCCGGAGCTACCTGGTGCTCGAGGTGGACGGCGAGCTGCGCGTTACTGATGCGCGGTGCCCGCATAAGGGCGGCCCGCTTGCGGAGGGCCTTGTCAGTGACGATGTCGTCACCTGCCCGTGGCACTGGTACAGCTTCGACCTGCGTACCGGCGAGTGCCTGACGGCGGAGGGCTACCGGCTGCGCTACTACCCGGTCGTGACGAAAGACGGGCGGCAGTTCGCTGAGGTGCCCGCAGTCAGCCGGCCGCGAGGCTGGTCGCGGCTGCTGTCGCGGGCCCGTACGGGCTCAGCGCGGCCCGGCCGCTCACGCTAGCGGTCTCGCCGCGGATGTCCGTGCGCGCTTACTACTGTCCTGTAGCGATAGCAACCGCACACGGACGAGGGTGTGCAGCGATTTCAGCGCCGCAGCCGGACCTCCGGCGGGGCCTGCTGGGCATCCTCGGCCGGATCGGCGCCGCTGGCCGCCAGCGTGCGCGGCGCGCGGTCCCGGCGGCGGAGCCAGAAGGCAAGCCAGGTGGCCACGCTGACGACGAGAACGGCTCCGCACGTCCAGCCGAGCGCGGTAGTGCCGAGACCGACGTACTTCAGGCCGGAGGCGAGGATCACGAAGGTGATGACCGGCCGGATGAACTTGTCCGGCGCCCGCGAGGACAGCAGCGAGCCGACGAGCACCGCCGGGACGCTGCCGATGATGATCGAGGTCGTGACCCCGAATTCCACGTGCCCGAAGATCAGGGCACCGAGAGCGGCCGCGAGCGTCAGGGGCACCGCCTGGGTCAGGTCGGTCCCGACCAGCCGCCCGGCGCTGATCATCGGGTACAGGAACAGCAGCAGGACGATCATGAGCGAACCGGAGCCGACCGAGGTCAGGCCCACGATGACGCCGCCGACCATGCCGATGATCACCGTCGGCAGCGGCCGCACCGCCAGGTCGCGCAGGGCTGACTGCCGGTCCTTGCCGCCGCGCACGTCCAGCGCCCACCGGATCACCATGGCCGCGGCTCCGGTCAGCAGCGCGGCGCCGAGCGCCTGCTCCACGTGCGTGGGCGCGGCCGAGGCGCTGCCGAGCAGGTGCAGCAGGTAGGCGCCGAGGAAGGCCATCGGCACCGAGCCGAGCATCAGCCAGCCCACCAGCCGGTAGTTGACGGTGCCCTTGCGCATGTGCACGGCCGCTCCGACCGGTCGCATCAGCACCGCCGCGACCAGGTCGCTGGAGATGGCGCTCGGGGCCTTCACGCCGAACAGCAGGATCAGCATCGGCGTCATGAGTGCCCCGCCGCCGGCGCCGGTCATCCCGACCAGCAGCCCGACGACGGCGCTGCCGAGCACGATGTAGGGGTCGATGTGCACCCTGGAACCTCCGGTAGCTGAGTCTCCGGCTACCACGTTTCTGTATAGGAATTGTTCTGTAAGTATCGGACCTTACCCGTCGGATGAGCAGGTATAGCCGGCAAACCAGGGTTTCGGCGCGCCCGTGCGGGCAGTCGGCACCGGCAGCCCAGCTACTGCCAGGCGTCGGTACGCTGTAACCGTGCCTGTGCAGTCGGTGTACCCCCTGCTCGAGCCGCTCCTTCCGCTGGTACGCAAGCCCATCCAGTACGTCGGCGGCGAGCTGAACTCTGTCCTGAAGGACTGGGATTCCTGCGACGTTCGGTGGGCGCTCATGTACCCGGACGCCTACGAGGTGGGCCTCCCGAACCAGGGCGTGCAGATCCTCTATGAGGTGCTGAACGAGCAGGATGGCGTGCTCGCCGAGCGGACCTATAGTGCCTGGCAGGACCTCGAGGCCCTGATGCGGGAGCACTCGGTGCCGCAGTTCACCGTCGACGGCCACCGTCCCGTCCGGGCCTTTGACCTGCTCGGGGTCAGCTTCGCGACCGAGCTCGGCTACACCAACCTGCTGACCGCGCTGGATCTGGCGGGCATTCCGCTGCCGGCCGCCGACCGCGGCCCCGACGACCCGGTCGTGCTGGCAGGCGGCCATGCGGCCTTCAACCCCGAGCCGATCGCCGAGTTCATCGACGGCGCTGTGCTGGGCGACGGCGAGCAGGCTGTGCTGGCCGTCACCGCCCTGGTGCGGGGCTGGAAGGCAGCCGGGCGGCCCGGCGGCCGCGACGGCCTGCTCGAGCAGCTGGCGGCCCGCGGCGGCGTCTACGTGCCGCGCTTCTACGACGTTTCGTATCAGGCGGACGGGACGATCGGCGCGGTCGTCCCGAACCGGCCCGGCGTGCCCCGGTCGGTCTCCAAGCACACCGTCATGGACCTGGACTCCTGGCCGTATCCGGCTAAGCCGCTGGTCCCGCTCGCCGAGACCGTGCACGAGCGGTTCAGCGTGGAGATCTTCCGCGGCTGCACCAGGGGCTGCCGGTTCTGCCAGGCAGGGATGATCACCCGGCCGGTCCGGGAGCGGTCGATCACCACGATCGGGTCGATGGTCGAGACAGGGGTGGCCGCGACCGGGTTCAGCGAGGTCGGCCTGCTGTCGCTGTCCAGCGCCGACCACAGCGAGATCAACGAGATCGCGGTCGACCTGGCCGACCGCTACGAGGGCACGAACACCGGCCTGTCGCTGCCGTCCACCCGGGTGGACGCCTTCAACGTGACGCTCGCCGACGAGCTGAGCAGGAACGGGCGGCGGTCCGGGCTGACGTTCGCCCCGGAGGGCGGGTCGGACCGGATCCGCAAGGTGATCAACAAGATGGTCACCGAGGACGACCTGATCAAGACCGTGACCACGGCCTACGCCAGCGGCTGGCGCCAGGTGAAGCTGTACTTCATGTGCGGGCTGCCGACCGAGACCGACGAGGACGTGCTGGCCATCGCCTCGCTGGCCAAGCGGGTTATCCAGGCCGGGCGGTCCGCCACCGGGCGTCACGATATTCGCTGCACCGTCTCCATCGGCGGGTTCGTGCCCAAGCCGCACACCCCGTTCCAGTGGGCCTCGCAGTGCGACCACGAGACCGTCGACGCCAGGCTGAAGGCACTCGGCGCGGCCATGCGGGCCGACCGGCGCTACGGCAAGGCCATCGGGTTCCGCTACCACGACGGCAGGCCGTCGATCGTGGAGGGCCTGCTGTCGCGAGGCGACCGCCGGGTAGCGAAGGTCATCCGCGCGGTCTGGGAAGACGGCGGCCGCTTCGACGGCTGGAGCGAGTGCTTCTCGTTCGACAGGTGGGAGAAGTGCGCTGAGGTCGCGCTGGCGGACGAGGGTGTTGACCTGGCCTGGTTCACCACGCGGGAGCGCGAATACGACGAGATCCTGCCCTGGGACCACCTGGACGCCGGGCTGGAGCGGGACTGGCTGTGGCAGGACTGGCTGGCGGCCATCGACCCGTCCGGCGCGGATGAGGTCGAGGACTGCCGCTGGACGCCCTGCTTCGAGTGCGGCGTCTGCCCGGCAATGGGGACCGAGATCGAGGCCGGCCCGACCGGGAAGCGTCTGCTGCCGCTCAGCGTTGCTGACGGCAGCGTGTCCGGCGCTGGCGGCCCGTCCGGCGGGGCCGCGCCGGCCCGCGGGGACGGCTAGCGATGGGACGACAGCAGCCGCGGCCGACCGGACCGGCGCCGCTGCCTGCAGTGCAGCGCCTGGTCGTTAGGTACGCTAAGCGTGGCAGGATGCGGTTCGCGAGTTCCAGGGATATCGCGCGTGCAGTGGAGCGGGCAGTTCGGCGGGCGGGACTGCCGGTTGCCCAGTCGGCGGGATTCTCGCCGCATCCGAAGATCTCCTACTCGGGCGGGGCGCCGACCGGCGCCGCGAGCGAGGCTGAGTTTCTGGAGATCTCCCTCACCGCAGCGGCGGACCCTGGCCTCGTCCGCGATCGGCTGGACGCCGCGCTGCCGGACGGTATTGACGTGATTGAGGTCGCTGACCTTGCCGCTGCGCCCGCGCCGCGGCTGGAGGCCTCAGACTGGCAAGTCGTGCTGCCAGGGGTCGCGCCCGAGGACGCGGCCAGGGCAGCAGAGGTGTTTCTCGCCGCCGCGCACGCGGAGGTGGATCGCCTCACCAGTAACGGAGTCCGCCGGCTCGACACCAGGGCCGGAGTGGTATCGCTGGCAGTGGACCGGCGTGCCACGACGGACGGGCAACCGGAGTGTGCGATACTTCGAATGGTTGTTCGGCACATGACACCTGCCGTGCGACCCGAAGACATCCTGGTTGCGTTTCGCCACATGTCGGCCCTGGAGCCTGCGTCACCACCCGTGGTGACGCGGCTGGCTCAGGGGCCGCTGGGCACAGAAGATGCTGCCGCAGCGGAGGCCAGCGTGCCTGGTTCCGGACATCCGGCTTACGTGCCGGCTGCTCCTGGACTGGTAGCGCCGGCCGGCCTTACCGGGGCTGTGACCCCGCAGGCTCGGCCCGCAGCGGAAGCGCCCCGGCCAGACAGGCGGGACGCTGCACAGGGACAGGTAATGGCAACGTGCCTGGAAGCGGGGACCGCCAGTACGGCGAGTACCGCTCCAGACAGCGCGTACGAACAGCTCCCGCGTGGCGCGGAGCGGCCCGGAGAGGTCGCCTGCGCCCGGGAGCCTGACGGGAGAGATCGCCCGAATGCTCGAGATCGAGCGAGACAACAGAGAATCAGCTGATGGCCCCACCACATCTGGCGGGTCTGCCGGGATATCCGGGTCGGCTGCCGACAGCGCGAACCAGAGCGGGAGGCCGGTCCGCCGGACTCGTCGCGCGGTAACCAGGCCGGCCGGGCCGCCCGCGGATCCGGCCACGCTGGCGGATGCCCCGGCGGCTCCGGGCGGCGCGGCCGGGGCCGGTAAACGCGGTGCCGCTGAAGGCGCGCCTGGCGGCAGTCAGGGCGGTGCGAGCGGCAGCGAGGCTAGCGAGTCTGCCGACGCCGGCGCTGGCGCCACGGGCACTGGCTCCGCGGCCCCGCGCAGGCGCTCGTCGCGGTCCCGTGCGGCCGGAGCTGCGCAGGCCGGCGCGAGCGAGGCAGAGCCGGGTGCTGGCGTGCCTGGTGCGCCCGAGACGGCTACACCCGGCAAGGCAGAGCAGGCCGGAGCGGGCTCTGCCGGTGAGGCAGGGCCTGATGCCCCAGCCACCGGCGGCAGCAGGCGCCGTGGCCAGAGCCGCAGCCGGTCAGCGGGCCAGGCGGCCGCGCCGGACGCCGGCCAGGCCGGTCAGGCAGCCGCGGCCGGGAGCGGGGCCGATGGGGCCGGTCAGCCCGTTCCCGCATCAGGTCAGCAGCACGGTGACGCCGGCGAAACGCTGCAGGGCCCGCCGGCACCGGCGGCTTTCCAGCCGCCGCTGGTTATCTTCCAGCCGCCGGAGATCGTCGCAGCGCCCCCGGTGCCAAAGCGCCAGGCCGCGGCAGCGGTGCCGGCTGTGCGCGAGCCCGATGAGGAACTCAGCGACGGTGACGGCGACGGTCAGGATGATGGCGGGCAGGGCCCGGCCAGCCGCCGCCGCCGCCGTGGCGGCCGCGGCCGGGGCAGGGCCAGGGACGGCGCCGACGGCGCCGAGTCCGGCGCCCAGGCCGATGACACGGCCGGCCCCGACCAGGGCGATGCCGAGGACGAGCAGGACGACGACGGTTCCGGCACGAGCAGCGGCGGGAAGCGCCGACGCCGTCGCCGCCGCACTGCGTCAGGCGGCGACGGCGACCAGCCCACGGGCCAGGACGACCCGCCGAACACCGTCACGCACGTCCGGGCGCCGCGGGAGAAGACCTCGGATGTCTCCGATGTCCGCGGGGTGAAGGGCTCGACCCGGCTGGAGGCCAAGCGGCAGCGTCGCCGCGAGGGCCGCGAGTCGGGGCGCCGCAGGCCGCCGATCATCACCGAGTCGGAGTTCCTGGCCAGGCGCGAGGCCGTTGAGCGGGTTATGGTCGTCCGCCAGACCGGCGAGCGCACCCAGATCGCCGTGCTCGAGGACGGCGTGCTGGTCGAGCACTACGTGGACAAGGCCAGCCACCAGTCCTACGTCGGCAACGTCTACCTCGGCAAGGTGCAGAACGTCCTGCCCTCGATGGAGGCAGCCTTTGTCGACATCGGCAAGGGCCGCAATGCCGTCCTGTACGCGGGAGAGGTCAACTTTGACGCCAGCGGCCTGGAGGGCGAGTCCAAGCGGATCGAGTCCGCGCTCAAGTCCGGCCAGTCGATCCTGGTGCAGGTCACCAAGGATCCGATCGGGCACAAGGGCGCCCGCCTGACCAGCCAGGTCAGCCTTCCCGGCCGGTACCTGGTGTACGTGCCGGGCGCGAGCATGACCGGCATCAGCCGCAAGCTCCCCGACACCGAGCGCAGCCGCCTCAAGGCGATTCTCAAGCAGGTGATGCCCGAGCACGCGGGCGTCATCGTGCGCACTGCCGCCGAGGGCGCCTCGGAGGAGGAACTGTCCAGGGACGTGGCCAGGCTCGCCGCGCAGTGGGAGGCCATCGAGAAGAAGGCCAAGACCGCGAACGCCCCTGACCTGCTCTACAGCGAGCCGGACCTGACGCTCCGCGTCATCAGGGACATCTTCAACGAGGACTTCAGCAGCCTGGTCATCGCCAGCGACAGCGAGTGGGACATGGTGGACGAGTACGTCCGCTACGTCGCACCGCACCTGTCCGAGCGGATGCAGCGCTGGACCGAGGACAAGGACGTCTTCGCTGCCTACCGGATCGACGAGCAGCTGGCCAAGGCGCTGGAGCGCAAGGTCTGGCTGCCGAGCGGCGGCTCGCTGGTCATCGACCACACCGAGGCCATGACCGTCATCGACGTGAACACCGGGAAGTTCACCGGCCAGGGCGGCAACCTGGAGCAGACCGTCACCAGGAACAACCTGGAGGCGGCCGAGGAGATCGTCAGGCAGCTGCGCCTGCGGGACCTCGGCGGGATCATCGTCATCGACTTCATCGACATGGTGCTGGAGAGCAACCGCGAGCTGGTACTCCGCCGCCTGCTGGAGTGCCTGGCCCGGGATCGCACCAAGCACCAGGTGGCCGAGGTCACCTCGCTCGGCCTGGTCCAGATGACCCGCAAGCGGGTCGGCTCGGGCCTGCTGGAGGCATTCTCGGTGCCGTGCGAGCACTGCAACGGCCGCGGCGTGATCATCTCGCTGGAGCCGGTGGACCACTCGCATAACCGTGACGGCGGCCAGGATCAGGGCGGCAAGGGCGGCCGGAACCGGGGCGGAGCCAAGCCCGGGCCCTCATCCGGCGGCGGCAAATCCGGCCAGGATGGCGACTCCTCCGGCAACGCTGGCAACGCTGGCAGCTCGGGCAGCTCGGGCAGCTCGGGCGGCTCCCGCGGACGCGGCTCCAGGTCCCGGTCGGGGTCTGGCGGCTCCAACGGCTCGGCGGCGGCAGTGCCCGCGGAGCTGGCAGCCGCGGGGCAGGCGCCCGCGGGACCGGCGCCGGGCGGTGCCGGGAACGGGGCAGCGGGCGATGCCGGTCCTGCGACCGATGCTCCTGATGCGGCCGGCCACGAGCCGGTCAGCGTGGCTGCGCCCGCCGGTGACGGGCACGCTGGCCAGGACGGCGCCAGCGCCAGCGGCGCCAGCGCCGCCGACGCCAGCAGCAGCGGCGACGGCGGCGACACTGCGCCCGCAGCCAGCGGCAGGCCGGCCAGGGGCAGGTCACGGCGGGGCCGCGGATCCGCCGCCAGAACCGGCGAAGCCGCAGGCGAGGGCGGCCCGGAGTTCGAGCCAGCCGGAGACTGAGGACCCGCGCAATCTGATACGCTTTATGGTCGGCGCATGTTACGGACGCAGGCGGTCAATCGGCCGGATCGCGTTGGTGCGCAATGGAAGGCAAGCCCGACTCCAGCCGGAATCTCGCGCGGGCTGGCACAAAGAGGAGAGAACTCTCGGTGTACGCGATCGTGCGCTGCGGCGGCAGGCAGGAGAAGGCGTCCGTTGACGACGTCCTGACCGTCGACAAGCTGACTGGTGAGGTCGGGGCCAGCGTGATGCTCCCGGCTCTGCTGGTTGTCGATGACGGCAAGGTCATCAGCGACCCGGCGGAGCTTGGCAAGTTCCAGGTCACCGCCGAGATCGTGGGCGCCGCGGCCGGCCCCAAGATCAACATGATCCACTACAAGAACAAGACCGGCTATCGCCGTCGTCTGGGCCACCGGCAGAAGTACACCCAGGTCCGGGTGACCGGCATCGGGTCGTCGAAGTCCGGTGCGGTGAAGGCCAGCGCCGGCTCGAAGAAGAAGGGCTGAGCCCGAGATGGCACATAAGAAGGGCGCATCCTCCAGCCGGAACGGCCGGGACTCGAACGCGCAGCGCCTGGGCGTGAAGCGGTTCGGCGGCCAGGTTGTCGGCGCCGGCGAGATCATCGTGCGCCAGCACGGCACGCACTTCCACCCCGGCGTCGGTGTCGGGCGCGGCGGGGATGACACCCTGTTCGCCCTGGTCGACGGCAAGGTGCAGTTCGGCAGGCGGCGCGGCCGCCGCGCCGTCAGCGTTCTGCCGGTCGAGGCAGAGGCAGCACAGGCGAGCTAGCGCGCTCGCCCGGCGGACAGCAGCACCGGTCCGCCGTGGCGCAAGGCTTCCGGAGGGCGGACCGGCTAGGTCCGCCCTCCGCTGCGCGTAACAGGCCCGTGACGCAGCCGGCAGCAAGGCCGCCGGCCCGCCGTCGCGGGTCGCCGGGGCCGGGCGGTCGCGGGCAGGAGTATGAAGGGGGTTAGCCGTGGCAGAGTTCGCTGATCACGCCGAGGTGCGCGTGCGCGCGGGCCACGGCGGCAACGGCTGCGCGTCGGTGCACCGGGAGAAGTTCAAGCCGCTCGGCGGCCCGAACGGCGGCAACGGGGGCCGCGGCGGTGACGTCATCATCGAGGTTGACCCGAGCACGGCGACCCTGCTCGACTTCCACCGCAGGCCGGTCCGCCGGGCCGGCGATGGCAAGCCGGGCCTCGGCTCGAACCGCAATGGCGCCGAGGGTGACGATCTGGTCATCAAGGTGCCCGACGGGACTGTCATCAAGACCGCGGACGGCGCGGAACTGGCCGACCTGACCGGCGCGGGCACCCGCTACGTGGTGGCCGAGGGCGGCCGCGGCGGCCTGGGCAACGCAGCGCTGGCGTCCACGAAGCGCAAGGCGCCCGGCTTCGCGCTGCGCGGCGAGCCCGGCCCTGAGCTGTACCTGGTGCTCGAGCTGAAGACTGTCGCCGACGCCGGCCTGGTCGGCTTCCCGAACGCCGGGAAGTCGTCCGTTATCGCCGCGATCTCCGCAGCGCGGCCCAAGATCGCCAACTATCCGTTCACCACGCTGACCCCGAATCTCGGCGTCGTCGAGGCCGGCGACGTGCAGTTCGTCGTCGCCGACGTGCCCGGGCTGATCCCCGGCGCGAGCACCGGCAAGGGCCTCGGGCTTGACTTCCTGAGGCACATCGAGCGCTGCCAGGCACTGGTGCACGTGCTCGACTGCGCGACCGAGGAGCCCGGCCGGGATCCGATCAGCGACCTGGATGCGCTGGAGGCAGAGCTCTCGGCGTACGAGGAGCTGACCGGAGCGCGGATGTCCGACCGGCCCCGGATCGTGGCGCTGAACAAGGTCGACGTGCCGGCCGCGCGCGAGCTGGCCGATATGGTCCAGCCGGAGATTGAGGCCCGCGGCCTCCCGGTGCTCCAGGTGTCGGCCGCGACCACCGAGGGCCTGCGGGACCTGGCGTTCACGATGGGCTCGGTCATCGCAGCTGCCCGCGCGGCGGCCCCGCCAGTCGAGCCGACCCGGCTCGTGCTGCGCCCTGCGGCCGTTGCCGGGCCTGACTTCGAGCTCGTCGCGACAGGGAAGAACAGCTTCCGGGTCATCGGCGACAAGCCGCGGCGGTGGATTCAGCAGACCGACTTCTCTAACGACGAGGCCGTCGGCTACCTGGCTGACCGGCTCGCCAAGCTCGGCATCGAGCAGGCGCTCGCCGATGCGGGCGCGACGCCGGGTGCCGAGGTGCTCATCGGCGAGGAGGATAATTCGGTCGTGTTCGACTGGGATCCCGAGGTCCCCGACGACGCCGCCACTCTCGGTCCGCGCGGCAGCGACGCCCGGCTCGGCTAGCGTCCGCGCCAGCCGCCGGGCACGGCTGCGGCCAGCTTCCGGGAAATAAAAAAACGCGCTACATTCTTGTAGCGCGAAAGAGGAAAATACTTAAGGGCCATAGCCCTCGCATGAATTATAAGCAAGAGGAGCATGGTTGTCAAACGCGGAACTGGATCGCGAGCAGAGCTACATTTCCGTGCTGTACGGGCGGCTGGACGTTCTCAGGGAGCGGGCCTGCCGCCGGATGGCGGGGGTGCTGCGGCAGGCAGGCGGCACGCACCAGGCCAGGGTCGAGCGGGAGACCTTCAGCGCCATGTACCGGCAGCAGCTGGCGCAGTTCGATGCCGCGGAAAACGGCCTGTGCTTTGGGCGGCTTGAATTCAGTGACGGTGAGCTGCGGTACATCGGGCGGCTCGGAATTCACGCCGACACTGATGATTACGAGCAGCTGCTCATGGACTGGCGCGCCGATGCCGCCCGGCCTTTTTACCTCGCCACTGCCGCGTCTCCCGGCGACGTCCGGGTGCGGCGGCACATCAGGAGCAAGGGCCGCACGGTCGTCGGCATCGATGACGAGGTCCTCGACCTCGAGGCTGCCGATCCCACCCGGCACGAGGGCCTGACCGGCGAGTCGGCGCTGCTGGCCGCCCTCAACTCCGGCCGCACCGGATCGATGAGCGACATCGTCGAGACCATCCAGGCTGAGCAGGACGTGATCATCCGGGCGCCGATGGCCGGCGCGCTGGTGGTCCAGGGCGGCCCCGGCACCGGCAAGACCGCCGTCGCGCTGCACCGCGCGGCTTACCTGCTCTACACCTACCGGCGCCAGCTGGAGAAGCGCGGCGTGCTGGTCGTCGGGCCTAATGCCACCTTCCTGCGCTACATCGGCCAGGTGCTCCCCTCGCTGGGCGAGACCAGCGTGCTCCTGTCCACCATCGGCGACCTGTTCCCCGGCGTGAGCGCGACTGCGGCCGAGTCCGCGCAGACGGCGGCGATCAAGGGCCGGATCGGCATGGCGCGGGTCATCGCGGCGGCGATCAGGGATCGCCAGCATGTCCCGGACGAGCCGCTCGAGATCAAGGCCGACGTGGCCAGCATCCGGCTCGCCACCGCGGCGGGCCGGGAAGAGGCAGCCCCCGCGGTCGGCGCGGGCGCCGGGCGGCTGCGGCTGACGCCGCAGACGATCTCTCAGGCACGGGAACGCGCCCGCCGCTCCCGGCGGCCGCACAACCAGGCGCGGTCGGTTTTCGCCAGGGAGATCGTGACCGCCCTCACCCGCCAGCTGACCGCGCGGATCGGTTCCGACGTGCGGACCGGCGAGATGCTGATGGACCAGCAGGACATGCAGGACCTGCGCCGCGAGCTGCGGGCCGACCCGGCCGTCCGGGCCGCCATCGCGCGGCTCTGGCCGGTGCTCAGCCCGCAGCAGCTTGTCAGCGACCTGCTGACCGACCCGGCGCGGCTGGCGGCGGCCGCGCCGAGGATGCCGGCCGCCGAGCGCGAGTTGCTGCTGCGCGAGGATGGCGTGGCCTGGACGCCGGCCGACGTCCCCCTGCTCGACGAGGCGGCTGAGCTGCTCGGCGAGGACGACCGGGCCGCCCGGGCGGCGGCGGCCAGGCGACGGCGGCAGGAGGAGGCGTACGCGCAGGGCGTGCTCGACATCATGAGCCGGCATGAGGACGACGACGAGGAGATTCTCATGGGCGCCGACCTTGTCGACGCCAGCCGGCTGGCGGCGCGGTACGAGGACGAGCAGCACCTGACCGCAGCCGAGCGGGCGGCGGTCGACAGGACCTGGGTCTTCGGGCACGTAATCGTCGACGAGGCACAGGAACTGTCGCAGCTAGCCTGGCGGATGCTGATGCGGCGCTGCCCGGCCAGATCGCTGACGATCGTCGGCGACGTCGCCCAGACCGGCGATCTGGCCGGCCTGCCGTCATGGAGCGAGGCGCTCGAGCCGTACCTCGGGGACCGGTGGCGGCTGGCTCCGCTGACCGTCAACTACCGGACCCCGGCCGAGGTCATGGCAGTCGCGGCGGACGTGCTCGCGGCGATTGACCCGGCGCTTGAGCTACCGCGCTCGGTCCGCCAGTCCGGCCGTCAGCCGTGGCAGCTGCAGGCTGAGCCCGCCGAGCTGACGACGACGGTCGCGCAGGCCGCGGTCAGGCTGGCGGCGGAGGCCGGCGACGGCAAGCTGGCGGTGATCGTCCCGGCGGCGCTCGCCGATCGGGTCGGCGCGGCCGTCAGCGCCGCGCTGCCGGGGACCGCACTCGGCGCCGACCCGGACCTGACCAGTCCTGTCGTCGTGCTGACGGTACGGCAGGCGAAGGGCCTGGAGTTCGACTGCGTGCTGATCGCTGACCCGGCGGCCATCCTGGCCGAGTCGCCGCGCGGGCTTAACGACCTGTACGTCGCGCTGACCAGGGCGACGCAGCAGGTCGGCGTGGTGCATCCGGGTCGCCTCCCGGACGTGCTGGCCCGGCTGGCGCCGGCCCTCAGCCCGGCCGGGATCGGCGGCTGACGCCCGGCCGCCGCGGGCATCGGTTAGCGCGGGAGCGCGGGAGCGCGCAGTTACTCGTCGTCGTCCTCGTCGTCGCGGCGGTCGTTGCCGGTGAACCGGTTGAACAGCTTGGTCCCGGCCCCGGCCGCGCCGTTCGCGACGCCGCGGACGGCGCCGATCAGCGGGTCGTTGCTGCGGTTCCAGGAGTCCTGGTAGGACCGGGCCGCGGCCCGGAACTCGTCTCCCACCGAGGCTTCCGGGTCATCCTCGCGGCGCGGGTAGCGCCCGGCCAGGATGTCGGCGTACTCGCCTTCCTGCGCCCAGTGGTCCAGCGCCGCGAACCGCACGACCCCGAACGGGTGCGTCGTTCCCTGCAGCTGCAGCAGCTTCAGCAGGCTCTCCCTGACGTCCGGTACGGCGTCGTACTCGCGGGCCTGCCGGTGGAACTCGTTGCTGCTGAGCTCGGCCAGGCGGCGGCCGCCAGCCAGCTTCATCAGCGCGCGCCGGGCGGCCTCGACGTCCTGGGTCGCGAGCAGGCCCGCCCGGTCGCAGGACATCTCCGACTTGCGGTGCCATTCCTCCAGGGCCCAGATGACGCCCTTGAGGCCGATCCAGGCGAACGGCACCAGGGCCAGCCGGTTCGCGAGCGCGATCAGGTAGTACAGCATCGTGTTGTAGACCGAATGGCCGGACAGCACGTGGCCGAGCTCATGCCCGATGACGAACCGGATCTCCTCGGGATCCATCAGCTCGACGATGCCACTGTTCAGCACGATGAACGGCTTGTCCGCCCCGAGCGCCATCGCGTTGACGATCGGGCTCTGGCTGATGTACAGCTCCGGCACCCGCGGCAGGTCCAGGATGTAGCAGCTGTCGAGCATCGCCTGGTACAGGTCGGGGAACTGATCCGGCGACGCGCGGACGGAGCTGGCCAGGAACATCAGCCGCAGCGCGCGGTCGTTGAACAGCCCGGCCAGGTTCCGCAGGATGGTGTCGAAGCCGGTCAGCTTGCGCAGCGCGACGAGCGCTGACCGGTCGGCGGGGTGCTCGTAGGCACGTGAGCTGATACCCGGCAGACGGATCCGGGAGCGGTCGGGCAGAGTGGTCATAGGAGTCATCGTAAGCGCCCCGCGCAGGAGGTTGACCAGATGTCAGCAGCAGTTTTGCCGGCCATGTTCGAGCCGGATGCGGAGTCGATGCCGGCCGAGCTGCTCACCGGACTGCAGCTCGAGCGGCTGCGCGAGCTTGTCGACCGGCTGCTGGCCCTCGGCGGCCTTCAGGGGGCCAGGCTGAAGGAGGCCGGGGTGGCAGCCGGAGCCGACGTGAACCTGGCCACGCTCTCCCGGCTTCCCGCCACGGACAAGAAGGACCTGTGGGACGCCTACCCGTTCGGCCTGCTCGCGGTTCCGCGTGAGGATGTCGTCGCCGTGCACGGCTCGAGCGGCACCGGCGGCCGGCCGACCCTCGTCGCCTACACGCGTGACGACCTGACGCTCTGGGCCAGGATGTGTGCCCGCGCGCTGGCCGCGGCCGGGGCTACCCGCGCCAGCCTGGTGCACAACGCCTACGGCTACGGCCTGTTCACCGGCGGCCTCGGCATCCATCAGGGTGCCATCGAGCTCGGTGCTACCGTCGTCCCGTCTTCCGGTGGCATGACGCCGCGGCAGGTGACGCTCATCAGGGACCTGCAGCCGGACATCCTGACCTGCACCCCGTCGTACGCGATCCGGCTGGGCGAGGCCCTGGCCGAGGCAGGCGCCGGCCCTGGCAGCGGACTGTCGCTGCGGGCCGGGATCTTCGGCGCCGAGCCGTGGACTGAGGAGATGCGCCTGCGGCTAGAGGACCTGCTCGGCATCCGCGCGCTCGACATCTACGGCCTGTCTGAGGTCATCGGGCCCGGCGTCGCGGCCGAGTGCATCGTCGCCGCCGACGGACTGCACGTGAACGAGGACCACTTCCTCGTGGAGGCACTCGATCCGCTGACCGGGCTGCCGGTGCCGGACGGCCAGCCGGGCGAGCTCACCTTCACGACCCTGACCAAGCAGGCGCTCCCGCTGCTGCGCTACCGGACCGGCGACATCGCCGCCCTGCGCCGCGGCACCTGCGCCTGCGGCCGCACGCTGGTCAAGATGAGCAAGATCACCGGCCGCAAGGACGACATGCTGGTCGTCCGGGGCGTGAACGTCTACCCCAGCGAGATCGAGCGCGTGCTGCTCGGCCAGCGGGCGCTGGCACCTGACTATGTGCTGGTCGTGGACGAGCGCGCGCCGCAGCACCGGCTGCTGGCCATCTGCGAGACGGGAACGGGCTGGTCAGATTCTCAGCCGCCGGTCAGCGAGATCGAGTCGAGCCTGAAGGACGCGCTGGGCCTGTCCGTTGCCGTCCGGCTGCTGCCGCCGGGGTCAGTCCCCCGGACGGAGGTCGGCAAGGCCGTCCGCGTCCTGCGCTGGCGGGGTGGCGACCCCCCGCTGCCCGGCATCGACTAGTCAGCGGCTAGTCCGCGGAAGACCGGCCCCCACACTGTGACGATTCCAGGGCAGCAAAAGCCGCAGAACGCCTCGCCGGATAACCGCAACTGTCACAGTGTCGGCCCACGGGCTAATCGCGGCCGCCGGAGAAGATCCGCAGGAAGAACAGGAACACGTTGAGCGCGTCCAGAAAGATCGAGGCGGCGATCTGCGGCGCGGAGGCCAGGCCCTTCGACCGGCGGAGGCGCTGGAAGTCGAACATGGTGAGGCCCGCGAAGATCACCAGCCCGAGGATGGCGTAGATCAGGTCGCCGCCAGGGATGTGCGTGAAGATCAGGATGACGGCGAGGATGATGAGGCCGATCAGGGCGAAGAAGGAGATCCGGCCGACGGCGGACAGGTCGCGCCTGGTCGCGTAGCCGTACGCGCCGAACCCGGCGATGAACAGCGCCGTAGCCCCGGCCGCCTGCCAGAGCGTCTGCGGGCTCGACGAGGAGTAGTACGCGACGGTCGGCCCCATGCCGAGGCCGAGGAACAGTCCCATCAGCAGGAGCAGGGCGATGCTCGCGCCGCCGGAGGACTTCCGGGTGAAGTTGAGCGCGATCAGGCAGCCAAATCCGACGATGAACCAGGCGATCGACCAGCCCATCGACAGATCCCGGCCGGCGTAGCAGCCGAGCGCGAAGCATCCGGCGGCGAGCGCGACGAGCCACATGACGTGACTGAACAGGGTCCTTGTCTGGTCCCGGTCCGCCATGGCATAACTAGCCGAGTAGTCCACGTGACCCCTCCAGCGTGCTCGGACCGGATCGGCCTGGCGAGAACGGCCGGCCCGGTAGTCCGCGTTCCCCCCATATTTACCCCCTAGTCCGGCCTATCAAGACGGCCGGCGTCGGCTACCGAATGTCCCGTGATGTGCTGGGCATGTGCAGGTGGCGGGAAAGGAAGCCAGATGACGCAGCGCGGCGGCTCCGGGCAGTGGACGGCGGCGGATGCAGGAGGCCAGCACGGCCGGATAGCGGTGATCACCGGCGCGACCTCCGGCCTCGGGCTCGAGACAGCCAGGGTGCTGGCCCAGCACGGGGCCACGGTGGTGCTGGCCGGGCGCGATCCCGGCAGGACTGAGGCGGCCGCCGGGCAGCTGCGGGCCGAGCTGGCCCAGGGCCCGGCCGAGGCTGCCGGATCGCCGGCGGCGGGGTCGGGGGCGCCAGCGGCCGTGGAGACCGACACGGTCCAGACCGCTGAGCTTGACCTCGCCTCGCTGGAGTCCGTCCGGGCGGCCGCGGCCGACCTGAGCGGCCGGTTCCCCCGGCTGGACCTGCTGATCAACAATGCCGGCGTGATGATGCCGCCGTACTCGCTGACCAAGGACGGCTTCGAGCTGCAGTTCGGCACGAATCACCTGGGCCATTTCGCGCTGACCGGCCTCCTGATGAACTCGCTGCTGGCCGCGCCCGGATCGCGCGTGGTCACGGTGAGCAGCAACGGGCACCGGGCCGGCCGGATGAACTTCGCCGACCTGCAGTCCGCCAGGCATTACCAGAAGATGGCGGCCTACGGGCGGTCCAAGCTCGCCAACCTGATGTTCACCTACGAGCTGCAGCGGCGGCTGTCGGCCGCGGGCGCGGACACGATCGCGCTGGCCGCGCATCCCGGAACAGCCAGGACCGAGCTGACCCGGCACATGTCCGGCCTGTCGCAGGGCGCGCTGGACCCCCGCTTCGGCGCGCTGAACTCCTGGTGGGTGCAGGACGCAAAGATGGGCACGCTGCCGATCCTGCGCGCAGCGACGGATCCGGCTGCCATCGGCGGCACCTATTACGGGCCGGGCGGGTTCATGCAACTCACCGGGTACCCGGTCGTCGTGACCTCCAGCGGCCGCTCGCAGAACAAGGAGGCGCAGCGCCGCCTCTGGGTCGAGTCGGAGCAACTGACCGGGGTGACGTACCCGGTCTAGCGGCCGCCGTTCTAAGGTCACTGCATGCGTCAGCGGATCGGCATCATGGGCGGCACGTTCGACCCGATCCATCATGGCCACCTGGTCGCGGCCAGTGAGGTCGGGCACTTCTACAGCCTCGACGAGGTTATTTTCGTGCCGACCGGCGAGCCGTGGCAGAAGGGCGACCGCAAGGTATCGCCCGCCGAGGACCGGTACCTGATGACGGTCATCGCCACGGCGTCCAACCCGAGCTTCTCGGTCAGCCGCGTCGACATCGACCGGCCGGGCGAGACCTACACGATCGACACGCTCCGCGACCTGCGGGAGGAGCGGGGACCGGACGCGGACTTCTACTTCATCACCGGCGCGGACGCGCTGGCGAGACTGATCTCCTGGCGGGACGCGGGGGAGCTGCTCTCGATGGCGCATTTCGTCGGGTGCACCCGTCCCGGTCACCATCTGTCGACGTCGGACGTGCCGGACGACCGCATCAGCCTCGTGGAGATTCCCGCGCTGGCCATTTCGTCGACCGAGTGCCGCGAGCGGGTGCGCGACGGCAACCCGATCTGGTACCTCGTGCCGGATGGGATCGTGCAGTACATCTCGAAACGAGGGCTCTACCGCGGCTAGGCTCGCATCGGGCGGCCGGCGGCACTGACGGCCGGGGGAGCTGGCTGAGGGGTCACAGGGTGCGCCTGGAGGCAGTAAGCAAGCGCTACGGTCTGCGGCAGCCGTGGGTTGTCAGGGACGTCACCCGCGAGGTCGCCGCCGGGCAGCTCATCCGGCTGGAGGGACCGAACGGCAGCGGGAAGTCCACGCTGCTGCGGGTGCTGGCCGGAGTGACCCGGCCGACCGCGGGCCGCGTCACAGGACGCCCGCACACGGGGTACGTGCCAGAGCGGTTCCCCGGCGGTCTCGGCTTCTCCGCCCGGGATTACCTGCAGCATCTCGCCCGGATCCACGGGCTGTCCGGGGCAGCCGTTGACGCCGCTGTCGATGAGTGGCTCGGCCGGCTCGGTGCTGCTGACTACGCCGGCACGCCGCTGCGAACGCTGTCCAAGGGGATGTGCCAGAAGGTCGCGATCGCCCAGGCCCTGCTCGCCGGGCCGGATCTGCTGGTGCTGGACGAGGCGTGGACCGGACTCGACCAGGCGGCACGCGCGATGCTCGACGCCGCTGTGGCCGAGCGCGTGGCTGCGGGTGCCATCGTCGTGTTCGTCGATCACGATCAGGCGCGGCTGGCCGGCCAGGTGGGCGAGCGCTGGCAGATAGCGGCCGGCACGGTGTCGGCGGCGGAGCCAGGCCCAGTGCTGGCGGCATTCGCGCCGGCGGCCCCACCGCCGGCGGCCTCAGCGTCGGCGGCCTCAGTGTCGGCGGCCTCAGTGTCGGCGGGCCCGGGCGGCAGCGCTGAGAGTCTGGCGGCCGTCGTCATCGAGCTCACCGGGCTCGAGTCCGGATCGCTGGCGCGGCTGGCTCAGGCGGACGGCGTCCTGGCCGTCACCGCAGATTCCGGCGGCCCGGTGCCCGACGATGAGCCAGGCAGGGCACTCGGGCTGGTCAGGCTGACCGTCGACAGTGCCGCATCCGACGAGCTTCTGCGGCAGCTTCTCGGCTGGGACGGCGTGCACGTCCTGGCCGTGCGCCCCGCTGCCGGCCAGCCATCCGGGCCGCCGCCGGAGGGCCGCGCGGGGACCGAGGAGTGGAGCAGCGGATGACGGCCCTGCTGCGGTACCAGGCCGCGAACCTGTTCCGATCCCAGCGGTGGATCTTCCCGCTCATCGCCTACGCGCTGCTCATCTCGGTCGGCGGAGCCGGCTCGGGCGGTCAGTCGGTCAGTGACGGGCTGGACTGGAGCGCGGCCATTCTGGTCCCGGTGATGGCGCTGCTGACCAGGTCGATGCTGACCGCGGAGCCAGCGGCGGCACGGGCCTGCGTGTCCGCCGCGACCAGCCCGCCGCGAGCGCAGCTGGCCACTCTGCTGACTGCCTTCGCCGCCGGCGCGCTCCTGGGCCTGGCCGGCGCTGGCTATGAACTGGTCGTCTCCGGGCATAAGGGGCCGCTGCTCGTGCCGTTCGCGGCCGGGCTGGGCAAGGCGCTGGTCTGCGCCCTGGTGGGATCGGCGATCGGGACCCTGTTCAACCCGCCGCTGATCAGGCACCCGGCAGCAGCACTGCTCAGCACCATCACGGCCGTCGTGGTCGCCTGGGTCTCGAGCATCTCCCCGGCGAACGCCGCCCTGCACGGCAGCGGCGCGGCAATACAGTCCTCGGCCTGGCCGTCTGGGGCGCCGCTGCTGGCCGGGCTCGCCCTGCTCGCGGTGTCCTGGACTGCCTCCTGCTGGCTCGCGGGGCGCCGGTCGGGCTAGCCGCCGGGCTGCCTCCGGCAGCTGCGGCCGCTGGGAATCGGGGGATCGGGGAGGCCTCGTTCCCGCCCTAATGGGTGAAAAGCCGTGAAACACGTGGCCGCGAGCGCTCGCGTTGTCGGTGACGGCGGATACGCTTGATGTAGCTGAAGATGGGCTTACTGAGGAGGACTGCCAGCACACGTGACTGCCACCAAGAGGGCCGTCGAGCTCGTGGAGATCGCGGCCGCAGCCGCGGCTGACAAGCTCGCCTCCGACATCATTGCCTACGACGTCAGCGAGCAGCTTGTGATCACTGACGCCTTCCTGCTCTGCTCGGCCGCCAACGACCGCCAGGTTCGCGCGATCGTGGACGAGATCGAGGAGCGCCTCCGGAAGGCGGGCGCGAAGCCTGCCCGGCGCGAGGGCGAGCGGGAGATGCGCTGGGTGCTGCTGGACTACATCGACGTCGTGATCCACGTTCAGAATGCCGATGAGCGGGTCTACTACTCGCTGGAGCGGTTGTGGAAGGACTGCCCGGTGATACCGCTGCCCGAGCCTGTCGGCGCCGCGGGCACGGCCCGCCAGAATGGCGCCGGCCCGGCCGATCGGGGTTAGCGCTTGACTGCAGTGGATCCGGCTGCGGCGGGAGAACGGCCCGCAGCGGAGGACGCGGCTGGCCTGAGTACGCCGTCCGGCCGCGACGACACCGACGCTGTCACCCTGGTGGTCTGGCGGCACGGGCAGACGGACTTCAACCTGGAGCGCCGGTTCCAGGGCCAGACCGACGTGCCGCTCAACGAGACCGGCCGCGAGCAGGCGGCTCGATCCGCGGCGTACCTGGCGGCGCTTCGGCCGGCGGCTATCTTCTCCTCCGATCTGCAGCGGGCCTCGGCGACGGCCGACGCGCTGGCCAGCCTGACCGGTCTTCCCGTGCAGCTCGACAAGGACCTGCGGGAGCGTTCCGGCGGGTGCTGGGAGGGACTGACGGACACCGAGATCCGGGGGCGGTTCCCGGCGGAGCGGGTCAGCTGGACGCCGCCGGACGGAGAGGCCTCGGCGGCTGTGGCGGACCGCGCCTCGGCAGCGCTTGAGCGGGCGGCCGACAGCCTGGCCGAGGGATCGCTGGCTGTCGTCGTGGGGCATGGCGCGGCCCTCGGGCTGGCGCTCGCCCGGGTGCTGCGGATCCCGTCGGAGCCGCGGGCGCTCGGGCCGTTCGGCAATTGTCACTGGTCGGTCGTGTCTCGCCGGGGCACGCGCTGGCGGCTGCTCGAGCACAATGTCGGCATGCTTCCTGAGCCGGTGACCGATGGCCTGCCCGGCGTCGAGGAGTCGTGACTTTCTTGTACACTGGCGTGGCGCTGTAGCCGGAAGGCTCACGCGCCCGAGGGGCTATAGCTCAGTTGGTAGAGCGCTTGCATGGCATGCAAGAGGTCTGGGGTTCGAATCCCCATAGCTCCACATGATCTTGGACGCTCGCCTTGCGAGTTCCGGAAGTAGTTGCTGACCTGCGAGTTCTCGCGACGGTGCCCTGCTGTTTCCTGTCAGCTCCACATGACTCTGGCGGCGCGTCTCGCTGACGCGGAAAATGGGCGTAAGGGTTGCCCGCCGACGCCGGTGTTCGCTTGGGCGTAAGCCCGTCCCTTGGCCTGGCGCGGGGGCTGATCTGAAGGCCGGGCCCGGTTACATCTGGCAGCGCCCAGTCGGTGCCCCGCTATGAACCCTGGCCGCCGGCTGTCGCGGCTGAAACGGGGCACGGCGGTGCTCGAGCGATGCCGGAGACAACGATAAGCACCTCCGGCGATATCGCTGCCCGGCCGGATGGCACTGTGACCGGGGTGCCGCGGCGCTGGCTTCGCATGGAAGGCGCGGTCCTGGCATCCGGCGCGCTCATCGCTTACTCGTCCACCGGCCAGCCTTGGTGGCTCTCCGCGGGGAATCCTCTGCCCACGACAGCGGCCACGCGGCATCCCTTGGTGCGCTTCTCGGCCAGCCGCATGGCCGCCTGAAGAATGTGGTCGATGGCGGCGGCTGAGTCAGGGTCGAGGTTCTTATCTGCCCGGAGCAGGCTCGCCACCGCCTGCGCGAGGGCGGTGGCCAGGCGCTCGGCACGGCGCGCCCACCAGGCCTTCAGCCGAACGCGGACGATGAGGCCGGCGGCCGCGCGGCGGAAGTGCTCAGTCCGTACGTAGGGCAGGTTCCCGGCCAGATGAAGGCCGTCAAGCACGCCGGTCAGGTACTGCTGGATCTGGCTGACGAGTTCGTCGATGGCTGGGAGCGCGTCAGTGATCTGGTGGCGGACTGCCGCCAGTCGGAGAGGACACATTTCGCCAGTGTCGCCCTGGCGAACAACTCAATGGCGCGCATCTTTCTCTTCAGGCATGCAGCGCATTCCATCACGGCCCACCGTCGGATAGCAGAGGTCGCCTGATTCGGATGGTCGCTCTGGCGGGGCAGGGCAGCTAGCCGTGCGTTGTGAGCGGCTCAGCTCAGTCCGTAATGCCCGCCCTTTCAAGGCGGTAGCGCCGGTTCAGATCCTGCCTCGCCTGCCCGCTGCGACTGGATGATC
>CAVVBL010000014.1:0-82707 GCA_963746485.1 uncultured Actinomycetota bacterium | reverse complement strand
GAGCACCTCGTAGTCACGCAGGTCGTAGCCGAAGAGGGGAAACGACTCGGTGAACGAGCCGCGCCCGAGGATCACCTCAGCGCGCCCGCTGGAGAGCGCGTCGACGGTCGCGAAGCGCTCGAAGACGCGGACTGGATCGTCGGAGCTGAGCACGGTCACCCCCGAGGTCAGGTGGATGCGCTCTGTCTGCGTCGCGATCCCGGCCAGGACCGTCTCCGGGGCCGAGATCGAGAACTCGGGACGGTGGTGCTCGCCCACCGCAATGACGTCGATGCCGACCTCGTCGGCGAGCCCTTCGGCAACGACCCGCGGATCGCCTCCGCGTACGAGACGATCTCGCCGCGGTCGTCCCGGGGCAGGTCCCCGAAGGTGTCGATGCCGAACTCGATGGTGTCCATCCTGACCTCCTCAACAGCGGGCGGCAGACCCGGTAAACTGATTGACACATCAATTATGCCTTCGTATGATTGACGTGTCAATTACAGGAGGTCCCTGGTGACCGATACGCAGCGGCCGCGGCGCATCCGACCAGCGCGGAATTGCGGATCTGGCGCGAGTTCATCGAGACGGTGGAGGCGCTGAGCTGGCGGCTGGCCGGCCGCCTGCAGTCGAGTCCTCCCTGTCGCCGGGCGACTACCAGGTCTTGCTCGCCTTGAGCGAGGCGGACGGGCACCGGATGCGCCCCTCCGAACTGGCCGCGGTGATCGGCTGGGAGCGGAGCAGGCTCTCGCATCACCTGGGACGGATGGAGAAGCGCGGTCTCATCAGCCGTGATCCGTGCGCGGCCGACGGGCGCGGTGCCGAGGTCGTCCTCGCCGGGCACGGTTCAGACTGCTTCCGCCGCGCCACGGTTCCGCATCTGCGAGCTGTGCGCGAGCTCTTCATCGAAGCGCTATCCCCGGAACAACTCGCCGCCGCGGAGGACATCGCGAGCACCCTACGCCGTCATCTCGACCGGAGCCGCCCGCCAGCGGTATGAATTCCGCGCTTCCCGCGTTCGGCCGGTGTGGCAGTCGCTGGCCACCACGATCGGCGACCTGTTCCCACCCTCAGGGTGCACGTGGTGCATTAGCGCGCCCGCGTGACTTCGGATCATATCGGGCGGCCTAGCACATCACCATGATCGCGAATACTTTTCCCCGACGTAAGAAATTTGCGCTATACGAGCGAAAAGTCTTCGCGATAACAAAATCTTCGCGATCACCGGGAAATTCCGACGAGCGTGAGTTGAGCTTGATTCGCCTGTGCGTGTCGGTGCTGGGGTTGCGCCGGCGCCGGGAAGAACGCGCTAAGGACCGGCGCCGCGCCAATGCATCACGAGCCTCTTAGCGAAATGGCATTAGTTAATGACGAGCCGTCAGATGATCTCGCCGGTCCGATCAGGAATCCGAAGCGGCGGCCATTTCAACGAGGTTATGCACTGCGGTCGCTCGTAGGTCGCTCCCGGGACGCCGATCGTGCCTTGCCGGCGTGCGGGGGTGCCGGGGCGCGTCGTCAGGGCGGTTTTCCGCCTACATGTCCAGCACGATGTCGGTGCGGGGCCGGGCGCAGCAGATGAGCACCTGCCCGTCGGCCGGCGGTTCCAGCGGGTCCGGGGTGTAGGTGATGTCGCCGGACAGCAGCGGCGTGACGCAGGTGTGGCAGACGCCGGTCCGGCAGCTCCAGCGGGTGGGGACGTCGCAGGCGTCGGCGAGGTCGAGCACGCTGCGCCAGTCGGCGCCGAACGGCACGGAGATGCCGCTGCGGGCGAAGGTGACCAGCGGCCCGGTTCCGGGCGGGCCGGGCGGCTGGTGCGGCGGCCGGCTGGCCTGCCCGGTGATCCCGGGGTTGACGGCGGGCAGTGCCCCGAACAGCTCGGTGTGGATGCGGCCGGGTCGAGCCCGACGGCGATCAGGGCCTTCTGCATGTCGGTCATGAACGAGGCCGGCCCGCAGATGTAGGCGGTGGCGTCGGCGGGAGGCCAGCCCGGCCAGCGCCTCCTTGGTGAGGCGCCCGGCGGCGGCGTGGACGCGGTCGCGCTCGGCGGGCGTGGCCGCGCTGTAGAACACGTGCTCGCGGGCGTGCGGCAGCGAGGCGAGCAGGGCGTGCGCCTCGGCGGCGAAGGGATGCTCGCGCGGTCCGCGGGCCCCGTACAGCCACCAGATCTCCCGCTCGCTGCGGGCCGCCGCGAGCTGGTGCAGCATGGACAGGACCGGCGTGACGCCGATGCCGGCGGAGATCAGCAGGACCGGCCCGGTGCCGTCGTCGAGGACGAAGTCGCCGCGGGGCGCGGCCACGTCCAGGACCGCGCCCGGCTGCAGGCTGCGGTTCAGGTAGCCGCTGACGACGCCGTGCGGCTCGTGCTTGACGCTGATCCGGTAGGTGCCGGCGCCGGCCGTCCGAGGACAGCGAGTAGCTGCGGACCGGGGCCGGGTCGGCCGGCGCCGCTGACCCGCAGCGTCAGGTACTGGCCCGGCCGGGCGGCCGGCAGCGCGGTCGCCGTCCGGGGCGGCCAGGTAGATCGAGGACACGTTCGCGCTCTCCGGGACGACCCTGGTCACGCGCAGCGGCCGGAAACGGTCCAGGCCGGCTGGGCGGGGACCCGTCCCGGCGCCGGACGGCGGGTCGGTGCCCGGCCCCGGCGCGGTGCCAGCAGGTCGCGGAACGAGCCCTGCCAGCCGGGGCTCAGCGCGGGGATCTCCAGGGCGGCGCGCAGCTTGGCGCGGTCGCGGCCGGGCAGGTAGAGCAGCGCGTCGGTGTCGGCCACGGTCAGCGCGCCGGGCCCGGTCCTGGTCCTGACGATCTCGTCGCCGGCCTGGATGTGCCCCTCGGTGATCACGCGCATGTAGAAGCCGGGCCGGTGGTGGCTGACCAGCAGCGCGGGCAGCTCGGGCTCGCCGAGGCGCATGCCGACCCGGTAGCAGGTGACCCGGGGCTGGGTGACCTCGAACTCGGCCTCGCCGATCCGGTACCGGTCGCCGATGCAGACCTCGTCGTCGGGCAGGCCGTCGACGGTGAGGTTCTCCCCGAACTTGCCGTAGCGTGAAGTCGTCGCGCCCGAAGTGCTGCTGCCAGTACTGGTAGGACTGGATCTGGTAGACCAGCACGGCGCGCTGCTCGCCGCCGTGGCCGTCCAGGTCGCCCTGGCCGTCGCCGTCGATGTTCAGCCGCCGGACCATCAGCGGCCCGGCCACCGGCTGCTTCCAGACGCCGGTGTAGACCGTCTTGCCCTGCCAGGGCACGTCCTTCGGCATGCCGACGTTCACCGACACCAGCACCGGCAGCCGGCTCGGACTTTCCGCTGCTTGGGCCTTGGTAGCGGTTCCGGTCACGGCTGCCTGCCAGCTCCTCTCGGTGATCAGGCCATTGCGACGCGTATGAGTAGATCCTTGTGGTGTGCCCGCACGACCGCACCGTTAAGAGTGCTAGGTCGTGTTTCAGACCCCCTGCTCGCAGTGCGGGGAGCCGGCTGTGCCGTCAGGAGGCGATCCGGACGCGCAGCCATGTGGTAATGCGCGGCAGGCAGGGCAGTTGCCGGGCCGATCCGGCCGGGGCTGCTGACCGGCGTGCGGCGCGGGCCTGTCGGGCCGTGGTGCTGCTGCGCGGCCTTGGCAAGTAGGTTGGCTTGCCGTTCGGCGGCGAGCTGGCTGCTCAGGTATGGGTGCATGTGCATCGTCTAGCCTTCCGTGTCGGTGTCGGCTCTGTTGGTTTCCGTCGCGCTAATGGCGGCTTGTCGGGGCTTGGTAATGCCAGGCTGCGCTATTAAGCGGTGTTTCAGCAGGGGCCGTTTTACCCATTGCCGTGGGGGATCGTGGGTGAGGCAGAAATGCCTACGGCGTAGGTAATTTTCCGGACAGCGCGGAATAGGATGCAAAGGTGGCGGGATCGGGCACTGGGGAAACGCGAACAGCTCACGGCCTGACACATGCGCACACGAGTTTCGTTGGCCGTGCCCGCGCGTTCATCCGGGAACCGGAGCCCGGCCCAGCTGCCCCGGACGGCGGGCCGGCAGCCCGCCGGCCATGCATCAGGCCCGGCTTTGTCCCGCCCGGCCCCTTGGCGGCCGTGGCTAGAACGTGTTTCACTTTCATCCGTGACTAAGCCGCTCACCGCCCCCCTGGAGATCAGCTTCGACTACACCAGGTCACTCGGCCCGGTGCTCAGCGAGTTCATGACGGCGCTGGCCGGCGGCCGCATCCTGGGCTCGCGCGGCGCGGACGGGCGGGTCCATGTGCCGCCGGCCGAGTACGATCCGGTGACGTTCGCGCCGCCGGACGAGCTGGTGCCAGTCGGGCCCGAGGGCACGGTCACCACCTGGTCCTGGCAGCGCGAGCCGAGCGAGGGGCAGCCGCTTGACCGCCCGTTCGCCTGGGCGCTGATCAGGCTGGACGGCGCGGATACCGCGCTGCTGCACGCAGTCGACGCCGGCACCGCGGACGTCATGCGCACGGGCCTGCGAGTACGCCCGCGGTGGGCCGCCCAGCGCAGCGGCCACATCCGGGACATCGAGTGCTTTGAACCTGCCGGGAACGAGGCTGGCCAGCTGACGGCCGCCAGCGAGGACGCGCGCGTTCCCGCCCTGGAACCTGGCAGCAGCGTCACGATGATCACCACGCCGGTCCGGCTGCACTACCAGCACAGTGCCTCGCCCGAGGAGAGCCGGTACCTGCGTGCCCTCAGCGAGGGCCTCGTCGGCCAGCGCTGCCCGGCCTGCGGCAAGGTGTACGTCCCGCCGCGGGGGGCGTGCCCGACGGACGGCGTGCCGACGACGACGGACGTGGAACTCCCCGACACCGGCATCGTGACGACGTTCTGCGTGGTGAACGTGCCGTTCCGCGGGCAGCGCGTGCCGTCGCCGTACGTGGCCGCGCAGGTCCTGCTGGACGGTGCCGACATCGCCTTCCAGCACCTCGTGCTCGGCTGCGAGCCGGATGAGGTCCGGATGGGCATGCGGGTCCGGGCGGTCTGGCGGCCGCGCGAGGAGTGGCGCACAACCGCCGAGAACATCAGCCACTTCGAGCCGACCGGCGAGCCGGACGCGCCCTACGACTCCTATGCCCAGCACCTGTGAGGACGCCGCCCGTGACTGACGCTGCAGGGACCGATGTTGCCGTGATCGGCTTCGCCGAGGCACCGAACGTGCGCCGCACCGATGGCACCACCAACGGCGTGGAGATGCTGGTGCCGATCTTCCGCGAGGTCCTCGACGAGACCGGCCTGGACCGGACCGACATCGGCTTCTGGTGCTCGGGGTCCTCGGACTACCTGGCCGGGCGGGCGTTCTCCTTCGTCTCGGCGGTCGACGCCATCGGGGCGTTCCCGCCGGTGATGGAATCGCACGTGGAGATGGACGGCGCGTTCGCGCTGTACGAGGCGTGGATCAAGGTGCTGACCGGCGAGGCCGACGTCGCGCTGGCCTACGGCTTCGGCAAGTCCTCCGCCGGTGACCTGCGCCGCATCCTCGCCCTGCAGCTCGATCCGTATGTGCTGGCGCCGCTGTGGCCGGACTCGGTCGCCATCGCGGCGCTGCAGGCGCGGCTCGGGCTCGAGCAGGGCCTGTGGACCGAGCGCGCGATGGCGGAGGTCGCCGTCGCCAGCAGGGCCGCGGCCGTGTCGAACTCCCGCGCTCAGCTGTCCGGCGAGGTCACCGCCGACCAGCTGCTCGCGCAGCCGTACCTGGCTGACCCGCTGCGGGCGCACGACTGCGCGCCTGTCACCGACGGCGCGGCCGTGGTGGTGCTCGCGGCCGCGGCCCGGGCGCGGGAGCTGTGCAGGCGGCCGGCCTGGATCACCGGCTTCGAGCACCGGATCGACTCGGCCGAGCTTGGCGGCCGCGACCTCACGGCCGCGCCGTCGGCAGCCGCGGCCGGAGTGGCAGCGGGCGCGGCTGGCGTGGAGATCGCGGAACTCCACGCGCCGTTCACGCATCAGGAGCTGATTCTGCGGGCCGCGCTCGGCCTCACCGAGGCGGCCAGGATCAGCCCGTCCGGGGGCGCGCTGGCCGGCAACCCGATGTTCGCGGCCGGCCTGTCCCGGATCGGGCATGCAGCCCGCCAGGTCATGTGCGGCGCGGCCGACCGCGTACTCGGGCACGCGACCAGCGGCCCGGCCCTGCAGCAGAACCTCGTCTGCGTGATGGAGGCCCGATGACGGCTGGATCTGGCAAGCAGCGGGCCGCGGTCCTCGGCACTGGCCAGACGCACCACCGCAGCAAGCGGCCGGATGTGTCGATCGCCGGCCTGTGCCGGGAGGCGGTCGACCGGGCGCTGGCCGACGCCGGGCTCGAGCTGGGCGACATCGACGCCGTCGTGGTGGGCAAGGCGCCCGACCTGTTCGAGGGCGTGATGATGCCGGAGCTGTACCTGGCCGACGCGCTCGGGGCCGTCGGCAAGCCGCTGCTGCGCGTGCACACGGCCGGCTCGGTGGGCGGCGCGACCGGCAACGTCGCGGCCAGCCTGGTGCAGGCGGGGCGGCACCGGCGGGTGATGGCGGTCGCCTTCGAGAAGCAGTCAGAGTCCAACGCGATGTGGGCGCTGTCGATCATGCCGCCGTTCTCGATGCCGCTGCTGGCCGGCGCGGGCGGCTACTTCGCCCCGCATATCCGCTCCTACATCCGGCGCAGCGGCGCCCCGACCCACATCGGCGCGATGGTAGCGGTCAAGGACCGGCGCAACGGCGCCCGCAATCCGTATGCGCACCTGCAGCAGCCCGACATCACGCTGGAGTCAGTGCAGGCATCGCCGATGCTGTGGGATCCGGTTCGCTACGACGAGACCTGCCCGTCCTCCGACGGAGCCTGCGCGGTCATCATCGGCGACCAGGCCGCGGCCGAGGCGTCGCCGCATCCGGTTGCCTGGATCCGGGCTACCGCGATGCGCACCGAGCCGACCATGTTCGCGGGCAAGGACAACGTGAGCCCGCGAGCCGGTCGGACGCGGCGGCCGCGCTGTGGCACGCGGCCGGGATCACCGACCCGCTGGCGCAGATCGACGTGGCCGAGATCTACGTGCCGTTCTCCTGGTTCGAGCCGATGTGGCTGGAGAATCTCGGCTTCGCGCCGGAGGGGAAAGGCTGGCAGTTCACCGAGTCAGGCGAGACCGAGATCAGCGGCTCGATCCCGGTGAACCCGTCCGGCGGCGTGCTGTGCTCCAACCCGATCGGCGCGTCGGGCCTGCTCCGGTTCGCCGAGTCGGCCATGCAGGTGACGGGCAAGGCGGGCGAGCACCAGGTACCGGGCGCGGCGACCGCGCTCGGGCACGCCTACGGCGGCGGGTCGCAGTACTTCTCCATGTGGGTGGTCGCCGACACCCCCGATTAACGGCCCGGAAGCCAACCAGCAGTGGCGGATCTGCTTCCTCTGGTCAGACGGTGGGCCAGAAAACGTCGAGATCGTTGACTATCACTGAGGAGGAACACATGACGCCAGAGACGGTCATGCCGCCTGTCCATCCCGGTGAGATCCTCTACGAGGAATTCCTGGCACCGCTGTCGCTGAGCCAGTATCAGCTGGCTAAGGAGATCAGTGTGCCGGCCCGCAGGATCAACGAGATCGTGCATGGCCAGCGCCGGATCACGGCCGACACCGCGCTGAGGCTCGCGTGGTTCTTCGGGACCTCCGACCGGTTCTGGCTGAACTTGCAGACGCGCTTTGACCTTGAGATGGAGAAGGACCGCCTCGGGGACACACTGGACGGCATCAGGCCGATCACTGCGGCGAGCTAGTCCGCCGCGACGGCCCGGGCTGGCCTGCCCGGGGCAGCTAACTGTAGGAGACCGGGAGGCGCTTCATCCCGTTGAGCCAGCCTGACCTGAGGCGCTGCGGGTCGCCGGCCTTGCTGATGTCCGGCATCGCGTCGGCGATCGCGTTGAACATCAGGTCGATCTCGAGCCGGGCCAGGTTGGCGCCGAGGCAGTAGTGCGCGCCCGTGCCGCCGAAGCCGACGTGCGGGTTCGGGCTGCGCATGATGTCGAACTGCTCGGGGTGATCGAATACGTCCTCGTCGAAGTTGGCAGACCGGTAGAACATGCCGACACGCTGGCCGGCCCTGATCTGCTGGCCGGCGAGTTCGGTGTCCTTCGTGGCCGTGCGCTGGAAGATCGTCACCGGGGTCGCCCAGCGGACGATCTCGTCTACCGCGGTCTGCGGCCGGCCTGCTGAACAGCTCCCACTGATCCGGGTTATCCAGGAACGCAAGCATGCCGTGTGAGATCGCGTTCCTGGTGGTCTCGTTGCCTGCCACGGCCAGCAGGATCACGAAGAAGCCGAACTCGTCGGAGGTGAGTTCCTCTCCGTCGACCTGGGCGTGCACGAGCTTGCTGACGATGTCGTCACGCGGGCACGCCCGCCGGTCCTCGGCCATCAGCATGCTGTAGCCGAGGACTTCCGCGGCCGCCGTTTCCCCCTCGCCGTTGTAATCGGGGTCGTCGTAGCCGACCATGTCGTTGGACCAGGTGAAGAGCTTGTGCCGGTCCTCCTGCGGCACGCCGATCAGCTCGGCGATCGCCTGCAGCGGCAGCTCGCAGGCGACGTCGGTGACGAAGTCGCCGGTGCCCTGCTCCAGTGCCAGCTCGACGATCTTCTGCGCCCGCTCGGCGAGCACGCCGCGCAGGTCGTTGATCGCGCGGGGGGTGAAGCCGCGGGAGACGATGCCGCGGATCTTGGTGTGGTGCGGCGGGTCGGTGTTCAGCATGATCACTCGCTGCAGCTCGACCTGATCGCGGGTATTGCCGCTGGGGAACCGGACGATCGCGCCGTTCTCGTAGCTGGAGAAGGTGTCGCTGTCCCGGGAGATCGCGACCACGTCCTGGTGCCGGGTGACGGCCCAGAAACCGTCATCGCGGAACCCCATATCGGACGGCTGGGGATTCCACCGCACCGGCTCGGCTCGGCGCAGCACGGCGAACTCCTCGTGCGGGACTCGCTGGGTGTACAGGTCAGGATCGGTCAGGTCAAAGCCGGGAGCGATCTGCGGCTCAGGCATGGCGTGCCTCCGGATCTGTAACGTGTTCTAGTCAGATTCAAACATGGCGGACAACTGCGGTGAATGCTCCCGTACCCACAATTTCAGCGGCGCGTTTTACTATGAGAACGGCCTAGGTAAGGAGCTGTCGTGGGCACTGCGGTGATTGTCGAGGCGGTCAGGACCCCGGTGGGCAAGCGGCGCGGTGCGCTGTCAGGACTGCATCCGGCAGAGATACTCGGCAAGGCGCAGACCGCCGTCGTCGAGCGGGCCGGGATCGACCCCGCCCAGGTCGAGCAGCTGGCCGGCGGCTGCGTCACGCAGGCGGGGGAGCAGGCCGGGAACGTCACCAGGACGGCCTGGCTCAACGCCGGGATGCCGATCCAGGCCGGCTGCCAGACCCTCGATGCCCAGTGCGGCTCAGCCCAGCAGGCCGTGCACCTCATCGCCGGGCTCATCGCGGCGGGCGCGATCGACACGGGCATCGGGTGCGGCGTGGAGGCCATGAGCCGGGTGGGCCTCGGCGCCAACATCGGCACCGGGATCGGATCGCCAAGGCCCGACTCCTGGACGATCGACATGCCGAACCAGTTCGAGGCCGCCGAGCGGATCGCGAAGCGGCGCGGCATCAGCCGGGCCGATCTCGACGCGTTCGGCCTCAGGTCCCAGCAGAACGCGCACCGCGCCTGGGCGGAGGGCCGGTTCGACCGTGAAGTCGTGCCGGTGAAGGCGCCGGTCATCGGCGCGGACGGGCAGCCGACGGGTGAGTTCCGGAGCGTGGACCGCGACCAGGGCCTGCGCGAGACCACGGCGGAGGGACTGGCCGCGCTCAAGCCAGTCCTGCCGGACGGGCTGCACACCGCGGGCACGTCCTCGCAGATCTCGGACGGTGCCGCCGCCGTGCTGCTTGTCTCCGAGGAGAAGGCCCGTGAGCTGGGGCTCCGGCCCCGCGCCCGGATCGTCAGCCAGGCGCTGATCGGCGACGAGCCGTATTACCACCTCGACGGCCCGATTGCCGCGACCCAGCGGGTGCTGACCCGAAGCGGGATGACGATCGGCGACATTGACCTGTTCGAGGTCAATGAGGCGTTCGCGTCCGTGGTGCTGTCCTGGATGAGCCAGCACCACCCGGACCCCGACAGGGTAAACGTGAACGGCGGCGCGATCGCTCTCGGTCACCCCGTCGGCAGCACCGGCTCGCGGCTGATCACGACCGCGCTGCACGAGCTGGAGCGCCGCGACGCCAGCACCGCGCTGATCTCGATGTGCGCTGGCGGGGCGATGGCCACCGCCACGATCATCGAGCGGCTCTAAGCCGGTCACTGCGCGGGATAGACCGCCTCGCCCTGCCAGAAGTACCAGCGGTAGCCCCACGGGTCCGTGATGTGGCAGGAGCGCGGCCCGTACGGCTCGTCCTTCGGCGGGTCCAGCTCGCCGCCCGCTGCCGCGATCCGCCGGTACTGGGCGTCGATGTCGGTCACGTGGACGATCAGCAGCATGCCGGCGCCGGATTCCGCGCCGGGCTCCGCGCCGCCGCTGATGTCAATGCGCGTCGGCCCGATGGCAAGCTCGCCCTCCTGCCAGCGCCCGCCGTCGTCGCGCTTGACCCGGTGCGAGTCAGGCGGCCCGAAGCCGAGCACGCCGGACAGCCAGTCAGCTGCCGCGTCGCCGTCCGGGTACCGGAGGTACGCGGTCACGCCCAGGAATTCTGTCTTATCGCTCATGCACCCATGCTGACGCGCGGCTGCTGCCGGCGGCTTGGATAAATCGGCGATGGCACTAGCTGACCACCTGGACAGCGTCGAGATCGGCTTTCGTGAGCACCGGCCGCACGCTGATTCCGCCCGCTGGCAGGACGCTCTGGCCGGGCGCGGAGCGGTCAATGGCGCAGACGACGGTGCTCACCGTGGCGCCGATATCGCGGAGGGCCGTGGCCGCGGCGAGCACGGCGCCGCCGGTGGTGATGACGTCCTCGACCAGGACCACGTGCCGTCCGGCAGGATCGTCGCCCTCGGCGAGCTTGCGCGTCCCGTACTCCTTGGGCTGCTTGCGGATGAACAGAGTCGGCATGCCGGTCAGCTGGCTGAGCATCGTGGCGATCGGCACGCCGCCGAGTTCCAGGCCGCCCAGCATCTGCGCGTCCGGCGGCAGCAGGCTGATCATCTGCTCGGCAACCCCGCGCAGCAGCACGGGGTCGGCTTCGAAGAGGTACTTATCGAAATACTCGTCCGAGACCTGGCCGGACCGCAGCACGAAGCTGCCGTGCAGCCGGCTCCGTGCGTCGATAGCACGAGCGAGTCGGGTTAGCTCTGAGTCGGCCATGCCCAGATCATGGCTTACCGCCGGCGCAAGTGCGCGCAGGCACGCTCAGGTGGCAGCCAGGACAGTTGCGGCAGGCTCAGCTGCGGCACGATGGATGCGTGACTACCTCGATCGCCGTGCTGTCCGACATCCACGGCGTGCTGCCCGCTCTCGATGCCGTGCTCGCGGAACCGGATGTGGCGGCGGCGAGCCGGATCGTGCTCACCGGCGACATCGCGTCCGGCCCGCAGCCGGCCGAAGTGCTGGACCGCCTGCTGGCCCTCGGTGACCGCGTGACCTGGGTCCGCGGTAACGCCGACCGCGAGCTGGTAGCGCTGGCCCGCGGCGAGGATGCCGAGGTCCCCGACGAGATCTCGCCCTGGGCCGCAGGTCAGCTGAGCGCCGATCAGGTCGCCTGGCTGGCCGCGCTGCCACATCCGGTCACGCTGGCGGTGGCCGGCTTCGGACCAGTCGTCTTCTGCCATGGGACACCCCGCGACGATGCGGAGGTCGTACTTGCTGACACCCGGCTCGGACGCTGGGCGGAAGTGCTGGGCGGGCTGGCCGCCGATGTGCAGACGGTCGTGTGCGGCCATACGCATATGCCGTTCGCGCGACTCGCGAACGGCCGCCTGATCGTCAATCCCGGCAGCGTCGGCATGCCGTACGGACGGGCCGGGGCGCACTGGGCCCTGCTCTCGGACGGAGTGGTGTCGCTGCGCCGCAGTGAGTTCGACATCGCGGCTGCCTGCGCTGCCATCAGCCAGCAGTCCTCCTATCCGGGCGCAGCCGAATGGGCGGACTATTTTCTGCCCGCGCGGGCCAGCGATGCCGACGCGCTCGCGGCGTTCGGCCCGCGCGACGGCCGGGTGGTCAGGGATGCTGACTGCTGACCGGGATTCGCCTCGCCGGTAAGGTACGAGGAGTAGTCGCTGGCCAGGAAGGCGATCGCTGTCGCGATCTCCCGCGGCCCGGCGCTACGGGATACCTGGCCGGGCACCGCGGCCGCCGCGAGGCTCGGCCTGCCGAGCACGCGCTTGTTCCGAGGAGCCCGGTGCAACTGACGATCCCCGCGGCACTGGAGCGGGCGGCAACGCTGTTCGCGGACCACCCCGCGATCGCGGAGCCGGGCGGCGCGCGGCTGACCTACCGGGAGCTGCGGACGCGCGTGACCGGAATTGCGGCGGCGCTGGTCGAGGCAGGCATCGAGCCTGGTGACAGGATCGCGATCTGGTCGCCTAACACGCACCACTGGGTGCTGGCGGCGCTCGGCGCCCAGGCAGCGGGCGCGGCTCTGGTGCCGGTGAACACCCGGTTCACCGGACCCGAGGCACTCGACGTGATTGGCCGCAGCGGAGCACGGGCGCTGTTCGTGGCCGGCCCGTTCCTCAGGGCTGACCGCCTGGCCGCGCTCAGGGAGGCGGACCGGGCTGAGCCAGGTCAGCTGAGCCGGCTGCGCCTCGTGATCCGGGTGCCGGTCGAGTACGCGTCCGGCGGGGATCAGGCGGCCGCGCCCGACTGGCCGGGCCTGAGCGTGCTCGACTGGGCTGAGCTGGAGCAGCGTGCCGCCGGGGCACCGGTACGGCTGGGAGCGGAGCGCGCCGCGGCCGTGACGCCGGACGATGTCAGCGACATCCTGTTCACCTCGGGAACGACCGGCCGCAGCAAGGGCGCGATGAGCGCTCACCGGCAGGCGCTCGCCGTGGCAGCGGCCTGGGCGGACTGCGGCCAGGTCACCAGCGCCGACAGGTACCTGGTGCTGAGCCCGTTCTTTCACAGCTTCGGCTACAAGGCCGGCATCCTGGTGTGCCTGCTGACCGGCGCGACGATGATGCCCCAGCTTGTCTATGACCCCCGGAAGGTGATGCGGCTGATCGAGGCAGAGCGGATCACCGTGCTGCCCGGCGCGCCGACGATCTACCAGTCGATCCTGGACTACCGGGCGAGGGCCGGCTACGACCTATCCAGCCTGCGGCTGGCCGTGACTGGGGCCGCCGTGGTCCCGGCGGCCCTGATCGAGCGGATGCAGGCCGAGCTGACCTTCGACACGGTGCTGACCGGCTACGGGCTGACCGAGGCGGTCGTCGTCACCATGTGCCGGGCAGGCGATTCGCCCGGGATCGTCGCGACGACGTCAGGCCGGGTCACAGCCGGATTCGAGGTACGGATCGCGGGGGCAGCGGAGGGCGATGCCGGCGAGATTCTGGTGCGCGGCCCGAACGTGATGCTGGGCTATCTCGATGACCCGGCCGCCACCAGACAGGCCATCGATTCCGGTGGCTGGCTGCATACCGGGGACGTGGGCCGGCTCGACGATGCGGGCAACCTCACCGTCACCGACCGGCTGAAGGACATGTACATCTGCGGCGGGTTCAGCGTCTACCCGGCGGAGGTCGAGCAGGTGCTGGCCAGGCTGGGCGGCGTGGCCGAGTCCGCCGTGATCGGCGTCCCCGACCAGCGCCTCGGCGAGGTCGGCAAGGCTTTCGTGGTGACCAGGCCCGGCCTGCAGGTGACTGAGGCCGAGGTGATCGCGCACTGCCGGGAGCGGCTGGCCAACTTCAAGGTGCCGAGGCGGGTCGAGTTCCGCTCGGCGCTGCCGCGCAATCCGTCGGGCAAGACGCTGAAGCGCCTGCTCAGGGAGGAATCAGCATGACAGCGGATCCAGGAACGCCGCCGGACGGGCACGGCCAGGACGACGAGCCGGTCGTTCGCTACGAGGTGCGCGACCGGACGGCGGTGATCACGCTCAACCGGCCGCGGTTCCGCAACGCCCAGAACTCGGCGATGACGTACGCGCTGGACGACGCGTTCACGGCGGCCGTCAACGACGACGCGGTGGCGGTCATCGTGCTGGCCGGCGCCGGCGACCACTTCTCGGCCGGCCATGACATCGGCACGCCGGGCCGCGACATCGACACCTCCTTCGACCGCCGGGCGGTCACCTGGTGGGACCACGTGGGCCGGCAGGGCGCGGACAGCCGGTACGCCCGCGAGATGGAGGTCTATCTCGGGATGTGCCGGCGCTGGCGGGAGATACCGAAGCCGTCTATTGCCATGGTGCAGGGCGCCTGCATCGCGGGCGCGCTGATGCTCGCCTGGGTCTGCGACCTGATCGTCGCCTCTGACGACGCGTTCTTCGCCGACCCGGTGGTGCGGATGGGCATTCCGGGCGTGGAGTACTTCGCGCACCCGTGGGCTGTGGGGCCGCGGTTCGCCAAGGAGATGCTCTTCACCGGCGACCGGTTCAGCGCCAGCCGCGCCTACGAGCTGGGCATGGTGAGCCGGGTGGTGCCGAGGGCCGAGCTGGAGGAGACCACGTTCGCGCTCGCGGACCGCATCGCCGGGATGCCGCCGTTCGGGCTGGCACTGGCCAAGCGCGCGGTCAACCAGTGCGAAGACCAGATGGGCATGCGCACCGGGATGGATTCCACCTTCGGCCTGCATCACGTCGCGCACGCGCACAACGCGGAGACCGGCGCCGACGCTCTGGCGGGAATGGACGCCCGGTCCATGAAGAGAGCGTCCGGGTGAGCCGCCTGCGCCTGTGCAGGGAGAGCCTCAGTCGGTCCAGTCCAGCTGCGCCTCCGGCACCCCGCACTGGCGGCCGTGCTCCTGCGCGGCCGCCCGCGCCTGCAGGTCGCCGCGCCGGTAGCGGAACACCGTGCCGGGAAACACGATCGTCGACTCGTCACCGTCGGTCCAGTTCACGTACCAGCCGGGGCTGAGCAGGCCCTCGCTCAGCGCCTGCGCGAGCGCTCCGGCCTCCTCCGCCGGGGCGTCGAACTCGATGGCCGTCCACACCGGCGGCTGATCGGCGGCCGCTCCGGTGACCTCGTAACGACTGCACCTGACGATGCGCATGCCGTGTCCGCCGATGCTGGTCCCCGGCCTGAGGCTCTCGGCAAGCAGGGTGCCGCGGATGAGCCGCTGGCCCTGGCCGGCCCGCGAGGCTGTTGCTTCCATGCGCCCAGTAAAGCCGCGCCGTCTGACAATCCGGCGGTACTGACGCGGCCGCGCGGCCGCCGCGCTGTGTGACGCAGGTCACATTTTTCGCAGTAACGCGATCGGGGACGCCGGCGCTCAAGTCGGTGTTGTCGGCGGCCTCCACTTGTGATCGAGGCCCAATCTGAAGGAGAACAATGCGACTTCCCACGTCTCTGGCTGTCCGCATCGGCACTGTCGCCGCCGCGGCCGCGATCGCCGTCACCGGGGCCACGACCGTTGCCAGCGCTGCGGTCGTGCCGACGGCAGTCCCCGCGCACGCATACCGGATCCCGACCAGGCTTGCCATCGGCAACTCCAGGCCGGTTGCCCGCGCTCACCAGACCACTGCTGTCCTCAGCGGCCACCTGACGGCCGGCCGGACGACCTGCGGCACCTCCGGGTGTGGCTGCAGCGGCTCGGGCCGAAGGGCAAGTGGAACGCTGTGCAGACCGAGCTGAGCCGGCCTTTCGGTCACGTGTTCTTCCGGATTCACGTTGGCAAGAAGCCTGCGACCTTCCGGCTCGTCTTCCGCGGCACGCGCAACTTTGCCCCGGCAGTCAGTCACATCGACACCATCTCGCCGGCGAAGGCCTCCTAGTCCGGCAGGAATCTCGCACGGGCGGGCATTCCGGGTTAGCAGACGTGACCCCGGCGTACCCGCCCGTGTGCGACCCTTACTGGCGCGATGACGACTGAGACAGGCGTGCTCGACGCTGCCCTGGCCAGGGCGAGCACTGGTGACGAGGCCGGGTTCCTTGAGTTGTGGCGTGCGCTGCAGCCGCGCCTGCTCCGGTTCCTGCGCGTGGTCGGCTGCGACGACCCGGACGACGTTGCCAGCGAGACCTGGCTGCAGGTCGTCCGGGACCTGAACAGGTTCTCCGGCGGTGAGGAGGACTTCCGCCGCTGGCTGTTCACGATCGCCCGGCACCGGGCGGTCGACGCGGCCCGGGCGAGGTCCCGGCGCCCGGCAGCGGCGGTGGCCGCCGGGCTGGACATTCTCGCCGACCGGCACCAGGTCGAGGATCAGGTGCTCGACGGCATGTCGGTTCAGGGCGCGATCGCCCTGCTCGCCCGGCTGTCGAAGGACCAGGCCGAGGCCGTGGCCCTGCGCGTCATCGCCGGGCTGGATACGCCTGACGTCGCGAGGATCCTCGGGAAGTCACCCGGCGCGGTCCGGGTGGCGCTCCATCGCGGGCTGCGCACGCTGGCCGCCGACCCGTCCGTCCGGGCGCTCGCCGGCCGCGCGGCCGCCATGACGTCACCGTTCGGCAGCACGGAGCTGACCGGACAGCCCTTCTGGGCACTGAAGGAGGTGGACTGATGAACCCGGACCTGTCAGCCGAGACCGGGCCGGTGGAGCCTGGCCTCGCCGAGCTGCTCCGCACGCTGACCGCGGGTCCCGCGCCGGGCGAGCTTGCCGGCGAGGGGGACGCGCTGGCCATGTTCCGGGCGAACGCGGGTCAGTCCGCCACCGCCCTCACGACCGTGCTGGCCACCGAAGCGCCAGCGCCGCCCGAGGCGGCCGGCGGGCGGCAGGCCCCGCGCCGCCTGCGCTGGTCAGCCCGCTGGGCCATCGCGGCGGCCACGGCGGTGACGCTCTGCGGCGGGATGACCGCGGCGGCTTACGCGGCCGTCCTCCCGGCCCCGGTCCAGCACCTTGCGCACGACGTGTTCGGCGCCGTCGGGGTGCCGGACGCGCAGCACCAGCCGTCTTCCTCGGGCCCTGGCGGCCGCTCACTGCAGCCCGGCGCGGCCGGCTCGAGGCGGACGTCGCCCGGTGCCGCCTCGCCGTCGTCCTCTGCTGGCGGGCCGGCGCCGGGCCCCTCCGCGTCCGCCTCGTCGTCGCCGGGCTCCGCGTCCGCGCCGCGGCAGCTGCTGGCGTCGGCGTCCGCCAGCATTGTCACCGCGGGCTCGCAGGTGGTCATCGAGGGCCAGCTGCAGAGCTCCGGCGCCGGGGTGCCGGGCACGGAGGTCACTCTCTGGGAGCGCCTCACCGGGCAGGCGGCCTGGCAGAACGCCGGGAACGCCAGGACAAATTCTGCCGGGAACGTGGCCGTCACAGTCCCGGTACTGACCCAGAACGCGGTCTTCAGGCTGGCCGGGACCGGCGCTGTCAGCCCGGCCGTTCTGGTCCGGGTGAGCCCGCTGGTGTCGGCGGTTCTTGAGGAGGGCTCGGGCGGTGTTTTCGACGTGCTCGCGGTGAGCACGCAGGACGCCCAGAGCGGCAATGAGGTCGTTCTTCAGGTCGAGACAGCCAGCGGCTGGGCCTACGTGCGCGAGAACCGGCTGACGGCGGCGGGCACGACCAGCTTCACGCTGAGCGGCAAGCGCCTGCAGAACCGGCAGGTCAGGGCCGAGCTGCTGGGCACACTCAGGCATGCGGGCTCGATCAGCAACCAGGTGACCGTGCCGCCGCCGGGCTAGGCCTCAGATACGACCAGGCGGTAGCCCAGGTCGAGTTCCGGCGCGTCGAGCAGGCCGGCGTGCTCGCGCTGCCAGCGGCCGGAGCTCAGGTCATCGGCCAGCCTGGCCAGGCCGTCCGCGTAGTGGGCGGGGTCGAGCTTCGCGAACAGCGACATCCCGGCCTGCACGGCCGGGTCCAGGTAGGCGGCCGGCCGCCGCCAGAAGGCAGCGCCGAACCCGTCGGCGCAGTCATACGGCACCGGAACGGCACTGACGACGGGATTGGCGAGCAGGCCGGCAAGCCGGTCCAGCGGCACCGCCATCTCGGCGTCGGCCTGCCGGGCCGCCGGCAGGTACTCCGACAGCAGCCAGAACCGCTCGCCGATCACATCGGCGTCCCAGGTGAGGAACACCAGCCGGTGCCGGGCGATCCGGTGCATCTCGGCGAGGCCGCGTTCCAGGTCGCTCCAGTGGTGGATGGTCAGCACCGCGAGCGCAGCGTCGGCGCAGTCGTCCCGCAGCGGGATGTGCTCCGCGGCAGCTCGGAGTACGGGCGCAGAGCCGCGAGGACGCTGACTGATCATGACCGGGCTTGGCTCGATCGCCACGACGGTCTGCGGTGGCTCGTACGAGCCCGTTCCCGCCCCTATGTTGATGACTGTCGCCGAGCCGGACAGGGCGGCGGCGATGCGGGCGCCGACCCGCGGGTCAGGCCTCCTGGTTGAGCTGTAGGTGCGGCCAAGTTCGTCGTAGAGGGCGGCCATAACCCGATATTCACATGCCCGCGCCGGCGCGGCACCCGGGATACTCAGCTGAATGCGGATCAGGGCCGTGGGCTTCGACATCGGGAGCGTGCTGGAGCGGATCGATCCGATCGAGGAGTTTCACGACCGGTGGCGGACGCGGCTGGCGATGACCGGGCCCGACTTCGATGCCGCGCTGGCGTCCGTCGACCCGGACGGGCTGGCAGAGACCGGCGGCCTGACCGAGGCTCAGTACCTCGGCCAGTACGCGGCGGCACTCGGCCTGTCGCAAGCGCAGCGGGCGGAGTTCACGGCTGACCTGTGGGACTGGTACTGCGGGGAGCTGGACACCGGGCTGGTCGCGTACGCGGCGAGCCTGCGGCCGCGGGTTCGTACCGGCATCCTCAGCAACTCGGCTGACGGGGCGCGCCGCGAGGAACAGGCCAGGTACGGGTTCGAGCAGCTCGTCGACGTCATCGTCTACTCGCACGAGGCGGGCGTGGCCAAGCCGGATCCGCGGGCGTTCCTGCTGCTGTGTGATGAGCTGGGGGTCCGGCCGGACGAGCTGGCCTTTCTCGACGACGTGCCGGGCCACATCGACGCGGCGCGCGCTCTCGGCATCCACGGCATCGTGCACGTCAGCACGCCGGCATCAATCGCGGCGATCGAGGACCTGCTCGGTCAGGGCAGCTGACCGGAGTCGATGACGCGGAACTGGCCGGTATCAGTCTCGGGCTCGCCGGTCAGCGATCTGATCACCATCTCGTGGCACACGGCGATCAGCGGGCCAGCGGCGTCCATCCCGGCGAGCGCGTGGCGGAGCGCGGCCGCGGCGCGCCCGCGGACCGACGACATGGGCTCCCACGGGCGCCGCTCGCCTGGCGGCCACTCGCCGCCGCAGCGGTCGAAATCGGCGAGCAGCGCGCGGACCTCCGCGTGCGTCTGCCAGCCGAAGGTGTCGTCCGGGCTCCACTCGTGCAGGTCGAACTCGATCTCGACGAGCAGTCCGGCACGGCAGGCGACGATTCCGGCGGTCTGCAGCGTGCGGGTGAACGGGGAGGATACGAGCTTCGCCGCGCCCACCGACGCGAGCAGGCCGGCCGCGGCGACGGCCTGCTGCAGCCCGCGGGCCGTGAGCGGCGCGAGGTCGGCCATCGAACCGGGCCACTGACGCTCGCGGACGGGGCTGTAGTCCGCCTCGCCGTGGCGCAGCAGGTAGATCGCAGTCATCGCGGCTGTCTCTGCTCCGATCGCTCGCCCGCGGGTGCCGTGCTGCAGCCAGTGTGGCAGGAACCGGCGCCCGGGCTGCCGCACCCTGCCCGCGCCGGCCTGCCGCCGTGCGTCGGCAGAGCATGGCCCGCATCAAGCTGCGGAACGGGCAGTTGTGGACAGGAGACGCGGTTATCCACCGGAATCTAGTGGCACTAGATGGTGGCATCTAGGCACCATAGATTCCGTGCCTGGCGTGTCTGCCGGAAGGGTGGCTGCAGTGAGGTACCGCGTGACTGCCCGGCGCTGGGCTCGCGGATGGGAACTGCACATAGACGGTGAGGGCGTGACCCAGTCGCGAAGCCTGACGGACGCTGAGTACATGGTGCGCGACTACATCGCACTCATGCACGGCGTGCCTGCTGACTCCTTCGGAGTGGAGATAACGCCAGTGATGGGCGGCGACCTCGATGAGGCGATCAGGGCGGCCGTGGTAGTCGATGACGGCCTGGGCCTGGGCCTGGGCGGGCGAGGACTGGCCGCCAGGACGCTCTGGCCGAGGCCCGCGGAGAGGGAAGCAGGCTGACGGCTTCCAGGTCCGGGTCCAGGGGAGCGGGCGTGGCACCGGCGGCCTGGGCCGCTCGCAGTTGCGCGGCGACCACGTCACTCACGACGCTTGAGTTTCTGGCCAGCGGGGCGATCGCCAGCGCCGGGTCGGTCAGCGAGAGCGCGAAGTAGGCCGTGTACAGGACGGTGAAGGTGCGCCGCTCGTCGTCGGCGGGCACCGCCTCGGTCAGGATGGCGGCGATGACCTCGCGCGGGCTGGCCGGGCTTCCTGCCTCCTTCTCGCGCTGGATCCGCGCCAGAACTCGGTCGCTGAACTGGACTGCCAGGTTCTGCATGGCGGCCAGCAGGAGCTCGTCCTTGGTGCCGAAGTAGTACTGGACCAGCCGCAGGGACACGCCGGCCTCGGCCGCGACCTCGCGCATCCCGGTGGCGTGCAGCCCGCGCGCGGCGGCCGTCCGCAGCAGCGCGTCCGCGATCTGCCGCCGCCGTTCCTCGTGATCGACCCGCTTCGGCTCGAGACCGCCACCGCCACCACGCGGGTGCACGCCTACCGGCCGCACCCGGGCGGAGAGCCGGTCGTGCTGCTCAGCGCGTTCAACAGCGTCGGCCTGCACCCGTACGCGGCGGCGCTCGCCGGAGGCGGCCCGGTCTACGGGATCGACCTGCCCGGCGACGCGAACCCCAGCATCGCTCGCGCTCTGCTGACTCCCCCGGAGAACTGCGCCGCCTGGCTGAACGAGCTCCTGGCCAGGCTCAGCGACCGCCCCGCGCACCTCGTCGGCTTCTCCTACGGCGGCTGGATCGCCGTGAACCAGGCGATCCGCGCGCCCGGCCGGGTGGCCTCCATCACGCTGCTCGACCCCGCCGGACTCACCAGGCTCGACGCCCGCTTCTGGTGGTGGCTGACCGTCAGCGGCCTGGCCACCCTGACCCCGATGCCGCTGCGCCGCCGTCTGGCCCGCTGGCTGGACAGCCCGGCCATGCTGGACCGGGATCTGATGACGCTCATGTGGGCGGGCACCCGCGGCTACCACGCTGAGCCCAAGTTCCCCGGCATCCTCACTGACGACGAACTCCGCGCCGTCAGCGTGCCTGTCCTGCTGGTCACCGGCGCGCGCAGCGCACTGCTCACCCCGGCGGAGGCCCGTGCACGGGGGAGCCTCATGCCGCACGCGGAAGTCGTCGTCGTCCCCGGCAGCCACGGCGGCTTCAACCGGATCGATGAGCTGAACGACCGGATCGCCGCCTTCATCAAGGCCCGCAGCACCGACGTGCAGGCGGCTCCGCCGGCCCAGCCGGCGGCACCTAACCGCTAGTACCTGCCGCGGAGGCGGCGTTGCGCGCCGGGACGGTATCGCGGAGCGCGCGGGCTCGTGCGGTACCGGCCACGATGCACGCGGTGAGCAGCGGGAGGATGCCGAGCGCCGCGGTGAGCGACGTGGCCGAGGCGAGCTGCCCGATGATGGGCGGCCCGAAGACGAAGCCAGCCCAGCCCCATGCGGACACCATGGCGATCGCGGCACCGGGGCTGAGGCCTGCCAGCCGCCCCGCGGCGCTGTTGACGGTCGGGACGACGAGCGCGAGCCCGATTCCGAGACAGCCGAATCCCGCGATGACGGTGGCGGCACGACCGCCGAGCAGGCCGGCGGTGAACCCGATCGTGGCCACGACGGCCAGCGCCGGAAGCAGTTTCTGCCGGGGGAACCGGGCAAGCAGCCGGTTACCGGAGAGCCGGACGAGAACCATCGCCAGCGCGAATGTGGTGTAACCAAGCCCCGCCTGGCCGGCGGTGACGTGCACGGAGCCGCGCAGGTAGACCGAGGACCAGTCGGCGCTCGCTCCCTCGCAGAGCATGGATGCGAAGGCGATGGCACCGAGTATCAGCACGGGCCTGGACAACCGGGCCGTCACCCGGCGGGGCTGGTCGCGGCTGTCCGGCGGCGCGGCGGGCCCGGCGGGATCCGGCAGCATCCGCGTGGTGAGCCCGCCGGTGATCACCAGGACCGGGATGGCAAGAAGGATCAGCTGCGGTGTAAGCGACAGGCCGGCGGCCACGCCGAGCACGCCGATGCCCGCGCCGGCGAACGCGCCGATGCTCCAGCTGGCATGAAAGCCGGACATCAGCGGCCGTCGCGCCGCCCGCTCGACGGTGACGGCCTGCGTGTTCATCGAGACATCGAGAGTGCCCTGGAAGGCGCCCCAGGCAAACAGGGCGGCGAACAGCGCGGGCAGCGACCCGGCCAGGCCGACCAGCGGCCCGGCGATGCAGTAGCCGAGCAGGCTGGCCTGGACCAGGCGCTTGCTGCCGAACCGCGGCAGCAGGCGCGCCGCCACGAACATGGCGAGGACCGATCCGACCGGGGCGCCGAGCAGCGCCAGGCCCAGCGTTCCGTCGGTGAGTCCAAGGTGGTGCTTCACCTGCGGAATGTGGGCGGTCCACGAGGCGAAGAGAAGCCCGTGGCTCACGAATGCCGCGAGCGTCGCGGCCCGCTGCACCCGGTTCGTGCTGTCGCCTGCCCGGGGCGGGCTGGTCAGGGCAGCACTAGACACACCGCACCTCGAGCCCGGCGGCCCGCAGTCCCTCGACCGCTTCCGCTGGCGCGCCGGTGTCGGTGATCATCATGTCGGCGTCGCTGGCCGCGCCGACGACGGCCAGTGCCGTCTGCCGGAACTTCGAGCTGTCGGCCGCGATGATCACGCGGGCGGCCGACCGCACCATGGCCTGCTTCACCGCGGCGTCCCCGAGACTGTGGGCCGTCACCTGCCCGGCCGCCAGGCCGCAGGGCGACAGCACGGCGGTGTCGAACCGCAGCCCGGCAATGCTCGCCAGCGCCAGCGGCCCGACCATCGCCAGCTCGCCGGGGCGCGCCTCGCCGCCGGGCAGCAGCAGCCGCACAGACTCGCTTGCCGCCAGCTCCGACGCAGCATGCAGGGACATCGGCATGACGGTCAGCCGCCGCCGGGCCAGCGCGCGCCCGACAAGGACCGCGGTGGTCCCGCTGTCCAGCAGGACCGCCTCCCCATCGCGCAGAACCTCGGCGACGGCAGCCGCGATCCGTCCCTTAGCCTCTGACCGGTCCAGGACCCGGAGCGCGAACGGCAGCTCCTCGCCCCGCATCAGCAGGCTGATCGCGCCACCGCGAACGCGCCGGGCCATGCCCATGCCCGCGATGCGATCCAGGTCGCGGCGGATGGTCATCTCGGCCGCGCCGAATTCCGCTGCCATCTCCGCGACGTCAACCCGCCCGTCGCGCTGCAGCACCTCGACCAGCGCGGTCAGCCGCGCGTTCCCGTCCACAACACCAAACGTACACAACTGATGTGCGATCGCACAATCAGAGTGTTCGGGTTCACCGGGCGAGCGAGAGCGCCAGCGCCGCGGCCGGTGCCCACGGGTCGGCGCCGTCGGCCGGGTGGCTGATGCCGACCACGCGCTCGGTCACCATGCGGTAGATCAGCGCCCGGATCAGGTACTGGCCGAAGTTGCTGAGGTGGCTGACGGCCGCCAGGATCCCGGCGTCCGCGCCCTCCCATGCCAGCGCGTCGGCGACGACGATCGCGGCCGCGAACGCCGCCGGGCGCCAGTACGGCGAGAAGTCGATGACCGCGGGCGGCAGCGAAGGATGGAACAGCACGTTGCCGCCGAGGTCGCCGTGAATGAGCTGGCTCGGCTCGGTCACCGGCCGAAGCGCGGCCACGAGGCGCCGGATATGCGGCACCTGATCGAATTCGGCGGCCGGCCGCTCACCCCAGGCCACCAGGTCGCCGGTCGCCCACGGGCTGTCGCGCCCGGCCAGGAATGCCGGCCTCGGCAGCTGGCCAAGCGCGGCGTGGTAGCGCTCGCCCACGGCGATGATGTCGGCCCAGCGGCGTGGTTCGTGCTGGCCTGCTACCCACTGCGTGGCGCGCCAGCCCGCCACGCAGGCGGTGCCGTCAGCCGTCGTCAGCGTCCGCGCGATCCGGAAGCCGTCGCCGGAAATCCGGGAGTAGACGTCTGCCTGCCAGCGGAGCTCAGCCGGGCTGCCGTCGGCTGGCTTCAGCACCAGGTCCCCCGCGCGCCAGGACGTGCCCTGGCCGCCGGGCAGCGCGATCAGCGGCTCACCGGCCACGCCGAAGGCGGCCAGAACGGCGGGCGGCGGCTGGGCGGGCATCGCGCTGAACCTACAGCGCGCGCCGGCGGCGGCGCTCGCCGCTTGCACTGAGTAACGGAGAGATTGCTATCCGCCGACAACCGACATTGGCCGGAGTCTCGTGGAAGTATGACGCTAACGTCAAGGTTAGAGTTGGCGGTGGCATTCGGTTCAGCGCAGCAGCGATGAGGAGCACGCATGGCGGTCGGGGAACGCACCCTCGAGGCAACCCCAGCCCCGGATAGCCGGGGCAAGAACTACAAGTGGATCGCGCTGTCGAACACGACGCTCGGCATCCTGATGGTGACCATCAACCAGTCGATCCTGCTGATCTCACTGCCCGACCTGTTCCGCGGTCTCAACATGAACCCGCTGGTGCCGTCGAACACCTCGTACTTCCTCTGGGTGTTCATGGGGTTCATGCTGGTGACCGCCGTGCTGGTGGTCAGCCTGGGCCGGGTCGGCGACATCTACGGCCGGGTCAGGATGTACAACCTGGGCTTCGCGGTCTTCACGTTCTTCTCGATCCTGCTCTCGGTGACCTTCATGCACGGCATCGGCGGGGCGCTGTGGATCATCATCATGCGAATCTTCCAGGGTGTCGGCGGCGCGCTGCTGTTCGCCAACTCCACCGCGATCCTCACTGACGCGTTCCCGGTCGAGGAGCGCGGCAAGGCGATGGGCATCAACGGCATCGCGGCAGTCGGCGGCTCCTTCCTTGGCCTCATGCTCGGCGGCGTGCTCGCCCCGATCGAGTGGCGGCTGGTGTTCCTGGTGTCCGTGCCGTTCGGCCTGTTCGGCACCGTGTGGGCCTATCTCAAGCTCAAGGACAACGGGATCCGGATCCCGGCCAAGATCGACTGGGCGGGGAATGCACTCTTCGCTGTCGGCCTGATAGCCGTCCTCACCGGCATCGTCTACTCGCTGCTGCCGTACGGCGGCCACCCCACCGGCTGGACCAACCCGTGGGTGCTCACCGGGATCTTCGGCGGCATCGTGATTCTCGTCATCTTCGGCTGGGTCGAGACCAAGGTGGCGGCTCCGATGTTCCGGCTCGGACTGTTCAAGATCCGCGCGTTCACCTTCGGCAATATCGCCGGCCTTCTCGGCGCGCTCGGCCGCGGCGGCATCCAGTTCATGCTGATCATCTGGCTGCAGGGCATCTGGCTGCCGCAGCACGGCTACAGCTTCAGCCAGACGCCGCTGTGGGCGGGCATCTCGATGATCCCGCTGACGCTCGGCTTCCTGATCGTCGGCCCGGTGGCGGGCTGGCTGTCAGACAAGCACGGAGCCCGGCTGTTCGCCACTACGGGCCTGATCGTCTCCGGCGCGGCCTTCCTGCTGCTGGAGACGCTGCCCATCGACTTCAGCTACATCTGGTTCGCGCTGCTGATCTTCATGTTCGCGGTTGGCATGGGCCTGTTCTTCTCGCCCAACCAGGCTGGCGTCATGAACAGCCTGCCGCCGGAGCAGCGGGGCGCTGGCGCGGGCATGCTCAACACCTTCCAGAACTCGGCGACCGTGCTGTCGATGGGCCTGTTCTTCACCATCGTCACGCTCGGCCTGGCCGCGCGGCTGCCCTCGCACTTGTACAAGGGACTGACGGCTGCCGGCGTTCCGCCCGTCGCCGCGCACGCAGTGGCAAACGAGCCGCCGATCGGCAGCCTGTTCTCCGCGTTCCTCGGGTACAACCCGATCCAGGAGCTGCTCGGTCCGACCGGCGTGCTGGCGAAGATGCCGCCCAAGCAGGTCGCCTACATCACCGGACGGTCTTTCTTCCCGCACCTGATCGAGGAGCCGTTCGCCAGCGGACTGCACCTGGCATTCACGTTCGCGGCGATCGCGACGCTGATCGCGATCATCGCGTCGGCGCTGCGCGGCAAGCGGTACGTGCACGGTGCGCCGGTCGAGGCCGAGGCCCCGGTTGACGCCCTGGTCGGCGAGATGGTGAGCTATCCGCCCGACGCGGAGACTGCCGAGCCGGAGTTCAGCGGCGCGCAGGAAGCGCTGGGCGAGAGTCATTAGCCGATGACCGGAAGCGGAAGCCAGACGCGCGCGGGCCCCACGGCGGAGCCCGTGAACGCCCATGCCCAGGAGCAGCTGCTGGGAATCGGCGCGGCCGCCGAGAAGGCGGGTGTGTCCCAGCGCGCGCTCCGCTACTACCAGCAGATCGGCCTGCTTACGCCGTGCGGCTGCACTCCTGGCGGCCTGCGCCGCTACTCCGCGGAGGACCTCGCCCGGGTCACCAGGATCCGGCAGCTGCAGGAGCTGCTGGGCTTCAACCTCGACGAGATCGCCCTGGTCCTGCGGGGGGAGGACCGGCTGGCGGAAATCCGGCTGGCCTATCACGACGAGGAGACCAGCTCTGCCGAGCGGCTGGAGCTGGTTCGTGAGAGCCTGAAGCTGCAGCAGGATCTGCGTGCCACGGTCGAGGCCAAGCGGCAGGCCGTCCAGGGCTTCCTGACCGATCTGGACGCACGGATCAGCAAGCTGCATGTGCTCGTGAAGGAGATGGCGGCCACCGAGGCGCACTCATCCGGGTACAGCACGCAGGCGTGATTGCTGAAAGCTGTCCGCTGACTACCCGCCTGGTTTCAGGCTGACAAGGAGCAGTGATGTTCCGGCATCTGCGCGATATCCCGGCCCGGGTCGCAACTGGCGCGTACATCCTGCACTCAGGCCTGGAGAAATGGAACGGGAGTGAGGAGCAGGCCAAGGCCGTGCACGCCATGGCTGCCGGTGCCTTCCCGGTCGTGTCGAAGATGCCGCCCGCCACGTTCCTGAAGGCTCTGTCGGCGGCCGAGATCGGTACCGGCGCCGCCCTGCTGATCCCGGTCGTGCCCAGGAAGCTCGCGGGAGCTGCGCTGACCGGCTTCGCCGGCAGCCTGGTCGCGATGTACCTGCGCACTCCGGCCCTGCATAAGCCCGGCAGCGTCTGGCCGACCCAGGCGGGCGCCGGGATCAGCAAGGACGTGTGGATGCTCGGCATCGGCCTCGGGCTGCTCGCGGACGACGCCGGCGCCGGCACCGGCTGATGCCGACCCAGGACGAGCTCTGGCAGGTCATCGCCGGCAGCACGCACGGCACGCTGGCGACCGTCGGCAGGGACGGCGGGCCCCAGCTGTCCAACATCCTCTACGTGCCTGACGCGGCTGCCCGGCTCGTCCGGATCTCCACCACCGCCGACCGGGTTAAGGCACGGAACCTGACCAGGGACGCCCGTGCCGCCCTGTACGTGGTCGGCCAGGACTTCTGGCATTACGCCGTCGGATCCGGTACGGCCACACTGTCCGCTGCCGCTGCTACGGCCGGTGACCCGGCCGCGAACGAGCTGGCCGACCTGCACGCGGCCTTCTACGGCAGCGTGGACCGGCCCGCGTTCGACGAGGACATGATCGCGAACAGGCGACTTGTAATCCGGCTCGGCATCAGCCGCCTGAGCGGCGTGATCGCGCCTGCCGCCCGGCGCCCCGTCCGCCCGGACGGCAGCGCTGGAAGCGGTCGCTGAGTCACTGCCGGATCTGCGTCGCCCGGCGAAGCACGGCGGCGTAGGTACCGCCAGGCAGCAGGTCGGCGACCTCCCAGCCGGCGGCGCCTGCCAGCGCCGCTAGCTCATCCGGCGACATCGCCAGCCAGTCGAGCCAGCAGGTCGCCAGCCGCTGGTACCGCACCCGGAAGGTCAGCTGACTGCCCATCCGGCCGAGGCGGCGGCTGCGGTCGTGGTAGTCCAGATGCACCTGCCTGTCCGTCTGATAGGCATCCAGGCCGGTACCGACGATCACCCCGTCCGGCTTCAGCAGCGCGCCGAGGTAGTCCAGGCAGGGCCCGGCCGTTTCGGCCGAGCCGAGCAGTCCGAGATTGTTGCCGAGCAGGAGCACGCTGTCGAAGCTGCCGGCCAGCGGTCCCGCCGCGGCCTCGGCGACGGAGCCCGCGAAGATCTCGCGCACGCCCCGGTCCCGGCAGGCCCGGACCGCGCCGGGCGACACATCCAGCGCCACCACCTCGTGGCCGCGCTCCTGCAGGACCAGCGACGCCCGGCCCGCGCCCGCTCCGACATCCAGAACCCGGCCGCCAGCCCGGTCGAGCGACCACAGGTCGCGCTCGTCCAGCCCGGTCAGGTAGTCAGTCGTATCTGTTGTCACCAGCCCGTCGTCGCGCTCGATCACGATCGGGTCCGCGATGCCGGCCAGCTGGTCAAGCAGGGCCGCGCCGAAGGCGTCGCCTGGCTCGGGTTCTCCCGGCGCGCTGACTGGCGTCCTGCTCACGACGGGATCACATCCAGTCGGCGTAGCGCGGCCACGCCAGCAGCGTGTCGACCACCTCGGGCGGACTGTCCTCCTGCGCTGCCGACAGGGTGAAGCGGCCCCGGTAGAACAGCAGCGGATCGCCGGCGGCGCAGTCGCCGAGATCGGTGACCCGGGCGATCACGACGAAGTGGTCGCCGGTTTCGTGGACCGTCTCCACTGTGCACGCCGCCCAGGCGAGGACGCCGCTCAGGATCGGCGCGCCGTTCGGGCCGGGGTGCCACTCGACTCCGTCGAACTTGTCGGCCGCGGTCACCCCGAACCGGCGGGCGAGGTCACGCTGGCCGTCTGCGAGCACATTCACGCCCAGCTCCCCGACGCGCGCGATCCGCGGCCAGGTCCCGGACGACCGGGCCGGGCAGAACAGCACCAGCGGCGGCTCCAGCGACAGGGCGGCGAACGCCTGGCAGGCGAAGCCCGCCGGCGCGTCCTCGTGCATGCCGGTGATCACTGTGACGCCGGTGGCGAAATGACCCAGTACCTGGCGGAACCGCTGCGGATCTGGCCCGGGCGACGGAAGGTCCATGCCCCCAGTGTCCCGCCTGGCCGGCGTGCTCGCTCGCGCGGGACCGCGCCGCGGCTCAGTGCGTGCCGCCGCCGCTGAACACGTGCCCCCAGAGGCTGACGGCGGTGCTCTCCCTGCTGACCCAGGTCGCGTCGTCGACGACCCGGCCGGCGGTGCCGTACTCGATGTCGAACCCGCCGGGCGTCTGCACGTAGAAGGAGACCATCAGGTCGTTGGCGTGCCGGCCAAGGGTCGAGCTGACCGGCGCCTTGCGCCGGACGCAGCGATCGAGCGCCCGGCCGACATCATCCAGCGTGGCGACCTCGATCATCAGGTGCACGATGCCCGCTGCCGGGTCCATCGGCGCCAGCGCCAGCGAGTGATGCCGCGGGCAGCAGCCGAGAAAGCGCATCCAGACCTGGGTGCCCGGCCTGCCGAAGAACTCGCCGGGCAGCCGCATCGAGTCACGGAGCCGGAAGCCGAGCAGGCCGGTGTAGAACGCCAGCGTCTCCTCGTCGCTGACCGCGGGCAGCACGACGTGGCCGAGGCCCTGGCTGCCGGTGACGAAGGCAGTGCCGTACTGGCTGACCGCCTGGCTGTCCAGCGCGGCACCGCTGAAGATCTCCAGCGCGTTCCCGGACGGATCCTCCGCGTGCAGGAGCCTGCCGACGCGCCGGTCCGCGAGCTCGGCCTCGCTGGCGGTCCTGACCGGCGCTCCCGCAGCCGCGAGTGCGCGCTCTACCTCGGCAAGGTCCTGGTCGCCGGCGACCTCCCAGCCGGTGGCCAGCAGTCGCTCCGCGTCGCCCGGCACGATGATCAGCCGGGCCGGGAAGTCGTCCATTCGCAGGTAGACCGCGTCCGGGTCGGGGCCGCGGCCCTCAGTCAGGCCGAGCACCTTCGTGCCGAACTCCCGCCACGCAGCCGGGTCAGCCGATTCGATCCGCAGGTATCCCAGAGAGCTGATCAGGCCGGTCATGCCGCGCCTCCTGAAAGGAACCGGAGCGAGAGCTCATTGAACTCATCGAACTTCTCCAGCTGCGCCCAGTGGCCGCAGCCGCCGAACACGTGCAGCTGCGCCCGGCGGAGCTGCTTCAGCGCGATCAGCGAGCCGTCCAGCGGGTTCACCCGGTCCTCGCGGCCCCAGATCAGCAGCACCTCGTGCCGGAGGCGGTGGGCCTCGCGCCAGAGCATGCCGTCCTCGGCGTGCTCGCCGAAGAACGAGGCGCCCACCGAGACCATAGCGGCGAGCGCCTCGGGCTGGCTGGCCACCGCGAACCGCTCGTCGATGAGCTCGTCGGTGATCAGCCGCTGATCGTGCACCATGACACGCAGGAAGGCCTCCATCTTGTCCCGGCTCGGGCCCGGCGGCGCGCCGAACTCCATCAGCCGGCGGACTCCCTCGGTTGGATCAGGCGCGAGCACGTTCAGGGTCAGGCCGCCCGGCCCCATCAGCACGAGCCGTCCGGCCCGCTCGGGATAGCTCAGCGCGAACCGCATGGCCGAGCCGCCGCCCAGGGAGTTGCCGATCAGGTGGACCTTGCCGATGCCGAGCTCGTCCAGCAGCGCGGCCAGCGTCTCAGCGGCGACAGTGAAGAAGTGCCCGGTGGCCGGGCGCGCTGCTGTCCCGCCATAGCCGGGCAGATCCATCATCACCGCGCGGAACCGCCTGGCGATAACCGGCAGGTTCGGCCCGAAGTTGCTCCACGAGGACGCGCCCGGGCCGCCGCCGTGCAGCAGCACCACGGTGTCCGCGTCGCCGCGGCCCGTCCCGCCCGGGCGGGACGCCGCGGGCCCGGCCTGCACCGGACCCGAGTCGTAGTAAGCGACCGGCAGCCCGCCGATCTCGGCGCTGCGGCGTTCCGGCGCGCCGCCGGAGCCGGTCACCGGCGGCCCGCCGGGATGAGCCGGATCACAGCATTGCGTCGGCCGGGACGGGCAGGCCGAACTCGCCGCCGCCGAACATCGACAGCGCCCGCTCCGGGTCGTTGATGGCGTGCACCCGGCCCGCGTGCGCGTCGCGCCAGAAGCGCTGGATCGGCGTCCCGGATTTCAGCGCGCGGCCGCCTGAATTCTCGAACAGCCGGTCGACCGCGCGGATCGACTGGCCGGTCCCGCGGACCTGATCTCGCCGCACCCGCAGCCGGACCTCGACGGGGATGGGCTGGCCGGCCCGCACGTACCCCATCAGGTCGGTCATGTTCCGCTCCAGCGCGAGCCAGGCGCTGTCGATCTCGGCGGCTGCCTCGGCAACGCGCACCTGCGCGAACGGATCCTGCGCCGCCTTCTGGCCGGCGTAGGCGACCCGGACCCGCTCGCGAAGGTAGGTCACGTGCGCCTCGTAGGCGCCGGTCGCCATGCCGATGATCGGCGCGGTGATCCCGTAGGAGAAAACCGACCCGTACGGGAGCCGGTACAGCGGCGCCGGGTTGAGTGCCTGCCCCGGCACGACGAGCCTGGAGACGTCCACGAAGCTCAGCGACCGGTACTCGGGCACGAACACGTCCGCGACCATGATGTCGTTGCTGCCGGTGCCGCGCAGGCCCACGGTGTCCCAGACATCGTCGATCGCGTACTCGGCGCGCGGCAGCAGGAAGGTCCGGAAGTCGACAGGCCGGTTGTGATCGTCGGTGACGATCTGGCCGAGCAGGACCCAGGTGGCGTGATCGCAGCCGGAGGAGAAGCTCCACCGGCCGCTGACCTGATGGCCGCCCTCGACCAGCCGGGCCCTGCCGGTCGGTGCATAGGAGGACGAGATCCGGGTCGCCGGGTCGTCTCCCCACACCTCCTGCTGCACCTGCGGCGGGAAGAGCCCGACATGCCACGGGTGCACGCCGAGGACGGAGCAGGCCCAGCCGGTGGAGCCGCAGGCGCTCGCTATCAGCCGCACCGCGGTGTAGAAAGTCAGCGGGTCGGCCTCGAGGCCGCCGAAGCTGGCGGGCTGGAGCAGCCGGAAGAAACCCGTCTCAGCCAGGGACTTGACGGATTCCGCGGGCACGACCCGCGCGTCCTCGGTTTCCTGCGCGCGGTCCCGGAGCACCGGGAGCAGGTCGCGGACGCCCTCGACGACCTCGTGCCCGACGTACTCAGCCACTGCGGGGCCTCCGATCGCGACGACTGTGGCCAGCCGCACAATACCCCTAGACTAGAACATGTTCTAGTCTAGGGGGTAGCGGCCCGGACTGCCCCTGGCGTGCGGTCTGGCTGGTCAGCGGGCCGGCCCTTGCTGGAGGACTGATGAACGACCGGAACGGAGCGCGGAGTATCGACGCTGGCGCGCCGCCGTCCAGGTTCGCGCGGGGCTGGCACTGCCTCGGCCTGGCCGCGCCGTTCCGCGACGGCAGCCCGCATGCTGTCGACGCGTTCGGCACCAGGCTCGTGGTCTTCGCCGGCCCGGACGGGGACCTGCACGTGCTCGACGGTTACTGCCGCCACATGGGCGGCGACCTGAGCCGCGGCTCGGTCAAGGGCGACTCGGTCGCCTGCCCGTTTCACGACTGGCGCTGGGGCGCGGACGGCAAGTGCACGAAGATCCCGTACTCGCGGCGGGTGCCGCCGGCGGCGCGGACGCGCTCCTGGCTGACGCTCGAGCAGAACCAGCAGCTGTTCATCTGGCACGACCCGCAGGGCAGCCCGCCTCCCGCCGCGGTCACCATCCCGCGGATCGACGGCGCTTACTCGGCGGACTGGTCCGGCTGGACCTGGGACAGCCTGACCGTGGACGCCAACTGCCGCGAGGTCGTCGACAACGTCGTGGACATGGCGCACTTCTTCTACATCCACTTCGCGTTCCCGACCTACTTCCGCAACGTCTTCGAGGGCCACATCGCCAGCCAGTACCTCAACACCAGGTCGCGGCAGGACTATGAGCCGGATGCGGCGACGGCGAACGGCGGCGCCACCGAGATCGGGCTGGTGTCGGAGGCGGCGTATTACGGCCCCTCGTACATGATCGACTACCTGAACTACGACTACCACGGCGTGCCCATGGACGCCGTGCTGATCAACTGCCACTATCCGGTCACGCCGGAGCGCTTCGTGCTGCAGTGGGGCGTGATCGTGAAGAAGCTGCCGGGCCTGTCCCCGGAGCAGGCCGACAAGGTCGCGGCCAGATTCGCCAGGTTCGTGGGGCTCGGCTTCCAGCAGGACGTGGACATCTGGACGCACAAGAGCCGCATCGACAACCCGCTGCTGTGCGCCGACGATGGCCCGGTCTACCAGCTGCGGCGCTGGTACGAGCAGTTCTACACCGACGTGGAGGACATCCCGGCGGACATGGTCGCGCGGCACGAGTTCGAGATCGATACCACCCGCGCGGTCGAGGCCTGGGAGGCCGAGGTCGCCGCCAACCTCGCGGCCCGCCAGCCGGCCAGCCGGCCGGCCCGGCATGACCGATGCGGTCCTGCCCGGCACCCCGGCACTGCCGGACGAGCGGCAGTCGGTGTACTGCCCGGTCGCCTGCGGCAGCTGCGGCGCGGTGGTGCTGGCAGCCAAGTTCAGCTTCCGGCACACCAGCGTCCAGTGGGACGCCGCGGCCGTCCGGCAGTGCGCCGAGTTCTCCCGGCGGACCGCGCTCGGCCAGCAGACGGCGCTGATCGAGCGCTGCGAGGCGATGCGGGCGAGCATCGAGGCCGCGGTCCTGGCAGGCCTGCTGCCGGTGGCGCCGCCGTGATGACGGCGTCCGGCCGGCCCTTCCACCAGCTCCGGGTCACGGAGGTAGTCGCAGAGACCGCCGAGGCCTGCTCGCTGGTGTTCGCGGTGCCGCCCGGCCTTGAATCCGCGTTCGCCTATCAGCCCGGTCAGTTCCTGACGCTGCGCATTCCGAGCGAGCGCAGCGGATCCGTCGCCCGCTGCTACTCGCTGTGCAGCTCGCCGTACACCGGCGATGCGCTGACGGTCACCGTCAAGCAGACGCCGGACGGCTACGCGTCGCGCTGGATCGCGGACAACGTCAGGCCGGGCACCGTGCTGGACGTGCTGCCGCCGGCCGGCATGTTCGTGCCGTCGTCGCTGGACGACGACTTCCTGCTGCTCGCCGCCGGCAGCGGCATCACGCCGGTGATGTCGATCCTGAAGTCGGTGCTCGCCGCAGGCACGGGCCGGGTCGTGCTCGTCTACGCCAACCGGGACGAGCGCTCGGTGATCTTCGGCCGGGCGCTGAGGGACCTTGCCGCAGCGGCCGGGCCGCGGCTGCTGGTCGTGCACTGGCTGGACGTGCTGCAGGGCCTGCCGACTGGCGAGCGGCTGCTCCCGCTGCTGCGGCCGTTCCGCGCGTACCAGATCTACGCCAGCGGACCCGACGTGTTCCTGTCCGTGGTGCGGGCGGCGGCCACGGAGGCCGGCGTCCCGCCGCGCGGCGTCCGGGTGGAGCGATTCCTGTCGCTGCAGCACAACCCCTTCGACGCGCCGGAGCCGGTGACGGCCGGGGTGGCGGCAACGCTCGAGGTGACCTTCGACGCCCGGACGCGCACGCTGGACTGGCCGGCCGGGCGGCGGATGCTGGATGTGCTGATCGACGGCGGGCTGGACCCGCCGTTCTCCTGCCGCGAGGGCATCTGCGGGGCGTGCGCCTGCACGCTCGCGTCGGGTCAGGTGGAGATGGCCGGGAACGAGGTGCTCGACGACGCCGATCTCGCCGGCGGGCTCATTCTTGCCTGCCAGTCCGTTGCGCTGACGCCGCAGGTCAGCGTCAGCTACGACTAGGGCCGGTCTCGGGGTCCGGCGCGGAGGCCGGGCGCGGCCCCCGTTGCCGGCGATACCCGTCAGAGCGGGCTGAGGCGGGCCCTGAGCAGGCAGAACTCGTTGCCTTCGGGGTCAGCGAGCACGTGCCAGGACTCCTCGCCGGTCTGGCCGATGTCGGCCGGGCGGGCCCCGAGCTTCAGGAGGCGCTCGAGTTCGGCACCCTGATCGCGGTCCGTGGCGTTGACGTCGATGTGCAGCCGGGACTTCCCCTTCTCCGGCTCGTCCCCGCGAGCGAGGACGATGGTCGGCTGCGGGCCGCCGAACCCTTCGCGGGGCCCGATCTCGATGCAGTCCTCCTCGCGATCGAGCACGACGAAGTCCAGGACCTCGCACCAGAACCGCGCGAGCACCTCAGGGTCGCGGCAACCGAGCACGACCTCACTCATACGGCATGCCATGAACGAGACCGTACCGGGCGAGGCGGGCAGCGGCGACTTGATTTCCGGTCCCCCGGCTGGCCGGCCCGCCAGGCGATGCCGCCAGGCGATGCCGCCGCGCACCCGGCTGGGAGACGCGCCCTAGCGCCGGGCACCGTAGCCGCCCAGCGACGGCTCCAGCAGGCCGAACACGTCCGACGCGGCCGCGGCGAGCGCCGCCGTGATCTGCTCCCCCGGCTGCCCGGCCAGGCTCAGGCGGCTCGCCTCGGCGTACAGGACGCGCGTGGCGCCGGCGAGCTGGGCGGCGGCGAGCCGCTGCTGCGGGGTGTCCGTTCCGGTCTCGGCAGCGAGCGCATCGCCGAGCGCCTGCTCCTGCAGGGACGCGATCTCGGCGCCGCGGGCAGACAGCGCAGGGCTGCCGCTGACCATCGCGGCGAAGCCCGGTGACGTCACTCCGGCCGTGCCGTCGCCCGCGGCCAGCGAATCGGCGTAGTCACGGCGGATCGCGGCCAGGAAGCTCTCCCCGGCCGCCCGGCCCGCGATGACGGCGGCCAGGTGCGCGATTACGCTGCCGGCGCGGTCGAAGACCAGGTCCTCCTTGCGCGGAAAGTAATTGGTGACGGTCATTTTCGCGACGCCGGCCGCGTCCGCTACCTGCGAGATCGTCACCTCGTCGAAGCCGTGCTCGATGAAGAGCGCCGTCGCGACGTCCGAGATCGCCAGGCGGGTCTCCTGCTTGCGCCGTTCCCGCAGCCCGGTAGCCATGAGCAGCAGACTAGCCTTGTGTTAGGTCAGATACAAGTTTAGGTTTGACATATTTTTATGTCCGACCTAAGTTTGACACCATGGACATGCGAATCCGGCGGGCGCCGTGGCTGACCGCCGCAGTGCTGGTCATCACCGCCGTGCCGTCGTGCCTGCAGTTCGCCGTGCCGGCCGTGCTCACCAGCCTTGAGCGCCGGCCGTCCGGGCTCGGCAGCGAGTGGTGGCGCACCCTGACCTCGCTCTGCGTCCAGGACGGCGGTGTGGCGGGCACCGTCTCCAACCTGGCGTTCCTCGCGCTGATCGGCGTCATCGCCGAGCAGGTGCTGTCCCGGCCGCAGTGGCTCGCGCTGTATCTGGCCGGGGGCGCGGCTGGCGAGCTGGCGGGGTACGCCTGGCAGCCGGTCGGCGCCGGGAACTCGGTCGCAGTCTGCGGGCTGGCAGGCGCCCTCGCGGTCCTCATGCTCCGGGGCGATCCGGGGCTGCCGCCGGCGGCGCCGTACGCGCAGCTGCTATGGGCCGGAGCGCTCGTCGCCACGGTCAGCGTGATCCCCGCGGTCGTGATCTTCGCGGTGACCGCTCCCGCCGTTCGCCTGCTGCGGGCCCGCGGGTGGCCAGCCGAGCGGGTCGCGGGCGGAGCCGTTCTCGCCTGCGGCATCGCCCTGGCGGCTGCCGAGAACATTCACGGCGTCGCGCTGCTAGCCGGTGCCCTGCTGAGCCTCGCTGTCGTCGCGGTTGTTCCGGCTGACACCGGGCGCCCCGGCTGCAGGCGACTGAGCGTGACTGGCCCTGAGCACAAGGACGGCGGCTGTGCGGACGGCCAGGCACCGGTCGTCCGTGTGCGTTTGCTACCGCCAGGGCGATAGCAGACGCGCACGGACAGGATCGCAGAGCGCCTGCGAAGACCGCTTCGCGTTGAATACGATATTCGGCACGAAACCTATCGTCTGGTGGATTCGCTGCTGTGCACCCTTTCGTGTCCGCCGGCGCCGTCCAGCGTGGCATCCGGCGGACTGCCTCAGCCAGCGCGAGACGACTGGTCACCTGACAATCCGGGGGGATTGCGACGTGAAATTCTTGCCCGGCGACGGGCAGCCGGCAGTCGCGGTGATCGGCTTCGGCTATGTCGGCTCGTGCATCGGGGCGAGCCTGGCCAGCCGGGGCATCCGCGTACTCGGCATCGACAGCGACCCGGCGCTCGTGGGCGAGATCGCGGCGGGCCGCTGCCGCTTCAACGAGCCGGGCCTGGCCGATGCGCTGCAGGCAGCCCGTGCCGCCGGGACGCTGACGGTTGCCAGCGAGTTCGATGGGGTCGCGGACACGGACGTGATCCTGATCGCGGTCGGCACACCGATCGACGCGGAACGGCGGATCATGACTGGCTACCTCGAGGCCGCGTGCGCCCGCCTCGCGCCGCACCTGCGGCCGGGCCAGCTGGTGATCCTGAAGAGCACCGTGCCGCCGGGAACGACGCAGGGCCTGGTCAGGGAGCTGCTGGAGCAGGGCGGACTCACCCAGGGGCAGGACTTCGGCCTGGCGTTCTGCCCGGAGCGGCTCGCCGAGGGCAATGCGCTCGGCCAGTTCGCCACCATCCCGATCGTCGTCGGCGGCTGCGACGAGGAGAGCACCGCGGCAGCCGCGGCCTTCTGGTCCGGCACGCTCGGCTCCCCGGTAATCGAGTTCGGCAGCGCGGCCACGGCTGAGCTGGTGAAGCTCACCGACAACTGGTGGATCGACGCGAACGTGGCGCTGGCCAACGAGCTGGCCAAGCTGTGCGGCGCGCTGGACCTCGACGTGCTGGACGTGATCGCCGGGGCGAACTCCCTGCCGAAGGGCGGCTCGCACGTCAATGTGCTGCTGCCGAGCGTCGGCGTCGGCGGGTCCTGCCTCACCAAGGACCCGTGGATCCTGTGGGCGGTCGCCCGGCAGCACGGCGTTGACCTCCGGATGGCGCAGACGGCGCGCGAGGTCAACGACACCATGCCCGGCTACACCCACGACCTGATCTGCGCCGGGCTGCGCGAGCTGGGCAAGGATCCGGCTGCTGCCAGAGTCGCCGTCCTTGGTCTTGCCTTCAAGAACAACACCAATGACCTGCGGAACACCCCGGTCCGGCCGGTCGTGGCCGCGCTGCGCGCTTCCTGCCGCGAGGTCGCTATCTTCGATCCGCTGGTGGCGCCCGAGTGCGCGGCCGCCGAGTTCGGGCTCGAGCCGGCCAGCTCGGCCGCGGCAGCCGTCCGCGGCGCCGATTGCGTCGCCGTCCTGGCCGGGCATGATCAGCTCCGCGCGCTCGACCTGGCCGAGCTGGCCGGCCAGGTATCCATGCCCTGCCTGATCGTCGACGGCCGGGCCTACTATCCGGCGCAGACCATCAAGGAGATGCGCGGCCTGGGCTTCACCTACCGGGGGATCGGGCGCTGACCGGCGTGGCGAGGGGAGACCGGTACTGATGGGCCGCGTTCTGATCACGGGCGGCTGCGGCTTCATCGGCAGCCATCTGGCCGAGTACCTGGCGGGGCAGGGGGACGACGTCACGGTTCTCGACCAGGCCGCCCCGGTGCCCGGCCCGGCCGGATCCGTTCGCTACGTCAGCGGCGACGTTCGCGACGAGCGGGCCGTGGCTGCCGCGATACCGCCTGGCGTCGAGGTTATCTACCATCTGTCGGCCGTTGTCGGCGTCGACCGCTACCTGTCGGCGCCGGCTGACGTCGTCGAGATCAACCTGCTGGGAACGCTCAACCTTCTGCGCGCCGCTCGCGACCACAGCGCGAAGATCGTGCTCGCGAGCACCAGCGAGGTGTACGGGAAGAACCCGGCGTCGCCCTGGCGGGAGGATTCCGACCGGGTGCTCGGCAGCACGGCGACCGATCGCTGGTCCTACTCCAGCAGCAAGGGCCTGGCCGAGCACCTGACATTCGGCTACATCCGGCAGTACGGGGTACGGGCGGCGATCATCCGGTACTTCAACGTCTACGGGCCGCGGCAGCGCCCGGCGTACGTGGTGAGCCGCAGCGTCCACCGGGCGCTGCGGGGACTGCCGCCCGAGGTCTACGACAGCGGCAGCCAGACCCGGTGCTTCACCTACGTCGATGACGCTATCCGGGGCACCGTGCTGGCCGGCACCTCGCCGGCCGCCGACGGCGAGCACTTCAACATCGGCAATCAGCGCGAGAGCACGATCGCCGAGGTCATCGCGCTGATCTGCGAGCTCACCGGACTGGACCTGCCGCCCGCGCCGCTCGATACGGCTGCCGCCTGGGGCCCGGCCTACCAGGACATCAGCCGGCGGGTGCCGGACAGCAGCAAGGCCAGGGCCGTGCTCGGCTGGGAGGCAGCGGTCGGCCTGCGCGACGGCCTGGCCAGGACGATCCAGTGGGCCAGGGACAACCCGTGGTGGCTCGAGCGGCTGCGGGACGAGAGCGCGCCGCGGCTCCCCGAGCCGGCCGGGCTGGCGGCGGCACGATGAAGGCGCTGGTCCTGGCCGGCGGGTCAGGCACGCGGCTGCGGCCGATCACGCACACCTCGGCGAAGCAGCTGGTCCCGGTCGCCAACAAGCCGGTGCTGTACTACGGGCTGGAAGCCATCGCCGACGCCGGGATCACCGATGTGGGCATCGTGGTCGGCGAGACCGCCGCCGCCATCCAGGATGCCGTCGGTGACGGCTCCGCGTGGGGGCTGAAGGTGACCTACATCCGCCAGGAAGCGCCGCTCGGCCTGGCCCATGCGGTGCTGATCTCCCGTGATTACCTGGGCGACGACCCCTTCGTAATGTGGCTGGGCGACAGCTTCCTGCTCGGCGGGATCCGGGGGCTGACCGAGCAGTTCCGGGCGTCGCAGCCGGACGCGCTGGTGATGCTGACGCCGGTCGCTGAGCCGAGCCGCTTCGGCGTCGCGGAACTCGACGAGGCCGGCACGCTGATCGGCCTGGAGGAGAAGCCGAGCCAGCCCAAGAGCAACCTGGCGCTGGTCGGCATCTTCATGTTCTCCCCGGCGGTGCATGACGTGGTCCCCGGCCTGACGCCGTCCTGGCGCGGCGAGCTGGAGATCACCGAGGCGATCCAGGCGCTCATCGACACCGGCCGGGTGGTTCAGTCGGTCGTCATCTCCGGCTTCTGGCATGACACCGGCAACGTCACCGACATGCTCGAGGTCAACCGGCTGGTGCTGGAAGGCCTCGAGCCGGCTATTCACGGTGAGGTTGACGCCGCCAGCGAGCTGATCGGCCGGGTGGTCGTTGAGGAGGGCGCACGGGTCAGCGGATCGCGCATCGTCGGGCCGGTGATCATCGGCGCTGGCTCCACGGTGTCCGACTCCTATGTCGGCCCGTTCACCTCGATCGAGCAGGGCTGTGACATTGCCGACAGCGAGATCGAGTACTCGATCGTGTTCCGCGGTGCCTCGATTCACGGCGTCCGCCGGATCGAGGCCTCCCTGATCGGCCACAACGTGCAGGTCACCCGGGCGCCGAAGGTACCGAAGGCGCACCGGCTGGTGCTCGGTGACCACAGCAGGGTGCAGATCAGCTCCTGACCCCTACGGCCAGGCTCGGGCTTCCCGGCCAAAACTGAAACGTGTTCTACTATGAACGGCGAGGCCAGCGCCGCGCTGAGGCTATGCCGCCGGAGCGAACACGGAGACCTGATGACAGCCGAGGAGCCGGAATTCGACTTCGTGGTCGTGGGCAGCGGCGCGGCTGGCCTGACGGCAGCGCTGACGGCAGCGCGGCAGGGCCTCAGCGTGGTGGTGCTGGAAAAGACGGAGTTCTTCGGCGGGTCAACGGCCCGGTCCGGCGGCGGGGTGTGGATCCCCGGCAACGCGGTGCTGCGGGCGGCGGGTGTCGCGGACACCCCCGCAGAGGCCCGCGCTTACCTGGCGCATGTCGCCGGCGAGGCGGTGCCGGCGGCCCTGCGCAACGCGTTTCTCCAGCATGGTCCGGCAATGCTTGATCTCGTCCTGGCTGCGACGCCGCTGCGGTTTGCCTGGGTGCCTGGCTACTGCGACTACTATCCCGAGGCGCCGGGCGGGAAGGCCGGCGGCCGGTCGCTCGAGCCGGTCCCGCTGGACGGCCGCGTCCTCGGACCTGAGCTGGGCCGGCTGCGGCCGCCGTACCTGCCGGCGCCCGCCGGGATCACGGTCACGCAAGCGAACTACCGGTGGATGATCCTCGGCACCTCCCACCCGCGGGCAGTGTGGACAACCGCCAGGGTGACCGGCCGGATGGTCATCACCAGGATCCGCCGGCGGCAGCTGCTGAGCATGGGCCAGGCGCTGGCGGCCGGTCTGCGGGCTGGGCTGGCGGCCGCGGGCGTCCCGGTCTGGCTCAGCACCCCGATGACCGGGCTGTCCGTGCAGAACGGCCGGGTCACCGGCGTCCGGGCGGTGCGGGACGGCCAGCCGGTCGTCGTGCGGTCGCGCCGCGGTGTCCTGCTGGCCAGCGGCGGATTCGAGCGCAACGACGAGATGCGCCGCCGCTACCAGGCCGCGCCGGCCGCGACTGAGTGGACGGTCGGCTCGCCCGGCAACACCGGCGACGGGATCACGGCCGGCGAGGGGCCGGCGGCGTACTGGAACTGATGGACGAATCGTGGTGGGGCCCGTCCATTCCGCTCGCCAGCGGGCCCGTGTTCTGCCTGGCTGAGCGCAGCCTGCCGGGCAGCATTCTGGTCAACGGGGCGGGCGAGCGGTTCGTCAATGAGGCGGCGCCGTACGTGGATGCCGTGCACGCCATGTACGACCGGCACACGCCGGAGAACCCGCATATCCCGTGCTGGATGATCACCGATCAGCGCTACCGGAACCGCTATGTCTTCACCGGTATACCGCCGCGCAAGCCGCTGCCGCGGCGCTGGTACCGGTCCGGCGTGATCGTGCGGGCGGCCACGCTGCCCGAGCTGGCCGGCCAGATCGGGGTCCCGGCCGAGGCCCTCACCAAGACCGTGGAGAAGTTCAGCGAGTTCGCCCGCGCGGGCAAGGATGCCGACTTCGGCCGCGGCGACTCCGCCTATGACCGGTATTACGGCGACCCGCGCTGCAAGCCCAACCCGAACCTGGCGCCGCTGGCCAGCCCGCCCTTCTATGCCATCAGGATCGTCCCCGGCGACCTGGGCACCAAGGGCGGCCTGCGGACAGACGAGCACGCGCGGGTGCTGCGGCCCGACGGCAGCTGCATCGAGGGCCTGTACGCGGCGGGCAACACCAGCGCGATGGTGATGGGCCGCAGCTACGCCGGACCCGGAGCCACGATCGGGCCGGCGATGACCTTCGGCTATCTGGCGGCGCTCGACGCTGCTGACGGTCTGGCGGCGGCTGGAGCGCCGTGATTACATGACGATGTCCTGGGCAGGACCTAACCGGCTCACCTGCGTCCGGCCGCGACCGGGCCCGCCGTGGGCTGCCACGCCGGCCAGCCGGCAAGCGATGCCGATAAGGCCTTCGATCCGCTGGCCACCGTGGTGCACGGTAGCCGGGAGAGAGGTTTGCAGAGTGTTTCGCGGCGGTCCCCACGACCATGTTGTCCAGTTCTACGAGACCGATGACGACCTCGCCGGGAGAGCGACTGATTACCTCCTCGGCGCGATGCGGGACAACGGCGTCGGCATCGTCGTGGCGACTCCGCCGCACCGTGCGGCCATCGAGGTGCGCCTTGAGCAGGCGGGCGTGCACCTCCGGGCTGCCAGGGAGCACGGCCTGTACCTCGCGCTCGACGCCGAGGAGACCATGAGCAAGTTCATGATCAACGGCTACGCCGACCCGTCCAGCTTCTGGAAGGTGATCAGCCCGATCATGAAGAAGGCGGCCAGGAGAAGGCGCAAGGTCGCAGTGTTCGGCGAGATGGTGGCCGTGCTCTGGGAGGCCGGCCAGGCAGGCGCGGCAGTCGATCTTGAGGCCCTGTGGAACGAACTGGCCTCACAGCACCGCTTCTCGCTCTTCTGCGCCTATCCGGCGGCGGTGCTCAGCGACACCGAGCACGCCAACGAACTTGCCGAGGTTCTTGGTGCGCACTCCGACACCATCGACGGGCGCGGGCGCGGCGATGGCGCGCTATCGCTGTAATCCGAGTGGTGGCAACGCCGCGGCGCCGGGCTTAGCTCCGGACCGGCGCGGCCGATCATCGTCTTGACGGCTAATCGTCGAGAGACTACTTTCGAGAGATGTCTCTCGAAGAATCCGCGGACACTGCTGGTCACGCGCTCCCTGACCTGCGCTCGATCAGCGACGTCCGGACCCTCCGGGCCCTCGGTCACCCCGTCCGCATCGCCCTGATCGAGGAACTGAGCCTGGGCGGTGCCATGACCGCCACGCAGGTCGGCGAGCGCATCGGCGAGTCGGCCACCACCTGCTCGTTCCACCTGCGCCAGCTGGCGAAGTACGGCTTCGTCGAGGAGGCAGGCGGCGGCAAGGGCCGCGCCAGGCCCTGGCAGATGACCTCGATCGGCTTCAGTATCACGGCGTCGCGGGACGATCCGGAGTCGGAGCTGGCGGCGAACGCCGTCCTCGGCCTGCTGCGCGAACGGCAGCTTGGCCGCTATCAGACCTGGATCCGGACGCGGGCGACCTACCCGCAGCAGTGGCGGGATGCCGCCGACGAGAGCGAGTACTTCTTCTATCTCACCGCCCCGGAGCTGCGGCAGGTGACGCAGGACGTCGCTGACCTGCTGCTGGCGCGCGTCGGAGACCGGCTGACCGACCCGTCGAAGCGCCCGCCCGGCGCGCTGCCGGTGGAACTGCTGCTGTTCTCCTACCCGGTCGACCGTCCGCCGGAGGCCGGCGAGACTCAGCCCGGAGCGGCCGGGAGTCAGCAGTGACCGGGCCCGCGGACAGTGCCGCCGGGGCGGACAGCACCGCTGGTTCTGACGGCCCGGCTGGTTCTGACGGCCCGGCCGGTTCTGACGGCACGGCCGGTTCTGACGGCACGGCCGGTTCTGACGGCCCGGCTGGCTCTGGCGGCACGGCCGGTTCCGACAGTACGGCGGCGGACGCTGCGGGCGGCCCTTCGCCCGAGCCCGTGCCGCTCCGCCGCAACCGCGGCTTCCGGCTCCTGTGGACCGGGCAGGTTCTGTCCGATACCGGCTCGGAAGCCGCCCTCATCGCCTATCCGCTGCTCATCCTGGCGCTGACCCACTCGGCGGCGATCGCCGGCGCGGTCGGCACGGTGACGCTCCTGGTCCAGCTGGCGATCGGCCTCCCCGGCGGTGCGCTCTCGGACCGGCTGGACCGGCGCCGGACGATGATCGGCTGCGATGCCGTGCGCGCCGTAGCGCTGGCCGCACTGGGGGCGCTGGTTCTCCTGCATCTGGTGTCCTGGCCGGTGGTCCTGGTTGTCGCGATCGCTGACCGGGGTCTCGGCGTGCTGTTCGACCCGGCCGCCACGGCCGCCCTGCCGGGCATCGTCGCGGACGGCCAGCTTGAGGAAGCCTGGGCAGCGACAGAGGCGCGCAGCTACGCAGCGAACCTGGCGGGCCCCGCTCTCGGCGGTGCGCTGTTCGGCCTCGGGGCGGCCGTGCCGTTCCTCGGCGACGCTGTTTCCTACCTGGTGTCCTGCGGCACCGTCAGCCGGATCCGCGGCCGCTTCAGGCCGGAGCGGCAGGCCTCCCGCACCAGCCTGCTGCGGGAGGCTGCGGACGGCATTCACCTGGTACGGCGTCATCCGCTGCTGCGAGCCGTCATGATCCAGGCACCACTGGTCAATTTCGCGTTCACCGGCGTGATCTTCACCGTCACGCTGGCACTGCGGCGGCACGGAACAGCGCCCGGAATCATCGGTCTCGCGCAGGCCGGGATCGCGGTCGGCGGCCTTCTCGGCGCGGTCATCGCGCCGCGGCTTCAGGGCCGCCTTTCCCTGTCCCGGCTGGTAGTCGTGCTGGCGGTGAGTGCCACAGCGATGTTCGCCGTCGCTGCTGCGCTGCTGCCCTCGACGCTGGTGGCCCTCCCGGTCGCGGCGACCTTCCTGCTGGCGCCAACGGCGAATGCCGCGCTGTTCGCCGCCATGCTGCGGGCGGCGCCGGAGGACATGCGCGGCCGGGTCACCAACACGGTCATCCTCGGCGCGACCGGTCTCGCCGCGCTGGCGCCGCTGACGGCCGGCCTGCTGGTCCAGCATTTCTCCGGCACGGTGGCGATGCTGGCCTTCGCCGCGGTGATGGGGGTCGCCGCGGTCATGAGCATGACGCTGCGGGGACTGCGCGAGGCCGAGGCAGAGGCTGCGGCCGAACCGGCCGGGGCTCCGCTGCCCTAGCGGCGAGGTTCAGCCGGGCCCGAGGATGAGCCCGCTGGTCGGCACGCCAGTACCTGCCGTGACGAGCACCGGTCCGTCGCCGGGAACCTGGTTGACCGAGCTGCCGCGGACCTGCCGGACGCCCTCGGCGATGCCGTTCATACCGTGCAGGTAGCCCTCGCCGAGCTGGCCGCCATGCGGATTCAGCGGCAGCGCGCCGCCCAGCTCGATCGCCCCGTCCGCGATGAAGTCCCTGGCTTCGCCGCGCGCGCAGAAACCGAGCTCCTCGAGCTGCATGAGCACGTAGGGCGTGAAGTGGTCGTACAGGATCGCCGTCCGGATGTCGCCTGGCCGGAGGCCGGACCGGGCCCAGAGCTGCCGGGCGACCACGCCCATCTCCGGCAGCCCGGTGAGGTCGTCACGGTAGTAGCTCGTCATCGTGTACTGATCCGGTCCGCTGCCCTGGGCCGCGGCTGTGATCACGACCGGTGATCTGCGCAGGGAACGGGCCCGCTCCAGGCCAGTGACCACGATGGCCACGGCGCCGTCAGTCTCCTGGCAGCAGTCCAGCAGGCGCAGTGGCTCGCAGATCCACCGGGACTGCTGATGCTCAGCCAGCGTGATCGGCCGCTGGTAGAACCAGGCCGCCGGGTTGGTGGCCGCGTGCCGGCGGTCGGCCACGGCGATCAGGCCGAAGTCGGCGCTGGTCGCGCCGTAGGCGTGCATGTACCTGCGGGCTGCCATCGCGACCGTGGCGGCGGGCGTGGCCAGGCCCATCGGATAGTGCCAGCCGCTGTCGATGGCGGCGGACGTGGCGCCCTGCACTGCGCCGGGGGCGACCTGGCCGAACCGGCGGCCGGACCGCTCGTTCAGTGCCCGGTAGCAGACGACGACGCTGGCCGCCCCGGTAGTGACGGCCATCGCGGCCTGCTGGATGGTGGCGCAGGCGGCACCGCCGCCGTAGCCGATCAGGCTGAAGAAGGTCAGCTCGCCGGCCCCGAGCTCACGGGCGACAGCGATCTCGGCGTTGCTGTCCATGCTGAAAGTGACCAGGCCGTCGACGTCGGCAGGCGAGAGGCCCGCGTCGTCGAGTGCGGCGCGGGCCGCCTCGACGGCGAGCTTCAGCTCACTGCGCCCGGAGTCCTTGGAGAACTCCGTCGCCCCGATTCCCGCGATCGCGGCGCCGCCGCCGAACGCCGGCGCGGCCGTCATCGGCCGCCCCCGGAGAGCCGGACCGTTCCGGTCACGTGCGTGCCGGTACTGCAGCTGCCCGTTACCGCGATGACCCGCTCGCCGTCCGCCTCGCTGGCTACCTGACCGGTGAAGGCCAGCGTGTCGCCGGCGTAGCACGGAACGCCGAGGCGGATCGAGACGCCACGCACGGCTGCCTCGGGCCCGGCCCAGTCGGTGACGTAGCGGGCGACAAAGCCGGTGGAGGTGAGGATGTTGAGGAAGATGTCCCTGCTGCCGCTGCGCACCGCGAAGTCGCGGTCGTGGTGCACCGGGTAGAAGTCCCTGGTGGCAATCGCGGTGGACACCACCACCGTCGCCGTGACCGGCAGCCGCCACTCAGGCAGCGCGCCGGGCTGGTCAGGCCGCCAGGCCGGGAGCACCAGTCCGTTGTCGACCCGGAGGAAGGTGGCGCGGACCGGCATGCCGATGCGCACGTCGCCAGGATCGATACCGGTCAGGTCGGCCATGAGCCGCGGACCCTCGGTGAGCTCCACCAGGGCGATTACGAGCGGGAGCTGCTTGCCCGGCACGGGCGGATGCCGGTGCACGACGTAGCTGTAGACGGTGCCGGTGCCTGCCGCCACCTGGTATCCCTGGTCGCTGACGGCGCCGCAGGACAGGCAGGACGGCCCGGGCGGATGACGCAGGGCACCGCACTGCCCGCAGCGCTGGACGCGCAGCTCGCCCTGCTGCGTTCCGGCCCAGAAGAACGCCGTGTCCGGGGACACCGGCGGCCGCATGACGGCGCCGGTCTCCGCGGCCGCTGCGGCCGCAGCAGCCGCGGGAGCCGGCGCTTCGCCGCCCCCTGCGGCCGGCCGCGGCCGGAACCTGAGCACCCGCCAGTCCATCTCGGCTACGGGCTCATCGCCCGAGTACCAGACGTTCCTGGTGCTCACGAACCAGCCGTCGCCGAGCGCCGTGCGCTTCGGCCCGGTGACGTCCGCCAGCTCGGAGCGCACGCTGAGCAGCTCACCGTGCCGCAGGTACCGGTGGTAGGTCTGGGAGCAGTTCGTGGCAACGACCGAGCCGAATCCGGCATCGTCCAGGACGGCCATCATCTGCCCGAGCGGATCGGTGTCCGCGCTACCGGTGAGCGGCTGCCGCAGTCCCGGCATCGTCCACACCTGCACCATCGCCGGCGGCGCGACAAGCTCCCCGTAACCCGAGCGGGCGGCGAACTCCGCGTCGGTGTACAGCGGGTTCGCGTCCCCGAGTGCGTCGGTCCAGTTGCGGATCGCCGGCAGGTTCACCGGGTCCCGCGCGAACCGGGGCTCACCCGGCCCGGCCGCCCGGATCTTCCCGGCCGCGGCCAGGATGGCGGCACTGTGCTCGCCCTGACCGGGCTCGTCCTGACCGGCCGTCATCGCGGCACCCGCGGCAGCTTCAGCCCGGCCGTCGCGATCAGCTCCCGCTGCACCTCGTTGACTCCTCCGCCGAAGGTCATGACCGTGTTCCGCTTGTTCTGCACGTCCAGCCACCGGGCGAGCTCGGCCGTCTGCTCCTCGGCCAGGTCGCCGTGCCTGCTGACGAGCTCGGCCAGCTCAGTGCCGAGTCGCTGCACCTGCTCCGACCCGAACACCTTGGTCACCGACGCGTCCGCGACGTCGACGGTCTCGGCAACGGCCACCTGCCAGTTCAGCAGCTCGTTCACCCGCTCGGCCGCGCTCGCCCTGGCCAGCGCGCGGCGCACGTCCGGCCGGTCAAGCAGCGGCCGCCCGTCCGGCCCGGCCTGCCTGGCGGCCCAGTCGCGCACCCGGCGGTGCAGCACGCCGATCCGGCCGGACGGGCCGAGCATGACGCGCTCGTGGTTCAGCTGCGCGGTAATCAGCCGCCAGCCGGCGTTCTCCTCGCCGACCCGCCTGGTCACCGGTACTCGCACGGCCGAGTAGTACGTGGCGTTCACGTGATGCGCGCCGTCATGCGTGATGATCGGCGTCCACGAGTAGCCCGGGTCAGCGGTGTCGACGATGAGGATCGACAGGCCCTTGTGCCGGGGCGCGTCCGGGTCAGTGCGGCACGCCAGCCAGATGTAGTCGGCGTCGTGGCCGCCGGTGGTGAAGATCTTCTGGCCGGTCACCACGTAGTGATCACCGTCGAGCACTGCGCTGGTGCGCAGCGACGCGAGGTCGGTGCCGGCGCCCGGCTCGGTATACCCGATGGCGAAATGCAGCTCGCCGGCCAGGATCCGCGGCAGGAAGAAGTCCTTCTGCTCCTGGCTGCCGTGCGCCATCAGGGTCGGCCCGACAGTCTGCAGAGTGACGGCGGGCAGCGGCACGTCCGCCAGCGCCGCCTCGGTGACGAAGATCTGCTGCTCGATCTGGCCCAGGCCGCGGCCGCCGTACTCGGCAGGCCAGCCGACGCCGAGCCAGCCGTCGCGGCCCATCCGGCTGACGACGTCCCGGTAGACGGGGCCATGCCGCTCAGTCAGCATGATCTCGCGCTCGGCCGGCGAGATGAGCGTCGCGAAGTAGGACCGCAGCTCGGCCCGCAGCGCGCGCTGGTCGTCGGTCAGGTCAGGGAACATCAGGCATCAGCCGCTTCCGCCGCTGCGAGCCGGTCCAGGCAGTCGTCCGCGCCGCCGACCAGCGCGACGAGATCGGTCAGCAGGGCCGAGTAGCGCGGCAGCGGGTAAGTCACGTCCATGCCGAGTCCGCCGTGCAGGTGGTGGCAGGTGCGCATGGCAGCCGGACCGTACTGCGCGAGCCAGTACGCCGCCACATCGGTATCCCGGCCCGGATCCGGGCCGGTGTCGAGCCGCCAGCAGGCCGAGGTTGCCGCGAGGTGGAGAGTCCTGGCTGCTGCGTAGACGTCCGCGATCTGCTGGGCTACTGCCTGGAAGGTCGCCAGCGGCCGGCCGAACTGCTCCCGGTTCCGCACGTGCTCAGTGGTGAGCTCAAGTGCCGCCGCCAGAGCGCCGTCGGCGACTGCGCACGCGCCCGCGATCGCGAGCCGGCTGAGGCCGGCGGCGTCGCAGCCGTCGAGCAGCGCCAGCACGGGTGTCTCGTCGAGCCGCAGGGTGTACTCCGGCAGGCCGGACGAGCTGCGAGTGCGCTGGCAGGACAGCCCGTCAGCATCTGGCTCGATTACCGCGACGGCGGTGCCGCCCGGCCCGGCACCGGCAGGCCGCACGCTGCAGGGCACCAGGATCCAGCGGGCTGCCGCCGCGTACGGCACGCCGATCTTGCGGCCGGTCACCGTCGCGGGCCGGCCGCTGCCGGTCATGGTCAGCATGGTCAGCGGCGCGGACGGCATCGGGGCAGAAGGCTCGCGGATGGCGGCGGTCAGCACTGTGTCGCCGGACGCGACACCGGTGAGCAGCTGCGCCCGCAGCCCGGCGTCGGCCGACCGCATCACCGGCAGCACGCCGAGGGCGAGGGTGGCCAGCGCCGGGACCCGCGCTGCGTACCGGCCCGCCTGCGTCAGCAGGGCCGCGGTTGCCTGTACTCCGAGCTCGTCACCGCCAAGCCCGGCCGGCAGCGCCAGTGCCAGCAGCCGGCCTGCGCGAGATCCTTCCACGCGTCCGTGTCGAAATCGGTGGCTGCGCCTGCCGCGGCAGCGTCCCGGCCCGCGAGCACCTGCGCGGCCAGCCGGGATACCTCGGCCTCGGCCTCGCCGGGCGTGAAGTCCATCGAGCGGGTCTCCTCCTCACCGGCTGGCAGTCAGAATTAGAACACGTTTCACCTGGCCGGCGAAAGGACCTACAGGCGGAGAACGCACTTCAGGAGGCCCTGACCGGCGCCGCGTCCGTGCCTGGTCAGCGGCTGTCCCGTTGCTAGGCTGCTGACGAGCAGGAACTCGTGATCAACCCGGTGGCGTAGTGCGCCAGTCGCGGATCGAGCGGGCACTGGTGCGAACGAAGGGCCGCGATGGCAGCGCCGAGAACACGTAACAGCGGCATCGCTGAGCCGGCCAACCCCGGCCCCGCGGAGGCCGACCTGGGCTCGGCTGCCCAGCGCGAGCGGCGTAAGCGCATCCTCGATGCCACGCTCGCGCTGGCCTCCAAGGGCGGCTACGACGCGGTCCAGATGCGGACGGTGGCGGAGCGCGCCGACGTGGCGCTCGGCACGCTCTACCGGTACTTCCCGTCCAAGATCCACCTGCTGGTGTCCGGCCTCGCCCGCGAGTTCGAGCGGGCCCAGGACAGGCTCGACCGGTCGCCGATTCCGGGTGACACCGCCTACGAGCGGATGCTGTACGTGCTCGGCAGGGTCACCAGGTCCATGCAGCGCGAGCCGCTGCTGACCGAGGCCATGACCAGGGCATTCATGTTCGCGGACCCGAGTGCTGCCACCGAGGTCAACACGGTCGCGCAGATGATGGAAGACATGCTCACCAAGGCCATGCACGACGGCGAGCCGACGGCCGACGAGCGCGCGATCGCCCGGGTGATCGGCGACGTCTGGCTGTCTAACCTGGTGGCCTGGGTCACCAGGCGCGCGTCAGCCAACGATGTGGCGTCGCACCTTGAGCTGGCGGCCAGGCTGCTGCTGCGCTAGGCAGCGGTCAGCTCCGCCGGTAAACCAGCCGTCCGCCCAGGATCACCGCGAGCGGCTCGGATAGCTGGCCGAGGTCAGCTCTGGGGTCACCGGCATAGACGACGGCGTCGGCGGGGGCGCCTGGCTCGAGGCCGGGCAGGCCGAGGTAGCCGCGCGCGCCCCAGGATGCCGCAGCGAGCGCGTCGTGCGGCCGGACGCCCGCGGCGGCCAGAGCCCGGACCTCGTCCGGGACGCGCCCGTGCGGGCGCGAGTCAGTCCCGGCGAGCAGCGTGACGCCCGCCTCCGCGGCCAGCGCGGCAAGCTGGCCGTGAGCGCTCGCGCCGCGGACGTACCAGTCCTTGCGCGGGCCGTCCGGGGCCTCCCGCACCTGCGACAGCGACGCCGTGATCACCGACAGGGTCGGGGTCAGGGCGATGCCGCCGGCTGCCATCTGCGGCAGCAGGGCGGCGTCCAGGCACATGCCGTGCTCAAGCGAGTCGACGCCAGCCGCTACGGCGGCGGCCCCGCCCTCGGCCTGCTGGGAGTGAACGGCGACCCGGCCGCCAGCGTCGTGCACAGCGCGCACGACCGCGGTCAGGACGTCTGCCGGGATGGGGTCGTCGCCGGGTCCCCAGTCCGCGATCAGCTTCGCCCAGCCGGTCCGCGCTGCCTGCTCAGCGGCAATGGCCGGGAGCTCGGCATGGCTGGCACGGCGGCCCCACCCGTCGAAGAACTGGCCTGCCTGAGCGATCCAGGGCCCGGCGTGGACAGCGCGCGGAAGTGCCGGGTCCCGCCCGAACCAGCCGGGCGGGTCGCCCGCCAGGCCGGGCGACCGGATCAGCGTGACACCGGCGGCGACGTGCTCGCCCAGGTCAGCGCGCAGCAGCGTGTCGTCAAGCGGATCTCCTGGCCGCTCCGCGCCGGGATGGGTGTGCGCGTCCACGAGGCCGGGCAGCAGCCAGCCTTCCGCGACCAGGTCGGCACCGGCGACGGGATCCGTCGTCCAGGTATCCCCGTCGGCGTAGAGATCGGCCAGGTCTCCGCCCGGCAGCGCAGGCCCTCGGACTCGCAGAACGGTCAACGGAACTCTCCTTCGGCCAGGCAGGACCGTGTCCGGGTGCACGGGACATGGCCCTGCGCTGATAGAATCGGGGCTAATGGTGCTGACTGCATCATCTCGCGAGATCGGCGCCCGCCCCTGGGTGCTGAATCGCTGGTCGCTATGCGAGCTGTCCGCTTCTCGGTGAACCTGTTACTTCGCCGCTAACGTCGACTCTTGACATGACGCGGCCCAGGACTACCGATGGAGCCTGGCTTACATGCCTCACACTTCCGGGCGTCGACGCGCGCCCGCGCACTACCGCGGCACGCCGCGCCGCCGTCCGACCTCCGGCCAGCAGGCGGCCTCCGGCCGCCGGCCGGGCGGTCCTCAGCGAGCAGCCCGGCCGGCAGACAGCACGTCTGAGCTGGACCGCGCTCTCGCTGCCGCGGCCGCGCTGCCCCAGCCGCCGGTCATGACCTTCGCCGAGCTGGGACTGGACAGCAAGCTGGTTGCGGCGCTGGCCGCCCGCGACATCCGCGAGCCGTTCGCGATCCAGGCTCGCGCCCTGCCCGACGCGATGGCGGGCCGCGATGTACTCGGCCGGGCCGAGACCGGCTCCGGCAAGACCCTGGCCTTCGGCCTGCCGATGCTGAGCCGGATCGCCTCGTTGGGCGGCCGGCCGCGGCCGACCGCCCCGCGCGGCCTGATCCTCGTCCCCACCCGCGAGCTTGCCCAGCAGGTCGCGGGCGTGCTTACTCCGCTGGCACGAACCGTCGGCGTCAGCGTGACCACCGTCTACGGCGGGGTCCCGATCAATCGCCAGATCAGCCGTGTTGGCGGCGGCGTCGACATCGTCGTCGCCACCCCCGGCCGTCTCATCGACCTGATCGAGCGTCGCGCGTGCGTGCTGACCGGCGTCGAGGTCACCGTGCTTGACGAGGCCGATCACATGGCTGACCTCGGCTTCCTGCCGTCGGTCACGCAGATTCTGGACCTCACGCCGGCCGGGGGTCAGCGGATGCTGTTCTCCGCCACGCTCGACCGCGGCGTCGACCAGCTCGTGCGGTCCTACCTGACCGATCCCGCGCTGCATGCCGTTGCCCCTGACATTGGGGCCGGCAGCATGGCCGAGCACGCCGTTCTCGTCCTCACCGCGGATGAGAAGGTCGCTGTCGCGGCTGAGATGGCCCGCCGCCCGGCGCGGACGCTGTTCTTCGTCCGTACCAAGCACGGAGCTGACCGGCTCGCCCGGCAGCTGGAGCGGGCCGGCGTCCCGGCCGGCGCGATCCACGGTGACCGCAACCAGAATCAGCGGCAGCGGGCACTCGACGCGTTCGCGGCCGGTCACCCTCGGGTGCTCGTCGCCACCAACGTCGCTGCCCGCGGGATCCACGTCGACGGGATCGAGCTGGTCGTGCACTTCGACCCGCCGAACGATCACAAGGACTACCTGCACCGCTCCGGCCGCACCGCGAGGGCGGGCGCGAGCGGCATGGTCGTGACGCTTGTCGTTCGCGAGCAGCTCCGCGAGATCGAGCGGCTGCACGGGGCGGCCGGGGTCGACCCGGCCCGGCATCACGTCACGGCCGAGCACCCCGTGGTCCAGGAGATCGCCACCACCGGTACCCCCGTCCCGCCACCGCCGCCCGCGCCCGAGCAGCGCCTGCGCCCGGCGAGCGCGCCGCCGCGCGGCCGGCGCAGGACCGGCCGTCCGGCACCGCGGCCGGCCGGCCGCCAGCGCCCGGCCGCGAGCCGCAGCCGGACCGCCTGACCCGGTCTGGCCGGTCCTCCGGCGAGAAGTAGGACGCTGAGCCGACATCCGTTATGTAAGACGCAAATCGGATGGGCCGTGCATAGTGCTGCCACTGTGGTCACGTAGCTGACTCAAATTCGCTAAAACCACACCTTGGCCTGCGATGACACGGCAGAGTGCCCTTGTCACTTTTCACGCGGGAGGGCCCACCTTTGAAACCTGCCACCTGGCCGCTGCGCTTCGGCGCCGGCGGCGTGCTCGCGGTCGGCACAGCCGGAGCAATGCTGACGCTCTCGGCTGTCGCCCCTGCGGGCGCCGCCACCACCCCACCGAACAAGGTCGTCGTGCCTCAGGCCATCACGGTCAAGGGCCTGCACGCCAGCCGGATCTCGGCGGCTGCGGCCAGCACGAAGGAAACCGTGTCGTTCGTGCTGAAGACCCGCAACACCGCGAAGCTCGAGGCCGACGTCGAGGCGGGAATGCCGTCCGGGTACCTGTCGGTGAGCAAGTTCGCGAACTACTACGGTCAGTCGCAGGCCAACGTCAGTGCCCTGGAGGCGTACCTCAAGACCTTCGGCATCAAGTCGAGCGCTTACAAGGACCGCCTGAACATCAGCACCACCGGCACCATCGCTGACTACAACAAGGCCCTGGACGTCTCGCAGAGCATGTACCGGGTGGCGGCGGCCGCCGCGCACGGCACGACGGCCGCGCAGCCGGCCCAGGTGTTCCACGGCACGACGAACAACGCCACACTGCCGGCTTCCCTCGGCCGGTTCGTCTACTCCGTGCTCGGCCTGACCAGCTACGCGACCAACGCCAGCGAGGCGCAGCACTCGCTGCTGCGCCAGCCGTCCGGCGCGCACGCGGTGCAGCTGGGCAACCGCACCCCGGCTGACTTCGCCAAGCAGTACGGCCTCGACCCGCTCTACACCAAGGGCGCCAAGGGCCAGGGCGAGACCATCGGCATCATCACCTACGCCAGCGTCCGGCCGTCCGACGCGACGCACTTCTGGACGTCCATCCTGAAGATCAAGACCAAGGCCAGCCGGATCACGCTGGACAACATCGACGGCGGATCGGGCCCGGTCAAGGACGCGCTCGGCTCCGGCGAGACAACACTGGACCTGGAGCAGTCGGGCGCGCTCGCGCCGGATGCCAGCATCATCGTGTACCAGGCCCCGAACACCGACTACGGCTCAGCCGACGCCTGGTTCGGAGCGGCCAGCTCCAACGTCGCGGCCACCATCTCCACCAGCTGGGGCGAGTCGGAGTTCGTCAACGAGGCGATCGCCGAGGAAGGCATCGAGTCGCCGACTTACGGCGGCATCTTCAACGAGGCCGGCCTGGAGATGGCAGCACAGGGCCAGTCCGCGTTCGACGCCGCCGGTGACTCCGGCGCGTACGACGATGCCCCGTCCTACACCGACCTGGACGTCGACAACCCGGCCGACAGCCCGTACCTCACCGCGGGCGGCGGCACCACGATCGCGGGCCAGATCCCGCTGGTCGGATCCAACGACGAGGTGGACGCCACCGTCAACATCACGGCCCAGCGCGCCTGGGCCTGGGACTACCTGTGGCCGTACTACAACGTCCTCGCCTACATCTCCGGTGACACCACCGAGGGTGCATTCGCAGCCGACCCGAACTTCGCGGCCGGCGGCGGTGGCGGGTACAGCATGGTGAACCCGCGTCCGGCCTACCAGAGCCGGATCGCGAGCATCAGCGACTCCACCACGATCCCGTACCTGACCCCGGAGAACTACGTGCTCTACGGGACCAGCACGGCCTGCGACCCGACCACCTCGACGCAGGTCTGCCTGCCGACCGAGTGGAACCCGTGGGCCACGGGCACCGGGATCACCCCGCCGCCGTCCACCGAGGCCTCGAGCAACCCCGGCGGGCGCGCGGTGCCTGACATCTCGGCCGACGCCGACCCGGACACCGGGTACGAGGAGTACTACATCGACTTCCCGAAGGCCTACGGCCATCTGGAAGACGGCTGGGGCGGGACGAGCTTCGTCGCGCCGCAGCTGAACGGCTCGGCCGCGGTGATCGACTCCTACCTCGGTCACCGGACCGGATTCTGGAACCCGGCGATCTACCAGTTCGCCACCCGCAGCTGGACGCCGTTCACCCCGCTGAACGCTGCGGGCGCGAGCAACGACAACCTGTACTACACCGGCAGCGGCAAGTCGACCTCGGTCTACAACGCCGCGACCGGACTCGGCGTGCCCAACCTGAACAAGCTGGCGCTTGACTTCAAGTACCACGCCTAGCCAGACCGGCTGCAGGAGGCCGTAAGCAGTCAGGGTCCCGCGCCCGGACGAGAGTCCGGGGGCGGGACCCTGCTCGTTCCCGGAAGTAAACGGGTTGTTCTGCCCGCGGTGTCGGATCGCGCTGACCAGCACGTTCTGCCGCACGGAGATGTCACTTACAGTTCGCCAGGCTGTCACGGCCTGTCATACGCCGGCGGCATGAAGATGCCAGACCGTGTGAGCGTGCGAATCGCCTATGTCACAGAGTCCTTCCCTCCCGACGTCAACGGAGTCGCGCACACTGCGGTGCGCGTGGCGGAACATCTGCTTGACCGTGGCCATCAGCCGCTCGTGATCGCGCCCGAGCCGGCCAGCGGCGTGCCGCTGCCGGACGCCGGGCTCGGCTTCCCGGTCGTCCGCGTGCGGTCGGTCGGCGTGCCGGTCTATCCCGGCTTCCGGGTGGGCCTGCCCGGCTCGCGCGTGCGCGAGGCCGTCGCTGCTCATCACGCTGACCTGGTGCACCTGGCCGGCCCGTTCGTGCTCGGCGCGGGCGGCTGCGCGGCCGCCCGCGACCTCCGGGTGCCCGTCGTCGCGGTCTACGCCACTGACCTGCCCGCCTACGCCCGCGCTTACCACGCGGGCGCGGTCGGCCAGAAGGTCGCGTGGCGGCGGCTCCGCAAGATCCACAACGCCTGCGACCGGACTCTCGCGCCGTCGACCGCCACGGCCGCTGACCTGCTCGAGCACGGCATCGAGCGGGTTGCGGTGTGGTCGCGCGGCGTCGACTGCCGCCGGTTCGACCCGGCCAGGCGCAGCGGCCGGCTGCGGGCCCGGCTGGCCCCCGGCGGCGAGGTGCTCGTCGGCTACGTTGGCCGGCTGGCCGCCGAGAAGCGGGTCGACCTGCTCGCCGGGGTGGCCAGCCTGCCTGGCGTGCGCCTGGTCATCGTCGGCAGCGGCCCGGCTGAGGCCGCGATCCGCAGGGCCGTTCCCGGCGCCCTGTACCTCGGCCAGCGCGGCGGGGACCAGCTGGCCAGCATCTACGCCAGCCTCGACGTGTTCGTGCACAGCGGGCCGCACGACACCTTCGGCCAGACGCTGCAGGAGGCCGCCGCCAGCGGGCTCCCCGTCGTGGCGCCGGCCGCAGGCGGGCCGCTGGACCTCGTTCGGGACGGCACCACCGGCTTCCTGGTTGCGCCGGGCAGCGCGGCGGCGCTGACGGCCGCGGTCGAGCGGCTCGCCGCCGATCCCGCGCTGCGCCGGGCGCAGGGCCAGGCCGGGCGCCAGATGGTGGCCGGCCGGACCTGGGCAGCGCTGTGCGACGAGCTCATCGGGCATTACGCGGACGTGCTGACATGGCGTCAGCCGGCCGAGCGGGAAGCGGTGGCGGCATGACCAGGTTCGTCGCCCTGGGCGACTCGATCACGCTCGGCATCGGCGATCCGGTCCGGCTGCCTCCGGCAGCGGGCCAGCGGGGCCAGGGCAGACGAGCCTGGCGCGGCTGGGCGGCGCTGCTTGCCGCCAGCCTGCCCGATGCCGACCTGCACATCGTTGCCGGGAACGGGGCCTGCATGGCCGATCTCGAGCGCGACCAGCTGCCGATGGCCCTGCAGCTGCGGCCTGATCTCGCCAGCGTCGTCATCGGAGTCAATGACACCCTGCGGCCGGGCTTCGATCCGGGCCGGATCGCGGCCTCGGCGGCGCACACCATCGGGGCCCTGCGCGCGGCCGGCGCCGACGTGCTGACCATGCGCCTGCCCGACCCCGGCCGGATGCTGGGAATGCCGGGCGTGCTGGCCCGCCCGCTCGCCCGGCGCGCGCACGAGGTCAACGAGGCCATGGACGGTGTCGCGCAGCGGTTCGGCACGCTGCACTTCGACGCGGCCAGCGACTCCGACGCCTATGACCCGCGGATGTGGGCAGTGGACCGGCTGCACCCGAGCGAGCGCGGCCACCGGCTGATTGCCCGCCGGTTCCACGCGCTGCTGGCGCAGGCCGGCCCGTCGGCGCGGCGCCGGGGGCTGAGCCGCTCAACCAGCCGCCGACGAAGGGCGAGCAGCTGGCGTGGATGGCCACCAAGGGGACGGCCTGGGTCGTCCGGCGCTCAACCGACCTGGTGCCGGGCCTGCTGGCCATGGCCTTCGCCGAGTGGCGCAGCGGACCGGCCGGGGAACCTGGCGGTGCAGTTCGGGCGGAGACTGGGCTGACGGCCGCTGGCGCGCAGATGCCACAGTGAGTTAGCTTTTGTCGGCATGACCTGGCAACCGGAACTCGACGAGCTGCGGCGCCGACAGGAGCTCGCCGAGCGGATGGGCGGCCCGGACAAGATCACGCGGCAGCACGACGCCGGGCGCCTGACCGTCCGCGAGCGGATCGCGGCGCTGCTCGACGAGGGCTCATTCGCCGAGATCGGGGCGCTGGCCGGGACAGCACGGTACGACCCGTCCGGCGAGCTGACCAGTTTCATGGCCGCCAACTTCGTCGCCGGGACCGGGCGCATCGACGGCCGGAAGGTCGTGGTCGGCGGCGACGACTTCACCATCCGCGGCGGTGCCTCTGACGCGGCGATCGCCGGCAAGCAGATCTACGCCGAGCGGCTGGCGAACGAGCTGCAGCTGCCGATCGTGCGGCTGGTCGAGGGCACTGGCGGCGGCGGCAGCGTCAAGTCGCTGGAGCAGAGCGGGCACACCTACGTGCCGGTCAACCCTGGCTGGGACTACGTCGTTGACAACCTCTCGGTCGTCCCGGTCGTGGCCGCCGGCCTCGGACCGGTCGCCGGGCTCGGCGCCGCCCGGCTCTGCGCGGCCCACCTGTCGATCCTGGTCGAGGGCACGTCGCAGCTGTTCGTGGCCGGCCCGCCAGTAGTCAGGAGCGGCGTCGGCGAGGACGTCGACAAGGAGGCGCTCGGCGGCTCCCGCATCCATGCCAGGAACGGGGCCGTCGACCTGATTGCCTCCTCGGAGGCCGCCGCGTTCGGGCTGATCCGGCAGTTCCTGTCCTACCTGCCGCCGAGTGCGTGCGCGCTGCCGCCGGTGATCGCCTCGGCCGACCCGGTGTCGCGGCGGGAGGAATCGCTGCTGTCGGCAGTACCGCGGGACCGGCGCCAGCCGTACCGGGTCAGGGAGATCCTGCGCGCCGTGCTGGACGAGGGCTCGCTGCTCGAGGTCCAGCGGTACGGCGGCTCGATCATCACGGCGCTGGCCAGGCTCGACGGGCACCCGGTCGGGGTAGTGGCCTGCGACCCGTACGTAGCTGGCGGCTGCATGACCGCCGAGGGCGCGGACGCCCTCATCCGGCTCGCTGACCTCTGCTCGACCTTTCACCTCCCGGTGGTGACCTTCACCGACCAGCCGGGCCTCCTGATCGGCACCAGGTCCGAGCAGCGGGCGACCATCAGGCACGGCGTCCGCGCGATCAGCGCGGTCTACCAGGGCAGCGTGCCCGGCGCTGAGATCATCGTGCGGCGCGTCTTCGGCGTCGGCGGGGCCGGCCTGGTGAACCGGCACCGGGTCGTCCGCCGCTGGGCCTGGCCGTCGGCGGACTGGGGCTCGCTGCCGGTGGAGGGCGGTATCGAGGCCGCCTACCGGGCCGACCTGGAGGCCGCCGAGGACCCGGTCGCGCTCCTCGCCGATATCCGGGCCCGGCTGGACGCGGTGCGCAGCCCGTTCCGCACGGCCGAGCGCTTCGGCGTGGAGGAGATCATCGACCCGCGCGAGACCAGGCCGCTGCTGTGCGAGTGGGTCCGCGACGCCTATGCGGTGCTGCCGGCGGCGCCGGGCCGGCCGTCGTTCGGCACGCGCCCGTGAGCGGTGCTGGCCGTGAGCGGTGCTGGCCGTGAGCGCTACTGGCCGATCCGGCCGTCGATCCGCTCGCGCAGGAGGTCAGCGTGGCCGGCGTGCCGCGCGTACTCCTCGATCATGTGGATCAGCACCTCGCGGAGCGTGATCAGGTCAGGCTCACCGTCGCCGCGGCCGGTGTGCCCGCTGATGTCGAGGTCGGGCGCAGCGGCAACCAGGTTCTCCGCGAACGCGACCTCGGCCCGCCAGGCGGCCCAGGCGCCGGCAACGACCGCGGGATCAGCCTCGGCACCGTTGAAGTCGCCGTCGGGGTCGTCCTCGCTGCTGTACCGCGGGGCTGCGGCAGCCGCTGCCTGCCCGGCCAGGACCGCGCGGAACCAGTACTGCTCCGTCTCGGTCAGATGCCGGACCAGCCCGAGCAGGCTCAGGTTCGATGGCGGCACCGATCGGCGCGCCATGCCCTCGGCGTCCAGGCCGGCGCACTTGAGCTCCAGCGTCAGGCGGTAGTCGCGCAGGTAGCGCACGAGCGTGTCGCGCTCCCCTTGTGGCCGTTCGCCCTGCTCGCGCGGGTCGTCCTCGGGGCGGACGAACATATTCGACCAGGCGAACGCGCGCTCCGTCATGCCACCAGGATCCGCCGCCCGGCGCCGGGCTCGCGACTGGTTTTCCGGCTGATAATGAGGCTCGCGGCCCGCTGGCCGCCACACTGTGACACTTCCAGGGCATCAAACCCGGCAAATCGGCGGCGAGAATAACCGCAACTGTCACAGAGTCCGCCGGGCCGACGGTCGCGGGCCTCCTGAGGCTGCCGTTACCCGAAACGGGCGCATCGCCGGCCGCGCCGGGTAACCTCGCGGCCATGCCGGTTCCCGAGTTTGTCACCAGCCTGCGCGCGCGTATCGGTCATGATCCGCTCTGGCTGCCCTCGGCGGCCGGCGTCGTCCTGGACGAGCAGGGCCGGGTGCTGCTCGGCCGGCGCGCCGACACCGGCACGTGGGGACTGCCCGGCGGCATCGTCGAGCCTGGCGAGGAGCCGGCCGACGGCGCCGTGCGGGAGATCTTCGAGGAGACCGGCGTCATCGCGGTGCCGGAGGTACTGGTCGCCGTCACCGTGTCCGGGCACATCACCTATCCCAACGACGACCAGGTCCAGTACCTGGAGGTGCTGTTCCGCTGCCGCGCGATCGGCGGCACGGCGCAGGTGAACGACTCTGAGTCGGTCGAGGTCGCCTGGTTTCCGCCGGACAGCCTGCCGGAGCTGCACGAGCGCGTGCTCAGCCGCCTCCGGCTCGGCCTGGCCGGCGAGAGCCAGGCGGCATTCGCGTTCTCCGGCGTCGGGACAGTACTGCCGGCGAGTCAGGACGCGGTCACGTCCCGATGTTCATCACATACTTAGTGATCTTGTCGCCCGTGCAGTACTGCACGCACTCGAAACCGGCATCAAACGACGACGGCCAGTCTGAGCCCGCGAGCCAGTGATGCTTCTCGTCGTAGGTCAGGAAGGTCTTAACGTTCAGGTTGGTGAACGACGGCTCGTGCCGCCGGGTCAGCAGCCAGTAGGCCACGTAGTGCCAGCAGGTCCCGCTGGCGCACCGTAGCGCCGGGTGCACCCACCAGCGGACACCGTCGAGGCGAACGGCCCAGCCGCGGAGCCGCTGCACGTCCCGGTAGGCGAGCCAGATCATGGTCTCGTTGGCGTTGGGCTGGCCCGGTGACCGCGCCGGATCAGATTTCCAGAACCAGAAGTCCGTCGCGTCGTTGCCTGTCGCCTTCGGCCCGAACCGGGTGTACAGCGTCATGGTCAGCGACTTGATGGCAGAAACCGTGACGCCCAGCTGGCCGGTCTGCGCGCAGACGGAGTACTCGCACCCGTCGAAAAGGTCGGGGTAGGCGTTCCAGGTGTCCTGCGGCGTGGTCGCAGTCGTGACGTCGAACGAGGCCGTCCCGTAGTTGGTCTCGCACAGCGCCGCGCTGCTCGTGGCGAATACGTCGTTGTACAGCACGTACTGGCCGCCATCGACCCATTTCCAGGCTCGCGGCTGGCAGATGCTTGTGCCAGTCACCCGGACGGCCGGCCGGGTGCCATCCTGGGCGGCCCGCGCCGTGCCGGCCACCACCAGCGGCGTGATGGCCAGGGCGGCGACAGCTAGAGCAATCAGACGGTTTCTCATAGGCACCTGCCGGGCTTGGGCCGCCGGCCGCCAGCCCGTCCGGCTGGCGGCCGCGGCGGAACCACGTGGGCTAGCTGGCCAGCTCGACGGCGCTGACCGTGGCGGCGTTCAGGGTGTAGGTGCCTGCGCCGGTGTCGGAGTCGTAACCGAAGCCGTAGAAGTACAGCGTCTCAGGAGAGCCCGAGGGCACGTTGATGACGTACGAGCCGCTGAAGTTCGAGTTGATCACGTCGTTCGGCAGCTGGCTCGACCCAACCTGCTCCAGCGCCCCGCTGCCGGCGTTCCAGATGGACGTTCCGTAGCCCGACTCGATCGGGCCGCCGGCCGTCACGAGCAGCTGCGGGAAGATCTGCGCAGAGTTCACCTCGTTCGGCGTCGCGACGAAGTTGGCCTCCAGCAGGTACGTGCCGGGATCGAGGGTCAGGGTGCCGAGCTTGGTCGCGTTCTCGTAACCAGCGCCACCCGTGCTGATGGACTGGGAGGTCGTGTCGGAGAAAACCGGCCCGAGCACCGCGGCGTCCTTCCCGGCCGGCCCTGCAGGGCCCTGCGGACCGGCAGGCCCGGTCGAATTCCAGGAGAACGGCCAGGCGCCGGCCGGGCACTTCGGCACAGTGCCGTTGGAGTACACGTCGTAGATGGTTCGGCCGAGCTTGCCGCCTTCGCAGCCGTGGTAGACGGTGCCGCCTGAGGAGCTGCCAGTGACGGCGAGTGCTGTCGCAGTGCCGCCCAGCACGGTGACCACGGCCGCTGTCGTGATCAGTGCCTTTCGGATCATGTAGATCGATCCCTTTCATCGGGGGTTAGCAGGGTTAGCGATAGTAAGTCGCCTAAGTCACCCGAAAGGTTGCCCGATGCAAAGTTATTTCTGGATGAGCAGCAGCCTGACGGCGGCAGTTCTTTGCCGGCAGGCGCCTACAGCGGCAGCTCAGTGCGGCTGGCCGGCAGTCCACTTCGGCAACGACTGACAGCCCCTCGGGAGGGGCTGTCAGGGGAAGACCGGGATCGAGCCGGTCATTCACAGGCCGCCGAGCAGGTCGCGCAGCGACTGGGTGTAGGCGTCGAGCGCCTTGCGGCCGTGGCTGGTGAGAGCGACCGTGGTGATGGACACGCTCCCGTTGCTGATCTTCTTGCTGCCGATGTAGTCGGCGTCTTCGAGCTTGCGCAGGTGGATGATCAGGTTGCCGGGGGTGAGCCCGATCATGTCCTGCAGGCGGGTGAAGGACAGCGCGTCGCCCTCGGGCAGTGCCGCCAGCGTGGCGACGATCTTCAGCCGGGTGGGCACGTGGATCAGCGGGTCGAGGTCGTCGGTAGTCACGGTGCGACCACGCTGCGGTGCTGCCGCCACACGATGTAGGCGGCGGTGCCAAGGAGCGTGACGCACAGGCCGATGCCCGCGGCCAGCCACGCGCCGGCCGGTCCCACGGACAGCGCCACGGCGCCAGTGATGGCAACGGCGAGCCCGGTGCAGCAGCTTTGCCAGTTCGATCGTGTCGCCGAGATGGCAGCCCAGGCCAGGCCAGCGGCAATCAGTGGCAGCGAGACCGGAAAGCGCCCGAAGACGAATGCGTCGCTGACTCCGGCGCTGGCCATTGCTGCCAGGGCGGCGAACGCGGCGATCCAGGCCAGCGCCAGGATGGCGATCTCGGCCGGGTGCAGCCGCGTTCTCCCGCTTATCCCGGAGGTCGCGTGCCTGCGCACCGACACTGTCACGATCAGGTTGAGCACTCCGAAGGCAACCACGAAGGGGACGACCGCGCCGGTGGGGTGCTGGTAGGGGTGCTGCCCGCGCACGTTAAGCCAGACGGCGCCGAGTACGGCCAGGACCACGACTCCCCTGATAGTCAGGAGCCACGGCTGAGCTGGCGCAAACTGGCGCCGCGCCTGCTGCGTGGTCTGGTCCAGCAGGGCAGCGGCCTGCCGGGGGTCGAAGGTGCCGCCGTTTCCGGAGGGGGCGGTGGTGTCAGGTGTGGGGTTCATGGTGTCTCCCTCGATCGACTCTATGCCATAAAGTAGACGCTGCTTTATGGCGCAAAGTCAAGGGCTTTGGCCATGAACTTTATGCCGCAAAGTTGTGCGGCCGGGGGCCCGGGCGGCGACCTGGTCGTCCGTCCGCGTGGACCCCGCGTTCTTCCCTTCACGCGGCGCCGCCGCTGAGAATACGGGTGTGGTGTTAGGGGTGCGCTTCGGTGAGGCCGCGGATGTCGATGCCGCGGTCTGGATCTTCGAGCGGTCAAACCTGGCCCGCCGTCGTGGCGTCTGGCCCGGCCGGACCGGTCTGGTCGAGCGTGTCAGAAGCCACCTATACGACTGGGCCTCCTGGTTTCTGGTTGCGGCGCAGGGACCGGTGGTGTTCGGGATGGCGTCGGCCAGACCCCTGCACGGCGATGACAGCGCAGGTGCAGCGACCCAGGCCGGCATCCTGAGCTACCTGTATGTCGTGCCGGAACGGTGGGGCGAGGGAATCGGCGGAATGACGCTGGACGCCGCTCTGGCTGAAGCGGCCCGGCGGCAGTACGCACGGTTCCACCTCTGGACGCACCAGGACAACGAACGCTCGCAGCGCCTGTACCGGAGCCGCAGTTGCACGCCAACAGGCCGGACCGCGCACGGCGAGGACGAATGGGTCCGCCTAACGGTCCCGGTTACGATTGCGCCGCCAACTGAGGATCGCAGACCGATTTGAGATCACGCATCGTGCTTCTGGGGGCGCTGTCAGCAGCCGCAGCGCTCCTGGCAGCGTGCTCAGCCGGGCCGGGACCACTCGGGACGGGCGGCGACGGCGGTCTGCAATGCAGCCCCGGCGCCCAGGGCCGGGCGATCACGATGGGCATTTACACGCTGGACAATTCCGGGACCTCGCCGGTCACGGTCACGTCGGTGACCCTCCCGGCCGCGCATGGCCTGGCCATGACAAGGTCGTGGCTGGTGCCGATCTACCACGATCCCAGGAACGGCAACTACGTCCCCATCGGCGTCACCGCCGACTACCCGCCCATCGCCAAAGCGGACGTAGCGATTGATCCTGAATGGCCCAACCGGGTCCCGGCCGCCGGTGCGACGATCCGGCCCGGCCAGACCCTGAACCTGGTGTTCGGCCTGATCCGGACGACGCCGAAGGTCGGCAGGTCAGACGGGCCGCTGATCTCCTACACGGCCGACCGCAACTCCTACACAGTGCAGGAGCAGACGGGCCAGGAGATCCACCCTGGCACCTGTAACTAGCGGTGGGCGCTCGCCCGATCCGCGGGCCGCGCTGTCCCGGACATCGCCAGGAGCATCCCGCGTCTGCGCGCCATCGGCGACTCGGGCAGACTCCCGGCCCACATCGGACGCACAAGGGCCCCACGGACGGCTGCGGACCACAGCCGACCGCGCTTGGCCAGGTCAGAGGGTGGGCCTAACGCGTCAGCACCCGAACCCTCTGGCTTTCGCCTATGGCCCTGAGCTTACGATTCGTGCCGTGCGCGAACGCCGCGTCTGACGGCGACTGCCGCCGTTTGCGGTTACAAGCGGCGTACCTGTTGTGGACCCGCGTTGGCCCTCGTGTGTACCTGCCACATACCTCACGCACAGGTCCGCGCAGTCGGACTCCCGTCAGGGCCGCACTTGCGGCCTAATATCAAAGTGATATCATATTACTAGAGGAGGTCGGGTAGCCGACATCACAGCAGGCAGGAGGCATCCCGATGAACGCACCTAATGACAACACCGCTCCGAAAGGTCTGCGCGGGTGGTGGGCATGTCCCCCGCGATCCGGCATGCAACGCATAATCATCCCACCGGTGTACCGCCACCTCCGCGGCTTCGCGCGCGTGGCCATTGCCGCTGGTATCGTCCTGGTCGGCCTTGGCGCCGTCACCCTCGTGGGGGGTTCCTTCACAACGCAGGCTGCCTGGTGGACAGCGTTCTGGCTGGTGCTGGCTGCGGCGCAGTTCGCGACCGCCTACTGGTACCTGGCCATTGCCCGCTCCGCTTCTGCCCGAACCTGAGCCTGCGCGCCTGCCCCAAACCGAGCACGGCTTCAGCGTCGCTGGCCCGTACGTGTCGCTGCGTCCGGAACCTCAAACAATGCCGTCGTGGAGGCAGGGCATACTCGGGCCTGCCATGACCTCCGATGTACCTCCAGTGTCCCTCGCGTGTACCTCCAGTTCCGGCACGAAGGTGGACCCAGCCTGCGCCGCTGTTTTGACCGGGCGGACCGTCTGCAACCCTGCGGCGCTAACCACCGATTTCAGGCCCTGCAGGCCACGCACGGCATTCCGGCCGTCACCGGTAATTCTGGCGACCGGCATCTCGCCGTGCCCCGTGCGGATTCCGATCCGCACGCACAGTCCGGGCTCGGTTCCGGGTTCCTGCTGAGATCGGAAACCCGGCCAGGGTCTCGCTGTGCAGGTGGTGGCCGGTGCAGACCCTTCCGGTCGGATCCCAGACTGATACCTCCTCCGGGGGTTATTCACCGATCGATGCGGCACGGCCGCGTGTGACGGTACGGGGGCGCATGCGTGGCCGCTGGTGGGCGGCCACTCCTGCGGCAGCCCGTGTCCGGCGCTGTGCAGCGCACACCGGCAACGTCGCGGGCCTTCACCCGGTGTTGCCAGCATCTCCGCGGGGGCGGGCGGTGCGGCCGACACCGGGCGGCTGTCCGCCGCGTGTGCCGTCACCAGCCATGCGGCCGGGAAGCCGCGTTCGTGCCGCCGTCAAAGCAGCGCCCTCAGCTCGGACTTTCAGTAATGTCAGCGAGTCAGGCGACACGGGGCGCTCACCGCCATGCCACCGCCGCGACCGCACGCCAGGCAACCAGCACGGGTGCGCGTGGAGCGCATCGCCACCACGCCGATGACCCGCCCGCAGCACGACCAGGCGGCCGCAGCGCTCGCGGAGCTGATTACCGCCTGGCAGCACGGCCCCGCAGCCGAGCCCGGCGAGGACCCGGCCAGCCTGCTTCCCCTCCCGGCGCAGGCGAGCAACACTGACCACGCCGCAGCACCGGCACTATCGCCGATCACCGCCAGGACACGAAAGCCACGCCATGACCTACTCCCAGGACCCGCAGGCCAAGGCGGCCGAGCGCGGCGGTGACGTGCGGGTCGGTGTCTACGTGCGCCGGTCCACCGACGACGAGCACCAGCCCTACTCAATCGAGGCCCAGGACACCCGGCTGGCCGCCTACATCGGCTCCCAGCCCGGCTGGCGGCAAGCCGCCAGGTTCGCCGACGACGCCTCCGGCGCCACCACTTCCCGGCCAGGCCTGCTACGCGCGCTCGCGGCGGCGCGGGCCGGGGTGATCGACGTGCTGCTGGTCTACCGGGTCGACCGGCTCACCCGCAGCCTGCGTGACCTGGTCACCCTGCTGGATGACCTCGACCAGGCCGGAGTGGTGTTCCGGTCGGCCACCGAGCCGTTCGACACCGCCACGCCGATGGGCCGCATGCTGGTGCAGATGCTCGGCATGTTCGCCCAGTTCGAACGCGACACCATCATCGACCGGGTCATCGCCGGCATGGAACGCAAGGCCGCCGCCGGCAAATGGAAGGGCGGCCGCCGACCGTTCGGCTACCAAGTCGACCCCGCCACCGCCACCCTGGTCGTAGACGAAAGCGAGGCCGCCGTCGTGCGGCTGGTCTTCGGGCTGTACACGAGGGAGCGGCTCGGCGGCAAGACCGTCGCCCGCACGCTGAACAACCGCGGGCATCGGACCACGACCGGCGGTCCCTGGTCGGCCCACCAGGTCGCGCGCCTCCTAGCCAATCGCATCTACCTCGGCGAACTGGCCTTCCGCGGCGTCACCGCCACCCAGTCGCACCCGCCGATCGTCAGCGAGGCCACCTTCACGCAGGCGCAGCTGATCCGGGCCGCCCGCGGCGAGGACCACTCCAAGCGCGCCGCGAACGCTTCCGACTACCTGCTCACGGGGCTGATGCGCTGCCCGTCCTGCGGCAAGGCGATGATCGGCACCCGAGCCCACGGCCGCCGCAGCCGCGTCTACCGGTACTACACCTGCTTCACCCGTGTCCGGTACGACTCTCAGCGGTGCAGTGCGAGTCGGCTGGACGCCGACATTGTCGAGCGTGCGGTCATCGCCGCGCTGGCCAGCTTCTACCGCGACCAGCACGACCTGATCGCCGAGGCGATCAGCGCAGCCCAAGCGAGCCACGCAGCCGCGCAGGACGCGCGGCACGCCGAGCTGGCCACCGCCGAGCACGAGCTGGCCAGGACGAGCGCCGCAGTCGACCGCTACTTGGCAGCGTTCGAGAACGGCACCCTCGACCCCGAGGACCTCGCCAGCCGACTCGCTCAGCTCAAAGGCCGGTCAGCACAACTGCAGGCCCGCCGAGACGAACTCGTCGGCCAGATCGCCGCAGCCCCCTCCGCGCCGCCTGTTGCCGCGCTGCGGCAGATCGCCGACCACATCGCCGACATCGTCGCTTCCGGCAGCCACGCCCAGCGCAAGGCGCTGATCGAGGTACTCATCGCCCGGATCAAGATCACCGGCCCGGATCGGATAGTCCCGGTCTTCCGCATACCCCAGCCGCCGGCGGCAGACCAGCCAAAAGCTTCGGCCCGCCCGTCGACCACGGACGACGCGACCGCCGAAGCTCCGGTTCGTGCAATGACCAATTTGGTGGGGCGCCTGGGGCTCGAACCCAGAACCCGCGGATTAATAGCCGGGATCGGCCGCGGTTGAAACCGTCCGGACCCGTGTCCGAGCAGATCCGGGCGGGTATGGGCGAGATACGGGCCTGCCGGACACCGGCAGAGCGGGCTGAGGTTGAGGCCAGGGGTCAAGCCACTGGTCATCCAGCGCGACGGCCTGGCGATCTGGCGGCCGGGGATCTACTGACGCAGCGGCGGCCAAGCCGCAGACAAAAGCAGGATGCCGTACCCAACCGGCCCCGGCCTGAGAGTGCAGCGCTACGCGCGCCGGATAGGGTTTGCCAGCAGAGAGCGCCTGGTCCCGCCTGCTGCCGTCGCTGCGCAGCAGAAACCCCCGCCCGGACGGGGACGGGGACGGGGTCTGCGGTTCGAGGGTAGTGCGGTCAGCTAGAGCAGAAGCCGTCGGTCCAGGAGTCCTGGCAGCGACCAGCTGCGTCGAAGTGCTCCGGCTGGTCAACGCCGCCGGGATCATCACCCTCGGCAGCCAGGAATTGCAGCATCTCAGCCAGCCCGGCTGCGTCATTGGCGTTCAGGGTTACGCCGGTCATGAGATCGCCGCCTTCCCGGTTGGAAGAGGTGCGCCGCTGCGGCGATAGCCTCAAAGCGTGCTCACGCCAGGCCAGCCGTCGACATTAGCCCGGTCGGCGGGCGGTGATCAGGAATCTGTGCGCATGAAACTCGATGTGCCCGTCTTCGCTAATGCGCTGATGCAAGCGGCGTAGCGGCGCGTCATAGCGCACAGGGTCAAAGTCAGCGATCTGCCATGACACCAGCCGGAGGTGATAGACCACCGCGCCAACATCATAGAAAATGTAAGCAATGTGCTCTTCCCGCGTGTCAACCAGTTGTAGTCCTGCCGACGCAACCTCGTTTCCGGCCACCAGCGCAGTCCGGCAGCCGTGAGCATAAGCGGGAGGCGCCTCGAGAATCTGATTGAGATCCGCGCAATCCTCACTCCACACCTGCTGAATGAACAGCACGCCACCGGGACGCAGCACGCGGCGCACTTCAGATGTATCCAGGCGGCCGTGACGGTTTAACACCAGGTCGACCGACTCGTCTGGCACCGGCAACGTCCGGCTGTCCTCCTGAACGACGGTGACCCAAGCGGCGCCAGGCGCCGACGTGCTACCGCGATGTTCGGGGGCCATCCCTCGGTGGCCCACGTGTAATGCGGAAGCGGCCCCAGCGAGGACAGCATCTCACCGCCGCCAGTGTCCACATCAAGCAGCCGGTGGGCTCGGGTGATGTGCGCGCGGGCAAGGTCGCGGTAGGACCAGGACGGGTCTGAACCCTCAGCGCGCCCGGCTATCCAACTGAAATCCCAGCCCTCGGCCGGGGCGGCCATGGCATCCGCGACCAGCGTGTCGTACCCCGCTGCGATCACTCCGGAAGGCTAGAAACTGGCGTCGACCAAGTCAACCGGATTTCGTGTCGCGAACGTTGCTGCTCGCGTTGCTGCTTTGGCTGTCACAGTGGCTGGCATCGATCAAGGCTGCAAGTCTGCTGACCTGGCGTTGTGCTGGTGGGGCGCCTGGGGCTCGAACCCAGAACCCACGGATTAAAAGTCCGCTGCTCTACCATTGAGCTAACGCCCCGTGACGACGGCACTGAACGACTGCTTCCGTGCTGCCCTCCGGTTTCCTGGCAGCCAACGATATGCCAGGCGAGGTAGATGATGTCACGACCGGCAGCATCTGCGCCGTCCCGGTCGCTGAGCGGCAGTCCACGGGCGGAGGGTGCAGGGCGCCTCGGGCGTCACCGCAAACTGGCAAGACCGGGAAGGAACTTCGCGTGCCTGAGTGCCTGCAGGCCCCGTCGCCGGAGGACTGGCTGGAGTACTTCAGGCAGCGCGGCTACCGGGATGCCGGGCCGCTGGCCGCCGGTGTCGAGGGCGCGGTCTTCGATCTTGGCGACGGCACCGTCGCGAAGGTATGGCGGCATCGCCCGGCAGGCGAGCTGAAACTTATGCGGGCCTTCTACGCTGACCTCGCCGACGCCAGCCTGCCGTTCGCTACGCCTGAGATCCTCGCCGTGGAGGAGGTCGGCGGGACGGCCGTGACCTTCGAGCGGAAGCTGCCGGGGCAGCCGCTGCAGGCCCATATCGGGTTCGCGGACCGGCAGGCGAATCCCCGCGCCGTGCGGTGCCTGATCGAGGTCCTGCATGCTCTGGCCGCAGTGCCGGGCACGCCCGCCATGCGGCGGCTCCCGGTCCTCGATGAGGGCCAGTCGTTCTGGACCGGGTCGCCGGACTTCCGGGCTGCGCTCACTGCCCTGCTGCTGCGGCGCGCCGCCAAGTTCGGGGACGTCATCCGGGAACGGCTGCCGGACTTCGACTGTCGCTGCGCGCGCCTCCTTGAGGAGCTAGCGCGGCTCAGCAGTGTCCCGGACAGCGTCGTCCACGGCGATCTGTTTCCGGGAAACGTGCTCGTCGACGACTTGCTGCGGCCGGTCGCGGTCCTGGACTTCGGCTTCCTCACCACGGCCGGCGATCCCCGGCTCGACGCCGCTATTACCGCGTCGACCATCAACATGTACGGTCCGCACGCCACTGCGGACATTCCCGCGGTCACCAGTCAGGTAGCGCGCGAGCTCGGGTACCCGGCCGAGGCGCTGCTGATCTACCAGGCTGCTTACGCGGTGGCGACGAGCAACGCGTTCACCCCGGACGGAAGCGACGGGCACTTCGCCTGGTGCCTCACCCAGCTAGCACGCCCTGACGTCTCCGCCGTGCTGGGCCTCTGACTGCCCGTCACGCCCCGGCCGCCGCCTCCGGCCGCAGGCGGTAGCGCGGCCGCAGGCGCAGCTTCCGAAGACCCGCGTCGGCGTTGCCGACGAGCCAGGCAACCGGCCCCCAGCCGAACAGCAGCCACGCCGCGAGGCCGCAGCCAGCGCCGATGGCGGCGCCGGCCACGACATCGGTCCCGTAGTGGACGCCGACGTACACGCAGCCGAACGCAACCTCGACGGTCATCGCTGCCGCAAGCCAGCCCAGCGGACGCCAGGTGCGCCAGGCCGGGACGGCGACGGCACTGAAGTAGCTGGTCGTCAGCGAGGGGAAGGCCGAGTCAGGCGAGTGCGGGTACAGCGGCTGGAAGTGGTAGGTCACGAACGGCCGGGGCACGAAGGAGACGGCCACGAATGCCTGCCTGACTGCGATCACCAGGATCAGCGCCGTCACCGCGGCGAGTACGCAGCGCAGCCCGGCGGGGCGGAACCAGGCCGCCAGCAGCAGCACCGGGATCAGGATCGCGCAGCCCTTCGTGGCCGCGATCGTCACCGCCGCCAGCCACGCGACATGCTGCGCCAGGTCCCAGACGGGCATGCCGGGTGCGAGTACCAGCATCGGCCGACTGCCTCCCGCCCGGTCAGATGGTGGCCGTGACCGAGGCGATGTAGTTGCTGACCCCCCGGAAGTGCTCGAGGTCCTCACGGTAGGCGCGGACGGGGACGGCCCGGCCGCCGGGCACGATGCGCCACAGGTAGTAGCCGTGCCCGGTGATCAGATCCCAGCAGTCCTTGAAGAAGACCCGCGAGTAGATGTTGGCCGAGCCGAACTCAAAGGAGAACGCGCTGATGGCCTTCGTCTTCAGCGCCTGCTCGGCACCGCGGAGTACCTCGAACTCGGCGCCCTCGACGTCAATCTTCATGAAATCGACGTGGTCAAGGTCGTGCTCGGCCAGCGCCAGGTCGACAGTGGTGACCGGGACCGTCTCGGTGAGCGTCGGCTTGTCCAGGTAGCTCTCGTCCCTGACATAGAGCGAGGCCAGCCCGCTGCCTGCGGCGTCGGAGTGCAGCACCATCTCGCCCGGCTGATCGGCGACGGCGCTGCGCACGACCGTCAGGCCCGGTACGTTATGCGCGCGGATGCTGGCAAGGCAGGCCTCCTGCGGCTCGTAGGCGAAGTAGCGCCCGCGATGCAGTGCCGTCCAGATCCCGCCGGTCCAGTCGCCGTGATTGGCGCCGATATCCACGATGACGGGGTCGGGCACTCCCTTCAGGAAGTGCATCGCTGCCGTGACCTCGCCCGCCATGTCCCACCCGGTGCCCGATCCCTTGCCCTGCAGGATCTCCAGGTAGATGGTCGTCAGCCGCACGGCGTTGCGCACCGGACCGAGGTTCGCCAGGCTAGCGAGCGGGGGCGCGGTGCGCTTGCCGAGGCGGGTGATGGTGCCGGCGCTCGATGGTTCCATGTGATCGCTCCGTGAGCAGGTAAAGCGCGTGGTGCGCTGGCAGCCAACGATATGCCACGCGGCGTCGATGATGTCGCTACTGAGAGCTTTCGCCAGCGCAGCTTGATACCTGGCGGCCGCGCGAGCCGGCGGCCCTGCCGGTAAGATCCCGGTCCGTGCAGCGGAGTTTCTTCGAGCCCGCGGGTCCGGGCAGCTACCTGGCCACGGCGGCGACGGAAGGGCCGTGGAGCCCGGGCGCCCAGCACGGCGGGCCGCCGTCCGCGCTCGCGGCCCGTGAGCTGGAACGCCACGAGCCAGCCGGGCACATGCGGCTGGCCAGCGTCACCGTCGACATCCTGCGGCCCGTTCCGGTGGGCGTGCTGACGGCGAGGACGCGGACACTGCGACCTGGCAAGCGTGTCGCCCTGCTGGAGACCGTCCTCGAGGCCGGCGGCCAGGAGGTCCTGGTGGCTCGCGGCTGGCGGACCGCGACGCTGGCGGATGCGCCGGTCGTCGCGAGAGTCGGCGCGCTGCCGCAGCTTCCGGAGACCGAGCAGCCGCCGGTCTTTCCCGGCGCGAGCGTGGCCGGTTACCTGTCGCACATCGAGTGGCGCTTCGAGTCCGGGAGCTTCGCCGAGCCCGGTCCGTGCACTGCCTGGGCCAGGCCGCGCATTCCGCTGCTGCCCGACGAAGACCTGCATCCGATGTCGCGCTCGCTGCTCCTGGCCGATTCCGGTAACGGGATGAGCATGGTCCTGGACCCGCGGTCCTACCTCTTCCTCAACGTGAATCTCACCGTTGTCCTGCAGCGCGATCCGGCCGGCGAGTGGCTGCGGCTGGAGGCGACCAGCACGATGGGCGGGACGGGCACCGGCCTTGCCGAGACCCAGCTGTCGGACACTAACAGCCCGGTCGGGATCGGGACCCAGACGCTGCTGATCTCGCCGCGCTGATCTCGCCGCGGTAGCGTCGCCGGATGACATCCGGCAGCGTAAGCCCCGCCGGCGCGGGCGCTGGCAGTGCCGACCCCGGCGAGCGCCTGCTGCGTCAGGCAGTACGCGAGCAGCCCGGCCTGACGGTGCTGACCGGGGGCCAGACCGGTGTCGACAGCTACGCGGCCCGGGCCGCGCTGGAGGCCGGCCTGGCCGTGCACCTGGTGTTCCCCCGGGGCTACCGGCAGGAGGACGGTCCGCTGACCGCCACGCGCCGGCGCTGGCTGGCCGGGGCGAGCATGCACGAGCTATCGTCCGCCAGCTTCCGGAACCGGACCTGGACCTGCGCGTACCTCGCTGACGCGATCCTGCTGATCGACCCGGCCGGCGGAGCTGGCTGCCGGGAGACCGCGCGGGCGGCCGGGAGCCTGGGCCGGCCGCTGCTACGGCCCGGCGCGGACGGGCTCACTGCGGCGCAGGCGGCCAGCTGGCTCGCCGGGAACGACGTCCGGGTGCTGATGGTGGCCGGGTGCCGCGCCAGTGTCCTGGCCAGCAAGGGCAAGGGCCGCGGCCTGCGCACTCAGCTCGCGGCGATCATGGCGGGCGCTCGTGCCTATCACGACCAGCGGCAGGCGGCGGACACTGAAGGCTGACCGGCCTCATGGGCCGGCTCCGGGCGGCGGGACGGGCCGAGACGGAGGGGAACGGCGGCGGGAGGCTAGCTCGTTCCCGGCGTGATTAAGACGGATCTGGACGGCCGGGGAGCTACTGACTGCTCCAGTCAATCGGGACTCTGGCGGCCTCATCCGGATGCCGCTCCAGCCAGCCGCGGGCGAACGGGCAGAGCGGCACGATCGTCATGCCCGCGGCCGCGGCCTTGTCGATCGCGGCCTCTACCAGATCGCCGCCGAGGCCACGGCCGCCCAGCGCGTCCGGTACCTCGGTGTGCACGAGCACCAGCCGCCCTGCGCGGGTGCGATAGATCAGCTCAGCGAGCTCGCCGTCGGCGTGAATCTCAAGCCTCGAGTTTTCCTCGCTGTCGGTAACCCGGACGTCGCTCATTCCGCCATCGTGCCACCGAGACCGGGCGGGCTCAGCAGTGCCTCGGCCCCGGCCGGGCTGAATCCGGCGCGCAGGAAGGCCCGGACGCTGGCTGCGTTCCCGGGTGCGATCTGCGCCCACAGTGGCCCGCCGCCGGGCACCAGGTGCCGGGCCGCGGTCGCGAGGCGCCCGCCCAGGCCGTGCCCGCGACGGTCGTCGTCGACCTCGACCGCGACTTCCCAGCGGCCTGCGACGCCCCGGCCGAGCAGGAGCACGCCGCCATCCGCCTGCCACGCGCGGACGTCGTCGCGGTAGCACAGCGCCCGGGCGATCCGCGGGTGCTCGCGCCCGGCGCTGCCGGTGAGCTCAGTGAGGGCCAGGTCCGCTGGCGGCGGCCCGGCCAGGGCGCTCGCGCAGGTCAGCACATCCACGCTGTGCGAGCGCGTGCCCAGCCTCTCGCCGAGTGCATGCAGGAACCGGGCACTGAGCGGCGCCGACAGCTCGTCCGGCGGAAGCTGTCCGGCGATCCAGGCCGGATCGGTGTCGGCAAACACCACCGCATGCGCGGTGAAGGCGATGACGCCCGCGTCCCGGCCTGACGGCTGGGGGAGCATCGTGACGTTCCCGTCGGCGGGCGGGAACTGCCCGGCGGCGGCCGCGGTCAGGATTGCGGTCAGCGCCTGCCGGGCCGCTGCCCGGTCGCGGGCGCCGGGCACGTTACCGGTAGGCAGCGATGCCGGTGATGGCGTGGCCGAGGGCGAGGGTGTGGATTTCCTCGGTGCCCTCGTAGGTGAGGACGGATTCGAGGTTGGCGGCGTGGCGGATGACGGGGTATTCGAGGGTGATGCCGTTGGCGCCGAGGATGGTGCGGGCCTGGCGGGCGATGTCGATGGCGGTGCGGACGTTGCTCATCTTGCCGAGGCTGACCTGCTCGGGGGTGAGGGTGCCGGCCTCCTTGAGGCGGCCGAGGTGCAGGGCGAGGAGCTGGGCGCGCTGCAGGTCGGCGAGCATCCAGGCGAGCTTGCGCTGAGTGAGCTGGAACCCGCCGATTTTCTGGCCGAACTGCTCACGGGTGCGGGCGTAGCCGGCGGCGGACTCGAAGCAGGCGCGGGCGGCGCCGGTGACGCCCCACAGGATGCCGTAGCGGGCCTCGGACAGGCAGGACAGCGGGCCCTTGAGGCCGCGGACGCCGGGCAGGACTGCGGTGGCGGGGAGTCTGACGTCGTCGAGGTGCAGCTCGGCGGTGATGGAGGCGCGCAGCGACAGTTTCTTGTGGATGGCGCGGGTGGTGAACCCGCGGGTGCCGCGGGGGACCAGGAACCCGCGGATGCCGTCGTCGGTCTGGGCCCAGACGACGGCGATGTCGGCGATGCTGCCGTTGGTGATCCACATTTTCGACCCGGTCAGCACCCAGTCCGGCCCGTTCCTGGTGGCGCGGGTGGTCATGCCGGCCGGGTCGGAGCCGTGGTCGGGCTCGGTCAGGCCGAAGCAGCCGACGGCGTCGCCGGCGGCCATCCGGGGCAGCCACTCGTCCTTCTGCTCATCGGAACCGTATTTCCAGATCGGGAACATGGCCAGCGACCCCTGCACTGACACCAGGCTGCGCAGCCCCGAGTCGGCCGCCTCCAGCTCGCGGCAGGCGACACCGTAGGCGATCGCGCCCATCCCGGCGCAGCCGTAGCCGGTCAGGTGCATGCCCAGCAGCCCGAGGCCGCCGATCTGGCCGAACAGCTCCCGCGGCAGCGTGCCCGCCTCGAACCAGTCCCCGATGTTCGGCAGGATCACATCCGCGGCGAACTTCCGGACCGTATCGCGGACCAGCCGCTCATCATCACCCAGCTCATCGTCGATCCGGAGCAGGTCGGTCGGGGCTGGGTCGGTGGCTTGCGGCATGGCTGATCCTCTCTGCGGTCCTCGCCGCTAGCGTATTTCGCCGGCCCGGTGCGGGTGAGCGGTGCGGGCGGGATTCGGGCATCATGGCGGTTATGAGCGAAGAAAACAACGAGAGCGGGAACGGGGCCGACGGGCCCGGTCCCCGAGACTGGGAAGGGTCTGGTGGACTCGAGCCGGGCGGGCTCGGCGGCGGCAAGCGGCTGGAGCGCAAGGTCCAGGGCCGCTGGCTCGCCGGAGTCTGCGCCGGGCTGGCCGCCTACCTCGGGGTCGACGTGAATCTCATCCGGGTGGTCTTCGCCGTGGCGGTGCTGTTCGGCGGCTTCGGGGCGCTGGCCTACATCCTGGCCTGGGCGCTGGTACCCGAGGAGGGTGAGCCGGTCTCGATCGCCGAGAAGATCGTCAACAAGAGCGGGTCGTGACCGACGGCCTGCGCCAGGGCCAGATCCGGGGCTGATCCGGGCCTGATCGCCGGCCTCCCCGTGAGCGGGGGGAACGGGCTGACGCGGCCGCTTTGCCGCCAGTGCTGTTCGTCCCCTATGCTGGGGCGGTCCCCGACGGCGGGCGCCACGGGCAAGGCGGCGGTATCCGTCGAGCCCCCATCGTCTAGCGGCCTAGGACACCGCCCTTTCAAGGCGGCGGCACGGGTTCGAATCCCGTTGGGGGCACGCTGGGTCATCCCGGCACAAGCTTGGTCCTGTAGAGCAGCTCGGAGTGCTCGCCACCCTGTCAAGGTGGAGGTCGCGGGTTCAAATCCCGTCAGGACCGCTCAGTCAGGTGTCAGGATCCCCTGTTCGGGACCTTGAGACCGCCTCGGTCAGGTAGCTCAGTTGGTACGAGCGTCCGCCTGAAAAGCGGAAGGTCGGCGGTTCGACCCCGCCCCTGACCACCCTAGGTCTCTGAGCAGCGGAAACGCACTCCGCGGAGTGTCGCTCGCGCGATGCGACATCGCGCATACCGCTCTTGCAGAGGAAAACTTTCATGCACGCAGTGACGCCGAAGACGGCGCCCAGGGTCGGCCGCGGTATCAGGCGGGACCTGGCCGCAGGGCCGTTCCAGCAGCTGATTGACAGCTTTGAGCTCCACCTGCTGGCCGAGCGCAAGTCACCTAAAACAGTCCGCACCTACACCGAGGCGGCGCAGTGGTTCGCTGCGGCGCATCTGCGCCCGGCCGGGCTGACCGCATGGGCCGCCGTGGCCGCCGCGGACGTGCAGCGCTGGATCGTCGCGCTGCTGGGGCGGGGGTATTCCGACAGTTACGCCAGCAATCAGTTCCGCGCGCTCCAGCAGTTCTTTAAGTGGCACGCCCGCGAGGATCCCGACCATCCGCGGCCGGATCCGATGGCCGGGCTGAAGCCGCCGAAGATCGATGAGAAAGTCGTTGACGTGTTCACGGCCGCCGAGCTGGCCGCGCTGCTGGGCGCCTGCAAGGGCGGCGGATTCCAGGCCCGGCGCGACTGCGCCATCCTGTCGCTGTTCCGCGACACCGGCATGCGCCTGTCTGAGCTGGCCGGGCTCAGCCTGCCTGACGTGGACCTCAAGCGGCGCGAGGCGCTGGTGACCGGCAAGGGCGGCAAGCAGCGCATCGTCAGATTCGGCTACGACACCGCCCGCGCAGTTGACCGTTACCTGCGCGAGCGCTCGGCACACCCGATGGCGGCAGCGTCGCGGCTATGGCTCGGCGTCCGCAGCGGCGGCCCGATGACGGCCAGCGGCGTCTACCAGATGACCGAGCGGCGCGGGATGCAGGCCGGGGTAGACGTGCACCCGCACAAGTTCCGGCATCACTTCTCGCATACCTGGCTGGACAACGGCGGCGCGGAAGGCGACCTGATGGAGCTGAACGGCTGGACATCGCCGCAGATGCTCCGCCGTTACGGCCGCAGTGCCGCCAGCGCGCGCGCCCGCCGTTCCTACGACCGGATCATGGAGGCATTGTGAGCGCCCGGGAAGCACATCGCGCGCTTTCTGCCATCGGTCTATGTAGTCCTCGGACTTATATGTGTGGGCTGCCCCGGCGGATCACTGTTGATCTGCCGGGGCATTCCTTAGTCAATCTACCGCCGCACTTCCGCAATGAGTATGGCAAGGTCAATCTTTCAGCAAAGAATCCGGGCGGGGCTGCACAGCGCTTAGCGCAAGAAGTAAAGGCTTCAGCGCTGTGCGGTGCCCTATTGCGATGTGTTCCGTGCGATGCAGCCGGCCTGTAAGTTTGCCGTTCTGCTGACCAGAGAGCCTAGGAACTGTCCGGCCAGCCCAATTGGTGACCTTTAACAAGCCGAGCTGAAGGTAGGCAACCCGAGAATGACCAAGGACTCAGACGCTAGCCTCCGGGGCCGTATCGCCGCCTGCGAGCGCTGGGCTCGCATCAAGGACAGGACACTCGCCACCGAGCCTGGCGCGGGCCGGGCTGGACGCGAAGTTTGCCGCTCAGGTAGACCCCGATCGCAGACTTGACCCGGCTGACCGCGCCAAGCGCGTGAGTGCCCTCCGCCGGGCTCACTTTGCCAGGCTCGCCAGGCTGTCTGCAGATAGCCGCCGACGCTCGGGAGCAGCCCGCAAAGACGTAGTGACCGCGGAGGCCGGGGAGTATGGGCCGAAGTCCGCCGTCGAGTTGCACAAACTGGCCAACGAGGTCGAGTCCCCATCTGGTGAGTCCTGATGGGCTACAAGCTGGCCGAGGAGTGCCAGCGCTACGCGCCCGACACCCTGACTTGGCGCGAGCGCGCGACTCTGTACGTACTGGCCGGCGAGGCCTTTGACAATACGCGGCTTCTGTTGAGGGGTATCGAGAACAATGCCGATTTGCGGCAGCGCCTTAGGCTCAACCGCACTTCGCTTTATGAGGTGATTCGCGCGCTAGTGGGTAAGGGTGCGCTTATCCGCCGCCGCCGCGGCGGCGCTTACACCATGCGGAGTTTGAGATACCAGAGTTCGTAACGCGCGCGGAGACGGCGGATGCCGCTTCCGCCATTAGCGTCAGCGACGCACGCCAGCAGAGTGTCGATTCCACGGCGATAGCGTCCGGATTCCACGGTGGCAGTGTCCGGGTTCCGCAGACGCCTATCCATAGTCCCGTCAAAGACCAGGATCGATCTGATCTGACCGTCATTGCGCAGGACGAGATTAAGCTGATCACCGGGGAGAATATCACTGCCGATGCGGCCGGTATCATTGTGAATCAGATTCTCGGGCAGGCCGCCGGGCGGGTCAGTAATCGAGCTGCATACGTCCGCAAATCCATCAGGAATGAGGCAGACCCGCGCGGACGGTTCCTGTCGGCCGGCCGGTACGCCGCTGCCGTCGCAGGCGTGCCGGAGCTGCTTAGGCGACTGTGGTGCGGCCAGTGCGCAGAGAAAACTCGAATGAGGGAACTCGCTGACGGCCGGATGCAAAGGTGCCAGTTGTGTCACCCGCTGGAAGTCGGAGGCGACCATCAGCCACGGCTGGCGATCGCATGAGACCGGCAGGGCACCGCAGCGTGCAGGAATCTGAACTGCTTACTGCCGACCAGCTCGGCGCCATCCACTGTGAGTTCGACCGCCTGGGCCTGGGCAACGACGACGACCGTCCACGTCGGCTGGAGATACTAGCCGTGCTTACAAGGCAGTCCGATCTAGCGTCCACGACGGAGCTTGTGATGGGAGAAGCCGGCAGGGCGCTCCGCATGCTCCGGTCGGCGGGTGATCTCTCCGAGCTGGATAACACCCTCGCGGGCGCGCGAGCCGAGACCGGCTCCACAGCATCACCGAGCATCGCTCAGCTCCGTGCGTTGATCAGCGAGCTGGTGGCGGCGCTCATCGGATGCGCCTCGACCACCGATGAATCGGGTTAGTCGATTGGAAGTCATACCCGGAGGGGGTGTTTAATTCGAGGCAATAGCGCGCAGCCAGGCCCATGGGCCACGCCATAGCGTTGGCTGGGCGCAGTCTGGCAATTCACCCGGCTCCGTTTGCCTATTCGGCCACGAAAGTTCCGTGACCAGGCACTCCGATTACCAGTCCCTCGGCCTTGAGAATCCGGATCGCCTTATATATGCGGGATAGCGAGCAACCGCTAAGCAACGCGGCGAGGCCAGCTCGCTGACCTACCGCTGCGCCGATGTGCTGGCAGGGACCAGCGATCGCGCTCGCGGCGGCCGGGCTCGGCGACGCCCGCGGCGATCACGCTGACGACGGGCACCCAGGACCACGCTCCGCCGAGCCGAACGCGCACGGAGCCACGCCTACGCGCGGCCAGGAGCCGACCGCGGTCAGCTCGACCGCCCGCGACCACGACCCACCCGGAGCCGAGCCAGCACGGCGGCCAGAAGCCAGGACCGGGAGCCAGGACCACGACCGCCCGGAGCCGAGCCAGGCACGGGCGTCCTCGGCTTCCGGGAGCCAGCTCGCGGCCCGAGACCACGGCGGGCCGTGCTGCGGGGTTCCCCGCCATGCGAGGGGCACTGGCTGCTGCTGAATGGACTGCGTCCCGACCTGCCAAATCTTATGCTTGCAGCATGATTGAAATTACGATCCGCGACGGCCGCGTCGGTCGCGAGGTCGTGGCAGACGGCAAAGGCGCGATTCTCGGTATCGTGCAGCGGAATAGCCCGCTCGATATCGGAGAGACTGTGCGTCTCGCTGATGGATCTAATGCCGTGGTGATTGGTGACGAGCTAACGTTTGTCGACGACCAGCAGAAACAGACTGTATTCGTCGGCAATATGCCACCGAAGAAGATCTCCATTGACGTTGGCGGCTGCTCTGGCTGGACGCTCCAGAAGGCCGGACCAATAGGGCCACTTTCGTCCGGTGCGTCACTGACGAGGAAGCAAATAAGATTGGCACTGCCGCCTCGTTCTGCCGCCGGTACGGGACCCAGCCCGCGCACCGATTGCTATATTCGTCCTATCAAGTCTGGCAGCAGACGACCGCCAGCGTCGTAAATCCTGGCACGCGGAACATCGTGCCCGCCGCCGCCGAGAGCGCGCTCGGAGCGTTAGTGGGCTGGATCCTAGTCTGGCGACCATTATCGACCAGGCCTGCCATGATCTCAGCAGCCGATTCGGCAAGAACAGTCCCGAGTTTGCCAGGTTCAAGGCGTTCAAGAGTGAGGTATTCGACAGCTGCCAGGGTTACCGTGTAATCGAGGGACTACGAAATGCCGTTCAGCATCGCGATATGCCACCGATGAAGATCAGCCATATTCAGCAGCTCGACCCGAAGACCCGGACCCGTGTCACGCGGACTTCGATCACGATGCCGGTATCCTGGCTGCTCGACTCGCCAAAGTGCCCCGCCGTCGTCAAAGCCGAGTTTGGGCAGACTCCTGATGCCGTTCTTAGCATCCCGGATGTTGTCGATGATGCAATGGCCGGGATGGAGAGAGTTATCCGCGAGATTCATAGAAATAAATCTGCCCACATTGTCTGGACAAGTTCTGTACCTTCGTAGTCTCTTCGCCGAGACTGCGCCAGACGTACCCCGTCATGCTGCGCCTATCGCAGCGGCCGGATCAGGGACTAGATGTGAAGATGCAGCGACTCGATGACCTGACTCTCCTGATCCGCGAGTCACCCATCGGCCGGTAGATAGACCGGCTCAGCGCGGGAGCACGGGAGACGCGCGTCGGGATCGGCTCCGGGCTCGGGGCCGTCGTGGTCCGGGCGGTCGCGCTGGCTCGGTCCGTCCGGCTGCGCTCCGCGGTCGGCTCCGGACCGCGCTCGGCTCCGGTCCGTCGACCGCGGGGCTCCGGTCCATCGTGGCCCTGGCGCGGTCGGTTCCGCGCTCGGGACGTCGCGGTCCGGTCCGTCGCCGCGGCGGGCGCGAGGCCGCGCTTCGCCGGCGGGCTGGCGGCCAGTTCGCCGAGCGATCGCGCTCACGGGGCGGTCGCGCTAACGGCAGCCGGGACCACGCTCGCCGGCGGCTGGCGGCCAAGCTCGCCGACGACCGCAACGATCAGCGTGCTCACCGCGGCGGCAGGCCCACGCTCGCCGAGGACCGGCGGGCCAGGACCGGGCTCGCCAAGGACCGCAGCGATCGCGCTCACCGCGGCGGCCAGGACCACGTTCGCCGACGGCTGGCGGCCAGCTCGCTGACGACCGGCCACGCCCACTGGAGCCTGGCCGAGC
>CAVVBL010000013.1:0-92558 GCA_963746485.1 uncultured Actinomycetota bacterium | reverse complement strand
AGACCTGCCGCACCTGGAGTTCCAGTGAGCAAGCGTACTTTCCAGCCGAACAACCGCCGCCGGGCGAAGACGCATGGCTTCCGGCTGCGCATGCGGACCCGGGCCGGCCGGGCGATTCTGTCGGCGCGGCGCCGCAAGGGCCGCGGGCGCGTCAGCGTCTGACGCCGGGCGGCCTGGTACTGGCGTCATGCTGCCCGCGGCGGCCCGGATGCGGCGAAGCGCGGACTTCACGACCGCGACGCGCCGTGGCAGCAGGGCTGGCAGGCCGCTGGTCTCGGGCCACCTGCTGGTGCGGCCGGACAGTCAGGAGCCGCCCAGGATCGGGTTCGTGGTGAGCAGGGCGGTGGGCTCGGCGGTGGTGCGAAACGCCGTTAAAAGGCGGTTCCGCCACCTCGCCCGGCGGTACCTGGGGTCGCTGCCGGGAGGTAGCCTGCTGGTAGTGCGCGCCGCGCCGGGCGCGGCCACTGCATGCCAGGCGGATCTCGCCGCCGACCTCGACCTGGTAATCGAAGCGCTGCTTCGGCGGCAAGGTGGGGTGATGAGCCAGTGAGCAGCGGAACGGGACACAGCGCCCGGGCCCTGTCGCCTGCTGGCCGGGTCCTGGTCGTGCTGCTGACCGGATACCGGCGGTTCATCAGCCCGCTGCTGGGGGCGAGGTGCCGGTTCTATCCGTCGTGCAGTGCCTACGCGCTGGAAGCGGTGCAGGTGCACGGTGCGGTCCGGGGCTCGTGGCTGGCAATCCGCCGGCTGAGCCGCTGCCATCCGTTCCACGCCGGGGGGCTGGACCCGGTGCCGGGGACCGAACGTGAGCAGGGCTCCGCCGCAGAGGCGGTCCTGGACATAACAAGCTCGCCGGGCATGGGCTCGGATGTCATGAGCAGAGCACGAGGGAGCTAGCAGGTGTCGAATCCCCTGGATTACCTCTATGAGGCAGTCGGCTGGGTCTTCACGCATATCTACGACCTGCTGAAGCCCGCCTTCGGCCCGACGAGCGGCTGGACCTGGGCTCTCTCGATCATCATCCTGGTCGTCCTGATGCGGCTGATCATGGTGCCGCTGTTCATCAAGCAGATGCACACCACCAGGGCAATGTCGTCCCTGCAGCCGCAGATGGCAGCGCTGCGCAAGAAGTACAAGAACGACAAGCAGACGCTGAACCAGGAAACGATGAAGCTGTACCAGGAAGCGGGCGTCAACCCGCTGATGGGCTGTCTTCCGTTCGTGCTTCAGCTGCCGCTGTTCTTCGGCCTCTTCAGCGTGCTGCGGGCGATCGCCGAGTACACCGGCGGCACGCCGAAGTACGGACTGCCCACGTCGATGGTCGTGGCCGGGACGCACGCCCGGATCCTGGGCGCGTCGATCGCGGACAAGGTGCTCTTCACCCACGGTGCGTACGTCCCGCTGCACGCCAAGCTGGTCATTATCGCCGCCGTTGCCATCAGCATGGTGACGACGTTCCTGACCATCAGGCAGAGTCAGAAGCGGGGCATGATGCCCGCCGCGACGCCGGACAACCCGATGGCGTCGTCGCAGAAGTACATGACCTACATCATGCCGTTCTTCGCCCTCACCGGTCTGTACTGGCCGTTCGGGCTGGTCCTGTACTGGGTGACGACGAACGTCTGGACTCTCGGCCAGCAGTTCATCCTGGGCCGCCGCTACCCGTACACGCCGCCTGCGGCTGATGACAGCAAGGCGCCGGCCGGCAAGAGCGGGGCAGGCGCTCCGGCGGCTGCCTCAGCCCGGTCGCTCATGGGTGGCCCGGCCAGGGGCGCGTCGCGTGCGCAGCAGAACGGCGCGAAGGCGGGAACAGGCAAGGCCGCGGCGAACGGGGCGAGCGCGAACGGCTCGGCTGGGAGCGGGATGCTGAAGCGACTGGGCAAGGGCCGCTCGGAGCCAGCGCCTGAGCCCGAGACACCCGACGTTAAGCTCGTGAGGCACCAGACGCAGCGGCAGTCGCGCAGCAAGCGGTCGGGCAAGCGCTGACCGCGCCAGCCGCGGAGTGGCTCGTGCTGACCAGCGCGGGGACGGGATCAAGGAGGAGCCTGGCATGAGCCAGCAGGAGGATGTCGTGACGCAGGACGCTGGCGCCGAGGACGAGGCGGGCGTGCTGCAGGCTGCGGATCCCGCAGCGGACGAGGGCATCCACACGCCGGACAGCCTTGTGGACACCGGCATCGACGATGAGGATGCGGTCGATGACGACGATGAGGACGAGGACGACGGCGAGGAGGCAGGCTCCGGCGAGGCCGGTCAGCCGCGAGCAGAGGCCCGGTCGTCGGTAGCAGACCTGGAAAATGAGGGCGAGATCGCGGCCGACTACATCGAGGGCCTGCTCGACGTCGCGGACCTCGACGGCGACATCGACATGGACGTCGAGGGCGACCGGGCGATCGTCTCGGTGGTCGGGGCCACGCTCGATGAGCTCGTCGGACGGCGCGGCGAGGTGCTGGAGGCGCTGCAGGAGCTGACGAGGCTGGCGGTGCATCAGCAGACCGGCAGCCGCACCCGGATGATGCTTGATGTCGGCGGCTACCGCCAGCGGCGCCGGGCGGAGCTAGCTGAGGCCGGCCAGGACGCGGCCGAGGAAGTGCGGCGTACCGGGCAGCCGAAGAAGCTGTGGCCGATGAACCCGTTCGAGCGGAAGGTCGTGCACGACGCCGTGGCGGCGGCCGGACTGCGGAGCGAGTCGGAAGGCGAGGAGCCGGACCGGCGCGTGGTCGTGCTTCCGGTCGGTTAGTGGGCGGCCTCGTGCAGGCTTCAGCGGTGAGAGCGGGCTAACGTGGCTGAGTCGGCGGGCACTGACACGGCGGGCACTGACACGGCGGGCACGGACACGGCCGGCACGGACAGCGGCGGGATTGTGGCGTCGGCGGCCGAGCGTGCCGCCGCGGCGGCGATGTTCGGGCCCGCGCTGCCGCAGGCCGAGCGCTACGCGGATCTGCTGGCTGGCGCCGGCGTCGAGCGCGGCCTGATCGGCCCGGCGGAGGCAGCGCGTATCTGGGACCGGCATCTGCTGAACTGCGGGGCAATCGCGCGGCTGGTTCCGGCGGAATGCCTGATCGTGGACGTGGGCTCGGGCGCCGGGCTGCCAGGTATCGTCCTGGCTCTGCTGCTTCCGCGCGCGCGGGTCACGCTGCTGGAGCCCATGGCACGGCGGGTCGATTTCCTTCGCGAGTGCGTCGCGGAGCTTGGCCTCGCCAATGCGGAGGTTATGCGCGGGCGCGCTGAGGACCTGGCCGGCGAGCTTGCCGCTGATGTCGTGACGGCCCGCGCGGTGGCGCCGCTTGACCGGCTCGCGGGTCTGTGCCTGGGACTGGTACGGCCCGCAGGCCGGATTCTGGCGATGAAGGGTTCCGGCGCGGAGGCCGAGCTGGCACGCGCGCTGCCGGTACTGGCCCGTCTGGGGGTGACGGATGCAAAGGTGGTCCACAGCTCTGACGCCAGCGGCACGGTGACGGCCACGGTGGTGACCTTCTCGGCACCGGAGCATCCGGGTCCCGGTGCGCGGGCGCAGGGAGGGACAGGACGCGGCGGCGGATCGCGTGCCCGGTCCGGGGGTAAGCGGCGCATGGGCGATGGCCCGCACCTCGGGCGTGCGGGCCGGCCGAACAGCCGCCGCGGCGGCGGCTGAGGTGCCCTCGGCGTGATGGCCAGCCGAGGACCGCGTCGGTGGCTCCGGGCGCGTGCTGCCCGGTGTCCGGCGCCAGAGCTAGTGCGCGCGCGGCGCGGGAGCGCAAGACTAGGCAACTGCGCGCGGGCGTGATCGGCTAGCTAGCAGAGCCGGCGGACGCGGCCGCATCACGGCGAGGCCTACCTGAGGAGAAGCTGCGGATGACAGGTTCGGTTCCCGGACTGGGCTGGCCCGATACAGGCTCGTCCGACCGCACTCCGGGGCAGGCCGGAGTAGAAGTGCCGGCGATTGGCAGTGAGTCAGAGCCGATTCTGCAGGCTTTCGCCGGGAACGTCGGGGTTGCGAGGTCTGGGTCCGCCGCGCCGGATGGCAGCGGGCGAGCCGGCCTGGGCTGGCCGGCGGAGCGCTCCGGCCGGCGGCCCGGAGAAGACGTCCTTGCTCCCGGGTCGCCGGCTGGTCATCAGTCTGCTGGCGACTGGCCCGGCGGGAGCACGCCCGGCGGCAGCACGCCCGGCGGGAGCACGCCCGGCGGCAGCGCTCCCGGCCTCAGCAAGGTCCGCGACGGGGGCGAGGGAGCCGGGGACCAGCCTGCCGGTGATCAGCGGGCGGCCTCGTTCGGAGAAGCTGCAGGCCTGGATTCGGAGGCTGACAGTGCCCGGCCCGCGACCGATGATGACGAACCGTCTGCTGCCGGCGCACGGCGTGGCCTAGGCTCGGGAGCTGCGACGGGGCCGGCTGACGCTGAGCCGCCGGCCCGTCTGCGCCAGGCGCTGGCCGGTGTTTCACGTGAAACAGGTCCGGTGAATCTGGTCGTGCCGGAGCAGCCGCGCGGCCGTGAGACCGGCGATTCTGGCGCCGGGCAAGCCCAGGCCGGCCGAGGCTGGGCGGGAGAAGCGAGGTCGTCGGCGGCCACGGGCGCGCTGGCAGGCGGGAGTGAGAGTCAGGTGTCGATTCCGGCTGTGTCCGCGTCAGCGTCAGCCGATACGCCGATCGCGAGGGCTGCGCAGGCGGCTGTCGTGGCACGGTCGGGCGCTGAGATCTGGCCGCGGCCCTCCGCCTGCCGGGTGATCACCATCGCGAATCAGAAGGGTGGGGTCGGCAAGACCACAACGGCCGTCAACCTGGCGGCCGGCCTGGCGATGCACGGCGCGCGCGTTCTCGTGATCGACCTGGATCCGCAGGGCAATGCGTCGACGGCGCTCGATGTCGATCACCACTCTGGCATCGCGTCGGTCTACAACGTCCTGGTCGACGGGGAGGCCCTGAGCTCGGTCGTGCGCCCTGTCGCCGGCTTCCCGCACCTCTACTGCGCCCCGGCCGCGATCGACCTGGCCGGCGCCGAAATCGAGCTGGTGCCGCTGGTGGCGCGCGAGTCGCGGCTGGCCCGTGCCGTGGCGGCCTACGATGCCTCCAATCTGGACTACATCTTCATTGACTGCCCGCCCTCACTGGGTCTGCTGACCGTGAATGCCCTCGTCGCGGCACCGGAGGTGCTCATCCCGATTCAGTGCGAGTACTACGCGCTGGAAGGGCTGGAGCAGCTGCTGCGAACAGTGGAGCTGGTTCGCAGTCACCTGAATCCCTCGCTGGCGGTCTCCACGATCCTGCTGACGATGTACGACGGCCGGACGCGCCTGGCGGCGCAGGTCGCCGACGAGGTGCGTGACCATTTCGGCGGCGTGGTGCTGGGCTCGGTAATCCCGCGGAGCGTTCGGGTCTCGGAAGCGCCGAGCTACGGCCAGTCCGTCATGACCTACGACCCCGGCTCGTCTGGGGCGCAGGCATATTTCGAGGCCGCGCGCGAATTGGCCCGGCGGAACGTGCAGCAGCCAGCCGGCTGAACCGGCGGGACCTGCCTGGCCGGCGAGCCGGTCGCCTGAGCCGGCCGGGTACCGGGCGCCGAACGTGTGGGCAGTCCCTGGCGCACCTGGCAGGATGGGCACGGGCGAAGGCCATGCCCGCAGCTTTAGCCGCAGGACCGCCGGCCTGGCGGTCAGACGCCAAGGAGAGAGTCAGGATGCCGCAACCGAAGCGGGGACTCGGCAGGGGTCTCGGTGCGCTGATCCCGACAGGCCCGCCTGGGCCGGCCCCGGCATCCGGGAGCGAGGCGTCCGCAGAGGGTGCGATCCCTGGCGCTCCGGCGATGGTGCGGGGCGGGGATGGCGCGGCCTTCCCCGGCGCGTACCTGCAGGAAGTTCCGGTCGGTGCGATCGCGCCGAACCCGCGGCAGCCGCGGCAGGTCTTTGATGAGGACGCTCTGGCCGAGCTCGCGGCCTCCATCGAGGTCGTCGGCCTGCTCCAGCCCGTCGTCGTCCGGCGCGCGGGGCCGGGCAGCTACGAGCTCATCATGGGTGAGCGCCGCTGGCGGGCCTGCCAGGTCGCCGGCATGGACGTAATCCCGGCCATCGTCCGCGAGACGTCCGATGACGACATGCTCCGAGAGGCGCTGATCGAGAACCTCCATCGCGAGCAGCTGAATCCGCTCGAGGAGGCTGCCGCGTATCAGCAGCTGCTCGACGACTTCGCCGCCACGCACGAGGAGCTTGCCCGGCGGGTCGGGCGGTCGCGCCCGCACATCTCGAACACGATCCGGCTGCTGAACCTGCCGCCCGCTGTGCAGAAGCGGGTGGCCGCCGGCGTGCTCAGTGCCGGGCATGCCCGTGCCCTGCTGAGCGCCGGGGATCCGGTTGCGCAGGAGCAGCTTGCGCACCGGATCGTCGCCGAGGGACTGTCCGTGCGGGCAACCGAGGAAGTAATTGCGATGGGCGTGCGTCCTGCTAAGGGCCCGCGTACCCCTGGCCCCAGGGCCCCGGTCGCACCGGGCCTGAAGGACCTGGCAGACCGGCTGTCCGACGTCTTCGACACCAGGGTCAAGGTGGAACTCGGGCAGCGCAAGGGCAAGATCGTGGTTGAGTTCGCCTCCCTCGATGACCTGGAGCGGATCGTGCGGAGCATGTCGCCGGGACTGGCTCCGGGCCGCCGGGCCAGCCAGGGTTAGGCCTGCCTGCGGCGCGCCCCGGCCGGTGCCGGGCGCGCGGGCCCGGTGCCGTCGGCCACCGGGGCGGAAGCGGCTGGACCGCTAGGCTCTGATGCCGTGGCGAGCACCGCGCGCAAGAGCTTCGGCAGTGACAATCATGCTGGCGTCCACCCGGCCGTCCTCGCCGCGATCGCGGCGGCCAACGCGGGCGACGCCGTTGCTTACGGGGACGACGAGGTAACCCGGGCGGCGACTGAGGCGCTCTGCGCGGCATCCGGTGCGCAGGGCGCGTACCTGGTGTTCAACGGGACGGGCGCCAATATCCTCGGGCTGAGCCTGCTGCTGCGCCCGTTCGAGGGCGTCATCTGCGCCGAGGCGTCCCACGTGAACGTCGATGAATGCGGCGCCGCGGAATGCATTCTCGGCTGCAAGCTCCTGCCGGTCCCGGCTCGGGACGGAAAGCTTACCCCGGCCGTGATCGCGGGCAGGCTGGCCGGCCGGGGCGACGAGCACCGCGTGCAGCCGCGGGTGATCGAGATCGCCCAGGCAACGGAGTCCGGTACCTGCTACAGCCTTGAGGAGCTGCGCGACCTTCGCGACTTCGGGCGCGAGAACGGCCTGCTCGTGTTCCTGGACGGTGCCCGCATAGCGAACGCGGCCGCGCGGCTGAACTGCTCACTAGGCGACATCGCCGGCTGTGCCGACGTGCTCACCTTCGGCGGCACCAAAAACGGTGCTCTCGGCGTGGAGGCCGTCCTGGTGATGAACCCGGCCCTCGCCGGCGGTCAGTACCTCCGCAAGCAGCAGATGCAGCTGGCGTCAAAGATGCGGTTCCTGGCGGCTCAGGTCAGCGCGCTGCTGACGGACGGCCTGTGGCTCGCCAATGCCCGGCACGCCAATGCCATGGCCGAGCGGCTGGCCGGTCATGTTGCCGGGGTGCCCGGCGTCCGGCTGGCGGCGCCGGTGGAGGCGAATGGCGTGTTCGCCGAGATCGGCAGCGACCACGCCCGCCGGCTGCGGAAGGAATGGCACTTCGAGGAGTGGTCGGACGCGGGTGAGGGACGCTGCGTCGTGCGCTGGATGACGGCGTTCGATACCTCCGAAGCCGACGTCGACGCCTTCGCGGCGGCTGTCCGCGAGTCGGCTGTTTCACGTGAAACCTGATGAGCGCCGGCCGGGGCGGCGCTAGCCCGGCCAGCAAACGCCGGCCGGCAAACGCCGGCTAGCAAACGCGGGCTAGCAAACAATGGTCAAAGAAGGGCCGGACAGCAAGGTGCTGATCTGCGGCCCGTGGGTACGATGTGGCGCAGGGGCCAGCGCCAGCAGCCGCCCGGCTGACCGGTCGGCCGCAGGCGATCAGCATTCGCCTGTTTCTCACGGGTACCGACCGCAGGGGATGGCACGTGTCGCGCCGACTAGCGAGCATCACGCTCGACAACCTCGACGACCTGCCGCCCCGATGCCGTCGCTGCGTGTTCTGGGAACTTGACCCGGTCAGCCAGGCCCGCGCCCTGGAGGTGGGAGATCCGGCGCTGGAGAAGGAAGCGTGGATCTCCTCCGTCCTGCTGGAGTGGGGCAGCTGCGGCAAGATCGTCTATGTCGACGGGGTGCCGGCGGGCTACCTGACCTATGCGCCGCCCAGCTATGCGCCCCGGTCAGTTGCCTTCCCCACCAGTCCGGTGAGCGCGGATGCCGTGCTCCTGATGACGGCTCACGTCATGGCGGAGTTCGCCGGCGGCGGACTCGGCCGGATGCTGGTCCAGGGACTCGCCAAGGATCTCAACCGGCGCGGCATCAAGGCCATTGAGGCTTTCGGCGACAACAAGTGGTCTCAGCCATCCTGTGTCGTGCCCGTCGACTACCTGCTGTCGGTCGGGTTCAAGACCGTCCGCCCGCACGCCCGCTACCCCCGCCTGCGGCTGGAGCTCAAGACGGCGCTGTCCTGGCGCGAGGACGTTGAGGTTGCGCTGGAACGGCTGCTCGGCTCCATGTCGCCTGAGCGTGCCCTGCGGCTCGCCTGAACGAGGACGCGGCAGCCCTGCGCGCTGAGTGCGACCCTGCCGGAATCAGCCTATGGCCGGGCCAACCGGACACGCCAGGGCGCCACCTGACGGCGCTCAGGGCACCACAGCCGCGCTCGCGCGCGGCCACGGGCTGTGCCGCCGCGCGCCGCCACGGCCTGTGCCTGCGCGGCGCGTCAGGCGCCAGGCACGGCAGCTGACGCCACCGGCACGAAAGCCCTGCCGGATCTCACGCCGCGCGAGATCCGGCTGCGGCCCGATGCTCAGATGAAGTCGGCGAGGTCGCGCAGCAGCGCGGACTTCGGCTTCGCGCCGACGATCTCCTTGACGACCTGACCGTCCTTGAAGACGCTCATCGTCGGGATGTTCATAATGCCGTAGCGCTGGGTGACGACCGGGTTATCGTCAACGTTGAGCTTGACGACGTCGATCTTCTCGCCGTGCTCGCTGGCGATCTCCTCCAGGACCGGAGCGACCTGGCGGCACGGCCCGCACCACTCCGCCCAGTAGTCAACGATGACCGGCTTGGCGGCCTTGAGTACCTCCGCCTCGAAGGTCGCGTCGGTCACTGCCTTGGTTGCGCCCACTTCCAGGACTTCCTTCCATCTGTGTCTGTCCCGCCGCGCCAGGCCGGCCAGCGGTCTCGTTCTTCCGGGCCGGCCTGGCGGCCTGCCCGCTTACGTCACTCAGACTTCGTGCTCTGCCAGCCAGCGCTCAGCGTCGATCGCGGCCGAGCAGCCGGTCCCGGCCGCGGTCACGGCCTGGCGGTAGGTCCGGTCAACGACATCCCCGGCGGCGAACACGCCGTCAATGGCAGTGCGCGTGTAGGGGTGCTCGACAACGAGATACCCGTCCGCGTCGGTTTCCAGCTGGCCGGCGAACAGCTCACTGCGCGGGTCGTGGCCGATGGCCACGAACATCCCGCTTACCGCGAGAACGCTCTCCTCGCCGGTGTTCACGTTGCGCAGCCGCAGGCCCGTGACGCGGTCCTCGCCGAGCACCTCGGCAACCTCGCTGTCCCAGCGGAAGCTGATCTTGGGATTGGCCGTCGCGCGGTCCTGCATGATCTTCGATGCCCGCAGCGAGTCGCGCCGGTGCACGATCGTCACGCTGCGGGCGAACCTGGTGAGGAACGTGGCCTCCTCCATCGCGGTGTCACCGCCGCCAATCACGGCGATGTCCTGCTCGCGGAAGAAGAATCCGTCGCAGGTGGCACACCAGGAGACGCCATGGCCCGACAGCCGCTTCTCACCGGGCACCCCGAGCTCGCGGTACCCGGATCCGGTGGCCACGATCACGGTCCGGGCCAGGTACGTGTCCTCGCCGGCCCTGATCACCTTCGGCGTGGCCTTCAGGTCCACCTCGGTCACGTCCTCGGCCAGCAGCTCTGCGCCGAACCGCTCCGCCTGCTTGCGCAGCTGGTCCATCAGATCCGGCCCGAGCACGCCATCAGGGAAACCGGGGAAGTTCTCCACGTCGGTGGTGTTCATCAGCGCGCCGCCGGACGTCACCGAGCCCTCGAACACCAGCGGGCTGAGCCGCGCCCTCGCGGCGTAGAGCGCCGCCGTATACCCGGCGGGTCCTGAGCCGATGACGATTACGTCCCGAACGTCGGTCACTTCTGGTCCTGCCCCTCTCGAGTGCACCGGCATCAACCACCGGCGGGGCGCGGAGATTCCCAGCCAGGAGGCCCCTACAGGTGCTTCAGCGTGACATGGTCAAGCACATCGCGGCTCGACGCCGAGCAGGCGGGCCCGACGACCCAGGCCTCGGCGTCGTGGCTGCCAGAAGCCGCCGTGACGATGATCGTCGCGTCCGACCCCTTGAACTTGGCCACCTCGACGAGCAGCACGGAGCGGCCGGGCGCGACCTTGTCCAGACAGCCTTCCAGCTGCGAGTTGCTCAGGCCAGCGCGAGTGCTGAAATTCCCGGCGGCTGCGCTGCTGCTCGCGCTCGGACCGGTGGCAGCATGCTGGACGGGAACGGAATGCACTCCCTTGAGCCTGGCTGCCCGGACCGCGTCGGTTGCCTGGTCAGCGAGCGTGGCCGGGACGAAGTTCGTGTCTGAGGTCACTACCTGGATGCTGCGGGCAGACGGCGAGTGCCCGTAGCTCACGCGCGGCCCGACCGACTGACCGGCCGCGCCCGACTCAGGCAGCGCAGCGGGCCCGTTGGAGGAGATCCCGGAGGACGACGACCCCCTCTCCGAGCTCGGGCCGACATTGGCCGCGATGCCGTAGCTGACGCCCCCGATGATGACCAGCGCGCCGGCCGCGGCCAGCACCCGGGTGGCGCCGACCGAGAAGCCAGGCAGCCGCCAGCCGCCCCGGTTCCCGCGGGGACCGCCGCCGCCCGCCCCGACTGGCAGGTCCCGCCGGGCGGCCTCGGTTGCGGGGGCGCTGGCCTGGCGCTGCCTGACCTCGCTCGCCAGCGCGGTGTCGATCCTGGCTGAGAGATCGGCCGGCATTGCCGGAAAGCCCACGCTGGAGAGCAGCTGAGGCATGCTGGCGAGCTGCGAGCTGACTCCGCGGCACTGCGGGCAGCCAGTCAGATGCTGCTCGATCCTGGCCGCCTTGCGCGGCCGCAGTATCCCGGCCCCGAGATCGGCAAGCTCATCGTTGCTGGCGTGGCGGTTCATCACGCGTCGTCACCCCCCTCCGGCGCTGGTTGGACGCGCGGGCCGGGCGAACGGTTCCCGCTTTCCTGACTCGGCACCGCACCGGGCCGCAGATGGGCGAGCCGCGGCAGCAGCCGGGCCCGGCCCCGGGCTGCCCGGCTCTTGACCGTGCCCTCGGATACCCCCAGCACGTCGGCAGCGTCGGCAATCGAGTACCCGAGCATGTCGACGAGGACCAGCGCCGCCTGCTGCTCGGGGACCAGGCGCCGCAGCGCGGCGTTGACGTCCATGGCGGTGTCCGTAGTGCCCGACGGGTCGGATAGCGGCTGCCCGCCCGCGACGGTTGCCAGCGCGTCCAGGGCATCCTCATCCTGCCCGCTCGCCGTCGGCCGGGCAGCACGCCGGCGCATCCGGTCAAGAGCGGCATTTACTACTATCCGGTGCAACCAGGTCGTCACGGCAGAATCACCGCGGAAGCTGGAGGCCCGGCGAAAGGCGGCAATCATCGCATCCTGCAGAGCGTCCGCGGCCTCCTCGGGGTCGCCCAGCGTGCGGATCGCCACCGCCCAGAGCCGGTCCCGGTGGCGCTGGAAGAGCTCGCCGAACGCATCCGGGTCGCCATTGACATGCTGTTGCAGCAGCTCGGCATCGGATGGAGTGCCGTCATCCCGGAGCGGCGATGACTGCTGGTCGGCGGGCTTCCTGGGCTCGGGCAGGGGATAGCGACCTGCGGCCTGGTCGTGTTTCGTCGCCCCTCCCCCCGAAGCGGTACCGCACGCGCGGCGGCCTGTGGACCTGAGTGCTGGGAGGTGAGGCCGGCCGTCACGGGGAACTTACGGCGCTCACCTTAGCGCGGCCCGCCCGAGGCGGGAGGAAACAGTCTCGGCCATGCCGGGCGTGCCCGAGTCCCGATCATACTGATCGGCCCGGGCGCCGCAATCTTACGTAGGCGGCTACGCATTGCATAGTCCGGTCCGGGCTGCCGCGCGCTCAGGACGTCCCGCGGATGGCCACGCTGAACACCTGCGCCATGTACTTGTGCGCCGAGCCGGCCATCGAGGGGAGCTTGGTGAACCAGATCACGAGGTACTGACCTGACACCTTCTTCTGCGCAGTGAAGGTGTAACTGCCGGACACGTTGCTCGCGCTGGCGATCGTCGTCATCGAGTCCAGGTTCGCCTTGCTCCTGGCAGCGGAGTTGCCCACCATGATCTCGACGTCCGCGCCGGGAACGCTGCCGAACGTCACCGTGACGGCACTGACCTGCCGGGCGCTCCCCAGGTTCAGGATCAGTCCGGTACCGGTCTTGAGATCGCCGAAGTACGGGCTGCCGTAGTACTGCTGCGTCGCCCACCCCGCCGGATTGTGGTCCAGCACGTTCGGCGCCTGACTCGAGTTCTCGTCCCCGGTGTCAGCGAGGTTGAGCGCATCGAAGCCGCTCGCCGAGACGGGCGTGATAACGCCAGACTGCGCGGACGGGCTGGCAGGTGCGCTGCTGGACGCGCCCGGACCCGGCGTGCCGGGAGACTTCTGCAGCAGGTGCACGGCGGCCGCGCTGACGCCGGCGATGACAAGCAGCACCAGCACGCTGATGGCGATCACGCGGCCGGCTCCGCGCCTCCTGGCAGGCGGCCGCTGCGAGTAGCCGCGGGCATAGCCCGGCTGCGTGTGCTGCCCGCCTGGCCGGTCAAAGTCGCGGGCGACGTCGCGGCGGGCCGCAGCCGGAGGCACCTGCACGGGCGGGATGGCGGCCATGAGCGCGCCCGCCAGCGCGGCCGGGCTGGTAAACGGCTCATGATCGTCACGGGACGGCAGCGCCAGCGCGCGGCAGGCGATGTCGTCAAGGCCCGCGGGCACGCCTGCCCGGATCTGCCGTGGTCGCCGCGGCTGGCCCTCTGTCTCGGGCGCGGGCGGCAGCTCCGGGTAGTCCTGGCCCGGCCACAGGCCGGTCAGCGCGGCGTACAGCAGGCGGCCAAGCCCGCGGGTGTCGGCAAGCTCAGGGTCATCGGAGGTCACGCCGGACAGAGCAGCATCGATACCGAGCCCGGTGACCTTCACGCCCCCGCCAGGGGTCCAGCGGACGGTGTCCGGCCGCAGGCACAGATGCGCGAGGCCGGCTGCGTGCGCACCGGACAGGGCCGCGGCCACCTCTGCGACGATCCTGGCCCCGGCGGCTGGCTCTACCGACCCGGTTGCCACCAGGTCGGCCAGGGTGTCTCCGAAGGGCCACTCCAGCACGATGTAGGCGTGATCCCAGCTGTCTTCCACATCGAACACCTGCGTCAGGCGCGTGTCAGTCAGCCGGCTCGCGGCTCGCGCGGCGGTGACGACCTGCTCAAGCCGGGGGAAGCCGGCCGCGAAGGTGATGACGCTGACCGGCCGGGCCAGGATCTCGTCGATCGCCTTCCAGGCAGACCAGCCACCGGCAGCGGCCAGCCGGTCCTCGAGCCGGTACCGGCCGCCAAGCCGGACGCCTGGTTCTGACGTGTAGGTGCTCATGGTCACGGTTCAAAGGCGCGTGAGCCCTCGAACCTCCCCTCGCGGGCCGTAGGTGATCAACGGTCTCAGATAAGACAATGATGCTGCACACCATGCTAGGGCCCATCGGCTCTCCCTGGCAGGCATGTGTTGACGCCGCCGCAAACCGTTACCAGCCGGAGGCGTCATCGGCCGAGCCTCGACAGTACCGTCCGGCCCACACTGCTCAGCTCCTCGATCCGCAGGACGCGGGCAAAGACGAGGTACAGGCCGAAGGCGAGACCGCCGCCGATGATGACATCGAGGTAGGCGTTCCCGGTGACCAGCCCGACCAGGATGGCCAGCAGGGCGGCGGGAAGCGTCGCCGCGTGCATCCGCACGAGTGACCGGCCGATGTGATACCCGTCCAGCCCGCGCAGCCGCCGGCTCAGGATGCGCCAGGCGATCAGCAGCCCGGCCACGTTCGCGAGGCCGAAGCCGGCGCCGAGCCCGGCGACCAGGTCGTGCCGCGGGAGCACCGCGTAGGCGACCAGGTTGGCGGCGATGTTCACGGTCATGGTGAAAAGGCCGATGAGCGCCGGAGTCTTGCTGTCATGCATCGAGTAGAAGACGCGCAGCTGCAGCTGGAAGATCATGTACGGCAGCAGGCCGAGGCAGAAGACGGCGAAAACCACGCCCATGTAGCGAGCCTCAAGTACGTGGGTGTCACCGTGGCCGAAGAAGACCTCGCCGAGCCGCGGCCCGAGAACGGCCAGCACGAGCGAGCACGGCACGACGATCGTGGCCGCCAGCCTGACGCCGGACGAGAAGTCCTGCCGGACCAGGCCGAGCCGGCGCTCGGTCGCGTGCGTGCTCATCCGGGGCAGCAGTGCCGTGATCACCGAGATCCCGACGACCGCGTAGGGCAGCTGGAACAGCAGCCAGGCGTAGTTGTAGTCAGTGATTCCCGTCGCGGTGTCGCCGGCAATCTTCGTGGTGACCAGGAAGGCCACCTGGGTGGCGGCGATATAGCCGAACATCCAGCCGCCCATCCGGCCGATCTCGCTCACCTCGGACCGGCGGAAATCGACGCGCGGATGCCAGCGGAACCCGACCCGGCGCAGCGCCGGGACCAGGGCGATGGTCTGCACGACGATGCCGAGCGTGGTGCCGAAGCCGAGCAGCGCGACATCCGTGCCGGTAATCGTGCCTGGCGTCTTGTGCAGGCCGCCGATGGCGATGTACAGGGCGAGGACGGCGATCACCACGATGTTGTTGACGATCGGGGTCCACATCGGCGCCGCGAAACTGCCGCGGGAGTTCAGAATCGCGCCGATCAGCGAGCTGACGCCGTAGAAGAAGATCTGCGGAATGAAGAAAAGCGCGAAGATGATCGCGAGGTGCTGGGTGCTGCCCTTGATCTCGCTGCCGCTGTACAGGTGCACGATGGGTGTCGCCAGCGCGGTCGCGACCAGGGTGACCGCCAGCAGCGCGAGCGTGATCAGGGTGAACATCCGCTGGTCGTAAGCGGCGCCGCGGTCAGTATCGCGTCTGGCCGCGGTCACGATCAGGGGCACGATGACGCTGGTCAGGATGCCGCCGAGCGCCAGGTTGTAGACCACGTTCGGCAGCGTGTTGGACAGGTTGTAGGCCGAGGCGATGCCGGCGGCGCCGAGCGCGGCGTTCTGTACCAGCGTCCGCAGGAACCCGGTCATCCGGGAGCCGAGGGTGCCGGCCGCCATGACGCCGCTGGACCGCACGATCGAGGCCTGGCCGCCGTCAGCGCCGCCGCGGGGGCGCCCCGGCCCCGCTGGACCGCCGGGACCTCCCGGCGCGCCCGGCCTGCGGTCCTGCGGGACGGGCCCGGGCGGCTCCGCGGTACCGGGCCCGGACCCCGGCCTCCGCGGGCCGCGCGGCGGGTAGGCAGGCTCGGCGTAGCCGGGTTCCTCGTAAACCGGCTGAGAGCGCGCGGGCGCCTCGTAGGCCCGCGGCGGCGGGTAGGCGCGGGTGGGGGCGGTCGGGCCGGCGTAGGCGTCGGGTCCGTAGGGGTCAGGCTCGGCGGGCGGGCGGCCGCGGGTGGGGGCGGTCGGGCCGGCGTAGGCGTCGGGTCCGTAGGGGTCAGGCTCGGCGGGCGGGCGGCCGCGGGTGGGGGCGGTCGGGCCGGCGTAGGCGTCGGGTCCGTAGGGGTCCGGGTCGGCTGGCGGCTGGTACGGCGGCGGACCTACCCGCCGCGGCTGAGTTCGAGGTGCGCTCCCGGCGACGCGGCGGCGCATTCCGGGCGGCCGGCTGCCTGGCGGCGCTGGAGCCGACTCATCCTGCCGGGCGTGCCTGGCGTGCCGGCCGGACGGCCTGTCGGTCCAGCCTGGCGGCGACTCCGCGCGCCGGTCGTAGCTGCCTGGTGGTGCGGCCCCGTTCCCGCTCTCAAGGTCCTGACGTTCGAACCGCGTCGTGGCGCTGCCGCCAGCCGGCTGGTCGGCGCCCTTGTCGCGGCGCGGGCTGCCGGCCCAGTCGACGTCCGACAGGTCGATGTGCCAGCCGGTGTCGTCATAGATGGGGCCGGTGTACCAGTCCTGGCCCGCAGACCAGCCCGGCACGGCGGGCTGGACATCCCAGCCTCGCTCGCCGGAGTCTGCGTACGGCTCAGACTCACCTGCCCCGCCCGACATCGGCCTCCCTCGTCACGGTCCGGGCGAACCGGCTGTCCCCAGCTCGGTGCGCTCAGCCATGACGGTATCCGGTTCGGCCTCCTGTGCGCTCTGGCCATCGTCCTGACCTGCGGGTACGGCCGTTCCCGCAGCGGGATCCGCGGGCCCGCGCCGGCCGCCCGGGCGGCCCTGGCGGCATACGCGATCAGCGCGATGCCCAGCGCCGCCGCGCAGATGATCATGCCGAGGACACCGACCTGGGTCGCCTGGACGGTCATCCGGTCGGTATGGGCCGGGAGTGCGTCGAAGTCCCGGTTCTGCAGGCTCATGGACACGACCGTCGACCCGACCTGCGTCGCCTGCACGCGAAGGCGGACGGTCTGCGCGGTGTGCGCGAGCACCGTGATAAGGCCGCCGGGATCTTCGGTGATCTTGACCCCGTCAGCCTGGCTGAAATGGAGCCTGAGTCTGACCTGGACCGGGTAGCCGAGCCGGTTGTCGATGGACACCGGCACGCTTCCCTTGAGCCCGCCGAGAGTAATCCGGGTCTCGGCGACGATCTCGACATCCTTTTCCTGCGCTGCGATCCGGCTTTCCAGCGTGTCGAGCATCGCGATCGCCGTGGCGTTCGAGGCGCCGCGCCATGCGGACGACTCGACCGTCGCCAGCGCCAGGTACGTGTCCGAGTCCTGCCGGTACTTCAGGGTCTCCAGCTGCGCGATGGCGCGGTCCACATCGGTCAGCTCGGCGAGCTCGGCCGGGGCGATGCGTCCCGGCCGGGTGCTGATCGACAGGAGCGCGTCCGGCACGGAGGCCACGCTCTTGCTCGTGGTGAGCGAGCCGACGCTCACCGGGCTCAGCCAGGACGCCGAGGCCGTGTCGGCAAGCAGATCGCCGGCGAGTCCGGTGGCCGGTGCCCAGCGCCGCGGCGGTGCCACCACGATGGGCTGCCCCCGGTCCTGCTGGGCAAGCAGCGCCGTCTCCGCGAGGAATTCCTGCGAGGTGGCAAAAGCCGAGCTGGGAGTGGTGCCGGCGGAGGACAGCAGCCGGGACAGCCCTGAGCTGGCGAGCACCAGGTTGACGTAGCCCCCGCCGCCATTCAGGGCCCGCACGACCGTTGCCTGCTCGGCTGGCAGAGCCGAGCTGCTGAGCAGCAGTGTCTTGACCCCGTCGGCGGCCGCCAGGTTCTCGGCGGTGGTGTAGCCGGACAGCCCGTCGGCAGGCCAGGCGATTCCGGCCGCCGCCGCCTGCGCGGCCGGAGTGCCTGCGCTGGCGGCCGGGGTCAGGTTGCGGTTCAGGATCTGCTGGCCGACCGACCGGCCCAGCTGGAAGGCGCGCCTGACGTCAGAGGCGTGGCTTGAGCTGATAAGGGCGGCGATGTTCGGGTCGGCATACGGCGTCACGAACAGCGGCTGGCCGGAAGTGGCGTGGCTGACCTCAGCGAGCCACGCCCTGGCGGTCTTCGCCCACTGGGGCTGGGCGCGGCCGCAGCCGGCCAGCGCCTGTACGTTGGCCAGCAGCGCAGGGTCGACCGCCCAGGTAATGCCGTCACGGCTGGCCGCGCCGGCCGCGAGCAGCTGGCCCAGACGGCCGGTGCTGGTCAGGCTCCGGGCGAGCTGCTCTGCCTGCGCTCCGCTGCAGTTGCTCGCCACCCAGGGCTGGTTCAGCAGCGGCTGGCTCATCAGCGGCCAGACCCAGGAGATCGCGGTGCGGGCGGGGACGGAGTAGCCGTACGGGCCCTTCCGGGCGGGAACGTAGGGCAGATACGACACGGTCGTGGCGAGTGGCACTGCCACGGGCGAGCTCTGGGCCTGGGCGGCGATGGGGTAGGCCCCGAATGTCGTCATCCCGATGGCGCTCGCGCGGACCCGGATGGACCAGCGGACGGTGGCTCCCGGCTGCAGCTGGCCGGCCATGGGCCAGGAGGCCCGGGAGATCTCCGTGCTGGCCAGGCCATCCGCCAGGGCGGTGGCCGGCTGCAGCTCGGCAGCGCTGCTGACCGGTGCGCTCGACGCCAGCAGCTGCACCGACAGATGGCTGATCTGCTGCCGGGACACGTTGCTCAGAGTGCCCGTCACGGTGATCGTGGCGCCGGGGGCGGCCTGCTGGGGCGTCATGCCCGTGATCGCGACGCTCACCGGTGACTGCCCGGACTGTGCCGTCGCCGCCAGTGCCTGGCCCGCGGTGGCGGCCAGCGCGGCCGGCAGGGCCAGGCCGGCGAGCACGAGCAGGCCAGCGAGTACGCTGCCCGGCCGTCGTGCCATGGTCCACCCGCCTGTCGCCCTGCCAGAGCCGCCGCCGCGCCCCGGTTGCCGGGTGCCCGGCGGCACGCAGGGTCCGGGCGGCGAAGGCATGCCGTGAATGTTATTGCGGCTGGCCGAGTGCCCGTGGCACAGCATGATGATCACCGCGGCGCGGCTGCGCCTGGCGGTATCCTGCGACTCATCTCCCGGTGTTCCCGGCTTTCCCGTTTCCCACAGGCTACGCGCAGGACTTACTCTCAATGGCCGTGCCAGATCCAGATTCGCCATCGAAGCGCCAGCGGCAGGCTGCTGCGGCGCTTCTTGCGACCACTTACCCGGCGGCCGACGAGCTCGGCCGCCTGTTCGCCGCGGCGGGCCACGAGCTTGCGCTGGTCGGCGGGCCGGTCCGGGACGTGTTCCTGGGCCGGGAGCCAGGGGACCTGGACTTCACGACGGACGCCCCGCCGGCCCGCATCGTGGAGATCATCCGCGACTGGGCCGACCAGTTCTGGACCATCGGGATCGACTTCGGCACGATCGGGCTGCGCACCGGCGGCACGACCGTGGAGATTACGACCTACCGGAGCGAGAGCTACGGCCGGACCTCACGCAAGCCGGAGGTCTCCTACGGGAAGTCGCTGCCCGATGACCTGGGCAGGCGTGACTTCACGGTGAACGCAATGGCGGCCAGGCTGCCTGGCTACGAGCTGGTCGACCCCTACGGCGGGCTGGCTGACCTGCAGCGGAAGCTGCTGCGGACGCCCGGCACGGCGGAGGACTCGTTCACTGACGACCCGCTCCGCATTCTGCGGGCGGCCCGGTTCACCGCTCAGCTCGGCTTCACGGTCGTCCCTGAGGTCCGCGCGGCGATGACCAGGCTGGCCGGGCTGCTGGCACCGCCCAAGGTCTCCGCCGAGCGGATCGAGGGCGAGCTGACCAGGCTGCTGCTCTCGCCGCTGCCCGGCGGGCCGGCAGCCGGCATCGCGCTGCTGACCGAGACGGGCGTGGCCAGCCAGGTCGTGCCGGAGATCCCGGCCCTGCGGCTGGAGTCAGACGAGCACTTCCGGCACAAGGATGTCTACCAGCACTCGCTGACGGTGCTGAGCCAGGCGATCGACCTGGAGGCCAGGTACGGGCTGGAGAACGACATCGTGCTGCGGCTGGCGGCCCTGCTGCACGACATCGGCAAGCCGCGGACCCGCGCGAAGCTCGCCGACGGCCGGGTCGCCTTCCATCACCACGAGGTCGTCGGGGCCAAGATGGCGCGCACGCGGCTGTCGGCGCTGCGCTACCGCAAGGACATCGTCGACGACGTCAGCCGCCTCATCGAGCTGCACCTGCGGTTCCATGGCTACGGCGAGGGCGAGTGGACCGACTCGGCCGTGCGGCGGTACGTGACCGACGCCGGCCCGCTGCTGACCCGGCTGCACGCCCTCACCAGGGCCGACTGCACCACCAGGAACAAGGCGAAAGCCCAGCGCCTGGCCCGTGCCTACGACGCGCTGGAGGCGCGGATCGCCGAGCTGGCCGCGCAGGAGGAGCTGGACAGCATCCGGCCCGACCTCGATGGCAACGAGATTATGGCCGTGCTCGCGATCCCGCCGGGCCCGCTGGTCGGCAAGGCCTACCGGTACCTGCTTGAGCTCCGCATGGAGGAGGGCCCGCTGGGGCGGGAACGGGCCGTTCAGGAGCTGCTGACGTGGGCGGCATCGGCGGGAATCGGGCCACCGCCGACGCCCGGCCCGGCCGAGTGACGGCCGGTCAGCCAGTACCCCGCCGCAACCAGGGCGTAGCCGCAGGCGACCACCAGGACAAGCGACTGCGACTTGCCGTTGAGCGGCATGAACGGAACGCTGATCAGGGCGCCTGCCGCGAAGGTGATGTTGAACATCATGTCGTACAGGGAGAAGGCCCGGCCGCGGTAGCCATCAGGCAGCTGCTCCTGCAGGACTGTCGTGGCGCAGATCGCGATGCCCTGGCTGGCGACGCCGAGGAAGAAGCCCATGATGAGGTACGCGGTCTGGCTGAAGGTCTCGCCCAGAGCGCCGATCGCTACCGCGCTGACCACGAGCAGCAGGGCAATGAAGGCAGCCTTGCTCAGCCGCCTGGTAACCGGCGGAGTGATCAGCGCGGCGCAGAAGTAGCCGACGGCGACCAGGGCGACCAGGTACCCGTAATGCGTCTCCGCCGTGCTCGGACTGGCCCCGCGGTAGAAGTAGTTCCGGTAGAGCAGGATCGACATCAGGAACAGGATCCCGTACAGGAACCGGTTGCCGCCGGTGGCGCCGAGCGCGGTGGCCGGGCCGCGGCGCCTGCTGACGTACCGGACGCCAGCCACCAGCCCGGCCGCGACGACACCGAGCTCGGTGAGGATCCGGCCCGGCCCCGCCTGGTCCGGCTGGCGCGTCGGGCCGAGCAGGTCCCGGCCCATGGTCCTGGCGACCATGCTGGCAGCGATATAGCACGCCCCTGCGACCAGCAGCGTGATGGCAGCGCCGGCCTCGGTATCCCCGGTAGCCGCGTTCACGCCGAGGCCGAGAAGGCCGCCGATCGCGGCCATCGTCCCGCCCGCGGTCGGCGAGACCGAGTTCCCCATCACGAGCTTGTCCCCGGCGACGACGTGCGGCAGGGCGGCGGACAGCGACGACAGGAAGAACCGGTTCACGCCCAGCACCAGCAGCACGGCGGCATAGAGCGGCGCCCCGAGGTTGCCCGACGCCATGAGTCCCGCCGTCAGCGCCACGAAGACCGACCGCAGCAGCGCTGAGTAAACCAGGATCTGACGCCGTGACCAGCGGTCGATGAACACGCCGGCGAACGGCCCGATCAGGGAGTACGGCGCGTACAGGACGGCGAAGGCGACAGCGCCCTTCGCCGGGTTCGGGAACGTCGCCGCGTTGAAGAACACGTAGGTGCCGAGCCCGGCAGTGAAGATGCCGTCGCCGGTCTGGGAGATCAGCCTGGTGGACAGCAGCCGCCGGAAGTCGCGCTCGGCCCACACGATCCGCAGGTCACGCACGAAGCTGCCGCGCCGCGGCGGCTGCGGCTGCGGCTGCGGCTGAGCGGGCGGCCGGCCGGGATCTCGCTCGGCCCCTGGCGCTGGCGGCTCTTGCTGCCCTGACACGGACTCAGCCTAGAGGCTGCCGCCGCTCGCCCGGCCAGCCCACGGGCCCGGACGCAAACAGGGGCCCGGACGCAAACGGGGGACCGGACGCAAACAGGGGCCCCGGCGTGGCCGGGGCCCCTGCTGCGCGCCGGGAGGCTAGCGGTCGAGCTCGCCGCGGATGAACTTGTCGACTGCGTCGCGGGCAACGTCGTCGCTGTACTGCTCGGGCGGCGACTTCATGAAGTACGACGAGGCGGACAGGACCGGGCCGCCGATGCCGCGGTCCTTGGCGATCTTGGCCGCGCGGACCGCGTCGATGATGACGCCGGCCGAGTTCGGGGAGTCCCAGACCTCGAGCTTGTACTCCAGGTTCAGCGGGGTGTCGCCGAAGGAGCGGCCCTCCAGCCGGACGTAGGCCCACTTGCGGTCGTCCAGCCACGGCACGTGGTCGGACGGCCCGATGTGCACGTCTGCCTTGGCCATCTCGTGCGGGATCTGCGAGGTGACCGACTGGGTCTTGGAGATCTTCTTGGACTGCAGGCGCTTGCGCTCCAGCATGTTCATGAAGTCCATGTTCCCGCCGAAGTTGAGCTGGTAGGTGCGCAGCAGCTCAACGCCGCGGTCCTCAAACAGCTTGGCGAGCACGCGGTGCGTGATGGTCGCGCCGACCTGGGACTTGATGTCGTCGCCGATGATCGGCAGGCCGGCCTCGGTGAACTTGGCCGCCCAGACCGGGTCGGAGGCGATGAAGACCGGAAGCGCGTTCACGAACGCCACGCCAGCGTCGATCGCGCACTGCGCGTAGAAGCGGTCCGCCTGCTCCGAGCCCACCGGCAGGTAGGAGACGAGCACGTCAGCCTTTGCCTCGCGGAGGGCCTGGACTACGTCGACAGGCTCCTCGTCCGACTCGGTGATGATCTCGGTGTAGTACTCGCCGAGGCCGTCCATCGTCGGACCGCGTTGCACGGTCACGCTGGTCGGCGGCACGTCGCAGATCTTGATCGTGTTGTTCTCGCTGGCCACGATGGCCTCGGCCAGATCGCGGCCGACCTTCTTGGCGTCGACGTCGAACGCCGCCACGAACTCGATGTCGCGGACGTGGTAGGGGCCGAACTGCACGTGCATCAGGCCCGGTACCCGGCTCGCCGGGTCGGCGTCCTTGTAGTACTCAACACCCTGAACGAGGGAACTGGCGCAGTTCCCGACGCCCACGATGGCTACCCGTACCGAACCCATGAGGATTGCTCCTTATCTTGTGCTGCGCAGCGACGATCGCTTGCCGGTGACTAGACGACGGTGGTCGCCCCGCCGCTCTGTGTGGTTTCCCCCGCAGCGCCGCCGGGCTGGCCGCCCGACTGCCGCTCCGAGGCGATCAGCTCATTGAGCCAGCGGACCTCGCGCTCCACTGACTCCAGTCCATGGCGCTGCAGCTCCAGCGTGTAGCTGTCGACCCGCTCGCGGGTCCTGGTGGCTGCTGCACGGAATCCCTCCAGCCGCTCTTCAAGCCTGCTGCGGCGGCCTTCGAGAATGCGCATCCTGACCTCGGCCTGCGTCAGGCCGAAGAAGGCAAAGTGAACGCCGAAGCCGTCGTCCTCCCAGGACGCCGGGCCGGCCTGGCCGAGCAGGTCGTTCAGGCGCTCCTTGCCGTCGGCCGTCAGCCGGTAGACGATCTTCGATCGCCTGGGGCGGTCGAGCGCTCGCCCGCTGGTCGCCTCGGGTACCGCGTCCTCCGTGATCAGGCCCTTGCCGAGCAGGTCCTTAAGCGCCGGGTACAGCGAGCCGTAACCGAACGCCCGGAAGGCGCCGAGCAGTGAATTCAGCCGCTTCCGCAGCTCGTACCCGTGCATCGGGGTCTCGTGCAGGATGCCGAGGACAGCGAGCTCGAGTACCCCGGAACGCTGGTTACTCATACCCGTCCGCACCTCACATTCCACGCACCGCTACCATCTGAGCAGTAAGCCCGTCCCGTGCTCGCCCGTCGCCGGGCCGGGCCCGGAACCTCGGCCGGAGATGTCAGCTCGATGTATCGAGTTGATACATCGCAACGATATGCTCCGGGTTGATTTGGCGCAAGTCAGCACTGAGTCAGCCGCAGCTGCGGCCGGTACGCGCATCGCGCCGCCCCGCAGCGATGACAAGTCAGGTCTGCAGTCCGGGGCAGTTCCGTCGTAACCTGTCGGGCATGAGGCGATCGGTCGTTGACTACGGACTGGCACGGCGGGCAACGCTCGCATCGGTGCTCTCCGGACGCACAACCGTGACCGACGTCTGCGACGCGCACCCTTACCTGCTGCGTGCCGCCAAGTTCCACGGCGAGGCAACGGACATCACCTGCCCTATCTGCCGGAGGACGAAGCTGACGCACGTCACCTACGTCTACGGCGACGAGCTCGGCCGCTACGAGGGCCGGGTCAAGCGCGGGCCAGAACTGGACGAAATGGCCACGGAATATGCAGAGTTCCAGGTCTATGTAGTCGAGGTCTGCCAAAGTTGTGCCTGGAACCATCTCGCGTCGTCCTATGTTCTCGGCACTGGCGAGCCAACTCCCCGGCGCAGTCGGCGGGCCAGGGCCAGCGAGTAAGCGGGCAGGCCAGCTGTCGTTCTGACCGGCAATCGCGAACGCGGGCGGCGGCGAGAGTGACGCGATACATGCCGGATTGGTAGGTACTGCCAGGTAACGTGGCTTCCCGGCGGACCGCTGCTCGCCTGCGACCGCTCCTTTACCCCCCGACCAGCGAGGACGCGTGAGTAATCCAGACTCGTACTGGCAGGACCAGGACGGTGCAGGTTCCGGGTGGCGGGCTGTACCCCAGCGCGACGAATCGCCCTGGGATGACGCAGCCGGCTTCTGGCGCGACGGCGATTCACATTCCCGGCCGCGCGGTGCCGCTGACGGAGGCCGCCAGGGCCCGCAGTCGTGGGAACAGCAGAACGGCCGTTCCCGGTCCGGCAGGCCGCCGGGCGGGGCTGGCCGCCGTCGTGCCGCCGGAACTGGTCAGGCGCGCGCTGCTGCCAGTGACTCGTCCTGGCCGGACATGGCCGGGCGCTCGCGCCGCGCTGCCCGGCAGGAGGACTGGAGCGCCGGAGACGGCAGTGACCGGGGTGGCGAGCGGGCTGGTCGGCTCAGCCAGACGGCTGATGACCTGAGGAACCGGCTTGGCATGCGGGGCTCGGCCGCTGGCCGCGGCCGCAGCCGGGCTGACGAGGAGTTCTGGGACGATCCGTCAGACCGCCGCCCTGGCAGCAGGGCCAGGGCCGCCGGGGCCGGGTCATCCGGCTTCCGGTCCGGCGCAGCTGGCGCGGCGGCAGCGGCTGGCGATGGCCGCGGTGCCCGCCGCGCACCTGACTACACCGGGGCGTACGGCGACGGACTGCCGGGCGGCAGGACGGCCCTGCGGGATCCTGAAGACTTCTGGGCCGAGCCGGACAGCATCACCGGGCGGCGGCCGCGCACGGGTACGGGCGAGCGGTCCGGGCCGCGCCGCGGCGGGAATGGCGGCGGCGGTCGCCGCGGCGGTGGTGGCGGCCGTTTCGACGACGGTCAGCCCCGCAGCCGGGGCGAGCGGTTCAAGAACTGGCTGCTGTACGGAAGCTGGTGGCGGCACTGGACGTGGAAGAAGGCACTCGCGGTCCTTGGCGGCGGCATCGCGGTCTTCATCCTGCTCTGCATCGGCGGCTTCTTCCTGCTGTACTCGATGACGCCCATCCCGTCCGCGACGACGCTGTCCGCGAACCTGCAGTCGTCGACGGTCGACTTCAGCAACGGCTCGCAGATGGGCACCTTCGATGACAGCATCAACGGCCAGACGGTCGACCGGCAGCTGCTGACGCCCAACCAGATCCCGACCGTCATGACGCAGGCGATGACGGCCGCCGAGGACCGCCACTTCTACACCGAGGGCGGCGTCTCGATGACCGGTCTGCTCCGGTCGGCCTACGACGACGTGTTCGGCAACGGCAACCTGCAGGGCGGCTCCACCATCACCATGCAGTACGCCAAGAACTACTACGACGATGTCGACACGGGCCGGAACTTCAGCACCAAGTTCAAAGAGATCTTCATCGCGATGAAGCTCGGCCACGAGAAGTCCAAGTCGTGGGTGATGACCAACTACCTCAACACGGTGCCGTTCGGGTCCATCACCTACGGCGTCGGTGCTGCCGCCGAGAACTACTTCGACATCAATCTCACCCGGCCGGGAGCCAAGCTCACCGTGTCGCAGGCCGCGATGCTGGCCGCGCTACCCAACTCGCCTGGCTTCTTCAATCCCGAGCCGAGCGCCGGGGCTGGCTATACGGCACTGGTCGCCCGCTGGCACGCCGTGCTGGCCAACATGGTGCGCGACGGCAACATCAGCCAGAGCGTGGCCAGCGCGCAGACGTTCCCGAAGATCACGCCGCCGCCAGCCGGCAACGGTGAGACCGGTTACACCGGCTACCTCATGAACATGGTCGAGCAGCAGCTGCTGGCCCCGGCGGCGGACGGCGGCTACGGTCTCAGCCAGCGGCAGATCGACACCGGCGGTTACAAGATCACCACGACCTTCAGCATGGCGAAGGTCAAGGCACTGGCCAGGTCGATCAACGAGGAGAAGGCCCAGATGCGGGCCGACGGCCTTCCGGCCCACGACTATGACCGGATCGGCGCGGTCCTGGAGAACTCCAGGACCGGGGGAATCGTGGCGATCTACGGCGGGGACGGCTACCTGACGAATGCCAGGCTCTGCCGCGCCGTCGACTGCTACATCAACAACGCCGAGTCGGCACAGCCGGTCGGGTCGTCGATGAAGCCGTACGTCCTTTCCGCGGCCGTCAACCTGGGCATGAGCGTGTTCACCAGCAAGCTCAACGGCTACTCACCGATCTGGATCCCGCTGAGCTCAACGAACGGCACGACCACCTCGACTGAGCTCGAGCTGTCCCCGACGACCGTGCCGCCAGGCTGCTCGGCCCAGGCGAGCAACTGCTTCTCGTCCAACGGCACGAACTACTTCAAGTTCGATGAGACCGATGAGAACTCCGGGCAGCCGCTCGCGGTCAACGTGGCCGCGGCCATCTCCTCCGACCCGGCCTTCGAGGACCTGGCGCACCGGGACGGGATCCAGTCCGTGATCGACATGGCGGCTGCATTCGGCGTCGGGAAGAACGCGTTCGTGGCTCCGTGCAACGCCTCCGATGCCAGTGACACGGTGGCCGAGACGATCAAGCAGTGCAACGACCTGACGGGCCCCGGCTACAAGGTCGGCAGCAGCTGGTACCCCGGTAACGGCCTGGACAACAACTTCAGCCCGAACACGAAGGACAAGGGCGGCCTCGCCGCCGGGACCCCTGGCTCGCCGGCGATCGCACTGGGCGAGAACCCGCTGACCCCGATCGAGCAGGCATCGACCTTCGCCACGCTGGCCGACGACGGTGTCTATCACGCCCCGCATGTCATCGCGAAGCTGCAGCAGAACAACGCCACTGTCGCCTCACCGCTGCCCGCGCTGACCCACCAGGTGCTGAGCAAGGCGGCGGCGGCCGACGTCGACTGGGCTTTGTCGTTCGACAACAACTCCAGCGGCGGCACGGCCGAGGGCAGCGTGTCCTACCGCCGCGGCGACGTCATCGGCAAGACCGGAACGCTGGGCAGCGGCGCGAACGCCTCGCAGGCCTGGTTCATCGGCGCCACTCCCGATCAGTACGCCCTGTCGGTGGCGCTGTTCACGAACAACCCGGGAACGCAGAACCTGGACAACCTGCCGTACGCGAACGGCACCCCCGGCTCGCAGGGTGGCGGCTGGCCCGCCACCATCTGGAACAACTTCATGACGACCGAGTACGCGAGCCAGCCGACTGTCCCGCTGTTCCAGCAGGTCAACGGCGCACCGTTCGTGCCCTGGATCCAGGTGCAGGCGCAGCGGCAGGCCAAGCCGACGTGCAAGCCTGGCCAGTTCCAGAACTGCACCTGCCCGGCCGGCGCGCAGTACTGCGCGCAGCCCAATCCGACGCCGACCTGCCAGCAGGTCTTCGGGCGCTGCCTGGGCAGCACGCCGTCGCCGTCGCCGTCCTGCCCGTTCTTCAGTCAGTCCTGCTCATCGGGGGGGCCGTCGCCGTCTCCGACAGTGTCCTGCACGCCCAGCTTCCAGCAGCCGTGTACGCAGACGGCGGCGAAGACCACGAGCAAGCTGATCACGTCGGGCCGTGGCTCGCCGTCCGGATCGCCTGATGCGTCGTCCGCGCTGCAGCTAGCCGAGGAATCGGCAGCGGCAGCCGGGGCAGTCCTGCTGCGCCTGCTGCTCTGAGTGCGGCTAGCTGAGTTTCGCGCGCAGCCAGCGGACGTCGTCGGCCGCGTGCGGTGTCTCGCAGATGGCTGTTGCCCCGGCGGAGCGGACGACCTCGACGAGCAGGGACGGGTCGATCTGGCCTGACTCCAGGCCGGCGTGGCGGTCGCGGCCGGAGCCGAACTCGTCCCGCGAGTTGTTGCAGTGCACCAGGTCGATCCGGCCGGTGATGGCCCTGATCCGGTCCACGACGCTGGCGAGGTCCTCACCGGACGCGAACGCGTGGCACGTATCCAGGCAGAAGCCGACCTCGCCGCCGCCATCAGCCGCGCCCGCGATGGCATCCCAGAGCCGCGCAATCGCATCGGCGCCGCGGGCCATTGCCCCGTCTCCGCCGGCGGTGTTCTCGATCAGCATCGGCAGCGGCCGGTCTATGCGCTCGATGGCCTTCCGCCAGCTGTCGTAGCCCTCCTCCAGGTCCACTCCGGCCGTGACATGTCCGCCGTGCACGATGAGGCCGCGGGCGCCGACCGATGCGGCCGCCTGCAGCTGCTGCTCGAGCAGCTTGCGGCTGGGGATGCGGATGCGGTTATTCGGCGATGCCACGTTGATCACGTACGGCGCGTGCACGTACGCCTCGATGCCCGCGCTCTCGAATCCGGCCCGGACATCCGCCGGGTCGCCGGGGAACGCAGGAGCCTTCCAGCCCTGCGGGTCGCCGAGGAAGAACTGGACGGCGTCGGCGCCGATCGCCTGAGCCTGCTCCAGCGGGTCACCGTCATGCAGATGCGCACCGATAGCAGTCATCTGCCGAGAGTACCGGGCCGCACCGACGGCTGGGCGGCCGCGGGACTGCTAGCCGAACCCGCCGTGCGCGATCGCGAGGCCCGCTCCGACTGCCCCGGCAATGATGCCTGCGATGATGAAGATCCGCTGCTCCCTGGTGGCGGACATCATCTGGGTCACCATTCCGACGGCGAAAACGACTATGCCGAGAATCGCCGCGGGCACATGAGCGCTCACTATGAGACCGAGCGCGAAGGCGGCAATTCCGCCGATGAAGGTGAAGACAGTGAAGGTGTTCAGCACGGGGTGGCGCTGGCCATCGCTGTTCAGGGTGAGGCGGGGCACGTGAGTCTGCGCTTGCGTCTGGGCCTGCGCCTCCGTGCTGACTTCTGACATCGCTACCCCTAACGACGGGATCAGGATCGCTTGCAGGGCGTGCTAGTTACCAGTGTGTTCCCGGCGGGGCCGGAAGGGAACATGAAACGCCAGGCCGGAACTGTCCGCCCAGGCTGGTAAGCTGGCCCGGCTGCGATAAGCCCGCCCGCGGGCGGCGCTCGCGGCTCCTCCTGTCACGGAAACGCCGTGACCGCCAGAGTCCGAAGGAGGCAGGGTATATCCATGCGCCAGTACGAGATGATGATCATCCTCGATCCCTCGCTGGAAGAGCGCACCGTTCAGCCGTCCCTTGACCAGTTCCTCACGGTCGTGACCTCGGCCGGCGGAACTGTCGACAAGGTCGATGTCTGGGGCCGCCGCCGGCTGGCCTACGAGATCGACAAGAAGTCCGAGGGCATCTACACCGTGATCGAGCTGAATGCCGAGCCCGACACGGTCAAGGAGCTCGACCGCCAGCTGAACCTCAACGAGGCGGTACTCCGAACCAAGATCATGCGGCCCGACATCCACTAACGGCGGTCACGGCTGCTGAGCCCGATTTCACGAGCTCGAACCTCAAACCCGACCCGAGCGAGCGGGAGTACACCCCGATGGCAGCAGGCGACACCAGCATCACGATCATCGGCAACCTCGTCAGTGATCCGGAGCTTCGTTACACCCCGACCGGCCAGGCGGTCGCTACCTTCCGGGTGGCCTCGACGCCGAGGTTCATGGACAGGACCACGAACGAATGGAAGGACGGCGACTCGCTGTTCCTCTCCTGCAACGTCTGGCGGCAGGCGGCCGAGAACGTGGCCGAGAGTCTCCAGCGCGGCATGCGCGTGATCGTCAACGGCCGGCTCCGCCAGCGGTCCTACGAGACGCGGGAGGGCGAGAAGCGGACCGTCTACGAGATCGAGGTCGATGAGGTCGGCCCGTCGCTGCGGAACGCCTCCGCCAAGGTCAGCAGGTCAACCAGGTCAGGCGGGGGCGGGGGCAGCGGCGGCGGCGGCTTCGGCGGCGGCGGCGGCGGCAGCAGCCAGTCCGGCCCTGGTGGCCAGGGCGGGTATGGTGGGGCCGCCAGTGGGCGCGCCAGCGATGACCCGTGGGCAGCTGACCCGGCCGATAGCGGCTTCTCCGACGAGCCTCCGTTCTAGCTAGTACCTGACAGAAGAAAAACCGACCATCCCCGCCGCAGGCGGGGCTCAGCCATCCCGGCCGTCAGCCGGGACTGCGAAGGAGCACCACGATGGCCAAGCCACCGATCCGCAAGCCCAAGAAGAAGGTCTGCCTTTTCTGCCAGGAGAAGGTGACCAGGGTGGACTACAAGGACACCGGGCTGCTGCGGAAGTTCATCTCCGACCGCGGCAAGATCCGCGCGCGGCGGGTTTCCGGCAACTGCACCCAGCACCAGCGCGACGTCGCGACCGCGATCAAGAACGCGCGCGAAATGGCGCTGCTGCCCTACACGAGCACGGCTCGCTAGGCCGAGGGAGGACCAGAGCCATGAGCGGTAAGCCGATGAAGCTCATCCTGACTCAGGAGGTCACGGGCCTTGGCGCGCCCGGCGACGTGGTCGAGGTGAAGGCCGGGTACGGCCGTAACTACCTCGTTCCGCGCAGCCTGGCGATGCCGTGGACCCGCGGTTCCGAGAAGCAGATCGACATGATCAAGCGCGCCCGCTCGGCGCGCGAGATCCGCAGTCTCGACGATGCGAAGGAAGCAGCCACCAGGCTGGCCGGCATGAAGGTGCGGTTGCAGACCAGGGCCGGGACCGGCGGGCGCCTGTTCGGCTCGATCTCGACCGCGGACATCGCGGCCGCGGTTCGTAACGCCGGCGGCCCGGACCTGGACAAGCGCAAGATCGAGGTGCAGAACCCGATCAAGACCGTGGGCTCGCACCAGGTCGCGGTCCGGCTGCACCCGGAAGTCAGTGCCAGGCTCGAGATCGAGGTCGCTGCCAGCTGAGCCCGGAGCAGGGCGAACGAAGTGCTGGAGGAGGCGCCGGGCTGCCCGGCGCCTCCTCCGGTTTTTGCAGGTAACGGAAAGGACAGCGTGACCGATGGCCGCGAGCCGGGATGTCGTGATCATTGGCGGCGGCCACAACGGGCTGGTCGCGGCGGCCTACCTGGCCAGGGCTGGCCTGTCGGTGCTGGTCTGCGAGCGCCGCGACATCGTCGGCGGCGCGGCGGTCAGCGAGCATCCCTTCGGCCCTGACTACACAGTGACCTCGCTGTCGTATGTCGTCTCGCTGCTGCCGCACGATCTGGTGAGCGACCTTCGCCTGGTCAGCCACGGCTATCACGTCTATCCGCAGGGTCCCTACTTCGCGCCCCGTGCTGACGGCCGCTACCTGCGCCTGCCGCACGACCCGGCGCAGCGCCGGGCGGAGATCGCGAAGTTCTCCGGGTCCGACGCAGACCGTTACGACGCCTACGAGGCCTACATGGGGCGCATCGGCGCGATCCTCGGCCCGATGCTGGCTGAGATCCCGCCCCGGCTGGGCTCCCGGCATCCGGCTGACCTGCTGCGGCAGGGCCTGCTCATGCGGCACCTGAGGAAGGTCGACACCCGGACGGCCGTGGACATCACCCGGCTGCTGACGGGAAGCATCGCTGACCTGCTGGACGACTACTTCACGAGCGACGCGCTGCGCGGACTGCTGTCGGTCTCCGGCGTGATCGGCACCTGGTCCGGCCCCCGCTCGGCTGGCAGCGCCTACGTGACACTCCACCATCACCTCGGCGACGCGGGCGGCCAGGCCGGGGCCTGGGGCTTCCCGCGCGGCGGCATGGGCGGCGTCACCGCGGCGCTGGCATCCGCCGCGCGCTCGTTCGGTGCCGAGATCCGCACCAGCGCACCCGTCGCGCAGATCACCACCGCGGGCGGCCGCGCCACGGGCGTCATCCTGACCAGCGGCGAGGAGATCAGTGCGGCCACGGTCATCACCACCGCGCATCCGGCGATCTCGTTCCTGGACCTGGTGGACCCGGCCGTGCTGCCCCCGGAGTTCGTTGCCGACATCCGCGGCTGGCACTCGCGCAGCGGTACCGTGAAGGTCAACCTGGCGGTCGACCGGCTGCCGGTCTTCGCCAGCCATCCGCAGGCCGATCCGCAGATCCACGGCGGCACGATCGTGCTGGCCGAGAGCCTGGACGACCTGGAGACCGCCTTCCAGGAAGCCGCTGCGGGCCAGCCCTCCGCGCTGCCGTTCGCTGACGTGTGCATTCCCAGCGTCTTCGACGACAGCCTCGCCCCGGCCGGGCAGCACGTCATCTCGATGTTCACCCAGTGGGTGCCGCACACCTACGCCGGGCTGTGCGACGATGCCGCGCTCACCGCCTATGCCGACCGGGTGGTTGCCCGGATGGACGCCGTCGCTCCCGGTTTCGCCAGCTCGGTCCTGCACCGCCAGGTCATCGGGCCGCGGGAGATGCAGCGCGACTACGGGCTGATCGGCGGCAACATCTTCCACGGCGAGCTGACCCTCGGCCAGATGTTCCATGCGCGCCCGGCGGCCGGCTACGCGGACCTGCGCACTCCGGTCCGGGGGCTTTACCAGGCCGGCTCGTCGACGCATGGCGGCGGCGGGGTAACCGGCATTCCGGGCAGGAACGTGGTACGCCAGATACTCAGCGATCGCCGGGCCGCGCGATGGCACCGGGGGCGGCTGGCGACGCGAGTCTGAATGGCCTCGTTCCCGCCCTACTGATCTGAATACCGCGCCATCCGGGCTGCCAGCTCGGGATCTGCAGCGGTGATCATCGCCCAGGCACCCGCGAGCCGCGCCGCCAGGTCCGGAGCCGCATCGTCCGCGTTAGCGCTGATCGCGGCTGCTAACTCGTCGATTGCCGCGGCCAGCTGGCTGGCCAGGTCGGCTGCGGGCGGCCGCGGCTCGCCGACGTTCGAACACATACTCGAACTGTAGTTGCTTGCTGACGGGCGTGCCCCGCAAACCGGCGCATCTGCTGGCTGCCGCCCGCGAGCCCGGCAGAGTTCCTGGGTGACGTTGGACGTCAAATTCTCGGTGTGGATAACTTATGGTCGCCATGCACGTTCTTCCAGAGCAAAAAAATCTTGTATGCACAGCCTGGGAGGAACGTTCTCGCAGGCAGTTGCTCCTGCATCCAGATATCCATAGCCCTTTCCACACCACCGTCCCCAGGCTGCGCACAGCCCTTGCGGCGTGTCTGCACAGCCTGTCCACAGGCCTGTGCACACCATGAGTCGACGGCTGAGGCGACACGCTGAAGACTGTCGGAGGCGTTCGATAGAACAGCTATGGAAACGCGTGACGGCCGGTGCCCGATTGGCGGCTGATGCGGGACCTGATTGGCGTGAAATGGGCGGGAGCGGCGACGGTGCTGGCAGGTACCGGTGCTGCCAGGGGGAAAGGACGGTACGCGGGTGAGCGTCGCGGAGATCATGCCTCGGGGCGGGGAGTTCGAGCGCACGCCGCCGCACGACCTCGCGGCCGAACAGTGCGTTCTCGGCGGCATGATGCTGTCGAAGGACGCGATCTCCGACGTCCTCGAGGTCATCAGGGCACACGACTACTACCGGCCCGCGCACCAGCTCATCCACGACGTCATTCTGGACCTGTACGGCCGCGGTGAGCCCGCTGACGCCGTGACCGTCGCGGCGGAGCTGACCCGCAGCGGCGACATCGGCCGCATGGGCGGCGCCCCGTACCTGCACACGCTGATCGCCTCCGTGCCGACCGCTGCGAACGCCGGGTACTACGCCCGCATCGTCCGCGAGCGGGCCATCCTGCGGCGCCTGGTCGAGGTCGGCACCCGGATCGTCCAGCTTGGCTACGCCGGCGACGGTGACGCCGACGAGCTGGTCGACCGCGCCGAGGCTGAGATCTACGGGGTCACTGACCGCCGCGTCAGTGAGGACTACCTGCCGCTGGCGGAGATCATGCCGGGAGCGCTCGATGAGATCGAGGCGATCGGCAGCCGGGGCGGGTCGCTGGCGGGCGTGCCGACCGGGTTCGCCGATCTGGACGCGCTGACCAACGGACTGCACCCGGGCCAGATGATCGTGATCGCGGCCCGTCCCGCCATGGGCAAGGCGCTCGCACTCGACACCCCGCTGCCGACGCCGACCGGCTGGACCACGATGGGTCAGGTCCAGGTCGGTGAGGAACTGCTCGGGGCTGACGGCCGACCCGTGTCTGTGGTCGCGACGACCGAGGTCATGACAGGCCGCCCCTGTTATGAGGTCGTCTTTGACGACCAGACCAGCATCGTCGCCGATGCGGAGCATCAGTGGGTGACAACGACCAGGGCTGACAGAAGGCTCGCTTACGCTGCGGCGGGACGGGGACCATCTGGCGATCCGGCGTTCGCTGACTACCGGACTCCGGTTTCGGTGCGGACGACAGCCGAGATTGCTGCGTCCCTGCGCCGAAGCGATCACCGTGGTCACAACCACGCGGTTCCGGTTGCCGCGCCGCTGGAACTGCCAGCGGCCGACCTGCCCATCCCGGCCTACGTCCTCGGTACCTGGCTGGGCGACGGGCGATGGCTCGGCGTGCTGAACAGCAAGCACATCCCGATTCAGTACCGGCGCGCAAGCCGGGCGCAACGGATGGCACTGCTAGCCGGGCTGCTCGACACGGACGGGACTGTCAACCCGACCGGATCGGTGCAGTTTACTTCTACGTCGGCCAGGCTGGCAGCCGACGTTCGCGAGCTTGTGGTAGGGCTTGGCTACCGGTGCGGGATGAGCTACAGGCGCGTGCAGGGACGCACTGAGGCCTCATCAACGGCCTACACGATCACCTTCACAACTACCGATGAGATATTCCGGCTGAAGCGGAAACGTGAGACGCACAGGCTGCGCGGACCTGCCAGGACGACTCCCCGCGTCCGGCAGCGGATGATCGTTGACGTGCGTCCGGTGGCGAGCGTCCCCGTCCGGTGCGTTCAGGTCAGTGCAGCGGACAGCCTCTATCTGGCCAGCCGGTCGATGATTCCCACGCACAATTCTGCGCTCGCGCTGGACATTGCACGGGCAGCGTCGGTGAAGGCCGGGCAAACCTCGGTGCTGTTCAGCCTGGAAATGAGCCGCAACGAGATCACCATGCGGTTGCTGTCGGCCGAGGCGCGCGTCCCGCTGCACGCTATGCGCACGGGGCAGCTCGGTGAGGACGACTGGACCAGGCTGGCCAGGCGGATGAGCGAGGTTGTGGACGCGCCGCTGTTCATCGATGATTCGCCGAACATGTCGATGATGGAGATCCGGGCGAAATGCCGTCGGCTCAAGCAGCGCAACGACCTCAAGCTTGTCGTCATCGACTACCTGCAGCTGATGAGCTCGCCGAAGCGCGTCGAGAACCGGCAGCAGGAAGTGTCCGACCTGTCCAGGTCGCTGAAGCTGCTGGCCAAGGAACTCAACGTTCCCGTCGTCGCGCTCGCCCAGCTCAACCGCGGGCCGGAGATGCGAACGGACAAGCGTCCCCTTTTGGCTGATTTGCGTGAGAGTGGGTCTATTGAACAGGATGCTGACGTTGTGATACTTTTGCACCGCGAGGACGCTTACGAGCGGGAGTCGCCCAGGGCCGGCGAGGCTGACCTCATCGTGGCGAAGCACAGGAATGGCCCGACGACCACGGTGACTGTCGCGTTCCAGGGTCACTACAGCCGTTTCGTGGATATGGCACCGATCTAGAACCGGTGCGGGAAACCGATGTAAGTGAGCCTTCAGGATCGGCGCTCGCTCGTGCTGGCGCCGTAGCGCAGCCCGTCGATGAGGAGCGCGACCATGCGCTGGCTGTAGTCGGCCCCCTCGTCTGCAACGGGCAGGCACAGGTTGGCGACGGCGTGCAGCAGATCCGTGGCGCTGACGCCGGCACGGATCTCGCCACTGGCTATGGCGGCTTCGAGCAGTGACCCGAGGGCGGGTCCGAGTCGCTGCCTGAAGTAGCCAGGCAGGGCGCCATACGCCGGGTCGCCGGAGTGAAGGGCCGCGGCAAGTCCGCGCTTGGTCGCGAGGTACTCGGTGTACCGGCGGAGCCACATCGCGAGTGCCGTTCCTGGCTCGTGCGCCGCGGCCAGCGCCGGGGCCGCGGCGGCGCAGGCGTCCACCTCGCGCTGGAACACTGCCTTGACCAGGTCCGAGCGCTGCGGGAAGTGCCGGTACAGCGTTCCGACCCCGACGCCCGCACAGTCGGCGATCTCCTTGGCGGGCGCGTCCACGCCTGACGTGGCGAACACGGCCTTGGCTGCCTCAAGCAGCGCGGCGATGTTGCGCTGCGCGTCAGCGCGAAGCCGACGCTGCGCGCTCGCGCCCGGGCCCGGCCGGTCGGCCCCGGCCGGCGCCGTGTTCTCCGTCACGCGGTCCTCCGCTTGCTAAACGGAAAGCCATTCCATATACTTCCGGAAGAGCGTTCCACTTAGGTCCAGAGTACGGCACCGGGGCCGCGCTCCCCGCGCACCGGTCTTAACTCCAGGAGGAATCGCATGCAGTACCGCACTCTCGGCCGGACCGGGATCAAGGTCAGTCCGTACGCGCTCGGCGCGATGATGTTCGGGGCCATCGGCAACCCAGACCATGACGACTCGATCCGCATCATCCACAAGGCACTGGATGCGGGGATCAACTTCGTGGACACCGCCGACGCGTATTCCCGCGGCGAGTCCGAGGAGATCGTCGGGCAGGCGCTCAAAGGGCGCCGCGACGACGTCGTCCTCGCGACCAAACTGTGGATGCCGATGGGGGATGATCCCAACCAGCGGGGCAACTCCCGGCGCTGGATCATCACGGAGGTCGAGAACTCGCTGCGCCGCCTGCAGACCGACTACATCGACCTGTACCAGATTCACCGGCCGGACCCGGAGACCGATATCGAGGAGACCCTCTCCGCTCTGTCGGACCTGATCCACAGCGGCAAGGTCCGGATCATCGGCTCCTCTACGATGCCCGCGTCCGACATCGTCGAGGCTCAGTGGGTCGCCGAGCGGCGCGGCCTGGAACGGTTCCGCACCGAGCAGCCCACCTACTCGATCCTCAGCCGCGGCATCGAGGCTGAAGTGCTGCCCGTCGCCCAGCGCTACGGGATGGGCACGCTGGTGTGGAGCCCTCTGGCGATGGGACTGCTCACCGGGCGCGTCCGCAAGGGCCAGCAGACCGACCTGCGCCGCACCGCCCTCTTCCGGCACCTCAGCGATGAGCGCCGCCTCGATGCCGTCGAGCAGATCATCCCGCTCGCCGAGAAGGCGGGGCTGCCGATGACCCACCTTGCGATGGCGTTCGCGATTGCTCACCCAGGCGTGACCAGCGCGATCATCGGTCCGCGCACGATGGAGCAGCTCGATGACCTCCTCGCCGGCATCGATGTCAGGCTCACCGACGAGATCCTCGACCGGATCGACGAGATCGTTCCGCCCGGCACCGACGTTGGCACGCTCGACATGGCCTACCGGCCCCCTGCTCTCCAGCGCCCGGACCTGCGCCGCCGGCCCGTCAGCGAGCGCGCCGCCGCCTGACCAGCGCCTGCCGTGGCCAGTAGGCCAGCGCCAGGAGGACGAGCAGCGGCCCGGTGTTGGGATCAGTGCCCTGGCCGGTGTGAGGCCGATGCCGGCGCGCCAGTGCGTACCGCACTTTCGTCGCGGCGATCTCGGTCGCGCTGGCCGTCAGCCGGCCCGAAGCCGTCCCGCTACCTCGCCCAGTGCGTCGATGAGTTGCTGCGCGCGAGCGGACTCGATGCTGCCGAAGGCCGCGCGCAGGGCAGAGTCGGCGTTCCGCGTGCTGTGAGACGCCACCTGACGCAGGTGGGCCGCGGTGACGTCAACCAGTGTCCGGCGGCCATCGGCCGGATCGGCACTGGTCTGCGCGATACCCAGCGACTGCAGCCTGGTGACGGTCTCGGACACGTGCCCCTGCGGGAGGGTAGTCCGGGCGGCGATGTCTGTAATTGAGGTGCCGGGATGCGCAAGCACGTCACGCAGGATCAGCAGGGCGCCCGGACTGAGGCTGCCGCCGCGGCCAGCAGATCCGCCGGATCGCTCGCTGCCCCGCAATGCCTGCTCGCCGATGCGGCTGAGCCGCCGGCCGAGCATGATGAGATCGAGTGCGTCCATGCTCCGTCAGATTACATCTGTGCAGATGTATCTGCCACGATGGATTTCGTCCGGGTGGACGCCGGCTCGCAGTGGCACGGCCAGCCGCGATGTGGCCAGGCGACGGCAGCCCGGCCGGACGGCCGGCGCGGCGCGTCCGCGGTGCCGTACACTATGCGAGGTTCACCTGCGCTCGTAGCTCAACGGATAGAGCATCTGACTACGGATCAGAAGGTTGGGGGTTCGAGTCCCTCCGAGCGCGCCAGGTCAGAAGCCCCTCGCCGTCCCTGAGGGGCTTTCTTACGGGCCAGGAGCCATGCTGGGAGTCACGCCCCCGCGTCCGTTCACCTCCTAAGGAAGAGATTCGGTCGGTCAGGGCTTCGTGCAGCACAGCGGCCCACTCCGCGGTTGCATCTAGATGCGCGTCGTGTGATCCGGACGGCAGGACCACGTGCCGGGTCCCGGGACGGGCCGCCACGAACTCGGCCTGCGCTTCGGGGCTGAACATGCTCTTCGCGGCGAACACCGCGGCGGACGGCGCCGCGACCGACTTCCACTGCTGCCAGATCGGGTCAGCCACACCGACCATGATGGCCTCCATCACGTCGGCCTCAAACGGCGGCACAAGGCCGCCGGCCGCGGCGGGTTCCAGGTGGCTGACCCAGGACCGGGAGAGCGCGTCGTCGCCGAGGAACTCCAGCGCCGCGTCGGCAGAGGCGAACGGAAGCGGCCAGGAGCGGAAGTAGCTCCCGATGCGGGCCGCGTCGGCACCGCCTGCGGCGTCCGCCTCCAGCAGCACAAGCCGCTCCACGAGTTCCGGGTGAGCAGCTGCAGTGAGGATCGCGGTCTGCCCGCCCATCGACTGCCCGGCCAGCGCGACGGGCCCACCGGGCGACACGTGGCGGATCAGCGCGGCCACGTCGCTGGTGAACGCGGCCCGGGACAGGTCCGCGGGTCGCCGTGGGCTAGCACCATGCCCGCGCAGGTCAGGAAGGACGAACTGGTAAGCGGCGCCGACGGCGCGGGCGGTCGCGGTGAACTCATCACCCGCCCCCGCCAGCCCGTGCAGCAGGATGACCACCGGCCCGGCCGCGTCGTTGTCCAGGTAGCTGAGCCGGACACCGTTACGGCTGATCTCCCGGCGGCGGAACTCCTGCGTCATGGCGGGAGCTTTTTCTTGGCCACCATCACGGACGGAGCGCCGGGAGCCAACCTGGGAGCCACCCGGACGAACGACTTCCCGCGCCAAGCGAACGGATCCGGACAGGCGGACGGCGATCGCTCCAGCCCACGGACTGATCCGGACCACGCTGGACACGTCGTGTTATCAGGATTCTTCATGACACTGCTCGACCTGACAGTCGTCAGCATCGCGGTCGCGACATGATCGCCGCGCTGGAGCGGCATTTCCTGTCAGGCGAGAGCCGGCGGCGACGATCAGTCAATGCCGAGCTGCTTGCGCCGCAGCGCGACGACTGTCGCGAGAACATCCAACGGCTGGGCGTCGGCCGGCGGCGAGGGAGTTACCTGGGTCTCGACAGCGGCGATCAGGCGCCAGCCCATTTGCTGGCTGAGGTCCAGGTTCACTATGTGCCGGTACCCCTTTAGGTAGTCTTCGGCGTCCTGGAAGGTCCTGTTCGACAGCCGCGACACATCCACCTCCCCTGCCCAGACGACAAGGTCTGCCGGGACCGCTGGCTCGGCATGCGCCGGGCCTGGCTGCACTCTCCGCCGCCAGAACTTGACCATAAGCTCGCCCCTTTCGCACGATACCGTTCCTGCGCAGGAGCGTCCCTATCTGCGGATCAGCAGGTTGGGGGTTGGAGTCCCTCAGAGCGCGCCAGCGCGATGTCAGTTTCCCCGGGCGCGGCCAAGGCGACCGGCCATGCGCGTCCAGGCTTACCCTTAAGCGGATGAGAGTTACCGGAACGGGGAAAACTGCCAGTGGACATGCGTCGTCGTTGGCGGGTCGGCTGAGCGAGGACACCGTGCACCGGGCCGGCATCACGCCTGGGAGCCAGCATGGCAGCTAGCACACACCCCACCGCAGCTGGGCTCGCATCAGGCGACGGCGAGCGGGGTGCGCCGTTCGCATCGGCCTGGAGACGCCAGCACCTGACCGTTGATCAGCGCGTGGCCAGGGGCCGGGCCGCCCGCGCGCAGGCGCCCAGGTCGGCCCACGGCCGATGGGAGCCCGCCCCCGACCGCCCTGATCCGGTCGCACTGCTGGAGGAGCAGGCGCAGAGCCGAGTGCCGGGACTGGTGCCGATCCGTTACGGGCGGATGCTGGTCTCGCCGTTCACGTTCTACCGAGGCGCCGCGCTGATCATGGCATCCGACCTGGCGGCGACTCCGGTATCGGGAGTGACCGTGCAGCTATGCGGTGACGCTCACCTCTCGAATTTCGGACTGTTCGGAACACCCGAGCGCCGGATGATTTTCGACATCAACGATTTCGACGAGACTCTTCCCGGCCCCTGGGAATGGGACGTCAAGCGTCTTGCTGCCAGTTTCGAGGTCATGGGACGTGACCGGGGCTTTGCCCCCGCTGACCGCCGCGCCATCGTGATGGCGGGTGTAGCTGAGTATCGGGACCGCATGCGCCAGGCTGCCGGGATGGGCGCTCTGGGCGCGTGGTACGACCACCTGGAAGCCGGGATGCTGCTCAGCCTGGTGCGCAAGGCAGTGCGAGTCAAACGAGTGAGCAAGAAGGAAGCGAGGTCCTTCGAGCGGGACGTGAAACGGGCACACAGCCGCGACAGCACCCGGGTGTTCGCCAAGCGCGCGGACGAGGTGGAGGGTGAGCTGCGGATCGTCGCCGACCCGCCGGTCATCATCCCGATCGAGGACATCATTATTCCGGGGTCGGAGTGGGAGGACCCCGTCCCGCTGATCAAGAAGCTGCTGAACTCCTACCGGCGCACGCTCGGGCACCACCACCACCCGGTCGAGGAGTACCGCTACGTTCACACGGCGTACAAGATGGTGGGCGTCGGCAGTGTCGGGACCCGTTGCTACATCACGCTGCTGACGGGCCGCGACCATAATGACCCGCTGTTCCTGCAGGTCAAGGAGGCGCAGGCCTCCGTGCTCGAGCAGTTCCTCCCCAAGAGCACCTACGCGAACCACGGTCAGCGCGTGGTAGCGGGCCAGCGCCTGATGCAGGCGGCGACGGACATCTTCCTGGGCTGGGTTCGCATCAAGGGGATGGACGGCGTGACCCGCGACTACTACGTGCGGCAGTTCCAGGACTGGAAAGGCAGCGCGGACGTGGACACGATGCTCGTGCCGGGTGCCACTCTGTATTCGCGCATCTGCGGCGCGACCCTCGCCCGCGCCCATGCTCGCTGGGGCGACCGGATAGCCATTGCCTCCTACCTCGGTAACGGAGACAGCTTCGACCGGGCGATCGCGGACTTCTCCGCCGCCTACGCCGACCAGAACGAACGGGACTACAAAGCGTTCACCGCAGCCATCGACTCCGGAAGGCTGGTCGCGCAAACCGGCCTGTAAACGGATCTGTAGCTGCCCTGGCCTGCGAGTCCCTCCGGGCGCCCTCAGCTCAGCAGTCATTTCGGCACAGCTTCCGCCGAGTGCGCCAGGCTCCCTCAGGACCGGCTAAACCGGTACGGATCCTTGCACCGGTTAGCGAAAAGTAGGGCCTGATCTGGCGCTGGCTCTTGCCGCGACATGCCAGTCAGCCCGATTATCGGCTGCGTGGACGACAAGTTGCTGCGCCTCCTGGCCGAAATCGAGGTGGCCCGATCCGACACTGAGTTCGCGGAGGCCGCGCGCAAGCTCCTCGACCCGGACCAGCGGGCAGCAGAACTCGGCCGTAACGAGCTGCGGGACGTGACCGCGGTTGAGGTCCTCAGGCACTACCACCTGCGGCTGACGTTCGGGGACGGCCTGGTGGGCGACGTCGATCTCACCAGCATCCGGGGGCTGCCCGACGGTCAGGTGTTCCAGCCGCTCGGCGATCCGGACTTCTTCAGCCTGGTCAGGGTTGATCACGGCACCATCGCGTGGCCCGGCGACATCGACATGGCATCTGACGTCCTGTACGAGCAGGCGGCGGCGCACCCGGCCTGACGATATGAGCGACGTCCGGCTGATCGTGCTGCGCGGCAACTCGGGCTCCGGCAAGACGAGCGTCTCCCTCGCCCTGCAGCGCGCGTACGGCCGGGGCGTCGCCTGGGTGAGCCAGGACATGATGCGCCGGCAGGTGCTGCGCGAGCTAGACCACCCTGGCGCGCGGAACGTCGGCCTGATCGACCTGGCCGTCCGGTACGCGCTCGAGAGCGGCTATCACGTCGTGCTGGACGGAATCCTGCGGGCCGCGCGGTACGAGGACATGCTGGCCGGGCTGCGGCGCGACCACCCCGGCCCGTCGCACTTCTACTACCTCGACGTCTCGCTCGCCGAGACCCTGCTGCGGCACGAGACGCGCCCGCAGCGAACCGAGTTCAGCAGCGCCGACATGCTCGCCTGGTACCAGCCGACCGATCTGCTGGCGTCGATCCCGGAGCGGGTAATCGCGGAGGATAGTTCGCTCGACGCCACAGTGGCGACGATCCTCGCTGAGACTGATCTGCTGGCAGCGGTCCAGCTGCGAGCCGACGTCGCGGCCCAGCGGGACCTTCCGTCCTGGCTGGAGCTCGCAGCTGAAGTGGAGCCGGTCTTCGGGCCGGTGCCCGGCTTCGCCGATCATGCCCGGCGGGCAGTCGGGCGCGGCACCGCCCTCGTCGTCCGTGATCGCGACGACACCGTGCTGGGTGCCGTACTGCTGAGCCATCGGGCGGCGGAACGGCGCATTCACTGGCTCGCCGTGCGCGCTCAGGCGCGGCGCCGGGGCGTGGCGGCGGTGCTGCTCACCGCAGTCCTCGATCGCTGGCCGGCGCCGGGCGATATCGACGTGGTGACCTTCGGGCCGGATGTGCGCGCGGGCCAGCCTGCGCGATCGCTGTACGAGTCTTTTGGCTTCCAGCCGGCTGATGTCCTTCCGCCCGGCCCCGAGGGCGGAAGCAGGCAGCGCTTCATCTTGCGGCGGCCGGGCCGGGACGCGGGCGGCTGACCGGCCCGTTACCGGGCCATGATGCCGATTCGTTACATGCGTCAGAAATAGCCCTTTCACCCCGCCGTGACGGAGCGCTATCGTTCGCCAGGGCACCGGCGCCATCTCGCACCTCCCCAGCATGCGAGCGCCTGCTGGTCATCCGGCTCGCCCGAGGCCCGCCGTCGGGTAGCCCTGCGTAACCGTCCGGCAAACCCCGGCAGGTCACTCGGCATCGAGATACCGCAAAACAGACCGTTGATTTCGTGGTGACGGTGGGGATACCGTCTAGTCGGCATGTAGTTAACCCACGCGCAACATCCGGTCACAGCAAGGAGGGCCGAATGACAGCTACCACCGCGGATCCAGTCTCCGGTCAGCGGGGATTGTTCTCTTCGCTGATTCACCGGCAGCTAGATTCGTATCCCGAAACCGGCGCCAGGATCTTCTATCTCGCCCTGACCGTGCTCGCCACAGTCATGCTCTATTACGAGCTGTACGTCGGCGGATCGGTCTCGACGCTGATCCTGGCCAACGTTCACATGTCCTTCACGTTCTACGTACTCACGCTCGCCATCGGAAACCTGATCGGCGCGTTTGGCTCGCTGTTTGCGGGTCTCACCGACCGCTACGGCAGGGCGAACCTGGTGGTCTTCGGCCTCTTCTTCACTGCGATCTTCGTTGCCTTCATCATCCCGACCGCGACGAGCAAGTGGACCTTCACTATTTACGGCTTCGTCGTCGGCATCGTCGAGGGCATCTGCCTGGTGGCCACGCCCGCGCTGATCCGTGACTTCTCGCCTCAGGTGGGACGCGCGACGGCGATGGGCTTCTGGACCTGCGGGCCTGTCCTCGGCAGCCTGATCGTCGCGATCGTGGGCAGCAACACCGTGCCCGCGAACCCGACGAGCACGAGGTTCTGGACCCACGAGTACCGCATCTGCGGCATCGCCGGCATCGTCGTCTTCCTCATCGCCTTCGTGTTCCTGCGCGAGCTCTCCCCGAGACTGCGGGATCAGCTGATGGTCACGATGCGCGACCGGGCGCTGATCGAGGCGCGGGCCAAGGGACTCGACATTGAGGCAGCGCTGAGGCACCCGTTCCGCCAGCTGATCAAGCCTGACGTCATCATCTCGGCGTTCTCGGTCTCGGTCATGCTGCTGATCTACTACACCGCGGTCGGGTTCCTGGTCATCTACATGACGACCATTTTCGGGTTCTCGATCAAGGACGCGAATGGCCTCGGGAACTGGGAATGGGGCTTCAACGTCCTGGCCCTGATCGCGGTCGGCATCATCTCCGACCGGCTCCGCGTCCGCAAGCCGTTCATGGTCGCCGGCGGCGTCATGGGCACGATCGTCCTGATCATTTACCTGCTGCAGGCCGGGCATCACCCGAGCTACTACACGCTTGCGATCCTGCTGGCGCTGCTGTCGATCGGGCTCGGCATTGCCTATACGCCGTGGATGGCGAGCTTCACCGAGACCGTTGAGGACCACAACCCGGCCCTCATCGCGACCGGCCTGGCCATCTGGGGCTGGATCATCCGCGTTGTCATCTTCCTCGCGTTCATCCTGCTCCCGCTCGTCGTCAACTCGGTGACACCGCTGGTCAACTACGGTGCCAACGTCGCGACCTACGCAGCCAAGTACCCCTCGCTGGTGTGGGCCGGAGCGCATCCGGCCGTCGTCGCCGACGCGCAGAAGTACTCGACTCAGCTGACGTTCGCGGCGACGCACCCGGCGATCGTGGCGACAGCGACGAAGTACAAGACGCAGCTCGGCAACGCAGTGAAGTTCGCTCCCGAGCTCGCCGTGATCGAGAAGAACCCGGCGCTGTTCGCGCAGGCGGCGAAGTACCCCTCGGCCAGCAAGATCCCGCCGGCGCTGGCAGCGAAGCTTGTTGCTGCCGCTGGCGGCGGCAGCAAGGGCCTCGCGCTGCTGGGAACGATCGATGCCAACCAGGCCGCCATTACCGGCGTCATTGCTGTCGCACCCCAGCTTCAGCAGGTCGCGCCGTACGCGGCCCAGCTGACAGCGCTGTCCCAGGTGCCGGCGCCCGTGATCGCGGCGGTCTCTGCACCCGGTGTCGCAGCTGAGCTGGCAGCCCTGTCCAAGGTGCCACCCTCAGTCGCCGCGTACATGACTGCTCACGGTGCGGCGGTTGCCGCAGCGGCAGCCAAGTCGCCGGGACAGTGGAAGACGTGGTACTGGATCTGCGTCGCAGGCATCATCGTGTTCCTGCTCAGCATCCCGCTGCTGCGGGGCCGCTGGCGGCCGCGTGACGCCAGGAAGGACGAGGCAGAGCACGAGGCTCTCGTGCAGGCAGAGCTCGCCAAGCTCGGCGCTGCATCCTGAGTCGATAGTTCACAGACACACGCCGGCGGGCCGCAGCAGCGGCCCGCCGGCTGTGTTGTCTGGCCCCGGCCCTAGTAGCGCTGGTGCATAAGCTCCCGCACGTCGGCAAGCGTGCCGGCCGCGATCGCCGCCGCCCTCTCGCCGCCGGCAGTCAGGACGCTCTGCAGGTAGCCGGGATCGCCGGCCAGCTCGGCCCGGCGGGCCCGCAGGCCGGCGAAGCGCTCGTTGACGGCCTCGACTACCGCGGCCTTGAGGGCAACAGCCCCGCCATCGCCGATCTCGGCTGCCACGGCCTCCGGCGTCGTCTCCCGGCACAGCGCGGCTATCAGCACCAGATTCGAGACCTCCGGGCGCCGATCCGGCTCGTAGCTGATGAACCGCTCGGAGTCCGTCCTGGCCCGCGCTATCAGCCGCGCCGTCTCGTCCGCCGTGGCCCGGAGCGCCACCGAGTTGTCCCGGCTCTTGCTCATCTTCTGACCGTCGGTTCCCAGCAGCAGCGGCGCGGAGCTGAGCAGCCCGGCGGGCTCGGGGAAATACGGTGCCTCCGGGCAGTAGCGCTCGTTAAACCGCCGCGCGATGGTCCTGGTCAGTTCCAGGTGCGGAAGCTGGTCCTTGCCGACCGGCACCAGGCTGGCGCGGCAGAACAGGATGTCAGCAGCCTGGTGGACCGGATACGTGAACATCAGGCCCGACACGTTCGCCAGGCGGGCCGCGGCGATCTCGTCCTTGACAGTCGGGTTGCGGCCGATCTCCGCGACGCTGACCAGGCTGAGGAACGGCAGCAGCAGCTGATTGAGCGCCGGCACCTGGCTGTGCGCAAAGATCGTCGAGCGCTCCGGATCGATCCCGAGGGCCAGGTAGTCCGCGACCAGGCCGGTCACGATGTCGCGCAGGCCGGCGAGGTCCTGTCGGTTATCGCCTGGTAGTCGGCGATCAGGACCAGCAGCTCGACGCCAGCGTCCTGCAGCCGGACGCGGTTCTGCTGCGAGCCAAAGTAGTGACCGAGATGCAGCGCGCCGGTCGGCCGGTCGCCGGTCAGCATCCGGAAATCGTGCGGGCTGGCGGCGATCGCGTCCTCCAGCCGCCCGGCACGCTCAAGGCTGGCGCGAACAGCTGGCGTGGCTGCCAGGGTTGTCAGGGCGGGAACGGGCATGGCAGGTACCTCCGGAATGGATGAGCCCGCCAGGTGCCTGCGCCCGGACATGCGAGACGGCGCGGCCCAGCGGGCGCGCCGTCGAAAGGGAATGCACGAACGGGCGGCCGCTAGAGCGGCCACCACCAGCAAGAACGCTGCAGTCGTTGCACGGGTCCAGAATAGCTGACCGTCCTGTCGGGCGCCATCAGCCCGGACTCAGGTGCGCAGCAGGTCGCCGGGCGCGAGCTGGCAGCCGGGCAGGATCAGCTCCTCGGGCTCAGGCCGGCTGCCATCCAGGATCCAGCCGCACAGCGCTGCGAGCTGATAGCTGATGAGCGGGGGGACGGCGTCACCGATGTGCCGGTACATGTTCGCCAGCGAGCCAGTGAACTGATAGTCGCGCGGGAAGCCCTGCAGCAGCGCCATCTCCCTGACGGTGCAGAGCCGGTCCTGCTCAGGATGGGAGTAGCGGCCGTTGCCGACGTGGCTGCACTCCCGCTTGATCGTCACGGCCGGCCGGTCCCACCACAGGCGCCCGTAGACGTCGGGATGACTGCCCAGGTCTCCGCTCGCGGCGCGGCGCTCCATTGCGCCGGTCAGCAGGGCAGCCTTCTCCGGGTGCGTCCTGAGATCCGCCCAGCTGCCCCCGTCCGGAGGTACCGCGGCCAGGCGCCGTCTGGTCAGCGAGGACCGGAACGCGGGCGCGACGTGGAGCGGGTCGGCGGGATCGGGCTGCCCGGCCGCCACGGGAGGCAGGTCCCAGATAGCCCGCCGAACGTGCGTGGCCTTGGGATCGATCCGCCAGCCGTGCCACAGGTCAGCCAGCCCGCGCAGCGGATGCGACCGCCGCACGGCCACGACGATGGCGCGCTCGCGTCGCTGCGGCAGCCCGAACTCGGTCAGGAAATGCGTGCTCGCGGTCGCGGCGTAGCCCAGCCGCGACAACTGATCAAGCAGTCCGCCGAGGTGGCCGGCGAACCGGCCGGTGACGAGCTCGCGGGCGTTCTCGACGATGACGATCTCTGGCCGGAGCAGTGCGGCGTACTCAGCGATCCGCCCGACGAGCCCGTTGCGGTGGTCGTCCCGCAGGTGATTGCTGGCGATCGCGCGGGAGAAGCCGGTGCACGGGGGGCAGGCGGCGAGAACGACGGGGCGGGACGGCAGCCGCATTGCCTCGCAGACCTGTGCCGGATCGACGGCCGACAGGTCGGCCTCCACTGGCGGCAGCCCGATGTTGACGGCGTAGCCGGCGTTGCAGCCGAGCGATCCTGGCGCCGCGCTGGGCTTGCCCAGCTGCGCGTCCGCGGCCCCGGCCAGCACGAACCCCGGCCGCCGGCTGAAGCCGCAGCTCATGCCGCCAGCGCCGGAAAACAGATCGACTACCGGCCACGGCTGCGTCAACGGCCACCTCCCGCACGCAAGACTAGGAGTTTCAGCGCCCCGGCGCCCGGCGCCGGGCCGGTGCTGGCCTGCAGTGGCTAGCTTGCCTTGCGGCGATCGTCGAAGACCAGGTTGAGTATCCAGCCGACAATGCCCACGATGATCGCGCCCCAGAACGCGGGCCAGAACCCGGTGATGTGGAACGGCAGGGAGAGCTTGCCTGCCAGCCAGCTGCACAGCCATAGCAGCAGCGCGTTCACGACCAGGCCGATCAGTCCGAGCGTGAGCACGTAGAACACGCACCCGACGGTCTTGACGATCGGCTTCAGCACGGCGTTGACGATGCCGAAGATCAGGGCGACGACGATCAGCGTGCCGATCCTGGACCACGTGCTGTGGCCGGTCAGCTGAATGCCGGGTATCAGCAGCTGCGCGATGTAGAGCGCGACGGCCGGGATCAGGATGCGGAGCACGAGCTTCATGCCGCCATCCTGCCATGGTTCGCTAAACGCCCATAACCCACTGCAAGACCCATTTCTCGGGCAACGCCGGCCTGACCCGGGCAGGCCGTCCCCCGGCGAGCAGTCCGGTAGCCAGTATGTTCGGATATCAAGCGCCTAGCTGACTCGCCTGCGCCCGAGGTAGTGGACAGTCAGCGGCGGTCCTGTCACCATCTCTTCCGGGGATCGGTTGCCGCGGCCCCGCCCGCCGCGGCTCGCTCGGGGGAGCGGGAATGGGCTTCGCATGGATGCCGGAGGATGACGACCAGGCGCCGCACGCGGGTGACGTCGGCAGCTACGGTACGAATCGGCATGAGGGACGGCATTACTACCGGGACAAGGACGCGGGCAGGCACCGGGCCGGCCGGCACGCCGAGCCCGCGAGCCGGCGGCCGGGGCTTGCTGGCCTCGGGATGATCCGGCTGTCGGCGCTGGCGCGCTCGCGGGCCGCCTGGCGCGACGACGGTCAGCACTCCGGTGGTACTGCCCGCATGGCGAGTCAGGCCTCTCGGCCCGGTCCGCAGCGCGGTGCTCATGCGGCCGACCGGGCGGGGTCGTCCCGCCGGACGGGACGACGGCGGCCTCGCTGATTGCAGGGTGCCGTTACCAGCGGAAGTGCACGAAGATGCGGCCGAAGTTCTTGGAGTCCTTCTCCACCCGGTGGTAGAGGGCCTTGACCTCCTTCTGGTCAAGGAACCGCAGCACGCGCTTCTTGAGCTGACCGGAGCCCTTACCAGGGATGATCTCGACCAGCGGCGCCTTCTTCCGGACGGCCTCGTCGATGATCCCGCGCAGCGCGCGGTCGATATCCTGACCGCGGTTATAGATGTCGTGCAGGTCGAGCGTGAGCTTCATAGGCGCCTCCGGACGGCTAGGTGCACAGTATGCGCCCGCGATCTCAGCCGGTGCCCGGGATCAGCACCTTGTTCAGAATGTAGACGGTCGCGTTCGCCGTCTGGACGTTCCCGCAGATCACATCCGCGTTGTCGATCTTGTAATCGGCACCGGTCACGGCCGGCCGCACTGGCAGGCCAGCCAGGGAGGTCAGCGGTCTGCCTGCCGCCAGCTCAGCCGGCGTCACCCGCCCGTCCACCACGTGGTCCTTCAGCACCCTGATCAGATCAGCCCGGCTGGCCAGCAGCGTCCTGACGTTGCCGCTGCCGAGCCCGGCGAAGGCGGAGTTGTCCGGCGCGAAGACCGTGATTGCCCTGGCTGAGTTGAGCCTGTGAGCGAGGCCGGCCGCGGTGACCGCGTGCGCCAGGAAGGTGAGCATCGGGTTGTGAGAGGCAGCCGTGACGACCGGAGCGGCGGCCATTCCGCTGAGGCTGCCCGGCCCGGTGCCCGGGAGCTGGCCGCACGCTGGCCCGAAGGTTCCGCGGGCCGCTGGGGCGGGCGGGGCGGCGGCCGGGCTGTGCTGCATCGCCGGGCTGTGCTGTGCGGCCGGGCTGTGCTGCATCGCCGGGCTGTGCTCTGCGGCCACGCTGTGCTGCGCCGTCGCTGCCGCCGATGTTCCGCCTGAGCCGCAGGCCGCGGCTGCCAGGCCTGCTCCGATCGCCATCGCGGCCACGCCGGCGAGCTTGGACCTCACTGGAATCACCTCCCGCTGCGAGCACCAGAAGTGCACGGACGAACGCGCTAAGTAATCACGCTGCGCCATCACATCACGCGGCCGCTGGCGCCCGGTGAGCGGTTTGGCACTTATTACCCGCTCATGACCCGGCGCCGCCCGGCATCAGCGGGAAATTTTCGCAAAATACGGCGCGCCGGCCACCGATCCGGAACCACCGTGGCCCCGAATGCTGGGTATGAGGACACCCGACATGCCAGCGTCGGTACCGTTCCGGGAACCGGCCGAGGGCGACCCCGGGCCCGATCTCGAGTCGCTGCTCGCGCACGTTGCCCGCGGGGAGCAGACGGCCTTCGAGGCTGTCTACGACCAGGTGGCCGGCCGGGTGTACGGACTCGCGCGCAAGGTCGTGCGGGACCCGGCCCAGTCCGAGGAAGTCGCGCAGGAAGTGCTACTCGAGGTCTGGCGCAGCGCCTGCCGGTTCGATCCGACGAGGGGCAGCGCGATGACCTGGATCATGATGATCGCGCATCGCCGGGCCGTGGACCGGGTCCGGTCGGCCACTGCCGAGACGCAGCGCGAGCAGAAGTCAGCGGCCTCCTCCGTCACGATCGAGGTCGATGAGGTTGCCGAGACCGTCGAGGCGAACCTCGAGCGCGAGCGCGTGCGGCGGTGCCTCGGCACCCTGACCGACATGCAGCGTGAGGCGCTCACCCTGGCCTACTACGGCGGCTACAGCTACCGCGAGGTCGGCGGGCTGCTGAATGTGGCGCTCGGCACGATCAAGACCCGCATCCGGGACGGACTTATCCGGATGCGTGACTGCATGGGGGTGCTCTCGTGAAAATGCTCAGGCATGACCTGCACACCCTTACTGGCGTCTACGCACTCGATGCCATTGCTGGCTCAGAACGCGAGCGATTCGAGCGTCACCTCCAGCGCTGCCCGTCCTGCGGCAACGAGGTCCGCGGCCTGCAGGAAACGGCCACCAGGCTCGCGGGGGCCGTCGCCATGGCACCGCCAGAGCGCATGAAGGGCGCGGTCCTCGCGTCGGTCGCGCGGACGCGGCAGCTTCCTCCGCCGGTTATCGAGAGCCACCTCCGGCCGCTCCCCTCGCGCTCCATCACCTGGACGAGGCGGATCGCCATCCCGGCCGCTGCGGCATGCCTGGCGGTGGCCATCGTGCTCGGCGTGCTTCTCGGCATCTCGCGGCAGCAGCTTGGCACCGCCACGGCTCAGCAGCGGGAGATCGCGGCCGTGCTGGCTGCGCCGGACGCCAGGCTCTTCAGGGAGAAAACCTCAATGGGCGGCGTCGCCACCGTCGTGTCCGCCGCAAACCTGCACAAATTCATCTTCACCAGCACGGGGCTGCCGGCACTGGCCGACGCGAAGGTCTACGAGCTGTGGATCATGGGGCCAGGCGGGAAAGCCACCAGGGCCGGCCTGCTGGCCGCTATCGCGGGCGGTAAGACAGCGCCGGTGCTGGCAGAAGGGCTGGCGGCAGGAGACAGGGTCGGGGTAACCGTCGAGCCCGCGGGCGGCACCTCGAAGCCGACAACCACGCCGATCGTTGTCATCCAGCCGTCCTGACGTCCGCCCGCCTGGCCATCTGCCCTGGCCATCTGCCCTGGCCGTCTGCCCTGGCCGTCTGTCCTGGCCGTCAGACCGCCTGGCGGTCCGGGTGGCCAGGCTCCCCAGGCCTGGTGCTAACGCTCTGTAGCCAGACGTGTTCCGATTTTGGCGCGCTGGGTACGAAGCGACTACGCCTAGTGGCAGCCCGATAGGAAGCTGCCGCGAAACGCCGTCATGGCGGGCGTGGATCGGGGGATCTGATGAGCAGCACGCCCGAGGGGGATACGCCCGGCCAGTGGGGCGGCACCCAGCAGAGCGCTCGTCCCGGTGAGTTCGGCGCACCAGCTCAGGGCGCCGTGCCCGGCCAGCAGCAGCACTACGGTAGCGCCCCGGCCGGCGGGCAGCCGGGCGGCGGTATGCCCGGTGATCAGTGGGCCAGCCAGCCCGGGAACAGGGTCCCGGTGAACGAGGCAGAGACCAGGGTCACCTGGCGCCGTATCTTCCAGTACTGGATCGACGCCTTCCTGGTCTGGATCATCCCGTACCTGGTGTCGATACCGTTCGACCGCAGCAGCAGGACCAGCATGCACATCATCGGCGGGATGGTGACCTTCGTCCTGTTCATCCTGATCGGCATCTGGTACTGGGTCATCAGGCCGCACTCGCACAACGGCCAGACCTTCGCGATGCAGTGGTTCGGCCTGCGGGTCATCGGCAAGGACGGCGGCCCGGCCAACACCGCTCAGTTCTTCGTCCGCTGGATCAGTCTCATCTTCGACGCCTTTCCGTGGGTCTGGCCGTTCACCGGCCTGCTGGGCCTGATCGTGATGCTCTGCTCCCGGTACCGGCAGCGGATCGGAGACCACCTCGCCCGGACCCTGGTCGTCAGGACCATGTCGGTCCTGGACGCCCCGTACGCCGGCAGCACGCAGGGCGGCCAGTACGTTCAGGGCGGCCACTACGCGCAGGGCGGCGAGTACGGCCAGGGCGGCCAGTATGGCCAGCAGCCTGCGGCACCGGACATGACCCAGGCGGCGGGCCAGCCGCAGCCGGGAACCGACCCGGGCACGAGCCAGGGAACCAGCGGCGACAGCCATTAGCCGCTGCCGTATGGACGCGCCGCGATCGGGGCGCACCTGAGCAGAACGAGCGAGCGGGCCCGGGCGGACAGCCAGGGCCCGCTCCGCGCGTCTAGCCGGCGGCTTCGCTGAGCAGCTGCGCCCGCAGCCGCTTCCGGTCGGTCTTCAGCACGCTGGTCAGCGGAATCGCCGGGACGATGCGCACCTCGCGCGGGTACTTGACCGCGGACAGGTGCTGCCTGGCGAACTCCACCAGCTCGGCCGGCGTCACCGTGCTGCCAGGCACAAGCTGCACGAAGGCAACGACTTCCTCGCCGTACTTCTCGTCCGGGCGGCCGACAGTGGCCGCGGCGACAACGTCCGGATGCTGGACCAGCACGTCCTCGACGTCCCTCGGGTAGACGTTGTAGCCGCCGCGGATGATCAGGTCCTTGATCCGGTCGACGATGTACAGGTAGCCGTCCGCGTCCAGGCGGCCGACGTCGCCGGTGTGCAGGTAGCCGCCCCGGAGTGCTCGCGCGGTCTCGTCGGGCGCGTTCCAGTAGCCGGACATGAGTACCGGTCCCCGGACGCAGATCTCGCCATCGGCGCCGTGAGCGGCCTCGTTCCCGTCCGGAAGTTCGATCTTGACCTCGACTCCGGGGCCGGCTTGCCGACGCTTCCCGGCCGGGCCTGACCGAGGGGGGACGTCGCGATGATGGCCGCGGTCTCGGTGCAGCCGTAGCCCTCGGCGATCTCGACCCGCGGCAGGCGGCGGCGGAAGTCATCGGCGACCTGGCGCGGCAGCGGGGAGGCGCCGCTGTTCAGCCGGACCAGGGCGGACAGGTCGTAGTCCGCCAGCGGCTGCTGCAGCAGCATCTGCAGCATCGACGGCACCAGCGGGCTGCCGTTCACCCGGTGCTGCTGAGCCAGCTGCAGCCACCCGGCGGGGTCGAACCAGCGCATCAGCACCACGGCGGCGGGCTCCGGCGAGTGCAGGCTCATGACGCTGACCATCAGCCCGTAGACGTGCGAGAGCGGGAGCGGCAGCAGTGCCGTCCGCTGAGCCGGGTCGTACGACGTCGCCGTTGCCGCCCAGGCGGCCGCGGACAGCGCGTTGTGGCTGATCATCACGCCCTTGGACCTGCCGGTCGTGCCGCCGGTGTACAGCAGGGCGGCCAGCGACGCCGGGTCGCCGTCGGTCAGCTCGCCCGGCTCGGCCTGCTCGAGCACGGCGAAGTCGAGCAGCGGAACCTCGCTGCCAGCGCCTGGCCCGGCCGCTCCCGCCACCACGATGCCGCGGACCCCGGGAACGCCGGCTGCTGCTGCCGCGACCTTCGGCAGGAACTCCGGCGTGGTGACGACAAGCACCGCGCCGCTGTCGGTCAGGACATGCCGCAGCTCATCCTCGCTGAGCAGGAACAGCACCGGCGTCGCCACCGCCCCGGCCCGCCAGACGGCGTGATAGGTGACGCCGACCTCCGTGCAGTTGGCCATGCAGATCACGACCCGGTCACCCGGCCGCACCCCCGCCGCGCGCAGGCCGCCGGACAGGCGCCTAGTGCGGTCAGCGAGCTCCGCGCTTGTCCAGCGCCGGCCCTCGAAGTGCAGCTCAGACCGGCCGGCGTCGCGCAGCCAGTACTGGTCGGCCAGCCGCTGCAGGCTGGTGCCGGTCGGGCTCGTCGGCAGCTGCGCGCCTGCAGCCGCGGACGGGCCCTCTGACAGCCGGGTCATTGCGATGCCTCCTCGGCACTGGGTGCCAGCCGGTAGTACCTGATGCCGTCGCCATCCGCCCGGCAGACGGCGGCGGAGCGGGCCACCAGCAGGTCAAGGTGATAGCCGGTCTCGCCGATCGCGAGCATCTGGTTCATCACGTCCAGGTCAGCGAGCTTGGTCTGCCGGGAGGTCCAGCCGATGGCCTGGGCGACCTCGCTGGCGGTGTGCTCACCGCCGGACAGCACATCCGCCATCGCCTGCAGACGGCCGGCGTGATGTCCGGCGAGCTCGTCCACCCGGGCGTGCGTGCTTGGTGACACCGGGCCGTGCGCGGGCAGCAGCCGCATGTCCGGCAGCTCGCGCACCACGCTCAGCGACTGCAGGTAATCGCCGAGCGGCAGCTCCGCTGGTGCCTCCTCGAACCCGATCGAGGGCGTGATGTGCGGCAGCACGTGATCTCCCGCGAACAGCAGGCCCGCCTCGGCGTCGGCGAACACGACGTGACCGCGCGTGTGGCCTGGCGTCGGGATGGCAGTCAGCCTGCGGGTACCGAGATCGAAGACCTCTCCGGCGGCGATCCACTCGTCCGGCCGCGCGTAGCCGAGTGCGGCCCCGAAGGTGCTGGCCTGCTTCAGCGCCGGGTGGCCGGGCGCGCCAAGCTCCGCGCCGCGCACTTCCGTGCCCGCCCCGTCGCCGGTCACGTCGAGGGTGGCGAGCTCGGCCAGCTGCTCAGCCAGCGCGGCGGCACCGGCCGCCGCGAGCATCTTCAGCTGTGCCCCGAGCGGGCGGAAATCCGGGCTGAGCAGCCGCTCGATCGAGTGCCGCTCCTCGGCGCCGAGCGCCACCGGGGTGCCGACGAGCCGCCGCACCTCGATCGCCTGCGTGTAGTGATCACGGTGCATATGGGTGACCAGGAACCTGCGCACATCCGGCAGGCCGGCCCCGATGCGCCGCAGCGACCGCTTCAGCTGTTCCAGCGAGTTGGCCAGGGCCCAGCCGGAATCGATGAGCACCAGGCCGCCGTCTGCCTCGATGGCATAGACGTTCACCGCGCGCAGCGCGTCGGACGGCAGCGGCAGCGGGATCCGGTGCACCCCTGGCGCGACCAGGTGCGTGCCTTCCTCGGCCCAGGCATGCCGGTCCGCCACGGGAGTCCTCTCAGTCGGCGTGGTCAGCGTGCAGTCCGGGTCCACAGGCCGACGCCGTCGGCGTCCGCCTCGGCGGCAGCGCCGCGCGACTGCAGGTACCGCAGATGCGAGAGCACCTCGCCGACCGCCGCCTGGCGCTGGAACGACGCCAGGTCGGACCAGGCGCGCGACCAGGTCACCCCGGTCGCGACCTGCCAGGCCGTGAGACCGGGGCGGCCGGCGCTGGCCAGGATCTCCGCAGCCTCGGCGAGCCTCTCATGATGATGCTCGGTCAGGTAATCAAGCCGGGAGTCCAGGTCGGTGAAACGGTATTCATGCGCGGGCAGGACCTCGGCGGGCTGGATGCCGCGCAGCGCCTCAAGCGACGCGAGGTAATCCTTCAGCGGGTTGGAGGTCATGTCGTAGGACGACACGTTGGGCGTGATCCGCGGCAGGATGTGATCGCCAGTGAGCATCAGGTCATGGGTCTCGTCGTGGAAGCAGAGGTGCCCGGGGGTGTGACCCGGCGTCCAGACGGCGCGCAGCCGCAGGCCGGGCACGTCGATGAGGTCGCCGTGCTCGATCAGCCGGTCCGCCCGGACCATGGGCTCACCGCGCGCGCTGTGCTGCCTGCTGGATACGAGCTCATCCAGATGGCCGGGCGGTGCGCCGCACCAGCGCAGGTAGGCGGCCATGTTGTCGCGCATCAGCAGGTTGCTGCCGCGCACTTCGAGGAACTCATCCTCGGCCGGATGCATGCCCACCCACGCGCCGGTCAGATCCCGTACCCGGCCGGACTGACCGTGGTGGTCCGGGTGGACGTGGGTCACCAGCACGCCGGTCACCGCAGTTATCGGGATCTCGCACTCACCGAGCCCGCTGGTCAGGGCCTGCCAGCTGTCGGGGTGATTCCAGCCCGGATCGATCATGACGAAGCCGGAGTCATGCTCGATGAGGTAGCTGAGCACGTAGCGCAGCGGGTTGTCGATAATCGGCACCGGCACTGACCAGACGCCGCCGGTGACTTTCTCGACCGGCGGGAACTCGGCCCGCTGCCACGCCTCACGCTGCCGCGTGCCGGTTACCTGCATGCTGCTTTCGAGTCCCTTCGCGCCGCGCCGCGGTAACCGCGGCCGGCCAGGCCTGAGGTGCTGTCACGCGGCGCGTTCCCGTCCGGGCGGGAAACCCGGCCGATACGCCCGCTGTGGTTGACACGGGATCTGGCACCATGCTTCGCTCAGAGCCAGGCAACAACTATAACTGATTTCAGTTTTTCGCCCGGGCTGCGGTATCCCGCCGGCTCCGGCAGCACACAGGAGAGGCACGCCGATGAGCGACGACTTCCGCGCGAGGGCACGAGCCTGGCTGGAGGCTAACGCCCCGCACCGGGCGGCCAGCGACGAGGAGGCCGAGGCTGACACCAGGGGCCGGGCCGTCGTGCTGGCCGAGCAGAAGGCTTTCCAGGCCAGGCTGTTCGACGCCGGGTATGCCGGGATCACGTGGCCGAAGGAATACGGCGGCCAGGGCCTGGGCAGCGCCGAGCAGATCATCTGGAGCCAGGAGTCGCGGGACTACGACCTGCCGACCGGCGCGTTTTTCATTGGCATCAGCATGCCCGGCAACACGCTGGTTGAGCTGGGCACGGAGGAGCAGAAGAAGCGGTACCTCCCGCCGATGCTGCGCGGCGAGGAGATCTGGTGCCAGCTGTTCTCTGAGCCTGGCGCCGGGTCGGACGTGGCCAGCCTGCAGACCAGCGCGGTCCGCGACGGCGATGAGTGGGTGCTCAACGGCCAGAAGGTCTGGACGTCCGGTGCGCAGTTCTCCGACTACGGCGCGATCCTGGCCAGGACCGACCCGACCAAGCCCAAGCACAACGGCATCAGCATGTTCATCGTGGACATGCACGCGCCCGGCGTCACCGTCCGGCCGCTGAAGGTCGCGACCGGCCACTCGCCGTTCAACGAGGTGTTCTTCGACAACGTGCGGATCCCCGCGGACGCGCTGATCGGCGAGGAGAACAAGGGCTGGGACGCCGCGGTGGTCATGCTGCGGCACGAGCGCATCGCCATCGGCACCATGAGCGGGTCGCGGACCAGCCCGCTGGCCTACGACTCGCTGCGTGACCTGGCCGCCGGCCTCGGCCGGACGAGCGACCAGGGTGTGCGGCGCGACCTGGCCGAGCTGTACGCGCTCGGCCGGGCCACGCAGCTGTTCGCGACAGTGCTGCGCGAGGAAGCGCAGGCCGGGCGGATGCCAGGAGCCCGCGGCTCGGTGGCGAAGCTGGCCGGGTCGGAGCTCGGGCGGTTCGCCGGCAACGTGGCGGCGGACGTGCTCGGCGATCAGCTCGCCGGGTTCGACGCGGCCGAGTTCGCGGCCGTCACGACGGCGATCATCGCGGCCCCCGGCGGCGCGATCGCGGGCGGCACCAGCGACATCCAGCGCAACATCATCGGCGAGCGCGTGCTCGGCCTGGCCAAGGACCCCGGCGTCGACCGGGCGACCCCGTTCAATCAGCTGCGCGTTGGCACGCAGCGTCAGAACTGAGCACCGGAAGACTGAGGTAACCCGATGGCACTGATCCTGACCGAGGAAGAGCAGGCGCTGGCCGACTCGGTGCGCAAGTTCGTCGCCGACCGCAGCCCGCTGACGTCGCTGCGCCATCTCATCACGTCCGGCGAGCCCTATGACGCTGACGTGTGGAAGCAGATGAGCGCCCAGCTCGGGCTCGCCGGCCTCGCCATTCCCGAGGAGTACGGCGGCGTCGGGGCGGGCCGCTCCGCGCTGTCGATCGCGCTGACCGAGCTGGGCGCCGGCCTGGTGGCGTCGCCGCTGCTGGCCGGAGTGCTGGCCGCTGAGGTGCTGCTGCGGCTCGGCGACGAGGCGGCGAAGACCGAGCTGCTCCCGAGGATCGCCGGGGGTGAGCTCATCGCGACCCTGGCCGTGGCCAGCGACGCCGGCGGTGAGGTGACCGCATCCGGCACAGCCGCGGGCTCCGGCGACGCCGTCGCGCTCACCGGCAGCGTGTCGCCGGTGCTGAACGGCGCCGAGGCGGGCGTGCTGCTTGTCCCGGCCAGGGGCCCGGACGGCGGCACCGTCATCTACCTGGTGAACGGCGACGCCGACGGTCTCACCAGGACCCGGCTGACCGCGGTGGACCACAGCCGCTCGCTCGCCCGCCTGGAGCTGGCCGGGACACCGGGCCGTCCGCTGGCCGGCGACAGCGCCGCGGCACTCTCCGCCGCGGCCGACCTGGCCAACCTTGCACTGGCCTCGGAATCAGCCGGCGCCATGAAGGCCTGCCTGGACATGACCAGCGCTTATGCGCGCATCCGGGTGGCGTTCGGGCAGCCGATCGGTGCCTTCCAGGCCGTCAAGCACAAGCTCGCGGACATGGAGAAGTCCTGGGAGCTCGGCAACGCGGCAGTGCGGGACGCTGCCCGCGCGGGCGACGCGGATCCCGGCCGGTTCGGCGTCGCGGCGTCAGTGGCCCGGGTGCTGCTGGCCGGCGCGTATGCCGAGGCGGCGGTCGATACCGTGCAGCTGCACGGCGGCATCGGCTTCACCTGGGAGCACGACGCGCACCTGTACTACAAGAACGGCCTGTCGAACAAGGTGCTGCTGGGCGGGCCCGGCGAGCAGCTCGACCGGCTGGCCGATTCGCTCGGGATCTAGCGGCAGGGCGCATAGCCAAAAGCAGAACGGATTTCAGAAAGCGGGTCACCAGCGGTGCCACAGGCAGGTCCGGCTATCCCGTCGACTGCCGCCCAGCACGGCAGGCACGACCGGATCCTGGCTGCCGCCACGGCGATGCTGGCGACGGGCGGCGAGGACGCGCTGCAGATGAAGGACCTGGCGCAGCGCGCCGGGGTCTCGCTGGCGACGCTGTACCGGTACTTCCCGGCGAAGGATCACGTGCTGCTCGGCATCCTGCTCAGCCGGTACTCCCTGGCCCTGGCCCGGATCACGGCCGAGGTCCCCGTCGGCGAGACCGCGCGCGAGCGCGTGACCAGCCACCTGCTCAGGGAGTTCCGGGCCGAGCAGCGAGAGCCGCGGCTCACCGCGGCGCTCAGCCGGGTGCTGCGCGAGACCAGCCGGAACTACAGCGAGGTGATCGAGCGCGTCGAGCACCTGCACCTGCAGATGCTCGAGCACGTTGCGGGAGCGGGCCTGCCGGTCAGCGCCGAGCAGCGCCAGCTGCTGCCGGTGGTGCAGGCCATCTTCGGCGCCGCTACCCGCCGCTGGCTGGCCGGCGTCTGCTCGCCAGCGCAGGCGCGGTTCGAGATCCGCGTCGGCTGCCGGCTGCTCGACCTGCCCGACGTAGCCGTCGCCCAGGAGTCGCTGGCGGCCGTCCCCGCAGGCTAAGTTGACCCGCATGGTGCATTTCGACGCTGCTGCGCTGGACACAGGGGCTGTCGACGCGATCGCGGCCCGGTTCGCTGCCCGCGGCGGCCAGCCGGGCCTCGCTTACGGAGTGGTGGCCGGCGGCAGGCTCGTGCACTCGGGCGGCGCCGGCGAGCGATGGACGGGCGGCCCTGCCCCCGATGCCGGCACTGTCTTCCGCATCGCCTCGATGACCAAGAGCTTCACAGCGGCGATGATCATGCTGCTGCGAGACCGCGGTGAGCTGCGGCTCGACGATGCCGCGCAGGACTACGTGCCGGAACTCAGCGGACTGGTGCTGCCGGCGCCGGACTGCCCGGTCATCACCATCCGGCACCTGCTGACGATGACGGCGGGCTTCCCCACCGATGACCCGTGGGGCGACCGGCAGCAGGGCCTGGACCCGGATGAATTCGCCCGCCTGCTGGCCGGCGGCGACGTCCGGCCGGCCTGGGCACCCGGGACCGTGTTCGACTACTCCAACCTCGGCTACGCCATTCTCGGCCGCGTCATCGCGGCGGTCACCGGCGAGGATTACGCCAGGGCCGTCCGGAGCGGCGTGCTCGGGCCGCTCGGCCTGACCGGCACCGGATACGAGGTGTCTGAGGTCGACCCGGCGCAGCTGGCCCGCGGCTACCGGCGCGATGGCGGGACCTGGCTAGAGCTGGAGCCCGACGGCTACGGTGCGTTCGCGCCGATGGGCGGCATCTTCAGCTGTGTCCGCGACCTTGGCCGCTGGGTCGCCGGTTTCGCGGACGCGTTCCCGGCGAGGCCGGACGGCGAGGCCGATCTGTTCCATCCGCTGTCCAGGGCGTCCCGCCGCGAGATGCAGCTCGCTCAGGTCGCCATCACCGCCGGCGGAGACGGCACCGTCGTGACCGCGACCGGGCCGCTGTCGATCAGCTACGGCTTCGGCCTGTTCGCCGAGGACGACGCCGCCTACGGCACGATCGTCCAGCACAGCGGCGGCTACCCCGGGTACGGCAGCCAGATGCGCTGGCACCCGGCAGCCGGCATCGGCACCATCGTGCTTGCCAACAGCACGTACGCGGCGGCGGGCGCCCTTGCCGAAGAGCTGCTGGCCGAGCTGCTGAAGGCTCAGACCGTGCAGGCTCAGACCGTGCAGGCTGGGTCCGTGCAGGCTGGGTCCGCGCAGGCCGGGTCCGTGCAGGCTGGGTCCGTGCTAGCTGGGTCCGGGACCGGCGGGCCGGGCGGCTACCGGACGCACGGGCCGGTGCCAGCTCCCGGCGGCCCGTGGCCCGAGACCCTGGCTGCCCGCGAGGCCGTCGATGCGCTTCTGCAGCGCTGGGACCCCGCGGCTGCGGCCGCGCTCTTCACCCCGAACGTCGACCAGGACCGCCCGCTGGCCGAGCGCGAAGCGGACGTCACCCGGCTCCGGGAGCGGATCGGGCTGTTCAGTCCCGATGCCGCCCGGCCGCCGGAATGCGACTCGCCCGCCCACTGCCGCTGGTGGCTGACCGGCGAGCGCGGCACCGTGGCCGTGCAGATCAAGCTGGCGCCGCTGCGGCAGCCGCGGGTGCAGCAGCTGATCGTGCCGCTGCCGCCGGCTTCCGGGTCCGGCCTGGCCGCCGTGCTTGAGAAGCTGGCCGGGGCGCTTTCCGCGGGCGGCGAGGTCGCGGTCAGCTGGCCCGCGGACCTCGTGACCGCGCCCGGGCTGAGCAGCGATGACGCGCTGAGACGGCTGCGGCTCGCGGCGGCCTGGACCGGCCCGGCGCGGACTGACTGCTACCTGGCCGGGAACGGCAGCACAAGCGCGACCGTCCGGCTGACCGGCGCCACGGGCTGGGCTGACCTGACGGCCGAGATCGCCGACGCTGACGGGGTCCTCACCCGGCTGACGATCGCGCTCGGCAGCTAGTCCGGAGCGCATCCGTGTGCGGTTACTACCGCCAGGGCACTAGTATTCGCATACGGACGGGCTTGCGGAGGCGCTAGCCTCCGGCTGGCTCGAGAATGACGACCGGAATCTGCCGGCTGGTCTTCTGCTCGTACTCCTGGAAGCCAGGAAACTCGGCCTTCTGGGCAGCCCAGATCGGCGCTCGCTCGGCATCATCAGCGACCCGCGCGGTGAATTTCAGCGTCTGGGTGCCGATCTCCGCCTGCACGTCCGGGTGGGCCACGAGGTTGTGGTACCAGTCGGGATTGGTCGGCGCGCCGGCCTTGGACGCGAAGACCGCGTAGCCGCCGCCGACCCTCCGGTACATCATCGGGTTCACCCGCGCCTGGCCGCTCCTGGCGCCGGTCGTGTGCAGGATGAGCAGCGGTGCACCCTCGAAGTTGCCCCCGACCTTCCCGCCGTTGGCACGGAACTCCTTGATGATCTGCGCATTCCAGTCGTTCATCTCAGCCACTGCAGCTCCCCGGGGCAGACGCCAGCGAATCAGGACGCGGCCTGCTGGCCGCGCACTTCCAGATGGTCAAGCAGATCCTGAGTTGCCGCGGCAATCGTCGCGACCGCTTGCTCGAACGCCCGCGCATTGTGGCTGGCTGGCGCCCGGAAACCGCTAATCTTCCGGACGTACTGGAGCGCGGCGGCCCGCACCTCCGCCTCGGTGACCTGGCTGGTGTAGGGCTCGCGAAGAGTCTTGATGCTGCGGCACATAAAACCCAACGCTACGCCAGGAACGTGGTGTACGCAGTGCGCGGGCTCCGTCCGGCCGCGGCCGCCGGGCCCGCTAGCGCCCCGACCTCGCCATCTTGTGCATCATCGCGATCCTGGCGCGGACCTGCTCCGCGGTCGCCTGCGCCAGCGGCGGCCCGCCGCAGGTCCGCCTGAGCTCGGCGTGGATCGCGCCGTGCGGCTGGGCGGTGCGATGGTGCCACGCGGCAATGAGGCTGTTGAGCTCCTTGCGCAGCGCGGCCAGGGTCTCGCGGGCAGTCGGCTCGGGAACGGCCGGGGCCGCCCGCGGGCCAGCGCTTCCGGCCAGGCCAGCGCTCCCGGCCAGGCCTCCCGTTCCCGCCAGGCCGGAGCCTGCAGCCGTACCCGCCCGGCGTGGTGCCGGCGGTCCTGCTTTCCTGGTCCGCAGCAGGTGGGCGACTTGCTCCGGCTCCAGCAGCCCGGGCAGGCCGAGGAATTCCTCTTCCTCGGCGGTCACGCCGAATTCGCTGCCGTCATACAGCACCCGGTCGAAGTGCGCCGATGCCTCCAGCGCCTGAAATGGTCCCTGGTCGAGCTCGTCCGGGGTGTCGCGCTGCCGCTGTGCCTCCGCGAGTTCCCGCTCATCATCCTCGGCGTCGCCAGCATGGCGCAGGACGTGGTCGCGCTCGGCCTCCAGCTCCGCGGCGAAGCTCAGCAGCGACGGAATGGACGGCAGGAACACCGATGCGGTCTCACCCCGCCGGCGGGCGCGGACGAACCGGCCGACGGCCTGAGCGAAAAACAGGGGCGTTCCGGTGCTGGTGGCGTAGACACCCACGGCCAGGCGGGGGATGTCGACGCCCTCGGACACCATGCGGACCGCCACCATCCAGCGGTCCGGCGACGCGGCGAAGCGGGAGATCTTCTTGCTGGCAGCCGGGTCGTCGGACAGCACGACAGCCGGCCGGGTGCCGCTGATGTCACGCAGCAGCGTGGCGTACGCGCGGGCATCCGCGTGGTCGCTGGCGATCACCAGCCCGCCCGCGTCCGGCATGCCGCGGCGTACCTCGGTCAGCCTCCTGTCGGCTGCCTCGAGCACGCGCATGATCCACGCGCCCTCCGGATCAAGCGCCGTCCGCCAGGCATGCGACAGCACGTCGGACGTCATCGGCGCGCCGAGGGTTCCGGCGAGTTCGTCTCCCGCGCGCGTCCGCCAGCGCATCTCGCCTGAGTAGGCAAGGAAGATCACCGGCCGCACCACACCGTCCGTGAGTGCCGGGCCGTAGCCGTACACGTAGTCGGACGAGCTGCGCAGGCTCCCGTCGGCGCCGCGCTGATAGGTGACGAACGGGATCGGGTTGGTGTCACTGCGGAACGGAGTGCCGGTCAGCGCCAGCCGGCGCCGCGCGGGCTCGAACGCCACCCGTACGGCCTCGCCCCAGGACAGCGCGTCCCCGGCGTGGTGGATCTCGTCGAACAGCACCAGGGTCCGGCGGCTGAACGTGCGCTGCCTGTGGAGTGCGGGATGAGCCGCGACCTGCGCGTATGTGACGGCTACGCCGGTGAAATCCGCCGAGGCCCGCCCCTGGGCGTTGCTGAACTCCGGGTCCAGCGATATTCCCAGCTGGTGCGCCGCCTGCGACCACTGATGCTTGAGGTGCTCGGTCGGCGTGACAACGGTGATGGCCGCGATCTCGCGGCGGGCGAGCAGTTCGGCCGCGACCGTGAGGGCGAACGTCGTCTTGCCGGCGCCCGGCGTCGCCACCAGCAGGAAGTCGCGCTGATCGCCGCGAAAGTAAGCCTGGTAGGCGTCCTTCTGCCAGCTGCGGAGTGCGAGCAGCAGCTCTGGCCGGACTGGCTGATGGGGGCGCCGGGTGTGATCACTGGTGGCGGATGCGGGGATGGTCACAGGAGCGAGAGGCTACCAGCGGCTGCCGACAGCAGCCGGGACCGCCACGACGGCAGCTGCACTCGTGCTCCGGCTAACCGGGCACGGCGGGCACGATGCCTGAACCGGGTACCGGGGTGTTAACCGGGACACCTGCCCGCGCCAGGTCAACCAGCGCCCGGCACAGCACGTCCAGTACATACACGGCCCGGCGAGCGCAAGCCGGACAGGGCAGGGCCAGCATCGTAGGGGGGTCATTCAGTGACCGACAGCACGGCCAACGGTGAATGCTGCAGGCACGCCGCCGAGCTGCGAGAGGAAATCACCAGCGCCATCGGCCTGGCGGAGCAGCTCGTCAGCCTCCTGCTGACTGAGGCACGCCAGGCACAGGGACGCCCCGCGCTGCATGTGGTTGGCCTGCCGCCGGCACCTGAGAAGCCTGAGCGGCTTGCTGAGGTCATCGACTTCGCCGCCCGACGGGCGTCCGGCAGCTGATCAGACGCGGCGCCGCGGCTCGCACAGGTAGTCGCGTGCGTTGCCCGTGCTGCGATCGCTGTCGTCCTGGCAGCAGTGATCGCACCACGGACGCAGTTCAGCGCTGAATTGCCCGCGGTGGTGAGAAACGCCGGCGACCGCTACCGTGACGGGGGGCGCGCCGATGACCGAGGAGCCGGGCCGATGACCGTCTGGGAGTACGGATACATCTATGTCGTGCACACCGTCGGTCCCGCTCCGGCCGTATGCATCTTCGTGGACAGCTCGAAGCCGCGCCTGCTCGACGGCTGCCACGGCCTCCTCCGTGCCGCCAACCTCCTCGGTGCCCAGGGCTGGATCGTGAGCGGCCACGGCGATAAGGCAGCGTGCCCGCCCTGGGTCAACGAACTCGTCACCCCCATCGAGGGCGCCGTCAAGGGTGACAGCATGATGTGCTACTTCGCCCGCCGCCCCGGCGAGCGGCCGGCCGCGGGCTAGGCGGCCACGGGGCGATCAGCCGCCGCCGGGCGTATCGCGGACGGCCGCGCGCTCCTTGCTCTCCCAGTCCTCGATGGTGCGCAGCACGTCCTCGGTGTAGATCTTGAGGTGCTGCCGGTACACCTCGCTGAAGGTGCGCAGGTAGGCCAGCTCCGCCTGAACGGCACGACGCTCCTGGTCGGTCTGGGGAGCGACGCGGGCGTCGTCGATGACAGCAACTGCTGCTTCCCGCGCTCTGGTGCGCGCCTCCTCCAGCATCAGGTCGGCGTGGTGCTGAGCCTGGCCCATGATCTCGTCACGGCGGGCTCGGGCCTCCTCGGTGAGCCGGCCGCTGTAGGCCTGCGCGTCGGCTACGTAGCGATCCGCTGTCCGCTGGGCACTGGACAGGATCCGGACGGCATGCACATGCGCGTCGTCCTTGCCGAACAGGATGGCGTCGTTGCCGTTCTCCTTCCCGAGCACCCGGCGCCGCAGCCGCTGCACCTCCTGCCAGAGCGAGGCACGCTCATTGATGAGCCGGACCATCTCGGCCTGCACCTCGGCCAGAAAAGCCCGGACGGGTTCCTCTTCATAGCCGTGGCGGCCCCAGCGCGTCAGCGGGAAGACAGCTGACTGAACGCGGTCCGGAGTCAGCCGGCGCTGCTCGTCGTACCAGGCGTCTGATGTCATGGCTCACTCCAGCCGAAATCCTCGACATGAATCTGAACGACCGGCACGCCGTCGGCCGCCAGCCGGGCGGCCGAGTCCCTTACCATCCCCGTCGGGCCGGCCAGGTAGACGTCGTGGCCGGACCAGTTGGCGTACTGGCTGACCACATCGGATAGCGGACCGGTGCGGCCTGGCCCCGGGCGGCCGGATGACACGACCGGCACCACCGTCAGCCAGGAATTCTCTGCCGCCAGCTTCTCCAGGACGGTCAGGTCATACAGGCCGTCAGCGGTTCGCGAGCCGAAGAACAGGTGTGCCCGTGGCGGTTTCGCCAGGGTAGCCAGCTGCTCGAGCATCGCCTTGAGCGGTGCCAGCCCGGTGCTTCCGGCGACCATCAGCACGTCCCGGCCGCTGGCGGCGTCGAGCGTCAGGGCGCCGGCCGGCGGCCCGAGCCTCAGCTCGCCGCCGACCACGGTGCCGGCGGTGAGCGCCATGCTCACGGCGCCGCCGTCGATCAGCCGGATGTGGAAGTCGAGTGTTGCGTCCGGCCGCGGCGCGTTGGCCATCGAGTAATAGCGCCACAGCCTGGGGCGGGCTGGTGTCTCGATGGCGACCGACTGCCCTGGCAGGTACTCGAGCCGGGGCTCAGTCCGCACCGTGAGCCGCGTGACGTCGTAGGCCAGGCGCTCCTGCGCGATGACCGTGCCCGCCCACCACGCCGGGTGCCGCTCCTCGTCCTCGCGGGCGGCTCCCGTCATGACGCTCGCGATCAGCTCGTACGCTCCCCGCCAGTCGGCCTCGAGCTCGGCATCCCAGGCCTCGCCGCAGAAGTAGGCGAACGTCGCCAGCAGGCTGTCGCCGACCGCGCCGTAGTGCTCAGCAAGTGCGCCGAACTTGCGGTGGCCGCGGCCGAGGTCCTGCAGGAACGCGGTGAGGTCGTGGACGTCATCCACAGCCGACACGATGGTCACGAGTGCCTCCACCAGATGCGCGCGCTGCGCCTGCATGGACACGGGGAACAGCGGCCGGGTCTCGGGGTGCTTGAGGAACAGGTCAGCGTAGAAATGCAGCGGCACCTCGTCGCCGTGCATCGCGATGCGGGCGAAACTGCTTTTGAGCCGGGCGATGTCCACGGGACGGCCTTTCGCGGCGCGGCGCGGTCCGGTCGGGGACGGGCCGGTCCGGACGGGTGCTTAGCGGTTCAGGACGTCGTTCCGGACGGTTTCGGCGACCGCCAGCACAGTGGCGGTCTCGTCCTCGCTGATCCCGAACTCCCGGAGGGTGCCGGCCAGGTGCAGGGCCACGCGGTCGAAGTGCACGTCGGCCAGTCCCGGCAGCGGTGCGTGCGCCGTCCGAAGATCACGGCCGGTGTACCGGTGCGGACCGCCGAATGCCATCGCCAGGAACTCGGCGAGCATGGCTGCCTGGCGGTCCAGGTCGACACCGGCGAAGAACGGCGCGATCAGGTCGTCCGCCTGCACCTTCGCGTAGAACGCGGTAGTGACCTCGCGCAGCGGCAGGCGGTCGCCGCCGAGTAGGTCGTACAGGCTCACGTCAGTCGTCATCAGTCACCCGGCCTGGTTGCGGTGGGAGCCCGCGCTCCCTGGAGCCAGACCGTAACGGCGGCTCAGTTACCGCGGGCTTGCTCAGCCGTTTCCAGATCGTGCGGCCCGCTATCCGCGATGCGCACGCCCGCCTGCTTGAGCGCGAGCTCACCGAGTCAGCGGAGCCGCCAGCTCGAGGTTGATGTCGTCCGGATCCTGCAGGGACAGGATGACGAGGCCGGCGCCCGGTAGTTCCCGCACCTCGCCATGGGTGATTCCCGCGCTGCTCAGGCGGTCGGCTGCGGCCCGGAGCAGGTCAGGCGAGCTGACTGCCAGGCTGAGATGATCGAGCCCCACCCGTTCCGGGCTGAAGCGGTCTCCGGCCGGCGCGCCTGGCCGCAGGCCCAGCAGCTGGCTTCCGAAGGAGAAGATGCATCCGGCGAAGAGCCGGTAAGGGTCTGACCGCGCGGCAGGATCCGCGGCCTGGTCGGTGAAGTCCGCGATCGGCTCCGACCCGAAAACCTTCAGGTAGAAAGCCCTGGACCGGCCGATGTCGGTCACCGTCAGCCTGACGTGGTGCAAGCCGACAGGCCGGGCGGCAGGTCCGTCGGGGAAGTCAGCGCTCATGCGGGTTCCTTTCCACTGACCGGGCCGGACGCCGTCTGCCGGGCCCGGCCGCGTGACCGCGGATACGCGGCCGATTACAAGGCGGCCCGGTCACCGTCCGCCTCGATGGCAGTCTGCCGGATCTTCTCATGCTGATGCCGGGTGGCCTTCAGCTCGTCGTCGGAGGCGTGCTCGAGCGCCAGCAGCGCGTTACTGGCATCCGGCAGCACGCGCAGGATCTCATCAAGCTTCCGCTGGGTCGCCGCCTGGTGCCGGGCCTGCGTGTGCTGGATGACGAAGACCATCACGACCGTGACCGCTGCCACCAGCGTCTGGAAGGCCCGCTCCCACAGGTTCGGGAAGCCGTACGCGACGCTCAGGAGTACCCAAGCCAGGCCGGCGGCCAGCACTGTGAGTGCCGTGAGCGGATTACCCGTCCAGCTGTCCAGCACCCAGAGCAGCCTGCTGCCCCTGGATCGCCCCTCGTGAGCAGCTGCGGCCAGCTCGGCTCCGCTGGCCGCAGAGCGCGCGTTCCCGTCGTGCATGGTATTCATCGGAGCCTCCTCATCTGCGGATGGACGGATACGGACATAGTCGGCGGTCCCCGATCTGTCCCCGAGGGCCGCTTAGCGACCAAGATCAGGATGCCCACGTTACCTGCGAAAGCCGCGCGCTCCGGACGGTCACCGCGGAGAGGTCGACGAAGCGCGCGTCGCAAGATCGGGGTTGGCCCGCACGTCAGGCGCAGTGGGGATCCCGCCTCCCGAGGAGTTCCGCGATGGCGGGCGAGCTGGGGCTCCGGGCTTCCACGTCACGGGCGAGAGCCTGCATCTCGGCTTCGGCGTGCCGTGCGTGCGCGGCAAAGCAGAGCTCGCCCATCGGCGAGCGCATGGCCTGTGCCCAGTAGCGGACGGCAATTATTCTCAGCGGCGGTGTATGGAGGACGGCGAGGTTGCGCGGCAGTCCCGCCACGCCGCTTGCGCGCAGGGCGGCGAATGCATCGGTGATGGCCTGGCACATAAGGGTGAGGGTCTGGCGGTCCGCCGCGAGGCGGCTGGGATCGGTTCCGCAGCGGTAGAGGGCCGCCGTGATGCAGGCGACGAACGCGGCATGGTAGGCGAGCCAACCGTCCATGTCGGTCACCCGCCGGACAGCGAAACCGCAGCTGGACAGCGCCGACTCTAGCGCTGCCAGCCTGGGATCAGCGCCTTGCGGCAGGGCTGTCGGCTGCTGCCGGATGCGCACGTAGCTCGCGATCTCGTTGGTGAGGACGCCGCCGATGCCGGGGAAACCAAGGTAGACATCGCCCGGTACGTTGCCAGGGATAGCCGAACGGCCTCCAGGATTGTTGCCGAAGAACACTATGGCCGGCTTCCCGGCCAGCACTGTGAGGTCGGCGCAGGCCGACACGAGCTGTTCGCGCCGTACGGCGACAAGGACGATGTCGTACTCCCCGCTGGCGTCCGCCACGACTGCGGCTCCGGCATCAGTTCGCGTGCCTCCGCGCGCATTGCGGGCGCAAAGGCCGCTGACGGCCACCTCATCGGTCCGTGACCCATGGCGGAGAACGCAGACCCTGTTCCCTGCAGCTGCGACATGAGCCCCGTACACAGTTCCGATCACTCCGGCACCGACGACTAGCATCTTCACGGTGATCTCCACGGTTAGTTAGTCACTCGGCGCTACCTAGTAGCAGCAGCACTTCGGTATCGGCGTGGCGGCGTGACGTGGTGAGGGCTGTTTCGTGATCATCTGGGTGTGAGTGTGCTGATGGATCGCGCTGCGGTCGTCGCGCCCGGTGTAGGGGATGTGGATCCGGCCGGCTGGCTGGATTGTCTTGAGGAGTTGTTCGGCCGGGTGCTGGCGCCGGCGTTCGTGCGCCGGGAGCCGCGGCTGCGGGCCTGGTCGTATCTGCTGGGACTGGCCTCGGGGCTGGAGCGCAAGAACGGCTGGACTCTGGCGGAGTTCGCTGGTGATGCGACGCCGGACGGGATGCAGCGGCTGCTGAGTGCCGCGGTCTGGGATGGGGATGGGGTCCGTGACCGGCTGATGGGTTATGTCGCGGCTGAGCTGGGTGATCCGGGCGGGGTGCTGATTGCTGATGAGACCGGGTTCCTGAAGTCCGGCCGGCAGTCGGCGGGGGTGCAGCGCCAGTACACCGGGACGGCAGGGAAGATCACCAACTGCCAGGTCGGGGTGTTCCTGGCCTATGCGGTGCCGGCGGCGGGCACGCGGGTGCTGGTTGACCGGGAGCTGTACCTGCCGAAGTCGTGGACGGGGGATGAGCAGCGCCGCGCGGCGGCCGGGATCGGCGAGGATACCGAGTTCGCGACCAAGCCGCAGCTGGCGCAGAGGATGATCGGACGGGCGATCCGGGCCGGGCTGCCGTTTACCTGGTTCACCGCGGACGAGGTCTACGGCGGCAACGGGCCGTTGCGGGACTGGCTGGAGAAGAACAAGGTCAGCTACGTGCTCGCGGTGGCCTGCGACCATCGCGTACCCGCTGGCGCCGGCCGCATGATCCGCGCTGATCAGCTCGCCGCGAAGGTGCCGGCCCGCGGCTGGCAGCGGCTGTCGTGCGGGCCGGGGTCCAAGGGCGAGCGGCTGTATGACTGGGCGCTGTGCCGGGCGGGCCGGGGCCGCCAGCTGCTGGTCCGCCGCTCGCTCACCAGCGGCGAGCGGGCTTATTACCTGTGCTGGTCGCCGCGGCACCCGACAATGGCCGCTCTGGTCATGGCCGCCGGTGCCCGGTGGGCGGTGGAAGAAGCGTTCCAGGCGGCCAAGAACGAGACCGCGCTGGACCACTATCAGGCCCGCAAGCACATCGCGTGGTACAGGTACGTCACCCTGGCGATGTGCGCCGCGGCCTGGCTGGCCGTCTGCGCCGGTGGCAGGCCCCCGCCCGCAGCGGGCTCCGGCAGCAGGCCCGGTGACGGCGACCGGCCAGAGAGGGGGCTGCCAGCCTGTGGACAACTTTCCCCGCCCCGGCCGGACAATCGCGGTAATCCGGTCACCAGCGGGCAGGAATGCCGCCTGACGGTGAACGAGATCCGGCGCCTGCACGCGATCCTCTGCCGCCCCGCGCATCCAGTCAGCCATCACCTGCGCTGGTCGGCGTGCCGGCGCCGGCATCAGGCCCGCGCCCGGCACTGCCACTACCAGCGGCGACGGCTGCGGCAGTGAAGGTCGCGCTGACGGGCCGCGCGCGCTAGCCAGCGGGCCGCTGCGGCGCGACGATCCCGGCATGACCACCGCTCCCAAGGCCATCGCCCAGCCCGGCCGTCATGTCCTGGCCCTGCCGGAGGACTGCGACTGCGGCATGTGCACCCCCAGCTGGATGCGGCGGCACGGCAAGCAGAAACGCTACTCCGAGCCGGTCAGCCTGGCCGACGCCATAGACCGGGAAGACCGCGCGGCCTGGCCGGTCATGGTCGCCCAGCACGCCGCCTGCCTGATCGCGCTGACCAGCGCCGCCGCCCGTGCCATGACCACCGACCCCGGCGCGAGCTCGGCGCGCCCGAGATCGGCCTGCCCGTGCTCATGTTCGCCGTCTAGCTCGCCGCCGTCGTCCAGCCCGGCGAGCACCGTGACCAGCTATCCGACAACCTCGTCGCAGCCAGCGAGCAAGCCATCACCACCGCCACCCTCACCGCCGCCGATGCCTCTCCGGCCTGGTCGACGCCATCCAGGCAGTATCGGCACTACCGGCAAAACCAGCCGCGACAGCCCGACAGCCGACATCACTAAGTGCTGCTGCCCTACCTACCGTCTGGGCCTATGCCGATGCCGCTCAGGCCGGAGGTTGTTTGCGACATGGCGATTCTCTTCCTGTTGCGTGGTCCTGGCCGTTCGGCCGACGCCGACGGAGGCGGTCATATGCTCAGGAAGAGGCCTTGCATGAGATCTTTGGGTTCACGCCGACATAGTTGAGCGGGCCCGCGATAATCGTCACGGCGATTGTGCTCGCCTTGGCGCAGCTTGTGCCCGAGCTGCTGAAGTAATGGCGCTGGCCAGCGGCGACTGCACCGATGATTAGCCAGATGACCAGCAGGATCGTTCCGATTCGCATTGCTTCTCCGATCGTCGCTAGGTGCGGGGCAGGTCTCCTCTCTCAGTCTTGCGAGCGGGTCGTGACGCGTACGGTCGCTGCGTAAATAGGAAAACTCCGGTCCCCCAGTAAGCGCCCGCGAGCATTGCGGAAGCGGCTACCGAGGTCCGGAGCAACACCTTCAGAATAGCGCCAGTTCCCTCGCGGGCAAAGAGAAATCCGCTGTCACGGCCCGTTCCTGAAATCACCCGCGCAGCCGATATGCGCGGGAAGCTTCAGCCGCTCCCGCGGGGATTGGCAGGCAATGATGTCATGGCACCAGCGCAGCTGGCGGGTCCCTGGCCGTGGCGGCGCGCGCCCGTCGCCTAGGTTGAGACCGTGACAGGTCGCGGCGCCGATAGCCCTTACCTTGAGCTGGACCGGCAGGCCTGGCGAGGTCTGCGGGCCAGCACTCCGATGTCGCTGACCGCAGGCGAGCTGGACGAACTGCGCGGTCACGCCGATCCGATCAGGCTCGGCGAGGTCGAGGACGTCTACCTGCCGCTGAGCCGGCTGCTGCGGCTGTACTACGAGGCAAGCGCCGGGCTGCGCGAGACGGTCGGCGGGTTCCTCGGCGAGCGGATCCGGCCCGCGCCGTTCGTTGTCGCCGTGGCCGGCAGCGTCGCCGTCGGCAAGTCCACCACCGCGCGCGTGCTGCGAACGCTCATCGCCCGCTGGCCCCAGCAGCCGCTCACCGCCCTGGTCACAACGGACAACTTCCTCTACCCGAACGCCGTGCTTGACGAGCGCGGACTGATGAACCGCAAGGGCTTCCCTGAGTCCTACGACCGGCGGGCGCTGCTGAGGTTCGTCCAGCAGGTGAAAGCTGGTGCGCCGCAGGTCTCCGCCCCGGTCTACTCGCATCTGGCCTACGACATAATTCCGGGCGAGAGGCAGACCGTGCAGCGGCCGGATGTGCTCATTCTCGAGGGCATCAACGTGCTGCAGCCCGACCGGGCGGGCTCACTGGCGCTGGCGGATTTCTTCGATTTCTCGATCTATGTGGATGCCCGCCCGGATGACATCCGGCAGTGGTTCCTGGGCAGGCTTCGCGCGCTGCGGGAGACTGCCTTTACCGATCCCAATTCCGCATTCCGGCGGCTGACCCAGGTCAGCGCCGAGGAGGTCGACGCGTTCGGCACCGAGGTGTGGAGGACTGTTAACGAGGTCAACCTCATCGAGAACATTCAGCCGACCCAGGCCAGGGCCACGCTTGTCCTGCATAAGGCAGCCGATCATACGGTGACCAGGGTCCGGCTCCGCCGCTTCTGAGCAGGCCAGCCGCCGCGGCTGGCTCAACCTCGACGGCCGGGTCTGCCGCGCGCTCAGTGTGCGGAATCCTGACCTGACTGTGACGGGCGTCACGGGCCGGCTATGAGCGTTTGCATGGCCGCCGCGCGCGGGCGGGTTTGCTCCTCGCGCGGCTGCTCTGGAGCACGCCGTCGGTCGCGCTGGGCTGCTAGGCCGGCGCCGCGACGCTGACCTGGCAGCGCTCGTCGGCCGCCTGCTGCCAGCACAGCTGGGCGGCCAGGTCGGTGGCGGCGGTGGCCCGGAGACAGAAGACTGGCGTGCCGGGCTCGTGGACCTGCACGAAACCGTCGCTGCGGCGGCGGGCATACCAGCCATGGTGGTCGGACCAGATCCGCCAGTCCGGGAAGAGGCCGACAAGTGCCTCCAGCTGAGCACTGGCGAGGATGCCCGATGTCTGGTCGGGCTGCGACTGCGGCAACCGGCTCCTCCGCACAGAAGTCCGGCCCGGCAGCCGCCGCCTGGCTCAGGCGTCGCCGACGGCGAATACAGGGTCCGGTGGGATAACAGGCTTGCACTGACGCTACGCACCTGCGCGGCTTCCCGGTATGGGGGAAACTCCCTATCCGAAACCCGGCTCTATCGCTACGACGGAGCGCCGGGACGCAGGCCCGGGTCCTGGCTGACCAGCCCGTGCTCGAGCGCGAACAGCGTCGCCCCGGACCGGGTAGAGACGCCGGCCTTGCTGTAGAGGCTCTGGATGTGGTGGTCGCAGGTCTTCGGGGAGATTCCCATCTGGCGGGCAATCTGCTTGGTGGCCAGACCGCGGGCGAGCAGCGCCAGCACCTCGCACTCCCGCTCGGACAGCCCGGCCGGCCTTGGTGCTGCGCGCTGCGGCTGTCCGGCTGCGGTCAGCACGGCGTTTACCGCATCTGGCGTCAGCGTGCCGGCCTCCGCCTCACGGCATAGCTCGGCCACGGCCGCGTCCGGTGACAGCGCCGGCCGGTGCGCACGCGGCTCGCGCATCGCCTGATAGCAGTCCGCCGCCGCAAGCAGCCACGCCGTCAGCGGCAGATCAGCGGCGCGGCTGCCGCGGTGATAGCCGGATCCGTCGCACCGCTCGCCGTGCGACCCGGCCAGCCGGGCCAGCGGGCGGAGCCCGACAGCCACGTCGAGTACCCGCTCGCTGTGGTAGGCGTGCAGCCGGACCATCTCGCGCTCGTCCCTGGTGAGCGGACCTGGCTTCGCCCAGACCCGGACAGGCACCGTCACGCGGCCAATGTCATGCACCAGCGCGGCCCGGCGCAGCAGTTGCATATCCGGCGCGGGCAGTCCGGCCGCCGCGCCGGCCTGCTCGGCAAGCGCGGCCACGCCTCGCGAATGCCCGATAGTCCACAGGCTCTTCAGATCAGCGAAGTCGGCGACTGCCGAGAGGCAGGCATCCAGCCGGTCCCCGGTAACGGTCGGCTGCGGGCCCGGCTCCGCCCCCATCACCGTGTCCCAGACGGACGGCTGGTCCAGGTCGGCGAAGGCCTTATCGCCCAGCGCCAGGAACGCCTCCGCTGCCCGCGGGTCCATACCGGACCCTGCGCGGCTGGACACGACCCGGCCGGCGAGCTCCGCGCCCCCGTGCTGCCAGGCCATATCCGCGTCCTGGGCGACATGTACCAGCCGCACCGGCAGTGGTATCTGCTCGCCGCGCAGCTCGCCGGGCATGCCCTTGCCGTCCCACCGCTCATACAGGTGACTGAGTGCCCCCTGCACATCGCTGGTCAGGCCCATCCGCGCGCCCAGCAGCCTGGCCACGTCGCAGTGCGTGCGCGCCCAGCGGCGGAACTCGCCCACGCCTCCGGCGGCCGAGCGGGTCATGGCAGCGGCCCGCGCCAGCGGACCGCTGTCCGAGTGCGCGACTCGCATCGCGGTTGTGACTAACCCCCGCCGGGATCCGAGGAAAGCGGGCATCATCTGCGGCCGGGCGGCAAGCTCGTCGCCGAAGAACCCGGCGTCGACGAAGTTCTCGGCAGTGCAGCCGGCGAAATGCAGCAGACCGGTGAAGAAGACAGTGGCCTGATCGTCCTCGCTCAGGCCCATCGCCTCGGCGACCCGCACCGCAAGCAGCGCGGTGCGCAAGCCGTGCTCCAGCGGCTGGCCCATGGCGAGGTCGGTGGCCAGCGACAGCACGCCCGCAGCCTCCGCCACTCGCAGCGTGGCCGCGGAACCGGGAGATCCTGCTGCCGCCATAGCCAACAGGATCCCACGGCGCACCTCGGCGCACACCCCAGCGATGTTCAGCCATACCGAGCCATCGGACAACCTCCGGCTTGCGCGGCACGTCACATCACCATGACCGACGACGAACTAGCCGAACTGGAAACCGAGCTCACCGAGAAGCTCCGGCAGCTCGAGCGGCTCCAGCGCAGGGCAACCGAGATTGCCCTCCGGCTCCGTGCCGAGCACGGGCGCCGCCGCCGGGCCCCGACGGTTCGCGTCCCCAGCGACCAGGAACTTTGATGCCGTCGGGCGGGTAGCGGGCCGTCAGCCGGGGGTCCCGGCCCGGCAACCAGGGGTCGCGGGGCGGCCCGAGCCGGGCCGTTGCCGCGGTGCTGCGGCGGTCGCTCACGGCAATGCGGCACTCGCTCAGGGCACCGCGGCCTCGCGCCGCGGGAAGCGAAGCGGATGACGCAGCCGCAGGACCCGGACGTCCGGCGCGCCGGACAGAACTCCTCCGGCCGGATCGTCGACGCCGTCGGCCCTGACCACATCGTGCTCCGGGCGCAGGACGTCCCGGACGACAAAGGCGGCTAGCACGACCACGGCGTCGAAACGCGCGGTCAGCGCCGCCAGATACAGGTTGGCATCGATGCCCCCGCTGCTGCCCGGGCTGCCCGGGCTGCCCAGTGCTGTGATCAGGTACGCCCAGATTGCGAAGAAGTAGCCGACCTCGGCGACCTGCCACAGCAGATAGGCGCCGAGCCGGGGCCGGGCGAGCACGGCCAGCGGCACGAGCCAGACCACGTACTGCGGCGACCACACCTTGTTCACCAGCAGGAAGGCGGCGACGGCCAGGAACAGCAGCTGGGGCAGGCGGGGGCGCCGGGGTGCTGCCAGGGCCAGGACAGCTATCAGCGCGGACAGCAGGCACAGCGCGATGGCGGAGGCGAGGTTCAGGCCGGATGTGGCCAGCTTGCCGACCACCGGCCAGTGCCGGACCTCGAAGAAGTACCAGATGGATCCCCAGTCCGCGCCGCGCTCCGCGCTGAGCCGGTAGAACCAGGACCAGCCAGCCGGCGCGGACAGCGCCACCGGGAGGTTAACCGCGAGCCAGGCTCCGGCCGCCGCGCCGAACGTCGTCCAGAACGCTCGCATCCGGCCCGCCCGCAGGCACAGCAGCAGGAGCGGGCCGAAAAAGACGACCGGGTAGAACTTCGCCGCAACGGCCAGGCCCAGCAGGATCCCGGCGAGGACGCCGCGCCGGGACGCCCAGGCCGCCAGGCCGAGCGCCGCCAGGCTCATGGCGAGCAGGTCCCAGTTGATGAACGCGTTCAGCACCAGCGCCGGACTGAGTGCTACCAGCAGCGCGGACCAGCGGCGGCGCGGGCCGGCCGCGTGCGCGACCGCCAGCACCGCGGCCACGGCCGCCGCGATGAGCAGGATGACAGTGACGTAGAAGAAGTGGAGCGCCCGGGCCTGGACCGGATCGCCGCCATGGACCAGCCACGCCGCAGCCTGCATAGCGGCGCCGGTCAGAACCGGGTACTCGACGTGGTGGCCTAAGTACGGCACCTGGCCGCTGCTCAGGCCCTCAGCGGAGTACAGCGCGTAGATATCGGAATAGCAGTGGTGCTGGAATACCTGCGAGCTCCAGTCGTCGTCCCGGCAGGCAGCATCACTGAGCAGCGCGAGCCCGCTGCCGGCCAGGGTGGCCAGTGTGAGGACCACGCTGCTGCCTGCCAGGCCCAGCAGGCGCGCCGTGCCGCTGCTCACAGCCGCCAGCCCGGCAGCCACATCCGGGCTAACCAGGCGCTCTCGCTGATGCGCGCTGCGGTCAGGACCGGATACATGAACGCGAAGTCGGCGAGTACCGCGACCAGGTAGGCGGCAGTGATCGCGCGGCTGGCGCGCCGCCAGCTGCCGCGGCTGCGGCTGGCCACCTTGCCGAGGCACAACGTGATCGCCAGAACGAGGAACGGGTCGAACGCGACCGCGTAGAAGAAGTAGACAACCCGGTTGCCGTGCCACGCGAACCAGATCCACGGCAGCCAGCCAGCCAGCACGCAGAGCACGACTGCGCCCGCCCGCCAGTCTCGGCTGGCTAGCCACCAGGCCAGGCAGGCCAGCAAGGCCGCTATCGCGGCCCACCAGATCGCGGGGGTGCCGATGGCCAGGATCTGCTGCACAGTCCGCTGGGTGCACTGCGACGAAACGCACACGCTCGTAGCGCTGTAGTAAAACGTCATCGGCCTGGTAAGCGAGAGCCAGGTCCACGGCGGCGACTGCGGGGTGCCCATCAGGCCGACGCCGTAGTGCAGCATCTGCCTGGTGTCGTTGTAAAACGAGTCCAGTGCCGACCAGACCGGCACGTGGTTGCCGTGCAGGGCAGCCCAGTTGCGGTCATAGCCGACGGAAGAGGCGAACCAGCCGCTGTAAGAGGCGAGGTAGGCAGCAGCCGGCACGAGGCCGAAGCTGACCGGTACCCAGCGCGCGGCCCTCCACAGCGCCATTCGGGTCGGCTGGCTTAGCCCGGCCGAGCCGAAGGCGGCGGCGTCCCAGGCGATCCCGAGACTGGCAAAAGCCGGCAGGTACCACAGAGCGTCCCATTTCGTCGCGCACGCCAGGCCGATACAGGCACCTGCCAGCACACGCCACCAGCGGACACCGTGCAGCAAGGCCCTCCGGCCGCCCGGTCGCGAGCCGGCGTCCAGGGCCAGCCTGGCGAGCCATTTATCCCGGTCGATCACGAGGCAGCCGAACGCAGCGAGGAGCCAGAACATCAGGAAGATGTCCAGCATGCCGGTCCGGCTCATCACGAACTCGAGGCCGTCGGCAGCCAGCAGTAAGCCGGCGACGCAGCCGAGCAGGGCAGAGCCTGTCATCCGGCGGGCGATTCTGGCTGTCATCAGGATGGCCAGCGTCCCGGCCGTGGCGGCAGCGAATCGCCAGCCGAACGGCGTGAGCCCGAACATCCACTCTCCGGCCGCAATCATGATCTTGCCTAGCGGAGGATGAGCGACGAACTCGCCGCCTGTGGCCAGGATGTTCGTGCTGCCGTGCAGGATCAGGGACGGGGCATCCGGACGGTGGTTAACCTCAGCGCCATGCCGCAGGATGCCGTAGGCGTCCGGCACGTAGTAGAACTCATCCGAGACCAGGGAACGCGGGGACGTGAGCCGGTAGAAGCGCAGCGCGCCGCCGGCTGCGGTCACGATGAGCATCCCGGCCCAGTCGCCGGTCGCAGCAGCCAAGGCGGCTGCCCAAAGGCGCCCGAGCCATGAGCCACGGTTGGCCTGCAATTCCAGTGGTGCGACCCCCATGGGCCGCCAGCGTAATCCAGGAGACCAATGAGGCGCGCGGTAAAGGCAAAGTAGTCCTCGTCCCCATTTGATGCGCAATCAGATTTGCGACGGATTGGTGCTGCATCGCCTAAAAAGGCTGTCAGAAATGGCTTCCGGGCTGCGACCGGTAAATGTGACCGCGCGCGCGTATCGACAAGATCGATTCTGCTACCATCGGTTTACCTGCGGTGACACGTCGCCTTAGGGCCATGAAGGGTCTTTTTTATACCTGGATAAATCCTGCATACCGAGTTCGAGGAAAGGCGAGCGGGTATGACTATGATTCCCCAGAATAAACAGCTCCGCGGCATCCTAGGTGGCTGCGCGGCACTTGCTGCGGTCATGGCAGGCCCGATACTCGTGGACGCCAGCGCGCAAGCAGCACCTCAGGCGTCATGCATTTCAGGCGGGGTCTGCCTTACCTCCACCGGGAATAGCACCATTACGGTGCCCGTCACGACAACCGAGACAACGACGGTGCCCGTCACGACAACCGAGACGACTTCGGTACCGTTCACCACCACGGTTACGGCGCCGGTCACGACGACCGAGACGACGACCCAGCCGGTGACGACCACCGAGACGACGACCCAGCCGGTGACGACCACCGAGACGACGACGGTGCCGGTCACGACGACGGTGCCGGTCACGACGACGGTGCCGGTCACGACGACGGTGCCGGTCACGACGACCGAGACGACCACGCAGCCGGTGACAACCACCACCACGACCACGACATTCACCACCACGACGACCACCACGACCAACGAGGCGGACGTCGTCGGTGGCGTCCGCCACGGTGCACGTACTGACGGACCTGACACCACCTCGACCAGTACCGGGCAGTGCATACCGCCGGGCCGGACGACCAGCCTCGCCGCCAACCAGGTCGAGACGTGCGGACCGAGTCACGGCCACGTGGCGGTCTATGCCACTGCACCGGGGCTGTACACGACGATCTTCGACAACGACAACGCGTACTACGTGTCCGCCGGCATCTTCGCTCCGCAGTTCCGGTTCGGCATCCTCGTCGGCTGCTACTACGTGCCCGACAACTCGTCGGTCACAGCTCCCGGCCAGACGTCTACCGTCACAACCGGGGTCCTCGCCAACGCCGTGGCCTTCGGCCTCCGCGGCTCGGAAGTCTCGCGTCCTATCCTGGTTCCGCGTGAGGCCTGCGCCGCCAGGTAGCGATAGCCGCAAAAGTGCCAGCGAGTAGCCACCGAGCTTTCCGCTGGACCGGGCGGGCCGTCAGCTGACGGCCCGCCCGGCACGACTAGGGTGCGGGAATGAGTCTCCAGCCAGGTGCGCGGTCGTCGGTAGCGATTGTCGTCACGGAGGCTGACACTGCCATCGCCGTCGGCAGCGGCGACGTTCCGGTGCTGGCGACCCCGCGGCTGCTTGCCATCGCTGAGGCAGCTGCGGTCCAGGCGATCGCCGGAGCCTTGCCGGACGGGCAGACCTCGGTAGGCACGGCGGCTGAGCTAGAGCACAAGCTCGCCAGCCCGCTTGGCACCGAAGTCGTGGTGGAAGCAGAACTGACTGACGTTGCCGGCCGGCGGCTGACTTTCCGGTTTACCGCAGTTCACGGACTGCCGGCAGCGCCGCGGGGCCAGGTAGTCGTGGGCGAGGGCACGATGCAGCGCGTCATCGTCAACCGGGACCGCTTCGGCACCATTTCGGCCGGCGGATAGCCAGGGTCAGGAGCAGATCTCGGATCAACCGCTGGCCTATGTGCGGGCTCCGAGTATGCGTTCAGCGGCTGTCGGCGCTGGGTAAAGGGCCTTGGACGGAACTTACGGGGGAGCCGGACGGTTGGATAGCGGGTGCATGCCCACGTCATGTGGAGCTAGGCGGACCCGGCAGCCTGCCGGGCTAGCGCCGTGACGAGCGAGGCTGTTCGAGCGGGCTCGCCCGTGTCGGCGCGCAGGATGCTGGCGCCGCTGGCGCTTTCCCAGTTCATCTGCAGTTTCGCCGGGTCGAACATGAACGTCATGATCACCCCCATCACGCAATCCCTGCACACCAGTGTCCATGGTGTTCAGGTTTGCATCACCTTGTTCCTGCTCGTGATGGCCGCCCTGATGATTCCGGGCGGCAAGCTGACCGACCGCGTGGGCCGCAAGCGCTGCCTCATGCTCGGCCTGTCCATCTACGGAGTGGGAGCCGTGCTCAGCGCCGCCGCCCCCGGGCTCGGGGTACTCATCCTGGGCAACTCTCTCCTCGAGGGAATCGGCACCGCCCTGCTCATCCCGCCTGTCTACATCCTCACCACGATGCTGTTCACTACCACGGCCTCGCGGGCAGCGGCCTTCGGCGCGATCAGCGGGATGGGCGGGATCGGCGCAGCAACCGGCCCCCTGATCGGCGGACTGATCACGACTGCCATTTCATGGCGGGTCGCGTTCGTGTTCCAGGCGCTCATGATCGTGACCATTGTCCTGCTCGCCCGCGGACTCAAGGACCCGGTGCCGCCCCAGCCCGGCCGCCCGTTCGACACGGTCGGCGCGATCCTGTCCGCGGTAGGCCTGGTGGTCCTGGTCGGCGGCATCCTGGCCGCGGAGAAGAACCTCGTGCTGATGGCGGTCCTCATTGTTGCTGGCGCGATCATCCTGGCCGGATTCTTCGCCTGGGTGCGCAGCCGGGAACGCACCGGCAAGGAAGCGCTGCTGTCCACGTCGTTGTTCCGCAACCGCACCTCCAACCTGACTCTGGTCACGCAGAACGTGCAGTGGGCGATGCTGTCGGGCTCATCGTTCGTCGTGGCCGCCTACCTGCAGGTGATCCGCCATTACAGCTCGGTCCAGACCGGCGTGATCTTCACCGCCCTGACCGTGGGCGTCCTGCTGTCCTCGATGGCCGCCGGGCGGCTGGCCAAGCGGTATGCGCAGCGCACGCTCATCCTCGCCGGGTTCGGCACGACCATCGCCGGGATTCTCGTCCTGCTCCTGCTCGTGGAGGGTCACCCCAGCCCCTGGTATTCCAGCCCCGGCCTGTTCCTCATGGGGCTCGGCGTCGGTCTCATGCTCACGCCGTCGGTCAACGTCGAGCAGTCGGCCTTCCCGGAGAGCAAGCAAGGCGAGATCTCGGGGCTGTCGCGCTGCATCTCCAACCTGGGATCCTCGATTGGCACCGCGATCGCCGGCACGATCCTGCTGGTCAGCTTCGCAACACCAGCGCGGTCCTATGGCGTGGCCATGCTTTTCCTGGCCGTGATCGGGCTGATCGGGCTCGGCGCGGCGGTGCTGCTGCCGAGCATTAAGCCGGGCACGCCCCAGGCAGCCGACCACGCTGCGACTCGCTAACGCGCCGCGCCCGCGAGCGTGCACCCAAGCGCAGATGATCTCTTTCCGCCCCGCAGTTCGTCAGTAAAACGGAACGTCGGCCCGCACCCCGTCGGGAGATCCGGTCGCGGCCCAACCAGTCCAGGCGCTCACCTCGATCGAGACAATCGGGCCGTGCGGGCGGCGTTCGACATAAGCCGGGTAGCGGGCCGCGAGCGCGTCAATCGCCTCGACATCGGTAGCGACAACAGTGGCAGTACCGTCGGCGCGGGCCCACCACAGCTGGCTCCAGTCATCGTCATATACGTCGGCCAGGAGGCACACAGCCGGCCGCGCCGCGATGTTGTCGAGCCGCCGCAGCCGTGTCGTGCTCTTTGGCTTGTCGTCAATGGCGAACACAATCCGCTCGCCGATGACGGCGAAGGTGACCGGCACTAGGTGCGGTACGCCGGCAGCTGAGACGGTGGCCAACCTGGCGACGCGCGCACCCACGAATCGGGCCCGGGCTTCCGACGCGGGTAGGCGCATCAGTCCTCAACCTTCGATGTCAGGGGCGATGTCTTCGAGGTGCGCAGGCATGCGGACTCCTCATTGCCACGAGGCCTGACCAGCTCCGAGTGTACTTAGCCCGCGCCGCCCACCGCAGGAGAGATTTGCGCCGACGTAGGCCTGACCATAGGCGCTGCCGCGGCCATCCAGAGGAGACCTGTGCCCGGCCCGCCCGGTGCGCGGTTCTTTGCTTGATTCCGTTCTCTCCCGAATGGACACAAGTTGCCGGGATCTGCTTGCCCGGCGCGGTAGGGCCACTGTACGGTGGTGACCGAACAGCACGTCGCTTTTGCGCACGGCCTCAACGGGTCGTGGAATGCATGGTTCGTTCCGCTGATCGTGGGAAGTAGGAGCCGCGGTCTATTGGGCGAAGTGGGAGCTGCATATGCCGCAGCCGATCCAGCGACGCATCGCTGTACGAGCGATGCAGGTCGCGGTCGTGGCTGTCGGCGTGCTCCTGCTCATGTTGCTGTTCTCCAGGGAGGCCCACGCAGCGACGACTAAACCGCCGCCTCTGACGTCGACTCCCTCGGCGGTTGGGTCAGCGGTGTCGTCCGTCAGTCTGAATGACACGGCTGTGCCGTCGGGATCACCTGCCGCCTCGTCCGGCAATGCGACGGGCGATCCTGTTTCTGTTGCGTCGGCAGGCCCACGCTCGGCTGCGTCAGCGGTAACCGCCGGGTTGCGTGACCTCACCGGATCCGGATCGAGCTCGGCCGAAACTGCGCCGGCCGGGCCGCCGTCTGCTTCCAGCACTCCCGGCGGATCGGGCACGCAGACGTTGACCTCCCTCCCGGCCAGTGCCGATGCTTCATCAGCCAGCACGGGTATCGCGTCGGCCGGGTCGACGGCTGCGGTCAGCCCGGCGAGTCCGGTGCTGGCGTCGGCTACGTCGCAGGCCAGCGCTGAGATTAGTCACGCCAGTCCTGTGCCCGCATCCTCAAGCCACGCCGCTGTCGGCCCGTCAGCGCCAGTTTCCAGCGCTGCCACCGACGCGTCGGAGGCAGCAACGGCCACGCCAGGTCAGCTCCTCGCCGCCGGACCCAGAGAACTCCACTCACGCGCCGGTGCAATCGGCGTCCTGACCTCGGCTAATCCCTCTCAGCTGACCGCCGCGCCGGTGAGCGGAGTAGTGGCTGACGTGACTAGCGCAGTGCTCCCGGCCGGTGCGGCCCCGAGCGGCGTGGCGGGTCCGGTCGTGCAGGCGGTCGGCGGCGTGGCGGGTCCGGTGGTGCAGCCGGTGGTGCAGGCGGTCGGCGGCGTGGCGGGTCCGGCGGTGCAGGCGGTAGCGGCCGTGGCGGGTCCGGTGGTGCAGCCGGTGGTGCAGGCGGTAGCGGCCGTGGCGGGTCCGGTGGTGCAGCCGGTGGTGCAGGCGGTCGGCGGCGTGGCGGGTCCGGTGGTGCAGCCGGTGGTGCAGGCGGTCGGCGGCGTGGCGGGTCCGGTGGTGCAGCCGGTGGTGCAGGCGGTCGGCGGCGTGGCGGGTCCGGTGGTGCAGCCGGTGGTGCAGGCGGTCGGCGGCGTGGCGGGTCCGGTGGTGCAGCCGGTGGTGCAGGCGGTCGGCGGCGTGGCGGGTCCGGTGGTGCAGCCGGTGGTGCAGGCGGTAGCGGCCGTGGCGGGTCCGGTGGTGCAGCCGGTGGTGCAGGCGGTAGCGGCCGTGGCGGGTCCGCTGGTGCAGCCGGTGGTGCAGGCGGTAGCGGCCGTGGCGGGTCCGCTGGTGCAGCCGGTGGTGCAGGCGGTCGGCGGCGTGGCGGGTCCGGTGGTGCAGCCGGTGGTGCAGGCGGTAGCGGCCGTGGCGGGTCCTGTCGTGCAGTCGGTCGGCGTCGTGGCAGCCGTCCAGCCTGCTGGCGGGGTATCCCAGCTGGCCAAGCCAGCTGCTTCAGAAAGCGTGAACCACTCGCTGCAAACCGGCAACGCATTGCCGCGCCGAATGGCCGCGGTGTCGGTTCTCGGTGCGCTGAGGCTGTCAGCTAGAGGCGCTGCGAGCGAAAGAGTGCCAGCGCAGTCAGGCCCGCCGCTGCCCAGGCTTCCGGCCGGTCAAGGCACAGGCGCAACTGGCTCAGCCGGCACGAGCGGTGCCGGCGGCGCGGCCGGCGGTGGCATGCAGCGCGGTGCCGCTGCTGCCCTGATCGGCCTCATGATGCTTCTCCTGCTGCGGCTGGCGCGTCGCGCCACGCTGCGCCCGATCTGGCGTTGCTACCTGCCGGAGGTGCCGCCAGCCTAAGTCCTTTCCTTCCCAGACCGGTTCGCGTCCTCAGCGTCCGGAACGAAGCGTCCGGCGCTGATCCCTGTGGAAGGAAAGTGGCAGCACGGTGCGTATGTGGACGAAGTCCGCGTGCGTCGTGTTCGCCTGGAGCATCTTGCTGATAGTGCTGGTGGTTGCCACGAAGGCATCCGCCAGCATGACCCAGGCGGACACTCGCATCGCGAGTAGTACCGAGGTCATCCTGACCAATGCAGTAAGCGTCGCGGCGCCTGTCGCGACCGCAAAGTCAACGTCGATGTATGTCGTACAGCCCGGTGACACGCTCGCCGGAATCTCGGCTGCCCTCGCTGTTCCTGGCGGCTGGCGGGCGCTGTACGCAGCCAACCGGGCCCGCCTCGGCCGAGATCCCAATCTGATTCGTCCGGGCGTTGTTCTTGTCGTGCCCGGCCAGACAGCGTCGCCGCGGTACACGGTTGTGGCCGGGAACACTCTGTCGGGCATTGCCGCTGCGCTCGAGTTGCCCGGCGGCTGGCCTGCGCTGTACGCGGCCAACCGGCTGACCATCGGCGCTGATCCGAACGTGATCAGCCCCGGAATCGTGCTCACCGTTCCGCTCCCGCCGGCAGCAAATCCGTCGGGGTCGAGCCCGCGCAGCCATCCGGAATCTCAGCCGCGGCCAGCGCCGGAGCCTCACCGGCCTCATCGCGCCCCGCCCCGGAGCAATACGACGGCCTCCACTGGCATGCCGTCATGGATGACGGCATTGCTCTTTGCCGTCGGCTTGCTCATCGGCGTCGTCCTGCTGGTTCTGCCTGTCATCCGTCAGCGGCGCCGGGCCGCTGCGGGGCCAGCTCTCGGGCCGGCTGGTGCTGCCATCACCAGGTGCGACGAGAGCACGGATTCCGAGAGTCCTGCCGTCGGCGGCTCGCGTGTCGTCGTGACCGACCATGACCAGCTCATCGTGACGACGTGCCCGGAGGACGACACCGTATATGTGCTGCGGCCGCGCGACGCGGACGCTGCAGCAATCCTGCGGGTCGCGCGCCTGGTCCTGCCGGAGGCCGGATACCAGGAACTAGCCCAGTGGCTCGGCCTGCCCGTCAGCTGGCCTATTGTCATCGCCGATCATGACCGCCTCGTGGTGACACATTGCTCAGACAACGGCACGGTGTACGTACTGCGGCCCCGTGGCGTGGATCCCCGTGCGGTATTGCGCGTGGCGCGCCTGGTAGTGCCAGAGGATCCCTATGAGGAACTGGCCGAGCATCTCGGCGTGCCGGCGAGCTGGCCTATCGGACATCACCAGGAAGGCGGCCCATAAGTGCCGGACGGTTCTCGGAACGACCGCGCGGAAATCGCCATCGCTCGGGTCACCGGTCAGTGGGCTGCTGCGAGCCCTTCTGCCGGAGGGACTCGACAAGCGCGGCCACATGGCGTCGGTCCTCCGGGGTTAGCTCGTCGATGCTGGCGATCAGTAGTTCTCGCGCCTGATCACCAGCTGGCTCCCGTCCGGCCTGGGTTTCGTCGTAATAGTGCAGCCCGGTGGACTCGGCGGCAGCGGCCCGAACCGCGGAGACTGGCACGTCCAGGCCCCGGGCAAGTGCATCGATCGTGGCCGGGCGGGGCGGGCGGACCAGGTTGCGGGTCGTGGCGAGCGTATAGACCGTGGACCGCGGCAACCCGCCCCGGCGGGCGACTTCGCCGTAGGACCAGTCACGCTCAGTCAGCCGATCCCGAATCAGGCGCTGCAGGGGATTGATGGCGGGCAGCGAAGCAGGGGCCTTCTGCGGCGCATCTCGGGCGATGTCTCGCTCGTGTCCCCCAGCACGCGCCGCCATGCCCACCAACCTAACCGTCCTCGATCACAGGCGGTCCGACAGATTGACTGATCCAGAGGACCTACTGTACGGTGACTACCGTACAGTAAGTACGCCAATAAGCGTACACCAGGCGCGTCGCTAGGCGCTATAAGGATGGCGGGCCCTTGCGCGGCCGCCAGGCAGGCAAGGAGGTCCCTGGCAGCCGCAGACACCAGTGCCGGTTCTGATCTGGCCCCATGCCGCTCCGGCCGGACATTTCGGCGCGCGGGCTTAAGCCAGGCGACGCGTGCTGGCGCTCACCACCAAGCCTTTGCAAGGCGGTCCGTCGCGTGCGCTTCGAGCGCTTCGAGGGACTTGGAGACCAACCTGACTGGAGGTATGCACCATGCAGAACACGACCTCATGCACCGAGGTGCGCATCGCGGCGCTGGAGGCCGGGCACGATCGCATGCGGAGCGAACTCGAGCGCACGCGGAGCGAACTAGACGCGCTGTTTGCGGTACTCCGCGCGGTTGGCGCTCCCCTTCCGGATCCGCAGCCGCGCCTGGTGGCAGTCCGATAAGTGGGACTGCGCTGCCGACCGGGAACGACGCTCGGTATCAGGAGCGAAAGCCACACCGGCGATCTGCGAGTGTGGCGCCGATAGTCCGGGCGAGTCGCCGGTGGCGGCTGGCCGATGGCTGCCTACTCTTCGATTGCCCCGCCGATCTGCCTCAGGTGCCGCCGGAAAGTGTAGGCCGGTTCGGCTTCCCGCCGCGCCAGGTAGTCGCTGAAGGCTGTCTGCTGGCGCAGGGTCTGACCCGCCTGGATCTTACTGGCCTGGTCTCGCTCGACCTCGCCAATCTGCCGGGCTGCGGCCAGGACCTCCCCAGCCTGGCTGACCGCGACGAACACCACGCCGTCGTCGTCGCCGAATACGATGTCGTCGCGGGTGACCAGGCATGACCCGAACCGTGCGCTGGCCAGCGCGGACGGTTCTTGCTCATCGATGCGAACGGGGCCGGCCGGGCAGTGGCCGTAGCTGAATACCGGCAGGCCGATCTGGGTCAGTTCCGCCGTATCGCGGTGCAGTCCCCACACCATCAGCCCACTGACCCCCGCCGCTTGTGCCTCCAGCACGACCAGATCGCCGACGCACGCCTCCTCTGCCCGCCCGCCGTTGTCAACGACCAGGACGTCACCATGGGCGGCGCCGCTGAACGCTTCCAAGAACACATCAACGCTGCCGTAGTGGCGGGCCGGGAGCGCCCGCCCGGCGACCCGCTGTCCAGGGACGACCGCGCCGATTCCCGGCGGCGCGACCCGCAGCGGCACTCCCGAGCGGATACAGGCATCGGCCACCAGCGGTGTCGAAAGGCCGCCGAACTCCGTCAGCATCCCTGCCCCTCCTAGCTCTCTTCCGGTCACGACCTGCCCCCAGAGGTGACCGCGCTCGCCGCGCAGAAACCACTTCAGCGAGGAGCACCCCCGCGATCTGCCGCCACCCACAGATCTGGGCATCGCTTCACTCAGTGCCCGCAGAGAGACAGGCAGGAGACGACGTCGTCGAGCGACGCGCCCGCCGCGCGCAGCAGAACCTCAACGTTGCGGAACGCCTGCGTGGTCTGGTCGGCGATGGTGTCGCTGACCAGCTCGCCGGTGTCCGGGTCGAACCCGCCCTGACCGGAGAGGAAGATCCAGTCGAGCTCCCCACCGAGGCGGCGGTAGCGGCGCTCAGGCCGGACATGGGCGCGATCGCCGACCTCGAAGTGCCGGTCAACTGTTACGCCGGCGCCGGGCTGCGGTGGAAGACCAGGATGTTCTACCCGGCCGCCGGGGTGCCAGAGGATCCGGCCACGGGCTCGGCAGCCGGACCCCTGGCCGTTCATCTGGCCCGGCACGGCCGCATCGGCTACCGGGAGCAGATCGAGATCCGTCAGGGCGACGAGTTGGGCCGACCGTCGATGCTCTACGCCAGAGCGAGTGGAGCTGGCGACCGGATCGACACGGTCGACGTTGGCGGCGCGGCAGTAGTGGTCGCGGCAGGCCAGTACCGAACCACGCTCGACTAATCAGGCAGTACCTGCGACTCGGTGCGAGAGCCGACTGGCGACAGCACCGATCAAGAGTGGCCAGTGCTCTGCTGAGCTTGAGTGATGGCCCAGGCGGCGTTGACCAGGCCAATGTGACTGAACGCCTGCGGGAAGTTGCCGAGCATCTCGCCGCTGCCGGAGTCGACTTCCTCGGCGAGCAGGCCGACATCGTTGATGGCGCCGATGGCACGCTCGAAGGACGCTTTGGCTGCCTCGACGTCGCCGGCAAGTGCCTGCGCCTGCGCCAGCCAGAACGTGCAGAGCAGGAACGTGCCTTCCTTACCCGCCAGGCCGTCGCGGGTCAGATACCGGTACACCAGCCCGCGCTCGTCGGTCAGCCGCCGCGCGATTGCGTCGATGGTGGCCTTCATCCGCGGGTCATCTGCCGGCAGGAACCCGGTAATGGCCAGCATCAGGCTCGACGCATCAAGGTCCTCGCTGCCGAACGCCTGCGTGAAAGCACCAGCCCGCTCATTCCAGCCCTGGGTAAGGATGGCCTGCCGGATCTCGTCACGGGTGGCTGCCCAGTCAGCCACGCGGTCTTCGGCACCGAGATGGCCGGCCAGGGTGATCGCGCAGTCCAGCGCGACCCAGCACATCAGCTTCGAATAAAGGAAGTCCCGGGGCTCGCCGCGGATCTCCCAGATCCCCTGGTCCTTCCCGCGCCAGCGCGCAGCGGCGGTATCTGCGGCCGTGGTCAGGAACCGCCTGGTTACCGGGTCTAGCTCGCCGAGCTGGTCAACCAGCCGCTGCGCGGCGCGGAGCAGCTCGCCGTACACATCGAGCTGCCGCTGAAGCCACGCACCGTTTCCGACCCGGACCGGGCGGCTGCCCCGCCAGCCCGCCAGATGGGGCAGCTCCCGCTCGGATAGGTCGCGCTCGCCGCCGACGCCGAACATGATCTGGAGGTCCGCGGCGCCCTGCGGCCCGGAGGCGGCCGCCGCATCGGCGAGGAAGCCGAAGAACTTGTTCGCCTCGTCGGGGCAAGCCGCCACCCACAGCGCCTCCATGGTCAGGCTGGCATCACGCACCCAGGTGTAGCGGTAATCCCAGTTCCGCTCGCCGCCGACAACCTCCGGCAGGGAGGTGGTCGGCGCCGCCACGATGGCGCCCGTCTGCGCGAACGTCATGGCCTGCAGGACGCGCCCGGAGTGGCGTACCAGCTCGCGCCAAGGCCCCTCGTAGTTCTGGTGAAGCGCTGACCAGGACCGCCAGCCCTCCAGGGTGTCGTCAAGGCGGCCGGTGACCTCGTCCGCCGACCAGGGGGCGAGTGCCGGGCTGGTCATCTCCCCGTACCCGAGGGCGAAGACGGCGGCCTGCCCGACGGTCAGCCGGACCGTGGCGGTCGCGGTGGCGTCCTCCACGCCGAAGCTGACCGACGTGGACAGCAACAGCTGGTCGTCGCCGCCCTGAACGGCAAGGCCGCCGGCGACAGGAACTAAGACGGGGTGGATGAGCCCGTACTGCGGCCGGGGCGCGTAGCTGATCTCCGCCTGGATCTCACCGTCAGTGCAAGCGAGGGAACGCAGCAGCATACCGGGGGAGTGGACGCCCAGGTGGTGGCCGCGCTCGCTGGGGCCGACCGCGAGGGCGTCGGTGAGTACCGCGGTGCCGCGTGCAGTGGTGAACGTGGTCTCCAGTACCAGCGTCTGTTCCACGTATCGGCGGCTGACCTGGAACTCGCCTGCGGGCCGGATCGCGAAATGGCCGCCGGCCGGGTCAAGCAGGCGGCAGAACACGGAGGGCCCGTCGAAGCGAGGAAAGCAGAGCCAGTCCACCGAGCCGTGCCGGCTGACCAGAGCCGCGGAGCGGCAGTCCGAGAGCAGCGCATATTCGCCGATAGGCAAGCTGTCCATCGCTGTTTCCTCTCGTGCCCGGTCAGACGCGCACGGTCATGGCCCGACAGCATGACCATCGCCGACGACCCTCCGGCTCTGTCGCGCCGATCCAGACTCCGCAGATCAGGCTCTACTGATCAATGATGGCACCTTTGCGGGAGCTACTACGAGATCGTGAAGGTCGCCGCCCACCTCGAGCCGACCCGACTGTTCGATCCCGCCGACCTTCGCCGGCTCGAAGCCGGCTGTTCGGATCAGCCGCTCGACTTCCTCGCCGGCCCGGTCGTCGTCGGTCGCGTAGAACAGGACCGCCCGATCCGGTGACCGGTTGCCAGCGGACTCGAAGAGATCGGCCGACATGCTTCCAAACGCCATGGCCAGGCGCGCCCCCGCCGGCAGCCACCCGGCTATGGCCTCGCCGGAGGACTGCCCTTCCGGAAGTAGACGTGAGATGTTGCCGTGTGCGTCGGCGCTGACCGGGTTGCTGGGAACGACCACGACCTTTGCCGGTCAGTGCGTCGGCTATCTCGTCTATGACGCCCTTCAGCGCGGTAAATCGCAGCGCGAGGACGACGGCATCGGCGCCCTGCAATACGTCATGATTGTCGGCGGCGACGACCGCGGCGCGACCGATTTCCGCGGCCAGCGTTCGTGCCGACTTAGTGTCGGCGCTCGAGAGCCGCAGGGTCTCGCCGCCCGAAGCGAGCTGGCGGGCGATAGCCGATCCGATCCCTCCGGTGCCGATGATCGCGGTGGTCATGACCCAGGCCCCTCAGCGGGACGCGGCGGATCGATGCTCAGTGTCCGGGTGCGCGGCCAGCGCCGATAGGCGGGCCGTTGCCGTTGACCCGGCCATCATTCGGAATCGCCGGCGCGCGTACTCGGCGGCCAGTGAGCGGGGTACCAATCACCCTGCGGGTCCGTGGTTTGCCCCACCTCGATCAGATGACCGTCGGGATCGCGGATGTAGCAGCGCTTCTCGTACGCGTGCTGTTTCGGCGGTGTCAGGAACTGTGCACCCCTGGAGCTCCACTGGGCGTACAGAGCGTCGATGTCTTTGACCCGGACATTGAGGAAGCTGCTGACCCGGTCGGGATTCGGTGGCGTCTCCAGGATGACCGCAGGCTTGTCGTCGGTCGGCCCGCCGCCGACATTGATGATAATCCAGCTGTTGGCCAGCGCGACATAAGTCACGTCCCCGGAGAAAACCACCCTGCCGCCGAGTACCTCGGTGTAGAAGCGCCGAGAGCGCTCGACATCATCCGAGACGATGAAGTGGGCAAGCACAATGCCCTCTGGGGGCGGCGGGAGCTCGGCCATCCGGCACCTCCGACTGGTTGGGTCTCACCACCGCACTTACGACGCGCCTATAACCGACGTTACCACCTGTAAGAGTTCGGTCTCCTTCCGCAGTCGCGTGGCCATCCGCCTCTGCCCGGCCGGGCGGGCAGCGCCGGCAGGCGGCTCGGACGCCTACCTCCGCTCCTACGCGGACGCCGTCGTCGCATTCGGGCATCCGGTGATCTTGTCCTTCGGGCATGAGATGAACGGCACCTGGTACTCCTGGGGCGACGGCCACACGTCACCGGCGACGTTCGTGGCAGCCTGGCG
>CAVVBL010000012.1:0-31149 GCA_963746485.1 uncultured Actinomycetota bacterium | reverse complement strand
ACCACGTCACCATCGCGCATGACGTAGTCCTTGCCCTCGATGCGCGCCTTGCCGGCGGCGCGGGCAGCGGCAATCGAGCCGGCCGCCATCAGGTCGTCGAACGACACGATCTCGGCCTTGATGAATCCGCGCTGGAAGTCGCTGTGAATCACGCCTGCGGCCTCGGGCGCGGTGGCGCCGACCGGGATCGTCCAGGCCCGTGATTCCTTCGGCCCCGCGGTGAGGAACGTGGACAGCTTCAGCGCGGCGAATCCGGCCCGCGCCAGCTGGGCCAGGCCGGGCTCGCCGAGACCGAGCTCGGTGAGCATCTCCGCGGCCTCGTCGGGCTCGAGCTCCGCCAGCTCGGCCTCGGTCTTGGCGTCGAGGAAGATCGACTCGGCCGGGGCGACCAGCTCGGCGAGCTTCTTCCGCAGCCCGTCGTCGGCGAGCTCCGCGTCGTCCTCGTTGAACACGTACAGGAACGGCTTGGCAGTCAGCAGCTGCAGTTCGCGCAGGTCGGCGAGGTCGATCCCGGCGGCCGCGGCGCCGGCGAACAGCGTCGTCCCGCCGTCGAGCAACTGCTGTGCCTTCGCGGCCGCGTCCGCGACCCTGACGCGATCCGGGTCCCGGGCGAACTTGGCCTCCTTGGCCAGCCGCGGCGCCGCCTTCTCCAGCGTCTGCAGGTCAGCCAGCATCAGCTCGGTTGCGATTGTCTCGATGTCGCGCTCGGGCGACACGTCGCCGTCTACGTGACTAACGTCCGGATCGGTGAAAACGCGGACAACCTGACAGATCGCGTCGGTCTCGCGGATGTGCGACAGGAACTGGTTCCCGAGCCCCTGACCGGCCGACGCGCCGCGAACCAGCCCGGCGATATCCACAAACCTGACAGTGGCCGGGACGATCTTCGCCGAGTCGTACAGCCCGGCGAGCGCGTCCAGCCGGGCGTCCGGAATGCCAACAATCCCGACGTTCGGCTCGATGGTGGCGAACGGGTAGTTGGACGCCAGCGCACTCGCTCGGGTCAGCGCGTTGAACAGGGTGGACTTACCGACGTTGGGCAGGCCGACGATGCCAATGGACAGGCTCACCTGCAAATTCTAAGTGCCAGCGGGAACGCGCCGAGCCGTCCGCCCGGCCGCGCGCCAGTGGCGGCAGAACGAGGCTGGTCAGGGCCCCGCCGGACGAAACTGCCGATCCCGGCCGGGCGTGTCGGACCCTGGAACTGTCGCCAGCGGCTGCAAGCATGCAAGATATGAACGCGATTTCGCTGCTCATCGGCCTCCTGCTGGGTGCCGCTCTCGGTGCCGTCATCGGCTACCTGCTGTCGCGCGGACGGCTGGCCGGGCTCGCCGCCGACCTGACTGGTCAGGCCAGGGCCGCCGAGGAGAGGGCGCGGGCCGCGGACCAGCGAGCTGCCCTGATGGAAGCTGCCGCCGAGAAGCGGGAGGCCCTGATCGACGGCCAGCTCGCGGACCGGTTCCAGGAACTGTCCGCGCAGGCCCTCGATCGCAGCGCCCAGACCTTCCTGACGATGGCCGAGGGCAGGCTCAGCGCCGCCAACGTCAAGGCGGCGGGCGACCTTGACACCCGGAAAGTAGCGGTCGAGCAGCTGGTCCAGCCGCTGCGCGACACCCTGGCCCGGGTGGAGAGCCAGCTGCGCGAGAGTGAGGCGGCCCGCCGGTCCTCGCATGCAGCGCTCGCCGAGCAGGTGGCGATCGCCCGGCAGAGCTCGGATCAGCTGCGCACCCAGACCCAGTCGCTGGTGACAGCCCTGCGGCGGCCGGAAGCACGCGGGCGCTGGGGCGAGATGCAGCTGCGGCGCGTGGTCGAGCTTGCCGGGATGGCCAGCAGGTGCGACTTCGAGGAGCAGGTCGGCGTCTCGACGTCCGACGGCGCGCTCCGGCCCGACATGGTGATCAGGCTGGCGGGCGGCAAGAACATCGTGGTCGACTCGAAGGTGTCACTGGCCGCGTACCTGGAAGCGGCCGAGACCTCGGACGAGGATGTCCGCGAGGCCCGGCTGCGGGCGCACGCCCGGCACCTCCGCGAGCACGTCGACCGGCTGGCCGCCAAGGCGTACTGGACCGCGCTGAGCCCGTCCCCCGAGTTCGTCGTGCTCTTCATTCCCGGCGAGGCGTTCCTGGCTCCCGCGCTGGAGCACGACCCCGCCCTGCTCGAGCACGCCATGGCCAGCAAGGTGCACATAGCGACGCCGACGACGCTGGTGACGATGCTGCGGACCGCGCAGTACGCCTGGCAGCAGGCGGCGCTCTCGGACAACGCGCGGGCCGTCTTCGATCTCGGGCGCGAGCTCTACGACCGGATCGCCAGCCTGGGCAAGCATGTCGACGGCCTCGGGAAGGCCCTGACGAACGCGGTGTCGACCTACAACAGGACGGTCGGCTCGCTGGAGAGCCGCGTGCTCGTGAGCGCGCGCAAGCTGAACGAGCTCGGCGTCGTCGAGGGCGAGCTCGAGCAGCTGCGGCCCGTCGACGAGACGGTCCGGTCGCTGTCCGCGCCCGAGCTCATCGTCGAGGCAGGACCGGAGCTCGTGTCCGGACCGGTGAAGGCCAGGGACGCGGTGAGTCAGCAGCAGCTCTTCGGGACCGGACGCCCCGTCAGCGCCGCAGGCTGACCGATGGGCGGCAACGCGAACCCGGCCCTCGGCGCGACCTACGGGGAGCAGTGATGCAGAACCGGATCACCGGGAGGATCACCCGACTCATCCGCCTGAGCGCCGGGTATCCGGCTGTGAGCGCGCGCGGTGTCGCGCACCCCGACACTGACTGGCAGCCGGGTGGCGACTGGCAGCCGGGCACGACCCCGGATCCCGGTGCCGGCTGGCAGGCCGACCCGGAGCGGGAGCCGGATATGGTCTGGCAGCCTGCGGCCGCCTGGCGGCCGCGGCCTGCTCGGGCGCGGACCGGGGCGGAGCCGGCGCGCGCCAGCTTTCGCTCCCACCTCACGGCGCGCGGCGCGCTGCTCGGCATGTTCGTCCTGGTACTGGCCGCGTGCCTGCTCGCGGCCTGGCGTGAGGTCGACGTGCTGGCCGGTCTCGGCTACTGCGCGGGGTGCGTGCTGACGCCGGTCTATGCGCGCCGCGAGGCTCAGCTCAGGATCGTGCTTTCCGCCCCGGCGGTATTTCTGCTCGCTGATGTCATCACGCAGGCGGTCACCGCGCAGGGCAATACCAGCCACGGTTCGGTCCTGTCAGTGCTGGAGGGCACGGGCCTGACCCTCGCTGACGCGGCGCCATGGCTGTTCGCGGGCACGGCCGCCTGTGTTGCCGTGGCTATGACCCGCGGCCTGCCGCAGTGCGTTCGCGACCTGCGCGCCGGGCCGGCCGGCGCAGCTCGCCTGCGCGCCGGAGCGGGCGCGCGGCCGGAGCCAGGCGGCACCGCGGATCGGGGACGGCGCGGCGAGTCAGGCCTGCGCGGCCATCACACGCTGCGCCCCTAGGTCATCCGGCGGTACCGCGGGACCAGGGCTGAACTACGGGATCAGGACGTGCCGCCGGCCGGCTTGCGCAGCTCCCGCGGCAGGCCGAACACCATGCGCTCATGCACGGCCTCGACTTCCTCGACGTCACCGAAGCCGTTCGCGGCCAGCAGCGCCAGAACTCCGTCGACCAGGTCCTCCGGGACCGAGGCGCCGCTCGTGACGCCGACGGTGGTGACTCCGTCCAGCCACCCCACGTCAAAGCCCGAGGCGTCATCGACCAGGTAGGCGGCGCGAGCGCCGGCGTCCCTGGCGACCTCGACCAGGCGGACGGAATTCGAGGAGTTCACCGAGCCGACGACGATGACCAGGTCTGACTCGCCCGCGATCTGCTTCACGGCGACCTGCCGGTTCTGGGTGGCGTAGCAGATGTCGTCGCTCGGCGGGTCGAGCAGCTGCGGGAACCGTGTCCGCAGCGCCGCCACGGTCTCGGTGGTCTCGTCAACTGAGAGTGTGGTCTGCGACAGCCACGCGACCTTCGACGGGTCCCGCACCTGAACCGAGTCGCTGCCCGCGGGCCCGTCGACCAGGTGGATGTTCGCCGGTGCCTCACCGGTCGTGCCGACAACCTCTTCATGGCCCTCGTGGCCGATCAGCAGGATGTCGTAGTCCTGGGCCGCGAACCGGCGGGCCTCGTTATGGACCTTCGTGACGAGCGGGCAGGTCGCGTCGATGGTCCGCAGGCCTCGTTCCCTGGCTTCCTCGCGCACTTCCGGAGACACGCCGTGCGCGGAGAACACCACGACGGAGCCCTCGGGCACGGACTCAGTCTCCTCGACGAAGATCGCGCCGCGCTCCTCAAGCGTCTTCACCACATGGGTGTTATGCACGATTTGCTTACGGACGTAGACCGGCGCGCCGTAGCGCTCCAGCGCCACCTCGACGGTCTGCACGGCCCGGTCAACGCCGGCGCAGTAGCCACGGGGCCTGGCGAGCAGCACTCGGCGCATCTGGGCAGACATAGCCCTAGTTTAGGTGATCGCCCCTGGCGTGTATCCAGACGCCGGTCCTGACGGAGGCAGGGCCAGGTCTGCGGCGCTCCGGCCGTGATCCGAGCGAATTGCCGGCTCCTGGCCTCCGACTGCCGCCGGGCCAGCGACAATAATCTGAGAACGGCGCTTCGCCCAGCCCAGCGGCCTTCCCCCGGCGTTCGAGCCGACGACAGCCGGGCTGCGGTCAGTCGAGGGAGAACGATCGTCACATGGGCATCCCGCAGGTCCCTGATCAGGTGAGACGAGGACCGACGCTGGCACTCCGGGCCGTATTCGCAGGGATCGGGAAGATAGTGATGGCAGCGGACCGGCCGCAGGCCAGCTCCAGCCAGTCAGACGGCCGGGCTTCCGCGGAACGGCAGCGACCCGCAGCCAGGCGGCAGCAGCGGTCCGCTCCGCCCCCGGCGGCGTCCCGGTGGCGCTCCCTTGACCAGACCGGGAACGTCCGGCTGCTGTCCTCGGAGGATCTCGGCGACGAGGACGAGGCCCGAGGCACCGCAGCCGGACAGTCCCTTACCGCGGCGGCCGAGTCGAGCCAGCCGCCGCCAGCAGCAGCCAAGCCGATCGCCCAGGAGGCGGCGCTTCCGCTGCCCCGCTATGACGACCTGCCGCTTGCCTCGATCCGCGCTCGACTGCGCGGCCTGTCGGTCAGTCAGCTGCGCATCCTCGCGGAGTACGAGGCCCGCAACGCCGAGCGGCCGGAGGTACTCGGCATGTTCGAGCGCCGCATCGAGAAGCTCGAAGCACAGTCGTGACCGCCCGGTCTGCTGGTGAACGCCTGCGTCCTCCGCCTGATGCGCAGTGCCGCTAGAGACATCCGAGCAGTCGCCCGTTCCGGTCCGGACGGTTCTGCGGCTCGTCGGCGAGTGGATCAGCCGCCTTGGCAAGGTCTGGATCGAGGGCCAGATTGCCGAGCTGAACCGGCGCGGCGGCACGGTGTTCCTCACGCTGCGGGACCCCGTCGCGGCCGTATCAGCGCGAGTCATCTGCACGGCCGCAGTGCTGGACGCGACAAGCCCGCCGCCGGGCGTCGGCGCCAGGGTCGTTGTCTGGGCCAGGCCGGAGTTCAACTCGGCCAAGGGATCGTTCGCCCTGACCGCAACGCAGATCAAGGCAGTCGGCATTGGCGATCTGCTCGCCCGGCTCGAGCGTCTCAGGACGGCTCTCGCCGCCGAGGGCCTGTTCGCGGCCGAGCGCAAGCGGCGCCTGCCGTTCCTGCCGGGAACCGTCGGCCTGATCTGCGGCCGCGACTCGGCAGCCGAGCGGGACGTCCTGCGCAACGCCGCGCGCCGGTGGCCAGCCGTGCGATTCCGGGTTGAGCAGGTCGCCGTGCAGGGCCCGCATGCCAGCGAGGAGATCGTGCTGGCACTGCAGCGGCTCGACGCCGATCCCGCGGTAGATGTGATCATCGTCGCCCGCGGCGGAGGGTCGGTAGAGGACCTGCTGCCGTTCTCCGATGAGGACCTGATTCGTGCCGTCGCTGGCTGCGTCACGCCGGTCATCAGCGCGATCGGGCATGAGCAGGATGTGCCGCTGCTCGACCTGGTCGCCGACGTACGGGCGTCCACTCCGACGGATGCGGCCCGGCGGGCCGTGCCGGATGTCGCCGAGCAGCTTGACCTGATCGGCCAGCTCCGGTCCAGGGCGCGCCGGTCGGTTGCCTGGCCTGGACCGGGAGGCCTCGTGGCTGAGCGCGGTCACCTCCCGCCCTGCACTGGCCAGCCCGACGCGCGAGATCGACCGCCAGCACGAGCAGGTCCTTGGCCTGTCCGATCGTGCCCGGCTGGCGATCTCCGGCGGGCTCAGCCGGGCTGCCGATGACCTGGCCCACATCACGGCGCGGCTGATCGCGCTGTCGCCGGCCGGAACGCTGCGGCGTGGCTACGCGATCGTGCAGCAGGCCGATGCCAGCGTGGTCCTCTCGGCAGCGCAGGTCAGCGAGGGCGAAGTGCTGACCGTGAGGTTCGCCGCCGATCAGCTGCCGGTGACGGCAGGCCGCCGGCCGGATCAGTAGAGCGACCGTCAGCTGTGCGGGCCGTCCATCCGCCAGCTGACAGGCGACCACGGGAACCTGCGGTACCAGCAGCTGCCGAGTTCGGCCAGGTACGCCGGCCTGGTGCGCTGCGCCCGGCACCGGGCTCTCGGATGCCCTTCTGCCCCGGAACTCGCAGCCGCGGCGAGCCAGGCCCGCTGACGGCGGCGGTGCCGCGCCGCCGGCCTGGTGGCGCACGATCCGGGCACTGATACAGCACACGAGCGCCGCACACCAGGATGATCATGACTGTTCATCGTGCCCCTTCGGCCCTTTATGTGCTCGCCACTTCATCGCCACCGGGTCTCACCGCGTTACGGCCCACTAGGCTTGCCAGGGTGGCAGCACGCAGCAAGGACGACGCCAGCGCCGAGACGCCGGCCGGATCTCGGGATGGCTCCCGCCCCCCGTACGAGCAGGCCCGCGACGAGCTGATTGAGCTGGTGAAGCGGCTGGAAGCGGGCGGGCTCACGCTGGAGGAGTCACTGCTGCTGTGGGAGCGGGGCGAACAGCTGGCCGCTATCTGCGAGGACTGGCTGGAGGGCGCCCGCGCGCGGCTCGCCACCGCGCTGGCCAGGCGAGAGGATGCCGGGCACGAGCCCGGTGCACCCTTCTGACGTGCCGGTCAGCTCAGCTAGGCCTGGGGCGCGGGCCGGGCGCGGAGCCTCGACAGGACCTCCAGCACGCCATCCGCCAGCTGACGCGCCCGGACGGCGTCAGGGGCAAGCGAGACCTCGGCGACCGCGAGCATCATCGCGCCGGTCATCACGATCGCGGCGGCCTCGTCCAGAGGCTCACCGCTGCGCGCGAAGAACTCGGTATTGCGATGGACCCAGTCCGACAGCCGCTGGCGCCACATGACCTCGAAGCCGGGCGGCCCGTCGCCGCGGGCGAACATGCCAACCAGATCCCGCTGCTCAATGCAGACGTCAAGATAGCCGCGGGCGCCCGCCAGCAGCAGCCGCATCGGATCGGTGACGCCCTGGTCACGGCACTCCCGCACGGCCCTGCGGGTGCGGACGTCATGCTCGTTGTGCAGTTCCTCGAACAGCGCGAGGTACAGGTCAGCCTTGCCGGAGAAGTGGTGGTACAGGCTGCCGACACTCGCGCCCGCGAGCGCGACGATATCGGTGACGCCGGCCTGCGCGTATCCCTCCAGCATGAAGACCTCGCGGGCTGCTGCCAGCAGCACGGCGCGGGTTGAGGAGCCGCGCTCGGCGGCCCGGCTGAGGTGAGGTACGTGATCGGTAGTAGTCATGTGCTCCGGCGTTCTGGTCCCGGCCCGGTCCAGGGCGGGCAGGCCGACTGCCCGGCCTTCTACATAGGATTCCATCACGGGCCGCTGACAGGAAGGTGCTTGGCAATGAGCGAGGATCAGGCAGCCGCGACGCCCGGTGGGCCGGCCACAGGCAGCGACCCAGCCTTCGGCGGCGTGGCCGGCGCCCCCGGCATCGCCGACCCCGCGGTCGACCCGGCGGCGGATCCCGGAGCAGCGACGCCCGAGCCTGGCCGGCATGCCCCGGACCGGAACCTGGCTCTGGAGCTGGCAAGGGTCACCGAGGCCGGGGCGATGGCCTCGGCGCGCTGGGTCGGCCGGGGCGATAAGAACAAAGCGGACGGCGCCGCCGTGAATGCCATGCGGCAGCTCATCAACACCGTCTCCATGAACGGCGTCGTGGTCATCGGCGAGGGCGAGAAGGACCAGGCGCCGATGCTCTACAACGGCGAGCAGGTCGGTGACGGCAGCGGGCCGAAGTGCGATGTGGCCGTCGATCCGATCGACGGCACGCGGCTGTGCGCGAACGGCATGCCCAACGCGATCTCGGTGATCGCCGTCAGCGCTCGGGGCGCGATGTACGACCCCTCGGCTGTCTATTACATGTCCAAGCTCGTCACCGGCCCCGAGGCGGCCGGCTCCGTCGACATCGATGCGCCGCCAGCCGTCAACGTGGCTGCGGTCGCCCGCGCCAAGAGCTGCTCGCCGTCAGACGTCACCGTCGTCATACTTGACCGCCCCCGGCACGCAGAGCTGATCAGCGAGGTGCGGCAGGCCGGCGCCAGGATCAAGCTGCTGACCGATGGGGACGTCGCCGGGGCGATCATGGCGGCGCGCGACGGTACCGGTGTCGACCTGCTGCTCGGCATCGGCGGGACCCCGGAGGGCATCATCGCCGCGTGCGCGATCAAGTGCCTGGGCGGCGTGATCCTGGGCAAGCTCGCGCCCCGCGACGACGCGGAGCGAGCGAAGGCTCTCGACGCCGGCCACGACCTGAGCCGGGTCCTCAGCACCGACGACCTGGTGACGTCGGATGACGCGTTCTTCGCCGCCACCGGAATCACCGACGGGGAACTGCTGGCCGGCGTCCGCTACCGGTCTGGCGGGGCCAGCACTCACTCACTGGTGATGCGAGCCAGGTCCGGGACCGTACGCAACATCTACAGTGAGCACCAGCTGTGGAAGCTCAGCGCCTACAGCTCGGTGGACTTTCACTAACGGCCCTGGGCGAGGACCGGTCAGGCGCGGCTGTAGTGAAGGCCGATCGCGCCGTCTTCCAGGATGGTGGCCTGGGTCAGGCCCCAGGCCGAGTTCGGCAATCCCTCGGCGAACAGGCGCAGGCCGCCACCCAGGAGCACAGGAACCACGGCGAAGCGCAGGTCGTCGATCAGTCCGGCCCGCAGCAGCGCCCGGATGACGCTCGCGCTGTTAATCACGAGGATGTCCCGGCCGGGGGCATCCCGCAAAGTCCTTACCTCTGACTCCACATCGCGGGCAATCCGCGAGTTCTCCCATCCCGCCTCCTGAAGGGTGCGGGAGACCACCACCTTCTCCACCGTGTTCAGGAACACGCCCAGGTCGCGGGTACGCGGATCGGTGCCCGGGTCAGCGGTGATTGCCGGCCATGCCGAGTAGAACCCCTCATAGTTGGTGCGGCCCACCACGACCGTCGACGCGCCCCGCCAGATCCCTTCGAAGTGCGCCGCCGAAGATGCCCGCTGGACGTGCTCATACAGCCAGGTGTCCTGCGCGGGACCTCCCGGCCCGCTGGTGTAGCCGTCAATCGAGATCGTGACCCACGCGACGACCCGTCGCTGCTGCTCAGACACCTCAGTCCTCCATGGCCGGTTCTGCCAGTACAACGGCTGAGCCGGGAAAAGCTCATCGTTCGGGCAGCGGTTCCCGGGCATCCGGACCGTGGCGGATGGCCGGAGCTAGCGGAGCGATCCCCGGCGGAGGCCGCCGAGACGCCGCGGCCGCTTGGGCGATGTCACCCTGATGGTGCCGCCGAAGCCGACCGTTCGCAGCTCGATGACCGGCTGCGCGAGATCAGGCTGTCCCGGCGCGGGCAGCCGCGGCCATGGCTGGCGCACGGTCCGGGTGACCTTGCGGGTGAGCACGGCAGTGCCGCTCATCTCGACGGCCACGCCCTCGGGGACGATCAGGTGAATGGTTCCGAGTATCAGCGTTGCGTAGATGATGATCCGGCCGCTCTGCAGGAGCGCCTCGCGCAGGTCTAGCTCAACCTCGCCGCAGACTGCGACGACCGGCAGGCTGTCCGGCACGACCCAGCGACCGTCCCTGCTGTCCCGTCCGAACACCCCGGTGACAGCCCGGCGTCCGTCCAGCCGGATGGGCTGCGCGCTGGGGCCGACCAGGTCGGTTGTCAGCACGGCAAGATCGCCCAGAGTGCGGGCAGCGCACGCCCGCTCGACGCGCTCGGAATGCTCAGCCGGAGTCAGCCTGCCATCCGCCGCGGCCTCCCCGAGCAGGCTGATGACGCGTTCCCGGTCAAAGTCCGAGGCACGAAGATCTCGGGGCGCCGGGCGGTATGTCACACTCAGAAGATACTCCAGCCGCAGGTCGCCGCCGGCGCGGCGAGCAGGCCGCAGGCTCGGCACGGCCGCGTCTGGTCACCCCCGCCCGCGGGGCCGGAAACTAGCTCAGACCCAGGTCCTGCCGCGGTCGGTTGTCGTGAGCTCGACGACTTTGCCGGACTCCTCGATGTAGAAGAGCACGCCCGCGCCGTCGACCCAGGCGATCACCGACGGGGTCCCCTTCGCCTTGGTCGGGCTGATGTTGCCCCATTCGCTCCACGCCTTGTTGTCCCACCTGGCCGACTGAATGTAGCCGTCGGCGCCGAGCCCGGCGACGACCATCTCGCCGTCCGGCCAGCGGGCGGACGCGACAGCCGAGACATTTCCTCCGACATTGATCACCTTGGGCTCCTTCGGCGGCGGGGGCGGCGGGGGCTTGGCGGGCGCTGGCGTCTTGCCGAGCGCGGTGAACATTGCCTTCTGACTGGCATAGTTCGCCACATCACGATCGATCTCACCGGTGATGTCGTACTGATGGATGGCCCAGGTCTTCCACGGGGCCGGTACCTGGGGGTCGCCGCTGGCCGCGACGGGTCGGCGATCCAGAGCGGGTAACTGCCCAGATGAGCGCAGTTCCCGGCCGCGGCGAAGTCGATGAACGTGTACACCAGCGGCTTGCGGCCGATCCTGCTGTGCAGCTCGGACTGCACGTCAGCACTCCACGTCGCGACGTGCGCGGCCGTCGTGCCGTCGCTGACCTCGAGGTCGAGCGCAACCGCATCGGTGTCGTGCAGACCGAGCTTGTTCAGCTCGGCCAGAAAAAAGTTGACGGTCTCCGCCGCGCTGACCGAAGGATGGCCGAAGAAGTAGGCGATCCGGCCCTTCTTATTCTTCTTCAGCCAGTCCCAGTCCGCGGCCGCATCCGGGTTCACGTAGCGCGTGCCGTCAGGCTCCAGCTCAGTCAGCTTGACCGCCGCCCAGACGATGCTGCCCGCTGCCTTCGCCCAGTCAGCAGGAGGACCCTGGAAACTCGAGACGTCGACGCCCTTGAGAGTTTTCCGCGCGGCCGATGACGTCAGTGAGCGGATCCAGTTCAGCACCGGCCGATTGTAACGGCTTAGGTACAGCCAGATGTGAATTACCGCCATTCGGCGCGGTAATACCCTGGCCATTCCGCGAGTCCGCACGTCAAGCGGCCCGCGGTGACCGACCGGAGCCGTAGCCGGCGACGCCTGCAGCGCCTGTTAGTTTTGTCCTAGCAATTAAGTACGCGAGCGGACGGGGTGAGTGAATCCACCGTGGCCAGGTCCGGGGGCGGGCAGGGCCCGCACGGCGGGAAGTACAAGTGGGTCGCGCTGTCCAACACCACACTCGGAATGCTCGCGGCGACCGTCAACGCGTCGATCGTGATCATCGCGCTGCCCGCTATCTTCCGCGGCATCCACCTTGACCCGCTGCAGCCCAGCAACATCAGCTACCTGCTCTGGATGCTGATGGGCTACCTGGTCGTCTCGGCCGTCCTGGTCGTGACGCTCGGCCGGCTCGGCGACATCTACGGCCGGGTCAGGATGTACAACGCAGGGTTCGCGATCTTCGGCCTCGGCGCGCTGGCGCTGCCATTCGATCCCTTCCTCGGCGGCAAGGGCGCACTCTGGCTCATCGGCTTTCGGGTCATCCAGGCCATTGGCGGCTCGATGCTCATGGCCAACTCCCCCGCCATCCTGACCGACGCCTTCCCGCCCGACCAGCGCGGCACGGCCATGGGCATCAATCAGGTGGCCGGCATCTCCGGTCAGTTCATCGGCCTGATCCTGGGCGGCCTGCTCGCCGCCGTTGACTGGCGGCTCGTGTTCATCGTCTCGGTGCCGATCGGCCTCGGCGGGACGATCTGGTCGTACCTGAGCCTGAAGGAGGTCGGCCTCAGGACACCCGCCAGGATCGACTGGCTCGGCAACATCACTTTCGCGGTCGGCCTCATCCTGCTCCTGACCGGGATCACCTACGGGATCCAGCCCTACGGCGGGCACTCGATGGGCTGGACCAGCCCGCTGGTGCTGACCGGGCTGATCGGCGGTCCGGCGCTTCTTGTCGTGTTCTGCATCATCGAGACCAGGGTCGAGTCCCCGATGTTCGACCTGCACCTGATGAGGATCAGGGCGTTCGCGGCCGGGACCATGGCGACCCTGCTTGCCTCCATCGCCCGCGGCGGGCTGCAGTTCATGCTGATCATCTGGCTGCAGGGCATCTGGCTGCCGCTCCACGGCTATGCCTATAAGGACACGCCACTGTGGTCGGGCATCTACCTGCTGGCGCTGACGGCTGGCTTCGTCGTCTCCGGACCGGTATCGGGCTGGCTGTCGGACAAGCACGGCGCCCGCGCCTTCGCCTCCGGCGGCCTGCTGGTGTCGGCGCTCGCCTTCGCCGGCCTCCTGCTGATTCCGGTCGACTTCAGCTACCCGGAGTTCGCCGGGCTGATTTTCCTGGCCGGCGCCGGGATGGGCCTGTTCTCCGCCCCGAACGCAGCGGCGATCATGAACAGCGTGCCGGCCAAGCAGCGGGGTGCCGCCTCGGGCATGCTCGCCACGTTCCAGAACTCCGGGTTCGTGCTCTCCATCGGCGTCTTCTTCTCGCTCATGATCGCGGGTCTCGCGGCTACGCTGCCGAAGACGCTGACCAGCGGCCTGACCGCACAGGGCGTCCCGGCCGGGATCGCGCATCAGATCGCCTCGCTGCCGCCGGTCGGCAGCCTGTTCGCCGCGTTCCTCGGCTATAACCCGGTCAAGCAGCTGCTGACACCAACGGGGATCCTGGCCCGTCTCCCGGCGCACAACGTGTCGATGCTCACCGGCCAGGCGTTCTTCCCCCGGCTGATCTCGCAGCCGTTCCACCACGGCCTGGTCATCGTCTTCAGCACGGCCATCGTCGTGCTCCTGATCGCAGCCGCGGCGTCCGCCTTCCGCGGCGGCCGGTACGTGCACGAGGAGACCGCCGGGAGTGGCGTGGAGGCGGCGGCGACTGCCGCGGGCTCGGCCACCTCGGCAGCCGGAACCGACATCGTGGCCGATGACCTCGCCGCCGAGGAGGCGGACCGGGAGTCCGTGCGGACCGATCGCCCGCTGCCGTAACCAGGCTCACCCCGGGCTGGGCCTGATGAGTGCCGCGACGGTCGCCGGCGTCACCGCAGCGGCGGCCCTGCTGGCCCGGCTCGCACGGTAACCCGGCTACCTGGCCTCGGCGTACCGGTCCCTGGCGGCGTTGCCGACCGGGCAGCCCCCCGGCGAGCCGCGGCAGATGCCGGTGTCGCACAGCCGGCAGATCCACCGGACGGCGCCGGGCGGCCGCATCATGCCGACGAGCATCTTGCCGGTCAGCGCGTCCAGCTGGGCGCGTTCCGCCTGCGAGAGCACGGCCGTGGCACGGTCCAGTACGCCCGCACGGGCGCGGCAGACCTCCTCCGCTGCTGACCGGCCCGTTTCGGTCAGGACGACTGCGGTCGAGCGCCGGTCAGCCCCTTCCGCACGCTCGATGTAGCCGGCCTGCCCGAGCCGGTCCAGCAGGCGCACGGTGCCCGACGAGGTGAGCCCGAGCACCTGCCGGAGCTGGTCCACGCTCGGACGGTCCAGGAAATGCAGGAGAGCCGCCAGCGCGGCCGGGGCCGAGTCGGCGCGGCCGGCCGCCGCCGCTGTCGCGTCCGCAACCTGATCGGCGACTACCAGCGCCAGGGCGCCGAAGACGTTGGCCGGGCGGTCAAGACCGGCATGATCAGCCAAGGGTGTAATCGAGTGCGTAAGTGCCCGGCGGGGTTGCCGTCGCGACCGACTCGCCGCTGCCGGTCAGGCCGGCCAGGCCGCCGGTTCCCGAGCCCTCGATGACCTGCCAGCGTGACTGCGCCTGGCCGTCAGTGAACTCCCCGTCCGCCTGCACGACAAAGCTGCCGTCGACCCCGCCGAGCGTTCCGGTCACGCGCTGGATGCCGGTGAACACCGCTGTGCCGTCCGGCCGGTAGCACATCACGGAGTCCCAGGTTGCCTCGCCAACCAGGTCGCCCTCCATGCCGAACTTCACGGATGCCCTGGTGAGCTTCGCATCGCCGCCGAGCTCCTGATAGGTGCTCTCGTCCCAGGCTGCGACATTGAACGTCCCTGCTGCGTGCGCCATCGCTATCCCCTCCGCTGTCGTCCGCGAGCCGCGGGCCGCCGCCCCGGAGACCGGGCGAGCGGCGCGACCTATAGATGTGTGAGTCACACACTAATTTAGCGCAGGCCGGTCCGGCGCAGCACGCCGGCCGGGTCTTTCTCGGACGATATGGCGATGTAGCGGGCGACTTCGGCCGCCTCAATGGCCCGCATGCGACCGGACTGACAGACCGCCGGCGCGGGAATGATGACGGTGCGCTTCCTCGCCGCTGCATCGGGTGACGAAGACGAGTCAGCGCTCCTGATTGCGTGATGAGCTCCAGCATCGGCAGGGACGCCGTGAAAGATGATGACGATTCGCCGGCCGCCGGACCAGGCGGCTATGCGACGGACAGAACCAGCGCCAGCACCCCCGCCAGCACTGCCGGATGCGGCCTGACTGACCGCGCTGGGCGGCCGCGATGGAAAGTGCTGCTGATCGGCCTGCTGCTGATCGTCAGCCTCGTCCTGACTGTGCTGTTCGTGGCAGCACTGGCCGGTGCCGTGCTCGCCCATCACTGGGCTCAGGCGCTCGATGACTCACGGGACGCCGTTCCGGCCGCGGTCGGCTGGTCGGCGCTGCTGATCGTGCTGCTGGCCGGCGGACGGAACCCGGCGCGGCAGATGCTCGCCGATGACAGTCACGCGGCGCGCGAGAGGGAACGGCGCGCCGCACGGGACGCGGACTCGGTCCGCCGGGCCGAGCAGCGCGTCGACAAGCTGACGGCCCGGCTGCTGGCACTCAGCGCAAGCACGCCGCCGCCGGCCAGCGGCGTCGCGCCGGGCGAGGTACCCGGCTGGCCCGGCCCCGGCGCGAGCCGCCATGCCGGCCGGCAGGCAGCCATCACGAGGGCCCGGCTTGACCAGGCCGAGCAGTGGCTCGCCGGCGCCCGTGCGGCGCTGGCCGTCAGCGAGCGTGAACTCGCGGAGGCCAGAGATCAGCAGGCCGGCGATGCGCGGGATCAGGCCAGCGGAGCGGGCCCGACCGCAGGCCGCATGGCCTGAGCACGGCCCGCGGCGGAGTCAGATATCGGCGTGCATGTCGGAGCCCAGCGTCACGCGCAGGATCTCCTCCGCGGAGTCAGCGGCCGCACGCGCCGTAATCACGTTGGTGTGCGCTTCGTTCAGGTTGCCCAGGCCTATGCAGGTGGACGCCACGGCGATGTCGTGCGCCGCGAGCTCTAGCTGCCGGCTTGCCTCACTGAGATCGACGGGAGCACCGGTCTGCTCCGGGCTGCCACCCTGCTCGGGGATGCTGCTCACTGTTCACCATCCTCACCCTCGCTGCTGGTCCGGATGGCTGGCCGGCGTCCGAGTTCTCTCGGGGCACCGGCCGGTCGCCCGGCACCGGGTTGTTACCCGGGAAAGCCCGGCCCATGCCCGGCTCGCGTGGCCAGCGGCGCCGACTGTCAGTCGCCGGACCCGGCAGCGGCCGGCGTCAGCACGCTGTCGATCACCAGCCCGGTCAGCCGCGCGGGCTGATCGGGGTCGGACGGCGCCACCTCGGTGGCCATGAGCAGGCCGTGCGCCAGCCGGAAGATATCGACGCTTTTCACGTCGAGGCGGGCCTCCCCTGCCTCCTGCGCGCGGCCCAGCAGCGAATCCGTGCAGCTGCGCAGGATGGTGCTGCATGAGGACATCAGCTCGGAGTCCTTGCCGATGGTGGCGACCAGCGCGGAACTGAGGCTTCGCTTGGTCCGGCCGAACGCGATGAACGCCCGCATCCAGTCACCGAGCGCCGCGCCAGGCGACTCCGCGGTCATCAGCTTGGCCGCGAGCGCGTCCAGCGCGTCGACCTGCTCCTTGTACACCGCCTCAAGCAGCGCCTGCCGCGCCGGGAAATGCCGGTACAGCGTGCCGATCCCGACTCCTGCCCGGCGGGCGATCTCCTCGAGCGACACGTCATCGGCACCATGCTCGGCGAATGCCGCAGCTGCCGCGGCCAGCAGCCGCTCATAGTTGCGGCGCGCGTCAGCCCGCTTCGGCGGTCCGGTCTGGCTGACCGGCTCGGCTGCGCCCATTAACGACACCACCATTATCGAGTTGCAAAGCGGAGGCATCCTCCGTATAGTTACCGGAGGGATCCTCCGAATAGAGCCTAGCTTAGCTCACTCCCGCCGTGCTGGCCAGCGCAGCCAGGCACCGGCATCCCTGATCTCTGCCTGCTTCACGTACGCATGCTCGCGGCCAGCACGTTCCGCGGGCGCACCGCACCACACTGTTCCGGGAAGGAACCATGTCCTCTTCACCTACCTCGTCCGTGCCTGCCCGCTCTGCGGCCGGGGCGCAGCAGGTCGGTCCCGCAGCACCGGCCGGTTCTGCCGGGTCCGGCCGCGACCGGCGCAACATCACCCTGGCGGTGGTGCTCTGCGCCCAGCTCATGATCGTCCTGGACATGACGGTCGTGAACATCGCGCTGCCGTCCATGGCGACGGGCCTGCACCTGTCAGCGACCAGCCTGTCCTGGGTCCTGAACGCCTACGCGCTGACCTTCGGCGGCCTGCTGCTGCTCGGCGGCCGGGCTGCAGACATTCTCGGCAGGCGCCAGACCTTCATGGCCGGCCTGACCATCTTCACTCTCGCCTCGCTGGCGGGCGGCCTGGCGACCTCGTCCGGCCTCCTGCTGGCGGCGCGCGCTGTCCAGGGCGTCGGCGGGGCCATCGCGTCGCCGGCCGTGCTGGCCGCGATCGTGGCCGGATTCCCCGAAGGCCGGGAGCGGGTCCGCGCACTCAGCATCTTCACCGCCGTGACCATGGGCGGCTCGTCGCTGGGCCTGGTGCTCGGCGGACTGATCGTCCAGTGGGCATCCTGGCGCTGGGTGTTCTTCATCAACGTGCCCATCGGCATCGCGGTGGTCGCGCTGGCGCCGCGGCTGCTGGCGAACTCGGCCAGGCAGCGCGGACGTTTCGACGTGGCCGGCGCCATCACCTCGACGGCCGGGATGTCGGCCCTGGTCTATGCCTTCATCAACGTCGCCTCGCACGGCTGGAGCGACCGCGTGGCGGTGGGCTCGTTCGCGCTGGCCGCTCTGCTCCTCGGCGCGTTCCTGCTGATCGAGACCAGGAGCAGCCAGCCGATCACGCCCCTGTGGCTGATCCGTGACCGCAGCCGCGCCGCGTCCTACGTCGCCCGGCTGCTGCTGGTGGCCGGCATGTTCGGGTCGTTCTTCTTCCTGACGCAGTTCGTCCAGGAAGTGCTCGGCTTCAGCCCGATCAAGGCGGGCCTGGCCTTCGTCCCGATGACGGGGGCACTGTTCGCCACCTCACGGCTCGCGCCGCGGCTCGCGACCCGGTTCGGGCCGAAGCCGCTGATGATCGCCGGCCTGCTGCCGGTGGTTGCGGGGATGGCCTGGCTCGGCCAGCTGAACGCCGGAACGAGCTATTTCCCCGGCGTGCTGATCCCGATGCTGCTGCTCGGGCTGGGCATGGGCGTGGCGTTCGTGCCGCTGACCATGGCCTCCCTGGCCGGGGTTCCGCCGGCGTCGTCAGGCGCCGCGGCGAGCATGGTGAACGTCATGCAGCAGGTCGGCGGCGCACTCGGCCTCGCCATCCTGGTGACGATCTACGGCACCGCGTCCAGGGCAGCCGCCCGGCATCCGCTGATCGGCGCGACGGCCACGGCGCAGGCCCAGCACATCCGGGTCCACGGCATGGCCGCGTCCTTCACGGCGGCGGCGATCTTTGACGCAGTCGCGCTGATCGTGGTCGCGTTCGTCATCCGGATGGCCCGCCAGCCCGGTGCCGGGGCCAGCCCGGCCCGGGCAAACCCGCCTGCGGCCAGCACGGCCGGGGAACTCACGGCCGAGGAACTCCGGGCCGAGGAGACGCTGGCAGAGGCAAGTCAGCTCGAGGCCAGCCTGTAAGCGGCGGCCGCAGGGGTCGCGTGGCGGCCGCAGCATCAGCGGAAGGGCCGCTGCCGCATCCCGGCAGCGGCCCTGTCGCGCGCCTGAGCTCTCGGGCCGCGAAATACGATGAGAGCATCGACTACCGGCCACGAGGATGTGCCCCCTATGCCTGAGTTCTCCTACACCGACATGCTGCCGACCGGCGCCGACGAGACCGAGTACCGGCTGCTCACGACCGACGGCATCAGCGTGGAGTCAGCGCTCGGGCGGGAGTTCCTGCGGGTCGAGCCCGAGGTGCTCACGCAGCTCACCGCCGCGGCAATGCACGACATCGCGCACCTGCTGCGGCCTGCGCACCTGCGGCAGCTGCGGTCGATCCTGGACGATCCGGAGGCCAGCCCGAACGACAAGTTCGTCGCCGGCGACCTGCTGAAGAACGCCTGCATCGCGGCCGGCGGCGTCCTGCCGATGTGCCAGGACACCGGCACGGCGATCGTGATGGGCAAGCGCGGCGGCAGCGTCCTGACCGACGGCCGGGACGAGGAGCACATCGCCCGCGGTGTCTACGACGCCTACACGAAGCTGAACCTGCGGTACTCCCAGCTGGCCCCGATCACGATGTGGGAGGAGCGCAACACCGGCAGCAACCTGCCCGCGCAGATCGAGCTCTACGCCACCGGGGGCGACGAGTACAAGTTCCTGTTCATGGCCAAGGGCGGCGGGTCGGCCAACAAGTCCTACCTCTACCAGGAGACCAAGGCGGTACTCAGCCCGGCCCGGATGGCCTCGTTCCTGGAGGAGAAGATCAGGTCCCTGGGCACCGCGGCCTGCCCGCCGTATCACCTGGCCATCGTAGTCGGCGGCACCAGCGCGGAGTACGCGCTCAAGACCGCGAAATACGCCTCGGCCAAGTACCTGGACGCGCTGCCGACGTCCGGCTCGATGGACGCGCACGGCTTCCGCGACCTCGAGCTTGAGCAGCAGGTGCTGGAGATCACGCGCGAGGCGGGCATCGGCGCCCAGTTCGGCGGCAAGTACTTCTGCCACGATGTCCGGGTGGTCCGCCTGCCCCGGCATGGCGCGTCCTGCCCGGTGGCGATCGCGGTCTCCTGCTCCGCGGATCGCCAGGCAAAGGCGAAGATTAACGGGAACGGGGTGTTCCTCGAGCAGCTCGAAACCGACCCTGCGCAGTATCTGCCCGAGACAGACGAGACCGACCTTGACAGCGACGTCGTGCGGATCGATCTGTCGCGACCCATGGCCGAGGTCCGGGCTGAGCTGTCCCGCTATCCCATCAGGACCAGGGTCGCGCTGACCGGCCCGATGGTCGTCGCCCGTGACATCGCGCACGCCAAGATCAACGAGCTGCTGGACAAGGGCGAGCCAATGCCCGGCTACCTTCGCGACCACGCCGTCTACTACGCGGGCCCGGCCAAGACACCGGAAGGCTATGCCTCGGGCTCGTTCGGCCCTACGACAGCCGGCCGGATGGACTCCTACGTCGACAGGTTCCAGGCGGCCGGCGGCTCCCTGGTCATGCTCGCGAAGGGCAACCGGTCAGCCGCGGTCACGGCGTCCTGCAAGGAGCACGGCGGCTTCTACCTCGGCTCGGTCGGGGGCGCGGCCGCCAAGCTGGCGCAGGACTGCATCACCAGGGTCGAGGTGCTCGAGTACCCGGAGCTCGGCATGGAGGCCGTCTGGCGGATCGAGGTTCGCGATTTCCCCGCGTTCATCGTGGTAGATGACAAGGGGAATGACTTCTTCGCCGACGTCACCGCGCCTAAGCGGCCGCTGCTGACGATCGGCTCAGGACCCAGCTGACCCGGAGGTGCCCGTGACCGAGCCGCCGCAGAGCCCGCCCGCCGGGTTCCGGATTGAGCACGACTCCATGGGCGAGGTCGCGGTCCCGGAGGATGCACTGTGGGGGGCACAGACTCAGCGGGCCGTGGAGAACTTCCAGGTGTCCGGCGAGCCGCTGTCCCGCGACCTGATCGGGGCACTCGCCTCGATCAAGGGCGCTGCCGCCGTCGTGAACGGCAAGCTCGGCGTCCTGCCCGACGACCTGGCCGCCGCGATCCACGACGCCGCCGCCGAGGTGTCCCGCGGCGACTACGACGATCAGTTCCCGATCGACGTGTTCCAGACCGGGTCAGGCACCTCGTCGAACATGAACGCCAACGAGGTCATCGCCACGCTGGCCAGCCGCCGGCTCGGCAGGCCCGTGCACCCGAACGATCACGTCAACGCGTCGCAGTCGTCCAACGACGTGTTCCCCTCGGCGATCCATCTCGCTGCGGTGCGGCTGATCGAGCGGTCGCTGCTGCCCGCGCTCAGCCACCTCGGCGACGCTCTCGACCTGAAGGCAGCGGAGTTCCGGGACGTGGTGAAGAGCGGCCGGACGCACCTGATGGACGCGACGCCGGTTACGCTCGGCCAGGAGTTCGGCGGTTACGCCGCGGCCGTCAGGCACGGTCGGCAGCGCGCTCGCGATGTGCTGCCGGACGTAGGCGAGCTGCCGCTCGGCGGCACCGCGGTCGGCACCGGCCTGAACGCGCCCGCCGGCTTCGCGGCCGCCGTCATCGGCCACCTGGCCAGCGACATGCGGCTGCCGCTCACCGAGGCGCCCAACCATTTCGAGGCAGCCGGCGCGCGGGACGGCCTGGTCGCGGCAAGCGGCGTGGCCCGCACGATCGCGGTCAGCCTGTACAAGATCTGCAACGACCTACGGCTGATGGGCTCCGGCCCGCGTACCGGACTGGGCGAGATCAGGATCCCGGACCTGCAGCCGGGCTCGTCGATCATGCCGGGCAAGGTCAACCCGGTCATCTGCGAGGCCGTCTGCCAGGTCTGCACGCAGATCATCGGCAATGACGCGGCTGTGGCGTTCGGCGGATCGGCCGGGAACTTCGAGCTCAACGTCATGATGCCGGTCATCGGCCGGAATCTGCTGTCCTCGCTCCGGCTGCTGTCATCGTCAGCGGTGGCGCTCGCGGATAAGTGCGTGTCCGGCATCGCGGCCAACGTCCAGCACCTCCGCCGGAACGCGGAGTCATCGCCCGCGATCGTGACTGCGCTGAACCCGTTCATCGGATACGAGGCCGCGGCCGCGGTCGCGCACGAGGCGCTGGAAACTGGTGCCACCATCCGGGAGGTCGTCATCGCCCGCGGGCACGTCGCGAGCGGCCAGATCACCACGGAACAGCTGGATCAGGCCCTGGACGTGGCGGCCATGGCCCGGCCTCCGCAACAGTAACGAAACGGGACCCTCCCGGCGCTACGCTGTCGTGGGTCAAACTCTCATCTTCCTCACAGGACACTGTGAACCTGCTGAAGCTAAGGTCCCGGCATGCACGCTGTTACGGGCTCGGGCAGGCTGATCGCCGGGCGTTATCGCTTGCAGGGCCCCATCGGCCGCGGCGCCATGGGCATCGTCTGGCGCGGACGCGACGAACTGCTGGCGCGCGACGTCGCGGTGAAGGAAGTCCACATCACCGCTCAGGCGTCGCCAGCGGACGCGGAGACTATCTACCAGCGCACGCTGCGCGAGGCGAGGACGGCCGCGCGCCTGAGCCATCCGGGCGTCGTCACGGTCTATGACGTGCTGGAGGAGAACGGCAGCCCCTGGATCATCATGGCGCTGGTCGAGGCCCGTTCGCTGGACCGGGTCATCGCCGAGGACGGGCCGCTGCCACCGCACCAGGCCGCCCGGATCGGCGCGAACCTGGTCGCCGCGCTGGCCGCCGCGCACGCGGCCGGGGTCCTGCACCGTGACGTCAAGCCGAGCAACGTGCTCGTCACCACCGACGGCACGGCCGTGCTCACCGACTTCGGGATCGCGACCTTCGCTGGGGACCCCGGCATCACGCAGGCCGGCATGGTCGTCGGAACACCTGGCTTCACCGCTCCCGAGCGCGTCCGGGGCGATGCCGCAACGCCTGCCTCAGATCTCTGGTCTGTCGGCGCGACCCTGTTCGCGGCCGTCGAGGGACGCGGCCCGTTCGACAGGGCTGGCGGACCCGCTGCCATCACGACCGGCATCGCGACCGAGGATGCGCCGCGCGCACCGTCGGCGGGCCCGCTCGCCCCGGTAATCGGGTCCCTGCTGAGCAGAGACCCGGCAGCGCGCCCCAAGGCGGCAGCGGCGGCGCGGCTGCTCGCGGCGGCTGCAGCCGCTGGCGCGACGGGCGAGACAGCCGTCGCCGGAGCGGCTAACGGTGCCGCCAGACCGGGCGCGCCGGAACCGGATGCCAGCACGTTCCTCGACCCGCCCGTCTACTCCGAGCTCTCGATCTCGGACGTGACCAAGCGCGGCACGGTGCTGGACGTGCCGGCGGACGATCCGCAGCCTGCCGGGGCGGTTGCCGGACTAGCGGCCTCCGGGCTGGCGGTCGGCGGCCTGACCGACGCACCGGAAGTCGCCGGCGCGCGGGCTGGATCCGCGGCCGAGCCTCCTGCCGCCGCGGCCGTTATCGCGGCCGCGGACACAGACGCCAGCCCTGCCGCGCCTTACACCGCCGCGGCAGCGGACACGGGCGACCGCTCAGCCGGCTCCCTAGCCACCGCGGACGGGACCGCCGGGCACGGCACGGCCGGACCCGGCGTCGCCGCGGCCGTTATCGCGGCCGCGGACGCGGCTGACCGCCTGGCCGGGGCTCCTGTCGCCGCGGCCTCTCCAGCGCGCGGCGGGGTCGTCCCGGCAGCAGGGCCGGGGCCCGAGCGCGGCGGCGCGGACGGGCCTGTCTACTGGCAGCCGATCGGACCGGGCACTGGCGAGCGCAGCGCCGCGGCGCCCGCCGATGGCGCCGACTCCGCCCCCGGCCCCGGCTCGGCCGGGAGTGACGGCGGGTCTGGCGGCCTCGGCGCGCTCCGGTTCTGGCAGCAGGGCGGCCCCGGCCGCCCATCACCGCAGCGCTCGCGGCTGCTGGCGGGAGCCGGGCTCGCGGCGATCGTGCTCGCTGCGCTGATCGGCTGGGCCGTCTACTCACCAGACCAGAGCCCCCAGGCACTGCAGTCCACTGCCCCGGTCGGCGCATCAGCCGGCAGCTCAGGTCAGCCGGCACCGGGCGGAAGCAAGCCGCCCGGTGCGAGCGGCGCTGCCACTGCCCCGGCTTCGGGCTCCTCCGCCGCCACGACCACGGCGCACGGCCAGCTCACCGGAGCCGGCTCATCGCCAAGTACTGCCACCGGCACCGGCATCCCGTCCCCGAGCATCTCGGCGACGCCGTCGCCATCACCGACGCCGAGCACTCCGATCCTGCCGCCCGGATGGGATTGGCACCGCTTCACCGCAGCCGCCCTCGCGTCCGCGGCCGGCTTCAGGATCGGCCTGCCCGCCGCCTGCACCCAGGACAGGAGCGGTCAGGTCGCTTACTTCACCCAGGCCCTGCGTGAGTTTCACCTGAGCGTCAGCGTGGCGCCCTGGGCACACGCCCTGCCGCTGGCGCAGGCCGCGTACCTCCAGCATGCGGATTCAGCGAGGTACCACGGCTACACGAAGCTGCTGCTGGGTTCAGCGGGCTTCCGCGCGCTCGGCGGTGACCGGACGGCACCCGCCGCCGAGCTCAAGTTCCGCTGGCAGAAGCCCGGCACCGGAAGCTTCACCGAGCTGGTCGTCCTGGTGACGCTCACCACGACGTCGGGCGCGCAGCCCTATGCCTTCACTCTCTGGGCACCATCGGCGGAATTCGGCGCGGCCCAGAGCACGCTGCAGACCGCGCTCGGAACGTTCAGGCCGCTGCCGGGCGCCTGACGGCTGGGGCGGTCGCCTGACGGCTGGGGCGGTGGCCCGACAGTCCGGGGCTGGCCGCCCTGACGTCCGGGGCTGGCCCGCCTGACGGCCGGCGCCGGGGGGCGACGCGGCACGCAGAATGGCCGTCCGGAATATCAGCCGACCGAGATTCTGCGTAGTGATTCAATTACCAATTGTTACTGCCGAGTGAGCCCGGAACAGCGCCCGGAACGGACGCCGGAGGTCGTTTCCCGGTGCTCCCGGCCGCGGCCCGGCGAGGGCTGCGGTGCGGGTGGCCCCGTTCCCGTCCTGGTTACGGGGTTAGTACCAGCCGTCCGCTTCCTCGTGATCCCAGGCGCCACACGGAGTCCCGTAGTCGCCCTTGATGTAGCCGAGGCCCCACTTGATCTGCGTGGTCGGGTCCGTCTCCCAGTCGGGTCCGGCGCTGGCCATCTTCGATCCGGGCAGGGCCTGCGGGATGCCGTACGCGCCGCTGGCGTTCTCGGCCTCGTAGTTCCAGCCGCTCTCCTGCTGCCAGAGGTCGTCCAGGCAGCCCCACTGATCCGTGCTGAAGCCGTAGGACGACAGCAGGCCGTAGGCAATGCCCTGCGCGCTCGACGGGTCGGGCGCAGGACCGCTGGGCACCAGGCCGGATCCCCCGCCCGTGCTGCCAGTGTCGGACCCGGTCGTCGTGACCGGCGGCGGTGCAGTGCTGATCTTCGGGGAGCTCGTCAGGCTGAACGCTTCCGTGGCGGCGGTCTGCATGATCACCTTCTGCCGCTCCTGCTCCAGCACCAGGCCGGACTTGCCAGCCGAGACCTGAGCAACGGCAGCGCCGAGCGGATCCGTAACGGAACCGGGACGCCCGGTGATTACCAGGAAAGCGATCGCAGTCACTGCCACGGTCGCGGCGGCAGCAGTGACCATGAAGACGCCCACGCGCCTGCGCCTAGGGCGCCGGGCCTTGGGCCGCCTCCGGTGCTGTGACAATGCGGTCCTTCCGTCGGCCATGCGCGACCGGGCGGAGTGCCTGGCGCGCGGACCGCTGCGGTACAGGGCAGCGAGTCGCATTTGACGGCCGGGCCAGAGTCGGCTCGCGCTATGACGCGCAGAGCCGTGTTCCTCGGTCCCAGCGCCGTCGCGCCACCACGTTGCCAGAACTGGAGACTCGGACCAAGCGTTTCCGCCGAAAAAGCTGTGCCGGAAACCCGTAATTGGTGTCGCGCAGATCACAGTTTGGCAATACGTACTGTAACAATTACTCGGCGTAATGGCTGGCAGCTGTGATCACAGTCCGGGACCGCCGGCGGCGGCGACACGCCGCCTGGCCGGCGTGTCGTGCGGCGTGCCGCCAGCTATTTCCGCCGGTATGCCGGCAGCGACGCCGGCCGCGCCTTCCGCGCACTGCCGTACTGCGGCTAGCTTTGGTGCAGCCTCTGCCATGCCCGCGCCTGACCAGGACGCGGCGGGAACGGAAGTGATGAGCAGCCCCAAGCACCGCGCCTGGACTCTGGGAACCGACGACGCTGAATCCCTGGTGGCCGAGGCCCGCAAGGCCCTGTTCGTGATGGTCGCCTTCCTGGCCGTCCTGTGGCTGATCCAGTTGCTGAATGTCGCTGACCACTACCGCCTCGACAACTACGGCATTAAGCCGCGTGACCTGGCGAGCCTGCCCTACATCCTCACTGCCCCGTTCCTGCACGTGAGCTGGACGCACATCGAGAGCAACTCCGGGCCGCTGTTCATCTTCGGCTTCCTGGCGGCCTACCGGGGCGTGGCCCGGTTCCTGTGGCTCACCGCGCTGCTCATCGTCGTGAGCGGGCTGGCGGCATGGTTCTTCGGCGCGGCCGGAACGATCGGCGTCGGCGCCAGCGGCGTGGTGTTCGGCTACCTGGGCTACATCCTGGTCCGCGGGTTCTTCGACCGGCACGGCATCGACATCCTCATCGGCGCGGTGATGGCGCTGTGCTTTGCCTACCAGTTCACGGTGCTGCTGCCGCAGGCCGGAATCGGCTGGCAGGACCACATCGGCGGCCTGGTCGGCGGCATCGTCGGCGGGTGGGTCTTCCGCGACCGCAGGGTCAGGAGCAGGCGGAAGCAGGCCGCAGCCGCTGCCGGCGCAGCGTCCGCGTCCGGCGTCGGCGGGACGGGCGGGACCGTGAGAGGCGGGACCGTGACAGGCGGGACCGTGACGGGCGCAACGGGAGCGGCCGTGCTGCCAGTCGCTGGTGCTGCCAGCCGCGGCACCCCGGCCAGGCAGCAGCGGACAACGGGCACCTACTCCGGGCCGAGAGCTGACCTGCACAAACGGCTCGACGACCTCGGTCTCTGACGGCGCCAGCTGCCGAGTCAGTCATGCCAGCTCCTAACCAGCCGACGGACTTCCCTGTCGTCGATGCGCATCACCACCTGTGGGACCTGGCCGTGCGCCCGCAGCCATTCCTCGACAGCAATCCGGTACTGGCGCCGCTGCGGCGCGCCTTCTCGCTGGCCAACCTCGCGCCGCTGGCAGCCGCCGCCGGCATCGGCCGCACGGTCGTTGTCCAGACCGTCACCGAGCCGGCGGAGACAACCGAACTGATGGCGCTGGCCGACGCAGGCGGACTCATCGCCGCCGTCGTCGGCTGGGCCGACCTGACCGACGCACGCGTCGGCGAGAGCCTCGCCAGCCTGCGGGCGGCACCGGGCGGCCAGTTCCTGGCGGGCATCAGGCACCCGCTGCTCACCGAGCCCGACCCGCTGTGGCTCAGCCGGCCCGACGTCCGCCGCGGCCTGAACGCGGTTGCCGCCGCCGGCCTCGTCTTCGACCTCGTCCTGCCGCCTGCACTGCTCCCGGCCGCGGTCCGGGCCGTCGCAGACGTGCCTGACCTGACGTTCGTTCTCGATCACCTGGGCAACGTCGACGTGACCGCGGATGGGCCCCCCGACGCCGCCTGGGCCCGGTCGTTCCGCGCGCTCGCCGCCCTGCCGAACGTCGTCTGCAAGCTGTCCGGGATCCTCGGCGAGGCGACTGCCGACCGCCTGCGCCCGTACGCGGAGATCGCGCTGGAGGCGTTCGGGCCGGAACGGCTGATGTTCGGCTCGGACTGGCCAGTCTCCACGCTCAGCGCCGGCTACGGCGACGTCGTGGCAGCGGCGAGGGCGCTGACAGCCGGCCTGACTGCGCCAGAGCGTGCAGCGGTGCTCGCCGACACAGCTTGCGCGGTGTACCGCATCCCCGAGTAGGCGGCAGTCAGCGCCCGCGGCCGCATCCGGGCGGCATCTGGCACCCGTTATATCCCGGTATGCGTTGCCCGCCGCCGACTCTTCATTCCTACCAGCGTTTCCCGGCACCCTTTCAGCATGATTTGCCGGATTCCTAGGTCACCAACAGAATGCAAAGTCAATCTAGGTTGACGAAAAAGCGGTGCGCGGACCCGTCATCTTCCCCGCCGGGCTGTTGACAGCGCCAGCGTCCGGGGAGACGATTCGGCGGGAATCGGTCGATTGCTGGCGACGCCTCCCTCAGGAGGGCTGGATGGCAAAATCAGGGCGGGTTCGCAGACCTCTACGCCGAATCCTGGCTGCGTTACCTGTCGTCGCTGCCGTCACCACGGCCGGCCTGGTGGTGTCGGTCAGCACCGCCACAGCCGCCACTACGACCGGCGCCGCCTCCGGCACGAGCGCCGCCTCCGGCACAGCCTCTGTCGCACCGGGCGCGCCCGGAGACATGTCCTACTTCGACCTCGCCCGCAAGGACTGCGTCGGCACCGCGGCCGGGACCCGGTCCAAGGTCTGGTACACGGTGGCGGACGGCGTGCTGTCCGACACCTATGAGCCGACGATCGACAACACCAACGTGAGCACTCTGCAGTACGTCGTCACGGACGGGTCAACGTTCACCGACCTGCAGACCAGGGACATGACGTACTCGGTCAGTGCCGACCCGACAGGCATGGCCTGCACGGTCACGGCAGCCGACGCCGCGCACGGCTACCAGCTGACCACCACGTACATCACCGACGCGGCACGCGACACCGTCCTCATGCGCACCCGGCTGAGTGCCATCCCCGGCTCCGGGACGAAGGTATCCGGCCTGCACGTCTACGCCCGGCTGGACGCCCATGTGAACGGGAACGGCGGCGGCGGCACGCAGAACGCCGGCGGGAACACCGGCGTCGTCACGACGTCGGGCGGATCGGCAGTCCCGGTCGTCTACAGCACGAACACGGTCACCGACGCGACCAACCGGACGTACGCGGTGCCGACCTACATGGCGCTGGCCGACAGCAGCCCGTCACCGGAGGCAAGCGTCGGCTATGCAGGCACCGCCAGTGACGGCCTCACCCAGCTGGACACGAGTCACGCGCTGACTGCCTATACCTCCGCGCCCGACGGTCACATCGTGGCCACCCAGGAACTCGCCCTGAGCCGCGGCGGCACGGTCACCCTCGCGCTCGGCTTCGGCCGGAGCCAGGCGAGCGCCATCAGCACCGCGCAGAGCTCGCTTGGCGTTCCGTTCGGCCTGCAGGAAGTGAAGTACGTGGCCGGCTGGGCCGCCTACGACGCCGGACTGAACCGCCCGCCAGCGCACTATCCGGGCGAGCCCGCGAGCGATACCGCCACGCTGGACGCGCATTACTACCTGTCCGCGAACGTACTCAAGGCCAGCGAGGACAAGACCTACCCGGGCGCGATCGTGGCCTCCCTGGCCAGCCCGTGGGGCCAGTCGGTGCCCGCGGGCACCGATTCCGGCGGGGAGCCCGCCTACTTCGGCTCCTACCGCGAGGTCTTCGCCCGCGACCTGTACGAGGCGTTCACCGGCCTGCTGGCTGACGGGGACACCGCCACGGCGCGCGCAGCCGTCCGGTTCCTGTTCGACCGGCAGCAGCTGCCCGACGGGGCCATGCCGCGCAACTCGCTGCTGAACGGCGAGGCTGCCCCGGACACCGGCGGGCTGCAGCTGGACGAGGTCGCCTACCCGATCCTGATGGACCTCGAGGCCGGCCTGGCCTCAGATGCGTCCCTGTGGGCGGACCATGTCCGCCCGGCGGCAGACTTCCTGGTCGCGAACGGGCCGTCGGACGGCGTGGAGCGGTGGGAGGAGCAGACCGGTTACTCCCCCTCGACCATTGCCGCCGAGATTGGCGGGCTGACGGCTGCCTCAGTGATCGCCGCCGATCACGGGGATCAGCAGCGGGCGCGGCTGTACCAGGCCACTGCCGACTACTTCCAGCGCAGCATCAAGTCCTGGACAGTGACCACGACCGGGCCGGACGGGCCCAGTAACTTCATCCGCCTGTCCAAGACCGGCGACCCGAACGCCGCGACCACCTACAGCCTGGGCAACGGCGGCCCGACGGTGGACCAGCGCAGCGTCATCGACGGCGGTTTCCAGGAACTGGTCAGGCTCGGCGAGCTGCCCGTCAGCGACCCGGACGTGCAGGCATCGCTCGGCGTGCTGGACAAGCAGATCTCGGTGAGTACGCCCAGCGGGACCGGCTACTACCGGTACGGCACCTCGGCGGCTGACGGCAGTGCCGACGGCTACGGCGACTGCTACCAGCCGAGCCAGACCAGCTGCACAGTCACCGGCGCGCCGTGGCCGCCGACCGACACCGGAACCGGGCACCTATGGCCCGTTCTCTCCGGCGAGCGGGCCGAGAGCGACATTGCCGAGGGCCAGAGCTCGGGTGCCGCCGCGCTGCTCAATGCGATGCTCAGCTTCTCCTCCGGCGTCGGCCTCGTGCCGGAACAGGCCTGGGAAGACCCCGACCTGCCCGCCTCGCCGTATGGCACCGATCCGGCAACGGCCTCCATCGGGTTCACCGACGGCAAGGCAGCCGGATCCGCCTCGCCGCTGACCTGGGCGCAGGCGCAGGAACTGCGGCTGATCGTCGACCTCGGCGCCGGCCGCACTGTCGACACGCCCGCTGCCACGACGGCCCGTTACATCACGCACGGACCGCCGGGCGCCCTTACGGTCACCCTCACCGCCCCGGCTTCCGGCGCGACCCTGAACACCTCAACCACGACCGTGACGGGAACGACGGCGCCAGGCGCCTCCGTCGACGTCGCGGTCGCGGATACCACGACCGGCGCCACCGCGACCGTCGTCAGCGCCGTCGCGGCCGCGGACGGATCGTTCTCCGTGACCGTTCCTGTCGGGTTCGGCAACAACGTGATCACCGCGACCGCCACCTCCGCCGGCGGCCGCAGCACCGGGTACGCGCAGGTGGCCGTCGTCGGTAACGTGACCGGCGGAACCACCGACCTCAGCGTCACCGACCCGACCGGCGACGACAACGGGCCGGGAACGTACCAGTACCCGACCTCGTCGTCCTTCCAGCCGGGCGCGTTTGACCTCACCGGCTTCCAGGTCATCAGCGATGGCACGTACGTGTACCTGCGGACGTCGATCGCCAACCTCGCCCCCACGTTCGGCGCGGACTTCGGCGCCCAGCTGCTCGACATCTACGTGCACGACCCGTCGGCGACCTCCACCTCAACGCAGGCCGCGTTCACGACGCGCAACTACACGATCGCTGCCGCGGGCGCCTGGAGCGAGCGAGTCGAGGCTCAGGGGTTCGCGTCGGCGGTCTGGGTGAACGCCAGCGGCGGCTCCGTCGGAACCGCGTTCATGGTGACCGATGACACCGCGGGCACGGTCACGCTCGCGCTGCCGGAGGCCGAATTCGGCACTCCGGGTCCCGGCTGGGCCTTCACCGTAGTGCTAACCGGGCAGGACGGATTCCAGCCGGACCTGGCCCGCGTGTTCACGGCGACGCCCGGCGCCTACACGTTCGGCGTCTGCGCGCCCGCCGGGACCAGCCCGATCTGCTCCGTCGCCCCCTCGACGGTGCCGAAGGCAATGGACGTCCTCACTCCGCCGGGCGTCTCGCAGGCAACCGAGCTCGACCCGACTCTCGGCGCGGTGGTGATCCAGCCAGTCTCGATACCCTAAGAACAGGCCGCGAGCGCGTGCCCGACGGCAGCTATGCCGCCGGCCTGTGGTTCGCGCTGTTCTTCGGTCAGCCCGCCCGGCCGGACGACTGACGCGGCGCGCTGAGTTCCTACTTCAGCAGCTGGCGGGCCATAACCACTCG
>CAVVBL010000011.1:0-213924 GCA_963746485.1 uncultured Actinomycetota bacterium | reverse complement strand
TGCTAGCGGCCACGAGAAAATCCCGGTGTGCGGCCAGTTAACTCCTGCTGCGTGGCCATCAGAATTCCCGGCGGACGGTCATCAGATCTCCCGGTGACCGGCGTGTCCTGATGCGTGTGATCCCCCCGGGGTGGATGGGTTCGAGGTGTCTGCATCTCACTCATCTCGGCCCGGAGGGACCCGTGACTAAGTCTGGCAGGGAGATCATGGAAATTCTGGAGGCATACGACCTGACCGGCTGCGCGCACTCCGCGGCGCAGCTGGCCGGCACGGACCGCAAGACCGTGCTGAGATATGTAGCGCTGCGGGACGCCGGCCGGGACCCGGCCGTGCCCGCGCGGCGGCCTCGGTCGGCGGATGAGTTCGCCGGCAAGGTCGAGGAACTGGTGGACCGCAGTGGCGGGAAGATCCGCGCGGATGTGGTGCACCGCAAGCTGACCGCGATGGGATACGCGGGGTCGGAACGCACGACGCGGCGCGCGGTCGCGGAGGCGAAGGCGGCGTGGCGGGCCGGGCGCCGGCGGACGTACCGGCCGTGGATCCCCGAGCCGGGGATGTGGCTGCAGTGGGACTGGGGCGAGGGCCCGAAGATCGGCGGCCGGCGGACGCAGTTGTTCTGCTGCTGGCTGGCGTGGTCACGTTTCCGGGTGGTGCTGCCATCGTGGGACCAGTCGCTGGGGAGCCTGACCGCGTGCCTGGACCGGGCGCTGCGGGTCATCGGCGGCGTCCCGGCCTATCTGCTGACTGACAACCCGCGGACCGTGACCGTGGAGCATGTCGCCGGGATCGCGGTCCGCCACCCGGACATGGTCGCGCTGGGCCGGCATTACGGCGCCGTCGTTCAGACGTGCAGGCCGTTCGACCCGGAATCCAAGGGCGGCACCGAGGCCACCGTGAAGATCGCCAAGGCGGACCTGGTGCCGGCGGCCGCGAACCTGCTGCCGGACTACTCGAGCTTCGGTGAGCTGGAAGAAGACTGCCAGGCCTGGTGCACTCGGGTGAACGCCCGCGTGCATCGCGAAAGCGCCGCGATCCCTGATCACCGGCTGGCTGCCGAGCGGCAGCATCTGCATCCGCTGCCCGCCGACCCGTATGTGCTGGCGCTGGGCGAGGAACGGCTGGTGAACGAGGACCAGACGGTCCGGTTCGGGTCGGTGCGGTACTCCACCCCGCCCGGTCACGTCGGGGACCGGGTCTGGTGCCGGGTGCACGGCAGCGAGCTGGTCCTCGTCGCCCGCGGCAGTCGCGGGCTGGCCGAGATCGCCCGGCACGAGTTGTCCACGCCCGGCAGCCCGCGGGTCCTCGATGAGCATTACCCGCGTCACCCGGCCGGCAACGGCCCGCGCCAGCCCCGGCCGCGGGCCAGGACGGCAGCCGAGGAAGCGTTCCTGCAAGTGGGCGCGGGCGCGGCCCGGTGGCTGACCGAGGCCGCGGCCGCCGGCGACCCAGCGGGTCCGCTCCAAGATGGCCCGCGCGGTCGAGCTGGCCGCCGTGGTCGGAGCTGACCGTGTCGATGAGGCGCTGGGCCTGGCCGCGATCGCGGGCCGGTTCGGCGACGACGACCTGGCCGCCATCCTGGATCACCTGTCCAGATCCGGCCCGGCCGGCGAACTGGTGACCGCCGACGAGGCGCACTCCGCGCAGCCGGGCACCGGCGGCTGGGCCGCGCTCGGCGCTGCCGGCGCAGTGGTGACTTCGTGACCGGCCCGGCCGCGCCGCCGGTCCCCGCCGAGCTGGAGGCGCTGATGCGGCGGATGCGGCTGCCCTACCTGCGCACCGCAGCACCGGACGTGCTGGCCACCGCCCGCGCGCAGCGGTGGGACCCGGCCGAGGTCCTGCGGGTCCTGCTGGCCGAGGAAGTCACCGGCCGCGACGCCGCGACCCGCCGCATGCGCCGCCGCGCCGCGGGGTTTCCCTGCGGCAAGACGTTCTCGTCCTGGCGGCCGGACCAATCCTCCATCTCCGCCGCGACCCAGGACGCCCTGGCCACCCTCGAATGGATCGGCCGGGCGGAGAATCTCGCCGTGGCCGGCCCGTCGGGAACCGGCAAGTCCCATTTCGTCGAGGCTCTCGCCCACGCCGCGATCGAGAAAGACCTGAAAGTCGCCTGGTTCACCCTCGAGTCACTGGCCGCCGCCATCGCCAGGGCCAAGGCCGACGGATCAGTTGCCCGGACCGTGACCCGGATCTGCCGCAGCGACCTGATCGTCGTCGACGACATCGGCATGCTGCCCGCCGGGCAGGACGCCGCCGAGGCGTTCTACCGGATCACCGACGCCGCCTACGAACGCCGCAGCCTCGCCGTGACCAGCAACATTCATCCGTCCGGGTTCGACACGATCATGCCCAAGACCCTGGCCACCGCCACCGTCGACCGGCTGCTCCACCACGCCCACCTCGTCCAGACCAACGGCGAATCACACCGCCTCGCCCAGGCCCTCGCCGGCAAAGGAGTGATGACCTTGGCCTAACCAGCGGCCGGGGAGAGCAGATGGCCACCAGCCAGGACTTCTGATGGCCACCAGCCAGGACAACACCCGGCCGCCCACCCGGACTTCTCAATGACCGTTGACAGTGGTCGTCAGGCTGCGGCGCACTTCTGCTGGAACGAATTCAGCCCGGTACCCACCTGCCCCAGGGCAATGAGCAGAGTGCGGGATCTTCGGTGAGGCCGTGGTGCAGGCCCCACAGCCAGTAGTCGACGGCCCGCAGCAGCGTCCAGCCGCGCGCAAGTTCCGCGTCGAACCCAGCCTCGTCCACCAGAGCGTCGAACCGGCGCCGCAGCCCGGCCGGTCCGCCCGCCTCCCCTAGCCTGCGCCACAGCAGCAGCGGCGCGGGGCCGAACTCAGCGTCGCCGCGGATTACCTCCGGATCTATCACCAGCCAGTCACGCTCTCCTGCCAGCACGTTCTGGTAGTGCGTGTCCCGGTTGGCGAGCAGTTCTCCGGCAAGGGGGTGCGTCGCGGATCGAGCCACTCGAGCAGCAGCGCTCCCGCCGCGTCGTCCGCGTCGAGGAGTCGCACGGCGCCGCCGCCATTCCACAGCGCAAGCGCCGCCGCTTCGTTCAGCGTCTCGCCGTCGATCCACGACACCTTAAGCGCGTACCGGGAGTCACCGCGGAGCACTGGCACCACGAGCGCCATGTAGCCGTGCATCGGATCGCCGGTTACCCGCAAACCCCATCGCGCGCACAGCTCGCCAACCAGCTCCGGAAGCCGCGCCAGCCAGGCCCAGGCGGCTTCGCCTTCACGGGCGAGGGTGTCGGCCGCGAACTGCGCCGGCACGCCAAGGAGGGTCACGCGGACTCGCATCGCCGGGCCATCAGGCCATGCTAGGAGCCCCTCGCGGATAAGCGAGGATCTGGGCTCTGAATCGCACCGGGTTTAGTGGAGGGCGAGTTCTCCCGGCAGCGGCTGCTGGCGGGCTTGATCTGACGGTAGTAGTTGTTCTCGAACTCGATGGGCGGGACATCGCCGATGCTGCTGTGGATCCTGGTGGTGTTGAACCAGCTGACCCAGTCCAAGGTGGCGAGCTCGAGGTCGTCGACGCCGCGCCAGGGCCCTTCGGGCTGAGTGCATTCGGTCTTGTAGAGGCCGATCGCCGATTCCGCCAGGGCGTTGTCGTAAGAGTCCCCGACGGTCCCGATCGAGGCCAGGGCGCCGGCGTCGGCCAGCCGGGCAGAGTAGCGAATCGACGTATATTGGGACCCGGCATCGCTGTGATGAATGACCCCGCCGCCGACTGGCCGGCGCTGGTCCTGGTCCACAGGGCCATTTCCAGCGCGTCCAGCGGCAGCCCCGCCGGCATGCTCGCCGCGGTCCGCCAGCCGACGATCCGGCGGGAGAACACGTCGGTGACGAACGCGGTGAACGCCATCCCGGCCCAGGTCGGCACGTACGTGAAATCGACGACCCACAGCAGGTTCGGCGCCGCGGCAGTGAAGTCCCGCCGCACCAGGTCCGGCGGCCGCGCCGCAGCCCGGTCAGCCCGGGTAGTGACGAACGGACGGCCCCGCCGATGCCGCGCAGCCCGGCGCCGCATCAGCCGCTCGACCTGGCAGCGCGGCACCACGATGCCCTCGCGGGCCAGCTGCAGCCACACCTTCCGGGCCCCGTACAGGCCCCCGGCAGCCCGGGACGAGTACACCCGGCTAACCTCGGCCAGCACCGTCACATCCCGCACCGACCGCGCTGACGGCGCCGGGACCGGCGGCGTAATACGTGCTCGGGGCGATCTTGCAGCCATGCTGTGACAGCACCCTGCAGATCGGCTCGACCCCGAACCGGGCCTTGTGAGAGTCAATGAAACTGACTACCACGGCAGTCGCGGGTCTAGCTCCCGCGCGAAGAAACTCGGGCTGCCAGCAGGATCTGGTTAGCCCGCTTCAGCTCGCGGACCTCCCGCTCCAGTTCCCTGACCCGCGCCGTCTCCGCCGTGCTCGTGCCCGGCCGCAGCCCCGCATCATGCCGCCTGCTTCACCCAGCCCCGCAGCGTGTCCGAACCACCCCGACCATCGCCGATCCGCAGCACCGCCTGGTTCATCGACAGCGACGAATCCTCCGCCATCGCCTCACTCACCAGCCGCTGCGAACGCTCACGCAGCTCTGCGGATACTTCCTCGTGCTGGCATGACCCCACCCTCTCGTAATCAGACCCTCCATCAATCCCGCGATCCACGACACCTTAAGCGCGTACCGGGAGTCACCGCGGAGCACTGGCACCACGAGCGCCATGTAGCCGTGCATCGGATCGCCGGTTACCCGCAAACCCCATCGCGCGCACAGCTCGCCAACCAGCTCCGGAAGCCGCGCCAGCCAGGCCCAGGCGGCTTCGCCTTCACGGGCGAGGGTGTCGGCCGCGAACTGCGCCGGCACGCCAAGGAGGGTCACGCGGACTCGCATCGCCGGGCCATCAGGCCATGCTAGGAGCCCCTCGCGGATAAGCGAGGATCTGGGCTCCGTTGACGCCATAACCGCACTCCGCTGCAAGCGGGCCACCAGAACCGAGGACCGGATCTGGCCCCAGTCACAACCAGACACCCACCGCCTGAGCAGCGCAACCGGCTAAACGATCTCGACCACCTACAAAATGGACGCACACCCGAGAGAGCTCAGAGGAACTGCTCGATGACCGACCGGACGACCGGTCTGGTCATCGCCGTGTTCAGCTTGGCAAGCGCCCGAGCAACGCCATGACGTCGGTCAGCTGACCGCGCGCCCAGTCGTATTGCCGACGATGAGTGTGCCCGCGGTAGACGGTCTCGATGACCATGATGAGAGCCAGGTGCAGGCAGTAGAGGCGACGGCGAACCTGCTCGGTTTCTGTCAGATCACCCCGACCGTATCCGCGCATGAACGCGGCCGGATTCCCGAACGCCGGCAGCTGGGTGCCCGCGAAACCTGCCTCAATCAGCGGGTCCCCGTAGAACGCCCGCTCGTGGTCGATGATGCTGACGATTGCACCGTCGCGGATCATCACATTGCTGTCCCACAGGTCCCACTCGACGTAGGCGGGGTCGGTTACCTCATCCAGGCTGCCCGAGTTCGCGGCAACTACTTCGTGAATGACGTCGTAGTCCCAGCCCAGGTCGACATGCCGCCGCTCGCCGTCCTGCAGCACATCTTCGACCATCCGGGTGAATGCGCTCCGCCAGCCTGGGTGAGCAGGTCCAGCGAGAGGCCCGAACCAGGGGCCGCGGATCGAGTTCAGCTCATGGTTGGCCGACCCGAGCGCCTCGTGAAAGCGATCAAGATTTGCAGCTGTTAGTTGCCCCTTGACGATGCCGAGGTTGTCCGCATCGACGTACGGCATGAAGAAGTAGTCGGCGTCACACAGCTCGTGGCTCTGGTCAGCGAATTCGACGGCAGGGACTGGCACCCCCGTGCGCTCTTTGATCAGCTGCAGCGCTGCCAGCTCGATCGCCATCGCGCCCTGCTCGTACGTCATCACCTCGACAGTTGGCGGTGGGGCGATCTTCAGCACAACTGCGCGGTCGTCAACCAGGCGCATCTGGTAGACAACACTGAACCAGCCGTGGCCCAGCTCGCTTACCCAGTCGTCCCCTGCCGGGACCGAGCCGCGGCCATACGCTTTGGCGGCCATCGCTCGCAGAGCATGCATTGGCTGGCGGTTCTTGGTGGCGCTCTCCATCGACCCTGCTTAGCACGGGGAGAACCGCGACTAAAGTGTGATGACGCCACTTTCACCCAGAGATGGCGCTCGGCGATGCTCCCGACCTGAGGTCGGCCCGGTCACCTGCGCTGCGGGCGCGCTTGGCCAACGTCGGCGCCCCGGTACCAGGGCGCCCGCCGCGGGTACACGTCTGTTGTCGCGGGCTCCGGGGGGAGAAGCCGATGCGTTTCTTGTCGAACGCGACCCGGGGGTGCCAGGCGGGATCGACACACAGGAGCGCGGAGTCCCAGGGTGTATTCCTTGCGAGAACTGCAGCTAGCGGCGGGATCAGATCTTGGTGCGCATGACCCATCGCCACTTCGCGATCTTCCGTACCCGCGTGAAGCCGTATTGCGCGTACAACTCCTCAGGTCCGGTATGCAGATAGGCGCCTCGCTGCGGTGGCCGCTCCTCGGTCTGCTCCGGATAGGCCTCCACGACACCGCCACCGGCCCGTTTGATCTCTTCGAGTGCAGCCGCGACCGCAGCGGCAGCGACGCCCTCGCCGCGGTCCTTCGCGTTGGTGAAGATGCAGCCGATCCGCCAGTCCGGCAGTTCGGCTAGGCCCGTTTCATAGGCCTTGGGGTTCTTGATGGTTGCCACCTCGGCGGGTGGTCCGAACTGGCACCAGCCGACGCAGCGCCCACCGTCGTAGACGAGCACTTGGTGGACCGTTCCGCGCGTCACATGCTGACGCTTCAGCTCCCGGTTTCCTTCGCGCCCGTGGCCGACGCCCTCCGGGTGGAATCCAATGCACCAGCAACCACCCCAGACGCCATTGTTAGCCTCGACCAGCGTGGCGAAGTCGTCCCATGTCTCCGGCGTGAGCATCCGAGTCGTCAACGTCATACCCATAGCGTGACATAGCGGTCTGACATACGGTCAGCGACCGAGGGGCCGGTCCAGTTCGTCCGGGCTTGTGCTCAGTAAATCGCCCCGCAGCCAGGCCATCGGGTGCTTGCCGGCGATGAAGCCGAAGGGCGTGGCCTGGTTAAAGCCGAGCAACTCCTGGAGCCGCTCGGGCAGTGCCCGGACCTGATCAATATCCGCGCTGAGCGAATGAGCTTCGCAGGGCCGCAGCCAGGGCTGCACGTAGTCGATGATGACGCCAGTGCGCGGGTGATCCGAGACGTTCGCACCGCCGGCATGCCAGAGTCGGCCGAGAAAGATCAGCACCGATCCTGCGGGCATCTCCGCCGGGATCGTGTCGGTGAGGTGAGGCTTGCCTTCGCCGAGTTCGTGACTGCGCGGCACTAGCAGCGTCGCCCCGTTTGCGGCCGTGAAGTCGTCAAAAGCCCACATGGCCGTGATCATGACCTCGCGGTCGCGTGGGAGCGGATAAATGCCCTGCTCGTAGTGCAGGACCTGCGCGGTCTGGCCCGGGTGAATCTGCGTTGCCTGGGTGAGGCTGAACTGAGAGCCGGGACCGATGGTGCGGTGCACCATCTCCAGGACCACAGGGTCTAGGGTCGCCTCGTCCATGCAACGAGTCCGTGATAGCAAGGCCCAGACACGACGCGTCCTGCTTCCGTCGAATCCTGATCCCCACTCCGTTCCTGCCAGCAGTTCGCCGATCTCCCGGCGGGCGCTGGCAAGCGTCGCCTGGCTGAGCTGGCGAGGCAGGATCACGAACCCGTACCCGACTGGCTGGCGGTGCAAATCGTCCTCAGAGGTCACGACTCGAACACTACGGCTGATGTCATCAACGGGTCAGCTTCAAGCCATCGCTCCAGCACCGGCTGGACAACGAGCGGCCACGCCGCCAACCGCGCGGCTGCCACCTCATTGCAGTCGTGCGCCCAATAAAAAGGGCCGGGACCAGATCAGAGCGTCAAGGTGGGTCCAGATGAGGTTGATACAACCAGAGGCCGCCGCGGCCCAGATTGCCGCCGATGTTCTCACCAGGCTGCACAGCGCACCTGCACGAACTTTCCCTTCCCGGACCTTCAGCAGAGTTACCTGAACGCCGAGCAGCTATCCCGTGACGACGCCGCTTACGAAGCGAAATGTCAGAGGCGATAGCACGCTAGGGCGAGCCTGGTCTCGCGCGCCTGCCTCAAACACGCCTCGCAGTCGCGAGCTTGTGCGCCAGTATCAAACAAACAGTCCTGGCATGCAGAAGCCGGCGGCCCTCGGCGACGGTGACGGGCCCAACCGGATGCTCGGCTCTTAGGTCGCTATCGAGCCGCTCCTTCCGCCAGCGTCGCACGGCGGCCTCGTCTATGTGACTCAGCTGGACTGCACCAAATGCCGGCAGCAGATGCTGCGCGCCTCAGCTTGTGCGGTTTTCAGCCCGTAAAGGTCTCGACGGCTCGGATGAAGCTCGCTGCGTCCTGGGCCCAGAAGGCGTGGCCGGCGTCGTCAAAGAGAAGCAGCTTCGCGCCGGGCACGGTCCTGGCTAGGAGCCGGACGTTGGCCACCGGCATGAACTGATCCCGCGTTCCGCCGGCGACCAGCGTGGGCACCCGGATATCTCCTGCCAGCCGACCGGCTGGGTCCTGTCCTGCCAGCCATCGCTGAACTGCACGGACCTGGCTGCGAGATGTGGCCGCGGATGGCGTGTAGAAGCTCGGGTACTGCTGGATGCTGCTGAGGTAAGCCCTGGCTGCGGCGGCCTGATTCGCCGGGAAGAGCACGGTGGCTTGCTTCGCGGGGCTCAGGGAGAACACGGCGGCAGTGTAGGACGGGAGGGCAGTGCCTTCCCGGTCCCTGCTGTGGTAGCGGCCAGGACAAGCCGGCTGACCTGGGCCGGGTGGGTGACAGCCAGATCCTGCGCGATCATGCCTCCTATTGACCATCCGAGCACGGCCGGGCGGTGTAGCCGAAGCGCGGAGATCAGGGCGCTCGTCTGGCTGGCCATGGCTGCGACGCTCAGCAAAGCCGGCGCCGAGACAGCAGAGGTCCGGCCGATCCCGGCGTTGTCGAAGACCACAACTGTGTGATGGGCGGCCAGGGCGTCGACGAAACTCGGGGGCCAGCCGTCCATGGATGCGCCCGCTCCCACGATGAGCAGCAGCGGGGACCCGCTGCCCAGCTCGCGGTAGGCGACCGTCCCGGCAGACGTGCGGACGACCTGAGTGGGTGCGGTCAGTGCATCCGGGCCGCTGCCAGACCCGCATCCCGCCAGAGCCGCCGCCGCGCAGCACACCGCAAGCATCGCGCTAACCGGAATCCTCATGAACTTCGCCCGGGCCGGCACACAATGACCACCTACTTCCTTCCTGGAGGAGCAGGTCGGTTTTCTCAGCGCCAAGGATGTGCGCCGGCCAGCCGATCCGGCCAGTGCCGCTGGCGTATGTCCCGAGATGGACGAGGGCGTACAGCAGGTCGAATACAAAAGCCTCTACTCATGGCCAAGGTACGCACCGCCGCACGCTACCGGGATGATTCTATTTCCGCCGAGTCCGATGCTGCCAGTTCCGTGGCGAGGCAGTGGGCGATGGTTGTCGCCAGGCACGGCTGACGCGCGCAACAGCCCCGGCCCCGTAAATGCGAACGCCGACGATGCCCGCCAGCGTTAGGCCGAGAACAGGAATCAGAGCGCCGGACAGGCCGTCATCGTCGTCTGCGTCCTTTGGCTTCGCGGGTGAGATCTGGCGCCACTTTACGGATGACTTCTGGTTGACTTCGGCAAGCACCTAGGCCCGTCACCTGATTCTCACGCGCGACGGCTCTCGTTGAGCGGCGGCCCTGGCCCTGAATGTCAGCCAGCGCGATCCGCGCGCAGCCGGTTCTGGTCATGACGGAAAGCATCACGGCCGGGCGATCGTGAGCCGAGATCTATTGCTTTGACGACGCGATTACTGTGTCACCATGACGATTCCCGCCTCGCCGCCTACTGCCGACCAACCCGATAGCACAGGCAGCGAACGTCAGGTCCTTGAGGCCTTCCTTGACTTCCACCGCCAGGTGCTTGTCAGCAAGGTAGACGGCATCTCGGAGAACGAAGCCCGCCATCGGCGCGTGCCGTCGAAAACTACGCTCGCCGGCCTGATCAAGCACATGATCGGGGTCGAGCGACGCTGGTTTCAGGAAGTGCTGGCCGGACGCAAGCCAGAGGATATCGGTCCCAACGTCGGAGGCGGCGACGAAAGCTGGGACCTGGCCGAGAACGAAACGGTCAGCTCGCTGGTCAAGGAATACGAGCAAACCTGCGAGCAGTCGCGACAAACAGCAGCACGATTCGCTCTCGATGACGCAGTGCCGGAGCCAGACGTGGGCCAGGTCTCACTGCGGTGGGTCTACGTCCACATGATCGAAGAAACCGCTCGGCACGTCGGACACGCAGACATCCTCCGGGAACAGACCGACGGCGCCGCCGGCATTGACGGCGATTCCGCGGTCGCGACCTGGCTGCACCGCATCGTGGTGAATGCCGCCCTTGCTAACCCGAACCTGCACGGAGCCACCTGAGTAGAAGACAGCAGTGAACCGGGACGAGCTGTCCTTCAGTCTCCCAGGCAGGCTCCGCCTGATACCGCCGAGGTGATGGCTCGGGCTGGCGTGTTCGTGCAGGTGAGCGCATCATCCGTGCGAAGGCCACGTTGCGGAGGCTGTCATGGCGTCACGGATCATGCGCGAGGTGCCGGTCACGGTGAACGACGTGCTGGACGGGCACGTGAGGCTGGACCTGGAGTGCCTGGACCGGGTTTACCTGCACGGTTATCTCGGACCGCTGCAGGTCAGCGGCCAGCTGGTGCAGTTCCTCAGACATCGCGGCTACCCGATCCCCTCTGCCGCGTGCCTGCAGCAGATCGGCGACGCGTTCCGGCGCCGGGTGGCCTCGTTCGCTGAGGCCAATCACATCCCGGTGGTGACGCTGAAGGCCGCCGACCGCAACATCGAGATCATGCAGCCCTACCTGGACGCGGCGGCCCGGACCGGGCGGTCGCAGGTCGCGGCGATCGGCGTCGCGCAGGAGCCGCAGCGGGTGTTCATCGCCCGCAAGCGCGACACCGACCCGGGCCGGTGCCCGCAGTTCTCCTTCGACAACAAAGACCGCCGGGTCACGGTCTACTACTTCTACCTGCACGACGCCGGGTTCGGCCCCGCCTTCATCAAGGTCTGCACCTACTGCCCCTGGCCGGTCAAGGTCTGGGTCAACGGCCACGAATGGGCCAGGCAGCAGGCACGCAAGCTGGGCCCGGGTTTCACCGAGCTGTCCAACGGGTTCGCCGCCTGCGACGATCCCGGGCTGCTGCAGCGGATCTGCGACAGCCTGCAGCCCGGCAGCATCGAGGTGTTCTTCCAGCGGTGGCTGCACCGGCTCCCGCTGCCGTTAGCGGCCGCCGACCGCGACGCCGGCTGGTGGCGGGAACTGTCGATGGCCCAGGTCGAGGTGTCCCGCACCATCGTGTTCACCCAGCCCCGCTACGCCCGCGCGTTCTTCGACGCCCTGGTCACCGACAACCTCGACCTCGGCCGCCCCGACACCATCGAGATCATCTTCGACCGCCAGGTCCGCAGCGACACCGCCAGCGAGTTCAAGACCAAGGTGATCACCCGCGGCACCGAGGTCACCGTCAACGCCTTCTACAAGCACTCCCGCATCAAGCAGTACCTCAAAGACGGCCGCGCCCTCCGCGTCGAGACCGTGGTGAACGCGCCGGGTGACCTGGGCTGCCGGCGCCGCCTGCATAACCCCGGCGAACTCCAGCAGCGCGCGCGTGCGGTCAACGCCCGGCTGCTGCACACTGAACGTGCCGGCCAGGCCTGCGTCCTTGCGAATCCAGTCTTCGAGCGGATCGCGCACCCGTCGGTGGACGCCGACGGGCGGAGAGCTACAGCCATGCGCTTCGGCGACTCTCGGGTCCAGGCCCTGGCCGGCGCCCTGTCCGTCACCCTGTGCGCCGTCACCGGCATCACCAACAGGAGCCTGCGCGCCCTGATGCCCGGACTGCTCGGCGCCCCCTACGGCATCACCCAGGCCAGCTACGACCTGGCCCGGCTGCGCCGCAACGCCCTGATCACCCGCCGCCCCCGGTCCAACACCTACGACCTCACTCCCGACGGACTGGCCTTCGCCATCTTCTACACCAAGGTTCACGACCGGGTACTCGCGCCGCTGTTCACCGCCGGGCAGCCACAGGCCCCGCCCGTCATCGCCGCCGCGCTAAGCCAGATCGAACACCACATCGACGAACGCCTCGCCCAAGCCAGGCTGCCAGCAGCAGTCTGAAACTCAGCTCAACCGTCAAACTCCTAGCGACAAAGGGTCGCTAGCCCGGCTAGGTCCGACGAAGTCGGATTGATTGAGTCAAGTTTGCAGCGGCGGTGTCGGTTATGCGGCGAGTCCGGCGTCGCGGATGAGGTCGTCGATGGCGGCCTGGTAGGCGGTCGCGGCGTGGCGGAGCTTGCCGGGCGGTGCGGCGGCGGCGAGGTGGGCGAGGCCGGCGGGCAGGACGCGGTCGTGCAGGCGGGTGAGAAACATGGCGGTGTGCAGGCCGGGGTCTGTGACGCGGTAGCGGTGGGTGCCGGGGATGCGTTCGATGAGCTGATGGGTGCGGAGCCGGCGCAGGTCGTAGGTCATCTGCCCGGCGCTGACATCGGGCAGGCCGCGGAGCTGGGCGGTGAGCTCGCGCAGGCCGCGGTTGGTGAAGCCGCGTGGCTGGAGCCGGAAGATCAGTAATGCGGCGAGTAAGGCGTGGCTGCGGGGCTGGGCCAGGCGCAAGCCCGGGATTCGGGTTCCGGCGGGGGTGATGGCGGGGCTGGTGAGGTCGGTGATCGCGGTGGTTCCGGTGATCGGGTCGTGGCTGAGTCGTTCGAGGCGCAGCAGGCGCCGGCTGGCGGAGAAGCCGACCTCCCGCAGGGCGGGCAGGTTAGTCAGCCGTTTGCCGATCTGGAAGTCATAGGTGTCGTTGATGGTGGTCTCGGTCCGCAGGGCTCGTCCTTCCTTGTGGTACTGCTTGATGCTGGCGTGCTTGTAGTCCGCGTGCAGGCTCGGGGTGACCCCACTGGTGATGATCCGGGTGCGGAACCGGCCGGGGGTGGGACGTCTTTTCCGGGTCTCGATACGGCGGCTGAAGATCAGGCTGACCTGGTCAGGGCGGCCGGCGCCGAGGTTGTCGCGGATGACCTGCTCGAAGAACACCCGCCCGGACACGGGCTTGTCCAGCATCTGGGTCAGGGAGAACTCGGCCTGCAGGATCGAGATGTCGTAGCGGTAGCCGGCGGCCCGGTCGGCGGCGGTGAACGGGTGCGGCAGGAGGGCCAGCCACTTGCGCAGCAGCGCGTCGATCTGCTCCGGCCCGAGCTGGTCGCAGATCGCCTGCAGGCCGGCGACGTCGTCGGTGGCGGCGAAGCCGTTGTCCAGCGCCTCGAACCCGATCCCGGCTTTGGCGGCCTGCCGCTGGGCCCAGTGATTGCCGTTGATGCACAGCTTGGCGTTGTAGGGGAAGTAGGAGCAGAACTTGAGGAAGAACGGCCCGAAGTCGTCATCCACGCAGTAGAAGTACCACTGGTTGATGATCCCGGTGGTCTTGACGATCCACGGATACGACTGGCCGTCGCTATGCCGCCGCTTCTCGGTCCGGAACACCGGGGTTTTCTCCTGCGCCCGCCCGATGAACAGGACTCCCTCGGTCCGGCCGGCGGCCTGGAAGGCGGCCAGGTGCTCATGCATGACATCGTCCTTGCGCTGCCCTTTGGCGAAATGGATCAGCGGCACGCCAGCGGAGCGGGCGAAATCACCGACCGCCGTGGTGAACGCCTCGCTGATCGCTGCCAGCGGCGCGGTCGAGGCGATCGGCAGCCCCAGCTGCCGGTGAACGAAGCCCACCAGCCCCGCCGCGTACTGCAGCTGCGGGACATAAACGTTCAGGTACATCCGGTCGATGCACTCGACCTCGAACACCACGTGCTCCGATAGCACCTCAGCGACAGTGCGCGGTAGCGTCATGACAAGCTCCGGCCGGACGACTCGGCCCTAGCGGCCATCTACCGCCCAGGCGGTCAATAACGGGACACAGTCACCGTCTGTCGCCGGCCGGAGCCATGTCAACTAAGCCCGGCAACCGCTGCACGGCTCGTCGGGCCGGGGCGAAGCCCCGTTAGATGTACGAGTCCAGGTCCCGACCGTCTCCCCGTGCTGCCCCCGGCCAGCGAGAACGGGTCCTCGATCATCTCGTCATAGACCTTCAGAGAGGCGGAGAATGCTGGCGGGTGCTGATCAAGGAGGTCAGCGGTTACCGGGCCCTCGAGTCCCCGCAGACGGGACACGGTTCTGCGCCGCGCTGAACGAATAACAGCAGCCGCAAAGCACGCCACATCAGTCACTTCCCTATCTCCCTGAAGTCGGCGGGAGCGTTTGCTAGAGCACCAGGCGGAGCTATGGGGTCAGGAAAACCGGGTAGCAGCGCGTTCATCTGGCCTGGTGCGTCGAGCGCAATCCCCGCACGCCACGTCCGACGTTCGCCGGCCGCACCATCGTGATCATGCGCGGCTGGCTGCCCGGCCTGATGGCCAGTCTGGGCTGGCCCGCGTCCTCGCTGCCATCCGACATTCTGCGGATGGCCGGCCCGCCGCCGCCCGACTAGCGTGGCGAGGGGATCGTGATGTCAGCCAAGGTGGCGGCTAGTGAAAGGACGTGCGCGCCCTGGCCGGGATCGTCAGCGACTACCGCTCTGACCAGGCGTGTAGACCAGTTCGAGGATTCCGGCCGGGTAGGCCGTACTCTGCTCCAGCCACAACTGGCCCGGATGCGCGTCAGGGGCGAACAGCGGGACGCCCTCGCCGGCGGCGAAGGGGAGCACGTAGAAGCGGTAGCGGTCGACCAGGCCCAGGCTGACCAGAGAGCGCACGAACTTGGTGCCGCCGTGGGCAATGATCTCGCCGCCGGGCTCGGCCTTGAGCCGGGCGATCTCCTGCGCAGTGTCGCCACTTGCGATCCGGGTCTGCGGCCAGGTGGCGGTCTGCAGTGTCCGCGAGAACACCACCTTGGGGATGTCGTTCATCGGAGCCGCGTTGACGTCGGAGCTATTGGGCCAGAAGTCCGCCATCTCCAGGTAGGTGACCCGGCCCATGATGTGCGTGCCGGCGCCCGCCAGCCGCCGGACGAACAAGTCATCGCCCACCGGGTCTTCGATGTCCCCCATGACCCGGAACATCTCGGTTCCCTCGTCGCAGCTGTAGCCGTCGAGCGATGTCCAGGCGTGCACAACCAGGTCCCGCATCCCGCGTCTCCGTTCGTCTCCGCCGCCAGCACCGGCGCTTCCCGGAAGAAAAGACGGCCGCACGCCGGGAGATTAATCGCATTGCCGTACGGCGCACAGCTCGTAGTCCTTCGCTGCCGCCCGCTTCATGGCGCAGCCGGCCGGGCCGGGCTCCACTCAGACCATCAGGTATACACGCTGCCCCGCATCACGGCGGTTCGCAGACAGGGCAGACCGGGCAAGGATCTCGGTCCCGACGCCGCCCGCGGGCAGTCCTGCGGCGAGCTGCTCAAGTACGGAAACGAGCGCACCAGTGCAGCAGCCGGGGTCCCGGGAGTTAACGGCTCCGCCGCGCTCCGCGCCGCGCTCTGGCCGGAGGGATGCTCACGCCAGAACACCGACAGCGAGCGGCTAGCCGACTTCGAAGGTGGCTCATCTTTTGCCCGATTCCCCAGCGTCGGCCGGAACCCGTCGAGCGCTCAGCGTTGCTGCGCGATGGCTTGTGGCCACCGCCGGCCAGCTGGGCCGGCAGTCGCCGGAGTGCCTTGACTCATTCCTATAAGCATTGGACTCGGGACTCCGGCCCAGCAGGTCGCCGGCGGAAGGAGCCCGAAAGATCATTCGTAGTAAAATCGAGCGCAGACTCCGTCGTGAGGCGGGGTATGAGACTTGACCAGTGGAGGTGCCGGATGGCCGAGCTCCCACCGCCCCCAGAGGGAATCGTGCTGACCCACTTCATCGTCTCGGATGATGTCGAGCGCTCCCGGCGCTTTTACACCGAAGTGCTCGGCGGCAGGGTGGCCTTCCCTGGAGATCCGGTCAATGTTGCGCTAGCTAACAGCTGGATTGTCATCAATGGCGGCGGCGGACCGACCGACGACAAGCCCACGGTCATCCTGGAGACGCCGCGTGATCCCGACCGGGTCAGCAGCTTCCTCAATATCCGGGTCAAAGACATCGATGCCGTGTATGCCGAATGGAGCGCCCGGGGTGCTCAGTTCCTGACACCGCCGAAACAGCACGCGTACGAGAAGCGCTGCTACATCCGCGATCCCGACGGTCATCTGATCGAAGTAGGGCAAACGACGAACCCAGACGGTGATTGGTCGCCCGCTCACTGGCCATCGAGTGCGTCCGCTGAGGAGTCCGAGTGATCGCCGAGATCACCGGCGAATAGCTCACATCGACGGCGGCCAGTCCCCGACACCGGCACGGATGCACCCGTGACGCTGAGGAGCTGAGATCGGGGGTGGCGCGCCGACCTGGGGTCAGGGCGCCGCTTCGTGCACTGTGGTGGCCAGCAACCCGCTCAGGACGCGGCGGAGCAGCGCCGTGAATTGATCGGCGGGGTCGGCCGGCGTGACAGCCGTGCCAAGCAGCGCCGCAAGCTGCGGGTGACGTCCCGCCTGGGCGACGTGCTGGAGATAAACGGCCTGGCGCTGCCGCAGAGCCGGATCCGCCGCGACCTCGTTCTGGACGATCGTGGCGGTGACGGCCATCAGGATCCCGAAGGCCTCGAGCTTGGCTGCCGGATCGGCGGGATGGTCGGCCAGCACGTTGAGGACGTGCTCGACCAGGTCGACGCCGCGCGGGCCGAGCGTGGCCCTGGTGACGACCAGGGCGGGCAGCCACGGGTGACGCAGCATGATCGCGCGTGCCTGGCCTGCTACTCCGACGAGGTCGGCAAGCCAGTTTCCGCTAGGCCCGGCAAGTTCGTACTCCGCCCCGGTCGCGTCGGCCATCAAGTCCAGCAGGTCGTCGCGGGTGGCGATATAGCGGTAGAGCGACGCGGCGCCGGTGCCGAGCTCGGCGGCGACGCGGCGCATCGACACTGCGTCCAGGCCCTCCTGGTCGGCGACCTTGATTGCGGCAGCAGTGACCTGAGCGCGGCTGCGGTCGGCCGGGCGGCCCGACTTCGCGTGCTGGGGTCGCATCCAGATCACGGTCTGGCGATCGGGCACGGGAAGCCTCCCGGCTGTTTGCGAACGATTTTCCCGAACCAGTATCTTAGTTTGCGAACAAAGTTCGCGAAGTCAGGAGGGCCGTTATGCAGGAGGCAGCAGCCGGTTCGGCGACGCGGTACGCGCTTAACGGTGACGTCCGGATCGCGTACGAGGACGTCGGCGGCGCCGGCGGGGATCCGCTGCTGCTGGTGATGGGCCTGGGCGCATCGCGGTTCTGGTGGCCGCAGGGCTTCACCGCTGCCCTGATCAGCCGGAACTTCCACGTCGTGACCTTTGACCTACGCGACGGCGGCGAGTCCACCCACCTGGACAGCGCCGGAGGCGGCAACCCGATCGCCGCGCAGTTCCTCCGGGCCAGCACTGCCTACACCGCCGAGGACATGACCGACGATGCCATCGCAGTACTCGATGCCGTCGGCTGGGAGAGCGCGCACGTCTACGGTCAGTCGCTGGGCGGAGTGCTAGCCCAGCGCATTGCGATACGTCACCCCGGCCGGGTGCGCAGCCTCACGTCGTGCGCTGCCCTTCCCAGCGACGCCACCGGCATCCGCGGGCTGCGATACGTCAGGCCCGGATTTCTCGCGCGGATGGCACGGATGCGGTTCCCCGAGGGCCGGGACGGCGACATCGCCTTCGGCCTCGCCGTCTACCGCGCTATCGCGGCACCTGGCTACCCACTCGATGAAACCACAGCCCGCGAATGCATCGACCGCGATCTGGCGCACGGCGGGCTCAGCTTCCGCGACGCTTCCGCGCAGACACGGCAGAACACCGCCACATGGCACGGAGGGCGCCTATCTGGCCTGCGCCTGCCCGCCTTGGTAATGCACGGCCACGACGACCAGGTCCTCCGGCCAGCCGCAGCACGACGAACCGCCGCAGCGATCAACGGCGGGCGGCTCCGCATCTTCCCCGGCCTCGGCCACTACCTGCCCAGGGAACTGTGGCCCGTCTGCGCGAACGAAATCCGCGAGCTATGCAGCACTGCATAGCCGCCATCGGCGCGCTTCCATTTACACGGCAACCACCCGCTGCCCGACCGGGCTACAGGCCACCGTCCGCCTGAGCAGTTATCTTCCGCGCGCCCCGTCGGCGAGTTCCCGGAGGATGTCGAGGTGGCCGTTGTGCCGGGCAGTCTCCTCGGTCAGGTGGAACAAGATCCAGCGCAGCGTGACCGGCTCGGCCCGCCAGCCCAGGGCGCCCTGGGACGGTGCGTCCAGGTCGAGAGACGCCACTAGGTCACGGTGCCGGTCGCAGACCGCCCGGTACTCAGCTAGGAGCTGAGCAAGCGGAACCTCCACCGCGATTCGGAATTCGCGATCGGGATCGTCATCGGTCCACGGTGCGTCGATCGTGCCCCCGAGCATCCTTTTTTCGATCCACGAGCTTTCGACCCAGCGCAGATGGCTGACCAGCCCGGATATCGTCATCAGCGGCGAGCCCGGCAGCGGTGCCCGGCGGGCGTCAGCGTCCGGCAAGCCCGCGCACTTGGCATGCACGGTGTCGCGGGCGTAGTCCAGGAACGTGGTCAGGATCGTGCGCTCGTCCCAGCTGGGCGGCACGTCATCGACCCGGCCGGCCGAGATCGACTGGGAAGCTGATTCTGAAGTCATGTCATTTCCTCTGCTGAGCAGAGGCGCAACCGGGCTGCTATCGGCCAGTCTCCGGAGGCGCCTGAGGGTGTGTGGACATCGCGCCTCCTTTCCCCGCTAGATACGTCGCGCCGCGCGACGACCCACCGAGCCTAAACGGGCCGGTCCCGGTCGGGCAACGCATTTCGTTCACCACCAGGCAGGCACCGGCTGACACGCCAGCTAGAAGTCCGCGCTGCGCAAAGCCTGGCTAGACGGTGGCTACATTCTGGTGGCCCGCGGGCCACAGCCGGCGTGGCTATGCATCCCCGCCAGCCTGATCCGGGCTGGCGGGCCGCTGGTTTAGCGGCGCCGCCGGTACTCCAGCTCGATCTCGCCGTTGCTGCACGGCATGCGAGACCAGGTCGAGCGGCCCGTACTTGCCGACGTTGTCGAACACCCGCCTGCCCTCGCCCGCCACGTAGGGTGTCGGGCTCAGGTAGAACACATCGATCAGGTCGAGCCGCATCAGTGACTGCCAGAAGCTGATGCCGCCGTCGACGACTACGTGGCCGTCGCCGCCCTGCCTGAGCTTGTCGATCTCATCTGCTGTGTCACCCGCGGCGATCGGGGTGTTAGCCCAGCCTGAGGTCGCACGTGAACACGCGCGCGATCAGCTGGCGCATCTCAGGACTCTCCGGTCTCGGGTAGTGCGGGTACCTGGGGAGTAACCAGCTTCCAGTGGCCCTCGGAGACGATTTCGACGGCACCATCGGTCACTTTGATGGCAGTCTGATTGTCAATCAGGTACGCGGGCTGCGGCAGGTCGGCTGCCCACTTTTCCGCCTTGGCCATGGAGTTATCTGGCATATCTTCCTGATCCAGGTGCGGGAAGATCGAGAAATCAACCAGTCCCAGCGTCCGGTCGCCGCCGGCGGGCGGCTTCCAGCCGACGAAGTCCGCCCCGATGCTGGGGGTCATCACCATGCTCCCGGCGCTCAGGCCCACCCAGACCGCACTCAGCGACGGCAGCAGGTCGGCGAGCCCGGACTGCCGCATCCAGTAGCACAGGTACGAGGCGCTACCGCCGTCCACGAGCAGGGCGTCGGTCTCCTGGACCAGGGGGACCCAGCGGTCTTGCTCGATGCTGGGCAGCGCGGTGAGCTCCAGCACTCCCAGCGACTTCCATTCCAGTGAGCAGGGGCTCCTGGGCTGGGCTCCGGCGATGAACCGCCAAGCCCCGCCAGGACCGCCGGCTGTGCGCCCGTACTCCGCGGTGGGAATGCAGAGGGCGCCGGACTCGGCAATCGGTTTGCCCAGGAGGTCGACCAGCGCGTTGCGGATGCTCGTATTGGTGATGCCAGAGTCCGTGAGAAGAAGCTTCATAAGGCCTTTCCCTCGGCTATATCCGAGCCTGCCTACGGCGGAGATTGTCAGTATCGTGACGGCTCGGCAGATAGTCAAGTGAATGCCTAACTATTGTGTCACGACGCTCCCTGCGCTCGCGTCGCGACCACGCGGCTGCGGTCAGCGCCTGCTGAGGACGACGGGGAAGACCTGGTCAGCTTGACATATGTCGATAACGGAATATGTTAGACGCGTGGCCCGCTCATCCACGACGGCTGATGTCTTCAATGCAATTGCCGAGGCGCACCGTCGCGAAATCCTGGACGCGCTGATCGCAGGCGAGAAGCCGGTCGGGGCGATCGTGGACGACGTCGCGATGTCTCAGCCCCAGGTGTCCAAGCACCTGCGGGTACTTAGCGAGGTGGGACTCGTCAGCTGCCGGGCGGATGGGCGGCGCCGGCTGTACCGCCTGGAAGCCGCACGCCTCCGGCCGATGCACGAGTGGCTGGCCAAGTACGAGCAGGCACTGAACGAGCGGCTGGATCGGCTGGACGACTACCTCAAAGAGCTACAACAAGGAGAGAAGCGTGACACCTAATCGGCATGGGTCGGCAATCCACACCTACCCGAGCGCTCTCGAGATCGTCACCGCCCGAAAGTTCGACGCTCCGATCGCGCTCGTCTTCGACGTACTGACGAAGCCAGAGCACGTGCGCAGATGGTTCGCTCCATTCGAGTGTGAGGTGACGAAGTGCTCGATCGACCTGCGCGTCGGAGGGAGCTACCACATCGTCTTCGTGACTGGCGACGGAAAGGAGTGCTCGTTCCGGGGAACCTACCTGGAGATCGAGCCGCCGGCCCGGACCGTCCAGACCTGGCTGTTCGAAGGATGGCCAGACGCGCATGCCGTCGAGACGACGGAACTGCAGGAGACCGACGGCGTGACAACGCTGACGAACACGATGGCGTTCCGCGATCAGGCCGGCCGTGACCACATGACCAGGCACGATGGCGAAGAAGACAGCTACGACAAGATGGAGAATTACCTGAGATCACTGCTCGAGCCACAGGGAACGATCTCGAGTAGCTGACCGAGCCAAGCGCCCAGCCTGCCAGGCTGACCGAGTGCGGACACCCGTGGCACACTCGGGGCGGTGAGGCGCGACCGAGCGAGCTACGGCGTCGATGGAGGTACGGCGGCATTCCGGTCTTCCTGCTCGCCGGCTCCGGCCTCGTCGCTGCTTCACGCTCGTCTCGGCCCGGAAACCGGGCCACGGGTCACGCAGTTAGCGGGGTCCGATCATGCGTGCGTCATGAGCACCCACCCGCCGCTCCGCGGCGTGCCGTGCCGCGCCGTGCCGTGCCGCGCCATGCCGTGGTGTGGCTCGGTCTGCTCGGCGTGACGAGCTGTACCACTACAGGTGCCGGTCAGGGCGCGAAGCGGATTCAGGCGGACGTACGAGGTGGGCTCCGTCACCGACGGCGTGCGCCTCGTCCAGCCACCGCTGGAATTCTCCGTCCAGCTCGGACAGTGAGCTAAGCGCGTAACGGTGAAACATCGAGCTCTTAGTAAGAGCCTCAGCCTTCACGATCCGGGGATCGCGGACGGTGCGCATCAGGTTGAGGTGGCCGGCGATGCCGCGCTCGAGGGCGCGCACGGACGCAAAAATACGGCGCGTCCCGCGCAGCACGACGGGTCCGTTCTGCAGCTCGAGAATCACCGGACCGGACGCCCTCGACATGTCGAGGAAGCGACGAAACATCTGCACGCTGGCCGCTGGCATGCCAGCGAGGTACGGATCAAAATCACTGTCGCGAGAAGCTACAGGCCAGGGTCCGGGCATGGAGCCTCCCTTCACTGTCTGCGGGCCGCCTCTTCCCCGCATTTTATTGACCTGCCGCCGGCAGGCGGCCATGGCACAATGCCTGCTCGTGAAGAAAGCGGACGTAACCGCCGAGCTGGTATCGCGACTCGTCGCGACCCAGTTCCCGCAGTGGGCCGGCCTGCCGGTCCGGCCGGTCGATGCCGACGGCTGGGACAACGCGACCTTCCGCCTCGGCGAGTGCATGTCCGTCCGGCTGCCCAGCTCGCAGGCCTATGTCGAGCAGGTCGACAAGGAACACCGCTGGCTCCCGGTCCTGGCCAGCCAGCTGCCGCTGCCCATCCCCCGGCCGCTGGCTAAGGGCGAGCCGGGCTGCGGGTTCCCCCGGCCGTGGTCGGTGTACCAGTGGATCGACGGGCAGACGGCGGCGGCCGGGACGGTGGCGAACCTGCCCGAATTCGCCGCCGACCTCGCCGGCTTTCTCGCCGCGCTCTACGCAGTGGACCCGTCCGGCGGTCCGCTCCCCGGCCCGCACAATTTCTTCCGCGGCGGATCGCCGGCCTATTACGACACCGAGACCAGAGCGGCGCTCGACGCGCTGCACGGTCACATCGACGCCGACCTGGCCGCCGCGGTCTGGGACGCTGCACTGGCAGCCCCGTGGGACGGACCGCCGGTGTGGTTCCATGGCGATGCTCAGCCCGGCAACCTGCTGCTGAACCCCTCCGGTCGGCTGAGTGCCGTCATCGACTTCGGCACTTGCGGGATCGGAGATCCGGCCTGCGACACGACGATCGCGTGGACGTTCCTCTCGGGCGAGAGCCAGCGCGTGTTCAGGGAACGGCTGCCGGCCGACGAGGCGACATGGGTGCGCGGTCGCGGCTGGGCGATCTGGAAGGCGATGATCGTCCTGGTGCGGGAGCTGGACACCAGCCCCAGCGACGCCGAGTTCACGATGACCGTGATTGACAAGATCCTCGCCGCCGATCATCGCGACGCCCGGTAGCGCCGGTGGCGCCGCTCGCGCCAGGAACGCGAGCAGCGCCAGCGGTGCCGATAGCGACACGGGACGGGCACGGGACGGGGAACGCGGCCGGTTACCAGACGAGCGGCACCAGGCGCTTGTGCTGCGAGGCATAGGCGCGGTACGAGTCACCAACAGTGGTCAGCAGGGCGGTCTCCTCGACGTGGATGCGCCACAGGAGGGGAACAAGCGGCAGCAGCGTCACACCAGCCATCGCCACCCAGTTTGCCGACGCCAGGCCGACTCCGGCGCACGCCAGCAGAACCCCGGTGTAGCTCGGGTGGCGCAGCACCCGGTACGGCCCCGCGGCGACCACGGGCTGGTCGGAGCTGACCATCACCGTGAAGGTGAAGTACTCGCCGAGCGCCTTGAACGACCAGCCGCGCAGGATCAGGCCGGATAGCAGCACGACGACGCCTGCGGCGAACGCGCCGCCAGCGGGCCGGATGGCGGCTGCCGGGACGAGCCGGGGCGCGGCGTAGAGCACGACATTCATAGCGATCACGCACAGCGCCACGGCGAGCCAGGATCGCCGCGAGCTGATCCTCGTGGCTCCCTGCCGCGCCGACAGGCCCTGGGAGAACTCAGCGAGTTCCATCGCTCCCCAGGCCAGCACGATGATCAGGAACAGCAGACCGGCTGCGTGGTTGGTGTCGAAGTAGGGCTTCATCTCTCCTCCTTGCGGTCAGATGGCTGGTGATGTGCCCCGCGTGACGTAGAGGCCGGCTGCGGATCCGGCCGCGTCGCGCGCTCGAAAATGGCGATGAGTGCCGCGCCGTGAGCCTCCAGGTCGAGGTCGGGGTCGGCGGTGAACTGGGTGAGCAGGTCGTCGAGAACGGCTTTGATGGCCGTGGCCATGACTGGGGCCGAGAAGTCACCGAAACGCCCCGCGGCCTGTCCTCGCCGCAGGATCTGCTCGACTCCGGCGATCTCGTCAGCGCGCACGCCAAATGCCGGATGCGGGAGCCCGGATTCATCCCGGAAGCTGTTGTAGACGCGGACCAGCGCGAGAACGTCCCTGGCATGACTCCGGTAGAACTCGACCCAGACGGTGATGTAGGCGCTGATGAACTCCTCAGGCGCCATGTCCGGCACCGCCGACCACAGGCGCGAGCGCATGTTGTCCGCCATCGACTCGATCACGCGGTCGATCACCGCGCCGATCAGGTCATCCTTGGCGGCGAAGTGATACGTGACCACGCCCTTGCTGACGCCGGCCCGGCGCGCGACCTCGCCGACTGAGGCGCGCTGGAAGCCGACCTCGACAATGGCGTCGATGGCGCACTCCACCAGCTGATCACGTCGCTTGAGCTGCGTAAACGTCTCCCGACGCTCTTGTGGCCCGCGCTGGCTAGTACGCATAACTTGATATTAGTACGATCGTACGACCATGACAAGGCCGGGAACGAGGCCTGCACAGTGCGCGCTATCGTGTCGGCCGTACGGCGGCCAGGCCGCCTTACAGCTGCTGCGCGACGCGCCACTCGCTTCGCGGCACGGCCGCGTAGGCGCTGCCATCCTCGACGCTGCCGCCGGCGTCGCTGACAGCCTGGACCCGCGCCCGGCGGGCGGGAAGACCCGGCCGCCGGTCGACGTCACCGATCAGCTGCCACTGTCCCGGCGCGACCTCGCGCAGGACGACGTAGCCGCCGGCGCTCGGAGCTATTTCCCCGGTTTCTGCCATTCGATATCCTCCCGACAGCCGAGCTCCGGCATGAAAGCCGAGTGAGTGGCGCTAGAGCCCCGCCAACTCGGCATCCACGCCGTCTTAGCACTTAACCAGGGCGAGCGCTCAGCCTGCGTCGGGCAGCTCGGTAGCGATCTCCCAGACGTAGCCATCGGGATCCTGGAAATTGGCCGTGCGCATGCCCCAGGACCGATCCTCCGGGCCGTTGAGCAGCGCGATGCCCTTCCCGGTCAGCTCCGCGCAGACGGCATCGACGTCGTCGACGATGATCGCGAAGACGTGCCGCGGCCCGTTACCCGGGGCACCGACCACGGCCGGCGCGATCATCTCGGGCCCCTGCGCGGATCGCGTGACGAACAGCAGCGTGTTCTTCAGCCGGAACATCGACCCGGTCTCGTCCTCGTAGGCCGGTGCGAGGTCGAAGGCGTTCTCGTAGAACGACCTCGAGCGCCGGGCGTCCTCAACGAACAGCGTGATCGCCGCGATTTCCTTGTCCCAGCTGACCATGGCGGCCCGGTCCTCTCACTCGTTCCTGCGCTTGGCTGTCAGCCAGGCCCGCCCCCGCAGGCCCGGCCGGTTACTTCCACGACGATCAGCGCGCGCGGATATGGACAGGCCGCCAGGGCGAGCGGTTCAGCGGGACGCATAGTCCGGCCGCGCGAACGGCCAGTTGCTGGCCAGCCACTGCCGCACAGTCTCGTACAGCGGCTTGTCCAGCTCGGCCCGGTCGGCGCGCACCCAGGAGCACACATCGGCGTCGTAACCCTCGCGGCGCGGCGGATACACGTAGACGCAGCCGATCACGTCCCGGCTAGCCGGATCCAGGACCGTGTAGGTGAAGCCGGCCCGCCCCGCGAAGTCGCGCGCATGCCCAGCGAGGTCAGCTTCGTTCTGGGCCAGCGTCATGAGCACGGGCCAGGTCCCCTCGGCGAAGCCGGGCGTCTGCCGGATGTGCTCAATGCTCGAGGTCCAGGCCGCGTAATCGGCGTCATTATGCCCCACGTCCAGCGGCTCCAGCGCGAACAGCTCCGTCTGCAGGCCGTCAGGAACATCAAAGTCAGCGGGAACGAGCGGAGTCGTCATCGGCTCAGGCTAGCGATCCCGCCCTGGTCAGTCTCCCGAGTTTCTGTCGGCAAGCTCGCGGATCAGATCAGCGTCGCGGCAAGGTGCGCTCACATCCGGCAATCGGCGCACTAACGGGCCGCAGCGACCTGGCAAGATAGCGGGCATGGCGGAATCGTGGACGACAGTCTCGGCGGCGGACGTGCAGGCCGGGGACCGGATCCGGCTGGCCAGCGGGCTCGAGATGCAGGTCTCGCGGATCGAGCCGCGCCTGCTCGGCCGCGACGGACTGCTCGCGTTCATCGAGGACACCCCGGACCGCTGGTACAAGCAGCCAGTGCCGGCGACAGCCGAGGTCGAGGTCGCCCGGGCTGGCTGATCGCCCGAGCGCGCCAGCCTGCTGCTCAGGCCGGCAGGCCGGCAAATCGCTCCCTGACCTGCTCAGCCGTGAGGCCGAAGTCGGCGAGCGAGTACTGATGCGCAGGCCTGGTGGCGGCGTGCGCCGCCTCCGCCTGAAGCGTCATTACGGCGGCAGCCGCCGCCCCGGTGTAATCCAGCCCGAAGTGCCGGTACACCGATTCCACGGTGCCCGCCGGATCGGTGGTGAACTCGCGGTAGTCGACATCGAGGAACTGCGCTGCGGGGTACTTCGCCCGCGCGGCGCCGAACGCCGCCAGTCCGCGAGCCCATAGCTCCAGCTGGTCGCTGCCGATGACGGCGCCCCGGAACGTCGCCGACCACCCGTCGGTGGCATGCGCCGCGAGTGAGCACATCGACCCGATGACCGCCGCCGGGTCCCGGTGCGTCTGGATGATCAGCGCGTCGGGATACACGGCCATGATCGCGTCCAGCGCGAACAGGTGGCTCGGATTCTTCAGTACCCATCGGCGTCCGGTGTCGTTGAGCCCGATCAGCTGCAGGTTGCGCCGGTGCCGCTCGAACGGCCCGGTCCAGTCCTGGTCCTGCAGCCACGCCGAGTAGGCCGGCAGGTGGGCGAGGCACTCATAGGCGACCGACCGGAGCGTCTGGCGCAGGAGCTGCCAGCACTCCTCCACGGTGTCGGCCGCGATGTAGTGCACGCCCATGAACTCGGGATGCTCGACGTGGTGCTGCTCGTAGGCCGCCTGGATGTGCTGGAAGACCGGGTTCGCGGACCAGGTGTCCCGCGGCGGCCGTGGCTGCGGCAGCTCGGCGAGCCACAGCTCCAGGCCCTGATGCGCCGGGTCAGCGGTGAGCAGCCGGTGCAGGGCAGTGGTACCGCTCCGCGGCAGGCCGGTGACGAAGACCGGCCGCTCGATGTCCACCCCGGCGTAGCCGGGGTGCGCCGCCCAGGCGGAGTTGGCCAGCAGCCGGGCGCCCAGGGCTCCGCGCAGCCCGGCTCTGGCGACCCTGCGGCCGAGGGACGTCAGGTCGGCGTCGCGCGCGTACGACTCCAGGATCACGGCCAGCCCGTCGGTGTAGTCATCCGGGCCGAAGTCGGTCAGGCCGGTCAGCCGCGTCGCGGACTCATGGAGGTCCTCGATCGTGCCGACGCTGTCGCGCGCTGCGCTTGCCATCGCCATTGCCGCGGTCAGTGGTGGTACTCGCCGCAGTTAACGTCGAGACACTGGCCGGTGATCGCGCGCGCCAGCGGTGATGCGAGGAACAGCACCGCGTCGGCGATCTCGTCCGGCTCCGGCAGGCGCCCGAGGTCGATCGCGGCCGCGGTCTCGGCGTAGATCTCCTCCGGGTCGACCCCGCGCTTGCGGGCCAGGTAGCTGAAGTACCACTTCAGCGACTCGCCCCAGATGTGCCCGGGCGCCACCGAGTTGACCCGGATGCCCTGCGGCCCGAGCTCGGTGGCAAGGCTCTGGGCCATCGCCAGGAGTGCCGCCTTGGCCATCTTGTACGGGCCCATGGTCCGCTGGGAGAACCGGACGACCATCGAGTTCACCATCACCACAGAGCCGCCCGAGGCCGCCAGCGCCGGGATGAACAGGCGGGTCATCCGCAGGGCCGAGATCACGTTGTTGCTGAAGCCGGCCTGCACGGCGTCCAGGTCGGCGGCGCCAAGGTCGGCGATGGGCGGCATCACCAGCGCGTTGTGCACCAGTGCATCGACCTTGCCGAACTCCCCCACCGCCGCGGCAGCCAGCCGTTGCGCGTCCGCCTCGATAGTCATGTCAGTCGGCACGACCAGCGCCCGGCGGCCGAGCTCCTTGATCTCCGCCGCGACCTCTTCGAGCCGGGACGCGGTCCTCGCTGCCAGCACCACGTCGGCACCGGCGGCCGCACCGCGAACGGCGATCTGCCGGCCGAGGTCGGGGCCGACCCCGGACACCACCAGCACCTTGTCCTGCAGGTACATCAGCGGACTCCCTTGCTGCTGCGCCGGCCCCTGGTCACCCGCGCGCTCCCTCAGCCCAGCATCCGGTTCGCGACTGCGGCCTGCCGCGCCGCGATCCTGCCCTGGTACTGCGCCGGGGTGATGCGCGCCTGCTCGTAGTACGGCAGCACGTCCGCCAGTGCGTCGAACGGCACGATCTCGGCCTGCGGCCCGTCCGCGACCTGCAGATCCCTGCAGAGCCGCTGCCAGCGGATCTGCACGTAGCCGCGGGTCCGCCCGGTCAGCTCCAGCCAGTTGGCAACGCCGGGATCGCGCTCGGTGATGACGAACCTGAGCTGGCCATCCGGGTCCGTCCGCGCCTGGTCGGCGGTGAGGCTGGTCTGGTGGTTGATGTAGTCCAGCGAGACGTACCACATGCTGCCGAGCTGAATGCCCTGGTAGGGAGCGACCTCGCGGGCGGCGGCCGGCACGGTGACGATCATCGCCTGGCCGGGACTCAGGTCGAAATGCCCGGCCGAGGAGAACTGCGTCGCCAGTCCGCCGGGTGTCCGCCGCGGCGGAGTCATCGTGTTGACCGGCTCCTTGAGGTAGAACCACTCCGGGAAGGCAAGGAAAGTCCGGATGCGGGACAGCAGGATCTTCCCGGCGACGCCGTATCGCTTCGCCAGCAGCGCCTCGTCCGCCGGCTGCGGTGCCGCGCCGATGTTGTCCGCGCGCTGGATGCGCATCGTGCCGCGCCGCTCGCTGGCCCAGTCGCTGTAGACCTCGCGCACCGCGAGCATCGCCGAGCCCGGCGCCAGGGTGACGTAGTTCGGCGGCGGATCCGGCCTCGGCGGGCCGAAACGGACCTCGAACGAGCCGTCCGCCGCGATGTCCAGTCCCCGGTCGTCGAACGCGGTGAGGCTGTCGGGGACCTCCGCGGGCGAGTAGTCCCCGTTCAGCACCTGGAAGCTGAGGTCGATCGTGCTGCCGCGCTGCCCGGTCACGATGTACTCGGCGTCGTCGCGCAGGTAGGAGTGCAGGTACAGAGTGTCCGGGTTGTCCAGGCCCATCTTGGTATACGGGCCGGCCGACTGGACGAAGTACGGGAAGTCACGCTGATAGGCCCAGGCCAGGTGCAGCGAGGCCTGGATGCTGCCAGCCAGATAGTCGTATCCCTCAGCCAGGTCCAGGGCGCTCGCGATGTGCGGCGCGGCCGCGATGACCCGCTCGGCCTCGGTTACCGCGTCCGCGAATGGCTGGGTCAGCACGGCAACCCTCCCTGTGTCAGCAGCCCAAGGTAGAACACGTTCTAATCAGCGTCAATGACCGCGGGCCGCGGCCAGCATTACCCGGCGGCCTTCTGCGGCGCCCACATGTTGTCGGTGAACCGCAGCGACGGCGTGTCATCCAGCGAGCCCATCGTCTCGTAGATCCGCTGGTAGCCAATGTGCGAGATCCGCCACTGGCCATCCGCGCCGCGCTCGTAGGTGTCCTCGTAAAACGCGGCCCCCCTGATGACAACGCGGTGCGTCATGGCGATGACGGTGTCCTCGAACGACCACGTTCCCGTCGCATGATTGCCGTTAACCGAGATCTCCGGCTGCCCGCACCGGTGCACGGTGATGATGTCCGGGCCCAGGTTGTCGCGCAGGTAACCGACAATCTCGGCACGGCCGCGCAGGTTCAGCGGGCGGCCTGCGGCGTGCGTTCCGTAGTCGGCGCTGGCGTCCTCGGTGAACACGTCCCCGATCTCGTCCCATCGCTTCAGGTCGACGCAGCGCAGGTAGCGGTACTTCACCTGGCGGATCTCTTCCAGCGCGACTAGGTCCATGTCATCCAGCCTTCACATCTGCTTGACTGTCACCTGCAAACAAGAACATGTTCTACTCCTGAAGGTCAACCGCCGGAGGGAACGGTGCGCTTCAGCTACGCCGAGTCGATGACCGACCCGTCCTTCTACGCGCCGCTGGCGCAGGCCGCGGAGGATGCCGGCTACGACTCGATGGTGATCCCGGACAGCATCTGCTATCCGGCGGAGTCGGACAGCGTGTACCCGTTCAACCCGGACGGGACCCGCGAGTTCCTCGAGGACAAGCCGTTCCTGGAGCCGTTCTCGCTGATCCCGGCACTCGGCGCGGTCACGCGGCGGCTGCGGTTCGTCACCTTCGTGCTCAAGCTCCCGGTGCGCCACCCCGTGCTGGTGGCCAAGCAGGTCACCTCGACCGCGGTGCTGACCGGCGGCCGGCTCGTACTCGGCGTCGGGACGAGCCCGTGGCGGGAGGACTACGAGGTGCTCGGCGTGCCCTGGGAACGGCGCGGGCAGCGGATGGACGAGGAACTGGCGATCCTGCGCGGCCTGTCCGCCGGCGGGTACTTCGAGTTCCACGGCGAGATCTTCGACGTCCCGGCGATCAAGCTGGCGCCGGTTCCGGAGCAGCCGGTTCCGGTCCTGATCGGCGGGCACGGCGAGGCCGCGCTCCGCCGCGCCGCGGCCGTAGGCGACGGCTGGCTGCACGGCGGCGGCAACCCGGCCGACCTGCCTGGCCTGCTCGCGCGCCTGGCCGCGCTGCGCGCCGAGTTCGGGACCGCGGACCGGCCGTTCGAGATCCACGTCATCTCGGCCGACGCCTACTCGGCGGACGGCATCAGGCGGCTGGCCGAGGCGGGCGTTACCGACGTGATCGTGGGCTTTCGCTGGCCGTATCACGCCGGGCCCGACACTGAGCCGCTGCAGGCCAAGCTCGACGCGCTGCGCCGGTACGCCGACGATGTGATCACCCGCCACCGCGCTCCGGCCTGATCGTGGTGACCTGGCGTCCTATGCACACGCGAACTCACCACGATCACGAGCGGGACCGCGTTTCGGCGACCAGGTCGCTGACGAGCTCCCGCGGCAGCCCGTGCGTGTCGCGCAGGAACTCGTAGTCGTCCTCGCTGAGCTGCCCGGTCGGGTACAGCCGCGCGAGCAGCGGCCGGCCGCGGGTCAGCAGGCCGCGGAACTTGCGCTCCTCCGACTCAAGCACCCCGAGGACGACCGCCGGATCGGGCTGCTGGCCGAACCGCTCGCCGGTGCCGGTCACCAGTTCCGCCGGCAGATCACGCAGGCTCAGCGAGCTGTCACCGCCACTCCACAGCGCGGTGAGCGCGCGCCGCAGCAGCCGTCGCAGCACGTAACCGCGGCCGGTGCTCGACGGCAGGACCCCGTCGCTGATCACGACGACTGACGAGCGCAGGTGATCGGTGAGGATGCGGAGCGAGCGCTCGTCCGGCCCCCACAGGCCGGGCAGCAGCGCCAGCCACGGCGCGAACAGGTCAGTCTCGTACACCGAGCTGACCCCCTGGGTGACCATGAGCAGGCGCTCCAGCCCCATGCCGGTATCGACACTGGGCCGCGGGAGCGGCGTGAGGCTCCCGTCCGGATGGCGCTGGTAGCGCATGGTGACGTGGTTCCATAGCTCGAGCCAGCGTCCGTCGGTGCCGGGCGTCCCCGCGGGCGGCCCGTCGCCGGTCCAGACGAAGATCTCCGAATCCGGGCCGCACGGGCCCGTCGGCCCGTTGGACCACCAGTTGTCCTCGGGACCGAGCAGCTCCGCCGGCAGCCCGAGCTCGCTCCAGGTCTCCAGCCCGTCGGTATCGGGGCCGACCTGATCATCGCCGCCGAACACGGTGGCGTGCAGCAGCTCCGGGCTGAGCCCGAAGTGGTCGCAGATCAGCTCGAGCCCGAAGCGCAGGCTCTGCGGCCCGTCGTAGTCGCGCAGCGACCAGGAGCCGAGCATCTGAAACACTGTCAGATGCGAGAAGTCACCGACTTCCTCCAGGTCAGTCGTCCGCAGGCAGCGCTGCACGCCGGTGAGCCGGCGGCCGAGCGGGTGCGGCTCGCCTTCCAGGTACGGCGTGAGCGGATGCATGCCCGCGGAGGTGAACAGGACCGGATCCCCCGGCCGCGGCACCAGCGAGCTGCTCCCGATCAGCTGATGGCCGCGCTGGCGGAAGAAGCCGGTGAAGGTGGTGACGGTATCAGTGGTGTTCATGACGGAGGCGCCTCTCGGTTTCAGGGCGCCGGAAACCACGCCGCAGGCGCAGCCGTCGATAGCAGAAGGCGATCAGAGGCGCCGGCGAGCCGTTCCCGGTCGCCAGCAGGTGGAAGAGATCAGGCAGCGGCGGCCGGCGAGCGGGTAGCTCGCGCGGCCGCGGTGACGCGCACGCCAGGGGTGCACAGGCAGCTGATCTGCATGGTTCTACTGTACCCGGCACCCCGATGAAGATCACCAGGCATTTTCGGTAACGCACTCACCCGGGGCTCCGCCTGTCCCGCCGGGCCGCGGCCCCGAACCTTCGCATTCTCTCCCGGAGCGCTCCAGAATTCCCGCAAGATATCTGTTGGTCCCAGGGTTGCTGGCGACTCCTTCCACCGCACCGCCCCGCCGCACCACCAGAAGGGATCCACTGCGATGAAGCCGTTCCTGATCGCCATCCTGGCCGCGGTCGGCCTGACAACCTGCGCGTGCGGAGGCGGGTCCAGCCCGAACGCGCAGGCCACGCACACCGTGACGGTCACCGCGTCGTCACCGGCCGCCAGCCAGTCCCCGGCCGCCACGCCGACTCCGACCACTGGCAGCACGGCCGCCGCCGGGTGCCTGTCCCGGTACCTGCACGGCTCGACCGGCCTGTCCCAGGGCACGGCCGGCGCGGTGGAGATCGTCATCGTGTTCAAGAACCTCGACAACGTGCCGTGCACGCTGTACGGCTACCCCGGCGTGGCCCAGGCGGCCGGGACCCCGGTCACCGACATCGGCCAGCCGTCCACCGAGAACCCCACGACCAAGCGCACCCTGGTCACGCTGCCGCCCGGCGGCTACGCCAGCGCGACGCTGCAGATCACCGACGCGGGGAATTACTCGGCATCGAAATGCCAGCCGACGAAGGCGACCTGGCTCGCGGTTATCCCGCCGAACCAGACCGTGCCGCTGTACGTCCCGTTCAGCTCGCAGGCGTGCAAGTCCATGAGCGTCAAGCTCCTGTCGGTGACAACGGTCTCGGCCGGCAACGGGGGCGGCCCCGCCTGACCGCCAGGTGTTGCCAGGGCGCGTCTCCAGAGCACTGCTTCCAGAGCACTGCTTCCGGCTGCACTGTCGTCCTCAGAGCAGGGCAAGCAGTCGCTCGGCCTGCCGCCGCCGCGTGCCGGGCGGGTTGCGCTCCTCCGCGTCGCCGCCCGGCCGCAGCCGCAGCAGCCAGTACAGGGCGGCCAGGCGGCGCCAGTCGGCCAGCCGGGACCGCTCGGCGATCGTCAGCTCGAACGCGCCGATAAACCGCTGGCCGGCCAGGCCCGCGTCGCTCCAGGCGGAGAGGTGCTCAACGAAGATCGCCAGCTCGAACGCCCGGTCGCTGATGCCCGAGTCCTCGAAATCGACGATGCGGACCAGTTCGCCATCCCACAGGAAGTTGGCCAGGTTCGCATCGCCCTGCCCGAAGACGCGGGGCAGCGCGGGATGACCGGCGCCGGGCGGGTCGCCGGCCCGCAGCACGCTGAGATCGGCGCCCCAGGACATCCAGTCCAGCCCGGCAGCCCGCGCTTTCCTGACCACCGTGTCGTCGTCGCGGTCATCGGTGCGGGCGGCCATGGCGGTGACTGCGCGCGCCAGCTCGGCCTGCGCGTGCGGAGTATCCTCACCCGGCAGCGGTGTCACCCGGCCGACAGGAACGGCCTGCCACAGCTGGCTCACGGCCCGGATGACCGCCGACTCCTGGTCCTGCGTGAGCGGCCGGCCGCCGAGCGGCTCACCGGGCAGCAGCGACATCTCGATGACGGCCGGGCTCGCGGTCAGCTCGGCCGTCAGCGGCTCGGGCGCGAGACCAGGAGCGTGCTCCGCCAGTAGCGTCAGCGCTCGCCACTCCCTGGCGGGCTCGCCCCGGTCAGCGCCGACGAAGCGCTTAACGACAACGCCGCGATCGGCGTCGACGCTGACGTCGTGAGTCAGCACCCGGACCTCAACCAGGCTCCCGTGGCTGCGCCTGGCCGCCCGGCCAGGGCTGGTCGACTTCGACCGGCTGACTGTAGTCGATTCCGCTCACATCGAAGCCGTACAGGCGCCAGATCTCCCGGCGGAACCAGTCAATGTCGGCGAGGCCGCCGGTCAGCTGCTCAGGGCTGGCGGTCCACCGCCGGGCCAGCTCAGCCTGCACGTCGCCTGCTAGTTCCCAGGCGTCGAGCCGAAGCCGGCCCCTGGCATCCGGCCGCGCGTCGCCCAGCCCGGTCAGGTAATCCCACAGGCGCACCGACTGGCGGACAGGCGACTCGGCCCGGTCGCCCGCGACGGCGTGCAGCAGGCTCAGGTACAGCGAGATGCCAGGGATCGCCAGCGAGGACATCGTGACCGCGGCACAGTTCACCGACGTGAGGGCGGTGCCGCCGACTGAGCGCAGGACACCGCCGGTGAGCTCGCCAGCGGTGGCTTCCAGATGATCCTTGGCCCGGCCGATCGTGCCCTGGCGGTAGATCGGGGCGGTCAGGTCAGAGCCGACGTAGGTCAGAGCCACCGTGCGGAAGCCCGGGGCCAGCAGGCCCCGCGCCGCCAGGTCCGCCGCCCACAGTGCCCAGTCCTCGCCGCCCATGACCGTGACGGTTTCCGCGATCTCCTCGTCCGTGGCTGGCTGCACCGTCACGTCGCGCAGCACGGCGCCGTCGGCGAATGCCACGTTCCTGGCCTGGTAGGCGGCCCCGATGGGCTGCACCGCCGAGTGGCAGACGGCACCGGTCCGCGGGTCTGTCCGGCGCGGCGCGGCGACGCTGTAGATGAGCACGTCCAGCGGGCCGAACGTTGCCGCCACGCGGTCCAGCACGCTCGCCCGGATCGCGGGATCAAAGCAGTCTCCGTTAACCGCCTCGAAGTGCAGCCCGGCGCCGGCGGCCAGGTCCGCTAGCGCTGCCGTCCGGTACCAGCCCGCCGACGCCGACCGCCGGGCAGTGGCGGCCCGCTCGTAGCACAGCCCGATGGTCGCGGCGCCGTAGCCGAACAGCCCGGTGACCGCGGCCGCCAGGCCATAGCCGGCACTGCAGCCGATGACCAGCGCCCTGCGCTCCGGGCCGGCGGCAGCCCGCTGCCGGCCTGCCTCGGCTGCCATCTCCTCGACCGTCAGGGCGCAGCCAGCCGGATGCGCGTCCAGGAAGAGGAAGCCCTTGCCTTCCGGGCGCAGCACTCGCTCGGGCATCTCGCCATCCATCCGCAACCCCGCGGTGCGCAGCCGCCTGTCACCAGCGACCTCATGCTGCGCACCGACAGCCCCAGTCTCTTGTCACCGAGAGCCTAATGCGACAACGGCGGCAAGATCGCGATCTTCGGCGCGTCCTCAGCGAGCGGGCAGCGGCACCGCGCCGTGCATGAAGCGGGGCGTGCCCCGGCCTCCTGGCCGGAGCACGCCCCGCTCGACGTGCAGACTACTGCCGGACTGCTACGTGATGTCGATGCTCGGGAAGCAGGTCGGCTGGTTGGCCGTGTAGGTCGGCGGGCCAACGGTCGGCGGCCCAACACTCGGCGTCGGAGTCGGCGTCGACGTCGCGGTCGCGAACGTCTCCGTCGCGGTGCACCACAGCTGACCGGGGTTCACCACGCCATCGTCGGCGACCGGCTGGTAAAGCCGCAGCGTGGCGGTCGGGTCGCCGCCCCAGACACCGCCGCCGGCGGTCATCACGTACGGCACGCTCGGGTTGGTCGTCGAGCCGTTGATCAGCTCGAAGCCGCCGTACTGGCCGCTGGTGTAGTAACCGCTCCGGACGACCCACAGGGTCTTCGGGAAGTTACCGCACGGCTGCAGCGTGACCTTCTCACCTGCGTAGGCGTTCCTGGCGACACCGCGGCACAGGTTGCTGGTAACGCCGTACGGCGTCCACATGACCTCGAACGCGGGGCGGAAGTGGTAGTGCAGTTCCATCCCGGCGCTGATGAAGCCGAGGTGGTAGAGCACCCACACCGGGTACTGGAAGTTGACCCGCCAGTCCTGACCAGGGTTGTTGTCGTTCGCGTAGCTCAGGTTGACCGGGTTGCCGACAGCCAGGTTCGCGTTGTTGTTGTTCGCGAAGTACTGGATGCCGAACTCGACGTTGAACAGCGGGTCACTGCAGTAGCTGTTGTACGAGCACGCTGGGGTGATGGCCGGCTTGGCCTTCGATGTAGCCGCCGTCGCCGCCCCAGCCGCTGTCAGGCCGAGCGACGCGCTGACAGCCAGCGCGGCCGTCAGCCCGATCAGCGCTCTCCCATAGCGGTTGCGCATGGGGTGATTCCTTCCTGTCGGATGTACCGGGGCCGACGTCGGACGTTCCGGTGGCTTGGGCGGTCAAGCACGGGTCGGCTCCGACGGACCATTGCGCTGGCCATTAGTTGCTCTCTGTAATCCCGCCCTGCCAGTCAGTAATGGCACGTTACCACGAGTAGTCGCTCACTCACGATGTGCGGTTGCTAAACGGCGCAGCGAAGTTTTATCCGGGACACAGATTCGGGTATTAGATGTCGCCCGATGTCAGCAGTGAGCCAGGAAAGTTCCCAGGTCAACGTGCAGCTTCCGGCCCGGCGATTACCCGGGAAAGAGTGCGCTCGCCGCGCTTATCCAGCGGCCTGATCCGGCGCAGGCTGATTGCGTTCAGTAATCGCGCGACTATTACGTTGCGCTATTCCGCGAATACGGGAGCTGCTGATCTTCTATCAGCGTCCGCTCCGAAGGTCGGGGACGCCCGATCGGCGTCAATGCAGGACATCCCGCCCTGATTTGCGGGAGGCTGCGCCGAACCCGGTGCTGGCGCAGCCACCCACCCGCCCTCTGCTAGCGGGTGCTCGTACTCGCGTCTGCTTTTACTGGCGGCTGCTCGTACTCGCGTCTGCTTTTACTGGCGGCTGCTCTGCTGGCTGCCGCTGTTCAGCGCCGCGGGCCCGGACGGCTGGCCGTCCGCGGCCGCGTTGAAGGCGCTGGCGTTCTCAGCCGCCGGCCCCGCCAGGCCCTTCTTCACTGACTCCAGGATCGTCAGCCCCTGGCTTACCAGGCCAGCCGCGATCTCGCCGAGACCGTCGGCTCCGTTCAGCACGCTGACATTGGCCCCGGCCAGGCCGCCTGCCGCCTCCTTGACGATCATCGGCAGCTGCTCGATCAGCATCCGGTCCAGCGCGACCCTGTTGTTGGAGGCAGCGGCCGCGGCCTGCAGCCTGGTTCGCTGCGCGTCCGCCTCAGCCAGCACCCTGACCTTCTCGGCCTCGGCCTCGGCCGGCTTGACGACCTCTGCGACCAGCTGCCGCTGGCGGAGCTCAGCCTGCCGGTGCGCCAGGTCGGTCTGGGCCGACAGCACGCCCATCTGCGCCTTGGCCTGCGCCAGCGGCCCAGCCTGAGCGGCCTCGGCCTGCGCCTGGTCCACCTCGGCCTTGTACTGCGCCTGGACCACCATCGTCTGCCGCTGGTACTCAGCCTGCTTCCGCTGCGATTCCTGCTGCGCCTCGGCGGATGCCTGGTTGGCCTGCGCCTGGGCAATCTGCGCCTGCCGCTGGATCGCCGCGTTGTGCGGGGCGGCCATCGCGTCGATGTAGCCGCTGTTCAGGTCGTCGATGGACTGGATCTGCAGCGAGTCGACGGTCAGGCCGATCTTGGCCATCTCCGCCTTCGAGCCGTCCAGCACCTCGGTGGCGAGCTTCTGCCGCTCGGTGACGATCTCCTCGACCGTCATCGAGCCGATGATGGACCGCAGGTGGCCGGCGAAGATCCGGCCCGTCAGCGTCGACATCTGGTCCTGATCGGACAGGAAGCGCTGGCCGGCGTTGACGATGCTCTCGTCGTCATTGCCCACCTTGAACGCGATGACGGAGCGGACGTTCAGCGAGATGCCCTGCCTGGTAACGCAGGTCTCGGAGACCTCGGACTCGCACATCGACAGCGTCAGGTAGCGCGCCTTGCGGAAGAACGGCGCGACGAAAGTGCCGTGCCCGACCACGACCTTGAACGGCGCGCCGCCCTTGCGGGCGCGACCGCCCGAGATCAGCATCGCCTCGTCTGGTGCCGGCACCCGGTAACCGAACATCTCTCATCTCCTGCTAGCCCCGTGCCGGCCCCACTGCCGGCTTATCCCAGTATGTTCCTTCCGGACCTAGTCAGCCCCGCCTTCTTCGCGGAAATACTCCAGCGGGTCAGTCCACGCGCTCACGTCGACTGCCCGGTGCCCGCGGGACTCGATGACCAGCACGGTTGTCCCTATCGGCAGCGGCTCAGGCGACCAGGCAATGAACGCCTCAGAGCCGCCCCGCACGCTGACGACGACCTCGCCGGGACCGTTCGCGCCGCGCGTGGCCACGCTGAGCTTGCCGATGCAGCCGATCAGCGCCTCGTCATGTGCCATTCAGACCTGCCTGCCTGCTACCGGGCGTGAGCACGGATTGTCCGCGGGTCCTGCTCATTATCCCGGCGGCGGGACCGGCCCCCGTCGGGCTCGTTCCCTGGATAAGAAATGACCGTGATCCGGACAGCCGCGGACGGCGGGGAATACACCGGCCACCGGCCTCGTTCCAGCTCCCGTCGGTGCGATGTGTCCCCCGGGCCGCAACTAACGCCGTCGCGGAATACCGTCAGGCTGGAGCCGCGGCGAGCCACTCGCCGAGAGGCGACCACGCACCGGCCCGGCACGCCCTCGCGAGCAGCTGCTCTCGGGGGCGTCGTCATGTCCGGGCGCGGTCCGCCCGCCGCTCAGGGCACCCCAAACGCCGCTCAGCGCACCCTCGCCGCACCCAGCTGGCGCCGCAGCAAGGCCGGCGCCTCGGTCAGCGACGGGCCATACCAGGTCAGGTGGCGGCCGCTGACCAGGGCCGTGCGGCTGCCGGGGAACGCCTCCGGGCCGTCCGAGGCCGTGAACCGGTACGGCTCGTCTGGCAGCACAACCAGGTCAGCACCCGCCTGGCGCAGCTCGGCGATGTCAATGCGCGGGTACCGGTCCTGATGATCGCTGTAGACATTGCTGACTCCGAGGCGGGCCAGCAGATCACCGGCGAAGGTATCGCGGCCGAGTACCATCCAGGGCCGGCGCCAGATCGGCACGACCGCGGCCCGCCCGCCGGCGGCCGGCGGCTGCTGCCAGGCCGCCTCGGCGGTGCCGAGCCAGGCGGGCTCGGCCTGCCCGCACGCCAGCGTGATCATCCGCCGCAGCGAGGTCAGCGCCTCGGGCAGGTCACGGATCCGGGTCACCCAGACCGCAAGCCCGGCGGCGCGCAGCGCGTCCAGGTCGGGCAGCCGGTTCTCTTCCTCATTGGCCAGCACGACGTCGGGGCGCAGCGCTGCGATGGCGGCGACGTCGGGGTTCTTCGTGCCGCCAATCCGCTGCACGGCCAGGTCCGCCGGATGCGTGCACCAGCTGGTCGCGCCCGCCAGCAGGCCGGGCGCGCAGGCGGCCACGGTCTCCGTCAGCGACGGAACAAGCGAGACGACCCGGCGGATGACCGGCGGCAGCAGAACCGGAACGCCCGTGTCGTCGGCCTGCTCGAAGGATCCCGGCCGCCCCGTGGCGCCGCCCATGGTGCCCCCCAGACCCGCCGATCCCCATCGATCGACGTCAATCGCCCACCATTGTGTCCGCAATCAGCGGGTGACACCAGCCTCGCGAGCGCCGGTGGCCCTCGCATACGCTGGTTCTCCGGCCGGCTGCTGCCGTCCGGAGAAGGCTGGCGACCGTCCGCTGCAGCCCGGTGCCGCCAGGCGCGGTACGGGCCGATGGCCGCACCGCTGCCAGCACACCCGCCGAGGAAGGCTCCTGATCCGATGACTGACGCCGTGCCGCAGACGGTTGCCGCCAGCCTGGACGACCCGTTCGCCCAGCTGACCGGACCGCTCGCGGACACCAGGAAACTGCACTTCGAGGTAGCCGCGTCGCAGCTGCTAACTCCGCACATGCAGCGCCTGGAGCTGACCGCGCCCGAGCTCAACGAGTTCAGCTACGCGCCCGGCCAGGACGTCATGCTGCTGGTCGCCGCGGATGGCCGGAAGCCGGTGCGCCGCCGGTACACCATCCGCCAGCTGGACCGCTCCGCCCTGCGGCTCACCATTGATGTGGTCAGGCACGGCGACGGTCCGGGCGAGCGCTGGGTGCGGTCGGCCGCGCCGGGCGACCGGATTGAGGGCATCGGACCGCGCGGCAAGGTGGTCCCGTCTCCGGAGGCAGACTGGCACCTGTTCATGGGCGACGAGTCAGCCATGCCCGCCATCCTGGCCATGACCGAGTCGCTGCCCGGCGACGCGGAGGCGACGCTGGTGCTCGAGGTCCCTGAGGCCGCGGACGAGCAGGAGTACTCGGCCGCGGCCCGCACCCGCGTCAGCTGGCTGCACCGGCTGGACCGGCCGGCCGCGGACCCGGCATCGTCGCCGCTCGTCGCGGAGGCAGCCGAGGTCGAGCTGCTGCCGGGCCGGGGGCACGCCTACCTGCTGGGCGAGGCGTCTGTCGTGCTCGCCATGCGGGAGCGGCTGGCCGCACGGGGGCTGCCGCAGGACCAGATGTCGCCGAAGGCTTACTGGGGCCGCGGTCGCGCCAATGCCGGCCATGGCGAGCCCGCCAGGGACTCCTGACGCCATTTCGGCCGCCGTATCCGGGCGTTCCGAGACAGCAGCCGCTGAACTAAGCGGCCGTTCTTTCTCACTATGCCCGAAGCTGCTTCATAATGAGGTGACCAAGCCGTGGTCAGCTCTGCCGGAAAGGAGCACTTCGGTGGCATCCGCAGTGGCGGCAGAGGTTTCAGCGGTACTGGCTAATACCTCGACCCGGACGCTCATTCTCGGGATCGATAAGGCAGGCCGCATCCGCCAGCATGACCGGGGCGCCGGTGATGTGCTGGCCGCTGAGCCCGCCACGCTCATCGGCACTGATCTCGGCAGCCTCCTGGCGACGCCGGAGGGTCCCGCCGCCGCGACACTGCAGTCCCTGATCGACGGTGCGTGCTCCAGCCGCGAGGGCACGACCGTGCTCTCGTTCCGCACTGCCAACGGCGCGGACGCTGACGCGGTCGTGACTGTCCAGCCGATCAGGTCAGCCGATCCGGAACTGGCCGCGCAGGTGATCATGCGCATCGCGCCCCCGGTGCAGGAGCGGTTCCTTGACCCGGCCGTGATGCGGCACCTGATGGTCGACGGCGCGGTCCGGCGCATCGGCGGCGCGCTCGACATCGACCAGATGGCGCCTGAGCTGATCAACATCATCGTGCCGCATTTCTGCAACGCGGCCGGGCTGGTGGTGCTGGAGAGCCTCGTCGGCGAGGACGAGTTCCCGTCGGAGTCGCTCGACGGCACCCAGCTGGTCCGGCGGCTCGCGGTGGCGCATGACGACGGCGACGTCGCCTGGAACGCCGCCTTCCCCACCGGGGAGATCCTGCGCTACCCGCCCGGCACCCCCTACACCCGCTGCATGGATTCCGGCCGCCCGGTGTGCGAGGTCGTCAGCCAGGACAGCGCGAATGCGATGGCCGGAGCCTGGATCCGGCGTCCGGTAGCCGACCTGCTGTCCGGCGTGTCGATGCTGCTGCTGCCGCTCATCGCCAGGGACGTGATGCTCGGCTTCTTCGTCTGCATCCGCCGGGTCGGCTTCCGCCGGTTCGATGCCTACGACATCGAGATCGGCATGGAGTTCGCCGCCCGCGCTGCCATCTTCATGGACAACGCGCAGCGCTACAGCCGGGAGCGCGCCACCGCACTGACCTTGCAGCGCGCGATGCTGCCGACAGGGCTGTCCGCGCCGTCGTCGGTCGAGGTCAGGCACCGCTACCTGCCCGGCAGCAAGCTCATCGAGGTCGGCGGCGACTGGTACGAGTCGATCGCGCTCCCCGGCGGGCGAGTCGCCCTGGTGGTCGGCGATGTGGCCGGTCATGGTGTGCGCGCCGCGGTCACGATGGGCCGGCTGCGGACGGCCATCCACACCCTGGCCATGCTCGAGCTGCCCCCGGCCGAGACACTGCAGCAGCTGAACGAGCTCATGCAGGAACTCGGCGTGCGCGAACCGCACTTCGCGACCTGCGTGTACGCGATCTTCGACGCCGTCGCCGGCACGTGCGAGCTCGCGTCTGCCGGTCATCTGCCGCCGCTGCTTGTCCACCCGGATGGCACGAACGAGCTGCTCGACGTGCAGCCTGCGCCGCCCCTCGGCGTCGGCACCGGGCTGATTCAGAGCCGCGTCCTCGACATTGAGGACGGCAGCCTGCTGGTGCTCTATACCGATGGCCTGGTGGAGAAGCGGACGAGGGACATCGACGAGGGCATCGGGCGCCTCCGGGACATCTTCGGGCCTGGCTCGGCCCAGCAGCCGCTGGAGGATCTGTGCCGGGCCATGCTGGCCGGCGTCTACGCGGACGAGCATCGCGATGACATCGCGGTGCTGGTCGCGCGGCTGCGCCGGATACCCGCCGAGAATGTGGTCAGCTGGACGCTGCCCGCGGAGCTGACCTCCGCCAGCCGCGCCAGGACGCTGATCAGGCGGCCGCTGCGGCGCTGGGGGCTGACCGACCTGGTGCCCACCGCCGAGCTGCTGGTGTCCGAGCTTGTGACCAACGCCGTGCGGTACGCCCAGGGCAAGATCGGGCTGCGGCTCGTGCTCGAGGGCGGCCTGGTGATCGAGGTTCTCGACGACTCGGCGGCGCTGCCGAGACTGCGTCATCCCGACGACTCCGACGAGCGCGGGCGCGGCCTGCAGGTCGTGAGTCAGCTCGCGCAGCGGTGGGGCGCCAGGCGGGCGGTCTCCGGCAAGGTCGTCTGGTGTGAGCTTCCGCTGCCGTATTCCTGATCGCCGATCGTGCCGGGCGGCTGATGCTCGGGCCGGCTCCTCAGGCAGTGGGCGTGGGCTGTCTCCTGGTGTCCTGCTTGATGGCCAGCTTGCCGTTCTGCATGATGCCGATCCGCTGTGCCCGGCGCGCCACCGTGCTGTCGTGCGTGACCAGCACCATCGTCAGGCCGCGGTCCCGCCACAGCATCTCCATCAGGCCGATGATGTCGTCCCTGGTGCCCTCGTCCAGGTTGCCGGTCGGCTCGTCGGCCAGCAGGACCTTCGGCTCCTTGACCAGCGCCCGGGCGATGGCGACGCGCTGCTGCTGTCCGCCGGACAGCTCGGACGGCAGATGCCGGATCCGGTCGGCCAGGGCAACGTCGGCCAGTGCCGCCTCGGCCCGGCGCCGCCGCTCAGCGGTGGAGACATGCAGTGGCACCAGCGCAGCCTCCACGTTCTCCAGAGCGCTCAGCGTCGGAATCAGATTGAACGTCTGGAAGATGAATCCGATCGCCTCGGCCCGCACCCTGGTGACCTGGCTCTCCCGCAGCTGCGCCAGGTCCTCGCCGTCGTCGCCGTCGTCGCCGAACAGGATGCTGCCGGCCGTCGGCCGGTCCAGCCCGCCCAGCATCTGCAGCAGGGTGGACTTGCCGTGTCCGGTCGGGCCCTGGATGGCCAGCCACTCGCCGTCGTCGATGGTGAGATCCACGCCCTGCAGCGCGTGCACCACCCCGCGGCTCTTCGGGTAGTCCTTCGTCACGCCGGTCAGCTTGTACATGAAGTCTCTCCCTGGATGCCCTCGAATCCCGCCTTGCTCAGCCCGGCCGGGCGCGTTCGTCCCGGCACCGCTGCCGCGCTCATTCGACCCTCGCCAGCGCCGCCGCCGGCCGCAGCCTGGCCGCCCGCCAGCCGCCGAACCCGCCGGCGATCAGGCCGCCGAGAAGCGCCAGCACCACCGCGGCGGCGATCGCGCTTGCCGTGACCGGGGCGCTGAGGTGCACGGTTACTGTGTGCGCGGCAGCGCTGGCGTTACGGAAGCGGTCGAATCCACCACCACCGCCACCGCCACCGCTGCCGCCGAACCCGCCGCCGCCGGTGAATGTCCTGGCGCCGCCCGGTGTCGCGGTGCCGGTGGTCGGGGCAATGGCCGCGGTCAGCGGAGACGTGAAGTGCCCGACCAGGGCCGCGCCGAGGAAGCCCAGCCCGACGCCGGCGATGCCGCCGATGATGCCGATGGTGATGGCCTCGCCGACAACCTGTCCGACGACCCGGCGGCTGTTCCAGCCCAGTGCCTTCAGGGTGCCGAATTCCCGCACGCGGCGTGACACTGCCGAGGCTGTCAGCAGGCTCGCCAGCAGGAATGCGGCGATCAGCACGGCGATCGCCAGCCAGCGCCCGAGGTTGTTGGCCAGGCTGGAGGCCGTGCTCACCGAGCCGGTGAGCTCGCTGGCCAGGTCGGAGGAGTTCGTCACCGTGGTGCCAGGCAGCGCCGCGGAGATGTCCTTCGACACGCTGGTGATGTTCGAGGCGCTGTTCGCCGCGACGTAGATGGTGTTAACGTCGCCCTTCAGGCTCTTGCCATCGGAGGTGCCGAGCGCCTGGGCGCGGGCCAGCGGGATGAACACGTCCGGCGGGCTGCTCGCCGCCGACTGGCTGACGATGCCGACGATCTTGAAGCTGGTCTTGGCCAGCGTCACCGTCGAGCCCACCGTGAGCTTGCTGGTCTTAGCGTAGGTCGAGTCGACGACTGCGACGTCGGCGTTCGCATCAGCGCTGGCGAAGGTCCGGCCGGAGGCGAGCTTCGCCGAGCTCAGCGGCCCGAGAGCCGCACCCGCTCCGGAGACGCCTACGCCGTCAACGCTGATCGGGGTCGGGAAGTGGCCGGAGCCGCTGAACCCGCCGCCACCGCCGAACCCGCCGCTGCCGGAACCCGAGCTGCTCGGAACGGTGAAGCTGAGCTTCGTGTCGTTCAGGGTCAGCCCGCCCGCCGCGGCCGCCACGTTCTTCATCTTGCTGACCGCGGTAACGTCGCTGCCGCTGATGGCCGCGAGCCCGGTTGCGGTCAGGTTGTCGATGCTGACCGTGCTTCCCGCCTTCGGCCGGGTGCCGGTCCCGGAGGCCCCGGCACCTGCGCCCCGGAAGGAGAACGAGCCGCCGCCACTGAAGGTCGGCGTCTTGGTCACGGTGATATCGGTGTCCTGCCCGTACAGCGAGTGCAGGACCTCGGCCTGCGCGTTCTTGACCCCGCTGGACAGGGCGGTCACGGTGATGACCAGCCCGATGCCCAGGGCCAGGCCGAGCGCGATAATGCTGGCCTGGCGGGCTCGCCGCCGCAGCTCGCGTCTCAGGTAGGTAAGGAACATCCGCACTCCTCGTACGCACAAGTGATTGCCCGGCCCTGAACGCAGACTGCCGGGCCGCTAAGGCTGAGACGGCGCGCACCGCGATGTGCCACGCCATTGCGTGCCGTAACAGCTATCTGCCGGCGGTCTGCGGCCGCATCGTCGCAGTCCTGCCGCAGGTCAGTGATCTGCGGCGATACTGATGATGGAGCAGGTTCCTGAACGGACCCTGAAGGTTAACCATGAGCTAGCAGCGGGCCTTTCTGTGGCGCGCAGCCGGCCCGGCCGGTCTGTGGCGCGCAGCCGGCCCGGCCGGTCAGTGAAGCGGTGCCCCGGCTGCAGTCAGTGTCGTCTCGGCAGAGCTCAGCGCAACCGCATACTGGCCGAGCGCGGCAAGCGGCTGCAGCAGCCCCGGCGTCAGCGGGCCCCGGCGACGGCTTCCTGCCTGCGCGCCCGGCCGCGTCGCGTCGGCGCTCGCGACCTGCCATCCCCCGTCGGCGTGCTGTGCCCGAACGAGCCAGTCGGCGGCGAGGTCAGCAGGGTCCGTGACCTCGGGACCGCCGGCCGCCAGCAGCGCCGTCAGCGCCAGCGCTGTGGCATCAGGATCTGACCGGCCGCGCCCTTGACCCCGGCCAGCACCGGCTGCGGCAGTACCAGGCCACCCGGCGTCCAGGTTCTGCCGGGAGAGCAGCCAGCCGACCGCGGACCTGACCGGCGGCTTGCCTGACATCACCCCGGCCGCGAGCAAGGCCGGCACGGCGGCGGCGGTAACGCGAAGGTCGGCAGCGCCATCCGGGCCTGCCCACGCGCCGTCAGCGCGCTGTGCCCGCAGCAGCCAGACCACGCCGCGCCGCAAGGCCCGGCCGTCGCCGGCGCCGTGCGCTGCGAGGGCCTGCACGGCGAGCACGGTGCTGAGCACTGACCGTTCCCAGCAGCCGTCGCGTCCCTGAGTCCCGGCAAGCCACCGGATCGCATGCAGCACAGCGGGCGCGCCGCTGCCGCCTGGCAGGTCGATCCGGCTGAGCGCGAGCAGGACCTGAGCGGTGCCGGCAACGTCCGGGTAGCCGTCCCGGCCGAACGTCCACCCGGACGGTCCAGCATCGGGCTGCGGTCCGGTGCCATCGGCTGGACCCTCGACTCGCTGGGTCAGCAGCCAGCTTCCGGCGCCGACCAGCGCGGTGGCGCCGGCGGGCAGGCCCGCATCGGCGAGCGCAAGCGCGGCCAGCGCGGTCTCCCTGACCGGAGGCTGCCGCTCTGCCGCCAGCCGGCCGTGCCTGCCGGACGTGCCGAACGCCGGTCCGTCAGGCCTTGCGGGCGGCCGCGGCCGGGCTGTGACCGAGTCAAGCCAGACCAGCCCGTCGCAGAGCACAGGCTCGCGAAGCGGGTATCCGAGCACGTGCAGCGCGATGAGCGCGGACGGCAGGACCGGCCGGCGCCCCGCCAGCGGTCCGGCGCGCTGCCAGTCAAGCAGAAACTGCCCGCACCGCCGCAGCGCGGCACGCTGGGCCACCGACACCGGCACCGTTAGCCCTGCGGAGCGAACGACCATCCGCGCAGACCGAGCCCGGACGTCCTGGACCGCGCGGCTGTCTGCGAGCAGCTCGGTCAGGTCGGCCGCCAGCCGCCGGACAGGGCGCAGCGTTCCGACGATGCTCAGCGCCACGGCTTCCTGATGACCGCAGCCGGTCCAGCCGCTTCCGGCCCGGATCTGCCGGGCCGGCAGGAAAATGCCTTCCGGGGCCGGCACACGCACGTCGGCCCAGCTGATGAGTCCGAACACCGCAAGCCACATCCGGGTGCTGAGCCCGGCCGCAGCAAGGCCGCCCGCGTCACGGATCCAGCCGGCCGCGACCGCCATGTGATAAGCATCCGGCGAATCCCCCGCCAGCCGGAGCGCCAGATAGGCCAGAACCGACGCCGGAAGATCGCAGCTGGCGTCGGGGTCCGGGCAGCCGATCCAGCTGCCGTCCGGCTGCTGGAGCGAGCGGATCCGCTCCGCGGCCGCCTGAGTAAGTGCCGGCGACCCGGTGCCGAGAAACTCGCGGACAAGCACCGCCTCGGCGTCGAGCGTGACGTCCCCAGCCTGTCGGCCGGACCACCAGCCCCGGTCATCCTGTCGAGCCAGCAGGATCCTGACCGCGCGCCGGGCGGCTGCCCTCGCCGCCGCCTGCTGGGCTTCGCTGGCCTCCGGCGTCCGCCCTTCGGCCTGCCTGTCCTCCCGCTTACCTGCGCTCTCGTGCCGCACTTCCGGCTGCGACTCGTCTGGCGCCCGTGCCTTCAGCACAGCTGCCGTCTGCCGCCCTGCCTCAGTTCCTGACGGCGTGCCGGCCGGCCGTGAGCCTTCGCGTCTCATATCGCCTTGGCCAGATCCGGGGGTGACCCGTCGCCGTCAGCGCGCGCGGCCGGGCCGAGCGCCCTGCCGTCCGGGCCAGTGCCCTGTGCCGGAACGCTGATGTCTCCCGCGCCAAGGTCGGCAAGCAGTTCCCCGGCGGCTGCCTGCCCGCTGCGGACGGCGCCTTCCATCGTGTCCGGCCAGCTGGCGTCCGTCCATGCGCCCGCGAGTGCCAGTCCGGCCAGACCGCAGGCCGGAGCCATCCGCAGCCGCTGCGCCTCAGGTTCCTGCCGGATTCTGGCTCGCCGTTCCCTGGTAATGAAGAAGTCCTGCACCTCGGTGCCAGCAGCTGCCGGGAACAGCCGTCCCAGCTCGGGCAGCAGCTCCGCCCTCAGCTGGGCAGCCGGCAGGTCTGCGTAGCGATCCGCGGCCGGGACCGTTGCCGCCAGGTACTGCCCCGAATGCAGCCCGGCTGGCCCCGACTTGTCGATGACCCACCGCAACGGGGACCCCGCTACGGCTGCGTACGGCAGCCGGGTCACGCGCGCGCTGTAGATCACGTGCAGGCTGATAACGGGAGACGGCCGGAGCCTGGCCCACCGGTCAGCGTCAGCGGCCAGCTCAGGCGGCGCAATCGCAGCGGCCTCCCAGGCCGGGATTGCCAGGACGACGCCAGCGGCGTGGATGACGTCCGGGCCTGATGCGGCAGTACCTGATGCGGCAGTACCTGATGCGCTGATCAGTGCCTGAAGGGCAGTACCTGATGCATCAGTGCCTGACAGGGCAGTGCCTGATGCAGTACCGCCTGATGCGGCCGTGCCCGATGCCCGGTCAATCCGGACGTCGAATCCGCCCCCGCGGGCAGCCTCGACGGCTTCGGCCGTTACGCCGAGTTCAACGGTGACTCCAAGCCGGGTCAGCAGCTCCGCGGCCGGACCGGCGTGCAGCTGGCTGAACGGGATGGCAGGCACGCCGATGTCGGCGTTGTCACGCCTGCCGAGCAGCGCCGACCTGAGCACCGTGGCAGCCAGCTGCAGGTCGGCCTCGTCGGCCGGCAGACCGAGCGCGCTGCCGGAGAGCAGGTCCCAGAGCAACCGCACTGCGTTCTCGCTCTGTCCCCGGCTTGCCAGCCAGGAGCCGAGGGTGGCACCGGCGTCACCGCGCCGCCCCGGGCTGGAGTAGCGGAGCATGATGGCGGCGACTGCTGCCCTGATCCGCTCGGCTGGCGTCAGCAGCCCGAAGCTGGCCAGGGACCTGGCCAGATGCAGCGGCGCGGGCAGGCCGGACCGGCGCAGTAGCGCCTGCCCATCCGGCGCGAGCACGGTCAGGTCGAGCCTGTCCTGGATGACCGCGAAGCTGGTGACACCCAGTCTGGCCAGCAGGTCGCGATACGCGGTACTGGACCGCAGGAAGGCATGCTGGCCGTTGTCGATGGTCAGTCCCCTGCGGGCGAACGAGCACGTGGCGCCCCCAAGCCACGGGCGCGCTTCGAGCACGGTCACGTCCGCGCCGGCCTCGGCCAGCTCGATGGCGGCGGTGATCCCCGCTAAGCCCCCGCCGATCACGACCACGTCTGCCCGGCTCTTCGCCAGCGTCATGCACGATCCCCCGTCACGCCGAAATCCCCGCCGGTTGCCTTCGCAGGCGCTGTTTCCCCGCAGCGCTGCTGCCCGTTCCGCGTGCTGTGCGAGGGCTGCCCGGCCCCCGGACCACCGCGCCAGCGGCGCGGCCAGCAGCCGGAGTCTAGCCAATGTGAGCGCGCGGCTCACCGGTCGCGCAACAACGCGGATTCCGGCCAGAATTCGAGTTGCTCATCCCGTTTCAACTCTTGGCAGTGCAATCGGATGTTACGCTCCGATATCGTCTGCCATCGGTTTAGCGAGCGGGCACGACCGCGAATACTTCTCACTCTGGGGCCTCAGCCATGGGATTGCGTCACCGGTCCATCCGACTGAGGGTCGGACTTCTTATCTCAGTTCCGGTGCTGTGCCTGCTAGCCCTCTACGGCTTCGTTGCCAGCATCACTCTCGGTAGCGCCATTACCCAGCAGCACGCGCGCCTGCTCAAGAACGACCTGGCTGAGCCGGTTAGCGCGTTCCAGCTGGAGGTGGCGCAGGAGCGCGCACTTGCCCTGCAGAGCCTCGCCAACCCGACGAACACGCAGGTCGCCTCTGCCCTGGGCGTGCAGGAGAGCAAGACCCAGCAGGCGCTCGGCAGTCTGACCAGGGCGCTGCATGCACCGAGAGTCATGAGCTATGCGGCCGGGCCCGAGCAGGCGGCAATCAACAACATGCTCAGCCTCGCCAGCATGAGCAATCTCAGCGCCATCCGGGGCCGGGTCGCTGACGACGCCATCAGCATGCGCGGGGCACTCGCCGAGTATGACGCCGTGATCAACTCCGGCTATCAGGTCATCGACGAGGCCATCGATCAGCAGACCAACGTGCCGTTTGTGACCCAGGCGCTGGACGTGGTCAATCTCGACCGGGCGGCGTCGGCGACCCAGGAGGAATGGGACCTGCTCACAGCCGACATGGCGCAGAGAAAGTTCCCTGACGCTGACCGCCTGGCCTTCGCGGCGATCGTCAGCCAGCGGCAGGCACTGATCAACAACACGGTTCCGGAAATGAGCCCGCAGTACAGCGCCATAGTGGCCAGCAATGTCACCCCGGCTGTGGCTGCCGCGATGACCGCCGCCGAGAGCACCGTCATCGACACGCCCTGGCGGCACGGCGTGCCTCCTCCTCAGGTTGCCGCCGCCAGCAAGACCTTCCTCGGCTACTACGGCGCGCTGGGGAAGACCCTCACCGAGACTGGCGACGCGCTGCAGAACCAGGCCAATCACGACGCCGATATCGTGCTCCTGCAGCTGATCCTCGCTGCCGGGCTCGGGTTGATCGGCACGATCCTGTCGGTGGCGCTGTCCCTGATGATCGGCCGCGGTCTCATTCGTCAGCTGCGCGAGCTGCGGGAGTCGGCGCTGACGCTGGCCCACGAGAAGCTGCCGGAAGTCATCACCCGGCTGCGGTCAGGCGAGCCGGTCGACATGGCCGACTACGCGCCGGACGCAGTCTCGAGCTCCAACGAGATCGAGCAGGTGCAGAATGCCTTCGAGATCGTGCAGGAGACCGCCGTCCAGTCCGCCGTGGATGAGGCGCGACTTCGCCGCGGCATCAGCGACGTCTTCAGGAACCTGGCCGGGCGGAGCCAGTCGCTGCTGCACCGCCAGCTCACCCTGCTGGACGGCATGGAGCGCCGGGCGACCGAGCCTGACGAGCTCGAGGACCTGTTCCGGATCGACCATCTCACCACCCGCATGCGCCGTCACGCAGAGGGCCTCATCATCCTGTCCGGTGAGGCTCCGGCCCGCGGCTGGCGGCAGCCAGTCCCGCTTGTCGACGTGCTCCGCGCCGCCGTAGCGGAGGTCGAGGACTACACCAGGATCCGCGTACTCTGCCGGACCAGCGCGGCCGTCGCCGGCCACGCGGTCGCCGACGTTATTCACCTGATCGCGGAGCTGGCGGAGAACGCCACGGTGTTCTCTCCGCCCAACACCCCGGTCCGGATTCAGGGCGACGTGGTCGGCCGTGGATTCGCGATCGAGATCGAGGACCGCGGCCTCGGCATCTCCGCAGCCCGGCTCGAAGAGATCAATGCGAATCTCGCGAATCCGCCGCAGTTCGACCTGTCCGGCAGCGATCGGCTTGGCCTGTTCATCGCTGGCCAGCTAGCCCAGCGGCACGAGATCAAGATCACGCTGCGGCCATCGGTGTACGGCGGGACAACCGCGATCGTGCTTATCCCGACTGCGCTCGTCGTCGACGGGGACACTTTCCAGCGCGATCCTGCGCTGGCTGCGGCGGGCGAGGAAGGCGTACTGCTGCCAGACGCGGTCTCCGGGCGGCACGCTGCGCTGGCACAGGCGGGCGGGCCGCCGGCTGAACGCACTCGCCGCCGGAAGCTTCGGCAGCAATGTGATCGAAGCGGGCAGCTCGGAAGGCAACGGCTACGGCCCTGCCGGCCTCGGGAGCAACGGCTACAGCACGGGCGGGCCCGGCACCAGCGCCTACGGAGCCAGCGGGCCGGGGAGCAACGCCTACGGAGCCAGCGATTCCGGCAGCAACGGTCTCGGAACCGGTGGTTTCGGTACTGGCGGCTTCGGAACCAGCGGCTTCGGGACTAACGGCTTCGCTGGCTCAGGTGCCGGCGACCGCACACCGGAGGGCGATCGGCCAGAAGCGAGCGGCGCTGGCACTACTAATGGTTTTGCAGGCACGAGTGGCTTCGCAGGCACGAGCTACGGCGACGGGGGAGCTGGCGGCGGTTCAGGCAGTTCCGGTTCCGGTTCCGGTTCCGGTTCCGGTGGCGCGAGTGCGGCTGCCAGCGAGCCGAGCACAGTTGTCCCTGGCTCCGGCGGCTCAACCTCCGGCAGCCCTGGCTCGGGCTGGGGCTTCGGCGGGAGGGGCTTTGGCCGGAATCGCCGCGCCAGCGCGGGCTCCGGGCCGGATTCCGCTGGCCAGGCCGGTCCGGCACCTACCGGTCCGGGACAGACCGGTCCGGCACAGACTTCTCCTGGAGAGACGCCGCCTACGCAGAGCACGCCAGGCAGCGGCGGTCTCGCCGGCACCGGCGCAGGCGGTCCTGTGCCTGGCGGAAGCGGTCCTGGCGGAACCGGTGCGGGCGGCAGCGGCTCCGGACCACGGACGCGACTGTCCGGTGATGGCCTGCTGCTTCCCGAGCCGCAGGAGGGCGCGGACTACCTGGGCCGCGGTTTCTCACTCGGCGGTCGTTCAGCTTTCCCCCCAGCCGGACGGGCCCCCTCTGGCAGTTCCGGCGGCTACCCCAGTGCTGACAGCTTCCCCAATGCGGACAGCTACCCGAGTAGTACACCGTTCCCGGCGGACCCCCCCGCCGCTGGCAGCTACGAGGCCGGCAGTCGTCGCCCTGCCACGGACGACCCTGCGGTTCCCGGCAGCGCTGGCAGCCCGAGCATGGGCGCCAGCCCGAGCATGGGCGCCAGTCCGACCGGAGGCGCTCTGCCGCGACGCGCCGTCAGCCCCGGCGACGCTGGCAGCACCGGAAACCCGGACACCACAGGGTCGGATTCGAAGGTCAGCCCGGCAGATGTTGCCAGTCTCGGCCTGCCCGTCCGGGTCAGGCAAGCCAGCCTGGCGCCGCAGCTGCGCAGCACTCCGCCGCGGCCAGCGGCCAGCGAGCCAGGATTCGGCAGCTCCGGATTCGGCACGCCGGGAGGCGCGCGCCCCGGCTACGGTGGGCCCGCGTCAGGCCCCGCTGCGGCCGGCCCCGCTGCGGCCAGCCCCGCTGCGGCCAGCCCCGGCGCAGACGCGCCGCCGAGCAGCGCCCCGACCGGAGCGGCCCCGGCCTCACCCGAGGCCGCCAGGAACACGGTCAGCGCGCTACAGCGCGGCTGGCAGCTAGGCCGATCCGCGGCGGAGTCTGGCCCGCAGGAGTCCGTCTTCACGCCCCGCCGATCCCCGTCGGGGCAGCCGTTCAGCCCTGACGAGACAGACCCCGGATCAACCGGACCGGAACGCGCCGACAGCGCTGAGGACCAGCGCGACGGTGAGTAAGCACAGCTATCACGGAAAGGGGGGGCCGACATGAGCCGCACCGGGGCGCTGGACTGGCTGCTCGACGATCTGGTGACGCGAGTCGCGCAGATCGACAAGGCGGTCATCCTGTCGCGAGACGGCCTGGCCATCGGGGCATCCGCAGGTCTGAGCCGGGAAGATGCCGAGCATTTGTCGGCCGTCGCGTCTGGCTTCCAGAGCCTGGCCAGGGGCGTCGGCCAGCACTTCGGCGGCGGGCAGCCCCGGCAGACGATTGTCGAGATGGAGGCCGCGTTCCTGTTCGTCACCGCCGCTGGCGAAGGCAGTTGCCTCGCGGTGCTGGCAGCGGCGGATGCAGACGCAGCCGGTCACATCGCCTACGAGATGGCTGTCCTCGTCCGGAGGGTGGGCGAGCACATGGCGGTGAATGCGCGGCCGCCTGCCAGCACTGCCGAAGCGGTGTGACCTACGGTGCGCGGCGATCAGTGGCTCGACCGTGACGCGGGACCCGTCGTCCGGCCGTATCTGCTTACTGGCGGGCGCACCCGTCCCACCGGCGACAGTGTCGACCTGCTCGCCCTTGTCTCGTCGGCCGACGCGAACTCGGCCAGCGAGGTGCTACTCGAACCCGAATACGTTGAGGTCATACGCCAGTGCCGCCAGCCAAAGCCAGTCGCAGATCTCGCTTCCGACCTGGACCTGCCGCTCGGCGTGGTCCGCATCCTGCTGTCGGACATGCGAGAGCAGGGACTCATTACCATTCGTCCCCCGGCACGCAATCGCCTGACCGACCCGCAAGTTCTCAAGGACGTCGCTGATGCTCTCCGCAGGCTCTGAGCAGGACCTTGACACCGCGAGCCCGGTGTCAATCAAGATCCTCATCGCCGGCGGCTTCGGCGCGGGCAAGACCACGCTCGTCAGTTCCGTCAGCGAGATCAAGCCGCTGCGGACCGAGGAAGTGCTAAGCGAGCCGAGCGTGCTCGTCGACGCACTCGACGGCGTCGAGCAGAAGACGACGACCACCGTCGCCATGGACTTCGGCCGGATTACGGTCCGCGATGACCTGGTCGTCTACCTGTTCGGCACGCCGGGTCAGCACCGGTTCTGGTTCATGTGGGACGAACTCGCGCTTGGCGCACTCGGCGCCGTCGTGATGGCGGACACACGCCGGCTGGCGGACTGCTTCCCCTCAGTGGACTATTTCGAGCGCCGCGGGCTGCCGTTCGTCGTCGCAGTGAACTGCTTCGACGGCGCCCGGCGCTTTGACCCGGAGGTCGTCCGCACGGCGCTTGATCTCAACCAGGGCGTTCCCGTCGTTATGTGTGATGCCCGGCAGCGATCCTCAAGCCGCGATGTGCTCGTGACGCTCGTGGAGTACGCGATCCGGCTGATCAGCGACAGCGAGGTCATGAGCCACTAGCTGCCGACGGCCGTCGGCTCAGGACCGCCAGACCAGCGCGAGCGCGCAGTCATCGGATCTGGGCCCGGCGCCCTGCATCGTCTGCACCAGCTTGGCGGCGCCCTCGCTGAAACCGGTGGTAACCAGGCGGTCAGCCTCACCAAGGAGCCGGTCGATCCCGGCGTCGATGTCCCGCCCGGGCACCTCGACGAGCCCGTCTGTGTACACCATCAGCGCGTCGCCCTGCCGCAGGTTCCCGCGCTCGGGCACGCTGCGTAGCTCGGGCACCACCCCGAGGACGATGCCGCGGGCCGTCGTCAGCCGCCACCGGCCGCTGCCGCTCTCGAAATGCGCGGCGGGCAGATGACCGCCGGACGAGATCAGGTAGTCACCCGTCACCAGGTCCAGCGTGACGTACACGGCCGTCACGAACCCCTCTGGCGGCCCGCCGCGCTGCAGGTAGGCATTGCACGCCGACAGATACTCCTCGTGCGGCACTGACCCGAGCAGCCCGCCGAACGCGCCCGACAGCAGCAGAGCGCGGGTCCCGGCTTCGATGCCCTTGCCCGCAACGTCGACCAGCGCCAGCTCAAGTACCTTGCCGTCGCAGGCCGAGACCAGGAAGTCGCCGCCGAACGAGGAGCCGCCCGCGGCGCGCAGTACCGATACCGCGCGCCAGCCATCGGGCAGCGGCGGCATCCGGCCCTGAGCACGGAGACGGTCTCTGAGCTCGATCAGCATCTGGTCGCCGCGCAGCCCCTGCAGGCCGATCTTGGCCCTGGTACGCGCGAACACGTCAGCGAACAAGGCGGTCAGCACGATCGTCGCGGTAATCCCCAGCCCGGCCTTCTTGTCGTTGAGCCAGTCGTAAACCAGCATCGCCGCCACGATGGCGAACAGGATCCGCAGCGCGCGCGGCCACAGCAGCAGGCCCCCGGCCAGGATCGGCAGGATTTCCACACCCGGCGACATCCAGTTGCCGGGAACGCGGACCGCGGCGACACCAATGCCGAGTACGAGCAGGGTCAGACCGAAGGCCAGGCGCCGGTTCCTGGTAATGAACTGACGGCTGATCCTCGCGCGCTGACGCGCCGCGGCCGCCACGACCGCGGACCAGAACCGGCGGAGGACCTGCGCAACCATCTTGGCGGCACCCTACCGGTCCGGCACCAGGGGCGGAAATGCGCTGGCCCGGCTCCCCGGTCGCCAGGTAGAAAGGTGATCATGAGCCACGGATACCCGGTCCGGGCAATCTCGCCCGCCGAATACCCCGCATTCACTGCTGTAGCCGGCGAGGCCTTCCTGGAGCCATGGCCGCCGGAGGCGCTCGAAGTAGAGCGCTCCGTGCTGGAGTTCGACCGCACGGCCGCTGCGTTCGACGGCACCCAGATGGTTGGATTCGGCAGCTCGTACAGCTTCAGCCTGACCGTGCCGGGTGCCAGCGCCCCTGCGGCCGGGATCAGCAACGTGAGCGTGCTTCCCAGCTACCGGCGGCGCGGCATCCTCACCGCGATGATGCGTCACCTGCTGGCCGATGCGCTCGACCGGGGCGAGGCACTGGTCATCCTTTTTGCGTCGGAATCGGCAATTTACAGCCGCTACGGCTTCGGTCTCGCCTCCTGGCAACAGCGCTTCACGATCGCGCGCGGCGATGGCGTGCTCCGCACTGGCGGAGCCGCGCCGGACACGGCCGGCCTGCAGCTGCGGTCCGCCGTACCGGAAGAGGTGCGGCCCGAGCTTGGCCATATCTACGCAACGGCGCTTCCCGGCCGCCCGGGCAGCGTGGCCAGGGACGATCGCTGGTGGCAGGCGGTGCTGGCAGATCCGCCGGCGTTGCGCGACGGGATGTCACCGCTGCGGTGCCTGCTCGCCGAGGACTCCGGCGGCCCGGGCGGCTACGCGCTGTACCGGACGAAGCCGTCCTGGGAACACGGCGTCGGGCTCGGCATCCTGAGAGTGCGCGAGCTGATCGCGTCCGGTCCGGCCGTCACCGCGGCGCTCTGGTCTGACCTGCTGACACGGGATCTCGTCGGCGAGGTCACCGCGCCCGTCCGGCCGGTGGACGATCCCCTGCTGGCCATGCTGGCCGATCCGCGGCGGGCGCATCCGGCCGTCAGCGACGGGCTCTGGGTCCGGCTTGCCGACGTGCCTGCGGCGCTGTGCAAGCGGCGGTACACGGCGGGCATCGATGTCGTACTCGACGTGATTGACCCCGTCCTCCCGGACAACGCCGGCCGCTGGCGGCTCCAGTCGGCCGGCCCTGATGATCCGGCCCTGGCCAGCTGCGAGCGCAGCGGGGCCGCTGCCGACGTGCTGCTCACTGTGCAGGCGCTGGGAGCCGCTTACCTGGGCGGGGCCAGCTTCGGCCAGCTAGCCGGGGCCGGACACGTCCGCGAGCTCACCCCCGGCGCGATGGCCACGCTGGCGGCGGCAATGTCCCATGACCCGGCCCCGTGGGCCTGCATGGTGTTCTGACACTGGCATCCCCCGCCGCTGGCGTCGGAGCGCATCCGGGGATCAGACTGGTGCTGGCGGCGGAGCCTGCAGCCGGGAAGCGAGGACAGCGCAGCCGATGGCGGGAATGAAGATCTCGGTCGACGCGGCGATGCGGGCCAGGGATGTGTCCGCGGCCCGCCCTGAGGACGAGGCGGCCGCCGAGCGAGCCGACTCGGCCGCGGTGCGGGCAGACGCCGGCGCGGTGCGAACCGGCGCCGCCGCGGAGCGGGCCGGCGCCGCCGGGCGACCCGATCTCGCCGCTGGCCAGGCGGACGTTACGGCAGGCAGGCGGCCCGGTCCTGCCGATCAGCGGGCACCAGCTGGCGCGCAGCGCGATGCCGCTCCGGCTGCGGCGCGATCGGGACCAGGATCCTGGCTGCCGCGAGGGGCTGCCGGGTCGGGACAGCGGGGCCGGCAGGCCAAACCGGCCAGGCCGGCCACACAAAGCGAGCCCACGGACCGAACTGGGCCGGCGTCAGACGCGCAGCAAGATTCCGACAGCAATGCCGGGTCTCCGACAGCCGGGAAGCGGCCTCGCCCGGACCAGCCGCCGCCAGCACGCCGGCGCTCCCGCCGCCGTCAGCGCGGCAAGTAGCGCCACCGGACACCGGCCGGCGGCCGGCAGGCACCGGGCACCGGGCACCGGGCACCGGGCACCGGGCACCGGGCACCGGGCACCGGGCACCGGGCACCGGGCACCGGGCACAAGCTAACTTGACGCAGGCTCCGCCGGAAGCTCGCCCGTCTGCTCGTAGTCGGCGATCATCGTCAGCCGCCGGACGTGGCGCGGCTCCCCCGAGAACGCCGTCTCGACGAAGACCTTCGCGAATCCGACGGCCTCGTCGATGGAATACTCCCTGGCGCCGAGGCTCAGCACGTTCGCATTGTTATGCAGCCGGGCGAGCCTGGCGGTCTCCTCGCTCCAGACCAGCGCCGCCCGGACGCCGCGGATCTTGTTCGACGCCATCTGCTCGCCGTTGCCGGAACCGCCGATGACGATGCCGAGGCTGCCGGGGTCACCGATAGTCGCGCTCGCAGCCCGCATGACGTAGACCGGATAGTCGTCGTCCGGCACGTAACTTGACGGGCCGCAGTCAACGGGCTCATGCCCGGCCTGGGTCAGCCACTGCACCAGGCTGGTCTTGAGCTCAAATCCGGCGTGATCAGATCCCAGGTATACGCGCACACAGTAAGTCTGGCACGCCGGGCCGACAGGCGACCGGGCAGTCTAGAACTGCAGCGACCTCACCTTGGTGAGCAGTTCCAGGCCACGGCCGCCGAGCTGCCGGCCATCCGGACACAACTGCTGGTGCACTTACTCAGGGTATGCAAACGGTCGATAACCGTCCGGTATCGGCTCGCCTCCAGCGCCAGCGCGTGTCGGACTGATGCCGGAGTGCTACCAGTGTCCCGTTTCCGCTGGCCACGGTCAGCCCTCTTAGCTGGCAAAACATACATACGATCCTGACGCCACTTCATTTCGTGATAGAACGCTCTCTGACAGTGACAGGCACTTTGGTCACATTCAGTCACGATGAAGACGGGCCGACACCGATGACCTATCGCGACTCCGGCAGCCTCCGGGCGCCGACGCGGCCGCCGCAGCACGCGGCGCCGTTCGACACTTCCGGGCGGGGATCGATCAGCGGACGACTTCGCCTCCCGCACCCGCATCAAGGGCAGGCACACCAGGCCCTGCGGTTAGTCGTGACCGCGGGCATGTGGGCTGCCGGGCTGTGCCTGGTCATCGGCTCGATAGCCCTGGTCGTAGCTGCCGCCGGCCCGAACCAGTCCGGATCGCGCCTCGCCGCCCAGTCCGGGCCCGCCAGCCAGGCTGGAACCGCAGCCGATCCCCGGCCCGGCCTTGCGCCGGGCAGTCAGACACTGGCGGCTTTCGCGGGCCGCGGGAACGCGACGACCCGCCAGTTCAGCGTCGCCGCGCGCTCCCAGTGGCTGCTGCACTGGCGCTATTCGTGCCGTGCCGGACTCAGGACAGGCCAGTTTATCGTCGCCGGCACGGCAGCGAACGAGCAGGTACTTGGCGCGAGCGTCACCGAGAACGGCCCGTCGGGGCACGGCACCAGCAGACTGAGCCTGGCGGCCGGCCGTCACTCCCTCGTGGTCATCTCGACGTGCTCCTGGACCATGACGGTAGTGCGCGCCTGATGCCAGCCATCAGCGGTGCGGGCGACGTCGCCGGCCTGGCGCTGCTGGCACTCGCCATGACCGTCGCCGCCGCACGCTTCCTGGTCAGCCGGATGGCCAGCGCCCGGCGCGCACCCCTAGTCGAAGATCGGGTCTCGCGTCCGCGAGCGCTTCAGCTCGAAGAAGCCATCGGTCCCGGCGACCAGCAGCACGCCGTCCCACAGCCGCGCGGCGTCCTCGCCACGCGGGATCGGTGAGACAACCGGGCCGAAGAACGAGGTGCCGTTGACGGAGATCACCGGGGTGCCGACCTCGTAGCCGACCCGGTCCATGCCGTCCTTGTGCGAGGCCCGCACCGCCTCGTCGTGCTCGGTGGAATCAGCCGCGTCGGCTAGCTCGACCGGCAGCCCGGCCCCGGCCAGCGCCGCCTCGATCGTGACGCGGCTCCGCTCCAGCTTCTCGTGGTGGAACCTGGTGCCGAGCGCGGTATAGAGGGGCAGCAGCACCTCGGGCCCGAATTTCTGCTCGGCGGCAATACAGACCCGTACCGGCCCCCAGGCCTGCTTCATGAACTCCCGGTACTGCTCGGAGACATCCTTGTTGCCCTCGTTGAGCACGGCGAGGCTCATCACGTGCCAGCGTGCCTGCACCGGCCGCACCTTCTCTACCTCGAGCACCCAGCGGCTGGTAATCCAGGCCCACGGACATAGCGGATCAAACCAGAAGTCCAGCTGGGTAGCCTCTTGCTCAGGCATTCGTTGCTCCTCGTGGCGGGATCAGATCCTCTGCGGCAACCGGCAAATCGGGTTGCGCATTCCGGCCGCAGGCACAACCATGCCGCTGACCAGCGAAGCGAGAGGACGTGTTCAGTGGCGAGCAATCTCACGCGCGAGGAGGCGCGCGACCGGGCCAGCCTGATCACGGTCGCGTCCTACCAGGTCGGGCTGGACCTGACCGGCGCGGACACCGAATTCAGCTCGGTCACCGAGGTCCGCTTCAGCTGCTCGCAGCCGGGCGCCGGCACTTTCCTGGAGCTCACCGCGCCCGCCGTAACGAAGCTCACGCTGAACGGCGAGCCAGTCGACCTCGGCGCCTTCGACGGCGACCGGATCAGCCTGACCGGGCTCGCCGCGGACAACGTCCTGCACGTCGCCGCGCAGTGCGCCTACTCGCGCAACGGCGAGGGCCTGCACCGCTTCGCCGACCCGGCCGACGGCGGCGTCTACCTGTACACCGACCTGGAGACCTTCGACGCCCACCGGGTCTACGCCTGCTTCGACCAGCCGGACCTCAAGGCCACATTCGAGTTCACCGTGATCGCACCCGACGGCTGGAAGGTCATCTCGAATGCCGCGCCCGACGTCGCCGCAGATCCGGCCGGCCCCGGGCTGACTCGCTGGCATTTCCCGCCGACGCCAGTCATGTCCACGTACATCACGGCTGTCGCGGCGGGGCCGTATTTTGAGGTAACGAGGCAGCACGACGGGATCCCGCTAGGCATCTACTGCCGTCAGTCACTCGCCAGCTACCTTGATGCCGATGAGATCTTCGAGATCACCCGGCAGGGTTTCGACTACTACCATGCGGCGTTCGGCGTCCGGTACCCGTTCGGCAAGTACGACCAGCTGTTCGTGCCCGAGTACAAGTCCGGCGCGATGGAGAACGCGGGCTGCGTCACGTTCCTCGAGGACTACATCTTCCGCTCCCGCGTCACTGACGCCAGGCGCGAGGCCCGCGCGCAGACGATCCTGCACGAGATGGCGCACATGTGGTTCGGCGACCTTGTCACCATGCGCTGGTGGGATGACCTCTGGCTGAACGAGTCGTTCGCCAGCTGGGCCGAGATGGTGTCCAGCACGGAGGCGACCCGGTGGACCGACGGCTGGACGGGCTTCGCGCAGAGCTACAAGGCCTGGGCCTACCGGCAGGATCAGCTGCCGTCGACGCACCCGGTCGCCGCCGACATCCCCGACATCGAGGCAGTCGAGGTCAACTTCGACGGCATCACCTATGCCAAGGGCGCCTCGGTGCTGAAGCAGCTCGTCGCCTATGTCGGGCGCGACAACTTCCTGGCGGGAGTGCGCGACTATTTCGCCCGGCATGCCTACGGGAACGCCACGCTCGCCGATCTGCTGACCTCCCTCGAGCGGGTCTGCGGCCGCGACCTGACCGCGTGGTCGAAGTCATGGCTGCAGACCGCCGGGGTGAATACCCTCCGCCCGGACTTCGTACTGGACGACGACGGCCGTTTCGCCGAGTTCAGCGTGCTGCAGGAAGCCCCGGCCGAGCATCCGGAGCTCCGCCCGCATCGTCTCGCGATCGGCCTGTACGACCGCGCCCCGAGCGGGCAGCTCACCAGGCGCCGGCAGGTCGAGCTGGACATCGCCGGGGCGGCCACCACTGACGTGCCGGCGCTCATCGGCGAGCCGCGCCCCGACCTGATCCTGGTCAATGACGACGACCTCACCTACGCCAAGATCAGGCTTGACGAGCACTCGCTGGGAACGGTCATCGCCGGAATCAGCGACCTGAGCGATCAGCTCGCCGCTGCGCTGTGCTGGGCCGCTGCCTGGGACATGGCGAGGGACGGCGAGATGCCCGCCCGCGATTTCCTGGCCCTGGTCCAGTCAGGCGCGCCGTCGATCAGGCAGCTCACCGTGCTCGAGCGAACGCTGGGGCAGGCCGCCGTCGCCGTCCGGCGCTACGCCGACCCGGCGTGGCAGCGCGAGGGCCTGGTCCAGCTCGAGGCGAGCCTCCGGACGTGGCTGGCCCAGGCCGAGCCAGGCTCGGATTATCAGCTGGCCTACGTCAGGGCGCTGGCGGGCGTCACCACCTCACCCGCCGGGCTTAGCTTCCTGGCCGGGCTGCTGGACGGCACGGCCTCCGTCGACGGGCTCGCCGTGGATACCGAACTGCGCTGGCTGCTGCTGCACCGGCTGGTCAGCCGCGGCCTGGCCGGGGAGCCGTCGATTGACGCCGAGCTGGACCGCGACCGCACGGACGCGGGCGAGCGACATGCGGCAGCCTGCCGGGCAGCCGTCCCGTCGGCCGCGGCGAAAGCGGCAGCCTGGGCGCGGATCACCGACGGCAGCCTGCCGAACGCCACGTTCCGCGCCGTGCTCCGCGGTTTCCGTGACCCGGACCAGGACGAGCTGCTGGCGCCCTACGCGCCGGCGTACTACGACGCGCTGGCCGGGCTGTGGCAGGACGGCGCCTCGGACATGGCCGTGTTCTTCGCGCAGGCTGGCTATCCGGACGGCGACGTCAGCCAGGCGGCCATCGAGTCCGCTGACGCCTACCTGGCGAGTGCCCGCCCGCCGGCAGCGCTGCGCAGGCTGCTGCTCGAGCGGCGGGACGACGTCGTCCGCGCGCTGCGGTGCCGGCAGCGCGACGCGCAGGCGGCGGCTTAGCTCAGGTCCGCTCGGCCGCCGCTGACAGCCGCGCACACCTGCTGCAGCAGACGGCTGCCCGGCAGCTCCTCCACCAGCACCGCGCGGCCCTGGTCGTCGCAGAGCGGGATCTGCCAGTTCGGATACTCGGTGCTCGTGCCGGGCACGTTCTGCGTCCGCACGTCGCCGACCGCGTCGGCCAGGGAAACCCCGAGCAGCAGGCTCGGAGTCCTACGCAGGTAGCCGTAGAGGGCGACGGTGAACTGCGCGGTGTCCGGCCGCTGATCGGGCTCCAGCAGGCCCTCCGCCACCAGGGCCGCCTGCCAGCGGGACAGCGCGGCTGCTGATTCAGCGCGTTCCCGTTCTTCTGATGCTGTCAGCAATCCGAGGCGTGCCCTGACCGTGACCTGATCGCCAGTGACGAACCCGGAGACGGGTGGCACGTCGTGCGTGCCCACCGTGGCCATGCAAGCGCGGCGCCACTGCGCTGGAGGCAGCGGCGCGCCGCCATCGCCCTCGGCGAACCAGAGCATCATCGTGCCGAGGATGCCGCGGCTCGCCAGGTAGTCGCGGATCCACGGCTCAACGGTTCCGAGGTCCTCGCCGATCGCGACCGCGCCCGCCCGTCCCGCAGACCCGGCGAGCGCTCCGACGGAGGCCGCGTGATCGTAGCTCACATAAGCGCCGCGGTCGGGACTCTGCCCGGCCGGCAGCCACCACAGGCGCATCAGGCCCATGACGTGATCGACGCGCAGGCCGCCGCCGCGGCGCAGCGCCGTGCTGAACAGCTCCGCCATCGGCCGGTAGTGCGCCGCTGCCAGCAGCCGCGGGTTCCACGGCGGCTGGGTCCAGTCCTGGCCGCGCTGATTGAATCCGTCCGGCGGCGCCCCGACGCTGAAGCCCTGCACGAGCAGTCCCTGCAGAGCCCAGGCATCGGCTCCGCCGGGATGAACGCCGACAGCGAGATCATGGATGATTCCGTGCGCCATCCCGGCTGTGGTGGCCGCCTGCTGGGCCGCGGCCAGCTGCTGGTCAGCCTGCCATTGCAGCCAGGCGTGAAACTCCGCCGCCTGTGTCAGCTGCGGGTCGCTCGCCACCAGCTGCGCGGCCCGGTCCGGGCTGGCGAGTTCGTCAGGCCAGTTCCGCCAGTCCGCGCCGTGCCGCTCGGCCAGCGCGCACCAGTGCGACCACTGCGCCAGCCGGGCACCGCGGTCGAGCCGGAACCGGTCGTAGGCCTCCTGGCGGGCCGGTGTCAGCGCGACCGTGCTAATGAGCTCGAGTGCCTGCCGCTTGGCGGTCCAGACCGCGTCCCGGTCGATCAGGCTGGCAGACTGGCTGGCCGTCTGCAGCGGCGCGGCCAATCTCCCGATCGTGTCCTTGTCCGCCGCGGTGAGCGCGCCGTACTCGAGCACGTCCTCGACGCGCAGGTAGAGCGGGCTGGTGAACAGGCGCGACATCGGCAGGTACGGCGACGGGCTGATCGGCGCGACAGGCTCGGCCGCATGCAGCGGGTTGACCAGGACAAACCCGGCCCCGAGCTCGGTCGCGCTCCAGCGGGCAAGGTCAGCAAGGTCGTGCAGGTCGCCGTGTCCCCAGGACTCGCGCGACCGGACCGAGTAGAGCTGCACCGTGAAGCCCCACTGGCGTTGCGACGGAATCACTGGCTCCGCTTCGCCCTGCGCGGCGTCCTCCTCCGCTGCGCCCTCCTCTGCGGCGCCCTCCTCTGCGGCCTTCTCCTCCTCCTCCGCGGCCTCCGAGAGCGCGGCTCCCTTCTGCGAAGCACCGTCCGGATCGAGCACGGCGAGGATCGCAGTCAGCGTTTCGGCTGGCACCTCGGCGCGGCGCCCATGCCAGTCGTGATACTCGGTAGCAATCCCGGCATTTCGTGCGCGCTGGACGAGCTCTGGGTCGGTCACCCCTTCATGATTGGCCGCACAAGGGCGCGCAAACACGGCCTCACCCATGATCGTGGTGGGTTCGCGTGCGTATCGGACGCAAACTCACCACGATCACGCACTGAGTCCGATTTGTCATACCCTCGGTGCACGCTAGGCGCATGCCAGAGCCGTTACCCGGCGAGATTCGCGAGATCGCCGACCGCCAGCACGGTGTTCTGACCGCCGGGCAGCTAGCGCACGCCGGGCTGACCAGGAATGCGGTCAGATCCAAGGTCAGACTGGGCCGCTGGCAGCGACTCCACCGAGGGGTCTATGCGACCTTCTCTGGCGAGCCCGGCCGTCTCGCCGTGCTCTGGGCCGCGGTGCTGAGCGCCGGACCGGGCGCCATGCTGAGCCATCAGACGGCTGCCGAGCTCGCCGGACTAGCCGACCAGGCGAGCGAAATTGCTCACGTCACGGTCCCGGCTGACCGGCACGTGTCGAGGCCGGCAGGAGTCGTGCTTCATCGCTCTCATCGAGCGCGCGAGAAGCTGCATCCGGTCCGTCTGCCGCCGCAGACGCGGGTCGAGGACACGGTGCTGGATCTCGCTGACACGGCTCTGACGATCGACGACGCATGCGGCTGGGTTTTTCACGGCCTGCAGCGACGGAGAACCACGCGGGCGAAGTTGGCCGCGGCGCTGAGCGCACGCAGCAGGATGCGCTGGCGGACGGAGCTGACCGAGCTGCTGACGCTGGACGCGGCAGGACTGGATTCCGTACTTGAGCTGCGCTACCACCGAGACGTGGAACGGCCGCACGGTCTCCCCAGGAGCGCGCGGCAGCGTGTATACCGGCGCGGCGATCACAATGAGTACCGGGACGTGCTCTACGAGGCGTACCTGACGGCGGTAGAGCTCGACGGCTCGGCCACCCATCGCCGCGATACGCGCCGGCAGGACGTCGCGCGCGACAACGCGGCGGCCGAGGACGGAATCACCACGCTCCGGTATGGCTGGCTTGAGGTAACCGCCTCGCCCTGCGCCGTAGCCGCCCAGGTTGCCAGGGTGCTCGAGCGCCGGGGATTCACCGGCGCGCGGCCATGCTCGGCTGGCTGCCCGGTCGGGCGAGTTCCGCTTGAGCGAGCAGACAGCCAGCCAGTCCCGGCCCGCCCGCCGAGTCCGCCGCCCAGGCTGACTGGCCCGTCGCAACGGGCGGGCACCGGACCTGGCGGGCGCCCCGGCACGGACCGCGCGAGCCACCCGGCACGGACGCGCGCGTGCTCGCAGGCCGTCGATCAGTTCATCGACAGCACCGACGCAGCCAGCAGCCAGTACGTCCTCCGCGCGGCGGTCGCGGATGCCATTGAGCCGGTCTAGCGACGGCGGTTACCGGACGCAGACGCGCATGCGGGCCCAGGAGTTGTTGACGTAGCCCTTCGGATTCCACAGCTCCGCAGCGGACTCCGGCTGGACGGCGGCGGCCGTGTCCCAGGCCCTGGCGGTAATCAGCGACTCGCCCGGAGGCAGGTCCAGCACCGTGCGCCACAGCTGCCAGGCCCACGGGCCGTCGCTCTCATACAGCTCAGCCTGGATCCAGCTCGCGCCGTTGTCGGCGGACACGTCCACGCGGGCGATCCCGCGGTCGTCGCCTGCGAACGCGTACCCCGCAATCTCAGTCGGCCCGGCCGGCAGGACGGTGCTGCCGTCGGGCCGCAGGATGTCGGCGTTGACCGCGATAGCCCCAAGTGCCAGGCCGGCGCCAGGACCCGCTGAATCCGGGTCAGCGGCAGGCGGCAGCAGGCGGTAGGCGACGGCCTGGAAGTAGTTCTCCGACGGCTGCTCCTGCACGGTGATGCGCTGGAGCCATTTCACGCTCCGCGCACCGATATAGCCAGGCACGACAACGCGCACCGGCGCGCCGTGCGCGGCGGGCAGCTGCTCCCCGTTCATCGCCCAGGCCAGCAGGACCTCGCCGGCCAGCGCCTTGCGCAATCCGATCGAGCTGCCGAACGTCTGCGGCGGTTCGGCGTCCAGGGCCATGTCCGGTGCACCAAATGCGACGTGCCTGGCCGCTGGCTCGACGGCCGCCGAATCGAGCACGTCGGCCAGGCTGACACCGGTCCACTGGGCGGTGGATGTCGCCCCCGGGCCCCAGGGTGCTTCACCCGGAATGTCGCGTATCTCCATCAGACCCGCGCGCCTGTTGCCCGCGCACTGGAGCGTCGCTGTCAGCGTCCGGTGCGGATAGCGGGCCTGCAGGTCGGCAAGCGACAGCTCTAGCTGGTTCCGGACCAGGCCGTCAACGGTGAGCCGCCAGGAGACAGGGTCGATCTCCGGGATAGGCCCGTGGTTGCGGCCGTAGAAGACGTCGAGCGGCGTCAGCATGTGGCCGGCCAGGGCGGCCCTGGAGGTCTCCGCGTTATACGGCTCGGCCTGATGGATGATCATGCTGTCGCGCTTGCCCCATGGCCCCACGGCGTCCTCCCGTCTGGCAGCTGCGGCTCCCGCTGATCGCACGGCCTGGCCAGGCTGACGGCCATAACGGCCAGCAGACGGCCAGGCTGACCAGGCAGACGACGATGCCGACCTGGCAGACGGCCGTGCCCGCGGTGTACGGCCTGCCCCCGTGCCAGCGGCGGTAACCCCGGCCCCGCCGGCCAGCTCTCCGCGGCCCCGGAGCCCGGCCAGGCGCGGCGGACCTTCAGGGCGAGGGCCCGGCGGGCGACTGCGGCGAGACGGCGAGATTGCGAGACGGCGACGACGCCATCCCCATTTCGGCCACGCCGCGACCAGTCCGGGCGACGTGAACGAGGCGTTCAGACCTCAGTACTCGGAAGACAGCGGAGTGAGCGCCCGCCCGAGCCAGTAGCCGGCGACTGCCTGAGCCACCGCGACCAGCAGCGTCATGGCGACTCCGACAGCGCTGTAGGCGGGAAGGCCGAGCAGGGCCGCGATCACCCGCGCCTGGGCTCCGTACGGCTGGCCGCGCAGCGAAGCCCAGAACAACGGCACGCCCCAGCCGGCAGCGGCAGCCACCACCACGGCGGGAAGGGCGATCCGGGCTGGCCACCGGCCGATCCAGTTGACCAGGCCGGCCAGCACGCCAGCCGCGAACGGCACGAACCACCAGCCGATGGCCGCGCCCGCGATGATCAGCAGGACGCCGGCCAGGTAACCGAGCAGCCACACCGACACGGGCCAGCGGTGATCGCGGCGCGCGAACCGGGGCCTGAAAGGCGACGGCGGCTGCGAATGGGCGACGCCCTGAGCGCGCAGCCGCCCGAGGCGGTAGGACCCGCGCTTGCCCAGCCGCTTGAAGTCTGCCGTCATGGCCGCAGCTCCCACTCGATCCGAGCCGCGCCAGGCCCTGGGCCAGCGGCACCCGTGGCAGCGGTGGCAGCAGTGGACGACGTCTGCCGGGCCGCCGGCATCGGCAGGTACCTCCCCGCCCACCAGTCGCCGGCCAGGTCGGTGTACCAGGGCGAGGCCGGATTCTCGCTCTGGCCGCCCGGGTAGATGCTCTGCCCGCTCGGAGCGCCGCCGCCTGGCCATCGCACGATCATCCGGAAGCTGGGGCCGATCTCCGAGTTCATCCCGCCCTCCGCCGCGTCGACGGTCCACAGGTCGCCGCCGGCCGATCTGGGCCCGTAGCCGAGCGCCGCGGCCTGCGTGAGCGACGGGAACTGACGGGTGTGCAGCTTGCCCCACTGCCAGCGGCCGGGGCCGCCGCCGAGCAGCACCGACAGCTGGCTCACGGCCGACACGAACGCCGTCCGCATCGCCGTCGCGGCCGGCGTCGGGCCCGGCGGGATCACCGGCTTGCGTGACCCTGGCGCCGGAGCGACAGGCGGCGGCGGCGGGGTGAAGGCGGCGTTCCGCTGATCGGTCAGCGTCCAGGTCTGCAGGTCCTCGTCCAGGCTGAACTGGCCGGGCCCGACCGCCAGCCCGGACCGGTCCGCGTCGACCGGCACTTTCGCAGCCCGCCACCACGGGCCGAACACGCCCGACAGGTAATCAGTCCAGAAGGTCCACCAGATCGACGCCGCTCCCGACCCTGCGCTCATCTGGTCGTTCCAGGAGGCAAGCGACTGCCGGGCGAGCCGCTGCAACGGCGTCAGCGGCATTCCCTTCAGTGCCGCGGTCAGTTTCGGCACGATCAGCCCGGCCAGCTGGTCGCCGGTGCTGAGCTGCAGCGCCGCGAAACTGGCCGGCTGCATCGAGGAGTGCCTGCGCAGATACGCGTACTCCGCGTCGGCCCGGTAGCCGGCGTCGAAGAAGCTCGCGGATGTGCCGAGGTAATACGGGTACGACGGTCCGGCCGGACGCTGGTTCGCGGTCGCGAGCACGTGCGAGCGCGGGTCGTAGACCTGGGGGACGGCCGCGTACGGGATGACGCCCGCGACGTCGTCGGCCCCGGTCGCCGGCAGCGGCAGCCATGGATCACCACCGCTGACCTGCGGATAGTAGCCAGCCGAGATCGCGCCGATGTTGCCGTTGCGGTCGGCGTAGACGAAGGTGAGCGCCGGCGAGCGCCAGTTCGCCAGGGCCGCGCGGAACTGCCCGAAGCTGCCTGCCTCGTCGACCCCCAGCATCACCGCCTCGTCCGGCGACCCGAGCGCGCCCGTCCAGTCGACCGCGACTGTCTGGCCGTCCTGCGTCAGCACCGGCCCGTGCACGGTCAGCGGCACGTACAGCTGCCTGGCCGCGCCGCCGCGGACGTCGATCGTGTAGTGCAGCACCCGCATGCGCCGCCACCGGCCGTCCCAGAAGTACTGGCGAGGCCTGGCCGGGCTGGTCCGCTCGGCGTAGAACAGGGTCGCCTGGCTCTGCGTATCCGTCAGCGACCAGGCGATGCGCGAGTTGTGCCCGATCAGGATCGCGGGCAGGCCGGGCACGCCGGCTCCCGACACGGCCAGCCCGGGCGCTGCGAGCGCGACCTGATACCAGATCGACGGCAGCGTCTGCGGCAGGTGCGGATCGCCCGCGAGCATCGCGCCGCCCCCGGCCACCTTCGGGCCGTTCGCCGCCCAGGCATTGCTCGCCGGGGCGCTGTACAGCTGGCCTGCTGGCAGCGCGCTCGCAGCGGCCAGGATCGCCGTGGCGGCGCGGGCCAGTCCGGCCGACGGCGCGGCAGCCTGAGCCTGCGGATTCTGCCGGCGGGAACGCACACACCCCGCCCCGCAGCCTGCCGCCGCTCCCCGGTAGCTCGCGGTACTCACGGCGGCCGCGGGCGCGGCGGCAGCTTTCGGGGCCGCGGCCGCCACGACGACCGCCGTACTCCTGACCGCAGGGGCCGCGGATGACCGGGCCGCGGCCGTCTGAACACCCGCGACCGGCGCGAGCGGAAGCTTCCGGTACGGGCCGGGGTCATAGGGAGTCTGCTGGTTCGGCGGCAGGACCGGGAACCACTGCATGGTCCGCCGCACTCCGAGCGATCGCTCCAGGAGCGCGTAGTCCAGCGGCGCCGTGGTGAAGTCGAGTTCCTGCGTCAGCTCGCCCTGCACGGCCAGGCTGTCGACCGGGGTCCAGTTCCGCGGGTAGACGCGAGCCAGCGCGAACTGGGCCGGCCACTGCCCGTTCGCCCGCACCTGCGCCAGGTAGTCGTTCACGCCGCGCGAGTAGGCCGTCAGCGCGCGGGCGGCGGGACTCGCCTTCGGCATCGCCGCCCACTCGAGCCGGGCCGTCCGCAGCAGCCCGAGCCGCAGCTCAAAGGCGTCCGACGCGACGCCGGACGGCCCGGTGAGCTGCGCGAGCCGCCCCTCAGCGACCCGCCGCTCGAGGTCCATCTCACCGAGGCGGAACCTCGCCTCCAGGTAGCCGAGCGCGAGGAACGCATCGCCATCCGACGCGGCGCTGACTGACGGCACGCCCTGCGGGCTGAACGCCACCCGGACCGGCCCGCGCAGGCCGGCCAGCGACAGTGTCTGCGAGACCGGGAGCTTGCCGCCGGCGGCCGACGTCCACGCGCCGTGGCCGGGCACGAGCACGCGGCCGAGCGCCGGCACCGTGCCGTAGCCGAGCCCGAACAGGCCGAGCAGGCATGCGGATACGGCCAGTGCGACGACCCCGTTCCCGGCCTGGAAGATCTTCCTGGCGCGCCGCGCATCGACGTTCATCCGGTCATCCCGTGCCCCCGCATTCTGAGGTGACCTCCCGGCAGCCTCGCCGGTACACCGAATGCTAGAGCACGATTACTCTCAGTTGCCGGACTGGTGCAGCAGGTCGAGGAACCTGGCCACAATCGGGCCATCGGTGGGACCGCCCTCGCCGCCGTCGACCGTCACCATCGCGAAGGCGATGTCGTCGGTGAACACGTCGTTGTTGAAGCCGATCAGCCACGCGTCGGTCGGCAGCGGGTTGCCGTGGCCGTACTGCGCGGTGCCAGTCTTGGCGTAGGTGCCCGGCGGCAGGCCCTTGCCCGATGCCGTCCCGGTGGCCACTACCTGCGCCATCAGCTCGTGCAGATCGGTGACGACGTTGCCGGGCAGGGCGGCCGGCGGCACCGAGTCGTCAGGCGCGCCCGCCACCAGGCGGGCCGCGCGCACCTCGCCGGTGTCCACGGCGCCCGCGACCACAGCCATGTCCAGCGGCGAGACCAGCACCTGACCCTGCCCGATCGTGGTCGCGGCCAGGCCGGCCTCATCGCCGGGCGCGGGCGCCGAGCCGCCGAACGCGGGCAGGCCGAGCTGCGGCGTGATCCCGAGCCGGTACAGCGCGGCCGTTCTGGTGAAGTCCGCCGCGGTCAGATGCCGCGTCGCCAGGCCGATGAACGCCGTATTGCACGACTCGGCGAACGCATGCAGCAGGTCACTGACCGGCGCGGTGCCCTCGGCGTTGTGGAAGACCTCGCCGTCGACGGTCAGCTGCTGCGGGCACGTCGCAGGCGACGATGGCGTCAGCCCGTGCTCGATCAGCGCGGTCGAGGTAAGGACCTTGAACGACGACCCGGGCGGGAACGCGCCGTCCAGAGCGAGATTGAATCCCGTCGATCCCGGCACGCTCACCGACGCCAGGACCTGTCCGGTACTGGCGTCGAGCGCGATCAGCGCGGTGTTCTTGCTCACTCCGGCCAGCGCCTTCTCGGCGTCCGCCTGGACCGCCGGGTCGATGCTGGTCTGCACCGGGGCGCCGGCCTTCGGCGGCAGCGTGGCGACGGTGCCGATGGTAGCTCCGGCCGCGTTCACCGCCGTGACTGTCGCGCCGGGATGGCCGGCCAGCTGGCGCTGATCGGCGGATTCGAGGCCGGTCTGGCCGACGACGCTCTGGGCGGTGTACGGGGCACCGAGCGAGGCCAGCTGCTGGGCAGTGACCGGCCCGACCGAGCCCACGATGAAGTCAAGGCCGGCCGAGATCGGCGCCCGCTCGTGAATGGTCTGGAACACCGTACCGGGGATCGGGTAGATCCTCGGGGCGAGCGTCCGGTAGCGCCGCCAGCTGACCGTGAACACCGGCTCGAACCAGGTCGGCCGCGCCTTCGCTCCGGTCAGCGCGGAGTCGATTGCCTGCCTGGACGCCCCGGCCGCGAGCAGCGCGGCGCGCACCACCGATGCCTTCCTGATTCGCTGCCCTTCAACTCCGACGGTGACCATCGCGGCCTGCGTGGTCAGCGGCGCCCCGCCGGCCCGAGTATCGCAGCGCGGGGCGCCCAGGTGACCTGCATCGAGAGCCGGTCACCGGGCCTGGTCAGCTGCGGAGCGATCGTGGCCGGCGACCAGCGCGCCAGCCAGTTCCCGGACGCGTCGGCGAGGCGCAGGCTGGTCCTGATAGCGATCGTGCCGACGCCGCTAACGGGAATGTGCTCGGTCACCGGCTCGTGCGCGGTGCTGCCGGTGACGCTGATGCGGCCCGGCCGGAAGCTCAGCTGGCTCGCGCCGAGATCGGTCAGCGCGGCGGCATTGACGGCGGTGAAACTGGCAGGCGGGCTGGCCGTCAGCGCGCGCATTCCGGCCCAGTCGCGGCGCGCCCAGTCGCGGAGGTAGCTCTGCGCGACATCCTGCGCGGACGGCCCGCTCGAGCAGGCGGCGAGACCGGCACCGGTCAGCAGCACCGTCGTGGCAGCAGCCAGTCCGGCGGCGGCCCGGCGGCCTCGCAGGCGGCGCCGCTGGCCCGGGCTGCCAGCCGATCCGGACCGGAGCACTGTCACACGCAGGACCCTACGCAACCGGCCGGACGTCAGACGAGCCGACGACGGAATTACCCCATAGTGGTTGATCGGGCCGCGGGAATCAGGTCTGACCGGAGCCGCCGCCGGCGCCCGCCCCCGAGCGTGGCTCGCCTGCCTGCGGCCCGGTGCCTGCCTGCTCGCCTGCCGCCTGCTCGCCTGCCGCCTGCTCATCTGCCTGCAGCCGCTCCCTCGCCGACAGCCGCATCGCTGGGCACCGACTCTCCGGTCTCGCCATCCCCGCCCGTGCCATCGCCGGACGCGGCCTCCTCCAGATGCAGATGCGGCACGATCGGCTGCATCCAGCCCGGCAGGTACCAGGCGCTCTTGCCGAGCAGCGTCATCACCGACGGGACCAGGATCATCCGCACCAGCGACGCGTCGATCAGCACCGCGAACGCCATGCCCAGAGCCAGCATCTTGACAGTCGGGTTGGAGTTGAGCACAAAACTGGCGAAGACCGTCACCATGATCGCGGCAGCGGTCGTAATCACCCGGGCCGTGCCGCCGATGCCGATCGCGACGGCCCGGTGCTCATCTTTTGTGGCCAGCCAGGCCTCGTGGATCCGCGACAGCAGGAAGACCTCGTAGTCCATGGACAGGCCGAAGACGATCGCGAACACCAGCATTGGCACATACGCCGGGATCGGCAGCGTCGTCTGCACCCCGATCAGGTTCTTCAGCCAGCCCCACTCGAAGACCGCGACGATCACGCCGTAGGCGGCACCGATGGACAGCAGGTTGAGGATGGCGGCTTTCGTGGCGATGACGATTGACCGGAAGGCCATCGTCAGCAGCACGAACGCTATCGCCACGACGGCCAGGATCAGCCAGATCAGCCGCGAGGTGATCCGGTTGGTGAAGTCCAGATTGCCGGCGGTCGTGCCCGTGACGTAGGTCGTCGCCTTCTGCTTCGGCAGCACGCTGTCGCGGAGCGTCGTCACCAGGTCCGTGGTGGCCTGGGCCTGCGGACGCGTTGTCGGAATGGCGTTGAACACCGCGGTCGTATGCGCGGAGTTGATAGCGACCGGGCCCACTGACGCCACGCCCTTGGTACCGGCCACCGCCTTCTGCATGTTCATCAGCAGCGTGTTATCCGCGGATGACGACTGCTTGGGCAGGACCACCACGATGGCGAGCGGGCCGTTGGAGCCGACGCCGAAGCCATCGGTCATCAGGTCGTACGCGCGCCGGTTCGAGTCGCTGGTCGGGTTGGTGCCGTTGTCGGGCTGGCCCAGCGTGATCGAGAAGAACGGGATCGCCAGCACCAGCAGCGCGACGACGCTGAGAATCGCCCACGGCCACGGATGCGCGCTCACCTTGCGGCCCCAGCGGGCAAACGCCGAGTTCTCGTGCCGCTCGGTCGTGGCAGCCGCGGTCTGCCGGGCCTGCTGCAGGGCGGTCTCGCCCGCCTTGTGCGCCCGCACCCGCGCCGACAGCGACCTGATGTTCTGCCTGAAGACGCTGAGGAATGCCGGGACCAGCGTCAGCGCGGCCAGCATCGTGATGGCCACGGTAATCGCGGCAGCGAGGCCGAGTGCCCCTACGAATGCGACGTCGGAGATGTACAGGCCGAGGATGGAGATGACCACGGTGCTGCCCGCCACCACGATCGCGGCGCCCGAGGTGCTCTCCGAGCGTTTGATCGACGGAACGACGTCCATGCCGGCGTCCAGCTGCTCCCGGTGCCGGGCGACCAGGAAGAGCCCGTAGTCGATCGCGACACCAAGGCCGAGCAGCGTGGCGATCGTCGGCGCGGTCGTGGGAAAGGTCAGCACGGAGGCCAGCAGCCCGAGTAGGGCCAGACCCGAGCCGACGCTGAAGATGGCAGACAGCAGCGGGATGGCCGCCGCGATCAGCGAGCCGAACATGAACAGCAGCAGGACCAGCGCGCAGCCGAGTCCGATCAGTTCGGACGTGGTATCGCTGGTGGTCTGGCCGATCTCCCCGGCCCCGGCGCCGTACTCGACTTGCAGGCCCGCTTTCGTGGCCGGAGCCACCGCCTTGTTCAGCCGGGTGAGGTAGCCGCTGTCCAGCGAGTTCGGGTTCACATTCCAGGACACGCTGGAGTAGGCGATCGTGCCGTTCTTGGACACCGTGCCCGAGGACGAGGAACTGAACGGGCTGACCGCCTTGATGACGTTCGGCAGCTTGGCGATGTTGGAGGTGGCCTGGTTGACGGCCGCGGAGTCGGCCGAGACCGTTCCCTTGAGGGCGTGGAACACGATCTGACCGGAGTAGCCGCCCTGCGAGGAGAACGTCGAGTTCAGCCGGTTCAGGCCGTCGTCGGACTGCGTCCCTGGCACGTTGTAATTGTTGACGTACTCGCCGCCGAACTGCTGCTTGGCGACCAGCAGGCCGCCCAGGATGATCACCCAGGCGACAATCACGATCCAGTGCCACCGGGCCGAGAATCCGCCCAGTCGCGCCAGCCATCGGTTCACGTTTACCCCCGCGGGAACGGCACCCCCCGGAGCCGTGAGGGCTCTATCCCCCGCACGACTGCGGGCCACGCCTCTGACCCGCCGGGCTTCGGCCGCTATGCCAGGAAAATCCCGGCATCTCCCGCCGCGTCAACCCGCGATTCAGCTGCCTGGCCTAGCCGTCGCGCGCTCGCGGGGCGACCGCCACGGGCGAAGGGCGACAGCCGGCCGCGGCTACCAGATCGGGGGGTGCTTGTCCTTCCACGGGCGGGCGGCCTCGAGCTGCGCTGACAGCGAGATCAGCGTGGCCTCGTCGCCGATCCGCCCGGCGAGCATGACGCCGATCGGCAGGTTCTCCGCTGTCCAGTGCAGCGGCACGCTGACGGCCGGCTGGCCGGACAGGTTGTACAGCGCGGTCCACGGCGTGAACACAGTCTGCCGGATGAAGTTCTCGGCAGGCTCGACCTCGTCGAACCAGCCGACTGGCCGGGGCGGCAGGGCCAGTGTCGGCGTGAGGATCGCGTCATAGGCGTTCAGCGCGGTCAGCGCGGGGCGGGCTGCGCCCTGCAGGATGGCCTGGTGCAGCAGCAGGTCGGCCGCGGATAGCTCAAGGCCCTTGCCGCGCAGGTAGCGGGTCAGCGGGAGCAGCTCGCTCTCCTGCTCGGGCGCGATCGGGGCGAGCGTCGCCATCGCGTACCACAGGGCCAGGAAGGAGGGCACCGCGTCCTGACTGAACGGCAGGTCGATGTCCTCCACGTCGTGGCCGAGCGAGGAAAGCAGCGCGCTGGCGTCCTCGTAGGCGGCCACGCAGTCCGGATGCACCTCCGCACCTGGTACCACCGTGGTCAGCGAGCGGGCGATCCGCAGCCGTCCCGGCTCGCGGCCGGCGTAGCTCAGGAAGGACTCCCCGTGCGGCAGCGCCGGCTGCGTGTACATGTCGCCGGGATGATTCCCGGTCATCGCGTCAAGCAGCAGGGCGGCGTCGGCGACGGTCCTGGTCAGCGGCCCGTCAGTCGACAGTCCCACCAGGTCGGGCATCAGCGGGCCCTGCGAGATCCGGCCGCGCGTCGGCTTGATGCCGAACAGCCCGCAGACGCTGGCCGGGATCCGGATCGACCCACCGCCGTCGCTGCCCTGCGCGGCCGGGGCGAGTCCGGCGGCCACCGCCGCTGCCGCACCGCCGCTTGACCCGCCGGCCGATCTGGTCAGGTCCCAGGGCGTGCGGGCTGGCGGCCCGATTCTGGTCTCGGTGTAGCAGGGCAGACCGAACTCCGGCGTCGCCGTCTTGCCGGTGATCACGATCCCGGCCGAGCGCAGATGCTCGACGACGTAGTCATCCTCGGTCGCGATGTTGTCGGCCAGGATCGCGCTGCCGAAAGTGAGCCGGACACCCGCGACCATGTTCAGGTCCTTGATCGGGATCGGCACCCCGGTTAGCGGCGGAAGCTCGCCGCCGTCCCTCCGGCTCGCCGACACCGCCTTATCCGCGGCGGCCGCCTGCTCGCGGGCGAGCTCGTGGGTCACTGTGTAAAAGGCTCCGACCTGCTCATTGAGCCGGTCGATGCGGTCCAGGTAGTGCCCGGTGATCTCGGCCGACGAGGTCTCGCCGGCACGGATAGCGGCAGCCTGCTCGGTCACGGTCAGGTCATGAATCTGCGTCACGTTACCGAACAGTAGACCAAGCGGAGCGGCAGGTCGACAGGCTGACTGCCAGCGCGGCCACCGCAACCGCGCACCGGCAGCACGCTGAGAGCGCCAAGCCGTGAGCAGTCAGCTACGCTGGGGCACATGGACCGGGAGACCGGGACTGAGCCGACAGATGCAGGGCCGGCGGCCCCGGTCGACGGACCGCAGGAGGACGGGGATTACCCAGTTCCTGCGCGGGCGATCCTGGCCGGGCTTTCGGCCGATCCTCGCGTGCCCATCTGGATCCGCCGCGCAGTCCTGTGCACCATCGTTTTCGTTCCGGTCCTGCTCTGGCAGGGCTGGCGCCTCGGCCTGACCGCGGCCGCGCTGGTGGCAGTCGTAGACACCGTCTACCAGGCCAGGACCATGGCGATGATCCCGGCCGCGGCCAGGGTGTCGTCAGCCCAGCGCCGCACCAAGCGGCGGCTGTACCTGGTGCGGATCTCCGGCTACCTGGCTATCAACGCCCGAGCCATTCCCGGTACCACCTCGATCATCGACCATCTCGTGGTCGGCCCTGGCGGCGTGTTCGCACTCGATTCCGAGCGATGGGACCGGCGGCTGCCGGTACGCGCCGTGGCCAGCAGCGGCAGTTCCGCGGCCGGGCAGGTGCTGTACCACGGCCCGTTCAGCCAGAAGGACAGGCTCGCGCATGCCCGCTGGGAGGCATCCCAGGCCGCCAGGCTGCTGAGCCAGGAACTCGGCCGGGAGATCACGGTGAAGCCGGCCATGGTGATCTACGGCCCGACCGTGCCCTGGGCCGTGGCCAGCCTCCGTGGCGTCGACGTGTTCGCCGGGAGGTCCGTCGGCAAATACTTCCGCAGCCGGAAGCGGGCCAGGGCCGCGGGACCGCTCAGCTGGGAGGAAGCCGGCGAGATCTTCGCGGCTGCACAGCGGGTGCTGCCCTGACGGCGGTGCTGCCCTGACGGCGGTGCTGCCCTGACGGCGGCCGCGGCCTGCGGCGCGGGCTAATCTGTGACATCCCTCCATATCGCAAAGGACTGACGCTCACGTGGCCGATCTGCGCACCTGGGTTGCGGGAGCGCGACCCCGGACACTCCCGGCCGCCGTTGTCCCGGTGGTCGTCGGCTCCGGAGTGGCCTTCGGCTACGGCAAGTTCTCGCTCTGGCGGGCGGCGCTGGCCCTGCTCGTCGCGCTGGCCCTGCAGATCGGCGTCAACTATGCCAATGACTACAGCGACGGCATCCGGGGCACCGACGAGGTCAGGGTAGGCCCGGTCCGCCTGGTCGGCTCCGGGCTGGCCAAGCCGAAGCACGTGCTGGCCGCTGCGTTGGGATGCTTCGCCGTGGCCTGCGTGGCCGGCCTCGTCCTGGCCGCCGTGAGCTCGTGGTGGCTGCTCCTGCTCGGGGCGGCAGCGGTGGCCGCAGCCTGGTTCTATACCGGCGGCAGCCGGCCCTACGGCTACCGGGCGCTCGGCGAGCTGTCGGTGTTCGTGTTCTTCGGCCTGGCCGCGGTCGCTGGCACCGCGTACGTCCAGATGCTGTCACTCACCTGGCTGCCCTGGGCGGCCGCCGCGGCCATCGGCCTGCTCGCCTGCGCCCTGCTGGTCATCAACAATCTGCGCGACATCCCGACCGACAGCGAAACCGGCAAGCGCACGCTCGCTGTCGTGCTCGGCGACCACCGGACCAGGCTGCTGTATATCGGCTGCCTGCTGGTGCCGTTCTGCGTGGCGCTGGCGCTGGCACCAGCCCGGCCGCTGAGCCTGCTGGCCCTTGCCGCACTGCCCCTCGCCTTCGCGCCAGTCCGGCACGTGCGGGACGGCGCGACTGGCCGGGCCCTGATCGTCGCGCTCGGCCAGACCGGCCGCCTCGAGCTGGCCTACGGAGCCCTGCTGACACTCGGCCTGGCGATCAGGCTCTAGCTGGTCCTGATCAGGCTCTAGCTGGTCCCGTTGGCTGAGCCGCCGTCGGTGCTCTCTGCCGCGTTCAGCGGGTCGAGACCGCCGAGCACAGGAACGACGAGGCCCGGGTCAGCGCTCCCGGCCGCGTCGGCCAGCGCAGCCGCCGCCTCAGGCGACGGGGCGATGAGTTCCTCCACCGGCGGCACGCTGGCGAGCTCGGGCTCCGGCGGGCTGGCAGTCGCGCTGACACCGGCTGTGCTGACTGGGGCCGCGGCCTCAGGTTCTGCCGCCGTCCTGGCACCGGATGTGACCTCGGCGGCCGCGCGGGGCGGCACGGCTGCCTGCTGTGTGTCAGCTCGTTCCCGTCCCGATGCTTGTCCCTGGCCTGCCGGGGCATCCGGTCCGAGCGGGCCGCCGAACGCGGAACTGACTGCCTTCAGCGCGCTGGTCAGCTCGCTCGGCACCATCCACACCGTGTTGCCAGGACCCTGAGCGATCTGCGGCAGCGTCTGCAGGTACTGGTAGGCGAGCAGCTTGGGGTCCGGGTCGTTCTCGTGGATCGACTGGAACACTGTCTCGATGGCCTGCGCCTGGCCCTCGGCGCGCAGGATCGCGCTCTGCTTGTCGCCCTCGGCGCGCAGCACGGTGCCCTGCTTGTCACCATCGGCCGTGAGGATCTGCGCCTGCCGGATGCCCTCGGCGTTCAGGATCGCCGCGCGCTTCTCCCGCTCGGCGCGCATCTGCTTCTCCATCGCGTCCTTGACGCTCTGCGGCGGGTCGATGGCCCGGATCTCCACCCTGGTCACCCGGATCCCCCATTTGCCGGACGCGTCGTCGAGCACGCCGCGCAGCAGAGTGTTGATCTTGTCGCGGGAGGTCAGCGTCTGCTCCAGGTCCATCGAGCCGATCACGCTGCGCAGCATCGTCGCGGTCAGCTGCTCGATCGCCTGGATGTAGTTGACGATCTCGTAGTCCGCCGCGCGGGGATCGGTGACCTGGAAGAACAGCACCGTGTCGATGGTCACGACCAGGTTGTCCTCGGTGATAACCCGCTGGCCGGTGAAGGACACCACCTGCTCGCGCAGGTCGATCAGCGGCTTGACGCGGTCGATGAAGGGGATGACCATGTTCAGGCCCGGCTCGAGTGTCTTGCGGTAGCGGCCGAGGCGCTCCACGTTCCTGGCCTTCGCCTGAGGGACGATGCGCACCGACCGGAGAGTCACCAGCGCGGCCAGGATCACGATGACGGCCACGACCAGACCGAAGATTTCGCCCATTGCTACTCCCGCGGGTACACCAGGGCTATTGCGCCCTCGATATGCATGACATCGACGGTTGCCCCGGCCGGGATGACCTGGGTTTCGTCATAGGAACGCGCTGACCATTCCTCGCCGCCGATCCGGACGCGGCCGCTGTGCGGGCCGACCTCGTCCAGGACGATTGCGGGCCGGCCGATCAGGGCCGCCGTGCCCGACCGCAGCAGTGGCGGCTGGCGGATGTGGCGCAGCGCGAAGGGGCGGGCAACGGTGAGCCCCAGAACCGAGGCGATAACGAAGGCGCCGAACTGGACATCGGGCGGACCGCCCGCCATGCCGGTAATCGCCGCGATCAGCGCGGCCGCCCCCACCAGCCCGAACGCCAGGGTCGTGGTCAGGATCTCGACCACACCGAGCACGGCCGCGACTATCAGCCAGATAACCCAGATACTCATCGCGGCACTCCGAAAGCCAGTTGACCCTCACCATCGACATTAGACCTGTCCGGCCTGCCGCGCATCTCCGTCAGCGCCTGGCCGGCGCCTGGCGCTTTCTTGTCTCGTCTAGGCCGGCTCGCTCAGCGCCGGGCGCGTCGGCGGCGGGCGAGTCGGCGGCGGGCGAGTCAGCGCCGGGCGTCAGCGCCAGGGCGGGTCAGGCGCCGATCGCGGCCGCAACCCGCCGGGCTGCGGCGGCGAGCTCGTCGTCAGGGACGGCCGGCAGTACGTCCTCCCAGATCGGCAGGTACATGCCGGCTGCTTCCAGCATGCCCAGCGGGCGCGGCAGGAACCAGACATGGAAATGGGCTCCGCCGTCTCCCCAGCGGTACAGGTGTACCCGGCCGACGTTGCCGAGGGACAGGATCGCTCGCTCGACCTGCCCGGCTACCCGCCCGAAGTCGGCCGCCTGGCCGGACGGCATGTCGGCGAAGGAGTCGAAGTGCTCCCGGCTGGCCAGCCAGACCGTGCCGGGCAGGCTGCCGCTCACCGCAGGATGCAGAGTCCAGTAATCGTCCGACCACACGGCGCTGGTCGTGCCACCGTGGCAGATTCCGCAGGGCTCACCGCCTGGCTCGCCGCGCCGCGGAGGCTCGGGGATCACGGGCTTCCCGGCCTCGCGCGGCACCAGCGGGTCCTGGTAGGGCATGCTCATCGCGTGGCCTCCTGATAGCGGCGCGCAGTGCCGACCTGATCGAGGCTACGGACAGCTGGCAGCGGCCCCAAGGCCCTATCCGGCCAGCTCATGTCTGTGACCGGACAGATCGCCGACGCGTTCCCCGACGGGTCGGCGGGCCCGTCCGCGGCAGCTCGCGGGGCCCCGTCCGCGGCAGGTTGCGGGGCCCGTCCGCGGCAGGTCGCGGGGCCAGTCCGCGGCAGGTCGCGGGCCGGCCGTTCACACAGGCGGCCGGGACCGGCGAATATTGACCTACACCGTCACCGGAGGCCAGCTATGCCCGCAGCCAGTCAACTGTCCTACAGCCACGGGGCCTCGCCGCAGGAACTCCTGGGCGAGACGATCGGCGACAACCTGCGCCGCATCGCCGTCACGTACCCGGCGAGCGAGGCGCTGGTGGACGTGCCGACCGGGCGCCGGTGGACCTACGCGGAGCTGGACGCCGACAGTGACACCGTCGGCGTCGGCCTGCTGGCACTCGGCATCAACAAGGGCGACAGGGTGGGCATCTGGGCGCCCAACTGCGCCGAGTGGGTCGTGCTCCAGTACGCAACCGCGAAGATCGGCGCCATCCTGGTCAACATCAACCCGGCCTACCGCAGCCACGAGCTCGCCTACGTGCTCCGCCAGTCTGGAATCAAGCTGCTGGTCAGTGCGGAGAGCTTCAAGACCAGTGACTACCGCGGCATGATCGACGAGGTCCGCGGTGACCTGGACGCCCTTGAGCGGGTTATCTACCTCGGCAGCCCCGACTGGGACAAGCTGCTGGACGCGGGCGCTAACGCCAACCGCGAGGCTCTCGCGGCCAGGACCACGACGCTGGCCTTCGACGACCCGATCAACATCCAGTACACCAGCGGGACCACCGGCTTCCCGAAGGGCGCGACGCTGTCGCACCACAACATCCTCAACAACGGCTACTTCGTCGGCGAGGGCTGCCGGTACACCGAGCAGGACCGGGTCTGCGTTCCGGTGCCGTTCTACCACTGCTTCGGCATGGTGATGGGCAACCTCGGCAGCACCACGCACGGCGCCTGCATCGTGATCCCCGCGCCGGGTTTCGACCCGGCCGCCACGCTGGCCGCGGTGCAGGCCGAGAGATGCACGTCGCTGTATGGCGTGCCGACGATGTTCATCGCCGAGCTGGCGCTGCCGGATTTCGCCAGCTATGACCTGTCCAGCCTGCGCACCGGGATCATGGCAGGCTCGCCCTGCCCGGTTGAGGTGATGAAGCGCGTCCTGTCCGAGATGCACATGACCGAGGTCACGATCTGCTACGGGATGACGGAAACGTCGCCGGTCTCGACGCAGACCACGGCCGACGACGACATGGAGCGCCGCGTGTCCACCGTCGGCCGCGTCCATCCGCATCTCGAGGTCAAGGTAATCGACCCGGAGACCGGCCTGGTGCTGCCCCGCGGCATGAACGGCGAGCTCTGCACGCGCGGCTACTCGGTCATGCTCGGCTACTGGGACGAGCCGGAGAAGACCGCCGAGGCGATCGACGCCGGACGCTGGATGCATACCGGCGACCTCGCGGTCATGGACGAGGCCGGGTACCTCAACATCGTCGGGCGGATCAAGGACATGGTGATCCGCGGCGGCGAGAACATCTACCCGCGCGAGGTCGAGGAGTTCCTGTACACCCATCCGGACATCGTGGACGTCCAGGTCGTCGGCGTGCCTGACCTGAAGTACGGCGAGGAGCTGTGCGCGTGGGTCAAGCTGCGTCCTGGCGGCGCGCTGACTCCGCAGGACGTGAGGGACTTCTGCACCGGGAAGATCGCGCACTACAAGATCCCGCGGTACGTGCGCGTCACCGAGGACTTCCCGATGACCGTCACCGGCAAGGTGCAGAAGTTCAAGATGCGCGAGACCTCAGTTGAGGAACTCGGCCTGCAGCAGCCCGACGCGACCCCGACTGCCTGATCACAGGCCCCGGTGGCATCTACTCGTAAGATCCCATGGCCTATAGGCTGCCTATAGGCCCGGCGATCTTACAAGTTAATGGTCCTCGCCCGTTTTGCTGGGGTTAGTGACTTCTGAACGGCAGCCAGTCGACCGGCGGCGCCGGGCGCCCGTGATTACTCACACTCGCCGGCTTCCCTGCGAGCGGCCGGGGAGCCGCCGATCGCCAGGAGCCGACGGACCAGCGGGAGAGCGCGGACATGACCGAGCCGACACTGGCCGCAGAGAAGGCAGAGAAGACGCACGCAACGCAGCCGACCGAGCCGATCGACAGGATGGACCCCGCTGACCCGATCGACAGAATCGAGCCGCTGGACCCGATGCTCAGGATCGAGCCGCTGGACCCGATGCTCAGGATCGAGCCGCTGGAGCCCGGCGAGCCGGACAGGGCCGAGCTGGCGCAACCTGGCCGGCTCGCGCCTAGCGTGCGCGACCAGGACGAGTCTCCGTGAGTCTTCATAGCCGCATTCTCGCACCGCGGCGCGGCAGTCAATCGGGCGCTGGCCGCCCCGCGGCAGGCCGTCCGTGTTCGCCTGTTATCGCCAGGGCAGTAGCAGACGAACACGGACGTCCGCGAACCAACTCCTCAGGTGCCCGAGGCGAGCCCGATCCCTGCCAGCGCGGCCTGCGTGCCCGGAATGTCGTCAACACAGACGGCGTCCACACCGGCCTGCGCCAGTTCCGCCGCCAGTGCCGCGCCCGGCGTCCAGGTCATGACCTCCAGGCCGGCCCGGTGCGCGCCGTCGATAATTCGCCGTGCGTGTGCCCCGATGCTGTCGATGTGCAGGCAGATCGCGTCCAGCCCGAGGTTAGCCGCCGCCGATACGGCCGGGCCTGCCGAGAACCCGACCTCAGTGAGCAGGCCGAGCGCGACGTCGCCGGTCTCGCCCCTGCGGGCGGCCAGGTAAGCCGGCAGCGACGGGTCGAAGGACGTGACGAGGAACGGGCTGGTCCCCCGGTACTCCGTCAGCGCCCGCGCGATGAGCTCATGGGTCCGCTGCTCGCGCGGATCAGCCGCGTCCGCGAGGATCGTCTTGGCGTCGATGTCCACGCCGACGCCGGCCGGAAGAACCGCGAGCAGCTCAGCCAGCCGGACGATGCCGGCGCCGGCAAGTTCGCTGGCCGTGCAGTCGAGGACGGGCTTGCCCGCGGGGGTGACCGGATCGTGCCAGAGCATGAGCTCACCATCGCTGCTGCGGCGCGCGTCCAGTTCCACCCACGGAACTCCGCGGTCAGCGGCGGCCAGGAACGACTCGATCGAGTTCTCCCGGTAGCCGCCCTGCTCGCCGGAGCCGAAGCCGCGATGGCCGATGACTGACGGCCTTCCGTCGAAGATCAACCAAGCTCCTCACCGATCGGGCGGATGCAGGCGCCGCCGACGCAGGCCGGCGACCCGCCGGGGCCGGCCAGCCGACGCGCGCCCGGGTGCGTAAGGTGTCTGAGGTTGGGAAGGGGCCGCCGGTCCGATTATCCACTGCCGTAGGGGGCCAACATGGATCAGGGCGTTGCGCGCGAGCGGCTGACGGCTGAGCGCGCCGAGGTAAGCCAGCTGCTCAAGGACACCGTCTCGGCCGGCGAGCAGGACCGCGAGCTCGAGGTTGACGAGACCGGCGACTACGCGGACGCGGCCCAGCCGCTGACTTCCCAGGGCATGGACGACGCGATCGCCGAGGGCCTGCGGGAGCGGGCCGCCGCCATCGACCGGGCGCTGCAGCGACTGGACGAGGGCACCTACGGCAAGTCCGTGCTCAGCGGGGATCCCATCCCGGACGAGCGGCTCGACGCTGACCCGGCGGCGGAGCTGACCGTCGAGGAAGCCCGCGCCGCCGCCGGGAGCTAGGCGGATCCCGTCGGCCCCCCGGCGACATCAGGCATCAGCGTTCTCGCGTCCGCCTCAGGCGCCCGCTACTTCCAGCGTGATGGTCGTGCCGGCCAGTGCCTTGCTGACCGGGCACCCGGCCTTGGCGTCGGCGGCAATTCTGGCGAAGTCGGCCGCGCTGACGCCATCAGCGGAACCGCTGACCGTCAGCTTGATGCCGCTGATGCGGAATCCGCCCGCCGGGTCCGGGCCAAGCGTCACAGCCGAGGTCACATCCAGCGACTGGCCAGTGCCTCCGGCCGCGCCGAGCAGGGCAGAGAACTGCATGGCGAAGCAGCCCGCGTGGGCCGCGGCAATGAGCTCCTCCGGGCTGGTCGCGCCGCCGGCGTCGTCCGCCGCCCGCTTCGGGAAGCTGATCTCGTAACTGCCGAGGCCGGAACTAGCGAGCGTGACCGTACCGCTACCGTCCTCAAGACCACCAGACCAGCTGGTGCGTGCCGTGCGGGTAGGCATAGCTGCACTCCTTCTCGTCGGAACGTGCCGGGCCAGCTGCCCGGCACGAGAATGCCAAACAATCGCGGCGCCAGATTTGGTCCCGGCTAACCGCACGCCAGTCATCGCGCCGCAACCACGGTAACGGCTGAACGTCCGACGGCCGGCCGCCGTGTCATAGTTGGTCCGGGCTCCGCGGCCGCCCGGCAGTTGCGAGATCCTGGAGGAGACCTGACCACCAGCCTGCACCAGCTGACCGCGGCGGCCGTGGCCGAGGTCGAATCCGTTATCCGCGGGTACGTGCGCCTGACACCGGCTGTCACCGTGGACCGTGCCGAGCTTGGTCTCGCTCCGGGCCCGCTGACGCTCAAGCTAGAGCAGCTCCAGCATTCCGGCTCGTTCAAGGTCCGCGGCGCCTTCGCGAATCTGCTGCTCCGCGACGTGCCCGCCGCCGGCGTCGCGGCGGCTTCCGGCGGCAATCACGGCGCCGCAGTCGCCTACGCGGCCGGCGTGCTCGGCGTGCCCGCGCGCGTCTTCGTGCCCGAGGTCTCCTCGCCGGCCAAGGTCAGCCGGATTCGCGGCTATGGCGCCGACCTGGTGGTGACGGGCGCCACCTACTCCGAGGCGCTGGCTGCCAGCCGGGACTGGGCCAGCGGAACGGGCGCCCTCGAGGTGCATGCCTTCGACCAGCCCGAGACCATACTCGGGGCTGGCACCGTCGGCCTTGAGCTGAGTCGTCAGGCGGGCGAGCTCACCACCGTGCTGACGTCCGTCGGCGGCGGCGGCCTGCTGGCCGGCACCGCGACCGCCTACTCGCAGGCGCGGCCGCCGGTGCGCATCATCGGAGCCGAGCCGGACGGCGCGCCGACGATGAGCCGCGCGCTCGCGGCGGGCGCGCCGGTGGACGCGCCGGCCGGCAGCGTTGCCGTCGACTCACTCGCGCCTCGCCAGGTCGGTGAGTTCACGCTGGCCGTCGCGGCCAAGCTCGTTGACTCCGTTGTCCTGGTCAGTGATGACGCGATCCTGTCCGCCCAGCAACTGCTGTGGGAACGCCTGCGGATCGTCGCCGAGCCAGGCGCCTGCGCGCCGCTGGCCGCGCTGAGCTCCGGCGCCTACTCCCCCGGCCCGGACGAGCATGTCGGTGTGGTTATCAGCGGCGCCAACACCACCGCGGTTGACTTCACCCGCTAGCCCGGCTTGTGCGCCTGGATCAGGAAGCGCTGCGAGTGGCACGCGAACGAGCCGCATGCCCCGATGTGCTCATGCATCCGCGCGAGTGGCTCACGGTAGCCGTCCGCGGTGAACCCGGGCACCGTCCACAGCACCTTCCGCAGGAAGTAGACGACGGCTGCCACGTCGAAGAACTCGACCCGCAGCGCCTGCGCACGCAGATCGGTGACGTCAAGCCCGGCTGCCGTCGCCTCAGCGACCGCGACCTGCGGGCTGCGGCCGGGGTCCACCGGCTGCGGGCCCATCATGAAGTCAGTCAGCTCGCGGTTCGACCGGCTCCGACCTGCTGCGAGAAGTAGCTGCCGCCAGGGGCCAGCACCCGCGCGATCTCCGGCCAGAGCACTTCGGTCGGATGCCGGCTGACGACGAGGTCGAAGCTGCCTGTCCGCAGCGGCAGGTCCGCGTCGTCGGCTGCCTCGGCGACTGTGCCGCCGAACGGCTCGAGGTTCCGCCGCGCGATCGCGAGGTTGGGCGGCCAGGACTCGGTCGCCACGAGCATCGCGGGCGGGCGGCCGGCTGAGCGAAGAGCCCCGGCCAGCACCTCGCCGCCGCCGGTCTGGATGTCGAGCGCGGCCGCGGACCGCGTCAGCCGCGCGCTCAGCAGCCGGGAGTAGCCCCAGGCCGGCCGCTCCTCCGTGGCGCGGCCGTCGAACCAGGAGAAGTCCCAGCCAGCGGTCGGAACCGCGTCGCCTTCGGCGACCAGCTCGTCGAACGCCGGCAAATCAGACACCCAAGATTATGGCCGGGAACGAGGCCGCCACGGCAACTCGATTACTCCCGGCCGCGCCAGCTTCATGGGGCGTGATGTTGGATCTGCCGCCCTCCTATGGTCCGCGGATCCAACATCACGCCCCATCAGCAGCTCCCGCTGAGGCCGAGCAGGCAGCTCGGTGAGGCGGAGCAGGGCCGTCAGGTGAGGCCGAGCAGGCAGCTCGGTGAGGCGGAGCAGGGCCGTCAGGTGAGGCCGAGCAGGCAGCTCGGTGAGGCGGAGCAGGGCCGTCAGGTGAGGCCGAGCAGGCCGTCCAGGCCCACGGTCAGGCCGGCCGGGAGGCTGCCGATACCGCGGATGGCCAGCAGCACACCGGGCATGAACGACGCCCGGTCCAGCGAGTCGTGCCTGATGGTGAGCACCTCGCCGTGTCCGCCCAGCAGCACTTCCTGATGCGCGACCAGCCCGGCCAGGCGGACGGAGTGCACGTGCACGCCGTCGACGTCAGCGCCGCGCGCGCCGTCCGCTGCGGTGACGGTCGCGTCCGGCATCGGGCCGCTGCCAGCAGCCGACCGCGCCTCGCTGATCATCGCCGCGGTGCGCCCGGCTGTGCCGGACGGCGCGTCCGCCTTGCCGGCGTGATGAAGCTCGATCACCTCAGCCGATTCAAAGAACGGCGCGGCGATCGCGGCGAATCGCATCATCAGCACCGCGCCGACGGAGAAGTTCGGTACCACGAGCAGGCGGGACTGCTCCCCGGCTGCCAGCCAGCCGGTCACCTCGGCAAGCCGGTCGTCGCCGAACCCGGACGTCCCGACCACGGTGGCCAGGCCGTGGCCGATGCACCAGCGCAGGTTGTCCATGACGGCGCCCGGATGGGTGAAGTCCACCACAACGTCGGCGCCCGCCAGCGGATCCAGGGAGTCACCGATGTCGACCTGAGCGGCAAGCTGCAGGTCGCCGGCAGCCTCGACGGTGCTGCACACCTGCGAGCCCATCCGTCCCTTGGCGCCCAGCACGCCGACCTTGATCATCTCGCTCCCCTGACGCTGTGGCCTGTCAGCAGCCTAGCGACCGCCCGCCGACAGGCACCGGGCTTCGATGCGGTAAGAAGGTCTCCGGCGGCGCTGATGCGAAGGGGTATGCGATGACGGCATGGAACTCGTTCTCAACAGACTCAACGTGGGGCGGCATCACCAGCGAGGTGATCACCTACCCCGGCGGCAACGGCGATCAGATTCATGCGTATGTCTCGCGTCCGGCTGGCGACGTTTCCGCGTCGCTGCCTGGCATCGTCGCGGTGCACCACATGCCCGGCTGGGATGAGTTCTACCGGGAGTTTTCCGACCGGCTTGCCCGGCACGGGTACGCCGTCATCTGCCCGAACCTGTACGAGCGGTTCGGGCACGGCACTCCGGACGACATCGCGGCGAAGGTGCGCAGCGAGGGCGGCGTGCCCGACGACAGCGTGGTGGCCGACTGCGCCGCCGCGAGGGAATGGCTGCTCGCCCAGCCCGGCAGCAACGGCAAGACCGGGATCATCGGTACCTGCTCGGGTGGCCGGCACTCGCTGCTGACGGCCTGCCGGACCGAGGGCTGGAACGCGGTCGGCGACCTGTGGGGCGGCGGCGTCATCATGAGCCAGGAAGAGCTCAGCCCGGCCCGCCCGGTCGCTCCGATCGACCTCATCCCCAGTCTCTCGGCGCCGGTGCTCGGCCTGTTCGGCAACGACGACAAGTACCCGACGCCGGAGCAGGTCGACCAGCTCGAGGCCGCGCTCGCGGGCAACGGCAAGGAGTACGAGTTCCACCGCTACGACGGAGCCTCGCACGGCTTCTTCTATTACTTCGCGCCCATGTACCGGCCCGAGGCGACGATGGACGGCTGGGAGAAGATCTTCGCCTTCTTCGGCGACAAGCTGCGGTAAGAAGTCAGCCGGCGAGCGCTGCGCGGCCGGCGATCAGCGCGAGCGTGGCCGCGGCGGCGCGGTCGGCCGCGGCGGCAACCGCGGCCGCGCTGCCGTCAGGCTCGTCCTCCAGCAGCAGCATCGCGTGCCCGTGAGCGGTCGCCTCGAGGGCCGTGGCCAGCGCGTCAGCCGCGACCGCGTCGCCGTCGCAGATCTCGGTCACGACGGCCAGGAACGCGTCCACGGGCTCCCACGCGCGCTGCAGCTCCGGATAGCGGCTCTTGTCCAGACCCCAGCTGTAGAGCGCGTCGAACAGCGGGCGCTGCTGCGCGGCGAACCTGACGTAGGCGCGCGTCATCGCGGCGAGCTGCTGCCGCGGGTCCGCGGCGTCATCCGCCTCGGCTGCCACCATGGCCGCGAACACCTGCAGGCTGCGGACGGCGACGGCGGCCAGCAGATCATCGCGGTCGGCGAAGTGCCGGTACGGCGCTGCGGCCGACACGCCGATGCGACGGCTCGCCTCGGCCAGCGAGAAGCCGCGCACGCCCCGCTCGGCGATCAGGTCAATCGCTGCATCGACGAGCGCGGCGCGGAGATCGCCGTGGTGGTAGCGGCCGCCCTTGGCGGAGGCAGGCATGGCGTCAGGCTATGGCCAGCGGCGGCGTGATGCGGTAGCTCACTCCGGTCAGTTCCGCCGAGACCTGCCAGAGCCGGGCCTGGTCGGCGACGTCGTGCGAGCGGTCACTCGACCTGACGCGCACCGGGTAGCCGGTGTCGTGGCGCCGGTGCGGCCCGTAGAACTCACCGCCCCTGGCGGCCGGGTCCGTTGCCGCCCGCAGCACCGGCAGGGCGCCCAGCCGAACGTTCTGGACCGCCCAGAAGTTGAGCACGCGGGCCCGCGGGCTGATGAGCAGCTGCTGCACCGGTGACCGGTTCCTGAACAGCTCCGTGTAGACGACTCCGGGGTGCGCGGCCAGCGACGCCGTTCGCGCGCCTGCGGCGGCGAGCCGGCGGTCGAGCTCGTAGCTGAACAGCAGGTTGGCCAGCTTGGACTGGTGGTAGGCGCCGGCCGGGTCGTAGCTGCGCACTGACTGCAGGTCGGCGAAGTTCAGGACGCCATCCACGTGACCCTGACTGCTCAGCGTCACGATCCGCGAGCCCTCGGCGGCCAGCAGCGAGTCCAGCAGCAGCCCGGTCAGCGCGAAATGGCCGAGATGGTTCGTGGCGAACGTCAGCTCGAGGCCGTCCGCGGTCTGCTGATACGGAACCTCCATGACCCCGGCGTTGTTGATCAGCAGGTCCAGTCGCGGGAAGCGAGCGCCGAGCTCGGCGGCGGCCGTCCGCACCGCGGCAAGCGACGACAGGTCAAGCCGGACCACCGACGCCGGAGCCGAGTCCGGGTGCGCGGCTGCGATGACGGCGGCTGCCCTGGCTGCCTTCACGATGTCGCGGCAGGCGAGCACGACCTGCGCGCCGCGGGCCGCGAGTACGCGGGCCGTCTCCAGACCGATGCCGCTGCCGCCCCCGGTGATCACCGCCGTGCGGCCGGACTGATCAGGTACGTGGGCAGCCGTCCAGCGTCCCGGCCGGCTGCGCCGGTGAGGATGCGGGGTCATGCACGGCCTCGTTCCCGGCTGGTGGAATGTTTCTGGCACTTACAATGTAATAGACATTAACATAAGGTCGCACGGAGGTGCAGATGGTCTGGGCAGCGCAGGCGGCCTGGCACGATGGACGCACTATGACTCTGACCGATCAGCTGCCCGACGGCGCCGAGCCCGACGAGGTATTCGCCGCTTTCGCGGAGTGGGCGGGGAAGCAGGGCTTCAGCCTGTACCCGCACCAGGAGGACGCGCTGATCGAGATCGTCTCCGGCGCGAACGTCATCCTGTCCGCGCCGACCGGGTCGGGCAAGAGCCTGGTCGCGACCGGCGCCCACTTCACCGCGCTGGCGCGGGATGAGCGGACCTTCTACACCGCGCCGATCAAGGCGCTGGTGTCGGAGAAGTTCTTCGCGCTGTGCGACATCTTCGGACCGGACGAGGTCGGCATGATGACCGGCGACGGCAGCGTGAACCCGGACGCGCCGATCATCTGCTGCACCGCCGAGGTACTGGCGAACATCGCGCTGCGGGACGGCGCCGACGCCGACTGCGGCCAGGTCGTCATGGACGAGTTCCACTTCTACTCGGACCCGGATCGCGGCTGGGCCTGGCAGGTGCCGCTGATCGAGCTGCCGCAGGCCCAGTTCGTGCTGATGTCGGCCACGCTCGGCGACGTCACGCGGTTCGAGCAGGATCTGGCCCGCCGGACCGGCCGGCCGACCGCGGTCGTGAGCTCGGCGGAGCGGCCGGTGCCGCTCACGTTCTCGTTCGCCATGACGCCGCTGCACGAGACCGTCTCCGAGCTGCTCGCCACTCATGAGGCGCCGATCTACATCGTGCACTTCACCCAGGCCGCGGCAATCGAGCAGGCACAGGCACTGATGAGCGTGAACGTCTGCACGCGGGCCGAGAAGGACGCGATCGCCGAGCTGATCGGGAACTTCCGGTTCGCGCCCGGCTTCGGCAGGACGCTGTCCCGCCTGGTCCGGCACGGCATCGGCGTGCATCACGCCGGAATGCTGCCGAAATACCGGCGCCTGGTCGAGACGCTCGCGCAGGCCGGGCTGCTGAAGGTGATCTGCGGCACCGACACCCTCGGCGTCGGCATCAACGTCCCGATCAGGACCGTGCTGTTCACGGCCCTGTCGAAGTACGACGGGACGAAGACCCGGCTGCTGATGGCACGGGAGTTCCACCAGATAGCCGGGCGGGCCGGGCGGGCCGGCTTCGACACCACCGGCCGGGTGGTGGTGCAGGCGCCCGAGCATGTGATCGAGAATGAGAAGGCGCTGGCCAAGGCAGGCGACGACCCGAAGAAGCGGCGCAAGGTCGTGCGGCGCAAGCCACCGGAGGGCATGGTCTCCTGGGGCCAGCCGACGTTCGACCGGCTGGTCGCCGCCGACCCCGAGCCGCTGCGGTCAAGCTTCGGCGTCAGCCACGCGATGCTGCTGAACGTGATCAGCCGTCCCGGTGACGCCTTCGCCGCGATGAAGCACCTGCTGACCGACAACCACGAGGACCGGCCCGCGCAGCGACGGCACATCAGCCGTGCGATCGCCATCTACCGGGCGCTGCTGGCCGGCGGCGTGGTGGAGCGGCTGGCCGAGCCCGATGCCAGCGGCCGGTGGGTGCGGCTGACCGTGGACCTGCAGAAGGACTTCGCGCTTAATCAGCCGCTGTCACCGCTCGCCCTGGCCGCCATCGAGCTGCTTGACCGGACCTCTCCCGACTATCCGCTCGACGTGCTGTCGGTCATCGAGTCCACTCTCGACAACCCCCGCCAGGTGCTGTCAGCGCAGCTGTTCAAGGCGCGCGGCGAGGCGGTCGCGGCGATGAAGGCCGACGGCATCGAGTACGAGGAGCGGATGAACCTGCTGGACGCGGTGACCTATCCGCGCCCGCAGGCTGACCTGCTTGAGGCCGCCTACAACATCTACCGGCAGGGCCACCCGTGGGTCGCCGACCACGAGCTGTCGCCGAAGTCGGTTGCGCGCGACATGTACGAGCGGGCGATGACCTTCGCCGAGTTCATCAGCTTCTACGGGCTGGCACGGTCGGAGGGCCTGGTGCTGCGCTACCTGGCCGACGCCTACAAGGCGATGCGGCAGACCGTGCCCGAGGAGGCCAGGACCGAGGAGCTCACCGACCTGATCGAGTGGCTGGGCGAGCTGGTGCGCCAGGTCGACTCCAGCCTGATCGACGAGTGGGAGCGGCTGCGCAACCCGGTCGAGGAAGCCCAGCATCTCGCGGCCGACCGGCCGCCGGCCGTGACCGGGAACAAGCGCGCGTTCCGCGTGCTGGTGCGCAACGCGCTGTTCCGCCGGGTCGAGCTTGCCGCCCTCCGCCGCTACGACGAGCTGGGTGAGCTCGACGGCGCCGACGGCTTTGATGCCGCGGCCTGGGCGGAGGCGCTGGAGCCGTACTTCGCCGAGCACGGCGACATCGGCACCGGCGCCGATGCCCGCGGGCCGGCCATGCTGATCCTCGAGGAGCTGCCCGGCACCTGGATCGCGCGGCAGATCTTCGACGACCCGGCCGGCGATCACGACTGGGGCTTTTCCGCCGCCGTCGACCTGGGCGCCTCCGACGAGGCCGGTGTCGCGGTGATCACCGTCACGAGCGTCGGCCAGCTCTAGTCCTGACGGGTAACGTGCAACCGGTCAGTTGCACGTGCTGCGGTGATGTGCAACCATCTGGCAGCGGGTCACGAGGAGCGGGAGGACATGAATGTCGGCGGACTGGATTGAGCGGGAAGTACTCATCGAGGCATCCAGGGAGCGGGTCTGGGCCGCGCTGACCGAGGCGCCGCTGGTGGCCGAGTGGTTCGGCGACTCTGCCGAGATAGACCTGCGGCCGGGGGGCAAGGCGGCCTTCGGCTGGGCGGAGCACGGGGTGCACCACGCGGTGGTCGAGACCGTAGAGCCGCCCAGCCGGTTCGCCTACCGCTGGGCGCGCGACACCGGCACTGAACCGGGCGCCGGCAACTCCACGCTCGTGGAGTTCACGCTCACTGAGGTATTCGCCGGAACCCTGCTCCGGGTCGTCGAGACGGGATTCGCCAGCCTGCACGGCGGCCAGCTAGAGCAGGACACGGCCGTCAAGGAGAACACTGAGGGCTGGATCGCGGAGCTGGCCGAGCTCAAGGAGCGGGCGGAACGGCCCGCTGCATGACCTCGTCGCCGGGCTCGCCAGCCGTGTCAGGCCCGGTGAACTCGGATGCGATCCTCGCGGCCATGGCGGACCCGACGCGCCGCCAGCTGCTCACGGCGCTCGGGGCGACCGGACAGGCCACTGCAACCGAGCTGGCGCGCGGCCTGCCGATTAGCCGGCAGGCGGTGGCCAAGCACCTGGCCGTACTGGCGGACGCGGGCCTGGTCAGCCGGTCCCGGCAGGGCCGCGACGTGCGGCTCCGCGTGGATGCCGCTGGCCTGGCTGCCACCGCGGAGTGGCTGGCGGCCCTGGCGGCTGGCTGGGACGTCAGGCTCGCCGCCATCAGGAGGATCGCCGAGGCGGGCGCCTAGCACGGCTCTGACCGGGACGCGGGTCCCGGCGCGGGGCGTCCCCGGCGTTCTGGATGCCTGCCACCACGAGGTCAACCACGGCCCGGGCGAACCTGTCGGTCAGCGGCTGATGACCCTGTAGCAGGCGGTGATACGCGGCACCGAACAGCAGGTCGAGCACCACCTCGTAGTCGGTGTCAGCCGGGATCTCGCCACGCCCGGCAGCCCGGTCCAGCATGATCCGGTGCTGCTCGCGCAGCCGCTCGATGACGCGGTCGCGCCAGGCTTCCGCCAGGCCAGGATCTCGCTGGGCCTCAGCGACCAGCCCGGCCAGGATCGGCCCGGCACTCGTCCTGGTGACGGACCTGATCCAGGCCCGCAGCGCGGCGAGCAGGTCCCCGCGCAGGCTGCCGGTGTCCGGCAGCGGCTGCTGGCTCTGGAAATCCGCCAGGAACGCGTCCAGCGCCAGGGTTCCCCGCGAGTTCCAGCGCCGGTAGATGGTGGCCTTGCCGACGCCCGCGCGCGCGGCGACCTCCTCGATCGACATCCCGGCCAGGCCCCGCTCGGCCAGCACCTCGGCGGCCGCCGCCAGGATGGCGCGGTCGGCCTGCTCACTGCGTGGCCGGCCGCGACGCGCAGGCGCCAGGCCGTCTGCCTGGCTCGGGCCGGCGAGAGGGGGAATAGGCATGTCCGCCATGACGCTGCAGCTTATATTAGAATTTCGAAACGCGCCGTATCGTATCGCTGCTGCGCCGTGTCGTATCGCTACCGCAGGGAGAGTGGGAGATCGTGAAGCAGGACGGGCGACAGATCCTCCGGCTGACGCTCATTCTGGTGGCCTCGTTCATGGTCGTGCTGGATTTCAGCATCGTGAACGTGGCCCTGCCGTCGATCCAGCGCGAGCTCGGGCTCTCCGCCTCCGCCGTGCAGTGGGTCATCACCGGCTACGCGATCGCGTTCGGCGGCCTGCTGGTGCTCGGCGGGCGAGCCGCCGACCTGCTGGGCCGCCGCCGGATGTTCATCGTCGGCCTGCTGATCTTCACCGCGTCCTCGCTGTCCGGCGGCCTCGCGCACGACCCTGTCCTGCTCATCTCCTCCCGCGTCCTGCAGGGCGCGGGCGCCGCCCTGGTCGCGCCGTCTGCCCTGTCGCTGATCACCACCAGCTTCACCGAGGGCGACCTGCGCAACCGGGCGCTCGGCATGTACGGCGCGACCGCCTCGGTCGGTTTCGTGGCTGGCCAGGTTCTCGGCGGCATCCTGGTGGAGTTCACCAGCTGGCGCGCGGTGTTCCTGGTGAACGTCCCGGTCGGAATCGCGGCCATCGCGATGGCCCCGCGGCTGCTGACTGACTCTCGCGGACCAGCAGGCTCGAAGCGGCTTGACGCCCGCGGGGCGCTGCTGATCACGACCGCGATGGCCGCCCTGGTGCTGGCCGTCTCCGAGGTCGACTTCACCGGCTGGCTGTCGCCGGTGGTACTCGGCGGCCTGGTCCTCTTCGCAGCCTGCGGTGCCGCCTTCGTCGTGGCCGAACGGCATCATCCGGCACCGCTCCTGCCAGCAGCCCTGGTGCGCCGCCCGGCGCTGCGCACGGCCGGCTCTCTCAACCTCCTGCTTGGCCTGTGGAACGGCGGCGAGATGCTGGTCCTGTCGCTGTACTTCCAGGAGGTACTCAGGGACTCCCCGCTGGTCACTGGCCTGGTCATCGCGCCCCAGGGTGTCGTCGGGTTCATGGCCGGCGCGTTCGGCGCGCGGCTGGCCCGTCGGATCGGCATCCAGCGCGTGCTCGTCATTACCTGCGCGACTGCCGCGGCCGGCTTCCTGATACTGACCCGGCTCCCGCAGACCGGGCACTACAGCCCGCTGTTCCTGGCCGTCATGCTGGTCGGTTTCGGCACCGCCGGCACCGCGTTCGGCACCATGGTCACCGCCACCCAGGGCATCGACCGGAGTGAGCAGGGCGTGGTCGGCGGTGTCATCAACACCAGCCGCCAGATCGGCGCAGCACTCGGCGCGGCGGCGCTGCCCGCGATCGCCGAGGCTGCCGGCCGGAACCAGCAGGTCAGCGCGTCCGGCACGAGCGAGGCGATGCTGGCGGCCGCCGTCGCAGCGGCGCTTGGCATGGTGATCGCCATCCGCCGGCTGCGGGCCGGGCGCCGGGCCGAGCCGGCTGAGGCCGCTGAGACTGCGGTGCCGGTGCCGGTGCCAGTGCCGGTGCCGGTGCCGGTGCCAGTGGCGGTGCCGGTGCCAGTGCCGGTCGCGGCAGCGGTGCCGGCCGGCGCCCAGCGCCGCCATCCTGGCCGTCGTCCGCGCGCAGTCGCCTACCACGCGGCCGCTGACCGTCCAGATGGGTGCCTGCCGGACTCAGGTAACCTGGCCGCAGCAGGCGGGCCTGTCCTTTCTGATCTCAGCAGCAGGACCGGGCCGGGCAGGGCAGCAGGGCCGGTGCACCAGGTGCGCTGAGCCGACGGAAGGGCGTGGCACCGGGCTTATGGATCACAACTCTGCCGACCCTGGTCAGGTCCCCGCCGGCACGCCGCGGCCGGGGCCGCTGGCCGGGCTGCTGGTCGCCGACTTCTCCCGGGTGCTGGCCGGCCCGTACTGCACGATGATCCTCGCTGACCTCGGCGCTGAGGTGATCAAGGTCGAGGGGCCGGGCGGGGACGATACCCGGCACTGGATGCCGCCCGTCCGGGACGGGATCTCCACGTATTACCTGTCCATCAACCGCAACAAGCGCTCCGTCCAGCTCAATCTCAAGGACCCGGGCGACCGCGCCGCGGCTGCCGAGCTCGCCAGGCGCGCCGACATCATGGTGGAGAACTTCAAGCCCGGTGGCCTGCGCCAGTTCGGGCTGGATTACGACACCGTCCGCGCTGCCAACCCGTCGGTCATCTACGCGTCCATTACCGGCTTCGGCGCCGGGGGCGGCGCTCACCTGCCCGGTTACGACCTGATCGTCGAGGCGATGTCGGGCCTGATGAGCCTGCAGGGCGACGCGGACGGTCAGCCGTACCGGGCCGGGATCGCCGTCTTCGACGTCATGTCCGGCCTGCAGGCCGCCATCGGCGTGCTGGCCGCCCTGGACCACAGGCACCGGACTGGCGAGGGACAGCGCATCGAGGCGAACCTGCTGTCCACCGCGCTCGCCGGGATGGTCAACCAGACCGCCGCGTACGCCTCGGCCGGCGTCGTACCGCACCGGATGGGCAACTCGCATCCCAGCCTGTTCCCATACGAGCCGCTGCCGACCGCCGAGGGTGACCTGGTCATCGCCGCCGGGAACGACACCCAGTTCCGCAATCTGTGCGCCGTCCTCGGAGCACCCGAGATTGCGGTCGACGAGAGGTTCTCGGCCAACTCCGGCCGCACCGCCAACCGGGACGAGCTCCGGCCGCTTCTCATCGAGCGACTGCGGCAGCGAACGGCCGCGCAGTGGTTCGACGACCTGATCGCGGCCGGGGTGCCGTGCGGCCCGATCAACACCATCGCCGGGGGCGTGGCGTTTGCCGAGCAGATCGGCCTGGACCCGGTTGTGCGGTCGGGACACGGCGACGCTGCGGTGCCGGGCATCCGCAACCCGCTGACATTCTCGGCTACGCAGGCGCGCTACGACCTGCCCCCGCCGGCCCTCGATGAGCATGGCGAGCAGATCCGTGCCTGGCTGGCGGACTCGACCGCGAAGCTGCCCCCGCCCGCGCGCTAGCCGGGCGCGCCGGCCGGTCCCGGCTTCCGGGCAGCCTGCTCGGCTCGCTCGGCTGCCCGCAGCAGCCTGGCGGCCTCGGACGGCCGGGTGTTGCGGTCGGACAGCCGTGCTCTGGCCACGGTCGCGATGTACGGCATCGGGTCGTCGGTGACGACGGACAGGAACGCCCGGAACAGACCGGCGCGCAGCAGCCGGATCGCCGGACGGAGGCCGACAGGAATCAGGTCGGTCTCCGCGGTCGACATGATCAGGTACGCCATCGCCACATCCGCGCCCGCTGCCCCGGCCCGCGCGTTCGTCCAGTCGATCACGACCGGGCCGCGGCTGGTCAGCATCACGTTGGCGGGATGCAGATCCAGGTGCAGCACCGAGCGGCCAGGACCGAGTGCTTCCGGCCAGCCCTCCGGCGCCTGAATGGAATGCAGCCGGTTATGGAGTTCCGCGAGCAGGCGGCCGTGCCGGGCGACGAGCCAGGGCCTGCGGCCCAGATCGGCCAGCATGTCGCGGCCGTCGAGCCGTTCCATCACCAGATCGGGCCCGTCGGCGTCATAGACCGCGGGCACCGGGTAGCCCGCGGCCGCCAGGTGCCGCATCAGCTCCGCCTCTGGCTGGGCGTCGTACGGCGTCCTGAAGCGGCGCACCACCCGCCCGTCACCGAGCGCGTAGACGTCAGCGGAACGGCCGGAGCCGATAAGCGGGCCAGGCGTTTGCGAAGCAGGCACGCACCGCAAAGTAGCGCATCCAGGCCAGCCCCGCGACAGCCGCAGCGGGGCAACAGCGCAGACCGCAGCAAGGCCAGTCGCGAGTGCTGCGGAGCAGCCGGCTAGCTCGCCAGCGCCGCGGCGAACGCGGCATCGTCGTCGAACGGCCCCACGATGGCCAGCGCTTTCGGCCGGCCCAGCACCGCAGCCGCGACCTCGCGGACCTGGTCGTGCGTGACGGCCTCGATCCGGGCCAGGATCTCGTCGACCGGCTCCAGCCGCGGGTACACCAGCTCGGACTTGCCGAGCCGGCTCATGCGGGACGACGGGTCTTCCAGGCCCAGCACGATAGACCCGCGGAGCTGACCCTTCCCGCGGTCGAGTTCCTCATCGGTCAGCCCGGACCCGATCACCTTGGCGATCTCGTCCTGGCAGATGCTGAGCACTTCCTCCGTCTTCGCCGGCAGGCAGCCCGCGTAGATGCCCCACTGGCCGCACTCGGCGTGCTGTGAGCTGAAGCTGTAGACCGAGTAGGCGAGGCCGCGCTTCTCCCGCACTTCCTGGAACAGCCGCGACGACATGCCGCCGCCCAGGGCCGCGTTCAGCACGCCGAGCGCGAACCGCCGGTCGTCGTTCCTGGCCAGGCCGGCGCAGCCAAGCACGATGTTGGCCTGCTCGACCGGGCGGGATACCAGCCGGACACCGGTGGCGGTCCCGCCGTCTGCCTGCGGTCCGGTCAGGCGCGGCCCGGCGGGCGTGCCCTGGCCGCTGAGCACCGCGCCGAAGGCGGCCGCGGTCAGCTCGACCACATGATCATGATCGAGGCTCCCGGCGGCCGCCACGACCAGGTGATCCGGCGTGTAGCGGGCCCGGTAGTGCTCGGCGATTCGATCGCGCGTGATCGAGTTGATCGAGTCCACCGTGCCGAGGATCGGCCTGCCGAGCGGAGTGTCGCCGAAGGCGAGCTCGGAGAACGCCTCGTGCACGAGGTCAGCAGGGTCGTCCTCGTTCATCGCGATCTCTTCGAGGATGACGCCGCGCTCGGCGTCGACCTCCTTCGGCTCGATCAGCGAGCTGGTCACCATGTCCGACAGCACGTCGATGGCAAGCGGCAGGTCAGCGTCGAGCACGCGCGCGTAGTAGCAGGTGTACTCCTTGGCGGTGAACGCGTTCAGCTCGCCGCCGACGGCGTCCATCGACGCGGAGATCTCCAGCGCGCTCCGCCGCCTGGTGCCCTTGAACAGCAGGTGCTCGAGATAGTGGGTGGCGCCGGCGTGCGCGGGATCCTCATCCCGCGAGCCGACGCCCGCCCAGATGCCGAAGGCAGCAGACCGGACAGCCGGCAGCGACTCGGTGATGACCCGCAGGCCGCCCGGCAGGACGGTACGCAGGACGCCGTCGCTGCCGGCCAGCCGCTCGGTAGCAGCGGTCATAATCTGCTGCCGCCCCGTCAGGAGTTGCCGGACCCGGACTCGCGGGCACCGCCGCGGCTGCGCTGCCGGCTGCGCTGCCGGTTCCGGTCACCCCGGTCGCCCCTGTCCTCGCGGGGCCGGTCGTCGCCGCCGCCGAGGTCCTCTCCGGCAGCCTCGCGCTCCACGACCTCGACCGGGACCAGCGACAGCTTGCCACGGTCGTCGACCTCGCGGATCTCGACCTGGATCTTGTCGCCGACCTTCATCACGTCATCGACGTTCTCGATCCGCTGCCCGCCGTGGAGCTTGCGGATCTGCGTGATGTGCAGCAGGCCGTCACGGCCGGGCAGCAGCGAGATGAAGGCACCGAACGTGGTCGTCTTCACCACCGTGCCGAGGAACCGCTCGCCCACCTCAGGGATGTGCGGGTTGGCGATCGCGTTGATCGCGGCGCGGGCCGCCTCGGCCGAGGATCCGTCGGTGGCGCCGATGTAGATGGTGCCGTCGTCCTCGATCGTGATGTCGGCGCCCGTGTCCTCCTGGATCGAGTTGATCATCTTGCCCTTCGGCCCGATGACCTCGCCGATCTTGTCGACCGGGACCCTGACAGTGATGATCCGCGGCGCGAACTCGCTCATCTCGGCCGGAGCGTCGATGGCCTCGCGCATGACGCCGAGGATGGTCAGCCGGGCGCCGCGGGCCTGCCGGAGCGCGGAGGCCAGCACGGAGGCCGGGATGCCGTCGAGCTTGGTGTCCAGCTGCAGCGCGGTGATGACGTCCTTGGTGCCCGCGACCTTGAAGTCCATGTCGCCGAACGCGTCCTCGGCACCGAGGATGTCCGTCAGCGTCACGAACTGGCCGCCCTCGTGGATGAGGCCCATGGCGATGCCCGCCACCATGTCCTTCAGCGGAACGCCCGCGTCCAGCAGCGACATGGTGGAGGCGCAGACCGAGCCCATCGAGGTGGAGCCGTTGGAGCCGATCGCCTCAGAGACCTGCCGGATGGCGTAGGGGAACTCCTCGCGCGTCGGGAGCACTGGCACGAGGGCCCGCTCGGCGAGCGCGCCATGGCCGATCTCGCGCCGCTTGGGCGAGCCCACCCGGCCGGTCTCGCCGGTCGAGTACGGCGGCATGTTGTAGTTGTGCATGTAGCGCTTGGTGCGCTCCGGGTTCAGCGTGTCGATCATCTGCTCCATGCGGAGCATGTTCAGCGTCGTGACGCCGAGCACCTGGGTCTCGCCGCGCTCGAACAGCGCCGAGCCGTGCACTCTCGGCACTACGCCGGCCTCGGCCGACAGCTGCCGGATGTCCTCAAGCCCGCGGCCGTCGATGCGCAGGCCCTCGGAGATGATGCGCTTGCGGACGAGCTTCTTGGTCAGCGCCCTGAAGGCCTCGCTGATCTCCTTCTCGCGGCCCTCGAACTGGGCCGACAGCTTCTCGGTCGCGAGCGCCTTGATCCGGTTGGTCTCGGCATCGCGGTCCTGCTTGCCGGGAATGGTCAGCGCCTGCGCCAGGTCCGAGCCGACCTCAGCCTCCAGCGCGGCGAGCACGTCGTCGCCGTAGTCCGAGAACACCGGGAACTCGGCCGTCTCCTTGGCCGCGTGCCTGGCGATCTCCAGCTGGCCCGCGACCAGCGCCGCGATGAACGGCTTCGCCGCCTCCAGGCCTGCCGCGACGGTCTCCTCGGTCGGCGGCACGGCGCCGCTGCCCGAGTCGGCGATGAGCCGCAGCGTGCTCGGCGTGGACTCGGCCTCGACCATCATGATCGCGACGTCACCGTCGTCGAGCACCCGGCCGGCGACCACCATGTCGAAGGTGGCCTCCTCCAGCTGCGAGTAGGTGGGGAAGCCGACCCACTGGCCCCGGATCAGGGCGACTCGGACGCCGCCGATCGGGCCGGAGAACGGCAGGCCCGCCAGCTGCGTCGACATCGACGCGGCGTTGATGGCGACGACGTCATACAGGTGGTCCGGATGCAGCGACATGATCGTCTCGACGATCTGGACCTCGTTGCGCAGGCCGTGCACGAATGACGGGCGCAGCGGCCGGTCGATCAGGCGGCAGGTCAGGATGGCGTCCTCGGAAGGACGGCCCTCGCGGCGGAAGAACGAGCCGGGGATCCGGCCGGCCGCGTACATCTTCTCCTCGACGTCGACAGTGAGCGGGAAGAAGTCGTAACCCTCACGCGGGCTCTTGCCCGCGGTGGTGGTCGACAGCACCATGGTCTCGTCGTCGAGATAAACAACGGCTGAGCCGTTTGCCAGCTTGGCGAGCTTTCCGGTCTCGAACCGGAGCGTGTGCACGCCGAATTCGCCGTTGTCGATAGTGACCTCGGCGGTGTAGACACCCTCCACGGGTGACCTCCTTGACTGAGGTCCCGCGCTGATCCGCCGCATTATTTTCGGAGCGCAAGGCCGGCTGGGCGGCTCCCCGTGCTGCGCACGCGAGGTGCTGTGCACGCGAGATCGCCAGCCACGATGCCGGGTCGGCTGCCGGCCGGTCTTCGATCGAAGCTCTCGGCTCTGAATCCCGCCCGCAGGCAGGGAGTCAAAACCCGAGAACCACTACCGAGGACCGGCCCGATGGGCGCTGTCTGCGCTCCTGGCCGGAACCGCGGGACGTTGTACGTCTGCGTTATCTAGTTGTATTTCTGCCTTGTGTATACCGGCAGTTACGCATCAGCGAGACGGCGCCACGCCGTCCCGCCGAGTTGCTACCGGCGGAGCCCGAGCTTCTCGATCAGGGCGCGGTAGCGGCTGATGTCCTTGCGGGCCAGGTACTGCAGCAGGCGCCTGCGGCGGCCCACGAGCAGCAGCAGCCCGCGACGGCTGTGGTGATCGTGCTTGTGCACTTTCAGGTGCTCGGTCAGATCAGCGATCCGCCGAGTCAGCAGCGCAACCTGGACTTCCGGCGAACCGGTGTCACCCTCATTAGTCGCGTGCCCGGCGATAATCTCGTTCTTCACCGTGGTGTTGAGCGGCACGTTGCTCCTTATTCGTCTGCTTTGTCGTTATTCCTCGGTCGCCCAGGCACAACTCCGTGAGAGCCTTGCCAGGGCTTAGGGTGAGCGCCCTGCCAGTGGCGGGCGGACTCCCCGGTGGTCAGCCGCCTGAGGGCGCAGCTAACCGGGCCAGATACTCCGGCCGATCCTCAACGGTACCACGCCGGCCTGGCCCCGGAGTACAACGGGCAAAACGCCAGCCGCCCGGTAGTCAGTCCCGGTCAGATCGCCGTCAGGTCGCGATCAGCAGCCGCCTGGCGTCGTCGACGTCGATATGCATCTGGGTGACGAGCTCGGCAGCGGAGCCGAACTTCAGCGTCGCCCGCAGCCGCGCGACGAAGTCCACCGCGACGTGCACCCCGTACAAATCGAGATCGTCGCGGTCAAGCGCGTACGCCTCGACAGTGCGTTCCCGCCCGTTGAAGGTTGGGTTCGTGCCGACGGAGATGGCCGCCGGCCAGCGGTCCGTCTCGGCCCCGACCGGGTCGAGGCTGGCCAGCCAGCCCGCGTAGACGCCGTCGGCGGGGATGGCGGTGTGCGGCAGCGTCTGCAGGTTCGCAGTCGGGAAGCCGAGCGTGCGCCCGCGCTGCTGACCGCGGACGACTACGCCCTCGACCCGGTGCGGCCGTCCCAGGTCCTCTGCCGCCGCCGCGACATCGCCCGCCGCCAGCATCGCCCTGATGGCCGTCGAGGAGACCATCATCCCGTGCTCGGCGAGCAGCGGCACGCCCTCGGCGGTGAAGTCATACTTCTCCCCCAGCTCGGCCAGCAGGGCCACGTCTCCGGCGGCCTTGTGGCCGAAGCGGAAGTCCTCCCCCACGACGACCCGCGCCGCGTGCAGCCGGTCCACCAGCACGGCCCGGACGAACTCGTCGGGACCGAGGCGGGAGAACTCCACGGTGAACGGCAGCACGCAGACCGCGTCCACGCCGAGGCCCGCCAGCAGCTCCGACCGGCGGCCGGCCGTGCACAGGAACGGCGGATGCGAGCCAGGCCGGACCACCTCGTCCGGATGCGGGTCGAACGTCACCACCACGACTGGCAGCCCGAGCTCAGCCGCGGCTGTCCTGGCGTGCCCCACGTCCCGCTGGTGACCGCGGTGCACGCCGTCGAAGACGCCGATGGTGACGACGGACCGGCCCCACTGAGCTGGCACGTCATCCAGGCCATGCCACCGCTGCATCTGCTCGTCTCCCGTGTGTGTGCGCTTGACCGGCGGTGTTCTAAGCCTCCCATGCCGGGCCGGCCGGCCCGACCAGCGGCCACGGCGCGCCGCCTTAGCCGGTGAAGACCGCGAGCGACCTGGCCTGCCCGCCAGCGTCGGTTAGCAGCGCGACCAGCGCACCGTCCGGGCCGAACGCGGCCACCGGTTCATCGCCCGTACCCGTGGGGGTCAGCTTCTTGCCGTAGCCGAGGTCGCGCGCCTCGTCCGGCGTGAGCTCGCGGCGCGGGAACGCCGCCGCCGCGGCATCGGCGAGGCTCGTCAGCTCGATGGGCTGCGCAGGCCCGGCGCTGTCAGCCAGCTGCTCGAGCGTGCGGGCCTGGCTGACCAGGTACGGCCCGACCCTGGTGCGCCGCAGCGCGGTCAGGTGGCCGCCGACGTCCAGCGCGGCGCCGAGGTCACGGGCGAGCGCTCGGATGTAGGTCCCGCTCGAGCACGTCACCAGCACGTCGAGGTCGAGGAACTCGCCGGCCGGCCGCGTCGCCGTCACGTCGAACCGCGTCACCGTGACCGTCCGCGGCTTCAGCTCCGGCGCGGCGCCCGCGCGGGCCAGCTTGTAGGAGCGCTGCCCGTCCACCTTGATGGCGCTGACGCCGGGCGGGACCTGGCTGATCTCTCCGGTCAGCGCACCGACGGCCTGCTGCAGCGCGGCAGTACTGACATTGAGGGCGGGAACGCACCCGATCGTGGTTCCTTCCGCATCGTCTGTATCGGTCGTCTGCCCTAGCCGGATCGTGCCGGCGTACTCCTTCTGCGTCAGTGCGAGGTAACCGAGGAGGCGGGTCGCCTTCTCGACGCCGACGACCAGCACGCCGGTCGCCATGGGGTCAAGCGTGCCCGCGTGGCCGACGCGCCTTGTGCCGGCCAGTTTCCGTATCCGGGCGACAACGTCGTGGGAGGTCCAGCCCGCTGGCTTGTCGACGACCACGATCCCGCTGGCCGCAGGCTTCATCGCTGGTCGAGTTCCCGCAGCAGGGCGGCGACGGCCCCGCCCTCGCGGCCGGCGAAGGAGAACCCGGCGGCACGGGCATGACCGCCCCCGCCCAGCGCGGTGCAGGCCGCTCCGACGTCGACCGCGGACTTGGACCGGGCCGAGACCTGCCACACTCCGTCGTCGGCTTCCTTGAGCACTGCCGCGACCTCGGCCTCGTCGGTCTTGCGTACGACGTCGATAACCGACTCGGCCGCGTCCAGCGGCAGGCCGCCGGCCGCCGCGCGGTCGGCCCTGGTCACCGTGGTCCAGACCAGGCCGAGGCCACCGGCTGCCGCGGGCTCGAGAGTGGCGCGGCCGAGCGCGGCCGAGAGCAGGCGCAGGTAGCCGAACGGGGCGCGGTCATAGAGCTCGCGCGCCACGATGCCGGGGTCGATGCCGGTCGCCAGCAGCCGGGCGGCCAGCTCGTGAACCTGCGGCGTGGTCGCCGCGTACTTGAACGAGCCGGTGTCGGTGACCAGCCCCGCGTACAGGCCGAGCGCGACGTCGCGGGTGACCGCGATGCCCAGGCGGTCGATCAGCTCAGCGGCGATCACGGCGGTCGCCGCCGCAGCCGGGTCGACCAGGCTGACCGAGCCGAAACCGGTGCTGGAGGCATGGTGGTCAAGGACGATCAGCTCGCCCGCCGCCGCGGCCGGGGCGGCCAGCAGCCCGAGCCGGTCGATGCTGGCGGCATCAAAGCTCAGCATCACCTCAGGCCGGGCCGGGTACTGCGCGGGCGGCCGCAGCAGTGACTGGCCGGGCAGGAACCGCAGGATGCCCGGCAGCTCGAACGGCTCGTCACCGAACGACGCGACCACCGGCGTGCCCGGCCGGGCGGAGGCCAGCGCCATGCCGAAGGCCAGCATCGAGCCGAGCGCGTCCGCGTCCGGCCGGATATGACAGGCCAGCCAGATCCGCTCCGCCCCGTCGATGCTCTTGACCGCACGAGCCCAGTCGGCCTCAGCGATCGCTGTCACTGAGCTCGTCGTCATCAAGTTCGGTGAGGTCGTCGTCGTCATCGTCGGAGTCGTCGCTGTCGTCCGGCGTCCGGTACGGGTCGGGATCGCCGGCGTGCACGGCGCCGTCACGGGCTGCCGCGACCGCAGCGTCGGCTGCCCGCGCTCTGGCGACCAGATCCTCGATATTCGCCGCGGCCTCCGGAATGGTGTCGCGGGTGAAGCTGATCGATGGCGTGTGCTTGAGCCCGGTCTGCTTGCCGACCTCGGACCTGATCAGCCCCGTCGCGCTGGCCAGCGCCGCGGCCGTTCCGGCCACCTCGTCATCGGAGCCGTAGACCGTGTAGAACACGGTGGCGTCCCGCAGGTCCCCGGTGACCCTGGCCTCGGTGACGGTCACGAAGCCAAGCCGCGGGTCCTTGACGCGGCGCTCCAGCATCTCGGCGACGATCTCGACGATCCGGTCCCCGAGCTTGCGCGCCCTGACCTGGTTCATCGGCTCACTCTCCCTCGTCGGTCAGCAGCCGCTGCCTCGCGGCCAGCAGCTCGATCTCGGGCCGCTCCGCGATGAAGCGCTCGCAAGCGTCCAGCACTTCCCTGGCATTCGCCGCGGATGAGCTCACCACGGCGATGCCGATCTCGCTCCTGCGGTGCAGGTCCAGGTACCCGGTCTCGCCGACGGCGATGCCGGGAAACCTGCGGTGCACCTCAGCGATCAGGGGCCTGACCACTGAGCGCTTCTGCTTGAGCGACCGGACGTCGCCCAGCAGAACGTCCAGGGTCAGGGCCCCGACGTACATCCCGGCCTGCTCAGGTCCGCGGCTTCTCCCGCATCTCGAAGGTCTCGATAACGTCGCCGACCTTGACATCGCTGTAGCCGAGGCCGATACCGCACTCGAAGCCTTCCCGCACCTCGGTCGCGTCGTCCTTGAACCGGCGCAAGGACTCCACGGTGAGGTTGTCCGAGACCACGACGCTGTCCCGGATCAGGCGGGCCTTGCTGTTGCGGACGATCGTGCCGGAGCGGACGATGCAGCCGGCCACGTTGCCGATGCGCGGCACCCGGAAGATCTCGCGGACCTCCGCCGTGCCGAGCTGGGCCTCCTCGAAGATCGGCTTGAGCATGCCCTTGAGCGCGGCCTCGACTTCCTCGATCGCCTGGTAGATGACCGAGTAGTAGCGGATGTCGACACCCTCGCGCTGGGCCAGCTCGCGGCCACCCGCCGGCCGGACGTTGAAGCCGATGATCACGGCATCGGAGGCGATCGCCAGGTTCACATCGTCCTGGGTGATCGCGCCGACACCGCGGCCGATGACGCGGAGCACGACTTCCTCGCCCACATCCAGCTGCAGCAGCGCGTCTTCCAGCGCTTCCACCGAGCCGGAGACGTCGCCCTTGATGATGAGCAGCAGCTCTTCCCGCTCGCCGGACTTGAGCGCCGACTCCAGGTCTTCCAGCGTGACCCGCGGCCGCCGCTGGGCGAACATGGCGCTGCGCTCCCTGGCCTCGCGCCGCTCGGCGATCTGCCTGGCCACCCGGTCGTCATCGACGACCAGGAAGCTGTCACCAGCGCCGGGCACGGCGGTCAGGCCGAGCACCTGCACCGGGCGGGACGGCGGTGCCTCCGGCACCTGGTCGCCGTTCTCGTCCAGCATGGCCCGGACCCGGCCGAAGGCCTCGCCGCAGACGATCGAGTCACCGACCTTGAGCGTGCCCCGCTGGACCAGCACCGTGGCCACCGGGCCGCGGCCCTTGTCCAGGTGCGCCTCGATGGCCACGCCCTGGGCCTGCTGCCTCGGGTTCGCCCGCAGGTCGAGCTCGGCGTCGGCGGTCAGGATGACGGCCTCGAGCAGCTGCTCGATGCCGGTGCCGTTGCGCGCCGAGACGTCCACGAACAGGGACTGGCCGCCGAACTCCTCGGCCACCAGGCCGTATTCGGTCAGCTGGGCCCTGACCCGCTGCGGGTCGGCGCCTTCCTTGTCCACCTTGTTGACCGCGACGACGATCGGGACGCCGGCCGCCTGGGCGTGGTTGAGCGCCTCGGTCGTCTGCGGCTTCACGCCGTCGTCGGCCGCCACGACCAGGATGACCAGGTCAGTGGTCTCGGCACCGCGGGCTCGCATGGCGGTGAACGCCTCGTGACCGGGGGTGTCGATGAAGGTGATCTTGCGCTCGTTCCCGTCCACCACGGTGTCGACCTGATAGGCACCAATGTGCTGGGTGATGCCGCCGGCTTCCTTGGCCACCAGGTTGGTGTGCCTGATGGCGTCCAGCAGCTTGGTCTTGCCGTGGTCGACGTGACCCATGACGGTCACCACCGGCGGCCGCGCGACCAGGTCAGCGTCTTCGCCCTCGTCCTCGCCGAACTCGATGTCGAAGGCCTCGAGCAGCTCCCGGTCCTCTTCCTCCGGGGAGACAACCTGAACGTTGTAACTGAGCTCGGCGCCGAGCAGCTGCAGTGTCTCGTCGTTGACCGACTGGGTCGCGGTCACCATCTCGCCCAGGTGGAACAGCACCTGCACGAGCGAGGCCGGGTTGACGCCGATCTTGTCCGCGAAGTCGCTCAGCGAGGCGCCCCTGGACAGCCGGATGACCTGGCCGTTGCCGCGCGGGATCGACACGCCGCCGATCGCCGGCGCCTGCATGTTGTCGAACTCCTGACGGCGCTGCTTCTTCGATTTCCGGCCGCGCGACGGACGACCGCCGGGACGGCCGAACGCGCCTGCCGTGCCACCGCGACCGCGGCCGCCGGGACCTGGCCGGGCCGGAGCCATGCCGGGCCGGGCGCCGCCGCCGGGACCGCCACCAGGACCACCACGACCGCCACCGGGACCGCCGCCAGGACCGCCGCGACCGCCGCCGGGAGCGCCGCCGGGTCCACCACGGCCGCCGCCACCGGGACGCGGGCCGGCGCCGGGGCCAGCGGAGCCGCCGTAGCCGCCGCCGCGCGGGCCGCCGCTACCGCCGCCAGGGCCGCCCTGGAACCGGCCGCCTACCGGCCGGGGCGGCATGCTGCTCGGGCTAGGCCGGGGACCGCCAGGGCGCGGGCCGCCGGGACGCGGCGCCTCACCGGCACCTGGCCGGCGGCCGGGCGCGGGCTGCCGGGACCGGTCGGCGCACCGGGCGTGGCCGTGCCCGGCGTGGCCGGAGCGCCGGCCTGCGGGGTGCGCGGTGTGGCCCCCATCCCGGTCGCAGTCGAGCTGAACGGGTTGTTGCCAGGGCGCGGTCCTGGCCGCGGCGTGTGCCGCTGGCCGGACCCGGGCGCCGACGGCCGCGGTCCTGCCGCGGCAGGCCGCTGTGCCGACCTGGTGTCCTGACCGTCGGACTCCGGCCTGGCCGGCATGGTCTCTGCCGGCGGTACCTGCGGCCCGGCACTCTGGTCTGCCGGGAACGGCACGGTGACAGCCGGACCTGACCGCTGAGCGGCCGGTGCCGGCGGCTCCTGTGCGGTGGGCTGCTCGGCCGGCTGCTGAGCCTGCGGCTCGGCAGCGGCGGGCACCTGCCCGTTCGCGGCCGGGCGCGCGGGCGCCTCCTGGACCTCGGCTGCCGTGCCGTTCGCGGACCGCCTGGCTGCGGACGGCGCCTTGCGTGCCGCGCCATCGCCGCCGGCCTTGGCCGCCTGGCCGCCGAATTCGTCCTTGAGCCTGCGTACTACCGGCGCCTCGATCGTCGAGGACGCCGACCTGACAAACTCACCCATCTCCTGGAGCTTGGCCATCACGGCCTTGCTCTCTACGCCGAACTCTTTCGCGAGTTCGTAAACCCGGACCTTCGCCACTGCGCTCCCTCTACTCGGCCCGGAAACTCCGGGCCTGCCAGCCGGGCGGGGCAGCGCGTGCTCCGTCCGGCGTCAGATTGTGCTGTTCATCGCCGCATGCTCATCGGGCGCTCATCGCAATTCAGCCTTCTTTCTTCTCGCCCAGCCGCTGGCTAGCTGCCGGCCAGGTATTCCGCGACCTTCCCGGCCGGCAGTGCTGCCGGAAGGCGAAGGGCCCGCGAGAACGCCTTGCGGCGCTGGGCTCGTTCCAAGCATGCCAGGCTCGGGTGCAGGTACGCACCTCGGCCAGGCTGCCGCGCGGTGATGTCAGGAACAATCTCGTCTCCCGCCGCCACCACACGGACCAAGTCGGGCTTAGCCGCGCGTGCTCCGCATCCTATGCAGGTCCGGATCGGCGCAGTCTGTCCGCTGTCCAGCTTACAGGGCCTTGGCCTCGGCGGCACCGGGCGCTGTACCCGCTGCCGCGTCTGCCTCCTGGCCGGCTGCCGCGCCGCTGCCGTCCGGCGGCACGGAAGCAGCGGGCGGGCCAGTCTCGGCGGTGTCCGGCCTGATGTCGATCCGCCAGCCCGTGAGGCGGGCGGCAAGGCGCGCATTCTGCCCTTCCTTGCCGATCGCCAGCGAGAGCTGGTAGTCGGGCACGATGACCTGAGCCACCCTGGCCTGCAGGTCAATGACGTTGACCTTGGTCACCCGCGCGGGCGAGAGCGCGTGCGCCACGAACTCCGCCGGATCGGCCGAGTAGTCGACGATGTCGATCTTCTCGCCGTGCAGCTCGGTCATCACGTTCCTGACCCGGCTGCCCATCGGCCCGATGCAGGCGCCCTTGGCGTTAACGCCGGGCTGGTGCGAGATCACCGCGATCTTGCTACGGTGACCCGCCTCGCGTGCGATCGCCGCGATCTCGACCGCCCCGGAGCCGATCTCCGGCACTTCCATCGCGAAGAGCTTCTTGACCAGGTTCGGGTGCGTGCGAGACAGCGTGACCGACGGTCCCCGGTAGCCCTTGCGCACGTGCAGCACGTAGCAGCGCAGCCGCTCACCGTGCACGTACTTCTCGCCGGGCACCTGCTCGGTGGGCGGCAGGATCGCCTCCAGCTTGCCGAGGTCGACCAGCACCGCGCGCGGGTCCCTGCCCTGCTGGATGACGCCCGCGACGACGTCGCCCTCGCGGCCCGCGTACTCGCCGAAGGTCAGCTCGTCCTCGGCGTCCCTGAGGCGCTGCAGGATCACCTGCCGCGCGGTGGTCGCGGCGATCCGGCCGAAGCCCTCCGGCGTGTCGTCGTACTCCCGGCCGGGCTCGCCCTCGGCGCCCGCCTCGCGGGCCAGCACCGTCACGTGCCCGCTGCTCCGGTTGACCTCGACGCGCGCCACCGCGGCCGCGCCATCGGTCTTGTGGTAGGCCACCAGGAGCGCGTCCTCGATCGCCTTGATCGCCAGGTCAAGCGAGATGTCCTTCTCCGCCTCCAGGCTCCTCAGGACACTCAGGTCGATGTCCACCTAGTCCTCCTCGTCCTGGTCATTGTCGTCAGCGGAGTCATCAAAGTGACCGAACTCGACCTGGACCCGGCCGGGGCCGAGCTCGGCGTACTTGTACTCCTGAGTCACCCCGTCCCGCTCCAGGATGACGCCCTGCTCCCCGGTGCCGACAACGCGGCCCTCGGCCAGGGCGGCCCCGTTCCCGTTCTGATTCCCCGCGGCGTCCGTCAGCGGCGCGGTGACGAGCCGTCCGGCCGCCCGCCGCCAGTGCCGGGGCTGGGTCAGCGGCCGGTCGATGCCCGGCGATGACACTTCAAGCGTGTAGGGCTGCTCGCCCATCTCAGGACCGCTGTCCAGCCTGGCCGACAACTCGCGGCTCGCCAGCGCGATCTCGTCCAGGCTGACACCGCCGTCGGCGTCGACGACTACGCGGAGTACCCGGCGACGGCCGGCACTGGTGACCCGGATGCTCTCCAGGTCCATGTCCAGGGCGTGCACCACCGGCTCAAGCGCGCGCATCAGCCGGTCGGAATCGGGCAGCGGGCCGGCCTGGGCAGCCCGCGGCCTCGCCTCCCGGCCATTAGCCTTGCCCTTGGCCTGGGGATGCGAACCGCGACGGGAGCCACCCTGCATGACGACCTCCTCGCCCGCTACCTGTGCTGTTATCCGCGCTGCTGCTCGTACTCGCGTCGTCATCTAGCCTATCCGGGACGCGGCGCCAAGGTTTCGGGCCTGGCTCTTCGGCCTGCGTGGCATGCTGGGGCCGCAGTTGCAGAAGCTACGCAGGAGTGGCTATGTGCTGGAGGATGCTGAAGTGACGGGCGACGGGGGAAGTCCGGGCCCGAGCAGGCGCGCCCTGCTCGCTGGCGCGGCGGCTTCGCTCCCGCTGCTGCTTACAGCCTGTAAAGGCGTCCAGGCACTCGGCACCCCTCCCCCGCCGGCCCGTGACATCCGCGTGCTGGCGGCCGCGATCGCCGCGGAGGAGGCCATGGTGGCCAGATATGCCGCAGCGCTCAGGCAGCTGACAGCCGGCGGCGGGACCGGCGGCGCCGGAGGGGGCGCCGCTGGCGGCCCGGCCGGGGCGGGGGCCGCTGCGGTCGCCGCAGTGGCCGCCGTGCGTGCGGAGCACGTGGCCCACCTGGCCCAGCTCAGGCCGCGCCTCGTCCACCCGCCGGCGCTGACGTCGTCACCGGACCCCTCCGCCGCCGCGACTGCCTCTGCTTCCCCCTCCGCCGGAGCCGGAGCCGGAGCCGGTGGCGGCACCGGCGCCCGGGCCAGCCGGAAGCTCGTGCTGGGCGAGCTTGAGCAGGCCGAGCAGACGGCCTCCGACCGCCTCATCGGCCAGCTCGACGGGCTGCCGCCGGCGCTGGCGCAGCTGTTCGCCAGCATCGCGGCATCCGAGGCGACTCATGTGCCCTATCTGCGAGCGGCAGGGCAGTCGCGATGACGGCCTCTCCCGTTTCTGTTGTTGCCCTCCTGCAGGCCGCCCTGGAAGCTGAGCAGGCCGCCAGCTACGGCTACGGCGTCGTGGGCTCGCACCTGCCGCAGACCTCGGCTGAGCAGGGCACGGCCACCACCGACTGGATCACGCACCTGCGGGCCGCCGACTATCTCACGGCGCTGATCCAGGCACGCGGCGGAACGCCCGCACCGGCTGCCGTCGCGTATCAGCTGCCAGTCCCGGTGCAGACAGCAGCGCAGGCCAGTGTGCTCGCGGGCGCACTGGAGGAGAGGGTCGCGCAGGCTTATCTCGCCCTCGTGGCGGTGCCCGAGCCCGCCCTCCGCAGCTATGGCGCAGGGCAGGTCAGGGCAGCAGCCCTGCGGGCTGAGGCGTGGCGAGGGTCAACGGAGCCGTTCCCAGGCCTGCCCGCGGCGAGCCTGCGCGGCTAGCCGGGCCGCCCGGTACCGAGCGCGGGCCAGGCGCGGCCAGCCCGCCGAGCGCGGGCCAGGCGCGGCCAGCCCGCCGAGCGCGGGCCAGGCGCGGCCAGCCGGGCGAGCGCGGGCCAGCGGCCGAGCGCGGCTGACCGTCAGCTAAGCCACCCGCAGGAGCTCCGGCCGGGACTTTTCATCCGCTTCAGCGCTCACGAGAAGGCTTTTCGGATGATTTTTAACTTTTACAGGTCACCAAGAGGATGCAAAGTCGCAACCGGCGGCCCGAATGGCCGTCAGCCCACAGCGAGAACGTGCTCAATCATGGCCGCAGCGCCCTCGAGGTCCTCGCCCACCGCGATCCGCTCGGCCCACGACCACCAGAACCACCACAGGCCGTCCTGGCCGCGGCCTGCGTAGACGTCCTCGGCCAGCGCCGATGCGGACGGGTTCACCACATGCAGGCTCGGCACCCGGCCGGGCGGGACCATCAGCCTCGCCCGCAGCCCTCGGTGGGCGAGTACCTCTGCCAGTCCTTCGAGCCTGGCGAGGTTGGCCTGCCAGGTCGACGTCGCCGCCGGCCCGCCCGACCCGGCAGCCCCGGTCACCGGTGCTGCCGCCGCCGCGGCCACTGCCGCTGCGCCTCGCTGAGCCATACCGTCCTGAGTGGCGCGGCCTGAGCCGCCCGCTGCGCCTCGACTGTCATTCTGTCACCCCTGGTAGCTGATACACAGCAAAGAGTAATCGATGGGCTTAAGAATGCACCGGTCAGGGTCCTGAGTGCAACATGCATAGAGAAATTCGCACTCGTGTTAATGGAGTTTCTACCGGGAAGCCACGATCGGCACTGGACGGAAGGCCAGCCGCACCGCCACACTAAATTGCACCGCCCAGGTTAAGGAGCAGTTAAGGTCTGCCGAGGGAGGTGGGGGAATTGGCAAGCGCGCAAAGCCCGACAGTCCGCCGCCGCCGTCTCGCGCTCGAGCTCAGAAGGCTGCGCGAGGCAGCGAGGCTCACCTGCGAGGAAGTCGCCGAGCAGCTTGAGTGCTCCGCGTCCAAGATCAGCCGGGTCGAGACCGGCCGGGTGTCAGTGTCGCCGCGCGACGTCCGCGACATGCTCGAGATCTACGGCGTTCCCGAGCAGCAGCGCGACAGCCTTGTCCAGCTCGCCCGCGAGTCACGGCAGAAAGGCTGGTGGCACGCCTACGGCGATACTGTCCAGCCGCAATTCGGCACCTACCTCGGGCTCGAAAGCGCCGCGTCGGAGATCAGGATTTACGAAGTCAACCTGATTCCGGGCCTGCTGCAGACCGAGGACTACGCCCGCTCCGTCATCACGGCGGGAATGGTCAACAGCCCGCGCGCTGACATCGAGCGCCGCGTGGCGCTCCGGATGGAACGGCAGCGGCTGACGATCGCTAGTCCGCCGAAGATGTGGGCCGTTCTCGACGAGGCGGCACTGCGGCGTCAGGTCGGCGGCTCTGAGGTCATGCGCGTCCAGCTGGAGTACCTCCGCGAGCTTGGCGGCCTGCGCAACGTGTCGCTGCAGGTCATCCCCTTCGGCGGCGGCGCGCACCCGGCGATGGGCCGGCCCTTCGTGATTCTCGCTTTCGGCGAGGAGGCCGACCCCGATGTGGTCTACCTGGAGGACCTGACCAGCGCACTGTGGGTGGAGAACGTCGAGGAAGTCGACCGCTACAACGTCTTCTTCAATCACCTGCAGGCCACGGCGCTGTCGTTCGAGAACTCCGCAGCGCTGATGACCGCCGTCCTGAAGGAGATGTAGGCCCGCCATCAGGCGGCCGCTATCCGGCCGCCGCTATCCCCGCGGGCGAGCCAAGGGCCGCCGGCAGCGGCTCGGCGTGCAGCACCGTCAGCCGCGACACCGCCCGGGTCAGCGCAACATACAGCCGGTGCAGGCCGCGTGCCTCCGCGGCCGCGATCCGGGCCGGCTCGATGACGATCACCTGGTCAAACTCCAGGCCCTTGGCCAGCGTGACCGGGACCAGGGAGATCTCGCCGCCGCGGGCAGCGCCATCCAGGACCGCGTGCGGCACCGCGGCAGCGCTCAGCACCGCCTCGATCGCGGCAATCTGGTCGTCGGCCGCGATGACCGCGGCCGACCCCGGCCGCCTCAGCGCGTCAGCGCACGCGCTCGCGAGGGCGCCGTCGAGCGCAGCCGGCTCCAGCCGCCTGACGGCCAGTGCGCCGGGATCCTGCCGCACCGACGATGCCGGGCTGAGCTCCGGCGCGATCTGGCTGAGCAGGCGGCTGGCGAAGTCGAGTATCTGCCGCGGCACCCGGTAGCCGGTGTCCAGCACGCGCAGGTCCGCCCCGGGCTTGCCGAGGTGCCCCAGCATCTGCTCCCAGCTGACTGTCGCCCATGCCGTCGTGCCCTGCGCGATGTCGCCCAGCACGGTCGCCGAGCCGGTCGCGCAGCGCCGCCCGATGGCCCGGCACTGCATGGGCGACAGGTCCTGTGCCTCGTCCACGACGATGTGCGCCAGGCTCGGCGTCCGCTCGATCAGATCGGCTGCCTCGTCGATCAGCACGGCGTCGGCCGCGCTCCAGCGGGCCGAGCCGGGACCGCGGGGCGGGCTGGTCCAGGAGATGGCCGCCTGCTCAGCGTCGTCAAGAATGCCGCGGGCCGCCCGCCGCAGCAGTTCGGGATCTGACAGCAGCCGGAACACCAGCCGGACCGGGTCAGCCTTGGGCCACATCTGCGCGACGACTGCCTGCACCGGCTTCGTTCGCCTGACGGATTCGTGCGTCCGGTCGTCGCAGGTCTCCCCCGCGGCCTCCATCCGCGTCAGGATTACGTGCGCGATCCGGTGCGACAGCATCTCGCGGCCGGTCCCGTACCGCACACCCCTGGCGCGCAGCTCCGCCGCCAGCTCGGCAATCTCGTAGGCGGGCACGCGCCACCGCCGCGAGCCGCGCGCCAGCATGATCGCCTCGGCCGGCTCCTCGAGCTGCTGCCAGAGCGCGCTGGCGAGCACCTGCGCCATCCGGGCGTCGCCTTTCACCTGCGCGGCATGCTCGGAGTCCGTGCCCCGGACCGGGACAGCCGCGGTGAGGTCGGCAACCGACAGCTGGGCCACGTCGAGCTCGCCCAGGGCCGGCAGCACGTTCTCGATGTAGGCGAGGAACGCCCGGTTGGGCCCGATGACGAGCACGCCGCCGCGGCTGAGCCGCCGCGCATGCGCGTACAGCAGGTAGGCCACCCGGTGCAGGCCGACGGCAGTCTTCCCGGTGCCGGGCGCTCCCTGCACGCAGACGGTCTGGTCGGCATCGGCGCGCACGATGTCGTCCTGATCCGGCTGGATCGTCGCGACGATGTCGCGCATCGGGCCGGAGCGCGGCCGCTCGATCTCGTCGATCAGGATCCGGCTCGTCGCCGCGACCTCGACGGCTCCGGCGCCGAACCGCTCGTCCTCGAACGCCGTGAGCTCGCCGCCGGCGAAGCCGAACCGGCGGCGCCGCTCAAGCCCCATCGGCTCGGCCTGGCTGGCCCGGTAGAACGGCCGGGATACCGGCGCGCGCCAGTCGATCACGACCGGAGTGCCGTGCGGGTCGTGCACATGCCGGCGCCCGACATGGAAATGCTCGCTGTCGGGCACGTCAGCGGACTGCCGCGGCTCGGCGGCCCCGCCGTCGGCCTGGTCCGGCGAGTCCGCCAGCGCGCCTGGCCGGTAGTCCAGACGGCCGAAGAACAACGGCGTATCCGGGAGGTCGCGCAGCGCCTCGGCGCGCCGGTACAGGTCTGCCTTGAGGTACTCCTCAGAGACCGGGTCCCCGCCCATGGCGCGCAGCGACAGGACGTCGGTGCGCATCAGGTTCAGGAAGTCACGCGACCGGCGCAGGTGCGTGCGCTCGGCCGCCAGTATGTCGTCCGCGGCGGTGGGCTCCGAACTCGCCGACGGCATGGTGAATCACCCCATTCGCAGATAGCGGCTGGCTGCAGTGAGTTGAGCGGGCAGATATCAGGGGCCGGAAGACGGAATGACGGGAACGACGGCCCAAAGGCAGAGGAGCTTAGCACCGGCCCGGCCTGCAGGTCACCTGCATTTGCGGCCGGCGGTGCTACCAGGTCCAGCAGAAGCCCACCACGGTCCTGTCCAGCGACCGCAGATACCGGTGGGCCGCGTGCTCGCTATCGAGCAGCACTTCCTGCCGCGTGGCGATCTCGCCGTCCACGCCGTCCCAGACCGCCCACCACAGCCGTGCAGGCAGCGCGGCCGGGTGGAACTGAATGCGGATGTCGAAGTTCTCCAGGTGCCGCATCACGGCCCGGCGGAACTCGCGCTCGCGCGGGTCGGTCAGCACGCCCGGATAGCGATAGGACACCCAGTAATCGACCGGGCAGGTGTCGCCCAGGTTCAGCGTCCTGGCGAGCAGGATGTCAGTGCAGAAGACGCCGGGGCCAACCTGCCGGAGCTCGCCGGACAGCCCGCGGCAGCCCTGCCCTGCTTCCAGGGCGAGCGCATCGGTGTCATACAGGAACGGCAGCCGGTCCACGCCCATCGTGGTGGCCTCGATGACCTGCATCGTCCAGGTCCGCTCGAGCCTGCCATCCGCCCCCACGTAGCAGTGGTCGTGCATAGACAGTGTCTGGTGCTGGCGGGGGCCTAGCATCCGGGTCAGGTCCAGCTCGGCCTGCGGAGCCACCGCGTGGCTGCCGGCCAGCACGGTGATCGCCCCGGAGCCGTCCCACAGCCGCCAGAGCTGGCCCGCCTCCTGCTCGGTGATGCCGAACGCGTCGATGAACAGCGTGAGCGCCGGACGGCTGAGCAGCTCGCCGGACAGCGCTCTGGAGACGGTGTCCCTGAGCTGATGCGCCAGCACGCGAGCGTCCGCGGGCGAGCGGGGCGCGGCATGCAGGTGGCAGGCGAGCACTTCCGCCACCGCGAGCTTGCTGACTTCCTCCCGCCTGGCCCGGAGGACGTGCTGCTCCCAGGACTGCCGGTAGCTGCCCGGCTTGAGCAGGAGCTGCCGCAGGTACGCGGACGCGGCACCGCGCCCGGTCGCGGGAGAGCGGGCTAACACGGGCTCATCATGCCAGCTCGGGCGATCAGACTTGGGCGATCAGAACAGCACGGACATGAACGTGCCGGCCTGAGCGAATCCGACACGCTCGTACGCGGCCCTGGCCGGGGTGTTGAAATCGTTGACGTACAGGGTGACGACCGGTGCCAGCCGGAGCGCGGCCTGGACGACGGCGGCCATGCCCCGGATGGCGTGACCCTGGCCACGGCAGTCGGGAGGGACCCAGACACCCTGGACCTGGCAGGCGTGGGGCGTCACGGCGCCGATCTCCGCCTTGAAGATCACCTTGCCGTCATCGATCCTGGCGAACGACCGGCCGGAGCCGATCAGGTCAGCCATCCGGGCCCGGTAGGCAACTCCGCCGTCCGGCCCGATCGGCGAGACGCCGACTTCCTCGGTGAACATGGCGATGCACGACGGCAGCAGCACGTCAAGCTCGCGCGGCCGCACCACCCGGACGAGCGGATCGGGCTCGATTGCCGACAGCCCGGACATGGCCAGCACGGGCTGCGCGTCGCGCACCTCGCGGGGTGTGCCCCAGCTCGGCGCCAGGATGGACCACAGCTGGCTGACGGAGGCGGCCGGGCCCACGATCGACGAGCAGCGCCGGCCCTGCAGCCGTGCCCTCGCGGCGAAGGCCGTGATGGCGTCCGGGCCGGCCTGCACGGGCACCAGGTTGGCGCCCGAATAGCACAGCGAGGTGAGCTGGCCGCCCTCGGCGTAACCCCACAGCTGACCTCCCAGCCGGGAGGGGTCCAGGCCGGTCGTCCGTATCCTCGCGCTCACGAATACGTTGGCAACCGGGTCCCGATCGCAGAGGTCGATTACCTCGTCGCGATCGTGGTCGGTGAGCAGCCGCAGCGACGCCGAACGCCATGGCCTGGTGCGCAGCACTCCTCCAGAGTATCGGCTTCGCGCCGGAGCCTAGGATCTGGGCGCAGGCAGCGCCGGACAGGTCGCGTTGACGACGCCGGGCTTGCCGGGCAGGGATCCATCGGCCAGATAACGGTCCAGGTAGTTATTGACGCAGTTGTTGGGCGGGTACGCAAGCGATTGGCCGTGGTTCCCGCCGCCGCTCACCACGACGAGGCGGGCGCTCGGCAGCAGTTTCCTCGCCACCAGCGCTCCGGCATACGGCGTCGCGGCGTCCAGCGTGCCCTGCAGCATCAGAATCGGCGGCAGCCCGGCGCCGTCAATGCGCAGCGGCTGAGCCGGCCCACTGACCGGCCAGAACGCGCAGGCCGCGTTGAACCACGCGTTCCCCCACGTCTCGAACGGTGCCTTCACGCTGACCGTCCTGGTGTCGGAGTTCCAGAACGCCCAGCTGCGCGGCCAGCGCACGTCACTGCACTCCACCGCGGTGTAGACGGCGAACTCGTTCTCGTTCTGCGCGCCGATCTGCTGGTAGAGCGCGATGAGCTCTGATGTCGACCCGCTGTGCAGATAGGCCGCGAGCGACTGCGCCAGGTACGGCCACCAGGCGTTGCTGTAACCGCCTACAAGGAACGTGTCGCTGAGCTCGTCGGGCCCGATCAGCGGACCTGACGAGGCCGCGATCGGGTGGTTCTCCAGCTTGTCCGATGCAGCCGTGAACGTGGCGTTGACGGCCGCCTCGGTTGAGCCGAGGTGGTAGACGGCGTCATTGCGGGCGATCCAGGCAAAGAATGCCGTCATCCGCCCCTGGAACGCGTAATCCTGGTCGATGTTGTCGGCGTACCAGATCCCGGCCGGATCCACGACGCTGTCCAGCACCATCCGGCGGATCCGGTGCGGGAAGAGCGTGGCGTAGACCTGGCCGAGATAAGTGCCGTAGGAAACGCCGTAGTAGCTGATCTTCTGCTGGCCGAGGGCGGCACGGATGGAGTCCATGTCCCTGGCCAGGTCCTCGGTCGTCATATAGGGCAGCAGCCAGCCGAACCGCTTCTCGCAGTCGGCCGCGTACTGCCGGGCCCGGTCCTCGAGGACCTGCTCGGCCGCGGCAGTGGCGGGCACGTAATCGGGCCGCGGCCTGCTGAAGAACGCCGGGTCGCAGCTCAGCGCGGGGACCGAGGAACCGACGCCGCGCGTGTCGAAGCCGACGATGTCGTACTGCGCCGCCACGCTCGGCGTGAGCCCGGCCGCGACGCTTGCCGCCATGGCCAGGCCGCTGGCGCCGGGGCCGCCGGGATTCACCAGCAGAGCTCCCTGCCGCTGCGCCGCCGGGGCCTTCGCCGGGATCTCGGACAGCGCCAGGGTGATCTTGCGGCCGCCCGGATCGGCGTAATTCAGCGGAACCTGCAGGCTGGCGCACCGCAGGCGGCTCGCATTCGGGGCGCCCCCAGCGGCCTTCGAGCACGGGCGCCAGCGCAGACCGGCCGTCGCGGCAGCCGGGCCGGAGAGCACCGGGGCCGGAGCGGACGATGGCGATGACGATCCCGAGGACGAGCAGCCGGCCAGGCCGGACACGGTGAGCAGGGCACCGGCCGCAGCCGCGGCCGCGACTGCGGTTATCGCTCTGGTCATTCCGCCATCCTGCCCGCTCCGGGCAGGTGGCGAACGGCTAGGCCTCGGCTGGCTCGATCTCCGCGGCGAGCTTCATCGCCTCTTCGATCAGGGTCTCGACGATCTGTGCCTCGGGCACGGTCTTGATCACCTCGCCGCGGACGAAGATCTGACCCTTGCCGTTGCCCGAGGCGACGCCCAGGTCGGCCTCGCGCGCCTCGCCCGGTCCGTTCACGACACAGCCCATGACCGCGACCCGCAGCGGCACGTCCATCCCGTCCAGGGCGGCCGTCACCTCGTCGGCGAGCTTGTAGACGTCCACCTGGGCGCGGCCGCAGGACGGGCAGGACACGATCTCCAGGCCGCGCTGGCGCATGCCGAGGGACTCCAGGATGGCGATGCCGACCTTGACCTCCTCGACCGGCGGCGCGGACAGCGAGACCCGGATAGTGTCGCCGATGCCCTCGGCCAGCAGGGCCCCGAAGGCCACCGCGGACTTCACCGTTCCCTGGAACGTCGGCCCTGCCTCGGTGACGCCGAGGTGCAGCGGGTACGCGCAGCGCTGGGCCAGGAGCCGGTAGGCGTTAATCATCACGACCGGGTCATGGTGCTTGACCGAGATCTTGATGTCGGTGAAACCGTGCTCCTCGAACAGCGAGCACTCCCACAGCGCCGACTCGACGAGCGCCTCGGGCGTTGCCTTCCCGTGCTTGGCCAGCAGCCGCTTGTCCAGCGATCCGGCGTTGACGCCGATCCTGATCGGGACGCCCGCGGCCGAGGCAGCCCTGGCGATCTCGCCGACCTTGTCATCGAATGCCTTGATGTTGCCGGGGTTCACGCGCACCGCCGCGCATCCGGCGTCGATCGCGGCGAAGACGTACTTGGGCTGGAAGTGGATATCGGCGATCACCGGGATCTGCGACTTGCGGGCGATCTCCGGCAGCGCGTCCGCGTCGTCCTGCGACGGCACCGCGACCCGGACGATCTCGCAGCCGGCGGCCGTCAGCTCCGCGATCTGCTGCAGGGTGGCGTTGACGTCCGCGGTCAGGGTGGTGGTCATCGACTGCACGGAGACCGGCGCGCCGCCGCCGACCGGGACCGCGTGCTTGCCGCTGCCCACGATGATCTGACGCGACTGGCGGCGCTCCGCGAGTGGCTCCGGCGGGAGCTGGGGAATGCCAAGGTCAACTGTCATGACTCGATTTCGCCTCACACCTGAACGTGAACGGGATTGAAGATATCGGCCGCAATCAGCAGCGTACCGAAGCCAACTAGCACGACGAATACCAGCAGGCTCAGCGGCACCAGCCGCTGGATGTTCACCAGCCCGGGGTCTGGCCTGCCGCGAATCCGCGCAAACCACGCCCGGATGCGTTCGAAGATCACCACGGCCAGATGACCACCGTCCAGCGGCAGCAGCGGCAGCAGGTTGAAGACACCGACGAAGATGTTCAGCGAGGCGATCAGGTACAGGACAACCGTGGCCTTGGCCTGCCAGGGCAGCGCGGCCTGGACCACGTCACCCGTCACTTCGCCGACTCCGACGACGCTGCTGACCTGGCCGGCCGCGGTCTTCGCCCGGAGTTGCTTGTTAAACAAGTCGGGGATCGCGGCGGGCAGCTTGGCGATGGCCGACCCGGACGACGTCAGGGTGTCGGCGAACTGAGTCCCCGCATAGGCCCAGGCGCTGAGGAAGCTGCTGCCCCGGTACGTCACGGCAGGCTCAACACCGAGATAGGGCACCGACCGCTTGGGAATGCCCGCCAGGGTGATGCTCAGCGTCACGTCACGGCCGTCGCGGCTGACGACCACCGGGACGGTCTGCCCCGCTTTCTGGCCGGCTAGGGCAGTGTGCAGCTGATTCCAGTTCCCGACCGCCTGGCCGTCGATCGAAATGATCTTGTCGTTCGGCTTGAGTCCGGCAACCTCGGCCGGCGATTTGCCCAGGTTGTGACCCGCGCACGGGTTTGCGCTGTTCAGCGCGGCCACGCTGCCCGGCACGCAGGTGGCGATGGAGCTGATCACGTTGGTGTTGTCGCTCGCCTGGCCAATGCCGAAGGCCACCAGGAACAGCAGGAACATGGCCAGCGCGAAGTGCATGAAGGAGCCGGCTGCCAGCACGATGATTCGCTGCCACCCCGGCTGATTCCGGAAGGACCGCGGCTCGTCGGCCACGTCGACTTCCTCGACCGATGTCATGCCGGTGATCCTGACGAAGCCGCCGAACGGCAGTGCCTTGACGCCGTACTCAGTCTCGCCGCGGAACACCGACCACAGGGTGGTGCCAAATCCGACGAAGAACTGGGTGACTCGCATGTGGAACTTCTTCGCGGTCGCGAAGTGCCCGAATTCGTGGAGCATGACCGAAATAAGCAGAGCGGCCACGAAGATCAGCACGCCGAACAGGAAGGCCAGGTGCTTGCGATCAATCACGATCAGGGTCACCACGGCCGCGATGACCAGCAGCCAGGCCCCCAGCTGAACTAGCGGGCGCCGGCCGTCGTGGCCGTATCGGCCGCCCGGACCTGAGGGTTCTACGGGATCGGCAGGGCCGGTCGGACCCATCAGTCGGTGCCTCCCTTTCCCGTGAGCTCCCGCGCGCGATCTCTGGCCCAGCTATCAGCCCCGAGCACGTCCGCCAGCGTCACGGCGGACCCGGCTGAGTCGTGATGCTCCGAGACTACCTGGGAGACCGTGTCAACGATTCCGGCGAACGGGATCTGCCCAGCCAGGAAGGCATCGACGCATACTTCGTTGGCCGCGTTGTAGACCGCCGGCATCGTGCCGCCGACCGTTCCGGCGTGCCGCGCCAGCGTCACCGCGGGGAAAGCCTCCTCGTCCAGGGGCTCGAAGGTCCAGCTGTGGGCGGTCGTCCAGTCGACCGCCGGGGCCGCGCCGGGGACCCGGTCCGGCCAGCCGAGCGCAAGTGCTATCGGGATCCGCATGTCCGGCGGGCTGGCCTGAGCCAGCGTCGAGCCGTCGGTGAACTCGACCATCGAGTGGATCACCGACTGCCGGTGCACCACGATCTCGATCCGGTCGAAGCCGACGCCGAACAGCAGGTGCGCCTCGATGAGCTCCAGGCCCTTGTTGACCAGCGTCGCGCTATTGATCGTGATGACCGGGCCCATGTTCCAGGTGGGATGCGCGAGGGCCTGCGCGGGTGTCACGCCGGCCAGCTCCGCCCTGGTCCGGTGCAGGAACGGGCCGCCGCTCGCCGTCACGATCAGCCGCCTGACCTCAGCCTCACGGCCGCCGCGAAGGCACTGGGCGATCGCGGAGTGCTCGGAGTCGACGGGCACGATCTGGCCGGGCGCCGCGGCATCGGCCACCAGCGGCCCGCCCATGATGAGCGACTCCTTGTTGGCCAGCGCGAGCATGCGCCCGGCCGTGAGGGCGGACAGGGTGGCCGCGAGCCCCACTGCCCCGGTCACCGCGTTCAGGACCACATCGCACCGCTGCGCGGCCATCCCGGCAACCGCATCCGGGCCGGCCGTCACCTCGGGCAGCTTCCGGCGCGCGCCTCCGGCGGACGCGATGGCAGCCAGCGCCTCGCGAAGCTCCGGGACAGCCGCCGGGCTGGCCACGGCCACGCTTTCAGCGCCAAGCTCTATGGCCTGGCGCGCCAGGAGGCCGGGGTTGCCGCCACCTGCCGCGATCCCCGTAAGCCGGAACCGGTCCGGATTGCGGCTGATGATGTCAGCTGCCTGCGTCCCGATCGAGCCGGTCGACCCCAGCACGATGATGTCCCGGCACTGGCCGGCGCTGCTCGCGGATTCCACAGGGCTATTGTCCACGGCCCGGCAAGCCAGGGCCGCCTGACCGGCCGGCTGGCCGCATAAGTGATCTTGCCTGGCCGGGCGAAGCAGCGTCTGCTTAGGTAGCGTGAGCCCGTGAGCCCGTCAGTCGTGAGCCTCAGCCGCCCCGCCGCCCAGCAGCCAGAGTGGCCGGATCCTGCCCGAGTCGAGCAGGTCGCCGCCGAGCTCGCCACGATGCCGCCGCTGGTATTCGCTGGCGAGTGCGATCAGCTGCGGGACCGGCTGGCCGCAGTGACCAGGGGCGAGGCATTCGTCCTGCAGGGCGGCGACTGCGCCGAGACGTTCGCCGGCGCGAACGCCGACGCGGTCCGGGCCAAGCTGCAGACGATCCTGCAGATGGCCGTCGTCCTGACCTACGGCGCGAGCATCCCGGTCGTGAAGATCGGGCGGCTCGCCGGCCAGTTCGCGAAGCCGCGATCACGGGCGATGGAGGTCAGGGACGGCATCGAGTTGCCGGCTTACCGCGGCGACGCGGTCAACGGGTTCGACTTCACCCCGGCGTCCCGCGCGCACGACCCGGACCGGATGCTGCGCGCCTACCACTGCGCCGCGGTGACGCTCAATCTCTGCCGGGCCTTCACCACCGGCGGGTATGCCGACCTCCATCAGGTCCACGCCTGGAACCGGGACTTCGTCAGGAACAGCCCGTCCGGCCAGCGCTACGAGCGGCTGGCGGGCGAGATCGACCGGGCGCTGTCGTTCATGCGCGCGTGCGGCGCGGACTCTGATGAGCTGCGCTCGGTGGAGTTCTACTCCAGTCACGAGGCCCTGCTGCTGCCGTACGAGCAGGCGCTGACGCGCATCGACTCGCGCACTGGGAAGGCCTATGACGTCTCCGCGCACTTCCTGTGGGTGGGTGAGCGGACCAGGGATCTCGACGGAGCGCACATCGAGTTCGCCGCCAGCATCCGCAATCCGATCGGGGTCAAGATCGGACCGGATGCCACCCCGGACGGCGTGCGCGCCCTGATCCGCCGGCTCAGCCCGGACGGCGAGCCTGGCCGGCTGACGCTGATCACGCGCCTCGGTGCGAGCACGATCCGGGAGCTGCTGCCGCCGCTGATTGCCGCGGTTCAGGACGAGGGCATCCCGGTCGCGTGGATCTGCGACCCGATGCACGGCAACACCTTCGAGGCGCCGAGCGGCCACAAGACCAGGCGGCTGCAGGACGTGCTCGACGAGGTCCAGGGCTTCTTCGACGTGCACCGGGCGGCCGGCACGCACCCCGGCGGCATCCACATCGAGTTCACCGGCGACAACGTGACCGAGTGCGTTGGCGGCAGCTACGAGGTCATCGCAGAGAACCTGCACCAGCGCTACGAGACCGCCTGCGACCCGAGGCTCAACCGCAGCCAGGCGCTCGATCTCGCGTTCACGGTCGCCGAGAGCTACCGGTCCGCGTCGGCCTGCCCTCCCGCCGGGTAGGTCACCGGGAACGGCCTGGGCGGCTCCCAGTCCGGGCGCAGCGGCATCCCGGCTGCTCCGTGATCGCCCAGCTTGACGCCGAGCATCTGGTGCAGCTGAATCTGGTTGCGCTCGAAGCCCAGCCGCGACCCGGCCATGTACAGCCGCCAGACGCGCGCCGTTCCCTCCCCGACCTCGGCAACAGCCTCGTCCCAGTGCTCGTCGAGGTTGGCGCACCAGGCGGCCAGGGTCATCGCATAATGCTCGCGCAGGTTCTCGGCATGCCGTACCTCGAAGCCGTTGTCGTGCATCATCGACATGAGGAACCCGGGTCCCTCGAGCTCACCGTCGGGGAACACGTACCGGTAGATGAAGCCGTCGGTGACGCGCGCAGGCCCGGTGTTGTCGGGCCGGGTGATGCAGTGATTGAGCAGCCGGCCCTCGGGGACCAGCTTGGAGCTCAGGAACCGGAAGTAGCCGGGCAGCTGAGCCTTGCCGATGTGCTCGGACAGCCCGATCGAGCTGACGGCGTCGAAGCCGGTCTCGGTCACCTCCCGGTAGTCGAGGTGACGCACCTCGGCGAGATCGGAAAGGCCACGTTCCTTGATGGCGGTCTGGGCCCAGGACGCCTGCTCGGCGGACAGCGTGACGCCCAGGGCCCGCACTCCGTACTCCCGGGCGGCGTGCATCACCATGCCGCCCCAGCCGCAGCCGACGTCCAGCAGCCGCATGCCCGGCTTCAGCGCGAGCTTGCGCGCCACCAGGTCGAACTTGGTGGCCTGAGCCTGCTCCAGGGTCGCGTCCGGCGACGGGTAGCAGGCGCAGGTGTAGGCCATGGAAGGTCCGAGCACCCATTCGTAGAAGGCGTTGGACACGTCGTAGTGATGCGAGATCGCGCTGGCGTCGCGCTGCCGCGAGTGACGGCGCCCGGACAGCCACCGGCTGTTCACCCGGACCTCCTGCGGCGGCGGCGGCACCCGCGGGAAGAGCACTTTCGGTCCGCCCAGGGTGCTCAGCAGCCTCAGCTTCTGCGGAAGGCTGGTGTCCAGCTCCTGCGCATGCGCCATCCTTGCCAGCGCCGCGTACATGTCGCCGTCCACGTCCAGGTGACCGGCAACGTAGGCGCGGGCCAGCCCGAGCGCGCCGGGCGCCTGGGCCAGGTACGCGACCGCGGTCGGATTCTTGACCGCGATCCTGATCGGCGAGTCGGCAGGCCCTGCCGAGCTCCCGTCATACGCGGTAAAACCGACTGGGGCATCCGGGCCTGCCACCCGCTCGAACACCTCGGCCAGAGCCATCTTTGACCTTCTTTCCCTCTGCTGCTTCCTGCTCGCCCGCGGTCAGACGCCGCGCACGCACTTGTCGTAGAGGTCCGCAAGGCGGCCTTTCGGATCGTAAGTGCGCTTCAGCCCGGCGTATTCCGGGCCGTTGTAGCGCGCCCAGAACTCCTCCCTCGGATAGAACGAGGTGGAATAGAGCCCCTTGTGCCCGCCTAGCTCAGTGACCTTATCCTCGACGCGCCGGTTGTAGTACCCGTCCGAGGCGCCGGGCGGAAGGGCGACGGTGCCCCAGAACCCGAAGTTCACGTAGACCTGACCCGGTCGCATCGGGTACAGGGGCCAGGTCATCTCACCGCGGAGCCGGAGCGGGCACATCCAGACCGGGTTCATCCCGACGTCGGTGAGGAAGTAGCGGAGGAACGCCGCCGATTCCTCGACGGGAATCTCGACGTCCTGAACGACCATCTCGGTCTGCGGCTTCCCCCGGCGCTGATCGAGCTTGCGCGTGACGCCATGCCGGCGGTCGAGCGCGACCAGCTTGCGGTACACGTCCGAGCGGCGGTACCGGCGCGGCCACAGGGCCCGCACCACGGGACGCTGCACGCCGAATGGCCGGGAGCACCAGAACCAGTCGGTGTCCCACCGCCACAGGTAGTCGCTGATCGTGAGGAAGTCCTCCCGCGGCCCGCGCAGCGACTGGTAGTAGATGCGACCCCTGGTGTAGTCGCTGATCCACGGGGCCACGTCACTGAACGCCCCGATGGTCAGGTACATCTCGTCCAGGCTGAACGCCGTCCCGTCGATGAAGTCAGCGCGGTGGCCGTCGTAGCTTCCGCTGGCAGCGACCTCGGCCACCGCGGCGAAGCACTCCGCCGGGTCGCTGAACCGGAAGTGCCTCAGGTGGACATAGGGCTTCACCGGCTCAAGCTCGATGGTGAGCGAGAGCGTGTAGCCGAGGGTGCCGTAGGAGTTCGGGAAGCCCCGGTAGAGCGCGGCATGCTCGCCGTCGGGCGTCGCGGTCACCACGCGGCCGTCACCGGTCAGGATCTCCATGGCCAGCACCGACTCGTGCGGCATGCCGCTGCGCAGGGAGGTGGACTCGATTCCGAGCCCGGAGACCGCGCCGCCAAGGGTGATTGTCTTCAGCTGGGGCACGACCAGCGGCATCAGCCCGTGCCGAAGCGTCGCGGCAACGAGGTCCACGTAGGTCGTCATGCCGCCGACGACTGCAGTTCTGGCCTCGGCGTCAACGCTGATCACGTGATCGAAAGCCGCGACGTCGAGCTGATATCCCGGCGAGTCACCGCGGAACCTGAACAGGTTCGAGGTGCTCTTGGCCAGCCGGATCGGAGCGCCGGCCGGGATGCCGGCATAGGCCTGCTCGATGGCCGCCACCGCCGCCCGGTGCTGCGCGGCGAGCGAACCCGGCCGGATCTGGCTCGTGACCTGCGTCACACAGACTCCTCTACAGTAGCGTCGGCCGCCAGCTCGTCGCAGAATGCCCGGAGGAGGGCATCATGGGCAAGCTCTACCCAGAGCTGGATGAACGGCTTACGAAGTTTATCGCCAGGCAGTCTGTCTTCTTTGTGGCAACTGCTCCCTGCCTGGCTGCCGACGGCGACGGCGGCCACGTCAACCTGTCTCCCAAGGGCTACCGCGACACCTTTGCCGTCCTCGGTCCGCTGCAGGTCGCCTACCTGGATCTGACCGGCAGCGGGGCAGAGACGATCGCGCATCTGCGGCAGAACGGCCGGATCACGGTGATGTTCTGCTCGTTCGACCGCCAGCCCAAGATCCTCCGGCTCTATGGCGCCGGCCGGGTCGTGCTTCCCGGCGCAGCCGACTGGGACGATCTGGCAGCGCATTTCCCTGCCACCGGGCTCGGTGGCAACGAGCCGAGCCGGCGCGCGATCATCGTCGTCGACCTGGATCGCATCTCGGACTCCTGCGGATACGCGGTGCCCGTGATGGAGCTGGCGGAGGAGCGGGACGTACTGGCCAGGTCCGATCAGAAGAAGACCGCCGCGCAGCTGGCCGCCTACCGGGCCGAGAAGAACTCGGTCAGCATCGACGGGCTCCCGTCGCTCAGCGGGGAAGTGCTAGTGAGCCACGGCAGCGGTAGAGGTCCCGGAGCAGGCTGATCTCAGCGCCGTGGTGCACCTGCTCGTTGATCAGCGTCACCAGGACCTGATGCAGTGGCCACTGCTCGCCCCAGTTCGTCGGGACCAGCTTGTCCAGATCGGTGTCAGTGAGGTCAGCGAGAGCGTCCACGATCGGCTGATGGCTCGCGAGCAGCCAGTCGGTCGCCTCAGCCGCCTCACCCGGAATCTCCAGGTCGAAGCTCAGTGAGGCCGAGCCGAACGCATAGTCCCAGTACAGATAGTTCACTCCGGCGAGATGCAGCGTCCGCCAGGCAATCGTGGTGAACGGAGCCGGCCGGGGTTCCGACGGGTCGTAGTCAATGACCCAGTCGCCGGCGCCGTCCACGCTGACGCCGCGGGACTCGGAACGGCGGTGCACCGTCCAGCAGCCCGCAACCGGCTCCCAGAAGAACTCTCCCTCAGTCATTCCGGACAGCACGCGCTGCACGGAGTCGCAGGACGCCGCGTAAGCGGTCCGAATGATGTCAGCACCCGTGGTCATGGCAGCAGTCTTACCTGCCGTGCGGGAAAGAGCGAACAGCGCACCTCATACAGTTGGACGATGCGGATCGCCCTCATCAACTCGGGCCTTGGCCTGCTGGCACCCGCCGCCGCGCTGCACCTGCTCCGGCCCGACGCCGATCTGGTGCTGGCTCCTGACCCGGACGGAATGCCCTGGGGCCCGCGAACGCCGGACGATATCGCCGACAGGGCGCTGCTGTGCGCCAGGGCAGCGCTGGCCTACGAGCCCGACATCCTCGTCATGGCCTGCAACACCGGCTCCGTTCACGCCCTGGATGCACTGCGGGCCGAGTTCGAGCCGGCGATCCCGGTGATCGGCACGGTGCCGGCCATCAAGCCGGCCGCCGCCGCCCACAGCGTTATCGCCATCTGGGCCACCGTCGCGACAACGGCCAGCGCCTATCAGCGGCGGCTCATCGCCGAATTCGGCGGATCGGCCCAGGTCACCGCCGTCGCCTGTCCGGGCCTCGCCGATGCGGTCGACGCAGGTGACGAGCGGGCAGCGGCCGCCGCAGTGGCCGCTGCTGCGGCCAGGACTCCGCCCGGCTGCGAGGCCGTGGTGCTCGGCTGCACCGAGTACGAGCTGGCGGCCGGCCTGATCAGGCAGGCCGTACCGGGCGCGGTGACCTTCGGGTCTGCTGGCGCGGTGGCCGCCCAGGCGCTGCGCCGCATCCCCGGCGCCGGCCAGGCAGATGCGCCGCCAGCATTCGCGCCAGCTAACGGCCAGCCAGGCACCGGCCAGCCCGAAACCAGCCCGCCAGGCACCGGCCAACTGGGCACCGGCCAACTGGGCACCGGCCAGCCTGACGACGGCCACCATCGCGCCGGCCGGTCCGGGTCGGTCCGGGTGCTGCTCAGTGGCCGTCCGTCCGGGCTGCCGCCGGCGGCGCTGAAGTATCCGGAAGGCCGGCTGCTCGCTTCCCTCGTCGTGACCTCTGATCGTGAGCCGGTGGCCTGACCTGCTGATCGCCCGGCAGGCCTCGCCCCGGTCCGGGGGGTCAGCGGGCGGCTCCTGACGGCACCTGGGGCGCCGCGGCCTGCCGTCGTCCCCGCCGGGTCCGTGAGCCGGCCCGGCGCGACCGTGACCGGCCACGGCCGCGCTTCGCCTGACTGCTGCCGGACACGCGGTCCGCCCGCTCCGCCGCCCGCTCCGCGTAGCTCGCCGCGACGGCTGCCGGTGACATCGGCAGCCGCGCGGCCGACGGCGGCAGGGCGGCCTCCACGGCTCCCGCCAGCAGGTGCGCCATCGAGTAGCCAGGATCAGCGTTCAGTGCCCGGTCGACCGCCATCGACGCCAGCGCCCCGTTACCGCCCTGCCAGGCTGCGAATGCCAGCAGCGACGCCGGCGCGGGCGCGTAGTCCAGAGCGGCAGCGCGCAGTACGTCGGTCCAGAGCCGGCAGTGCTGCGCCTGATAGGCCGGGTCCATGCGCGCCCAGGCGTCGTCGCGCACGCGAAGGTCAGCCAGCAGAACCGCCAGCCAGGCCAGATGCCCGATGCTGTCGATGCTGCCGCCTGCGCGGTACCGCCGGATCGCGCGCTGGATCTCCTGGCGCCCGGCCCTGGTCACGCGCAGCTGCGGATCGTTGTCTCCGTGCGCCTCGGCTAGATCCGACAGCTGCGTCAGACGCAGCAGAGCCTGGCCCGTCGCGCGCGAGATCAGGTCGGCCGAGCCGGCTGGCCGCTGCAGCGTGCGGGCAAGGGCGTCACGATCTGGCTGAGCACCGAGCCCGGCCGCGGTCATCGCGGCCGCTGCCGGATGAGAGCCGGGGTCGTAGGACCGGCCCTCGGCCGGGCAGCAGGCCGGGTCGTCGCACAGCATCGACCAGTAGCGGCCCGCATCAGCACGCAGCACCTCATGGAGCTCAACTCCGTCCTCGGCGAGGCGCGCCGCTACCGGTCCGATGACGGGCGCCACGACCTCCTCGGGGCCGTAGCCGACCAGCAGGCACGCGCTGATCCGCTCGCGGTCAAGCACGAATCCGGCGTGCGCGGCAATGTCGGCGGCGAGCTGGCTGTCGACGGGATCGGGCAGGTCGTACCTGAAAGTCACGACGACACGGCACTGGTCGCCGAGGCCGAGGACGACAAGGCTCCGGCTCGGGTAGAAGCCGAGCAGGTGCGGAACGACAGCGAGCACGGCGTCGGCGGACGCCGCTCGCAGCTGAGCTTTCGCAGCAAGTCCGGCCGGCCGGGCCGTGGATGCAGTGCTGGACGAACGCGGGGCGCTGTCACCCGCAGGCTTGAAGTTAGTCATGGAGTTCAGCATGAGAACCGGCCAGCGGCGCCGACCGCGGGTTATCGGGGACTGTGGGCGGCAGGCCAGCGCGGTGCACAGCGCGCAGAATTCGCGTTGACAGGCCGCCCGCCGTGGTACCTTCTCGTTTCTTGGCGCCGAGAAAATATCGCAGCTTCGCTGGGCAAGTTCGATATTATGATCGATTAAGAGGCGGGTACTGGTGTCCAGCAGAGGAGCAAGGCAATGGCCGTGCGGTATCAGCTTGTGATCGACTGCGCCGACCCTGACAGGCTGGCTCACTTCTGGGCCGCCGCGCTGTGCTATGAGTTCGCGCCAGTACCAGCCGGCTTCGCGACCTGGGACGACTACTGGCGAGATGTCGGAGTGGACGAAAGCGAGCTCGGGATGGGCGATGACCGCATCTGCGATCCAGAGAGCCGCGGGCCGGATATCTGGTTCCAGCGCGTACCTGAGCCGAAGATCATCAAGAACCGGCTGCACCTTGACATCAGCGTGGGCGGCGGCCGCGAGGTACCGATTGAGATCCGCAGGCAGCGGGTCGATGCGGAAGCACAGCGGCTGTCCGAGCTGGGCGGTTCGCTGACGCGGGCGCTGTCGGAGGCTGGTCTCGATCACTACGCGGTGGCGATGACCGACCCCGAGGGCAACGAGTTCGACATCAACTGAATCGATCCGTCGGCTTAGACCAGGTGCCTGGTGAAGTACACCCGGCTGAAGCCGTCCTCCTCGCGGCGGCCGGTCTCCTGATAACCGTGGCGCGGGTAGTACGCCAGGTTCTCCGTCATCGCCGCGTTGGTGTGGAGCCGGATCTCCGGCAGCCCCAGTTCCCGGGCATGCGATGCAGCGAAATCAAGCAGCGCCGTGCCGACACCGCGGCCCTGTGCCGGCGGGGTGACGGCCACGTTCTCCAGGAGCAGGTACCCGGGCTGCGGCACGAGCACGATCAGGCCGAGTGCCCCGGCCGTGCCGGCACCCTGATCCCCTGACATGCCAGCCACACCTGCCCGCGTCGTACCGCAGCGGCATAGTCCGCGGTAAGCGGAGGGGGCGCTCTGCCGATCCGCGGCACGTACGGAAGATAGGCAGCCGCCGCGATAGAGGCCAGCGCCGGCACGTCCGTCACTGCGGCCGGGCAGATCCGCACTGCGGTCATCTCACAGGGCGATGCCAAGCAGGGCGTCGACCGAGCTGCGCACGAACGGCCCGGAGTCGCCCGCCTGGCCGGCTGTGGCGGCGGCAGCCCACTCATCCACGACAGCGATAGCGCCGGGAGCGTCCAGGTCGTCCGCCAGGCGCTCACGCAGAGCGGCGAGTACCCGATCCCCCGCGCCCTCGGTGCCTGCGGAGCCCGGCAGCGTCGCATCGGCGACGGCGGCACGCCAGGTCGCCAGCCGCACCGAGGCCTCCTCGAGCGCGGTGGCGGTCCAGTCCCAGTCGTCGCGGTAATGATGCGACATGATCGCCAGCCGCACGGCCATCGGGTCGTTGCCCGCCGCCAGCAGCTTCGAGACGAACACGAGGTTGCCGCGCGACTTCGACATCTTCTCGCCGTCGAGCCGCACCATTCCCGAGTGGGCGTAGCGGCGCGCGAACGGCTGCTCGCCGTCTCCGTCCAGCGCGACTCTCGCGTGCGCCGCGCTCATCTCGTGGTGCGGGAAGATCAGATCCCGGCCGCCAGCCTGAACGTCGAACGTCGTACCCAGGTAATGCGTCGCGATGGCGGCACACTCCACGTGCCAGCCGGGCCTGCCCTGGCCGAGCTCCGAGGGCCAGGACGGCTCGCCGGGCCGCCTCGCCATCCACACCATCGGGTCGACCGGGTCCTTCTTGCCCGGGCGGGCCGGGTCACCGCCGTTCTCCGCGCACAAGCGGAACATGTCGTCGCTATCCAGCCCCGACACCGACCCGAACGCGGGATCGGCCGCCCGCGAGAAGTAGGTATCGCCGTCGACCTCGTAGAGGGAGCCACGGTCGCGGAGTATCCGGTTGAAGTCCTCGATCATCGGCAGCGCCTCGACCGCGCCGACGTAGTGCGCCGGCGGCAGCACCCGCAGGGCCGTCATGTCCGAGCGGAACAGCGCGATCTCCCGCGCCGCGAGCTCCCGCCAGTCCTCGTGGTCCCGGCTGGCCCGCTCCAGCAGCGGGTCATCGACATCAGTGACGTTCTGCACATACTGCACATTCTTGCCAGCATCGCGCCAGGCCCTGATCAGCAGGTCCCACGCCAGATAGGTAGCCGCGTGACCGATATGCGTCGCGTCGTACGGGGTGATCCCGCAGGCGTACAGGGTGGCTGTGCCGCCTGGCGCCGCCGCTGCCAGCGCAGCACTGGCGGTATCCCAGATCATCGTCTGCGGACCAGTTCCGGGCAGGTCAGGTACGGCAGCGGCAGGCCACGACTCCATGGGCGCCAGGGTATCGCTAGGCCAGGAGAGCAATCTCAAAGGCGTGGGCCAGTGCGATCAGCCGCGGCTCGCTCCAGGCCGGCCCGATGAAGGACAGGCCGACGGGCAGCCCGCTGACCCGACCTGCCGGGACCGTCACCGACGGGTATCCGGAGACCGCAGCGGGAGTCGAGGTCCCCCAGCCGTGGTAGTCACCGAGAACGTGATCGGTCAGCCAGGCCGGATGACCCGTCAGCGCGATGACCCCGTCCAGCCGGTCGCCGCGCAGCGCGCCGTCCAGAGCCTCGCGGGCGATCCGGTCCGCGGCTGTCCTGGCCTCGCGGTACGCCGGATCGCGCAGGTCCCCGCTGGTCGCCTCCGCCGCCTCGAAGAGCTCCTGGCCGAAGTGCTCCAGTACCTCCGCTGCGTTCTCGTTGTTGAAGGCGATCAGGCCGGCCAGGTCAGCCGGATGATCGCCGCCGAGCCCGGCCAGGTAGGCGTTCAGGGCGTGCTTGAACTCATGGGTGAGCGCGACGACCTCAGGATCGCCCACCAGGTCGATGCCGGCGAGCTCCACCGGGTCGGTGATCTGCGCGCCCTGGCCGCGCAGCCGCGCCAGAGCCTGGTCAAGCACGCCGAGCGTGGCCGCGTCGGCCGTCGCGGAGCCGCCTCGCCAGACGCCGAGGCGGGCGCCGTCCAGCGCGGCCGCATCAAGGAAGGCCGTGTAGTCGGTGGCGTGCTCGCGAGCGCCGTCCGTAGCCGGGTCGTCCGCGTCAGCGCCTGCCAGCACGGTCAGCAGGGCCGCGGCGTCCGCGACCGTCGCCGTCATCGGGCCCGCGGTGTCCTGCGCCGCCGAGATTGGCACGATACCGGACCGGCTCACCAGGCCCAGTGTCGGCTTGATTCCCACCACGCCGCAGGCACCCGCGGGCGAGACGATGGAACCGTCGGTCTCGGTGCCAATCGCGAGCGGCGCGAGCCCGGCGGCGATCGCGATGGCAGATCCCGAACTCGAGCCGGACGGGCTGCGGCCGGCTCCGTGCGGATTCACGGCCTGGCCGCCGAGAGTGCTCAGGCCGCTGCTGGACGGGCGCGAGCGGAAGTTCGCCCACTCGGACAAGTTGGCCTTGCCGAGAATCACCGCACCGGCCGCGCGCAGCCGGCCGACCAGGAACGCGTCCGTCCCCGCCGCACCTAGCAGCGCCGGCGACCCGGCTGTAGCGGGCAGCCCGCCTGCAGAGATGTTGTCCTTGATCAGGACCGGAATCCCGTCGAGCGGGCCCCGCGCCGAGCCGGCTGCGCGCCGGGCGTCGCTGGCTGCCGCCTCGGCCCCGCCATCAGGACCAACGGAGATCACGGCTCTCAGCGCCGGGTTCAGCCGTTCGATCCTGGCCAGGTAAAAATCGGTCAGCTCGGCCGCGGTCAGCGTCCCGGCCGCGAGCGCGCCGGCGAGATTCGCGGCGGTGGCAACGCCGGCCGTGATGCTCGTCAGGCCCACCCGCTGCGCTAGTGATTCGGTCAACGACATGGTGGACACAATAAGGGGGCTGACGATTCAGTCATCGGGGGGACTATCTATGCATTCGTCATGTAGCTCACGCGTGCCCGGAATCCTGCTGCTGGCGATCGCCTGCGCTGTCGGCGCCGTCGCGTGCTCCAGTGCGCGCAGCACCACCTCCCGATCCGGCCCCGGCCGCGATTCCGCCACGGACCTGGAGCAGCAGTACGAGCAAGTCATCCGCACGGTGCTGCCCTCGGTCGTGCAGATCAGCACGCCGGACTCGACCGGCTCCGGCGTGGTCTACGACTCGGACGGCGACATCGTCACCAACGAGCACGTGATCGGCGACGCCAAGACCGTGACAGTGCAGGAGTCAGTCGGCAATCACACCCTGAACGCGACAGTCGTCGGCAAGTTCGCGCCCGACGATCTCGCCGTGATCCGGGTGACCAGCGACGCCGGCGATCTAAAGCCGGCCAGGTTCGCGAACTCGGCCGATACCCAGATCGGGGAGATCGTGCTGGCCATGGGCAACCCGCTGGGCCTCACTGACAGCGTCACGCAGGGAATCATCTCGGCGACCGGCCGCACTGTCGGCGCCAGCGAGGGCAACGCCGGCCAGGCGCTGATCACCGCGGCGATTCAGACCAGCGCCGCCATCAACCCCGGCAACAGCGGCGGCGCCCTGGTGAACCTCGACGACGAGGTCGTGGGGATCCCGACACTGGCCGCCCGGCTGCCGGATCAGGGCGGCGCGGCGCCCGGCATCGGCTTCGCGATCCCCAGCGACACCGTGCAGAACATCGCCGATCAGCTGATCAAGTCCGGCCGCGTGACGACTTCCGATCGCGCCTCGCTCGGCATCGTCGCGGAGACTGCGGCGAACGAGTCCGGCCAGCCGGCAGGCGTAGCGGTGCGCAGCGTTGCCAGCGGTGGCAGCGCGGCAGTGGCGGGTGTCCGGCCGGGCGACATCATCGTCGCCGTCAACGGCGCGGACGTGACCAGCCTGGAGCAGTTCGAGCTCATGCTGTCCGAGCTCAAGCCGGGCACCAAGGTCACCATCCGCTATACCCGTGGTCTCGGCGGCACTGCCTACAGCGGCACCGCCACCCTCGGGAGCCTTGGCAGCTAGCCGCCTGCACGCGGCCAGCAGCCGCCTGCACTCGGCCGGCAGCCGCCTACACTCGGCCGGGTGACGATGAGCATAGGCACCCTGGCTGCCGTTCCCGCCCTGGATCGCCCGGACCTGCTGGCCGCGCCGGTCGCGGCCGCGCTCGCCGGGCTGGATGGCAAGATCGCCGTCGCCGACATTGGCGTGGCGGAGATCGACCCGGCGCTGGCGGATACGGCCGCCTTCTGCGAGCGCTACGAGGTAGCGCTGACCGAGTCCGCGAACTGCGTCGTCGTGGCCGGACGCCGCGACGGACAGACCCGGCTGGCCGCGTGCATGGTGCTGGCTACCACCCGCGCGGACGTGAACGGGCTGGCCCGCCGCGAGCTGGATGTGCGCAAGGCCTCCTTCGCGCCCATGGATCAGGCAGTCGAGCTGACCGGAATGGAGTACGGGGGCATCACGCCGATCGGGCTGCCGGCTGACTGGCCGGTCTACGTGGACGCGGCGGTGGCCGCGACCGCGCGGGTCGTGATCGGCAGCGGCGTGCGGCGCTCGAAGCTCACGCTGCCGGGCGCCGCGCTCGCCAGCCTGCCCGGCGCCGTCGTGCTGGCCGGCCTTGGCCGCTAGCCAGCCCACGGGAGCCGCGCCCTTATCGTGGTGACTTCGCGTCGTATGCGCACGCGAACCCACCACGATCTTGCCGCAGGCGCAGGCGGCAGGCGCAGGGCGCAGGCGGCAGGCGGCAGGCGCAGGCGGCAGGCTCAGGGCAGCCAGGACACCTTGTGCACCAGCGCCGCGTAGCCCACGAAGGTGACCGCGTCGATCAGGGTGTGCGCGATGACCATAGGCATCACCCGGCCCCAGCGCTTGTACAGGATGCCGAAGATGATGCCCATGACCGCGTTCCCGACGAACGCGCCGAATCCCTGGTACAGGTGGTACGAGCCGCGCAGCACCGCCGCGAACAGGATCGCCTTCCACGGCGTCCAGCCGAGCTGATCGAGCCGGCGCAGCAGGTAGCCGATGACCAGGATCTCTTCCAGGATGCCGTCGTGAGCGGCGCTGAGCAGCAGCACCGGGATCCGCCACCAGACAGCTGGCAGCGACTCCGGCACGATGTTCAGGCTGGCTCCGAGCTTGAATGCGGTGATGTACAGGCCGAGCCCCGCGCCGCCGATGACCGCCGCGAGTACGGCGCCGCGGACCAGGTCCCTGACCGGCTGGCTCGCGTCCAGGCCGATGACCGACGGCGGCTCGCCCGATCGCGCCATCAGGTACAGCACGAGCACGACCGGCGTGAGCGCCTCGGCGATGCTGACGATCTGCAGCACCAGGTCGAACCAGCTGACCGAGGACAGCGGCCCGACCAGCAGCGCCTGCTGGCTGCTCAGTGAGTGCCGGGACAGCAGGGCGCCGATGAGATCAAGCAGCGCGTTCAGCCCGCTGGCGCCGAGCGAGACCGCGAAGACGGCGAAGATCTCCCACCGCAGGTAGCTGGGCGGCGGGAGGCTCAGCGTGGCGGTGCGGCCCTCCTGCGGGCCGGCGCCATTACCTGCGGTCACCAGAGGACTGTAGCCGGTAAGGCTGAGGATGTTCCTGGTGGTTCCTCATGCCGGGAACGGGCCCGACCAATCCGCCGCCCCCGTCGGCCCTCGCCGTCAGAGTGACAGGGGAGCACCGTCAGGAAAGCAGCACCGTCAGGAAAGCAGCACCGTCAGGAAAGCAGCACCGTCAGGGAAGCAGCGCCGTCAGCCGCTGCCAGGCCAGATCCGCGCCTGAGGCCAGGCAGCCGTCAACGACGGCCTCGGTGCCGAGCGCGCTGACCCGGACCTCGGGCAGCACCGGGGCGAGCGTGCGCAGCTGAGCCGCGACAGCGGCGGCGAATCCCGGCGCCTGCCCGATGCCGCCGCCGAGCACGACAAGCTCGGGATCGATGACGGTGATGATCGCGCAGACCGCGCGCGCGACCAGCTCGGCCTCGCCCGCCACGACGGCGACGGCCCGCTCGTCGCCCGCCTCTGCGGCCGCGAACACCCGCCGTGCCGAGACCGATCCGCGCATCCCGGCCCGTCGCGCGGCGCGTACCACCCCGGCAGCCGAGCCTGCCGCTTCCAGGGTGCCTCGCCGTCTGGCGTCGTCCGGATCGGACCCCTGGCCAGCCGAGATCGGCATGTAGGCGATCTCGCCGGCCACGCCGTGCACCCCGCGGTGCAGGCTGCCGCCGATGACCAGGCCCATGCCGATGCCAGTGCCGATGTGCACGAACGCGAACGTGCCCGCGTCCCGCCCGTGACCGTGCTCACGCTCGGCGAGCGTCGCGGCGTCGACATCGTTCTCCACGACTAGCTGCTCGCCGAACGCCGCGCGGAGCTCGGCCAGCACGGCGGGCTTGCCCCAGCCGGACAGGCCGCCCGCCAGCGCGATCGCGTTGCGGCGCGGGTCGTAAACGCCAGGGCTGCCAATCACGGTCTGGGTCACCGAACGCCGCTCGATGCCAGCAGCGGCGCACAGCCCGTCGGCGAGAGCGATCAGCTCGGCTACCCGGCCGCTGGTACGGGAGGCGCGGGTGCGAAGCGCGGACCGCGCGACCACCTCACCGGTCAGGTCGGCAACCGCGCCGCGCAGGTAATGCAGGCCGATGTCCAGCCCGAGTACGTAGCCAGCCTGCGGCCGGATCTCGTACAGAACGGCGGAGCGCCCGGGCACGCCAGTCCGCTGCCCTGCCTCCCGGACCAGGCCAGAGCGCTCGACATTGGCCAGCGCCAGCGAGACCGTCGGCTTCGACAGGCCGGACAACCGGGCAAGCTCAGCACGGGAGCAGCGGCCGAGCTGGCGGATGTGCTGCAGCAGCAGCTGCTCGTTCAGAGCGCGCAGCAGCTGCGGCCGGGCCGCCTGGCCGTGGCCCAGCGAACCTGGAGGCTGACCGGCAGCCTGCCCAGAGAACTGAGCGGAGATCTGGCCGGGCGGCGGTCCGGCGTCCTGAGCGGAGCTCCTGCCGCGGGGCTGACTGGCAGCCTGCACGGAGGCCCGGCCGCGGGGCTGACCGGCGGCCTGCACAGAGGCCGGGCCGCGGGGCTGACCAGATACCTGACCGCGAGGCAGGCTGCCCGGCGGGGCCCCGGCGAGCGCGGCCGACCGGAGCGCGGGAACGCCCGGCAGCGCGTCCGCCTCAGAAGGCTGATCCGCCTCCGGCGGCAGGTCCGCCTCCGGCGGTGTCGTCGCAGTCACGGCCACATCCTTTCGTACTGCAGGTCAGAGGGCGAGCGTCCGGTCCCAGGAGCGCGTCACGACGGCAGCGGACCTAGCGAGACCAAACCGTTGCTTGTCGCCCTCACATAGTTAGGATACTGTCCTAACTAACTTTCCGGAATGACCCGGTGCGCCCCTCCCCCCGGCCCGAGAGACTCCGCATGACCAACTCCCCCGTGGTGCTCGGCATCGACTTCGGCGGCACGAAGATCGCGGCCGCGGTCTGCGACGCCGCGGGCAACAAGCTCGCCTCCGCCGTCGTCGCCAGCCTGGGTGAGCGAGGCGCGCGGGCCAGCTTCGGCCACGGTCTCCAGACCGCTCGCGAGCTGCTCGTGACCGCTGCTCCCGATGCTCCGCTGGCCGCTGTGGGCGTCTCGACGTTCGGCATCCCGTTTGACGACCGGGTGGAGCTGGCCCCGGTCATTGACGGCTGGGAAAGCCTGGAGCTGGGCCGCGAGCTGCGGGCGGCCTTCCCCGGCGCGGCCGTCGCGATGGCTACTGACGCCAAGGCAGCGGCGCTGGCGGAGATCCGGTGGGGTGCGCTGGCGGGCTGCGATCCGGCTGTCTACCTCAATCTTGGTACCGGGCTGGCCGCGGCGATCGTGACCGGCGGCCGGGTGCTGTCCGGCAGCAACGGCGCGGCCGGCGAGATCGGCTACAGCCTGCGTGAGCTCGCGGACGTCGGCCGGGACGGCGGGCTGCGGATCCCGCTCGAGGACATGGTCAGCGGCCAGGCGCTGCGGCGCCGGGCCGGTCAGCTCGGCCGCCGGCTGACGGCCGCCGAGCTGTTCGAGCAGGCTGCCTCCGGCCCGGAACTGGAGGCACTCGTCAGCGAGTTCGTCGACGAGCTTGCCTTCCACGTGGTCAACCTGGCGATCGTCGTCAACCCGGAGCGGGTCGCCGTCGGCGGCGGCATCACCCGGTCATGGGACCGCATCCGGCCTCGGCTGGAGGCGGCCCTGCTGGCCGGCGTTCCGTACCCGCCGCAGCTGGTGCTGGCCCGGTTCCCGCACGATGCTCCCCTGCTCGGCGCGGTCGCGCTGGCCGTCGACGCCCTGGCCGCCGATGAACTGGCTGCCGGCGACCTGACCGGGCCGCCGGCCGCCACCACCCCCGCAACCGCTGCTGACCACACGCATGACACCGATTCACACGCCGCTCAACCAAACGGGCACTACTGTACGAACCGTACAAATAGTGTCTCCACCCCTGCACCGACCAACTCAGTAACGAAGGGTTAGGGCACATGAGACGCCTTAAGTCACTCGGGGTCCTCATCGGGGCCGCCAGCCTGCTGACGGCAGTAGCCGCCTGCGGCGCCAGCGGCTCGTCCGGGGGCGGCTCCGGCTCGTCGTCGGCCGGCCCGAGCGGGACGCTGACGATCTCCAACGAGTTCGGGTCCACCTGGACCTGCCAGTTCAACCCCTACAACCCGAACTTCAGCACGCTGCCGTTCGGCCCCGTTTACGAGCCTCTCGCGTTCGTAGACAACCTGGAGAGCGGCAAGGCATCGCCGTGGCTGGCCACCTCCTGGCTGTGGAGCAACGGCGACAAGACCCTGACGTTCACCATCCGCAAGGGCGTGACCTGGTCAGACGGGAAGCCCTTCTCGGCCGCCGACGTCGTGTTCACCTACAACCTGCTGAAGAAGTACCCGGCACTTGACCTGAACTCGGACTGGAGCTTCCTGTCCAGCGTGACCCAGAAGGGCTCCGATCAGGTCGTGATGAACTTCAAGACCGCCGGGCAGGCCGACTTCTACTACGTCGCCGACCAGACCGCGATCGTGCCCGAGCACATCTGGTCGACCATCAAGAACCCGGTGACTTACTCCGACAAGAACCCGATCGGCACCGGCGCCTACACCGTCAGCGCCTGCACGCCGGAGAACATCACCTACACGGCCAACAAGCACTACTACCTGCCCGGCCTGCCCAAGGTCGAGACGGTGAACTACCCGGCCTTCCTGTCCAACAACGCCGCCAACGCTGAGCTGGCCGACGGCCAGGCGCAGTGGGGCAACCAGTTCATCCCGAGCATCCAGGCCGCGTACACGTCGAAGAACTCGAACAACAAGTACTGGTTCCCGCCGACGGTCAACAACGAGATCTTCGTCAACCTGAAGAACCCGCTGCTGTCCAATGTGGCCGTACGCGAGGCCATGTCGTACGCGATCGACCGGGCCAAGGTCTCGCAGAACGGCGAGTACGGCTACGAGCCGCCCGCCAACCAGACCGGCATCGTCACCCCGACCTACTCCAGCTGGCTCGACCCCAGCCTCACCGCCAAGTACGACTACAGCTACAACCCGGCCAAGGCGAAGCAGGTGCTGACCGCCGCCGGCTTCAAGCTCGGCAGCAACGGCATCTTCACCAGCCCAGCCGGGCAGCCGCTGTCCTTCTCGATCATCAACATCGGCGACTACTCCGACTGGGTCGCCTCGCTGCAGATCGTCGCCCAGGAGTTCAAGGCGGTCGGCATCAACCTGAGCGTCGAGAACCTGTCGAGCAACGCCTACGACGCCGACCTGTACACCGGCAAGTACCAGCTCGGCTACAGCACCGAGTCCGGCGGACCCGGCCCGTTCTACGAGCTGCGGCAGTGGCTGCTGTCGTCGAACTCGGCCCCGATCGGCCAGACCGCCTCCAGCAACTGGGAGCGCTACTCCAGCCCGGCTACCGACGCGCTGCTGAACGAGTACCCGGCGGCCAGCCCGGCGCAGCAGCACCAGATCGTGGACAAGCTCGAGCAGGTCATGCTCACCGACCTCCCGGTGATCCCGGTCACCGAGAGCGTCGACTGGTTCGAGTACAACACCGGCGACTTCAGCGGCTGGTCGACGCAGAGCGACCCGTACGCGCAGCCAGGGCCGGCCATCACGCCGGACTTCGGCTGGGTGCTCATGCACCTGAAGCCGGCCAAGTAACGAGGCGGGACGGCGCAGCCGCGGGGTGATGGTGAGGGAGCCACGATGAACACGACCAGGAGGAGAGCATGAGACACGCGCTCCGCCGGCTGGGCTTCTTCGCCATCACCCTGTGGGCGTGCCTCACGCTCAACTTCATCCTGCCGCGGCTGATGCCCGGCAGCCCGATCCTGGACATGATGGCCAAGTACCGCGGCCACGTGACGCCGCGGGCACTGCACGCCATCGAGGCGGCGTTCGGGATCGAGACGCACACCAGCCTGTTCGTTCAGTACTGGCAGTACCTCGGGAACACCGCGACCGGCAACTTCGGGATCTCGCTGACCCAGAGCGAGCCGGTGAGCCAGGTCATCACCGGTGCCGTCTGGTGGACGCTCGGCCTCATCGGCGTCACCACGGTGCTGGCCTTCGTCCTCGGCACCCTGATCGGCATCCTCGGCGCGTGGCGGCGCGGCGGCTGGCTGGACGGCATCCTGCCGCCGGTCTTCGTCATCGCCACCTCGATCCCGTTCTTCTGGATCGGGATGCTGCTGATCCTGCTCGTCGGCAAGATCCATCCGAGCTTCCCGACCAGCGGCGCCTACTCCTACGGAGCCACGCCCGGACTGAGCTGGCCGTTCATCACCGACGTACTCCAGCACGCGCTGCTGCCGGGCCTGGCTATCCTGATCACCTCGATCGGCGGCTGGATCCTGACCATGCGCAACACCATGGTCACCGTCCTCGCCGAGGATTACATCCGGATGGCACGGGCCAAGGGCCTGCCCGGCTGGCGCATCATGCTCGACTACGCCGCGCGCAACGCCATGCTGCCGAACCTGTCCGGCTTCGCCATGTCGCTCGGATTCGTGCTGTCCGGGGCGATCGTGGTCGAGTACCTCTTCTCGTATCAGGGGGTTGGCTATTACCTGCTCCAGGCGGTGGTGAATCAGGACTACGCGCTCGTGCAGGCGCTGTTCCTGCTGATCACCGTCGCCGTCCTGGTCGCGATCCTGGCGGCCGACCTGCTGACCGCCGTACTCGACCCGCGCACCAGGACGGGAGGCTGACGTGGTAGCGCTGCAGATCACCGCCGAGCCGGCGGCCGGACCCGGCCCCACCAGCAGCGAGCGCGCGGCCGGGCGCGTCTGGCGCGCCGTCAGGTCCAATAAGAAGGCGCTGGCCGGCGCCGTGATCCTGCTGGTCTTCGCGATCATGGCCATCATCCCCGGCCTGATCGCGCGGGACAACCCGCAGGCGTTCAGCTACGGCCGCAGCCTCGGCCCGTCGGCCCAGCACTGGTTCGGCACCACCGCCTCGGGCCAGGACATCTACTCGCAGGTCATCTGGGGCGCCAGGGAGACGCTGATCATCGCGCTGGTTTCCGGCCTGCTCTCGACGGTGCTCTCAATGATCATGGGAATCGGCGCTGCCTACCTCGGCGGGTGGTGGGATCACGGACTCAACCTGGTCACCGACATCCTGCTGGTCATCCCCACGTTCCCGCTGCTGATCGTGATCATCGCCTACTACCCGCACAGCAGCCTGATCCCCCTCATCGGCGTGCTGGTCATCACCGGCTACTCCTACGGCGCGCGCCAGCTGCGGGCCGAGGCGCTGTCGCTGCGCGGCCGCGACTTCCTGGAGGCCGCCAGGGTTCGCGGCGAGCGCCGCCCCTACATCATCTTCGCCGAGATCATCCCGTCGATGACCTCGCTGATCGTCGCCGTGTTCCTCGGCACCGCGGTTTACAACGTCATCGCCGCCGCCACCCTGCAGTTCATCGGGTTCGGCGACCCGAACTCGCTGTCCTGGGGCACCATGCTCTACTGGGCCGAGAACGGCGAGGCCCTGCAGACCGGCCAGTACCTGTGGGCGATCGCGCCGGGCCTGTGCATCGCGCTGCTCGGAGCCGCGTTCGCCCTGCTCAACTACGCCTTCGACGAGGTCGGCAACCCGGCGCTGCAGCGAGTGAAGGTGCGCCGGGACCGGTACGCAGCGCCCTGGAGGATTCGTGCAAACCGTGCCAGCTGACGCGCTGCGGACGGCCGCGGCCCAGCAGGAGCTGCGCGGGGCAGGCGACCCCGTTCCCGTCCTGAAGGTGTCTGATCTTTCCGTCGCCTACCAGACCAGGCGCGGCGACGTGATCGCCGTCGACCACGTGAGCTTCGACCTCGCCCGCGGCGAGTTCCTCGGCATCGTCGGCGAGTCAGGCTGCGGCAAGTCCACGCTGCTGTTCGCGGTCGCGCGGCTGCTCGCGCCGCCGGCCGCGATCACCGGCGGCAGGGTCGAGTTCAAGGGCGCGGAGCTGACCGGCCGGAGCGAGCGCGAGCTAGCGCCGATCCGGTGGAAGGAACTGTCGGTCGTCATGCAGAGCGCGATGAACGCGCTCAACCCGGTGAAATCCATCGCCGCCCAGTTCGCCGACGCGATGCGCGCGCACGGCGTGACGGACAAGCAGGAGATCGCCGACCGGTCCGCCGAGGTGCTGCGGATGGTCAGCATCGACCCGGCCCACCTGCGCAGCTACCCGCACCAGCTGTCCGGCGGCATGCGCCAGCGGTCCATGATCGCGATGGCCCTGCTCTTCACGCCGGACCTGGTGATCATGGACGAGCCGACGTCCGCGCTCGACGTCGTCGCGCAGCGCTCGCTGATGATCCAGATCAAGGAACTGCAGCAGCAGCTCGGATTCGCGGTCATCTTCGTCACCCACGACATGTCCCTGGTCAGCCACTTCTCGGACCGGCTGATGGTCATGTACGCGGGGCAGGTGGCCGAGTTCGGCGCCACCCGGCAGGTGTTCGACACGCCCCGCCATCCCTACAGCGCCGGGCTGCTTGATGCGTTTCCCTCCATCCGCGGGCCGAAGGTTCCGCTGACCGGCATTCCCGGCAGCCCGCCTGACCTGGCCCGGCCGCCGCTCGGCTGCCGATTCGCCGCGCGCTGCCCGAAAGTCATGGACAGCTGCCTGACGGCGGCGGTCGACCTGTACGCCGTCGACGACGTGCTGGTTCGCTGCCTGCTCCAGCGCGAGAACGGAGCACTCGCCGGTGACTGACGCCGTCCCCCTCCTGCATACCGAGGGCCTGACCAAGCATTTCCGCATCGGCGGCGGCCTGCACCGCCAGTCCCTGCACGCGGTCGACGGCGTCAGCCTGGACATCGGCACGCGCGAGATCGTCGCGCTCGCCGGGGAGAGCGGCAGCGGCAAGAGCACGATCGCGCGCCTGCTGGCCCGCATCTACGAGCCCACGGCGGGCGAGATCTACTTCGGCGGGAGGCCGCTGTCGGCCCTGCGGTCGCGGTCGGACATGCTGGCCTACCGCAGCGACGTGCCGATGGTGTTCCAGGACCCGTTCAGCTCGATCAACCCGGTTTTCAGGATCTCGCACGGCATCCTGCGCAGCCTGAAGCTGCACAGGCCCGAGCTGTCCGCGGCGCAGCGGTCCGACGAGACCAGGCGGGTCTTCGAGATCGTCGGGCTGTCCCCGGCTGCGGAGATCATGAGCCGTTACCCGCACGAGCTGTCCGGCGGTCAGCGGCAGCGGGTCGGCTTCGCCCAGGCCCTGGCCATGAAGCCAAAGCTCATCCTGGCTGACGAGCCGGTGTCGATGCTGGACGTGTCGATCCGGATCGGGCTGCTGAACCTGATGAAGCAGCTGCGCGACGAGCAGGACGTGTCGATCCTCTACATCACGCACGACATCGCCAGCGCCCGGTACATCGCGGACCGGCTGATCGTCATGTACGCGGGGCAGATCGCCGAGGCCGGGCCGGTCGAGGACGTGCTGGCCGCACCGCGGCACCCGTACACGCAGCTGCTGGTGTCCGCCGTTCCCGATCCGAAGGCGGAGCTGACGGTCGGCGCCGACACCGACCGCGGCGAGCCGCCGCGCGTGATCGACCCGGTGCCCGGCTGCCGCTTCCGGTACCGGTGCCCGCTCGCGATCGACGAGTGCGACTCGGTCACGCCCCGGCTGCTCCCGCTCTCCCCCGGTCACGACGCCGCCTGCCATGTCGCGCAGTCTGGTGCTGAAATGAAGCTCGACAGCCCGGTGGGGCGCACTGAGGACCTGATCGACCGCCGCCCCGGCCGCGCCGACCAGCAGGTGGCACTCGGCCCGGTTCCGCCGCCGCTCGCAGCCGGCGTTCTAACTCCCTGTGAAGGCGTTCTCATGAAACTCGCTGTTATCGGCGGCGGCTCCACCTACACGCCGGAACTGGTCGACGGCATCGCCCGGCTGACCGGTGACATCAAGATCACCGAGCTGGTGCTGGCCGACCCGGACGCCGAGCGGCTGGCCGTAGTCGGGCCGTTTTCCGCCCGGATCATGGCCAGGTACGGGCACCCGGCGGCAGTGTCCTGGACCGCCGACGTGGACGCCGCGGTCGACGGGGCCGCCGCCGTCCTGCTGCAGCTGCGGGTCGGCGGCCAGGCCACCAGGCACCGGGACGAGACCTGGCCGCTGGAGTGCGGCTGCATCGGCCAGGAGACCACCGGGGCGGGCGGGTTCGCCAAGGCGCTGCGCACGGTGCCGGTTGTCCTGGACGTGGCCGAGCGCGTCAGGCAGCGTGCGCTGCCGGATGCCTGGATCATCGACTTCACCAACCCGGTCGGCATCGTCACCCGTGCGCTGCTCGACGCGGGCCACCGGGCCATCGGCCTGTGCAACGTGGCGATCGGCTACCAGCGGCTGTTCGCCTCCCTGCTGGACGTCGCACCCGAGCGGGTCGCGCTTGATCACGTCGGTCTCAATCACCTGACCTGGGAACGGGCCGCCCTCCTCGACGGCCAGGACAGGCTGCCCGGCCTGCTGGACGCCCACGGAGAGGAGATCGCGCTGCACACCGGCCAGCCGCTCGCGGCGACGAGGCTGGCCGGCGGCGCGGTGCCGTCGTACTACCTGCGCTACTTCTGGGCTCACGACGCCGTCGTGGCGGAGGAGCGCGGCCAGCAGACCCGGGCGCAGGCTGTCGCCAAGATCGAGCGCCAGCTGCTGGCGATGTACGCGGACCCGGTCCTGGACACCAAGCCCGACCTGCTGACCCACCGGGGCGGCGCGTTCTACTCCGAGGCCGCGGTGGCGCTGCTGGCGTCGCTGATCACCGATGCGGGTGACCGCCAGGTGGTCAACGTGCGCAATCACGGGACGCTGCCGTTCCTGGCCGACGAGGCGGTCATCGAGGTGTCCGCGACGATCGGGGCCGGCGGCGCCGTACCGGTACCGGTCACGCCGGTGAGCCCGCTGATGAGCGGGCTGATCGCGCACGTGTCGGCGTACGAGCACCTCGCGGTGGACGCCGCGCTGCACGGCGGCCGCGACCGGGTGCTGCGGGCGATGCTCGCGCACCCGCTGATCGGCCAGCTCGATCTGGCCGGCCAGCTGACCGACCGGCTGCTGGCGCAGAACGCCGCGTTCCTGCCGTGGGCCAGGTGAGTGCTGCGGTCGGGGCGCTCGCGGCCGTTCTCGCGGTTGACGGCGGGAACAGCAAGACCGACGTCGCCCTCATCGGCCAGGACGGGTCGGTACTCGCCGCGGTGCGCGGCGGGCCGTCCAACCACCAGATCATCGGCGTCGACCAGGCCTCGGCCGTGCTGGTCGGGCTGGTGCGCGAGGCCGCCGGGCAGGCGGGCCTGCCGGCCGTCGGGCAGGTCGCCGCGCACACCTCGGCCTGCCTGGCCGGTGCCGACCTGCCGGTCGAGGAGGCGGACCTGAGCCGGCTGGTGCAGTCCTTCGGCTGGTCGCCGAGCAACTCGGTGGTCAACGACACGTTCGCGGTGCTGCGGGCCGGCCTCGCTGATAACAGGCCGCACTGGGGCATCGCAGTCGTGTGCGGCGCCGGCATCAACTGCGTCGGGGTGGGACCCGATGGCGCGATGTTCCGCTTCCTCGCACTCGGCGAGCTGAGCGGAGACTGGGGCGGCGGCGGCGAGATCGGCCCGCAGGCGCTGTGGTGGGCGATGCGGGCAGAGGACGGCCGGGGCCCGGAGACTGCCCTGCGGACGGCCGTGCCCGCGCATTTCGGCCTGCAGCGCGTCGAGGACGTCGTGGTCGGCCTGCACCTGGGCAAGATCGGCTACGAGGAGCGCCACCGGCTGGTGCCTGTTCTGTTCGAGGTGGCCGAGCATGGTGACCAGGTCGCCAGGGACGTACTGGCGCGGCAGGCCGAGGAGATCTGCCTGATGGCCGAAGTCGCGGCGAGGAACCTCGGCCTGGCCGGCGCCGGGGCCGGGGCCGGCGCGGCGGCGGGGGCCGGCGCCTCGGCTGAGGCGGGCGCGGCAGGCGGCGGGCCGGTCCCGGTCGTGCTCGGCGGGAGCCTGATGACGGCACGTCATCCGCTGCTCACCGGCGCTATCGCCGAGCGGCTCTCGGTCTCGATCCCCGGTGCTGAGATCCGGATCGTCGACATCCCGCCCGTCGCCGGGGCCGCGCTGCTCGGTCTCGATCACGTCGGGGCACCCGCGACGGCCGCTGCCCGGCTCCGCGAGTGCGCACTCGCCGCCTGGTAACAGGCGGACTGCCGGCCTATAGGTAGTCGCCGCGTACCGGCAGGTCAGCGGGCGCGGCTTCGGCCGGCGCGGCCGGGTAGGGGCCTGGCTTCTGCTGGATCTCGGGCGGCTGGATATCGGTCCTGGCAATCGCCAGGTAGCCGACCAGGATGACGATGGCCGCCAGGAAGACCAGGGCTACCGGCCCGTCCCCATAGTCGAGGCCGCTGATGGCGCGCGGCTTGCTGAAGTAGTCGGCGAACGAGGCACCCAGAGGCCGGGTGACAACGTAGGCGAACCAGAAGGCCAGCACGGAGTTCATGCCGGCCCAGCGCCAGGCCACCAGCGGAATCATGATCACGACGGCGAACAGGATGCCGGAGTTCAGATAGCCCAGGTGCAGCACGGAGGCAGTGAAGTCGCCGAGGGCGGTGCCCAGCGCGAAGGTAGCAAAGACCGTCGCCCAGTAGTACATCTCGCGGCGGCGCGTGGTGATGCTGTGGATGGACAGCGTCCCCTCGCTCCGGTGCCAGCGCCAGAAGATCGCGGCCAGGATGACTGCCCAGAGCGCTGTCGTGCCGCCGTAGGGGATGCCGACGATGAGGTGCAGCGCATCGGATACTCCGGTGCCGAAGATCGCGATGGCCAGTGCCAGGAACCAGTAGGCGGCCGCGATGTAACGCCGGGTCCGGAACTGCACGGCCACGGCCACCACGAAGATCGATAGCTCGACGACGCCGGCCACCAGGTGGCCGCGGAGCGACAGGTAGTCGGAGACCGCCTCGCCGCCGGCGGTCGTCAGCAGCTTGATAATCCAGAACAGGGCCGTAATCTCGGGCACCTTCACTGCCAGCGGCTCGCGCCGGCGAGCGGCGCCGACGGCATGCACCATCACGACCCTCCTCAGCGGCACTACCGCTTTATCGTCCGGCACCACCGCTATATCGCCCTGCGGTATAGCGTTGAGCAGTATACCGCCGGGAGCTTAAGCTAACATCGTGGTGAGCCGACTGGACCGATGGGCCGATCCGCCGTTGCTGGTACTGGCCAGCCTGGCTGACGAGCCGAAGCATGGCTACGCGATCACTCGCGACGTCGCTGAGACGATGGGCGTCCGGCTGAGCCCCGGCACCCTGTACGCGGTGATAGCGCGGCTGGAATCCCAGGGCCTGATCGAGCCGCTGGCAGCGAGCGACCGGCGGCGGCCGTACCAGATCACCAGGGCAGGCGCCGCGGTGCTGGCACAGGAGTCGGCCCGGATGAGCGCCGTCGCCTCGCTGGCCCGGTCCCGGCTGTCGGGTCGACCTGGCCTCGCCGGGATGTGACCGCCGTGACCCACCGAGCGCGCGCGGCGGTCCGGGCCGTCCTGGCCCTGTATCCGCCCGCGTGGCGTGAGCGCTACGGCGACGAGGTATGCGCGCTGGTGGAGGACAGCGGCACCGGGCCAGCCATCCTCCTCGGGCTGGCCTGGCGGGCAGCGCCAGTCTGGATCTCCCCGCCCCGGCAGCTGCATGACCGGGACGCCAGGATGCGGGCGTCGCTGGCCACGGTCCTGGTCGCCTGGTCGGCCCTGACCGGCGTCGGCCTGGTGTTCGTCCAGCTCACTCAGCTGCAGGGCTTCGCGACGCCGACTCATCCGGTCGTCGGCTGGTCCTACACGATCTTCGACGCCGCGCTGGCGAGCTCCGCGGCCGTCGCGGCCGGCGGCGGCCTGCCGCTCTGGCTGCAGATGCTGCGGCAGGCCTGGCGCGAGCATCAGCACCGCGCGGTCGGCTGCCTGCTGCTGGCGTTCGCCGCCCCGGCCGCCTTCATGCTGGCGGCCGCGGTGGCCCTCCGGGTCGTGCACCATCCTGAGGGCGCCGGGCCGTGGTGGTTCGCGAGCTTCGCCGGCCTTGGCTTCGTTGCCGTCGGCGTCGCGGTGGCCGGACAGGTCGCGGCGCTGCGGACCCTCAGGCCGAGCGGTCCGGCTGTCCGGCGCGCGGTCGGCGCCGCAGGCATCGCGGCCATGACCATCGTGCTGGCCGGTGCGGCCAGCGCGGTCGCCGCGACTGGCCTGTGCCTGTGGGCCCGCGACTTCGCCGGCTACCACCAGGCTGGCCTTCTCGAGGCTTACCTGATCCTGGTGAGCGCTGCGGCCGCTACTGCCGCCGTCAGCGCGGCACGCGGTGTCCGCGCTACCAGCGGCCGCGGTGCACCAGGTCGTCCAGAGTCCGGCGCTTGATCTTGCCGCCTGATCCGCCCTGGTCCGACGCCGGATCGGGGTGACCGATAGCAACCGCGCCGATCGGCAGGTAGCGGTCAGGAACGGCATAGAGCGCTCGGAAGTCCGGGATCTGGTGCGGGGGGATGCCGAAGAACAGGGCGCCGAGGCCCTCGTCGACTGCCGCCAGCAGCATCAGCAGGGCCGTGAAGCCAGTGTCGATATCCCAGTACGGGACCGGCCAGTGCGCCTCGTCGCGGTCCGTCCAGCCCTTGTCCTGCCGCGCGTACCGGTCGAGATAGACGTCTTTGCACGAGAGGGGCACTACCACGAGGGGCGCGTGCGTGACAGGCTCGAAGGACGGGCCCCCGGCAGCCTCGTCGCCGTGATAGGCGGCCAGCAGTTCCCAGAAGGGGCGCAGCTGGTCAGCGCCCTCCAGGGTCAGCAGCGCGTAACCCTGGCTGAATCCGGCTGACGGGGCTCGGTTAGCCGCCCGCAGGATGCGGTCCCTGGCCTCGGGAGCGACCGGTTCATCGGTGTAGGCCCTCACCATCTTGCGTTTCCTGATCACGTCGGCGAATTCCATCGGGCCAGCTTAAAGGCCGGTCTGCCGCTGACGGCTCACCGGCCAGCCGCAATCCGGCCGCGCGATCGTGCAGGACGATCACTGCGGGCGAGGGCGTTCCTTGATGCCCGCGGCGAGCAGGTCGACGACTTCAGCAATACGGGCCGCACGGACGTCCGGCCTGCGGCTGGTCGCATCGATCCAGCGCAGGTAAGCCCTGCGGTAGAACTGTGCCAGGGTGTCGAAGAATGCGCCCGCTGCCGGGCTGGCCGCAAGCGCAGCGGCGACGTCGTCAGCAAGATCGCCGCGCTGCGGACCTTCCGGGGCCAGCTCAACGCTGACGGCGTCACCGATGGCAACGCCCATGCCGAGCATGCGCTTGCCAGCGAGCGTCAGGACCCAGCCGCCGCCGGCCGGGGTAAGCCGCGCGCGAATCCGCCGCCCGTCGATGGTGCCGCTGACGGGATGGTTGGCCTTCGTGCCCCACGCCTCGTCCGGGTCGAACGGCATGATGATCACAGCGCTGTCCGCGGGACCGGCGGAAAGGACGGCGCGGAAGCACTGCGAGCCCATACCCCATCGTGGCACGGCGGCGATGTCGCGGAGGGCAGCCGACGCCGGCTCGGTGCTCGTGCCTGACGTCATGCGTCGCGCGTCATCATCCGCCACGCGCCAATTCTGGCAGGCTGCGGTCATGCGGTCCGCTGACCGCCACTAGGGCGCCGACGGCCCTGCGCCCTATGGTTGCCTGGTGGGGGGGTTTCACCGAGTACGACGCGGACGAACCGTACATCCGCTGAGGGGGTCCGATGATGCGTCGCACCCCGGAGCCGGGCAGCGGCGACTGCACGGCCGCCGGCGCATCCGGCAGCCGGGAATCGCTCCCGGCCGTCACCCGGGCCGGACCTGAACGGCCGCCTGATGCCGCATGGCCGAAGCTGGGCGCCGAGCCAGGTCTCTGCGGTGCCTGCAGGCATGCGAAGCTCAACGAGACACAGCGCGGCACCGCCTACCTCCGCTGCACGCGCGCCGCATGGGACATCGCCTTCCCCCGCTACCCGCGTCTCCCGGTGACACAGTGCGGAGGATTCGACGAGGTCCGCACGGAAGAAGATCCCCCGCCCGGCTGACCTAGCAGGGGATCGAGACGGACGCTGGCGCTGCTCGCTGCTCGCTGCTGCCGGTGCCGTCGCCAGTTGCGCGCCAGCCTGACCACTTTGATCACTATCAGGACGGCCCACGCTTCGATCAGCAGGCCGAGGACAACGGCGGTGACGGCGGTCTTGCCGCTGTCGATCAGCGACTGGCCAAGCCCCCACCTCCACACCGGTTCGCGAACCTGGAATGGCTTGCCGAGCGGGACCACGTTCTGCCAGCTCGTGCTGACGGCGGCGTCGTCGCCGGTCTTCAGGATGCCGTCAGTGATCGTCCCGCAGGAGTACCGGTCGCAGTTTGTCTGGTAGGAAACCGGGTCGAAGGTGGCCGTTCTCTCGGCGCCCGCCAGGTATGCCGCTCCATCGACTACGGCAGGCACGCTGACCACCGCCACGACCAGGATGAGCAGGAACCCGACCCAGGCCATGGCCCACACGAGCCTGTCCAGGGGCGGGTAATGGTGCGCGCGCCGGCGGTCCGGGTGGCGCGCGAGGATCGGGGTGGCCTGCGCCCGGACGGCGGGCGGCGTGCGCCGCAGGCGTGCGTTGCACACCACGGCCGCGATGATCCCGAGAACGGTCAGGGCGCCGAATGCGATGACCATGTCCAGGAACCACGACGGGGCAGACGCTCCCTGCGACTCACCACTGCCGTAGGCGGCGTACGACAGGAGGAACGCGAAGAAGCTGGTAACGGCCGTCCGGATCCAGGCCTGGCGGCGGCGCAGCAATCGGACCGCAACGGCGACATCCGGGTCGGGCGGCATCGAGGCCATGGCCCTCACGGCTCCTTTCGCTTTCGCCGCTGAGGCGGTCCACCACGTACATCTCGTTCCACGGGCGCATCGCTGGCGCCGGCCGCTCATCAGTCGGCCGGTTAGCTGGTATAAACGCCGGTCGGCTTGTCGTGGTAGCCCTTCGCGCCGATAGCACGCGCGAGCGGGCTGCGCGGGTCCTCGCCGCGCTTCAGTGCGTCGAGCACAGCGCGGAAATCGTAACTGGGCGACCACCCCAGGTCGGCGCGGGCGCGGGCGTTGTCGTAGACGCGCCCGATCGACGGGAACATCCGCCAGCCGCGGCGGGAGTACTCCTCCTCGTAGTCCGGGAACAGCCGCCGGACTACCGCCGGCGCGTCTTCGCGCAGCCCGGCCACATCGGCGGGGGTGAGCGGCGTCGTCGCGCTGACGATGTACTTCCCGAGCCCGATCGCCGCCGCCCGATCCATCGCCAGCAGGTGTGCCTCGGCCACGTCGGCCACGTCAAACCGCCGGTACAGGTACTCGTTGGCCTTGACGTTCGCGTCAGCGTAGGCGCCCCGTACCTCGTCGTCGTCATCACTCTCGGGAAAGAACCGCGAGGTCCGCAGGACGACGACGGGCAGGCCATGCTCGACATGGACAAGCTCACACAGGTCCTCGGCGGCCGTCTTCGTGACGCCGTAGATGTTCCGCGGCCGCGGCACCACAGCCTCAGTGAGCCACGCGGCGGGCTCGCCTGCTGCCGGGGTCAGCGCGCGGCCGAACGCGCTGGTCGTGCTCGTAGACACGAAACTGCCGACGCCGGCTGCGACAGCCTCCTCCAGCAGCGTGAGCGTGCCGGTTACGTTGGTGTCCACGAACTCCTGCTTACGGTGGGAACCGACGTGCGGCTTGTGCAGTGTCGCGGAATGCACTACGGCACCGGCGCCCGCCACGCACTCGCGCATGAGAGCCCGGTCCGCAACCGATCCGGTCACAGTCGTGTAGGGCGATCGCCGGACGTCGACCCCGGTCACGTCATAACCGCGATCGCGCAGTACCCGGACTAGGGCCTCCCCCAGATGGCCCGCGCTTCCGGTCACGACAACCCGCGCAGCGGTCACGGCGGTCAGCGTACAGCCCGGGTGCTCCTGCTGGCTGGCGAGAATTGCGCACCAGCGCACGCAGCCAGGGCCTAACGCGCGCCCATGCCGCGGACGGAGTCGGCTTCGATAGTGATGATCATCCGCGTCTCAGGACGGCCGCTGAAATTCGGATACGGCCGGCCGAGATACTTGCCGGAGATCTCGTCGATATTCTGCGCGCCGCCTTCGGTCGTGGCGGCGATGACGCGGCCGCGCACCGCGAAGTACCGCCTGGTGTGGTCGGGGTCCGCGATGTTGACCGCGACGCGCGGGTCACGGCCGACGTTCCGCGCCTTCTGCGACCAGTCCGGGGTATTGATCAGGATGTTCTCGCCATCGGTACTGACCCAGGTCTGTGTGAGCTGCGGCGAGCCGTCGGGCATCACGGTTGCGACGAAGCACAGGCTCGGGCGGCGGAGCAGGTCAAGCAGCTCATCCGGTAGCGGTACAGGCACGGGAACTCCCTCACAGGCAGGCCGGGTCACTCGCAGACGGTAGCGGACCCGAGCTGCCGACCGCGACCCGCGTCGGCAGGGGCTGCCCGGGCGCTAGCGGTACTCGCATAGTGCGTGAGACCATCCCGGACTATGCGCAAAGACCTGCGGGAATCTCCGGAATATGCCGCGGTGGCCGAACACGTCAGGCGGCTGCATGAGCCGGCGTTCGGCAGGCCGCACCATGTCACCGGCCTTGTCACGACAACGGACGCCAGCCGCATCGTGGTCACCGGATCGGTCTATGACGAGCTCGACGGTCTGCCGCGCACCGCGCTGTACGAGGTGCGGGACGGAGCGCTGCACGCGCTGACCTCCCGTGGCGGGTCAGCCAAGGCCGCCCGGTTCGCGCCAGACGGGTCAGCCCTGGCCTTCCTGTCCGACCGGGCCAAGGCCGACGTGTTCCAGCTCTATCTGCTCACCGACGGACAGCTCGGCGAGGCCACGCCCGCGCCGACTATCCCCGGCACGGCCGAGTATCTGGCGTGGTCACCGGACGGTACCCGGATCTTGCTCGGGGTCGCTGGACTCGGAGCCGAGATGGCCGACGCACAAGGGTCGGGAACGGCCGGCTCGGGCGAATCCGGGCTGCCGTCGTGGTACCCGGAAGTCGAAGCCGGGGCGCCGGAGGATGCGTGGCGCAGCCTGTGGATCTATACCCCGGCCTCCGGCGACCTCGCCAGGATCTCGCCCGATGGGCTGAACGTCTGGGAGGCGGCCTGGTCTGGCCCTGGACACGTGCTGGCCATCACCAGCGACCGGCCCAGCGAGGACGACTGGTACTCCTCGGTGCTCAGCCGGCTCGACATCTCGACCGGCGAGGTGACTGAACTCCTCCGCAGCGACATCCAGCTGGGGCTGCCCGCCGGGACGTCCGACGGCAGCCGGGCCGCCGTTGTACAGGCCGTCTGCAGCGATCGGTGGATTGTGGCGGGTGACCTGATCCTGCTGGACCTGGCAACTGGCACCCGGTGCGCCGTCGACACCGCCGGGACCGATGTCACCTCAGTCCAGTGGATCGACGGAACGCGGATCGGCTACTTCGGCCAGCGTCATCTGGACAGCGTCGCCGGGATCGCCGACGCCGGGGAGGAACGCCTGCCAGAGTCGATCACCGGCAAGGACCTGGTCGCATCCGGCCAGTCCTGGGCTAGCTGGTTCTACCCGGCTGGCGCCTTCACGTCAGAGACCGAGGTCATCGTGATCCGGGACGACTACGACCTTCCGCAGCAGATCGCGATCGTCGGCACGAACACCGAGCACGTGCTGGCCTCCCTGGCCCATGCCGGCACCGACTACATCCGATCGGTCGCGGGCTCTGCGATGAACGTCAGCTGGAGCGCACCAGACGGGACACCGATCGAAGGAATCCTGTGCGCTCCCTCCGGGACCGGCCCGTTCCCGCTGATCTTGCAGGTCCACGGCGGCCCAATCGGCGCCTACCGGCGGAGCTGGACGATGCGTGACTACGCGGTGCCGCTGCTGGTCTCGCGCGGATATGCCGTCCTGCTCCCGAACCCGCGCGGTAGCTCCGGACGGGGCCAGGAGTTCGCTGCCGCGGTCATCGGCGACATGGGTGGCGCGGACACCTACGACTACCTGTCCGGGATAGACGCCATGATCGAGCGGGGGATCGCCGACCCTGCACGGATCGGCACGATGGGCGTGAGCTATGGCGGGTTCATGTCGGCCTGGCTGGTGACACAGGACGAGAGATTCAAGGCCGCGGTGGCAGGCTCGCCGGTCACAGAGTGGTACAGCTTCACGTTCACCAGCAACATCCCCCGCTGGGGATTGTGGTTCCTGGACAACGCCGATCCCGAGGAGACCGGCAACCAGCTGCACGCACGCAGTCCGGTTATGCACGCGAGTAAGACCAGGACGCCGACCCTGCTCACCGCGGGCGCGCTGGACCGGTGCACGCCTGCCGGCCAGGCCAGGGAGTTCTACCAGGCACTGATAGGTCATGGCGTCGACTCGGAACTGGTGATCTACCCAGGGGAGGGACACGGCGTCAGCCGGTTCCCGGCCGTCACTGATTACCTGACTCGCATCGTGACCTGGTTCGAGAAGTACATGGCGGCCTGAAGCTGCTGATGGCTCGGCCTGCCACCGGCGCCGTTACGGGTAACCAGCCGGCAGCAGAACTGGCTCGACGGTCTGCGGTGACACTCCCGGCGGAACGTAGCCCGCACACGGGCAGCGGGTCCACAAGTTCAGCGAGCCGAGCCGGACCGCGCAGAACTCTGGCGCCCGGTGAGCCATGCCGGCGTGCCCGCATCGGACGCACATTCCTGTCGCGGGCAGCGACATAGAGTGCCATTCCCAGAGCATGCTGGCCCCCGTGGACAGCCAGCACAGGAAGTAGACGGCTGCGATCAGGAAGGCGACAGCGCCGTAGACATCACCGGCCAAGGAGGCGACCGCGAAGGCGGCCGCAAGAAGTGCCGGCGTGACGAGCCCGGATGCGCCCCACCTGACAGCGCTGTTAATCAGCCAGCGGGGCGTCGCCCGCGGAGCCTGGGCTTCTGGCGGAGAGTCAGGGAGGTCGGCTGTGACAGCGGCCAGTTCCGCGTAGCTACGCGATGCGAGCGCCTGGCCCACTCGAACGTCAAACTCGTCGATGTCTAGCCGGCCCGCCACGAACGACGCCTTCAGCACGGCGATCGCCCGGTCGCGATGACCGTACGCAGCCCCTGACCGTCCCTGGCCCGTCTTGCGTGCTGCCATCTGATCCCCCGGCCCTGCCATCACCGGCGCTGCCCCCCGGCACGGGTGCGGCAACGCCCAGCGCCGTTACTGCCGCGGGAACGCCGTCATCACCAGCATCAGGGAAAGGGGGTACCGGGTCAATGTCGTCACACCCAGGCCCACGGCCAGGACCGTCGCGACCACGACGTCGCTCGCAGTGCCTGGGCGGGTCCGCAAGCCTGCCTTATGCTGCAGCAATGCGATTAGATCAGGAACTTTTCAGTCGCGTGGGCGGGCGGAGCCCGTGACAGCATCCAGAGTTCCGCCGGAAGAGGCGTCTTCTTCTTCTTCGGTCACCGATTTCACCCAGAAGATTCAGGTTCTCGCCGGATTGCTGGTAGCCGGCTTCGCGGGGGCGCTGAACTTTATCGGGCTGCGCAGCGACGAGGTCTCGGCGGTCCTGCGAAACGAGGCGCACTATCCGACGCTCGTTCTCGGGCTCATCGTGGCGGGGATCCTGACCGCGGTCGCCAGCATCTTCGTGAATCCAAAGCGAGTGGTCGCGCAATGGGCCTGGCGAGCAGTAGCGAGTGTCCTGATCGTGCCAGTGGCCCTTACGGTCGCGCTGATCCCGATTCCTGGCATGACGTCGCCGGTTGAGTTCTGGCTGGCACTCGTCCTCGCCGGCGCTGGCGGATTGCTCGCTATCGCCTACCTGCTCGGCCATGGCAGACAACACCAGATTCTGCCCGGCTGCTCAACTGCGGATTCGGCAGTGCTAGCACAGGGACTGCTCGTCTTCGTGGCGATCGCGCTGACCGCGACCGCAACGTATGCCGGACTGCGACTAGAGACGCGGAGTCAGCTCGACAGCACGTCCGCTCAGCTCAGTGCAACTGTCAGCGAGAGTTCGGGAATTGCCTCACTGCACGTGGGCATCGACGCATCAAAGATGGCTAACGCAGATCGTGTTTATGTGAGCGTCACAGGGCTCTCGAGTCACGTCACGCTGACGGCCTTCTGCAGTGACGTGCCCAATATCGGGACTCTGACCTGTGACGAAGCGCCTTGTTACGTCACGCATCTCAAGCTACCCAGGTCTGGATGCCAGTCATTGTCCAGCGGCATCTACCAGCCGAATGCTGAGGGCTCAGTTCAGCAGACAGTGACCATACCCTTCTCCGATACGCAGTTTCAGCGACTGGAACTGCTCGGCGAGGTCTGCACGGTAGAGACCTCCGGAAGACCGTGCGTCTACCAGCAACGGAACGTGACGCGCGTGGACATCCAGATTCCCGCGTCTGCAGGACCCTGAGGTTGTCTGACCGTCCGGCGTGCGAGCAACAGCTAACGCCGGCCGGTGGGCCGATAGCGTGAGCGGATGGCATCAACCGAGAAGCTGGAGGCGTTCCTGGCCGAGCCGCGTAATGTCGTCGTCGCCGGGATCCGCCGGGACGGGCGCCCGCAGCTCAGCCCGAACTGGTTCTACTGGGACGGCGAGCGGTTCTACGTCTCGACCACGCGGGACCGGGTGAAATACGCGATCTTCAGCCGGGACCCGCGGGCGCAGCTGCTCATCGACGATCCCACCGGCTTCCGCGCCGTCCTGATCCCCGGCACTGTCCAGATCCGCGAGGATCTCGACGCGGAACTGCCCCGCTTCCGTGCTATCAGGGAAAAGCACGGGATGGCCGTCCCTGATGACGGCGAGCATAAGCAGTCGCTGGCGAGGGACGGGCGGATCCTGCTGGCCATCACACCGGACGTGCCGCCCTCGGGCTGGACTAGCTGGGGCCTCGACTGACCGCCTGAGTTCGCCCCCGTGGCCGCGCATTGTCCCTGGCGGCGCCGGGCTGTCGCTGCGCCGATCCTGCCCGGCGGGCGTCCAGCCAGAGCGCCCAGGGCTCGATCCTGCCGATCAGCAGCAGCCCGCCCAGCGCCCAGGGATCCTCCGCGAGCCGGGACCTGATCTCGTTCTCATCTGCGGCTTCAACCAGGTGCAGGGTCTCCTCACCAGAACCGACGGGACCGCCCGCGACAATGAAGCCGTCATCGACGAGCCTGTCCATGAAGACCGCGTGCTGGTCCCACGCATCCTGCGCCCGGATCGGACGCGCGGCATCCCATCCAGGGCCGTGCACCAGCCTGACAGCGAAACTGGCCATAACGGAGACGGTACCGGCCGGTGCTGACATCCGGGCCGCGTCACGGGGCTCACCGGCGCTGGCGCAGGCGCATCCGCTTGCTGCCAGGTCCGCGAGAATTACCGTCGTCGCGCCAGGCGGATATTCTGGCTGACATGGAGAGCCGGGCGAGTGACAAGCTCCCTGGCGCCCGGGTGCGCCTCAAACGGCCCGCGCCAGCCCGCCCTTCACCAGACGCCAGGCCGCGCGAGTGGCTGGCGCTGGCTGGCGGAGCTGTCCAGGAAGCAAGGACCGAGGGTCCCGCACTGGCCCTCCTCGGCCAGCCGCTGCCGTACCAGCCGGGTCGCGCTGAGCAGCGCAGCGGCGTGCCAGCCGAGGTCATTACGTCCGACCGCGTCCCAAATTCCTGCACCTGCTCATGGGCATATTCGCAGGGAAAGCTGACCTTGAAGCACTACAACGCGGCCTGCCCGGTGCACCCGGCTTAGGCAGCCGGCGCGGCCAGCCAGCCGGGCGCGGGCCTCACGGCAAGGCCGCGGGCAACGAGCCGGGCCGGCAGATCGGCCGGCAGCAGCCACCGCCAGCTGAACCAGCGGACCAGGTCCTTCTCCGGTGTCAGCACCGCAGCCCGCAGCGCCGCTCCCATCAGGGCGACAATATCGAGCGGCGCGTCCGACGGTTCCGGGTACGCCTGGTCGAAGCGGAGCAGCTCACTGCGGTGCAGGTGCCCGTCCCCGGACCCGGCCGCCACGATGACCGGCCGGACGACCAGCGCGCCGCAGCGCTGCAGCGGCGAGCGCAGGGCGCGCAGCTCCTTGTGCTTCAGTCCTAGCTCGAACTCGATGTCCTCGGTCATGGCCGGGCCGGTGCTGGCCAGGTGCCGCAGCAGCCTGCGCCAGCCTGGATCCTCCCGCTCCATCCGGTCCAGCTCGGACCGGCAGATCGGATCAACCAGCGCCAGCAGCTGATCAGAGAGCAGGATCGTCTTGCCACGATGCAGGTCAAGCGAGTGCACATCGGGCAGCTGCGCCAGCTCGTAGGCCCACGGCCACTTGGTGGCAGGCCAGCTGGCGAAACCCCGGCCACCCACCCGGTACGGATCCTCGTGGCAGGCTTCGTACAGACTCGGCAGCGCGCTGTCGGCGGTACGCGTCAGCTGGCCGCGGTCGCGCAGGAAGTCATGGGCTTCCCCGATCGTCTCCAGCGCCCGGTCCGGCGTGAGCCGGCACTCGTAGTCACGGCGCCGCCGCAGCCCCGCCAGCGATACGTCCATAGCGTCAGTTCAGCAGATAACAGGCGATCGCGGTCGCCGCGGCGACATTGAGCGAGTCGACGCCGCGGCTCATCGGAATGCGGACGGCCAGGTCAGCAGCGTCCAGCCAGCGGCCGGACAGTCCGCGGCCCTCGCCGCCGATCAGCAGAGCCATCTTGTCGTCGCGCCGGACGTCGCCAATCGGCACCGCGGCCGGGTCAGGTGTCAGCGCCAGCAGCGTGAAGCCGGCCGCCCGCACCCCGGCGAGCCCGGCGCGCCAGTCATCAAGCCGGGCGTAGGGCACGGCCAGCACCGCGCCCATCGACACCTTGACGGCCCGGCGGTACAGCGGATCGGCGCAGCGCGGCGCCAGCAGCACCGCGTCGAACCCGAGCGCGGCCGCGCAGCGGAAGACGGCGCCGACGTTGGCGTGATCGACGATGTCCTCCAGCACCACGATCCTGCGGGCCCTGGCGAGGAGGTCAGAGGACTGAGGCAGAGGCAGCCGCTGCATCGAGGCGAGGGCGCCGCGGTGGACCCGGTAGCCCGTCAGCTGCTCGGCGACCCGCGGCGGCAGTACGTAAAGCGGCACCGGGCTGACTGCGGCGACTCCCGCGATGGAGTCGAGCTTGTCTTCCGTCACCAGCAGTGACCGCACCGGGTACCCGGCCGCGATGGCGCGCCTGATGACCTTCTCGCCCTCGGCGATGAAGAGCCCCCCGGCGGGCTCTAGACTCCGGCGCAGCTGCACGTCAGTGAGCCGGGCGTAGTCAGCGAGCCGGGGATCAGCGGCATCATCGACCAGGACCTGCCGGGAGGCGGGAGCACCCATACCAGCCATTGTGGCGGAAGGCGAGCGATCGGGCGGGTGGCCCTCGCGGCGCCAGCGCCCTGGTTCCGAAGCCTGCCGAGTAAGCCGATCTGTGGCTGGAAGTCCGATATAGTCGGCCCTGGCCATACGGCAGGACCGGACAGATCGAAGGACGCAGGCGTGTCTCCACGGGCAGCAGGATCTGGCCTCGGCCGTCGCGGCCGGTCGCGCCGGGTTGGCACCGCGAAGCTGGTGGCCGTGGCCGTCGCCATCGCCGCGATCTGCATGATCACCATGAGCGCCAAGGCAGTCATCGCGCGGGCCAGCTGCTCCAATGCCCCGGTCCTGGTGAACGTGGCAGTGAGCTACGACATAGCGCCCGCCATCGAGGACATCGCCCGCTCCTTTAACAACCAGAACGTCACCGCGGCCGGCCGGTGCATCGAGGTCCAGGTGACTGAGGGCGACTCGGCCACTGAAGCGAGCCAGATCGACGGCCAGGCCTCGCTGGGCGGCGCCGCGCCGGTCGATGCCTGGATCCCGGACTCCACGCTGTGGGTGGACGTGGCCCGCACGTATCCGGTCGGCGCCCAGGAAGTGCAGCCGACCGGCAAGAGCGTTGCCCGCTCGCCGCTGCTGCTGGTCACGACGGCGGCCGTCGCGGCCAGGACGCATGTCTTCGACTCGCCGCCGACCTGGAGCGTACTGCTGCCGCCCGCAGCCGGCGGGCCGCCGGCCAGCCTGGGACTCGCCGTCGACCTCCCCGATCCCACCGACAGCTCGTCCGGGCTGGCGACCCTGATCGAGGTCAGCCGCGAGCTCGGGGACAGCGCGGCGGCAAGGACCGCGTTCACCCAGTTCGTGTTCAATGCCGAGTCGACGGAGAACTTCGACTCGGTTTCCGGCCTGCAGCAGTTCGTGGCCAGCACGAAGGCTCCTTTCGACCGGCAGGCCGTGACCGTCGCCAGCGAGCAGGCCGTTCTCGCCTATGACAAGACCGCTTCAGGGGCGCCGCTGGTCGCCCGCTACCCCACCGGAGCAAGCTCCGCACTCGGCAGCCCGGAGCTCGACTACCCGTACGTGCTGACCACCTCCAAGGCCGCGCCACTGCAGGCAGCCGCGAAGTTCGGCCAGTACCTGCAGACCGGCTACGCCCGCGGCGTCATCCGCTACGCCGGGTTCAGGGACCCGGCGGGCGTACCGGACGTCATGCCAGCCCTGGCCGACCTGAGCGCCCAGCCGCTTCAGCTCGCGAGCGTACCGAGCGCCAGCGAGGCTGACTCCAGCCTGCAGGTCTGGGAGAAGCTCGGGCTCGGCTCTCGCGACCTGACGCTGATTGACGTGTCGCCCGCGATGAATGCCCCGGACGGGAACGGCACCCAGACCCTGGAGGATGAGCTCACGCAGACCGCGGCGCGCGGCCTGGCACTGTTCCCCGACTCGACCCATATGGGCCTGTGGGAGATCGGGCGGAGCCGGTCGGTCAGCAAGCCCTATAACCAGCTGGTGTCGATCGGCGCGCTGCCGGCCGACTACGGGGTGATCACCCGGCGGGCACAGCTGCAGCAGATCATCGCGACACTGAACACCGGCGATGGCAGGCTCGCGCTCAACGACGCGATCCTGGCCGCCTACCAGAATATGACCGCGAGCTACGCGCCGAACTATGCCAATGCCGTGCTCGTTCTCACCTCCGGGGTGGACAGCGCGCACGGCGATATGCAGCTCAGCTCGCTGCTGACCAGGCTCCGGGCCCTCTACAACCCGAGCAAGAAGGTCGAGATCGTCATCCTCATGATCGGCCGGCAGGGCAACTTCACCGCCATGCAGGAGATAGCGAACGCCACCGGGGGCGTCGCCTATCAGATCAGCAACCCGGCTGAGGTCGGCAAGATCTTCATCGAGGCGATCGCTCACAGGATGTGCGACCAGGGCTGCGCGGCTCCATAACGCCCTCGCCGGAGGCTGCGCGGGCCGCGGGCAGGTTCCAGAAAATCGTTCGCGAAATCATGTGAACCTGTCCCGCAGGTAGCGCGTCTTTTATGCATGAGGCCCGGCGAGAGCGGGGCGCCGGGCCTCACTCCAAGCGTAGGACAGACTCCGGGCCCAGGCGGCCCGGAGTTTGTTTATCCGGGAACGGGCCGCTTGCGGCCGGTCAGCCCGTGGCGTCCAGAATCTGATGGGCGCGGGCGATCAGCACCGGCACCGCCGGGCCTTCCCGCTCGAAGCCTTCGCCGACGGTCTGGTTGAGCAGGTACCGGGCGTGAATCCCCTCCAGCACCACGGCCAGCTTGAAGTAGCCGAACGCGATGTAGTACCCGATCCCGCTGACATCCCGGCCGGTTAGCTCGGCGTACCTGGCCGCGAACTGGTCGCGGGTAAAGAAGCCCGGCAGGGCCGTGACCGACGCGCCGACATTCAGGTCCGGGAAGGCCTCGCCGCCGTCAGCCCAGTAGGACAGCGTCAGCCCGAGGTCGGCAAGCGGATCGCCGAGGGTCGACATCTCCCAGTCAACGACGGCCGCGATGCGGGCCGGCGTGGTAAGGCGCACCAGGGTGTTGTCCAGCCGGAAGTCACCGTGCACCAGGGTCCCCTCGGCCCTGGCCGGGTCCGGCAGACCGGCCGTGAGCCGGGCAACAAGGTCGTCATAGCCCGGCATCTCCCGGCTGTTCGACAGCTCCCACTGCCGCTGCCACCGGGAGAGCTGGCGGGCCAGGTAACCCTCGGGCCGGCCGAAAGTTTCCAGTCCGGCCGCCGGCAGGTCGACGCCGTGAATGGTGGCGAGCATCCGGGCCAGGAGCCCGGAGAGCTCGCCGGCCTGATCTGGCGTCAGCAGCTCACCGTCCTGCCTGGTCCGCAGTACCAGGCCCTCGACGTAGCGCATGAGGTAGAACGGCGCGCCGATCACGTCAGTGGCCTGGCAGCTTGCCAGCGGCTCGGGCACCGGCACAGCCGTGCCGGCCAGTGCCGTCAGCACCCGGTACTCGCGGTTCATGTCGTGCGCCGTCGGAAGCACGTGACCGAGCGGCGGCCGCCGGAGCACGATCTGGCCGCCGTCGAGATCGAGGCGGTAGGTGAGGTTCGAGCGGCCGCCGGAGATCAGCTGTACGCCACGGAGCTCACCCAGGTCGGCGAGCCCTGCCCCGGCCATCCACTTGGCCAGGCCGACCGGGTCCTCCACGCCGGGAACGCCGGGAACTCGCTGGATGCCGCCGGGAACCTCAGTGCCGCCTGTCACCATTCACTCCATCTGGCCCTGTGCAGGCCGCCCTGACCGTGCTCAAGCCGCCGCCTGAAGCCGCCTGCGGCAATGATCCCTTAGCGGGGTGCTTTTGGCCATGCTCCGGGGCAGAACGGCGCCTTGACGCTGCAAGGCCGGCCGACCGCAGGACCGCCAGCTGGCCGACCCTGATCACCTGGCGCCTGCCGGCGTGCATGTCGTTAGCCTGGCGGAATGAAGGTCAACCGCTCGGTCCCAGCGGCCACGGTCATCCCGGTTCTGATTTATCCGGACGTCCGCGAGGCGGTTGGCTGGCTGACTGCGGCACTCGGGTTTGTCGAGCGGCTACGGATCGGCGAGAACCACCGGTCTCAGCTGAGGGTCGGCGACGGGGCCGTGATCGTGGCCGAGCCAGGCGGCTACCACCGCCCGCCGAGTCGCGAGGCGGTGGCCCAGTACGTGATGGTGCGGGTCCCGGACGCGCAGGCTCACTGCGAGCGCGCCCGGGCACATGGCGCGGTCATCCTGGCGGAGCCGGCGGACTACATGTATGGCGAGCGGCAGTATGGCGCCGAGGAGATCGCCGGTCACCGGTGGACGTTCACCGAGACGCTAGCGGACACAGATCCGCAGACGTGGGGCGGTCAGTGCCTGAACCCGGACTGAATGCCTCTGCCAGCCTGGCACTGACGCCTGATGAGGCGCAGCCGGTTAGCACCTCATCCTGCCCGCCACTCCGCAAGGTTTAACCTGGGCGGCGCGGCCACCGCCTGATCTGAGTGTTCCTTCACACCTCGATGACCTGCGCGGTGGCCGCACCCTTGTCACGCCACCACGCCGGACAAAGATCTCGGGCTGCGGCTGTAGTACTTAGGCGCGCCGAACAGACTTCCTCGTGCCCACCAGCATGCGGGAAATACCGGCCCGGGCGAGACGATACGACTGGACTGGCCGCCGCATTACCACATAGCCGCGCTCTTCAGCGCCCAACCTGAGTTTGTAGGTTGCAATACCTTCGTTCGGGGCACCGACAAGGTCAAGTTCGCTAGCCCCGGAATCGCGGGCCTGCAATGCCGTGTACCACATCAGGATGGATTGCGGGGAGCAGGGTTTAAAGGACTTGTCTATAGCATATTGCCAGGCAAAGACGCGGCGGGAAGCCGCGAGGTTGATTTGCACGCCGACCGTTCGCCCATCCATGCGAGCTGCACAGAAAGTAGAGTCTGGCGTACCGCTAAGCGCTCTGAAGATTCGCCCGTAAGTGCCAGCTGGGAACACAGGCACCAGGCCCTGAGCAGCGTATAGCTGCTTATTCCAGGCATCCATAAGCTCGAAGTCCTCCGGTTCGGCGGCGTGAACGCCCAAACCGATCTGTTCAGCTCGGCGTATTTCTTTGCGGCGGCCCGGATTCATTGCTCTCAGCAGGTCCTCGTCAGACCGATCGCGCAACGGGATGATGAAGGTGCGGTCAACCTGCATTCTGAATCCGTCGACCGCGGGCGGGGAATCAAACGGAGAGAAAAACTGATAATGGTCGAGCGCTCGCCGCCGTCTTGCTTCTGCCGAAAGCGCGGCCAGAGTCGCCGGGATCAGCTCGGCGGGCACCAAAGGCCCGAGATAAGGAAGCGGGCCTGAATTAATGACGCAAAAGGGGCCGTACTGCCTTGTCAGCAGCGGGGCGACACCGACCTTCCGGCTCCGGAAGTAAACCACGAGCGGCACAAACGTAGAGTGCAGGCAGGGGGCCACGGCGCTGAGAAAGTCGTAGCGATGAAAGGCAGTCGCCTGGGTGAAGCCAGCGCACGCCTCTTCCCAGTCGGCTCGTGATTGTGCAAGATCGAAGCGGATCTCATCTTGCCGGTCTTGCCGCATCTGCAACAGCTCCATTTGCCGGTTATTTGCCGGGTCGCAGCCTACGCCCGCGCCCAGGGCACCCTTCTCCGGGCGGAAGATGTCATCCGGCGGCCGGCCGGTGCATCTCGCCTGCACAGGGCTGACCGTTGCAGACGGGCCGCGCGCCAGCCGCCCGCCGGTACGGTATGCACCATGAGCGCCGATCAGTCCCTGTCGTCCACCCCGCGGACCACCCTGCACCGGCTGCGCGAGCGCGGCCGAAGTGACCGCACAGACCTCGGCAATGTGCTCGAGGCCGGGCTCGTGTGCCACCTTGGCGTCGTCATCGACGGCGTCCCGGTCGTGCTGCCGACGGGATACGGCCGGATCGGCGACACGCTGTACCTGCACGGCTCCTCGGCTAACCGGTCCCTGCTGAGCGCAGCCGGCCAGCAGGTCTGCGTCACGGTCACCCTGCTGGACGGCCTGGTCTGCGCACGGGCGGTTTTTCATCACTCGATGAACTACCGCAGCGCGGTGGTCTTCGGCGAGGCCAGGCTTGTGACCGGCGCCGAGGAGAAGCTGGCAGCGCTGCGCGCGGTCACCGATCACCTCGTGCCGGGGCGCTGGGAGCACGCGCGGGAGCCGACCCGGAAGGAACTGGCCGCGACCGCCGTGCTGGCGCTGCCGCTGGACGAGGCCTCGGTCAAGATCAGGACCGGCGATCCGAAAGACGACGACGAGGACTACGACTCCGGCTACTGGGCGGGCGTGCTCCCCGCGGCGCTGACCTTTGGCGCCCCCGAGCCCGACCCGGCGCTGCCCGCTGACGTCCCCGTTCCCGACCATATTGCCGCGCTGGCCGGGCGCCCGCGCGGCGCAGCGCCGCCCGCGATCGCCTAGGCTGAGCCAATGACTGACCGGCTCGTCTGGATCGACTGCGAGATGACCGGGCTTGATCTCAGTCGCGATGCGCTCGTGGAAATTGCGTGCATCGTCACCGATGGCGAGCTCACCGTCCTTGATAACGGCATCGACGTTCTGATCAAGCCTCCGGCCGAGGCCCTGGACAGCATGAACGATGTCGTGAGGCAGATGCATACGACCTCGGGCCTGCTGACCGAGCTCGAGGGCGGCCTGACCCTGGCCGAGGCGCAGGATCTCGTGCTTGCCTATGTCCGCCAGCACGTACCCGATTCCCGCAAGGTGCCGCTGTGCGGCAACTCGATTGCCACCGACCGCGCGTTCCTGGCCAGGGACATGCCGGAACTCGACGACTTCCTGCACTACCGGATGGTCGATGTTTCCAGCATCAAGGAACTGGCCAGGCGCTGGTATCCGCGTACGTACTTCGCCAGCCCGGAGAAGCACGGCGGCCACCGGGCCCTAGCCGACATCCGGGAGAGCATCCGCGAGCTGAGGTACTACCGGGAGGCCATCTTTGTCCCGGCGCCGGGCCCGGATACGGCTACCGCCCGGCAGCTGGCGGCCCGGATCACGGCGGAGACCGGCCCGGAGGGGCAATCCGGTACTGCCCAGTGACCGATGCCCGGTATGCTGCGTAGGCCGCCGCGGCACGCAGTGCCCGGCTGCGATGGTGGGCGTAGCTCAGTTGGTTAGAGCGCCAGGTTGTGGTCCTGGATGTCGTGGGTTCGAATCCCATCGCTCACCCCGCGTGAAGTACCCGCTGTGATGAGGTCCCGGGGTCGTGGCACGTCGTAGCTGCCTGCTGGCATAGCCGCCATTATTGGCTTATTCCGTGAAACCGTCGTTAACATGCGGATAGCTCCGGAAATAGAATCGCTCTCTTGCCTGCGTTATGAGCAGGTGTCAAAATGAGGCCGAGCTTTGGCCAGGCCTGTCCAGGCGCTCCGCATTGCGCGCCGCCGGCGGGCAACGTCAGCGCGAGGGGCAGGGACCATGACTGGTAACTGGTCAGGGCGCAACGGCGATGGCACCCGCCAGTGATAACTTTCCGCGCCCCGTGGCTGATCTGGGCCCTGATAGCGCTTGTTATCTATATGGCGTTTAAGGCACCGGTGACGCTCGCCGCCGTCGGTGGCTCGATAATCCACTTGCTCGGCGTGATTGCGAGCGCCATCACGCACTTCCTCGGCGCCGCGACCGGGAAGTCGTAAGGCCGCCCGCTATCCGGCTCTGCCGGCCGACGCCCCGAGGCCGGGCCCCGGCCCGGGCCACGGCCTGGGCTGCCGCTACGGCACAATCCGGGCACTCTGCCGCTGGCACGCACCCGGTGCGCAGGGCCTGCTCAGGGTCTCCGAGCGGCCCTCCTGGCACGTAAGTTCCGATATCGCATCATCCCTTGACAGTGCGGCAAGGACAGGGCTGTAATGGGCACGGTCGGTTGTCGACATTCGACTTTAGAACTCAGTCCGCCCCTCACGGCCGTGCAGGCCGGGGAGGCGATTGCGCGTTACCTCCAGGGACGCGAGCTGGGCCTTAGCGAGAGGACGTACGCGATGGCGCAACGAAATAGCACCGCCCCGCACACCGCCCGCCAGTTCCGCCGCCGCCTGGTGCGGCGCGGCGCAGCGGCCATCGGTGTCAGCGCCGTGCTGGCGCTCGCGGCCTGCTCCAGCTCCGGCAGCGGTTCCGGGACGACCGGGTCGTCATCGACCAGCGGCGGGATCGTGACGTTCGCTGAATCTGCCGACTATGCACCGACCTGGATCTTGCCGTTCTATTCCGGCGCGGACTTCACCATCCAGGAACAGGGCTGGTTTGAAAGCCTCATGTGGCCGCCCCTGTACAACCAGGGCAACGGCGCGAGTCCGACAGTTAACTACGCGCAGAGCCTCGGCAACCCACCTGTGTACTCGGACAACGACACCGTGGTCACACTGACGATCAAGCACTGGAAATGGTCCGATGGCACCCCGGTGACCACCCGTGATCTCATGTTCTGGCTCAACATCCTGAAGGCCAACAAGTCGCAGTGGGCCGACTACACGCCAGGCCAGTTCCCCGACAACGTGACGTCCATCAAGATCGTCAGCCCGTACGAGATGACGATGAAGCTCAACCGGTCCTATGCGCCGAACTTCTTCACCGGCAACGAGCTCTCCCAGATCACGCCCATCCCGCAGCACGTCTGGGACAAGACCAGCGCGACGGGCAAGGTCAGCAACTATGACGAGACGACATCCGGCGCGAAGGCCGTCCTGGCCTTCCTGCAGAGCCAGTCGAAGGACCTGAAGACCTACGCCACGAACCCGCTCTGGCAGACCGTCGACGGCCCCTGGAAGCTCAGTGGTTACACCCTGACCGGGAAGGTCACGTTCACCCCGAACAAGAACTACAGCGGCCCGGCCAAGCCCAAGGTCTCCGCGTTCGTCGAAGTTCCCTTCACCAGCCAGGACGCCGAATACAACGCCCTGCGCGCCGGTGACCTGACGGTCGGGTACCTGCCGCCCAACGACTACTCCACCGTCTCCGAGATCCAGAGCGAGGGCTATAACGTCGCGCCCTGGAAGGTGTACGGCTTTAACTCGCTCTTCATCAACTTCAACAATCCGACAGTCGGGCCCGCCTTCCGGCAGCTCTACATCCGGCAGGCCCTGCAGTACCTGATCAACCAGCCGCTGCAGATCTCAAAGGTCTTCTCCGGCTACGCACAGCCTGACTACGGCATGGTCGTGAACGGCCCGGCGTCGGAAGAAGGGGCCGAGCCGAATGCCTACGCCTACTCCCCGGCCAAGGCCAGCGCCCTGCTGACCGCGCACGGCTGGACCGTCCACGCCGGCGGAACGTCCACGTGCACGCGCCCTGGTACTGCGGCGAACGAATGCGGCGCCGGGATCAAGGCAGGGTTCCCGCTGACCTTCAACCTCCTGATCTACAGCGGGGCACTGCAGCAGGAGATCGCGATGACCTCCTACAAGACGGTCGCCGCCACGGTCGGAATCGACATCAAGCTCGTCAACAACGTCAACGTGTTCGCCGCTGCGCCCGCCTGCACGGCGAGTCAGTCGGACTGCAGCTGGCAGCTGGCGGACTGGGGCGGCGGCGTCTACACCCCACCGAACGGATATCCGGTCGAGGCCGGCTACACCGACTGCGGCGGCAACAACAACCACGAGAACTACTGTGACCCGGCTCAGGACAAGCTCGACAGCACAGCCGCTGCTGGCGGTGCCACCCCGGCGGACTACAACGCCTGGGAGAAGTTCGTGACGATCAACCTGCCGATGCTGTGGCAGCCGAACGCCGACTTCGAGGTCGTCGCCGTCAAGAAGAACCTGAGTGGTCCCATCCCTGCCAACACGACGCTGTCGGTCTTCCCCGAAAGCTGGTACTTCACTAAGTGACGGCGACTCCGGTACCAGGCATTACGCAGGCTCCGGACGTGCACTTGACGGGATACCCGAGCGGATGGAGCGTCCGCCCGGGTTCTCCCGTGGAGTTCATGGTCAGTGCCAGCACGCGCAGCTATCGGGCGGAGATCATCAGGATCACCGGCCGTGGCCCGCGGCCGGACGGTGACGGGCCGCCGCTCAGTTTCGAGAGCGTGCCCAGCGAGGTAACGGGCAGTTATACCGGGATCTGGCACCAGACGGTCTCGGGTTCCTACGGCATCGCTGCCGGGGCCGATCCGTCGCCCGCGGGCGACGGCTCTGTCTCGGCCTGGGTCTACCCCACGCTCCCGGTACTCGGCCGGTGGCAGAGCATCGTGACGTGGCTCGCTCCCGATGGGCGGCCTGGTCTGGCGCTGGGCATCAACCCTGCCGGTCAGCTGGCCCTGCGGTACCGGCGGGACGGAGCGGACGGCGAGATCTGCTGCGCGACGCCGCTGGCTGCCCGCCAGTGGCAGTTCGTGGCCGGGAGCGCGAGCCCTGGCACAGGTCAGCTAGCGCTGCTGCACCGGGAGAGCAGCCGCAGCACGGCCAGCCCGGCCACCGTGGTCACGGGCCAGGAAGAGCTGCTCGCGAGCCCGCTTGGCCGGGATGCCTACGTGGCCCTGCTATCGCGGGGGCCGCTGTATCCGGAGGCGCTGACCTCCGTCGCCGACGGGTCCTACAACGGCAAGATCGAGACGCCGAGCGCGCTGCCAGTCGCACTCGACGCGGCCGGGCTGCTGAGGCAGGCCGACGCCGCCGGGGGCGCGCTGACGGAACTGCAGTTCGTCAACTCCCCCGCCCGGCCCGCGACTGGCCACAACTGGTCAGGCCAGGCGCTGGACTGGCGGGTGTGCCCGGCTGAATACCAGGCAGCCTGGTATCACGACGACGACCTCGCCGATGCGGGCTGGCCGCCGGCGTTCAGCTGGCAGGTCCCGCATGACGTCCGCAGCGGCATGTACGCGGCGCGGCTGACGGCAGACGGTCACGAAGACGTGATCCCGTTCTACGTGCGGCCCGCGGCGGGCGGACGGACCTCGCCGCTAGCCGTGCTCATCCCGACCTTCACCTACACCATCTACTCGAACTTCCATCACCCGGCCCGTGCGGCCACGGCCAGTGACGGCGGCACGCCGGACGAGATCGCGAGCGCGTTCCTCGGCGAGCACCGGGAACTCGGCCTGTCCCTGTACTGCAAGCACCGCGACGGCTCTGGCGTCTCCGTTGTCTCGTCACGCCGCCCGATGATTGATCAGCGGCCCTGGCATCGAATCGTGACGAGGGGAAACGCTGGCCGGGAAGTCAGCGGGGACCTGTACCTGCTGGACTGGCTGGAGCACGAGGGCATCGAGTACGACACGATCACCGATGACGACCTGCACGCTGAGGGCGCGGAGCTGCTGCGACCTTACGCGGGCATCGTGACCGGCGGCCACCCAGAGTACGTCAGCGAGGAGATGCTCGACGCGCTCGGCAGCTACCTCGACGGCGGCGGCAACCTCGCCTATCTCGGCGGGAACGGCTTCTACTGGGTAACGACAGTCGCCGACGGCGCGCCGCACCTGCTGGAGGTGCGCCGCGGCCGCAGCGGATCAAGGACCTGGACCGGCGAGCCGGGCGAGGGCCACCACTCCGCCGGCGAGCCGGGCGGCCACTGGGTCGACCGGGGCCGCGCACCGCAGGCACTCGTCGGCGTCGGTTTCTGCGCGCAGGGCGGCGGTCCGGGCGCGGGCTACGACCGCACGCCAGAAAGCCATGACCCGCGCGCCGCTTTCATCTTCGAGGGCATCGGCGACGACGAGGTGATCGGCGACTTCGGCCTGAAGCTCGGCGGGGCCGCAGCCGACGAGCTGGACCGGGCCGATCCGTCGCTCGGCACGCCGCCGGGGACGCTCGTGGTCGCCAGCACCCGCGGCAAGCACGATGACACCTATCAGCGCGCCGTGGAAGAGGTCGAGGAAATGAGTACCCGCGAGGGCGGCTCGCAGTCCGAGTACGTCAGGGCCGACATGACCTACCTCGAAACGCCGGCGGGCGGATCGGTCTTCAGCGTCGGGTCCATCGCCTGGAGTGCCAGCCTCAGTCACGCCGCTTACAAGAACAACGTGGCAACGGTCACCGGGAACGTGCTGCGGGATTTCACCCGGCGCGGCGCAGGGACCGCGCCATGACCCGCTACCTGGCCTACCGGCTGATCCACTCCGTCGTCGTCGTCATCGGCGTCACCATCATCGTGTTCCTGCTGCTGCATCACCTGCCCGGCGGCCCGGCCCGCGCCATCCTCGGCGCCAAGGCCACTCCGGTGACGATCGCCGCCTTCAACCGGGAGTACGGACTGAACAGCCCGCTGCCGGTGCAGTATCTGCACTACGTCGACCAGCTGCTGCACGGCAACCTGGGCTATTCCTACAAGCTCAACATCAGCGTCGACTCGCTGCTGGCGCTTGACCTCCCGAAGACCCTGTTCCTGGTCGGCATCTCGTTCCTGATCGCCGTCCTCATCGCCGTGCCGATCGGCATCGCCCAGGCCATCCGCCGCAACCGGATGCTCGACCACAGCCTGACCGGCGTCTCCTTCCTGCTGTACTCGATGCCGACCTTCTGGCTAGCGCTGCTGCTGATCGACATCCTGTCCGCGCGGCTCCACATCTTCCCGCCGGAGGCGCCGCAGGGCACCACGCTGGGCCAGGTACTCACCGATCCGGTCGCGCTCATCCTCCCGGTCCTCGCCCTGGTCCTGATCAACTTCGCGCTCTTCAGCCGGTATATGCGAGCCTCGGCGATCGAGAGCCTGGCCCAGGACTACATCAAGGTAGCGAGGTCCAAGGGCCTGCCCGAGCACAAGATCCTCGTGAGTCACGTACTGCGGAACTCCATGCTGCCGATCGTCACGCTGCTCGGCCTGTCCCTGCCCTGGCTGTTCACCGCCGGCCTGGTGATCGAGCAGATCTTCAATTACCCGGGAACGGGTCTGCTGTTCTTCACCTCGGCCCAGAGCCAGGACTATCCCGTGGAACTCGGCATCACTGTCATCGTCGCGGTGACAACGGTCGTCGGAAATCTGCTGGCCGACATCGCCTACGCCGCGCTCGACCCGCGCATCCGGTACAGCTAGGGGCCCGCAGATGACCATGTTCTCGCGTCCGACCGCCGCCGGGGCGGCCGCTGCTGCCGTCGCCGAGCCAGCGCCGGCCGGCGGCACGGTCCGCACGCGCAGCCGGCTGCGCATCAGTCCCCTCGGCATCGTCGGACTGGCCACGATCGCGGCCGCGTGCCTGTTCTGCTTCGTCGGGCCGCTGGTCTACCACACCAACCAGGTCGCCTCTAACCTCGCCGCCTCCAACCTGAAGCCGGGCAGCGGCCACCCGCTCGGCACCGACGACAATGGCTTCGACATCCTCGGGCGGCTGATGGTGGGAGGCCAGAGCTCGCTGGAGATCGGCGCCGCTGTCGCCGTCCTGGCTACCAGCTTCGGCGTCATCTGGGGTGCTATCGCGGGCTTCACGGGCGGGTTCATCGACTCGGCCATGATGCGCATCGTCGACGTGATCCTGGCAGTACCCGCCCTCTTCCTGCTGCTCATCCTGGCGACGAGCGTGGCACCGAGCACGCTGGAACTGATCGTGGTGCTATCGTTCCTGGCCTGGCAGGTGCCCTCGAGGCTGGTGCGCGGCGAGAGCCTGTCGCTGCGGACGCGCGAGTTCGTCCAGGCGGTCAAGGTGATGGGCGGAGGGTCGGCCCGGTCCGTCATCAGGCACATCATCCCAAACACCGTGTCCACGATCGTGGTCAACGCGACGTTCCAGGTCGCGGACGCGATCCTGATCCTGGCGATACTCAGCTATCTCGGCTTCGGCCTGCCGCCGCCGGCCGCTACCTGGGGCGGCATGCTATCCGACGGCTCCAGCTACATCTTTGCTGGTTACTGGTGGCAGATCTACCCGGTCGGCATTCTCATCGTGGTGGTCGTGGTGGCCTTCAACTTCGTCGGCGACGCACTGCGTGACCTGCTTGACGTGCGGCTCCGGTGACCCGGCATGGCCAGCCCGAGCTCGCCCGTGGTGAGCGCAGCGCGAATGGAGGACCAGACCCCGTGACAGGCTCATCAAGGCTGACCGGCCGCGACCGCGTTCCTGGCGGGCACCAGTGAGCGTCCTGGAGATCAGGGACCTGCGGGCCGAGATACGGCTGCGCGACGCGACGGTGCGCGCGGTCGACGGCGTCAGCCTCGCCGTCGCCGAGGGCGAGACGCTCGGCCTTGTCGGCGAGTCCGGCTGCGGCAAGACCATGCTCGGGACCTCGGTCATCCGGCTGCTGCCGCCAGGCGGCCGCATCTGCGCCGGGCAGGTGCTGCTGGACGGCCACGATCTGGTGCAGCTGTCGAACAGCGAGATGCGGAAGGTCCGTGGCGGCGACATCGGGATGGTCTTCCAGGACCCCATGACCTCACTCGACCCGACCATGCCGATCGGCCGCCAGATCGCCGAGAGCGTGCAGCAGCACAAGGACGTAAGCCGCAAGGCCGGCCTGGAGCGGGCCGCCGAGGTGCTGGCGCTGGTCGGCATGCCCAGGCCAGCTGAGCGCCTCGACGACTACCCGCATCAGCTGTCAGGCGGCCTGCGCCAGCGGGTCATGATCGCGATGGCACTGGCCAATGAGCCCAGGCTGCTCATCGCCGACGAGCCGACGACCGCTCTGGACGTCACCATCCAGGCGCAGATTCTTGATCTCATCGACAGCCTGAAGGACCGGCTGCGGATGGCCGTCATCCTGATCACGCACGATCTCGGCGTGATCGCCGAGCGCGCCGACAACACGTACGTGATGTACGCGGGCCGGATCGTCGAGCACGCGACCACCGAGCGGCTGTTCGGCGAGATGCGTCACCCCTACACTGAGGCGCTCCTGGCCTCCATCCCCAAGGTGGACCAGGACGCGCGGCACCGGCTCTACTCGATTCCGGGCCTGCCGCCGGAGCTAACCGGCACGCTGACCGGCTGCCGGTTCGCGCCGCGCTGCCGCTACGCGCAGCCGGACTGCCGGGAGAGGGATCCGGTGCTGGGCGGCGCCGATCAGGCGCATGAGTTCGCCTGCTTCCACCCCACGGATACCAGCGCCACCGACATCGAGGCCATCGACGAGATAGCCGAAACCGAGGTTCCCGCGGCCACGGCGGCGGCAGCCACCACGACGGCAGCAAGCACGTCGGCCGCAAGCACGTCGGCGGCAGACAGCAGCGAGCCCCCGCCGGCTGTGGCCGGCCGCTGCTCCAGCTAGCCGGAGTGCACAAGGAGTTTCCCGTCACCGCCGGGCTGCTGCAGCGGCGCACGGGGTCGGTGAAGGCGGTCACCGATGTCAGCATCGAGATCCGCGCAGGCGAGACCTTCGGCCTGGTCGGTGAGTCAGGCTGCGGCAAGACGACCATCGGCCGGATGATGGTGGCGCTCGAGAAGCCGACCGCCGGCAGTATCGTCTTCGACGGCAACGACCTGGGCACGCTGCCGTCCAAGAAGGTCCGCAAGCTGCGCAGTGATCTGCAGCTGGTGTTTCAGGATCCGTACGCGTCGCTCGACCCGCGGATGCGAGTCGGGACCATCCTCAGCGAGCCGCTCGCGATCCAGGCCATCGGCACCCGGGCCGAGCAGCGGCAGCGGACCGGCGAGCTGCTGGACGAGGTTGGCCTGAGCCGCAGTGCAGCCGACCGGTTCCCGCATGAGTTCTCCGGCGGCCAGCGCCAGCGGATCGGCCTGGCGAGGGCACTCGCGCTGAGCCCGAAGCTGATCGTGGCCGACGAGCCGGTGTCGGCGCTGGACGTGTCCATCAGGTCGCAGATCCTGAACCTGATGAAGCGCCTGCAGGCCGATCACTCGCTGACCTACCTGATCATCTCGCATGACCTCTCGGTCGTCCGGTACATGGCCGACCGGATCGGCGTAATGTACCTCGGGCGGCTGGTCGAGCTGGGCACCGTCAGCGATGTCTACGACCGGACGGCGCACCCGTATACCGCGGGCCTGCTGGCCTCGATCCCGGTGCCGAATCCGCACCACCAGCGGTCCGCAGGCGCGATCACGGGCGAGCTGCCGTCGGCTCTGGACCCGCCATCCGGCTGCGTGTTCCGCACCCGGTGCCCGCGGGCGCAGCAGCTGTGCGCCGACGAGCTGCCGCCGGACCTGGGCTTTGGCGGCGAGCACCGGGCCGCGTGCCACTTCCCCCTGCAGGTCCCGGTCGAGCCAGCGGCGACCTCCGCGGCCCCCGACCCCGCCGCCTGAGGCGCGGTCCAGGCACCACACCGCCCCGCAGGCTCGTCCAGAAAGGACAGTAGATGAACGTCTCCTATGACTTCTCCGGCGAGGTCGCCGTTATCACCGGCGCGGCCCGCGGCGTCGGCCGGACCATGGTGGGGGCCTTCACTGAGGCCGGCTGCCGGGTGGTTGCCGCCGACCGGGACAAGTCCGGGCTGGCGGAGACATGCGCGCCTTATGGCGACTCGGTGGTGGCGGTGGACGCTGACGTCAGTTCCGAAGACGGCGCGGCGAGCATCATCGACAGCGCGGTGCGGCATTTCGGCAAGCTCAGCTTCTGCGTGAACAACGCCGCGGTAGCGCCGCACACCAGCCTGCTCGAGGAGACCGCACGCGTGTGGGACACCGTGTTCGCGGTGAACTGCCGCGGCACCTTCCTGATGACCCAGCAGGCCGGGAGGGCAATGATCGAGCAGGGTCAGGGCGGCCGGATTGTGAACTTCTCCTCCGGAGTCAGCAACCGCGGCTCCGCCGGCGCTGCGGCGTACGCGAGCAGCCGCGCGGCCACGGAATGCTTCTCCCGCGTCGCCGCGATCGAGCTGGCGCCCTACGAGATCCTCGTGAACTGCGTCAGTCCCGGCCTGATCGACACCCAGCCCAAGCCGCTGCCGCCGGCAATGGCCGAGAGCCTGGCCCGGCGCATCCCGGCCCTGCCGCTGGCCAGGCCGGGCGAGCCGCAGGAGGTCGCGAACCTGGTGCTGTGGCTGTGCTCAGCCGGGGCCAGCTACGTAACCGGCTCGGTGTACCACGTCGACGGCGGCGCGGGCGTGGGCAGCCGGGCCGGCGCGGCGATCATCGACGACGACATCCGCTACGACTGGGTCACAGGCCGCCAGCGAGCGTAGCCTGGCCGATCACCCACCGGACCGGACCGGGCCGGACCAGGCCAGACCGGGCCGGCTGCCGCGCACGGCCCTCGGACTGAGCGTCAGGTGCTGCGGCTCAGGGCAACCACGGGCCGCCGCTGTGCCAGGACGAGCTTGAGCGCCCGCGGACCGCCGGCGCGAGCAGTCAGGTGAATATCGGTCAGTTTCAGCTGGGCTGCCGCGTCGCCGCTGAATGCCTGACAGCACAGCTCAGGCTCGACGTTCGCCACCGCCAGGATCGCTCCGGTGGCGCCGAGCGGCCCGGCGAGCGACAGCAGGGCTGACGAGCCGACATACGTCGCGCCCTCGTACCGCCCGATCTCCGCCAGCAGCCGGTCCGCGTCGCCGGAGGAGTCCTTCTGGCCGGCCACCGGCAGGCCGGGCAGCTCATCAAGGGGGACGCCGGGGGCCGACACCCAGGGGATGTGGTAGGCCAGCACCGGCCGCCCGGATGCCGCCAGGGCAATGGCGCCGAAGTAGCCCGCCAGATCGTGGCTGCCGGGCGGAGGCCAGGCCAGGACCGCATCGGCACCCGCGCCGACGGCTGCCGTTGTCAGGGCCGCAGCGCGCTCCGCCGTCGTCGCGCCGGTGCCGGCCAGCACCGGGACCGCGGCGGGCACCTGCGACCGCACCGCGCTGATCAGCTCCACCCGCTCCGCGTCGGTCAGGGTGGCGGCCTCGCCGGTCGTGCCGCAGACCAGGATGGCGCGCATGCCGCGCGCCGCCAGATCGCTGGCCAGCGCGCCGGTAGCCGGCGCGTCGACACTGCCGTCCTGCGTCAGCAGCGTCAGGAGCGCCACGCCGACTCCGGTGAAAACAGCCATGTGCTAGCTCCGCTCTGCCGGTCCGCCGCGCCTGTCACGCCTGCCGGTGACGCGACAGCTGCTGGTCATGATCGGCGGCTGCAGGCCAGGCCGCCGCGATGGCGCGCTCACCCCGCCTGGTGCCCGTCGTCTTCGGCCGCCTGCTGCCCGTCGTTCCATGGTGCATCGTCCAGGACGGGGAAGCCGCCAAGGTAGTGCGCCCGCAGCTCGGCCCGGAGCCGGGGCAGGTCACCGTCGCTGACCGCAGCGACGATCCCCACGTGCCGCTGGACGGTCTCGGGCATGTCAATGCCCTGGCGCTCCAGCTCGGCCCGCATCAGGGCGCCCATCTGACTGTTGAGTATGCTCCACAGGTCCTTCAGCCAGCGCCGGCCCGAGACGTCGATGAGCACCTGGTGAAACTGGGTGTCGCTGTCCACCAGCGCGTCCAGGTCATTGAGTCGCGCGGCCACGGACATATGCTCGAGCGCCAGTCGAAGCCTCTTGGCCAGCTCCTTGCGGCCCGTTCGGAAACCGCCTTCCAGGCTCGCGTCCTCAAGTACGTAACGCGCGTAGCAGACGTCCTCGGCGTCCTCCGTGGACATCCGGGTGACGACGCTGTAACGCCGCGGCACGATGTCGATCAGGCCCTCTGCATGCAGACTGCGCATGGCGTCCCTGATGGTGCCGCGGCTGACGCCGAACTCGGCGGCGAGGTTGGCCTCAACCAGCCGCGAGTCGGCCGGCAGCTCGTTGTTGAGAATGCGGTAGCGCAGCGCGCGGGTTACCGCTTCGGGAAGTGACACATGCTCGAGAATGGCTCGCACCTCTTCCTGCGTGCTGACATTCGCCCGCTACCGTAGTTCGCCCTCGGCGGCAGTCAGCGACTGCGCTATGGCCTCGGTCAGGCCGGCGTGCCCGGCAGGGTCTGGTTCTGCCCGCAGGACGGCCGCCGGCCCGGTCAGGATCGGCGTCATTCCCGGTCCGTGACCCGGCATCGGGCTCGAACCGTGCACCACCAGCCCGACAGTCAGCCAGCCGCGGCGGTAGCCCATGTTCCACCGCGCGTCCAGATCAGACACCGCTACGAGGTCGCCGAGCAGCAGCCCGGCGGCGCCTTCAGGACCCGGGGCCGGAGCGGCCAGCTGCAAGTCCAGATCCCACCCCGCGGCTGGTCGCCCGATACCGTTGCCTGCCAGTTTACTCGGGACGATCATGCGGACACTGGCGATCACCCGGCCGGCGTCGACCGCCAGCGGGAGCGCAGCGAACGCAGCCGGATCGGTGTTCAGCAGGGTGACCCCGGGCGGAAAGCCCGCAGGGTGCCAGCCCTGGCCGATGGCCCGAACCGCCACCTGGTCCGCGGGCCGGAGCCTGGCCAGATCATCCTGGGCCAGGCTGACGATGACGCGGCCGGCCTCGCCGCGCTTGCCCACGACGATGCCGCGAGCGCCTGCTGCCTGGCCTGTCCTGATCACGACCTGGTTGCCGATGCAGGAGTAGATGGTCAGCGCGTGCCGCGCGGCCTGGTCGGAGTGGACCAGGCACGCGCCGGGGGCGGCGTGATCGGCGTCACGGGCGAACGCGGATTCGCCGAGCCGGACACCCAGCACGATGCCGCCGTCTCCGGCCGGCACGTACGGCTTCCCCTCCCAGCTCACCCGGTAGGGGGTGTCGCCGAGCTCTGGCTGCTCGATCAGGCCGAGCAGGTTCATGGCGACCGCGCGGAGTTCCGTGCGCTCTGCGACGGCGCTCACCGGCTCGCCTCCTGTCCCTCGTGCAGCCAGCTGGACAGGTTGGCGTCGGCATCGTTTACCAGCCGGAACGCCTCAGCCGGACCGCTCATCAGCGAGCTCGGACCCGGCCCGTGCCCGAATAGCATGCACTGCCCGGTGGAGATCACCCCGATCGTCAGGTAGCCCTCCCGGTACCCGCGGCCATATCTGTGGTCGGAGTCCTCCAGCGCGACGATGTCGCCTATCCGCAGCCCCTCAAGGCCAAGCGACAGGTCCTCGCCGAGGCCGGCGTATGCACCCATGAGATCGGTGTTGGCATATTCCGACACCATCCCCGAGCCCGCGCCGACGGCCTCGGCTGGCACCGTGGCCGCGACGTGCACTTCGAGTCGTCCGTCCGCGCCCGTGCCGCCCGGCATGGCCGCGAGCAGGCGTGGCGAGCAGTTCTTGAGCGTGATCGCCGGGTGGCCGGTCAGTGCCAGGCCCTGGCCGACGGCGGTCACCGTGACCTGGTCGCCGGTGGTGACGCCGGCGACGACGGCGGCCGGGAAGTCAACGAGTACGTAGGCGTGCTGGCCGATCACGTGGCCGGCAGCGCCCGCGGCCGGGCCCGAGGCGACACAGACCTCGTTCCCGACGCAGGTGAGGAACTGCAGTGCCATGTTCGCGGCCGGGTCACTGTGGCGCACGGATGCGCCTGGCTCCAGGTGATCGGAGGCGTAGCCGGTGGCCGCATCCCCGCAGTGCACGTCCAGCGTGACGCCGCCCATGCCGGGCAGCACGAACGGCTGCCCGTCCGGGCCTACGCGATAGGCGTGCCGGTCCGCGAGCGCCGGCCAGACCTCGCCGGCCAGCACCTGGCTGACCAGCCGGGATGCATTCGACTCCGCCTTCACGCGGCCGCCTCAGGCGGCACGGCGAACAGGGCGCCCGCGGCGTCAGCCATCATCCGTCCTCACTCGATGCCAATTGTCGATCGTCAACCACGACTATTTCGCGGACGTTGCGTGGCGTCAAGTCCCCCATCGTGCGGGTATTGACCCCGGAGAGTAACTAGGTTCATTATGAGATGGTTGTCGACAATCGACGAGCTTGAGCGGTGTCGCTGCGGCGGCCGGGAGTGTCGGGAAGGCGGACCACATGGCAGCGAGGCGACTCGGCGTCGGCGTCATCGGGGCCGGCCGGTGGGCAAACTGGGCCCATCTGCCCGGCTGGGCGCGGGATGAGCGCTGCCAGATCGTCGGCGTCTGCGACGTGGACCCGCAGCGGGCTGGCGAGGCGGCGCAGAAATACGGCGCGGTCGCCACCGGGGACTACCGGGACCTGCTCAGGCGCGACGACATTGACGTCATCGATGTCGTCACCAGGGACACCCAGCACTTCGAGATCAACATGGCCGCCATCGAGGCCGGCAAGCACGTGCTCAGCGAGAAGCCGGTCGCCCACGACTTCCGTGACGTCCGGCGGGCGGCGGACCTGGCCAGGTCTAAGGGCCTGAAGACCAAGGTCGGCCTGACCTTCCGCTACAGCCCGGCCGTGCGGTACCTGAAGGACCTGGTCGCGCGCGGCGACCTCGGCACGCCCTACATCTACAACGCCTACGAGCAGAACTCGCAGTGGCTGAACCCGCAGACGCCGCTGCGCAGCAGCGAGCGCGCCAACGACGGCCCGATCAAGGTCGCCTCGCTGGAAGGCTACGGCGCGCCGGTCATCGACATCGGCCACTGGCTGATGGACTCCGACCTGACGGCAGTCGTCGGGGTCATGCGCAACTTCGTCCCCGAGCGCATGATCGCCGACACCGGCCTAATGACGCGGACGAACATCGATGACGGCGACATCTTCATCGGCGAGTTCGCCAGCGGCGCTATCTGCTCGGTGCAGACCAGCTTCGTCACCGTCGGCAACTATCCCGGCATCGAGGTGCGGGTCTACGGCTCGGAGGGAGCGGCGATCGCGCGGCTGGTCGAGGAGTTCGGCATCTGCGAGACCTTCAAGATGGCCAGGCCCGACGACGTGGAGTTCCGTGATGTCGAGGTACCGGCCAGCTACTACCCGGCAGGCGGCAGCCCCCGGGAGTCGTGGCGAACGCTGTACTACGCGAACCTGACCGCTAACTTCGCCACTGAGATTCTCGGCGATCATGACGGGAACGAGGGCAACTTCGACGACGGTCTCTGGGTGCAGCAGGTCGTCAACGCTGTCGAGATCTCCCATCGCGAGCGCCGCTGGGTCACTCTTCCGCTCGATAGCGGGCAGTGACAGCAGACCTGAGCCGGATTGTCGTCCCGGAGCTTCGGGCGCCGATCGGCGCTTACGTGCACGCGGTCGTTCACGCCGGCCTGATCTACTGCTCCGGCCAGGTCGGCGTTGACCCGGTGAGCGGGACCGTGCCGGCCGGAGCCGGACCGCAGACCCGGCAGGCCCTCAGCAACCTGGCCGCCGTGCTGAGTGCGGCAGGAAGCAGCCTGGATCGTGTCATCAGGGCAACGGTCTACATCCGGGACGCCGGCTTGTTCGCGGAGACGGACGCGGTGTTCGCGGACGTGTTCGGCGCGGCCAGGCCCGCCAGGACCACGCTTCCCGGGCTCAGCTTCCGCACCGGAGTCGATGTCGAGATCGACCTCATCGCCGCCGCCAGCTGATCGCGCGGACAGCCCCGCCCGAGACCGCGCCGCAGGGGCTGTCGCTCAGCCCGCCAGCACGGACTCGATCCGGTCCAGTGCCGCAGCCAGCCGCGCCGGGTCCTGAGAGAAGTTGATCCTGAACCGGCCCCGCCCCGCAGGGCCGAACTGGTAGCCAGGGCTCACCAGGACACCGTGCGCCTTCAGCGCGACCGCCAGCGCATGATCGTCGGCGCCGGCCGCGGCGGAGGCGTCCGGGAACACATACGAGCTGCCGGCCGGTGGCTGGACCGTCACGCCCGGAATCGCGGCGAGGCGGCCGGCCAGGCTGTCGCGAATGACCGCGTGAGCCGCAACGCGCTCCGCGAGCCAGGCGTCGTCTCCGGCCATCCAGTGCCGAAGCGACTGCTGCGCGTATCCTGCCGTGCGCAGCGAGGCCATCGACACCACCCGCTCCATGGCATCGACGACGGGGGCCGGGCCGACGGCAACGCCGACCCGGTAACCGCTCATCGACTCGGTCTTGGACGGCCCGAGCAATGTGACCGTCCGGTCGGCCATCCCGGGCAGGGCGCTGAGATGCAGGTACTCAGTACCGGCGAAGATCAGCCGGCAGTACAGCTGGTCAACGACCGCCAGCATGCCGGAACTCGTCACCATCGACGCAAGCGCGCGCACGGTCCGCGCCGAGTAGACACCGCCGGTCGGGTTGTTGGGGTGCGACAGCACCAGGAGGTCGGCATCGGCTGCGGCATCAAGCGCTGCGGTCTCGATCCGCAGCAGGCCGCGGGAATCCTGGATCAGCGGGATCCGCAGAGCGGTGCCGCCGAGATAGGCGATGATCCGCTCGCTCATGAAGTACTCGGGATCCGGCAGCGCGACTACATCCCCCGGCGAGATGAGGGCGGAGAGCGCGGCGAACAGGCCGCCCTGAGTCCCCGGTGTGACGATCAGCTCGCTGCCGCCATCGACGGGCCGGCCGAGCAGCCGGGCGAGCCTGGGGGCGAGCACCGACCGCAGTGCAGCGCTGCCGCGATACGAGGTGTAGGCCTCGGTGTTCTCCGCCACGGCCGCGGCGAAGTCGGCGACAGCAGCCGCAGGCGGCTCGAAGGCACGGGTGTCCCCGTGCGTCAGGTCGATCAGGTCCGGCGGCGCCGGTGCGGCTGCGAGCGCCAGGTCGAGCTCCAGGACTGAGCGGCCGTAGACCGCTGCGTAGCCGTCAAGCGACGCCGCGGCCAGGGACGGCGGGACGCGGAGCGGCGTCGCGGAGCCCTGCGTTTCAGCCCTCGTCGTCATGGTCATGGAACGATCGCGGGTTGAGGTAATGATCCTTGATCGCCGCCGCGATCACCCCGCGGTCCGCCGTGCGGACGGCGTCGATCAGCAGCTGATGGCGAGTGACGACCTCGGACAGGTCGCCGCCCTGAAACTCCAGCGAGGACCGCATCAGGGCGCCCATCTGCCCGTCCAGGGCATGCCACAGCTCGGCCAGCCGGGCGCGGCCCCCGGCCTCGACGAGCAGGCCATGCAGGCGGGTGTCGCACTCCACGATCGCCGCCAGGTCGCCGGCATCAGCCGAGTCCGCCATGGCGTCCAGTTCCTTCTCCAGCGACGCCACCAGATTGGAGTCGATCGTGGCCCGGTCCTCGCAGGCCGCACCCGCCTCGAGCAGGTAGCGCGCAAAGCAGGCATCCTCCACCTCGGCGCGCGACATGCGCGCCACCGAGCACCCCCGGCGCGGCAGGAACTCGACCAGCCGGTCGTTCTTGAGCTCCATCAGGGCGGAGCGCAGCGTGGTCCGGCTGACGCCGAACTCAGCCGCCAGATTGGCCTCGATCAGACGCTCGCCAGCAACCAGCTCGTTGTTGAGTATCCGCCGCCTGAGGGTCATCCGGACGGCGTCGGGCAGTGACTGGTGGGAGATCACGAAGCCTCCTTCAGGCGGGCCCGCGACACGTGCCGCAGGCAGGTAGCCGGCCACGGTGACCGGCACCGGCGAGGTTCAGCCATGATCACCGTCAGCCTCCGGCGCTGTCTTACCTGGCAGCCCGCAGCATGCCGCTGCCCCGGCCCCCGTCATGATCGGCCAGCCCCGACGCTACCCGGCGATGAACCTGGCGTCGATATCGATGACCCCGGGCGGCTCTCAGCCGGCCGATGACGGCCGTCAGCCTGGCTGACCTCCGTCGTAATTATCATGACATCGCCGCCTTTCCCGCCCGGCTGCCAAAGCGGAATCCGCGGACCCGGATGGCCGGGGCTGACGTGCAGCCGTTCCAGACGTTCGGCACCGGCTGCGTGATCAGGCGCGCGCCGATGCCGTCCGTGCGGGCCAGCGCGCCCAGCACGCTCTCGGTGAACCGCCCGCCAGCCAGGCCCGCCGTGAGCTTGCCGTCCTCGATCAGGAAGCAGCCGTCCCGGCTGGTGCCCACGACCGTGCCCGCCTCGGCGTCGACCAGCCGGTTGTACCAGAGCCGCTGGATGTAAAGCCCGCGCTCGACGCCGGCGATGAGCGCGTCCTGCGTGCCGGTGCCCGGCGTCATGACGAGGTTGGCAGCCTCGGGGGCAGGCGAGGACTCCCTGGCGATGTGCGCGTGCCCGGTCGACGACCCTCCGGTCGCATCAGCCGAGGCCAGGTCACTCACCGCGGTGCCGACCCGGCCGGCCGCGATCAGGTCCACTCGCCGCTTCGGCGTGCCCTCCTGGTCGAACGGAAACGGCAGGCCGACGCCAGCCCGCGCGTCATCGGCGATCGTGATGCCGGCGGGCGCGACGACAGCTCCAGGCCGGGTCGCAGCCAGGCCGATCCCCGCTGCCGCAGCCGGGGCACGGAACCCGAAGTCGGGGACGAACCCGATGAGCTCCCCGGTCGCGAGCCCGCCGAACACAACGTCGTGCACGCCGTCAGGCACGGGCACCACCCGGCCCGTCCTGGCCGCCTGGCCGATGACACTGTCCGCCCACTCGGCAACCCCGAGGCTGCGGGCGTCACGGCTGAGATCGGCCGCGTAGGAGGAGGCCTCGCCGACCCGCGCCGTCAGCGAGAATCCCGCCTCGGTCGCGGCCGCGTAGCAGCGCTGCCCGCCGGTCGTCACAACAGCCAGTTCGGTCACCGCGGCGTTCAGCACGCCGGCAGCGGTTCCGCCCGCCCGGCGCGCCGAGTCCATGATGCTGCCGGCAAGCACGGAGCGCGGGCCGGCATCCCAGGCGACGGTGGCGTCCTGCCACAGCCCGCCAGGCACGTCCGGGCTGGCGGGGCCGGCCACGTCAGGTGGCACCGCCGCGCCGGCCGTGCCGTCCCTAAGTCGCGCCAGGTCCGCCGCGGCGGCCACCGCGCCTCGCGCATCGGCCAGGCCGCTAACCGCCACCCGGGCGCTCCCGGTGCCAGCCACGGCCCGGACCATGACCTGGCACTCGATGATCGTCTGCGCCTGATGCACCCGCTCGCCGGCAAACCGGGTGTGCTGGCCGGTCCTGGCGGCCATGAAGATCTCGAGATGGTCGGCGGCCGCGGCGCCGAGCGCGTCCTCCAGCGCCGCCAGCGCACGGTCCTCGCCAGCCCACGGCCGCAGCGTCCCGGCGTCCATCAGGCCACTCCGACCCGGACGCCGCGGAATAGTGAGGGCGCGGCGCCGTGGGACAGGAATCCCCATTCCTTGGGCTCGCCCTTGCCGCAGGGCATGCCGAAGGTCGCGAACTCCGCCGGGCCGGCGCTCGCCTCAAGCGAGCCCCAGAACCGCGGCGTTATCCCTCCGTAGGAGAAGTCCCTGACCAGCCGCGTTCGCCTGCCCTTGCGGACTTCCCAGGCGACCTCGGTGCCGAACTGGAAGTTGAGCCGCTGGCTGTCGATCGACCAGCTCTTGTTGTCATCCAGGTAATACCCCGCGCCCAGGCGATCGAGAAGCTCGTCGGTCGAGCCCGTTCCCGGCTCGAGAAAGACGTTGGTCGCGAAGCACAGGGGCAGGAAACCCCAGCCGTCGGACCGCGCCGCCGCCGTGGACTCGGCGCCTATCCTCGCGGCGCTGTCCCGGCTGGACAGGAAGTTCGTGATCATTCCCTCGGTGACCAGCATCGTCCGCCTGGTCCTGGTGCCCTCGTCGTCGAACATGAAGCTGCCGCGGGTGCCCTGCACTGTGGCATCGGCGACGATGCTGACCGCCGGCGAGCCGTACCGGAGGCGTCCCACCGCGTCAGGCCCGACGAACGACCGGCCGGCGAAGTTGGCCTCGTCACCGAGAATGCGGTCAAGCTCGAGCGCATGCCCGGTCGACTCGTGGATCTGGAGCGCGAGCTGCGCGGGGCCGATGACGATGTCTGCCGTCCCTGACGCCGCCACGGGCGCGGTCAGCAGCTGGACCGCCTCGGCGCCGACCCTGGCGGCGTTCTCGGGCAGCCGCAGGCCCTGCACGTACTCCCAGCCAGCTGCCGCGGTATTGCCGTGGAACGAGTTGGGATAGCTGCGCCGCTGGACGAGCCGGCCATCGCTGGCGACAGCAAGCACCATGCCGCCCGACTCGACGAAGTGCTGTTCCTGCCGGGAGCCCTCGGTGCTGGCGAAGTACCGGTGGCTGCGCTTGGCGTTGACGCCGGCCTGGGCCTGCACCACGCCGTCCGTCGCCATCGCGGCAGCCAGCGCGTCCGCCACCACTCGCTCGCGGTCGGCTGCAGACACGGCGAACGGGTCGACGGCGGCAGCTGTCTGGTAGGAGCCGCACTCGGCCGCCCTGGATGGCAGGGTCACGCGCTCGCGCGAACCGGCCGCGGCCGCCCTGGCGTTGCGGATCGCCTCCCGCGCCGCCGCCGCCGCGTCGCCGGTCTCCCGGAGCGGACGGGATGCGAAGCCCCAGACGCCGTCGACGAGAACGCGGACACCGAGTCCGAGGCTGCCCTCGGTCCGCTCGTCCGGAGCCCGGCCGGACACCGCGTACAGGCGCAGCTCCTCCGTCTCGGACAGGCGGACGTCGGCGTAGCTGGCGCCGGCCTCGGCGGCTGCTCCGACGGCGGCGTCGAGCAGCGGGCCGGCCGCACCGAGACCGGCGGCCAGGCTGCCCCACCGATGTGCTGCCGTCAGGGCGTCCGTCCCCGCAGTCGACGCCTCAGACACCCTCGACCTCGTCGAAGGCCACCCAGCGACGCTCGCGGGCCGAGCGCTCGAACGCGTTGATGGTGCGCTGCACGATGGCACCCTGGGCGAAGTCGCCCTGGTTCTCGTCGCCGCCGCCGAGGATCTCGTCGGCGAAGTTGCGCACCAGGTTGGAGTAGAACAGGAACGGCCACGGCTCGGTGCTGCTGCCGCCCTCGGGGAAGAACCGCTGCGGGATCTCCCGCTCGACGAACTCCACCGAATCCTTCGTCGCGGTCCTGATGGTCTGGCAGATGCCGAACTCCTCCACCAGGCGCACGATCAGCGCGCCCTCGGATCCGTAAATCCTCGCCTCGATGCCGGGGTAGTTGCCGACGGTGACGTACGAGGACTGGATCGAGGCCATGACGTCGGTGTCGAACTCGCAGATCCACATGTCGCCGTCGTCGATGTTCATGCGCTGCAGCTGGCCGCTGGAGCGCACCATGCGCACCGGCACGAAATTCCGCATGGTGCCGACCACGCTGGCCAGCGGGCGGCCGACCCACCAGTGCATGATGTCGATGATCGGCGCGCCGTAGCCCTCGATGGACGAGACGGTGATCTCGGCTCCGTCTGGCTCGGCGCCCTCCGCCTGGCGCAGCGGCGTAGCCGGGTCGATCCACTGGCTGTTCTGCTCGTAGCCGTTGAACACGTACGGCTCGCCGACAAAGCCCGAGTCGATGAGCTCCTTCGCGTACAGCACCGCCGGCGCGTACCGGAAGGTGAATCCGAGCTTTGTCTTCAGGCCCTTGGCGGCGGCCAGCTCGGCTGCCGCCCTGGTCTGCCGGGCGTCGCGGTGCACCGGCTTCTCGCACAGCACGTGCTTGCCGGCCTCCAGCGCATCCCAGGAGATCTGGAAATGGGCCTCGTTGCCGGTGGCCACATCGATGACGTCAATAGAGGGGTCCTCGAGCAGCTCGCGGTAATCGGTGACCGCGCGGGCAACGCCGAACTGGCTGGACACCCGCACTGCCGCCGCGGCGTCCAGGTCCGCGACCGCGGCCACCTGCACCCGCGGATCGCGCTGCCACCCGGGAACGTGGGCGCGCTCGGACCAGCTGCCCGCTCCGACTACGGCGACCCGAAGCTCTTCAGTGCTCATGACGTACAGCTCTTCCTTTCGTGGGCTAATAACCCCGGACCGGGTCGTAGAGGTTGCGCAGCGGGACGCCGGCCGTGAACCGGCCGAGGTTGTCGAGGAACAGATCGACGAGCGCGGCGTTCTCGGTGGCGACCGTCGAGGCTGAGTGCGGCGAGACGAGCACGTTGCCGAGCGTCCACAGCGGATCGTCGGGGGGGAGCGGCTCCACGGCGAACACGTCAAGACAGGCGCCCCCGAGCCGTCCGTCGGCCAGCGCTTCCGTCAGCGCACGCTGGTCAATGAGCGGGCCGCGGGCGATATTGACGACAATCGCATCCGCTCTGAGCAGGTCAATCTGGGCGGCGCCGATCATGCCCTCGGTGTCGTCGGTCAGCGGGCAGGCCAGCACGAGGATGTGGATCTCGGCCAGCGCGGCGTCCAGCTGCGACCGGGTAATCAGCCGGGCCAGACCGGCGACCTGGTAGGAGCCGTGATCGCGCCCAAGTCCCCATACCTCCACGCCGAGGCCGGCAAAGGACGCCACGGTCGCACGGCCGATGCCGCCGAGGCCGACGACGAGGGCCCGCAGCCCGGCTAGCTGCCTGGTCGCATACCGCTCCCAGTGCCGGGCGCCCTGCCGCTCCCGGAGCTGCGGTATGCCCTTCACGAAATAGAGTGCTCCGGTCACCGCGAACTCCGACAGCGGAACGGCGTGGATCCCGGCCGCTGTCGTGACGGTCAGGCCGCTGCCGTCCAGGCCGGTGCGCTGCATGAAGCCGCCGATCCCGGCGCTGGTGGCCTGAATCCAGCGGAGGTTCGGGCTGTGCCGTGTCATCGCCTCAGGCTCGAGCCAGTCAAAGTCAAAGAAGATGTCCGCGCGGGCCGTGAGTGCCCGCCAGTTCCCGAGTGCGGCTTCGGTCAGGTCGCGGCGCAGCCCGGTGTGGTCGCTGCTATAGCGCGGCACCGGCAGCAGATCCGGCTCGTAGAGCACGCGTACGGACGGCCCGGCGGCGGCTATCCGCTCGACCTGGGCCGGCTCCAGATAGGAGCCGATCGCGATCGTGAGGTCGGACACTGCCATCACCGCAGCCCGATTTGCGTCTGCAGCGCGTCGAGCAGCTCCGCTACGGCGAGAGCCGACTGCGACGCGAGGTGCGCGGGCGCGGTCTCGCCCCGCACCGCGGCGTGAATGTGGCGGAGTGCCGCGGTGAACGAGTGCGCGTCCGTGGTCGGATGCTCCACGATCGCCTCGCCGCCGCGGTGCAGGACGAGTGTGTCCGCTGCGCCGGGGTGGAACGGGTTCGTCAGATGGAGCTGACCCTCATCGCCGAGTATGCGGGTGAAGGTGTCGTAACTGCGCCTGAAGCCGCAGGTCAGCAGCAGCCTGCGGGAGCCCCAGGTCGCGATGCCGGCGGCGTCCACCTCGACTCCCCCGCTGATCCGGGCGGTTCCCGCTGTCACCTCGGCCCCGTCGGCGCCGAAGATCTCGCAGGCCAGCCGGACCGGGTAGCAGCCAACGTCGGCCAGCGATCCGCCGCCGAGCTCAGCTGAGAGCCTGATATTCGCCGGATTCGAGACCCGGAAGTGGAAGGAGCTGACGATCTCGGCCGGCTCGCCGATCGCGCCGTCAGCAATCAGCTCGAGCACCCGCTGGTGCTGGGCCTGAAACGGGAAGACGAACGCTTCCCACAGCGGCCCTCCCGGCGCCGCGGCCGCGAAGTCCAGTACGGCCGCGGTCTGAGCAGACCCGACGCAGAGCGGCTTCTCGCACAGCACCGCCTTGCCCGCCTGCAGCGCTCTCTTCGTCCACTCGGCATGAAGTGAGTTCGGCAACGCCACGTAGACGGCGTCGACGTCCGGCGACTCGACCACCTGCTCGTAGCCGGCCACGCCACGCTCGACGCCGTGCTCGGCGGCGAAGGCGCCCGCGCGCCCGGCGGTACGGCTGCCCACCACCACCGCCCGGCCGCCGGCTTCGCGCAGGGCCGGGAGGAACTGGCCCCTGGCGATGTTGGCCGTGCCCACGATGCCCCAGCGCACCTCACGGGCCTCGGGCGTCACCGCCATGACCGGCATCCCCGTCGCGAGCCGGCCCGCGGAACCGGATCAGTCACTCCGATCTTCACGATCTGCTGCTCCTTCTCCGTTATCTGCTCGGTCACGTCGGCCGCCTGGTCAGAGTGGCAGTGAGCGACCTAGCGGTCGATTGTCGACCGTAGCAGGTAAAGAGGTATTGCGCATCCCTAAGTATCCCGGTTTAGGCACGAGGCCGGCCCCGCGCGAGGTCCGGGACGACGCCGTCCGGGCGCCCGCGACGGGAATAAGCCGGCTGGCAGTGCCCTTATCCCTACTATTCCAGCGGCCATACCGGACATAGCGCCGGCCGGGCGAGAGGGCAGGACAGCCATGACCGTGCAGGACCTCGACAGGACCGCCTTCGAGCAGGACTGGGCTGACTGGCACCGGCGGCACGAGGCCGTGCTCAGCGCCGAGCACGGCTTCCTCGCGATCACGAGCCTGAACTGGCTGACCGCCGAGCCGCAGCGCTTCCCGGACGCGCCGGGTGCCTGGCACACCGGACCGGACGGCGTCGTGGTCGAGCTGGCCGACGGCGAGAAGCTGAGCGTCGGCGGCACCGATGTCACCGGCCGCTACGCCTTCGGCGCGATCCCCGAGCGCGGCGGCATTAACGCGGTCTCCGGCAACGCTGTCATCGAGGTGGCACGACGCGGCGGCTACGACATCGTCCGCCCCCGCCACCCCGGCCATCAGCTCCGGCTGAGCTTCGCCGGCACGCCCGCTTACCAGCCCGATCCGCAGTGGGCAGTGCCAGCCAGGTACGTCGCCTTCCCCGAACCGCGTGACACGACCGTCGGCTCCGTGGCCGAGGGCCTCCAGCATGTCTATGCCGCACCGGGCTACGTCGAGTTCGAGATCGACGGCGAGCAGTTCCGCCTCACCGCCTTCAACGGCCACGCACCGGGGACCCTGACCATCCTGTTCACCGACGCGACCTCGGGCGTGACCACCTACCCGGCCAACCGCGCGCTGCAGCTGCCGCCGCCGGACGAGGACGGCGCGGTGACGCTCGACTTCAACCGGGCGGCGAACCTGCCCTGCGCGTACACCGAGTACGCAACCTGCCCGCTGCCGCCCGCGGAGAACAGGCTTCCGATCGCCGGCGAGGCCGGCGAGAAGCTGCCGTACGAATACGGATCGCCTGCCTAAGGCCGCGTCAGCCCCGGCCGCGCCCTGCAAACAGCCCGCCCTGCAAACAGCCCGCCCTGCAAACAGCCCCGCCCTGCAAGGAGTGCCAGTCATGCCGGTTGAGTTCCTGGGCATCGCCGCGACCAATGACGGCAGCGAGACCACTGCCAGGTCCGGCGGCAGCTTCGACAAGGACTACACGCTGCGGCTCGCCCGCGCGCACGAGGAGAACGGCTGGGACCGCGTGCTATTCGCCTACGGCTCCGGATCGCCCGACCCCAATCCGGCCGCCGCCTATATCGCCAGCAAGACCGACACCCTGCAGCTGCTGCTAGCCCACCGGCCGAACGTCTCCTACCCGACCTTCGCCGCCAAGACGTTCGCGACCATTGACCAGATCAGCGACGGCCGGGTGACGGTGCATTTCATTACCGGCGGCACCGATCACGAGCAGCAGCGCGAGGGCGACTACCTCACCCACGACGAGCGCTACACGCGCACGCGGGAGTACATGGCGATCGTCAAGCAGGTGTGGACGGCGCGCGAGCCGTTCGACCATCGGGGCCCGCACTACACGTTCGCCGACTTCGTCAGCGATGTGTTCCCGGTGCAGCAGCCACGGCCGCGGGTGTCGTTCGGCGGATCCTCACCGGCCGCCTACCAGGCCGGAGGGGCCGAGGCCGACATTTACTGCCTGTGGGGCGAGCCGCTCGCCAGCACGGCGGAGCAGATCCAGTCGGTCTGGGCTGCCGCCCGGGCGGCCGGGCGCTCGGATATGCCGAAGATTCAGGTGGCGTTCCGCCCGATCATCGCCGCTTCCGAGGACAAGGCCTGGCAGAAGGCATACGACATCGTCGGCCGGATCGAGGACCGAGTGCAGGCTAACGGCGGCGCCATCTCCCGGCGGCGCCCGCTCAGGAACCCCGAGAACACCGGATCACAGCGCCTGCTGGCCATCGCGTCCGAAGGCGACAGGTTCGACCGGGCACTGTGGACCAGGACCGCCGCGGTCACTGGCGGCGCGGGCAATTCCAATGCGCTCGTCGGCACGCCGGACACGGTCGCCGCCGCGATCCTGGACTATATCGACCTGGGCGTGGACATCATCTCGATGCGCGGCTACGACCTGCTCACTGATGCGATCGAGATCGGCCAGCAGGTCATCCCCCTGGTCCGCGCAGAGGTCGCCAGGCGCGACGCGGCGTAGGTCCGGCTAGCCGCCGAGCTCATCCTCAAGGCCCGGCGGCGTAGGCCGGTTGCCGGTCGGGCTAGCCGCCGAGCTCGTCCTCCGGGCCTGGCTCGTCCGTTCCGAGCTCGTCCTCCAGGCCGCTCTGGTCGGCTCCCAGCTCGTCCTCGTTGCCGGCTGCGTCGGCTCCCAGCTCGTCCTCGCCCCCGGCCGCGTCGGCGCCGAGCTCATCCTCGCGGCCGACGGGGTCCGGACCGCCCAGCACGTCGCCTGACCCGCTTCGGTGATCTGTCATGGTGACCTCCCTCTCGGGGGCCCCTTCCCTGGCCGGCAGGCCCCCAACCAAGGTCCGCCGGCGGACAAAACCGGCACGAGCTAGCGCCATGGTACCGGCTGCCCGCCGGAGCGACCAGGCCGTAACCTTCCGGACATGACCACCGCCGGGAACGAGGCCGCCATACTCCCGGCCCTCCTCCAGCGCTGGCAGTCTGACCTGGCGGCCTGGGCCATTCCCGAGCACATCACTGCGGCCGTGCCGCAGTCACCGTGGGTACTGCCCCGCGGTGTCTTCGCCCGCCGGGCCGACCGGCTGACAGCCGCGCCGTCCGGGCCGTCGTTCGAGCTGGCCTGGTCCGCGCTCCAGCCGCCGGGCAGCGTGCTGGACGTCGGATCTGGTGCGGGCGCAGCCAGCCTGCCGCTGCTGGCCCGGTGCACCGCGCTGACGGCCGTCGATGCCGAGCCCGCCATGCTGGACCTGCTCGGCGATCGCGCCGCCGGGAGCGGAGTGCCGGTGCGGCTGGTCACGGGAACCTGGCCGGCGGTAGCGGCCGAGGCCGGCCGGGCTGACATCGTGACCTGCTACCACGTTTCCTATAACGTCCCTGAGATCGAGCCTTTCCTGGCCGCGCTGACCTCAGCCGCGCGCCGGATCGTGGTCCTGGAGATGACGACCCTGCACCCGCTGTCCGCCCTGAACCCGCTCTGGCTCCGCTTCCACGGACTCGCAAGGCCGCATGGACCGACCGCGGACGACCTGCTGGCGATCCTCGCGGCGATGGGCGTCAGCGCGCGATCGCAGCGATGGCCGCGAACCGGCGGGCGGGATTACAGCAGCTTCGCCGAGCTGACCGATGTCACCCGCCGGCGACTGTGCCTCCCGCCGGAGCGGGCCGATGAGGTCGCCAGGGCGCTGGCCGAGTCCGGAATCGACCCGGACCGGCCGATGGAGCTGGGCTCGGCCGGCCGCGAGGCCGTCACGATCTGGTGGGACGGCCGCCGATGACGGGCGACCTGCGCCTTTCGCCACATCCGGCACCACCGATTTGGCTGCCGGAGCGTCTTGCAGGTAGAGACGATGAGGACAGCGACTGGCGATAGGCGGTTCCGATGGGCGAATGGCCAGACAACTGGTTCCGCGACGGACAGGAGCCTGCCGACGGGGGTGCCGGGGGCGGTTCGGACGCGAACGCCGACAAGACCGTCAGCATCTCCCGAACCAGCATCCGGGCGGGCAGTACCAGGTCCGCCAGTACCCCGGCTCCGGCCAGGGCCCGGCCGGTCAGGGCCCGGGCGGTCGGGGCCAGGCCGGTCAGGGCGCGGGCGGCCAGGGCCCGGCCGGTCAGGGCGCAGCGGGCCAGCGGCCGGCGCCCCCGCCCGGCGGATGGCCGCAGCAGCCGCCGGTCAGCTCGGCTGGCGGGCCGGCCTGGCGACGGCTCTGGCGCGGCCGGCTGACGGCTCTGGCGCGGCCGGCCGCAGCCACGGCGGCGGCCTCGCGGCGCGGGCCCGCTCCACGGCGCGACCCGGCGGCCCCGGCGGGACGCGCTCCGGCGGCGGACGGCGCTGGCTGCGACCACGGCGGATCGTGACGGTCCTCGCCGTCATCGTCGCCCTGCTGCTGGTCGCGGGCGTCGGCACGTACTTCTACCTGAACTCGAAGCTGACCAGGGGCAACATCCTGGTCGACTACTCCGGCCGGCCGAGCCCTGGGTCGGGGACCAACTGGCTGATCGCCGGCTCAGACAGCCGGCAGGGCCTGACCAAGGCGCAGGAGCGCCAGCTATCGACCGGGTACGTGTCCGGCGGCCGGTCCGACACCATCCTCATCCTGCACGTCCCGGCTAGCGGCAAGCCGCTGCTGATCAGCGTTCCGCGTGACTCCTACGTCAGCATCCCCGGCTACGGCATGAACAAGATCAATGCCGCGTACTCCATCGGCGGTCCGCGGCTGCTAGCCGAGACCATCCAGGACGACACCGGGCTGTACATCAACCACTTCATGGACATCGGGTTCGGCGGCTTCGTGCGAGTGGTCAACTCGGTCGGCGGCGTCCGGATGTGCCTGATCCACTCGCTCTACGACTCCGCCTCCGGCCTGCACCTCAAGAAGGGCTGTCATGTCCTGACCGGGGGCGAGGCGCTCGCGTACGTCCGGGACCGGCATGATTTCGCCACCCAGGACCTGCAGCGCGAGCAGGACCAGCGGATCTTCCTGAGGGCACTGCTGAGCAAGATGACCAGTCCTGGCGTCTTCCTCAACCCGTTCAAGGCGCTCCCGGCCGCCAGCGGTGCCGTGAGCACGCTGACGGTGGACGAGGGCACGAGCCTCTATCAGCTGTTCGGGGCGGCGGAGGCGCTGCGCGACCCGGAGACGACTACGGTGCCGATTGCGAGCTCCAACTACCCGACGTCCGCCGGCGACGCGGTGCTGTGGGACAGCGCGCAGGCCAAGGAACTTTTCAACGACCTGCAGACCGGCCAGACAGTGCCCAAGTCGCTGATCACCGGTTCGCAGCAGGGCACCTGAGGCCCGGACCTGGCGGGCCACCGACTGTGTGACACTTGCGGTTATGCCAGCGGGTAATTTGCCGGTTTTGATCCCCTGCAAGTGTCACAGAGTCGGCGCAGGAGCACGGCAACTGCGCGTGATCTGCGGAGGGCAGCCTCAGGGCACCTTCAGCTAACGTTCAGGGGACGGGCGGACAATGGGCCCATGAACAGCGAGCCGAACGGAAGCCGGCAGCCGGATGCGCGGCTACTGGTCGTCGAGGATGAGCCCAACATCCTCGAGCTGCTAGCCGCCAGCCTTCGATACTCCGGCTTCGAGGTCGTGACGGCAGCCGCTGGCAATGAGGCAGTTCAGGCCGCCCAGCGGCACAGGCCCGATCTCATCGTGCTTGACGTCATGCTGCCCGACATGGACGGTTTCGACGTCATCCGCCGCCTCCGCGGCGGCGGCGCCCAGATCCCGGTCGTGTTCCTCACCGCCAGGGACTCCACCGAGGATAAGATCCGCGGCCTCACGCTCGGCGGAGACGACTACGTCACTAAGCCGTTCAGCCTGGAAGAGGTCATCGCGCGCATCCGCGCCGTGCTCCGCCGCACCCGCGGTGACGGCAGCGAGCCGCCGCCGCGGCTGAAGTTCGCCGACCTCGAGCTGGATGAGGACAGCCACGAGGTCTGGCGTGGCGGCACCCAGATCCAGCTCTCCCCCACTGAGTTCAAGCTGCTGCGCTATTTCATGGGGAACGCCAACCGGGTGCTGTCCAAGATGCAGATCCTTGACCACGTGTGGGACTACGACTTCCGCGGCGACACCGGAATCGTGGAGTCCTACGTCTCCGTGCTGCGGCGCAAGGTCGACACGACCGAGCCGCATCTGCTGCACACGCTGCGCGGCGTCGGCTACGTTCTCCGGCTTCCGCACCAGTCCTAGGTCCTGATCACCCCATGGCACAGGCACGGCAGCGCGCTGGCTTCTGGCGGTCCGTCAGGGACCTGCCCGGCCGCACGCCGCTGCGCGTCAAGCTGATCACCGCGCTGCTCGCGCTTGTCGCGATGGCGCTTGTCGTCATCAGCGTGGCCGGCCTGGCCATTCTCAGGAACGACCTGATCGGCCCTATCGATGACGAGCTGACAGGTTCCTTCGGTAATGCTGTCAGCGCCGTCGCGCAGTACCAGCAGACCGGGATCGGCGGGGCCAAGCCGGACGTCGCGCTGTACTGGATCGCTGGCAACGGGGTCATCCACGACGTGATCACCCCCACCGCCGAGTACAGCGGCGCGGTGAGCGGTCACAATCCGTTCGGCGACGCGCAGCCGATCCCGGGCCCGGATCTGCAGTCGAGCGCCAGCTGGATAAGTGCGCACAGCGGCCGGGTCATCACGCTGTCGGACAAGTCAGGCTCTTACCACTGGCGTGTCTACATGGCGAGCGGGCCGCTGGCCAACGGCACGACCGCGACAGTGGTGCTGGCGATCAACGCGACCAGCGAGTACACCACCATCGGCCAGCTCGAGACGATCGACCTGCTGGTGAGTCTCGCCGTTATCGGCCTGCTGGCGATACTCGCGATCGCCGTGATCCGGGCGAGCCTCCGGCCGCTAACGGACATCGAGCAGACCGCGAGTGCGATTGCGGCAGGCGATCTCAGCCAGCGCGTGCCGGAGCGGGATCCGCGGACTGAAGTGGGGCGGCTCGGCCGTTCGCTCAACACCATGCTGAGCCAGATCGAATCCGCCTTCCACGCCCGTTCGCAGTCGGAGGCGGCCGCCAAGCGGAACGAGGAGCGAATGCGGCAGTTCGTCGGCGATGCCAGCCATGAGCTGCGCACTCCGCTGACGGCGATCCGCGGGTTCGCCGAGTACTACCGCCAGCGCGGCGGAGTCGCGCTCGGCGCCGGGACCAGCCCCGCCGCCGGCCGGATCATCGAGGGCAACGTCGCCGCGGGCAGCGCAGCAGCCGGTGCCGGCGCCATCAGCCCGGCGAGCCCCGGCCAGCTGGCGCCCGCTGACATGGACCGGATCATGCGGCGGGTCGAGCAGGAGGCTGCCCGGATGGGCATCCTGGTCGAGGACATGCTGCTGCTGGCCAGGCTAGACCAGCAGCGGCCGCTTGAGGCGCGCCCCGTCGACCTGCTCACCCTGGCCGCCGACGCCGTCCACGACGCGCGCGTGGTCGCGCCGAGCCGCAGCATCAACCTCACGGTTGATTCCGGCCGCGCCCTGCTGGTGATCGGCGACGAGGTCCGGCTGCGCCAGGTCATCGGCAACCTGATGAGCAACGCGCTGACCCATACGCCGGACGGCACGCCTATCGACGTGCTCATCAGGTCAGGCAACCTGGATGAGGCACCCGCCGCGACCGCGATGGCGCAGCCGCCGCAGGCCGCCATCGAGTCCGGCACCCAGGCTGATGACAACGGCGACGAGCCGACCGTGACTGCCAGCACGGCTTCGTTCGATGCCGGGCACCCGCCGCCACCGCCAGCCGCTCCGCTCTCCCAGCCGGATGCTCCGCTCTCCCAGCCGGATGCTCTGCTCTCCCAGCCGGAAGCTCCGCTCTCCGAGCCAGCCGCCGCACTCTCCCATCCCGCCGCGCCGCTCTCCCAGCCCGCCGCCGTTCTGGAGGTGACCGACCACGGGCCGGGCCTGACGCAGGACCAGGCCGAGCACGTCTTCGAGCGGTTCTACCGGGCGGACGCCGCCAGGACCACGGGCGGGACCGGTCTTGGCCTGGCCATCGTCGCCGCGCTGGTCGCCGCACACGGCGGTGCTACCTGGGTCCGGTCGCAGCCCGGCGCGGGCGCCACGTTCTGCATCGCGCTCCCGCTGTCGCCGGACGCGCTGCAGGTGACCGAGGATGACGCCGACGACGACGCGGACGCGCTGCCCGCGGACCTGACCGGCGGGGCGAGCGACGGCAGCGACGAGACCGGCGCGGCGGCGTGGGCCAGCGCCGACCCGGCTGGCCGGCTCGCGACCTGAGCTGTCCCGCGCAGCGAGACCCCCGGACCAGGCCGCGAGCCCCGGACTCATCCGCCAGCCCCGGACCAGGCCGCCAGCTCCGGGCTAAGCCGCCAGCACTAAGCCGCCAGCACCGCCCGGGCCGCGCCAAGCGCCGATTCCCGGTACGAGCCGCCGAACAGGCAGACATGCACCAGCAGCGGATGCAGCTGATGCAGCGGCACCCGGCCGCGCCAGCCGTCGGCGAGCGGCGCCGCCTCCTGGTACGCGGAGAGGATCTTCTGCAAATGCGGCGCGCCGAAGAGGGCGAGCATCGCCAGATCGGTCTCCCGGTGGCCGCCGTGCGCCACCGGGTCGATGAGCCAGCCCCGGCCGCGGGACCACAGCACGTTCCCGGACCAGCAGTCGCCGTGCAGCCGGCTAGGCGGCTCAGCCGGCCCGGCCAGCTCGGCAGACCGGGCTGCGGCGGACTCGACCAGCCCCGTGTCGGCGGCGGTCAGGCTGCCGCGGTCCCTGGCGATCCGCGCGTAGGGCAGCACCCGGTTCGCCGCGTACCAGTCCGGCCAGCTGTCCGCCTGATCGTTGGACAGCGGCAGGCCGGCGATCGTACCCGGCCACGGAGCCCCGAAGTGCTCAGCGCCGGCGTCGTGCAGCCGGGCCAGTTCCCGCCCGAATGAGCCCGCGGCGGCGGCGCTCGGCCGCTCGCCGTCGAGCCACTCGATGACCAGGCAGGTCTCGTCCGCGGCCAGGACGGCCGGGACCGGCGCGGTGCCCGGCTCGGCGAGCCACCGCAGGCCCGCTGCCTCGGCCGCGAACCCGGCTGACGCTGCGGGCGTGACGGCCTCGTTCCCGGCATGAGGGTGGTCGTTGATCTTTGCGAACGCGAGCCGGCCGTCAGCCAGATTCAGGCGGTAACGCGCAGCGCCGTGCTGGCTGCCCAGGCTGGCTGCGGCGGCCACGCCTGTTCCGAGCAGGCGCGCAAGGCGGTCTTCGGTCGCGGGCGACAGCGGGGCGGGAGTCATGGCGGCCAGTCAGAGCTCGGCGGCCAGCTGACCGGCCAGCGCGCGGGCGGCGGACTCGACCAGCCCGAACGCCTCCGTCCAGTCGTCCTGGCCGCCGCCATACGGGTCAGGAACCTCGGCGCCGGGAGGCGAGCCGGGATCGAAATCGCGCATGAGCTGGATCCGCCCGGCCAGTTCGGGGTCTCCGGCCGCCATGGCCTTGAGATCGGCGAGGTTGTGGCGATCCATGGCCAGCAGCAGATCGTAGCGGCCGAGCCAGGACGACCGGATCTGCCGCGCCTCGTGACCGGATCCGTCGTAGCCGCGGCTGGAAAGCTCTGCCCTGGCACGCGAGTCCATGGATTCGCCGACGTGCCAGTCGCCGGTTCCGGCACTGGCGACCTCGACTTTCCCGGCCAGGCCAGCCTTTTCCAGCTCGTCGCGCAGGACGACCTCGGCCATCGGGGACCGGCAGATATTGCCGAGGCAGACAACGCAGATCTGGTACGCCTCGCCCGGATTGCGTGGCTGCGGAATCGTCCCGGCGGCAGAAGTCTCAGTGGCCATGACACCAGCATGCCCGATTCCCGGCACGAGCCCGTCACCTGCCACGATGGACGCCATGGCCCGATCTGATCAGTACCGGTCGCTATCCCTGTGGCTCGACACCGTGCCGGGCACGCTGGCACCCGGTCCCTCCCTGGACGGCGACGCCGACGCCGACGTCGCGATCGTGGGTGCCGGCTTCACCGGCCTGTGGACCGCCTACTACCTGGCCCGCCGGGACCCGGCGCTGCGGATCGTCGTATGCGAGCAGGAGATTGCCGGCTTCGGCGCATCCGGCCGGAATGGCGGCTGGTGCTCAGCCCTGTTCCCGGCGTCACTGGCCAAGCTGGCCCGGATGGGCGGCCGGGACGGGGCCATGGCGATGCAGCGGGCCATGCACGCCACCGTGGACGAGGTCGGCACGGTCGCTGCCGCCGAGGACATCGACTGCCACTTCGCCAAGGGCGGCACGGTGATGCTGGCGCGTTCGCCGGCCCAGCTGGACCGGGCGAAGGCCGAGGTCACCGAGGCCCGCGAGTTCGGCTTCGGCGAGGATGACCTGCGCTTGCTGGACGCCGCTGAGGCGCAGTCGATGGCCGGCGCGAGCGCCGTTCTCGGGGGCACCTACACGCCGCACTGCGCCGCCATTCACCCGGCCCGGCTTGCCCGCGGTCTGCTGGCCGCGGTGCAGCGGGCCGGAGTCTCCGTCTATGAGCGGACGCCGGTGCTGGAGCTGGCGCCCGGCCGGGTCGTCACCGCGGCCGGGACGGTGCGCGCGCGGAACGTCGTGCGGGCGACGGAGGGCTACACGCCGCGGCTGCCCGGCTACCGGCGAGCAGTTGCGCCGGTCTACTCGCTGATGATCGCGACCGAGCCGCTGCCAGCCGCCACGTGGGACAAGATCGGGCTGGCCGGCCGCCCCACCTTCGGCGATCTGCGCCATCTGATCATCTACGGGCAGCGGACCGCGGACGGACGGCTCGCCTTCGGCGGCCGGGGCGCTCCATACCACCTCGGCTCGTCGGTGCGCCCGTCGTATGACCAGGTGCCGTCCGTGTTCGCCGCGCTGCGGCGAACGCTGACCGAGCTGTTCCCGGTGCTGGGCGACGTCCGCGTCACGCATCACTGGGGCGGTCCGCTCGCGGTGCCGCGGGACTGGTGCGCGTCCGCGGGCCTGGACCCGGACACCGGAATCGGCTGGGCCGGCGGCTACGTCGGCGATGGCGTGTCCACAACGAACCTGGCCGGACGGACACTTGCCGACCTCATCACCGGGGCTGACAGCGAGATCACCCGGCTCCCGTGGGTCGGCCACCGGTCGCCGGACTGGGAGCCCGAGCCGCTGCGGTGGCTCGGCCTGAATGCCGGGCTTCAGGTCATGGGCCTGGCCGACCGGGAGGAGGCCCGCACGGGGCGGCCTTCCAGGGCGGCGGGGTTCATGGGCAGGTTTCTCGGCGAGTAATCCGGGCAGATCGCGTAAGCTCTACCAGGGACATGGGAGCCAGCAAGCTGGTGCCGGGCGCGCTGATCGCAATTCGCACCGGTTGCCGGGTTGCGCTAGTATCACCAGGTCTCACGCGCCGCTAGCTCAATTGGCAGAGCAGCGGACTCTTAATCCGCGGGTTCGGGGTTCAAGTCCCTGGCGGCGCACCCGTCCTGAACTTGTCTTTCGCCCCCCGTTGGGCGAGTTGCAGTCCGAGTTGCAATTGCCCCTCACAACGAGCTCCAAAGCGCCTGGCCGATACGGTCGGCGGCATCGGTCATGACCTCGGGCGACGCCCCGGGCCACCAGCAACGTGGCGGCGGCGTGGCGGGCGTCGTGCCGCCGGACGTCGCGGACGCCTGAGGCCTTCAGCAGGGTTTTCCAGTCCCGCCAGTCAGCGTGTGCGCCGATCGGCCGCCCGGCTCTGAGCGCAGCGACCAGGGCGGCCCGGGACGGCGATGGTGCGCCGGGACCGGGCAGTTTTAGCTCTGTCAGGACCAGCCCGACGCCGCTGCGTTTTGGGCAAATGCCGGCATGGGCACGACAGGCGGCCGAGGGCCAGCCGGGATCTCACCAGGGTTCTGACTGAGCGCTACCCATATGAGCCCACCACAGCGGCCTATCTCGACCAGCTCCGCGCCATAGCCAAGACCGCCGAATTAGCCCGGCACTGGGCTTAGCACATAACGGATCTAGCGCCGATGGCGGCGTAGAGCTCCGACTCAGCGTTATGGCAGCCTTAGAAGCCTGGCCGGTCAAGGGAGTCTGCAGTCCTGCTTAGGGGCACGGCGTGACGACGCGAAGGTAGAAGTCGTCGATTGTCTGGACTGCCGCATCGAATTCATCCAGTTCCCGTGGTTTGGTCACGTAGGCGTTCGCGTGGGAACCATAGCTGCGGCTGATGTCCGCGTGGTCGCGGGAAGTGGTGAAAATCACGACGGGGATGGTGTGCAGACTGGCGTCTGCCTTCACCTGGGCCAGGACCTCCAGGCCGGTCAGGCGGGGCATGTTGATGTCCAGGACGATCAGGTCCGGCCGGGGCATGTCCGCGAAGGCGTCGATCCGGCGCAGAAACTGCAGGGCCTGCTCGCCGTCGCTGACGAAGTGCAGGCGCCGGTCCGTCTGGTGCTGGCCGAAGGCTTCACGCGTCAGTTCGGCGTCACCGGGGTCGTCTTCGGCGATGAGGACGTGCTGCGTTCTGGCTGCTGGATTCATATCGGTCTCTGGGCCGGCGACGGCTGCCCGGCCGCTTCCCTCCAGACGTGCTCCATCGTAACGGGGTCGATATGCCAGGGTTGGTTGCGTCAGCCAGCCCCATTGGCGGCCAGCGGCGACCAGCGGCGAGGGCTCACGGTGGCTGCGGGACCCTGGCTGGCACAGCGGTCAGCGCGGCCCGCAGCGCCGGATAGATCGTAAGTATCCGGTCAGCGCCGGTTGCCTTCAGCACGCGGAGAACACCGGGCGAATCGGTGACGATGCGCAGTTCAGCGCGGCTCGCGACGGCAAGGTGGTGGACGATCAGCAGGTACCGGCAAAAGGCCGAGTCGCACAACACTGTGCGGGACATGTCCGCGACGACGATGGGAACGCCAGGGGCGAGCGCGGCCCGCAGCTCATCGCGCACGCGGGGAGCGTTGGTGAGATCGATTTCGGCCGGCAGGGCGACGATTTCAGGCCCTGCCAGTGAACTGGCGGCGACCTCGCAGGAGTCCGGGTTCACGGGAAATCCTCCGCGTCATGCTGCATGCCCCCAGTCCGCCGGAGGGCACGCCCGTCGGCGCGGGACCAGCCGGGGTCTGGAGCTGGATCTGTAGTTTCGCGTAACGATGGTGTCACCGCATGACTGTCCGGTCGAGAGACTTAGCAATTCCGGAATTATGTTGCCGATGATCTTTGGCACCGGCTTGCGGGTCGGCGCCTGACTGCACACGCCCTACGGGACGAAGAGTCCGCCGATCTGCCTGGCCACCTCGGCGAAGCCATCGAAATCATCTGGCTTGCACACGTATGCGTTAACGCGCATGCCGGTCTTGCCGCCGGCGCCTCGGCCCCGCGGGCAGGGAGCGCAGGCTGCCCGGGCGGGGCTGTCGCCGGACAGTCACTCGCTCAGCACGCAGCGACATGGGATTAGAGACCGACGGCTTGCTCAAGCTCATCGAGCTCCCGGTCCAGGCTCGCGAGCGCCAGGCGGCTGGTCGTGGTCCTTGCGTCAGCGATAAGTGATCGCGCTAGGTTCCGGTCGCCTCCGCGATCGCGGAGCAACAGGGTCGCGGCGTAGTCAGTCGCGGTGCGCGCGGAAATGACCGCGGCGCCTATCCGCACGTTTGGCTGCGAGCGCAGCCTGGAAATGCTGCGCCGCGATATCGAGTTCGCCCATGGCTCTTGCGGCCAGCCCGAGGAAACGGTCAACGGCACCGTGGCAGGCGATGCTTGTTGTGACCACCAGGAAAGAGCCCTGGTACCGGCTCAGCAGATCGTACAGTTGCGCCGCCCGCTCCCCGTCTCCGATTGCCGCGCAGACTTCAGTGGCCAGCGGGATCGTGGTTCCCCAGACGTTGTCGATGGGAATCTGGTCAAAGCCCGCCTCGGCCGCGACTTCGAACTCGGATCGGGCATCGGCGAGTGCGCCGTTGTGCACGTGCGCAAGCGCCAGGGCGAGGCGCCAGCTCATGATGTCCGGGTACTGTGCGGCGTAGTCGGCGCAAGCCTCCACGAGCTCGCCCAGCCGACCCTGGTAGTAGCGCACGGCATAAAGCTGTATGCCGAAGTTGGTAAGCGCATCCGATTCCACTCCGGTGCTTCCGAGCTCAAACGCGTCGGCAGCCAGCCGCTCTGCCTGGTCGAGATCGCCTGCCAGCTGGGACCGGGCGAACGCCCGCAGCAGTGCGACATAACGGAAGTAAGGCCTTCGCAGCTGCGCCGTGAGGGTATCAAGACCGGCCAGTTCCCGATCTGCCGCAGCGATCTCCCCGAGCTCGATCAGACACTGGAATCTGACATTATGAGCCATCGCCCTTAGCTCAGCATCGCCGACTGCCTCGGCGAGCTGCAGGATTTCGGAACCGACGGCAAGGCGCTCTTCGACGTGGCCGGGATCGTGGATGGCGATCTGGCGCTCGAAAAGGATCCTTGCCAGGATGGCCGCATCGCCGAGCCGGCGGGCGATGGCGACGGCCTCATCGCTCAGCCCGATGACCCGCTGGCGATCCGCCTGAAAGTACAGTTCCACGGCGAGCGCGGCGAGCACGCGGGCTCGGAGCAGGCTGTCGTGGCGCGGGAGTGCCTCAAGGGCCTCGTTCAGCAGGCCGACTGCCGCGGCGTTTGGTTCCACGGTAGGACCCTGGCTGAAGCTGCCGATCGCGGCACGGGCTAGCCGTTCGGGATCGTGCATCGACCGGGCTTCGGCTGCGGCCGCATGCAGTGCAGCGACCAGCGCGGGCCCGTTCCCCTCCCGCCGATGTGCCTCGGCGAGATCCAGGAGCAGATCGCACCGTAGAAGGCGGTCATGTCCAGGTCCGAGCGCACCAATCGCGCGCTCAAACCAGCGCGCCGCGTCCTCATGTGCGAGTTGCTCAAGCGCGCGCTCGCCTGCGCGGTGGCACCACTCGACGGCGCGGCCTTTAGCCTCCGGCGCCGCAGCCTCGAGGAAGTGGTAGGCCACCTCTGCGACGACCTCAGGGTCAGATCCGTGCTGGCGTTCCAGCGCCTCTGCGATCCGAAGGTGCAGCCGGGCCCGGCGAGCACGAGTGAGCGACCCGTAGAGCACGCTGTGCACCAGGGCATGAGCAAAGACGTACCGGCCCGCGGCGGAGGCCTCAACTACGGCGCCCGAACGCATGGCCTCCTCGACGTGGTCTAGCACGTCGTCTTCCGAGTCGCTCACCGCCTGAAGCACGTCGAGGCCGAAGTCCCTGCCGACCACGGCCGCGAGCGTCATCAGGCGAAGGGTCTGCTCAGAGAGCCGCCGGAGACGACGCTCGATTAGCTCGCGCACGCTGTCGGGAAGCCCGGTCCGGGCGATGCGCTCAGCCGCGTGCTCGCCGCGGACGTCCGTCAGCGCGCCAGTCTCGGCGAGATGCCGGACCAGCTCGCTGATGAAGTACGGATTTCCATTGGAGTCGGCGGCGATAGTGTTAACAAGATCATCGGATGCGCTCCCCGCAGTCCGAGCCTGCACAAGAGCGCTGATGCCACTGTGCGATAGACCCCGGAGGGGCAGGAGGCGAAAGTCGCGCTCCCGGCGGAGGGAGGCAATCACGGCGCTGAGCGGATGGTCGTTACCCACTTCTTCCGAGCGGTAGTTTCCCAGCATCATTACCCGCTGCCCTCGACATGCCCGTGCGACCCGCGCCATCAGCAGCACCGTCGAGTGATCCGCCCAGTGCAGGTCATCGAGGACCAGCAGCACCGGGGCACGCGCTGACAGCGAAATGAGGGTGCTGACGACAGCTTCGAACAAGAGATACTGCTCTGTGTCAGGCTCAGCCTTCACCGGCGGCGGAAGATCCGGTACTCGAAAAAGGAGCTCGGGCAGCAGCCGGGTCAGCATCGGCCCGTCGCGTGCAAGATCGTCACGGAGCTGACCGCTCGGCGTGGCGTCTGCGTACTGCCTGATGGCTTCCCGGAACGGCTGATACGAGATCAGGTTCTCGTCATAGGAACGCCCGTACAGGACAGTTCCGCCCGTCGCGTGGACATGCTCGGCCAGCTCCGCAGCAAGGCGTGTCTTTCCGATGCCGGGCTCCCCTGCGACCAGCACAACGCTTCCCTCGCCCCGCTGGGCGGCGGCCCATGACGACTGGAGCTGCCCCAGCTCATCCGCGCGGCCGATCATCGGCGAGCGGCTTGTCAGAGCGACGGGCAGCGGGAGCTGCCCCATCGCCTCAATCCGGGGGTCAGGCAGCGGCGCGACAAGTAGACCGTCCGCCTGGAGCTGGAATATCTCCTCCTCGCGCGACAGGCCTCTCAAGGCGCGCGAGCCCGCGTGCCGAAGTTTCACGCCAGCAGGCAGCTGATCGACGGCCAACTGAGCGGTAGTCTGCGTCAGCAGGACCTCGCCCCCGCGAGCAAGAGCACGGACTCGTGCGGTCCGGCTCACGGCGGCGCCAAAGTAGTCTCCCGCTCGAACTTCTGCCTCACCAGTGTGCAGGCCAGCCCGGACCTTGAGCTTGATGGCCTCAGGCCACGGCTCTGCTGCCAGCGCTCTCTGCACAGCGAGCACTGCATTGATGGCATCAGTCGCCCGAGCGAACACCGATAGCGTGCTGTCCCCCTCACCCTGAGACCTGGGCTGGCGACCATCGCAGCCCTCAACGCAGTCCGCCACGATCTCGTGATGCCGGGCTATTACCGAGGCCATGGCTCGCGGATACGCCTCCCAGAGGTTGGTGGAGCCTTCGATATCAGTGAGCAGAAACGTCACTGCGCCCGTCGGCAGATCGGCGGCGCGCCAGGCGAGCAAACGCTCCATGATGACGCCCGCCGAGGTAGGACGACGCGTCGGATCCTGGTCCAGTGCCCGGCGGAGAATGCGGCTCAGATGCTTGACGGCACCGGGATCGACGCATTCCCATATCGGGTCGTCTGCAGCTGCCGCCAGCGCGGACCCAGGCCGGGATCCGGTCAGCAACTGCACTGCGGTTGCACCGAACCCGGCGATGTCGCTGGCCGTTGGGGCGCGGTAACCCATTCCGGCCGGCGACAGCAGCACTGCGTTTCCGACGGTGACCAGGATGCTCTCGGGCCGCACGTCACCATGGGTTACCGGAGGCTGCTGGCTGTGGAGGTGATCCAGCGCCGCTGCTAACTGCTCCAGGTAACCGAAGGCGGCAGAGACCGGAAGGCCAGGGTCCCCCTGAGCGGCCAGCAAGGCAGCCAGCGTTGACCCGTCGGACCGGTCCATGACGATCACGTAGTTGTCGCCCGCAAGAAATGCGTCCCGGACGGTTGAGATGTTCGGATGCGGAGGCAGGGACATGAACGCGCGCGCTTCGGCCGATATCTCGTCTCGCCTGCCGCCGGGCGCTGCGTGCCGCACCCGCAGGGCGACCGGTCGCGCGTGAAAAGTATCGACCGCGTCGATCAGTTCGCCGTCCGGCGCTTCGACGGGACCGACGGCCACGTACCGCTCGCCGAAGGCATTCATGTGTTTGAAAGGAGTGTACGAAAGACCGTGCCAGGTGAGCGAGCAAGCAGCCCAAGTTGGCGGAATCCCGGCAACGGCTGGCAGCGCCAGTCATCGCCCAGGCCAGCCGCTCCCCGCCAAGTCCAGCTCCGGCGGCTCCCGCGCAGATGCGAAGTCCCCCCGACCGAACAGAAAGCCCACGCCGCCGGCGCATCATGAGCCGCTCCAGCATCGCGGTGAGCGGGACTGCGGTCGCTGAGGCGAGCGGCGGACTTTCCGCAGCAGTCGCAACAGGCGCAGACATGATGAGCGCGCTCGGCCGCCCGGTGATCCTGGGCGGGCTGTTCTCACCGTAACGGCAATTCCCTCCTCCAGTCCTCAGCCGTCCCACTCACCGCCAGCGGTAGAGCGCGGCCGCCAAGCCGTCGGCAGGCCCCAAGCCGCTGGCGTGAATGTGGTCTCGGCTGTGAGCTGGGAGAGGTGAGGGGGCGAGCCCGCTCACGGCACGGTCGTGCGTGAGCGCCCGGCGGCATGGCCCGTGTGCCGCTGAGCCTGCTTTCTGAGCACTTGGAGCAGGTCTTCAGGTTCGCGGTGTGTTCTTGGGGTAGTGGAGATCCGGCCGGCTGGCCCCGTCAGCCGGATATGTCTGCGGGAAGCTGCACCCAGCACGACCTCTCCTCGGGGCACGAGGACGGATGCAGGCCGCGGACTAGCGGGCAGCTTGAACTGCCGTCGCCCGGGCGGCTACTGCTGATGGTGGGCTGGAATCTCGGTGAATCTCTCGGCCTGCCGGTGGTCGGATACCTCGTGGGTGCCGCACTGAGCGGGCAAGTGGCCGGCATGGTGGCGGCGACTGTCATTGTGTGGCTGACAGCACTCGTGCGGAGGCTGGCACCCGGAAGCGTTCCGGGCCTGCTGATGATCTCTGCACTGGTCCTGACATTGCAGACGTCGCTGGTAGTCGGGACGGGAAGCGGGCTGGTATTCCTGCTCCAGTTCCCGCTAGCGAACCTCGTCTTGTGCCTGCTATTCGCGCGGACAGCGCCGACGGGCAAGCCGCTGATAGGCGACCTCGCAGCACAGGTCGCGGAGTTGCGCCTGCCATCGCGGCCCGTACCCGGACTCGACAAATTTTTCCAGGGGGCTACCTGGCTCTGGGCCGGGATTTTTGCCGTTTCAGCCGTCGCTCTGGCGGTCCTTATGGCGGCCGAGCCTTACACCGTGGTTCTCCTGCTCGCCACAGTCATCACCGTCTTCGGGATCGGGGTGGGAACACTCATATCAACCCTGTGGTTCATCCGGGTGCTTCGCCGGTTCGGTCTTCGCGTCAGGTTCGGCCCGGCCTGACGCCTGGCAGCCACGACCAGTCCGGCGCCCACAGCGTGCTGCCCGTGGCCACAGTGCATGTAGACGCCTCTGCGGATCGCGGCGCGGTTGCAGTCAGAAATCCCGAGGCAGACGGTAAACAACTGCGTCGTGCGAAGGCGCCCGGCCACGCAGCCGGGAGACCGCGCCTTACTCCGCCGACGGCAGCACCTTCTTCGAAGGATTTCTGTCCGAGTGACCGCAGAGATGCCGGCGGAGGGTCGGATCTACGGCAGTCACGACGCTGATCATCCAGATCTGACTGCTCTGCTGGCCCTGGGTCGCACCCGTCGAACGGCTTGAACGCCCGCCGTCCATACGAGCACTACCACCGATGGCCACAATGGCGGCGCCGCCACCAGGCCCGCGCCAGGAGATCCCATTACCGCCGACAGCTCATGATTTAGCAGGCCGGGCCGTAACACCTGCCGCTTCTCATTCCAGCATCTCGGACTCATGCCTGCGGTAAATCGCCGCGTGATCCGCCTGGTCTGCCGTATGCAGCTGGCTGATCAGCTCGTCCAGGCGCGCCGGCAGGATGATGACGTACCGCGACGGCCCAGTGCCGGCGCTGCCGAACGTGTGCGCGGTTCCTGCAGGCACCAGCACAGTGGAGCCAGCGCGCACGATCACCTCCTGATCGCCGGCGAACCGGAAGCGCAGTGCCCCGGAAACCACATGCCAGGCCTCGTCATCAGCGTGGTGGACATGCAATGGCGCGTACTCGCTCGCCGGGCCCTCAGCGGGCCAGTCTTGTATCACCAGACTCGCGCCCCGCACGGCCAGGCCCGGAGCGCCACCGTCCTGACGAGAGATGATCATCGGTCCCGCAGCCATGCCGCGACCGTACACCCGGCACCGTCGGTCCGGTCACCGGTGACGCCGGGGAGGCAGGTCTCAGGCTCCTTCTGTAGTACTAACGGGGCTTCGCCCCGGCCCGACGAGCCGTGCAGCGGTTGCCGGGCTTAGTTGACATGGCTCCGGCCGGCGACAGACGGTGACTGTGTCCCGTTATTGACCGCCTGGGCGGTAGATGGCCGCTAGGGCCGAGTCGTCCGGCCGGAGCTTGTCATGACGCTACCGCGCACTGTCGCTGAGGTGCTATCGGAGCACGTGGTGTTCGAGGTCGAGTGCATCGACCGGATGTACCTGAACGTTTATGTCCCGCAGCTGCAGTACGCGGCGGGGCTGGTGGGCTTCGTTCACCGGCAGCTGGGGCTGCCGATCGCCTCGACCGCGCCGCTGGCAGCGATCAGCGAGGCGTTCACCACGGCGGTCGGTGATTTCGCCCGCTCCGCTGGCGTGCCGCTGATCCATTTCGCCAAAGGGCAGCGCAAGGACGATGTCATGCATGAGCACCTGGCCGCCTTCCAGGCCGCCGGCCGGACCGAGGGAGTCCTGTTCATCGGGCGGGCGCAGGAGAAAACCCCGGTGTTCCGGACCGAGAAGCGGCGGCATAGCGACGGCCAGTCGTATCCGTGGATCGTCAAGACCACCGGGATCATCAACCAGTGGTACTTCTACTGCGTGGATGACGACTTCGGGCCGTTCTTCCTCAAGTTCTGCTCCTACTTCCCCTACAACGCCAAGCTGTGCATCAACGGCAATCACTGGGCCCAGCGGCAGGCCGCCAAAGCCGGGATCGGGTTCGAGGCGCTGGACAACGGCTTCGCCGCCACCGACGACGTCGCCGGCCTGCAGGCGATCTGCGACCAGCTCGGGCCGGAGCAGATCGACGCGCTGCTGCGCAAGTGGCTGGCCCTCCTGCCGCACCCGTTCACCGCCGCCGACCGGGCCGCCGGCTACCGCTACGACATCTCGATCCTGCAGGCCGAGTTCTCCCTGACCCAGATGCTGGACAAGCCCGTGTCCGGGCGGGTGTTCTTCGAGCAGGTCATCCGCGACAACCTCGGCGCCGGCCGCCCTGACCAGGTCAGCCTGATCTTCAGCCGCCGTATCGAGACCCGGAAAAGACGTCCCACCCCCGGCCGGTTCCGCACCCGGATCATCACCAGTGGGGTCACCCCGAGCCTGCACGCGGACTACAAGCACGCCAGCATCAAGCAGTACCACAAGGAAGGACGAGCCCTGCGGACCGAGACCACCATCAACGACACCTATGACTTCCAGATCGGCAAACGGCTGACTAACCTGCCCGCCCTGCGGGAGGTCGGCTTCTCCGCCAGCCGGCGCCTGCTGCGCCTCGAACGACTCAGCCACGACCCGATCACCGG
>CAVVBL010000010.1:0-16673 GCA_963746485.1 uncultured Actinomycetota bacterium | reverse complement strand
TGGAACCGGGCAGCGACCGCCTCGGCGTGCTGGGCCTGCCCGGCCAGTGCGCGGAACACCGCGCCGGAATCAGTCGTCGTGAGGAAAGCGGCAAGCTGGCCCAGCTGGTCGCGCAGGTCGCTGCCCAGGTCCCCGTGGTCGGTCGGGGTGAAGAACTCATCGGCGTCGACGATGAACGCGTCGAAGAGGATGTCGCTCTTGGAATCCCACCAGCGGTAGATGGTCTGCTTGGCGACCCCGGCGCGGGCGGCGATGCCCTCGATGGTCAGGTCAGCGAAGCCGCGCTCGGCGAGGAGGTCGTCAGCGGCTTCCAGCACGGCCAGGCGAGCTTCCTCGCTCCGCCGGTGCCTGTTGCCATGATGGCGGGGCGAATCCGTAGCCGGGACCGTCATGCCCGCCAGGATAGCCGGGCACCTTGCGTAGACGCAACGTTGCGTCTACGTTAGATTCATGACGAACTCACTCGCAGCGCCTCAGGTCAGCAGCACCCTTGCCCGGATGTTCGCCGAAGCCGCGCGCGACGGCGAGCATGCGCCGCCGCCGCCGCCCGGGCTGTCGTCCTGGGACGAGGCGCCGGCCCGCGACCGCTCCACTGCCTTGCAGGACTTCTACATCCCCATCTCGGCCGAGGCGGGCCAGCTCCTGTACGCCCTCGTCCGGGCGATCCGCCCGCAGACAGTCGTGGAGTTCGGCACGTCGTTCGGCATCTCGACGATCTACCTCGCCGCCGCGGTCACCGACAACAGGGCCGGCCGGGTCGTGACCACCGAGCTCAGCGAGCGCAAGGTCAAGGCAGCCCAGTCCAATCTGCAGCAGACCGGACTTGACGGGGCGGTGACCATCCTTGAAGGGGATGCGCTGGAGACCCTGGCTGACCTTCCGGGACCGATCGAAGTCGTGCTGCTCGACGGCTGGAAGAATCTCTGCCTGCCGGTCCTGCGGCTGCTGGAGCCGAAGCTCGCGCCCGGAGCGCTCGTCGCCGCCGACGACAACAGCCACGCCGGCATGGCCGGTTACCTCGAGTACATCAGGGACCCGGCTAACGGCTACGTCACCGTGTCCTTCCCGGTCGAGGACGGCGTCGAGATCAGCTCCTGGACCGGGCGGTAACGCGGTCGCCGGTCCATTCCATCGGCCGCCTGCGGCGGCGATGCGAGAATCCCGGCTCGGCCCTGTTAGCGTCCAGCCGCATTATCAAGACATCCTCATCCGAAAGGCGACCTCACCGGGGCGGCGAGGGACGCGCTGCGCCAGCTCGGCTACGGCAATATTCAGATCGACGAGAGCGCCTACGTCTGCGGCAGTAAATCGACGAGAGCGCCTACGTCTGCGGCAGTAAGGGGCCCGTCATCCTGATGTCGCTGTACACCGCGAACGGCGCGGCGATCATGCAGACGGTGGTGGCGTGCGCTGCGGGCGAGTCTTCCGGTCAGCAGCAACTTGCCAGCGAGGATGCGAGTGCCTTTATAGCGCTTGCCTCGAGCATTCACGGCCTGTAGCCCGCAATCGCATTTCCCTGGGGAGGATCTCATCATGATCTTTTATGACGGCATGTACTGGTCCTGGGGCCCGTACGATCTGCCTCCCGACGGGGATTTTGACATCAGTGACATTCTCGGGAGCGCGCAGTCTGCGCTGCAGATGATGAACTACGGCGACATCAAGACGTTCGACTCCGGCATTAACTCGTCGGTATGCGGTAACAAGGGCAGCAGCATCGTGGTGGCCATGTACACCTGGAACGGGGGCAACTCGTTCACGCAGGTTCTGGCCGGCGCCTCGGCCGGGACCGCAGATGATCAGGTGCAGGCCGCGGGGCAGGATGTCGCCGAATTCGAGCAGAAGATGAAATCGATCGGCTGGCTCTAGCCGGCGGTCGCGAGCACGGCTGGCGGTCGCGGCATCCGGTTCCTATAGTCGGCTGCCATGGAAGCGATGCGAGGGCCGTGGATCGACGTGCATGCCCATCCGGGGCGCTGCTTCCTGGCCGGGCTGGCGCGCACTGACCCGCTGGCCGCGTGGCTGGGCGGCGAGGATGTGGCAGCAGCCCTGTCCGCTGCGCAGGAAGCGGGACTGACCGCCGTCACGCTCTCGACCGTCGCCGACCTGCGGGTGCTGGCACCGGACCCGGTCAGGGGACTGTCCGCGAGCCGTCGGTTCCGGCCGGGCGAGGCGTACCGCGATCACCGGCGGCAGCTGGACGGGATCAGCGAGGTCATCGCCGCGGCGGGCGCCCGGCTGGCCACGACCGCAGCCGACGTGGCGGCTGCGCAGGCCGACGGCAGGACCGGTGTCCTGATCGCCTGCGAGGGCGGCGACTTCCTGGAGGGCAGGCTTGAGCCGCTGGCGGAGGCGCGGGCCGCCGGAATGTCCTCGCTCGCGCTGGTGCACTACCGCGTCAACGAGATCGGCGACGTGCAGACGGAGGACCCCCTCCACCACGGGCTGACCGACTTCGGCCGCCAGGTCGTGGCCGAATGCAACCGCCTCGGCGTGATCGTCGACTGCGCGCACGCGACGTTCGAGACCACGCTCGACGTCCTGGCGGCATCGGATCAGCCGGTCATGATCTCGCACAGTCACCTCGACCACGCCGGCCGGCACCATCCCCGCTTGCTGAGCAGCGAGCACGCCCGGGCGGTCGCCTCCGCCGGCGGCCTGATCGGCGCCTGGCCGTCCGGAGTCACCAGCAGCAGCCTGGAGGACTTCGCTGCTGAGATCGTGCGGCTGGCTGAGCTCGTCGGCCCCGGCCACGTCGGAATCGGGACCGACCTGGACGCTAACTACAAGCCTGTCCTGCGCAGCTACGCCGACTACGCGACGCTGCCGCGGCTGCTGGCATCGCGCGGCGTGAGTGGTGCCGACATCGACAAGATCATGGGCGGGAACGCACTCACCCTCCTCCGCCGCGTCTCCGGCTAGCGCGGCCATGGGAGCATCAACTACCGTCCATCACACCGCAGCACGCGATGCCGCCGGCAGAAGAGGAACCCATGCGCCACCAAGCATTCCCGCCCGCCGGTCCCGCTGGCAGATGCTTCCGGGCGCCTGCCCGATGAGCGCCGTCACGCCCCGCACGGCCAGGCGGATCTTCCGCGTCGCCGAGCCCATCCACGGGATGATCTACTTCACCCCGCACGGCGCGGATGCCTACGGCGCGGTCGGCATTACCCATCAGCGCATGACCTACTTCGCCTCGCGGTCGGCGGCGCTCGGCCCGGTGCCGGCCGAGGTGGTGATCGCGACGTTCTTCAACTTCAGCCCCGCGATCATCCGGCAGGTCATCCCGGCGGCCTGGACCATCGCGTCACCCGCTCAGCTGCTGGCGGCCCGGCTGGATGCGGTCGACCGGTCGCTGCGGCAGGCCTGGGGCGCCGATGCGACCGGCCCGCAGGTACGGGAGGCCGCCGACCTCGCCCGCCGGGCGGCCGAGCGAGCCTGCACGCGTCCGCAGGGCCGCCCCTTGTTCGCCGGGCACGCGTCACTGCCGTGGCCCGCTGAGCCGCATCTGGTGCTGTGGCACGCGCAGTCACTGCTGCGCGAGTACCGCGGCGACGGCCACGTCGCGCTGCTGTTCACCCGTGGGCTCGACGGCCTCGGCGCCCTGATCACGCACGCTGCGACGGGCGCCATCCCGGCCGAGGCGCTGCGCGCGACCAGGGCCTGGACCGAGCCGGAGTGGGCGGCGGGAGCCGAGCGCCTGCGCGCCGAGGGCTGGCTCGCGGACGGTCCCGGTCTCGTCCTCACCGAGGACGGAGCGCGCCGCCGGCAGTCCATCGAGGACGGTACCGACGAACTGGCCGTGTACCCGTACGAGGCGATCGGCGAGGACGGCTGCGCGCGCCTCCGCGACCTCGCGGCGCCCCTGTCAGCAGCGGTCATGGCAGCGGACCTCGGGTTCCCGGCCGCCCTGACCGCCCGGTACTCACAGGCTGGCTGAACGCCTCGGGAGCCCCGTCCGGCTGCGAGGCCCGCCCAACGTGGGTCCGCCCTTACGACGGTGCAGCCGCTTCCGCGATCGGGTGCGCCGCCGGACGGCCGGGACGGCGCGACGCTGCCGGCTCTGCGGCGCCTGTGAGCGCGGCCTCAGCGGGCGTCCGGTGCAGCTCGATCGCCTCGGCGACAGTGAGCCCCTGAACCGCTGCCGCGGCCGCGGCGTCGTACCGCGACACCACGTTGCGCACGTGGGCTGAGGCCGGTGCGACGCACGCGTCGTGGACCTCGACGAACAGCCGTCGTGCCTCGCGCCGCGGCCAGTCCTCGGGCAGGTAATCGCGCGGCAGGTCGGGATCGACCGTAGGGAATCCGCGCCAGCGGCCAAGCACGGAGATCGATAGCTGAAGCGCCTCGGCGGGGGAGACCATGCCGTCGCGCAGCCGGTAGACGACCGGCCGGAGCTCAGTGATGAACGTCCGGTACAGATCCCGGATCTCGGCCAGCGGCCAGACATCAAAGGGCTCGATGGTCCCGCTCAGGTGCGCCGACCTGAAGGTGAGGCCGTCCGGCGGCAGCAGGCCGGTGAGGGTCCTCTTGGTCAGCTCCAGATCGGCGTGCGGCGAGATCCAGACGCCGTCGCGCGCCGGGCCGAAGCCGAGCCAGCGCAGCCAGTCCCGCAGTGCCTGCCGCTGATCGCGCTGGGTCTCGGGGATGGAGAAGACGATGACTGTCCAGTCTCCGTCCCACTCGCGGTCGTGCTGGCCGAACGTCATCGTCAGCATCTCGCTGGCCGGGATCGTGGCGGCCACGGCGGGGGACAGGCTGTAGCCGGTGTTGCGGCCCGAGCGGCTGACATCCAGTGTCCCCTTGCGCGACAGCCTGCTGAGCGCCGCACGGGCAGCCGGTGCGCTGACGTCCATGCTCGCGAGCAGGTCGACAAGCGCGGCCGACGGCACGCTCAGCGACGGGCTGTACCGCCAGAACTCGCCAAGCAGCGTCACCACGGCGTTCTGCGTCGAGTCGTGGCTGAGGTCGCGCGGAAGGTGCGGCGAGTCCACTACCGAGTGGTAGAAGTACGTCACCTGGGCCTCCCGGTCATCACCGACATGATGCGCCGATTCTATCGGCCGTGGTCCAGCTGGTCATCCTTCCCCGTCCGTGCCGGGTCAGAGAGTCGCCGTGTTGCGAGCACGTGACAAGAAGGTTACGAGATTGCTAGACATAGCTATTGACGCACGGCCGAATATTCGTCTTATGATGCTCCATCAGCCTATCCGGCTGGAGCGCCTCCGGACGCGTCCCGTCCCTCGATGTTGTGCGAAAGGGGACAGTTGCGAACAGCGCACGCGGGCCTGCCGCCGCAGGGGTTACGCGAAGGCCAGGACACTCGTCTGCGCTGGCCCGCTGCTTCCGACAGACCTGCGCGGACGCCCGTCGCGCGAACTGTCATCTGTCGCCCAGCCGCACCCGCAAGGCTCGCTCGCCCGGCGACCGGCCGAGTCAGCCGCACCTTCCGGCCGGTCACGGCCGCAACGGACCGGTAAACCCCGCAAAGGAGTGCATGCTCATGACTGCTGGCCCGATCCACCGCATGACTGCATGGCAGATATCCGCCGGTCTCGGCGCTCTGTCCCTGGCCCTGCTGACGGCATGCTCGGGAGGCGGTGGTAGCGCCTCGGCCGGCGGCAGTGCCAGCACCAGCGCTGCCGGTCAGACGCTGACCATCGCGGTCACCGGGCCACCCGTCAGCATGGACCCCTCGCACGCGGATAACGGCAACGGCCTGTATCCGATGGAGCTGGCCTACGACCCGCTGATCTACGAGAGCGACAGCGGGACGCTGACACCGGGCCTGGCCACCTCCTGGAAGTATGTCGGGACCGGGAACAAGCAGTTTCAGCTGACGATCCGCAAGGGCGTCAAGTTCTCCGATGGCCAGCCGGTCACTGCCCAGGCGGTAGCTAACTCGCTGAACTACTTCCCGAAGGGCAGCGGCCCGTCGACAGCTGACCTGGCCGGCGTGACCGCCGCGGCCACCGGTCCGGATACGGTAACGCTGACGAGCAAGACGCCCGACCCGGTGTTCCCGCAGCTGTTCTCGCAGGACTACCTCGCCGGCGACATCATCAGTCCCAAGGGCCTGGCGAACCCGAAGTCGCTGACGGCAACCCCGTCCGGCGCCGGCCCCTACGTGCTCGACACGTCGGCGACGGTCGCCGACGAGCAGTACACATTCACGCCGAACAAGTACTACTACGACCCGGGCCGTGTTCATTACCAGAAGATCGTGATCAAGGTGATCACGCAGCCGACGGCGGAGCTGTCGGCCCTGCAGACCGGTCAGATCAACCTGATGTTTGGCTCGGCCCAGCAGGTCAGCGCCGCTAAGTCGCCGGCCTGCAGGTCAAGTACTCGGGTGCGGCAGCGTGGGACGGCGTCTTCCTGATGGACCGGGGCGGCAAGCCGGACAAGGCGCTCGCCAGCGTGAAGGTCCGGCAGGCGCTGAACTACGCGGTGAACCGGCCGGCGATCGCCGCGGCGGTCTTCGGGGTGCTCGGCAAGCCCGACGACCAGCCGGTCACGCCAGGCTGGGACGAGTACGTCCCGTCGCTCGCGAACTACTACACCTACAACGTGGCCAAGGCCAGGCAGCTGCTGACGCAGGCCGGGTATCCGCACGGGTTCACCATGACCCTGGAGTATGCCGCGCTCGAGGCCCAGACCCAGGAGATGGTGCAGGCCTTCGCGCAGCAGATGGCCGCGATCGGCGTCACGGTTCAGCTGAAGGCCGAGCCGACGATCACCGCGCTGGCCGCGGACCTGACCTCCGGCAAGTACGCGGCAGTCTCCCTGGAGTGGGGCGGCCAGCCGATGTTCCTGCAGGTCGGCGAGGTCTGGCTGCCGACGTCGGTGATCAACCCGTACCACGTGGCCAGCGCGTCGTTCATCAGCGAGTTTGATACGGCCTCGGCAGCCCCGCCATCCCAGGTCAACGCCGACATGGCGAACCTCGCCGCGGTGACGGTGCAGGACGCCTACACGGTGCCGATCGCCGAGATCGAGTCCGTCGAGTTCGCCAGCACCGGCCTGAAGGGCCTGCCCACGCAGGCACCGGGCGGTCATCTCGACCTCCTGTCGCTGTCCAGCTGAGCCATGCGGACCCTCATCATCCGCCGCATCATCACCTCGATCCCGCTGATCGTGGTGGTGACAGGAGTGACGTTCGTGCTCGAGTCGCTGGTCCCCGGCAACACCGCTCGCGCCATCGTGGGCGCGAGCGGGTCGCCGGCGGCCTATGAGCGGCTGCGCAGCCAGCTCGGCCTGAACAACCCGCTGTGGTACCAGTACTGGCACTATCTCGACCAGCTCGTCCACGGCAGCCTCGGCACCTCGGTGTTCACCGGCGAGCCTGTGTCGACGCTGCTGAACCAGCGGCTGGCCGTGACGCTGTCGCTGGTCCTGCTCGCGACGCTGTTCTGCGCCGTTGTCGGCGTGCTGCTTGGCGTGATCAGCGCCATCCGCGGCGGCGTCGTGGGACGGGGGGTAGAGGTGCTGTCGCTGGTTGGCCTGGCACTGCCCGGGTTCTGGGTGGCCATCATCCTGGTGGCGGTCTTCGCGGTCACGCTGCGGATCTTCCCCGCCACCGGGTACGTGTCGCCCGGCGCGTCGCTGTCGCGCTGGCTGTGGGCACTGACTCTGCCGGTGATCGCGCTCGGCCTCGCCGGAGTGGCCGGCGTCGCGAAGCAGACCAGGGACTCCATGAAGGACACCCTGGGCAGGGAGTACATCCGCACCCTGCGGGCCAGTGGCATCGGGCGGCGGTCGATCATCTGGAAGCACGCGCTGCGCAACGGGGCGATCCCGGTGGTCACCGTGCTCGGCCTGGTGTTCGTCAGCCTCCTGTCCGCGACGGTATTCGTCGAGGCGGTATTCGTCCTGCCCGGTCTCGGCAGCATGGCGGTGACCGCGACCAGCGAGCACGACATCCCGGTGATCGAGGGCATCGCACTCTACTTCACAGTCCTGGTCGTGATCGTCAACCTGGGCCTGGATGTCGTCTACGGCCTGCTGAACCCGAAGGTGCGGCGCGCATGACCCAGCTCGCCGTCGTATCCCAGCCTGACCTGCCGTCCTCGCAGCGGTTCCTGCGCCGCGCCCTGCACAAGCCCCTCGGCGTCATCAGCGCCGTCTACCTGGTGCTGCTGACGCTGGCGTGCGTGCTGGCACCACTGATCGCGCCCTACGGACCGCTGGCCGAGGACCTCACACACGTCCAGGAAGGGCCGAGCGCGGCTCACCTGCTCGGTACCGATGAACTCGGCCGGGACGTGCTCAGCCGGCTGCTCTACGGCGGCCGGCTCACCCTGCTCGGCGTCGTCGAGTGCGTCGGCGTACTGCTGATCATCAGCCTGCCGGTTGGCCTCGCGGCCGGCTACCTCGGCGGTCACGTCGACCGCGCGGCCAGCGCGGTCGTCGACCTGCTGCTGTCGGTGCCGGCGATCATCGTCGTGCTGGCCGTGCTCGCGGTCTTCGGGTCGAGCATGGCCGCGGCGATGGTGACCTTCGGGGTGCTCGGCTCGGCCGGCGTCATCCGGGTGGTGCGAAGCGCGGTCCTGTCGGTACGGGAGGAGCTGTATGTAGCGGCAGCCAGGGTGTCCGGGGTGTCCGAGCCCCGTATCGTGATCCGGCACGTGCTGCCGCGGATCGCCGGCCCCGTGATCGTCCAGGCCTCCCTGTTCGCCGCGATCGCCCTGGCGATCCAGACCGGCCTGGCGTTCCTCAGCCTAGGCGTCGCGCCGCCCGCTCCGAGCTGGGGCGGAATGGTCGGGGAGGCGGCCAGCCTTATCGATCAGGACGGCTGGCTGCTGGTGCCGAGCGGCGGGATCATCGCCCTGACCATCCTCGCGTTCGGTCTCATCGGCGACGCGGTGCGGGACGCCACGGTGGAAGGCTGGTCCAGCCGGACCGCGCCCGCACTGCGAGCAGGACGGCGGGCGCGGCCGGAGGCGGCACCCGACGACAGGCCCGAGTCCGTGCCCGCGGGTCCGGCCGCCGGAGCGGCAGCGCCCGCCGATGCCGTGCTCGCCGTGCAGGACCTGACTATTGAGTTCGACGGGCCCGGCGGCCCGGTGACGGTGGTCGATCATGTGTCCTTCGCATTGCGGCCAGGCGAGGTACTCGGCATCGTGGGCGAGTCCGGCTGCGGCAAGTCCGTCACCGCGCTGTCCCTGTTGCAGCTCCTCCCGAGTAACGGCCGGATCCGCAGCGGCCGGGTGCTGCTCGGCGGCCGCGACCTCACGGCCATGACCGAGCGGCAGATCTCCGGCCTGCGCGGCAGCGCCATGGCCATGGTCTTCCAGGAGCCGACAGTCAGCCTGGATCCGTCCTTCCTGGTCGGCTCGCAGGTTGCCGAGGTCGTCCGCCGGCATGACCGGGTCTCCCGCGCGGCCGCCCGCCAGCGCGTGCTGGAGCTGTTCGAGCAGGTGCGGCTGCCCGATCCGGGCAGCGTGGCCCGGCGGTACCCGCACGAGCTGTCGGGCGGCATGGCGCAGCGCGTGAGCCTCGCGCTCGCGCTCGCCGGCCGGCCGGGCGTGCTGATCGCTGACGAGCCCACGACCGCGCTGGACGTGACCGTGCAGGCGGAGATCCTGGAACTGCTGCGCCAGCTGCGGGCGGAGACCGGCATGTCCATCATCCTGGTCACGCACGACTGGGGCGTCGTCGCCGACATCTGCGACCGGGCCGTGGTCATGTACGCCGGGCAGATCGTTGAGCAGGCCCGGATCGGAGCGCTGTTCCGCGAGCCGCATCACCCCTACACGCTCGGCCTGCAGGAATGTAACCCGCAGCTCTGGGGCTCCGGAGACGACCTGCCGGTCATTCCGGGCACCGTGCTGCCGCCCGCGCTGTGGCCGGCCAGCTGCCGTTTCCGCGAGCGGTGCCGGTTCGCCACCGCCGAGTGCGCGCAGGCACCAGTACCGCTGGAGCGAGACGCCGACGACCGGGAGGTGCGGTGCATCCACTGGCAGCAGGTCGCCCCGGTGAGGTCAGCATGACGGCGCCGGCCAGCGGGCAACGGCCCGCCGCAAGCCCGCCGGGCGGCGAGCCAGCCCGCGCCGCGCTGCTCGAGGTCAGTGATCTGTCGGTCAGCTACCGGGCCAGGCGGCGCGGCCGTGACGTCGCTGCGGTGGACAGGGTCAGCATCAGCGTCGGCGAGAACGAGACTGTCGGCCTGGTGGGGGAGTCCGGGTCCGGCAAGACCACGATCGCGCGGGCCGTTCTCGGGCTGACGCCCGCGAGCGCCGGCGCGGTGCGGTTCGAGGGCGAGGACATCACCCGCGCGAGCCGGAGTCGGCGCCGCGCGCTCAGTCGTGACCTGCAGGTGGTCTTCCAGGATCCGTACGGATCGCTGAGCCCGACCAGGACGATCGGCCAGACGCTGGCCGAGCCGCTGATCGCGCACGGGATCGCCAGCGGGGACGTCGCGCGGGGCCAGGTGACCGACATGCTGCGCCGGGTGGGCCTGCCGGCCGACGCGACCGGCCGGTTTCCCGGCGAGTTCTCCGGTGGCCAGCGACAGCGCATCGCCATTGCCCGTGCCCTGATGCCGTCGCCGCGGCTGGTGATCTGCGACGAGCCGGTCAGCGCGCTGGATCTGTCGGTCCAGGCTCAGGTGCTGAACCTGCTCCGCAGCCTGCAGCGGGAGTACCGGCTCAGCTACTTGTTCATCGCGCACAACCTTGCCGTCGTCCGGCACATGTCGCATCGCATTGTCGTGCTCTACCACGGCCAGATCATGGAACAGGGACCTGCTGCCGCTGTCTACGGCCAGCCTGGTCACCCCTACACCCGGGCGCTGCTGCGCGCGATCCCGGAGGCGGATCCCGCGGCTCAGGCGGGCCGACGGGCGCTCGCGGCCGGTCTCGCCCCGGCCGAGGGGCAGACCAGCCAGGCCGCGGGCGCTGCCGGCGGCTGCCCGTTCGCGCACCGGTGCCCGTACGTCATCGCGGACTGCCGGGCTGCGCGGCCGCCGCTGGCACCAGCTCCGGGCGGCACCGTGGCTGCCTGCATCCGCGCGGACGAGATCCCGGCGACGGAGCCCGGCCTGCCGCTTCCCGAGCGTCAGCACAGCACCGTGAAGGAATGAGGTCAGGACATGACACAGCAGCTCAGTGCCCCGGCGGCCGGTGGCACGACCGAGCCGGGGTTCGAGCCGGTCGCGGCCGAGTTCGCCCGGCTGCTCGTCGCCGAGCCGGATGTCCGCGGCCAGTTCTGCGCCTACGCTGACGGCCGGCTCGTCGCCGACCTCTGGGCTGGCGACGACGTCGGCCCGGATGACCTGCAGGGCGTGTTCTCCAGCACCAAGGGCGCATCCGCGATCTGCATCGCGCTGCTGGTACAGCGCGGCCAGCTCGGCCTGGACACGCCGGTCGCGCACTACTGGCCCGAGTTCGCCGCAGGCGGCAAGGCGGACATGCCCGTCCGGGTCGCCCTGTCCCATCAGGCGGGCCTGCCCGGCGTCGAGCCGCAGCTGACGCTCGGCGAGATGGTCGATCACCCGGCAGTCGCCGCCAGGCTCGCGGCGGCAGTCCCGGCCTGGCGGCCGGGCGCCGCGCATGGCTACCACGGGCTGACGATCGGCACCCTGATGGACGAGCTGACCCGCCGGGTTACCGGAGTCCCGATCGCGGATTTCTTCCGGGCCGAGATCGGCGAGCCGCGTGGCATCGATGTCTACATCAAGACTCCGCCCGAGCTGGAGAAGCGCGTGAAGCCCGTCGCGCCGATGCAGCCGACCCCTGAGCAGCGGCGCGAGCTGGACGCGCGCGGCGGCTGGGTCGCTGACAGCCTGTCCGGCATGGCCTTCAACGCGGCCGTGCAGCAGCGCGGCGAGCCGCTGCCGAACCTGGTGACCGTCCGGCGGTCTGGCCAGGCCGCCGCGGGGGCCGTCTGCTCGGCCCGGGGCCTGGCGCGGCTGTACTCCATGTGCATCGGCGAGGTCGACGGGATGCCGAGAATCCTGACGCCCGGGACGGTCACCGCGGTGACGCAGATCCAGACTGTCGGCGATGACCTCATCCTGCGCTGCCCGACCCGCTACGCGATCGTGTTCCAGAAGAGTGACGACCGGCTCTGGTTCGGCAGCCATGAGGCATTCGGCCACGACGGAGCCGGGGGCTCGGTCGGCGTTGCCGATCCCTGGCATGGCGTGGCCTACAGCTGGATCCCGCGGCGCATGTCGTTCCCCGGCGGCGGCGACCCCCGCGGCCTCGGCCTGGCCAGGATCATGCGGACCTGCCTGCCGGGCGGAGGCCGCGCCCGTGCCTGATAGCCGCCGTTTTGCGCCCCGGCGCATCCTGTCCCGCCGCCCGGCAGCCGCCGGCCCCACCGCGAGGAGTGCCCGATGACCATCCGTGCCGCCGACGTCAACCAGCGATTCTGCACCGGCACCGTCAGCAGCGGCTTCGAGGCAGTGCGCAATCAGTTTGACGCCTACCTGCTGGCCGATCCGGCCTACAGCGCTCAGCTCAGTGTCTACTGGAACGGGGAGCTGATCGTCGACCTGACTGGCGGAGCGGACCTGGATGCCGACTCGCTTACCGGCGTGTTCTCGGTCTCCAAGGGAATTTCCGCGCTCGTCATAGGGCTGCTCGTGCGCGACGGCGAGCTGGACCTGGATGAGCGGGTCGCCCGCTACTGGCCGGAGTTCGGCGCGAGTGGCAAGGACGCGGTGACCGTGCGTCAGCTGCTGTCCCATCAGGCCGGGCTCGTCGGCTTCGACGACGGGCTCAGCCGCGAGGAGCTGTGCCAGTCCGAGCGCGCCGCGGCACGGCTGGCCGCCGCGTTCCCGGCCTGGCACCCCGGCTCCTGCTTCGGCTATCACGGCCTGACCATCGGCGTGTTCATGGAGGAACTGGTCCGCCGCCTCACCGGGCGCACCCTGCAGCAGGTCTACGAGACCGACGTCCGCGCGCCGCGCGACATTGACTTCTACCTGGGTCTGCCCGCATCGCAGGAGGACCGGTTCCGTGAGGTGCTGCCGCTAGCGCTGACCAGCGACCAGCAGGCTGAGTTCGACCGGCGGGCGTCCGCGCCAGACGGCCTGACCGCGGTGGCGTTCAACCACCGCGGATCGAACCGGAACATGCTGGACGGCAGCACGTCGCCGAACCGGCGCGAGATCAGGGCAGCCGGGCCGGCCGCGGTCGGCGGCATCGGCTCCGCCCGCGGGCTTGCCCGGGCGTACGCCACCGCCATCGGGGCGGCGGGCGCCCCGGCGCTGCTGGATGACGCGACAATCGCGCGCATGTCCCAGCAGCAGGCCATCGGCCTGGATCGCGTGCTCAACAAGACCATGTGCTTCGGGATCGTCTACATGAAGCCGCACCCGGAAGTGGAATTCGGCAGCCACCGGACGTTCGGCCATGATGGCGCCGGCGGCGCGCTGGCGTTCGCCGACCCGCTGTACGGGATCGGCTTCGGCTACATTCCGTTGCCGATGCAGTACCCGGGCGCGGCTGACCCCAAGGCGGTCCACCTGTCCCAGCTCGTCCGGTCGTGCATCCGTCAGCGCAGCTAAGACAGCGCAGCTAAGACGGCGCAGCTAAGACGGCGCAGCTAAGACGGCGCAGCTAGGGTTCCGCAACGACCTGGTGGACAGAGATGGTGACCCGGTCCGGGCCTGGCCGCAGCTCGCCCAGGAAGAAGCCGGTATTGAGCCAGCTCAGCTCCGCTGCAGCCACCTCGAAGACGGGCCGGGTAGGGCAGGACCACGGCGCCGCGGCGGCAGGGGTACTGCCCGGACCGGGAAGGCCCGCGGCCGCGGGGCGGCCGAGTCCCTCGTTGATGACTGAGATGACGGCACCGTCCGCGGAGCAGATCTCGTACCGCGCCCACACATGGATGGCACCGTCCGACCTGACCACGTTCCAGTCCGCACCGCCAGGGAGTACGACGCCGGTGAGGTCAGGCCCGGCCACGGTCCCGCCGGTGATGCCGATAATCCGCCGGTACCCGGCCGGCGTCAGCCCGACCAGCCGGGGCTCTGCGAGATCGGCGGTGATGGTAAAGGCATAGCGGAGAGAGAGCGTCATTGCGGGTCCTGACTCGGTATGGGGCCGGGGGCATGGCGGCGCTCACGCCTGAGGCTGCTCGGGCAGCCCGAACTGCGAGCGCAGATCAGGCTTGCGGATCTTCCCGGTTGCCGTCTTGGGGAGAGCGTCGGCGAACCGGAAGTGCCGTGGCACCTTGAACCCTGCGAGACGCGATCTGAGTGCCGTGGCAATTGCGGCAGGTTCGCGCGGCCCGTCTGCCGAGACGACCAGGACGGCGAGCCCGGCCTCGTACCACTCGGCGTCCGGGACACCGATGACCGCGGCCTCCAGGATGCCGGGAAGCTCAAGGAGGGCTGACTCGACTTCTGCCGGGTAGACGTTCTCACCGCCCGAGATGATCATGTCGCGATACCGGTCGCGGATGTACAGGAAGCCGTCGGCGTCCAGCAGACCGGCGTCGCCGGTGCGGTACCAGCCGCCGCTGAGGACCTCGGCGGTCCGCTCGGGCTCGCGCCAGTAGCCCGCCATAACGTTGGGACCCGAGACGATGACCTCGCCGACCTCATCCGGCGCCGTGTCGGAGCCATCGGGCCGGACGACCCGCAGGTCGGTGAAGAAGACGGGCTTGCCGGCCGAGCCCGCCTTGCGCTCAGCGTCAGCCGAGTCGAGCACCGTGCAGCCGGGGGAGGCCTCGGTCATGCCGTAAGCCTGCTGGACAGTCATCCCGCGGGCCTGCCACGTGCGCAGCGTCGGCAGCGGCAGGGGAGCGCCCGCTGCGGCGACGGTGCGGAGCGCCGACAGGTCGGAGGTCGCGAAGGCGGCCTCGCGGGCCAGCGCGTCGAGCATGGTGGGCACTGCGAAGAACGAGTTGATCCGCTGTTGCACGAGGACCTCGAGTGTGGCCGCCGGGTCGAAGCGCCGGACGATGGCGACGCTTCCGCCCCGCAGCAGGGTCGGGTTGACCGTGCCATTCAGGCCGCCGATATGAAAAAGCGGCGCCAGCGCGAGTGTTCGCTCGTGCGCGCCAAAGTCGAAGCCGAGCAGCTGGTTGACCCCGTTCCAGGTCATATTGCCGTGGGTCAGGACCGCACCCTTCGGCCTTCCGGTCGTGCCCGAGGTGTACATGATCAGGCAGGGTTCGTCCAGCCTGACCGGCTCGTCGCGGGGCAGCGGATCGGCGTCGGCGACCAGATCTTCGTAAGTCAGCGACCGGGCCAGCGCGGTGCCCTCGCCGCCCGCCGGTGGCTCGATGGCGATCCACGAAGTCACGGCCGGGAGCCTGCCGGTCAGCTCGCGCACCTGGCCGGCCTGCTCACGGCCGTGCAGCACGACAGACGCGCCGGAGTGCCCGAGGATGTACTCGACCTCGGGCACGGTGAGCCGCGAATTGAGCGGCACCCAGATTGCGCCGAGCTGGCCGCACGCGTACAGCGTCTCGAGCGCGGACGGATGGTTGCCGCTGAACCATGCCACCCGGTCGCTGCCGCGCACGCCGAGCGCGGCTAGCGCACTCGCGGTGCGGCGGACCCGCAGGGCCAGCTCGCCGTGCGACATCGTCACGCCCTCGAACCAGATCGCGTCGCGGTCCGGGGTCATCCGCAGCCGGCGCTCGGGCCAGGAACCCAGCCCGGCGTTACGCATCGGCGTCCTCCTGCCGCAGGCCGAGCAGGCGGGCCGCGTTCAGCTTCATGATGAGCGGCCGGACCTCGTCCCTGATGTCCAGCGTCGCGAAGTCCCTGACCCACCGGTCCGGGCGGATCAGCGGGTAGTCCGAGCCGAACAGCACCTTGTCGCGCAGGAACGTGTTCGCGGCCTGCACAAGCTGCGGCGGGAAGTACTTCGGTGACCAGCCGGACAGATCGATGTACACGTTGGCCTTGTGCCGGGCGACGGCGATGGCCTCGTCCTGCCAGGGCACCGACGGGTGGGCCAGGATGATCGTCAGTCCGGGGAAGTCAGCGGCGACATCATCGAGCAGCATCGGATCTGAGTAGCGCAGCCTAATTCCCCGCCCGCCCGGCAGGCCGGAGCCGATCCCGGTCTGGCCGGTGTGGAACAGGGCCGGCACGCCGAGCGCCTCCAGCTCCGCGTACAGCGGGTACACCGCCCGGTTGTTCGGCTCGAACGCCTGCACCGACGGGTGGAACTTGAACCCGCGCACGCCGTGGTTCTCGACTAGCCGGCGAGCCGTGCGCACCCCGGCCGCCCCCCTGGCCGGATCCACCGACCCGAACGGGATCAGCACATCCGGATGCCGGGCAGCAGCCTCCGCGATCTCCTCGCTGGACAGCGCCCGCTGGCCGGTGGCCGCCTCGGCATCGACGGTGAAGACCACAGCGGCCATGCGAAGGGCACGATAGTCAGCCGCGATCTCGGGCACGGCCGGGTGATAGGGCTCGCCCCGGAAGTACCTGGCGGCCGCGGCCCGCAGCTCCTCATCCAGCGCGTAACGGCCCTCAGCGTCCCGCTCGACGTGCACGTGGACGTCGATCGCGGCCAGCTCGCCGAGGTTCATGGTCGTCATTGTCTCGCCTCCGCCGGTGCCCGGTCAGGACGCTAGCAGGCCCGGATCGTCCGGCGCCAGGCTGCCGCGGCGCTGCCCGGCGGCGAGGGGCGCGCGAATTCACGGAAGGTATACCCTCAGTGTGTACGCCCGGTGTAGTGTGCTGCTCGTGACCGTCC
>CAVVBL010000009.1:0-84238 GCA_963746485.1 uncultured Actinomycetota bacterium | reverse complement strand
TCGCTCGGTCCCGATAAGCTCATGGGCGCGGAGCCAGTGCCGCAAACTTTCAGTCATCGCATGCTGGCGCAGGAGCCGATCCGAACCAAGAGCGGGACAGTGCGGATCACGGATTCGAGCGTCTTTCCGGCCTCCAAGAGACATCGCGGCGGCCTTGGTCGAGGTCGATCCCGGCGGCCTGAGGGAGTTGCACTGGCATCCCAACACCGATGAATGGCAATATTACATCAGCGGCGAGGGGCGCATGGGCGTGTTCGCCGCCAACGGCCAAGCGCGGACGTTCGATTTCCGCGGCGGAGACGTCGGCTATGTCCCGTTCGCCATGGGGCACTATGTCGAAAACACCGGCTCCGCGCCCTTGCGCTTTCTGGAGATCTTCAAGAGCCCCTACTATGCCGATGTATCGCTCAATCAGTGGCTGGCGCTGACGCCGCCCGATCTTCGTCAAAGTCCACCTTGATCTGAATAAGCAGTTCATGGACGCGCTCAGAAAGACCAAGGCGCCGATCGTGCCGGTTTGAATGACGTTCCAGGCTCTCGACAACAAACAAAATAGGTTGCGAAGCGCACTCGAGGTTTTCCGAGATATCCCAACGGATACAACGCTTTCGTCTATCTTCACAGGCTGAACCTTTCTCGCTAGCTTGAGCAACGATCGCCGTTCGCCGCGGCTTGCGGGTTGCGCGATTGCGCGCCGCAATGTCGGGAGAGTCGCCATGCAACTCAGTCGTCGCGGTTTCATCAAGATCACCGCAGCGGGACTTGCCGCATCGAGCCTGGGCGCTCTTGGCTTCGGCGGGGCAGGGGAAGCTCTGGCCGCATCGGTGCGGCCGTTCAAGCTGACGGCGGCGACCGAGACGCGCAACACCTGCACCTATTGCTCGGTCGCCTGCGGCATCCTCATCTACAGCCTCGGCGACAAAGCCAAGAACGCGGTATCCGACATCATCCACATCGAGGGCGATCCGGACCATCCCGTCAATCGCGGCACGCTCTGCCCGAAGGGATCGGCGCTGCTGGACATCGTCCATGCGCCGACGCGGCTCAAGGTTCCGAAATATCGCGCGCCGGGCGCGAGCGAATTCAAGGAGGTCTCCTGGGATTTCGCGCTCGATCGAATCGCGAAGCTGATGAAGGAAGACCGCGACAAAAACTTCATCGCGAGAAACAAGGACGGGACGACGGTCAACCGCTGGCTCTCGACCGGCATGCTGGCCGCGTCGGCGTCCTCCAACGAGACATCCTACATGACCTGGAAGGTGGCTCGAGCCCTGGGCATGGTGGTCTTCGACAACCAGGCGCGCGTCTGACACGGACCGACGGTGGCCAGTTTGGCCCCATCATTCGGTCGTGGCGCGATGACCAACACCTGGCAGGATATCAAGAACGCCAACGTCGTTGTGGTCATGGGCGGCAATGCCGCCGAGGCCCATCCGTGCGGTTTCAAATGGGTGATCGAGGCGAAGATCGAGAACGGCGCCAAGCTCGTCGTCATTGACCCGCGCTTCACCCGCACCGCGTCGGTCGCCGACGTCTACGCGCCGATTCGTCCAGGCACCGACATCGCTTTCTTGAGCGGCGCTCATCCGCTATCTGCTCGAAAAGGATCAGATTCAGCACGAGTACGTGCGCGCCTACACCAACGCCAGCCTGATCGTGAAGGACGGCTTCGGTTTCGAGGACGGGCTCTTCACCGGATACGATGAAGAGAAGCGCGTCTACGACAAATCGAGCTGGGACTACGACAAGGACGATCAGGGCTTCGCCAAGATCGACGACACGTGGCAAAACCCCCGCTGCGTCATCAACCTTCTGCGCAAGCACGTCGATCGCTACACGCCGGAAATGGTGTCGCGCATCTGCGGCACGCCGCAGGAGAAATTTCTGCAGATCTGCGAGCTGTTCGCTTCGTGCTCCGCGCCGGACAAGGCGCTGACGAGCCTGTTCGCGCTCGGCTGGACGCAGCATTCCGTCGGCGCGCAGAACATCCGCACGATGGCGATGGTGCAGCTGCTTCTGGGCAATATCGGCGTGGCGGGCGGCGGCATGAACGCGCTGCGCGGCCATTCCAACATCCAGGGCTTGACCGACGTCGGGCTCCTGTCGAACGCGATGCCCGGCTATCTGACTTTGCCGCGAGACAGCGACGTAACCTTCGACGATTACATGAAGACGCGGCTTTTCAAGCCGTTGCGGCCGGGGCAGGTCAGCTACTGGCAGAACTACAGGAAGTTCTTCGTCAGCTTCCAGAAGGCGATCTACGGAAAGGCCGCGACCGCGGACAACGACTGGGCCTACGACTGGCTGCCGAAGCTCGACATCCCGCTCTACGACATCATCGCCGCGTTCGAGATGATGGATAAGGGCGAGATCAACGGCTACATCTGCCAGGGCTTCAACCCGCTTCAGGCCTTCCCCGACAAGGGCAAGATCCGCCGCTCGCTGGGCAAGCTCAAATATCTCGTCGTGATGGATCCGCTCGACACCGAGACATCGCGCTTCTGGGAGAATTTCGGGCCGCAGAATCCCTCCGACCCGGCAAGCATCCAGACGGAGGTGTTCCAGCTTCCGACCACCTGCTTCGCCGAAGAGAATGGGACGCTCGTCAATTCGGCGCGCTGGCTGCAATGGCACTGGAAGGCCGCGCCGCCGCCGGGAGACGCCCAGAGCGACATTTTCATCATGGCCGGCCTCTTCCTTCGCCTGCGCGAGATGTATCGCAAGGACGGCGGCGCGTTCCCCGATCCGCTCCTCAACCTGACGTGGGATTACATCAATCCGGTCGATCCTGATCCCGAGGAAATGGCCAAGGAAATGAATGGCCGCGCCTTGACCGACCTCAAGGACGCGAACGGCCAGACGCTCGTCAAAGCCGGGCAGCAGCTCGACGGTTTCGCGCAATTGCGCGATGACGGCTCGACCATGTCGGGCTGCTGGATCTTCTCGGGGAGCTACACCGAGAAGGGCAACCAGATGGCGCGGCGCGACGCGAGCGATCCGCGCGAAGCGGGCATCGCGCCGAACTGGGCCTGGGCGTGGCCGGCCAACCGCCGCATCCTCTACAATCGCGCCAGCGCCGATCCGGCGGGCAAGCCGTGGAACCCGGCGAAATCGATCATCGAGTGGAACGGCAGCAAATGGGTCGGCCTTGACGTGCCGGACTATACGGCCGCCGCGCCCTCCGAAAACGTCGGCCCCTTCATCATGAACGACGAGGGCATGGGGCGCCTGTTCGCTCTCGACCAGATGGTCGAGGGGCCGTTCCCCGAGCATTACGAGCCGTTCGAATCGCCCTTCGGAGAACGTGCTGCATCCGAAGGTGCGCAACAATCCGGCGGCGCGGGTCTATGCCGACGACCGCGCACAACTTCGGCACCGCCGCCGATTTCCCCTATGTCGGAACGACCTATCGGCTCACCGAGCACTTCCACTTCTGGACCAAGCACGCGCTGATCAACGCGATCCTCCAGCCGGAGGAATTCGTCGAGATCGGCGAGGCTTTGGCGAAGGAGAAGGGCATCGAGCAGGCCGGCTGGGTGCGCGTCTCGTGCAAGCGCGGCGCGATCGTTTGCAAGGCTTATGTGACGAAGCGCATCAAGCCGATGACCGTCGACGGCAAGCCGACGCATGTCATTGGCGTGCCGCTGCACTGGGGCTTCACCGGCCAGGCGCGCAAGGGCTATGGCGCGAACACGCTCACGCCTTCGGTCGGCGACGCCAATACGCAGACGCCGGAGTTCAAGGCGTTCCTCGTCAATGTCGAGAAGGTCGCGGCGCCTGTGGCGTAGGGAACTGAAGCCATGTCCAATCTGCAGTCGCAGGACTACATCCGCATCTCGGCCACGACGATCACGCCGCCGTCGGTCCGCCGGCATGAGCAGGAAGTCGCCAAGCTCATCGACGTCACGCGCTGCATCGGCTGCAAGGCGTGCCAGTCGGCCTGCATGGAATGGAACGACCTGCGCGGCGAGATCGGGCATTTCGAGGGAACTTATGACAATCCGCTCGATCTCGATCCCAACACCTGGACGCTGATGCGTTTCACCGAATGGGACAACGATCAGGGCAACCTCGAATGGCTGATCCGCAAGGACGGCTGCATGCATTGCGAGGATCCGGGCTGCCTCAAGGCCTGCCCGGCGCCCGGCGCGATCGTGCAATACGCCAATGGCATCGTCGACTTCATCAGCGAGAATTGCATCGGCTGCGGCTATTGCATCAAGGGCTGCCCGTTCAACATTCCCCGCGTCAGCAAGATCGATCACAAATCCTACAAATGCACGCTCTGCTCCGATCGCGTCGCGGTTGGCAAAGAGCCGGCCTGCGTGAAGGCCTGTCCGACCGGCGCGATCATGTTCGGCTCGAAGACGGACATGACGCATTGGGCAGGCGAGCGCGTGATCGATCTCAAGTCGCGCGGATTCGAGAACGCGGGCCTGTACGATCCGCCAGGGCGTCGGCGGCACGCATGTGATGTACGTGCTGCATCACGCCGACCGTCCGTCGCTCTACGCCGGCCTGCCCGACAATCCGAAGATCAGCATGCTCGTCGAGGTCTGGAAGGGCGTGTTGAAGCCGCTGGCTTTGGCCGGCGTCGCGCTCGCCGCAGTGCGCGGATTTTTCCACTGGATCACCGCCGGGCCGAACGAAGTGCAGCCCGAGGACGACATCGCGGCGGCGAAGCTCATTCGGGAATCGGAGCGCAAAGTCACGGGTGACGCCGCATGAGCTACCCGCGCGGGACGATCATTCGCAATACGACCGCGGCGCGGATCAATCATTGGATCACCGCCGCCTGCTTCGTTCTGCTGATGCTGTCGGGCCTGTCGATGTTCCACCCGCTCTTGTCCTTTCTCGCTTTGCTGTTCGGCAGCGGGCAATGGGCGCGCGCGATCCATCCCTGGATCGGCTGCGTGCTGCTTGTGAGCTACGCCGGGCTCATCGTGCAATTCTGGCGCGACAATTTCTGGAACCGGGACGACATCGCCTGGATGGGCGCGATCGTGCGCGTGCTGCGCAACGAGGAGGAAGGCGTTCCCGAAGTCGGGCGGTTCAACGCCGGGCAGAAATTCGTGTTCTGGTCGATGGCGCTGCTCGTGCCCGCGCTCTTCTTCACCGGGCTCGTCATCTGGGAAGTATTATTTCGGCGAGGCGACGACCATCGAGACCCAGAGGGCCGCGGCGCTCATCCACAGCTACGCGGCGATTGCGGCGATCATCATCTGGATCACCCACGTCTATGCGGCGATCTGGGTGCGCGGCTCGATGCGAGGGATGACGCAAGGCTATGTGACCCCCGGCTGGGCGTGGCGTCATCATCGCAAATGGCTGAAAAGCCTCGTGGCGACAGGCTCGCGCGGCCCTCGTCCGCGGCGCGCGGCCGAGGGTTCATGAGGCAGGGCGAGACCGCGCCGAAAGGCGGCTGGATCGGCAATGCGACGGGCGGCGTCAAAGCGCCGGAGCCGATCCTGCTTCCCGATCCCGCAGTCCGCTTCGCTCGCACGGCGGAGCGGCTCGAGCTTTTATCGAAGGGCCACCCGATGGAAGGGTGGCTCGACTTTATGGCGAAGCTTGCACGCGCCCAGCACCGTGTCGCGACGATGCTCGCGCCTTTGACCGCGCCTGACGAAGCGATGGTGGAGCAGGCGGTCGCCGCTCGCATTCCGCCGATCTCCGCCGATGGACATCGGCGCGACCCGGCGTGGCGTGACGGTCTTGCCCTGCTGCTCGATAGCGCCGTCGGCGAGGGGCTGCCGTCTCCGGCGGCGGCCGTCGCGGCGGAGCTGCGCGCCCGCAGCGCCGCCTCCACGGAGGCGCTGGCTGACGCGTTCTTGCGCGGCGTCATTGATGAGAAGGACGCGGGCTCGAGCTTCTGGATCGCGGCGGCGTTGCAGGTCTATTTCACCCGTCTTGCGGGGCGCCTCCCGGCGCGAGCGCTGCGCCTGCTCGAGGAGCGGTCGCTATGCCCCTGCTGCGGCTCGACCTCGTCGGCGAGCCTTGTGACGGGCGCCGGGCAAAACCCCGGGGCGCGTTATCTCTATTGCTCGCTCTGCTCCACGGCGTGGAACTATTCGCGCGCCGTCTGCGTCACCTGCGGGGGCTCGCGGACGCTCGCGATCCGGGGAATCGAAGGCGATTCCGGCGTTGTGAAGGCCGAGACCTGCGACGAGTGCGGGACCTATTCGAAGATGGCGTATCAGGCCAAAGACATGCAGGCCGACCCTTATGCCGACGACCTCGCCACGCTCGGGCTCGACGTCATGGTTGGCGAAGCCGGCTGGGCGCGCCACGCCCCCAATCCGCTGCTGCTGGTCGGATAGGTCGCTCGATCGGCTTCGGCTTGCATTTGCTCTGGCGCTGCGGAAGCGCGGAGGCCTATCCTTCAATCCGTTCGCCATGAGCCCGACGTCCTCTGGAGGAGGCAAGCCATGCTCGACCGCCGCAACTTCCTGAAATCTGCAGCTTCAGTAGCCGCGCTTGGAGTGAGCGCGATCCCCGCTACCGCCGATCCGTTCGCATTTTCTGATCACGGCGACTGGCGGACATACGAAATTCGCACCATCGTGGAGATCGACTCGACCGAGCCCGTCCGGATCTGGGCGCCGGCCGCCGCCTTCGACGCTCCCGGACTGGAGCCGCCCCTTAGGAACGAACTGGACAGGCAACGCGGATTTCGCCGAAATCGTCCGCGATCCCGCCTATGGCGCTCAGTTCGTCCACCTCGACTGGAAGGCGGGCTCGGGCGGACGCCGCGCAGAGATCGTCAGCAGGGTGGCGACGCGCGACCGCGCCGTCGATATCCGCGCGGGAAAAGGCGACGCCGCTCTCCTGTCGCCCGAAGAGCGCGCGCTTTTCACCAAGGCGACCGCGCTCATCCCGACCGACGGGATCGTCAAGCAGACTTCCGACAGGATCGTGGCCGGCGCGAACAGCGATCTTGAGAAGGCGCGCGCGATCTACGACTTGGCTCGTCGCGAACACGGAGCGCATCGCCGCGACGCGCGGCTGCGGCTCGGGCGACATCAAGGCGATGCTGGCGGCGGAAAAGCTTGGCGGCAAATGCGCCGACATCAACGGCCTTTTTGTCGGCCTCGTTCGCGCGGCGGGTCTTCCGGCACGCGACCTCTACGGCATTCGCGTCGCCCCTTCGCGCTTCGGCTACAAGAGCCTCGGCGTCGGCTTCGACCGACGTCACCAAGGCCCAGCATTGCCGGGCCGACGTCTGGCTCGAGGGGATTGGCTGGACGCCGATGGACGCAGCCGACGTCCGAAAGGTCATGCTGGAGGAGCCGCCGACTCATCTGAGCGCAGACGAGCCCAAGGTCGTCGCCGCGCGCGAGGCGCTGATTGGATCCTGCGAAGGCAATTGGGTCGCGTTCAACTGCGCGCACGACGTCGCATTGCCAGGCGCCTCGGGCGGGCCGGTCGGCTTTCTCATGTATCCTGAAGGCGAGGTTGGCGGCCGTACGGCTCGATTGCCTTGATCCCGCGGCGTTCCGCTACCGCATCGAAGCGCGCGAGATCTCCATTTGAACGCTCCCATCCTTCGCCTGACCGCGCTCGCCCATGGCGGCGGCTGCGGTTGCAAGCTGTCGCCCGGCGTCTTGCGCGAGCTGCTCGCCGAACAGCCGGCGGCGGCGCCCTTCGCCAATCTGCTGGTCGGCACGGAGACCGGCGACGACGCGGACGGCCTGACGGTCCTGGCCGCGAACAAAGACTTGCTCAAGCGGGCGGCACCGGTACTGATCACGCCTCATGCCGGCGAGCTGGCCAGGCTGCTGTCCGCCGACCGGGCTGACATCGAGGCGCGGCGGCTGCATTACGTCCGGGCCGCCGCGGCGCAGCTCGGGATCACGGTGCTGCTCAAGGGGTCCACCACGGTCATCGCCGGCCCGGATGCCAGCCAGCCCGTGCTGGTCAACTCGACCGGGACAAGCTGGCTGGCCACGGCCGGCTCAGGCGATGTGCTGTCCGGCCTGGCCGGGTCGCTGCTCGCGCAGGGCCTTGACCCAGCGCACGCGGCTGCGGCAGGCGCCTACCTGCACGGCATGGCAGGCCCTGGCTGCGCGCGGCGCCCCGATCGGGGCGGGCGACCTGCTGGCCGCCATCCCGGCCGCCATCCGCGTCGTCACAGACGGCGATTCCTAGCCGCAGAACTCTCCGTCATCCTCGCGCGGCCCGATGGGGGCCTGGTTGGTGTCGCCAGAACGACATTAACCGGGCACCCACGGCACGAGCACCGGGCCGATCTCGCCCTGCGCCTACTCTTCCGCGCTGCCGCCGAGATAGCGGGCCAGGAACCGGTCGGCGGCGGCGAAGAACCTGAGCCGGTTCTCCGGCTTGGCGAAGCCGTGACCCTCGTCCGGGAACAGCATGTAGTCGTACTCCACGCCGGCCTTCTCCAGCGCCGCGACGATCTGCTCCGACTCGGCCTGCTTGACCCGCGGGTCGTTGGCGCCCTGGGCGATCAGCAGCGGGATGCGGATCTGGTCAGCGGCCGCGAGCGGCGACCGGGACCACAGGAAGTCCCGGTCTTTCGCCGGATCGCCGACCCGGTTATGGAACTGGGCCACCATCGGCGCCCAGTACGGCGGGATGGTCTCGATCAGCGTGATCAGGTTCGACGGTCCCACGATGTCCACGCCGCAGCGGTACAGGTCGGGCGTGAACGCCGCGCCGGCCAGAGTCGCGTAGCCGCCGTAGGAGCCGCCCACGATGCCGATCCTCGCCGGGTCCGCCCACCCCTGACTGATGATGTGGGCGACAGCGTCGCTCAGGTCGTTCTGCATCGCGGCGCCCCACTCGCGGTCGCCGGCGTTGAGGAAGCTCTTGCCGTAGCCGGTCGAGCCGCGGAAATTGACCTGGACGCACAGATAGCCCCGGTTGGCGAGCCACTGGGCTTCCGCGTCGTAGCCCCAGGTGTCGCGGGCCCAGGGACCGCCATGCACGAGTAGCACTGACGGAAGGTCAGCGCGTTCCCGCCGTGGAGGGAATGTCAGGTAGCCGTGCACGGTCAGGCCGTCGCGCGACTGGAAGGAGAAGGGCTCCATTGGCGCGAGCTCGTACTTCGAGAGCTCGGGCTGATGATCGAACAGGAAGCTGCCGGTGCCGGCTGCCGTGTCGTAGGCGAAGAAGGAGACCGGGCCAGCGTCATTGGTGAAGGCGACCAGCCACACCCGGTCAGCGTCGTCGGCGTCGGAGAACACCGGGTCGCCGGGGTGCAGCGCCCGGATGGCCGACAGGTGCCCGGCCACGGACGGGTCCAGCACCCGGTACTCCGAGCGCGCCTTGAGGAAGGTGACGATCTGCGGCTCGCGGGTGTCCGGGTCGATCCTGACGTCGCTGACGTCGGCCTCGGGATCGGCGGCGAGCACCTCGGCGTCCCCGCTGGCCAGATCGACCCGCACCAGCGCCGCCGCCTGGCCGCCGGCTGAGGAGATGAGCAGGAGCGACCGGCCGTCAGCGCTGAAGGCGACCGGGCCGGTGGTCAGCGAGTCTTCCGCCGGGATCGTCAGCAGGACCCGCCAGTCGGCTGCCTGCGCGCTGTCCCTGACGACCAGCAGCATCGAGCCGTCGGGCTGGGGCTGGATAGCGGCCCGGACGGCCAGCTGGGCGTCGGCGACCATGCCGATGAGGCCCGGGTTGGCGAGCTCCAGGGTCAGTTCGCCGGTCCGCAGGTCGACCCGGTAGACGTCGTGCAGCTGGGGATTGTCCTTGTTCAGGCCGATGAGGATCTCGTCGGGGAACGCGCGCTCGCTGGCGATCAGCTGCGTCTGCACGCCCTCGAACGGGGTGAGGTCCCGCCGCTCCATGGTCTGAATGTCGACGTCATGCAGCCGCCAGTTCTCGTCGCCGCCGGTGTCCTGCAGGTAGAGCAGGTGGCGCCCGTCGTGGGCCCAGGCGAACTGGCGGATCCCGCGGTCGGCGTCATCCGTCACGACCCGGGCAGCGGCCCAGTCCACGCCCGAACCCGGGCTGATCGGTGCCAGCCAGACGTTCAGGACGCCGTCATGCGGCGCGATCCAGGCGAGCCGGGTGCCGTCGGGGGACAGCCGGGGGCTGACCCGCTCCGGGTTCCCGAACAGGACGGTTAGCGGTATGAGATCTGCCATGCCCGGCAGCCTACCGACAGGGGCCGCCGGGAGCGGATCCGTGTGCGCCTGCTACTGCCAGGGCGATAGCAAACGCAGCACGGACGGCGCCGGAGCGGGCCAGCTGACTCGTTCTGGCTGGCAGACTGGACTGCCATGGATGGTCAGCCGGAGGCAGTTGTCGACCTGGACGCAGTCCAGGGGAACGTGGCCGCGATCTGCCGGCACGTCGGCCCGGCGCAGGTGATGGCCGTGGTCAAGTCCGACGGCTACGGCCACGGCATGCTGGCCTCGGCCCGGGCAGCCCTGGCCGGCGGCGCGGCCTGGCTCGGCGTGGTGCACGTGTCGGACGCCATCGCGCTGCGCGCGGCCGGGCTCAAGGTCCCGGTGCTGAGCCTGCACGGCAGCCCCGACTCACCGCACGCGGAGGCGATCCGCCGCGACGTCGACCTGACGGCAGGGTCGGCTGCGCTCGTCGACCAGATCGCGCTGGCAGCCGAGGGCGCCGGCAAGCCGGCCCGGCTGCACCTGGAAGCCGACACCGGGATGAGCAGGGGCGGGGCGATCCCGGCGGACTGGCCGGGCCTGGTCCAGGCGGCCCTGGCCGCTGAGACGGCGGGCCTGGTCACGGTGGTGGGGCTGTGGTCGCATTTCGCCTGCGCGGATGTGCCCGGTCATCCGTCGATCGGGCAGCAGCTCGACGCCTTCCGGGCCGCGGTAGCGCTGGCTGAGCGGGCCGGCGCCCGGCCTGAGGTGCGCCATCTGGCGAACGGCCCGGCCACGCTGACGCTGCCGGACTCCTACTTCGACCTGGTGCGGCCCGGCGGCGCTGTTTTCGGCCTGAGCACGCTGCCGGGCGGCGCGCCGGACTGGCTGCGCCCGGCCATGACCCTGCGGGCCCGGCTCATCCAGGTCAAGCGCGTTCCTGCGGGCACTCCGGTGTCGTACGCGCACCGCTACGTCACCGGCGGCCCGACGAGGCTGGGCGTGCTCCCGCTCGGTTACAACGAGGGCATACCGCGGCACGCGACGAATCTGGCCGGGATGCTGTCCGTCCGGGGCCGGCGGGTCTCGGTTGCCGGGACGGTCAACCTCAACCACATCATCGTGGACCTCGGCGATGAGCCGGCCGAGGCCGGTGACGAGGTGATCGTGTTTGGCCCCGGCGACCAGGGGGAGCCAACGGCCCAGGAGTGGGCGGACGCGCTCGGCACGATCGCCTACGAGATCGTCACCCGGTTTACCGGTAAGGTTCCGAGAAGTTACTCTGGAGTAACCGCGGCCGAGGATGGTGCCTCGACAGCCGGACCGGCCGGAGCGGGGTCTGCTGAGGCGGCGGCGGTGGCCGCAGACGGGAGAACCGATGGCCAGGTGGCGGCGGCTTTCTAGCGTCGCAGGCGTGGCTACCGGGATCGCGGCAGCCTCCGCGGGTGCCATGATCGCGGCGGAGAAGGTGGCGGTCGGCCGGATCCGGCTGCGACCAGATCCGGCCAGGGACGAGCCGTTCGGCCAGCTGCGCGGCCGTCCGGTCGTGGTCATCGCCGAGGACGGCGTTCCGCTGCATGCCGAGGTGAGCGGGCGCGAGGACGCGCCGGTCACCATCGTCTTCTGCCACGGGTACACGCTGAGCCAGGAGGTATGGCACTACCAGCGGCGCGACCTGGCACAGGACGCCCGCCTGGTGTTCTGGGACCAGCGCAGCCACGGCCGGTCGGGGCGCAGCGACCCGGCCCGCGTGAGCATCGAGCAGCTCGGCCGCGACCTCGCGGCCGTGCTGGCCGTGACCGTGCCGGCCGGCGGACGCGTCGTGCTGGTCGGCCACTCGATGGGCGGCATGACGATCATGGCACTGGCCGACGAGCAGCCTGAGCTGTTCGGCGGCATGGTGATCGGCGTGGTACTGATCTCCACGGCGTCCCATCTGGTTGACGGCACCGGCTGGCTGCCTGCCCCGCTGCGGCCGATCGGCCGCTGGGCCGGGCCGGCCGTCCTGCGGGCATCGTCGGGCGGGCGCCGCGCCGAGCTGGCCGAGCGGATCCGCGCCGCCGCCGGCGACCTGGCGTTCCTGTCCACCAGGTTCATCGCGTTCGGCGATCCCGGCGTCAGCCCGACCGTCGTCGATTTCCTGGAGCGCGTGATCAGGGCAACCCCGGTGGATGTCGTGGCCGACTTCTACCTCGCGCTGCTCGAGCATGACAAGCGGATCTCGCTGACGACGATCGGCACAGTGCCGGCAGTGGTGCTGACGGGCGCTGACGACCGGCTGATCGCCCCCGACCAGGCCGCCGCGCTCGCAGCGGCGATTCCGGGAGCGCGGCTGGTGCGGGTGCCCGAGGCCGGGCACATGGTCATTCTGGAGCGGCCTGAGGTCGTGACTGCTGAGATCCGGAGCCTGGTGGCCGAGGCGACGCAGGCCTCCGTCGGCCGGCGGCGGCCGGCGTGACGCCGCCACGGCCCGCTGGCCACGGGCTGCCGGGGATCGAGGGTCTGCCGGAGGGTGCCAGGCCTGCCCGAGGGTGCCGGGCTGCCGGAGGGTGCCGGCCTGCCCGGGGGTAACGGGCGGGAGCGGCCTGCCGCCCCGGGCACGGGACGCGGCGTCGACGAGGCCGTGACCGTGGCGACCGCGGGGCAGATGCGGACGCTCGGGGCGCAGCTGGCCGGCCAGCTCCGCGCCGGTGACCTTGTGGTGCTGACCGGACCGCTCGGGGCCGGCAAGACAACGCTGACACAGGGCATCGGGGCCGGCCTTGGCATCCGCGGCCCGGTCACGTCGCCGACCTTCGTGATCGCGCGGGTGCACCCCAGCCTGATCGCCGGGCCTGACCTGGTGCACGCCGACGCCTACCGGCTCGGCAGCCGCGCCGAGGTCGACGACCTGGATCTGGACGCCGACCTCGCAACCTCCGTGACCGTGGTCGAGTGGGGCGAGGGCCTGGTGGAGGACCTGGCGCCGAGTTTCCTGGCGGTCAGCATCAGCACGGCTGAGCCGGCGGGCGGGGCTGCTGACGACGGCGCTGGTGGCGGCAGCGCTGCTGAGGACGGGGAGGCCCGCGACCCGGCCGCTGAGACCGATGTGCGCCGGACGGTGCACGTGCGCGGCTGGGGCGAGCGGTGGAGCGACCCGGAGGCCGCGCAGGCTATCAGGCAGACGCTCGCGAGCCTGAGATAGCGCTGGTCAGGCGCGATTCCGAGCCGAATTGTCCTCCGCGGCGGCGTTCGCGCTACTACACTGCGGGGGAATCCAGCCGGTCCCCGCCGCGGTTCCGCCACGGCCTGATCCCGCCTCAGGAGGCGTGCGTGGCTCAGCAGGGCTCCCCGCCCCCTCGCCCGTCGCGGCAGGCCGGCCCTGGCCACCGGGCCGGCTACGACCGGGACGGCAGCGACACCGACGGCTACGGCCAGGACGGCTACGACCGGGACAGCTACGCTCAGGACAGCTACGGGCCGGGCGACTACGACCAGGCAGCCGACGAGCAGGCCAGCGGTTACGACCGCGTCGGCTCCGGCCGGAGAGCGCGGACTGACCGGCTGCGGCGTGAGCGGCCCGGCTGGCAGCAGCTTGACCCGTTCGGCCCGGAGCCTGACACCGACGCGGACGTGCCGCCGTGGGCCGGCCCAGTGGGCCACCAGCCGCGACGGTCCTCACCGCTACGCGACCCGTACGGCGACGATGAGGTCTACGACCCGACCGGGAACTACCCGCGCGTGCCGGATGCAGACGGGGCGGACGACACGGCCGCCGGCCCGCCCAGCCGGACCCGGCGCCGCGGCCGCGCAGCCGCAGCCAGGCTCCGGAAGTCACGGCGGCGCGTCTACCGGTGGTGCGGCATCGCGATTGTGCTGTGCGTGATCGCCGCCGGGATCACGGCCCTCGTCACCCATCACGCTCCCCGGCAGGTGCTCTACGTGACGTCACTGCAGCCGGGCGAGTTCAAGTCGGTCCCGTCCGCCTGCGCCAGCGTGAGCACGGCCGTGCTCAACCAGTACCTGCCCGAGCCCGGCCGGACCTCGACGAACGAGCTGTCCGGCGCGGACAGCAGCCAGTGCAGCTTCACCGTGGACCGCAAGCCCTTGTTCCTCGTGCTTGAGGTATCGGCGCAGGCCTACCAGCCGTTCGCGGCCGCGACCGGCTCCGGTACCGCGGCTGGCAGCGCATCGGCTAACGCCCAGGACAACTACGCGCAGGCTCGGCAGCAGCTCACCAGCCCGCCGAAGCACTCGCCGCTGTCCGATGCCCAGCTCACCGCACTGCCGAAGACCGGCCAGCAGGCATTCGTCGCGGTGCAGCGCGAGCACGTCAGCGGGATCGTGACCGAGGTCGTGACCGTCGTGATCCGCGAGCGCAACCTGATCATCACCGTGTCACAGTCGGGCCAGGAGTCTGGTCACGGCTTCGGGCCGGTGCCGGTTGCCACGCTGCAGGCCGGCGCTGAGGCAGCCGCCAGGGATGTTCTCGCGCAGGCCGTCAAGGAGCCGACGGCCTGACGGCCGGTCCTGGTACGACCAGTGCGCCCGCGTCACTAGGCTGGGCAACCGTGCTGCTGCTCGCCTTCGATACCGCAACGCCAGCGGTGACCGTAGCCCTGCACGACGGGGCTGCCGTCGTCGCCGGGGAGACGGCCGCTGACGCGCGCAGGCCGGGGGAGCTGCTCGCCGTCCTCATTGACAAGGTGCTGCGCAGCGTCGGCGCCGACCAGGCTGACCTGACCGGCATCGCGGTGGGGACCGGACCGGGCCCGTATACCGGGCTGCGCGCCGGCCTGGTGACCGCACGGGTGCTGAGCAGCGCGCTCGGCATCAGGACTGACGGCATCTGCACGCTCGACGTGATCGCTGCCGCAGCCCGCGACGGCGCCGGCGGACGTGAGTTCCTGGTCGCCACTGACGCCCGCCGCCGTGAGGTGTACTGGGCGCGCTACTCGCCTGCGGGCCAGCGGACTGCCGGACCGCTGGTCAGCCGGCCGGCGGACCTGCCGCGGGGCCTGCCGGTCGCAGGGGAGGGCGCCGTGCTGTACCCGGAGCTGACCGCGAGCCCGCTGGATCCGCGCTTCCCCGCCGCGGCCGTGCTGGCCGGGCTGGCGGCCGGGCGCCTGGCCGCGGGCGAGCCGCCGGGCCCGGATGAGCCGCTCTACCTCCGCCGGCCCGACGCACGGGAGCCCGGGAAGCCGAAGCGGGTAACGCCATGACGAAGCCGCAGCTACGTCCGATGACGACCGCGGACCTCGACGCCATCCTGCGCCTTGAGCTGGCGCTGTTCGGCGATGAGGCGTGGTCACGGCAGATGCTGGCCGGCGAGCTCGGCCAGCAGCCGGCCAGCAGGCACTACGTCGTCGCCGAGGATGACGGCCAGATCGTCGGCTACGCGGGCCTGCTGGCGGCGGGGGGCCAGGCCGACGTCCTGACCATTGCCGTGGCCATGACCCGGTGGGGCCAGGGCCTCGGCTCGATGCTGCTGGCCGAGCTGCTGGCCGAGGCTGTCCGGCGCCGGTGCACCGAGGTGTTCCTGGAGGTCAGGGCCGATAACACCCGCGCGCAGCGGCTGTACCAGTGGTGGGGGTTCGCCAAGATCGGCATCCGGCGGGGCTACTACCAGCCGTCGGGCACCGATGCGATCGTGATGCGCCGTGAGCTGAGCGGCACTGACCAGCCCCGGCCCGGCGGGCCGGCTGACCAGGACGGGACCGCCGGGGAGGGCGGTCGGGCCGGGACTGCCGGCCAGCCGCGGGCGGCTGCGGGAAGCGGGGGTGAGGCGCAGTGACCGCGCCGCTGGTACTGGGAATCGAGACCTCGTGCGACGAGACCGGGGTCGGGCTCGTCCGGGGCAGTGAGCTCCTCGCGGACGCGGTTGCCTCCAGCGTCGAGGAGCACGCCAGGTTTGGCGGGGTGGTGCCGGAGGTGGCCAGCCGGGCCCATCTGGAGGCCATGGTGCCGACCGTGGACCGCGCCCTGGACAAGGCCGGCGTGCGGCTGGCCGAGGTCGACGCCATCGCGGTCACGGCCGGACCCGGCCTGGCCGGGGCGCTCCTGGTGGGCGTCAGCGCGGCGAAGGCGTACGCGATCGCTGCCGGGAAGCCGATTTACGGCGTCAACCACCTGGCTGCCCACGTGGCCGTGGACCAGCTGGAGCACGGCCCGCTTCCGGCCCCGGTGATCGCCCTGCTGGTGTCGGGCGGCCACTCATCCCTGCTTCTGGTGCCCGACCTGGCGAACGAGGTCGTGCCGCTGGGCTCGACTATCGACGATGCGGCAGGCGAGGCATTCGACAAGGTGGCGCGGGTGCTCGGACTGCCGTTCCCCGGCGGGCCGCATATCGATCGCGCGGCCTCCGCCGGAGACCGGGACCTGATCGCGTTCCCGCGCAGCAAGTACCGCGACGGCAGCAGCGATTTCTCGTTCTCGGGACTGAAGACGGCGGTGGCCCGCTGGGTGGAGGCCCGGAGCGCGGCGGGCGAGCCGGTCCCCGTGGCCGATGTCGCGGCCTCCTTCCAGGAGGCGGTCGCGGATGTACTGACCAGGAAGGCCGTCGATGCCTGCCGGGCGCACGGCGTCGGGCACCTGGTGATCGGCGGGGGCGTGGCCGCCAACTCGCGGCTGCGCGCCCTCGCGCAGGAGCGATGTGACGCGGCCGGGCTGCTGCTCCGGATCCCGCGGCCGGGCCTGTGCACCGACAATGGCGCGATGGTGGCAGCGCTGGGCGCCGAGCTCGTCGCCAGGGGTGCTGCCCCCTCCGGACTGGACTTTGCCGCGGACTCATCGCTGCCGGTGACGGACATCACGGCGGCGTAGCCTCCCGCCCTGTTTGACGTGCCAGGGAAGGAGGGCTAGCCTACGGAACTGGCACTCACTACGGTAGAGTGCTAACGCGACAAGGTTGGTCTGACACCCGCGACGGCAGGCCGACATGGTCGACTCTCTAAATCAGCTAGCCCTTTCCGGAGGGGGAGGTCAGATCGTGACGACCGCCACCAAGGTTGTTCTGAAGCCGCTCGAAGACAGGATCGTGGTGCGCCCGCTTGAGGCTGAGCAGACCACCGCGTCCGGCCTGGTGATTCCCGACACCGCCAAGGAGAAGCCCCAGGAGGGCGAGGTCCTGGCCGTCGGTCCGGGTCGCTTCGACGACGCCGGCGCTAAGCGCGTCCCGATGGACGTCAGCGTCGGCGATATCGTCCTGTACAGCAAGTACGGCGGCACCGAGGTTAAGTACCACGGCGAGGAGTACCTCGTGCTCTCCGCCCGTGACGTGCTCGCCATCATCGAGAAGTAACGAGCACTCTCTGCGCGCGGGCCTGGCCCGCGCCGGGCTGGCCTGCCAGTCCGGCACCGCCCCGGCTCGGCTCGCGGTTCACGGAGCATCGGCTCCGTCGGCCCGCGGCCCGGTCCGGGGCGGTGGCGTGAGAGCACAGACCGCACAACCGCACACCACAGACACTGGGGTACCAGATGGCCAAGAGCCTGGAATTCGACGAGGACGCACGGCGCGCCCTTGAGCGGGGCGTTAACCGCCTCGCGGACGCCGTGAAGGTGACGCTCGGCCCGAAGGGCCGCAACGTCGTCATCGACAAGAAGTGGGGCGCGCCCACGATCACCAATGACGGCGTGACCGTCGCGCGCGAGATTGAGCTGGAGGACCCGACCGAGAACCTGGGCGCGCAGCTGGCCAAGGAGGTCGCGACCAAGACCAATGACGTGGCCGGCGACGGCACGACGACTGCCACCGTGCTGGCCCAGGCCATGGTCGCCGAGGGACTGCGCAGCGTGGCCGCGGGCGCGAACCCGATCGCGCTCAAGCGCGGTGTCGACGCCGCTGCGGCCGCTGTCGCCGAGGCGCTGCTCAAGTCAGCCCGCGACGTCGAGGAGCGCAGCGAGGTCGCCAACGTGGCGACGATCTCCGCTCAGGACGCCAAGATCGGCGAGGTCATCGCCGAGGCGTTCGACAAGGTCGGCAAGGACGGCGTGATCACCGTCGAGGAAGCTCCGACCATGGGCATCGAGCTCGAGTTCACCGAGGGCATGCAGTTCGACAAGGGCTACATCTCGGCGTACTTCAGCACCGACCCGGAGCGGATGGAGGCCGTGCTCGAGGACGCCTACATCCTGCTGTCCGCCGGCAAGATCTCCGCGATGACGGAGTTCCTGCCGCTGCTGGAGAAGATCGCGCAGACCAAGAAGCCGCTGCTGGTGATCGCCGAGGACGTGGACGGCGAGGCACTGTCGACGCTGGTCGTGAACAAGATCCGCGGCCTGCTGAACGTGGTCGCGGTCAAGGCTCCCGGCTTCGGCGACCGGCGCAAGGCGATGCTCGAGGACATGGCCGTGCTGACCGGCGCTCAGGTCGTCAGCGAGGAAGTCGGCCTGAAGCTGGACCAGGTCGGGCTCGATGTGCTCGGCCAGGCGCGCCGCATCGTGGTGACCAAGGACACCAGCACGATCATCGACGGCTCGGGTGACCAGTCCGCAGTCGAGGAGCGGATCCGCCAGCTCCGGACGGAGATCGAGAACACCGACTCTGACTGGGACCGGGAGAAGCTGCAGGAGCGGGTGGCCAAGCTGGCCGGCGGCGTTGCCGTGCTGCGCGCTGGCGCTGCGACCGAGGTCGAGCTCAAGGAGAAGAAGCACCGCCTTGAGGACGCCATCTCGGCGACAAGGGCTGCCATCGAGGAGGGCATCATCCCCGGTGGCGGTGCCGCGCTCGTCCAGGTAGCCACCCAGCTCGGCGACCTCGGCATGAAGGGCGATGAGGCCACGGGCGTGCAGATCGTCCGGCGGTCACTGTCGGCCCCGGCGCGGTGGATCGCGGAGAACGCGGGCGTCGAGGGCGGCGTGGTCGTCGGCCGCATCGCCGAGCTCCCCGCCGGTCACGGCTACAACGCGGCCACCAACGAGTATGGCGACCTGATGGCGATGGGCGTCATTGACCCGGTCAAGGTCACCAGGTCGGCCGTGCAGAACGCCGCGTCGATCGCCGGCATGCTGCTGACCACCGAGGTCCTGGTCAGTGAGAAGCCCGAGCAGGAGGAGCCTGCCGCCAACGGGCACGGGCACGGTCACCAGCACTGACCCGCGCCCGCGCTCGCCGCTAGCTCATCTCCGGGCCCCGTCACCGCGCCTCCCGGCGCCGGTGGCGGGGCCCGCTATTTTCCCTGCTGCGCTCCGGGCGCCGCAGCGGCGATACTGGGCGGATGACGATCGAGGCCGTTATTTTCGACTTCGACGGGCTGCTGATGGACACCGAGGGCACCATGGTGGCGAGCTGGCAGTATGAGTGGCGCCAGCACGGCCTGGAACTGGATCTGGCGGCGTTCCTCGCCGACCATGGCGGTGACCTGACGCAGGAGCGGTACGGGGACCTGGCGCGGGCTGTCGGCCCCGGCTACGACCGGCCGGCAAGTCATGCCCGCCGGATGGCCTACCGCAACACTCTCAACAGCCAGCTCGGGCTGCTGCCGGGCATCGGGGCGTGGCTGGACGAGGCCGTCAGACTCGGCCTCCGGCTGGCGGTCGCCAGCAGCTCGCCCCGCAGCTGGGTTGGCGGGATGCTGGACCGGTCGGGATACCGGGACCGGTTCGAGACGATTGCCTGCGGCGACGAGGTCGCGGCGCCGAAGCCGGACCCGGCCGTGTACCTGCTCGCGCTGACCCGTCTGGGAGTTCCCGCGAGCGCTGCCGTCGCCATCGAGGACGCTCCGCACGGCGTTGCCGCGGCCAGGGCGGCCGGGCTGCGCTGCGTGGCGATTCCGGGTGTCTTCGGCGATCTGACCCGGTTCGCTCACGCGGACCTGGTGCTCGCCAGCGCGGCGGACAGGGACCTGCCCGGCCTGCTCCGGGAGCTCGCCAGCCGCTGACGGTCAGTGCGGGGCGCATTCCTGCTAACCATTCTGCTGTCCCCATGAGCTGCCTGAATACCGCGCAGAACATCGCTTCTGTCTCGGCGCTGCATTTAAGAGACGGCCGCCCAATACTAAGAGTAGTCGTCTGACTACGCATGGTAATTACTTTACCTGCATATCGCTACGTCGCCTCAACGTGACCTTTCCGTTGCCTATTTTGATGTTGCCTTTACTTCTGGCTTGGGGAATCAATGTCGTGTACAGATGAATTCGTGAGACCGCCGATGAGCCAGGGGGGACCAGGTGGAATCGCAGCTAGATGGGGCCAGGCATGGCAATATGGGCATTCTTACCGAGCTTGCCGTGCGCGGCCAGCCTGCCGCAATCGACACATTGCTACGTCAGATAAGGCCAATGGTAGTGCGCTATTGCCGAGCGCGACTGGGCCGCATTTCCGGGCATTATCACGCCGCCGATGACGTCGCCCAGGAAGTCTGTATTGCCGTCCTTTCGGCGCTTCCGCGTTATCAGGACATGGGCCGCCCGTTCGCGTCATTCGTCTTCGGGATCGCCTCGCACAAGGTCGCTGATGCCATGCGCAGCGCCTCCAGGCTGGCGATCCCGACCGAGGATCTGCCGGACGGACCGGACGACCGGCCGGGGCCAGAGGAAACGGCGGTGGCGTATCTCGAGGCCGAGCAGGCCCGCGCGCTGCTAGCCCGACTTCCGGTGAATCAGCGCGAGCTGATCAGGCTCCGCGTGCTCTCCGGGCTGTCGGCCGAGGAGACCGGGCACGCGCTCGGGATGTCGGCGGGAGCGGTCCGGGTCGCGCAGCACCGGGCACTTGCCCGGCTCCGCGCCATCGCCGTCGAGGAGTCAGCCTTCACCGAGTCCATCGCCTAGCCCATGCGCCTGCCGGCGCAGCCTGGCGATCCGCGTCCCCCCGTCACGCGGATCGCGCCCGCCGGGCCGGCGGGATCCCTGCTCCCCCGTGGCAGGGATCCCGCTCCCGGCGGGAACCCGGGTCGCGGCCGCCGCCCGCGGCGCCGGTCCAGGACCCGGACTGGCGGCCGGGGCCGGAGTCCCCCCGAAAACCCCGGCCCCGGCCCGCGGCCCGCCTCTCGCCGGCCGCCAGCCGCCGGCCCGCCGACCGCGGCCCGCCAGCCGCCGGCTCCCGCCCCGGGCATCGGCAGACGGCGGGAGCGTGGCCAGGCCGGCCGTGCCGGTCACTAGGATGAGAGGCAATCCCAGATTCCCGGACACGGAACGTGAGATGAGCGACGAGAAGTTCGGCCCGCCTGCCCTGACCTTCGACGACGTTCTGCTGCTGCCGGCACATTCGGTGATAATGCCGAGCGAAGCGGACACGACAGCCAGGCTCACGCCGCGGCTGTCCCTGCGGATACCGCTGCTGTCTTCCGCCATGGACACGGTGACTGAGGCGCGGATGGCCGTGGCCATGGCCCGTCAGGGCGGCGCCGGGGTCCTGCACCGCAACATGTCGGTGGAGGAGCAGGCGCAGCAGGTCGACATGGTGAAGCGCTCCGAGGCCGGGATGATCACCAACCCGGTAACCTGCGGCCCGGATGCGACTGTCGCTGACGTCGAGGAACTGTGCGGGCGGTACCGGATCTCCGGCGTCCCGGTCACGGCAACCGACGGCACCCTGGTCGGTATCGTCACCAACCGCGACATCCGTTTCGAATCCGACCACCGGCGTCGCGTCGCCGAGGTGATGACGCCGATGCCGCTGGTGACCGCCCCGGTCGGCGTGACCCGGCCGGAAGCGCTGGCGCTGCTGAGCAGGAACAAGGTAGAGAAGCTGCCGCTGGTCGACGAGGCCGGGCGGCTGCGCGGCCTGATCACGGTCAAGGACTTCACCAAGAGCGAGAAGTTCCCGAGCGCCACGAAGGACGCCGAGGGCCGCCTGGTCGTCGGCGCCGCCGTAGGGGTCGGCGAGGACGCCAAGCGGCGGGCGCAGGCGCTGATCGAGGCCGGCACCGACTTCCTGGTCGTGGACACCGCGCACGGCCACTCGCAGGCCGTCCTGGACATGATCCGCCAGGTGAAGGCGAACTCCAGGGTCGAGGTCATCGGCGGCAACGTCGCCACCAGGGCCGGAGCCCAGGCGCTGGTAGACGCGGGCGCGGATGCGGTGAAGGTGGGCGTCGGGCCCGGCTCGATCTGCACCACCCGGGTGGTCGCGGGCGTCGGCGTGCCGCAGGTGACGGCCATCTACGAGGCGTCGCAGGCCTGCCGGGCAGCGGGCGTGCCGGTGATCGGCGACGGCGGCGTGCAGTACTCCGGCGACATCGCCAAGGCCATCGCGGCCGGCGCCGACACGGTGATGCTCGGCAGCCTGCTGGCGGGCTGCGAGGAAGGCCCGGGCGAGCTGGTCTTCATCCACGGCAAGCAGTTCAAGCTCTACCGGGGAATGGGGTCACTGGGCGCGATGCGCAACGCGGAGCGCGGCGCCTCCTACTCCAAGGACCGCTACTTCCAGGACGACGTGCTGCGCGAGGACAAGCTGGTACCCGAGGGCGTCGAGGGCCAGGTGCCCTACCGCGGGCCGCTGGCCGCGGTCGCCGACCAGCTGACCGGAGGGCTCCGCGCCGCCATGGGCTACTGCGGCGCCCGGACGATCGCCGAGCTGCAGCAGGCGCAGTTCACCCAGATCACCAGCGCAGGCCTGGTGGAGAGTCACCCGCACGACATCCAGATGGTGGCCGAGGCGCCCAACTACGGCGGCCGGCGAAACTAGACCTGACGCGCCCGACCCGGACGGCCGGGCGTGTGCACGCGCGCAGGGGCGGGAGAGCAACGTGAGCGTGGTAGAGATCGGGCGCGGCAAGAGCGGCCGCCGGGCGTACGCGCTCGACGAGATCGGCATCGTGCCCTCGCGCCGTACCCGGCATCCGGAGGAGGTGTCGATTGCCTGGCAGATCGACGCCTACCGGTTCGAGATGCCGCTCGTCGTCGCGCCGATGGACAGCGTGGTATCGCCGGCGACCGCGATTACCGTCGGCCGGCTCGGCGGCCTGGCGGCGCTGGACCTGGAGGGCCTGTGGACCCGGTTCGACGACCCGGAACCGCTGCTGGCCGAGGCAGCCGAGCTGGACGATGAGGCGGCCACCACGCGGCTGCAGCAGATCTACGCCGAGCCGATCAAGGAAGAGCTCATCGGCCGCCGGATCGAGGAGATCCGCGCGGCGGGCGTGACCACGGCGGCGCGGCTCTCGCCGCAGCGCACGGTGCGCTACTACAAGGCTGTCATCGACGCCGGGGTGGACATTTTCGTGATCCGCGGCACGACCGTTTCGGCGGAGCACGTGTCCGGCCAGGCCGAGCCGCTGAACCTCAAGCAGTTCATCTACGAGCTGGACGTGCCGGTGATCGTCGGCGGCTGCGCCACGCACACCGCTGCCCTGCATCTCATGCGGACCGGGGCAGCCGGGGTGCTCGCCGGGTTCGGCGGCGGCTCGGGGCACACGACCGCTGCCGTGCTGGGCGTGGCCGTCCCCATGGCCACGGCCATCGCCGACGTGGCGGCTGCCCGCCGCGACTACCTGGACGAGTCCGGCGGCCGCTACGTGCACGTCATCGCGGACGGCGGCATGACCCGCAGCGGAGATATCGCCAAGGCGCTGGCGCTGGGCGCAGACGCGGTCATGGCCGGCTCCCCGTTCGCCCGCGCGTCCCAGGCACCCGGCCGCGGCTACCACTGGGGCAGCGAGGCCCATCACCCTGACCTGCCCCGCGGCGGCCGGGTGAACGTGGGCACCATCGGCACGCTCGAGCAGATACTGCTCGGGCCGTCCACTGTCTCCGACGGGTCCATGAACCTGATGGGCGCGCTGCGCCGGACCATGGCCACGTCCGGCTACTCCGATCTCAAGGAGTTCCAGCGGGTGGAAGTCGTGGTGACGCCGAGTGCCACGCCGCGCTGACATCCGGGTCTGGCCCGGGGCCCGCTCAGGCGGTCAGCAGGCGGGCAACGGGCAGGCCGGCGGCAGCGATCCGGCGCTGGCCACATCCCGGCTCGGCCCGGCCGAGCGCGCGGCCGCGCTCGACGCCCTGGCCGGCAAGGAACTGCAGGTGCTGGTGGTGGGCGGCGGCGTCGTCGGAGCGGGTGTCGCCCTGGATGCGGTCACCAGGGGCCTCACGACCGGCCTGGTCGAGGCGCGGGACTTCGGCTCGGGCACGTCGTCGCGGTCGAGCAAGCTGATTCACGGCGGCCTGCGCTACCTGGAGCAGCTCAACCTGGGCCTGGTGCGCGAGGCACTCGCCGAGCGCTCGCTGCTGCTCCAGCGGCTCGCGCCGCATCTGGTCCAGCCGGTCTCCTTCCTGTTCCCGTTTACCCATCACGCCTGGGAGCGGGCCTACGTGGGCGCGGGCGTCACCGCCTACGACACGCTCGGCTTTTCCATGGGCCAGACCAGGGGACTGCCCGGCCACCGTCAGCTGACCAGGAACGGCGCGCTCCGGCTGGCCCCCGGACTCAACCGGAAGGCCCTGACGGGCGCGCTGCTGTACTGGGACGCCCAGGTGGACGACGCCCGTTACGTCGTGACCCTGGTCAGGACCGCCGCCAGCTTCGGCGCGCACGCGGCATCGCGAACCCAGGTCACCGGCTTCCTGCGGGAGGGCGAGCGGGTCACCGGCGTGCGTGCCACCGACCTTGAGACCGGGAACGAGGTAGAGATCCACGCGCAGCAAGTCGTCAACGCCACTGGCGTGTGGACCGACGAGATCCAGGAGATGGTCGGGGGCCGCGGCAGCATCAACGTCCGGGCATCCAAGGGCGTGCACCTGGTGGTCCCGCGCGACCGCATCCACTCCGCCACCGGGATCATCCTGCGGACGCCGGTCAGCGTCCTGTTCGTGATCCCGTGGGGCCGGCACTGGATCATCGGAACGACCGACACGGACTGGTCACTGGACAAGGCTCACCCGGCCGCGAGCCGCACTGACATCGACTACGTGCTCGGCCAGGTCAACAAGGTCCTGGCCGTGCCGCTCACCAGGGACGACGTCGAGGGCGTGTACGCGGGCCTGCGGCCGCTGCTGGCCGGGGAGTCGGAGTCGACCTCCAAGCTGTCCCGCGAGCACACCGTCGTTCACCCGGTTCCCGGCCTGGTCCTTATCGCCGGCGGGAAGTACACGACCTACCGCGTCATGGCACGGGACGCGGTGGATGCGGTCGCGCACGGCCTGGACGGAAAGGTCGCGCCGTCCTGCACGGACAGCGTCCCGCTGGCAGGAGCCGACGGCTACATCGCGCTGTGGAACTCCCGGCACGCGCTGGCCAGGTCGTCAGGCCTGCACGTCGCCAGGATCGAGCACCTGCTGCACCGGTACGGCTCGATGATCGGCGAGGTGCTGGCTCTCATCGCGGCTGAGCCGGGCCTCGGGAAGCCGCTGGCCGGCGCAGACGACTACCTGCGCGCCGAGGTCGTCTACGCTGCCTCGCACGAGGGCGCCCGGCACCTGGACGACGTACTGGCCCGCCGCACTCATGCCTCGATCGAGACCTGGGACCGCGGCCTGTCCGCGGCCGAGGAGGCAGTCAGCCTGATGGCCGGCCCGATGCGGTGGAAGTCCCGCCAGATCGCCAGGGAGCTGGAGAACTACCGGGTGCGGGTGGCCGCCGAGCGCGCCTCCCAGGAGGCCGACACTGACACCGACGCCGACGCGATCCGCCTCGGCGCCCCGGACATCGTGCCGGTCATGCACGGCGACACTGTCATTGCCTGATACGCATTTCGCGTAGGGCGAGTACGACGGCACTCACCCTGATGTCGTAGCCCGAATGGTCTGTTCGGGCGATCGGGACTAGCACTCCTGCCCCATACCGTGGCGCCGAGGCCACAACGGGGGGAGTACGTCATGGACTACCAGAAGGCCGTCGCGGACCAGCTTCCGGCGCCCCGGCCGCCGGTCGTGCTCATGTATCACTCAGTGAGCCCGCACACCGAGGATCCCTACCAGGTCACAGTCAGCCCGCACCGGTTCGAGCAGCAGATGCGGTGGCTCAGCGCGCGCGGCCTGCGGGGCGTGTCGATGGCCACGCTGATCGCGGCGCGACGCCGCGGCAGCGATGACGGGCTCGTCGGGCTCACCTTTGACGACGGCTACGCCGATTTCCTGAGTTATGCCCTGCCGGTCCTGCTCGGGCACGGGTTCAGTGCCACCGCGTTCGTGATCGCCGGCCGGCTCGGCGGCGACAACGCCTGGGATGCCGAGGGTCCGCGCAAGCCGCTGATGACCGGCAGCCAGGTCCGGGAGGTCGCCGCAGCCGGGATCGAGATCGGCTCGCACGGCCTCCGGCACGTCACCCTGGACCGCACCACGGATCTCGCGCTGGCCCGCGAGCAGCAGGCAAGCAGGCAGATGCTGCAGGACCTCACCGGCTCCGCCGTCGGCGGATTCTGCTACCCGTACGGGCACCTGAACGGCCGCGTCGTCGACGGTGTGCGCAGCGCCGGCTACGACTACGGCTGCGCGATCTGGACGAGTGAGCTGACTGGCGCGTACGCCATGCCGCGCGTCTACGTCGGCGAGGCTGACGGCGCAGCGCGCCTTCGGGCCAAGTGGCTGCGGCACCGTCTGACCTGCAGGAACGCCAGCCCGAGCGAAACCGGGCCGGGCGAACTACGTCGCTCTGCGTAAGCAAATTACGACTATTAGCGGAGTGCTGGATACGGCAGATCACGCAGGCTCTAGGTAAGGCATTCGCAGTAAGCCAGACGATCCGCGTCCGGCGCGCCCCGAGGGGGGACCAGACAGATGGCCGATCACCAGCTTTCACTTGCGGTCAACGGCCGCGAGCACCAGTTGCGGAGCGAGCTCGTCGCCTTTCCGCTCACCGGTCAGGCGAACGGGACCAGCAGCGGCAACGGTTTCGCAGGCAGCCGGCTGACCGTGGCGATCGTAGGGCTTGGCTACGTCGGTCTGCCCAGCGCCGTAGCGCTGGCCGGCCGCTGCCGGCAGATCATCGGCATCGACGTCAGCGAAGAGCGGCTGCGGGCCGTTGCCGCCGGAACGGCGGATCTCGGCGACCCGGACCGGCCGCGGCTGGCCGCGGCGCTCGCTGACGGGCAGCTCAGGCTGACCACCGACGCCGCGGCCGTGGCGGCGGCTGACGCCGTGATCATCTGCGTTCCCACCCCGGTGGATGCCGACCACCTGCCTGAGCTCACGGCACTGCACGGGGCGTGCGCGGACGTGGTCGCCAACGCCAGGGCAGGGCAGACGATCATCCTGACCTCCACCACCTACGTCGGCACGACGGCGGAGCTGCTGGCCGAGCCGCTGCGGCGGCGCGGGCTGGAGCCGGGCGAGGACATCTTCGTTGCGTTCAGCCCCGAGCGCATCGACCCGGGCAACCCCGACCATCTGCACGAGGAGACACCGCGCGTCGTGGGCGGCACGACACCCGAGTGCGCGACCAGGGCAGCCGGGATCATTAGCCTGCTGACCAGCGAGGTCTACGTGGTCAGCTCGGCCGAGGCGGCAGAGGCCACCAAGCTGTACGAGAACATCTTCCGCGCGGTCAGCCTGGCACTGGCGAACGAGTTCGCCGACGCCTGCGGCGCGCTCCGGCTGGACCCGATCGAGGTCACGCTTGCCGCGGCGACCAAGCCGTACGGATTCCTGGCCACCTTCCCCGGGCCGGGCGTCGGCGGTCACTGCATCCCGTGTGATCCGCACTACCTGCTGTGGCAGCTCGGCGTCCAGGGCCGCAGCTCACCGCTCATCGAGCAGGCCATGCGCTCCATCAGGCAGCGGCCCGAGCGGGTGGTCGAGCGCGCGCGCGAGGTGCTCGCGGCCGATGGCAGGCAGCTGTCCGGCGCGCGCGTCATGGTCGTCGGCGCCGCCTATAAGCCCGGCGTCCGCGACCTGCGGGAATCCTCGGCCGTGCCGATGCTGGCCAGCCTGCTGCGCAAGGGCACCGACGTGCACTATTACGACCCGCTGGTGCCTTCCGTCACCCTTCCGGACGGCCAGGTGCTCAGCAGCGAGACGAGCCCGGGCACGGACTGGGACCTGGTCATCGTGCACACCCTGCACCCGGGCGTCGACTACACGTGGGCCAATCTCTGCCCGGTCCTCGACGCGACGTACCGGTTCGACGACGCGGCCGTCCGGGCCGTGGTCTGAGGCGCCTGGTCATGACAACGACATTCGCGCCCGGCAGCTCCGCCCTGGCGGCAGCCGGCGGCCAGCCCGCTGACGTGAGCATGCCCGCGGTGGTGCTGAAATTCGACCCCAACGTCATGCACCACGGCGGCCTCGGCGCCATTCGCAGCCTCGGCCGGATGGGCGTGCCGGTGTACGCCGTCCAGGAGTCGTCCTGGTCGCCCGCCGCGCACTCGCGCTACCTGCGCGGGCAGGTGCTGTGGCAGCCCGCCGGGCTGGCTGCCGACCGGATCAGTGCCGGCCTGCTGCGGCTGGCCGAGCTGATCGGGCGGCCGTCCGTGCTGATCCCGACTGACGATGCAGCGTCGATCTTCCTGGCCGAGCACGCCGATCAGCTGCACGGCAGGTTCCTGTTCGCCGCCCCGCCGCCCGGCCTGCCCCGGCAGGTGGCCGGCAAGCAGTCACTGCACCGGCTGTGCGCCGAGCTGGACTTCCCCAGCCCGCGATCCTGCCAGCCGGCCTCGGAGCTGCAGGCCCTGCGGGCGGCGGCTGACTTCGGCTATCCCGTGGTGGCGAAGCTGGCCAGCCCCTGGCAGTCATCCGCACGGCAGCTCAGCACGCAGATCATCGGGACGGCGGAAGACCTGAGGACGGCCTGGCGGGCGGCGCAGGACAGCCAGGCGGGCCTGATGCTGCAGGAGTACATCCCGGCCGGGCCCGGCAGCGACTGGTTCTTTCACGGCTACGCCGATGCCGCGTCGAGGTGCAGGCCAGCATGCACCGGGCTCAAGGACCGCTCGTACCCGGCGCACGCCGGCCTGACCAGCTACGGCCGCTGCGTGCCGAACCGGCAGCTCCGCGACCAGGCGACCGGCCTGCTCGCGCGGCTGCGCTACCGAGGCATCGCCGACCTCGACCTGCGCCTGGACAGCCGGGACGGCCAGTACAAGCTGCTGGACTTCAACCCGCGGCTCGGTGCCCAGTTCCGGCTCTTCACCGGACCTGGCGGCCTCGACGTCGTGCGTGCTGCGTACCTGGACCTGACAGGCCAGCCGGTGACCGGCGCGGACCCGGTGCCGGGGCGGAGCTTCATGGTCGAGAGCTACGACCCGCTCACCGCGATCAGCTACTGGCGCCGCGGCCAGCTCGGCCTGCGCGACTGGCTGGCCGCGGCGCGGGGCGCCGACGAGACGGCCTGGTTCGCCCGAGACGACCTCCGCCCGTTCGAGCTCATGTGCGTCCGGATGGGCTGGCGGATGCTGAGCAGGCCGATCGCGCGGCGCCGGGGGGCGCCGGAGCGAGGCCGCGCAGCGGACATCAACCGGCCAGCCGGGATCCGGCTGCGCCGCGGCCGGGCCGCCCGGCCGCCTGGCATACCAGCAACGCAGGACCAGTAAGGCAGTACGCCAGCCGGCTGCAGGAGGGCCGGCAGTACGCCACCAACAAGGGGGGATCAACAGTGAGCGACGCCGTTGACGTGGCCATCGTGGGCGCAGGACCGTACGGGCTGTCGCTGGCCGCGCACCTGCGGGCAGCCGGGGTGAGCTTCCGGCAGTTCGGCCAGCCCATGCATTTGTGGCGGGCGCAGATGCCGCGAGGCATGTACCTGAAGTCGCAGGGGTTTGCCTCCAACCTGTCCGATCCGGCCGGCACGCACACACTCGCGGCTTTCTGCCGGCAGACCGGGCGCCCGTACGCCGACTACGGCCTGCCGGTCCCGCTCGACACCTTCATCGCCTACGGTGACTGGTTCGCTGCCGAGCAGGCCAGCGGCATCGAGCAGACCATGGTGACGAGCGTGGCCGGCCGGCAAGGCCAGTTCGAGCTCAGCCTGGCTGACGGCAGCACCGCCCGCGCGCGGCGCGTCGTCATCGCCGTCGGCGTGGAGCACTTCGCCTACCTGCCGCCGGGACTGGCCGGCGAGCAGGCCGTCAGCCACAGCTCGCAGCTGACTGAGCCGTCGGCCTACGCGGGCATGCGCGTCGCGGTCATCGGCCGCGGCCAGTCGGCGCTGGAGTCGGCGGCCCTGCTGCAGGAAAACGGCGCCGAGGTCGAGATCATCACCAGATCGCAGGAGGTGAAGTGGAACGGGCCGCCGCTGCTGCCGGACCGCCCGCTGCACCAGCGGCTCCGCGAGCCGGAGGCCGGGCTCGGATCGGGCTGGAGCACCTGGTTCTACTCCCGGCAGCCTGGTGTGTTCCGCCACCTGCCTGAGCAGACGCGGATCTACCGTGCGCGCACGGCGCTCGGGCCCGCGGGGGCCAGCTGGCTCCGCAGCCGCGTCGAGGGCCAGATCCCGGTCCGCTACGGCCAGACCATCGGTGCGGTGAGCAGCGCGTCCGGCGGCGTCACGGTCAGCCTCGCCGGGCCTTCAGGCGAGCGGTCGCAGGTCACCGCGGATCACGTGGTCGCGGCCACCGGCTACCGTCCCGATCTGCGGCGGCTCGGGTTCGTCGGGGCCGAGCTGCGCGCCGGCATCCAGACTGTCGCGAACACTGCCGCGGTGGACTCCGGCTACCAGACCACCGTGCCGGGCCTGTACGTGATCGGCCCGGCGGTGGCCCCGGTGTTCGGTCCGGTGATGCGATTCGTCTACGGCAGCGACTACGCCGCGAGCACGGTGGCGCGGCGGCTGACCGCCGCCCGGTCCGCTGCTGCCACGCCCGCGCCGAAGCTGGCGGGGGTGGCGGGGCGGTGACCATGACCCGCTACGCGCCCGCGCCCGGAACGCCTGCCAGGAAAGGCCGGCCCGGCTTTCCTGGCGGGCCACCGAGCGGCCGGCCTGGTGTCGGCAGGCCCGCCGTCGGCCACAGTGCCGTCGGCCACAGTGCCGTCGGCCACAGTGCCGTCGGCCACCGTGGCACCGCACGTCCCGGCACGGGACGTCCCGGTACCGGGCAGCGGAGCGCTCGCACGGTCCGGCGTGGCCAGCTGGCCAGGCTCGCGCTAAGGCTCGGAGCGGACACACTCGCCGTGTCGCTGGCCGCCGCTCTCCTCGGTGCCGGCCTGGCGCGCGGCGCCTGCTACAGCATCGCCGTCCTGGTGACCCTGGCCGCGGCCGGGCTGTACCGCGATCGCATCAGCACGCGCGTCAGCGATCAGGCAGGCCGGCTGGCGCTCGCCGCCGCGGTGCCTGCGGCCATCCTGCTGCCCTGGACGGCCGCTGGCCTGACGCTGCGGCTGGCCGGAATCGCCACTGCACTGGTCATCGGTCTTCGCATCGTCGCCGGTGCCGGCCTGCGCACCGCCGGGCGGCACGGCCTGCTCACCCGGCGGACCCTGATCATCGGGGCGGGCGAAGTGGGCGAGCGGCTCGCGGCGCAGCTGCGGCAGCATCCTCAGCTCGGCCTGCAGCTCTGCGGCCTGGTGGACGACACGCCGGCCGCCCCGCGGACAGTGCCGCTGCTCGGCGGCGTCGCTCAGGCCGGGCCGCTGGTGACCGGGCTTGGCATCAGCCAGGTGCTGGTCGTCACTCCGGGCGTGGCCGACGAGGATCTGCTCGCGGCCGTGCGCGACTGCCGCGGCCGCGGCGCGCGGGTCAGCATGCTGCCGCGCCTGCCTGAGGTCGGGGCCGCCGTGCCCCGCGCCTGCCTGGACGAGATCTGGGGCATGCCGTTCATCCCGCTCCGGCCGGATGCCGGCAGCGTGACTCGGCGCGCAGCCAAGCGGGCGATCGATCTGTCGGCCGGCGCGGCGCTGCTGCTCCTGATGGCGCCGCTGATGCTGGTGCTCGCCGCGGCGGTGCGGCTCGAGTTCCGCCTGCCGCCGCTGTTCCGGCAGGATCGCGTGGTCGGCCGCGGCCGCGAGGCAACGATCGTCAAGCTGCGCACGCTCCGCCCGGCCGGTAACCCGGACACGACCTGGGTTATCCCGGCCGGCCAGAGCTCTCCGCTGGGCCGGGTGCTGCGCGCAACCCACGCCGATGAGCTGCCGCAGCTTGCCAGCGTCCTGCGCGGCGACCTGTCGCTGGTCGGCCCGCGGCCCGAGCGGCCGTACTTCGCCCGGCAGCTGGCGCGGGAGATCCGCGGCTACGCCGACCGGGAGCGGGTCAGCGCCGGCCTGACCGGCTGGGCGCAGGTGCACGGGCTGACCGGCGATACCTCGATCGAGGACCGGGCCAGGTTCGACAACTTCTATATCGAGTACTGGTCCGTCTGGCTCGACCTGCTCATTCTCGTCCGGACGCTGACGTCCGCGCTGTCCGGAGCAATGCACTCGGCCCGAGGAGGCACGGCATGAAAGTGCTGCATGTGATCACTGGCCTGGGCGTCGGCGGAGCCGAGCTTCAGCTGCGCGCCATCCTTCAGCAGACCCGGCATGACGCCGACGTCGTTACCCTCTATAACCCCGGCCCTGTGGCCGACATGATCAGGGGCGACGGCGGTGGCGTCCGCACACTCGGGATGCGCAGCAACACCCAGCTGTCCGCGCTGATGCGGCTGCGCCGGATCATCCGGGCTGGCCGCTACGACGTGGTGCACACGCATCTGTACCGGTCGCAGGTCTACGGGCGCCCGGCAGCCTGGCTGGCGGGCACGCCGGTGGTGGTCAGCACTGAGCATTCCATCGGCGAGACCCACCTGGAGCGCCGGAAGATGACGCGACCGGTGCAGGCGCTGTACCTCGGCACCGAGCTGTTCTCCGATATGACCATCGCGGTGTCCGCGGCGGTTCGTGACCGGATGACTGGCTGGGGGATCAGGGCCAGGAAGCTCACCGTGATCCCGAACGGGGTCGACCTGCAGCGTGTGGCGTTCGACGCCGGCAGCAGGGAGAAGGTGCGCGCGGAGCTGGGCATCGGGTCTGGCGACTACGTGATCCTCATGCTGGGCCGGCTCGACCAGAACAAGCAGTTCGACCGGGCGATCGAGGCGGCCGCGCCCAGTCTCGGCACCTCGGTGAAGGTGCTGGTCGTCGGCGGCGGTGCCGAGCGCGATCACCTCGAGGAGACGGCGCGGCGCAGCGGCGTCGAGGACAGCGTGGTCTTCGCCGGCGAGCGGCACGACATTGCCGCGGTACTGTCAGCCGCGGACCTGCTCGTCGCGTCGTCACGCCAGGAGACCTTCGGCCTGTGCGTGCTCGAGGCGCTGGCCAATGGCATGCGGGTGCTGTACACCACGTGCCCGGCCCTGGACGGAATGGACGTCGAGCTGGCCCGGCAGGTGCCGATCGAGCACATGGGCGAGGCGATCGCGGAGGTCGTCGGGCAGGGCCACCGTGACCGCAAGCCCGAGCAGGCGGTCGAAGACGAGTTCGGCATCGCCGCTGTCACCGGCCGTATCGACGACCTGTACGAGCGCCTGGAGGCCAGGAGGTCGTGGCGGACCATGACCAGGCGCCTGGCCAACCGGGCCCGCCTGCGCGCGCGCACACGGGCCGTCCCCGCGAGGGCAGTTCCGGCGAGTGCAGTCCCCGCGAGGCCAGTCCCCGCGAGTGCAGTCCCCGCGAGTGCAGTCCCCGGCGGGCCAGTCCGGATGAACGTCAACGCCACGACCCGTGAGGGGGATCAGGCATGAGGTGCTTTGTCACTGGCGCAGCCGGCTTCATCGGCTCGCATCTGGTCGAGCAGCTGCTCGCCGCCGGACATGAGGTGACCGGCCTGGACGACTTCAGCACCGGCCGCGAGCAGAATCTGGCCGCGGCGGCGGGCCAGTCGCAGTTCCGGCTGGTCCGGGGAACCATCCTGGATCAGGCCGCGGTCGACGAGCTGACCGCCGGCAGCGACCTGGTGTTCCACCTGGCGGCTGCTGTCGGCGCGTTCGTCATCAGGGACAAGACGCTCGAGAGCCTGCGGACCAACATCCACGGCACCGAGAACGTCGTGGCGGCGGCCAGCCGCCATGGTGCCCGGCTGCTCGCCGCCTCCACCAGCGAGATCTACGGGAAGAACACCACGATCGGGCTGCGGGAGGACGCTGACCGCGTGATCGGCTCGCCGCTGAAGTCGCGGTGGAGCTACGCGGAGGCCAAGGCCATCGACGAGAGCCTGATCGACGGCTACGTGCGTGAGCGCGGGCTGCGGGCGGTGATCGTGCGCCTGTTCAACACGGTCGGGCCACGCCAGACCGGCCGCTACGGCATGGTCATCCCGCGGTTCGTGCGGCAGGCGCTGACCGGCCAGCCCGTGACCGTGTTCGGCACCGGTGACCAGATCCGCTGCTTCTGCCACGTGCATGACGTCGTCCCGGCGCTGATGGCGCTGGTCCGGTCGGATGCGGCCAGCGGCCTGGCGGTGAACCTCGGCAGCTCGGAGCAGGTCACGATTAACGAGCTCGCCCGGCGAGTCATAGCCGCGACCGATTCGTCCAGCCAGCTGGAGCGCAGCTCGTACCTGGACGCCTACGGATCAGGCTACGAGGACATGCAGCGGCGGGTGCCTGACTGCACGCTGGCGCGCGACCTCGTGGGCTTCAGCGCCACCCGGTCACTGGACGAGATCATCCGGGCAGTCATCGCCGACCAGCAGTCGGCCCTTGCCACCGCGGCGGCAGCCTGACGCGGGGCACGACGAGCGACGGTCAGCCCGATGCGCGCACAGCGACGGAAGGCCGGATCGCGGAGGACACGTAATGGCGAGCACGCAGCAGCAGCCCGGCAGCCCCCGAGACGGGCCAGGCCGGCACGATGGTCAGCCGGCGCTGCGCCGGCTGGCCGCCCGTGCCGCCTGGCCCGCGCTGGCGATCGCGGCGCTCGGCCTGGTCGCGCTCACGCTGATCACCAAGCTGTCGCCGCCGGCGAGGCACTCGCTGGTCGTGGCGTCTATCCCGTACTGGAACATCGATCACGACACCGCCGTGGTGCTCGCCAATCGCCGGGACGTCAACGAGGTCTCGCCCTGGATCTACGGCCTGAGCGCGAGCGGCGCGATCGTGCCGCAGTACCCGCCCGGTCAGGCGGCCGCGGTGACCGCTGACATCGCCCGGCTCAGGGCCGCGCACCTGCGCATCGTTCCCAGCATCGCCAACGTGACCGGCGGCGGCTGGGCCTACCAGCCGGTGGCCCGCATGCTGCACAGTCCCGCGCTGGCGAAGGACCAGGTCACCGCCATCGTGACCATGGTGGACCGGCAGCGGTACGCCGGCATCGACATCGACTACGAGGAGCTGCACGCCGCCGACCGGACGGCGTACACGCAGTTCATCACCGAGCTGGCGAAGGCACTGCACGCGCACGGAAAGATCCTCTCCGTCGCGGTCTTCCCGCAGGCCGCGGCCCCGAAGGCCGCCAACCCGGTCTCGTTCCAGGATTACGCTGCGCTCGGCGCTGCCGCCGATCAGGTCCGGATCATGGGCTACAACTACCACTGGGCGACGTCCGCTCCCGGTGCCACCGCCCCGATCGGCTGGGTGCGCTCGGTGCTCAGATATGCCACCAGTCAGATGCCGTCCAGCAAGGTCGTTCTCGGCGTCCCGCTGTTCGGCTACGACTGGCCGGACGGCAGCGGGGCCGCGCAGACGGTCAGCTGGCTGCAGGCGCTGCGGCTGTCGCGGCAGTACCACGTTGCCGCGCAGTACAGCAAAACCAGCCAGACGCCGCACTTCAGCTACGTCACGGCGGGCCGGACGCACACGGTCTGGTTCGAGAACGCCGCCAGCTCGAAGGCGAAGTTCGAGGCGGTGCAGGGTACCGGCATCGCCGGTGTCTACCTGTGGATGTACGGCTATGAGGATCCCGCCACCTGGTCAGCGCTGCATTCCGCGCTGCCCACGTCGGGGCCGGGTGCCAGCAGCACGTCGAAGGCGGTGCCGTAATGCCCGAGTTGCCATGGTGGTTCCTCGCCCTGTTCGTCCTGGGCGTTAACTTCGCCATCTGGGGAGCGGTCGGCGCCATCAGGTTGATGGAGTCCCGGACGGCCGCGCTGGCCCGGCGGCGCAGCCCCGAGCTCGGGCACCCGGCAGCCAAGATCGTGGCGCGCCCGCAGAAGCGGGGCGCAGCCACGCCGGAGCCGGTGAGCAGGAGGGCCGCGCTCAGCGTTGGCGACGTGGCCGTGCTGATGCCGGCCCACAACGAGGCCGCGGTCCTGAACGCGAGCCTGGACGCCATCATGCAGCTGGTGCCGGCCGCCAACATTCACGTGGTGTCCGACGGCTCCACCGACGACACGCCCGAGATCGCCCGCCGGGCTGGCGTAAATGTGTACGAGACCAGGCAGAACGTCGGCAAGGCGGGGGCGCTGCACGAGGCCATCGGGCACTTCGGCCTCATCGACCGGTACTCGGTGGTGCTGCTGCTGGACGCCGACACCCGGGTCCAGCCTGACTACTTCACCGAGGCGCTGCCGCTCTTCGACGCGCCCGACGTGGTGGCCGTGGCCGGCTGCGTGCAGACCGCGCGCGACCGCAAGCTGGGCCTCATCGGGAACGTCCTGGTCGGTCACCGCGAGCGGATCTACTCGATCGGCCAGCGGGTGCTGAAGTTCGGCCAGACTTACCTGCGCGCCAACGCCACGCACATCGTGCCCGGATTCGCCAGCATGTACCGGACTGAGGTGCTGCCTTACATCGACCTCAACCCGCCTGGCCTGGTGATCGAGGACTTCAACATGACCTTCGAGGTTTACCAGAAGCGGCTCGGCAAGGTCGCGTTCACGCTGTCCGCCGTCGCCGTGACCCAGGACCCGGACCGCTTCCGTGACTACGTGAAGCAGACCAGGCGGTGGGCTGTCGGCCTGTGGCAGACCGTCCGCCGGCATCCGCCGCGGGCCAACCTGTTCACCGCGATGCTGGCCGTGCTGCTGACGGAGCTCATCACCTCCAGCGCCATCTTCGTGATGCTGCCGCTCATCCTGATCGTGCTGCTGGTGCCTGATGCCGCGCAGAGCACGCTGCACTGGCTCCCGTTCGATGATGTCCATACGGTCGTGGCGGCGCACATGAAGCTGTCGGCGGTGCTGTTCGGCGTTGCGGTGCCGGACTACGCGATGACCTGCCTGGTCGCGATCCTGGACAGGCGCCCGCGGCTGCTGCTGTTCGGCCTGTTCTTCCCGCTGCTGCGCATCGTGGATGCAGTCATCGGCCTGTCCGCGATCCCGGCGGGCTGGCTCGTCCGGTCGAACGGGACCTGGAAGAGCCCGGCCCGGCGGGCTGTGGATGCGCCGCCTGAGCGACTCGCGATCAGCGCCAGCCAGCCTGCCGCCGCCGAGGTGACTAGTCCTGCGGAGCTGCCTGACCTAGTCAGTGCGGCCGGCAGGCGGGACGATTCGGCCCTTTCATCCGTCTATGTTAAGGAACGCGGTCATGCATCTGGATGAGGACAGCACGACGATGCCCCGGCAGGCTGGGCTGATGACCCCGATCCGGTTGCTTCTCGCCGACGACCACCTCATGATCACCGAGGCGCTCGCGTCCCGGCTGTCGGCTGCCCCCGACGTCTGGGTGGCGGGGCGCTGCGCGGCGACCGATCCGAATCTGATGGCGATTGTCAGGGGCGTGCGGCCGGACGTCATCGCGATCGAGGCGGAGCCTTTCGGCTCCGGCATCGGCGACCTGATCAGCAGGCTGCTGTCGGCGGGCCCCGATCTGCGGGTTGTCATCCTGAGTGCGGACAGGAACGTGGCCCACGCCGTCGCCGCCGCCCGGGCGGGCGCGGCCGCCTGGGTCGCGAAAGAGCAGGATGCGTCGGAATTCGAGGCCGTCATCAGGGGCGTGTGCCGGGGCTGGTCCTGGTTCCCGCCCGAGATGCTCGGCGAGATCCTGTCCAGCCTGCGCCTGGACGCCAGCCGCGCCCACGAGGGCGGGGACCTGGACGTGCTGAGCTCGCGCGAGACCGAGGTGCTGCGCGCCATGATGACCGGCCGGCGCGGCCGTCAGATTGCCCGCGATCTGCATATTTCGGCCGACACGGTGCGGACGCACACCCAGAACATCTACTCCAAGCTGGATGTGCACAGCCGGCTGGAGGCAGTCAGCGTCGCCCGTGCGGCCGGCCTGCAGCCGCTGGAAGATGACCGGCCGCCCGGCCAGCGCCGGGATGGCGGCCCGGGTGACGCGACGTGACCGGCGCGGCAGGCGGCGGAGCGCTGCGGGTCGCCACCGTGATCACTCGGCTCGAGGGGGGTGCGGGCGCGCTGGCGCTGCGCGGCGTGCTGGCGCTGCGCGGCGAGGCCATCGAGCCGGTGATCGTCACCGGCAGCGGCGGCCGGCTGCTGGCAGAGGCCGCTGCGCACGGCATTGAGGTCGTGGTCGCGCCGGTGCTCAAGCCGGTACTCTCGCCGCGCAGCGATGTGCAGGCCGTGCGGTGGCTGCGCTCCTTCCTGGCCGGCCGGAGGCCCGACGTCGTGCACACCCACTGCGCGAAAGGCGGCGCGATCGGCCGGATCGCGGCCCGGCGCGCCGGGGTTGCCAGAATCGTGCACACGTACCATGGCTTTCCGTTTCATGAGTTCCAGTCACCTGCCAGGCGGCTCGCCTACGTCGCGGCTGAGCGCCGTCTCGGCCGGTTCACTGACGTCGGGCTGTGCACCGGCACCGGTGTCGCGGTGGAGGCGATCCGCCGCGGGCTGATCTCGCCTGAGCGCGTGTGCACGATCGGGGTGACCGTGGAGACGGCGGTCCGCAGCGGCCCCGGCGCCGCTGACCCGCATGCGCGGGAGCGCGCCAGGCGTGCGCTGGGCCTGGCGCCCGGCGAGCTGGCAGTCGGTGCTGTCGGGCGGCTGGCCTATCAGAAGGCCCCGGAGGACTTCGTGACCGCGCTCAGCGCGCTGAACCGCCCGGATGTCACCGGCGTGTGGATTGGCGGCGGTGAGCTGGCAGGGCCGGTGCGGAGGCAGGCTGCGGCAGCCGGCCAGCGCCTGGTGCTGACCGGCGACCGGAGCGATGTTGCCGACCTGCTGCCCGGGCTGGATGTATTCGCCCTGCCCAGCCGGTACGAGGGCCTGCCCACCGCCGTCGCGGAGGCGATGGCCTGCGGCGTGCCGGTCGTGGCCACGGCTGTGAACGCGGTCGCCGACCTGGTCGAGCCCGGTGTCACCGGCCTGCTCGTGCCCCCGGCCCGGCCGGACCTGCTGGCCCTCGCGGCCGGGTACCTGCTTGAGCACAGGCCAGAGGCGGACCGGATGGCGGCGGCGGCCAGGGACAGGATCGGGGTCAGGTACAGCGAGCAGGCGCTGCAGGCTGCGCTCGCGGCTGCGTACCGGGGCGGGTGCGGTCCAGGCCTCGCAAACCAGGACGAGGCAGGCGGTAGGCCTGACCCGCTCCCGGCGGGCGGCGGGGGACGTCTTAAACTGAACGTTTAGTCAGGACAGGTCGGCAGCATGCATTTCGCCCGGCAGGGCTACCGTACGAGAGGCGGGCAATCCGCTTCGCAAGCGGCCGCGAAGGCAGTTGAAGGGGCGGAACCAGGGGGTTCTGCCAGTCCGCCGGGATGGCGGCTGAGATCAGATTGTGCGGGGTGGCACACAGGGGCCAATCCGACGGGGGGATAGGGAATGACTGAGGCGACTTCGCTACCACGTCCGATGGCGCCTGCGGACTCCGGCGCGCTGGAGTTCCGCGGCCTGCTGCACGACCTTGGCCACCAGATGATGACGCTGTCGCTGCTGGCCGAGGCGGTGCGGAATGACACCACGCTGTCCGCGGTCTCCCGGCAGCGCATAGACCTCGTCATGCAGGAGATGTTCCGCATCGTCGACGTCATCACTGACTGCACGGCCGATGCGGGCGTCCCGGCGGATGGCGGGCGAAGCGCGTCAGGCGGTGTCGACATCCGCCGCCTGGCGGCCGAGGTTGCCCAGCTGGCCGGGGTGGCCTACCAGACTCGCGTATCGCTGCGGCCCGGACGGCCGGCGGTCCTGCGCGTCAGCGGCACGCTGATGTGGCGGGTGCTGGCGAATCTGGTCGACAACGCCGTCCGTGCCGCCGGCCCGGATGGCACGGTCGAGATCAGGATTTCCCAGGAACGGGACACGGTCATCGAGGTCGTCGACGACGGCCCGGGCTTCGGCGGCGGGCCGCCAGGGACGGCTGGGCTCGGGCTCAGCGTCGTGCGCCGCCTGCTCGAGGCCGAGGACGGCAGGCTCGAGCTCGCGGAGCCGGCCGGAGGCGGAGCCTGCGCCCGCGTCGTATTCAGCCTGGAGCGGGAGTACCGGGTGGCACCGATGTCAGCCGGGACCTGGCACTGAGCGCGCGGCAGGCGCAGGGACACTACCTAAGAAATCCCAAAGATCATCTCTGAGCTGCGCTTTTGTCAGGGTCAGCGTGGCTTTTGCCCGGACCCTGACGTGAGCCAGCTCACGGGGGTCAGGTAGACTAAACGAACAGTCAGGCTCTGGCACGGGGGTGCAACGGCCGGCAGCACGGGATTGTTGGGGGAAGTCACGATGACGCATATTTTCGTCCGCCTTGCTTGCGCACATCGGCATCTGCACCGAATGTCGCCTGACCGCGACAGTTAGTCGCCATCAGGCTGCCCGGCACCGCGCAGGCCGCGGGTCGCTCAGTGGCAGCCAGCGCTCACCCGAACGGGTATCAGGCTGCGTCTCAGTACGTCAGGCGGCCAGCGCTCATACGACGAATCAGGGGGAAAAGATGACCGGGATGTCAGTCGATCGCCAGCACGACCGCGGGGAGCGGCCAGCGCCAGCAGGCGCTGCCGGGCTCGGTACCGCGGGCCTGCTGCACGATCTCGGCCATCAGATCATGACGGTGTCACTGCTCGCTGAGTCCCTGCAGGCTGACGCCGCCCTCTCGCCCGAGTCACGGCGCCGCAGCGAGCTGGTCGTGCAGGAGACCGCACGCGCCCTGGGCATGCTCGCCGACGGCGCCGCGCCTGCGCCAGCCGTGGCGGAGGAACTTCAGGAGCAGGCCCAGCTGATCGACGCCAGGCTCCTGGCTGATCAGGTCGCCAGGCTCGCCGGGATGGCGTACCCGGCCACCGTCGCGCTGCTGCCGGGGCCGCCGGCCTACATGCAGATCAGCCCGATGCTGGTGTGGCGCGTGCTGTGGAATCTCGTGGAAAACGCCGCGCGCGCGGCCGGGCCGGCCGGGCGGGTGGAGATTGCGGTCAGACGGGCTGCCGGCACCATCATTGAGGTGACCGACGACGGCCCTGGTTATGGCAATGGCGCGCAGGGCATGGCCGGACTCGGGCTGAGGGTTGTGCGGCAGCTCGTGGCCGCCTCCGGCGGACAGCTGGAGATCGGCTCCGGCCCGGGCGGCGGCACCAGGATGCGGGCCGAGTTCGGCGCCCGGTGCGACCGGATCGCGCTGCCGCCGATGCGCCAGGCCAGGAGGGCCGCCGGATGACTGATGTGGTGATAGGTGATGACCATGCAGTCTTCCTTGATGCCCTGTCCAGCGTGCTGGCCGACCTCGGCTGCACCGTGACCAAGGCGTCAACCGTCGCCGACACCATCCGCGAGGTTGGCGCGCACCAGCCCGATGTGTGCCTCATCGACGGGCACTTCGCTGCCGACGATGATGGCATCAGCGCGCTGGGCCAGCTGACCGCTGCCTGCCCGCGAGCGAAGGTGCTGATCCTCTCCGCTGACGGCGATCATGAAGCCGTGATGCGGGCCATGCGCGCCGGGGCGGCCGGCTACGTGCACAAGACCCGCGGCGTCGCGGTACTGAAGCAGACCATCGAGCGCGTGCTGCGCGGCGAGGTCGTCGTGGAAGTCCCGGCAGGCGCTGAAGTCCGGCCCCGGCTGGCCGAGGAGGAGAACGCCGCCCGGCTTGCCACCTACCTGACGGCACGGGAACGGCAGTGCCTGGAGCTGCTCGTCGAGGGCCAGGACACGGCCGCGATGGTGAGCAGCCTCGGGGTGTCAGCCGCGACGGTGCGGACGCACGTGCAGGCGCTGCTGACCAAGCTCGGCGTGCACTCCCGCCTCGAGGCCGCGGCCTTCGCCATCCAGCACGGCCTGGTCGACCGGCCCGGCCGCCCGCATGACCTCGCCAGCTAACGCTGGCGGCAGGCCCGCGAACTAGACTTCGGCGCATGTCCCGACCACGCGTGCTCTCCGGAATCCAGCCGACTGCCGATTCCTTCCACATCGGCAATTTCCTGGGCGCGCTGCGCCAGTGGGTAGCGCTGCAGGAGACCCACGACACCGTGTACTGCGTCGTGGACCTGCACGCGATCACTGTCCCGCAGCAGCCGGCCGAGCTGCGCCGCCGGACCAGGGTCGCGGCGGCCCAGCTGTTCGCGGCCGGGCTCGATGCGGACACCTCGACCGTGTTCGTGCAGAGCCACGTGCCCGAGCACACCGAGCTGGAGTGGGTGCTGGCCTGCATCACCGGATTCGGCGAGGCGAGCCGGATGATCCAGTTCAAGGACAAGTCAGCCAGGGGCGGCGCGGACGCCGCCAGTGTCGGGCTCTTCACCTACCCGGTCCTGCAGGCTGCCGACATCCTGCTGTACGACGCGGATCAGGTGCCAGTGGGCGAGGACCAGCGGCAGCACCTGGAGCTCACCAGGGACCTCGCGCAGCGGTTCAACACCAGGTTCGGGCCGACATTCGTCGTGCCAGGACCGTACATCCTGCCGGAGGTCGCGAAGATCACCGACCTGCAGGATCCGGCGATCAAGATGAGCAAGTCGGCGTCGACGCCGCAGGGCATCATCGACGTTCTGGAGGACCCGGTCTCGATCCGCCGGAAGGTCATGCGCGCGGTGACGGACGCCGACGGCGAGGTGCGCGCCGACGAGGCTGCGAAGCCGGGCGTCACGAACTTGCTGCGCATCTACTCGGCGCTGGCCGGCGAGCCGGTCGCGAGCCTTGAGCAGCGCTACTCCGGATCGGGCTACGGAGCGTTCAAGAAGGACCTGGCCGAGGTCGTCGTCGACGCGTTCGCGCCGATCAGGGAGCGGACTGAGAAGCTGCTGGCCAACGAGGCAGAGCTCGACCGCCTGCTCGCGGTCGGCGCTGCCAGGGCGCACTCGGTGGCCGCTGCCACGATGGCCCGGGTGCGGGACCACATCGGCTTCCTCCCGCGGGCCTCGTTCCCGCCCGCGTGAATATGAGATTCGTCTCAGGGTAGTTCGCGGCGGCAGGCACTATTTAACCCCCCCACGCCTGCCAGGGAGTGATTGATGATGGCTGGGACGCTTCGCGTCCGGCGCAGCCGGGGCGCGCTGACCGGCGTGCTGCTTGTTCTGCTCGGGATCTGGGGCGCGCTGATCCCGTTCGTCGGGCCGTATTTCCACTATGCCTACACACCCGACCAGGCCTGGACGGCGACTGCCGGCCGGACGTGGCTTGAGGTGCTGCCGGGTGTCGTCACGATTGCCGGCGGCCTGGTCGTGCTGAGCAGCCGCTTCCGTCCGGCCGGACTGCTCGGGGCCTGGCTGGCGGCGCTGGCCGGCGCCTGGTTCGCGGTCGGCGCCCTGGTGGCGGGCCACTGGACGGGCATCCCGGCAGCCGGGTCTCCGGTGGGCGGCGCTACCCGCGCCGCGCTTGAGCAGATCGGATTCTTCACCGGGCTCGGGATCGTGATCGTCTTCCTTGCCGCGCTGGCGCTCGGCCGGTACTCAGTAGTGGCGGCCAAGGACGCGGCTGTCGCGACGGCCACTGCGCAGACAGCCGAAGCTGATGCGGCAGCCGCTGATGCGGAGGCCGCCAGGGCCGAGAAGACCGCTGCCGCCAGCGACCGGACCTCGCGCCGAACTGCGGTGATCAAGCCGGTCCCGGTGTTCCGGGCCAGGCAGCGCGCGGCGGCATCCAGCGCCAAGGCGGGCGAGGCCACTGCTAAGGCAGACGAGGCCAGCGCCAAGGCGAGCGAAGCCGCCGCAACGGCCGGCCAGCCTAGCTGACGCTCCGCCCGCGCGGCGACGGGCCGACGAGCATATCGGCCCGGCCGCGCGGACGCGGCTGCCTGGTGTTACGGGGCTGCCTGGTGTTACGGGTCTGCCTGGTGTTACGGGGCTGCCTGGTGTTACGGGGCTGCCTGGTGTTACGGGGCCGCCGGTGTACGGGAGTGCGGCCAGCCAGGTGCTAGTGCGCCCGGTGCCGCCGCGCGCCCGCCCGCCCGCGCGTCCTGGCCAGTCCGCCGACCCCTAGCCCGGCGAAGACCAGGCCGCCGACGGCCAGCGCGTAGCTGGTGCCGGTGGCTCCCGCGCCGCCGGGCCGGGGGGCGGACAGTGCCACGGTCTTCTGCCTGGCAACGCTGCGGACCTGCCTGACGGCGGCCGCGGCAGCCAGCGGCGGGACGAGCGTGCCGACCGGCCGCACCTTTCCGTTCATCACGAAGCCCCAGTTCAGCAGCTTCTCAGCGGACGTAATCTCCTGCAGCGCCGTGCAGTGCAGCACGGTCACGATGAGCGTGACGCCATTCCTCCTGGCCAGGCCGACATAGGTCGCCTCGGAGCTCACCGTCCAGCCGATCTTGCCGCCGATGCCGCCCCGGTACCTGGTGAGCAGGTAATTCTGGTTGAGCAGCGTCTCGAAGTGGTGCGGCCGCACCTCGAACCTGGCCGCCAGCGTCGAGTCGTATTTCATGAAGGCCGGGAGGGCAAGGGCCTGCCGGGCGATCAGTGCCTCGTCGTACGCGGAGGTCTCCTGCCCCCTGGCCGGCAGGCCGTTCGGCAGCTTGGCGACCACATCGTAGGCCTGCAGGTGCCGCGCCTCACCGTTGATCAGTGCCATGCCCCTGGCGAAGGAGCCGGTGGCCTGCGTCAGCGCGACCGCGGCGTCATTGGCCGAGATCAGCAGCAGCGCCTTGAACAGAGCGGCGACCTGATAGGCGCGGCCGGTTATCAGGCCGGCGATATTCGGCTGCTGCGATGTCGCCAGGCTGCTCGCGACGACCATTCCGCCGGGGTTCAGCAGCGGGATCAGGGTGACCGCGGTGAGTACTTTCAGCGTGCTGGCCGGACCGAACTCGCCGTGCGGATCCCTTGCCGCGAGCACCTGGCCGGTACCGGCGTTGGCGATCACCCAGGCCGATGCCGGGACGCCGGGCAGCGGCCTGGCATGGCCGCGGCTGACTGACCACGATGCCGCGGCTGGCCATCAGCGGGCCGCCGATGCCGTGTGCGGCCCGGCTGCCGGGCCGGGGCACTGCGGCGGTCGAGCGCGCGGCCGGAGCGGCCAGTGCGGCGCTGGCGGCCGGACCGGGCGGGACAGTCAGCCCCGCGAGAACAGTGAGCCCCGCGAGGACAGTCAGCCCGGCCCGGACTGGCCAGCCAGAGCCCGCGGCAAGTGCCGTGACCTGACGTGCGGCACGCCTCATCCCCGTCCCTCGATCCCTGTGCTGATTCGCCCGGCCGTTGCCGTGCCAGAGCGCGGCTACTCAGGAGCCGATATCGCGCTGGCGGCACCACCGCCGCCGGGCTACATTTTGGCGCCTGCTCCTTTACGCATTGTGACCTTTCCCACACGCACTGCAATTGCCACGTCGCATAATCCGGCCGTTTGGTGCCCAGCTATGACGACTCGTCGCGACTTTGCGAAAGCTTTGACGCGCCGCGCCGCGTCAATGGCGGCCCGGCGTGGCACACGTCACAAGGCTGGGGCGGACCGGACCGCCGTACCCTTGTCCCATGAGCCGCATTTCGGAGTCAGGCGCGCCAATCGAGGGTGTGTACGGGCCCAAGGACGTGCAGAATCTCGACCCGGTCACCGACCTGGGTGAGCCCGGCTCGTTCCCGTACACCAGGGGCGTCTACCCGTCCATGTACCTGACCCGGCCGTGGACGATGCGCCAGTACGCCGGATTCTCCACGGCCGCCGACTCCAACCGGCGGTATCACCAGCTCATCGCGGCCGGCACGACCGGACTGTCCGTCGCGTTCGACCTGCCCACTCAGATGGGCTTCGACTCCGACGCGGTACAGGCTGGCGGCGAGGTCGGCAAGGTCGGCGTCGCCATCGACTCGCTGGAAGACATGCGGCTGCTGTTCGACGGGATCCGGCTGGACCAGGTGTCGACCTCGATGACAATTAACGCGCCGGCCGCGCTGCTCCTCCTGCTGTATCAGCTGGTCGCGGAGGAGCAGGGGATTTCACCGGCTGTCATCACCGGCACGATCCAGAACGACATCCTGAAGGAATACATCGCGCGCGGCACTTACATTTACCCGCCGCAGCCGTCACTCCGGCTGGTCGCCGACACCTTCGCCTACTGCCGGACTGAGATTCCGCGCTGGAACACCATCTCGATCTCGGGCTATCACATGGCGGAGGCCGGAGCCACGCCGGTTCAGGAGATCGCGTTCACGCTCGCCAATGCCCGCGAGTACGTGCGCGCCGCCATTGAGTCCGGGCTGGCGGTGGATGAGTTCGCGCCGCGGCTGTCGTTCTTCTTCGTGGCTCGCACAACGCTGCTGGAAGAGGTAGCCAAGTTCCGCGCGGCGCGGCGCCTGTGGGCGCACATCATGCGGGACGAGTTCGGCGCGCAGGACCCGCGGTCGCAGATGCTGCGGTTCCACACCCAGACGGCCGGTGTCCAGCTGACCGCACAGCAGCCCGAGGTGAACCTGGCCAGAGTGACGCTCCAGGCGCTGGCCGCGGTGCTCGGGGGCACGCAGTCGCTGCACACGAACTCCTACGACGAGGCGATTGCGCTGCCATCGCAGAAGGCCGCCACGCTGGCGCTGCGCACGCAGCAGGTGCTTGCCTTCGAGACTGACCTCACCGCCACCGTCGACCCGCTCGCGGGTTCGTACGCGATCGAGTCGATGACCGACAGCATCGAGGCGCAGGCACGCGAGCTGATGGACAAGGTGGCCGAGCTCGGCGGCGCCGTGGCCGCCATCGAGCAGGGATTCCAGAAGGCCGAGATCGAGCGATCGGCGTACCGGATTGCGCGCGAGGTGGATTCCGGCGAGCGCAAAGTTGTCGGGGTCAACGCCTATGTCAGTGACCAGGAAGATCCCTACGAGCCGCTGCGCGTCAATCCTGCGATCGAGCAGGAGCAGGCGGCCCGGCTGGCTGACCTGCGGGAGCGGCGGGACTCGGCCGAGGTAAGCCGGTGCCTGGACGAAGTGCGGCGGGCCGCCGAGGGTGACGCCAACCTGCTCTACCCGATACGCGAGGCGCTGCGGGCCCTGGCCACGATCGGCGAGGTCAGCGATGCCCTGCGCGACGTCTGGGGCATCTACCGGCCGCCGGAAGTCTACTGACGGCGCCTCGGGCCGTGGCGGTGTCCCGCTGTCCGGTAACGCACCGGTAAGCGACGCGGCGCGACAATCTCGCAACCTGAGCGGACTGGCGGGCCGAGGCGGTACGATGCTGCCCAGTAGACCAGCTATCTCGTAAGCGAGTGGCCAGGTTGCTCGGGGCGCCAGCGGGGCGCCTCTATGATCTGGCCGGACAGCGGATGCTTGCGAGCAGGATCGCGGATCACCAGGTACACGCACGAGTTTGGCGGCGGTATCCGCTGGTACTTAGTGCAGGTTCCGGCGGTATCCGCAGGCGCATTTCCGGCGCGAGGGACCGCCGGGGCAGTTCTGGAGCGGGCACGGACCGGGCGTGACCGGGAGCTGATGTCGTCGCCGACGGCATCGCCGCCCTCCCTGTCGCGTCCTCGCTTGCTAGCGGACTGGAGTGGGTTCGAGGTTCAGATGGAAAAGCCGCCAGGCGCCGGACCGGATCGGCGCAGAAGAGCAGCCCGGAGAGCCGACCAGGAAAGTCTCAACGGGGAGGCAGCGCATGGCCGAGCATGACCTAGAGGGGGAACTCGACGCGTTCCTCGGCGGGCACGAGCCGGAGCTCATCGAGTTCCGGCGCGATCTGCACGCGCACCCGGAGACCGGGTACCACGAGTACCGCACCACCAGGCGCATCGCGCTGCGGCTCGAGGCAGCCGGACTCAAGCCGTCCATTCTGCCCAAGGGCACCGGCCTGACGGTCGACATCGGGGACGACTCGGCGGGCGGTCCCGTGATCGCCCTGCGCGCTGACATTGACGCGCTGCCCATCAACGACGAGAAGGACGTGCCGTACCGGTCGGTCAACCGGGGTGCGTGCCACGCCTGCGGGCACGACGTGCACACGGCTGTCCTGCTGGGCACCGGCCTGTTCCTCGCCAGGGCGGCGGCGGCCAGGGCACTGCCGGGCAAGGTCAGGCTGATCTTCCAGCCCGCCGAGGAAGTGCCGGGCGGTGCCGTTGACGTGATGGCGGCGGGCGGCATTGCCTCGGTGGACCGGATCTTCGCGCTGCACTGCGACCCGCGGCTGGACGTCGGCAAGATCGGCACCAGGACCGGGCCGATCACTGCGGCGTGCGACAAGCTCACGGTGAAGGTCACCGGCCCCGGCGGCCACACTGCCCGGCCGCATCTGACCGCTGACCTGGTGTTCGCGCTCGGGAAGATCATTACTGAGCTGCCAGCGGCCCTGTCGCGGCGGGTCGACCCGCGGTCCAGCCTGAGCCTTGTCTGGGGCCGGGTCAGCGCGGGCACCGCGGCGAATGCCATCCCCGACGACGGGATCGTGGAAGGTACCGTCCGCTGCCTGGACGACGCTGCCTGGCATGAGGCACCGGACCTGGTGAAGGCGCTGCTGGAGTCAGTCGCGAGCGCTTACAGCGTGGTGCCCGAGATCAGCTACCAGCGCAACGTGCCGCCGACCGTCAACGAGGCGATCAGCACGGCGATGTTCGAGGCCGCCGCCGACCGTGTTCTCGGGCCTGACTCGATCACCGAGGCGCCGCAGAGCCTGGGCGGCGAGGACTTCGCCTGGTACCTGGACTCGATTCCCGGAGCCCTGGCCAGGCTCGGGACCCGCACGCCGGGGTCCCCTGCGGACTTCGACATCCATCAGGCCGTGTTCGACGTCGATGAGCGGGCCATCGGCTACGGCGTGCGGCTGATGGCCGCGACGGCGCTGACCGCCATGCTGGACGGCGGCACGGTGGCGCCCGGTGCCATGCCGGGCGCGACCGCGCGCCACTCCGAGGCCGCTGACGCCGCCATCGCCTGAGCCTGACCCGGCCTGCTCGTGGCGGCCCTCAGCTGGCCTGACCAGGCCTGAGCTGCGGGAATCGCCCGGTCCGGGCAATGGGCATACAGTTGGGGGCCAGGATCGCCGCTGAGAGCGGCTGAGCTGCCGGCGGCCTGAAAACACCCGAGCTGACCCACTGGAGCGGTACTCCGTGTCATCGCAGCACGACGAGGCATCTGCACGCGAGGACGTGCCTGCGGCCGCCGGACCGGCCTCTGCCGCCACCCGCGGACCAGCCAGGATGCCGGGGCCCAGCGGACCGCAACCGCGCCTGCCGGGCGGCCTGGGCCTGCCCGGCGACCCGGATCTGCCGGGAAGCAGGAGGCCGTGGAAAACGGCGGACGACGGCAGGACGGTGTTCCGGCGGGTGACACCGCTTGTCCTCTGGTGGATCTGGGTAGTTTTCGCGCTATTCAACCTGATTCAGGTCATCATTCCGGACCATGACTACTTCTCCCTCGAGCTGGCGGCCGGCCTGCTGGCCCTCACCGGCGTGGTGTACGCGACCGCCCTGCGGCCCCGGCTGATCGCCGATGACGACGGCATCCTGGTCCTGAACCCGGTGCGCGACCATCTGATCCGGTGGGGCGCCGTCAACGGCGTCTTCCTGGGCGACTCGGTGGAGCTGACCTGCGCCAGGGCCGCCCCGCTCAAGGACAAGACGGTTTACTGCTGGGCGCTGTACTCCGGGCGCCGCTCGAGGCAGAAGCAGCAGCAGCTCGGCGTGCGATCCTGGAGCCGGCACGCCGGCCGGGCATCCGCGGAAGCGAATGAGCTGGCCAGCCAGGACGCCTCGCAGCTGATGGCCGCCGAGCTCGGCCGCCGGTCCACCCGTGCCCGCGAGGCCGGAGCTCCGGCTGCCGCCCTGAGCAGCCGGTGGGCGTGGCTGCCGGTCAGCTGCGTTCTGGTGCCGGCTATCGCCCTGCTGGTACTGGTGCTGGCCCGCTAGCTGCCCGCCGCCTTGCAGGGGCGCAGGCGCAGCCCGCCGACGTAGTCAGCGGGTGCCCCGGCGGCCTGCGCGGCATCGGCCAGGATGCCGAGGTAGCGTGCCGACGGCAGGCCGCCCTCGTAGCCGTTCAGCACGTACAGCCAGGCAACGACGTCACCATCAGGGGTGCTGACGCGCACCCTGATCTTCCGGTAGAAGCCAAGATCAGCGCCGTCCCACTGGTCGAGCGCCGCCTCGTCGGCATCCGGCACCTCGTAGAGCACGACGAACACGCGCTGGCCGGACTCCTCGACGACGGTGGTCAGCGCGCCTTCCCAGGTGAGGTCCTCGCCGCCGAAGGTCAGCCGCCAGCCGTCCAGCCATCCGGCGCCCTGCTGCGGTGAGTGCGGGCAGCGGTGCGCCATCTGGGCCGGATCCATGTTGCTGCCGTACGCCGCGTAGATCGCCACGATTGACAAGGGTACGAGGCGACGGCGGGCGCCGGTGCGGGTAACCGGGCCCGGATAGGACAGAATGAGAAAACGTGAGTCAGCTGCACGCGAGGATCGCGATCATCGGCGGCGGCCCGGGCGGTTACGAGGCCGCCCTGGTGGCGGCCCAGCTTGGCGCTGAGGTCACCGTCGTCGAGCGGGACGGCCTCGGCGGTGCCTGCGTCCTGACCGACTGCGTTCCGTCCAAGACCCTGATCGCCACCTCCACCATGATGGCGGCGCTGGAGGGCTCGCAGAGTCTGGGCATCCGGGTAAGTCAGGCCGGGAACGCGGCCGCTCTCCTTGATGCCCCCCGTCTGTACGCCAGGGTCCAGTCGCTGGCCAGGGCTCAGTCCGCCGATGTAGCCTCCCGGCTGTCCGCCGAGGGGGTCAAGGTCATCGCCGGCACCGCCCGGCTCGCCGGACCGCACCGCGTGGTGGCGGGCGATACGGAGATCGACGCGGACGCGGTGCTGATCTCTACCGGCGCCGAGCCCCGGATCCTGCCCGGCTCCGAGCCCGACGGCGAGCGCATCCTGACCTGGCGCCAGCTGTACGACCTGGACACACTGCCCGAGGAACTGATCGTGGTCGGCTCGGGCGTCACCGGCGCCGAGTTCGCCTCGGCCTATCAGGCACTCGGCTCCCAGGTCACGCTCGTGTCGTCCAGGGACCGGATGCTGCCGCACGAGGACGCCGATGCGGCGATGGTCGTCGAGGAGGTCTTCAGGCGCCGGGGCATGACCGTGCTCGGCAGGTCGCGCGCGGCGCGAGTCGCCAGGACTGGCGACGGCGTCACTGTCACCCTGAGCGACGGCCGGACCGTTCGCGGCACGCACTGCCTGCTGACGGTGGGCATGGTGCCGAATACCAGCGGCCTCGGGCTGGCCGAGGCCGGCATTGCCGTGGACGAGCACGGATTCGTGCCGGTCGACAAGGTCTCGCGGACCACCGCACCTGGCGTCTACGCGGCCGGCGACTGCACCGGCGTGCTGATGCTGGCGTCGGTCGCCGCCATGCAGGGCCGGATCGCGATGTGGCATGCCCTCGGCGAGGCGGTTAAGCCGCTGCGCCTCAGGAACGTCGCCGCGACAATCTTCACCGACCCCGAGATTGCCACGGTCGGCGTTCCGGAGAAGGCCGTGTCCTCTGGCGAGATCGCCGATGCGGTCGTGGTCAAGCAGCCGCTGGCAACGAACGCGCGGGCGAAGATGGAGGGCTTCCGTGACGGGTTCGTGAAGCTCATCGCGCGGCGCAGCACCGGCACCGTGCTCGGTGGCGTCGTGGTCGCGCCGCAGGCCAGCGAGCTGATCCTGGGCGTCTCGCTGGCTGTCGAGCGCCAGCTGACTGTCGACCACATCGCGCACACCTTCGCCGTGTACCCGTCGCTGTCCGGCAGCCTGACCGAGGCGGCGCGCAAGCTGATGCAGCCGGCCGAAGGCACTTTCTAGATCGAGCCTGCCGCGGAGCTAGTGCGTCGGGCGGCCCAGATCGGGGTCGTCGGGCACATCCAGTCCGTGCTGGCGCAGCCGGCTCGCGCGGATGTCGTCAGCGTAGGCAGCCACCGTGAAGATGCTTCCGCACAGGATCAGCGCGACCATCATCACGGCCAGCCAGGTCGAGGACGGCGAGATCAGCAGCAACACCACGGCAACGACCGCGCAGACCGGGACGATCAGCGCCAGGTGCCGCAGGACAGTGCGCCAGCGCCAGCCAGCGTCGGTGAGCTCGTGCCGTACCCAGTCCAGGTTGCTGGCCGGCAACCGGAATCCGGCTGAGAACTTCAGCCAGCCGAGGACGCCGGGATCACCGGCCAGCCGGGACATCAGCGTAGCTGGCAGATCACGGCCCCGGCAGGCACGGTCTGGCCGACGCTGATGCTCAGGCCGGTGACGGTGCCGGCCTTGTGCGCGGTGAGCGGCTGCTCCATCTTCATGGCCTCGAGCACCACGATGGTGTCACCGGCCTCTACCTGCTCCCCGTCCGCGGCGACGATCTTGACGATCGTGCCCTGCATCGGGCTGACGAGATCATCGCCGGTCGGCTTGCCGCCGCCGGCCTTGCCGCCTCGGCGTCCGCCCGCCTTCGGCCGGGCCCCAGCGGCAGCCGCTCCGCCGCCCGCTGCGCCGAAGGCGGCAGGGACAGTGACCTCGAGCCGCTTGCCGCCGACCTCGACGACGATCCGCTCGCGTGGCTCAGCGTCCGCGTCAGCGCCCTCCGGTGTGCCCGGGTACGGCGGTATCTCGTTGCTGAACTCGGTCTCGATCCACCGCGTGTGCACCCGGAACGGCTCGTCGGTGAAAGCCGGGTCGCTCACCACGGCCCGGTGGAACGGCAGTACCGTCGGCATCCCGTCGATCTCGAATTCGGCCAGCGCCCGGCGGGCTCGCTGCAGGGCCTGCTCCCGGCTGGCCCCGGTGACGATGAGCTTGGCGATGAGCGAGTCGAACGACTGCGGCACGGTCTGGCCCGCGGTGTACCCGGAATCGAGCCGCACGCCCGGTCCGGACGGCTGGCGCCAGCCGGTGATGGTGCCAGGCGCGGGCAGGAACCCGCGGCCGGCGTCCTCGGCGTTGATCCGGAACTCGATGGAGTGCCCGCGCGCCTCAGGGTCGGCGTAGCCGAGCGGCTCACCGTCCGCGATCCTGAACATCTCGCGGACCAGGTCGATGCCGCTGACCTCCTCGGTGACCGGATGCTCGACCTGCAGCCTGGTGTTGACCTCGAGGAAGGAGATCGTGCCATCCTGCCCGACGAGAAACTCGCACGTCCCCGCGCCGATGTAGCCCGCCGCGCGCAGGATGTCCGCGGAGGCGGCACGCAGCTGCTTGTCCTGCTCCTGGGTCAGGAACGGAGCCGGTGCCTCCTCGACGAGCTTCTGGTGGCGTCGCTGGAGCGAGCAGTCCCTGGTGGATACGATCACGACGCTGCCGTGCGCGTCAGCCAGGCACTGTGTCTCCACGTGCCGCGGCCGGTCCAGATAGCGCTCCACGAAGCACTCGCCCCGGCCGAAGGCGGCAACCGCCTCGCGCACCGCTGACTCGAACTGGCTGGCAATCTCGTCGGTGGTCCTGGCCACTTTCAGGCCCCGGCCGCCGCCACCGAAGGCAGCCTTGATCGCGATCGGCAGCCCGTACTCCGCCGCGAACGCGATGGCCTCGTCGGCCCCGCTGACCGGGCCGTCAGTGCCGGCCGCCAGCGGCGCACCGACCTGCTTGGCGATGTGCCGCGCCTGCACCTTGTCGCCGAGCGCCTCGATCGCGGCCGGAGGCGGGCCGATCCAGGTCAGCCCGGCGTCGATGACGGCGCGGGCGAAGCTGGCGTTCTCGGCCAGGAAGCCGTAGCCGGGGTGCACGGCATCCGCGCCGCTCTGCTCAGCTGCTCCGAGCAGCTTGCCGATGTCCAGATAGCTCTCGGCCGCGCTCTGGCCGCCGAGCGCGTAGGCCTCGTCGGCCATGGTGACGTGGAGCGCGTCCAGGTCATCGTCGCCGTACACGGCTACGCTGGCCAGTCCCGCATCGCGGCAGGCCCGAACAATCCGCACCGCGATCTCGCCTCGGTTGGCAATCAGGACCTTGCGCACCGGATCGTCTCCTTTCGACTTCCAGGAGTCTAGGTGAGACGGCATGCGGCCGGACGGGGGCCCGCCGGGCGCGGCTGAGCGGGCCTGGTCCGCCGGCTAGCGGGGCAGGGCACTCGCTCGCCACGCTCCCGGTCCGGCCGGCGGCGGCAGCCGGACGAGCCGGTCCCTGGCGGCCCACCGGGACGGCCGCTCCGGCCGGCTTGCGGCGGGCCGGCTGGCCCTGGCGCCGAGCACCACGACGACGGCTGCCAGCTCGGCAGCGGATGGCTCGCCGCGAACCACCCGCAGCACCGGGACCTGCCCCGCCTCCGGCGACGACTGCGTGACCATGATCTGTCGCTAACCTCTCGACTTGCCGACACCGAGGCCGAACTGGCGATGCACCCTGGCCCAGAAGGCGTCGCGCAGCCATTCCCTGGCCTCCTGATAGGCCCGCAGCGACAGCCCGAGCTCCTTCTCGGCGTCGACCAGCAGTTCCTTGTCGATCACCGGCGGCAGGATCGGTCCTGGAAGCAGGTCACGGATATTGTCCTCGCCGCGCGTGAGGATCCACTTCTGGGCGACGTGCTCGCCCGCTTCCTCGACGCGCTCGCGGTCGGGTCCGAGGCGGGCGATCGGCATCGGCCGGGACATCGGCCGGCTCAGGTGCCGCTCGCCGAAGACCTGGGCCGGCGACGGCGCCTGGACGCTCTGGATCTGCACGGTCTGGTCGGCTCGCGGCGGACCGGGCTCGGCCGCCGCTGCGGGGGACGGCTCGGGGGACAGCTGGCGGGTGAAGTACGGCTCGAGGAACGAGCGCTCAAGCACGTCGACCGTGTCGGATTCCCAGACCAGCCGCTCGGCCTGATTGGTTCCGTACGGCGGCTCAACGCCCCACAGGTGGATCCGCACGCCGAATGCCTGGGCTGCCTCGACTGCCGGGACCATGTCCTCGTCGCCGGCCACCAGGATGGCGTCAGTGATGGCCCGGTGCCTGGCCAGGGCCTCCATGTCGGCCCGGATCTGGGCGTCGACGCCTTTCTGCTGGCCGCGCGCGTTGAGGTTGCCGAGGCGGAGCTTGACCCACGGCATCTGGGCGATAACCCGCTGGTCAATGGTCGGTACCCGGTCCCTGGCGGCGTCGTACCAGTACACGCGCAGCAGCTCGCCGCGGACGTGGTCTTCGGCGTGCCGGGTCAGGGCCTGGATCAGCTTGTCGGCGTCCACCCGGTACTCGCGCCGGGAGGCCGCGCTGAACAGCAGCTCGCCGGCCGACGCGTAGATATAGCCAACGTCGACCATGATCGCGTAGCGAGACAGCAGCGGCAGCGGCGGGCCAGTTTCGGTCATAGTACTGACGACTCTAATAGCTCTCACGGGCGCCGAGCGGCCAGAAGCGGTACCGCAGTGCGATCACGCGGTCACGATGTGGTGTTCCCGCCCTGGTCAGTGGTTTCAGCTGGCCGCTGCTGGGCGGCCGTCACGACGGCCCGCTCGCCGTCTGCGGGAGGCCCCTGATCAGCGTCGCCCGCCGCCCGTCCGGCGGCGTCACCGGCGGCCGCCAGCGCGGTGGCGCGCAGCGGCCGGGCAAATGCAAGCGCAGCCGCGAGGCTGACCACCGGGATGGTGGGCACGACATACCGCAGCGAGAAGTCCGCGGTCAGTGGCGGGACGACCTCCATGGTCAGCGCCGCCACGAAGGGGAAGAGGGCAGGGCCGCCCCAGTTCCGCAGGGTGCGGAAGCCGTCCCGTCGCCAGGAAACGACGATGCCGCCCAGTCCTACCAGCATCAGCAGGCCGATTATGGTGCCGCGCAGGTAGAAGATCTTCTGGTAATCGATCATGATGTCGGCGAACGGCTGCACTTCCCTGGTGTCGGCCGTGTGCCCGCCGGTGTACGCCCGCTGGACCCGGTGCAATGCGGCGATCCCGGACGCGACGTCCTGAGCCGTCAGGCCAGACAGCGCGTTCTGGGTCTGGGTCGCGTTGGTGAACTGGTACCGCGAGGCCATGGCCGCGCTGGGCACGTCGGGCCGGTCCCAGCTGTAAGTCAGCAGCCAGCCGCGCACCACGACGTTGGCGTAACTCAGCGGCTGTGCCTCGATGGCCTTGATCGCGAACTTCTCCGCGAGGTGGTTCCGCGTCCGGGAGAACTTGTCAGAGCCGGTGCCGACCCGCAGCAGCGGCGAGTTGGCTTCCCAGATGTAGAACGGCGCCGAGACCCTGCTGGACGGCGGGCCCGACGGGCAGAGCGGCCGCAGGTCGGCGGGCGGCTTGATGACCGAGCACTCGGCAAAGCTCATAGTCCGCGACCAGAGGAAAACCCCGTCGCTGTCGTTGAACGCGACCTGGCCGTAACGCGCATCGAACCAGCCGAGGTAGGCCACTAGCGGAATGGCGCCGCCCACCACGGTGGCCACCAGCGCACGCCAGCCGAACCGGCGGACGGCCATGTAGACCAGCAGGACGATCAGCAGCGGCAGGCCGACGGGCCAGAAGGCGGAGGCGACCCCGAGCAGCAGCGCGGCGGCCGGCGTCGACCACCACGGGCGCCGGTCGTCTGGCCACCACAGCACGAGCGTTACCGCGGCCATGCAGAGGAAAGCGAACGTGGAGTCCGCGAGAATCTCCTGCTCCAGCTGGATGACGTAGACATCAAGCAGCACGGGAAGAGCGGCTAGCGTGGCACCCCAGGCTGGCAGCCGGTAGCGGTGCCGGAGCAACGCGTAGACCAGCACGGCCATGGCCAGGCCCAGCAGATGCTGAACGGCGGTGACGACAAAGAAGCTGTGGAACGGGTGGAATATCTCCAGGAAGATGCCGTAGCCGGACTCTCGTGATACCCCCGGCCACTGGTGCAGGCCGGAGTTCACGTAGGAAACCGAGTCGCCGCCGAACCAGATCGCGGGCGGGAATCCCAGCATGGTGATGAGACGCATGACGAGGCCGAGCACAAGGGTAATGCCGAAAAGCCAGTGCCTAACTAGGAAATCCCTGGTCGCTCGGATCGTCACGGCGCATAGTTTGCCACGGCAACCTGACTGTTCTGGTCGGGCAGTGGCCAAACTTCCTGTCGCAGAAGAGTTTTCTTTTCCTGGAATTTACCCGGCGCAGGCTACAGCGGAATATTGCCGTGCTTCTTCGGCGGCAGCGTCTGGCGCTTGGTCCGCAGGGCCCGGAGTGCGCGCGTGACCTGCGAGCGCGTCTCGGCCGGCCTGATAACGGCGTCGACATAGCCGCGCTCGGCAGCGATGTACGGGTTGAAGAGCCTGTCCTCGTACTCGGTGATCCGCTGCTTGCGCAGGTCCGCGCGCTCCTGCGGATCCGCCACCGCGGCAAGGTCACGCCGGTACAGGATGTCGACCGCGCCGTCGGCGCCCATCACGGCGATCTGCGCTGTCGGCCAGGCGAGGTTGATGTCGCCGCCGAGGTGCTTGGAGCCCATCACGTCGTAGGCGCCGCCGTACGCCTTGCGGGTGATCACGGTGATCTTCGGCACAGTCGCCTCGGCGTAGGCGTAGATCAGCTTGGCGCCGCGGCGGATGATGCCGCCCCATTCCTGGCCGGTGCCGGGCAGGAATCCCGGCACGTCGACGAACGTCACCACCGGTATGCCGAACGCGTCGCAGGTCCGGACGAAGCGCGCCGCCTTCTCCGACGCGTTGATGTCCAGCGTGCCCGCCGAGTGCATCGGCTGGTTGGCGACGACGCCGACCGGCGCGCCGTCGACGCGGCCGAAGCCGACGACCATGTTCTGCGCGAAGCCGGCGTGGATCTCGAGGAACTCGCCGTCGTCCAGCACATGCTGGATCACGGCGTGCATGTCGTATGGCTGCCGCGGGGAGTCCGGGATCAGCGTGTCCATCTCGGCATCGGAGTCAGTGATCTCGAGTGCGGCGGCCGGATCGGCGGCGGCCGGCCGGCTGGCGGCTCGTCGAGGTTGTTCGACGGCAGGTACGACAGCAGCTCGCGGGCGAAGTCCAGGCAGTCCTGCTCGTCGGTGGCCTGGTAGTGGGCCACGCCGGACTTGACGTTGTGCGCGTGCGCGCCGCCGAGCTCCTCCTGGCTCACCTCCTCACCCGTGACCGTCTTGATGACGTCGGGCCCGGTGATGAACATGTACGAGGTCTTGTCCACCATCAGGGTGAAGTCGGTGATGGCGGGTGAGTACACCGCGCCGCCGGCGCACGGTCCCATGATCAGCGAGATCTGCGGGATCACGCCGGACGAGATGACGTTCCGGTAGAAGATCTCGCCGTACAGGCCGAGTGCGACGACGCCCTCCTGAATCCGGGCACCGCCGCTGTCGTTGATGCCGATCATCGGGCAGCCGGTCGTCAGGGCGTAGTCCATGACCTTGACGATCTTCTCGCCGAAGACCTCGCCCAGCGACCCGCCGTTGACGGTGAAGTCCTGGCTGAAGACGGCCACCGGCCGGCCGTCGATGGTCCCGTAGCCGGTGACAACCCCGTCGCCGTACGGCCGGTTGGCGGCCATGCCGAAGTCGGTGGCCCGGTGCCGTGCCAGCTCGTCGAACTCGGTAAATGAGCCGGGGTCCAGCAGGGCATCGATCCGCTCCCGCGCGGTCATCTTGCCTTTCGCGTGCTGGCGCTCGACCTGCCGCGCGGCACCCGCGTGCACGGCCTCGTACCTGCGCTTCTCCAGATCGGCTAGCTTGCCTGCAGTGGTGTGCAGGTCAGCGCCGTCTGCGCTGTCAGCGGGCGGGCCGGCGCGGGCGCCTCGATCGGCGCGGATGCATCGTTGACCATGCCGGACAGGTTAGGGCAGAACTACGGCCTGCCGCGTGCCGGGTTCGCCGCCGGCCCGGGCGCGGCTGGCGGCGGCGGGTGGCGAAGCCCAGGCCTACTGCCAGGCAGGACAGCGGGATGGCCACGATCGTGTAGCGGTACAGCGACTGCGTCAGCATGGCCGGCAGGAGGATGCTGGCGGCCGCCAGCGCCCAGGGCAGCAGCTGCGGGCCGCCGAGCCGGCGCCAGTCCCTGATCACGAAGACCAGGCCGGCCAGGACGACCAGCAGGAAGAGCACGCCGGGGAAGTAGACCGGCTGCTGGTACAGCAGCAGGAAGTACGCATACGGGAAGATTGCCCGGGTGTTGCTCGTCGTCGCGGCGTACGCGCTGATGTCGTGCTGGTAGTAACCAGGCAGCCGGGCAATCCGCGGGTACCGGGTGAAGGTCATGTTCGAGACGCCGAACGGACGGTCGGTGGTCAGGAACGTGAGCATGACGTTCTCCGCGACCACCCTGGCGTAGTCGATCGGCTGCGCCTCGATCGCGCGCTCGGCAAATCGCATGCCGAGCGCGTTGTTGTAGGCGTTGATGCCCGGGTGGGCATCGTGGCGCCACCAGGCACCGGACGCCCACAGGTAATCCGACGGAGTCGGTGTGCTCAGCAGCGCGGATACCGACCACGGCGGTGCCGGGCGCGTCGGTGCGACGGAGGTGTCCGCGGCCGGGCAGAGCGGGCGCAGGTCGGCGGGCGGCCTGATTACCGCGCAGTTCGCGAAGCTGGTGGTGCGCGACCACAGGAACAGGCCGTCTGACTCGGTCAGGTTGTACCGGCCGTACTGGCTGTGGAAGGACGCCAGGTACAGCGCAAGCGGCACGGCGAAGGCGACGGCGGCGGCGGTGATGGCCTTCCAGCCGACACGGCGGATGAGCAGGAAGACGCCGGCCACGACGATCAGCGGCAGGCCGTTGCCGCGCAGCACGGCGGCATAGGCCAGCAGCAGCGCGGCTATCGCGCACTGCCAGGGCCGCGGCGTGCGGCGGGTGAGCAGCAGTGCCGTCGACGCGACGACCACCAGGCAGAACAGGGTGTCCGGCAGAATGAACGACTCCAGGGCGATCTCGTGGCTGTCGAACAGCACCGGCAGCGCTGCCAGGCAGGCGCCCCAGCCGGGCAGGCCCCAGTACCGCAGCAGCCCGTAGACGATGACTGCCACCGCGATGCCCATCAGATGCTGCGCTGTCGTGACCAGCAGCACGGCATGCGGAAGCCCCTGGAACAGGCTGAGGAACTTCGGGTACCCGGCCGGCCTGATCTCGCCCAGCTTTCCTGACACCGCCTGCTGCATGTACAGGAACGAGTCAGCCGTCAGCAGCGCCGGCCGGAAGGCGAGCGCAGCGAGTATGCGCGGGAGAAGCGCGATGAGCACGGCGATCGTCATGAGCCGGTGCCGCCCCCACAGGGCCCGCGGAGTGAACTCGCGTCCGATCCGGGTCGCCTGGGCCGCAGCTGCCGCCACCAGGCCGGTCGCGCTGCGCTGGAGCCGGGCCGGCCGGACGAATCTGGCTGGACGGCCCGCGGCCCGCGCGCCGCCGGAGTAGCCGCGGCCTGTGCTTGCTCGCGTCTTGCCGGCTCCCGGAGTGCCGCTCTCGCCGCCCGTGCTGGTTCCGGCCGTGCTGGTTCCGCTCGTGCTGGTTTCGCCCGTGCTGGTTTCGCCCGTGGTGGTTTCGCCCGTGGTGGTTTCGCCCGTGGTGGTTTCGCCCGTGGTGGTTTCGACAGCAGCGACTCCGGCAGTGCTGGTTCGGGTCGCGCTGGTGCGGGCCGCGCTGGCTCCGGGCATGCCGGGCGTGCCGCCTTCGTCTGGTGTCGCCTTCAGGTCGGTCAGCGCAGCGCCTTCGCAATCTCCGGACGCGGCAGCGGGCACGGGCCGCGCGTCGTCCCCCGTGTGCGCTAGCTAGATTGCGCAGTGTGATCAATGCGAAACGCGACGTGTCCAATCATTACGCGCCCGTGGCGAAGCCCAGCCCGACTGGCGCGCGTACCCAGGCACACGGGAGAGTTGCCAGGTGACCGCGACCCGGCAGCCCCATCGTCCGCCGCTGGCGGCGGATGTTCTTGCTGACGCGCTGCTGCCCGGATCACGCCTGCTGACCGCTGTCCGGGTGGTGGCCAGGACCGGCTCGACCAACGCGGATCTGCTCGCTGCCGCCACGGCGGGCACCGCGGCGGGGACCGTGCTGGTCGCGGAGGAGCAGACCGCGGGCCGGGGCCGGCTTCGACCGCAGCTGGCACAGCCAGCCGGGTGCCGCCCTGACCTTCTCGGTGCTGCTGCGGCCCGCAGCGATCCCGCCGTCGGCACGGGGCTGGCTGCCGCTGCTGACCGGAGTCGCCGTCGCGGCCGCCCTGCGCGCGCAGACTGGCCTGGACGTCAGCCTGAAGTGGCCGAACGACGTGCTGGTCAGCGGGGCCGAGCCGGGAATGGCGGGCAAGCTGGCCGGCATCCTGGCCGAGCAGGCGGGCGACGCGATCGTGGTGGGCATCGGGCTTAACGTCAGCGCGAGCCGGGACGAACTGCCCGCCCCGCAGGCCACCTCACTGCTGCTGGCAGGCGCCGCCGAACCGGACCGGCAGGCGATCCTGGTCGCGGCCCTGCGGGAGCTTGAGCACTGGTACCTGCGGTGGGCGGGCGCCGATCCGCCCGGCGACGCACTCTCGTCCGGCCTCCGGGCCGAGTACCTGCGATCCTGCTCGACGATCGGCCGCGACGTCCGGGTTGAGCTGCCCGGCGGCGCGGTGCTGACCGGCGGGGCCTGCGATGTCGATCCCGTCGGCCGTCTCATGGTGAGCACGGACGGCGGCGTGCAGGCGGTGAGCGCAGGCGACGTCGTGCATGTCCGGTAGGCGCGGCCGGGTTCCGGCGGCGGAAGCGGCCGCGTCTGCGCCTGACAGTGCGCGTCCGAGCGCATTGGCGCGGTTCATGCCACCATGGGGCCTATGGCCACCGCAGCAGGCCTCACCGAAGGCGAGCACCTCGTCCTGAGGCTGCACCAGCACTGGAAGACCATTCTCCTGCCGGTCCTCATCCTGGCCGCGACCGTTGTCGTGCTGCTCGTGCTGCTGGTGTTCGCGTCGCCGGTCAGGGACTCGGCGCCCGGCCGGGTCGCACTCGGGGCAGTCGCGCTGGCCGTGGTCGCCGTCTGGGTCGCCAGGCCGCTGCTGCGCTGGTGGACCACCAGCTACGAGCTGACTAACCGCCGGCTGCGGCTGCGGGCCGGGATCCTCACCAGGACCGGCCGCGATTTCCCGTTGTCCAAGATCAGCGACGTCTCGTTCGCCCAGGGCCTGCTCGACCGGATGCTGGGCTGCGGGCGGCTGATCGTGGAGTCGCCGGGCGAGCGCGGCCAGCTTGTGCTCACTGAGATCCCGCGCGTTCAGGACGTGCAGGCGACGCTGTTCCAGCTGGTCGAGAACGAGCAGGACCGGGTCTCCTTCGACCAGCAGGCCAGGGAACAGTACCCGCCGCTGCCTGGTTAGCCTGAGCGAGCAAGCGATCCCGTCAGAGCGAGGCGTGCTGAGTGTCTGATCTGCCCGGCCGGATCTCGGTCCGCGAAGTCGGCCCGAGAGACGGACTCCAGAACGAGGAGCCGGTACCGACGCAGGCGAAGATCGAGCTGATCGACCGGCTCTCGGCTACCGGCGTGGAGCGGATCGAGGCGGTCTCCTTCGTCCGCCCGGAGGCGATCCCGCAGATGGCCGACGCGGACGAGGTCTGGCGCGGAATCGACAGGTCGGAGTCAGTCCGCTACTCCGCCCTGGTGCCGAATCTGCGCGGGGCGGCCAGGGCGCTGGACAGCGGGCTGACCGAGATCGAGGCGGTCGTCTCCGCGTCCGACACGCACAACCGCAAGAACGTGAACCGCGGCACCGCGGAGTCGCTGGACGACATCGCGCAGATTATCGCCCTGGCCCACGAGCGCGGCGCGACCTGCCAGGTCATCGTCTCCACCGCCTGGGGCTGCCCGTACGAGGGCGACATCCCGGTCGAGCGCGTCGTCGCCGCCGCCAGCCGGGCGGTCGCCGATGGCGCGGACACCATCTCGTTCGGCGACACGACCGGCATGGCGACACCGGGCCGGGTCGAGCGGCTGATCGGCGAGTTCCGCTCCGCGCAGCCCGGCGCCGGCCTCAACCTGCACTTCCACAACACGCGCGGCACCGGGCTGGCCAACGTGCTGACCGCGCTGCAGCTCGGTGTCGCGGACTTCGACGCGTCGGTAGGCGGCCTTGGCGGCTGCCCGTACGCGCCCGGCGCGACAGGCAACATCGCGACCGAGGAACTCGTGCACATGGTCGAGGACATGGGCGTCGGTACCGGGATCGACCTGGCCGCACTGATCGACGCCGCAGCGGATGCTGAGCGGATCATCGGCCGGCGTCTGCCGTCGCAGGTGCTCCGGGCGGGGCCTCGTTCCCGGACTATAGGGGTGTCTTAGACCGCGTCCGCGGCGGACCGCGATGGCGGGAACGACAGTTCCCAATGCAATGTTTGATGGCGACTTATCCGGAGACTTGGTGGCTTGCTAACACACACCGGTTGGCCGGATCGGAGTCAAAACAATGGCTATTTTCAGCCGGCGCAGGTACAGCTGGGTCTGGATTATCTGGGTGCTCATCGGGATCGTCGTCGCCTGGGAGCGCAGTTACATCACCGTCGCATTGCTCAAGCTGGTGCTATCCGCCCTGCTGGCGATCATCCTGTGGCCGCTCGTGCTGCTCGGGGTCAGCCTGCACATTCACTGAGAGTTCGTGCCGGGGCGGCAGGCCTCCACTCCTGCCGCCCCGGCGCGCTTGTCGTACGCTCGCGAGCGTGAGCGCAGCAGAAGAAGCAGCACCCGGACCCGCCCACCAGGACCTCGCCGAGATCAGGTCCCGGATCGCGGCGGGCGGTGCGGAGCGGTACCACCAGCAGGCCGCGGCCCAGGGCAAGCAGTTCGCCAGGGACAGGATCGCGCTGCTCGTCGACGAGGGCAGCTTCACTGAGGACGGCGCGTTCGCCAACGTGCTGGCCAGCGGCCTTCCGGCAGACGGCGTCATCACCGGCACCGCCAGCATCGACGGCCGGCCAGTCGCGCTGATGGCCAACGACTCGACGGTCAAGGCGGGATCGTGGGGCGCCAGGACCGTCGAGAAGATCATCCGCGTGATCGAGCAGGCCTACCGGGCGGGGCTGCCGATGATCTACCTGGTCGACTCCGCCGGCGCGCGGATTACCGACCAGGTGGAGATGTTCCCCGGCCGCCGCGGCGCCGGCAAGATCTTCCACACCCAGGTCCGAGCGTCCGGGTCGATCCCGCAGGTATGCGCGCTGTTCGGGCCGTCGGCGGCCGGCGGCGCCTATATCCCGGCGTTCTGCGACTTCGTCGCCATGGTCGACGGCAATGCCTCGATGTACCTCGGCAGCCCCCGGATGGTCGAGATGGTCGTCAGCGAGCGGACGACCCTGGAGGAGATGGGCGGCGCGCGGATGCACACCTCGGTATCCGGGGTCGGCCATTTCCTGGCCGCCTCCGAGGCCGAGGCCATCACTGCGGTCCGGTCCTACCTGTCCTACCTGCCCGGCAACTGGCAGCTGCCGCCGCCGGCCGCGCAGCCGCGCGAGCCGAAGCCCGCCGACCTGCGCGCCATGGTGCCGGCCAGCGAGCGGCAGGCGTTCGACATGCGCCGGTACGTGCGGGGGATCGTCGACGAGGACTCGCTGTTCGAGATCCACGCGCTGTGGGCCCGCGAGCTGGTCGTGGGCTTCGCCCGGCTGGACGGCCAGCCAGTCGGCGTCGTGGCCAACAACCCGATGTTCAAGGGCGGCGTGCTGTTCGTCGACTCGGCGGACAAGGCCACCCGGTTCATCCAGCTCTGCGACGCCTTCAGCCTGCCGCTGCTGTTCCTGGCCGACGTTCCCGGCTTCATGGTGGGCACGGCGGTCGAGCGCCAGGGCATCATCCGGCACGGCGCCAAGATGATCAGCGCGGTGTCCGAGGCCACCGTGCCCAAGATCTGCGTCATCGTCAGGAAGGCCTACGGGGCCGGCCTGTACGCGATGGCCGGCCCGGGGTTCGACCCGGACGCGACCCTGGCCCTGCCGACCGCCAAGATCGCGGTCATGGGCGCCGAGGCGGCCGTCAACGCGGTCTATTACAACCGGCTGGCGGCGCTGGAGACGGCTGAGGAGCGGGAGGCCGAGACCAGTCGGCTGCGCGCCGAGTACGAGGCCGACATCGACGTGCTCCGGCTGGCGGGGGAGCTCGTGGTCGACGACGTGGTCGAGCCGGAGGACCTGCGGGCGCAGCTGATCCGCCGCTTTGCGGCCGCACGCGGTAAAGACAGATCATTCTCCCGGCGCAGGCACGGTGTGACGCCGGTCTGATTCCGGGCCTTAGCCGGGCTATCCGGGTTATCTGACCATGTCAAAGGTCAAGTAGCGGGCAAGAGATCGGTCCGGGACGCGTGTGGCGGGCTGAAAATTGCCAGTTGGCCCTACCATCAGTCTCATGACCAGCGTTTTGCTCGCCGAGGATGACCCGGCAATCTCTGAGCCCCTTGCCCGCGCGCTGCGGCGTGAAGGCTACGAGGTCGACGTGGCGGCCGATGGGCCGGGAACCCTGGAGGCCGCCAGGGCCGGCGGCATTGATCTCATCGTGCTCGACATCGGCCTGCCCAGGATCGACGGGCTCGAGGTGTGCCGCCGGATCCGGCAGTCCGGGCAGGCGGTTCCGGTGCTGATCCTGACCGCGCGGGCTGACGAGGTCGACACCGTCATCGGCCTGGATGCCGGAGCGGACGACTACGTCACCAAGCCGTTCCGGCTGGCGGAGCTGCTGGCGCGGGTTCGCGCGCTGCTCCGGCGCGGGGCGTCCGAGACCAGGACCGTCCAGGGCGTCCGCGTCGACACTGACGCGCGCCGGGCCTGGCTCGGAGACACCGAGATCGAGCTCACCTCCAAGGAGTTCGACCTGCTTGCCCTCATGGTCGCCGAGGCGGGCAAGGTCGTGACCCGCGAGCAGATCATGCGGCAGGTGTGGGACTCCAAGTGGTGGGGCTCGACGAAAACCCTGGACATGCACGTGTCGTGGCTGCGCCGCAAGCTCGGCGACGACGCGCACAGCCCGCAGTACATCACGACTGTCCGGGGTGTCGGCTTCAGGTTCGAGCGCGGGGACTAGGCAGCAACCAGACGCGGTGCGTGTTGATGGTGGCAGGCTCTGACGATCGGGAGCGCGGACAATGCGTCGCCGGCTGCTGATCTCGATGGTCGCGGTCGCGGTCGCGGCGGTGCTGGCGCTCGGCATCCCGCTCGGCTTCGTGCTGAGCCGGCTGCAGGTCAACGAGGCCACGCAGGCGCTGCAGCATGATGCGGAGGATGTGGCCAGGCAGCTCGACCAGGCTAATGCGGCCGGGCTCCCGGCGCCCGCCCACGAACTCGCCGACGACCTGACCGGCCGGTACGTCCAGATCTGGCATAACGGCGTCGGCGTCGCCCACGCCGGCATCCGGCCGCCCCGGCGCGACTCCCGGTCGGCCACCGCCGTCAACGGCCAGTACACGGTGTACGTGGCCGCGGACGACTCCTATCTGTCCGGGAACCTCGACAAGGAGCTGCTGCTGGTCGGGGGGGTGGCCCTGCTGGCCGTCGGCGTCGCGGTCGTGCTCGGTCTTGTCTACGCGCGCAGGCTCGTCCGGCCGCTCGAGGAACTGGCCGGGGCGGCGGACCGGCTCGGCTCGGGCGACTCCAGCCCGCTCGGGCGGCGGTACGGGATCCAGGAGCTTGACCGGGTCGCCGAAGGGCTGGACGGCTCCGCACAGCGCATCAACGACCTGCTGTCGGCCGAGCGCGACTTCGCCGTCGACGCGTCGCACCAGCTCAGGACACCGCTGACGGCACTGTCAATGCGGCTGGAGGAGATGGTGGCGGCCGCCGACTACCCGGATGTCGTCCGGGAGGAAGGCGCGGCGGCGCTGGCGCAGACCGAGCGGCTGGCCGAGGTCGTCGGTCAGCTTCTCGGCCGGGCCCGGCGCACCACGGCGGGCACTCCGACCGTGGCCAGCGTCGACGAGATCGTCGGCCAGCAGGTCGTGGAGTGGGAGCCTGCCTTCCGGCGGCTGAACCGGCGCCTCGCGGTCGCCGGGGAGAAGGGACTGTTCGCCTTCGCGACACCCGGCGGTGCCTCCCAGGTGATCGCGACGCTGCTGGACAACGCTCTCGTCCACGGCGCCGGCACTGTGACGATCAGGACCTCGAGGACCCGGCGATCGGTCGTGGTCGAGGTGCGGGACGAGGGCAGCGGTGTGCCGGCCGAGCTCGCGCCGCGGATATTCGAGCGCAGCGTCAGCGGCTCGCCGAACGGCACCGGCCTCGGGCTTGCCCTGGCCAGGACCATTGCGGCTGCCGACGGCGGCCAGGTCGTGCTGGTGCGGCCGAGGCCGGCCGTGTTCGCGCTGTTCCTGCCCCACGCGACGGCCGACGCCGAGGAACAGCCGGCCGTGCTCGGGCCGGCGTAGCTGATCCTGATTCCCGGCCGCGGGGGCGCTGGCCGTAGGCTACGGCGGGTAATGGAGCACCAGGAAACTCGCGAGAGCACCGCGGCCCGCAGCGGCCAGGGCAGCGGGCTGGCAGCTGGTCAGGACGCCGGTGGCCCTGCCGCTGATGCCGTCGCGGCTGCCGCAGCCGCTGACGGTCAGGCCGGCCGGCAGCGGGTCGTCGGCATGGTCGGGGCCGGCCAGCTGGCCCGGATGACGGCCGCGGCCGCGGTCGGGCTGGGCATCAGGTTCAGGGTCCTCGCCGCGGCGGCCGACGAGAGCGCCGCGCAGGTGTGCGCCGACACCGTACTCGGCGACTACCGGTCCACCGATGACCTGCTGGCCTTCGCGGCCGGCTGTGACGTGATCACGTTCGATCATGAGCACGTCCCTCAGCAGCAGCTCGCGGCGCTCGCTGCTGCCGGGCACGTGGTGGCTCCGGGCGCTTCAGTCCTGCGCTATACGCAGGACAAGCTCGCCATGCGCGAGCGGCTGACCGATCTCGGCGTGCCGTGCCCGCGGTTCGGGCCGGTGTCATCGGTCGCCGACGTCACCACCTTTGCCGCGCAGACGGGCTGGCCAGTCGTGCTCAAGGCGGTCTCGGGCGGCTACGACGGCCGCGGCGTCTGGGTCTGCGAGAGTCCCGCTGAGGCAGCGGACGTGCTCTCGCACGGAGTGGCGCTGCTCGCCGAGGAGTTCGTCCCGTTCCGGCGTGAGCTCGCGATCCTGGTCGCCCGCTCGGCTAGCGGCCACGGCGCGGCGTACCCGGTTGTCCAGTCGGTTCAGCGCGACGGCATCTGCGTCGAGGTACTGGCGCCCGCCCCGCAGCTGCCCGAGGACACGGCGATCGAGGCTGAGCGGCTCGGGCTCGAACTCGCCCGCGACCTGGATGTCATCGGGCTGCTGGCCGTGGAGCTGTTCGAGACCCGGAGCGGCTCCCTGCTCGTGAACGAGCTCGCCATGCGCCCGCACAACACCGGGCACTGGACGATCGAGGGCGCCAGGACATCGCAGTTCGAGCAGCACTTGCGCGCCGTGCTGAATCTTCCGCTGGGCTCGACGATGATGACAGCGCCGTCGGCAGTGATGGCGAACGTGCTCGGCGGCTCCGATCCTGATCTGTACGGCAAGCTGAATCACGTGCTCGCGGCCGACACGGCGCTGCGGGTGCAGCTGTACGGCAAGCCGGTACGGCCCGGCCGCAAGGTCGGCCATGTGACGGCACTTGGCGGCGACCCGGCTGTCCTCCGCGACCGGGCCGTGCGAGCCGCCCGGTACCTCGCCACCGGCAGCGAGGAAGCCCCATGACGTGCGGGGACCGGGTGACCAGCGGACATTCAGGCGGCACTGGCTCCGCCGCGGCAGGCGAAGGGGAGTGCGGCGCATGAGCGCGGGCGCGGTAGTGAGCGTTGTCATGGGCAGCGACTCGGACTGGCCGGTCATGCAGGCCGCGGTCGAGGTGCTGGACGAGTTCGGCGTGCAGTCGGAGGCGGACGTTGTCTCGGCGCACCGGATGCCGACGGACATGATCAGCTACGGCCAGGCCGCGGCTGGCCGTGGCGTGAAGGTCATCATCGCCGGGGCCGGCGGTGCTGCTCACCTGCCCGGCATGCTCGCCTCGGTGACTACGCTCCCGGTCATCGGCGTGCCCGTTCCGCTGAAGTATCTCGACGGCCTGGACTCGCTGATGTCCATCGTCCAGATGCCGGCCGGCATCCCGGTCGCGACGGTGGCCGTCGGCGGCGCCCGTAACGCCGGCTTGCTGGCAATCCGCATTCTCGCCGTCAGCGACCCGGAACTGGCCGGCCGGATGGCGGCATTCCAGGCGGACCTGCGCTCCGGAGCGCAGGCGAAGGGCGAGGCCCTGCGCGCGAAGGTCCGGGTCCTGCGCGCCGGTCACCAGCCGCACCCGCCGACTGGCACCAGCGCCGAGCTCTAGCGCCGTCCGCATTCCACTGCCGTCCGCGCCCCGCCGTCCGCGCCCCGCCGTCCGCGCCCCGCCGTCCGCGCCCCGCCGTCCGCGCCCCGCCGTCCGCGCCCCGCCGTCCGCCACCGCGCACGGTCGCCCGCCTGCCGCCGCCGCCGCCAGGTCGCCCGCCACCGAGAGCGTCTGCGGCTGCTTTTCGCGCGATTTCGTCAGCCTTAGTTGACTTTGCATCCGGAAGGTGACTTCTGAAACCGGCATAACGTGCTATAAGGTCACCTCCGAGCGCTGGAACGGATGAAATGTCGTTGGCGACCGGCATTCTGGCCGCCATGACGAGCAATAAGCTGCCGGAAACAGCACGATTAGCGAATATTGTGACGACGGCTGAGTTACTGTCAGCCGGATTCACAACCGCCCATATCCGGACCAGCGTCGGCAGAGGCGAACTGATCCGGCTGGCTCGCGGTACTTTCGTCCCCGCAGAGCTGGCGAGGTCGGTCAGCAGAACTGAGAGCGGCACGCTGGCGCTGCGAGCGGCGGCCGCACTGGCCTCACTCGGTCCGCAAGCGGTGGCAAGCCATCACACGGCGGCCCGGCTTCTGGGCCTCGACCTGCTAGGCCGCGCCCCTCGCGAGATTGCTATCACCCGGGTTCCGGGCAGCAGCCGGAAGAACTGGCCAGGGGTCCGCGTGCACTCGGCGGCACTGCCGGCCGGGCATGTCGGCACGCGGGCTGGCGTGCCGGTCACCGTCGCGGCGAGAACGGTGGCAGATCTGGCCCGCGCTACGTCATTCAGGGCCGGTGTTGTCGTCGCGGACTCGGCACTGCGGAAGAATCGCACCACCAGGCAGGAACTGCAGGCTATGGTCGCCAGCTGCCGCCGGTGGCCAGGCGCGGAGCGGGCCACCGCGGTGGCGGCCTTCGCTGACCCGCTCTCGGAGTCGCCACTGGAGTCCATTTCCAGGGTGGCATTCCGGGACTGCGGCCTCCCGCAGCCGCAACTGCAGGCCTGGCTGGGCGGCGACGGGAGGGTGATCGGCAGAGTCGACTTCTACTGGGAGCAATTCCGCACGATCGCGGAGGCAGACGGAATGATGAAGTACGACAATCCGCATGAGGCGAGCTATCAGTTGCGCCGGGACGCGGATCTGCGCGATGCCGGCTTCGAGGTCGTGCACTTTGGCTGGGACGAGATCTACTTAAAGCCCATGCAGGTGGCTGCATCAATACGGGAAGCGTTCCGGCGAGCCAGCCGCCCCGGGGCGCCTGGCTAGGCCGCCTGACGAGGGCGGTTCTCGCTAAACAGGCGGCATGACCGGCTCGCAGATTAGGCACCAGGGCCTGTCGTTGCGCCGGGTCAGCACGATCGTCGCGCTCCTGGCACCCTGCAGGCCGAGCCGGCGATGGATCTGCTGCACATCGCCAGCTAGGCCCCGCCGACGGATGTCAGCTGTGCCGACGCCAAGCTCGCGCAGCTGCCTGGCCGCCTGGCGCTCGTGCCAGGGCATCGAGACGAGCACGCGCAGTGTCCGGGCAAACGGTGTGCTCACCGCGCGGTCCACCGCGAGGAACGCGATCATGGGGTCGATCTGCCAGGCACCGAGGTCGCGAGCCAGCTCGGCGACCAGGCTGGCCCTGGTGACGGCCGGGTTCGGGTCCAGCAGGTACTCGCCGGGTTCAGCAACCGGCACAGGCGCACCGGGGCTGGCGGCGAGCGTAACGCCCGCTGCGCGGCCGTCAGGTGACCCAGTGCGGTCGGCTGACGCGCCGGACACGGCTGACCCGCCGACGCCGGAAGCCGCTCCGCCTGCGCCGGCTGGCTGGCCGGCAGGCGCCAGAACAGTGGCGCGCCAGCTTGTCGTCGCGAACGCCGGCGACCACAGCAGTGCTTCCTTCAGCGCCCGGCCCACGGCGACGAACTCGGCCTCCCAGCCCGCTGGAACCAGCTCCCGCGCGAGGCCCGGCGCCGCCTTGATGCACACCCGCGGTACCCGGTCCGCCAGCGCCAGGCACCAGTTGAGCGGCGGCTGCGAGTCTCCGGTGCGCAGGCGGCGGCCGCCAGCCCGGCGTGCCGGGTCGATGAACACGGCCTCAGTGCCCGCGAGGCTCAGCGACCGCACGTCAGCGCAGAGCGGGAAGACGCGGCCGGCAGTGCCGTAGACCGAGGCGTTCAGGACGGCAAACCGAAGCGTGTCGAGATCGGCATCGACGGCCAGGACGCGCCGGGCAGCGGAAGCAAGCGCGATGAGGTCGCCGCCAATGCCGCAGCACAGGTCGGCGACCAGGCCGAGGCCGGCGAACCGGCGCGCGCTGTGGGCGGCGGCCAGCTCTCCGGAGGCCTGCTCGAGGCCGGCCCTGGTGAACAGCATCTCCTCAGCCCGGCTGAACTTCTCCCGCCCGGCCACCCGCAGCGACTGCTGGGTCAGCGCGGCGGCAACCAGGTCGGCCGGATACTGTCCGCGCAGCTCAGCGCTGAGGCGCAGGGCCTGCTCGGGCGTGATCTCCAGGCCGCGGAGCCTGCCGAGCAGCTCGCCGCCCGCGGGCGTCAGCAGTCCGGCAGCCTGGCTCATCGGCCTATCATCGCCGCCCGGACATGCCCCTCGCACGGCGGCTGGCCTGCGTTGGCGTCATCGCTAGGGCGTCCTACTATCAAGAGCATGAGCCATGACTTTCCTGCCTTCGCCCTGTCCGAGGAGCACGAGGCGCTCCGCGAGGCCATCCGCGGCCTGGCCGAGGAGAGGATCGCGCCCTTTGCCGCCAAGGTCGACGAGGCGGCCGTGTTCCCGCAGGAAGCTCATGATGCCCTGGTCAAGAACGACTTTCACGCGGTGCACATCCCCGAGGAGTACGGCGGCGTGGGGGCGGACGCCATCGCCACGGTCATCGTCATCGAGGAGGTCGCCCGGGTCTGCGCCTCATCGTCGCTGATCCCGGCCGTCAACAAGCTCGGCACGGTGCCGCTGCTGCTGTCCGGCTCTGATGAGGTGAAGCAGAAGTTCCTGCCCGCGGTGGCCAGCGGCGACGCGATGTTCTCGTACGCGCTGTCGGAGCCGGACGCCGGATCAGACGCTGCCGCCATGAAGACCAGGGCTGTCCGTGACGGCGACAGCTATGTGCTGAACGGCGTCAAGCGCTGGATCACCAACGCCGGCGTCTCCCAGTACTACACCGTGATGGCCGTGACCGAGCCGGACCAGGGCGCCGGCGGCATCTCGGCATTCGTCGTGGACAAGAACGATGAGGGCTTCACGTTCGGCGCCCCCGAGCACAAGCTCGGCATCAAGGGCTCGCCGACCAGGGAGCTCTACTTCGACAACTGCCGGATCCCGGCTGACCGGATCATCGGGGCCGAGGGCACCGGATTCAAGACCGCGCTGGCGACCCTGGACCATACCCGCATCACCATCGCGGCCCAGGCGCTCGGCATCGCGCAGGGCGCCCTGGACTACGCGGCCGGCTACGTCAAGGAGCGCAAGCAGTTCGGCAAGCCGATCGCGGAGTTCCAGGGCCTGCAGTTCATGCTCGCGGACATGGCGATGAAGGTCGAGGCCGCGCGGCAACTCACCTACGCGGCCGCGGCGAAGTCCGAGCGCGCCATGCACGGCGACCGGGCGGACGACCTGACGTTCATGTCCTCGGCCTGCAAGTGCTTCGCGTCGGACGTGGCCATGGAGGTCACCACCGATGCCGTTCAGCTGCTCGGCGGTTACGGCTACGTGAGCGACTACCCGGTCGAGCGCATGATGCGGGATGCCAAGATCACCCAGATTTATGAGGGAACGAACCAGATCCAGCGAGTGGTTATGGCCCGCCAGCTGCTGAAGTAGGAACTCAGCGCGCCGCGTCAGTCGTCCGGCCGGGCCGGCTGACCGAAGAACAGCGCGAACCACAGGCCGGCGGCATAGCTGCCGTCGGGCACGCGCTCGCGGCCTGTTCTTAGGGTATCGAGACTGGCTGGATCACCACCGCGCCGAGAGTCGGGTCGAGCTCGGTTGCCTGCGAGACGCCCGGCGGAGTGAGGACGTCCATTGCCTTCGGCACCGTCGAGGGGGCGACGGAGCAGATCGGGCTGGTCCCGGCGGGCGCGCAGACGCCGAACGTGTAGGCGCCGGGCGTCGCCGTGAACACGCGGGCCAGGTCCGGCTGGAATCCGTCCTGCCCGGTTAGCACTACGGTGAAGGCCCAGCCGGGACCCGGAGTGCCGAATTCGGCCTCCGGCAGCGCGAGCGTGACCGTGCCCGCGGTGTCATCGGTCACCATGAACGCGGTTCCGACGGAGCCGCCGCTGGCGTTCACCCAGACCGCCGACGCGAACCCCTGAGCCTCGACTCGCTCGCTCCAGGCGCCCGCGGCAGCGATCGTGTAGTTGCGCGTCGTGAACGCGGCCTGCGTTGAGGTGGAGGTCGCCGACGGGTCGTGCACGTAGATGTCGAGCAGCTGGGCGCCGAAGTCCGCGCCGAACGTGGGGGCGAGGTTGGCGATCGACGTCCGCAGGTACACGTACGTGCCATCGCTGATGACCTGGAAGCCGGTGAGGTCAAACGCGCCCGGCTGGAAGGACGACGAGGTCGGGTACTGGTACGTTCCCGGCCCGTTGTCGTCGCCGGTCGGGTCGGTGACGCTGAGGTCGGTGGTTCCGCCGGTCACGTTACCGACGACGGCCACCTGCGCGTACCCGGTGCTGCGGCCGCCGGCGGAGGTGGCGGTCGCGGTGATCACGTTGTTGCCGAACCCGACAGGAACGGTCACGGAGAACGATCCGTCCGCGGCCGCGACGGCGCTGACGACGGTCGCGGTGGCGCCGGTCGTGGTATCCGCGACCGCGACGTCGACGGAGGCGCCTGGCGCCGTCGTTCCCGTCACGGTTGTGGTTGAGGTGTTCAGGGTCGCGCCGGAAGCCGGGGCGGTGAGGGTGACCGTAAGGGCGCCCGGCGGTCCGTGCGTGATGTAACGGGCCGTCGTGGCAGCGGGCGTGTCGACAGTGCGGCCGGCGCCGAGGTCGACGATCAGCCGCAGTTCCTGCGCCTGCGCCCAGGTCAGCGGCGAGGCGGATCCGGCTGCCTTGCCGTCGGTGAACCCGATGGAGGCCGTTGCCGGATCGGTGCCATACGGCGAGGCGGGCAGGTCGGGGTCTTCCCAGGCCTGTTCCGGCACGAGGCCGACGCCGGAGGAGAAGCTGAGCATCGCATTGAGCAGCGCGGCGGCACCCGAGCTCTGGCCCTCGGCAATGTCGCTCTCGGCCCGCTCGCCGGAGAGAACGGGCCATAGGTGCCCGGTTCCGGTGTCGGTCGGCGGCCACGGCGCGCCGGTGACTGTGCAGCTGGTCTGGCTCGGCTGGTAGCAGTCGCCGTAGCCGTCGGCACTGCCGTCAGCCGCCGAGGTGCCGTACCGGTAGTAGCCGGTCCCGCTGGGCGTACTCACCGAGATCTGCTTGTCCAGCACGCCGAGCGATGCCTGCACGTCCGGGTCGCTGACGGGCAGCTCGCCGAGCCTGACCAGTTCCTGGAAACCGCCGTCGATGACGCTGCGCTGGTCCACCGTCGGGCCGCCGTTGCCCAGGCTGTAGGTGGTCGCGGCGTTCGGGTCGCCGGTCTTGGACAGGCGGATGAAGTAACTGGGCCCGTCCGGCCCGGTCGTGGTCACTGTCCAGGACTTGATGCTGCGCTGGAAGTAGTCGGCAGTGGCCTGGTACAGCCGCGCCCGCTGCTGATCCCCGTGATCGGCGGCGATCACTGAGGCAGCCGTCAGCCCGCCAATCTCGGCGGCAATGGTCGAGGGGGAGTAACCGGTCTGCTCCTCCCACCGCTCCACGCCGTCCGACGGCCCGTTCGCGACCAGGAAGTCTGCCGCCGGGCGGACATGGTCCGCCCACAGGGACGCATCTGAGGCCAGGCCGGCCTTGAGGTCCATCAGGATCGGGTAGGCGACCTCGTCCAGCTGCAGCCCGCCGGTGTCCGGGGCAGCCTCGCCGTTCAGCAGCGAGTTGCGCGGCATGGCCCCGTCGGGCAGCTGCTGCCGGTCGAACAGGAACCGGACGGCTGCGCGCGCCGTGGCGGTGTCCCCGTCAGCCAGCAGGCCGGTGAACGCCTCGTACAGGTCGCGGGCGAAGACCTCGCGGTAGGAGCCGAAGTAGGCGGGCTCCCCGCCGGAATCGGTGCCCGCGGGCACCGACTGGCCCCACGGGCTGGCCAGGGAGGCCACGATCGCGCCCGGGTAGGTCTTGTCCTCGCTGGCCTTGAGTACGTTCGCGGACAGGTAGTAATGCGCGTCCAGCGTGGCGGTATCGCTCGCGGGCTCGCCCGGATAGTGCGCTGGCGGGCGGTTCAGTCCGGCGTCGTAGGCGGCCCAGCCGGCCACGTACTTCACTTCCTGCAGGCCGAACGGAACGCCAAGCGAGCTCTGCGCGGTGCTGATGGCGCTCGCCTGGCTCCGGCCGAAGCCGAGCGCGAGGGTGACCGTGCCGCCGCGGCTCAGGGCGAGTTCCTGGGTGGCCACGATGTGACCGTCGGGCGCGGAGGTATAGGCAGTCAGCGCGTGACTCGTGTCCAGCTGGGTGAGGCCGTCACTGGCGGTGCCTGCATAGCCGACGCTTGCCTCCGGTGACGGGCTGCTGTCGGCCAGCGCCATGTAGGTCGGCACCGCGTACGTCCGGTTGGTCGCGTCGGTGACCGTGTTCGTGCTGTAGACGACCGGGACTGCCGATCCGCCCGACGTCGTGACGACGCCGGTGTTCCCGCCGGCGTTCTGCGTGCCGCCGCCGCCGTTCCCGTTCACATGGGCGTCCAGCCGGGCGTAGACGTGCAGGCCGGATACCTTCGTCCCGGAGCCGGGGATGGCACTCAGCCGGGTGCGCATGAGGACGGTGTCGCGTGCCGCGTCGGTGATGTACGTGGTGGTCAGCTGGTAGCCGTGCGCGGCGTCGGCTGCCGTGACCGTGCAGGCCATGCCTGTCGGGTCGGCACTGACCGAGTACGTCATGTCCCTGGTCTGCAGGTCGGTGAACGTTGACCCGTCCGTGACGACGTACTGCAGAGTGCTCACGTTGGTGTTGTCGATCGTCGGCTCATAGGTGTCGGACAGCACGCCGTCCGCCACCGTGTACCAGACCTTGGACCGGGTCCCGGCCGCGGTGCCGACGCAGTCCTTGCGGGCGAGGTCGAAGTAGGACATGTCTCCGGGCGCGCCCGGTGCGACAGAGGCTGTGCCGGAGGCGGCGCTCGTGCCGGAGGCGGCGCCGGTCGTAGTGGCGGCTGTGGCGGTGCTGACCGACACCACCAGGCCGGCCGTGGTGACGGCAGCGACGACAGGTAACGCAGCCAGGATTCGGCGTAGAGGTCTGCGAACCCGCCCTGATTTTGCCATCCAGCCCTCCTGAGGGAGGCGTCGCCAGCAATCGACCGATTCCCGCCGAATCGTCTCCCCGGACGCTGGCGCTGTCAACAGCCCGGCGGGGAAGATGACGGGTCCGCGCACCGCTTTTTCGTCAACCTAGATTGACTTTGCATTCTGTTGGTGACCTAGGAATCCGGCAAATCATGCTGAAAGGGTGCCGGGAAACGCTGGTAGGAATGAAGAGTCGGCGGCGGGCAACGCATACCGGGATATAACGGGTGCCAGATGCCGCCCGGATGCGGCCGCGGGCGCTGACTGCCGCCTACTCGGGGATGCGGTACACCGCGCAAGCTGTGTCGGCGAGCACCGCTGCACGCTCTGGCGCAGTCAGGCCGGCTGTCAGCGCCCTCGCCGCTGCCACGACGTCGCCGTAGCCGGCGCTGAGCGTGGAGACTGGCCAGTCCGAGCCGAACATCAGCCGTTCCGGCCCGAACGCCTCCAGCGCGATCTCCGCGTACGGGCGCAGGCGGTCGGCAGTCGCCTCGCCGAGGATCCCGGACAGCTTGCAGACGACGTTCGGCAGGGCGGCGAGCGCGCGGAACGACCGGGCCCAGGCGGCGTCGGGGGGCCCATCCGCGGTCACGTCGACGTTGCCCAGGTGATCGAGAACGAACGTCAGGTCAGGCACGTCTGCGACGGCCCGGACCGCGGCCGGGAGCAGTGCAGGCGGCAGGACGAGGTCGAAGACGAGGCCGGCGGCGGCAACCGCGTTCAGGCCGCGGCGGACGTCGGGCCGGCTGAGCCACAGCGGGTCGGGCTCGGTGAGCAGCGGGTGCCTGATGCCCGCCAGGAACTGGCCGCCCGGTGCCGCCCGCAGGCTGGCGAGGCTCTCGCCGACGCGTGCGTCGGTCAGGTCGGCCCAGCCGACGACGGCGGCGATGAGTCCGCCTGCGTCGGCCAGCGCCATCAGTTCGGTTGTCTCCGCCGGCTCGGTGACGGTCTGGACAACGACCGTGCGGCCGATGCCGGCGGCGGCTGCCAGCGGCGCGAGGTTGGCCAGCGAGAAGGCGCGCCGCAGCGGCGCCAGTACCGGATTGCTGTCGAGGAATGGCTGCGGGCGCACGGCCAGGTCCCACAGGTGGTGATGCGCATCGACGACAGGGAAGTCCGTCGGCTGGTTAGGAGCTGGCATGACTGACTCGGCAGCTGGCGCCGTCAGAGACCGAGGTCGTCGAGCCGTTTGTGCAGGTCAGCTCTCGGCCCGGAGTAGGTGCCCGTTGCCCGCTGCTGCCTGGCCGGGGTGCCGCGGCTGGCAGCACCAGCGACTGGCAGCACGCCCGCTCCCGTTGCGCCCGTCACGGTCCCGCCTGTCACGGTCCCGCCTGTCACGGTCCCGCCCGTCCCGCCGACGCCGGACGCGGACGCTGCGCCGGCAGCGGCTGCGGCCTGCTTCCGCCTGCTCCTGACCCTGCGGTCGCGGAAGACCCACCCGCCGACGATGCCGCCGACCAGGCCGCCGATGTGGTCCTGCCAGCCGATTCCGGCCTGCGGCAGCAGCACCGTGAACTGGTAGGCAAAGCACAGCGCCATCACCGCGCCGATGAGGATGTCGATGCCGTGCCGGTCGAAGAACCCGCGGACCAGGATGTAGCCCAGGTAGCCGAACACCACGCCGCTGGCGCCGACGCCGATCGTTCCGGCCGCGCCGAAGAACCATGCCGCCAGCCCGCTCACGACGATGAGCAGCGCGGTGAGCCACAGGAACCGGGCCACGCCCCGGTAGGCCGCCAGGAAGCCGAAGATGAACAGCGGCCCGGAGTTGCTCTCGATGTGCGTCCAGCTCACGTGCAGGAACGGGGCAGTAAGGATGTAGGGCAGGCTCGCCAGGTCACGCGGCTTAATGCCGTAGTTGTCGAGGCGGTAGTGGTCAGCGACATTCAGCAACTGGATCAGCCACAGGACGGCCAGGAAGGCGACCATCACGAACAGGGCCTTGCGGGCCTCGGCCACCAGGGATTCAGCGTCGTCGGTTCCCAGAGTCCAGGCGCGGTGCTTGGGGCTGCTCATCACTTCCGTTCCCGCCGCGTCCTGGTCAGGCGCGGGCATGGCAGAGGCTGCACCAAAGCTAGCCGCAGTACGGCAGTGCGCGGAAGGCGCGGCCGGCGTCGCTGCCGGCATACCGGCGGAAATAGCTGGCGGCACGCCGCACGACACGCCGGCCAGGCGGCGTGTCGCCGCCGCCGGCGGTCCCGGACTGTGATCACAGCTGCCAGCCATTACGCCGAGTAATTGTTACAGTACGTATTGCCAAACTGTGATCTGCGCGACACCAATTACGGGTTTCCGGCACAGCTTTTTCGGCGGAAACGCTTGGTCCGAGTCTCCAGTTCTGGCAACGTGGTGGCGCGACGGCGCTGGGACCGAGGAACACGGCTCTGCGCGTCATAGCGCGAGCCGACTCTGGCCCGGCCGTCAAATGCGACTCGCTGCCCTGTACCGCAGCGGTCCGCGCGCCAGGCACTCCGCCCGGTCGCGCATGGCCGACGGAAGGACCGCATTGTCACAGCACCGGAGGCGGCCCAAGGCCCGGCGCCCTAGGCGCAGGCGCGTGGGCGTCTTCATGGTCACTGCTGCCGCCGCGACCGTGGCAGTGACTGCGATCGCTTTCCTGGTAATCACCGGGCGTCCCGGTTCCGTTACGGATCCGCTCGGCGCTGCCGTTGCTCAGGTCTCGGCTGGCAAGTCCGGCCTGGTGCTGGAGCAGGAGCGGCAGAAGGTGATCATGCAGACCGCCGCCACGGAAGCGTTCAGCCTGACGAGCTCCCCGAAGATCAGCACTGCACCGCCGCCGGTCACGACGACCGGGTCCGACACTGGCAGCACGGGCGGGGGATCCGGCCTGGTGCCCAGCGGTCCTGCGCCCGACCCGTCGAGCGCGCAGGGCATTGCCTACGGCCTGCTGTCGTCCTACGGCTTCAGCACGGATCAGTGGGGCTGCCTGGACGACCTCTGGCAGCAGGAGAGCGGCTGGAACTACGAGGCCGAGAACGCCAGCGGCGCGTACGGCATCCCGCAGGCCCTGCCCGGATCGAAGATGGCCAGCGCCGGACCCGACTGGGAGACGGACCCGACCACGCAGATCAAGTGGGGCCTCGGCTACATCAAGGGCGACTACGGGACTCCGTGTGGCGCCTGGGATCACGAGGAAGCGGACGGCTGGTACTAACCCCGTAACCAGGACGGGAACGGGGCCACCCGCACCGCAGCCCTCGCCGGGCCGCGGCCGGGAGCACCGGGAAACGACCTCCGGCGTCCGTTCCGGGCGCTGTTCCGGGCTCACTCGGCAGTAACAATTGGTAATTGAATCACTACGCAGAATCTCGGTCGGCTGATATTCCGGACGGCCATTCTGCGTGCCGCGTCGCCCCCCGGCGCCGGCCGTCAGGCGGGCCAGCCCCGGACGTCAGGGCGGCCAGCCCCGGACTGTCGGGCCACCGCCCCAGCCGTCAGGCGACCGCCCCAGCCGTCAGGCGCCCGGCAGCGGCCTGAACGTTCCGAGCGCGGTCTGCAGCGTGCTCTGGGCCGCGCCGAATTCCGCCGATGGTGCCCAGAGAGTGAAGGCATAGGGCTGCGCGCCCGACGTCGTGGTGAGCGTCACCAGGACGACCAGCTCGGTGAAGCTTCCGGTGCCGGGCTTCTGCCAGCGGAACTTGAGCTCGGCGGCGGGTGCCGTCCGGTCACCGCCGAGCGCGCGGAAGCCCGCTGAACCCAGCAGCAGCTTCGTGTAGCCGTGGTACCTCGCTGAATCCGCATGCTGGAGGTACGCGGCCTGCGCCAGCGGCAGGGCGTGTGCCCAGGGCGCCACGCTGACGCTCAGGTGAAACTCACGCAGGGCCTGGGTGAAGTAAGCGACCTGACCGCTCCTGTCCTGGGTGCAGGCGGCGGGCAGGCCGATCCTGAAGCCGGCCGCGGACGCGAGGGCGGCTGCGGTGAAGCGGTGCCAATCCCATCCGGGCGGCAGGATCGGAGTGCTCGGCGTCGGTGATGGCGACGGCGTCGCCGAGATGCTCGGGGACGGGATGCCGGTGCCGGTGGCAGTACTTGGCGATGAGCCGGCTCCGGTGAGCTGGCCGTGCGCCGTGGTCGTGGCGGCGGAGGAGCCCGAAGCCGGGGCAGTGGCAGCGCCGCTCGCACCGGGCGGCTTGCTTCCGCCCGGTGCCGGCTGACCTGAGCTGCCGGCTGATGCGCCGACCGGGGCAGTGGACTGCAGTGCCTGGGGGCTCTGGTCTGGTGAGTAGACGGCCCAGCCGATCAGCGCAGCGAGCACGATCGCCGCGAGCCCGGCTCCCGCCAGCAGCCGCGAGCGCTGCGGTGATGGGCGGCCGGGGCCGCCCTGCTGCCAGAACCGGAGCGCGCCGAGGCCGCCAGACCCGCCGTCACTCCCGGCCGAGCCGGGGCCGGGGGCGGAGTCGGCGCCATCGGCGGGCGCCGCGGCGCTGCGCTCGCCAGTGCCCGGTCCGATCGGCTGCCAGTAGATAGGCCCGTCCGCGCCGCCGCGCTCGGGCCCCGGCCCTGCTGCCGGGACGACCCCGCCGCGCGCTGGAGAGGCCGCGGCGACAGGAGCCCCGGCCAGGCGGTCAGCCGCGTCCGCGGCCGCGATAACGGCCGCGGCGACGCCGGGTCCGGCCGTGCCGTGCCCGGCGGTCCCGTCCGCGGTGGCTAGGGAGCCGGCTGAGCGGTCGCCCGTGTCCGCTGCCGCGGCGGTGTAAGGCGCGGCAGGGCTGGCGTCTGTGTCCGCGGCCGCGATAACGGCCGCGGCGGCAGGAGGCTCGGCCGCGGATCCAGCCCGCGCGCCGGCGACTTCCGGTGCGTCGGTCAGGCCGCCGACCGCCAGCCCGGAGGCCGCTAGTCCGGCAACCGCCCCGGCAGGCTGCGGATCGTCCGCCGGCACGTCCAGCACCGTGCCGCGCTTGGTCACGTCCGAGATCGAGAGCTCGGAGTAGACGGGCGGGTCGAGGAACGTGCTGGCATCCGGTTCCGGCGCGCCCGGTCTGGCGGCACCGTTAGCCGCTCCGGCGACGGCTGTCTCGCCCGTCGCGCCAGCGGCTGCAGCCGCCGCGAGCAGCCGCGCCGCCGCTGCCGCCTTGGGGCGCGCTGCCGGGTCTCTGCTCAGCAGGGACCCGATTACCGGGGCGAGCGGGCCCGCCGACGGTGCGCGCGGCGCATCCTCGGTCGCGATGCCGGTCGTGATGGCAGCGGGTCCGCCAGCCCTGTCGAACGGGCCGCGTCCCTCGACGGCCGCGAACAGGGTCGCGCCGACAGACCAGAGATCTGAGGCAGGCGTTGCGGCATCGCCCCGGACGCGCTCGGGAGCGGTGAAGCCAGGTGTTCCGACGACCATGCCGGCCTGCGTGATGCCGGGGTCCCCAGCGAAGGTCGCGATCCCGAAGTCGGTGAGCACGGCCGTGCCGTCGGTGGTGACGAGCACGTTGCTCGGCTTGACGTCACGGTGCAGGACCCCGGCCGCGTGCGCGGCGGCCAGCGCGGCGACCAGGTTCGCGCCGATCCGGGCGGCCTGGTGCGGTGGCAGCGGCCCGTCCTCGGCGATGACCCGGTCCAGCGAACGGGCCTCGACCAGCGCCATGATGATCCAGGGGCTGCCGTTCTCCTCCAGCACGTCATAGACCGTGACGACGCCCGGATGGCTCAGGCGCGCGGCCGTCCTCGCCTCGCGCAGCGTGCGCTGGTAGATAGTCTCCGCGTCCGCTGGCGACGCCTGAGCGGTGATGTGGACTTCCTTCACCGCGACGTCGCGCGCCAGCAGTTCGTCGCGTCCGCGCCAGACGATGCCCATGGCGCCGCGGCCGATGGGGCCCTGCAAGCGATAACGCCCGGCGATCAGCCTGCCCGAGCCCGTAACAGCGTGCATGCCGGGACCTTAGCTTCAGCAGGTTCACAGTGTCCTGTGAGGAAGATGAGAGTTTGACCCACGACAGCGTAGCGCCGGGAGGGTCCCGTTTCGTTACTGTTGCGGAGGCCGGGCCATGGCCGCCACGTCCAGGGCCTGATCCAGCTGTTCCGTGGTGATCTGGCCGCTCGCGACGTGCCCGCGGGCGATGACGACCTCCCGGATGGTGGCACCAGTTTCCAGCGCCTCGTGCGCGACCGCGGCCGCGGCCTCGTATCCGATGAACGGGTTCAGCGCAGTCACGATCGCGGGCGATGACTCCGCGTTCCGGCGGAGGTGCTGGACGTTGGCCGCGATGCCGGACACGCACTTATCCGCGAGCGCCACCGCTGACGATGACAGCAGCCGGAGCGAGGACAGCAGATTCCGGCCGATGACCGGCATCATGACGTTGAGCTCGAAGTTCCCGGCCGATCCGCCGAACGCCACAGCCGCGTCATTGCCGATGATCTGCGTGCAGACCTGGCAGACGGCCTCGCAGATGACCGGGTTGACCTTGCCCGGCATGATCGACGAGCCCGGCTGCAGGTCCGGGATCCTGATCTCGCCCAGTCCGGTACGCGGGCCGGAGCCCATCAGCCGTAGGTCGTTGCAGATCTTGTACAGGCTGACCGCGATCGTGCGGGCCACGCCGCTTGCCGCGACCAGGCCGTCCCGCGCGCCGGCTGCCTCGAAATGGTTGGGCGCCTCGGTGAGCGGCAGCCGCATGTCGCTGGCCAGGTGGCCGATGACGGCGGCCGCGAAGCCGGCGGGCGCGTTCAGGCCGGTGCCGACCGCGGTGCCGCCGAGCGGCAGCTCGCCTACGTCCGGCAGCACATCGCGAGCGCGCTGCCGACCGTGCCTGACGGCCGCGGCGTAACCGCCGAACTCCTGGCCGAGCGTAACCGGCGTCGCGTCCATCAGGTGCGTCCGGCCGCTCTTCACCACGTCCCGGAACTCCGCTGCCTTCAGGTCGAGAGCGTCGCCGAGGTGGCTGAGCGCGGGCAGCAGCGACCGCTCGATCAGCCGCACCGCAGCGAGATGGATCGCCGAGGGGAACACGTCGTTGGACGACTGCGACGCGTTGACGTGATCGTTCGGGTGCACGGGCCTGCCGAGCCGGCGGCTGGCCAGCGTGGCGATGACCTCGTTGGCGTTCATGTTCGACGAGGTGCCTGACCCGGTCTGGAACACGTCGATCGGGAACTGATCGTCGTAGTCGCCGCGGGACACCTCGGCGGCGGCGTCGTGGATCGCGGCGGCCAGGTCGTCGGGCAGGACGCCGAGCTTGCCGTTCACGACGGCGGCAGCGCCCTTGATCGAGGCGAGTGCCCCGATCAGGTCGCGGGACAGCGGCTCGCCGGACACCTGGAAGTTCTCCACGGCCCGCTGAGTCTGTGCCCCCCACAGTGCATCCTCCGGGACCGCGACCTCGCCCATGGAGTCGTGCTCAATCCGGAACCCGGCGGGCGGGCTCTGCGGCGGCTCGGTCACGGGCACCTCCGGGTCAGCTGGGTCCTGAGCCGATCGTCAGCAGCGGCCGCTTAGGCGCGGTGACGTCGGCGAAGAAGTCATTCCCCTTGTCATCTACCACGATGAACGCGGGGAAATCGCGAACCTCGATCCGCCAGACGGCCTCCATGCCGAGCTCCGGGTACTCGAGCACCTCGACCCTGGTGATGCAGTCCTGCGCCAGCTTGGCGGCCGCGCCCCCGACCGAGCCGAGGTAGAAGCCGCCGTGCTCCTTGCAGGACGCCGTGACCGCGGCTGACCGGTTGCCCTTCGCGAGCATG
>CAVVBL010000008.1:0-130418 GCA_963746485.1 uncultured Actinomycetota bacterium | reverse complement strand
CTGGTGCTGATACCGCCGGCCTGCCACTGTGCCGCCACCGTCAGCTGGCTGGCCGGCATCGGGGTCGGCGACAGGGCCCCCACCTACCTGGTCGGCACGCCCGCCACCGCTGCGCAGACCAATCGGCTGTACGCCGGGCTGACTCCAGCCGAGCGCGCTGACGTCGCCGTCGCGACCGAGGCACCAGACGAGCTGGAGGCCGCCGTCCCGGTCAGCGGGCTGGCCGTGCTGCTGATCGCACCGACCCGGCTGATTAGTTATGCCGAGCAGCTGAGCACCACCGACAACCCTCGCTGGCTGGTCCAAGCACTCAACGGCTGATCCCGCACCCTGGCAGAATCATGCGCGCGTCAAACGTCCGGGCCGGCGCCGATGCGAGCTGGCCGGGTGGCTACGCTTTGCGACGTCCCTAGGACGGCTACACGAGGGGAGCATGCGGTGATCCGGAGCGGCTGGAGAGGCGCATCTCCGCGTCGGCTGATGCTGGTGGCGGCCGCTGCGCTGATTCCGGTTCTGGCCGGCTGCGAGGCCGGCAACAACGCACCGACGCTGCTGTTCCATTACCCGACTGATGCGGCCGGCACAGCGGTCGGAGATCTCTCGATCAGGAACGTGTTCATCCTCGGCGCCGGGATCAACTCGAACCTGCGCAGGGGCCAGTCGGCCAGCATGTTCCTGGCGATCGTCAATACCGGGCCTGCGGACAAGCTCCTCAGTATCAGCGCTCCTGGCACTGCGACCTCGGTCTCCCTGCCGGCCGGCGGGGTGCCCGTGCTGAATCAGCACCCGGTCTTTCTCACCGGCCCGAGGCCGCAGGTCGTGCTCGTGAACCTGACCCGGACCGTCACCAGCGGCTCTTCCGTCCGGGTCGTGCTCACCTTCCAGAAGGCCGGGCCGATCACGCTGCTGGTTCCCGTGTTCCCGCGGGCGACCCACTACCAGACCTACGCGCCGCCGCAGGCAAGCGCGTCGCCGAGCCCGAGCACCACGGCGAAGTCCCGGAAGCACAAGGCACACGCCTCCGCCACGCCGTCGGCCAGCACGAGCCCGACCGCATCGCCCAGTCCCTCGCCGTCGGCGTAGCAGCAGACCCGGCGGGGTAGCAGCAGCCGTGGCCGCGGCCTGACCGGCCGCAGGTGGGCTTATCCGACCGGCTCGAACTTGTACCCGAGCCCGCGCACCGTCACGATGTGGCGCGGGCTGGTCGGCTCCGTCTCGATCTTCGCGCGCAGCCGCTTGACGTGAACGTCGAGCGTCTTGGTATCCCCGACGTAGTCGGCGCCCCAGACCCTGTCGATGAGCTGCATTCTGGTGAGCACCCGCCCGGCATTCCTGAGCAGCACTTCCAGCAGCTCGAACTCCTTCAGCGGCAGCTGAACCTGCTGGCTGCGCACCGTCACCACGTGCCGGTCGACGTCCATCCGGACCGGGCCAGATTCCATGATCGAGCTGATCGGCTCGTCGACATCGCCGCGTCGCCTGAGTACCGCGCGCATCCTGGCGACGAGCTCCCTCGAGGAGAACGGCTTGGTCACGTAGTCGTCCGCGCCGAGTTCCAGGCCCACGACCTTGTCGATCTCGCTGTCCTTGGCGGTCAGCATGATGACCGGAACGTTGGAGCGCTCACGCAGCGACCGGCACACCTCGCTGCCCGGCAGGCCGGGCAGCATGAGGTCAAGCAGGACCAGGTCGGCACCGGTGCGGTCGAAGGTCTCGATCGCGTCCGGGCCGGTCGGGCAGACGGCGACCTCGAAACCCTCCTTGCGGAGCATGTACGACAGCGCGTCGCTGAAGGATTCCTCGTCCTCGACAACGAGCACCCGAGTCACTTGACTGCCTCCCTGACAGATCGCGCGGCCCGGAGGTCCGTTCGCGCTGCTGGTTCTTCCGTCGTGCCGGCCGGCATGCCGCGCCGCGGGCGAAGCGGCAGCCGGAGGATGAAAGTGGAGCCGTTGCCCTCCTGGCTCCAGACCGCGACGTTGCCCCCGTGCGCCGCGGTGACGTGCTTGACGATGGCCAGGCCGAGCCCGGTGCCGCCGGTCGCGCGCGAGCGCGCCGGGTCGACCCGGTAGAACCGCTCGAAGATGCGCTCGCGGTCCCGTTCCGGGATGCCGATGCCCTGGTCGGTCACGCTGACCTCAGCCATCCAGCTGGACTCGGCGCGCGTCGTGATGAGCACCCTGGTCTTATCCGGGCTGTAGGCGACCGCGTTCTCCAGGAGGTTGCGCAGGGCGGTGACCAGCAGATCCTCGTCACCCATGATGGTGATGCCGCGCTCGCCGGTGACCTCCAGGGAGATGCCGCGCGCCGAGGCCCGCATCCGGCACCGGTCCACAGCCTCGGCGACCACGTCGTCCAGCACCACGGGGTTCGGATCCGGGACCGGCTCGGCGGCCTGAATCCGGGACAGCATGATCAGGTCCTGCACCAGGTCGGTGAGGCGGGCGGCTTCCTGCCGCATCCGGCCGGCGAACCGGAGCACCGCCTCGGGATCGTCCGCCGCTTCCTCGACCGTCTCTGCCAGCAGCGCCAGCGCGCCGACGGGAGTCTTCAGCTCGTGACTGATGTTGGCGACAAAGTCACGGCGGACCTCATCCACCCGGCGGCTCTCGGTCTGGTCCTCGGCCAGCAGCAGGATCAGCCCGCCGTCGCCGACCGCGGGGCCGAGCGGTGCCACCCGCACGGCGAAGCTCGTCGCCCGGCCATTGAAGCGGCTGGTCATGATGTCGATCTCGCCCTCGCGGGGCATGCCCTCGCGGCGCACCTGCCGGGCCAGCGCGACCAGCTCGCCGACCACCAGCCGGTCGTTCTCGACCAGGCCGAATTCACGCGCTGCCGCGCTGGAGCTGAGTACCCGGTCCTCGCTGTCGAGCACGACGGCAGACGACAGCAGGACCGCCAGGACCGAGCTGATGCCGGGGGGCAGCTTGCCGTCCGGGACTAGGCCCGCGTCTGACATGTCCGAAGACATGACCGCTTGCACCCCCATCTCCACGGTCTGATGTTATGCGCGCGGCCTCTCCGCGCCCACTGGTGGGCGCCAGGGCCTGCGGCTATTCGCGAAATGTTCACCATGCCGACGACCAGCGTCCATGTCGATTGTGCCCGCCAGGCACCAGTGAAGTGAACAGCCAGGACGGCCTGAACCGGGCGGCCGCCGGGTTTCCGGCCCGCGGCCGCGCCGACGGCAGTCAGCGGCCCTGGGAGCGCACCGCCTCGGCGGCCTGCGCCGCCGCCTCCGGGTCCAGGTACCGGCCGCCGGGCTGCACCGGAGCGAACTGCCCCGTCAGCTCGTAGACCAGGGGCATGCCAGTCGGGATATTGAGCTCGGCGATGTCGGCGTCGCTGATCCCGTCCAGGTGCTTGACCAGCGCCCGCAGCGAGTTCCCGTGCGCCACGACCAGGGTGGTCCGCCCGGCGGCAAGGTCAGGAATGATCGCGTCGTACCAGTAGGGCAGCATCCGGAGCACGACGTCACGCAGGCACTCGGCCCGCGGCAGCAGCTCGGGCGGCAGCAGCGCGTACCGGGGATCGCCGGACTGGGAGAGCGGGTCGTCGTCCGGAATCGGCGGCGGCGGCACGTCATAGGACCGCCGCCAGGTCATGAACTGCTCGTCGCCGTACTGCTGGCGGGTCTGCGCCTTGTCCTTGCCCTGCAGGGCACCGTAATGCCGCTCGTTCAGCCGCCAGGATCTGTGCACCGGCAGCCAGCTGAGATCGGCGGCATCAAGGGCGATGTTCGCGGTCTCGATGGCCCGGCTGAGCACGGAGGTGTGCACCACGTCGGGTCGGAGCCCGGCCCCGGTGAGCTGCTGCCCGGCCTGCGCCGCCTCGGTACGGCCGCGCTCGGACAGCGGGGCGTCGACCCAGCCGGTAAACAGCCCCTTGTCGTTCCACTCGCTCTCGCCGTGCCTGATCAGGATGAGGGTGCCCATGGGCCGAATCCTAGCCCGGACGGTGCGGCAGAGCGGGCGCGCGCCGACCGCGTCCGGCGGTTAAAACCCTACAAACCATGCCGGGAACGTGGTCATAACAGTCACGGCATCCCGCCGGGCTCGCCCGTTCTGACGGGAATCTGGCGGCCGGCTCCGGAGTTGCTCTGTTCCGGAGGTGAGGGCCGTGCCGCGACGCTACCCACGGCGGATCGCGACTGTCAGCGTTCACACATCACCGCTTGAGCAGCCGGGCACCGGCGACGCAGGCGGTCTCAATGTCTACGTTGTCGAGGTCGCGAGGCGCCTGGCGGAGCGGGGTGTCGAGGTCGACATCTTCACCAGGGCCGTCTCGCGCGACCAGCCGCAGGTCGCCGAGCTGGCACCGGGCGTGCTGGTGCGGCACCTGGCCGCGGGCCCGTTCGAGGATCTCGACAAATCGGACCTTCCGGGCCAGCTCTGCCAGTTCACCTTCGAGCTCCTGCGCACCGAGGCGGCCCACGCGCCCGGTCGCTACGACCTCGTGCACGGTCACTACTGGCTGTCCGGCCAGGTCGGCGCCGTGGCCAAGGAGCGGTGGGGCGTCCCGCTCGTGCAGTCCATGCACACCCTCGGCAGGGTCAAGAACGCAGCGCTGGCTGCCGGAGACGCGGCCGAGCCTGAGGTGCGCCTGCGCGGCGAGGCTGAGGTCGTTGCGGCAGCTGACCGGCTCGTCGCCAACACCGACGACGAGGCCAGCCAGCTGATCGGCTATTACGATGCCGACCCGGCCAGGGTCCTGACGATCAATCCGGGCGTGGACCTGTCGGTCTTCCGGCCCGGCTCGCAGCCGGAGGCACGCCGGAAGCTGGGCCTTCCTGCCGATGGCGTGGTGCTCGTGTTCGCCGGCCGGGTGCAGCCGCTGAAGGCCCCCGACGTGGTGCTGCACGCGGCCGCCCAGCTCATCGCCGACGATCCCGGCCTGGCCAGGCGGCTGACCGTCGCCTTCGTCGGCGGGCCGAGCGGTACGGGACGGCACGATCCGGACGGCCTGACCCAGCTCGCCGCCCGGCTCGGCCTGGCCGGCGTGGTGCGGCTGGAGCCGCCGTGCCCGCAGCCTGAGCTGGCACAGTGGTACCGCGCCGCCACGCTCGTGATGGTCCCGTCGTACTCGGAATCATTCGGGCTCGTGGCCATGGAGGCGCAGGCCTGCGGCACGCCCGTCGTCGCCGCGGCTGTCGGCGGCCTGCGGACCGCGGTCCGGCACGGCTACTCCGGCATCCTGGTGGACTCGCGCGAACCGGGCCAGTACGCACGGGCGGTCCGCGACCTGATCGCGGCACCGGCGAGCCTGGCCGCCCTGGCCCGCGGCGCGCGCGAGCACGCATCCCGGTTCGGCTGGTCGGCGACCGTCGACGCGCTGCTGCAGCTGTACGCGACGGTCACGGCCGAGGCGGCTGCGGCGGTCGACGCATGACGGGAGCAGATCACGCCGCCGCGCTCCGGGCAGCACTGGACAGCCTTGAGGTCAGCTACGAGTCGCCGCAGCCAGGAAGCTACCTGGTCACCCTTCCGGGGCAGCACAAGCTGAAGACGATGACCTGGCTCATCGCCGGCTCGCACAGCCTGTACGTCGAGGCGTTCTTCTGCCGCCAGCCGGACGAGAACCATGCCGAGTTCTACCGCTTCCTGCTTGAGCACAATGCGCGCATGTACGGCGTGCAGTTCGCTCTCGACCCGGTGGGCGACGTCTATCTCGTCGGCCGGCTGCCACTGGAGGCCATTAGCACCAGCGAGGTCGACCGGCTGCTCGGCTGCGTGCTCAGCTACTCCGACGACATCTTCGATCAGGCGCTCATGATCGGCTTCGCGTCAGCGATCAGGAAGGAGTACGCCTGGCGGGTGAAGCGCGGCGAGAGCCTCGCTAACCTGCAGGCCTTCGGCCGGATCACGGGCGCGTCCGGGGACGGGGCCGTGGACAGGCCGCGCCTGCGCGACGACGGCGCCTGAGCGGATCAGGATCTGACGAGCCTGGAGACGGCGTCGGCCGCTTCCTTGACCTTCGCCTGGGCCTCCGGGCCGCCCTGCTCGACCGCCTGGGCGACACAGTGCCCGAGATGATCCTCAAGCAGCCCGAGCGCCACTGCCTGCAGCGCCCTGGTCGCTGCAGAGATCTGCGTCAGCACATCGATGCAGTAAACGTCTTCCTCGACCATCCGCTGCAGGCCGCGGACCTGACCTTCGATTCTGCGCAGGCGCTTGAGGTAAGCGTCCTTGTCCTGCGTGTAACCGTGCATGACTTGACGGTACACGGAGGCGGCGGCATCCGGCAGCGGGCTGACCGGCGCCTTCCTCCCTGGAAGAGAACGCCGGCTGCTGCGCGCGTACCGTATGACAGCAGGACAAGGTAGAAAATTAACTGGCTGCCGGCAGCTTCAGCGTGAACCTGGAGCGGGCGCTCAGCGATTCTCCTGGCAGGACCGGAATACTAGCCAGCAGGCACTCAGCCCGCATGGCCGCACCCGGCGCCGGCTGGGGCAGCATCCCGGCAACCTGGAAGGGACAGCCCGATGCCCGGTTACAACTCGCGCCGCGCCGCCGGCCAGCGTGACGCCGGGCTGCGGCGGGTCGGCCGGATCACCTGGCGGGCAGCAGCTGCCGGGCTCGCCGGCGCGGCAGTCGCGGCGCTGGCATTCGCCCAGCACGCTACGGCCGGCGCGAGCACCCCTGGCACCGGCACGCCCGGAACCAGCACGCCCGCGACCAGCACGCCCGGAACCAGCACGCCCGGAACCCCCGCGCCCAAAACCAGCACGCACCGCCCGCGGCACCAGCACGCCTCCATCGTCATACCGGCGCGGCCGCCGCAGCCCGCGGCCGGCTCCGGCCAGGTGACCTCGGGTGGGTCCTGACGCAAGCCGGCCCGTGACGGCAGCACGGGCCCGCGCCCCCGCGAGCAGCCGATGACGGCGAACGCCATCACCGAGGACTCGTTCGGGGTGTGGGGCACCACCGCGGTGCTGCTCGTCACCAGTCCTCTCGCCGCGGTCCCGGCGCGCCGCCTCGCCGAGCACGTACTGGCAGACGTGGACCTGGCCTGCAGCCGGTTCCGGCCGGACTCAGAGCTGACCCGGCTGAACGAGGCCGGCGGCGAGCCGATGATGATCAGCGCCACCTTCGCCGACCTGCTGTCGGCCGCGCTGCGGGCGGCCAGGCTGACCGGCGGCGATGTCGACCCGACCTGCGGACAGGCGCTGGCCGGTCTCGGCTACGACCGCGACTTCGCTGAGCTTCGCGCCGGCGGCGCCACGCCACCGCAGCTCGCCGGCCCGGCAGGCGCGGTTCCGGGCTGGCGCCGGGTTCGCCTCGACAACGGCGCCCGGCGGGTCCGGCTGGAGCAGGGCGCGCAGCTCGACCTGGGCGCCACCGCGAAGGCCTGGGCCGCTGACACCTGCGCCGAGCAGATCGCCCGCAGGACCGGCTGCGGCGTGCTGGTCAGCCTGGGCGGAGATGTCGCCGTCGCGGGCACGCCGCCGCCGGAGGGATGGCAGATCCGGGTGGCCGACGATCACGCGGCGCCGCCGGATGCCCCTGGCCAGACGGTGACCATAACCAGCGGCGGACTCGCCACGTCCAGCACGACCGTCCGTGCCTGGACGGTCGCAGGCCGCCCGGTTCATCACATCATCGATCCCGCGACCGGTGAGCCGGCCTCCTCGTGCTGGCGCACGGTCAGCGTGGCGGCCGGAACCTGCACCGACGCGAACATCGCGAGCACGGCGGCCATCATCCGCAGCGCCGCGGCTCCGGCCTGGCTGCGCGACATGGGGCTGCCAGCCCGCCTGGTCCGGCATGACGGGACGGTGGAGACCACGGCTGGCTGGCCGGGCGATGAGCCGGGAGGCTCAGCGTGATCGCCTCCGGCCGCATCAGCGCGATCGTCGTGACCTCGTCGACACCGCTGTGGTACGCGACCAGGGCCACCGGGCTGGTCGCGCTCGTGCTGCTGACCGGCAGCATGGCGATGGGGCTGCTGTCGTCAGTCCGCTTCCAGCGGCCGGACTGGCCCCGGTTCGTCACTCTCGGACTGCACCGCAATCTCTCGCTGCTTGCCCTCGCGTTCACCGTCGTCCATGTCCTGACCACCGTGCTCGACAGCTTCGTTGCCATCCCGCTGCAGGATGCCTTCATCCCGTTCATCTCCTCGTACCGCCCGATCTGGCTCGGGCTCGGCGCGATCGCGTTCGACCTGATGCTCGCGCTGATCATTACCAGCCTGCTGCGCGGCCGGATGGGCCTGCGCAGCTGGCGGCTGGTGCACTGGACTGCGTATGGCTGCTGGCCGGTGGCGGTCCTGCACGGCCTCGGCACCGGAACGGACACCCCGGTGCGCTGGGTGCTCGCGCTGACGGCGCTGTGCGTCCTTGCCATCACCGGGCTGACGCTGTGGCGGCTGGCGCTTGCCTGGCCGGCCCGGCCGGTTGCCAGCACCGCCGGCCTGGTCGTGGTCGTGCTGATGCTCGTCGCGTCCGGAGCCTGGCTGCGGGCGGGCCCGCTCGCGCCCGGCTGGAGCGCCCGGTCGGGCACGCACAGCTCGAGTCAGCCGAGGGCGGAGCCGCCACCGCACACGGAACGGCGATGACCGCCATGCCCGGCGCCCGGGCCCCCGCCCCTGGCGACCTCAGGCTCATCGTCAGGGATGAGCCGCTGTCGCTGGCTGAACATGCCCGGTGGTACGGCCCGCTGCCGGCCCGCGGGCCGGCCGATCTCATCGCCGAGATCGAGCGGTCCGGGCTGACGGGCAGAGGCGGCGCCGCCTTCCCCGCGGGCCGCAAGATCCGCGCCGTGGCACAGGCGCCCGGAGCCAGGAGCGCTTCCGGCGCCATCGTGGTCGCCAACGGCTCGGAGTCAGAGCCCGCCAGCCGCAAGGACAGCGTTCTGCTGAGCCATGCGCCGCACCTGGTGCTGGACGGCGTGGAGCTGTGCGCCGGCGCCGTTGGTGCCAGCACCGCCTATGTATGCGTGAGCCCGCAGAGCCCGGGCGCGGCGCGGGCGGTGACACAGGCGGTCGCCGAGCGGGACCACGCCCGGCCCGGCGGCCTGCCGGTTCAGGTGCTGGCAACACCGGACGGCTACCTGTCCGGCCAGGAGACCGCGCTGATCAGCGCGCTCAATGGCGGTCCGCCGCTGCCCACGTTCGTGCCGCCCCGCCCCTCAGATCGCGGCGTGCGGCGGCGCCCGACACTCGTGCTGAACGTCGAGACCCTGGCCAACGTCGCCCTGATCGCGCGCTTCGGCGGCGGCTGGTTCCGGTCCGCCGGAACTCCGGGCGCGCCCGGGTCCGCCCTGGTCACCGTCACCGGGGCGGTCGGCAGGCCCGGCGTGCGGGAGATCCCGCTCGGCACACCGCTCGGCGAGGTGCTGCGCCGCTCGGGGCTGTCGCCCGGCTCGGGCGCGGTGCTCTCGGGCGGCTACTTCGGCACCTGGCTGCCGCTGCCGGCCGCGCTCGGCGTCCCGGTGAGCGAGGAGGGCATGCACGCTGCCGGGGCCGCGCTCGGCTGCGGGGTTCTCGCCGTACTGCCCGGTGGTGGCTGCGGCCTCGCCGAGACCGCCCGGATCACCGGCTTCCTGGCCGACGAGAGCGCCGGTCAGTGCGGGCCCTGCCGCAATGGCATGCCGGCGCTGGCCGATGCGCTGCACCGGATCGCGTTCGGCCGGCCCGGCCAGGAAGTAATCGGCTGGGCGCAGCAGCTGACCGGGCTCGTCGCCGGCCGGGGCGCGTGCCATCTCCCGGACGGGGCGGCCGGCCTTGTCCGCAGCGCGCTCACAGTCTTCGCAGCGGACCTGCGCTCGCACGCTCAGCACGGGCCATGTCCGGGCGCGGCCCGGCCCGCGATCCTGCCGGTGCCGGCCCGGAGGCCGGAATGACCCAGCGTCAGGGGAACGGCCGGCGGCACTCGCTGGAACTGCGGGTTAACCCGATTGCCTGCGACGCGCACGGACTGTGCATCGAGCTGCTGCCGGAGCTGATCATCGCCGACCCGTGGGGTTATCCGGTCATCGCGCCAGGCCCGGTGCCGGCACGGCTGGAGTCGCTGGCCCGCAGGGCGGTCGCCGACTGCCCGACGCTCGCCCTGCTGCTGACGAAGCGGCCGTAGGACCGCGCTCCCGGCTGGCAGCACCACGGCCCGTCGAGCCGGCTGTCGCGCACATTACGATCACCTCAGGCCATTCCGGCGGCTGCGGCGGGCCGGATTCACTGCGGACCGGCGGTCCGGGATAGATGCGGAGGCAACATGGGTCCACTGAGCGGCGTGCGCGTGATCGAGATCGCCAGCCTGGCGCCAGCCCCGTTCGGCTGCATGATCCTCGCCGATCTCGGCGCTGACGTGCTGCGAGTCGACCGCGCCGAGCTCTGCGGGCAGGGCAGGCCGGCGCCGGGCGATCCGCTCCTCCGCGGCCGCCGCTCGATCGGCCTGAACCTGAAGGACCCGGCGGCTATCGATCTGCTGCTGCAGCTGACCGACGGCGCCGACGTGCTGGTCGAGGGCTTCCGGCCCGGCGTCGCCGAGCGGCTCGGCTTCGGCCCGCAGGCCTGCGCGGAGCGCAATCCCGGCCTGATCTTCGCCCGGATGACCGGCTGGGGTCAGGACGGCCCGCTGGCGCCGACAGCGGGGCACGACATCGACTACATCGCGATCTCGGGGGCGCTCAGCACCGTCGGGCGGGCGGGCGAGTCACCCGTGCCCCCGGTCAACCTGCTCGGCGACTTCGGCGGCGGCGGCATGCTGCTGGCCGTGGGCATCCTGGCCGCCCTGGTCGAGCGGGCGGGCAGCGGTCTCGGCCAGGTCGTCGACACGGCAATGGTCGACGGCTCAGCGCTGCTGACCTCGTTCATCTATGGCATGCGCGCTGCCGGGTCCTGGCAGGACAAGCGGGGTGTCAACCTGCTCGATGGCGGGGCCCCGTTCTACGACACCTACGCCACCGCCGACGGCGAGTACATGGCCGTGGGCGCTCTGGAGCCCCAGTTCTACGCAGCCCTGCTGCGCGGGCTGGGGCTCGCCGACGCGGGACTAACCGGTCAGCACGACCGCGCCGGTGGCTGGCCCTGCGGCAGCGGATCGCGGCGACATTCGCCAGCCGCACCAGAGCCGAGTGGGAGCAGGTGTTCGCCGGCACGGACGCCTGCGTGTCGCCGGTTCTCAGCATGGCCGAGGCGCCGGCCCACCCGCACGCCGCTGCCAGGAACGCCTTCGTCGATGTTGGCGGCATCACCCAGCCGGCTCCCGCGCCGCGATTCGGCCGGACCGGAGCTGCCCCGCCCGCGCAGCCCCCGCGGCCAGGCTCGGACACCGACGCGGTCCTGGCCGCGCTCGGCGTGGTCCCTGACGCCATCGCGGACCTGCGGGCCAGGGGCGTGGTTGGCTGACAGCGAGTTCGGCGGCCGCCGGGGCAGCGCGCCGCAGCGGCCGCCGGGCGGGCCCGGCCGGCTCCTCGCCCGCGCGCGCAGCCCGATGGACGCCGAGATCGTGCGGCTCGCCGTTCCGGCCTTCGGCGCGCTCGTGGCCGAGCCGCTGTTCCTGCTCGCAGACGCCGCGATCGTGGGACGGCTCGGAACGGTGCCGCTGGGCGGCCTTGGCGTCGCCAGCCAGGCCCTGACCACGCTCACCGGCATGTCCATCTTCCTCGCCTACGGCACCACGGCCGCCGTCGCCAGGCAGCTCGGCGCCGGCCGCCGTGAGGCCGCGATCCGGCACGGCATCGACGGGCTCTGGCTCGCCGCCGCAATCGGCGTCCTGGTGCTCGCGGCCGGCTGGCCGCTCGCCCCGCAGATCGTCGGCGCTTTCGGCGGCACGGCGGCGGTGAGCCTGCAGGCGGTCACCTACCTGCGCATCAGCCTGCTCGGGGCGCCGGCGATGCTGGTCGTGCTGGCCGGGACTGGCGTCCTGCGCGGACTGCAGGACACCAGGACGCCGCTGCTGGTCGCGGTGGCCGCCAATGGCGTGAACATCGCGCTGAACGCGACCTTCGTGCTCGGGCTGCACTTCGGCATCGCCGGCTCAGCCTGGGGCACCTTCGCAGCCCAGACCGCTGCCGGCGCGGCCTACCTTACGGTCGTGGCCCGCGGCGCCCGCCGCGCCGGCATAGGCCTGCGGCCTGACCGCCGCGGAGTCACCACCGCCGCCCTGGCCGGAGCTTCGCTGGTCCTGCGCACCATCGCACTGCAGGCTGTCCTGGTCCTGATGACCGCGATCGCCGCGCGGCAGTCCGACGCTGCCATTGCGGCCAGCCAGGTGGCCATGCGCGTCTGGAGCCTGTTCGTCTACGCGCTCGACGCCATAGCCATTGCCGCGCAGGCGATCACCGGCCGGTATCTCGGCGCCGGCGACGCCGCCGGAGCGAGGGCCGCGACCCGGCGGATGACGGGCTGGGGAGCCGCTTACGGCGTGCTCTTCTCGGCGATTCTGCTGCTGCTGCGCCCGGCGCTCCCCGGCCTGTTCGGCGTCACGCCGGGCGTCCGCAGCCTGCTGCTGCCCGTCCTGCTGGTGATCATCGTCCAGCAGCCGGTAGCCGGCGTCGTCTTCGTGCTCGACGGAGTCCTCATCGGTGCCGGCGATCAGGACTACCTGGCACTCGCCGGGCTCGCGACACTGACCGTCTTCTGCGGGGCTGCGGCCCTGGTGGTCCGCGCCGACGCCGGCCTGGTCGCGCTGTGGCTCGCGTACGCGGCCTGGATGCTGGCCAGGTTCGTCACGCTGACGCTGCGCGGCCGGACCTCGCGCTGGCTGGTAACCGGCGCGGTAGGGCCGCGCCGTCAGTGACCGGTCGCCGCCTCGACGATGCGGAGCACGACGGCCCCCATCGCGATCGCCAGATAGACCCACATCCCGGCCATGCCGATCCTGCGGGCGCGCGACATCGGCGCGGGGGCGAGCATCGTCAGCGCGGGCATCCGCCAGTTCTCCTTGCTCGCCTTCCCGGCCTGCGTGAGCTCTGCCGGCTCGTCGCCTGATGCCCCGCGCGCGGCCGCGGTGCCGCTCCCGCGCGCGAGGATGGCGATGACGACAACGGCGGCCAGCCCGGCGAACCCGGCCATGATCATCAGGATCTGCCGCGTCGTGATGTGCGGGAACGTCACGGACGCGATCAGGATCAGCGACAGCATGATCAGCAGCGCGATCACCGCGCCGGTGAACGCGTTGGTGAAGCGGCCGTTGACCCAGGGCCCGAGCACTGCCTTGTCGTTGCACAGCAGCAGCAGGAACACCGTCGCGCTCGGCAGCAGCACGCCTGCCAGCACCTGCACCCCCTCGGTGAACAGGCCGAGCGGGGAGCCGGGAATCAGGACGATCGTCGCCGCGCCGGCGATCAGCGCGGCGTACATCACGTAGAAGCCCTTGGCCTGCCTGACTCCGCGATGCAGGGAGTGCTTGAGCCCGAGGACGTCCCCGAGCGCGTACGCGGTGGACAGCGAGACGGCGAAGGCACCGATCATCGCCGCGTCCAGCAGGGCGACGGCGAACAGCGCGCCGGCCGCCTTGCCCGCGTAGGCAGCGATCCCGCTGGCGAGCCCGGCCGCGTCGGTGAAGTTGCCTGCCCCTCGCGTCCCGGCGAACGCAGCCGCCACCGACGCCATCACGGCCGCGCCGCCGACGATCACGACGCCGATGCCGATGACCAGATCGGCCTTCTCATACGGGATGAACCGCGGCGTGATGCGCTTGTCGATCACGTAAGACTGCTGGAAGAACAGCTGCCAGGGCGCGACGGTGGTGCCGACGATCCCGATGATCAGCAGCATTACCGTGCCCAGCTGGCCGCCGCTGCCCGGCATCGACGGTGCCACGAAGCCGGCGGCCACCTGACCGGCAGGCGGGTGGGACAGCACGTACAGCGGGATCAGCAGCAGCGACCCGGCGCAGAAGGCCATCGCGATCCGCTCGAACCTGCGGAAGCTCCCGGTCATCGCGGATGCCACGATCACCAGCGCGGCCAGCAGGACGGCGACGACCTTCGGCAGGCCGAGATACCCGGCCGCGAGGGTGATGCCGATGAACTCGGTAATGATCGTCAGCGCATTGAGCAGGAAAAGATCGATGACGCTGAAGGCACCCCAGAACCGGCCGAAGCGCTCCAGGATCAGCCGGGCGTGCCCGACGCCTGACACCGCCCCGAGCCGGAGCACCATTTCCTGGTTCACATACAGGACCGGGATCAGCAGCACGAACGTCCAGAGCAGATGCGTGCCGTAGTTCTGGCCCGCCTGGCCGTAGGTCGAGAACGCGCCGGCGTCGTTGTCACCGACCATGACGATCAGGCCGGGCCCGACGATGGCCAGCAGTGTCTTGATCTTCGCCGATGCCGACCTGCGGGCGGCCGTGTCGTCGACGGAGATCGTGCCCAGCGCACCGCGAATGTCGCCGACGTGGGCAGAGTCGAGCGCGGCACCGGGCAGGTCATGCGTTGCTGAGGTCACGGCGGACCACCCCTTCACCGCCGTCGCCGCGGCGGGGGTCGGGGGGCACGCAGTCCTGCGGACGGCCGCCTGAATCAGGCTGGACGGCCGGAGATGAGGAGGGCGCTAGAGAGCGCCATGCGCGTGCCCGGGGCAGACAGGATTAACGGCGAGGGGCCATCTTCGGCCCGGACTATCGTGGTCCATTACTCGCCTCCCTCCTGCCGCGGCGTGACCGCGCACTGGTCAGGTGCCCGGCTGCCGGGCACGCTCATAGTCAGGCGCCAGGCGAGGGGAGCAGCACATCGCCGACAGCGACGCGCCGGACAGGCACCCCCTCGTTAGAGCTTTGGCACATCACGGCGTAGCGCGGCACCTGCCGTGCAGCCACCTGGCCTCACCCCTTACTCCGGGGAGAGGTGTCCTGATCCGGAGCGTCTCTCGACGGGTGGGATCAGTGGCCTGTGTCCGTGACGACGCCTCACCGAACAAGGTGTCTGTAATACAGAGCTTTCCGAGCATGCCCGCTGGCGCAGCACGATGTCAAACCGGACAGCACGTCAGACGTCCTGGTCACCGCCGCGCGCGTCCGGCGGCTCGGCTGCTTCCCGGCGCCGCCAGTCATCGGGCAGCGCCGCCTCAAGGACGTCGTCGACGGTGATGACGCCGATCATGACCCGGCGCGCATCCACGACCGGAATCGTGGTGAGGTTGTAATCGCTCATCAGCACCGCGACGTCCACCACATCGGTCGCTGCCCTGACCCGGACCGGATCGGCGTCGCAGATCTCGCTGACCAGCGCACCCGGGTCGGCCTGGACAAGGGTCACCAGCCGGGCGACACCGGCCAGCCGTCCGCGCTCGTCCAGGGCATAGACGCTGTTGAGCGCCTCGGGCTGGAGCCCGGCTCCGGCCGCCACGGCGGCGAGTGCCTCAGCCACCCGCGCGCCCGCGGCCATGGCGACGAAGTCGACTCCCATCAGCCCGCCGGCGCTCGCCGGGTTGTACGCCATGAGGGTGCGCACCTTGGCTAGCTGGGCTCCGGGCAGCAGGTCGAGCACGGGCTGGCGGCGGCGCTGCGGAAGCTCGGCGATCGCGTCCGCGGCATCGTCGGCACGCATCCGGCTGATCACCTCGGCGATCTCGGCATCGGTACGGGCGCCAAGCAGCCGGGTGGCGCGGTCCTCGTCCAGCTCCTCGAAGACATCGGCCTCCAGCTCCGGGTCGGCATGCACCTGGCCGAGAATCTCGCTCTCCTCCTCACGCGACGCCTCCTCAAGCAGGTCGGCGATCTGCGCGGGCCTGAGCTTGCGTATGCGGCCGAATGGCCGCCTCGACAGCGCACTTCCGCTGTGCCCGATGAGCGGCTCGAACTTCGCCCACTCACGGAACCGGTGATCCTCCCCCGCAGCCCGGCCGGCCGGCGCGCCGAGCAGCCCGGCAAGCAGGCGGCGCGGCCGGCGGCTGTCCACTCCGGTCACCACCCACTCGCCGCGGCCCGGCGCGAGTTCCAGATCCGCGGCCCTGATCAGCTGTGCGCTCTCGACGTCGATCAGCCGGTGCCCGAGCACGTCAGCGCGCAGCAGTACCTCGCCGTCGCGCCGCTCGAACTGGCGCAGGTCCAGACGGGCGCTGGTCAGCCTCAGCTCGGCACCGTCGAGGCTGGCGACCTGCTCGATCGGCACGAACAGCGACCGGCCGCCGACGGTTACCACCAGCCCGGTCACCACCGGCTGGTCGGCGCCGCGCAGGCGCACGATCACGTCGGACATCCGGCCGATCGTGCCGCCGTGCCGGTCCGTGACCGGCCGGCGCAGCAACTCCGAGAGGTGCAGCTCCCGGAATCCGCCGGACCGGCCGCCGGCCGCGGCTGGTGTGGTGCTCATCCGAACTGCCTTCCGCCGGAGCCACCAGCCCGTTCCCCGTACTGGTGCTACCCGGCCGCAGGGCGCCAGCCTGCCATGGCGAGCCGCGGCCCGCGGCGAATGACGTTTTTCTGGTGGCGCCAGGACGCGGCCCGGCCGGGCCGGGCCGCCGAAGTCACCATAACTCGGACAGCCGGTTACTCTTAGTGCCGCACCATCGGTCTAGCAGTACCGACGGCAGCCGGCGCAGCCCGGCCACGTGCGGCCGCACGCCGAGCCCGCCGGGCTCCCGGTCTCCCGCTCTGTGCCGTCGCAATGGTATGAAGGCCACGTCGGGTGCTGTTCGAAAGGGGAGGGCGCTGCAGCGTGGCCATGCGACGAGCTGTCGGCTCGCTGGTGCGGCGGGACGACCTGGCCGAGGGCGCTGGCTACAGCCTTAAGCGGCGGCTGCTCGGCAAGCCGCTGATCAACGAGCAGCTCAGCGAGCAGCGGCTGTCCAAGCGCCTGGCACTTGGCGTCCTGTCCTCTGATGGCCTCTCATCTTCCGCCTACGGCACCGAGGAAATCCTGATCGAGCTGCTCAAGGGCGGCCTGGCAGCCACGGCGTTCACGCTGATCCTGCCCCTGACCGGCGTCGTGCTGTTCGTGATGATCCTGGTGGTGCTGTCCTACCGCGAGGTCGTCTCGATCTACACCCGGGCCGGCGGCTCCTACGTGGTGGCGCGGGACAACTTCGGACCGCGGGTGGCGCAGGTCGCCGCCGTCGCCCTGCTGATCGACTACGTGGTCACGGTGGCGGTCCAGGTCGCGGCCGGCACCGCCGCCGTCGCCTCGGCGTTCCCGAGCAGCCCGATCAACAAGCCCACGATCATCACGCTTATCTCGATCGGCGTCGTGCTGCTGATGCTGTACGGGAACCTGCGCGGCATCCGGGAGGCGGGCAAGGCGTTCGCGATCCCCACCTACCTGTTCTCCAGCGTCGTCATCATCATGATCGCCGTCGGCCTGGGGCGGGAGATCTTCGGCTCGCTGCCCATGGTGGCCGTGCACGCCGGCGCCTACGGGCAGGGCGTCACCCCGGATCACAGCAGCCTGATCACGTTCGGGCTGATCTTCGTCCTGATGCGGGCGTTCGCCAACGGCGGCTCGTCGCTGACCGGCATCGAGGCCGTCTCCAACGCGGTCAGCGCGTTCAAGCCGCCGGAGGGCGTGAACGCCCGGCGCGTCCTGGTCATCGAGGGTCTCATCCTGGGCACGCTGGTGGCCGGCATCTCCTGGCTCGCGCACGTGACCCACGCGACGCCGTACAAGATAGGCGTGCCGACGGTGCTGTCCCAGGAGGCCAGGACGGTGTTCGGCCAGTCCTGGGCCGGCACCGGCATGTGGGTGATCGTCCAGGCCGCCACCGCGCTGATCCTCTACACCGGCGGCAACACCAGCTTCAACGGCTTCCCGTTCCTCGCCAACTTCGTGGCCGAGGACGCCTTCCTGCCCAGGTGGCTGACCAAGCGCGGGCACCGCCTGGTCTTCTCCAACGGCATCATCGTCCTGGCGATCGTCTCGATCACGCTGCTGGCCGTCGTCGGGTCGAACGTCAACAACCTGGTGCCGTTCTATGCGCTCGGCGTGTTCACCGCGTTCACCATGGCCGGATTCGGCATGGCCAAGTACCACCACCGGACCAGGGAACGGGGCTGGCGCTACAAGCTGGTCATCAACTTCGCGGCGGGCGTGACCTCGCTCATCGTGGTGCTGATCTTCGTCATCGTGAAGTTCAGCGAGGGCGCCTGGCTGGTCGTGGTGCTCTTCGCCGTGGGCGTGCCGGCGCTGATCTTCCTGAACCGCCAGTACCGGATGGAAGCCACTGTGCTGGAGGGCCTCGGCAGCCGAGGCCGGCCACCCGAGCCGCCGACCTACTCGCGCCGCAGCGTCTACGTCTTCATCGACGATTTCGACCTGGCCACGGTCGCCGCCCTGCGCTACGCGCGCAGCCTGCGCCCGACCTCACTGCGCGCGGTCCACTTCGTCATCGACAACGTCCAGGCCGACAAGCTGCGCCAGGACTGGATGCGGGCGAACCCGTCGATCCCGCTCGACTTCGTGGACTGTCCGGACCGCCGCCTCGCCACCGCGGCCGCGAATCTGGTCAGCGCGGACGCGGTGCTGCCCGGTGTCGGCGTCACCGCGATCCTGCCGCGGCGCAGCTACGCCCCGATCGTGGGGCGCCTCCTGCATGACCGGACCGCGGACCGCATGGCCGCGGTCATCAGCCGGATCCCGCATGCAGCGGCCACCATCGTGCCATTCGACGTGCGCAGCCGGGTCGAGCAGCTCAGCCGCCGCATGCCGCTCGCGCAGGCGGCAGCCTCCGGCGGCATGCCCGAGTCGAAGCCGCCGGCGGGCGCCGGCGGCAGCACTGACGCCGCCGCGACCGCTGCCTCCGGGCCTGGCGGGGGCGAGCAAGCCGAGGCACGGGCGGCGGGCAAGCCGATCGCCAGTGACCTGACCACACCGCCGGGCAGCGGCGAGTACGGCCGCCGGCCCCACGGCGCGGAGTCACCCCGATCGGCTCGCTCACCAGGCCGGGACGGGCGATGGCCGAGGGCCGCGTGCATACGGTCGAGATCCGGCCGGTCGAGCACAACACCGTGCTGGCCTGCGACGTGGAAGACGCAACCGGCCAGCTCACCGCCCTGTTCTACGGCCGGTCCAACATTCCCGGCCTGCGGCCGGGCAGCAAGGTGCGGCTCCGGGGCCAGGTCGGCATCCGCGACGGCCGGCCCGTCATGATCAACCCGGCGTACGAGCTGCTCGCGTCGGGGGAGAATCCGGCGGCCGATCCCGATCCAGACCCGGGCCCCGACCCCGGCCAGGGCAGGGGACGCCGAGACCGCCGGGGCGACCGGGACCGATGACGGGCCCGCAGCCCCATGGCCGCGATCAGGTTCCCGATCACGGCGACGACGGCACGCCTCCCGGCGGCGGCGCGAGGACCGGGAGCGGTCACAGCCGCGCCTGGACCGGGCACGACCACAGCCGCCGCGACCACGGCGGCCACGACCACGGCAGCCACAACCTCGGCAGCCACAACCACGGGGCCCGCGACCATTCGCACGGCCGGGCGACGGTGACCGGCAGCTACCGCCGCGTCCTCACGATCGTGCTGCTCATCAGCCTCGGCATCGCCGCTGCCGAGGTTGCCGGGGCAGTCATCACCGGTGCCCTGGTGCTGTTCGCCGATGCCGCGCACATGGCGGCCGACGCCGCCGGGATCGGGCTGTCGCTGCTGGCTGCCTGGTTCGCCAGCCGCCCCGCGACCGGCCGCAGGACCTTCGGCTACGCCCGGGCGGAGATCCTGGCCGCGATGGCCAACTCGCTGCTGCTGCTCGCCATGGCCGCGATCATCGTCGTCGAGGCCATCCGCCGGATCGTGACGCCAGCGGCCGTGAGCTCCGGGCTCCTCATCGCGTTCGGCATCGGCGCCCTGCTTGCCAACGCCTGCTCGCTGGCGGTCCTGCGGCACGGGCAGGCCGAGAGCCTCAACGTGCGCAGCGCCTTCCTGGAGGTCGCCGCCGACACGCTGGGGGCAGCGGCCGTGATCGTGACCGGCGTGGTGATCAGCACGACCGGGTTCGATCTCGCTGACCCGATCGCGTCACTGGCGGTCGGCGCGCTGATCCTGCCCAGGACCTGGCGGCTGCTCCGGGAGGCCACCGACATCCTGCTGGAGGCCAGTCCCAAGGGCATCGACCTGGAGGAGATCCGCCAGCACATGGCCGCCCTGCCCGGCATCACCGACGTGCACGAGCTGCACGTCTGGACCATCACCTCCGGGCTGCCGGTGTTCTCCGCCCACGTGGTCGTCGACCGCACGATCATCGAGCGCGGCCAGACCGCGATCATGCTGGACAAGCTGCAGGCCTGCCTGCGCGGGCACTTCGACGTGGAGCACTCGACGTTCCAGCTCGAGCCGGCCGGCCACGCCGAGCACGAGCAGCCGATGCACGACTGACCGGAGGCTAGCGGGCGGGGGTGGTCTCGAAGTATTTCGGGTTGGCGACCGCGAGCCGGGCAGCCACGGCGCCGGCCAGATCGACATCGGCGGGGAACGCACCCAGTTCTAGTTCTCGCGCCACGATCGCGAGCGCGTTGGCAGCGACCCTGGCGTGGAACGCGAGCTGCCCGGAGGTTCCCGGCAGCACGCTGCCGGTCAGGTACTCGCGCACGGCGTCCAGCAGCTCACTCGCTGTCGGCCGCCCGAACCTTGCGGGGGACGCGGCCGGCGCGCCGGACGGCCGGGGCCTCGCGGCCGCGGCGGCCGCGGCGGCGTCCGGGTCCAGCAGCAGCAGCAAGTCCCACTCCTGCTCGCAGACGCGGCGGCCGATCGCGGCCAGCTCGACCGACCGGTGCGCGCCGGAAAGGTGCGCGAAGGCCTGCGACAGGCAGATCACGCCCCAGCGCAGCGTGCCGAGAATCTCCCACCAGTGCAGCTCCGCCAGGCTGATGCCGGCCCCGCCGGCCGCCCGGTAGGCGGCGAGCAGTTCCTCCCGGCCGCCCATCCCGGCGACCGGGGGCTCGACGCCGAACCGCCAGGCCTTCACGCACAGCCAGCCGAGGTCCTCGGCGGGGCTCCCGGCGTGGGTCAGCTCCCAGTCCAGGACGGCCCGCAGTCCCTCGGGTCCGGCGATGAGGTTGCCGAGACGGAAGTCGCCGTGCACGATCACCGGCTCGCGGGCCGGCGGCTGCTGACGTTCCAGCTCCGCCAGCGCCAGCCCGAAGACCTCACTCGGCTGGCCGAACGAGTCCAGCTGCTGGCGCAGGGTGGCCACCGGGTCAGGCTGCGGCAGCGCGGCGGGCAGCTCGAGCGCGTGCAGCCGCGCCGCGAACTGCCCCAGCTGACCGGGCAGGACCTTCCGGGCCTGCGCATACGCATCGTCCCGCAGGATCTTCCGGGCGATCGTCTCCCCCTCGACCCGCCGCATCACCATGCCCGCTGTGCCCAGCACGGGGCCGGCTGAGTGCAGCAGCACCTCAGGTACCGGCAGGCCCGCGTCGTGGGCCAGGCCGAGAGCTGCCGCCTCCCGGTCGAGCGCGCCTGGCTCGCCCGGCCTGCCCGGCGGATCGCGGCGCAGGATCAGCCCGGTCCTTGTGCCGTCCGCTGCAACGGCGTCGAATGCCCAGGTTTCCTTCGAGGCGCCGCCGGAGAGCCTGGTCAGTCCCTCGACGCTGACTGGCCCGATCGACGGCCGCAGGCTCGAGGCCAGCCCGTTCCCGTCCGGAAGGCCCTGCCCGGCAGTAAGGGGCGGCATCAGCCCTCAGCCACGCCCTTCGGGGCACGCTGCCGCATGAAGCCGAACAGGTAGCCCGCGACCCGGCGCATCTGGATCTCCTCGGCACCCTCGGTGATCCGGTACCGCCGGTGATGGCGGTAGATGTGCTCGAACGGCTTGTGCCGTGAGTAGCCGAGGCCGCCGTGCACCTGCATAGCCCGGTCGGCGGCCTCGCAGCAGAGCCGGTTCGCCCAGTAGTTGCACATCGAGACCTTGTCGGAGGCGGAGAACGGGCCATCGCGGTCCATCAGCCAGGCGGTTTTGTGGATGAGCACCCGGAGCATCTCGCACTGCGTCTGGAGCTCGACGAGCGGGAACTGGATGGCCTGGTTGGTGGCCAGCGACTTGCCGAACGGCCTGCGCTGCAGGGCGTAGGCGACCGACTCGCTGATGCAGTACTGCGCGGCGCCGAGGCTCGAGGCCGCCTGCCGGATGCGGTTCTCGTTGAAGAAGTGCTGGACGACCTGCAGGCCGCGGCCCTCCCCGCCGAAAATCGCGGCGTCGGGCACGCGCACGCCGCCGAGCGTCACGTGCGCATGATCGGTCGGCATATTGAACGTCCACAGGTACTCGTCGACGGTGAAGCCCGGCGCCCCGATCGGGGTGAGGAAGGCGGTGATGCCGTCGGCGTCGCCTGGCTTGCCGCTGGTCCGGGCGAAGATCAGGTCGTGCGAGGCGGTATGCACGCCGGTGTTCCAGGTCTTCTCGCCGGTGATCACCCAGTCGCCGCCATCGCGGACGGCCGTGGTCTCCATGAACGTGGCGTCGCTGCCGTGCGCGGGCTCGGTGATGCCGAACGCGAAGCCCCTTCGTCCGGCCGCCAGGTCCTCCACCCAGTCAGCCTGCTGCTGCGGGGTGCCGTATTCGATCATCAGCAGCAGCCCGACGTTGTTGCCCACGATCATGTGCTCGTTCTGCAGGTCGCAGTGCAGTCCGAGGCCCCTGGCGGCCAGATGCTCGCGGATGATCGCCATGCCGAGATTCGTGCCATCCCTGCCGCCGTACCTGGCCGGGAACGCGTACCGGTAGTGGCCGGCCGCGTCGGCCCGGCGTCGCGCCTCTGCCAGCAGCGCCTCCCAGTCCCTGCTGGGAAGGCCGCCACGGTCCCAGTCAGTACGCGCGTCCTCGCGGCGGTGGTCGAAGAAGCGAATGTTGTCGTCCTGGCGTTCCAGCGGCCTGATCTGCGCCTCGATGAACTCGTCCAGCTCGGCCAGGTAGGCGGTCAGGTCAGCGGGGATGTCGAAATCCATACCCGGTGCCTACCATGCCGGGTACTTCGGGCACTAGGCCGCGGCGGCTACCAGAGGTCCCCGCCGGTCAGCACGTAGATGAACGGCACCAGCGGGATCAGGCTGAAGACCGCCCAGGCCACTTTCGCGACCGTGCCCAGGTTCCGCCGGGTCAGCAGGTCGATCCAGATGAGCACGACGGCAATCGGGTGCAGGAAGCACACAAGGAGCTCGATAATCTTCTTCATTTCCCTGACGGTACCCCGCAGCGGGCAGGTTAGCGGTCTGGGAGGCTGCCTCACCAGCAGAGGTGGTACCGGCACACCTGCCGGCCGGCCGGTGCGCGGTGCACAATGCCGCCATGGGTATCGCCCTGTATGCCTGGCGCGCGGCCTGGCGCCGGTCGTGGCAGGTGGCTGTGACAGTGGCGCTGATTGGCGGCCTGCTCGGGGCCGTCGCACTGGCCGCACTGGCCGGAGCACGCCGGACAGACTCGGCCTACGGCCGGTACCTGCAGGCAGCGAAGGCCAGCGACCTGATGATCGATATTCCCGGCCCGCTGCTGACTGTCGTCCGCCAGGTCGAGCACCTGCCCGGCACGGTGTCAGCTGCCGCGTGGCTAGGGCTGAACGGCAACCCGGTCATCGACGGCAAAGTCGATCCGTCCTTCCAGACAGACGCTATAGCGGTGAGCCTGGACGGCGAGTACTTTCGCCAGGACAAGCTGACAGTGCTCGCGGGAAAGCTCCCGCAACTGAACTCGGCCGACCAGATGGCGGTCACCCAGCCGATGGCCACGGCGCTCCGCCTGCACCCCGGCTCTCGCCTGACCTGGCAGTTCGCCAGGGCGAAAGTCGACTTGAAGACCGGGCTCCCGACAGGCAACCCGCATCCGGCGCAGCGCACGACCTTCACGGTCACGGCGATCGTCGCGATGCCACCGGCCCTCGGCGATACGTTCGACCAGGTCGACGGGGCCATCCTGCCGCCTGGTGCCGCTCCCGGGTACCTGGCCTCCGCGTCCAGCCCGTACGTGGAGTGGGCATTCGGCTGGGTTGCGATGCGGCTTCCCGGCGGCGACGCGGGCGTGCCCGCCATGCAGCGGCAGATAGCCGGCCTGGCCGGCACCCTCAGTCACGCGCTGAACTTCCCGGTTACCTTCAATATCCGCCGGCTGGCCATCGTCAAGCACGAGGCCCAGCAGGCAATTGAACCGCAGGCCGTCGCGCTCGCCATCCTCGGCGCTCTGGTCGGGCTGGCCATGCTGGTCCTGGTCGGCCAGGGCCTGACTCAGATGCTGAGCCGGTCAGCGTCAGACGGCAACGTGCTTCGGGCAATGGGGGCATCGCGCGGGGAGGCGGCTCTCGCACTGGCCGTGCCGGGCGGCCTGGCGATCACAGCCAGCATCGTCTTGTCCGTGGCCGGTGCGGTGGCCCTGTCACCCCTCGCGCCGGTCGGCGAGGTACGGGTCTTTGATCCGCAGCGGGGTATCCGCGCCGACTGGCTCGTGCTGGGCGGTGGCGGGCTGGCCATGCTGATCCTGCTCGGCGGCGTCCTGGCCTGGCTGTCCTGGCGGGCAGTCGGGCGGCCAGCCGGGTCAGCCGCGACCCGGCTGCCGGCGCTGATCTCCGCTTCGAGCCGGAGCGGTCTGCCCGTTCCCGTGCTGACCGGAATGCGGTACGCGCTGGAGCGGGGATACGGACCTCAGCGTGCTCCAGTGCGGGCGACGCTCGTCGGATCTGTCGTTGCCGTCATGGCGCTGACCGTCTCGCTGGTATTCAGTGCCAGCCTGAGCGGCCTGGTCAACGATCCGGCCCGCTACGGGTGGAACTGGACGACGCTTCTCCAGACGCAGGGCGGCTGGGGCGCATGGGAACCCGCCTCCATGACTGCTGCGGTACCCCGGCAGCCCGGCATAGCCGGATGGTCGGAGTTCGGCTTCAGCCAGCTGGTGATCGATCACCAGGAAGTTCCCGTTCTCGGCTTGCTCCGGCAGCTTGGCTCGGTGCAGCCGCCTACGACCAGCGGTCACGCGCTCGCCGGAGCGAGCCAGATCGAGCTGGGCGCGGTCACGATGCGTCAGCTAGGTCTGCACATCGGCGAGAAGGTCACCGTCGGCACATCCAGCGATCCGGCCGCGCAGACTTTTACGCTGGTCGGCACCGTGACGCTCCCGTCCATGGGTACCGTCCTGACCGATCATGTGTCCCTGGGCAGGGGCGCCATGATGGAAGAAGGCGCGCTGCTGAAGGTGCAGGACCTCCCGCCTTTCACTATGGCGACGTTCACGAATTCAACGACCCTGCAGGACGCACTCAGCTCGCCTTCCTATCCGTCGGCAGTGGCTCTCGATGCGACTTCACCTGCTGCCGCGAGCCGGGCGCGAGCCAGGATCCTGAAAGCCGAGCCGGACCAGACTCCGGGCGGCATGTACGCGCTGCCGCCGCAGCAGGGAGCGCAGGTCGTTGACCTGCACCGGATGGGCGGGCTGCCGATCTCCATCTCACTGGGCGTAGCGGTCGCGGCGGTACTGGCCCTCGGTCTGACGATTGTCGCGTCGGTGCGGCAGCGGCGGCGCGAGCTAGCCCTGCTCAAGTCCCTCGGCATGCGCCGCAGGCAGCTCCGGACCGTGGTGATCAGCCAGACGAGCACCGTCCTGCTGGTGGCCATTGTCATCGGCATCCCGCTGGGCATCGCCGCCGGACGGTGGGCGTGGACGGCCTTCGCCAGTGAGATCGGCGTGGTGCCCGCTCCGGTAATACCGGCCGCGGCGATAGTCATCGGCATGCTGGCGCTCCTGGCGGTCGGCAACCTGCTGGCGACCTGGCCCGCGGCCATCGCCGCCCGGATTTCGGTGGCTCGTGTCCTGCGATCGGAGTGAGCCCGCGCACCCGGCCGCGCACCCGGCCGGGCTAGGATCGCCGCGTGACCGATCGCGACTTTCCGCGGCTTCCGGACGACTTCACCTGGGGTGTCGCGACCGCCGCGTACCAGATCGAGGGTGCCGTCGCGGAGGACGGCCGGGGCGACTCGATCTGGGACACGTTCTGCCGGCAGCCGGGCGCCATCCGGGACGGCCAGACCGGCGATGTCGCTGACGACCACTACCACCGGTGGCCGGAGGACGTGGCGCTGATGGCCAGGCTTGGTGTCGGCAGCTATCGGTTCTCGCTGGCGTGGCCGCGGATCCAGCCGGCCGGGTCGGGCCCGGGCAACGCGGCCGGCCTCGACTTTTACGACCGGCTGACCGATGCGCTCCTGGCCGAGGGCATCACGCCAGTGCCCACTGTCTATCACTGGGACCTGCCGCAGCCGCTCGAGGACGCGGGCGGCTGGATGGTCCGCGATACCGCCTACCGGCTCGCCGAGTACGCCGGGCTTGCCGCGGAACGGCTTGCAGACCGGATCCCGATGTGGATCACCCTGAACGAGCCGTTCATCGTGACCGCGTTCGGCTACGCACTCGGCCTGCACGCCCCCGGGCGGGCACTGATGCTCGACGCCCTCGCCACCGCGCACCATCAGCTGCTCGGCCACGGACTGGCGACCGCGGCCCTTCGCGCCGCCGGCGCCCGCCAGGTCGCGATCACCAACAACTACTCCCCGGCCTGGCCGGCCACTGACAGCGTCGCGGACCTGGCCGCCGCGACCGCCTACGACACACTGCACAACCGGATGTACACCGACCCGCTGCTGCTCGGCAGCTATCCCGATCTTTCCGCTTTCGGCGTCGGCCCGGATGGCCCTGACTGCGTGCGCGACGGGGACCTGGCGGTCATCGCCGCGCCGCTTGACGCACTCGGCGTGAACTACTACAACCCGACCCGGCTGTCGGCGCTGCCCGGCGCGCCGTTGCCGTTCCAGATCGAGCCGATCCCCGGCTACCCGGTCACCAGCTTCGGGTGGCCGGTTATCCCGGCTGGCCTGACCGAGATCCTCACGACACTGGCCCGGCGGTACGGCGACCGGCTGCCGCCGGTCTACATCACCGAGAACGGGTGCTCGGTCGCTGACGAGCCGGACGCGGCCGGCGCCGTCGACGACCAGCCGCGCATCAGCTACCTGGACAGTCACATCCGCGCGGTCGCGGACGCCATCACCGCGGGCGTGGACATCCGCGGCTACCTGGTCTGGTCGCTGCTGGACAACTTCGAGTGGGCCGAGGGGTACGAGCAGCGGTTCGGCCTGGTGCACGTCGACTTCGACACGCAGGTCCGGACGCCGAAAGCGTCGTTCGGCTGGTACCGGGACCTGATCACGGCGCACTCCGGCCGCGCGCACCAAGCGCAGCAGGGCTGACGCGCAGGCACGTCACCTCACCCGGCGGGCGCTGGCCTGCCGGCGGCCATCCGCGCAGCCTTCCCGCGCACGCGTCCGGAGCCGGTGGGCGGCACCACCGCGGAGCGGATCTCCAAGTGGGGCGGCCCCGGCTACTTCTGGCTGCCGACCGAGGACTTCAGCGGCCTGCCGCTGGCGAACTTCGCGCTTCAGGTCGGACAGGTCAAGGACGGCCACAAGCCTTCGCTGGCAGCGCACGCGGCTGAGGCCGGGACACTTGTCCCGGCCTCAGCCATGTCGCGCCGCGTGCCTGCATCAGCTGCCATCTGCCGCCGGGCGGCGGACAATAGCTGAGGCAACGGCAGAGGAGGCTATGTGGACCAGCAGGAGCAGCACGCGCATCCGCTCGATCCCCTGACAGCGGACGAGATCAGCCTGGTCGCTGCCGCGCTGCGACAGCAGCAGGGTGTCAGGGACGGCTGGCGGTTTGCCTCGATCGAGCTGGCGGAGCCGGAGAAGCGCGAGCTCGCGGCCGGTCCTGGCGGCATCGCGAGGACCGCGCACGCAGTCTGCTGGAACACCGCGGACGGGCAGGCGTACCGGGCCACGGTGACGTTGCCGGCCGGCCTCGTCACGCACTGGCAGCACCTGCCGGGAGTGCAGCCGAACATGACCGTCGACGAGTGGCATGAGTGCGACGAGATGCTGCGCCGCCACCCGGCCCTCGTCGCCGCTCTCGACCGCCGCGGCATCACCGACCTCAGCCGCGTGCTCACCGACGTGTGGGCATACGGGGCGGCGCTCGTGCCGGATCAGTATCGCGGCCGCCGGATCGGCTGGTCGGACGTGTGGGAGCGCGGCAGCCCGGACGGCAGTCCGTACGCCCACCACATCACCGGCCTGCACCCGGTCGTCGACCTGAACCGGATGGAACTGCTGGAGCTGGAGGACGACTGGGCCGAGGGCGGGCACGACCGTCCTGAGGTGCGCGGCGAGTACCTGCCGAGGCTGACGGGCCTGCCCCTTCGCGAGGTCAGGCCGCTGCAGGTCAGCCAGCCAGCAGGGGTCTCGTTCACGCTGGCCGGCCTGCTGCTGCGCTGGCAGAACTGGGAGCTGCGGCTCGGCTTCAACTACCGCGAGGGACTGGTGCTGCATACCGTCGGTTTCACCGACGGCGGCCGGCTGCGGCCCGTCGCGCACCGGATGTCGTTCGCGGAGATGATCGTGCCGTACCGGGACGCGACGCCGGACCATTACCGGAGGACTGCCTTCGACGTCGGCGAGTGGGGTCTCGGGTTCATGACCACGTCGCTGGAACTGGGCTGCGACTGCCTGGGCGAGATCCGCTACCTGGACGCCGTGATGCACGACTCGTACGGCGAGCCGCGCACGATCCGCAATGCCGTCTGCATCCACGAGGAGGACGACGGCATCCTGTGGAAGCACGTCGACGAGCAGACCGGAGCGGAGGTCCGCCGGGCGCGGCGGCTCGTGATCTCCTTCCACGTCACCGTCGCCAACTACGAGTACCTCGTGTACTGGCGCTTCTACCAGGACGGCAACATCGAGTGCGAGGTGCGGGCGACCGGGATCATGGTGACGTCCTCGTTCCCGCCCGGGCGGGCGCCGGCTACCGGCGCGATCGTGGATCAGCGGACCTACGCGCCCTATCACCAGCACTTCATCGTGGCCAGGCTGGACCTGGACGTCGACGGCGAGCCGAATACGGTGTCAGCGGTTCAGTCGCGCGTGCTGCCGGTCAGCGACGACAACCCCAACGGTCTCGCGCTCGTGACGGAGCAGACGCCGCTCCGGACCGAGGCCGACGGCCGGCAGGATTACGACTGGGACACGCAGCGCACCTGGACGATCGCCAGCACCAGGACGGTCAACGGGCTTGGCGGGCGCCCCGCCTACAAGCTGATCGCGGGCGGCTCCTTCCCGCCGCTGATCGACGAGTCCTCGCCTGCGTTCCAGCGGGCCGAGGTCATCGGGCACACGCTGTGGGTGACACCGTATGCTCCCGGCGAGCGCTGGCCGTGCGGCGAGTTCCCGAACCTGAGCGCAGCCGACTACGGCCTGCCGGCCTGGACGGCGCGCGACCGGCCGATCGAGGATACCGACGTGGTGCTGTGGCACGTCTTCGGCCTGCACCACATCACCAGGCCGGAGGACTGGCCCGTAATGCCGTCGGACCGGACGTCGTTCTGGCTCAAGCCCTGGGGGTTTTTCGACCGGAACCCGGCGCTGGACGTGCCGCCCGGCGCGCACTGACCCGCTAGGTTAGCGTCCCATGACAGCAGAGCCGGCCCCGGGCGTCGTGGAGATTTACACCGACGGTGCGTGCAGCGGCAATCCCGGTCCCGGCGGCTGGGGCGCAGTGCTGACCTACCGCGGCCGCACCAGGGAAATGCGCGGCGGCGAGGCCACGCCGACGACCAACAACCGGATGGAACTCATGGCCGCTATCCGGGCCCTGGAGAGTCTCACCCGGCCATCCGCGGTCCGGCTGTACACCGACAGCTCCTACGTGCGCGGCGGCGTCACGGGCTGGCTGGCGGGCTGGAAGCGCAACGGCTGGAAGACCGCGAGCAAGCAGCCGGTCAAGAACGAGGACCTCTGGCGCCGGCTCGATGACGCCACCCGCCAGCATGAGATTCAGTGGCTCTGGGTGAAGGGGCACGCGGGCAATCCCGGCAACGAGCGGGCCGACGCACTGGCCAATCAGGGCATGACCGAGGCCGTGGCCGCCGCGCGCCGGGGCTGACTGCGCCGCCCCGGAACCAAAAACTCGCCCTGGCGGAGCTAGCGCACCGCCAGGGCGAGTCCGATGACCGGTCCCCCCCGGATTCATCTGAATGGGTCCCCCGCTACACAGGATGACATATCAATCACAGAGCGTCCTCATGGGGGCCCTGTTAGCGTGTCGCCGGTCAGAAGAAGATCAGCTTGACTGCGGAGATCACGCCGATCACGACGACGAATATCCGCAGCGCGAGCGGCGGCAGCCGGCGGCCGAACCGGGCTCCGAGCAGCCCGCCGATGGTCGAGCCCACGGCGATGAGCAGCACGACCAGCCAGGCGACGTGCGCGAAGATGATGTAGACGATAGCGGCCGTGCCGTTCACGACGGCCACCAGCACGTTCTTCGCGCCGTTCACGCGCTGCATGCTCTCGTCCAGGAATGTCCCGAGTAGCCCGATGACGAGCACGCCCTGGGCGGCGCCGAAGTAGCCGCCGTAGGCGGCCGAGGCGAACACCCCGGTGCCGAGAACCGGGCCGGTGCGCTCCCGGTCGTCGCCGCCCGCCTCGTCCTGCTCCGCCCGGCGGCTGCGGCGGGCGCTGATGCGGCCGCTGAGCCAGGGCTGGATCAGCACCAGCACGCACGCGATCAGGATGAGCGCGGGCACGATGAGCCTGAAGGAGCTCGACGGCAGTGAGAGCAGCGCCGCAGCGCCGGCCACCGAACCGGCCGCGGCGATGACCCCGAGCCTGATCAGCCTGCTGCGCTGGCCCGCCAGCTCCTGCCGGTAGCCGACGGCACCGCTGACATTGCCGGAGACCAGGCCCACATTGTTGGAGACATTAGCCACGACCGCCGGGAACCCGAACGCGAGGAGCGTCGGGAAGGTGATCAGCGATCCGGACCCGACGACCGCGTTGACCGCGCCGGCTGCCAGCCCGGCTCCGAAGATCGCGAGTGCCTCAGCCGGTCCCACGGTTGCCTCGCATGCAGCCGATCGTAGGCCAGCGGCATAGCGGGCGAGCCGGGTGGTGGCGCACTGTGAGCAGGACCACAGCCCGGCCGGCCGGGCCTGCCGGCCGGCCCGCGCCGCCATCATGCGGCTCAGGGCAGCTGCGCGGCCCGCGCCGACCAGCGCGCCGCGCGCCGCTCGACCTGAAGCGGGACGCCGAAGCACCGGGACAGATTGCGCTCGGTGAACACCTCCGCCAGGCGGCCGGCGGCCAGCACTGACCCCTTGCGCATGAGCATCGCGTGCGTGAAGCCCTCCGGCACTTCCTCGACGTGATGCGTGACCAGTACCATCATCGGCGATCTCGGATCACGAAGCAGCGCGGCGATGCGGCGCAGCAGGTCCTCGCGGCCACCCAGGTCGAGCCCGGCAGCAGGCTCGTCGAGCAGCAGCAGCTCCGGGTCGGCCATCAGCGACCTGGCGATCTGAACCCGCTTCCGCTCGCCCTCGGACAGCGAGCTGAACCGCCGCCGGATCAGGTGCGCGCAGCCGAGCGCATCCAGCAGCTCGACAGCGCGGGTGACGTCGAAGGAGTCATAGTCCTCTGCGTGCCGGCCGAGGATTCCGTAGGAGGCGGTCAGCACCAGATCGATGACCTTCTCCTGAACGGGCACCTGATCGGCGATCGCCGAGCTCGACATGCCGATCCGGGTACGCAGGTCGGCGATATCCGCCTCGTGCAGCGGCTCGCCGAGGACCTCGACAGTTCCGTTCGTCGGCACCAGCAGCGTTGCGGCCACCTGAAGCAGCGTCGTCTTGCCTGCCCCGTTCGGCCCGATGATGACCCAGCTCTCGTCGCTGCGAGCCGTCCAGCTGACGTCACGCAGCAGCATCGACCGGTCATAGCGGACCCCGACACCGCGCAGCCTGAGTACCTCAGCCGCCATCCGGTTCCCTCCGAGCGCCACCATCTCAGCTCGAACTTACGGCATGACGGCACCCTCGCGGCCCGCACCCGCCGCGACACCCGCGAATGCGCCCGTCAGCCCTGATAGCGGACGGCCAGCAGCGCCGCCTGCGTCCGGTCGCTGACGCCCAGCTTGGCGAGCACGGCGCTCACATGCGCCTTGACCGTCTTCTCCGAGACCTGCAGTGCCCTGGCGATCTCGCGGTTCGAGCGGCCGTCCGCGAGCAGGCTGAGCACCTCGCGCTCGCGGGCAGTCAGTGCCCCGATGCCACGCCCGGTGCCCCCCGGCGGCCCGGCCAGGTGCCCCGCGGCACCCGGCGCCAGCACGGTGTGGCCGTCACGCACCGAGCGGATGGCCCGTACCAGAGCGTCCGGGTCCACGTCCTTGTACAGGAAGCCCGCGGCTCCTGCCTGCAGCGCGAGCGCCGGCCCGGCCGGCCCTGCCGCGCTGGTCAGTACCAGCACGCGGGTCGCGGCAGCGTGCTCGCGCAGCCGGGTCAGGACGCCGATGCCGTCGAGCACCGGCAGCTTGAGGTCCAGCAGCAGCACATCGGGCCTGTGCTCCAGGGTCAGCCGGACGGCCTCCGGCCCGTCGCTGGCCTCGCCGACCAGGCAGATGTCGTCCTGCACCTCGAGCAGCACGGCCAGACCCTGGCGGACGACGGGGTGATCATCAGCGATCAGAACGGTAATGGGCACCTGGCGGGTCATCGCGGGCCGCCTGGCACGGACAGCCGGACCCTGGTTCCGGTGGCCGGCGCGGACACGACCGTCAGCCTCCCGCCGGCCGAGCTCGCCCGCTCGCGCATCGAGGACAGCCCGAGGCCCGCCTGCGGCGCTCCGGCATCGAATCCGCACCCGTCGTCGCTGACCTCCAGCACCACGCTGCGCTGACGCTGGCGAAGGGACACCGTCACCCGCCGCGCGCCCGAATGCCGGAGTGCGTTGCCGATCGCCTCCTGTGCGACCCGGTACACCGCGGTCTCCCGCACCGGATCGAGGTCCGGCAGCCCGGCGGCACGCACAACCACCTCGGTACCGTGGGTGCTTCCGGCCATCAGCGCGTACCCGCGCACCGATTCAGTCAGGCCACCAGCCACCAGCTCAGGCGGCGCCAGGCCGTCAATCACGGCGCGCAGCTCGGCCTGCGCCTGCCCGGCCAGGGCAGCCAGGCTGTCGATCTCCTCGATCGCGCGGGCCGGATCCCGTGCCACCAGGACAGCGGCTGCCCGCGCCTTCGCCCGGACGCTGAAAAGTTTCTGCGACACCGCGTCATGCAGGTCCCTGGCCAGCCTGGCCCGCTCCTGCAGCACCGACAGCTCCCGGCCGCGCTCATACAGGCGGGCATTGGTCAGAGCAATCGCCGCGTGCGCGGCGAACAGGCTGAGCAGGCGCTCGTCCCGCTCGGTGAAACCGCCCGGCTCCGTCTTGCAGGCGGCGAAGATGAAGCCCAGGATCTGCTCGCCTTCCCGGATGGGCACGCCAAGCACGTCGCTCAGCTCGGGATGCGCAGCCGGCCAGCCCCAGAACCTGGGGTCGGCCCTGATGTCATCCAGGCGCAGCGGCCTGCCCTCCCGGAGCATGACCGCCAGCATGCCGTGCTGGCGCGGCAGCGGCCCGATCGCGGCCTGCTCGCGGGCAGTAAGCCCGTCCACCACGAATTCGGCGAACGACCCGGCATCGTCGGGCACGCCGAGTGCGGCGTAGCGGGCACCGGCCAGTGACCGGGCGGACCGCACGATCATCTGCAGCACGTCCCTGACGGACAGCTGACTGGCGACAGCCAGCACTACCTGGCTGACACGCTGGAAAATCTCGTCCTGGCCGGGGTCGCCAGCCGGATCGCCGCCAGCCGGACGCCGAGCCTGAGCCATAACCACGACGGTACCTGCGGGCTGGCCGGAGCGGATCGGGCGCAGGTCCTACGACCATGGTCGGAGGGCCGCCGGGACCGCGGCCCGATGTGCAGCAGCTGCCGGCTGCCTAGCGTCGGCTTCATGAACAGTTCACCCATCGCAGTCGTCACCGGCGCATCCCGCGGGCTCGGGCACGCGCTGGCAGGCGCCCTCGCCTCGGCCGGCTACCGGCTCATCATCGACGCACGTGACGGACAGGCACTCGCGGCGGCGGCCGCAGCCCTTCGGTCGCGGCATGACCTGCCGGCCGGCGCCGTGCTGGCGGTGCCCGGCGACATCGCCGACGCCGCGCATCGCGCCGAGCTGGCGGCGGCCTCGGCGGCGGCCGGCGGTGCCAGCCTGCTGGTCAACAACGCCGGCACGCTCGGCGCGAGCCCGCTGCCCGCACTCGCCGATTACCCCGTCGAGGCCCTGCGGGCGGCGCTCGAGGTGAATGTGGTCGCACCGGTCGCGCTCACCCAGCTGCTGCTGCCCGCCCTGCGCGAGCACGGCGGCGCCGTGCTCACCATCACCTCCGACGCGGCTGTCGAGGCCTACGCGGGCTGGGGCGGTTACGGAGCCGCGAAGGCCGCGCTCGAGCAGGCCTGTCACGTCCTCGCTGCCGAGGAGCCGGCCGTCCGGGTCTGGCGGGTCGATCCCGGCGACCTGCGCACGCAGATGCATCAGCAGGCCTTCCCCGGTGCCGACATCTCCGATCGCCCGCTGCCGGGCAGCGTCATGCCCGCATTCACCCGGCTGATCAGCGAGCGCATGCCGAGCGGCCGGTACCGCGCTGCCGACCTGATGCCGGCCGGCGCCGTGGCCGCCGGAGTGCAGTCGTGACTGCCATAGCGGATCTCGCTCCCGCGCCTGCCGGCCGGCGGCCCGTGCGCACCGTCGAGCCAGGCCTGCCGCCCGAGCTCGAGGCGCACGAGCCACCCGAGGCGAGGGGCGCGGGCAGAGACGACGTCCGGCTGCTCGTCAGCAGGACCGCGGCCGGGGAAGTCACCAGCCACGCCTTTACCGAGCTGCCGCAGCTGCTCCTGCCCGGCGATCTGCTCGTGGTCAACAACTCAGCAACGCTGCCGGCGGCGGTGGCCGTGCGCGCCGGAGCGCCCGGCGCCGGCACCGTTCATTTCTCCACGTCCATGCCCGACGGAGACTGGCTCGTCGAGCTGCGGTCCGGCCGCGGCCAGGCCAGTGCCCCGTTCGGCGGCGGAAACCCGGGCCAGCGGCTGCGGCTGCCGGGCGGCGCGGAGCTGGCGCTCGGCACGCGGTTCAGCCGCCGGCTGTGGCGGGCACGCCTGTCTACCGCTGTCATCCCCTACCTGCTCCGGCACGGCACGCCGATCCGGTACGCCTACGTGCCCGCAGCCTGGCCGATCGAGGCCTACCAGACCGTCTTCGCCACCTGGCCGGGGAGCGCCGAGATGCCCAGCGCAGCCAGGCCGTTCACACCGGAGATCGTCACGAGGCTGGTCAGCCGGGGTATCGCGATCGCGCCGGTCACGCTGCACACCGGGGTCTCGTCGCTGGAGGGCGGCGAGGACCCGTACCCGGAGTCCTTTGACGTCCCGGCCCCGACCGCCCGGATGGTGAACCTGACCAGGCGGACCGGCGGGCGGGTGATCGCGGCGGGCACCACGGTGGTCCGCGCGCTGGAAACCGCAGCGCTGGAGACCGCAGCGCTGGAGACGGCCGCGCTGGGCGCTCCAGCGGCCCGGGCCCGGGCGGCAGCCGGCTGGACGTCCCATGTCGTCACTCCGGAGTCCGGCGTCGCGGTAGCGGACGGACTGCTGACCGGGCTGCATGAGCCGCGGTCCACGCACCTGTGGATGCTCGCCGCCTTCGCCGGCCAGGAGCTGCTGAGCCGCTGCTACCGGGTGGCAGCCGAGCACGGCTACCGCTGGCATGAGTTCGGCGACGTGCACCTGCTGCTGCCCTGACCGCCAGCGTCCGCCTGCGCCGCGCCGGCACCGCGCACCCGGCTGCCAGCGCGGGCCGCCGGGTCGATAGCGTTAACAGCGCTATGGACGGTCCGCAGATCACGCTGCTGGTGACCCTGACTGGCCGGGACCGGCCCGGCGTCACATCCCGGCTGTTCAGCGTGCTGTCCGGGCACGAGCTCACGGTGACAGACGTCGAGCAGGTGGTGATCAGGGGCCGGCTGGTACTCGGAGTGCTCCTGGCCGCCGCCGGCTCGCCCGACCTGACCGCCATCCACCAGCAGATCACCTCGCTCGCCGACGACCTGGGCATGGACGCCGAGATCACGATGGGTTCCGGCGAGCCGTCCCAGCGCCTGCGCGGCAGGCTGCACGTGACCGTTCTCGGGCGCCCGCTGCGCCCGTCGGCCATTGCCGCCATCGCGGGCCGGATCACTGCGCACGGGGCCAACATCGACCGGATCGGGCGGCTGGCCAGCCGCCCGGTGACGTGCCTGGAGTTCGAGGTGTCCGGTGCTGATCCGGGCGGCCTGCGGACGGCCCTGGCGCGCGAGTCAGTACAGCTCGGCGTTGACGTCGCCGTCCAGCGCGCGGGCCTGCACCGGCGCGCGATGCGGCTGGTCGTGATGGATGTCGACTCAACCCTGCTGCAGGACGAGGCGATCGAGCTGCTAGCTGCCCGCGCGGGCTGCGCGGCTGAGGTGGCCGGCGTCACTGAGGCCGCCATGCGCGGCGAGCTTGATTTCGCCGAGTCACTGCACCAGCGCGTCGCACTGCTGGCCGGACTCGACGCCGCCGTCATTGATGACGTGCTCGCCAGCCTCAGGCTGGCACCCGGCGCGCGGACGCTGATCAGGACGCTGAAGCGGCTCGGCTACCGGTGCGGCGTGGTGAGCGGCGGCTTCACGCAGATCACCGACTGGCTGACGCTGGAACTGGGACTTGACTTCGCCGAGGCCAACACGCTGGAGATCGTGGCCGGGAAGCTCACCGGGCGGGTCGTCGGTCCTGTGGTAGACCGGCCGGGCAAGGAAAGGGCGCTGCGGCAGTTCGCGGCCGCCGCCGGCGTCACGGTCAGCCAGACGGTGGCAGTGGGCGACGGGGCGAACGACCTGGACATGATCTCTGCCGCCGGGCTCGGCATCGCCTTCAACGCCAAGCCGGCCGTCCGGGATGCCGCCGACACCTCGCTCAGCGTTCCGCATCTGGACGCGATCCTGTACCTCCTCGGCATCTCCCGCGAGGACGTGGAGGCTGCTGACGCGGAGGATCCGCTGCTGGCTGCCCCCAGCTCGCTGGTGGACGGCAGTTAGTCCGCTGCGTGCGGCGCCCACGACGCGGCCAGGGTGCCACCGCCCGCCGACAGACTCGCCCAGTCGCCGGCCAGGTCAAGTACGGCGATCGCCGCGGGGGGAAACTCGGGCTCCGCCGCGGTCAGGATCGCGATCAGGCCAGCCGCCGCGGGATTGTGCCCGATGTAAAGCAGCGACCGGACGTCGGCCGCAGTCTGCCTGACGATCTCCATCAGGTCGCCCGCGTCGGCCTGATACAGCTCGCGCTGCGTGCTAACCGGGATCGCGCCGCCTAGCTCCGCCGCCACGTACTGCCACGTCTGCCTCGTTCGCCTGGCGGCGGAGCAGATCACCGCGTCGGGCCGGAAGTCATGCCCGGCTAGCCAGCGGCCGGCCGCGGCGCTCTCCCGCAGCCCGCGCGGCCGCAGGGCTCGCTCGAAGTCCGGGCCGCCCGGCAGCTCGCCCGCCTTGGCATGGCGCATCACGATCAGCCTGCGCAGGTCCTGCATGGCATCCATAGTCCGCCACGAGGCGCCTGCAGGCAGGCAGGCGCGCGGTCGGGATCCGGAGGTGACGGCAGGAACTCACGGAACCGGCTCTGACACGGCAGCGGGCGCCGGGTCACAAGGACCCGGCGCCCGCCGGCCTGCTGCAGTCAGACGCCGTCCGGGTGAGCTCAGGCGGAGACCTTATCGGGCTCTGACCTGGCCTCCGTGCCGCCGGAGGAGATGCTGGCCGAGCGGCGCTTGGAGATGATGATCGCTCCCGCCACGATGGCGATAGCCACGATCGCCACAAGGGCCCGCAGACCCAGGTTGTCGCTGTACTCGACCACGCTGGTCGCAATCAGCAGCGAGACCAGGTTCATTACCTTGATCAGCGGGTTGATGGCCGGGCCCGCGGTGTCCTTGAACGGGTCACCTACCGTGTCGCCGATGATGGTGGCCGCGTGGGCTTCCGAGCCCTTGCCGCCATGGTGACCGTCCTCGACCAGCTTCTTGGCGTTGTCCCAGGCACCGCCCGAGTTGGCCAGGAAGACGGCCATCAGCGCGCCGGCCGCGATCGCGCCGGCCAGGAAGGAGCCGAGCGGCGCGTAGCCGAAGGCAAACCCGACCGTGATGGGCATGAGCACCGCCAGCAGGCCGGGTGTTGCCAGCTCGCGCAGCGAGTCCCTGGTGCAGATGTCGACGACGCGGCCGTACTCCGGTTTCTCCGTGAAGTCCATGATGCCCGGGTGGTTGCGGAACTGATCGCGGACCTCGATCACGACCCGGCCGGCCGCCCGGCCGACCGCCATGATCAGCAGGCCGGCGAAGAAGAACACCACGGATGCGCCGATGATGAGCCCGAACAGGTCGTTCGGCGCATCGATGCCGAGGCTGAAGCCGCCCAGGTGCTTGATCAGCAGTTCCTGGGTGACCTGCGTGCGGAACGCGCCGAACAGCGCCGTCGCGGCCAGCACGGCGGTCGCGATCGCGATGCCCTTGGTGATCGCCTTGGTGGTGTTGCCCACCGCGTCCAGGCTGGTGAGCACCTGGGCCGCCTCGCCCTCGACCTCACCGGACATCTCCGCGATGCCCTGCGCGTTGTCCGAGACCGGGCCGAAGGTGTCCATCGAGACGATGACTCCGACGGTGGTCAGCAGCCCGGTGCCTGCCAGCGCGACGGCAAACAGGGCGATGGTCGCGTTGCCGGTACCGAGCAGGAAGGCGCAGTAGACGGCGCCTCCGATCAGCAGCGCCGAGTAGACAGCCGACTCCAGGCCGACCGAGATACCGGAGAGGATGACCGTCGCGGCGCCGGTCACCGAGCTCTCGCCGATCTCCCTGACGGGCTTGCGCGTGGTTTCGGTGAAGTAGCCGGTCAGCAGCTGGATGGCACTGGCCAGGACCAGGCCGACCACGACGGCGCCGATCGCGAGCAGCCGGGGGTTGCCATTGTGGTGCAGGATCAGCGGGTTAATGACGCCCTTCAGCTGACTGAACTTGCTCGGCAGGTAGATGAAGGACGCGATCACGACCAGCACCAGCGAGATGACGGCGGAGGCGAAGAAGCCGCGGTTGATCGCCGTCATGCCGCTGCGGTCCCTCTTGCGGGGCGCCACCAGGAAGATGCCGAACATCGCCGTGATCACGCCGATCATCGGCACGATCAGCGGGAAGACCAGGCCGGATGAGCCGAAGGCGGCCTTGCCGAGGATGAGGGCGGCAACCAGCGTCACCGCGTAGGACTCGAACAGGTCCGCGGCCATGCCCGCGCAGTCGCCGACGTTGTCGCCGACGTTGTCGGCGATCGTCGCGGCGTTACGCGGGTCGTCCTCGGGAATGCCCTTCTCGACCTTGCCGACCAGGTCGGCGCCGACGTCGGCGGCCTTGGTGAAGATGCCGCCGCCGACGCGCATGAACATCGCCAGCAGCGCGGCCCCGAAACCGAAGCCCTCCAGGACTCCGGATGCGTTCTGCTTATAGATAAGGACGACCCCGGCCGCGCCGAACAGGCCCAGGCCCACGGTGAACATGCCGGCCACGCCGCCGGTGCGGAACGCGATCCGCATCGCCGGCCGCTCGCCCGCCTCCTGGGCGGCTGCCGCGACCCGGACGTTCCCGCGCACCGCCAGCGACATGCCGGTGAACCCGGTGATGGCAGAGAACAGCGCCCCGACAAGAAAGAAGATGGACCGGCCCAGGCGGACCGATCCATCAGTGGCAGGCAGCAGCAGCAGTACGAAGAAGATCAGGACCACGAACACGCTGAGGGTCCTGAACTGCCGCCGCAGGTAGGCAGCCGCGCCTTCCTGGACCGCCAGGGCGATCTCCTGCATCTTCGGCGAGCCCTGGCTGGCTGCCAGCACATCCCTGACCAGCCAGCCCGCGACGGCGAGCGCCATCAGCGCAACGACCGCCACGACGGCTACCCAGACCAGGTTTCCCCCGGCTACCGTGGGCAGGCTAACCCCAAGGGCGAGGTTGTGCGACATCCGTCCTCCTTGACAGGGGATCAAAGCTAATACCGGAACCAGGCGCAGGGGCACCGTCCCGGTGGCTTAGCACGCGACGGGCCGACCCTGGCTGCCAGCAGTGACAGCCCACACCTGACCCGCGCGCGTGCCGGGAGTCTACGCATCCTGGTAAGCGCATGGTAAATCGGGTGCGGTTACTTGCGCCGCCGCGACAGTTTTGTGACGTAACGGTGCTCACGCAGATACCAGCGCCGCCAGGCGTTCGGCAGCTCGTCACTGTCGGTTACCGGCTTGCTCCGGTCGACGGCCAGCTCATCCTGATGCTGGTGCCACCGGACGTCTCGCTGATCTGCACCTCATCAGCCAGGCCCTCGATGACCGCGATGCCGAGCCCGGCCGGCAGCCCCGCCGCGGCAGCCGGCCCGCTGTCGCTGCCCGCGCCGCCCGGCCACTTCGCGCCGGGCGCGCAGGTATCGGTGACCTCGACCTCGAACCGGCCGGCCAGGTCAGTCAGGGCGAGCCGCACCGGCTCGGCCGGGCAGTACTGCTGGTGGCCCGCCACCGCGCGCGAGCATGCCTCCCCGACGGCGAGCCTGACCTCGTCGAGCAGCGACTCGTCCACGCCGCTGCGTCTCGCCACCGCGGTCGCGACCAGCCTGGCTGTCCGCACATGGGCGGGCAGCGCAGTGAAGCTGAGCTCGACAGTTGCCATCTGTGTGCCGTCCGGTCCGATGAGGTACTTGCTGGCTCCGGCCGGCCCGCTTACTTCTCAGCCCGGCGAGCCGCTATGGCCTCGTCGACCGTGTCGTGGATGCCGAACACCTTGGTGAGCCCCGTAATACGGAAGATCTTGAGTATGCGCTCCTGGGTGCAGACGAGGTCAAGCGAGCCGTCGTGCGCGCGGACGCGCTTCAGGCCGCCGACCAGAACGCCAAGACCGGTGGAGTCGAGGAACTCGACCTTCTCCATGTTGACCACGAGCTGATAGAAGCGGTTATTCACCAGCTCGATCAGCAGTTCACGCAAGCGCGGAGCGGTGTAGACATCGATCTCGCCTTCAACGTCGACGATCTCGATGCCATCCTTGCTGTGGTGGTCCAGCTTCAGGTCCACATATCCTCCAGCGCCTTACGGCGGTTAATGTCCAGCAGTTGCCGCGCCCCTGTACGGTACCCGCGGCCGCGGAGCCGGGCCTGCCGGCCTGGCAGACGGCGGAACATGCTCTGTCGCGCATTCAACCACGCTCCACTGTCATTCCTATACCAGATCGCGGTCCCAGGCACCTTGCGTCGTGCGACACACTGGGATCTGATGCATGTGGTCCCGCCGCCCGGCTCAGTCGCCAGCCTCCAGGCGCCGCCGCCCGCGAAAGGCGGCGCCGCCGCGGTCCTGCAGGCCGGAGAGCAGGCAGGCAGGCTCACATTCGTGACGCACCTGCCCGGCCGGGCGGGGCAGCACGCCGACTGGCCGTCCTTCGTGCCGCCCGAGCTGACCGCGGCGCTTGCCGGGGCCGGCGTCACCGCCCCGTGGGAGCATCAGGCCGCAGCCGCGGACCTCGCTGCCGCAGGCCAGAGCGTGATCATCGCCACCGGAACGGCGTCCGGGAAGTCACTCGGCTACCTGCTCCCCGCGCTGGCCGGCGTCCTCGGCGGCGGCACCGCCCTGTACATCGCACCCACCAGGGCACTCGCGGCCGACCAGCTCAAGCTGGTGCGGTCACTGCGGCTTGACCGGGTCAGGGCAGCCGTGGTCGACGGCGACACCCCGTGGGCTGAGCGCACCAGGGCCAGGTCCCAGGCCAACTACCTGCTCACCACGCCGGACATGCTGCACCAGTCGCTGCTGCCTGGCCATGCCCGGTGGAACGGGTTCTTCCGGCGGCTGCGGTTCGTCATCGTCGACGAATGCCACACCTACCGAGGCGTCTTCGGCTCGCACGTCGCCCACGTCCTGCGGCGGCTGCGGCGGGTCGCCTACCACCACAGCGCCGGCGATCCGGTGTTCGTGCTCGCATCCGCCACTATCAGCGAGCCCGCCCGGTGCGGCACGCTGCTGACCGGGCGCAGCGTGCAGGCGGTCAGCGCGGACGGCGCACCGCGGGCGCCGCTTACCTTCGCGCTCTGGGAGCCGCCGCTGACCGGCGCGTACGGCGAGGCGGGCGCGCCGGTGCGCCGGGCAGCGACGGCTGAGGCGGCGCAGCTGCTGGCCGACCTGGTCCGCCACGAGGTACCCGCGCTCGCTTTCGTCCGATCCCGGCGGGGCGCTGAGTCGGTCGCCCAGTCGGCGCGGCGCCAGCTGGCTGAGGACGGCGCGGCGCACCTGGCCGACCGCGTCGCCGCCTACCGGTCCGGCTACCTGCCGGAAGAGCGCCGCGGGCTGGAAGAGGCACTGCGAGCCGGCGAGATCACCGGGCTGGCCGCTACGACTGCGCTGGAGCTCGGCGTCAACGTGCCCGGTCTCGACGCCGTGGTGATGGCGGGCTGGCCGGGCACCAGGGCCGCGCTGTGGCAGCAGGCCGGGCGGGCCGGGCGGGCCGGGCGGGAGGCTGTCGCGGTCCTGATCGCCCGCGACGACCCGCTTGACACGTACCTGATCCACCACCCCGAGGCCCTGCTCGGGTCGCCGGTCGAGGCCACGGTGCTCGACCCGGACAACTCCTACGTGCTGGCGCCGCACCTGTGCGCGGCTGCCGCGGAGCTGCCGCTGACCGAGCACGACCTGGCCGGATTCAGCCCGGCGGCGGGCGAGCTCGCACGCGCGATGACGGCGGACGGCCTGCTCCGCTCGCGCGGCGCCCGCTGGTTCTGCACCCGGCAGGGGCTCACCACGCGCACCGGACTGCGCGGCACCGGCGGATGGCCGGTCCGGATCGTTGAGCAGGCCACGGGCCGGCTGGTCGGCACCGTGGACGAGCCGTCCGCCCACTTCCTGGCGCACTCCGGCGCCGTCTACAGCCATCAGGGCGAGATCTATCTGGTCGGCACGCTGGACCTGGCGGACCGCATCGCGCTGGTCGAGCCGTCCGATCCGGGCTACGCGACAACGGCCAGGGAGGTTACGAGCGTGGAGGTCACCGCTGAGCTCCTGCGGGCCGACTGGGGCCCGGCGACGGTCTCGTTCGGTGATGTGCTGGTAACGCGTCAGGTCGTGTCCTACGCCAGGCGCAGCGCCGAGACCGGACTCATGCTCGGCGAGGAACTGCTCGACCTGCCCGAGCGCAGGCTGCCCACCAGGGCGGTGTGGTGGACGATCGGGCCCGCCCAGCGAGCGGGCCTGGCCGCCGCCGGCCTCGACCTGCCAGGCGCCGCTCATGCCGCCGAGCACGCCGCGATCGGGCTGCTCCCGCTTGTCGCGGCCTGCGATCGCTGGGATGTGGGAGGCGTGTCGGCTGACCTGCACCCGGCAACGGGCAGGCTGACGGTGTTCGTCTATGACGGGCATGCCGGCGGTGCCGGTTTTTCTGAGCGCGGCTACGCGGCAGCCCGCGCCTGGCTAACTGCAACGGCTGATGCAATTGCCAGTTGTGAATGCGTGAACGGCTGCCCGGCATGCATTCAGTCGCCAAAATGCGGAAATGGAAATTACCCGCTTGCCAAGCACGATGCGGTCGCGCTGCTCCACTGCCTGCTCGCGGGCGCGCCATCGCCGGACGGCGAGCCCGCCGCGCACTGACGCCGCAGGTGCGTCCGGACATGACTGACGCCGGCCGGCGCAGGACCGCGGCAACCGCACGGGAGCGACTGCGGCTGGCCTGCGGCAGCGGAGCATAGTCCCCGGTGCCTGGCTTGACAGAACGGTACCTGGCCGGACGGCGCCTGCCTGACCAGACCGTGCCGGGTCGCTGCTCAGGGCCTGCTGCCAGCGCGGATACCGCGTGGCACCGGACAGCAGAGTCCGGACATGGGGCGACCCCCGTCGGGGGGGAGAACGGGGGTCGCCAGACGGTCCGGCTCCGGGGGGGCAGAGCCGGGTCCGTTACTCAAGAAAGCCTAGTTGCAATCGGGGCAAGTTACCAGCCGGTCATGCCGAACCGCAAAGGGTTCTGGTGCCTTCCCCTATGCTGCCGGACCGTGAGCACATCCGTCGAGGGCAGCGGAACGACTACAGCCGCATTCTTCGACCTGGACAAAACCATGATCTCCAAGTCGAGCACGCTGGCATTTGCGCCTGCGTTCTACCGGCACGGGCTGATCACCACGATTCAGGCGCGCCGCGGCGCGGTCGCGCAGCTGGCCTTCCGGCTGGCCGGCGCCAGCCCGGGGCAGATGGAGCGGATTCGCGATCAGGTCAGCGCGCTGTGCAGCGGCCGGCACGCTGAGCAGGTCACGCAGATCGTGACAGCCGGCGATGTCATCGCGACACGACTCACCGTGGCCGACGGCAGGTACACCGGCAGCGTGGACTTCTACGCTTCCGGTCAGGCCAAGGCAGATCACGTCAGAACGCTGGCTGACCGTCGCGGTTACCGGCTGGCCGACTGCTTCGCCTACAGCGACTCGGTGACCGACCTGCCGCTGCTCGAGCTGGTGGGGCACCCGCATGTGGTCAACCCGGACCGGGCACTGCGCCGGGTCGCCAGGGAACGGCAGTGGCCGGAACTGGCCTTCCGGCAGACCGGCGCGGCCGGGATGCCCGCTGTGACCGGATGAGTGCCGCCCTGCCCCCGGCCGCACGGCAGCCGGCCGGGCATACAAGCGCGCTGATCGATTCAGATAACGAATCGATCACGCTGCGCTCTTTCCAAACCAGGCGGCGCCCAGTAGAAAAGAAGTGCGGGCCGACGGCCCGTACACGGAAGCCGGGTACCCACGCGCGACCAGCCGCGGGAGGCGTGCCGTGGCAGGCGAACAGTGGCAGCGAGAGCGCCAGGACACAGAGGCGCGGGCCATCGTCCGCCTACCACGGCAGTGAAGGTGCACGCTTGGTAGCCCGGCCGGACGTGTCAGTGCAGCGGCGCCCCGCGAGGGGCGCCGTTTGCTGTGCTCGCATGCCGGGCCTCGCGGCTGAATCGCCGAAAACCACCACTTATAGGTTTCCCTGGCACCTGGCTATTGCCAAATAACGCATGCCGGCTCCTGTTGCCATTGGGTATAAGCAAGACTTTGAGTTGACAGCGTGGAGAGAGGGAGGTACCCATGGCCGAACCCGCGGTCAGGCGCACGTCCTCAGGCGTGACCGATCAGTCCATCGGCGATCTGGTGTCGGTGGCGGCCAGGGACATATCCCAGCTGGTCAGGTATGAGCTGGACCTTGCCAAGCTCGAGCTGAAGTCCGATATCAAGCGGCTCGGCATCGGGGTGGGACTGCTGGTAGTGGCCCTGTTCACGGCCTGCCTGGTCCTGATGCTGCTGTGCTTCGCCCTCGCTTACGGCATCGACGCGCTCGGCATGCCCGGCGGCCTGTGGGCGTCCTTCCTCGTGACTGCCTTCGGCTGCGTGCTGGTTATCGCCATCGCCGCGCTCATCGCCTGGCGGATGGTGAAGAAGGTAGACGGGATGCCCAAGACCAGGCGCAGCCTGGCCGACGGGATTTCACTGCTGCACCGCGGCAAGTCCGGCGACGCGGCCAAGGCCCCGGTCAAAGCCGGCTAGCCATGACTGCGCGCGGCAACGGCTCCGTCTATGTCAGCGGGCCCTGGTCTCACCGCTCGGTGAGTGCCAACGGCACGCGGTTTCACGTCGCCGAAAGCGGCGACGGGCCGCTGGTCCTGCTGCTGCACGGGTTCCCGGAGTTCTGGTGGACGTGGCGCCGCCAGCTAGCGTCACTGAGCGAGGCCGGCTACCGGGTCGTCGCTCCTGACCTGCGCGGCTATGGCGCGAGCGACAAGCCGCCGCGCGGCTATGACCTGGTGACAGCAGCATCCGACGCAGCCGGGCTTGTGCGCGCACTCGGCGAGGCCAATGCCGTCGTCGTCGGGCACGACTGGGGCGGCCTGATCGCCTGGACCATGGCGACCTACTACCCGAAGGTCGTCAGGCGGCTCGCGGTTGTCTCCATGCCGCACCCGCTGCGGCTGCGGCCCGCGGTTCTGTCGGCGCCCTTTGCCCACGCGCGGACCATGAGCTACGCGCTCGGATTCCAGCTGCCCATGCTGCCGGAGCGGCGGCTGCTCGCTAACGACGCCAGCCGGGTCGGGCACTTGCTCTCGGCCTGGTCGGGGCCCGGCTGGCCGGATCCGGAGACCGAGCAGCGCTACCGGAACGCGATGTGCGTGCCGTCCGTCGCCCACTCCGCGCTTGAGTACCACCGCTGGTACCTGCGCTCACGCTTCCGGCCGGACGGGATTGCCTATACCCGGATGATGCGCTCGCCGATCCAGGCCCCCACGCTCCACCTGCACGGCGCGCTCGATCCGTGCGTGCTGCCGAGCGCCGCCCGCGGCTCCGGTGTCCACGTCGAGGCGCCGTACCGGTGGCGGCTGCTGGACGGCGCCGGGCACTTCCCGCACGAGGAAGTGCCTGACCGCTTCGACCTGGAACTGCGCTCCTGGCTGGCGGACCCCGAGCCCGAGCGCTAGTCGTGGCGGCACCGCCAGGGCCCGGTGACCGCGACCGGGACCGCAACCGGGACGACCGGGACCGGGACCGGGACGCCGCTGGCCGGGCACGCAATGCCAGGCCCCGCGACGCACTCGGGCGTCCGCTGCCCCGCCAGGCACCCGGCCAGCCGGTCACCGCCGACGAGGCGCTCCCGCCCGCGCGCACGCTCGCCGCGGCCCAGCAGCTGATCGACGAGGGGCGGCCGTTCCACGCGCACGAGGTACTCGAGGCGGCCTGGAAAGCCGGACCCCCGGCCGAGCGGGATCTATGGCAGGGCCTGGCCCAGCTGGCGGTCGGGCTGACGCACGCGCTGCGCGGCAATGGCCGCGGCGCGGTGACGCTGCTGCGCCGGGGGGCGGGGCGGCTGGACGGCTACCCGGCCACCGGGCCGTATGGCGTCGACGTGGCGGGACTGCGGCGCTCGGCGGCCGACCTCGCCGCCCGCATCGAGCGCTCAGGCGCGGCCGGAATGCCGCCCGCAGACCTGCGCATCACGCTGACCATCCCCGGCGGCACGGCCGCTCCTGGCTCCGGTTAGCTGCCGCCCTGGCAGCCCTGCGTGGACACCGGCGCGTACTTGCCACGGCCGGCCCTGACATCGGGGGCGATCGCGCTCGCGGTCAGCGCGTATCCGGTGTCCGGGTAGGACGTCGAGGCCGCGAAGACCACGCCGTAGACCTTGCCGTCCGTCGCCAGCAGCGGCCCGCCGGAATTGCCTTCCTTGATCTTCGCCCGGATCGGATAGATCGACCGGTGCACGACCGCAGTCTGGTAGATGTTCGGCCCGTACGCCGTCACGGTGCGGCCGACCGTGGCCGGAACCACTGTCAGCGGGTTGTTGAGCGGGTAGCCGGCCACAATCGCGGCTGAGCCGGACGACGCGGCACCCGCGAGCTTCAGCGGCGGCGCCGTCAGACCAGGGACGTCGAGGACGGCCAGGTCGGTCTGGGGGTCGTAGAGCACCACCTTGGCCTGGTACGACTGGTCGCCGGAGGCGTACACATCCGGCCCCTGGTCCACGCCGGCCACGACGTGCGCGTTGGTGAGCACATGCTGCGGGCTGATGACGAAGCCCGACCCCTCGATCTGCAGCGAGCAGGACGTCGCGACGCCCTCGATCTTGACGATGCTCGGCTCATCCCGCTTCAGCGCAGGCGAGCTGAGCACGGCCGCGGACGGCGCGGGGAGGCTCACGCTGGTCTCCGCCCCGATCGCGCTGAAGACCTGCGAGTACAGGCCATTCGACAGCAGGCTGCGCAGCTGCGGGAAGACCGGCAGGTAGAGCGCTCCGCGCGGCATCATGCTGTCCACGGTGCGCAGCACGGCCGAGTTGTTGACCTGGCGGGCGATGGCCGGGAACGGCGCATTCACCACGAACGAGCCGATCAGCCAGGCGACGATCAGCACTGCGACGACGTTGACGGCAGCGCCGCCGAGCGAGTCCACCACGGTGGCCAGGCCAGTCAGTCGGGACCTGACCGCGACCCCGATTCCCGAGGCGATCAGCATGCCGACGACGGCGACGCCGAAGACCACCAGGATCGCGATGAAGGCCTGCCAGGTGGCGCTCTTCGCCAGCGTGCGGGAGATGCCGGGCGCGAGAAAAGCACCCGCCGCGACTCCGGCCACGAACCCTGCCAGGCTCAGCACGCCGATGATGAAGCCCTGCCGGTATCCGGCGACCGCGAACGCGGCGATCAGCGCGATCAGGATCAGGTCGAGCAGGTCGCCGGGCACAGCATCAACTTATAGCGCGGCCAGGCCTGCCGCGCCCGGTGTGATGCGCCCGAGATGTCAGCTGCCGAGGGGCGGCCAGCCGGCCGGGAGCTCGTCTGGCGGCAGCGTCGTCAGCCGGCCTGAGTCCCAGGGCTGCTCGAAGCCGCCGAGCGCCAGCACGCGGTCGAGCAGCATCGCCGTGAAACCCCAGATGGTCAGGCCGGACACCCGGAAGGCGAAGCTGGCCTGACCGTTCGGGTACCTGATCATCATCCGGTTCGCCGGGCTGGCCAGGTCGGCCACCGGGACGCGGAGCACGGCCGCGATCTCACCAGGATCACCGGGCGCGACCGGCACCGGTGAGTGCCACCAGCCGAGCACCGGGGTCACCCGGAAGTCGCTCCGCCAGATGTACATCTCGGGCAGGACCGCGAGCACCCGCACTCCGGCGGGGTCGACCCCGGTCTCCTCCTGCGCCTCGCGCAGCGCCGCGGGCACCGGACCGCCGTCAGCCACGTCGATGGCGCCGCCGGGGAACGCCGGCTGGCCCGGATGCTTGCGCAGGTCGGCAGCGCGCTGGATCAGCAGCAGGTCAGGGCCGGCCGGGCCGTCGCCGAACAGGATGAGCACGGCGGCAGGCCGGCCGCGGCCGGCTGGCCGCAGCGCCTGCGGTACCTCCATGCCCGTGGCGGCGCCGGTGAGCTTGTCCAGCCAGGCAGGCACTCCGCCGGCCGCGGCCAGGCGGGAGGGCTGGCTCCGGGGCGGTGCGTTCCCGTCCTGAATGCCGCTGGCTGGCGGCGCCGGCGGGTCATGCCGGTCAGCGGTCAAGAGAACGGTCCCGCTTTGACGAGCTTGATCGCGGTGGCCTCGTCGGTAGGTCCGGTCCCGAAGGACGGGCAGAGCGCGGCGATGGTGCAGGCGCCGCAGGCCGGCTTGCGGGCGTGACAGACCCGGCGGCCGTGCCAGATCAGGCGGTGCGAGAGCATCGTCCACTCGGACTTGGGGATGAGAGCGGCGACATCCTGCTCGATCTTCACCGGGTCGTCGGCCGCGCTCCAGCCGAACCGGCGCGACAGCCGGGCGAAGTGCGTGTCCACGGTGATGCCGGGCACGCCGAAGGCGTTGCCCAGCACGACGTTGGCCGTCTTCCTGCCGACTCCGGGCAGCGTGACCAGGTCATCAAGCCGGCTCGGCACCACGCCGCCGAACCGGTCGCGGATCGCGGCCGACAGGCCCATGACGGACTTGGTCTTCGCCCGGAAGAATCCGGTCGGCTTGAGAATGGTCTCGACGTCCTCGGGATCGGCCGCGGCGAGATCATCCGGAGCCGGGTACTTCGCGAACAGCGCCGGGGTTGTGAGGTTGACCCTGACGTCGGTGGTCTGGGCCGACAGGACCGTGGCGACAAGCAGCTGGAACGGGTTCTGGAAGTCCAGCTCGCAGTGGGCCTCCGGGTAGGTCTCGGCCAGGATCCGGTTGATCTGCCTCGCCCGCCGCACCAGCCCGAGGCGCGTTTCCTTCTGCCACTTACGGGCCCGCGCCCGGGGCGTCACACCAGTCGCCATACCCGCAAGCGTAGGGCCTCGGCCCGCCGCCGGGACCGCAGGCAGGCTAGCCGCCGGAGCCGATCCAGCCCCGGCGGCGGAACAGCCAGTACAGGCCGGCCACGGCCAGCAGCTCACTCCCGAGGCCGAAGATCACGAAGGTCGGCCAGCCGCCGAGGTGGAGGACCAGCCAGGCGAAGTTCTGGCCGAAGAAGCCGGTCAGGAACGACAGCGGCAGGAAGATCGTGGCGATGATCGCGAGCTGCTTCATGACCTGGTTGAGATTGTTGGACACCATCGACAGGTAGGCGTCCATGGCGTTGCTCAGCAGGTCACGGTAGCTGTCGATCAGGTCGCTGACCCGGATCATGTGGTCGTAAAGGTCGCGCAGGTAGGGGTCGCTGTCCGGGGTGGTACCGGGCAGATCCACCATGCCGCCGACGAGCGCCGCCATGACGTCCCGCTGCGGCGACACCAGCTTGCGCGCGGTGACCAGCCAGCGCTGCATATTGAATAGCTCGGCCAGCTGGTCGTTGCTCGGCCGGGCGAAGATCTGCTCCTGGAGCTCGTCGATGTGATCGTCAAACTCCGACAGCCGCGGGAAGAAGCTGTCGACCATGCTGTCCACGATGTGGTGCAGCAAGATCAGCCGCAGTGGCCTGTTCGTCCCCCTGGGCAGCCCGCCGGGCCGGCCGAGCCGGTCCCAGAGCTCGTCAAGCGCATGACAGTGGTCGTTCCTGATCGTGATCAGGTAATCCTTGGCAACGAAGATATGGACCTCGGCGAAATCGTCCCGGCCCTGCCCCGTCACCCCGTATCCGACCAGGTAGACGACGTTGCCGAAGTCCTCCACCTTGGGCCGCTGACCGAAGTCGCTGACCGCCTCGATGGCCAGCGGATGCAGCTGGAACTCATCCCGCAGCAAGGCGACGCCATCAGGGTCGGCGGGCTTGAAATCAAGCCACAGGATGGTGCCGTCAGCGAGGGCACTCTTGATGCTGGTCTCGTCGACCGGCACCGAGGAGCCGTCGATGAGAATGAGTTTCCCGTCCACGACCGTAGTGTCCCAAATCTCCGGGGCCGGGCGGCCATCATGACGGAACTGCTACCAGCGCCTGGGGCCCGGATGGCAATACCGGTCCCGCGCGGGCGGTCAGGCCGCGGTGATCAGGCGGCCCGCGGCCCCTTGCCGAGCGCCGATGCCCGGTGCACCAGGTCGGACACGGTCCCGACAGTTCCTGCCAGACCGCCCTGGCCGCCGCGCGACGCTGCCCGCCGGGCGAACGTCTCGGCGAAGCTCATTGCCTCGGCGGCGAGCCGCCGGAACTCCTCCGAGCTGATGATGGCCTCGGCAGTGGAGCGCAGCCGCTTCACGCCGTCGGGGCCGTCCTGGCAGCCGGCGATGTAGCCGGCCACGAAGCCGATGACTGTTTCCATGGTCCCGCCTTGCCTGCGTGGGGGTGAGAAGAGCAAGCGTGCCGACCCGTCGTGGTGCCAGCTGGCCCGGCCAGTCGCGGCGTGCTGCCGCCGCCGGTCACATGTCCCGTAGTTCGAGGTACCGCTTGATGTCCGGTACCGACTGCACGATCGCCGCGATCACCGCCGCCAGCAGTGCCGCCTTGACCAGCCTCGTGATCATCGCTCCCCTCCCTCCGGATGCTCAGTGGATGGCGCGTCAGGCAGGGGAACGACCTCATCCGGCGCGAAGTAGAGGAACCTGCCGTGGTTGCGCTGCATGTCCGCAGCCGGGTCATCGGCCGGGGTGACGGCCAGGTGCACCTGCCCGTCGACATCGAAGAGGACTGCCTCGACGACGGCCTCCCGGCCGGCCAGGAACAGGTCCTGCGCGTCGGCCCGGCGGCTGCCGGGCTGCATCAGCACCCGTGAGTTCCTGGTGACCCGGACGCCATTGATCAGCACGTGGTCGGTCTCGGGCGAGACCGAGGCGTCCGATCCCGGATCCCACCACGGAACCGACGGCCGGTCCGTCACCTCGGGGGCGGGGAAGACAGCCGCTCCGGCGGGTGCCGAGCGCAGGTACCTGATCGCGCCGTGCATCCGCTCCAGCATCTCCGCCGGCATGTCATCGAGCCGGTCCATCAGCGCGGCTGCCCGGCTGTCGGTGGCGCGGGCCTGGCGCTTCTCGGTCTCGGTGAGCGTCATCGTGCGGAGCGTGAGGATCTCGTCGATCTCGGTGGCGTCGAACAGGTCCCCGGCGCTCTCGGCGGCCACTTCCGGGTGGTCGTAGAGGATGACCGGCGAGGACAGCATCAGGTCGGTGCAGTCAGCCGGGCCGGCGAGTACCGGCCAGGTGCCGGTGTTCTGGCAGGCAGCTACCTCAGCTGCCGCCCACTCCGGGGGATCGGTCATGGACAGGAACGTGCCGCCGGGAACGCCGGTCAGCGAGTGCGCGGCGATCAGGGCGTGCCGCAGCCCGTCGTCCCGGCTCTCCAGCTCAGCCAGCGGGGTGGTGGTGTTGTCCACCTGCAGCTGCAGCCGCAGAGCCTGATAAGGACCGGCGACCCGCTCGGCATGAAGCCGGATCACCCCGTCCAGCGCGCTCCACTGCCGGAGCAGCCGCCCGGCCACCCGGCCCCGCTCGTCCGTGATCTCCTCGGCCGCCTCGCCCGGTCCGATGTGAAACTCTGTGTTGCAGTCTCCGGCCAGCAGTTCCGACACCAGGGCGGTCAGCCGCTGCTCTCGCTCGGCTGCCTCGTCGAAGCATGTGTACTCGGTGCCGTCGACGTCGAGCGTGCCGACGTCGTGCAGCTCGCCGGTCTCCGGGGAGACGCCCTGGACGGTCCGCCGCTGCAGGTGCAGGAACCGGACCAGGACCCGCACCTCGGCGTCGTCCGGGCATTCCAGCAGGCACTCGCTCTGGCTGGCGCTGGCCTCATTCGGGTCGATGGCCGCGTAGCCGCGCGGCATCAGCACCCCGAACTGGAACCGGGCCCGATTCTTCTGCGAGCCCTGGTGATAGGGGTACAGGAGGTAGCCCTCGTACAGGATCGCGTCCGCGACCCGGCGGGCGTGATCCAGGTGGCCGGCGTTGAGTCTCATGCCGGGCCTTCTGCCCGGTCGGCGGCCTCGGACAGCAGGTGCAGGATCGTGGCCTCCCAGGTCGGCAGGCCCTTAGCGGTCTTGAAGCGCAGCAGGTCGTCGAAGGTGAGCATGCCCAGCCTGATCCAGGCTGTGTTCGGGAAATGCGCGTCGATGGCCTCCCGCCACACGCTGATCGGCAGCCGGTAGCTGGTCTCCTTGCTCCACGGCACCTGCGTCACCGACATCCGGCCGCCGGCTGTCCCGAAGACGGTGCCGCTGAACAGCAGGAGCAGCGGGACCTCGCCGTCATCAAGGCCGGCGAAGTACCGGGTCGCGCCGATCTCCATGTCATAGGTGAGCGGCACCGGCAGGTCGATCTCGGTGCTGCCGGTGAACCCGGGGACCATGATCGAGATCTGGGTGAACTGCATCGGCTTCAGCGTGTCGGCCCAGCGCTGCGTCTCGCCGAACAGGTCGTTCAGCCGTTCAGCCTCGTCGTCGGAGTACCGGCGCCTGGCGGGCTCGATCCGGAACTGGCAGCGCAGCGCGATGGCGTCGACTCGCTCGCCGGTGGTCTCGCTGATCCGCAGCGTGAAGAACATCGACGGCACGACCGCGTACCTGTCGGCACGCGCACCGGTGCAGTCGAAGGCCAGTTCAGGCATGGCTGGCCTCCTGGCTGAAGGGCCGGACGCGGTCTCGCACGGTAGCCAGGAAGGCGGCGATGCTCTGTCTCGCCTCGGTCCCGCCGTCGAAGCCGCGCCAGCTGAGCCGCATGCGGCCGGCAAGTTCATAGCAAACATCGACGGGAACGAGGAAGTATTCGACCCCGGAGTCCGTCCGGCTGATCAGTGCAGCCTCGACATCCTGCTCCGGCGCGCCGAGAAGCGGGTACTCGGCGACCAGGCGACCCCACAGCTGCAGGTCCAGGATGCACTCGGTCACGCCGGCCGGGCTCGGATAGAAGCCAGTGATCCCGCCAGCGTCCCGTGAGGTACGCAGGAAGAACGCCAGGCCGACCGGGATCTCCAGCTGGTCCCACTCCGCCGGGGTGATCACCCGGCCCGGGTCGTGCAGGTAGCGGTCAGGCACCGCACGGTAGCGCCCGCGGCCGGCGGCCTGCTGGGTGAACAGCAGATAGCACGCTCGGCACGCGCACAGCAGCGAGGCGCCTTCCAGGTCGGCGATATGCCCGTGCTCGGCGCCCACCTCAGTCGCGCACAGCTCGCAGCGCTCCGGCGCCTCGGCGGGCTGCCCGCTCTGCTGCGGCGCCCGGCCCGGCAGCAGGCCCATCGCCGCGACCGCCTCGGCGGAAACGGGGGTCGCGGACAGGCCGGGCGGGCCCGAGCCGCCGCGGGCGGGCGGCGCGACGGCAGGCACAGGTGCGGGGGGCGCCGGTTCGGCCAGTGCAGGTGCAGCAGGCGCCGGTGCAGCCGGCGGGGCCGGAGCGGGCGGCGCCGCAGCCGCGGGCCGGACAAACCTGCGAAGGCCGGTCTGGCCCGTCACGAGGCCACCACCTCAGGGACTGCCACCCGGACGCCCTGGCTGTCGGCCAGCAGCGGTAGCGGATCCAGGTGCAGCGCTGCGTACGCGGCCAGGCCCTTGCCCGCCAGCCGGACGTTGTACTGCGCGCCGCAGGCCGGGCAGGTGAGGATCTCGCGGTCCAGACTGCCCTCCGCCATCGAGGTGCCGCAGGCCGCGCAGCTGTCGCGGTAGGCGTACAGCGTCCCGCGCACCGAGCAGACGAGCACGGCCACGCCGTCGGCGGCGGCGCTGACCGGCCGCGAACTCGGCGGCCCGATGTTCGGCAGGGTGACCCAGGCCCCGTTTCCGCTCTGGTCATGGTTGTGGTTCTCAGCCCGGACCTCGTCCGGCCGCCGGCCGATCTGCAGCAGCTTCGGCTCGGGCGGCGCCGTCATGCCCTCGACGGCGACCTCGGTGACCTCCGGCGCGGCATCCTGCACGGCGCTGGTAATCGCCAGCTGCACCGTCACGGTCGAGGACGGGCAGCCGTGGCAGCTGCCTTCCAGCCTCAGCCGGGCCACGCCGTCGACGACACCGAGGTACTCCACGCCGCCCGCGTGCGAGCCCAGGTAGGGCCGAACCCGGTCCAGGGCACGCTGGATCCTCGCGTCCACGTCCAGCGGATGAAGGCCATGGAGTAGCAGCAGGCTCTCGACCAGCGGGTCGTCAGCCAGCCGGGCCAGCATCTCCTCGCCGGCCGGGCCCTGGTCCCTGAGCACGGTCACGATCTGGCCGAGCCCGTCGCCGTACAGGCCGACCAGCAGGCCGACGAGCTCCTCGGCCGCCGGCGCGGCGCCACCGAATCCGCCGGAGTTCAGTGCCCCGAGCAGTTCCTCGACTCGTGCGCTCACTGCCTGCACGCCGGTCATGCGTCTCGCCTCCGTCTGCCGGGCAGCTCAGGCCTGCCCGCCGTGCGTCCGTGCGTCTGGCTGACGGACTGGGCCAGGGCCCGCGCGCCCGGGCCCAGTCCGGGACTATCAGGTGGACAAGATCGCGGCCATCGGCGAGTGCACCTTCTGCAGCGACTTGCCGTTGCCCATGTACATATGCACGCCGCAGGGCAGGCAGGGGTCGAAGCTCCGCACCGCGCGCATGATGTCGATGCCCTTGAACTGGTCCGGCGGGTTCTCCTCGAAGATCGGCGTGTTCTGCACCGCGTCCTCGTACGGTCCCGGCGTGCCGAAGCTGTCGCGGACGCTGGCGTTCCACGGCGTGGGCGGGTACGGATGATAGTTGGCGATCTTGCCGCCCCTGATCACCATGTGGTGCGACAGGACACCGCGGACAGCCTCGGTGAAGCCGACGCTATTGGCCTCGTCGGGCACGGTGAACGGCTCCCAGGTCTTAGTGTTGCCCGCCCTGAGCTCCGCGAGCGCCTGCTCCATGAAGTAGAGCGCGGCGGCCGCGGCATAGGCCTGGAAGTAGGTGCGGGCCCGGTCGCGCTCGATCGCGTTCGACAGCGGGGCGCCGTTTTTGTCGTAGGGCACCTTCCACTCGAACGTCACCTCGGGCCTGGTCATCGTGCGCGGCAGGTTGATCAGCACGCTGCTGCCGGTGGACTTGACGTAGCCGAAGTCCACCAGGCCGCCCTGGGCGGTCGCCCACAGCCGGGCGATCGGGCCGCCGCCAGTGTCGGCAGCCAGATGGTTCTCGCCGTCGAACCAGCGGGGCGACATGACCCAGCTGTACTTGTCATCGAAGTTGCGTTTGGCCGGCCGCGGGATCGTGTGCTGGTTCCACGGGTGCCTGCGGTCCACCGGGTTGCCCAGCGGGTCACGGGTCACGAACATCTCCTGGTCTTCCCAGTCCTCGTAGTACGAGCTGCCGAGCAGGATCCGGATGCCGAGGTTGATCTCGACCAGGTCGTTGGTGAGGAGCTGGCCGTCCCGGATGACGCCGGGGCTGACGAACATCTTCCGGCCCCAGTCGGTCATGTGGTCGTACCGGAAGTCGCAGTGCTCGGGGTCGTTCAGGCTGCCCCAGCAGACCAGGTCGGCGCGGCGGCGGCCGACCTCCTCATAGCCGGGCAGCGCCTCGTAGAAGAAGTCGAACAGGTCATCGTGCATGGGAACGACGCGCTTCATGAACTCCACGTAGCGCATCAGCCGGGTCAGGTAGTCGGTGAACAGCTGCACTGTCGGCGTGGTGCCGACACCGCCCGGGTACAGCGTGGAGGGGTGCACGTGCCGGCCCTCCATCAGGCAGAACATCTCCCTGGTGGAACGGGAGACCTGCAGCGCCTCGCGGTAGAACTCGCCCTCCAGCGGGTTCAGCGACCGCATGATGTCGCCGATGTACTTGTAGCCGTGGTCGGCCGCGTGCGGGGCCTCGGTCCGGTTGGCCAGTTCCAGCACGCCCGGGTTGGTCTCGCCGACCATCCGCTCGCAGAAGTCAACTCCGACCAGGTTCTCCTGGAAGATGTTGTGGTCGAACATGTACTCGGCGGCCTCGCCGAGGTTGATGATCCACTCGCCCAGGTGCGGCGGCCGCACGCCGTAGGCCATGTTCTGGTTGTAGACCGAGCAGGTGGCGTGGTTGTCACCGCAGATGCCGCAGATCCGGCTGGTGATGAAGTGCGCGTCCCGCGGGTCCTTGCCCTTCATGAAGATGCTGTAGCCGCGGAAGATGGACGAAGTACTGTGGCACTCCACCACCTTCTTCTGCTTAAAGTCGATCTTGGTGTAGATACCCAGGCTCCCGACGATTCTGGTAATCGGATCCCAGGCCATCTCCACGAGGCCAGTGCTGTCCTCAACCGCAGTCATATCCCGTTCCTTCTTCCGCGTGCGGTACCGCCAGGCCGGGCCGGCGCGCGGCCCGAGCGGTGCCTCGTGGGGTCACCAGGTCTGCTTGTAGCCAGTCAGCAGCTCGTCGCCCTTCTTGCGCCACTTGGGCTCTTCGTCGGCTGTCCTGGCCGTGAAGCCGCGCAGGGCACGGATGACGGTTCCGTACAGGCTGCTGGCGGCGGTGGACACCCGGGCGCCGGGCGGCTCGTCCATGAACGGCATGAACTTGTCCGGGAAGCCGGGCATGGTGCAGGCGATGCAGATACCGCCGACGTTGGGGCAGCCGCCGACGCCGTTGATCCAGCCGCGCTTGGGCACGTTGCACTTAACGACCGGGCCCCAGCAGCCGAGCTTGACCAGGCACTTGGGCGAGCCGTACTCGCTGGCGAAATCGCCCTGCTCGTAGTACCCGGCCCGGTCGCAGCCCTCATGCACGGTGGCGCCGAAGAGCCAGGTCGGCCGGAGCGCCTCATCTAGCGGGATCATGGGAGCCGACCCGGCCAGCTGGTACAGCAGGTAGAGGATCGTCTCGGACAGGTTGTCCGGCTGAATCGGGCAGCCCGGCACGCACACGATGGGCAGCCCGGCCTTCGACCGCCAGTCCCAGCCCAGGTAGTCGGGCACGCCCATGGCCCCGGTCGGGTTCCCCGCCATCGCGTGGATGCCGCCGTAAGTCGCGCAGGTACCGACCGCGAGGATGGCCGTCGCCTTGGGCGCGAGGCGGTCCAGCCACTCGTTGGTGGTCATCGGCTGCCCGGTGGCCGGATTGTTGCCGAAGCCGCACCAGTAGCCCTCGGGCTTGATCGCCTCGTTGGGGATCGAGCCCTCGACCACGAGCACGAACGGGTCGAGCTCGCCGCGGTCGGCCTTGTGCCACCACTCGATGAAGTTGTCGGCCCCGGTCTCCGGTCCGCACTCGAAGTCGATCAGCGGCCAGTGCACGGCGACCTTGGGCAGCCCGGGCAGGGCTCCGAGCGCGATCTCCTCGATGCTCGGCTGGGTCGCGGCGGTCAGGGCGACGGAGTCCCCGTCGCAGCCCAGCCCGCCATTCATCCACAGAATGTGGACAACGGGCTCGGCTGTCTCGGCCTGCGCGGCGTCTGTCTGTGTGTCAGCGGCCATCGCGAGGCCACCTCCTGACTTGTGAGACGGCTGGATGCTGGCCGGGCTCAACCCGGTCGGTGCGGTGGCGATGACCGGTGCGGCGGGCAGCGGGAAAAAAGGCCTTCCCCGGACCCCGGCATACCGGTACTCCCCCGCCATGTTCCCGTGCCGGCGCGCATGACCGCGGCAAGATCGGTAATGGCGCGGCGGCAAGCGAAACTGCGCCGGCGAAATTGCTCACAACGCACCTCGCCTTCGGTGATGCGCGACGGACGCAATGCTAGACCTGCCACTTCCCGCCGACAAGACGGACCAGTCACTTCACCGGACAGAAATGTCCTCTCGCGTGGCACACTATGGTGGAAATCCGGTCATGAGCACCAGAACGCTCAGCCCATTTGTGACTGGACCAGATTGGCGGAAACGGCTCGGCTAAAGGCGCGCGCAAGTGGCTGAAAGCCACCTCGGGGTTCCCGGCAGCGCGCGCACGACGTACATTGGCTACCAACCCCGGGGCGCTGCACCATGGGGTGCGCGCAAAGGGAGAAAGACCGGTGGCGGAGCCCATCTACGGACCCTCAGGGACGCCGATTGAGGTCGTGCCCGTCGTCGTGCTCTCCCAGGTGTTCCCGGCACGGCCGTCCTCCATCCCGGACATCAGGGACTTCGTCCGGAGGTGCCTGGCTGAGTCCCCGCTGACCGAGGAAGGCACCCGCGAGGTCGGCGAGACGGTCTTCCGCGCGCTGCTCGACGCGGCCGGGCCGACCGGCTCGATTCAGGTTGCCTTCCGCATTTTCCCTGAGCATGTCGAGGTAGACGTCCTGCACTCCGACACGGCCATCCAGTCGCCGGTGACGCCGGGACCGCCGCGCACCTACAGCCTTCCCCCCAGCAGGCCCGCCCGCAGCTGCACCGCCTGCCACCGGAGCCCAGCCAGTCACATCTGTCCAGCCAGTCACGCCGTACCGGTCGCCGGCGGGCGGTCAGGCCGCCGCCGGGCTGTACGCGGTACCGGCGGATGCGCCGGGCCAGGCCGGCCCGGGTGGCCCGCCGGTCCCGGCACAGGAGCAGCCGGAGACATTCGCCGAGTGGATGTCGAGCGCGCTCCGCCGGGAAGGGCTGACGCAGGAAGCGGCCGCACGTCAGCTCGGTGTTTCGGTAAAGACCGTGAGCAGGTGGGTCGGCGGTGCGACCGAGCCGCGAATGCGCGACCTGCGGCGAATTCAGGAAGTGTTCGGCGAAGTCCCGCTGCCATAGCCATGCACGTGCCTCAGGCAATTGCGCGGAATGGCCAGACCTGTCTTGCGGGATCACTGGACGTCCCCCCACTTGTGTCCTACGGTTCTGCTATGGCGATTCACCCGGGACGCCACCAGTTCGGCACGGACACAGGCCGGATTACCTTACGGACCTTCCGCGACGGGCTGGCCGCTTCGGCCGGTCATGATCTGACTATCGACGCAGTCAGGTGGACCGGCGAGCTCGTCGTGGAGCAGGACCTCGCGCCATCGGCCCTGACCGTCACGATTGATCTCGGGGCGCTGGTCGTGCGCGACGGGACTGGCGGCATCAAGCCGCTGAGCGACCGGGATAAGCGCGAGATCGCCGTCAGCGCCCGCAAGGTGCTGGGCGCCGACCGGTACCCGCAGGCGACCTTCACCGCCACCGGCTTCGAGCCGGATGCGACCGGCACCGGCGGCACCATCATCGGCACGCTGGCGCTGGCGGGCAAGTCCGGGCCGCAGCGGCTCGCGGTCAGCCAGCCTGAGCCCGGCCATTACCGCGCTACCACGACCGTCCGGCAGACCGGCTACGGCATCAAGCCGTATTCCGCCTTCCTCGGCTCGCTCAGGGTGGCCGACGCCGTCGAGGTGGAAGCCGACATCGACCTGTCGGCGGACGCAGACCAGGGGCAGGGCTCGTGAGCCCGCGGCCGCAGGCGGCCCCGCCCGGCTCAGGACCGCCCGCGCCTTCGGTCAGCGACCTGTTCGAGCGCAGGGAGCAGCCGGTACGCGACCTCGGCGCGCAGGCCGGCGCCGTGGCGGCCGCGTGTCACCAGATGGCGATCAGGTTCCATGAGGGCGGCAAGCTCGTGGTCTTCGGCACCGGCGGCCCGAGCACCGACGCCCAGCACGTCGCGGTCGAGTTCGTGCACCCCGTCATCGTCGGCAAGCGGGCGCTGCCGGCCATCTCGCTGACCTCCGACGTCGCCACCGTGACCGGCATCGCCGCCAGCAGCGGGATGGCCGCGATCTTCAGCCACCAGCTGCGCTATCTCGCCTCGGCCGCGGATATTGCGCTCGGCATCTCCGCTGACGGCAACTGCGCCAGCGTCCTGTCCGGCCTGCTCACCGCCCGTGAGCTCGGGATGCTCACGATCGCGCTGGTGGGCGGCGACGGCGGCGCCATCGCCGCCTGCCCTGCCGTCGACCACCTGCTGGTGACCCGCTCAGCCGATCCCCGCATCGTGAAGGAGCTCCAGGTCACCGCCTATCACGTGCTCTGGGAACTCGTGCACGTGTTCTTCGAGCAGCCCGGAGTGCTGGCACCCGGAGTCGTAGCATGAGCGTGCCCGAGTGCCATGACGAGGTCTGCATCACCTGCTCGGACGCCGCTGTCCAGGTCACAGTGATCCGGCTGCTCGACGACGAGCTGGCTCTCGTCGACACCGGCCAGGGCACCGAGGAAGTCAGCGTGGCCCTGGTGACCGCCGCGGTCGGCGACAGAATCCTGGTCCACGCCAGGGAGGCGATCGCGGTGGTGCCCCGGTGACGCAGCGATCCGCACGCGGGAGCACGCCGGTGACGCAGCACGGACCGGAAGGCTCGATCGAGTCTCTTTACCCGTTCCTGTACTCCGGCACGACGGATGTGTCCGCCGTCCTTGAGCAGGTGCGTGAGTCGACGGTCGCCAAGACGGAGGAGATCCTGCAGCTGCGGCGGGCGGTGCGGGCTGCCGACGGCGCCCGCCTGGTCGCCTGCGCGCGGGACATGGCCGCGCGGTTCGCCGCGGGCGGCCGGCTGCTGGCCTTCGGCAACGGCGGCAGCGCAACCGACGCGCAGCAGCTGGCGACGCTGTTCCTGTATCCCGGCGGGACGGCGACGCCGCTGCCAGCCCTGAGCCTGGCCAGTGACGCGTCCGTGCTGACAGCCCTCAGCAATGACATCGGCGTGGACGTCGTCTTCGCCCGGCAGATCGCCGCCTTCGGCGGCAGGGCTGACATCGCCGTCGGCATGTCGACCAGCGGCAATTCAGACAACCTGCTGCGGGCCTTCGATGAGGCGAGCAGGCGCGGCATGCTGACGGTCGGCATCGCGGGCTACTCCGGCGGCAAGATGGCCGAGCTCGACAGCATCGACTACCTGTTCGTCGCTCCCTCGGCCTCGGTTCACCGCATCCAGGAGGCCCAGACCACCATGTACAACGTGCTCTGGGAGCTGTGCCAGGCGGCGCTCGACGGCGGTGGCGGGGCGGTGGCGGCGCCATGAGCGGCAGGCTCCTGATCGCGGGCGTCGGCAACATCTTCCTCGGCGACGACGGCTTCGGCGTCGAGGTGGCGGGCCGCTCGCCGGAGCGGGCCTGCCGGACTGGGCGCAGGTGGTCGACTACGGCATCAGGGGCATGCACCTGGCCTACGACCTGGCGGGGGGCTACAGCTCTGCGATCCTGGTGGACGCGACCGCCCGCGGCGGCGAGCCCGGCACGATTTACGTCATCGAGCCGGAACCCGCGGCGGTGCCGGCGGCGGACGACGATGCCGGACTGGCGGCGAGCCCGCTGTTCAACGCGCATGGCATGCAGCCGGACATCGTGCTCGGCATGCTCGGAATGCTCGATGCGGCCGAGCGCCAGGTCCTGGTCGTCGGCTGCGAGCCCGCCAGCGTCGACTACGGCATCGGGCTGAGCGAGCCGGTAGCCGCGGCCGTCGACGAGGCGGTCGCCGTGATCATGGATCTCGTTGCCGGCGCGGCCGGGTCCGACGAGCACCGACTAACCACGAAGGGGTGGGCCCATGTGCCTCGGGATTCCCGGTGAGGTGATCGAGTTCCTGCCCGACCAGCCAGACCTGGCCAGGGTCGATGTGAGCGGTGTCCGGCGGGTGATCAACGTGGGCCTGCTGGAGGACGACAAGCTCGAGCCGGGCGACTGGGTGCTGATCCACGTCGGGTTCGCGCTGTCCAAGATCGACGAGGCAGAGGCCGCGGCGGCCCTGCAGTTCCTCGAGGGCATCGGCCAGGCCTACGAGGACGAGCTGGCCGCGCTGGCCGAATCCCGGATCGAGTAGAGGGGCGACGCGATGAAGTTTGTCGATGAGTTCCGCGACGCTGACAAGGCCCATGCCCTCGCCGCCCGGATCACGGCGCTGTGCGAGCCCGGCCGCCAGTACAAGCTGATGGAGGTGTGCGGCGGCCACACCCACACCATTTACAAGCACGGGCTCGAGGATTACCTGCCCGAGCAGGTCACGCTGGTCCACGGCCCCGGCTGCCCGGTCTGCGTGATCCCGATGGGCCGGGTCGACGACGCGATGGCCCTGGCCAGCGACCCGGACGTGATCATGACGTCGTTCGGCGACATGATGCGGGTGCCCGGCAGCAACGGCTCGTTCTTCGACGCGAAGGCCCGCGGCACCGACATCCGGATGGTGTACTCGCCGCTGGACTCACTGAAGATCGCGCGGCAGAACCCGGACAAGCGCGTGGTGTTCATGGCGATCGGCTTCGAGACGACCGCCCCGTCGACGGCCATGACCGTGCTGCGCGCCGCCGCCGAGGGCCTGCCGAACTTCTCGGTCTTCTGCAATCACGTGACGATCATTCCGGCGATCAAGGCCATCCTCGACTCGCCTGACCTGCGCCTGGACGGGTTTATCGGCCCCGGTCACGTGTCCACCGTGATCGGCTGCCGTCCCTATGAGTTCATCGCCCGCGACTACGGCAAGCCCGTGGTCGTCGCTGGCTTCGAGCCGCTGGACATTCTGCAGTCGATCTACATGCTGATGCTGCAGCTGTCGCAGGGCACCTCGACTATAGAGAACCAGTACTCCCGCGTCGTCCCGTGGGACGGCAACCCGGTCGCACTACGCGCGATCGGCCAGACCATGGAGCTTCGGCCCTACTTCGAGTGGCGTGGTCTCGGCTTCATCTCGCATTCCGCGCTGGCCGTCCGCGAGGAGTACGCCCGCTTTGACGCCGAGCGGCTGTTCTCCGTTCCCGGCGTGCGGGTGGCCGATCCCAAGGCATGCCAGTGCGGCGAGGTGCTCAAGGGCGTGCTGAAGCCCTGGGAGTGCAAGGTATTCGGCACCGCGTGCACGCCGGAGACCCCGATCGGCACCTGCATGGTCTCGCCGGAGGGAGCCTGCGCGGCGTACTACAACTACGGCCGTCTCACCCGGCAGCGCGTCCGGGAGGCGAGCCCGTCATGACCCGCGGTCACCTGGATTCCCCTGGCGTCGCGGCCGGTACGGCCCCTGACGGCGGCGCGCCGGCTGCGCCGGACGAGGCCGCGGCCAGCGCGGGCTGGGTCGAGCGGGCGCTGCGCGAGCACGACGAGCAGGTCCAGGGGGAGACCGCCCGCTTCGAGCGGCACGGCTCACCGCAGCCGCTGCCGGGAACCGTGCGCGAGGAACTGGTGCTGGAGCGCATCGACCGGGCCAGGCGCGCGCGGCCGCGGGTGAAGGAAGACCGCATCACCATGTCGCACGGGGCGGGCGGCAAGGCGACCCAGACGCTGATCGAGGCGGTCTTCCTCGACACCTTCCGCAATCCGCTGCTCGAGCCGCTCGAGGACGCGGCGCGGCTGCATGTCAACGGCGCCAGGGTGGCGCTGACCACCGACTCCTACGTGGTCTCGCCGCTGTTCTTTCCGGGCGGTGACATCGGCGACCTCGCGGTGAACGGCACCGTCAATGACCTGTCCACGGCAGGCGCGGTCCCGCTGTACCTGTCCGCCGGGTTCATTCTCGAGGAAGGCTTCCCTGTTGCCGACCTGACCAGGATCGTCGCCTCCATGCAGGCCGCCGCAGTGGCGGCCGGCGTGCAGGTCGTCACCGGCGACACCAAGGTCGTGCAGAAAGGCAAGGCGGACGGCTGCTACATCAACACCGCCGGCGTCGGGGTCATCGAGCACAGCCTGGACCTGGGAGTTGCCCGGGCCCGCCCCGGTGACGTCGTCCTGGTCTCCGGCCCGATCGGCGACCATGGCGTCACGATCATGCTGGCCCGCGGCGAGCTGGATATCGAGGCCGATATCTGCTCGGATACCGCGCCTCTGAACGGCCTCGTCGCGAGCTTGCTGGCGGCGGCACCAGGCGTCCGGGCGCTGCGCGATGCGACCAGGGGCGGCGTCGCCACCATCCTCAACGAGATCGCCGTGGCAGCAGGCGTCGGCGTGATCGTGACCGAGGGGGACATCCCGGTCCGCGCCGAGGTACGCGGCGCCTCCGAGCTGCTGGGCATCGACCCGATGTACGTGGCCTGCGAGGGCCGGCTGGTAGCCGTCGTCAGCCCGGAGGACGCCGATGGCGCACTGGCGGCGCTGCGGGCTCATCCGCAGGGCACGGGCGCCGCCGCGATCGGGACGATCACCGCGCAGCCGCCCGGCATTGTCCAGCTCAAGACGGCATTCGGCGGCACCCGGATCGTCGACCTGCTGGTCGGCGACCCGCTACCGCGGATCTGCTGACACTCATCCCATCCACGACTAAGGCGAAGCAGTGCACGAACTGGCCATTACCGAGGGTCTGGTGGACGCGGTACGGGAGCGCCTGCCCGGCCGGCGGGTCACTTGTGTCCGGCTCGAGATCGGCGCACTGTCGGGCGTGGTCGCTGACTCTGTCCGATTCTGCTTCGACCTGGTCACTGAGGGGACCAGCCTCGAGGGCGCCACGCTGGAGATCGCCCAGCCGCCCGCGGTATGCCGTTGCCGGATCTGCGGCAGGGATTTCGAGCCAGACGGACCGATCGCCATGTGCCCGTGCGGGAGCGCCGAGGTGACCGTCCTTGCCGGCCAGGACCTCAAGATAACGTCAGTGCAGGTGGCTTAGTTATGTGCGGAACATGCGGCTGCTCTTCCGGCGCCCTGATCACATTGCTGGCGCCGGACCGGCCAGTGCCTGCCTGGCTTGGCGGCGGCCACCCTGGCCGGGCGCATGAGCACGGGCCGCACGAGCACGGGGCGCACGAGCACGAGCACGAGCACGGGCCGCCGGCCAGGACGCGGGCCACGCGCAGATCGCGGATGCGTCCGGCGCCGGGCGGACGGTCCAGCTGCAGCAGAAAGTGCTCGCCAAGAACGACGACCTGGCGCGGGCCAACCGGCAGTGGCTCCGGGACCGTGGCATCCTGGCGATCAACCTGATGAGCTCACCCGGCTCCGGCAAGACCACGCTGCTTGAGCGGACGACCAGGGAACTTGCCGGGAGGATGTCGATCTCGGTAATCGAGGGCGATCAGGAGACGGCGCTGGACGCCAAGCGCATCCAGGCAGCCGGCAGCCCGGTGGTACAGATCAACACCGGGGTTGGCTGCCACCTCGACGCGGATATGGTGGCGCAGGGCCTGCGGGGGCTCGATCCGCCGAGCGGGTCGATCGTTGTCATCGAGAACGTCGGCAACCTGGTCTGCCCGGCACTGTTCGACCTCGGCGAGGAAGCGAAGGTAGTGCTCGCCTCCGTGACCGAGGGCGCGGACAAGCCGCTGAAGTACCCGCACATGTTCCGGCAGGCGGACCTGGTGCTGCTGAACAAGACGGACCTGCTGCCCTACGTCGACTTCGACGTAAGGCAGTACATGTCAGACTTGCGCCGGACTGCGCCCGACGCGATGCTGCTGCAGCTGTCGGTCACCACCGGTGACGGCATGCAGGGCTGGTACGACTGGCTGCGGCGCCGCGTGCTGCCGCCGCACGACTAGCCCGCTGCCGCTCAGCGAAGGCGGTCGCAGGCCCCGGCCACGGCGGCCTGGCCGAGGCTGATGCCGCCGTCATTGCAGGGCACCCGGCTATGCGTTAGCACCCGGAAGCCCGCGCTGCCGAGCGCGGCGCAGACCCGGCTGGTCAGCAGCTCGTTCTGGAACACCCCGCCGGACAGTGCCACCACGGTCAGCCCCGTCTGCTCGCGCAGCAGCCGGCAGACGGCGACAACCGCGTCCGCGACCCCGTTGTGGAACCGGGCCGCGATCACCGGCACCGGCACACCCGCCGCCTGGTCGTCAGCAGCCGCGAGCACCAGGTCCGCACCAGTGACGACCGCCGGCGCCAGCTCTTCGGCCGCATCGCCAGTGGCATCGCCCGGCGCGCTGCTGGTCCGCACCGGGTAACTGCCGCGCTCGGTCACATCGGTCAGCTGCTCGAGCTCGATAGCGGCCTGGCCCTCGTAGCTGATCGTGTCCCGCACACCGAGCAGCGCTGCCACCGCATCGAACAGCCGCCCGGCGCTGGAAGTCAGCGGTGCGTTAATGCCGCGGCCTGCCATCGCCTGCACGGCCGCCCACTGCCGCTCGTTGCGCTGCTGCACGGCGTGCGCCCCCCGCGGCTCGTCCTGGCGGGCGGCAGCCAGGTACGCGGCCGTCATCCGCCAGGGCTGCCTGATCGCCGCTGCCCCGCCGGGCATCGGCACGGGCGCGAGGAAGCCGGCCCGGCGGAACCCGGTGAGATCGGCCACCAGGAACTCGCCGCCCCAGATGGTCCCGTCCGTCCCGTAGCCGGTGCCGTCGAAGGCCACCCCGATCACCGGCCCTGCCTCGCCGTTATCGGCGAGGCAGGACGCGATGTGGGCGTGGTGGTGCTGGACGCCGAGCAGGTCGACGCCGGTCAGGGCCGTTGCGTAGGCGGTGGACAGGTAGTCAGGGTGCAGGTCATGAGCGACCAGCCCGGGCTCGATGTCGAACAGCCGCCTGAAGTGGTCGATGCCCTCGGTGAACGACAGCAGCGTTTCCGCGTTCTCCAGGTCGCCGATGTGGTGCGAGACAAACGCGTGCCCGTCCTTCGCCAGGCAGAAGGTGTTCTTCAGTTCCGCGCCGCAGGCCAGGACCGGCCGCCTGAAGCCCGGCCGCACGGGCAGCGCCTCAGGAACATAACCACGGGAACGACGGATGACCGACTCGCGTCCGCTCTGCGCGCGCACCACCGAGTCGTCGGTCCTGATGTGGATGGCCCGGTCGTGCAGAAGGAAGGCGTCGGCGATTCCGGCGAGCCTCTGCCGTGCCTCGGCATCGGTGAAGGCGATCGGCTCATCGGAAACGTTGCCGCTGGTCGCCACTATCGGGCTGCCGACCGCCGCCAGCAGCAGGTGGTGCAGCGGTGTGTAGGGGAGCATGAGCCCGAGGTGCCGGTTGCCGGGCGCGACGGCAGGCGCCACCAGCCGGTCCGCGGCCTTCCGGCGTGGCAGCAGCACGATGGGCCGGCGGGGACTGGTCAGCATCCGCTCGGCGGCGGCGTCGACCTCGCACAGCACCCGCGCTGCCGCCAGGTCGGGCACCATCAGCGCGAACGGCTTCTCCTCGCGGTGCTTGCGGCTGCGCAGCGCGGCCGCGGCGGCCGGATTGCCCGCGTCCGCCGTCAGGTGGTAGCCGCCGATGCCCTTGACCGCGACGATCTGGCCGGCGCGCAGCAGCGCTGCCGCGGCGACGGTCGGGTCGGCGCTTCCGGGCGCGGCATCGGGCAGTGCTGTCCCGGCCGCGGCGACCAGCGCCAGACGCGGGCCGCACGCCGGGCAGCAGACCGGCTGGGCATGGAAGCGGCGGTCAGCCGGGTCGCGATACTCGGCAGCACAGAGCTCGCACATCGCGAATCCGGCCATCGTGGTCAGCGCCCGGTCGTAGGGGACGTCGCGCACGATAGTGAACCGCGGGCCGCAGTTGGTGCAGTTGATGAACGGATAGCGGTACCGGCGGTCGGCCGGGTCGGCCAGCTCGCGCAGGCAGTCAGGGCAAGGCGCAGTGTCGGCGGACACTAGTGTCCGGCGCTCGCCGCCGGGCTGGCTCGGCGCGATGACGAACTCCGCGGAGCCGGTCGGCGCGAGGCTGCGGGTGCTGACGCGCTCGATCCTGGCGAGAGGCGGCGGCTGCTGCTCAAGCAGGGCTAGGAACTTCCCGACCGCCTCGGCGCTCCCTTCGACCTCGGCGAAGACACCGTCGGCGTCGTTGCCGACCAGTCCGCCGAGGCCAAGGCTGGCCGCCAGCGAGTAAACGAACGGCCGGAACCCAACGCCCTGGACGACACCCTCGACCCGGACTCCGGTTCTGACCCGATCGCTCACTAGTCCAGTGTGACCGCGGGGCGGCGAGCGCGCACGGCCCGGGGGCTAGCGGTCGCCGCCGGGCTGGCGATGGCCACCGCGTGGGTGCGCGGGCTCCTGCTCGGTGACCAGCAGCCGGTCACCGGCCCGGACGACCGGATCCTCACCCAGGCCAAGAGTGAAGCTGCCGTCGTGAACCAGGCCGAGAACGAGTCCCTCGCGATCCTCCCTGATCGCGCTGAGCGGCCGTCCGACCGCGGCGGCGTCCGCTTCGATCTCGGCGAGCCGGTGATTGTTCGAGCCAACCAGCTCGGCGAGCATGTCCCAGGCATGCGGCGCCTCCAGGCTCTTGGCCAGCGTCGAGGCAATCATTGCGTGAGCCGAGATCGTCTGATGGATGCCGAGGTCGGTCAGCGCCTCCCGCACAGACGGGGAGCTCACTAGCGCGGCAGTCTCCAGATCGGGCGCCAGCTTTCGCACCAGCACGGAGCTGACGAGCACGTCGCCGTCCGACGGCCCCGTGATTAGTGCCTGCTCGGCGCCCTCGGGCTTCGCCGACCTGAGCACCTTCTCATCGGTAGGGTCACCCCGGACGAGATGGACCTCAGGCGGGACACTGACCGGATCGACGTCGGCCACCAGCACCACGGCTACCCCGGCCGAGACCAGTTCCGCCAGGATCGCGGGCACCGTGTCGCTCATGCCGATCACCAGGCGGTAGCGGCCCTCCGGTATATGGCTGCGCATGGCCAGGATCCTCCGTACTCCAGCAGCAGCTGCCTCGCCGGTCGCCAGCGCGAATACCGAGGCCAGCAGCGGAATCGTTGTCAGCATGACGAGGACGGCGATAACCCGGCCCGCCCCGCCCTTCGGGGTCACGTCACCGTAGCCGACCGTCGTGGCGGTCGTGACAGCCCAGTACAGGCCACTCGTATACGGCAGGTGCTGGGAGACGGCAAAGGCCGCGCCACCGACGAGCACGCAGCCCGCGGCCGAGGCGAGCAGGACCGCAATGTGCTTGCGGTGGTGAGGGCCGATCAGCCGGACCAGTATCGCGATCACGGTCTAATCGTGCCGTACGGATCTTCGGGCCGCTGCGGCAACGGTAGCCAGACGCGGCCGGAGGGTAGGAGCACGGTCATGGCGCTTGCCGGGGGAATGCGATGGCGCTGCTGATGCTGGCGTCCGCTGATGCGGAGTCAGTCTCGTCGTTCACCAGGGCGATAGAGCACGTCGCGCAGGGATTCGAGGTGCTCGGGGCGATCATTCTGGTGGCCGGCGTGGTGTGGTCGGTGGTCCTGGCCATCGTGGTCTGGCGCCGGTCCCGCGCGGCCGGCCGGAGTTACGCCGCGCTGCGGGCGGCGTTCGGCGGGACTGTGCTCCTCGCCCTGGAAGTGCTGGTAGCGGCCGACCTCATCAGGACGGTCGCGGTAGCGCCAACCCTGACGAATGTCCTCGTGCTTGGACTGATCGTGCTGATCAGGACGTTTCTCAGCTTCTCCCTGGAGATCGAGATCTCCGGCGTTCCGCCCTGGCGCCGCGCGCTGTCCAGCGGCGCGGGCATTCTCGGACGCGCGACCAGCACGGCTCTGCACTCGGGTCCGGCTCGCGGCAAGGATGCGCCCCGCTAGCCCAGATCCCCTGGTCAGGACTGCGGCTGGGGCTGGGCCTATAACGATCACGCCAACGCGAAACAGGCCGATCAAGTGGAGCCGGACTGCGCGGCTTTCGCCGCGCTCGTCCTGTTCGCGTTCCTGATCGCAGTCAGGCAGCGGTGCTGGCGCGTGGCGGATGGCTATCCAGGGTCTTGCTGCCGTCGGGGCTGACGGCGGTGGTGGTGCCGTCGGGGTGCAGGGTGATGGTCCAGCCCCAGCGGTGGATGGCGATGAGGTGGTGGAACCGGCACATGAGCAGCAGGTTGGTGAGGGCGTGCCGGCCGCCGTCTTTGCGGTGGATGAGGTGGTGGACGTCGCAGGCGGCGACGGGCTGGTCGCAGCCGGGGAACCGGCAGTGCTTGTCTCTTGTGCGGACGGCGCGGCGCAGGTGCACGGGGATGGTGTCGAACACGCCGGGGATGTCCAGCGGCAGGCTGACGGGCACGGCGGGGCCGCCGGCCAGGTTGCGGCGCAGCGCGGCGGCGTGGCCGTGCGGGCCGGACAGCACCGCGGTGACCAGCTCGAGCAGGATGCCGTACCGGGCGTCGTTCTCGGTCCCGGCGCAGCGGGCGGCGAGCCGGGCGCGGTAGTCGTCGTCGGTGAGCAGCTGCTCCAGCCGCTCATAGCTGGCGTGGCCGGTGATGACGGGCTGGATCAGCGCGTCGCAGCCCAGCCCGCCGGTGTTCTCGGCCAGGTCTTTCAGGGTGATGTCGAGTTCGAGGCGGACCGGCTGCCCGGCCCGCTGCGGCAGCATCCCGGCGGCGATCAGCCGGGTGCACGCTTCCTCCAGCGCGTCGTGCCGCCGCTGGACCAGGGTGCGGGTGTCTTCCGGCCCGCCCGGCCCGCCCAGCGAGTCCAGGACCGCCGACACCGCCGCGGCGCACCGGCCGGTCAGGTCACCTTCCAGCCGCCCGGCGCCGCCGAACGTCTGCGCGAGCCGGACCGCCCGGTCGGCGAACTCCTTCTCGCCGTCGTCGCCAGGGCCGGCGTGCCGCCGCCGCAGGTCCTCGGCCAGCTGAGCGAGGGTGCCCAGGTCCGCGCCCCGCCCGGCGCCGGTCAGGAAGTCCGCGTCAGCCTGGTCCCGCACGTCGCAGGGGAGGTCGTCGGTCCAGGCGGCGAACTGGGCCGCCCACGACACCGAGATCGTCCCGGCGGCCAGCGCCGCGGCCAGCACCGGGTGGCCGGCCAGCCGGTTCTTCCACCCGACCTTGCCGGCGGCGGACCGGGCGGTGGACTGGGTCTGCCACGACAGCCACACCCGCGCCGACCGGTGCCCGTCGCCGTTCAGGCCGCCGCCCGGCACGCAGAACGCGGCCAGCACCCGCGCATGCACCGCCGTCGCCCGCGACTCCGCCACCGCCAGCGCCCGCAGGCAATCAGCCTGCAACCCGGCCGGCCACTCCGTAGGATCCGCGCCAGCCAGGAACTCCAGCGCCGCCGACAGACGCCTCCAGCGCCCCGGCCGCAGTCGCTGGCGCAACGGAAGAGGGCGAAGAAGAAGCAGCGCTGCCGGCGCCAGAGCTGTCAGACCGGCAGCCAGCCAGGCCTGGCGGCGGCGCGGCGCTGGCCGCCGGGTCGCTGGCCGCCGGGTCGCTGGCCGCCGGGACACTATCCGCAGGATCGGTGGCGGCCTGGACGTCCGCAGGATCGCGAGCGAACGCGCCCGCCGACCGCCCCGCCGCTGCCGACAGGCTCGCCGAGCGCCGTGCCTTGCGGCGCCGCTTGCGCTGGTCGCCCGCGCTACCCGAACCCGGATCTGCGGAGGCAGCCGAAGCGGCGGACTCGGCGTCAGCGACACCGAACTGGTCGCTGTCGCCTGAAGAGCCCTCACGCACGACACCAGGGATGTCCCAGCCCGGGTCTGTCACGACGTTCACCGCCCTCCGCCGGTGATCTCCTCCTCGATCACACGTTCGATAATATCGTTAGGCACCGACATTTCGTGGCTCGGCAGCAGCCTGTTGACAGCGAGCTGGCGAAGGCAAGCAGGGGTGCGAGAAGCCAGGCAAGACCGTGCTTTCCGCCGCGGCGCGCTGCAGTGCGTCACGCTTCACCGCATCGACGTGGTCGCCTCCGGGTCGCGCTGGCTTAGCGCCGGCAGGCGTTACCTGAGACCCGCGAGCAGGTCATCCTCGGGGATCGCGGCCCCCGTAGTGTCGGTCACCCGGACGAAGCTCTCCCGGCCGAACGCGGACTCGGCGATCTCCGGCGGCAGCTTGCTGAACCAGCTCTCCTGGATCTGGCTCGCGTGCGCGAACAGCGCCTCCCGCTTCCGCCCGAGCACCGGGCGGATGTCCACGGTCGTGGTGATGCGCCGTTCCGCTTCCTCCATCTGGCGCTGCTGCTCCGCCGTGAACTCGCGCTCGTCGGGCATCTCCGCGCCGAGCTCCCGCAGGGCCTCCCACACCTTGCGCCAGTCGCTGCCGCGCATGGCCGTCTGATAGAACTTCGCCGGGATGGCGGACTGCGCTGCCGCCGCGGCGGCCGCCTGCGCGGCGTGCACATGATCGGGGTGCTGGTACATGCCCTTGTCGTCGTAGGAGATGACGATCTGCGGGCGGTAGGTGTCGATCAGGCCGGTGATCCGAGCCGCCACGACGTCGAGCGGGACGTTGCAGAACGCTTCCGGGCGGTCCTTGTACTCCCAGTCCGGCATGCCCGAGTCGTGATAGCCGAGCAGTTCCAGATTGCTGACACCGAGGATCTTGCACGACTCGCGCAGCTCGGTGAGCCGCAGCTGCGCGACCTCTTGCTCGTTGTGGCCGTCGTCGCCCGGCTTGACCTGTCCAGGGGCATCGCCGAATTCGCCGTTCGTGCAGGTAACGACCACGGTACGGACGCCCTGATCGGCGTAGAGAGCAAGGATGCCGCCAGTACTCGATGCCTCATCATCGGGATGCGCGTGCACGGCCATGAGGGTGAGGGTGTCAGCTGCCATGACCCAAGCCTGCCGTATCAGCCACGGCCGTGCACATCGGGCCCGCTGCGGCCCGCGATCCGCGCGCCTGCTCACGCCGCCGTCCGGCACGGCAGTCCGGCCTGGATGATAAGCAGGAGGAATGACAGCCGCTGACGAACCGCGGACGCTGCTGGCAGCCGAGCGCCAGCTGGCTCTCGAGCGCCTGGCGGCACTCGACCGCGACCTCGCTGACATCATCCAGGCGGCCGGGCAGGCGAACGCCGACGACGAGCACGACCCGGAGGGCGCGACCATCGCGTTCGAGCGGCAGCACACCGCCGCGCTCCTCGGCCAGGCCCGCGACCAGCTGGCGCAGATCGACGCGGCCATCGAGCGCCTGGCAGACGGCAGCTACGGGGTGTGCGAGCGCTGCGGCCAGCCGATCGCTGCCGCCCGGCTTGCGGCCAGGCCGACGGCGACCACCTGCATCACCTGCGCCGCCCGCGGCGGGCGCTAGCCGGGCTGTTTCCGGCCGGCACGCCGCCGGGCGGGGCTGCCGGGTGGAGCTGCCCGACGGCGGTACGTAGCCGGGCGGAACTGCCCGACCGGCTGTTTCCGGCCGGCACGCCGCCGGGCTGGGCTGCCGGGCGGAGCTGCCCGACGGCGGTACGTAGCCGGGCGGAACTGCCCGACGGCGGTACGTAGCCGGGCGGAGCTGCCGGGCGGAGCTGCCCGGGGGCGGTACACAGCCGCCTTCCGGTCAGCCGGCGCTGCCCGCGGGCACGGGCGCTGCGGGCAGGGGCCCCGACCGGACCGCGGCCTGGAACCCGGCGTAGTCATGGTCGTTCTGATCGGCGTAAGCGGCAGCGAACTCACCGAGCGCTATGTCGAATGCAGTCGAGCTGCCGAGGTAGGCGGCAATCGCGATCCGGTCACCGGACCGGGCATGTGCCCTGGCCAGGGTGCGCCCGCACAGAGCACCGTAGGCGCGCATCGTGGCCGGGAGCATCGCGTCCGTCGGCACCGAGAACTTCCAGTCCCGCAGCTGCCGCACGTAATAGTCAGCCGTCCCGGCCCGGTGCCAGCCGAGGAAGATGTCGCTCGACGCCTGCATCAGCCGCTGCCCGGCAACCACGCGCTCACCCTGGCAGAGATACCGGCTCGCGCCAGCGAACTGGCTGAGTACGGACGGCTGGGCCTGCTTCAGCTGCAGGAACAGCAGGTCGCGGCTGTCCCGGCCGGTCAGCAGCGCGATCCAGCAGCGCATCCCGACGCTCCCGACGCCGGACACCTTCCTGGCCAGGCCGGTGACCGTGAACTGGCTCATCAGGTACCGCCAGTGCGGCTCCAGGGTAGCCTGGTAACCCGCGATCAGCCGGTGCAGCCGGGCCGCGGCGCCGCCGTACTCTGCCGCGGGCAGCTCGCCGACCGGTACCAGGAGCGGCGGCTCGCTCGCGAGCCTGGCCGTCCCGTCCCGCCAGACAACAAGCCGCGCCAGCGCGCCCATGTCGTCATCTCCCTGCGCCAGGGCCCTGGCTGACCCGCGCCGGGCTCCGGTCCCCAGATCAGTCTCGGCCAGCTCGCGCTCACGCGGGCTCAGGACGGCCCGGTAGCGTGCGGTGAGCTCGTCGAGGTCACCGCTGGAGTACCAGACAGCCAGGTCGCCGATCCCGGCCAGCCTGCGCATGGCCAGCCGGTAGTGCCCGGCAGTCTCCGTCACGATCCGCCGCCGCTCGCCGGCACTGAATCCGCCCGCCCGGCCGGCGATCTCCAGGCTCGCCGTCAGCCGCTTCACGTCCCATTCCCATGGTCCGGGCAGCGTCTCGTCAAAGTCGTTGATGTCGAACACCAGCCGCCGTTCCGGCGAGGCGTAAATGCCGAAGTTGCTCAGGTGCGCGTCACCGCACAGCTGAGTGATCAGCCCAGTCACCGGCGTCCCGGACAGGTCCGAGGCCATCGGCAGCGCCGCGCCGCGGAAGTACGCCAGTGGCGAGGCCAGCATCCGGCCGTACCTGATCGGCAGCAGCTCGGGAACCCTGCTGGCGGCCTGCTGCTCCAGCTGCGCGACCGGATCAGGCCGGCCTGGCTGCGGCGCGAACACGGCGTGCGCCGCCCTCGACACCGTCCGCCGCGCGGCCTTGCCCTGGCTCGCCCGCTGGGCTGCCGTCAGCCTGGCCGCCTGCTCATCGAGCCTGGCCTCCGGACGGCTGCTCATCCGCCGCCGCTCTCGCCGTCCGCCGGGCCTGGCCCGGCACTGCCCGCCTCACGACCACCCGCCTGAGGACCGCCCGCCTCAGGACCTCCCGGCTTCAGACTGCCCTGCTCCGGCTCTGGGTGGTCAGGCACGAGCCACGGACGCCCAATCGTGGTGGGCAGCCAGAGTGTGCCGAGAGTGCCCTGAGCTGCCCTGGTGCCCGCCGCCCCGCCGCCGGGCCCGCGCAGCACGAACGCGATCCCGACCGCGATGATCGCGCCGAGGGCCGGCCCTGCCAGGTACGCCCACCAAGCCGTCCAGTTGCCGACGACCAGAGCCGGGGCCAGGGACCTGACCGGGTTCATCGAGGCACCGCTCACCGGCGCGCCGAACAGCCCGGCCAGGGCGATGTAACTGCCCACGCCGAATGCCGCGATCGGACCGAGCTGCTGCGCTCCCGAGGCTGTGCCCAGCACGACGCTCACCAGCCCGGTGGTCAGCAGTACCTCCCAGGCGAACGCCACTGGCACCGAGATGCCGGGCCCGGGCAGGGTGAGGCCCGCGCTGCCCTGCTTGCCGAGCAGCCCGATCAGCAGCAGCGTGGCGAGCACGCCGCCAGCGAACTGGGCCACGATGTAGGCGGGCACCCGGCGCCACGGGAAGTTGCCCCGCAATGCGAAGGCGACGCTGACTGCCGGGTTCAGGTGGGCGCCGGAGACCGCGCCCATGAACAGGATGATCGCCATCACCATCAGTGCCGGGCTGACGACGCGAGCCGGACCGGGAACGACATTGCCGCCGAACCGCGCGTTCACCATGCCGGCGCCGACGGCCACGACAACAAGCAGGAAGGTGCCGAACAACTCGCTGAACAGCCGCCGCCATTCGTAGTTGCTGTCCCAGAAATCGAACCGGCGGAGGATGGAGTTCGGCGTGCCGAAGGATCGCACAGCGACGTCGACGTGCGCGGGCAGCTGCACGGTCACGTCCTGCTGCTGACTGCTGATGCCGGGCTCCTTCCGCCGGTGGCCGGGGTGTGAGCCTATGGCCCCATCCGGTCGAGTATCTGCGTCACCAGGCTCATCGGGGTGTGCGGATGCAGAAAGGCGAATCTGGCCACCGTGTCTCCCTCCCACACCGTCGGCGGCAGGAAAGCCACCTGATCATCGAGCAGCCTGTCCGCCCAGGCGGTGTAGTCAGCTGGCAGCCAGCCGCGCCGGCGGAACAGGACCACTGACAGTTCCGGCTCCCTGATCAGCTCAAGGTATTCGCGGGAAGCGATCTCAGCCGCGGCCTGCCTGGCGAGCGCGATCGCCGACTCGATCGCCGTGCTGTAGGCGCGCACGCCGTGCACGCACAGCGAGAACCACAACGGCAGTCCCCGGGCGCGCCTGGTCAGGTGGTAGGCGTAGTCAGTGGGGTTCCATTCGGCGGGTGCCTCATGGATAACGTCGAGGTATCCCGCGTCCTGCTTATGGACGGAACGGGCAAGCGACGGGTCGCGGTACACCAGGGCGGCGCAGTCGAACGGGGCGAACAGCCACTTGTGCGGATCGACGACGAACGAGTCGGCGTGCTCGATCCCGGCATAGGCAGCCCGGACGCTCGGGGCGAAGAGCCCGGCGCCGCCGTAGGCACCGTCGACGTGGAACCACAGGCCGCGCTCCGCGGCCACCGCAGCGAGGCCGGCCAGGTCGTCGATGATCCCGGCATTGGTCGTGCCCGCGGTGCCGACGATGGCCGCCAGCGATGCCGGATCGGAGTCGGCCGCTACGGCCGCGCGCACGGCCTCGCCGGTCAGCCGGTGGTCCGCGGTAGGCACCACCAGCGCATCCATCTCCAGCAGGCGCAGCGTGTTGCCGATCGAGGAATGCGCATCTGAGCCGACGATGACGCGCCAGCGCCTGGCGGGGACAGGCGAGCGCCGCTTGGCGGTCTCGCGTGCGACCGCGAGCGCGGAGAGGTTCCCCGCCGAGCCGCCGGACACGAAGCATCCCCCGGCCCCGGCCGGCAGTCCGGCCCGGTCGGCGATCAGCCGCAGCACCTGGTTCTCGGCGTGGATCGCGCCGGCGGCCTCCAGCCAGGAGATGCCCTGGATGGACGCGCAGGAGATCAGCATGTCGAACAGCAGCGCTGCCTTGGTGGGCGCCGCCGGGATGAAGCCGAGGAAGCGCGGGCTGTCAGCGGAGATGACGGCCGGCGCGAGCATGGAGGCATACACACCGAGCACCTGGTCGGGGTTGTGACCGTCCTCGCCGAGCAGCCCGGTGAGCGCGAGATCAAGCTCGGCCGGATCACGGGAGCCCCTGTCGAGTGGTACCGGATCCAGCCGGAGCCGGTTCTCGGCGTAGGCAAGCACGGACCTGATCATCTGCTCGGTGGTGGCGTCCACGCTGTGCATGGCCCGAAACCTAGCGCAGGATCTCCACCAGGAGTACCCAGACGTTGATCAGCCCGAAGACGATGGCTGTCAGCACGGTCGGGACCAGCCAGTACAGGCCGCCGCCGGCCTGTCCGGCCAGTGTCGCGCCGCAGATCACCAGGCAGCCGCAGCTGATGACCGCCGGGAGCACGCGGCCCAGCATCCGCCGCGACAGCGTGTCCTCGTCGCCGCGCTCGGCCGTCAGGTCGAGGTACACCTGGAAGCCCCCGATCACCAGGCCGGTCGCGAGAAACTCAAGCGCGAGCGCGACTCTGGCCTGCCCGGGAACGATCAGCAGCACTCCGGCGATCAGTGGCGTGGCGAACAGGATCAGGGTCTGCGCCGCGCGGCTCGGCAGGCTCTTCACGTCCAGGATCTGCCGGAGGTTAATGGACACCGCGATGAACAGCAGGCCGGCCAGCCCGGCTGCGGCCGTGACCACGGCCGCGCCGAAGTCCGTCCAGGAATCGGCCGTGTACGCGATGGTCACGTGCGCTCGCCCGGTGCGGTCTCACCGGCGGCACTGTCACCGGAAGCACGGGCGTCGGAGGCACGGGCGTCCGTGGCACCGTCGTCCACGGCGTCTTCGGGCTGGCTCACCCAGGCGCAGAACACCGGCAGGCCGTGCCACAGGCCGCGCTGACCAGCACCCGTGCCGCCCGTGCCGCCCGCGCCGGGATCCGTCGTGACCGCGACCACCGCGTACGGATGGCCGAACCGCAGCTCGGCTTCGCGCCGCCTGGCCGGGACCCTGGCAGCCATCGCGACGGCGACGGCCGTGACGGCCGCTGCCTCGAAGCCCGTTCGCGAGTACCGCGCCATCGCGGCCTGCCGGGCGTCCCACGGCCCGCGGCCCGGCAGCAGAGCACTGCTGGCGGCGGCGAATCCCAGCGCCGGGTCAGTCAGGTCGTGGTCTGAGCTCGCCGACCACGCGGGCAGCACCGCGCTGCAGGTGTCGGCCTGGGCGCTGACCTCGCGGAGCCGCCACAGAGGTGTGTCACCGAGCGGCAGATCAGACAGCTCCCGGCGCGGGACGCGGCCACCGGTTGCCTGCGCGATTGCCAGCCGGTGGGCTGCCGCCAGGACAGTGCTGTCCGGGACCTGCGGCCCAGCCGCGACCGAGACAACCTGCAGGCCGCCGCCGGCGATCGCGGCGTGCACGATGACATCGCCGGCGTCGGGAGTGCCCGCGATGTACTGCGTGTGGCCGCCGGCTGCCGGCGCCGGCGTTCTCAGCACCCGGCTGAGCTGGCGGGCCCACGGGCTGGCGTCGCCCAGGCTGGCGGCAGGCGCCAGCTGAAACGGGACTGTCCAGGAGACCTTCGTGGCCAGGGCGCTGGCGAGCACGAGCAGCAGGCTGTCCGCCTGGACGGGGAAGCGGTCGATCAGGCCGAAGGTGTGGTCCCTGGCCCAGGCGTCCAGCCCGGCCTGGCCGGGCAGGTCACCGCTGGCGACGCCAGGCGGCAGCTCACTGCGCCAGCGGTCAAAGTCCGGTCCGAGCTGCGTTCCGGCGGCCGTCCACGCAGCGACCGCGCTGGCCACAACCGGGTGCGGATCGGCGAGCAGCCCGGCGGCCGCCGCGGCAGCGGTGCCCGGATCGCAGCCGAGAACGCGGGTCAGTGTCTCGCGGTCAGCGCCGCTGCTGGCCGGGGCGGCGAGTGCCAGCAGCAGCCAGGCCCCGAGCGGCGAGGCCACCTGATGACGGGTGCCGGTCACCGCCTGCAGGCGCGCCGCATAGGCCGCCACGCAGTCGGCGACCTGGCTGGTACTCGCGGTCATGACACCCACTGTGCCGTACCGGCGCGGCTGGTGCTGGCCCGGCGGGTCTGTGCCGTGATCCGGGCTTCCGCTCGCGTCAGGCCGGCGAGCCCTCGGGGGCCGGACTGACCTCCGGCTCGGCCGGGCTCCCGCGGCCGAGCCAGAAGAAGCTGAAGACCCCTGCCACCAGCACCAGGATGGCGGACAGGTACAGCGCTGCGTGCAGTCCGGACGCAAATGCGCTGTAGGCGGCCTGGATCACTTCCTGGACCAGCTTGCCCTCGCCCGGGCCAGCCGCATGAGTCTTCCCGCTGGAGGGAACCAGTCCTGTCTCAACGCCGTTGATGACGATCTGCTGGATGCTCTTCGGCAGGCCGAGCACCTGGAGCCTGGCGATGATGTCAGCGGACAGCTTGGCCGACACCAGCGCGCCGAGCACTGCCACGCCGGTAACCGCGCCGATCTCGCGACTGGTGTTCGTGGTGGACGCGGCCATTCCCGACCGCTCCGGCGGTACCGCGCTGAGGGCGGAGGAGGTGGCCGGCACCACGGTGGCGCCGACGCCGATGCCGGTGACCGACAGCGCGGCGGCGAGCGCCAGATACGCGGGGTGCGGGCTGATCGTGAATGAGGTCAGCACCAGGCCGAGCGCGAACAGCACGCAGCCAGTGAAGATGGTCGCCCGCGCGCCGATCGTCACTGTCCACCTGGCTGCGACCAGGGCGGCGGCCGCTAGCAGGACCATCATGGGCAGGAAGACGAGCGCGATCTTGTAGCCGCTGTAGCCCGCTACCTCCTCCAGGTACAGGGCGGTGAAGAAGAACACCGCGAAAGTGGCGAAGTAAGCGCTGAATGCCACGACGTTCGCGACCAGGAACCGCGGCACGCGGATGAACCTGAGGTCCAGCAGCGGATGCGGCGCCTTGCCCTCCCACCAGAAGAACGCGACCACGGAGACAGCGCTCAGGCAGAGGAGCAGGATGACGGGCGCCGAGCTGAACGACGAGCCCTCGGCCATGATGACGGCGAACGCCAGCGCGGTCAGCGCGGCCGCGCCGAGCACCGTGCCGGCGATATCCACGCGGTGGCCATCCGGGTCAGCGTTCTCCGGCAGCACGGCGAGGGCGCCGGCCAGCGCCAGCGCACCGACGACAAGGTTGAACCAGAAGATCGCCCGCCAGTCACCCTGGCTCCCGATCAGCGCTCCGCCGATCACCGGGCCCATGGCGAGCGCGACGCCGGACACCGCGGTCCAGACGCCGAGCGCCCAGGCCCGCTCCCGCTCGTCGGTGTAGACATGCCGGATCATCGATAGCGTGCCCGGCTCGCTGGCCGCCGCCCCGAAGCCCATCACCGCGCGCCCGGCGATCAGCACCCCGACGTTCGGCGCGAGCGCCGATAGCAGCGATCCACCACAGAAGATGACAATCCCGATCACCATGACACGCTTGCGGCCAAACTCGTCGCCGACCATGCCGAAGCCGAGCATGGCGCCGGCGAACGTCAGCGCGTACGCACCCACGACCCACTGCAGCGAGGAGACGCCCGCATGCAGGTCGCTCTGAATGGCGCCCAGCGCGACACTGACCACCGTGTTGTCGAGGAAGGTCAGGAACAGGACAACACACAGGACGGCAAGGGCAAGGGAGCGGCCGCCGCGCAGGGCAGTCGCCGCGTCGCCCTGCGATACGCCGGCCGGGCTCACCACCTGACTAGGTAGCTGACTTGCAGGCTGCGGGCAGGCCCGACGTCTTGCCTGAGTTCTCCAGGGTCAGCAGACCGCAGAAGCTCGCCACGCCCACCTTCCAGGTGCCGTTCTGCAGGACAGCAGTGCCCGTCTGGTTCTTCAGCTCGGGAGTCCCGCTGACCAGGATCTCGTAAGTCACCGTCGCCTGAGTTGGCGAATTTACGGTGACATGGGTGACCTTAGCCGTAGCAAGCGCCGCTAGGCCAGACCCAGCCTGAGCCTTGATGACGGACGCGAACTGCGACCCGTCCTGCAGCAGGGCGACGCGCTTGCTGGTCGGCGTCTTGGCGTTGAAGAAGGCTTCCCAGTCCGTGGTGATAGCCGCGGTCCCCGCACTCATGCTGGTGCTGGCGGACGCGGCGGGGGCCGAGCTGGCCGGAGCCGAGCTGGCCGGAGCAGATGAGCTGGACGCACTCGGGCTGCTGCTTCCGCAGGCGGCGACTGTCGCGGCAAGCGCGGCCGCCGCGCACGCCCCGGCCAGGTGCGCTAGATACCGATGAGAATTCATACAGCAATCCTCCAACTGTCGTTCAGCCGGTGGCACTCCACCCTCGGCATGATCCTCTCGCACTTGCCGCCGGCCGGTTAGCCGCGAGGTGACGGCCGTGTCATGCTGGGCACCGTGTCCGACCTTGACGTGCTGCGGGACCGCGTGCGCCAGTTCAGCGCGGAACGAGACTGGGGCCGTTTCCACGACCCCAAGTCGGTACTGCTAGCCCTCGTGGGCGAAGTTGGTGAGCTTGCTGAGCTGTTCCAATGGCTGCCCGCCGGCGACGCGGCCAAACTCGCTGCCACCGAGCCGCTCCGGACGAGAGCGGGCGAGGAAATGTCCGATGTGCTGCTGTATCTGATTCTGCTGGCGGACGTACTCGGAATCGATCTCGCTGCCGCCGCGCAGGCCAAGCTGACCGACAACGCGCGCCGGTACCCGGCCGGCAGCTAGCCGCGCAGCGGCTGCACGGCGCTCGTCCAGCGCGCCAGCTCGCTCAGCAGCGCGGTGGCGGCGCCTTCCATGACGTCGTTGGGCTGCAGCACGCGCTGGTCGTCGAGGAACTGCTGGACGAACGGGATGTGCACGGCATCCGCCATCGGTATCATCTTGAGCGCCGAGACCACCTGCTTGAGCATCTGCACAGCCCTGGTCCCGGCGGCGACGCCGCCGTAGCTCACGAAGCCGAGCGGCTTGTACTGCCACTCCTGGTTGAGGTAGTCGATGGCGTTCTTGATCGCGGCGTTGAAGCCGTAGTTGTACTCCGGGATCACGAAGACGTAAGCGTCACCGCGCCTGATGGTGGCGCTCCAGTCCTTAGTGTGCTGATGCTCGTACTCGCCGAACCGCGGATGCCTGGGCTCATCGAACATCGGCAGGTTGACCTCGGCGAGGTCAATCAGCTCGACGTCGAAGGCACCGGCCTTGACGGCACGGTCGTAGAACCACGCCGCCACCGACGGGCCGACCCGGCCCGGCCGGGTACTGGCGATGATGATCTGCAGGGTGGCCACGGTGATCCTCCGGGAGTCGGCGGGGTCGAGGACCGACGATACCGGCACCCGGCTAGCCGGCTCCCCACAGGGAGGCCAGGTCACGGTCGACGCTCAGTGCGAGCGGCGCGGACGGCCGCAGGGCCGGGCGCGGCGGCACCGCCTGCACCTGCTCGCAGTGCGCCAGCGCGGCGCCGTCCAGGAAACGGCTGAGCTGACCGTAACTGTGCCGGTCGTCGCGGGCCATCCGGTGATGGTGCATCCGGAGCGGCGCATACAGGTACAGCCGGTCCCGTGCCCTGGTCACCGCCACGTAGAAAAGGCGCTGCTCCTCCTCCACGGCCGGCGAGGTCAGCGCCATGTCGCTCGGCACCGCGCCGTCGACCAGCTGCGGCAGGTGCACGACCGGCCACTCCAGGCCCTTGGCGGAGTGCACCGTCGAGATCACCACGTAATCGTCGTCCAGCCGTGGCCTGCCTGCCAGGTCCGAGGCGGAGACTGGCGGGTCGAGCGCCAGCTGGACGAGCGCATCATGCAGGGACGGGCTGTCCGCCGCCGCGTCGGCCAGCCGCTCCAGGTCGGCAAAGCGCACGGCGGCGTCCGCGTACCTGGCGGCCAGCGGCTCGCGCAGCGCGGCCAGGATGACCGCGGCCCGGTCGGCGGTCCGCTCCTGGCCGGCCGCCTGCGCGAGCTGCCGTACGGTTCCGCCGACCGCCGCGGCCGAGCGCTGTGGCAGCGCCTGCTCGGCGTCGGGCCAGCGCAGAAATGGCTCCGGCTCGCCGATGAGCAGCATGTCGATGACACGCCGCGCCAGGACCGGGCCGATGCCTTCATGCAGCCGCAGCAGCCGGAACCAGGCCAGGTCGTCGGCCGGGTTCGCAACCACCCGCGCAGCTGCCAGGAAGTCCTTGACGTGCGCGGCCTCGGTGAACCGGAGGCCGCCGTACTTCACGTACGGAATGCCGCGCGCCGCCAGCTCGATCTCGAGCAGGTCGCTGTGGTGCGCGGACCGGACGAGGACGGCCTGCTCGGTGAACCGCACGCCGGACTCGTGATCGGCGAGTATGCGGGCGCAGATCTCGCGTGCCTGCGTCGCCTCGTCATGGCAGCGGATGAGCAGGGGCCGGTGGCCGGGGCCGCGCTCCGCCGACAGCGCCAGCTCCAGGCCGTCGAACTGCGGGCGGACGACGTTTGCCAGCCCCAGCACCTGGTGCCGGGAGCGGTAGTTGCGCGAGAGCCTGACAATCGCCAGGTCGCTGAACGTCGCGGTGAGCGCGCGCAGGTGCGCCGGGTCGGCGCCGCGGAACGCGTAGATCGCCTGGGCGTCATCGCCGACGCAGGTGAGGCCGGTGCCATCCGGGCGCAGCAGCCGGACGATCTCGGCCTGGACCGCGTTGACGTCCTGGTACTCGTCGACCAGGACCGCGTCGAACAGGTCACGCAGCACCGGACCCGCGGCGGCGTCCGCCAGCGCCGCGCGCCACAGCAGCAGCAGGTCGTCGAAGTCGACCAGCCCATGCCGCCGCTTGTAGGCGACGAAGTCGGTGAACACCGCGGCGAGCTGCTCGGTGAACGGAACGCACCAGGGATAGCCGGCTGCGACCACGTCAGCGAGCTGAGTGGACGTGCTCACGCACCGCGAGTAGATCTCGGCGCAGGCGGCCGCCCGCGGAGTGCGGCGGCCGGAGCTGGTGCCGACCAGCCCGTGGGCATCCCTGAGGGTATCCATCACGTCCGCGGAGTCAGCCGGGTCAATGACGGTGAACTCAGGCGGAAGCGCGAACGCCTCGGCGTGCGCCCGGATAATGCGGTGCGCCACCGCGTGGAAAGTGCCGCCGAAGATTCGCTCGGCCGCGCTACTGTCGGGGGGCTGTGCCCTGGCGAGCATGTCGTCAGCGGCCCGCCGGGTAAAGGTGAGCAGCAGGATCCGGCTCGGCTGGATGCCCTGATCCCGCAGCCAGGCTGCGCGCGCCACCAGCGTGCCGGTTTTGCCGGTGCCGGCCCCGGCCAGGATCAGCAGCGGGCCGCCCTGGTGCGTCGCCGCTCGCCGCTGATCGTCGTTGAGGACATCAAGAACACCGGGCAGCCCTGTCATGGACACTGAATGTAGCCAGTACCACTGACAGCGCCCCGGCTGACAGCGCCCGGGCGCGTGAAAGGACCAGGACCGCAATGGCAGAGCCACGACAGGTCGCACTTGTCACCGGCGCATCGGCAGGCATCGGCCGCGCCTGCGCCGACCAGCTGGCCGCAGCTGGCTGGGCGGTGACCGGGGCGAGCAGGCGTGGCACGGGCGGTGCCTGGACCGGGCTGGTCATGGACGTCAACGACGACAACGCGGTGCGGGCCGGCGTGGCGGGCGTCCTGGAGCGGGAGGGCCGGATCGACGCGCTGGTCGCGGCCGCGGGCTGGGGTGTTGCCGGGGCGGCCGAGTACACGAGCATCGCCGAGGCCAAGGCGCAGTTCGAGACCAACTTCTGGGGTTGCGTCCGGGCCGTCCAGGCTGTCCTGCCGCACATGCGTCATCAGCAGCGCGGCCGCATCGTGCTGATCAGCTCCATCGGCGGCGTCATCGGCATCCCGTTCCAGGCCTTCTACAGCGCCAGCAAGTTCGCGCTCGAGGGCTTCGCCGAGGCGCTCGCTTACGAGGTCGCGCCGTTCGGGGTGCAGGTGACGCTGGTGCAGCCGGGCAACATCGCGACCGACTTCACCGCCAGCAGGCTGCTGGCCGATGGCGGCGAGGGCGACGCTGCCTATGCCGTGGCCATGACGAAGGCCGTCACAGCCATGGAACGGGACGAGGCCAACGGCGCGCCTGCCGTGCGCGTCGCGGAGACCGTTCAGCAGGTACTCGAAGCGGGCCGTGCGCCGCGCCGGGTCTCGGTAGGCAAGGCGGGCGAGCGGGCCGGCCTGATGGCGAAGCGGCTGCTGCCGTTCCGGGTCTTCGAGGCCGCGGCCAAGGGGAGTCTCGGCGTCGGCTGACTAGCCCGTTCCCGTTCCCGTCCGGGGTTGCGGTTGTCGTGGTGGTTGTGGCTGTAGTTGGGCCGTTCGTGCGGCGCTGCGACCGGTTACCAGCCCAGTTCCCGCAGCCGCTGGTCGGAGATGCCGAAGTAGTGCCCCACCTCGTGAATCACGGTGCGCCTGACCTGCTCAATCACCTCGGCCTCGCTGCTGCAGATGGCGCAGATCGCCTGCTGGTAGATCGTGATGCGATCCGGCAGGACGCCGGCGTAGCCAGTCGTCCGGCTGGTCAGCGGGACGCCCTCGTACAGGCCCAGCAGACCGCGCGGACCCGGCCCGTGCTCTACGAGGACGGCCACGTTCTTGATGAGGTCGCCGAACTGCGGGGGCAGTGAGTCCATCGCGGTGGCGACCATCTGCTCGAATGCCTCAGGGGCGACGGTGATCACCTGCCTATTGTCCGGCAGGCGCCCGTACGCTGGGGGACGTGACGGCGCAGGACGCAGGCCGGGCGCGCGCCGGGACAGCCGGGCAGCGCACCCGGCCCACCAGGGAGGAAGTCGCCGCCGCCCGCGGCAGGACGATTCCCGACCTGGTGGCGCCGGGGCTGCGGGTGCTGTTCTCCGGGATTAACCCGAGCCTGTACTCGGCTGCCACCGGCTATCACTTCGCCAGGCCGGGGAACCGGTTCTGGCCTGCGCTGCACCAGTCCGGCTTCACCGGCCGGCAGCTTCCGGCGGCTGACCAGCACCTGCTGCTCGACCTCGGGCTCGGCATCACCAACGTGGTTGCCCGCGCCACCGCGCGAGCGGACGAGCTGGACGCCGCCGAGCTGCGGGCGGGCGGCGACATCCTTGCGGCCCTGGCGGGGCGGCTCTGCGTGACGTGGCTCGCCGTGCTCGGGGTCACCGCCTACCGCACCGCATTCGCGCGGCCCGGCGCGGTGGTCGGCCCGCAGGAGGAGCAGCTCGGCGGTGCCAGGGTCTGGGTGCTGCCCAACCCGAGCGGGCTGAACGCGCACTGGAGCGCGGCCGGCCTGGCCAGCGAGTTCGGGCGGCTGCGAGCCGCCGCGGATGCCTCCGGCGGCGGCCGCTCCGGCGCGGTCAGCCCGTCCGGGCCGTAGCCCGGCTGCGACGTCAGCCAGCCGGGGCGCCGATGACGACCGTGGCCTCGAGATCGTCGTCAGTGACGACGGTGGCCGCAAGGCCGCCGTCGGAGACGGCCGCCGCCGTGAGCGGCGCCTGCTGGTCGCTCGTCTCGATCAGGAGGCGGCCGGCGGGCGAGAGCCAGTCCGCCGCCTGCGCCGCGACCCGGCGGTGCAGGCCCACTCCGTCCGGCCCGCCATCCAGCGCGATCCGCGGCTCGTGCAGCCTGGCTTCCGGCGGCATGAACCTGATCTCGTCGGTGGGCACGTAGGGCGCGTTGACGGTCAGCACGTCGATGCGGCCGCGCAGCGAGGACGGGAACGCAGCGAAGAGATCGCCCTGGAACGCCTGGCCGCCGACCGTGGCCACGTTGCGGCGCGCGCACGCCACCGCCGCGGGATCGATGTCGGCGGCATACAGCTCGGCCGCGCGGACGGCGCGGGCGACGGCCACTCCGATCGCGCCCGTTCCGCAGCACAGATCGGCGATGACCAGCGGCACCCGGCTACGGCCGGCGACGGCGCCATCGGTGCGGCCGATGTGCCCGGCCGCCGGGAGCCCCGCCTGGCCCACCAGGAACTCGCTGCGCCGGCGCGGGACGAAGACGCCCGGATCGACCTCGATCCGCAGGCCGCAGAACTCGGCCCAGCCGAGAATCTGCTCGAGCGGCCGCCCGGCGACCCGCAGATCGACCAGCCGGGCCAGTTCAGCCGGGGTCGTCGCGGCAACAGTCAGGAGGTCGGCCTCCTCCTCGGCGAAGACGCAGCCTGCCGCCCGCAGGCGGGCCACGACGGCCGGATCGCGGCCGCGGGAATCAGCGCCGGAGGGCGGGGGGCTATCCGGCATGGCTCACCAGGGCATGGACGTGCTGGTGAAGTGCGACAGCGTGTCGATGTCGGTCATCTGGTGCACGTGCCGCGGCGGAGTCTCGAACGTCGCATACGGCCGGACCCGGATGACGACCCGCTCCTCGTCTCGCGCCATGGCCGCGATCTGCGGCCGCCGCTCGGCCGGTACCTCCTCGCCCGCCATCAGTCCGACGACCCTGGTCAGCATGTCGGCGGCAAGATCAGGGTCGGTGTCGACCACCGCGTCCCCGTAGACCTGCAGGTAAGTGAGCGGCCACTGCTCGTCCAGGACGCACAGGCTGACCTTCCCGTCCCTGGTGACGGCCTTCGTCTTCGAGCGCGCGGCCATGGTCGACACGAGCAGCTCGTTGTCGCCGTTCATGACGTAGTACACGACTGTCATCGCGGGCCCGTCCGATTTCCTGGCGTAGCCGAAGATGCAGGTGCGGTGGTCGCGGACGAACTGACGCCGCTCTTCCTGATTCACGATGCGTCCCTTGTCTGGCGGTCGAGTCGCGGACAGGCCTCACTTTAGTTTCCGGCAGGCGCCCGGCGGGGAATGCCGCGTCACCGGCCGGCGTTGCGCCCGCACATGTCCGCAGTCGTGGTTGCATCCGCTTACGGCGGCCCTGAAGTGCTCGCGATCACTGATCAGCCAGTCGCTGACCCGGCCGCGGGCGAGGCACGCATCGCCGTTCGCGCCAGCGGGGTGAACCCCGTCGACTACAAGCTCTACAGCGGTGCCATGAGCCGCGACCCGGCGAGGCTCCCGCTGCGGCTCGGATTCGAGGCAGCAGGAGTGGTGACCGCTGTCGGCCCCGGAGCGGCATCGGCTGCCGGGCCGCTGGCGGTGGGCGATGAGGTCATCGCCTTCCGGATATCTGGTGGCTACGCCGCTGACCTGGTGGTGGCGGGTGACGCGCTGGTCCCCAAGCCGCCGTCGCTGGGCTGGCCAGAAGCGAGCGGGCTGATGCTGACCGGTGCCACCGCCTGGCACGCGCTGGTCGCGACCGCGGTGACCGCAGGCGACACGGTACTGATGCACGGCGCGGCTGGCGGCGTGGGCCTGATGGCGATCCAGCTGGCCATTGCCCGCGGGGCTACCGTCATCGGCACCGCGAGCCCGGTGCGGCATGAGCTGCTGCGCAGTTTCGGCGCGATCCCGGTGGCCTACGGCACCGGCCTTGCGGACCGCGTCCGGGCCGCCGCGCCGCAGGGCATCGACGCGTCACTCGACCTCGTCGGCACTGATGAGGCAATCGACGTCTCGCTGGAGCTGGTAGCCGACCGGCAGCGGATTGCCACTATTGCCGCGTCTCGCCGCGGCCTGGCGGACGGTATCAGGGCACTCGGCGGCGCCCCGGGCGCGGATCCCGGCACCGAGATTCGCCAGGCGGCGCGCCCGGAGCTAGCCCGGCTGGCCGGCCAAGGCAGCCTGCGGGTCCTCGTGGCGCAGACGTTCCCGCTGGCCAGCGCAGCCGACGCGCACCGGGCCATCATGGCAGGCCACACGTCCGGCAAGATCGCGCTTATTCCGTAGCGTCCGGTTCCATAGCACCTGGGTCAGCAGCCCCTGCTGCGCTCAGGCCGCGCGGCGGCGGTCCTGGCTGGCCAGCCGCCGGCGGGCCGGACGGGCGGCCGGCTGGACTGGTCAGGGAACGCGCCAGCCTGGACAGCCAGGCCTCGACGCTCGGGCCGAACACAGGCGATGCCGGGTCCGGGAGCGCCACTGCCCGGACGGCCCGTGCGGCCGGCCGCCAGACTGTGCCGTCCAGCCGGAGGTAGGTCCGGCGCGGCAGTCCTGCGCGCAGTGTCAGCCCGAGGTCAAGCACGGGCCGCAGCCTGCCGTCGTCGTCGGCCCCCCATGAGAGCGGGAACGTGATCATGCCGTTGCCGAGCACCGGCTCCTGCAGCCGCACCCGGACGAAACGAGGCCCGGGCGGGCCGCCCAGGTCGGACGGCACCGGCAGCAGCACGAGCAGGTCCGCGAGCGCGCTGCTGTCAGCCATCCAGCCGCTATGCAGCATGGTGAGCAGCCGGATCCGGGCAGCAACGTAGCCGACGTCGAGCTCGATCTCGCGGCTGCCGAACACCACCGGCAAAGCGCCACTGCTGGCAGCGGGCATCAGGCCGCTGCTCCCGGGCACGTCGCAATTCGCGGGGAAGTACGTCATCAGGCATGCTCCCGGGCTCCGGCATGGAGAAGCTTCTCGTCGCCGGGGTCTGGTGCGGCTAAGCCAGCCCGCGGCCGACATCACCGATGGTGCTGGCCGGACCGGTCAGGCTGACACTAGCCATCATCGTAACCGGACGCCGCAGTCGTTAGCGGGCAGCATGACACCCGCACGCGGGACGGCCGCGCGAACGGCTACGGCACGCCTGCGGACGGCTGCGGAACGGCAGCCGGAGGGCGCCGCTGGCGTGGCCGTGGCCACGGGATCGGGCGTACCCTAGCCAGCGAGAAGCCAGTGGCGGCTCCGGACGGCAGCTGAATGCTGAGCCTGCTGACGATTCCTTCTGTAGGAGGCACGGGTGACTGTCCGGATACTCGCTGGCGGCCTGAGCCGGCGGCTGCGGTCACGCCCGAGATCCGGCCGCTGAGTGGCGGGCCACGGTCTGTCCCGCATCATGTCCGCGCTCAGGAACGGTCAGGACACAGTCACCTCGGACCGGATCTGCGCAGTTTGCCCGGAGATCGCCGGCGTCGACGGCGCGGGAGTCATGCTGATGGCCGGGGACGTGCCGCGCGGCTCCCTGTGCGTGAGCGACAGGGTGAGCCAGCTCATCGAGGACCTGCAGTACACGCTCGGCGAGGGTCCCTGCGTGGATGCCTACCGTCAGGACGCCGTGATCTCCGAGCCTGACCTTGCCATGCCGGTCACCAGCAGGTGGCCGGCCTTCACGCCGCCGGCACTGCGCGGCGGCGCACGGGCAGTATTCGGTTTCCCGCTCCGGGTCGGAGGCGTCCGGCTCGGCGCGCTCAACCTCTACCGCGACAGGCCGGGTCCGCTTACTCCCGGCCAGCACGCCGACGCGCTGGTAGTAGCAGACATTGCCGCCAGGTGGGTGCTGGAAGCGCAGTCGGGCGCGCCCGCTGACACTGTTGCAACGGAACTCGAGACGGGCGCCGACTTCCACTTCTCGGTCCACAATGCCGCCGGAATCGTCTCGATCCAGGAGGGCATCAGCGTCAGCGACGCGCTCATCAGACTGCGGGCGTACGCCTTCAGCCATGACCTGCCGCTGGCAGACGTGGCCAGAGAGATCATCGCGCACAGGCTGAGGCTGCGATGAGCGCCCTGCCGGCCCGGCCGCACCCTCGGGATGGTGGCTAGCGTGACCAGGGAGTCCGAAGTTGTCCGGGTGCTCGTTGAGATGGCGGATACCCTCGTCGATGACTACGACGTCGTCGAGATGCTGACGGGCCTGGCGGACCGGTCAGTCAGCATGCTCGGCGCCTCGGCAGCTGGTGTCATGCTGGCCTCGCCGTCCGGCAGCCTCGGGCTGGTGGCGTCGTCCAGCGAGGCAATGCGGCTGCTGGAACTGTTCGAGCTGCAGTCCAGGGAAGGCCCGTGCCTCGATGCGTTCCGCACCGGGAGGCCGGTCGGCCACGAGATCCTTGAGGCCGGATCCGGGCGCTGGCCGACCTTCTCCGGTGCCGCCATCGAGGCCGGATTCCACTCAGCCGTCGCGATCCCGCTCCGGCTGCGGGCGGTGACGCTGGGCGCGCTGAACCTGCTTAGCGAAAGTCAGGCTCCGCTGGAAGAGGCCGACGTTGTCGTCGCCCGCGCGTTCGCCGATCTTGCCGCCCTGAGCATCGCGCAGCACCGGGCCGCTGCCGAGGTACTGCGCCTGAACGAGCAGCTATCCGGCGCGCTCAACAGCCGGATCGTCATCGAGCAGGCTAAGGGCGTGCTCTCCGAGCGAGCAGGCGTCAGCCTCGCCGAGGCGTTCGATCGGATGCGCGCCTACGCGCGGAACAGCAACCTCCGGCTGACGGACGTTGCCCAGGCCGCGGTGGACGGCACACTCGAGCCGCAGGCCCGGGGACCACGCCCCGCGGGCAGCCGCTGACCGCGACGGTACTGACCGCGACTGACCGCGACGGCACTGAGCCGGGCGGCCGGTGCCGGCCCTGGCAGGCGGCCCATGGCGTTTGCGCCAGCACTCGCGGGGCAGGCTCAACCGGCCTGCCGGCAACCGTCAGGCCGGTCGGCGTGCCTCATTCCCGGATGCGGGCGGCGGGTGGTGACCAGCGCGCTGGCACGCTGCTCAGCACCGGGCCGCTGCGAGGTAACCTCATGGAAACATCCTCCGTGCAGCATGAAAGCGTGAACTGGCGCCGGATACTCGTGGGCTGCGAATTCACGTACATCACGGAGATCGGCACGCCGGTGATCTACCAGGTGCAGCCGGCCACGGCGCCGGGCATTGCCCTGGAGAGCCAGCAGTGGACGTCCAAGCCGCACATGACCATCCGCGGCTACACCGACCTTTACGGGAACCCGTGTGTCCGGGCAGTGCTCCCGCTCGGCCGGTCGAGCTTCCGGTACCAGGCCGTGGCGGTGGTCCCTGACGTCACCGAGGACGCCGATGAGCAGGCGCCGGAGCGTGCGCCGGACGCATTGCCGGACGCCACGCTGATCTACACGCTGCCGAGTCGCTACTGCCTGCCGGACGTCCTGGGGGACGAGGCCTGGTCGCGCTTCGGCGGCCTGCCTCCCGGCTACCGTCGGGTCCAGGCCATCTGCGACTACGTTCACGACCACCTGACCTTCGAGTACGGCAGCACCGGGCCGCTGTCGAGCGCGGCCGACGTGAACGAGGGCCGGCACGGCGTCTGCCGCGACTTCACGCATCTGGCTGTCTCCTTCTGCCGCGCGCTCAACATCCCGGCCCGCTACGTCTTCGGCTACCTGCCCGACCTCGACGTACCGCCCGACCCGGCGCCGATGGATTTCGCGGCCTGGATGGAAGTCTGGCTGGGAGACCGCTGGTGGACGTTCGACCCGCGTAACAACGTCAGGCGCAAGGGCCGCATCGTCATCGGCCGGGGCCGGGACGCTTCCGACGTCGCCATGGCGACAACCTTCGGCGCGCCACTGCTGGAGTCCATGGTCGTCCAGGCCGAGGAGGTCACCTGATGACGCTGGACACCCGGCTTCTGCAGAATGCCCTGCTCGATCATCGCGACCTCGACCTGCAGCGCGCCCGCCGCGTCAGCTACGCCATCGAGCAGCGCTTCCGGTACGAGTACGACGCGCCGGTGCACTCGCTGCGGCACCGGCTGATCATCGTGCCACCGCCCAGCCACGGCAATCAGTACCTGCGCGCCCACCAGCTGCAGGTGACGGGCGCCAGGGCCCGGCGCCGCATGCACCAGGACGCGTCCGGGAACGTCATCGCCTGGCTGCATGCCGAGCAGGTGCTGCACGCGATCGAGTTCCGGCTTGCCGCGATCGTCGAGCGCATCCGCGATGACGGGCCGACGACGCTCCCGGCTCAGGCACTGCACAGCCCGCGGCTGCTGCGGTACACCCCGCTGACCGCGCCGGACGACCGCCTCCGTGCACTGGCCGCGGAGATCGCCGCCCGTCCGGCCGGCCCGCTGCAGCGCGCCCGCCAGGTCAACGACGCCGTCGCGGCCGCGCTCGGCTACGAGAACGGCGTCACCTCGGTGCACACCACCGCGTCGGAAGCACTGGCCGCAGGCCGCGGCGTGTGCCAGGACTTCGCCCACGTGATGCTTGCCATCTGCCGTCTTCTCGGCCTTCCCGCGCGGTACGTATCCGGCCATCTCATCGGCCAGGGCGGCACGCATGCGTGGGTTGAGGTCATTGTTCCGGCCGGGCGGCGCGCGCAGGCGGTCGCGTTCGACCCGTGCAACGGCCGGCCAGTCGATGCCAGTTACGTCACGATCGCGACCGGCCGGGATTACGCGGATGTCGCGCCGACCTCGGGCACCTTCCAGGGGACGGCCTCCGGCCGGCTCGTGTGCGACCGCCGGGTAGGAGTACTCGCCGCGACCGCCTGAAGGCGCGCCAGCGCGACATTGCCGCCCGGAAACACACGACGCTGCCGCATCACTATTCCTGGTCCTTCTGAATGACAGAATAATAACGCCACGGGAATGGCTCGTCGGCGGCTTTTCATGTGAGCCGTCCGGGGCGCCGGCAGCCTGACTGCGCGGCTGTCTGAGACGCCGGCGAATGCGCCGGGCGCGCATCTGCTGGCACCGCTCCAGCGGCACCCCGCCGCCGCTTGGCCACGGCCGGGGCGCCAAAGTGCGCACCGGCTGGCGGAATCTGCCGGGTGTCCCAAAAAAGTGTTGCTGAGCGCGAGTGCACGCGCTCACCGGTCTGGCATGGTGGTCAGCGCTGGTCCTGCGCGGCGGCAGGCGCGCACCGCCGACCGCGCGGATCCTCGTTCCGGTGACCACGGCCTGGCACTGCCATGCGACGGCCGCGCGGTCGGCTATCACGGGCATCTATGCAGCTCAGAAGGCCAGAGCGGCGATCTCCCCGGACTCGGCCTGAGGCCGGCGGAGTACCCGGCGGCGGGACACGCCGGGTGCGGCCGTGCTAGCCCGGCGGACGGCCACCGGACACGGGCCGGGCGTCGTACGGCCCTCGTGTCCGCACGGGCCGCCTTGGAAGTGCAATCGCCGGCCGCCCAATCCGCCGGCACAGCAGCTGCGAATGTACGGCGATGATTACCCACCGCGCCAGAAACGCTACCGAGCGTGCCGCTACCGGCGCGCTCGCCGGACTGCTTGCCGCTGCTGTCGCACTCGGCGTGGCTCAGCTTGTTGCTGGCTTTGTCAACCCGGATGCCTCGCCGGTCATTGCGGTCGGGGGAGTCGCAGTTAATCTAACGCCAGCACCGGTCAAGGAATTCGCGATCGCGCATTTCGGCAGCCATGACAAGGAAGTGCTGGTCGCCGGCATCCTTATCGTGCTCGCTGTTTTCTCCGCAGTGATCGGCATCTTGTCGCGGCGGCGGATTGCGTACGGCTACGCCGGGCTCCTCGTGTTCGCCGTTCTCGGCGTCGCCGCCGCGGTGACCCGGCCGACCGCCACCGCGGCGTACGCGCTGCCGCCCATCGCCGGCGCACTCATCGCGGCCGCCGCGCTGACCCTGATGGTGCGTGCCGCAGGCAGCACTGTGACGGCACGCGCGGCTGCGCGTGCGCCAGGACGTGCACTGTCCGGCGCCGGCGACAGCCCGGCGGAGCAGTCCGATTCCGCCAGCGCGGCGCGCGCCGCAGCCGCTCCCTCGGCGGCCAGCTACCGTGACCTGCCGTCTGCGGCCACTGGCCGGCGCGCACGAGCGGCCGAGCGCGAGCCTGACCGCCGGCAGTTCCTGCTGCTTGCGGCCGGGACGGCTGCCGTGGCTGCGGCCGCCGGCTATGGCGGCCAGCTGCTGCTGCGCAGCTTCAACGTAAGCGCGCTCCGCGCGGCGATCAGGCTGCCGAAGCCAGCCGTCACCGGCCCGGCTATGCCGGCCGGCGCCCAGCTTCCGGTACGCGGCATCACTCCGTTCCTCACGTCCAACTCGAGCTTCTACCGGGTCGACACCGACATCGTGCTGCCGCAGGTCTCGCCCGACACCTGGCGGCTGCGGGTGCACGGCATGGTCAGCAAGGAGCTGGATATCTCCTTTGACGAGCTGCTGCACCGCCCGCTCACCGAGGCCGACATCACCCTGGTGTGCGTGTCTAACCAGGTCGGCGGCAACCTCAACGGCAACGCCCGCTGGCTCGGCACCAGCCTCGCCCAGCTGCTTCGCGACGCCGGCGTTCACAGCGGAGCCGATCAGATTCTGTCCACGTCGACCGAGGGCATGACGATCAGCACGCCGCTCGCCGCGGTGATCGATAACGCGGACGCCATGATCGCCGTCGGCATGAACGGCGTGCCGCTGCCGGTCGCGCACGGCTTCCCGGCCCGGATGATGGTGCCCGGCCTGTATGGCTACTGCTCAGGCACCAAGTGGGTGACCGACCTCAACGTCACCACCTTCGCCGCCGAGAAGGCGTACTGGACGCAGCGCGGCTACGCCGAGCAGGCCGCGATCAAGACCATGTCACGGATCGATGTGCCGAAGCCGCTGCAGCAGATCAGGGCCGGGCAGACGGCAGTGGCCGGAGTCGCCTGGGCGCCGCACCGCGGCATCGATGCCGTCGAAGTCCGGGTTGACGGCGGCGCCTGGCACCGGGCAACGCTCGCCGCGGTACCTGGCATCGACACCTGGCGGCAATGGGTCTGGCACTGGGACGCCACGGCCGGAGTCCACCAGCTCGAGGTGCGTGCCACCGACGGCACAGGCGCAACTCAGACCTCCAGGCAGGTCTCTCCGCTTCCGAACGGAGCGTCCGGCTGGGACAACGCGGCGGTGACCGTCACCTAGCCCGCATGAGAGCAATCGCGCTCGAACTCGTCAATCAACCTGCTACTCAAGGGAGCAACAATGCTAAACAAGGGCATCATCTTCGCCGCGGCGGCCGCCGGCCTCGCTCTCGGCGCCGCGGCCTGCGGCTCCAGCGGAACGACTGCATCATCGTCATCGTCCAGCAAGCCTGCGGCGACGCCGTCAATGAGTTCGTCAGCAAGCACTACCTCGACGAACTTCGGACCCGGATGCGCCTCAGTCCCTTCGTCGGGGGCGGGCAGCTTCAGCGGCATGTCTGCCGCTCCGGTGGCCACCGCGGCGTCCGCCAATCCGCTGCTGTCCACGCTGGTCACCGCAGTCAAGAAGGCAGACCTGGTGGATACGCTGAACTCAGCGCAGGGCATCACCGTCTTCGCCCCCGATAACTCGGCCTTCGCCAAGATCCCGGCGGCCACGCTGGACAAGGTCCTGGCAGACAAGAGCGAGCTCACGGCGATCCTGACTTACCACGTCGCGTCTGGGCGCATCACGCCTGCCGAGCTGGCAAGCGGCAAGCCGATCAAGACGCTGGAAGGCGGGACCATCACCCCGGCCAAGATGGGCAGCACATACGAGGTCAACAACGTCCCGGTGGTATGCGGGAACGTTCAGACCGCCAACGCCACCGTCTACATCATCGGGTCGGTGCTGACCCCGCCGACGAAGAGCTAGGCAGACCACCCCGGCCGCGTTGTGAGCCCGCGCGGCCGGGGGCCTCAGCCACCGCCCAGAGGCCGCCGCTCCCACCTGAAACCGGACCATCGTGTGGTCTTAGCTAACTTCAGGCCCAGAAGTGCCGGAACGAACGGATGTACTGGTTACAGAGCGTCATGCCTGGCAAATTCAGGACCTTCGGCACTGACTGCCCGGTCAGATAAGGGATTCACTGGCGGGCATGCCCGTCAGTGAGAGCGTCGCGCCAGTTTCCGGTCCCGAGGCAAGCACCGCTGGTGCGGCCCTCGCCGATCCGCAGTATGAAGGCCAGCCCGTTACCGTAGTCGGAGGGCCAGCGTCGCCACCCGCGTCAGGCGCAAGGGACTGGCTGTCGGTACTGTCGCTGGGCTTCGGCATTGATCGCAACGGCAACCGGCGCTCGCCGATCTGGACCAACATCGTCTTTCTCGGAATCCTGCTGCCGGGCTTCGCGCTGTGGGGGCTCTACCGTGCCTTCGCCACTCCCACGAGTGTCGGCCTGTGGGTCCTGGCGGCGGCGCTGTATCTGTTCACGCTGTTCGGCGTGACACTGGGGAACCACCGCTACTGGACGCATCGCGGGTATGAGATGAAGTTCCCGCTGCAGGTCGTGCTGGCCGTCGCGAGCGGCATGTCGCTGGAGGGCGATATCCAGCAGTGGGTGCTGAACCACCGCGCGCACCATCGCTTCGCCGATGAAGTCGGCAAGGATCCGCATTCCCCGTACGAGTACTCGCAGTGGCACGGGTACAAGGGCCTCGCCTGGGCGCAGGGCATCTGGCTGTTCTTCGGATACAAGCGCCCGCCCGGCTACGAGGTGCACCGGGACCTGGCCGCGGACCGGCTGGTGCAGTGGCAGCGACGGGCGTTCGCGTTCCTGGCGATCGGGAACTTCCTGGTGCCGCTGGCCTTCTACCCGCTGTACGGGTGGAACGCCGTGCTCATCGCCGGGGCACTGCGCACCGCGGCCCTGATGACCGCCACCGGCTTCGTCAACTCCGTCTGCCATAAGTGGGGCAGCCGCGCGAAGGACAGCCGCGGGCTGGAGTACCGCGCCGACGACAGCCGCAACAACTCCTTCGTCGCCGTCGTCGCAGGCGGCGAGGGCAACCACAGCTGGCACCACGCTGATCCTGCCTGTCCCCGCCACGGCCGCAAGGTGGCGCTCGATGCCGCGGCGTCGGCAGCGGGAGCCAGGCCCGACCGCGGCTGGCGCCCGGACGCCACCTGGCGCCTCATCCAGTTCTTTGCCGCGCTGGGACTGATTTACAAGCTGCGGCCACCGCGGCCGGAGGTCTGCTTTGCCGACAAGCAACTGACGCCAAGCCCGTCACTGCAGGAGACCCACCGCGAGTGGCACGTGGCGGATCCGGACGAAACGCACGAGCTCGTTCCGCTGTAGCCCACCGGCTGGCGGCCGGTGACCGCGCCCCTGTCAGGGCGCCCTCAGTTACCACGGCCGCGGCGCCGCGCGGCGCCGCTCCTCGCGGGAGGCTGGTAGCCCCGGCCCTGCCGGGCTAAGCCGCTCAGCTGCCAGCGCACGGCGGTAATCACGATCGCCAGGATCGTGGCCGCGATCATCGCGAGGAAGCCGCCGGCGATCCACTGCGCAGCGCTGACGGCCAGGGCAGTACCGGACGTGTCGGCCGACCGGTCGTGGATCAGCCCGGCCAGCACGGCGGCCGCCGTGTACGCGATCGCCGGCGCCGGAATGATCCGGTGGGCAGCACGCGGCTGCACAGCCAGCGCAGCCGCTATGGTGCCGACCACGATAAGAAGGCCTAGTACAAGTCCGGGCTCGCTGCCGGTCATGATGGTAATCAGGGCTCCGGCCGCGGCTCCGCTGCCGACAAGGACAACTCCGCGTGGCCACGGCAATTCACCCCATCGCGGCATCGGACTGGTCGGCTGTCGCCGGCCCCGGCCTGCAGGCGCGCCGGTTGCGCGGCGCCGTGGAGCACTCATGTGCTAACTGATGGTAGCCGGTCCGGCTCGATAAGCTGCGCAGGTAATCTTCCGCCGTACGGCAGTTACTTAGCCAGGGGGAGGCTATGAACCGCATACCGGGGAAATCGCGCTGGGCGGGGCGCGCCGGCTACTCACTGAGCTGCGCTGCCGCGGCTCTGGTTCTGGTCGTCAGCGGCTCGTCGTACTTCTTAGTCCGCGACGTGGCCGGCATCGGCTCCTCGCACGCGATCGTCAGCGGTCCCTCGGTCGGCGCGCAGAACATCCTGCTGATGGGGCTGGAGAGCCGGACGGACTGGGCCGGAAACATCCTGCCCGACAGCATCCTGAATGCCCTGCACTCGGGCAGCAGGCAGGCCGTCGAGAATGGCACCGGCGGCAACGACACGAACACGCTCATCCTGATCCACATCCCGGCCGGCGGCAGGAAGGCCGTCGGATTTTCCATCCCCCGCGACGACTGGGTCAGCTTCGCCGGCATGGTCGGGCCGCAGCAGGCAGGCAAGATCGATCAGGCGTACGGCGTGAGCATGTACTACGAGCAGCAGAGGCTCCGCGCGCAGAACCCGGGCATGAGCCAGGACCAGCTCGCGTTCCTCGGCAACGAGGCCGGCCGCACGGCCGCGGTCGCCACGGTCGAGCAGCTGACCGGCGTGCACATCGATCATTTCGCCGAGGTCAACCTCGACGGGTTCTACGAACTGGCGAAGGTCCTCGGCGGCGTCGAGGTCTGCCTCAATCATGCGGTCAGTGATCCTTACTCCGGCGCCGATTTCCGGGCCGGCTACCAGCACCTTGACGCCAGGCAGGCGCTGGCCTTCGTCCGCCAGCGCCATGGCCTGCCCAACGGCGACCTGGACCGCACGCACCGCCAGCAGGCATTCCTTGACTCGGTGATGCATCAGCTGCGAGCGGAGGGAGTTCTGTCCGACCTGACCAAGATGCGGGCCCTGCTATCGGTCGCCAAGCAGTACGTTATCACCGACGCTGGCTGGAACCTGCTCGACTTTTCCACCCAGATGCGGTCCCTGACCAGCGGGAACCTCGTCTTCCGGACGCTGCCGATTCAGGGCTACGCGACCATCGACGGCCAGGACGCCAACGCCGTCAATCCCGCTTCCATCAAGGCCATCGTGCACGCTGCGTTCTCTCCGCAGCCCGCTCCGCGCGGCGGGCAGTCCCGATCCGGAGGCACGGCCACGCCAGTGACCGTGGACGTGCTCAACGGCGGCAGCACCGCGGGCCTGGCCGGCCGCGATTCTGCCGCACTCACCAGGGCGGGCTACCGGGCCGGCAAAGTGGGCAACACCAGCTACCGGACCGCTACGGCGATCGGGTACGGGCCGGGAGTCTCAGCGAGCGCGACCAGGATCGCCGGCCTGTTCGGCGTTACCGCCACGGCCAGCTCATCGGTAGCGGCCGGGCATGTTGAGGTCCTGCTCGGCGCTGATGCCACGACGCCGATCAGCGCCGCCGCCGCGGTGGGGTCCCCGTCACCGGCACCATCGTCGGTCATCCCCAGCACGGGACCGCAGGGCGGCGCGGTTACGGCCAAGGACGGCATTCCCTGCGTGAACTGAGAAGATCGACGGTCAGCCGGCCAGCGCCCGGACTCGATCGATGAGTTCCCCGATCACCGTGTCCTGAGCAGCGAGGTGCTCCTGGATCTTGACCGCCTCGTGAAGCACGGCGTCGGCGTCGTTGTAGGTGGCCTCGGCCCGGCGGGCAGCCGCGGCGGCCAGCACGTTCTGACCGACAATGATCACCGAGAGCAGCACCAGCTGAAGGAAGGTCTGGGATACCCAGGACACCAGCGTGACCGCGCTGTGGGACGCGATGGCGCTCGGCAGGCTCACCAGGGCTATCGCGGCGAAAGCGTAGGCACACCACATCGTGCCGACCCCGTCGGCACACAATCCGCGAGAGATCGGGCGGCGGGCCGTGAGAGGCCGCGATGACCATCCCGGCCGTGTGGATCACGGAGCCTGCGGCGGAACTCTAGCGGAGGCGAGGAGCCGTGGCCGTGAGCGGACGAAGTGCCCTGTCCTGGTGTCGGGGACAGGACGGCCGCAGAGGGCCCGGGCAGGCGACTTTCACTGCGCGAATCACAGGCTCTTGATCACCACTAATTCGGCACTGAGCGCATCCTGCCCGGCCTGATCCGCCAGGGTGACGCGCCGCGCCATCATCGTTCCGCAAGCAGGCCGCGGTCGCGCAGGCTCTCGGCGGTCTCGACGATCGTGGTCACGGCCGGGCGCGGGCGCCAGCCGAGCTCGTCGCGGGCCCGGTCGTTGTGAATGATCAGCCGGGGCACCTGAGGCCCGGGCGCTTCCTCGGTCGGCACTCGGTCTGCCAGCGGTCCGAGCCGCTCGCGCAGGATCCGGGCCATGTCCAGGAAGCTGATCGTCGGTCCGTCAGCGAGTGCCAGGAAGCGCTTGCCGGCTGCCCCGGGCGCGGCCATCGCACGAATGTGCAGATCCGCGACGTCGCGCACATCGGCGACGCCGAAGCGCTGGCGCCTGACGACGGGCATCGTCCCGTCGAGCATCGCCTTGGTCAGCTGGAGCGACGAGCGCGCCTGCGTCGTCAGGGTGGGCCCGAGTATGAAGGTCGGGTTGACCACGACCAGCTCCGTCTCGCCGCCCGCACGTTCGATGAAGTCCCACGCGGCCCTCTCGGCGATCGTCTTGGACCGAGGGTAGGGCGGAAGGCCGGGCATGTCAGGATCGGTCCAGTCCGCCTCGGTGTACTCAGCTCCGGGCTTGGATGAGTAACCGACCGCCGCGAACGACGAGGTCAGCACCACCCGCCTGGCGCCCGCGTCCCGCGCGGCGCGCAGGGCACGCAGCGTGCCCTCGCGGGCGGAAACGATCAGCTCGTCGGGATCGTCGGACTGAGCCGCCTGGATGGGCGTGGCGACGTGATAGACCTCCTCGCAGCCGGCCGCCGCGGCAGTCCAGCCCTCGTCGGCGGTCAGGTCAGCGGTGACGACCTGAAGCAGGCTGTCGTCCGCATCGCCGCGACGCACCGCCGCGCGCACATCGGCCTCGCTGTCGGGCGAGCGAACCGTCGCCCGCACCTCACGACCGTCCCGCAGCAGCGCGGCGATCAGCTGCGTGCCCAGATAACCGGACCCGCCAGTCACCAGGACCTGGCTCATCGCAGCACCGCCTCTTCCAGTCGCGGGATCATGGCCTGCACCTGCAGGTCCGCCTCAGCCTCCGCGTCCGCATCACCGCGATCGCGGGCATCCCACAGCGCAGCCTTTACTCGCAGATAGTCCAGATGCGTCCGGAGCGTCTGGATCTCGGCCTCGATCCGCTGGGCGTGACGCAGCAGCAGATCGCGCTGCTCGCCTGCCGCCTCGCGGCCGCGCCCGCGGTTGGCCTGGTAGGTGCGCATGTCCTCGATCCCGACGCCCATGGCGCGCAGGCAGGCCAGCGCCTGCAGCGTATCGAGGTCCTCCTCCCGGTACCGGCGGTGCCGGCTGCTCGGGTCGCGCTCTACCGGGCCTATCAGCCCGATCTCCTCGTAGTAGCGCAGCGTCGGCTCACTCAGCCCGCTGCGCCTGGACACGTCCTGGATACTGAGAGCAGTCACGCGAACAGCAAAGCAAACCTCAAGCGCTTGAAGTCAAACCCTGCTGCATCTGCCTCGTCGCGGCTGGCAGCCAGCGTGGCTCGGCGGCGCGCTACAGGTGCTCTGACAGCCAGGCGTGCACCTCGGGCACACGATTCTGCAGAAGCGTCAGGTGCCCGTCGTCGGCGAGCAGCCGGGCCTCGACGCCGGGAATGTGCGCGGCCAGCCATTCGCCGTGGCCGAACGGCACGAACATGTCCTGCCTGCCGTGCAGCAGCAGAACCGGGACAGTGATGTCGGACAGCTCGAACCCCCACGGCCTGATCGTGCAGTTGTCATCCCACCATCCCTGGCTTCCGGCCGACAGGCCGTCCTGCGCGGAGGAGGTCAGGTACTCGCCTAGCTCGCCGCGCAGGGCCGCGGCATCTGTCGGCGTGAGGAGTGACTCAATGGCCTCGGCCGCATCCTCCGGCGCCGCGGCCAGGAGTTCCTCCCGGTCCTTCTCCGTCTTCGCCCGGGCCGCAGCCTCGTCCGCGAAGAACAGGCGGATGTCCTCCACGTTCTCCTGGCCCATGCCGGCGAAATAGTCAATGCCGTCAGCGCCGTACGGGGCCAGCGACGCGAGCGAGGCTGCGGCGGTCACCAGGTCCGGCAGCAGGGCAGCGCACGCGAGAACGTGCGGGCCGCCACCGGAGATGCCCCAGGTGGCGAGCCGGTCGATGCCGAGCTCAGCGCAGATCGCGCGGACGTCGCCGGCACAGTCGGCGACGGTGCGCCCCGGCTGCGGCGAGGACCCTCCGTAGCCCGGCCTGTCGTAGCTGATGAGGCGCAGCCCGCGGGCGGCGGCATCCCGGATGTTCGGGTCATAAAGGTGCCTGGAGTTGGGTGTGCCCGTGTGGACCAGGACTGGCCGGCCAGCGAGGTCACCGGATTCCTCGACAGCCAGCGTCCGGCCGTCCGGGGTGCGAACTGTGCGCTCCACGCTGTCTCCTCTGGTCCGCCGTGTCCGCGCCAGCCGTCAGCGCACGGGTGACGCTAGAGGAGGTAGCTGCGGGCGGCAACTGAAATACTGACCGCTGCGGGATATGTCCGCAGTGACCGAGGCTGCGCCGCGGTCCCGGGGTGCCGCGTCCGTATCCTGGGAGCTGTGGCAGAGCAGGTCCGCCCCGCTACGGCATCTGACCTCGACGCGATGGTCGCGATGGCAGCTGCCCGGCGACGGCAGTACGCCAGCTACCAGCCGGTCTACTGGGCTCCGGCCCCCAGCGCCGAGGAACTGCAGCAGCCGTACTTCGCCAAGCTGATCGACCACAAGGACGTAATCACGCTCGTCAGCGAGGCCTCGGGCACGCTGACGGGCTTCGTCATCGCGTTCATCGGCGATGCCCCGGCCGTTTACGAGCCGGGCGGGCGGACGTGCCAGATTGACGATTTCGTGGTGCAGCCGGGCCGGTGGAAGAGCACCGGTGCTCAGCTTCTGCGAGCAGCACTCGAGCTGGCAGCTGACCGGAGCGCCATTCAGGCCGTGGTGGTCACCGGGCACCTCGACGTCGAGAAGCGAGAGGCACTGCAAGCCTGCGGTCTGAGCATCGCCTCGGAATGGTGGGTCACTGCCCCGCTGACCGGGCGCGACGGCAGCTAGTCACGACGGCGGCCGTCGGCCCTGAGGTCGCCGCGAGGCAGGCACTGCCGTTACCCCTCTCAACCCGATCCGATCGGACCGCCCGCACGCGTGCAGTCCCGCCTTCCGGCGCGCTTGCGGCGGGGTTTGCCGCCGGGCTTGCGGCGGGGCTATTCAGTGTTACTATGTACCAGTAGTCAATATCACTGAGTAGCCGGGAGCGGAGGTGTTCCATGGGCAAGCAGGTGACGGAAATGCTCAAGGGAACGCTGGAAGGCATCGTCCTCGCCATCCTGGTCAGCCGGCCGGCGTACGGCTACGAGATCACGGCATGGCTGCGGGAGCAGGGCTTTTCCGACATCGCCGAAGGGACCGTCTACGCGCTGCTCATCAGGGTCGAGCAGCGCGGCCTCGTCGACGTCGAGAAGGTTCCCTCCGAGAAGGGGCCGCCGCGCAAGGTGTACTCCCTCAACGCCCAGGGACGCGAGTACCTCGACGAGTTCTGGAGGACGTGGAGCTTCCTCACAGAGCGACTGGAACAGCTCCGCAAAGGAGGCAAGTGAAATGGCAGCGAAGTGGATCGAGCTGGTCACCGGGTCGCTCGACCAGAAGAAGCGGTACAGGCAGTACCGGGCCCGCATCAAGGCTCTGCCCGAGCCTTACGGCATCGTGGCCGAGGCGTTTCAGCGGTACTTCATGTACTACGCGGGCATCGTCGATGGCGAGACCGGCCTCAAGATGTTCGGCGACTTCGCCGACCTCTGGGAGCGCGCCGCCGCCGACGGAACACCCGTGCGCGACATCGTCGGAGAGGACCCGGTCGAGTTCGCCGACACGTTCGCCCAGGCCTATGCCGGCAAGCGGTGGATCGACAAGGAACGCGCTCGCCTCACCAGGACCATCGAGGACGCGGAGCGAGAGGACCGGAAATGACCACCAGCGCAGCCATCCGCGTTCAGGGCATGGAGAAGTCGTACAAGAAGCTGCACGTACTGCGCGGCGTGGACTTCGACGTGGCGCGGGGGAGCATCTTCGCCCTGCTCGGCTCCAACGGCGCGGGCAAGACCACAGTCGTGAAAATCCTGTCCACGCTGCTCAAGGCCGATGCGGGCACGGCCACCGTGGATGGCTATGGCGTTGCCACCCAGCCGGCGAACGTGCGCGAGTCCATCAGTCTCACCGGGCAGTTCGCGGCCGTGGATGACACCCTCACCGGGCGAGAGAACCTCGTGCTGGTGGCCCGGCTGCGGCATCTGAAGGACGTCGGCCAGATCGCGGATGACCTGCTGACCCGTTTCCAGCTCACCGACGCGGCCGGGCGAAGGGTGTCGACGTATTCCGGAGGCATGCGCCGCCGCCTGGACATCGCCATGAGCCTCATCGGGAGTCCGCCGGTGATCTTCCTGGATGAACCGACCACCGGGCTCGACCCTCAGTCGCGCGCTGAAGTGTGGAACAGCGTCAGGCAGCTCGCCGGTCAGGGCACGACGGTGCTGCTAACGACGCAGCAGCTGGAAGAGGCCGAGCAGCTCGCCGACCGGATCGCGATCCTCCATGACGGGCGGATCATCGCGAACGGCACCCTCGCCGAGCTGAAGCAGCTCTTCCCGCCCGCCCACGTCGAGTACGTCGAGAAGCAGCCGTCCCTGGAGGACATCTTCCTGGCTATCACGGGCACCGACGACGACACGCGCACGACCAGCACTGCAGGCACGAACAACTAAGGAAGAACGATGACTACCGCATACTTCGTCGGCGACACCGCCGTCTTGCTGGGCCGGTCCATGCGCCACATCGCCCGCAGCCTGGACACCATCATCACGGTCACGATCATGCCGATCGCCCTCATGCTGCTGTTCGTCTACGTGTTCGGCGGCGCGCTCCGCACCGGGTCGGGCCACTATGTGAACTACCTGCTGCCCGGGATCCTGCTGATCACGATCGTGATGGGCATCTCCTACACCGGAATACGGCTCTTCACCGACATGCAGAGCGGGATCTTCGAACGATTCCAGTCCATGCCGATCGCACGCTCGAGCGCGCTGTGGGCACACGTGCTGACCTCAGTGGTCTCCAACCTGATCTCGCTGATGCTCGTCGTGCTCGTTGCCGTGCTCATCGGGTTCCGCTCTGGCGCGGGAGCGCTGGCATGGCTTGCCGTCGCCGGCATCCTCGTCCTGTTCACCCTGGCTCTGACCTGGCTCGCGGTCATCGCCGGACTGTCCGCCAAGACCACGGACGGCGCGGGCGCGTTCTCCTACCCGATCGTCCTCCTGCCGTTCATCAGCTCGGCTTTCGTGCCCACCCGCACCATGCCTGGCCCGGTGCGCGCCTTCGCCGACAACCAGCCGGTGACGTCCATCGTCAACACGATCCGCGACCTGCTTGCACAGCAGCCAGTCAGCGCGAGCATCTGGCCTGCGCTCGCCTGGTGCCTCGGCATCCTCATCGTCGCCTACGCCCTCGCCATGTTCACCTACCACCGCAAGACCGCCTGAGGATGGAACGGCCCGGCCTGCCCGGGGACCTTGGCGTGGGGGCCTGGTTAGTGTCGTTCTGGCGACACTAACCAGGCCCCCATCGGGCCGCGCTGTACTAGTGAGCCTGCTCTTCCCGCGGGTGCATGGGCAGCCGGAACACGAGGACGAAGGCCGCCGCCAGTGGTACCAGGCAGGCCCAAGCGGTGATCTGCAGTGCGTACGACGGGAGGTGGTGGCCGAAAGCGGAAAAGAAGATAGTGCCGAGGACCGCCACTCCGAGCGAAGTCGAGAGCTGCTGTACGGCTTCCAGGACACCGGAGGCGGATCCGACCTCGTTCATGTTCACACTGGTCAGGATGAACCGGAAAAGCTGCCCGATGCTGGCACCGACGCCTGCGCCGATAAAGAAGAGACCGGGCACGAGGTCCCAGGTTGAGGCACCGCGGGTGCCGGCGAGGATCAGCGCAAGTCCGGCAGCGCCCGCGGCGATAAGCAGTATTCCGATATGGAGCAGGTGACGTCCGAGCCGGCTGACCAGGGCAAGAGAGCCGACCATGCCGAGGATCATCCCCACGACCATCGGCGTCAGCGTCAGGCCGGCGTGGATCGGTGACCAGCCTTCCCCGAGCTGGCCGTAGAGCGAAACGCAGAGCAGAAGCCCGCCGAAGGCGCCGAAGAGGGCCAGTGCGACGGCAACGCCGCTGAGATAGGTGCGGTTGGTGAGCAGTGTGGGTTCGATCAGCGGGCTGTTCTTGTGGCGCCGCTCGTAGCGCAGGAAAACCAGGAGGAGGATCAGGCCAGCCGCGAGGAGGCCGAGGGACCAGGCGGGCCAGCCGTCGGTCCGCCCCTGGATAAGCGGATAGATAATCGCGACCAGCGCCAGGCCGACCAGCCAGACGCCACCGATGTCGAGCTTGATGCCGGGGTGTGTGGCACCGCGGGGCAGCGAGCGGATCGCGAGAGGCAGCGTCAGCGCGCCGATCGGAACGTTGATGAGGAACACCAGGCGCCACCCGCTTCCCCACAGGTTGGCGTCGATGAGCGCTCCGGCGACGATCGGCGCGGCGAGCATCGCCAGGCCCGTCGCCGGACCGAACAGACCCGTTGCCTTATCGAACTCGGCGTCGTCGTCGAAGACCTGCTTCATCAGGCCGAAGCCCTGGGGGATCATGAGCGCGCCGAAGGCGCCCTGAAGCGCCCGGAAGGCGATGAGCACGCCGACGGTGGGCGCGACGCAGCAGGCGGCCGAGAAGAGCGTGAAGCCTGCCGAGCCGACCAGAAACATGCGGCGGCGGCCGAGGATGTCCCCGAGCCTTGCTCCGGCGATCAGCAGAACGGCAAAGGCCAGCGTGTAGCTGGCGCTCAGCCACTGGATGGTGCTGGCACCTCCGCCGAGGTCGCGATGGACGGAGGGGGCGGCAACGTTGACGATCGTGGCGTCGAGCAGATCCATGACGTTAGCTGCCAGCACGACGGCCGCCACGACCCAGCGCAGCCGGTAGGGCTGAGTGCTCGTGGCAGTAGCAGTAGTGGCAGTACCCATGAGAACCTTCAGATCGACGATCAGAGCGAGTCGTACGGGGGGTGTACGCTGGACGTACGCTGTTCGTTACGAACACCGTACGTCACGGACGACGTTCTCGTCAAGTAGAGTCCGTAGTGTCTCTCGCCCGGAGGTCCAGCAACGATGAACGCCACGAGCCACCACCGCTCGACTCGTGACCGGCCGGCAAAGACGCCGCTCAGCGAGGACGCAGTCGTCGACGCGGCCCTGGCGATCCTCAAGTCTGAGGGTCTGGAGGCAGTCACGATGCGGCGGGTCGCAGCCGCGCTAGATACGGGGGCTGCCTCGCTCTACGTCTATGTCCCCGGCCGCGAGGGCCTGCTCCATGCGATGCAGGACCGCATCACCGCCGCCATCGAGCTCGAGCCCCCGGATCCCGCGCGCTGGCGTGCTCAGCTGCACTTGCTTCTCGAGCGAATGCACCGGGCACTGGCCGCTCATCCTGGAATCGCCGCGACGGCCATGGCCGACCCGCCCACGACCGAAGCGGCCCTGCGCCTGACGGAGAACCTGCTGGGAATCCTGCTCGCCGGTGGCCTCGATCCTCAGGACGCCGCCTGGGGTGCCGATATCTTTGCCCTGCTGGTGACCTACGCCGCCATCGAGGACGACGTACGGCCTGCCGGCCACGCTGAGCTGGCTGCCGAGCTCTACACGACATTCGCCGGGCTGCCGCCCGACCGCTTCCCTCTCATCGCTGCCCACGCCGCACAGCTCGTCGCGGGCGATAGCGACGAGCGGTTCCGCTTCGCCATCGACGTTGTTCTCGACGGGATGCTCGCCAGAGCAGGCCGACAGTAACGCGCCCTTCTGAGCCACGGCCCGGCGGTCAGGCGCTCGGCCCGTGAGCCTCCGGCTGGTCTGCCACGTCCAGTGACTGCGGGCGGTGAGCGAGATGCTGAGGCCCGCGTTCAGGCCGGACAGCCGGCGTCGACCCAGCTGCGAAAGAGCTCGACTCGCTCCCGCGGCCACGGACCGTCACAGGGCATCGACCCGTCTGCGACCTTCGCCAGGATTCCGTCCGCGTTGGCACGCACGTCGTCATAGGACGCCAGATCGAACGCCTTGGACATCGAGCTGATGTCCTTCTCCCGGAATAGCGGGCGGATATCGCGCTCGTAACCGACTGCTTCTTTTTCCATCCCTGCCTCCGTCAGTGTCGGGTGTTCACGAGGAGATCAGCTGCTGGCCGCCGTCGATGTCATAGGTCCCGCCGGTGAGGGCGCTGTTGGTCATGATGTGGACAGCGAGCGCGGCCACGTCGGCCGGGCCGACGACGCGCCTGATCGGAAGCGTCGCGCGGAGCTTGTCCCGGCGAGCTTCCAGGTCGCTGCCAAGCAGCGTGGCCGACAGCGGCGAGTCGACGAAGCCGGCCGCGATGAGGTTGGCCCTGATTGGTGCCACTTCGACGGCGAGGTTCGCGATCAGGGCGGGCAGCGCCGCGGTGACTGCGGCACTCATCGACAGGCCGGCGCCGCGCGCCCCGGCAGTGCCGGCCATGAACAGCAGGGTGCCCCCCGGCCGAACCTTGCCGACGGCCTGCTGCGCGACAGCCACAGCCAGCCATAGGTGCGCGTCGAAATCGCGGTGCGCCCGCTCCCGGTCCAGGTCGGCGAGGCGCGCATAGTACGGGCCGGGACCGGTGACGAGCACGTGGTCGATCGGTGCGGGCAGCGCCTGGAAGAACGCAGCCAGCTGGCCAGAATCGGTGGCGTCGAAGGCCGCGGTGCGCTGCGCGCCCAGTTCCGTGGCCGCTTGCTTCAGCCGGTCGGGATTTCGGCCGGTGAGAATAATGTCTGCGGCCTCAGCCCGGGCGCGCCGGGCGGTCTCCATCCCGATGCCGGAGCTTCCGCCGATCACCACGACCGTTTGTCCGGCCAGCTCTGGCTCTCGCTGGGACAGAGCTGGAGCAGACGTGCTGGTCATGTTTCCTCCTCGAGGTTCCCCTGGACAGTCATACCCGGACCCGCAGGAATGTGCCGGTTTGCTGGGTGGCCTGTTCTGCCTCGGGGGTGCCGAGCATGATCGGGTAGACGTGGGGCAGGCCCTCGCCGACGTGCAGGCTGACATCGACGCCGGCCCGGGTGGCTGCGGCGGCCAGCCGCTCGGAGTCGCTGAGCAGCAGGTCGGCCGTGCCGACCTGGATGAAAAGCGGCGGGAGCCCGGTCAGGGATGCGAACAGCGGCGACGCCAGCGGCGTCGCCGGGTCGGCCCCGGCCAGGTAGCCGGCCGCGAACTGACGCAGCATGGCGGGAGTGGAGCGGATCCTGATCGGCGCGCTCGGTCATCGAGGCCCCCGAGCTGGTCAGGTCCACCGTCGGGGACATCAGCACGGCGGCCGCCGGCAGCTCCTCCCCGGCGTCACGGGCGGCCACGAGCAGGGCGACCCCGAGCCCGCCGCCGGCCGAGTCACCAGCCACGGCCATCGACCGCGCGCTGAGACCCTCGCCGGCGCGCAGCCACCGCCACGCCGCCAGCACGTCGTCGATGGCGGCCGGGAACGGGTGCTCGGGAGCCAGCCGGTACTCAGGAAAGAGCACCCGCATCCCGCTGGCCCGCCCCAGCCGGGCCGCCAGCTCGCCGTCGCTGCGCAGCGACCCGAGCTCAAACCCTCCGCCGTGCAGGAACAGCAGCACCCGGCCCGGCTCCGTGCCCGGCGCGGCCAGCCAGTGCGCCGGCACCCCGCCGGCGGTCACCTCACTCACTGCCACATCGGCAGGCACAGGATGGAGGCGGCCGCCGGGCACGAAGGTGGCCCGGCGCTCCGCCAGCGGCGGCGCAGGCATGCTCGCACTCGCCCTCTGCTGATCCCTCAGGAGGTCGATCACGTCCTGCATTTCCTGACTGGGAATGTCAGCATCTCCCTTGACGAGGACTGCCTGCCGCCGAGATATCGCGTCCGTGCGGTTGCCGTCTGAGTTAAAGGCGGGAGGTGAGTTCGGTAACGATGTCTGCTGCTGACTGCGGCTGCCGGGCGAGCGCGACGCTCTGCCCGGCCCACATGGAGAGCGCCTCGATCTCGCCGGTGGTGCCGGTCATGGGCGGGGCTGGCTCGTAGCGGACGATGGCCTCGCCGGAGGCGAAGTGCGCGATGGTGTCGCCGGCTCCGGGGCGCTGGGCGTCGGGGGCGGCCGGCGGCGTCCCATGCCCGGGAGGTGGAATTGCTGAGAGCGCGGTGCGGGGAGTCGGGCCAGCCGACGTCGTAGAGGTTCGGGTACCACTGCGGGTCCGTCTCGGCGGCGGCGATCAGGCGCCGCCGGTAGTCGTCGTGCAGGGGCATCTCGTCTGCGAGCAGAAACCGGGTGCCCAGCCAGGCGGCCTGGGCGCCGAGTGCCAGGACGGCGGCGACTCCGCGGGCGTCGCCGATCCCGCCGGCCGCGATCACCGGTACCGGCGCGACGGCGTCGACGACGGCGGGCACCAGCGGCAGGGTCGCCACCTGGCCCCAGACGTGGCCCCCGGCTTCCCAGCCCTGCGCGACGATGGCGTCGGCGCCGGCTCCTACCGCACGGCGGGCTTCCTCGGCACTGCCGACGGTGTGCAGGACGATCCCGCCGGCGGCGTGCACCGCCCCGATGTAGCCGGCCGGGTCGCCCCACATGAACGAGACGATCCGCAGCCCGGCGTCCAGGGCCCGGTCAAGGTCACGGTGGTGGTCGCTGGTGAGGACGAAGTTGCCGCCGAACGGCCGCGAGGTCAGCCCCGCCGTCTCCCGGACGACCGCGCCGGTGTCGTCGGACCACGTCAGAGTCACCATGCCGAGCGCCCCGGCGTTGGATACCGCCGCGGCCAGCGGCGGAATCGCAGCCATGGGTGCCTGCACGATCGGCCGTTCGATTCCGAGCATTTCGCAGACTGGCGTGCGCACTGGCCGCGCCCCCTCCGTTACTCGCACGGGCCGGTCCGGGCCCTGGGTCAGCCCCCGCCGGCGTGTTTACTCGGCTGTGTCACTCGTACGAGTTCGGGGTAGCCCCGGCCGGCCGCCGGTCCCAGCCGTGGAACTTGGAGTAGTCGCCGGCATCCCAGGCCTCGCGCAAGCCCGGTACGGACAGGTCCCAGTCCGGGCGGATCTCGGCGGTGGCCGCTCGCAGGTCGCGCCACAGGTCGTAGAACGACGGTCGGCCCCAGAACCAGTAGCCGTTGTAGACGCTGTGGATCACCAGGCCGGGCTTGAGCACGAGGGTGTGCGGGATCATCGGGTTGTGCTCGGGGTCCGTGTACTCCTGGATGTCCAGGTCCTTCTGGACGACCCGCCCCGGATCGGACAGGAACGGCCACGGCGCGCCGACCGATTTGCGGAACTCCTGCAGCGTGTGATGGTCATCAGTGGCGATCGTCGCGACCTGGGTGTACGCCACCGCGATCTCTGCATAATGCTCGGCCAGTTCCAGATGCTGCCGGTGCTCCTTCGGGCAGTAGTTGCCCCGCGCGAGCGTCAGGATCATCGGATCCCGGCCCTGGATCTCGCTCAGCGTGCGGACGGTGCCGATATCGTCGGGCAGCGCGTAATCAGGGAACGTGCCACCGGGAATGATGTCAGAACGCATCAGAACAGGGCCCCTCACCGTCTCTACGGCCAGCTGCACAACCCGCGGTCAACTCGGTCACGACACTGCGTTTCTACCCGCAACGACCACCCCGACACCGCCCGAGAACTAACCGGCGGAGAACTAGGGCCGGGAATTAGCTTGGCGCTGTATTGTCCGTAAATGATCGATAAGTCACTGCCATCGGCTGGCGACAACTCTGCCACAGACGGCTGGGTGCCGACGGTTCACGATGTTGTGCTGCACGCTGCAGCGGGGCTAGGCAGATCAGGCCAGCCGGGCGGCGACACGGCTCAGCGCCGCGGCCATGCAGCCCGGTGCCTCGTGCCAGACCTGGTGGCCGGCGCCTGGCACGATCGTCAGCCGCGCGTCCGGCAACACCGCGGCCGTGGCCTCGGCCGCCTGCCGCGGGAGCGGGCTGCACTCCCCAGCGAGAACCTGCACCTCATATTTCCGGCTTCGGCGGGCCCCCTACGGGGCGCAGCTGGGTCAGATCGCCGAGCCTCAACGCCGGGACACGAGAATGATGGTCTGGCGCGGCACCTGATTGAGTCCATCAAGGCCGCCCGGCCGGCGTGAACTGCGTCGCAGCCAGGCCCCGGACCAAGATGGTCTGAGGCCTCTCTGCTTGCCTGTCGGATTCGGCAGGCGCCGTTCGTTGCGATGCTGGAGGGTTGCTGCAGGAGCCGCCCGGCACAAGGAGAAGCCATGACCGAGTACCTCATTGCCTTCAACGACGAGTGGGTTCCCGACCTCACCCTCGGGGAACTGCGCGAGAAGTCCAAGACCGCCCGGGCGCTGATCGCGGAGATGACGGCCGCCGGCGTCTTCGTCTACACCAACGGCGGTCTGGTCGCGGAGACGCCCGTGTTCAGCGTGGACGCCTCTAGCGGTGAGCCGCTGTTCACGGACGGCCCGTACGTCGAGAGCAAAGAGCACCTCGGCGGCTTCCTCGTCGTCGACGTACCCGACGAAGCGTCGGCCCGGTACTGGGCGGGCAGGGTCGCGGTGGCGGTCGGCTGGCCGCAGGAGGTGCGGCCCTTCCCAGATCGTGAGAGGTTCGTCGAGACCGAGGCGTAGAAGCGGAGGACCCTCGGACCACGGGTCCGAGGGTCCTCGACGCCGGCTGCGTCTCTGCGCGTTGTACTCATTGATGATCGCGACTGTGCCGCCAGAAACAGTCAGCGCCAGGCGGGCGAGTACCGCGGCCCATGCCAGCCAGCACGCGCCGCGCGTCCCTCAGCAGACAAAGGGGATCAGCATTTTCGTGGACTGCTGGTACTCCGGATAGGCACTGGGGAAGAGCCTGGTCATATTGCGCTCCTCCACGAAGGCGCTGTAGATGAAGTACCCGCCGATCAGTGCCACGGCGATCAGCCACCAGACGCTGACAGCGATCGCCGAGCCGATAATCGCCAGCAGGATGCCGGTGTAAATCGGGTGCCGGATCGTCCGGTACGGACCGGATGTGACCAGCTCGGGGTCTTCCTTCGTCGACGTCGGCATTCCCCAGTTCCGGCCAAGGTAGATCCGCGCCCAGACGGCCAGTCCCAGACCGAGGATCCAGATGGCGAGGCCGACGCCCCACAGGACCGGGTCTCTGACGTATCCGACGCCATGCCCCTTCAGCACCCTCAGCCGGACCAGGAGCACGACGACCAGGATGAGCGCCACCCGGACGCCCGCGAAGCGCGCCCAGTTGCCCCGTCCCCGCTGTCCCCGCTTGGCCCCGGCGGATGCGGCGAACCAGCCCACCCAGAAAATGACCCAGCCCACGCCGATCACGATGTCAACCACTCGCATCGGAGTACCCCTCCGTGTCCGGATCGCCGGCAGCGCGCACGTCCCGCCGCTGACCGTCACAGATCACGGCTCTGGTCCTCATGCGGCGCCGGCCCGGTCGCGCAGCGGAAGGGCGAGGTCGCTGCCGCCGCGTGTGCTGGCGTCGGTCACTGGCGCGGCGGTAGCCAGGAGGGTAACGCGCAGGGGCAGGTCACCGGGCTGCCGCTGCTGCTCGGCCGCCCAGGCCAGCGCCGAGTCCCCGACGGCTTGCCACTGCGCCGCCGTCGCGTCCTGGTCCAGGTGAACGTAGGCCTCCTGGTGCGCAGGCTCGGTGCGCAGCGTGAGTCCGGGGAGGCTGGCGGCGAGCCGGCCGGCTTGATCCTGCGGCACCGGCCAGCAGAACTCCACCGGGCCGTCGCTGTCCTGGTTCACCTCCCCGTAGTAGACCAGGAACGCGGCCCCGGCGACTCCTTCGATCCGGGGCACCGGCACCGGCTGGGCCTTGAGCATGCCGAGGACCTCCTTGCCCAGGTCCCACACTTCCTGATCGGTGCTGGCATGCCGCAGCAGGCAGAGCAGGCTGCGGGCGGGGATATCGCGGACCTTGACCTCGTACATGACGTTCCTCTTTCCAGCCAGGCGGTCAACGAGGTAGCCGGCCAGGTCCCGGCGGGCAGCATGATCGGCTTCAGTCCCTGACCAGTAAGCGCCGACTTGCGCCGCAGCGGCCTCCGGCTCCAGGCTGAGGATCAGCTGGATCTGCGCCAGCGGCACTCCGATCTGGCGCAGCGACGCGACCAGCCGAGCGTTGTCCAGCTGACCGGCGGCATACCAGCGGTAACCAGAGTCCGGATCGACCTCGGCGGGCGGCAGCAGTCCCAGCTCGTCATACAGGCGCAGCGCCTTGGGCGACAGGCGGGACAGCCTGGCGAACTCACCGATGCTCATCAGGTCCACGGACGGCTCCCTCGTGCCAGGCCGATGCCCGGCTCCCCAGACTGTGCGGCTTCCCCCAGGGTCAAGGTCAAATTAGCGGTCTGCCGGTCTGCCGGTCAGCCAGGCCGGGCTGCGGCACTGGCTGCGCAGCACCTCGGGCAGCCCGCGGCCGCGGCCTGGATCAGCGTGCGTCGCGGCCGGGGCGAGCCAGCGGCGGACGTGAGCCGGAACACCCCGGTCCGGCCTGCCGCTGCGTCCCGGTAGTTAGCCCCACAGACTGGACAGCGTCACGACGAGCACGACGATCACGACGAGGACGATGGCTGCAAGAAGCACAGCTCCCAAGTCCTTGGCACCAGCCAGGCTGGCTGACATCTCCCGACGGCGGCGCTTCTCGCCGGGCTTTCTACCGACCTTCGGCTTGCGCAGCATGGGGTCACGAGGTGGCGGAGGCACGACAAACCCGTTGAACAATTGTCCTCCAGTCTGCGGCACGTCTCCCGCGGTGGCTCGAACCATGCGTGAGCTCTGGGTCCGTCTCGCAGACAAGTCGGAGCATACAGCCCCGTCCCTGATGGGCGCCGATGATCTTGCCGGGAAGATCACACTCGAGGTGGCGCGGAGCGACATCGCGTAGGCGACGCGAACACAGCGAGCGCCCTTGACTGTGGTCTTTGCTCGCTAGAAGGATCCGGGCATTAGCAGGACGGGCCAGTCACGTCTTGCGCCCGCGGGGCCTTCCGAACCGGACCTCATGGCCGGACAGGGCCTGTGAGCTGCACTCGGATGAGTGAGGATTACGGTATACCGCTACTAGCGGTAGAGTAGCTGCAGGATGCCGACCAGTAGCTAGGAGCAGACATCCCAATGACGCCGCAGCCGCACGAAATAAGGCGCGTCCCAGTCGGTAGCGAACGGCCCGCCAGAGTTCACGTGATCTGGCACAACCGCAAGTTCGCGGGATACACCGTCAGGCTGGACACCGGCCAGGATAAGTGGGCAGCGCTCTCCCCTTACGGGGCGCTGGTCGGCGAAACGAGCACGCACATCGAAGCGCTATCCCTACTCGCCCCTGATGCCGAGATCGCGCCAAAGAAGACCAGCGTCTACCTGGACGGCGCGACCGCCGCTGCCGTCCGAAAGAGCGGACAGCCCCTGGTGGAGCTGATCCGCAAGGGCCTGGCCGCATCATCCGACCCTGATTGACGACCCGAGCGGCCGTGAGCGTACGCCAGCGGGAGACAGCCGTAGTGACCAGACCACGGCGGTGAAGTCGAGCCGGTCAGGAAACCGGACGCCCGGATCTTTCTGCTCGCGCTCGACGCGCTGGACGTCCCCGCGGACCGCAGCGTCTACACCGGCGGCTCCGTCCGGTTCGACGTTCTCGGCGCTCAGGCCACCGGCCTGCACCCGGTCCACGTTGACCGTACGGGTTCTGCTCCGGCGATCACGCTCACGTGACCGCGCTGGCCGGGCTGGCCGGCTGCCTCATCCCGTAAGACGCGCAGCGGCCGGATAGGCTCGGCCGGTGGAAAAATCACCGGTACGGTACCAGTCAGACGAAGAGGACAGCGGCCGGTGGGACGGATTCCCGTTCCGGGCCGGCGACATCGTGATCAGCACTCGGTCCAAGACGGGCACGACCTGGGTCCAGATGATCTGCGCGCTGCTGATCTTCCAGACGCCTGACCTGCCGGCGCTGCTCGGCCGCCTGTCGCCCTGGCTCGACCATACGATCACGCCGCTGGCCGAGGTCACCGGCCGGCTCGAGGACCAGCAGCATCGCCGGTTCATCAAGACGCACACGCCGCTGGACGGAATCCCACTGGACCCGCGGGCCACCTACCTGGTCACGGCCAGGAATCCGCTCGACATGTCGGTCTCGCTCTACCACCAGGGCGACAACATCGACCGGGCCAGGGTCCGCCAGCTGACCGGTCAGCCGGAGCCGTCCGTCCCGACGGCCCCGCGGCCGCCGCTGCGGGAGTGGCTGCTGCAGCGGATCGACAGTGACGCCGACCCGCGGGCAGCGATGGACTCGCTGCCCGGCGTGATGTGGCACCTGTCCGACGCCTGGGCCCGGCGCGGCGAGCCGAACGTGATGCTGGTTCACTACGACAATCTGTCCGCCGACCTTGAGGGTCAGATGCGCCGGATCGCCGGGCGGCTGGGGATCGGGATACCGGAGGCCCGCTGGCCGGCCCTGGTCGAGGCGGCCTCGTTCGAGCAGATGCGCGCCAACTCGGCCAACCTGGTCTCGGCCGGCGGGATTCTCAAGGACAGCGCGGCGTTCTTCCGCCGCGGCACATCCGGCGCCGGAGCCGAGATTCTCTCGCCGGCCGAGCTCGCGCATTACCAGGAGCGCATCGCCCGGCTGGCGCCGCCGGATCTGCTCGGCTGGCTGCACTCCCCAGGTGATCACCCCGACCCGGACGCAGGCTAGCCAGCGAGGTCACAGCGGGCAGGTTCAGCCTGGCAGCCTGAGCGAAGCGACCAGCGCATCGACCGCGCTGGCCTGGCTGGCAGCGCTCATATCGGCGACCGGGCCAGCCCAGAACATGCCGAAGCCGCGGTAAGCGCCAGCGTCGCGGGCCTCGATATTCCGGGCCTGCGTGGTGAGGAATGCGTACCGGGCAGTGCCGGCCGTGACGGCCAGGACCTTGAGGTCCCTCACGAAGATGCCCTTGAAGGAGCGCGTGTTGGTGTCGAGCGTGGCCGAGCAGCCGGCGCCCTGGCACGGCTCGGTCAGCACGCCGCCGACCGTGAGCCGGCCGATCGCCGCCGTGGCGATGCCCTCCGCCGTGGCCAGGAGGGAGCGGTTCCCGGTGGCCCGGTACAACTGGGCGAGCCCGCCCAGGATCACGCCCTGGTTGTAGGTCCAGGTGGTCTGGGCGTTGGGTTGCTCGCTCGGCGGAGATGTCAGTGCACGTGAATGGCCAAGCAGCCTAACCTAAGCGGCAAACAGGCCCGCTGTACGTCCGCCACACGGTACCTGGATGGCAAGCCTGCCCAATGGGCAAACTAAAGGGCGCATTCGACCGTGTGCCCCCGTCTGCGCACCGGCAAGTACCGTGCTGCGTGTTTCCGCAAGATCACTCGACAGGCTTCCTGAGGTGTTCGTGCGCACGCGTGCTCGCGCGAAGCTCGGAGTATGAGGCGTTGAACGCTGCCGACCATTGCGGGCTAGATGACGTGACCGCGCGGGCGAGTTCGGCGCCGGCGTCGGTCCGCAGCGCGGCGAGGGCGTTGTCCTGCCATTGCCGGGTGTCGGCACCGAGGCCTCGTACTCGATCGCCTGGATGAGCATCTCGATCTTGTCGGCGTCGTGGGCAAGATGCGCTTCAGGGGTCTGGTTGTCCTCGTACTCCGCAATCAGCTCCTGGATGGCCTTGCCGGCGTCGGCGGGCATCCCCGCCGTCTGGTGTGCCGTGACGGCCTCCGGCGTGGCGGTCGTGACGTATGCCCGGCCGACTGCGGGCACGTCCCCGATCCGGGTCTCGTGCGCGTCGTGCAGCGTGCACAGCGCGGCGGTGCGGGCGATGTCCGCCCCGGCGATCGAGGCCAGCGTGATCCCGACGGTCGGCGGCCAACCTCTGGCAGGACCACGATGTGGTATTCGCCCGCGAGGACGGCCCACTCATCGATCCCTCAGCGGATCTGCGCGAGTGGTCAGCCATCCTGGCCCAGGCCGGCATCCCCCACGCAGGCACCCACACGATGCGGCACTCGGCCGCCACCATCGCCCTGGACGAGGGCGTCGCGCTGGCCGTCGTTCAGGAGATGCTCGGCCACGTGTCATCGCTGCTGGCGCAGGACGCAGCGGCCCGGGTCGGGCGAGCTCTGTTCGGAGAAACTGCTACGAACAGAACTACGAAAGACCATTATCCATAAGGCTTAGCGGGCGTTCCCGCTGGTCAGATGGAGCCGCCTATCGGAATCGAACCGATGACCTATTCATTACGAGTGAATCGCTCTGCCGACTGAGCTAAGGCGGCGCACGCCCGGCCGGAACCGAGCGGGCCACAGGATTCTACCGGTCTTGCCCCTGTCCTCGCGCACTGCCGTGCATCACCTCGTGGGCCTTCCGTGAACCGCAGACGCTGGCCTTCGGACAGGACGTGCGGCGGCCGTCCTCAGCCAGCTTGACGATCACCTGGTCGGCCGGGACGTTGTGACCGACCACGACCCCCTCCCCGTCGGGCGTCTCGACCAGCTCGCCCTGCTTCGGTGCCGACGCGTGGAAATCCTGGTACAGCGGGTGCTCGTACTTCAGGCAGCACATCAGGCGACCGCACGCACCGGCGATGCGCAGCGGATTTACCGGCAGGTCCTGGTCCTTGGCCATCCGTACCGAGACCGGCTCGAAGTCCTTGAGGAACGTGGCACAGCACAGGTCGCGGCCGCACGGCCCGATCCCGCCCTGCAGCCGGGCCTCGTCGCGCGGGCCGATCTGGCGCAGCTCTACCCGCGCCCGGAGCCGGCTGGCCAGGTCCTTGACCAGGCCCCGGAAGTCCACCCGGTGCGGCGCGCTGAAGTAGATGGTGAAGACGTTGGCCGCGGCCACGTAGTCGACACCGATGATTTTCATCGGCAGCTCGTGCTCGCGAACCAGCCGCCTCGTCGCGACCCGCGCCTCTGCCCGGCGCGACCGGTTCGACGAGTCCCGGCTGAGGTCGTCGTCATCGGCCAGCCCGGCGCACACCGGGAGGCCGGTGACGTCGTCGTCCACCCACTGCGGCGCCCAGATGCACTCGGCGACCTCGGGACCGGAGTCCGTGGGCACCAGCACCTTCGTGCCGACGGCCGGCTGGTACGGACCGGGATCCAGGTAATACAGCCGCCCGTTCCGCTGGAAGCTCACTGCCATCATCATGCCCACGGGCCCACATTACGGCCTGATAACGGCGCACGTCTCCCCCCGGCGGCGCAAGGATCAGACCATCAGGACGGGAACGGGCAGCCTCTCCCCACCCCAGCCCGCCGGGCCGCGGCCGCGATCAGCAGGCCTGAGCGAGCGCCAGCGTCAGCTCCTCGACCGCGAGCAGCGGGGCCGCATTGAGTTCCAGCCGCTGCCGGCAGCGCATGATTGCCTCGATCCGGCGGACGGTGTCAGCCGGGCCGCAGGCCGCGGCCTGCTGGCGCAGCTCGGCGTCACGCGGCTCGTTCGCCAGTTCCACGGCGGCGCCGAGCTGCAGCGCGAGCACGTCCCGGTAATAGCCGGCCAGGTCCAGCAGGGCGCGGTCCAGTGAGTCGCGCTTGAGTCTGGTCGCCCGCGACTTCTGCCGGTCCTCCAGGTCGCGCAGTGCTCCGGCACCCCCGCGCAGGGCGGTGGCCACGCCCTTGCCGGTCGAGCCCTCGCCGAACGCGCGCCGCAGCGCCTCGCGCTCCGGCTCGTCCAGCTCGCCGGTGGTCGCCGCCGCTTCCGACTCGGCTGCCTTGACCAGGGCCGCGGCGGCCCTGAGCGCCTCGCCGAGGCTGCCCGTCTGACCGGGCACGCGCAGCACCTCGCCGCGCCGCCTGGCGGCTTCCTCATCCGTTGCGAGCCGCCGGGCCCGGCCGATGTGGCCCTGCGCGGCCAGCGCGGCCGCCCTGGCCCGCTCGGGCGGCACTCCCTCGGCTTCGAGCACCTCGGTCACCGCTGACGTGCGCGGCGTGACGAGCGTGACGAGGCGGCACCGGGACCTGATAGTGGTGGGCAGGTCATCGGCATACGGAGCGCACAGCAGCCAGACCGTCCGCGGCGACGGCTCCTCGATGGCCTTCAGCAGCGCGTTCGCGGCCTGCTCGGTGGACCGGTCGGCATCCTCGAACAGCACGATCCGCCACCGTCCGTACACCGGGGCGGCGGCTGCCTTCAGCACCAGGTCGCGTGTCTGGCGGACGCCGTAGGACAGACCGTCCGGCCGCACCAGCAGGACGTCAGCATGGGCCCCGGCGGCTACTTGCCGGCAGGACGCGCACTCGCCGCAGCCATGCCGGTCGCACAGCAGCGCCGCGGCGAACGCGCGCGCCGCGAGTGACCGGCCCGATCCCGGCGGCCCGGTGAACAGCCACGCGTGGGTCATGCCCGCGCCGCCTGGTGCGGTGCCGCCTGGTGCGGTGCGACCGGGTCCGGCACCGGCCGCGGCCGCGTCCACCGCGCGCTGCAGCTGGTCGACCACGATCTCCTGGCCCGCCAGATCGGCGAAGACAGGGGCCGCGGCCGTCATTCGCGCACCGCCGGGAAGGACCCGGTGTTCTCCTCGGTCGTCTGCGGGACCGGGTCCGGCAGCAGCTCGCGGACGCGCTGCTGGATGTCCCGGCTGACGTCGGCCTCGGGCCGGTCGGCGTTCAGCACGAGATAGCGGTCAGGCTCGGCGGCCGCCAGCGTCAGGAACCCGGACCTGACCCGCTGGTGAAACTCGGCCGGCTCGGACTCCAGCCGGTCCGCCGAGCTCAGCCGGCGCCCGAGACCGGTCACCGGCGGCAGGTCGAGCAGAATCGTCAGCTCCGGCCGCAGCCCGCCGGTCGCCCAGTCGTTCAGCTGCGCGATCTCGCTGACTGGCAGCTGCCGGCCGGCGCCCTGGTAGGCGAGCGAGGAGTCGACGTACCTGTCAGTCACGACGATCGCGCCGCGCTCGAGTGCCGGCACGATCACCGACTGAACGTGCTCGGCCCGGTCCGCGGCGTACATCAGGGCCTCGGCCTGCGGCGCCAGTCCGGTATGCGCGGTGTCGAGCAGCAGCGCCCGCAGCCGGAGCCCGACCTTGGTCGCGCCCGGCTCGTGGGTGGTCACCACGTCGTAGCCCTGGTCGCGCAGCCAGATGGCAAGCAGCCGGGCCTGAGTGGACTTGCCTGCGCCCTCGCCGCCCTCCAGCGCCAGGAACACGCCCGGGTGCCGCTCCGGCGCCGGGGGCTGCTCGTGCTGAGCGGCCCTGTGTCCGTTCATGTCGTGCCCCCCGTCGTGCCTGAAGACAGCGCCCAGGTCAGCCAGCAGCGGTACCCCCTGGCGGTCGTCCATCTTGCGGTACGACATCCAGCCAAGCAGGAGGGCGACAGCCGCGGCCAGCAGCAGCACGAGGTTATAGCCGACGTTGCGGTAGGTCACGTCTCCGATATGCAGGCTGGTCCCGACCAGCGCGGTGAACCCTCCCGCCAGCGTCGGCGCGATCGCGATGACCGCGAAGAGGATCACCCGGATGGCGGACTGCAGGAAGGCGAATGTTCTGCCGCGGGTCTCGTCGTCTACCTCCAGCCCGATGACGGTATAGCCGGTTACGTACGCGACGCCGGCGCACGCCCCGATCACGATCGTCAGGATCACCGTGAGGACGAGACTCGGGATCAGCGCGGCAAGGGCAAGCGGTACCGCCGCGAACATGATGGAGACGCCGAACAGCCGCCGCCGGGAGAAGCCGCGCAGGATGCGCAGCCCGAGAAACATCCCGATGGCCAGGCCGAAGAAGATGGCCGCGAACACCGCGCCCCACCCGGCGCCGCCGCCCTGCAGGATATTCCGGATGTAGGAAGGGCCCAGCCCGACGACGGCACCACCGGCCGCGAAGGCCCCGGTCATGCCGAGCATGATGCCGCGCACCAGCTGACTCTGGCGGACAAACCGCCAGCCGTCCCAGATGGACCTGAGCACCGACGGCGCGGACAGCGCGCCTGTCGGCCGCCGTCGCAGTTCGTGCAGCATGTAAATGGTGATCGCCGACACCACGAACGTCACCACGTTGAAGTACAGCGCCAGGTTGACCTGGTTCGTGGAGAAATAGTGCGACAGATGACCGAGCGCTGTGCTGAGCAGGGCCAGCAGGGCGAAGATCAGCCCGGCGACCGGCGCGGTGCCATAGGTCGTGAACAGGCTCAGCTGGTTGGCCTGCTCAAGCTTGTCCGGCGGGACCAGGTTCGGGACGGACGCGTCCTTGGCCGGCGTCCAGAACAGCGACGCGCAGGAGGCCAGGAACTGAATCAGGTACACCCAGGTCAGCTGGTTAGCGAAGTGAACCGACAGGTTGATCGGGATGGTGAGGTAAAGCGCGGCCCGCAGGACGTCGCCGATGATCATGTTGAGCCGGCGGTTGAACCTGTCCGCTACCGCGCCGGCCAGCGGGCCGAACAGGAGCGCGGGCAGCAGCGAGGTGAGCCAGACGCCGCTGACGGCGTAGGCGCTGCTGGTCGTGCCGCCAATCGCCGGTGTCGCCGCCAGGGCCGAGAGCGCCAGCAGGGCAAGCCAGTCCCCCAGGCTGGACAGCGTGAGCGCGATCCACAGGCGCCGGAACGCCGTGATCGCCAGCACGCCCGAGCCTCGCGCGGCCAAAGGGGATCTAAAGTTCACTGCGCTAGGTTATAGGTCCGGCAATACAGCGGTCGCGGACAGCTCGAAGCTGCGCCATCGCCAGCATCACATTTCTGACCGGAACGGGCTAGCGTCCGGGCCCCGCTGCGCCGTAGCTCAGCTGTCCTGTCCATCTCCTGCTGCGGCCTTCTTCGCGGCCCTGGTCGGGCCGGCCGCGCCCTTCGCTGCGCCCGCCTTCTTCGCTGCGCCCGCCTTCTTCGCTGCACCCGACTTCGCCGGGCTGGCCTTCCTGGCCGCCGTCCTGGTCCCGGCCGACCGGGTGCCGGGCTTCCGCTTCGGCGCGGGCGCGGCTGCCCGCCGCTCGGCGAGCAGCTCGATGGCCCGCTGCGGCGTGATCGACTCGATCGAGTCGCCCTTGCGCAGCGACGCGTTCGTCTCGCCGTCAGTCACATACGGGCCGAACCGGCCCTCGCGCAGCACGATCGGCTTCCCGCTCGCGGTGTCGTCGCCCAGCTCCTTCAGCGGCGGCGCGGCCGCCGCACGGGCCGCACGGCCGCGCGGCTTGGGCTGGTCGAGCAGCGCCTTCGCCTCGTCGAGGGTGACGGTGAACATCTGCTCCTCGGCCTCGAGCGACCGGCTCTCCGCACCCTTCTTGACATACGGCCCGTACCGGCCGTTCTGCACCGTGACCGGCTCCCCGTCCAGCTCACCGAGCGTGCGCGGCAGCGTCAGCAGCCGGATCGCGTCCTCGAGCGTCACGCTGTCCAGATCCATCGACTTCAGCAGCGACGCGGTGCGCGGCCTGGCCGACTTGGGCGCGTCGTCCTCGAGCACCTCGGTCACGTACGGGCCGAAGCGGCCCGCCTTCGCCACGATCGTCTTGCCGGTCTCCGGATCGGACCCGAGGATCTTGTCGCCGCTCGGCCGGTCCAGCAGCTCGGCAGCGAATTCCGGCGTCAGCTCGTCCGGCGCGGTGCCCTCGGGCACGTTCACGCGCTGGCCGTCGCGCTCCAGGTACGGACCGTACCGGCCGACCCGCACGACAATGTCCGTGCCGGCCAGCGGGAACGAGCTGACATCCCTGGCATCGATCTCGCTCAGGTCGCTGACCATTTCCTTCAGGCCCTCTTCGCCGTCGGCGCCGAAGTAGAACCTGCGCAGCCACGGAACGCGCTCGGCCTCGCCGCTGGCGATGTCGTCGAGGGCGTCCTCCATCCGGGCCGTGAACGCATAGTCGACCAGATGCGGGAAGTGCCGCTCGAGCAGCGTCACGACAGCGAACGCGACAAATGAAGGGACGAGCGCGGTGCCCTTCTTGAACAGATAGCCGCGATCGAGGTTCGTGCTGATCATCGTCACGTAGGTCGAGGGCCGGCCGATGGCGCGATCCTCGAGTTCCTTGATCAGCGTTGCCTCGGTGTAGCGCGCCGGCGGCCTGGTGGCGTGCTCGGCCGCGTCCAGGTTCAGCGCGGTCAGCGGGTCGGCCTCGGCCAGCGGCGGCAGGCGGCGCTGGTTGTCGTCGAGCTCGGCATCCGGGTCGTCGGAGCCTTCCACGTATGCCTTCATGAAGCCGTGGAAATTAATGATCTTGCCGGACGCGGCGAACTCCGCCTCCTCGCCAGAGGAGGACCGGCCCGCGACGCGCACCGACACCGACTCGCCGGTCGCGTCCTTCATCTGCGACGCGACTGTCCGCTTCCAGACCAGGTCGTACAGCCTCAGCTCGTCGCCGGACAGGCCGGCCTGCGCCGGCGTCTTGAAGGTGTCGCCGGCCGGCCGGATCGCCTCATGCGCTTCCTGCGCACTCTTGACCTTGCTGTCGTACATGCGCGGCTTGTCCGGGACGTACTCCGCGCCGTAGAGCTGGCGAGCCTGCGACCTCGCCGCGTTCAGCGCGGTATCCGACAGCGTCACCGAGTCGGTGCGCATATAGGTGATGTGCCCGTTCTCGTACAGGCGCTGCGCCATCTGCATCGTGTACTTGGCCGAGAAGCCAAGCTTGCGCGAGGCCTCCTGCTGCAGCGTGGTCGTGCGGAACGGCGCGTACGGCCGGCGGGTGTACGGCTTGCGCTCGACGGACTTGACCGCGAAGGACGAGTCAGACAGCCGTCCGGCCAGCGCGCCGGCCGCGGCGGCATCCAGGTGCAGCACCGCGCTGCCGTTGGCCGACTCGGCATTGCGCAGCTCGCCGAGCGAGGTGAAGTCCCGGCCCTGGGCGACGCGCCGCCCGTCGACGGTGACGAGTGTCGCGGCAAACGACGAGACGTCCGCGGCGGCATCCTGCTTCGCCGGGGCGAACTCGGCTTCCAGATCCCAGTACTGGGCCGGGCGGAACGCGATGCGCTCCCGCTCCCGGTCGACGACCAGCCGGACGGCGACGGACTGCACCCGGCCCGCGGACAGCTGTGGCATGACCTTCTTCCACAGCACCGGCGAGACCTCGTAGCCGTAGAGCCGGTCGAGCACGCGCCGGGTCTGGTAAGCCTCCACCAGGCCCTGGTCGATCTCACCCGGATTCGCCACGGCGCGGGCGATGGCCTCCGGGGTGATCTCGTGGAACACCATCCGCCTGGTCGGGACCCGCGGCTTGAGCTCTTCCTTCAGGTGCCAGGCGATGGCCTCGCCCTCGCGGTCCTCATCAGTGGCGAGGTAGAGCTCGTCGGCGTTCTTCAGCAGCTGCTTGAGCTTGGCGACCTGCTGGCGCTTGTCGGAGTGAACGACATAGAGCGGCTCGAAGTCGTGATCGACGTTGACGCCGAGGCGGGCCCAGGCCTCATTGCGGTACTTCGTCGGTATCTCGGCGGCCTTATCGGGCATGTCGCGGATGTGGCCGATGCTGGACTCGACCACGTAGCCCTTGCCCAGGTAGCCAGCGATAGTCCGCGCCTTGGTCGGCGACTCGACAATGACGAGCTTGCTACCGCCGCCCGCCCTCGCCTTGGGGCTCGGTGTCGATTCCTCGGTCCCTGCTGCCACGTCTCCCACCCTCTACATCCAGCAACCGCCCAGGAGGCTACCGCAGCTAAGACTGCGGCCACCCGGCGCTCTGGCCTTTCTGGTAAGGGATACGACAGCGGCCCGGCGGACTGCCTGACCGAGTACAACCCCGTTCCCTCTCAAGCACGTTAACCTGCGGCGAGCATCGCCGTGTTCCCTGTGCCCTCGCTGTGGATTCCCTCAAGGTGATTGAACCATCCGCTGCAGCGCGCACAATAAGTTGATGGCGGAGTACTCGTACCTAGTGCTCTATCTTCCGCGGGGCACCTCAAGAGATGCAGCGCGGCGGATACTGACCGATCACGCCGAGTACGGGCACTGGGAACTGTCGCGGCTGCGACTGTACCCGGACGGGAGCCGTAAGGCGACGCTACGCCGGATGATCATCCGTCAGGCGAGGGTTCAGCTGGGGATGCGGCCCGTCATGGGCCGGGACGGGTAAGGGCGCGGCCGCCACAGCCAGGTTCGGCGGGACAGCAGTGAACTGCACGGCAATCCCGGATACGGTGCAGGCCCGCCGGGAGGAGTCGGCGGGCCTGCGACTACCTGACGCACGGCCGCGGCAGCGTCGCGCTAGCTGACGCCGGCGCCGCGTCGTCGCGCCAGGTCAGCTGCGCACCGCGAGCGCTCGAACGCCAAGCCTGGCCGTCCGTGCGCCGCTGCGGGCAGACGGAGCAGCATGCCTGCCCGGTGCGCGCCTGGTCTCGGTCCGCCGGTCCCCCACCGGATCGGCGAGCCGGTGCTTGCTGCGGTACCCGCCGCCCTTCGGCTCCTGCGGAACCTCGTCGCGGAGCGGAGGCGGGGATACGACGATCTCGGCCGACTCGCCAGACAGGACGCCGGACAGCGACGCAGCCGTCGCGTACCCGGCATACCCGTCGTAGCCGGGCGCCGCCTCCGGCTCCGTGAGTACTGTGTCGGCTGCTGACTGCCGCGGCCGGCGCCATCCCCTCCGCGGCACCATGACCAGCAGGAAGCACACACCAGACAGCAAAGTACCGACGGCAAATCCGTCGACGGCGCTCGGCGCGACGCCGGGCAGCAAACTGGTACCGAGGCCGGTCGCGACCACTGCCTCCTTGGCCGCGAGGGCCGCAAGTCCGTTCATTGGCTCGTCCTTCGTTAGGTTCGCGGGACTGCTAGCTATGTACTTGTCGGGCACTTCAGTGCTCAGCGTCTCCGATCACTTACTTAGCGTGACCTCGGATGGGCTGGCTATGCCGGCCCGGAATTCGCTGGTACTCAGGCTGTGCCGTTGGCGAATGCCGGGTTAGCCGTTCAGGGGTTAGCCGGGTAAGCGATCAGCGGCGGCCACGGCCCGGCACGCCCCACCGGCGATACCGGGGCCGTGGCCACCAGAGCGGGCGAGTACCCGCAGCCGGCCGGGAGGGTCAGGTAGCCAGGGTGCCAGGTCCGCGCGCTGCTAGCCGCGGCGCCGTGCCGCCGCAGGCCAGCGCGGCTGCGGGCTGGTAATCCCGGGCTTCGGCCCTGTTCCGGCAACACAGGCGACCCTCCTTATCGGCCGGCTGGCGCTGGCCATCCGAAGGTCGTCCCGATGACCCGCCAGGGCGCGAGACCGCTGACCGGAGCGCGCTGAAAGAAAGGGGGTTGCGCTCCGGGGGGATCAGCCCCGCACAGTGAGTCACTGTAGCACTACTCATCGTGCATGCGGCAATAAACGATAAGACACCCACGTCCAGACTCGTCCGCTGCTGGCCGGCAAGGGCCGCCAATCTGGTGCTGACCTCGGCTAATGGCTAACAAAGGTCGAGAAAATTGTCGAGAACCCTGACTCCGAAACGGAGTGCATCCACCGGAACGCGCTCATCCACGCCGTGGAACATGCCCGCAAAGTCCAGTTCGGGCGGCAGCCGGAGCGGCGTGAATCCGAAGCACCGGATGCCGAGGCGGGAGAAGGACTTCGCGTCCGTCCCGCCCGACAGGCAGTACGGGATCATCCGGCCCTCCGGGTCCTCGGCGGCCAGCGCCTGCGCCATCGCGGTCACCAGATCGCCATCGAAGCTGGTCTCCACGGCGATGTCGTGATGTACCTGCTCCCGCCGGACGCCCGGCCCGATCAGGGAGTCGATCTCGGTGAAGAACTCCTCTTCGTGGCCGGGCAGGAAGCGGCCGTCGACCTGCGCCGATGCCACCTGGGGGATCACGTTGACCTTGTAGCCGGCGGACAGCATCGTCGGGTTGGCGGTGTTCGTGAGCGTGGCTCCGACCATCTTCGCGATCGGGCCGAGCTTGCCCAGCACCGCGCCCGGATCAGCCGGATCGAACTCGATGCCGAGCGCCCTGCTGGCCTCCCGGGCGAAGGCAAAGGCGGCTTCGGTCTCGCGGACCGGCCACTCGTGGCGGCCGATCCTGGCGATGGCCTCGGCCAGCTCCGTGACCGCGTTGTCGGAATTGAGCATGGAGCCATGACCGGCCGTTCCCTGGGCGGTCATCCGCATCCAGGCCATGCCCTTCTCCGCGGTCTGCAGCAGGTAGAGCCGCTTGCCGCCGATGGTGACGCTGAAGCCGCCGACCTCGCCGATGGCCTCGGTCACGCCCTCGAACTCCGCCGGGTGGTTGTCGACGAGCCAGCGCGCGCCCCAGCTGCCGCCTGCCTCCTCGTCGGCCAGGAAGGCCACGACGACGTCGCGGGGAGGGCGGCGTCCCTCGGCCAGCCGCTGGCGCAGCACGGCCAGCATGATCGCGTCCATGTCCTTCATGTCGACCGCGCCGCGGCCCCAGACGCAGTCCTCGGTGATCTCTCCGGAGAACGGGTGCACCCGCCAGTCGGCCGCGTCCGCCGGGACGACATCGAGGTGGCCGTGGATCAGCAGGGCCGGCCGGGACGAGTCCGTGCCCTCGATCCTGGCCACGACGCTGGCGCGCTTCTCGTGCGACTCCAGGATTTTCGGCTCGAGCCCGGCCTCGGCCAGCAGCCCGGCGACGTGCTCGGCGGCAGCACGCTCGCCCGGGCCCGAGTGGTCGCCCGGATTGCTGGTGTCGATCCTGATCAGGTCGCTGGCCAGGGCCGCGACCTCGTCCTGGGCTGCGGTGCCGCGCGCGTTCTGGGCGGAGCTTCTCTCGGTCATCTCATCATCGTTGCACCTTCTGTCCGGCATCGGCGGCCCGGCCGGCGCTGTCCGGCCCGTCCTGGTTTTCAGCCGCGCCGGACGGAAGGCAGGCGTGCTCGCCGCGGGCCTGCTCATCCTGATCGTGCTGCTGGCCGGAGCGCTCGACGGCCGCGGCGCCGGGTGGCTCCGGATCGTGGCCCTCGTCGCTCTCCTGGGCGGGGTTGCGGTGCTGTGGCGACTCGCGCGGCTGGCGATCTGCGCCCGGCCCGGCCAGCTAGTGATCCGCAATTTCCGCACCACGTACCGGATCCCGTGGGCCCAGATCGAGGACATCTACCAGCAGGGGCCCACGCCGGAGGGGTACCTGAGCAATCCGCTGCAATCGCGGCGCAAGCGCCTGCTCGTCCGGCTGGCCGATGGCACCGTGATCTCCGCGACGCTCTACGGCAGCGGCTTGTTCGTCTACTCCGACGACCGCGGGCAGGTGATCGAGACCCTGAACAACCTGCGGCGGCAGCGCGCCTGACTGGCCCGAGGGCCCGCCCTGGGCAAGCAGGGAAGCTCGCGACGTCGCCGGGAGGTGCCCGCATTTGCTATCGTGAGGCCGGCTCAGCTTGCAGGCAGGGCCCCACGTCCGGGTGGCGGAATTGGCAGACGCGCTAGCTTGAGGTGCTAGTGCCCCAAAAGGGCATGGGGGTTCAAGTCCCCCCTCGGACACGCACTTTCTCCTAAAACGAGCACTCGCCTAGCGGGGCTTCCGCCCGGATCGTCCCGGTCGTGTGCTCGTAGGTCAGCCGCAGGTTGAGGCCCTTATACAGGTCTGCCTTGTCTTCCAGGTCGGCATCCCTGAGCGCTGCGGTGACGCTGACAGTCCGGTGAACGATGGCCGCGATCTCGTCGCGCGTCATCGGGGCCGGGGCGTCGGACATGGTGTGGACCGTGGCTTCCGCGGCCAGACGCTCGGCTCTGGCGGTGTTGATCCACCGGCTGATCAACTGGACGTCCGGTCGGCGTCTATCGCGGCCTGGTAGCGCTCCATCCTG
>CAVVBL010000007.1:0-185454 GCA_963746485.1 uncultured Actinomycetota bacterium | reverse complement strand
CGGGTAGAAACGGTGAGCGACTTCGGGTTGTCCAGGTTCTGCACGCCGACGGAGAGGGAACGGGTGAAGCGTTCGATCAGTACCTCGCGATAGCCGTCACGGATGGTCTCGACGGCGGTTGCGTCAGCGAACGGGACTCTTTCGCCGTCCGGCCCGCGAGCGCTGCGCGCCTCCCAGAGCTGCTGGTCTAGCACGGGGCAGCTGAAGTCGTCGTAGATCTCCCACGCCGTCTCGGTCCAGGGTGCGCGTGTCTCATGCGTCATGGCCATCCCACTCGATGGGGAGCTGCCGGGGCACCCGCTGTATCACGTTGGGCCGGAACGACATGGCGCCGTCGTCGCGCAGCCGCAGGCCGGGCAGGCGGTCGGCGAGCGCGTCGAAAGCGATGCGGCCCTCCAGCCGGGCGAGCCCGGCGCCGACACAGGCGTGGATGCCGCGACCAAACTGCAGGTGGCTCCGGTTGGTCGGCCGGTCCAGGTCGAAGGAAGCCGGGTGCTCGAACACTCGCTCGTCCAGGTCCGCGGCGCCGACCACGACGCCCAGGCGACTGCCCCTGGGTACGGTGACGCCGCTGAGCTCGACGTCCACGAGCGTAGTTCGCCACAGGGTCTGGGCCGGGCCGTCGTAGCGCAGCGTTTCCTCCACCACGAGGTCGAGGCGGTCGCGGTCCGCGCACAGCTCCAGCCAGCGCGTGCGGTCCTCAAGCAGGTGACGCATCGCGAGCGCGAGCCAGTTCGCTGTATGACATGGCCGGCGGTCAGGAAGGTCATGATCTGGCCGACCATCTCTGGCTGGGTCAGCGGGTCGTCGCTCTGGTCGCTGTCCTGCACCACGGCGGTGAGCAGGTCGTCCCCCGGACTGTGCCGGCGACGGTCGATCAGCGCCTCGCAATAGCGGTAGAAGTCCACCCGGCCCTGCGCGGCGGCGAGATGCGCGTCGTGTTCGAGGCTGCCCCACTTGAGCGAGATGTTGCAGGCGACCCAGTGCTGGATGGTGTCGTGGTCGGTGCGCGGCAGGTTAAGCAGCGCACCGATTGCCGACAGCGGGTAGGGATGCGCGAATGACGTGTAGAAGTCGCAGCTGCGGTCGGCCGCGAATGCGTCGATGAGCTCCATCGCAAGCCGCCGCAGCTCACCCTCCAGCCCGCTTACCCGGCGAGCCGTGAAGTTCCGCTGCATGAACCGCCGCAACCGCGAGTGCCGCGGCGGGTCGGAGGTGAGTCGTCCATCTGCTGCCCGTCGGGCACCTGATCGAGGATGGCCTGCACGTCGCGGCAGGCGGCATCAGCGGCTTGCTGCCGCCCACGCTGGAGAAGCGCTGATGATCACGCAGCGCGAGCGCGACGTCCTCGTACCTGGTCACCACCCAGGCGTTCAGCACCTGGCTGAAGAACACCGGCTGCTCGTCGCGGGCCTGCTTCCATACCGGGAACGGATTCTCCAGCTGCGGCGATGCGATCGGCGAGTAGGTGCTCGACAGGTTCGTCACTGCTCGGCCTCACGGACGATCGCCTGAGCCTGCATCGCCTGTGTCCGCGCGAGCCTGAGCGCCTGCGGCACCGGGGCGTCGGAGATCGAGAAGAACGTCGAAGTGACGCGGGCCTCGATGCCGAACGGCGCCCGCGACGGGACGGCGACGGCACGCCCCGCTCGAGCTCGAAGGCAACCCCGTCGATGACGGACCCGCGCGGCGCCCTCATACAGGACCCATACCGAGGAACCGCTACCGCGCGAGGTCGGGGTGCGGACACCCACGGCCACGCGGGTGGCGGTGCAGCGCAGCGTCGGCAGCGCGTCGGCGCCGGTTGTCGGTCGCTCCGGAGATGGGCGAAACCCTGCCATCGCCAGTGCGTACGCGTATCAGCCGGTCCAGCATGGAGTCGTTCGCCGGCCAGCGGTACACATACAGCGGAGAGTGCGGCGGGGCGGCCTGCTCCGGGCCATCGTCAGGAACGAGGCCGGGCGCGCCGTAAAGCTGCTCGGACGCCGAGACGGCATCGACGGCTCTGGTGACGGTCTCCGTCTCGCCGTTCTCGAAGAACACCGCGTCGAGCGCGCGGGACATGGGCAGGTCGAGTCCGTCGAACCACAGCATGGGCCCGGATCCATCGCTGTGGTGCTCGTGCCAGCACCAGGAAGGCGTCAGGACGAGGTCGCCGGGCCGCATCACCACCGGGTCGCCGTCGACGAGCGTCCACACGCCCTGACCCTCCAGCACGAAGCGCACCGCCGCCGGCGTGTGCCTGTGCGCGGGCGCCGCTTCGCCGGGGTTCAGGATCTGGACCGCGGCCACAGCGTCCGGGTCGCGTAGGGCTCGCCGTTCAGCCCCGGATTGCTGTAGGCGAGCACCCGCCGGTCGCCGCCGCCGCCGATGGGAATCAGCTCGGCCGCGCGCTCGGCGAGCGCGCGCACATCGCGCCACCGCCACCGGAACGGCAGGTCCGAGATCGGCGGCGTGCTCGGCAGCAGGCCGACCTGACGCCACAGCGGTTGCAGGTCGCCGTCGGCGACGTCCCGGTAGAAGGACTCCACTGCCTGCTCGAGGCTCAGCTGATCGGTCACGTGGTCACCTCCACTACTGTCGCGGCCGAGCGCGCGAAGCTCGGCCGGTCGCCGACGAAAGCCGGCAGGTCCTGGCGCAGGCGGAAACGCTGCAATTTGCCCGTGGGCGTTCTGGGTGTTCGTCGACGAAGGTGAATCGCCGCGGCACCTTGAACGGGGCGAGACCGTCGCGAGCCATCGCGACCAGCTCCTCAGCCAGGTGCGCGCCAATATCAGTGCCGACACGGGGGACGACCAGAGCGTGCAGCCGCGAGGCACCGCGTTCGTCGATCTCGCCGACCACGGCCACGGTGATCACTGCAGATGCCGGCCCAGCACCGCCTCTATCTCGCCCGGCCACAGCTTGTGGCCGGACACGATCTCAATGTCGTCCGCCCGTCCGCCGAGCCGGAGATAGCCATCGGCGTCGAGGACACCCAGGTCGCCGCTGCGGAACCAGCCGCCGACTTTGACCGACTCCGTCAGCTCGGGCTGGTTCAGGTAGCGCGCGAACAGCGTCGGCCCGCTGACCCAGACGATGCCCTGTTCCCTCAGCGGCACCGGATTGCCGTGCTCGTCGCGGATCTCCACCCGGTACGGGGGAAGGGCGCGGCCTGCGGCACCGGCATGGTAGGCACCCGGCAGGTCACCGACGAACCCGTGCCCGACCTCGGTTGATCCGAGGTGGTTGACCATGGCTGCGCCTAGCAGCTGCTCGGCGCGTTCCTTCAGGTGCCGCAGCAGCGGCTCGCCGCCGCTGACGGCTATCCGCATGGTGGTGAATGCACTCGCCGGGGCAGTGTCGAGCAAATCGGCGAAGAAGGTCGGCACGCTGAGCAGTATCGTGACGCCGTGCTTCTGGCACAATCGCGCGACCGCTGCGCTGGTCGGACGGTCCCTGATGAGCACCGCACTGGCCCCGCTGAGCAGTGGATGGAACAGCGACGTCGGCAGTCCGTAGGCAAAGAACATCTTCGAGACGCAGAGGAAGACGTCGTCGCACCCGATCCTGTACACGCCATCGGCGACCGCTGCGTAGTACGTCAGGATGTCGGATTGCGAGTGCACCGCGCCCTTGGGCCGTCCGGTGGTGCCCGATGTGAACTGGATGTAGCCCGGTGCATTGTCGGGGAGGCTGGCGGCAACGGCCGGCAGCGCCGCCTCGGCTTGCCCGATGACGTCGCCGGCGACAAGCAGCGGGGTGGCTGGGAACCGTGCCGCGACCTCCGCGTCGGCCACGACCACAGCTGGCCGGACGTCTTCGAGGAACGCAGCGTGCTCGGCTGGTGTCAGCAGCGGGTTTACGGTGACGGGTACGGCGCCGATACGCAGCGCCCCGAGGAAGACCGCCGCGAACTCGACGCTGTCGGCCATGACCATCAGCACATGCGAACCCGGGCCGACCCCGAGCTGCGCAAGCACCGAACCCGTGCGGGCGGCGAGATCGTGCAGCTGCCCGTGCGTTACCTCGCCGTCAGCCACGTGGAACAACACCCGGTCATTCCACCCGGCCTCATGGCACCACTGCTCGGCGCTGAGCGCGAAGTTGCCTCGCAGCAGAGTTCGGGTGCCTATCTGGTCGCTGGTCACGCCGAAGTACCGGCGCCGGACATCGAATAGCTGCTCGGTCGGAGGATCTCGACCGTGTGCGATCGGACGACCAGGCCGCCCGCGCGTTCGTTCATCGCCTCTCGTGCGGAGTCGAACCGCGGGTCGGCGTAGAAACGTGCCCAGGTCGCCTCGCGAAGGGCGAGATCATTCCACTGGAGCAGGTAGGTGTGGAACGGCATGTCGTGGGCGATGACACTGTCCCATGCGCCGATCAGGGTGAATCCGTATTCCTGGAAGAGCGGCATCATGCGTGCCATGTGCTCGTTGAATGCCGCCGACATCGGCGGCGAAGTGAGCTGGTACCGCCGGAGCTCGAAGATCAAGATCGTCCTCCGCGCAGGTTCGACAAGGCCTCTATCGTCTCAATACTACTAATCAAATTACAAGGCATTTGATTGTGCCGGTGATGACATGCGGCACCGACACGGCCTTGAGTCCCTCGACACCGAACTCCAGGCCGTAACCAGAGTGCTTCGCGCCGTCGAACGGGACCGCCCGGCTCGATGCCACCATGGCTGTTTGATCCAGACGGTAAACCCCAGAGTGCCTGGATCTGCAGGGCGAGTTCCGCCCCTTCCGCCCGCCGGGGCCACGCGTCATCGTCAGCGAATAGCAGCGACTCCACTACACCAGCCGAGATCTCGACTGTCTCCCGAATACGGCCGACAGCGATATCACGCTCGCGCACGATCCGGGTCAGCAGGCGGTGCATGGTCACCACGTCGCCAGGCACCGACCAACTCAGCAATGCCCTGCCTGCACACAACTGCACGGCCGCGTCAAGGTCCCCGGACCTACCATTGCTCAGGCCGTTCAGCATCTCCCGAGGAACACCGTCCGGCGACAGCACTGCCATGACCCGCAGCAGGAGGCCGGTCAGCCCGGACGGGTCGGCATCTTCAGCGGCCTGCACCGCCAGCAGCAGGGCCGCCGTCGTCGACCGCGGGTAGTCGCCCCCCGTCACAGGGCCGGCCAGCTCCACCGGTCCTTTGGCTAGCTCGGTAACGTACCGCTGGAAAGTCCATTGCCGCCCGGTAATGGTGGCCGCTGCTTGTGCCAGCGCGAGCGGCAGATTCCCTCAGTTCCGTTGCGACCGCGTGCGCTCCGGCCTGATCGTCCAGTCCGATGCGCTCTTCGAGATACTCGGTCGATTCCTCGTGCGTGAACACCGGCACGTCCACCGCCACGCCCCACTCGGCGAACGCCAGATTGCTGCTGGTCACCACCACCTGCGTGCCACCAACAGCGGGCAGCCACGGCGCCACTAGGTCAGGATCGGCAGCGTTATCGAAGACCAGCAAGGTCCGGCCAGACCGGGACTCGAGGTGATCGCGCAACCGTCGGGCTGACTCGGCCGAGTCGCCGGCCGGGTCCGCAACCCCCACCCTCTCGGCCACCAGGGCTACGTCGTTTAGAAGTGCATCTCGGGAGTCGGCGTTGACCCAGCTCACTCAGCCCCCACCGATCCTTTACCCGAGCCCGCGCATATGTTGCTGCGACTTGAGTCTTACCAACCCCCCGCAAACCAGAGAGCGCAGACACTACCGTTGGCCGACCGGACTCGGCCGCGCTGGCCAGCCTGCTTATCAGCGCGCGGCGGTCCACGAAAGCAGGCGGCTCGCGCGGGAGTTCTCCCACCAGGACCGGAAGGTCAGCTTCGGCGTGCAGATGAGGCGCCGCCAGCGTGGATCGCTCGCGTCCAGCCCAGGCGAACAGTGGGCCGCTCAGCGCGGCCGAGACGACCGCGGCTACCGCGATGACTGGCATCCGGACGGCACGCCGCCCGGTGGCGTGGCTGACTTGCCGCGCTCGGTGTACGGCTTCCCGGTCGTGCCGGGCCTGCTCGGGGCAGCGAAGGTCCCCTTCACAGCGGCTGGCCTGGACATGCCATGGCTGACGGTGTTCGGCAACCACGACGGGCTGGTCCAGGGCGGCCTGCCCACCGACCCGGTTATCGCCGAGATCGCGACCGGCACCGACAAGATCACCGGCCTGGCGCCCGGCACCAACGTCGAGCTACTGCTCGAGGAACTCCAAGCCAACAACCCTGCCGTGCTCAGCCTGCTGATCGGCGGCCCGTCCCGGCAAGTCACCGCCGACCCGAACCGCCAGCTACTCACCCGAGCGGAGATCGTGCGGCAGCACTTCACCACTACCGGACAGCCCAACGGGCACGGATACACCAGCCAGAATGTCACTGATGGCACCGCCTACTACACCTTTGACCTCGGCCTCATCAGGTTCATCGTGATGGACACGGTAAACCAGGGCGGCGGTGCTAGCGGCTCGCTCGACAGCGTCCAGTTGAGCTGGCTGGGGCAGCAGCTCACCGCAGGCAGCAGCAGCTATCTCGATGCCTCCGGCCAGGTTGTACGGCAGCGCGTTCGGGACCGGCTGTTCATCTTGTTCAGCCACCACACGATCGCCACCATGGACAACCCGTCCCTCGCGCCGGGCGAGACCGGCCCGCGGGTGCTCGGGCCGCAGGTACAGGCGCTCCTGCTGCAGTTCCCCAACGTCATCGCGTGGGTCAACGGGCACACCCACATCAATCAGGTGACCGGATTTGCCAGGCCGTCCGGCTCCTCGTTCGACGGAGGCTTCTGGGAAATCAACACAGCCTCGCATATCGACTGGCCGCAGCAGAGCCGCCTCGTGGAGGTCACCGACAATCGCGACGGGACCCTGTCGGTCATCGCCACCATCACCGACACGGCGGCTCCGCCCTCCTACTGCAGTAACCTGGCCGACCCGCTGGACCTTGCGTCGCTGTCCCGCGAGCTCGGCATCAACGACTGGCAGGCACCCGCCCCCGCCGGCGGCACCGACGGGCGCCGCGGCACCGTGCCGGACCGCAACGTCGAGCTGATCGTTCCCGCGCCGTCCTGGATCGCCGCCCTCTAGCACGGCTCCTTTCAGGCAAGTTCGACATCGCGTGGACCGGTTCGACAGGACGTCGCTGATCAGTATCTGGTTCCGCTACGACGCGGGCGGATCCCAGGCAGTGGCTGCCCTGCTCGACCATGACGTCGCCAGGCGCGTGTGCGCGTGCTCTCCAGGACCTGCAACGTGGCCCGTACCTAGCCTCAGCGGCTCAGGCAGGCACGCAGCTTCCGCCGGTGCCGTAACGAGGCAACACCGGTATCGAGGAGAGGATGAACGGCTGCACCGCGGCGGTCAGGCAAGGTCGCGGTGGCGGTCGGCGTAGCTGAAGGCCAGGAAGTCCGTGCCGGACTGTCGGCGCCGGATGTGCTCTCTAAGCCCTCCACTGGGTGCAGTTCGTGGCGGGCCGCCAGCGTAAGCGTCACGGCAACGTCATGTTCCGTGCGGCCTGACCTTCGGCGGGCAGGGCCTATCTGGTTGTCATCGGGGGGACTTGTCGTCGTGAGGCGCGGAGACGGCCGGGTTCGAATTCGCCTGGCCATCGGGGCAGCACCTGGTGAGCCGGGCATTCCAGGCTGCGCCGCCACCGTGGCAAGATCACCTGACCGTCATCCGACCGTCGGCCCGGCCGTGACTGGCCGGCGGCTGGCCTCACGGAATCCCCGGAACGGAACATGCCGGCCCTTTGACGCCTGCGGCTCGCCGTGGACGGCGCGAATCTCGCAGCCGCACGTTTCCAGCCTCGTGGCGGGCCACGGCGGTAGGTTGCCCGTCGGATGCCGTTGCGCGGCGACCCGTCACCGGGCAGTGAACCCGCGGAATTGCGGATGGTAAGGAGAAGGTCTACGGTTCGATTCCGTAAGAGGGCTCTTTGTTGGCCCAGGTCAGCGGCCTGACTGATGATTTCGTAGATCGTGGGTCGACTACAGGGGCGACAAGCGTTCGCCACGCCCGGTCTGCCGCGAAACTAGAGGTCCGCATCTGTGATCCGGCGGTCGATCTCAAAGGCGAGGGTCAGCTCGGCCAGCTCGCGCGGCTGGGACAGTGAGCGGCCGGTCTGTTCCTGGAGTCGGCGCAGGCGGTGCCGGACGGTGTTCGGATGGCAGAACAGGGCGGCGGCGGCGCGGTCGGCGGAGCCGTCCGCGTCAAGCCAGGCACCGAAGGTGCCGAGCAGCAGAGCGCGGTCACGACCGGGCATCCGACCGAGCGGGCCGAGGGTGGCGCGGGAGACGGTCCTCATGACCTGCGGGGCGCTGGCGGCCGCGATGGCCAGTGGGTCCCGGTCGAACACTGTGACCCTTCGCTCGTCGCAGGCGCCATGCAAGGCGATCATGGCCAGTTTCAGAGCCTCGGCGGTCTTGCGCAGATCGTGGTAGGGCAGGCTGATACCGACATGACTGGTGGCGCCAGCCTCCAGGGCGTTGGCGAGGGTCGCGGCGCTCGTGTGGGCGCCGGGCATCCGCGCGATGCCGATGTCGGTGTCGTGCAGCAGCCGCCACGCGGAGGCCACGCCGAGAGGCCGGAGCACGTCCTCGACGCGCGCTAGCGCATTGCGTCCGACGTCGGGTACTTCAGCGGCAATGACCACGTAGGGACCCTGTGCCGGCAGTCGCAGGATGTCGGCGGCCTCCCACACCTTGGCGTCGTCCAGGCGGCCCTCGAGCAGCGCCTGCACCACGGCTGAGCGCTCGGCTTCGCGGCTGACGGCCTGACGGGTGATCTCCTCGCGGTAGCCGTCGGCCATCTCCTGGGTGAAGATGTCGAGCACGAGCCACATCTGCGAGGCGGCACGCAGCGCGGCCTCAGGCGCCACTTCGCCGGCGGCGGCAGGCTCAGCCAGCCGTTCCCACAGGAACCGGGCGCTGACACGGTATGCCTCCATCACCGAGGTCAGCGGAACTCCCGCCTGTGCGCGCCGCCGGCCGTTGTCCCGGGACTCGGGGGAGGTGCGAGCCGGGACATGACCCATCGGCCGGAAGATGAAGTCGATGTTCTCGAGGCAGGTGCGGCGCAGTTCCGCGGCCGTGATCGCCGCGTCGCTCCGGTACACCGGCACCGCCGCCCGGATCCGCTCGACCATCGCGTCGGCCAGTTCGCCGGCCCGCTCCAGCATCCGAGTGCTCAGCAGCGCGACCTGCGCGTCAACTGGGTCGGACGCCGGATGTTCCACGTACCAATCCTAGCTTGCTGCCAGGTCGCCAACTGCACGCTATTCGGCCTCCGGTAAGCAGGGTGTTGTTGCCAGGAACAATGCAGGCAGGAAACTCGTGTTCTCCCAGACATCGATCTGGGTCGGGGTCCGGGCCAGGATTGAAGGAGTGGGCCTGACCCGATCAGGCCCGCCCGGGCCAGCCGGTCCGGGTGGTTCCTGAGAGAGAAGGGCAGCGAACTGATGAGCCTGACATCCCGCGAACGGCAGGAGATCGCCCAGGCGAACACGACCGGCCTCCGGCCGGTCGTGTTCGTGCACGGGCTGTGGATGCTGGCCTCCAGCTGGGCGCCCTGGCGCGCGTTCTTCGAGGAGAACGGCTACGCCACACTGGCCCCGGGCTGGCCGGACGACCCGGAGACAGTCGACCAGGCCCGGGCGAACCCGCAGGTGTTCGCCCGTAAGAGCGTCAAGCAGGTGACCGACCACATGGCCGAGGCCATCGGCAGGCTGAGTCAGCCTCCGGCGGTCATCGGCCACTCCTTCGGCGGCCTGATCACCCAGCAGCTGGCCGGGCGGGGACTGTCCGCTGTCTCGGTGCCGATCGACTCCGCGCCGTTCCGCGGGGTCCTGCCGCTACCGGTGTCCGCGCTCAGGTCGGCGCTCCCCGTCATCGGCAACCCGGCCAACTACCGGCGGGCCGTCGCACTGACCTACGACCAGTTCCGCTACTCGTTCGCGAACGCGGTGAGCGAGAGCGAGGCCAAGCGCCTGTATGAGACATATCCGGTGGCCGGCTCGGGGATCCCGCTGTTCCAGGCCGCCACCGCGAACCTCAATCCGTTTACCGAGATCAGGGTCGACACGAAGACCCCGCGGCGCGGCCCCATGCTCCTGATCACCGGGGAAAGGGACCACATCGCGCCATCCGCGATCGCCAGCGCCTCATACAAGAAGCAGAGGCGCAACGCCGCGGCGACCAGCATCCGCGAGATCCCGAATCGCGGGCACTCGCTCGTTTTCGACAGCGGCTGGCAGGAGATCGCCGAAACAGCTCTGGCCTTTGTCAAGGAACACCACTGACTGAAGGCCGCCGCTTGACAGTTAGAGCCGTGTGAAGCGTTCTCCGCTGAGTGGCCTTGTACGTAGTCCAGGTCCTGACGGGTGTCTGGCCTCGGGACTCGCCGTAAGGATGACGCCTTCTCGCGGGTAGGCCCGGCGCGGCACCGGCCGGAGGTTGACTTTGTAGTACGAGCGTACTAAATTCATCCCATGCGTACTAGCCAGAGTGTCGGCGGTAGTCGGGCGACCACCTTTACCCAGCTCAAGCGCCGCGATCAGCTCGTGGAGTGCGCCATCGACGCGATCGCCGAGCTCGGCTTCCCCCGCACCTCGGTGGCAGAGGTAGCGCGCCGGGCCGGGGTCAGCAAAGGCGTCGTCACCTATCACTTCGCCGCCAAGGACGACCTGATCCAGGCGGTGATCGCACAGGTACTCGAGTCGATGACGGAATTCGTGCAACCGCGCCTGCTGGCTGCAGAGCCGGCGAAGTACCCCGAGAACTTCATCGCTCCCTACCTCACCACGTGGGTCGAGTACTACCGGACACACGCGAGGCAGCTGCTGGCGCTGGTGAGGATCTACAACAGCTTCCGCGATGAGGCCGGCAAGCCGAACAAGGCATTCGATGTGCGCGCCGACGAAGTCGTCGCCGTCACGCAGGTCCTCGAGCTCGCCCAGGCCAAGGGCAGGCTCGGCAGCTTCAACGCGCGGGTGATCGCAGCCAGCATGAAGGCTGCACTCGACGACCTGCTTACCCAGTTCACCGACGACCCTTCCCTGGACATCGAGACCTACGGCAAAGAGCTCGTAGCGCTCTTCGAGCGCGCGACCCGGCAGTGACCGCCCAGACCCGCAACCGCCCAGACCAGCAAGTACTGGAGGAGAGACAGATGAACCCCTACTTCGACGTCAATCACATCGCCGGCCTGCTGCTTCTCTTTACCAGCTCGGCCTGGGGCATGATGGAACTCAGCCAGCGATCCAACGTGCCGCAAGCGCGCGAAGGCGCCACCAGGATCGGCAATCACGGCTTCCGGATCGCTGTCGTCCTGTGCCTGGCCGCCACCACGGCCGCGCTGTATCTGGTCCCGCACATCGCCCCGGCGGCGGCCATCCGGCCCGGCGCCGTCGCCTTCGCCGTCGGCATGGTGATCCTGCTCGCAGGACTGGTCCTGCGTGGCTGGTCGTTCAAGGCACTGGGCGATTACTTCACCCACACAGTCATGGTTAGCCCGGACCAGCCGGTCATCGCTAAAGGCCCGTACCGGGTACTGCGGCACCCCAGCTACACCGGGATCCTGCTAGCCAGCGTCGGCGTCGGCCTGGCAGCGGCGAACTGGATCGCGCTGGCCGCCGCGACACTGTTCACGCTGGCACTGCTGCTGTACCGCGTCCACGTCGAAGAGCGGGCACTGCTGACAACGCTCGGTGAGCGCTATCAGACCTACGCCGCGCAGCACAAGCGGCTCGTCCCACTGGTCTGGTGACCGGAACAATGATCGCAGCGCAGCAAGTTGACGGAAGATCGCACGGTCGCCTCGCCTCGCAATTTCGAAGGTAGTGCGCTCACCAGGGGAGATGAAACGTGAAATTCATTTTCCGGAACGAGTCGTTCTCGTTCGAGGCACTACGAGCGGCAGGCTTCGCCGTTTACGGCGGAGCGGACCTCGGTGAGGTGATCGTCACAGCGCAAAAGGTGAGGGAAGGCGACGTCGCCAGCTGGCACCGGTCGTGGAAGGCGACCGCCGAGCGGGTGCACCGGATCGGGTCGCAGGCCCTCGCTGCTGGCCACCGGGTCAGCGCCCGCGAGGCGCTCTTGCGAGCCTCGAACTACTATCGGACCGCAGAGTTCTTCTTGCGCGAACACCCTGCGACGGATGCCGAGGCGCGGCTGCTGTCAGCTCGCTCGCGGGAAACGTTCGCCCAGGCTGCATCGCTCCTGGACAGCCCTGCTGTGCCCGTCAGCATCCCTTATGAGGACACGACGTTGCCGGGATACTTGTTCCTTGTTGATGATTCGGGCATCCCGAGGCCGACGGTCATATACAACAACGGGTACGACTCCACGCTGGAGGAAGCATATTTTGCGGTCGGCGCGGCGGCCCTGAGTCGCGGCTACAACGTCCTCGCCTTCGACGGGCCAGGACAGGGAGCGGCTCTGAGAGAACAGTCGCTCGTGTTCAGGCCGGACTGGGAGAAAGTCGTAAGCCCGGTGATCGACTTCGCACTGAGTCGTCCAGAATTAGACCCGGAAGCCATCGCCCTTTTTGGCTACAGCCTCGGCGGGCTCCTAGTCGCGCGCGCCGCTGCCTACGAACACCGCGTGGCCGCGCTCATCCTCGACGACGGGCTCTACGATTTTTACGCAGCATTCACCGCCGCGAGCCCCTCGTTCTTCGTCCGGTGGATCGAACAGGGTCGCGATGGCCGCGTGAACTGGCTCACGGCCGTGAACGCGCGCTTCGACGTCGGCGCTCGCTGGGGCTTGCAGAACGGACGCTGGGCGATGGGAGCGCGCTCGGATGCCGAGTTGTTCCGCAAGACAAAGGACTACAGCCTGGCCGGGGTAGCGCCGAACGTTACCGCTCCTACGTTGATCCTCGATGCGGAACACGACCACTTCGGCAAGGGTCAGCCGCAGCTCGTCGACCGGGCGCTGACCCAGGCGCCGACAACGCTCGTCACGCTAACTGCTGCAGAGGGCGCGGGCGAGCACTGCCATATGGGAGCGCTAACACGGGCGCACCAGGTGATGTTTGACTGGCTCGACGATGTCCTGGCCCGCATCTCTGCGCAGTCGACCGCAGATCGCCCGCATGCAGTTCATGGCGAGCGGCCAGCGCAAGCGCGTCGCGGTAGGCGACGCTCGAATCTGGGCCGCCGGCGATACGCCGGAACGTGACCGGATGGCGACCAGTCGAAGTGTTATGCCCGTGAGGTTGCCGTTGCCGGTTACAGCAGGAAATCCTTGCAGTCGTGATCCAGCCGCGGGGAACGCTGTCCCATATGACGGCACACCGGGTGGTACTCGCGGCGGCGGGGCTGACCACGCTGGTCGCCGCAGTGATCGGAGCGGCGCTGGCCGTGTTCGTCGGCCAGGGGCTCCCGCTCGCGCTACGCCATGACTTGTCGGTCGCGCCCGGGACCGCGCTGTCGATCGCCGGCCCGGTTAGTAATGGCCAGACGGCGACGACGGCGAGCACGCTGCGGAGGGCGGTCGGGCGGTCGCTTGGCGGGGTGCCGTTCGAGTTCTGGTCGGGCACGTGGTCCGACCCGCTGGACCTGCTGCCCGGCTCACTGCCCGCGCCGGCCAGCGCGGCCAAAGGGAACGCGCCGCTGCTGGAGGCCGCGGCACTGGATGGCATCACGAGCCACGCCATCCTCGTGTCCGGCCAGTGGCCAGCGGCGCCTGACCCCGGACAGGCATCTCGCACACAAGCAGCCCGCGCCCCGCCGGTCTCCGGCGTAATTCCGGCGGCCCTCCCGGCATCCGCAGCGGCGCTGCTGCACCTGTCGCCCGGCGATGTGCTCACGCTCAAGGACGACATCGGCGACGCCAGGATCAGCTTTCGGATCACGGGCCTGTTCGCGCCGCGCAGGCTGTCCGGCGCTGCCGCCTCCTACTGGTCGCTCGACTCGATCCCCGCCAGCGGTTCCGGCACTCAGAACGGGTACACCGCGTACGGTCCGCTGCTGGTCAGCCCGGCCGCCTTCGCGCCGACAGCAAGCGGCACCAGTTCCGAGACCGCGGGAACGCTCGAGGCGAGGACCGGGACCTGGCTCGCGCAGCCGGACATGGCGAAGTTCAGCGACACGGACCTGTCCGCACTGTCGGGCGGGGTGTCAGCGCTCCAGCGAGCGCTGCTGAACTCCAGCGTGCTCAGCGGCATGCAACTGTCGACGAGCCTGCCGGCGGTGCTGAGCGATACTGCCAGCAACCTGTCGGTCGCCAGGTCACTGCTCGTGATCATCGCCCTCCAGCTGCTGGTGGTCGCCCTCGCGGCGCTACTGGCCGTAGCGCGGCTCCTGGCCAGCCAGCGCGAGGAGGAGACGGCGCTGATCAGCGCCCGCGGCGGCACGCGATGGCAGCTCGTCTGGCTGACGGCGGCCGAGGTGATCCCGCTCTGCATCGTCGCCGCAATCGCGGGTGCCCTGGCCGGCATCTGGCTCGCTGGCCTGCTGGCCACCGCCGGACCACTGAAAGCGGCGGGCGTCACGCTGCCAGGGCCGGCGTTCCTGCTCGGCGGCGGCGGGATGGGCAGTCAGACCGGAACCTGGCTTGACGCGATCGCCGCGGCCCTCGCGGTCACGCTCATGGCCGGCGCCGCGATGCTCGGGGCGACGCTCCGCACCGGGCCCGCGATGACGGAGGCACGAGTCCGGCGCGGCCGGCAGGCCGCGATCGCGGGCGCCACCAGGGCCGGAGCTGACCTCGCGGTCGTCGTGCTCGCGGTCCTGGCTGGCTGGCAGTTGCGCCGCTACTCCGCGGGCAGCGGCGCGGACGCGACGATCGACCCGGTGCTCGCCCTGGCGCCGGCCCTCGCGCTGGCGGGCGGGACCGTCCTCACGCTGCGCCTGCTGCCGGCCGCGGCGAAAGCCGGTGACCGGCTCGCCGGGCACGGGCGGGGACTGACAGCGCCGCTCGCCGGCTGGCAGGTGAGCCGCCAGCCGCTCCGCCAGGGCGGGGCCGCGCTGCTGCTCGTGATGGCCGTTGCGACCGGGACCCTTGCCCTCTCCCAGCACGCCAGCTGGACCAGGTCCGCCAGCGACCAGGGCTCGTTCGACGCGGGCGCGGACGCACGGGTGGACACGCCGTCCGCGGTGAGTCCGGGCGCGACCGGCGCCATCACGAACGCGGCCGGCGTCCGGCACGCCATGGCTGCCTACGTCCAGCTCGGAGCGCTGCCTACCGAGGTCCTCGCTATCGGCGCTGCCCAGGCCGCCAGTACCGTACGGATCCGCCCAGACCAGATCAGTGTCCCGGCGGCCCGGCTGTTCGAGAAGATCACGCCGAAGTCATCGCCCGGCGCTCCTGTCCCCGGCCGTCCGGACACCATTACGCTCACCGCCGCCCTCTCCGCGGCGGGCAGGCCGGCCCGGACAGGCGGCATCCTGCCGGCCAGTAACGGCCGGGTGGCCGCCGTCGCCAGGGAACTCGGACCGGTGGCAGCCACGGTCACAGTGGCCGACAGCACTGGTGACATGTACAAGCTCGACGCGGGCACGCTGCTCGCCGACGGCCGGGAGCACGTCCTGAAGGCATCGCTCGGCGGCGCCGATGTCAGCTACCCGTTGCGCCTGGTCCAGATCGCGCTCAGCTACCAGATGCCCCCGGTTCAGACCACGGCGCTAGCGCTCACTGTTACCGGCCCGGCGCTCAGCGGCTGGCACGCCAGCGCGATGTCACCCGACTTGCAGAACCTCCGGACCACGGCCGGGGCGGAGGGCGCCTCGGCCCTGCCGGCCAGCCAGGCGTGGCAGGCCACGGGGGACACCGCGACGTTCACCTTCAGTTCCGGCTTCGGTCAGGCGCTCAATTACATCTGGCATGGTCCCCCGCAACCGGTCTCCGCGCAGGTCACCCTGAACGATCCCGCAGGGAGCGCCCTTGCACCGCTCCCGGCAATCGCCACCTCCGCGTTCGCGGACGCGAACAACGTCGGCACCGGATCGGTCGTTCCGGCCACGCTCGGCGGCCAGCAGGTCCCGCTGTCGATCGTCGCCGTGACCAAGAGCTTCCCCACGGTCACTGCTAACACCGGCGCGCTTATCGTCGACCTGCCGGCCGTCCAGCAGCGCCTTGTCAGCGAGGACACGACGCCGCTCGGCGTCACCGAGTGGTGGCTGGCCACCACTGACCATCAGGTCCCGCGCGGCCTGTCCGGCGCGCTGCCGCCGGGGAGCGCCATCACAGGCGCTGTCGAGGCCACGGCGGCGCTGACCGGCAACCCGCTGTCCGCCGCGCCGCAGCAGGCCCTGCTCGCCCTCGCTGCCGCGGCCGCGCTGCTAGCGATCACCGGATTCTGGATGTCGATCGCCTCGGACGTCCGGCAGCGCCGCGCCGAGAACGCGGTGCTCGCCGCACTCGGCGTCAGCCAGCGTTCCGCGGCGCTGCAACTGTGCCTGGAGAAGCTGCTGCTCAGCGTTCCCGCGGCCGTGCTCGGCGTCATCCTCGGCACCGTGGTCGCCAGGCTGCTCGTTCCCGCCGTCACGCTGAGCCCCGCGGCGACACTGCCGGCGCCGCCGCCGGTGACGCTCCTCGACCTGCCCCAGACACTGTCGCTCGCCGCGGCCATCGCCATCCTGCCCACGCTCGCCACGGCGCTCATCATGATCAGGCGCCCTGATCCCGCAGCCGGACTACGCGCGGCGGAGGCCGCGTGAACATGAACGCGCGTACTGCGGAAATGCACACCAGGCGCCTGACCGGCATGGGCGCGGTCGCCACGCTGGCGCTGGCGGTGCTCGTCTTCGGCTGCGTGCTCGGCGCAACGGCCGGGCCGCGCGAGGCCCTGAACATCAGGACGCAGGCGCTGCGCCAGACACTCGGTGACATCACGCCGCTGGGACAGACGATCACGGCGAGCACCAGCTGGAGCGAGTTCAATGGCAGCATCGCCGCGCCGCAGACCAGCTTTACCGATAGCCAGCTGAGCAACCTCGGGGATCAGTTCAACAGCGACTTCAACGAAGGCGTCCTGCACCTTGCCCCGGTCTCCGCCGACTGGGCCAGCATGACGACGAGCGAGCTCGGCGTGGAGAGCGCCCTCGCCGGCACCGGGGGCTACCGCGTAGAGATGGAGGTCAGCTATCGCCTCCCGTACACCGGCCACGTGCGGGTTCTGGCAGGCACCCTCTCCGCCCCGGCCCCCGCGGCGTCACGTCATAGCGCCGGATTCTTTCCGACGATCAATGTCGCGGTGACACGGCAGACCGCGGGCAAGTTCGCTCTGAAGGTCGGCTCGGCGGTGCGGACCATCGGGCCGCCGCTTCCGTCGTCGGGCGTGGCGACGACTATCACGCTCAGGGTCACGGCGATCGTGGCGGAGAGCCAGCCCGCGTCGTCCTTCTGGGCAGCGGATCCGTCGCTGGCCGTGCCCGATCTGAACGTGCCGGGCACGTCACCCCCGTACTGGACTTCCGGCGTGTTCGCACTGCCTGATGAGTCCGCTGCGGTCCAGCAGGACTACGGCCCCGGATCCCTCAACGTGCTGTGGGTACTTCCCGTGAACTTCAGCGGGCTGCTAGGAGACCAGGCGCTGCCACTGGCCGCGGCGCTGCGGAGAATTGTCAGCGAAGAGCCGCCGCTGACCGGCCCGCTTGAAAACGTCGCGACCGAGGTAACGGTCAGCACGGGACTGCAGCAGACCCTGGGCGGGTTCATCAGCGCCCTCGCCTCGTTTACCGGCACCGCCGCCGCGGTCGACGCGCTGCTGTGGCTGCTGTACGTGAGCCTCGCGGTAACCGCCGCTGTCGTGCTGCTGCTGGCCGCGCGGATGATCGTCCTGCGCCGCGCGACTGAGCTGGCGCTGCGCCGCGCCCGCGGCGCGACGCTGCTCCAGACCGGCCTCGCCGCCGGGCGCGGGGCGGCGGTCGGCTGCGTCCCGGCTGCAGTCATCGGGGGCGCCGTCGCGGTCCTGCTCGTACCGGGGCCTACGCCACCGGGCGGCTGGTGGCCAGGGCTCGCAGTGCTCGCGGTCGCGATCTGCGCGCCTGCCGTGCTGGGCGCATGGCAGCAGCGGCTGCCCCGCTCCGGCCGTGGCCGGGCCGCGGGCGGCTACTCCCGGCCCGGGCAGAGGGGACCGAACCAGCCGAGCCAGGGTTACGGCGCGCTCGGCTACGGCAGGCGCGGCCGACGCCGGTTCCGCCGCGGGGTCCGGCTCGTCGTCGAGGTGACCGCAGTTGCCGCTGCGATCGCCGGCATCGTCGTGTTCCGGCAGCAGGGCAGCCAGCCGGGCAGCGGCGTGAACCTCTACACCGCCGCCGCGCCCGCGCTGGTGGCCATCCCGGCCGTTCTCGTCATGGTGCGGCTCTACCCGCTGATCCTGCGCGGGCTGCTGCGCGGCGCCGCCCGAGGGCGGAGCGCAACCGGGTTCCTCGGCCTGGCACTGGCCGCGCGGGGGGCGCTTACCCTCATCCTGCCGGCGTTCGCGCTGGTACTGGCGATCACCGTGGCCGCCTTCGCGGGAATGGTCCGTAACGCGGTGACACAGGGCGAGATCAGTGCCTCCTGGCAGGCCGCTGGCGCGGACGTAACGATCTCGGACACCGGGCCTGCGGGGGCGATCCCCGCCGCGGCCCAGCGCGCGTTCGCGGCCGTGCCGGGCGTCGAGGACGCCGCAGTGGTGTCGGAATGGCTCCTGACCGCGCCGAACAAAACCCAGGTGACCGCGCTCGCCGTTAGTCCCGCCGGCTACTCGGCGCTGGTCGCGTCGTCCCGGACCTGGCCCGCCGTGGGCCCCGGCCTGCTGAGCGGCAACGGGGTACTTGCCTCCCCCCGCGCCCTGGCGGCGTTCGGCCGGGGCAAGACCGTGACGCTGACCTCCGACACCGGTGCGCCGGTGCGGGTCAGGGTCGCCGGGACGCTGTCCGGCACGCCCGCGCTGGCCGCCGGCGGGGCGTTTGTCCTGATGCCCGAGTCCCTGATCGCGCACGAGCTGAACATCGCACCCAACCTCATGCTGCTGAACGGGCCAGGCATTGATGTCGCCCGGCTCACCGCGCTGGTGAACAGGATGGTGCCCGCGGCCGCCATCACCGTCCGCTCGGAACTACTGCGGCAGCTGACCCGCGCCCCGGTGCAGCGCGGTGCGTTCCTGCTGTTCGCGCTCGCACTGGCGAGCGCGGCGGGGCTGGGGCTGGCAGTGATGCTTCTGCAGCTGGCGCTCGGGGCGGCGGACCGGGAAGCCACCCTGGCGCGGCTGGCAACAATGGGGCTCGGCGATGGGCAGCGGACCTGGCTGGTGCTGCTTGAAGTGCTCCCAGCGGTCATCGCGGCGGCGGTCGCGGCCGTCGCGTCCGCGCTGATACTGCCCGGGATCGTCGCGCCGGGGATCAACCTGTCGGCCTTTACCGGCTCCAGTGCCGGCGTGCCGCTCGTACCCGACGTGACGTCGGTGGCGCTGCCGATCGCCGGGCTGATCGTGCTGGCCGCCGTGACCCTGGCAATCGAGATACGGGCACGGCGCGGCGTCGCGTCGGCCCTGCGCGGAGGTGAATGAAAGGTGGCTCGGCCTGAGGAGCTCCGGGCAGACACGGCGCCAGGTTCCGGTGCCCGGTACGGCGACGGAGCCCTGATCGTCTGCGACCGGCTGGTCCGCATCTACAGCGCCGACGGCATCGAGGTGCAGGCACTGCAGGGCCTTGACCTTGTAATCTCGCCTGGCGAACTGACTGCCCTGGTGGGCGCATCGGGATCTGGCAAGTCCACCCTGATGAACATCCTGGCCGGGCTCGACGCGCCGACCGCCGGCGTGGTCCGGGTCGCCGGGCACGACCTGGGGTGGATGTCCGCCCGGCAGCGGAAGCTTTACCGGCGTGCGGTGGTGGGGTTCATCTGGCAGCAGACATCGCGGAACCTGCTGCCGTACCTGACGGGGCTGCAGAACGTCCAGTTCCCCCTGCAGCTGGCGGGCGCGTCGCGCTCGGCGCGCAGGTCGCGTGCTCTCGAGCTGCTTGACGTCCTCGGGGTCGCGCACTGTGCCGGGCGACGGCCCGACCAGATGTCTGGCGGCGAGCAGCAGCGGGTGGCGATCGGTGTGGCGCTCGCGAACTCGCCGTCGCTGCTGCTGGCCGATGAGCCGACGGGCGAACTAGACACCGAGACGGCTGCTTCCGTCTTCGGTGCTCTGCAGACGGCTAACTCTGAGCTTGCGGTCACGGTGCTGGTCGTGACGCATGACCCCGAAGTCGCGGGGATGGTCCGGCGGGTGATTGCGATCAGGGACGGCCGGACAAGCACGGAGACACTGCGTTCTGATTCGGCGGACGGCTCCGGGCTGGGCCACGCAGTGGAGTATGCGGTGCTCGACCGTCTCGGGCGGCTGCAGCTGCCGCCCGAGATGACCGACGCGCTCGGCATGCGCGATCGTGTCCGGCTGGAAGCCGAGCCCGACCACATCGGTGTCTGGCCCGCACCAGTCTCAGCTGAGGACGATTGGTGAAGAACATGATTGACGTCCGGGATCTGACCCGGACCTACGGGAGCGGGCCAACCGCGACGGCGGCGCTGCGCGGCGTCACCTTCACTGTCGGCGAGGGGCAGCTGGTCGCGCTCCTCGGCCGATCCGGATCCGGGAAGACGACGCTGCTTAACGTCGTCGGCGGCCTCGACACCGCCGACGGCGGCTCCATTTCCGTCGCCGGGCACGACATGACCGCGATGGGCGAGCGGGAGCGCATGCAGCTACGGCGGGAGACCGTGGCGTACATCTTCCAGTCGTTCGGGCTGCTGGCCGTGCTGTCCGCCGCCGAGAACGTCGGTGTCCCGCTGCGGATCGCCAGGGCCGCGCCGAAAGAGCGCGAATCCCGGGTCGAGCTGCTGTTGTCGAAGGTCGGGCTCGCCGGCCACGCGAAGCAGCGCCCCGCCGAGCTGTCCGGCGGTCAGCAGCAGCGCGTGGCGATCGCACGGGCGCTCGCCGCACAGCCGTCTCTGCTGCTCGCAGACGAGCCCACCGGCCAGCTTGATCGCGAGACCGGCCGCCAGATCATGCGGCTGCTCAGGACAACAGTGGAGTCGGAGGGCGTCACCGCACTCGTCGCCACCCATGATCCGGCGCTAATCGACCTGGCCGACTCCGTCTTGCACCTGGTCGACGGCAAGATCACCACTTAGCGTCCGGGCAGACTGGCGTGATCTGCAGGGCTTGGCTTGGCGCCGTCTCGCGCTGAACGCAAAGATTGAAGCATGTCGGATATTGCACGGCGCCCGGCCGGGCGGCGGATCCTGGAGCCTGACCGGCAGGAGAGGCGTCAGCCGGGCGAGGCGCTGCGAGCAGCAGCCAGGGTGATCTTCGGAGACCCGGCGGAGTTGCCGCGGATCCGGGACCTGTCCGCCTTCGGGAAGTTCTTACTAGCCGCCGCGGCTGTCACGGTGCTGGCCAGCATGGTGCTGCTGGTCTCTGCTTCCGCGACCGCCGGGCAGCAGTCGGCCTGGCAGGTCACCGCCGCCGAGGTCGTCGCGCCAGCGGGACTGCTCGCCGGAAGCATCCTCGTCCTGCATGCGACCCGCGACTACCTGCTCGGACTGGCTGGCGTGGCAGCCTGCGCGTTTGTCGCGATCCTGCTTGCCACCTTCGCCGGGCTGACGCTGTACGTGACTGGCTTCGCCCCCGCGACGGTGGCGGGAGTGGCCACCTCAGCCGCCCGCCAGCACCTCGCGGTGGCGCTGGCACTGGGCGGGGTCCTGGCCGCGCTCCTGTTAATCGCGACTCCGTGGTCGCCCTACCGTAAGGTGGCTCAGCCCGGTCTCGCGGCAACGGCCGTGCTCGCGCCCATCCTCGCGCTGCTGTCTCAGGAAGGGCCGCGCGCTTTCCTGTACGGCTTCCCGGTATTGCCGGGCCTTGGTGGCGACCCCGTGCTGGTGGTGGCGTCTGTCGGCGGACTGCTCGCCATCCCGCTGGTGGTGGCGAGCAGCATCGAATGGGTCTCAGGATGCGTCGCAGCGGGCTTCCGACTGGGGACAGCACTAGACAGTCAGCGTCTTCGCTGGCTGCGTGCCGGCTTGGTCGTCGCCATGCTGCTGTGGCTGGCGCTCGGCACCTCCGGTGGGCTGCCGGGATGGCTCGGGGGACACTTTGGTGCCTGGCCCCTGGTCCGCGACGCCCATCCAGATGCGTGGATCCTCGCGGTAGCGGTGACCGCTCTGGCGGCGTTCTTCGTCGCCAGAGCGCACGGCCGGCTCGACCTGCAGGAAGCGACCAGAGCCGCCTACATTCCGACGGGCCTGCTGTTCTACAGCAGCATCGCCGCCGGCGTCTGGATCTTCTACCAGGCAGTGCACTTCCTTCTTGAGCAGTCACTGCCCGCTGCCGCGCCGAACCTGGTCGTCAGTATCGGCGTGTTCGCCCTCGCTGCCGCGACCCTGTGGCTGGGGGCCGGAAAGCGGCGCCAGCCGGTCGCGGTGCTCGCCGGTCTCGCCGCATGCTGCGCGCTGGTGATCCTCACCGGGTCCCGCTGGCCGACTGGGGCGCTGCCGAACGAGATCGCCTCAGAGTTTCCCTTCGGCCTGAGTTTCATGGGAAGGGTCCTCGACAGCGCGGTCATGATCGTCGCGGCTGCCGGGATTATCGCCCTGATCGCATTCGGTGCCTGGCTGGCCTTCCTGCTGTGGGCGCGAACCATCAAGACCACCAACGTGGACGGCAGCCCAGCGGGGCGCACAGGCTACGAGACCGTGGTGCTGCCCCTGGCCTGCTGGTCAGTACTGCTGCTCGGAGGGGCACTTCTGCGGATGCGCGGCGGGCTTTTGCTGTCCGCCTTCGCCCACCCGGTCCTGCCCGACCCCGTTGTGTTCACGGTCGTCGCCGTGCCCGTCGCGGCCGTCGCCGCGCTCGGACTGCGGCATGCGCGGCCGGAAGTCGCGCAGGCGGCACTATGCGTCGTCCTCGTCATGCCCGTCCTCGCCTTCCTCCCGTTCGCCGTCCCTGCGTCGCTGGGGCCAGGCCGGCTCGCCGTGCTGGCACTGGCAGCCCCGATCATCTACGGGCTGGCATTTGGCGGCAGGGACATGAAGCGTGACGGCAGCACGGAACGGCAGCTCAGCTGGCTCGCCGGGACCAGCGCCATCGTTGTACCGCTGCTCGCCTACCTGGCCGTAGTCGGCCATGTTCGCGGCAGCCTGACCGGCCTGCTGACCGATACCGGCGAGACTGCGGGGTCAGGCCTGGGCGCGCACCTGCGACTGGTGCTTCTGCTGCCGCTCTTCCTGACGTTCGTCGCTGCCAGTCCGAGACCGACGGCCGAATTGCGGGGCCGGCACGCGCGGTCACGCGCGCTAAGAGCCGACATCATCGCGTTGTCCGTGCGCGACAAGGACCTCGATGACACCTACCTGGACAACCTTCGGCGGCACCTGGCCGCCGCGAGCCCAGATGACCAGGCCAGATACGCCTGCAAACTGGCAGAACGCCTATCCCGCGCGTACTCACCGCCAGGGCACCGTCGGCCGGCGGCGTCCGTGCACGGGCCCAGGGCCGCCCCTGGCTATCCCCGGCGGGAGTCGGTGTCCTTCGCTCTTGACGTCGCCCGCCGCCGCCTGGCCGGCGAGACTCCCTCAGCGCACGACCAGGCCAGGGCACGTTCGCTGGTCACCCGTTCCCTGCCTGCGCCGCCGCCGGATGACCACGCCGCCGTGCGCGCGTACGACACGATCCAGGTCCTGCACTGCCTGCTGGGCGACGGTGCGGGCATGGCCAGCCCCTGCGTTGATGTACTCGTGGACGCTTCGAGACACGAAGTCGAGGCTGCCGCCGAGCCCTATCTCACGGGCCCTAGCACGGGGCCGCAGTACGCCACGAACCTCGAGGAGACACGCAAGCAGATTGATGCGCAGCTTGCCACCCTCACAAACTTCGAGTTCTACAAAGGCATGAGTGAACTGGTGTGGCTGGCGCCTGCCATGGTCCTCAACGACCCGCCTGGAGTGCGACCAGGCAGTCTGGCGGGCAAGCACCCCTACCGATACATCGCGGCTGGTCTCGCGGTCTTCGGGCTCGCGGCCACGCTCGCCTACCTGAGCATCGCCGGAGTGCCGAAGTGAGTTAGAGCCAGCATTCTGTGCGCCCGGCGCCTGGAGCCGGCAGATCGTCACTGCCGGGCGGCTTTTCAGCCTCGTGCAACGCGCCAGGGATCCACGATCTCGATGCCAGTGCCTTCGAAGTCAGCCACGTTGCGGGTGGCCAGCGCGGCGCCCTGGCAGCGGCAGACGCCTGCAATCAGCGCGTCGAAACCAGCGATTGGCTTCCCGGCTCGTTCCCTGCTGCTAGCAATAGCCGCGTAATGTTCCGCGGCCGCGGCATCGACCGGCAGAACCTGATCTTCGAAGGCCGAGAAGACATCGTCAGCTGCGGCGAGGAGGACCTGCTTCCTCCGCCCGTCCGGCAGCCGCGTGATGCCGTAACGAACCTCTGCCAGGGTGATAGCGGTCGTGCGCAGTTCGTGCCTGTCCCTGTCGCGAACCCAGCTCGCGACCTGAGGCGCGGGATCGGGCCGCATCAGTTCAGAGACCACGTTCGTGTCGAGGATGATCATGTGGCGAAGTCCGCAGCGCGTGCCGGTTCATCGCGTTCAGGCAAGGTCAGGTCGACTCCACCGAGCGTGCCGAACCGCTCGAGAAGCGCCGTGAACAGTCCGGCGGAATCCGCCGGCTCACGAACGGCCTCCGCGAGGATCGCGCGCGCCTCTGCCTCCATTGACCTGCCGTGGCGGGCCGCGCGGATCTGGAGGCGCCGCTTCACTGTTGCGTCGAGGTTGCGAATATTCAATGCCGCCACTGCTACCACCCTGTGCTCTCAATGCCATCATAGCTGATAGCACAGTGGCGAGGCGACTGAGATAGACCGTGCGTAAATCGGCAGCGCCGATGACTTACCGCTCCGCCGGAGCCGGGCGGAACAGGTAGTTGCGCTTGCCGGGGGATACCTCGCTGACCTCCTGCCAGCCGCGCTGCCAGGAGTACATCCGGTAGCCGCGCTGGATGATCCAGTTCGCGACCTCGGCGGCAGTGTGCTCGTAGCGGGCCGTGTGCCGGGCCTCGATCTCGATCAGCATCGCCGGCCGGAATCTGTCGATGCTGTGCTGACCGCCCCGCAGCACGTACAGCTCGGCACCCTCCACATCGATCTTGATGAAGTCCAGCCGGGTGACGCCTGCCCGAGAGATCAGGGCGTCGATCGTGTCGACGTCAACGGTGACCTCGTCGTGGCGGATGAACTCGGCATTCGACCCCAGCCCGGAGGACCGTCCGGTCAGGAAGGACCGGCCGGTGACCGGGCCGTGCCGGCTGAAGGGCACGCTCATGACACCCGACCCCGGCTCGGCTCCCAGGGCCCGAGCGTAATGAGAGACATTCTGCCGGTAGGAGGTGCGCAGTACCCGGCGCCACATCGGGTGCGCGAACGACAGCGGCTCGACGGCATGGACCTGCCCGGAGGGGCCGGCGAGCCGGGACAGCACCAGGCTGTACAGGCCAGCGGCCGCGCCCACGTCGAGGCACACGCTGCCCTGCTCGATGACGCTGGCCAGGCCCAGCATTTCCGACTCGAGGTACGGCGTCCACCGGGCGAGCAGCATTACCGCGCCGTGAATTGCACTTGGCCGCACGCTAGACCACCTCACTCGCCGCGATATGTTCACGCGCGACGCGCCACGAGTTGCCGTGGTCCGGCCGGGACCACGGAACTCTCGGGCGGGACCGCCAGACGTAGACGGTCATGTAGATCACGAAAGCCAGCCCGGAGATCATGAAACAGTTGGCGGCCAGGGTGAGCACGCCGTGTGTTCCATAGTCACCGGCCTGGCCGGAATGCGGCGTCCACCACATCGGCGCCAGCACGAAGACCGCGAAGCCGAGCGCCGCGGCGACCCGGCTCCGCCGTCCGCCGCGCAGGAGGACCACCAGGGCGGGCATGACCCAGACCCAGTGGTGGGTCCACGAGATCGGCGATATCAGCAAGCCGGTGATCCCGGCCATGGCCGCCGCGCCCAGCCAGTCGTCACGGCGTGCCAGAACTGCCGCCACCGCGATTCCGAGCGCGGCAATGGCAGCCGGGACGGCGGCGTACCAGGCACCGACGTGGCCCACGCCGCCCAGCCACCGCGCCGCCGCGCCGTAGGGCGACTGGTTGCTGATATAGGTGCCGCCCACCCGCCGCGTGTCGTAGAACAGCCGGGTCCAGTACAGGCGCGAGGCGGCGGGATCGATCAGGAAGCCGATCAGGGTGCAGCAAGCGAAAGCCGCGGCACCGGTCACGGCGTCTCTGGTGCGCCGAGTTAGCAGGAACAAGAGGATGAAGATGCCCGGCGTCAGCTTGATCGCGACGGCGATCCCGACAGCGATCCCGGCGGGACGGCCGCGCGCGGCGCGCCACACGTCGGTGAGGACGAGCGCCAGCAGGAAGAGGTTGACCTGGCCCAGGAACAGCGTGTGGTACATCGGCTCGAGCATCAGGCCAGCGGCTACCATGGCGGCCACGACCGTCCCGGACGGCCGGCAGTCGGCCAGCCTCAGGGTTAGCAGGCTGGCCCAGGTCAGCGCGCCGATGGAGGCGAGTTCCCACACCACCCTGACCACAGCGGCCGGCAGCGCGGCCAGCGGAGTGAACAGCGCGGCGGCGAACGGCGGATAGGTGAACCAGTTGGCCTGAGGTGCAACCAGGTACAGCCGCAGCCCCTCGGTGACGGCCCGGCCGCCCCACAGGTAGATCTGCAGGTCAAATGGCCGGTAGACGATCGCGAAGCCGCCGACCACCGCGACCTCCAGCAGCAGCGTGAGCCAGACGAGCCGGCGGCCGCCCCGGCTCTCCAGCCAGCCCAGCGCCCGGCCCCAGTCACCGTCGCCGGCGGCGGTGGGCGCGCCGGCCAGTGTGCCGGTAGCCCCCGTGCCGGTAGCCCCCGCGCCGGCCAGTGTGCCGGTAGCCCCCGAGCCGGTAGCCCCCGAGCCGGTAACCGTCCGGGTGTCGGCCTCCGGCAGATAGCCGTCACGAACGAGACTTGCGGTCATCGCGGCCGGCCTGTCGCGCGTCGTCCCCGGGCTGCTGACGTCATGCCACGAAGCTAGAGCGGGGTGCTGGCGAGCGCATCGTGCTGCGGAATGACCTCTGTCTTCACCGCGACGGGCTAGCCGTCCCTCTTACGGATGACGAGCCACGGCCGGCCGCTGCGCCCGGTGTCGAATGCGTTACCGGTAGCCCCGCTTGAGCAGGTACCTGGCTCCTGCCTCGAAGCCTTCTGGACTGAGCACCTCGAAACCGAAGGCGTCGGCGAGCCTGTCGGTGGTGTTGAACGCGGCGCAGACCGCCAGCGCGTCCTCGACCTGGCGGGGTGAAGCGCCGGCTGATAGCACGTCCCGCATATCCTCGGCGCTGACCTTTCCTTCAGCGGTCAGCTTGCCGAGCATCCGCAGCGCTGCCCGGAGCGGTTCCTCGACGGAGGCCGATTCCAGGTCGGCGAGCACTCCCTGAACCTTCGCGCGGTCGTTGTACGCCTGACTTGCAGTCGCGGTGTGCGCGCCGATGCAGAATGCGGACTCGTTCGCTGCGGACACATAGGCGGCCATCAGTTCCCGGTCTCCCACCGACCAGGCGGACGGCCCGCGCATCGCCTCGTGAGTGAACGCCTTCGCCCTGGCGCCGTAGAAGTCGGGCCGGTAGAAGACGAGCTTGGCGGCGTCGGGTACCGGGTGCCCGGAGAATAGCCGGATGAGAGCGAACAGCATCTTTGTTCCGGGCCGGTAGCCGCGGTTAAGGATGTCGAGGCGCATTAGTCAGCTGCCTCGCTGCCGGTCGCCTCAGCCAGGGCCGCAAGCCCCGCCTCGTACATCCGGGCGGACTCGCCGACCGCAGCGCAGATCACCAGCTCGAAGAGCTGGTCCTCGCTCAAGCCCGATGCCCGCGCCGCAGCGAAGTCCGCCTCGGCGACCTGGACCGGTCTGGCGGCGACCTTTCCGATCAGCGACTGCAGCGGCGGGGAGAGTCCTTCGTTGCTGAACGCCCGGGCTCGCTGCTCGGCAGCTGCCGTGCCCTCTCCGTTCAGGACGCGATCAACCAGCGCCTGGTACATCGCCCGTTTCCTGCTGTCATCCGGCACAGCACGCTCGCCTCCTCTTCAGGTCGGCTGTCTGCCTCTAGGTATATGACGATCGGCGGCTGGCGGGCAGGCAAGAGGACAGATTGACCGGATGCTCACCGAAAAGTCCGGAGCTAGTATTGCTGCCATCAGCGCGCTGCACGGAGGGCCCATGACAACGACTGCACCCACGACCGGGCCTGCCGAGGGCACGCAGGAGATTCAGGACGCGGGTCACGTGGACGTGCTCATCGTCGGGGCCGGGGTCTCCGGCATCGGCGCCGCGCACCATCTGCGGGAGCAGTTCCCCGACCGGACCTTCGTCATCCTGGACGCCCAGGACAACCGCGGAGGGACGTGGTGGACCCATCGGTATCCGGGCGTGCGCTCCGACAGTGACCTGTTCACCTACGGCTACCGGTTCAAGCCGTGGCGCGGCCCGTCGATCGCGGCGGGCGAGGAGATCCTCGCTTACCTCGACGAGGTCATCGAGGAGGACGACCTCCGGCAGTCCATCCGCTACCGGCACCGGGTCACGGCGGCCAGCTGGTCCACCGAGGACCGCCAGTGGACCGTCGAGGTCACCAGGGACGACAACGGACAGCAGCTCCGGTACACCACCGACTTCCTGTGGATGTGCCAGGGCTACTACAACCACGCCAGGCCCTACCGGCCCGAGTGGGAGGGCATGGATCGCTTCCAGGGCGTGGTCGTGCACCCGCAGCGCTGGCCCGGGGACCTGGATCTGGCGGGCAAGCGCGTCGTCGTGATCGGCTCCGGTGCCACGGCCGCGACGCTGATCCCGGCGATCGCGGAGAAGGCGCAGCACGTCACGATGCTGCAGCGGTCGCCGTCGTACTTCTTCGCCCCGCCCACGACGGATGAGCTCGCAGTGACGCTGCGGGCGCTGGATATTCCCGAGGAGTGGACGCACGAGATCCTGCGCCGCCAGCACATCGCGCAGACTGACTGGCTGGCTGCCACGGCCCGCGAAGCGCCAGAGGAACTGCACGCGTTCCTCATGGACTCCATCCGCCCGCTGCTGCCCGAGGACTTCGACGTCGATAAGCACTTCACCCCGCGCTACCGCCCGTGGCAGCAGCGCATCGCCATCGTCCCGGACGGCGATCTGTTCGCGGTACTGCGCGAGGGGTCGGCCTCGATCGTCACTGACACCATCGAGACGTTCACCGAGCACGGGATCAGGGTCAGCTCCGGCGAGGAGATCCCTGCCGACATCGTGGTGACCGCCACCGGCTTCAACCTGTCCGTCCTCGGCGACGTCGCATTCAGCGTCGACGGTGAGCCGGTCGACTTCACCGAACGCGTGACCTGGCGCGGCATCATGATCAACGGACTGCCGAACATGGCCTACATCTTCGGCTACTTCCGCCACAGCTGGACCCTGCGCGTCGACCTGGTCAGCGACCTCGTGGGCCGCCTGCTCGCGCAGATGCAGAAAAAGGGCGCCACGATGGTGGTCCCCACCCTGCGACCGGAGGACGCGGACATGCAGCTGCGGCCGTGGTCCGATCCGGAGAACTTCAACTCCGGCTACGTCATGCGCTCGCAGCACATCCTGTTCAGACAGGGCGACCGCGAGCCGTGGACGCACATGCTGGAGCATGAGCAGGAGCGCGAGCTGCTGCCCGAGCTGGACCTCGACGACGGAACGCTCCTCTACCGCTGACGCCCGTAGGCCTTAGCTAGGCTTGCGAACGTGACCGATCACTACCAAGCGCCTGGCTGGTTCACCCGCAACGTCTTCAACCAGTCCGTCGCATTCCTGACCCGGCAGGGCATCAGCGTTCTCGGGTCGCGGGTCCTGGCGGTGAAGGGCCGGACGAGTGGCCAGTGGCGTACCACGCCGGTGAACCTGCTCACCCACGACGGCCGGCGGTATCTCGTCGCGCCCCGTGGGGAGACCCAGTGGGTGCGCAACCTGCGGGCCGTCGGCACTGGCGAGCTGCGCCTGGGCCGGAAGGCCGAGCCGTTCCGGGGCCGTGAGCTCACCGACGAGGAGAAGGTGCCGGTGCTGCGTGCCTACCTGAAGCGGTGGAAGGCGGAGGTCGGCGTCTTCTTCGACGGCACCGGGCCAGACTCCACCGATGACCAGCTCCGCGCCATCGCGCCCCGGCACCCGGCGTTCGAGGTGCTTGCCGCCGAGTAGGCAGGCAGCCATCCGGCAAGACCCAGAGCCCGTGTCCGCAGTACGCCAGCTGATCGATACTGCGGTCGCGGACCGCATCGTGCCAGGGGCGGTGCTGGCGGCCGGCATCGGCGGCGCGACCATGCTGGTTCATACGGCCGGGAACGCGCAGGATGACGACAGCCGCCGCCGGCCTTCGGCGGGCACGATCTTCGACCTGGCATCGCTCACCAAGGTCGTCGCGACAGCGCCGTGCATCCTGCTCCTGGCCGCTTCCGGGCAGCTGCGCCTGGACGATCCCGCGGTCCGGTACCTCCCGTCGTTCACCGGGCCGGGCAAGGATCAGGTCACCATCCGGCAGCTGCTAACGCACACCTCGGGCCTGCCGGAGCACCGCGCCTACTACCAGTACCTCACCGACGCGGGCCAGCTCCGGGCGGCGGTGCTCGCCGAGCCGCTCGTCGCGGCGCCGGGCGGCGGCTGCCGGTACTCCGACATCGGCTTCATGGTGCTCGGGCAGCTTGCCGAGGCTGTGTGCGGCTGCGGTCTCGCCGACATCGCCTGGCGGCTCGTCTGCCAGCCGCTGCGGATGACCGCGACGCAGTTCCGGCCGCCGGCCGGCCTGGCCGGCCGGATCGCCTCGACCGAGATCGTCGCCGGCGCTGCCAGGACCGGCCTCGTGCACGACGAGAACGCCGAGCTGGCCGGCGGCGTCGCCGGCCACGCGGGGCTGTTCGGCACCGCGGCTGACCTGGGCCGGTACGCGGCCGCCTGGACGTGCCCGGCGTCAGAGCTGCCGGACGGCTGGCTGCCCGCCGGCCTGCGGGCCGAGGCGCTGCGCTGCCAGACCGCCGGACTGGACGGACGGCGCGGCCTCGGCTGGGGGCTGCGCGGCGACCGCTTCGACAACATGGGCGACGGCTGGCCGCGGTCAGGCGCGGGCCATACCGGCTTCACCGGAACCAGCCTCTCGGTCGACCCGGTCACCGGGCTCTGGGCGGTGCTGCTGACCAACGCCGTTCACTTCGGCCGCGGCCGTCCCATCGCGCCGTTGCGCAGGCAGGTGCACGCCGCCGCCGCCGCGGCACTGCTAGGGCCGCCCCCGGCAGGACCAGCGCAGGCCCTCAGACCGGGCGCTCGCGGGTGACGGACGCGGGATCCTTATCCCGGCGCAGGCCCAGATAGCGCGGATGGCGCAGCTGACCAGCGGTCGTCCACTCGGCGAACCCGACCTGGCCGACCAGCCGGGGCCGCACGAAGTGAACGCCCGCTCGCGGCACGGCGCCGCGGCCGAACGGCGAGGCGGGCTGCTCCAGCCCGGCCAGATCCTCGGTCAGGCTTGCCAGCGTCGCGTCGCTGAATCCGGTTCCGACCTTGCCGGCGTAGACCAGCTGCCCGCTGTCGTCGTAGTAGCCGATCAGGAGCGCTCCGAAACCGGCCCGGCTGCCCTGCGGGTCGGTGTAGCCGCCGATCACGAATTCCTGGTTGTTCTCGGCCTTGAACTTGAGCCAGTCCCGGCTGCGGCCGCTCACGTACGGGGAGTCCGCGCGCTTGACCACCAGGCCCTCCCAGCCGCTGGCCAGGGCATGCTCCCAGTAGGCGCGCGCGGTGCGGCTCCGGTGCACGGTGTAGCGCAGCGGGCCGCCGAAGTCCAGCAGCTTCCTGAGCACCTGCTTGCGCGCGCGCAGCGGCAGCGGCCGCACGTCACGGCCGTCCGCGCGCAGAACGTCGAAGATGAAGTAGACGACCGGTACCTGCCGGATCAGCCGGGCATCCGGGGCCCGGACGCCGAGGCGCTGCTGCAGCCGGCTGAAACTCGTCGCGCCGCCCAGCAGCGCGACCACCTCGCCGTCCACGACGAAGTCCGCGGCCTGCCGGGCCGCCAGCGCCGCGGCCAGCTCCGGATACGTGCCGTTGACCTGCTGGCGATTACGAGTCATGAGCCTGACCTGGCCGCCGTCCCGGTAGGCGAGGCATCGCTCGCCGTCGAACTTGCGCTCGTACATCCAGTGCGGATCGAAGAACCGCTCCCTGGTGAGCGTGGCCAGCTCGGGCTCGAGCCAGCCCGCCGGCACGGCGGCGTCCTGCCGCTCCGCCGCTTTCCCGGATCCCGCCATCTGCTGGCTCCCGTCAGCCGCCTGATCCGTCAGGACCACTCTGCATCAGGGTAGGCGCGGCGCTATCTGCCGCGCACGCCGCCGCTGGCTGGCGGGCCGCGCAGACCGAAAAGGGCGTATTCGGGACTAAGGTCCCGGTGTCTCTGGCTCATTCGTCTCTGCTGTCCCGGCAGTCTCCGTGCTGACATGAGGTGATCTAGGGCTGGTGTTGCGGGAACCCGGCCCGGCAGCGCCACCTGACGCCGCCGGTCGCCGGCAGCCAGCCCGGACGGGGGGATGCGGGGATGTCCGAACCAGCCGTGGCCACGCTCTGGCCAGCAGACCACAACGACGACTACAGGCCGGCCGTGGCGGGCGCAGTACCGGAGGCGCTGCCCCTGGAACTGCCTGCCCTCGCCCGCGTCTGCCTGGAGCGGGGCCAGCTCGCGGAATCGCGTGACCAGCTGGCAGCTGCGACCCGGGCCCTGCGCGCCCGGCCGGATCCGCTGCTGTCCGCGGTCGCGGACCTGATAGCGGCCGGGCAGCTCGCTCACGGTGCCGGAGATGCCTGCGACACCGGCGGCCGCGGCCTGCCGGGGAGACTGGCTGCGGCGCAGCGCGTTCCCGTCATTACTGAACAGCTCAGTAAGCGCGAGCGGGAGGTGCTTGAGCTGCTGTCGGGAATGCTCACGACCGATGAGATCGCGGGCGAGCTCTACGTGTCGGTGAACAGGGTCAAGACGCACGTCCGGAGCATTCTGCGCAAACTCGGCGCGGCCCGCCGCGGGGAGGCGGTGCGGCGGGCCAGGGAGCTGAGGCTGCTCGCCGACATGCCGCGTGGGGTCAGGTAGCCCCCGGGCCGCGGACCGGAGCCGTGCTCATCCGCTGGGGGTGATGTGCCGGGCCGGTGCGCGCTGGGAGCGTGGAGGCGTCAGCCGTACGGAGGGGGAGGACCGTGAACCGCTACCCGAACATCAGTGACCACGGCATCATCGGGGACCTGCAGACAGCTGCCCTGGTAACGACGGATGGCACCGTGGACTGGTTCTGCTGCCCGCGGTTCGACTCCCCCAGCGTCTTCGCGTCGCTGCTGGACGCGGAGGGCGGCGGCTACTTCAAGATCGCGCCGAACCGGGACGATTACGTCAGCAGGCAGCTGTACTTTCCCGAGACCGCGATGCTGATCACCCGGTTCATGACGCCGGACGGCGTCGGTGAGGTGACCGACTTCATGCCGGTCATCGAGGGCCGGCCGACGGACAGGCACCGCCTCGTCCGTCAGCTCAGGGTCACCCGCGGCACCATGCAGTTCCGGCTCGAACTCCAGCCCCGGTTCGACTACGGCCGTGCCAAGCACACGCTCGAGCTGTCGGACGACGGCGCGCTCTTCCGCTCCGGCGCGATCGAGCTGACGCTGCACACCTCCGGGCGACGAACTGAAGAGGCACAGGCCGGGAACGTCAAGAAGGTCCGCGACGGCCTGGAGGCGACCTTCACGATGAGCGAGGGCCAGACGGGAGGAGTGGTGCTCGAGTCCATGGGCGGACGGCCCCGCGCCCTCCCCAAGGGCGAGCTGACCCGCCTTGCGCAGGACACCGGCCGCTACTGGCGGACCTGGCTTGCCCGCTCGAGCTATCAGGGCCGCTGGCGCGAGATGGTCACCAGGTCCGCCATGACGCTCAAGCTCCTCACCTATGAGCCGACCGGCGCGCCGGTAGCGGCGGCCACCGCGGGCCTGCCCGAGCAGGAAGGCGGCGAGCGGAACTGGGACTACCGCTACACCTGGATCAGAGACGGGTCGATGAGCATGCACGCCCTGCTCGGGCTCGGGTACGACGAGGAAGCGACCAAATTCGCCCAGTGGCTCCGGGACCGGGTCGCGGAGCAGGCCGGCGACGGCTCCGGCCCGCTGAAGATCATGTACCGGGTCGACGGCTCATCCGACCTGGCCGAGGAAACCCTCGATCACTTCGAGGGCTGGCGCGGCTCGCGGCCGGTGCGCATCGGCAACGGCGCTGCCGATCAGCTCCAGCTCGACATCTACGGTGAGGCGCTCGACGCCATCTACGCCATCGACCGCTGCGGCGTGCCGATCGCGCATCAGGGCTGGGTGTCGCTGACCGGCATCATCGACTGGGTCGCGGAGAACTGGGACCAGCCCGACGAGGGCGTCTGGGAGACGCGCGGCGGCCGGAAGGACTTCACCTACGGCCGGTTCCAGTGCTGGGTGGCGCTGGACCGGGCGATCCGGCTGGCCGAGCAGAGCGGCCGGCCCGCCAACACGGAGAAGTGGGCCATCCAGCGGGACGCGCTCTACAACCAGATCATGACCCGCGGGTGGAACAAGAAGACGAAGGCCTTCACCCAGCACTACTCCACCGATGTGCTGGACTCATCCCTGCTGCTCATGCCGATCGAGGGCTTCGTGTCCCCGGTCGATCCGCTGTGGCTGTCCACGCTGGACAAGATGGACAAGCAGCTGGTTTCGGACAGCCTCGTCTACCGCTACAACCCGGCCGCCTCACCGGACGGGCTGAGCGGCGACGAGGGCACGTTCTCGCTCTGCACGTTCCTGTACGTGGACGCGCTTGCCAGGGCCGGGCGAATGGACGACGCGGTCCTCACCTTCGAGAAGATGCACACCTACGGCAACCACCTGGGCCTGTACTCCGAGGAGATCGGCAGCACGGGCCAGCAGCTCGGCAACTTCCCGCAGGCCTTCACCCATCTGTCGCTCATCAACGCCGCGATCAGCCTGAACCACCGCCTGGACCAGCACGCGAACCAGTCCGGGCCGGTCCTGGCCGCGATCTGACTCCGGCAGCTTCATCCGCTGAGGGTGATGCGCGGGACGGCGGCGAAGACCCAGCCTGGAACGGCGAGGGGGTCCTCAGAGGCAAGGGGGTTGCCATGAGCAGCGCACCGGAGCGATCGTCCAGTTACCAGTACGGAGCGGGAACATACCCGCACGACCCGGCTGAATCGCCATCGGCCTACGAGGGATCCGGGCAGTACGCCTACGGCGGCGACGGGGCCAGCGGATCGACGATGCTGGCCGCCTGGCTGATGATTCTCGGCGGCGTATGGAGCTTCCTCATCGGCCTGGCCATCGTGATCAGGAAGGCGTACTTCACGTCGCTGCCGGGTTACACCTCGGCGGCCCACACCTACGCATACCACTGGAATCTCAGCAGCTGGGGCTGGGGGAACCTGATACTCGGCGCCGTCGTGGTGGCTGCCGGCGCCTGCGTGCTGCTCGGCCAGACCTGGGCCCGGGTCGTCGGCGTCGTGCTGGCGGTGATCAGCGCGATCGGAACGTTCCTGTTCCTGCCGTACTTCCCGCTGTGGTCCATCATCGTGATCGCCATCGACGTGTTCATCATCTGGGCGCTCACGACGGCCCGGCGGCGGCAGGACGTCTGAGCCGGGCTGACTAGGCGGCCGGGCGGGGCAGCATTCTGCGCAGCCCGTCGTGGCCGGCCGTGGTGACGCCGCTGAAGCCTGCGCTGGCGCGGCCTGCCCAGTCCGCCGCGCTGATCGCCTCCGGCTCCGCCGGAAGGTAGTGCGTCAGGATCAGCTCGCTGACTCCGGCGCGCTCGGCGACGCCGCCGACCTGCGTGACGTCGGTATGCAGCCCGGCCATCCGGTCCAGGGCCGGCCCGGCGAAGCCGTGGCTGGCCAGGTAGCTGAGGTCGGCGACCTGATGGACGAGGATGTCGGCGCCGCGGGCGAGCGCGATCAGGTCCTGGCTCACGGTCGTGTCGCCCGAGAAGACGACAGAGCCGTCGGCGGTGTCGAACCGGTACCCGAAGGCCGGGACAGCGTGCCCGTGGGTGACGGGAACCGCGGTGATCCGGACGTCGGCGTCCTCGAAGACGACGGAAGGAATCTGCCTGCCGTCATCAGCGTGCCGCGGCCGGAGGTCATACCCGCGGACCAGCTCAGCCGGGTCCGGCATCGCGGCGTCCAGCGGCATCACGTTGAGGTGGTAAGCGTAGGCGGCCAGGATGGCTGACACGAGGTCCGCGGTGCCGGGCGCCGGGAGGCCGGGACGGATCAGGGTCTGCCGCTGCAACGGGGGCTCGCCCGCGGGCAGCGCCTCCGGCCGCGACGGCCCGTAGACGCGAACCGGCGCCAGCGGGCCGCGCGCGTCGCGGCGGCCGCCCCACGGATACAGGAGCAGGCCGGGCAGGTCACCGGTGTGGTCGGCATGCAGGTGCGTCAGGAGGACAGCCTCCAGCCGGGTGAAGTCGAGTCCCGCGCTCGCAACGGCCGACGGCGTGCCGCGCCCGCAGTCAACGACGAAGATGCGCGTGCCCACGACCAGCGCTGACGAGATTCCGCCCCGGCCTGCGACCGGCATCGGCGCGCCGGCCGTGCCGAGCAGGATCAGCTCGGTCGGCATGCTGATCGCCCCCTATCCGCCGTGGCAGCCGCAGCTTTCCCTGATGACCAGCTCGGTGGGCAGCCGCTCGACCCTGGGCGGGAGGGACGGGTCGGCGATCCGCTGCAGCAGCCGGGTGCAGGCATGCTCGCCCAGCAGCCACATGGGCTGGCGGACAGTGGTCAGCGGCGGCGTGACCAGGGAGCCGGATTGCATGTCGTCGAACCCGACGACCGCCATATCCACCGGGACGCGGATCCCGGCCGACTGCAGCTCCCGCATGGCCCCGATCGCCATCTGGTCGTTCGCGCAGACGAGGGCGTCGGGGCGGTCCCGCTCCGGCAGGGCCAGGATCTCGCGGGCGGCCAGCTGGCCGCTCATCGCGGCGAACCAGCCGGCGAACACTCCGGTCAGGCTGACGCCCGGATGCCCGGCGACTGCGTCCCGCAGGGCGGCCAGGCGCTCTCCGGCGTCGGGAGCATTGTGCGGGCCGGCGACGGCGAACAGCCTGGTCCTGCGGTGCTTCCCGACGAGATGCGCGACGAGCGCCGTGGTGCCGGACCGGTTGTCAGCGGCGACGACGTCGTGCGGCTCGGTGGCGGGGCCGGCCACGAGCACGATCGGGGTGCGCGCGGCGAGCAGGGCCAGATGCTCGGGACTGACAACGCTCTCGGCGATCAGCAGCCCGTCGACCTTGGCGGAGACCTTCTGCAGCCGCTGGTAGGCGGCAGCCGGGTCGTCGCCGCGGAGCAGCGAGATGAGCAGCGACCACTCGATCGCGCTGAGCGAGGCCTCGACGCCGCGGAGCACTTCCTCGATGAACAGCAGGCCCTGCTGCTCAACGTCGGTCTCGGGACTGCGTTTCTCGACCGCGACGAGGCCGATGACTTCCTTGCGCTGGCGGGCCATGCTCTGCGCGGCGCCGTCTGGGACGTAGCCGAGGGCCTCGATGACCCCGAGCACGCGCTGCCGGGTCTCCGGCCGGACCCGGTCCTGGCCGTGCACCACCCGGGACACGGTGGCCGTCGAGACACCGGCCTCGCGGGCCACGTCGTAGAGCGTCGCGGCGGCCGGACTTGCGTGCCCGGCCGGCCGGTCCTGTCCCATCGGGTCGTCTCCCTGGCGGGCAGCTAGGTGGCGGCATAGCCGGTTACACCTCGGATGCTATCGCTCACCTCAGCGGCGGCACTGCGTGGCCGGGCGATGACGAAGAGCCCGGCCGCAGGCGTCCCGGCAGGTCATGACGGGAACGCCCGCAACCGGGCTCATCCTTTCTGTCGGGCCTCGGTCGGCCCGGGCTAATGTGCGTGCCTGGCAGGCGCCTGCGCGACCTCCCGCGGCCGGCCGGGCCGGTCGGGGCCGGGTGCCGGGGGTCCCGACGCGACGGTCTGCAGCGCCGGCTGCTCGACGTCGAGACCCGCCTCGATATCGGCGTCCGCCAGCTCGGCGGTCAGTGCGGGCGAGCTGTCATCGTGCACATACTTGCCGCCGCGCAGCAGCGAGGCCACCGCCGCGATGAGGCAGCACGCGATCGCGAAGATGAACGCCACTTCCAGGCCGTGCTTGAACGGGGCGGAGATCAGCGACGGGAAGAAGGTGTGACCGGTCAGGTAGGCCGCGTGACCCGGGGACAGCTTGCTGATGGCCGGCCCGAGCAGCGTCCGCACCGGGTTGTAGCCGAGCAGCGCCGCGAACAGGACCGAGACCGGCGGCAGGGCCGCGATTCTCGCCGCGTCCGCGTGCGGCAGGCCCTGGGCCACCAGGCCATGGTTGAGCGCGCCCGGCAGGGTGCCGGCCAGGCCGAGAATGATCAGCGTGAAGAAGACGCCAATCGAGAGCACCATGGCGGAGTTCTGGAACGTCGCGCTCATTCCGGCGCCCACGCCGCGCCGCTCGGGCGGCAGGCTGTTCATGATGCCGGCCCGGTTCGGCGAGGCGAACAGGCCCATTCCGATGCCGTTGAGCAGCAGGATGCCGGCGAACTGCCAGTAGGTGAAGTTGATCGGGAGCATCTCGAGCATGACGAACGACGCCGCGGCCAGCAGCATGCCGCCGGTGGCGAAGGGCCGCGCGCCGAAACGGTCGGACAGGTAGCCCGACAGCGGCCCGGCGAACAGGAAGCCGACGGTCAGCGGCAGCATCGCGATGCCGGCCCACAGCGGGGTCCGGTCGAAGTCATAGCCGTGCGTCGGCAGGTAGATGCCCTGCAGCCAGATGATGAGCGTGAACATCAGGCCGCCGCGGCCGAGGCTCGACAGCAGGCTCGCCATGTTGCCGGCGGTGAACGGGCGGATCTTGAACAGCCCGAGGTTGAACATCGGGTCGGTGACCCTGGTCTCGATGACGCAGAACGCCGCCAGCACCGCGATGCCGCCGATGATCAGGCCGAGCACGAGCGGGCTGGTCCAGCCCATCGTGTGGCCCCCGTAGGGCTGGATGCCGTAGGTAATGCCCACCAGGACGGCGATGAGGCCGGCACCGAAGGTGACATTGCCCGCCCAGTCGAGCCGGGCCGGCCTGCGGATGCCGCGCTCCTGAAGCTTGAGGTACGACCAGATCGCGCCGAGAACGCCGAACGGCACGGAGACGAGAAAGACCAGGCGCCACTCGACCGGGCCGAGGAGGCCGCCGAGCACCAGGCCGATGAACGACCCGGCGATGGCGGCGACCTGGTTCAGGCCGAGGGCCAGCCCGCGCTCATTCGCCGGGAAGGCGTCGGTGAGGATGGCGCTGGAGTTGGCCATCAGCATCGCTCCGCCGACGCCCTGCATGACCCGCATCCCGATCAGCCACCAGGCCGCTGCGGTGCCGTGCAGCCACGTCACCGACAGCATGATGGAGAACAGGGCGAACAGCGCGAACCCGAGATTGAACATCCGGACGCGGCCGAACATGTCGCCGAGGCGGCCGAAGCTGACCACCAGCACCGCGGTCACGACGAGGTATCCCATGATCAGCCACAGCAGCAGGCTGGTGTTGCCGGGCTGCAGCGGGTTGACGCCGATGCCGCGGAAGATGTCCGGCAGCGCGATCAGCATGATCGAGGCGTTGATCGTGGCCATCAGGACACCAAGGGTGGTGTTCGACAGGGCTATCCACTTGTAAGGAACCGCGCTGACTCGCTGCGCGACGGACGACATGAGCTTCCCTTCACGACGCTTCCGGCCCTCCGGGGCCGGGCTCGACGGCCAGCGAGCCCCGGGTTTCCTAAGTACTTGCTAGATGCGAACTAACTGAGGCCGCGATGTATTCCGCCGCTCCGGCCCGTGCCCGAAATGTCTGGCCGGCGGGAGCTAGCGATGGTCAGGCAGCAGGACCGGCCCGACGCCGGGAACGGCCTGCGCGCGGGCCTCGGCCAGCAGCGCGGCCGCTGCCTGCGCGGCGTTGTCGCCGGTGCGGGACATGCGCGCGGCGATCAGGCCGGTGACGACCGGAGTGGAGAACGAGGTCCCGCTCCACTTCGCCATCCCGTAGAAGTCGCGCGTCTGACCCGTGTACGGCGTGACATGACAGGTATAGGTGCCGGTCGCGAAGGCGTTGACCAGATCCCGGCCCGGCGCGTACACGTCGACCCAGCCGCCGAAGTTAGTGAAGCTGGCCCGGCCGCGCCAGTCGCCGCCGAGGGCGCCGACCGCGATGACGTCAGGGAAGGCAGCCGGCCAGTTCGGGCGGCGGGAGCTGTCGTTGCCCGCCGGCGCGATGCAGATAGTCCCCTTGTACTGCCGCATCCGCTGCAGCCACTCGGTGAAGGCGATGAGCGGCAGGTCATGGCGGGACCGCGCGGCGATGCTGAGGTGGAAGATATCGACGCCGAGGCGCAGGGCTTCTTCCAGCCGGGTGACCAGCTCGGATTCCAGGTGGCTGCCCGCGATGGAGAACGCGTTCGTGACGATGATGTCGGCCGCGGGCGCCAGGCACCTGGTCACCCCGGCCACGAAGGTGCCGTGCCCGGCATACGGCGGGATCGGCTGGACACCTCCGGGCAGCATGGGCGGCAGCGGATCGATGTCCTCGGCCTGGACGCCTGCGAGCCAGGAGTGCTCGGCCGCAGCGTCCTCCAGCAGTCCGGTGTCGGCGAGGTAGATCAGCACGCCGGCGCCGCTGCTGTGCCCGGCCGCAGACGGGTACGGCTCGCTGTCGTCGTAGACCGGCTCGGGCTCGGTCGCCGGGCAGGCCAGTCCCTCCCCGCCGTTGTTGCCGGCCACGGTGAGCACGTGGTCAGGCGTGGCGATTCCGCGGCCGAGCTGCCGGTCGATCTCGGCGAGCGCCTGCAGCACAGTCGGCTGCGGGTCGGCCAGCGTGAGCAGGACGACGCCGCCAACCAGCCGGCGGATTCGCCCGGCCGGGTCCGCCAGCAGGTCACGCTCGGCCGGCTGGCCCAGGATGTCCAGCACACGCTCGAGGTAATCGGCGCGGACCAGGATCTGGCCCTCGGCGTAGAGGTGGTCGACGCCGTGGTCGTTACGCGCGGCCTTGACGTCGGGGCGACGGCCGGACGAGCCGCGGAAGGCCCTGATGATGCCGTCGATCTCGTCGACGACCTGCGGCCTGAGGCCATCTCTCCAGTTCTCGGTGTCTTCCGGCATCCCGGAGCCTCCACAAGTTCAGTAGCGCGCGCACAGGCGGGTGCTGGCGCGGATCAGATCACGCTGGCCGGACATGTGCGATGCCATGCGCCCGGGCGCCTTACGGAGCAGGGAACTGGCGCGGTGATACCTCGCCGGCACACCGCGATGATATGGGCATCTAAGCTAGCTTTCGTGGCGGATGGCGCCCCCGCGACGGCACCGGGAAAAGCAGACGACGAGTTGCTGGCGCTGGCGATGTCCCGTCCGCGCGACGCGCTCGCCAGGGCCCGCCGCATCCTGGCCGGACAGCCCGGGCCGCTGCAGGCGCTGGTCGCCCACCAGGCTGCGGGAATCGTTCTGCGCGAGACCGCCGATGTCTCCGCGAGCATCCGGGAACTGCGGCAGGCTCTGCGGCTGGCCAGGAGGATCCGGTCAGCGCAGCGCGAGGCAGACGTACTCGGCTCACTGGGCACGGCGTTCGTGTACGCGGGCCGGACGGCCGACGGGCTGGCCGCCTTCGACCGTGCCGTCATCCTGTCGACCGGCCCGCTGGCCGGCCGGGTGCTGCACCGGCGCGGCAACGTGCTGTGGATTCTCGACCGGTATGCGGAGGCGCTCGACGACTTCCGCCGGGCCGTGATCGTCCTCCAGCGGGCGCACGATCCGATCTGGACAGCACGTGCACTCAACGGCCGCGGTCTCGTGAACCTCGACCTCGGCTTTCCGGTGCGCGCCGACGCGGACTTCGTTGCTGCCGGACGGCTCCTCGGAGAGAACGGCCAGGAGCTGGAAGTAGCCCACACCGTCCTCAATCGCGGGGTCGCCGCATTCTGCTCCGGGTACCTGCCGGCTGCACTGCGCCTGCTGGACGAGGCCGCCGGCAGCTACCGGACGCTGGGGATGCCGATGCAGACCCTGAGCATCACCCGGTGCGGCGTCTTCCTGGCGGCCGGACTCGGCCGCGAGGCGCTGACCGAGGCCGACGCCGCCATCAGCGAGAATCAGGAACTTCGCGGCCGGTCGACCAGCCGGGCCAGGCTGCTGCTGACGGCGGCGAGTTGCGCGCTGGCGGCCGGCCAGCCCGGGACAGCCCTGGACCGGGCCAGCTCGGCCCGCCGCGTGCTTGCGTCAATGCAGAACACCTGGCTGCAGGCCCAGACCCAGCTTCTGATCGTCCAGGCCCAGTACGAACTCGGCCCGGGGTCGGCGCGGCTGCTCCGATCCGCTGAGCGGGCAGCCCGGCACCTGGAGGAGCTTGGGTCGGCCCAGGCGGCGCACGCTCACGTGCTGGCCGGCCGGGTTGCCCGCGATCTGGGCCGGGCATCCGACGCGTACCTGCATTTCAGCGCGGCCGCGCCGAGCCGCCGCGGCGGCCCGGCCATGTCTCGCCTGGCTGGCTGGCTGGCGCAGGCGCTGCTCGCGCAGGTCAGCGAAGACTCCCGCCTGCTGCAGATCGCCTGCCGCCGCGGGCTCGAGATCCTGGATGAGCACCGGTGGACACTGGGCGCGTCGGAACTGCGCGCGCAGGCAACGGCGCACGGGGCCGAGCTGGCCGCGCTCGCGCAGCGGCACGCCGCCCGGACGCGGCAGTCCCGGCTCCTGCTGTCCTGGAGCGAGCGCTGGCGGGCCACTGCGCTCGCTGTGCCCGCGGTGCGTCCGCCCGGCACCGGATTCGACGCCGATCTGGCTGCCCTGCGGCAGGCGACCACCCGGCTGGAGAAGGCGCGGCGGGAGGGCGCTCCGGCCGCGCTGTTCGAGCGCGAGGTGGTGCGGCTGGAGAGGGCCGTCAGGGAGCGCTCGCTGCGAACGCCCGGCGCTGGTGCCCCGGCGGTCGCCGGCCTGGACGTCGCGGCGCTGCTGGACGAGCTCGGCGACGCGCAGCTGGCAGAGATTGTGGACGTCGATGGCAGGCTGCACGTGCTGCTCTGCGGCAGGGGCCGCGTGCGCCTGCTGACCGCGGGCGCAGCCAGGGACGCGATGCGCGCGGCTGACTTCGCGCGCTTTGCCCTGCGCCGCCTGGCGCGGGCGCGGCCGGGCGATGACCTGGACAGCGCGGCAGCCGTCCTCAGCGCGGCCGGGCCGCGACTGCAGGAGGCGATCCTGGGTCCGGCGGCTCACCTGCTGCGGGACGGTCCGCTCGTGGTCGTTCCGCCGGGCCGGCTGCACACCATTCCGTGGGCGCTGCTTCCGGCGCTGGCGAGCCGCCCGTTCAGCGTCGCGCCGTCGGCGCGCGCCTGGCTCCGCGCGCACGCGACCAGGCCGCCGGAGCGACGGCACGTCGTGCTGGCGCGCGGGCCCGGCCTGGTGACCGACGGCGCCGAGGTGCCGCTGGCCGCGGAACTGTACGAGGACGTCACGCTGCTGTCCGGCGCCGGCGCGACCGCCGGCCGGGTGCTGAGCGCGCTCGACGGGGCGTGGCTCGCGCATATCGCCGCGCACGGCACGTTCCGCACCGACAGCCCGATGTTCTCCTCGCTCCGGCTGTCCGACGGGCCGCTGACGGTCTACGACTTCGAGCAGCTCGGCCGGGCGCCGTACCGGATCATCCTGCCCAGCTGCGACTCCGGCGTGCTCGCACCAGCCGGGGCGGATGAACTGCTCGGCCTCGTCAGCAGCCTGCTGCCGCTCGGGACCGCCGGAGTCGTGGCCGGAGTCGTACCGGTTAATGACCGGGCCATTGTCCCGCTCATGGTGGAGCTGCACCGCAGGCTGCAGGCCGGTTACACGCTCGCGGAGGCGCTGCTCGCCGTGCGGGCGGCCGCGCGCGATGATCCGGTGCAGCGGGCCGCGGCCCAGTCGCTGCTCATGCTCGGCGCGGACTGAGCGGCTGCAGGCCGGCGCAGCGGGTCAGAGCGTGACCCATCCGGTCAGCACCTCGATGCCGCCAGCCGACTGGCAGCGCAGCCGGAACTGGCCCAGCGGGACCGGCTCGATCGAGAAGCACCCGATCTCGTCGGCGTCGACCCGGAACTCGCCGCCCGTCCTCGGCAGCAGGGTCACGACCGCGGGCTGGGCGGGCACGATCTGGCCGACCAGCGAGTCCCGCGCGACCTCCAGCTCGATCGTCAGCTGGGCCGAGGTGAAGGTCAGCGCGCGGATCGACGCCGCCTCGGCCCTGGTCGCGGGGGCCAGATCCGCGTCCCGGGTGGAGTCATAGGTCAGGCTGGCCAGCTCGGCGTCGATGTTGTGCCAGGCGAACGCGTTCTTGCCCGCGTCGGTGAACTCCGGCGGAACGGCCTGCCGGGCGTCCAGCGCCTCCCGCAGCGCGGCCAGCAGCTCGTCGTCGTTCAGGCTCTCCACGCCCCTCACCTCCCGGTCTCCCTGCCTGTGAGGTCCGGCGTCTCCCCGGTCAGAAACCCGGCCAGGTGCGGCGACCGCCGCAGCCGCTCAAGGCACCGGGCGCGCGTCGGGCCGATGCTCCCGACCGGGATGCCGAGTGCCTTGCTTACCTGCGCATAGCCCGGCGGCGGATCGCTCATCAGCGCGGACAGGAGGTCATGACAGGCCTGGCCGAGATCGGCGAACGCCGCGCGCAGCGCCGCGTGCCGCTCCGCGACGATCAGCTCGTGATCTACCGGCCTGGCGTCGGGGTCCGGCGGCAGCAGATCCTCAGCCGGCAGCCCGTCCGGGTCGTACCGGCGGGCGGCGCGCAGCACCCGGAGGCACTCGTTCCGCGTCGTCGTTGCGAGCCAGCCGGGCAGCGCGGCCGGCTGCCTGAGCGTGCCGATGTTTTCCACCAGGGTGAGCCAGACGCCCTGGCCGACATCATCGATGTCCTGGCGGCTCAGCTGATACCGCAGGCAGATCGACCACACCAGCGGCGCGTAGCGGTCGATGATCTCGTCCCACGCTTCCTGGTCACCGTCGCCTACCCGGGCTACCAGGGCAATGACTGACGGGTCGTCGCGCATGGCGTGTCCTTTCCAAGGCTGGCGGACCCACCAGAATCGTATTACTTGCGCAGTGCGTAGCTTGCCCTGTTCGGGGGCTAAGTCAGCCAGCGTCATGGCTGCCTGCCCGGCACAAGCCTGGTCCAGGCGCTATCCCATCGCATGCGAGCGTGTCCCCTCTGGCCGCGCGGAGCCGCCAGGCCGGCATCTGGCGGCTCCTCCCACAACCCCGGATGCGTGACCAGGCGCACTGATACACCGCACTCGCACCGCACTTGCACCGCGCTTAAACCGCACTGCCGCCGATCTGGTCGCGGCGTGTATCAGGGCGCCGGCTGCCGCATCCGGACGGCGGGAGCACCTGGTGCCAGCACGACCACTGAGGGATTACCGATGGCTTCCAGCACTCCGGCCGGACACCGGGCCTGACAGGGGCGGGCCCGGTGGACCGGGCAGGCCGGCCAGTGCCAGGGCGGCCGCCAGGGACGGCGCAGCTGCGGTGCCGCCCGCGCCGCGGATGGAAGCCGACCCGGCAGCGCATCCGAGCCGGGTGGCACCGGGCAGGTCGCGTCCCTGCAGCAGGCCGGTGATCAGCCCGGCATTGAAGCAGTCTCCTGCCCCCGTCGTATCGACCACCGGCCCGGCCAGCTCCGGCGCATCGACCTGGCGCAGGCCCGACTGGCCGGCGCACAGCGCGCCTGCCGCGCCGAGCTTGACGACAACCGACGGCCCGCGGCCCGTCAGCTCGGCGACGGCAGCTTCCATCGACTGCTGGCCGCTCAGCCTGCGTGCCTCTTCTTCGTTCGGCAGCAGCAGGTCGGTCTGGGCCAGCACGTCGCGGAGCTGGCTGCCGCCCCAGCGGCCGGCCGGATCCCAGTTGGTGTCGAGCGACGTCCGGGCGCCGCCGGTGCGTGCCCGTGCCAGCAGCGCGGCAAGTCCGGGGCCGAGCGAGTGCTCCAGCAGGAAGTAGGAGCTGACGTGCACATGGCGGACACCGCGCAGCAGGCCGGGGGAGACGTCAGCGGCCGTCAGCGACGTCATGGCCCCGGTTGCGGTCAGGATCGCCCGGTCGGCGCTATCCGACAGCACGACCGTCAGGCCGGTGGCAAGGTCCGGGCGGCGCACGACCGCGGCGGTCGTCACGCCCTCCGCGGCCAGGCAGCCGAGCATGAAGTCGCCGGCCGCGTCAGTGCCGATGGCAGCTGCCAGCCCGACGCGGAGCCCGAGCCGCGCTGCGGCCACCGCCGTGATCGCCGCCGAGCCGCCGACCACGAGCGAGATGCTGCCGACGAGCTTCTCCCGCTGGCCGAAGTCAGGCGTCACGTCGTCACCGACGACCAGCACATCCGGATTGCAGTCGCCGACGACAAGCAGGTCAAGCCCGGCCGTGGTCACGCCGTCATCACCTGTACCCCGGCCTCGGCGAACCGCGCGGCCGCGTCGTCGGCAAGCCCGGCGTCGGTGACGAGCACGTCAATCTCGCCGGGCGCGCAGATGCGGGCGAACGCCCGCCTGCCGATCTTCGAGCTGTCCGCGACCACGACGACCTGCCCCGCCTGGCTGGACATGAGCTGGTTGATGCTGGCCTCGCCCTCGTTCTGGGCCATGGCGCCCGCCACCGGGTCGATGGCGTCGACGCCGAGGAAGGCGACGTCGATGCTGACGCGCTCCAGCACGCCGGTGGCCAGGGGCCCGGTCAGCTCATAGGACTGCGGCCTGGCGACGCCGCCGGTCACCACGATCTTGATGTGCTGGCGGACTGCGAGCTCGGTCGCGATGTTGAGCGCGTTGGTCACGACCGTCAGTGCCGGGCCGGCCGCCACCGTGCCGAGGTCGGCGCGGACCGCCAGGGCCCTGGCCACCTCGGTCGTCGTCGTGCCGCCGTTGAGTCCCACCACCTGGCCGGCCTGGACGAGCCCGGCTGCCGCCGTGCCGATCCGCTGTTTCTCTGACGGGTGCCGCTCGGATTTGTACCGCAGCGGCAGGTCGTAGGTAACGCCCTGGGCCACCGCGCCGCCGCGGATGCGCGCCAGCATCTGCTGGGCCGCCAGGTCGTCGAAGTCGCGCCGGATGGTTGCCGTCGACACGCCGAGCATCCCGGCAGCCTGCTCCACCTGCAGCTGCCCCTCGGCGGCCAGCAGCTCGAGCAGCTGGTTCCAGCGGCTGTACCGGCTCACACCCGACTCCCTGCATCCGCCCGGAGCACGCCGAGCAAGCGGCACACCTCAGCGGCGATCGCGTCCCGGCCCGCGGCCAGGTACCGTCGCGGGTCCGTCATCATGGTGTCGCCTGCCAGGCGACTGCGGACCGCGGCGGTGAATACCTTGTTGAGCTGAGTGGCAATGTTGATTTTCGTCAGCCCGGCCGCCACGGCGGCGCTCAGGGCATCATCGGGCACCCCGGACGAGCCGTGCAATACCAGCGGCACGCCGACTGTCTCGCGAATCCGCCGGATCAGCTCCAGGTCGAGCACCGCGTCCCTGGTGAGCATCGCATGCGAGCTGCCGACTGCGACCGCCAGCGCGTCGATGCCGGTCGCCGCGGCGAAGTCCGCCGCCTGGGCCGGATCGGTCCGCGCGCCCGCGGCGTGCACCCCGTCCTTGCCGCCAACCTCGCCGAGCTCGGCCTCCACGAAGACGCCGCGGTCCCGGCACCACGCGGCGATGGCGGCCGTCGCCGCGACGTTGTCCGCGTACGGCAGCACGGAGGCGTCGTACATCACCGAGCCGAGTCCGAGCGTCACGGCCTCGCGCACCAGCTCCGCGCTGGTCGCGTGATCCAGGTGCACGGCCGCGGGGACCGCTGCCGACCTGGCAGCCGCCAGCACCGCTGCCGCCACCGGGGCGAGCCCGCCGTGATAGGCGGCGCAGTTCTCGCTGATCTGCAGCACGACCGCGGCGCCGGCTGACTCCGCTCCGGTCAGGATGGCCTCGGCATGCTCGATCCCGATGACGTTGAACGCGCCGGCGCCGCGTCCGGCCGCACGTGCCGAGACGATGATCTCGCCGGCAGACACGAGCGGCATTACTGCTCCCCGAGCCGGCAGACCTGCACGCCGGCCAGCGCGCGATCGAAATCGGCGGCCGCGAACTCGCCGGCCGCCGGCGCCGCCACGGCGGCCGCGCCGAGCGCCGCGGCCTGCGCGACCCGGTCCGGCCACGGACTGGCGCTGGCAAGACCGCGCGCCAGCGCGGCCGCAGCCGCGTCGCCCGCGCCGGTCGGATTGCCGGTCACCGCCGGCGGCCGGGCCAGCCAGGTCCCCTCGCCCGTCACCGCCAGCAGGCCGTCGGCGCCCAGCGTCACCACGACGGCCGCGGCACCACGGCGGCGCAGCTCGCCGGCCGCGGCCGCCACCGCGGCCACGGCGGCCTGATCGCGCACCCCGTTCCGGGGCAGGGCGCCGCCGGCCACGGCGGTCAGCTCGGCCAGGTTCGGCTTCACGATGGCCGGGCCGGCCGCTGCCCCGAGCAGCAGTGCCTCCCCGGACGTGTCCAGCAGGGCCGGCACCCCCGCGCTGGCGGCAGCCGCGATCAGGCTCGCGTACACGTCGGCGGGCAGCCCGGGCGGCAGGCTGCCGGACAGCACGACAGCTGAGCTGCGGGGGAGCGCGTCGGCGTACAGAGCCAGGAATGCGTCCTGCTCAGCAGCGCTGACGTGCGGTCCGGGCTCGCTGAACAGGGCAGTGTCGCCGCGCCCGCCGTCCACCACGGTGAACGTCCGCCGCGTCGGTCCGGCGATCGCGGCAAAGACGGCCGGGACGCCGCGAGAGCGGAGTGCTGATCGCAGCTCGTTCCCGGTATGACCTCCGGCCAGGCCCGCCAGCAGCACCTCGGCACCCAGCGCGTGCAGCACCCGGGCGACATTGACGCCCTTGCCGCCCGGCCGCGCGTGCACGCGGGCGGGCCGGTTGACGCCCGCCCAGTCGGCGCGGTCCACATGGTGCGTCACGTCAAGCGCCGGGTTGAGCGCGACGACGAGGATCACCCTGCGGCGCCGGGAAGCAGGATGACTGACCTGGTCAGGTTCCGCGGCCGGTCCGGGTCGAGGCCGCGTGCCCGGCCCATCGCGGCGGCGAGGCGGTGCACCCGGACGAGCTCCGCGAGCGGCGTCGCGACGGTCTCCGGTGCCTGCCAGACCAGCCCGCCGGCGGCGGCGACCTCGGCGGCAAGACCGCCGGGTGCCGCGCCGAGCAGCCAGACGACCCGGCCGGGGCCGGCCACCGCGATCGGCCCGTGCCGGTACTCCATCGCCGGATAGGACTCCGTCCAGAAGCCGGCCGCCTCGCGCAGCTTCAGCGCGGCCTCGCTGGCCAGCCCGCAGGTCCAGCCGGTACCGAGGAACGTGAACTGCTCCGCGCCGAGTAGCTCGGGCGGCAGCGGCGCGGCCAGCACCGCCCGCGCCGCCGCGATCATCGGCGCGATGTCCTGGCCGAGATGCGCCAGCAGCAGCGCCAGCTCACTGGTGGCGAACCTGGTCTGCACCACCGACTGCTCGTCGGCAAAGTCGAGCACGATGAGGTCGTCGGCGGCGGTCGCGATCGGGGTGCTCGCGTCGGCGGTGATCGCCAGCGTGCGGACAGTCCCGCCCAGCTGGCCCAGCAGCTGCAGGACCTCGGTCGTGGTGCCCGAGCGGGACAGCACGACAACCCGGTCGTAAGCTCGCCCGGCCGGCATCTCCGAGGCGCTGAACGCGTCGGTCTCGCCGTAGCCCGCCGCCTCGCGCGCCGCCGCCCATGACTGCGCGATGAACCACGAGGTGCCGCAGCCGACCACCGCAACGCGCTCCCCTGCCGCCGGCAGCAGGGCTGCCGCCGGTCCGGCGGCGAGCTCAGCCGCCCGCTGCCAGCAGGCAGGCTGCGAGGCGATCTCCGCCTCGGTGCTGCCAGGAAGAACTTCCGCCCGCTCGCTCACGCCCGCTCCTTCACGCTGTCATTACTCCGTCACCGCGATGCTCGCCTCAGGTGCCCGCGAGGCCTGTTGCCGCCACCGACCGGATGAAGTACCGCTGCGCCGCGAAGAAGATGATGATCATCGGGATCAGGCTCATCACGTTGCCGGCCATCAGCAGCGTCCACTGGGTGCTGTGCGCGCCCTGGAAGTTCGCGAGGCCGAGCGGCACCGTCATCTCACTGGTCTGGTTGATGGCGATCAGCGGCCAGAGGAAGTTGTTCCATGAGTCGATGAACGTCAGCGCCGCCAGCGTCGACAGCGCCGGCGCGGACAGCGGCAGCACGATCCGCCAGAGCACCTTCAGCCTGCTGGCGCCGTCGACGCGCGCGGCCTCCTCGTACTCGATCGGCAGCGTGCGGAAGAACTGGCGGAGGAAGAAAATGCCGAAGGCTGTGGCAGCGTTCGGCACGATCAGGGCGCCGATGTGGTTGAGGCCGAAGGCCGCCACCACATGGATGCCGAGCCACTTCGTGATGAGGTACTGCGGGATCATCGTGACCTGGAAGGGCACCATCAGCGTCGTCATGATGAGCGCGAACAGCAGACCGCTGCCGAGGAACCGGTAGCGGGCGAACGCATACCCGGCCATCGCGCAGAAGAGCAGATTGCAGAGCACCGTGACGACCGCCACGACCGCGCTGTTGAGGAAGAACCGGCCGAACGGTGCCGCCTGCAGTGCCTGCGGGTAGTTGCCGAAATCGAGCTGGTGCGGGATCAGGATCGGCGGGAAATGCAGCGCCTCGGCCGGGGTCTCCACCGAGGTGATCAGCAGCCAGGCGAACGGGAAGATCAGCACGATCGTCGCCGGGATCAGCACCAGGTGCCAGGGACTGAACGGCAGCCGCCAGCGGCGCCCGCTGCGGAGGGCGACGGCCTGTGCGGCCGGCGCCGCCGGAGCACTCGAAGCAGCCACGGCTAGGACCTGTAGTGGACGAGGCGGCGGCCGGCCCGGAACTGGATGACCGTCACGACCATGATGATGAGGAACAGGAAGTAGGCGATCGCCGAGGCGTAGCCAAAGTTAAAGTTCGCCCCGCCGAAAGCCTGCTCATAGAGGTAGTACACGAGCACCGTGGTGGAATTCAGCGGACCGCCCGCAGTGCTGAAGTAGACCTCGTCGAAGAGCTGCAGCGCGTTGATCGTCAGCCACACCATGAGGAACAGTGACGCCGGGCTGAGCAGCGGCAGCGTGATCCGGCGGAACACCGTCCACCGGCTCGCCCCGTCGATCGCCGCCGCCTCGGTCAGCACCTGCGGGATGCCCTGCAGGGCGGCGAGGTAGACGACCACGGCGAAGCCAGTCCAGCCCCAGATCGTCATGATGACGATGACGTACAGCGCTTCCGATGGCGAGCTGAGGAACTGCTGCTGCGGGATGCCGGCGGCGTGAAAGAGGTAGTTGACGATCCCGTAGGACGGGTCGAACAGCCAGATGAAGACGAGCGCCTCGCTGATCGTGGAAATCGCCATCGTGGCGTATGCCGCTGTCCGGTACACGGAGATGAACCGGATCTTCCGGTTCATCGCCACGGCAAGGAACAGCCCGACAATCATCGTGCCGGGCACGAACAGCGCGGTGTAGACGAGCGTGTGGCCGATAGCCTGGGCGATCACCGGATCGTGGATCATCTGCCGGTAGTTCGCCAGGCCGACGAACGGCGTGTTCGGCGAGAAAAGGTTGTTGCGCTGCAGGGACAGGACCGCAGACCAGACGACGGGCGCGACGCCGAACAGCAGGATGATCACGACACCGGGGGTCAGGAACGCCCACGCCGCGGCCTGCTCGCGTGGCCGCATCCGCGGCTGCCTGCCGGCGCGCGGGCGGCCCCTGCGGAGACGCCGGGCGCGCAGGCGCCTCTCTGCCGGGCGCCCGCGGACTACTGCGGGTGCCGTCACGTCACGATCCCGAGCCGCTGGCCAGGGCGGCGTTGACCTGCTGGGCGGCGCTGGCCAGGGCGGCGGCCGGCTGGCTCTTGCCGAGCAGCACCGAGACGATCATCTGGCCGAGGATGGTCGACACCTTGGGGTACGTCGGGATCTGCGGCCGGGCCTGCTTCACGTTGCCCAGGTTGGTGACGAAGGTGTCCACGCCGGGCAGTGCCTGGTCCATCTTGGTCAGGAAGCCGGCGGAGTCCTCCACGGACTTGCGGATCGGCAGGTCGCCTGTCGCCAGGGAGAAATAGGTGGCCTGCGGCGTGGCCGTCATCCAGAGCAGGAACTTCTCCGCGGCCGCGACCCGCTGCGAGCCGTTATTGAAGATCACCCAGTTGTCCGGGCCGGAGATGGTCTGGTGACCGCCGCTCGTGCCGGGGAACGACGGCATGATCTGCACGCCGTACTTCACGTTGGGGAAGCCGGACAGGTCCCACGGTCCCGTCACCAGCATCCCGATCTTGCCGGAGTTGAACAGGTTGGCGTACTCGGAGTCGGTCGGGTCCAGGTACATGGACTTGTCGGTGATAGCCATCGTGCGCAGCGTGTTCAGCGACTGCAGCCCGGCCGGGGAATCGAACGCGGCCTTCGTGTTCGACGCATTCAGGATCTGGCCGCCGGCTTCCCACAGCAGCGCCTCCCAGTGCCAGACCGTGTCCTCACTGCCAGGCGTGACGTAGGCGGTGCCGAACTGCTTCTTCGCCGGGATGGTCAGTGCTCGCGCGTCGGCGACGAACTGGTCCCACGTCCAGCCCGGACCCGGCGGCTGAAGGCCAGCCTGCGCGAACAGTGTCTTGTTGTACACGACCGCGAGGTTGTCCACCAGCGCGGGAATGCCGATGACCTTGCCCTTCACAGTGGCGACATCGCGCTCGCCGACCCAGAAGTCGTCCCAGCTGACGCCGGGGCGCTGCACCACCTTGGTCAGGTTGACCACCTGCGGGATCTGCGCCACGTTGGGCGCCCAGGAGCCGTAGACGTAGGCGATGTCGGGCTGGCTGCCGCCCTTGACAGCGGTTAGCAGCTTGGGCAGCGAGTCGTCGTTGTCCACGTAGAGGCTGGTGACCTTCTCGGTCGGGTGCGCGGTGTTCCACTCGCTCAGCAGGTGCGCGAAGGCCTTCGCCTCGGCGCCGGTGTAGCCCTCCCAGATCTGCAGATTGCCGGAGGAGGAACTCCCGTTCCCTGTGCCGCAGGCGGTGAGCCCGAAAGCGAGTAGTGCCGCTGCCACGGTTGCGCTGAGCCAGTGAGCCTTCATGACCGACCTCTTCGCGACAGGGAACGATGAATCTTGCACGTTTAGCGCAGGATTGAGACATCATTGCTCATCACTGTGTGCCGGTGTCAACCCTTACCGCACGGAAGTCCGCATTACGATTGCGTTACCGACGTGAATGTCCGTGAGCGGTCTTGCTCATTACGTACCGCGATGCAACACTCCTGAGCTGTGGTCAAGATTGCCTTCATCGGCGCCGGCAGTATCGAGTTCACCCGCAACGTCGTCACGGACCTGTGCGGTTATCCCGAGCTCGGCCCCGGCCTGCACTTCGCCCTGCACGACATCAGCCCGGAGCGGCTGGCGTTCGCCGAGGCCCTGACCCGCGCGATCGTCGCGCAGACCGGCGCGGACGCGCAGGTGAGCGCATCGGCTGAGCGCGGGCCGGCACTGGACGGCGCCAGCTACGTGATCAACGAGGTTCAGGTCGGCGGGTATGCCTCCACGCTCGCGGACTTCGAGATTCCGGCCCGGTACGGCGTGCGGCAGACGATCGGGGACACGCTCGGGATCGGCGGGATCTTCCGCGGCCTGCGCACGATCCCGGTCGTCACCGCGCTGGCGGCGGACATGCTCCGCTACTGCCCGCAGGCCTACCTGCTCAACTACTCCAACCCGATGGCCATGCTGCCGTGGGCGGTGTACGCCGGCACCGGCTTCCGTAACGTGTTCGGCCTCTGTCACTCCGTCCGGGACACTCATGCGCTCCTGGCCGGGCTCGTCGGTGCCGACCCCGACCGCGTCCGGTTCGTCACGGCGGGCTTCAATCATCAGGCGTTCGTGCTGCAGTTCGCGCAGGACGGCGAGTCGCTGTATCCGCGGCTGGCAGAGGTGATCGCCGCGTCGCCTGAGCTGCAGCGGCGGGTCCGGGTGGAGATCTACCGCCGGTTCGGCTACTTCCCGACCGAGTCCAGCGAGCACTCCGCGGAGTACGTGCCCTGGTTCATGCGCCACGACGACCAGGTGGCGCAGTACCGCATCTTCGTCGGGGACTACCTGGCCCGGTCGCAGGAGAACCTGGACGAGCTTGAGTCGCTGCAGGCCCAGCTCAAGGCCGGCGCCGAGCTCGAGCTCGAGGCGACGGACGAGCTCGCGTCGCAGTTCATCCACTCCGTGCAGACCGGGTCCGAGCGCGAGATCTACGTCAACGTGCGCAACGGCGGCCTGATCTCCAGCCTGCCGGACGACTGCTGCGTCGAGGTCCCGTGCGACCTCAGCCTGGGCCGGGCGGTACCGCGCGCGGTCGGCGCGCTGCCGCCGCAGCTGGCCGCGCTGAACCGCACGTTCCTGAACGTCGTCGAGCTCACCGTGGCCGCGGCGCTTGAGGGCAGCCGCGAGCACGTCTACCAGGCCGCGCTCCTGGACCCGAACACCGCGGCCACGCTCACAGTCAGCCAGACCGTCGCGATGGTCGACGAACTGCTGGCCGCGCACGCCGCACTGCTGCCGGCCGGCCTGCGATAAGGAGCCTGAGCATGCGAGTGACGCGTCCCCTCGTCCTGACCGCATCGCTCGCCGCCGTGCTTGCCCTGACGGGAACGAGCTGGCCCGGCCCCGCCGCAGCCCGCGCGGCCGCGGCCGCGGGACCGGCAGCACGACCGTCAGCCGGACCGGCCGCCCGGCCGGCCGCCGGCCGGCGGAGACAGCGGTCCGGGCGGGACCTGCTGCACTGCCGGCGCCGGTGCGCGCGGGCCGGCTGCGCATCACCGGCTCGCTGCGCGACGGCGGCACAGTCCGCGCCGCCGGACTGCGGTGGCGGCCCGCCGCGCTGCCGCACGGCGACAGGCTGCTCAGCTTCGAGGTCGCCTACACCTGGCGCTCGTGTGCCGCAGCCTGCCGGACTGCGGCCGACTCGACCGCGACGCCGTTCGCCGCCGGCCGGTACATCGCCGGGCATGCCGACACGGGCCGGCGGCTGCGGATTACCGAGACGGCGACCGAGGTGATCGAGACCGATCCGGCGACGTTCGCGTTCTCCGTTGTGCATGCGTCGGCGAGCGTCACGACCGCCGCGGCTGTCCGGTCCTACCCGGCGGGCCGTCCGCCGGCCACGGAGTTCGTCAACGGCACGCCGGAGCGCCGCACGGCGTCCGCGGAAGAGTACTTCCAGGTCGATCCGCCCCACTACAGCTCAGCCGGCGGCGCGGTGTCGGTGCAGTACCGGGTGGACGCCGGGCGCTGGCGAGCGCTGCCGGCCAGCCGCGTCTTCTACACCGGCTGGCTGGCCGTCGGCCTGCACCGGGTGCAGGTGCGGACCGCGAGCGCGGCGGGCGCGAGCGTCATCGGGTTCGGCTGGCGGGTGGTGCCGATGCCCGCGCCGGTCGCCTGCCGGCCGCGGCCCGGTCAGGCCTGCTGGTATCCGCCGCATCTCAGCTCGGCCGGGACGCCGATGCGGTGGGACTGGCAGATCGGCCGGGTGACGCCGCTGCAGCGAACTGGCAAGCGCGCCGTCGACATCTACGACATCGACGGCTTCCTCACAACGGCCGCGCAGGTGCGCGCCATTCACGGCAGCTGGCAGGCCGCCACGCTGCCGCATCCGAAGGCGATCTGCTATCTCGACCTGGCCTGGGAGGACTACCGGCCGGACGCGAGCCCCGGTCAGGTGTTCCCGGCCGACACCCTCGGCGCGGTGTACTACGGCTACCCGGAGGAGCGCTGGGTGGACTTCCGCCAGCTGGACGCGCTCAAGCCCATGATCGACGAGCGGCTGGAGATGTGCGCGCGCAAGGGCTTCGACGCAGTCGAGCTGGACGACATTGACGGCTTCGACCCGCCGTCCACCACTGGCTTCCACCTGACGCCCGGCGACGCGCAGAACTTTCTCGCGTACGCGTTCAACGAGATTCACCGTCTCGGCATGACCGGGCTGTGGAAGAACTCCCCGTACCTGAGCTGGTGGGGCCGGGACTACGCGGACGGCGCGATCGTGGAGGAGTGCTACCTGTACCAGCAGTGCACTGCGGCCTCGCTGCGCGGCAGCAGCCAGTACGGCATTACCTGCACGGCGCTGACCGGCGCGACGCCGTGCGGCTGGGACGACTTCAGCACCGACCGGACCGGCGAGCAGCCCGCCGGCAAGTGGGTCGGCGAGGCGGAGTACTCCGCGGACAAGTTCGTGTGCAACCCGGGTCAGAGCTGTCAGGGCAGGCGCAGGTTTGCCACCTTCTGCCGCGACGTCTACTCGCCCACCTGGGGGTTCGCCGCGGTCAAGTTCGACGTAGACCTCGACGGCAGGCTGTTCTACCCCTGCCCGGCCGGAGTCTGACGGCCAGGACGGCAGTGGGGGCCTGGTTAGCGCGGCAATAGCAGCGCTAGCCAGGCCACCACGCGCCGGTCACGGCGGAACGGGCCCGGCTCAGGCCGGGATGACGACCGTCCGGACGATCTTGTCGGCCAGGGTCTGCCGCTTGGCGTCCCACAGCGGGAACAGGTAGCCGACGAAGCAGATGATCGCGTCCGCGATGTGGCAGATGTCGCGGACGAATGCCATCAGCGTGCCGATCGGCTGGCCGGTCTCCTCGCTGACCAGCCGGAGGTTCAGGACCTTCTTGCCGAGCGACTGCCCGGTCGTGCCCGCCTTGTACCAGCGGTTGTACGCAGTCCAGGCGATCGAGGCGAGGAGGACGATCACGTAAATGGGAAGGATGCGGACGAAGACCGCCTCCAGCACGATGATGGGGCCGATGTCGATGAGATATGACAGGACTCGCTGGCCCCAGTTCGCGTAGAGACTTCCGGTCGGGACGGCGTTGTACGCGCCCTGGTCGTACGGGCCGGCGTTGTACGGGTCAGCCATGGCTGGCCTTTCTTCTGAGGGTTACTGCTGTTGTTCGTGCGAGCGATCGCTACAGGAATCCGTACCGGTGCAGCTGGAAGACCCAGCTCAGGGCCACCACGACGGACGCGACGTACCTGGTGCGCTGGCGAGCCGCCTCGGACCACGGCCGCGGCGGCCGGGCTAGTCCCGCCGTCCGGGCCGCGAGAACCGGAGTCGTGACGGCCACCAGGCCGGCCACCAGGTACGCGAGCGGGCTGGTAGCAGCTGCGGTCGCCCACTGACCATGGCTGAGCGCGACCGTCGCGGTGGTAAGACCGCAGAACGGGCACGGCACGCCGGTAAGGGTGCGCAACGGGCAGGGGAGTCCCTGGAAACCGGTGTGCGCCACGATCATGGGGTAAACCGAGCCGATCAGCCCGGCGCCGAGGCCCGCCATCGTGATGTGCTCGGGCACCGAGTACATCCTCCGCAGGATCACTGCCTCCCCTTCAGCTCTGGCACCGCGGATGCGGCTGGAGCGAATCGTATGGGGCGCAGATGTACTGCTGAGGGGCTTTCCGGTACCTTCATCATGTTAATTCATGACTAATATCCGGAGGGGCGTTCCGGTAGAGGGCTGCGGCCGTGCTCGTGACGGCACGATGAAAAGCAGGCGGCCGCTTTGCCTCGCCATGAGGATGGCGGGGTACAAGTCATGGGAGCGCCCACTGCGGGGCGAAGCACGGATGATCCCGTGGCCGCGCGGACGGTGCCAGGCGGCCGGCGGTCATGCCCGCCGGCCAGTGGCCCGGCCGGTTGCGGCATTCCCGGGAATGGCGGCGCCGCAGCTGGAATTTCCGTCCTGCTGGCGCTGATCCGCCGCTCGTTAAATGGCGTATCAGAATTCCGGGAAAATTCACTTGCGGCCCGGATCAGCTATCCACTGCCTTGCTGCGCAGCCCTGATCTCAGCGCCCCGCCTGCCGGCAGAGATCTGGCAAACCGGCTGTTCAGGCGGCTGGCTGCACCCGGATCATGCCCGGTTGGCGGGACTTCAGAACCTCTGGCACTGCCCTGGCCCTCCGGGCCGCGCGCCAGCCCCAGGTCAGCCAGGCTTTCTCTGCTCGCGCACTCAATCTCCGAATCCGCGTCCGGATACCGGCAACGTTTGCCGGGCCTTTCGGCCGGGGAAGATTGCAATCGGTTATCGGCTCCAAACGCACAGTAATGGTGTGTTGCTTTCTCGCTCTGGCACTTCCCCGCGGGTGCGCAGGGTGCGGAGCCGGGACCCGGTCACATGACCGGCGCTACCGGATCACTACCCGTGCCGCCGTGTGCCCGCGCTGTCCTGCGGAGCGCCAGACCAGGCGTTCCGGCCCAGGCGGCGCGGATCGCGCGGTCGCGCGCCCACGTCGTCAGTGCCTGGCGCAGGCTGCCCGGCGCTGGCGGAGCGTGATGGTCACGCGGCTCGACACGAGGAGGCAGTGCAGATGCGGATCGGCCTGATTGCCCCGCCATGGGTCCCAGTTCCACCTCCGGCGTACGGCGGGACCGAGGTCGTCATCGACAACCTTGCCCGCGGCTTGCAGGAACTCGGTCACGAGGTCCGGCTGTTCACGGTGGGCGAGTCGTCGTGCCCGGTTCAAACCGACTTCCTGTACCCGCAGTCGATCGCACCGATCGGCGTGACCGTTCCGGAGACGGCCCACGTGCTGGCCGCCTACGAGTCGCTCGCGGACGTGGACGTGATCCACGACCACACCTTCCTGGGGCCGCTCATGGCGGGCCTGCGCGGCATGCGCAGGCCGCCGGTTGTGCACACCAACCACGGCCCGTTTAACGGCGAGACGCAGCCCATCCTCGCCGAGGTCGCCAAGCACTGCGCGCTGGTGGCCATCTCGCACTCGCAGGCCCGCCAGGCGCAGCAGTACGGCGGCGTCCCGATTTCCGCTGTCATCCATCACGGGATCGACCTCAGCGTGTACACCGCTGGTCCCGGTGGCGGCGGTTACGTCATGTTCATCGGGCGGATGTCGCCCGACAAGGGCGTGCACCATGCGGTCAGGATCGCCAAGAAGGCGGGCAAGCAGCTGCTGCTGTCCACCAAGATGCGCGAGGACAAGGAGATCAGCTACTTCGAGTCGGAGGTCAGGCCGCTGCTCGACCCCGGCGACGAGATGCCGGCTGAGATGCCGCTTGGCCGCCGGATCGAGCTGCTGCGCGAGGCCGACGCGCTGCTGAACCCGATCACCTGGCGGGAGCCATTCGGACTGGTGATGGCGGAGGCGCTTGCCTGCGCCACGCCGGTGCTTGCCTTCCCGAACGGGGCTGCGCCGGAGATCATAGATCCGGGCAGGACCGGGTATCTCTGCCGCGACGAGGGGGAGATGATCAGCGCAGTTGACCGGGTGGGCGAGATCGACCGCAGTCAGTGCCGCGAGGCCGCGCAGCAGCGATTCTCGCTGCAGCGGATGGCGCTCGACCACGAGCAGCTCTACCGCCGGGTGCTCGAGCGGGAGAACAGCCTCATGCGCCGCATCCCGGCCGCCGGCCGCTCGGCTCATCAGCGCCTAGCAGCGGCAGCCCGGCTGCGCGCGGCCTGCGGGCCGCGCGCAGCCGGGTCCGCGTTACCAGATCAGGACAGCGGCGGAGGGCGGGGAGATGACCGAGCCATGGTCGTCGGGCGAGATGCCGCCCGGACAGGGCGCAGCGTGCAGCCCGGTTACGCTGATCGAGGGCGCGACGTTCTGCATCAGCGAGCCTGGCGGCGACATCGTGCCGGACCGATCACAGGGCCTGTTCGTGCGGGACACCCGGATGCTCTCGCGCTGGGAGCTGACGGTGGACGGAATCGAGCCGCAGCCGCTGTCAGTCCAGCAGGCCGAGCCCTTCGCGGCGTCGTTCCTCGGCCGGATGCCGCCGCGGGCGGGCCGGGCGGACAGCACCCTGCTGGTCATCCGGCGGCGCTACGTCGGCGATGGCATGCGCGAGGACATCACCCTGCGCAACACCTCAGGCAAGGCCCGGCGGTTCCGGGTGACGCTGATCGCGGAGGCGGACTTCGCCGACCTGTTCGAGGTCAAGGGCCGCTCGAAGCCGCGGGCGGTGGCCAGCACGGCCATGGAGGACTCCGGGCTCGTCATCACCAGCGGCAGGCGGGAGCGCCGGCAGGAGCTGCGGATCACCGGCGACCAGAATCCGTCGGTGACCGACAGCGGCGCGCTGGCCTGGCGGCTGTCGGTGCCCGCGCACTCCGAGCGAACCGTCACGATCGAGGCCGTCCCGGTGAACGAGGGCGTGGCGATGCAGCTGCGCCATCCGCGCGGATACGCCATGGAGCGGACGCTGCCAGCCAAGCGCCTGCGCAAGTGGCGGCAGCGCGGTCCGCAGGTCCGCACCCCGGACCGGAACCTGGCGCTGGTGCTCGGCCGCAGCGTCGAGGACATCGGCGCGCTGCGGATCTTCGATCCCGACCATCCGCGCTGGCCGGTCGTCGCCGCCGGGGCGCCCTGGTTCATGGCCCTGTTCGGCCGGGACTCGCTGCTGACCGCGTGGATGCTGCTGCCCTGGGACCCGGGGCTGGCTCTCGGCACGCTGCGGACGCTCGCGGCCTGGCAGGGCGACGACGTCGACGCGGCAGCCGAGGAGGAGCCGGGCAAGATCCTGCACGAGGTGCGGTTCGGCCCGGCCGCGTCGTTCGCGCTCGGCGGCCGCAACGCCTACTTCGGCAGCGCGGACGCGACGCCGCTGTTCGTCATGCTGCTCGGCGAGCTGCAGCGCTGGGGCGGCAAGGACAACGCGATCGCAAACCTGCTCCCGCACGCGGACCGTGCGCTGGAGTGGATCCAGGACTACGGTGACGCCGACGGCGACGGCTTCGTGGAGTACTGCCGCAAGACCAGTCACGGGCTGACGAACCAGGGCTGGAAGGACTCCTGGGACGGGATCAATTTCGCCGACGGCACGATCGCCGAGGCGCCGATCGCGCTGGCCGAGGTCCAGGCGTACGTGTACGCGGCCTACCGGGCCAGGGCCCACCTGGCCGCGAACGCCGGCGACCAGCGCGGCGCTGCCGCCTGGCGCAAGAAGGCCAAGCAGCTCAAGCGCGACTTCAACGAGCGCTTCTGGCTCGAGGACAAGGGCTGGTACGCCGTCGGCCTGGACGCGGACAAGCGGCCGATCGACTCGCTGACCTCCAACATCGGCCACTGCCTGTGGACCGGCATCGCGGACAAGGACAAGGCGGCGTCTGTCGCGCGGCACCTGATGTCGGAGGAGATGTTCAGCGGCTGGGGCATCAGGACGCTGGCGACCTCGATGGCCGCCTACAACCCGATGAGCTACCACAACGGGTCGGTCTGGCCCCACGACAACGCGATCTGCGCGGCCGGGCTGATGCGCTACGGCTACGTCGAGCAGGCGCAGCGGGTCACCGATGCGATCATCGATGCCGCGGCCACCTTCGGGTACCGGCTGCCTGAGCTGTACTGCGGCTTCGGCCGGGACGAGTTCGCCAGCCCGGTGCCCTACCCGACCTCCTGCTCGCCGCAGGCGTGGGCGGCCGGGGCACCGCTGCTGCTGCTGCACAGCCTGCTGCGGTTCACCCCGGAGGTGGGCGGCAACCAGCTATGGTGCGCGCCGGCGGTGCCCGACCGCTACCTGCCGCTACGGGTCAGCGGCCTGCGGGTGGGCAAGTCCAGGCTCGCGGTCGAGGTCGCCGAGGGCCAGTGGGAGATCACCGGGCTGGAGCCGGTCAGCATCGAGGTCATCCCCACGCCGCGGCCGGCCCGGTCAGGCTGACGACCGGGCGGCGCCCGGCCGGGTCAGGAGTCGATGACCTCGACCAGCATCCGCGAGCCGGGCGGCGCGATCTGGCCGTAGTCCTGCGCGGTGGCTGCACCCTCGGGTGATCCGAAGGCAGCCTCCATGGTGGCCTGGTCGGGGAAGTACAGCTCGGCGATGCGGTAGAAGGTCTGCTCGCCGCCGTCGAGCGCGACCGGCAGCGTGCCCGTCTCCGCGCGCTGCAGGCCGGGGATCTTACTCACCAGCGGCATGTGCACGCCCAGGTAGTGCTCGTCAAAGGCAGCCGGGTCGGCTGGCTGCGTGTACAGGACTACCAGTTTGACTGTCATGAAGCGGACGTTACCGGTCCGGCGCTGCCCTGTCATCAGCCGGAGCAGCTTCGGCGTCAGCTGGAGTGCCAGGGCGCGCCGGCCGGGCGGCGGCCGGCCCGCCGCTCAGGTCGCCGCCGAGTTCAGAGGTCCAGACGACGACCCGGGTGCGGTCACCGCGGAACAGGTCACGGGCATATTCGAGCGGCTGGCCGGAGCGCGAGTAGGCGGTGCGCTCGACCAGCATGAGCGGCGCGCCCTCCTCCATCTCCAGCGCCTCGGCCTCGCGCACGCCGGCCACCACCGGCTCCAGCGACTCCCTGGCCCGGTGCGGCCGCTGCCCGTAGCTCGCGGCCAGCAGGTCATAGAGGGAGCCGTCGAGCCGGCAGTCGAGCAGTCCGGGGAACAGCGCTGCCGGGAACTGCGAGTGCTCGATCACGATCGGCCTGCCGTCGGCGAGCCGGATCCGCCGGACGTCGTGCACAGGGTCGCCCTCCGGAAGCTCGAGCGCGGCCGCGGCCGCGGGACTGGCCGGGATCTCGGCTGCAGCCAGCACCCGGGCGCCGGCCACCTTGCCGTGCCGGCGCAGCTGCTCGGAGAAGCCGGCCAGCGTGGTGAGATCCTGCTCCAGTTTCGGCTCGGCGACGAAGGTACCGCCGCCGCGGCCGACCGTCCTGGTCACCAGCCCGCGCAGGGCCAGCTCGCTCAGCGCGTGCCGCAGGGTCATGCGGCTCACGCCGAGCCAGGCGGCCAGGTCGTGCTCCGTCGGCAGCCGGTCGCCCGGCGTGAGCTGCCCGGCCGCGATCGCGTCTGCCAGCCAGTCCTCGATCTGGGCGTGCGCCGTCAGGCCTGGCTCGCGGACGATCCTCGGTGGCTTCCTGGGCAGCGAGGCCAGTCCGGCGACGGCGGCGCCGCGCCAGGTGTGCTGCCGTCGCTGCATGGTCCTCAGTCTCCCCTCCGCTGGCCCCGGCCCGCCAGCACGCCCGCGCCCGGCCGCGGGGGCGGCAGCCTATCCCTGCCGGGGCCCGCCGCACCTCGGATGGTGTGCCGCCCCTCCCCGCAGCCGCCCCGGTCTGCCGGACCCGGCCTGGCCTCTCGGCGCGCCATCCTGCTCCGGCCCGGCTAGGCCGCCCCGCCCGCCGCCGGCACCGGCTCGTCGGCAGGCGCGGTCACGGCGGCGAATTCCTTGCGGCGTCCGGTGATCAGGTAATACAGGGCCCCGACCAGGACGATGAAGATGAAGACAGTCCACAGGATCGGGATGTCGTTCAGGAACCCCACGTGGAAGTCCAGGAGCTGCGTGCCGGCCACCACGGTCTGCTTCGGCTCGGGGTTGCTGGCCGGACGCGGCCAGGCGAAATTCAGCAGCATGGCCGCGCCGTACAGCAGGCCGATGATATTGACGACCAGCCCCCAGCCGCCCAGCCGGAACGGCGCCGCTGTCCTGGGCCAGCCGCGCAGCCGCGCGACCAGGATCGCCAGGTTGCCGAGGAAGTAGCTCAGGTAGATCATGCCGGTCGCCGCGATCGCGATGGTCCCGGCGCCGGAGTACTGCAGGAAGGGGACGGCGGCGAGCACGGCGATGGTGATGCAGGTCCAGATGGGCGTGTGCAGGGTGGGCGCGACCTTCGACAGCGCACGGGAGGCGGGCAGCTGGTTGTCCCGCGCCATGCCGAAGCCGAGCCGGATGGTGGCGGCCATGATCGACAGGCAGCAGACGAAGATCGCCGCGGAGACCACCAGCAGGTAGATGGTGGCGAACGCAGGCGAGAAGTTCGCCTCGATGATCTGGGCCGGGCCGTAGCCGTCCTTCACGGCGGTGCCGAGATTCGGGATCGCGACCAGCGTCCCGAGCAGGAAGACGCCGCCGATGACGAAAGCGCCGACGACCGAGAACAGCACGGCCTTCGGAGCCGCCCGGCGCGGGTCGCGGGTCTCCTCAGCGAGCGTGGACGCGGTGTCGAAGCCGTAGATGACGAACAGGCTCATGAACATCGCGGCCAGGAACGTGCTCGGCTTGACCGGCAGGCCGGCGCTCTGGGTCACGACGTGGAAGCCCTGGTGGTTGTGGAAGGCCATCAGGATCAGCGCGAAGACGAACATTCCGAGGATCTCGAACAGCACGCCGGTGTTGTTGATGATCGCGACGAGCCTGACCCCGTAGATGTTCAGCACCGTGATCACCACTAGCGTGATCAGCGCGACGACCAGCTGGGTGTGCAGGCTGGCGCCGTTCAGCGAGTGCCAGCCCAGGCCGTTGAGCGCCGGTATGAACGCCAGCGGCAGCGTGGCCACGACCGCGGTGACGGTCAGGATCCCGGCGAACAGGTAGATCCAGCCGGTGAACCACGAGTAGGTGCGGCCGGCCAGGTACTTGGTCCACTGGAACACCGAGCCTGCCACCGGGAAGTGGCTGGACACCTCGGCGAAGTTCAGCGCGATGATGAACTGCCCGATCGCGACGATCGGCCAGGTCCAGATGAACACGCCGCCGATGGTGACCAGGCCGAGTGCGAACAGCGTGAAGATGCCGGTGGACGGCGAGATGTAGCTGAAGGCCACGGCAAACGAGCTGAATGTGCCGAGGGACCGCTTCAGTTCCTGCTGATAGCCAAACTTGGCCAGGTCAGCGGCATCACGCTCATGGCCGCTGCTGACCTCCTGGCTTGCGCTCACGACGGGCTCCTGCTCTCGGGGAACACTGACCCTGGACTCAACACGGCGCCGGATTGACCACTGGTCTGATTGAGACTGTGGCAGGAGCGTAGGACCTGACTAGTTAACTGTCCAGACCCTAAGAGCAGACATTCGCGACAGGCTACCTCGTTCCCGCTCAAGGCCGGCTGGCGCATGCGGTCAGCCTGCCGGACTCCGGCCACCAACCGTCTAGACCTTTGCCAGCCATCGCCCGTAGTGTGCGATCGTGACCGATCCGCGTCAGCTGGCCGCCGACCCGCTGTCCGTGCTGGCCAGGGTGCCGTCCCTGGCCGGGACGCCGCGGCAGGTCACCGCGCTGCACGGCGGGCTGACCAACCAGAACTTCAAGGTCGCCACCCCGGCCGGCGTCTTCGTGGCGCGGCTGTTCTCCGAGGGCGGCGAGCTGCTGGCCATCGACCGCGACCGGGAGTACCGCAACTCGGTCATCGCCGCGGCCGCGGGCGTCGGCGCGCCGGTCGTCGAGTACCGGCCTGAGGACCGGGTGCTGGTGCTCGGCTTCGTCGACGGCCGCACCCTGACCAACGCCGACGTGGCCCGGCCTGCCACGCTGACCAGGATCGCGGCCGCCTGCGCGCGGCTGCACCAGGCCGGCCGGTTCGCCGGTGACTTCGACATGTTCGAGATTCAGGCCGCCTACTACGCCACGGCCATCCGCGCCGGGATGCGGGTCCCGGCCGGCTATGCCGCGCTGATGCCGGCTTTCACCGCCGCCAGGTCCGCCCTCGCGGTGCGGGCCGAGGGCACCGTGCCGTGCAACAACGACCTGCTCGCGGCCAACTTCATCGACGACGGCGAGCGGATCTGGCTGATCGACTACGAGTACTCCGGCAATAACGACGCGTGCTTCGAGCTCGGGAACATCGCCGGCGAGTGCGGGCTCGATGACGACGCGCTCGCCGCGCTGGTCACCGCCTACTACGGCAGGCCGCGGCGCAGCCGGATCGCCCGCGCGCGCCTGTTCCGGCTGGTGTCGCGCTACGGCTGGACCCTGTGGGGCGCGATCCAGCATGCGTCAAGCCCGCTGGACTTCGACTTCTGGTCCTGGGCGATGGAGCGGTACGAGATCGCGGCGGCGGGCTTCACCGGACCAGGGTTCGGCGAGCTGCTCGCCAGCGTGCAGGACGAGGACTGATGACGGCAGGCACGGCCGGGCGGGCCGCGACGCGAGTGAGTGAGACAGGGCGATGACGCAGGCAGGACTGCCGGACCGGGCGCAGATCGTGATCATCGGCGGCGGCGTGATCGGGACGAGCGTGGCCTACCACCTGAGCCTGCTCGGCCGGACCGACGTGCTGCTGCTTGAGCAGGGCCAGCTGTCCTGCGGCACTACCTGGCATGCGGCCGGCCTGGTGGGCCAGCTGCGGGCATCGGAGGCCGGCACCCGCCTGGTGCAGTACTCGACCCGGCTGTACGAGCAGCTGGAGGCCGAGACCGGCCAGGCGACCGGCTTCCGGCGCTGCGGCGGGCTGACCGTGGCCAGGACGCCGGACCGGATGACCGCGCTGCGGCGGACCGAGGCGACGGCGCAGGCCTACGACATCGAGTGCGAGCTGATCACGCCGGCGCAGGCGGCGGCGCGCTACCCGCTGCTGCGGGCCGACGACCTGGCCGGCGCGATCTGGCTCCCGGCCGACGGCCGCGCGGACCCCGTCGACCTGACCGCGGCGCTCGCCCGCGGCGCGCGGCAGCGCGGCGTCACGATCCGCGAGCACGTCCGGGTGACCGGCATCCTCAGCCGCGGCGGCCGGGTGGCGGGCGTCCGCACCGGCGCCGGCGACGTCGAGGCGGAGATCGTGGTGAACTGCGCGGGCCAGTGGGCCAAGCAGGTCGGCACGCTGGCCGGGGTCACCGTGCCGCTGCACTCAGCCGAGCACTTCTACGTGGTCACCGACCAGATCGACGGCGTGCTGCCCGGCCTGCCGGTGCTGCGTGACCCGGACGGGTGGACCTACTTCAAGGAGGAGACCGGCGGCCTTGTCGTCGGCGGCTTCGAGCCTGCCGCCAAGCCCTGGGTCTCGCCCGACAGCCTGCCCTACCCGTTCGAGTTTCAGCTGCTTGAGGAAGACTGGGAGCACTTCTCGATCCTGATGGACAGCGCCCTGCACCGCCTTCCGGTGCTGGCCGAGACGGGCATCCGCAAGTTCTACAACGGACCGGAGAGCTTCACCCCGGATAACCAGTTCATCCTGGGCGAGGCGCCTGAGCTGGCCGGGTTTTTCGTCGGCGCCGGGTTCAACTCGGTGGGCATCGCCTCGGCGGGCGGCGCGGGCCTGGCGCTCGCGCAGTGGATCACTGACGGCCAGCCCGACGCCGACATGACGGCGGTCGACATCCGCCGGTTCGCCCCGTTCAACGGGAACGCCCGCTGGCTGCGCGACCGCGTCGGCGAGGTACTCGGCCTGCATTACGCGATCGCCTGGCCCAACCGCGAGCTGGAGACCGCCCGGCCGTTCCGGCGCTCGCCCGTCTACCCCCTGCTGCGCGACGCGGGCGCCTGCTTCGGCTCGAAGATGGGGTGGGAACGCGCCAACTTCTTCGCCCCGCCCGGCCGCGATCCGGTCATCGAGTACTCCTGGGGCAAGCAGAACTGGCAGCCCTGGTCGTCGGCCGAGCAGCGGGCCGCGCGGCAGCGGGTCGCGGTGTTCGATCAGACCTCGTTCTCGAAGTACCTGGTGGCCGGCCCGGATGCGGCCGCGGGACTGCAGTGGGTCTGCACGAACGACGTGGCCGTGCCGCCGGGGCGAACCGTCTACACCGGCATGCTCAACGACCGCGGCACCTATGAGTCCGACATCACCGTGACCCGGCTGTCGGCGACCGAGTTCCTGCTGGTCGCGAGCGCCGCCACGACCGAGCGGGACGCCGACCACATCCGGCGGCATCTGCCGCCGGGCTGCCGGGCCACGCTCACCGACGTCACGTCGGCCTACGCCGTGTACGGCGTGATGGGGCCGGCGTCGCGCCAGCTGCTGTCCCGGCTGTCGGCCGCGGACCTGAGCGAGGACGGGTTCGGGTTCGGTACCAGCCGCCTCATCGACCTGGGCTACTCGACGGTCCGCGCGACGCGGATCACCTACGTGGGCGAGCTCGGCTTCGAGCTGTATGTGCCTGCCGAGTTCGCGGTCGGGGTCTACGAGGACCTGATGACCGCCGGGCAGGACCTCGGCGTCGCCGGCGCGGGTTACTACGCGATCGAGTCGCTGCGGCTGGAGAAGGCCTACCGTGCCTTCGGCCGGGAGCTGACGCCCGACTACAACCCGGTCGAAGGCCGGCCTCACGTTCGCCTGCAAGCTCGGCACCGGGACCGGCTTCCTCGGCCGAGAGGCGGTCGAGAAGGCGAAATCCGCGGGGCCGCGCCGGCGGCTGGTGTCGGTCGTGCTCGACGATCCGGCCGTGATGATGTGGGGCGGCGAGCTGCTGCTCCGCGACGGCGAGCCCGGCCAGCTGACGTCGGCAGCCTACGGCGAGACCCTCGGCGCCGCCGTCGGCCTGGCCTACCTGCGGGACCTCGGCGGTGATCCGGTGACGGGAGAATTCATCCGCTCTGGGCGGTATGAGGTTAACGTGGGCGGGCAGCTGACTTCCGCGGTCGTCGGACTGCGGGCGCCATATGATCCGGCAGGCCGCAAGATAAAGCCATAGAACGGGAACGGGCTGGCCCGCCGCCAGTCCGCCCCGCCGGGACGCCGTGGTCCTGAGAGCAGGGAGTGACACCGATGACGGTCAGCGTTTTCGATCTCTTCAAGATCGGCATCGGGCCGTCGAGCTCGCATACCGTGGGCCCGATGCGCGCGGCGTTTACTTTCGCCAGCTCCCTGGAGGACGACGGGCTGCTCGCGGACGTGCGAGCGGTCAGGGCGGAGCTGTTCGGCTCGCTCGGCGCGACCGGGCACGGGCATGGCAGCGTGCCGGCGGTGGTGCTCGGGCTGTCCGGCGAGCAGCCGGAGACAGTCGACCCGGCCGCAGCCGGCCCGCTGGTCGAGAGCGTCCGCGCTGCGGGTGAGCTGCGGCTGCTCGGCCGGGCCCCGATCAGGTTCGATGTCGACGAGGACGTGGTCCTGCACCGGCGCAAGCGGCTGGACTTCCACTCCAATGGCATGCGGTTCGCGGCGCTGGACGCGGCCGGGTCCGAGCTGACCGCCCGGACGTACTACTCGGTCGGCGGCGGCTTCGTCCTCGGCGAGGACGAGGCCGGCCCGCGATCGTGGCTGACCCGACACCGGTGCCGTACCCGTTCGCGAGCGGAGCTGAGCTGCTGGCGATCACGGAGCGGACGGGGCTGCCGATCAGCGGCGTCATGCTGGCCAACGAGCTTGTCCGCCGCGACAAGGCCGAGGTCGAGGCCGGGCTGCTGCGGATCTGGGCGGTGATGCAGGAGTGCGTGACCCGCGGATGCGCGGCCAGCGGAGTGCTGCCGGGCGGGCTGAGGGTGCGCCGCCGGGCCGGGGCGCTGCAGCAGAAGCTGGAGCAGGCAGGCGACACAGCCGACCCGCTGTACGCGATGGAGTGGGTGACGATGTACGCGCTGGCGGTCAACGAGGAGAACGCCGCGGGCGGGCGGGTCGTCACGGCACCGACCAACGGCGCCGCCGGGATCATTCCGGCCGTGCTGCATTACTACATCCGGTTCGTGCCCGGCGCCGGCAGCGCGGGCATCGTCCGGTTCCTGCTGACGGCAGGCGCGATCGGGTCGCTGTTCAAGGAGAACGCCTCGATTTCCGGCGCCGAGGTTGGCTGTCAGGGCGAGGTCGGCTCAGCCTGCTCGATGGCGGCGGCCGGCCTGGCCGAGGTGCTCGGCGGCACGCCTGGCCAGGTGGAGAACGCGGCCGAGATCGGCGTCGAGCACAACCTCGGCCTGACCTGCGACCCGGTCGGCGGCCTGGTGCAGATCCCGTGCATCGAGCGGAACGCGATCGGTGCCGTGAAGGCGATCACCGCCGCCAGGATGGCCGTGCGCGGCGACGGCGAGCACAAGGTCTCGCTGGATAAGGCGATCAAGACCATGCGCGAGACCGGCGCGGACATGAAGGTGAAGTACAAGGAGACCGCCCGCGGCGGCCTGGCCGTGAACGTGATCGAGTGCTAGCCCGGACGGGCCAGGATGTGGCCTAGCTGGAGCGGGACTGCGAGACCGGGGTGCTCGTCTCGGCGGGCGCTTCCGCGGCCGCCGGGCGGGCGGTCGCCGGCATCAGCTTGGCGGCGCGCCGCTCCCGCAGGTACGTCTCCGTGATCACGCGCGCGTACCGCAGGCCGTAAGCGAGGTTCCGGCCCTTCCTGCTCTCGCCGGACAGGCGCTGGCGCATCACGGTGGGCACCTCAGCCACCCGGTAGCCCTGGAGCAGGGCGCCGATCAGCAGCTCAGACGTCTGGTACTGCGGCTGCGTCTGGGTAACGGTCCCGGTCAGGCCTGACCGCATGAGCCGCAGGCCGCTGGAGGTGTCGGTGATGCGCGTGCGGGTCAGTGCGCTGATGACCATGGCGAAGAACCGCACCCCGAGATTGCGGAACGCATCCGTGTTCTCGGTCTGGCCCAGCTGGCGCGACCCGATCACGAAATCGGCCTGGCCGGCCTCCATCAGCTGGACCATGGCCGGCAGGTCGGCCGGGTCCCACTGGCCGTCGCCGTCGAGGGTGGCGATGTACTGGGCGCCGCCCTCGCGGGCGATGCGGTAGCCGAGCCGGAGCGCGACGCCATGCCCGCGGTTCGCGCCCAGTGTGCAGACCAGCGCGCCGTGCCGCTGCGCGATGGCGGTCGTGTCGTCGGTGCTGCCGTCATCAATGACCAGCAGCGATACCGGCACGTCGGCGATCTGCGACGGCACCTCGTCCAGCACGGCGCCGATGTTGTCGGCCTCGTTGTAGGCCGCGATCACGACGACAAGGGGCTGGAGCTTCAGGTCGGGATAGGCACCGCCGAACGCCTGAAGTGCGATTGAGGTGACTGCGGACGTATCCGGCGCCTCTCGCAACCCGTGATACGCAACGTCCGCTGGCTGCTCTCGCCTCGGCATCTAGGTCGTCTCTCCCGGTCTGGCTGGCGGTTACGACGGTCCACAATAGCCGCAAGTTGGACTCGCCGACGGTTATCATCTGAATCACGACCTGGCGCCGCAGGCGGGCCAGCTGTTTCGTAACTGACCGTACAACCAGTAGCCGGCTGGGGGGTGTTAACCCAGTGGTTCGCTGCGCTTAGTGATGTCCGCCGCGGCTGCGGCCAGGATGCGCAGATCCCCTGCTGCTGGCACGGCGGCCCGGCCTGGATGGCCGGTCACCACGGGCGTAACTGATTCGGTTCGCTAACCGAATGTACCCGCTGGGCAAGGCTGAAACGGCAGACACGCAGGTTTTGGTGACAAATTGGGAACCCCATGGCGAGGGGCTGCGCCGCGGCCGGAGGGTTTGGCTGAAGCAGTAAGATGGGGCCTGATCCGCCGCTCGCCGCCTGCCCGAGGCTGGCAGCTGCGGGTAGCGGGTGCCCGAATCCCAGTCGTGGTCATTTCCCGGTAAGCTAGGTCAGCCCTAGGGCTACGGCGGGGGTCCGGCCTGGTTGCTTACCTGGTCCGGACTGCGCCTGGCGGGCGGGCGGCGGAGTAGCTCAGTCAGGCAGAGCAAGCGGCTCATAATCGCTGTGTCGCCGGTTCAAGTCCGGCCTCCGCTACGGAACCACGCTGGCATCCGGTGCTCCGGGCCCTCGCCTCCGGGCGGAGCTGCCATGGCGGACTTCCCATGACTGGACGAGAGAAAGGCACGCCACGTGGCTGCGACTGACGTCAGGCCCAAGATCACCCTGGCCTGCCAGGAATGCAAGCACCGGAACTACATCACGCGGAAGAACCGGCGCAACGACCCCGACCGGCTTGAGCTGAGCAAGTACTGCCCGTTCTGCCGCAAGCACCAGCCGCACCGCGAGACACGCTAGCCGTCGTCGGGCGGCCTCGCCGGCCGCCTGAGGGCCAGTCCTGCGGCCACCGTCCCGCGGGCAGGGTCCCGCGGGCAACTCTCTTGCGTCCTGAGGCTGGAGTCGTATGGCGATCAATCGTGACTATGTCGGCCGCGTCTTCCCGGCGTCAGAGCCGTACGAGGTATCCCGCGTCAAGATCGCCGAGTTCGCCTCGGCGATCGGCGACGCGAATCCGGTCTACCTGGACAAGGCCGCGGCGCAGGCCGCCGGGCACGCCGATGTCATCGCGCCGCCTACCTTTGCCATCGTGATCAGCATGGCCGGGTCGGGCGCGGCACTGGCTGATCCCGGTCTCGGCCTGAACTACGCAATGGTCGTTCACGGCGAGCAGCGGTTCGAGTACAGCAGGCCGATCACGGCCGGGGACGTTGTCACCGCCAGGGTCACCCTCACCGACATCCGGGATGCCGGGCGCAACGTGATGCTGACGACCAGCACCGAGATCGCGACGGTCGGCGGCGAGCACGTCTGCATGGCCCTGTCCACCATCGTCGAGCGCGGCGCGTAGCACCGCCAGCAGCCTGGCCGGGCCGGCCCTGCGCCGGGCGGTCACGCAAGAGAGGAGCACCGTGAGCGACCAGCTCACCTACGACGGCGTCGAGGCCGGTACGGAGATACCAGCGGTCAGCTATCCGGTCAGCCGCCTCAGCCTGGTCAAGTACTGCGGCGCGTCCGGTGACTTCAACGTCATCCACTGGAACGAGCGGGTCGCGAGGGCCGTCGGCCTGCCCGACGTGATCGCGCACGGCATGTTCACCATGGCTCAGGCCGGCCGGTTCGTGACCGACTGGGCAGGCCCGCGGGCACTGGTGACCGAGTTCGGCGTCCGGTTCTCCTCCATGGTGGTCGTGCCGGATGACGACGCCGGTGCCACCATCGAGATCAGCGGCCAGATCGAGGAGAAGCTCGCGGACCGGAGGGTGGCCGTCGGGCTGACCGCGCGCGCGGCCGGCACCAAGGTCCTCACCAGGGCCCGCGCGGTCGTCAGACTGCCGTAACCACCTGCGCTGACCTGAGGCCGGCCTGCCCCGGCGGAGCGGATCCGCGTTTGAATGCGGATCGCGTGGTGAGTTAGCCCACCGCCGCCAGTGGGGCGGCCGGAAGGCAGGTACTCAGATGACCACGGCTCCGATGCCGCCAGAGCCGTCTCGCGACGGCTATGGCCGCGAGGCGTACGGCACTGAGAGTTACGGCCATAACGGGCGTGGTGCTGATGCTTACGGTCCCGGCGGCTACGCTCCCGAAGGCCACGGTCCTGAAGGCTACGGTCCAGAAGGCTACGGTCCCGACGGATACAGCCGCGGCGGCGGGCGCCCCCGTCAGCCCGGGCGCAGTCGCCCTCAGGTGGATCCAGGCAAGCTCTGGTCCGGCGGCATTGCCACCGCCGTTGTCGCGGCGCTGGTGGCACTGGTCGGCGTCCTGGTATGCCGGTGGCTGTTCGGAATCCCCCTGCTCGCCCCGAAGTCGGACGGCGCCTACGGCGACGTGCACACGACGGCTCTCGTGCTGGTGGCTGCTGCCGCGGCGCTGGCCGCGACAGGGCTCGTGCACCTGCTGCTGCTCAGCACGCCGCGGCCGCTGACGTTCTTCGCCTGGATCGTCGGGCTGGCGACAGTGCTGGCGGTCCTCGTGCCGTTCAGCACGGCGGCCCCGCTGAACGCGAAGATCGCGACCGCGCTGGTCGACCTCGTCCTGGGTGTCGCGATCGGCTCGCTGGTCAGCGGCGTTGCGGCCCGCTCGGTGCGGGTGCCGCCCGGCGCCGGTGCCGGCTACCTGGGCGCGGGCGCGGACGGCGTGTACGACGAGCGGCGCAGCAGCAGGGATCTCGGCTAGGACGGCGGCCAGGCTAGGACAGCAGGCTCGGGAGCTTGACCAGCGTCAGGAAGAAATCGTCGATCTGCCCGATGACGCCGACGAACTTCTCGAAGTCGACCGGCTTGCTGATGTAGGCATTGGCGTGCAGCGAGTAACTGCGCAGCACATCCTCCTGTGCCTGCGACGTGGTGAGCACGACGACCGGGATCTGCAGCAGGGCGGCATCGGCCTTCAGCTCGGCGAGCACCTCAAGGCCGTTGCGCCTGGGCAGATTCAGGTCAAGCAGGATCAGGCCGGGCGTCGGCACCTGGGCGTAGTCACCCGTCTTGCGCAGGAAGTGCATGGCCTGCTCGCCGTCGCCGACGACGTGCAGGCTGTTCGGTATCTGGTAGTGCTCGAAGGCCTCTTTGGTCATGAGCACGTCACCAGGGTCGTCTTCAACCAGCAAGACGTCGACAAGCTCCAGCCCGCCACGCTCAGTCATGGGAAATCTCCTCATCGTCGTTCGGCGCGACCGGCAGCGTGAAGTTGAATTTTGCCCCGCCCTGATACTCAATGTCCAGCCAGATCTTCCCGCCGTAGTGCTCGACGATCTTGCGGCACATGGACAGACCGATGCCGGTCCCGGCGTAGGCGGTCCGGTCGTGCAGCCGCTGGAAGATCACGAAAATCCGGTCGGCGTACTCCGGCTCGATCCCGATTCCATTATCGGTCACTGAGAACAGCCAGTCATCCCCCTGGCGGCTGGCTGCAACCTGGATATGCGGCGGCTGGTCCGCTGCCCTGAACTTGATCGCGTTGCTGATCAGGTTCTGGAACAGCGAGGTGAGCAGCGTGAACTCGGCCCGGACGGACGGCAGGGTGGCGCTCTCGATCACTGCGCCCGCTTTCCTGATCTCCGTGGTCAGGTTGACCCTGGCCTGGGAGAGCGCGCTGGCGCAGGACACCAGGGTCAGCTCTCGCTCGATCCGGCCGACCCGGCTGAAGGCGAGCAGGTCATCGATGAGCGCCTGCATGCGCTTCGCGCCGTCGACGGCGAACTCGATGTACTGATCAGCCCTGGCGTCGAGCTGCCCGATGTAGCGGCGCTGCAGCAGCTGGCAGAAGCTGGCGACCTTGCGCAGCGGCTCCTGCAGGTCATGCGAGGCCACGTAGGCGAACTGCTCAAGCTCAGCGTTGGATCGCTCCAGGTCGAGTGCCCTGGCCTCGAGTGTCACGTTGGCGGCGCGGACGGCGGACAGCTCGCGCAGGATGCGCTGGCGCATCCGGTTGACGTCCACGGCGAGCGTGTGCACCTCGCGCGGCCCGCCGGGGTCGACCTCATGGTCGAAATCGCCGCTGGCGACGGCCCGCGCGTCAGCGGCCAGGCGGGTCAGCGGGCGGATCGCCGCGGTCCGGATCGCGATGCCGAGCGCTGCGACCACGAGGATCAGCACGATCGCGATGCCGATCCCGGTCGCGTCCAGCTGGAGGGCAGCGTTGTTCAGCTGAGCCACTGCCGCCCGCCGCTGCGTCGCCAGATTGTGCTGGAACGCGGCGAGCGGTGCGCGGATAGCGTCGAAGTCGGCCTTGCCGACCGCGATGTTCCCACCGGGCAGCGGCTTGCCCGATGCGGCGACCTTCCGGATCACCGGGATCGCGTAGCTCGACCGCCAGTAACTGATGTGCCGCAGCGTGGTCGCGAGGTCGGCGCGGGCCGCGGGAAGGCCGGTAAGCAGCGGCTGCAGGCCCCTGACCTGGGCGTTCTGGTCGGCGTAGCCCGTGGTGTAGGGCTCTAGGAAGGTCCGCTGGCCGCTGAGCAGGTAGCCGCGCACGCCGGTCTCCTGATTGACCAGCGCCGCGTACAGCTGCGAGCCGCGGAAGGCGGCCGGGTCAAGGGTGTTCACCACCCGGTTGCGGCTGTTGCTCAGCGCATTCAGCTGGACAGCGCCGAGAGCGACGGCAGCCAGCAGCACCACCGCCAGCATGATCATGCCCGCGCCGATAATCCGGCCGAGCGGCCACCGGCCGGCCGCCTCCTGCGCTGCGACCAGCTGCTGCGCGCTGGACTCGTCCGACTGCAGCTGGTCGCCGGCGCCGTCCGCGCCGTCCGGCTGCAGCTGGTCGCCGGCGCCGTCCGACTGCGGGCCGCCCGTTCTCGCCCGCGGCCTGCCCGGCACGAGGTGCGGCCCGGCCGCGTCCGCGAGCGGAATGGCCGTCGCCCCGCGCGCCCGGAACTGCCTGTCTGAGGGCGCACCAGGCGCACTGGGCGCACTAGACGCACTGGGCGCACCAGGCGCACCGGGGCTGCCCGCCGGCCGGAGCTCCTCCCGGCCTCCGGTTCGGTGCTCATGAACCGGCAGCAGGCGTGCAGCTCACGACCAGCACGGCCAGGTCATCGTCCAGGTCGCCGCCGTTGAGCTCGCGGGCCCTGGTGATGACCGCGTCGATCAGCTGCTCGTTGGACTGGCGGTCTGGCGTCGTTCCCGCGGCGCTCTGGGCGCGCTCCTTCTCGATGAGCCGGATGAGGCCCTCGCTGCCGAGCCGCTCCGGGCCGTCACCGACCTTGCCCTCGATGAGCCCGTCGGTATACATCAGCACCGACCAGCTCTCCCCGAGCTGCACCTCGGCGCTGGGCCACTCGGTGGCGTGGCTGATCCCGGGCGGCAGGCACACCGGCGCCTGCAGCTCGCTGGCCGAGTCGACGGTGAGCAGCACTGGCTGCGGGTGCCCGGCCAGGTACAGCCGGCCAGACGTCCGGTCGGGCGCAATCGACAGCATGCACATGGTGGCGAACAGCCGGTCATGCTGGCGCTCATGCTCAAGGAGCTGCTGAACGGCGGACAGCGTCTCGTTCACTGGCCGGCGGCCAGGATCATGGTCCGCCAGGCCACCCGGAGGCAGACGCCGAGCGCCGCCTCGTCCGGCCCGCGGCCGCAGACATCTCCGACCATGGCGTAGACCCAGCCGTCGGCGGCCTCGACGACGTCGTAGAAATCGCCGCCGAGCAGCATCTGCTGGCCGCCAGACCGGTACCGGGCCGCCACTGCCAGCCGGCGGTCGGAGAGTACCGGTGATGGCAGCAGGCCGCGCTCCAGGCGCGAGTTCTCCGCCGCGTACAGCTGCGCGTCGCGCAGCTGCCGCTGCGTCTCCTCGGCTCGCTGCCGCTCGACCGCATAGCGCACGACTCGCTGGAGCAGAAAGCCGTCGACCTGGCCCTTGACGAGATAGTCCTGCGCGCCGGAGGCGACGGCCTCCTCACCCAGGTGCTCGTCGGCGAGCCCGGTCAGCACCACTACGGCAACGTCCGGCGAGTTCTCCCGCACCCAGCGGACGCCCTGGAGTCCGTGCGAGTCCGGCAGGTCGAGGTCGAGCAGGGCGCAGACGCAGTCACCGAGCGAGCGGCGGGCGTCGCCCAGGGATCGCGCGCGGCTCAGGATGAACGGCACCCCGGCGTCAAGCAGCAGTTCCTCGACCAGGAGCGCGTCGCCATCGTCGTCCTCGATGAGGAGAACGTGCATGCGCTCGGGCAGCGCCGCGCTGGCCGCGCCGCCTGAACTTACGTCCTCAGCCACCATCTAGACCCGCTCGTCATCTTTCATAGTAGGTACCGGTATGGATCAAAGTGTGAGTCAGCATAGGGCCATCCCCCGGCGAGCTTGCCGCTCACCTCAAAATACTCAGGGTGGCGGAGTCATCCGGCCGATTCACCGGGTCTTGACCGGCCCAGGCCGCCGCCTGGCCCGGCGCCGGGTAATCCGCTAGCCGCCGCCGCTGGTGAGGCCCGCATGGTGCTCGTCGACGATTCTCGTCACCACCCGGACAGAATGCCACCAGCCCGAGCTGCCCGCCTCGTGCTCCGCGACCGCGCGCACCGCGGCCCGCAGGCTGAGATCCTCGCTGGCCAGCAGCAGGTCAGTGATCCTGTCCCAGGCGTGCACCAGCATCCTGGTGCCCGCGTTGCCGGCTGTGTAATGCGCCACATCGTCCAGCACGGCGAAGAGTCTCCTGATGCGCCGTTGTTCCGGCGTTCCTGCATAAGTCGATGCCACTTCAGACACCGCGCGCAAAAGCCCGTCACCCCTTGCACCGGCTCCGGCGGGGGTCAGCAGAGCCGATCGATGTCAACGAGCCGAGGCGGCCGTCAGTGGTCAGATCCGGCCCCGTTGGTAACAGGCCGGCCCGCTCGGTCGGGGCGTCAGCTACCCCGGGATGTGCAATTTGAAACATCCCGGGTAGCTGCGTGCCTGAGCTGGCGTCCAGCGTCAGCTGAGCTGAACAATCAGAGCGGGAACGAGGTTGTCCGTGGTCACTGTCACACGAGAATTCGCCGAGCGGATAGCGGCAATGGCAGATCTGCTGCTGTCGGATGACGATGCGGACGCTCCGCTCAGCCAGCTGGCTGACTTCGCGCTCGAGCTGGTTCCGGGCAGCGCGGCCGCGGGGGTCGTGGTCGCGGGCGAGCACGCCTGGACGTATGCGACCTCGGACTCCAGCATCTCCGGCCTGCACCGGTCCCAGCTGGAGTCCGGTACCGGCCCGGTGGCCGAGGCACTCCGATTCGGAGAGGCGCGGCGGGTCGATGACACCAGGCAGGAGGATCGCTGGCCCGAAGTGTGCTCGGCGATGACGGCGGAGGGACTGCTCAGCTGCCTGATCCTGCCGCTGCGGACCGACCGGGAGCCAGGCGGGGCCATCGCCCTGTACGGCACCGAGCCAGGCGCTTTCAGCGGCGCGGGCCACGATGTGGCGCTGCTGTTTGCCGCGCAGGGCGGCGTGGCGATGCGCAATGCGAGCCTCTACCGGAACTGCCGCCGGATGGTCGAGAACCTGCACCTGGCGCTTGAGTCACGGGCGGTGATCGAGCAGGCGAAGGGGATTCTCGTCGCCGAGTACGGCTATCCGCCGGATGTGGCGTTCAAGCGGCTCAGCGTGCTGTCGCAGAACACCAACAGAAAGGTCAAGGACATCGCGGCGGATCTGGTCGCGGGCCGGATCCAGCGGCGTCAGTTCTCGGCCGAGTGATCGTCGTCAGGGCGGCCGCCGCGCCGGGCGCCGGGCCGGTCCGGCCGCGGCGCTGCCAGGCTCTTCATCGCGGCTGCTTTATCGCGGCTGCGCCCGTGGAATAAACCGGGACCGCCAGCTGCAGCCCGGTGAGCTCGAAGGTGCGCAGCACGGCGCTTGCCCGGGCCGCGATCCGCAGCTGACTGCCCCGGCTCGCCGCGTGGCTGCCAGCGGTCAGCAGCGCGCTGACGCCTGAGCAGTCGCAGAAGGACGTGCGGCTCAGGTCCGCGACCACGACCGGGTACCCGCGGTCAATGACAGCGAGCAGGTCAGCGAGTACCTGCTCGGCGTTGACGATGTCGATCTCGGCGGGGAGCCGCACAACCGGGCTGGCTCCGGACGGCGGGGTCAGGGCCGGACTGGCGGCCGGTTTGCTGTCGTCGGGCACGCGGGCACCCCCGGTTGGCATGGGATAGTGCCGGGCCGCGTTTTGACCCGCGAGCAGCACGCCCCCGTACCTGTCGACACAGTGCCTGCTGGTGACACCGCGTTCAGCGAGCACTGCAGGGCTGCCGCTGGACTAACTGTTAGCACTAGCGCGACCGGAATCACAAGCTTTGTGCGGTTATTGCAGTGGCGCGCCGTCGTCGGCCGGGATCCTCAGCAGTTCGTCCAGCGAGCAGCGGTCCGCGCTGGCCTGGCCGGGCTGCCACGCTAGGTAGGCCATTGCCCGGTCGAGGTACCGTCGCAGCCTCTGCCGCTTGCCGCGCACCGGTATCCACAGCCAGGCCAGTCCGGCGAGCATAAGCACGAAACCCGACGTCTGCGTCGCCACGAAGGCGAGCCTGGCATGCACTCCGAGCCACAGAACGGCGCCGATCGCGGCCAGGACGATGCCGGTCCGCTGCCGCAGCACCGGCCGCGCGCGCCGCTCGCCGGCCGGGTGGGAGCCCGCTCCGCTGAACTGGCCGCGCCCGGCCGACTGGCTGCGCCGCGCCGGAGGCTGCACGCGCTGGGCCGCGGCGACCGCGCGCCTGCTTCTGAGCTCGGCCTCGGTCAGCGGTGCGCTCGCCGGTCCTGCTGCACTGGCGGACGCCGCTCCGCTCGCCCCGACTCTGTCACCGGACCCGCTCCTGCCGTTGGCATGTGCCGTCTGCGGTGCTCAGTGTCCGGGACAGGCGCGCCGAAACATGGACTGCGCGCCGTAGCGCGTACCAGCGGGCGCGCGAGTTTAGGCGGTCCGTGCCCGGTTAGCTTCCCCGGCGACCAGCCGGCCGGGAGAAGGGCTGCACCCATGAGTACGGAGATCCCCGTGCGCTCGCTAAGCGCGGCCGCCTACGTCATCCCGACGGACGCGCCTGAGGCAGACGGCACGCTGGCCTGGGACTCGACAACGCTCGTGGTCGTGCACGCGGAAGCGGGCGATCAGACCGGTACCGGCTGGACGTACTCGACGCCAGCCGCAGTGCCCCTGGTGAGCGGCATGCTGGCCGGCGTGGTCGTGGGCCAGGATGCGCTGGACGTGCCCCCGGTCACCGAGGCCATGTGCCGTGCGGTGCGGAACCTCGGCGGGTGCGGCATCGCGGCCATGGCGATCTCAGCAGCCGACATAGCGCTGTGGGATCTGAAGGCACGGCTGCTGGACAGCTCAGTCGTCAGCCTGCTCGGCGGACCCGGGCCGGTGCCCGTCTACGGCAGCGGCGGGTTCACCAGCTATGACAGCCGCCAGCTGGCGGATCAGCTCACTGGCTGGGTGCACGACCTCGGGATCCCCCGCGTGAAGATCAAGATAGGGGAGTCCTGGGGCGGCAACGAGGCCAGGGACCTGGCGCGCATCCAGGAGGCCCGCACTGTCATCGGCGCTGACACGGAGCTTTTCGTTGACGCTAACGGCGGGTACACCGCTCCGCAGGCAGCGCAAGTCGCGGCCAAGATGGCGGATTACGCCGTTACCTGGTTCGAGGAGCCGGTCTCATCCGACGACCTGGCCGGCCTGGCGTCGCTGCGGACGCAGATCGAGCCGGATGTCACGGCGGGCGAGTACAGCTGGAACCTGCAGGACTCGGCCCGTCTGCTCAGCGCCCGGGCCGTTGACTGCCTGCAGATCGATGTCACCCGCTGCGGCGGGATTACCGGCTTCCGGCAAGCTGCCGAGCTCGCCTCAGCGCACGGCCTGCAGGTGTCCGGTCATTGTGCGCCGAACTTGCACGCGCATGCCGCGGCGGGCATCGCCAATCTCCGTCATGTGGAGTACTTCCACGATCACCAGCGCATCGAGGACTTGCTGTTCGACGGGGCGCTGCCGGCCGCCGGGGGAGTCCTGAACCCTGATCCGGATGTGCCGGGCCTCGGCCTGCGACTGCGCACGGCGGCCGCAGAGCGGTACCGGGCCGCCTGACGTCCCGGCTTTACCGCCAGCCGGGTGCGCGCCGGAGCCTAGTCAGCTGGCGGCGCTCACGACTATCCTGGCGACCTACATCCTTTTCCCCGGTAGTGAGCCGTGCCAGAGCCTATTTTTCCCGTCACCGAGCAGAACAGTCTCGTTGTGGTCACGACGCCGGACGAGATCGACGTCAGTAACGCGGCCATCTTCAGGGAGGCGCTGCTGGCGGCTGCGGCGCGCGGCCTCCCGGTGGTGGTCGTCGACATGACCAGCACTGAATTCTGCGATTCGACCGGGCTGAGCGTCCTGGTCCGGGCGCTGAGGCAGGCCAGGGAAAGCGGCGGTCAGCTGCGCCTGGTGGTCTGCGGCCCGGCGCTCAAGCGGATACTCGCGGTGACCGGAGTGGACGGCATGTTCCCGGTATTCGCGAGCCTCGATGAGGCGCTGCAGCCGACCTGATGTCAGGCGCTGCGGCCGCCGAGCGCCAGCAGGAAGCCGCTGAAGCCATCGGGTGCGCGCGCATGCCGCCGGGCCGAGGTCTCGACGCTGACATCGCCTGCCCGCAGTATCCGGCAGCCTGCCTGCGTCGCCGCGGCGAGCAGGGCATGGTCCTCTGCGGTCCGCAGGTCCCGGAAGCCGCCGGCGGCGCGGTAAGCGGAGGCCCGGATGCCCAGGTTCGCGCCGTGCACATGCGGGTGCGGGCCCGGCCCGCTGTGGTAGCGCTCCGCGAAGGCGACGGCGACGTGGGGCGGATGCCCGGCCCAGTGCCGGACAGTGACCGTACCGAGGACCAGGTCGAAGCCGCGCGCGGCGTACCGCGCCTGGCGCCGCAGCCACGGCGGGGGCACGATCGTGTCGGCATCCGTCGTCGCGAGCCACGTGCGCGCCGGATCGGCCCCGCTCGTCAGGCGGAGTGCCTCGGCGAACCCTGCCGCCCTGGCCGCTCCCACACTGCGCGCCTCGATGTGCACGACCTGCGCCCCTGCCGCGGTAGCGACGGCGGCCGTCCGGTCCGTGCACGCGTCCGCCACGACCACCACATGCACGGGTATGCCGCACCGGACGGCGGCACGGCGGACGGCGGCCAGGCAGCTGGCCAGGAGTGCTTCCTCGTTGTGCGCGGGTACGACGACGGCAGCGACGTCGATCACGCCAGGCCCGCTGCCTGGGCCACTGACACCGGCTCGCCGTCAGTGCGGAGATAGATCTCGGCGAGGAAGTCCGGCTCCCGGTGGCTGACCAGGCGGGCCAGGCCGTCCTGGCGGGCGAGCGCCCTGTGCACGTCGTCGCCGGATCGCGGATAGCCGGCGACCGGATGCCGCCAGTGCACGGCCAGCAGCGTTCCGTCCAGCTGCAGTGAGGCTGTAGCGGCGTCCAGCGCGCGCTTCAGGTCGGCATCGCCGAGGTAGTACAGGACCTCGGAGAAGACGATGAGGTCAAAGCTGCCGGACGGCCAGTCCTGCGGGATTCCGGCGCGCTCGACCCGCACCTGCGGGTGGCCGATCGCGCGCCGCGCCGCGGCCTCCGCCGCTGCCGCGGCCAGGTCGAAGGCGAGCAGCCGGTCGCAGCGCGGCGCGAGCATGCTCGTGAGGACACCGATAGAGCAGCCCGGCTCGAATGCGCTGTGATACCGGGAAGCTGGCAGCAGGGCCAGGCTGATCGCGTATTTCCGCTGCTCGTACCACCGGCTCTCGAACCCCCAGGGGTCGTCGGCGGCCTGATACATGGCATCGAAGTAGCCGGTGCCGAGCGTGACCGCGGCTGTCATCGCAGCAGCACCTCCCGCTGCCGGGTGAAGTGGGCGATGACGTCGGGCGGCAGCACCGGTCCCGCGGCGGGCGTCCTGTCGCTTAGCTGGCTGGTGAACTCGCGGATCGCGGTTCGCTTCCTGGCCGCCACCGCAGGCGGGAGCGGCACCTGTGCCGCCCGCTGCCACGGCACCGCCGGGTCAGCCGGCCTGGCCCAGTGCCACATCCACACCGGATAGGTCAGCACGACCCGGCAGGCCCGCCGGGCCGCCCGGCCGGCTGCCTCATGATCTGCGTGCGCGTCTGACTCCCACGGGGCCAGGCAGATGTCGAAATCCGCGCAGTGGACTCGCAGGATGGCGGCCAGTTCGTCCTCGCGCCCGGCCAGCCGGGTGTCCGGCAGGCCCAGCCTGATCACATCAAGGCCGTCGATTCCGAGTGCGCCGAAAGCGGCTGCCGACTCCCTGATCCGCGTCCGGCCGACAACCGCGGGATCGCAGCGCGGGTGGGATCCTTCGCCGTCGGTAACGGCGATCAGGCGCAGCCGGACGCCCTTCGCCGCGAGCATCGCCATCGTGCCGCCGACCCCGAGCACCTCGTCGTCCGGGTGCGCGGCGACGATCACGGCGCTCCGCCACGAGTGCAGCCCGACTTCAGGCAGCTCGCGCAGATAACGCCACGAGTCCCAGTCGCGCTCGGCTGTGCCCGCGCCGTCGATGGGGTTCGGAGCGGTCTCGCTCACCATGCGGTTCCCCGCTCGGCGACGGCCGCACCGAGCTCGGCGAGGTTGCGCTCGGCATGATGCTGGCGCAGGTAGACCGTCAGGTCGGCGACGCGGCGGGAGTGTCCGCCGTCGTGACACAGCGGGCCCGCCCCGAGTGCCCGGCCGACCCGTTCCATGACCTCGCTCGAGGTCGCCTCGACGAGCGCGCGAACCCGCAGGCTGCGCACGATCGCCGCACCGCTGCTGTCGGCCGGGTCGGCGTCGATCTCGGCAGCCGCGCGGGCGAGAGCACTGCCGGCTGAGGTAAGGGCGATGTCGACGGCTCCGAGGTGCGCCAGCGCATGCGGGCCGACGTCGCGGGCGGCAGCGGCGAGCAGCAGCGTCCTGCCCACGGCGCGGGCTCCGCCGTGCCAGCACGCGGCGACTCCGATGCCGCCATGCGCGAAACCGGCCGGCCGGTATAGCTACCCGGCCCGCCGACAGGCTCGGCGGGGATGCCGCTGAAGCGGACGTCCAGCGTGTCACTTCCGGCCATGCCGGTCGCCGGCCAGGTGCCCGGCACTGGCTCCAGCCCCGCGGTGCTGACCGCAAATAGCCGGTCACCGTCGGTAGCCTTCGCCGTGACCAGCGCGTCAGTGCAGGCCCGCGCCCCGGAGCAGTACTGCTTGGTTCCGCTCAGCCGCCACGTCCGGCCGGCCCGGTCAGCGATCAGCGAGGGCCCGGGCGGCTGCGCGGCCCAGACGCCCCACCGTGAGCCGCGGGGCGGCGGCGGGAAGCCGAGCTCGGCCAGGACGGCGAGCGCGTCCGCGTGTCCCTCGGCCAGCCGCGCGACCGACAGGTCCTCTCCGGCGAGCCGGGCCAGGGCCGCGAAGCGCTCCGCTGTCCTGCCGCAGCCTGGCAGCGGCAGGTTCAGCTCCTCTGCCTCGACCGCGGCGGTGAAGGCGGCTGCGGCATCGGCTGCCAGGACCGGCCAGCCGGCTGGCTCGCTGGTGCCCGGTTCGGTGGTGCCTGGCCTGGCTGCGGCCAGGCCTGCCGTCGCCCTGTCGGCGGATCTGATCATCTGTGCCCTCCCGCCCATCGGCTGCCCGCTGCCGGGCAGGCCAAACGCGCCCGGCCGCGGCGCGGCGGCCGGCGCCGTATCACACGGGGGGCTGAATGAGGCCGAGGAAGCAGGCGTCGATCTTCTGAATGGTGTCGGCGAAGCCGTCGAAATCCACTGGCTTGACGACGTAGGCGTTGGCATGAGCCGCGTAGCTGCGCCGGATGTCGTCGGGATGGCGCGAGGACGACAGCACGATGACCGGGATGATCCGCAGCTCAGGATCGGACTTGATCTCCGCGAGCACTTCCAGGCCGGACAAGCCGGGCAGGTTCAGGTCCAGCAGCACGAGCCGGGGGGACGGCGCGGCCGCGTACTCCCCGGTCCGGCGGAGGAAACGCAGCGCGCTCTGCCCGTCCGCGACGACGTGGAAGCGGCCGTTTTTCCTGGCCAGCTCCAGGGTCTCGGTCGCCATGAGCGCATCACCGGGGTCATCCTCGACCAGCAGCACGTCGACGAGATCACTGGCACTACCAGACACCTGATCTCCTCGGGTTTGGAAGATCCCCCGGGGCGGGTGCCCCGTCAGCGCGCACGCTCAGCCCATTGTGCCCGCTGCCGCGGCCGGATCTGGTGCTGGCTCGCGGTCAGCGGCTTGTGCCCTTCGGCCGCCGCACGGTGCCAGCCACCGGAGACGCCCGCTAGCCGGCGAGCTGGCGTACCTCGCTGCGCCCGGCGTCGATCGCCGTCTGGGCTGCGCGGGCGACCTGGGATCCGGCCGAACGTGCCGACTCGACGGCGGCATGACTCAGCTCCGGAAGCCGGTCGCGCGCCAGCGCGGCCGAGTCAGCAAGCGAGCCGGCCGCGGTGTGGGCCGCGCTGGTCAGGAGGTCGCCGGTCGCTGCGGCGGAGTCGGTGACGGATCCGGCGGCGTTGTGGGCCGCGCTCGCGAGGAGGTCGCCGGTCGCTGCGGCGGAGTCGCTGACGGATCCGAGGGCGTTGTGGGCCGCACTGGCGAGGAGGTCGCCGGTCGCTGCGGCGGAGTCGCTGATCCCGGCGATCACGCCGCCCGCCCGCCTGGCTGCCTGGCGCCGCCGCCAGCCCAGCGACGGCGCGCCGCCGGTGTCCGCAGCGGCGATCAGCAGGCCACCCAGCATGGTCAGGTTCTCGAGAAAGTGGATCCGCTGCTGTGCGCGCTCGGCCGGATCCTCGAGCTCCCAGTACCGGTGCCCTGCGAGCGTGGTCGGCACGAGCGTTCCGGCGAGCGCCAGGGCCGACAGGCGCGGCAGGATGCCAAGCCCGAGCATCGTGCCGGCCGCTACCTGCACGGCACCGTTGAGGCGGACAGCCTGCTCGGTCTGCGCCGGGACGGCGGGGAAACGGTCGGCCAGCGGCCGCACGACTGGCTCCGCCTTGGCGGACACTTTCTCCGGATGCTGGAACGTGTCCAGCCCCTGCACGACGAAGATCGAGGCCAGCATCGGCCGCGCCATTACTCTGAGTCCAGACATGCACCGCCCCTGCCCGCGTCGCCGTGTTTCTAACCAGCGGCCCGGCGGGACAGCGGGGTCAGTCGCCGAGCCGTTCCCGCAGGAACCGGAGTGCGTGCGCGAGCAGCCGGGATACGTGCATCTGGGAGATTCCGAGCTGCTCGCCGATCTGGGCCTGCGTCATGTTGCCGTAGAACCGCATGGTGACAATGGTCTGCTCCCGCTCGGGCAGCTCGCCGATGTGCGCCCAGACTGCTTCCATGTCCACCGCCATGCCGAGCGCATCGTCGTCGTCGTCCCCGAGCAGGTCGCCGAGCGTTCCCGCGTCCGCGTCGGCGGAGAACGGCGCGTCCAGCGACAGGGCCTGAAATGCGCGGTCGGCATTGTGACCCTCGCGAACATCGCTGACCTCACGGCCGAGATGCTCGGCAACCTCCTGTTCCGTCGGGACCCGGTGCAGCTGCTGGGTCAGGTAGGACTCGCAGGCAAGAATCTCGGCCCGCAGTTCCTGCGCCGCCCGGCGGACGTGGACCTGCCAGCGCTTATCCCGGAAGTGACGCTTGATCTCGCCGCTGATGCACGGACGGGCGTAAGCGGCGAGGCTGGTGCCGTACTGGGGATCAAAGTGATTGATAGCGCTCAGCAAGCCGACGTAGCCCGCCTGAACCAGCTCATCCTGCGGCTCCGGACTGTGCAGGTAACGGGCCGCGCAGCTGAAGACGAGCGACTGGTAGCGGCGGACGAGTTCCGCGCAGGCTGCCTCGCGCTCGGCGCTGCCGAGGGGCTGTGACTGGACGATCCCGATCAGCTCGGCGTCGCTGGGGCCATCGGGGGAGTCGGGCGGGACCGCGTTCCGGTCAAGCAGCGAGCTCATGAGCCCGTCACAGCGAGGGTGCGCGCGGAGCTGACGTCAGGCAATCCTGGCCTCCTCTCATGGGGACGAAATGCTCACGCTCTCTACCCGGGAACCCCCGGCCTAATCACGGCCGGTACGCGAGACGCTACGGCGAGGCCGAGGGGAGCGGGCTGACGGAATACCTGAGGCCGACGAGCTCAAGTACGGATCCGGCCACGTCGTCCGCCGAGGCAACGAGCCGCAGGTCCCGGCGGTGGGAGGCGAGCTGGCGGGCAAGCTCGAACAGTGCGCTGACGCCCGCGCTGGCCAGCTGGGTCACACCGCACAGGTCGACGGTGATCGGCAGCGTGCCGCCGCGGCAGGCGGCCAGCAGCCGGCGCAGGAACTCGTCGGCAGTGCTGATATCGACGGCGCCCCTGACGCGCACCCGGGCGCCGGGACCGTCCAGCTCGGCATCGACCCCGAATTCTGGCGCCACGGGGAACGCGGCCGGCTCTGCGCTGGTATCCGAGGCGAGCATGGCCGCGGCTCAGCTGGTGCATCAGCGTGACGATCGTGCCGGGTGCGCCCGGCGCGGCATCAGGAGCGTCTGCGGGATGACTGATTCGCAGCTCGTCCACCATGTGCCGGGCGACCATGAGCCCGTTACCGCGGTCCACGGCAGCCGGATCGGGCGGGTGCCACCTGCCGTAGTCGGTGACCAGGCACTCCAGCCGCCCGTCGGTCCGCAGCCCGAGGTCGAACTCGACAGCGCCGGCCTGGCCAGGCGGGTACGCGTGCTCGATGGCGTTCGTCACGACCTCGACCACGGCCATATGGACGGCGTCGCGATCGTCGGCAAGCGGGCTGAGGTGCGCGAGCCAGTCATCCAGCGCCCGCCGGACGAGGGTGAGGCTCGGCACCTCGCAGGGCAGCGAGAGGTGCAGCGGCGCGATCGGGACGCCGAGACGCTCTGCTGCCAGCGCGGTGACATCGTCGGCGTAGCCCGTTCTGGTCAGCAGCTCGACGGTCAGCTGGCAGACGCGCTCCGCCGGCATCGGTGCAGCGCCGGCTGTCAGCACGCGGTTCGTGACGGCGCCCGCGGCCACGGCGGCGAGCTCGGCGGAGCTTGCGTCCAGCGTCCGCCCAGGCCGCTCGATGAGGCCGTCGCTGTACAGCAGGAGCACGTCGCCTGGCGCCAGTCTGGCGGCCGCGAGCGCGGGCACCGATCCGGTTCCCAGCGGGCCGTTCCCGGTCCGGTCCAGGAACCTGACATGCCCGGTGCTGCTGGCCACGAGCGGAGCCGGATGGCCGCAGGTGGTGTAGCGGAGAGCGCCGCTGGCGGGATCGAGAACGGCCAGCGCGAGAGTGGCCGACCGCAGTCCTGGCGTCCTGGCCGCGAACGCGTCGGCGCGGCTCAGCACTTTCCTCAGGTCCGGCTCTGCGACGAGCAGCTCGTTGATGATGGCGCGCAGCTGCGCCATCGCGGCAGCTGCCGCGACTCCGTGACCGACAACGTCACCGACCGTGAGTGCCACCAGGCCGTCCGCCAGCGGTACCGCGTCGAACCAGTCACCGCCAGCGGCCTGGTCCAGGCCGGCCACCAGGTACCGGGCCGCGATGCTCGCCTGCGGCAGAACGGGGAGCGCAGTGGGCAGGAGCGCTGCCTGCAGGCTCGCCACTACGTCCCTGGCGGCGAGATAATGCTCCTGCGCGGGGCCGGCCGGTGGCTGCCCCGATCGCCGCGCTCTGAGGCGCGCCGTCACGTCGAGTCCGGCTCCGACGATACCGGTCACCTGCCCGCCAGCTGACCTGACGGGCACCAGCGCGAAGTCGATGAACGTATCCTCCGTGGCGCCGGCGCCGCGATTGACCTGGATCCGCCATTCGTGGCCTGACTCCGGCTCGCCGGTTGAGTAGACCCGGTCGAGAACCTCGAAGAGCTGCTGGCCGGCAGCCTCCGGGATGGCCTCTCTAACCGGAATGCCAATGAAATCGGAGCGGCCGAAGAACCGCCGCCAGGCCTCGTTGACGGCGCTGATTCGCAGCTCCGGTCCGGCCATCGCAAACAGCAGGGCGGCCGTCTGATCGAACGCAGCCTCGACCGCGCTGGCAGCCTTGCCCGGCCGCCTCCGCTCGCGGTCGCTGTGCGCGGTCAACCGGGGCCCTCCCCTCGGCGATCAGCCTGGCCGTTGCCGTCAGGGTAGCTGTCGCCTCGCTACCTCTCCCGGCCAAGCTGCCTGCCTCGCCGCGGCTGGCGCTGCCGGCTGGCTGTCCGGGGGCGGTGCCCGCATGCCTGTCCCGCACAGACGGATGCAAACATCACCCGCGCGGCCTCGCCGGGCCGGACCGCGCCTGGCAGAGCCGCGCGGGGCTGGTCAGGGTGAGGCTGGCGAACTGCCGGCGGGCGCCGGGCTGGAGGTCGAGGCTGACGGCGACGGACTGGGCGTCGGTGTCGGAGTCACGGACGGGGCCGGACTGGTGCTGGCCGGTCCGCCCGGCGAGGGCGAGCTGGAGGCCGGGTGGCTCGTCCTGGCCTGATGGGACCGCGGCTCCGCGCGGCCAGGCGCGGTCACCAGTGACGGCGGCTGCACCGGATGAGTGCCCGGGGCAAGCATCAGCGCTACCGCCGCTACCACCACGGCCCCGACCGCGATAACGCCGCCCGCGGCCGCGCCGCGCACGAGCACGCGCCGGTTCCGCGACCGCCTCCATTCCATGGTCCGCCAGGCGGTGAGGTCAGCTGGCAGCGCCGCGCGCTGAGCGGCCCAGCTGTTGAACGGCGCCGCGGCCATGCCGAGCGTGGGGAAGAGCAGCAGCGCGGCCAGCAGCGGCCCGGCCAGCTCGGTGGCCCGGCTGAGCGCGCAGGCGATGCCCAGCAGGCCGAGCAGGGCCAGGGACGATTCCGCCCAGTTCGCGCGCAGGGCCTCCCACCATTTCTGCTGCTCGGTGGTCTTCGGCGTCCGCAGGAACGCGGCCTTGCGGGCGAACAGCGCCAGCACGGAGGCCCGGGCCACCACGAGCGAGGTTGCCTGCCAGATGAAGAACGCGCCGAGCGCGTCCCGCCAGGAGGCACCGGTGCCGCGGCGCAGCAGTGCCACGGCGCGCACGAGCCCGAGGAGCACGAGCACCGGGACGGTGGCGACCAGGAACGCGGTGAGCTTGCGGAACAGCTCGCCTCCGCCGGTAGCCAGATTCACGGCACCGGCGAGCAGGAACACCAGGAACAGCAGTCCCAGCAGGTCGCCGTACCACTGGACCGCGCCGGCCAGGTAGGACCAGCGCTGGCCGGTGGTCATCCGGTTCCTGGCGGAGGCAGGCCCCGGCATGAGCGACCGCCAGTGCATCCGCAGCATCTGGATACCGCCGAAGCACCAGCGGTAGCGCTGGCCCTTCAGGGCCTCGAAGGTCAGGGGCATGATTCCCTTGCCCCAGGACTCATCGACGTGAAGGCCGGACCAGCCGGCCCGCAGCAGGCGCAGTGACAGCTCGGCGTCCTCGGTGATGCACCACTCGTCCCAGCCGCCGAGCTGCTCGAGCGCGACGCGGCGGATCAGCCCCATGGTGCCGGCGAAGATCGCCCCGTCACGCTCGTTGCGTGACGGCTGGGAGACCGCGAAGAAGTACTGGTAGCTGTAGTACAGCCTGCGGTAGTAGCGGGCCCGCTGCCAGCCGCGGTAGTCCTGCGGCGCCTGGGTGAAGCCAACCCAGGCGTCGGCAAACAGCGGCGCGCAGCGGCGGAGGAAGCCCGGCTCCAGCTGGTAGTCCGAGTCGACGACACCGATGATCTCGGCGCGCGGGTCAGTCATCTCCCGCAGCGCGTAGTTCAGCGCGCCTGACTTGTAGCCGGGCCAGTCCTCCAGGTGCCGGAACTTCGCCCCGTGGCGGGCGCACCACGCCTCAAGCGGACGCCACAGGGCTTCCTCGTCGGTGTTGTCGTCGATGACGATGACCTCGAACCGCGGGTAGTCGAGCCGCAGCAGCGATCGCAGTGTGTCCAGGACCATGTCGGGCGGCTCGTTGTGTGCGGGGACATGCAGGCTGATGAACGGCAGGTCGCTGTCGGGGACCCGGCCAGGCTCGGGGCGGCTCAGGCGCCGCCGCCAGTGCTCCGAGCCGAGCGCGTCGCAGATCTCCCACAGATAGGCGCAGGCCAGCAGCGCGGCGAACAGCTCGAACAGCCATAGCAGCAGGCCTCCGGCGGTGCTGGCGGGGCCCAGATCGCTGTCAAAGGTCCACTGCAGCACGAACGCCAGGTACACGACGAACAGGAAGATCGTGGCCGACCAGCACAGGTGACCGCGGGCGTTCCAGCGCCTGGTGACTGGCAGCCAGACGAGGCTGGATACCGCGAGCCCGGCGGCGCCCTCGACGGCCAGGTGCTCGGAGTCGCCGAGCAGGCGGAGCGAGGCCACGACGATCGCGGCCAGTACGACGGTGCCGCCGATCGCGAGGGTGAAGCGCCGTACCGCCGGCCACGCTCCCGCCGTCGCCGCCCGGCGTCTCGACTGGACCAGCAGGCCGGCCGTGCCGATCGGGGCGGCGATCAGGCCGGCCAGCACAAGTGCAGCGAGCACGTCACCCTCCGTGTTTTCGAAGGTACCCGGGCCGGGCCGGTGCTCGGGCTACGGCCAGCCGTACTGCCCAGCAGCGGCGCTGGTATGCGCGGTATCGCCCGCTCCGCGCCGATAGCCTGGCTGACGTGCACGTTTGCGAACCGGAGCTTGGGTAAGCCGGTGGCGTGTGGTAAGTGAGACGGTAACTGGCCGGACTTCGCCGCCAGTGCCGGGCCGATCAGGACGGAGCTGTGATGGACAGGCATTGCAGTCGATGACGGACGCACCGGTCTTTACCTCGCGCCTCAGCGGCAGGCGGCTGCTCGACGCCGACGGCCTGGCGATCGGCCGCGTCCGGGACGTGGTGCTGCTGCAGGCTGCCCCCGGGGACCCGCCGCGCGCCACTGGCCTGGTCGTGACCGTTCAGCGGCGGCATATCTTCGTCAGCCTCGGCCGGGTCGGCGAGATGTCCCTCGACGGGGTGACGCTGGATGGCAGCAGCGTGGACCTGGGCCGCTTCAGCCAGCGGACTGGCGAGATCCTCGCGTCGTCCCTGTACGACAAGCCTGCCGGGAACGGGGTCGTCCTCGACGTCGGCATTTCCCAGTCCGCTCGCAGCCGGGCGGGCTGGGAGGTGACCGTGCTCGCGGTGGGCCAGCGGCGCGGCCTGCTGCGGCATGCCGGGAGCATCGTGCCCTGGGACAAGTACCCGGAGCTCTTCGAGCTGGGCGGGGTTGGCGAGCAGATCGCCGGCCTGCGTGACATGCATCCGACAGACCTGGCGAACGCGGTCGAGTCGATGCCCGTCGCCGGGCGGCGGCAGCTGGCCGACGCGCTCCAGGACGAGGAGCTGGCGGACGTCCTGCAGGAGATGCCGGAGCAGGACCAGATCGGCTTCCTTGCCGGTCTCGGGGTCGAGCGCATCGCCGACATTATCGAGGAGATGGAGCCCGACGACGCGGCCGACCTGCTCGCGGAGATGCCCGCCGGGGAGCGGCAGCAGCTGCTGGGCGCGATGCCGGCCGACCGCGCCGCGGATCTGCGCCGCCTGCTCAGCTACGACGCGACCACGGCGGGCGGCCTGATGACGTCCAAGCCGGTGATCGTGTCCCCGGAGGCGCCGGTGGCGGAGGTGCTGGCCCGCATCCGCCAGCCGGCCAAGGGCGTGACCGAGGCCGCGCAGATCTACGTGTGCGAGCCGCCGGGGGTGACCCCGACGGGCCGCTATCTCGGTGTCGTGGGGTTCCAGCGGCTGCTGCGAGAGGCGCCGTCCGAGCCAGTCGGCCAGTGCATCGAGGACAGCAGCTTCGTGCGCCCGGACCTGCCCGAGCGTGAGGTCGCCGCCAGGCTGGCGGCCTACAACCTGGTCGGCATCGCGGTCTGCGACGATGCTGGCCGCCTGCTCGGCGCGGTCACTGTCGACGACGTGCTTGACCGGCTGCTGCCGGCCAACTGGCGAAAGCGAGGGAAGTGACGTGCAAGCAACCCGGCGCCTGACAGAGCGAGCAGAGCTGGCGGTCCCGCGTGGCTCGGTGCCGCGCATGGGCGCGCGATACGACGCCGATGCCTTCGGGCGGATCTCGGAGGCGGTTGCCAGGTTCCTCGGCACCGGCCGGTTCCTGGTCGGCCAGACGGTGCTGGTCATTGGCTGGATCGCGCTCAACACCGTCGGACTGGTCAAGCACTGGGACCCTTATCCGTTCATCCTGCTCAACCTGGCCTTCTCGACCCAGGCCGCCTACGCCGCGCCGCTGATCCTGCTGGCGCAGAACCGGCAGGACGACCGGGACCGCGCGAGCATCGAGCGGGACAGGGACGTGGCCGCGCGGACCCAGAACGACACCGAGTACCTGGCCCGCGAGCTGGCGTCGGTTCGCCTGGCGCTTGCCGACGTCGTCACCACGTCCGATCTCGCCGACCGGCTCGACCACCTGGAGAAGCTGATCAAGGACCCGTAGCGGGCGTCAGACCTCCCGCCAGCGCGCCTCGCAGAGCGAGTAGGCCCCGAAAATGACCAGGCCGATCGCGATGACAACCAGCAGCCACGGGCCGAGCGGGGTGCGGGCCAGCGCACGCAGCGCCGAGTCGATCCCCTTCGCCTTGTCCGGCTGGTCCTCGATCGCCGCCACCACCAGGAAGATGCCGACCGTGCAGAACACGGCGCCGCGGGCGACACCGCCGATCTGGCCGAGTCGGGTGACGACCTTCCTGGTCCGGGGAGACGCGCCGGTCATCCGCAGGCGCTTCAGGAAGGACGCCTTGTACGCGCGGTAAGCCAGGGCGACGCCGGCGCCGGCGAAGACGAGCCCGACGATGATCACGAGCACCTGCCCGCCGGGATAGTGCAGTGCCTTGGCCGTCAGGTCCTGCGAGGTCTTGTCGGTCGAGGACGGCGCGCCCACGCCGAGCGCGTACTTGAGGATGCCGTAGGTGATCACGCCGTAGAGGATCGCGCGGCCGAGACTGGCCAGCCGCTGGCTTGCCTTATGGCCGTCCGGGCCAGCGGCGCCGAACAGGGCCTCGGACAGCCGCCACAGCGTGAGGCCGGCGAAGCCGATGGCGACGAGCCAGAGCAGGATCTTGCCGAAGGGCGTCGACGCCACCAGCCGGATGGCGCCGGAGTTGTCGGCCTTCTGCTTCGTGCCGCCAGTGGCGATCTCCACGGCGATGACGCCGATCAGGATGTACATGACGCCGCGGGCGGCCAGCCCCGCCCTTGCGAGCCAGGCCATAACCGGGCTGTTCGCCGCACGCCGGCTCGTCATCCGGGCGCGCGACGATCGACGGCGAACTGAGTGGGCAACCATGTGACCTCCTGTGGGCGCCGCGGCACGGTTGCGCCGTCTGCATGGCGCCGCAGAACTTCCCGGCGCGCGCGGGGGCAAACGCGCCGGGAACCGGTCGCTGCACGAGATAGCCGGCGGGGTTATGCCATCAGCTGGCGGCAGCCTCCGCCGGGTCCCACTCCAGCAGCGCGGCGGCCGCCAGTACCGCGCAGACCGGGAGCAGGCTCAGCACCGGAAGCCAGGCCGGCGCCGCGCGGATCACGGCGGCCCCCGCGGCGGCCCCGGCCACGGCCGCCACGATCACGCCGACGTCGCGACTGCGCCCGTCGGATGAGCTGCGCGTGACGAGGCTGGTCAGTACTCCGGTCAGTGTTCCGGTGAGGTAGGTCGCCGACATGTTGCCGAGGCGGCGCACGGCCGCACTCTGCACGCCCATCGCAGCGGCGAGCAGGACAAGCAGAGTAATCCGCCCGCTGTCGTACTGGCGCACGGACTCCCAGGCCGCCGCGAAGGCCACCAGCAGGCACAGCTCGACGAACAGCGCGGCCGTGACGGGCCGCGGCCAGACACGCCGCCCGCCGCCGCGTGCCGCGACCGGCGCGCCGATCAGCACCCCGGCTGAGTACCCGGCCAGGGCCAGGCCGCTGTGCAGCGCCTTGGCCGCGCTCCCGGTTGCCGCCGCCAGGCCAAGCAGCACGAGATTCCCGGTGATGACCGTGCTGAACACCTGACCCAGGGCCAGGAACGCGGTGACATCGGCAGTCCCGGCGCCGATGGCAAGCAGCACCACGAGGCTGTCCCTGGTGCCGGTACTCGCCGCGCTGCGGGGCCGCGCGGCCCGGTCGCCGCTCACCGCTGGTCAGACCTCGGCGGCCCCGGTCAGGGGCTCCGCTCGCTCGACGTCCGGCCCGGCATCGCCAGCCCGTCCGTCCCGCACCTTCCTGGCATCGATCCAGGAGTCCACCACGGCCCACTGCAGCCGCAGCCACTCGCGGCGCTCGGAATCGGTGTCCGGGATCGCGGCAGCCGGCTCATACCACCAGCGAACCGTCATCGGGTGACCGGTCACCGGCACCGCATGCCACATCACAGCGGGCGTCACCAGGTCCTCGAGACCGGTGTGGGCCACGATCGCGACGCCCAGGTCGGGCCGGCCCCGCAGGCAGGCGAGCACGCCGGCCGCGTGCGGGGGCAGCACATTGGGATTGCTGGCGGCCTCGGCCGCTGCCTCGCGCCGGCCAGCCCGGTGCAGCCGGGCGATCGCCCGGCGGTGCCTGCCCGGCGTCCAGTTCCCGCCCTCAGGGAAGAGCAGGATCGCGTCATCAGGACGCATGTCCCTGGCTAGCTCGGTGAGGCGCCCCGCCATGCGCGGGCCGTCACCCTGGCGGATGAAGCACGAGGGCAGCCGGCCGAGGATGAGGTCGAGCCCGGGATCCCAGCGGAGTGTCTCCTTGAGGACGATCGCCGGGCACCGGCGGTAGCGCGTCATCAGAAGCTGGACGAGCGCGAACGAGTCTCCGGGGCCGCCGTGGCGGGCCAGCACAAGCAGCGGCCGGCCAGCGATCAGGTCGCGGTCGGGCGGCTCCTCCACCTCGACGGTGAAGCCGATCAGCGGTCGTGCCGCCGCGACCAGGACCGACAGGACCCAGCGCAGCAGCCCCTGGTGAGCCAGGGACCAGCGCCGCTCGGGCCGCCGGCTGGCCACCGGATAGCGCAGCCACAGAGCAGTGCAGCAGATCAGCAGGCACACATCCATCGACAGGTACAGCGCGCCGAACAGCGCCAGTCGCAGCACCCTGCGCTTGCGTGTGAGCGGTGCCGCCAGCGCGGCGATGGCGGCGACCAGGGCGAACAGCATCGCCAGCACGGCGCCCAGGGGCAGCCAGAGCGGATCGATGACGATGCGGCGGACCGGCCGCGGCGGCGGCTTCACGCAAAGCCCGGATGACTGGACAGGTACTCGGCCGCTGCCTGATAGCCGCGCTGGATACGGCTGGCGACCGCTTTCGAGTGGCGGTAGCGCATCGACACCAGCGGCATCTTCTCCTCGCCGCTCGGCAGAACGTGGACGCGGACGTGGGCCGGCAGGTTTGCCATCTCCTCGACGAACCGGTGCCGGCGGGCGAGCTCGAAAGAGGTCAGGCAGACGTCCCACAGCGAGCGGGGCGGCTTCAGCGGCTGCTCGATCCTGCCGACGTGCAGGACGTAAATATCGGTGGCGCCAAGGGCGACGGCCCGGCCGACCGGGATGGAATGCACGAGTCCGCCGTCAAGGAAATGCTCGCCGTCGATCATGACGGGCGGCAGCAGCCCGGGTACCGCGGACGACGCCATGACTGCGTCGGCCAGGTTGCCGTGACTGAACCAGTGCGCGCCGGCCTTCTCGATGCTGGCCGCCACGCACTGGAACTCCACTTTCAGATCCTCGAAGGTCTCCGGCAGGTGGGTGGTGAGCAGCTTGCGCAGCGGCGCGGGGGAGTACAGGTGCGTACGGTATTTCGCCAGCGTGCCAGCCCGGGCCAGGACGGTGTCGCTGAACATGCCGGTATCGGCCAGGGATCCCCACAAGTCGGCCAGCACTGCTACTCCGGACGCACTCGGGTCAGCGGCGATCGCGGCGCCGTTGAGCGCGCCGACGCTGGTACCGACCATAAGTCCCGGCTGGAGTCCGGCTTCGAGCAGTGCCCGCAGCATTCCCACCTGGGTCGCGCCGAGTACGCCGCCGCCGCCGAGCACGATCGCCGAGCGGCCGGCCGGCGGTGCTGCATCAGCAGGCATGTTCCTCACCATCGGTATCCGGCCCGAGACCTTCCCGAGGCCGGCAGGTGTAAACCGGCGCAGCGCGGGCAGCAGGTGCCGGCCGATGGGCGAAAGGTGCTGGTGATGACGGAAGCGGACAGAGCCCCCCTCGGCCCGCGCGGGTCATGGTGGGTGCTAGCCGCATGCCAGACGGCGGACCCGGAGCTGTTCTTCCCGGTGTCCGGTTCTGGCCCGGCGGTCGCCGACCTCGCCGGTGCCAAGGCCGTTTGCGCCTCGTGCGGGGTGCGGGCCGCCTGCCTGACCTATGCCATCCAGACCAGGCAGGCGCACGGAGTCTGGGGCGGCTGCTCGGAGGAGGAGCGGCGCGCCCTGACCACGCGGCACCAGCGCGAGCTCACAGGCCAGGCCGGCTGACACGCCGGGGCACTAACGCTCCGGCACTCACAAGTAAGGCAAGGACACATGACGCAGACAGTTGTCATCACCGGCGCAAGCGCCGGGATCGGGCGCGCGACAGCCAGGCTCTTCGGCGAGCGCGGCGCGAAGGTAGGACTGATCGCGCGGGGGAGCGCGGGCCTGGACGCGGCCGCGCTCGAGGTCGAGCTGGCCGGGGGCAAGGCCCTGCCAGTCGCCGCAGACGTCGCCGACTTTGACGCCGTCGATGCCGCCGCGACGCAGATCGAGACCGAGCTCGGCCCTATCGATGTCTGGGTCAACGTGGCGTTCACCTCGGTCTTCGCACCCTTCGAGGAGATCAGCGCCGCCGAGTTCCGGCGGGTCACCGAGGTGAGCTACCTGGGGTTCGTGCATGGCACGATGGCCGCCCTCGGCCGGATGCGCGCCCGCGACGAGGGCGTGATCGTGCAGGTCGGCTCCGCCCTCGGCGAGCGCAGCATTCCGCTGCAGTCGGCCTACTGCGGAGCCAAGCATGCGGTCAACGGCTTCACCTCCTCGCTCCGCTGCGAGCTCATGCACCAGAAGTCGGGCGTCCGGATAACCGTCGTGCAGATGCCGGCGGTCAACACGCCGCAGTTCTCCTGGGTGCGCTCCCGGCTACCCCGTCATCCGCAGCCGGTACCGCCGATCTACCAGCCTGAAGTTGCCGCCCGCGGCGTGATCTTCGCCGCTGATCACCCGGAGCGCCGTCAGTACTGGGTCGGCGGGAGCACGGCGGCCACCATCATCGGCACCAGGGTCGTCCCCGGCCTGCTCGACCGCTATCTGGCCAGGACCGGTTATTCCTCACAGCAGACCAGCGAGCCGGCCCGCCTGGACCGTCCGGACAACCTGCAGCAGCCGGTTGACGGCCAGGACGGCGCCGATCACGGCGCGCACGGCGCGTTCGACGACCGCTCGCATCCGCGGTCAGCGCAGCTGTGGCTGTCGCAGCACGCACGCCTGGCCGCCGGCGCGGCGGCCGGGGCAGCGGCACTGGCCGGCCTGATGTCGCTGCGCCGGCATTCGTGACCGCGCCAGGACGGACGGCAGCGAGGCCGGCCTGCTCGCGCTGTCGGCGGGGCGCGGACTGTACGGACTCGCCCTGCTGACCGCGCCGGGACCGCTGCTGACAGCTGTCGCGGGCGGCGTCCGGCCGGGCGGGCGTGAGTGTGCCGTCGCCCGCGTGCTGGGGGCTCGCCACGTCGCCCAGGCACTGATCGGCGCCGCTGCCGGCCGTCAGTCGCTGGCTCCCGGCGCTGCCGTGGACGGCCTGCACGCGGCCTCGATGCTCGCGCTGGCGGCGGGGCGGCCGGCGCTTCGGCGAGCAGCGCTCGCCGACGGGACTATCGCGGGCATCCTGAGCGGGATCGGCGCAGGGCTTGCCTGAGCCCGGGGCTTTGCGTGAGCGAGGCTTTCCTGAGCCCGAGCTGGCGCTCGCTGATCAGGCGCGGTCCATCCGGCGGAAGGTCACCTCGCGCAGCAGCAGCCGGATGGACGCGGCCGCCGGGATCGACACCAGAGCGCCGATCAGGCCGAGCAGCGTCGCGCCGATCAGCACGGATACCACCGTGACCGCTGCCGGCACCTCCACCGTCCGGCCCATGATCCGCGGCACGAGGAGGTAATCCTCAGCCAGCCGGTAGGCCACGTAGAAGGCCAGCGTCAGGCCGGCGACCGGCAGCGAGATCGTGAGCGCGACCAGGCACACGATGGCGCCGCCGATAGTGGAGCCGATGACCGGGATGAGGTCAAGCAGCGCCACCAGCAGCGCCAGCAGCGCGGGGTAGGGGATCCCGAAGCTGACCATCCACAGGTAGGTTCCGGCACCTGCGATGAGTGAGGTCAGGAAGTTGCCGAGCAGGTAGCCGCCGACCTTGGTAAATATCTCGTCGCCGATCAGGATCACACGCGGGCGCCGCGAGTGGGGCGCGAGACGCCACAGGAAGAGCTTGATCTTGGGCAGCCCGGCCAGGAAGTAGATGGTCAGGACGGCTAGCACGACAACCGACGTAGCCGCGCTCAGCACCACCTCCCCGGCCCCGAGAACACCTCCGGCGATCGAGGTGCCGTGGCTGGACAGCAGCTGCGTGATGCGCTTCTCGACGTGGTACTTGGTATTGAGCCTGCCCAGCTCGGTGTGCGGGTTCTGCAGCGTGTGCAGATAGGCGGGCAGGTGGTTGGCCAGGGCGGTGGCCTGGTTGCTGAGCGGAGGTATCGCGGCGAGCACAAACACGGCAAGCACGCCGGCGGCCGCCAGCACGACAGCGAGCACCGCCGTCCAGCGCGGCAGGCCGCGCCTGGTGAGCCAGCTGACGATCGGGTCAAGGCCGGCCGCGATGAACAGTGCCACGCCGATGAGGACCAGCACCGACCGTGCCCTGATGATGAGCTCGACCACGCCGAACGTGACCGCCACGCCGGCCGCGGCAGTCATCCCGATGAAGAAGGGCGAGCGCCGGTTCAGCGGCCGCCCTGGCGTGCCGAGCCCGTCCGTCTGCTGAGCCTCGGCGACCGCCTGGGTCACCTTGTCGGTTGCCTCGGCGGCCTCGCTGGCTGCCTGCTCTGCCCGCTCGGCTGGCGATGGCACGCCGGAAGCGGCGGCCTCATCCTGACGTGTCACCACGGGCAGCTAGCTACCGCGGCAGGAGGCTGTGAAACGCGCTCAGCGTGCCGATGGCAAAGCGGCGGGTCTCCGGCTCTCAGCTGGCAGGCGGGACGCCCGCACGCAAAGCCAGCATGGTCAGGTCATCGACGAGGACACCGTCGGAGAATTCCACTACTGCAGAGCGCATGTCCGACACGATGTCGGCCGCCCGGCGGCCGGCCAGCTGCGCCAGCTTGTCGCCGAGAACATCCTCGAAATAGGTGGCCTGAGGACTGCGAGCATCCGCGAGGCCATCAGTGAAGAAGAACAGGACATCACCGTCGCCCAGCTCGAGTTCAAGCGTCGCTGGCTCAGGATCAGGGAAGATCCCGAGCGGGACGCCGCCGCCCGGCAGCACCTGGACGCTCCCGTCCGGCCGGACCAGCACAGGACCGGGATGGCCAGCCGTTGCGAGCACCACCCGCAGCGTACGGCCCTGCCAGCGCAGATGAGCGCCGCTCGCGGTCACGAACCGGCCGCCGAATTCCTCCGCCAGCATGATGTCGTTCGCCCGCCTGAGCACGTCAGCCGGATCGCCGTTCCAGTGCGCCAGCACTCTGATGGCGTGCCGCGCCGTGGCCGTGGCCGCCGCCGCATCCTCGCCCTTGCCGCATACATCCCCGATCGCGATCCCCCAGCCGCCCGGAGTCGGGTACGCGTCATAGAAGTCACCGCCGACCTCGCGACCGCGCGTCGCGGCCAGGTGCGCGGAGGCGATCTCGACGCCGGGAATCGGCTTGAGCGCCCTCGGCAGCAGGCTCGCCCGGAGCGCGTCGACGGTCTCGGTGCGCTGGCGCAGCATCCGCCGGCCGAGATGGCCCGGCCGAGCAACGCGCCGATCTCCTCCGCCAGCGCCGCATCCGCGAGCCCGAACTGACCGCCCTCGGCAGGCCGGAGCAGCGTCAGCGCACCGTACCGGTGCGCGCCGTCGGTCATCGGCACGCACAGCATCGACGTGGCCCCGAGCAGGGTCAGGAATGGCGGTCCGTCCGGGCTCGGGCCGAGAGCCAGCTCGTCCGCGATGTGGGTCAGCAGCAGCGTCTGCCCGGACTCGTGAACCTGCTCGGGTGCGGTGCCAGGGCCGGGATCGGTGGTTGCCACCGCATGCGTCAGCCCGGAGGACTCCGGATCGTCTGGACCGGCGACGTAGTGCCTGCGCAGCTGACCGCGGCGGCTCAGGTCGACGATGGCCCAGGTGGCGAGGTCGCCGGAGAGTAGCCGGGCGCACCGCTGCAGCAGTACCGACTCGCTGATCGTGGTGCTCTCCAGCAGCAGCCGGGCGGCGCCGGCCAGCAGGTCAAGCCGACGGGCGGCAGTAGCGACGGCCGTGCCGTCGGTTCCGGTGGTGTCGGCAGCGCCAGCGGTCATTCCCGCAGTGTCGGGCGGATCACTGCCGGCCGCCGGCTGGCGGGCGGCTTTCTGCTGGCTCCCGGCCTGCTTGCCGGGGGCCTGCTTGCCGGGGCCCGGCGCTGGCCGTGCCGGGCTCATGGCAACGAGCAGCCGGTCAGCGTCGCCGCGGACGCTCACCGGCACGATGACGAGATCGCTGCGGACCACACCGTTGGTGCCCAGCATTCCGCAGGTCAGGCGGGCTCGCTTCCCGGTACGCGCGACTGCGGCGAGCTGGGAGCGCGCGGCCGCACGGGCGGCGGGCTCCATCAGGGCCGTCAGTGATTTCCCGGTGGCATAACCTGGCCCGACCCCGAGCACCTCGCAGGCGGACGAGTTCGCACGCAGCACCGTGCCGTCCTGATCGACCACGTACAGCGGCAGGGGGGCAGCGGTGAAGACCGCGTGCAGCAGCCGGCGCTCGGAGTGCAGCCCGTTGAGTGCACGTCCGTCCGCGCCGGATCCGGCCGACCCGCTTCCGGACAGTGCCTCGACAGCCCCATCCAGCTCAGCGAGCGCCGCATCGAGTAGCGTCCCTGGCTCGGCCTGCGGCAGCTGGGCTGCCTGCCTGAGCGCGGCCGCCCGGTCCCGCAGGCCGCTGACCTCGCCGCCAGACGCTGATCGGTCAGGGCCCGGCATAATGCCACCAATCTTCGCGTCAGGTCACCATGGTATCGGCACGCCTCAGCGGCGGTGTCGCTGCTGTTTGGCCCAGTGCGCTGATCACCGGCTGCAGCCGGTGCTGACCTGCCGGAGTTGTGTCCGTCTTCACCCGGCGGCTTTGCGAGGCCGGCCAGCCAGCTCGGCGAGCTGGCCGAGTTCCTGACGGCCGGCCCGTCCGCCGGGCCGGCTGTGCGCGTCGATGACCCTGCGCGCGACCTCGGTGGCGCGCAGGTTGCTGCGCTGGGAGACTTCCCGCATCCGCTCCAGCGCCTCCTCGGCGCTGCAGCCGAGCGCATGCATCAGGATGCCCTTGGCCTGGTCGACGACCGCGCGGGACTCGGCCGCGTCCTGGAGCTGCCTGGCGACCCGGCGGGTGTCGTCATAGTCGGAGACCGCGCCGACGAGGGCGCCGCCGTAAGCGACCAGCAGCTCGGCAAGCTGGAGCCGCTCAGTATCCAGGGCGCGCGGCCGGAGGCCAAACAGGGACAGCGCGATGACCACGCTTCCGCGGTAGCTCAGCGTGACCGAACTCCGGATGCCAATGCGCAGGGCCGCCGCGGTGAACTCGGGCCAGCGCGTCTCGGTCAGCGTGTCCTGGCAGCTCACAGGCGTTCCATCGGCGATGGCATCGATCAGAGGCCCGCGCCCGGTCGCGACCTGGACCTCGATCAGGCGCGACGGCTCCGGGTGACTGGCCGCCTGACTCGCCAGCTCGCCCTCCCGCCAGACAGTGACGGTGGCCGCGGCACAGCCGTGCACCTGGCTCGCGGCCAGGGCCGTGAGCTGGCTGAGCGCGCGCTCTTCGGTCGCCGCTGCCAGACTGAGGAGCGCGGCGGCGCGGTCGGCGAGATCAGATCCCGGCACCGCGCCCCCTCTCGTTACCGCCCAGCGTCCCCAGCTGCCTTCGCCTGCGCACCCAGGCCCTCGTCGACGGTCTCGTACAGGGTGAGCTTGTCAGCCAGGCCGGTAATCCACAGCGTCTTGGTGTACCGGTACCTGGCGCCGGCCAGCGCGAGCGAGCCGCCGGCTGCCTCTGCCTTCTTCCAGTGGCCGACAATCACGGCCAGCGCGCTGGTGTCCAGGAAGTCGACGTCAGCCAAGTCGAGAATAATCCGGTTATGGCCGCTTTGTGCAACGGTGAGGCACTCGTCGAGCTGAGGACTCGTGACGATGTCCAGATCGCCATGGATCGTGATGACAGCGCAGTCACCACGGCTCTCGGACGAGAGCCAGGCATCTTCCACAGTCCACTCCCCGGGGATCGGATCTGACATTAACGGTATACCGGCTCATAGCAGGGGTGCACGTGCTCTGGGCCCGCTGCATACACCGTAATCCGCCGGGAAGGTAGCCTGCGGGCGGGCCGGAGTGCCCGGCGCGGCGAGCCGCCCCGGGACCGGCCTGTGCGTGACCGGCCGGGTGACGGTGCCCGGCGGATATGGTCGCTGCGGGCGGGCGTGGTGAGGCGCCAGGCAGGCGAAGGCAGGAGCAGGTTGTGGTCGACCAGGATGGAGACGGCGGCACGATCCGCCACGCCGCCTGGTTCTACCGGACGCCAGCGGAGTATCTGGCCGCCATCGAGGACTTCGCAGGCGCCGGGCATGCGGCCGGCGAGGCGGTGCTGATCGCCCTTCCGCACGGACAGCTTCCGGCCGGCTGGCATGCCGGTCCGGCCCTCATGGTGGCCGACATGGCCGAGCTGGGACGCAATCCGGCCCGGATCATCCCCGCCCTGCGCGACTTCTGCGGCCAGCACCCGAACCAGCGGGTGCGTTACCTCGGCGAGCCAGTCTGGGCTGGGAGGTCGGCGGCCGAACTGCGCGAGTGCGCCAGGCACGAGGCGCTGCTCAATCTGGCTTTCGCCGGCGTGCCGATCACCATCATGTGCCCGTACAACAGCGCCCAGCTTCCGCAGTCGGTGCTGGCCGACGCCCGCGCGACTCATCCGGTGCTGCGCAAGGATGGCGCGGAGACGGACTGCGCCGACTACCGCGAGCCTGCCGACTTCGTCACGACCCTGGGTAAGCCGCTGCTAGCGCCGGCCAGCGCGCAATCCCTTGAGTACGCCGACGACCTGCGCCAGGTCCGGGCGCTGGTCGCCGCATTCGCGCTGCGCGCTGGCCTGGCTCCGGCGCGATGCACGGACCTGGTGATTGCCGCAAACGAGGTGGCGGCCAACACGCTGCGGCATAGCGGCGGGACCGGCATTGTGCGGCTCTGGTCAGCCGGCAACGAGGTCCTGTGCCAGCTGGAGGACAACGGTTTCATCGCTGACCCGCTGGCAGGGCACTGGCGTCCCGGCAGGGATCTGCCGGGTGGTCAGGGGCTATGGCTGGTTAACCAGGTATGTGACCTTGCCGAGATCAGGACCGGCGAGTGCGGCACGACTATCAGGCTGCACATGGACAGCCGGCAGTAGCCGGGGCAATTCCTCAGCCGGGGCGTTTGGGCGCCAGGATCCGGGTAGCTGTGCAGGGGCCACGGGCGAGGGTTGTTGGAGTAAAGATGAGTTTGCCGGCGCGTCAGCAGCGGATCCTGGATGGAATAGGGGACACCCTGCGGATCAGTGAGCCCCGGCTGGCCGCCATGTTCGCGATCTTCACCCGCCTGCACCGCAACGAGCCTGAGCCGAGCCGGGAACGACTGGCGAGACCCATGCGAGCTACCTGGCTCGCCGCCCTGACCGGGCGGCTGCCTGACTGGCCGGCCAGCGGCCTCAGGCGCAACTGGCCGCGGCTGCTGGTACTGAGCCAGGTTGCGGTCGCCATCATCGTGCTGCTGCTGGTCGCCGGTCTCACGGCGCATGCCCCGCCTGGCTGCGCAGGCACGCGCGTCGCCCGCGCCGCCGTGTCAGCCTTGCGCGACCAGGATTGCCCGGCTCAGGCCGGCGCCGGGGTTGCCTCGCTCGGCAAGTAGCGGCTCGCGCTCAGCTCATCGTGCTGGCGGCCACTAGCGCGCACTGTCCCTTCAGGCCCTCAGCTCCTGCAGGCCTCACCTCCTGCAGGCCTCACCTCCTGCAGGCCCTCAGCGTGACAGGGCCAGGCGCCGAGAGCGCCTGGCCCTGTCCAGTTTCCTGCAGGCCCTCAGCGTGCCGCGACCGCCGGCTGGGGCAGCTGCTGCCCGATCTCCGCCAGGTTCTGGCAGAAGATGCGGTAGCTGCGCAGAGCCTCGCGAAGCTGCTCGGTGTCACCGGGGTCGCCGGCCGCGCTGCCCGCAGGCACGAGCGCAGCCTGCCGCTGCTGCAGGGTCTGCACGAGTGCGCTGACAGCGGCATCCGCGGCCGCTGCAGCCTGCTGAACAGATCCGCGCGGGTCGTCCACGAACATGGCCTGGATGTCGTGCCACCTCTCGTCCAGGCCTGGCGCCGAGGCGCCCGCATCCTGCACGGTATCTGCGGGGCTGCCGAGGCCGTCCCCGGCTGGCTCCGCCGTTACCGCAGTGACCTCGGCCACGACCACGTCCGGCTCATCGCTGAGCGAGCCGCGTCCCAGCGGGTCATCCTCCGGGTCGCCGGTCGCGTCGCGGTCGAGGTCCGCATCGTGGCCGTCGCCCTCGTCGAGGACAACGAGGTCGGGACCGGGCGTGCGGTCGCTGCCAGCGACGGGCTCGGTGCCGTCCGCGGGATCGGTGCCGTCCTCGGGATCGGTGCCGTCCTCGGGATCGCCGCTGTAGGCCGGCTGGGTGCCGTCAGCGAAGTCGGTACCGCCGGCGAGTCCGGTGCCGTCAGCGAATCCGGTGCCGTCCGTGCGGCCGGCGTCAGTGACGCCACCCGGTCCGGCGACGTAGCTGGGCTCAAGGACCTCGTCGGCATCGGTGTCGATGCTTCCGTTGGCGGCCCGGTCGGGCTGTGACGTCATAGCGCTTCCTCCGTTTTACCGCTGGGATTCTGGCTGGTCCCTGACCGGCGTCCCTACCGAGACACTGTCGGGCCCGGCTGGCGAGACCGGGACCGCCGTCTCGCCGTCTGCGTAGGTCGACTCCGGGTAGGCCGTCTGCGATACCGGCGCGTCTGTCACGGCCGCGTCCGCTGCCGTGGTGTCCGCCGGTGCGTCGGCAGCAGGCGCTGCCTGGCCGGGCTCGCCCAGCAGGTCGGAGAACAGCGCCCGGTAGTGGATCAGGGCCTGCCGCAGGTCCTCAGTGGCGGCACTGCCGACCGCCGCGTTCCTGCTGATCTCCTGGGCTGCGCGGAAGTGGCCGACGGTCTGAGCGTGCTCGACTGAGAGGTCCGAGAGCACCTGCTCGTCATCCCCGATCGGGTAACCGCGCTCCTGCATGACGGTGGTCACCAGGGAGTACGCATCGGCGACGGCGCTTTCTGGTGAGTCGACGAAGCGTTCCTGGACGGTCACCCAGTCGGCTGCGTACCTGGCGCGCGATGCCTCGCTGAGCGGCCTGATGTCAAGCTTGCGCACCCGGCGCTGCCGGTCGGTCAGCTCGGCCTCGGCGCGCAGCTTGCTGTTCTGCTCGCTGACGGCCCGGTCGTACTCGGGTCCGAACTTCTGCTGGAGCCGGCGTCGGCGCGCTGTCATGGCGGCCGCCACTAGCGCGGCGATAACCACGATTATCACCACGATGACGATTACCGTAGACATGGGAACCTCCTGCTTTAGGTTGCCGTCCCGCTTTCCCGGCTCAGCCAGTTCAAACAATTGCGAAGTGCTGTTACCGGGATGCGTCAGCCGTCAGGCGGCGGCTTCGCGCTGGCCGGAAGCGGGCGCGGCCTGGCTGAGCCGTGACCGCAGGGCGGCCCGGCCGCGGTGCACGCGTGACAGCGCGGTGCCGACGGGCGTGCCCATCTGTGAAGCGGCCTCTTTGTAGCTGTATCCCTGCACGTCAACGAGGTAGACAGCCTGCCTGAAACTGGCCGGCACTGAGCGCAGCGCGGCCTCGATCTCCAGCCAGGACAGCCGGGTCAGGACATGCTCTTCGGCTGAGGGCACCTGGCTGCGGTGGGCTGCGTCAGGCGGCAGCGGCCCGGTCGGCGAGAGTTCCAGAAAAGGCTCACGCTGTTTTTTCCGGTAGCTGCTGAGAAAGATGTTCAGCATGATGCGGTGCAGCCAGGCCCTGGCATTCGTGCCCGGCTGATAGCATTGAAAGCTGGCGCACGCCTTCGCCATTGTCTCCTGCACCAGGTCCTCGGCGTCGTGCGCGTGCCGGGTCAGCCGCAGGGCAGACCGCAGCAGCATCATCCGGTGCGGAAGTGCCTCACGCTCGAACCTGGCCGCCAGCTCCTGGCTCATCCGCTGGCGAGCGGTTCCGGCCATGCGCGTTGCCTCCCTCTGCTTTCGCCTGAACTACCAGGCCAGGCGCCAGCTAAACGGAAAGACACCGCGATCATGGTCCGGCAACAGCCAGCGACGACGGCGGGAGCAGTATCCAGCCGACGCCAAGGCTGATGCCGGCATCAGACGCGGCCAGCAGGCGGTGGCCGCTGCCTGCTACCGGTACCCGCTGAGCCGACTGGCCGAGATTGGCGGCTACGCACAGGCGGCCGCGCTCCACCACAAGCCAGCGCGCTGCCTCGTCGAAGCGGACCCGCACCTGGTCAAGGCGCGGATCGGTCAGCTCAGGCCAGCTGCGCCGCAGCGCGATCAGCTCGCGGTACCACGCAAGTAGCTCGCGGTGCGGTGGAGCACCCGGCTCGGACCAGTCCAGCCGTGACCGGGTAAAGGTAGCTTCGTCCTGCGGGTCGGGTACCTCGCCTGATTGCCATCCGTGCTCTGCGAACTCGGCCCGGCGGCCGCGGGACACCGCCGCGCCGAGCTCGGGATCCGGATGATCGGTGAAGTACTGCCACGGCGTGCTTGCACCCCACTCCTCGCCCATGAACAGCATCGGGGTGAATGGACCGGTGAGGACCAGGCCTGCACCGACTTTCAGCAGGCCGGGACAGATCCCGGCGGAGATCCTGTCCCCGGTGGCGCGATTGCCGACCTGGTCATGATCCTGCAGGAAGCTTACAAACCGGTAGGCAGGCAGGCGCAGCACGTCCACAGGGGCGCCATGGGTGCGCCCGCGGAACGAGGACCAGATGCCGTCGTGATAGAAGACCCTCGTCATCGTCTTGGCCACGGCCGCCAGCGAGCCGAAGTCGGCATAGTAGCCCTGCCGCTCGCCGGTGATAGCAGCGTGCACCGCGTGGTGGAAGTCGTCGCTCCACTGAGCCGTGAGCCCGACGCCGCCCGCCTCCCGTGAGGTGACCAGCCGCGGGTTGTTGGCATCGGACTCGGCAATCAGCGCCAGCTCGCGGTTGAGCCGAGCCGACAGCGCCTGGACTTCGGCAGCCAGTTCCTCGAGCAGGTGCCGCGCGCGGGTGTCGGCCAGCGCGTGCACGGCGTCCAGTCGCAGCCCGTCCAGGTGGAAGTCACGGAGCCACATCAGTGCGTTACTGATGATGAACTCCCGCACCTCGTCCGAGCCAGGCTGATCCAGGTTCACTGCCGGCCCCCACGGCGTGAGGTGAGCTTCAGTGAAGTACGGCCCGAAGTCCGCCAGCCGGTTGCCGATCCCGACGTGGTTGTAGACGACGTCCAGCACGACGCCGAGCTTTCTGGCGTGGCAGGCATCAACGAAGCGCTTCAGCCCGTCCGGTCCGCCGTAAGCCTCATGCACCGCCCACAGGCTGATGCCGTCGTAGCCCCAGCCGCGGCGGCCGGGGAAAGCCGCCACCGGCATGATCTCCACGATGTCGATGCCGAGGTCGCGCAGGTAGTCGAGGCGCGCGCAGGCAGCATCGAACGTGCCCTCCGGGGTGAAGGTGCCGACGTGCAGCTCATACAGGACAGCGCCGGGCACCGGCACGCCGCGCCAGCCGTCATCAGTCCAGCCGAACACCGCGTGATCGTAGACGTGGCTCAGACCGGAGGGTCCGTCGGGCTGCCGGGGGGAGCGGGGGTCGGCCAGCAGATCACCGCCGTCCAGCCGGAATCCGTACCGTGCCTCCGGTGCTGTCTCAGCGATCGTGACGCTCCACCAGCCGGCCCCGGCCGCGCGCATCGCGTGGTGACGGCCGCTGACCTCGGCGTCCACCTGGCCGGCCGCGGGTGCCCAGACCCGGAACTCGGTCATGGCCGCTCCGCTGTCTCGCCGGCCGGCGCGAGCAGCGCAACCGGCAGGTCACCGGTCAGGTCGGCGAGTGCAAGCCGGCCAGCATCCGGTCCGCCCTCCGGCGCAGTGTGCTCCGCCCCGGTGAGCACGTCCCGCCACCGCCCGGCAGGCACGGTCAGCGTGGTGTCCTGCCATCCGCCTAGCCGGCGCAGCCCGGCTGGCAGCCTGGTCGCGAGCGTGATCGCCCGTGCGCCGCGGCTGAACGCGATCACATGGGCCGCCGCGGCACCGCTGGCCGGCAGCGGCTGATAGCCGCCCGCGAACCAGCCGGGGTGCTCGCGGCGCAGGTGCAGCGCACGCGAGGTTACGAGCAGCTTGGCTGCGTCGAGCCAGGCCTGCCCGGCCGGGTCGTCGGGGCCCGGACCGTCAACGCCGGTCTCCGGCAGCGCCGACAGCATGCAGATGCGGTGGTCGTAGTCGACCGGTCTGCGGTTGTCCGGGTCGACCAGCGACAGCCCGGTGAGCTCACACCCCTGGTAGACATCGGGCACGCCCGGCATGGTCAGCTGAATCAGCTTGGCGCCCAGGGAGTTCGCGGCCGCATCCGGCCCGATGGCGACCAGGAACGCCGCGATGGCCGCGGCGATCTCGCTGTCGGCGAGCGCCCGCCGGGCGAAGCTAGTGGCCGCCGTTTCGTACCGCGGCTCTGGCTCCGTCCACGATGTGGTCAGCTTTGCCTCCCGCATTGCCTTGCGCAGGTACTCGGTCAGCCTGTCGTCGTCGATCGGCCAGGCGCCTACGAGCGTCTGCCACATGAGGTACTCCGTCGGCGGGTCCGGCGGCCGGGCACCGGGGAACGAGGTAGCTCGCTGGTGCCAGGACGTCACCTCACGGGCCCAGTCCTCTGGCGACTCGGCGAGGGTCGCCAGGCGGGCTCGAACGTCCTCCTGGCGCTTGGTGTCGTGCGTGGACAGAGTCGTCATCGTGGCCGGCCAGTCCTCGCTGAGCCGCCGCGCAAACTCGTGGAAGTCTGCGGTGCTGCCGCCCGGATGATCAGGGTCCGCTCCCACCTCGTTAGCACTGATCAGCCGCGTCCACCGGTAGGCGGCGGTGTCCTCCACGCCCTTCGCCTGGACGGCCGAGCAGACCTGCTGGAACCTGATGATCAGCTCATCCCGGGCGGCCCGGTCGCGGCCGGGCACGCCGCGGCCCAGCAGCAGCGCGGCGATCAGGTCGACAGCGGCATGCAGGCGGCCCGGCAGCCGGCGTCTGGCGGCTGCGGCAGCATCGCCGATATGCGCGATACTGCGAGCCGGAGGCGGCTCGCCTGGCACCTCGTAGGCGCGGTACACCTCGAAGGCGGCGAGTAGCTCGGCCAGGATGGCGCGCAGGTCCTCTGCCTGGAGCGCGGCCAGGACCGGATCCGTGATCCGGCGAAGTACCCGGCTGAGCCGTGCCACCTCGGCGCTCAGCTGCTCGCCCGCGACTTCGCGGCGACCCGACCAGGCGGCGCTCGCGAAGTCGCCGGAAGCGCCGGTGAAGGCGGCGTACTCGCTGCCGAGGCGGTCCGCGCCCGCCCGGTCAGTGAACAGCTGGCCTACCGCCGCCAGCGCGTCGTAGCCGGTCGTCCCAGCGCATTGCCAGTCGCCGGGCAGTTCCTCACCGGCGGCCAGGATCTTCTCGGCCACGATCCAGCTGCCGCCCGCCGCCGTTGCCAGCTGCCGGAGGTAGCCGCGCGGGTCGGCGAGGCCGTCCGGATGATCGATCCGCAGGCCGTCGATGAGGCCCTCGGCGACCAGCCCGAGCAGGAGCCCGTGGGTGGCAGCGAACACGTCAGGTTCCTCGACCCTGATCGCGATCAGCGAGCTGATGTCGAAAAACCGCCGCCAGTTCAGTTCGGCTGCCCCGGCGCGCCAGCTGTCGAGCCGGTAGTGCTGCGCGGCCAGCAGGTCAGGCAGCGGCAGTTCCCCTGTACCCGGCCGGACGGGCAGGACATGCCCCTGGTACCGGAGCACCGGCGCATCGTCCGCCAGCGTCGCGTCACCGTCTGCGGCATCGCCGGTCACGGCGGCCGCGCCCGGGACCTCGCCGAGGCGCGACAGCCGGAAGTCGGCCGTGCACTGGCGCAGCGGCCGGGCCAGGATCGGCAGCAGCATCCGGCCCTGGCCGCCGTCCCAGTCGATATCGAACCAGTGCGCGCTGGGGGAGCCGGGTCCCCTCGCGAGTACCGACCAGAGCTGCCGGTTCAGGTACTCCGGCGCCGGGACTGCCATGTGGTTCGGCACCACGTCGACAACCAGGCCGATGCCGCGGCGGGCGAACCTGGCGGCCAGGTACCGGAAGCCGTCCTCGCCGCCGAGGTCGGCCGAGATGCGGGAGTGGTCGACGACGTCGTAGCCGTGCGCGGAACCAGGTGCAGCCTGCAGGACGGGCGACAGGTAAGCGTGCGTGACGCCCAGGTCGGCCAGGTAGCTGTCGAGGTCAGCGGCATCCGCAAAGCCGAACTCGGCGTGCAGCTGCAGCCGGTAGGTCGAGGCTGGCACGCGCGGCCGCCGGCCGTCAGACACGGCGCAGCAATCTCAGCGACCGGCCGGGCAGCGTCAGGATGTCACCCGGCTTCACCATGGCATTGTCACCTGGCGGGCACGGATCGGCGGTGTCGAGTTCCAGTGCCCACTCCTCGCCGTAGCCCTCCGGGATGGTGAACTCGACACCGTGCTCGGCTGCATTGAACAGCAGCAGGAATGACTCGTCTCCGATGCGCTCGCCCCTCGGGTCCGGCTCGCTGATCGCGTCGCCGTTCAGGAACACTGCCAGCGACTTCGCGAAGCCGGCAGCCCAGTCACCGTCCGTCATCTCCGCTCCGCCCGGTGTCAGCCAGGCGATGTCGCCGAGGTGGTCCCGCGTACCCCGGCCCGCCTCGCCGGTGAAGAACCGCCGCCGCCTGAAGACCGGGTGATCGGCCCGGAGCCTGATCAGCGAGCGAACGAACGGATAGATCGACGGCCACGTTTCCTCGCTGTGCTGGCGTCCGGCGCTCGACCCGGCGTCGGCCGGCCAGTGCACCCAGGACAGCTCGTTGTCCTGGCAGTAGCCGTTGTTGTTGCCGTGCTGGGTGCGCCCGAGCTCGTCGCCTGCCAGCAGCATCGGCACGCCCTGCGACAGCAGCAGGGTGGTCAGGAAGTTGCGCTGCTGGCGCGCTCGCAGCGCCAGCACCTCCGGCTCATCGGTCGGTCCCTCGGCGCCGCAGTTCCAGGACCGGTTGTCGTCGCTGCCGTCCCGGCCGTCCTCGCCATTGGCCTCGTTGTGCTTGCGGTCATAGCTGACCAGGTCGGCCAGCGTGAAGCCGTCGTGGCAGGTCACGAAGTTCACTGACGCGATCGGCCGCCTGTTGTCGCTGTCGTAGAGGTCAGCCGAGCCGGTGAGCCGGGAGGCGAGCTCGGGCAGCGTGGCTGGCTGACCCCGCCAGAAGTCACGCACCGCGTCCCGGTACTTGCCGTTCCACTCGGTCCACAGCGGCGGGAAGTTGCCCACCTGGTAGCCGCCGTCCCCGACGTCCCACGGCTCGGCGATCAGCTTCACCCCGGATACGACCGGGTCCTGCTGGACCAGGTCGAAGAACGCCGACAGCCGGTCCACGTCGTGGAACTGCCTGGCCAGCGCCGCGGCCAGGTCGAATCTGAAGCCGTCGACGTGCATCTCGGTCACCCAGTACCGCAGCGAGTCCATGATCAGCTGCAGTACGTGCGGACTGCTCATCAGGAAGGTGTTGCCGGTGCCGGTGGTGTCGAAATAGTGCCGCCGGTCGGCGTCGGACAGCCGGTAGTAGTTCGCGTTGTCGATGCCGCGGAACGACAGCGTCGGCCCTAGCTGGTTCCCCTCGGCGGTGTGGTTGTAGACGACGTCGAGAATGACCTCAAGACCCGCCTCGTGCAGGGCGCGCACCATCGACTTGAACTCCGGCACCTGCTCGCCGAGCTGGCCGGAGGAGGAGTAGGCGTTGTGCGGGGCCAGGAAGCCGATCGTGTTGTAGCCCCAGTAGTTCGACAGGCCGCGCTCGGCCAGGTGGCCGTCGTTGATGAACTGATGCACCGGCATCAGCTCGACTGCGGTCACGCCGAGGTCCAGCAGGTGCTCGATCACCGCGGGGTGAGCCAGGCCCGCGTAGGTGCCGCGCTGGTCCTCGGGCACAGCCGGATGCAGCGTCGTCAGCCCGCGGACGTGGGCCTCGTAGATGACGCTCTGGTGGTACGGGGTACGCGGCGAATGGTCGTTGCCCCAGTCGAAGTACGGATTGGCCACCACGCACTTCGGCATGGATGGTGCCGAGTCAGCCCGGTTAGGCCGGCGGTCGCGGCCGGCGCTGAACTCGTAGCCGAAGACCGGCTGTCCCCAGCTGACCTCGCCCTCGATCGCCTTGGCGTACGGGTCGAGCAGTAGCTTGGCCGGGTTGCACCGGTGCCCGGCCTTCGGCTCGTAGGGACCGTGCACGCGGAAGCCGTACCGCTGGCCCGGCCCGATGCCGTACAGGTAGCCATGCCAGATGAACCCGTCGACCTCCGTCAGCGAGAACCGCTCCTCGTTGCCGTCCGCGTCGAACAGGCACAGCTCGACCTGCTCGGCCGCCTCGGAGTACAGGGCGTAGTTGGTGCCGACGCCGTCGTAGGAGGCACCAAGCGGGTAGCTGACGCCCGGCCAGATGGACTTACCGGTCATGGAGTGCTCATTCACCTTTCCTGGTGGGGGCGGGATGCCGCCGCTTCCTCGGCGGCATGCACGTCGCCCGGCGTGGGGGATGACGGCGGTGCGACGTCGCCGGGCCTGCGCGGCGTCGTGGCCGGCGCCCGGGTTCCGGGCGGACGGTCGTTGTAGGTCACCTCGACCTGCTGCTCGGGCCGGCGCTGATTCTGCAGCGCCTGCAGCGCCATGGACGACCGGTCCGCCTCGGTCAGCGGCGGCTGGATCAGGGCGCGAGGCCACAGCCGGCGGGCCAGGACCACGTTGACCTCCGCCGCGTACACCGTGCCCTGGACACCGAAGTAAATCCACGCCACCAGCCCGAGCACGGTCGCGAAGATGCCGTAGACCGAGTTGCTGCCCAGGTAGTGGTGCACCAGGTAAGCGCCAAGCGCCTGGAGGACAGTCCAGAAAATCCCTCCCGCGATAACGCCGGGCAGCAGCTGGCGGGGCCGGACGACATGCGGCGTCAGCACCCGGAAGCCCAGGTAGTACAAGCCGATGTTGGCGAGGGCAGCCAGAACCTGGGCCAGTGCCCGGAAGCCGAACGCGTGGTGGCCGTAAGTCACCAGGCCGGCCAGCAGTGTGCCGATGATCACACCGAGCGCCAGGACGAGCAGGAAGATCACGCTGCGGATCAGCCGGGGAACGTAGCCGGGCCGGGCCGGGCCGGGCAGGTTCCAGACCTGGGTCATGGTGAACAGCCCGGCCTGGGCGAGCCGGGTGACGCCCCAGGCCAGCAGGAGCATCCCGACAATCAGGCTGGCCGCAGTCGACCGCCTGAGGCCGTGGATGTTGCTGGCCAGCTGCTTGCCGATGAGCGGGAACTGGCTCGTCGCCCCGCTGATGACCCGGTTGCGCAGGGACGGGTCTCCTGCCGCCACGTTGACGAGAACGGTCACGAGGATAAGGAGCAGCGGGAAGACGGAGACGAAAGCGGCATAGGCGAGGTTCGTGACCAGGGCCCCGGCGTTATCGTCGCCGAATTTCTTGATCACGCCGACCAGGAACGCGCTGGGAGTATGCCGCTGCTGGGCCGTATCAGCCCGGCGCAGCGCCTTCTCCACCGGGTTCACGGCACCTCCACGTCGCCTGCTGGCGGCAGCACCAGGTACCCCCCGCCTCGCCTCGCCCTGTCGGACCGCAAGCTTCCCTGTCCGATTGCCGGCAAACTCGGACAGCCTGCCGCAGATGTTTGCCCACTGTCTCCGGGGCACCAAGCAGCCATGACATCCCCAGCCAGTCGGTCGACCCGGCGGACAGTACTGATCGCGGGCGGCGCGAACGTGTTCGTGGCCGTGATCAAGCTCGCGGCCGGGATCGTGGCCGGGTCAAGCGCCATGCTGGCCGAGGCCGCGCACTCCATCGCCGACACGCTCAACCAGGCCTTCCTGCTGACCTCGGTGCACCGCTCAGAACGCCCCGCGGACACCCAGCACCCGTTCGGCTACGGCCAGGAACGCTACTTCTGGTCGCTGCTTGCTGCCTTCGGGATCTTCATCGCCGGCGCTGGCTTCTCGGTATTCGAGGGCGTTCTGGCGCTGCTCCGCCCGGAGAAGGGCGGCACTGTCCTGATCGCCTACGTCGCTCTGGGCCTGTCCGGCCTGGCCGAGGGCGTGTCGCTGGCCCGGGCGGCCGGCCAGACCAGGCAGCAGGCACGCGACCGGCACCTGAGTCTGATCGCGCACATCAGGACCAGCCCGGATACCACGGTCAAGGCCGCCTTCTTCGAGGACAGCGTCGCGATGGTCGGCCTGGTGCTGGCATTCGCCGGGATCCTGCTGCGGCAGCTGACCGGCTCGGAGGTCTACGACGCGGCCGCCTCGATGGCGATCGGCGTCCTCCTGGTCGCCGCGGCCGTCCGGCTCGGGGCCGACAACAGGGACCTGCTGATCGGCAAGGCGGCAGACCCGGAGCAGGTGAAGCTCATCGAGTCGGTAATCGAGGCCACCGCCGGCATCACCGCCGTGCTGGAACTCCTGACCATGCGACTTGGCCCTGACACCCTGATCATTGCCGCCAGGGTCGCCTTCGACGACGGCATCAGCGCCGATCAGGCCGAGGATCTGGCTGACGGCATCGACCGCAGTCTCGGAGAGCAGCTCACGGTCACCCCGCACGTCTTCCTGGATCCGACCCAGCTGCCAGGGAACGAGCCGGCGAAGTGATCGCCGGCCGGCCGGCGAAGTTCGGCACTGATTGAAATCCCGGCGGATGCCTAGCTCTTGGCCGCGGGGCGGGACGCAGCCGGGCGGCGCTCCTGACCCGCGGTCTTTGGCTTGCCGGCGGCCGGGGAATCCGGGCCTGACGTCACCGCCGCGCCCGGATGCTGCAGTCGCTCGAGTGCCGCGTGCGGCAGCTGCCGCAGGTGCAGATCACTGAAGACCGGTGCCCTGGCGACCAGGATCACGCCGGCGACCATGGCAATGACACCCGCAAGCTGGACCGCGACCAGCAGCGGTGTGATGTGCACGACATCGCCGAAAACCACGATGCCGAGCACGATGCCGGCAAAGGGCTCAGCGGCGGTAATGGCCGGCAGCGAGGAGTGCAGCGGAGCGGCGTTGAAGGCGTTCTGCATGAGCCACAAGCCGATCAGGCTGGCGACCACGGTGGCGTAGCCGGGCCAGTGAACCAGCAGGTGCAGCGGATGGCCGCCGTCGATGACCTGCACGCTGCGCCGGGTGAAGGCATCCGCGACACCGAGCATCAGCCCGGCAGCGGTCCCGGTCAGCGTGGCGCGCACGCCACCGGATCGCTTGCGCCCGAGCTGGACGAGCGCCACCGCGATGAGGGCGATGACTGCGGCGGCCGGCCAGTGCGAGAAGGAGCCGACGGAGACTGACGGCGATTTCACCGACCGGGTCAGCGAGAGTGCCGCCACGCCGGCGCACAGCAGGAGAGCGCCGATAATCTCCGCCTTGCGCAGGGCCTGGCCGGACAGTGGGACCGCGAGCACGAGCGCGAAGATCAGGCTGGTCGTGAGCAGCGGCTCGCTCACCGACAGGTCGAGATGGCCGAGCGTCCAGGCGGACAGCAGGTCGCCGGCGATCAGGAGCGCGATGCCGGCAAGCCACCGCCGGTTCCGGACGAGATGCGCAATCAGCTTAAAACGGAGAAACTGGGTGTCGCGTTCTTGCTCAGCCGCATGCTGCTGGAGCACGAAGCCGAAGCCTGACAGCATGGCCGCCACCAGGGTGACCGCTATGTACACCGAGGTCCTCTCATCGTGATACGGGCTACTCCCCTCGTCCCGCCTGGTCAAACAGGCAGGATCCAGGGCCCTGAAGAACGGCGCCAGCCGGGGGGACGGCGGCGCGCCGCTGCCTGCGATCTGTCCAACGACCGCGAGAGCGCCGGCGTTCGCCAGCTCGCCGGCAGCTACGGAAAATGTGCCGGCACCTTGCAATCCGAAGATGTTACGCGGCTGACCCGGGCGCCGGCTCCAAGCTGACGCATACGTGCCGGCGAGCGGGGCAGCGACCGGAGGTGATCAGCTATGCGCTCGCCCTCGGTGCCGCCGCCGCCAACGCGGCCGGCAACGTCCTGAACCGGAAGGCCTCACGGGAAGAGCCGGACCGGGCTGAGTTCCGCCTGCGGCTGATAGCGGGCTTGCTGCGCAGGCCGGCCTGGCTGAGCGCCGTCGGGCTGATGATCTTGTCCTTCGCCCTGAGCGCTACCGCTCTCGGCACCGGCGAGCTGGCCACCGTGCAGATCGTGATCATCCTCGACCTTCCGCTGACCCTGGTCGGCGGCGCGCGCGTGCTCGGCGGGCACCTCGGCCGGCGGGAATGGCTGGCCATCGGTGCGCTGGCAGCCGGAGTGGCCGCGCTCCTCGTGCTCCTCGATCCGCAGTCCGGTACTCAGGCTGCGCGCATACCGGCCACGGACTGGATCCTGGGCTCGGCGGCCAGCGCCGGCGCTATCGCGGTGCTGTTCGCCGCTGCCAGGTTCAAGGCGACGAAGGCGGCCAGGGCCAGCCTGCTCGGCATCGCGGCCGGCCTTGGCTACGGGCTGACAGCGGCCTTTACCAAGGGCATGACGCAGGAGTTCAGCGCCCGCGGCCTGGCCGGCGTGCTGGCATCCTGGCAGCTCTACGCTCTCGCGATCACCGGGCTGGCCTCGGTGTGGCTGCTGCAGAACGCCTACCATGCGGGCACGCTGGCAGCAGCGCAGCCAGGTATCACGCTCGCTGACCCGGTGGTCTCCACGCTCTGGGGCGTGCTGGTGTTCGGCGAGGAGATCCGGCACGGCCCGGTCCTGCTCCTGGCGCTCCTGCCGACGGCCGCCGTCGCCGCCGGAGCCGTGCTCCTGTCCCGGTCTCCGGTTATGCAGGCCACCCGCGATGACGAGAGTGCCGGCTCCCGGCCGGAGCCAGCGGTCTCATCCGCGGAGGCGGGGTAACCGCTCAGCCGGGGCTGCTGCGCGGCGTCCGCCTGGGCAGCCCGGCTGAGGTGCGGGGCGGCGCCGCCGCCGGCTGGCCAAGGTCCTCGGCGCCCGCCTGCGCTCCCCGGTGCCCTGCCTGGGCAGCGGCCTCGCGTTCGGTCTCGGCGTTAATCTCGGCCCCGATCAGCACGGCGAGGCCGGTCAGGTAGAGCCAGAAGATGAGCAGTACGACACCGGCGAAGGTGCCGTACGTCTTGCTGTAGGACGTCGACCCGAACTTGGAGACGTAGTAGGAGAAGCCCACTGACGCAGCCAGGAAGATGACCGTGCCGACCAGCCCGCCAGTGCTGAGCCACTGCCAGCGCGGCGTCTCGCGGTTGGGCCCGTAGTAGTAGAAGAACGCGAACAGCAGGCTGATCAGGACCACCGTGACAATCCATCGGACGATGGTCCAGGCAATGACGAACGCGCTGCCGGTGATACCCACGTGGCCCTCGATGCCAGACCCGATGGACTGCCCGAAGACGATGAGTGCCGATGCCAGGCCGCCCAGGACGGCGGTGGCGAGCATGAGCGGGAACGCGCGAAGCCGCCGCGGCACAAAGCCGCGGTCCACGGGCACCTCGTAGGCGATGTCCAGACCCATCTCGAGGGCGGCCATGCCGCCGGACGCGCTCCAGAGCGCGACGACGATGCCGATAATGAGGGTGATCAGCGAGCCTCTGGCCGAGTGAGCCGTGGCTGTCGTGATGGCCTGGCTGAAGACAGCCGACGCCTTGCCCGGCAGGGCCGAGCTCAGGCCCGTGACGAGCCGGTGCACCAGGCTGGGGCTGACGTGCAGCAGGCCGGCAAGACCGATCAGAGCGATCAGCGCGGGGAAGAGCGCGAGGAACCAGTGATAGGCCAGGCTGCCGGCGGTCATGCTACAGCGGTCCCGCACGAATTTCTTGCCGGTCCGCTTCAGGGTCTGACTCCAGCCCGCGCGGCCGAGTTCCAGCGGCGAGTCTGGTCCGCCCGTTACCTCATTCTGCGGCGGAATTGCCTCGCCGGCTGACCGGCTCACGCCGCGCCTCCTGTCGCGTCTGGTGACCGGTCGTCCCGCTCGGCGCCGTCACCGGGCCAGCTGCCTGTCAGCTTGCGGGTACCGGCCGCGGCGCCGCGGTCCACTGCCGCCCGCACGACGGCGAAGACTGCGCCCTGCAGGGCAGCCGCAATCAGGATCTCCGGCCAGCCGCGATCTGAGTCGGTAGCCGTCGGGGCTTCGTCCTCGCCGGAGGCTAGCTTCCACAGCCGCTTGAAGAGCGCTCCGGCCAGCGCGCCGCCTGCCAGGCTCGCGGCCAGGCTGATCGGCTTGTACAAGATCCTGGGCATTAATCCCCCACATGACGGGCTTCCGGCACCGGTCCGAAGGTCGCCGGACCGGCGTAAGTAAGGCCCGCTACCCGCTGCGCTGCCGCCCTAACGTGCGGTCCCGCGGCACCGTCGCTCAGGTGTGACACCAGCGCAGCCGGGCAGTGGGATGCCCCGACTCATATCCGGGGAGTGTGCGGTGAGCTCAGCAGCGGTCACGGTGCGCCGCAGCGACCTGTCGGCGCCTGGCATCACCCGGAAGCGGCGCGGCAAGGGCTTCTCTTACCTGGGCCCCGATTCGGCGAAGGTCACCGACCCGGCCGTGCTCGCCCGCATCAAGGGCCTGGTCATTCCGCCAGCCTGGGAAGACGTGTGGATCTCAGCTGACACCAGCGGGCACATCCAGGCCGTCGGCACTGACGCGGCTGGCCGCCGCCAGTACCGGTACCACGACCTGTGGCGCGACCTGCGCGATCAGGAGAAGCACGACCGCATGCTGGAGTTCGGGGCGTCGCTGCCGAAGCTCCGCGAGGTCATCGTCCGTCACCTCGACGGCCGGGGCCTTTCACGTGACCGCGTGCTGGCCGCCGCCGTGCGGCTGATCGACCTCGGCTTCTTCCGTCCGGGAGGCGAGGAGTACGCAGCCGAGAACGGGACCTACGGCCTGGCGACGATCCTGCGCGAGCACGTCAGCTGCGGCCGCGGCCAGGTGACATTTGACTACCTGGCCAAGGGTTCCCAGCAGCGGGAGCAGGCGGTGGCCGACCGCAAGGTGTGCGCCGTGGTGTCGAGCCTCAAAAGGCGGACGGGCGGGGGCGACGGCCTGCTCGCCTACCGCAGCGGGCCGAGATGGCATGACGTCACAGCCACCGACATCAACGACTACCTCCGCGAGGTGTCGGGCGGCGAGTTCAGCGCCAAGGACTTCAGGACCTGGCACGCGACCGTGCTGGCCGCCGTCGGCCTGGCTGTTTCCGGACACGTGGCGCCCACGGAGGCGGCACGCAAGCGGGCGATTGCCCGGACCGTGCGGGAGGTCGCCGGCTACCTGGGCAATACGCCCGCGGTCGCGCGCGGGTCTTATATCGATCCGCGGGTCATCGAGCATTACCAGCGCGGCAAGACCATTGCCAGGGCGCTCGGCGACCTGGGGAAGCAGAGTGAGTTCGGCGAGCTGGCGACGCAGGGAGCAGCCGAGCGCGCCGTGCTGCGCCTGCTCAGCGAGGACGGCTAACCCTGGCTCACCGGCGCAGTTCGCGGCACGTTTGGTGGATCAGCGCAAGGGCACTGGATGCGGCATGCACCCGGCCGACGACGGAGCTGACGTGCCCGACCTGAGCGGGCGGCAGGCGGGGCATGCCCGGCGGCCGCCGGCAACCCCGCGTGCCCGCCGGATCGGGGTCTGGCTGGCCTGGTGGGTGCTGCTCATGTCGTTCTGGGTCATTCTCGACGACTCGCTCACCTTCGCCGAGCTGCTGGGCGGCGCGGCAGCGGCCGCCGCGGGTGCCCTGCTGGCGGAGCTGGCCGGCCACCAGGCCGACGCCAGGATCTCGATGCGGATCGAATGGCTCGGGCCGGCCGTGCGGCTGGCCGCCGAGGTGGCGCGGGATACCGGGATCGTGTTCGCGGCGCTGTGGCGCCGGCTCGCCCGCGGTGCGGAGCCGGCGAGCGAGTTCCGCGAGGTGCCTGTCCGGTTCGGGCCGGAGACGGTGGAAGGCAAGACCAGAAGGGCGCTGCTGATCGGGGGCACCTCGCTCGCGCCGAACACGATTGCGCTCGGCATCGACGCGGAGCGGAACGTCATGATCGTGCACCGGCTGGTGCCAGCCGACGAGGGAGACAGGCCGTGAACGTCTTCGTTCTCGCCGCCATCGGCATGCTGGTCGCCGTCCTGCCGTGCCTGGTCGTGGTGTGGCGCGGCCAGACGATGGAAGCCGTGGTCGCCTATGAGGCGATCGGCTCGATCTCAGTGCTGACGCTGATACTGCTGGCGGAGGGCTTCCGGCGGACCGGGGAGTTCGAGCTCCCGGTGCTGCTGGCCGTGCTGCTGCTGGGCAGCGGCCTGGTGTTCGTCCGCTTCCTCGAGCGGTGGCTGTGATGGCCAGGGAAGTCATCGTCGACGTGCTGCTCGGCCTCGCCGTCGCAGTCGCTATCGCCTCCTCGCTCGGCGTGCTGGTCATGGGCGGCCCGTTCCGGAAACTGCACTATCTGACACCGCTGTCGATCGTCGCGCCGGTACTGGTCGGGCTGGCCGTGCTGGTGCAGGCGGGTTACTCGATCCGGGCCGCTCAGACCTGGCTGGCCGTGCTGTTCATGGTCGTGGCGAGCCCCCTCCTGTCGCATGCAACTATCAGGGCAGCCCGGATCCGGCGCGATGGCGACTGGCGCGGCGCCACCCCGCGCGCAGGGACCCACCAGGGCGGCGACCGGCGGTGACCGGTCACGTGCTCGCGGTGGTGACGCCGTACACGGTGCCGGGTGCCCTCATGGATGCCCTGCAGGTCGTGGTCCTGGTGCTGGTGGCCGCGGCGGCGACGGCCGTGGTGCTGATCCGGGTCCCGGTCCGGCAGACGATCGCGCTGAGTGCCTACGGCCTGCTGCTTGCGGTGATGTTCCTGGCATTCCAGGCACCTGACGTCACGCTCTCCGAGCTAGCCGTCGGCGCGGTGGCGCTGCCCCTGCTGGTGCTCCTGACCCTGGCGAAGGTCAGGAAGCGGGAGAAATGACACCCGGGCAGCGCCGCTGGCTGTTCTTCGGGGCCATCGCAGTCTTCCTGGCCTTCTACCTGTGGGGACTGAAGGGACTGCCGGGCTTCGGGAACTACCCGGGGCCCTACGGGTTCATCATCAACCGGATGGCGGTAGCGCAGACCCACGCGACCGGCGTGGTGTCCGCGGTCAACTTCGAGTACCGCGGCTTCGACACGGTGGGCGAGGAGTTCATCTTGTTCGTCGCCGCGACGGGAGTCGCGACTGTGCTCCGGCACATGCGCGGCGAGCGTGAGGAAACCGGTGCCGCCGCCGGCGCACTGGAGCGTGCAGCGCCGTCGACCACCGACGCGATCCGGCTCGCCGCTCTGCTGTTCGCCGGTCCGGCCGTCCTCATGGGCTGGTACCTCGGCCTGCACGCGCAGACCAGCCCGTCCGGCGGATTCCAGGGCGGGGTGGTGCTGGCCAGCGCATTCGTCATGATTTACCTGGCCGGGGAGTATCTGACCTTCCGGCGGATCAGCCCGGTGAGCCTCCTCGACTCGGTCGAGGCCGTGGGCGCCGGGGGATTCGCGGGCGTGGGCATCCTGGCGGTCATCCTGGGGCTGCCGTACCTGGATAACTTCCTGCCGCTCGGCGCCCTGCCGGGAAAGATCGGCTCGTCCGGAACCATCGAGGTCATCAGCTTCTTCGTCGGCATCGAGGTCGCTGCCGCGTTCATTCTCATCATCGGCGAGCTGCTCGAGCAGACGCTGCTGGTCAGGCAGGAGAGCGACTGATGCAGTTCTTTCCGTTTGTCGTCGTGGCCTGGACACTGGCGGTCGGGCTGTACGGGATCGTGACGAGCACCCACCTGGTGCACCAGATCATCTGCCTCATCGTGGTCCAGTCGTCGACGTACGTGCTGCTGCTGGCTGTCGGTTACGTCAGCGGTGCGGTGGCGCCCTACTTCTCCGATGTCCCGGTGCATACTCCCGCGGTCGACCCGGTCGTTCAGGCACTCGCGCTCACCGACGTCGTTGTCGAGGCGGCTGTCACCGCCCTGCTGCTGGCATTCGCCATCCAGGCGCACAAGCGCTTCGGCACGCTCGACCCGCACGAGCTCGTGAACCTCAAGGGCTAGGGAACGCGCCGTGGATCAGCTGCCCGTGCTGAGCGTGGTGGTGCCGCTGCTGATGGCGGCGACCATCTCGGCGCTTGGCTGGCTGCTCCGGCCGCGGCGGCGGCTGCTGGACACCGTCGGCATCCTCACCTGTGCCGCGGTGGTCGCGATGCTCGGCCTGCTGATGACGCGCGTCGCCCGCGGCGACGCGGTCTATTGGTTCGGGGGCTTCCGGCCGCAGCACGGCGTCGCGATCGGCATCGACTTCGCGGCAGGCTCGCTGAGTACCGGCCTGGCCTGCCTGGCCGCAGTCCTGGTGCTGGCAGCGATGATCTTTTCGTGGCGGTACTTCGACGAGGTGTCGACCTACTTCCACGCCCTGATGCTGACTTTCCTGGCGGGCATGGTCGGCTTCTGCCTGACGGGCGACATCTTCGACATGTTCGTCTGGTTCGAGCTGATGGGCGTATCTGCTTATGCCCTGACCGCCTACCGGCCGGAGGAGCGCGGGCCGCTGCAGGGAGCGCTCAATTTCGCCATCACCGGCAGTCTCGGCGCCTATCTGACGCTGTCGGGCATCGGCCTGATCTACGGCCGCACCGGCGCCCTGAACATGGCCCAGATCGCCGCGGATCTCGCCCGGCAGCCGCCCGACGGGCTCGTGGTCGTGGGCTTCGTGCTGATCATCGCCGGGCTGCTGGTCAAGAGCGCGACCGTGCCGTTTCACTTCTGGCTGGCGGATGCGCACGCGGTCGCCCCTACGCCGGTATGCGTCCTCTTCTCCGGCGTAATGGTCGAGCTCGGCGTATACGGGATAGCCAGGGTGTACTGGTCGATGTTCGGTCAGGCGCTGGGCCACCGGGCTGCGATCACTGCCGTGCTGGAGGCGCTGGGCCTGCTGACAGCCATCGTCGGGGCGCTGTTCTGCTTCCGTGAGCGGCACGTGAAGCGGCTGCTTGCCTTCTCGACGATCAGCCACTCCGGGCTCTTCCTGACCGGGATCGCGCTGCTCACGCCGCTCGGTCTGGCCGGGGCAGCGGTCTACGTCGCCGGCCATGCGCTCGTCAAGGCCGCGCTGTTCCTGTGCGTGGGGGTGGTGCTGCACCGGCTCGGCTCGGTCAACGAGACCCGCCTGCACGGTCGCGGCAAGGCGCTGAAGGTCACCGGCGTGATCTTCAGCCTGGCCGCACTGGGGCTCGCTGACCTGCCAGTGTTCGCGACCTGGCTCGGCCAGGGCTGGATCGAGGACAGCGGCGCCGCGCTCGGCAGGCCATGGATCACCGTTATTTTTGTGGCGTCATCGGTGCTGGTCGGCGGCGCGGTCCTGCGGGTAGCCGGCGGCGTCTTCTACGGCCTGGGCGACGCGCCGAGCGAGGATCCGCCGATGGCGGCGGGCGCCGACGAGGAGACGGGCGAGACCGATGCGGGGCGGGGCCATAGCCCGCTGTCGATGATCGTGCCAGCCGGTGTCCTGGCACTGGCCGGGCTCGCCGTAGGCGTGATCCCCGGACTCGGCCGTGCGGTCGAGACTGCCGCGGTGCGATTCGAGGACGAGCGTGCTTACAACGCGACGGTCTTGTCCGGTGCCCGCGTGCTCCATCCTGCTGCGCTCGGCGCCTTCCAGGCGCCGGTGATCACCCTCGCCAGCGTGATCACCGGGCTGGGCTCAGTGGCCGGCTCCCTGGTCCTGGCCTTTCTCGCGCTGTACTGGCGGCGGCTGCCGGTGCTGCGCCGGGGCTTCGAGCCCGGTACGGGCCTTGTGCGGCCGATTCTCGGCTTCCAGAGCGGCATCGTTAACGATTACGTGACCTGGATCGTCGTCGGCATCGCCTGCATCGGCGGGGCGCTCGCGCTGGCGATCAGGTAGCCGGGCCGTCCTCGGTCTCAAGCTCGCCAGGGGCGACCTCGCGCTCGATTTCCGCGCGCTCCGCCTGGTACTCCGGTGACTCAGTGATGTCCGCGTCCGGAGGGGTATCCGTGGCGGGCGGGACCTCGTCCGGGTCGTACGGATCCAGTCCCGCCGCCACGCGCTCTTCCTCGGTCAGCCGGGCCAGCTGGTCATCGTCCAGGTGCTCCGGCGCCCCGCCGTGCTCACGGCGGTCGCGGTGGAAGCTCTCCGGGAGCTCTGGCTCATCCGCAGGCTGATCTGTCATTCCATCCGGTTACCCGGCCCGGCCGGGCCTAATCGCGCGGCAGGCCCCTGCTAGCCGTCCCGCTTACCCGCGCCTAGCTGTCCGGGCCGATACCCAGGCGCCGCAGCTGGGCGTTCACCAGGTCAAGGTCGTCGGCCGCGGCGATCTTCGCCAGCAGGCCGACGGCTTCCTGCTCGCTGGCCGTCTCCTGCTGCTGCAGCTCGCCGGATGCGGTGCTCCAGGTGATAGTCGCTACGGCGCCGCTGTCCGGCCAGCCCTCGATACGCGGCGGGGACCCGTCGGGCCCCGGTGCTGAGATCAGTTCCATGAATGCCTCCCGCGCTAGCGACGCAGCTTCCTGGCGGCGACGGCAGCCACGAGCAGCACGGCCGCTGCTGCAGCCAGCTGCGGCCAGTACCGCCGTGCCTGTGCCGCCGTCGTCCTGGCGGTGCTGCGAACCTGATCCGGCAGCAACGTCCCAGTCTGGCCGAGCTGGGCACGCGCCTGCTCGCCGCGGGCGGCGGCCTGGCCCTTCAGCTGACCTGCTGCCTGCGCGGTTGTGTGCCGCAGCCGGGTCTGCAGATCCGCTGCCGCGTGCCTGGCCCGAGTGCCGACGTGTGCCTTGGCGGCCAGTTCCTCGACTGTCTGGCCAAGCTCAGCGCGAGTGCGCTCGATGTCAGCGGCGATCGCTCGCTCTGCCGCCGATGGTGCTTCCGCGGCCGACGGTGCCGCGGGCTGCTCTGCCTGTTCTGCTTGCTCTGCCATTACTGCCTCGCACTCTCGCTGATTGCCTCAGCGTCCGCCTTGACGCTCTGCACTGTCTCCTGCGGCACCAGCGGCGTCGCCCCAGCCACCTGCCGCTTCCCGACCAGCGCTGCGATTCCCGCGCACAGCAGTAGGCCGGCGCCGACGATCAGCGCGGCCAGCCAGGTGGCGAGCACGGTGGCGATCCCTGCGATGGCCGCAGCCAGCAGGCAGCCCACAGCGAAGAGGACGATGATGCCGCTACCGCCGAAGAGACCTGCTCCCTTCGCCAGGCGCGTTCCCTTCCGGCTCATCTCAGCCTGGGCCAGCTTCATCTCATCCCGCACCAGGCGGGACGTCTGCTCGGCAAGCTGCTGAACCAGTTCGCCAGTGGAGTGCTGGGTGGAAGTTGCCGGACTGGCTTGCTCGGGCACGGGCCAGCCTCCTTAGGTTTCGGTAATCGCCTTCGGCTACCCGGCTCGGGTGCAGCTAATCATCACGTTGCGGATGGCGGTCAGCCGCGCCAGCGGCGTCTGCCCGCTGCCGCCGCGTTACCGGCACCGCCACCCACAGGAGCGCGAACAGCAGCAGCAGGCAGGCACTGATGATGCCGGCCAGCACACCAGACAGCACGTAACTGAGGATGAGGGACACAGCTGCCGAGATCGCCAGCGCAACCGTTATCAGACCGGCGATGGCCATGACGTTCGCGGCGCGGACCAGGTGCTCCTTCTGGTGCTGGCGGAAGACCAGCCGGTGATAGGCCACCGGCGCGACAAGCAGGACTGTCGCCACCGCGGCTAGCAGCAAGACGGCGACGTACAGGTCTCGCTGCGACTGCCCAAGCTGACTGAACCTGGCAGTGAACGGCAGCCCGAGCAGGAAGCCGAACAGGACCTGGACGCCGAGCCCGGCGACGCGCAGCTCCTGGAGCAGCTCGGCGACGTTGCGGTCGTCACGCTGATCTTGCGACTCGTGCCGCGGGTCATCGTCAGTTCCCATGCTGGTCCCCTCAGCCGTGCAGCCGGCTCGTGCCCGCGGCGGACAGTCTCGCCGCCGTGGCGAGCATGCCGGCGTGCACGAATGCCTGCGGCAGATTCCCCCGAAGCTGGCGCTGGTGTACGTCATACTCCTCCGCGTACAGCCCTGCAGGGCCGCACGCCGACCTGCTGCGCTCGAACCAGCGGGCTGCGGCTACCTCGTCGCCGCGCGCGGCTGCCGCCTGCGCCAGCCAGAACCCGCACAGCAGGAAGGCGCCCTCGGCCCTGTGCAGTGGCCGGGCGTCCTGCCGGAACCGGTAAACGAATCCGTCCTCGGTCAGCTCGCTGAGTACACCGCGGTAGGTGGCCTCGGACCGCGGATCATCGGCGCTGGGCACCTGATGCAGGCCAGGCAGCAGGAGCGCGGCATCGAGCCGGTCATCGGAGGGGGACCGCTGCCAGCGTCCGCTGGGGTGCACGCAATCGCCGAGGTCGGCCAGTATCTGGTCGGCCAGTGAGCTCCAGCGCGCCGCCTGCTGGCTGCCGTGGCCGCCAGGCGGGCCCTCCGCAGCCGCGGCTATCGCCCTGAGCCCGGCCACGCAGGTGAGCCGGGAGTGGGCCCAGCGCTGATTGTCGAGCTCCCAGATTCCGGCGTCTGGATCACCGCAGCGTTTCCCGATGGCGGCGGCCGCCACTTCCGCGGCGCGCCAGTCCTCCGGGCCAACGCGATCGAGTCGCGCGGCCGCGGCGAGCAGCTGGAGCGACTCTCCGAGCCCGTCGAGCTGGAACTGCCTGGTGACCCGGTTGCCCGCCCTGGCGCCCCCGCCCGGGTAGCCGGGCAGCCGGAGGCTGCGCTCGGACGGGATCCGGCTGCCCCTGGTGGTGTAGGCGGGCTGCAGGTCCGGCCCGTCCGCCAGCAGCCGGGCGGTGATGAAATGGACGGTGCTGTCGAGCAGCGGGTGCGGGCCGTGCTCGGCGACCGCGAGCCCGGCGTAGCACTGGTCGCGTATCCAGGCGTAGCGGTAGTCGTAGTTCCGCACGCCTTCCATCCGCTCGGGCAGTGATGTCGTGGCGGCCGCTACCATCGCTCCGGAGCGCGAGCTGAGCCCGGCCAGCACCGCATAGGCCTGCTGGGTATCCCGGACGGCCAGGAGATCGTCGCACTTAGGCACCATGGCCGACCAGGACTCCGCGGTGGCCGCCCACGCCTCGTCAGCGTCCGGCGCCGTCGCGTCCAGCGGCCGATCGCTGACCTCAAGGACGAGGTCGTGGTGCTCGCCGGCAGCCAGGTTCAGGGTCATGGTCAGCTTGCCGTCGCTATCGGGACGCGCCCGCCCGGCGCCCGACCACCGGAACCGCAGGCTGCCGCTGCGGCCGGTCCAGACGCCGCGCTCACGCGCCAGGTCGTGCGCCGGCTGCCTGCCGAAGCCAGATCGCAGGTCGAGCGTGACCCGCAGCCTGGCCGGCCCGTCGATGGCCTCGACCCGGCGCAGCAGCACGCATCGGTGCGGGTCAGCGGGCAGGGCGAGTGCCTCGCGGCATTCGGTGACGCTGCGCGTGACCCAGCGGCTGCGCCAGATCAGGCTTCCGGCCTCGTAATAACCGCCCCAGACGTAGCGAGAGTCAGCTGGCGTCACCGCGTAGCCACCACGCCCGCCAAGCAGCGCGGAGAAGACCGCCGGGCTGTCCCACTGCGGCATGCAGAGCCAGACGATCGCACCGTCCGGATCGATCAGCGCGCCCCGCTCGCCGTCGGCAATGAAGGAGTACTCGCGCAGCACGTGCGGCTGCCAGACAGTGTCCACCAGCCCCAGGTGTCCGCGGGAGCGGGTCCCAAACGCCCGCATCTGCGAGGTGGCAGATCAGGCACCCGTCAGGGCAGTGAGTGGCCGGCCGCCTGGTCTGGCCGGGCGCTCCAGTCGCGCCTGGCCGGCTCGTAGAGAGGGCCGTCAGCTGCATCTGACCTGGTCAGCAGGCCGCCGGCAGCGAGGCTATCGAGTAGCGGACCAAGCTCGTCCTCGCTGCGGCCTACTGCCAGGGCAATCGCCGCCAGGGTCGGACGCTGGCCGGAATACTCCAGGGTCGCGATTGTCTCGTACAGGTGCGTGCCCTGGTCGCTCAGGCTCTGAGTATCAATATGCGGACTTCCGGTGTGGCCAGACTGAGGCTGATGCTCGCTAGTGCCGCTCATCTGCTTCCTCCTGTCACCTGGGCCGCCGGATGACCGTGGCGGGAACGCCGCCGCGTTCCCGCCGCCGGTATCCGGCTAGCTGCTTGGCTTGGGAACCGAGCAGTGCACCTTCGGATTCGCGCCGACGTAGTTCAGCGGCCCTGCGGCAATAGTGGCCGCCACAGTGCCAGCCTTGGCGCAGCTCACGGTCCCGTTGTAGTAATGCCGCTGAAACCCTGCGAATACCCCGATAATCAGCCAGAGAACAAGCAGTACTCCGATGATCCGCATTGATGCCTCCGGTCGTTCCGGCGATCGCCGTGATCGCCCTGGGCCAGAACGCCGGCCGGGGCCCTGCGGACCTGCGGGCGGCGGTGTCTGACCGGCCCGGAAGCTACCTTTGGCGGACAGCTTTAAACGGTACCGCGCTGTTTTAGCGCGGCCGGCGCCGGATGGCGGGGCGCCGGCGCGAGTGGTGGTGACTGGCGGCAGCGCGCTTGGCCAGGGCGATCCGCTGCTCGTTGGCGACGGCGGCGGTCCTAAGCGTGAAGCGGCCGGGGCGAGGCGCGATGTTTGAGCCCCGTACAGCGGGCACAACGAAGCGCAGGCGGGCCTCCCCCACCCGCCGCCAAGGAGCAAAAATGAACACGGTAGCGACGCCCGTAGTGGCGATGCGGCCCGGCGACCTCGAGGAGCTTGAGGACTCCGAGCTGCTGACCATGATCCAGTCATTGCCACGGGACAGCGCGGTACGAGACGCGGCCTGCGAGGTGCTGGTCACCCGGTACCGGCCGCTCGTCAAGTCCTGCGTCCTGCGTTACAAGAACAGCACCGAATCGCACGAAGAGCTCATGCAGGTCGGCTACGTCGGCCTGCTGAAGGCGATCAACAACTTCGATCCTGCTGTCGGCAGCAGCCTGGCTGGTTACGCCCAGCCCTGCGTCGGCGGCGAGATCAAACGGCACTTCCGCGACAAGCGCTGGCAGGTGCACGTCAAGCGGTCCCTGCAGGAGCTCCGGCTGGAGCTGCGGAACGCCTCAGGTGATCTGACGAACACCCTGGGCCGCATGCCGACCGACGCTGAACTGGCCGCGCATCTTCATGTCTCCGACGATGACGTGCGCGCCGCCAGGCAGGCCGACCTGGCCTTCCAGGCCGCGTCGCTGGACTCGCCGGTCACGACCCAGGACGGCGCCGCCAGCCTCGGTGACCTGCTGGGCGATGAGGATCCCCAGCTTGAGCACGTGCTTGATATGCAGGCGGTCTGGTCGCACTGGAGCGAGCTTCCCGACCGCGAGCAGCAGCTGCTGCTCATGCGCTTCTACGGCAACATGACCCAGTCCGAGATCGGCCAGCAGCTCGGCATCTCGCAGATGCACGTCTCCAGGCTGCTGGCCGAGGCGCTCACGTACCTGCGCGAGCACCTCACTGAGGCCGTGCCCGCATGAGCGGGCACGCACGGCCGGACACCTTAGCGAAGGGATTCCACCGATGAAGACCGCGACGGCGATCACGATAGCGGCGATCGGCGCCATCCTTGCCTTCGCCGTGACTGCCCAGCCATCCTTCTTCAGCTTCCACATCGCCGGATGGGTACTGATCCTGACGGGCGTCGCGGGCGCGGTCATCCCGCGCCGCAGCTACGGCTGGCTCCGGCGCAGGCTCGTCCTGAACACGGGCGGCTCCGACCGCAAGGAGATCGACCTCCGCCAGCAGCGCTTCTCCAAGCTGCTGGTTCCCGGCGGAATCATCACCGAGAGCCGGGACGCGGCCCCGGCGGAGGCCCCGGTCGAGAGCGACACCATCGAGCAGTTCATCGAGGAATGACGCAGGTCCCCCCGCGGCGCACAAGAAAGGTTTGTGCTTGAGCGTCGCGGGGGATAAGCTTTGCCAAGCGGTGTCTACGAAGCAGGCACGCCCTCACGCCAGTCATGGCGTACGCACTTCACAGTGCGGCACGAGGGTGTGCCATTTTTACTTCCTGGCCCCTGGTGCTTGCGCTGTGACCCCAGCGATAACCCCCAGGAGGCACCTCAATGCGGATCGCGATCATCACCGCGCGCAGCCCTCTCGCACGCCCGGCCGACCGTGACGGTCAGCTGCTGGACCCGGTCGCACTTGCCCGCGCCCTTGCAGACCACGGACACCGCGTCACCCTGTACGCCCGCGCCGAGGATGCGGTCACTCCCCGTACGGCGATCCTCGGTGCCGGGGTTTCCGTTGAGCACATCAAGGCCGGCCCCGCCCGCCTCCTGTCCGCCGAGCACGCCGCCCGGTACATGCCGGAGATGGCGGCAGCACTGGCGGACCGGTGGCGGGCCCGGCGCCCGGACGTCGTCCACGCGCTGTCCTGGGCCGCGGGCCTCGCCGCGATCGGCGCCGTCCGCGGTACTGAGATCCCGGTCGTCCAGAGCTTTGAGTCGCTGGCCTCGATCGAGCGCCGGCAGGCCAGGGCGGATGTCTCGGCAGCCCGGGTCAAGCTCGAGGCATCGATCGGCCGGACCGTGGCAGCCGTGGTGGCGTGCTCGGATGAGGAGGCAGACGAACTGGCCAGGCTCGCCGTGCCCAAGTCCGCCATCCGCGTTATCCCGGCCGGAATCGACGCCGGGCACTTCTGCCCCGAGGACTCGCGGGCCAGGGCGACCGAGTCGCCCATGCTCGTCGCGTTCGCCGACGATCAGGCGCGCGGTCTCGGCACCGTGATCCGCGCCCTGTCCCAGCTGCCCGGTGCCCGCCTCACGATCATCGGCGGCCAGGACGCCAGGCATCTGCCGCGGTCCGGCCCGTTCCGTGAGCTCGCGCAGCTGGCAACCAGCCTGCGCGTCCGCAACCGGGTTACCTTCGCCGGGCAGGTTGACCAGGACGAGCTGCCGAAGCTGCTGCGCTCGGCCGACGTGGTGGTCAGCGCGACCGGCTACGAGCCCACCGGGCGAGCGGTCATCCAGGCCATGGCCTGCGGGCTCCCCGTGGTCGCCTCGGCGGTCGGCGGTCAGCGTGACGCGGTGATCGACGGCATCACCGGACTGCTGATCGCGCCCGAGAATCCCGCCATGCTGGTGCAGCGGCTGCGGGCTCTGCTCAGCAGGCCGGCGATGCTGCAGGCTTACGGGATCGCGGCCGCCGACCGCGCCCGGTCGCGCTACAGCCTGGACCGCATCGGCCGGGAGACCGCTGCCGCGTACGAGCGCTGCCTGCGGGCCACGACGGCTGCCGCCGAGGACGAGCTGGATGAGGCCGACGAGGCCGACGAGGCTGACGAGCTCAGCCAGGTCGCGGTCTACGCCTAGCCGGCAGGCACGCGGATACCCCCCTCCCCCTTCCCCCACCCCCGCCGGGCCGCGGGTCAGGACAGCAGCCCTGACCCGCGGCCCGTTCCGCTGCCTGGGCAGCGCTCCGTGCTGGAAAGGGCTCCCGGCCGCTGGCGTGCCGGCCTGGCGCTGCCTTGCTGGCGGCAGCGTACGGCATGCTTGACTGTCAGCCGGGGGAGAAGAGCGCTGCCCCGGCCGAGAGCCCGGCGACGCTGATGAGCCGGACGCCTCGTTCCCGCCTGGAGATTGCCGCCTTGATCACTACCGAGCAGGTGCTGTCCGACTACACCACGCTGGGCCTGGGCGGCCCGGCCGCGCGGTTCGTCCAGGCTGAGAGTCAGGACGAGCTGATCGCCGCGGTGCGCGAGGCCGACCGCGCCGCCGAGCCAGTGCTCGTGCTCGGCGGCGGCAGCAATCTTGTCGTCGCTGACGACGGCTTTCCCGGCCTGGTGGTGCTGGCAGCGGCGGCAGGCGCGGAACTTGCCCGTGACGGCGACTTGGTCCGCGCGACCGTGGCGGCCGGGCAGGACTGGGACGACTTCGTCCGCCAGTGCGCCGGCGCCGGGCTGTCCGGGGTCGAGTGCCTGTCCGGCATCCCCGGCCGGGCCGGTGCCACGCCGATTCAGAATGTGAACGCCTACGGCCAGGACGTGGCCGACACGATCGTTTCCGTCCTGGTCTACGACCGGCTGACCGACGCCGTGGTGCCAGTGGCGGCGGCCGACTGCGGCTTCGGCTACCGGACCAGCGTGTTCAAGCGGCAGGCCGGCGGCGGCGGCCGCGGCGCGGACCTGAACCCGGCGTCGGCGACCGGCCGGTTCGTCGTGCTGGCAGTGACGTTTCGCCTGACGGCAAGCCCGCTGTCGGCCCCGATCCGGTACGGCGAGCTGAGCCGGGTGCTGGGCGTGACAGACGGCGGCCGGGTGCCGCTGGCTGACGCGCGCGCCGCCGTGCTCGAGCTTCGCCGCGGCAAGGGCATGGTGCTTGATCCCGCCGACCCGGACACCAGGAGTGCAGGCTCGTTCTTCACCAACCCCGTCGTCGGCGCTGCTCAGTACGCGGACCTGGCAGCCCGGCAGGGGGCCGCCAGCGCGAGCGCGGGCCTGCCGCACTGGCCGGCGCCCGACGGGCAGGTCAAGCTCTCGGCCGCCTGGCTGATTGAGCACGCGGGCTTCAGCAAGGGATTCGCGCTGCCGGGCGAGGAGGGCGGTGCCAGGATCTCGACCAAGCACGCACTGGCCCTGACGAATCCGGGCAGCGGCAGCACCGCGAGCCTCATCCGGCTGGCCCGGCAGATCAGGGCCGGCGTCGCCGCCGAATTCGGCGTGGAGCTGGCGAACGAGCCTGTCCTGGTCGGCGTCACTCTCTAGGCGCGGAGCCGCGCGGCCCGGCCGGGTGGCAGCGGGCCGGCCGAGGCGGCCGGGCCGGCCTCAGGGGCGAGAGCGGGTGCTGCGGCAAGCCAGGCGTCGATGCCGGCCAGCAGCCGGCCCTGGACGCCAGGCGGCGCCGCCGAGCCCTGGACCGACATCCGGGCGATGGCCGCCAGCTCGGCGTCCGACAGTCCCTGCACCTGCCGGGCCAGCTCATACTGCGCGGCCAGCCTCGGGCCGAAGAGCAGCGGGTCATCGGCGCCGAGCGCGATCGGCACGCCGGCGTCGAGGAGCGTCAGGAGCGGCACCTCCTGCGCCGTGCCGACTACCCCCAGAGCCACGTTCGACGTCGGGCAGACCTCCAGCGTGATCCGGCCGTCCGCCAGACGCCGCAGCAGCGCCGGATCGGCGGCCGCCGAGACGCCGTGCCCGATGCGATCGGCGTGCAGCTCGTCCAGGCAGGCCCGAACGCTGGCCGGGCCGACAAGCTCGCCGCCGTGCGGGACGAGCCGCAGCCCCGCCCGTCCCGCGATCCTGAAGGCCGGGGCGAAGTCAGCGGTCACGCCACGGCGCTCGTCGTTGCTGAGCCCGAAGCCGATCACGCCCTGCCCGGCGTACCCGGCCGCCAGCCTGGCCAGCGTGCGAGCGTCCAGCGGGTGCTTCGTGCGATTCGCGGCGACGATGATCCCGATGCCGACACCGGTCTTGTCCGCTGCGGCCGCGGCGGACTCGAGTACCAGCTCGAGCATGGGGGTGAGCCCGCCGAACCGGCCGGCGTAGCCGGAGGGGTCGACCTGCAGCTCAAGCCAGCCCGAGCCCTCGGCCTGCTCGTCCTCGGCGGCCTCCTGCAGCAGCCGCCTGACATCGTCCGGCGTCCGGACGACGGATCTGGCGATGTCGTACAGCCGCTGGAAGCGGAACCAGCCGCGCTCATCGGCAGCGCTCAGCTGCGGCGGCCACTCCTGTGCCAGCGCCTCGGGCAGGTGCACCCGGTGCAGCGCCGCCAGCTCAGCGAGCGTGGCATGGCGCATCGATCCGGTGAAATGCAGGTGCAGATGCGCCTTGGGCAGCGCCGCGATCGGCCGGGGCATCAGGCAATTTTGCCAGCTGGCGCGAGCCGGCGCGCCGGGCGCGGTGACGCGGCGCCGGCCTGTCAGCCGGCGCCCTGTCAGCGGGAGGCCCCGGCAGCGGGCTCAGCGGGCAGGCTCAGCGGGCCGAGCTCAGCAGCTTGGCCAGCCGGGACACGCCCTCCTCGAGGTCGGCGTCGCCGAGCGCGCAGGACAGCCGGAAGTACCCGTCGGTCCCGAAGGCCTCGCCCGGCACGACCGCCACGTCGGCTTCGTCCAGCACCAGCTCGGCCAGCTGCGCGGACGTGGCCGGACGCTGGCCCGCGATCTCCTTGCCGAGAACGCCCTTCACCGACGGGTAGCAGTAGAACGCGCCCTCCGGCAGGGGACAGACCACGCCCGGTATGTCGTTCAGCATCGATGTCATGACCTGGCGGCGCCGGTCAAAGGCGGCGCGCATCGTCGCGACTGCGGACAGGTCACCGGAGACGGCCGCCAGCGCAGCCGCCTGCGACACGTTGGCGACGTTCGAGGTTGCGTGCGACTGCAGGTTGATCGCGGCCTTGATCACGTCAGCCGGGCCTGCCATCCAGCCCACCCGCCAGCCGGTCATCGCATAGGTCTTGGCCACGCCGTTCAGCACCACGCACCGGTCGGCAATCTCCGGCGCCACGGCCGGCATAGACACGAACCGCGCGTCGCCGTAGACGAGGTGCTCGTAGATCTCGTCGGTGACAACCCAGATGCCGCGCTCGGCGGCCCACCGGCCGATCTCGGCGACCAGGGCGGGTGGATAGACCGCGCCCGTCGGGTTGGACGGCGAGACGAACAGCAGCACCTTGGTCCGCTCGGTCAGATGCTCTTCCAGCTGGTCGATGCTGACCAGGTACCCGCTGGTCTCGTCGGTGCGGACCAGTACCGGGACCCCGCCGGCCAGCGCGATCGACTCGGGATAGCTGGTCCAGTACGGGGTCGGGAGCAGCACCTCGTCGCCCGGGTCGAGCAGCGTGGCAAACGTCTCGTAGACCGCGTGCTTGCCGCCGTTGGTCACGAGCACCTGGCTGGCCGGGATGACCAGGCCGGAATCGCGGGCAGTCTTGGCCGCGATGGCCTCGCGCAGCTCCGGCAGCCCGGCCGCCGGCGTGTACTTGTGGAACCTCGGCTCCGCGCATGCCCGCTGGGCGGCCTCGACGATGTAGCCGGGGGTCGGGAAGTCAGGCTCGCCCGCGCCGAAGCCGATAACCGGGCGGCCGGCGGCCTTCAGCGCCTTCGCCTTCGCGTCCACGGCAAGCGTGGCCGACTCGGAGATCGCGGCGATCCTGGCAGAAACTCGTGTCGGTGGGTGAGCCATGTGATCCATATTCCCACCACCGGCCAGCTGCGCGGCCCGCAACCGGCCGCGCGGCTGCGGCAGCTGGCCCGCTATGAGCCGTTAGCGCCGGTATTTTCTGCCGTCACCGCTGCGTCCGGGGTTCCGGCCGGAACGACTGCCGGAGCGACTGGCTGCGCCGTGACCCTGGCGTCGGACCGGCGATGGCGCCGCGCGGTCATCCTGAGCTGCACGATGCGCGCGGTTCCGGGAATGACGACCAGCAGGATGCCGAGCACCGCGGCCATCAGCAGTGCGACGCCGAGCGGCAGATGGCCGTGCGCGCCGAAGTAGCTGATCTCAACCTTGTTCCCGTTCTCCAGGATGAAGATCAGGAGCAGCAGCAGCACGAGCGCGAAGAGCGCGGACGCGATCCAGATGCCGCCAACCCGGGTCCGGCGGACGGTGTGCTGTGGCAGGACCGGTGCCGGGCCTGCCGCCGCTGGCACGGGCGCAGCGGGCACTGCCGCCGCGGGCACGGGCGCGGCCACCGCCTGCGCAGGCGGTGCGCTGCCCGCCGTCGTGCCCTGAAGCTGGCCCTCGGGCGCCTGGTCCGGCGACCCGGAAGCCGGACCCTGCCCGGTCTGCCCGGCCTGCGGAATAGAGCTCGTCACGTGATGTTCTCCCTTCGCCCCCGATGGCAGCTTCCCCGCTGGCCGCAGTTAAACGTGCTAACCGGCGCTACCACCGTCAGCGCCTCGCAGGCCGGCCGCGGCGGCGCCCGACAGGCCCGGATACTGGCCGGCGCTTTGTCAACTGCACAGTTCGACGGCTGGCCCCTCGCCACGTACACTTCTGCATCTGGTGGTGTCCACCAGTGGCGCGTGCATGCCTGCACGAGCCGTCACAGGGCAGTAGCTCAATTGGCTAGAGTTCCGGTCTCCAAAACCGGCGGTTGGGGGTTCGAGTCCCTCCTGCCCTGCGAGTACGGCCCGTGGATGCTGCGGGCAAATGGCGGCACCAGCCGTCGAAGATCGTTGCTCAGGTGAGGACATGGCGACTCAGACACGTGGCCCGGCCCCGGACAGGGCTGCGAAGCCCAACCGCCCGGCGAAGCAGGACCGGACCACTCCGGCTCAGTTCGTCTCGGAGGTGCGGGACGAGCTTCGCAAGGTCGTCTGGCCTACCCGCAAGGAACTGGTGACCTACACGACGGTCGCGCTGGTCTTCATCCTGATCATGGTCGGCATCGTGAGCGGTCTGGACGTGGCCTTCACAAGGCTGGTGTTCGCTCTCTTCGGCTGAGGTTAGACGGCTGGGTACCTGACCGCGCGCTAAGCGTGGGAGCATGATCACAGGGGTCCCGGCCTGCGCCGCGGCAGAATAGTCAGGCGGCGCGCAGGTCCAGCCAGGAGCGCAGCGAGAGCGCAGGGGAGAAAGAGAATCGTGTCCGAGTCCGAATGGCCGCTAGGCGACCCGGCGGCCGACGAGGTACCAGCCGGCGATACGCCGGCTGCAGAGCCGACCGACGGCGAGACCGCCGGCACGGCTGACTTTACGTTCGCCGACGTGCTGCCCGCCGCAGGCGGTGACCAGGCGGCCGACGTCCTGGCTGAGGATGTCCCCGTACCAGAGGCTGCTGAGTCAGAGGCTGCTGAGTCAGAGACGGCTGAGCAGGAGGCGGGTGATGAGGCCGCCGACGAGGAGGCAGATCCCGTCCAGGAGTTCAAGACCGAGCTTCGCCTGCTGCCGGGCGACTGGTACGTGGTGCACTCCTATGCCGGTTACGAGAACCGGGTGCGGACCAACCTGGAGAGCCGGACTCAGTCGCTCAACATGGAGGACTACATCTTCCAGATCGAGGTCCCCACGCACGAGGTGATCGAGGTCAAGTCCGGCAAGCGGCAGCAGGTCCAGGAGAAGGTACTGCCCGGTTACATCCTGGTGCGGATGGACCTGACCGACGAGTCGTGGGCCGCGGTTCGCAACACGCCGGGCGTGACCGGCTTCGTCGGCCTGTCGAGCCGGCCGTCGCCGCTCAGCCTGGACGAGGTCGCGAACCTGCTCGCGCCGGTGCCGGAGGAGAAGGCCGCGAAGAAGGCCGAGGCGGTCCGGGCAGCCGCAGTGGACTTTGAGATCGGCCAGTCGGTTACCGTGATGGACGGCCCGTTCGCGACTCTGCCGGCCACGGTCAACGAGATCAACCCCGACACCCAGAAGCTCAAGGTGCTCGTGTCGATCTTCGGCCGGGAAACGCCGGTGGAGCTTTCATTCGACCAGGTCAGCAAGATCTAGAACACGACAGTGAGGTAAGAACCGCAGATGGCTCCGAGGAAGAAGAAGGTCGCTGCGATCGTCAAGGTGCAGCTGAACGCGGGCGCAGCCACCCCGGCACCGCCGGTCGGCACCGCGCTCGGCCCGCATGGCGTCAACATCATGGACTTCGTCAAGCAGTACAACGCCGCGACGGATGCCCAGCGGGGCAACGTCATCCCGGTGGAGATCACGATCTACGAGGACAGGTCGTTCAGCTTCATCACCAAGACCCCGCCGGCGCCCGAGCTGATCAAGAAGGCAGCAGGCGTCCAGAAGGGCAGCGGCGAGCCGCACAAGACCAAGGTCGGGTCGGTGACCCAGGCTCAGGTCCGCGAGATTGCCCAGGTGAAGATGCCTGACCTGAACGCGACGACGATCGAGGCCGCGGAGAAGATCATTGCCGGGACCGCCCGGTCGATGGGCATCCGGGTCGAGGGCTGAGACCCGCCGCCGCCGCGCGGCTGCGGGCTGCCGGGAATGCGGAAAGCCCGTTCCCGGCTAGAGATTATGCGCTCGTGCCAGGCAGGCACGGGCAGTGGCAGGGCCAGGCGCTGGCCCGCTGACCACGAATTCCGAGACACGGGAGAAGAAATGCAGCGCAGCAAGGCTTACCGGAAGGCAGAAGAGTCCGTCGACGCCAGCCGGCTGTACAGCCCGGCCGAGGCGGTCACGCTCGCCAAGAGCACCTCCACGACCAAGTTCGACTCGACCGTTGAGGTCGCGTTCCGGCTCGGGGTCGACCCCCGCAAGGCGGACCAGATGGTCCGCGGCACCGTCAACCTGCCGAACGGCACCGGCAAGACTGCCCGCGTGCTGGTCTTCGCCACTGGCGAGCGGGCTGAGGAGGCCAAGGCAGCGGGCGCCGACTACGTTGGTGCCGACGAGCTGATCGAGCGGGTTCAGGGCGGCTTCCTCGACTTCGACGCCGTGGTGGCGACGCCGGACCTGATGGGCAAGGTCGGCCGCCTGGGCCGCGTACTCGGTCCGCGCAGTCTGATGCCGAACCCGAAGACCGGCACCGTCACGATGGACGTCGGCAAGGCCGTGAGCGAGATCAAGGGCGGCAAGATCGAGTTCCGCGTCGACAAGAACAGCAACCTGCACCTGATCATCGGGAAGGCCTCGTTCACCGACCGCGCCCTGATCGAGAACTACGCGGCGGCCCTGGATGAGGTCCTCAGGCTGAAGCCGGCCGCCGCCAAGGGCAGGTACGTGAGGAAGGTGGCCATCACCACCACGATGGGCCCCGGCATCCCGGTCGACCCGTCGGCGACCAGGGGACTGACCGCCGAGTTCGAGGGCGAGCCAGCCGCGGTCTGATCTCAGCAGCATTCCGGGCCCGGGCGGCCGCCTGCGCGACGGCCGCCGGGGCCTGCTGCGTTTCATCCCAGCCCGCGGGCCCTGGGGGGTACTGCAATTTGGCCCTCCGGGCACCGACCGCGTAGGCTGGTGACCTGCCAGAGACCGTCGGCTGTTACCGCGCGCCGAGCGCGGGAACCGAAGGCTCGCGGAAGCGAGCGGCCCGCGCAGGTGACCGGACTGACCATCAGGGCGGCGGACCATTCCCGTTCTGACTCACGCCCCGTGCGCCTGCGTACGGGGCGTTCGCGTGTCTGCGGTCCTCGCCGGCGCCGAACATTAGCCGGGCCCGCCGTGCGCGGGGGACCCGGACACGAAGGGAGGCCCGTGGCGAGGGCGGATAAGGTGACCGCGGTCGCCGAGCTGACCGAGCGCTTCCAGAGCTCGTCCGGCGCGGTCCTGACCGAGTACCGCGGTCTGACTGTGTCGCAGCTCGGCGAGCTGCGACAGACGCTGGGCACCAACGCGACATTCTCGGTCGTCAAGAACACGCTGACGAAGATTGCCGCTAGCGAGGCGGGCGTCACGACGGAGCTCACCGACCTGCTCAGTGGCCCGTCGGCCATTGCGTTCGTCGACGGCGACGTGGTGGAGGCAGCTAAGGGGCTGCGGGACTTTTCCCGTGCGAACCCGCTGCTGGTCATCAAGGGCGGCGTGCTGGACGGCAAGGCGCTGAGCCCGGCCGAGATCGTCAAGCTTGCCGATCTTGAGCCGCGCGAGGTGCTGCTGGCCAAGCTGGCCGGCGCGATGAAGGCGTCGCTGGCGAACGCGGTCGGCACATTCGCGGCGCTGCCAGTCCAGATGGCGCAGCTGCTGGGCGCACTGGAGGCCAAGCGTGCCGCCGAGGCACCGGCGGCTGAGGCACCCGCAGCGGAGGCTGAGACTCCGGCACCCGCGGCTGAGACTCCGGCAGCGGAGGCTGAGACTCCGGCAGCGGAGGCGAGCACCGAGGCGGCCGACGACACCTCCGCGGAAGCGGAAGGCGAAGCGGAAGGCACGGACAGCTAACCAGTCACCTCGGGTGACACGACCTGACCCTGCGGGTGGCTGACGGCCATCGGCGACACACGGATTGAATGGAAGAGGAAGCACCACCATGGCAAAGATCAGCTCGGACGACCTGCTCGAGGCGTTCAAGGAGATGACGCTGATCGAGCTCTCTGAGTTCGTGAAGCAGTTCGAGGAGACCTTCGACGTCAAGGCTGCCGCGCCGGTGGCTGTCGCGGCTGCCGTACCGGGCGGCGGCGGTGGCGCTGCTGCCGAGGAGCCGGAGGAGAAGGACGAGTTCGACGTCATTCTCGAGGCCGCTGGCGACAAGAAGATCCAGGTCATCAAGGAGGTCCGCACCCTGACGAGCCTCGGGCTCAAGGAGGCCAAGGACCTGGTCGACGGCGCGCCCAAGCCGCTGCTCGAGCGTGTCAACAAGGAGGCCGCGGAGAGGGCCAAGGCCGCCCTCGAGGGCGCCGGCGCCACCGTGACCGTCAAGTAAGACGGCCTCTGGCAGAACCCTCAGACGGCCCGCAGCCACCGCCCCGTGCGGCTGGCGGCGGGCCGTCTGCGCGTCCGGGCGGCGGCGGGAATGAAACGGGGCCCGGCAGGCGTTATACGACCTTGGCAGTCGGACCCGAAGTCCGCTCAGCCGCCGAACAACAGGCCATACCCACGTGTTCTGAGAACTAAACAACTCCGAAGGTGTGAGCTTCGTCACGTACTTTACGGTTGCGACACAGGCCGCTCAGGGCTTGACGTTTCGCTTCGAAGGAGCGATGCTCCTTTGCAACCGTGAACCTCATAGTGACGTACAGTTGACCGGCGGTGTGTCCTTCGACTACACTGCCAATTTGCGCTGCACTAATTCGTCCTCGGCTCCCCAACCCCTAGCGGCGTAGCCGCAGGTCGTTTCGTGTGCGCGCGGTGCACCGTCCGCCACAAGCTCGGAAGGACCCCTGTTGGCAGCCTCGCGCAGCGCCTCAGCTACCGCCCTTGGTCCACGTCGTGTCTCCTTCGCTCGCATCGACGAGCCTCTAGAGGTGCCCAGCCTCCTCGCTCTGCAAACCGAGTCCTTTGACTGGCTGCTCGGCAACGAGCGCTGGCGTGCCCGGCTTGATGCCGAGAAGAAGGCCGGCCACAAGAATCTCCCGGAGCAGTCCGGTCTCGAAGAGATCTTCGAGGAGATCAGTCCTATCGAGGACTTCACGGGGACCATGTCTCTCTCGTTCCGTGACCATCGGTTCGAGCCGCCCAAGTACTCCGCGGAGGAGTGCAAGGACAAGGACATGACCTTCTCCGCGCCCATGTTCGTCACCGCCGAGTTCATCAACAACTCCACCGGCGAGATCAAGAGCCAGACCGTCTTCATGGGCGACTTCCCGCTCATGTCAGCCAAGGGCACGTTCATCATCAACGGCACTGAGCGTGTCGTCGTCTCGCAGCTCGTCAGGTCCCCGGGCGTCTACTTCGACCGCCAGGTCGACAAGACCTCGGACAAGGACATCTACAGCTGCAAGGTGATCCCGTCCCGCGGCGCCTGGCTTGAGTTCGAGATCGACAAGCGGGACGCCGTCGGCGTCCGCATCGACCGCAAGCGCAAGCAGAGCGTGACCGTGCTGCTCAAGGCGCTCGGCTGGGACGAGGCGCGGATCCTGGAGCGGTTCGGCCAGTTCGAGTCCATGCGGGCCACCCTGGAGAAGGACCACACCACCGGCCAGGACGACGCCCTGCTCGACATCTACCGCAAGCTGCGGCCGGGCGAGCCGCCGACCCGCGAGTCGGCCCAGGCGCTGCTCGAGAACCTCTACTTCAACCCGAAGCGCTACGACCTGGCAAAGGTCGGCCGCTACAAGGTGAACAAGAAGCTGGGGCTGTCGCAGGCCATCAACCAGGGCACCCTGACCGAAGAGGACATCGTCTCCACGATCGAGTACCTCGTACGGCTGCATGTCGGCGAGGAGGAGATGAAGTCGGGCGCCGAGATGATCCCGGTGGAGACCGACGACATCGACCACTTCGGCAACCGCCGTCTGCGCACCGTGGGCGAGCTCATCCAGAACCAGGTCCGGCTGGGCCTGGCCCGGATGGAGCGGGTGGTCAGGGAGCGGATGACGACGCAGGACGTCGAGGCGATCACGCCGCAGACGCTGATCAACATCCGGCCGGTCGTGGCCTCCATCAAGGAGTTCTTCGGCACGAGCCAGCTGTCCCAGTTCATGGACCAGACCAACCCGCTGGCAGGCCTGACCCACAAGCGGCGCCTGTCGGCGCTGGGCCCGGGCGGACTGTCCCGCGAGCGGGCCGGCTTCGAGGTCCGTGACGTGCACCCCAGCCACTACGGCCGGATGTGCCCGATCGAGACTCCTGAGGGACCGAACATCGGCCTCATCGGCTCGCTGTCCTCCTACGGCCGGGTCAACGCGTTCGGCTTCGTCGAGACGCCGTACCGCAAGGTCAAGGCCGGCAAGGTCACTGACCAGATCGACTACCTGACCGCGGACGAGGAAGACCGGCACGTCATCGCCCAGGCGAACGAGCCGATCGAGTCGGACGGCACCTTTACCGGCGACCGCGTGCTGGTGCGCCGGAAGGGCGGCGAGGTCGACTACATCAAGCCCGACGAGGTCGACTACATGGACGTCTCGCCGCGGCAGATGGTATCCGTCGCGACCGCGATGATCCCGTTCCTGGAGCACGACGACGCCAACCGCGCGCTGATGGGCTCGAACATGCAGCGCCAGTCCGTCCCGCTGCTGCGCAGCGAGGCGCCGCTGGTCGGCACCGGCATGGAGTACCGGGCAGCCGTTGACGCGGGCGACGTGATCGTGGCCGAGAAGGCGGGCCTGGTTGAGCAGGTCTGCGCCGACTACATCACCGTGGCCAACGACGACGGCACCAGGACCGACTACCTGGTGTCTAAGTTCCGCCGCTCCAACCAGGGCACCTGCTTCAACCAGAAGCCGGTGGCCATCGAGGGACAGCGGGTCGAGGTCGGCCAGGTCATCGCCGACGGGCCGTGCACCGACAACGGCGAGATGGCGCTCGGCCGGAACCTGCTGGTCGCCTTCATGCCGTGGGAGGGTCACAACTACGAGGACGCGATCATCCTGAGCCAGCGCCTGGTCCAGGACGACGTGCTCTCCTCGATCCACATCGAGGAGCACGAGGTCGACGCCCGCGACACCAAGCTAGGCCCGGAGGAGATCACCAGGGACATCCCGAACGTCTCCGACGAGGTTCTGGCTGACCTTGACGACCGCGGCATCATCAGGATCGGCGCCGAGGTCGTCACCGGGGACATCCTGGTCGGCAAGGTCACCCCCAAGGGCGAGACCGAGCTGACCCCGGAGGAGCGCCTGCTGCGCGCGATCTTCGGCGAGAAGGCCCGCGAGGTCCGCGACACCAGCCTGAAGGTGCCGCACGGTGAGTCCGGCAAGGTCATCGGCGTCCGGGTGTTCACCCGCGACAACGGCGACGAGCTTCCGCCCGGCGTGAACGAGCTGGTCCGCGTGTACGTGGCGGCCAAGCGCAAGATCACCGACGGTGACAAGCTGGCTGGCCGGCACGGCAACAAGGGCGTCATCGCCAAGATCCTGCCGGTCGAGGACATGCCGTTCCTCACCGACGGGACCCCGGTCGACATCGTCCTGAACCCGCTCGGCGTGCCTGGCCGCATGAACGTCGGCCAGGTTCTGGAGACTCACCTCGGCTGGGTCGCCGCTACCGGCTGGCAAGTCGATGGCGACGACCAGGACTGGAAGAAGCGGCTGCGCAAGATCGGCGCGGATGCTGCTGCGTCAGGCAGCAAGGTCGCGACGCCCGTCTTCGACGGTGCCAAGGAAGAGGAGATCACCGGGCTGCTGTCCAGCACGCGGCCGAACCGTGACGGCGACCGCCTGGTCGGCGGCACCGGCAAGGCGACGCTGTTCGACGGCCGTACCGGCGAGCCCTTCAAGGACCCGATCTCTGTCGGCTACATCTACATCCTCAAGCTGCTGCACCTGGTGGACGACAAGATCCACGCCAGGTCCACCGGCCCGTACTCCATGATCACCCAGCAGCCGCTCGGCGGTAAGGCACAGTTCGGCGGCCAGCGCTTCGGTGAGATGGAGGTCTGGGCACTGGAGGCCTACGGCGCGGCCTACGCCCTGCAGGAACTGCTGACCATCAAGTCCGACGACATCCTCGGGCGCGTCAAGGTCTACGAGGCCATCGTCAAGGGCGAGAACATCCCCGAGCCCGGCATCCCTGAGTCCTTCAAGGTGCTGATCAAGGAGATGCAGTCGCTCTGCCTGAACGTGGAGGTCCTCTCCAGTGACGGCGCGGCCATCGAGATGCGGGACACCGACGAGGACGTCTTCCGCGCGGCGGAAGAGCTCGGCATCGACCTGTCCCGGCGGGAGCCGAGCAGCGTCGAAGAGGTCTGATCAGCTACGAGAAGTCCGACGAACAACCCCAGGGGAAAACAAACGTGCTAGACGTCAACTTCTTCGACGACCTGCGGATTGGCCTTGCCACGGCGGACGACATCCGGACGTGGTCCCACGGTGAGGTCAAGAAGCCGGAGACCATCAACTACCGGACCCTGAAGCCGGAAAAGGACGGGCTCTTCTGCGAGAAGATTTTCGGTCCCACCAGGGACTGGGAGTGCTATTGCGGTAAGTACAAGCGCGTCCGCTTCAAGGGCATCATCTGCGAGCGCTGCGGCGTCGAGGTCACTCGGGCCAAGGTGCGGCGCGAGCGGATGGGCCACATCGAGCTGGCCGCTCCGGTGACCCACATCTGGTATTTCAAGGGTGTGCCGAGCCGGCTCGGCTACCTGCTTGACCTGGCGCCGAAGGACCTGGAGAAGGTCATCTACTTCGCCGCCTACATGATCACCTACGTGGACGACGACGCGCGTGCGCGCGACCTGCCGAGCCTCGAGGCCAAGATCACGGTCGAGCGGGGCCAGCTGGAGCAGCGGCGTGACTCTGACATCGAGGCCCGCCAGGCCAAGCTCGAGAAGGACCTGGCTGAGCTCGAGGCAGCCGGCGCCAAGGGTGACGCGCGCCGCAAGGTCCGCGAGGCGTCCGACCGCGAGTGCAAGCAGATCCGCGACCGGGCCCAGCGCGAGATCGACCGGATCGAGGAGGTCTGGAACCGCTTCCGCAACCTGAAGGTCCAGGACCTGGAGGGCGACGAGCTGCTCTACCGCGAGATGCGGGACCGGTTCGGCCGGTACTTCCGCGGCGGCATGGGCGCCCAGGCCATCCAGGAGCGGGTCGGCAGCTTCGACCTCGACGCCGAGGCCAACAACCTGCGCGAGATCATCCGGACCGGCAAGGGCCAGCGGAAGGCCAGGGCGCTCAAGCGGCTCAAGGTCGTGTCGGCGTTCCTGAACACCTCCAACAGCCCGCTCGGCATGGTGCTCGACTGCATTCCGGTGATCCCGCCGGACCTGCGGCCGATGGTTCAGCTGGACGGCGGCCGGTTCGCCACCTCCGACCTGAACGACCTCTACCGCCGGGTGATCAACCGGAACAACCGGCTGAAGAGGCTGCTCGACCTCGGCGCGCCCGAGATCATCGTGAACAACGAGAAGCGGATGCTGCAGGAGGCCGTCGACTCGCTGTTCGACAACGGCCGCCGCGGCCGCCCGGTCACCGGGCCGGGCAACCGGCCGCTGAAGTCGCTGTCCGATATGCTCAAGGGCAAGCAGGGCCGGTTCCGCCAGAACCTGCTCGGCAAGCGCGTCGACTACTCCGGCCGTTCCGTCATCGTGGTCGGGCCGCAGCTCAAGCTGCACCAGTGCGGCCTGCCCAAGGAGATGGCGGTCGAGCTGTTCAAGCCGTTCGTGATGAAGCGGCTGGTTGACCTCAACCACGCCCAGAACATCAAGTCAGCCAAGCGGATGGTGGAGCGGGCCAGGCCAGTGGTCTGGGACGTGCTCGAGGAAGTCATCACCGAGCACCCGGTGCTGCTGAACCGCGCGCCGACCCTGCACCGCCTCGGGATCCAGGCTTTCGAGCCGCAGCTGGTCGAGGGCAAGGCCATCCAGATTCACCCGCTCGTCTGCACCGCGTTCAACGCGGACTTCGACGGTGACCAGATGGCGGTGCACGTGCCGCTGTCCGCCGAGGCGCAGGCCGAGGCTCGGATCCTGATGCTGTCGACCAACAACATCCTGAAGCCGGCTGACGGCAAGCCCGTCACCATGCCGACCCAGGACATGGTCATCGGCATCTACTGGCTGACCAGGGACAAGGAGGGCGCGCCCGGCGAGGGCCGCGTCTTCAGCGGCCTGGCCGAGGCCCTCATGGCCTACGACAAGGGCGACCTTGACCTGCAGGCCAAGATCCAGATCCGGCTGGGCGGGGTCACGCCGCCTCGTGGCTACACGACGCCGGAGGGCTGGGAGCTGGGTCAGCCGCTGCGGCTGGAGACCACGCTCGGGCGCACCCTGCTGAACGAGACGCTGCCGGACGACTACCCGTTCGTCAACTTCGAGGTCGGCAAGAAGCAGCTGTCGGTGATCGTGAACGAGCTGGCCGAGACCTATCCCAAGGTCGAGGTGGCCGCGGCACTGGACGCGCTGAAGGACGCCGGCTTCCACTGGGCGACCAGGTCCGGGGTCACGATCTCGATCGAGGACGTGGCCGCGCCGCCGAACAAGCGGGAGATCCTGGACACCTACGAGAAGCGGGCCGACAAGGTCCAGCGCGAGTACGAGCGCGGCCTGATCACCGACGACGAGCGGCGCCAGGAGCTCATTGAGATCTGGACGCACGCGACCGCTGATGTGGCCCAGGACATGGAGAAGGCCTTCCCCGAGACCAACCCGGTCTGGATGATGGTCAACTCCGGTGCCCGCGGAAACCTGATGCAGATCAGGCAGATCGCCGGCATGCGAGGCCTGGTGTCGAACCCCAAGGGCGAGACGATCCCCCGGCCGATCAAGTCCAGCTTCCGCGAGGGCCTGTCGGTGGTCGAGTACTTCATCTCGACCCACGGTGCCAGGAAGGGCCTTGCCGACACCGCGCTGCGTACTGCCGACTCCGGGTACCTCACCCGGCGGCTGGTGGACGTCGCGCAGGACGTCATCGTCCGCGAGGAGGACTGCGGCACCGACCGGTCGCTGCCGATGCGCATTGCTGAGAAGGGCACGGACGGCGTCGTCCGCAAGCTCCCGAACATCGAGAACACCGGCACCGGGCGGACCCTGTCCGAGGACATCACCGGCCCGGACGGCACCGTCCTGGTCGAGGCCGAGTCGGACATGACCGAGGCCATGATCGACACACTGGTCAATGCCGGCGTCGAGTCGGTTCGGACCTACTCGGTGCTGGTCTGCCAGGCCAAGGTGGGCGTCTGCGGCAAGTGCTACGGCCGGTCGCTGGCCACCGGCAAGCGGGTGGACGTCGGCGAGGCGGTGGGCATCATCGCCGCGCAGTCCATCGGCGAGCCTGGCACCCAGCTGACGATGCGTACCTTCCACACCGGTGGTGTGGCTGGTCTGGACATCACCCACGGCCTGCCGCGAATCCAGGAGCTGTTCGAGGCCAGGATCCCGAAGGGCCTGGCGCCGATCAGCGAGGTCGAGGGCAAGGTCAGGATCGACGAGCAGGACAAGACCCGCAAGATCGTGATCGTGCCGGACGATGGCTCGGAGGAAGTGGCCTACCAGGTGTCCATGCGGGCCCGCCCGCTGGTCGCCGATGGTGACCACGTGCGAGTGGGTCAGCAGCTCATTGCTGGCGCGGTGAACCCGCACGAGGTCCTGCGCATTCTCGGCTCCCGCGAGGTGCAGCTGCACCTGGTCCACGAGGTCCAGGAGGTGTACCGGTCTCAGGGCGTGTCGATCCATGACAAGCACATCGAGATCATCATCAGGCAGATGCTCAAGCGGGTGAACGTGATCGAGTCCGGCGACACCGAGCTGCTGCCCGGCGAGCTGGTCGAGCGGCCGAAGTTCGAGGAGGTCAACCGCGCTGTCGTGGAGGCGGGCGGCACCTCGGCGGCTGGCCGTCCGCAGCTCATGGGCATCACGAAGGCCTCACTGGCGACCGAGTCGTGGCTGTCGGCGGCCTCCTTCCAGGAGACCACCAGGGTCCTCACCGACGCGGCAATTCACGCGCGGTCGGACTCCCTCGTCGGCCTGAAGGAGAACGTCATCATCGGCAAGCTCATCCCGGCCGGTACCGGCATGCAGCGGTACCGCGCCCTCCGGGTCGAGCCGACGGAGGAGGCCAAGGCGGCTGTCTACCCGCCCACCTCCTACGACAGCCCGGCTGACTACTCCTTCGGTCAGGTGTCCGGTCAGGCCATCCCGCTCGAGGAGTACGACTTCGGGGCCTACAACAGGTAGGGAACGCGCCTGTAGTAACCAGCGGCGCCGCGGCCTCCGGCCGCGGCGCCGCTGTGCTGTCTGGCGGCGGGCGGCGGTCACGGGCCGCGGCGCCGCTGTGCTGTCTGGCGGCGGGCGGCGGTCACGGGCCGCGGCGCCGCTGTGGTGTCTGGCGGCGGGCCGCGGCAGCCAGGTTTCGCTCCCGTCCTGCGCGGTAGAAGGCAGCCTGCCCGGCAGGTGCCGGTGCCGCGCCGGCAACGGAGGCAGTCATGAGCTCGTCCACCCCGCAGGCGGCGACGGGCGGGCTGGCCAGGGCTTACGCGGCAGTAGTGGTCGGGCTGCGGTACGTCATCGTGGCCGGCTGGATTGCTGCCGTCGTGGCGGCTGTCAGCTCTCTTCCGGTACTCACCCAATCCGACGGCGTCGCCGGGCTGGTGCCCGCAAGCTCGCCGGCCGTCCAGGCCGAGTACACCGCGACCAGGCTCTTCGGCGAGCCGCTGGACGCGCAGGCCGTCGTCGTCCAGCGTGCGCCGCGGGGGCTGCCGCCATCGGCGGTCCGGGCCGCGGTCAGCAACGCCGTCAGCACTGATACCGGCCACGCGACCGGTACCCCCATCAGCGGCCTGGCCGGAGCACTGCCGATCCCGAACACCGACGGGCTCTTCCCCGGCTCGCGAGAGCGCTCCACGACTGTCCTGACGTACCTGTATTTCCGCCCGTCCGCGTCGACAGCAGCGCAGCTGGCGGGCAGCGAGCTGTATGCCAGCCGGTACGCGTCCGCGCCAGCGGATCATCTGGTCGGCGTGACCGGGGCCGGCCTGGCCACCTACGAGCAGGGCGTGGTCATCAGCCAGCACCTGGTCTGGGTGGAGATCGCGACGATCCTGGCGATTGCCCTGATCGTCGGCTTCTTCTTCCTGGCGCCCGGTGCACCGCTGGCGACGCTGGCCTGCGCCGCGACCGCATATTTGCTGGCGGTCAGGATCGTCGCCTGGGTGATGCAGCAGATGCATGTCACCCTGCCGCCTGACGTCGAGCCGGTGCTCGTCGTGCTGCTGCTGGGCGTGACTACCGACTACTCCGTCTTCTTCATGTCCGGCATGCGCAGCCGGCTGGCCGAGGGCCTGACGAAAGTACAGGCCGCCCGCCTGACCACGGCCGACTTCTCGCCGATCATCCTTGCGGCCGGCATCCTGGTTGCTGCGGGCACCGCGTCGCTGGCCGTGGCGAAGATGCAGCTGATCCGTGCCTTCGGCCCGGCGCTGGCAGTGACGGTGCTCACCGCCATGGTCGTGTCTCTCACCCTGGCTCCTGCGCTGATCGGCATCTTCGGCAGCGCCCTGTTCTGGCCGGGGCCGCGGTGGCTCCGCAAGTCCAGGGCGGCAGCCAGGCAGGCCGCGGACGCCGCCGCCGAGGGCACGCCAGTGCGCCAGCCTCGCTCGCCGTGGCGGGTCAGGGAGAGCATCGCCAGGTTCGCAGCCTTCAAGCCGGTAGCGCTCGTGATCGTGGCGGCGTGCGCTGCTCGCGCTGCTCGGCGCTGCCGCCAGCGCGACCAGCATGCGCCTCGGCGCGCCGCTCGTGACGGCACTGCCCGGTGGGGCCCAGCCAGTTCGCGCGCAGGACGCCGCGGCTCAGGGCTTCGCCGTGGGCATCCTGTCACCAACCGAGGTCCTGGTGCTCGGTCCCGGCGTGACCACCAGCACCCCGGACCTGGACCGGCTGCAGGCCCGCCTGGCGCGCCAGCCCGGCGTCGCGGGCGTCGTCGGCCCGGCGACGATCCCCGCGGCCGTGCGGCGGGCCGCCGTCCCGGCAGTGGCCGCGCAGTTGCCGAACCCGATGCTGGCGAGGTCAGGCGATGCCGCCCGCTTCGGCATCATCGAGCGGACCGATCCGCTCGGCGCGGAGGCGGTGGCTGACGTCCGGTCACTGGAGCGGAATCTGCCCGGCCTGGTCCGCTCCTCGGGCCTGACCGGTGTCCGGATCGAGGTCGGCGGCGAGACGGCCGCCATCGGCGAGGCGGTCAGCTCCACGACGTCGAGCCTTGGCGAGCTCGCACTGCTGATGCTGGCCATCACTGTCGTGCTGCTGGCCATCTTCCTGCGGGCGCTGATCGCACCGCTGTACCTGCTCGCCGCCAGCGTCCTGTCGCTGCTGGCAACTCTTGGCCTCACCGTCTGGATTTTCCAGGATCGGCTCGGCTACGACGGCCTTGTGTACTACGTGCCGTTCACGGTCGCGGTGCTGCTCATCTCGCTCGGCGCGGACTACAACGTGTTCGTGGTCGGCCGCATCTGGGAGGAAGCACGGCGGCGGCCACTGCGCGATGCGATCGCAGTCGCCGGGTCGCAGGCATCCCGTGCGATCACGGTGGCCGGCGTCGCACTCGCGACTAGTTTCGCGCTGCTGGCGCTGATTCCGCTGCAGCAGTTCCGGGAGGTGGCGGTCGCGATGGCGGCCGGCATCATCATCGATGCGGTGATCGCCCGGTCGCTGCTCGTGCCAGCGCTGGTCGCGCTGTTCGGGCGGGCGGGGATGTGGCCGGGTCGGAATGCCCGCGGTGGTCGCGTTCCGCGCCAGGACCGGGCGAGTGCTTTGCGGGCTGGCACCGGTGAGCCTGTTGCTGATGTCGAGCCCGCCCGAGGCGCGCAGAGCGCCGGCTGACGCCGGCCACGGCCGCCGGCTGACGTCGGCCACGGCCGCCGGCTGACGCCGGCCACGGATGCCCGCTGCCGCGCCTGCCCGGCCCCGGCGCTCTCGCAAGCTGACGCCGGCCACGGGCGCCCGCTGCCGCGCCCGGCTGGCCCCGGCGCTCTCGCAAGCTGGCTCCCGCGACGTATCAGCGACTTCTCATTCTTTCCAGCGCTAGTTGGCGCCGTTATGAGTGGATATATACGATTCTGAATGCACCGGACGGATGAAAAGTCAGCCTGGGTTGACGGCAAAGCGGACATTGCTGGCGGGTGCGTGCGCCGACGGGTGCGGGGGCGGGCGAAGGCAGGTGCGGGTGCGGGGGCGGGCGAAGGCAGGCGTGGGTGCGGGGCGGGCAAAGGCAGGCGCAAGGCCAGGGCGGTCAGCCGCGGGCGGGGGCGTGGGGTGCGGGGGGCTGAACTGGCCAGCCGGCCCGGGCGGTCAGCCGCGGGCGGGGGCGTGGGGTGCGGGGGGCTGAACTGGCCAGCCGGCGCGGGCGGTCAGCCGCGGCCGGGGGCGTGGGCTGCGAGGGGCTGAACTGGCCAGCCGGCCTGGGCGGCGATGCCAGCCATCGCCGCCGCGTCCGCTGGCGCCGCGGCGTGCTGGTCGTTATTGAAGAACGCGAAAACGTCGGCGTCCGGCGGGAACGTCTCCGCTATCCGGCGCAGCCAGGTTCGCAGGGCCTGGCGCCCGTAATGGGGCCAGGGGCTCGCGGCGCCCTCATGCAGCCGCAGGTAGCCCCAGTCAGCCGTGCGCCAGAGCGGGCCGAGCGGGCGGCCGCGCCGGTCGGACCAGCACAGCGCGGCGTTGTGGCCGGTCAGGATCGAGCGCACGTCGCCGGTGAGCCAGGACGGGTGCCGGAACTCGACGCAGACGCGGCCGGGACCGCCGTGCTGCCGGAAGCTGCGGGCGAACTGCTTCAGGCAGTCGTCGAGTGCCGCCGGGTCGGCTCTCAGGGTGGGCGGCAGCTGCAGCAGCACCGGACCGAGCCGGCTGCCGAGCCCGGCGGCCGCTGTCAGCAGGCGGTCGACGGGTTCGGCCGGGTCACGAAGCCGCCGGATGTGTGTTAGGTAGCGGCTGGCCTTCACCGCCATCACGAAGCCGTCCGGCGTCCGCTCCTGCCATTGCTGGAAGGTCTCGCGCCGTGCCAGCCGGTAGAACGTGCCGTTGTTCTCGACAGCGCCGAAGTGCTCGGCATAAGTCTCCAGCCAGCGCGCGGTCGGTGCTCCGGCCGGGTAGAAGAAGCCGCGCCAGTCCCGGTACTGCCAGCCAGAAGTGCCGACCCGAAGCGGCAACGGGTGTCTCCGTTCTGCTCGGCCGGCGGCCAGCTACGGGCTGCCGGGCTGCCCTGCGGCCCGCACTGCCTCAGTGGCAGCTTCGGTCAGGACGCCGCCGGTCCGGCTGCCTGGAACTGCCGGACGAGCTCGTTGCAGAATGCCGGCAGGTCGTCCGGCTTCCGGCTGGTGACCAGGACATTCGGCCCTGAAGTGCAGGTCTGCACCTCGGTGTCGACCCAGGTGCCGCCGGCATTCCTGATGTCGGTCTGAAGGCTCGGCCACGAGGTGAGGGTACGCCCGCGGACCAGGTCGGCCTCGACCAGCGTCCACGGCCCGTGACAGATCACAGCGACTGGCTTGCCTGCGCTGACCATCGCCGCCACGAAGCTGACTGCGGCCGGCTGGGTCCGCAGCTGGTCCGGGTTCGCGACGCCGCCGGGCAGAACGAGCGCGTCGTAGTCAGCCGGGCTCGCGTCGGCGACAGCGTGGTCGACAGGAAAAACGTCACCTTTGTCCAGGTGGTTGAAGGCTTGCGTCTTGCCTGCCTCGGGAGCGAGCAGCTCAGGCGTGCCGCCGGCGTCCCTGACGGCCTGCCACGGCTGCGTCAGCTCGACCTGCTCCGCGCCCTCATTGGCAACCAGAAAGGCCACCCGGCGGCCGGCCAGCTCGTTCGTCATCCTGATTCTCCTTCTGCTGTGATCCGAGGTGTTTCCGGTGGCCCGCAGGCGCGGCTAGCTAACGCCGAGCCTGCGAGCCAGCTCATCCCGGCCCATCGCCGAGCGGCCCGGCAGGTCGCGATGCCGGGCGATCGCGTACAGTTCCGCGCGGGTCCTCGGCTTCGAGCCGCCGCTGCACTTGCGGCCGGCGACAGCAGCGCCCTGCTTCCCGAGCGCGGTTCGAGTCTCCTTGGGCCGATTCGTGATGGTTGTCTGATCGGCGGCCGCCTTCTGCGCCTTCCTGACGTTCGCCCTCGCCGCTTTCTTCTGCTTCGCACTCGCCATGTGCTGGCGCTCCCTCCGCCTAAGCCGTCCTCCCGCCCGGCTACCCGCGATCGCGGCGGGCTAACGCTCGCCGGGGCACCGGGAATAACCGGGTCATCGTCCTGGTTTCGAGTACCGGCGGCAGTGGCGGGATCTGGTCATCGTGGTTACCAGCGTCCGCTAAGCTAATCCCCAGCGGAGTGCAAGAAGCCGGCCCGTTTTGACCTGCGTGCAAGGGGTTCGGTATTCTAGTTCTCCGCGCCCATGCCTCATGGGTGCGTGCACGCCTGTGTGACCGTCGATTCGCGGCTTAGCGCCGACGAGCCGCGGCGCTCATGACAACAGCATGAGGCACAGGCGAGCGGCTAGCTTTCCCTCCGGAACCGGGCTCACTTCGGGCCCGGGTGTGTCGTGAGGTTCGCGACACACCCGACCGCGGGGGTGGGCGGCCAGCAACCAGGCAGGAATCCAAGCAGGCCAACGTACGTCCCGGGCCGCGCCCAGTGCGGTCCGAGCAGCACGGCCCTGTCCCCGGACAGGCAGCAAGACCGGCCGCGCCACCCGGCGCGGCAAACCGGCTGACCGGGCCCCCGGGCAGCAGGCGAATGACAGACAGCGTCGCGCCGCAAGGCGCGCGGCAGAGGAAGACGGAGACGCGTTGCCCACGATCCAGCAGCTGGTCCGTAAGGGCCGGCAGGACAAGGTAGCCAAGAACAAGACTCCGGCGCTGCACGGCAGCCCGCAGCGCCGCGGGGTGTGCACGCGCGTCTATACGACCACGCCCAAGAAGCCCAACTCGGCGCTGCGCAAGGTGGCCCGCGTCAGGCTCACCAGCAAGATCGAGGTCACCGCCTACATTCCGGGCGTGGGGCACAACCTCCAGGAGCACTCCATCGTGCTGGTCCGAGGCGGTCGTGTCCGCGACCTGCCCGGCGTGCGCTACAAGATCATTCGCGGCTCGCTGGACACCCAGGGCGTCCGTAACCGCAAGCAGGCACGCAGCCGCTACGGCGCGAAGAAGGAGAAGAGCTGACATGCCGCGCAAGGGCCCCGCAACCAAGCGGCAGCTGGTAACCGACCCGGTCTACGGCTCCCCGCTCGTCACCGCACTGGTGAACAAGGTGCTCAAGAGCGGCAAGCGGTCGCTCGCGGAGCGCATCGTCTATGGCGCACTCGAGGGCTGCCGGGACAAGACCGGCAACGACCCCGTGGTGACGCTCAAGCGGGCGCTGGACAACGTCAAGCCGACCCTCGAGGTCCGCAGCCGCCGGGTTGGCGGCGCGACCTATCAGGTGCCGGTCGAGGTCCGCGCCTCCCGGAGCACGACGCTCGCGCTTCGCTGGCTGATCACGTACTCGCGGCAGCGCCGCGAGAAGACCATGACCGAGCGGCTCATGAACGAGCTGCTCGACGCCAGCAACGGACTCGGGGCCAGCGTCAAGCGCCGTGAGGACACCCACAAGATGGCCGAGTCCAACAAGGCATTCGCTCACTACCGCTGGTAGCGGGCGACCCAACTGACCCAAAGGATCGAGGATCACCAACAGTGGCCGCGACACAGACCGCTAACGAACTCGCCAACGTCCGGAACATCGGCGTCATGGCGCATATCGACGCGGGCAAAACCACGACCACCGAGCGGATCCTGTTCTACACCGGCATCAACTACAAGATCGGCGAGGTTCATGAGGGCGCAGCCACCATGGACTGGATGGAGCAGGAGCAGGAGCGTGGCATCACCATCACGTCCGCTGCTACCACCTGCATGTGGCGTGACCACACCATCAACCTGATCGACACGCCCGGCCACGTCGACTTCACGGTCGAGGTGGAGCGCTCGCTGCGCGTCCTCGACGGCGCCGTGGCGGTCTTCGATGGCGTCGCCGGTGTCGAGCCGCAGTCCGAGACTGTCTGGCGGCAGGCCGACCGATACGGCGTGCCCCGGATCTGCTTCGTCAACAAGATGGACCGCGTCGGCGCGGAGTTCCACCGCTGCGTGGACATGATCACCGACCGGCTCGGCGCCACGCCGCTGGTTATCCAGCTGCCGTGGGGCGTCGAGTCAGACTTCCGCGGCGTGATCGACCTGATTCACATGCGGGCACTGCTGTGGCAGACCGAGGGCAAGGGCGACACCTACGACGTCGTCCCCATTCCCGACGACCACGCCGAGGCCGCCCGCGAGTGGCGGGACAAGCTCGTCGAGACCATCGCCGAGAACGACGAGGAGATGATGGAGCTGTACCTGGAGGGCACCGAGCCCGACACGGAGCAGCTCATCGCGGCGGTCAGGCGTGCCACCCTCGCCTCGGCTGTCACCCCGGTCATGTGCGGCAGCGCGTTCAAGAACAAGGGCGTGCAGCCCATGCTGGACGCGATCGTGGACTTCCTGCCCAGCCCGGTCGACATCCCGTCGATCAAGGGCCACGCGGTCGGCAGCGAGGACACGCTGATCGAGCGGCACGCGGACCCGTCCGAGCCGTTCTCCGCGCTCGCCTTCAAGATCATGTCCGACCAGCATCTCGGCAAGCTGACTTACATCCGCGTCTACTCCGGCAAGCTCGACGCCGGCACCCAGGTGCTGAACTCGACCAAGGGCCGTAAGGAGCGGATCGGCAAGATCTACCAGATGCACGCGAACAAGCGCGAGGAGCGCCCGACGGCGATCGCCGGCCAGATCGTGGCGGTGATGGGCCTGAAGGACACCACCACCGGCGACACGCTCAGCGACCCGAGCCAGCAGGTCATTCTCGAGTCGATGACGTTCCCGGCGCCCGTGATCAACGTGGCGATCGAGCCGAGAACCAAGGCCGACCAGGACAAGCTCGGCACCGCGATCCAGCGGCTTGCCGAGGAGGACCCGACCTTCCAGGTCAGGACCGACGAGGAGACTGGCCAGACCATTATCTCGGGCATGGGCGAGCTGCACCTGGAGGTGCTGGTCGAGCGGATGCGCCGGGAGTTCAAGGTCGAGGCCAACATCGGCCGTCCCCAGGTCGCCTACCGCGAGACCATCCGCCGGAAGGTCGAGAAGGTCGAGTACACCCACAAGAAGCAGACCGGCGGTTCCGGTCAGTTCGCGCGGGTGATCATCAACCTCGAGCCGACCGGCGGCGACGGCGGCGGCTACGAGTTCGAGAACAAGGTCCATGGCGGCCGCGTGCCGCGGGAGTACATCCCGTCGGTCGACGCCGGCTGCCAGGAGGCCGCGGAGTTCGGCGTGCTCGCCGGTTACCCGATGGTGGACGTCAGGGTCACGCTGACTGACGGCGCCTACCACGAGGTGGACTCGTCCGAGCTCGCGTTCAAGATCGCTGGCTCGATGGCCTTCAAGAAGGCCGCCGGTCATGCGGATCCTGTCCTCCTCGAGCCAGTCATGGCGGTGGAGGTCAGGACTCCCGACGACTACATGGGCGACGTTATCGGCGACCTCAACAGCCGCCGTGGCCAGATCCAGGCCATGGAGGAGAGGTCAGGGGTGCGGGTCGTGAAGGCCCTCGTCCCGCTGTCGGAGATGTTCGGCTACGTGGGGGATCTGCGCAGCCGTACGCAGGGGCGGGCGGATTACAGCATGCAGTTCGACTCGTATGCCGAGGTTCCGCCCAGCATCGCCAAGGAGATCATCGCCAAGGCACGCGGCGAGTAGCAGAAGTTAACGACGACACGACCAAGCAGCGCGCGTGAGCGCCTGTCCCCGCTGCTGCGGGGAAACGATCGCAACGAGGAGACACCAGTGGCGAAGGCCAAGTTCGAGCGGACCAAGCCGCACGTCAACATCGGCACCATCGGTCATATCGACCACGGCAAGACGACGCTGACCGCGGCGATCACCAAGGTGCTGCACGACAAGTACCCCACTCTTAACACTGCCAGCGCGTTCGACCAGATCGACAACGCGAAGGAAGAGAAGGAGCGCGGGATCACTATCTCGATCTCGCACGTGGAGTACCAGACCGAGAAGCGGCACTACGCGCACGTGGACTGCCCCGGTCACGCTGACTACATCAAGAACATGATCACCGGTGCCGCGCAGATGGACGGCGCGATCCTGGTGGTGGCGGCGACCGACGGCCCGATGCCGCAGACCCGCGAGCACGTGCTGCTGGCCCGCCAGGTCGGCGTGCCCTACATCGTCGTCGCGCTGAACAAGGCCGACATGGTCGACGACGAGGAGATCCTCGAGCTGGTCGAGCTTGAGGTACGCGAGCTGCTGTCCACCTACGAGTTCCCCGGCGACGACGTGCCGGTGATCCGGGTGTCGGCGCTCAAGGCACTCGAGGGCGACGCGGAGTGGGGCGAGAAGGTCGTCGAGCTGATGGCAGCCTGCGACGACAGCATCCCCGAGCCGGTGCGCGAGATCGAGAAGCCGTTCCTGATGCCGGTCGAGGACGTGTTCTCGATCACCGGCCGCGGCACCGTGGTGACCGGCCGGATCGAGCGCGGCGTCATTCACACGGGCGACGAGGTCGAGATGATCGGCATCAAGGAGAAGGCGGTCAGGACCACGGTCACCGGCGTGGAGATGTTCCACAAGATCCTGGACGAGGGCCAGGCTGGCGACAACGCCGGCCTGCTGCTCCGCGGCACCAAGCGCGAGGACGTCGAGCGCGGCCAGGTCATCATCAAGCCGGGCACCAACACCCCGCACACCGAGTTCGATGCGCAGGTCTACATCCTGTCCAAGGACGAGGGCGGCCGGCACACGCCGTTCTTCAACAACTACCGCCCGCAGTTCTACTTCCGTACCACGGACGTAACCGGCGTGGTGCACCTGCCGGAAGGCACCGAGATGGTGCTGCCCGGTGACAACACCGAGATGAAGGTTGATCTGATTCAGCCGATCGCCATGGAGGAGGGCCTGCGCTTCGCAATTCGCGAAGGCGGCCGTACCGTCGGCGCCGGCCGGGTCACCAAGATCATCAAGTAGCAGACGGGCCCGGGGGAAACCCCGGGCCCGTTCCACGGTCGTTCCCGCCCGAGCGGGAACGCGCAAGACAGCGGCACGACACGAGCGAAGGACATCGAAGCCACATGGCGGGACAGAAGATCCGCATCCGGCTCAAGGCCTATGACCATGAGGTCATTGACAGCTGGGCGCGGAAGATCGTCGACACGGTGATTCGTACCGGCGCCAAGGTCGCCGGCCCCGTGCCGCTGCCGACCGAGAAGAACGTCTACTGCGTCATCCGCTCGCCGCACAAGTACAAGGACTCTCGCGAGCACTTTGAGATGCGGACGCACAAGCGGCTGATCGACATCATCGACCCGACGCCGAGGACCGTCGACTCCCTGATGCGGCTTGACGTGCCGGCGGGCGTCGACATCGAGATCAAGCTGTAGGGGAACGCACCGAGATGACCAAGCAGATCAAAGGGGTACTGGGCACCAAGCTCGGCATGACCCAGGTATTTGCCGATGACGGCAGGATCGTTCCCGTCACGGTGGTCGCGGCGGGCCCTTGCGTCGTCACCGCGGTGCGCACGCCCGACGCTGACGGCTACTCTGCCGTGCAGCTCGGCTTCGGCGAGATCGACCCGCGCAAGGTGACCAAGCCGGCGGCCGGCCACTTCGCCAAGGCGGGCGTCACGCCGCGCCGGTACGTGGTGGAGCTGCGCACCGACAATGCCACCGACTACACGCTGGGGCAGGAAGTCACCGCCGAGACGTTCTCCGCCGGAGAGCTGATCGACGTGACGGCCACCAGCAAGGGCAAGGGGTTCGCCGGCGTCGTGAAGCGGCACGGCTTCAAGGGCCTCAGCTCGTCCCACGGCACCAAGCGCAAGCACCGGGCGCCGGGCTCGATCGGCGGCTGCGCCTATCCGGGCCGCGTGTTCAAGGGCGTCCGGATGGCCGGCCGCATGGGCGGCGAGCGCATCACCACCGCGAACCTGACCCTGCACGGCGTGGACGCCGACCGCGGGCTGCTGCTGATCAAGGGCGCGGTCCCCGGACCGGCGGGCGGCCTCGTGCTCGTCCGCAACGCCGTCAAGTCCCCAGTCAGGAGTGAGGCGAAATGAGCCCGGCCCAGACGAGCTCCGCTGCCCGGCAGAAGGGCGCGGCCGGCAAGGCCGCCGCGACCCCGCAGCTGCCCGCGGAGATCTTCGACGCCAAGGTCAACGTGCCGCTGATCCACCAGGTCGTGGTGGCGCAGGAGGCAGCAGCCCGGCAGGGCACGCATGCCACCAAGACCCGCGGCGACGTCCGCGGCGGCGGCAGGAAGCCGTACCGGCAGAAGGGCACCGGCCGCGCGAGGCAGGGGTCCACCCGCGCGCCGCAGTTCGCTGGCGGCGGTGTCGTGCACGGCCCGCACCCGCGCTCCTACGACCAGCGCACGCCCAAGAAGATGAAGGCGGCCGCGCTTCGCGGCGCGCTGTCCGACCGGGCCAGGCACGGCCGCGTGCACGTGATCGCGAGCCTGGTAGACGGCGACACGCCGCGCACCAAGCCAGCGCTGGCGGCGCTGACCGAGCTGACTGGCGCGGCCGAGGCGCAGGTGCTCGTGGTCATCGCGAGGGCAGACAAGGCGACCAGGCTGAGCCTGCGCAACGCGCGGGGCGTGCACCTGATCGAGGACGGCCAGCTGAACACCAGGGATGTCCTGGTGAGCGACCACGTCGTCTTCACCCAGGAAGCCCTGGACAGCTTCGTGGCCAGGTCGACCGGCACGGCGCAGGCCGCAGCCCCGGCGACGGAGACCCCGGCGACCGAGACCCCGGCGACGGACGCGCCATCGGGCGAGGCTGCACCAGCCAAGCCAAGGGCGGCGCGTGCTAAGGCTCAGCAGGAGGACGAGCAGCAGTGAACAAGATCGTTAATCCGCGCGACATCCTGCTGCGCCCGGTCATCTCGGAGAAGAGCCTCCGGCTGGCCGACGACGGCAAGTACACGTTCATCGTCGCTCCCGGCTCGCACAAGACCCAGATCCGCCAGGCGGTGGAGGCCACCTTCAGCGTGACGGTGACCGGGGTCAACACGATTAACCGGCCGGGCAAGCGCCGCCGGACGCGGTTCGGCTGGGGCAAGCGGCCGGACACCAAGCGCGCCATCGTCAGCCTCGCAGCTGGCGACCGGATTGAGTCTTTCGGCGGACCGGTCAGCTAGCCGGGGCATCACGAGGAGCTTGAGTTAGATGGCTATCAGAAAGTACAAGCCGACCACCCCCGGCAGGCGGGGCGCGAGCGGCTCCGACTTCTCCGAGGTGACCCGGAGTGAGCCGGAGAAGTCGCTGGTGCGCCCGCTGCACAGCCACGGCGGCCGGAACGTGCACGGCCGGATCACCACCCGGCATCAGGGCGGCGGGCACAAGCGCGCGTACCGGCTGATCGACTTCCGCCGGAACGACAAGGACGGCGTGCCGGCCAAGGTCGCGCACATCGAGTACGACCCGAACCGGACCGCCCGGATCGCACTGCTGCACTACGCCGACGGCGAGAAGCGCTACATCATCGCGCCAGTCGGGCTGAAGCAGGGCGACCGCGTGGAGAACGGCGCCAGCGCCGACATCAAGACCGGGAACTGCCTGCCGCTGCGCAACATCCCGACCGGCACGATGGTGCACGCCATCGAGCTGCGGCCGGGCGGCGGCGCCAAGATCGCCCGCTCCGCGGGCTCGGGCGTCCAGCTGCTGGCCAGGGAAGGCAACCGCGCCACGCTGCGCATGCCATCCGGTGAGATCCGTCAGGTGGACGCGGGCTGCCGCGCCACCGTCGGCGAGGTCGGGAACGCCGAGCAGGGCAACATCAAGCTCGGCAAGGCCGGCCGGAGCCGGTGGAAGGGCCGCAGGCCCACCGTCCGCGGCGTGGCGATGAACCCGGTCGACCACCCGATGGGCGGCGGCGAGGGCAAGACCTCGGGCGGCCGCCACCCGGTCAGCCCCTGGGGCCAGCCGGAAGGCCGTACTCGCCGGGCGCACAAGCCAAGCGACCAGTTGATCACCCGCCGGCGCAGCAAGAAGAAGCGGTAGGAGCACCCAGCGATGCCTCGTAGCCTGAAGAAGGGTCCCTTCGTGGACGACCACCTGATGAAGAAGGTGGACATCCAGAACGACAAGGGCACCAAGAACGTCATCAAGACGTGGTCGCGCCGCTCGATGATCGTCCCGGCGATGCTCGGCCACACGATCGCCGTGCACGACGGGCGCAAGCACGTGCCGGTCTTCATCACCGAGTCCATGGTCGGTCACAAGCTCGGCGAGTTCGCGCCGACGAGGACCTTCCGCAGCCACGTGCGCGACGACCGGCGGAGCCGGCGCTAGCCGCAGGCGCCGCGGTCACGGGACCAGCGGCCAGACAGACCACCAGATAACAGGCAAACAGGCCGGATACGAGAAGAGCGAGACTGAGATGGAAGCAAGGGCTAAGGCGCGGTTCGTGCGCGTCACGCCGCGAAAGGCCCGCCGCGTGGTGGACCTCATCCGCGGCATGCCTGCCGACCAGGCGCAGGCGACGCTTGCCTTCGCGCCGCAGTCGGCGAGTGACCCGATTGGCAAGGTGCTGGCCAGCGCGATCGCCAATGCCGGGCAGACAAGCCACCTCGACGCCAGCTCGCTCGTCGTGAGCCGCGCGTGGGTGGATGAAGGGCCGACGCTGAAGCGCTTCCGGCCGCGGGCCCAGGGCCGCGGCTACCGGATCCTTAAGCGGACCAGCCACATCACGGTCATCGTTTCCGAGCGGGATACGTCGGGCCGTGCTGCAACGAGCCGTGTTGCAACGAGCAGGGAGAGGACCCGCTAGTGGGCCAGAAAGTGAACCCGCACGGGTTCCGGCTGGGCATCACCACCGACTTCAAGAGCCGCTGGTATGCCAACAAGCTGTACAAGGACTACGTTGCGGAGGACGTTGCCATCCGGCGGCTGCTGCAGCGCGGCATGGAGCGGGCCGGGATCTCGAAGGTGGAGATCGAGCGGACCATGGACCGGGTCCGGGTGGACATCCACACCGCCCGGCCGGGCATCGTAATCGGCCGGCGCGGCGCGGAGGCTGACCGCATTCGCGGTGACCTGGAGAAGCTGACCGGCAAGCAGGTGCAGCTGAACATCCTCGAGGTGAAGAACCCCGAGATCGATGCCCAGCTCGTCGCCCAGGGCGTGGCCGAGCAGCTGTCCAGCCGGGTGTCGTTCCGGCGGGCCATGCGCAAGGCGATGCAGACCGCGATGAAGAGCGGCGCCAAGGGCATCAGGGTGCAGTGCTCGGGCCGCCTCGGCGGCGCTGAGATGTCCCGCTCTGAGTTCTACCGCGAGGGGCGAGTGCCGCTGCACACGCTGCGGGCCGACATTGACTATGGCTTCTACGAGGCCAGGACCACCTTCGGCCGCATCGGGGTCAAGGTGTGGATCTACCGTGGCGAGGCTGCCGCGACCCGGGCCGAGCGCGAGGCTGCCGCGGCAGCCGCCCGGGCGGGCCAGCGGCCAGGCGGCGGCGGCAGGGACCGCGACAGGGACCGCGACCGGCCGGCCCGCGGCCCGCGCCGCAGGCCGGGCTCACCGGACGGAACCGACCGTCAGGCCCCGGCAGCGGCGGCGGCTGAGACCACCGAGGCGCAGGACGTCACCACCGAGCCTGCGGCCGCGTCAGGCGAGGAGAGCTGAGTCATGCTTATTCCGCGGCGGGTCAAGCACCGCAAGCAGCACCGGCCGGACCGCTCTGGCGTGGCCAAGGGCGGCACCAGGGTGACGTTCGGCGAGTACGGCATCCAGGCGGTTGAGCACTCCTACGTGACCAACCGGCAGATCGAGGCTGCCCGTATCGCGATGACCCGGCACATCCGCCGTGGCGGAAAGGTGTGGATCACGATCTACCCCGACCGCCCGCTGACCAAGAAGCCGGCTGAGACCCGGATGGGGTCAGGCAAGGGCGCGCCCGAGTGGTGGGTCGCCAACGTCAAGCCGGGCCGCGTCATGTTCGAGCTCTCGGGCGTGCCCGAGCCGGTCGCGCGTGAGGCCCTGCGCCGGGCCATGCACAAGCTGCCCATGAAATGCAAGTTCGTGAAGCGCGAGATGGGGGAGGCGTGATGGCCAAGGGACTGGCAGCCGCTGACCTGCGGACCTCGTCTGAGGAAGAGCTGGATCTGAAGCTCACCGAGGCCAAGATCGAGCTGTTCAACCTCCGTTTCCAGGCGGCCACCGGCCAGCTGGAGAGCCACGGGCGGCTGCGCGCCATCCGCAAGGAGATTGCGCGCATCTACACGGTCAAGCGCGAGCGCGAGCTCGGCATCGTGGTTGTGGAGGACGAGGAGACGGGCGATGAGTGAGACGAGCACCGTGGCGGAGAGCCGCGGCTACCGCAAGGTCCGCGAGGGCCTCGTGGTGAGCGACAAGATGGACAAGACCGTCGTCGTCGAGGTTGAGGACCGGGTCAAGCACCCCAAGTACGGCAAGGTCATCCGCAGGACGAAGAAGTACAAGGCACACGATGGCGAGAACGCCTGCGGCGTTGGCGACCGGGTGCTGCTGATGGAGACCCGCCCGCTGTCAGCGACCAAGCGCTGGCGCGTCGCGGAGATCTTGGAGAAGGCCAAGTAGCACGGGACCAGCGGAGTGACGAGCTCCGCTGCCCGCCAGGACCGCCGGACCTCGCCCGAGGCAGGCGCGTGAAGAAGCAGGAGTTGACGTGATCCAGCAGGAGTCGCGGCTCAAGGTCGCCGACAACACCGGTGCCAAGGAGATCTTGTGCATCCGGGTGCTCGGCGGCTCGAGCAGGCGATACGCGGGCATCGGCGACATCATCGTCGCCACCGTCAAGGATGCCCTCCCCGGCGCCGGGGTGAAGAAGGGCGACGTCGTCAAGGCCGTCGTCGTGCGCACCCGCAAGGAGCGGCGGCGCGGCGACGGTTCCTACATCCGCTTCGACGAGAACGCCGCCGTGCTGATCAGGGACGGCGGTGACCCGCGCGGTACCCGCATCTTCGGGCCCGTCGGCCGGGAGCTGCGGGAGAAGCGGTTCATGCGGATCATCTCGCTTGCACCGGAGGTGCTGTGATGGCCGGAGCGAAGAAGAGTGAGCCAGGGAAGGCACGCCGGATGAAGATCAGGAAGGGCGACAAGGTCATCGTGATCGCGGGCAAGGACCGCGGCCGCGAGGGCACTGTCATCCTCGTCCGGCCTGACCGCCAGCAGGTGCTTGTTCAGGGCGTGAACCTGATCAGGAAGAACACCAAGGTCAACTATCAGGGCCAGCGCGGTGCCAAGGAAGGCGGCATCGTGACGCAGGAGGCCCTCATCCACGTCAGCAACGTTCAGCTGATCGACCCGGAGTCGAAGGCCCCGACCAGGGCCGGCTTCCGGACCGACGGCGACAAGAAGGTCCGGGTGTCCCGGGCTAGCGGTAAGGACATCTGATGGCTGCCACCAAGACCAGCGATGCCGCGCCGCGGCAGCTGCCCCGCCTCAAGGAGCGGTACCGCTCCGAGATCGCGGCGGCCATGCTGGAGGAGTTCAAGTACCCGAACGTCATGCAGGTGCCCACCGTCACCAAGATCGTGGTGAACATGGGCGTCGGCGAGGCGGCCAGGGACGCCAAGCTCATCGACGGCGCGGTCAGGGACCTGACCATCATCACCGGCCAGAAGCCGGCTGTCGCCCGGGCGCGCAAGTCGATCGCGCAGTTCAAGCTGCGCGAGGGCATGCCGATCGGGGCGCATGTCACCCTCCGCGGTGACCGGATGTGGGAGTTCCTCGACCGGCTGCTGTCGATCGCGCTGCCCCGCATCCGTGACTTCCGCGGCCTGTCCGACCGGCAGTTCGACGGTCGCGGCAACTACACCTTCGGCCTCACCGAGCAGCTGATGTTCCACGAGATCAACCCCGATCAGGTCGACAGGCAGCGCGGCATGGACGTGACTGTCGTGACGTCCGCCACCACCGACGCTGAGGGCCGCGCATTGCTGCGGCGACTCGGCTTCCCGTTCAAGGAGAACTGAGCAGTGGCGAAGAAGAGCCTCATCGCCAAGGCCAACCGCAAGCCGAAGTTCGAGGTGCGGGCCTACACCCGGTGTTCGCGGTGCGGCCGTCCGCGGGCCGTCTACAAGAGGTTCGGCCTGTGCCGGATCTGCTTCCGGTCGATGGCACACCGCGGCGAGCTCCCCGGCATTACGAAGTCCAGCTGGTAACCGCCGCGCAAGCGGCACAACCGGGCGCGCGAGCGGCCGGGCAGGAACCACCAACCTGGGCGCGCCAGCGCCCACTGACCACGCCGAAGGTCCTGACGGAAACCGCGGCGAGGAGGGCCATCAGGCCATGACCATGACCGACCCGGTCGCAGACATGCTGACCCGTCTGCGCAACGCCAACTCGGCTTATCACGACACCGTGAGCATGCCGCACTCGAAGATCAAGGTGCACATCGCGGAGATTCTCCAGCAGGAGGGCTACATCGCCAGCTGGAAGGTCGAAGACGCCGAGGTTGGCAGGAACCTGGTGGTCGCCCTGAAGTTCGGGCCGACCAGGGAGCGCTCCATCGCGGGCCTCAAGCGCGTGTCCAAGCCCGGACTGCGCGTCTACGCGCGCAAGGACAACCTGCCCCGCGTTCTCGGCGGACTGGGCGTGGCGATCATCTCGACGTCGGCCGGCCTGATGACCGACAAGCAGGCGAAGAAGAAGGGCGTGGGCGGGGAAGTCCTCGCCTACGTCTGGTAGGGGAGCCAGCTATGTCGCGAATCGGACGGATGCCGGTCGTTATCCCGAGCGGCGTCGATGTGACCATCAACGGCCGCCAGGTCAGCGTGAAGGGCCCGAAGGGCGAGCTGAGCCTGGAAGTGGCCGCGCCCATCGAGGTCAGCAAGGACGACGGCGTCATCACCGTGACCAGGCCAAGCGACGAGGGCGAGATCCGTGCGCTGCACGGGCTCTCCCGGTCGCTGATCGCCAACATGGTGACGGGCGTCACTGACGGCTACCGCAAGACGCTGGAGATTGTCGGCGTTGGCTACCGTGTGCAGGCCAGGGGCAACGACCTGGAGTTTGCGCTCGGCTTCAGCCACCCGGTGCCGGTCCATGCGCCTGCCGGGATCAGCTTCAGGGTCGAGACCCCCACCAGGTTCGTGGTGGAGGGCATCGACAAGCAGCAGGTGGGCGAGGTCGCTGCCAACATCCGCAAGCTGCGCAAGCCCGACCCGTACAAGGGCAAGGGCGTGCGGTACCAGGGTGAGCAGATCCGCCGCAAGGTCGGGAAGGCTGGTAAGTAAGACATGTCTGGCACCAAGACCAGGGCGCACGGCCGCATCACCGGCCGTACTGCGCCGCGCATTTCCTCGCTGCACCGGCGGCACCTGCGCGTCCGCAAGAAGGTCGAGGGCAGCGCCGCCCGGCCCCGGCTCGTCGTGACCCGCTCGGCGAAGAACACCTTCGCCCAGCTCATCGACGACACCGCGGGCAACACACTCGCATCCGCGTCTACCCTGGAAGAGTCGATCCGCACCGCGGACGGCGACAAGACGGCCAAGGCCAAGCAGGTCGGAGTCCTGCTGGCGGAGCGGGCCTCGCAGGCCGGCATCAGCTCGGCTGTCTTCGACCGGGGCGGATACGCCTATCACGGCCGGGTGGCAGCGCTCGCCGATGGCGCGCGCGAAGGCGGGCTGGCCCTCTAGATGACGACTACAGCACTGGGCACCACGGGACTTCGCGCCCACCGACAGAAGAAGAGGAACATCTGATGCCAGGAGCACCGCGGCGCGGCGCCTCAGGCGGCGGCGAGCGGCGCGAGCGCCGCGACGACCGTCGCGGGGCCGGAGCCGAGAAGGGCACGGCTTACCTGGAGCGCGTGGTCACCATTAACCGGGTGGCCAAGGTGGTCCAGGGTGGCCGGCGATTCAGCTTCACCGCGCTGGTTGTGGTGGGCGACGGCAACGGCATGGTCGGTGTCGGCTACGGCAAGGCCAAGGAGGTTCCGGCCGCGATCGCCAAGGGCGTCGAGGCAGCCAAGAAGGCCTTCTTCCGGGTGCCGCGCATCGCCGGCACCATCCCGCACACCGTGCAGGGCGAGGAGTCGGCCGGTGTCGTGCTGCTCAAGCCGGCCAGCCCCGGTACCGGCGTCATCGCCGGCGGCCCGGTGCGGGCCGTGCTGGAGTGCGCCGGCATCCATGACGTCCTGTCCCGGTCCCTCGGCTCGTCCAACCCGATCAACGTCGTGCACGCGACGGTGACGGCGCTGAAGAGCCTGAACCGGCCCGAGGAGATCGCCGCCCGGCGCGGCCTGCCGATCGAGCACGTGGCGCCGGCTGCCATGCTCAGGGCCCGCGCCGCCGCGGCCTCCGCCGCCGCGGCCGGCGGCCCGGCTGACAACAGCTGACGCAGCGAGACAGCGGAGCGAGAGACATGGCAGAGCTGAAGGTCACCCAGATCAAGTCGAAGATCGGCGGCAAGAAAGGGCAGCGCGATTCGCTGCGCTCGCTTGGCCTGCACCGCATCGGCGACGTGGTCGTCAAGCAGGACCGGCCCGAGATCCGCGGCATGATCAACGCGGTGCGCCATCTGGTCACCGTGGAGGAGGTTGACTAACGATGGCAGACACCGACACCACCGCCCGAAAGGCGACTGCTGATCCAGGCGGGCGGGCCTGCCTGAAGATCCATCACCTGCGCCCGGCTCCCGGCGCCCGGACTGCGAAGACGAGAGTCGGCCGCGGCGAGGCATCGAAGGGCAAGACGGCCGGCCGCGGCACGAAGGGCAGCAAGGCGCGCACGCAGGTGCCGGAGTCCTTCGAGGGCGGCCAGATGCCGATGACGCGGCGGCTGCCCAAGCTGAAGGGCTTCTCGAACCTGCGGTTCAAGACCAGCTACCAGGTGGTGAACCTGGACCGGCTGGCCGCCCTCTACCCGGACGGCGGTGCCGTGAACCCGGAGAACCTGGCGGCCAGGGGTGCCGTCCGGCCGGGTGAGCTGGTCAAGGTACTCGGCCAGGGCGAGATCAGCTCCGCCCTTCAGGTCAGCGCCCACGGCTTCTCCGCCTCGGCGCGCACGAAGATCACCGCAGCGGGCGGAACCGTTACCGAACTGTGAGATGACTGTCGCCCGCAGTCACGTCCGGGTCAGCTTAGACTCCGCTGGCCCGGACTTGCGTGCGCCTGGCACGATGCAGGCTGCATGGCTGTCGGACCCCGACCAGCACGTTAGACTTCGGCGAGCACATTGCCGGACGCTGCCGCGCAGCTGGGAACTGGCAGTGCTGTCCCGCGACAGGAGCGGCACATGATGGTGAACTATCGAGTAGGGGACGGCGCATGCTGACCGCGTTTATCCGGGCCTTCAGAACGCCCGACCTGCGCAAGAAGCTGCTGTTCACCGTATTCATCATCGCCGTCTTCCGGCTGGGCCAGCAGCTGCCGACGCCCGGCGTCTCCGAGAAGGCCATCCAGACCTGCCTGGCCTCCAGCTCCAAGACCGGGCTGTTCCAGCTGCTGAACCTCTTCAGCGGCGGCTCGATCAGCAAGCTGACGGTCTTCGCGCTCGGCATCATGCCGTACATCACGGCCAGCATCATCCTGCAGCTGCTCGCGGTCGTCATTCCCCGGCTGGAAACGCTGCGCCAGGAAGGCCAGACCGGCCAGGCCAAGATCACTCAGTACACCCGGTACCTCACCGTCGGACTGGCTGTCCTGCAGTCCACCGGCATCATCGCGCTGGCCAGGTCCGGCGAGCTGATCCAGGGCTGCACCGCGACCCTCATCCCGAACCCGTCGGTCTTCACCATCACCACGATGGTCATCATCATGACGGCGGGCACCGCGGTCATCATGTGGCTCGGTGAGCTCATCACCGACCGCGGCGTCGGCAACGGCATGTCCGTGATGATCTTCACCCAGATCATCGCCGTCATCCCCGGCCAGCTCCAGCTGGTCTACGAGACCAAGGGCAAGTTCGTATTCGGGCTCGTGCTCATCATGGGAGTCGCCGTCATTGCCTTCGTGGCGCTGATGGAGCAGGCCCAGCGGCGAATCCCGATCCAGTACGCCAAGCGCATGGTGGGCCGCAAGATGTACGGCGGCACATCGACGTATATCCCGCTCAAGATCAATCAGGCGGGCGTCATCCCGATCATCTTCGCCTCGTCGCTGCTGTACATCCCGCAGCTTGCCGCTCAGCTGTTCGGGCACAACGCCACGACCGGCTGGCCGGCCTGGGTGGACGCCAACCTGGTGATCAGCGACCGGCCCGCGTACGTGATCGCGTTCTTCGTGCTGATCCTGTTCTTCACCTACTTCTACGTCTCGATCACCTTCAACCCGACTGAGGTGGCCGACGGCATGAAGAAGGGCGGCGGGTTCATCCCCGGCATCAGGCCGGGGGCGCCAACCGCGGGCTACCTGAGCCACGTGCTGAGCCGGCTGACTGCCGCGGGCTCCCTGTACCTGGCACTGGTCGCGCTCATCCCGGTCGTGGCGATCGGGCTGCTGGATGCCACCGCCCAGTTCCCGCTCGGCGGCACCAGCATCCTGATCATGGTGGGCGTCGGGCTGGACACGGTGAAGCAGATCGAGAGCCAGCTGCAGCAGCGCAACTACGAGGGCTTCCTGAGGTAGTGCGACTAGTCCTCGTCGGGCCCCCCGGTGCGGGCAAGGGGACACAGGCCCAATTCATCGCCTCGCACCTGTCGATTCCGAAAATCTCGACAGGTGACATCTTCCGGTCCAACGTCAGTACCGGAACGGAGCTGGGCCAGCAGGCCAAGGCGTTCATGGAACTGGGCGACCTGGTTCCGGATGAGGTCACCATCGCGATGGTCGTGGCGCGGCTGCAGGAAGACGATGCCCAGAACGGCTTCCTGCTCGACGGCTTCCCGCGTAACGTGCCCCAGGCCGAGACCCTGCGCAAGCTGCTGGCCGACTGGGACACCCGGCTCGACATCGTGCTGGAACTGGTCGTCGATGACGACGAGGTGGTCCGCCGGCTCTCGGGCAGGCGCACCTGCCGGGTCTGCGGGCGGATCTGGCATGTGTTGTTCGAGCCGCCCGCCAGGACCGGCCTGTGCGACGACTGCGGCGGCGAGCTGTTCCAGCGTGACGACGACCGCGAGCTGACCATCCGGCACCGGCTGGACGTCTACGCGCAGCAGACCCAGCCGCTCATTGCCTTTTACGCGGACGACGGGATCCTGCTCGGCATCGACGCGACCGGCCCGGTCGAGGAGATCACGGCCCGCGCGATGGCAGCCCTGCGCAGGTTCATCACCTGAGCTGGCCGCCCCGGGCGACCGGGTACCGTGAAAGTCGCGGCACGGGAGGCGTTATGCGGCTAAGACACGACGAGCCGATCGAGGTCAAGACCCCGGCTCAGCTCGCCATCATGCGCGAGGCAGGCCTGGTGACCGCGGCCGCGCTGCAGGCGGCCGCAGCGGCGGCTGCCGCCGGGATCAGCACGGCTGAGCTGGACGCGATCGCGGCCCGCGTGATCTCCGCGGCGGGCGCCGACCCCTCCTTCAAGGGCTACCACGGGTACCCGGCCACCATCTGCACCTCGGTGAACGACCAGATCGTGCACGGCATCCCCGACGCCCGCCAGGTGCTGCGCGACGGCGACATCCTGTCCATCGACTGCGGCGCGATCGTCGGCGGCTGGCACGGGGACTCGGCGCTCACCGTGCGGGTGGGGAACGTCCCGGACACCGATGACGAGGTGGACAGCCTGCTGCGCGCGTGCGAGCAGGCGATGTGGCACGGGCTGGCGCAGGCGGTACCAGGGCGGCGTCTTACCGATATCTCGCATGCCGTGGAGCAGGCCGCCAGGGCGGCCGGACAGTACGGGATCATCCGGGAGTACACCGGCCACGGCATCGGCAGCCAGATGCACATGGACCCGGTGGTACCGAACTACGGCCGGGCCTGCCGCGGCCCGGTCCTGACCGCCGGCATGGCACTCGCCATCGAGCCGATGCTTGCTCTCGGCTCGTCGCGGACCCGGCTGCTCGATGACGGCTGGACCGTCGTGACCGCTGACGGCAGCCGCGCTGCTCACTTCGAGCACACGGTGGCCGTCACGGACGACGGCCCGTGGGTGCTGACCGCGCCGGATGGCGGCGCGGCCGGATTCGCCGGCCTGCGGGCCAGGCCCGGCCGGACAAGGCCCGACGGGACAAGGCCCGACGGGACAAGGCCGGACCGGACCGGACCGGACGGGGGCGGTCCCCGTCGGCCTGGGCCGGAAGAGCCAGCCGTGGCTGCCGCGACGCAGGGAGCAGCGCCCGATGGCCTATGACCCCAATATCCGCGCATCGGACGCGGACCGGGACCGGACGGCGTCCCTGCTGCGGGAGCACCTGACAGCGGGCCGGCTGACGCCGGAGGAGTTCAGCGAGCGGCTGGACAAGGTGTTCGCCGCCAGGACCGTGGGAGAAATCGACGCCCTGCTGAAGGACCTGCCCAGCATCGATCTGTACCGGCTGCCGGATGCCGCCCTGACCCGCACGCCCCGCCAGCAGCAGCGGCCCGGCGGCGGCCGGGGGTCTGGCCGCCATTCCGGGGCCTGGCGGTCGGCCTGGGGCGTCTGGTTCACCGTCGTCCTGGTCTGCTTCGTCGTCTGGGGCCTGGGCGGCGGAGGCTACCTGTGGCCGCTGTGGGTCGCCGGCCCGTGGGGCGCCGTGCTGGCGGGCGGCTGGGTGACCTCGAACGCGTTCCGCAGCGGACACCGCGGCCTGCCCGACGGGCACGGCCCGGGTCAGCTGCCGCGCGGCGACGACGACCTCCCCGGCCGTCCCGGCCGCTGACCGGCTCCTGACCGGCCGCTGACCGGCCGCTGACCGGCCGCTGACCGGCCGGCCCTGACCGGCCGCTGGCCGTCCCGGCCCTGACCGGCTGCGGCGGCTGAGGCCGGGCGGGAGCTGTTGTCCTGCAGGGCTCGTTCCCGGCCTGGAAAAGGACCTTGATCACCGGTGAGCCGGTCGGCAGCGGCCCCCGGAATATCTGACCCGGCCTGGTGGTTTAAGCGCTCGATCACCGGCTGAGGGCCTGGTTCGCGTTGATCGCGGACCTGAAGTAGACTTTCCCACGGCCCATGAGCTGTTGTCAGCGTGCGGAGCTAGCGCCCGCACACCGCGACCTCAGTCAGCCGGGCCGTCCGTACCCGTGACAGCATGCGCGAGCAGCTGACCGCGGGGACGCCAGTGCCATCCGATCCCGCCGGGGCCGGACGGCGGGGCTCGGGGGACTACCGGGCCTGAGCACGCGGACGCAGATCAGCCTAACCATCAGCGACTGGCTTGCCGCATGACGGCAAGCTGGCCGCAGCAAGCAGCGAAGCGCGGAGGGCATGGCCAAGAAAGACGGCGCCATCGAGATCGAGGGGACGGTCGTGGAGTCACTCCCGAACGCCTTCTTCAGAGTGGAGCTGGACAACGGGCACAAGGTCCTGGCCCACATCAGCGGGAAGATGCGGATGCACTACATCCGGATCCTGCCTGATGACCGGGTTGTCGTGGAGCTGAGCCCCTACGACCTCAGTCGTGGGCGGATTGTCTACCGGTACAAGTAACGAGCAAGGCGCGGGCCGGCCTCCGGCTGGCGGCGCCGCAGGAGAGACCAGGCAATGAAGGTCAAGCCGAGTGTGAAGAAGATCTGCAGCAAGTGCAGGGTCATCCGCAGGCATGGCCGGGTCATGGTCATCTGCTCTGATCCGCGGCACAAGCAGCGTCAGGGCTGAGCCACTGGCCCGGACAGGACGACTGCGCGCAGGCGCTTGCCTGCCGCGCAGCTAACTGAATTAAGTACGCACCGCAGTCCGCTGCCGGCCAGCCCGGCGGCGGAACACCCCGGGGGAGGCCGGGGCGCGTCCGGGCAGGGACGCGGGGCGGCGCGCAGGACCTCCCTACTGAGAAGGAGAACTGCCCACGATGGCACGCCTCGTTGGCGTCGACCTGCCGCGCGATAAGCGCCTTGAGGTCGCACTTACGTACATCTACGGCATCGGCCGTACCCGGGCATTCGAGACGCTCGCCGGCACCGGCGTCAGCGGCGACGCCCGGGTGCACCAGCTGAGCGATGACGACGTCATCAAGCTCCGGGACTGGATCGAGGCCAACTACAAGGTCGAGGGTGACCTGCGCCGCGAGGTGCAGGCTGACATCCGCCGCAAGATCGAGATCGGCTGCTACCAGGGCATCCGGCATCGTCGCGGCCTTCCTGTGCACGGTCAGCGCACGCAGACCAACGCACGTACCCGCAAGGGCAAGAAGAAGACAGTGGCCGGCAAGAAGAAGGCCGGCAAGAAGTAGTCCGCTGCCGCGTGCCCGCGCAGCCGGTTTTCGCGACGCGGCACGTGCAGCTGGTCCGATCACCTCCAGGAGTTAGAGGAAAGAATGCCTCCGAAGAGCCGCACCGGCGCCAAGAAGGTCCGCCGGAAGGAACGCAAGAACATCGCGCATGGCCACGCGCACATCAAGAGCACCTTCAACAACACGATCGTCTCGATCACCGATCCCGGAGGCAGTGTGATCTCCTGGGCCTCGTCCGGGCAGGTCGGCTTCAAGGGCTCGCGCAAGTCGACTCCGTACGCCGCCCAGATGGCCGCCGAGGCCGCTGCGCGCCGGGCGATGGAGCACGGCATGCGCAAGGTCGACGTGTTCGTGAAGGGTCCTGGCTCCGGCCGCGAGACCGCCATCAGGTCCCTGCAGGCCACCGGCCTTGAGGTCGGGTCCATCCAGGACGTCACCCCGGTTCCGCACAACGGCTGCCGCCCGCCTAAGCGGCGCCGGGTCTGAGGAGTAAGCACAACATGGCTCGATACACCGGTGCGGACTGCAAGCGCTGCCGCCGCGAGAAGACCAAGCTGTTCCTGAAGGGCGCCAAGTGCGACAGCCCGAAGTGCCCGATTGAGATCCGGCCGTACCCGCCGGGCGAGCACGGCCGCAACCGGCCCAAGGAGAGCGAGTACCTGCTCCAGGTCCGGGAGAAGCAGAAGGCCAAGCGGATCTACGGCGTCCTGGAGAAGCAGTTCGCCAACTATTACGAGGAAGCCGCCCAGAAGCGCGGCAAGACCGGCGACGTGCTGCTCCAGATCCTGGAGACGCGGCTGGACAACCTCGTCTACCGGGCCGGCTTCGCCAAGAGCAGGGACGCCGCCCGCCAGGCCGTCAGCCACGGGCACATCCTGGTCAACGGCAGGAAGGTCGATATCCCGTCCTACCGGGTCAGCGAGAACGACATCGTCGAGGTCGCGCCGAAGTCGCAGGCCCTGACGCCGTTCGTGGTGGCCAAGGCCGAGGCGGGCGACCGCACGCCGCCGGCCTGGATCGAGGTCATCCCGGACAAGATGCGGATCCTGGTGCACACCCAGCCGGTGCGCGCCCAGATCGACACCCTCGTCCAGGAACAGCTGATCGTCGAGTACTACTCGAAGTAACAGGCACAGCCGGGCGGGCCGCGACAGCGGCCCGGCCGGACCGCCGGCGGCCATCCGCCAGCGGCAGTCGCGACTGTCATATAGCGGGCAGCGCGGAAAGGACAAGTCATGCTCATCGCACAGCGCCCCGGTCTCGCCGAGGAGCAGGTAGACGAGTTCCGGTCCCGGTTCGTCATCGAGCCGCTCGAGCCGGGTTTCGGCTACACCATCGGCAACTCGCTCCGTCGTACTCTGCTGTCGTCCATCCCCGGTGCTGCGGTTACCAGCATCCGGATCGAGGGCGTCCTGCACGAGTTCTCCACGATCCCCGGCGTGACCGAGGACGTCACCGACATCATCCTGAACCTCAAGAACCTGGTCGTCTCCTCCGAGCACGACGAGCCGATGCACATGTACCTGCGCAAGCAGGGCCCCGGCCCGGTCACGGCCGCGGACATCGCGCCGCCGGCCTGCCTCGAGGTGCACAACCCCGAGCTGCACATCGCCACGCTGAACGGCAAGGGCAAGCTGGAGATGGAGCTGACGGTCGAGCGCGGCCGCGGTTACGTCTCGGCGGCGCAGAACAAGCAGCCGGGCCAGGAGATCGGCCGGATCCCGATCGACTCGATCTACTCGCCGGTGATGCGGGTGACCTACAAGGTCGAGGCGACCCGAGTCGAGCAGCGGACCGACTTCGACAAGCTGATCCTGGACGTCGAGACCAAGTCGAGCCTGCGGCCGCGGGACGCGGTGGCCAGCGCCGGCAAGACGCTGGTCGAGCTCTTCGGCCTGGCCAGGGAGCTCAACCTGGACGCCGAGGGCATCGACATCGGCCCGTCGCCGACGGACGCGGCCCTGGCCGCGGACCTGGCGCTGCTGATCGAGGAGCTGAACCTCACCGTCCGCTCCTACAACTGCCTCAAGCGAGAGGGCATTCACACCGTGGGCGAGCTGGTAGCCCGCAGCGAGCAGGACCTGCTGGACATCCGCAACTTCGGCGCCAAGTCGATCGAGGAAGTCAAGCAGAAGCTCACCGACATGGGCCTCACCCTGAAGGACTCCCCGCCCGGATTCGACCCGGGCACGGCGGCCGACAGCTACGGGGCCGATGACGAGGACGACTACGTGGAGACAGAGCAGTACTGACAGGCGACCCGCCTGCCGGTACTGTGCCGCAAGCCAGCACTGATGCACGACAGTACTGAACCGGGAGACACCTTCAATGCCCACGCCCACCAAGGGCCACCGACTCGGCGGCAGCCCTGCCCACCAGCGGCACATGATGGCCAACCTGGCCACCGCCCTGTTCGAGCACGGCAAGATCACCACGACCGAGGCCAGGGCCCGCAGGCTGCGGCCGCTGGCCGAGCGGCTGATCACCTTCGCCAAGCGAGGTGACCTGCACGCCCGGCGCCAGGTGCTCACGGTCGTGACCGACAAGACGGTCGTGCACAACCTGTTCGCCGAGATCGGGCCGAGTTTCGCCAGCCGGGACGGCGGTTACACCCGGATCACCAAGGTGGGGCCGCGCAAGGGCGACAATGCCGCGCTCGCGGTCATCGAGCTCGTTCGCGAGGAGGCGGCGCCGAGCACGCGCCGCCGCCGGGCGCGGCGGGCTCCGGCCACCGCCCCGGCGTCGGGCCGTTCCGGCCGGGGCCAGGCAGCCGCGGCTGAGACGGCAGCGGCTGCTGCCGAGGAAGCGGCAGCCGACGAGGCCGTGACCGACGAGGCCGTGACCGACGAGGCACCGGAGCCGGATGCTGCGGAGACCGCGGCGGCGGACACCGTGGCGGCGGAGACGGCAGCGGACGACGGCGACGACCTCGCCGCTGACGAGGCCGTCGAGGGAGAGGCGGAGGCAGAGGCCGCCACTGAGGCCGATGATGAGGACAGCCCCGGGGCGGATGCCGGCGACAAGCAGGCGACCGACGAGTAAGCAGGCAGCACGCGACGAGCCCGGCCGGGTCCAACCGGCCGGGCTCGTCTGCGCTGACGTCGCGCCCGCGGGCTCTCCGGCCGAGGCAGCTGAGGGTGCGCTGGCCGGGGCGGCTGGGGGTGCGCCAGCCGAGGCAGCCGGGGGTGCGCTGGCCGGGGCGGCCGGCACCGAGGCGGCCGGCGCCGGTCCGGCTGGCGCCGACCCGGCCGGGGGCGACGGGGTCCTGATCCGCCTGCGGCTCGACATCCGGTACGACGGCTCGGCGTTCCACGGCTGGGCCAGGCAGCCGGGCCGCCCAACCGTCCAGGAGACCGTCGAGGAAGCCCTCTGGCGGGTCCTGAGGCTGCCTGAGCCGCCCGCGCTGACCGTCGCCGGCCGGACAGATGCGGGCGTGCATGCGCGCGGCCAGGTGGCGCACGCGGACGTGCCTGCCCCCCGCTGGGAAGCCGCGGCCGGCTCGGCTGCCCGCAGGCTCGGCCGGCTGCTGCCGCCCGCCGTGCGGGTCCCGGCAATCGGGCCAGCGCCGGAGGGCTTCGACGCCCGCTTCTCGGCCCTGTGGCGCCGGTATTCCTATCGCGTCTGCGACGAGCCGGCGCTGGCTGACCCGCTGCGCCGCCACGACACGCTGTGGTACCCGCATGCGCTCGACCTGGACCGGATGAACGAGGCAGCGCGGCAGTGCCTGGGCGAGCATGACTTCGCCGCGTTCTGCCGCAGCCGGGCAGGCGGCACGACGATCCGCGCGCTGCTGCGGCTTGACTGGGCCAGGGCGGAGCCGGGCGTGGCCGTCGCGACCGTCATCGCCGATGCCTTCTGCCACAACATGGTCCGAGCCCTGGTCGGCGCGCTCCTGCCGGCCGGCGACGGCAGCAAGCCCGCTGGCTGGCCCGCCGAGCTGCTGTCCGCCCGCCAGCGCAACCCGGCGGCCAGGGTGGCCCCGCCGCACCCGCTGTGCCTGGAGGAAGTCGGCTACCCAGAGCCAGCTGACCTGGCGCAGCGGGCGGCTGCGACCCGGCGTGTCAGGACATTTAATTCCTGAGCCGGGAACGGGCTCGCCCTCCCCAGTCCCTTCCGCCAGGCCGCGGCGTCATGAATGAATGCCCCGCTGATGGCGCTATAGGCCCGTCAGCTCGGCTTTCACGCCCTGGTGACCGCCGTCGCGCAGCCGGTCACGGAGTGCCGGTGAGCATCCGGGTCGTGAGGCTCACGTTCGCGGTGTTCTGCAGCAGCTCGGTCATGAAGTTCTCGACCTCGGTCCGCTCCGCCGCGGTCTTCGGCCTGCGCAGGCTGGTGAACTCGGCCCAGATCAGGATGAGGTAGTGACCCTTGGCCGCGGCCTCCTCGATGCCGGTGCCGCCGCCGATCTTCCGGGTGAGGCCGTGGGCCGCCTTGAGCTGGCTGATGTAGTCGCTCGCGCTGGCTGACCGGGCGACCTTCGTGGCGCCTTTCGCGGTGCTGAGATTAAGCACGCCGATCGTTCCCATGAGGCCCTGCGACACCGACAGGTAGGTGGCGCGCGCTGCCTGATCGCAGCCGGCGGACCGGGCAGCGGACTGGATCGCCGATCCGGTCAGTGCGCTGGAGCAGCTCCTGCTGAGCTTGCTCGCCGTCAGGGTGACCGCCTTGCTGGCCAGCGTGAAGCTCACCGGGAACAGCTGAGCGGTCGTCAGCGGCTTCGGATCCGCCGACCGGGTCCCGATGAGGCCGTAGGGGCCGAGGGTCGGGCTGGGGCTGGCTGACGCGCTCGCCGGGGTAGTCGGGGAGGACGCCGCGGAAGGTTTCGGCTTCGCGCCCGAGTGCAGCACGCTGTAGGCGAGCGTGCCGGCGGCCGCCACCACGAGAATCAGGGCCACCGCGATGGCGAGCCTGACGCTCGGCGCCCGCGAGCCGCGGGTCTTCCCCGGCCTCGCCTGCGGGACGCCGGCCGCGCTGGCGGCGGTCCGCTGCGACCGGGAGCGGGTTGCGCGGGGACCCGTTGCGCCGTCCGGCCCGCGCCCGCGCACGACGACGCTGGGAGTGGTGTGCGCGCCGCTGCGGCTGCGGCCGCGCGGCCTGGTGTCGCCGGGTGCGCCCGTGCCCGGGGCGCCCATCCCTGGGGCGCCCGTGCCGGGGGCGCTCGTGCCCGCGAGGCCCGCGGCTAGCTCGGCCGTGGCCGTGCCGCTGGTGCCCGTGCCGCCCGTGCCGCCCGTGCCGCCCGTGCCCGGTCCGCCCGCAGCGCCGGCCCGATCGGCAGGCGGGACAGCCCGCGGGCCCGGCAGCCTGGTGCCGGAGGGCAGCGTTGCGCCGGGGGCGCCCGGCGCGCTGGCGCCGGCTCCGTTCGCCGTGTCAGGAGGCGCCGGGGGGCCGGCCGCCCGGCGGCCGGGTCCCGCGCCCGGCTTGGCCGGGGCAGTCCACACTCCCGTCGCGCGGCCGTCACCGACGGCCTGCCAGGTCTGAGTCGAGGTCACGTCCGCGGCCGGGTCGCTGACCGCCAGCATTGAGTAGCCGGGCTCGGCGTCGCCGTCCTCGTCGCGGCCGTAACCGTCGTCGCGGCCGTAGTACCGCGACCCCGCCGCGCTGCCGGCCGGGGCAGACTGCCAGGAAGACTGCTGCGGGCCGCGGCCGCCCTGGTCCGCGCTCGGCCGCGGACGATCGGCAGGCGGCTGACCGCTGTCGTCGGCTGTCCGGCCATCAGGCCCGGGTGCCGTCCGCGCGCGGCCGTCCCTGCCGCGGTTCCACGCGGCGAACTGACCCGGCGGATACATCGGCGACGGCTGGCCGGGAGCCGGCGGGTAACCGCGCACCGGCCCCTTTCCCGCCGCGCCGTCAGCAGCCGACCCGTACCAGGGCGAACGGCCTGCCTCGCCGCCTCGCGGCGGGCCGCTGCCCGGCCTGCTGGCGTCGTAGCCGGGCGCGAACACCGATGAGCCCGCGCCCGGGCCGCCTGCGGGACCGGCTCCTGCTGGGCGGGTGCCGCCGGCCGCGCCGTCGGGCCCGGCGCCGGTCGCCGGCCCGGCCTGCCTGGCTCCGCTCCGCGCGCTGCCGCCGGGGCTCCGGTGCCGGCCGGAATCGCCGGGCGCGGCCGTGTCGGAGGCGGCCGCTGCCCGGTCACGCCGGCGGCTGGTCCGCTGGTCTGTACCGTCGTCGGCCGGGTTGCGCATGCGCTCGAGCGTATCCGGCCGACGGCCCGAAGTTAGGCTGGTCACAGGTTTCCGCCCGGCAGCACGGCGGGGCAGCGCGAGGCGCGGTCTCAGCCCGGGCAGGCAGCGCGAGCGCCAGCCGTGGCCGGGTCGGCGCGGGTGAGGGAGGCACGGTGGCCCGGACCGGCCGCCTCGCTTTGACCATTGCTGCTAACGGCCGGTATCCTTCTGGGGCGTCCATGCGTACCGGCATGCCCGCCCTGCCTCTGGGGCCAGGTGAGCTGCGGCCGGTACCTGCGGATTCCCCGCGCCTAGGCAGGATATGTCCCCGGCACGGGCATGTAATTCAGGACTCACACGCGAAGGCTTACGACTGTGCGCACTTTCAGCCCGAAGGCTGCTGACATCCAGCGCCAATGGCATGTCATCGACGCTTCTGACGTCGTGCTCGGCCGGCTGGCGACCCAGGCGGCCGTGCTGCTGCGCGGCAAGCACAAGCCAATCTTCGCGCCGCACGTGGACACCGGCGACTTCGTCGTGATCGTGAACGCGGCCAAGGTGGCCCTGAGCGGCAACAAGCTGCGCGACAAGATGGCCTACCGGCACTCCGGCTATCCGGGCGGCCTCCGCGCGATGTCGTACGGCGAGCTGATGGACAAGAGCCCGGAGCGCGCCGTCGAGAAGGCAGTCCGCGGCATGCTCCCCAAGAACGCACTCGGCCGGCAGATGCTGAGCAAGCTCAAGGTGTACGCCGGGCCCGAGCACCCGCACAGCGCCCAGCAGCCCGTGCCGTTCGAGATCACGCAGGTCGAGCAGCAGGCCAGCGCCAAGTAACGTCAGAGCCAGGCATACATTTCAAGCGGAAGTACGAGGAAGACACCGTGGCTGAGTCCACTGAGACCCTGGGCGCCGGACAGGCTGACGCGCCTGAGGAGCACCTGTCGGAGTACACGACCCAGACAGGGGACAACGCGCAGCCCAAGGCGGCTGTGCGCAAGCCGGTCGTGACAGGCAAGGCGCTGGGCACCGGCCGCCGCAAGGAGGCCATCGCCCGGGTCCGCATCCAGCCCGGCACCGGCCAGTGGAAGATCAACGACCGTGCGCTCGATGTGTACTTCCCCAACAAGGTGCACCAGCAGCTGGTCAGCGAGCCGTTCGTGACGCTGGGTGCCGAGGACCAGTTCGACGTCGTGGCCCGCATCGACGGCGGCGGCGTGAGCGGCCAGGCGGGCGCACTGCGCCTGGGCATCGCCAGGGCCCTGACGCTCGTTGACCCGGACAGCCGTTCGACGCTGAAGCGCGCCGGGTTCCTCACCAGGGACGCCCGGGTGACCGAGCGCAAGAAGGCCGGTCTGAAGAAGGCCCGGAAGGCTCCGCAGTACTCCAAGCGCTAACCGCGCCGGCCAGGACTGCACGGAGGATCTTGGCGGGTCATGGGTCAGCTTTTCGGTACGGACGGTGTCAGAGGCGTCGCAGGGCGTGAACTGACGGCGGGCCTCGCGATGAGTATCGCGGCTGCCGCCGCCAGCGTTCTGTCCGAGCCTGCGGGTGCGGGCGGCGGCGCGGTCAGCGAGCGGCCCTTCGCCGTGGTCGGCCGTGACCCGCGGGTATCGGGGGAGTTCCTCGAGTCGGCGGTCGTCGCCGGGCTCGCTGCCAGTGGTGTCGACGTCGTCAGGCTCGGCGTGATCCCGACTCCGGGGGTCGCCTACCTGACCGCTGCTCTGGATGCCGAGTTCGGCGTGGTCCTCTCGGCGAGCCACAATCCGGCGCCCGACAACGGCATCAAGTTCTTCGCCAGCGGCGGCGTCAAGCTGCCCGACTCGGTTGAGGATGAGATCGAGGCGCGGCTGGCCCGCCAGGACGGCGGCGCAGGTCCCGGCCCGGACGGCGTGCCGGCGGCTGGCTTCGGCCGGGTCACCGACGCGAGCGATCAGGGCCAGCATTACCTCGCGCATCTGCTGAGCACCGTGCCGGGTCTGCCGGGCAGCCCCGGTGCGCCGCTGACCGGGCTGCGCGTTGTCGTGGACTGCGCGCACGGGGCCGCTTCCGCCTACGCACCGGAGCTGCTGCGCCGGGCGGGAGCCGATGTTATCGTGATCGGCGCTGAGCCTGACGGGCTCAACATCAACGCGGGCTGCGGCTCGACCAGCCTGGGTACCTTGTCGGCCGCCGTGCGCGAGTCGGGCGCCGACGCGGGCATCGCCCACGACGGCGACGCCGACCGGTGCCTCGCCGTGGACGCGTCCGGCCAGGTCGTCGACGGCGACCAGATCCTGGCTGTGCTGGCCATTGCGCTGAAGGCCGAGGGCCGGCTGGCCGGCGACACCGTGGTTGCCACCGTGATGTCCAACCTGGGGTTCAGGCACGCGATGCGCGCGGCCGGAATCGACGTGGTCGAGACGCCCGTCGGCGACCGGTACCTGATCGCGGCCATGCTGGACGGCAAGTTCGTGCTCGGCGGGGAGCAGTCCGGTCACATCATCATGCTGGATCACGCCACCACTGGTGACGGCATGCTGACGGCGCTGCACCTGCTGGCCGAGGTAGCCCGCCAGGGCAGGCCGCTCGCGGATCTGGTGAGCGTCATGACCCGGTATCCGCAGGTTCTGATCAACGTTCCCGGCGTGGACAAGGCACTGGTGGCGACGTCGCCGGCGCTGGCCGATGCGGTGACCGCCGCGAAGTCGGAGCTCGGCGACACCGGCCGGGTCCTGGTCCGGCCGAGCGGCACCGAGCCGGCCGTCCGGGTCATGGTGGAAGCCGAGGATCCCGCCCAGGCGCAGCGGCTGGCCGGCAGTCTCGCCGACGCCATCAGGGACCTGGGCTAGGCGCCCGGGCTCGCGCGCGGCCCGGCCAGGGTCAGGCGCGCCGCCGTCTCGCGCGCAGCTGCCGCGTGGCAGGCTAAGCCCATGATCGTGGGCATCGGCGTCGACGTAGCCGAGATTGCCAGGGTGGAGCGTGCGCTTGCCCGGACGCCGGCCCTCGCGGCCCGACTGTTCACCGAGAGCGAACTCGAACGCCCTGCCCGGACCCTCGCCGGCTACTTCGCCGCGAAGGAAGCCGTGGCCAAAGCGCTGGGCGCGCCTCCCGGCCTGCTGTGGACCGACGTCGTCATCGGCCACGCCGACCACGGCAGGCCCGTGCCGGAGATCAGCGGCACCGTCGCGGCCGCTGCTGCCCGGCTGGGGGTCACGTCATGGCACCTGTCGATCAGCCACGACGGCGGCCTGTGCGTGGCGATGGCGGTGGCTGAGCGATGACGGCGGCTGGGTCCGCGCTGGACGTGCCGGGCAATGACGGTGCCGGGCGATGGGGGGGCCGGGGCGATCGGTGCCGGGGAGATCAGATGCCGGGCGATGAGAGCGCGGTGGCAGTGAGGTACCGGGGCCCGCGGCGGTTGCCGGGCGGCGGTCCGGGCAGGCTCGTGCAGAATGGCCGGCCGCGGGCGCCGCGGCAGCCGGCCGGGACCGGCGCGGATGGTGGTAGGCAGCGATGAGGACAGCGCACACCGTGGCGGCCGTGCGGGCCGCCGAGCAGGCACTGATGGCGGAACTGCCGGCCGGCGCGCTGATGCAGCGGGCCGCGGCCGGCCTGGCGGCCGTCTGCGCAAGCCTGCTGGACCACGTGTACGGAGCGCGCGTAGTCGTGCTGGCCGGAAGCGGTGACAACGGCGGCGACGCGCTTTACGCGGCGGCGCGGCTGGCCGGCCGCGGAGCCGCCGTCACCGCGATCGCCGCGGGATCGCGGCTGCACGAGGCGGGCGCGGCCGAACTGCGGGCGCGCGGCGGCCGGATCATTCCGGCAACGGACGGCTCCGCCGGATCAGGGGCAGCCGCCGGATCAGGGGCAGCCGCCGGATCAGGGGCAGCCGCCGGATCAGGGGCAGCCGCCGGAGCAGGGAGAGCCGCCGGATCAGGGAGAGCCGCCGGATCAGGCGGCGCCGCCGGAAACCAGCCGCTATCGGAGTCTGCCCGGCGGGCGATCGCGGCCGCCGATCTGATCATCGACGGCCTCACCGGCATCGGCGGTCAGGGCGGCCTGCGGGAGCCGGCCGCGGCCCTGGCGGTGGTAACGCAGGATGCCCGCGCTGACGGCGCCGTGGTCGTGGCAGTGGACCTGCCGAGCGGAATCGACGCCGACACCGGCGAGGTCCGCGGCAGCGCGATTCAGGCCGACGTGACGGTGACGTTCGGCACGATCAAGCCGGGCCTGCTGATCGATCCGGGGGCCAGCCACGCAGGCACTACCGAGCTGGTCGACATCGGCCTGGATCCTTACCTCGCAGAGCCGGCCGTCCTGTCGCTTCAGGCTGACGATGTGACCGCACTCCTGCCCCGGCCGGACGCGGAGTCGGACAAGTACCGCCGCGGCGTGCTCGGCCTGGTGGCCGGCAGCGACGAGTACACCGGCGCCGCGGTGCTGTCCTGCGGCGGCGCCATTCACGGCGGGGCCGGCATGGTCAGGTTCGTGTCGGCGGACGTCGCGGTGAGCGTGGTCCGCCAGCACTGGCCGGAGGCGGTGCTCACTACCTATGACCCGGCCCGGCCGGGGGATGCGGTCACCACTGCGGGCCGCGTCCAGGCCTGGACGGCCGGACCGGGCATCGGCACCGGCCCCGAGGCGGTGGCTATCCTGACCGCCGTCCTGGCCAGCGACGTTCCCGTGCTGGTCGACGCGGACG
>CAVVBL010000006.1:0-228183 GCA_963746485.1 uncultured Actinomycetota bacterium | reverse complement strand
GCACCAGCCCCAGCGACGAGCCGCCCATGGTCACGGCGGTGAAGATGCTGAGTGCGCAGACCGCTCCCGGCCTTCGGGGAATCCGGCCACGATCGCGGCCAGCACCGCAGGCAACGCGATGGCCCCGCCGACGCCCTGGACAGCGCGCGCCGCCAGCAGGAGGCCGGACGAGGTCGCCAGGCCGCCCGCCAGCGAGGCGAGAGTGAAGATGGTCAGGCCGGCCATGAAGGTCTGGCGCCTGCCGAGAATGTCTGCAGCCCGGCCGCCGAGCAGCAGCAGGCCGCCGAAGGTCAGCGCGTAGGCGTTCAGGACCCAGGACAGGCTGGTCGCTGACAGGTGCAGGCCCGTCGCCATGGACGGCAGCGCGATGTTCACGACCGTCATGTCCAGGACGATCATGAGCTGGGCGCAGAGCACCACCGCCAGGGTGATGTTGCGCCGGTCGCGGCCGGACCCGGCAGAACCGGCCGGTGCTGCGGGACCGACCTGCTGCGCCCCGGCCGCAGAGCGGGCAGGCACGGACGAGGTAGGTGAAGAGGACATGGTTCCTTCCCGGAACAGTGTGGTGCGGTGCGCCCGCGGAACGTGCTGGCCGCGAGCATGCGTACGTGAAGCAGGCAGAGATCAGGGATGCCGGTGCCTGGCTGCGCTGGCCAGCACGGCGGGAGTGAGCTAAGCTAGGCTCTATTCGGAGGATCCCTCCGGTAACTATACGGAGGATGCCTCCGCTTTGCAACTCGATAATGGTGGTGTCGTTAATGGGCGCAGCCGAGCCGGTCAGCCAGACCGGACCGCCGAAGCGGGCTGACGCGCGCCGCAACTATGAGCGGCTGCTGGCCGCGGCAGCTGCGGCATTCGCCGAGCATGGTGCCGATGACGTGTCGCTCGAGGAGATCGCCCGCCGGGCAGGAGTCGGGATCGGCACGCTGTACCGGCATTTCCCGGCGCGGCAGGCGCTGCTTGAGGCGGTGTACAAGGAGCAGGTCGACGCGCTGGACGCGCTCGCGGCCAAGCTGATGACCGCGGAGTCGCCTGGCGCGGCGCTCGGTGACTGGATGCGGGCGTTCATCGCGTTCGGCCGGACCAAGCGAAGCCTCAGTTCCGCGCTGGTCGCCACCATCGGCAAGGACTCCGAGCTGATGTCCTCATGCAGCACCATCCTGCGCAGCTGCACGGATTCGCTGCTGGGCCGCGCGCAGGAGGCAGGGGAGGCCCGCCTCGACGTGAAAAGCGTCGATATCTTCCGGCTGGCGCACGGCCTGCTCATGGCCACCGAGGTGGCGCCGTCCGACCCCGATCAGCCCGCGCGGCTGACCGGGCTGGTGATCGACAGCGTGCTGACGCCGGCCGCTGCCGGGTCCGGCGACTGACAGTCGGCGCCGCTGGCCACGCGAGCCGGGCATGGGCCGGGCTTTCCCGGGTAACAACCCGGTGCCGGGCGACCGGCCGGTGCCCCGAGAGAACTCGGACGCCGGCCAGCCATCCGGACCAGCAGCGAGGGTGAGGATGGTGAACAGTGAGCAGCATCCCCGAGCAGGGTGGCAGCCCGGAGCAGACCGGTGCTCCCGTCGATCTCAGTGAGGCAAGCCGGCAGCTAGAGCTCGCGGCGCACGACATCGCCGTGGCGTCCACCTGCATAGGCCTGGGCAACCTGAACGAAGCGCACACCAACGTGATTACGGCGCGTGCGGCCGCTGACTCCGCGGAGGAGATCCTGCGCGTGACGCTGGGCTCCGACATGCACGCCGATATCTGACTCCGCCGCGGGCCGTGCTCAGGCCATGCGGCCTGCGGTCGGGCCCGCTCCGCTGGCCTGATCCCGCGCATCGCCGGCCTGCTGATCTCTGGCCTCCGCGAGTTCACGCTCGCTGACGGCCAGCGCCGCACGGGCGCCGGCGAGCCACTGCTCGGCCTGGTCAAGCCGGGCCCTCGTGATGGCTGCCTGCAGGCCGGCATGGCGGCTCGCGCCGGGGCCGGGCCAGCCGGGTACCTCGCCCGGCGCGACGCCGCTGGCCGGCGGCGGCGTGCTTGCGCTGAGTGCCAGCAGCCGGGCCGTCAGCTTGTCGACGCGCTGCTCGGCCCGGCGGACCGAGTCCGCGTCCCGTGCGGCGCGCCGTTCCCTCTCGCGCGCCGCGTGACTGTCATCGGCGAGCATCTGCCGCGCCGGGTTCCGTCCGCCGGCCAGCAGCACGATCAGCAGCGCCGACCAGCCGACCGCGGCCGGAACGGCGTCCCGTGAGTCATCGAGCGCCTGAGCCCAGTGATGGGCGAGCACGGCACCGGCCAGTGCTGCCACGAACAGCACAGTCAGGACGAGGCTGACGATCAGCAGCAGGCCGATCAGCAGCACTTTCCATCGCGGCCGCCCAGCGCGGTCAGTCAGGCCGCATCCGGCAGTGCTGGCGGGGGTGCTGGCGCTGGTTCTGTCCGTCGCATAGCCGCCTGGTCCGGCGGCCGGCGAATCGTCATCATCTTTCACGGCGTCCCTGCCGATGCTGGAGCTCATCACGCAATCAGGAGCGCTGACTCGTCTTCGTCACCCGATGCAGCGGCGAGGAAGCGCACCGTCATCATTCCCGCGCCGGCGGTCTGTCAGTCCGGTCGCATGCGGGCCATTGAGGCGGCCGAAGTCGCCCGCTACATCGCCATATCGTCCGAGAAAGACCCGGCCGGCGTGCTGCGCCGGACCGGCCTGCGCTAAATTAGTGTGTGACTCACACATCTATAGGTCGCGCCGCTCGCCCGGTCTCCGGGGCGGCGGCCCGCGGCTCGCGGACGACAGCGGAGGGGATAGCGATGGCGCACGCAGCAGGGACGTTCAATGTCGCAGCCTGGGACGAGAGCACCTATCAGGAGCTCGGCGGCGATGCGAAGCTCACCAGGGCATCCGTGAAGTTCGGCATGGAGGGCGACCTGGTTGGCGAGGCAACCTGGGACTCCGTGATGTGCTACCGGCCGGACGGCACAGCGGTGTTCACCGGCATCCAGCGCGTGACCGGAACGCTCGGCGGGGTCGACGGCAGCTTTGTCGTGCAGGCGGACGGGGAGTTCACTGACGGCCAGGCGCAGTCACGCTGGCAGGTCATCGAGGGCTCGGGAACCGGCGGCCTGGCCGGCCTGACCGGCAGCGGCGAGTCGGTCGCGACGGCAACCCCGCCGGGCACTTACGCACTCGATTACACCCTTGGCTGATCATGCCGGTCTTGACCGCCCGGCCAACGTCTTCGGCGCCCTGGCGCTGGTAGTCGCCGATCAGGTTGCGGACGCGACAGCGGCGGCGGCAGGCCGCGCCGACTCGGCCCCGGCCGCGCTGGCGGCTCTCCTGCATTTCCTGGACCGTCCGAGCGTGGACCAGCTCCGGCAGGTGCTCGGGCTCACCTCGTCGGGCACCGTGCGCCTGCTGGACCGGCTCGGGCAGGCCGGCTACATCGAGCGTGCGGAAGGGGCTGACCGGCGCTCGACCGCAGTCGTCCTGACCGAAACGGGCCGGTCAGCAGCGGAGGAGGTCTGCCGCGCCCGTGCGGGCGTACTGGACCGTGCCACGGCCGTGCTCTCGCAGGCGGAACGCGCCCAGCTGGACGCGCTGACCGGCAAGATGCTCGTCGGCATGATGCGGCCGCCCGGCGCCGTCCGGTGGATCTGCCGGCTGTGCGACACCGGCATCTGCCGCGGCTCGCCGGGGGGCTGCCCGGTCGGCAACGCCGCCAGGGACCGGTACGCCGAGGCCAGGTAGCCGGGTTACCGTGCGAGCCGGGCCAGCAGGGCCGCCGCTGCGGTGACGCCGGCGACCGTCGCGGCACTCATCAGGCCCAGCCCGGGGTGAGCCTGGTTACGGCAGCGGGCGATCGGTCCGCACGGACTCCCGGTCCGCCTCCTCGGCGGCGAGGTCATCGGCCACGATGTCGGTTCCGGCTGCCGAGGTGGCCGAGCCCGCGGCAGTCGCCGCCGCCTCCACGCCACTCCCGGCGGTCTCCTCGTGCACGTACCGGCCGCCGCGGAAGGCGGACGCCGCGGCTGCGATCAGGAGCACGACGATGGCCGTGCTGAAGACGATGACCAGGCCGTGGTGGAACGGCTGCGAGATCAGCCGGGGGAAGAACGCCTGGCCGGTGAGCATCGACACGTTGTGCGCCGGGAGACGGGCCAGGATCCCCGTTGGTGTCAGCAGCTGCTTGACCGGGTTATAGCCGAGGAACGCGGCGAACAGGCTGCCGACCGGCGGCAGCGAGGCGATCTGATGCGCGATCCCGGCCGGGACGCCCTGTGCGGTCAGGCCGCTGGTCAGCGTCTTCGGCAGCGTAGCCGCGAGACCCGCGATCATGAGCGAGAAGAAGACGCCGATGGAGAGCACGAACCCGGAGTTCTGGAACGTGGCGAGCATGCCCGAGGCGGCACCCCGCTGCTTGGCCGGCACGCTGTTCATGATCGCCGCTGCGTTCGGGGCGGAGAACAGGCCCATCCCGGCGCCGGCCAGGAAAATCAGCCCGGCGAACTCCGGGTAGCTGAAGTCGACCGGAATCAGCAGGAGGCCGGCGAAGGCGAGCGCCGACACCAGCAGGCCGCCGGAGGCGAAGGCGCGGGCGCCGTGCTTGTCCGACAGCCAGCCCGATACCGGTCCGGAGACGACGAAGCCAGCCGTCAGCGCCAGCAGGTAGATGCCCGACCACAGTGGCGTGTCCTTATAGGCATAGCCGTGGAGCGGCAGCCAGATGCCCTGCAGCCAGATGATCAGCATGAACTGCAGCCCGCCGCGGGCGATGGAGGCAAGCAGGGTCGCCATGGTCCCGGCCGCGAACGCCCTGATCTTCATCAGGTGCAGGTCAAACATCGGGGACTCGACCCTGGTCTCGATGATGCAGAACACGACAAGAAGCGCCGGACCGCCGATCAGCCCGGTCAGCACCAGCGGGCTGGTCCAGCCCATCGAGTGCCCGCCGTAGGGCTGGATCCCGTAGGTGATCCCGGTCAGGAGCAGGATGAGGCCGACCGCGAAAGTGATGTTGCCGAGCCAGTCGATCCTGGCGGGTGTCCTGAGGCCGACCTCCTTCAGGCTCAGGTACGACCAGATCGTCCCGCCGAGGCCGATCGGCACCGAGACGATGAACACGAGCCGCCAGTCAACGGCGGCGAGCAGGCCGCCCAGGATCAGGCCGATGAACTGACCGGAGATGCCGGCCACCTGATTGATGCCCATGGCCGTGCCGCGCTGGTCGGGCGGGAAGGCGTCGGTCAGGATGGCGGGGGAGTTGGCCATGAGCATCGAGCCGCCAATGGCCTGGATGACCCGAAAGCCGATGAGCCAGAGTGCGCCCTTGCCGCCGAGGAAGGGATCGAATGGCAGCGCCAGCGCGCCGAGGCCGAAGATCGCGAACCCTGCGTTGTACATCCTGACCCGGCCGTAGATGTCGCCGAGCCGGCCGAGCGTCACGACCAGGACGGCCGAGACGACCAGGTAGCCCATCAGCATCCAGAGCAGGTAGCTGATGTTGCTGGGCTGCAGCGGGTCAAGGTGGATGCCGCGGAAGATAGCGGGCAGCGCGATGATCACGATCGACGCGTTGACGGTCGCCGCGAGCATTCCGAGTGTGGTGTTGGACAGCGCGACCCACTTGTACTTCCCGCCGTGCGGGCCCTGCCCGCCCCCGGACCTGGCCACGGTGGATTCACTCACCCCGTCCGCTCGCGTACTTAATTGCTAGGACAAAACTAACAGGCGCTGCAGGCGTCGCCGGCTACGGCTCCGGTCGGTCACCGCGGGCCGCTTGACGTGCGGACTCGCGGAATGGCCAGGGTATTACCGCGCCGAATGGCGGTAATTCACATCTGGCTGTACCTAAGCCGTTACAATCGGCCGGTGCTGAACTGGATCCGCTCACTGACGTCATCGGCCGCGCGGAAAACTCTCAAGGGCGTCGACGTCTCGAGTTTCCAGGGTCCTCCTGCTGACTGGGCGAAGGCAGCGGGCAGCATCGTCTGGGCGGCGGTCAAGCTGACTGAGCTGGAGCCTGACGGCACGCGCTACGTGAACCCGGATGCGGCCGCGGACTGGGACTGGCTGAAGAAGAATAAGAAGGGCCGGATCGCCTACTTCTTCGGCCATCCTTCGGTCAGCGCCGCGGAGACCGTCAACTTTTTTCTGGCCGAGCTGAACAAGCTCGGTCTGCACGACACCGATGCGGTTGCGCTCGACCTCGAGGTCAGCGACGGCACGACGGCCGCGCACGTCGCGACGTGGAGTGCTGACGTGCAGTCCGAGCTGCACAGCAGGATCGGCCGCAAGCCGCTGGTGTACACGTTCATCGACTTCGCCGCGGCCGGGAACTGCGCTCATCTGGGCAGTTACCCGCTCTGGATCGCCGACCCGTCGCGGCCGGCGGCGACCCCCAGGTACCGGCCCCGTGGAAGACCTGGGCCATCCATCAGTACGACATCACCGGTGAGATCGATCGTGATGTGGCGAACTATGCCAGTCAGAAGGCAATGTTCACCGCGCTCGGCAAGACGCCAGCGCCCGCCAAGCCCCCGCCGCCCCCGCCGCCGAAGGAGCCCAAGGTGATCAATGTCGGAGGAAATGTCTCGGCTGTCGCGTCCGCCCGCTGGCCGGACGGCGAGATGGTCGTCGCCGGGCTCGGCGCCGACGGCTACATTCAGTCGGCCAGGTGGGACAACAAGGCGTGGAGCGAATGGGGCAACATCAGCCCGACCAAGGCGAAGGGGACCCCGTCGGTGATCGCCTGGGTCGACGGCGCGGGCGTGCTCTTCTACATCGAGGAGTCCGGCAAAGTCGTCGAGCTCACGACAACCGACCGCGGCAGGACCTGGGTCTGAGCTAGTTTCCGGCCCCGCGGGCGGGGGTGACCAGACGCGGCCGTGCCGAGCCTGCGGCCTGCTCGCCGCGCCGGCGGCGACCTGCGGCTGGAGTATCTTCTGAGTGTGACATACCGCCCGGCGCCCCGAGATCTTCGTGCCTCGGACTTTGACCGGGAACGCGTCATCAGCCTGCTCGGGGAGGCCGCGGCGGATGGCAGGCTGACTCCGGCTGAGCATTCCGAGCGCGTCGAGCGGGCGTGCGCTGCCCGCACTCTGGGCGATCTTGCCGTGCTGACAACCGACCTGGTCGGCCCCAGCGCGCAGCCCATCCGGCTGGACGGACGCCGGGCTGTCACCGGGGTGTTCGGACGGGACAGCAGGGACGGTCGCTGGGTCGTGCCGGACAGCCTGCCGGTCGTCGCAGTCTGCGGCGAGGTTGAGCTAGACCTGCGCGAGGCGCTCCTGCAGAGCGGCCGGATCATCATCTACGCAACGCTGATACTCGGAACCATTCACCTGATCGTCCCCGAGGGCGTGGCCGTCGAGATGAGCGGCACTGCCGTGCTCACCCGCAAGGTCACCCGGACCGTGCGCCAGCCATGGCCGCGGCTGCCCGCGCCGGGACAGCCTGATCTCGCGCAGCCGGTCATCGAGCTGCGAACGGTCGGCTTCGGCGGCACCATCAGGGTGACATCGCCCAAGCGGCCGCGGCGTCTCGGCGGCCTCCGCCGGGGATCGCTCCGCTAGCTCCGGCCATCCGCCACGGTCCGGATGCCCGGGAACCGCTGCCCGAACGATGAGCTTTTCCCGGCTCAGCCGTTGTACTGGCAGAACCGGCCATGGAGGACTGAGGTGTCTGAGCAGCAGCGACGGGTCGTCGCGTGGGTCACGATCTCGATTGACGGCTACACCAGCGGGCCGGGAGGTCCCGCGCAGGACACCTGGCTGTATGAGCACGTCCAGCGGGCATCTTCGGCGGCGCACTTCGAAGGGATCTGGCGGGGCGCGTCGACGGTCGTGGTGGGCCGCACCAACTATGAGGGGTTCTACTCGGTATGGCCGGCAATCACCGCTGACCCGGGCACCGATCCGCGTACCCGCGACCTGGGCGTGTTCCTGAACACGGTGGAGAAGGTGGTGGTCTCCCGCACCCTTCAGGAGGCGGAATGGGAGAACTCGCGGATTGCCCGCGATGTGGAGTCAGAGGTAAGGACTTTGCGGGATGCCCCCGGCCGGGACATCCTCGTGATTAACAGCGCGAGCGTCATCCGGGCGCTGCTGCGGGCCGGACTGATCGACGACCTGCGCTTCGCCGTGGTTCCTGTGCTCCTGGGTGGCGGCCTGCGCCTGTTCGCCGAGGGATTGCCGAACTCGGCCTGGGGCCTGACCCAGGCCACCATCCTGGAAGACGGCGCGATCGGCCTTCACTACAGCCGCGCCTGACCGGTCCTCGCCCAGGGCCGTTAGTGAAAGTCCACCGAGCTGTAGGCGCTGAGCTTCCACAGCTGGTGCTCACTGTAGATGTTGCGTACGGTCCCGGACCTGGCTCGCATCACCAGTGAGTGAGTGCTGGCCCCGCCAGACCGGTAGCGGACGCCGGCCAGCAGTTCCCCGTCGGTGATTCCGGTGGCGGCGAAGAACGCGTCATCCGACGTCACCAGGTCGTCGGTGCTGAGGACCCGGCTCAGGTCGTGGCCGGCGTCGAGAGCCTTGGCTCGCTCCGCGTCGTCGCGGGGCGCGAGCTTGCCCAGGATCACGCCGCCCAGGCACTTGATCGCGCACGCGGCGATGATGCCCTCCGGGGTCCCGCCGATGCCGAGCAGCAGGTCGACACCGGTACCGTCGCGCGCCGCCATGATCGCCCCGGCGACGTCCCCATCGGTCAGCAGCTTGATCCTGGCGCCGGCCTGCCGCACCTCGCTGATCAGCTCTGCGTGCCGGGGGCGGTCAAGTATGACGACGGTGACGTCTGACGGCGAGCAGCTCTTGGCGCGGGCGACCGCAGCCACGTTGACGGCTGGCGGCGCATCGATGTCGACGGAGCCGGCCGCCTCGGGGCCGGTGACGAGCTTGGACATGTAATAGACAGCCGAGGGGTCGTACATCGCGCCCCGAGCGCTGACGGCGATCACCGAGATCGCGTTGGGCATGCCGTTCGCGCACAGCCGCGTGCCGTCGATCGGATCGACGGCCACATCGCACTTCGGCCCGCTGCCGTCACCGACCTGCTCGCCGTTGTAGAGCATCGGCGCCTGGTCCTTCTCGCCCTCGCCGATGACCACGACGCCGTTCATGGAGACGGTGTTGATGAGCTGCCGCATGGCATTCACGGCGGCGCCGTCCGCTTTGTTCTTATCGCCCCGGCCGACCCAGCGCGCCGAGGCCATCGCCCCGGCCTCGGTGACCCTTGCCAGCTCCAGAGCCAGGTTCCGGTCCGGGGCATGCCGGCCAGGCTCGGGCGTCGCTGCTCCGGGATCCGCCGCCGGGTCGACCGCGGGGTCGGCGATGCCGGGGGCGCCGGCCACGCCGCCGAAGGCTGGGTCGCTGCCTTTGGCCGGCCCACCGGGCGTCGCGGCTGCCTGATCCTCGCTCATTGCCAAGCACCTTCCTGTCAGCGGCCCGTGATGGAATCCTATGTAGAAGGCCGGGCAGTCGGCCTGCCCGCCCTGGACCGGGCCGGGACCAGAACGCCGGAGCACATGACTACTACCGATCACGTACCTCACCTCAGCCGGGCCGCCGAGCGCGGCTCCTCAACCCGCGCCGTGCTGCTGGCAGCAGCCCGCGAGGTCTTCATGCTGGAGGGATACGCGCAGGCCGGCGTCACCGATATCGTCGCGCTCGCGGGCGCGAGTGTCGGCAGCCTGTACCACCACTTCTCCGGCAAGGCTGACCTGTACCTCGCGCTGTTCGAGGAACTGCACAACGAGCATGACGTCCGCACCCGCAGGGCCGTGCGGGAGTGCCGTGACCAGGGCGTCACCGATCCGATGCGGCTGCTGCTGGCGGGCGCCCGCGGCTATCTTGACGTCTGCATTGAGCAGCGGGATCTGGTTGGCATGTTCGCCCGCGGCGACGGGCCGCCCGGCTTCGAGGTCATGTGGCGCCAGCGGCTGTCGGACTGGGTCCATCGCAATACCGAGTTCTTCGCGCGCAGCGGTGAGCCTCTGGACGAGGCCGCCGCGATCGTGATGACCGGCGCGATGATGCTCGCGGTCGCCGAGGTCTCGCTTGCCCCTGACGCCGTCCGGGCGCGTCAGCTGGCGGATGGCGTGCTGGAGGTCCTGTCGAGGCTCCGCGCCCGGCCCGCGCCCCAGGCCTAGCTGAGCTGACCGGCACGTCAGAAGGGTGCACCGGGCTCGTGCCCGGCATCCTCTCGCCTGGCCAGCGCGGTGGCGAGCCGCGCGCGGGCGCCCTCCAGCCAGTCCTCGCAGATAGCGGCCAGCTGTTCGCCCCGCTCCCACAGCAGCAGTGACTCCTCCAGCGTGAGCCCGCCCGCTTCCAGCCGCTTCACCAGCTCAATCAGCTCGTCGCGGGCCTGCTCGTACGGGGGGCGGGAGCCATCCCGAGATCCGGCCGGCGTCTCGGCGCTGGCGTCGTCCTTGCTGCGTGCTGCCACCCTGGCAAGCCTAGTGGGCCGTAACGCGGTGAGACCCGGTGGCGATGAAGTGGCGAGCACATAAAGGGCCGAAGGGGCACGATGAACAGTCATGATCATCCTGGTGTGCGGCGCTCGTGTGCTGTATCAGTGCCCGGATCGTGCGCCACCAGGCCGGCGGCGCGGCACCGCCGCCGTCAGCGGGCCTGGCTCGCCGCGGCTGCGAGTTCCGGGGCAGAAGGGCATCCGAGAGCCCGGTGCCGGGCGCAGCGCACCAGGCCGGCGTACCTGGCCGAACTCGGCAGCTGCTGGTACCGCAGGTTCCCGTGGTCGCCTGTCAGCTGGCGGATGGACGGCCCGCACAGCTGACGGTCGCTCTACTGATCCGGCCGGCGGCCTGCCGTCACCGGCAGCTGATCGGCGGCGAACCTCACGGTCAGCACTTCGCCCTCGCTGACCTGCGCTGCCGAGAGGACCACGCTGGCATCGGCCTGCTGCACGATCGCGTAGCCACGCCGCAGCGTTCCGGCCGGCGACAGCGCGATCAGCCGCGCCGTGATGTGGGCCAGGTCATCGGCAGCCCGGCTGAGCCCGCCGGAGATCGCCAGCCGGGCACGATCGGACAGGCCAAGGACCTGCTCGTGCTGGCGGTCGATCTCGCGCGTCGGGCTGGCCAGTGCAGGGCGGGAGGTGACCGCGCTCAGCCACGAGGCCTCCCGGTCCAGGCCAGGGCAACCGACCGGCGCGCCCTGGACCGGAGCTGGCCGATCAGGTCAAGCTGCTCGGCGACATCCGGCACGGCCCGCCGGGCCGCATCCGTCGGAGTGGACGCCCGTACGTCGGCGACCAGGTCGAGCAGCGGCACATCCTGCTCATGCCCGATCGCGCTGATGACCGGCGTGACGCAGCCAGCGACGGCACGAATCAGGTCCTCATCGGAGAACGGCAGCAGGTCCTCTACCGACCCTCCGCCGCGGGCGACGATGATCACATCTACCGCGGGATCGGCGTCGAGCCGCTGCAGTGCCAGCACGATCTCCTCGCTGGCATGCGGGCCCTGCACGGCGACCTGCTCAACCCGGAATCGCACGGCTGGCCACCGGCGCGCGGCGTTGCGCAGGACGTCCCGCTCGGCTGCCGAGTCGCGGCCGCAGATCAGGCCGACGGTTCCCGGCAGGAACGGCAGGCGCCGCTTGCGCTCGGCCGCGAACAGGCCCTCGGCGGCGAGAGCCGTCCTGAGACGCTCGAGCCGGGCGAGCAGATCGCCAATGCCGACTGCCTTGATCTGCGTTGCGGTCAGGGCGAACGATCCCTTGGCCGAGTTGAACTCCGGCCTGGCCCAGACAACGACCCTGGCGCCGACGCCCGGCGGCGGGCTTGTCGCGTCCAGCACTGCGGCCGTGCAGATGACTCGCGCTGATACGGCCGCGACGGGGTCCCGCAGCGTGAGGAACACCGTGCCGCCGCGCCGGTTCAGCTCGGCAATCTGGCCCTCGATCCAGACCTTGCCAAGGCGGCTGATCCACTCGCCGACGAGCCGCAGAACCGTCCGGACCGGAACGGGCGACTGCTCGGATGTCTCTAGCGGCACTGCGCATCAGGCGGAGGACGCAGGCGTTCACCAGCAGACCGGGCGGTCACGACTGTGCTTCGAGCTTCTCGATGCGGCGCTCGAACATGCCGAGTACCTCCGGCCGCTCGGCGTTGCGGGCCTCGTACTCCGCGAGGATGCGCAGCTGACTGACCGACAGGCCGCGCAGTCGAGCGCGGATCGAGGCAAGCGGCAGGTCGTCATAGCGGGGCAGCGGAAGCGCCGCCTCCTGGGCGATCGGCTTGGCTGCTGCTGGCGGCGGCTGGCTCGACTCGGCCGCCGCGGTAAGGGACTGTCCGGCTGCGGTGCCTCGGGCCTCGTCCTCGTCGCCGAGATCCTCCGAGGACAGCAGCCGGACGTTCCCGGTCTGGTCAAGGGAGCGCCACCGGGACGCCGCCGGGGGCGGAGCGGACCGCTGCTGCCGCCTGGCTGCGGGTCGCTGCCGTTCCGCGGAAGCCCGGCCGTCTGACTGGCTGGAGCTGGCCTGCGGCCGGTCCGCTGCCATCACTATCTTCCCGATCCCTGCGAATACGGCCCGGAGTGCCAGCGTCGGTCCTCGTCTCACCTGATCAGGGACCTGCGGGATGCCCATGTGACGATCGTTCTCCCTCGACTGACCGCAGCCCGGCTGTCGTCGGCTCGAACGCCGGGGGAAGGCCGCTGGGCTGGGCGAAGCGCCGTTCTCAGATTATTGTCGCTGGCCCGGCGGCAGTCGGAGGCCAGGAGCCGGCAATTCGCTCGGATCACGGCCGGAGCGCCGCAGACCTGGCCCTGCCTCCGTCAGGACCGGCGTCTGGATACACGCCAGGGGCGATCACCTAAACTAGGGCTATGTCTGCCCAGATGCGCCGAGTGCTGCTCGCCAGGCCCCGTGGCTACTGCGCCGGCGTTGACCGGGCCGTGCAGACCGTCGAGGTGGCGCTGGAGCGCTACGGCGCGCCGGTCTACGTCCGTAAGCAAATCGTGCATAACACCCATGTGGTGAAGACGCTTGAGGAGCGCGGCGCGATCTTCGTCGAGGAGACTGAGTCCGTGCCCGAGGGCTCCGTCGTGGTGTTCTCCGCGCACGGCGTGTCTCCGGAAGTGCGCGAGGAAGCCAGGGAACGAGGCCTGCGGACCATCGACGCGACCTGCCCGCTCGTCACGAAGGTCCATAACGAGGCCCGCCGGTTCGCGGCCCAGGACTACGACATCCTGCTGATCGGCCACGAGGGCCATGAAGAGGTTGTCGGCACGACCGGTGAGGCACCGGCGAACATCCACCTGGTCGACGGGCCCGCGGGCAGCGACTCGGTTCAGGTGCGGGACCCGTCGAAGGTCGCGTGGCTGTCGCAGACCACACTCTCAGTTGACGAGACCACCGAGACCGTGGCGGCGCTGCGGACACGGTTCCCGCAGCTGCTCGACCCGCCGAGCGACGACATCTGCTACGCCACCCAGAACCGGCAGGTCGCCGTGAAGCAGATCGCGGGCGAGTCAGACCTGGTCATCGTCGTCGGCTCGGTGAACTCCTCGAATTCCGTCCGCCTGGTCGAGGTCGCCAGGGACGCCGGCGCTCGCGCCGCCTACCTGGTCGATGACGCCTCGGGCTTTGACGTGGGGTGGCTGGACGGAGTCACCACCGTCGGCGTCACGAGCGGCGCCTCGGTCCCGGAGGACCTGGTCGACGGAGTTCTGGCGCTGCTGGCCGCGAACGGCTTCGGTGACGTCGAGGAAGTCGAGGCCGTGCATGAGCGCATGGTGTTCGGCCTGCCGCGGGAGCTGCGCAAGCCGCCGGCGGCACGTCCTGATCCCGTAGTTCAGCCCTGGTCCCGCGGTACCGCCGGATGACCTAGGGGCGCAGCGTGTGATGGCCGCGCAGGCCTGACTCGCCGCGCCGTCCCCGATCCGCGGTGCCGCCTGGCTCCGGCCGCGCGCCCGCTCCGGCGCGCAGGCGAGCTGCGCCGGCCGGCCCGGCGCGCAGGTCGCGAACGCACTGCGGCAGGCCGCGGGTCATAGCCACGGCAACACAGGCGGCCGTGCCCGCGAACAGCCATGGCGCCGCGTCAGCGAGGGTCAGGCCCGTGCCCTCCAGCACTGACAGGACCGAACCGTGGCTGGTATTGCCCTGCGCGGTGACCGCCTGCGTGATGACATCAGCGAGCAGAAATACCGCCGGGGCGGAAAGCACGATCCTGAGCTGAGCCTCGCGGCGCGCATAGACCGGCGTCAGCACGCACCCCGCGCAGTAGCCGAGACCGGCCAGCACGTCGACCTCACGCCAGGCCGCGAGCAGGCACGCGGCCAGTACCAGGACGAACATGCCGAGCAGCGCGCCGCGCGCCGTGAGGTGGGAGCGAAAGCTGGCGCGCGCCTGCTCCGCCCCGGTCCGCGCCCGAGCAGGCCGCGGCCGCCAGGCGGCCGCAGGCTGCCAGACCATATCCGGCTCCCGCTCCGGGTCGGCCTGCCAGCCGGCACCGGGATCCGGGGTCGTGCCCGGCTGCCAGTCGCCACCCGGCTGCCAGTCAGTGTCGGGGTGCGCGACACCGCGCGCGCTCACAGCCGGATACCCGGCGCTCAGGCGGATGAGTCGGGTGATCCTCCCGGTGATCCGGTTCTGCATCACTGCTCCCCGTAGGTCGCGCCGAGGGCCGGGTTCGCGTTGCCGCCCATCGGTCAGCCTGCGGCGCTGACGGGGCGTCCGGTCCCGAAGAGCTGCTGCTGACTCACCGCGTCCCTGGCCTTCACCGGTCCGGACACGAGCTCCGGTCCTGCCTCGACGATGAGCTCGGGCGCGGACAGCGACCGGACCGTCTCGTCGACGGGCCGCAGCTGCTCGAGCTCGCCCTCGACGACGCCGAGCTCGTTCAGCTTGCGCGCGCTCACGAGCACGCGGCTCTCCAGCGAGCCGACCGTCCTGTTGTAGGTCGACACCGCGTTCGTCAGGGCCTTCCCGAGGCCGTCGACATGCTTGCCCAGGCTGGCGATCCGGTCGTAGAGCTCGCGCCCGAGATCGAAGACGGCCCGCGCGTTGTCCGAGAGCGCCGCCTGCTGCCAGGCGTACTGCGCGGTCCGCAGCATCGTCACCAGCGTCGTCGGTGTCGCTATGTGCACCTTGCTGGCCATGGCGTGCTCGAGCAGGGCGGGGTCGTGCTCCAGCGCGGGAGCCAGGAACGCCTCGCCGGGAATGAAGAGCACGACGAACTCGGGGGACGGGCTCAGCGCGGTCCAGTACGCCTTGGCGGCCAGCCGGTCGACGTGCTCGCGGAGGTGCCGGGCGTGCGCCCGCAGCCGGGCCTCGCGGACATCCTCGTCCGAGGTCTCGGCCGCTTCCAGGTACGCGGCCAGTGACACCTTCGAGTCGACCACGATGTTCTTGCCGCCCGCCAGCCTGATCACCATGTCGGGCCGGAGCGCGCCGTCGGACGTCGAGACGCCGACCTGCTCCTCGAAGTCGCACCTGCTGGCCATCCCGGCAAGCTCGACCACGCGCCGCAGCTGCATCTCGCCCCAGCGCCCGCGTGCTTCCGGCCGCCGCAGGGCTGTCACCAGCGACTGGGTCTGGGTGCGCAGCTGATCCGAGCTCTGCCGGGCGATCGCCACCTGCTCGGCGAGCGCTGCATGCGAGGACCGGCGGGCCGCCTCACTCTCGCGCAGCTGGCTCTCCACCCGGGCCAGGGTGTCGCGCAGCGGCTGGACCAGCTGCTCGACCGCTACTTTCCGGGTGTCAAGGTCGCCCGCCGCCTTGACGTTGGCGGCGCTGAGCCTGCCCTCGGCCATCGTCAGGAAGGTCTGGGCGCTGCGATCGAGGGCCTGCGCGGACAGTTCCTGGAACCGGTCCGCGAGCTGGCCGTCGATCAGGGCCTCCCGCTTCTCGGCGGCAGCTTCCATCAGGGCAGCTCGCTGGTCCGCGGCCCGCGCCCTCTCCTCGGCGGCCCTGGCCTGACCAGTCAGGTCGGCGGCGAGCCCGGCCAGCCGTCCGCGCGACAGCAGGTAGCCGATGACGGCACCGAGAGCGGCACCCAGCAGGAGGCCGATGAGCAGCGAAATCGCGTTCATATCTTGCATGCTTGCAGCCGCTGGCGACAGTTCCAGGGTCCGACACGCCCGGCCGGGATCGGCAGTTTCGTCCGGCGGGGCCCTGACCAGCCTCGTTCTGCCGCCACTGGCGCGCGGCCGGGCGGACGGCTCGGCGCGTTCCCGCTGGCACTTAGAATTTGCAGGTGAGCCTGTCCATTGGAATCGTCGGCCTGCCCAACGTCGGTAAGTCCACCCTGTTCAACGCGCTGACCCGAGCGAGTGCGCTGGCGTCCAACTACCCGTTCGCCACCATCGAGCCGAACGTCGGGATTGTTGGCATTCCGGACGCCCGGCTGGACGCGCTCGCCGGGCTGTACGACTCGGCGAAGATCGTCCCGGCCACTGTCAGGTTTGTGGATATCGCCGGGCTGGTTCGCGGCGCGTCGGCCGGTCAGGGGCTCGGGAACCAGTTCCTGTCGCACATCCGCGAGACCGACGCGATCTGTCAGGTTGTCCGCGTTTTCACCGATCCGGACGTTAGTCACGTAGACGGCGACGTGTCGCCCGAGCGCGACATCGAGACAATCGCAACCGAGCTGATGCTGGCTGACCTGCAGACGCTGGAGAAGGCGGCGCCGCGGCTGGCCAAGGAGGCCAAGTTCGCCCGGGACCCGGATCGCGTCAGGGTCGCGGACGCGGCCGCGAAGGCACAGCAGTTGCTCGACGGCGGGACGACGCTGTTCGCCGGCGCCGCGGCCGCCGGGATCGACCTCGCCGACCTGCGCGAACTGCAGCTGCTGACTGCCAAGCCGTTCCTGTACGTGTTCAACGAGGACGACGCGGAGCTCGCCGACGACGGGCTGCGGAAGAAGCTCGCCGAGCTGGTCGCCCCGGCCGAGTCGATCTTCCTCGACGCCAAGACCGAGGCCGAGCTGGCGGAGCTCGAGCCCGACGAGGCCGCGGAGATGCTCACCGAGCTCGGTCTCGGCGAGCCCGGCCTGGCCCAGCTGGCGCGGGCCGGATTCGCCGCGCTGAAGCTGTCCACGTTCCTCACCGCGGGGCCGAAGGAATCACGGGCCTGGACGATCCCGGTCGGCGCCACCGCGCCCGAGGCCGCAGGCGTGATTCACAGCGACTTCCAGCGCGGATTCATCAAGGCCGAGATCGTGTCGTTCGACGACCTGATGGCGGCCGGCTCGATTGCCGCTGCCCGCGCCGCCGGCAAGGCGCGCATCGAGGGCAAGGACTACGTCATGCGCGATGGTGACGTGGTGGAGTTCCGCTTCAACGTCTGAATCCACATCAGGGCCTGCAGTATTGCGGACGCTGATTGTCCGGAATCAGATCTACCGTGGCCCTCATGACAAACAACGCCAACCTCAGCGCAGCCATCCAGGAGCCCTCGATGACTGCCCTGACGACCGTGACCGACTGGCTGCTCGACTCTGACCCGGCTATCCGCTGGCAGGTGCTGCGCGATCTCACCGGCGCCTCGCCCGATGAGATCGCCGCCGAGCGAGCTCGCGTCGAGCACGACGGCTGGGGCGCCAGGCTGCTGGCGGTCGAGGGCGCCGACGGGTTGTGGGACGGCGGCGCCTGCTTCCCGGCGTCCTACCGGGGCGACGAACCCGGCCAGCCCTGGACGGCGACGATGCACACCCTGCAGACCCTGCAGATCCTCGGACTCGATCCGGCGTCGGAGTCGGCTCGCCGGGCGATCGCGCTCATCGCTGAGCACGGGCGCTGGGAGCATGCCGGGCAGCGTTACTTCGATGGCGAGGTCGAGCCGTGCATCAACGGCAGGACGATCGAGGCGGGCGCCTACTTCGGCGTGGATGTCTCGCCGCTCGTCGACCGGATCCTCGGCGAGCGCCTGCCTGATGGCGGCTGGAACTGCGAGGCGGAGAACGGCTCGGTGCGATCATCCTTCGACACGACGCTCACGGTGCTCGACGGGCTGCTGGAGTTCGAGCGCGCGACCGGCGGGTCCGCCGCCGTGCGTGAGGCACGGCGCGGCGCGGAAGAGTACCTGCTCGAGCGCGGCCTGTTCCGGCGCAAGAGCACAGCTGAGGTCGTCAGCCCGGAGTACCTCGGCTTCGCTTTTCCTTATTACTGGCATTACGACGTGCTGCGCGCGCTCGGCTACTTCCGGTCTTCGGGAGCCGCGCCCGATTCGCGGCTGGCCGGCGCCGTGGATGTCGTTCGCTCGAAGCGGCAGCCGGACGGCCGCTGGCTGCTCGACGCCGTGCATCCAGGTCGCGTTTACTTCCCGCTTGAGGGTGGCGTCGGGGAGCCGAGCCGCTGGAACACCCTCCGCGCGCTCCGGGTGCTCGACTGGTGGAACGGCTAACGGGCTCCGTACCAAGCTGGCCGCCGGCGGCCGCAGACCCTAGGCTGACCATCAGCTTTCAGCCGCACTTAACATCACCGTGGATCTGCGGGCTCACCGGACGGAGCCAGATGAAGGAACTCGAATCGCTCGACGCTGCCTTCGTCATCGACACATTCCTGCTGCTCCTGATCGGCATCGGACCCAAGATCGCGCTGGTGCCGTTCCTTGATGTGACCGCGGATATGGCCGAAGACACCAAGCGGCGGGTCCTGCGCAAAATGCTGACCACCGCCGCCGTGGTCGCAGCGCTGCTCCTGGTTCTCGGCGGCCTGCTCACCAGGCTTCTGCACTTCTCGCCGGGCGCCCTGGGCGTCGCCAGCGGCATCATCCTGCTGATCATCGCGGTCACTATGGTGCTCGGCCAGAACGGGAATGACGGCGGTCACCAGGTCAAGGACCGGGACCCCATGCAGGTCGCCGTCTTCCCGCTGGCCGTGCCTTACCTGCTCAACCCGGCCGGAATCGTGGTGCTGGTCACCCTGTCGGCGGAGGCTCGCTCGATCGCAGTGCTCGCAGTGGCGGTTGGCGTGCTCGTAGTGGTACTTGCGATCGACGTCGCAGTGTTCCGCTGGGCTGTCCAGGTCGGCAGCAAGCTGGACGCGAGCCGGATGCTCGTGACCGAGAAGGTGTTCGGATTCCTGCTCGCGGCGCTTGCCGTGCAGCTAGCACTCGACGGACTGGCCGACCTCGGCGTTATCCACCTGACGATCGGCCACTAGGCGCAGGATCCGGCGCACGCCCGGCGGCCAGCCTGCAGGTCAGGACAGCTGCTGTGACTTGCCTGCCTTCACCTTGGCGACCGACGTCGCAGACAGATCCGAGAACGTGTAGGCCGTCGCGACTCCGGCAGGCGTGACTGCCCACAGACCCGGCACCGCGCTGGCGCCGAAGTCCGCGGCCTCCAGCGTCGGCAGCGGCTGGCCCTTGTTCCAGTGTGCGGAGAGCTCGTACTGGGTGTAGGCGATGCTGCCGGTCCCGGTGCCGTTGTCGGTGAAGCTCACGTTGGTCCACAGGTACAGCGCGCCGGTGCTCTCATTCCACAGGAACATGCCGATGCCGCCGCTGTAGTCGAGCGTCGCCAGCGTCCACTGGTTCCAGTCGTTCGTGCCGTCCGGCGTCGGCGTGGTGATCGAGAACGTGTTGTAGTACGAGCCCGGCGCGGTCGCGTCGTAGTAGTCGAGGTAGTACCCGCTGACGGGATCGCCATTGATCGCGAGCAGGTCAGGAAGGCCGGTGCCGTAGATCGAGCCGTAGGCGTTAACGATCTGCAGCGGGTTGTCGCTGTTCAGGTCAGCGAACGTCCCGGATGGGACGGAGAACGTATCGCCCGAGTTTGTCTGCAGGACCGATCCGTCGCCGCTGCCGGCCATCACCTCGCCGCCGCCGGCGTCGCTGCCCGAGGGGAAGTACAGCAGGACGTCCTGGAATCCCCGGCCGATGAACTGGCCGGTGATCGCCTGAGCGCCGTCAAAGTCAGAGGGGCTGCCGGGACTGCTCGTGCCCTCGCCGTTCGCTCCGATATCGGTCGCGGGCGTCTTAACCCGGCCCTTGGCCGCGGCACCGGGCGCTGTCCTTCCCGTCGCCAGCCACAGTCCGGGAGCGAGCCCGGTGGTGTCGCCGACGGTCAGCAGGTCGGGCACGCCGTCGCCGGTCAGGTCCTTGTCCGCGGCCGCCGGGCTCAGCGTTGCGATGAAGTTGTCGAGCGTGCCGCCGCTCACCGTGCCGTCGGCCGCGACCGCGTACGCCGTCAGGCTCTGCGTCTGCCGTTCCGGGACGGCGATCTGCACGCTGGCGGTGCCGGACGGCGCGGTGATCTTGACCAGCTTGCCGCCGTTGAGCGAGTACTTATACGCGACCGGGGTGCCCACGCCGGTCTCGGTGAAGGTAAACGTGACCGAGGAGCCCACGGCGTAGGGGCCAAGACCGCCAAGCGGCGCGGTAATCGTCGGCGGCGAGATCGCCGTGGCCGCCGAGGCCGCCGAGGCCGCCGACGTAGTCGCTGTGGCGGCGAAGGCTGCCGCCAGAACCGTCATCGTCGTCAGGGCGCGGGCTGCTCGACCCATGGGCCTTCTCCTTTAAAGGCAGCGCACCCAGGCGCCACTCACGGACCGGCGGCCGCACCGTTGCAGATCGACTCAGATCAGGCGAATAGCTGATTTCCCCGGATACGCAGCAATAGCGAACCAGGCCGGGACGCTCCGGTCAAGGTCTAGGTCAAGGTCACGGCGCGCGGTAAAGCTCGGCTACCCGCTTGAACTGCCCGACCGAGCGATTGACCGGCACATCGTGCTTCTCCATCTCCCGGATGATGTCGTCGCTGACGGTGGACAGGAAGCCGATCCCGTCAGCGCTGCCGCGCAGCCGGAACCAGACAGCGGTCCGGCTGAACGCGGTGGCGACCAGCTCCGCTATCGCCAGCTCGTCGTAACGGGCCTCCCAGGTCGGCACGATCCAGCGACTCCAGATGGTGCCCTGAAGGCGGACGCCCCAGTCCATGAGCTCGAGCCGGACCAGCGGACCGCCGGTCGTGATCGCCCGGCACAGCACGCCGCCGTAGAAAATGCGCTGCCGGTCACCGGCCGGGACCTCGATCCGGCGGCCGCAGGCAGAGGCCCGCATCTTCCAGGTCACCAGGGTCGTGATGGTGAGGATGACGAGCACCCCGACCAGGATGCCAACCAGCATCAGCTTCTCCCTCTGCCAGCCAGCTCAGGACCAGAAGCTGGGCTGGAGCATGAACTCGGCGCATTCGGTGTCCCTGGCCGCTCTCCGCTGGGCGACCCGGGGGGTCAGACCCTCGAAGTATGCCTCCCGTGGCCAGCGGACGCGACGAGGAGCAGCACCGGGGCCCGCCCGGCGCCCGGTGCCTGCCGTCCGAAGTAAGCTCGACGGTCATGAGCGACAAGCCGGGTAGTACCACGACAGCGCCGTCAGGCACCCCGCAGTCAGCCAGTCCCGAGCCGCCGGCCGCCAGGCGCGTGCCCTCGGAGCGGACCCACCACGGCGACACCTTTGTTGACGACTTTGCCTGGCTGACGGCGAAGGACGACTCCGAGACGATTGCCTTCCTGGAGGCTGAGAACGCCTACACCGAGGCCCTGACCGCCGGTCAGGCGCCGCTGCGCGAGGCGATCTTCCGCGAGATCAAGGCCCGGACCAAGGAGACCGACCTGTCGGTCCCCGTCCGCGACGGCGGCTGGTGGTATTACTCGCGGACCATCGAGGGCCAGCAGTACGGCATCAGGTGCCGCCGGGCCGTCCGGCCCGACGACGCTGGCCCGCCCATGACTGAGGACGGCGGGCCGCTCGACGGCGAGCAGATCCTCATCGACGGGAACGCGCTGGCAGGCGACAACCCGTTCTTCTCGATGGGCGCCTTCGACGTGAGCCCGGACGGGAACCGGCTGGCGTACTCGGTCGACCTGGACGGCGACGAGCGCTACACGATGCGGTTCAAGGACCTGGGGACCGGCGAGCTCTCGGCCGAGGAGATCCCGGACACCTACTACGGCACGGCCTGGTCTGGCGACGGTTCCGCGCTCTTCTACATCACCGTGAACGATGCCTGGCGGCCCTACCGGGTCTGGCGGCATATGGTCGGCACCCCGGCCACCGAGGACGTTCTCGTCTACCAGGAGGACGACGAGAAGTTCAATGTCGGCGTCGGCCTGTCCCGGAGCAAGCGCTATCTGTGGATCGGCTCAGCCAGCTCGCTGACCAGCGAGGTCCGGGTGCTGGACGCCGCCACTGCGACGGGGGATTTCACCGTCGTCGCGCCGCGGCGGCAGGGCGTCGAGTACGACGTCGAGCATCAGGTACTGCCGGACGGCTCCGAGCGGTTCCTGATCCTGCATAACGACGGCGCGCTGAACTTCGAGCTGGCGCAGGCCCCGGTCACCAGCCCGACGGAGTGGACTCCCCTCATCCCGCACTCCGACGACACCAGGCTGCTGTCCGTCGAAGCGTTTGCCAGCCACCTCGTCGTGTACCTGCGCCGCGCCGGGCTGACCGGCCTGCGCGTGCTCCCGGCCAGCGGTGCCGCCTACGAGATCGACTTCCCCGAGCCGATCTACCAGGTCGGACCCGGCGCGAACCCGGAGTACGACACTGACACCTACCGGCTCGGCTACGTCTCCATGGTCACGCCTAACTCTGTCTACGACTGCAACGTCACCACCGGCGAGCTGGCCCTGCTGAAGCAGAGCGAGGTTCTGCCCGGTCCGGACGGAGTCCCCTACGATCCGGCCAGCTACGAGCAGAGCCGGCTGTGGGCGACGGCCGAGGATGGCACGCAGGTTCCGATCTCGCTGGTCCGCCGGAAGGGAACGCCGCGTGATGGGACTGCCCCGTTCCTGCTCTACGGGTATGGCAGTTACGAGATCTCCATCGACCCGAGTTTCTCGATCTCGCGGATCTCACTGCTCGACCGCGGCTTCGTGTTCGCGATCGCGCACATCCGCGGCGGCGGCGAGATGGGCCGGAGCTGGTACGACAACGGCAAGATGCTCAGGAAGATCAACACGTTCACCGACTTCATCGCCGCCGCGCGGCACGTCGTAGCTGACGGCTGGACGACTCCGGAGCGGCTGGTCGCGCGCGGCGGCTCGGCCGGCGGCCTGCTCATGGGCGCCGTGGTGAACATGGCACCGGACGCGTTCGGCGCCATCGTCGCCCAGGTGCCGTTCGTCGACGCGCTGACCTCGATCCTTGATCCGACGCTGCCGCTGACCGTGCCCGAGTGGGAGGAGTGGGGCGACCCGCTGCATGACCCCGAGGTCTACCGGTACATGAAGTCGTACACGCCGTACGAGAACGTGGCCGCCGGCGCGGTCTACCCGCCGATCCTGGCCATCACCAGCCTCAATGACACGCGCGTGCTGTACCACGAGCCGGCCAAGTGGATCGCGCGGCTGCAGGCCGAGGCGAAGGGCGGCCCGTTCCTGCTGAAGACCGAGATGACGGCGGGGCACGGCGGCCGCAGCGGCCGGTACGACGCCTGGCACGAGGAGGCCCTCGTGCTCGCCTGGATTATCACCGCGGCGGGCGCCCTGGAGTGACCGGTCATGATCGTGGTGACTTCGCGTGCGCACAGGACGCTAGGTCACCACGATCAGCGCCGGCGTCGGCGCGGGCGCCGGTGTCAGGGGCCGGGGACCTGATCCCAGCGCCGGTAGCCGGTCAGCCGGGCCCAGGCGGTCCACGCGAGCAGGCCGCCCATGCTCGCCATCGCGGCGCCGGTGCGCACCACGCCGGTCTCTGCGTCCCAGGACTCGCAGGCCAGTCCCTGATCCATCGGCGTCGTTGCGAGCGCCGCCAGCGGATTGCCGAGCGAGTCATCGCCGTCCAGCAGTCGGGCCGCCAGGTCGAAGCCGGACGGGAACGGGAAATGCGGCGCTCCCGCTCCGGGGAAAACGCCAGGGTAGTGGTGCTTGTACCCGCTGACCAGCCAGGCCGTCGTGGCGTCCTGAACTGCCGGGTCCTCCGCCTCCAGGCCCCAGAACGGCAGCCCGCGCAGGCCGAGCGGCGGCTCGTCGCGGATCTCTGGCTTGCCAAGGGCATCGCAGGCCCAGGCCCAGATCGGTCCGCCCGGGCCGTCGGCAATCAGCCCGGAGCGCAGCTCAGCGCGGATCTCGCTGGCCCGTTCGCGCAGCTCGCCGGAGCGCAGGTCCAGGTCGGCCGGGCTGACCTCGACCAGGTCCGCTGCCGCATCGAGCGCGGCGGCCAGCAGCGCATTGCAGGTCGTGACGTACGGGAAGTCAGTGGGGTCGTCGGTCGGCAGCAGGAACGTTCCGTACAGTTCCCTGGACGGATGCCGCCACGGTGCGACGAGCGCCGGGAGCTGGCGGATCGCCTGAGCCACCGGCGGCTCGGACAGCACGCCCCGGTCGCCCGTCGCCCGCACGTACCGCCAGATCGCGAGGACTGGCGCCGCGGCCTGATCGAGCTCGAAGCCCGGGTACAGCGGCGTTCCGTTCAGGTACAGCGCATGCTCGGCGACGCGCGGACCGGCCGCCGCCAGCGACGCGACCAGGACCTCCCTGGCCCGCGCGACATCCGCGAGCAGCAGCGCCGGGAATGTCCAGCAGTACGCGTCCCGGCTCCAGAACGCGCCGCACACGTAGTAGTGCGGGCTGCGCGAGGTGACGATGACCGGCTTCCCGGTGTCGAGGCAGTCGCCCTGCGCGAAGAAGTAGTTGAAGAACAGGTTCGCGTTGATGCGCTCGCGCAGCCCGGACGGCGCGTCGTCGGGAACCGGCAGCTCGCGCTCCGCGAGCCAGCTGAGAGTGGAGTCGAGCAGCGCATCGAAGCCGCGCCGCCGCAGGTGCAGGGCCGTCACGGCGGCTCCATCCGGCTCCGGTGCGACCGCCAGGTAGACATCGGCGGTCAGCTCCCCGCCGGGCGGCACGTCGGCTGTGCGCCGCGCCCGCCAGCCCGGCTCGGAGTCATCAGCGGGTCCGGGCGGCGGTGACGTGCCTGCCGCCGGCGGTCCCGGTTCCCCGTCGCCGGCCGCGGCCGGAGTGGATGAGCTGCCGATGTCTAGCCCGTTCCCGCCCTGGATCGCGATCGCCAGCACCGGCAGGCCCGCAGTGAGCGCAGCCACCCGGCTGCCGGTCCACGGGTCGTCGCGGACGGTGAGCTCGCCGGCCAGCGGCTTCGGCCGCAGGTGCGCGACGCTGCTCGCCGCCCATGACCCCGACCAGCCGAGCTCCACCCTGGCCGTGGCCGGGCCAAGGTTCCGGTAGTGCAGGCGGAACGCCGCGCCCCGCTCGCCGACCGGCACGCAGTACCACACGGTCGCGCTGCCGCCGGCCCACTCAGTCCGCAGCTGCGGTATCCAGTTGGCAGCGCGCTGCCAGGACGGATTCATGGCGATGGCGCGGCCGTCCACGGTGAGCTGCGGGCTGAGGAGACCGCCGGCCCCGCCGTGGGCCTGGACCAGGCCGCTGACGCGCTCGAGCAGCACGCCGAGCGAGCGAACCGAGCCGTCGTCCAGGCTGATCTCCGGCAGCGACAGCCAGAGATTGCCAGCGGGCCAGAACCGCGGCGGGTCACTGATCTGCGGCGCGCTCGTCACCAGGTGCGCGGCACTGTGCGGACGCGATGACATCAGCCGGCCGCCTGCAGGCCGAGCAGCCGGGCCGCGTTCCCGGCGAAGATCAGGTGCCGGTCGGCGGCGGACAGTCCCAGCTGCCCGGCAATCCTGGTCTGCTCGTCGTAGTAGGCCCGCACCAGACCACGCGGGAAATGGGCCGAGTCGGAGCCGAACAGGATGCGCTCGGGGCCGATCGTCTCGGCGAACTTGCGGAACAGGTCCGCCAGCGCCAGCGGGTAGGGCATCCAGCGGATCCACTCGTTGTTCCCTGACGTGTCGCCGCAGACGTTGCGGCAGGCCCAGGCCAGCTGCAGCAGCTCGCCGGGGTACCCGCAGCCGAAGTGCGGGACGACGAAGGTCGCGTAAGGGAACGCCTTCGCGACATCGTGCAGCGTCAGCGGACTGATGTTGACGTGGGCCGCTATCCCGCCGCCTCCGTCCAGCGTGCCGAAATGCACGAGCACGGGGATCTGAAGGTCCTCGGCTGCCTGCCAGACCGGCCACAGCGCCTCATCGTCGATGGGCCCGGCAAGCGCGGGCGCGATGACCTTGTAGCCGCGCAGGCCGTCCTCGGTCACCGCCCGGCGCAGTTCGGCGGCCGCGCCGGGCAGGAACGGATCGTGGTGCGCGAACCCGACCGTTCGCGGTCTGCCGGCGATGGCGCTGGCGAGCTTCTGGTTGCCGCCGCCGGTCACGAACGCGACGGCTTCGAGCTGCCCGCCCTCGATCTCAGCGGACCAGCGGTCCGCCTGGATGTCGGCTGGCGGTTCAGACTCTTCTGGATACGGGAACGCCCAGGCATCCCACCACTGCTCCTGATACCAGCGCCAGTTGTGCCTGAGCTCGGCCAGTTTCCTGTCGCCGTGCTGCCAGCGGCAGGCCTCCTCTGCTGGCGGCGGCGCCGCGTCGGGAACCGGGAAGTGGCAGTGAAAGTCGATGATCGGGAAGCCCCAGCGGCTGTTGCGCATCACAGCCGTTCCCGCACCTCGGCAAGCAGCCCGGCCGGGTCGTGGCTTACGCGGCCGCCGGCGATCGTGCCGAGCACCTCGATCGCGCCGATCTTCTCGTCCGGGACGGTCAGCGGGTCGTCGGCGAGCAGCACCAGGTCCGCGGCCTGGCGCGGCGCGATGCTGCCCCGGTGCTGCTCGGCCCGGGCGGCCCGCGCCGCTGCGATCGTGTACGCGGCGAGCGCCTCAGCCGGACTGACCCTCTCAGCGGGACCGTGCACGGTGCCGCTCGCTGACAGTCGCTGCACCATGGCCTGCATGCCGCGGAGCGGCGAGCCGGGAGCGACCGGCCGGTCGGAGCTGCCCGCGACGGCGATACCGGCGTCCATCAGGCTGCGGGCCCGGAACACCTCGGTCAGCCGCTCGGCTGCCACGACCTCGCCGAACAGGTCGCCGAACTCAGTCACCAGCATCGGCTGGGTCACGACGGTCATCCCGGCGGAGGCGAGGCGGCCCAGCTGGTCCGGGCGGATCAGCGCGCCGTGCTCGATCCGGTGGCGCGGGTGCGCTACCTGGACGGGAGCGGGTCCGTCGGCGCCGGAAGAAGCCTCGGCCAGTGCGTCGAGCACCAGGTCGATGGCGTGATCACCCATCGCATGCGCTGCGATCTGCCAGCCGGCCCGGTGCGCGGCGATGATGTCGCGGCGCAGCAGCGCGGGGTCGTTGTCGAAGTCCGGCTTGCCGTCGGCTCCCTCGATGCCGAGGCCGTCGACCCAGATCTTCATCGCCCCGAGGCTGAGCCAGTCGCTGCCGAAGCCGGTGTGGACGCCGAGATCCAGGCCCCGGTCGATGGCGTCGTCCTGGTGCGCGGCCAGCTCATGCATCATCTCGTTGTGCACCATCAGCTGCGCGCGGGCGCGGAGCCAGCCGCTGCGCTCGGCGAGCTGGTAGGCCGCGATCTCCACCGGGCTGTGATCCAGGCCGGGGCAGCCGATGCCGGCGTCGGTGAAGCTCGTGATGCCCTCGGCCGCGTACTGTCGCGTGGCCTCGTCGATCGCGCGGGCCAGCTGCTGCGCCGATGATGGCCCCACGTAGTCCTTGACGAGGTCCATCACGGCCTCCTCGAGGAGACCGTTCGGGCGGCCGGACGGGTCGGTGCCGATGCGGCCGCGGCCGGCGGTCGTTCCGGCGGTGATGCCGACAGCCGCGAGCACGGCGCTGGACACCACGCACTGGTGACCGGAGAAGTGCGTCAGCCAGACCGGCCGGCCGCCAGCCGCACGGTCAAGCTCGTCCCTGGTCACGTGCTCGCCCAGCGGCGGCCCGGCACCGTAGCCGGTGCCGATGACCCAGTCGTCGGCGGCGAGCCCGGCGCTGTACTCGGCAACGGCCTCGAGGATCGCGCTGGCGCCCTGAACTCCGGTCAGGTCGAGCAGCACAAGCCCGAGCCCGAACGACGTGGTGTGGCAGTGGGCATCGTGGAAGCCGGGCACCAGCACCGCGCCGCCGGCGGCCACGACGCGGCTGGCCGGCAGCCCGAGTACTTCCTCGTCGAGGCCGACGATCTGGCCGTCCCAGATGCCGACAGCCGTAGCCGTCGGCCGGCCTGGGTTAACTGTCCGGATTCGCGTATCACGTATCAGCAGGTCAAGCACATGAGCAAGGGTGCCACTCGCGGGCCCGCGCCGTACGTGAAGGAGTCTGATCGGCCGTTACGCCCGGGCAGGTCAGGCCGTGTCACAGCGAAGTCACACGTGGCCGGCTCTGCTGTCTGCCGTAGTCGCGCCGGCCTGCCCGGCGAGCCGCACGCACAAGCCGCACGTAAAGGACAGCCGATGCGCAAGCGCTGGCATGATCCCGAGCCGGACTGGCCGGGCTGGCCCGACCCGCCAGCTGACCCGGTCCGTCCGGCGGCCGCGCGCGGCTCCCTCCCCGCACCGGGCGGGCCGGCGCGACTGCAGGCCGCATCTGGGCGGCCGCAGGCCGCATCGGGACTGCGGTGGCCGCCCGCGGATTCGTGGTGGCCGGGGTCCGGGCCGGGGATCGGGCCGGGGCCGGGGGACGGACCTGATGCAGCGACCGCGCTGGATTCCGATCCCGGCGCTACAGCCGGCGGGCTGGACTGGCTTCTCGCCGAACCGCCAGTCGCGCCTCTCCGGGGGGAAAATGCACCTTTTTCGCGAGCTGACGGCGCGCCGGCCGCGTCAATGCCGGGGGTGGGTGGGCGTTTTGCCGCAGAATGGTGGCCGGCAGGTGCATCGTCGCGCCCGGACTCATTAGACCGGGAGCGCGGGAGACGCGCGAAAACGGACGGAGGTGTGATGGTTCGCAGGGCCCTACTCGAACGCAGCGATCAGCTCACTGCCGACGATGATGAGGCACTGCCCCCGCTCGGGCCGGAGTCCGCTCGCGCCGGCCACACCGCCGCGCCCTGGCGCGGATCCGGCGGCCGGTGGCTTGTCTGGGTTGCGCGTGCCGTTGCCTGGGCGGTGCTCCTCCTGATCGGATACCGGGGCGTACTCGCGATCGTCGAGGGAACGGGCACAACTCCGCCAGCCGCCACCCCCGCCAGCGCGCCGCCCTCCGCCGGATCGCAGTTCCCGGTCACCGCAGCGGAGGCATACGCGCTCGAGTTCGGCGACGTGTACCTCAACTTCAGCCCGTCGACCGCGGCCGCGCGCAGCAGGGACCTGGCGAGCTTCGTCGCTCCGGGCGCGGACAGCCAGCTTGGCTGGAACGGCGCCGGCTCGCAGCACGTGTTCGACGAGCAGGTCTCGGCGATCAGGGTGACCGGCGCGCACACCGCGGTCGTCACGCTGCTGGCACGGGTAAGCGGCGGCCGGCTTATCGAGCTCGGCGTGCCCGTCTACGCTGCGGGCGGCGGCCTGACCGTGTCCCGCAACCCCGCGCTGCTCCCCGGGCCGGCCAGGGCGGTTCAGCCTGCCGCTAGCCAGCAGACTTCGGACCAGGCCACCGAGACCGAACTGCAGGGTCAGCTCCCGGCCTTCTTTGCGGCGTACGGCAGCGGCGACGAGGCGACGCTGGCCCGGTTCGCCGCTCCCGGAGCGCACATCAGCGGCCTCGGCGGCGGCGTGACCTTCTCCGCGATCGACAGCGTGTACGCCCCGGCGGGCGGCTCCACGCGCCAGATCTCGGTGACGGTGACCTGGCAGCTGGCAGCCGGTGCGGGGACGTCGGCAGACGTCAGCGGGGCGCCGGCGGAGCTGCAGATGACCTATCAGCTGACCATCGTCCGCCAGGACGGCAGCTGGGACGTCCAGTCGATCGGCGCCGCTACGCAGGCGCAGCCGCAGGGGTCGCCGTGACCCGACGAGGCAGCAGACAGCTCGCACCCGCTCCCGACGGCCGCGCTCACTCACCCCCGGAGATTCGATGTCGGCTCAACTCCTTATCGCCGCTGCACATCCCCTGGCGCTCAGCACATCCGGCCTTGTGTCTTATCTGCAGGGCCTTTTCGGCCCGCTATTCCTGGGCATCGTCGGTATCGTCGCGATTTTCTTCCTGTTCACGCGCGAGATCATCCGATTCGTTCAGTTCATCGTCCTCGCTATTGCCATCGCCGTCGTTTTCTATACGCCGAGCATTGTGCAGACGATCGCGTCCGGTATCGCGAATGCGCTCGGAGTGCACTGACCGGCAGCGCGTGCTGAGCGGGGACCGGCTTCCGGCTGGTCTCGCAGCTAGCGGACGGAAGGAGGCGGCGCATGGAACTACCGACCTATACCAACATCTGGAAGATCGAGAAGCGGCTCTACAAGCTCTATGACTTCCGGCTGCCCATGCCGCTGCCGATCGGCCAGGTAGCGGCGTTCCTCGCCATCGCGGTGCCGTACATACTGATCCTCACCCTTGCCGGGATGTCGTTCAGCCACACGTGGGTCTGGCTGTATGTGCTGCCGCCCGGCGTGCTGGCCTGGCTGGTGACGCGGCCGGTTCTGGAGGGCAAGCGGCTGCCCGAGCTTGTGCTGTCCCAGCTGAGATATCTCGCCGAGCCGCGTACCTGGTGCCGGATGGCGCCGCTGGCGGAGAAGGACGAGATCGCGGTCGCCGCCCGAGTGTGGCGCCGCTCGCCCGCGCTTGATCGCGCCGCAGGCTCGACTGCCGCCGCGGGCTCGACTGCCGCCGCGGGCTCGACTGCCGCGGCGGGCTCGACTGCCGCGGCCGGCTCGACTGCCGTGGCCGGCCTGGAGACAGCGCCCGCGCTGCCGGCCAGGGCAGCGGTGCCGGCCGCCGCGGTGGCTGACATGCCCGCCGCCGTCAGACTGCCCCGACGTGCCCGGCTGTCGCCGACGGACGAGGACACGCCTGTGCGCGCGGCCGGTCCGTCTCCCGCGGCGGATCTTGGTGCCGCCGAGCCCGGAGCGACCGACGTGGTTCCGCAGCGCCCGGTCTGGCCGAGCAGGCCTGCCATCTCGGCGCGCACCAGGATCGCGCCCGCAGGCTCGCCAGCTCCGGCTGCGCCCGCCCGGAGTGAGCCCGCTGCAGCCGCGCCGACTGCGGCTGACGCTGGTGCGGCGAGTCAGCCGGACCGGTCAGCGGCAGCAGTCCCGGAGCCGGCTCATCCCGCCGCCAGAATCAAGGTCACCGGCGGGGCGCCAGTGCGGGTTCAGCGCCCGGCCGCCGCGCTGTCTCCTGCGGAACCGCTGCCGCCCGCGCAGTCGCCGCTGCCCGCGCAGCCGGCGACCGCTGCACCGGAGCGGCCAGTGGTTCTCCCCGAACGCCCGGTAGCTATCCCGGAGCGCCCCGCAGCTGTCCCCGAGCGACCGGCGGCCGCACCGCTGCCGCCGGCGGGATCACCGGCGCCCCCGTCGCGGCGGCCCTGACCGTGCGTGCCGATGCGGGGGCCTCGCGCCCGCTGCCCGTCGTCGAGCGCGCGCTTCGGACGTCCGCGGGCGCCCGCCCGAACGGCTGGCACGACCGCGTCGTCGTCGTCCCCGGCGGCCACCGGCCGGGCAGGCCCGACCAGCTCCAGCGCGACCAGGCCAGAGCGCGGCTGCCGCTGGACGGCCCGACTCGCATTGTCGTTCTCGGCTGCACGGCGGGTGCGGGCCAGACCGTGACGACGCTGCTGACCGGCCAGTTCCTCGCAGCCCTCCGCGGCGAGGCGGTGGCCGTGCTGGATCTCGGCCCCCGTCCCGGCTCGCTCACCGAGCAGGCCCGCCGGATCCCGCGGCTGCTGCCAGCCAGGCAGGCCGCCGTCGCTGAGCGCGGGTCAGAAGAACCACCATCACGGCGGGAACGAGGCCTTCAGGTCGTCACCGCCGACGAGCAGGACGGCAACCCGGCCGACGCGAGCCAGCTCATCGACGCGGTAGTTGCCAGGTACCCGCTCACACTGGCCGATCCAGCGGCCGCGCAGGTACCCCGTGCTCTGCAGGCCGCCGATCAGCTGGTTCTGGTGGCTCCGGCAAGCCCCGACGCGGCCGGCGCACTGGCGATGACGCTGGAGTGGCTGGACGGTCACGGGCAGGCGGATCTCGCCAGGCGTGCAGTCACGGTCCTGAACGGCGTGAGCACCGACACCGCAGCCCACATGGATAAGGCAGCCGCCGTCGCGACCGGGCGCTGCCGGGCGATCGTACGCGTGCCGTGGGACGGGCAGTTCGACGGCGACGGCGCGCTCGTGGCCGCCACCGTGCAGGCTTACACGGCGCTGGCCGGCGTGCTGATATCGGGCCTTGATGGCGCTGGCCGGTCCCCGTCAGCTCATGGCCCGTCAGCTCCGGGCCACTCAGCTCAGAGCCAGCGAGGCCGGCTGTGAGTGCGCGAACGGCCGGGCGGACCCGGCTCTCAGTCCGGTACCTCGACGACCGGATCGTGCTCACCGACACGCACGCCTGGGCCTACTACCGGATACCGACTGTCTCCTACGAGTTCACGACACCGATCGAGCGGGAGGCACTGGCCACCAGCATCACTGTCGCGCTCGCCGCGATCCGGATGGCCGATGCCGAGGTGCATCTGCGTATCGCGCAGCGGCCCTACCCCGCAGCCGAGTGGGCGACCAGGCTCGATGCCACCTCGGATGGCGGCTCCGGCTGGCTCGGCTACCTGGAGGAGATGTACCGGCATGTCTGGGCGAAGGACTTCTGGACAAAGGAGGTCTACCTCGGCGTCCGCCTCGGCCAGCGGGGCGTCCGGGCGCAGCTGTCGGGTGGCCTGCTGGCCCAGCTGACCAGCTCCTACCGGGCGGCAGAGCAGGCGCTCGGCGTTGTCGATGAGGCGGTGCCCGCTGCCGAGATCACACGCTGGACCGATCAGGCCGAGCGCCTTGGCCGGGCGCTGTCGGCCAGCGCGCTGTCGGCCAGGCACGCCAGCTCGGACGAGGTGGCATGGCTCTTCCGGCATGCGCTCGCCGGAACGGTCACCGAGCCCCCGCCGTCGGCCGCCCGCCGCCGTACCTGGGGCGCCGGCGAGATTGAGTCGCTGCTGGAAGGCCAGGTCGACAACGGCCGCACGGTGCTGCGGCTGTCACATCCGGGAGGGGAGTCGTGGACCGCGTTCCTGTCGTTCGCGCGGTTCCCGGACGTCATGTACTTCCCGGAGGGAGAGCCGTGGCTGCATTACGCGGATGCGCTTCCGTTCCCGGTCGAGGCCTCGCTCCGGATGAAGCTGATCGCACCCGCGAGGGCAAGCAAGGACGTCGGGCGGCGGCTCGCGCACGCCAGGGACATGGACGCCCACATCAGGGAAGCGGGCGCTGACCTGCCGATCGCCCTCGCCGAGCAGATTGAGGCCGCCCGCCTGCTCGAGCACGGGATCACCAAGGAGCGGCTTCCGTTCGTGTACGGCTGGCACCGGCTGATGGTGAGCGCGCCGGACCGCGACATGTGCGTCCGGCGGGCGGAGGCGGTGATCGAGCACTACCGGGATGCCGGGATCGACGTGGTCAACTCGACGGGCGATCAGTTCTCCCTGCTGTGCGAGTCGCTGCCGGGTGACCGGGTCAGGCTGAACTCCTACCTGCAGCGTCAGCCGCTTTACACGGTGGCGGGCGGGATGCCGACCGCCACCGTCGATCTCGGCGACCGGGTGGCCCCGGACGCGGGCTGGGTCGGGCCCTATATCGGCGAGACGCTGGGCCGGGCGCGAGCGGTCGTGCACTTCGATCCGCTGGTTGCCGCGGCCCGGAACCGGCCGACAGCCGTCGCGATCACCGGTGAGCCCGGCGGCGGGAAGACCACGCTCGCCCTCCTGATGATCCTGCAGCTCGCGCTGCGCGGCGTGACCGTCGCCGTCATCGATCCCAAGGGCGATGCCGAGTCGCTGGCCGGCTGGCTGTCGGCGCGCGGGCGGCAGGCACGGGTGGTGCCGCTCGGCAGGGCCGCGCCGGGACTGCTCGACCCGTTCTCGTTCGGCGACGACCTGGCCGAGCGCCGGACGATGGCGACCGAGACACTCCGCCTGCTGCTGCCGAGGATGAGCGAGGAACGCGAGAGTGCCATGATTCAGGCCGTCGCGGCGGTCGCGGCGGCAGAGCAGCCGAGCCTTGGCAAGGTCGTAGCGCACCTGGAGAGTTCCGGGGACCCGGCTTCGGTCAACCTCGGCGCGGTGCTCAGGTCAATGTCAGAGATGCGGCTCGCCCGCCTGTGCTTCTCTCCATCCGGCGGGCAGCGGATAGACGCGGCGGGCTGGACCACCGTGTTCACGCTGGCCGGGCTGACCCTGCCGGACACGGCGGTCGGCCGGGACGACTACTCCTATGAGCAGCGGCTGTCGGTGGCGCTGCTGTACCTGGTGTCGCAGTTCGCCCGGCGGCTGCTGAACGGAATGGACAGGCGCCTGCCGAAGGCGATCTTCCTGGACGAGGCCTGGGCGATCACCTCCACGCCGCAGGGTGCCAAGCTCATCCCGGAGGTCTCGCGCATGGGCCGCTCCCGCAACACCGCGCTGATCATGGTCTCGCAGAATGCCGGAGACCTGCTCAACGAACAGGTCACCAACTGCATCTCCAGCGTTTTCTCGTTCCGGTCCTCTGAGCAGACAGAGGTCGCCAGCGTGCTGGCGCTCCTCGGGCTTGAGCAGTCAGCCGAGCACAAGGCAGTGCTGCGAGCGCTCGGCAACGGCGAGTGCGTCTTCCGAGATCTGGACGGCCGCGCAGGCAGGATCGGCGTCGATCTCATTTCCGACGACCTGCGCCAGTGCCTGGACACGAACCCGACCCGGGCCCGGCCTGGCGAGGTGCCAGCCGGGCTGCCGGCCGACGAGCCAGTCCAGCCGGGGCCCGGCTGACCTGGCCGCCGGAGCGGCGACGACAACCCCCACAGGAGCCCCCCGGATGCGCAGATTCCGCCTTCCGCGCCATGCGGTTGCTGCCATGGCCGCGGTCGCGGCTGCCCTGGTGCTGCCCTTCGGCGGCCACGATAGCGGCGCGGCAGCGGTGCATGGTGCCGGGCAGGCGGCGATCACCCAGAATGCCGGCGAGCGGGGTTCCGTCAGGACCGATGCGGTTGTCATCCGCACCGCCGCGACGGGGGCTGCCGATGCGTCGGCAGGCACGACCACCTCAGCCACTGTCGCCACCACAGCCACTGTCGCCACCACAGCCACTGCGGCCACGACGGCTGCAGAGGCGGCTGCGGCCAGTGGAGGCCTCTGCTCGGTACCGGGCATCGGCGACATCGGCGGCCTGCTCGGGTTCTGCTCCCTCGGCACATCCGGCCTGACCGGAGACCTGAACAACATCTGCCAGCCCTCGCTGCCGGAGCCGGAGCCCGCCAACTCGGGCATCGACTCAATGGTGGCGCCCCCGCCCTCGTCCTCGGGCAAACAGCCGGCCACCCTGTACGACGAGTACGGCGTCGCGGGCGACTACTGGGCGGCAACCAACCTGCAGTGCTCCGACATGACATCTCTCATCGGCAACAACGTCGCCGGCATGGTGTTTGACGCTGCGAAGTCGCTCGACCGGGTCACGATCACCACCTATCAGTCCGCGGCCGGCAATGGCATCATCAGCTGGCTGCAGCGGGTCACCGACAAGCTCATCACCAGCCTGGGCGACGCCATCTACTTCCCGTACCTGGCGGTCGTGGTCATCCTTGCCGCGATCTGGCTGGCCTGGCAGGGACTCATCCGCAAGCGCGGCACCAGGACAATCGAGGGCACGATCTGGATGATCGTCGCCTGCGCGGCGGCGCTGTTCCTCATCGGCAAGCCGGCCGAGGTTACCGGTCTCGGCGCAGGTGTCTCTAATGGCATATCGCAGGCACTCAACGTTGCGTTCGCGAAGCTGCCGAGCCCCGGACCGAGCAGCTGCGTGCCCCTGCAGAAGGGCGATCCGCAGGTCCCGCCGTCCACCTACAGCTACACCTCAGGCAACACCGTCGTCGATCAGAACGCGGACGAGCTGTGGACGGTGCTGGTCTGCAAGCCGTGGCTGGTCGGAGAGTTCGGCACCTCGGCGTACTCGACCGGTACCGGCAAGCCGACGGCAGTAAACACCTACGGCCGGTCGCTGCTGTGGGCTCAGGCGATCGCGGTCAATGAGAAACCCACCAGCGCGCTGATCCAGGCGAAGCAGTCCGCTTACGCCGGCATCGCCAGCAGCATCCAGACCAGTGATCCCGCGATCTATCCGCTGTTCCAGGGGAACCAGTGGACAACCCGGCTGGAGGTTGCCTTCGCCGCGCTGTTCGCTGCGGTCGTCGCCGGAGTGCTCGTGCTCCTGATCTCGGTCACGCTGATCCTGCTCAAGCTGAGCTTCCTGCTGCTGCTGATCGTCGGCCCGTTCTTCCTGCTCATCGGAACGCATCCGGGATTCGGCCGGGTAGTGGCACTGCGCTGGGTCGAGATGCTCGTCGGCGTGCTGCTCAAGCAGGCCGCGATTGCGCTGGTCCTGAGCCTGCTGCTGTACTGCTACGCCCTGATCATGGGCACGAGTGACCTCGTCCTGCCGTGGGCGCTGAAGATCCTCATGATCGCGCTCGTCACGGTCGCCGCGTTCATCTACCGCAAGCCGTTCCAGCACCTGTTCTCCGCGGTCGGCTACGGCGTCATCGGCTCGGAGCAGCGCGCCGAGCTCGATCTCGCGAGGGCCGGGGCAGCCGCCCGCGCCAACACGAGGGCAGCGGCGACGGTCGCCGTTCCCGGATTCGCCGCCTACCGGGCCGGCCGGTGGGCCCGGCGCAACCCCGGTCAGGCGGCTGGCCTGGCCCTGGCGGCGGCGTCCGGCGGAGCCGCCACCGCGGCTGCAGCCGGCCTGCAGGCAGGCGAGCCGGGCACCGGAGCCGGCACCGAGGCCGGCATCGCGGCCGACGGCACGACCGGCGCCGCAGGTGCGGCCGACGCTGCCGGTGGCCGGACCCCGCTATCCGCGCGAGCGCGGGCTGTCGCCGGGGCCGCAGCGAAATCGGCCGGAACTGATACCGAGCCGCCGCCGCTCAATCTGCCCGCACGGAACGGCTCGGTGTCGGCGGCCAGCGCGGCTAGTGCTCCCGGCACGGCCGCCCCGGGCGGCATCGCCGCGACTGCTGCCGGGGCCGCCGGGGCTGGTCCCGCGATCCGGCCAGCGGGGGCACCCCGGTCCACTGCAGCGACGGCGGCGGCTCGATCCGCCAGCGGCGTGTCGGCTGCCAGCGGTGTATCGGCTGCCAGCGGTGCGCCTGTCATCGGCGGGGCTGCGGCCGGCGTCAGTTCAGCCGGCTCGGCCGCTAGTGGCGCGCCCGCGCCTGGTGCCTGGCCGCTCGGCCGCTCAGCCGCCCCGTCGCCTGCCGCGCTCCGGCCGCCCGCGGTGGCATCACCACGGCAGGCATCTCCCTCGCCGGCCGCCGGGTCCGGTAGCGGTCAGTCGCCGGCACCAGCCCAGCGCGGACCGGCGCCAGTCCAGGGTGGACCGCGCCCCGCCAGGCCTGCCACCGCTGAGGCGCCCGCGCCCGGCCGGCCCGTCAGAACGCCCGGCGGCGGACCGTCGTCCCGGCGGCAGGTTCCCCAGCGGGGGCCGTCGGGACAGACACCGAGCCAGGACACAGTCCGCCAGCCCGTGCAGCGCCAGCCCGTGCAGCGCCAGTCGCCGCAGCGTCCCGCTGCCCCGCCTCAGCGGCCTCGCAGTCAGTCAGCAGAGCGTCAGTCAGCAGAGCGTCAGCCAGCAGAGCGTCAGCCAGCAGAGCGTCAGCCGTCGCTGGGGAGCCGGCTCCGGGCGCGCTGGTCCGACGGCGCAGCGCCCGCACGCGAGTCCGGTACGCGGCAGTCTCCCGCGCCGCAGTCCGGTACGCGGCGGTCCCCCGCACGCGAGTCCGGTACGCGGCGGTCTCCTGCGCCGCAGTCCGGTACGCGGCGGTCTCCCGCGCCGGAGGCGGGCGCACCGCCTGCTGGCCGCGCGCCTGCTGGCGGCTCGCAGTCCGGCCGCCCGGCGCGGCCAGCCGCGCCGCGTCAGCCAGCCGGTCTGCCACTGGGCGGCGGACGGCAGGGCCAGGCACCGCGCGGCCCGTCCGGTGCGAACGGGGCCGAGTCAGGATCCGCCGCGGCCGGGCAGTCCGGTCAGTGGCAGGGCCAGCCGGTGACCGGGCCGCTGGCGAGCCCGCCAGGCGAGACTGAGCGGCCGGTGCCGTTCTGGCTGCGTTCTATCCGCCGGAAGTAGCTGCCGATGGACAACAGCCCGGCCTGGCGGCGGATCGCATTCGCGGCGATCGTGGTTGTGCTGGTCGCCCTTGGCGCCTATCTGCTCGGTCCGGTGGCGCATCGCAGCCATCCGCCCGCCCGGCCGCCGGCGGCCGCCAGCACACCGCGGCCCTCGGCATCGCCGGTGCCGGCAGCGACCGCGTCGCCTGCCGCCGGCCAGCCTGACATCTACCAGTGGCTGCCGTTCACGCAGGCGGGCCTGGCCGCTGCTGCTTCCGCCGCGACCCGGTTCGGCGACGCCTACGGCACGTACTCGTACACGCAGAGCGCCGCTGCGTACGGAGCGACCATGCAGCCGCTGGCCTCGGCCTCGCTCGTCAGGCAGATCGAGGACGCGTACTCGGCCCCTGGCGTTGCCTCCGTCCGGACTGGGGGCAAGCAGGTGGCGACCGGCGCCGCGACGATCACGGCTATCAGCGCCTTCGGCCCGACGAGCCTGACCTTTGACGTGCAGGTCGCGCAGCAGATCACGAGCACGACGGGGACCAGCCGGCTCAGTACTGATTACTCCGTCACGCTGACCGGCGACGGCACGACCTGGCAGGTCACCAGCGTCGAACTGGCGTCCGTGGGCAACTCGTGATACCCGGCCCGGGCCTCGGCGGCAGCCACCGCGGCCTGATCGTCGCGATCATCTGCGCGGCGGCCCTGATGCTGGCGGCCGTGGTCCTGGCTCCCGTCGCGATGTTCGCCAGCGGCGGCTTTCTGGCAGCGACGAGTGCCTCGTGCAACTCGGGCAGCGGGACCGACACCGCGCTTCAGCCAGCCGTCAGCATGTCGGCGCGTAACTCAATTCCGGCCAGTTACCTGGCGCTGTTCCAGTCAATCGGCAAGCAGTACAGGGTGCCGTGGGTGATCCTGGCCGGCATCGGCAAGGTGGAGAGCGACGACGGCCAGAGCATCCTGCCGGGCGTGCGCAGCGGCGCCAATGCCTACGGCGCAGCCGGCCCGATGCAGATCGGGATTGGCGGAGCGGCAGGCAACCAGTGGGGCGGGACACCCGTCCACCCGGCCAGCGAGAAGGTCAATGGGGTCGCGACCGATGCCAACGGCGACGGGCTGGCGAGCGTCTACGAGCCGGCCGACGCGATCGCCGGTGCTGCCAAGTACCTGCTGGAACACGGCGTTCTCAGCAACGCGAGCCAGGCGATTTTCTCCTACAACCATCTCGAGTCGTACGTGCAGGCCGTGCTCTCCTGGGCCGCCCTGTACGCCAGGGGCGGCTACACCGTCAGTCCGGTCACGCTGACCAGCACGCCCGAGTGCCTGCCCGGTGTCGGCCAGACGCCTAACGACGCCGTTGCGACTGCCATCGCCTATGCCCAGCAGCAGCTGGGCAAGCCGTACCTGTGGGGCGGGACGGGCCCGGACGCCTTCGACTGCTCGGGCCTGGTGATGATGGCCTATCGCGCGGCCGGAATCAACATCCCGCGCACGTCACAGCAGCAATGGACCTGGGGGCCGCGGGTCAGCGCCAGCCAGGTGCAGCCCGGTGACCTGGTGTTTTTCGTCGGCGCCGATGGCACGCCAACCTCGCCCGGTCACGTCGGCCTTGTCATCGGCGGCGGACTCATGATCGAGGCCTACGCGACCGGCTTCCCGATCAGGATCGCTCCGTACACCGATCGCGATCCGATCGGCTTCGCCCGGCCCTGGGCGCACGCGGGCGTGAGCACCGTAGCTGTCTCTCAGTAGATCAGCCGGATACCGGGGGTCAGCCGGAGCTGCGCGGCCACCGCTTTCGGCATCCTGCTGGCGCTCGGCATCCTGGCTATGAGCGTGGGCTTGCTCCGCAGCGAGACTGGCAGCGACCTGCGCATACTGACCGCCGCGGGAGCTGGCAGCGCGGCCCGCCGGGCGATCTCTGCGACCACGGCCGGTGCGCTGGCGCTCATCGGCGCAGTCGTCGGCATCGTGGCCGGCTACATCGCTGTGATCGGCTTCTTCCGGGCCAGCCAGCTGGAAACGCTGTCCTCGCTGAGCAGCATCCCGGTGGCCAACCTGCTGTTCATCGGCGTCGGCATGCCGCTGATCGCCGTGGCCGGCGGCTGGCTCCTCGCGGGGCGGGAGCCGGGCGTGATCGGCCGCCGTCCCCTGTAGTAACGGCAGTCTTACGTCAGGTCCTGAACAGCGCGCTGTAAGCATTCAGCGCCGGCTGCCCGCCGAGGTGGGCGTACAGCACCCGGGAGCCAGGACCGATGTCGCCGCGGCGGACCAGGTCGATCAGCCCGGCCATCGACTTGCCCTCGTACACCGGGTCGATGATCATGCCTTCCAGCCGGCCGGTGAGCCTGATGGCCTCGATCGTCGAGTCGACCGGGATCCCGTAGTAGTCGCCGGCCCAGTCACCGAGAACGGTGACCTCGTCGTCGCGCAGGGCCCGGCCGAGCCCGATCAGCTCCGCGGTCGCGGCGGCGATCCGCCTCACCTGCTCGGTGGTCTCGGCGAGCCGCGCGGATGCGTCGATGCCGATGACCCGCCGCGGCCGCGGCTGGCCGGCGAACCCGGCGATCATCCCCGCGTGCGTTGACCCGGTGACGCTGCACACGATGACGGTGTCGAAGAAGACGCCGAGCTGCTCTTCCTGGCGGGCGACTTCGTCGGCCCAGTTCGCGAATCCCAGCCCGCCGAGCCGGTGATCCGAGGCGCCCGCCGGGATCGGGTAGGGCACGCCGCCGCCGGAGCGGACCTCCTCCAGTGCCGCCTCCCAGCTGTCCTTGAACCCGATCCCGAAGCCGGCCTCCACGAGCTCGACCTCGGCGCCCATGATCCGCGAGAGCAGGATGTTGCCGACCCGGTCATTGACCGCGTCCGGCCAGTTCACCCAGCTCTCCTGCACCAGCCGGGCCCGCAGGCCGAGGTGCGCGGCGACGGCAGCGACCTGCCGGGTGTGGTTGGACTGCACGCCGCCGATGGAGACCAGGTGGGTGGCGCCGCCGGCCAGCGCGTCCGGTACCAGGTACTCCAGCTTGCGGGTCTTGTTGCCGCCGAAGGCCAGGCCGGAGTTGCAGTCTTCGCGCTTCGCCCAGATGGCCGGGCCGCCCAGGTACTGCGTCAGCCGCTCGAGCTTGTGAACCGGGCTCGGGCCGAACAGCAGCGGATACCGCGGGAAGTCACTCAGTGCCATCGGGGCTCCTTAGCTGGGCCGACTGGCTGAGACGGCCTCGTTCCCGTCAAAATATGCCCATAGAAGCGCAGCTGCCTGCGGGGTTAGCATTACCAACGAGTAATGTGTCGCGCTTTTTGGCATCCGCGCCGCGACGCTGCGGGGGCGCCGCCCTGGAGGGAGCACCACATGACTGTCGCTGAAGACCGCCTTGCCCGGATCGAGGCCGTGGACCTGGCCGGGCTCGGCCGCGCCGACATCGACGACGTGATCGAGTACGTGCACGTGCCGACGGCGCGGCTGCCCGAGTGGCTGAGCCTCTACGACCGGTACCTCCGGCAGCGCTGGAACGTCAACGAGCTCGACTTCTCCGCGGACAAGAACGACTGGACGCAGCGCATGACCGACGACTCGCGGAACTCGTTCCTGTCGATCGCGTCCGGCTTTCATCACGGCGAGCGGCAGGTCGCGGTCGAGCTGGCGCCGCTGCTGTTCGGCGTGCCGGAGGACTACAAGATCTTCCTGACCAGTCACCTGGAGGACGAGGCCAGGCACACGGTGTTCTTCGACCGGTTCTACCGCGAGGTCGTCGGCCTGGAAGGCGACGGCATCATGGACATCCTGGACGCGTCCTGGCCCTACATCCAGGAGACGTTCGTCGGGCCGTTCGGGCTGCTCGCCTACCTGACCGACGACCTGCGCCGCGACCCGTACAACAAGCACCTGCAGATGAAGTACGCGACCTGCTACGTGATCTGGATCGAGGGCGTGCTCGCGCTGTCGGTCATGAAGATCACGCTGAACTACGCGCGCGACTTCAAGGTGCTGCCGGGCTTCTACACCGGGTTCACCGCGACGTGCCGGGACGAGGCCAGGCACGTCCAGGGCGGCCTGCGGTTCGTGCGCGAGCTGCTGAACGAGGACCCCGCCTACGTCAAGGACCTGCTGGACACGCTGCGGACGCTGCTGACCATGAGCGCGGCCCGGTCCAGCTACATCTACTACGAGCCGCTCGGCTGGTCCGACGACCGCGTGACCGAGCTGTTCATGAGCCAGCTGAACCGCAAGCTCGGGATGGTCGGCGTGACGCTGCCGCCTGACATGCAGGAAATGCTGTCCCAGACCAAGCCGACCCTGGCAGGAGGCTGACATGGCCCGGTTCATGACGCAGGCCTGGGCTGAGGACATCGAGCGGGTGTTCAACGCCTGGCCCGACCCGGACCGCAAGGCCAGCAAGCTGCAGGACTTCTGGGACTGGATCGACATGATCAGCCCGTTCGTCACCGGACGCCTGGCCCTGACCGCCACCGGCCTCCCGGCCGGAGGCGACGGCGACACCCTGGTGCTGGACTTCGAGGCGGGCCACGTCACCGCGGCATCAGTGCGGGAACGCGCCGAGGCCTCAGCTGATGCCGTTTTCGTGCTGACGGCCACCTACGCCGACTGGCTGGAGATGCTCGGCGGTTATGACGTCGGCAAGATGGTCATGTACCGGAAGCTGATGCTGGTGCAGGGGGACACGCTGATGTTCTTCACGGCTGCCTTCTTCTGGACCGAGCTGCTCGCCGCGATCCAGTCGATCCCGGCGGAGGTGCTGGAGCCGGCCTAGCCGCGCCGCGTCAGGCGGTTCGCGATCATGCCCGGTTCCTGGTGGACCGCCCAGCCGGGTGCGTCATGCCCGTCATCTTTCCTGGCCGCCGCACTCCGCCTGTGTCCGGCATGGCCGCTGGTGTCCCTACGATGGACCAGTGGCTCCCGAGACTGCCGATCGATCAGCTGGCGATGTGCCGCCTGAGCGCGTCGAGGCCGGCCCGGTCGTTGTCCGCCGGGTCCGGGCCAGCGACGCCAGCGCGATCGCAGCCGCCGTCGGATCCAGCCTGGATGCGCTGCAGCCCTGGATGCCCTGGGCTACGGCCGCCGCAGCCGAGCGCGCCAACCAGCTCGCCAGAGTCGCGGAGGCCGACCACCGGTGGGAGTCGGGTCTCAGCTACACCTACTCGGTGCTGACCGCGGAGAACGGCACGCTCGTCGGCGAGGTTGCCCTGCACCGGCGGCCGGGCGAGGGCAGCATGGAGCTCGGCTACTGGATCGCTGCCGGCCAGGCGGGCCGCGGCTACGGCACGTCGGCCAGCGCCGCGCTGACGTCAGTTGCCCTCGGCCTGGACGGCGTGCTCCGGGTGGAGATTCACTGTGACGCGGCGAACACGGCGAGCGCAGCCGTTGCGCGCAGGCTCGGCTACCGGCTGGACCGCATCGAGGAACGGCGCCCGGAGGCCCCCGGCGAGAGCGGCCGGCTGATGGTCTGGGTCCTGGACAAGGCCGTCCGGTAGCCGTTTCTGGCCGCTCCGGAGCCCCTCCGTGTGCGCCTGCTACTGCCCTGCCTGGCGACAGCAAACGCGCACGGACGCCTCAGCGCCCGGCGATGATCATGCCGCGGCCGGCGAAGAACCGGGCGAAATCCCCCTCGGCGATGACGGCGTCGCGCTGACTTGAGCCGGGCAGCCCGGACGGGTTGTGCAGTCGCAGCCGCCCGCCGCCCGCCCCGGTCACCAGCACGAGGTGGCCGCCCGTCTCCGGCGGCGTGCTGTCCGGCCAGCGGATCGAGTAGTGGACTGACGCGATCACCGGCGTGGCGGGCGTCGCGCTGCTGCACAGCTGATCCATGCTCAGGGCGGGAACGACGTCGATGTCCACTCCGTAGTCGCGCCGAACCCAGTCAGAGAATGGCTGGTAAATCAGCCCGGCGACCCGGTCGCCGTCGGGGATGTAGACCTTCCGCTCCAGGGCGCGCTCGACCAGAAGCATGAGCGGCGGAACCGGCAGGCCACGCGAGTCCAGGATCATCCGCAGGCACGCGAGTCCGCATGCGCGCCCCGACCAGAAGCCGTACTCGGCGGGCGTCCGGGCGCCGGATGCAGCCCACCGCGGATCGGCGGCCGGGCTCAGGCGGCCGGTCACGAACTCCGGGACCAGTTCGGGTGATTCCCACTGCGAGTAGTACGGGACGCCGCTCGGATCGGTTACCTGCCGGGCGTCCGTCACCCGTCGATGCTAGTGCCCGGGCCGGCGGTTGAATCCGCCGTCCCGGCCGCCTGTCAGGTTCCTGGCCAGGACGGCCGCGGCCGACTCGGCGCCGTCGATGTCGGCGTAGCAGCCCTGCAGGTGCCGCTGCCCGGTGGCCGCGAACCCGGTGCGGGAGTGCAGGATGCGGGTGTTGTCGAAGATCAGGCAGTCGCCAGGTTCCAGCGTGAGCCGAAGTGTCAGTTCCGGCCGCAGAAGTACGGATGCGAACGCGCGGTAGGCGAGGTAAAACGCCCGCATCTCCTCGGCCGCCTGCTGCGGCGCGACGTTCCGCCGGGGCCGCATCGGCGGCAGGGACCGGCTGTTGTACCGGACCTCGCGGATCCGCCCGGCCGGGTCCAGCGCGATCATCGGCCTGGTGGCGCGCAGGTCGGTGCTGGCGTCGGAGTAGCTGAACGTGACCGGCGTGCTGGTCAGGCAGTCGAAGGCCGCCGCATCCTCGGCGCGGAGCAGGGACGCGGCGCGGAAGCCGTCGAGCAGCCCGGACTCGCCGCCATCGGCGGCGTTTACGAGGCAGTGCAGCAGCTGCAGCGTGGGGACGGGGTCACGGTAGGGGTTGTCGGTGTGCGGGCTGATCGGCAGCCCCGTGAAAGCCAGGTTGGCGGGTGTCGCCTCGACCCGGACGTCGAACAGCCGGCCGTAGTTGGTCTCCCGGACGTAGCCGAGCGTCGCCGCGACCTCGAGCACGGCTCCGGGCTCAGCCGGGACGCCCGTCAGCAGCAGGAAGCCATCGGACAGCAGGCGGCGCAGGCAGTCCAGCCGGACCTGCTGGCTGGCCTGGTAATCCGGCCAGGCGGTGGCGGGCGCCCCGGTGGTGAAGTCGGCCGCGGACCAGAGCCGCTTGGCGTCCTCCGTCCGCGGGTCGACCGTGGCGGCAGTCGCCTCGCTCAGCCAGGTCCTGGTGAAGACTGCCTGATGACCGTCCGGCCAGAAGGTGACGCGCGCGCCGCCGGCCGACTCCACGATGCTGGTCACGGTCACCCCCGGTGCCTGATCGGTGATGCTGATGAGGCGCTGGCCGCTGACAGGATCCCGGCAGGCTGGGCACTGGCAGTTGTCCCGCAGCCAGGCCGGATCAAGGCTCGCCGCCCCCGTGCTCGCCGTCCCCGGGCTGGCCGCGGCCTGCACAGTCTCGGTGTTCGCCATCGGAAGGCTCCGCTTCGGTAGGGCTCGCCCGCGTGCGTCTGTGCTCAGCCTGTGCCGGAGACACCGGGCCCGCAAGGCGCTGCACCGACTGTTCGGTCAGCTGATGCCATCGCCACCGGCGGCGTTAACCCGGCGCCTTCTGCTGGCAGTCGGGAGCGGTCCCGCGGGACCGATGAGCGGCTGTCGCCTGCGCGTCGGCTAGCGTTCACAGCGTGTGCCTGCTGATAGCGATGTTCGGCGTGGTGCCGGACGCGCCGCTGATTATGGCCGCTAACCGGGACGAGCGGCTGGACCGGCCGGCCGTGCCGATGACGGTCCTGCGCGAGCGAGGGCCGCGGATTCTCGGTGGCCGGGACGAGCTGGCCGGCGGCACCTGGCTGGCGGTGAACGAGCACGGTCTCGTCGCAGGCCTGACTAATCAGCCCTCGGCGGATGGGCGCGACCCGGCGAAGCGATCGCGGGGGGAGCTGCCCCTCGCCTTCGCGGCCTACGCCAGCGCTGCCGAGGCGGTCGGCACCGTCTGCGCCAGCATCGATCCCGCCGGCTACAACCCGTGCTGGCTGCTGGTCGGCGATCGCGAGACGCTGTTCTTCGTCGCGATTGAGGGCCGGAGCAGGCCGCGAGCCCAGCAGCTCGGCCCCGGCCTGCACGTCCTGGAGAACTCAGCACTCTCGCCGCGATCGCCGAAGGCTGCGTTCGTCACCCAGCTGGTCGAGGAGGCGCTGTCGCTGCGGGCTGACCTCGGCGCGAGGGGCACTGTCGCCGCGCTCGAGACCGTTCTCGGCGACCACCGGCCCGCGATCCACGAGCCCCGGACGGATTCAGCCGGCCGGGTCCGGCCGCCGGAGCTGTCCGCGGCCTGCGTTCACGTCGAGGGCTACGGGACTCGCTCGGCGCTGACCGTGAGCGTGCCGGGCACCGGCCTGCCGTCGGTCCGCGCCGCCCGCGGCCGCCCCTGCGAGAGCCCGCTGCATGACGCAACGGACCTGTGGTTGGCCGGGGCGGTCAGCGAGCTCCCTGACTGACACGCGCCGGAAACGATTCGCGCACTTGTGGTCGCAGTCAGTGAAATCCGGGTCTGCAAAGTCCGCGAGCCGGCGCAGATCCGTCAACCTGGGTTGACTTTTCATCCGTTCGGTGCAGAGAGAACCTGGCATTTGGGTATATAAGGTCGACCGGGAGCGCTGAAACGAATGAAGAGTTCTCTCATCCGGCGGACACAGGTGCTGAGAGCCGGGCGGGCAAGCCGTCAGGCCAGCGACTGCGCGACCCGCTCCAACTTGGTGAGCGACTCCTGCATGCCGCCTTCCATCCCGGAGTTGATGTGGCCGTCGCGGTTCTCCGCACTCTGGTGCTGCACCAGGATGGACAGCGTCGTGCGGCCGTCCTTCTCCTCGAACGTCACCGTGCTGAGCCCGCGGGCCTCGGGCATGGCCTCGAAGATCTCAGTCGAGACGATCCGCTCCAGGGGAACGATCTCCTGGTACTCGCCGTGGAACGCGACCTCGAACCCGCCGTTCGCGATCATCACGTACCGCCAGGTTCCCCCGACGCGCAGGTCAACCTCGGCCGAGGTGACCTCGCCTCGTTCCCCGCTCCACCAGCGCTTGATCAGCTCCGGTGTCGTCCAGGCCCGGTAGACGAGATGCCGGGGGGCGTCGAACTCCCGGGTGATCAGGATCTGGGTGGGCTCCGGAAGCGTCACCACCGCCCGGTTGCTAGTCGTCATGTCCGTCATCTCCGTCCTCCAGTGCTTCTCGCTTGAGCTCTGCCAGTACGACATCCATGCGGGAGAACCGCTCCGACCACAGCTGCTCGAAGCTCTTCACCCAGTCATAGATAGGCCGGAGCGCACCGCCATTGAGCCGGTACAACCGTTGTCGCCCGTCGTCGCGGGCGACAACGAGGTCCACCTCCCGCAGCACGCGCAGGTGCTTGGACACCAGCGGCTGCGGGATGCCGAGCGCGGCCACCAGTTCGCCGACCGGACGCTCGCCGGCGGCAAGTGCGTCGAGGATCTGCCGCCGGCGCGGTTCCGCTACGGCGTTGAAGGCGTCTGTCGTTGTCGCCGCCCTTGCCATGAGCTAATCGTATTCCCATATGGGTATGTGTCAAGTGAGCGCCAGGCCGGACGTGGCTAGCGACCCGCTGTGCCCCGCGGCCTTAGCGGCCTGGCGCCGCCGCTCAGCTGCTCGCCTGGTCGTAGTCAGCTGACGCGTCGCAGCCATCCGGGCTGGCGGAATCCGGTTCCGTCGCCAGCCGCTCCTGCTGCCAGGCGAGCGCGGCGTGGCTGGCGTCAGCGGCGTCGCCGGCGTCGGCAGCATCACTGATGGCCGCGATCGCGGCGTCCGCCACGACCGACGCGGCGTCGGCCACCGCAGCCTCGGCCGCCTCCGCTGCACCGGCGACGACGGCGGTGGCGTTCGCGACCGCCGCGCGGGCAGCATCGCTCGTATCGGCGGTGGCGCCGTCGAGGGCGCCCGCGGCAGCGCCTGCGGTCGGGTCCTGGCCCGCTACGCGCGCGCTCTCCGGCCACGGCTGCGCGCCCGCGGCAGCGCCTGCGGTCGGGTCCTGGCCCGCTACGCGCGCGCTCTCCGGCCACGGCTGCGCGCCCGCCGCTGCCAGCGCGTCATGGGCCATGCCGAGCTTCTCGTAGAGGAACAGGACAGGTCCCTCGCCCGCCAGGTCCAGCGCGGTCTGAAGCGCCTCCGCGGGGCTTTCCGCCGGCACGCACCTGATGCCAGGCCGGGCCGCTGCGAGCGCAGCTCCGATCAGGTTCAGCATCTCCCCGGCCTGCCGGCCGCGCTTGTCGCTGTCCTCGTACAGCACCACCGTGCCGAACCAGGCCGCAATCGCCTCGGCACTGGCCACCAGCAGGTCGTCGCGCCGGTCACCGGGCAGCGTGATGGCCGCGACAGCGCTGCCGCCCCAGACCTCGCGGACGAACCTGCCCGTCGTCGCCAGCGCGGCCGCGTTGTGGCCGTAGTCGACGATGACCGGCGTCCGGCCGGCGCGGAAGACGTTGCCGCGGCCGGGGTTCTCCCCGGAGGGCGTGAATGCCGCGAGGCCGCGGGAGATGTCCTTAGCGCTGACACCGGCAGCCCGGCAGGCGGCGACTGCTGCCAGTGCGTTCGCCACGACATGGCCGGCTCTGCCGCCGTAGGCGCCCGGCAGGTCAGCGACGGCGAGCATCGGCCGCTGCTCGCCGCCCTCGGTCTCGGTCAGCTGGCCGCTAATGAGCTCGTAGCAGGCACCCCCGGCGTTCTTGTGCTGGCTGAGCACCGGATTGCCCGGCGTCATGCTGACGAACCTGATCACCGGCGCGTGCGCGAGCACGGCCGCCCGTCCGGCGAGAGCCGCGACCACCGGATCGTCCGCGTTGAGCACGACCGATCCGCCGTCCCGGATCTCCTCGGCGACCAGCGCCTTGACGTGAATGAGCTCGCTGAGGTCGTCGATGCCGTCATCGCCCAGGTGATCGGCGGTGATATTGGTGACCACCGCAACGTCGGCCTGGTCGTATCCCAGGCCCCGCCGGATGATGCCGCCGCGTGCGGTCTCCAGCACTGCCGCCTCGACTGTCGGGTCGTCGAGCACCATCTCGGCCGAGCGGGGACCGGATGCGTCGGCGGCGTAGGCGAGCCGGCCGCCCACGTAGACGCCGTCGGTGCAGGACAGCCCGGCCCGCAGCCCGGCCTGTCGCAGAATCTGCCCGATCATGCGCACGGTGGTCGTCTTGCCGTTCGTGCCGGTGACCGAGATCACCGGGATCCGGGCCTCCTCGCCCGGCGGGTACAGGCTGTCGACCACGGCCGCGGCAACATCGCGCGCCTGGCCTTCGGCGGGGGACAGGTGCATCCGCAGGCCGGGACACGCGTTCAGCTCAAGCACTGCGCACGGCTGGGCCAGGCCGCGGCCGGCCGGATCGTGCAGCGGCGCGGCGATGTCGGCGAGCCGCAGGTCAATGCCGCAGATGTCGAGCCCGGACAGCGCAGCGGCGCGACGGCACATGTCAGCCACCTCGGCGTGCACGAGGTCCGTGACGTCCTTGCTGGTCCCGCCGGTGGACAGGTTCGCGTTGCGGCGGAGCGTGACCGCCCGGCCGTCGGCAGGCACCGAATGGTCGTCGAGTCCGAGCGAGTGCAGGTGGCTGACCGCGTCGGCATCGAGCCGGAGGAGCGTCAGCTCGCGCGAGTGGCCGGCGCCCCGGCGCGGATCGCTGTTGGCTGCCGCTACCAGCTGCCCGATCGTGCGGGTTCCGTCCCCGGTGACCGACGCCGGGCGCAGCTGGGCCGCGGCCGCGATGCGCCCGTCGATGACCAGGACACGGTAGTCCGTGCCGGGCACCAGCTGCTCGACGAGCGCGGCGTCGCCGGCGGCAGCGGCCTTCCGGTAGGCGTCCGCTGCCTGTGCCGCGGTGCGCACGCCGATCGTCAGGTGCGCGCCGTGGCTGCCGCCGAGTGGCTTGACGACGACCGGCGCGCCGAGCTCGGCCAGGGCCGCCGCGGCCTCGTCCGCCGACCACGCGACGACTCCGGCCGCGACCGGGATGCCGGCCCGGGCCAGCAGTTCCTTGGACAGCTGCTTGTCAGCGGCAATATCGACTCCGATGGCTGAGCTCTGGCTGGTCAGCGCGGCGCAGACCAGGCGCTGTTGGCAGCCGTAGCCGAGCCGCAGCAGGCTCCGGCCCGCTACCCGGCGGACCGGGATCCCGCGCTGCCGTGCGGCCGCCGCGATCGCGGCCGTGCTCACGCCAAGCCGCTCGCGCTCGCACACCGTGGCAATGCGGTCAAGCTCGGCGGCGAACACCGGCGTTCCCGTCCCGATCAGGTCGTGCACGATCTGCAGTGCCAGCCGGATCAGGTCACCGGGCACGGGCGAGTCGGCGGGCTCGTCCTGCGGGCACTCCATCATCACGTCGTAGCGGCCGTCGGCGCCGGCCCACATGGTCCGGCCGAGGTGGACGTCCCGTCCGGCCAGCCCGGACAGCTCCAGCGCGACGTGCTCGGTGACGTGGCCGAAATAGGTGCCCCGCGCCATCGCCTCCAGGAACCCGCCGGGCCGCCCGGCCGCGCAGTGATGCGAGGCCAGGCCCGGCAGCAGCGCCGTCAGCCGGTCGGCGAACCCGGCGGCATCCGTCGTCTCCCTGCGGGTCTGCTCGTCGAGCTCGAGCCGCGCGATGACAACAGGGCTGGAGGTGAAGACGTTCGGCCCGTTGAGGTGACGCAGGTCGGTGAACCGCACGGCTGCTTCCTTTGCTGTCAGCGTGATCTGGTCTGCGGCGGGTCCGGGTGAGGCTGGCGGGCGCGGAGCCGGTGACATGACCGCGAGCAGGCCGCCGGCGGGGTCTTCAGTACCGGTCGTGCGCGGGCCCGATGGACGGCGTCCGCGTTCCGAAGTCGAACAGGCAGCCGGCCGGCAGCAGGTGCAGCCGCACGCCGAACAGGGTGATCGGGTCGCACTCCCCGGCCGCGTGCACGACCGTGGCTCCCTCGGCGTCGACGACGGTTGTGACTCCTGCCCCGATCACCTCGAAGCCTCCGCCGTCGATGAGCACGCCGGTGTTCTCGTCGAGGCCGATGCCGAGGTGCTCAGGATCGAGAGCAACGGCGCTGAGCAGCCGGGGGAGTCGCCCGCGCTCCCCGAAGTGCATGTCGATCAGCGCCTGTGGCACGAGCCCGAGCCCGGGCCCGGTGCGGACCGCTGCCGCCGACACGTCGGGTCCGGCGCCGCCGAGGATCATGGTGCGGCCCATCGCGGTGGCGCCTGCGCTGGTGCCGCCGACGACCAGGCCGTCCCGCAGCCGCCGGGCGAGGGTCTTGTTCGTCCTGGAGCCGACCAGGGTGCGGAGCCTGGACTGGTCGCCGCCGCTGAAGAAGACGCCAGTCGCGGTCGCCAGCAGATCGTCGGCGTCGTCGCTGTCGGCGTCGGCGCGCCCGCGCAGCCGGAGCTCGCTGGTGCGGTCGACGCCGAGCTTGCGGAAGACGCGCTCGTACTCGGCGACGACCTCTTCCGGCACGTTCGCGGCGGTGGTCACCAGGACGATTCGTGCCTTCTCGCCCCCGCAGAGCTCGGCGAACCGCTCCAGCAGACCGGCGCCGCAGCAGCGGTCCTCGGCGCCCCCGATGATGAGCAGCCGACCCGGCGATCCCCCGTCGCTCACGTCCCCCGCCCTCGTCCCGGACCCGTGGTCCACGACGCTGTGTTACCCCCGGTTACTTAACGTCAATCCCAGGGTCAAAACCGATCAGGACAGGGAACGAGGCCGCCGCCGCCAGTCCAGCGCGCACCCCCCGGCCTGCAGGCCGAATGCCAGCAAGCGCCTGGCGGGAATCCGGCCGGACGCGGCCTAAGAGGAGAAGCGGCGGCCGCTGCCAGGGGACAGGCGTCGGCCTTCACGGAGAAGGGCGGGCCCGCCGGCATGAATGGCGGGCGCTGCCAGGAGGAGGATCGGGCGCTGCCGGGGGCGGCGCTACTGGGCGCCGGAGGGCTGCTGCCCGACGCGCCGCGGGCCGGACCTGGGCCGGGAGAGCTCGTCTGGCAGCTGCAGGAGCGGGTTCGTCGCGCTTGCCACGACGTCGCCCGCGATGTCGATGACCTTGCGGCCGCGGCTCCTGGCAGCCTCGCGCAGCTGCTCGAACGCCTGGCGGGGCTTAATCCGGTGCCGCTCGGCCAGTACGCCGATCGCCTGCTCGACCCGGATCCGGGTGGCCAGCGCATGCTCAAGCTGGCCGACTGTCGCGCGAAGCCGCCCAGCCTCGCCGCTCGCGCCGCCCGTTCCGAGGTCCGGCTTGGCCGGGAGGGTCGCGGTCGTGCCGTTCTCCGCCGCAAGCAGGTCAGCCAGGATCATCGCGCAGGTCAGGTCGGGCAGGTCGTCGCTGCCAACGCGCCAGCCGTCCTTTGTGCGGCGCACGACCGCATCGTCGGGCACGAAGGCCGCCACGGCAGCGCCGTCGGCTGCCCTCGCGTTGACGACTGTGCCCTGGACCACGCTGGCGGTCACCTCGGCGCCGCTGAACTCAGCGCCGCCACTCTCGGTGGCCGAATCAGGGGCTGCGGAAGCTGCCGCGCGGCCCGCGGCACCGGCCGACCTGGCGCGACGCCCCCGCTTGCCGGTCATCGCGTGCCGGCTAGCTCGCCGAGGCGATGCTTCACGTCTGCCATAGTCGGGTTCGTCATCGCGCTGCCATCCGGGAAGACAACAGTCGGGACGGTCTGGAAGCCGCCGTTCACCGACATCACATAGTCAGCGGCCGCAGGGTCTTCCTCAATATTGACCTCGGCGATCTCGATGCCCTCAGCTGCCAGCTGGCCCTTGAGCCGGCGGCAGAAAGCGCACCACGTCGTCGTGTACATCGTCAGCGGCTGCGGCACCTTGACTCTCCCTCTTCGCAAGGCTTCCCTACTGACTGTACTAACGCTGGCGGCCCCTGCGCACTTCCCCGTCCGAGGAGGCGAACGTCACCGGCATGCGGAAGTATGTCGTCGGGCGGAGGCTCGTCGTGGCGGCGGCCCGGCCGTCATCGGAGAGGGAACGGAGAGCAGGTGCAGATGCGGGATCGGCGAGACCAGGCGGCGAGCCCGGAGCCTGCCGTCAGCCCGGGCCCCGCGCTCGCCCCGGAGGCTGCTGCCGGATCGGTCCTGAGCGGCCCGGAGGCAGTTCTCGCCAGCCTGGACCCGGAGCAGCGAGAGGTCGCACTTGCGCCGCGCGGGCCGGTGTGCGTGCTGGCCGGCGCGGGCACGGGCAAGACCCGCGCGGTAGCGCACAGGATCGCTTATCTGGCCGCCACGGCGCAGGCAGATCCGTCCCGGATCCTGGCTGTGACGTTCACCACTCGTGCCGCGGGCGAGCTGCGCGGCCGTCTCCGCCAGCTCGGCCAGGTCGTTCCGGACGCGGACCTCGGCAAGGTGCAAGCCCGGACATTTCACTCGGCGGCACTGCGGCAGCTCACCCACTTCTGGCCGTCAACCGTGGGCGGATCCGCTCCCCACGTCCTGGAATCCAAGATCAGCCTCGTCGCCGAGGCGGCGCGCCGCCTCCGGATCTCGGCCGGCCTGCCCGAGCTGCGCGACGCCGCGGGAGAGATCGAGTGGGCGAAGGTCACCCAGCTGCGGCCGGAGGACTATGCCGCCGCGAGCGTCAAGGCGGGCCGCACGCCGCCGCTCGACGCGGCCGCGGTGGCGCGGATCTTCGCCGGCTACGAGGAACTGCGGACCGAGCGTCACCTCGTCGACTTTGAGTCCGTGCTCGAGCTCACGGCCGCGATCCTGGCGGAGTACCCGGCCGCCGCGCGCTCGGTTCGCGACCGGTACGGCTGCTTCGTCGTCGACGAGTACCAGGACGTCAACCCGCTGCAGAAGCTCCTGCTGGACATGTGGCTCGGCGGCCGGGACGAGATCTGCGTGGTGGGCGACCCGCGCCAGACGATCTACTCGTTCACCGGTGCCACGCCCGCGTACCTGACCGGGTTCCCGGCCGAGTTCCCGGCCGCGCCGGTGGTCAGGCTCGTCCGCAACTACCGGTCGACTCCGCAGGTGGTGACGCTGGCGAACAAGCTGGTGACCGCGGCCGGGACCGCCGGGCCCGGAGCGCTCGTGGCCCAGCGGCCGGCCCTGCGCCGCAGCTGACCGAGTACCCCGATGAGCCCGCCGAGTCGGCCGCGGTGGCCAGGCAGGTGCGCTCGCTGGTCAAGGCCGGCACCAGGCCCGCCGACATCGCGGTGCTGGTCCGCACGAACGCGCAGACCCAGGGTCTCGAGCAGGCACTCGCGCAGGCGGGGATTTCCTTTCAGCTGCGCGGCGCGGAGCGGTTCTTCGATCGCGACGAGGTACGCCGGGCTGTCGGCCTGCTGCGGGCTGCCGCCAGGTCGGCGGCGCCGGAGGATCCGGCCGCGGAGGTCAGGCCCATCCTGGCCAGCATCGGCCTCACGCCGCAGCCGCCGGGCGGTCGCGGCACCGCGCGCGACCGCTGGGAGTCGCTGGAGTCCCTGGCACAGCTCGCCGATGATTTCTTTGCCGCCAGCCCGGACGCCGGACTGGCGGAGCTCGGGGCCGAGCTCGCGGTCCGCAGCGCCATCGGGCATGCGCCGGCCATGGCCGGGGTGACGCTCGCCTCGCTGCACGCGGCTAAGGGCCTGGAGTGGCAGGTCGTCTTCCTGCCGGGGCTGACCGATGGCACGGTCCCGATCATCTACGCGCAGACCGACGAGGCCGTCGAGGAGGAGCGGCGCCTGCTGTACGTCGGCGTCACCAGGGCCCGCGAGCGGCTGTACCTGTCCTGGTCGCTCGCGAGGTCGCCGGGCGGCCGCAGGACCAGGAAGCCGTCCAGGTTCCTGGCTGACCTGACCGGCCGCGCGCCCGCGGACCGGTCAGCCGGGCGGCGCGCCCGCGCCGCGGCCGGGAGCACGAGCGAGACCCGGGCCGACGACCCGATGTTCGTGCGGCTGCGCGAATGGCGCCGTGGAGTTGCCAAGGACCAGGGCGTTCCCGCCTATGTGGTGTTCTCGGATGCGACGCTGCAGTCGATTGCCGCGGTACGGCCGGCCAGCCGGAGCGAGCTGGCCGGCGTTCCCGGCGTGGGGGCGGTCAAGCTCGATCGGTACGGCCCGGCCGTGCTTGAGCTGTGCTCGGACGCAGCAGGCGGGCTGCCGGGGCCGCCAGCCGGGGCAGCGCCATGAGCGCGGCACTCGACGAGGTGATCAAGCTGCTGGACCTGGAGCAGATCGAGCACGACATCTACCGTGGCGAGAGCCCGGCGGGCGAGCGCCGGCAGCGGGTCTTCGGCGGCCAGGTCGCGGGCCAGGCGCTGGTAGCGGCAGGCCGCACCGTGCCTGCCGACCGGCCGGTGCACTCGCTGCACGCCTACTTCATCCGGCCGGGCGACCCGGCGGTTCCGCTGGTGTACATGGTGGAGCGCGTCAGGGACGGGCGGTCCTTCACGACCCGCCGGGTCACCACGATTCAGCACGGCAAGACGATCTTCACGCTGTCGGCCTCCTTCCACCGCGCCGAGCCGGGCTTCGAGCATGCGGACGCGATGCCCGCCGTGCCGCCGCCCGAGGAGACGGAGACAACCGCGCAGCGGCTGCGGCGCCTGTACGGGCCCGCGGCAGACAAGTACTCCTGGCCGACCCCGATCGACATCAGGCAGGTCAGCCCCGACGGCGACGGGAGCTGTCCTGACCCGTCGCCCGCCGCCGCGCGCAGCATGGTCTGGCTCCGGGCTGACGGCGAGCTGCCAGACGATCCGCTGCTGCACGTGTGCCTGATGACGTATGCCTCCGACATGACCCTGCTGGACACTGTCATGCGCGCACACAATGCCTCCTGGGAGGAGAGCCTCGCGGCCGGCGCCAGCCTTGATCACGCCATGTGGTTCCACCGGCCGTTCCGGGCCGACCGCTGGCTGCTGTACGTCCAGGACTCCCCGAGCGCCAGCGGCGCCCGCGGGCTGGCCATGGGCGAGGTTTTCACCAGGGAGGGCGAGCTCGTCGTCTCGGTGGTCCAGGAGGGCCTCCTGCGTCCGCGCCAGCCGCGTTGATAACGGCCAGGCGGCGACCCGGCCACGAAGAAATCGCAGGTAGAAAAAAGGTTGCCTTGCTCCGGGGGGGCTACGTAGGCTTCTGCTTGTCCGCAGGCTGACCCACTACGCCCGAGAGGAGGTGCCCGAGAAATGCTGAACTTCACACCGGCCACGGTGACCCCAGGCAGCGAGAGTGCCGAGGTGTACGCCGCTCAGGCCGCCATGCGACCGCTCGCCGGGTTCGGCGCGGGCGCTTTCGCGTGTGGCACCTGGGCTGCCTCCCCCGTCAACGAGATGGTCGCTGCGCCTGCGCTGCCGCGCATCCGGCGCGTTTTCGCCTCCATCAGCCTGGGCCACCCGCAGACGAGTGACGTCGTCGGCGGCGGCTACCAGCCTGTCCTTGCCAGCACTGTCCTTGCCAGCACCAAGCAGCTCGACCAGATGGCTCGCATCAACCCGGTTACCCCGGGTGGATTGGGTCCGCATCCGGCGAGGGAACCGGAACCGGTCTAAACCAGACCGGCCAAGATCCCCTCCAGGCCGCGGACCCGAAAAGGGTCCGCGGCCTTCGTTATGCGCGGCCGCAGATTGTCAGAGGCATAAGAGAAGCTCGACGAAGAGTGGAGAGAGGGGATGGCACCGATGCAGTGGGCCGGCACAACCGCCGTGCTGGAGGGGCTCGCCGGAGTTCCCGGTGGCGCAGAGCTGAGCAGCCAGGAGCTTGCCAGCGCTGAGCTGCCGTGCAGGGACGACCCGGAGCTGTTCTTCGCGGAGTCACCGGAGGATGTCGAGTTCGCGAAGTCGCTGTGCGGAAGCTGCGCAGCGCAGATGGTCTGCCTTGCCGGGGCGATCGCGCGCGCGGAGCCATGGGGCGTCTGGGGCGGCGAGCTGTTCCTGCGGGGCGAGATTGTCCCGCGCAAGCGGCCGCGGGGACGTCCCCGCAAGGATGCGGTAGCTGCCTGAGCCCAGGCTGGACCGCGCCTACCAGCGACGAAGATGACGAGGGGATAGGTGCGATGTCGTACATGCATGCGGAACTGGAGCTAGCGAGAGACCGACAACAGGACCTGCGCGCGCTTGCGGAAGCACACCGCGAGGGCAGGCGGGCGCAGCTGCACAGCCGGATGGTGCGGCGGGCGGAGCGGGCCGAGCGACGTCAGCTCAGCCACCGTGACCTGGCCGTGCAGCTGAGGGCCAGGCTCAACGAGCTCGAGTCGGCCAGCTAGCACGAGGGCGGAGCCCGGGAAGTTACCTGACTTCCCGGGCCCGCTGGCTTTTGCCGCCCGCTTTTCGCTGGTTCCCGTTCGTCTTCGAGGCAGCGGCCGGCGCCCGACTGGCGGCGGGTCCGGGCTCGTCGAGCGGGTTGAAATCGTCCAGCGGTCCGGGCTCGTCGAGCGGGTCGAAATCATCCAGCGGTCCGGGCTCGTCCAGCGGGTCGAAATCGTCGAGCTGTCCGGGCTCGTCCAGCGGGTCGAAATCATCCAGCGGGTCGAAATCATCGAGCTGTCCGGCCTTGTTCCGCGTGCCGGTGCCGTCGACCAGGCCAGGGTCCTCCGCTGACTCGCCCGGTCCGTAGCCGGGGACCCAGCGAAGTACCTCCGCCCGGAACGGCCCCGCGCACTCGAGCTGGCACAGGACGCCGATACCGGATGTCGAGACCCGGTGAATCAGCACGTAGGACGGCGGCAGGTTAAGCCGCCTGGTGACATTCGCAGCCCGGACGTCGGTCATCCGCATGGCCTCGCCGCGCATCCACTCGCGGCTGAACGCGAAGGTCTCTCCCCGGGACGGGTCCGCCAGCGGCGCGATGAACGAGCGCAGCTCATCCAGGTCCACCGTCATTCCCTGCCGCAGGAAGCCGTTCGCGCGCAGCTCGCGCTCGACAGTCTCGATATCGCCGTCGTTATGCATGAGCCACAGCAGCCGGCCGAAGATCAGCGGCAGCCCGCCGGGGAGCCGGTCCACCGCGCCGAAGTCGAGCACGCCCAGCCTGCCGTCCGCCAGCAGCCGGAAGTTACCCGGATGCGGGTCGGCGTGCAGCAGCCCGACCCGCTCCGGGCCGGAGAACAGGAACCGGACCAGGAGCAGCCCCGCGGCGTTGCGCTGCTCCTGGCTTCCGCTGGCGATGATCTCGGCCAGGGGAGTGCCGTCCATCCACTCGGTGACCAGCACATGATCGGTCGCCGCCAGGACCTGCGGCACCGCGATGTCAGGGTTCCCGGCGTACTCGTCGGCGAAGGCCTGCTGAGAGGTCGCCTCCAGGCGATAGTCGAGCTCCTCAACGACCCGCGAGCGCAGCTCGTCGAGCATCGGCCTGACGTCCAGGCCCGGCATTAGCACCCCGAACAGCCTGCCTACGCGGCTGAGCTGGGTGAAGTCGTTGGTCAGCGCCCGGCCGGCGCCGGGGTACTGGATCTTGACGGCGACATCGCGGCCGTCGTTCCAGACCGCGCGGTGCACCTGGCCGATCGATGCGGCCGCAGCCGGGTGGTCGTCAAACTCGGCGAACTGGGCTCGCCAGCCGGCACCCATGTCCTCCGCGAGCACCCGGTGCACGGTCGCGGCCGGCAACGGCGGCGCGGACTCCTGCAGCTTCGTCAGCGTGGCGCGGTAGGGGCCGGCGATCTCCGGCGGCAGGGCGGCCTCGAATATCGACAGGGCCTGCCCGAGTTTCAGCGCGCCGCCCTTGAGCTCGCCGAGTACGCGGAAGATCTGCTCTGCGGTCCGCTGCTGCAGTTCCTGCGCAACGATCTCGGCCTGGCCACCCAGCCGCTTGCCCAGCCCCAGCGCTGCCCGCCCGGCAATGCCTACCGGCAGCGAGGCCAGCTTGGCTGTCCTGGTGACAGCACGCTGCGGCAGATCACTCATGATCTCTATTGTCAGCTACGCCGGCACCGCTCGCCACACGCGTCCGGACTGGATCGCCTGCTCGCAGCTTCCGCAGGTGCATGCCGGGTGCGGCGGCCAGCTCCGGCGGCGCCACTGCCAGGCGGGCAGCACCAGCTCGAGCGTGGCGCTCGCGGTCGCCTGCGCCAGGGCGGACTGATCGGCGAACGCGACGGCCTGCGCGGCAGCCTGCGAGGCGACGGCGGCCGCCAGCACGGCATCGCAGGCGGGCGGATCGGCCGCGCGTCCGGCCAGCTGCGCGAGAATCAGCGGCCATGCCGGGTCCCGGTCGACCCGCGTGAGGTCAAGGCAGCGCAGGCAGGCGGTGAGGCGCGGCCGCACCAGCGGGCCGACGATGCCGATGGCCTCGCCGGCGTAGACGGCCAGGTGTGCCTGCTTCCGGCGCAGCAAGGTAGTTGTGACCGCCGGTGCCTGGTGCCCCACGAGGACGAGCAGGTCCGGCTGGCCGCCGGGTCGCCGGGACTCAGCGGACCAGGTGCCGCCCGGCGGCGTGATCAGAGTCGCGACGCCGGATCGGCACAGCAGATCCGCGAGCAGGCGCGCGACCTCACCTGAGCCGCAGACCTCGACAGTCGTTGCCGCTCGCCGGGCGAGGATGCGGGCGCCGCCGTCGCCGTCCTGCCCGGTCAGTGATGCCGTCGCGAGCACCGGCATGAGCTGCCGGCGCAGCTCGGCCGGGATCGCCCGCAGCATCCCGGCGGGCTGGTCGGCCAGCGCGCCGGCACCCGCGAGGAGCGCGATGACCTGCTCGGCGACCTCGGGTGGCACGCCTGTCTGGCTGGCCGCCGCGATGACCTGCTCCCGGTCGCGGCTTCCGTCGAGTAAGCGGATGACCTCGGCTGCATTGCTCAGTCCCGAGATCGCCACGGCGCGCCGCGGATCGATGCCGACCTGCACTGTGTCCCGGTCGCGCCATACGGGCAGCAGTCCTGCCCTCAGCATGGGTCTCACAGCCCGGAGGGTGCCATGCCGGTCCGACAGTTCGCCGGGCGCGGCAGGTCCCCGGGTGCCAGGACCTTCGCCCCCCTTCCCCGGAAGTGGCAGCGGACCGGCCCCCGGGGACCTCTGGACTGCGAACGTAGGGTCGCCGGGGCCGGCCGGTCAACCGGGCCTGTGGACGAGGATGTGCGGATCGTGGGGAGCGCGCGGCGTGTCGCTGTGGATGGCTGTGCGCGGGGCTGTGGACTGGCCGGAATCACGCGGCCGGCTACCCGCGCTGAGCAGCCGTGTCGCCGTCCACCGGCTGTGGAGGAGAATCGGAACTGCCTGATGGCCGGCTAGCTGCTGGCCGGCTCGCCCGGCTCCTCGTCGCCAGAGTCGTCGCCGGGTGCGGTATCCGGCCCGGCAGCGTCGGCGTCGAGATCGGAGATATCAAACTCCGGCCTGCCGCGGACGAAGCCGTCCGGGTCATCGAAGTCGTCGGCGGTCGGCAGCAGGTCGGGGTGCGCCCAGACGGCGTCGCGCCCGGCCACGCCGCGCTCAGTGGTCAGGCCCTGCCAGATGTCGGCAGCCTCACGCAGCCGCCGGGGCCTCAGTTCGAGCCCGACGAGGGTGGCGAACGTCCGCTCGGCCGGGCCGCCGGTCGCCCGGCGCCTCCTGATGGCCTCGGCCAGCGCCACGGATTGCGGCAGCCGGTCGCTGGAGGCGGCAGCGACAACGGTCGCGACCCAGCCTTCTACCAGAGCGAGCACAGTCTCAAGGCGGGCCAGGGCTGCCTTCTGCTCGGGGGTGTCCTCGGGCTGGAACAGGGCTGCTCCGGACAGTGCCTCGTTCAGGGCCTCCGGATTAGACGGGTCGATCTGCGGCATGGCATCGCGCAGCGCGGACGCGTCGACCTTGATGCCGCGCGCGTAATCCTCGACCGCGCCGAGCAGGCGGGCCCGCAGCCACGGGACATGGGCGAAGAGCCGGTGATGAGCCGCTTCCCTCAGCGCGAGGAACAGCCGTACCTCATCGAGCTCGACCGACAGCCCGCTGCCGAACGCGGCTACCCCGGCCGGCAGCAGCGCGGCGGTGCCCTGCGGGCCGAGCGGCAGGCCGACGTCAGTGGAGCTGACGACCTCCTCGGCGAGGGCGCCGACGGCCGCGCCTGTCTGGCCGCCGACCATCATGCCGCCGATGCGGCGCATCATCTCGCCCAGGCCGCCGAGGCCGCCGAGACCGCCAAGCCCGCCGACCATGGCCTGCATCTCCGGCGGAAGGTCAGCCGCTAGTTCGGCCGGGTCAGCGCTCATCAGGCCGCCCATGGCCTCGACGGCGCGCTCGGCGATGGGATCGCACAGCTTGGACCAGACCGGAAGGGTCGCTTCCACCCACTCGGCGCGGCTCCATGCCTGCGAGGTCCTGATGCCGCTCGGAAACTCGGTCGCGTCCTCCAGCCACAGGTCGGCCAGCCGCAGGGCTTCCACGACCTTGCTGCGGTCGGGCTCCAGCACGCTGGCGTCGCCTTTCTGCGCCACCGTCTGCCGGGCGATGTTCTTGGCCAGGTCCCAGTTCACCGGGCCGCCCTGCCAGGACATCAGGTCAGCGAACTGCCTGAGGGCGTCCGCGAACTGCTGCGGATCGCCCATGGGGCCCAGCGGGCCCATGCCGCCGAACGGCCCGGCCGGGCCGCCGGGGCCGCCGCCGCCGGGGATGTCCGGATCGTCGCCGGAGCTACCGCCAGGGCCGAAGCCGAAGGGAGGCTGGCTCATCTGCCCGGCCTCTCAGGCAGGATGGAAAGGTCCACACTGGCCAAGCTATCCCAGGAGCGGTGCGCAGTGAGCAACCGAGTAGCCCGGGTTCGCCCTGAGCGCAGCACTGGCGGCGAATTGGCGGCTCCGGCGGCCAGGCAGCGCGCGAAGCGCCCGGCCACCGGTCAGGCTGACGGCGCGCCCGCCGGAAGCGACGAGATCAGGGCTGCGGCAGCAGTGCCGGACGCGCCCGCTGTGCAGCAGCCGAGGGCAGAAGCGGCCAGCGCGGCCGGCCTTGCCTCTGCTCAGCAGCTTCCGGTGGTCGCCGTGACGGGCGCGGCGCGCGGCCTCGGCCTGGCGCTGACCTCGAGACTCGCGGCGTCCCCGCTGGTCGGCCGGGTCGTCGCCATCGACGGCAGCCGCGGTGACGTCAGCGGGGTGACGTGGCGCATCGTCGACGTGCGGGATCCGGTACTGGCGGGCCGGCTGGCGGACGTGGACGTCGTGGTGCATGCCGATGTCGACCTGTCGCCTGACGCAGAGTCGCGGTCGAGGCGAGCCTTCAACGTCCGCGGCGCGCAGACCGTGCTGACGGCCGCCGCCGCTGGCGGCGTCAGCCGGGTTGTGCTCATCACGAGCGCAATGGTGTACGGCGCGCGCCCGGATAACCCGGTGCCGCTGCCCGAGGACGCGCCGCTGAGCGCGGAAACGGACGACAGCGTGGTCAGCGACCTCCTGGAGATCGAGCACCTGGCCGAGCGGTCGGCGCGCGCGCACCTCGGCCTCCAGGTCTGCATTGCCCGCCCGGCAGCGCTGGTCGGTGACGGCATCGACACCCTGATCACCCGGCACTTCGAGGCGCCGCGGCTGCTGGCGGTCAAGGGCCAGGCCGCCCGCTGGCAGTTCTGTCACGCCGACGACCTCGTGGCCGCGCTCGAGCTGGCCGCCGCCGGGCAGGTCACCGGCGCATTCGCTGTCGGCAGCGACGGCTGGCTGGAGCAGGACGAGCTGGAGGAGATCGCCGGCTTGCGCCGGATCGAGCTGCCCGCCGGGCTCACGTTCGCCACGGCGCAGCGGCTGCACCGCGCCGGGATCACCCCGGCGCCGGTCACCGAGCTGCATTACGTTGTCTATCCGTGGGTGGTGGACTGCGCGGCACTGCGCGGGGCCGGGTGGCGGCCGGCCTACAGCAACGCCGAGGCTCTTCAGGTGCTGGTCGACCAGCGCGCCGGCCACCATGCTGTGGCCGGGCGGCGGCTGGACAAGAAGGACGCGACGATCACCGCGGCCGGTGCCACTGTGGCCGTCATCGGCACGGCCGCCATTGTCCGCCAGGTCCGCCGGAGGCGGCGCGGGTCCTGACTGCCTTGCCGGGTGCTGCGCGGGTGCCTGTAACTTTGGCAGGGTGACCGTCGTCAGGATGACCGAGGTGCGCGCCGGGCCGCTGTCGGTCGATGAGGTACGGGCGGCTGCCGCCGATCCCGCGGCGGGCGCCATCGCGCTGTTCGTCGGCGTGGTGCGCGACCATGACCATGGCCGCGGCGTGACGGCCCTGTCCTACAGCGCCCACCCTTCCGCGGCGGCCGAACTCGGCCGGGTCGCGGAGAAGATCGCTGCCAGCTACCCGGTCCTGTCGCTCGCCGTGGCCCACCGGACCGGCGACCTGCAGGTGGGTGACCTCGCGGTGGTCGCGGCCGTCGGGGCCGAGCACCGCGATGTCGCATTTGCCGCCTGCCACGCACTCATCGACGAGCTGAAGGCAACGGTGCCGATCTGGAAGCACCAGTTCTTCACGGGCGGCGACAGCGAGTGGGTCGATAGTGCGTAGGCTTCGGCCTATGCCCAGCTGGCTTCCGTCCGCCCCGCACCGGCTCGTAACCCTGGTCATCGCCGGCGTCTGCGTGCTGGCGGCGCTGGTGGTCGCAGCGGTCGTGGCGGTTCCCTATGTGGCTCTGACGCCCGGTCCGACCCTGAACACCCTGGGAAAGCCGGGCGGCACGGAGCTGATCCAGATCAGCGGGCGCCGCACTTATCCCACCTCGGGTCATCTCAACCTCGTGACGGTGTCCTACACGGGCGGCCCTGGCACGGACTTCAATATCTTCAGCGCGCTCCGGGCGTGGCTCACCCCCGATGACGCCGTCGTGCCGCAGAGCGAGATCTACTCCTCCGGGCAGACGCAGCAGCAGGTCGTCCAGCAGGACACCCAGGAGATGCTGGGCTCGCAGCAGGACGCCACGGCCGCTGCCCTGTGCTACCTGAAGATCGGATTCACGACCATCAACACGGTCGCGTCGACAGTGAAGGGCACGCCGGCCTACGGCGTGCTGAAGAAGGGCGACGACATCACTGCCGTGGACGGCACCCCGGTGGACTGCCAGCACAACGTTGTCGCCATGATCCGGGATCGCAAGCCGGGCAGCAACGTGACTCTGACCATCCTCCGGGGCGGGCAGACCAAGACCATCACGCTCACGACCAAGGACGTCGACGGCCAGCCGGTGGTCGGTGTCGAGCTATCGCCGGCGACCTACAAGTTCCCGTTCACCGTGAAGATCAACCTGGCCGATATCGGCGGTCCGAGCGCAGGAATGATGTTCGCGCTCGGGATCATCGACAAGCTGACGCCGCACAATCTCACCGGCGGGAAGTTCATCGCCGGTACCGGCGAGATCGAGCCCACCGGGACGATCGAGCCCATCGGCGGCATCCAGCAGAAGATGGCCGGTGCCAGGTCCGCCGGGGCCACGATCTTCCTGACGCCTGCCTCCAACTGCTCGAACACCACCGGCGCCGTGCCGGCCGGGCTGCGGCTTGTGCGGGTCAGCTCGCTCGCCCAGGCGGTCAGCGATCTGCAGGCAATCAAGAAGGGCAAGCCGGTACCGTCGTGCTAGCCCCGCAGCGGCGGCAGCGGGCGAATCCGCCTTACCCCCGCGCGCCTGGCAAGCCCGGCGGCCAGATCTGGCTAGCCTTAACCGGGATCCGGCCGGCTTTCCGGCGGATCCGGCTGAACGCCTGGCGGGCCATGCTGAACTCCCGGCGGGACCGGGCTGACCGCGCCGATGCGGGCAGCCGGACGCATTGCCGCGGCGGCACGTCGGCGCCGCTGAGGGCGTACGCTCGGATGTGACGGGACATCCAGGGAGGGCCCTCAGTTATGCCTGCACGTCCAGGCATAACGCCGCCGGCACCGGCCGCGCCGAGTGGCCGTATCAGTCGGCAGCGCCCGGCAAGATAGAGCGGGCGGTACAGACAACTGAACGGGCCAGCCCGGCCGGGATGTCCGGATGGGGATGACCCGGGTTCAGCTGGCGGTTTAGATAACTGACGGGCTCTTCACTCTTCGGGAAGGGAGCGGGACTGGACGTGGCTCCTCGTGTGCTGGTTGACGCGACTGCGGTTCCTGCTGATCGCGGCGCGCTTGGCCGATACGTGGACGGCCTGGTCAGCGCACTGGGCGCGGCCGGGGCTGACCTCGCGGTGGCCTGCCAGCGGGCAGACGAGGAACGTTACGGACGGCTCGTGCCGAATGCCAGGATTGTGGCCGGCCCGCCCGCCATCGCGCACCGCCCGGCCCGGCTGGCGTGGGAGCAGAGCGGCCTGCCGCTGGCAGCGCAGCAGGTCGAGGCCGCCGTGATCCACTCCCCGCACTACTCGATGCCGCTGCGGCCGAACACCCCGGTCGTTGTCACCGTGCACGATCTGACCTTCTTCACCGAGCCGGATGCGCACAGCCCGGTGATCGCGACCTTCTACAAGGCGGCGATCCGGACCTCAGCGCGGCGCGCCACCCGGCTGATCGTCCCGTCGAAGGCGACCAGGGACGAGCTTGTGCGGGTGCTGGCCGCTGACCCGACCCGGATCGACGTCGCCTATCACGGGGTCGATCACGATCTGTTCCACCGGCCCGACGAGCAGCAGCGCCGCCAGGTATCGGACCGCCTCGGCCTGCACGGCAAGAGCTACGTCGCCTACCTCGGCACGCTGGAGCCGCGCAAGAACGTGCCCGCTCTGATCACCGGCTGGGCCGCGGCGGTCGCCGACCTGCCTGACCCGCCCGCGCTGGTGCTGGCCGGCGCCAGCGGATGGAGCGAGGAGGTGGACGAGGCGGTCGCCGCGGTGCCTGCCCACCTCCACCTGGTCCGCCCCGGTTACCTGCACTTCAACGACCTGCCCGGATTCTTCGGCGGAGCCGCCGTCGTCGCCTTCCCGAGCACCGGCGAGGGCTTCGGCCTGCCTGCGCTGGAGGCCATGGCCTGCGGCGCCCCGGTGCTGACCACGCACCGGACGGCGCTGCCCGAGGTCGGCGGCGACGCGGTCGCCTATACCGAGCCCGATGCCGAGAGCATCCGCAGTGCGCTGCGCGGCCTGCTGGAGGATCCAGCGCGGCGGACCGCCCTCGGCGACGCCGGCTACTCCCGCGCGATGGAGTTCAGCTGGGCTGCCTCCGCCGAGGCGCACATGATCAGCTACGAGCGGGCAGCCGGCCAGGGCGCTGAGTAGGGCCGCACGGCTGTCAGAGCCGGGCCTCCTGGCCGCCGTCCCGGAGTTCCTCGACGATCTGCTTCACTTCCTGGGCGCGGGACCTGGCGCACACGAGCGTGGCATCACCGGTGTCTACCACGACCACGTCGTCGAGGCCGATCACGGCGACGACCCGGTCGGTGGTCGAGACGATGACCGCGTCTTTCACGTCCCGCGCGATGACGTGCGCCTGCGGGGCTATCACCAGGTTGCCGGACTCATCGGTCGGAAGCGACTCACCCAGCGAGTCGAAGTCGCCCACGTCACTCCAGGGCATGTCGGCCGGGACCGTGGCGACCTTGCCGACGGCCGCAGCGCCCTCAAGCACCCCGTAGTCGACCGAGATCTTCTCCAGGCCCGGCCATACCTCGGCCAGCACGCTGTCCCGGTCTGGCGTGTCCCAGGCCGCGGCGATGCGATCGATTCCGGCCCGCAGAGCGGGCCGCTGCCGCTCGAGCTCGCTGAGGAAGGCGCTGACCCCGAACACGAAGATCCCGGCGTTCCACAGGTACTGGCCCGACTCCAGGTAGCTCGCCGCCAGCTCGCGGGACGGCTTCTCGCGGAATTCGGCCACCTGCCGGGCCTCGCCGCCGAGCGCCTCGCCGACCTTCAGGTAGCCGAACCGGACCTCGGGATGGGCCGGCCTGATCCCCACGGTGGTCAGGTAGCCGGCCTCGGCGGTCGCGGCCGCCTGCCTGATGACCTCGATGAAGCGCGGCTGATCGCCGATCATGTGGTCGGCCGAGAACGCCGCCATGATGGCGTCAGGATCACGCCTGGCCAGGACCGCGCAGGCAAGGCTCACGGCCGCGCAGGAGTCCCGCGGGGACGGCTCGACCAGGATGTTGGCGGCCGGAACGTCGGGCAGCTGCCGGGAGATGGCCGCCGCGTGGGCCGTGCCGGTGACGACGTAGATCTGCCCGGCGTCCGACAGCGGGCCGATGCGGTCGACGGTCGCCTGCAGCAGCGACCGGTCCGTGGCGGTGAGCGGATGGAGGAACTTCGGCTCACAGGCACGGGACAGTGGCCACAGGCGCGTTCCGCTGCCGCCTGCCAGAATCGTGGAGTAGAGCATCTAGCAACTATGCCCGACCCGCAGACCGTCCGGCGCGCGGGCCGGGCCACGGGCAGGGAAGGTGCGCAATCCAGGTGCACCCGGCGACCACGGTGGTGCTGACGGAGGACGGAAGCGGCCTGCGGTCGGACTGGCAGGTCCCGTTCGCGGTGGACACCGGCCTGATCCTCGCTGTGCACCGGCGCGGTCCTGGCGACCCGACGTTCAGGATCGACGGCGCGGGCGCGGTGTGGCGTACCTGCCTGACGCCCGCAGGCCCGGCAACGATCCGGCTGACGGCCAGGCGGGCCACCAGCGGGCCAGGAGGCCCGGCGGCGGGCCCGGAAGCTGAGCAGGCAGGCCCGGCGCGGCACGGTACCGATGTCCGCGCTGCGTCCTGGGGTCCTGGAGCCGGCTGGCTGCTGGCGCAGGTACCCGCGCTGCTGGGAGCCGCCGACGACCCGGCCGCCTTCCGCCCGGCTCACCCGCGACTGCGGGAGCTGGCCAGCCGTTACCCCGGACTCAGGATCGGGCGCACCGAACGTGTGCTTGAGGCCCTCGTCCCGGCTGTGCTCGAGCAGAAAGTGCTCAGCATCGAGGCGTACCGGGGCTGGCGCCTGCTGCTGCGCTGGCACGGTCTGCCGGCTCCGGGGCCCGCGCCGGCCGGGATGCGCGTGTTCCCGCCCCCGGCGACCTGGCGGTCGATCCCGTACTGGGACTGGCACCGGGCCGGCGTCGAGGCGGTGCGGGCCAGGACCATCGCCGGCGCGGCGCTGGTCGCGGGCAGGCTGGAGGATGCCGCCGGCCTGCCCGGCGCGGAGCTCGACCGGATGCTGCGGACGCTGCCCGGGATCGGACCGTGGACGTCGGCTGAGGTCAGGCAGCGGGCCTGCGGTGACCCTGATGCCGTCAGCGTGGGGGACTACCATCTGCCCTCGGTCGTCGGCTGGACGCTCGCGGGCGAGCCGGCCGACGATGAGCGGATGCTGGAGCTGCTGGCGCCTTATCCGGGCCAGCGCTACCGCGCGACCCGGCTGATCGAGCTCGGCGGCAGCGCGCCGCCCCGGCGCGGCCCGCGCCTGGCCGTGCGGGACTACCGGTCGTTCTGACCGGACGGCCTGCACGCGTGCCAGGGAAGTACCTGGCCCGGTGGCTGGTTATCGCAGCTGTCGGCCTGACCGGACCCTGCTGCAGCGCGGCAGCCTAGGGTGAAGACAGGCAAATCGCCCGATGACCGAAAGAGGTAGTGCCATCAGCGCCCACGAGCCCAGCGCCGGTCAGCCGGCGCCAGCGGATACCGTCGCGAGTGCCAGCGCCATCCGGCGCGCGCTCGCCAGGGCAAGGGATGGCAAGTCCCTTGATCAGGCGGAGGCCGCGGTCCTGCTGCAGGCGCGCGGCGACGACCTGACGACGCTGCTCGGGCACGCCGGGCGGGTGCGTGACTCGGGGCTGACCGCCGCGGGCCGCCCTGGCGTCATCACCTACTCGCGCAAGGTATTCATCCCGCTGACCAGGCTCTGCCGGGACCGGTGCGCCTACTGCACGTTCGTCACGGTGCCGGGGCGGCTAGACAGCCCGTTCCTGAGCCCTGACGAGGTTCTTCAGATCGCCCGCGATGGGGCGGCCCTGGGCTGCAAGGAGGCCCTCTTCACGCTGGGGGACCGCCCGGAGGCCCGCTGGAAGCAGGCCCGCGAGTGGCTGGACGCGCACGGCTACGACGACACGCTGTCCTACGTCCGCGCGATGGCCATCCGGGTACTGGAGGAAACCGGGCTGCTGCCGCATCTCAATCCCGGCGTGCTGACCTGGCAGGACTTCCAGCGCCTCAAGCCGGTCGCGCCGTCCATGGGCATGATGCTGGAAACGACCTCAGAACGTCTTTACCGGGAACGGGGCGGCCCGCACTTCGGCAGTCCCGACAAGGACCCGGCCGTCCGCCTCAGGGTCCTGCAGGATGCCGGGCGCAGCAGCGTCCCGTTCACCACTGGCATCCTGATCGGGATCGGCGAGACGCTCGGCGAGCGAGCCGACTCGATCTTCGCGATCCGGCAGGTGTCCCGCGAGTACGGCGGCATCCAGGAAGTGATCGTCCAGAACTTCCGGGCCAAGCCGGACACCAAGATGCGCAGCGTCCCGGACGCCGAGCTCGCCGACCTGGCCGCCACCATCGCGGTGACCCGCCTGGTGCTCGGCCCGTCCGCGCGGATCCAGGCGCCGCCGAACCTGATCGGCGATGAGTACCAGCTGATCCTGTCGGCCGGGATCGACGACTGGGGCGGCGTCTCGCCGCTCACGCCGGACCACGTCAACCCGGAGCGGCCGTGGCCGCAGATTGATGACCTGGCAGCCCGGACGGCAGCGGGCGGGTTCGGGCTCGCGGAGCGACTCACGATCTACCCGCCTTATGTCCGCGAGCCGTGGCTTGATCCGCGGCTGGCCAGGCATGTCGCCGCGCTGGCCGACCCGGCGACCGGTCTGGCAGCGGCGGGCGCACGGCCGGCTGGCCAGCCGTGGCAGGAGCCGGACGGCGGCTGGGACAGCGCGTCGGGACTGGGCGAGAGCGGACGGACCGACCTGTTCACCACCATCGATACTGCCGGGCGCACCAGCGACCGGCGTGATGACTTTGCCGAGGTGTACGGGGACTGGACCGAGATCGGCGCCCGGATCGACCCGGCAGCCCGGCTGGAGGCCGCTGCCCGCGCCAGCGGCTCGTCCGGCGCCGCTGCCGCGCCGCGCCGGGCGCCGGCCGAGGTGCTGGCCGCGCTGCGCAGCGCCGAGCGGAACCCGGCCGGCATCAGCGACGCGGAGGCGCTGGCGCTGCTGGACGCCGACGGTCCTGAGCTCGACGCGCTCGCCGCCCTGGCGGACGGGCTGCGCCGGGAGGCAGCCGGCGACGATGTCACCTACGTCGTCACGCGGAACATCAACTTCACCAACGTCTGCTACACCGGCTGCCGGTTCTGCGCGTTTGCGCAGCGGCGCAGTGACGCAGACGCCTACACGCTCTCCATGGAGCAGATCGGCGACCGCGCCGCCGAGGCGTGGGAGGCGGGCGCGACCGAGGTCTGCATGCAGGGCGGCATTCACCCGGACCTGCCCGGCACCGCCTACTTCGACATCGCGGCGGAGGTCAGGAAGCGCTGCCCGGACCTGCACGTGCACGCGTTCTCGCCGATGGAGGTCATGAACGGGGCCTCCCGGACCGGGCTGCCGGTGCGCGAGTGGCTGGTCCGGGCCCGCGAAGCCGGCCTCGGCTCGCTGCCGGGCACCGCGGCCGAGATCCTGGACGACGACGTGCGCTGGGTGCTGACGAAGGGCAAGCTGCCGGCCGCGGCCTGGATTGAGGTCATGACGACCGCTCATGAGCTGGGCATCCCCACGACCTCGACCATGATGTACGGCCACGTCGACACGCCCGCGCACTGGGTGGGTCATCTGCGCGTGCTGCGCGGCATCCAGGAGCGCACCGGCGGTTTCACCGAATTCGTGCTCCTGCCGTTCGTGCATGCCAGCTCGCCCATCTACCTGGCCGGCATGGCGCGGCCGGGCCCGACGCGGCGGGAGAACCGCGCCGTGCACGCGCTCTCGCGGATCATGCTGCACGGCTCGATCAGCAACATTCAGTGCTCCTGGGTCAAGCTCGGCGCGCAGACCTGCCAGGACGTGCTGCGCGGCGGCGTCAACGACCTTGGCGGCACGCTGATGGAGGAGACCATCAGCCGGATGGCAGGCTCGGAGAACGGCTCCTACAAGACGATCAGCGAGCTGGCCGAGCTGGTCGCGCCGACCGGGCGGCCGCTGCGGCAGCGGACGACCCTGTATGGCACCCCGTCGGCGGAGCGGATGGCGGCGGCGGCAGCGAGCGACGGCGTGTGCGCCTCGGTTCGCGGCCCGCGAGCGGCTGGTACCCGGGCGGTGCTGCCGCTGCTGCAGTCGTAGCTCAGGGGCTGTGCTCTGTCGGCAGGCAGCGGCAGTCCTGGCTCCGCGCCGGAAGCCCGCTGCCGGAGCCGCTCGCTGCGGTCACGGCCGGCCGGATGCCGACGCGAAGGCGGCCCAGACGACCTTGCCCAGGGCCGCGGGCGCCAGGCCGTAGCCCCACTGGTCGCTCAGGGAGGCCACGACCAGCAGGCCGCGGCCGGACTCCGCCAGCCAGTCCGGCTGCCGGAGCGCGGGCTCGGACGGGCTCGGGTCAGCGACCGCGCAGACGACATAGGGCCCGGCGTGCAGCAGGCCGAGCCGGACCGGCCAGGGCGGGACACTCCCGCTCGCCTGCCGTGCCCGCGGCAGCGCGTGCCTGACGGCGTTGGCGAGGAGCTCGGAGACGACCGCGGCCACGTCGTCCGCTCGGCTGGCCTCGCCCCATCGGTGCATGGTCCGCAGCGCGAACGTCCGGGAGTGTGCAATCGAGTGCGGAGCCGGCGCCGGCTTGCGCGTGGCGACCCGCGGTGTCGCGGTCCAGACGTTGCCTGGTGCACCAGGTCCTGACGGCCAGCCCTGACAGGACCGGCAGGCCATCTGGATAGCTGACTGCAGCCATGGCCAGTCGGCGCCGGTCACGGGCGCCAGCTGAGCGGACGGCGTGGTCATCGCTGTTCCCAGGAGGTCGGCTCAGGTCGCGCGCCGACGACGTGCACCCCGGCGCGCGAAGATCGGAAAATCCGGCTGTATTAGCGACATCCTGCCCCATGCACAGGGCCGTCGCAAGTGTCGTCTGCACGTGCATTTGCATTGTTAGCGCCGCCGGAGCGCGCTAAGCTGCAGCCGTTGTGTGCAGTTGCACGTGCATTTGCAAAGTCAACGTCGCAGATAGGCGACTTGGGAGAGAACATGCAGATCATGAATGGCATGGCAGCCGATGTCCTCGGGAATCTGGAATGGCGCAAGAGCACCGCCAGCAACCCGAGCGGCAACTGCGTCGAGGCAGCCGCGCTGCCGGACGGCCAGGTCGCCGTGCGGAACTCCCGCGAGCCAGGCGGCCCAGCACTGGTCTACACCAGGGCCGAGATCGCGGCGTTCCTGGCCGGCGTCAGGAACGGCGAGTTCGACGACCTGGCCTGACCGGTACTGCCGAGAAAAATGTGACAGTACGGCCACAGCGCTCCCGATAGTGTGCGTACCAGGTGATAGCGTGCTCAGAGCGTGCGGTTCGCCTGCTTCGCGTCACTATGACATTGGCGCAGGTGAATGACCGCGCGCAGGTCAGGGCGGAGCAGGTGACTGGCATGGCGGGGCGGGACGTGCGCGCTGCTGTGTCGCACGGGAGCGATCGTGAGCGTGGACCGGGAGCCAGGTGACGAGCCCCAGGACGAGCTCAGCGCTGCCGACCTCGCAAGCGGGCCCACAGTTGTCCGGATGCTACTCGGCGGCCAGCTGCGCAAGCTTCGCGAGGCTGCCGGGATCACGCCCGAGCGAGCAGGCTACGAGATCAGGGCGTCCCGCTCCAAGATCAGCCGGGTCGAGCACGGCCGGGTCGGATTCAAGGAGCGGGACGTCGCTGACCTGCTGACTTTGTACGGGGTCACCGACGAGCAGGTGCGCGATCGCATGCTGACCCTGGCCCAGAATGCCAACACCCCCGGCTGGTGGGCCAGGTACGACGACGTGCTGCCTGACTGGTTCGAGACGTACGTCGGCCTGGAGCAGGCCACGTCGCTGATCAGGACATACGAGCTGCAGTTCGTGCCCGGCCTGTTCCAGACGGAGGACTACGCGCGGGCGGTAACAGTGCTCGGCCACCGGGCGGCGTCGCCCGCGGAGATCGACCGGCGCGTCAGCCTCCGGCTTCAGCGCCAGCAGATTCTCAGCAGGCCGGGCCTGGTCCCGAAAATCTGGGCGGTGATCGACGAGTCCGCGCTCCGCCGGCCGCTCGGCGGCCGCGAGGTGATGCGCGGCCAGCTGCGGCGTCTCATCGAGCTGGTCGAGTCTCCGCAGGTAACGCTCCAGATCATGCCGTTTGACCGTGGCGGCCACTCGGCGGCCGGCGGCTCGTTCGCGATCCTCAGGTTCGCCGAGGCTGACCTGCCTGACATCGTCTACATCGAGCAGCTCACCGGCGCGCTGTACCTGGAGCGTCCGGAGGAGATCGACCATTACCGCGAGGTCATGAACAGCCTGAGCGCCGAGGCAGAGACTCCGGCCGAGAGCGAGCGGCAGCTCACCTGGCTCATCGATACGATCTAGGCATCCCGCGGCCGGTCACGTGCGGCGGGCGCGCTCGTCGCGCAGGGCGCGCGGCAGGACGAGCGCGGCCACGCCGGCGGCGGCCAGCCCTCCGGTCCCGGCGACGATGAGCGTGACTCTCGCATTCGTGGCATCCAGCAGCAGCCCGCCGAAGAGATAAGACAGCCCGGCGGCCGCGCCGACGGCACCGTAGACGTTGCCGAACGCGCGGCCGAGCAGGGCGGGCGGGACAAGCCGCTGGATCAGCGTGCTGTGCCCGACATCCATCGCCGCGATCCCGAGCCCGCGGATGACCTGGAAACCGAGCGCTGCCAGAATCGTGGCGGCGAGCCCGGTCAGCAGGTTGCCGAGGCTGCTGACCGCGTAGCCGGCCAGGATCAGCAGCGGCACGGCCAGCCGCGGCGCGGCCCTGGCCAGCAGCAGGAACCCGGCCAGCAGGCCGAGGCCGGCTCCGGCGTAGACGAGGCTGGCGGCCGAGTTGCTGCCGTGCAGCGTGTGCCTGGCGAGGAACACCAGCGCCACGTCGTCGACGCCGTTGAACAGGACGACCGCGCAGAACGCCAGCGTGATGACCCGCAGCACCCTGTCCTGCCAGAGATAGGCGAGGCCCTCGCCGGCTGCGCGCAGCACCTGCCGCGGGCTCTCCGCGGCCCGGCCGCCGGCGGGCGGGGCCCGACCGGCCGTGGCTGCGGCATCAGCTGGCCCCGGTGCCCGGAGCAGCGCAGCCGCCGGCAGAGTCAGCAGCAGCAGCGCTGAGACCGCGAACGTGGCGACATCGATCAGCAGCAGATCGCGCACGGACAGCCAGGCGAGCAGCGCCGCGCCGGCGAGCGGCCCGGCACTGTCCATGCCGTTCGTGCCGAATCCGATGGCGGAGTTGGCACGCTCCAGGTCGGCATCGGGTACCAGGGCGGGAACGGCGGACCTGGACGCTGGCTGGAATACGGCAGCGACGCAGGACTGGACCGCGACGAGCACCAGCAGAAGCGGCAGGGACGGCAGCGTGAGCGCGACGACGGCGATGACCGCACCCTGGACGATCTCGCAGCTCACCATGACGGCGCGCTTGTCCCACCGGTCGCTGACGACGCCCGCGACCGGGCTCAGCAGGCTGGGCACGAAATCCCCGGCGATCATCAGCAGCGCGACCGCGAGTCCGGTGCCGTAGTGACCTGCGGTGTACAGGAGCAGTGCGATCAGGCCGACGCTGTCGCCCAGGAAGGACAGCAGCCTGGCGGCCCACAGGGACCGGAACGCGGCATTGCCGCGCAGCAGGGCCAGCATTCCCGGCCGGGCGGCTGGCTCAGGCGCGGGCGGGTGAGGCGCGGGCGGGTCAGGCACGGGCCAGATCTCAGAGCAGCGTGGTGAACTGATCGGGGTCGCGGGCCGGGCGGTCAGCTGCCGGCGCCGCCGGGTGGCCGACGCCGATCGCGCCCATCGGCTCCCAGTCAGCCGGCAGGCCGAGTGCCCGCACGGTGACATCGCGGCAGAACAGCGTGCTGGAAATCCAGCACGAGCCCAGGCCCTCGACTGCGAGTGCGACCAGCAGGTTCTCGATCGCAGCGCCCATCGCGACCAGGAACATCGCGCGCTCGGAGGCGTTCCGGCGCGCGTCGGGATACGCGTGAGCAGCCTCAGCGACCAGGCACGGCACGATGATGAGCGGTGCCCGGCGCAGCGGATCGCCGCGGCGTACCCGCCTCGCGATCTGCTCGGCGGTGAAGCCGTCGGCCGTCAGGTCAGCCGTCCAGGCCGTGAGCATGTCGTCGAGCAGCCGGGTTCTGGCCTCCGGCGAGCCGAGTACGGCGAACCGCCACGGCTCGCTGTGGTGCGGGGCCGGGGCAGTGATGGCAGCCGCGATCGCGCGCCGCACGGCGGCCGGCGCGACTGGCGCGGCGGTGAACTCGCGGACGGTACGGCGGGCAGTCAGGACGTCCGCGGCGCCGAGGCGGAACATGTCCTCCTCGGCCGGGCGGATAATCGCGGCGGCGCCAGGTCCGGCGGTGCCGGTGAGCAGGTCGCCGAGACCGCGGACGATGGCGACCGGGATGCCGGTCGTCTTCTGCTTGACCAGGTCGGCAGCAGCCGCGATCTCGTCGGCGACCGCCGCCACCGTCACCTCGAGCAGGTTGCCGAACGTATCGGTCTGGCCGCGGTGGTCGCGCAGCGGGATCACTCCGGCTGCGCCGATCGCGGTGTCCGTCTGGCCCGCCCGCCACGGACGGCCCATGGTGTCGGTGATGATCACGCCGATGCGCGCGCCGGAGCGCTCGCTGATGCCCTTGCGCAGCGTTTCGGCCGAGGCGTCCGGGTCGACAGGCAGCAGCACGAGCGTGCCCGGCTCGGTATTGGACTCATCGACGCCGGCCGCCGCCATGACCAGGCCGTGCCTGGTCTGACTGATCGTGGTCGGGCCGCGGCGGGCGACCACGCGCACGGTCTCGGCTGTGATCGCCGCGTCCCGGTCGCCGCGCACCACCCGGTCCTCGGCCTTGCTCACGATCTTTGAGGTGATCACCAGGATGTCGCCGTCGAGCAGGCCGGGACCGGCCAGCGCCGCCTGCGCGATCAGCGCGGTCAGGTCCGCGCCGGCGGTGATCTCGGGCAGCCCGGTCACGGGCAGGACCGCGATCCCGCCAGCGGCCTGAGGGAGCTGCGCTGCGGTCACCGGCGCACCTCGAGCGCCAGGTCGACGGCCGCCCGGGCGATCTCCGCCGAGGTGGCCACGTTCGTCATGTAGAGCGGGCGGTTACGGACCTCGATTCCCGCCAGATCCGGCGAGCCGACCGCGTCCTTGTCCTGATCGTCGACCAGCCACCCGTCCAGCAGTCCGGCTCCGTAGTGGGCCGCGACCGCGACTGCGGACGTCTGGACGCCGATCGCGGCAAGGCAGGCATCAGCCATGCCGCGCACCGGGGCTCCGCCGATGATCGGCGAGACGCCGACCACTGTCTGCGACCGGACGGCTTCCTTGATGCCGGGCACTGCCAGGATGATCCCGATGCTGACGACCGGGTTCGAGGGCGGGAGCAGGACGAGGTCAGCGTCGGCGATGGCGTCGAGCACGCCGGGAGCCGGCGCGGCCTCAGGGGCGCCGACCGGCACGATCGCCCGGGCGGGAACGGCGGCGTGCAGGCGCACCCACCACTCCTGAAAGTGCAGCTGCTGCTCGAGCCCGTCCAGCTCGACGGTGACGTGGGTGCGCACCGGGTCGTCCGACATCGGCAGCAGCGTGACACCCGGCTGCCAGCGCTCGCACAGCCTGCGCGTCACTTCCGACAGCGTGCGGCCCTCGGCCAGCATCTGGTTGCGCAGGATGTGAGTGGCGATGTCAAGGTCGCCGAGGCCGAACCAGCCGGGGCCGGCCCGTAGGCCGCCAGCTCGCCCAGCACCGCGCGGGTCTCGCCGGCCCGTCCCCAGCCCTGCTCCTCGCTGATGCCGCCGCCGAGCGTGTACATGACCGTGTCCAGGTCCGGGCACACGTGCAGGCCGAACGGCGTGAAGTCGTCGCCGGTGTTGCCGATCACCGTGATGTCGGCATCCGGGACCGCGGCCAGCAGGCCGCGCAGGAACCTGGCGCCGCCGACCCCGCCGGCCAGAGCTGTGATGCGCATGCTGGCAGTCTCGCATCTCGCCGCCAGGCCCTCGATACGGACGGGAGCACTTTGCGGCTGGTGACCGGGCACTCGTGACCGCTGTTCGATGAAGCAGACGGGCCCCGGGCGAGTGCGTTCCCTGGAATTTCTTGCCTGGATTTTCACCTCATCCCAGGGCAACCAGGTGGCCACTATCACGTATCTCCCTTGACGAGAAGCAAGACACGCGCGTGTAATTTCACTCATGTAATTCTCGCAGCCGGGCAGGCGGGGGCGGGACCACGGGGAACTGACGGCAGGAGGTGTGCAGTGGCAGAGGTCATCGTCTCGCTGGTGCACGACACGCTAGGCATCGGCGCAGATGATGCCGGGGAGCAGAGCTGGCAGGATCGCGCGCTGTGCGCGCAGACCGATCCGGAGGCTTTCTTCCCGGAGAAGGGCGGCTCCACCCGGGAGGCTAAGCGGGTCTGCCGCAGCTGCGACGTCCGGGCTGAGTGCCTGGAATACGCGCTCGGCCACGATGAGCGCTTCGGCATCTGGGGCGGTCTGTCGGAGCGGGAACGCCGCAGGCTGAAGCGCCAGGCCGTCTAGCGGCAGCGCTCGCAGGCAGGACAGCACACCCGGCGTGACCGTGCTGTCTGGCCTTCTGCCTGGGTCAGATTCGCGTATTGTTCACGGGTACCCCCACCAGGGCAAGCCGGCACAGTAGTGCCGCTCCGCCCCCCGAGCGAACCCGGACACAAGCGAAGCCCTTGTCATCTGACGACTCCTTCCCCCAGCATGTGGTGACCGCGGTGATCGTCGCCCACGACGGTGCCGTCTGGCTGCCGCGGCTCATGGACGCGCTCGGCGAGCAGACCCGCCCAGTGCAGCGCGTCGTGGCTGTCGATACCGGCAGCCGCGATCGCGGTGGCTCCGTGCTGACCGCTCAGCTCGGCCAGGGCGCGGTCTTCGGGATGGACAGGAGCACCGGTTACGCCAGCGCAGTGCGCCGTGCCGTCGCGCACAAGGCTGCGACCGGGGCGGTGCTGGCCGGGTCTGGGCTGGCCGGGTCTGGGCTGGCCGGGTCTGGGCTGGCCGGGTCAGGCGGCGCCGCCGCGCGAGGCCGGGGTGACCATGGTGAGCAGGCCGAGTGGCTGTGGCTGCTGCACGACGACTGCGAGCCCGCGGCCGACGCGCTCGAGCAGCTGCTGCGCGGGGCGGAGGAGACCCCGGCGGCCGTGGTACTCGGCCCCAAGCTCATGGACTGGACCGACCGCGACGTCATCATCGAGGCGGGGCTGTCGCTCGACACGGCGGGCCGCCGCGTCACCGGCGTCGAGCCGCGTGAGGTCGACCAGGGGCAGCACGACGGCGACCGGGACGCCCTCGCGGTCTCCAGCGCCGGCATGCTGGTCCGCCGGGACATCTGGGAGCGGACTGGCGGCTTCGATCCGGGCATGGCCCTGTTCGGCGAGGACATCGACTTCTGCTGGCGCGTCCATGAGGCTGGCTTCCGCGTCCGCGTGATCACCGGCGCGGTGGTCTATCACGCCGCCGCTGCCACCAGGGGACGCCGGCCGATCTCGGTCGGCCGCCGGGCGAGGCTGCTGGAGCGCCGCAATGCGCTGCTGACCCTGCTGGGCAATCTGCCGGCCGGCCCGATGATCGCCTCGCTCATCGGCAACCTGACGCTGTCGCTGCTGCGCACAGTGTTCTATCTGGTCGCCAAGCGGCCGACCGCCGCGCTTGATGAGGCGGCGGCAGCGTTCGGCGTCGCGGGTCATCCGCTGAAGCTGGCACGCGCTCGCCGCCTGCGTGCCCGCGGGCGCCGCGCCGCCTACAGCGCGCTCCGCGGCGACCTGCCACCCGGCCGCTCGCTGCGCCGGGCAGCTGAGTTCGCGGCATCCGTGCTGTCCCGGCCGGCGCCCGAAGACCTGGCCGGCGCGCACCACGCCACCGATGACCCCGACGACGACGAGTCGCTGCTCACCGACAGCGGGCTCATCCAGCGCGCGCTGACCAGGCCAGGCGTGCTGCTGGTGCTCGCGCTGATCGTGATCTCCATCGCGGCCGAGCGCTCGGTGATCACCGGCGGGACTCTCGGTGGCGGTGCCCTGCTCCCGGCCTGGGAAGGCTCGTCCGGCCTGTGGTCGCAGTTCCTGCAGGCCTACCACCCGGCCGGGATCGGCTCAGCCAGTGCCGGCCCCCCGTACGTCGGGCTGCTGGCGCTGCTCGCCACGGTGCTGCTCGGCAAGGCCTGGCTCGCGGTCGACGTGCTGCTGCTCGGCTGCGTCCCGCTGGCCGGCATTACCGCCTTCGTGGCACTGCGCCGGGTCACCATGGCGCCAGCCGTGCGGGTCTGGGCTGCGGCCTCGTATGCGCTGCTGCCGGTGGCATTCGGCGCGATCTCGGCCTGGCTCGGCAGCGCTGTTGCCTTCGTGCTGATCCCGCTGATCGGCATGCTGGCCGGGCGGATGTTCAGCCAGCCGCGCAAGCTGGCCCGGCGAGCGGCGTGGGCCACCGCCCTCACGGTCACCGTCGGCACCGCCTTCGTCCCGCTGCTGTGGCCGATGACCGTCGCGGGCGCCGTGCTGGCGGCGATCACGCTGCGGCGCAAGGTCACCGCCCTGCCCGTCAACCTGGCCATCGTCGTGCTGGTACCACCGGTGCTCCTGCTGCCCTGGCTGATCCAGTTCCTTGAGCACCCGTCGCGGCTGTTTCTCGAGGCCGGCCTCGCGCAGCCGGGACTCGCCTCGCCCAGGCTCCCGGCCCGGTCGCTGCTGCTGCTGAGCCCCGGCGGCCCCGGCCTGCCGCCTTACTGGGTCAGCGCCGCGCTGGTGCTGGCCGCACTCGGGGCACTGCTTGCCTCACGGCGGCTGAACCTCATCATCGCGGGCTGGGTCGCAGCCCTGCTCGGCTTCGGGACCGCGCTGCTGGCGAGCCGAACGACCGTCATACCGCCCGGCGGCCAGCCCGTGACCGCCTGGCCGGGCATGGCCCTTGCCGTCGCCGCAGCCGGTCTCCTGCTCGCCGCGGCCGCCGGCGCGGACGGCCTCGGCCGGGTGCTGTCCGAGGGCGGCCGGACGGGCCTGCGGCGGCTGAGCTCGGCGCGCGGCTTCCCGCTGGCCATCCTGGCGCTGGTCGCCTGCACCGCGCCGGTCCTCGCCGCGGCCTACTGGCTGATGAACGGAGTCAGCGGGCCGCTGCGCCCGGCTGCCGGCCAGGTGGTGCCGTCGCTGGTATCGACGCCTGCCGGATCCGGGCGGCAGCTGCGCACTCTGGTGCTGACCTCTGGCCCTGGCGGCCACGTTTCCTTCCTGCTGCTGCGCGGCGACAGCCCGCAGTTCAGCTATCCCGACCTGACGCCAGCGCCGGCCGCCGAGGCTGCGCTTACCAGCGCGGTGGCAGCGCTGGTGGCGCCCGGCGGCGGCGAGGCCGTCGATCAGAGCCAGCAGCTGGCCAGGTTCGACGTCGGCTACGTGCTGGTGCGTGCCCCGATCAGCGCAGGCCTGGCCAGCACCCTCAACGGAGTCAGCGGCCTGACTGAGGTCAGCCTGACCCCCACGTTCGACCTCTGGCGGCTGGCGAGCCTGCCGTCTCGCGTCAGCGTGGTCGAGCCGTCTGGCGTAGTCATCCCGGTGAGCTCCGGCGCTATCGGTGTCTCCGGCGTGCGCGTTCCCGCCGCTGGCGGCACCCTCCTGCTCGCCGAGCCGGCCGGCGGCTGGTCGGCGTCCGTCAGCGGCCACGCGCTGACGCCCGTCGTCTCGCCCGGCAGTGCGTGGGCGCAGGCATTCCGGCTGCCGGCCGGCGGCGGCACGCTCACGATCAGCCGGAACGGGCTCTGGCATGACCTCGTGCTGGCGCTGGAATTGCTGGCGTTCATCGTCGTGGCGGCGCTCGCCCTGCCCGGCATCAGGTCGGCCGCCGAGATCGAGGCCGCAGCCGCGGCCATCGCCGCCCCGGCCGGGAGTGACGATGCCGGCGACGCAGCCGTGGAGGCCGAGCCCGTGCTCGTGCCGGCGGCCGCGGCGGCCAGCGCCGGGCCGACGGCAGCGGGACGGCCGGGGCGGCTGCGGAGCGAGGATGCGCAGGCCACGCGCCGATTCGGGCGGGGCACGCCAGGGCGAACCGCAGTCCAGGACGACCACGCCGGGACCGCCACTGAGACCGGGACCGCCGCGGCGACCGGTGCCAGGGGCGGCCGGACGCGGACCGGACGGCGGGGTGCTGTGACTCCGCTGGCCCCGCGAGCCGGCAGCAAGACCGCGAAGGGGCGCCGGGCGGCCGCGGCTGCCCGTGACGCCGCTGCTGCCGGCGCGGCTGGTACCGATGCGGCTAGTGCGGGTGCGGCCGGCGCGGGCGCGGCGCGCGCGGGTGCTGCCAGTGCCGCCGCGGGTGCAGTGGCGGCCGGAGCGGGCGCTTCGGCCAGCAGTGCAGCTGGCGGGCGCGGGACGGGCCCGGCCGGCCGGGGGCGCCGGGGACGCGGGGTGCCGGATGCTGCGGCAGCGCGGAGCGGGCCGCCTGGCGCTGCCTGGCCAGCCGGTCAGCCGGTCAGCCGGTTCGTCAGCGGCCCGCCCGAGGCGGCGTCGGCCTACCCGCCCGGCGCGCGGCCGCCTGGCCGTCCGGGTTATGCGGACGAGCCTGGCTACCCCGCCGACGGCGGCAGCCGTGGTGGCCCGCCCTATGCGGGAGAGGCGGGCTTCCCGGGTAGCAGCTACCCGGCGGTGCCGGGCGACCCGGGCAGTCCCGGTTACGGCCGGGGCGGGCGCACTGGCGGTGCTGGCGATGAGGACGGGCCTGGCTACAGGGATCGTGCCGCCCGCCCGGACACGGCTGGCTACCGCGACCGGCCTGGCAACGGGGACGCGGCTGGATACGGGGACGCGGCTGGCTACCGGGACGCGGCGGGCTACCGGGACCGGGCCGCCCGCCCGGACGCGGTCAGCTACGGAGACACGGCCGGCTACCGGGATGCGGCTGGATACCCGGAACCGCCCGGCTACGGGAACGCTCCTGGTTACGGCGACACGGGCGGTTACGGCGACACGGGCGGCTACGGCGAGGATGCCCGCTACCCGAGCGACGGCCAGTACCCGAGCAGGACGGGTTACCCGGCGGCGGCTGCTCCCGCAGGCGAGCACGGATACGAGGGCCGTTCTCCCTATCCTGAGCAGGCGGCTTACCCGCCCGAGCCCGGCTACGGGCGGCGGCCCGGCCAGGCGGACGGGGACTACGCGCGCCAGCCTGCCGCGCCCGCGAGCAGCTGGGGCCAGGATGGCCCTGGCGAGGACGCGGCAACCTGGCGCCCCGACGACCAGGCCTCAGGCTGGCCCTCAGGCGGACCGCAGCAGGGCTGGCCGCAGGACTATGAGCAGCCCGGCGGCTGGCCGCAGGAGGACCAGCAGCAGGGCGGCTGGCCGCAGGATTACCCGGCCGAGGGAGCCGCTGGTTCCCGGTGGAACGCACCGGACCAGGATGCCTGGCCGGACCAGGGCGAGGCACTGCCGGCGCTGCCACCCGCCGAGGTTCATCATGACTGGCCGCAGCGGACCGACAGGGCAAGCCGGGGCTGGCTGACGCCCGGGCGTGAGGATGAGGACGAGGAATGGTGAGCCGGCTGCGTTACGGCCGACCGATCTTTGCAGCCCTCGTGGTGCTGATCCTGGCCGGGCTCTATTTCGCCGCCGGCGCCGGGCATCAGGCTGCCGCCGCTGCCCATGCCGGTCGCCCGGTGCGTGCCACGGTGTCCACGGCTCAGCGCGTCTGCGCGGCACCGGGATCCGTCGCGCCAACGAAGGGCGGCGTCGCCGTTACCGCGGTTCCCGGCTCGTCAGGGTCCGGTAGCGCCGCCATCACCCCGCTGGAACCCGGCGGCAGTTCCTCGCCGGGTGCGGCGGCGGCGACGCTGACGAAGCCCGGCGTGCTGGCGGTGAGGGGCGTCAGGACGGCCGCTCCGCTGACACCAGCCGAGCAGGCCGGCCAGGCGGCCTCCAGCCCTGGCGTCACCACCCAGGCCGGGCGCGGCGGCGTGGAGGTCAGCGCGACTGGCGCCATGGCCCAGGGACTTGAGGTCGAGCAGACCGGTCCCGGCGGCCTGGTCACCGCGCAGTGCACCGCGCCGGGAACGAACATCTGGTTCCTCGGGCCCGGCCAGCAGTCGGCGGCCACGATTGAGCTGTACCTGATGAATACCGGCAGCGAGGCGGCCGACGCGCAGGTGTCCCTGCTGACCGACGTCACGAAGGGCCCGCCGCTCCTCGGCAACGCCGACAACGGCATCACGGTGCCGCCGCACAGCATGGTCGTCCAGCAGCTCGGTCACCTGCTGCAGTCGTCCAAGGTCGTCGCCCTGAACGTCACCACTAGCGTCGGCCAGGTCGCGGCCGCCGTCAGGGAGAGCCGGTCCGCATCAGATGATGGCAACTGGCTGCCCGGGACCACTGCCCCGGCCCGGCACCTGGTGATACCGGGGCTGCCGGGCAACAGCGGGTCGCGGGACCTGTACGTTGCGGTGCCGGGCTCGGCCTCGGCGCAAGTCAAGATCACCGCAGTCACCGCGAAGGGCTCCTATCAGCCCACCGGGGGAACCGGCATCGACCTGCTCGGGGGCTCGGCGGTATCGATCGCGCTGCCGTCCATGAGCGGCGTTCCCGGGGCCATCACCGTGTCGTCCAGTGAACCGGTGGTCGCGACGATTCTCGCTCCGGGCGGCCCGGCCGGCACACCCGGTGCAGTGGCAGCCAGCACCGGGCCGGTCATGGAGCAGGGCGTCGTAGCCGATAACCCGGCCAGGTCGGCGGGCTCGACTGACCTGGTGCTCTCGGCTCCCGGCAAGGCGGCCAGCGTGCGGGTGACCACAGCCACCTCCTCGGTTCCCGCGACAGGGCAGCAGGGCACCGTGGTCCAGATCAAGGCGAGATCGTCGGTCGTGCTGCAAGTCGAGCCGCCAGCCGGCTCCAGGGCCACGGCGTTCTCGCTGATCGTGACGCCACTCGCAGGCTCGGGACCGGTCTACGCGGCCAGGATCATCAATTCCGGCGGCGTTCAGTCGATCCTGCCGGTGCCCAGCTCGCCGACCTGGATACCGCTGCCATCGGTCCAGGACTCGCTCGCGGCGATCCTGGGCTAGGCGGGCGTCCCGGCCGCCGGAGAGCGGCTACTCATCGCCCGGATAGCCGGGGTCGACGGTCTGCGGATCGACGCCGAGCCAGCGCGCGAAGTGCTCGACAATGACGTCAAGCACGAGTTCGGCGAGTTCCTCCTGGCCGTCAGCGCGGGCCATCAGCGGCCTTCGGTAGAGCACGATCCTGGCCGGCTGGGCCGGGCCGGCAGCTCAGGCTGGCCGTCAAAACCGGCCTGATCAGGCATGGCCGGGCCGCCCTGGGTGTCCGGGGCCTGCTCAAGGCGTGCCAGGGGTACCGGTTCAGGATCATCATTGTCGGGGATGACCGGAGGGATCTCCTCGACGCTGAACGCCATTCCGGACAGCTCAGCCTCCCAGCGTGGTTCTAGCTGGGAGACCGCCAGCAGGACGAGGTCCTCGAAGCGGTCCGACCTGGACCGGTAGAGCGGAACGTCAGGCGGAACGAGCGAACCGCGAAGGCCGCGGCCGTGCCGGTCGCGCCGGCGGACCCGGCGTGCCGCGGGCCGGCTGCTGCCATTGCTGTCATGCACGGTTACCGAGCGTATCCCAGCGGCCCGAGGCACGTTCCGCGGTTGCAATGGCAGCCCGAGACACGATCGTGCAGTGTGCCCCGGGTGGTGGCGTTACCGTCTGCCGATCGATACCGTCAGCCGTTGTGAGCGTCCATCACGATCCCGCCCCCACCGGCACCCTGGTGCTACGCTCCGCCGGGTGCCAGCATGAAACCGGGGTGATCGTCAGTTGACTGCTCGCCAGTGTTCCCGGCCCGCCTGCAAACAGGCCGCTCTGTACACGCTCACGTACGTCTATCGCGACTCCACGGCGGTTCTCGGCCCGCTTGCGGCATTTGTCGAGCCGCACTGCTACGACCTGTGCGCTCGGCACGCGGACCGGATGACGGCGCCGCGCGGCTGGGATGTCGTCCGGCTGCCCGTCGGCGAGCCCGATGAGGCGGCGGAGGCCGACGACCTCGAGGCGCTCGCGAACGCCGTACGGGAGGCAACCTCGCCGCGCGCCCCGGCCGAGCCCACGGGTCAGGGTGTCGAGGTAGGCCGTCGCGGTCATCTGCGGGTCCTGCGGTCGTCCCCGAACGACGGGGGCAGGCTCCGGTAGGGCTGGCAGCGGCCGGCCGGGCGCAGCGGCCACCGGTAAGATCAGCTGGTGCCCGGAACGGGCGGCATCCGGCCACAATGAGCCACTGGAGACGTAATGAAGATCGATGACTGGCTGCTCGACATTCTGGCCTGCCCGAAGTGTCACTCGCCGCTGCGAGCCGACGAGGCCGCCAGCGAGCTGATCTGTACCGGTCAGGACTGCGGGCTCGCCTACCCGGTCCGTGACGACATCCCGGTCCTGCTGATCGACGAGGCGCGCGATCCGGCTGGCGACGCGCGGGAGTGAGGTCCCATCAGCGCGGGGGCGCACGCGTCCGGCGGGGAGACTAGCGGCCCGGGCGGGCACCGCGAGCCCGGCGGGCCCGGCAAGGCCGGGCCCAGTGAGCCCGGTCACCTCAAGCCCGGTCACGGGGGCAAGCGTGCGGTCATCGCGGCACTGGGCGCGAACCTAGGGATTGCCGTCACTAAGTTCGTCGCCTTCGTCTTCACCGGATCGGCGTCGATGCTCGCCGAGGGCGTTCACTCGGTAGCCGATTCCGGGAACCAGATCCTGCTGCTCATCGGCCGCACCAGGGCTGGACGGGCCGAGACTGAGGAGCACCAGTTCGGCTTCGGCGCCGAGCGTTACTTCTACGCGTTCCTGGTCGCGGTGGTGCTGTTCCTGGTGGGCGCGGCCTTCTCCGTCTACGAGGGCATCGACCGCATCCGGCACCCCGAGAAGCTCACCTCACCCGGCGTCGCGTTCGGCGTGCTCGCCGTCGCGATCCTGCTTGAGGGTTTCTCGCTGCGCACCGCGGTCCGCGAGTCTCGCAGCAGCCGCGGGACCGCCCGCTGGCTCAGTTATATCCGTCATGCCAAGGCGCCCGAGATTCCGGCCGTCCTGCTCGAGGACGTCGCGGCCCTCTGCGGGCTGCTGCTGGCGCTCATCGGCATAACGCTGACCACGATCACCCGGGATGAGCGGTGGGACGGGGCGGGCTCGATCGCCATCGGGCTGCTGCTCGGCTGCGTGGCGGTCGTGCTGGCGGTGGAGACCAAGAGCCTGCTGATCGGCGAGTCGGCCAGCCCGGACATGGAAGCGCGGATCGTGGCCGCCATCGAGGCCGGCCCCGAGGCCGGGTGCGTCATTCACCTGCGCACCCTGCACGTCGGGCCGGACACGCTGCTGGTGGCTGCCAAGGTCGCGGTCCCGCACGACGAGACGGCCGCCAGCGTGGCAGCCGGCATTAATGCTGCCGAGCGGCGGATCAGGGCTGCCGTTCCCATTGCCGAGCTGATCTTCCTTGAGCCTGACATCTACCAGGCTGGCCGTGTCGACCTGAGCGATCCGGCGGTGAAAGCGGCCAGACGCCGGGCGCGGCCGGCGGCCGGTCGGCAGCCGGGCGACTAGGCTCCGCCGGCGCCGGACCGGCCCTTGCGCCAGGTCAGGAGCCGTGCTCGCCGTCGTAGCCGACCATCCAGCGCGGCTCGATCCGGACGTAGACGATGTCGGGTCCCCACGTCGATGGCGAGGTGCCGTAGTGCCTGGTCAGGTGGGCCTCTGTCCAGCTCCGGTCCGGATGGTCGCTGCCGAGAAACTCGGCGTCGCCGTGGGTGAACACGCCGAACGTGTCGCCCTCGAGGTAGGCGGCGCTGACAGCCGGACGGCTGCGCAGGTCGGCTGCCTTTACCGACGAGCCGCTGGTGGTGAAGACCCAGCGGCCGCGCAGCAGGTGGCCGTCGACCCCGCTCACTCGCGGCCGGCCGGCCGCGCTCACCGTACTGAGAGCCAGCGTGCGCATCCCGGTGAGGAGCTCGGCCAGGCGAGCGGCGGGCACCGCCCGCTTCGGTGTGATGATCGAGTGGAGGTGGTCGCTTGCCCTGGCGAGCGAGCGGTCAAGCACCTCCTGGAGCCAGGTGATGTCAGCTGGGTCCTCGTACATAGCTCTCCTAGCATGCTGTCTGGCTACCCGGACAGAGCTGCGCTCAGCAGGTCCTGGTCGCGTACCGGCGCAAGATCGGGATCGCGGGCCGCGTTAGCCCGCACGTCCGGATTGAGCTCGATCGCCTCGGCCACGGCTTCCGCCGCCTCCGCGAGCAAGCCGGCGCCCGCGCGGGCACACGCCAGGTTATAGCTGGCCATGCCGCGGGCGGGGGCGGGCGCGTCCAGCGCGGCGGCGGTGGCGACGGCGAGCTCGGCCACCGTGACCGCGCGGCCGGACCGGGCATGATGGCCGTAGTACTCGCCGAGATGCCCGGCCGGGTGCCAGAAGCCCCTGACGATGATCTGAAGCCAGAGCGGGCGCCCGCGCAGCCAGGGATGCCGGGCTGGGTCCAGCAGATCGTCCGCGCCGGCCAGCCGGACCTCCTCGATCAGTTCGCCGCTGACCCGCCAGCTCTCCCTCGCTACGGCGTCGGCGGGCTGCGCGGACAGCGCGGCGTAGAGGCTGGCCGACTGGTGGTCGGCCTCGGGGAACTCCGGCGGTACCTGCCGAGCCCTGATCGCCCGCAGTCGCAGCACCTGCTGGTGACGGAACTCGGTGTTATGGGCAATCAGAGGCACGACCGCCCAGCACGCCGGATCGCCGCTCTCCGCTTCGTCCGCGCCGCAGATCAGCGCCTGCTCCTGCACCGCGGCAAAACCAGCGAGGCCGGTGATGGTCGCGCGCAGCGCCCGGATGTCCATGGTCACGAGTCCGTCCCCGCTCGGCCGCAGCCATCCCCGGTCCCGTTTGCGGCCGGCTTGCGCGCGGTGAACTTCAGCGATCCGTCGACGATGACGGTGATCGGGCCGAAGCCCAGCGTCTGCAGCCGGGTGAGCACCGTGGCGGGCTCGACCGGGTTGTAGGTGTCGCCGTCGTGGAAGTGATGCAGGTCGTTGCTGGGCAGGCTGTCCGATCCGATCAGGACGCCGCCGGGGCGCAGCACCCGGAACGCCTCGGCCAGGATCTTGTCCTGGAGAGCGGTCGTCGGCACGTGATGCAGCATGGTGAGCGTGGCCACCGAGTCGAAGGACGCGTCCGCGAACTGAGGATCCGCGCCGCTGCCGGTGATGATCTCGACATTGGTGCCGCTATAACGGTCAGCAAGGCTCTTGGCCGCGGTCTCGTCAATCTCGACGGCGGTCAGACTGCTGACGCGATGGCGCAGCCAGTCCGTGGCAGCGCCAGGGCCGGGACCGATCTCCAGCAGGTCCGCGCCCAGGTCGACGTCGCGGGTCAGGACAGGCAGGATGTCGGTCTGAATGTGCTGGGCCCATTCCGGGCTGGTGCAGACCTGTGCGTGGTTCTCGTTCATGCCACGAAGCTACGGAACTCCCGGCCGGCCAATGGCGTAGGCTGCCAGGCTGTGTCGCAGGACGGACAACTGCCCGATGACTACTGCGCCGCTGATGATCCGGCGGCGGCCGTCATCGTGGTCACCTTCCCGATGCCAGCCGGCCTGGTCTTCGACTGGCACACGCATGACGATCACCAGCTGGCCTGGGCGGCCAGCGGCGTGCTGACCGTGCGCACCGGGGCGTCGGCCTGGGTCCTGCCGCCCACACGGGCGCTGTGGATCCCGGCCGGGCTGCCGCACGAGACGCTGTCTGCCGGCGCCGCGACCATGCGCTCGGCTTATCTCCGGCCGCACCTGTGCCCGGTCAGCTGGCCGGATCCGACGCCGGTGGCGGCCAGCCCGCTGCTCTGCGACCTGATCGGCTACCTCGAGAATCGCGACCTGACGCCCGGCCAGCGGGCCCGCGGCGAGGGGGTGCTCGCTGACCAGCTGTCGCCGGTCGTGATGACGGCGGTTGACGTGCGCTGGCCTGCTGACGACCGCGCGCGGAAGGTGGCCGACGGCCTCGCCGCGGCGCCGGCCGACGGACGGACCCTGGCCGAATGGGGGCACGAGGTCGGCGCCAGCGAGCGCACGCTGGCCCGCGCTTTCCTGACCGGCACCGGGCTCAGCTTCGGGCGGTGGCGCACGCTCATCCGGGTGCAATCTGCCCTGCGGCTCCTGGCCGCCGGCGATGCGGTCAGCGCCGTGGCCCGCCGGGTCGGCTACGACTCGGACAGCGCGTTCGTGCAGGCCTTCAGGCGGGAGACGGGACTGACCCCTGGTGCCTACTTCCGCGCCGGCTAGCGCCTGGTTACGGACGCGCGAGCAGGCGAAGTGCCCGTTCCTGCTCAAAATCGAGTGCACGGGCGGGCGGTGGCTGAATGCGGCCGATGCGCCGGCCGAACTCGGCAACGTCGGCGCGAACCCGCGGGTCGGCGAGGACGCGGAGGCCGAAGGCCAGCGCGACCGGGCTGATGTCGTACCGGCGCTCGATCGACAGCCCCAGCGCGACTGCGGCCAGGTCAGCGTCGCTGAACTGGCGGTGCGGGGTATCCGTGGCCGGCGCCGGCGGCCTGCTCCGGCCGGGCCGGCGACGGCCCGCGTGCCGCAGGGCAGGCAGCAGGCCGAGCGACTCCCGGTACCGCAGCATCCGGGGCGTCAGCCCGAGCCGCCGGGCGGCTTCAGTGATGCGCATGACTGAATCTTACAAGTTCTTGTCAGAAAGCGGTATCTGAGCGTGCCTCCGGGACAGTTCCTGCCGTAGCGTCGTCCTGTGGGCCCTGAAACGGGGCCTGACGGCCAGCATTCACCGATAGACGCCAAGGAGCGCGCATGCCCGCTGAGACAGTCCCCTTCAGGGTCGCCGACCTGTCGCTTGCCGGCTTCGGCCGCCGTGAGATCCGGCTGGCCGAGCACGAGATGCCGGGCCTGATGGCGGTGCGCGCTGAGTATGCCGGCACCCAGCCGCTGGCGGGCGCCCGGATCACCGGCTCGCTGCACATGACCATCCAGACGGCGGTGCTGATCGAGACGCTGGCCGCACTCGGCGCGGAGGTCCGCTGGGCGTCGTGCAATATCTTCTCCACCCAGGACCACGCCGCCGCGGCCGTCGTGGTCGGCCCGGACGGCACCCCGGATGACCCGAAGGGCATCCCGGTATTCGCCTGGAAGGGCGAGAGCCTGGAGGAGTACTGGTGGTGCACCGAGCAGGCGCTGACCTGGTCGGGCGGGACCGGGCCGAACATGATCCTGGACGACGGCGGCGACGCGACGATGCTGGTGCACAAGGGCGCCGAGTTCGAGGCGGCCGGCGCGGTGCCCGCCGCGCGTGATGACGACGCCGAGGAGTGGACCGTCATCCTGTCGGTTCTTGGGCGCTCGCTCGCTGAGGCGCCGGGCAAGTACGCGGCCATGGCCGCGGGCATCAGGGGCGTCACCGAGGAGACCACGACCGGTGTCCACCGGCTGTATGAGATGGCCAGGGAGGGCTCGCTGCGGTTCCCGGCGATCAACGTGAATGACTCGGTGACCAAGTCGAAGTTCGACAACAAGTACGGCTGCCGGCACTCCCTGATCGACGGCATCAACCGCGCCACGGACGTCCTCATCGGCGGGAAGGTCGCGGTCGTCTGCGGCTATGGTGACGTCGGCAAGGGCTGCGCCGAGTCGCTGCGCGGCCAGGGCGCCCGGGTGATCGTCACCGAGATCGACCCGATCTGCGCGCTGCAGGCCGCCATGGACGGCTATCAGGTCGCGCGGCTGGAGGATGTCGTCGGCATCGCCGACATCTTCGTCAGCGCGACCGGCAACTTCCACATCATCACGGCCGAGCACATGAGCCGGATGAAGCACCAGGCGATTGTCGGCAACATCGGCCACTTCGACAACGAGATCGACATGGCCGGCCTCACCCGGCTGCCCGGCATCAGGCGCATCACCATCAAGCCGCAGGTCGATGAGTGGACCTTCGCGGACGGGCACGCGGTCATCGTGCTGTCCGAGGGCCGCCTGCTGAACCTGGGCAACGCCACCGGCCACCCCAGCTTCGTGATGTCGAACAGCTTCACCAACCAGGTCATCGCTCAGGTCGAGCTGTTCACCAAGACCGGCGAGTACCCGCTCGGGGTGCACGTGCTGCCCAAGCACCTGGACGAGAAGGTCGCGCGCCTGCACCTGGACGCGCTTGGCGTGAAGCTCACGGTGCTGAGCAAGGAGCAGGCCGCTTACATCGGTGTTCCGGTTGATGGTCCGTACAAGTCCGACCAGTACCGGTACTGACCGGGCGGACGGCCTGTCGTCTGACATCGCTGATCCCGGGCTGGCGCTGGCCGGCCAGCCCGGGATCGCCTGGGCCGAGCGCGCCATGCCGGTTCTCGGCATGCTGCGCAGGTCCTTTGCCGGGCGGCAGCCGTTCGCGGGCCTGACCATCGGCTGCTGCCTGCACGTGACCGCGGAGACCGCGGTCCTGGTCCGCACGCTCACCGCAGGCGGCGCACGGGTCCACCTGGCCGCATCCAATCCGCTGTCCACCCAGGACGACATCGCGGCAGCTCTCGCCGCCGAGCCGGGCGTGACTGTCCAGGCCAGGTCAGGCGTGGACCGCAGCACGTACTACGAGCACATCCACCGCATCCTGGACAGCGCTCCAGATCTGGTCATGGACGACGGCTGCGACCTGGTCAACACGCTGCACGAGGATCGGCGGGAGCTGACCGGCGGCGTCCGGGGCGGCTGCGAGGCGACGTCGACCGGGGCCGCCAGGCTCCGGCGGATGGCCGCCGCCGGTTCGCTGGCCTTCCCGATGGTCGCCGCCGAGGTATCCGCCATCACGCGGATGATCGACCACAAGTACGGCTCGGGCCAGTCCGTGCTGGACGGGATCCTGCGCGCCACCAACACGCTGGTGGCAGGCAAGACCGTGGTGGTGGCGGGCTTCGGCCCGTGCGGATCGGGTGTGGCTGAGCGGGCCCGCGGCCTCGGGGCTCAGGTCATCGTTACCGAGGTGGATCCGATCAGGGCACTCGGCGCGATCATGCAGGGTTTCCGCGTTATGCCGATGAGCTCTGCCGCGCCACTCGGCGAGCTGATCATCACAGCGACCGGGTCGCGGGACGTGATCGGCGCACCCGAGCTGGCCGTGCTGCCGGACGGCGCCATGCTGGCGAACGCCGGCCATTTCGACGTGGAGATCGACGTCCGGGCACTGGCCGGGGAGGCCGTCGAGGTTAACCCCGCCGTCCGGCCGCATGCTGACGAGTACGTGCTTGCCGACGGCCGCCGGCTGATCCTGCTGGCGGAGGGCCGGGTGGTCAACCTGGTGGCGGGCGAGGGGAACCCGGCAGCGGTGATGGACACGTCCTTTGCCGTGCAGGCGCTCTCGCTGGCATGGCTGGCGGACGCGGACTCGGTTCCGGCCGCAGAAGCGCGCGGCCGGGTGCTCGCAGTGCCGGAGGCCATCGACGCGGAAGTGGCGAGCCTGACGCTGGCATCGCTCGGGACGCAGCTGGACTCGCTGACAGCCGACCAGCTCGCCTATCTGGACTCCTGGCGGCTTGGTTCCTAGCGCGATGCCATGATCCGGGAGACTTGTACACGCCCTGGCGTGCTCAAGTCTTCCTGGTGACGGGCTGCGCCCTGTCAGGCCGGCGGGGCGAAACCGGAGGACGGCGGCTCGGCGGCCGGCGACTGGTCCGGGGCCGGAGACGGCTCACTCGCTGATAGCGGGGGTGCAGTCGTCGGCTGGGGTGCAGCTGGTGGCTGGGGTGCAGTCGTCGGCGGAGGAGGGACCGGCGGCGGCGGGAAGGCCGGCTGCCAGGGCGGCGGCGCTGACCAGCCAGGCGGCCAGCCGGAGGGCGCCGGAGCGCGGTCCCGGCGAACGGCCAGCACGGCGGACAGGTAGGCAGCTGGCGGCGTGCCCGGCGGTGGCGGCGGGCTGACCTCAGCCGCGACGGCGTTTGCCAGCTGGGCGCCGAGGGCCTCTCGTGCCGGCGGGCTCAGTTCCCGGTAGCGGCGCAGGTAGCTGCCGGCCGCGTCAGCGGTCTGGTCGGACAGCCGGGACAGCTGGAGCGCCTGCGCCCAGCCCGCCAGCGGCGGCGGCACCACGGCGAACACCGGAGGCAGCGGCGCCCGCTGCGGCATGCGCTCCTGCAGGACATAGGTGCCCGCGAACATATCTCCGACGCGCTTGCCCTTGGCCGACACGAGCGAGGTGAGGAGCGCGACCGGTGCCAGCACGATCGAGTAGATCTCGATCAGGCCCACCAGCGAACGGACGAGGGCCTGGCGGAATCGCTCCGGGCTGCCGTCGTCCCCGACGACGCGCAGGCCGAGCGCCATCTTGCCGAGCGTCTTGCCCCTGGTGAGGGTCTCGAAGATCGTCGGATAGCCGACGATGACCAGGACATAGCCGCCCACCCATGCTGCGGTGATGTAGTCCGCGTTCGCCGGGCCGGCCGACAGGACGAGCGTCAGCGCGATGGCGACCAGAATGACGATCTGGACGGCCAGGTCGATGCCGAGGGCGAGGATGCGGCCGGGGAAGCTGGCGACCGGCAGCTCAAGCACGACGGCCTCGCCGGTCACAACGTCAGACATCGCCGCTCCTTGCCTGGACCGCAGCACCGCAGCACCGCAGGTAACGGGCCAAGAGTACCGATGCCGGGCAGTAGCCTCCTGTCGTGGATGTCGATGCCTTCGTCGCTGCGCACCAGGCCGAATGGGCCAGGCTGGAGACGCTGGTGCGGCGCCGGCGGAAGCTGTCCGGCGACGAGGTCGACGAGCTGGTCGCGAGCTACCGGCGCACGGCGACCCAGCTGTCAGCCCTGCGCAGCGGGGGCCACGACCCGGCGCTGACCGCGCGCCTGTCCAGCCTGCTCGGACGGGCCAGGGCCGCGGTTACCGGCGCCCATACACCCGGCTGGCGTTCGGTCGCGGTGTTCTTCGGCGTTGCCTTCCCTGCGATGGCCTACCGGTCCCGGTGGTGGTGGCTAGGAACAGCGGCTGCATCGCTGGCGCTGACACTGATCGCCGGCCGGTGGATAGCGGACTCCGCCGCCGTCCAGGACAGCCTGCTATCCCACTCGCAGGTACAAGCCCTGGTCAACAGCCAGTTCCGGGGCTACTACTCGCAGGACACATCGGCGTCGTTCGCGCTGAAGGTCTGGACTAACAACGTGGTCGTCGCAGCCGAGGCCCTGGTCTTCGGCGCCTTTCTCGGCATCGGCACCATCCTCTCGCTGCTGCAGAACTCGCTGAATATCGCGGTCGACGGCGGCCTGATGATCGGTCACGGCAAGGCCGGGGAGTTCTTCACGCTGCTGCTCCCGCACGGCATGCTCGAGCTGTCGGCCGTCTTCCTCGCCGCGGCAGCCGGCCTGCGGCTCGGCTGGGCGGTCATCGACCCCGGCCCCCGGCGGCGGGTCCAGGCGCTGGCGGAGGAAGGCCGCGCCACCGTGACCGTCGCGCTCGGCCTGATCGTCGTGCTCGGCGTCTCCGGCGTCATCGAGGCGTTCATCACGCCGTCATCGCTGCCGTCGTTCGTCAGGATCGGCATCGGGGCCCTGGCCGAGGTGACCTTCCTCGCCTACGTGATCGTCGCGGGCCGGCGGGCCGAGCAGCGAAACCTGACCGCCGACATCAGCGAGGCGCCCGACCTTGCTCCGGTGCGAGGCTGACGCCGGAGCCGCCGCTCCGAATCGCGCGGCCCGGAGCCGCCCGGCCCCGAGCCGCAGGCCCCGAGCCGCAGCGCCCGAGCCGCCCGCAGCTAGAGCCGCCCGGCCGACTTGAGCGCGAGGTAGGCGTCGGCAAGCGCGGCCGGCAGCCTGTCCGGCGGGGCGTCGACGACATCGACCCCCAGCCGGATGAGCAGCGCGGCTACCCTGGCGCGCTCGGCGGTCGCCCGCTCGGCCGCGGCAGCCTGGTAGACCGACGTCGCGTCACCGCGTGCTGCCGCCATCGCGGCGACCCGGGGATCCGCGACGGCTGCGACGAGCAGCCGGTGCCGCGACGCCAGCAGCGGGATCCGGGGCAGCAGCCCGAGCTCGAGCGCGGTCGAGTTGAGATCGGTCAGCAGCACGATAAGGCAGCGCTGCCGCGCGGTCTCCAGCAGTGTGCTGGCGAGCAGCGCGCCGTCCGACTCGGCTAGCTCGGGCTCGAGTACCGCCATCGCCTCGGTCAGCCGGGCCAGCACGTTCGTGCGGCTGCTGCCGGTGACCCTGGCCCGCACCTGCCGGTCGGCCGCGATGAGATCAACCCGGTCACCGGCCCTGGCCGCGAGCGCGGCAAGCAGCAGGGCTGCATCCAGGTAGCTGTCCAGGCGGGGAACGCCCGCTACCCGGCCGGCGGACGTCCGTCCGGTGTCCAGCGCTATGACGATGCGCCGGTCTCGCTCGGGCCGCCAGGTGCGGACGACGACCTCGGCGCGGCGCGCACTCGAGCGCCAGTCGATCGAGCGCACGTCGTCGCCGATGACGTACTCGCGCAGCGCATCGAACTCGGTGCCCTGGCCGCGGATCAGGCTCCGGTGCTGGCCGTCCAGCTGGCGGAGCATCGCCAGCTTCTCCGGCAGGTGCTTCCGGCTGAGGAACGGGGGCAGCACCCTGACGGTCCAGGGCACCGCGCGGCTCGCCTGCCGGGCGGCCAGGCCGAGCGGGCCCACGGAGCGAACCGTCACCTTCCCGGCCGCCCTGTCCCCGCGCCGGGTGGGAGCGAGCGTCGTGGTCACCGCGATCTGCCCGCCGGGCGGGATGGCGACGCGCGCCCGTCCGCTCGCCCCGAGGCTGGGCTGCCAGGCATCCCGCACCACGCCGCGCAGCTGGCGCCGGCCGGGGTTGGTGATGGTCAGCGTCGCCGTGCCCTGCTGGCCGAGCAGAATTCTGGTATCGCCTGACCTGGCGAAGCTCAGCTGGCGGACGCTCGCCGCCAGGATGATGTCGGCCACGATGGCCGCCGCGATCAGGCCGTCCACGAGTATCAGGCCGTTGCGGGTCCGCAGCAGCAGCATGGCCAGCGTGCCGATCAGCGCCACGAGCGCCGCGCGCCCGGTGAGCGCCATCGCCGGCTCCCTACCTCGGGACCGGCACGGCGGCGAGCACGCCTTCCAGCACGCCGTCCGCTGTCGCGCCCTCAAGCTCGGCCTCAGGGCGAAGCTGGACCCGGTGCCGGAGCGTCGGCCTGGCCAGTGTCTTCACATCATCGGGAGTGACGTAGTCGCGGCCGGAGAGCCAGGCCCAGGCACGGCTCGCGGCGAGCAGCGCTGTGCCGCCGCGCGGCGACACGCCCAGCTGCAGGGCCGCGGACGTCCTGGTGCCGCGGCAGATATCCACGATGTAGCCGGTGACCTCGGCGGAGACGCTGACCATGGCGACGCCGGCGCGGGCGGCCGCCAGATCCGCCGCGCTGGCCACCTGCCGGATGCCCGCGGCCGCGAGATCTCGCGGGTCGAAGCCGGCCGCGTGCCTGGTCAGAATGCTGACCTCCGAGTCCCGGTCAGGCACCGGGACCGTCAGCTTGAGCAGGAAGCGGTCGAGCTGAGCTTCCGGCAGGGGGTAGGTGCCCTCGTATTCGACCGGGTTCTGCGTCGCGGCGACGAGGAAGGGAACGGGCAGTGCTCTGGGGGCTCCCTCCACCGAGACCTGCCGCTCCTCCATCGCCTCCAGCAGGGCGGCCTGTGTCTTCGGCGGCGTGCGGTTGATCTCGTCGGCCAGCAGCAGATTGGTGAAGACGGGCCCTTCCCGGTACTCGAACTCGGCGGTCCTGGCGTCGTAGATCAGCGATCCGGTGATGTCGCCCGGCATCAGGTCGGGCGTGAACTGCACCCGCTTGCTGTCCAGTGACAGTGCGGCGGCGAGCGCGCGCACGAGCAGGGTCTTCGCGACGCCCGGAACTCCCTCGAGGAGCACATGGCCCTGGCACAGCAGCGCGACGATGAGCCCGCTGAGGACCTGGTCCTGGCCGACGACGGCCTTGCTGACCTCAGTCCGGACGGCGATCAGCGCCGCCCGCCCCGTGGCCGGCGCCGCCACCTCGGTGCCGGGGCTCTGGTCATCGATGGTCACGAGCTGCCTACCTCTCTTTCGAACTCGTCAAGATCGCGCGCCAGGTGCACGAGCGCCTGGTCAGATTCTGGCGCCTGCCCGAAGAGCAGGTCGCTGACCTGACCGGCGGAGCGAGCTGACCGCGCCGCGAGCGCGGCAACGACCGCGTCGCGGCTGGCGCCCCGTGGCAGCCCGACGACGGGACCCACCCGGCCGATCAGCGCCTCGCGCAGTGCGTCGGCGGCCCTGCCCCGCGCGCGCCTGGACTGGTAGAGGCGGGCATGCCCCTCGACTGTCTCCGCGGCCCTGACCACGACAGGCAGCGGCTCGGCGACCAGCGGGCCGAGCCTGCGCGCCCGCCAGGCCGCGGCGAGCAGCAGCGCTACCGTCAGCTGGATCGCGATCAGGTAGGCCGCCAGCGGAACCAGGCTGGCGAAGGATCTGGGCGTTGCCGGTCCTGACAGCGTGACGGCGGCGACCGGCGGGACCAGCCAGATGATGCGGCGGTAGTCCAGCAGGTTAAGTGCCAGGGCCGCGTTGCCCTGGCTCGCCAGCGCGGCATTGGTCAGCGGGTAGCCCGTGCCCAGCACGGTGACCAGGCGTCCGCGTACCCGCACCTGGACCAGCGCCGAATTGCCGTCGACCGGGTAGCACTGCTCAGCGCCGGCTGCCTCCCGGCCGCGCACGGGAGCGAGCAGCGTGCCGCCCATGTCTGCTGACCCGGCGAGCACGGCCGCGTACAGCGTGCACGCCGCCGGGATGGGGGCCACAGCGGCTCCGGTCGTGGCCAGCTGGAGGCCGGTACGGAAGGCCGCCAGCGTCCGGCTGTCCGGCTCGACCAGCACCACGTCGCCACGGGCGCGGGCCAGTGCGGTGAGCTGCGGTCTGGTCAGGTAGTAGGGGCTGGTGACGACGATGACGGAGCCGCCGGTCGCGTCGGCGGCCGCCGCGCCGGCCGATGTCACCGTCGTGACCGGGCGGCCGAGCCCGGTGAGCACGTCGGCCAGAGCATGCGCCCCGGTGCCGTCCGTCGACGCTGGATTCAGGTAGGAGTTCACCGGCTGCTGCGAGAGCAGTCCGATGATCATGCCCGCGATGATGACGAGCGCCACGACCCCGATCCACGGGCGGGACCGCCGCCACCACTGCCTGCCCTGCCCCGGGCGGGGCGCCTCGGGTCTCGTGGTCGCCAGAGCCGGGCCGACCGCCTGCAGCTGCGCCGTCATCGGAGCGCGCCGTCCGGGCGGCCGTCGCTGGCGAGCATGATCCCGGCAGGAGGGAGGCCGCCCGGAACGCGGCCGCCCGGGCCTGGCTCGGCGCTGACGTGGATCGGCACGGCCATCATGCGGAGATCGAGGTCTCTCACCTGCTGGTATCCGTGCTGGCTGCCGGTCCGCCCGCCGTACCGCACATCGTCGAACAGGCGAGCCGCCGACGCGAGGGCGGCGGCCTCTGCCGGGACAGCCAGACCGGTCTCGGCGGCAAGCTCCGCCGCAGTGCGCCCGGGCTTGAGCGCGAGGATCTGCCGCTGCTCCAGGTCAACGGCGACGGCGCGAACGCGCTCGACGACGGCGGCAGCGTAGTCGCCCGATGCGGCCAGGGCGTCAGCTGTCATCCGGTACTCGGCCGCGCTTCTGGGCCTGCCCTCCACCACCGGCCTGCCAGAGTGCCGGTTCAGCCTGGCCGGTCCCGCGAAATAGAGCACCGCCGCGAGCGCGACGAGGATGCCCGCGGTCAGCACGGCGGCGCCGAGCCAGCTGGGCCGGCCAGCCGAGCCGCTGACAGTCAGCGAATCCAGCCAGGTCACGAAGTCGTGCCAGAGCCGCGACAGGACCGATGGCCGGTACATCGACCGGGCCAGCTCGCGCCGGGCAAACTGCTGGCCCTGCAGGCGGCTGATACCAGGTCCCGTGGCCGGCCGCTGCGCTGCGCTGATGACAGCCGGGCTGGTCAGCATGCCGGCCCTGGCCGACGACTTCGCTCGCTGCTGTCAGCCATGCTCCGCTCCTAGCACGCCCCGTGCGCAGTCCTGCGCCGCTGGCGAGCAGTGTCGCCGGCCCGGGCCCCATCCTGGCACGCATGGTGGCAGTTGTCGGGCTGGCGAATCACCAAAGCGCATAATCTCAGCGAGCTGCTCACAGTGCTGTCGGTGCAGTCACGTCACCAGCCTGCCGGCGCCCCGGTCTGGCTGGTCGCCGGCGGTCGCCAGGCGGTGTCGAACTCCTGTCCGGTCAGGGCCTGGCTCTCCGCGGCGCTGCGCAGCGCCAGGTCCAGGCCCTCGCGGCGCATCCGCAGGTCGGCGTACAGCAGCACGGTGACACCAGCGCTGATCGGCCTGGTGATCGTGCTGGCGATGATGCTGCCGATTGCGGCAATGGTGACGTCGGCGATCGAGGCCGTCGCGGCGCCGCTGAACAGGCTGATCGTGCCGCCGCCGCCTCCGACGATGCCGCCGATGATCCCGAAGGGCAGGCTGAGAAGTGCGGCAGCGATTCCGACAATGATCTCGGTGAGCAGGAGTATGCCGAACAGGCGCCAGAAGCTGCCCCGGCTCAGCTCCCAGGAGCGCTTGATCGCGTTCCACGGGCTAATCCGCTCCAGCATCAGCGCAGGGAGCGCGAGGCTGAGCCGGACGGCCAGCAGTATCTCGAAGACCACGCTGGCAATGCCGCCGACAACGGCGATGATCACCGCGACCGGCCCGAGATGGAGTAGTGCCAGCAGCACGGCGACAACGACCACCGGCAGCGGGACGCAGATGGCGATCAGCAGCAGCAGCAGACTCGTCGCGACCACCGCGCCTAGGCGGGCGGCTCGCCATGCCTCGCCGAGACTCACCTTCCGGCCGAGCACGCCGCGGCCGATCACCACGCTCAGCATGCCGGTGAGCGCCGAGGTCAGGACCAGCGTGAGCACGACAGTCGCCAGCACAGACGGCAGGAGGACGCCGAACACCGAACGCAGCATGCTGTCCACCTGCTGCTGGCTGAGGGACTGACCGTTCTGGAGTGCCTGCTGGGTGCTCGTCAGCCGGTGCGCCTGGGTGCGCTCGATGGCCTCGAAGACCGCGGTGAGGAGCCCGTTCAGCGTCATGACGATCGCGGCCAGGCCGAAGGTCGCGGCAGGGTTACGTCGCGCTGAGGTGACGGCCCCGTTCAGGATGTCGCCGAGGCCCAGCGGCCGCAGCGGGATCCCGCCGGGCGCCGGCGCGGCCATCCAGCCACCCGGCCGGCCATAACCGGGCGGCGGATAGCCGGGCTGACCATAGCCTGGCTGCTGACCGTAGCCGGGCTGGCCCGGACCCGGCTGGCCGTAGCCGGGCTGCTGGCCGTAGCCGGGCTGACCGTACGGCGGATAGCCCGGCTGGCCGTAACCGGGCTGGCCGTAACCGGGCTGTCCCGGACCCGGCTGACCTGCGCCGGGCTGGCCGTAACCGGGCTGCTGACCGTAACCAGGCTGCTGGCCATACGGGCCAGGCGGGACCTGATTCTCCCAGCCAGGCGGCATCTGGTCAGTCACGTGAGCTCCTTCTCGGGCACGCTGGCGCGGCCTGCGGCGCGGCAGTCCGGCCAATGCTCGCACGCCGTCGGTCAGGCTGCCAGGCTATCTATTCATAAAACCGTATAATCCTCGCAAGAGGGACCCTTGCGTTGGCGCAATCGGCCTCGGGCCGCGAGACTCGGGAGATGGGCACCACCAGCCATGCTGAGTTCGCGATGCCGGGGAGCGGCATGCGGGCGCTGCGCTGGCTGGGGCCGCCGGCCGGGCCTGCCGTCGAGCTGCTGGACCAGACCAGGCTGCCCGCCGAGGAGGTGTTCCTCAGCTGCGCCGATGTCCCGCAGCTTGTCGATGCCATCAGACGGCTAGTCGTCCGCGGCGCGCCGTTGCTCGGAGTAGCCGGGGCATTCGGGGTCGCGCTTGCCGCCTTCCGCGACGATGACGTTGAGCGCGCGGCGGCTGCCCTGACCGCGGCCAGGCCGACGGCGGTGAACTTGAGCTGGGGTGTTCGCCGGGCGCTGCAGTCGTATCGGGATGCCGTCGGCGTGAGCGAGCGCGTTCCCGGCAGTAAAAGTCCGGCACGTGCGGCGCTCCTGGAAGCTCGCGCGATTGCCACCGAGGACGCCGCCGCCAGCGCTGCCATGGCCGCGCACGGGCTGGCGCTGGTTCCGGACGGCGCGCGGATCCTCACGCACTGCAATACCGGCGCGCTGGTGTCGGCGGGGGAGGGGACTGCGTTCGCGGTGATTCTCGGGGCGCACCGGGCGGGCCGGCTGGCGCGGCTCTGGGTGGACGAAACGCGGCCCCTGCTGCAGGGAGCCCGGCTGACCGCCTGGGAAGCGCGCCGCGCCGGGATCCCGCACTCCCTGCTGGCCGACAATGCAGCGGCGTCGCTGCTCGCGGCGGGTCAGGTCGACCTCGTGATCACCGGCGCCGACCGGATTGCCGCCGACGGAAGCGTGGCGAACAAGGTCGGCACCTACGGCCTCGCGGTGCTGGCCGGGCACCATGGCGTGCCGTTCGTCGTGGTCGCGCCCGTGTCCACGATCGACTTCCAGACGCCGGACGGGGCCTCGATTACGGTGGAGCACAGGGCCGCGGCTGAGGTCACCACCGTGGCCGGGCAGCTGGTCGCGCCGGCAGGCACTGAGGCCTATAACCCCGCGTTCGACGTGACCCCGGCGGACCTGATTACTGCCATCGTCACGGAACAAGGGGTGATTCAGCCGGTCACGCCAGGTAATCTGCGAGTCCTGGGCCTCGGTGCGGACGCCGTTGCGGGTCCCCTGGCCGCCATCTACGTGGAACGATGAGGGACATGAAGGGTCGCGTGCTGGTCGTCGACGACGACGCCGCTCTGGCCGAGATGCTCGGCATTGTGTTGCGTGGCGAGGGATTCGAGCCCACGTTCGTTGCGGACGGAGACCGCGCAATGGACGCGTTCCGGGACACGAAGCCGGACCTCGTGCTGCTGGACCTGATGCTGCCGGGCATGGACGGCATCGACGTGTGCCGCCAGATCCGGGCTGAGTCGGGCGTGCCGATCGTGATGCTGACGGCCAAGAGCGACACCGTCGACGTGGTACTTGGCCTGGAGTCAGGAGCGGACGACTACATCGTCAAGCCCTTCCAGTCCAAGGTCCTGATCGCCAGGGTCCGGGCACGGCTGCGGCGAACCGACGATCCGGCCCCGGAGACGCTGACCATCGGCGACGTGACGATCGACGTAGCCGGCCACTCGGTCCAGCGGGCCGGCGAGCCGCTCAACCTCACACCGCTGGAGTTCGACCTCCTGGTCGCCCTCGCCCGCAAGCCGCGGCAGGTGTTCACCAGGGAGGTCCTGCTCGAGCAGGTCTGGGGCTACCGGCACGCGGCCGACACCCGGCTGGTCAACGTGCACGTCCAGCGGCTGCGCGCCAAGATCGAGAAGGACCCGGAGCGACCGGAAATCGTGGTGACCGTCCGGGGCGTTGGCTATAAGGCGGGTCCGGGCTGATCGCGACCTGTCCCGGCCAGTGCGCCAGGCCGGGCGGACCACTCAGCGGGGAAGGGCAGTGAAGGGAGCAGCAGCCACCGTCAGAGCCAGCTATCGCAGCTGGCTGGCACGGCCGCGCTCTGCCACCGTCAGGCGCCTCCGGCGGCGCCTGCGCCAGGTCAGGGACCGTTACCGGCACTCGCTCCAGCTGCGCGTCACCACCGCGACGCTGATCCTGTGCGCGGTCGTCGTGTCCGTGCTCGGCTACATCCTGATGCAGCACCTGGTGGCCGGCATCTACGCGAACATGCAGCAGACGGCCAAGATCATCTCGGACGAGGGCCTGGCGACCGCGGGCAATGCCACCGACTTCAGCGAGCCACCCAATCCCACGTCCCGGCAGGCAATGTGGCATCTGACCCAGAACCTCGCCTCGACCGGCGGGACGCCGTACGCGGTCGAGGTGACGCTGCTGCCGCAGTTCCAGGGACCGCCCGTCTACAGCTCCGGCTATACGGTCGGTTTCTACCGGTCGCGGCCGCAGTTCCCGCAGAAGCTGATCAGCGACGTCTATACCGAGTGGAAGGGCCGCGGGCACGTGGCCCAGCGCCCGGTCAGCCAGTGGGCCAGCATGGCCCTGGCCTCCAGTCCGCGGCCAGTGCCCGGGCTGCTCATCGGAGCGCCGTTCGGCAGCGACTACGAGCTCTACTACTTTTTCCCCCTCGCGGCCGAGCAGCAGACCATCGCCAGCATCCAGCAGAGCCTGCTGGTCGCCGGGATCGCCGTGGTGTTCCTGCTGGCCGCGATCGCCTGGCTGGTGACCAGATGGGTCGTCGTGCCGGTCCGGCTGGCAGCCCAGGGCGCCAGGCGGCTGTCGGCCGGCGAGCTTCACCAGCGCATGGAGGTCCGCGGGTCCGACGAGCTGGCAGCGCTCGCAACCTCGTTCAACGAGATGGCCGCGAGCCTGCAGGAGAAGCTCGAGGAGCTCGAGGACCTGTCGCAGGTGCAGCGGCAGTTCGTCTCGGACGTCTCGCATGAGCTCCGCACGCCGCTGACCACGATCAGGATCGCCTCGGATGTCATGTTCGGCGCCAGGGACAGCATGGATCCGGCAGCCGGGCGCTCGGCCGAGCTGATGCAGGGTCAGCTGGAGCGGTTCGAGTCACTCCTCACCGACCTGCTGGAGATCAGCCGGTACGACGCCAATGCGGCGACGCTCGACGCCGAGCCGGTCGACGTGTGCACCATCGTGCTCCAGTCGGCCGACATCGCCCAGCAGCTGGCCGAGCGGCGCGGCACCAGGATCGAGTTCCGCCTCCCGGCCGAGCCGTGCATCGCCGAGGTGGACCGCCGCCGGGTCGAGCGAATCCTGCGCAACCTGCTGCTGAACGCGGTGGAGCACGGCGAGAACAGGGACACCGTGGTCACCGTCGCGATGGACTCGGCGGCCGTCGCGGTGTCGGTCCGCGACTACGGCGTCGGCCTGCGGCCCGGCGAGGAGCAGCTCGTTTTCGACCGGTTCTGGCGCGCTGATCCGGCCAGGGCCAGGACCTCCGGCGGTACTGGCCTTGGCCTGGCGATCGCGCTGGAGGACGCCAGGCTGCACGGTGGCTGGCTCGAGGCGTGGGGCGAGTCAGCGCAGGGCTCGGTGTTCCGCCTGACGCTGCCGCGCGTGGTCGGCGGAGACCTGCACGGCTCGCCGCTGCCGCTGCGGCCGCTGCCGCTCACCGCGGTCGCTGACGGGCTGGCTGCCGGTGACGGGCTCGCCACCGGCGACGGGCTCGTCGCCGGTGACGCTGTTGCCGCGGACGGGACGGCGGGCGGCGCGACTGCGAGCGAGTCGGCTGCGGCGGGCTCGGCGGCCGTCGGACCTGATGCGGTCGCAGATGCTGCCGATGCCGCCGATGCCGCCGATGCTGCCGAGCCTGCCGGTCCTTCCGGTCAGGCCGCGACAAGCGGGGCCGCGAGCCGTGGCTGAGCCAGGCTCGCCCCGCACCACCCGGTGGCTGACCGCGGTGGCGGCAGTCGCGGCCGCGGGAATTGTCGCCGGCTGTGCCACGGTGCCCTCAGGTGATCAGCCGCAGCAGATCAGCACGGGCAGCAGCCAGATCCAGGCGTACGTGCAGCCGCTGCCGCCGCCGGGACCAAAGCAGGACTGGACACCAACCCAGGTCGTTCTCGGTTTCCTGCACGCCAGCGCAAGCTACGCCTTCGATCCTGCGGCCGCGCGCCAGTACCTGGCGCCGCCACTCAGCCGGAACTGGAATCCGGGCCCCCTCACCGTGGTGAGCTCGGTCGAGCAGCCGACGCAGCTGCCGTACCACCCGCAGGTGGCCCTTCCCGCTCCGGCCGGCCCGGAAAGGTCCGTCGAGTTCACCGGGCAGCGGCTGGCGACACTGAGCCAGACCGGGCAGTACCAGTACTCGCCCGGTACGTCCACCTACCAGTTCATCCTGACCCAGGTCCAGGGCGTCTGGCTGATCAGCACCCTGCCGCTGGGCGGGCAGAGCCTGCTGCTCACTCAGTCCGACTTCGAGCAGGTCTTCCAGCCGCGGAACCTGTTTTTCTTCGCGCCGCCGAACTCGTGGGCGGTCAACGGCGAGCTCGTCCCTGACCCGGTCTACGCGCCGCTGCAGAGCGCGGACAGCGCGCTGAACACCAACCTGGCCGCCGGGCTTGTCAGGGGCCTGCTCACCGACCGGGGAAGCTGGCTCAGCGGTGCTACGACGACCGCGTTCCCGCATGGCACGAAACTGCTCGGGATCACCTTCAGCGGCCAGACGGCCATCGTGAACCTCGGCGGAGCGGCTGCGCACACGTCCCCGTCGGCTCACCAGGCCATGCGCGAGCAGCTGCTGGCCACGCTGGGCAGCAAGGCGTACTCCACGCCACTGGCCCACAACGTCGACCTTGAGATCGACGGCAAGATGCAGTTCAGCGGCGGCAACGGCCTCCTCGTGTACGAGGTGCAGAGCGGCTCCCTGGTGTACCAGGCCGGGCCCGGCCAGGTGAACCAGCTCAGCTCGTCCAGAAGCCTGGTCACGCAGGCGCAAGTGGGCGCGGGGCCGATCACTGCGCTGGCCGCGACACAGGCAACCGCGCAGTCGCCGTCGCAGGTCGCGGTCGCAGCGGAGAACGGGCCGGCTGCACGCTCTACGTGCCCGCGCCCGGCTCCAGCCCGGCGCAGTACCGCAGCTACCCGCTGTCCGCTGCCGGCGGGCCGTGCACGTCCCTGAGCTGGGATGCGAACGGGAATGTCTGGGCCGTGGCGGGCCGGACATCTGGGTGCTCGGTGCCGGGACCCGGCAGCCGGTCGCCGTTAGCGGACCGCAGAACCTGCAGCCGGCCGGCTCGGGCGGAGCGAGCGTGCTCGCCCTGCAGATGGCACCCGACGGCGTCCGGGCCGCGCTGCTGGTCAGGACCGCGGGCGGCAACCGGCTGATGCTTGCCGCGGTGACCAGCAGCCACGGCGTCAAGTCGCTCGGAACCGCCGTCACAGTCGGCACGAGCCTGTCCGGCCCGATGGCGCTGAGCTGGTACAGCTCCTATGACCTGCTGGCCCTGACGAGAACGGGAATCTGGGAGGTGCCGCTCACCGGAGGGGCGGCCAAGTCACTCGGCCCGGCGCCGGCCGGGGCGGTCTCGCTCGCCAGTGACGGCTCGTCGCTGGCTGTCGGAACGAGCCACGGCGAGATTCTCATGCCGTCCGATGGCGGCAGCTCGTGGTCCAAGGTCGCAACCGGGTCGATTCCCGCCTACTCCTCGTAAAGCGCGCTTGCCGGCTGGTCCCGTGCCCGAAACGGCGCGGCGGCCCTGCGCCGGTGGCGTAATCGGCTGGCGCCCGCGCTGACATTCGGGCGCCATGCGGATACGGTCGTGTCATGGCACCCGTCCGGGTCCGTGGTTGCGCCAGGCTGGCGGCCCTCTCATCAGGGCACTCGGCCTGGCTAGCCGATGCCAGCCGCAGGCAAAGCGGCCCACGTAAGGCGACTTGTCGTCGACCGATCACGGTGCGGCTTAGAAGTAAGTCCTGCCCCTCCGGAGGATCAGATATCGCCCGGATAGGGGAGAAGGGTAGTAGTGGCACAAGCCGCCGCGAACCCCTCAGCAGGCGGATGTGGGGTAGAAGACCAGGTCGGCCGGACGGGTGCCGCTCATTACCCCGGACGAGAAGGGAGTTCCTTAGTGGAAGTCATCTTCGTGGCCCTGCATACGGACGTGCAGGAAAGGTTCCGGAAGCACGCTACGGCGAAGCTCGCCAGGATCGAGAAGCTTGAGAGCAGGGCGATCAGGATTGACGTCCAGGTCTCAGCCGAGCGCAACCCGCGGCAGTCAGGGACCAGGGAGCAGGTCGAGCTGACCGTGGTCTCCCGCGGCCCCGCCATCCGGGCCGAGGCGGCTGCCGAGGACCGGTTCGCGGCCCTGGACATCGCGCTCGCCAAGCTGGAATCGCGGCTCCGGCGCTCCTGCGACCGGCGCAAGGGACGCCACGGCTCGCACGCGGCCGTCCGGCTCAGTAGCGTGCCCGAAGCTGACCTGGCGTCTGATGCCGAACTGCCGGCTCTCAGACTCGGGGCCGGCGGCGGGCTGCTGGCCGGAAAGGGTGCCGTCGAGGCGATGGCGAAGATGGCTGCTGCTGCCGACGAGGCCGAGGCCGCGCCGCCTGAGGCGGACCCGGAGGACCTCGTCGAGATCGACATGGAGGGCGACGGCCCGCTGGTCGTCCGCGAGAAGTTCCACGCGGCCACCGCGATGAGCATTGACCAGGCTCTGTTCGAGATGGAACTGGTCGGCCATGACTTCTTCCTGTTCGTGGACGCAGCGTCCGGCCTGCCGAGCGTGGTGTACCGGCGGCGCGGCTACCAGTACGGGGTGATCAGGCTCGTCGGCGAGCAGGCCCAGATCCCGGCGGCCGAGGCCGGTGGTCAGCTGGCGCCAGGGCGAGCGCAGGCCAACGGCCATGTCGTTGCCCGGCCAGCTGGTCAGGCTGACAGCGGGACCGCTCCGCCGGCACGCCCGCCCTCGCGCGAGCAGGCTGGCATGACCGCCCGCTAGCCGGGCGGTACCTGCCGCATGGCCGCCGCGATGGCCACTGGCTGTCCGGGCCCGCACCCGCCGCCGCGCCGGGCCGGGTGCGGGCTTGCAACGGCGGCCGGAGTCGGGAAGAGTTCGGGCACGGGCATCGCGGGGGTCAGGGCCTGGGCGGGGCCGGGCGTGAGCAGCTAGCTCGGTCGCTAAGGAGGAAGATCATGGGCCGCAGTCCCGGCGTGAGCCCGCAAGCACCCGACGGCCATGCGGGCTCCGGCAGGACCGGCGCTGACAAGACCCCGACTTCAGGCGGGAACGAGGCCGCCGCCCCGGCTGCCGCCCGCGAGGCCTCGGCGGAGCCCATTCGCACCCTGATCGCGGATGATCACGCGCTGTTCCGCCGGGGACTGGAAATGGTGCTCGACTCCGAGCCCGACATCACGCTGGTAGGCGAGGCCAGCGATGGCGAGGAGGCGGTCAGCAAGGCCGGCGAGTCGCTCCCTGACGTCATTCTGATGGATATCCGCATGCCGCGAAGCAGCGGGATCGAGGCCTGCCGGGCGCTGAAGGACATCGCGCCGAGCGCCAAGATCGTGATGCTGACGATCAGCGACGAGGAAGAGGACCTGTTCGAGGCCATCAGGGCCGGTGCCAGTGGTTACCTGCTGAAGGACATCCCGCTGGACGAGGTCGCTGACACCGTTCGCGCGGTATACGGCGGCCAGTCGCTCATCAACCCGTCGATGGCGGGCAAGCTGCTCACGGAGTTCGCCGCCCTCGCGCGGCGCGACGAGGAGGAGCCGCCGCAGCAGGTCCCGGCGCCGCGGCTCACCGATCGCGAGATTCAGGTCCTGCGCCTCGTCGCCAGGGGGATGAACAACCGGGATATCGCCAAGGAACTGTTCATCTCCGAGAACACGGTCAAGAACCACGTCCGCAACATCCTGGAAAAGCTGCAGATCCACTCCCGGATGGAGGCCGTCATGGTGGCCGTCCGGGAGAAGCTGATCGAGTTCGGCTGACCGCCGCGCGGATCGTGTCCGTGCGCGCTTGCTATCGCTATGGCGGTAGCTCACGCACACGGACCCTAGCCCAGTGCCGACAAAACGCCCAAATCCGGCTGGGCGCCGGGAAGCACCGGGCGCCGGGAAGCAGCAGCCTCGCTCAGGCGCCGAGCGCTGTCAGCGCGTCCTGCAGCCGCTGCTCGAGCTGCGGCGGCTCGACCTGCTGGAGCTTGACGCGGTCGCAGCCGACCCAGGACGCGGCCTCGGCCAGTGCCTGCGCCATCGGCTCGGCCGCGGCTGGTTTGTCGAGGGTGAGCTTGCGCGCGATGAGCGTGCTGCCGCTCCTGGCCGGGTCAGCCCGGCCCACGAGCTGCCCGCCTGCCAGCAGCGGCATCGTGAAGTACCCGTGGACCCGCTTCGGCTGCGGGACGTAGGCCTCCAGGCTGTGCTCGAAGCCGAACACCCGAAGCGTCCGCTTCCGGTCCCAGATCAGCGAGTCGAATGGCGACAGCAGCGTCGCGCGGTGCCGCCCGCGCCTGGCCGCCGCGTCCGGGAGCTCGGGGTCGAGCCACGCGCGGACCGCGGGCCCGCGGCGGCCGGCGGCGATCTCCACCGGCACGAGCCCGGCAGCGGCGGCTGACCCGGCCGCGGACAGGGCCCGGCCGTCCTGGCGGATGCCCGCTCCGCCGTAGCGCAGGCGCTGGTAGTCGGCGAGGTCGGCCTGGGTGACCACGCCCAGGGCCCGGCCTGCGACGGCGGCCAGCCTGGTGACGCACTCCTCGTCGGTGAGCGAGAGACTCAGCAGCTCAGCCGGGAGGACCCGCTCGGGCAGGTCGTACACCCGGCGCCAGCCCGTCCGGCGCGCGCAGATGACGTCTCCGGTGTCGAGCAGCCATTCGACGGCGATCTTGGTGTCAGACCAGTCCCACCACGGGCCGCCGTTCTTCGCCCCGCCGAGCTCGGTGGCGGTCAGCGGACCCTCGGCCCTGATCCGGGCCAGCACCTGCTCGCAGACGTCGGGGTGGCTCTGATGCCAGCGCCGCCCGCGCTCGCGGAAGGCCCGGCGGCGGAAGGCGTAATACGGCCACTCCTCCAGCGGCAGCACGCAGGCAGCATGCGACCAGTACTCGAAGGCGGCCGGCCGCCGCGCATGCCAGTAGGCCTGCTCCACCTTGCGCCGTCCGACGGGGCCGAGGCGCGCGTAGGCCACGAGCTCGTGTGACCGGGCCAGGACGCTGATGGTGTCCAGCTGGATGCCGCCGAGGCGGCGGAGGACGGCGGGCACGCCGCCGCGCCGCGCGCTGGCGCCGATGAAGCCCTGGGCGTACAGCGTGATCGTGCGTGCCTCGTCCTGGCTCAGGGTGAGCTCAGGAGCCGGCAACGGGGGTCGGGCCACGAGTCGGAGAGTACCGGGAGGTACCGACAGCGAGCCAGGCTGAGACCCGGGGCGGACTCAGACCCGGGGCGGACTCAGCGATTCGGCTTAGTACCAGTCGTCGAAGATGCTTGTGCCGAGCGCGAGCAGCAGCCCGACGGCCGCGAGCCCGAGCGATGCCCAGAACAGCCACCAGGTCGGCCCGAATACCAGGGCAAGGCCGCCGATGAGGAAGGCGACCATGATGATCGAGACGGCTACCCAGGAGACGGCGCGGCCGTGATAGGAGGGAAAGGAAACCGGGGTCCCCGGCACCTGCGAGACGAACGGGGCAACCTCGCCGCCTGCGCCTCCCGCCGAGCCCATCGCTGCCGCGCCTGACCCGGCGCCGGCCACTGATCCGCTCGCAGTGGCAGGCCCGACCTGATTCGCCATGCGCGCTGCTCCTCTCCTACCGCCTGTCGTTGTCACTATCATTGTGGTCAGGGACCCGTCATGGCGCGCACTCGGCCCCATAGGTGAGTGTGCCGCATGAGTTGCTCCCGCGCTGACTCGGCTTAAGCCAGCTATGTCGCCTACCATGACGAGAGGCAGGAACACTGGCCATTGCCGCGCCGTTTAACTGCCGTGGGAGTGCCTGAAGGCCGTTCGCTAACCTGCTGAGTCGCAGCTAGGGGGCGGTTTCGCCAGGAATGGCCCAGCCGAGGGTACCGATCAGGGAAGATCCGCAGGGAGCGCGACGACACAGTGCCAGCCATCATCGATAACATCCTTCGCGCTGGCGAGGGAAAGACGCTGCGCAAGCTCAGGGCGGTTGTCACCCAGGTCAACTCGATCGAGGACGACTTCAAGGCACTGAGCGACGCCGAGCTCCGTGCGATGACTGATGAGCTCAGGCAGCGCCACGCTGACGGCGAGTCCCTGGATGAGCTGCTGCCCGAGGCTTTTGCCACTGTTCGCGAGGCCGCGAGCCGGGTGCTTGGCCAGCGGCACTTCGACGTCCAGCTCATGGGCGGCGCCGCGCTGCACCTGGGCAACATCGCCGAGATGAAGACCGGCGAGGGCAAGACGATCACCGCTGTGCTGCCTTCCTACCTCAACGCGCTGACCGGCCGGGGCGTCCATGTCGTCACCGTCAACGACTACCTGGCCAGGTACCAGTCCGAGTGGATGGGCCGGGTGCACAGGTTCCTCGGCCTGGAAGTCGGCGTCATCCTGGCGAACATGGAGCCGGACGAGCGCCGCAGGCAGTACGCGGCCGACGTGACCTACGGCACCAACAACGAGTTCGGCTTCGACTACCTGCGCGACAACATGGCCTGGAGCCTGGAGGACTGCGTCCAGCGCGGCCACTACTTCGCGATCGTCGACGAGGTGGACTCCATCCTCATTGACGAGGCGCGGACCCCGCTGATCATCAGCGGCCCGGTCGACCAGAACAGCATCTGGTACCAGGAGTTCGCCAAGATCGCGCCGCGGCTGCGCCGGGGCGAGGACGGCGAGGGCGACTACGAGGTCGACGAGAAGAAGCGCACGGTCGGCATCATGGAGGCGGGCGTCGAGAAGGTCGAGGACTGGCTCGGCATCGACAACCTGTACGAGAGCGTCAACACGCCGCTGATCAGCTTCCTGAACAACGCGATCAAGGCGAAGGAGCTCTACACCAAGGACAAGGACTACGTCGTGATGAACGGCGAGGTCCTGATCGTGGACGAGTTCACCGGCCGCATCCTGCATGGCCGGCGCTGGAGCGAGGGCATGCACCAGGCCGTCGAGGCCAAGGAGGGCGTGGAGATCAAGGACGAGAACCAGACGCTCGCCACGATCACCCTCCAGAACTACTTCCGGCTCTACGAGAAGCTCTCGGGCATGACCGGAACCGCCATCACCGAGGCGAATGAGTTCCACCAGACCTACACACTCGGCGTGGTGCCGATCCCGACCAACATGCCGATGATCAGGGGCGACCAGCCCGACCTCGTCTACCAGACCGAGGAAGCCAAGTACGACGCGCTGGTCGATGACATCGTCGAGCGGCACACCAACGGCCAGCCGGTCCTGGTCGGCACGACCAGCGTGGAGAAGTCCGAGCGCGTCTCCCGGCAGCTCAAGCGCAAGGGCGTGCCGCACGAGGTGCTGAACGCCAAGTACCACGAGCAGGAAGCTGCGATCGTCGCCAAGGCCGGCCACAAGGGCGCGGTCACCGTCGCCACGAACATGGCCGGCCGCGGCACCGACATCATGCTGGGCGGGAACCCGGAGTTCCTTGCCGACCTGCAGCTGCACCAGCGCGGCCTGTCACCGGTGGAGACGCCCGAGGACTACGAGGCGGCGTGGCCTGAGGCGGTAGAGAAGTGCCGCAAGGCCGTGGCCGAGGAGCATCAGGAAGTCGTTGCCGTCGGCGGCCTGTACGTGCTCGGCACCGAGCGGCACGAGTCCCGGCGCATCGACAACCAGCTGCGCGGCCGGTCCGGCCGTCAGGGTGACCCCGGTGAGTCGCGGTTCTACCTCTCGCTCGAGGACGAGCTGATGGTCAGGTTCAACGGCGACAAGATCGCGCACCTGATGCAGCTGATGAAGACACCGCCGGACATGCCGCTGGAGTCCAAGCCGGTCAGCCGGGCGATCCGCTCCGCGCAGTCCAACGTCGAGTCGCTGAACTTCGAGATCCGCAAGGACGTCCTGAAGTACGACGACGTCATGAACCGGCAGCGCAAGGTCGTGTACGAGGAGCGGCGCAGCGTGCTGGAAGGCGCCGACCTGGAGCCGCAGATCAGCGGCATGCTCGATGACGTCATCGACGACTACGTGACGGCGGCGACGGCCGAGGGCTTCCCCGAGGAGTGGGACCTGGACAAGCTCTGGCGCGCCTTCAGGCAGCTGTACCCGCAGGTCGGCGTCACGGTGAACGACGTGATCGAGGAGGCGGGCGGCGACCGGTCGCACCTGACCGGCGAGATCATCGCCGAGATGGTCAAGGCCGACGCGCACGCCGCCTACGCCCGCCGGGAGGAGGAGCTGACTCCCGAGTTCATGCGCGAGGTGGAGCGTCGCGTGGTGCTCTCCGTGCTGGACCGCAAGTGGCGCGAGCACCTGTACGAGATGGACTATCTGCGCGAGGGCGTCAGCCTGCGCGGCTACGGCCAGCGCGACCCGCTGATCGAGTATCAGCGCGAGGGCTACGACATGTTCACCACGATGATGGAGGGCATCAAGGAAGAGACCGTCATCAACATGTTCAACCTGCAGGTGCAGAAGCAGGTTGACCCGATCGTGTATGAGGACGGCACGGAGGGCCCGGTTCCGGCCGGCCCGGTGATCAGCCTGCCCGCGCCGCAGTCCGCCGCTGAGCCGCCGGTGGCAGCGGCGCCCGCCGCGGCGCAGCGACCGCCGGCCGCAGCGCAGCGGCAGCCTGCCAGGCACCGGCAGACGGCCCGCCCGCAGCCAGCCGCGCAGGCCGCGGAGACCGACGAAGCTGGCCTGCCCGCGGGACTCGCCCGCGGTCTGGCTCGCCCGCAGCGCAGCGGGAACCTCAGTTACAGCGCTCCGAGCGAGGATGCGTCGGGCACGGCTCAGCACACGACCGGCTCCGCCAGCAGCACGAGCTATGCCAACGTCGGCCGCAACGCTCCCTGCCCCTGCGGCTCTGGCAGGAAGTTCAAGCAGTGCCACGGGGACCCGCGCAACCGCTAAAACCTTCAGGCCGGGAACGGGCTCGCCGCGGCCAGTCACTTCCTCCCGGCCGCGGCCGGGGTCATGGGTGCCTGCCTGCTGTCGCTGTAAGCACATCAGCCCGGCACCCATGACCCGGTGACCGCTTGTCAGGCCGACTCGATGGCAGTGCAGCACCACCTGCTGCCACGCTGCCGGTACGGCCTTGGCGCCTCGCGTTCCAGCCGGACCGCGAGCACGCGGACCCGCGGCCCGAAGCCGACGACCGCCGTCATCTCGAGTACGCCGGCCGCGGGTGCCGAGGTCATGACCCGGCGCAGCTTGGGCCGCTGGTCAGTGGCCAGCATCGGGCCGAGCTGGCGGATCCGCCTGCGGGTCTGCTCGGTCGTCCACGGCGTCAGCTGCTGGGCTGGCCGCGACCCGGCCAGCGTCTCGGCGAGAACCTGCGCGAACTGGCTGGGCCAGCCGCCGCCCTCGCCCGGCCCGCGCTCGCCTGACCCGCGCTGACCGCCTGATTCGCCGCGGTCAGGGGGCTGGCCGCGGTCAGGGGGCTGGCCGCCTGCCTCGCCCCGGTCCCGGGGCTGGTCGAGGTTCTCGGGCTCGCCGCCGTCAGGGGGCTGGCCGGGGTCCTGACGCGCGGGCGGGTCATGATCGCCGGAGTGCACCGGTCTGGTCCGGTCTGCGCCGTCTGGCCGCTCCTGGCCGCCGGGATCGGCGGCCGATCCGATGGCTGCGGTAGCGCTTATCACCTCGTTCCCGGTATGAAGGTCTTTGTTGATGCCGGCCTCGTCGTCGTAGGGCGGGGCCGGATCCGGTACCACCAGCCGCCGGACAGCGAACGCATCGGGCAGCGGCGCTGGCCGGCGGGGCGGGCGAAGGCGGGGCGGGAGCATGGGCATGGCATCGGGCCTGGCCGGGATCTCTGGATCCGGCCGGGCTAAGCGCGGGGGCGGGGTCTGCTGCATGACTCAGAGTTGTACTCGCCGCCGGTGACATTTCCGGCGCGGAATGCCGCAGCGCCCGCACTGGTTCAACCCCCTGTAGTTACGAAGCAACCACCAGGAGACCCACCGTGTCGTCACTGCCACCACTGGTCGAGCCGGCCGCTGAGCTGACCCTCGACGAGGTGAAGCGCTACTCCCGCCACCTGATCATCCCCGAGGTAGGGATGACCGGGCAGAAGCGGCTGAAGAACGCCCGGGTGCTGTGCGTCGGTGCAGGCGGCCTGGGCTCGCCTGCCCTGCTCTACCTGGCGGCCGCGGGAGTGGGCACGCTCGGCGTCATCGACTTCGACGTGGTCGACGAGTCGAATCTGCAGCGCCAGATCATCCACGGCCAGTCCGACATCGGCCGGCTCAAGGCCGAGTCGGCCAGGGACAGCATCGTCGAGACCAATCCGTACGTGAACGTGCAGGTGCACACCGAGGCCCTGACGAACGACAACGTCCTGGAGATCTTCTCCGGCTACGACCTCATCGTGGACGGAACGGACAATTTCGCCACCCGGTACATGGTTAACGACGCCTGCGTCCTGCTGGGCAAGCCGTACGTGTGGGGCTCGATCTTCCGGTTCGACGGCCAGGCCAGCGTGTTCTGGGCCGAGTACGGCCCGTGCTACCGCTGCCTGTACCCGGACCCGCCGCCGCCGGGCATGGTCCCGTCCTGCGCCGAGGGCGGCGTCCTCGGAGTGCTGTGCGCGTCCATCGGCTCGATTCAGGTGACCGAGGCGATCAAGCTGCTGACCGGAATCGGCGAGTCGCTGGCCGGGCGCCTGATGATCTACGACGCCCTGGAGATGAGCTACCGCACGGTGCGGGTGCGCAAGGACCCCGAGTGCGCGATCTGCGGCAAGAACCCGACGATCACCAGCCTGATCGACTACGACGCGTTCTGCGGCGCGGTCTCGGAGGACGCCGCCGACGCTGCCGTCGGCTCGACCATCACCGCGACCGACCTCAAGGACATGCTGGACCGCGGCGACAACATCTTCCTCGTCGACGTCCGCGAGCCGAACGAGTATGAGATCGTCTCGATTCCGGGTGCCACCCTGATCCCCAAGGACCAGTTCCTGACCGGGGCGGCGCTGGAGAAGCTGCCCCAGGACAAGCGCATCGTCTTGCACTGCAAGAGCGGCGCGCGCAGCGCGGAAGCCCTGGCCGTGGTCAAGAACGCCGGGTTCTCCGATGCGGTGCACGTCGGCGGCGGCGTACTGGCCTGGGTGAGCCAGGTCGACCCGAGTCTGGCGACCTACTAACCAGCACGCGGCCTGCCCGGCCGGGCAAGGCCGTAAAATCCGGGTGTGATGTGGCAGCCGGAGCCGGAGCAGAGCCGTCCGGGCGGCTCCGGCGACGACGGGCGGCTGCCTCCGGCCGGCCCTTTCCCGGCTAGGCCGCCGGCGCGGCGGCGCGGCGGGCTGAAAGCCGCGGTGTTCAGCGTCCTGCTGGCGGCCGGTCTCGCCGGTCTCGCGGTCGCCGCGGTCGGCATTGCCCATCAGCTGCTGCCACGGCGGTTCTCGGCCGCGCAGCGGACTGCCATCTCGGCCTGGGAACTGCAGAGCCGGTGGCGGGCGCTGGCTGCTGGCACGATATTTCCCGGCTCGGTCTCCTACCAGCTGCCTGCCGGCGCGCTCAACGGGACCAGCGGGCTTGAGCTGCGCGCCGACCGCCTCGGGATCAGCCCGATGGCGGCGTGCTCCGCGGCCGTGTCCGGCACTGCCAGCCGGATCCTGCGCGAGTATCACTGCTCGGCTGCGATGCGGGCCACCTATGTCGACTCCTCCGGCGGCATGGTGGCGACCGTTGTCGTGGCCGTCCTGCCCAGTGCCGCGGCTGCCCGCACCGTCGTCGCGGCGCTGACCGGAACGGGCACCAGCCACCCGGCGATGGTCAGGGCACTGGCCATTCCCGGTACGCCCTCGGCTGCGTTTGCCGACGCGGACCGGCAGCTGTCGGACGCGGCTGACGCGGGGCCGTACGTGATCATGTCGGCAGCAGGATTCTCCGACGGGCGCCGCCGGGTGCATATCTCCGCTGATCACTACCTCGACAGCGAGCTGACCAGCCTGACCGGGGGCCTGATCCACTCGGCGGGGCAGGCTCTGGGCAGGCCGCCGCCCGTTCCCGCCTGTCCCGGAGCACCCGGATGCTGAGCCCGGCTGGCTGGCGCGCCACGTCGGCGCGGCCCGGCTTGGCGCGGCCCGGGTTGGCGCGGCCCGGGTTGGCGCGGCCCGGGCGGCCCGGGCGGGCGCGGCTCTGGCGCCGCCGCGCGATGGCTCTGGCCGCCGCAGCCGTCGCGTGGGTTCCGGCCGTGGCGCTCGTGCCGGCACCCGCGGCGCGGGCCGACATCGTGCGGAACACCGAGCAGTGGGTCCTGGATGAGCTGAACGTGCAGCCGGCCTGGGCGATCACGCGGGGCAGCGGCGTCACGGTGGCGGTCATCGACAGCGGCGTCGATCCCTCGATTGCCGACCTGGCGGGCAGCGTGAGCACCGGGCCGAACCTCAGCGGCGTGAGCACTCCGGAGTCCAACCCGAACTGGGGAGTGCACGGCACCTGGATGGCGTCCCTGATCGCCGGTCACGGGCATGACGGCGGGAGCAGCGGCATCATCGGCATGGCGCCCGCGTCCAGGGTGCTGTCGATCCGGGTGATCACCGATCCGAACGACCCGAACTACTCCGCCTACCAGCGCGAGTCAGCGACCCTCGGGCAGAATGAGCTGGCCCGGGCGATCACGTACGCCGTGAGCCATCACGTCCAGGTCATCAGCATGTCCCTCGGCTATAACCTGCCGAGCCTGGCCGTGCGGTCGGCGCTGCAGGATGCCTACGAGCACAACGTGGTCGTCGTGGCATCGGCAGGCAACTCCGGTACGGCGGCGGGCGCGGCAGGCACCGCGCCCGCGCCGTACTCGTTCCCGGCGAACTACCCGGGCGTGCTGGCTGTCGCCGCGGTCAACAGCAGCGGGCAGGTCGCGGGCTTCTCCAGCGAGAACCTGTCGGTGCAGGTTGCCGCGCCAGGAGACGATGTCCCGGCGGCCGGCCGCGGCAATCAGTACTGGTACGTCAGCGGCACCAGCCCGGCGTGCGCACTGACCGCCGGAGTCGTGGCGCTCATCAAGGCACGGTACCCGCAGCTGACCGATACGCAGGTCATCACCGCGATCACCAGCAGCACGACGCCCAGCACCAGGCCGCAGGGCGGCTACGACGACCAGATCGGCTTCGGCGTGGTGAATGCTGCCGCGGCCCTGACCGCGGCCGGGAAGCTGGCGACTGCCGGCCCGGCTCCGGCCGGGATGCCGGTCGCGGCCCATTTCGGCGGCGGTCGGGCAGCGATCGCGGCACCGCCGGTGGCACCGCGGGGCCCGGCCGGGCTGGCACTGTACTGCCTGCTCGCAGTCGCCTGTCTCGCAGTCGTCGCGCTGGCCACCGGCAGGCTGCTGGCGCTGCGCGACGCGCGGTCCGGCGCCCGGTACGACGAGGCGCTCGCAGGCGGCCCGGAGCCGGACGCCGCACCCGGCGCGGGCAGTTTCCTGCCTGCTCCGCCCGCCGGCCGGGATGACGGGGCGCCGGGCGCGCGGCACGCGGCACCGCGGACCAGGGGCGGTCACGACGGGACAGCGTCCTCGTGACAAGCGCCGGCGAGGATCTCGGCGACTTCGCGAGCCGGGTCCTGGACGTCGTCGACTCGATCCCGGCCGGCAAGGTCATGTCCTACGGGGACGTCGCCGAGTATCTCGGCCAGGGCGGACCGCGGCAGGTGGGGCGCGTGATGGCGCTGTGGGGCGGCGGGGTCGCCTGGTGGCGCGTCGTCCACGCCGACGGATCCCTGCTGGCCGGCCACGAGCGAGCAGCACTCGCCAGGTATGACGCGGAGAACACGCCGCTGCGGCGGCCGCCCGGCGGCACTCCGCGCATTGATATGAGACGCGCCCGCAGGCGCGGCTAGCCGCGTATTGCCGCTGACTGTCGGCGGCGTCTGCTGGAATGCAAGGCGAGATGGAAACGACGTCGCCCGCTTACCGCCTTGTCCGGCAGCCCGGCCCTGCCGCGGCAGCACCGTGCCTGGATGACGCCCAGCGGCGAGTGGTGGAGCATGCGGGCGGCCCGCTGCTGGTGCTGGCCGGGCCTGGTACCGGCAAGACGACCACCATCGTGGAAGCAGTCGTGGACCGCGTCGCACGGCGCGGACTTGACCCCTCGCGCGTGCTCGTCCTGACCTTCAGCCGCAAGGCCGCGGCCGAGCTCCGCGAGCGGATCACCGTACGGCTGGACCGCACGGTGCGCCAGCCCCTGGCCATGACGTTCCACAGCTACGCTTACGCGCTCGTCCGGCGCGAGTACGCGCTGGCCGGGGAGCAGCCGCCGATCCTGCTGCCGGGACCCGAGCAGCTGCTTGAGGTGCGCAGGCTGCTGCGCGGTGAGGCAAGCGACGGCGCCGCGGCCTGGCCGGAGCGGCTCCGGCCTGCCGTCGGGACTCAGGGGTTTGCCGCCGAGCTGCGCGACTTCCTGCTGCGCGCGGCCGAGCGCGGGCTGGACGGCAGCGGCCTGGCAGCGCTCGGCCGGATGCACGGACGGGACGACTGGGTTGCTGCCGGGCGGTTCCTCGATTCCTACGCGGCCAGGTTCGACCTCGCCCCGGTGCCCGCGTACGACTACGCCGAGATTGTCAGGATTGCCGGCGCTCTGCTCCGCCGGGGTGCGGTCCGTGCGCGCGAGCGCGAGGCCTACGACGTGGTGCTGGTGGATGAGTACCAGGACACCGACCCGGCGCAGGAGGAGCTGCTCGTGCAGCTCGCCGGCGATGGCCGCGAGCTGATTGCCGTCGGCGACCCGGACCAGTCGATCTACGCCTTCCGGGGCGCGGACGTGGACGCGATCCGCCGGTTCGGTGACCGGTTCAGATCGCCGGCCGGCCAGCCTGCGGACGTTGTCGCGCTGCAGACCTGCCGCCGCAGCGGCCCGGTCCTGCTGGAGGCATCGCGGCGGGTGGCCGCCCGGCTGCCGGTCGCGCTCGGCCGTCAGGACGCGGCGGCCAGCCGGGCCCACCGCCAGCTCACTCCGCTGCCGGAGGCCGAGCCCGGACACGTGCAGGTCATCACCGCAGCCAGCGCCAGCCAGGAGGCGGCACTCATCGCCGACACCCTGCGGCGCGCGCACCTGATTGACGGCATCGGCTGGTCCGCCATGGCGGTACTGGTCAGGTCAGCGGTCCGGCAGGCTCCGCTGCTGCAGCGCGCGCTCAGCGCGGCCGGCGTGCCCGTCAGCGTGGCCGGCGACGAGCTGCCGCTCACCGTCGAGCCCGGCAGCAGGCCGCTGCTGCGGCTCATCAGCTGCGCGCTCCGGCCCGAGACGCTGGACGAGCAGGCAGCAGCCGAGTTGCTGACCGGACCGCTGGGAGGCACCGACGCGCTGGGCCTGCGGCGGCTGCGGCGAGGCCTGCAGGCCGCGGCGAGGGCCGCCGGGCAGGCGCCGCCGGCCGAGCCGCTCGCCGCGGCGCTGCGCGACCCGCGCGAGCTTGTGCAGGCCGGGTGGCCAGCTATCGATGAAGCTGAGCCGGCCGGGCCCGCCGCGGCGGTCCCGGAGGTGGCTGCGGCGCGACGGGTAGCGGCACTGCTGGAGCTCGCCCGGCTGGCAGACCAGGCCGGGAGGACGCCCCACGAGGTGCTGTGGGATGTCTGGGATGCGTCTGGTCTTGCCGGGCAGTGGCAGGCTGCCAGCTCGGCTGGCGGCGCGCGGGGGGCGCTGGCCGACGCGGACCTGGACGCGGTTGTCGCCCTGTTCGACGTCGCGGCGAGATTCACGGCCCGGCTTCCGCACGGTTCTGCGCGGCTGTTCATCGACAGCCTGACCGGTCAGGAGATCGCCGGCGACTCACTCGCCGAGCGGGCCCCGCACACGGACGCAGTGTCCGTGCTGACGGCGCATCGGGCGAAGGGCCTGGAGTGGGACCTGGTGGTCGTGGCCGGCGTACAGGAAGGGAGCTGGCCGGACCTGCGGCAGCGCGGCTCGCTGCTCGGCATGGACGAGCTGGTCGATGTCGTCGCGGGCCGGGAGCCGGACACGGCCGGAGTCGCCGCGGGCGCCGGGGCGGCAGCGGCAGCGGCAGCCGCCCGGCTGCTGGCCGAGGAACGGCGGCTGTTCTACGTCGCAGTGACCAGGGCGCGGCGCGAGCTGATCGTGACAGCCGTCGGCGCCGAGGACGGCGAGGAGCGGCCGTCCAGGTTCCTCACCGAGCTGGCGGGCGACGGCGTCGAGATCGAGCAGGTCGCGGGCACTGGCAGGCGCTGGCTCTCGCTCCCGGCCCTGACCGCTGACCTGCGCCGCGCCGCAGCCGATACGGATCTGCCCGCGCCCGTGCGGCAGGCTGCCGCGCATCAGCTGGCGCGGCTCGCCGCGGCGGGCGTTCGGGGCGCGAGCCCGCGCCAGTGGTACGCGCTCACCGAGCTGACCGCGGCCGGCGAGCGCCTTCCCGGCAGGATTCAGATCTCCCCGTCCCAGGTTGACAGCTACGCCAAGTGCGGGCTGCGGTGGCTGCTGGAGGCCGCCGTGGGGGTGCGCTCGTCCGGAGTCGCCCAGCAGCTCGGCACCGTGATCCACGCCGCGGCCGCACTGGCGGCCGAGGGAGCCGACGACGGCGAGGTCGCCAAGCGCGTGGACGAGCTGTGGCAGCATCTGGACTTCGGCAGTTCCTGGTACAGCGCGCGGCAGCGGCTGCAGGCCGAGGCGATGGTAACGAAGTTCCTGGAGTGGCACCGCCGGAATCCGCGTGAGCTCATCGCCGTCGAGCAGCAGCTGCGCGTCAGCATGGGCGAGATCACCATCACCGGCCAGGTCGACCGCCTGGAGCGTGACGAGGACGGTACCGCCATCGTCGTTGACCTTAAGACGGGAACGAGCAAGCCATCCGACGCGGATCTGGACCGCCACCCGCAGCTGGGCGTGTATCAGCTGGCCGTGCTGCTTGGCGCCTTCGAGCGGTTCGGCCTGTCCGAGCCCGGTGGTGCCGAGCTCGTCCAGGTCGGCAAGGCGGCGCTCAAGGCAAGCGTGCGGGTACAGGCGCAGGGCGGCCTGCCGGCTGACCCTGATCCGGACTGGGCACGGACGCTGGTCGAGACAGTCGCGGCGGGGATGGCCGGGCCGGTCTTTACCGCGACAGCCAACCCGGGCTGCCGGGTCTGCCCGGTCGCGTCCAGCTGCCCGGTCGACGAGCGCGGCGGCCAGGTGACACCGTGAGCGCCGCGCCGCGGTACAGCCCGGCGCAGCTGGCCCGGCTGGTCGGCGCGCAGGAGCCGACGGCCGAGCAGGCAGCGGTCATCGGCGCGCCGCTCGGGCCGCTGGCCGTCATCGCCGGCGCCGGATCCGGCAAGAGCGAGACCATGGCGGCGCGCCTGGTCTGGCTGGTAGCCAACGACCTCGTGCGGCCCGAGCGCGTCCTCGGCCTGACTTTCACCCGGAAGGCAGCGGCTGAGCTCGCCGAGCGCGTCCGGACGCGGCTGGCCGGGCTGCGGCGGGCCGGGCTCCCGCTCGCCCCGGCCGAGCCAGGCAGGCCTGCCGACAGCGCGTTCCTGCCCTTCGACCCTCCGCTGGCGGTCCCCGGCGATCCGGCCCGGCCGGCTGCCGGGGAACTGCTGCCCGGTGAGCTGCTGGCCGGCGAGCCGGTGATCTCGACCTACCATGCCTACGCTGGGCGGCTGGTCGCCGATCACGCGCTGCGGGAGGGCCTTGAGCCCACGCTCAGGCTCATCACGCCCGCGGTGTCCTGGCAGCTCGCGGCCAGGGCGGTGGCGGCCTACGACGGGCCAACCGACGCGCTCGACTGGACGCCTGCGACCGTCACCGCGGCTGTGCTCGCGCTCGCAGGCGAGCTGGCCGAGCATCTGCGCAGCGCCGCCGATGTGGTCGCGGCCGGTGCCTGGCTGACGGAGCGCGCCGCGAGCCTGACCGGGCGTGTGCCGAAGGCCGTCACCGACATCCTCAGGACGCAGCGAACCAGGGAGCAGCTGCTGCCGCTAGTCGCGGCGTACGCCGCCGCGAAGTCAGCCAGGGAAGTGGTCGACTACGGCGACCAGATGGCGCTCGCGGCCAGGATCGCGGCCAGGCACCCGGTCGTCGGCCTGGCTGAGCGCGCTCGCTACCAGGTGGTGCTGCTGGACGAATACCAGGACACCTCGCATGCCCAGCTGGTCCTGCTGGCGTCCCTGTTCGGCGGCGGCCACCCGGTCACGGCAGTCGGCGATCCCTGCCAGTCGATCTACGGCTGGCGCGGAGCGAGCGCGGGTAACCTGCGCCGGTTCCGCACCGACTTCGCCGCGGCGGACGGCGAGCCGTCGCCAGTGCGCGCCCTGTCGACGAGCTTCCGCAATACCGGCAGCGTGCTGATGGCGGCCGGGGCGATCCAGGCTGAGCTGCGGGCGTCAGCGCCGGACGTGCCGCTGCTCGCGGCGCCTCCCGGCCGGGCCGGCCGCGGCCTGGTGCGGTGCGCGCTGCTTGAGGCGGTGCAGGACGAGGCCGCCTGGGTCGCGGGCCAGGTGGCAGGGCTGCTCGACCTCCCGCCGGGAGTCGCGCCGGACGGCGAGCCATGGCCGGACGGCAGCACCGCGAGGGTCAGGCCAAGCGACATCGCCGTGCTGTGCCGCAAGCGATCTCAGTTCGCGGCGCTGCGCGCCGCCCTCGAGGCTCGCGGGATCCCGGTCGAGGTCGTGGGCCTCGGCGGTCTGCTGACTGTGCCCGAGGTCGCCGACATTGTCGCGACCCTGCAGTGCATGTACGACCCGGCAGCGGCCGGTGCACTTGCCCGGCTGCTCACCTCGCCGCGCTGGCGAATCGGCCCGGCTGACCTGGTCGCCCTCGGGCGCCGGGCGCGGATGCTGGCGCGAGACGCGCGGCCCGCTGCGCCGGGCAGTCCGGCGGGCCCTGGCTCCGATGGCCCGGCCAGCCAGCCAGCCGGCCCCGGCGGCCCAGCGGAGCCGGCCGGTCAGGCCGGCTCGGCCGGATCAGCTCGGGAGGCTGATCTGATGGCCGGCGCCGTCGGCGATCTCACCAGGGACTCAGGCAGCCTCATCGAGGCGCTCGATGACCTTGGCAGCCCGGCAAGCTACTCCGCCGCGGCATTCGGCCGGCTGTCCGCGCTCGCAGCGGAGCTTCGGCTGCTGCGCGGGCATGTTGCCAGGCCGCTGGCCGAGCTGGTCACCGAAGTCGAGCGGGTGCTCGCCCTCGACATCGAGGTCGCCTCGCGACCGGGAACCGACCCCGCTGCGGCGCGCGCCGACCTGGACGCATTCGCGGACGCGGCGGCCGCGTTTGCCGGAGACGCGCGGGAGCCGACGCTCGGCGCGTTCCTGGCCTACCTTGTCGCTGCTGAATCCGAGGAGTTCGGCCTCGAGGCCGGGCAGGTCGGTGACACCGACTCGGTGAAGCTGGCGACGGTGCACGCGGCCAAGGGCCTGCAGTGGCCGGCTGTTTTCGTTCCCGGCCTGGCCGGCGGTGCCCAGCGCCACGTCTTCCCGGCAAAACCGCGGGTGACCACGAAATGGACGGAGAACGCGCGGCTGCTGCCGTTCGGACTGCGCGGCGACGTTGCCGACCTGCCCGCGCTCGCCGGCCTGGCCGGTCCTGAGCTGGCTGCGTTCAGTGACGCGTGCGGTGCGCGCGACCTGGCGGAGGAACGCCGGCTTGGCTACGTCGCTGCCACTCGTGCCGCCTACGTGCTCGGCTGCTCCGGCTACTGGTGGTCGGATGGCACAACCCGGCTCGGGCCGTCGCAGTTCCTCACCGAAGTGCGGGCCGCCTGCGAGGACGGCGCCGGCGAGGTGAGTCACTGGCAGCCGGAGCCCGAGCCCGACACGGTCAACCCGGCGCTGGCCGAGCCGCCGTCGGCGACGTGGCCGGCGGCCGCGGCAGCGGGCGCGCGGCACGAGGCCGTCAGGCAGGCGGGCACCCTCGTCGACGCAGCGATCCGTGCCCTCAGGGAGCCTGCGGCTGACGCCGGGCCCGCATCCGGCGAGGCGGATGGCCACGACGAGCTCATGACAGCGTGGGCGCGCGACGCCGATCTGCTGCTGGCTGAGCGGGAGCGGCGCCAGCCCGGGCAGCCCGTGCTCGTGAGCCTTCCCCGGCAGCTGCCCGTATCGTCGCTCGTGACCATGGCCAGGGATCCGGCCGAGCTCGCCCAGCAGGTCCGCCGTCCGATGCCGCGAAGGCCCGCGCCGCAGGCAGCCCGCGGCACCACGTTCCATCAGTGGCTCGAGCAGCGCTTCGGGCAGGCGCAGCTCATCGACGCGGACGAGCTGCCCGGAGCGGCCGATGACCTGGCCGCGCTGGACGCGGATCCGGAGCTTGCAGCACTCCAGGCTGCCTTCGAGTCGGGTGAGTGGGCTTCCCGGTGGCCGGCCGAGGTCGAGGTGCCGTTCGAGGCGAAGGCCGGCGACCGGCTCATCCGCGGCCGCATCGACGCGGTGTTCGCGGACGCGCCGGGCGGCGGTTACGACGTGATCGACTGGAAGACCGGCCGCCAGCCGCGATCGGGAGCGGAGGAACGTGCCGTTGCCGTCCAGCTGGCCGCCTACCGGCTTGCCTGGGCCGGTCTTGCCGGGGTACCGCTGGACGACGTGCGGGCCGGCTTTTACTACGTGCGTGATGACGTGACCGTCAGGCCAGCGGACCTGCTGGACGGCGCCGGCCTCGCAGCGCTCATCGAGGACCTCGAGCTGGCTGGACCCGTGGCGGCAGAGTCCGGGCCGGCCGGGTCTCGGCCTGCCGGGTCCGGGTCGGCCTAGCGATCCTTGGTCGCTAGCGATCCTTGGTCGCTAGCTTCTGGAGGTTTGTGTCAAGTTTTCAGGCGGCTGGGCTGAGCCGGGCGCGGGTGATGTAGTGGTCGACGTGCTGGTCGATGGCGCGTAATGCTGCTCGGAGCTCGGGCGGTGCCTGGGGCTGGTCGGCGGCGAGCAGCGGGCGGAGTAGCCGGTTGTGCAGCTTGGTGCAGAAGACGACAACCTTGACGCCGTCGGGGGTCAGCACGTAGCGGTTGGCGTGCTCGATGCGGCGGATGAGCCCGGCCAGGCGGAGTCGGCGCAGGTCGTAGGTCATCTGGCCCGGCGTGTAGGGGGCGTGCAGCAGTCCGGTCATCAAGGCGCGCAGGCTCTCGTTGGTGATGCCGGTAGCGGGCAACAGCATATGGGACAGGGCGCCGGGCAGGGCCATGAGCCGAGGATCGGCGAAGCGTAGCGCCGGGGTCCTCCGCCCGTCCGCGTCTGCGGAGGGGTGCGCGATCCGCTCAAAGGCTGGGCTCGCAAGGACGGTGCCCTGGCCGGCACGTTCAGCTTCTAGTATGCGGCGGTTGCAGGCACGGGCTTTGGGCTGAAGCTCGGCGAGGTTGGGCAGGCGGGCGTTGCAGCCCAGGTCGCGGGGAGCGTTAATGACGGTCTCGATCCGCATGGCCCGGCCGTCTTTGAGGTACTGCTTGATCCGCGAGTGCTTGTAGAACACGTTGAGGATCACGCCGCCGGTGTCGGGGCCGAGGGCCGGTCGTTCGACGGTAGTGCGGAAGGTGCCGCCGGTGTTGCGCTGGATGCGGCGGCCGAAGATGATCTCGACACTGGCGGGGCGGCCGATGTCGAGGTTGTCGGCGATCAGTGCCTCGAAGAAGCCGCGGGCCCGGCGCGGCGCGTCGAACACGATGGTGCGCGACCCCTCGACCTGGCGCATCGACAGCTCCCACCAGTACCCGCAGGCCTCGTCGTAATCGGTCAGCGGCATCGGCAGCCGGTGCAGCCACCGCTGGGCGAACACCTCGATGGCGCCCGGCGCAGCCGGTCGCAGATGGCTTGCAGGGCGGCTGGGTCGTCGCAGGCGGCGAACCCGTTGGACAGCTCGGTGAAAGCCAGGCCGGCCTTGCGGGCTTGGCGCCTGGCCCACTCGTGGCCGTTGACCCAGATCTTGGCCGGGTAGGGGAAATACGAGCAGACCTTGATGAACGCCGGACCGAAGTCAGCGTCCCGCAGGTAGAAGTAGTAGCAGGTCACCCGCCGGTCAGCCTTGGCGAAGGTGAACTGCGGCGCGGCGGTCCTGGTCTCCCGCTGATAGGCGGTCCACACCCGCTGGAACTCCTGGGCCACGCCGATCGCCGCGACCCCGGACCGGCCGGTGGCAGCCTGGCGGTCCAGGTAGGGCCGCATGACGTCGGCCTTGCGGTGATCCTTGGTGAACCTGACCCAGGGGATGTGGCTGGTCTCGGCGAAGGCGTCCACTGCGCGGCGGAACTTCTGCCCGATCTTGTCGAACAGCGCGGGTGAGGGGATCGGCAGGTCCGGGTGCTGGGTCATGAATGCGACCACCTGACCGCTGGACTGCAGGATGGGCACGTAGGCGTTCAGGTAAACCCGGTCCAGGCACTCGATGTCCAGGACCGCGTGCCCGGCCAGGACCTCGTTGATCGTCACCACGCGCCCGCTCATGACAGCCTCCCGCACATGCCGTTGCCGTGAGCATGCGCCAGCGCGCCAGAACAGGCCAGGGAGAACACAACGCCGCGCTATCGCGGCGAAGCCGCGACCCCGAGGGAAAGCTCGGACCGGTCACCAAGAGCTCACTCCGTGACCACCCGCAACGGCCGTGACCAGCCCCGCCACGCGCCTCGCCGCTCCGAGGTTGCCCTCAGTAGTACTCCAGCCGTAGTTCGTGATCTCGATCGTGGGGGGCGCCGAGGAGGCAGGTGGCAGCGTCGATCATCTGGACGAGACCGACCACGCCGTCGCGGGCGTCCGTTCCTTCTCCGCCTACCCGAGTCCACCGAGACGGAGGGCGTTCTCAATCTCGCTGAGTTTCGCGGCGGACAGAACGCCCGCTCGCTCGATCAGGTCGTCCCGGGACACTGTGGTCAGCCACGTGCAAGGGGTAAAGCCCGGACGCGGGAACGCGAACCGCAGCACCCCTTCAAAGGGCAGTCCTTCCACGGCGCCTACTGCCACTTCGACGCCCCAGCCGGTGATGTCGACACCCGCCGGAGCAACGACCTGCATTACCCGGATCCCGGACGCGTCGTCTCCCGACAGCAGTACGACCGGCCGCCGCTCGTCGAACTCCACCCACCAGACTTCGCCGCGTTGCACATGTCCTCCTGACACAAGAACGGCGGGCGGACGCTGCGCGACCCTGACGCGCTGTGGAGACGGTGCGGCCACCCGTTGATCATCGGTGTGAAGACAAACGATCACGCGGCGGCCGCAGGTCACAGCGTAGACCCTGCCCGCTGGCAGGAGGCGTTCGAGGGCCTGATGAGCCGGATAGCTGGACGGTTCACGCGGGTCGAACCCCGGCGCCGGGCACGGCAGTTGGTGCTCGGGCTGCTGTCGGCCTGCCGCGCAAGAACTGCTGGACCATCGCCGAATGGGCCGGGGAGAGGACCCCGGACGGCATGCAGCATCTGCTGGGGCGGGCCAAGTGGGACGCCGACCGGGTCCGCGACGATGTGTGTGACTACGTGGTGGACCACCTGCACGACGACCAGGCGGTACTGGTGGTTGACGAGACCGGGGACGTGAAGAAGGGCACCGACACGGTCGGCGTCCAGCGCCAGTACACCGGCACCGCGGGCAGGATCGAAAATGCCCGGGTCGCCGTCTACCTGGTCTACGCCGGCCGGCGCGGGCACGCGGCAGTGGACCGGGAACTGTACGTCCCGCGTTCATGGACCTCCGACCCTGACCGCCGCCGGGATGCCGGACTCGACCAGGACACCGCCTTCGCCACCAAGCCGGAACTGGCCACTCGTATGGTTGCCCGGTTCCTGGACGCCGGCCACCAGGCCGCATGAGTTGCCGGCGACGAGATCTACGGCGGCAACCTCAAGCTGCGAACCGCACTGGAGGAACGCGGCACCGGCTACGTCCTCGCGGTGGCCCGCTCGCACGAAGTCACCACCGAAGCGGCGAAGTTCCGTGCGGACATCTTCGCCAGGAACGTGCCCAAGCGGGCCTGGCAGAAGCTCTCCGCAGGGGCCGGGGCCAAGGGCCACCGCTTCTACAACTGGGCAGTCATCGACCTCGCCGACCCCGCCCCGGGAGTCGTCAGCTACTGATCCGCCGTAACCGCAGCACCGGCGAACTCGCCTACTACCGCTGCTACTCGCCCGCGTCCGTGCCGCTGACCGTACTGGTCCAAGTCGCTGGATCAAGATGGCGGGCGGAGGAGTTCTTCCAGTCGGGCAAGGACCTGGCCGCACTCGACGAGCACCAGGTCCGCCGCTATACCTCCTGGTCCCGCTGGGTCACCCTCGCCATGCTCGCGCACGCCTTCCTCGCCGTCGTACGCGCAGACGAGCACACCCGCCCCGCACCCGCTGCCCTCATTCCGCTCACCTGCAACGAGATCCAGCGCCTGTTCATCACACTCGTTGTCCGACCCGCCCACGACGCCGCCCATCGGCTCGGTTGGTCCGACTGGCGGCGCCGCCACCAGGCCCGATCCCGGGCCAGCCACTACCGGCAACAAGCCACTCAGGCATGAAGATCACGATCTACGGCTGGAGTACTAGGCACGGGTTGCGATGCCGCGGGCGTGCGGGGATGTCGGCCACGGGACCGGCGTCTCCGGGAGCCGGAATGTCGTCACCTCGCCGACCCGGAATCCCGCGGCAGCGATCGCGGCGAGCGGGTCGCGGCTTGCGTGACACCCGCCGAAGCATCTCGGCCAGCAGGTCGCATCGGCCAGCCGCTGGATGCGGCGCAGGCCCGGCGACTCGGCCCGCACGTGCTCCATGAACCGCAGCTCGCCGCCGGGTCGCAGCACGCGGTGCATCTCCCGCAGCGCGGCCGCAGGATCCCGAACCGAGCACAGCATCAGTGTTGCGACGACGGCATCGAACTGGTGGTCAGCGGCCGGCAGCTGCTCCGCGATACCGTCAGCGATGGTGATCGGCAGGGGCGCTGCTGTGGCCGCCTGCTCGGCCAGCGAGCGCAGGTGCGGCTCGGGCTCGACGGCAACGACATGCGTCACTGCGGCAGGGTAATGGCTGAAGTTCAGCCCGCTGCCGGCACCGACTTCGATAACCGAGCCGCTCAGGCCGGTCAGGAGGCTGCGCCGGTGGGCGCCGACTCCGTTCCTTTCCGCGCTGGCACCGAGCCGGGCGTAGAGACGTGCAAACACCGGATGGCGGACCGGCTCGTTCGGCATGCAGCTCCCTCTTCTGGCGGCGGCGGGCACTGTCATTGTTCCCGGTCGCGATCGCGGATCCTCCAGTCGGCCAGAAGGAGCGTTCAGTGACCAGCCTGACCAATCGCATCGCCGCCGTCCAGGCATGCCTGAACGGAAGCCGGTCACCAGCTGAGCACGCAGCCGTGCCGGTGACGGCAGCCGAGCTGGCAGCGGCCGCTGCCAGCGCAGTTGCGGCCGGAGCCGGGTCGCTGCACCTGCATCCGCGGCAGCAGGACGGCAGCGAGTCGCTGCGTGCTGAGGAAGTCGGCGCGGCGGTAGCGGCTGTCCGCGAACGCTGCCCGAAGATCCCGGTGTGACGACTGCATTGCGGGTGACAGGCGATGCCACGGCGAGGCAGGAACAGGTTGCCGCCTGGACGCTCCTGGACGCGACGCGGCGCCCGGACTTCGCGTCGGTCAATGTGAGCGAGGAAGGCCGGCAGGACCTGACCGCTGTGCTGGGGCGGGCCGGCATCGGGGCCGAGGCCGGCGTCTGGTCGGCTGCCGATGCGCAGGCGGCCGGACGGGCCGGCGGCTGGCTGCGAATCCTGGTCGAGATCTCCGGCGTTTCCGCCGCTGAGGCAGCCGGTCGTGCTGATGAGATCCTCGGCCTGCTGCAGGCCGGCGGAGTGACGGCGCCCATTCTGCTGCACGGGGGAGATGACAGCTGCTGGCCGCTGCTCGCCCGCGCAGGCCAGCTCGGGCTGGCGACGCGGATCGGCCTGGAGGACGTGCTGTCCGGGCCAGACGGCCAGGATGTCGCGGACAACGCCGAGCTAGTCCGGCTGGCCCTCGGCGAGTGGACGGCGGCCCGCACGGCCTAGCCGCCGGGCGATGCTGCCGGCCAGGGCAGGGCCGCCCTGTGGGTAAGATTCGCGGGTCAACGAGATGGAGGCACGCAAGTGACGGAACGACGGGTTGCCATGAGCGATGGCATCGCTGAGCGCGTTGTGCGGCGGGCCATCTCGCACCTCGCGAATTCATACGGTCAGGCGCCCGCCAGGGCCACTGCGGCGAGGGAGCTGCTGGTACACGCACTCGAGGGGCAGAACGGGGAAGCCGATGCGGCCGACGGGTACGCGGCCGCCGCGGCGATGGCAGCGCTGGCGCACGGCATCGAGGCTGAAGTGGGCCAGGGCCTGGACTGGCTCGCCGTGGCCGCCCTGCAGGAATGGGATTTCCACCACCCTGAGAACCCGATCTAGCCGGCCGACGGCAGCTGCGGGCCGGGAGCCTGCTACTCCGCCAGGTGGCGTTCGAGTGAGGCCATCTTGGCGTCCAGCGCCCCGGTCACGCCCGGCCGGATGTCCGCTTTCAGCGTGACGCTGACCCGCGGCGCTCGGGCGGCCACAGCGTCGCAGGCACCCCTGACCACCGCCATGACCTCGTCCCACTCGCCCTCGATTGAGGTGAACATGGCATCTGTCCGGTTCGGCAGCCCGCTGGCGCGCACGACCCGGACGGCGTCGGCGACGTAGTCGGCCACGTCCTCGCCGACTCCGAGTGGTGTTACCGAGAACGCGACAATCATCCTGCTCCTCCTCGATCAGGCGGGACCGCCAGGCAGTAGGCGCGCTCCTCGCCGTAAGCGGTGAACCCGGCCCGCCGCAGGATCGGCCCTGAGGTTTCCACCCGGCCCTTCACCAGAGCCAGTGTCGCTCCGTGCTCCTGCGCCAGTCGCATGCGCTCGGCAAGCAGCGCGCGGTAGGCGCCGCGGCCGCGGAACCGGGAGCGCGTCCCTGCTCCCCACAGGCGGGCGACCTCGCCGACAATGCCGCAGCCGCCGCTCGCTGCAGGCTCTCCGTCGATGAACACGACGATCTGGAAGCTGGTCCAGGCCGCCAGCTCCTCGCGCAGCCCGGCCACCTCCCCGGCGATGACAGCCGGAGTGCGCTCCCGGTGCTCGTCCCATACTTCCGCGGCGACCAGGTGGCTCGCGCGCAGCGTGCGCTCGTCCGTGACGAGCTCCGGCTGCGGCCCGTCCGCGAGCGAGAGGCCGGGCAGCCCGTCTGCCAGCTCGTGTGCCAGCACCTGCACGGTCTCGGCGAGAACCGCGCCGCGTGACTGGAGCACCGCCTCGGTATCGTCCGGCCTGGTGTCGGCCCGGATCCACCAGTAGACCGTTTCCCGGCCCCACGCCCTGGCGTGCGCGAGTACCTCGTCGACCACGTCGCCGGCCGGCCTGGCAGCCCTTGACCACGCCACCTGAGTCGGCTGCTGGAAGTGCGGGGGATAGGCGATCAGCTGATACTCGCTGGTGACAACCTGCTCTGCGTCGGGCGGGATCCACACCCAGTCAGCCGCCGCCGCCTGCACGGCCGCCGCGGTCCAGGTGCTCATCGGTCTCCTTGGATCGGCTGCCTTACCCAGCCGGCGGCGGGCCGCCCGCGCCGGGCCTCCGAGGTCGCCATGGTAGCGACTGACGCGGTCTCGGCAGCCGCCGGCCTGAGCCCGGCCGCGCCGGCCAGCCCGCTACTACGATCGTGACCAGACGCCAGTCACGTCTGCGTGTGCCAGCGATCAGAACCCCGGCTGCGAGGGAGCATCATGGACGTCCGCCAGTACATCGAGGAGCACGCCGGAGAGTTTTTCGGTTCCCTCAGCCAGTGGCTGGCCATACCGTCGATCTCCGCGGACCCGGCCCGGCGTGATGACGTCGGCCGGTCAGCGGAGTGGCTCGCCGCGTTCTTGCGCGACACGGGATTTCCCGTCGCCGAGGTCTGGCCAACGGGCGAGCCCGGCCCGGCGGGGCTGCCGGCTGTGTTCGCCGAATGGCCGTCGGCCGATCCGGCGGCCCCGGTGGTGCTGGTCTACGGTCACCACGACGTGCAGCCGGTCGAGCCGCTGGAGGAATGGGAGAGCCCGCCATTCGAGCCGGTGCAGCGAGACGGGCTGCTGCTGGGCCGCGGCGCGTCCGACGACAAGGGCCAGGTACTGTTCCACGCTCTCGGGCTGCGTGCCAGCCTCGCGGCCTCGGGCGCGACCGCTCCGCCGGTGACGCTCAAGCTGCTGATCGAGGGCGAGGAAGAGTCAGGCTCGCCGCATTTCGCCGACCTGCTCCGTTCCCGCAGGGACAGGCTTGCCTGCGATGTCGTCGTCGTGTCGGACACGACGATGTGGGCGGCCGACGTTCCGTCGATGTGCGTCGGAATGCGCGGCGTTGTCGACGCCGAGGTCAGTCTCAGCGGCCCGGAGCGTGACCTGCACTCCGGCTCCTTCGGCGGCGCGGTGCCGAACCCGCTGCACGTCATGGCTGATCTGCTGGCCGGGCTGCATGACTCCGACGGCCGGGTCACGATTCCCGGCTTCTACGACAGCGTGCTGCCGCTGTCCGACGCCGAGCGCGAGCTCATCGGGAGACTGCCGTTCGACGAGAAGGCCTGGCTGGCGGAGGCCGGGAACAGCGGGGCCGCCGCGGGCGAGGCCGGCTACGGCACCCTGGAGCGCGTCTGGACGCGGCCGACCGCCGAGGTGAACGGCATGTGGGGCGGCCACACCGGGCCCGGAGGCAAGACAATCGTGCCGGCCCGCGCGCACGCGAAACTGTCGTTCCGGCTCGTCGCCAATCAGGAGCCAGCTGACATCATTACCGGGCTGCGCCAGTACGTCGCGGAGCACACCCCGCCCGGCATCGAGTCAGCGGTGGTCTCGGACGGCCACGGTGTCCGGCCATGCTTCGCGCCGATGGACTCGCCGGCCGTGCCGGGCCTGCGCGCCATGGAGCGCGCATTCGGCACGCAGGTGCTGTTCACCCGTGAGGGCGGCAGCGGACCGGAAGCCGACCTCGCCGACATCCTGGCCGCACCGCTAGTCTTCGTCGCAGTCGGACTAGATGCGGACAGAATCCACGCACCGAACGAGCGGGTCGACATGTCATTGCTGCTCAAGGGCGCCGAGGCGTCGGCATATCTGTGGGACGAGCTGGCCCGGGCGGCCGGCGAGCTGACGGCTGGCAGGTGAGCGCCGCCGGGAGCGTGCCGCAGGGCACCGGGTCAGAACCGGCGGACTACGCCCCGCGCGACGGAGCGCGGCCGGCGGTCGGCCCCGAACTGACCGGTCCCGCGCTGACCGGGCTCACGCTCGCACGCGGTGAGGTAGACAGGTCGGCGCATCTGCGCACTGACGAGGACTGGCTCGGGCGCGCCTGGGCGGATCCGGCCACGAGGGTGGTCGTCGTCGAGCACGGGCAGGCCCTGTGCGAGTTCGGTGCAGAGCAGGCCACGCTCTTCTTTGTCGCGCCCGCGCAGGCTCCGGCCGGGGTGCGGTTGCTGCTCGGTGTCGACGATTCTGGCACCGCGTACTTCGGTGTTGCCGGGCCGCTGCCTGACCCGCCCGGGCCCGGCGTCCGGCCTTCCTACCTGCGCGAGGCCGGGCCGCTGCTATCGGATCGGGATGCCGGCCTACTGACTCACGCGGTCGCGCTGGCCAACTGGCACGAGACGTTCACGCACTGCCCGCGCTGCGGCACGCTGACCGAGCCAATCAACTCCGGCCATGCGCGCAAGTGCCCCGTCGATAGCAGCGAGCACTTCCCCCGCGTCGATCCCGCCATGATCGTGCTGGTCACCGACCCCGACGACCGTGCGCTGCTGGCCCGGAACGCGATGTGGCCGGAGCGCCGCGTCTCGATCCTGGCCGGATTCGTCGAGGGCGGGGAGTCGGCCGAGCAGGCGGTTGCGCGCGAGGTCGCCGAGGAGACCGGGATCGCCGTCAGTGCCGTGACATACCTGGGCAGCCAGCCCTGGCCGATGCCCCAGAGCCTGATGCTCGGCTTCCGCGCGGCGGCGGAGACGACCGACATCCAGGTCGACGCAGACGAGATCGCCGAGGCCAACTGGTACAGCCGGGATGACGTGACCGCCGCGATCGCAGACGGCACGCTGCGGCTGCCGCCTCCGGTCTCGATCGCGCACCGCATCATCGAGACCTGGTACGGGCGCGAGCTGCCCGGCAGCTGGTGACGACCCCGCCTCTGGCCCCGGCTCTATAAGTAGCTTGACGATGCATAGGTAATCTACTTATTGTTGCCTCATGACACGATCCGTGGCGCCGATGCGCGAGCCAACTTATTTCGTGCTGGCGTCGCTGCTCGAAGGACCGCTGCATGGCTACGCCATCATCAAGCGCGCTGAGGAGATCTCGGGCGGCCGCGTCCGCCTCGCCACCGGCACCCTGTACACCGCCCTCGACCGGCTGGCAGGCGATGGCTACGTCCGCCTCGTCAGCGAGGAAGTGGTAGCCGGCCGGATCCGCCGGTCCTACGGCCTGACAGACGATGGCGCTGCCGCCCTGCGGGCCGAGGCGCAGCGGATGGCAGAGGCCGCCCGGCTCGTAACCGGCGAGGCGGCCGCCTCCGGAGCAGGCCGGTTCGGCCGCAAGGTGCGCACGGTATGAGCCCGCTTGAGCGCCGCTGCCGGCTGCTGCTGCGCGCGTACCCGCCGGCCTACCGGCGTCACAGGGGCGAGGAGATCCTCGGCACGCTGCTGGAGGCGACGCCGGCGGGGCGGGGCTGGCCGCGGCTCCGGGATGCCCGTTCGCTGGCGATGGCCGGGCTGCGCGAGCGGGCCGCGCAGAACAGGCGTCTGACGACCGCCGCGAATGCGCGCACGGCTGCACTCATCGGCGTTGTCGCGTATCTGGGTCTCCTCGCCGGCGAGTACCTGAGCACGGTTGCCCGGTCGGAGCTCGAATTTCGCGGAGCGATGCCGCTGTCCTGGGCTGAGCTTGCGCTTCTCGCTTTCCTCGCAGCCAGCGCCGCGCTGGCCTGGGCCAGCCGCCGCAGGGTTCTCGTCCTGGCGGGTGTCGCGCCGGCGGCGGCCATCGTGTGCCTGGCCACGCCTTGGAGCACCTTCGCCTGGTGGCAAGCCGTCCCGGTGCTGGTCTGCCTGGCAGCACTGCTAGCGCTAGCGGGCGGAGCGCAGCGGCCGTCCCGGCGGTGGCTGTGGCCGGTGGGCATCATCGCGGCTGCACCCTTCCTGGGCGACCTGAGCGGCATCGACGGGAGAGCCGTTGACGGGAGGGCACTCAGCTTCGTGCTAGTGCTGGCCGTTGTCGTCGTCTGCATCGCGTGGATCGCAGTTGATGCCCGCCCGGCCATCGCTGCGGCAGTCTTTCTCCTGCTGGTGGCCATGACTATCTTCGGTTTCAGTTTCGGCGGCCCGCCCCAGGTGGCGTTCCTGGCGGTCGTTTGCGTGCTCGCCAGCATGGCGCTGTGGCGGCTGCGCCGTCAGTCGGCGCACGGAGGTGGTCCGGGTGCCACGGCAGCCTGACGGGGGCCTGCCGCGGCTAGTGGCTGAGCCGGAAGCCAGGACGGCATGAGCCCGCTTGAGCGCCGCTGCCGGCTGCTGCTGCGCCCCTACCCGGCTGCCTGCCGGCGCGATCGCGGCGAGGAGATCCTCGGGACGCTGCTGGAAATCACCCCGGCTGGACGGAGCTGGCCGCGGGGCGGGATGCCCGTTCGCTGACTTTTGCCGGGCTGCGGGAACGGGCCGCGCACAACACCCGGGTCACGACAGCTGCCAACGTCCGTACTGCCGCGCTCATCGGTGTTGCTGCCTACCTGGCCTTCAGCATTGCCGGATACCTGAGCGTCCTGATTCTCTCGGAGCTCGAGACCGGTCAGGCCGAGCTCTCGCCGGCAACGGCCGGCGAGATCGTCGTCGCGTCGTTCCTGGCCGGCACGGTCGTGCTGGCCTGGGTGAGCCGCCGGCGGATCCTGGTGCTGGCTGGCGCAGTGCCCGCCGCGGCCGCAGTCTGCTATGCCGGGCCCTGGAGGCCGTGGCTGATTGGCGGAATCGTCACGCTGCTGATCTGCCTGGCGGCGCTCACGGTACTAGCTGGCGGGACTGAACGGCCGTCCCGGCGGTGGCTCTGGCTGATCGGGCCGTCGCAGCCGTCCAGTTCCTGCCTAGTGTCGGGCCCGCATACTGGCCAGCGGCCCACTTCTTGCTGCTGGTGGCGGTCGCCGGTTCCTGCATCGTCTGGGCCGCGTTGGACGCCCGGCCGGCCATCGCGCTCGCGCTGGCCTTCCTGCTCAGTCAGCTGCCAACGGTGGTGGATGTCGTCCGGCTGGGCGGGGGCATTGGCCCCCAAGTGCCCTTGCTGGCGGTTTTGTGCGTCGTCGCTGTGCTGGCGCTGTGGCGACTGCGCTCGCAGTCGGCACACGTCCGCGCGCCATGAGACGCAGTGGTGGCGGGCTACCTCGTTCCCGGATGAAAGGTCGTGGGTTTTCTTACCGCTGCCACCCGGACCGCTGACGTCAGGCCGGGGCGAGCTTGCCGATGGTCTCAGCCAGGTCGATGCCGGGCACCGGCGTGACCGCGATGACGGGGGTGTCCAGGCCGGCTGCGTGGTACTCGGCGACCCGCTCGCGGCACTGCTCGGCTGATCCGTGGATGACCAGCTCATCGACCAGCGCGTCGGGGATCGCCGCCAGCGCGCCCTTGCGGTCCCCGGCCTTCCACGCGGTGAGCATGGGCTCGATGATCTCGCCGCGGCCGAGCCACTGGTGGAACGCCGCGTAGACCGGCACGGTGAGGTAGGCCGCGATCATCCGCCTGCCGATGAAGCGGGCCGTGTCGGTGTCGGTGGTCGGGCAGACGAAGATGCGCGCGACCAGTTCGCAGTCGTCGCCGGCCACTCCGCGCACCTGCGGAACGTCCTTGGGCGCCAGCCAGTTGGTGATCGCGATGCCTGCCTCTGCCGCCGCGAGCCTGACCATGCCCGGCCGCAGCGCAGCCAGTGCGAGAGCGGGCGGGATCTCGGGTGCCGGATCGAGCCGGAAGCCGTTCACCGAGAACGTCTCGTACTCGCGGGTGACCTTGCCGCCGGCCAGGGCCTCACGCAGGAACTGCAGCATGTCGCGCGAGCGCTGATAGGGCTTCTCGAAGGGGATGCCGTTCCACTGCTCGACCGCGACCTGGGAGGACGTGCCGATGCCCATGACGAACTTGCCGGGCGCGAGCGCTCCGAGCGTGCCTGCCTGCACGGCGAGGGAGACTGGCGCGCGGGTGTAGATGCCGACGATCGCCGTGCCGAGCCGCAGCTGCGGTGCCCACTGGGAGGCCAGGGTCAGCGGGGTGAAGCCGTCGATGCCGTTCAGCTCGGCTGACCAGACGTCGGTGTAGCCGAGATCCGGCAGGCTCGCCACGAGGTCTCTCTGGTCAGCGAGCGGGAGCCCGCTCAGCGGCAGCGTCAGACCCCAGCGCGATTGCGATGCCATCGATATCCCTTCGCCGCGTGCTCACGTGGCTGCGAGTATGCCAGGGTTTGCCCGCGGCGGGCTAAGGCCGGCTGGCTGCCGGGTCAGTCTCGGGCCAGTCCAGTCTCGGCGGGCCGGTCAGTCGCGGCGGGCCGGTCAGACCGTCGCGACGGCCTCTGTCAGGAGCGGGCCGCGATCCTGCAGCTCGATCAGCCGCTGCGCACTCTGCTCGTCGGCCGGGGTGAAAGTGGTCATCCGGGTACCGAGGCGCTGTCCGAGCCACAGGTGGGTGTAGTTCAGCTTGATCAGGCCGACTTCCGGGTGCAGGTAGCGCTTGGTCAGGTTCTCCGGGCTGGCGACCTCGTGCCGTTCCCACAGCTCGGCGAACTCCGGAGAGGCCGCGGTGAGCCGCGATACCAGGCACTTCCAGGCTGGCTCGGCAACGTGCTCGGCCATCGCGGCTCGGTATTCGGCCACCATCCGCCGGGTGGACACGTCCCAGTCCAGCGTTGCCTCCCGGCAGCGCTTGCTGGTGAACATGCGCCAGAGCGAGTTCCGCTCCTCGAACGGCAGGATGCTCAGCGGTCCCATCAGCTGGTCGAAGGGCTGGTTCCAGGCGAGGATGTCGTAACGCGCGTTGCGGATGCAGGCCGGGTAGGGCTCGAGCTGGTCGAGCAGGAGCTGGGCGGTGGGAGGCAGCGTCGCGCACTCGCCCCGGCCGCTGCCGTCAGGAACGTCAGCGAGCCTGAACAGGTGATCGCGCTCATGCGGATCAAGCAGCAGCGTGCGCGCCACGGCGTCGAGTACCTGCGGTGAAGCGTTGATGTCGCGGCCCTGTTCCAGCCACGTGTACCAGGTGACGCCGACACCGGCCAGCGTCGCGACTTCCTCGCGTCGCAGGCCAGGAGTGCGTCGACGGGACGCGGGCGGCAGGCCGACCTGCTCGGGCGCGATGCGCTCCCGGCGGCTGCGCAGGAAGGCGGCCAGCTCGTGCCGCCGCAGCGCAGCAACGTCCCTGGCTGCTACGACTCCTGCAACGTCCCGGCCAGCAATATCCCGGCCTGCAACGTCCACCAGGGTCTCGCTCATAGCCACCAGTACCCTCCTTCTCCGGTGCCGGTTACCCGTGCCTGTGCCTGTGCCTGTGCCTGTGCCTGTGCCTGTGCCTGTGCCCGTGCCCGTGCCCGTGCCCGTGCCCGTGCCCGTGCCCGTGCTACTAGTATGCGTCTGAGTCTATGGTATTGCCAGGTAGTGTCAGTACCAGTATAACTGGGCTCTAGTAACTGGCTAAGTTTCTCAGCCACTGTAGCTGTATGCCTTCTACTGGTACCGCCGCTCAATCTCCAGCACAGTCTCCAGCACAGTCTCCAGCACAGTCTCCAGCTCAGTCTCACAACCACGCGCTTGCTCCGCATCGGGCGGGCACCCCGCACGCAGCGCACGAGCCGCAGAGCCTGACGGCAGCCGGGCTGGCAGTCATTCTTGTCGGCGTCCTGCTGCCCATGATCGACTTCTTCATCGTCAACGTGGCCCTGCCCACCATCGACCGCGATCTGCATGCCAGCCAGCCGCTGCTCGAACTGGTCGTGTCCGGCTACGCCACTGCCTACGCCCTGCTGCTAGTGCTCGGCGGCCGGCTCGGCGACAGCATCGGCCGTAAGCGGCTGTTCCTGATCGGCATGGCGGCCTTCACGCTGACCTCGCTCGCCTGCGGGCTGGCGCCGACGGCCGACTTCCTCGTGATCGGCCGGGTCGCCCAGGGAGCGTCGGCAGCGCTCATGGTGCCGCAGGTGCTCGCTACTATCCAGGCGGCCACGACCGGCGAGCGCCGGATCAGGGCACTGGCGCGCTACGGGGCGACGGGCGGCCTGGCCGCCGTGCTCGGACAGGTGCTCGGAGGCGTCCTGGTGTCCGCCAACATCGACAACCTGGGCTGGCGGCCGATCTTCCTGGTGAACGTGCCGATCGGCCTGGCGGGCCTCGTCCTCGCGCGGCGGTTCGTGCCTGACACCCGGCATGGCGCGCCGGCTCCCATCGACGGCGTCGGCACCGCCCTGCTCGGTCTGACCGTGCTGACTCTGCTGGTTCCGCTGACTGAGGGCCGCTCGCTGCGCTGGCCAGCCTGGACCATCGCGATGCTCGTAATCGCGCCGCTCGCTGCCATCGCATTCGCGTGGTACGAGGCGCGGGCCGAGCGCACGGGCACAACTCCGCTGGTACCGCCGTCGCTGCTGCAGCACCGGAGCATGCGCCGGGGCCTGATCCTCGCACTGCCGTTCTTCGCCGGCTTCGGCGCGTTCATGTTCTGCTACGCGCTGCTGGTTCAGGAAGGCCTGCACGCGAGCGCGCTGACAGCCGGCCTCGGACTGGTGCCGATGGCGGCTGCGTTCCTGCTCGCGTCGCTGTGGACCTCCCGGCTGCTCGCGCGGTTCGGCGCCAGGGTGCTCGCGGCCGGCGGTCTGCTGCAGGCTGCCGGGCTCATCATCCTGGGCCTCACCGTCTACCTCGGCTGGCCGCACCTGACGGTCTTCGACCTGGCACCCGGCCTCGCGGTCGCCGGGCTGGGCCAGGGCCTGGTGATGAGCCCGTTGTTCGGCATCGTGCTATCCGAGGTGCCCGCTGCCGTCGCTGGCGCGGGCAGCGGGGTCCTGACGACGACACAGCAGACGGCGCTGGCACTCGGCGTCGCGACCCTCGGCAGCCTGTTCCTCGCTCTGGCCGGTGACGGCACGGGGATCAGCACGGCGTTCCTCGTGGTGCTGGCGATCCAGGTCGTCGTCGCCGTCGGCGTCGCTGCGGGCGCGCGCAGGCTTCCCGGCTGGCGCAGGCCAGCGCTCGCTGCCAGCCCGGAGCTGGCGGTCGCCGGCCACAGCTGATCTGGTCAGACGCGGTCAGCGGCGCAGGCCCAAGTGGCCGGATTGTCTCCGGTGGCACGGCGAGCTGATCATCGTGGGGACCGCGTTGGTGCTGCCAGGGCGACACTGACCAGGCCCCCATGAGCCGCGGCCCGGGCAACGCGACGGCGGCCGACGGATCCGTCAGCCGGTGAGGGCGACGGTGGCCCCGGTCGGATCCGTTAGCCGGTAGCAGCCCTCTCCGGCGGGAAACTTGGCGAGCTGCCCGCGCACCCTGGCAGCCGGGCCGCCCGGCCCGCAGAGGATCATCCCGTCGGCGTCGCTGGCCACGAGTTCGTCACCGACCCGCAGCAGCACGGGGCCGTCGCGGCACGCCGAGATAGCCGTCCGTCCGGCCGCTATCGCCTCGAGTACGGCGGCCGGATCGGGGTCTTGCGCTTCGACCCACGTCGTCGGCGTTCCCGGCGGCGCGTCGGATCCCGGACGGTGCCAGTCGCTGCCGCCAATCGGGATGGCAGCCGGATCCCAGATCTGCCACCAGCCGAGCGGCGTTGTCCAGCGCGTGTCGAGCCAGCTCCAGTGCCACACCTCCAGCAGTGGCGGCCTGCGCTTCATGGGCGCGGCCCAGCTCACCTGGCCGCCGTAGGGATGGTTCACCGACAGCAGGCCGCCGGCCTGCTCGCAGGCTTCCAGCCAGTTGTCGGGTGCCTCGCGGAAGTCGATCCAGCCGATCTCGCCGAAGGCGTTGGCGTGCCCCGCCTCGGTCGTGACCTCCTGGCCGGGCAGCAGCGTGATCGCGTGCGCGGCCGCCACCGCCGGCAGCTCAGCGTGGTGGCTGATGGTGTTGTGGTCGGTCACGGCGAGAAAGTCCAGGCCCCGGCCGGCAGCGAACCTGGCCAGCTCCGACACCGTCATGACGCCGTCAGAGTGGACGGTATGGGTGTGCAGGTCGCCTGCCAGCCACTGGCGGCCGTCTGAGGCGGGCAGGACGCGGCGCTCCGGCCGGTCATCCAGTGGCGGCATCTGCTCCGGCGGCTCATCTGGCACCAGCTCGCCCGGCGTGCTGGAGACCTCGATCGTCACCCGGTAATCCGCGCCCTCGGGAGGTACCCGGTGAAGCCCGATGACGACCTGCCACTGGCCCGCCTCCGGCTCGCCCGGCAGGTAGCCGGGCGTCGCCGCGTCGGCCGTGATCACATACGACCGGCGCGCGCCGCCCGACCAGCCGCGGAAGCCGGCCGCGCCCAGGCAGCCGAGATCCATCACCGCGCCGGACCGCTCGTATTCAAGCTCCGCCCGGACCGCGCATGCACCGCGCGGAACCTCGAACTCCAGGTAGTGCCATGGCGAGGCGAACCGGTCCTCTAGCGTCCAGCGCCCTGAATGCCGCGTGGTGGCCATGCCTCATCTGACCAGATGAGCCGATCGGAGGCGAGCTACGGGGCCGTGCCGGCTGCATACGACCTGGGCGTGCGCCAGGGCGATTAGGACCACGGGAACGGGCTCACATCAGGCTCAGCCCACCCATGGCGCGCGGTCGCCGAGGCCAGCACAGCCGGACTGTAGTGGCGGGTCAGCAGGCGCTTGTCGAGCAGGGCCGGATAGCGGGCGGCAAATTCGGCGAAGTCGGTGGCCGCCGCGCCAGCATCCAGGTGGTGGCTGACGAGCTCAGTCCAGGCTCGCGTCATGGTGGCGTGGTACTTCTGCGGCACGCGCTCGTACTCGGTGACGTGACGCAGCCAGGTGCTCATCCGCGACACGGCTCCGGCCGTGCCGTGCGCCCGCACCGCGAGGAACGCCAGGTGCACGTGCTCGCGGTGCCCGAATCGGCCGTCCGCGCCAGCGACCTGCTCCAGCAGCGGCGCGAGATCGTCTGGCAGGCCGTGCGAGTGCGTCGTCATCAGCGGACCTCCGTCAGTGCGCGGATGACCGCGCGGAATCCGGCAAGCTGCGCGGCGGTGAGCCCGCCGGCCGCGGCCTGCTCCAGCTCGGTCATGGCGGCCAGTACCTCGCCGGCAGCCGTGCGCCCGGCCGCGGTCGCTGCGATCAGGAACGACCGCCGGTCGGCCGGGTCGAGCGCACGCACCAGCAGCTGGCGGCGCTCCAGCCGGTCCAGCACGCTGGTCAGCGTCGTCGGCCGGGTGCCCGTGGCCGCCGCTAGCTGGCCGACGGCGCGCGCCTGGCCGTCGGCCAGCGCGGCAAGCACGTTCTGCTCCGACGCGGTCAGCTGCAGATGCTCGAGCCGGCTGGCGAGAGCATGCAGCGTCACGTGCGTGGCCTGCTGCAGCGCGGCGATGATGCCGGCCGGCTGGGTTTTTGTCACGACATCGGAATATACCAGATCGAATTAATTTCCGCGCCGTCGCGGGGCAGGAGAGCTCTCTGTCCCAGCGCCGCGTCCCAGCGCCGCTCTTGCTGTCCTCGGTCGCGGGGGACTAGAACTGAACGGTGGACAGACGGGTAGGCGTCGTGCTGTACGTGCTCGCGATGGTGGCCATCGTGGTGGGCCTGGACATCCTGGTCTTCCGGCACCAGATCTGGGAGCGGCTGCTCGCCAACGTCGGGATCGTGCTGGTGTTCCTGGCGTTCTATCTGAGGTTCCTCAAGCGTCCGTAGGCGCCAGCGGCCGGAGTCCGGCATTACGATCCGATTCGTGGACCCGATCCTCGGCGACTGCTCCCTGGCGAGCCTGCGCGCCCGCACCAGCCACAAGTGGCGGACCTACCCGCCCGACGTGCTGCCGTCGTTCGTCGCCGAGATGGATTTTGACCCCGCGCAGGCCATCAAGGACAAAATCCGGGCCGTGGCGGCGGCCGGAGACCTCGGCTACCCGGACAAGGGTGAGCTGGGGGAGGCGTTTGCCGGGTTCGCGGCCGACCGGCTGGGCTGGTCGCCGGAGCCGGGACTGGTCTTCGCGATCCCGGACGTGATGACCGGCATCGTCGAGGTCGTGCAGGCGATCACCAGGCCCGGCGCCGGAGTGGTGATCAATCCGCCGGTGTACGCGCCGTTCTTCCTCCGGCTCGAGCTCGCGGGCCGGCGCATAGTCGAGGCGCCTCTGGCGGCCGCCGGCGACGGCAGCTATGAACCGGACCTGGACGCGCTCGATCACGCACTGACGCTGCCGGGCACAGGCGCGTACCTGCTCTGCAATCCGCACAACCCGCTGGGCCGGGTGTGGTCATCCGAGCAGCTCAGCGCGATCGCCGACCTGTGCGACCGGCGCGGCGTCCCGGTTCTGGTCGACGAGATTCACGCGCCGCTGGTGCTGCCCGGCTCCCGGCACGTGCCATTCCACACGATCGATCATCCGGCCGCCCGCCGGGCCATGGTCTTCACCTCCGCCACCAAGGGCTGGAACATCCCCGGCGTGAAATGCGGCGTCGCCGTCGCCGGAAACCCTGAGGCGGCGGGCATCCTGACCGAGCGGTGGGACGCGCTGCTCGCCTCGCACCTGGGCGTGCACGCTTCGGTGGCGGCATTCCGCGATGCCCGGCCGTGGCTGGACGCGGCCGTCGCGCAAATCGATGCGAACACGCGGCTGCTGAGCGGTCTGCTGGCCGAGCACCTCCCGGCCATCGGGTACCGGCCGCCGCAGGCGAGTTTCCTGGCCTGGCTCGACTGCCGCGACCTTGGTCTTGGCGCCGATCCCGCGGCGGCATTCCTGTCCGCCGGCCGGGTGGCGCTCAGCCGCGGCCCGGACTTCGGTGTCCAGGGCAGCGGCTTCGCCCGGCTCAACATCGGCACGTCGCCGGAGCTGATCGCCGAGGCAGTTCGCCGGATGGCAGCCGCGGTGCCCGGCTAGTCAGCCGGCTCGCTCGCAACGATTGCGCACAGCTATTGCCGCCAGCCGCCGGGCGCTGCCAACATCAGCTGCAGATTTCTGTTGGTAACGGCGGGGTCTGGTGCTCTCACCCGCGTAACCGTTGCCGCACCCCCTGGAGACCGACATGCCTGCCACCCGATTCCGGTCAGTCCCGCCGCTCCGCCCCCGCGGATCCGGCCGTGCTCACACCTTCTCTGCAGTCCGCTGCGCTGCCCTGGCCTCCGGCGCCGTCGTCGCCGCGCTCGCGCTATCGGCCTGCGGCGGAGGCAGCAGCCCGGCCGCATCATCGACCGTGACTGTGTCCGCGTCCGCATCCGCATCGGCGTCCGGGTCGGCCAGCGCCGCCGCTACCCCGCCCGCGATGGTCGCGGTGACTAAGCACGGCGCGCTGGTCACGCTGAACCCGGCTACCGGCGCGGTCGACTCGACGCTGGTCGCATCCAGGGTGGTCGGCGGCGAGGTCTCCGTCTCCAGCAGCGGGATGGTCTACTTCGCGGTGAAGAACGGCTGCTCCAGCAAGATCGAGGCGGTGCCAGTCGGCGGCGGGACGCCAGCGGTGATCACCACCGGCAGCCTGCCGGCGGTGAGCCCGGACGGCACGAAGCTGGCCTACGCCGATCAGCCGAGTCTGACGGTCGGCTGCGTTCCGAGCAGCTCGAACCTGGTGCCGCTGTACCACCTCGACATCAGGACGCTGAGCTCCGGCTCGGCCGTCAGCCTGCCGATGGTGCCGGCCGGTCAGGGCAGCGGGCTCCCGGCGCCGATCTCGCACGTGTCGTGGTCAGCGGACAACGACCATCTCGCCGTGTCCACGCTTGCCGTCGAGGACAACGAAGGCTGGGATCTCTTCCTGGTCGACACCTCGCAGGCGCACTACTACACGACCGGCACCGGGGTCACGGCGGTTCCGGTCACGGGCAGCCCGAGCAGTGCCGACAGCTACCTGCGCGAGGGCGTGTATATGCCGGACGGCGACCTGTTCGTCAGCCGCGCGTGCTGTGCGGGCGTTCCCGTCCGCAATACCTCGCGGCTGATGTGGGAGGTGACCACCGCCGGAACCCTCGTCCACCAGGTCGCGATCGGGTACGCCAGCCTCGACCACACCAGCCTGGACGTGAGCTCAGACGGCGGCTGGCTGCTCTACCTCGCCGGGACGGGCCTGTACGTCTCGCAGGGCGGTGCTACTCCGCGCGAGCTCACGTCCGGCCTGATCGCGGCCGCCTGGGGCTAGCCGCTGCGCCTGGCGCGGACTGAACTCGTACCAACCCGGTGAATCCGGCCGCCTTAATGGGCATGCCTGCACTAGCAGCTTCCTGCTGATGCAGGACGAGACCAGGACACACCTGGTCAGGCGTCCTGTTACGTGCGAATGTGGAACCGAGTCCCCCGCCCAGGAAGCAGTTGGAGGGGTCGTTTATGGGCCGGGATGTCCCGTCCATCACCGTTAGCCAGCAGGATCGCCGCGCATACCGGGAGAAGGTCCGTCAGTGCCTTGACGTTTTTGCCCGGATGCTGCGCGAGTCCAGGTTCGACAGCGGGCCGCGGCAGGTCGGCCTCGAGATCGAGCTGAATCTGGTTGACGCGGACGGCAGGCCGTCCATGACCAACACGACCGTGCTGGACGCGATCGCGGACCCAAGCTGGGCTAGCGAGCTCGGCCGCTTCAACCTGGAAATCAACGTCCCGCCCAGCGAGCTCACCGGTGACGCGCTCAGCGCACTCGAGAGCGTCGTCCGGGGCAAGCTCGCGCACGCTGCGGCCCGCGCTGAGGGAACCGGCAGCCGGCTGGTGATGGTCGGCATCCTTCCGTCGCTGCGGCAGGGTGACGTCACCGACGAGGCCATGTCGGCCAATCCGCGCTACCGGCTGCTGAACGAGCAGATGATCGCCGCCAGGGGCGAGGACATGCGGATCTGCATCGACGGCCCGGAGCGGCTGCTGACCCACGTCGACTCGATCATGCCGGAAGCTGCCTGCACGAGTGTCCAGTTCCACCTGCAGGTCAGCCCGGAGGCCTTCGGCAGCTACTGGAACGCGGCCCAGGCGGTGGCCGGCATTCAGGTGGCGCTGGCGGCGAACTCGCCTTACCTGTTCGGCCGTGAGCTGTGGCGGGAGACGCGGATCCCGCTCTTCGAGCAGGTCACCGACACCAGGCCGGAGGAACTGCAGCAGCAGGGCGTCCGGCCCAGGGTCTGGTTCGGCGAGCGCTGGATCACCTCGGTGTTCGACCTGTTCGAGGAGAACCTGCGCTATTTTCCCGCGCTGCTGCCGCTGCGCGAGGACGAGGATCCGGCGGCCGCGCTGGACAGCGGGGAGGCGCCGCGGCTGTCCGAGCTGACGCTGCACAATGGCACGGTCTACCGGTGGAACCGCCCGGTGTACGCGGTCGAGGACGGCCGGCCGCACCTGCGGGTTGAGAACCGCGTGCTGCCCGCAGGGCCGACCGTGGCCGATGTTGTCGCCAATGCGGCGTTCTACTACGGCCTGGTCCGGGCGCTGGCCGAGACCGAGCGCCCGGTCTGGACGCAGATGTCCTTCGCGGCGGCTGCCGACAACCTGGTCGAGGGCTCCCGGCACGGAATCGAGGCGAGGGTGTACTGGCCGGGCATCGGCGAGGCGCCAGTGACCGAGCTGACGCTGCGGCGGCTGCTGCCGCAGGCCTGGGAGGGGCTGCGGCAGTGGGGCGTCGACTCGGCGGACGCCGACCGGATGCTCGGGATCATCGAGCAGCGGTGCCTGACCGGCAGGACCGGCGCCACCTGGCAGACGGAGGCCGTGCACTGCCTGGAGCGCAGCACGGCGGACCGCCGGGAGTCGCTGCGGCGCATGACCCAGGGATATATCGAGCGAATGGTCACCAATCAGCCCGTGCACACCTGGCCCGGCCTGTAGCTGCTTTGCGATAACAGGCAGTGGGCATACCACAGGGGCAAAGGCGCCGGACGACGCAACTGGGGGGTGGCATATGGCGGTCAGGTCGACGCCCGGGCCGGGCGAGCCCGCAGCGGGCCAGTCCGGGCCCGAGACGGGGGCGGCCCGGCCGCGATTCGGGGCATCCGGCACCGGGTCAGGGTCTGCGATGATCGACTCGGCAATGGCCCGCCGGTATGTGGCCGAGCTCATCGGCACGGGCCTGCTGGTCTTCTTCGGCGCGGGCATGGCCACCGTGACGTTCGGCTTCCGCGCGTTCGGCAGCAGCGTCGCGGCGGGCATCCTGCTGACCGGCCTGACGTTCGGCCTGGTCCTGCTCGCCCTGGTGGCGGTCATCGGACCGCTCTCCGGCTGTCACGTCAACCCGGCCGTGTCGCTGGGCGCGTACCTGGCCAAGCGCATCTCGATCATCGACATGCTGGGCTACTGGGTCGCCCAGCTCATCGGCGGCCTGCTCGGCGCGCTCCTGCTGCTGTGGGTCATGCACAGCTCGCCGTTTTACAGCAAGGCCAGGATCGGCCTCGGTGCCAACGGCTACGGGCGGCTGTCCCTGCTGCACGCCTCCGGCGGCGGCGCGTTCCTGACTGAAGTCGTCCTGACCGCCGTCTTCGTCCTGGTCGTGCTCAGCGCGACGAGGAAGGAGGCCAGCGCCCCGGTGGCCGGCCTCGTCGTCGGCTTCGCGCTGGCGCTGGTCAACATCATGGGCATCCCGATCGACGGCGCCTCCGTCAACCCGGCCCGCAGCTTCGGCCCGGCCATCGTCGTCGGCGGCCTGGCACTGAGTCAGCTGTGGCTGTTCCTGATCGCGCCGCTCGTCGGCGCGGTGCTGGCCGCAGGCATCTTCATGCTCTTCCACCAGATTGACGACACCGTCGCCGAGCCAGGGGCGGGCGACGTCAAGGCCGAGCACACCATGACGATGTCGGCCGCTGACGAGGCCGACATGCCGGGGACCACCAGCACGGCCGCAGCTGGCACGACTGCGATGCCGCCCGGCACGCAGCGAGTGGTGTCCGGCTCCTCCGGATCACGAGGGTCTGCTACTCCGGCCGGCGGGTCCGCGCCAGCCGGCGGCGCTACGCCGAGCGGCGGTTCCACACCGACCACGGGGCCGGCACCGCCTGCCCGGCCGGACGACGAGCCCGGTCAGGACGGCCCGCCTTCAGGCGCGAGGTAGGTACAACCGGAGACGGCAGCCAAGGCCGCTCCGCAGGATCGCCCGCGAGGCCACCCGGCCTCGCGGGCGATCGCTGTTCCGGCACCGGAACGGCCAGGTCGCGGACACCTCAGCAGAAGTAAGGGGCAGGCTGCCCCGGACTGCCGCTGCTGCGATGAGACGATCGGGTAATGGGCGACCTCGAGGAAGCGGCGCCGTCATCTCCGCAGCTGCGGGTCAGCAGCGCGCAGGGCCGGTGGGTGCTGACGGCAACGGTGCTCGGTTCGAGCATGGCATTGCTGGACTCCACCGTTGTCAACGTGGCGCTGCCAACGATCGGCCGCCACCTCAACGCAAGCCTGGGCGAGCTGCAGTGGACCGTCACCGCATACACCCTCACGCTGGCCAGCCTCATCCTGCTCGGCGGCTCGCTGGGTGACCGGCTCGGCCGCCGTCGCGTCTTTCTCATCGGAGTGGTCTGGTTCGCGCTTGCCTCCGCGCTGTGCGGGCTGGCGCCCGACATTTTCGTGCTGATCGGCTCCCGCGTCCTGCAGGGTGTGGGCGGCGCGCTGCTGACGCCCGGCTCGCTGGCGATCATCCAGGCAACCTTCGCGCCTGATGACCGGCCGCGCGCGGTTGGCGCCTGGTCGGGGCTGGGCGGTGTCGCCTCTGCCATCGGCCCCATAGTGGGCGGCTGGCTGGTGCAGACCGCGGGCTGGCGCTGGATATTCCTGCTGAACCTGCCGCTGGCGGTGGCAGTCGTCGCGGTGACCCTGCGGCACGTGCCGGAGAGCAGGGACCTGACGGTCCGGGGCAAGTTCGACATTGCCGGCGCCGGGCTCGCCGCGCTCGGCCTGGGCGCGTTCACCTACGCGCTCATCGAGGCGCCGGAGCGGTCCAGCCACATCGGCGTCATCGCGGCGGCGCTGGCTGGCGTCGCCGCTGCGGTCGCGTTCGTTCTCGTCGAGCGGCGCCGGACCCGGACACCCGACGTGGTCACGCCGATGCTGCCGCTGGACATATTCGCGTCCCGCCAGTTCTCCGTCATCAACGTGATCACGTTCCTGGTCTACGGCGCGTTCGGCGGGTTCCTCTTCCTGCTGGTGCTGCAGTTGCAGCAGGTATCGGGATTCTCGCCGCTCCAGGCCGGGGCCTCGCTGCTGCCGGTCACGGTGCTCATGCTGGGCCTCTCGGCTCGCTCGGGTGCCCTGGCGCAGCGAGTCGGGCCGCGCTGGCTGATGACCGGCGGCATTCTGGCCCTGGCCGTCGGCATGGCACTGATGTCGCGGATCGGGCCGCACGCCAGTTACCTCTCCGACGTGCTGCCAGCGGTCGTGCTGGTCGGACTCGGCCTGGTGGCCACCGTGGCGCCGCTGACGGCGACCGTGCTCGCGAGCGCCGATGTCCGTCATGCCGGCGTGGCCAGCGGTGTGAACAACGCGGTCGCCAGGGCAGCCGGGCTGGTGTCGGTCGCCGCGCTCCCGGCGGCCGTCGGCCTGACCGCGGCCAGTTATCACGAGCCGGCCCTGTTCAATCACGGATTTGACCTGGCAACGCTGGCGTGTGCCGGAATCCTGCTCGTGGCGGCGCTGCTCACGGCGCTGCTGGTCGACAACAACGTGCTGAGTCCCGCGGGCGCGCAGGCTGCCCCCCGGCGGCCGGTGACCAGCTGCACGGTCGGAGCGCCGCCGCTCCTGCCGCCGGCCAGGCAGCAGGTCACCGCCTCCGCTGCCGGCCGGGCAGCCGGGCGCGGCTAGTTGTCGAGCCCGAGCGTGAAGGTGGGCCGCGGCGATGTCTCCGGCAGCCGGTGCTCCTCGCTGAGCCGCCGGACTGAGGTTCCGGTCGCAAGGAACTCGGTCGCGTGCTCACCCCAGACGTGGTTCTTCACCTCGACCGTGACGCCGACGATGCCGGACGCGCCGGCTTGCTCGGCCTCGGCCTGCATCCGGGTCAGCGCCAGCTCGCGGGCCTCGTAGACGCCCTGGGTGAACTGCGGCATCTCCTGATTCTGGCCCGCCTGGCGCAGCGACTGCATGACGCCCTGGTGGGCGATGTGGTAGACGCAGGTGCCGAGCACGAACGACACCGGGACCGCTCCCGCGGCCAGCAGCCGGAAGAAGTCCTGTGCCGACAGATCCGAGGTGAACGCCCGGCCATCGGGAGCGCGGTGCGCGCCCTCGCCGGTCAGGTGCCGGACGGCGGTGCCGGTTGCGATGAACTCCAGGCAGCCCTGGCCCCAGGAGTACATCTGCATCCGGAGCTGCACGCCGACGATGCCGTCCGCGCCGAGGTGATCGGCCTCGGACTGCATGCGCGACATCGCGAGCTCGCGCGCGTTGTACATGGCCTGGGTGAGGACCTGGAGCTCCTGATTCTGGCTCCACCGGCCGACCTGGAGGCCGATGTGGTAGATCGACGACCCGATGACGAAGCCGAGCGGCTCGAAGCCAGCCTCGCCGAGCAGGACGTACTCCGACACCGACAGGTCAGAAGTGAATACGCCGGACGGGCTGGCACCCGCTGTCTGCGCGAGCCTGCTGTCGGCAGCCTGCGGTTCCCAGGTGCCCGTCTGGTTCTGCGAACTGGAAAACAGCGGCATGAGGCCTCCCCGGTATGCGGCATTGCACCGCTCTCAGCCTACTGCCGGTGCCGCGGGCGGGCTCTGCGTTCCCGTGGTGCCTGCGGCGCGGGACTCGCAGTGGCGGACCGGGCGGCTGGCGCTGCCAGGTTCTGCTGCCCGCCGGACGCTGCCGCGGTTTCGCCGTCCGCCCGCTCGCGCACCGTGACCTCGAGCTCGGGCCGGTGCGCCGTCGCAGCCGCGTACAACTGATGGGCCTGCACGTCCGCCGGGCTGAGCGGCGGCGGCGCCAGGGCCCGCGGCCATAGCCTCAGCTCGCGGACCGCATCCAGCTCGACGAAGTAGAGCGTCAGCTGCGCCGACAGGTAGAAGAAGGCCAGCAGGCCCAGCACGATCCCGAAGGTGCCGTAGGCCGAGTTGGTGCTATGGCCGACCAGGGTGCCGCCGATCGTCAGCAGGATCTGCCAGCCGATCGCCGACAGAATCGCGCCGAGGCGCATCGCCCGTCCGCTGATCTGCGCCGCGGTGGCAACGCGGAACCCCAGCCAGAACAGCCCGATGTTCAGGACGAGCGAGACGGCGACGGCGGCGACCCTCGCTGCGACACCGCCGAGATGGCCGGTGCCGCCGGCGATGCTCGACAGCGCGATGGTGATGAGCTGGCCGGGTCCGATAACCGCGATCAGGCCGAAGCTGCGCAGCAGTGCTTTCGGGAAGCCGGGCCGCCGGAACTGCGGTACCTCCCACACGGTGTTCATCGCGTTCATCATCGCCGTCGCGACCCCGCGGGAGGCGTACAGCGTCAGCACGATGCCGATGGCGAGCGCGATGCCGGTCTTGCCGAGGCCCTGATGCACCTGGCCGCTGAGGGTAGTGCCCACCACCGGGTAGCCCCTGAGCGCGTCGGTCAGGTGCTTCGCGACGGTGGCGCTGCCCTGCGCGACGATGTCGAGGATGCTGTAGGCGACCAGCAGCAGCGGGAAGATCGAGGCGAACGCATAGTAGGCGATCAGCGCAGCCAGGTTGCCGGCCTGGTCGTCGCTGAACTTCTTCCACGTCGCGACGGCAACGGCCAGCCACGCCCGGTGCTGCTGCTCCCGGTCCACGGCCAGCATGATGCGCCGGACGCGACCTGGCGGGCCCGTGCTGTGCTGCTGTTCCGCACTCATGGTCCGCAGTATCTACCCGCCGATTCGGCGGCCACTCAGCCGGCGCTCGCTAGGCACGATCGCGGTCACGCGCGCCGGGGCCAGTGGCGAGGTCCAGGTGTGCCGCGCCGGTGGCGTGCCCTGCCGAGCAGCGAAGCTCGGCATGCACCGTCTCACCGCAGCCCCGGTGCCTCAGCACGACCGGAGGACCGTCGGGGGCGAGCCAGCGGTCGCCCCACTGCATCAGCGCGACCAGCGCAGGCAGCAGCTCGGCGCCCTTGTCGGTCAGCCGGTATTCCATCCGGGTGCGCTGGCGAGGCTCCCGGTACGGCTCGCGCTCGAGCAGGCCGTCGGCGACCAGCTCCCTGAGGCGCGCCGCGGCCACCGGCTCGCTGATCCCAACCCGCTGAGCGAAGTCGTCGAAGCGGGACGTGCCGTAGAAGGCCTCGCGCAGGATCAGCAGGGCCGACTTGCTGCTGACCACGTTCAGGGCTCGGGCCATTGAGCATGCACTCGCCGTCCACCTGCCGCGCGGGGACAGCGAGCCGGACATCCGGATCGTGTGGGCGGCCTCCGCTGAAGTTTCCACGGGACTTACTCTATCTGACTTGTGCAAGCTTAAGCTAGCTATGTAGAGTCTGGCTATGAGTCGGCTAAGTCAGAGCCAGCACACGTCCGGACGCGCCGCGCTGCGTCCCGCCCAGGTCCTGGTCATCGTCTGCGCCGGGGTGGTCATGGCCAGCCTGGACCTGTTCATCGTGAACGTCGCGCTGCCGCAGATCGCGGTAGACCTGCACGAGCCCAGTCTCGGCACTCTGTCCTGGGTGCTGAACGGCTACGCGATCATCTACGCGGCCCTGCTCGTTCTCGCGGGCCGGCTGGCTGACCAGCACAACCGCAAGACCGGCTTCCTGCTCGGGGTGGCTATCTTCACCGCCGGCTCGGCAGCCTGCGGGGCCGCGGCGAGCGTCCCCATGCTGATCGCGTTCCGCCTCGTCCAGGCCGCCGGGGCGGCGCTGCTGACGCCAACCTCCCTGGGCCTGGTCATGGCCAGCTACCCGGCCGAGCGCCGCGGCGGTGCCGTCCGGGCCTGGACCGCGGCCGGCGGCATGGCGGCCGCGCTCGGGCCCGTCATCGGCGGCCTGCTGGTGGCCGCCAGCTGGCGCTGGGTGTTCTTCGTCAACGTTCCGATCGGGCTGGCGGCCCTGATCATCGGCTGGCTCCGGCTGCCGGACGTGGCCGGTCATCCCGGCCCGCGTCCGGACGCGCTGTCCGCCCTGCTCGTCACTGCCGGGGTTGGCGGGCTCACACTCGGACTGGTTCGCGGCGGCGCGTGGGGCTGGGGCTCGGCCAGGACCGCGGGCGTGCTGGCGGGGGCGGTGGTCGTGCTCGGGCTGTTCGCGCTGCACTGCGTCCGGCACCACAACCCGCTCGTCGATCCGGGACTGTTCCGGGTACGGACGTTCTCCGGGGCCTCGCTGGCGACGCTGCTGTTCTCAGTGTCGTTCGGCGCCATGCTGCTCTCGATCGTGCTGTGGATGCAGGACGTCTGGGGCTGGTCGGCGCTCGCCACGGGCCTCGGGGTCGCGCCGGGCCCGGTGATGGTGCCGCTGTTCTCGTTCCTGGTGACCGGGAGGCTGCTGGCCCGGCGCGGCCCGGCCGTGGTCATCGGTGCCGGCTCAACCGTGTTCGCGGCCGGCGTCCTCTGGTGGGCGCTCGCGGTCCAGCTGACGCCGAACTATCTCGAGATCCTGCCCGGCATGCTGGTCACCGGCATCGGGGTCGGGCTGACTCTGCCGTCGCTGATGTCCACCGCGGCGTCGTCGCTGCCGCCGCCGTCGTTTGCCAGCGGATCGGGCGTGGTGAACATGCTCCGCCAGGTGGGCTTCGCCGTCGGCGTGGCGATGCTGGTCGCGGTGCTCGGCAGCCCGCATGGCGGTGCCGCCGAGCTCACCGCGTTCCGGCATGGCTGGTACGCGATCGTCGCGGCCGGCCTGGCCGCCGCGCTGGCCGCGATCACGCTGCGCCGCGGTACACGCGCGCCGGCGGTGGTTCCGGCGGCAGCAGCTGCCGCCGGCTCCGCGCCCGCGAGCTCCGCGCCCGCGAGCTCCGCGCCCGCAAGCTCCGCGCCCGCGAGCTCCGCGGCCGGGGACTGACGCTGGCTGGCGAAGGCCGTCAGGCCAGCGCCTCGAGCACTTCAGCAGCGGCGCGCTCACCTGACCTGATGGCCCCGTCCATGTAGCCCGCCCAGACTGAGGCGGTCTCGGTCCCGGCCCAGTGCACCGGCCCGGCCGGCGTGCGCAAGGCGTGGCCGTAGCGAGTCCACACGTTCGGGCCGAAAAGCGTGCCGTAGCACCCGCCGCTCCACTTCTCCTGCTGCCAGTCCCGCTCCAGGTACTGCTCCGGCCGCGCGGCCCGCGGGCCGAAGTACCTGGCCAGCGAGTCGATGACCGCCTGCCGCCGCGTCTGCAGCGGCTCGCGGCCGAGCCGGCGCGCCTCGTCGCCCTCGAGGAAGGCCAGCAGGATGCCGGGGGAGCCGTCCGGCGGGGAGTTGTCGAAGACCACGCGCGATCCCTCGCCGTCGCCGGTGGCCTGACCGGACAGGCCCTCCCGGCGCCAGAACGGCTCGTCGTAGATGACCTGGCACTTGATGACCGAGCCCATCGGAGTGCGCTGGGTGAGCTGCTCGCGCCAGGCTGGCAGGGCCGCTCGTACTCGATCCGGCCGGCCAGCAGGGGCGGCGCCGTGACGATGATCTGCCGGCCATCGAACTCGCCGGCCGCCGTCGTGGCGATCACCCGGTCACCGCGCACCTCGATCCGGCCGACTGGCGCCGACAGCCGCACGATGTCGCCGAGCCTGTCGGCGAGGCGATCAGCGACAAGCGCGGACCCGCCGACGAAGCGGTCCTGCTGTGCGCCGCCGCCGGTATCGATCAGCCGCTGGAACGAGCCGGCGGAGTGCGAGTAGAACAGCACATGCAGCATCGACAAGTCGCCGGGCTCGGCGGCGAAGACCGCCTCGGCCCCGAGCGTCAGCAGCATCCGCGCGCTCTTGCTCGCGGTGTTGCGGCGGATCCAGGTGCCGAACGTCTGGCCGTCCATCTTCCCGGCATTTCCCGCCGTCCAGGGGGCATCAAGCGGCACCTTCCTCGCCATCGCCTCCAGCCGAGCCTGCGCCTGGCCGACGTCGGCAAGCACCAGGGGGTTGATCCGCGGGATGGCGCCGGTGTAGGTGCCCCGCTTGCCGTTGAAGTGCAGGACCTTCTTCCCGGTGTCGTACGTGGGGAAGGTCGGCACCGCGAGTTCCGTCGCAAGCGCGTACAGCCGGTCCTGGGTAGGCCCGGCCCACTGGCCGCCCATCTCGACGATCTTGCCGTCGCCGATGTCCTCGCTGACCACCCGGCCGCCTACCCGGTCCCTGGCTTCGAGCACCAGCACCGAGCGCCCGGCGCTCGTCAGCTCGCTGGCAGCCGTCAGGCCCGCCAGGCCGGCACCGACGATCAGCACATCAGCTGCCTCGGCCATGCCCGCCACCTCCAGTCGAGACCCTCACGTCAGCACCGCGTCCGCGGCCCCTAGGAGCCTGCCGCCTTGAGCTTGCGCCAGCCGCCAGCCCGGTTATTGGCGATGATCTGCCGCAGCATCGTGGTCAGCGCGGCGGAGTTGATCGTCTCGCCGTCCCTGACGGCCATCGTGCGCGCGGTCTTGTTGTCGTGGCCCGCGGTGATGATGCCGTCCGGGTCAGGCACGATCGCGCCGTCATAGAGGAACAGGTTCACGTGATCCCGCGCCGCCAGCAGCGCGCAGACATTGCCCGACAGCACGAAGTACGGCTGCCTCGTGCGCTTGATGGTCTCGCTGATCTCGGGATCGGCGGCGTGGAGGATGTCCCGCAGGTCGCGGCAGATGGCCCGCTGCCACTCCGGCAGCGCGTCGATGTAGGCGTCGACCCGCGGATCGGTGGCATAGCTCAGGCGAGCGCTCCCGTCCCGCCCGGATACTGTCGCGCCCGGATACTGTCGCGCCCGGATACTGTCCCGCCCGACACTGTCCCGCTCGGATACCAGGCGCCTCGGCGCACGCCGCCGCCACGCCTCGTCCAGCAACTCGGCGACCCTGTCACCGGACGCGGCCGCGAGCCTGATGCGCAGCCCGCGAGCCTGCTTGCCCCACATCAGCGGCTCGAACGCCGCCGGGTCCTCGGCGCAGCACGCCCGGACCTCATCGTCGCCCACGAAAACGTGCAGGTGGCGGCCGTCAGGCGGTGCGGTCGCAAAGATCTTCTTATTGACCCGGAACGAGGTCATATCAAAATGCGGTTCCTCGCTGGTGCCCGGCAGCGATAGCGCGAACCTGCGAGCGTCGTCGATATCGCTCATCCGGTCAGGTTAGCGGTACGGCCGGCCCGCCTCACGGACTGAGCGCGTGCTCGGTCACCCCGCTGAACGTACTGAATCCCAGCCTGGAGTACACCGGCTCGCCCTGGGCCGATGCCTGCAGGACCGCCGTCTGCGCGCCCAGTTCCCTGGCGGCGGCCAGTGCGGCCAGGGTCATCGCCGTGCCGAAGCCGCGGCGCTGGTGGCTGGGCAGCGTGGTGATGTTGTACAGGCCTGCCACCCCGGCGTGCCAGAAGACCTCGGCCGTGGCAACCGGGCGGCCATTGGCGTAGCCGGTCAGGTACCGGCCCGGGGCGGCGGGCGCAAGTGCCCGTGCGGCCGTCCGGGCGAAGAACTTGACCACGGTCAGGTCGGGCGGGTCTGCAGCGGCCGCCAGCACGTAGGACCAGTCGCGGAGCCAGGCCGCGGTGCTGACCAGGCGGATCTCGAGCCCGGCCGGGCTCGGCCGCCCGGCGCCACCGGATTGACCGGCCGCACCGGATTGACCGGCCGCACCGGATTGACCGGCCGCGCCGGACTGCCCGGCCATGCCAGCCGGGCCGGGGGCTGACGACGCCGGTTCGCCCGCCAGCGACAGGTACATGGCCGGCTCCGTCTCGGTAGCCGGCCGCCCGGCCGCGGTCAGCAGACCGGCCAGGCCCGGCGGCGTCGAGGCCGGGCCGACGCGCCAGGCGAACGGCCGCTCCAGCACCTCCAGCCCGGCGATCGTGACGGCGATCCTGTCCAGCGCGTTCTCCGCCGTGAAGCGGGCCGCGCCGACGAAGTTGAACGAGTCGTTGTCCAGCCCGCTGTCGGCGATGAGCAGGTCATCCGTCTCGCGGACGACCATGCCCGGGGTGCCGCGCTGCAGGTAGCAGGCGTGCTCGGCCAGGTTCCGCTCCATCAGGCCCTCCAGCGGGCCGCCGAAGCTCGCGCCTGACGGCAGCCGGGCCCGGTGCGGCCGGTTTGTCATCGCCGCCCTCCCTTCCGGGCCTCGCTGCCCGCCGACACTGGTCCAAATCGGCTGAGGCTGTCACGGTAGTCTTGCCAGCAGGGGGACAGGCACGGGGATCCGCGCTTGAAGGGCTGCTGAGAAGTGCTATCGCTGGTAATACCCAAGGGCTCGCTCGAGCGGGCCACGCTTGAGCTGTTCGATGCCGCTGACCTGACGGTCCGCCGGTCGTCGGAGCGCGACTACCATGCGATGATCGACGACCCCCGGATCGAGCGGGTCCGGTTCCTGCGGCCCCAGGAGATCCCGTCCTACGTTGAGCAGGGCCTGTTCGACTTCGGAATCACCGGCCGGGACTGGATCACCGAGACCGGCGCCGAAGTGGAGTCGCTCGGTGAGCTGCAGTACTCCAAGGCGACATCGGCCCCGGTCCGGGTGGTTCTGGCGGTGCCCGCGTCGGTGCCTTGGCAGTCAGCCGATGACCTGCCCGAAGGCGTCCGGATCTCGACCGAGTTCCCCGCGCTGACGCGCCGGTATCTGGAGTCGCACGGAGTCAAGGCGATCGTGATCCCGTCCTACGGCGCGACTGAGGCCAAGGTGCCTGACATCGTGGACGCGATAGTGGACCTGACCGAGACCGGCGCATCGCTGGTCAGGAACGGCCTGCGGATCCTGGACACTCTGCTGACCAGCTACACCGAGCTGATCGCGAATCCGGCCGCCTACGCCGACCCGGCTAAGCGCGAGGCGATGGAGGACGTGGCACTCCTGCTGCGCGGTGCCATCAGCGCTCGCGGCAGCGTCCTTCTCAAGCTGAACGTCAGCGCGGCCGATCTGGATGCGGTGACCGGGATTCTCCCGGCCATGTCGTCGCCGACCATTACCTCCCTGGCGCGCGGCGACATGCACGCGGTTGAGGCAGTCGTGCCCAAGCGCGGTGTGAATACCCTGATCCCCGCGCTCAAGGCGGCCGGCGGGTTCGACATTCTGGAGATCCCGATCAGCAAGATTGTCGAGTAGCGGCGTGCTCCGACGAATCGACCTGCGCGGCCAGGCGCCGGGCCGGATGCCGGCGGCTGACCTTGCGGCACTGCTCCCGCGCGCCGAGCTTGACGTGAACGCGGCAGTCGAGCAGGTGCGCCCGCTGTGCGAGGCGGTGCGGGAGCGCGGAGCAGAGGCCGTCCGGGAGGCCACGGCCAGATTCGACAACGTGGACCTGGCGAGCACGATCGTGCCGCCGGAGGCGCTGGCGGACGCCCTGGCCGGTCTCGACGATGAGCTGCGGGCGGCGCTGACCGAGGCCGCGCGCCGGGCCCGGCTGGTTCACCAGGCGCAGCGGCCGGCCGAGACGTGGACCGCGGTGGCGGCCGGCTCGACGGTCACCGAGCGGTACCTGCCCGTCCGGCGGGCCGGCGTCTACGTGCCCGGCGGCCTCGTCGCTTACCCGTCCTCGGTACTGATGAACGTCATTCCCGCCCAGGTGGCCGGCGTCGCGGAGATCGCGGTCGCGTCGCCGCCGCAGCCCGAGTACGGCGGCCTGCCGCACCCGGCGATCCTGGCAGCCTGCGCCCTGCTCGGCATCACCGAGGTCCACGCGACCGGCGGCGCTCAGGCGATTGCCATGCTCGGCTACGGGACGCAGGACTGCGCGCCTGCCGATGTCATCACCGGCCCGGGGAATGTCTACGTCGCGGCCGCCAAGCGCCTGCTGCGCGACCGGGTGGCGATCGACGCCGAGGCCGGGCCGACCGAGATCGCGATCGTGGCGGACGACGGCGCGGAAGCCAGCTTCATCGCGGCGGACCTGGTCGCCCAGGCCGAGCATGATCCGCTGGCCGCCTGCCTCCTGGTCAGCACGAGTGCGGCGCTGGCCGATCGCGTTGATGTCGAGCTGGCGAAGGCGGCCTCGTCGGCGAAGCACGCCGAGCGCGTCCAGGCCGCGCTGGCCGGCCAGTCGGCCTGCGTGATCGTGGACGACGCCGATGCCGCCCTGGCCGTGTCCGATGCCTGGGCCCCCGAGCACCTGGAGATACAGGCCAGGGACGCAGCCATCCTGGCCCGCCGGGTGCGTAACGCCGGCGCGATCTTCGTCGGCTCCTGGGCTCCGGTCTCGCTGGGGGACTACCTGGCCGGTTCCAATCACGTACTGCCCACCGGCGGCACGGCGCGCTATACCGGCGGCCTGTCGGTGCTGTCGTTCCTGCGCTGCGTTCATGTTGTCGAGTGCGACCAGGCCGCGCTGGCGGAGGTGGCGCCCTACGTGGACGCGCTCGGCGGCGCGGAGGATCTGACCGCGCATGTGCAGGCAGTCCGCGTCCGAGTCCCGGCCCCGCAGGAGCAGCCATGACCGATGTCCGCAGCGAGCGCGCCACCCTGCCGGTCCGCGCGGACCTGGCCGGACGGCAGCCGTACGGTGCGCCGCAGCTCGACGTGCCTGTCCGGCTCAACACCAACGAGAACCCGTATCCGCCGTCGCCAGGCCTGGTCGCCGATATCGCTGCCGCAGTGACTGAGGTTGCCGGCAGCCTGAACCGGTACCCGGACCGGGACGCTGTGGCTGTGCGCGAGGCGCTGGCAGGCTATCTCGGGCACGACCTGACCAGCGCGAGCACCTGGGCCGCGAACGGGTCGAATGAGATCATCCAGCAGTTGTTCCAGGTCTTCGGCGGTCCCGGCCGCAGCGCGCTCGGCTTCGAGCCGTCGTACTCGATGCACCCGCTGATCAGCCAGACAACCTCGACCAGGTGGATCGCGGCCGACCGGGCCAGCGATTTCGGCCTGGACCCGGCGGAGGCGGCCGCGGCCGTCAGCCGCCACCAGCCGGATCTGGTCTTCCTGACCTCGCCGAACAACCCGACCGGATCGGCGACGCCGCTGGCGGTCATCGAGGCTGTCTGCGCGGCCGCGCCCGGCATGGTCGTGGTGGACGAGGCCTACGCGGAATTCGCCAGGGATCCCGCGGGCACGGCACTGGCCCTGCTCGCCCGGTACCCGCGGCTGGTCGTGGTGCGGACCATGTCCAAGGCCTTCGCGCTGGCCGGCGCCCGGGTGGGGTATCTGGCCGCGGATCCGGGCGTCGTCGAGGCGCTGCTGCTCGTGCGGCTGCCTTATCACCTGTCCGCTATCACCCAGGCCGTGGCGCTGGCCGCCCTCCGGCACTCGGGCGAACTGCTGGCCTCGGTCGCGGCGATCAGGGCTGACCGCGACCAGACCGTCAGCCGCCTGCGCGAGATCGGCCTGACGGCCGGCGATTCCGACGCTAACTTCGTGCTGTTCGGCCGCTTCGCCGACCGGCGCGCGATCTGGCAGGACCTGCTGGACCGCGGCGTCCTGGTCCGGGAAACCGGCCCGGCACAGTGGCTGCGCGTCAGCATCGGCACGTCGGCTGAGATGGCCGCGTTCCTGACCGAGCTCACCGCGGTCCTGGCGGCCCGTCCCGGGGCGGTGCTGTCGTGACCCGGTCAGCACGCATCGGCCGGGTCACCGACGAGACCCAGGTGCTGGTCGAGCTCAGCCTGGACGGCGGCGGAACCGGGCGCGCCGAGACCGGCCTGCCGTTCTTCGACCACATGCTCGCTCAGCTTGGCCGGCACGGGCTGCTTGACCTGACCGTCCAGGCGCGCGGCGATATCGAGGTCGATGCGCACCACACGGTGGAGGACACGGCGATCGCGCTGGGCCAGGCGCTGCGTGAGGCGCTGGGCGAGAAGCTCGGTATCTGCCGTTTTGGCGATGCGCTCGTGCCGCTGGACGAGACGCTCGTCCGCGCGGCTGTCGACCTGTCCGGGCGGCCGTACGTCGTGCACACCGAGCCGGACGGCATGGCGCCGCTGATCGGCACCTACGACACGACGCTGACCAGGCACTTCTTCGAGTCACTCGGGTATTCGGCGGCCATCTGCATCCACCTGGACGTGCTGCGCGGACGGAATCCGCACCACATCGTGGAGGCGCAGTTCAAGGCGTTCGCGCGGGCGCTGCGAGCGGCCGCCGCCCCCGATCCGCGCTCTCGCGGCCAGGTGCCGAGCACTAAGGGCGTCCTTTAAGCGGCCAGGCCGTTAGCTCGTAAGATCGCGTGGCCTATGACCCTTGCGATCTTACGAGATCATGGTCCGGGCCGCCTAAGCGCGCAGGCCGCCGATGCCGAGCGAGCCGGGCGCATGCAGCGCGCGCTCAGCCGCCTCGGTCTCGCGCACGTAGGTCTCCGGGTCCTTGTCGACGGGCTTCACCCCGGCGAAGTTCCGCGCCTCATAGGCCGCGAACCTGACCGCGAGGTCATGCCGTTCCCGCAGGCTCACCAGGCGCCGGAAGTCGGTCAGCCCCTCGCGCTCTTCCTCGGCCATGTGGTCGCTGTTGGCCTCATTCGCCGCCGCGACGGCGTCTCGCCAGCCCTGGCTGCCGACCTGGTGACCGGCGACGGCCTCGACCGCGTCGCGGATCTCGTTGTGGTCCCCGATCGCATCGAGCGTCTCCGGCTCGGCGCTGGCGACCGGCCTGGATCCGATCGCCAGCCTGAGCAGCTCGGGGTAGAAGATCTCCTCCTCGGCCGCCGCGTGCAGTTCCAGGAAAACCGACAGGCGCCCCCACACATCGGCGAGGGCGCTGGTGTCGGACGAGTCGATCTGCTCCAGCATCGCGAAAAGCCGGCGCTGCTCGTGATGGTCGTCCAGGATCAGCTGCGTGATGTCCATGGTGTCTCCTGGCGTCGCGAGCTCTTACTGTCGCACGGCTACTCGCGGCACCGCGCGGTGACCAGCCGGATCGCGGTGATCTGCTGGTCAGGCCCTGCGCAGGAACAGGACGATCAGCACGATGATGAGTATCAGCACGATGGTGCCGATTCCGATATACATAACTCACTCCCTCTCGGATGACGGCCCGCAGCTACCCGGAGCGCCCCGGCGGAAACCCCGCAGGGCCGCCGGGAAGCTCCGCGGGGCCGCCCGGGCAGCGGGAGCGGCCACGCTCAGTCGTAAGCCACCACTGCCGCTCGATAGCCTGGAACCAGGTCGGCAAGCCGTCGGCCAGCCGTATCAGTCCCTGGACAGGAGCCGCCGTGAGCAGCCGCCGGCCGAGCGTTGTCGTGCTCGACTACGGCTCGGGCAACCTGCGGTCGGCGCAGCGGGCCCTGCAGCGAGCGGGCGCCAATGCTGAGATCAGCGCAGATTCCGGCGCAGCCCTGCGCGCGGACGGGCTCGTGGTTCCGGGTGTGGGCGCGTTCGCAGCCTGCATGACGGGCCTGCGGGCGGTCGGCGGCGACCAGGTCATCGCGCAGCGGCTGGCCAGCGCCCGGCCCGTGCTCGGCATCTGCGTGGGCATGCAGATCCTGTTTGAGTCCGGCGTCGAGCACGGCGAGAAATCCCCGGGTGCGGGCTGCTGGCCGGGCGTGGTGCAGAAGCTGACCGCCCAAGTCCTGCCTCACATGGGCTGGAACGTGGTCGACGCCCCCCCGGCCTCCCGTCTGCTGGCGGGGCTGGGGGCCGGAGACATGTTTTACTTTGTGCACTCCTTCGCCGCGCTCCAGCCGCCGCCGGCCCGCACGCCGGAGGCCGCGGAACCGGTGGTCGGGTGGACCACGCACGGGGAGCCGTTTGTGGCGCTGGCCGAGGACGGGCCGCTGATGGCGACGCAGTTCCACCCGGAGAAGTCGTCTGACGCTGGCGCGCTGCTGCTGGCCAACTGGCTGGAGGTCCTGACGTGATGACCGGGCGGAGCACGCTGGAACTGCTGCCCGCCGTCGACGTGTCCGGCGGCCAGGCGGTCCGGCTCGTGCAGGGCGCGGCGGGCACCGAGACCAGCTACGGGGATCCGGTAGACGCGGCGCTGGCCTGGCAGGACGCCGGCGCCGAGTGGATTCACCTGGTCGACCTGGACGCGGCGTTCGGCCGTGGCTCGAACGGGCCGCAGCTCGCTGACCTGATCAGCAGGCTCACCGTGAAGGTCGAGCTGTCTGGCGGCATCCGCGACGACGCGGCCCTGCGGGCCGCCCTGGCCACTGGCGCGACCCGGGTGGTGATCGGGACCGCGGCCATGGAGGACCCGGACTGGGTCGCCGGCGTGATCGCCGAGCACGGCCCGAAGATCGCGGTCGGCCTGGACGTGCGCGGGACCAGGCTGGCGGCGCGCGGCTGGACCACCGACGGCGGCGAGCTCGGCGACGCGCTTGACCGGCTGGAGAAGGCTGGCTGCGCCCGTTACGTCGTGACCGACATCGAGAAGGATGGCATGCTGCGCGGACCGAATCTGGAGCTGCTAGGCCGGGTGTGCGCCAGGACTGACCGGCCCGTGGTTGCCAGCGGCGGCGTGTCCAGCCTGGCTGACCTGCAGGCAGTCGCCGGGCTTGTGCCGCTAGGCGTCGAGGGCGCGATCGTCGGCAAGGCGCTGTACGCGGGAGCGTTCACGCTGCCCGACGCACTCGCGGCGGTGGCCCGGTGACCGGCGTCCGGCGAGCGTCCAGCGGAACGGCCTGGGAGCCCGTCGTCGGCTACAGCCGTGCGGTCGCGGCCGGCGATTACGTCTTCGTGTCCGGCTGCACGTCCGTCGCCGGTGCCGAGTTCGTGCATCCCGGTGACGGCTACGCGCAGACAGTCCAGGCCATCGCCAACGTCCGTGCAGGACTGGAGGCACTCGGCGCCAGCCTGGACGACGTGGTGCGGACCCGGATGTTCGTCACTGATATCTCGCGCTGGCAGGAGTACGGGCGGGCGCACGGCGAGGCGTTCGGCGGGGTGCTGCCCGCGACGTCCATGATTCAGGTCAGCGGACTGATTGACCCGCGGATGCTGGTCGAGGTCGAGGCGATCGCGTGGAAGCCGGGCATCGGAGCAGCTGGCGGCCCGGCGGCTGGGGCGGCCGCCGATGTGGTGGCTGCGCTGTGAGGCCGCGCTGTGAGGCTGCGCTGTGAGGGCCGCGCTGTGACGGTCGCCGTACGGGTCATACCCTGCCTGGACGTCCACGGAGGCCGGGTGGTCAAGGGGGTCAGGTTCGCGAACCTCCGTGACGCCGGCGACCCGGTCGAGCTGGCCGCGCTGTACGACCGGGAGGGTGCCGACGAGCTCACGTTCCTCGACATCACCGCGTCCAGTGACGACCGCGAGACGATGTACGACGTGGTCCGGCGGACCGCCGAGCAGGTCTTCATCCCGCTGACCGTCGGCGGCGGCGTCCGCAGCACGGAGGATGTGGACCGGCTGCTGCGCGCGGGTGCCGACAAGGTCGCGCTGAACACCGCCGCGGTCGCGCGCCCGGAGCTGCTGACCGAGGCCGCCCGGCGGTTCGGCGCCCAGTGCATCGTGCTGTCCGTCGATGCCCGCCGGTCCCCGGAGACCGAGTCGGGCTTCGAGGTCACCACGCACGGCGGGCGCCGCGGCACTGGCATCGACGCGGTCGCCTGGGCCGGCCAGGCCGCCGAACTCGGAGCCGGCGAGATCCTGCTCAACTCCGTCGACGCCGACGGCACCAGGGCGGGCTTTGACCTCGAGCTGATCAGAGCAGTCCGTGCGGCGGTGTGCGTTCCCGTCATTGCCAGCGGCGGGGCCGGAGCCCTGAGCCATTTCAGCCCCGCGATCGAGGCGGGGGCCGATGCCGTGCTCGCGGCGAGCCTGTTCCATTTCGGCGAGCTCAGGATCGGGGCAGTCAAGGAGGCACTCGCGGCGGCCGGTCACCTGGTCCGGCGAACGGCACAGGAGGTGAGCGATGCGGATTGATCCCGCGGCGTCCGGGCTCGACCCGAAGATCGCCGCCCGGCTGAAGCGGAACGACGACGGCCTGGTCGCGGCCATCACCCAGCAGCACGACACCGGCGAGGTGCTCATGCTCGGCTGGATGGACGACGAGGCGCTGCACCGGACGCTGACCACCGGGCGGTGCACCTACTGGTCCCGCAGCAGGCAGGAGTACTGGGTCAAGGGCGAGACGTCCGGGCACATCCAGCGAGTGGTGTCCGTCGCCCTGGACTGCGACGGCGACGCCGTGCTGGTGCGCGTCGACCAGACCGGCGGGGCCTGCCACACCGGTGACCGCACCTGCTTTGACGCTGACGTCCTGCTCGGCGCCAGCTAGCGAACCCGCCCCCCGGCGCCGGCTCAGCGCGGGCGGGGGTTCGGCCCGGCGGCTCGGCCCGGCGGCTCGGCTCGGCTCGGCGGCTCGGCTCGGGCGGCGGCTCAGGACGCTGACGCGGAGGCGGCGCGCGCCGGGCTGATACCCGCCAGACGGCACTGCGGGCGGGTCAGCAGCGACACCTTGTCGGTGCCGGCATAGGCACGCTTGCACAGCGACCTGGCGTCGGTGCCGCACTGATGGATGAGCGCGCCGCCAGTGGTGCTGGGCAGCGTGACAGTGACACAGCCGTCCCTGGAGCTGCCGTAACTGCCCGGCCGGACCGCGGCCCAGACCGCGATCGCAGCCAGGACCAGCAGAATGGCGGCGACGACGGCCACGATACGGCGCCTGTCGCGGCCGGTGACCTGCTCCGCGGGTGGCTGGGAGGCAAATGGCATTACGCGAAGTATAGGCAGCGCGTCAACGTGGCCGTTCCGCGCGCGGGACAGCCGGCGGCGGCGCGGAATACGGCCAGGGCGCGGCCGGGACAGGCGCGGCCGGGCGTACGCGCGGCAGCTCAGGCCAGTGCTTTCAGCAGAGCTGGCCGGCGGCTATCGGAGCCGCGAGGTGCAGCCGTCAGTCGGCCGGCCGAGGACGGCTAGACCGGCTGCGGTCCCCAGAGCCACCACCACGGTGCGCGGCGACCGTGATGGTGATGATGATGGTGGCCGGTCGGCCCGCTGAGTCCGGTCGGCCCGGTGAACCCGGTCGGCCCGGTGAACCCGGTCGGGCCTGTGAGTCCGGTCGGGCCTGTGAGTCCGGTCGGGCCCGTGAACCCGGTCGGCCCGGTGAACCCGGTCGGGCCTGTGAGTCCGGTCGGCCCGGTGGCGCCGGTCGGGCCTGTCAGTCCGGTCGGCCCGGTGGCGCCAGTCGGGCCCGTTGAGCCCGTCGGCCCGGTGTGACCGGTAAACCCGGTGGGCGAGTGATGCCGGTGATGATGATGATGGTGGTGATGGCGCCGCGGATCCGCTACCGACGCCATGGCCTTGCCGGTCAGCTCACGGGCGGTCAGCCAGGTGACAACGCCGGCGGCAGTACCGGCGACGAACTGCCGGCGGCTCAGCCGGCCGAGGCCGCGGGCCTGCGCCTCCGGCTCGTTCATTTCCTCATTCATGTCAGGACATCCCCGTTGGTATCAGGCGAGACAGCATCGGCGTGAAGCGGAACGACGAGGGAGATCAGCTGGTCCAGGGGCGCGACGGCGAGAGCCGCCACCCGGTCGTTGAGCCCGAAGCTCAGCGCCAGGTCGTCGCCCGCGCGGGCTGCGCCCGCGCAGAACTCGATGCCGCCATGGGTGAAGGAGAACGGCTCCGACAGGCCGGCGGGCAGGAACTGATCGCTCATCAGGATCAGCCGGTGCGTGTAGCTGCGCTCGCCGAGCTCGTCGTGGGCCTCGTGGACGGCAAAGAGATAGCCGCCGTCGACGGGCACGCCCTGCGAGCCGCCGCGCAGCCCGGCCATCACGGGCGGCACGATCGTCCGGGTGACCTCGCTGAGGCGGCCCGCGTGCGCGTCGAACCGGAGCACCACGAACGGGTGACAGGTGTAGACGAAGTAGAGCTCGCCGCCGGCGACGAACGGCATCCAGTTCTTCTCGTGCCGCGCGGCGACCGGCGGCGGCAGTACCTCAGGCCGGCCGAAATGCCCGTCTCCCAGCCGCGCGAGCGTCATCCGGCACACGCCGTCCGCGTCCAGGTCGCAGCGTGTCGCGGACACCCACCAGTCGTCCTGCCAGCAGAAGAGCCGGCAGTCCTCCGAGCCGACGATGTGCGCCTGCGGAACGCGCGGGGCCAGGGCATCGGCGATGGGCTCGGCGCTTCTGACCCGGAACCCGGCATCCAGCCTGACGTCGTAGTTCGCGGTGCGGATGACGCCGTCGGCCGTCAGCGGCAGGTAGTTGCCGGCAACGAAGCGCTCGTAGCTGGCCGAGCGGACGATGAGCCGGAAGCCGTCGCCGTCCGCGGCGATGCTGGGGTTGAACAGCGGCCAGGACGACCCGGCCTGCAGCGAGATCTCCGCGAAGCGGACGTCAGTGACCAGCTCGCCGAGCAGGGGCGCGGAGCCGCTGAGGAAGCGCACCGACTCAGGCGGGAGCGGCGGTACCTGCTTTCCTGACCGCTTCAGTTCCAGGGCGCACCAGGACCGGTTCTTCAGTGCCTGGGCGCCCACGTGCGGGGGAAGGTCGGGACGGCTCAGCAGCTCGTCGTTGGCCGCGATCCCGGCCTCGTGCTGATCGAGCCAGTAGCAGGCGATGCCATGCTCGAACCGCAGGCCCCAGTCATAGATCCAGCTGTGCACGAACAGGAGGTCGGGCGGTACCGGCAGGCCGAGCCCGAGGCTGGTCATCGAGTGCGCCAGCCGGTGCCAGCCTCGGTCGCGGGCGATCCGCGCGATCTCGTACAGCGGCTCGGCGCGGCTGGGGCGGCGCTCCCAGGCGTCGAGGAACAGCGGCAGCGCGGCCACCGGATCTGCCTCGGCGGTGAGTACAGCCGCCTGGTAGAGGGCGTAGAACGCCTCCTCCTCGAAGCCGCCCAGGCCGGCCCGCTGCAGGAACAGCTCGATGGCCTCGTCCCGGCGGCCCATGTCCCTGAGCGTCTGCGCGAGGTAGAAGACCGCGCGCTCGTCGGCTGACTCCTGCGCCAGCCGTGCCTCGAGCAGCGCCTTGTCTCGGGGCAGCTTGTCGGCCCGCGATCCGCCATCGGCGAAGTGAACGACCGACAGCGCCTGGTGCCGCTCGCTTGAGTACTGCCCCGGACTGTCCAGGTACTCGTGTGTCGCGCCGGTGAACGTCCACGGGCGGTCACCGCGCACCAGCCGCGGCACCCAGTACTCGAAATCGTCGCCGCAGCGCAGCAGATACGCGTCAGCGCTCAGGTCGCCGATCCCGGCGTTCTGCGCGATTGTCATATCCGCGTCGAGCAGGAGGAGATAATCCGCGGTGCCGAGCGCCAGGGTCATCAGCTCACTGCGATTACTGCCGAAATTACGCCAGGGCCGGTGATGCAATTCGCCCGGCACCCCGGCGAGAATGTTAGCGATCAGATCGGGCGTTCCGTCGATAGAGCCCGTATCGCAGATAACCCAGTAATCAATCAGGCCGATGACGCTGCTCAGGCAGCGCTCGATGACCTGCGCCTCGTCCCGCACGATCATGGCCAGGCAGATCGATGCCCGGCCGGTCGCCGGCCGCGCCCCGCGGTCAGTGCCGGCGCCCTGCTGCGGCACCAGCGCCGATGTCAGCAGCGCACTATCAGCGCCATTATTCTGACCGCGCTGGTTCTGATCGGAGCTCAGTGCAATGTCCGGAATGGCCCCGTCGATGAGTCGCCTCACGGAGGAAAAAGCCATTGGCATTTCATATCACAAAGGCCGGGCAGCGGGCTTCAGCAAACGCGGTGCTGACCGGGCAAAAACGCGGCTGAGCAATAAAGCCCGGCCGCGGTGAAATTCAGCGCACGAGTGTCACGCCGAGCAGATAGACATTCATCACGATAATCAGGCCGGCTGTGCCTGCGGCCGCGCAGGTCGTCAGCCGCCGGTTCACCAGCGTGCCCATGATGTCGGCGCGCCGGGTCAGGGCGACCAGCGGCACCAGCGCGAACGGGATCCCGAAGGACAGCACGACCTGGGAGATCACCAGGCAGGTCGTCGGCGGCAGTCCGAGAGCCAGCACGATCAGCGCTGGCAGCATCGTCAGCGCGCGGCGGGTAAACAGCGGCACGGTGCGCCCGATGAAGCCCTGCATCACCACCTGGCCGGCGTAGGTGCCGACGCTGGAGGAAGACAGCCCGGAGGCCAGCAGAGCGACCGCGAACGCGAGCGCGGCGCCCCCGCCGACCATCCGGCCGAGATCGGCGTGCGCAGCCTCGATCGACCCGCCCGCTACCGCCGCTGCCTGCCCCGATCCGCCGGCCTGGCTGAACAGTGCGGCCGCGACGAACAGCATCGCGAGGTTAACCAGCCCAGCGGCACCGAGCGCGATCAGCACGTCGACGCGCTGGAACCGGACCAGCTCCCTCTTCTCAGCCTCGTCCCGGCAGTTCACCCGGCCCTTGGTGAGGGCCGAGTGCAGGTAGACGACGTGCGGCATCACGGTCGCTCCGACGATGCCGACGGCCAGCAGCAGGCTGGCGGAGCCGTCGAGCCGGGGCACCAGCCCGGCCGCGATGCTGGCGCCGCTCGGGTGCACGGCGATCAGGTCGTAGGCAAAGCCCAGCAGCACGATGCCGAGCAGGGCGATGATGGCCAGCTCGAACCGGCGGTAGCCGCGCTGGTCCAGCGCCAGGATGCCGAACGCCACGATCGCGGTGATCATCCCGGCCACCAGCAGCGGCGCGCCGAACAGCAGGTTCAGCCCGACGGCGGCGCCGACGAACTCCGCCACGTCCGTTGCCATTGCCACCAGCTCGGCCTGCACCCACAGGCCGCGGGACACCGAGCGCGGCAGCTGCTCACGGCACAGCTGCGGCAGGTCCTTCCCGGTCGCGACGCCGATCTTGGCCGACAGGTACTGCACCAGCATCGCCATCAGGTTGGCGATGACGATGACCCAGGCAAGGGTGTAGCCGAAGGTGGCGCCCGCGGAGAAGTTGGTCGCGAAGTTACCGGGATCGACGTAGGCGATGGCGGCGACGAACGCGGGCCCGAGCAGCGCGATGACTCCGCGCAGCCGTCCGCGCGAGCGCAGCAAAGCCAGGTCTGCCGCGCCCGCCCGTCCGGTTACCTCGCTCTCGGCCGTCACCATTGCGCAGGATAGTCCGGGTTGTCGTCCGCCGGGTCAGCCGATGGACGGCCCGAGACCCAGTGACTGCGGCGTGCTTGAGTCAGGCGACGGCTGATGCAGGCCCTCGTCGAGCGGGCCGAACTCGGTCATCAGCGCCGCGCTGCCGCCCCACGGGGTCTGCTCCTCGGCGACGAGCGTGTTGGTCGTGAGCAGCAGCCCGGCGACGGACGCGCCATTCTGCAGGGCGGAGCGGGCGACCCGCAGCGGGTCGATGATGCCCAGCTCGATCATGTTGCCGAACCGGCCCTCGAGTGCGTCAAAGCCCTCGTCGTTGTCAAGTCCGGCCAGCCGGCTCACTACCTCGTTCCCGTCATAGCCCGCGTTGGCGGCAATCAGGAAGGCCGGCGCGGTCAGCACCTGGCGCACGATGTTCACTCCGGTGGCGTAGTCACCGGAGACGTCCAGGGCGTCCAGTGCCGTGCCCGCGTGCAGCAGCGCGGCGCCGCCGCCCGCGACGATGCCCTCCGCCATCGCGGCCCTGGTCGCCGACAGCGCGTCTTCGACCCGGTGCTGCAGTTCCTTCAGCTCGGCGTTAGTCGGCGCGCCGACGCGGATCACCGCGACCTTCCCGGACAGGGCGCCGATCCGTTCGGTCAGCACGTCCTCGTCGATGCCGAACGTGGCCCGGTCCCGCTCGGCCCGCAGCTGGGCGAGCCGGAAGTCCACCTCGTCGGCCGAGCCGCGCCCGTCGATGATGGCGGTGCGCTCGGCGGTGACCCGGACCTGCGCGGCCCGGCCAAGCTGCTCGGTCGTCATGGTCTCCAGGCTGAAGCCGGACTGCCTGCTGTAGACGGCGCCGCCGGTGATGGCGGCGATGTCCTCGAGCTTGCGCAGCCGCCGGTCGCCGAATCCGGGCGCCCGCACCACGCAGCACCTGAACACGCCGTTGACGTGGTTGTGCACGAGCATGGACAGGGCGGTTCCCTCGACGTTCTCGGCAAGGATCACCAGCGGCCGCGGCGCGCGCATGATCTTGTCGAGCAGCGGCATCAGCTCCTGAACCTTGGTGATCTTCTCGCTGCACAGCAGGATGTAGGGGTCGTCGAGCACGGCCTCCAGGCTGGCCGGGTTGGTGACCAGGTAGGGCGACAGGTAGCCGTTATCGAGCTCGAAGCCCTCGACAAAGTCCACCGACATGCCGTTCATGGCGGATTCCTCGACAGTGACGATGCCGCCGTCGCCCACGGTGTGCAGCGCGTTGCCAATGACCGCGCCGACGTACTCGTCGTCGTTGGCTGAGATCGCCGCGACCCTGGCGAAGTCCTGCTCGGTGGAGACCGGGTGCGCGACCTGCTGGAGGTGCTCGACCAGCCGGCCGACGGCGATGTCTATACCGCGTTTGACCAGCACCGGGTTAGCTCCCTCGCCGATCGCCCGCATGCCCTCGCGCACCACGGCCTGGGCGATGACGGTCGCGGTCGTGGTGCCGTCGCCGACGATGTCGTTGGTCTTGATCGCCGCTTCCTTCACCAGCTGGGCGCCCATGTTCTGGAACTGGTCCTTCAGGTGAATCTCGCGGGCGATCGTCACGCCGTCGTTGGTCACGACCGGCGATCCGGTGATCTTTTCCAGGATCACGTTGCGGCCCTTGGGGCCGAGCGTTGATTTCACCGCCTCCGCCAGCTGGTCGACTCCGGCCAGCAGCAGGCTGCGGGCTTCCGCTCCGAAACGGAGTTCCTTGGCCATGCGTCCTCCCTGAGCGTGCGCGGTGCTTGTGGTCTTCCTGATGCGAGCGGGAACGAGCTAGCCGCACGCCGCCGCTGCCGGCGGCGCGCGGGTCGTCAGGGCACGAGAATCGCCCGGCCGCGCACCCGGCCGGCGTCCAGGTCGGCGAGCGCCTCGAGGGCCTGATCCAGGGGATAGGTCCTGGTATGCAGGGTCACCTTGCCGGCCTGGGCCAGCACCATGAGCTCGGCCAGCTCGTTGTAGGTGCCGACGATGTTGCCGACGATGTTCCGCTCGGTCGAGATGATGTCGAGGGTAGGGATTTCCAGGGTGCCGCCGTAGCCGATGACGAAGTAGGACCCGGCGCGGCCGGTCATGGCCCAGCCGTCGTTCTCCGCGCCCTGCTCGGCCACGAAGTCGAGCACGACCTCCGCGCCGGCGCCGCCGGTGAGGTCGAGCACGCCCTGCACCTGGTTCCCGTCGGCAACGACCGTGTGCTGGGCGCCGAGCTGCTCGGCCAGCTTGAGCGCGTCCGGGTTCCGGTCGACCACGATGATGTTCGTCGCGGTCAGCGCGGCCAGGCACTGGATGCCGATGTGGCCGAGGCCGCCGGCGCCGATGACCACGCAGGTCGTGCCGGGGTACAGCAGCGGGATCGCCTTGCGGACCGCGTGATAGGCGGTGATCCCGGCGTCGGCGAGCGCGGCGACGTCCTGCGGCTGCGTGCTCGGGTCGAGCTTCACGCAGGCGCGGGCCGAGGTCAGCAGGTACTCGGCCATCCCGCCGTCGGTGGACAGGCCGGGGAAGCTGGAGTTGCTGCAGTGCATGTCCTGGCCGGCCCGGCAGGCGCGGCACAGGCCGCAGGTGGGCGTCGGGTGCAGGATCACGGTGTCGCCGACGGCCACGCTGGTGACCGCGGAGCCGACCTCGTGCACCCAGCCGGCGTTCTCGTGGCCGAGGATGTACGGCAGCGGCGTGCCCATGGCCGCGTCCCACTGGCCCTCGATGATGTGCAGGTCGGTGCGGCAGACGCCCGCTCCGCCGATCCTGACGATGACGTCCAGCGGGCCGGTGATCGCGGGCTCGGGCACCTCGTCGATGACGGGCTGGGAGTGGAACGCGTGCAGACGGACAGCCTTCATTGGTTCTCCTCGCTCGGGCCTGGATGTCCGGCCTCGGGCTGGCCCGCCAGGGACTCGCCAAGCCCGGAGGTGTCATATCGGTGCCGCAGCATGCCGCGGCAGATGCTGCCGTTGGCTTCCAGGCTGGTCGCGGTGACCCGGGCCTTGCGAAGGTGCAGCGGCACGGCCTGCGCGCTGACCGGGGCGCCGGTGGCGGGATCGATGAGCAGCAGCGCGTCCGGGCCGGCCGGCAGTCCGAGCTCGGCCCGGCGCTCGCGCAGGCGGGTCAGCGCCCGCGAAGGCGGCACCTCGGCCAGAGTCATCGCGCGCAGGCGCTCCGGGTCCGCGCCGCCGGCCTGCAGTGTCCGGCACACCTGGTCGGTGCCGGCCATGACCGCCTTGCGCAGGAAGTCCCGCCTCAGCTCGTGCAGTTCGCCGACGGCCTCCCCGTCGAACGACCGGGCGAAGCCGGACTGGGCGGCCACGCCGCCGTTGATGGCATCGGAGGCGAAATGGTCCTCAAGCACGACGTGCGCGGCCCGCACGCCGGGCAGTGCGATCACCGCGTCGTAGGCGTCCGCGACCATCAGGTAAGCGAAGTTGGGCGCGCAGAAGTATGTCGGCAGGCGGAGCCTGACGTCGGCGTCGCCGCTTCCGGACAGGCTGCACGCGGCCACGAAACCAAGAGAGGTGATGGGCTCGTCCAGTTCCGGGTCGCGCACTGTGCCGAGAGCGGCCAGCAGGAGCCCGTCCCCGGGCTGGCCGTCGCCGGCCAGCCCGGTGCCAGGTCGCACCTGGCCGAGCTCCGCAAGCTGCCAGCCGCGCGCGCTGCTAGCTGCTGTTGCCGCCATCAGCTAGTCGACCAGCTGAGCGTCATCCCGGGCGGCCGGAGTCCCGGCATCGGCGGGCAGCCGGTACTCGGCCGGCACCTCGATGTCGTAGAGCTTCGCGGCGTTGAGCCCGAGTATCTTCTTCTTGCCGGCCGTGCCGAGCCGCGGGAAGTCGGAGAACTCGTCGCCGGGGTAATCCCAGTCGACGAAGCCCTCGATCTGCCACTTCGGCTCCCAGATGCCGTAGTCGCTGCCGAAGGTCATCTTGTCCTCGCCGACCCAGAACAGCAGCTCGCCCATCACCTTGGCGAAGAACTTCGGCCGGGCGTACATCAGGCCGCCGATGACCACCGACAGGCCCGCGTAGACGTTGGGCTCCTGCGTCGCCATGAAGCAGAAGTCCTCGATGCGCGGCAGCCCCACGTGCTCGACGATGAAGTTCAGGGCCGGGAAATCGGTCGCTGCGTGATCGACGTCGGACACGTCGAACGCGTCCTTGTCCAGCGGCCAGATCGTCGGGCCCTTGTGCACGTGGATGTTCTTGATCCCGAGCTCCTGCGCGGCCTGCAGGAAGTTGTAGGCCGCCGGGTCGCTGAGCTTGTAACCGCGCGAGCCGTTATTCCACTCGGCGGTGTACAGCTTGACGCCCTTGGAGCCGAACCGCTCCACGTTGCGCTGCAGCTGCTTGAGGCCCTCGTCGCCGTCGCGGGGATCGAACCGGGTGTTGTAGATGAACTTGCCGGGGTGCTTCTCGCCCATCAGCGCGTTGCGCTCGGTGGTGTTGAAGCCCTCCTTGTACCACTCCTTCAGGTAAGTGGGCTGGAAGACTGCAACGTCCACGTAGCCGTCCTCGAAGACGTCCTTCATCAGGTCGTCCTCTGAGTACTTCTGGAAGTGCTCGATGCTCCAGTGCGTCTCTGGCGGTCCCAGCCCCTGATACGCGTGGAAGCACTCGATCCAGCCCTTCGCGTACTGCTCGGCACCGGGGACCCAGTTGTCCGGCGCCGCGTTCCAGTAGTGCATATGGCTGTCGACTACGAAGTACTTCTCGCCGTCCTTCTCGTACACGGGTGCCTCCTGCTGCTGCCTGGCTGCCTGTGAGTACTTACTTCTGGTCCTACGCCGACGTCGGCGTCAGGTCAAAGCCCAGGTACTCGGCCGCATCCTCAGGATTGGCGAACATGATCGTCGCCTCGTCGGTGTGGATCATGCGGCCGTAGTGCGTGGACATGTTCTCCTCGAACTCGGCGGCGTCGAAGAAGCCGGGCTCCTCGCCGAGCGCCTCGGAGACCTCGTCGTAGTTCACGTCCATCCGGCCGACCGCGTCCACCCTGATCATGGACGGGAGCGGAGTGACCCTGACGTTGTCCCTGGTGCCCATGACCTGCGCGACCACTGCGCCGACCTGGTTGTTCATGAGGGTGAAGCCGCACATGTTCGAGGCCGTGTTGTCGGACTTGAACGGGCTCTCGGCGGTCTTGAATGCGGTCACTGGTTCAGCTCCTTCGGTGCGTCGAGGTTCAGGTCGGACAGGATCACGGCGAGCCGGGCCTTGGCGGCGTCCAGGCCGTCCTCGAAGCGCGGCGGCTTGGAGTCAGGCTGTGACCACAGTGGCTGCAGCGCGCGGGCCGCGGTGATCGAGCGGGCGGTCCAGGTGGACAGCCAGCCCTGCAGCAGCGCCTTGTTCTGCGCCGCGAACTCCTTGTCGTTGGCCAGCAGGTGGAACAGCGGGATGGTGTAGCGCAGGTCCCGCTCGGCGAAGTCGTACTCCTCCGCGCCGACCAGGGTCGGGGTGACGAAGTCACCGTTGCGCGGTGCCGCGTGCATGACCAGGTGGCTGCGGAACAGCTCGCCGATCAGCGGCTCGAAGACCACGTTGGCGGCGAAGATGGCCTCGCACCAGTCGTCGATGGCGGTGAGCTGCTCGGCGACCTCGCGCACGCCCTGCCAGGCCGGGTCGGAGTTCCACGCTGTCAGGTGCGCCGAGCCGTCGAAGCCGTCGATCTCCTCCGTCAGCGTCAGGTTGTACAGGGCTAGGTCCTGCGCCGCCCGGATGCGGTGCATGCTGTTGACCGAGATCGCGTTGTTGTGCATGTTGGTGGGCGCCCGCCGGTTGGCGTTGGCGAACAGGTAGAGCCCGAGGCCGTGATCCACGTGCATCCACGCGCCGACGTTCGACTCGACGAAGCGTACCCAGTTCGGGCTCCACTGCTCGAACGCCTTCGCCTGGCGGGCGTTGTCGACGTTCTGGTTGAGCTGCCGGACGACGTTGGAGTTGTACCGGTAGAAGGTAAGCTCCCACTCCTCGTTGGGGTCGCGGAACTCGTGCCAGCCGGTGGCCGGCCAGTCGTAGCCCTTGCCGCCCGAGCCGGGGAAGCGCTCGGGCTCGGGGCGGTCTGAGCCCCACGCCTTCAGCGCGGTCCAGTCCAGCGGGTAGCCGCCGCGGCCGTCGGCGAAGCCGTACAGCCAGCCCTGGGCCAGGTAGTGGCGCGGGTCGGGCTGGACCTCGACAGTGACGTCCTCGTAGTGGGACTGCTTGCGCTTGGCCGGCGTGTAGTAGTTGAATCGCCGGGCCGTGGAGTCCGGGAAGGTCTTCGCACCTGCCTCAGCGTCGGTGAAGACAGGCTTGGGAACGCTGCGCTCCTGCGTCGTCTCGCTCATGGGGCCCTTCTTTCAGTCCTCCGGGTTACCGGTGAAGGTGAACTTGTCGTAGTAGATCCGCTTCTCCTCGACGCCGAGGGTGGCGAGCAGCGGCAGCGCTGCCTCGACCATGGGGGGCGGACCGCACACGTAGGCGTGCGCCCCGGTCAGGTCGCTGGCATGCCGCTTGACGACGTCGGTGATCAGGCCGGTCTCGCCATCCCAGCCGTCGTCACCGCCCGCCTCTGACAGAGCCGGCAGGTAACGGAAATTGGGCAGGGTGCGCTCAAGCTCGCGCAGCTCTGCCTCGAAGCAGAGGTCCGCGCGCGTCCGGGCGCCGTAGAAGAACGTGGCCTTGCGGTCGATGCCGCGCTCAGCCAGCGTCCGCAGCAGCGCCAGGATGGGCGCCAGGCCCGCCCCGCCGCCGACGAACACCAGGTCAGCCTCGCCTTCACGGAGGGTGAAGACGCCGAACGGACCGGTCAGGTCGAGCCGGTCGCCTTCGGCCATCTCCTCGGCCAGGAACCTCGAGAACTGGCCGTCCGGGTAGATCTTGATGATGAACTCCAGCAGCCCGCTCTCGCGGCTGGAGGTGTTCGCCATCGAGAAGGACCGGACCGCGCCCGTGCCCGGGATCGTGATGTCCATGTACTGGCCCGGGAAGAACTTGATCTCCCCCGGCTCGATGAGGCGCAGGACCAGGTGCCGCATGTCATGCGTCACGGCATCCTTGGAGACCACCTCCGCGACCCCCTGCTGGATCGGCAGGCCGGAGCGGATCATTTCCTCGTCGTAGTTGAGCAGCTCGATGGTCAGGTCTTCGTAGGCATGCGCCCGGCACAGCAGCGTGTAGCCTTCCTCGAGCTCGTAGTCGGGCAGCGCGAACGTCGAGTACTTGTCGTGCTCGACATCCTCGCCATCGAGGATGAACGACTTGCACGCCGCGCACTGTCCTTCCTTGCAGCCGTGCATGAGCATGATGCCCTGCTCGGCCGCGGCCCGCAGGATGGTCTGCTCCTCGCCAACTTCGATCTCGATGCCTACCGGCTCGAACCGGACGACGTGCTTGTCGGACATGACCCCCCTCTCGGGTGAGCTGGGCGGTGCCGGGCTGTGCCGGACCTGACTGACGGCCGGCCAGACGGCCCGCACGATGGCAGGCCGGGAACGGGAGGGGGCGGCCGGCCGGGCAGCCCCCTCCCTCTCGCGCCCGACTAGGCGTCTGCCGGGGCCGGGCGGCCTGCCGGGCCCTGCCGGTTGTAGTCCGCGACGAAGGCCTGCCGCTGCTCGTCCGTCATCTCGTTGAGAAGGACGTTCGGGCTCAGCACCTCGGGCATCCGGCGCAGGTGATCCAGGGTCCACATCTTGCTGGGATCCAGGTTCAGGTGCGGCTGGGCGACCAGGGTCTTGCCGTCGTCACGGACGTAGCCCATGTCCGACACCACGTCGGCCCAGTTCCAGCCGTGGTACAGCGTCTCCCACTCGCGCTTGCCGATGAGCTGGCCCATGTTCGGGGTCTGCCGCCCCTGGTAGGTCGGCCTGAAGGCCACGGCGTCAGTCCACCGGCATTCCTCGTGGCAGTACGTCCGCCACTGCCCGTCGACCTCGTCCACGACCATGTCTTCCCGGACCAGGCACGGGACCATGCAGGTCCAGCACCGGTGCGGGTACACGTAGTCGACGCTCTCGGCGACGATCGGGTGGTGACCGTTCGGCGTGGACAGGCGGTTGTAGTTCTCCCACCACTTGCCGTACTTGTCATACCAGCCCGGGTACTTGTACTCGAACCACTCGAAGTCCTTGTCGGTCATCGGGTCGATCCGCCAGTAGTTGGCGAGCCAGCCGGTGGCGAAGAACTGGGCGACTTCGTGCACGTAGCCCTTGTTCCAGATCTGGTTCCACGCCTCTTCGATGAGGTCGTGCGGGATGACCAGGCCGTACTTCTCCAGCGGCACGAGGTAGCTGCGGTAGTAGTCGTCGTAGATCCACCGGCGCCACATCTCGGCGTAGGACTCGCGGTCCTTGCGGCGGTCCTTGGTGCCGTACTCGATGAACGTGCCGATGGCGGCGTCCACCACGCGGTGGTTGTTCCACCACGCGTAGCGCAGGTCGCGCTCGAGCAGCTGGTGGTTGCTCTCGTCGGCCAGCGCCATCAGCAGGGTGGCGTACCCGTTGCTGATGTGCCGCGACTCGTCCGACTGGACCGAGTGGAACACCGTCGGCAGCAGGTAGTCGCCGTTGGCGGCAGCTTCGGCCGGCATGGCCACGAACAGGGTGTTCGTGAACGCCGTCTCGGCCACGATGGTCAGGTAGATGCTCGCCGCGGTGATGGCGTCACCGGTGATGAAGCCCTCGGCGAACTGCCGGCCGATGGTTCCGCAGTAGTCGTTCTGGAAGTTGCGGAGGCTGGAGTTGAAGCCGGCCGGGTCGATGTAGTTGTTCATGTACAGGCGCTTGAGGTTCTGCTGGATCGTCGAGTGCCGTACCTCGTCGATCATCTGGATCGCCTGGCCGTTGTGCAGCTCAGGGTTCGGGACCGTCCTGAACAGCAGCGGCATCGCCCGCGCGGCGGAGATCTCCGGCAGCGGGATGATCGACAGGAACAGCTTCTGCCACTCCAGCCAGCGCTCCTGCACCTGGCGGAACATGTTGCCGCGGATCGCGCCGTCCTGGGCGCCGTACACGCGGTTGTCCTTCTCTTCCTGCATCGGGAAGTAGGACCGCAGGACCTGCTTCAGCGGGTCCTTCTTCTGGGCCTTGGCGAACGTGTAGTCGGTGCCGTACTGCGAGACGGGCTCGTGGTACTGCGGTTCCCAGGCGAGTTCCTGAATCTTCTGGTGAGCCTTGGCTACGCTCTGGCGACTCATCGTCACCCCTTCCTTGGTCCGGCCGACCCGAGACGGCCCTGCTTTGCGGTGCTGACGTCCAGCTGTCAGCGCTGGCGTCGCACCTCGGTGGCGGACGCGCGAACCCCTCCGGCACGGGGATTCCTCGTGCTGCCGATCACACCTCGCTGACGGGCACGGAGAGCTCTCAACATGAGACAGGGATGTTTCGGGCAGGAAACGGGCGTGTTACTGCCCGGCACGGCGCCCGGCCGCGGTCCCGGCGGAGTACCGGAGTCACTCGCCGCCGAAGACGGCGTTCCTGAGCTGCTCGAGCTCGCTGCGGATGCTGTCGCTCAGCTGCCGGTTGCCCTCGGCTGCCGGAGTGATCCCCAGCGCCCGCAGCAGCTCAGCTGCCGGACCGCCGGGATCACCTGCCTCGCCGAGGACAGGATGCAGCCCCTCGGCGGCGAGATGGTGGAACACCAGGTTCACGATGCTCCACGGATTGAATGTCTCGTGATGCTGCTCGGCTGGCATTACGGCATCGAAAGCCGGGCGCAATAGACAGGAGGTCTCAACTTGAGACAGGTTGGTCTGACGGCGTGCTTACCTTGAAGGCGAAGCGCAATTTCACGTGAGCGCGGACTGGCCCCCTTCCAGCCCGCGTGAGGCCCTTCGGCGGTGGCGGGAGGCGGCGGATGTTACACACGGCAAGAAAGCCGTCGGCGCCCGCTGACGACAAGGGACTGGCGAGCGCGCGCGAGCGGTTCCTGACCGCTGAGTCGGTCGAGCCCTATCACGTGCGGGACACGATCCTCGCGTCCTGGTGGCGGTCCCGCCGCTCCCGGGTGGCCGCCGACCGGATCGACCTCAGCTACGTTCGCGATCCCGACCTGGATACGCCGCTGACCCGCAGCGCCCTGCCAGTCCTGCGCAGCCTGCGTGATGCCCTGGACGGCCAGCCCATCAGCGTCATCCTGACCGACGCGGACGGGCTCGTGCTGTCCAGGATGGCCGCCGACACCGACCTTGACCGGCACCTGGACGGCGTGCGGCTCGCGCCCGGCTTCAGCTATGCCGAGGAGTTCGTCGGCACGAACGGGATCGGCACCGCCCTGGAGGGCGGCCAGCCGATGCACGTATTCGGGCACGAGCACTACGCCGAGCACCTGGAGGACCTGGCCTGCGCCGGAGTGCCCATCAGGCACCCGGTCTCCGGCCGCACCGTCGGCGCGGTGGACCTGACCTGCTGGCGCAAGGATGCGGACCCGCTGCTCATCGCGCTGGCGAAAACGACCGCCGACCAGATCATGCAGGCACTGCTGACCGACACCAGCGCCCACGAGGTTCAGCTGCTGCAGGAGTACCTGCGGGCCTGCAAGCGGACCAGCGGCATGGTGCTGGCGCTGAGCCGGGACACCGTCATGCTGAATGACTACGCGCGGCAGGTGCTGGATCCCGCGGACCAGGCGGTGCTGCTCGGGCGGGCGGCGGAGGCGCTGGACGCCGGTCAGCACGGACCGGTCCAGGTCGCGCTGCCGACGGGAGTTACCGCCCGGCTCTACTGCCGCCCGCTGGAAGGCACCCAGGCGCCCCGGGCCGGCGTGGTGCACGTGCGGCTGGCCGACCTGGCCAGCCGGGTAACGGCCGACCCGGTGCCGCACGCCCGGATGTACCTGCCGGGCCTGGTCGGCTCAGGCCCGCTGTGGCTGCGCGGCTGCAGCCAGGTCGAGGCCGCGTATGCCTCGGCGGAGTGGCTGGCGCTGGGCGGGGAGCCCGGCTCGGGGAAGGTCTCCGTGCTCCGGGCCGTCCATCAGCGGCGCAACCCGGCCGGGTGGTTCCACGTGATCGACGCTGCTGACGCGGCAGATCCTGACTGGCTCGCGGCCGCGCGCACCGAGCTGACCGGAGACTCAGGCAGCCTGGTCATCCGGCACGTGGACCGGCTCAGCCCGCGCAAGCTGCACGCCCTGTCGGCAGCGCTGCAGGAGACGGTCGCGGCCGGGCGGCACCGCTCGCTCTGGGTGGCCGTCACGCTGGCGCGCAGCAAGCCAGGACCGGACCTGGCCCGGCTGCTGCGGTACTTCCCGTGCACGGTCGAGCTGCCGCCGCTTCGGCACCACATCGAGGACCTGCACGAGCTCGTGCCGTTCCTGCTGAACAAGCTCAACCCGCCCGGCCGCCTGGTCTGCTCGGCTGAGGCACTCCAGCTGCTGCTGCGCTACAACTGGCCGGGCAACACCGAGCAGCTGTGGCAGGTACTGCGCCGCGTCGTGCAGCTTCGCCGGACCGGCGTCATCAAGCCCAAGGACCTGCCGCCGGAATGCCGGACCGTCAGCCGCCGGCTGCTGAGCCCGCTGGAGTCCATGGAGCGCGACGCCATCGTGCAGAGCCTGCTCGACTTCGACGGCAACAAAGTGAAGGCCGCCGAGTCGCTCGGCATGTCCAGGGCCACGATTTACCGCAAGATCCACGAGTACGGAATCGTCGTTCCGGCAGGCTGACCAGGACCGATGCGGCTGGCATCCCGCCGCCGCCGGTGGCCTGACTCAAACTGAGAGTCTGGCCGGGCTGACCCGGCGGTACGAGTGAGTCATGGCCCGCGATCGCGGGCGAAGCTTTTCCTGGCGAGGAGGCGGCCATGACCGCAATCGGCGCATCAGCTAACGAGTCCGCGCAGTCCGGCGCGGCGCAGATCACCAGCCCGGCGGAGGTCGAGGTGGTCGAGGCGGTCGCGGTCGAAGCTCCTGCGACGGGCCTCATGGCTGGTGACCCGATGGCGCTCGGGCTGCCGACCTTCATCGTGGGCTCAGTCGCCCTCGGCCTGACACTGGTCGGCATGGTGCCCGCGGCCGCTGTCGGCGCGCCGCTCGCGATCATCCTGGCCGCGACGTCGATCGGCCTGTTCGTGGCCACGATCTGGGCCGCGGTCCTCGGGCAGAGCGCGGTGGCCAGCGTCTTCGGCACGTTCGCCGGATTCTGGCTGAGCTACGCGGTCCTGGTGCTCGGACTTACGCACAACTGGTTCGTGATCCCGGCCACCGCCATCGTCAGCACGCAGGAACTGTTCCTCACCGCGTGGCTGATCATCATCGTGGCGCTCACGCTGGCGACGCTGCGGCTGCCCGTCGCGTTCACCGCGCTGCTCGGGCTCGTCGACGTCGCGCTGCTGCTGGTGCTACTCGGCACGAGCCAGGGCTCGGCCGGGCTGAGCAAGGCCGGCGGCGTCGTCGTGCTCGCGTTCGCCGCGCTCGGGGTCTACCTGTACGTCGGCACTGCGTCCGCCGCGACCGGCGGCGGCCCCGTGCCGCTGGGCAGGCCCCTGCTGCACGGCTAGAACCGGGGGAGCGCCCCCTAGAGCGCGCCCGCGCCTGCTGACTACCCGAGCAGCAGGCGCGGGCGCCCTGTCGCGGGAGCTGGGCCCCGAGAGCAGGCGGCGCCCGGCGCGAGCCGGGCAGTATGAGCGGAGTGGCGCTCCGAGGCGGAAATATGATTACTCTGTGTCATTGCTTGACCTCCGAGCGTGATAGTGGTTCAGTCAGGCGATGAGCAGGACGCGGGCCCGGCGGCCAGAGCGGCGACTGTGAGCTGGGCTGTTGCCGGCGTCCTGCTGTACGGAGCAGCCGTGCTTGGCCTGCTGCGGTTCGTGCGGGTGAGATTCGCCAGCTCGTCGGCTGCCGTACCGGACGGGCTTCCCGCCGGGGTGCGCGCGCCGTCCTGGTCGCTGCCCGACTCGGCCGGAGTCCTGCACACCTCGCCCCCGGCGGCGCCGCTTCAGCTCATCGTGTTCGCTGATCACCTGCTCGGGTCCTTCCCGTCTGTCGCCGACGGGCTGCGCGAACTGGCGGCCGGCGGCACGCCCGCCGAGATTCTGCTGCTGCTGCCGCAGCCGAGCCCGAAGGCGGAGCCGACACTGGCCGGGCTGGGCCTGCACGGCGTGTTCGTGGTGCTCGGCTCACCCGAGCTCTACGCGGCCTACCGCGTCCGGACCGGCCCGTTCCTCATCTTCGTCGACTCAGGCGGCCTGGTCCGTGCCTCCGGACTGGTGAACTATGCCTGGCAGGTGGCCAGGCTCCGGCAGCTGGCCGAGCACCCGGCCGCGGTCCTGCCGCCTGCGCGGACGCGGCGCACCCTGCGGGGCTGACGGGCGGCCTTCGTCCGGGGCCCTGCCGCCAGGCTCGGGCCCGCCGCCGATTGCGCGCGCGGCTCGCGCTGCGGGACGCTTTCCTTCGTCTGCAGGCTGGCGGCAGGCGGCGAGACGAAGGCGGCTGAGATGGACGATCTGTCCGGGCGGACATTCCTGGTCACCGGCGGCAACACCGGCATCGGCCTGGCCACGGCAAGAGGTCTCGCGGCTCGCGGCGGCCGGGTGCATCTGGCCTGCCGGTCGGAGCAGAAAGGCCGGGCCGCGCAGGCCGAGCTCGCGGCCGCCTACGGCGCCAGCCAGGTCAGCTTCCTCCGGCTCGATCTCGGCGACCTGGCCTCAGTCCGGGCCAGCGCTCAGGCCTTCCTGGCGCTCGGCGAGCCGCTGCACGTGCTCATCAACAACGCCGGGATCGGCGGCAGCCGCGGCCTCACCGCCGACGGCTTCGAGCTGATGTTCGGCGTCAATCACCTCGGTCATTTCGCGTTCACCACCGCCCTGCTGGACTGCCTGACCGCCAGCCAGGCGAGGATCGTCACCGTTTCCAGTGACGCGCACTACGCGGCAAAGGGCATCGACGCCACCCGGCTGCGGCGGCCCGCCCGCGGCATCACCGGGATGGCCGAGTACGCGGTGTCGAAGCTGTGCAACGTGCTGTTCAGCCAGGAACTGGGCCGGCGGCTGGCAGGCACCGGGGTGACCAGCTACTCGCTGCACCCCGGCGTGGTGGCGTCCGACATCTGGCGGCGCGTTCCGCGGCCGGTGCGGCCGCTCGTCACCCGCCGGATGCTGACGGTTGAGGAGGGCGCGCGGACCTCGCTGTACTGCGCGACCGCGCCGGAGCTAGCTGAGGTCAGCGGCCGCTACTACGACAGCTGCGCCGAGCGGGAGCCGAGCCCGGTGGCCACGCCCGAGCTGGCCGGGCGGCTCTGGCAGCTCAGCGAGGAATGGACCGCGGCCGCCTGACTCGAGGATCAGGCGTACCACGCCGGCCCGGTGCCGAACCTGGCTAGTCTCACACAATGCGGGTAATGCTGCGTGCGGGCGCAGTCGCCGGGCTCCTGACCGCCGCGCTGTGCGCAGGCTGCGGTGCCGCCCCGTCCGCAGCTCCGCGCCCGGCAGCCGCCCGGTCGCCCGCGGCCCCGGCGGCTACCGGGGGGACGGGGAGCGCGTTCCCGCCTGAAGGGTCTTCGGGTGCGGGATCAGGCACGAGCGCCACGCCGACCCCATCGGCGTCCGTGCTGCCGCTGGCCGGCAAGGTTGTCGGCATCGATCCCGGCCACAACGGCCGTAACAGGGACGCCCCGGACATCATTGACCGGCAGGTCTGGAACGGCCGCGAGTACGAGGACTGCGACACGACCGGGACGCAGACGGCGGCCGGCTACACCGAGGCCCAGTTCAATTTCAATGTCGCCAGCGACCTGCGCGCCGATCTGATCGCGGAGGGCGCGCGCGTGGTCATGACCAGGCACAGCAACGACGGCATCGGACCGTGCGTGACCACCAGGGCGGAGATCATCGACAGGTCGCACGCCAATGTCGCCATCGACATCCACGCCGACGGCGGGCCGGTGTCCGGTCGCGGCTTTACCGTGCTCGAGCCGGTTGCTGACGGGCCGAACGACTCGGTGATCAGGTCGTCGGCGCGGTTCGGCGGGGATGTGCGGGCGGCGCTGCTGGCGGGCACGAGCATGCCGGAGAGCGACTACTACGGCCAGGACGGCCTGATCGACAGGGATGACCTGGCCGGGCTGAACCTCACGACCGTGCCCAAGGTTCTGGTGGAATGCGGCAACATGCCGAACCCGGCGGATGCCGCGCTGCTGACCGAGCCGGCATTCCAGCGGGAACTGGCGCGCGCTTTGGCTGTTGCGATCGTTCAGTTCCTCACCGGCGGCCAGGCTGGCTCGGGGGCCTGAGCGCGCCGCTGTGTTCAAGATCCGGCGAACAGCAGGAGAGGCGGGCAGCATGCTCGATCACGTGTCCATCCAGTGCGCGGACGCCGCCGCCGGTGCTGAGGTGCTGCACGAGCCGCAGGTCTGGCCGGAGTACGACGAGAGCTATTTTGGCGCGTTTGTCCGTGATCCGGACGGCAACAACGTGGAAGCCGTCTGCCACGCGGCTGAGTAGCCGCCGGCGATGGGGCGTGATGCTGGATCTGCAGGCCATAGAGGGGCGGCAGATCCAGCATCACGCCCCATGGCTCCCGAGCTTGATCCCCCGGCGCGCTAGAGCTTGCCTTCCAGCGCGCTCACCGGCGCTGCGGTGCAGACGCTGGCCGGCGCGTTCCCGGTGATCTTGCAGATGGCGGCGGTGAACAGATTCGCCGAGCCGTCAGCGCCCTGTGCCACCGGCGATGAGGGATTCTGCAGATCCGCGGCGATCTGGCTCCACGTCAGGCCCTGCAGTACCTGCGGGTTATAGGTCGTGCCGGCGATGAACTTGTTGCCGATGTCGATGAACGGGTAGCCGTTGCTCGGGTCGTACTTGTTCCAGATCGCCTGCTGGGCAGCGGTGGGGGTGACCAGCGTGTTGTGGTTGATGTCCTCGTTCTCGATCGGCGCGAACACCAGGTACTTACTCGAGTACGTCGACCGGTAGAAGGTGAGCGTCGCGGTGTTCGGATAGACGTCGGTCGACGACGAGTGGATGCCCTTCAGCGGCGAGAACGTGCCGAACCTGCGGAGCGCGACGGCCATAGCCCAGCGCTCGGCCGCACAGTACGGGCACCACTCGGCCCCGATGTAGAGCATCTCGGGCTTGCCGCCAGAGGCGAGGGCCGCCCCGTTGACTGACTTGAGCGCCGACGGGAGCGCGCTGCCGGCCCCGATCGTGGCGAGCGTGCTCGCTGGCACCGCCAGTTTCGCCTGCACGCTCGCGGGCAGCGCGCCGCTGCTGGCCCCTGACTGCTTCGGGCTGCTGCCGCTGCTGACTACGGCGCCGATGATGATGCCCACGACCGCCAGCACGGCGATCCCGATGGCGCCGATGGCGATCGTCCGGCGCCGCTTCTCGGCCTGCCGCTGCTCGGCCTGCTGCGCGGCAATCCGCGCTCGCGCGGTCTGCTGCCTGGTGCGGTCCGCCTTGCTCATGCTGAGGATCGACCCCTTGCCTGCACTGGTGCCCGGGTTGTCCGATGCGCCGTAAGCCCGCTACGGGCTGTTACTTAATGATGACACGGCGCGATCAGGCGAGCCTGCCACCGGCCTGGTTGCCAGGGCCAATGTCAGTATTTCAGCCGCCTTGCCGGCAACTGCCGGCCAGGCAGCTAGGTGCGCCGCGGTGCGTCGGTCCTGTTCCAGCTGAAGGCGGCCTGGAACACCAGCAGCGTGAAGATCAGGAACGTCGCGACGTGCACGCTGGTGCACCACAGGCAGATCGCGTGGATCTGGTCCAGCTCGGCGTAGATCAGGTAGAGCACGAAGCCCATGCCGACGATGACCGACCCGAGCCGTGCCCACCGCACTGGCGGCCAGCTCAGCCGCCATGCCCAGGGCGAGTTGACCGCGACCATGAAGACGTAGAAGGCGAGTCCGAGTACGGCGACCGGGAGGACGCCGAACACCATGGACTGGGCGCTGGTCGTCACTTCCTCGCAGTTGATCAGGCCCTTGTCCGAGCAGGCCAGCGTGATCTGCGTGTCGTAGTGCGCGATCGTCAGGTAGATGGAAGCGCCGAGCCCGTAGAGCGACAAGATGAACGTCGCCAGCGGCAGGCCGCCCATCTGGCGGAACGGCGACCATGCGGCCCGGCCGAGCCGGTGCAGCGGCCCTCCGCTCGGCTCAGCGGCGGCCGGAGCCGGGCTGGCGGCCTTCTTCGCCCCGCTGGCTGCCCCGGCAGCCGCGGCCGCCGGGCGGGACTTGGCGCTTCCCGCGCCGCTCCCGTTCTTGCCGGAGCCGGCCGCCGTCGCCGCGCGCGCGGCGGCCGGTCTCGGCTGCTTGCCCGCAGCCTGGCGCTCCGGCGCCGTCGCCGGCCGGGCGGTCGGCGAGGTTCGCGTGACCTGGCCCGGCCTGGGCCCGCGCCCGGAGGATTTCTGGCCGGCCATCAGAGCCCTCCCGACCCTGCCTGGGCGGCCGCCGAGGAGCAGACGCTCGCCGGGGCGTTCTTGTCGATCTTGCAGATCGCCGCGGTGATCGAGTTGGCCGCCCCGTCGATGCCCTGCGCGACCGTGCTGTTCGGGTTCTTCAGGTCCGCGGCGATCTGCGTCCAGGTCAGCCCGTAGTGGGAAGCGTCGATGGTCTCCGGGCTGCCCAGGTTCGAGGGCAGGTACTGGGCACCGATGTCCACGTACTGGTTGCCGATGTCGATGAACGGGTAGCTGCCCGCCTCGGCGGACTCAACGTAGGGCGGCGCGTCGTACTTCGACATCAGCGCGGCCTCCTGCTTGGTGCGCTTCTGCAGCTGCACGCCGTTGTCAACCAGCCCGAACCACTCGACCGGCGTGAACACCAGGTACTTGCTGGTGTAGGTGGACTTGTAGAAGGACAGGGTCGAGGTGTTGGAGTAGATGTCGCTGCCGGTGGAGTGGATGAGATGCAGGCCCGAGAAGGTGCCGAACCGGCTCAGCGCCACCGCCAGGGCCCACCGCTCGGCCGCGCAGTAGGGGCAGTACTCGGCGCCGACGTAGAGGAGCTCGGGCTTGCCGCCCGACGTCAGGAGAGGCTGGCCGGACGTCGGGATCAGCTTGCTGACGCCGCTGCCGGCACCGACCTCGTTCAGTGTGCTGGCCGGGACGCTGGTGATGGCATTGGTGACCGCGGCCGTGTCGGCGGCGCTCGCGGTGTGGCCACTCGTGGCGGCGGCCGGGGTCGACGAGCCGCCGAGGCTCTTGACCACGATCAGGACGATGACGACGGCAAGGACGACGAGGACACTGCCGCCGGCCAGGAACATCCGCCGCCGGGCTTCCGCGCGCTTCGCGGCGGCCTGCTGCGCCGCGATCCTCTCCCGAGCGTTCATCCGCCGGATCCGCTCAGCCTTGCCCATGCTGCCTCGCCTTGCTTGTGGGGTTGTCTGCTGGCACACAGCGCGCCGGGGCCCCGTCCGGCTGGAGGCTGCCACCGTGCCAGGCGCCGCCATGCACGACCGATGTGCCGCTGTCAATGCTAAGGCGCGCCGGCTGGTGCAGCCGCAACTGTTATCGAAGCGGAAGCTGCTGAAGGTTGGCTGAAGGCTCGCTCTGGCAGCGCTGAGGGGTCTGCGGCGGAATGATGCCAAGTCGTGTCCATCTTTCTTGCGGTGCGCAACCTGTGCTAGCTATCGTCGGGGGAATGGTGGCCCTCACTCATCGCCGCGGCGCCCAGATCGCCGCGGTTATCGCAATTGCCTGCATCGGAGTTGCCGCGGCTGGCTGCGGCAGCTCTTCTCCCAGCACCTCGAGCTCGAACAGCTCGAAGGCCTCAGAAACCGCTAGCGTCGCGTACGCATCCTCGCTCGAGTACCTCAATGAGAAGGTCGTCAGCCCCGCGTTCACGAAGGCCGAAGGCTACAAGTACTCGGGCTACGGCGCCTCGTCGGGCGACCTCGAGGCTGATATCGCTGGCGGCGAGATTCACCCGAACGTCTTCGAAAGCGTCGGCGGCGACAACGTCACGCCGCTGTTCCCCAAGTTCACCAAGTGGTATGTCCAGTACGCGGGCACGTCGATGGTCGTGGCTTACAATCCCAAGAGCAAGTACGCCCCGGAATTCAAGGCGGTAGCGGACGGCTCCAAGCCGCTGAAGGATCTCTTCACGCTGATGCAGACGCCGGGCTTCAAGCTCGGCAGGACCGACCCGGCCATCGACCCGCAGGGCCGCGACTTTATCTACATGCTGGAGCTGGCCCAGTCGTACTATCACCTGCCCTCGGACACGGTGACCAAGATCCTCGGCGGGCCGGCGGGCTCCTCGACCTCCTCGCAGATCTACGCTGAGTCGTCGCTCGACTCAACCCTGCAGTCCGGCCAGCTGGACGCCTCCAGTGCCTTCATCACCCAGGCGATCGAGCTGCACCTGGACTACATCCCGCTGCCGCCGGCGATCAACCTCGGTGACGCCGCGCTAGCGGCGCAATACGCGAAGGCGACCGTGACAGTCACGCCGCCGGGCGGGAAGCCGACGCTTAAGAGCGGCTCGCCGCAGGTCATCGACATCACCCTCATCGGCAAGCCGACTCCGGCGGCGATCGCCTTCGTGAAGTACACACTCTCCCCGACGGGCCTGGCGCTGTACAAGGCGGGCGGATTCAAGCTGCTGCCCCTGACGGCCACAGGCACAACGAGCGCGATACCCGCCGCGATCCGTAGTGAGCTGGGCGGCTAGCCCGGCTGCTGCCGCCGGTGCTGCCCGGGGGGGAGACCCTTCCGGGCAGCCTGGCCGGCCCAGCCGTCAACTGGCCGATCCGCGAGGCTGGCGGTCCGTTTCGGCGGGGGTGTCGGTCATCGGGGCCGCGATCATCTGGATTGCTCTGCTCGGCCCCGTCATCACGCTGCTAATCCACCTGTCCTGGCACTCGGTGGTGAGCTCGCTTGACTATCCGGGTGCGCTCGAGCCGCTGGTCATCTCGCTGGAGTCGGGCGGCGTCACGCTGGCCGTGCTGTTCGTGATCTGCACGCCATTGGCCTGGATGCTCGCCCGCGGAACGCTGCCGTTCCCGCGGATCTGGGAGGCGGGCGTGCTGTGCAGCCTGCTCCTGCCGCCGCTGGTGATCGGCCTGCTGCTTGTCTTCATGGTGGGCCCGTACACGGTATTCGGGGACCTGATCGCTCATTTCAACCTGTCGGCTACCAATACGTTCCTGGCCCTGGTTATCGCCGAGGTTTACGAGTCAGCGCCGTATTACATCGTTGGTGCCCAGGCGGCTTTCAGCGGCGTGAACCCGCGGCTGGAGCAGCAGGCGTCGCTACTCGGGGACCGGCCGCGGCGGGTGTTCCGCCGGGTGACGCTCCCGCTCGCATCGCCGGGCCTGGCCATGGCGCTTGCCGTAGCCTGGGCCAGGGCGATGGGAGCGTTCGGGGCTGTCATCATCATTGCCTACCACCCCTACGGGCTGCCGCTGCAGATCTACACCACCCTGCAGGAGACCGGCCTGGCATCAGCGCTTCCGTACGCCCTGGTCCTGCTGGTGGTGGCGCTGCCGCTGCCACTGGCTGCCTACATTTGGAGCGCGCGTGCTCAAGGCCGACGTCGAGGTTGACCGGCGCGATTTCAGCGTGCGCGCTGCCATCGAGGTCGCGCCAGGGCAGCGGCTGGCGCTGTTCGGGCCGTCCGGAGCCGGGAAGACGACCCTGCTGGAGGCTATCGCGGGCCTGGTGCAGCCGCGGGCCGCGCTGATCGAGCTCGCCGGTCGCACCCTCACCCGCACGGCCAGGCCCCGGGTGGCGGTTCCGCCGTGGCAGCGGCGGGTCGGGCTGCTGCGCCAGGATCCCGGCCTCTTCCCGCACCTGTCCGTACGGGACAATCTGGCCTATGCGCGCTCCGCCGACCCGCGCGGGGCCGAGCTGACTGAGCTTGCGGGGGCCCTGGGTATCGCGGAGCTGCTCGCCGCGATGCCTGCGCGCCTGTCCGGCGGGCAGCAGCACCGGGCCGCGCTAGCCCGGCTGCTGCTCGCCCGCTGTGACGCGCTGCTGCTCGACGAGCCTTACTCGGGTCTCGATGCCGGGCTGCGCCGGACACTCACCGCGCTCGTTGTGCGGCTGGTGACCGAGCGCGCCGTGCCCTCGGTACTGGTGGCGCATGAGCTGGCTGACGCGCAGTCCTTTGCCGACAGGATGGCGGTTCTGGACCGCGGCCGGATCCTGCAGCTGGGGGAGCCGGATCAGGTCGTGCTGAGGCCAGCGTCTGCCCGGGTCGCCGAGCTTGTCGGGTACCTGGGATTCGCGCCAGTCCCCGGCCGCCCGGGTATAACTGCCGGTGTGCACCCGGACCGGATCGTTGCGGGCGCCGCGCCCGAGCGTGGCCTGGTGCTGACCGGGCAAGTCGTGGCGAGCAGGCCCGCGGGCGCCGCCTGGGAGGCCGATCTCCTCCTGGTGTCTCCGGAGCAGGACCGCGCCGGCATCCCGGAGGCCGCCGCTGGACGGAACGCCAGGGCCGCGACGGTGACATGCCGGCTGGCTGACCGGCCCGGTGCAGGCGGCGGCGGCGACCTGACCGTGACCGTGCTCGACCCGCCCTCCTTTGGTCCGGACGGCACGGCTGTTGACGGACACGTCCGCGAAGGATCCCGGCCGTGACCGGGCGCCCGCGCAAGCCGGACCGGGCGGCACAGCTGCCCGAGGCGGGCGGGGGTCAGCCGGGCGGGGCTCAGCCGGGCGGGGCCCGCGCCGGGGCCCGGCTGCGGCTGGCGCGGCAGACCAGGGGCTTCTCGCAGCAGCAGCTGGCCGGCATGGCCGGGGTCTCCAGGCAGGCGGTGTCAGCGGTCGAGGCCGGGCTGTCCGACCCGTCGCTGCGGGTGGCACTGGCGCTCGGGCGTGCCCTGGGCCTGACTGTCGAGGAGCTATTCGGGCCGGCGATTCCCGAGCCGGCGGTGCCCGTCCGCGCGCTTGCGCCACTCGGCAAGTCGGGTTCGCGCGTCTCGCTCGTTCCGGTCGGGGACTCGTTCGTTGCGCTGCCGCTCAGCGGCGGCACTGTCACCAGGGCCGGGTTCGCGCCGGCCGGCGGCCGGGTCAGCGGTCCCGGTGAAGTCGTCCCGCTCGGGCCGTCCCGGCCGACGCTGGTCGTGGCCGGCTGCGATCCGGCCCTCCCGCTGGTCGAGCTGCCGCTCGGCCTGCTCGATCCGCCGGTCTCGTTCGCCTGGTGGCCGTGCCCGAGCCGGGAGGCGCTGAGCCTGGCCGCGGACGGGCTGGTGCACGTAGCCGGCGCGCATCTGCGCGGCCGGTCGGGCGACTACAACACCGGGCCGGCCAGGGAACTGCTGCGCGACGGCGGCGAGGTGATCGGATTCTGCTCCTGGCGCGAGGGCCTGGTGCTGCGGGCCGAGCTGGCCGAAGGGATAACCGGTGTGGCCGACGTCGCCGCAGCCGGACTGCGGCTAGTCAACCGCGAGGCCGGTGCGGAGGCCCGCTACGTCCTGGACCGGGAGCTCGCCACGCACGGCATCGACGCCACCCGGCTCGACGGCTACCCGACCAGGGCAACGGGTCACCTGGAGGTGGCCGCGGCCATCGCGGCCGGGCTGGCCGACGCGGGCATCGCGAGCGAGCCTGCGGCTCTCGCCTACGGTCTTGCGTTCGTTCCCCTCACGGCCGAGCGCTTCGATCTGGTCGTTCCCGCCGCCCACGTCGGCTCACGGGAGATTCAGGCCCTGTACCGGGCGCTGTCCTCGCCCTGGCTGCTGGATCAGCTGGCGAGCCTGCCCGGCTACTCGGTGACGCAGTGCGGCGAGCGAATCGCGACAATCCCGCCAGCCTGACGAATGCAGCGCTTCCGCCCGGCCCTGGCCGCGGCTTAAGCTGCGCCGGTGTACTACAGCGACCCCGAGGACATCGAGGACCTCGGCTGGGACCGGTTCGTGTCCGGAGCCTGGGAGGCGATCTTTCTCGGCTACCGCTCGACAGCCGGGATCAGGACGATCGCGCGCCGCTGGAGCGACCTGCTCCAGGCCGGAGTCGGCTGCTCGCCGGAGATCGCCGATCTGCTGGTCCGCGACCAGGTGATGGTCCGTCAGGACCGGGACCTGATCGCGATCAGGGATCCGGTCGAGCTGATCTCGGCGATGGACCAGGTCCTTGGCGACATCGGGGCCGACCTGGCGGACCTCCCGGAGGTCCGGGCGGCTGACCGGCCCGCTCTGCTGGCGGCCTTCGGCAGGCTGCGGGAGTTCCTCCGCGACAATTTCCTGGCGGGCGAAGACTAGGTGGCAGCGGGCGGTCAGGCGTCAGGGTCGGCTTCGGGGTGCGTGAACCGCACGGGCTTGCCCAGCGACCGGGCGTAGGCGATCTCGGCTCGGGTGCTGTCTCCGATGTAGTCGCCGACGACGAGCACCTCATCAGCGAGCCGGATCTTCGCCCGGTGCAGATCGTCGAGTCGAGCCTTCAGTGCCTCGGCCTCGGCAGGATCGGACCAAAGTTCGTGCGGCGACTTCATGTCAATGGCCGGTTTGACGACAATCTTTCCGGCTTTGGTCTCCCGCAGATCGGCCTCGTTCATCTCGGTCATGAAGCGGGTGGAGCCGCAGATCACGACGATACGCGGCAGGCTCAGCAGCTTCTTCGCGTCGGCGAGCTTCTCCTCGGGGGTGAGCAGTTGCGGGTATGACACTGGTTCCTCCTGACGGTGTGGTCCAAGGGGGGCCTGCGGAGACGGGAACGAGGGTGTCCAAGATCGTTTTGTGACGAGCATCCGGCTTCCAGGAGGTCAAGGAGAGTCTCGCGTTCGTCGGCCTTGGCCCCGGTCAGGGCGAGGGCGATGGGCAGGCCCTGACGGGTGCAGACCAGGTGCAGGCGCGGGCCACAGAAGAAGCGGCTGTGGCTGGCGCAGTAGCCGTACTCGGCCAGTCAGGCGCGGAGCGCTGCACGCGGCTAGCCCGCCTTGCGGGCGAGCAGCAGCAGGGTGTTGTACCGCACGGACATCTCGCCGTCGGGGAATTCGGTCTCGATGATCCTGCCGACCTCGCGGAGAAGCGACTCCCGGCGGTCCGGCTCCAGCTCGATGAAATATGACTTGCTGCGATCCTCGGTGATCCAGTCGGCCGCCGACACCTCCCTGGTCCACTGCACGATGACTGTGCCGGCCGGCTCCATCGGGGCCTCGGCCGCAATGGCCGGGTCGCTCCAGTCCGGAGCCTGCTCCGCATTCCGCCCGGTCTGCCGCAGGTAGTTCGGACATGACGTCACGACAAGCTCCCGGTAGGCGTCGAACCAGGTCTCGCCCTCGGCGCGGGCCCGGCTCCACCAGGCGGCCCAGTAGCCGCCCGGCCTGAGGACCCTGGCCACCTCGGCCGCCGCCGCGCGATGGTCGAACCAGTGCCAGGACTGAGCGAACGTGGCGAGGTCGGCTGACCCGCTCCGTACTGGCATGCGGCTGCCGTCGGCCAGCACGCAGGATGCCCGCGGGCTGCGGGCGAGCGCCCTGCGCAGCATCTGCTCGCCGATGTCCAGCGAGATGACTGTCGCGCCGCGCTCGGCGAGCTGGCGGCTGGCGATGCCGGTCCCGGCACCCCAGTCCAGGACGATCTTGCCCGCCAGCCGCCCGGCATTCTTCTCCAGCTCCTCGAAGAGGCCCGCCGGATACGACGGCCGGGCGGCGTCGTACTCGCTGGCAGCCGCGTCAAAAACGGACCTGGTGGCCGGATCGCCGGGGGACATGGCACCATCCTGCCCGGCCGGGCTGCCGGGGGACGGAGCGGGCCGGCCGGGCGCCGGCCAGCTAGCCCGCGTGGCCGTAGACGGGGACGATGACGGCCTTGGCGATGGTCGCGAACGTCAGGTTGAAGCTGGCAACCGCAGGCGAAACGTCGGAATCAACCCCCAGGTGATCGGTACTGAGCGCGTACACGGTGAACACGTAGCGGTGCGGCTCGCCTGGCGGCGGTGCGGCGCCGCCGAAGTCCTTGGTGCCGTAGTCGTTGCGCACGGAGAAGGCCCCGGCCGGCAGTCCCTTGCCGTCGCTGCTTCCGGCACCGCGGGGGAGCTGGGTGACCGACGCCGGGATGTCCAGGACGAGCCAGTGCCAGAAGCCAGACCCGGTCGGGGCATCAGGGTCGTAGCAGGTGACGGCAAAGCTCTTGGTCTCCGCCGGGAATCCGTGCCAGCGCAGCGACGGCGAGATGTTCTCGCCGCTCATGCCGAAGCTGTTGTAGACGTGATCCTCGGTCATCTGCTGGCCATCGGCGACATCGTCACTCTCGACGGTGAACGAGGGCACCTGCGGCAGGACATCATGCGGGAGCGGAGCACGGTCAGTCATGGATATACCTCCAGGAAATGAAGCCCGGCGTGGCGCTGCCCACGCTACTGAAACGGCCGCGCGCGGGCACTGCTATCGGGGCCTCACGCTACCCCTGCGATCGCGGGCCATCCGGGCGGCCTGACGCCGCCAGCGCAGTCCGGTCACGGCCGGCGGCAACACCAGTTAACGTGAGGTGAGATCCGATCGGCGGGAAGGACCGGGCAGGACGTGAAGGTCGCGCGCGGGCCGGCTGCATGGGCCAAGCGAGGCCTGATTGCCGTCGTGCTGGTTGGTGCCGCCATCATTCCGGGCCGGGCCAGCAGCTCGCAGCCCCAGCATTGCTCGGGCCTGCGCTGCACGACGCCGGGGTCGGTGCTGTGGACCCGGCCCCTGTCCGGGTCCTGGCTGGCGCAGCCGGGAGTATCCGGCACAGTCACCAGCCAGGGCGGTGCCTATGCCGCGAGCGGCGCCGGTCTGGCCATCGTCGGGACCGGCACGACCGTCACGGCGATCAGCGAGGCCACCGGCCGGCAGCTGTGGCGCGTGTCGCTGGCAGGTTTCCCGGCCGGGTCGTCCATCTCGGGCGTCCGGGCGTTCACCAGTGCCGTCGCCGTGGGCATCGAGCCGCCCGCGGGCCAGCCCGATGGCCGGCGTGAGGTGATCCTCTCCGCCGCATCGGGTGCTCAGCTGGGCAGCTTCAATGCGGCCCCGTACGGGGGAGCCGTCGAGGCGACCGGCACCAGTGCCGTCATCATCGGCACCCGGACCGTCACCGACTTCGCCACCAGGACCGGGCGGGTGATCTGGAGCCGGCCGACCGGGTCAGCGGGGCAGACCTGGCGCGTCTCCGGCGGCTACCTCTACGTCACCGACAGCGGTGGCGGCTCTCTTGCCGGCTAGGCGTCGCCGCGGTCCGGCGGATCGATCTACGGACCGGAGCGGAGCAGCTCATCAGGCCCGCCCGTGGCGTCTTTCCTGGTGAGCTGACTGAGGCGGCCGGCGGTGACCTTCTGTTTGCCGGGCCGGAGCAGGTCTGGGCCTACGCCGGCACGGGCAGGCTGCTGTGGACCCGGCCGTCGACGGGCGTCGAGCTGGCCGACAGCGGGCAGACCACCGTGTACCTGACGAGCGGGAGCAGGCTGCTCGGCGTCAGCATCGCGTCCGACAGAGTTGTCAGCAGCTCGGCCGTCTCGGTGGCGGCGAGCCTGTACTGGGTCAAGGGCGGGATCGCGCTCGGACTTGACCAGAACGGCCTCGGCGACGCCTGGGGCTACGACCTGAAGTCCCGCCGGGTGGCCTGGTCGTCGACCGGGCTCCCGTGGCCGCACTTCTTCGTGGACCTGTCCGGTCTGGGCGGCAGCGCGACCCCGTCCGGTGACATGGTCCTGCTGGCCACCTGTGCACAGGTCGGCAGCGCCGCGTCGGCGAACTCAGCGCCGCGCTGCGCGCGCCCTGAGCTGGCCGCGGTTCTCACCTCGAAGCCCTGATCTCAGCTCGAAGCGCTGACGCCGGCACCCGGCCCGCTAATGCTCGAAGGTCATCCGGTAGAGGGTGGGAGCCGGCGACTTGCAGTTCCGGGTCTTCGCGAGGTACTTGGTAGCCGCGACAGACCCGACCGGCGCGCAGACGTTTCCCGACGCCGAGCGCCCGGAGAGCACGATCGGCAGGACGATGATCGCGATGGCGAGCGGGAAGAACAGCAGGGCCGGCTGACGGCGGATCTGGCTCAGGCGAAGCCGGGACAGAAAGACAGCCAGCGTGAAGCGCAGCCTGGTCAGCAGCGCATGGGCCCGGTGCCGGACCTCCTCGACGCTGGGCATCTGCTCGTCCCGGTTGAGCCGGGCAAAGATGGCATACAGCCCGGCCAGCTTCGGGTCCGACGCTCGCAGCATGGTCTCGATGTGGTCGAGCGTCCTGAGTTGCCGTGCAGGCAGGCCCATCGAGCACCTCCGATCTGGCCCCGCAATCTCCCCCGAGACAACCTGACAGGCCGTTACCTTCCAGTGACCGAGCGTGCCGGCCAGATGACATACGTCATGACCAGATCCGGACGGCGTACACGGGCGCCTGCGCGCCATCCGGCCTAGCCTGAGAACCAGAGCTGCTCCGACAGTCACCGCCGGGCCACCGGGCTCAGGCGGGGCAGCTAACAGGGGATATATGTCCAGCCAGACGGTTCTCTACCTTGTTATTGGCGTGGCTGTTCTCGGCCTTCTCATTTACCGCCAGCTGGTGGCCCGGCCCGTGCAGGGGAATCAGCGCCTGGTGCTCATCCTCGTGATCATCGGGCTGATCGAGACGGCCCAGTACCTGCAGAAACTCCATGCAAGCTCCGCCGCCATCGTGGCCCTGGCCGGGAGCCTCGTGCTCGCCGCGATTTTCGGGGCGGCCAGGGCGGCAACGGTCAGAATCTGGATTCAGGACGGGCAGGCCTGGTCAAAGGGGAACATCCTGACCGCCGCGCTGTGGGTTGTCGCACTCGGAGCGCACCTTGGCTACGACTACCTGATCGGCCAGCACAAGGACATCGGCAGCCTGGGCGACGCGACCGTCCTGCTCTACCTGGCGGTCAGCCTGGCTGTTCAGCGGGTGATTGTCGTGCTCCGCGCCCAGCGGCTCAGCCCCGCCGTGCCCGGCCCGGTGCGCCGCAGCTCGCTGTGACCGGCCCGGCCCGCGGCTCCGTCTGCGCCTGCGCCGCGGCCCTCAGTTCAGGTACAGCGCCCGGATCTCGCTGATCACGGCATCGCTGACCCCCAGGTAGCCGGTGGCGTACTGCCGCACGGAGCCGTAGCGGGCTGCCAGCTCATCCAGGAACACGCGCATCAGCTGCGCCGGAGCGGCCCCGTAGTGCGGCCACAGCAGCGGACGGTCCGGATAGAAGGCATGCCAGTCCGCGATGAGCCTCTCCGTCGCCAGCCCGGTGAGAGCGTAGTCGGCGGCGATGTCGTCCTCGGCCACTCCGAGCAGCGACAGCACCAGCGCCGCCACCATGCCGGTCCGGTCCTTGCCCGACGCGCAGTGGATCACCAGCGGCGCGCTGTCCGCTGCCGCGACGACCTGCAGCGCCTGGCTGATCTCGGCGGCTCCGTCGGCTGCGACCTCTGCGTAGCGGTCGGCGAGGAACCGGACCGGGTCGACCACCTCGGCGAGCGCGGCCTGGTCGTAGGGCCGGTGCTCGATGCTGCAGCTGTGGTACGCCAGCCCGAATCCGGCGGGCACCCGGCCGCCGGCGTCGGCCTCCCACGGATAGCGCAGATCGATGACGGTGCGCAGCCCGAGCGCCGAGAAGCGGGCCAGGTCATCGCCGCGGAGCTTCCCGAGCGAGTCCGACCGGTACAGCCGCCCCCAGCGCACTCGCCGCCCGCCTGCCGCCGGATATCCGCCGAAGTCACGAAAGTTATGCAGGCGGTCGAACGTGACGTGCCGCAGCGCTTCGGTCATCAGTCATCCAATCACGACGGGAACGAGGTAAATCGCCCACCCGGACGCCACTAAGGCCGCGGCCCAGGGGATGCCTGCCAGCGTTCCGGGCTCCTGCCGCCGGCTAGGCCGTAGTACGTGTCACGTCGTAGTAGTGGTGCAGCGGATCGTGGATGAAGTACCGCCCGAACGACTCGATGGTGAACTCGGCGCCGTCGCTGCGGAATCCGGGTCGCAGCCACTGATCCCGGGACACTCGCTCGAAACGTGCCGCGATGACCTCCGCGGCCGCGGCGAGTTCGGCCGCTACCGCGGCCGGGTCCTGCTCGGCGTAGCCGTCCTCGATCGCGGTGACGTTCTGGTCCCAGTTCGGGTACCGCGGTCCGTCCTGCGTCAGCATCAGCGTCAGCCTGGTGTCGTAGAGGCGGAACACGTCGCGTACATGACAGCCGTACTCCAGGGCCGACCACGTTCCCCGCTCTGGCCGGGTCCGGTGGTTTCCGGGCGCGGCTAGCAGCAGGCGCCAGCGCTCGCCGGAGGCCCGGATCATCGCCGGGAGACCGGCGCGGGGGAAGCCCTGCGTGTCGAGTCCGCATTCGGGGCACGGGCGCTGCAGGACCCAGGTCCAGTCCTTGGCATCCGGCACGATAGTCACGGTCAGGACGATACCGTCGCCAGCGGCCGGTGCGGGCGTGAGCGGCCGGCACCAGAGCGGTAGCGTCGGCAGCACTAACGGAGGTGCGCGCGTGGAAAGCCAGACGGCCTCGGCTTATCTCGAGCGGATCGGCGCGCCGCCGGGTGTGCGCGCTGACGCCGCCGGGATCCGCCTTCTGCACCGGGCTCACCAGCTCGCGGTGCCGTTCGAGAATCTCAGCATCCACCTGTCCGAGCCGATCTCGCTCGCCGAGGACGACCTGGTCGGGAAGATTGTCAGGCGCCGCCGCGGCGGGTTCTGCTACGAGCTCAACGGGCTGTTCGCTCTGCTGCTCGAGGCGCTCGGCGCGCGGGTGACCAGGGTCGGCGCGCGCGTGTTCGGCCAGGACGGCCTCGGGCCGCCGTTTGATCACCTTGCCCTCATTGTGCACGGGTCGGACGGCAGCGGTCCCTGGCTCGCCGACGTGGGTTTCGGCAGGCACAGCGTGTACCCGCTGCTGCTTGACGGCAGAGCCCGGCAGGACGATCCGGCCGGTGTCTTCGAGCTCGCGGACGCCGACGGCGGTGATCTCGACGTGCTCAGGGACGGGCAGCCGCAGTACCGGATCGAGCTGCGGCCGCGCGCGCTGGACGACTTCGCCCCGCCCTGCTGGTACCAGCAGACGTCGCCGGCGTCACATTTCACGCAGGACACGATCTGCTCGCTCCTGACCGACGAAGGCCGCGTCTCCGTCAGCGGCAGGGCGCTGATCCGGACAGCCGGCGGTGGCCGTACCGAAGAGCGCCTCGACGACGACGCGGCGTTGCTCGCCGCGTACCGCGATCTTTTCGGCATCGTCCTCAGCCAGGTCCCGCTAGTTCGCCGTGGCTGAGGCTCCGCGGACTCGGCCGACCCGTCTTGATCCGCGGGACGCCTTCCGAAAGGGCGTCAGTTACCGATCGACGCCCCTCTCTTGGGGCAGCGATCAGTAACTCACGCCCTTTCGGAGCCGGCGACGGCCGCGGGCGACTGCCCGGTTGCGCGGCGCAACTTGGCGGGCATCGCCTGATTCCCGCCTTTGCGGCTAGTAATCTCCGCGGATGCTCGGGCCTGGCTGGACAGAGGTCGTCGCGCTCGTCGCGGCCTTCGCGATCGCGGTGGTGGCGACTCCGGCGGGCATCTCAGGTGCCGTTCTCCTGCTCCCGTTCCAGGTCAGCGTGCTTGGCACGCCGAGCCCGTCGGTGACCCCGACCAATCTGCTGTACAACGTCATCGCGACGCCGGGCGCGATCTACCGGTACTGGCGGCAGGGTCAGACGGGCGGGCGCCTCACCCTGGTCCTGATCGCCGGAACCCTGCCGGGAGTCATCGCCGGGTCGGTGATCCGCGTGGAGCTGCTTCCCGGTCCTCGCGTCTTCGACCTGGTGGCGGGCGCGGTGCTGATACCGATTGGCGTGTGGGCCGCCGTATCCGCGCCCGCGGTTGCTGGGTCGGACGCGACGGGCCGGCTCGCCCGGCAAGTCCCGGGGCCCGCGTTCGTCGTGCTCGCCGCAGCCGTCGGCTGCGTCGGCGGGATTTACGGAATCGGCGGCGGCTCGATCCTCGCACCGGTGCTTATCGGCACCGGCCGCAGGCCTGCCGAGGTAGCCCCGGCTACTCTCGCGGCTACCTTTGTGACGTCCGTCGCGGGCGTGATTACCTTTACGATCCTCTCGCTCCACCACCACGGGCAGGTCTCGCCAAGCTGGCCGACCGGGATCGCGCTCGGCGCTGGCGGGCTCGCGGGCGCGTATGCGGGCGCGCGGATTCAGTCTGGTCTGCCCGACCTGCTCATCCGGAGAGTCATGGGGGTGCTGGTCGTCGCCATCGGCGTGCGGTACCTGTGGTCGGGATGACCTTGGTCACACCGGGCACTTAGCCGTGAAGCTGGCTGAACTGGCCTGGAACCGCTCAGTATAGTTAGGCTAGCCTAACCTAATGCGCTGACGCAGCCGAACCGACGGGAGACCTGCACGTGCTCGCGACGCTCGTGATTTTCCTCCGGGAGGGCGTCGAGGCGAGCATGATCGTCGCGATCCTGCTCGCGTACCTTAACCGGATCGGGCGCCGGGATCACTTCCGTGACGTCTTCCTCGGCGTAGGTGCGGCCCTTGTCCTGGCCGCGGCCGGCGGGGCGGTGGCGTACGAGACCATCCGCAGCTACGACGGCTCACGTGTGCAGACGATCTTCGAGACCGCTACCTTCCTGGTCGCGGCAACCGTGCTGACGTACATGACGTTCTGGATGCGCAAGCACGCCCGTTCGCTCTCGAAAGAGCTGCGCTCCCGCGCTGACGCGGCGCTGGACGGCCGGGCGCGGTGGGGCCTCGGCCTCCTGGCCTTTCAGGCCGTTGGCCGGGAGGGGCTCGAGACCGTGGTGTTCACGCTGGCGATCATCTTCTCGACTTCGACGGCGGGTGCCCTGAGCGGAGCGGCGATCGGGCTCGCCGGAGCGCTGATAGTCGCGTTTGTCATCTACCGGCTCGGCCACAAGCTCAACCTGGCCCGGTTCTTCACCGTCATCGGCGTCCTGCTGATGGTCTTCGCCGCAGGGCTGCTCGCCGACGCGGTCGAGAACCTTCAGCAGCTGGGCTGGCTGCCGGTACTGGCTGCCCCGATGTGGCATTCAGCCCGCTTGCTATCGGAGAGCAGCTCGTTCGGCGACGTGCTCCACAGTTTCTTCGGGTACAGCGACGCACCGACTCCGCTGCAGCTAGTGGTATATGCCGGTTACCTGGTCGTCGTGGTTGTTGCCTTCCTCGGGGTTCGGGCCCGGATGGTGCGGCGGGCAGCCTCACCGCACCCGGTGCAGTAGCCGCCGGGCGGCGGGCAGCGCTACAGCCAGACGGTCGCGAGCCAGATCTCGACGCCGGCGAGCGCGAGCAGGACGAGGTTCAGCCCGATCACCTTTACCTCGCCGCGGCTGAGGTGCAGGGAGATCCCGCCGACCTGGATCAGCAGGAGGCCGATAGCTGACGCCAGCGCAAGGGCCGGCGCGATGCCAGTCAGCGGGGGCAGGATCAGCCCGAGCGCTCCGAGTACCTCCAGCACGCCGATGGCTCGCACCAGCCGCAACGGCATCGTGTCGATCCAGCCCATCATCGGCCGCAGCTGATCTGGTGTTCGCAGCACCTTGAGCCCGCCCGAGTACAGGTAGAGCAACGCCAGCAGCGCAGCGATGGTCCAGTAGGCCACGGTCATGGCGCTAGCTCCTCAGTTACTAGTTGTAAGTAGCGTCATTGTTGTTCACTATCGGAGTGCCTACAAAAGGCACACCGGTGTGCGTAGCTATCAGGGAGGTCCCCTTGCCTGACTACGAGGACGTCTGCCTGATCAGGGGCGACCAGGGTCGGGCCATCCGTGGGCTGCTGGACCGGATCGCCGACAAGTGGGCGCTGCTGATCATTGCGACGCTCCACACGCAGCGGCTGAGGTTCACCGGGCTGCAGCGGCGCATCCCCGGCATATCTCAGCGGATGCTCTCGCTCACACTGCGCAAGCTGGAACGTGACGGGCTGGTGATCCGGACGGCGCACGCCGAGGTGCCGCCGCGCGTGGAGTACGAACTGAGCGATCTCGCGACGACCCTGATTCCGCATGCGGTCGCGCTGGCTAACTGGGCCATCGAGCACAACCCCGACATCGACGCCCACCGTGCGGCCTACGACGCAAGCGCCGCAGCGCCTGATCGCGAAGGCACCCCGGAGAATTAGCTCCCCTGCTGGGCAGGTCCGGGAAGAAAATGTCCCGAACCTCGCGGGCGGCGTAGAAGACCAGCACGTACGCGGCGGCCGGATCGGCCCACCACCAGCCTGCGGTCTCGTTCAGGATGAGGCCCAGCAGGACCGCCAGAGCAAGGATGCCGTCGATCGTGGTCACCCGGCCCTCGGTACGCAGGACCGGGTTGCCAAGTGCCCGGCCGGTGCGGGCCTTGCCTGCCGCGAGCATGAACATGATCACGGCGGTCACCGCTGTCCAGCTAATCCCCAGCAGGGAGTGGCGCGGGTGGTAGGCGGTGACGAGCACGAAGGTTGACTGGATGAGCAGGTAGAGCGCCAGTGCCGCAAAGGCGTAACCGATCAGCCGCAGGCTGCGGCGCTGCCGGTCCTGGCCGGTCCCGGACAGTTCCCAGATGACGACGGCGGACGCGCCGATCTCAATCAGCGAGTCCAGGCCGAATCCGGCCAGAGCCACCGACCGGGCCGAGATAGCCGCGAAAGCCAGGACGACGATTCCCGCGACGTTCCAGCCGAGAGTGACGTACTCCAGCGCGAATCCGCGCCGGAGAAGCGACGTGCGCGCGGCTTCATCCGTGCTTGTCACGGCGGCATTCTCTGCCCGGCTCCTTCCGACGCCGACCACCGCCGGGTGCTCGCTGCATAACCGGTCAGTGACGGGCATGGCTGATGGGCGCCGTTAAGGAAGAGGGCCGCTGGTATCGGCATGTCTCGCCTGGCCTGAGCATGGGCCGGACGGCGCGCGGACCCGGCCGATACTCAGGTAGATGATGCCGCCGAGAGGCACTGACACAGCGCAGAAAACCGCCCACCCCCATTTGGGCAGATAGCGGACCCGGGCCGTCCTGGCGAGGGAGGTCAGGCACAGGGTGACGAAGCCGGCACCGGCAACGAAGAGGAGAGCGAGCGGCCACGCGTTGTCGGGGTGGAAGACCAAGATCAGCGCGATGGTGAGCGCAACCACGCTCAGGTAGATACTCACGCCTGCGATCAGGCGCAGGATGAGAGCCGCCCGCGTCAGGACGACTGGCCCGCGAGCTGCCCGGCGCAGGCTACGGGCGCTCCGGCCGGCGTCCGCGGCATAGAAAAGAGCACGCGCAGAGCGCAGGGGCGCGAAGCGGGCGGCGGGATCGTGCAGGATGGCGGGAAGTTCGCTCGTCCACTCGCGGCAGCGCTCGTCGCGGATGTCATCGGGCAGGTGGCGGCAAGCGCGGCGGATGAGGTACTCGGCGGTGCGCTGCACGCTGCCCCCGGCGGTCATGGCGTGCGCCCGGATGCTGGCAGGGCCGTGCCGTGGATGCTGGGCGTGGTGGCCCGGGCCGCCCGGGCGAGTTCGAGGCGAGCCACCCGGATGCCCTCCCCGGTCAGCTGGTAGTACTTACGCGGCGGGCGCCCGTTCGCATCGTCGCGCACTGGCTCCCATTCGGAGGTCACCAGGCCCTGATCCTGCAATCGGGCGAGCATCGGGTAGAGCGTCCCGCTCGGGAGCCTGGCCGCTTTCATCAGGTCGTAGCCGTAGCGGCGGGCCGACGGGTCAGCGAGGAGTGCCCGCATCAGGCGTTCCAGCGCCGCGGTTAGCTTCACGCGTGCAGCCTACATATGTAGCATACACATGTCGAGGCCAGCAGCGCCGACGGTGAGAACCAGCGGCGCATGGCATCTGCGCGTGTCCTGAGCCGACAGCGCCACGCACGAACAACCGCGACATCGGACGGCACAAGGCATCGGCTTATCCGGCACCATGACCACGCGCGATGATGACCTCCACAAGTCACCCAAAGGAGGATGCGCCATGGACGAGACACAGATTGATTGGGTTCTTAACGACAATCAGGCCGGTTGGGTGATCAGGATGCAGGCGAAGACCGGGAAAGGTGACGACCTGTTCGAGACCGTAACCCGTTTGTTCAAGCTGATGGCAGCTCCCCCGCACTGGGTGGTGTGCAGGGCAGGTGACGACCCGGACACACTGTGGTCCCTTGAGATCTTCAAGGACGACGAGACGCTCGAGCACCTTGAGGACGACTCGGAGCATGACAAGGTGCGTGAGCAGGTGCTCGCTCTCCTGGCCGAGCCGCCGATGCGAGTCGGGGTTCACCCGTACGCCGCCGGCTGACCAGGGCTGGGTTATCGCGGCGCAGGGGCTGGCGAGGCTGGCGCTGTTGTCCCCGTGATACCTAGATCACGTACGGTCTGACCTCCGCGTTCATCATGCTGGTCAGCCACCGAAGCCAGGTCCGGAGACCGCCCGCGCCCGAAGCGGGACGGTCACCAGGAGTTTCGCCCCGGACGTCACCTCGAAGCCGGGTACCTCGGACAAGGGCACCGGAGAGGACGCCGGGTACCAGTTCGCCCGGCCGCTGCTGATGATCCAGCCCCCCGCCGGTGTCGCCGGGCCAGCCGTGCCGATGATCCGTACCTGACATCTCGTGCCGGCCGGAATGCCCGTTACCTGCACACTCAGCTGAAGACCCCAGGGCCGGGGAGGCATACCGGACGGTTGCGCTGGCCCCCGAATGCGGGTCGGCGGCGCGGGTCGTGCCCGCCCACCCGGCCACGGCGCCGGTGGTCTGCTGAGCGGGCGGATGTGCCGCCTGCCAGCCGGCGAGTGCGCTCGCGCCCCCGATCAGCCCGGCAGCTGCCGCCGCAGCGATGCGGATGCGCACCCGACGCCGGCCATCCCGGTGAGCCCTGGCCAGCATCTGCCGCAGCACCGGGCCTGACGGAAGGTCATCGCGCCTGCTGCTGCCTGCCTCGCCTCCGAGGAGCGCGACAGCCTCCCCGGCAGGGACTCTGCGCAGCAAGGCCGGCAGGCCCGCCAGGGCCGCCAGCTCCCCGCGGCAGTCAGCGCAGCCCGCGACATGCCGGTCCACGACGTCGCGGCCACCGGGCTCAATCGCGCCGAGCACGTAGATCGCCAGCTCCTGGCGGACTTCACGGCAGGGCCCGTAGCTGCTCACGGCCCGGGTCCGGCCTCCATCAGAGTGCTATCCATAACTGCCAGCACGTTCGGCCAGGCCATCGCGGTTCAGCCATCCGCTTTCCGGCCGCCGGACCCGGACCATCCGGCAGCAGCTTGGGTTGCCGCCACCGGATCAGGTGATGGGCGCGGTCCAGGACTTCTCCCAGGTGCGCGGGCCGACCAGGCCGTCCGCCTTGAGTCCCTTCTCGGACTGGAAGGCCAGGCACACCGAGCGGGACTGCGGCCCGTACTTGCCGTCCCGCGAGATCGACCAGCCGCGGTGCGACATCTGGTGCTGCCAGGTCAGCACGACCTGGGTGTCCTTGCCGCCGTAGTACCCGGAGTGGCAGTGCGGATCGGCTGAGGGCATCCCCAGGTAGTCGTCCGGGCCGTAGGGCCACGGCTGATCCGGCGCCTTGGGCTTCGGCTTCGGCTTGCTGGCCGTGAAGCCGAACATCCGCTCCAGCTCGGCGACGTCCATCCCGTCAGCAGAGTTGATGTCGCAGGCACCGAACGGCGGGGTCACGTAGGCGTCGGAGTACTGGTGGGCAAACTTGCCTGGGTAGGCCGGGTTGGATCCGTAGGCGGCGATCACCAGCCTGATGCCCTGCGGCTTGGACGGCCAGAGCGCGTCCAGGTCGCCGGTGTTGCCGTATCCGATCGCCCGCTTGGAGCTGCCGAGCCAGCGGGCGAGCTCGTCGAACTGGGAGTTGATCGACGATGACTGGTTGCCGGTGATCTGCCCGGCGTCGGACTCGACGTCGATCATCACGGCCATGCGCTCGTTCGGGGTGCCGACCATCGACTTCAGGACCGCGGCGCCGTTCACCCCAGGGCGGTAGTAGTAATACACCAGGAAGCCGAAGATCCGCCCGTCGGCGACGGCCTTGTCGGCCCAGGCCCGGTTCGCGGCGAAGTTCGCGTCTCGGTAGTCTCCGTCGTTGGACCGGAACGCGAAGAACTGCCACGGATAGGCGTTGTCGACGGGGCGCTGCCACTCGGAGACATCAGCCCACTGGGTGTCGGTCACGGCAACTCCTCCTGCCCCGGCGGGCGTCGTAGCAGACGCCGTCGGCTCGTCCGATGTGAGTAAAAATGGCCCCGATGCCGATAAGTAGAATGCCAGCGCAGTCTGAAGTTATTTCTGTTCGTAAAGAAAGACAAGATACGTGTTGTTGCTGCAATCCCACCGCCAATGATTCGGGCTGCAGACGGCGCAGTAGCCTTCAGCCGGGCTCGTGTTCACGACTCGCGCTGGCCGCCTGATAGAACCGCGCAACCTGGTCAGGTCCTTCCGCCGCATCTGCGACAGTAACGACATCCGGGCCATCAAGGTCCATCACCCTGCGCCATACGGTCGGGTCGCTTCTCAAGGATCTGAAGGTGCCAGCTCGTGATGCTCAGACCATTCCGGGCCATACCCGATCAGCACCACCCTGGAGATTTACACCGACACGGACGAAGCTGCCCGCCGCGAGGCGCTCACCAAGCTCCATGACTTGCTCGATGACCAGGAGAACTGAGTCCGTTGCTACAGGAAGTGGCTACAGTCGGGCAGTTCTCGATCTTGGAAACCGGTGTTTCCGCAGGCGCGCCTGGCAGGACTCGAACCTGCGACCGCCTGCCTAGAAGGCATTTTCGGCGTGTGGCCTGGCGGCGCGCAGCACCGCCGGATGAGGCCTTGACCTGCGGCAATATTCGCCTGGCGTAGCTTAACGCCGCCGGGTTCAGGCTCACGTTGGCCCAGTTTGGCTCACAAGCTTGACACGGTTGATGGCGGGCCTGACGAAACTCGTCATCGCTGGCGGCCGACTCGCGTTTGGCGATGAGCGTCATCGCTAACGACCGTTTCTCGTTCTCGCCGATGCAAACTGGCGTTTCGCTGTCAGCGCGGTCAGAAGGAACGCTGACTGTGACCCGGCTGCTCGACATGGCGCGGGCTTCCGTCCCTACCTCCTTGGCGGATTGCTGGGCGTCCGCACTGCCCGGCGTCGCTGCACTGGAGGCAGCCCGTCCGGCAACTCGCTCGGAGCCGGCGCTGTTTTCGGATCGCGGCGATGCCCTGGCTAGCTGTGCCATGTAGCGTCCGGTGACCTGCCCCGGGCGGTCACTTGCGTAGCGCTCACATGCCGAGCACCACCCTTCTCCGGTACCTGCGATCAACGGCCGGAAAATTTGCGGCGCGCTTGCTGCTCGCCATGCTGCTGTGGCCGGGTCGGCAGGACGACGGAGAACCGCACCCTCGGCACACCGTCACGAGATGCCCCTGACCAGGCCAGCGAGCAGATATCTGCGGCCGCCCGACAGCCGCGCGGCAGTCTTCTCCGGACCCATGGGCGCGCCCTGCGCGCCCATTCATATTCAGTGCCTTGCCTCCATTGACGGTAGGGGCGCGTTCATCTAGCTTATGGCGATACAGAGTTCTATTGTCGAGGTTGTGAGCGCTAACATCTGCTGCGGCGGCGCCCCCCGGATGCGCATGCTGCCAGATAACCAGCGACTTGCGCCTGCGAGTTCTGGTGCTGACCGGCTTCGAGCCGCGCCGAGCTGCAGCCAGGACACGTGCAGCGGTACGAGCGAGGAGGCAGGCGATGCCAGCCAGGCGACGCCAGGCATGCACGTCGCACTGTCAGCTGCGTCTGGCCCGGCTGCCGGGTCAGCGCCATATGGGACATTCCGCTTCAACGAAGAGCATAAAACTGGAGGTCAGCGATGGGAAAAGTCGACCCAAAGGTTGATGAGGCAATCCAGACACTGAACATGCCGGACGGCCCGTCACGCCGTCGGCTGTTGTCTGGGGTCGGAATGGTCAGCGCGACCGCGGCCGCGTCGGCGCTGCTGGCGGCCTGCAGTTCATCTCCGAGCAGCGCGGGCACCACCGCGGACGCTGCGGGCAACTTCGCCAAGACGCCGAAGTGGAAGTTCACCTTCGTCAACCACGTCACGGACAACGCTTTCTTCACGCCTACCCAGTACGGCTTCGCCGACGCTGCGGCTCTGCTAGGCCTGCCGGTGCCGGCCTGGACGGGCGCGACGTCAACGCAGCCGACCGTCCCGACGATGCTGAGCGCGCTGAGCGCAGCGACAGCGGCGAGTTCGCCCGGCATCGCCACCACGGTGGTCGACGCCACGGCGTTTATCAACCCGATCAAATCTGCCCTGGCCGCCGGCATCCCAGTGGTCACCTACAACGCCAACGGCGCGACCAACAGCCCGACGAATGGCCTGGCCTATATCGGGCAGGAACTGTATGTCTCGGGCCAGGAAGTCGGGACGCGCATCGCGGCGGCAATGCCTGCGGGCGGCACGGCGTGCGGTATCATCGCGCAGCCAGGCTCGCTGAACATCCAGCCGCGCCTGGACGGCGCGAACGCCGCCATCCTCGCGGCCGGCAAGGGCCTGAAGATCCTGCACACCACGGGATTCGACAGCGGCGCCTCGGCGAGCCAGGAAAACACCAGCATCCCCGAGTTCATCCAGGCCAGCGGGTCGAAACTGCAGGGCGTGTTCGCCGTCGACGGCGGCTCAACTGCACTGCTCGGCCCCACGCTGGCAAAATACGGGCTGACCGGCAAGGTCGCGTCCGGCGGATTCGACCTCGAGCCGCAGACGCTCGCTGCCATCGCCGCCGGGCAGCTCGGCTTCACCATCGACCAGTCGCCGTACCTCCAGGGCTTCCTGCCGACGCTTTACCTCTACATGTTCAAGCTGTCGGGCGGACTGGTCTCCCCGCCGGAGACTGACACCGGCCTGAAGTTCGTCACGAAGGCCAACGTCGCGCCGTACACCTCACCCAAGACCAGGTACGAAGGATCGACAACGGCGCAGACCTATATCCCGAGGTCGGGTGCGATCAGCGTCTGAGGTATTCGGGTGGCGGCAAAAATCAGGAGTTCGCGCAGCCCGTGTTCTGCCCGGTCGGGGATTATCCTGGCCGGGCAGAATGAGGCATATGGCTTGATTGACGAGCCTCCGGGATTCTGGGCCGGCCGCGCGGCCGCGAAGCGGAACGGGTGATCGAGGTGAGCAGTACTATGCAGCACAGCGCAGCCGGCATGGACGCCGCTGCCGAGCCGGCGCCGGGCAGCCGTGCATCAGCGCTTCTGGGGGGTTCCAGGGCGATCTTCCTGCGTCAGCGCGAGGCGAGCATCTTCGTGATCGCTGTTGGGCTGGTGGTCTATTTCGGCCTGACTACCCCGGGGTTCTTCGCCCGGCTGAACCTGGCCGACATCTGCTATGGCACGGCCGCGTTCGCGATAGTAGCCATCGGCGAGGTCATGCTGCTGACCTGCGGCGAGATCGACCTGTCGGTCGGCTTCGTCTGGACGCTGTCGCCCTTTCTCATGTACTTCCTCATCCAGTACGACCACGTGCCGGTCATTCTCGCGTTCGTGCTCGCGCTGGCGTCCGGCGCGCTCATCGGCTTCGTCAACGGCTTCATCACTGTGCGGCTCAAGGTGGCGTCGTTCATCACGACTCTCGGCACCTCCTTCGTGATCTACGGCTTCATGCTGACCGTGTCGCATGCGCAGCAGCTGTCCCTGGCGCCGAAGTCACTGGCTACCGGGCGCTGGCTCGGCGGGGCCACCTGGTCGGAGATCAGCTGGGCTGTTGCGCTGGTCCTCATCTTCCACATCGTGCTGACCAGGACGCGCTGGGGCCTGCACACGATCGCGGCCGGCGGCAACCTGCTCGGGGCGACCGAGGCTGGCATCAATGTGGCCAGAATCAAGATCGGCAACTTCATGATCACGGGCACGCTGGGTGCGCTCGCCGGGATCCTCGAGTCGTTCCGCGTCGGCACCATCGACCCGAGCGCCGGTCAGTTCGCGGTGATGTTCTCCGCAGTGTCGGCGGCCGTCATCGGCGGCACGGCGCTGGCGGGCGGGTCCGGGACGGTCTTCGGCGCGTTCCTCGGCATGCTGGTGCTCGCGATCCTCGGCGACGGCTTTAATCTCCGGGGCATCAGCACGAACCCGTTCCAGATCATTCTCGGCCTCGCGATCATTCTCGCGATGGTCGCCAACGTCTATCTGACCAGGTTGCGAAGGGCGGGCGAATCCTGATGACCACCGACGTTGCCGCTGGCGAGGCGCAGGAGAGCCAGGCTCCAGGGGGCGATATCCTCCGGGCCGAACACATCAGCAAGCGGTTCGGCGCACTGACCGCGCTCACCGACGTGAACCTGCGACTCGCTCGCGGCGAGGTGCTCGGCCTCATCGGTGACAACGGAGCGGGCAAGTCGACCCTGCTGAAGATCCTCTGCGGATTCCAGCAGCCCGACGGCGGGCGGATCCTGCTGAACGGCGACGAGATCGTGCTGAAATCAGTGGATCACGCACGCTCGGCCGGGATCGATGTCGTCTACCAGGATCTTGCGCTCATCAACGAGCTCACCGTGTACCACAACATGTTTCTCAACCGGGAAAAGCGGCGCGGATTCCTGCTGAGCAACCGCGAGATGCGCAAGCTCGCCCGCGAGCACCTGGACAACATGGGTGTCCGGATCCGGTCGGTTGACGTCGAGGTGGCCAAGCTGTCCGGCGGGCAGCGTCAGGCCATCGCAGTCGCCCGGTCGGTGTATTCCGACGCGAAGATCCTCCTCTTGGACGAGCCGCTGGCCGCGATGGGCGTGAAGGAAGGGGCGCTCATCCTCGACCTGGTGCAGGACCTCAAGAAGCGCGGGGACGTGTCGGTGATCATCATTGCGCACAACTACGGGCAGGTGCTGGAGGTCTGCGACCGGGTGAACCTGCTCCAGCACGGCGAGATCACCCTGGACAAGTACAGCAAGGACACGTCGGTCCCTGAGCTCACCGAACTCGTCGTAGCCGAGTACCGCAAGGCCCTGGAGGAACGCCACAGCGCGCGGCGCGATGCGGTCTGACCCCGGTCGCGCCGGCTGGCCCGGGTCGCGCCGGTCATCGGGACACGTGTCTCGGGCGGAGCCCGGTTCAGGGCGGAGCGTCGGCCGGCTCGACCTGAACGAACTCGATGCCCGCGAGCTGGCAGAAGAACTGCCAGTCGGCGGCGTGGTGTCCCAGGTTCATCACTTCGTGGTGCGGTCCGCCTGCGGCAAGCCATCCGTTCAGGCAGTTACGCAGGCCGGTGGCTGGCCGGAACTGGCCGTAGGGCATCTGGAGGGCGGGCAGTTCCTCGCTGTCGAGGTTCTCGCCCTCGGTCACCACTAGCCGGAACCGGTCGCCTTCAAGCGAGACCAGGGTGGCCAGCGTTGCCGGGCCAGGCTGGTACTGGAAGAGGAACGTGGGCGGGTCGGCGAGGCGGCCGATACCCAGGGGCCGTTTGATGAGCTTCACCGGCCGGTCGGAACGGGCGATTTTCCAGTTGCCTTCGCCCATGTGGCTCATCAGCACGGAGTCGGAGGGGAAGTCCATGGCGTACATCTCGGTGAAGTGCGCGTCTCCGATGAGCTGATGCCCGGCCGAGACCAGGCAGGCGGTGAGCACGTCACCCTCGGCCGCGTACCCGTATCCCTTCGCCATCAGGCTGGAGGCAGCGGCCAGCGGCAGGCGGCTGAACCTGCCGTCCTCGCCGATCGCATCGAAATGCGCAGTGTAAGCGCTGAATCCGCGGCCAATGAGGATCTGCTCGATCGCCACCTGCATGCGCGCGTGATCCTGGCGCTCCTCGGCCGACAACAGCGGGTCGATCTCGAAGTTCGCGTTTTCATAGGCGATGACCTCGGCCGCCTGGGAGTCGGTGACTGACAGCATTCCCCGGTACATATCGCCGGGCGCTACTGCCAGGATCTCCGGGCCGAGCGACCGGATGAGAGCGCTCTCATCAACCCGGATGTCGCCCATGTCATTCATGGCATAGCCGAAGATCGCGGTCCTGAGGGACTTCCAGCCGGTCACCGCGGCGGCGGCCCTGGCCCAGCGGCCGACATCCGCGCGAAACGACTCGCTTCTCCAGTCGTCGGTGAGAACGCTGAACCGGCGCCCGGCACGGACCATGGCGTTCGCGGTGTCCTGCGCGCCATGCACGCCCTGGTTGTAGGTCATGTCCGCCATGTCCCAGGCCGGAGTGACGGACGGCTCGGGCTGGATGTTGGCCAGGCAGACAGGCAGCCGCGACTCGGCAAGCAGCCTGGCGACTCGCATCGCCGGGCCGTAGGTCAGCATCACGACCAGGACGCCGTCAAGGCCGGTGTGCTCGAACTCGCGCATGGCACACTCGGCGTCCTCGCGGTATCTGACCGGCTTGGCTGGGATGAACTCGCCTTCGCCGGACAGGTGCGCGGCCAGTTCTTCTGCGTAGCCCTCCTGACGCTGCGCGATGCCAGGAATCATCTCGTCATACAGGTCCTGCATGATGCCCAGGATCCCGATCCGTGGCCTGCGGTCACTCACTGGTGCCTCCCCCTGATATGACTTCCACGGAGCGTGCTGCCGGCCGGATGGCTGAGCGCTGCCCATACTCGTTCTGGTACCGCCGATACAGCACGTCGACCTGTTCCTGGGGCAGGGACTTGAGCTCGCCGCGGCTGCTGGCCAGATGGACGGTGCACGCGGCGTCCTCGCACATCACCGCGGCCTTGACCGCATCCCGGGCGGTGGCACCGACGGCGAACACTCCGTGGCTGCGCAGCAGCACCGCCGGAGACCGGTGCCCGGCCAGCGTCGCGACCACCGCCTTGCCGATCTCTTCGCCGCCAATAGGCGCGAACGGCCCAACCGGGATCTCGCCGCCGAACTCATCGGCCATCGCGGTGATGACGCACGGGATCGGCTCGCCGCGGGCGGCCCACGCCGTCGCATACCGGGAATGGGTGTGCACCACACCGCCGACACCGGGCAGGTGCCGGTAGATATAGGCATGCGACGCGGTGTCGCTCGACGGGCTCAGGTCACCACCGACCGGCACCCCGGCCAGGTCACACACCACCATCGACTCCGCCGTCAGGTCGGCGTAGTCCACGCCGCTTGGCTTGATCACCATCAGGTCAATGCCTGGCAGCCGGGCCGAGATGTTCCCGGACGTCCACGCGACCAGGCCGTTGCGCACCAGCCCGGCATGCAGTTCGGCAACGGTTCGCCGCAACTGCTCGATGGCGTGCCCGGCGCCAGGATCAGCGGTCATGACCAGGCGCCTTCGGTGGTCAGGAGAGCGTCGGCGCCAGGCCGTTCGGCCGGTTCGCGGCCCGCTCGCACCTGCTCGCGAAGATCGCGGAGCCGGTGCAGCACCTCGTTGGCGCCCAGCCCGAAGTAATCGTGCAGCAGCAGGTACTCGGCGTACAGGTGGTCGTATATGTCGGCGTTCAGCGGGTCCGGCTTATAGGCGGCCGCCTGCGTCCGGCCCATCGCGGCGGCCGCGGCCGGCACGCTGGGATAGGCGCCTGCCGCAACGGCCGCGTGAATCGCCGAGCCGAGCGCCGGGGCCTGTCCGGAACCCGCCAGGGTGAGCGGACGGCGGGTCACGTCGGCGCAGATCTGCATCAGCAGGTCATTGCGCATCAGGCCGCCCGCGACGACCAGTTCGGTGACGGGAACGCCTGCCGACTGGAACGCGTCAATGATGACCCTGGTGCCGAAGGCAGTTGCCTCCAGCAGTGCCCGGTAAATCTCCGGCGCGCGGGTGGCCAGGGTGAGGCCGACGATCACTCCCGACAGGTGGTGGTCTACCAGGACGCTGCGGTTCCCGTTCAGCCAGTCCAGCGCGATCAGCCCGTGCGCTCCGGCGGGCTCGCGGGCGGCCTCGGCCGACAGCAATTCGTGCACCGTCATGCCGCGGCGGCCAGCCTCGTGGTGGTAGGCGGCCGGCACGGCGTGATCGGCGCACCAAGCAAAGATGTCACCGACGCCGCTTTGACCCGCCTCATATCCCCACGCCCCGGCCACAATCCCGCCGTCGACTACGCCGCACATGCCCGGCACCTTCGCTAGCACCGCCCCGTTCATCACGTGACAGGTCGAGGTCCCCATGATCGCGACCATCTGACCGGGCGCAAGGGCATTGGCAGCTGCGGCGGTCACGTGCGCGTCGACATTGCCGACCGCCACGGCGATGCCCGCTGACAGCCCCGTCCACGCTGCCGCCTGCGGTGTCAGCGATCCCGCCCGGCCGCCCAGAGCAGAAATCGGATGGGCCAGCTTCTGGTCGGCGAAGCCGGCGAATCCCGGGTTGAGGGCTGCCAGGAACTCCCTGGTGGGATAGCGGCCGTCCTGAAAGATGCCCTTGTACCCGGCAGTGCAGGCGTTCCTCGTCTCGGTTCCCGTCAGCTGCCACACGATCCAGTCGGCCGCCTCGATCCACCTGTCAGCCCGGCGATAGGTCTCGGCGTCCTCCTCCAGCAGCTGCAGCGCCTTCGCGAACTGCCACTCCGCCGAAGTCTTCCCGCCGTACCGGGCAATCCACGGCTCGCCGCGCTCATGAGCCAGCGCATTGATCCGGTCAGCATACGGCTGAGCAGCATGATGCTTCCACAGCTTCACGTACGCGTGCGGACGGCCGGCCAGCTCAGGCACCCGGCACAGTGGCGTCCCGTCTGCCAGGACCGGCAAGACTGTGCAGGCAGTGAAATCAGTGCCGATCCCGATCACCTGCGCCGGGTCGATGCACGAGTCGGCCACGGCAGCCGGCACCGCGTGCCGCAGCACATCCACGTAGTCCTCCGGATCTTGCAGCGCCCAGTCCAGGGGCAGCGGCTGGCCGGAGCTGGCCAGCACCGCATCCATGACGCCGTGCCGGTAGTCATGCACGGCAGCACCAAGCTCCGCGCCGTCCCGGATCCGCACGACCACGGCACGCCCGGAGAGCGTGCCGAAATCGACGCCGACGGCGTACTTCGCCGCACTGATGTTAACGCTCACAGGGTCATTGTGACGCAACCCCGGCCAGGACGCGATACCTCAGTGCCGTGCTGTTTTCACGCTCGCGCCGGGCCGACGGCGAGCGGCGTTGGCCGCGGCACCGGATCCCGGCCCGGAACGTCCGGCCCGGCGCGGGGCCGAGCTGGCTCGCACGACGAGGTCCGGCGTTATCGGCAAAGCGGGCTGGAAGTTCTGCTCTCCGGAGATGCGGTCCATCAGCAGGTGCACTGCCCGCCTGCCGAGTTCCCCGAAGTCCTGCCGGACGGTTGTCAGCGGCGGAAGGAAGAAGGCGGCCTCGGGGATGTCATCGAATCCGACGACACTGACATCAGACGGCACCCCGCGGCCGCGCTCCGCCAGGGCACGCAGCAGGCCCAGGGCCATCTGATCATTGCCGCAGAGCACTGCGGTCACCTCCGGCATCGCAGCCAGCCGATGACCAAGTTCGTAGCCCGATCGCGCCGACCAGTCACCGCAGAGCAATTCGGGTTCCTCGGCCCCTGCTGCCCGCAGCGTCTGCCGCCAGCCGTCGATGCGCTCCTGCGCGTCCAGCCAGGTGGCCGGTCCGCCGAGCTGATGGACTGTGTGGTGACCGAGGTCGAGAAGGTGCTGCGTCGCTCTAGCGGCCCCGGCCACGTTGTCGATGGCTACTGAGGGCAGCCTGGCGTGAATCCCGCACTTGAGCGCGACCAGCGGAATGTCAGTGACCAGGCCGGTCAGCGCCTCCACGACCGACGTGTGCGGCGCGATCACGATGATGCCGTCGACCCCCTGGCCGAGAAACATCTCGACGGCCTCGGTCAGCGAGCGATCGTCGAAGGCGGCCGCGCTGGCGATAGCCACCGAGTAGTCCGGATGGGCCGCGCGCTCCAGGCCGTACAGCATCGACGAGGGACCGTAGAGAGTGTTGTCAAAGCTGATGACGCCCAGCACGTTGGTCCGGCCGGTGACCAGCGTCCGCGCCGCCGCGTTCGGCCGGTACCGAAGATGGCGGATGGCATCCATGACGCCGGCCTTGGTTTCCGGGCTGACGTTCGGATGACCGTTCAGTACCCTCGACACCGTCTGGTGTGACACACCGGCCAGCCTGGCAACATCCAGCATGACCGGCCGTCCAGGCGGGCCGCCCGCGGTCGACGCCACACGGCCCCCTTCATCCCGGCCTTCCGAATAGATGGTGACGTGAGCGCGTGAACATCGGCAACTCGCATCCACCGGTGACACTGAGTGTAGCCCAGCCTGCCGAGCGGCGGCTGACCTAGAGCCGGCTCTCGGATGCGAGCGCGCGAGCCCGGCTGACGGTCTGGCAGCCTCTGGCGCCAAGTCGGCGGTTGTCCTATGTTAGCGTTAACAATAGCATCGGCCCGGCCTTTGACGACACGCCCGGCCCATGTCCATGCCCGCTGACCGCAGTAGCTGGTCCTGACCGTTCGCACCGGCCAGGACTGGCGCGCCGCGCATACCAGGAAGGCACGCCGATGACCGCGCAGCCTACGCCCGCCGATCGCTTCACGTTCGGGCTCTGGACGGTGAGCTGGCAGGCCCGTGACCCGTTCGGCGACGCGACCCGCGCGCCACTCGACCCGGTCGAGGCAGTGCACGAGCTGGCGCAGCTCGGCGCCTACGGCGTGACATTTCATGATGACGACCTTGTCCCGGCGGGCAGCAGCGACGCTGCCAGGGACCGCCACATCGCTCGCTTCACCAACGCGCTCCGGGAGACCGGCCTGGTCGTGCCGATGGTGACCACGAACCTGTTTACCCACCCGGTCTTCAAGGACGGCGGGTTCACCAGCAACGACCGTGCGGTGCGCCGATACGCTCTCCGCAAGGTGATGCGGAACATCGACCTGGCCGCGCAGCTAAGCGCGCAGACCTTCGTCATGTGGGGTGGACGCGAGGGCAGCGAGTACGACGCCGCCAAAGACGTGCGAGCGGCCCTGGACCGTTACCGGGAAGCTATTGACACACTGGCCGCTTATGTCATCGATCATGGCTACGGCATCCGGTTCGCCCTGGAGCCGAAGCCGAACGAGCCGCGCGGCGACATTCTGCTGCCGACAGTCGGACATGCCCTGGCATTCATCGCCAGCCTCGAGCACCACCACATGGTCGGGGTGAATCCCGAAGTCGGCCACGAGCAGATGGCCGGACTGAACTTCGTCCACGGTGTCGCGCAGGCACTGTGGCACGGCAAGCTGTTCCATATCGACCTGAATGGCCAGCGCGGCATCAAGTACGACCAGGATCTGGTGTTCGGCCACGGAGACCTGATGAACGCGTTCTCCCTCGTGGACCTGCTGGAGTTCGGCGGAGCGCAGGGCGGCCCTGCATACGACGGGCCGCGGCACTTCGACTACAAGCCGTCCCGGACCGAGGACAAGGCCGGCGTCTGGCTGTCGGCAGCCGCCAACATGCGCATGTATCTGCTGCTCAAGGAGCGTGCCGCAGCCTTCCGGGCGGACCCCGAGGTGATCGGTGCCCTGGCTGCTTGCCGTATCGGGGAACTCAGCACGCCCACCATCGCGGCCGACGAGACCTACGCTGGCCTGCTGGCCGACCGCAGCGCGTTCGAGAACTTCGACCCCGACGCCGCCGGGGCCCCCGGTTACGGCTTCGTCGGCCTGAACCAACTGGCGATCGAGCACCTTCTGAAGGCCCGGTGACCCCGGTCGTGCACTGCATATCAGTCAGCGGCGCCGTGGTATATGTTCGCTTGCCCGGCGTGCGTGCTTCAGCCCGAGCGGGAAGGATGGCAATGAGATCGGCTGCCTGCACATCTCCACCCCGCCTCCCGGCGAAGGAAGCGCAATGACTGCCGAGAGCAGCGCCGCGCCGGCCAGCCCACTGCGCAGCACTGCCTGGTTCGGCGCCGAGGGCCGGGCCGGAATGATCTACCGGTCGTGGCTGCGGGCCGAGGGCTTCACTCCGGAGGTATTCGACGGTCGGCCCGTCATCGGCATTGCGAACAGCTGGTCCGAGCTCACGCCCTGCAACGTTCATTTGAGGAACGTGGCTGAGGCGGTGAAGCACGGCGTCTGGCAGGCGGGCGGTTTTCCGCTGGAATTCCCGACCATGTCGCTCGGCGAGACGCTCATGCGGCCGACCGCGATGCTGTTCCGCAACCTCATGGCTATGGAGGTCGAGGAGACGCTGCGGGCCAACCCGCTGGACGGCGTCGTGCTGCTGTCGGGTTGCGACAAGACGACCCCGGCGATGCTGATGGCGGCGGCGAGCACGGACCTGCCTGCGATCATGGTGACCGGCGGGCCGATGCTGAACGGCAAGTACCGCGGCGCGGACGTGGGTTCGGGCACGCATGTGTGGAAGTTCGAGGCCGAGCTGGCCGCCGGGAGGATGACTCAGGCGGAATGCGTCCTCGCTGAGAGCGGCATGGCGCGGTCCTGCGGTCACTGCATGACGATGGGCACCGCCTCCACCATGGCCTGCCTAGCCGAGACTCTGGGCATGCAACTGCCCGGTTCGGCGACGTGGCCGGGCGCTGACTCGCGCCGCCTGCTGACCGCGCAGCAGGCCGGCCAGCGCATCGTCGCGCTGGCGCGGGCAGACCTGCGGCCGTCTCAGATCATGACCAGGGCGGCGTTCGAGAATGCCATCGTCGTCAACGCGGCGATCGGCGGCTCGACCAACGCGGTCATCCACCTGCTCGCGCTGGCCGGGCGGCTCGGCGTCCCGCTCCGGCTTGATGACTTCGACGTGCTGGCCAGGCCGGTGCCCACCTTGGTCAACCTCATGCCGTCCGGGCGCTACCTGATGGAGGACTTCTGCTACGCCGGCGGGATCCCGGCAGTCATGGCCGAACTCGGCGACCTGCTGCACACCGGTCACGTTGGTGTCACCGGCGCCACCATCGCCGAGAATATTGCCGGCGCCGAGTGCTGGAACCGGGACGTCATCCGGACCCTCGCCGATCCGCTGCAGCCGCCGGGCAACGGCACCGCGGTACTGCGCGGCAACCTGTGCCCGGATGGCGCGGTGATCAAGCAGTCGGCCGCGTCCCCGGATCTGCTCCGCCATCGCGGTCAAGCGCTGGTGTTCGACTCGATCGAGGACTACCACCTGGCGGCAGCCCGGCCGGACTGCCCGGCAGACGAGTCGACGATCCTGGTCGTTCGCGGGGCCGGGCCGAAGGGCTATCCGGGCATGCCCGAGGTCGGCAATTTCGTACTGCCGCGCATCTTGCTCGAGCGCGGCATCACCGACATGGTGCGCATCTCCGATGCCCGAATGAGCGGCACCGGCTTCGGCACCGTGGTCCTGCACGTATCGCCGGAGGCGGCGGTCGGCGGACCGCTGGCGCTGGTGCGGACCGGCGACTGGATCGAACTCGACGTGCCCGCACGCGCACTTACCCTGCAGGTCAGCGAGGAGGAGCTGACCCGGCGGCGAACCGCCTGGGTACCGCCTACTGCCGTCTACTCCAGGGGTTACGCCCGGCTGTACGTCGACCATGTGCTGCAGGCCGATCAGGGCGCGGATCTGGACTTCCTGGTCGGGTCCAGCGGCGCGGCAGTGCCGCGGGACAACCACTAGGTTCCGCGACCATGCCGCAGGCCACGGAGCGGCCGCCTCGCAGGCAGCCTGGCAACTCTCGTGCACTCATCTATTCAGGCCCGGAGGCCACATGCTCGTAGCGGGTGTGGACTCCTCGACGCAGTCGACCAAGGTCGTGCTGTGCAAGGCCGCGGACGGCACGGTGGTAGGCCGGGGGAGCGCGCCGCATCCGGCCGGGACCGAATGCGATCCGCAGGCCTGGTGGGCCGCGCTAGGCCAGGCCGGCGAGGGCCTCCTGAGCAGAGCCTGAGCGATCGCCGTCGCGGGACAGCAACACGGCATGGTGATCCTGGACGAGACCGGGCAGGTCATCCGGCCGGCCCTGCTGTGGAACGACCTGCGCTCCGCCGCCGCCGCGGCAGATCTCATCGACGAGCTGGGCGGACGACGCTGGTGGGCAGAGCGGGCCGGCAGCGTGCCCACCGCCTCGTTCACCGTCACCAAACTGCGCTGGCTGGCCGGCCACGAGCCGGCGAACGCGGCCAGGGTCGCACGAGTGATGCTGCCGCACGACTGGCTGACCTGGCGGCTCGGGGCCGCAGAGCCGGTTACCGACCGCGGCGATGCGTCCGGGACCGGCTACTTCGCGACCGCCGAAGGTACCTGGCTGCCTGACATCGCCGCTGCGGCGCTCGGCCATGAGCCCGCGCTGCCGCGGGTGGCCGGACCAGGCGAGACAGTGGGGGAACGCAGCGGCGGCGCGGTGCTCGGGCCTGGCACTGGCGATAATATGGCCGCGGCGTTCGGACTCGGCCTTCAGGCCGGCGAGGTGGCCGTGTCGGTCGGCACGTCGGGCACGGCGTTCGCCGTCACGGCCGTCCCGGCGGCGGATCCGGCCGGCGCGGTCGCCGGGTTCGCTGACGCGACCGGACGCTTCCTGCCACTCGTATGCACCGCGAACGCCGGCCTGGTGATGGCCTCGGCGGCCGCGCTGACCGGGACGGACCTGGCTGGGCTCGACCAGCGGGCACTGGCCGCTGAGCCCGGCGCGGGCGGCGTGATCCTGCTGCCGTATTTCGATGGGGAGCGAACGCCGAACCTGCCGCTCGCCACCGGCGTGATGTCCGGCATCACCACTCGCAATGCCACGGCAGAGAACCTAGCCAGGGCAGCGGTGGAAGGTGTCCTCTGCTCGGTGGCCGAGGCCACGGACGCACTGGGCGCCTACGGCGTGGAACTCCGCCGGGTGCTGCTCGTCGGCGGGGGGGGGGCCGCTCGGAAGCGATCCGAAAGTTGGCTCCCAGCATCTTCGGCGTCGATGTTGACGTGCCCGAGCCCGAAGAATACGTCGCGCTTGGCGCCGCCCGCCAGGCCGCCTGGGTCATGTCGGCGACGGCAGAACCGCCCGCCTGGCCACGGCCCGCTGCCCAGCGCTGCGGCGGCGACCTGCAGCCCGGCGTGCGGGAGCGCTACGCCTCCTTGCGCGAGGCAACGTCATCATGGGAGCACGGCACCGCGCCGAAGCCACCGGAGGACCACCGGAGGACCACCGGAGGACCACCGGTCCGGTAGGTACTCGATCAGGCCGCGTCTCGCGCAGGGATCATAGAACCGCAGCCATTCAGCCACAGGACTACTAAGAGGTCACGTGCTCGCCAGCCCTCTCGCCTGACCAAGGCCGGATGGTGCCGCCATGGCAGCGGCCTGAGACCAGCTAGGCTCCCAGTGCCGACCACGACCGTGCATAGGGGCCCCTGACCAGCGCGCCTGGCAGGACTCGAGCCTGCGACCGGCTGCTTAGAAGAAAAGCCAGGGGCTTCGGTGGGCCGACGAATCCCCAGCTCAGGGCCATGTGAGCGGAGTCGCTCGCCCCCGCCGACCGGAGCCGCCCAGGTCACCTCTGGCACGCCTGTGGCACGAAATCGTGCCTGAATTATCCGGGTTTCGGCGTCCGCTCTAGAGGGCTGCGCGGCGTCCCGTGAGGCAGGCTCCTGGCCTGCCCCTCCATTCTGCCGATGCCGTGCCGGAGGCTCGCGGTCAAGGACGCCGAAGGCGCCGCGCAGCGGGCGAAGATCCTTGACGGCGAGGGGCACGGTCATAACCTCAGCAGCGCAGCCCGGCACCAACGTGGGCTTAGGTATTTAAACGCACGCGGCCCCGTCGCAGTTAGTCGACGTACCGGAGCTTATCTACGGGTTGGTCACCGGAATGCAGTGCTCGTGCACCCGGATCGAGCCAGATGGACACGTAGTGACCGGCCTTCGGTTCAAGGCAATGCTGAGCACCACCCAGGCGACGAGGAGAGCTATCACGACGGTCCCAGCGATGACCCATTTCATCCGGAATATCCTAGCTCCCACAGCGGCATCTTTGGCTGACCAAACAGCCAGGCGAGCTTCCCGCCGCCGAGCTGCGCCCGCCAGCCAGGAGAAGCGGCCCCTCCGGCTCCCTGCGCCTATCCATTCTTAGCCAGTCACGGCTGACGCGTCGCGTGCCTATCGGCCGGGACGGTCGAGCCGGTCACCTCCTGGTCCCACCGTCGGCGCCGGGCATTCTGACATGCCGGGCCGCAAGAGCCGCAGCTTCGGCTCGCTGCGGCGGCTCCCGTCCAGCCGCTGGCAAGCCCGATACCGCGGACCTGACGGCCGTCTCTACACCGCGCCCGGCACGTTCGAACGCAAGACGGACGGCGCCCGCTGGCTCTCCCTGACCGAGGCAGAGATCGTCTTCGGCAACTGGGTCGACCCGGAAGGTACCCGCGTCCCGATCAAGGACTACGGCGAGGTCTGGATCGAGGAACGCCCCGGCCTGCGACCGAAGACCATCCAGCTCTACAGCTACCTGCTGCGCCGCCACATCGTGCCCGGCTTCACAACAGTCGGCACGATCACCGAGGCCGACGTGCGGCGCTGGCGCGCCGACCTGATTGCCAACGGCGTCAGCCCGGTCACCGGGGCCAAGGCCTACCGCCTGCTGAAAGCCGTCCTTGCCACCGCCGTCGAGGACGGCCTGATCCGCCGCAACCCGTGCCGTCTCAAAGGCGGCGGCACCGAGCACTCGCCCGAGCGGCCGCTGCTGACCGTCGGCCAGGTCTACGCGCTCGCCGATGCATGCGGCCCGCGCTACTACGCCCTGGTGCTGCTCGCGTGTTTCTGCGGCCTGCGCTGGGGCGAGCTCGTCGCACTGCGCCGCCGCGATGTCCACCTCGACACCGCGACGGTACGCGTTACGCGGCAGCTCACCGAAGTCAACGGCCGGGCGCCGCAGTTCACGCCTCCCAAAACAGCAGCCGGCCGCCGCGTCGTCATCATCCCCTCGCCGGTCCTGCCGGCCGTCGAAGAGCACCTGGAAGCACACGCGCTGCCGGGCCCGGACGGCCTGCTCTTCACCAGCCCGGAGGGAAAGCTTCTGCGGAACAGCGCCTTCCGCAACCGGGTCTGGCTCCCCGCCATCACCGCGACCGGCCTCACGGACGTGCACTTCCACGACCTCCGGCACGCGGGGAACAACCTCGTCGCCGAAGCCGGCGCGACCATCCGCGAGCTGATGGATCGCATGGGTCATGCCAGCAGCCGCGCGGCGCTTATCTACCTGCACTCGAGCCCGGACCGGCAGCGCGCGCTCGCCGACGCGATCGCAGCGCGAACTCTTAACGATCTTGGCCGGGGGCAATGAAGAACATCCTGTGGCACGTCAGTGGCATGAAACGGGCATTTCGGACAACGCTCGTTTGGGCCCTCACGACGCTCTGTGCCTGTGACCTGCGGGGGAGGGCGGCGCGCCTGGCAGGACTCGAACCTGCGACCGGCTGCTTAGAAGCTACCGGCCGTGCGGCCAGGATGGTCCCTGACCTCGGGATGCGAGCCGATTGACCGACCGGCCAAGTTCGGCTGGGTTCAGGGCGGTTGCTACAGCAACCGGCTACAGATACCGGCCCCGTGCCGGACCTGGCCGTCCATCCGATAGGCGCCCCCTGAATCCCTGACAAGACTCACGGTCAAGGGTCCGGGGATCGCGAAGCGACGCGCCGCAGGCGCGCCCTTGACCGTGATCTTGCAGGGCTTCAGGATGCGGGCGCAGGATGGATGGCCGCCTCTTGCAGTTCGCGCGCCGACGCTGGCGTTGCTACGCCAACCCGGTCGACCGGATGCGGGGAGAGCGTGCGCGCTGGCGCCGACGTGGCCCGGCAGGGCCTAAGGAAGGCAGCCGGCGCCGTGCGCGCCGCGGTTCCCGGTTTCAGCTGGCCGGTATCGGCGAGCGCTGGCCGGCGGACAGTCGGCGAGGTCGCGCGCGTCTAGCAAGATCATCGGCCAGACGCAGCCCGGCGCGCTCCGCGCGCCCTTGAAGACGTAAAGAAAGTTCTCACGCGCGACGCTGGGGGACGCTGGAGGACGGCTATCGGACTTCTGGCGGTAGGCACATGTGCTAGGCACCTTGTGCTAGGCACCTCTGCTAGATACTGTGCAACGTGCTCAGCAGGCTGCCAAGGCAGGGTATGGGTGCGGGACCACCGGACCAGATATCGAGTTAGTGCTTGCCACAGCCCACAACGGGCCGCCTGTGTACACGACGCGCCATCGAGCGCCGCTGGGCGGTCACCAGCCGGAGTCGCCACAGAAAGGTCGTTGGGCCTGGGATGCGTGGTTCGAGAGCTGAGGTTCAAATGGATATGCATGCGCCGTACAATCATCGCGATGGTTAGCCCTAGACCTAGGTGATGGCAATGAGTTCTGCGGCAAGGCACCTCGGAATAGCAAGGTAGTGGCAGAAGGCAAACAGCCTGGCGAAGCATGCCGCCATGTGGCATATACACGGCGCACTGTAGGTCATTCGTCGCTGGCGGAGCGGTAAAAGTGGCTGGCTGCGCTCTGCCGAGCGCCAGAACATGCCACAAAGAATCCGCTAAACCCAATGGAATCGAATTTGCATCGTGCAAGGACAGTTCTATAAATCACTGTATATACATCAATACCGAGCGGCACCTCCCACCTCAAGTCAATCTGGTCCCTACCGCCACCCGCTGAGTGTCATACTTTTTGCGAGGCAGAGCTTCAGAACTGGCGAGATGATCAACAGAATTGCTGGTCAATCCCGCAGGATGCGAAGGTTGAATTCGGCACCCGCGGCGAGCGGATCGGCTTCTTCGTATATCCGGGCGAGTAATCCCACCGTGCCGTGGCACGGCTATCCTGTTTGGCGGCCATGAAGGCACTGGCGGGTTGTTCGCAGGCCTCCGGATGCCCTGACAGAGCTCTGGTATAACACAGGCCGGATCGACACCACGTCAAACGTACTCGCGCCGATGGGGGCAAACTGTGACATCAGATACGCGAGTTTGCGCACTCAGACATTCCCGGCGAATGGTCGGATGGTTGGCTCCAGTAAGAATTACCTGATCCTGTGGACAAGAACTGGCCAGATGCATGTAAAATGTCCCTGGACAATATTTTCTGAAATCGATTAGACGCAGACAAACGTCGCCATCATCTCAGTTGTGGCACAATACCTGCTGTTCCGGACGTCTGGAAGGCCAGTGACCAGTTTCATCAAATTCTGCAGGTCCCGCTTAAAGTCCAGCATAATTTTGTAGCAGAGCTATACCGAGAGGGCGAGAGCACGGTAATCGCACTCGATAAATCTCGACGGCGGCATCGCGGCTACGGAATCATTTTCCGGGCAGGAGGATACGGAGGATATAATGCCAATCGAGTATATTCTGCGTCGACGAATGGCCTATTTGAAACTCGAATTTGAACCCAAGTATTATCTTTCTGGTCTATATGTAATCTCGCGCCTTAACCACAGAGTAGTCAGCGTTAGCGCCGCATACTCGGCAGTCAACAGCTCTGCGAACGAAGAGGGCCTATGGTTCTCTCAGAACGATTTCGGCGACGCCTCGCTGGTGGAAGCGTGATTGCGCCTTCAAGCGGGTGGCGGAATTCTCGCGTGGCAATTCATTCGCTTATATCAATCTGTCGAATGGACACGGATGAGGCCTTTCCTGACCTGATGCGAACTGTCGCAACGCTGGAACGCCCGCACTACCGTGCGGAGTACGACGAGTGGCGGATTACTGGCTACGGGCAGGCAACACGAAAAGCGGCCTCGCTGCGTCCACGCTAAGGACTCCGGGGAAGGTTCAACTCGCGAAGGTGGCGCGCAACGGGCCTGCAGATGAGGCTGAGACCGCCCAGGTGCTCGGAAACTCGAACTACCGCCTGCTGGTGGCATGGCAGGGTGGTGTGCGCGTTGTCAACATCAACAGCACACCCGGGAAAGGATATCGAGGCCAGGTCAGATAGTGCGTTCCGTGGGATCGCAAATCTGAGGATCGAGCCCTCGTCGGTCCTTGAGACCTATCCATTCGGCGGAGGTTTCATCGTCGAGATGTTTGATTCCCTGTGCTTGTTGAATCAAAGTGGAAGTTTCATGCTTCTCGGCGCACCTGCTCGGTCGCGTGCGGACGCTTTGCACAGTCGCGGTTTCATCGAGAAGTTGTCCTTGCGGTTCGCGAGGACGGAATCAGCTTGCTTGGCATCTTCAATCTGTGGACGACCAGGGACCTGGCTTTTAGTCATTTGGCGGAACGGGCCGTCCACGCCTCGGTTCGGCAGCCCTGGTCGCCGAGGATCAGATCTGTAGAATTGGAGTCCAAGCGATACAGGGAGGTAAGCATTGGTGGTGCGAGAAGATGGTCTTGGTCTATTGCGTGTATTTCAGCCGCACGGCGAACCACCCGGATTTTAGGACGGCGGACAGTGCCGCCTCACTCGTTGCCCGCTGGTTTGCAGGTCCTCTCGGATCTTGAGGAGTTAGTCCTGCCCTTGGCTACAGCGTAGTACGGAAGCACGTCGTCGCTGGAACTGGCGCTGCGGTTGACCTTGCCTGGTTCGCAGCCGACTATTGGCGCGTACCCCTCGATGATCTACGAGATTGAAAGCAGCGCGTCAGCCAGCATGGCAAATAATGTCATGAAGGTCTTCCCCAAAGACGTCGATGACTTTGTTAAGCTGCGGATCCTTCTTCGATCTTCTTGTCAGCGGTGGCGCTGACAATGCCCGAATTGCTGCTCTGCGACGGACTTGGGGCACGTACAATTATCGAGTTTATCGTTTCGGACGATGTTCCAGAGATCTCACGTTGAGTTTTTGACACTCTCGGGTGCAGCATCCGCCAACTCACGGGGACCTTGAGATATAGTGCGGTTGATGTCAGCGCTTTGGGTGGGTACGTGGGCGCTGATTGATGTACAGTGCGTCTTCGAAGTAATCGAGCGTCTCGATTTTTGATGCAGATTATCTCGGTGACTCTTACTTGCTTGGCGGCCCGAGACACACGTCATGATCTTTATTCTGGGCG
>CAVVBL010000005.1:0-10066 GCA_963746485.1 uncultured Actinomycetota bacterium | reverse complement strand
TTGATCGCGATCATGTGCGCGTTGGCGCGCGCGTTGCCGGTCTCGATGTGCCGGACCGCTGGCTCGCGCTCCTGCAGCCACTCCACCATGGCGATCTTCAGCAGCAGGCCGAGCCGGTGCCCGCGGTGCTCCGGAAGGACAGCGGTAATCTGCTGGAACGCCCAGTCAGGCGTGTCCGCCTCGATGCACATCTCGGTCAGTGCGGCGAGGTCGCCGGTCGCGTCGTGACGCGCCGCGATCGCATAGCAGGTCAGCTTGTGCTCGGCCATGACCTCCTCGGACCGGCGAATCCGGTCCGCGTCCCAGACCAGCGGCTCGATGCCGGCGTCCCGCGGCGCATCGGCCATCGCGCGGTGGATCCGGCAGAGCTGATCCAGGTACTCGGCCGGAGCGGGCGACAGCCAGGACACCAGCGAGTAGTCCGCTGCCCGGCGCTCTGCGGCCGGGCGCAGTCCGGCGAGCCGGGCTGGCAAGGCGGAGTCAAAGTTCAGTACCCGGTAGACCTCGGGAATGCCGGCCCGAGCCCCGGCCGCGGCCGCGAACGCGGCGCCGGGCGTGTCGTCGCGGGCGTTGCCGACAAGCCGGGACCGGCCCGCCTTCCTCGCCTGCGCAGCGCAGTGCTCCAGCAGCGCACGGCCGGTGCCGGACCGCCTGGCGTGCGGTGCGACGAGGAGCTTGCCGAAGGCGATGGCGGCGTTTTCCCTCGCGGGAAACTGCAGCAGGTAGCACCCAATCGGCCCATCCGCGTCATTGACTGCCAGCCAGGTCTCCCGCGGCGCTCCGTCGAAGCCGGGACCCCACTTGCCGGCGAACGAGTCGAACGCCCAGGCTGGCTGACCGGGATGGTCGACTGGCCAGCCTGCGCGGGTCATGTCATAGCACGCGCGCAGCCGCCGGCTGTCGCTCGTCGCGTCAAACTGCACGATCCGCACCCCGGCATCTAACCCGGCCTGACGTGCGGACGGCAATCGAGTTTCTAGCTGGCTGCCAGGCTCAGCTCCCAGCGCCGGTACACCGAGACGATCTCGAAGCCGAGCTGCTCGTTGATGGCGACCATGTGATCGTTGCCGCCAGCGTTTCCGGTCACGATCCGGCGCAGGCCCGGCTCGCGTTCTGCCAGCAGCTCCAGCATCGCCACTTTGACCAGCAGTCCGAGCCGACGGCCGCGGTCGGCGGGCAGCACCGCAGTGATCGCCTGAAAGCCCCAGCCAGGACTGCCCGGATCGGTCCTGAGCTGCGTGATGGCCGCAAGCCTGCCGGTCTGGTCGTGCCGTGCGGCGACGGAGTAGAAATGCTGGCCGGACGCGAGAGCCGCCCGCTCGAATGACCAGATCCGGTCGGCGTCCCACAGCTCGAGCTCAACGCCCTCGTCCCGCGGGGCATCGGCCATGGCCGTATCCAGACGCATCGAGCCGGCCATGTGCTCTTCCGGGGTGAGGCCCGTCCAGGAGACCAGCGAGTAGCCCGCCGAGTGCTGCCCGGCAGCCGCGTGCAGGGCCGGCAGCCTGGCCCGCAGCCGCGCGTCGACGGGAAGCTGGCGATACACCTCGGCGATTCCGCTGGTCATTCCCGCGGCAACCGCGAAGGCCGCGCCCGGCGAGTCGTCCCGGACCTCGCAGCTCAGCCGCGACCGGCCCGCCCGGCGTGCCTGCAGGACGCTGTGTGCCAGCAGCTGCGTGCCGAGGCCGGCCCTGCGGGCTTCGGGCGCGACATACAGGGAGCAGCTCGCGATCGCGGTGTTCTCGCGCTCGGGGAGCAGCAGCAGGTAGCAGCCAGAGCCGGGCTGGCTATCGGCTGCGGTCGCCAGCCAGGACTGGCGCGGGTCATCGCCGGGGCCGCGTGACCACCAGGTGGTGAAGGCCGCCAGCGAGCGGGGCGGCGCGGCCGGGTCGTCGGTGCGCTCGCACGCACTGACGATGTCGTGGCAACGACGCGCCTGCTCATGGTCGCGGGCCGCGTCGAAGTGCTCGATCTGCATCACTGGAGCTAACACCGTCCTGTCGCGCGGACAACGGAAGTGAACGCCGGCGATCCGGTCAGCCAGGCCCAGCCAGTGCCGTGCGGGCACCGAGCGTCAGCGCGCTCGCCACGTCCAGTTCAAACGACTCGAAGTAGTCCGTCACCCGGTACCCGAGCCTGGTGTTCACCGCGACCATGTGCTCGTTCTGCACCGCGTTGAAGGTCATGATGTGCCTGACGTGCGCCTCGCACCCGGCCAGCCACTGCAGCATGACGACCTTGAGCAGCAGCCCGAGCCGATGCCCGCGATGCGGCCTGGTGACTGCGGTGATGTCCTGGAACGCCCACCCGACGGTGGCCGGATCCACGTACAACTGCGTCAGCGCCGCCATCTCGCCGGAGGCGGCGTGAAAAGCCGCGAGCGAGTACAAGCGCGATCCTGCGGCAACCGCCCGCTCATCAGCGCGGCGCAGCCGGTCAGCGTCCCAGCTCAGCGGCTCGACCGACGGCTCGTGGGGCGCGTCTTCCATTGCCGAGTACAAGGCGCAGACCGCGTCGGTGATATCGGCGGGCGTGCTGCCGGTCCACTGGCGGAGCGCATACCCGGCCGCATGCTGCTCCGCCTCGGCGCGCAGCCGGTCCAGCCGTCCGGGCAGTTCAGGCAGTCCGGGCAGCTGGCCGGGCACGCCGGGACCGACGTCCAGCACGCGCCGCGCGTCCCGCAGGCACGGCCGCGCGCCGACCGCCGCGGCGAAGGCAGCCCCGGGTGCGCCGACCCTCGAGTTCGACATCAGCAGCTCGCGGTCCGCCCGGTCAGCCTGCCTGGCGGCGTGCGCGACCAGGGCCGTCCCGATGCCGCGGCGGCGGGCCTGCAGCGCGACGAACGGATCGAGGAAGCCGTTGGACCTGTTGTCCCGCTCCGGCAGCCCCAGCAGATAGCAGCCGAGCGGCTCGCCTGCGTCGCTGGTGGCCAGCCACGCCTGCTGCGGGTCACCGGCGAAGCCGTGGGCCCACCAGCTGCGGAACATGGCGTAGGACACCGGCGGCACGTTCGGGTCGTCGTCGGCGTGAGCGGAGACGGCGAGCTTGTGGCAGGCGCGCAGCTGCGAGTCATCGACCTCCGGATCGAACTGCTCGAAGCGCACGGCCGCCAGCTAACAACGCGCCCGGCGAATCCTGCAACCGAATAACCGGAGGCCGGAAAAATTTGGGCGCAGCTCGTTCCCCGCACAAAATCCCTGATGCGCCGAAATTTTCATTGCCCGACTCCCTTTCGCACCGGAATAGTTCCGGTGCGCAAGCCCGCGAAGCGGTCACGCGCGGCGACCCGCGTGGATCCTGCTTTTACCGGATTGCGGTGCCGGCCTGGCCCGGTCATGTGATGATCTGGTCTGCCGGGACGATGTCCTGGCAGCGGGCAGGTGGCCTGGTCGCTGGGGGGAGTGGGTCGTTGCGTCTGATTGGGCTCCGTTTTTACTTCCGGACGACCGGGCATGGCACGCTGCACTGCCAGCGGTGCGGCGGCGACCGGCCGTACCAGCGCTGCGCGGGGCGGCGCTGGTTTCACGTGCTGCACATACCGCTGATTCCGCTTGACCGCGTCGGCGAGCATGTGCAGTGCCGTGCCTGCCGTACGCGGTACCGCATCGAGGTGCTGGCGCTGCCGACGGTCGCCGCCATGCAGGCGGCGCTGCCAGCCGGATCGCTGGCCGCGGTCACCACCATGCTGCGAGCGGGAGACCCGGCCAGCGCAGCTGCCCGCGGCCGCGCCGTCGAGCTGGTCCGCACGGCCGGGCTGACCGGCTATGACGAGGCGGCGCTGACCGCCGACCTGGCGGCCGCGGACGGCCGTGGCCTGGACATCTCCAAGCCGCTCGGCGCGCTCGCTCACCAGCTGACGATGCCGGCACCGGAGTGGTTCCTCGCGGATGCGGTGCGGGTCGGCCTGGCCGACGGGCCGCTGTCGGAGGAGGAGCGCGGCGCGGCCCGGCTGATCGCGGCTCACCTCGGCATGACACCCGCGCAGGCGCACGGCGTCATCGTCATGACCGAGGAGAGCGCCTCGGCCGGCTGACCCGCCGGGAGACCGCCGCCAGATCGTCGACTTGTCATAATCGTCCGGTAATGCCACCCTGTCGGGGTGGCCGCGACACTTACGCACTATAAGGCGGGCGAGCTTCCAGAGCATCTGGTCTGGCAGTCGCTGTCCTTCATGCGGTGCGAGTGGCCGTCGTTATTTGCCGGAAGCGGTCGCCTGCGGTCCTGCCCTTACCCCGCCATCGTGCATCTGACCTGCACGGACGGCCCTGTGCTGCTGAGCTACGCGGACATCGTCAGCGGCGAGGCTGACACGCCATCCGGACGGCTCAGCGTTCTCGGCCTTAGTAATGTCTTTACTTTTCCGCCGTACCGGCGCGAGGGAAATGCATCCCGGATCGTCCGTGCGGCGAACGCATTCATTGACGAGCACAAGCCCGGAATAGCAATTCTGTTCTGCAAACAGGACCTCGCATCCTTTTACTCGGCCATGGACTGGACTCCGGCGCCAGCCGGGACGATCACCTCGCCGTCCGACGCCGCTCTCGCGATGGTCCGGCGGACCCTGACCAGCGGGCTTGAGCTCGCTGCCCAGCTGCGGCGATCGCCGCTGACGCTCAGCGCGGCCTGGTAACGAGGGCTTGCCAGGTGGCCGGCCGCGGGTGGCCGGCCGCGCGTGGCCTGCCATCCGCCGGAAGTAGGCGAGAATGGGCAGGTGGCGATCTACCGTGACGACGGCATCGTGCTGCGCACCCACAAGCTGGGCGAGGCCGACCGCATCGTCACGGTGCTCGCCCGCAAGTCCGGCCGCATCCGCGCCGTGGGCAAGGGCGTGCGCCGCACGAAGTCGCGGTTCGGTGCCCGGCTGGAGCCGTTCACCCACGTCGACCTGCTGCTGTACACCGGGCGCTCGCTGGACGTGATCACCCAGGCAGAGACGCTGCGGCCGTACGGGGAGCAGCTGGTCGGCGACTATCCCCGGTACACCACGGGAACGGCCATGCTGGAGACCGCGGAGAAGCTCACCCCGGTCGAGAAGGAGCCGGCCATGCGCCAGTTCCTGCTGCTCGTCGGAGGCCTCCGGGCGCTCGGCGAGGGCGAGCATGATCCCCGGCTGGTGCTCGACGCCTTCCTGCTGAGGTCGCTGGCGGTGGCAGGCTACGCACCCGCGCTGGACGAGTGCGCGGTCTGCGGTACGACCGCGCGAGAAGCGGCGACGGCGGGCGGCCTGCGCGCGTTCGGCCTGGCATCGGGCGGCCTGACCTGCCGGAACTGCCGGGCTCCAGGGTCTGCGACACCGGCCGTGGCGACCATGGAGCTGATGAGCGCGCTGCTGCGGGGCGACTGGCAGCTCGCCGACGCCAGCGACCGCAGGCACCAGGTAGAGTGCAGCGGCCTGACCGCCGCCTATCTCCAGTGGCACCTGGAGCACTCGATCAGGTCGCTGAAGCACGTCGAGCACGCCTGAGGACTGCCGTGCGAACGAGGAGCCGCTGCCGAGGAGCCCGATGAGCCGGAGGAACCCGCTGTCCCCGAGACCGGGGAACCGGGAGGTCGAGCCGCCGTACCCGCATCCGGACGGAGCGCAGCCGCCGAAGATTCCCGGCGAGCTGATCCCGCGGCACGTTGCCCTGGTGATGGACGGGAATGGCCGGTGGGCGAAGCAGCGCGGCCTGCCGCGCACCGAGGGTCACAAGGCGGGGGAGTACGCGCTCTTCGACGTGATCATGGGCGCGATCGAGCTCGGGATCCCGTACCTGTCCGCCTACGCGTTCTCGACCGAGAACTGGCGCCGGTCGCCGGATGAGGTCAGGTTCCTGATGGGCTTCAACCGGGACGTGATCAGGCGCCGACGCGACCAGCTCAACTCCATGGGCGTGCGCATCCGGTGGGCCGCCGGCGGCAGCGGCTGTGGCGCTCGGTCATCTCCGAGCTGGAGGACGCCGAGCGGATGACCGTCGGGAACTCGGTGCTGACCCTGCAGTTCTGCGTGAACTACGGCGGCCGGGCCGAGATCGCGGACGCGGCCAGGGCGATCGCGCTGGACGTGGCCGCCGGGAAGGTCAGGCCGGACAAGGTCGACGAGCGGATGATCAGCCGCTACCTGGACGAGCCGCAGATCCCTGACGTGGACCTGTTCGTCCGGTCGTCGGGGGAACAGCGCACCTCGAACTTCCTGCTCTGGCAGTCGGCGTACGCGGAGATGGTGTTCCTGGACACGCTGTTCCCCGATTTCGACCGGCGGCACCTGTGGCACGCGTGCGAGATCTATGCCAGCCGGGACCGCCGGTACGGCGGCGCGGAGCCAAACCCGCCGCCGCCACCGACCGGCTGAGCGACCGGCCGGTCAGGCTGGCGGCCCGAACCAGGCCGTCAGCGCGCTGGCCAGGCCTGCAGCGGGCTGCGCGGCCCCCGGGCCGGCGGCCCAGGCCACGAAACCGTCCGGGCGGATCAGCAGCGCGTCTGCCCCGGCCGCGTTGCTCAGCGGCGTGGCAATCAGGACGGGAACGCGCCCCGTCCACCCCGCCGCTACCGCAGCAACCCGGCCGCCGGAGGTGAGATCCAGCAGCAGCGGCCGCGCCGCCTGCATCAGCTCGGCAACGTGGGTAGTGCTTCCGTCGGCAGCCGTCAGCCGGAGGTCAGGGGCGAGCCGCCCGGCCAGCGGATGCCGGTGCGCCGGTCCGGCCGGCAGGTCGTAGCGAACGTCCGAGCCCTCCACCAGCTCGCCCACGTGCCGCACGGCAGCGGGGTAGGCCAGCAGCTCGCCGACTAGCTCGCGCAGCGCGTCGCCGGTCTCCCCGCTGGCCGCCAGCGCGCGCTGCGCCCGTGTCTGCAGCAGGGTGCGGCGCCCGGCCGCGTGGCGCTCGCGGTGGTAGGTGCTCAGCAGGCCGGGCGGCGCCGTTCCGCGCGCCTGCGCGGCGAGTTTCCAGCCCAGGTTGAGTGCGTCAAGCAGCCCGGCGTTGAGTGAGCCGCCCAGGCCGAACACGTGCGCGGCATCGCCGGCCAGCAGCACCCGGCCGGACTGGTACCGGTCGGCCTGCCTGCTGTTGGCGACGACGCGCGACAGCCACTGCGGCTGCGTCATCGGAAGCGCGGCGCCGATGACCCGGCGCACGCTGTCCTGCAGCTCCTCCAGCGTCATCGCGCTGGCGAGGTCCGCGCCGGCCTTGTCCTCCCGGGTAGACACGATGTAGGTATCCGGCGCGGCCGTCGCGTCCAGGCTCGCCAGCGGCGCGATCGAGTAGCTGCCGGTGCCTGCCCTGACCTGCTCGAAAGGCCGCAGCCGGCCGGCGCCGGGCACGTCGAGCTCCCCGCTCGGGCGGATGATCATGGCAGCGGGCACAGTGACCCGACCGATCCGGTAGACCTCCGACGAGGTGACGCCGGGGAACCCGATGCTCGCCAGCTTGCGGACCTGGCTGTGCGCGCCATCGCATCCGGCCAGGTAGGCGGCCCGCAGCTGGTAGTCGCCGTCCGGGCCGGTCACGGACACGGTGACCGCGTCATCATCCTGGCTGAAGCCGGTCAGCTCATGGCCGCGGCGGACGGTGCCGCCCAGTTCCGCCAGCCGTTCTGCCAGGACCTGCTCGAGCCGTCGCTGCGGGATCGCGAGCACGTGCAGCGGACTGCTGGCGAGCCGGGAGAAGTCCAGCTGCAGCGGCCCGAAGGCGAAGCCCGGTACCGGGCCGGCATAGGTGGCCCCGGCTGACAGGCGGTCCAGCAGGCCGCGGTAGGCGAGCACGGGCACAATCTGCCCGACCAGCCCGTTGCCCCTCGGAATGACGCTGATCTCGCTGAGCCGCTCCAGCACGACGGGCGTAACTCCGCAGAGGCACAGCTCGATGGCCAGCATCAGGCCAGTCGGGCCGCCGCCAGCTATCACGACACCGGCATCAGGCCGGACGGCCGCGGCCCCGTGGGTGCTGCGGCTGCTGGCTACCTCGTTCCCGGTCATTTCGTCAATATATGTTGACGCACGATGGAGCGTCAACCCTCGTTGACGAGTGCCGGCAGGCTCGGCCAGGGCGGGACCTTCGGCCGGGCGCGGGGGACTGACGGCCCTGCAGGCGCGGACGCTGCACGGTATGCACTCAGCCTTGACCTGATCAGGCCAGAGGGGAGCCGGCACGATGACGCACGCAGTGACGGAGATCGCGGCACGCCGGCCTGATTTTGCCGAGCGGCCGATGCTGGTGTTCTGGGAAACGACGCGGGCCTGCCTGCTCGCCTGCCGGCACTGCCGCGCATCGGCCACGCCTGGTGCGCTGCCCGGCGAGCTTAGTCACGCCGAGGGGATCAGCATGATAGACCAGGTCGCCGGCTTCGGCAGGCCGTTTCCGATCCTGGTCCTGACCGGCGGCGACTGCCTGCTCCGCCCTGACCTGTTCGACCTGGTCGGCTACGCCAGCTCGCTCGGCATCCCGGTCTGCCTCTCGCCGTCGGTGACGCCACTGCTGACGCTGGACATGATCGACCGGATTGCCGCCAGCGGGGTCCGGGCCGTGTCGGTCAGCCTGGATGGCGCGACGCCGGCGACCCACGAGGGCGTCCGCGGCATCGCCGGTCATTTTGACGCCTCCGTGCATGCCATCCGGGCCCTTGCCGCAGCCGGCATCACCGTGCAGGTCAACACCACGGTGATGCAGGGCAACGCGGCCGAGCTCGCCGATATCGCGGCGCTGACGGCACGCAGCGGCGCCCGCATCTGGGAGGTCTTCTTCCTGGTCCAGGTCGGGCGCGGCGCCGCGGAAGCCGAGGTCACGCCGGCCGAGCATGAGCAGATCTGCCATTTCCTCTTTGATGCCGCGCACTATGGCTTCATCGTCCGGACGGTGGAAGCCCCGTTCTTCCGGCGGATCGCGGCCGCCCAGCGCTCCGGGGCGGAGCCGCCGGCCGGGCCGCTGTACCAGGAGCTGGCCGGACGCCTGATTACCGTGCTCGGGCCGCCGTCCGCGAGCCCGAGTGCGCACACGACGCCGACCAGGGACGGCAAGGGCATCCTGTTCATCGCGCACGATGGCGAGGTGTACCCGGCCGGATTCCTGCCGATCGGGCTCGGAAGCGTCCGGGATGCCCCGCTGGCCAGCCTGTACCGGGACACGCCGCTGCTGCGCTCGATTCGCGCGGCCGAGTTCACCGGGCGCTGCGGCCGGTGCGAGTATGCCGACCTGTGCGGCGGCTCCCGCGCTCGTGCGTATGCCGCCACCGGTGATCCGCTGGGCGAGGACCCGGCGTGCGCTTACCAGCCCGTCGTCCGCAGCCAAGCTCCGAACGCGCTGCGCGGTGCCGGTATCGGCGCCAGAATGTCGATATGACCGGCATACCCGAACCAGCCGCCGGCAGCGAGTCCGGCAGCGCTGCCGGCGGCATTGCCGAGAGCGCTGCGGACGGCGGCACCGAGCCCGTGACCACGCGCGCGCTGGCCCGGCCGGGCTGGCTCCGGCTGGCCTGCCGCCGGGCGTCCTGGCGGCCCCCCGGCGGCGTCCGGTGGCCGGATACGCCGAACGTCAGGCGGTGGATCTGGGTGCTGGAGCACGCCCAGGACGTCGTCGCCGTCTGCGTGGGAATAGTGCTCATCCTGCTGGCCGCCGTTGTGCTGGTAGGCGGGATCGTCGACTTCGCCGACGGCGCGTACGGCTCGATCTCGGCCGCTGCCCCCCAGCTGCTTGACCGCGTCCTGCTGGTGCTCATCCTCGTGGAGATAGTGCACACCGTCGTGCTGTCGCTGCGCGCCCACCGGCTGATCGCCCAGCCCTTCATCGTGGTCGGCCTGATCGCCGTCATCCGGCAGATCCTGGTGGTACTGACTCCCGGCAGCCACACCAGCCTGAGCGCATCTGAACTGGCGCTGCTGATCGGCATGATCGCGGTCTTCGTGGCCGGCCTGATCGCGGTCAGCATCTTCGAGAGGGACGAGGGAACGACACCGGAGGCGGCCACGCGGGGCGAGGTGACGCCGGGGGAGCGGGCCGATAGGACCGCGCCGACCGCGCCGACCATCTAGCCCCGCGCGGCGTTCGCCCTGCTGAGCGGGCAGGCGCCTTGCCTAGCGGGTGGCCTGCCAGCCCGC
>CAVVBL010000004.1:0-34131 GCA_963746485.1 uncultured Actinomycetota bacterium | reverse complement strand
GGAGCTAAGGGGACTCGAACCCCTGACCCCCTGCTTGCAAAGCAGGTGCTCTACCAGCTGAGCTATAGCCCCAGAAAACTGCAGGTCAGTCGGCCCCTAAGACAATCTCCGGGCCTCGCACCGCATTCCGCATCGACACCGTCGCCAGGTGTGAACCCGGCGAGCTGCGTCGCTGCGCGACCTCCTGCGTTCCCGTAGATGCTACCGGCTCGCCCGCGGCGCGGGCGCGCACGTCCAGGACGGACCCGGCCCGCGTCAAGTGCGAGCCGAGCCCGTCCCGGGCACTGAGATCTCGTCGTGGGTGCCTTCGTCTACGTCTTGATGAGTTACGTTCGGCGAATGTCGTCCTTTGATGTGGTGGTGATCGGCGGCGGCTCCGCGGGCGAGTGGGTCGCCGGGGGTATCGCCGACAGCGGCCGGTCGGCCGTGCTGATCGAACGGCTCCGCGTCGGCGGTGAGTGCCCGTTCGTCGCGTGCATCCCGAGCAAGGCGATGCTGGCGAGCGCGCACGCCAGGCAGCAGGCCCGCCGACTCACCGACCTCGGTGCCGCGGCGCAGCCCGTCAGCCTCGACCCGGATCCGGAGGCTTACGCGGCCGCGGTTCGACGACGCGACAAGCTCAGCGCATACCGGGACGACAGCGGAAAGGCGGCGAGCATCCAGGCCCGCGGGGTGACGCTGCTGCGCGGGACCGCGCGCATCACCGGGCCGGGCACTGCACTGGTCACTGCCCCCGATGGCGCGAGCACCGAACTCTCCTGGCGCGACCTCGTGCTGGCGACAGGATCTGTGCCCGCCATCCCGCCCGTTGACGGACTCGGCTCCGTGCCGGTGTGGACCAGCGACCAGGCCCTGTCAGCCGCTGACTATCCCGAGTCGCTCATCGTGCTCGGCGGCGGAGCGGTCGGCTGCGAGCTCGCCCAGGCCTACGCGGCCTTCGGAGTTAGGGTCACCCTGGTCGAAACCGCCGATCAGCTGGTCGGCCAGGAGGAGCCGGAGATCGCGGCCGGGATGGCCCGCATCCTGACTGCCGATGGCGTGCGGGTGATGACCGGAGCGCAGGTCGTCCGGGCGGAGCCGGCTCCGGGCGGTGCACGGCTGCTGCTCAGGGACGGATCGGCAGTTACGGCCGAGCGGATCGTGCTGGCCGCCGGCCGCAGGCCATTCACCGCGGGCCTGGGGCTGGAGACTCTCGGTATCGAGACCGATGACTCCGGTGCCATCGCGGTGGATGACCGCTGCCAGGTCCGGGGTCAGCAGCACGTCTGGGCCGCCGGGGATGTCACCGGCCTTGCTCCCTACACGCACGGGGCGAACTACCAGGCGCGCGTGGTGACCGGCAACCTGCTGGGCGACCGGCTGACCGCCGACTACACCGCGATCCCGCGGGTGATTTATACCGAGCCGCCAATGGCGAGCGTCGGCCTGACCGCTGCGCGCGGCCGGGCCGCGGGCCTGAGCGTGCTGACGGCGAGCCGCGACCTCGCGGACGAAGCCAGGACCCATACCGACGGCGCCACTGCCGGCAGCCTCGTGCTGGTCGCCGACCGGCAGCGGCGGGTTCTGATCGGCGCCGCCGCGCTCGGTCCGGGAGCAGACAGCTGGATCGGCGAGGCGACCGTGGCCATCCGCGCTGGCGTGCCCTTGGACGTGCTCGCGGACGTGGTTCATGCCTTCCCGACGTACGGCGAGGCATTCGAGGTCCCGCTCCGGCAGCTAGCCAGTCAGGCAGATGCCAGCCGCTGACCTACAGCCCCAGGGTGCGGCGCCCGGACGGCACCTGAGCGGGGATCGCTGGCTCAGCGCGCGCTGCCGGGATCGCGGAGGCTGGCGGCGCGAGCAGCAGGCCTGGAAGGTCGGCGATGCTGCCCAGGACGTGAGTAGCACCGGCAGCGCGCAGCCGGGCGGCCGCGTGCGGGCCGGTCAGCACCCCGGCCACGATGCCGGCACCAGACCGGCGGCCGGACTCCACGCCCGCCCCGGTGCCGTGGACAACCGCGACCTCGGCGACCGCGCCGGTACGGGTCCGCATCAGTGCCGTCAGCACGAGGTCGGGTGCGGGAAAGCCGCGGCTCACATCCTCGGCGCTCAGCGCGAGGTCGATATGCGGCAGCAGCCCGGCCGGCGCCAGGACCAGGTCCAGGGCGCGCCGCGGCAGGCTCGTCACCACGCAGACCCGGCAGCCGGCCGCGCGCAGGTGGTCAAGCACGGCGATCGCCCCCGGCACCGGCTCGAGCACGACCCGGCCTAGTGCGTCCGCGACGGCACGGTCGAACGCCAGGTGGGCGGCCTGCGCCCGCGCCTCGTTGTCCGGGAACAGGGCCGCGAGCACGTCCCCGGCGCCGCGGCCGCGGGCCTGGTAGACCTGCGCCATGCGCTGCGCGAATGCACTGGTCCCGCTGACGACACCCTGGGTCGCGATCGCCTCGGCGAACGACCGCTCGATCAGTCCGCCGTCGGTGACAAGGGACCCGATCAGGCCGCAGCAGAGCAGAGCGATGACCGGCTTGTCCGTCATGTCCTTCATGGCAGGACCAGCCGCCGGCTATTCGTCGGCCGTGGTCGCCTCGGTCCACAGGTCAAGCTCAGCCCTGTCCGCCTGAACCTTCCGCCACACGGCGAAAGCGCTGAGTCCAAGCAGCACGACCACGAGCAGCTTCTTCACCATGCCTGATCCCTCCGGCTCCGGTTCCGGGAGAGCCGCCCTCGAACCCGCAGCCCCCCTGAAGACTCAAGCAGCCTAGCAAGGCCTCTCTCACCTCGGCCGGTCCACGCGGGTCTCGTCCCAGACCGGCCCGGCCGACTCGTACACCTGGCCGTCGGCGCCGAACACCAGGAACCGGTCAAATGACCGGGCGAACCAGCGGTCATGCGTCACGGCGACCACCGTGCCCGAGTACTGTTCGAGGCCTTCCTGCAGCGCTTCGGCACTGGCCAGGTCAAGGTTGTCGGTCGGCTCGTCGAGCAGCAGCAGCGTGGAGCCGGCCAGCTCGAGCAGCAGGATCTGCAGCCGGGCCTGCTGACCGCCGGACAGCGTGGCGAACGGCTGCCGCGCGCAGCCGGTCAGCTCGTACCGGGACAGCGCGGCCATCGCCTCGTTGATGACCAGGGCGTGCTCGAGCATCAGGATGTCCAGCGGCGTCCGGCCGGCCAGGTCCGGCCGGGCGTGCGTCTGCGCGAACATCCCCGGTACCACCCGGGCGCCGAGCCGGCCCGTGCCCTGGTGCGCGACGCTCTCGTCGCCGGCCAGAAGGCGAAGGAAATGTGACTTCCCCGAGCCGTTGGAGCCGAGCACGGCAACGCGCTCGCCGTACCAGACTTCCAGGTCGAACGGCCGCATCAGGCCCGTGAGCTCCAGCTGCTCGCAGATCACCGCTCGCTTGCCGGTGCGGCCGCCGCGCAGCCGCATCCGGACGTTCTGCTCTCTCGGGGCCACCTCGGGCGGCCCTTCCTCCTCGAAGCGGCGAAGCCGCGTGACCGCAGCCTGGTAGCGGGAGGCCATATCCGAGTTGTAGGCCGCCTTCTGCTTGTACATCAGCATCAGCTGGCGGAGTTTCTCGTGCTCCTCGTCCCAGCGGCGGCGCAGCTCGTCCAGGCGCTCGTTGCGCTCCCGCCGGGCCTGCGCGTAGCTGGCGAAGCCGCCGCCGTGCACCCACACGTGCCGGTCCTCGACCGTGATGATCCGCTCCGCGCACGCGGCCAGCAGCTCCCGGTCGTGACTGACCAGCAGCACCGTCTTCTGCGTCGCAGCCAGCTGCTCCTCCAGCCAGGCCTTGCCGGGGACGTCCAGGTAGTTATCCGGCTCGTCGAGCAGCAGCACCTCGTCCCTGCCGCGCAGCATCGACTCGAGCACCAGCCGCTTCTGCTCGCCCCCCGACAGCGTCGCCACCTCCCGGTACTGGCACCGGTCGTAGCTGATGCCCAGCGCCGCGACGCAGCAGGCGTCGAAATGGACCTCGGCCTCGTACCCGCCGGCGTCGCCCCACTCGGCGAGCGCCGTCGCATACCTCATCTGGGTCGGCTCGTCGTCGCGCTCCATCATCGCCAGCTCAGCCGCGTCCAGCCGGTCAGCCGCGGCCCTGACGCGCGGCGGAGCCACCGAGAGCAGCAGGTCGCGCACTGTGCTGTCGTCCCTGATGCCGCCGATGAACTGCCGCATCACGCCCAGCCCCCCGCTGGAGCTGACCGTGCCCGACTGCGGTGTCAGATCGCCGGACACGAGGCGCATGAGCGTGGTCTTGCCCGCCCCGTTCGGCCCGACGAGGGCCGCCACGACGCCGTCGCCCACGCGGAAGGAGACGTCGTCGAGCAGCACCCTGCCGTCTGGCAGGGCGTGGCCCAGATGTGCCGCCTCCACGTGCCCCATCGATCCTCCAGTTCCGCCTACCGGCTGGTATGCCTGACAATAACTGCATGGACCCCCGGGATTTCAACGCGAATTCCAGGCTGCGGGCCTCCGACGCCGACCGCGACACCGCTGCCGCGGTGATCAACAGTGCCATGGCGGAGGGCCGCCTTACGCCGGAGGAGCACTCGGAGCGCCTGGATGCCATCTACGCGGCGAAGACGCACGCTGAGCTGGTCCCGCTGCTGGAGGACCTGCCCGGCGAGCATGCCCTGGCGCCGGTCCCCGCACCGGGCGAGGTCAGGCCCGCCGGGCGGGGCGGCCGCATCGTGGCCATCCTCGGCGGTGCCAGTCGCAAGGGCGCCTGGCACCCCGAGCCGGTGATCACCGTCGTCACCTTCCTGGGCGGTGCCGAGCTGGACTTCCGCGAGGCCATCATGCCCGGCAGGGAGGTCGTCCTGCGGGCCACCTCCGTGCTCGGCGGCATCGAGGTGACAGTGCCGCCGGAAATGCGGGTGGTGGACAACGGTGTCGCCATTCTCGGCGGCCGCGAGATCGCGGGCAATGCCGGCGAGGCCGCCAGCCCGGACGCCCCGGTGCTCAGGATCGAGGGCACCTGCGTCCTCGGTGGCATCGAGGTCAAGCGGAAGGCCCGCAAGGTACCGAAGGCCCTGCGGCGCGGCAAGGGCCTGAACGTCAGCATCGAGCGCGGCTCGTTCCCGGTGGTGCGCGTCCGGCAGTCCGACAGCGACGAGTAGCAGAACGGCCTAGCCGACGGCGCGGATCTCCGCGCGGCGCCGGACCGGGTCAGCGAGCGCTGCGGCAAGCTGGTCAACCGCGTCCAGCGAGTGGCCGCTGACCACGGCGTCGCAGTACGGCCACGCAGCCGCCATGCCGCCGGCCAGCGGCTGGTAGGCCATGCTCTTAGTCCGCGGGTTCATCCAAACGATCCTGAAGGCCACCAGCGACAGGCGCTGCATCTCACGCCGTACGATCTCCGGATCCCCGGTGTCCCAGCCGTCGGAAATGATCAGGACGACGGCACCCCTGGCCATCCCGCGGCGCCCGTAGGCGTCGTTGAACTCCTTCAGCGCCTCGCCGAGGCGGGTCCCGCCGTGCCAGTCGGGCGCCGCCGCGGCAGCCCTGGCCAGGGCGACCGCAGGCGTGGACCGGGCCAGCGCCGTGGTCAGCCGGGTCAGCCTGGTGGCGAACGTGAAGACCTCCGCGCCCGCGCCGCCGGCCGCGCAGTACAGCAGCTGGATCATCGCCCTGGCGTAGGGCTCCATCGAGCCCGAGATGTCGCACAGCACGATGAGGCGGCGCGGCCGCTTCGCCGGGACCTCGCCGATCAGCCTGAACGTGTGGCCGCCGGTGCGCCGGGCATGCCTGAGGGTCGCGCGCATGTTGGTCCTGCTCCCGCCCGGCCGTGGCCTGCGCCGGCGGGAGCGGCGGTTCGGCACCGCCAGCGTGATCTGCCGCATCGCCGCCATCAGCTCGGCCAGCTCCGCCGCGGACAGCTCGGCGAAGTCGGTGCCGGCCAGCCGCTCGGCCGGGCTGCCGAGGTACGGCCGCGTGATCTCCTCGTCGCTGTCGGCCCCGTCGTCCTGACCGTCGCCGCCGGCGGACACGGTGCCCAGGTGCTGCCGGGCGGCGATCGCCGCGTCGGCCAGGTGCGCGGCCGGCGGCTTGCTGCCGAGTCCCGGCACCGTCGCGGCGACCGCAGCCATCGGGTCGGGACTGTCCGGCGAGCCGAACACCTCAGTGAATACCTGCCGCAGGGTCTCGGCCTGATCCTTGCTCGACACCAGGGTCGCAAGTGCGCAGCTGAAGAGGTCGCGCGTGGTCTCCGGGCGCGCCAGCGTCACCGCGGCGGCGAACCGCTCGGTGCGGCCTGGCCCGACAGGCAGGCCGGCCCGGCGCAGGGCAGCCCCGAACAGTGCCGCGATGCCGGCCAGATCACCCCCATGACCGACGGGAACGAGGTCGCCGCCACCAGCGGCCTCCCGCCCTGTCTCAGCCATCACCGCCGCCATGTCCGACGACCGCCGCGAAGTCGGCGGCGCGCGCGGCCTGCAGGTCCTCCGCGTACTTGAGAACGGTGCCCATGGTCTGCCGGGCCGCGGCCTGCGACAGCTCGGTTGCGCCGAGTACCTGCAGGGCGTTCGCCCAGCTGATCGCCTCGGCGACTCCCGGCGGCTTAGCCAGGTCGAGGCTGCGCAGCCGGTGCACGCCCGCTGCCACCTGCCCGGCCAGCCGCTCGCTGGCCCCCGGCACCCGCCGCCTGATGATCGCGGCGACGCGCCCGGCGTCCGGGTAATCGATCCAGTGATACAGGCAGCGCCGCTTGAGCGCGTCGTGCAGGTCGCGGGTCCGGTTGGAGGTCAGCACGACCACGGGGGGAAAGGCGGCCCGCCGGGTGCCGAGCTCGGGAATGGTGACCGCGGACTCAGCCAGCAGCTCGAACAGGAACGCCTCGAACTCGTCATCGCCGCGGTCGACCTCGTCGATCAGGAGTACGGCCTGCGGGGCCCCGGATGGTCGAGTGCCGCCAGCAGCGGCCGCTCCAGCAGGTAGTCGTCGCTGAACAGGTCAGCCTCGCGCGGCGCCTCGCCCCTGGCCTCTGCGAGCCTGATGGCCAGCAGCTGGCGCGGGTAGTTCCACTCGTACAGCGCCTCGGACGACGTCAGGCCCTCGTAGCACTGCAGCCGGATCATCGGGGTGTCCAGGACAGCGGCCAGGGCCTTGGCGGCCTCCGTCTTGCCGACGCCGGGCTCACCCTCGAGCAAGATGGGCTGGCTCATCCGCGCGGCCAGGAACAGGGCCGTGCCGAGGGGCTCGTCGGCCAGATAGCTGACGCTGTCCAGCTCGGCTAGCAAGGTCGGCACGTCTGGCAGCTGCTCGGCGAGATCGCTCATATGTCCCATCATCTGACAGCCAGGAGCTGGCCCGGCGACGAGGGCCGCAGGTGCTGTCGGCCGGCCGGTCAGCCAGTGACCTGGCATAGCTCGTGCCATGTATAGCTCGCCGGCCGCTGCGAAGATTCCCGGACTAGCTGACGGCCAGGTCAGCGCGGACCGGGCGGCCCTGGATGGCCAGCCAGACGTTCGCCGGGGTCAGCGGCATGTCCGCGTGCACGACGCCGAGCGGTGCCAGGGCGTCCACCACGGAGTTCACGACCGCGGCCGGGGAGCCGACCGTGGCGGACTCGCCGACGCCCTTGGCCCCGATCGGGTGATGCGGCGACGGCGTCACAGTCGTGCCCAGCTCCGGTGACGGGCATTCCATCGCCGTGGGCAGCAGGTAGTCCATGAAGGACCCGCCCAGGCAGTTGCCTGCCTCGTCGAACGCGATCACCTGCATCAGGGCCATCCCGATGCCGTCGGCCAGGCCGCGGTGCACCTGGCCCTCGACGATCATCGGGTTGATCCGGACGCCGCAGTCGTCGACTGCGATGAACCGGCGCACCTTCACCTCGCCGGTAGCGGGGTCAACGTCGGTGACGCAGATGTATGCACCGAACGGGAACGTCAGGTTCGGCGGGTTGTACACGGCCGAGGCGTCCAGGTGACCCTCCACTCCCTCGGGCAGCTCCAGCGACGAGTGCGCGGCCATGGCAATCTCGGCGATCCCGGCAGCCTGGTCCGGGTCGCCCCGGACGCGCCACTTGCCGTCCAGCCATTCCAGGTCGTCCGCGGATAGCTCGAGCATGGCCGCCGCCACCAGCCGGGCCCGGTCGCGTACCTTCCGCGCGGCCATGACCGCCGCGGCGCCCGACACCGGCGTGGAGCGCGAGCCGTAGGTGCCGAGGCCGAACGGGGTCCGGTCAGTGTCGCCATGGACGACCTCGACGTCGTCCGGCGTGAGGCCCAGCTCGTGCGCCACGATCTGGGCGAACGTGGTCTCGTGGCCCTGTCCCTGGGTCTGCACCGAGATAGCCAGCACGGCCTTGCCGGTCGGGTGCACCCGCAGATCGGCGCCGTCGGCCATGCCGAGGCCGAGGATGTCCATGTGGCTGCGCGGCCCGGCGCCGACGCCCTCGGTGAAGAAGCTGATGCCGATGCCCATGTACTCGCCCCTGGCGCGGCGCTCCGCCTGCTCGCGCCGCAGGTCGTCGTAACCGGCGATGTCCAGCGCCAGCGACAGCGCGCGCGGGTAGTCGCCGGAGTCGTACTGCCAGCCGGTGGGGCAGGTGTAGGGGAACTGCTCGGGGCGCAGCAAGTTGCGCATCCGCAGCTCGGCCGGATCGATGCCGAGCTCGCGGGCCAGCATGTCGGTCAGCCGCTCAACCAGGTACACCGCCTCGGTGATGCGGAAGGAGCAGGAGTAGCTCACCCCGCCCGGCGCCTTGTTCGTGTACACGCCGGTGACCTCGCAGAACGCCGCCTCCAGGTCGTAGGAGCCGGTGAAAATGTGGAAGAACCCGGCCGGGAACTTCGTCGGCTGCGCGGTCGCGTTGAACGCCCCGTGATCGGCGAGGACACGTGCCCGCAGAGCGAGTATGCGGCCGTCCGCAGTCGCCGCGATCTCGCCGTGCATGTGGTAGTCGCGGGCGAAGGTGGTGGACATCAGGTTCTCCGACCTGTCCTCCACCCACTTCACCGGGCGCCCGGTCACCATGGACGCCGCGACGGCGCACAGGTAGCCGGGGTATAGCGGCACCTTGTTGCCGAACCCGCCGCCGAGGTCCGGCGACACGATCCGGATCTTGTGCTCGGGCAGGCCGGTCACCATCGCGTACAGCGTCCGGTGCGCGTGCGGCGCCTGCGACGTGGACCACAGCGTGAGCTGACCGGTCACGGCGTTGTGGTCAGCGACGATCCCGCAGGTCTCCAGGGGAGCAGGATGGGAACGGGGATACACCATGTCGCAGCTGACCGTCACGGCCGCAGCCGCGAACGCTGCATCGGCGGCGGCCTTGTCCCCGGCGCTCCAGTCGAAGATGTGGTTGCGGGCCCGGGCAGGCAGGTCGTCCCTGACCAGGTCGTCCCTGACCAGGTCGTCCCTGACCACGGGGGCATCAGGATCGAGCGCTTTCCGCGCGTCGATAACCGGCGGCAGCATCTCGTAGTCGACCGCGATCAGCTCGAGCGCGTCCCTCGCGGAGTACCGGTCCTGCGCTACGACGAACGCGATTTCCTGGCCCTGGAACCGCACCTTGTCGGTCGCCAGCACGGCCTGCACGTCCGCTGACAGCGTCGGCATCCAGGCCAGGCCGCGCTCGGCCAGGTCGGCGCCGGTGAGCACCGCCTCCACCCGCGGGTGCGCCAGGGCCGCGCTGGCGTCGACGGACAGGATGCGGGCATGCGCGACCGGGCTGCGCAGGATGGCCCCGTGCAGCATGCCCGGCAGCGTGATGTCGTCCACGAACGTGCCCTGTCCCCGCACGAACCGCGCGTCCTCCTTGCGCGGGATCGAGCCGTAGGCACCGTTCCGGCCCGTGTCACGGTCGTGCATCGGCACCGTCCCCTCGGTCGGGAGCCTCGTAGCCGCCAGCGGACTCGTGCCTCGCCGCCCACAGCACGGACCTGACGATGTTCTCGTAGCCGGTGCACCGGCAGATCTGACCGGAGATGGCCTCGCGCACCTCGGCCTCGGACGGATCCGGATTGCGGTCAAGCAGCCAGCGGGCTGTCAGCATCATGCCCGGCGTGCAGAAGCCGCACTGGAGGCCGTGGCAGGCCGCGAAGCCCTGCTGGACCGGATCGAGCACGGCCCCGCGGCTCAGTCCCTCGACGGTCCGCACGCGCCGGCCGTCCGCCATGGGCGCGAGTACCGTGCATGACTTCACCGGCGTCTCATCGAGCCACACCACGCAGGCACCGCAGTTCGACGTATCGCAGCCCCAGTGCGAGCCGGTCAGGCCAAGCTCATCGCGCAGGAAGTGGATGAGCAGCAGCCGCGGCTCGACCTCCCTGGTGTAGCCGGTGCCGTTGACGGTCACGGTGACCCTCATGACTGGGCTCCGCTCATGACAGGGCCCCGCGGGCACGGGACACGGCGAGCCGCAGCACCCTGGTCGTGAGCTCGCGGGCCAGGTGGCGCTTGTAGTCAGCGGGCCCGCGCTGATCGGAGACCGGCCGGCAATGCTCGGCCGCGATCTCTCCCGCGCGGCGCAGCGTGTCGTCGCCGGCGTCGCGGCCGCGCAGGTACTCCTCGGCTTCGGCGGCCGCGAAGTGAGTGGCCCCGACCGCTGTCAGGCCGATGCCCGCGTCGGTGATGGTGTCGCCGTCCAGCCATACCGCGGCTCCGGCCGCCCCGATCGGCCAGTCGCCGGCCCGGCGGGAGACTTTCTGGTACCCGCTGCCGCCGCCGGGCCTGATCGGCAGCCTGATCTCGGTGAGCAGCTCTGACGGCCCGACGACGGTCTCGTACGGCCCGGTGTGGAACTCCCGTGCGGACACCTCACGGCTGCCGTCCGGGCCGTGAATGACCATGGTGCCTTTCATGGCGGCGAAAGCCGCGGACAGATCCTCGGACGGGTCCGCCTGGCACAGTGACCCGCCGACCGTTCCCCAGTTACGCACAACCGGGTCGGCGATCACTCGTTCCGCATCGTGCAGGATCGCGAAATGTGCCCTGGCGAGAGCCGAGTCAAGCAGCTGCGCGTGCCGCGTCAGTGTGCCAATCTGCAGGAGCGCACCGGCTAGGTTGATATAGCAGAGGTCGGTGATGCCGTTAATGTCGATGAGCACCTCGGGCTGGACCAGGCGCAGCTTCATCATGGGGATCAGGCTGTGCCCGCCAGCCAGGATGCGGGCGCCCGGGCCGTACCTGGCCAGCAGCGCGAGCGCATGCTCAACGCTCGCGGCCTTCTCGTACTCGACCTGCGCGGGTACCTGCACGGTGCTGCCTACCCCCCGGATGCCAGCCTCAGGCCGGCCCTTTCTGCGCAGTGTACGAATGCACCGCCGGGCGCGGTCATGACGCTGACCCAGCTCAATGCGTTTGTCCTGGTTGCCAGGCTCGGCTCGGTCACGGCTGCGGCCAGCGCGCTCGGCGTCAGCGAGCCCGCCGTGTCGCAGGCCCTCACGGCCCTGCGGCAGCATCTGGGTGACCAGCTCATCACCCGCGGGCCTGGCGGGATGACGCTGACGCCGGGCGGCTCGCGCCTGCTCGCGACCGCGTCCCAGATCGTCGTGCTCGGCGCCGAGGCGCATGCCGCCGTCCGCGCGGCGCGCGGCGCGCCCGAGCAGCTCAGGGTTGTCGCCACCTCAACGTTCGCCGAGTTCGTGGCTGGCCCGCTGGTCGAGGCCTTCACCCGCAGGTTCCCCGGCCCGCTCGAGGTGTCGACGGGCGTGGCTGTCTCCGGCGAGCAGGCCGTGCTGGTCGCGAACCGGCTGGCCGACGTCGCGTTCGGCCCTGGCTTCGCGCTCGCTCCGGCGGCGGCCGCCGAGCAGTCGATGCCCGTGGTCAGCGAGCCCATCTTCAAGTACCGCCTGGTCGTGGTCACGGCCGGCCAGTCACGGCTGCGCGGCCCGGCCCGCCAGTGGCGGTGGCTCGTCGACCCGGCCGGAGCCGATCCGGGCAGTGAGACCGGCAGGCTGCTGGCCCAGCTGGGGGTGGCGGAAAGCAACATCGGCGTCTTCCCGAGCCAGACCGCGGCCTGGGCCGCCGCCGCGGACGGTGCCGGGGCAGCGCCGGCGATCGAGCACCTTGTCTCGCAGCAGCTGCGCCGGGGCGAGCTGTCACTCGTCGACCTGCCCGGACTCCCCGCCGAAGCTGTCTGGCATGCAACGCTGCTGGAGCGGGAACACCGCAGTACAGCCGCCAGCGCGCTGCGGCGCTTCCTTGGCACACCGGAAGCCATGCAGCTGATGCGGTCACCGTCGGCCGGAGTGCCGCCGTCCCGGTTCCGCCCGCCGGTATACGTCACCATATGGAGCTGAAAATTCCTTATTCGGCTGACTTATCTGCCCAGCAGCCTGCTTACTTAAGCGACAGCTTATTGGCACGTTGCCACTCCGCTTCCGCGGGTGCAAGATGCAGTGTCACGTCACGAGGCGGCGATTTCTGCTGGCAGGCCGTGTCCACTGGGCGAGGAGAGCTGTAATGCGGATCGAGTCCGACGGCAAGAGCAAGGGCAATCCGCGGCTGTATGAGCTGGTTGAGCATGCCCCCAAGACCGGCAAGAGCCCTACCGTCTGGGCCTGGCCCGAGCTGATCGATTACCTGAAGATCGCCGGCCAGCCAGTTTCCGGTCCGTGGCCCCCGCATCAGGAGCCGCGGCCCGATCCCGACTACGAATCCGGGCCGGTGGCAGTCGCCGATCCGGCCGCGCGGCCCCGGCCCGCTGCCGCTGCCCCGGCCGCTCCGGCGCAGCAGCCGGGGGACCCGGTGCCCGACCAGCTCGGTCCCGAGACCGGCGGCGCCAGCCCCGACAGCCCGGCCTGACCCGCAGTCGGCCGCATCCGCACGACCGGAGGGAAACGTATGTACCCGTCGCGGTTCCGCTATGAGGCGCCGCATTCGCTGGACGAGGCGATCGGGCTGCTGACCAACGGCGGCGACTACGCCAAGGTGCTGGCCGGCGGCCAGAGTCTCGTCCCGCTGATGAAACTCCGCTTCGCCTCGCCGGAGCTCGTCGTCGACATCAACAACGTGCCGGGCCTGGCCTACCACCGCGCGGAGCCCGATGGCACGCTGCGGATCGGGGCGCTGTGCCGGCACGCCGACCTCGAGCGGTCGCAGCTGCTGGCCTCGACCCAGCCGACGCTGGCGGCGGCGGCACCGCTGATCGCCGACCCGATCGTGCGCAACCGCGGCACGCTGGTCGGCTCCATCTGCCACGCCGACCCGCAGGGCGACTGGGCATCGGCCGTGCTGTCGCTCGGCGGCTCGATCGTGGCGCAGGGACCGGGGGGCCGCCGGTCGATACCGGTGGCCGAGTTCGTTACCGGGCCGTTCCAGAACGTGCTCGAGCCCGACGAGATCGCGATCGAGGCAACCATCCCGCCCGCGCAGGGCACCAGGGCCGGCGGCTACCTGAAGCTTGAGCGGCGCGTCGGCGACTTCGCCACGGTCGGCGTCGCGGTGTCGGTCGAGACCTCCGGCACGGTGGTGACGCGGGCGGGTATCGCGCTCACCGGCGTCGGCGGGTCCACCATCGGCGCGACCGAGGCGGCAGCGGCACTCACCGGCCGGCCGCTGACGGCCGAGTCGATCGGCGAGGCGGCCCGCCTCGCCGCCGACGCAGCCAGGCCGCGGACGGATCACCGCGGCAGCGCCGAGTACAAGCGGCATATGGTCGCGACGTTCGTCGAGCGCATACTCGGCCGCGTGACGGAGCCAGCGGAAAGGGCGGCGTGACCGATGACCATCGTCTATGACGATCGCGGCGACGAGGAGACGCAGGACGTACCGCTACGGCGGATCCGGTTCACTATCAACGGCGAGAAGAAGATCGCCGAAGTGGAGCCCCGGCTGCTGCTGGCTCACCTGATCCGGCAAGGGCTCAGGCTGACCGGCACGCACACGGGCTGCGACACCACCAACTGCGGCGCATGCACCGTGCTGGTGGACGGCACCGCCGTGAAGTCGTGCACGATGCTCGCGGTCCAGGCCGACGGGCATGAGATCCAGACAGTCGAGGGCCTGGCCACCGCGAGCGAGCTGCACCCGCTGCAGGAGGGCTTCAAGGAGGAGCACGGCCTGCAGTGCGGCTTCTGCACGCCCGGCATGATGATGGCCGCGAAGGCGCTGCTCGACCGCAATCCGGACCCGACCGAGGAAGACGTCCGCTGGGCCCTGTCGGGCAACCTGTGCCGCTGCACCGGCTACCAGAACATCGTCAAGTCGGTGCTGTGGGCTGCCGACAAGCTCCGGTCGCAGGCCGGCGAAGACGGGAACGAGGAACATGTCGCAGGCAGTAGACGAGATCAAGATCGGCGGTATCGGCGCGAGCCGCAAGCGGGTCGAGGACAACCGCTTCATCCGCGGCAAGGGCAACTACACCGACGACATCGTGCTGCCCGGCATGCTCCACATGGAGATCCTGCGCAGCCCGCTCGCGCACGCCCGGATCAAGTCAATCGACGCCAGCAGGGCCTGGGACATCCCCGGCGTGCACCTGGTGCTGACCGGCGACATGATGGCCACCAGGAACCTGGCCTGGATGCCGACCCTGTCCTATGACACGCAGGCGGTGCTGGCGACCGACAAGGTCCGGTTCCAGGGCCAGGAAGTGGCCTGCGTCATCGCGGACGACCCCTACATCGCCAAGGACGCGTGCGAGGCGATCGTCGTCGACTACGAGCCGCTGCCGGTCATCGTCAACCCGGCGCAGGCGGTCGCCGAGGGCGCCCCCGTCATCCGGGATGACAAGGAGAACCAGCCCGACAACGTCATCTACGACTGGGAAGTCGGTGACGGCGAGGGCACTGACCGCGCATTCGCGTCCGCCGACCTGGTCTCCAAGCTAGAACTGCACTACCCGCGCTCGCACCCGTCGCCGATCGAGTGCTGCGGGTCGATCGCCGACTTCAACCGCTCCACGTCGAAGCTGACCGTCTACATGACGACGCAGGCACCGCACATCATCAGGGCGGCCGTCGCCATGGTGGCCGAACTGCCCGAGCACATGATCCGGATCATCTCGCCGGATATCGGCGGCGGCTTCGGCAACAAGGTGCCGGTCTACCCCGGGTACGTGTGCTCGATCCTGGCCTCGATCCTGCTGGAGCGGCCGGTCAAGTGGATCGAGGACAAGACCGGGAACCTCATCTCGACCGGGTTCGCGCGGGACGTCTACCTCAAGGGCGAGATGGCACTGCGCCGGGACGGCAAGATCCTGGCCGTGCGGATGCACACCGACGCCGACCACGGAGCGTTCTTCGCCGACGCCCAGCCGAGCAAGTTCAAGATCGGGCTGATGCACTCGGCCTTCGCCGCCTACGACATCCCGGTCGCGCACCTGACGGCGCGCGGGACCTACAGCAACAAGGCGCCGGGCGGCGTTGCCTACCGGTGCTCGTTCCGCGTCACCGAGGCGATGTTCTTCCAGGAGCGGATGGTCCAGGCCGCCGCCGATGACCTGGGCATGGATCAGGCCGCGTTCCGGGCCAGGAACTTCGTCGCCGACGACGACTTCCCGCACCGGACGCCGTTCGGCTTCCTGACCGACTCCGGTCAGTACGGCAAGTGCCTCGAGGTCGGCCTGAAGGCCATCGACTACGACAACTTCCGGCAGCAGCAGGCTGAGGCGCGGACCCGCGGCAGGCTGCTCGGCCTCGGCATCTCCACGATGACCGAGCCGCTCGGCGCCGGCAACAGCCGCGAGTACGACATCCTCGGCATCAAGATGTTCGACTCGGCCGACCTCAAGGTCCACATGACCGGCAAGGCCATCGTGCGGACCGGCGCCCGCGGCCAGGGCCAGGGTCACGAGACGACCTGGGCGCAGATCGTCGCGCACGAGCTCGGCATCCCGGCTGACGATGTCGTGGTCGAGGAAGGCGATACCGACACCGCGCCGTTCGGGATGGGCACGTACGCGTCCCGGAGCACGCCGGTCGCGGGCGCGGCGATCGCGATGGTCTGCCGCAAGATCCGGGCCAAGGCCCGCAAGCTGGCCGCGCACCTCCTCGAGGTATCGGAGGAGGACATCGAGTGGGAGCTCGGCCGGTTCTATATCCGCAGTGCCCCGGACCGCGGGGTGACGATCCAGGAATGCGCAGCCGCGGCCTACAGCAACATGCCGGACGGCATGGAGCCGGGCCTTGAGAACACCGCCTACTACGACCCGCCGAACCTGACCTGGCCGTTCGCTGTCTACATCGTCACCGTGGAAGTGGATCCGGCCACCGGCGTCTGGGACGTCCTCAGCATGGTCGCGGTCGACGACTGCGGCGTCCGCATCAACCCCATGATCGTGGAGGGGCAGATCATGGGCGGGCTGACCGAGGCCTACGCGATGTCGAACATGCAGTTCATCACCTTCGACGCCGAGGGCAACTGCATCGGCTCGAACTACATGGACTACCTGCTGCCGACGGCCTGGGAGACGCCCGGCTTCGAGCTGCACAGCGAGGTTGTCACGCCCTGTCCCCACCATCCGATCGGCGCCAAGGGCATCGGCGAGTGCGCGGCGGTCGGCGGCCCGGCCGCGTTCGTGAACGCCGTGCTGGACGCGCTGTCCGAGACCGGCGTCCGCAACATCGACATGCCGCTGCTGCCGGACCGGGTCTGGGAGGCCATCACCTACCGGCGGGATGTGTCCGGCGCGCCTCCCGTGCGCTCGGATGAGTAGCGGGGGGCCGGTGATGAACGGCTGGGAAGTCATGGAGGAAGCCGCCGAGCTGTCGCGCCGCGGTGAGGGATTCGCGCTCGCGACCGTCGTCTGGCGGCAGGGACCGTCCTCAAGCCAGCAGGGCTCGCGGGCGATCATCACCGCGGACGGCGAGCTGCGCGGATGGATCGGCGGCGCCTGCGCGGAGCCTGCGGTCATCCGGGAGGCCCAGCACGTCATCGCGTCCGGCACGGCCAGGCTCCTGCTGCTCGGCAGCCCCGACCAGTTCGGCGGCGCGGTGCCCGACGGCATGGCCGTCATCCCGATCTCCTGCCAGAGCGAGGGCGCAGTGGAGGTCTATATCGAGCCGGTCGTGCCGGTGCCGCACCTGGTCGTCGTCGGCCGCTCGCCGATGGCGGAGACGCTGGCCGGCCTCGGGCGCGCGCTGGGCTGGCACACCGAGCTGATCGACGGGCCTGACTTCACCACCGAGAGCGCCGGCGAGCAGTCGCTGGTGGTCGTCGCGACGCAGGGCCACAACGACGAGGGCGTGCTGGAGCGCGCGGTCGCGGCCAGGCCCGCCTATCTCGGGCTGGTCGGCTCGCGCAAGCGCGGCGCGGCCGTACTCGGCTACCTCCAGGACCGCGGCCTGCCGAAGGCGGAGCTCGACCGGGTGCACGTTCCCGCCGGGCTCGACCTCGGCAGTACGACCCATCCGGAGATCGCAGTCGCGATCCTGGCCGAGCTGGTGCAGCTGCGCGCCTCCGGAGCACTGGCCCCGGGCGCGGGCGGTGCCGCCGGAAAACCGGCGAGGAAGTCAGCGCGCGGGCACGCCGGGCCGCAGCAGGACACGCCGCAGCAGGTCAGTGACCCGGTCTGCGGCATGACCGTGACGGCCGGCCCGGATGGCCTGCCGCTGGAGCATGACGGCGTTACCTATTACTTCTGCTGCGCGGGCTGCCGCCAGGCGTTCAGCTCCGATCCCGCTGCCTACGTGAAGAAAGGGACCCGATGCTGATCAAGAGCGACTTCGAGGTCGCCGAGCCAGTCGAGAAGGTGTGGCAGTTCTTCGAGAACATCCCGCAGGTCGCGACGTGCCTGCCCGGCGCGGAGCTGACCGAGGACCTCGGCGGCGAGAAGTACAAGGGCAAGGTGGCCATCCGGATGGGCCCGGTGCGGCTGCAGTTCGCCGGCACCGCTGAGATCACCGAGCGGGACGAGGCAGCCAGGCGAGTCGTCGTGAACGCGGCCGGCGCCGATGAGAAAGGCCGCGGCCAGGCCAGCATGATCGTCACCGCGACGCTGGCCAGGGCCGGGCGCGGCACCCGCGTCGACGTCAGCCAGGATCTGCAGCTGTCCGGCGCCGCCGCCCAGTACGGCCGCGGCATGATCAGCGACGTCACCTCGGTGCTGATGAACGACTTCTCGAAGAACATGCAGGACCGGATCGCCCGGCTTGAGCGCGGCGAGTCGGCCGAGCAGATCGCTGCCGCGGCGGCAAGCCCGGCCCGCGGGTTCACCCTCGGGCTCCGCGCCGCCCAGATGGCGCTCATGCGGGTGTTCCGCCGGTTCTTCCTGCCCTACCAGCCCGCGTCGCACTAAGGAGGAGGCCAGCCATGGTCTTGTGGTGGATCGGCAACGCAATCCTGCTGCTGGTGATTCTGCCTGTCGTGATCTTCCTGCTGAACCGCGTGCTCGCCGCAGTCGAGCGCATCAGGCACGCCACCGACGACATCCTGTCCGGCGGCGTCGCGCTGATCGGCGAGCTGAACGGGGTGCCTGAGGCACTGGCCACGACCGACACCACCGTCAGGGAAGTATCCGTCGGCGCGGTCAGGTACGCCGGCTCAGTCGCCAAGCTACTGGGCTAGCAGAGCCATTCGGCTAGCAAGAAAGGGGAACGGTCATGCCAGCAGCTGCATGGGTGACGCTGATCATCGCCGCGCTCATCATCGCGATTACCGCTGTCGGCCTGCTGCGGGTGATCTTTCATCTCCGCGCGGTCCGGGCGACGCTCGTCGCGACCACGGGCGGCGTCCAGGCGGTCGCCCAGCTCACCAGCACGGTGCCGGAACGACTGACATCGGTCAACGACAGCCTGAAGCCCGTCCGGGACTTCTGCGAGACGGTCTGAGCGGGGAGTGAGCCAGATATGAGCACAACAGTCGTCGCTACGGCTGCCGGGGGGACCAGCAACTTCGGCTGGATACTCGGCTTCACCATCGGCGGCGTCATCGTGCTGGTGGTCGTGGCGCTCGTGGTGCCGATCCTGCTGCTCGCCCGCTCGATCGGCAACGAGGCTCCCAAGATCGACGCCGCGCTCACCGATGCGGTGCACAACACCGCGCCGCTGGGCGCCCTGCGCACCACCATCGAGCACGCCACCATCATCATCGGCGGACTGCAGCGCGGCCGCGCCCGGCTGGGAGGCTAACCCATGGAGTCGCACACCGCCCGCCTGCTGGCCGCCATGCCGGCACACGAGCACACGCTGTGGGTGTGGGCCGTCATCATCGGCTTCGTCGTCGTACTCGCGGTCGCGGCACTGCTGAGCCTGCTCATCTACCTCGTCAAGATCATCGACCGCCGGGTCGTCGAGGTTCGCGACACGCTCAAGGCCGCGGCCGCCAACACCGCGGACGCCGCTCTCATCCCGCAGGTCGCCGACGGGGTGGAGGCGGTCCTGGCCGAAGGCCTCCAGCACCACCTGTTCCTCGGCCGCGTGCTCGGAAAGGTGAAGTCATGACCACCCTGGTCATCCTGACCGTCGTCGACATTGTCCTGCTGGTCGCCGGGCTGGCGGTCTACCTGTGGTGCAGGCTCGCTGCTGACCAGGATCGCGGGCAATCTGGAGGAGTGCGCTGACCTCGTCCGGACCATCGTCTCGAACGCGAAGGTGATCGGCCCTGGTGTCGAGCACATCAACCAGACCGGCGGCGTAGTTGCCGGCGCGCTGCCGCTGCTGTACGGGATGGCCGAGGAAATCGTCACCGACGTGACGCCACGGCCGGCGGAGCCTGAAGTCCCCGAGGTGGCGCGCCCCGCGTCGGGCAGCCGCCGTTCCCGTCTGCATGACGCCGTGGGGTACGCGCCGAGGCCCTGACACTCGCGGTTATGCAGCCCGGCCGGCTGGCTGGCCTGCTCTACCGGTGGCCGGACTCGTCCGGGCCGCGGCGGGCAACCGGGCCGGTCGTCGGCGCCGAGTACTCGCCGATCCAGTGGTCTTCCCAGGCATTGTCGTACTGCTGGTCGTTGCAGCTCGGATGATAGGTCGCCACCAGCTCGCGGGCGATCTGCTCGCGGTGCGCCGTGCTGCCGCCCGGCACCTCGTACGTGCAGATGTAGACCTTCCACTTCGAGCCGGCCCGCTGCACCCAGCATGCTGAGCGCGGGTGCTGGAACGGGAACCGCTCAGCCGACAGGTCCTCGGAGTGGCCCACGTAGGCCACCGCGTACTGCTCCGGCTTGGCGACCGGCTCGGACTTGTACAGGATCGCGTACACCGCGGCCGCCGTCGGCGGCGTCCAGCCACCGAGCAGCCGCGGGCCCTCGAACGGGTAGCCGGCCAGCGAGCCGAGCCTGATCACCGGAAGTCATCCTCTTCCTCCGCCTCGCTGACGGCCTCGGTGCGGACGACCGGTGCCGGCGGGAGGCCGGCCGCTTCCGCGGCCGCGAGAAACCGCTCGGTTGCCTTGCCGACCGCGTCCTCCCGGCTGTCGGCCTCGACGATGAGCTGCGCACCGTACCGGCTGGTTCCGATCCCGGTCGCGATGCCGTGGCTCGCGGCTACCGCGTCAGCGAGCTCGACGACCTGCTCGCGGCTGAGAACCCTGTCAGCCTCGGCCTCGATGCCCACACTCCACCTCACGCCGACTCCCTCATCGATCGGTCGCTGCCGCCAGCACTCAGCTCAGCGCCGGCAGCATCTCGGCCAGCTTCTCCAGGCTAGCCAGGTCATGCCCGGACAGCAGCAGGTCGATATGCGGCTGCGCGACCATCATGCCCAGTGTGCTCGGCCGGAAGTGCGGATCGTCGCCCTTGTGCGGGTTCAGCCAGACAATGCGGTAGCAGAGCCGGGACAGCCGCTCCATCGCCCGTGCGAGCTGCTCGGGATCTCCGCGGTCCAGGCCGTCAGAGCAGATGACCACCACGCCGCCACGGCACAGGCCGCCGCGCCCCCAGCGCCGGACAAAAGTGTCCAGTGACTGGCCGATCCTGGTGCCGCCGTCCCAGTCCACGACTGCCCGGGCTGCCTGGTCCAGCGCGCTGTCCGGCCGCCGGTGCTCCAGGGCCCTGGTGATCCGGGTCAGCCGGGTGCCGAAGCAGAAGACCTCGACCCTCGCGGCGGAGTGCTTGGCCGAGTGCGCGAACTGCAGCAGGCTCCGCGAGTAGTCGGTCATCGAGCCGGAGACGTCCAGGATGAGAATCAGCGGCCGCAGCCGCATCCTGCGCTGCCTGAAGTACAGCTCAGCGGGCTCGCCGTGCATCCGCATCGAGCTTCTGATGGTGGTGCGCAGGTCCGGGGAACGGCCGGACGGTGCCGACCGCGTCCGGCGGGTCTTGCGGCGCGGCGGGGTGAGCCGGATCCTGGCCATGATCCGGCGCAGCGCGGCGAGCTCGGCCGGGGTGCAGGCGGCAAATGAGCGGTGCTTCAGCGCGGCCACGTCGGAGGCCATCCAGCCGAGGACAGCCCGTTCCTCGTCGTGCTCCGGGCCAGGCTCGGTGCCGGGCATGACCATCGCGGCTTCCGCCTCCGCTGCCGCGGACGCCCGCAGGGTGAGGAGCGCGGCAGCCGGAGCGCCCTCGGCGAGGAAGTACCGGCGGAACACCTCGTCGTAGACGGGGATGTCGTCCCGCCGGCTGACCAGCGTCGCCCGGCCGGCCCAGTAAAGGTCGAGCAGGTCTGCCGGGTCGAGCGGGGACATGGCCGAGCTGTAGGTCAGCATGTCGCCGGTACCCACGGTGAGTCCGGCTGTCCGCAGCTCGCGCGCGAAGCCGACCAGGACGCTCAGAAACAGCGCCCGCTCAGGCGGCCCGTCGGTGCTGGCCGGCTCGGTGCTGGCCAGCTCGGTGCTGGCCAGCTCGGTGCTGGCCGGCTCAGTGCTGGCCAGGTCAGTGCCGGCTGCCCCGGGACCTGCCGCCTCCGGGCTGACCGGCCCGTGACCCGGGTCAGGCACCGGAGGTGATCTCCTCGAGATTCTCGCGCACCAGGTCCAGGTCATCCCGGTCCTTGATGACAGCGCCGAGGGTGTCCTCCGCGCTCTGCGGGGTCAGCTCCGTCTCGCCCAGGAACCCCAGCGTCCGCACCCAGTCGATGGTCTCCGCCACCCCCGGCGGCTTGGCCAGGTCCAGCTCACGCAGCCGGTGCACGGCGCCGACCACCTTGCGGGTCAGATCCTCGGCCGCTCCGGGCTCGCGGACGAGGACAATCTCCATCTCCCGCTCGGCGGTCGGATATCCGATCCAGTGATAGAGGCAGCGGCGCCGCAGGGCGTCGTGCAATTCACGCGTCCGGTTGGACGTCAGGATGACAGCAGGCGGGGACTCGGCCCTGATCGTGCCGATCTCGGGGACACTGATCTGGAAGTCGGACAGCACCTCCAGCAGGAACGCCTCGAACTCGTCGTCCGCCCTGTCGACCTCGTCGATGAGCAGAACCGCCTGGTCGCCCGCCCGGACCGCCTCGAGAAGCGGGCGCTCGAGCAGGAACTTGGGACCGAACAGCCGGTCCACGGCCTGCTCATCGGCCGCCTGATGCTCCGACAGCGCCCGGATCTGCAGCATCTGCCGGGCATAGTCCCATTCGTACAGTGCCTGGTTCGTGTCGATGCCCTCGTAGCACTGCAGCCGGATCAGGCGCCGGCCGAAAATTGCGGCCAGGACCTTGGCGACCTCGGTCTTGCCGACCCCGACCTCGCCCTCCAGCAGCACCGGCCGGTGCAGCGACAGCGATACCAGCAGGGCAGTTGCCAGACCCCGGTCTGCGAGGTAGCCGCCCTGCCGGAGCCGGTCAGTCAGCTCACCGACGGTTCCGGGGTACTCCACCGAGTGACTCTCCTCGCCGTCAGAACTGGTGTCAGCGGACTTCGGCTGACCCCAGGACAAGATCACGCACAGTTCCGCCCGAGGGGTTCAGCTTGCCCTCGCGCTCCAGCCTCGCCCGCCATGCGGCATTGAGGTCTCCGCCCTCATCGCTGGCGAAATCGTCGAAGCCAACCCCGGCCTCCGTCATCCGCTTGCAGGCTTTCTGCTCGCCGCTCGGGTCAGCGAGGTCAGCGGACGTCTGCCCCTGGCTGCGCCACACCTCGCGCAGCACGCCAAGCGCCTCAGCAGGCTCTGCACCCATATCGGACATCCCTTCAGCACGCTCTGCTCACTCGACTGTAGCTCCGCTACCAGGGGGCCCGCGAGCCGGGATTAATTGATCACTTAATCCAGCCGGGGTCGTGACTCGGACGGCTATCCCTGCGTCCCGCGCGTCACCGGGAGGCAGTCCGGTGCCGTCCGGCATGATGGGGGCTATGGAACTGTCAGTCGCTGAGAGCACAATGACGACCGTGCCGGACATTACCTTCCGCAGCGATATGACGGTCGAGCTAGTCAAGCACGCGGCCTCCGACGCCGACGTGATCTGGGCAGCCAGAGTCTCCACCAAGGGCGAGCAGACGCTGGCCGACATCAACGGCGATGCCGAGCGGTCAGCGGGGCTGATCAACTTCCTCATGCGCGACCGCCACGGCACGCCATTCGAGCACTCGTCGATGACGTTCTACGTCAGCGCGCCGATCTTCGTGTTCCGCGAGTTCATGCGGCACCGCACCTTCAGCTACAACGAGGAGAGCGGCCGGTACCGCAAGCTCCAGCCGGTTTTCTACGTCCCTGGCCCGGAGCGCAAGCTCGTCCAGTCCGGCAAGCCGGGCGCCTACGTCTTCACCGACGGCTCGCCGGAGCAGCATGCCGTCGTCACCAAGACCGTCGAGAGCGCCTGCCGCCAGTCCTACGAGGCCTACCTGGAGATGCTCGAGGCGGGCGTCGCCCGCGAGGTCGCCCGCACGGTGCTGCCGGTCGGCCTCTACTCGTCCATGTACGCCACCTGCAATGCCCGCGCTCTGATGAACTTCCTGTCGCTGCGCGTCCGGGATCCCGACGCGGCATTCCCCTCGTTCCCGCAGCGTGAGATCGAGATGGTCGCCGAGCAGATGGAGACGCTGTGGGCGGGCCTGATGCCGCTCACCCATGCCGCCTTCGAGCGCAACGGCAGGGTCTGCCCCTAGCTGTCTCCCTCGCCCGTCCGGTCGCGGGTGCCACCGGGGGCCGCTTCCAGGCGGCCCCGGACCGGCAGCACGTGCCTGATCATGATGCGGCCGTACTCGTTCTGCCATGCGCCGGCCCTCGTCGCTCCTGCTGCCACGGCGACCCGGACGGATGCGGTGTTCTGCGAGTCCACGATGATGTGGGCGCACTGCGCGCCCGTGTGATCCCGGAGGAATGCCGTCACCAGGCGGACTGCCCGGCTGACGTTGCCCTGACCGCGATAGGCCGGATGCGCGGTGTAGGCGATGTTGGCCTGTCCCCTCGGCACGTGCTCGTTGTCGAGATCGCAGTCGATATAGGCCAGGTAGGTCACGTCCTGGCCGTCGACTGAGAACGTCCATTTCGGGCCGTCGCCAAACGAGTCATGGCACCTGCGCAGGTGAGCCGCGTTGCGCGCACGCTGTTGCTCCGGGCTCAGCGCCTCCCACTGCTGGCGGGAGCCTGGTTCCCAGAGCCAGTCGATCTGCTCGTCGTCGATGGCGGCCAGATGGGCGTCGATGTCGTCCGGCCGCTGCCGCCTGATCGTCACCACCCCGTCGGTATAGGTCAGGGGCGGAACCGGGCGGCTCAGCACGCCCGCGCCGTGCCCGGCGGCGCGTGCCGAGAAGCCGGCCGCAGTCGCGATAGCGACAGTCGCGGCGCCGCACTGCGGCACCTCGAGCAGCGCCAGTCTGAAGCTCGCCCGGACCGCCAGGTGGTGCATGAGCAGCTGAAGAGCGCGGAAGGCATCCTCATAGTGATCAGGCGCGCTCATGCTCAGGCGGATGCGGACGACTTCGTCCCTGCTGACCGGCTCGAGAGCCACGGATCCGGCGACTGCCCCGGCCACCAGGATCTGGCCTGCCTGTCCGCCGCTGAGCCTGATCGTGACAACCCCGTCAGTCACCGACGGAGACTCCGCTGTCATGGTCTCGGCCCTGCCTGCTGATGCGTGCCGCGAGCCGCTTGATCGGCCAGGACAGCCCGCAGGGCAAGCTCGTTCCCGTGACTGTCTGCCATGACGCCCAGCTGCACGCTGGCAGCTTAGGGCGGTTCGCCCCTACGGTGTTATCCGGCCTGGACCCGCTGCCTGCAGGATGACCGATGAAAATGCACGACGACGAAGTCGCGATCGACGAGCACCTTGTGCGGCGCCTGCTGGGTGCGCAGTTCCCCGAGCTGACCGGCATGGCCGTCTGCCCGGTCAGGCCGTCCGGCACGGTGAACGCGATCTTCCGGATTGGTGCTGAGCTGTGCGCCCGGCTCCCGCGGGCCAGGCGCTGGCTGGGCAGCGTCGAGCGCGAGTGGCAGTGGCTGCCCCGGCTCTCCGGGTCCGTCACGCTGGAGATTCCCGCGCCGGTCGCGCTCGGGCAGCCGACGGCGGAGTACCCGTTCAGCTGGGCGATCTACCGCTGGCTTGACGGCCGACCGTGGGAGCCGGGTCTGGCTGACGAGAGACAGGCGGCCGCGGACCTGGCGCAGTTTGTCACCGAGCTGCGCCAGATCACCCCGGATGCCGGAGCGCCGGCCAGCGGCCGGCGGCCGCTCCGTGAACTCGACGCCGCGACCAGGGCATCAATTGAGGAGGCGCTTGCCATCGACGGACCTGGCGCCCTGTCCGCCTGGCAGGCCGCACTGCGCGCACCCGCCTGGGACGGCCAGGCGGTGTGGATCCACAGCGACCTGCTCCCGCCAAACCTGCTGGTGAGTGCCGGGCGGATCAGCGCCATCATCGACTTCGGCGGCGCCGGACTGGGTGATCCTGCTGCTGATGTGATTCCGGCCTGGAGCGTGTTCGGGCCGGCTGGCCGCGAGGCATTCCGGTCAGCGCTGGGCGTGGACGACGGGACGTGGCTCCGGGCCCGCGGAATCGCGCTGCACCAGGCGGTCGCGCTCATCCCGTACTACGCCGAGTCGAACCCGGTCTATGCGGCTCTGGGCCGGCGCACTGTTGCGAACGTCCTCGCCGACGATTCCTGATGCGCGCGGCAGGCCCGGCCGGTGCTCGGCGGTGCTGGGCCGGTACTCGGCGGTGTCAGGCTTGTTCTGGCCCGGCGAGTCCGAGCGCGCCCGATACCTGCCTGGCCAGGTCGTCTTCGGTCACTGTCGGGTCGACCTCGATGACGCGCAGTCCGAGGCTCCTGGTCTCCTCCCGGAGACGCTCGGTGAACAACCGGTCCCGCTCCAGGAGATTGGCCAGGGCGCGCTCCGGATCGGTTGTCCGGCCGGCAATTTCCCAGAGCGAGCCCCGGCTGCTGAGCGCGTGACGGCGGAATTCCGGCGTCGGCAGCAGCCAGACGGCGCGGTCGCGTGTGCCGAGCAGGGGCGCCACCAGTCCGGGCAGCAACCGGAAGCCCTCGGCGATCACGGCTGGCCCGGGCGGCAGGCGGAGCAGATCGTCGATGATCAGCCCGAATCCCTCACCCCGGAACCAGTGGAACGTCTCCAGCATGGTCTGCGGCGACCGGATGAGCCAACGCTGATCCATGTCCATCGCCGCGAATTCAGCCAGCAGCGGGCTGCCGGCAGCAGTGCTGCGGCGCCCGTGGTCCGCCATCGCGTCGTCCGTCGCATAGAGGTGCAGCCCGTGGCGGGCAGCCAGGCGGCGCGCGATGGTCGACTTGCCGGCGCCGCTGGCGCCGCCGATCCAGTAGACGTTGCTGAGCGCCGCAGTCAGCCGGCCGCCGCCGCAGTCGGCCGACGCGCTCAGTGGTCTTGCCTGAAGAGCTTGGCGACGTCGTGCAGGCTCCTGCCCAGTCCGATCAGACTCTCCGCCCCGAGGCGCGCTGCCGGCAGCGGGTTCCCGGTGAGGGAGTCCACGACAGCATCGAGCACGACGTCGGACGGAATTCTCAGCTCCCGTGCCTGGAGCTCTGCCACGTACATGTCCCTGATCTCCGCCCGGCTGCGGCCGGCGATACGTGACCTGACTGCGCTGGCTGCCTCCTTGCGTGCGCGCGAGCGGTCTCGTGCCTCTTCCCAGCGCTTGCCGAAGTCGGGAGTCTCCACTCCCGCCTCGCTCATGGCCTGTCGCCGCACAGCAGCACCGGGACAGGTACACGTCTCATACCAGGTCTTCTCCGGGACGGTCAGCCGCCTCGGCGGGAGAGTGAGCGGGCAGGACGCGTGGCAGGAGCAGTTGCACAGCGCGACGCCGAACTCGAGCCGGAGCCGCTTCGGGTTGAAACCGCCGCCGATGCCGAAGCTGTGGGCGCAGGTCTGATGCTGGTCACGAGCGCACTGGAAAGTCCTGGACTCGGTCCGCGGATCAGGCATTCTGGCGAGGCCTCCGTACGGTTAGCCGTGATCGGCTTTCTAACTGTGGTCCGCTCGCCCGTGGCCCGGCAAGTGTCAGGAGCCAGTGGACTTCCGATTTGCCGCCTGGCTGCGGCCGGTGCCAGCATTGCGGCCACGCCGCCGAGCTTCCGCGCTGCAGACGGCACTGAGCTTGCTTATCACGTCCTGGGCGATGACGTCCCGTTCGTCTGCGTGCCGGGCGGCCCATGCGCGAGTCCGCCTACCTCGGCGAGCAGGAACAGAAAGAAGGCAGTTATGCCACGCCAGATCATCACGACCGCGAACGCGCCGGGCTCGCCCCTTTACAGCCAGGGAGTCAAGGCGGGCCCGCATGTGCTCGTCTCCGGCATCGTAGGCATCGACCCGGGCACCGGAGGCCTCGCAGGCGACACGATCCAGGACCAGACACGGCAGGCACTGACGAATTGCGAGGCCATCCTGCAGGCCGGTGGCGCCAGCCTGGACGACGTCACCGAGGTGGGCATACTGCTCACGAATGCCGCCGACTTCGGCGGACTGAACGAGGAGTATGCACGGTGGTTCCCGTCCGATCCGCCGACTCGCTACGTGGCCAAGCTCGGCGTGGAGCTGCCCGGTCTGCTCGTCTCGATCCGGATGACAGCATTCCTCGCCTGACGCTCCCTCCAGCCGCGGTCCGCTACGGGTTGCGGGCGGCTGCTGGCCGGTGCTGCAGGTGTATGAGCTGGAATCGATAAGCGACGTCACGGTACCCGCACTCTGTGACGATTCCAGGGGTTCATAGGGGACAGAATGCCCCTTCGGATGCCCGAAATCGTCACAGAGTGGCTCGTGGACCCGGGGGCCGCGAGCCGCGAAGGGATTGACAGCGACTTCACGATCTGTACCCTTGTCCTGTGTCCATAGATAAAGAGATCAGACCAGCCCGCGGGCAGACGGATGTCTCCTCGCGCGGCGGTAGCGACGGCAGCGGGCCGGCGGAAACCCGCGGATCAGCCTCACCGATCGAGTTCCGGCTCGAGCCCGCCTCTGGCGTGCCGACCTACCTGCAGCTCGTCCACCAGGTCGAGCACGCGCTGCGGCTCGGCTACCTCAAGCCCGGCGACCAGCTGCCCAAGGTGCGCGACGTTGTGGCCACGCTCGCCATCAACCCGAACACCGTGCTGAAGGCCTACAAGGAGCTGGAGACCAAGGGCCTCACCGTTGGGAGGCCGGGCCAGGGAACGTTCGTCCAGGCCACCCTGAGCCAGATAGCGCTCCCGGAGCTGACCGCGCTCCGGCGGTCCCTGTCGGGCTGGCTGACCGCGGCGGACGGGGCCGGGCTGGACGAGGACGGGATCGTGGCGCTTTTCGCGAGCGCGCTGCGGGATTTCTATGAGCGCCGAAGCGGGCCGCGCACCCGCCGTAGCGCGGCCGGCGGCGGAACGGAGGGCGTCGCATGAACGTCATCGAGGCAAGCGGCCTGGCCAAGCGGTACGGCAGCACGTGGGCGCTGCGCGAGTGCTCGCTCGCGATTCCCGCCGGCCACGTGGCCGCGCTGGTCGGCCCGAACGGCGCCGGCAAGACCACCCTGCTGAATCTGACGGCCGGGCTGACGGCGCCGACCGCAGGATGTCTCACCGTGCTCGGCGGGCGGCCGCCCGGATCGCCATCCGCGCTCGACGGGATCGCCTTCGTCGCCCAGGACATGCCGCTCTACAAGAACCTCCCTGCGGCGGACCTGCTTCACCTGACGCGCAACCTGAACCGCCGCTTCGACCAGCACTACGCGGAAGCCCGGCTCGCCGAGCTAGGAATCCCGCTCAACCGGAAGGCGGGCAGGCTGTCCGGCGGCCAGCAGGCCCAGCTCGCGCTGACCTTGGCGCTGGCCAGACGGCCGCAGCTACTGGTGCTGGACGAGCCGGTGGCGATGCTCGACCCGATAGCCCGGCACGACTTCATGGCCACCGTGCTGACGGCTGCGGCCGACGACGGCGTCTCAGTGGTGCTGTCCTCGCACGTGCTGGCCGAACTCGAGCGGGTGGCTGACTATCTGGTCCTCATGTCGCAAGGCACCGTCCGGGTGGTCGGCGAGACCGACCACCTGCTCGCCAGCCACCGCGTCCTGACCGGACCCACGGCAGAGGCTGACCGTTACGCCAGGCAGCTGAGCGTGATACATACCCGGCGCGGCGAGGCACAAGTGCACCTGCTGGTCAGAACAAGCGGAGCAGCTGACCCGGCGCCCCCAGGGTGGGAGGTCCATCCAGTCAGCCTGGAAGAACTCACCCTCGCCTACCTCCGTGAGCCGGGGGTCACCGCGCTGCGCGGCCCGGCCCGCGGTCGGCACGCCGAGGCGTCGGAGGCAACGAGATGACCGCGCTGACGATGCCCAGGCGGGACGAGAACACGAGGCTACGGCCTGTTCCGTGGCGGCGGATGGCCTGGGTGACCTGGAGGCAGCACCGGATGGCGCTGGCTGGCGTGGCCGTGTTCCTGGGCGTCCTGGCGGTCTGGGTGTGGAGAGCCGGGCTCGGGCTGCACCACGCCTATACCGCCGCGGCCGCCTGCCATCCGGTCAGCTCTTTTGCCTGTGGTGACCTGGTCAGCCGGTTCAACGGCATGGACGGCTTTCTGGCGCCTGGCTGGGTGCTTCAGGCTGTGCCGGCGCTGATAGGGGCGTTCGCCGGAGTGGCGGTGCTGGCCCGCGAGCTGGAGACCGGCACGTTCCGGTACGCCTGGACTCAGGGCTTCGGACGGTGGCGCTGGACGCTCGCCAAGCTGGTGCCGCTCGCGGTGGTGGTGGCCGCTGCTGCCGGGGCCTTCAGCGTGCTGCTGTCCTGGTACTACCAGCCCTACTTCGGCGCAGGCAACCAGAACCTGGGCCTCTCCGAGGCGTCGCCGCTGGCGGGGGGCCTGTTCGAGCTGCGCGGGGTCGCGCTAGCCGCCTGGACGCTGGCTGCCTTCGCAATCGGCGCCTTCACCGGGAAGCTCATCCGCCGGGTCGTCCCGGCGATTGCCGCCACCCTGGCCATTTATGCCGGGCTCGGTGTCGCGGCGGGGAGCTATCTGCGCCAGCACTACCTGACGCCGCTGCTCGTGAAGAACAACTTCCCGCCCGCCTCCGCACAGATGCTCAGCCGATGGTGGACCAAGGGCGGTCAGCCGGTCAGCCAGTCCGTGGCCAGCCATGTCCTCCAGGGAGCACCATCCCAGGTGGCCGGGAAGGGCGGGGTCCCGCAGGCCCTCGGCTCGGTGCAGTACCTCAGCCGGCACGGGTACACCCAGTGGATCAGCTACCAGCCGGCCAGCCGATTCTGGCCCTTCCAGTGGATCGAGAGCGGCTGGCTGGTCGCGCTGTCCATACTGCTGATCGGCGCGACCATCTGGCTGGTCCGCCGGCGGGCGATGTGAGATAAGAGCGCGGAGCGGGAGCATGCTCCTTTAAGGCTCGCGCATGACACTATTTCTGGTGGCGACGTCGATACCTGCGCACGTTCGGCGGTGACATGCACGCGCCTAGGATCGCGAACATGATCGCGCGGATCGTCTTCTGGCTCTGCCAGCGGGCGGCCGCTGTCAGCCTGAAGGCGGGCGCCCGCGGCAGGCGCCGTTCGGCGGTTCTCGCGTGAATGCGCCAGTAGAAGTCCCGGCGGACATCGTCGAGCGGGTCCGCACGCTGTGCCTGGCGCTGCCCGAGGTGACAGTGCGGGTCGACTATTCACGAACCAGAGCGAGATCGACGGCGCAATCGTTCGACATCCGCCGGAGGTCGTTCTGCTTGCTCGTAGCGCGGGAGAACTCGACCGGTAAGCCCGTCCCGCTGCTCGTGTTGCGGGCCGGCCCAGACGAACGCGAGGCGCTGCTGTCCGCGGGGCGACCGTTCTACGCCTCCCGGGCCGGCCGTGATCGCATCGTGGTGGTGCTCACCGACGACACGGACTGGGAGGAGATCCGTGAGCTCGTGACCGAGAGCTACCGGATCCTCGCGCCCAAGAAGCTCACCGCACTGCTCGATTAGGGCGCGCTTGGGGCCTGAACTACCCGCACAGGCTTCAGGCGTCGAGCTTCGCCTGGACCATGTCGAGGTCCCGAACGGCATAGCGCTGGTGCTCCCACTCCTCCTCCAGGATCACGTGCAGGCAAGAGCGAGTGGTCTCCCGGTGCTGGGGATCGTGCGGGTTCCTGCGCGGCTCGGCCAGCACATCCGATGACACCGTGGCGAGAAAGTCGCGCACCATCGCGACGCGGCCTGCCCGGACCTCTAGCACCTCGGCGTACGACGGGGTGACCGTGGTGAAGATCGAGATGTCGAAGCCGTCATCCTCGGTGCCTGGCGGCCGCAGACCGATGGGGTGGAACGGCTGCTCGATCTGCAGGATCGCTCGGCCCAGCCACATGTCCGTGGCCAGGACCAGGTGCCGCAGTGTCTGCGCGAACGACCACTCGCCGCCCACCGACTCGTCGACCGCGCCGGCAGGCATAGCCGCCGCCCGTTCGAGCGTGACCGACCATGTGCGCTGAAGCGCAGCCCAGGCCGCGCGCAGGCCATCCGGATCTCCGGCGCGCCGGTCGGCGCGGCCGGGAAAGCGGCGGTTCAGCTCGGCCTCGACGAATGGGATCACGTCGACCCCGTTAATGCGCAAGAAGCAATCGCCGTCGAAGAGAAACGGTGCGTCGATGTCCGCCCCCGCCACCTGGACTCCGCGCATCACCACGCCAGAGAGGTCAGCTTCGACGAACCGGGCACCACGCAGGTCCACGTCGATGAACTCCGCTCCCTGCAGGTCGACGGACGGGGTGAAGGCTGCCATGACTTCCTTCCTGGTCGAGCCGAGACAAACGGAGCAGACGAGTCGCCCTACCTGCGGTGCTTCGCCACCAACTGATGATCCCGGCGACGAGCTGGACTCGCAACCATCCGCAAAGGAGGCACGCGCGGCCCCTACTAGGCTCGCAGCATGACTAGCGCTCAAGCGCCTCGTAGTCTTCAGACGGACCGGCTTGACCTTCGGCCCCTGACGATCCACGACCTTGCTGGCCTTCATCCGATCATCTCGGATCCGGGTAACTGCGAACACATGCCCGAGGGGCCGAAGGACAGTCTCGAGGCCAGCCGCGCGTGGATTGAGCGTTTCAGCCTCCGATGGGCAGCCGCCGGCCTCGGCTACTGGACTGTCCGGTTGCGCGATCGTGGCACTGTTATCGGCGTGGGCGGTGCGGAGCGTCGCCCGCGGTTCTGGAATCTCTACTACCTCCTTGACCGGAGCTACTGGGGATGTGGTTACGGTAAGGAGCTAGCGCTCGCTGCGCACCGTGAGGCAGCGATCGCTGATCCTGATTTGCCTATGGTCGCCTGGATACATGAGAAGAACGCGGCCTCTCAGGCCGTTGCCCGGCATATCGGCCTGAGCGACTACGGCCTGCTGGAGCCGCAGCACTGGAACGGGGAACCGATGCACTACTGGGCTGACCGGGAGCCCAGTCGGGCTTAACGCCAGGACAGTCTCAAGCGGCGGTCGTTACGTCGGACGTGCGCGATCGTGCAGCGTTAGGTCCGCTCTGTCGACTCGCTGCTGCTCAGACCGCTCGAACTTCGGCGAGCCGCCGGACTGCGAACTGGTCGGTCCCGGTGGGGTCCCAGCAGACGGCGGCTTCCCATGCGGCCCGCGCTTGCGCGGCCATGTCGTACGCGTCGTCGCCGAGACCGGCGGCGTTGTGCGGCAGTGCCAGGTCGAGGTCGGGGACGTCGACGTGCGACTCGTCCCAGTCGATCATCGCGACGCGGTCCGTGGTCATGCGGATGTTGCCCGGGTTGGGGTCGCCGTGGACGACGCACGTCGTGCGACCGGTGAGCCGCGCCCACGCTGCCCGGCATCGAACGACACCCTCATGCGGCATCGCGCCGAGATCGACCCTCGTCCCGGTCTCGGCGTGCAGAAGGTCGGTCGACGATCGCCAGCCCGGGCGCTGGGGCCAGCCGCGCGTAAACCGATGCAGCTGGCGGAGCGTGCCGGCCACGCGACGCCAGTCGGCCTCGGTCTCGGGCAATCCGCCCTCCACGTAGGTCATCACCACCAGACCGCCGGCGAAATGCCGGCCGTCCGTGGTCGGGATCGGCACCGGCACCGGCATTCCCGCACGGTCGAGGTGCCGCAGCAGGCCGGTCTCCCACGCGAGATCAGCGTCGCTGCGCTGGCCGAGACGACCGACCCCGAGGTGCCCGCTGACGCGCACGCTCCACACCTCGCTGACGCCAGCGCCGCCAGTGAGCGGCTCGACGCGAACGACGTCGTCACCCCACTGCCCGAGTGCCTCCCATCCCACCGGGGACATCTTCGCAGAGGGTCATGAAGCGCTCGACTAAATTACGAACGCTTCAAGGCCCGTCGAGCTGCCCAGGTACTCGATTGGCTATGCGCCGGCGGAGCGCACGGCTTCGGGCGGTGCCCCTCAGCGCGATATATCCGATGGTGCCAACCGCTCCGGCAGCGTCGAACCTCGGCCAGGTATGAAAGATCAGCCGAAGACCTGCGCCAATGATCAACACCGACAGTGGCAGCGCGATTACGGAGATCCATGCCTGCCAGTGGGTGCTTGGCTGCCGCCGACGGTATTCCGCCGCCGCGCGAAACCGACACCAGGCTGACATGACAGATGACTGTACCTAAGTGCATGCGCGGTGGAGGGCTACGCGTGCCGGGACCTGGACCAGCGCCGATACAGCGGCCGGTGGATCTTGCTTTACGGGTGATCGGCTGCTGTTCATCATTCGACCGTCTCCTGCAAAGAATTTCTGAGCTGCACAATTCCGGCGACTCCCGGCCGGGTTCGGTCAAGGGTGGCCAGAGGCCATCGCGTTAGCGACGTGAGATCACCGAGCGCTGTTGGCGGGTTCTGGCCGATGCCGGGGAGTCGAGTAGCGGCGGAACGAGCCCGGGGCTGGTGAGCTGGCGTCTCTAGGGGCGGACCCGCCGTGACCTGGGTGGGCCTGAGAGGACTTGAACCTCTGACC
>CAVVBL010000003.1:0-78858 GCA_963746485.1 uncultured Actinomycetota bacterium | reverse complement strand
CAAAGCTCGTGTCGCTAAAGTCCGTGAAGAACTGCGTATCTTCTATCTCGCTTAGCAGATCCAGTTCAATGCGCTCCTCGGCCATCAAGTCCTCGGCCTCGGCCACCGGAATGTCGAACGCCTCGAATCCATCCATCAGCAGATGATCGCGGACTCTGCTCTCCAGGCTCTCCAAGGGCCGCTGGAGGGTGGCAACGGACTCGTCAAATACCCCGGTGACATTCCGGAGGAAATGCTGCAGACCCAGAACCCAGGGCGAGCCTTCCTCAACCAGGTAAATGCAGCGGGTGCCGCCCGGCCTTGCCCGCAAGTTGAAGCGGTCCACCCGACCGATGCGTTGCTCCAGCGCGTTCGGGGATAGCGGCAGGTCGAGGAGCACGATCTCGTCCACCGTCTGGAAATTACGGCCTTCGGCGGCCGAGCTATCGGCAATCATTACCCTGCAGTCAGGCTCGTAATGAAACCGGTTGACCTCGTCATTGCGATCCGCGGGCGCCATGTCGGACGTATGGAGCGCGATAGCGCCGGGACCGCAGCCGGCGCGTCGGAATGCCTCGGCCAGGACGCCTGCCTGCGCGGTGAAGGATGTGAAGACCAGGACCTTCCGGTCGGCATGGTGCGCAGACTGCACGTGAGCGAGGACGCGATCCACCCGCGCGTGAGTGCCACGCAGTTCCAGTGCCGCCGCAGTGGCCCGCAGCAAAGCCCGCTCCGTGGCGTCCAGCGCCACCGCGGGACCGGCCTCACCCGCCATCCGCGCCTGGATAAACTGGAGTCCCGGACCCGCTCCCGCCAGTATGTCCGCGACGCCCGCGACGAATAGTCTGTCGGCCTGGGCGCGCGCGGGACTCCTCGCCAGCAGTTCGCGCCAGTCGTCCAGGAAGCTGTCGAGCAGTGGCCTGGCCGCGTCGCACAGGTCTATCGGCACCGGCTGGCGCCCGGAGACCGGATAGCCGCGCGTGCGCGCGGCGTCTCGCCGGTTGCGGATTACGCGCCTGCTGATGCGGTAGGTCTCGCGTAGATGATCAGCGACGGCCGCCAGTCGCAACTCACTATCGGGCTCACGCCCGGCCACGCTGGCCTGGGCTTGCTGCAGCATCGGCAGCAGGTGACTGTCGCGTCCGTTATCAGCAGCGAACTCCCCGAGGACATTCAGGATCGTCCGGGCCGGAACACCGGGGCGAAGGAGTTCGATCCTGGAGGCCTGTTGCTGGCGCATCGTCAGCCGACGGTCGAAGGACTCGACGTCGTCCAGGCGGTAAACCTCGGGATCGATCAGGTTCAGTAGGCGCAGGAACCCTGCTGCGCCGGCGTGCATGGGCGTTGCGGTCAGTAGCAGCAGCCCTGGCGCGCTCCGGGCCGCCAGCTTCAGCCGCCGCTCCAGATAGTCATCGCGCCGGACCAGTTCGGCCATGCGGTGCGCTTCGTCGATGACCAACAGGTCGGGCGCGCGCATTATAGCTTTGTTGATCGCCTCGTGCCGCGCGACCAGGACCCGGCGGAGGAGCCGACCCAGGGAGAGCCGGTCGGTGAGTTCCTGTACCCACTGGCTGACCAGGCCCTCTGGAACCAGGACCGCGATGCTAACGCGCGGATCGTCGAGAAGCAACTGGCGCATAACCAAGCCGGCCTTGATGGTCTTGCCCAGGCCGACCTCGTCGGCGAGCACGAACCGCATGATCGGATCGCCAGTTACCCTGGACAACACATCCAGTTGATGCTGGAAGGGCAGCACCGCTGCGGATGCCGCCGCAGTGAAACCCTTGTATGCCGCTCTCTGCTGAACGATATTCCGCACTAGAGGCTGCCGGGCATCGTAGTAATCCCGGCTTTCGACGAGCCCATGAGCTACCGCGATCGAGGGATCGACCAGTGCACGGTTCCAACGGACCCGAAATTGATCCGGCCGCATAGGAAGATCTCCGACACCAGGTACCCGGACCAGATACTTTCCGCGCGCCAGCAACCCCGCTACCTCGGCAGGAATCCATCCGAACGGTTTGCTGGGAAGCCAGACCCTCGTTCCGTAAGACAGATCGACGGGTCGGATAAAGGTGAGTGGGACTTTTCGTATCTCCTCGGTCGCTCCCGGTACGTCGGTGTACAGCAGGGTGGCGCTGTCCCCCTCGATCCCGGTGCACCAAGCGATGCCGTCGTGTGCATTCGTTTGGCGTACAAAATGGTGCAAAAGATATCGAGTTGGATGTATTGCCCACGTGCTGCTGCTGCGCGGGAGCGAGGGTTGCTGAGTCATCAAGTGGTCGTTGCACTGTTTCGAGGTAGCACTGCTAAATCATTATGTCGCTTACCGAGCGGCGAAGGCTTGCACTGAGTAGTCAGCGGCGAGCCAGTAGTAGATAGGCCGGACTCCTTCGCGTTCTTGCTCGGCCGGGCCAGAGCGCGGAGCGTCCACATCGAGCAGGCCGAGAGCTGTCAACCATCCGACGGGCTCCGATGTCGCCAACCCCATGCGCAGTCCTCCCAGCCCATGCACTCGGTGGTCAACGGTTCTCACTGTCAAGACGACGCATAGCGGGTCAGTCTGGATTACAAGGACTGGTCAGCCGGGGACGGTCCTCGCAATGCGGTGCGCGGAGAAACCTGCCAAGGTGGCCCTGCCGCCGTGGCCAATGCGGCAGCCCTGGTTAGCTTCCGTATGAGCTTCCCAGAAAAGGAAAGCGGTCCCGCAGGCGAGGCCCGGACCGACACGCAGCGCGGGCTCCCCATATCTGCACTGCTGCTGGTGGGAGACGATCGGACTAGCCGAAGATCTGGTCCATTACCTCCGCGCCCTGCGTCAATGCCGGCCGGATCTCGTGGCGGTAGACCAGTTCCGTTGTCGCGGTCCGGTCGTGCCCAGCCAGCTGGGCAATGCTCTCCACCGGCACGCCGCTCGCGGACAGCACTGACACGAACGTGTGCCTCATCTCCCTGGGCACCCAGTTCGCGCCCAGCCCGGCGGCCTTCGTGATGATGCGGAACGCCCGGATCACGTTGTTCGCGGTCAACGGCGTGCCCACTCTCGAAGTGAAGACCAGGCCGTGGTCCTCCCACACCTCATCGGCGCGCGACCGGTCACGCTCCTGCTGCGTCAACTGCACGCGCAGCGCGTCCACGCACGCCCGCGGCAGCGCCAGGGTGCGACGTGACTTCCCCGTCTTCGTGTCACCGCCATGCCGCTCCGCACGCCACACGTAGATCGCGAACCGCGCCACGTCCGGCCAGCCGTCCTTGAACTCCGGCGCCGTCACGGGCAGCCATTCGCTCTGGTTCTCGACCCAGACCACGACGTGATCCCACCGCAGCGCCCGCGCCTCCTCGGTCCGCAGGCCGACCAGCAGGCTCAGCGTCACGTAGGCGTGCAACCGCCGGCCCTTCGACTCAGCCAGCAGCGCCTTCGCTTCCTCCACCGTGAAGCTCTTCGACGGCCGCCCGTCCCGCCCCGTCGGCACGCTCACCAGCGAGGCGACGTTCCGCCCCACCAGATCGTCCGCCTGCGCCTGCCGGATGGCGCGCTCCAGGCAGTTCCTGGTGATCTGCAGCGACCGCCGGGAGAACCGCGGCGCCAGCTGCTGCAGCGCCCACCGGACATCGCCCGCGCTCAGGCTCCGCAAGGGCCTGGCCCCGATGTGCTCGTTCAGCGAGCCCATCAGCCCGGTGTACAGAGTCTTGGTCCGCTCCGACCGCCCGTCCAGGCCATCCTTTAGCCAGTCCTCGACGGCCTGCTTCACCGTGTAGCTAGCAGACGTCTTCAGGCCCGCATCGACCTCGGCGTGCAGCGCCTTGAGCTTGTCCCGGACTTCCTGCTTGGTCTTGCCGCTGACCTTCCGCCGGATGCGCCGACCGTTCGGACCGAAGCCAAGCGAAACCGCGCCGACGTACCTGCCGCGCGCGGCGTCTAAGTAGATCGAGTCCTCGCCATGCCCGCGACGGCGGGCGACATCTGCCTCTGCCATAGGCAAAGTCTAACCCGTTTGGCTCCCAGTTTGGCTCCCAGAGCCATTCATGATCGCCATACAAGCCTCTGACCTGCGCCCCGAGCAGGACTCGAACCTGCGGCCTACTGCTTAGGAGGCAGTCGCTCTATCCGCCTGAGCTATCGGGGCCGAGCCGCCCGGTTCGCCGTCTCGTACCGCGAAACAGCCCGGGAGCCGACCCAAGCCTAGCCGGTAACGGCCCGGATTACGGCACAGGCATCCGGGCCATGCTGAGCGCCCCGGCGGCCGGGTCGCCGAGCAGGCGAGCGGCGAGAGACTCCCGGAGCCAGGACCATAGGCTTAAGCCAAGCGGAACGGCCGGACAGGAGCAGCGCGGTGCAGGTACGAGACGTCATGACCCCGGCCAGCGTCACCGAGTCGCCACAGGACAGCCTCCGGTCGGCGGCCGAGCGGATGTGGCGCCAGCAGACGGGCTCGCTCATCATCGCCGAGGGCGAGCGGCTCATCGGCATCATCACCGAGCGCGACGTGCTCCGCGCCCTGGCCCTTGGCGCTGATCCGGACCATACGTCCGTCGATGACGCCATGACGGCCCAGGTGTTCACCGTGATCCCCGATATGCCGCTGCAGGATGCCGCGAGGGAGATGGCGGCACGCTGGATCCGGCACCTGCCCGTGGTGGAGAACGGCCGGCTGCTCGGCGTTGTGAGCATGCGAGACGTGACCGGGGTCTTCGCCGCCATGGCCGGAGGCGATGTCAGGGTGGAGCACGAGTTCGACCAGCTCGTCCGCGAGCGCCGCCTGACCCGCATCGAGCAGGCCGACGGCGACTAGACCTTGCGAGGCCGCGCGCCGGGCGTGACCTACGGCAGGCCGATCGGCAGGCGCAGGCCGTCAAGCGAGTGCTGGCACGGGCAGGTGCGCTCGAGCGGCAGGTCCGCGACAGTCCTGGCGACCAGGTCGCGGAGCCGCGGCATGTTCGCGGCGAAGGTGCGGAACACCTCTTCCTGCGTCACTCCTTCGCCTTCCTCAACCCCGGCATCGGTGTCGGTGACCAGCGTGATGGTGGTGTAGCAGAGCGCCAGCTCACGGGCCAGGACCGCCTCAGGATGGCCGGTCATGCCGATCAGCGTCCAGCCCTGCCGGGCGTACCAGCGGGACTCGGCCCTGGTGGAGAATCGCGGCCCGTCGATCACGACCAGCGTTCCCGATCGGACGGGTTCCCAGCCTGCCGTCTCTGCCGCGGCGATCGCGTGCGCCCGGCCCACGGGGCAGTACGGGTCAGCGAACTGGACGTGCACGGCGCCGCCGGTGTCGTAGAACGTCTGGGCCCGGCCTGTCGTCCGGTCGACAAGCTGATCAGGGACCGCCAGCGTTCCGGCCTCGTAGTCCACGGTGAGCGAGCCGACCGCACTGGGCGCCAGGACCTGGCGGACGCCGACCGAGCGCAGCGCCCAGAGGTTGGCCCGGTACGGGATCTTGTGCGGGGGGAACCGGTGATCGCGGCCGTGGCGCGGCACGAAGGCGACGCGCTTGCCGCCGATCTCGCCGATGACAAGGGGATCACTGGGCGCCCCGAACGGCGTCTCGATCGTGACCTCGTCGGCCGAGTCCAGGAACCGGTAGAAGCCAGAACCCCCGATGACGCCGATCTCCGCCAGGTCGCTCACGCGGCTAATGTACCGGCCGGCCGCTGTACCGGCCGGCCGCGCCAGCCAGCTAGCTGGCGGTGGCCGTGCTCACCGGGCCGGACTTCTTGTCCGCAGCGGGAGCAGAAGAGGTTGTCTTCGAGCCGCCGGAGTCCTTGGCTGCCGCGCCGTCCTTCGATGCCCCGCCTGAGGCCGAGTCTGAGCCGCCAGAGGAGCCGTTCTCGGAGGACGATCCGTTGGCGGCGCCATCCTTGCCTGCCGGGACGGTGCTCGGTCCGTTGCGGCTGTCGGTCCGGTAGAACCCGGAGCCCTTGAAGACGATGCCGACCGGCGAGAAGATCTTGCGGAGCTTTCCGCCACAGGCTGCGCACACGGTCAGCGGGTCGTCCGTGAACCGCTGCACGACCTCGGACCGGTCTCCGCACTCGGTGCAGGCGTACTGGTACGTCGGCACGTTTCCTCCCTCTGCGGCGTTAGCACTCGCCGCGGTCAACTGCTAAATGGTAGCAACGGCTAGCGCAGCCTGGTGATTCCTTCACCCGCGACGGCAACGGTGCGGACCGGCTGATCGTGGGCGGCCGCCGGAACCGGGCCGGCGAATTCGCCCGGATAGAGCAGTGCGACCGTCTGGATTGCCGCTCCGACCCTGGCCAGGGCCCTGTCGTAGCTGCCGCCGCCACGACCCAGCCGGGTGCCGTCCCGGCCGACGGCCAGCGCGGGCACGAGCACGAGGTCGGCGCTTGTGATCGCCGTCACACCCCGGCGGGGCTCCGTCGGCTCAAGAAGGCCGCGCGGGCCCGGCGTCAGCGAGTCCGGCCCTTCGTAAGAGGCCCAGTCCAGCTCACCATCCGGCAGGAGAACCGGCAGCAGGACGTAGGTACCGCGCTTCCACAGCGCGAAGATGAGGCCACGGGTATCGGGCTCAGTTCCGACGGACAGGTAGGCAGCGACGGTTCCCGCCATCTGCAGCTCAGGCAGTTCCAGTACCGCGTCCCGGAGGTGGCGTCCGGCCAGGGCCCGGTCCTCGGGGGTCATCGCCCGCCGCCGGGCCAGGACCGCGGCGCGCAACGCTGCCTTCGCGGCCGCGAGTTCGCCGGCCCCCGGCCCGCCTGAGGCAAAATTTGCCCCGGCCCCGTCCTGGTCAGAAGCAGCAGGACCGGCCCCGGCGCTATTGACCTGATTTGACCCCGCCGTGCTGGGCATATGTATCCGAACTGGCCGGGACTCTCCGGTCAGCGGGGGTTCATCAGGAACTCCGGCAGGGCTGGCTTCCCGATCTTCCCGGCCTGAGCCGTGCACGAGCCCTCCAGTCCGCTAGCTAAGGTTCTCAGCATGGCTCATTCAGCGCCCGTCTCCAAAGCGGTCATACCCGCCGCTGGCCTCGGCACCAGGTTCGTGCCCGCGACCAAGGCGATACCGAAGGAGATGCTGCCGGTTATCGACACCCCGGCCATCCAGTACGTGGTCGAGGAGGCAGCGGCTGCGGGCCTGACGGACGTGCTGATGGTGACCGCCCGCAGCAAGACCAACATCGAGGACCATTTCGACCGGAACGTGGAGCTCGAGGAGGTCCTGGAGGCCAAGGGCGACGAGGCTGGCCTCGCCAGCATCCGGGCCTCGAACGACATCGCCTCGATGCACTACGTCCGGCAGCAGCAGCCGCTCGGTCTCGGCCACGCCGTGCTGTGCGCGGCGCAGCATGTGGGCAACCAGCCGTTCGCCGTCCTGCTCGGCGACGACTTCATTGACGCGCGGGACAAGCTGCTGCAGCGGATGCTCGAGGTACGCCAGCAGTTCGGCGGCAGCATCATCGCGCTGATGGAGGTCGACCCGGAGCAGGTGTCGGCCTATGGCGTCGCGACCATCAAGCCGACTGACCTCGACGACGTGGTCGCCGTCACCGACCTGGTGGAAAAGCCAGCCGTCGGCGACGCCCCGTCGAACTGGATTGTCGTCGGCCGCTACGTCTGCGATCCGTCGATCTTCGGCGTGCTCCGGGACACCAAGCCGGGCCGCGGCGGCGAGATCCAGCTGACCGACGCGCTCCGCACGCTGGCCAGAACCGACCGCACCGACAGCGGCGATGGCGGCGGCGTGCACGGCGTGCTCTTCCGGGGACGCCGCTACGACACCGGCAACAAGCTCGACTACCTCCAGACGCAGATCAAGTTCGCCTGCGAACGGCCGGACGTGGCACCCGAGTTCATCCCCTGGCTGCGCAGCTACGTCGAGGGCCTGCCGCCCGGCAGCCACTAGTCACCTGCGGCCGCGGGCGCCCTGTCAGCGTCGCCCAGTAGTCTGCGATCAGCTACCGGTGATGCGAACCCGAGTGTCGCCGACCGCCACGTCGCAGATCACATGAGGCAGGCCGTGATGGACTCCGTCGACAAGTACCTGGCCGACATCCTGGCGTCGATCCGCCCGCTGCCGCCGCGCGAACTCGCCCTGGCCGACGCTCTCGGTGCCGTGCTGGCCGGCGACGTCACCGCCCAGTACCCGCTGCCCTCCTTCGACAACTCCGCAATGGACGGGTATGCCGTCCGCTCGGCTGATGTCGCAGGGGCGAGCGAGAACAGCCCGGTCACGCTTCCCGTGCACGGCGAGATAGCGGCGGGAGACACTGGCCCCCACGTGCTCGTTCCCGGCTCAGTTATCAGGATCATGACCGGAGCGGCGCTGCCGCCCGGTGCTGACGCGGTCGTCCCGGTCGAGCAGACGGACGGCGGAATCGAGCAGGTGACCATCCGGCAGGGCGCCGCGGCCGGCGGTTCGGTCCGGATGACCGGCGGCGACGCGAAGCCCGGCGACCTGCTGCTCACTGCAGGCACCCGGCTCGGCGCGGTGCACCTTGGCCTGCTGGCCGCCGCGGGCCGCGGGACGGTCCTGGCCAGGCCCCGGCCGCGGGTCACCGTCATCTCGACCGGCGACGAGCTTGTCGACCCCGGCACCGCGCTGATCCCCGGCCAGATCTGGGAATCCAACGCCACGATGCTCGCCGCCGCCGCGCGCGAGGCCGGGTGCGCCGCTCGCCGTTACCCGATCGTCCGCGACACGACCGGCGCGGTCCTCGAAGCCGCGAGGGATGCGCTGGACGGCGCGGACCTGCTGGTGACCAGCGGCGGCGTCAGCATGGGCGCGGAGCACGACGTGGTGAAGGCCGCGCTGCAGACGCTGGGCACCGTCAGCTTCCGCAAGGTCGCGATGCAGCCGGGCATGCCGCAGGGCTTCGGCGCCGTCGGCCCGGACGCCACCCCGATTTTCACGCTGCCCGGCAATCCGGTGAGCGCCTACGTGTCATTCTGGCTGTTTGTCAGGCCCGCGCTGGACGCACTGCAGGATTCATGCCGGGAACGAGCTGCGCCACTGCCGGCCGTGCTGACCGGGCCAGTCAGATCACCAGCGCAGAAGCGCTCCTTCCTGCGCGGCGTACTCGACCGGACGGCCGGACTGGTCACGCCGGTTTCCGGGCAGATGTCGCATCAGCTCGCCTCGCTCGCCCGGGCGAACGCGCTCGTCATCATCCCCGAGGACGTCACCTCGCTGGCCGCGGGCGAGACCGTCGACGTGCTGGAGCTGCCATGACTGAGAACGGGCTCACCCACCTCGACTCATCCGGGCAGGCCCGGATGGTCGACGTGTCAGGCAAGGAGGTGACAGCGCGGACCGCGACCGCGACCGGCACCGTGCTGCTGTCGGAAGCGGCCGTCGGAGCGCTGCGGGCCGGGAACGTGCCGAAAGGCGACGCGCTCGCCGTCGCGAGGATCGCCGGCATCCAGGGCGCCAAGCGGACGCCCGACCTGATCCCGCTGTGCCACCCGATCGGACTGCACGCGGTCTCCGTCGATCTGGCCGTCGCCGATCACGGCGTGCTGATCAGCGCGACCGCGCGGACCGCGGACCGCACCGGCGTGGAAATGGAAGCGCTGACCGCGGTCTCGGTGGCCGCGCTCGCGCTCATCGACATGATCAAGGCGGTCGATCCGGCCGCCGTCGTCACTGACGTCCGGGTCGAGGAGAAGACCGGCGGCAAGACCGGAAGCTGGCACCGGCCATGATCCGGGCGCTCGCGATCACCGTGTCGAACCGGGCCGCGGCCGGCGTGTACGCGGACCGGTCCGGACCGGTGCTGGCCGACCTGCTGCGCGCGGCCGGCTGCGAGGTCGACGGGCCGCTGGTGATTCCCGACGGGGCGACCGTCGAGATCGCGCTGCGGGACTCGGTCCGCGCCGGTTACGACGTCATCGTCACCACCGGCGGTACCGGGCTGACGCCAGGTGACGAGACTCCGGAGATGACGAGACTGGTGATCGACCGCGAGATCCCCGGCATCGCTGAGGCGATCCGCGCTGCCGGCATGGCGGCCGGGGTTCCGTCGGCCGTGCTGTCACGGGGCGCCGCCGGAATCGCCAGCGGGACGCTGATCGTGAACCTGCCGGGCTCCACTGGCGGTGTCCGCGACGGCATGGCGGTGCTCGCCGGCCTGATCGAGCACGCGGTCGACCAGATCCGCGGCGGCGACCACCCGAGGCCCGAGGCAGCCGGAGCGCCAGACTGACAGCAGCCGCGAGCGCGGGTCCGGTCATTACGCCACAATCGGTATTCAGACGGTTTCGTCAGTCGACCCGATAGCGGATCACAGTGCCCTCACGCGATGATGGTTTCGTGGCACGATCGCGCGGATGGGTGACGCTCACCGAGCCGGCACTTCTCGATGCCCCGGTCAGCCTTCGCCCGATAAAGGTCAAGGACGCCGCGGTCTGGCGTGACGCCAGGGTGCGCAATGCGGCCTGGCTGCGTCCCTGGGAGCCGACCAATCCCGAGACGCCGCTGTACCGGTCCAGTCTGGGCCCTTATGTGGCCATGGCCAGGACCATGCGCCGTGAGGCCCGGCAGGGGCTGGCGCTGCCGTGGGTAGTGGAGTACGACGGTCAGTTCGCGGGCCAGCTGACCATCGGCAGCATCGTCTGGGGCTCAGCGCGGTCAGCGCAGGTTGGCTACTGGATCGACGAGGCGTTCGCCGGGCGGGGCGTTACCCCGACTGCCCTGGCGCTCGCGATGGACCAGTGCTTCTTCGGCGTCGGCCTGCACCGCGTCGAGGCGACCATCCGGCCGGAGAACATGGCCAGCCGCCGCGTGGTCGAGAAGCTCGGGTTCCGCGAGGAGGGCGTGCGGCGGCGGTGCCTGCATATCGATGGTGCCTGGCATGACCACATCTGCTACGCGCTGACCGTGGAGGACGCGCCGAACGGCCTGATGCCGCGGTGGCGCAGCTCGGTCATGTCCAGCAGGCTGCGCACCGGCTAGGCTCAGCGGCGCGCGGACCGGGTGCTCAGCCCGTAGGCCACGTTGATGACGGCGATCGCGATCCAGATGATCGCCAGGCCGGTGAGCTGCTGACCGGAGCCGAGACCCAGCGTGATCCCGCTGAGCGGGACGCCGAGTGCCATCGAGGTGATGGCCAGCGCTAGCGGGTTGGAGCGGTGCTGGTGCCGCTGACGCTGCTGAGCGGCGAGCCGGCTGTCGACCCTGGCGTCGATCTCACGGCCGACCCGCTCGATGAAGGAATCGATCACCGCGTCCTGGTACTCAGGGCTGATCTCACGGTGGATCTCGGCAGTTGCCCTGATCTCGTCAGGCGACAGTGAGGTGCTCACGAGAGACAAGATATATCGGAACCTGGCGGCCGCACTAGGCGGATTAGGCGTGCTGCGGCAGGGAGTAGCTGCCGATCTCGCGACACACCGGGCCGAATGCTCGTCAACTCAGCCCTGTGCCTTTACCGTGCGTGACGTGACCACTGCCGATTCGCTACGTCGCGCCCTGCGCGATGACGCGCCGGCGTGCCAGCGCAGAGCGGGCGCGGGCGAGCGCGAGTACGCGCCCGGCCGCGCGGGCCAGGTGGTGCGCGGGTGAGCAGTGTTTTTCTGTATGTCGCGATCGTCGGCATCTGGGCCCTCTATCTCGTCCCGCGCTGGCTGCGCCGGGCGCACTCGGCGCCTGCCGTCGACATCGAGATCGAGATCGACTACCAGGCGGACGCGCAGGACTACGAGGACGACGGCTACGGGCAGCACGATGCCGGCGATGACGACGCTGACACAGAGCCGTTCCGTCCCATCGTCGAGCCGCGCTATGTCCCGGCGCCGCCAGCCCCGTCCGGGCGCGCGCGGGTACTCAGGGCCAGGCGGCGGCTGCTCACGATGATCACGGCACTGACAGTCGTGGCCGCCGTATGCACGGCGCTCGGGCTCACTTCCTGGTGGGCATGCATCCCGCCCGCAGTCATGCTCGGCATGTATCTCCTCCTCCTCCGCGAGGCCGCACTCGCGGATGCCGGGCAAGCACGCCGGCGGGCGGCCATGGAAATGCGGGTCCGGGCCGCCCGCCAGCGCGCGCCCGAGGAGGACTGGGTCCACGACGAGGAACCGGGCGCGCAGATCATCGACATCTCCGCGCGCGTGGGCGATCAGTTCTACGACCAGTACGCCGACGCGACCGTGCGGGCTGTCGGCGACTGAGCCACCCGGCCGCAGGCACGGCGGCACGCCGCAGCCTGTCAGTCAGTCAGTACGCCGCGGCCGCAGCTGCAGGCAGGCGGAGATGTCGGCAGCGAGGCGCCCCGTCTCGGCCGCCGTCAGCGTCGCGATGCCTATCCGGATGCCCGGCGGCGATGTGAGCCTGAAGCGCTGGCCGGGCGCGACAGCCCAGCCCCGGTCAAGCAGCGCCGAGCTCATGGCCGCCTCGTCGGGAACAGGCACCCACACCGCCATGCCGGACTTTCCGGTGGCCGCGATGCCGAGCGCTGCAAGCTCACCGGTCAGCCGCTCGCGGCGCCGGGCATACGCTGCCGCCGCCCGCTCAAGTAGCCGGCCAGTCTCCGGGTCCTGCCACAGCCCCGCGACGGTCTCCTGGAGCAGATAGCTGACCCAGCCGGGGCCGAGTGCCTGCCGGCCCTCCACCCGCGCGACGCTGACAGGGTCGCCGGCCAGGACCGCCAGCCGCAGATCAGGTCCGAGCGTCTTCGAGACTGACCTGATGACGGCCCATTTCCGCCGCCCGGCCGTCACGGTCAGAGCGGGCGCTCCCGCGACCTCGGCCGCGTGGTCGTCCTCGATCACCAGCACCTCCGGCGACTGCGCGAGCACCAGGGCGAGCTCAGCGGCGCGCCCGGGCTCCCAGGCGGCTCCGGTCGGGCTCTGCGCCCGCGGTACGAACACGACCGCGCGGCACCCGGCGGCCAGTGCGCGCGCGAGCGCCTCGGGCCGCGCGCCGGCCTCGTCCACGCTCACCGGCTCGGCGTCCAGGTCGAGCGCCGCCAGCAGGTCAAGCAGCGGCGGGTAGCCGGGATCCTCCACTGCCACCTTTTCTCCGGCCCGCAGCCAGGCACCCAGGACTCGCTCGACTCCGTCGAGCGCCCCGCTGACGACCGCAAGGTTCGCCGGATCGATGCCGTCTGCGGCCAGCCTGCCAGCGGCGAGTGCCGCCAGCCGCGGCGAGACGGGCGAGTCTCCGTACAAGCGCGGCGAGACCGGATTGCCCAGTTCCCGGCGCAGAGCGGGCAGCGCCGGCAGGAAGGCCGGATCCGGTGACCCGCTGATCAGGTTGCGGGTCCCGGCAGGCACGGCGAGCGGTGGCCGGGGCGCGGTCGGCGGCGAGCCGGTGATCCGGGTGCCGGCCCGCCGGTGCCCGCGGGCTATCCCCTTCAGCCGGAGGTCCCGGTACGCGGCCGCGACAGTAGCCGGGCTGAGGCCGCGCTCGGCCGCCAGGACACGTACCGGAGGCAGCGCGGCTCCTGGCAGCAGGCGGCCGTCGCGGACCGCCGTCTCGACGTCGGCGGCTATCTCGCTGGCGCTGCGGCCGAGCGGTAAGTATTGTGTAGGCATAATATCAATTTGTACTGTAACATAAAGCGAGGCGCTCGTCATGACCCTTCTGGACCCCGAGCTGACCGGCCAGCACGTCCGGCTTGAGCCCCTCGGCGGCCAGCACCTCACCGGGCTGGTGGCGGCATCGGCCGGCGACCCTGAGCTGTTCCGGATGAGCAAGGTTCCGGTCGGGGACGCGGAGATGAGGCGTTACGTCCAGGCTGCTGAGGCTGCCCGGTCCGCGGGAACGGCCGCGCCCTTCGCGGTGGTCCGCCTCGCCGATGAGACAGTCGTCGGCTCGACCAGGCTGTTCGATCTGGACTGGTGGCCCTGGCCGAAGGGCCATCCGCGGCACGGTCACGACGGCCCGGACACCTGCGAGATCGGGAACACCTGGCTGACCAGGTCCGCGATCCGGACGGCCGCGAACACTGAGATGAAGCGGCTCATGCTGACCCTCGCGTTCGGCACGTGGGACGTGCAGAGCGTCTGCTTCCATACCGATGCCAGGAACGAGCGGTCCCGGCGCGCGATCAGCCGCATCGGCGCGCGCTACGAAGGGATCCTGCGCTGGCATCGCCTCGCTGCTGATGACCAGCCTCGCGACTCGGCCCGGTTCTCGATCACGGCGGCCGACTGGCCCGCCGTCAGGGCCCACCTGGCCGAGCTCAGCCGTGACCGCGTGCTCGCGGGCTGACCGCGGCCGGCGCCTGCCGGTGCCCGGTAACTGATCGGCGAGAGCGAGGAGTGCCCGGCATTTGCTACGCTGACTGGCGTCCCAGGGGCTGTAGCGCAGTCCGGTAGCGCACCTCGTTCGCATCGAGGGGGTCAGGGGTTCAAATCCCCTCAGCTCCACGCAGGTCAGAGGCCAGTTGCGATCTTGTAACTGGCCTTTCTGCTTGCCCGTACAACACCGGAATACGGCAACCCTAACCATCCAACTGCCTGCCCAAGCGCTTGAGGGCGCTGCGGGTCTTGGCTGAAGGGACCTCGCTGTAGACCTCCATCGTCATGGCAATCTGGCTGTGGCGGAGGATCTGCATAGCCACCCGTGGATGGACGTCCAGGGCCACCAGCAATGAGGCGCAGGTACGACGAGTGTCATGGACCCGGATGTACCGGACCCCCGCTTTCCGGCATCGGGCCGCGAACTGCCGGTTGAAGTTCCGCGGCTCGTATGGGGTCCCGTAGCCGCTAGTGAAGACTAGGTCGGGTCTCTTGCCAGGCGTCGCCAGCATGCTCTCTATCGGCTTCCTGACGCCCTCTGCGCAGGGTCAGCCCGGCTGGCAGATGTCCGGGAGCGGGAGAACGGCCGTGGATGAGACGGTCTTGGTCTCGCGGTGGCGCAGTTCATGGTCAGCTCGCTGAAGCTGCCAGCGAATATGGACCTCTCTGCCTTCGAAATCCGCGTCAGACCAGGTGAGCCCGAGCACCTCACCCCGCCGCATGCCGAGAACAAGATGAGCACGTAGGCGGTGTAAAGCGCATCACAGTCGGCGCGCGCCGATTCGAGGAATCTGCGGGCCTCATCGGCTGACCAGCTCTGCCGCTGCGGCTTCCTTGGCGCTGGAAGGCGCACCACCGTGGCGATATTGCGGCTGATGAGTTCCTCCGCGACCGCGTTGCTCAGAGCCGCTCGGAGCGTGTCGCGCACGTCCTTACTTCCGGGTGTACATCCGTCGCAAGCCGTCCTCGGATCGAGCACTCTGCCCCGCAGATGTAATCACGCTCCCTGCCTGGTGCTCACCTCAATTTCGCGACGAGCCAGCGCGGGGCCGCCCCAAGCCTATCGACGCGCCAAGATCACAGCGCTCTTCTGGCCACAAGTAGTCGGTCCAGCCCGCCCGAGCTACCGTCTGACAGCACAGAACGTCTCGCGATGACCCGCAGATACGTGGAAGGCTGGTCGCATCTGGCTGGTCACGTCCTGGTCTTCGCCGCCGGCGGGGCGCGCTGGACAGCAGGTGTCGACCCGGAGGCGGCTGAGGCCGCGGCCAGGCTCTGTATAACGTCCGCACGCCACAGCACGAAACGTGGTGCGATTTCACCAGGCATGACGCAGGATGGTCGCCGTGAGGCCACCGCCAAGACGCTGCACGGCAAAGCGCTGTCCTCCATGCGCACGGCGATGACCGCCTTCAATAGCCCCCACGACGATGGCCGACCGACCGTCGTGCTCCTCCACCTTCAGCACGCGTTCGAGATGCTCCTCAAGGCCGCGCTCGTCCAGGGTGGAGCGAGGGTCTTCGACAAGAAGTCCGGCCGCAGCATCGGGTTCGAGGCGGCGATCAATCAGTCTTCTCAACTTGCGGGCTTCAAGCTGACTCACGACGAGTCCGGGACACTCCGAGCCATAGACGCCCTTCGGGACGACGAGCAGCACTGGTTCAACGACGTCGCCGAGGGCTTGCTGTACCTCCACGCCAGGGCTGCGGTGACGCTGTTCGACGAGCTGCTGTTCCGTGCCTTCAGGCAGCGGCTGGCCGACCATCTGCCCAACCGCGTGTTGCCAGTCTCGACCGCGGCGCCGCAGGACATCCTCGCGCTTGTCGACAGCGAGTACGCCAACATCGCTGCGTTGCTCAAGCCGGGTCGCCGAGCCCGCGGGGAGGCACGCGCCAAGATCCGCACCCTCCTCGCGCTCGAGGCGCACGTCGACCAGGACACGATGGTCAGCGACTCCGACGTGAACCGCGTCGAGAACGGCATCAAGGCCGGCAAGACACGTCAGCAGGTATTCCCCAAGCTGAATCCCCTCTCCGCCGAGATCAGCGGCGAGGGGCTGACGGTCAAGGTCAAGATCGTCAAGCAGGCGGACGCCTTGCCGGTACGGCTAGTGCGTGACGGCGACGGCGACGTCGTGGACGCCGCAGCGGTCCGGGGGGTGGACCTTCAGAAGAAGTTCCATTGGTCGCCCTTTGACTTGGCCGACAAGTTGAAGATCTCGCGCCCCCGAGCGACTGCCCTCCGGGAGCACCTCGGTATCGACAAGGACCCTGACTGTCTGCACGTCTTCGAGTTCGGGTCGCAGAAGCACCGCGCTATTCCGACAACGCCCTGACGCGCATGCGGGAAGCCGCCGCCGAACAGGATATTGATGCGATTTGGAAATCGCACGGCCCGGGACGTCGCTCGAAGCCCCGCCCGCGATGCTCCCAGCACGACTGCGCCGATGCGAAGGGGCAGAAGGCGTCCTAGCGGTCGATGGTCGCCCGGGGCCGCCCCTCGTATGTAATCGGTCGCCCGCTGATGCCGCGATCCGCGCTCGGCTGTCAGTGATCAGTTGGCGGATCGGTGTCGCACATCACCCCGACGGAGGACAAGCAACGAAACTGTGCGGATGCGTTTCCCAATGTTCCGCAGATGCCTAGCCTTACTTGGTGCTCGACGGTTCGGCTTCAGCTGATCCTTTACACGCACTAGATGTTTATTCATCAGGGAAGCCGAGGGCTGAGCCGCGCAGGCGTTCTAGCCTGCCGTCGACAGAAGACGACCTACGAGACGAGTCCGTCTAGATGGTTATGGCCGGTAAGCAGGAGAGCGATGCGGTCGTGCGCCATTTCGCGTATGTCAGGCTGGGGGTGGTGCGCGTAGAGCGCGAGTTCCACGTACATGTCATAGAAGTTCAACCGCTCGCGCAGATGCTCGCGCTCGAACAGCTCGGGATACGCGCCGTGCAGCCATCCGGGGACCTCTGTGAGCGTGGTCTCGTCGAGCCCTCGTTCGTCAGGTGTGGGTGGGTACTCTTGCGGCTTCGCGCACCAGCGCAGGATGGTATCGAGCTCGACATCCGCTGGCTGAGCCAGCGCCTCCGCGAAGTCGATAAGACCGGTGACGCGTCCCTGGTCGACGATCACGTTGGATCCATGTAGATCACCATGGACGAGGACGGGTTCGTCGGCGGCGAACAACGACAGCCGCTCCTGGATCCAGTCGGCGACGTCCGCGAGCAGGCGCGAGTCATGACCGGGCCGTCGTCGGGCAGCCTCGACCTGCCTGAGCGCCGCACTCACTACGGGTGGGTGGAACGCAGGCCACGGTTTGCCGGAGAGCGCGTCGGCCAGCCAGGGCGGCAGCAGGTCGGCGGGGACAGGAACGCGGTGGAGTGCGCGCAACGCGAAGCCGAGGCTCTCGATGATTGATTGGCGTGTGTGCGAGTCCGCCGCCGGCCATGCGTCGTACAGGGTTCGGCCGGGCAGGCGCTCGGAGATGTACCACGGCCCGTCCAGGCTGTCGCCGTGGGCAAGGATCCGGGCATGGGGGACTTCGCTGCCTGCGAGCAGGCCGACGACTGCAGCCTCGTGGCGATACGCGCCGCGGAACTGTCCGTTGTTGTTCAGTCGTATGACGTATTCGTCGCCGACCCACACGCGGCTAACCCAGCCGGCCTTCGGAAGAAAGCGCCCGGTTGCTGGCAGGCCAGCGGCCGCCAGCGTCCTCAGCAGCGCCGGATCAGCTGCCGACTCGTCGACGAACGGCGTTGACTGGTCGCGCACGTACAAAGTCTCGCACCACCGCTACACGCTCAGATCGGATGATCCCTGAGTTTGACCGTCTGACCGCCCAACCTGACCCGCGGGCCGGACACAGCGGCAGCACGGTGCGAGGCACACTTTTGCCTAGCTCCAGTAATGTGCCGCAGATGCCTAGCTCCACTTGATGTATGACACTTCGGCCCGCTTGATGTGTGACACACCCTAGGTTTATTTGTCCGGTCAAAGACCCGGCGTGATTGATCTTGGCATGCGCTGACGGTTTCGACTGGGACGCCGGTGGATTCGGTCGCAGCTAGCTTGCGACAGTAAGCGGATGGCTCGCACCAGCCCAAAAGGATCGTGTCCTCTGGCCGGCCATCTGGGGCATTCCGGTGCGGCGACGTGTCCGTCAGTTTAGATTGACAAAGCAAGGGGTGTCAGTCTAAACTGACGGACATGGACATCGAGAAGCTCAGCGTGGATGTCTCGTCGGGTGACCCGGCAGTTGGGCTACGCGCCTCCCTGGCGCTGCACCGCCTGGCTGAGAGGGTCGAAGCGAACCACGTCGCTGCCGCCCGGGGAAAGGGCTGGTCGTGGCAGCAGATCGGAGACGCCTTGGGCGTCACGCGCCAATCCGTGCACACCAAGTACAACAAGGAGTCATCATGACTACCGAATCGGCAACGCCAGAGATGCTGCACGGCTGGGCCATCTATTTGCGGGCCGGTGAGGAGGCTCGTCGCCGAGGTGATCGCCGAAGCGGCACCGATCACCTCTTGCTCGCCTTGTTCGAGGATCCCTCGCTCGAAGCCGTGCTGGGCGTGAGCCTGCAGCAAGCTCGCCAGGCCCTTGAGTCCCTCGATCGCGAAGCCCTGGGCGCCCTGGGCCTGGGGCCGGGCGCCGACGCTCCCGCGCTGAAGATGCGCGCCGTGCCGAAGAAGCCGACGCTTCTAGACATCATGCAAAAAGATCGCCTCCGCATGACGCCCGCGGCAAAGAAAGTGCTTGAGGAAGCGTCGAAGCCTAACCGCCGGAGGCTCTATGTCACGGCCCAGCAGGTGCTGGCCCAGATCCTCACTCTCCAGCCACCAGATCCTGCGGCGGTGCTGCTGGGCGCTCTCGGCGTGAACACGTCGGAGGTTCGGCGCCGATTGGATGCGGTCACGCCCGACAGCTAAGTCCCCAGCGGCATTCACGACTTCGAGGGAAGGCGTCCGGATCGGGCCGTTCCGCGGCATCGCCGTCAGGCGTAGTTAGAGGCCTTGTGCCGCCTGATGTCGCTGCTGGTGGTGCGCGGCGTGGTGATGGTGATGCCGGGTTCGACGGTGACCTGGTAGGTGTCTGCTTCCGCGCTGACCTCGGCGGTCTTGCCAGCGTGCGGCAGGCCGACCTGGATCTTCTGCCCGCCGATCATGATGGCCCCGCGGGCCGAGACCCGCCGTGTCACTACCAGTGGTTCGGGCAGCCGTGGCGGCTGGGCTGTTCCGGCGCGCGCCCCCCGCAGCCGGGACCGGGCTTCTGGCAGGAGGGGGCAGGCGATGGTGCGGGCCAGGATGCCGCCAGTCAGGATGGGGCGACCGGGCCGTCCAGCCGCAGTGTCACCCGCTGCCCGGCCAGCGGCAGCCCGGCGCTGAGCATGTGATCTCCGAGGCTGACGTTGCCCGAGGCGTTCACGGTCCGCTCGACCTCGATCACGTCACCGGATGCCGGGGGCAGCGGCGGCGGCCCGGCGGGGCGGGTACCGGCCGCGGCGAGGCGGGCCAGGTCGCGGGCATCGAGCCGGGACGGCAGGGTCTTGACCCGGTAGCCGTCCAGCAGCACGTGCACCCGGTCCAGTCCGGCCCACAGCCGGACGGTGCGGCCGGTCAGCGCGGGCCCGAGCCAGATCTGCTGGCCTGCCAGCCACAGGTTCCCCGACGGCGGCACCACCCGGTCCAGCTCCACCGCCTGCGCGCCAGCCGACACACGGTCGACGGTCGGCCCGGACAGCAGCGGGCTGGCATCGGCGTCAGGGATGCTGACAGGCTCCGACGAGACTCGGCCGTCCGCGCAAGCTCGGCCGGTACCCGCAGGCCCAGGACGTCTGAGGAGGCGCGGGTGAACCGGGCGGCGGGGAAGCCCATGGCCAGGGACTGGTGCGGCCGGTCGGTGTTGTACTGCTTACGCCAGGTATCCACCGCGGCCTGCGCGTCCTCGATGCTGGCGAACGGGCCGTGCACGTTCAGCAGCTCCTGCTGCAGCGTCTGGTGCAGCCGCTCGATCTTCCCCGTCGTGGTCGGCGACCGGGGCTTGGTCAGCCGCTGGGTGATGCCGTTCTCCCGGCAGATCCGCTCGAACAGCACCTCCGCCGGGCGGGGCCGACCGAACCGCCCGGTGAACTGCTTGCCGTTGTCGCTGAGCACTTCGGCGGGAATCCCGTACTCCTGCATTGCCGTCACGAACGCCAGGCACACCGCGCGGGCAGTGGCCCGCAGTACGACGGTGGTGATGACGCAGAACCGGGAATGGTCATCAATCCCGGTGATGACCTTGCACTCGCGGCCGTCGGCCAGGAACAGGCTGGCCGTCACGTCCATCTGCCACAGTTCCATCGCCGCCGACCGCTCCCACCGGCGGTACTGGTCCCGGCGCCTGCGCCGCGGCACCGGCTGAAGCAGCTGATGGCGGACCAGCACCCGGTAAACCGTCGACCGGGACACCGGATGACCTCGTTTGCCGAGCTCGAAGACCAGCCGACGCGGACCCCGCCGGCGGTGCGAGCCGCGCAGGTCACAGATCACCGCTTCCACCTCGGCGCTGATCCGCCACGGGTGCGCCTTCGGCGCACGCGACCGGTCAGCCAGCCCCTCAATTCCGCTGTCCCGGTAACGGGCCACCCACCGGTGCACCGTCTGCCGGGCCACCCCGAACCGCTCCGCGACCTCGGTTACCGGAATGCCATCCAGGACCTGCAGCACGGCCTGGTACCTCTGCTCGACCACCTTCAACTCCCGAAGCATTGCGGGAGTGTCGCGCATCAAGTGAAGCCACGGTGTCGCATATCAAGCGGAGCCTGACAGCAATGTGCCGCAGCAATTGCCGCAGACCCGGTGAGGACTTTCTCTACGTCTTCAAGGGCGCGCGGAGCGCGCCGGGACAGCCTCGTCCGCCGACTTTCAGTCATGCCGTGGAATCCAGGACAGCACGGGTGCGATCGGCCCGAAGCTGGGCTAGCTGTTGCCGGCCGGGCGTCCTCCTGCCGCTCTTAGCCTCGATCCACCGTCGCAGGGTCGGCTGTGAGGGGCGTGTCGACGCGAAGGGTGTCCTCTGAGCTGGGACGATGGGAGTTGCTGAAGCTTCCGACGCCTAGCTGGAGAGGACACCTCGCAGGTGCGATTGTTACATGGTCTGGCGAAGACGCACGCATCGTTTGACGACAGCAATCTCGTGTCGCGCGCGGGCCTGGTGCCGGTGATGGCGCTGGCGCAGCGCTGCGGCCTGGCGGACCTGGCCGGCGAGCATGTCAGGATCGGCCAGGCCGGGGTGAACGCCGGGCTGAAAGTGGGATGCCTGGTCGCGGGGATGACGGCCGGGGCCGACAGTATCGATGACACGGACGTGCTGCGGCACGGCGCGATGCCGCTGCTGTTCGGCGGGATCCGGGCGCCATCGACGCTGGGGTCGTTCCTGCGCTCGTTTACCTGGGGGAACGTCCGTCAGCTGGAGAAGGTGCACCGGCAGTTCCTGGCCGGCCTGGCCGGCCGGGCGCCGCTGCTGCCAGGCCGGGACGTGCTGGCCTTCGTCGATATCGACTCTCAGCAGAAACGGGTCTTCGGCTACCGCAAGCAAGGCGCGGCGTTCGGCTATACCAAGATCAGCGGCAAGAGCCTGATGGTCCGCGGCCTGAACGTGCTGGCGGCCACGATCAGCACTCCGCTGGGCGCGCCGGTGATCGCCGGTGCCCGGCTTCGCGGCGGCAGCGCCGGCTCCGCCCGCGGGGCGGCGTCGTTCATCACTGAGGCCATCGCCATCGCCCGCGACACCGGCTGCGGCGGCACGATCGTGGTGCGGATGGACTCGGCGTATTACAGCAGCTCCGCGGTCGGGGCCGTCCGCCGCGCGGGCGCCCGCTTCTCGGTCACCGCGCAGCTGAACTCCGCGGTCAAAGCCGCGATCGGCGCCATCCCGGCCGGGGACTGGACGCCGATCGCCTATCCCCGGGCGCTGTGGGATGACCAGCTGGGCTGCTGGGTCTCTGACGCCGAGGTGGCCGAGGCGGAGTACACCGCGTTCACCTCACACCCCCACCGGGGCCGGGCAGCTGTTCCCGTTACCGCCCGCCTGATCGTCCGCCGCGTCCGCGACATGAACGCCGGCGCAGCCGCCGGGCAGGAAGAGCTGTTCCCCGCCTGGCGCTACCACGCCGTGTTCACCGACAGCCCCTTCGAGATGATCCAGGCCGAGGAACACCACCGCGACCACGCCATCATCGAGCAGGTTTTCGCCGACTGGAACGACGGGCCTCTGGCGCACCTGCCCTCGGGATCCTTCCCCGCCAACGCTGCCTGGCTGACCTGCGCCGCCATCAGCTGCAACCTGCTGCGCGCGGCCGGCGCGCTAGCCAGCCCGGCCTGCGCCGCCGCCCGCGGCGCCACGCTGCGCCGGGACCTCATCGGCGTCGCTGCCCGGATCGCCCGCCATGGCCGCGGGCACATCACCTTGCATCTGCCCGACGGCTGGCACCGCCACGCAGAATGGCTCGCTCTGTTCGAGGCAGCCTGCGGGCCGCCCCCCGCCGCGGCCTGACCAGCCCGGACCAGGTCAGCACACACCCCAGGCCCCGCGGCCGCCCGCCCCAGCCCGCCAGCCACCAGGACACCCCGCAGAAAAGTGAGCGGTCAGACAACCACGCCTCCCGGCCACCCCCAGCAGCACCCACCCGAGAATCCCCGCCAGAAATGATCACGCTATTTACACGGTGGATCGAGGCTTAGGCCCTGCGGGCCACGGCGGCGTCGGCGCCCTCCATTGCTGCGCAGTCCCTTGCCGGTAATCACCGCGGCCTGAGCGGCGCCTCCTCACGGTCTGCAACGAGGGAGCCATCCTCCCGGCGCTCCAGTCTTGAACCGGGCAAGATCACGCGCAAGGGCGCGCCTCGCGCGTCACACGTGATGCCCTCCGGGCACCCTTGCGCGTGATCTTGCCCGGATCGTTCCGGCGCCTATCGAGACGATGGAGCAGCCATGGGCGACCGGGCCGACGGCATTGACCGGGCGTGATAGCCTCAGGCTGCGTTGCTCTTCCTGTTGAGCGCCTACCTGCTCCAGGAATCTGAGCCAGATCCGCGAAACACATTCACCCTGGTGGCGCCGCACTCCGCCTCTACAGGTCTCCCTCATTGATCACAGCGATCGACGTTTCTGCCTGCCCTGGGAGTCAGCATGAACAATCTGCAAGGCACTTCTCAAGAAGCCAGCTCGGGCCACCTCCCAAGCGAGGTGCGCGCCTTCGCCGCGCAGGTCCTCGGCCCGAGTGAGCTGATAGCTGACTGTTCCTGGGGTCACCGGATGTCGTCGGTAATGAGCCTGCGTGACAGTGCCGGGGCTACTTGGTTCCTCAAGCAGCACAAAGACCGCGAGCGCTACCTGGACGAAGTCGCGGCCTACCACCGATGGGTTCCGGCTCTAGGCAGCCGGGCGCCCCGGTTGCGCGCCTCCGACGACTCCCTGCACGCCGTAATTCTGTCCGCTGTGCCGGGCGAGTCGCCCGCCTGGCCCGCTGACACCATCGACGACGGCGACGATGATAAGCACGCCGAAGAGGCCGCGGTACAGCATGGCGCCGGCGCGCTGCTGCGCCAATTCCACGATGGGCAGCCGGCCTTGCCGTGGGATGACTTCGCGGCTGCCAAGGCCGAGGAATTTGAGCAGTTGGCGCCCTTTGCCGCCGTGCTGCTGACGTCTCGCGAGCTAGCAGCGGCCCGTTCCCAGGTCGGTGAGCTGACGGGGCAGCCGTGCCCTGGCAGGGTGGCGTGTCATCGTGACTACACCCCGCGTAACTGGCTGGTCGATGCTGGCACGGTTTACGTTGTCGACTTCGAGTGGTCTCGCCTCGATGTCTGGGTCACCGACCTGGCCCGCCTGCATCTCGGCATCTGGGCGACCCGGCCCGATCTGCGAGAGGCCTTCATGAGCGGATATGGCCGCGATCTCGCGGACGCCGACGACGCCATCATGCATGGCTGTGCAGTTCTCACTGGAGTCTGGCTGCTGATCAAGGCCCACGAAAGCGGCCGGCAATCCTTCGAGGACGGCAGCCGGATAGCGCTGCTGCGGCTCATGAGCAACCGATAATTATCTTGGCCTCATCCGGGACGATCCAGCACCTTGCGCCCGTCACGTGCTGCGCTGCTGGGCAGCGGGTTTATGTTCGAGCAAATTCGCGAGTTCGGCGACGCGAAGACGGGCGAGGCGACTGGTGGGCGAGGCGACTGGTGGGCGAGGCGTTTCGGCGGGGGCCTAGCCACAGCGATAGCTGGCGGAGCCCCAGCAGGATCGCGGAGGTCCGTATTTCCTCGGGATGATCGTCGGGCAAGGCAGCGACCTCGCCGTACCCGGCAAGAAACGAGTCGAACAGTTGCGCAGGGCGGGTCTCGCCGTCGTGGAGCAGGAAGTGGCCGAGATCGAAGTACGGGTCTGCTCCGCGCATCTCACCGAAGTCGATGAGGCCGCTGTACCTGCCGTCGTGAAAGTAGATGTGGGTAACGTCGAGGTCGCCGTGGACAAGGCGGCCTGCTCCGACATCCCGCGACCGCTCGGCTTCGACGAGCGACTCAAGGGCGTCCAGATGGGGCGACTCGAACACGCCGTCAAGCCAGCCGGGCCAGTTGTCAGGCAGGTAAGAACTGACGAAGTCGCCGTAGGTGTCCAGTTCGGCTGTCAGCGGATGTTTGCCGTTGAGCTGGATCCAGCCGAACCCGGCGACCTTGACCGAGTTGATGATGGCGGTCTCCCGGCCAGCGGATCTGGCCGCGCGACGCGCCTGGTTGTCAGTTCCGGCGTGGGCGAGGCTGCTGCCGGGAATCGCGGTTGTGAGCATGTACGACAGCGGCAGTTCAACGGGTGCTCTTTCAGCGGCAATGACGGCCGGGACAGTGACGCCAAGCGTGGCCAGGCGCTGGACGATCAGGGCGTCGGTGGTCATGTCCTGGCCGGGTTCCTCGGCAAGGCGCAGGTAGAACACGGCGTCATCGACCCGTGCCCGGTACACGACCACGAGGCGCTCGCTGGCGGCCTCGACTGAGACCGAGCGGGCTCTGGGAAAGATCCTCCGGATCAGGCGGACAAGGTCTCGGTTCCGGACAGCACGTAGGTCTGACATGGCTCACTCTCTGCGGCACTAGGCGGCAGAGCGAGCCGGTAGGACATCTAGCGGTCGGCCAAGGTAATCGCCCTGCGCTCGTCGATGTTGACCTGCATGGCGTCACCTCTCTCGCTTTGATGTCCCCGAGCAGCGTCCCATTCCTAAAGGCTGCAGGTCAAGAAGATCACTACTCGCCTAGCATCACTGGTTCTATATCAACCGTCAGGGGCCTGGACATCGATGTCGTCCTGCTCGTCGACTGCGGCCATCATCGGCGCCAGCCCACGGCCCGTCGAGTCCATCATGGTGCTACTCCTGCCGGGCTATGTCCGAGGCCGCAGGCTACGTGAGGCCTCGGCTGGCTCTGGACGGCTCAGTAACCTAGGTCAGCTGCCGGTCGAGGCCGGCGAGGGTCTGGTCGGCTGTGGCCAGGTAGGTGTCCGCGTTCTGGTAGGTGGGCAGCAGCAGCTGGTCTCCGGCCGCGGCCTGGTTGGACATCCACAGCGTGAGCGCGAACGTGTAGAGCTCGCTGACGACGGGCACCCGCCGTGACCCGTAGCCGCGGGTGAACGACTCGGGCGTGGGCCCGATGTCCTTGAGCCGGAAGATATCCAGCCTGGCAATGTCCCAGGCCGGGTCGCCTGCCCAGGCGAACTCCCAGTCCAGCCACCCGGTGCACTGCCACCTGGAGCCGACACGATCGACCAGGACGTTCCACGGGTGCGGGTCGTTGTGCAGCAGCCGCACGGGCCTGCGATCGAGGAAGGGAATCGCCTTGCGGTACACCCGCCCCACCAGTTCAGGATCGACAGGGTAGCCGCCCCGCCCGGCAACAGCGTTCGCATGGGCGACGGCGTTGGCAGCCTGCCACCGTCCCCAGCTGCCCTCGGTGAATGGCCGGACAGACCGGCCAGCGATCATCCCCGCCTGGTCGCTGCGGCCGATCCGGATCCCGTGGATTCTGGCGAGTACCCGGCCAGCGGACTCCCATGCCGACGCGCACGTCACGGGAATGTCGCCCAGATGCCGGCCGGGCATGAAGGTGCTGAGAGAAGCTACAGACCCGGCAGTATTCACCCGGCACAGCTCACGCGGCGCGGGCACTCCCCGAGACCTAAGAAGATCACCAAGCCAGGCTTCCTTCTCAGGCCGATCGAGATCATCCGGGCCGTCGAAAGGCCAGCGGTACTCGCGCAGGAAGTAGCGATCCCCGCCGTGGCTGACGATCCAGTTGCGGTTCGTCGAGCCGATCCCGGCGGCTGGCACCACGGTCAGATCAGTGACATTCAGGTTCGCAGCCTCGGCCACCAGACGGAGCACCTCCGCGGCCGGCCCGGTCTCGTGCATGGTCGTGAACTTAACGCTCGGTCCCGCAGCTGCCAACGCTATTTTGATGCCGACGACTGGGCCGCGCTATACCTGCTAGCGCCCAAGCTCGGATCAGGCCGGCTTACATCGCACTAGCAGGCCCCGTCAGGGTCTGCGATAAAGGACCAGCGCGAGATCGGGTATCTGCTCGGAGAACAGCCCAGCGTCGGCCGCGTCGGTCAACCGCGTTCGAAGGTCGTGCTCAAATTCCCCGAGCCGCTCGCCAAACAGATGCGGCGCACTGCCGGAGAGCGAGAAGACGTGGGCCACGACGTCATCCACCGTTCGCTCCAGCACCTGCCGGCCAGTCACGCCGGTAGAGACCGGCGCTTCGAAACCCGCCGCCTGCAGAACATCCCGCTCGTTACCTGGTGTCCCGTGGAGTAGTACTCCCTGGCCAGCTCGGGGCTCGGGCCCGAGGTATGACTGCGCGAGCCGCCGGATGTCATCAGCCGGTGGCAGTGGATGTGGAAGCGACTGTTCGGGGGGTCTCGATCTCCTGACCGCCAACATGAACGAAGGCGCCACCGGGTTCTAGCATGTCGAAAACCTCGCGGGCTACCCGCTCGCGCTCCATCCAGTGGAAGGACTGGGCGAACGTCGCATATCGGAAAGTGCCCAGACCTGCCAGCAGTTCCTCCGCGCGCAGCCGGACCCATCGAGCATTGGTCACGTTCTGCAGGGTGGCTGCCTGAATCGCCTCTTGGATCATGCCTGCATCGGCATCCACTCCGACAACCTCGGCGAAAAGATCGTATAGCCGAAGCGCCACGGTGCCAGGGCCGCAGCCAACGTCGATCAGACGGGGCGACCCGCGCAGGTCAGCCACGGCCGCGAATGCGTCGTGCAGTCCAGGCGGGTAGGGAATGCGGCCACCCTCGTAGTACGCCGAGCTGCCAAGAAACAAGCTCTCATCCCAGACCCACCCCTCGGGCATCTGTCCCCCTTCTGTACAGACGAAAGTACAGCAGCCCGCTGCCCCGACCCCGGCCGTCACAGACCTGGCATTGGCTGTATCACGCCGCTGACGCGCGACCGGATGACGTGCGCGACCTTCCCTGTTCAGTTGTCAAGTAGCTGCTACTCGCACCCGGAAGTTAGGCCCAAGCTAAAAGGATCATCGGGTTGCAAACCGGGTTGCAGTTCGCCATCGTTCAGCTCGGTCCGCCAGAGGGCGCCCATGCGACTTGACCGGCCGCGCGAACGCCCGTGGATTCAATAGAACTCGCTCCGCTCAAGCTTTTAATCCGCGGCTTCGAGAGCAATCACCAGGCCGGAAGCCGTACAGCACTCGAATACAGCAACGCTATCGACTGCGAGCGGTTCCATCGGACTTCCCCGAGCCAGTGACCTGCTCCAACGACCGTCATAGGCCGGCCTGGCACTAGTTCGCATCGAGGGGGTCAGGGGTTCAAATCCCCTCAGCTCCACCCTGGTCAGCGGCTGAATCTGAACATCGGATCGGCCGCTTTTCGGTTGTGCGACTACGCGCGCCGCTGTAACCGGCCATCGAGGCTCTGACCCAGACGGCCATTCAGCTCCGGTCCGGCGTGGTCGGTGGTGATCATCTGCAGGCGGCCGGGCTTCACCCGGCCAGTTGACGGCGGTGGCGTAGTGCTTTACTGTCTTAGACACCTAAGACAGTGGGAGGGCTAGCACGGTGATCACCTTCCGGGTGGACGGGCGGTCGGCGACTCCGCCGTACCTGCAGATCGTGCAGCAGGTGCGCCAGGCTCTCCGGATGGGCCTGCTCGACGTTGGCGACCAGCTGCCGTCGGTCCGTGAGGTCGTCGCTGCCACCGCCATCAACCCGAACACCGTGCTGAAGGCTTACCGAGACCTGGAACGAGAGGGGCTGGTGGCCGCCGAGGCGGGCCGCGGCACATTCGTGACCAGACGGCCGGATGGCCCGCCGCCCGGCACCCACACGCGGCTCGGCCGCAGCCTGGCCCGCTGGGTGCGTGACGCGCGCACCTCCGGACTTGACGACGAATCCATCGAATCGCTGCTGCGCGTCACGCTGCGCGCGGCGGACGAGGAGGCCATCGCATGACCCCCGCCATTGAAACCCGCGGCCTGACCAAACGGTATCGCCGCGTCACGGCACTGTCCGATTGCTCGATTGCGGTCCCCGAGGGCCGGATATCCGCCCTCCTCGGCCCGAACGGCGCGGGCAAGACCACCCTGCTCCGGCTGCTGTCCGGGCTGGCGACCCCGACCGGCGGCGATGCTGCCATCCTCGGCGCCGTGCCGCGCCAGGACCCGGCGTTCCTGGCGGAGATCGGGTTCCTGGCCCAGGACATCCCGCTGTACCGGCGGCTGACCGCCGAGGATCACATCGGCCTCGGCGCGCATATGAACCCGCGGTGGGACGGCGAGTCGGTCAGGGACCGGCTGCGCGGCCTGAACATTCCGCTGGACGCTACCGTGGGCACGCTTTCCGGGGGCCAGCGTGCCCAGGTGGCCCTCTCGCTCACGCTGGCCAAGCGCCCGCGGGTCCTGCTGCTGGACGAGCCCCTCGCGGCGCTCGATCCGCTGGCCCGGCGGCACTTCCTCGGCACGCTCGCCGACGCTGTGGCCGCGGGCGGGCTGACGGTCGTGCTGTCCTCGCATCTGGTCGCGGATGTCGAGCGGGTCTGCGACCACCTGATCCTGCTCTCGGGCTCCCGCGTCCAGCTCTGCGGGGAAATCGAGGACCTGCTGACGGAGCACCGAGTGCTCGTCGGCCCCCGCAAGGACACGACCGCGATCGAGCGGGATCACCAGGTCGTGCAGACCGTCAGGTCCGCGCGTCAGACCACGATGGTGGTGCGGCTAAACGGCCCCGTCGCCGACCCCGACTGGGAAGCCTCGGAGGTCAGTCTCGAAGATCTGGTGCTCGCCTACATGGGCGCTGATACCGCACCGGCGATGGCAGAGCTCAGCACAACCGGAGGTAAGCGATGACCTGGGTCGTCTGGCGGCTGTACCGGACGCCGGTCATCGTCGCCGCCGCAGCGCTCGCCGTCTTCGCCGTCCTGCTGCTGATCACCGGTCTGCAGGTAGCGTCCGAGTATCACAATGCGCTCCAGACCTGCACCGCGACCAGGAACTGCGGCGACCTCCAGAGCGTGCTGAACCTCGGCGGCAGTCCCGGCAATATCTTCGTTTCGCTGAGCGTCGCAGTGCCGGCCCTCCTCGGGCTGTTCTGGGGCGCGCCGATGGTGGCACGGGAGATTGAGTCCGGCACCAGCCAGTTCGCCTGGGTGCAGAGCGTCACCCGCACCCGGTGGCTCGCGGCCAAGACCGGCTGGCTTGTGCTCGCCGCCGCCGTCTGGGGCGGAGCCGTCGCCGCGCTCGTCACCTGGTGGTCCGGCCCGGAGAACGCGGTCAGCGTGGACAGGTTCAACCTCAACGTGTTCGACGTGCAGGGCATTGTCCCGGTCGCCTACGCGATCTTCGCGGTTGCGCTCGGCATCGCCGCGGGCACAATTGTGCGGCGGGCACTGCCCGCGCTGGCGATTACGCTCGGCGTCTTCGTCGCGGTGCGCATTGTGATCGCGAACTACCTCCGGCCGCACTACCTGGGCGCACTCACCCTGACGCAGGGCATTGGCGGCACCCTCACGCCCAGGGGCGCCTACTGGCAGCTCACCACGAGCCTCATCACCGCGAGCGGCGCCGCTGTACCGCCGCAGTCGAGCGGGGGGAGCATAGGGTTTGGCAACGTCAGCATGCCCTTCTCGGCCCTTCCGGCCGCCTGCCGTGCCCTGGTGGGCAGCGGGCAGCCGCAGCGCGTCATCTCCTGCCTCAGCGCTCGCGGATACCGCCAGCACATGACCTACCAGCCCGCCAGCCACTACTGGCCGTTCCAGTTCATCGAGACCGGGATCTTCCTGGCGCTCGCGGCCGCCCTGATTGCGGTCGCGTTCGCCATCCTGCGACGCAGGGACGCCTGAGGCGGAACGCCGCGGCCCGGCGGCGAGGCGGGCGAAGTTTAACCCGTGCCATTCACGTAACGTGTGTGCTCATGGCGACCAAGAAAACCGGTGGCGCGGCCCGCTCCGATCCGGGTCCTACCATCTTCGTGCTCTTCGGGGCGACCGGCGACCTGGCTAAGCGCATGGTCCTCCCGGCGTTCTACCGGCTGGCGCTCGAGGGCCTGCTGCCAAAGAAATGGCTGCTGATCGGCAACGGCCGCGGCGACGTGGCGCACGAGGACTTCCGCAAGCACGTGCATGAGGTGCTGACCGAATTCGGCCCGAAGCCGGAGAAGCCCGCCTGGGACTCCTTCGCCCCGCGGGTGCTCTTCGCCGGCGGCGGTTTCAGCACCGACAACCCCGGCAGCCTGCTGGATGTCATCGCGAAGGCCGGTAAGTCTCTCGGCGGCGACCCCCAGTTCGTGCACTACCTCGCGGTGCCGCCGGTGGCCTTCGGCGGGCTCACCAGGGCACTAGGCCAGCACAACCTGGCCAGGGACGCCCGCGTTGTCTACGAGAAGCCGTTCGGTACCTCGGCGAAAGCCTTCCGGGCACTGGACAGGACCGTCCACTCGGTGCTGGACGAACGGCAGGTCTACCGGATCGACCACTTCCTGGGCAAGGAGGCGACGCAGGACCTGCACGTGCTGCGGTTCGCGAACGGCCTGTTCTCCGGCATGTGGGACCGGACGAACGTCGAGTCGGTTCAGATTGACGTTCCGGAGCGGCTCGGCATCACTGACCGCGCGGTCTTCTACGACGCGACCGGCGCCGTACTCGACATGCTCGTCACCCACCTGTTCCAGGTCGCCGCCGAGGTTGCCATGGAGCCTCCGGCCAGCCTCGGTGCTGACGATCTGCAGGCGGCGCGGGAGAAGGTGATCGGGCGCTTCCGGCCGCTCGACCCGGCCGAGGTGGTACTCGGCCAGTTCGCCGGCTACCGGGACGTGCAGGGGGTGGACCCCCGATCGAAGCGCGACACGTTCGTCGCTGCCCGGCTCTGGATCGATAACCAGCGCTGGCGCGGCGTGCCGTTCTACCTGCGGACAGGCAAGCGACTGGCCGCGTCGCAGCAGCGGGTCAGCCTGATCCTGCGCAAGCCGGGCGGCCCGTTCGCCGGGCAGCTGCCGCAGGACGCGAACGTGCTGTCCTTCTCGCTGGCCGGGGACGGTGAGATCGACCTGTCGCTGGTGGCCAAGCAGCCGGGCGCGGGGCTGAAGCTGGACACGGCCAGGACGGCGGTCCCGCTGTCGTCGCTCCCCGATGCCGATCCGCTGCCGCCCTACGTCAGGCTGCTCCACGACGTGCTGAACGGCGATCGCTCGCTCTTCACCCGCCCGGACGGCCTGGCCGCGGTCTGGAAGGTGGCCGACCCGCTGCTGACCAGCCCGCCCAAGATCGCTCCGTATGCGCCCGGCTCCTGGGGCCCGGCTCAGGCGCGCAAGCTGGTGGCCCCAGATCGCTGGCTGCTCGGCCAGTAGCTGGCTGCCCGGCGGCGATGCCGGGGTGCTGACTGATTTCCACGTCCGCCGAGCAGCTCAGTCCTGGCCGGCCCAGGATAGGTCTGCGGTGTCCATTCAGGGCGCCGCGGATCGTCGTCTGAGCGGCAGGCCATGGCGAGACGAGGAATGGAGTTCGGATGAACGGAGTCCGAGTACTGGTCGGCACCCGCAAAGGCGCGTTCGTGCTGACGGCCGACGGCAAGCGCGAGCAGTGGGAGGTCAGCGGCCCGCACTTCGCCGGCTGGGAGATCTATCACGTGGCGGGCTCGCCTGCCCATCAGGACCGGCTCTACGCCTCGCAGTGCAGCGGCTGGTCGGGTCAGGTGATCCAGCGATCGGACGACGGCGGCGCGACCTGGCAGCCGGTCGGCAACCGGTTCAGTTACGAGGGCACGCCGGGGACGCACCAGTGGTACGACGGGACGCCGCATCCCTGGGAGTTCGAACGCGTCTGGCACCTGGAGCCCGCCCTCGACGACCCGGACACCGTGTATGCGGGCGTCGAGGACGCCGGATTGTTCAGAACCTCCGATGGCGGCGAGACCTGGCAGGAGCTGCCTGGCCTGCGCGGCCACGGCTCGGGAGCGTCCTGGCAGCCGGGCGCGGGCGGGATGTGCCTGCACACGATCATCCTGGACCCCGTGAGGACGGAGCGCATGTTCGCCGCGATCTCGGCAGCAGGTGCCTTCCGGTCTGATGACGCGGGGCAGACCTGGCGTCCGGTGAACCGCGGGCTGCAGTCCGAGGGCATACCGGATCCCGACGCGGAGGTTGGCCACTGCGTGCACCGGATCGCGATGCACCCGTCCCGGCCCGAGGTCCTGTATATGCAGAAGCACTGGGACGTCATGCGCAGCGATGACGCCGGCGAGTCCTGGCGTGAGATCAGCGGTGACCTGCCGACCGACTTCGGCTTCCCGATCAGCGTCCACGCGCACGAGCCGGACACCGTCTACGTGGTTCCGATCACCAGCGACTCTGAGCATTTCCCGCCGGACGGACGACTGCGGGTCTACCGCAGCAGGACTGGCGGCGACGAGTGGGAGCCACTGACCCGCGGCCTGCCACAGCAGCACTGCTACGTCAACGTGCTCCGCGATGCCATGGCCGTCGACCAGCTCGATCAGTGCGGCATCTACTTCGGCACTACAGGCGGCCAGGTCTATGCCTCAGCCGACGCCGGGGACAGCTGGGCGCCGATCGTCCGCGACCTGCCGGCCGTGCTGTCGGTCGAGGTCCAGACGCTGCCATGATCCGGGTCGTGCTGCCCGCGCACCTGCGGAGGCTGGCCCACGTCACTGGCGAGGTTCAGGTCGACGTCATCGGGCCGGTGAGCCAGCGCTCGGTTCTTGACGCGCTCGAGGCCAGGTATCCGATGCTGCGCGGCACGATCCGCGATCAGGACACCAGCGCGCGACGCGCGTTCATCCGGTTCTTCGCCTGCGAGGAAGACCTGTCGCACGAGCAGCCGGATGCCCCGCTGCCGGACGCCGTCGCTGCCGGGACCGAGCCGTACCTGATCGTCGGCGCGATGGCCGGCGGCTGAGGCGGCCGGGCGCTCGGGCTGATCGTGGTGAGTTCGCGTGCGCATAAGACGCGAACTCACCACGATCATGACTCGCGGCCCTCGGCGAGCTGGATCGCGATGTCGATGATCATGTCTTCCTGCCCGCCGACGTAGCCCGCCTCCCCGACTTTGTGCAGGATCTCGTGCGCGGGCACGCCGTAGCGTGCGGCCGCCCGCTCGGCGTGCAGCAGGAAACTGCCGTAGACGCCGGCGAATCCCTGCACGATGGCGGACCGGTCGGCGTTCGGCAGCCGGGCCTGTTCCTGCCTCGGGAGCGTCGGCCGCAGGACGTCCTGCGCGGCCGCCATCGCGGCGTCGACGTCGACGCCGGTCTTGATGCCGAGCCGCTCGAACGTAGCGACCAGCACCTCCGTCGGCGCGTTCCCCGCGCCGGCGCCGAGCGCGCACAGCGCCCCGTCCACCTGCCGGGCGCCGCCCTGCACGGCCAGCACGCTGTTAGCTACACCCAGGGACAGGTTCTGGTGCCCGTGGAATCCGACCTGGGCGTCCGCGCCGATCTCGGCGACCAGCGCCTGCACGCGGTCCTGCGCGTCAGCGAGGATCAGCGCGCCTGCCGAGTCGACCACGTAGACGCACTGCGCGCCAGCGTCGACCATGATCCGGGCCTGCCTCGCCAGCTCCTGCGGGCCGATCCGGTGCGCGAGCATGAGGAACCCGACGGTCTCCATGCCCATCTCACGGGCGGCACCGAAATGCTGCACCGACACATCGGCCTCGGTGCAGTGCGTGGCGATCCGCGCGACGGACGCGCCCGTGTCGTGTGCGTGCCGCAGGTCGTCGATCGTGCCGACACCCGGCAGCAGCAGCACCGCGATCCTGGCCTGCCGCGCCTCGGCGACGGCAGCGGCGATCAGCTCGAACTCGTCGGTCAGCGAGAAGCCGTAGTTGAAGGACGAGCCGCCCAGCCCGTCCCCGTGCGAGACCTCGATGACCTCGACCCCGGCCTCGTCCAGCGCGTGCACCACCGCCCGCACCTGCTCCTCAGTGAACTGGTGCGCCAGCGCGTGCGACCCGTCCCGCAGCGTCGAGTCGGTCAGCCGCACGTCAGCCTGGCCTGTCATGCCCGCCCTCCGGTCTGCAGTGCCGCCTGCCCCGCACCGGACCGGAGGTGCACGGCGAGCAGCTCCCCCACCCGGGCGGCGGCCGCGGTGATGATGTCCAGGTTCCCGGCATAGTCGGGCAGGTAGTCGCCGCGGCCGCGCACCTCCAGGAACACCCCGACCCGCGCCATGCCCCGCCACCGCGGGTCCGGCGGGTCGTACTGCGGCTCCGCCCGGAGCCTATAGCCGGGAACGTAGCCGCGTACGGTCTGCGCCATCGCCTCGATGCTCGCAGTGACCGCGTCTCGGAGCGGCCCTGGCTCGGCTGCCTCCGCCGGGATCGAGCAGAACACCGTGTTCCGCATGATCATCGGCGGCTCGACCGGATTCAGCAGGATGATCGCCTTGCCCAGCGCCGCGCCGCCGGCCTCCCGCAGCGCCGCCGCCGTCGTCTGGGTGAACTCATCGATGTTCGCCCTGGTACCCGGCCCGGCCGACCGGGACGCGATCGACGCCACGATCTCGGCGTAGGCGACCTCCACGACCCGGCTGACCGCCGCCACCACCGGGATGGTCGCCTGCCCGCCGCAGGTAATCATGTTCAGGTTGACCGCGTCCAGGTTGAGGTCCAGGTTCACCGGCGGGCACACATACGGGCCGACCGCCGCGGGGGTGAGGTCGACCGCGCGGACTCCCGCCTCGGCGTACCGGGCCGCATTCGCCGCATGCGCCCGCGCGCTCGTGGCCTCGAACACCACGTCCGGCAGCGGATCCTGGCTCAGCAGCCAGTCCACGCCGCCGGCGCTGGCCTCCAGCCCGAGCCGCCGCGCCCGGGCCAGACCGTCCGACGCAGGATCAACGCCGGCCATGTACCGCAGGGCCAGCACGCCGTCCTGCTGCCGCAGCAGCTTCATCATCAGATCAGTGCCGATATTGCCGGAGCCGACGATCGCGGCCGTCACGGAATCCACGTGCAGTGCCCTCCCTTTTGCTGCGGAACGAGTAGCGGGCCAGCTCAGTCGAACACGGCCGTCACCGAGCCCAGCCGGTCGAAGGCCGCCGTCACCGCGTCACCAGGCGCCACCGGGATGGCCGCGGTCACCGACCCGGTCAGGATCACGTGCCCGGCATCCAGCTCCGCGCCCCGCGCGAGCAGCTCATTGGCAAGCCAGGTGGCAGCATGCAGCGGCGAGCCGAGGACGGCCGCGCCAGCACCGGTCGCCACGATCCGGCCGTTGCGGCGGAAGACGCACCCGGTCAGCGACAGGTCGAGTCCCGCCAGCGGCACCGGCGTCTGCCCGATCACGAAACCGCCGCTTGAGGCATTGTCCGCGATCGTGTCCGCCAGGGTGATCTGCCAGTTCGCGATCCTGCTGTCGATGATCTCGATCGCCGGAACGGCCCACGCCGTCGCCGCTACCACGTCGCTGACCGATACCCGCGGCCCCCGCAGCGGCGCGGCCAGCACCAGCGCGATCTCCGGCTCCGCCCGCGGCTGCAGGAACCGGCCGGTGTCGATCGGAGCATCGGCGGCGCAGGCCATGTCCGTCAGCAGATGCCCGAAGTCCGGCTCGCTCACGCCCATCTGCTGACGCATCGGCTCCGATGTCAGGCCCACCTTGAATCCGGCGATCCCGGCTCCGCCGGCCACGCGACCGCGGACCTGGATCAGCTGGATCGCGTACGCGTCCGCCACCGTCAGCCCGTCATAAGTCTGCGTCAGCGGCGGCACCGGTATGCGGGTCGCAGACGCCCGCTCAAGCAGCCCGGCCAGCGCGTCAAGATCAGTCACGGTCATGTCCCTCCGGTGCGGTCCTGCTGAGGTGTGTCCACAGCCGCGGCAGCAGCTCGGCGCCGGCCGCGCGCCAGGACGCGGCCTCGGCCGCATCCATCAGCCGGGGCGCGTCACTGGCGGCCGCGGCCGCTAGCCATGTCTGGCAGGCCGCGGCCAGCAGCCACATTCGGGCGGCCGCGAGGCCGGGAGCGATGCCGCAGGTGAGTGCCCCGTTCCCGCGCAGGAGCAGCGCGTCGGATGAACCGAGCGCGGCAGCGGCCGCCGCGGCGAGCTCACGGGACCGGAGCAGCCGCGGATCGCAGTGCACCGCCACGCGCTCGCCCAGCCAGCATGCCTGACCGTGCAGCAGCGGCAGTTCGCCCGGCAGCGCGGCCGCGGCTGCGAACGCCGGCGGCGGCTGCGCGCGGGCGATTGCGCCGACGTCCGGACGGGCCGCGTACACGGCCAGGTGCGCCCAGGCCTCGGCCGGGGCGCCCGGCGGCAGCGATGTCGCGGTCAGATCGACCTCGACCAGGTCAGCAGCCGTCACCGTGGCGAGGTCGGCGGCGGGAGTGATGAGCATGCCGCGGCCGGTCCGCTGCGAGACGTGCCCGAAGGCCGTGACGAGGCCGAGGCGCGACAGGATGCGGCCGGCGTGAGCGACCTCGTTCCCGGCCTGTTGCGGTTGGGTGTCCACCCGCTAAACTGTATGCAGTTTGCAGCGAAAGGGGAAGTCGTGATCTCAGGACTTCATCACTATGCCCTCGAGGTGCCGGACCTGGAGGTCGCAGACGGCTTCCTGTCCGACTTCGGACTCGAGACCACGGACAAGGACGGCGCCCTGCTCGCGCAGTGCCCAGGGCGGGGCCAGGAGCAGGTCCGGATGGTGCAGGGCCCGGCCAAGCGGCTGCATCACGTGTCGTTCACGCTCGCGCCCGGCAGCCTCGACGGGGTGCTCGGCTCGCTGGAGCGGGCGGGCACGCCGCTGATCGAGCCGCCGCCGGGCGCTGAGGCGACCGGTACCTGGCTGCGCGACCCGGACGGCACCGCCGTGCAGCTGCTTGAGACCGAGCAGGCACCGCCGCGGCCAGTCGCGGAGATCCTGATCAACTCCGGCGCCAGCCGTCAGCGGATCGGCACGGCTGCCTGGCGCGAGGTCACCGGCGACGTGAACCCGCGGCGCCTCGGGCACTCACTGCTGTTCACTGCGCAGCCGGCCGTGCTGACCGACTTCTACACGCGCGTACTCGGCCTGCACGTCAGCGACACCATTCACCACGACTTCGTGACCTTCCTCAACGCCGGTCCGGGCGATCACCACATCTTCGGCTTCATCAGCTCGACCCATCCGGGCTTCCACCACGCGAGCTTCGAGGTGCCGTCCATCGACGCCATTGCGATCGGCGCGGACCGGATGCGCTCCCGCGGCCGGGACGCTGGCTGGGGACTCGGCCGGCACACGATCGGCTCGAACTTCTTCCACTACAACCCCGACCCGTGGGGCAGCTGGATCGAGTGGTTCTCCGACATCGACCAGATCGACGACTGCTGGGTCGCCGGAGACTGGGACGTGCCGCCGCACCTGTGGGGAGCGCCGCCGCCGGAGACGTTCCTCGCCAACACGGAGTAGCCACTGCGTCATGATCAGGAAGACTTGTGCACGCCAGGACGTGCGCAAGTCTTCCCGGTAACCGGGTGAGTGCCTGCCGGGTCAGGCCGTGACGGCCTCGCCTGCCTTGATCTTCCGCATCGCGGCGAGAGTCGCTGCTACCGCCCTGAGGTAGTCGCCGGTCATGCTCTCGGCGTATTCGGTCTCGCGGGCCGATCCGCCTTCCACGCCGCTGACGACCAGCGCGAAGCTGAAGCGCAGCCTGAGGTCGTCGTCGCTGCCCTCGATCTCGTTGGCGATCGTGCCGAGCACCGGCCCGGACGTGCGGGTGAAGACCACCCGGTGCGGCTCCTCCAGCGTGATCCGCTCGGTCATCCGCTGCCCGCGGAAGTCGATGTCGCGGTCGAATGTGTTCTCGTCCAGGCGGGCGGTTACCTCGCAGTGGGTCATGCTCGGCACGAACGGCAGGGCGTTGTTCGCCTTCATGACCAGGCCGTCCCAGACGTCGGCGCGGGTCAGTGCGGGCTGGCCGTCCTCGTTCACGGGCAGCTGATGCGAGACGAAGATCATTACTGGCTCCTCTCCGCGTCCGCGACGCGGTTCGATATCTGGCCGAGTCCGTCGATCGCGACGGTCACGACATCGCCGTGCCTGAGGTAGAGGCCGCGACCAGCGCCGACGCCCGCGGGCGTGCCCGTCGCGATCACGTCGCCGGGCTCGAGTGTCACGTAGCTGCTGGCGGCCGCGATGAGCTGATCGACCGGGCAGATCATGTCGGCGGTGGACTCGTCCTGCTGGAGCTCGCCGTTGACCCACAGCCGCAGCCGCAGGTCCTGCGGATCCGCGATCAGGAACGCGGGGGTGATGCCGGGTCCCATCGGCAGCGAGGTGTCGGCTGCCTTCGCGGCGATCCAGTCGAAGCGGAACGGCTCGGCCGGCACGGTGGCGCGCCGGTGGTAGCCCCTGGCGGTCACGTCGTTGGCGACGCAGTAGCCCGCGACATGCCCGAGCGCACGCTCGACTGGGATATCGCGGCCGCCCGTTCCGATGACGACGGCGAGCTCGCCTTCCCAGTCGTAGCGGGCGCGCTCGTGATCGCGGATGACGATGGGATCGGCCGGACCGGTCACGGTCGTCGACGGCGGCTTGAGGAAGAAGAACGGCTCCCAGTCGTCGCCCGGCACCTCACCGCCCATCTCGCGGATGTGCTTGCGGTAGTTGACGCCCGCGCAGAGCACTTTCCGCGGATAGCTGACCGGGGTGAGGAGCTCGGCGGACTCCGCGCGCGGGGCATCCGCGAGCTCGAGACCGGCCAGCAGCTCCTGCGCCTCCGGCCACGCGCCAAGCAGGTCCAGCATCGTGGGCCAGCGCTTGAGTTCAGGTGGCGCGAGCAGGTCGGCGGCCGGGGGCGGAGGCGGCCCGTTCCCGTCCTGATGGGTCTGCCTGTGCTGAACCAGGACGCCGAGGCGGGTCTCGCCGTTCTCGCGGTAGGTGGCCAGGGAGAAGGTCATTCCGCCTGCCCCTGGCTCGGCGGGCTGGCTACCAGGTCGTGCACGGACGCGATGTCCAGGTCGGCCCAGCCTTCGGCGACGGCCTTGTCGAACAGTGTCTTCGCCGCCGCGAACACCGGCGGGTCGAGGCCAGCGGCCGCCGCGGCGACGGCGATCTGCTCCAGAATCGGGTGCAGCGTGCCGATCGGCCCCGGTGCCGGGGACCACCGCCGGTCGCGCATGGCCGGGCCGCGCTGGCGCCAGATCGCGGACGAGCCGATGGAGTTGTCCAGGGTCTGCTGCACCTGCTCAAGGTCGAGGCCCAGGCTCCGGGCCAGGTGGATGGCCTCGGCAGCCGCCACTGTGTGCGTGGCCAGCAGCATGTTCGCCACGTACTTCATGCTCGCGCCGGTGCCGAACTCACCGGTGAAGACCCAGGGCCCGGAGATGGCGTCGAGCACCGGGCGGACGACCTCGACGCTGGCCGGGTCCCCGGAGACAAAAGTGGTGGCGAGCCGCGGCGCCACCATGCCGGGACTGCCGCTGATCGGGCTGTCCAGCATGTCGCCGCCGACCGCCCGCACGGCGTCGCGCAGCTCGCGCTTGCGGTCGACCGGGATCGTGCTCATCTCGATGTGAACAGCGCCGGGCCGCAGTGCAGTCAGCGTGCCGGACGGGCCGGTGACGACCTCGGCCACCGCGTCAGCGTCCGGCACGATGGACAGCACGACATCGGCGTCTGCGACGGCGTCGGCTGCCGTCGGCGCGACGGTGCCGCCGGCACTGGCCAGCTCATCCGACGGCGTGCGGCGGTACCCGGTGACGGGGAAGCCGCGTTCCATCAGGTTGCGGGCGATGGGCATGCCCATCTTGCCCAGTCCGATCACTGCGACTCGCATGGCGCTGCCGCCTCCCTGTTGACTGCGGTCCCGGCCGCCTGCTACCCCCACGTGAAGCCCCCGGTGCCGAGCGAGAGCTGCAGCCTGATCGCGCCCTCGTTGACCCGCCAGCCGAAGATCTGGAAGGTTCGCAGCCCGGCGACGACGAACGGGTCAGTCGCGGCGATCTCGGCAGCCTGCCCGGCACTCGCGGCCCGGAGCAGCGTGATGCCTGAGCCCGGACCGGTTCCCGGGCCGCTGACCAGCGGTCCGGACAGGAAGACCGTGCCCTCGGCCTCCAGCTTCAGCAGCCAGGCCACGTGCTCATCGACGTGCTCGGCAATGTCGGGAGCAGTCGTGGCCGGGGCTGGCTCGGACAGCACGAGCCAGTAGTCCCGGCCCAGCAGGCCCGCGTGACCGCGCTGAGCCGTCGCCTCGCCGGTTGCGTCCATGGGTAAACTGTATGCAGTTTGGCGAGCACGTCAAGACCTGCCGGACGCCAGACGCGGAGTGTATGCACTTCGCGGCAGAGATCAGCGAGAATGGCCACATGCCCCGCACACCGACGATCGTCCCCGGCCTCCGCAAGGTCGAGCTGCCCGAGGCGCGGCAGGCGATTCCGGCGCTCCATGCCTACCTGCGCGAGTGCGTCCTGGACGGCACGCTCACGCCCGGCACGAAGCTGTCGCAGGTCGCACTGGCCGATCAGCTGGGAGTGAGCCGGACGCCGCTGCGCGAGGTGCTGCGGATGCTGCAGGAAGAGGGCCTCGTCGAGATCGAGCCCAATCAGCGCACTCGGGTAGCGGGTCTCGATCCGCAGGAACTTGACGACGTCTACGCCAGCCGGATCCTGCTGGAGACGCTGGCACTCTCCATGACGCTGGACTCGTTCACTGCCACCTACCAGCGCGAGGCCAGGCGGATGCTGACCGCCATGCGGCAGGCGGCAAAGTCAGGTGACTTCGGGACCTGGTTCGACTCGCACGGCGAGTTCCACCGGCTGATCACCGCCGGGGCCGGGAGCGCGCTGCAGCGCCAGCTCACGGCATTTGCCGACCGGACGACCCGCTATATCCGCATCTACCAGCTGTCTGAGCCGGCGAGCTGGCAGGCCGCAGGCGACGCCGAGCATGCGGCCATCCTGACGGCACTGAGCGAGGGTGACCACAAGGCGGCGCTCTCCGGTCTGGCGCACCATCTGGCCAGGACCGCCGAGCGCGTGCTCACCGACTGCGCGCCCGATTACAAGATCAACGCGGTCACGCACGCGCTGGAGCTGGTCGAGCGGACCCCGCTGACCGCCGGCGCCTGAGCCCTATGCCTGAACCAGCAGCATCGGACCGGGCCGACGGGGAGCGGGCCGCCGGGAGCCAGGCCGCCGGGAGCCACGCCGCCGGGAGCCAGAATGCGCGGGATCGGCTCGCCCGGTACCCGCTCGGCGCGTCGGTGACCGCTGCCGAGCTGGCCCGGGACGCGCACCCGGTGCTGCGGCGGCTGCGCGAGGCCGAGCCCGTTTCCTGGCTGCCCGCCCTGGGCGGCTGGCTGGTGACGCGCGCCGACCTCGCTGATCGCGTGCTGCGGGAGCCAGGCACGTTCACCGTGGATGATCCGCGGTTTACCACCGCGCGAGTCGTCGGGCCGAGCATGCTGTCGCTGGACGGGACCGAGCACCGGCGGCACCGTGACCCGTTTGCGCGGGCGATGCGCGCGCCGGAGCTGCGGACCCGGCTGGACCAGGCGGCGGCCCGGCAGGCACGGCTGCTTGTCGGGGAGCTCGCATCGGGAGGCCAGGAGGCGGAGCTGCGCCGTGGCCTGGCCGGCCGCCTTGCCGTGGCCGTGATGGCGGACATGCTCGGCCTGAACGTCGCGCCGGCCCGGCTGCTCGCCTGGTATGACGCGATCGTGGCGGGCGTGTCCGCGCTGTCGGTGGCCGGTGCACCGGCAGCCGGCCCCGCAGCGGGCGACCAGGTCGGCGGGGCGCCGACGGTCGGCGGACCGGCGGCGGGCGCCCCGACCGTGGGTCCGCCAGCAGCGGGCAGCCAGATCGTGGGTTCGCCGGCGGCGGGCGGCCCGGTCGCTGACGAGCCCGCACCTGGCGGGCCGTACTCCGGTCAGTCACCACCTGGCGGCCGCGCAGGCCCCGACAGCGCGACCCGCACCGTCACCGCTGCCGAGGCAGCCTTTGCGGACCTGAGCGCCTGTGTCAGCGAAACGCTGGCCCGGCCGGCCGAGCCCTCCGTGCTCACGGCGGTGGCCGGAGACCTGCCGGCGGGCGAGGTGGTGTCCAACGCTGCGGTGCTGCTGTTCGGCGGCATCGAGACCACCGAGGGAATGATCTGCAACGCCATCTGGTCCCTGCTCCGCAGTCAGGAGAGCCTGCGGGAAGTGCTGGCCGGCCGGGCGCTGATCGGCAGCGTGGTCGAGGAGTCGCTCCGGCTCGAGCCGGCGGCCGCCGTGGTCGACCGGTATGCGACCTCCGATGTGACGGTCGGCGACGCCGCGATCAGCCGCGGCGACCTGGTGATCGTCTCGCTCGCCGCGGCCAGCCGGGATCCGGCCGTCTTCGCCGATCCGGACCGGTTTGATCTGCACCGGCCGAACGCCCGCCAGCACTGGGCGTTCGCCGTCGGCCCGCATTTCTGCGTGGGCGCGCAGCTAGCGCGGGCCGAGACGGTCGCGGCCGTCAGCGAGCTGCTTGGCCAGCTGCCCGGTCTGCGCCTGGACCCGGGGCGGCCGGGCTTTCCGCAGGGCCTGGTGTTCCGCAAGCCGGCCGCACTGCACGTTCGCTGGGACGGCTGACCCAGTCCGCGCGGCTGGCGCCCAGGCTGGCGGCGGCGCCGGTCGCGAGGCTGCGGGCAACGGACAGCCGGAAGCCGGGCCGCAGGCTCAGCCAGGCGGCAGGCTCAGCCAGGCGGCAGGCTCAGCCAGCCGACAGGAAGGGCTCGACAACGCCGAGGAACTCGGCTGTCTTCTCGATCATCGTCCAGTGCCCGCAGCCGCCGATGAGATGCAGGCGGCAGTCCGGCAGCAGGTCGACCATCGCCGCTGAGGACGTCCGCCACGGCACCACGCGGTCGTCGCGCCCGTGGACCAGGAGCACCGGCTGGGTGACGGCGTTCAGCTCGGCGCCCGAGAGCGCCAGGTCGTCCACCCATCGCTGCTGCGGCGCCGGGAACATGGCCGCCCACGAGTCCCGCACTGCCGGGCTGAGGCTGGCCTCGTAGCGCAGCTGCACGAGCTCGTCGGTAATCAGCTCGCGGTTGTAGGCGAACAGGCCGATGACCTCCCGCATTGCCTCCGTACTCGGCCGGTACGCCCAGATCGTGGCCAGGCCCGGCGGCAGGGCCATGGCCACGCCCATCGTTCCCATCAGCACGATCCGGCGGATGGCCTCCGGACGGGCAGCGGCGAGGGACAGCGCGATCGCCCCGCCCATGGAGTTGCCGATCACGTCGCACTGGCCGATGTTCAGCTCGTCCAGCAGGCTGAGCGCGTGCTCGGTCCAGGCGGTCCGCCCGTAGGTGTGCTTGTCGCCAGTGGCGGTGCCCGCGAACCCGAGCTGATCCGGGGCGATCACCCGCCGCCGGGCGCTGAGTGCCGGGATCACCGGCCGCCAGTTCGCGGCGGCGCTGACGCCGGGACCGGACCCGTGCAGCAGCAGGACAGCCGGCTCGCCCAGACCAGGATCACCGGTGTCGATGACGGCGGTGTCGGTGCCGCCGGCCTGGACGCGGATGTACTCAGTCACGATGCTCCCAGCTGTGGCTGCGTGCTCGGCTTGCGCTGCGGGCCCAGCCACATGTCGATGGATCCCGGCTCGTCCGGGTCGAATGTCCGCGGCCGCCACGCCGCGTCGTCCTCGATCCGGCGGACGCCGAAGGAGTACTCGTAGGTGAAGCCCTCCGGGCCGAGGAAGTACAGGAAGATCGCCGTCGACTGCGGGTGGCGGCCCGGCCCCATCTCGATCTCGACGCCATGGTCAGTCAGGAAGTGCCAGTTCCTGAACACGTCGTCGATGGTGGCCACCTGGAAATTCATGTGGCACAGGCCGGGCCCGTCGCCCCTGAAGACAGCGAGCTTGTGGTGCACCGGATCGATACGGATCAGGCACGCCGCGTCGCCGACCCAGTCAGACACCCGGGCGTTGAAATGCGAGTGCCAGAACCGGTAGGCCTCGCGCACGTCGGTCGCGTCCAGGCACAGGTGACCGAACTCGGTGATGCCGGCCGGCCGGGAGAAGTGCACCGGCCTGGTGACCGTCACCTGATTGCTCACCAGCTCGATGCGGTTGCCGAACGGGTCGCTGAAACCGATGAAAGACCGGACCCGCCGTTCTCTCGCCTCAGCCGCCGAGCCGCGGCTCACCAGGAACCCGGAGCTCTCGAGCTCAGACTCGGCGGCCGCGAGCGCGTCCTCGCCCGCGACGGCGAAGCCGGACGAGATGACACCGGAGCCGCCCTCGACCAGCGCGAGGCAATGGTGCCGGGAGTCCGCCCGCAGCTGCGCTGCCCGGCCACTGCCGGGCCCGGACTGGCCGCCGTTCCCGGCAGTGATCCCCTGATCAGCTCCGACCGAGGGCGGAACCGGCGTGACCAGTTCCAGTCCGACGATCTCGGTCGCAAACGTCACCGCCTTGTCCAGGTCAGCGACCCCGGACCGGACGTAGGCGATGTCGGTGAGCTCGATCACGACAGCACTCCTCAGGCGAATACCGGGGCCAGGTCGATGTAGATCTGCCAGTTGCTGACCAGGTCGCCGTCGAAGGTGAGGATGTCGGCGTTCGGCACGGTGACATGCTTGCCGTCCTGCCGCACGTACTCGACGTCAATCTGGGCGATGCTGACGGCGCCGGCGTCGTAGACGTTCAGGATGTGGTGAGTCAGGCCGGCGATCGTAGTGAAGAAGCCGGCCACGGCCTCCCGGACGTTGGCCCGGCCGACGACAGGCTCGCCATTGCCGAACCGGAACGTGACGTCATCGGTCAGGTGGCTGACGAACTTGTCGGGGTCGAAGGCGTCGATGTCGGCGAAGATGGCGGGGACGTTACGGCTCATGGGTGGCTCCCGTCTGCGCGAGCGAAACTGTATGCAGTTCCTGGACTTACTGTAGGCAGTTCGTCCGGGGTTGGGCAATGCGCTGGCCCCGCTCCGCGGAAGAAAGCGGGTGTCAGCCGTGCGGTGGCAGGCGGCAGGCAGTCCTGCTTCGTAGTGCGCAGCCTGCCGATGCTGATGTCAGCGCGGAGTGATGTTGTAGTTGACCCGGAACAGGTTGCCGGGGTCGTACTGCGCCTTGATCCGGCCGAGGCGTGCGTACTTGTCCTCGCCGTAGGCCTCGACGACACGGTCCGGCTGGTCCTCGTCGGCGTTGAGCATGTTCACGTAGACGCCGTTGCCGGTCCACGGCCTGAGCTCGGCCGCGCAGGCACGGATCTGCGCGATGTAGTCGGCGTCCAGCGACGCGTCGTCCCAGGCCATCGCGAAGTTCAGCCACATCTGGTACTGCCGGTTCGAGAATGCTGACTCGTCCTCGGCCACGTCGTCAATCGCGCCGCCGAGGCCCAGGATCTCGACCTCGCCGCCCATCGGCATGTCCCGGAAGAAGTCGACCAGGATGTCGATCGCCTCGTCGGTCAGCGACTGCAGATGCGCTTCCTTGGTGTAGTACCGGTGGCCATCGCAGAACTCCTCATCGATGAGGTGCTGGACGCCGGCCCCGAACGGCAGGACGGTCGAGGCGGTGACGGCCGGCTCGCCGACTGAGCTCAGCCGGCCGATCAGATCCTCCCCCGCGGGGTCGTCTGCATCGTCCAGCCACATCGAGATCAGCATCAGCATCCGTGCGCCGACCAGCTCGGGCGGCACGAACGGCAGCGCGGGCATGTCGTGCTTGAGCGCCGCGTGGTAGCCGACGTTCCGGCCGAGCGTCGGGTACAGCGCGGCGTACTCGCGCAGCGCTTGCGCCGCCTGGTCGGGATGGTAGAGCGAGACGCCGATCCGCATCATCGGACCGAAGTCGAAGGTACGGAAGGTGAACTTCGTGACGATGCCGAAGTTGCCGCCGCCGCCCCGCAGCGCCCAGAACAGGTCGGGGTGCTGCGTCGCCGACGCGGTCACGACCTCGCCGGAAGCCAGCACGACCTCGAGCTCGGCAAAATTGTCACAGGTGAGCCCGTGCTTGCGGGAGAACCAGCCGATGCCGCCGCCGAGCGCAAGGCCGGCGACGCCCGTCTCGGACATGATCCCGGCGGGCACGATCATGCCGAGCGGCCCGGTGGCCGCGTCCACATCACCGAGCCGGCAGCCGCCGCCGGCGTGCGCCAGGTGCTGCTCGGCGTCGACGGTCACCTCCCGCAGTCCGCCGAGGTCGATGGTCAGCCCGCCATCGGACAGCGCCTTGCCGGCGACGTTGTGACCGCCGCACCGCACCGACGGCGCCAGCCCGAAGTCGCGGGCGGCATCGACCGCGGCCACGACGTCCGCCGTGCTGGTACAGGTCAGGATCAGGCCCGGACGCTTGTCGACCATCGCGTTCCAGACGGTCCTGGCCTGCTCGTAGTCCGGGCCGTCCGGCTCGATGATCGTGCCGCTGAACCTGCCCTGCAGGGACTCAATGATCTTCTGCCGAGTCGGGGCGTCGATGATGCCATCCGCCGCGTGAGTGGTGGTGGAAGTCATGGCTGCTTCGCCTTCTTCAGGACGGGCGTCGCCAGGTGCGACGGGGCGCGGGCACGCTGAGATGACCGCTCCGTGCACCGGCTCCTGCCGGTTATCAGGGTCCGCGGCGCGTCCGGACGCCTTCGCGTGAGCAAAACTGTATACAGTTTCAGCGCGAAGTCAACCCCCACGCGCCAGCGATAACGGGCCTGCGGCACGCGAGACCGGCAGCTGGCATCCGGTTCTGCCGCAGCCGAAAAAACGCAGTTGCCCTGTCCGGCGGGCGTGCTGGACGATCCGGTGATGAGCACTCCGACCAACGAGGTCCGCGCCGGGCGCCGCCAGGAGCCCGCGGCTGCCCGGCCAGTCGCACTGGTCACGGGCACCGGCCGGACTGCCGGCATCGCCGCTGGGATCGCCGGCCAGCTGGCAGCGTCAGGCTGGGACATTGCCTTCACCTACTGGACTCCCTACGACCAGCGCATGCCCTGGGGACCCGAGCCCGAAGCTGCTGCTGCCATCCGCGCGAACCTGACCGGGCACGGCGCCGCGTCCGCGGCCATCGAGGCTGACCTTGCGGGAACCGGAGCCCCGGCACAGATCTTCAACCAGGCCGAGGCCCAGCTCGGCACTGTCACGGCGCTGGTGATGTGTCATTGCGAATCGGTGGACTCCGGGCTCCTGGACACCACCGTCGAGAGCTTCGACCGGCACTTCGCTGTCAACGCCCGTGCCACCTGGCTGCTCATCCGCGAGTACGCCCGGCGCTTCTCCGGCACCTTCGGAACTGGCCGGATCATCAGCCTCACCAGCGACCACACCGTCGGCAACCTGCCGTACGGAGCCAGCAAGGGCGCACTGGACCGCATCACGCTCGCGGCCGCTCACGAGCTTGCCCACCTCGGCGTGACCGCCAACGTCATCAACCCCGGGCCGGTCGACACCGGCTGGATGACCGACGAGATCAGGGCGAGCGGCATCCGCCAGACACCGCTCGGGCGCCTCGGCACCCCGCGCGACACCGGGCACCTGGTTGACTTCCTGTGCTCCGCGCAGGGCGGCTGGATCAACGGCCAGCTGCTGATGAGCAACGGCGGCTACGCCTAGCAAGCGCGCCGGGCCCGGGCCCGGACCCGATCCGGTGGTCCGGCGTGGGAACACCACCACCGGGCCGCTGGCCGGCAGAATCGGGACGATGCCGACTGCCGGAGGACGCGTGGGCGAGCTGACGGTCCTGGAGATCTGCGCGGGCGCGGGCGGCCAGGCGCTCGGGCTCGAGCAGGCGGGCTTCAGTCACGCTGCGGCCGTTGAAATCGACGCCGACGCCTGCGAGACGCTGCGGCTCAATCGGGGCGACCACTGGAAGATCATCGAAGACGACGTTGCCAACGTCGACGGGCGCGGCTTCGGCGGCACCGACCTGTTCGCAGGGGGCGTGCCCTGCCCGCCGTTCTCGATCGCGGGCAGGCAGCTCGGTCACGCCGATGAGCGCGACCTGTTCCCGCAGGCGCTGCGGCTGATCGCGGAGATACGGCCGCGAGCCATGCTGCTGGAGAACGTCCGCGGACTGGCCGCAGCACGGTTCGACGGCTATCGGGCGCGAGTGCTCGCGCAGCTGGCGGATCTCGGGTTCCGGGCCTGGTGGCAGCTGGTCAACGCAAGCGAGCACGGCGTGCCGCAGCTGCGGCCGCGGTTCGTGCTGATCGGGATAGCCGAACCTTGGGCGGCCGCCTTCCGCTGGCCGGATCCGCAGCAGGCGCCGCCGCCTACCGTCGGCGGCACCCTGGCGGGCCTGATGGGCGAGGCCGGGTGGGCCGGCGCGGCGAACTGGGCCCGGCACGCGAGCAGGATCGCACCCACGATCGTCGGCGGCAGCAAGAAGCACGGCGGCCCGGATCTCGGCCCGACCCGCGCCCGCGCGGCCTGGCGCGAGCTCGGCGTGGACGGGATCGGTGTCGCCGATGGGCCGCCCGGCCCCGGGTTCCCGCCGGATGGCCTCCCGAAGCTGACCGTGCCCATGGTCGCCCGGCTGCAGGGCTTCCCTGACAGCTGGCGCTTCAGCGGCCGCAAGACTGCCGCCTACCGGCAGGTGGGCAATGCCTTCCCGCCGCCGGTCGCGCGCGCTCTGGGCATCGCCATCGCGGCCGCCCTGGGCCACCAGCCCGGACGCTAGCGCGGCGCGGCGGCCCGCTCGCTCGTGCCGCCGGCCTCGGCAGGGCCATCCACGCAGAGCGGCGCGCTGCACGGTCCGGGTGGCAGGGCCTCATCAGCCCGCTGCCCGGCGCTCGCGGAAGCGCGCGGTGCGCCTGCCCCCATGCTGACGATAGTGCTGGCGGACGTGCGGCCGCCGGCGAATGTGATGGCCGCCGCCGCCAGCGCGAATGCGGCGACTGCGCAGCCGTAGACAATCGCGGTGTCCTGCAGGCCGAAATGTGTCACGGCGACGCCGGCGCCGATGACGGGCAGGCTGAAGGCCAGGTACGACACGATGTAGATAGTGGCGATCAGGCCGGCTCGCCCGCTGGGAGGCGCGAGTGCGCTGAGGGTGCGGAACGTGCCGAGGAAGGACAGGCCGAAGCCGGTTCCGGCGAAGGCGGTGCCCAGGAAGAATCCGGGTGCACTGCCGGCTGCGATCGCGATGACCGTGCCGCCGACACCGACGACCAGCAGCAGCGAGCCCGCTGTCATCGCGGTCCTCGCTCCGGCACCGCAGAGCAGCACCGAGGTGACGGCGCCGACACCGCAGAGCAGGAAGATCACCAGCCCGCCCGGCACCGCGTCGGCCGAGTGCAGCAGCACTGCCGCGATTGAGGGTCCGAGTGCCAGGTACAGCCCGCCGAGCGCCCAGCCCGCGATCAGGGCGGGCGTCCCGGCGGCGAATGCGCGCCACGCCGGCCGGGGGACGCCGGCCTGCGGACGCAGCGACGCGAGCGCACCCGGCCGGTGCTGCCCCGGCTCGCTCAGCACCGCGACGAACGCGATGCCGGCCACGAATCCGCCCGCCAGCAGCCAGTAGACGAGGCGGAGCGGCGCAGGCCCGTACTGCACAAGGAAGCTGGCTGCCAGCGCTCCCACGGCCAGTCCGGTGGTCGGGGCAGCGCTGTTCACCAGCGAGGCGAGCTGCGGCCGGTCCTCGGGCTGGAGATCGACCAGTGAGGCGCTGACTGCCCCGATCGCAGCGCCGGTGGCCAGGCCCTGAATGATCCGCGCCACGTACAGGAGCGGGACTGCGCCGGCAACGCCGAAGCAGGCCATTGCGGCCACCTCGAGCAGAAGAGCCGCGATGATGACGGGGCGGCGGCCAACATGATCGGAGAGCCGTCCCGCGATCAGGAACGTTCCGAGCAGCGCCACGACGTACACGGCGAACACCGCCGTCAGCGTTGCGGCGGAGAAGTGCCAGTCTGCCTGGTAGATGGCGTACAGCGGGGACGGGGCGGCGGCCGCGATCATCAGCAGCCCGAGCAGGCCGCCCATCAGCCAGAATGCTGCGCCGCGCGGCACAACCACAGACATGTCTCTCCCAGCGCATTCCCGGCCCATTCCGGCCGGCGACGTTCGCAGCTTCAGCCCGCGGCGGCCGCCGGCTATTCCGGCATGCCTGGCAGGGGACGGGCTCTGACCCCGCTTTACGGTGCCTATTTCTGAGATTCCGCAGCCCTTCCGGCACCCTTGCGGCCCCGCACCGTTTTGTAGTCTCATAGTGACTACTGGCCGAGATCCGCATCTCCGGGCTGGACAGCGCACGGAGCTGCCGGAGGCCGCCACGGGCGGTGGCTGCCGCCGTCCCCCGCTAGGCAAGGAGATGGTTTCTCATGACGGTGACCCTTGACCGCAACGTCGAGGCATTTATCGGGTCCCCGCGTCAGCTGTTCATCAACGGGCAGTGGGTCGACGCGGCGTCCGGCAGGACTTTCGAGACCCCGAACCCCGCGACCGGCGAGACACTGGCCCACGTCGCGGAAGGTGACGCCGAGGACATCAACCGTGCCGTCCGCGCTGCCCGCGCGGCGTTCGACGGCCCGTGGAGCCAGCTGACGCCGTCCGACCGCGGCCGCATCATCTGGAAAATCGGCGACCTGATCCTCGAGCACGCCGAGGAGCTCGCCCAGCTCGAGTCGCTTGACAACGGCAAGCCGTACGCCGTCGCGCTCGGCGCGGACGTGCCGCTGGCAGCCGACCTCTTCCACTACATGGCCGGCTGGGCCACGAAGATCAACGGCAGCACGATCGACATCTCGGTGCCGTATATGCCGGGCGCCAACTTCCACTCCTACACGCTTCGCGAGCCGGTCGGCGTCGTCGGCCAGATCATCCCGTGGAACTTCCCGCTGCTGATGGCGGCCTGGAAGCTCGGGCCGGCACTGACGACCGGCTGCACCGTGGTACTCAAGCCAGCCGAGCAGACGCCGCTGACGGCGCTGCGCCTTGCCGAGCTCCTCGCCGAGGCCGGCGTACCGGATGGCGTCATCAACGTGGTATCCGGCTTCGGCGAGACCGCAGGCGCTGCGCTGGCCGCTCATGGCGACGTGGACAAGGTCGCGTTCACCGGTTCCACTGAGGTCGGCAAGCTGATCGTGGCTGCCGCCGGTGCCAGCAACCTGAAGAAGCTGACCCTCGAGCTCGGCGGCAAGAGCCCGAACATCGTGTTCGACGACGCGGAAGACGGAGCCATCGAGGGCGCCGCGAACGCGATCTTCTTCAACCACGGCCAGTGCTGCGTCGCCGGATCGCGGCTGTTCGTGCAGGAGAGCAGGTACGACGAGGTCGTCGACGGCGTCGCCGAGATTGCCAAGTCCATCAAGCTCGGCTCCGGTCTCGACCCGACGACCCAGATGGGGCCGCTGGTGTCAGAGGAGCAGTTCCGCCGGGTAAGCGGGTTCCTTGAGTCCGGCAGGACCGACGGCGCTACGGCGCTGGCGGGCGGCGGCCGCCACGGCGACCGCGGTTACTTCATCGAGCCGACCGTGCTGACGAACACCAGGCCGGACATGAAGGTCGTCCGCGAGGAGATCTTCGGACCGGTTGTCGTCGCCGCGCCGTTCAGCAGCCTGGACGAGATCGCCGCCGTCGCCAACGACAGCGAGTACGGTCTCGGGGCCGGCATCTGGACCCGCGACATCTCCAAGGCCCATGCGCTGGCGAAGAAGCTCCGCGCGGGCACCGTCTGGATCAACTGCTACAACGTGTTCGACGCCTCGCTGCCGTTCGGCGGGTACAAGCAGTCCGGCTGGGGCCGCGAGATGGGCGCCGAAGTTCTCAACAACTACACCGAGGTGAAGGCAGTTACCACGCTGCTGTGACCTGAGGCGCTACGCTGCCGACTGAGGCCGGGCCTTCAGGGCCCGGCCTCAGCCATGTGCCCGGCCTCAGCCTCGTGCCCGGCCTCAGCCATGCGCCCGCACGGCCAGGAGCTGCCGCCTGGTCGGGGGCTGCCCGATATCGTCCTGGCTCAGCACGCGGTAGTCAGCCGGCAGCAGGCTGGCGGGCTCGCCCGGCTGAAGGCACCACTGCGCGGGCAGCTGCGGTCGCTCGCGCCGGGCCGCCAGGGTCAGCGCCTCCCACGCGAGCGCGCCGCGGTCACGTACCGCGCGAGCAGCCGCACTGAAGACATCGCGGTCCCAGTAGCCAGTGCACAGAACGAGCGCGTACACCGCCGGCCCGGGCTGCCAGCTGGTGAGGTCCGCCTGGACGGTGGTAATCAGGTGATCAAGCCCGCGGGCCGAGGCCTCGGCCCGCAGCAGGTGCAGTGCCACGTCAGATGCGTCGACGGCCGTCACGTGGTGCCCGCTGGCAGCGGCCACCAGCGCGCTGCCCGAGGGACCGCACGCGAGCTCAAGCACCGGCCCGCCGGGAAAGGCCTCAGAGAGCACCCGGACGGCCAGCGGATGCGGCCGGAACGACGGCCGGTAGCCGGCGGTCTCATACCGTGCGTTCCACCGGAGGCGGTCGGGGTGACCGGCGAGTCCGGGCGGCGGCTCAGCCATGCTGCGGACAATAGCCGGTATGAGCCAGCCCGTTCCGCTGACCGTCATCGGCGTCGTCACAAGCTCCTACACCGAGACGGAGCGCACCCCAATCCAGTCCAGCCTCAACCGGTCCGAGGAGGCAGTGCTCAGGCTCGCCCCGGAGTACACCGACGGTCTGGACGGCCTCGCAGGCTTCGACTACGCCTGGCTCATCACCTGGCTGCATCGGCCGCGAGACCAGGCACCGGGACCGGCCGCGCTGCGGCAGGTGCCGTACCTGCTCAGAGCGCAGGGCCGGCGGATCGGCATCTTCGCCACCCGGGGACCGCGCCGGGTCAGCCCGATCGGGCTCAGCCTCATCCGGGTGCTGGCCGTCGCCGGTGACACCGTCACGTTCGCCGGAGTCGATCTGCTCGACGGCACCCCGGTGCTGGACATCAAGCCGTACGTGACCAGGTTCGACCGGCCGCCGGGCGAGCCCCGGTGCGGCTGGTTCGACGAGATCACCATCGAGGACGGCAGCACCCCGTCCGGTCTCGCACCGCCACGCGCTAGCCAGCCGGGGCCGAGCTAGCCGCCGCAGCGCCACAGGGCTAGGCGCGGATGTTCTGCTCGTGCTGCTCCAGGCACTCCACGAGCGAGCTGGCGGTGTCAACCCAGGCGCGCAGCGCGGCACGGCGCGCGGCAGCTGACTTGTGTGAGCGGACCTCGGCCAGCACCTCTGGTGAGGTCAGCGAGCGGACCAGGCCGATCAGCATGATCGCGGTGAGCCTTGCTCGCGGGCCGCTGTCCGGGCCATCGGTCTCCTGCTCCAGGGCCGCGGTCATGGCGTTCTCGTAGGACTCCCACATCCGGCGCAGCCGGGACTGCAGGGCGTCGCTGGTCCCGACCAGCCGGTGGTATCCCTCGAGTCCCTCCATCTCGCCGGGATTCGTCGCGATCAGGTCGCCGAGCAGGCCGGCCACCGCGCTGACCGCCGAGGTCCCGTCGGGCCTGAGCCTGACGGCCGCCACCAGCTGGTCTCGCAGCTGGTCCTCCCCGGCGAAGGCCAGATCCTCCTTCGACCGGAAGTACGTGAACAGCGTCTTCACCGACACGCTGGCCGCGTCCGCGATCTCCGCGACCGTGACCTGGTCGTAGCCCCGCGCCTCGAACAGCTCCGTCGCCACGTCCAGGATCGACTGCCGGGTCTGGCGCTTCTTGCGCTCCCGCAGCCCGATTGCCGGCTCAGCACTGGCCATAACCGGATCGTAACGCGAAAACGAAAGGGACTCACCCTCGCGCCGCACCCGCCAGGCCGCGCCGGCGGCCCGATCGCCCGTCCCGTGGCTTTCCGGTAAGTCATGCGGCATCTGCCTTGACCCTTAAAACTAAAGTCACTTACTTTAGATACCAAGTGAAGAACCTGAAGGAAGAAGCGCCGTGATGAGCGAGGCACAGGACGGGTCGCGGCCCGCGGCCGCCACCGCGGACCCAGCGGACCCGGCAGGCCCAGAGGACCCAGTGGGCCCAGCGGACCCAGCAGACACCGCGAACCCTGCGGACACCGCCCCCGGCAAGGCCGGCCGTGCTTACGCCCCCGCAGGCCCTGCCAGCACCGCCACCGGACCCGCCGCCGGGCTAACTCACCGGGCGATCATGGTAGTGCTCGTGCCGCTGATGCTGGTCGCGTTCATGGCCACGCTCGACCAGACGATCGTGGCGACTGCGATCCCCGGCATCGGCCGCGCGCTGAACAGCCCGGCGAACGCGCCCTGGATAGCCACGGCCTACCTGCTGGCGAGCGCCGTATCCACGCTGATCCTGGGCAAGTGCGGCGACATCTACGGCCGCAAGCGGGTGTTCCAGCTCTCGGTCGTCGTCTTCCTGGCCGGCTCCCTGCTCTGCGCGACCGCCACGTCGATGACCGCGCTGATCGGCTTCCGGGCGCTGCAGGGAATCGGCGGCGGCGGCCTGACCCCGCTCGTGCAGGCGATCACCGGCGACCTCATCCCGGCCCGCCAGCGCGCGAAATACCAGGCGTACATCGGCATCATCGCCACCGTCGCGGTCATCGCGGGCCCGCTGCTTGGCGGCGTCTTCGTTGATGACCTGTCCTGGCGCTGGATCTTCCTGATCAACCTTCCGGTCGGCGCGGTGGCGCTCACCATCATCGCGGCCAGGCTGCATCTGCCTGTGTACCGCTCGCCGCGCCGCGCCGACCTGGCCGGCGGCCTGACCGTCACCGTGTTCACCACCGCTGCGCTGCTCGTGACAGTCTGGGGCGGCAGCCGGTACCACTGGGCCTCCGGCCAGATCATCGGGCTGATCGTGATCGCCGCTGCCAGCCTGGCCGGCTACCTGCTGATCGAGCACCGCGCCGCGGACCCGATCACGCCCCTCGGCCTGTTCCGCACGCCGGTGTTCGCCATCTGCGCGGTGCAGTTCTTCCTCAGCACGCTGGTGCTGTTCGCCGGGCTGATCTACGTGCCCGAGCTGATGCAGTACGGATACCACTACACCTCGTTCGCGGCCGGGCTCTTCCTGGTTCCCGTGCTGGGCGGCGTCATCGGCGGCGCGATGGTGTCGGGCACGCTGATCGCAAGGCCGGCCGCTACAAGATCTTCCCGGTGATCGGCGCGCTGCTGGCGGGCGCCGGGCTGTTCAGTATCAGTCTGCTCACCGCGGCCAGTCCGGCGTGGATCATCGCGGTACTGCTCGTTCCCGCAGGTACTGGTATTGGGTTCTTCGTTCAGGTCAGCGTGCTGGCCGGGCAGAACGCGGTCGGCCAGCCCGTGCTCGGCGTCGCGACCGGCGCGCTTAACTTCTTCAAGACCATGGGCGGGGCGTTCGGCGCCGCGATCTTCGGCGCCATCCTCGCGGCGCAGCTGCCCCACGCCGCGGGCTACCTGGGCGCGTTCCGCGTGGTGTTCGCCTGGACCCTTCCGTTCATGATCGTCGCGCTCGTGCTCGCCATCCTCATGCCCGAGAAGCCGCTGTCCCAGCAGATGCGCGAGGCCGCGGCTGGCAACGCCGAGATCCCCGAGTACTGACATGATCGGAGCTGGCGCCAACCCAGCGAGCGGTGGCGACCAGGAAGGACAAAACCCATGACCCGCACGGGAACGAGCCCGCATCACCCCCGGTATACCGTCAGCGATCTGCAGTCAGCGACCGACCGGGGCGAGCGATGGGCGATGCTGACCAGCTATGACGTGCTCACCGCCGGAATCTTCGAGCGGGCCGGAGTGCGCGCGCTGCTCGTCGGCGATACCAGCGCCGAGCTGGTACTCGGCTACCCCAGCACGCTGCCGGTCACCATGGACGAGCTGATCTCGATGACACGGGCGGTGGTGGCCGGCACGCGGACCGCGCTCGTCGTCGCCGACCTGCCGTTCGGCAGCTATCAGTCCGGGCCGGACGCGGCGCTCGCGAACGCGGTGCGGCATCTCAAGGAGGGCGGCGCGCAGGCGGTCAAGCTCGAGGGCGGCCGCCGGGTGCTGCCGCAGGTCCGGGCGCTCACGGCGGCGGGCATCCCGGTGATGGGACACCTCGGCCTGACCCCGCAGAGCGTCAACACGCTCGGCGGGATGATGCGGGTGCAGGGCCGCGGCGAGGCGGGCGACCAGCTGCTGGCGGACGCACGCGCGCTGGAACGGGCCGGCGCATTCGCCGTCGTGCTCGAATCGGTGCCCGCTGACCTGGGCCGGAAGGTCTCCGCGGCGCTGCGCATCCCCACCGTCGGCATCGGCGCCGGGCCGGACTGCGACGCGCAGATCCTGGTGTGGCAGGACATGGCCGGGCTGACCGAAGGCCGGCTGCCGCGGTTCGTCCGGCAGTACGCCAGCACGGCGGAGTCCCTGCTGTCGGCAGCCAGTATGTATGTCGCCGACGTGGCGGCCCGCCGGTACCCGGACGAGGCGCACAGTTACGCCTGAGGCGGCCCTACCATGTTCCCCAGACCTTGCGCGGTCGCCCGGACCGCCGCGGTCATCCGAACGGAGGACCATGACCCGGCCGAGCCTGAGCGAGGTGAAGTCGGAGGGCCAGCCCAGCTGGGTCGTCGACCGGGTGAACGACGAGCACCTGTTCGGCCGCCTGTACATGCGGAAGATCTCGCCGCGCGCCACCTGGGCGCTCGCCCGGATGGGCTGGTCGCCCAATGGGGTCACCCTGGCGTTCATCGCCTGCGGTGTGGCGGCTGGCGTGGTGATCGCGTTCGGCGGCCTGGTCACGGCCATCGTGGCCGCGGTGCTGGTGCAGCTGGCGCTGCTGTTCGACTGTTCCGACGGGGAGCTGGCGCGGCTCACCAAGCGGACCTCGGCCAGCGGCATCTACCTGGACCGGATCGGCCACTACCTGTGCGAGACAGCGATGCTCATCGGGCTCGGCGTGCGGGCCCAGGGCGCGCTGACCATCTCCGGCCGGTACGTGACCGCCGGTCTGGCCGCCGCCGTCCTGGCCATCCTGGTCAAGGCCGAGACTGACAACGTCGTCATCGCCCGCGCCGTGCAGGGCCTGCCCGCAGCCCATGAGAATGAGGCGCTCCAGCCGCGCGGTGCCGGCGTCGCCGCGGTCCGGCGGGCGGCCAGCCTGCTCAAGATCCACCGGATCATCCAGCAGATTGAGCTGTCCGTGCTGGTGCTGCTGGCTGCGATCGCCGACCAGATCCGCGGCGGCCTGCTCGCCACCCGGGTGCTGCTCATCGCCTGCCTGATCGTGGCGGCCCTGATGGTGGTCGCCCACCTGGCCGCCATCCTCGCCTCCAGGCGCCTGTCGTGAGCGGAGTCCGGTCGTGAGCGGAGTCGGTCGTGGAGCGGAGGCAGGTCGTGAGCGGAGTCCGGCCGTGGAGCGGAGGCAGGTCGTGAGCGGAGAGTCAGCGCCACCGAAGGAGCGCGCCGTGCCACCAGAGCCGACAGCGAACCGCCAGCCGGCTGCGGCCGGGCAGCCCGCGCTGACGCTGTCGTGCGTGATCATCACGATGGGCACCCGGCCAGCCGAGCTCGAGCGGGCCATCGCCAGCACCGGGCCGCTGCGGGCCGACGGCGTTCAGCTCGTGCTCATCGGTAATGGCGCCGACCTTCCGCCGGTTCCGGATGACGTCACGACGGTCCGGCTGCCGGAGAACCTCGGCGTCGCCGGCGGCCGCAACGCCGGAGTCGAGGCGAGCACCGGCGACATCGTGATGTTCCTGGACGACGACGGCTGGTTCACCGATCCGGGCATCGCCCGGCACGTGGCCGCGCGGTTCGCTGCCGATCCCCGGCTCGCCGTACTGGCGTTCCGGGTGGTCGATCCGACTGGCGGGACGGGAGTCCGCTGGCACGTGCCTCGGCTCCGGGCTGGCGACCCGGACCGGTCCTCGCCGGTGACCACGTTCGTCGGCGCGGGTTTCGCGGCCAGGCGGTCGGCCTACCTGGAGGCGGGCGGGCTGCCGGGCGATTTCTTCTTCGCGCACGAGGAGACTGACCTCGCCTGGCAGCTGATCGAGCGCGGTTACACCCTGGAGTACGACGCCGATGCTCAGATGTGCCACCCGCCGGTCTCGAATGCGCGGCACGACATCTGGTACCGCTACGACGGCAGGAACCGGGTGTGGCTCGCCCGGCGGAATCTGCCGTGGCCCATCGCGGCCGTCTACCTGCTCGACTGGACAGCTCTCACGGTGATCAGGGAGCGCGGGACGCCGGGCGCGCTGAAGACCTGGTTCGCTGGCTTCGCCGAGGGCTGGCGGACCGATGCCGGCGAGCGGCGGCCGATCTCGCTGCGGACCGCCTGGCGGATGACCCGGGCGGGCCGCCCCCCGGTTATCTGAGCATCGGGACGTAAGTTCCTGACCGGGAAACGGCACGTGTTTTCTTTGCCGAGCGCGCTACGCCGCGTGGCGTTAGCGCGACGCCTTAGCTGAGGGGCCCGGTGACCGACTGCGCGGCCAGCAGCGGGCCGCCGCCGGCGACGTACTGGACCGCGGCCTCGATCTCGGGCGCCAGGAACCGGTCGGCACCGGGACCGGGCGTGACGGCTCGCAGCCCGGCCACGACCGCTCCCGTCGCCGGTGCCGGGGCGAGCGGTGCGCGCAGCTCGATGCCGCGGGCCGCGGTCAGCAGCTCGACCGCCAGCACCCGCCGCAGCCCGTCGATCGACCGGCGGAGCTTGCGGGCCGCCGACCAGCCCATCGAGACGTGGTCCTCCTGCATCGCCGAGCTCGGGATCGAGTCGACGCTGGCCGGCACCGCGAGGCGCTTGAGCTCCGACACGATGGCGGCCTGGGTGTACTGGGCGATCATGTGACCCGAGTCCACACCGGGATCGTGCGCCAGGAACGGCGTGAGTCCCTGATTCCGGCCGATGTCGAGGAACCGGTCAGTGCGGCGCTCGGACATGCTGGCGACGTCCGCGGCGGCGATCGCGAGGAAGTCGAGCACGTATCCGAGCGGCGCCCCGTGGAAGTTGCCGTTGGACTCAACCCGGCCGTCCGGGGTGATCACCGGGTTGTCGATGGCCGCGGCCAGCTCGCGATCGGCGACCAGCGCCGCGTGGTCGGCGGTGTCCCTGGCCGCTCCTGCCACCTGGGGCGCACAGCGCAGCGAGTAGGCGTCCTGCACGCGGGTGCACTCCGGGCCCCGGTGACTGGCCATGATCGCGCTGCCGGCCAGCAGGGCCCGCATGTTGGCGGCGCCTGCTGCCTGCCCCGGATGCGGGCGCAGGGCCTGCAGGTCAGCGGCGAACGGCGCGTCGCTGCCGAGCAGGCCCTCCACGCTCATCGCGGCGGTGATGTCCGCGACCTGGAGGAGCTCGCGCAGGTCCGCGATGGCCAGGACCAGCATGCCGAGCATGCCGTCGGTCCCGTTGATCAGCGCAAGGCCCTCCTTCTCCCGGAGCTGGACCGGCGTGATCCCGGCCGCGGCCAGCGCCTCGGCCGACGGCTGCTCGCGGCCGCCGGCGTCCCTGACGATGCCCTCCCCCATCAGGACCAGGGCGCAGTGGGCCAGCGGGGCCAGGTCGCCGGAGCAGCCGAGGCTGCCGTATTCGTGCACGACCGGAGTAATGCCGGCATTCAGCAGCGCCGCGTAGGTCCGGACGGTCTCCTCGCGGGCGCCGGTCCGGCCGGTGGCCAGGGTGGCCAGGCGGAGCAGCATCAGCGCCCTGACCACCTCGGTCTCGACCTCGGGCCCGGAGCCGGCCGCGTGGCTGCGGACCAGGCTCGCCTGCAGCTGAGCGCGCAGCCCGGCCGGGATGTGCCTGGTGGCCAGCGCGCCGAAGCCGGTGGACACGCCGTAATGCGGCTCGGGGTCGTCGGCCAGGGCGTCGATGATCTCGCGGCCGTGCCGGATCGCGACCAGGGCTTCCGGCGCGAGCTCGACCGTCGCCCCGGCCCTGGCCACGGCTATTACCTCCGCCGCGGACAGCGGCCGCGCGCCCACGATCACGGCCTGCCCTGCGGCTGGGCGGGCTGCCGGCGGCTGATTGGTCTCGGCCTGGAACGTGGTCATGGCATTTCTCCCTGCGCTGGGCACCGCACTGTGTCCACCCTAAGGACTTGCCCTGCCGGACCTGGCCGCGGAGCGGGCGCGAGGTGCGGCAATGCGCCTAGGACGTACTTGCAAGTAATGTGCAACTAGATTAGCGTGCGAACAGTGACGGCCCTAACCACTCGGCAGCGGCCCGGCATGGGCACGATGATCCGGCAGTCCTTCGCCGCCATGACACCGGTCGAGCGGCGGCGAGTGACCGCCATGTACGGCTCGATCCTCGGATTGCACGTGCTCGGGTTCTTCATCTTCATCGCGTTCGTCGTCCCCGCTCACTACCGCGGTCTCGGCATCGGCGTGAGCGTGCTCGCCTACACCCTGGGCCTGAGGCACGCTTTTGACGCCGACCACATCTCCGCCATCGACAACACCACCCGCAAGGTGATGAACGACCGGCAAGGCACCGGCGAACCGAGGCCCTTCGCATTCGGCTACTTCTTCTCGTTCGGCCACTCCACGATCGTGGTCGCGATGGGCGTCGGCATCATCATCGCCGAGAAGACCGTCTTCGCCGCGGTGTCGGACAACGGCTCAGGCCTGGAACGATTCGGCGGCCTGTTCGGCACGCTGGTGTCCGCGGGGTTCCTGTTCCTGATCGGAGCGCTGAACCTGGTCATCCTGGCCGGCATCGTCAAGGTCTTCCGCTCCATGCGGCGCGGCGACTTTGACGAGGCGGAGCTCGAGCGCCAGCTGGACAATCGCGGGTTCTTCTATCGCTTTTTCGGCCGCTGGATGAAGGCAATCGACAAGGAATGGAAGATGTACCCGGTCGGCGTCGTGTTCGGCCTGGGCTTCGATACTGCTACCGAGGTGCTGCTGCTAGGCACGACCGCGTTCCTGGCCACACAGCATCTGCCCTGGTACGCGATCATGTGCCTGCCGATCCTGTTCACCGCGGGCATGGCGCTGATGGATACCAGCGACGGCATTTTCATGAATCTCGCCTACGGCTGGGCCTTCTTCAATCCCGTCCGCAAGGTCTACTACAACCTCGCCATCACCGGACTGTCGGTGGCCATCTGCTTCCTCATCGGCGGAATCGAGACACTCAGCCTGATCCCGTACGAGATCAAGGGAGTGAGCCAGGACCACGGCTTCTGGGGCTTCATGTACAACTTCAACATCAACACGGCGGGCTTCGCCATCGTGGGGCTGTTCATCGTCACCTGGGCCGCGGCCGTGCTGATCTGGCGCTACGGGCACATCGAGGAGAAATGGACCGCCAAGCTGCAGGCCGCCACTCCCCGGAATGCGAGCGAGCTCGGCTGACCGGCCTGACTGCCGTCCAGTTTTCCCTGTATGTCGCTGCCCGTTCCCACTCTTCATTAGGTTCAGCGCTCTCCGGCGACCTTATATCCGGAAATGCCCGGTTCCCGGGTCACCGAACGGATGAAAAGTCAACGCAGGTTGACGAATTGCCCGGTGCAGCGGCCAGCGAGCACGGTCAGCAGGACCGCTGGATCACCGTGGCGTTGACGGTCGCGACCCACTCGTAGATCACCGAGAACGGCCAGAACGCGGCCGACAGCGGCGCGGCGACCGAGTAGATCCTCCCGCCGTAACAGCGCCCGAGCCAGATCCTGGCGGGGGTTATCTGCGGTGTCGAGGTGACTATCGCGACAGAGCCCCAGTGCTCGCGGCGGGCCAGCCGCCCGATGAATTCAGCCTCGCCGCGTGTGGTGGGCGGAGCCGGATGGAAGCAGATCACCCTGACGCCTGCCATCCTCGGCGCGCACGGGCCGCCCCTGCCCGGCTGCGTCGTGCCCTGCGACACCACGAGCACTGGTGCCCGGTGCTGCCTGGCCAGGGCCACGGCAGTGGTCATCCGGCTGCCTGAGCCGTCCAGCATCACGATGGCGGCCACCCGGCCGGGCATGCCCTGCTGCGGCCAGACGAACAGCCGCGCTGTCGCGGCGGCCAGCAGGGCGACGACAACCACGACCGCGGCGAGGATGATGCGACCGCGGCGGCTGACACGGCCCGGCTTACCGGGGCGGCCGCGAGCCGGCTGGTCCCCCATGACAGCTCCTCATCCGTGGCCGGAGCAGGAGTCTATAGGCGGGCCCTGGACACAGCGTCTTATAGGCTCGCTGACATCGGACAATTACGGAGGCCATGTGAGTCGGCTACGGCCTGCAGTCCCGCAGCAGCTTCTGCCAGCGAGGTTCCGGCCTGCCGCCATCGCCGTGGTCTGCGTAGCTGCCGCGGTCACCGCCATCCTCGGGATCGTGTTCGCGCACCACACCCAGGGCAGCGCGCTCGACAACACGGTCGCGAACTTCCTGCAGACCAACGGCAATTTCGGTCCCGGCGGCCCGGGTCGTCCGGGCGGGGGCGGGATAGGCTTCCTGATCCGCCCGTTCGGCATGATCGGCTCCACTGAGCCGCTGATCCTTTTCACCGTCATAGTCGTGTACTGCTGCCTGGCGCTGCGCCGCTACCGCGGTGCCGTGCTGGTAGCCGCCAGTGTCCTGATCGCCTCCGGCCTGTCGGAACTTGTGCTCAAGCCGATTATCGATCGCACCCGGTACGGGTCACTGAGCTACCCGAGCGGACATGCGACAGCCGCGTTCGCTCTCGCGACGGCCATCGTCGTACTGCTGGCACGACCGCCGAAGACGAACATGCCCCGATCGATGCGAATCGTGCTGGCAGTGCTGACGATGGGCACCGCGGCCACGATCGCGGCCGGGCTGGTGGAGATTCACTACTTCACCGACACGATCGGGGGCGCGGGCGTCGGCATCGCGGTCACGTTGTCAGCGGCGCTGCTCTTGGACCGGTTCAGCTTCCTCGGCGAACGAGCGCCGCAAGCAGCAGCGGCAGTGCCAGCCGCTGCTGAGTCGGCGCGCGTGCCCTGAGGCGCAACGGCCCCGTCACCGGTGGCGGCGGGGCAGACGGCGAGGGCGCGCTGGCGACCGGTCCCGCGCGCCGCGCTGACCCGCCGGCGGCTCCGGCCCCCCGGCGAGAGCAAGGCGCGCCGCTGCTGCCGCCCAGATTCCGGCCGGCTGCTGTTGTGCTCCTGGCGGCCTGCGCCGTGATTGTTGCCGTCCTCGGCGCGCTCGTCTATCACGGCGCCAGCCCGGACGCGCTCGACCGCGCCGTACTTCGCGCACTGCCCGCCGAGAGCACGCCAGGGGGCAGGAATCTGGCGGTCATCGCCCAGCTGGGCGGCAGCATTCCGATCGCGCTGCTCACCATCCTGCTGTGCTACTGCTGCCTGGCGCTGCGCCGGTACCGGGGCGCAATCATGATCGCGGTGTCCGTGCCCGTCGCGACCTGCCTCACCGAGTTCGTGCTCAAGCCCCTCATCCACCGGGTCTACATCAGCTTCCTCAGCTTCCCGAGCGGGCACTCGACCGGCGTCTTCACTCTGGTCGCCGGGATCGTCGTGCTGCTGCTCACCGGGCCGCCGGCCGCCCGTGCGCCCGCCGCACTGCGCGCCGTGCTTGCCTGCTGCGCGGTTGCCGTCGGCGGTGCCGTCGCCGCCGGCCTCGTGATCGCGCACATGCATTACTTCACCGACACCATCGGCGGTGCCGCGACCGGCACAGGGGTTACCATCGCCGTCGCGCTCGCCGTGGACCTGGCCGCCGACCGCCGCGCGCGGCGGCGGGCCGCCACGGCCGGGCCGCCAGAGTGACCGCGGGCCGCATAGGATCGGACGGTGGCTGACCACCAGTTGCGCGAGGACCGGGATCGGCTGAAAGTTACCTTCGACACCGTCGCCGATCGCTACCAGCAGGCCAGGCCGGATTACCCAGCTGAGCTCTACGCCGAGCTGACCGCAGCCACCGGACTCCGGCCGCAGGCGCGACTGCTCGAGGTGGGTCCCGGCCCCGGCAAGGCGACGATCCCGCTCGCGCGGCGCGGCTTCCGCATCACCTGCCTGGAACCCGGACTGCAGCTCGCCGCAGTCGCCCGCCGCAATCTGGCCGGGTTCCCCGGCGTGCAGGTCGTGCAGCACGCATTCGAGGACTGGCAGCCCGCCGACGCCGCCCGGTTCGACCTGATCTTCGCCGCGACCGCCTGGCACTGGATCGATCCCGCGGTCGGGTACCGGCATGCCTGGCAGCTGCTGGAGCCCGGCGGCTACCTGGCCATCTGGGCCGCGGGGCATGTCGTGCCCGCGGGCGGGGACCCGTTCTTCCAGGACCTGCAGGACGTCTACGACGAGATCGGCGAGGGCATGCCCGCCTCGGCCGGCTTCTACGCCCCCGGCGAGCAGCCCGACGACCGCGCCGCCATCGAGCGCAGCGGCCACTTCGAGGTCACGCGGGTGCGTTACTTCGACTGGGAGGTCAGGTACACCGCGACCGAGTACATCGCGCTGCTCAATACCTTCTCCAGCCATATCGACATGACGCCCGGGCAGCGCGACCGGCTGTACGGCGAGATACGCCGGCGCCTGGCTGCACGCCCGGACGGGACCGTGCGGCGGCACTGGGGCACCGTCCTGCAGATTGCCCGCCGTCGGGACGAGCCCGCCGTCGGGACGAGCCCGTCGCCGCCGGCCGAGCGTGACGACCCGGCGTCACTGCAGGTCCCGCCGCCGAGCTGACGCCTGGCTAATGGCGGCTCGTACTGCGCGTCCGCGGGCGCCGGCTGTTTACTGATAGCCAGCGGGCGCACGAAGCCGGCAGTCAGACCGCATCTCCGGCCAGCGGGGCCGGGAACAGAAAGGCCAGATGATGACCTCACCCTCGTTAGTGCCGCTGGCCGGAAGCCACCGCGCGCCGCTTCCCGGCGCCAGCCCGGAAGGCGCGGCGAATCTGGACGAGTGGATTGAGCTCACCCTGATCACGCGGCGCGCCGCCAGCCTGCCCCGCGAGGCGAACGGAAGCCCGGCCCGCCTGACCCGCGCCCAGCTGCAGCAGAACTACGGCACCGACCCCGCCGACCACGACCTGATCGCGGAGGTCATCTCCAGGGACGAGCCGTCGATCCGGGTCACCGGCATGGACCCGGCGACGCGCCGGGTCACCGTCGCCGGCCCGGTGGGGGCGCTGGCCAGTGCCTTCGGCACCGAGCTGAGCCTCGTCTCCAGTCCCGGACCGCACGGGCAGCAGGTCACGCATCGCTACCGCAGCGGCAGCCTGCAGGTACCCGCCCAGCTGGACGGCATCATCGTCGCGGTGCTCGGCCTGGACAACCGGCCGCAGGCGGCGCCGCACTTCCGGCTGGCCAGCGCCGCGGCCCCCGCTCAGGTGTCCTACACGCCGGTCCAGGTGGCGGATGCCTACGATTTCCCGGCGGGCACCGACGGGACCGGGCAGACAGTCGCGATCATCGAGCTCGGCGGCGGCTTCTCCACCGCTGACCTGAACAGCTACTTCTCCGGACTCGGCATCACCACGCCGTCAGTCACGGCCGTCGGTGTCGACGGCGCCACCAATGTCCCCGATCAGGCACCGCAGGGGGCCGACGGCGAGGTGCTGCTCGACATCGAGGTTGTCGGCGCGGTCGCACCAGGGGCAGCCCAGCTGGTCTACTTTGCGCCCAACACCGACCAGGGCTTCGTCGATGCGGTCACTAACGCGGTTCATGCGACGCCGACTCCGGTAGCGGTCAGCATCAGCTGGGGCGGCCCGGAAAGCTCCTGGACCGGCCAGTCGATGACGGCGCTGGACAACGCGATCGCCGACGGAGCCTCGCTCGGCGTGACGGTGACAGTCGCGGCCGGTGACAACGGCAGCGGTGACGGCGTCACCGACGGCCAGCCGCACGCCGACTTCCCGGCCTCCAGCCCGCATGCGCTGGCGTGCGGCGGCACCAGCCTGCAGCTCGCCGGCGGCGCAGTCAGCTCGGAAACGGTATGGAACGACGGCAGTCAGGGCGGTGCCACCGGCGGCGGCGTCAGCCAGACGTTCGGCCTGCCTGCCTGGCAGACGGCCGCAGGGGTTCCCGACAGCCCGGCGGGCCAGCCCGGCCGCGGCGAGCCGGACGTCGCCGGGAATGCCGACCCTGCTACCGGCTATCAGGTTCTGATCGACGGCCAGCAGTCCGTGATCGGCGGCACGAGTGCCGTGGCACCGCTGTGGGCCGCGCTCATCGCCCGGCTCGTGCAGACCCTCGGCACCCCACTCGGGCTGCTGCAGCCAGCGCTGTACGCAGGCGTCTCGCCGGGCCAGCCGGTGGCCGGGCTGCGGGACATCACCAGCGGCAGCAACGGCGCCTACAGTGCGGGACCGGGCTGGGACCCCTGCACCGGCCTCGGTGTCCCGGACGGCACGGCGCTGCTCACCCGGCTGCAGGGCAGCACTGCTGGCGGCAGCACGGGTGCAGGCGGCACAACCGGGTCCTGAACCATGACGGGAACGGGCAGTCCCGCCCAACTCAGTCCGCAGGGCGCGCGGCCGCCGGGGCCGGTCGGGACCCCGGCACCGCCGGAAGACCGCGCACGCCCGTAGGCTCCGCACGCCGGCGGGAACGCGCGCAGTGGGACCGAGGCGCGTTCGCTAGCTGACCGGCGTTCCGATCGTCGCCGGGGCGCCGAAGCGCTGCAGCACCTCGGGCACGGCGACCGTGCCGGCCTCGTCCTGGAAGTTCTCCATGATGGACAGCAGCGCACGGGCGGTGGCACCGGTGCCGTTCAGCGTATGCACAAACTCCAGCTTGCCGTCCCGCCGGAACCTGATGTTGAGCCGCCGCGCCTGGTAGTCAGTCGTGTTCGAGCACGAGGTGATCTCCCGGTAGCGCTGCTGCACCGGGAACCAGGCCTCGATGTCGTACTTCTTGGCAGCCGGCGCGCCGAGGTCACCGACGGCGATGTTCATGACCCGGTAGGGCAGGCCGAGCTCCTGCACGATCTCCTCTTCGATCGCCAGCAGCTCGTCGTGGATCTCCCTCGACTGCTCGGGGAAGCTGTAGACGAACATCTCCACCTTGTCGAACTGGTGCACCCGGAACATGCCCCTGGTGTCCTTGCCGGCCGCGCCCGCCTCGCGGCGGAAGTTGGTGGTGAAGGCCGTGTACCGGGCCGGGAGATCAGCCTCCTCCAGCCGCTCGTCGGCGTGGATGCCGGCCAGCGCCACCTCGGACGTTCCGGTCAGGTAGAGGTTGTCGTGCTCCAGGTGGTAGAGGTTCGACTCCTCGGTGGGCAGGAAGCCGGTGCCGTACATGGCCCGCTCGCCGACGAGGATGGGCGGCAGGACCAGCAGGAACCCGCGCCTGGTCAGCTTGTCGATGACCGACCGGTACAGCGCCATCTCGGTCAGCGCGACATCACCGATCCGGTAGGCGAACCGGGAGCCGGACAGCCGGGCACCGCGGGCCATATCGATCCAGCCGCGGGCGGACGCGATCTCGGTGCTGTCCCTCGGCTCGAACTTGAAGTCGGGCAACTCACCCCAGGTGCGGACGAGCTGCGCATCCTCCTCGTCCATGCCGTCGGCCGCGGTCGGATCGGGCAGGTTCGGGATCGTGGCCAGCAGCTGATCGCGCTCTCCGGCGGCAGCGTCGAGCTCAGCCTGCGCCTGATCCAGCTCCTCCTTGAGCCCGCGCAGCTGCTCGATCTCCTCGGGCGACGGCTTGCCCTTCGACCCGCTTTTCTGCGCCGCCCGTAGCGCCTCGGTCCGCTCGGTCAGTGACCGCCAGCGCGAGTCAGCGGCCAGCAGCGCGTCGAAGTCGGCAGCGGCGCCGCGCCTGGCCAGCGCGGTCCGGTATGTCGCGGGATCCTGTCGGGCAGCCTTGAGGTCGATCACTCGCGCGAGTCTAGTCGGGTGACCCTGGCTGCGCGCTCTGATAACCGCTGGCTGGCACCGCGGCGGGGGTCGCCGCCCCGGCGTCGGAGCCGGTGTCAGAGCTGGCGTCAGCCCGGGCGGCTCTGCCGGTCCTGGTCGCCAGCACGGAGCCGCCCAGAATGAGCACGAAGGCGATCGCCATCGTGGCAGTCAGCTGCTCTCCCAGCACCAGCACGCCGAGGACGACAGCCACCGCCGGATTGACGTAGGTGATGACCGAGGCGCGGGCCGGGCCTACCTCGCCGATCAGCGCGAAAAAGAACAGAAAGGCGACAGCAGTGCACAGGACCGCCAGGCCGCCCAGGGCCGCCAGCACCCGGTCTGACGGCACGGCCGACGGCCACGTCAGTGCCGCGATCGGAGAGTAGACGACAGCCGCGAAGGCAAGGCACGCAGCGGTCATCCCCAGCGGGGGCAGGTCGCTGAGCTTCCTGGCCACGATCAGCGGGCCGATGGCGTAGCACACGGCCACCAGCAGGACCTCGGCCACCGAGCCGGCGCCGCCGTGCGCGCCGCCGCCGGCGACCAGCAGGGCCACACCGCACAGACCCACCAGCAGGCCGGCCCAGCGGACCATGGTCAGGCGGTCCTGCCCGCCAGTCAGGCGCCCGATGACCGCCACCAGGATCGGCACGGAGGCGATCAGCAGCCCGCTTACCGAGCTGGACAGCCGCGTCTCGGCCTCGGACAGCAGCAGCCACGGCGTGATGATCTCAACCAGGGCGAACAGGACGAGCCATCGCCACTTCGGCAGCAGCGGGGCTAGCTCGCGCCGGCGGATAGCCAGGGGCAGCAGCAGCGCTGCCCCGATGGCGACCCGGGCCAGCACGAGCACGGGCGGCGACACGCCGCCGACCGCCACCTTGATCAGCAGGTAGGGAACACCCCAGATCAGGCTCATTGCCGTGAACAACCACCAGCCGCGGCGGGTCACCAGGCTCTCCTTCGCCCGGACTGCACTGGCCAGAGGGCGCGCAGCCGGATCGGTCTCGTCGGGATCGCGTCAGAGTCACGATCCCGGCTGACCGGTGGCCGCGTCTTGAACGCAATTGCGGCCAGAGCCTAACGGGTACAGCCGAGCGTGCGGCACGGCCGCCACTGGGGCGGCGCCTAGACGCTGACGCAGAGTCCGAGCGGGCCGAGCTTGATGCAGTTGCCTGACTCCGACGCTGACGCCGACGGCGAGGGCGACATCGAGGGTGCTGGCGTCGGGTCCGGCGACGTGGACGGGGCTGGCTGGAAGGAACTGGGCGACGGCGTGGGCGCGGGCTCGATTCCTCCAGGGGCCGCGGTAGCGGACCCTGGCGACAGAGTGCCCTGCTGACCTGCGGCGCCGGAGCTAGCTGACCCGCTGGAGCTGGGCGATGCGGTCGATCCGGGCTCGGAAGGCATGGGGTGCGGATTCACTACTCGCGGACCGGAGAACGATGCCTTGTTATGCGGCGGGATGGTCAGCGTGACGACTGAGGTCAGCACCACCACGAGGGCACCCGACACCAGCACGATCAGCGGCGGGAGCAGCAGCATCGGGTGGCGGCGCATGGCGGCCGCGCCGTTGATAACGGTCGTCCGGGTCCGGTCGGCGGCAACAGCTGCGGCCATGCCGAGCGCCGGGAGAGGGGGACCCTGGCCCATCCGGGCGCTGCTGCGGGCCCGGATGAGAGCGGCCCTGCGCTGAGCCGGGGTGAGGCCGGGCATCAGATAGATGATGGCGCCGCGGCCGTCTGCCTCGACGACGACGTGTAAGCCGGCTGGCAGCTCCGAGTACCGGATCTTGACCATCAGCCGCTCGCGTCCCACCTCATGAGGCAATATTCCGTTCGACGTCAAACAGACGGTGACGACGTTATCACGGTGGATAGCTGCAATCCCACGGATGATCAAAATGCAATGTTCCTATTGCACGCCAATGTTAGGCAGAGCGGATGAGACGCTGCCGGGCTATCAGCCGGTGCGGCCGCGCTCGTCCCGATCGTCCGGTACGCAGGTGCCCGATCCTGGCGGCCCAGGCTACGCTCGCAGGCACCGGGATAAGCCGGCGCCGAGCCACGGCGCCCGGCATGCCCGGTACGCCGAACCAGGGAGCCGGCCGACCAGATGCCGGCTCCAGCACCTCGTCCGCGGAGGGATCGTGCGGCTGCTGACCTCTGACCCGGCTGCGACGGCGACCGCCGCTCCGCGTCCGGCGGCCAGCCCGCGGCTCCGGGCACCCGCGGCTGTCCTGCTGGCACTGGCCGGAGGGCTGGCTCTGGCCGCGGCTTTCCCGCCAGCCGGGATCTGGCCGCTGGCCGCCGTCGGTCCTGCCCTGCTCGCCGTCGCCCTGTGGCAGCAGCGCGTGGGGACAGCGCTGGCTGCCGGCGCCGTGTTCAGCGCGGCCTTCTTCTTCCCGCTGCTGTCCTGGCTGGTGAACGTCGCCTGGTACGTATGGACTGCCCTGGCCGTCGCCGAGACCGTCATCGTCACCGTGCTGGTTCTCGGGCTCTGGCTGCTGCTGAGGCTGCGTGCCTGGCCGCTCGCCGCCGCTGGCTGGTGGGTCGCCGCCGAGGCGGTACGGGACCGGTGGCCATGGGGCGGGTTCCCGTGGGGCCGGCTGGTGATGAGCCAGGCCACCGCGCCCACAGCGCACTGGGTCGCCATCGCCGGGCCGCCGTTCCTGACCTTCCTGGTGGCCCTGGCCGGCAGCTGCCTGGCCTGGGTGCTGATCGGCTCGGCCGGAGCCAGGGCGCGCGGCCAGCACGCGCTGCGGGCCAGGCTCTGGCCGGCCGTCGCGCTCGCAGCCAGCGCCGGGCTCGCGCTGTCCGGCACGCTGCTCCCGGCGGCGGCGGCGAGCGCGCCCGGCCAGACCGCGGTCGTCGCGGCGATCCAGGGCAATGTCCCGCACGCCAGGAATCTCCCCGACCTGCTGCGCGCGGCCACCGTGACCGGGAATCACGCGGCCGCGACCGCGAAGCTCGCGGCCAGGGTTCGCAGCGGCGCCGCCTCGGCGCCGGACCTCGTCATCTGGCCGGAGAACTCCACCGACCTCGATCCCGCCCTGTACCCGGACATCTACAACACGATCGCCACCGCCGTCGCCGGTATCCGCGCGCCGGTGCTGGTCGGTGCCGTGCTGCAGAATCCAGTGCGAAACGCGGGGCAGCTGTGGCTGCCGGGCAAAGGGCCGACGGCCGTCTACGTCAAGCGCAGGCTGGTGCCGTTCGGCGAGGTCATTCCGTTCCGCGGCCTGCTGTCCAAGATCACCTCGCTGACGTCGCTGCAGCCGGTCAACTTCACGCCGGGGCACCGGGCAGTTGTGTTCAGGATCGGGAAGATCCGGCTCGGCGACGTGATCTGCTATGAGGTTGGCTTTGACGGGCTTGTCTCGTCCGAGGTGGCCGCCGGCGCCAACCTGCTTTCCGTGCAGACCAACGACGCCGACTTCGAGATCGACGGGCAGACGGGCGAGACGCTGCAGCAGCTCGATATGGCCAGGATCCGGGCCATCGAGAGCGACCGGGCTGTCGTGGTTGCCTCGACGACCGGGATCAGCGCGATCATCGCCCCCGACGGGAGCCTGCTGACCAGCACGCGCACCTGGCGGCAGGCCGAGATCGAGGCGCGGGTGCCGCTGCTCACCTCGATCTCGCTGGCCGACCGCCTCGGCGGCTGGCCGGAGGCCGTGCTGGTGTGGGCAACGGTCGCCGCGCTGGCCTGGGTGCTCGCCACGCAGCTGCGGCAGCGCCGCCAGCGCGCCCGCCCGGACCGCACCGCAGAATAGATGCCGTGACCTTCTGGCGCGGTTTCCGGCAGCCCGCCCGCTGGGCGGCCCTGCTCTCCGGCGCCATCCCCGTGCTGGCCTTCCCTGCCGCCAATCAGGAGTACCTGGCCTGGATCGGGCTGCTTCCCGGCCTGGCACTGATGCGCTGCGCGCGGACCGGGCGGGAAGCTGCCGTCAGGGGCTGGTGGTACGGCACCGGCTACCTGCTCGCCGCGATGTACTGGCTGGCTCCCAATCTTGGCCCCGGCCTGCTGCTGCTCGCGATCGCCCTGGGCGCGCTGTGGAGCTGCGTCGGCCTGGCGACCTGGGCACTGCTGCGGCCGCCGGTGTCGGCCGCGCGGGCTGCCGCCGCGTTCGTCGTCGTGCCGAGCTGCTGGCTCGTGACGGAGTGGATCAGGTCCTGGCAGGGCATCGGCGGCCCGTGGGACGTACTTGGCGCGAGCCAGTGGCAGCACCCCGTCGTGCTCGCGCTGGCCGCGGCCGGCGGTGTCTGGCTCATTAGCTTCGTGCTGGTAGCAGCTAACACCGGCCTGCTGATCGTCCTCACTGGCGGCCGGCTGGCCGTGCGGCTGGCCGGCCTGGCAGCCGCGCTGGCCGCCGTCGCAGCTGGCCCGGTGGCGTGGGCAGTGACACCGCCGGCACCAGCCGGGCAGCCGCTGACCGTCGCACTGGTGCAGCCGGGCCTGACCAGCAACGCGGCCGTTCGGCTGTACCGCAGTGAGCAGCTGACTGTGGCAGCAGCGCGACGCGCGGACCTGTTTGTCTGGGGCGAGAGCAGCGTCGGCTACAACCTCGCCACCAGACCGGCCATACTGGCGTCCGTCGAGCATCTGGCCAGGACCTCCGGTGCGGAGATCCTGGTCGACCAGGACGCGGCGAACGCCGCGGGTGCCACGTCGAAGCAGGCCACCCTGATCAGCGGCACCGGGATCCGCGGCCGCTACGTCAAGACGCGGCTGGTGCCGTTCGGCGAGTACATCCCGCTCCGCCCGGTGCTCGGCTGGCTGACGGCGATCAGCCGGGCAGCTCCCACCAATGTCGTGCCGGGCAACGGCGCGCACGTCCTGCACGCGACGCTCCCGGACGGACGGCCGCTGACCATCGGGGTTCTGATCTGCTTCGAGTCGGCCTTCCCCGACATGTCGAGAGTGGACACCGATCAGGGCGCCCGGGTGATCATCTACCAGACCTCGGACACCACCTTTCAGCAGAGCTGGGCGCCAGACCAGCACGCCTCGCTGAGCGCACTGCGCGCTGCCGAGACGGGCCGGCCTGTCGTCCAGGCGGCCCTCACCGGCGACTCAGCTGCCTTCGACTCCCGTGGCCGCCTGCTCGCCTGGGCCGGGACGAGCTATTCCGGCACCCTGCTGGCGGACCTGGGACTGCCGCCGGCCAGCTACCGCACGCTGTTCGACCAGATCGGCGACGTTGTGCCGTGGACTGCGGTCGGCGTCGCCGCGCTGGCCGCCCTGGCCGGTCTGGCTCGCGCCGGATCAGCGCGCCGCCGCTCCCGTAATCAGGGTGCGCACGGTGAGGCCGGCCTGCTCGCCGGCAGCCGCCTGCCCGGCTCATAGCCGACATGTCATGGTCCCGCCGGGTTCGGCCGCCGGACACGGAGCGCTTTATTCCGGTTACTCGCCGGTAGTGACAAGGGTCATATCGGGATGAGCCGCCTTCTCGCATGGCGTTATACGGGCTGATCCTCTCCGGGAAGCAAGCGCCTGCCCCCGGCGCCGGCTTCCGTGTCCTGACATCGCCAGGTCCGCACCCGCGGGCCCTGGACAGTCCGCCCTGAACCCGTGACGCACGCCCCCCGCGTGCGCGAGAACGCCGGCGCCCCGCCTGGCGGTCTCACCCCCGGTCCGGCCCAGGCCCGACCGGGCGGCGAGGAAACGCAGGAAAGGGAACCTGATGCTCCGCCCTGATCGTCTGACTGCCGCCGCAATGGAGCGCGGCACGTCACTGATCACCGCCGGAAGTCACCACGCGGCTGGCGCCCTGCGCGGCCGCGTCCGGGCGCTGACCTTTGTCGGCACCGCGCTGGCCCTGGCCGGCACCGGCACCGCGGCCGCCGCGACCACTGCCGGATCGTCCCCGACGCCGCTGACCGCGGCGGCTCATGCTGCCCCGCCGATCACGGCCGCCTCCGATGCGGCCGCCGTCATGATCCCGGTAGGCGGCCCGCGCGCGGTGCTGGGACACGCCGTGACAGCCGTCGCCGACCCGCCGCTCCCGTCGCACGCCGCACCTCCGCGCGCCAGGCCGCGCACTACTGCAGCCCGGCGCTCAGCCGCAGCCCGCCAGGGCCACCGTGCCGCCGCCCGCCGGACGGCGCCGCTGACCTGGAAGCAGGTGCGCGACGAGATCAACCGGGCGACTAACCCGGCCGCGGCCGCGCGCGGCCGCCTGCCGCTCGCCGATCGCCTCATGCCGGTGGGAACCAGCGGCCCGCAGGCCTGGATGCCGGTCAGCGGCGCGCAGGTCGCTAACGCCACGACCATCGTCCGGCAGGCCCTGGCCAGGCGGATGGGCGTCAGATCGGCAGTGATCGCGGTGGCGACTGCCATGCAGGAGTCGCGGCTGCTGAACCTCGACTACGGCACCGGCGACTCACTCGGCCTGTTCCAGCAGCAGCCGGTCGATGGCTGGGGCAGCCCGCAGCAGGTGCTGGACCCTGCTTACGCCGCGAATGCCTTCCTGCGGGCACTGCGTCAGTACCAGGAGCAGGACCGGTCCTGGGCCATGCAGCCGCTGTGGGCGAACGCTCAGGCAGTGCAGCGGTCTGCGTTCCCGTTCGCATACGCCAAATGGGAGATGCAGGCCGCTTCGCTGGTCAGGCAGATCGCCATGACGGTTCGCTAGGCCGCTACCGCAGACTCCGGCCGGGCCGCCCGCTCCCCCCTGGGCATGGCCGGCCGGACCGCCAGCCACCGGGCTCCCCCCGCCCGGTCCGGCCGGCGCCGTGCGCCCCGCCCTCCCCGAGGGGCGGGGCGCACGTCATTCTCCCGTCATCTCGAGGCGCTAGACATGGCCCGGAAGTCCCGCCCACCACCATCGATGATGTAGAAACTGAGACCATGACCTCGTTCCTCACCGACGCCGGCTACTGGGCGCTGATCGTCTTCGCCTTCGTCCAGGCCTGCTGCATCCCGATCTCGTCCGAGATCACCTTCGGGTTCGCCGGCGTACTGGCCTATCAGGGTCATCTCAGCCTCGTCCTGGTGATCGTCATCGGGGCGCTGGGCGAGCTTGCCGGGTCCTCGGCCGCCTATGGCCTGGGGCGGCTCGGCGGCCACAGCACCGTCGAGCGCTACCGCCGGTACCTGCTGATGACCAGGAAGGACGTCGAACGGGCTGAGCGCTTCTTCGACGGAAGAGGCTCCTGGTCAGTCGCAGTCGCGAGGGTCATCCCGCTGGTGCGCGCGTTCGTGGGCCTCGTCGCCGGCTTCATGGAAGTGCCGGCGCTGCCCTTCGAGATCTTCAACGTCATCGGGACGCTGGTCTGGGCGACCGCGCTGTCCGTGCTTGGCTATGAGCTTGGCAGCGACTGGGACAAGGCGTCGAAGAACGTGTCCCATGCCAGCGACGCGCTCGCCGCACTGGTCGTGCTGATGATCGTGGTACTCATCGTGCACAAGTGGCTGCAGATCCGCAAAGAGCGGCGGGCCGATGCCGCGGCGGCAGTGGCAGCAGGCGGCGTGTCACCGGCCGGGGCTGGCCCTTCCGCGGCTAGCACTGCCGGGAGCGCGCCCGGCGAGATGACGGCCGCCGGGACGGCAGCCGCCGAGGTGACGGCCAGCGAGGCCGCAGCCGCTTCTGGCGCGCCGGCCCGGCCGCACAGCCACCGGCGGCAGAACGGCAGCTCCAGCTAGCGCAGTCCGGAGAGACCCGGCCGCACGACCGCCATGGTGCCGCACGAGGCAGCGTGCACGGCGTCAGTCCACCAGTGCCTGGTAAACCATCTGCCGTAGCTGCGGCCGGATCGGGTAGGCGCTGGAGGGCAGCAGCTGGGTGAAGAACGTAGCCGTCACCTGCTCGGCCGGGTCCACCCAGAAGGTCGTCGACGCGGCGCCGCCCCAGTTGAACTCACCGGCCGAGCCGAGCGACTTGGTCGCCAGCGGGTTGATCACCACGGCGAAGCCAAGGCCGAAGCCGACCCCGGCGAATACGGTCTCGGCGTACAGCGGCCGCCCGAACGTATCCAGGTCGGCGCCGCCGGGCAGGTGATTGCTGGCCATGTAGGCGACAGTGCGGGGGCTGAGGAGCCGGACGCCGTCCAGTTCGCCCGCCGGGCTGTCCGGCCGGTTCAGCAGCATCTGGGTGAACCGGTTGTAGTCCCCCGCCGATGACACCAGCCCGCCGCCGCCGCTGAGGTACACAGGCTCCTTGAGCGCGGCGCTGCCCATCGTGTCCATCCGGGTGGCGTGGCCGTTCTCGGGGCTGCGCGTGTACAGCGCGGCCAGCCGGGAGTGATCATCGGGGCCCGCGAAGAACGCCGAGTCGGTCATGCCGAGCGGGCCGAAGATCCGGCTCGCGAAAAACTCGTCCAGGCGCTGCCCGGAGACGATCTCGACGAGCCGGCCGAGCACGTCGGTGGCAACCGAGTAGCTCCACTCGCTGCCCGGCTGGAACAGCAGCGGCATCGAGGCGAACTGATCGCAGACAGCCGCCAGGTCAGCGCCTCGCGGCGAGCCCCACTCGAAGCCGCGGGCGCGGTAGATCGCGTCCACCGGGTGGTTGCGCATGAAGCCGTAGGTCAGACCGGAGGTGTGAGACAGCAGGTGCCAGATCCGGATCGGCTCAGCGGCCGGCACGGTCTTGTAGCTGATGTCGCTGCCCCCTGCGAACACCCGGACGTCGCGGAACGACGGGATGTACCGGTAGAGCGGGTCGGTCAGCTCGAATCCGCCTTCCTCGTAGAGCATCATCGCCGCGACGGAAGTGATCGGCTTGGTCATGGAGTAGATGCGCCAGAGGCTGTCCGCCTCAACGGGCAGCCCCGCCTCGATGTCGCGCTGCCCGTAGGCGGACACGTGCGCGAGCTTGCCGTGCCGGGCAACCGTGATGAGCCAGCCGGCCAGCTTCTGCTCGTCCACGTAGCGGGCGAAGTGCCTGTCGATGCGGTCCAGTCGCTTCTGATCGAATCCGACCTCGGCCGCCTCGACTTCGGTCTGCAGTCCGCCCATCGTGTTTCAGCCCTCCGTTATTTCGCGGCTCGCAACCTTTAGCCTGATCCTGCCAAGCAGAACAGGGTTCGGTCTAGGGGCAGCGGGCAGCGGGCAGCGGGAGCTCAGGCCAGGCGGGAGGCCGGCTCGTGCTCGCCGGTGTAGCCAAGCTCAGCCGAGATCGCCGCGGTCGTGCCCAGCAGCTCAGCGCGCAGGGACCGCAGCACCTTCGGGGTCGCCTGCTGCTTCGGCAGCGCGATGGCGGCCGCGAGCGGCAGCGACGAGCCGGTGGTGAACACCGGGGCGGCCAGCGAGGCCAGGCCAGGGATCAGGCTGCCCGAGGTGAAGGCCACGCCCTCGCCGCGGACGGTCGCCTTGACCTGCTCTATCTCGTCCTCGTCGAACGGCCTCTTGTCGTCCGGGCCGTACTGCGCCTTGAGCACCGGCGCGGTCAGCACCTTCGGCAGGTAGGCGAGGAAGACCCGCCCAACGGCGGAGGCGAGCAGCGGCATCGTGGCGCCGACCCGGACGGTGATCGGCAGCGCGTAGGCCCCGTAGTCCCAGCGGACGATCACCGGGCCGCTGTCACCCCAGACGGCCAGGTTGACCGAGTGCTGGGTGCGGTCCCGCAGCCCCGGCATGTGCTCAGAGGCGAGGCTGACCTCGTCCATCCGCCGCAGCGACTCGGCCCCGAGCCGTCGCAGTGCCGGGCCGAGGTCGTACTGCCCGGAGGCGGGTGACTGCGCCACCAGGCCCACCCTGGACAGGCTGACGAGGTAGCGGTGGGCCTTGCTTGGCTGCATACCGGACTTCGCGGCGATCTGGGACAGGCTCATCGGCCCTGCTCCCGATTCCAGCGCGAGCAGGACTGTCATGGCGATCTCGACCGACTGGATGCCCTGGCGGGTCTGCCGATCGCGAACTGCATCCGCCGACGTCACGCCCTGGTCATCCGCACCGTCGCCGCCGCGGAACGTCTTGGCATTCACGGCGCTCAGCTTATGCCGGTCCGTCATGGGTCGGTCTCGGGCAGTAGCGACTGCGTCCGGTTGGCGATGGTAACTCCGATATCAGCCAGCAGCTCCGCCGCGAGTCGCTCCGCCCCGCCCTGACCTGCGGCGCAGCCATACACGTAGAAATCGGGCCGGACCGCGACCGCACTGGAGCCGCGCTCAGCGAGCCAGCGGTGATACCCGCCGTGCACATCGGCAAGCCAGCCGTCGGCCGGGCGGGGGGCCGCGGCGCCGGTGCCGGCGCCGGGCGGCACAAGGCCAGCCACCCGCACGCCTGCCGCCCGGAGCGCGCCGGCCAGGCCAGCCGCCGCCAGCCTGCGGTACTCCGGCCCGGTCGCCAGCAGAACGAAGCCTGTACCTGCCACCTCGTCGAACCGCCCGGTCCGGCGTCCGTCGCTGACGATGGCCTGAATGAAAAGCTCACCCCGGCCGGGACCGAGGCCTCCCGACAGCATCCCGTCCGTCAGGCCGGGGAACCTGATCTTCTCCGGGGCCTGCCTGGCGGCCCTGCGGGCGAGCAGGTCGCGGTCCCTGGCCTTCGCCGCAGCCGGATCGCGCATGGTCTGAATCCG
>CAVVBL010000002.1:0-567158 GCA_963746485.1 uncultured Actinomycetota bacterium | reverse complement strand
GGCAGCTGCTCTATCCGGCTGAGCTACAGGCGCCACGCGCACATTGTGCCCGATTCAGATCACGCAGCGGACACGCCTTGTCGTTCGGGTCGCTGCTTTCTCCGCCAGAATTGCCTATCGTCGTGTCCCATGCCCCGCCGCCCGCTGCCGCGCTCCGAAAACCCCCAGGTCAGCCGAATGCCGGTCATGACCGGCAGCCTCACGGCAGGGCGCCGGGGCGAGTGCCGGCGGTGAACGGCGCCTTACTGATCGCGGGCACGACCTCAGGATCAGGGAAGAGCGCGGTCGCCGCCGGGCTGTGCCGCTGGCTGCACCGTCAGGGTGTGCGGGTGGCGCCGTTCAAGGCGCAGAGCACCTCGCTCAGCTCTTTCGTGACCGCCGACGGTGCGGAGATCGGCCGGGCGCAGGCCATGCAGGCCGCGGCTTCCGGGCTGGAACCGGACGCGCGGATGAATCCTGTCCTGCTGAAGCCCGCCATCGGAGGCAGCGAGGTCGTCGTGCTCGGCCAGGCCGTCGGAGTGGTCGACCGGACCGGCTACTCCGAGAACGCCGGGCGGCTGCTCGACGTGGCACTGGACAGCCTCAGTCAGCTGCGCCGCGAGTTCGATGTCGTGATCTGCGAGGGCGCCGGCAACCCGGCCGAGGTCAGCCTCCTCGGCCCGGACATCGCGAACACCGAGCTGGCCCGGGCCGCGAGCCTGGCCGCGCTGCTGGTGACCGATGCCGGCAGCGGCGGCTCGCTGGCGGCGCTGTACGGCACCATCGCCCTGCTCAGCCCCGAGGATCAGGCTCAGCTGGCCGGCTTTGTCATCAATAAGGCCCGGGCCGGCGGCAGTGGCGACCTGGAGCCGGGCCTCGGTGTCCTGCGGAACCTCACCGCCCGCCCGGTGCTTGGCGTGCTGCCCTGGACGCCGGGGCTCTGGCTGGATGCGGAGGACTCGCCCGGCTGCGACACCCGCCCCCGTCCGCTGGCTGCGGGCGGCCCACTCGGTCACGAGGTGCTCCGCGTCAGCGTCGTGCGGCTGCCGCGGATGAGCAGCTTCACCGACATCGACGCCCTGGCGGCCGAGCCGGGCGTGCTGGTCAGGATGGCCGCCACCGCCGAGGAGCTGGCGGACGCTGACCTCGTGATACTGCCGGGGTCGCGGGCCACCGTGGCTGATCTTGCCTACCTGCGGGAACGAGGCATGTCCGAGGTGATCGCCTCCCGCGCGCAGGCCGGTCGTCCGGTACTCGGGATCTGCGGCGGGTTTCAGATGCTGGCCGAGGAGATCTCCGATGACGTGGAATCGGGGGCCGGGACTGTGTCCGGTCTCGGGCTGCTGCCCGCCAGCGTGACGTTCACCGAGGCGAAGACACTCGGCCGCCCGGCCGGAACTGCGTACGGGGTTCCCGTGTCCGGCTACGAGGTCCATCACGGCCAGGTGACCGTCAGCGGGATCAGGGCAGAGCCGTTCCTTGACGGCTGCCGCAGCGGCGCGGTCTGGGGCACGAGCTGGCACGGCACGCTGCAGAACGACCAGTTCCGCCGGTCGTTCCTGACTGACGTCGCCGCGTTCGCCGGACGCGACTTCAAGCCGGCCTCAGATACCAGCTTCGCCGCGCTGCGCGAGGCCAGCCTGGACCTGCTCGGCGATCTGGTCGCTGACAATCTCGACACGGACGCGGTACTGCGCCTGATCGAGGGCGGGCCTCCGCCCGGGCTGCCGGCCCTGGCGCCGGCCGGCGTGCGGTCCTGACGACCGGCCGCCGGGCGGCTGCCTTCGGCCGGCGCTCGGTCCTGACGACCGCGGCGCGGTCCTGACGACCGGCCGCCCGAGCCGACCGGGGCTAGACCGTCGTCTCCCGCGCTGCCGCGGGCACCTGGTCCCCGTCTGCCCCGGCCCCTGTGAGGGTGGAGTTGCGCAGCGCCGGGATCAGCGCGCCGAGAACCAGTGCCCCGGCCACGCACGCCAGGCCGCCGCTGACCACGGAGAACACCGGCGATACGAGCCCCGCCACCCAGCCCGCCTCGACGTTGCCCACGGCCGGAGCGCTGTTCACCTGAGCGAGGTACAGGCTGGAGACGCGGCCGCGCAGCTGATCGGGGGTGTAGCGCTGGAGCAGCGCGTTCCGCAGGACCTCGGAGATCAGGTCACCGAAGCCGGCCAGCGCCAGGAAGAACAGCGCCAGCGGAAGGCTGTCCACCAGGCCGAACAGGGCGATGGCGGCTCCCCAGACAATGCCCGCGCCGATCACGACCCGGCCGGGCCGGCGGATCCGCCCGGTCCAGCCGCTGGTCGCCGCGCCGACCAGGGCGCCGAGTCCGGGTGCTGCCACCAGCAGGCCGAACGTGGCCGGGCCGCCGTGAAAGTGCGTGCTGGCCAGGGCCGGGAACAGGGCCGACGGCATGCCGAAGATCATGGCGTTTGTGTCGATGAGCAGCATGCCGCCGACGACGCCGTTGTGCCGGACGTAGCGGAACCCCTCGGCCAGCGACTTCAGGCCCGGCCGCTGCGCCCGCACTGTCGGTGGCAGCGGCGGCAGGCCGAGCATCGCCAGCCCGAACACGGCGAAGCACACGGCGTCGATCGCGTAACAGCTGGCCAGCCCCGGCCCGGCGATGAGCAGCCCGGCGATGGCAGGGCCGCCGAGCTGGCCGATCTGGTTCGCGGTCGCGTTCAGGGCCGCGGCCGCGGGCAGCTTGGCGATGCCGACCAGCGCCGGCGTCGTTGCCGTCGACGCCGGGGACGCGAGCCCGGAGCACAGGCCGATGCCGAAGGTGATCACGTAGAGCGGCCAGAGCGCCGGGTGCGCGAGCAGGCTGTTGACCATCAGCAGCGCCGCGAGAACCGCCTGCGGCAGCTGGACGGCCATGATCAGCGTCCGCCGGTCGTGCCGGTCGGCGAGCATGCCGCCGGCCAGCAGCCCGATGAACATCCCGGCGCTGGCCGCCAGGGTGAGCAGGCCGACGGCCAGCGAGTCGTGGGTCAGCGCGTAGACCTGCCAGTCGGCCGCGGTGGTGGCGACTGCGTTCCCCGCCATTGACACGAAACGCCCGCTGAACAGCAGCCGGTAGTCGCGGCTGTCGCGCAGCGGGGCCAGGTCGATGACGATCTGCCCGATGCGCACTGCTCAGCTCCGAGTTGAGGGGAAACGGCCTGGTGTCGCAGGCCGCGGGCCCGCTCCTGTGCGGCGGCCGCCTAGGCAGGTTACTTGCTGATAAGCAACGGTCGCGCGGCGGGCGCGGTCAGGCGCCGGGACTGGCCTCGATGAGCTCGGCCTTGTCGAACTCCCAGTACGCCCGCAGCCCGGCCAGCTGCCCGGCGCCGTTGCCGCGGTAGGTGTAGACGCCGTGCACGACCGCGACGTGCCTGCCGCCGGGCAGGACGGTCCGGATGATGCCGACGTCGGCGACCTCGTCGCCGCACAGGTAGGAGCTCTCGATCTCGAAGGTGATGAGGTCGTTCGGGGCGATGACCGTGTCGTAGAAGGCCGCGATGGCCGCCGGACCGCGATGACCGGTGCCGTCCGGGTCGAACAGGGACGGCCCGATCGGATCCTGGACGACCGCATCGGGGGCGAACAGGCTCAGCCACCCGTCGCGGTCCTTCGCCCGGACGGCCGCCTGGGACCGGCGGGCAAGCTCCCGTGCGGTGTGCGTCTGGTCTGCCATGGCAATGCCCTCCTTCCGGGCAGGACGCCCGCAGGGCGGGGTAGCGCCGTGGCTCAAAAGTAGATCAGTTCCTCATTTCGGCTTCAACCGGGCCGCCACCGCAGGTGAGAGCGACACGAACTACGGCTACCGCTCCTAGCAGCGGGTATGTGGGACAGTTGATCGACTCAACCGAAGGAGTGACATGGCTCTGCCAACACTTACACCAGAGCAGCGCGCCGACGCGCTGGCTAAGGCGCAGGCTGCCCGTAAGAAGCGCAGCGAGCTGCTGGCTTCAGTCAAGGCCGGCAAGGTGAGCATCGCCCAGGTGCTCGCCAAGACCGACGACATCACCAAGAAGACCAAGGTTGCCCAGGTCATCAAGGCGATGCCCGGGTACGGCCCGGCGAAGGCCGCAGCCGTGATGGAAGAGGCCGGCATCGACGACAACCGTCGGGTCGGAGGTCTGGGCGAGCAGCAGCGCAAGAAGCTGCTGGAGGCAGTTGCAGGCTGAGCTGAGCCCGGGCGGCCCCTCGTGACGGCTTCAGGCCGTTATGGCGCTGCCCGGCTCGGGCCTGATCCGCCTGACCGCGCCGACTGACGGCGAGCCGGAGCGCAAACCGGACGTCTGCTGCCAGGCCGGGCATCAGGTATACCTGCGGGCTGAGGGCCTGCTCTTCAGGGCCGGGAACGAGGCGTGTACGGCTCCGGCCTGATTCGGCATGATGAGGGTCTGGCCCGCGAATCAGCAGGCACCCTGTCGCCAGCCCGCTGGAGCGCGGCGGACGAGGAGCACGAGATGCATCAGCCGCCCATCCCGCACGTTGCCAGCGCCGACCCCGAGGCCGCGGATCTCATCGAGGCCGAGGCCAGCCGTCAGCGCGACAAGATCAGGCTGATCCCGTCGGAGAACTATGTGTCCGTCGCCGTGCTGGAGGCGAGCGGCAGCGTCCTGACGAACAAGTACTCCGAGGGCTACCCCGGCAGGCGTTATTACGAGGGCCAGCAGTTCATCGACCCGATCGAGCGGCTGGCCTGCGAGCGCGCGGAGCAGCTGTTCGGCGTCGACCACGCCAACGTCCAGCCGTACTCGGGCTCGCCCGCGAATCTCGCGGTGTACCTGGCCTTCCTGGCGCCGGGGGAAACCGTGATGGGCATGGCGCTGCCGATGGGAGGCCATCTGACCCACGGCTGGCCGGTCTCTGCGACCGGCAAGTGGTTCCGGTCGGTGCAGTACGGCGTGCGGGCGGACACTGGCCGGATCGACTTCGATGAGGTGCGCGACCTGGCCAGGCGCGAGCGTCCCAGGGTGATCTTCTGCGGCGGGACGGCCATCCCGCGGACGATCGACTTCCCGGCCTTCAGCGAGATCGCGAACGAGATCGGCGCGGTCCTGGTGGCGGATATCGCGCACATCGCGGGCCTGATCGCGGGCGGCGCGCATCCCTCGCCGGCCGGTTATGCCGAGGTGATCACGACGACGACGCACAAGACCCTGCGCGGGCCGCGCGGCGCGATGATCATGTCAGTGGCGGAGCATGCGCGGGCCGTGGACAAGGCTGTTTTCCCCGGCCTGCAGGGCGGCCCGCACAATCACACGACCGCCGCGATCGCGGTCGCGCTGCGAGAGGCGGCCCAGCCATCGTTCCGTTCGTACGCGCATCAGGTCGTCGCGAACGCGCGGGCGCTGGCCGACGCGCTGCTCGCGCGCGGTTACACGCTGATATCCGGCGGGACGGACAATCACCTGATCCTGATGGACCTCACGGCTCAGGGCATCGCGGGCAAGCCCGCGGCCAGGGCGCTGGACCGGGCGGGCATCGAGGTGAACTACAACACCGTGCCCTTCGACCCGCGCAAGCCGTTCGACCCGTCGGGGATCAGGATCGGAACGCCCGCCATCACCACCCGCGGCCTGACCGAGGAGCACATGGATCAGACCGCCGCGTGGATGGACGCGGCGATCACTGCCGCGGCCAAGGACGACGAGGAGGCCATCGGGCGGATCGCCGGCGAGGTCAGGGAGCTGCTGGCGGGCTTCCCGATGCCGGGCTGGGCAGCGTCCTGAGCTGCGAGCTTGCCTCCGGTGCCACGCGAATGTATGTTCGAATGTAGTAAGCCTGCCTGTCTTCCCCTGGGCGGTACACCGGTGCCGGTGCGGTGCCAGGGCCAGGGAGCGACGGGATGCGCGGTGTCCGCGGCGAGCCAGTCGAGGTCTGGCTGCGGCACGGCAGGCCAGCCAGGTTCGTCTGGCGCGGGCGGATGTACACCGTGATGTTCGTCCTCGATCACCGCAGTCTGCCGGCCGCGCCGCCGGCCAGTCCTGATGCCGTTCCCGGCCGCGAGTGCTGGCGGGTCGAGGCGGCGCCCGAGCGGTTAGTGCCGGCGACGGCGTATGAATTGTGCCGGGATCTCGCTACTGACCGGTGGTCGCTATGGCGCCTTGCGTGATCTGCGCGCACGGGCATAAAGCCGGCTTCCGCGCAATTGACAGCCGGTCTTCTGGCAATCAGGCAATGAGCCGGGCGCGTCGCGCGCGCGAGCCCATCATCGGCAACTAACGTAATCTTCCTGAGCGCTTAGCCTTAGCGCCATTGCCGCGTTATGGCGTTAGCCGAGTGCCGGGATCAATGCGGACGATGTGCCGCTGATCCCCTGCTCAGCGCCTTGTCGGGGGACAAGGCGGATACGGGGAGGATGTAGCTCGTCATGCCTGGGGGGAACGACCGTGCACGCGAACTACTGCACCGGATCCGGAACCGGAAGAAGAAATTAGGCCTGCTCCCGCCGGTCATTGTCGTCTTCTTGGCGCTGATATCTGGTGCATTCCGTGATGCCCGCCGCCGCGGATCAGCCAGCCGTCTGCTCTCCGGAACAGAAAGCCGGTACTGGTCATGTTTCGTACGTGGTTGACGCGGTATCCGCTGGCCGTTTTCACGACCTGCGCGCTGGCAGTCGCCGGCCTGGCATGGCCGGCCTCGGCTGCTGCGGCCGCTGCAGTCAAGGCGGTTTCCTACCGCGGCTACCAGTTTGAGGTACCTGCGTCGTGGCCAGTGCTCAGCCTGGCCCGGCATCGGGGCACCTGCGTGCGCTTCGACCTGCATGCGGTCTACCTGGGCACGCCGGGATCCGACCAGCACTGCCCGAGCTGGCTGCTCGGGACAACCGAGGCGATCGTGATCCAGCCCGGCCCGGCGGATGCCGTCCGCGAGTCGCAGGAAAATCCGGTGTCCGATCAGATCACCGCCAGCGCCCCCGGCATCGCCGTGACCGCGACCTTCGACACCGACCCGGCCGCGATCTACCGGGTGCTGGCAAGCGCCGGCCTGGCCGCGCCGTCCATCGTGGTGCCGGACCCGGCCAGGCTCGGCTCGGCCGGCCAGGCCGCGGGCTCCGGCGGCGGCGCCGGGGACACTTCAGCCGGGATTGCGGCCAGCGAGCAGGCCGCCTCGGGCGCCCGTGACAGCGCCTCCGCTGACGCCTCCGTCGGGTACCCGGCCCTCCCGGCGTCGGTCGAGAACGATGTCGGCATCGGCTTTGACGTGTGCGCGGCGCCAAGCTCGGCGTACATGCGGACGTGGTGGCGCGACTCTCCCTACGGCGCCGTCGGCATCTATATCGGCGGTGCCGACCGGGCCTGCGACCAGCAGAACCTGACTCCGGGCTGGGTGCGGCAGCAGGCGGCGACGGGCTGGCGGTTCATTCCCATGTATGCCGGCCCGCAGGCATCGTTCGGCCAGCTGACGTCGCCGGCCAGCCAGGGCGTGTCGGCGGCGAAGGACGCCGTCACGGAAGCCGAGCGGTTCGGCCTGGGCCCGCGCACGCCGATCTACTACGACATGGAGGCCTACAAGCCGGCTCAGAGCGGAGTGGCCCTGAGCTTCCTGTCGTCCTGGACGACGGAGCTGCACAAGCTCGGCTACAAGTCCGGCGTCTACAGCAGTTCAGACTCCGCTGTGTCCGACCTCGCGCGGACCTATAAGTCGGGCCGGTACGTGATGCCGGACGCCATCTACGACGCGCTGTGGAACGGGTCGCGCAACGTTGCCGACGGCGTGTACAAGTCGGGGGAGTGGGCCGGCGGGCGCCGCCTGCACCAGTTCAGCGGCGACGTCGAGCAGACCTATGGCGGCGACACGCTGGACGTCGACCAGGACTACCTCGATGTCTCGCTGGCCACTCCGGGCGGCACAGCGCAGGCGTCGCCGGGCGTCACGGCGTCCGGCGCTGCGCCCGCGGTGTTCTACGAGGGCTCGGATCACCGCCTGTGGGAGGACGCGAGAACCGCGGCCGGCAAGTGGAGGCGCACGGACCTGGGCGGTTATCTCACCGCGGCGCCGAGCGCCGTCCAGGTCAACTCGGCCACGGTGGAAGTGTTCTACCGCGGCAGCGGCGATGTGCTGTGGGAGCGCAGCCGGACCTCGTCGGGCTGGCAGCAGGCGCGAACTCTGACGCAGATGGGCCAGATCGGCTCCCCGCACGCGGTGGCACAGCCCAACGGCGTCGTCGACGTGTTCTGGGCCGGGACGCACGACGATCACGCCTGGCACGCGCAGTACAGTCCCGGCGCGGGCTGGAGCGGGCCGCAGAATCTGGGCGGCAGCCTGGCCAGCGCGCCGTACCCGGTCGAGACGGCCTCGGGCCAGGTCCAGCTGTTCTGGAAGGGCACGGACGGCCACCTGTGGCGCGCGGTGCGCAGCCTCGCCCGGTCCTGGTCCGCCCCGCAGGATCTCGGCATGGGCAAGCTGGGCGGCGCGCCGCAGGCGGTTGCGCTCGGCAGCGGCGAGGTCGACGTGTTCTGGGAGGGTGCTACGGCGCCGCATGCCATCTGGTCCGCGGAGCTGCGGCCCGGGCACGCGGCGATCGGACCGCAGAAGCGCGGCGGAGTGATCGCCGGCCAGCCCTGGCCAGCGGTGACGGCTGGTGCTGAGCGCATCGTGTACCGCGGCCCTGGCGGGCGGCTGTATTCCATCGGCCGGCTGGCCAGCGGTGGCTGGGGCACGCCCGCGCCGGTCCCGGCCGCCACCGGCCTGCGGTCAGCGCCGTACGCGGCGGCCAGTTCCGGCACCAGCGCCCTGCAGGTGTTCTGGACCGGCGCCAGGGGCCGGCTGTGGACGGTGCGGCTGACTCAGCCCGGCGGCTGGCACAAGCCCGTCGATCTCGGCGGCCGGACCTAGCCTTCCGGTCAGTTGCTGATCACGCTCGTCGTGCTGCGCCACTCAGCCCGGGTACCCGTCACCGCCGGGAATCAGGATTTTCATTCGGGCCCGCCCGCCGTCAGGTCCATCGAAGTCGCTGACCTATCCTTGATGTCCGCTGGCATTGTCAGCAGCCGGATGCGTGCCGTCACCAGCTGGTGACCAGCCGTTCCGCTGCCGCCAGACGGATCATCCGGGGCTCGGAGGGTTTCCCGCGAAGCCCTCCTCGGGTTCCCGTACTGTGATACCTGTCGCTGTCAGAAATACCAGTTCAGCCACAGCCGCCCGTCAAGCCTAGGGAATCCATGAGTTCCGTATCGGAGAAGATCCTCGCGGCCGCATGGCGCATAGTTCCCGCGCCGCTCGAGCGCAAGCTGCGCACCGAGGCGGGGACGCGGTTTGCCCGGTTCGTGCCGGTGGCCATCGTCGCGGTGATCACCAGCCAGGTCGTGCTCGGCCTGCTGACCGGGCCGGTCAACCTGAGCGCGGGTGCCTCCGGCGTCATCGCGTCGATGGCCGCGGCGCTGGTCAGCTACCTGCTCAGCCGCTGGGCCTGGGAGCGCAAGGGGAAGCCGGACTGGCTGCGCGAGACCCTGCCGTTCTGGGCGGTCTCCATTGCCGTCTGGGTCATTCTCGGCCTGACGTCGCACTACGCGAGCGTGTGGGCGCACGACATGGGCTACACCCATTTCAAGAAGCACCTGGTCGTGCAGGGCGCGTATTTCCTGATGAACTGCGTCACCTTCGTGGCGCGGTTCCTGATCTTCCATTACCTGCTCTTTAAGGACCGCGACCGCGACGAGGAGGCAGCAGCCTCCGTCGGCGCCGACCTGGCGACTGCCGAGGTGCCGGCCAGCAGCGACACCGGCCCGATGTCGATGGTGCCCGGCGACTCACCGCCCCGGCGCTGACCGCAGCGACATCCGGGGCCGGCCGGTCGGACGTGGGCCGCGACCGCGAGCTATGACCGTGGCGCCGGAGTGTGCGTTCCCGTCCTGATCATCGGCACCGGGGAACGCCGCCTGCCATCCGGACGCCGGTAACGCAAGCCAGGCGATGCGGGAGCCTGCCTGCGGGCGCTGTGCCATGCTGGGATGCCGGGGCGCCTGCCGGGGATGTGCTGGTCGCGCCGGCGATTCGCAGTTCCGTCAGGGGGGCGCAAGGAGGTGCGGGCGTGACCTGGCCGGATGGGGCGCCAGCCGTGATGAGCCCGGTTGCCGAGGAGGCGTACCGGATCCTGCGCTCCAGGATCGATTTCTCCCGGCTGCCGCGATTCAGCCGCGACGTGACTGAGCGCGTGATTCACGCCAGCGCTGACTTTGACTACTTCACCGACCTGGTCTGCGACGAGGACTCGCTGGCCGAGGGGGTCGCCGCGCTGGCCGCGGGCGCGCCAGTCATCGCCGACACCACGATGGTCGCGGCCGGCATCACCGCCAGCCCGGTGCTCTGCAAGGTCAGCGAGCCGCTCACGCAGCGCCTGTCGAGGACGGCATCGATCACCAGGGCCGCTGCCGCGGTCAGGCTCGCTTTCGGCGAGGTCGGCCCAGGCGCCGTGTGGGTCGTCGGCGGCGGTCCGGCTGCGCTGGCCGAGATTCTCAGCCGGCAGGTCGAGCCGGCCTTCGTGATCGGCCTGCCCGTCGGATTCGTCGGCGCGGCCGAGGCCAAGGACGCGCTGCGGGCCTCCGGCCTGCCGTCGGTCAGCAACGTGTCGGAGAAGGGCGGCCCGGCCGTGGCCGTGGCCGCCTTTAACGCCCTGCTCGGGAACGCCCTCGAGGCGGCCGGCACGTATGCAGGCTGGGGGCCCGAGGGCCCGCCCGCCGCCCTGGCTGACGACGACAGTGCCGGCTGATGCCGGGTAACTTGTCCCCCGATATGAATGCTTTCCCGGCCGGTGAGCGCGAGGCTGTCTACCGGGTCATCGAGGAGCGGCGCGATGTGCGCCGCGACTTCCTCCCGGACCCGGTCCCGGCGGACGTGCTCGAGCGGGTGCTGGCGGCGGCCCACCGGGCGCCATCGGTGGGGTTCTCCCAGCCCTGGGACTTCATCGTGATCAGCGACCCGGCCCGGCGGGCCGGGATCAAGGCACTCGCCGAGCGGTCGCGGGATGACTTCGCGGCGTCGCTGCCGGGGGCGCGGGCGCGCGCGTTCGACCGGCTCAAGACCGAGGCGATCCTGCAGACGCCGGTCAACATCGTCGTGACGTGCGACCCGACCAGGGGCGGCCGGCACACCCTGGGGCGGCACGCCCAGCCGCAGACCGCGGCCTACTCGAGCGTCCTGGCGGTGGCGAACCTCTGGCTGGCGGCCAGGGCCGAGGGCCTTGGCGTCGGCTGGGTCAGCTTCTTCAGCGAGCGCGAGCTGGCAGCCGAGCTTGGCCTGCCGTCGCACCTGGAGGTCGTGGCGTACCTGTGCGTCGGCTATGTCAGGAGCTTCGCCCCCGAGCCCGAGCTCGCGCAGGCCGGCTGGGCCCGCAGGCGGCCGCTCGGCTGGGCCGTGCACGCCGAGGAGTACGGCAGGCGGGAACTGCCCGGCCGCGAGGCGGTCAGCCTGCTCGACGAGGTCCGTGCCGCGATCAGGCCGCTGGACGCTGACGCCGTGGCCGCGGCCCGGCAGCGCCAGGCCCAGCTGACCAAGCCGGCCGGATCGCTCGGCGTGCTCGAAGACGTCTCGATCCAGCTGGCCGGCCTGGCCGGCGCGTGCCCGCCGCCGATGCCCGAGCCGGCCGCGGTCGCCATCTTCGCGGCCGACCACGGCGTCCATGCGCAGGGGGTCACGCCCTGGCCGCAGGAGGTGACCGGCCAGATGGTGGCGAACTTCCTGGCCGGCGGAGCGGTGGTCAACGCGTTCGCCGCCCAGACCGGGGCCGAGGTCGTCGTCGTTGACGTCGGCGTGGCGGCCGATCTGGACCAGGTCCCCGGACTGCTGCCCCGCAAGATCGCGAGGGGCACCGCTGACTTCACCGCCGGGCCGGCCATGAGCCAGGACCAGGCGGTGACGGCGATGGGCGTGGGCATCGAGGTGGCGCGCGACCTGGTCGCGGCCGGCAACCGGTGCCTGCTGACCGGCGACATGGGGATCGCGAACACGACCGCGTCCGCGGCGCTCATCTGCGCCTTCACCGGCCGCGACGCCTCCGAGGTCACCGGCCGCGGCACCGGCGTGGACACCGCCACGCTGGCCAGGAAGATCGACGTCGTGCGCCGCGGCCTTGCCCTGAATCACCCCGACCCTGCCGACCCGGTGCGGACGCTGGCCGCTGTCGGCGGTCTCGAGCACGCCGCCATCGCCGGGTTCATCATGGCCGGGGCCGCGCTCGGCGTTCCGGTCATCCTGGACGGAGTCATTGCCGGGAGCGCGGCGCTGGCCGCCTGCGCCATCGCGCCGGGCGCCGCCAGCTGCCTCATCGCCGGGCACCGGTCAGCCGAGCCGGGCCACACAGTCGCGCTGGAGCACCTGGGCCTGCGGCCGCTGGTCGACCTGGACCTCCGGCTCGGTGAGGGGACCGGTGCACTGCTGGCGCTGCCGATCGTGCAGAGCGCAGTGCGGGCGCTGCGAGACGTGGCCACTTTCGACTCGGCGGGCGTTACCGAAAAGTAGCATTCTGGACTCGAACGTATGCCCGGTTACTGGGTATTATCGTGGTCTTATGCGGAGTCTGTGGTGCGGCTCTGGCGATGCTCGCGGTCGGCGTCGCGGCGGCTGGCCGCCAGGATCTGGCCGTGCACTGGTTCATCTTGGAGCATTACAGCCGGTAATCTGCCCTAGCGGCGCACAATAGCCTCAAGGCCGGATACTGTCGGCCGAGGACTGGACAGGGCCGGGCTTTTCGGTCGACAGTCGTGGTGGTGCGGCGTGTGCTGATGACCAGCGCAAACACTGCCCGGCCGGGCGCGGCCAGGCAGGACAGGCCTGACGGCGAAGGCATGGGCGGGGCAGGAGACCCGGAGTATGACCGAGGGACAGGACGCGGCGGCGGCACCAGTGCCGCACGGGGGAGCCGGCCATGCAGCCCCGGCTGCCCGCAGCCGGTCATTGTTCGCTGAGGTCCCCCTGCCTGCCCCCGTGCCCGCGAGCCCCCCCGGCACCGAAGCCGGATCGCCCGCAGCCGGATCGCCCGCAGCCGGCGGTACCGGCTGGCCAGGCGACGCGCAGCAGCATCGCGGACCGCTGGCCGATCCCGGCCGGCCAGCCTGGCATGGCCGCCATGAAGGCGGGCCCGCGGACGATGACGCCGCGCTGGCGGACGATGACGCGGCGCTGGCGGACGACAACGCCGCGCTGGCGGACGATGACGCGGCGCTGGCGGACGATGACGCGGTGGCAGGACCAGAGTCTGCCGGTCATGCGGGCTCCGCGACCCCGGCTGGCGCGCCGGATCACCAGGCCTGGCCGGCCAGCTCAATCTGGACCCGTGCGTCGGACGCCGGGCGGCCGGCCAGCAGACCGCCCGGTGCCGAGCCGGACGAGGACGTGCCGTTCGCGCGCGTTGATGCGCGGAAGCTGGAGGCCGCCCTGCTTGGCCTCCGGCATCCGGTCGTGACCGTCCCGCTGCTCTTCGAGGCGCCTGGCGTTGCCGAGGCCCGGGCCGAGCGGGTCAAGCTGCTGAGCCAGATCGACGACTACCTGCTGCCCAGGCTGCGGCAGTCGGGTGCGCCTATTCTCGTGGCGCTGGTGGGATCGACGGGCGCGGGCAAGTCGACGCTGATGAACAGCGTGGTCGGCAGGCAGGTAAGCGCCACCGGCATCCGGCGGCCGACCACGAACAGCCCGGTGCTTGCCTGTCATCCCGATGACATGCGCTGGTTCGCCGAGAACGTGTTCCTCCCCACGCTCCCGCGGGTCCGCCAGCAGGGGCTGGCCATGCCGGGCCGGGACGGGCTGCTAGTGCTGGCGGCCAGCGATGGCATGCCCAAGGGCGTGGCCGTGCTGGACACGCCCGACATCGACTCGGTCGTCCAGGCCCATCATGACTTCGCTCATCAGTTCCTCGACGCGTCGGACCTGTGGCTGTTCGTCACGACGGCCCGGCGCTACGCCGACGCGGCCGTCTGGGAGATGCTGAAGGACGCCCGCGACCGCGGTGCCGCTCTGGCCCTGGCGCTGTCCAGGGTCCCGCCGGCCGCCGGGCTTGAGCTCACCGAGCACTTCGACGCCATGCTCGAGGCCAACGGTCTCGGTGATATCCGCCGGTTCATCATCCCGGAGACGGTCATCACCGACGCTCAGCTGCCGGCCGCGATCGCCGCCCCGGTCCGGGACTGGCTCGCCGACACCGCCCGGCGCGACGACCGCCGGGTCGCGGTGCTGACGCAGACCATGTCCGGGGTGCTCGACACCTTCCGCAGCCGGGTGCCGGCTCTCGCGGCCCAGGTGGCCAGCCAGCTCGAGCTGCGCGAGCAGCTGCGCCAGGTCGTGGACTCCGTCTTCACCGCGAGTCTGGCCGACTTCGACCAGGCCACCGGCGACGGGTCGCTGCTGCGCGGCGAAGTGCTCGCGCGATGGCAGGACTTCGCCGGGACCGGCGACCTGCTCCGCACGCTTCAGGTCCGGCGCGGCCGGGGCCGGCAGAAGAAGCAGCGCATGCCGGCCCGGGCTGCCGCGCTGAAGTCCGCGCTGGCTGCCAGCATGGTGTCCCTGGTGACCGCGACCGCCGCCCGTGCGGCTGAGCTCGTCGTCAGCGACTGGCAGCAGGAGCCGGCCGGCGCTGGCCTGCTCGCCGGCCTGGGCTCAGCCACCAGCGAGGACGACCGCCGGACTGCCGCGGTGAGCGAGGCGGACTTCGTCGCGACGGCGCTCGCGGATCTCGGGCTCGTCGGCGGCCGGGACACCAGCGCGGACAGCCAGGATCCGGCAGCTCTCGCACGGGCCAGCGCCGGCCTGGCAGCTGCGGCCGAGCGGGCGGTCCGGGGGTGGCAGGAGCACGTTCTCCAGCTGGTCACCGAGGAGAAGGTCACCAAGCGGTCTATCGCCAGGGTCGTCTCCTTCGATGAGGAGTCGCTGGCGCTCGTGCTGACCATGGGCGCACTAGGTTACGCGGCGCCAGACGGCCCGCCAGGCAGCGATGAGTCCGGCGCGGTGCCACAGCGCCTGCTGGAGTCCTTGTTCGGGCCGGCCTGATGCGCGACCTGGGTGCCCGGGTGCGCCTTGACCTCCGGCAGCGGGTGGCCGACCTGCTGGGCGGCGAGGTGCACCGGTTCCTCGCGGTTGTCGACTCGGCCGGGGTGCCCGATGAGGGCGCGGCCGCCGAGCTGGTGCAGGCCGGGCTGGCGCTTGAGGGAGCGCGATGACCGCAACCATGACGGCTCAGCTTGCAGACGGCACTGAGCGTGCCGGGCTGTCCGCGCGGCTGACCGCCCTGTCGGAGCTGATTCAGATCGGCGCCGGGCGCACCGGCCCGGACGGCTTCGGAGACGACCTGCTGACCGCTGCCGGCGATCTGCTCACGAGAGCGGGCGAGCGGCTCATGCTGTCCGCGCGCCATACCGTCGTATCGCTCGCCGGCGGCACTGGCAGCGGAAAGTCATCGCTGTTCAACCGGCTGTCGGGCGCAGACTTCTCGACGGTGGGCATCACCAGGCCGGTGACCAGGGAAGCGCACGCCTGCGTCTGGGGCGTCGATGGCTCCGGCCCGCTGATGGAGTGGCTCGGCGTGCCGCGCCGGTACCGGTACGCCCGGGCGAGCGCGCTGGGCGGCGGCGAGCAGTCGATGGACGGGCTGGTCCTGCTGGACTTGCCGGACCACGACTCGGTCATGGGCCACGCGACGGACCTGGTCGATGAGCTGGTCGGGCTGTCGGACCTGATGGTGTGGGTCCTGGACCCGCAGAAGTATGCCGACGCGGCCGTGCACCGCCGGTTCCTGGTGCCGCTGGCCGGACACTCCGAGGTGGTCGCAGTCGTGCTGAATCAGGCCGACCTGCTGACAGCGGGCCAGATCGAGGACTGCGTGCATGACCTGCGGCGGCTCCTGGACTCTGAGGACCTGCCGGACGTGCAGATCCTGGTGACCTCAGCCAAGACCGGGGCTGGCATCGAGGACCTGCGCAGGCTTCTGATCGAGACGGTCACGGCACGGCACGCTGCCATCGCGCGGATCTCGGCCGATGTAGACAAGATCGTGGCCAGGTTCGAGCCTTACGGGGCTCCGGCAGCCGGCGGGTCAGTCGTTCAGGACGACGACACGGACGTGTATCAGGACAGCCTGCCGACTGCGGTCGCCGGGGAGCTCGCGTCGGACTTCGCCGGCGCGGCGGGCGTCTCAGCCATCGGCGATGCACTGCGCAGCGCGCGCGAGCTCCGCGCCCTGGATTACGTCGGCTGGCCGGTGAGCTGGGTGGTCGAACGGCTGACCAGCCCCGACCCGGTGCGGAAGATCCGGCTGGGCCGGCTGTGGGAAGAGCTGCGGGGCATCACCGCTGGCCCGTCCGGCGCGCAGCAGGCCGAGATCGACAACGCGCTCACGAGAGTCGCGGACGAGCGAGTGCCGGCTCTGCGCAAGCCCTGGTCGAGGACGGTCCGGGCGGCTGTGCGGTCGCGAGCGGAAGAGGTACCGGGCGTCATCGGTGACGAGATCGGCGCGGCCCTTCCGGCCGGCGCCGTCGTGGACCGGTGGTGGCGCCTGGTCGGCGTCGTGCAGGGCCTTCTGCTCGGCTGCGTGTTCGTCGGCCTCGCCTGGCTCATCGCGCTGCTCATTCTCGGCGCCGGCGGCGTTGGCTCGGGAATGCCGAAGCTGTTCAGCGACGTCTGGCTGCTGCCCTGGTCGGCAGTGATGATCGTGGTCGGCCTGGGCGCAGGCTGGCTGACGGCCAGAGTCTGCACGAGGGCGGTCAGTGATGCCGCTGAGAACGAGCGCGAGCAGCTGCTTGAGGACATCCGCCAGCGGATGATCGCGGTCGCGCGGGAGATGGTCGTCGATCCGGCCGACCGCGAGCTTGCGGAACTCGACCGGTTCCGGGCGGCGCTGCGAGTGGCAGCCGGAGACGGATTCGTCAGCTGAGACCTGCCCGGTCTCGTACGTTCGCCGAGACCTGCCCGGTTTCGCTCGTCCGCTGAAACCGGCCCCAGCAACCGGCCGGCCGACGCGGATTCTCCCGCCGGATCGGCACTGGCAGCCGGCGCTGGTCCACAGATCCTGACGCTGGGCTGGAGTTGTTCACAGGCCGGCGGCCCGTGCGCTCCCGGCCCGGACTGGCGCATTCTGGCAGGCGCCAGGCGGCGCAGGGCCGCCGGCAGTCTGCGGCGGCTTCCCGGCCGGACGGTGCTGCCGCGCGGGATAGTGAGGAGCCCGGAAATGGCCAATGAAGCGAGCTTCAGCGTCAGCGGTTATGTTGCGACTGAACCGAAGCTGGGAGTGACCAAGGGCGGCGCCAGGTCGCTGTACATGAGGGTCGGCTGGACACCGCGATGGCTCGACCGGACAACCGGCGACTGGAACGATCAGCCGACCTCGTTCGTCAGCGTGGTCTGCTACCGGAGGGTGGCTGAGAACGCGGGGGCGTGCCTGCGGCGCGGCGACCCGATAGTGCTGAGGGGCACGCTCCGGGTCCGCGAGTTCGGTGAGGAGGGCGGCCCGAGGCAGCACGCTGTTGACGTGGTCGCCGAGTCCATTGGCCACGACCTGGCCAGGGGCACGACTCACTTCACCAGGCGCTCGGCGCACGTAGAGATGACAGCCGAGGAGCGGCAGCTGGCGCTGGCGGCCGCTGAGCGTCAGACGCCGCTGCCCGGTGATCGTCCTGCCGCGGACCGAGGTCCCGGTCCGGATCCGGAGGACAGCTACGCTGCGCAGCCGGAGATCGGCGACGGTCAGGCACCGGACACCGGGGCCGATGCGGAGGACTTCGACGAGGAAGCGGCCAGGGCCATGATGGCGTCAGCCGCCGACGAGCCCGAGCCAGCCGGGGCCTCCCGCTAGCGGACCTCGGCCGGGCCAGGTCGTGATCCTGCGTTGTGAGTTCTCGGGCCAGCCAGCGCGATGACCCGGCGTATCCCCCGACCTGGCCCGGCCCGGCAGGCCGCCCGACCTGGCCCGACTCGCCCGCATGACCCCACCGACAGGCCGCCCGACCTGGCCCGTCGAGCCCGGCCGACCTGGCCCGGCGCGCCCGCATGACCCCACCGGCAGGCCGCCCGACCTGGCCCGTCGAGCCCGGCCGACCCGGCCTGGCCCCGGCCTGTCCGGGCCCTGCATCGGAGCCACGCAGTTCGTACCGCCCGCCGCTAGCCCCTACCCTGGAGCCATGCCGGAGTTCATCTTTCAGATGAGCCGTGTCCGCAAGGCGCACGGCGACAAGGTCATTCTCGATGACGTCACGCTCGCGTTCCTTCCCGGAGCCAAGATCGGCGTGGTGGGCCCGAATGGCACGGGCAAGTCGACGCTGCTGCGGCTGATGGCCGGGGTCGAGCAGCCGTCTAACGGGGAGGCCAGGCTGATGCCGGGCTTCACGGTGGGCATCCTGGACCAGGAGCCCGTCCTGGACGACAGCAAGACGGTGCTGGGCAACGTGGAGGAAGGCGTCGCCGAGACCAAGGCGCTGCTGGACCGTTACAACGAGATCGCCGAGCTGATGGCGACCGATTACTCCGATGACCTGCTGGCCGAGATGGGCGTGCTGCAGGAGCAGCTGGACCATAAGGGCGCGTGGGACCTGGAGAGCCAGCTTGAGCAGGCCATGGATGCACTGCGCTGCCCGCCGCCGGACGCTGACGTGACGGTGCTGTCGGGCGGCGAGCGCCGCCGGGTCGCCCTCTGCAAGCTGCTGCTGTCCCAGCCGGACCTGCTGCTGCTGGACGAGCCGACCAACCACCTGGACGCCGAGAGCGTCCAGTGGCTGGAGCAGCACCTGGAGAAGTACCCCGGCACCGTCGTTGCCGTCACCCACGACCGGTACTTCCTGGACAACGTGGCGGGCTGGATCCTGGAGCTGGACCGCGGCCGGGCCTTCCCGTATGAGGGGAACTACTCCACCTACCTGGAGACCAAGGCGGCGCGGCTGAAGGTCGAGGGCGCGAAGGACGCGAAGAAGCGCAAGCGGCTGGAAGATGAGCTGGAGTGGGTCCGCTCCAGCCCGCGGGCCAGGCAGGCGAAGAGCCGCGCGCGGCTGCAGCGGTATGAGGAGATGGCGGCGGAGGCCGACCGGGACCGCAAGCTCGACTTCGAGGAGATTCAGATCCCGCCGGGTCCGCGGCTCGGCACTCAGGTCGTTGAGGTCGAGGGCCTGACCAAGGGCTTCGATGACCGGACCCTGATCGAGAATCTCAGTTTCAGCCTCCCCCAGGGCGGCATCGTCGGTGTGATCGGCCCGAACGGCGTCGGCAAGACGACCCTGTTCAAGATGATCATCGGCGAGGAGAAGCCGGACGCAGGCACGATCAGGATCGGCGAGACCGTCGAGATTGCCTACGTCGACCAGTCGCGCTCCAGGATCGCGCCCGACAAGAATGTCTGGGAAGCCATTTCCGACGGCGAGAGCTACATCACGGCCGGAAAGACCGAGATCCCGAGCCGCGCTTACGTTGCGGCGTTCGGATTCAAGGGCGGCGACCAGCAGAAGCCTGCGGGCGTGCTGTCCGGCGGGGAGCGCAACCGCGTCAACCTGGCGCTGACGCTGAAGCAGGGCGGCAACCTGCTGCTCCTGGACGAGCCCACCAACGACCTCGACGTCGAGACGCTGTCGTCACTGGAGAACGCCCTGCTGGAGTTCCCCGGCTGCGCTGTGATCACCAGCCACGACCGGTGGTTCCTTGACCGCATCGCCACGCACATCCTGGCCTGGGAAGGCGGGGCGTCCTGGTTCTGGTTCGAGGGCAACTTCGATGCCTACGAGAAGAACAAGATCGAGCGGCTCGGTGCTGAGGCGGCGCGCCCGCACCGGGTCACCTACCGCAAGCTCACCAGGGGATAGCGCAGCAGCACGTCTTCGATACCAGCCGGGATAGCAGCAAAGCCCGGCTAGCCGCCCGCTAACGCCGCATATGCTCGATCGGCGTGACTGGCAGCCCGACGCGGCCGCCGGGAGGACTGAGCGTCGATCGGAGCGAGCAGCAGCATGACCACGGGCGAGCCGTCAGCAACCAGTTCCAGCGCCAGCCTGCCGGACCGCGCCAGGGTTGTCGTGGTCGGCGGGGGGATCATCGGGACGTCGGTCGCCTATCACCTCGCTCACCTCGGCGTCCGGGACGTCGTGCTGCTGGAGCGGGACCGGCTGACCTCGGGGACGACCTGGCACGCGGCCGGACTGATGGCGACCTTCGGCTCCACCTCGGAAACGTCAACCGAGCTGCGCAAGTACTCCCTCGACCTGTACCTGCGGCTTGAGGCCGAGACCGGTCTGGCCACGGGCATGCGCCAGGTTGGCCTGATCGAGCTGGCCATCGAGCCGGGCCGGCTGGAGGAGTACCGCCGGGTCGCCGCCTTCAACAGGCACTGCGGCGTGGAAGTGCACGAGATCTCGGCCAGGGAAGTTGCCGAGCTCTGGCCGCTGGCGCGGACGGATGACGTGCTGGCCGGCTTCTACATCCCGGCTGACGGGCGGGTGAACCCTGTCGACGTCACCATGTCACTCGCCAGGGGCGCACGCCAGCAGGGCGCCCGGATCATCGAGGGCGTTCCGGTAACTGGCTTCATGACCAGGAACGGCGCTGTCACCGGAGTGCGGACGGCCTGCGGTGACATCGAGGCCGAGTACGTGGTCAACTGCGCGGGCATGTGGGCCCGGCAGCTCGGCGAGCTAGCCGGCGTCAGCATCCCGCTGCAGGCGGCCGAGCACTACTACCTGCTGACCGAGCCCATCGCCGAGGTCAGCAGAGACTGGCCGGTGCTGGAGGACCCGGCTAACTACGGCTACTTCCGCGAGGAAGGCGGCGGCCTGATGCTCGGCATGTTCGAGCCAGTCTGCGCGCCGTGGAAGGTCGAGGGCATCCCGCCGGACTTCTCCTTCGGCGAGCTGCCGCCGGACTGGGAGCGGATGGGCCCGTTCCTGGAGAAGACGATGTCCCGGATCCCGGTGTCCTCTGAGGTCGGCATCCGCAAGTTCTTCTGCGGTCCGGAGAGCTTCACGCCCGACCTTGCCCCGGTACTGGGCGAGGCGCCCGAGCTGAAGAACTACTTCGTCGCGGCCGGGCTCAACTCCATCGGCATCCTGACCGGCGGCGGGATCGGCCGTGTCCTGGCTCACTGGATTGCCTGCGGCAGCCCCGACGTCGACATCACCGGCATGAACATCGACCGCCTCCACCCGTATCAGGCGACCCCGGAGTACCGCGCCACCAGGACAGTCGAGTCACTCGGCATGGTCTACGCCACTCACTATCCGGGCCGGTCGATGCGGACCGCGCGCGGTGCCAGGCTGTCGCCGCTGCATCACCGGCTGGCTGCCAGGGGTGCCTTCTTCCGCGATGTGAGCGGCTGGGAAGGGCCGGACTGGTATGCCCCGGAGGGCTCGTTCCCGCCCGGAAGCTCGCCGGACGCCGGCCCGCTGTCCTTCGGCCGGCAGGACTGGTACCCGCACTGGGAGGCCGAGCATCACGCCTGCCGGGAGGGCGTCATCCTCATGGACATGTCGTTCATGGCCAAGTTCGCCGTCCAGGGCCGGGATGCCGGGCGCGACCTTGACCGGCTCTCGGCGGGCCGCGTCAACGCCGAGGACGGCGTCATCACCTATACCCAGTGGCTTAACGAGCAGGGCCGGCTTGAGGCCGACCTGACCGTCACCCGGCTGGCCGAAGACGACTTCTACGTGGTCGCCTCCGACACCGCGCACCGGCATGCGCTCACGCGGATGCGCCGGCACCTTGCCGCCAGCGGCGCGCACGCTTTCGTCACCGACGTCACCTCGGCTTACGCCCAGCTGAATGTCCAGGGCCCGCGCTCGCGCGCGCTGCTGGCGGCGGTTACCACGGCAGATGTCAGCGACGAGGCCCTTCCGTTCCGGGCTGCCCGGTTCATCGACATTGGCTTCGCCAGGGTGCTCTGCGTCCGGATCACCTATCTCGGTGAGCTCGGCTATGAGCTGCACATCCCGGCTGAGCAGGCCGTCGGAGTCTATGACCGGCTGGTCGAGGCGGGCCGGGAGCTGGGACTGCGGCACGCCGGCCTCAAGGCGCTGTCCAGCCTGCGGATGGAGAAGGGCTACCGGGACTACGGCCACGACATCGACAACACCGACACCGTCCTGGAGGCCGGGCTCGGCTTCGCGGTCGCGCTCGACAAGCCGGGCGGTTTCATCGGCCGGGAGGCCGTCGCGGCGCAGAAGGCCGCCGGGCCCCTGTCCAGGCGGCTGGTTCAGGTGCTGCTTGCCGATCCCGAGCCGCTGCTGTTTCACGCCGAGGTCGTCCGCAGGAACGGCACCGAGGTCGGCTATGTCCGCGCGGCCTCCTACGGCTGGACCCTCGGCGGCGCGGTCGGGCTTGCCATGATCGACTCAGGCGGCACGCCATTCGACCAGTCCTGGCTCGATAGCGGCGACTGGACGGTACAGGTGGGCGAGCGGATCGTGCCGGCCCGACTGTCGCTCCGCCCGCTCTATGACCCGGCTAGCAAGCGGATCAGGATGTGACCGGCTGACGCTCCGGCTCCCAGCTCCCGGCTCCCGCCGGGGTCGCGGCTCAGCCGGTCTGCCTGACGTTCGTGCTGGCGATCTTCCCGCCAGTCACGGTGTAGGTGCCCTGGAACGTCTTGACTGTTCCGTCGGACTGCCGGGCGACCAGCCTGGCGCTCACCACGTCGCCCTGGGTCGACAGGATCGTGACCGTGTCGTGGGCCGTGCCGGCAAACCCCGCAACGAAAGCGCTGTACTTCTCCCGCTCGTCGCTCAGTCTCCAGGCGACCAGGTAGCGGTGATGGTTGATCGCGGCGAAGTAATCGCGCACGGTCCGCGCAGGATCCCCGACGGTCGCCTGGACAGTCGTCGTGACAGTGGGCGGCGGGACCGAGCCGTCCGGACGTTGCGACAGCTTGTACCCGATTCCGGCCAGGCCGGCGATGCCGACCAGCACGATGATCACGGCCAGCGTGACATTCCTGCCGCGATGGCGGTTCTGGCCGGGACCCGCCGGGGCCGGCCCGGCTGTCCGGGCTGTCCGGGCCGGCCCGGTGGCGCAAGCTCAGCCGGACGGCCCGGTGGCGCGAAACCGGACCTCCGGCCGCCGGGCACGTAGTCGGCGGGCTGGCTTGTCGGCGCGAGCTCGGCATCCCAGCCCGGCGACCTGAAATCGGCGGGCTGGCTCGTCGGCGCGAGCTCGGCATCCCAGCCCGGCGACCTGAAATCGGCCGGCTGGCTTGTCGGCGCGCGGTCGGCGTCCCAGCCGGGCGACCCGAGACCGGATCCCCGGCCGGGCGATCGGACATCGGCGTCCCGGCCGGGCGATCGGACATCGGCGTCCCGGCCGGGCGTCCTGTAATCGCCATCCCGGCCGGGCGGCGCGCCGGCAAACCCGGCGGCGTAAGCGGTGGACGACCGCATTCCCGCAGCTGGCTGCGCCGCGCCGCTGTTTGCCCCGGCGTCGTCAGGATGCCATGAAGCAGGCGCATCCCAGCTAGCGGATGGTTTGTCCCTCGGCCCCGAGCCAGCGTCAGTAGCGGCCAGGGCGCCAGTTGCGACGTCGTCGCCGGCCCATGGCCAGGAATTCGGCGGCGGCGATGGCTCCGGCGCGTCGTACCCGTGCTGTGGTTCCAGCGCCGGCGGTGCGTCCGGCCACTGCCCGCCGTGCTGCCCCTGGTCCTGCCCCGGCCACTGAGCCGGGCCGCTCGCCCCGGAGGTGCGCGGCCGGCCGGACTGCCCGCACGCCGCGGCCAGGGCCATGGCAAAGTCACGGCAGGTCGGATACCGGCCAGCAGGCGATTTCGCCATGGCCGCGGCGATGACCTCGTCGACAGCGGGCGCCAGCTCGGGCCGCCGTTCCGTCGGCCGCGGCGGCTCGGCTTCCAGCTGGGCCCACATCAGCGCCATGCTGTCGTCCCGCAGGAACGGCGGTGATCCGGTCAGCATCTCGACGGCGGCACAGGCCAGCGCATACTGGTCCGCCCGGCCATCCACCGGCTGTCCCTGGATCTGCTCCGGGGAGACGTAGTCGAGCGTGCCCAGGAACTGCCCGGTCGAAGTGAGCGTCGAGGGCGTCAGGGAGTGCTTGCTGAGGCCGAAGTCCGACAGGTACACGTGATCACTGTCGTCGCTCGCCAGCGCCAGCAGGATGTTGCCGGGCTTGACGTCGCGATGGACCAGTCCGTGAGCATGCGCGGCGTCCAGCGCGGAAGCGACCTGGCTGGTGATCGCCGCCGCCCTGGCCGGCCCGAGCCTGCCATGGGCCTCGATCAGCGATCGGACGTCGCCGTGGCCCACGTAGCGCATCGCGATGAACAGCATCCCGGCCGCCTCGCCGGCCTCGAACACCGGGATGATGTGCGGGTGGTCGACGCCTGCTGCGGCCCGGGACTCGCGGATGAAGCGCTGCCGGAACGCCTCGTCCTCACTAAGGTTCGGCGCCAGCACCTTGAGCGCGACCTGGCGGCCGAGCCGCAGGTCAAGCGCCCGGTAGACGACGGCCATGCCGCCGCGCCCGATCTGCTCCTGGATCTGATAGCCCGCTAGCTGTTCGCCCGGAACCAGGCCCCCGGGGTCGGAGCGAACGTTCTGCGTCACTGCTCTAGGCCTCCAGTGGCGGGGCTGCTTGGCGCCCTGGACTTAGCGTTGGCAGTGCCACGGTCACGCCAGGTGAAAGACTGGTCGTCTCAGTATCTGGGGATGAGCCGACTGTCGCAAATGCCTCTGGCGAAACTCCGTGCGTAATTTCAGCCGGTTCCCGGGCCAGGTTGCCGTAATCCGGGCTATTTCAGGCGGGCGAGAGGCCGAGATCAGGGCCGCCGCTGCGAGCCGGGCGGTTGACCAGGCTGTGGGCGGCCATGACCAGGTAGTCCCACAGCTGAGCGTCCTGCTCGGGCTCGAGCTTCAGCTCGTCCATGGCCGTGCGCATATGCCGGAGCCAGGCATCGCGCTCTGCCGGGCCGATGTCGAAATGGACGTGGCGCATCCGCAGCCGCGGATGCCCGCGCAGCTCGTTATAGGTCGGCGGGCCGCCCCAGTACTGGATCAGGAACAGCCGGAGGTGCTCTTCGGCCAGCGACAGGTCGCGGCTCGGATACACCGGGCGCAGCTGCGGGTCCGCGGCGACCTCGGCGTAGAAACGATGCACCAGCTGGCGGAAGGCCGGCTCTCCGCCGATTGCCTCGTACAGGCTTGCCGCTTGCGTCTCGCTCATCTCGGCCCCAGCCTAGCCGCTCCGCCGGCTGCAGCTGATCACTCTGCCGGCGGCTCTGGCTGCTGCGGGACCGCATCCGACAGTGACGTCAAGGATGCCTGACCGGCTGCTCGTTCAGGCCCGGCACCGGAAGCGCCGGCGACCGCTGGCGCCAGTGGCGCCGCCTGGGCGTCGAGCGCGTCTTTCAGCCGCTCACGCAGCTCCCTGAGGACCTCAACCTTGCCCTGCGGCACCGTTCTGGCGGCCACCCGGATCAGCACGGTATCGGTCTGGACGTCCTCGACGCCCCACACTTGCGGCCGGTCCAGGATCACCGCGTGCCAGGCGGGCTCCTCCCACATGCTGACCGCCGCCCGCTCCAGCGACCCGCGCGCAGCAGCGACGGACACCTGGTAGGGAACGGGGAAGTCGATCACCGCCCTGGCCCAGCCGTGAGTCTCGTTGCCCGCTCGCTTGATGGTGCCATTGCGGATATGCCAGACCACCCCGTTGACGTCGCGCAGCCGGGTTATGCGCAGGCTGACAGCCTCCACCGTTCCGGTGACGCTGCCGATGTCGACCACATCGCCGACCCCGTACTGGTCCTCGAGCAGCATGAAAATGCCGGCCAGGAAGTCCTGGACCAGGTTCTGCGCGCCGAAGCCGATGGCGATGCCGAGGACGCCGGCGCTGGCGAGCACGGGTGCCAGGTTCAGGCCCAGGTCGCCGAGGATGATGACACCGGCCACCGTGAAGATGGTGACTGAGGCGGCATTGCTGAGTACTGACGCCATGGCCGTGGCGCGCTGGCTGCGCCTGCCGGTGAGGACGACCTGGCGGGTGTCACCGTCGGCCGCCTGGTCGCCACTGCCCGCGCCGGAGTCCTGGCTGCCGTCGTCAGCTGCACCCGGGGGAAGCGCCACCTGGTCCGCGGCGTCATCGCTGCGAGCGCGGCCCGCCGCGGCCCGCGTGGTCAGCCGGACGATGAGCCGTCCTGCCGCGAATCGCAGCAGCGCTGCCAGCAGGATCACGAACGCGATCCGCAGCACGAGCCGAACTGGCCCGGCTACGTAGACGCTGGTGAAGTCCGCCGCGTGGGCATTGTGGGACACGTCCCAGACGAGCCGGCAGGCGATGCCGGCCGCACTGCCGCACGCTCGCGTCAGCGGACTGCTGGTCGCCGTCCCGGTCTCGGGAGTGATCAGGAGAGCTGCCACTGCCACCCATAGATCCTATTGAGGCGGCAGGAAGAATTTCGTAACCAATTCATTGTTACTCAAGGGGCTAATGATGAAAAACGGCGGAAGGTAATTAACACGACGCGACAACTAAGTTACAATGCGTTAGCAGTTGTGTTCCGCTCGGGGTGGCTCGGGGACGGCGCCGGCGTCAGGGAGGAGACCGATGTCCGCAGAGCGGAGCGGGGTGCTTGCTGTCGCTGTCAGCGGGAGCAGTCACCGGGATGGCGCAGCCGGGCAGTGCAGCAAGCCGGAGAGCAGCAGCCGGCCGGAGCCTGCCCGCGAGCCGGAGCCAGCCCGCCCGCCAGAGGCAGGCGGTCAGCCCGGGGCAGGCAGTCAGCCGGAGTCGGCGGTCGCCCGTCAGATCCGCGCACGTGCGCTGGTCGCCGGGGCCCCGCCCGCCGAGATCGCCGCGGCCATCGCCAGGGAATGCGGATGCACCCGGATCAGGGCCTGCCGGCTGGCGCTCGGGATCGCGCTGGCCGACGTGGTCGCCCAGGTCAGGGCCAGGTATGAGGCTGAAGGACGGCGCATACCCCGATTCAGCGAGACGCTGCTGTCGGCTTACGAGGGCGGCCAGAAGCGGCCGGGTCCCGAGTACCTGCACTACCTGTGTGCCACGTACGAGGCTGATCCTGCGGATCTCGGATTCGACGGGCGCTGCCTGTGCGGTGTCTCCCACCGGCCGGATCCGCGCGCCGGGCAGCGGCAGGTTGCCGGCGCAGCGGTACCCGCGCAGGTATCAGCGCAGCCGGGCCAGGCTGCCGTCGTTGCCCCGGACGCAGCCACCGCGCCAGCGCCGCTGGCGCTCCCGGCCCAGCGCGGCGCTGACTGGCCGCCTCCCCATCCCGTAGTGACAGGCCCCGCTGCGCCCGCGGCATTCACTGTGCCCGCGGCACTCACTGCGCCTGCGGCATCCGCTGCGCCTGCGGCATCCGCTGTGCCCGCCGTATCCACTGCGCCACCCGCGGGCTTCACTTCGCCGCCGGGCAGCACCGGGCCGGCGAGGCTTGCCGTCCTCCCGTCTGGCGGCGCGCCGCTGCCTGCCGGCGCTGTGCTCCCGGGAAACGCCTTACTGTCTGCCCGTGCTGTGCACCCTGGCAGCACTGCGCAGCCGGCCGCGCCCGGAGGGCCGGCCGCGGACGCTGCTGTCGGCGCCCGGCCAGACGAGGATGAGGACGACAACGCACTGCGAGACATGCTGCTGCGGCAGATGTCCGATCCGGCGAGTCCCGTCGACAGCCGGTTCCTCGGCGCCGTGGACCGGATCCGCCGCCGGATGGACGAGGCGCTGCTCGGCAGCTCGGTCTCGGCAACGATGATCGAGCGCTGGGAGCAGGGAACGGCCGGCTACGGCCGCCAGTACATGACCGTGCCGCCGCTTCGCCTGCTCTGTGATGTGCTGCTCGATTTCGCCGATGTGCGGCGCAGCTGCGAGGAACGGCAGCCGCTCGAGTTCTCCGAGCGGCTGTGCCGGGTGGCCGGCCAGCTCGCCGGGCTGGCTGGCATCGCCATGCTCGACCTGGGCGATCGCCGTCTGGCGCATTCGTACTTCCGGACGGCCCGGTCGGCGGCCGACGAGACCGGGGACCGGCAGCTGCGCGCGTGGGTGACGGTCCGCGAGGCGCTGGTCCCGTTGTATTACGGCGATCCGCGCGAGGCGGCTGATCTGGCCAACGCGGCGGGTGACCTGGCCGGACGGCACCTGTGCGTCGCTGCCGTGATGGCGCCGCTTATCGAGGCCAGGGCACGGGCACGGCTGGTGGCGCTGGGCGGAGGCGGCCGCCGAGACTCACTCGAGCGCGCCAGGGCGAGCCTGGACCGCGCGCAGGACGCTCTGAGCGATCTTCCGCCTGACCAGTCCGGCGACACCGCTCTTGGCTTCACCGAGCGCCAGCTCTACTTCTATGCCGGCGACATCCTGGTTGGGCTCGGCGACTGGCAGGCTGCGTACCGTGCCTTCGGCCAGGCCGGCCAGCTGTACGCCGCGACCGAGGTGCTCGACTGCGCGCTGGTTGCCCTCGGCCAGGCCCGCTGCCTGCTGGAGTCCGACGAGCCGAACGAGGCCCTGGCCGTCGGGCAGCATGTACTCACCGCGCTGCCGCCCGAGCACCGGACGGACGTGGTTCTGCAGGTCGCCAGGACGCTGGGCCAGGACGCTGCCGCGCGCGATTCCCGGCTGCCGGCCCTGGCCTGTTACCGGGAGGCACTGCAGAGCCCCTGAGCCAGGGCCGCTGAGCCAGGGCCGCTGAGCCAGGGCCGCTGAGCCAGGGCCGCTGAGCCAGGGCCGCTGAGCCAGGGCCGCTGAGTCCTAGCCGCCGAGCCAGCGCCGCCGAGTCAGCGCCGCCGAGTCAGCGCCCCTCAGTCCAGCCGGAGCCCCGTCTGCGCGGCAACGAAGGTGAGCGACTCGGCCGTCATCGCGATCGACCGGCTGAGTGCCCGTGCGCCGTGGCCGACCTTGGCCTCGTTCCTGAGCAGGATGGGTCGCTCGCTCAGCGGCGCCGAGGTCGCATGCTGCAGCGCGGCGCACAGCTTCCTGGCGTGCAGCGGGTCGACGCGAGTATCGCCGTCGAACACGGTGAACAGCACCGCCGGGTACCGCACCCCCGGCCGTACCTGGTGATATGGCGAGTACGAGATCAGCCAGCCGAACTCCTCGGCGTCTGCCGCGGTGCCGTACTCGTCGCTCCAGGTCTCGCCGAGGCCGAAGCGCTCGTACCGCACCATGTCCAGCAGCGGCGCGGAGCACACCGCGGCAGCGCTGAGGTCGGGCCGCTGCGTGACCGAGGCGCCGACAAGCAGGCCGCCGTTGGACCCGCCCCAGACGGCGAGCTGGCTGCTGGAGGTCCGCCCGTCCGCGATGAGCTTCTCGGCCGCGGAGTGGAAGTCGTCGAACACGTTCTGCTTGCGTTCCCGCATCCCGGCCCGGTGCCAGTCCTCGCCTTCCTCGCTGCCGCCGCGGAGCCCGGCGATCGCGTACACGCCGCCCGCCTCGACCCAGGTGAGAATCCCGGCGGAGAAGGCCGGCGTCAGGCTGACGTTGAATCCCCCGTACCCGTAGAGGATGGCCGGGCGCCTAGGGCCGGGAACGAGGTCCAGGCCATCCGCAGCCTCCCCGGCCGCGCGGCCGTCGTCCCGCGGCGAGATGATCACCATCCGGACGGTCGTGCCGTCAGCCGAGGAATACTCGACCTGCTCAGTGCGGACCCCGGGCAGGTCGACGGTACCCGGCGCCCGCTGCCACTCGGTGACGCTGCCGGCCGGCGCGTCGTAGCGCAGGATGACGCCGGGAGTCGTGTAGTCGGTGTAGGCGAACCACGCCTCGTGCCCGCCCTCGGGCCGCTCGCGCAGGCCGCCCACCGTGCCGAGGCCGGGAAGCTCGAGCAGGCTCAGCAGATCGCCGAACGCGAGGTCATGCACGCCGATCTCGCTGATCGCATGCCGGGACCTGGCCACCAGGAGCACGGGCTCGCCGAGTCCCGGCCCGTCGAGGATGGCAAAGTCGGTCAGTACCGCATCCGGATCCTCGCCGATCAGGTCCTGCCAGCAGGCGTACTCCGGAAACGCGGGATCGGCCGGATCGGCGATCGCGATCCGGCCGCGCGGCGCGTTCCGGTCGGTGAAGACGTAGAACCGCCCGTCCCGGCCGGCGTGCGCCCAGGTGCTCGCGTCGACGCCCTGCTGCATCACCTGAAGGTTCGGTGCCGCCGGGGCGCTGGCCGACAGGTCGGCGATCCATACGTCGTTCCGCGGCGCCGTTCCCGCCGCGGCGGTGATGACAAGCCAGCGTCCGTCGCGGCTGACCGAGACGCCGTAGTAGTTCGTCTTCTCCAGGCCGTCGCCGAGGATCACGACGTCGGCGTCGGCCGGCGTGCCGAGCCGGTGCAGGTAGACGCGCCGGTGGAACTGCTCCTCGTCGGCCGGGACGGCGTCCGGGGCGAGCCGCCTGGAGTAGTAGAAGGCGTCGCCGCCCGGCAGCCAGGCGACCGCGGAGTAACGGCAGCGGTCGATAGGACCGTCGACGTCCTTGCCGGTAGCGACGTCCATGACGCGCAGCACCGATTCCTCGGTGCCGCCCTCGGACAGCTGGTAGGCCAGCAGGCGGCCGTCGGTGTCCGGGCCCCAGCTGTCCAGCGTGGTGAGGCCGGACGGGTCGATGGCGACGGGGTCGATCAGGGCGCGCTCGTCCGCGCCGCGGGCCGAGGTGTACAGGACGGCGTGCTCCTGACCGGGCTCGCGCCGGGTGTAGAACTGCCGCTCGCCGCGCCAGGTTGGCGGCCCGGCCTCGCCCGCACCGAGAAGCTCGGTCATGCGGTTCGTCAGCCGCTCCCGGCCCGGCACGCTGGCCAGGTAGCCCGCGTACAGCTCCTCCTCGGCCTGCAGCCAGCGACTGGTCTCCTCGCTCGCCGGGTCCTCGAGCCAGCGGTACGGGTCAGCCACCGGCCGGCCGTGCAGGGTTTCGGTGAGATCGAGGCGAGGGGCATCGGGGTAGGACGGTGTCGTCATACCGGAACTGTAATGTCCTGCCGCTTCCGGGCCGCCGGCCCGTACAGCACGGAGCGCCCGAGCCCGATATACGGGCAAACTCTCCGCGACGCGGGCGGGCGGGGGGATGAGGCCGCGTTCGGCCCGGATTCGCGCCGCGTCTGCAGGGGCTTCCCGCCGGATTGCTTATTTGGTGTTGGCTATCTGAGCGGCCGGCAGTCACACTGGTCACGGGTGCCCCCGGCGGCGCGACCCCGGCCGGCACTGACTGTCAGGAACGGACCCGTCACGAGCGGGAGGTGTACGTGCGCCGGGTGCTGCTGCTGAACATCACCTATGAGCCGCTGACGACAGTCGGCCTGCACCGTGCCGTGTGCCTCGTGCTGGGCGAGAAGGCTGACGTCGTACACTCTGATGTCGGTGGCATGGAGCTGCACTCCACCTCAACCCGGCTGGCCGCGCCCTCCGTCATCAGGCTGCGCCGGTATGTGCGGGTGCCGCACCGCAGTCGCGTGCCTCTGACCAGGGCAGCGCTGATGCGCCGGGACAACTATCTGTGCGCCTACTGCGGGACGAAAGCCGACACGATCGACCACGTGATCCCGCGCAGCAAGGGCGGGCAGCACGCCTGGGAGAACTGCGTCGCATCGTGCACGCGCTGCAACCACCGCAAGGCGGACCGGCTGATCGAGGATCTCGGCTGGACGCTGCCCCGAGATCCGGCGGCCCCGCGCGGGCCACATTGGCGCCTGATTGGCGCGATCAACGACGGCGACCCGCACTGGGTCGCTTATCTCACGGAACCGAGCGCTGCGTAGCGTAGCTGAGCGATTACGGGCCGCTTACGAGCCGTCCGGGCCGCGATGTTAGCTTCAGGCATGACCAGTGCGCCGGACCTTCCGCCGGGCGGCCCCTCGCCGCGACGCGAGCAGCGCGCGGCGGCCCCGCTCAGGACCCGCAGTGCCGAGCCCGCCCGTTATGTCGCCTGGCTGCTGCTCTGGCAGGGCATGACCTGGCTGGCACTGGCCGGTGCCGGGCTCTGGCTGTGGCTCGTCACGCTCCCGGCCGCCCTCGGCTCTGGCAGCACGAACGGCACTGTGCTGTGGACCGGCGCTCAGCTGCTGGCCATTGCCGTGGGTGCCTGTCTCGGGGCCGCCGAGGTCGGGATGGCCTGCAAGCTGCGCGGCGGTCCCCGGTGGGTTCTCGCCCTGGCGGTGGGCCTGCAGGGCGTCACGCTGGCGGCCGGCCTCGTCGTGGTGGCCGTCGCCGTCATGATCGCGGGGAGCGTGCTGGAGCTGCTGGCGCTGAACGGCGCCCTCTGAGCCCTCGGACGGCCCGGAACACCCTGGCCGGCCCCGAAACGCCCTGGCTGGCCCGTCCTAATCCTGGGGCCGCTTGTGAAAGGGCGTGAGTTACCGATCGACGCCCCTCTTCGGGCAGCGATTGGTAACTCACGCCCCATCGCGGGGCCGGTTCCGGTCGCGGGAGATCTCGAAACATACGCAACATGCCCGACAGGTCCGCGTACATGCGTAGAGTTAGCGTTAAGCTACGCTACGTAAACTCGAGCTGACGGGAGCGGTCCGCTGACCGCGGTTTCCCGGTCGCATTCTCCGCCCTGGACCGCGGCGGGATCGGCTCACTGACCTGGCATCAGCGTGCCGGGCGCCGGGATCTGTCGCCTCGCGCCCGCGGCGAGGCCTGCGCGTAGGGGCGGTAGTGAGGAATCAGTGGGTCGGCGAGTGGCTCGAATGGCGGCCGCCAGGTCACAGTGAAGCGCGGCAGCAGGGTTACCTGCCACGGCACGCCGCGCCGCCGTGGCTCATCAGGGTCGTCGTGGCTGTCGCACGGCGGGCCGTGCCCGCGCGTATCGTCCGGCCCGCCGGCCAGGGCCCGCCGGTCTCGCAGCGAGGCAGCCGGGGCACGAGTTAGCCCGCAGCAGCCCGCGCGCCCGCGCTCCGGGGCAGCCGGCGCGAGATGACCGCAATGTCACCGGTATCGGTTGTCAGCACCTGAATCCCGGCCCCGAAGTGCTCACTCAGCACGTCGTCGCGCAGCACCGCCCCGGCCGGGCCGGTCACCGCGACCCGGCCCTCGGTGATCAGCATCAGCCGGTCTGCGAATTGCCCGGCCAGCGTCAGGTCGTGAATCGCCGACAGCACCGTGAGCCTGCGCTCGCGCCGGATCTCGTCGATGAGTTCCAGCGCGTCCATCCGGCGGCCGAGGTCCAGCGCGCTGGTCGGCTCGTCGAGCAGCAGCACCGGGGCCTCCTGGGCGAGCGCCCTGGCCAGCACGACTCGCTGAAGCTCGCCGCCGGACATCGCGCGCAGCGGCCTGGCCGCCATCGACTGCAGGTCAAGCCGCTCGATTACGGCCGCGCAGACCCGGCGGTCAGCCGCGGTCTCGGCGCGCAGGTAGCCGATATGGGCAGTGCGGCCGAGAAGCACGTACTCGCTGACCGTCATATCCGGCGGCAGCAGCGGCCGCTGCGGCACATAGGCGATCAGCCGGGCAAGCTGCCGCCTGGTGATCCCCTTCGCCGCGGCACCGCAGACAATGACTTCGCCGGAAAAGGGCAGTAGCCGCCCGATGGCATTGAGCAGGGTCGTCTTGCCTGCGCCGTTCGGGCCGATCAGGCCGAGCCATTCCCCCTCGGCGGCTTGCCCGGCGATGCAGTCCAGCGCGACCGTGCTGCCGTAGCGCACGGTGAGCTCGCTGAAGCTGATCATGACATGTCCTGCCTGGCGCGCCGGGACCTGAGCACGAACAGGAAGAACGGCGCCCCGATCAGTGCGGTGATCACGCCGATCGGTACCTCGGCCGGCGCCTGCGCGGTTCGCGCCACGACGTCGGCGAGAACCAGGAACGCGGCACCCCCGATCATCGATACAGGCAGCAGCAGGCGGTAGCTCGGCCCGGCCGTGAGGCGGATCGCGTGCGGCACGATGATGCCGACGAAGCCGATCAGCCCGCTGACCGCCACCGCGGCCGCGACGCCGAGCGTGGCCGCCATCACTACCGCGAGCCGCAGCCGGGCCACGTTGACGCCCAGGCTGGTCGCCTCGGCCTCGCCCACCCGGAGCACATCGAGCAGCCTGCGGTGGATCAGCAGGGCCGCTGCCGACACCGCGACGTACGGCAGGATCAGCCACACGTCCGACCAGGTCGCCGCCGAGAGGCCGCCGAGAATCCAGGAGTAGACGTAGGCGAGCGTCTGCGAGTGCTCCTGCTGCAGGTAGGTCTGAACCGCGGTGAGCATCGCCGCCACAGCGATGCCCGCCAGCAGGATCGAGCCGGTACCGCTGCTGGCGGCCGGACCCTCGCCGCGGCTGCCCGCCCGCGCGCCCAGCAGGTAAGTGAGGGTGACCGCGCCCACCGCCCCGGCGAACGCGGCCGGGGGAGTGAGGGCCGTGCTCGCGCCGGACACGATCACGATGGTGGCCCCGAGTCCGGCCCCGGCGGCGACGCCAAGCAGATACGGGTCGGCCAGCGGGTTCCGGAAGACGCCCTGGTAGGAGGCGCCGCCGCCGGCCAGCATCGCGCCGACCAGGACGCCGAGAACGACCCTGGGAAGCCGGATCTGCCAGACGATCGCCGTGTCAAGCGCGGATACGGCGAGATGCGGGTGCCAGGGGAGCCGGGTCGCGATGGCCTCCAGCACCTGCGGTACCGACAGGCCGGCCGCCGACAGCCACCCCGACGACAACGGCGACGATCAGCGCGGCAGTCGCCACCGTGATCGCCCGCCCCGGCCTGACCTGCCTGACCAGGTCCCTGCCCGGCCGGTCAGCCGCTGCCGGGCCGGCCTGCGCGGCCGAGACCGCCGGTACGGCACCGGCAGGCGGTACAGCACCGGTAGCCGGCCCAGCACCGGCAGCGGGCCCGCCGCCGGCGACGGCATCCGGAGCAGCGGCCGGGGGAGCGGACCGGCGCTGGCCCCGTCGCGGCGTCGTCGCCGTCACGTCGCCCCGGACTTGATGCCGGCTGCGACGGTCTGCACCAGGTTCACGATGCGCGGCCCCCAGCGGGAGGCGATGTCGGTATTGAGCACGATGATGTGCTTGTCCTTGACTGCCGTCAGCACGGACCAGCCCGGCCTGGCGCTTACGGTCGCCGCGTCCTGCCCGCCGCCCGTGCTGCCGGTGTCCGACAGGATGATGTAGTCAGGGTTGGCCTTGAGGATGTACTCGGCGTCCAGCGTCGGATAGCCGCCGGCCGCGGCGGCGCCCTTCGCCGCGTCGGCGATGCTCTTCATGCCGAGCAGGGACAGCAGGCTGCCGATGAACGTCGAGGACGTCACCGAGTAGTACGGGTTCGTGGAGAGCTCGTAGTAATACGTCAGCGGCTTAGCGTGCGCGGGCATCGAGGCCACGATCTTGCCGATGTCCGACTTCAGCGTGCTGTCCTCGGCCCTGGCCTGGGCCAGGTGGCCGGTGGCCTCGCCCAGCTCGGTGAACTCGGCGTACACGTCGGCCACGGACGCCGCGGCCGGCAGGTCGAGGACGGGGATGGACAGGGCCGTCAGCTTGGCCGTGATCCCGCCGATGTCGTTGGAGATGATGACGAGGGCGGGCTTGTAAGCGGCGATAGCCTCGGCGTTCGGGGAGTAGGCCGACAGCTTGGTGATCGGCGCCTGCTTCGGGTAGTCCGAGTCACTGTCGACTGCCTTGACCTGGCTGCCGGCGCCGATCGCGTAGAGCATCTCGGTAGCTGTCGGCGAGAGCGAGACGATGGCGCCAGGCCTGGACGCGAGGTGCGTCCTGCCGCCGGCGGTCGTGACGGTCACCGGGAAGCCGGCCGCGGCCGGGCCGCCCTGCGCCGTGGGCGAGCCCGACGGCGTCGGACTGGCAGAAGAACTGCTGCAGGCCGCGGACGCGGCTGCGATCGCTGCGACGGCCACCAGGGCCGGCAGCTGACGGGTGAGAGCCCGCATGATCATCCTCCGGAAGTATCAGGAGGACGAAGTGCGTTCGCTGCGACGCCCTGAGGCATCGGAACGAGCCGCCCTTCCTCCGAGGACAGGTCGTCGGCACTAGCCAGGCGTCCGGGCTCGTCCTGTCTGGAGGCATCACCGTTGCGGGACAGCGCCGGGATCTCACCGGCTTCGCTGGGCACAGCACCGCCCGGACAATCAGATCCGGGCTGACCGCAGCCTATCGCAGCGCGCGGCGCTCCGGGAGCGACTGCCGCAGCGCCGTGACCGGGCCGCAAGAACAGGCAAGGCCCCTCCATCTCATACCTGGAGGGGCCGCCATCATTGTCGCGCCATGGGCGCGATCATCCCGGTAGCGACACGCCGGCCAGCCGGGCCCGGTGCCCATTGCCGGAATGGCGGGAGCGGGGCTCTGGCTTCGGCGGCGCGGGCCGGCGAAAGGCCGGGTGGGGGGTCAGTGCGTTCCCGTCAGGAATTGCCGTCAGTGCGTAACGCGCGCTCCGCTCCGGGCCGATAACCAGGCAGGCGCAGGCGGCGTGGGTACCCCCGAGCTCACGTCGCCGCGCCTGACCTGGCGCCCGGCCGGCTGACTTTCCGCATGTGCGGACCGGCCGGGTTCGCCTTGGGCAGCGCATCGGCGGTCTGAGCCGCGCCGGCCGTGCGCCAGCGCGTCCCCGCCCGGTAGCGTTCGGTATATGAGTGAGACAGCAATCCCGCCCGGCCATCCGGCGCCTGCGCCGTTCGGGCGCATGCTCACGGCGATGGTCACGCCCCTGGACGCCAGCGGGGCCGTTGACTACGACGGTGCCGCGCGGCTCGCGGACTACCTCGTCACCGACATGCGGAATGGCGGCCTGGTCATCAGCGGCACCACCGGCGAGTCGCCGACGACGTCAGACGCCGAGAAGGCGCGGCTGCTCGCCGCCGTCCTTGAGGCGGTCGGCGACCGGGCCATCGTCGTGGCCGGCGTGGGCACGAACGACACTGCGCACAGCTGCGAGCTGGCCCGCGCGGCCGAGCAGGCGGGCGCCCACGGGCTGCTCGTCGTGACTCCGTACTACAACAAGCCGCCGCAGAGCGGCCTGGTCGCGCATTTCCGCCAGGTGGCAGACTCGACCGGCCTGCCGAACATGCTCTACGACATCCCCGGCCGCACCGGCACGCCGATTGCGGCCGAGACGCTGATCCAGCTCGCTGAGCATCCGCGGATCGTGGCCGTCAAGGACGCCAAGGGCGACTTCGGAGCGGCCTCTCACGTCATGAACTGCACCCCGCTGGTCTTCTACAGCGGTGACGACATGGTGAACCTGCCCTGGCTGTCGCTCGGCGCAGCCGGCTTCGTCAGCGTCGTCGGGCACGTGGTCGGCGAGCGGCTGCACGAGATGATTGACGCCTACCTGGCCGGCCAGGTCGAAGAGGCGCTGCGGCTGCACCGCGAGCTGCTGCCGGTCTATACAGGGCTGTTCCGCAATCAGGGAGTCATTATGACGAAGGCCGCGCTGGGCCTGCTCGGGCTGCCCGGCGGCCCGGTCCGGCTGCCGCTGTCGAACGCGACGGACGCGGAAGTCGAGCGGCTGCGGACCGATCTGGCAGCGGGCGGTGTGAAGCTCAAGTGAGCCACCCGCATCCCGAGCTAGGGGCACCGCCGGTCCTGCCCGCCGGCGGCCTGCGCATGGTCGCGCTCGGCGGCCTTGGCGAGATCGGCCGCAACATGACGGTCTTCGAGCACGAGGGCCGGCTGCTGATCGTCGACTGCGGTGTCCTGTTCCCGGAGGACGACCAGCCCGGAGTGGACCTGATCCTGCCGGATTTCACCTCGCTCGAGGGCCGGCTGGACCAGATCGACGCGCTTGTGCTGACGCATGCGCACGAGGACCACATCGGCGGCGTTCCCTACCTGCTGCGGCAGCGTGCGGACATCCCGCTGGTCGGGTCGCGGCTCACGCTGGCCCTGGTCCGGTCGAAGCTGACCGAGCACCGGATCACGCCCGTCGACATCGAGGTTGAGGCGGGCGGCCGACAGCAGTTCGGTCCGTGGGAGCTGGAGTTCCTCTCGGTCAATCACTCGATTCCCGACGCGCTCGCGGTCGCGATCAAATCAGCTGCCGGGGTCATCCTGCACACCGGCGACTTCAAGATGGATCAGCTTCCGCTGGATGGCCGGCTGACGGACCTGGGCGGGTTCGCCCGGCTCGGGGCCGAGGGCGTTGACCTCCTGCTGGCCGACTCGACCAACGCTGAGGTTCCTGGCATCGTCACGTCAGAGCGCGTGATCGGCCCGGTGCTCTCTGATGTCTTCTCGGCCGCCGAGCAGCGCATCATCGTGTCCTGCTTCGCCAGCCACGTGCACCGGGTGCAGCAGGTCATGGACGCCGCAGCCGAGCACGGCCGCAAGGTCGCGCTGGTCGGGCGGTCCATGGTCAGGAACATGGGCGTCGCCCGCGACCTCGGGTACCTCAAGATCCCGTCGGTGCACGGCGGCCTGCTCGTCGACCTCAAAGAGGCCGAGGAGATGCCCCCGGACCAGATCGTGCTCATCTCGACCGGTTCCCAGGGCGAGCCGATGTCCGCCCTGTCGCGGATGGCCGGGCGCGACCACCCGATCAGGATCGCCGAGGGTGACACGGTGATCCTCGCGTCCTCGCTCGTTCCCGGCAACGAGTCTGCTGTGTCCCGGATCATCAACGACCTCACCCGCCTCGGCGCCCGTGTGGTTCATAAGGGGAACGCACTGGTCCACGTCTCCGGGCATGCCCCGGCCGGCGAGTTGCTGTACGTCCTGAACCTGGTGCGGCCGAGCAATTTCGTCCCGGTGCACGGCGAATGGCGACACCTGAAGGCGCACGCAGATCTGGCCGCGCTGACCGGCGTTCCGCCGGAGAACATCGTGATCGCTGAGGACGGCGTCGTGGTGGACCTGGTCGGCGGCCAGATTTCCGTGACCGGCAAGGTGCCGTGCGGTTACGTGTACGTGGACGGGCTGTCGGTCGGCGAGATTACTGAGGCATCGCTGAAGGACCGGCTCATCCTCGGCGACGAGGGCTTCATCACGGTCGTCGTGGTAGTCGACTCGACCAGCGGCAAGCTCGTGGCGGGACCGGAGATCCACGCCCGCGGCGCCGGCATCGACGACGCCGGGCTGGCCGAGGTGCGCCCGCTCATCGAGGAAGCGCTGGCAGGGGCAGCCAAGGAAGGCATCAACGAGGAGCATCAGCTGCGCCAGCTCGTGCGCCGGACAACCGGCCGCTGGGTCAGTGACAACTACCGTCGCCGCCCGATGATCATCCCGGTGCTCATCGAGACCTGACCTCCGTGCCCCGGATTCCGGCGTCCGAGCACTTTTTGCTGGTCAGGGCCCCTATTCTTGGCGCCAGGATTTCATCGGGGCGACCTTGAGGGGCGGGGACAGCGGTGCCAGGCAGCGAGGAGAGTCCGCCCGCCCGCGGGCCCGGGCACCGGCGGAGCGGGCCGCAGCCGGATTCAGAGCGCCAGCGGGCGGACCGGGAGCCCCAGCGGCCGGACGCGCGGCGGCCGGGTCCGGATCCGCGGGATCAGCAGCGGCGGCCGGAGCCGCGGCGGAGCGAGAGCCCGTGGCCGGATCTGTGGCTGCCGGGTTCGCAGGAGCCGGCCGCCCCGCCGCCCGAGTCCGCAGCGAAAGATGCCCGGCGTCCCGAACCCGAGCCGCAGGTTGGCTCGAAGTCAGGCCCGGCAACGGGCGCCGGGCGCGGCACGAGCCTGGTCGGCTCCCGGGGGCCGCGGGATGCCCGGCGGCCGCGGGACGGCTCGCGGCCGTCTGACCCGGCCGAACCCCGGGCGCGTCGGCTGCGCCGGCCAGGCTCGCCGCGCCGGGCCGGTTGGGGCGCCGGCGGTCAGCGCGCGGGCCGCCGGGAGGCGATGGTGGCAGTCGCCGTCGTGGTCGCTATCGCGGCTATCGGCGGCTGGGCTCTGGTGGCCACCAAGTCCCGGCCGCCGGCGGCCGGGACAGCGACCGCGGCGGGAGTAGCCCCCAACCAGCCCGTCGTGAACTCCTCGGCCTCATCCGCCGCCTCAGCCAGGGCCGCAGGCGCGGGCAAGACCTTCAGCCTGACCTGGGTCGGCGACATGACGTTCGGGTCACCCGGCGCCTGGCCGCCAGACGGCACCGGCTCCCTGGTCGCGGCCATGAAGCCGTACCTGCACAGTGATCTCACCGTCGGCAACCTCGAAAGCGCCCTCGGTGACCTGCCGATGTCCAAGTGCTCGCCCGGCGAGAGCGACTGCTATTCGTTCGAGGCACCCGACTACACCGCGACTGACCTGAAGCAGGATGGCTTCTCGGCGGTCAACGTGGCGAACAATCACACCCTCGACGCCGGCCAGGCCGGCGAAGTGAGCACCGATGACGCACTGCACGGCGCGGGCCTGCTGTACGCCGGCCGGCCCGGTCAGATCACGTACCTGACCAGGAACGGCATCAAGATCGCGCTGCTCGGCTTCGCGCCCTGGTCCTATGACGCCGACGCGCTCGACATCCCGGCGGCCGAGGCGCTGGTGCGCCAGGCGAAGGCGCATGCCCAGGTCGTCATCGTGATGGAGCACCTCGGCGGCGAGGGCGACGGCTACCGGCACGTCCTGCCGGGCGAGGAGTACTTCCTCGGTCAGGACCGTGGCAACTCGATCGCCTTCACCCACGGGGTAATCAATGCCGGTGCCGACCTGGTGATGGGCTCGGGCCCGCACGTGCTGCGCGGCTTCCAGTGGTACCACGGCCACCTGATCGCCTACAGCCTCGGCAATTTCTGCGGCTACAACACCCTGGGCCTGGACGAGTACACCTCCATCAGCGCGATGCTGCACGTCACCCTCAACGCCGCGGGTCAGTTCGTGAAGGGCAGCATCACGCCGCTGCAGCTGGAGTCACCGGGGATCCCGCAGGTCGACCCGGACAAGACCGCGATCAGCTACATCAACTCGCTGTCGGCGGACGACTTTGCCGGGAACGGGGCCGCTCACATCTCAGCCACCGGCACGATCGAGCCGCATTCGGCCTGACCGTCCGGGCCCGGGCCGACGGCCTCGTCAGCCAGTTGGCGCGGCCGACCAGTTCGCCGGGTTCGTGCCCAGCGCACGCAGGTGCCGGAACAGTGTGACCGGGGTGATGACCGGGTGACCGCCATCCACGGAGATGAACAAGGACAGGCCGCTCACATCCGGCGCGCACACCTGATATGTAGTCGGCCGGCCGTCAGCAGCCGGAATCCTGTTCACGACCACCCGGTGTCCGTTGATGACCCTGTGCACCGACTGGCCCCCAGGGTAGAAGTAGCACGCTGAGTACCCAATCGACGTGGTCACTGACGGCAGGTCAGCTGAGTTACTGCCGGCTGCGCCGAAGACCACCTCTGTGGCGAGCAGCGCTCCCCTGGCGACCTGGAAGGAGCTAGTCGTCACCTCCCAGTTCGCCGGCACGTTCGTCAGCTGAGCCGCGAACATCACCGGCTGGTTGCTGGCCCCGAAGCTGACGGCACTGGCGATCCTTAGCAGCGCCGTGCTCGACTGCCCGCCGGTCGCACTGGCAAGCTCGGCCCATCCGCTCGGTGCGTACTGCCAGACCACTTCCTTGTGCCGGCGCGACCGCGGACTACCTGGTCCAGGGCTCACCCAGAAGGCGCGGTGCCCGCTGACCGCCGGCGCGCGCCCGGCCAGGTCATAGACCTGCTCGGCCTGTCCGCTCAGCGAGCAGCTGAGGACGTTCTGCTTGCCACTGAGGTGGCAGACGCCGGCGGCGTAGGTGAACAGCTGCCACCTGAAGTGCGTTCCGGCGTAGGCGTTCAGGTAGTCCGACACCGGGCCGTTGCCGCCGGACCGGAGCGCCTCACCTGGTGGCAGCCAGCCGAAGGAGGCGTACGGGACAAGCGCGCTGAGCTGGCGGGGCGCAGCGACCACTGCCCGTTCCGGCGCTGCGGCGATCGAATTGTGCGTGGGTCCGGCTGCCCCGGCCGTCAGCGGGCCGGCCAGGGCCACGGCCAGCACCGCCGAGGCGGCCAGGACGGGCGGTGCGGCCAGCCGCGCGCGTCGCCAGCGCAGCCTCGAGTGACCGCGGCGGATCGCCTCGGCGATGCTGATGCCGGCAGCCGGGGGCGGATCGCTCTCCGCCAGCTGGCTCAGTACCTCGCGCAGTCGTGCCTCGAGCGTGCTCACGGCGCCTCCCGGTAGCAGTGGTCGGACGGAGTCACGAGGCCGCTGCCGCTGGCCGGAAGTCCGTCCGGGCCGAGTATCCGGCGAAGGGTCGCGAGCGCCTTGGCGGTCTGGCTCTTGACCGTGCCGGCGGAGCAGCCGAGCACCTGCGCGGACTGCTCGACGTTGAGGTCGCAGTAGAACCGGAGCACCAGCGTGGCCCGCTGCCGCGGCGGCAGGCCGGCCATCGCCGTCTGCATGTCCATCGCAGCATCGGAGTCGTGCCCGGGCTCGGTTGTCTCGGGCAGCTGACCGCCCAGCGTTACCCGCCGGGCCCAGCCGGAGCGCCGCTCGGTCAGGAACTCGCGCACGATAATGGCCCGCGCGTAGGCATCGGTGCTGGTAGCGGCACTGGCCTTCGGCCAGTTCACGTAGAGCTTAGTGATGGCCGCCTGAACTAGGTCGTCGGCTCGGTGCCAGTCCTGGCAGAGCGTGACCGCGAGCCGCCTGAAGGCTGGCAGCCGGGCCATGACGTACTGGGCGAACTCCGCATCGCGCGGCGTTGTCACCGGTAGCGCCCGCTGGCTTCGGCCGTCATCCGGGCGGCTTCGGCCGTCATCCGGGCGGCGTCGGTCGTCATCCGGGCGGCTTCCGTGGTCACACTGTCTAGACGAAGCCGGCCGCCAGAACGGTTGCCCGCCCCGGACCTAGTTCCCGCCTGTCTGCTCGGCCTGCTCGCCGGCGGCCTGCTCGCGCAGCCGGAACCGCTGCAGCTTGCCGGTGTTCGTGCGCGGCAGCGAGGTCACGAACTCGACCGCCCGCGGGTACTTGTACGGCGCGATCTGTCGCTTGACGAGGTCCTGCAGCTCGCGCGCCTTGGTCTCGTCGGCGCTCGCGCCGTCGCGCAGGATCACGAAGGCCTTGACGATCTGCCCGCGCGCTTCGTCGGGGACGCCGACGACGCCGCACTCGGTCACGTCCGGGTGGCTGAGCAGGACTTCCTCGATCTCCGGCCCGGCGATGTTATAGCCGCCGGAGATGATCATGTCGTCCGACCTGGCCTGGTACCAGAAGTAGCCGTCGGCGTCCCGGACGTAGGTATCGCCGGTGAGGTTCCAGCCGTTCCGTACGTAGCTCCGCTGCCGGTCATCGCTCAGGTAGAGGCAGCCGGTCGGGCCCTTGACCGCCAGCCGGCCTGGCTGGCCGTCCGGAGCGGGCTTGCCGTCATCGTCGAGGACCGCGGCCGTGTACCCGGGGACCTCCCGGCCGGTCGAGCCGGGCCTGATGTCGTCGTCCGCCGAGCCGACGAAGATGTGCAGCATCTCCGTGCTGCCGATGCCGTCAATGATCTTCACGCCTGTGGCCTGGTAGAACGCGGTCCAGGTGGACTCCGACAGGTGCTCGCCGGCCGACACCGGACGTCGCAGGCCGCGTAGCTGACCGGCCTTGCCGGCGGCGAGCATGGCCCGGTAGGCGGTGGGCGCCGTGGACAGGACGGTCACCCCGTGGGCGGCGATATAGTCGGCCAGCTCGGCGGGCGCGGCCTGCTCCAGCAGCAGGGCGGAGGCGCCGGCTCGCAGCGGGAACAGCAGCAGGGCGCCAAGGCCGAAGGTGAACGCCAGCGGCGGGGTCCCGGCGAAGACGTCAGCGGGTACCGGCTTCAGCACCTGCGCGGAGAACGTGTCGGCGGCCGCGATCAAGTCGCGGTGGAAGTGCATGGCCGCCTTGGGCCGGCCGGTGGTGCCCGAGGTGAAGGCGATCATCGCCACGTCATCGGCGGCGGTCTGGACCGTCGCGAAGTCCGCTGGCTTGGCGGCGGCTGCCGCCGTCAGGTCGGCCGGACCGGGCGCGCCCACGGTGACGACACGCAGGCCGGGCACTGCCGCGGCGGTCAGCTCGCCGGTGAGGCGGTGGTCGCAGAGCGCGAGGCGGACCTGAGCGATGTCGCAGATCCGGCTGAGCTCTGCCGCCCGCAGCATCGGCATCGTCGTGACCGCGACTCCGCCGGCCTTGAGTACCCCGAGCCAGCAGGCGGCGAGCCACGGGTTATTCGCGCTGCGCAGCAGTACCCGGTTACCGGGCGCGAGCCCGAGATCCTCGGTCAGCACGCGCGCGATCTGGCTGGCGCGCTCAGCGACCTGCCCGTAGGTCCAGGTCTCCGCGGGTGACAGCAGGCATCGTCGGTCGGCGCCGCCGGCCGCGATGGTCGGGTTCAGCAGCTCGTCGGCGGCGTTGAGCCGGTCCGGATAGCGCAGCTCAGGAAGCGTGAATTCAAGATCCGGCCACTGGTCAGCGGGCGGCAGGCTGTCCCGGCAGAACGTGTCGGCGTGGGCGGACGGAGAGAGCTGCATGTCCGGGCCTTTCTTGATACGCCACCAGGACGACGGTCCTAGTATGTCGTTGCCGTGACGGTAGTCAATGAAGCGGTGTATCGGACCGGGGCTGCAGCGCGGTCCCGGTGTTCTCAGCGTTAGGTTCTGACGGTGACCACCTCCGGCGCAACCGGCAGCGAGGCGATCGCGGCCCAGCCGCGGGCGCTGATCGTGACGATCTACGGCCTGTATGCCCGCGACTGCGATGGCTGGTTCAGCATCGCCTCCCTCATCAGGCTCATGGCGGAACTCGGCGTCGATGAGCCGGCGGTCCGGTCGGCCATCTCCCGGCTCAAGCAGCGCGGCCTGCTGGAGTCGCAGCGCCGCGGGGGCGCGATCGGCTACGGCGTGTCCGGCCGGGGGAGCGAGATCCTGGCGGAGGGAGACAGGCGGATCTTTCACCGCTCCCCGTCCGATGACTCCGGCGGCTGGCTGCTGGCGGTGTTCAGCGTGCCCGAGCAGGAGCGGGCACGTCGGCACGCGCTGCGCTCCCGGCTGGCCTGGCTGGGATTCGGGTCGGTGTCAGCGGGGGTGTGGATCGCGCCGGCCCATCTGGCCGGCGAGACCCGTGACGTGCTCCTGGCAGACGGCCTTGCGGGGTACGTCAGCCTGTTCGGCGCTGCCTACCTGGCTTTCGGCGACGTCCGGGAGAAGATCAGCCAGTGGTGGGACCTGGACCGGCTCGAGCAGCTCTACCAGGCGTTCATCGACTCAGCCAGCCCGGTGCTGGCCGGCTGGCAGGACGGCGACGTCAGCCCGTCAGCAGAGCCGGGCCGTGCCTTCGCCGACTACGTCAGGGTCCTGACCGCGTGGCGCCGGCTGCCGTTCCTCGATCCCGGCCTTCCCCCTGGCGCGCTGCCGCCGGACTGGCATGGCAGCCGGGCCGCCGAGCTCTTTGACGACATCGAGGGCCTGCTCGGCGAAGCCGCCCGAAAGCACGTGCGCGGGGTGACCCGGCCGCCTGCGGCGTGACCAGGCAAAGTGGTAACCATTGATGTGCTTGGCTGCGGCGCTAGCCGGGGCGGACACGGTACGGTTGGTCTGCTTGCGGCATAGTGAGACCTCATCTGTGGTGACATCGGGTGGTTCTGCGGCCGCGACGGGGACCAAGACAAGGAGTCGCGATGACGTATCAGCCCTATCCTGCCGCGGGCGGCAGCAACCAGATGCCGGTGGCCGATCGCCCGCCGCAGCCACCGTCCCTCCGCAACGCAGTGCGCCTGATGTGGGCCGGGGCAGCGCTGGCGTTGCTTAGCGTCATCATCTCGGTTGCCTTCAGCGGCAAGATCAAGACTGCGGTCACGAACGCTGCGCTCAAGGCCAACGCGACGAACAGGACTAACGGCAAGACCGTGCTGACGGCCTCGCAGATTCACACGCTGGCGAACGTCACCGTCGTGGTCCTCGTCATTGCCGGGCTCATCGGCGTTCTGCTGTGGGTCTGGATGGCCTGGGCCAACAACAGGGGCCGCAACTGGGCCCGGATCGTTGCGACCGTGCTGTTCGCCCTGGACACGATCTCGTTCATCCTGTCCATCAGCCGGGCCAGCGTCTCCATCATCTTCCTGGCGCTGGAGTGGCTGGTCGGCCTGGTCGCGATCGTCTTCCTGTGGCGCAAGGAGACCACCCAGTGGATTGACATGGGCAGGATGCGCTAGCCGACGCTCAGCTGACGACTGCGAATCCCTGCACCTCGACGAGCGCCTCGGTGTCCCACAGCCGGGAGACTCCGAGAGCGGCCATGGCGGGGTACTGGCGGCCGGCAAGCCGCCGCCAGACCTCGCCGATCTCCCGGCCGCGCGCGCGATAGCCGGCCAGATCGACCGTGTAGACGGTCACGCTGGCCAGGTCAGCGGGTGTGCCGCCGGCGGCACTGAGCGCCGTGAGCAGGTTCGCCAGTGCCTGCTCGAACTGCGCGACGAGAGTGCTGCCGACGATGGTCCCGGATGCGTCCAGGGCGGTCTGCCCGGCCAGGAACACCACCCGCCCGCCGGTGGCGACCACGGCGTGCGCGAAACCTGACGGCGCCGCCAGTGACGGCGGATTTACTCGCTCAATGCTCACGTAACACCACTCTCCGCAACTGTCTCGCTTCGCGCCGGCCATCCGTGTTCAGCTGCTATCGCTATAGCAGTAGCAGGCGCGCACGGACACCCGCCTGGAGCCGCCGAACCTTACGGACGCCAGCGCGCGTGCCGCGTGCCGGCAGCGCCCTGCCTGATGAGCTCCAGCCGTGGCCGGGGCCCGTCCGTGCGCCCGGTGACCGGTGCCCGGCTGCCGGCCTGCCAGGGTAGCGGCCAGCGCGCGCCCGGCCCGGAGTAGCCCTGCTCGGCTGCCGCGTGCAGAGTCCAGTTCGGGTCGTACAGATGCGCCCGGCCGAGCGCGCACAGATCGGCCCGCCCGGCCAGGATCAGCGAGTTCACGTCGTCGTAGGAGGAGATGACGCCGACTGCGATCGTTGCAATGCCGGCCTGGTTCCTGATCGCGTCCGCGAACGGCGTCTGGTAGGACCGGCCGAAGGCAGGCTTCTCGTCCGGGGTGACCTGACCGGTCGAGACATCGATCGCGTCGGCTCCGGCGGCAGCGAAGGCAGCCGCGATCTCAACGGCCTCTGATCCGGTGATGCCGCCCGGAACCCAGTCGCACGCCGAGATGCGGACGGTCATGGGCTTGTGCGCCGGCCACTCCGCCCGCATGGCGCCGAACACCTCAAGCGGGTACCGCAGCCGCGCCCCGAGCGAGCCGCCGAAGGAGTCCCGGCGCTGGTTCGACACCGGCGATATGAACGACGACAGCAGGTAGCCGTGGGCGCAGTGCAGTTCCAGCAGGTCGAATCCGGCCCGGTCGGCCGCCCCGGCGGAAGCGACGAACTGGCCCTGGATCTGCCGCATCTCGGCGACTGTCAGCTCTCGCGGTACCTGACTAACGCCCGGCGCGTAGGGCAGCGGCGACGGCCCGCACACGTCCCACGCGCCCGCCGCCAGCGGCTCGTCGATGCCGTCCCACATCAGCTTCGTGGCGCCCTTGCGGCCGGAGTGCCCGAGCTGAATGCCGATCCTGGCGCCGGACGAGTCGTGCACGAACGAGGTGGTCCGGGCCCACGCATCCTCATGCTCAGGTGCGTACAGGCCCGCGCAGCCCGGCGTGATCCTGCCGTCGGCGCTGACGCACACCATCTCGGTCATGACGAGGCCGGCCCCGCCGAGTGCCTTGCCGCCGAGGTGCACCAGGTGGAAGTCCGACGGCAGGCCGTCGCGAGCCGAGTACATATCCATCGCCGACACCACGACGCGGTTGGCCAGCTCGAGCGAGCGCAGCCGGAATGGCTGGAACATCGGCGGCACCACCTCGCCGGTCCCCATCCCGCGCCGCTTCTCGTGCCCGGCGAACCAGGTGTCCATCGCCCGGGTGAACTCCGGGTCGCGCAGCCGCAGGTTGGCGTGCGTGACCCGGCGGCTGCGGGTCATGATGTTGAAGGCGAACTGCTCCGGTTCCTGGCCGGTGTACTGGCCGAGGTTCTCGAACCACTCCAGGCTGGCCTGCGCGGCGCGCTGGGTCGAGGCGACCACCGGGCGGCGCTCAGCCTCATAGGCGGCCAGTGCCGTTCCGATGCGAGCGTTCTCGTGCAGGCAGGCGGCGAGAGCGAGGGCGTCCTCCATCGCGAGCTTGGTGCCCGAGCCAATGGAGAAGTGCGCGGTATGCGCGGCGTCCCCGAGCAGCACGACATTGCCGTCGTGCCAGCTGCCGCAGCGCAGTGTGGCGAAGCCGAGCCAGCGCGAGTTGTTGGCCAGCAGCCGGTGGCCGCCAAGCACGCTGCCGAACAGCTCGGCCACCCGCGCGATCGAGCGCTCGTCCGACTGGCCGGGTGCCAGCTCGCCTGCCGCGGCCGCCAGCTCGCCGAAACCGGCCTCCCGCCAGACCGTCTCGTTCATCTCGACGATGAAGGTGCTGCCCGAGCCGTCATAGGGGTAGCCGTGAACCTGCATTACGCCGTGCGGTGTCTGCTCGACATAAAACTTGAATGCGTCGAACACGAGGTCGGTCCCCAGCCACATGTACCGGCAGTTCCGACGATCAAATTCTGGCCGGAACGAGCCCTCCCGAGCCGTCCGTATCCCCGAGTTCGCGCCGTCGGCGGCGACGACAAGGTCGTAACTGGCGGCGAGCTCGCCCGCGTCCGGTGCCGGGGTCCGGAACAGCACGCGCACGCCGAGTTCGGCGCATCGCTGCTGCAGGATCTCCAGGAGGCGGCGACGGCTCATGGCGGCGAAACCGTGGCCGCCGCTGGTGATCACTTCGCCTCGGTAGTGCACGTCGATGTCGTCCCAGCGGGCGAACTCGCGCTCCATCTGCCGGTAGATCTCCCGGTCAGCGTTCTCAATGCCGCCCAGAGTCTCGTCGGAGAAGACGACGCCGAAGCCGAAGGTGTCGTCGGGCGCGTTCCGCTCCCAGACAGTGATCTCGGCATCCGGCAGCAGCTGCCGAGCCAGCGCGGCGAAGTACAGGCCGCCGGGCCCGCCTCCCGCGATCGCTATCCGCACCAGTGCCTCCCAGGGCTGCTCCGGCCGGGCCGGCCCGTACGCAGGAGGCTATGCCGGATCTGAGACGGCCGTCAACAGAACACGATATGGCGGCGCGTGGCGATCGGAGCAGTCTGAGAGTCAGTCGGGCGGCTGATGGATGGCTGGAGGCTTGCGCCCGGCGAGGATCCAGCCGGCCAGGGCGGCGGCGACAGGAACGCCGGCCACGGTGATCGCAAGGTCCAGAACTGGCACCCGGCCCAGCACGCTGATGTCGCTGCGGTGTGCGGCGGCGAGCGTCAGATAGGCCGCGGCCGATCCGAGCAGTGCGCCCAGCAGTGCCAGTGTTCCGGCGGTCGTGGCGGTGAGGGTACGGCGGGTCGTGCTGGCGGCTCCGATCGCGGTAAGGGTACGCACGTCACCGGCTGCCTCGGCGCGGATAAGGCCTACCACCATGGCCAGCACGCCGAGAGCGATCAAGGCCCCGGCGGCCGTCGCCACGGTTCTGACGATGGCCAGCGAGGCCTGGGTGTTCCTGGATTCGATGACGAGGCCTGCCCTGGCGGCCACGTCGCGTGCGGCGGCGATCTCCGCGGCTCGGAGGGGCCGGGCGGACTCGATCATCCAGCCGGATGGGATCTGCGTCCAGTGCTCATGGCGCAGGCCATTCACGGTGATCAGCGAGGTGGGTTCGGAGGTGTAGTCAGCAACCTGGATCCGCTGGATGTTCGTGGCGTCGGTGCTGGTGGTGATGGTGGTGAGGACGTCGGGCCCGGGCTGGACGGTGAGGATGCTGGCGGCCGGGCTGACCGTCGCCGGATTGATTCCGAGGAGGCGGAGCACGGGCGGCGTGGCGACATAGATAGCAAGTGAGCGGTAGACCGTGTTCCGGCCGGCGGCCTGGCCCTCCGGCGCGTTCAGGCTGACAACCGGCTGCTGGCCGCCGGCCTGTGGCTTGCTGGCTCGGTTGACGGGCATGTCGAGGGTGGTCACGGTGGCACCCCCCAGCGATCCGGCGATCCGGTGCACCGCGGCGGCCAGTGCGCTCAGCTCGGCGGGCGTCCGGATCGGGACCAGCTGGTTATTGCCGGGCTGGCCGATCCAGACCTGCATCTGGTTGGCGGGCAGGTTGCCGGCATTAGCTGCGTTCGTGGCCGCGGCCAGGCTGACCATAATCGCGACGGCGATGCCCACGGCCAGGCTGATCGCGGCAAGCGCCGCGGCAGAGCGGGCCTGGTACCTGGCCAGGTCACGCAGCGCCAGCCGCACCGCGACCGGAGCGCGGCGGCCGGCCGTGGTCAGGGCCCGGATGCTCAGCGGGCTGATGAACGCGATTCCGAGTGCCATTGCCAGCGCGCCGAAGATGATCAGCGGACCGCTGGTCTGGTTGGCCAGGGCGAGGCAGGTCAGGCCCAGCACGATCAGCAGCAGGCCCATGATGGCGGTGCGGTGCGCCGGCCTGGGCTTAAGCGGCCGGGCTGACAGGGCATTGACGACCGGGACACGGGATGCGGCCCGCGCTGGCCACCAGGCTGCGACGGCCGCCGTCAGTATCGCGAGCAGCATGCCCGCGGCGACCAGGTACCAGGGCACGGCGAACTTGTCGATCCGGTGTCCGGCGAATGCCTCCAGGTGCGGGGCTGCCGCGAACCACGCGGCCAGGCCGATGACCGCCCCGGAGATGGCGGCGATGGTGCCGACCAGCGCCCCGGTTGCGACCATGACCATCCGAAGCTGCCTTCGGGTCGCGCCGATGGCCGCGAGCATGCCGAGCTGGCGCTGCCGGCGCGCGGCGATAACGGCGAAGGCCGCGGCCGCGACCAGCGAGACCAGCGCCAGCAGGACTGTGACGGCGCCGAGCGCGCCGGCCGCAACGGCTCCCTGGGTGCTCGCGCCGCGCGCCTGCCACACCAGCTGGCCGTGGAATGTATCCCGGAAGGCGCTGAAGGCTGCCGGGCTGGCGTCCAGCAGGACCGTTACCCCTTGTGCCGGGCCTGCGGCCGACGGAGGGACCAGCGCGAACTGGTCTGTCAGGTCGCTGGGGTCCTCGACAATGCCGGTCACCCTCTGGTGGTGTCCGGGCAGGGACAGCACGGAGCCGATGCGGGCCTGAGTCGTTTGCGCCACCCCGGTGGTGACGGCGACCTGCCCGGCGCCTGAAGGGTAGTGCCCCCGCATCAGGGCGAGCATCGGGCCGCTGTAGGGGCCGTCCGGGTTCAGGGCCCGGAACTCGACGGTCTGGGCCGAGCCGGGGATGGATACGAACTCGCGCCCGATCACCTGAACGCTGCCGAATGCCCTCCTGGCCGCGGTGATATCGGCGGTCATGGTCTTCTGAGGCCCGGCGAGCTGCAGGAGGTAGCTGGCGGAGCCGAACTGCGGATTTGGCAGGGACGCCACGTTGTAGGCGGCGGCCACGCCGAAGGCGGCAGCCGCGACTGTCAAGGCCAGCAGGATCATTACCAGGAGCTGCTGGCGCCACTCCCGCCGCAGCAGCCGCCATGCCCAGCGGGTTACGACCCGCCGCCCAGCGGCTCCGCCGCTGACCGGGCCGCCAAGAGCCCGGTGGTCTTGCAGCATCGCGCTCATCGCTGCGCGCCGGGGGTGAGCCGTGAATTCGGGCCAGACGCGGGCCGGCCGTGATCGACGACCTTCCCGTCTTGCAGGAACACCACCCGATCGGCGCACGAAGCCATCTGGTTGTCGTGGGTTACGACCACGCCGGCTACCCCGCGCCGGCAGATAGCGAGCATCAGCCGCATGACCGCCTCGGCGTTCACCGAGTCCAGGGCACCTGTCGGCTCGTCGGCGAGCAGGAGCCGGCGGTCACCTACCACCGCCCGGGCGATCGCCACGCGCTGGCGCTCCCCGCCGGACAGCTCATCCGGGAAATGGTCAGCCCGGCCGGCAACGCCCAGCTCTGTCAGGGCCTTCATCCCGGCCGCGCGGGCCGCCTTCGCTGAGGTGCCGTCCAGCTCCAGCGGAACAGTGACGTTCTCGATCGCGGTAAATCCGGCGAGCAGGTTGAAGTCCTGGAAGACGTAGCCGATGAGACGCCGGCGCAGCGTGGCCTGAGCGTTCAGCGATAGGTCCGTTAGATCAGTCCCCAGCACCAGCACCTGGCCACTCGTGGGTACCTCCAGGCTGCCCGCTATCGTGAGCAGCGAGCTCTTGCCGGAGCCGCTCGGGCCCATGACGGCCACCAGCTCACCGCGGCGGACCGACAGGTTCACCTGCCAGAGCGCACTGACCTGGGCGGGGCCGGTCCCGTAGACCTTCGATACCTCGCGCAGTTCCAGCACCGTTGTGGTCACTGATCCTCCGCTCTCGCTGTCCGGCGTGCCGGGACGCAGGCAATGCGAGGGATTCACAATCAGCGCCTCACCGGGTTCCGGATAATGTCAATGCTGCGGGGCGGGCAGGGTTAGGTCGTCATACCACGGAGCCGGATCTGCGGTGATACCGCGGAGGCAATCCGGCCCGGCCAGCGCGGAAACTGATACCCGGGTATGACCACGCTGGGGTGATGAGCCTGCGGCCGCTGGCGGCCTACCCTCAGACTGTGAGCAGGATGCCCGGCAGCGAGCTGGCAGCGAGCACCCGCGTGGTGGCGCGCCGGGTGTGGCGCGGGCTGATCCAGGTGCTGGTCGGCGGCGACGCGCCCCCCGCGTGGTGGCGCCCGCCGTGGCGGCGCCGGGCCTCTATCACGCTGGTGCTGACGACGCTGGCGCTGAGCGTGGCGAACCTGGCCAGCATCCACTCGCAGCCCACCGCCACTCCCGCGCCCCCCAGTTCCTGCCGCGCCAGCCCCTGTTATTACCTCCACTACCCGCCGCTCAGCATCGGGCAGGTCCTGCTGGCTGTGGCAGTGGTGACACCGCTGCTGCTCGCAGCCCGGTATCCGCTGCTGGGCTGGCGGCTCGGGTGGCTCGCGCTGTTGCTTGCCCCGCTGGTCCCTGGTCAGTGGCGGGGAGGCTGGCCGTGGGGGCCGGCGCAGCTGCTGGTGCTTCTGGCAGTGTTCTGCGCGGCCGGGGTTCGCTACCGGCGGCCGGTGCTGTGGTGGATGTGGGCGCTGACCCTCATCCCCTGGTCGATCTGGGCCGCGAGGGACCTGGCGGACTTGAACGGCCCCCTCGGCGCCACCATCGTTTTCACCGCCGGGACGATCGCCGCGGACAGCATCAGTTCGAGATGGCGTACCCAGCGGGCCCTGGCCGCCCAGACTGAACGCACCGAGCTGGAGCAGGCCCGCCGGGCTGTGCTGGAAGAGCGCACTCGGATCGCGCGGGAGCTGCACGACGTGGTCGCCCATACCATGTCCCTGATAGCGGTGCGGGCAGAGACCGCGCCGTACCGCCTTAGGGACCTGCCCGGGCCGGTGCGCGCCGAGTTCGGCTCGCTCAGCGACGCGGCACGCGAGGCACTGACCGAGATGCGGCGGCTTCTCGGGGTGCTGCGAGAAGACCAGCCGGCCAGCCTCGCGCCGCAGCCCCAGCTATCAGACCTGCCCGCGCTCGTCGATGCCGCCCGGCAATCCGGGATAGCGGTCGACCTGTCCGTGCCTTCCGCTATAGGCGATGTCCCTTCCGGCGTCGAGCTGTGTGCCTACCGGATTGTCCAGGAGGCGCTGTCTAATGCCGGCCGGCACGCCCCCGGGGCCGCCATCACCGTCTCGGTCGACCGAGACGCCGGCGCGGTCCTGCTGCGCGTGGCCAACGGAGCTGGCGGACCCGCCAGGAACGGGCACGAACCGGGTCACGGACTGACCGGGATGCGTGAGCGGGTGGCGCTGCTCGGCGGATCGCTGTCGGCCGGGCCGGCGGCCGACGGCGGCTTCGTCGTATCCGCGGTGCTCCCGCTCGCCGAGGCGACATGACGGTGCACAGACCAGAAGACGGGCCAGCCACGCGGTGCCTGATCGCCGATGACCAGGCGATGGTGCGAGAGGGTTTCGCCGCGGTGCTCGCCGCGCAGCCCGGCCTGCTGGTGGTAGGCCAGGCTGCTGATGGCGCGGAGGCGGTCATCCAGGCGCGGCTGCTGGCGCCGGACGTGGTCTTGATGGACGTGCGGATGCCGGTGATGGATGGGCTGCAGGCTACCCGCCAGATTCTCGGCACCGCGCCCGGTCCGCGCGCGCCGCGAGTGCTGATGCTGACCACCTTCGACCTCGACGACTACGTCTATGAGGCGCTGCGAGCCGGGGCGAGCGGCTTCCTGCTCAAAGACGCCACCGCAGCCGAACTGGTCCACGCGGTCCGCGTAGTGGCCGACGGCGACGCCCTGCTCGCCCCCTCGGTAACCCGGCGGCTCATCGCCGACTTCGCCTCCCGGCCACGCCCGGACCCGCCGCCCCCGGCCGCCCTCGGCTCGCTCACACCCAGGGAGACGGAGGTGCTCCGGCTGATCGCTGGCGGCCTGTCCAACGCTGAGATAAGCGATGCCCTGATCATCGCCGGGCAGACCACCAAGACCTACGTCGGCCGCATCCTAGCCAAGCTGAACCTCCGCGACCGTGCCCAGGCCGTCGTGGTCGCCTACGAAACCGGCCTCGTCAAGCCGGGAGGGCGTGGTCCGGAGCGAACAAAGCCGGACGCCGGGCCGGGACCCTGAGCGAGCGTGCAGTCAGACAGCTGGCTGAGCTGCAGAGAGGGCGCGACGCCCGACACGCCGGCTCAGTGCGTGCACTCACCGGTCGTGCTGGCTACGGTGAGCATCATGGCGACTCGTGCGCCCAAGGGTGCGTCACGCCCTCGCAGCAGCACGACCAGCCGGACGAGGCAGGCGAGCACTTCGGCTCGCAGCAGGTCCGGTTCTTCGGCGCGCAATCGCCGGGGCTCTGGTTATGCCGCTAGCCGGTCCCGGTCCACGACCGCGCGCGGGAGATCAGGCGGCCGCCGGGTCACCCGGCCGCCGCAGCCGACAAACCCGTTCGTGATCCTGGCGGGCTGGGTGGTCGCCGCTGTCGCCGCTGCCTGGATGGGCATTGCGCACACGGTAGGCGCGGCCTTCCGCGTCGTCGGCCGCAGCGCGCGGGACCTGGACCCGCTGCACCGCAGGGACGGACTCGGGCTGGCCGCTCTGGTGGCCGCGATCATCGCGGCAGTTGCCACCTGGTGGCAGGTGACCGGGCCGGTCAGGCCGCTGGGGACGGGCATCCACACCCTGTTCGGCTCGGGATCGTGGGCCGTGCCGCTCCTGCTGGGCCTGCTGGCCTGGCGGTTCCTGCGGCATCCGGACAGCAACGCGGACACGGCGCGGATGGTGATCGGCTGGATCGCCCTCCTGCTCGGCGTGCTCGGCCTTATTCACGTTGCGTCGGGAACGCCCGGCATGACCCACGGACTGGCCCCGATCAGGTCGGCGGGAGGCCTGATCGGCTATGTGGCCTCGGCGCCGCTGGCCAGCCTCCTGACAAAGTGGGCTGCGATTCCGATCCTGGCCCTGGTGGCGGGCTTCGGCCTGCTGGTCATTACCGGCACGCCGTTGCACCGCGTTCCCGATCGCGTGGCCGAGCTGCACGGATACCTGTCGCGCAGGCCGGCGGCTGGCGATGGGGACGATGGCGAAGTCGTCGGGACGGGCCGCCCGCAGGCCAGGCTCAGCCGCCGGAAGACCGACGCGCTGGAGGTCGGCGCCAACGACCGGGCCTACGACACGCCGCTCATCGGCGGTTTCCTGGGCCGGCGGGATAGCCACAAGAACCTCCCTGCTGCCGACGAGGGGGCTGGCGTGAGCGCGGCCGACGCCGCTGACGCAGCCGAGTCGCTCTCCTTCGGCAGTAGTGGCGCTGGCAGCACGGACGTCGCCGCAGCCGCGCCGTGGTCCGTGCCACCCGAGGACGCGGCTGCAGCTGCCGTGGCGGAGGCGGCCAGGCATCCGAAGAAAGCAGAGCAGCTCACGCTGGCTGCCGTCACCGACGGTAGCTACACCCTGCCGCCGGTGGCGCTGCTCAAGCCTGGGACCGTGCCGCGGGCGCGGACCAAGGCGAACGACAGCATGGTCGAGGCGCTGTCGGCGGTCCTGGAGCAGTTCGAGGTGGACGCGCAGGTGACCGGATTCACCCGCGGTCCGACGGTGACCAGGTACGAGATCGAGCTGGCGCCGGCCGTCAAAGTCGAGCGGGTCACCCAGCTATCCAAGAACATCGCTTATGCGGTGAAGAGCGCCGACGTCCGGATCCTGTCCCCGATCCCCGGCAAGTCGGCGATCGGCGTCGAGATCCCCAACACCGACCGGGACGTAGTGAGCCTCGGCGACGTGCTCAGGTCACCGGTCGCCACGTCCGACCAGCACCCGATGGTGGTCGGCCTGGGCAAGGACGTCGAGGGCCGGACAGTCGTGGCGAACCTGGCCAAGATGCCGCACATGCTGATCGCGGGCGCCACCGGAGCGGGCAAGTCCACCTGCATCAACGGACTTATTACCTCCATCTTGCTGCGGTCGACACCGGACGAGGTCCGGATGGTCCTGGTCGACCCCAAGCGAGTCGAGCTCGCCGCGTACGCCGGGATCCCGCATCTGATCACGCAGATCATCACTAATCCGAAGAAGGCGTCAGAGGCACTGCAGTGGGTGGTCGGGGAGATGGACCGCCGCTACGACGACCTGGCGGCGTCCGGCTTCCGGCATATCGATGACTTCAACAAGGCCGTCCGGGCCGGCCGCCTGACCGCGCCGCCGGGCTCCGAGCGCGTCTACACGCCCTACCCGTATCTGCTGGTGATCGTGGATGAGCTGGCGGACCTGATGATGGTCGCGCCGCGCGACGTGGAGGATGCAGTCGTCCGGATCACTCAGCTGGCAAGAGCGGCCGGCATTCACCTGGTGCTGGCGACGCAGCGACCGAGCGTGGACGTGGTGACCGGGCTCATCAAGGCCAACGTGCCGTCCCGGCTGGCGTTCGCGACCTCGAGCCTCACCGACAGCCGGGTCATCCTGGACCAGCCCGGCGCCGAGAAGCTGGTGGGCCAGGGCGACGCGCTCTTCCTGCCGATGGGCACGAGCAAGCCGATCCGGCTCCAGAACGCGTTCGTGACCGAGAAGGAAATCCGGGAGATCGTCGGGCACTGCAAGAAGCAGGCCGAGCCGGTCTACCGCGAGGATGTCACTGCGCCAGAGGGCAGGCAGCGCGAGATCGACGCAGACATCGGCGACGATCTCGAGCTTCTCGTCCAGGCGGCTGAGCTGATTGTCAGCACGCAGTTCGGCTCGACCTCGATGCTGCAGCGCAAGCTCCGGGTGGGTTTTGCGAAGGCGGGCCGGCTGATGGACCTGCTGGAAAGCCGCGGCGTCGTCGGCCCGAGCGAGGGATCCAAGGCGCGCGATGTGCTGATAAGGCCGGACGACCTGGCCGGCTTGCTTGCCTCGCTTCGCGGCGAAGACTGACACAGCCGCGCCAGTTCGGCACCGCGGCCGTACCTCGTCAGTTGTGACGAGCCACACCGATTTCGTGCTGGTTCTCGCCGGACGGTAACCGGATGTCTACACTGGGTGACCGATCCCAGGGCTTGGGATTCGGGGGAAGCCAACATCGGACATGAGGGCCTGCGGGCCCGGAGTCCGGGGCGGGATGCAGCATGACTCATGGAGTTGTCGCGTGAGCATCGGTGACGACCTGGCGGCGGCGCGCCGTCAGGCCGGGCTCACCATTACGCAGGTAAGCCAGCGGACGTGTATCAGGGAGACCATCGTCCGCGGCATCGAGCGGGGAGACTACTCAGGCTGCGGCGGTGACTTCTATGCACGCGGTCACATCCGCAGCATTGCCCGCGCGGTCGGGCTGGACCCGGAAGGACTCATCAGGGAGTACGACGCGACCGAGGCGCCGCCGCAGCCGATCACGGCCGCGGACGTCTTCCAGCCGTTCACGCCCGTCAGGCTCAAGGAGCGGCGCCGGGCTAACTGGAGCGTGGTTCTGCTCGTCGGGCTGGTGGCGGTGCTCGGGATCGTCGGGTTCCGGTACTTCAGCACCCGCCACCACAATCCGCCGAGGCCGGCTGCCGTGTCGCAGACTCATCACCCGAAGGCGAGTACGTCTCCGGGAGTCACCAAGCCGGTCGTTCAGTCGGCGCCGACCCATGTCCGGGTCACGCTGGTAGCGCTGACGGGGAACGTGACGTGGGCGGAGGCGACGGCGGCCAGCGGGCGGATCCTGTTCTCCGGCGATGTCACCAGCGCCGCGAAGGTGACCTGGATCGAGAAGCACGACATCACACTGCAGCTCGGGAACCCGGCCGGAGTGACCTTGTACCTGAACGGCAAGAAGCAGCCGTTCTCGGAGACCACTCAGCCGATCAGGGTCGTCTGCTCGCGGACGGCCTGCTCGACCGCTTAGCGGCTGACCCGGACGTCAGGCCCTGCGGCCTGCTGGTGCGCTGGCACCAGCCGGGTTACCGTAGTCTGCCGGTGTGTCGTCCAGCCAGCTGCATGCCAGTTCCGCCCGCCGCCGGGTCAGGATGGTCACGCTGGGCTGCGCCCGGAACGAGGTTGACTCCGAGGAGCTCGCGGCCCGCCTGGAGGACGGCGGCTGGGAGCTCGCGGACGGTGACCAGGACGCCGACGTCGTGCTGGTCAACACCTGCGGCTTCATCCAGGCGGCGAAGCAGGAGTCCGTCGATGAGCTGCTCGACGCGGCTGCGGGGGGTGCCAAGGTGGTAGCGGCTGGCTGCCTGGCCGAGCGCTACGGATCGGGCCTGGCCGAGGCCATGCCCGAGGCGCAGGTCCTCAGTTTTGATGACTACGAGGACATTGCCGCCCGCCTTGACTCGGTGGCTGCCGGCCAGCGCTGGGCCGCGCACGAGCCGCGGGACCGGCGGAAGCTTCTCCCGCTCTCGCCGGCTGCCCGGCCGGGAGTCTCGGCGGCCGGGCTGCCCGGCCACGGCGTGATCGCGGCGCCGGCGGTACCGGGCGGCGAAATCGCCGACCTTCCGGCCGGGGTCGCGCCCGCATCCGGGCCGCGCGTGCTGCGACGGCGGCTGGGCGGCGGAGTCGTCGCGCCGCTGAAGATCGCCTCTGGCTGTGATCGCCGCTGCACATTCTGCGCAATCCCGGCCTTCCGTGGCGCCTTCGTCTCGCGCCGGCCCGACGACCTCGTGGCCGAGGCGGGCTGGCTGGCCAGTCATGGCGCTCGTGAGCTGCTGCTGGTCAGCGAGAACTCCACCTCGTACGGCAAGGACCTCGGCGACCTGAGGCTGCTTGAGACGCTGCTGCCGCAGCTGGCGGAGGTCCCCGGCATCAGCCGGGTCCGCGTCAGCTACCTGCAGCCGGCGGAAGTCCGGCCAGGGCTGGTCGAGGTACTGGCCGGCACTCCGGGCGTAGCCAGGTATTTCGACCTGTCCTTCCAGCACGCCAGCGGCAGCGTGCTGCGCTCGATGCGGCGGTTCGGGGACCGCGAGCGGTTCCTCGAGCTCATCAGCCAGATCAGGCAGCTGGCCCCGGCTGCCGGGATCCGCTCGAACTTCATTGTCGGCTTCCCCGGCGAGACGGACGATGATGTCGGCGAGCTGCAGGCCTTCCTCGCCGAGGCCCGGCTGGACGCGATCGGGGTCTTCGGGTACTCCGACGAGGACGGGACCGAGGCGGCCAGCCTGGCTGGCCAGCTTCCGGAGGACGAGATCGCCAGCCGGGTTGAGGACCTGGCCAGCCTCGCCGACGAGGTGATGGCCGAGCGGGCCGCGGACCGGATCGGCGAGATCGCGGACGTGCTGATCGACGAGATCCTGCCGGACGGCCGTTACCTGGGCCGGGCGGAGCACCAGGCACCTGAGGTCGACGGCGCGACCGAAGTGCGCAGTACCCGGCCGCTCGTGCCGGGGGACATGGTCGCCGCTCTGGTCACCGGAAGCGACGGAGTTGACCTGGAGGCCGACGCGGACGCCGCGGGCAGAGGCCAGGCCGCGGGCGCACGTTGAGCTCGGCACCTTCCGGCGCGAACGGGACCGGTGATGCCGCCTCGGCAGGCCCGCACCCTACGTCCGACCAGCAGGCGGCCGGAGCCGCGGAAGCCGTGCTTGGCCAGCCTGCCAGCGCGGAACTGCCCAGGCCGGACCCGCCGCCGGATCCGCCGGTGGCTGAAATGCCGCCACCGCCACGCCTGCTCAACATCGCCAATGCCCTGACGGTCCTGCGCCTCGCGCTGGTGCCGGTCTTCGTCTGGTTCCTGCTGGAAGGCGGGACCGAGGACCGGGCCATCGCCTTCGTGGCGTTTGCCCTGGCTTCGGTCACTGACCTGCTGGACGGCGAGCTGGCCAGGCGCCGCAGCCTGATCACGGACTTCGGCAAGATCGCCGACCCCATTGCCGACAAGGCCCTGACCGGGTCTGCCCTGATCACGCTCTCCTACCTGGGCGAGCTGGCCTGGTGGATCACTGCCGTCATCGTCGTCAGGGAGCTTGCGGTGACGGGTCTGCGGTTCTGGGTCATCCGGCACGGGGTGATCGCGGCCAGCCGGGGCGGCAAAGCCAAGACGATGCTGCAGATCATCGCCATCAGCCTCTATATCCTGCCCTGGCACATCCCTCTGGCCAGGGAGATCGTTATGGGGGTGGCTCTCGTGGTGACGGTCGTGACGGGGATCGACTACACGGCCCGGGCAATCCGCCTCCGCCGGGCCGTCCAGTGAGCAGCCTGCCAGGGGCATTGGGTCCGGCCGCGGTGCCGGAGGGGCCTTCGGAGAGCACGGCCGAGCTGGCCGGGATAGCGATCGGCATACTGACCGCGGCAGGTCAGACGATTGCCGCGGCCGAGTCGCTGACCGGCGGCCTGGTGACGGCGGCGCTGACCAGCGTGGCCGGGGCCTCGGCGGTCGTCCGGGGCGGCGTTGTGGCGTACGCCACTGACCTGAAGCACGACCTGCTCGGCGTCCCGGCGGTCCTGCTGGCGGAGACCGGGCCGGTGCATCCGGATGTGGTGGCAGCCATGGCCAGCGGCGTCAGGGAGCGGCTGGGCGCCGACTTCGGGGTCGCGACGACCGGGGTTGCCGGTCCCGGTCCGGCTGACGGGAAGCCGCAGGGCACGGTCTTCATCGCCGTGCAGGGACCGGCGGGCGGGGCCGGGAAAGGGCTGCGATTTTCTGGTGACCGCCGGGAGGTCCGGGAAGAGTCGGTCCGCTCCGTCCTGTCGCTGCTGGTCAGCGCTTTGCGGGAAGAGCTCGGCTGATTACAGTGTTACGTGTTGGTGAACACGCAGGTATGCCCTCTCCCGCACGGTCCGTAAGGACGGGTACGGTAGAGGGGTGAGCAGTTGGGCCTCAGGGAGGGAGCGCGACGATGGTCCTGCTTCGTCACTTGCTTGGTGACGCGCTTCGGCGACTACGCCTTCGCCAGGGTCGCACCCTACGTGAGGTCTCGGCCACGGCGCGGGTTTCGCTGGGATATCTGTCTGAGGTAGAGCGCGGCCGGAAGGAAGCCTCTTCCGAGCTGCTTGCCTCCATCTGTGATGCTCTGGGCGCCCCGCTCTCGCAGGTCCTGCGCGAGGTGTCTGATGGGTTCGCCCTGGCCGAGCTGCAGAACGAGCCCGCCTTCGCGGTGCCGCTTGAGCCGGCGATGGCCGGGCAGGCGCCGAAGGAGTCTGGCCCTGCGGCGCCGGAGCCGGTTCCCGCCGGACCCGCGGCTTCGCATCGCCCCGCGGTCCGCCTGCCGCAGCATGCCCCGCAGCGGCTGGTCATGCCGCAGCGGAAGCTGACGGTGCGCAGCGGCCAGCAGCTTGTGCCTGCCGACCCGCTGCTCGAGCCAGTCAAGCTGCCCGATACCGAGCAGAAGTTCGACAAGCTGGCCCGCGACATCACCGACATGGTTCCGGTTTAGCGCTGTCGGCGCTGATCACCTGACGGGCTCTGATCGCCTGAGCTGCCGCGAGCGCGCGGCCGGTTAGGCGCTTGAGTGCGAGGCCCAGGCTTCCGGGTTGTCCGCCAGCTTCCGCACGCTGACGGGCAGGTTGCCGGACACGATGTGGTCGAGCGTGACTTCCTCGAGGATGGCCCGCTCATTCGCCCGGAGCGCGATCCAGACGGCCTGCAGCGGCTCAGCCGCTCCCGTGTAGCCCAGATTCTCCGGCCGCTCGCCGCGAACACCCACCAGCGGGCCGTCGATTGCCCTGATGATGTCGGCGAGCGAGATCTCAGCTGCCGGACGGGCGAGCCAGAAGCCGCCGTCCGGGCCGCGCTGGCTGCGTACCAGGCCAGCGCGCCGCAACTGGGTGAGGATAGCCTCCAGGAACTTCCCCGGAATGGCCTGCGTCCGGGCAAGCTGGTCCGCCGTCACATGACCGCCGCCGGAGGCAGCGAGCTCGATAACGGCGCGCAAAGCATAATCGGAACGCGCGGACAGACGCATATGCAGCATTATCCTCAGAGTCGGGACTGCTAACGAAGCTCTGACCAGCATAAACCCTTGGCGCTGTCGGTATTTATGCGCCATAGATATCCGGCACAGCTTGCGCAGAATACCGGCCCGACCTGCAGATTCGCAATCGGTTGCCCCTCGCTGCTCGCGCGGCCTTAGCAATGGCGGACTCAGCCGGCCGGGCAAAACGGCCGCCGCAGCCGCCGGGCTGCCCTCACCGCCGGGTACCGGAGGCGAACCACGCTGCCGGATGGCGGCCGCCTTACCCCGCGATGCCGCGTTTGCAGTATCGCCGTGCGGGCACCTAAGCGCTCGCCCCGGGCCGGGGCCAGCTGGCATGGCGTTACCGGCCTGGTTCAGAATGCTGGCTATGCGACCGGCGGGCTGGCTGTGCTGCGCCTCCACGGGCGCCGAGGCTGCAACGCCACAGCGAAGGGCAGGCTGACCGTGCGCGGCACGACCGTATGGCAGGGCGTTGAACGTCAGGGCCTGAAGCGCCGCAGCCCGCGCATGGTGCAAGCCCAGCCGGGCGAGCGGCCAGACCCGGATCTGCCGGCCGGCACCGACCGGCTGCCGCAGATCAGGCACATCGTGGTTCTCATGATGGAGAACCACTCGTTCGATAACTACCTGGGCACACTCGGGCGGGGGGAGGGCTTCCCGCTCGGCGATGACGGCAGGCCGGACGCGGAGAACCCCGACTCGTCCGGCCGCCCGGTCCGGGCCCATCACCTGTCCTCGACGCTTCAGCAGGATGGCGTGCCGAGCCAGAGCTGGAGCGCCACGCACGCGCAGTGGGCCGGCGGCAAGATGAACGGCTTCGTGACGGCCACGCAGGCAGCGCCGCGAGGGGCCGACAAGACCGCGGCGATGGGGTACTGGACGGACGAGGACCTGCCGTTCTACCACGGTCTGGCGCGCGCGTTCCCGCTGGCCGATCACTGGTTCAGTTCCTGCCTCGGCCCGACGTTCCCGAACCGGAGGTTCCTCCTGGCTGGGACAGCGCACGGGCTGATGGACGACCTGCCGGTGAACATCCTCGATAGCCCGCCGGCCGGCACCATCATGGACATGCTGACCCGGCACGGGATCTCCTGGGCGAACTACCGCCCGGCTGGCGAGGATCAGTCTCAGTTCCGCCATTACCTGCAGTACCGGCACCGCCGGGCCCGCCATCACGTGCGCACCTTCGGGCCGCCCCTGAGCCTGGCTGACCAGCGACGTGAAACGGGACCTGCAGTTCACGGCAGGGCTCTACCCGCTCGGCATGGCCCGTTACATGCTGCACGTCCGGAGCATCGAGGACTTCTGCCGGGACGCCGATGCGGGCACGCTGCCGGGCTTCTGCATCGTGGATCCTGACTTCGGTACATATTCGGAGGAGAATCCGCAGGACGTGCGGAAGGGCGAGAGCTTCGCCGCCGAGATAATCAACCGGGTCATGCACGGCAAGGCGTGGCGGGACACTCTGCTGATCTGGACATACGACGAGCACGGCGGCTACTACGATCACGTCGCGCCGCCCGCGGCCGTCCGCCCGGACGACGTCGACGGGCATAGCCTCGTCGGGCACCAGTCCTGGGTCAGGAGCGTGCTCAAGCCGCTGTTTCCCGGCTACGTCCGGCACTGCGAGGCACTGGTCGCCGGGCCGGTGACCTACGACACCTACGGCTTCCGGGTGCCTGCGGCCGTCGTGTCGCCGTACGCGCGGCCAGACTGCGTGCTGACAGACGTGTTTGACCACACCTCAGTGCTGAAGCTGGTGGAGGAGAAGTGGAACCTGCCGGCGCTGACGCGCCGCGACGCGGCAGCCACCGCACCGCTCGGTGCCCTCGACCTCACCTCGCCGCCGACTTTCCTGACGCCACCCGATCTGCCTGCTCCGAGCCTGGCCTGGGGCTCGTGGTGATGGCGCCGCGATGAGCCTGGCCGGCGTCGTGGTGAACCCGACGAAGCTGAGCGAGATGGCTGAGTTCAGGCAGGCGGTCGCGGACGCGATGCGCGCCAGTGGCTGGAGTGACCCGCTCTGGCTGGAGACAACCGCGACGGACCCCGGCCGCGGCCAGGCCAAGGAAGCCATCGCGGCCGGCGCGGAGCTTGTGCTCGCCTGCGGGGGGGACGGTACTGTCACCGCGTGCGCCGAGGGCGTCGCGGATAGCGGTGTACCGCTGGCGATCATCCCGATGGGGACCGGCAACCTGCTGGCCCGCAACATCGGGCTCCCGGCGGATCTAGCGGAAGCACTTGAGGTCGCGCTCAGCGGCCGGGACCTGCCGGTGGATGCCGGGCTGGCCAACGGCACCCTGTTCGTGGTGATGGCCGGCCTGGGCTTGGATGCCAGGATGCTGGCAGACACCAGCGAGCCACTGAAGCGCCGGCTGGGCTGGCTGGCCTACGCCATCTCGGTGCTGCGGCATCTGAAGGACCGGCCGGTGCGGGTCAGGATCAGCGCCGATGGCGGCCATGCCGTCCGTACGCGCGCGAGCGCTGTCATCGTCGGGAATGTCGGCTGGCTGCGCGGCGGGCTGCCGCTGCTGCCCGATGCCCGCCCCGACGACGGACTGCTCGACGCCGTCGTCTTCAGCGCCCGCGGGCTGGTCAGCTGGGTGGCGCTGGCGGCTCACGTACTGACCCGGCGCGGGCGGCCTGCCAACGTCACTCGCCTCCAGTTCCGGCGCCTGCAGGTAGACCTGGACCGCGAGCAGCCATGGGAGCTGGACGGCGAGGTCATGGGCGCGACCCGGCGGCTGGTCATCGAAGCGCAGCCCGGCGGGCTGCTGCTGCGTGTGCCGCCGGACGATGCCGCCTAGACGACCTTCCAGGGGTCCGGTCCAGCACATGCGTCTCTGTCGGCGGTGCGGGCATTCGCCCAGCGCAAGCCCTCTTGCCTGGGTTGAGTATGCCGAGTATTGTGCCTGACATGATGCTTGGCATGGTGAAGTCGTGAGCGTCCCGCACGCGCTGCTGGCGCTGCTGTCCGAGGGGCCGAAATACGGGCTGCAGCTCCGCGAGGAGTTCGAGGCCGGAACCGGTGAGGTGTGGCCGCTGAACGTCGGTCAGGTGTACAAGACGCTGGGCCGACTGGAACGCGACGGGCTGGCCGAATCTGAGGGCGGCCAGGACGGGCCGCAGAAGCGATACCGGATCACGGCCGGCGGCCGGGAGGCGCTGGCCGCCTGGCTCCGCACTCCGCCGGACCTGACCTCTCCTCCGCGCGATGAGCTGGTGATGAAGGTGCTGGTGGCGGCGCGGGTGCCGGGCACGGATGCGCACGAGGTGATCCAGGCGCACCGGCTGTACCTACTCGAGCTGATGCAGCAGTGGACCCGGCTAAAGGAGGGCGAGGCCCGCGATGACCTGAGCCTGGCGCTGGTGGTCGATGCCGAGCTGTTCCGGCTGGACGCGGTTATCCGCTGGCTGGACACCGCGGACGTTCGCCTGGCGCGGGCCGCCGCTGAGCCCACCCCGCCGCCCCCCGCTGCCGCTCCGGTGCCGCAGCTTCGCCGGCTGGGAGCCAGGCGGTGAGCCGGCCGGAACTGAGCCGAGCGGAACCCGCCGGCAACGGCCACAGCGCGGTGAGCGTACTGGAGCTGCGCGACGTGTCGAAGACCTACGGGCAGGAGCCGGACGAGGTACACGCGCTCGCGGGAGTGGACCTGTCGGTGCGGGCCGGGGAGATGGTGGCGGTGATGGGGCCGAGCGGGTCCGGCAAGTCCACGCTGCTGACCATCGCAGGGAGCCTGGAAGACCCCACAAGCGGGGAGGTGCTGGTCTGCGGCACGGCGCTGGCGGGGATGCCGGAGGACCGCAAGGCCCGGCTGCGGCGACGGGTAGTCGGGTACGTGTTCCAGGATTTCAACCTGCTGCCGGGGCTGACCGCCGCCGAGAACGCCGCATTGCCGCTTGAGCTGGACGGCGTCGCGGTACCAAAGGCGCGCGCGGCCGGGCTGGCCGCGCTGGAGGCACTGGGCGTAGCAGGGCGGGCGAGCCGGTTCCCCGACCAGCTGTCCGGCGGCGAGCGGCAGCGAGTGGCGATCGCCCGCGCGGTCGTGGGAGACCGCCGCCTCCTGCTGGCCGACGAGCCATCTGGTGCACTGGACTCGGTGAACGCCGGCGAGGTGATGCGCCTCCTGCACGAGGCATGCCAGCGGGGCGTCGCAGCAGTGGTGGTGACCCACGACGCGCAGCTGGCCGCCTGGGCCGACCGGGTAGTGCTCTTGCGGGACGGGCGGATGACCGGCCAGACCACCCGGCCGCCGGGCCCCGAGTCACTCCTCGTGCCCAGGGAGATCCGGTGACCACCACCCTGCGCAACCCGCCCGACCTGGACACGGGCGCGGGCGGCGGCATCGTCGCCCGCCGCGCGGTGTTTCGCTGGGGCTGGCGGCTCTTCCGCCGCGAGTGGCGCCAGCAGCTGCTCGTGCTCGGCCTGCTTACCGCGGCAGTCGCGGCGACGATCTGGGGCGCCAGCGTCGTCACGAACGTGCAGCTCGGCAACCCCAACTGGCCCGCCTACGGCACCGCCGCCGGGACGGCCACGCTGCCTGGCAGCGACCCGCACCTGGGCGCCGACATCGCCGCCATCCAGCGCCGCTGGGGCCCCGCAGATGTCATCGAAAATGAGAAGATCGCCACCGGCACCAGCGAGTCTGTCCAGCTGCGTGCCGAGAAGCCGGGCGGGCACTTCAACGCTCCGCTGCTCGGCCTGGTCAGCGGCGCCTACCCGGCCGGTCCCGGTCAGGTCGCGCTGACCAGCCAGGTCGCCGGCCTTTACGGCACGCACGCGGGCGGCAGCTGGCGGGCCGCCGGCACGACCTGGCGGGTGACCGGCATCGTGCAGGACCCCAGCAACCTGTCTGACGAGTTCGCGCTCGTCGCGCCCGGCCAGGTCAGGCACCCGAGCCAGGTCATCATGCTGCTCGGTCCGGCTGCGGCGCGGCTGGCGACCGGCGACGTGACGCTACCCGGCGTGCCGGCCGCGGCACTGGCCGTTCCCAATGAGCACGTGAGCAGCTTCCCGCAGGCCACGCTCATCCTGGTGGTGGAGGTACTCGGCCTGGCGTTCATCGGCCTGGTGTCGATAGCCAGTTTCTCCGTGCTGGCCCAGCGCAGGCTCCGCGCCCTCGGCATGCTCAGCGCGATCGGCGCGACCGAACGCAACCTCCGCCTGGTCATGATCGCGGGCGGCCTGGCCGTCGGCGGAGCCGCCGCGCTGGCCGGAACGGTGCTCGGCCTCGCCGCCTGGTTCGCTTACGCGCCGACGCTGCAGCAGGCCACGGGCCACGCGGTTGATCCAGCCAATCTGCCCTGGTGGGCATTCGCCGTCGGCGCCGTGTTCGCGATCGCGACGTCCGTGCTGGCGTCCCGCAACCCGGCTAAGACGGTGGCGGCGGTCCCGGTGGTGGCCGCGCTGTCCGGGCGCCCCGCGCCGCCGAGGGCGGTCCGTCGGTCCGCCGTGCCCGGCGGCATCGCGTTCGCGCTCGGCCTGGCCTTGCTGGCGTTCGACGGCCTCGCCGGGCTGCCTGGCGCGGGCGGCGGCCCTGGCAGCGCGCTGCCCCTGCTCGCTGGCCTGGTTGGCGTCATCGCCGGCATCGTCCTGCTGGCCCCGCTGGGTATCAGCGTGCTGACTGGCTGCGCCGGGCCGAGGCTGCCGGTCGCGATCCGGATCGCGCTGCGTGACCTGGTCCGCTACCGGGCCCGGTCCGGCGCCGCGCTGGCGGCGGTCACGTTCGCCGTGTTCCTGGCCACGGTGATCTGCCTCATTGGCAGCGAGCGGACCGCCAGCCCGCTTGACCCGTCCGGCCCGAACCTGACTAGCAGCCAGCTCGTCGTCACCGCGGGCCGCAGCCCGGCCTCCGGCATGATGATGCCGCTGACCAGCACCCAGGAGGCCAGCCTGAGCAGGCGGCTCAATGCCCTCGCCGCCAGTCTGCACGCGCGGTCCGCGGTGCCGCTAGAAAGCGCCGCCGCGCTGTTCCAGACGGGCACGCCGCCCCGCAGCAATTTCACCGGCTCGGTGTACGTGGCCACCCCGCGGCTGCTTGCCGTGTACGGGATCAGGGCCCGTCAGATCGCTCCCGGCACCGACGTCCTCACCTCGCGCCCGGGCCTGGCGGGGCTGTCGCACCTGCAGATGATCTACGGCAACGGAAGCGAGTCCATGGGAAGCGGGAACGGCGGTGACGGCGGTCCGTCCTGCACGTCCGGCAACTGCCAGGCCAGCCCGGCGATCCAGACGATCAGCAGCCTGCCCAGCGGCACCGATGCGCCGAGCACGCTGATCACCGAGTACGCGGTGCGCAGGTACCACATGCATCCTCAGCTGTCGGGGTGGCTGATCCAGGCACCTGCCCCGCTCACCGCCGCGCAGGTCAGAGCCGCGCGACACATCACTCTCGGCTACGAGGCACCGCTCGAGATCGCCTCCGGCGGGGCGGATACTGGCGAGATCGCCGACGGTGGCACCGCGGTCGGCATCGCGATCGCGCTCGGCGTGCTGGCCGCCTGCGTCGGCCTGATCCGCAGCGAGACCGCGCCGGACCTGCGCACGCTCACCGCAACCGGGGCCAGCACGGTCACGCGGCGGATGATCACCGCCTCGACCGCCGCGGCGCTTGGTCTGCTGGGCGCTGTCCTCGGCATGGCTTTCGCCCTGGTCGTCTGCCTGGTCTGGGCGCACGCCACCCTGTCCGCCCTGTTCGGCGACGTGCCGCTGACCGACGTGCTGATCCTGCTGGTCGGACTGCCGCTGATCGCCGCGGCCGGGGGCTGGCTATTCGCCGGGCGGAAGCCGCCAGCGGTCGCCAGGCAGCCGATTGAGTGAGGCCCCGCCTGCCGCGCAGGCGCGCCAGTGGCCCCGGCAGGCTAGCTGCCGCGGCGCCAGTGCCGCCGCTGCAGCAGGATGATCCTGCGCTCGGCGAGCTGCTGGGTGTGGTGGGCGAGCCAGAAGCACACGGCCGCGAGCGGAAGCTCGACGAACGCGGCCAGCAGGATGGACTCCCACCGCTGCCCGGCGGGCGTGGTCATGACGTCGAACCAGGCGTCGATCACCAGCAGGGTGGCAGTGGCAGTCGCGGCCGTGGCCAGGTAGAGGGAGCGGCGGAGAGCAAAGTACGCGGTGCCGGCCAGTGCAATCAGCAGGATCACGTCGAACCCGGCCCATGCGACGTCATAGTTCGTCGCTACCTGCCTTGCGGGCAGCGAGTCGCCGATATAGATCGTCCATGGCAGCAGGATTAGCGAGAAGAGCGTGAATGCCGGGCCGGTCCAGCGCACCACCCGGCTCTCGCCCGGCAGCACGGCCCGCTCTGCCGGGGGATCCGGCTCGACCAGCGCCTCGAGCCTGCTCGCGATGTTCTCCGGGTCGGGGACTGTCATCATGTCGTTCTCCGCGAGGCTCGCCCGGATCTGGCCGGCGTCTGCTGCCGGGGCCGCAGAGCTACCCGGCCAGCGCGGTTTTGCACATGAAGCCGAGCACGGCGCGCACAGCAGGCAGCCGGGCCTGACTCCGGCCGTCAGCTGTCGTCCCGCTGCCAGCGGCGGTAGAGATCGATGAAGTCAGCCCGCATCTCAGCCGTGAGATCGGCTGGCGAGATCCGGCCGGCGACGGCTATCGTCGCCCGGATCTGAGCCAGGTACTCGGTGCAGTGCGGGCAGCCGGCCAGGTGCCGCTCGAAGCGCCGCCTGGCAGCTCGCGGCAGTGCTCCCTCGAGATAGTCGGTGACCAGTTCCACGGCCTGCTGACAGACCACGTCGCGGCGGGCGAGGACATGCAGGCGCATCATGCCCTCCCGAACTCGGACTCGAGCAGCTGGCGAACCCGGCTGCGGCCGCGGTGGAGCAGGACGCGGAGGTTGGCGTCGGTGATCTCCAGCACCCCGCACACCTCCTCGCTGCTCAGCCCCTCTATATCGCGCAGGGTCACAACCTCGCGCTGACGGGCTGGCAGGTCGGCGATGGCCGTCCTGACCAGCCCGGCCATCCGCTGTGCCGCAATCCGGTCATCGACGAGGTCGCTCCAGGGTTCTGGCGGGACCAGCCAGTGGCCGGTTGCATCAAACCGCGCTGAGTCGACCGTGACGGTCAGGTCGCTGACGGCCAGCGTCCGGCGTTCCCGGACGCCAGCGGACCTCGCCCGGTTGACCAGGATGCGAAAGAGCCAGGTCCGCACGGAGGATCGCCCCTCAAATCGGCTCAGCCCGCGCAGGAACCCGACCCACGCGTCCTGCACGACCTCCTCCGCGACTGCCTGGCTGGGCACGTAGCCGGAGGCGATCCGCAGCATGGACGGCCGGTACCGCTGGACCAGGGTCACGAAAGCCTGCTCGTCGCCGGACCGGAGCCGGCCGAGCAGCGGACCATCGGGATCGTGGTCTGCGGTCTGCAGCGTGGGATACCTCGGTGTCATCGGGTCGTCCTGGCCAGGCGCGGCGCCGGGCCGGCCCCTGCGTTGGCTGTGCTCATCGTCATCGTCGCGCGGAACCGGCGCGGCCGCGCCGGTTCGGGGGCAGCGAGCCGCAGCGGCTGGCTCTGCGGCCAGCTCGCTGCGGCTGCGCCCGCCATGGACATCACCCGGCGGCGATGCCCTCGCCGCCGGCCGCGCCGGGAACGGTGACGCTGCCGATGCTCGTCAGCGCGCCACCCGATCCGACCGCGAACTCGTCGACTATCCCGCTCCCGCCGGTCTGGACGTACAGATAGCGCCCGCCCGGCGTAGCGGCCGAGTCGACGGTGCCAGCGTCGGTGCCCGTCTGACCGAGCAGGGTCAGGCCCCCGCCCTGGCCGGAGGAGAAGGCGGACTCGGACGCGCTGCCGGCGTTCGACGCGAACAGCAGGCCGCCGTCTGCCGTCACCCAGCACGTGGCCGTCTGGCCCGTTCCGGTGGCCGCGAGCGGCGTCACTGTTCCGGACGGCGCCAGCGCGAAGCTCGCGAGCGCGTTCGTCCCCGCCTCGGCGATGATCAGGTGACCGGCCGGATCGAAGGCGATGGCAAAGGGCACGGTTCCCGGCTCGGAATTGACGACCGGAGACGGCGTCAGGTAGCCGTCCGGGCGGACACCGAAGACATCGACGTCGTCGCCGTTCGCCTTTGTCGTGACGATCAGCTGCGTGCCGCCGGGGGAGAATGCGACCTGGCCGGGAGTACTGGTGAACTGCGGGGTCAGCGTCGGATCGAGGCCGAGTGCCCGGCCTGATCCCGGCAGCCGGTACAGCGCGCCGGAGCGGATGCCGAAGCCCTGGACGGTCCCGCCGTTCTCGGCGTTCAGCACGTAGGCCAGATCGCCGAGGACGGTCACGCTGACCGGGAAGACACCGCCCGAGGGCAGGACCTGGCGCAGCCGGAGCCGGTCACCGTGAACCCCGAAGACCGCGATCGTGTTGCTGCCCGCGTTGACGGCGATCAGCAGGCCCCGCCGGTCGAGCACGAGCGAGCCCTGCGACGCCAGGTGATCGACGACCGAGCCGGAGAGGATGCCGCCGAGACCGCCCGCTGAATACGCGCCGGCCTCGGTCAGAGTGCCGCTGCCGGAGCGGCGGTAGGCAACGACCTCGTTCCCGGCAGTGTTGTCGGTCTGGACGAACACCGCGTGGCCCGCGCCCCCGGCGCCATCGTGGCGTGCGGGTGCCGAGGTAGCGGCGAGCGCGGGGCTGGCGAGAGCGAATGTCGCGATGCCCAGTGCCGCGCCCAGGATTGCCGCGCGCGGTAGTACGCTCGCGCGCGGTCGCGTGCGTGCTCTCATTCGGTCCTCCGGATTGGTCAGGCCTCGCGCGCCCGGGTTCGGGCACGCGCTGCACAGTCCTCGCTGGAGGCTCCGCGTTACACGCGAGTTGTCGTCAGCGGCCGGTCAGCCCGAGTACCTCAGCCGCGGCGCGGCTGTTGCTGCGCGCCGCCCCGTAACTGGCCAGGTAGCTTCCGGCCGCCGGGCGCCAGACGGGCAGCCCCATCTCCACGACGACCGCGTCCGGCCGTTCGGCCAGCATCAGGGTCACCGCGCCGGCTGCCGTCGCGTGCCGGTGCGCGTCCCGCACCACGATGACCAGCGGGCGGCCGGCCGCGTCAGCCAGGACAGGCGACACCGCGGCCGCCAGGCCTGTCGCCGGCGTCGCCGTGCTGATCTCCCGGTAGCTGTCAGCGGGCACGAACGCGGCCAGGCCCCAGGGGACCGCGCCGACGGCCAGGTTGGACGGCGGCACGAGCTGGACGACGAGCGGGCTGCCGGCGGCCGGGAGCTGCCCGGAGACAGTGACGGCGCGCCGGGCCGCTGCCAGGCCGATCGGGACTGCTGCAGGCGCGCCGGCCGTCCTGCCTGCGCCGTCGGCGGCCCTCGGGGCGCCGCCGGCTCTCGCGGCCGCAGGCAGCGCCGCCGCGGAAGTCCAGGCCCGCAGGTCGGCAACCCTCGCTGCGGCCTCCTCGAGCCGCTCGCCAGGCAGCCTGCCCGACCGCACCGCCTCGACGAGCGCGGCCCTGACCGCGAGGAAGCTGAGCTGGTCCTGATCGCGGCCAAGGCACAGCAGGTCGGTCCCGGCAATGACCGCCAGGACGGCAGCCTCGGGAATCCCGTACGGCTCGCTGACCGCGCGCATCTCCAGGCCGTCGGACACGATGACGCCGGTGAAGCCGAGCTCCCCGCGCAGCAGGTCGGTCTGAGCCCGCCGGGACAGCGACGCCGGCAGATCGCCGGTGAGCTCCGGCACCCGCAGGTGACTCGGCATGACTGCCCGCACCCCGGCCCCGATGGCCGCCTCGAACGGCGGCAGGTCGCGGGACCGCACGACGCTCAGCGGCGCATCAACAGTCGCGAGCACGAGGTGGGAGTCGGCCGAGGTACTGCCGTGGCCGGGGAAGTGCTTCGCGCACGCGGCGACGCCGGCCGACTGCAGCCCGGTCACGGCGGCCGCAGCGTGCCGGGCGACCAGATCCGGATCCGCGCCGAAGGACCGGGTGCCGATCACCGGGTTGTCCGGCGCGGTGTTGACGTCCACCGCGGGAGCGAGGTCCAGGTTTATGCCCAGCGCGGCCAGGTCGGCGCCCAGAGCGGCGTACACGAGCCTGGTCAGCTCGGTGTCGTCGATGGCGCCGAGTGCCGCATTTCCCGGATAGTCGCTGCCGGTGCGGTGCGAGATGCGGGTGACGTCGCCGCCTTCCTCATCGATCGCGATGACCGGCTCGGTGGTGGCGGCTCGCAGCCGGGCCGTCAGCGCGGACAGCTGCCTGCCGTCCTGCACGTTCGGGCCGAACAGGGTCACTCCGGCGAGGCCGCCGCGCAGCGCGGCGCGGATCCAGTCCGGCTCGCGGCCGCTGCCGAATGGCGGGATCAGGACCGCGTCGGCTAGCCGGCCCAGGGCTGGGTCGGCTGTGATCTCCTGGGTCATCCCTTCACCGCTCCGGCGGTCAGGCCGCCGACAAGCCTTCGGCGGACGATCAGGAAGAAGATGACGACCGGAATCGTGTACATCGTCGAGGCGGCCATGATCGGACCCCACTCCGCGCCGCCGCGGCCGAAGAAATAGGTGACGTAGATCGGCAGCGTGTAGGTGCTGTGCGCCTGGCCGAGGAACGTCAGCGCCACGATGAACTCGTTGTAGGCGGTGATGAAGGAGAAGATGCTCGTGGCGACCAGGCCGGGCATGACCAGCGGGAACAGGATCCGCCAGAAGATCTTCACGCCGCTCGCGCCGTCGATAGCCGCCGCCTCCTCCAGCTCCCTCGGGATGGTGGCGACAAAGTTGCGCAGCATCCAGATGGAGACCGGCAGGGCCTGGGCGGCGTAGACGATGATCAGGCCGAGCAGGTTCTGCAGCAGGTCGAGCCGCTCGAAGTCGAGGAACAGCGCGATGATCAGCGCCTGGGCCGGGATCATCTGCACGATCAGCAGCATCACCAGGAAAGACGCGCGAAACCTGAAGCGGAACCTGGCCACCGCGACCGAGGCAAGCAGCGACAGCAGCGACGCCACGAGGACGGTCGCCAGCGTGACCGCCAGGCTGTTGCGGAAGAACAGCCAGACCGAGCCGATACCGGATACCTGGCCGCTGATCACCGACCTGAAGTTGCCCAGGGTCGGATGCGCGGGCAGCAGGCTCGGCGTCAGCGAGTAGATCTCGTGCGACGGCTTGAATGCCGTCGAGACCATCCAGAACAGCGGGAACAGCGTCAGGAGCGCGATCAGGACGCCGAAGGCGTTCAGGCTGGCGCCGCGGGCGCCGCGCATGGTCCTGGCCCGGCGCGCGTCCTGGGCGGTGTCCCGGCTGCCGCGGCCGTCACGGGTGATGGCCGCGACGGCGGGCACGGCGCTGAGGCCGGAGCTTGGCATGCTCATGTCAGGGCCCCCTGCCGGACGGAGGTGCGCACGTAGCCGACCGTGATGACCAGCAGGATGAGCGCGAAGATCAGCGCGATCGCGCCGCCCAGGCCGTAACTCGGCGGAAGGCTCGCGAACGCCTTGTCGTAGAGGTAGAGCGACAGGTTGTACTCGTTCTGGTTGCCGGGGAAACCGGTGATGATGTAGCTCTGCGCGAAGATGTTGAAGTCCCAGATCACCGACAGCAGCAGCAGCACCAGGAAGATCGGCTTCAGCAGCGGGTAGGTGATCTTCCAGAACACTCGCCAGGAGGTCGCGCCGTCGACGCGGGCGGCCTCCAGCAGCTCGGCCGGGACTGTCTTCAGGCCCGCCAGCACCGACACCGCGATGAACGGGAAGGCCTGCCAGACCACGAGCAGGGCGATCACGACGTAGGCCTGGAACGCGCCGGTGGTGGTCCAGTTGTACTGCGCCCAGTTCGTGCTGCCGACCAGCCAGTGCGGCAGCTTCGACAGCGTCCAGTCGACGATGCCGCCATCCGGGCTGACCAGCCAGTAGAACAGCACTGCGGCAGAGATTGGCGGCGTTGCCCAGGCCATCAGCGCCGCTGTGCTGACGAACGCGGCCATCTTCTTGCCGAGCCGGTTGAGCAGGAGCCCGACGATTGTGCCCGCGATCAGGGTGGCCGGCACGACCACGACCGCGAGCAGCACGGTGTTGCGCAGTGAGAGCCAGAACTCCGGATCGGCGAAGGTGCTGGTGAAGTTCGCGAAGCCCACCCACTGGGTCGGTGCGGCCCCGGTGATCTGCATCAGGCTGTAGTTCTGGAAGGAGAAGATGACGACCTGCACCAGCGGCCAGAGCAGCACGAGCGCAATGCCGGCCAGCGCCGGGGCGAGCAGGAGGTAAGGGGCGAGCTTGTAGCGGCGGACGAAGGCGCCGAGGCGAGCGCCGGACCGGTAACCGCGCTGGCCCGGCCGGCCGGGCTGACTGGCCGGGGGCGCGGCCGGCTGGTGCTCTATCGTCTCGGCCATCTGCCTGATCGCTCCTTTCTGTCGCTCACGAGCGCGGATCTGGCTCGGCGCGCGGCTGTCCTGCACGGCGCGGGCGGTGACCGGCTGGCCCGCCGCAGCGGGCCAGCCGGAGCACTCAGCGCAGAATCAGGACTCGTTCCCGGTGTTCAGCACGTTCTGCAGTTCGGTGTTGGCCTTGTTCACCGTGGCGCTGAAATTGGCGCCCTGCATCAGTGACTTCATCATGTCCGGGATGATCTCGTCAGTCGCGTCGGCTGTCGCCCAGTTCTTGGAGTTGAGCGGGGAGATCTGGGTGTAGCCAGCCGCCTTGGCGAAGCCGGACAGGACCGGGCTGCTCGCATATGTCGGGTTCGACAGCTGCGAGGTGAACTCCGGGAAGAAGCCCTGCGAGTTCGCGAACGTGGTGGCATTGGACGGGCTGTCCATCACCGTGACCAGGTCGAAGGCTGCGGTCTTGTTCGGGCTCTTCGCCCAGACGCCGAGGTCAGAACCCCCGGCGAAGGCCGGCGCCGGGTTCGGGCCGTTCTCGCTCGGGATCGGGAACGAGGCCCACTGCGCCTTGTTCGCCGTGCTGACCGCCTCCAGCGAGGACTCGGCCCACGGGCCGTCGATGTACATGTCGAGCGTGCCCTTGGCGAAGTCCTCGTCGCTGCCGCCCGAGGTCGCGCCCGGCGCGCCGAGCTCGGTCTGGCCGATGTACTTGGCGGGGGAGACATGCTCGGTGAGCAGCAGGTCCGCGTAGAACTTGAGGCCGGCCTCGGACTGCGGCGAGTTCAGCTGCGCCACCCACTTGCCGCCCTGCTGCACTGCAACCTGGCCGCCAGCGCCCCAGATAAAGCTGACGATCGCGTTGGTGTAATCGCTCGGCGCGCCCAGGCCGTAGGTGCCGGGGTAGGCCTTCATCAGGGCCTTGGCGTCGCTGACCAGCGCGGCCCAGGTGGCGGGCGGCGAGCTGATGCCTGCCTTGGCGAACTGGTTCTTGTTGTACCAGATGCCGCGCACGCCGCCGAACCACGGCACCGCGTAGTTCTGGCCGCCGACGGTGTCGTTGGCCAGGTTGCCCTTGATGATGTCGGAGCCCTCGGACCAGGCCTTGACCTCGCTGGTGATGTTGGCCAGGGCGCCCTGGCTGGCAACGCCGGGGGTGTCGGTGTTACCCAGCTCGGTGATGTCCGGGCCGCCCTTGCCGCTGGTCAGGGCGTTCGTCCAGTCGGTGGTCCGGTTGCCCCACGGGATCCAGTCCACGACGACCTTGGTGCTCTTGTACTGCGGAAACTTCTGGTGGAACTGGGCGACCACGCCGTTCATCCAGGTCACCTGCGATGGCACCGACGCGCCCATCCGCCAGACGACGAGCTTGGCGGGGGCCGACGAGGCCGACGATGAGCCGCTGCTTGAGCCGCAGCCCGCAATGCCCACGGCAGTTCCCGCGAGCGCGACGGCCACCCCTATTGCGGCCGCCGATCTGGTGAAAGTCACTGACCGATCTCCCTTCCCGGCTGTGTGAGCGGAAGTGACGTCCTCCGGGCGGACGCCTCCGGCCGGGCCATGGCCTGGTGGCCGGCACCTACGCTAGAGGGCCGACTTGACCACTTCGACCCGATCCGAGCGATTGGTGCCTGCCAGGGCTGAGCCCTGATAGTTGCTTGCGCAGAAACTAACAGGAAACTTTCCTATAAGATAGGCTCCGTTGCAAGATTGAGACACAGACTGTGTTCGCGCAGGTCAAACAACGCGAATTCGTCTCGCCGGTCCTAGAGTTCGGTGAGGAATGCGGGATAAGGGGTGGGGAATGCAGCGACGGCCGGGAACGCCGAGCCTGTTGCGCGAGCTGAACGACAGGTCCGCGCTCGAGCTGCTGCTGACCGGCGGCCCGCTCACCAGGGCCCAGCTCGGCGAGCACACCGGGCTGTCCAAGGTCACAGCGTCCCAGCTGCTGTCCCGGCTGGAGGAGCGCGGAATCGTCGAGGTGGCCGGCGAGCTGGCCGGCGGCCGCGGGCCGAACGCCGCGCTGTACGCGGTCGTCCCGTCTACCGCATACGTCGCGGGGCTTCACGTCGAGCAGGATGAGATCAGCGCTGGTGTTGCCGACATTACCGGGAACGTGGTCGCCAGGATCTCGGTCAACCCCAGTGCCGCGGAGGATCCGGTCGCCCTGGTCCGCGCCGCCGTGCAGGCGGCGTGCTCATCGGCGGGCGTCCCGCCGGAGTCGCTGCGCGCGTTCGTCATCGGCACGCCGGGCGTGCTGGACCCCCGCACTGGTGACCCGCGGCTCGCGGTCAACCTGCCCGCCTGGCACGAGGGCGTGCTTGAGGCGCTGCGCAGTGACCTCGGCCGTCCGGTCACGCTGGAGAACGACGTGAACCTCGCCGCGATGGCCGAGCAGGCCGCCGGCGCCGCGGTCGGCGTTCCGGACTTCGTCCTGGTCTGGATCGGCGTCGGCCTGGGCCTCGCGACCGTACTCGGCGGCACGCTGCACCGGGGCGTTGGCGGGGCGGCGGGCGAGATCGGCTACCTGCCGGTGCCCGGCGCGCCGCTGCCCGAGGACCTGACGCATCCGGCGACCGGCGCCTTCCAGCGACTGGTCGGTGCCCAGGCCGTGCTGCCGCTGGCGGAGTCGTTCGGCTTCGCCGAGAAGTCCGCCGCCGATGCCGTGGCGGCTGCCGTCCGCGCCGCGGCTGACCGCGACCAGAGCGCCGACGACTTCCTGAGCGAACTGGCGGTCCGGGTCGCGACCGGCGTCGCGGCTATCTCGGTCGTCCTGGACCCTGGCCTGGTCGTGCTCAGCGGCGACGTCGGCCGGGCCGGCGGGACGGAGCTGGCCAGCCGGGTCGCCGCCGATGTCGGCCGGTTCTGCCCGGCCAAGCCGACGGTCGTGCCGACCGCCGTGGATGGCTGGCCGGTGCTGCGCGGCGCGATCCTGGCCGCGGTCGGCCAGGCCAGGGCGGAGCTGCTGGCCTCGGTCGCTGACCCGGCCTGACGCCCGGACCGGGCTGGCGGGCCTGGTCGGGCCGCCCGGCTGACGGGGCAGGATGAAAGCCGGGACAAGCCCCGGTGCTCGGGAGGTCTGGCGTGATCATTCTGGACGGGACGTCGCTGACGTGCGCGGATGTTGCCGCGCTCGGCCGGCGGCAGGCGGCAGCCCGGATCGGCGAGGCCGGCCACGACCGGGCAGCGGCCGCCGCGCGAACCATGCGGGCGCTGACCGATCAGGCCGTCGCGGCGGGCGTGGCTATCTACGGCCGGACCACAGGCGTCGGCTTCAACCGCACGATCCAGGTCAGCCCCGACGACGAGCGGCTGGTGGGGCTCCGGCTCGTGCGCAGTCACGCCGCCGGTGCCGGGCCGCTGCTGGCGCCGGAGATCAGCCTGGCGATGCTCGCGGTCCGGGCGAACCAGATCGCGGCCGGCGGATCCGGTATCGATCCCGGCGTGCTCCCGGTCCTGGCCGACTGCCTGGCCGGCGGCTTCCGGCCGCCGGCGCGCAGTTACGGCGCGATCGGCACCGGCGATCTGACGGCGCTGGCCTCGACCGCCCTGTGCCTGCTCGGCGAGCGTGACTGGCTGATGCCGGAGCCAGGTCAGGTCGCGCCTGGCGGCCAGCCGCACTTTGCGCTGGACCCGGCCGACATGCTCGCCTTCATGTCCAGCAACGCGGCCACACTCGCCGAGGCAGCAATCGCCTGCTGCGACCTGACCAGCCTGCTGCGCGCGAGCACGGTCATCGCGGCGCTCGGCCACCTGGCGGTGCGCGCATCTGCTGAGCCGTACGCGGAGGCGGTGCAGCAGGCGCGCCCGCACCCTGGCCAGATCCGGGTGGCACGCGACCTGCGCGAGCTGCTGGCCGCCGAGACGGGCACGGCCGCCCGCGTGCAGGACCCCTACGGCTACCGGGCGCTCCCGCAGGTGCACGGCACTGCCGTCGAGGCGGCCGCGCAGGCCGAGCAGACCATCGCGCTGGAGCTGAACTCGGCCAGCGAGAATCCGCTGATCGACGTCGCCGGCCAGCGGATCCTGCACAACGGGAACTTCCACACCGCGTACCTGGCGCATGCGCTGGATGGCGTGCGCGCGGCCGTCATCCAGACCGGCACGCTGTCAGTCGCGCGGCTCGGAGCGCTGCTGGACGACCGCGTCTCCGGGCTCCCGACGTTCCTGGCCGCGGACACGCCGCCCAGCTCGGGCCTGATGATGGTCGAGTACGCGGCCCACTCGGCGCTGGCCGACATCCGCCGCCTCGCGGGCCCGGTCGTCCTCAGTGGCGCGGTGCTGTCAGTCGGCGCGGAGGAGCACGCCGGATTCGGCACGCAGGCGGCCTGGTCCGCGACGCAGACGGTACGCGCCTACCGGGTCGTGCTGGCGTGCGAGCTGGTGGCAGCGGTCCGCGCCATGCGCCTGCGCGGTGAGCGCCCCGCGGGGACGGCGCTGGCGCAGGTCTCCGGCCAGGCGGACCGGGAGCTGCCCGCCTCGGTGGCGGACCGGCCGGTCGACGACGACCTGGAGATTGCGGAGCGGCTGCTGGCAGCTTTCGCCGGGGCGTGCCCTTCAGCCTGAGGCCGCGGCCTGAGGTGGCGGCCTGAGGTGGCGGCCTCAGGCCGCGTTCTGAGGGCACCGGGTCAGGACTGCCATCGGAGCGCGGCCCTCGCCGGGCCAGCGGCGGCCGCTTCCGGTAACGTTCGGCGCGATGAGGACCAGGCACGCCGTATCAGGAGCAGATAGCTGATGCTCGTCGCAGACGTCGAAACCCCGGCGCTGCTCGTCGACGCGGCCGCGCTTGCCGCGAACATCGACGCGATGGCAGCCGCCCTTCCGGGCGCGCGGCTGCGGCCGCACGTCAAGGCGCACAAATGCACCCGGCTCGCGAGACGGCAGGCGGCGGCTGGGCACCGGGCGTTCACGTGCGCCACGATCCGCGAGTGCGAGGGCATGGCCGCTGCCGGGCTCGGCGAGGATCTCCTCCTGGCCAACGAGGTGCTGGACGCGCGCCGGCTCGGCAACCTCACGGCCGCGGGCGCGCGCGTGACAGTCGCGGTTGACTCGGCCGAGACGATCGAGGCGGCCGCTGCCGGCGGCGTGCCCGAGGTCCTGATCGATGTCAACGTCGGCCTGCCCCGGTGCGGCTGCACCCGGCAGGACGCCGGCCGGATCGCGGACCTGGCCCGCAGCCGCGGCCTGCAGGTTCGCGGGGTCATGGGCTACGAAGGACACGTCGTCGGGCTGCCGGACGCGGGCGAGCGGGCCGAGCGGTGCCGGGTCGCTATGGAGATCCTGACGGCGGCGCATGCCGACGTCGGCGGCGAGATCATCTCCGCGGGCGGCACCGGCACCTACGCGCTCAACACCTGGGCCAATGAGATCCAGGCCGGCTCTTACGCACTGATGGACACGGCCTACGGCCGGCTCGGGCTGCCGTTCGCGCAGGCGGCGTTCGTGCTCGCGACCGTCGTGTCCCGGTCAGCCGGCTGGGCGGTCGGCGACGCCGGGCTGAAGGCCTTCGGGATGGACCACGGGAACCCGGAGCTGACCGGCGGCAAAGTCATGTTCTGCTCGGATGAGCACGTCACCTTCACCCCGCCGCGGCCTGTCGGCGACCGGGCCTGGCTCATCCCCGCGCACATCGACCCGACGATGGCCTGCCACGAGCGCGTCTACCTGTTCTCCGGGGACGAGATCGTCGACGTCTGGCCGGTGGACCTGCGTGGCTGGTGAGCGGCAGGCCGGGCCTGCCGGCTGGCGACGCTGACGTTCCGGTTCGCGGAGCACAGCGACGTGCAGGCGATTGTCGGGCTGGTCGAGTCCGCTTACCGGGGCGAGGCCAGCCGGGCCGGCTGGACGACCGAGGCGGACCTGCTTGATGGCCAGCGCACTGACGCGCGGGCTGTCGGCGAGATCGTGGCGGCCCGCGGCCGCGGCCGCCTCGTGCTCGTCGCCGAGAGTGACGGCCGCCTGGTCGGCTGCTGTCAGCTTGAGCGCCGGCCGCCGGGCGAGGCGTATTTCGGCATGTTCTCGGTGCGGCCGGGTGCCCAGGGTCAGGGCTGGGGCGGCCAGATCCTGGCCGAGGCCGAGCGGCTCGCCCGCGAGGACCTCGGCGCTGGGACGATGATCATGACGGTGCTCGCGCAGCGCCGCGACCTGATCGCCTGGTATGAGCGGCGCGGCTACCGGCCGACTGGTGACAGCAAGCCGTTCCCCTACGGTGACGAGCGGTTCGGGATACCGCGGCGGCCGGACCTGAGCTTCGTCGTCCTCGCCAGGCGGCTCCGGCCGGGCCCGTAACGTCCCGCGGACGGCCAGGTCCGGCCGCCGGCTGGCTGGCCCGACGTCAGGTCTGGCCTGTCATCAGGTCTGGCCGCGCAGGCGCAGGCCGCGCGGTGTCGCCCGGAAGCCGGCCGTCTCCAGCGCCCGGGCCAGTGGTGAGTCATAGACGTCACCGCCGTCGGCGCGCTCTACGGTCAGCCGCCCGAGCGCCCCGGCCCTGACGGCCGCGGCGAGTGCGGCCGAGGCAGGCTCGAGCAGGGACTGCTCGCTGGTCCAGGACAGCAGCGTCTTGCCGCCACGCTCGACGTACAGAACCAGCTCGCCATTGGCCAGCACGACAAGCGCTCCGGCCTTCCGGCCGGGCCGGTGACCGCCAGCACTCTCACCGGGCCGGTCGGGCCACGGCAGCGCGGCGCCGAACGCGTTGGCCGGGTCGGCGGCGGCCAGCACCGTAATCTGCAGGCCCGCTCCGTCGTGCCTGGCCGGCCGGTATCCCAGGGATCGGCTGGCTGCTCTGGCGTCCGTGCCGCCTCGGCCATGGCCCGCATCCGGTCAACCGCGCCCGGCAGCGCAAACTGCGCCGCGCCCAGGCCCTCGACAAAATAGCCGCGGCGGCACTGGCCGCCGTCCTCAAGCGCTCGCAGCACCGGGTATAGCGCGCCGAAGCCGCCCGTTACCCGCTCGGCTGCCGCCGCGCCCCGGATGAGGATGCCGTACCGCTCCAGCAGCGCGAGTGCCTGGGCGTGCAGGCGGCGGGTCGGGTCGGGCTCGCGCGCGGGCAGCGCCGACCAGCGGCCGCTCACGGTCGGCGGCCCGGTGCGGGACGGCATGGCGCCGCGGCCGAAACCTGGCCGCCGGGACAGTGCGCTGCCCGGCCGTCCGGCCGCGCCCCGCGGTGCAGCGGTCTCGCCCGGCGCCGCGGCGAGGCCGGCGCGAAGAACGGTGCGCAGCGGAGCAAGCGTGTCGTTGGTGAGGCGGCCCGCCCACACCAGGTCCCAGATGGCGCTGGCGACATCGCGGTCGGTCGCGGCGAGCGACTTCGCTGACTGGTCAGCCAGCCCGGCGGCGACCCGGTCGGCGATCCCGCGGAAGAACAGGGCCCCGCCGCCGTCCAGCACGCTGAGCACAGCCTCGTGTACCGGCGTCGTCGTGATCTCGCCGGGCTCGGGCAGCAGCAGCGGCGCAGTCACGGCAGGAGCGAGGATGATCCAGCCATCACTGCCGGGCAGCGCGCCTGCGCCCGCCCAGACGAGCTCGCCAGCCGCGGTGAGCTCGTCAAGCAGTGCAGGGGAGTAGCCGGGCACCCGGCCGGGCAGGACCAGCGTTTCCAGCGCCGACGCCGGGACAGCTGCGCCGGCGAGCTGCTCAGTCACCTCGTAGACCGCGTCCGCCCGTGCGGGCCGCGGACGCCTGCCGCCGGCGTCCGTCCGGCCGGCCGTAGCTGCCCGGTCGGCGTGCTGCCAGGTCGGCAGGAAGGCGGCGTAAGCAGCCGGCGGCACCGGCTCGACTTCCTTGCGCAGCTTGGCCAGGCAGCGACGGCGGAGCAGGCGCAGCACGCCGGCCTCGCACCACTGGATCCCGACCCCCGGCTGGAAGTCGCCCTCGGCGAGCACGCCCTCGGCGGCCAGCCGGTGCAGCGTGCCGGTGACGACGGCCACCCCGAGGCCGTACCGCGCGGCCACCGCGGCCGCCCCGAACGGGCCGTGCGTCCGCGCGTACCTCAGCACCAGGTCCCGCAGCGGATCGGGAACCGGCTCGGTGAAGGCGTCCGGCACACCGGGCGGGAGCGCGACGCCGAGTGCGTCCCGCAGCCGGCCGGCATCCTCGATCGAGCTCCACCGCGCCTGCCCGGCGATGCGCAGGTCCAGCACCCGCCGCTGGGCCGCGAGGCTGGCGAGCCAGGACGGTGCCTGCGCCGGGTCGCCGGAGCGCAGCGCGACTTCCTCGGTCGTCAGCGGCCCGAGCGCGCGCAGCATGTCGGCCACTGCCTCAGCGTCCCGGCAGGCCCAGCCTGGTGCGAGCCGCTGCAGCTCCCGCTCGGTCTCGTCCACGACCGCCGGATCGAGCAGCTCGCGCAGCTCAGCCTGCCCGAGCAGCTCAGCGAGCAGCGCCGAGTCCAGCGCGAGCGCCTGCGCCCGGCGCTCGGCCAGCGGCGCGTCGCCCTCGTACATGAAAGCGCCGACGTAGCGGAAGAGGAGCGACCTGCTGAACGGCGACGCCGTCGGCGTCTCCACCTCAACCAGCCGGATCTGCCGCGCGGCGATGTCGCGCATCAGGGCAGTCAGCCCCGGCACGTCGAAGACGTCCTGCAGGCATTCCCGCATGGTCTCCAGCACGACCGGGAACGTGCCGTACTGGCTGGCCACCGCCAGCAGCTGCGCGGACCGCTGACGCTGCTGCCACAGCGGCGTCCGCCGGCCTGGCTGCCGCCGCGGCAGCAGCAGCGCGCGGGCCGCGCACTCCCGGAAGCGGGACGCGAACAGCGCGGAGGCGCCAACCTCCGCCGTCACCAGCTGCTCGACCTCGTCGGGGTCGAGGATGGCGATGCCCGCGGGCGGCGGGTCGTCGGCGTCGGGCACCCGGATCACGATGCCGTCGTCGGTGTGCAGGGCCTGCACGTCCATCCCGCCGTACCGCTCGCGCAGCCGGGCGGCAATCGCCAGCGCCCAGGGCGCATGCAGCTGCGAGCCGTACGGGCTGTGCAGCACCAGCCGCCAGTCGCCCAGCTCATCCCGGAAGCGCTCGAGCACCAGGGTGCGGTCGTCGGGCAGGTAGCCGGTGGCCTCGCGCTGCTGGTGCAGGTAGGACACCAGGTTGGCGGACGCCAGCTCGTCCAGGCCGCCGGCGCGCAGCCGCTCGGTGGCACGCTCCTCGCTGACCGCGCCGAGCTCGCGGCAGAACGCGCCGATCGCGGCGCCCAGCTCGGCCGGACGGCCCGGCGCATCGCCCTTCCAGAACGGCAGCCGGCCCGGCTGGCCCGCCGCGGGCGACACCAGCACCTGGTCAGCGGTGATGTCCTCAATCCGCCACGACGTCGCGCCGAGCACGAACACGTCGCCGACCCTGGACTCGTAGACCATCTCCTCGTCCAGCTCGCCGACGCGGCGGGAATGCCGGCCGGACCGGTCGGTCTGGCCGCTGGCCAGGAACACGCCGAACAGGCCGCGATCCGGGATGGTGCCGCCGTTGCTGACGGCCAGCCGCTGGCTGCCGGGCCGGCCGGTCAGCCTGCCGGAGGTCCGGTCCCACACCAGCCGCGGCCGCAGGCCAGCGAAGTCCTCGCTCGGATAGCGGCCGGACAGCATGTCCAGGACCGCGTCGAGGATCGGGCGCGTGAGACCGCTGAAAGGCGCGGCCCGCCGCACGGCCCGCTCAAGCTCGCTGACATCCCAGTCGTCCATCGCGGTCATGGCGACGATCTGCTGTGCCAGGACGTCGAGCGGGTTGCGCGGCATCCGCAGTTCCTCGATCTGCCCTGCCCGCATCCGCTGGGTGACCACGGCGGACTGCAGCAAGTCGCCCTGGTACTTCGGGAAGAAGATGCCGCGGGACTCGTCGCCCACGTTGTGCCCGGCGCGGCCGGTCCGCTGCAGCCCGCTGGCGACCGAGGGCGGCGACTCAACCTGGATGACCAGATCGACGGCGCCCATGTCGATGCCGAGCTCGAGGCTGGAAGTCGCGACCACCGCAGGCAGGGTCCCGGCCTTCAGCGCTTCCTCGATCTGGCTGCGCTCCTGCCGGGAGACCGAGCCGTGGTGCGCGCGCGCGACGACCCCGGCGGCACCGCCGCCAGCGCCTGCCTGGCCCATCAGCTGAGCGGGCGGCCCCGCGTAGCTGTCGCCGAGCGCGTCTGCTATCTGCTCCGGGTCGGCGGACTCGTCGGCCTCGATGGCAGCCCGCTCGGCAGCCAGGTCGTTAAGGCGGGCGCACAGCCGCTCCGCCAGTCGCCGGGAGTTGGCGAACACGATCGTGGACCGGTGGCTCTGGATCAGGTCGAGCACCCGCTCCTCGACGTGCGGCCAGATCGAGTGCTGCCGTGCCGGGTCGCCGCCTGGCGGCGTCGAGGTCACCACCCGGCCGTCGGCCATCGGCACCCTGACGGTGCTGACCTCCTCCGAGCCCTGCAGGTCGGCCATGTCCTCGACCGGGACGACGATCGTGAGGTTGAGCCGCTTCTCGCTGGGCGGCGCCACGATCGTGACAGGCAGCGCGCCGCCGAGGAACGTGGCGACTTCCTCCGGCGGCCTGACGGTGGCTGACAGGCCGATCCGCTGCGCGGGACGTACCGGAGCGGAGTCAGAGTCAGCAGACGTCCGCAGCGCGTCGAGCCGCTCCAGGGACAGCGCCAGGTGCGCACCGCGCTTGCCGCCAGCGAGCGCGTGAACCTCGTCGACGATGACCGTCTCGACCCCGCGCAGGCTCTCGCGGGCCTGCGAGGTCAGCATGAGGAAGAGCGACTCGGGCGTGGTGATGAGGATGTCCGGCGGCCTGGTGGCAATCTTGCGGCGCTCGTCCGCTGTCGTGTCGCCCGTGCGCACCGCGACCTTGAGATCCGGCTCGGTGAGGCCGAGCCGCCTCGCCGCGTGCCGCACGCCGGTCAGCGGCGAGCGGAGGTTCCGCTCGACGTCAACGGCCAGGGCCTTGAGCGGCGAGATGTACAGGACCCGGCAGCGCCGCCGGGCATCAGCCGGGGCCGGCTCGCTGGCCAGCCGGTCGATGGCCCACAGGAAAGCGGCCAGCGTCTTGCCCGAGCCCGTCGGCGCGATGACCAGGGTGTTGTCGCCCTTGCCGATCGACTGCCAGGCCAGCGCCTGGGCAGGTGTCGGCTCGGCAAACGCCGAGTCGAACCATGCCCTGGTCGCCTTGCTGAAGCCAGCGAGGCCCAGGTCTGCACCCTTCACCACCCCTCCATACTGCCTGGTCCCGCTGACAGTCCGGAACGCCGCAGTCGCGGCCGGTCACAGGCAGCTTCCAGGCGGCAGCGAACCCGCTCTGACAGAGCGGCGCGTTCCACGGCTAGATTGGCCGGGTGCCTGCCGTCAAGCTCCGCCCGAGCGCGCGGGCGATCGTCATCGATGAGCACGACCGCATCCTGCTCTGCCGGTTCGAGCTCGAGCGGGAGGGTAGCCCGGTCGTCGTGTGGGCAACTCCTGGCGGCGGCGTGGAACCCGGCGAGACTCTGCTGGAAGCACTGCGGCGCGAACTGCGCGAGGAGGTCGGCCTGGAGGTCACCGGCGAGCCGCCGCACGTCTGGCATCAGGAAGTCATCCGCGCCGGGCACGCCGAGGGATACGACGGGGTGATCAACGATTTGTTTCTCATCAGGACAGCTGCCTTCACCCCGCGCGGCACGATGAGCGACGCCGAGCTCGCGGCCGAGAACGTGACCGGCTTCCGCTGGTGGTCACACGCTGAGCTGGCCAGCTACCAGGGAACGGACTTGTTCGGGCCGCGCGACCTTGCTGCCGGCCTGGCCGCATTGCTGACCGGCGGCCCGCCGGCGGTCCCGGTCCGGTTCGGGCTGTGAGCGGCAGATGACCGGTTACAAGCTGCCGGCCCTGGCGAGATCTTCGCAGCGCTGCTGACGCCGGAGGGCAAGGCCGATCCGTACCCGCTGTATGCCGCGCTGCATGACGCGGGAGCCGCGCTCCGCGCGGACTCGATAGTCCTGGTCCCTGGTTACGACGCTGCCAACGCGGTGCTGCGCGACCCTGCCTTTCGCCTCACCGATGCCGCCAGGCTGGACGAGGTCAGTCCTGGCTGGCAGGACCACCCGGCCTGGCTGGGTGACTCCCTGCTCAGCCTGAACCCGCCGCAGCACACCCGGATCAGGAGCTTCATCGCCAGGGCCTTTACCCAGCGACGGGTCGCCGAACTGGAGCCAGCCGTCGCGGCGATCACCGATCAGCTGATCCGCCAGCTGGCCGAGCGCGGCGCCGGCGGCAGCCCGGTCGAGTTCATGCACGATTTCGCTTTCCTGCTGCCGGTGACCGTGATCTGCGAGCTGATCGGCATTCCCGAAGCCGACCGGGAGAGGTTCCGTCCCCTGGCGACGGCGCTGGTTGCCACCATCGAGCCCTTGAGCACTCCGCAGCAATGGGCCGAGGCGGACGGGGCTGTCGTTGAGCTGACCGGCTACCTGGCCGAGCTGGCCGCGGCCAGGCGCGCGCAGCCCCGCGACGACCTGATGAGCGCCCTCGTTGGAGTGAGCGACGCGGGAGACGGCCGCCTCAGTGACTCCGAGCTGCTCGACAACCTTACCCTGCTGCTCGTCGCGGGATTCGAGACCACCGCCAACCTTCTTGGTAACGGGCTGCGGATCCTGCTCGCCGATCCGCTGTTCGGCGAGGACATCATCGACGGCGTCGTACCCGTCAGCGCCTTCGTCGAGGAAGTGCTCCGCTACGACTCGCCGGTTCAGCTCACCAGCCGCGTCCGGGCGGACGCCGCGGATATCGCGGGCCTGCCCGTGTCGCCGCAGGACGAGATCATCGTCATGCTGGGCGCCGCCAACCGCGACCCGCGGCGGTTCGCCGAGCCGAACCGGTTCAACCCGTCCCGCCCCGACGGAGGGCCGCTCAGCTTCGGCGGTGGCGCGCACTTCTGTCTCGGGTCCGCGCTGGCCAGGCTCGAGGCGGCAGTCGCGTTCCCTCGCATCCTGACCGCCTTCCCGCGCCTGGCGGCTGCCGGTGAGCCGGTCCGCAAGGACGGCCTCGTGCTGCGTGGCTTCGAGTCGCTCCCGGTGCGGCTGACCTGACGCCGGCAGCGGGCGCTTAAGCCGCAGCCGCTCGCGGGAGGATGACTGTTACCTCGGTGCCCCGGGCCGGCTCGCTCGCGATAGTGATGCTGCCGGCATGCGCTCGCACCAGCTCGCTGACGATCGTCAGGCCGAAGCCGCTGCCCGCCGCATACTCCGCGGCTCGCCTGCCGCGAAAGAACCGCTCGGTTACGTGCGGCAGTTCGTCGGGCGGGATCCCGATGCCGGTATCAGTTACCCGGACCAGTGCCCTCCACGGCTCGGACGGCCATGTTTCGACGGTGACCTCACCACCGGACGACGTGTACTTCAGTGCGTTAGTCAGCAGATTGGCAATGACTTCCCTTATCCGGTCGTAGTCGCACATGATGCAGACCGGCGTCAGGTCCGTCCGGAGGCTGACACCGGCCATCTCGAATGCCGCGCTCAGGCTGTCGGCGGCGGCGCCGGCGATGGCGGCGAAATCCTGGCGGACGAGTCTGAGCTGGATTGCCGCAGCCTCGGCCGCCGCCAGTGTCTGCAGATCTTCGAGCACGCGGGTAAGCCGCAGCACTTCGTCCCTGAGGGAGCTGAGGTTCTGCGGCGTCGGCTCAGTGACGCCGTCCAGCATGGCCTCGTGACCTGCCTGCAAGACGGCGACCGGGGTCCGCAGCTCGTGAGCTACGTTGGCGACGAGGTTGCGCTGTGCCTGATCCTGCTGGTCGAAGGCATTGGCTGCTCTGTTGAAGTCCTCCAGGAGCTCGCGCAGGACGCCGACGGCTCTGACGTCTGTGACCCGGGCCGCCCGGTCACCGGCGATGCGCGCTCGCATGGTCGCGAGCATTCGTTCCAGCGGCGAGGTGATGCGCTTGGCCATGAGGACCGAGACTAGGAGCGCCACCAGAACGCCCGCAGCTGCCGCGTAGATGCGCGCCCGCCAGCGCTCTGCCTGGAGCGTATTGGCGGCCATCTCGAGTCCCCTCGGACCGAACCTGAGCAAGACCGAGCCCACGCGCGATCCGTGCACGAGGATCGGTGCGGCGAACTCGCGCAGGTGGCGGAATCCGGCGAATCCCGGAGATGACGCCACGATCCGGCCTGTCGCGGACCGCACCTGCACTGCCGAGTCGAACTGAGAAGCGAGGGCCTCCAGTGTGCCAAGCCGGATGCCGGAGAAGTTGCTGCCACCCATGTAGGCCACTCCCGCGGTTGCCGCCGCTGCGCGAGTGAGCTGCGTCTCCTGGGTGCGGACGAGCTGGTTGACGTCGGTGCTGGCGATGACGGAAGCGATCACGATCTCCGCCACCACTGTGGCCAGGGCGACGCTAGCGAACGCCGCGATCAGTCGCCGCCCCAGCTCCCCGATCCCGAGAATGCGGCGATTGGGACGGCTAGCCACCCCCGGCCAGGCTGTCCTGAGCCAACACGACTGGATGCCCCCAATTCGTGGACGACCGAACTTTGCCGCCGTAATCGGACAAACGGTTCGCCGCGGTCGGCGGACCGGTTAGTTATAGAGATTCCACGCTGGTGGCAGGCGAATCCGGCCGGAGTGCACCAAGAGGCACTACGCAGTCCTGCGGGCGGGGTCCGCGCCTGATATGCCGCGGATGGCACGGCTTGGCGCTGCTCGTTATGCCGCTGACCGGCCAGGTTCCCCCAAACCTGGCCGGTCCAAACGGACTCTGGGACGGGCTGCCGGAACCCCCCGATACCGGCGCCCGTAGCTCCGCTCAGCGCTCCCAGCCCCCACATGAATTTCTGGCACAGGCTGTGCGGTCTCCCAGGAGCTATAACCACACCAGGCGCGCATGCAGGGGTTATGTGAAAGTTATGGAGGTGATGTGGAGGCCGCCGAAGCCCGCAGGAAGCTGGCTTGGAGTGGCGAGGCGGCCTACCTCAGGCCGTGCTGCCTCAGGCCGTGCTGGGAATCCGCGGCGCTGCCGTGCGGGCGGCCCGGTAGCGGTCAAGCACCAGGCCCGCCAGCGCAGGGTGATCGCCCAGAGGCTGAGTCACCCAGTCGGCACCGCAGGCGCTGAGCTGGTCCTGGAAATGCCCTGGCGCGAGCAGATAGCTCGCCACCGCGACTGGCATGCCCGTCTCCTCGCGTAGCTGGAGCACGGCCTCGGGGACGGTTGGCCGGGCAGCTGTCGCGAATGCCGCCCGAACGGGGACGCCCAGCCGGGCAGCCAGCAGATCGGCCTGCTCCTGCACTTCGACCGCAGCTGCCGGATTCGAGGAGCCAGCCGCCGCGAGCACGACCGGCGTGCCGTCCGGCACCCTGGCCTCGGCGAGCCGGGCCGTGAGGGCCGTCAGCAGTAGCTCATCAGGCCCGAGAGCGCCAGCAACCAGCGCACCTGCGGTCGTCGCAGCGCCGGTGATGTCGGCCGTCAGGTGATAGCCGGAGGACAGCAGCAGCGGGACGATAACCGCGTTCGAGCCGGCCGCGTCGAGCTCCGCAGGAAGCGATGGCTCCTGGTGACTGATGAACGCCACCCGGACGTCGAGCACGGGGGCAAGCCGGCGGATCTGCCGGGCGAGCGCCCTGATGACGTCGGTGGCGGCCGGATTCCGGCTGCCGTGGGCCACGGCGAGAAGCGCGGGGCTGCTCATGCTGTTGCTCCTAGCTCTTCGTCGGTGTGCCCGGCTAGCACGCGGCGGAGGCGGACGACGTCTCCGACGACCACGACCGCGGGCGGGCGGACGCCCGCTGCCTCGGCCTCTGCCGCGACGGATTCGAGGGTTGAGGTCAGCACCCGCTGGTCGGGCATCGTCCCATCACAGATCACCGCGACCGGCGTGGTCGCGTCCCGGCCGCGCTTGATGAGCTCAGCCGCGACCGCGTCGAGGTGAGCGACGGCCATCAGCAGCACCAGCGTTCCGGTACTGCGGGCCAGGCCCTCCCAGTCCACCGTCGCTCCGGGCTGGGACGGATCCAGGTGCGCCGACACGACCGAGAAGTCCTGCGTGATGCCCCGGTGCGTGACAGGGATTCCGGCGTAGGCGGGCACTGCGATGGCGCTGGTGACGCCAGGCACCACTGAGAACGGCACGCCAGCCCGCACGCAGGCCAGCGCTTCCTCGCCGCCGCGGCCGAACACGAACGGGTCGCCGCCCTTCAGCCGGACGACGCGCTGGCCGGTCAGTGCCCTGGCCACGATCAGCTCGTTGATCTCCGACTGGGTGAGGTTGTGCGCGTGCGGCCGCTTGCCGGCATCGATGACCTCGACGTCTGGATCCAGCTCGGCCAGCAGCGACCGCGGCGCGAGCTTGTCGGTGACCACGACGTCGGCCTCGGCCAGCAGCCGGCGGCCGAGCACGGTGATGAGGCCGGGGTCGCCGGGGCCGCCGCCGATCAGCGCCACGCTTCCGATCCTCGGCCGACCAGCAGAAGACCGGTCAGACTCAGCAGGTGACGAGCCAGCAGCGCCGCGAGCAGCCGAAGCGGCCCGCTGCGGTCGGACTGGCAGGCTGCCCTCGGCGAGCGCGAGCGCGATGGCGGCGCGCAGCCGACTGGACCGGCCGGGGTCGCCGCCCGCGGTCACGGCGACAGTGATCTCCCCGTGCCGGGTGACAGCCGGAGTCCAGGCCGCGGAGGCGCTGGCGTCGTCGGCGCGTACGCACCAGATCCGGCTGCGCTCGGCCTCGGCCGCGACGAGCGCGTTAACGGCCGGGTCGCCCGTCGCCGCGTGCGCGATCCAGGCGGCTGACAGGTCGCCGTTCCGGTACTCGCGGTCCAGCACCGTGACCGGCAGCCCGGCGAGCTCCGGCAGGACGGCCGGGGCGATGACGACAACGTTCGCGCCCGCCTGCAGCAGCCCCTGCACGCGGCGCAGCGCCACCCGGCCGCCGCCTACGACGACTGCGCGACGGCCGGCCAGTGCGAGCATCAGCGGATAGTGCGCCGCTTCTGCAGCGACAGCGGCAGCAGGTGAGCTGCTAGCGACGCGGCCCGGCTGGGCGCCGCCGCCAGCCGGGCTCGCGCCGGTCTGCGGGCGGGCCCCCGCCGGAAGCCCGCCGGTCATAGTGCGCCCCTCAGGGCGGGATCGTGCGGCCGCGGCCGCACTACGCCGACGAACTTCAGGCTGAAGCCCCGCGAGCAGGCCCGGCACTCCCACTCGCCGGCGTCGGCGCCGGCGGGCCGGAGGTTCTCCTCGCCGCAGTACGGGCAGAAGAACGGCACCTGCCGCTCGCCGCTCATGCCGGTCCGCCGGAATGCGCTGGAGTCAGCCCGGACTGGGCCAGCTCGGACTGGGCCAGCTCGGACTGGGCCAGCTCGGACTGGGCCAGCTCGGACTGGGCAAGCTGCCTGGCCGCCTCCGCCTGCTCGGCGGGCCTGGTCACCAGGTCCGTGTCGGCGCGCCGGACCCAGGTGGCGAACGCCTCGCCGTCGGACCGGTCTGCCTGGTAGTTGCGCAGCACTCCCTCGACGAAGTCGGGCAGCGCATCCGCGGTTACCTTCAGGCCGCGCAGCTTCCGGCCGAAGCCGGGATCCGTGCCGAGGGAACCGCCAAGGTGCACCTGGAAGCCTTCCTGGCCGTCGACGATGGAGCCCTTCAGCCCGATGTCGGCGAGCTGGAACCTGGCGCACGAGTTCGGGCACCCGTTCACGTTGATCGTGATCGGCGTGTCGAAGCCGGGCAGGCGGCGGCCCAGCTCCGTGTACAGGTCCCTGGCCCGGCCCTTTGTCTCGACGATCGCGAGCTTGCAGAACTCGATGCCGGTGCAGGCCATCGTGCCGCGCCGGAAGACGTCCGGACTGGCCTGCAGGTCGACTGCCTCAAGCTCGGCGACCAGTTCCGGCACAGCTCGCTCAGGCACGTCCAGGATGAGCAGCTTCTGCTCGATGGTGGTGCGGACCCGGCCGGAGCCGTAGGCCTCAGCCAGATCGGCCACCTGCCACAGCTGCGTGCCGGAGGTGCGGCCGGTGTGCGGCGCCACGCCCACGTAGTACAGCCCGTCGCGCTGGCGGTGCACGCCGATGTGGTCCCGTGAGCCCGGCGCAGGGACGGGCGGCGGCGGCCCGTCGGCTAGTGCGTTCCCGCCCAGGTATTCCCGCTCGAGAACCTCCCGGAAGCGCTCTGTGCCCCAGTCAGCCACCAGGAACTTCAGCCGGGCGCGGCTGCGCAGGCGGCGGTACCCGTAGTCGCGGAACAGCGCGGCCACGCCGGCCCAGACCTCTGGCAACCGCTCGGCCGGGACGAATGCGCCGAGCCGCTGCGCCAGCATCGGGTTGGTGGACAGGCCGCCGCCAACCCACAGGTCGTAACCGGGCTTGCCGTCCGGGCCGATGACGCCGACGAAGGAGATGTCGTTGACCTCATGGGCCGTGCACTGGCTGCCGCAGCCCGAGATCGCCGTCTTGAACTTGCGCGGCAGGTTGGTCAGCTCGGGGCTGCTTGTCGCGACCTCCTCGGTCGCCCGCAGCACCGCGCTGGCGTCCAGCACCTCAGCCGCGTCGATCCCGGCCACCGGGCAGCCGAGGATGTTGCGCGGGACGTCGCCGCAGGCCTGCTGACTGGACAGGCCCACTTCCTCCAGCCGGTCCCAGATTGCGGGCACGTCCTGGATGGAGATCCAGTGGAACTGCACGTTCTGGCGGTCGGTGACATCGGCCAGGTCGCGGCCGTACTCCTTGGCGATCTCGGCGACCGCCCGGAGCTGGTCGGCCTCGAGCTGGCCGCCGGGAATCCTGACCCGCATCATGAAGTACGGGTCCTCGATGTCGGCGTCCTCCAGGGCGCCGGTCTTGCCCCCGCCGATGCCGGGCCTGCGCTGGGTGTACAGGCCCCACCAGCGGAACCGGCCGCGCAGGTCGGACGGGTCGATGGAGTCAAAGCCGAGGTGAGCGTAGCGGTTGATGATCCGGTCGCGGACGTGAAGCCCGTCGTCGTCCTTCTTGAAACGTTCGGCCGGATTAAGCGGCTCGTGGAAGCCGAGGGCCCACTGGCCCTGACCGCGAAGCGGCTGGGATGGCATAAGTATGAGGTCCTTCTGCTGGCGTGTCGCGGGCACTGGCGGCTGCCGCCCGGTCAAGCGGGCGAGCGGTGCTGTGCGGGAAAACCGTTATCAGCAGGAGGTGCGACAGATGGCGCTTGATACCCGGAGCAGGTCAATGTGACGTCGGCAGACGAGCCACAGGCCGCGGCTGGCGGTCGGGCTGCTCACTGCTGCCTCCGGGGGCTCGGTCGCTGCGCTACCGCGGCGCGGTCGCTAAATGCTGGCTGACCGCGCTGCGCTGCGCTGGACTGCACCCCTTGACGGTAACATCCCGGGGCCGTTGCTGCGCAAGGGGAATGTTTCTGTTACCCAACATCCTGGCCGTGCGGCTGGCCCGGCGCCTGGCCCGGCGGCTGGCCCGGCGGCTGGCCGCGGGTAGCGGGGGCCCGGTCGGGCTCGGTGAGGCCGAGCAGCGGCTCGTCGGGCGAGCGAATGTCTGCCGTCGGCAGGCCACCGGGATACAGCTGCCGGGCGCGGTCCACGACGGAGATGGCGATGTCCACGTGCTGGCGGCGGCTGGCTGCGTAGAAGGTCTGCGCGTCTGCGCTGAGCTTCGGGCTCGCGTGCAGCGGCTTGTCGCTCACGGCGAGCAGCGTGGCTGTCGGGACGCGGTACCGGAAGCCGTTGGCCGCGACTGTCGCCGATTCCATGTCCACCGCGATCGCGCGGGAGAGCCGCAGCCGGCTGGCCACCGCTGACAGCTGCAGCTCCCAGTTGCGGTTCGCCGTGGTGAACACGATGCCCATCCGGCTCGGCAGGTCACGGGCGGTCAGCTCGTCCAGCAGCAGCATGTTCAGCGTGTGATTGGAGATGATCGGCACGCTGAGCGGCAGCACGTCGTCCAGCACCCGGTCGTCGCGCAGGTACGCGGTCGCCAGCACCAGATCCCCGATCTCCTGGTGATTCCGCAGCCCGCCGCAGTGCCCGATCATCAGCTCCAGGTCGGGCCGCAGGACCGCCAGGTGATCGGTGATGGTCTTGGCATTGGACGGCCCCACGCCGATATTGATCATGGTCAGGCCGGCCCGGTCCGGGAGCATGTAATGCCAGGCCGGCATCTGCCTGTCGGCCGAGTCCGGTCCGGTGCAGCCGGGCAGCGCCGCCCGGAACTCCTCGACGTGCCAGGCGTAGTTGGTGAGCAGCACGTACCGCTGGAAGCAGTCGGCTGGCGTTCCGGTGTAGTGCTGCAGCCGGTCGATCGACAGGGCCATCCGCTCCGGGCCGAACAGGAACAGCTTCTTGCGGCGGAAGTCGGACGTGGTCTCGTCGATGGCCTCGGCCAGCGCCGGGTCGCGCAGATCGATCGCCTCGCGGCCGGGTGACACCGTGACACGGGCGCCCGCGGCGGCGAGCCGGCCAAGCTCGCGCTCGAGGTACCAGCGGATGGCCGCTGCGCAGCAGAATTCGCCGTCCAGCACCGGGTTGTGCGCCGACCAGGGCCGTTCCACGGTCAGCCGCGCGTAGCGGCCGGACTTGCCGGTCTCCTCCATCGCGTCGCACAGTTGCCTGACCACCGCCGCCCGCTCCCCGGCCGGGACGACGGAGAAGTCCGTCGACATGGTCATCCGGTCATCATGCCAGCCTGACGGACCGCCCTCGGTGCGGTGGGGGCCCAGTCAGGGTTGCTCTGGCAGCACCAGACCGGCACCCATGGCGCATGGATTCTGACGAGCGGCCGGGGCGCGCGTGTTGTGTCGCCTGGCCGGCCCGATTAGCCTGGCGCGGGTGCGGCTGACGGAGTTCTGGAATCGGATGCGGGCGCAGTTCGGCGATGTCTACGCCGACAGCGTCGCCAAGGACTATGTCCTCGCGGCCCTGGGCAGCCGGACGGTGAACCAGGCGATCGCCGACGGCGAGGACGTGAAGACCGTCTGGCGCGCCGTATGCGAGGCGTTCCGCGTGCCGGAGCGCCTCCGGTGAGCCGTTCCCGCCCGCCCGGCGGGCACTGAGCCGGTCCGCCGTGCCGACCGGGCCAGGGGAGCGGCGTCTCGTGATCGTGTCCGGGCCGCCAGCCGCCGGAAAGTCGACGATTGCCGTGCCGCTGGCGGCTGACCTCGGGTTCGCGCTGATCGCCAAGGACCGGATCAAGGAAACGCTGCACGACGCGCTTGGCGTCGAGGTCAGCCTGCCCTGGTCGAGACGACTGGGAGCGGCGGCCATGGAACTGCTCTGGATGCTGGCCGCCGACGCGCCGGCGGCCGTGCTTGAGGCGAACTTCTGGCCAGGGAACGAGCGCAATGAGGCACGGCTGCGTTCGCTCGGCACGGTGCCGCTTGAGGTGCACTGCGCGTGTCCGGTGGAGGAGTGCATGCGCAGGTACGCGGCCCGGACGCCGGGCCGGCATCCGGTTCACCTGGACGGTCACGAGAGCCGGCTGTCGGCGGAGGGTTTCCTCAGGTGCGCGCGGCCGCTCGGGCTCGGCCCGGTGATCACCGTCGACACCAGCCGGCCGGTGGACGTCGCCGCGCTGTCGGCTGACGTTCGCGGCCAGCTCAGGCGGCCTGACCTGGTGATATGACGGTCGCGAGCTCGTCGCTCCTGGTGGTGGCCAAGGATTTCGGTCGCGTCGGCGTGTCCGCTTCATGATCGAACAATTGTTCGTTAAGGTGGACTCGCTGGTGGTCGTCCGCGCCCTGCGGCGGCCGGGAGATCAGGCGCGAATTCCCGGGCAGCGCGGACTGTCGGAGGGGTCGCGTAACGTCTCCGCCAGCAGATGAACGACCGGCTGGCCCGCTGGCCGGAAGGCAGATCAGGCCACGCGCACGCGAGCGGCTCAGCGAAAGCCCTCGGTCCTTCCCCAACAGGAGCTCAGATGGCACCGAACGACAGGTCGGGTAGCGGCAAGGGTGTTAGCAGCGGTGACAGGGACAAGTCCCTGGAGACCGCGCTCGCGCAGATCGAGCGGCAGTTCGGCCGGGGCGCCATCATGCGGCTGGGCGACGAGACCCGTGCCCCGGTCGAGGTAATCCCGACTGGTTCTATCGCGCTGGATGTGGCGCTCGGGATCGGCGGTTTTCCGCGGGGCCGCGTTGTCGAGATCTACGGACCGGAGAGCAGCGGGAAAACGTCTCTCGCCCTCCATGCCATCGCCAATGCACAGAAAGCCGGCGGTATCGCGGCGTTCATCGACGCCGAGCACGCGCTCGACCCCGATTACGCCCAGAAGCTCGGTGTCGACACCGATGCGCTGCTGGTCTCTCAGCCCGACACCGGCGAGCAGGCGCTGGAGATCGCGGACATGCTGATCCGCTCCAGTGCCATCGACATCATCGTCATCGACTCGGTCGCGGCCCTGGTCCCGAAGGCAGAGATCGAGGGCGAGATGGGGGACAGCCACGTCGGCCTGCAGGCCCGGCTCATGTCCCAGGCGCTCCGCAAAATTGCCGGCGCGCTTAATCAGACAAAGACCACCGCAATTTTCATTAACCAGCTCAGGGAAAAAATCGGCGTCATGTTCGGCTCGCCTGAGACCACCTCCGGCGGAAAGGCGCTGAAGTTCTATGCGTCCATCCGGCTGGACATCCGGCGGATCGAGACGCTGAAGGACGGGACTGACGCGGTCGGGAACCGGACCAGGGTCAAGGTCGTGAAGAACAAGGTGAGCCCGCCGTTCAAGGTCGCGGAGTTCGACATCCTGTACGGAATCGGCATCAGCCGCGAGGGCAGCCTGATCGATCTCGGCGTCGAGCAGGGCATCGTGCGCAAGGCCGGCGCCTGGTACACCTACGACGGCGACCAGCTGGGCCAGGGCAAGGAGAACGCCAGGAACTTCCTGCGCGACAACCCGGACCTGGCGAACGAGATCGAGAAGAAAATCAAGGAGAAGCTCGGCATCGGGCCTCAGGTCAATGCTGAGGCCCAGGCTGCCGAGGGCGCGGGTGCAGGTCCGGCCGGGCTTGCCTCGGTGACGACCCTGCGCGGCGAGTAGGACGTCTGGTGCCCGGACGGCGTAACCGGCGCGAGAGCACCAGATCAGCGCCAGGCGCTGGCGGCCCGGCAGGCGCGAGCCGGTCCGCCAGCGCCGCTGGCCCTGGCGACGGGCCCGATGCGGATCCTGAGGCTGTCGCCCGGCAGATCTGTCTCCGGATGCTGACCGCCGGGCCGCGGACGCAGGCCCAGCTGGCTGCCGTGCTGGCCCGGCGCGGCGTGCCGGACGAGGCCGCGCAGGCGGTGCTCGCCCGCTTCGCCGAGGTCAAGCTGATCGATGACGCCATGTTCGCCAGAGCGTGGGTGGACTCCCGGCATCACGGCCGCGGACTGGCGAGCAGAGCGCTCAGCGCGGAGTTGCGACAGCGCGGCGTGGCCCAGGACCACATCGAGGCGGCGCTCAGCGAGCTGGATCCGGAGCAGGAGCTCGCAACCGCGCGCGAGCTCGTCGCCCGTCGGCTCGCGGGTACGGCCGGTCTGCCTGTTCCGGCCCGGATGCGGCGGCTGACCGGAGTACTCGCGCGCAAGGGCTACGCACCAGGCCTTGCCTACCGGGTCGTCCGGGAGGCGCTGGAGCAGGAGCCGGAAGACGGGCGCGTTCCCGTCTATGATCTTGATGCTCTGCCAGAGCCTGACGACGAGCCCGAGGCCGTCGAGGCGTAGCAGTGCACCAAAGCTTGATCGAAGATCATCTGCACGTGCTTGCTCAAATCGTTATAAGCGCTTAGCCTCACGGCAGCGAGGTTTTCTGCTCCGTGCAACGAAGTTCGGCGTGTGAAGACATTGAAATAAGAGCGGCACGACGGCGGCACTGTCTGGCCAGGCCGCCTGAGGGCCTTGATAGTAGGCGGGACGAGCAAGCGGGCTCAGACCCGGCTCAGCCCGGCGAAAGCCGGCTGAGGCGGGCGGCGGCCCCGGAAGGAGAGGCGGCACCGAGCTAGCGCCCGTCGCGTGCGGTTGTCGCAGGCGACGTTCGCGCGGACTGGTGATCGAGGGACGCAACCGCAGGAACGGCGCGCAGTCCCCTCGTCACCGACCCGCGATATCTAGCTCGCGGCGTCGGAGCAGGCGCAGTGCACTGAGACTGCGCGGTTCCGAGGGTTGCAGCTGCTGCTCGCAGCACGCTGCGTAACGCCGGACGGCCGTTGCTCGGCAGTACCCCTCGCTGCAGGCAGACATGTCTGCTACCGGCTAGCGGCAAAGCGGGCCAGGCGGAGAGGGGCGGTCTTGAATAGCAGCGGGGCTGTGCTTGCACTAGTGATACTCGGCTGCCTGGCTGCGATAGGCGCTCTCGCCGTTCTCGTGGTGCTGCTGCGCCGCACCAGCCGCGCGCCAGTGGTGCCAGCCGCAACAGCAGCAACCATCGCGCCCGTCGCGAGCCAGGAGACAGCCCGGCTGAGTGAGGCAGACACTGCGCGCCTGCAGTCGGAGGCTGCCGCTTACGCCGCCGAGCTGAGGGCCAAGGCGGAGCTCGACGCGGCGGAGATCGTCAGCAAGGCTGAGTCAGCAGCGGCGGCTGCGGATGTGGCCAAGAAGGAAGCCGAGGCTGAGGGCAGAATCGCCAAGGAGGAGGCCCGGCGGCTGCGCGCGGACATCGAGCGCCGCGAGGACCGGCTCGGTGAGCGCGAGCAGCGCATCGACGAGCTGGCCAGGAAGGCCGAGGAACGATTTGCTGACCTCGATGCCCGGAAGGCGGAACTCGACCGCCTCGGCGCCGACCGTCGCGCTGAGCTCGAGCGAGTAGCCGGGCTGACCGCGGAGGCGGCCAAGGCCGAGCTGGTCACGGCGATTGAGAACCAGGCCAAGCGCGACGCCGTCCGCATCGTGCGGGACATCGAGTCCGAAGCGCAGCGGGAGGGCGGCAAGCGCGCCCGCAAGATTGTCACGCTGGCGATCCAGCGCATTGCCAGCGAGCAGACCAGCGAGTCCGTCGTATCGGTGCTGCACCTGCCGGGCGACGAGATGAAGGGACGGATCATCGGCCGCGAGGGGCGCAACATCCGCGCCTTCGAGTCGGTGACCGGCGTGAATCTGATCATCGATGACACGCCCGAGGCCGTCCTGCTGTCCTGCTTCGATCCGGTCCGCCGCGAAGTCGGCCGGCTCACGCTGGAGCGGCTCGTGCTTGACGGCCGCATTCACCCGCAGCGGATCGAGGAAGCCTACGAGCGCAGCCGCGCCGAGATTGAGGCGCTGTGCGTCCGGGCCGGCGAGGACGCGCTCGTCGACGTCGGCATTACTGACATGCACCCGGAGCTCGTCAATCTCCTCGGCCGCCTCCGGTACCGCACCTCGTACGGCCAGAACGTGCTCAAGCACCTGATCGAGTCCGCGCACATCGCGGGCATGATGGGCAGCGAGCTCGGCATGGACCCGGTGCTGATGAAGCGCGGCACGCTGCTGCACGACATCGGGAAGGCGCTGACGCACGAGGTTCAGGGCAGCCACGCGCTGATCGGGGCCGAGATTGCCCGCAAGTACGGCGAGCCCGAGGACGTCGTGCACGCCATCGAGGCGCACCACAACGAGGTGGAGGTGCGCACGGTCGAGGCCGTCCTGACGCAGGCGGCCGATGCGATCAGCGGCAGCCGGCCGGGAGCTCGCCGCGAGTCACTGGAGGCCTACGTCAAGCGGCTGGAGAGGCTGGAGCACATCGCGATGGCGCAGGACGGTGTCGAGAAGGTCTTCGCCATGCAGGCCGGACGCGAGATCAGGGTGATGGTCAGGCCGGGCGATGTCGACGACATCCAGGCGCAGGTCATCGCCCGCGACGTCGCCAAGCGCGTCGAGGACGAGCTGACCTACCCCGGCCAGATCCGGGTCACCGTGATCCGCGAGTCGCGGGCGATCGAGTTCGCCAGGTAGGCGCGGCCGGGCCGCCCGCGAGGCCTCAGGCTTTCGCCGCCGCCGTGCCCGTGATGACCGCGACTTTCGGAATGCCTGGCGGGTCGAAGCCGAGGATCTGCCCGTAGAACGACAGCTCAGCCTCGTACGCCGTCGTCACGGTCTCCGCCTTCCGGAAACCATGCGACTCGCCCTCGAACGCGATGTAGGCGTAACTCGTCCCGTGCGCGGCCAGGTCGGCGGCGATGCTCTCCGACTGGGACGGCGGCACAACCGGGTCGTCAAGTCCCTGCAGCAGCAGGATCGGGCAGGTCGCCTCGGTCACATGGCCGACGGGAGCGCGCTCCTCGTACGTCACCTCGGTGCCCGGCAGCGGCCCGATCAGCCCGTCCAGGTAGCGCGACTCGAAGTCGTGCGTGGTTGCCGCGAAGCCGCGCAGGTCCGAGACCCCGTAGTAGGACGCGGCCGCGCTGAACACCCGGCCGCGCCTGGTCCCGGTCGTCACCGCGGCCAGCGTCGTCCAGCCGCCGGCGGAGCCACCGCGGATGGCCAGCCTGGCCGGGTCAGCCCCGGCCGACGCGGCGACCCACTTCGCGGCCGCGATCGCGTCCTGGACATCGATGACGCCCCACTCGCGGCGCAGCCGCTCCCGGTACTGACGCCCGTAGCCGGTCGAACCGCCGTAGTTGACGTCGATGATCCCGATGCCACGGCTGGTGAAGTACGCCTTGCCCAGGTCCAGGACGCCGGAGACCCGCGATGTCGGGCCGCCGTGCACCCACACGACGTACGGCGGGCGCTCCCCGGCCGGCCCGGCCGCATCCGGGTTCGCCGGCGGGTACAGCAGCCCGTGCACGACCTGCCCGTACGGGCCCTCGAAGTCCACCTCCTGCGGGACCGGCAGGTATCGCTCGTCTGGCAGCTCGGCCGAGCCGCGCAGCAGAACCTCGGTCTTGCTGGTGTCCGCATCGACCTTGATCACCGTAGGCCAGGCTGAGGGACCCGCGGCGATGGCCGCGATGGACCGGCCGTCGGCAGACAGGTCGAAGGCGACCTCCGGGAACGGCAGGTCGAGGTCCTTCAGCTCCATCGACTCCGGGTCGAGGATGCCGAGCCGGGCCGGGCCGGCGCCGTGCGCCACCGCGAGCCGCCCGTCGCCGAGCAGCGCGAACGGGCGCGAGCCCAGCTGCCACAGCGGGCCGGCGAACTCCTCGTCGGCCGGGTACAGCGCCAGCGGCGGCTCGCCCCGCAGGCCGAGCTGGTAAATGTTCCACCAGCCGGGCCAGTCCGTCGCGACGAACAGGCTGGTGTTGTCCCGCCAGAGCGGTGCCAGCACTGACTCGCGCTGGCCGCCCATCAGCATCCGGCCCTTGCCGGGCACGCCCTTCTCGACCGGCGCCACCCGCAACTCAGTGCCGTCCCAGGGCATGTGCGGGTGGTTCCAGGAGATCCAGGCCAGCCACTTGCCATCCGGCGACGGCGTCGGGAACGCGAAGAAGTCGGATCCTTCCACCAGCGTCCTGATGGCGCCCGCGTCGGCGGCGGCGGATCCGTCCAGCGGCACCGCGACGATCGCGCGGCTGACCTTCCCGCCGTCGTGCCGCTCCTGGACGCACCACACTTCCGCGCGATCCGGCGACAGGACGAACTCGGCGTACCGGAGGCCGCTTGCGGCCAGCGTGCCGCTGCCCTCAGCGGCCGGCGTGCCGCTGCCCCCGGTGGCCGGCGTGCCGCTGCCCCCGGTGGTGGCCGGCACCGTGACCGGGTCGGGCGTCAGCGGAGCTGGCTCCTCGGTGCCCGTACCGGTCAGGTACAGCCGCTGATCGGCGTAGTTCACGAATAGCAGCTGATAGCCCTTGGCTGTCTTGGCGCCGGAAGTCGCGGAGCGCGGCACGGGCAGATAGGACCGGCCGCCGTACTCGTGTACCCGCGTCCTGACGTTCCACGGCGCGGCCAGCAGCGCCGTCTGCTTGCCGCCGGAACTGTGCATCACCGTGGTCCGGCCGCCTTCGTCCGGCAGGCCCTGCTGCCACCAGGCGTCACTGCCGAGGACCATTGGCGCGGACACCTTGACCTGCCCGCTGGCGACCTCAGCCGCCGTGATGGGAGAGGGCCATTCGCCGAATGGGACAGCGGGAAGCGCAACCGTGGAACTGTCTGGCTGTACTGCTGTGCCGGCCGGCCCTGCCGGGTCGACGGCGGCCTCGTGTCCGCTGTCTGTCATACGCATATGGTGCCCTACCCGGAGACCCCGGGAAGCGGCGAATCAGGACACTCGTCCAATCTGTCCCCCGCCGGGACAGCCGCTGAGACAGCCGCTGAGACAGCCGCCTCGACAAGAGGCCAAGACCACTCGTCACGCTCTGTAGTGGCAGGTCCTGCGCGGCCCCGGCCTGGCCGCATCCTGGCCCCGGCCAGGCGGTCTGGCACCGGCGCGCGGCGGGGCGTCTAACCTGGTGAGCATGGCCGGCGCCACCGCAGAGCGAAGCTTCGAGATCCGCACCTACGGGTGCCAGATGAACATGCACGATTCCGAGCGGCTGGCCGGGCTGCTTGAGGCGGCCGGATACCAGCGAGCGGCCGAGGGATCCGACCCTGACGTGGTCGTATTCAACACCTGCGCCGTCCGGGAGAATGCCGACAACCGCCTCTACGGAAATCTAGGCCACCTGCTGCCGGTGAAGAACGCGCATCCGGGCATGCAGATCGCCGTCGGCGGCTGCCTGGCCCAGAAGGACCGCGCCGTCATCACGCAACGGGCTCCGTGGGTCGACGTCGTCTTCGGCACCCACAACATCGGCTCGCTGCCGGTGCTGCTGGAACGCGCCCGGGTGCAGCAGGAAGCACAGGTCGAGATCCTGGAGTCGCTGGAGCGCTTCCCCTCGGTGCTGCCCGTTAGCCGGGAGTCGCCGTACTCGGCCTGGGTGGCGATCTCGGTCGGCTGCAACAACACCTGCACTTTCTGCATCGTGCCGAGCCTGCGCGGCCGGGAGGAAGACCGGCGGCCTGGTGACGTGCTCGCCGAGATCGGGGCACTGGCCGCAGACGGCGTGCTTGAGATCACGCTGCTGGGCCAGAACGTCAACTCCTACGGCGTCGGATTCGGCGACCGGCTCGCGTTCTCCAGGCTGCTGCGCTCCTGCGGGACTGTGCCCGGCCTGGAGCGCGTCAGGTTCACGTCGCCGCACCCGCGTGATTTCACCGACGATGTCATCGCGGCGATGGCGGAGACTCCGAACGTGATGCCGCAGCTGCACATGCCGCTGCAGTCCGGCTCGGACGCGGTGCTGCGGTCGATGCGCCGGGCCTATCGCCGGGACCGGTACCTGGCGATCCTGGGCCGGGTGCGGTCGGCGATGCCGGCGGCCGCGATCACCACCGACATCATCGTCGGCTTCCCCGGCGAGACCGACCGCGATTTCGACGACACCCTCGACCTGGTCCGGCAGGCGAGGTTCGCCGGCGCGTTCACGTTCCAGTACTCGATCAGGCCGGGGACCCCCGCCGCGGACATGCCGGGCCAGGTGCCCGCCGGCGTCGTGGCTGAGCGTTATGAGCGGCTGGCGGCGCTGGTCGCGGATGTGTCCTGGCAGGAGAACAAGAAGCTCATCGGACGCGAGGTTGAGGTCCTGGTCGCGGACGGCGAGGGCCGCAAGGACAGCGCGACGCACCGCATGTCCGGCCGCGCACGCGATAACCGGCTGGTGCACTTCACCCCGGCCGAGCCCGCGCCGCGCCCTGGCGACGTGGTGACAACCGCAGTGACGGGTGCCGCCCCGCATTATCTGCTTGCCGACGGCGCGCCGGCTGGCGTCCGGCGCACCCGCGGCGGGGATGCGTGGGAGATCCGGCAGGGCGGGAACGAGCTGTCAGCACCCGGTCCCGCGCGTCCGGCCGCGGAGAGCTCCGTACTGCTCGGTATGCCAGCCCGGCGCTCGCAGGACTGAGCGGCGGCACTAGCGCGGCCGCGAGTCCCGGCTGTCCTCAGCTGCCGGACTCGTCGTCCTCGTCGTCGTCGCCGAAGTCATAGTCGTCGTCGTCGTCGTCTTCGTCGTCGTCGTCGTCGAATTCGGCGGCAAGATCGAATTCGTCCTCGTCCTCGTCGTCTTCGTCTTCGTCTTCGTCGAGGTCAAGCTCATCGTCGAGGTCAAGCTCGTCCTCGAGGTCGAGCTCGTCGTCATCGACCGGCATGTCGAGGTCATCGGCGTATGACATATTTCCCCCAAGCGCCGGGCGGCCGCCGGGCCGCCTCGCCTGTGCAGGGACGTACCCTGCGCCTGTCAGACTGATGCAATGCTACGGCCAGTCATTGCGGTCGTGGGGCCGACAGCGGCAGGGAAGTCCGAACTCTCGCTGACCCTTTCCCGTACGCTCGGCGGCGAGGTCGTGAACGCCGATTCCATGCAGCTCTACCAGGGCATGGACATCGGAACGGCCAAGCTCACCACGGCTGAGCGCGGCGGTATCCGCCATCATCTGCTGGACGTCTGGCCGGTCACGAAGGCCGCCAGCGTGTCTGAGTATCAGCAGCTTGCACGGCGCGCGATCGACGACATCCGCAGCCGCGGGCGGACCCCGATCCTGGTCGGCGGGTCCGGCCTTTACATCCGGGCCGCGATCGACAATCTGGAGTTCCCCGGCACTGACCCGGTCCTGCGGGCGAGCCTGGAGGAGGAGCTCGGCCGGCTCGGGCCTGCCGTCCTGCACGCCCGTCTCGAGGCCGCTGACCCGGTCGCCGCTGCCGCCATCCTGCCCGGCAACGGCCGGCGCATCGTGCGGGCGCTGGAGGTGATCGGGCTGTCCGGCCGGCCGTTCAGCGCGACGCTCCCGGACTACGAATCCGTCTATCCGGTGGTGCAGCTGGGAGTGGCGATGCCCCGGCCGGAGCTCGACCAGCGGATCGCCGACCGGGTCAGCCGGATGTGGCAGCTCGGCCTTGTCGACGAGGTTCGCGCGCTGGAGCGGGCCGGGCTGCGGGAGGGCCGGACGGCAAGCCGGGCGCTGGGATACGCCCAGGTCCTCAGGTTCGTGGCCGGGGAATGGACGGAGCACGAGGCAGCGGCGCAAACAGTACTGGCGACCCGCCGGTTCGTGCGGCGGCAGGAGTCCTGGTTCCGGCGTGATCCGCGTATCCGCTGGATCGAAGCCGGCCCCGCGCTCGCCCAGCAGGCAATCACGGCAGTCGAACAGTGGCGGCCAACGACTGGATAGTTCTGCTGCCAACCGAAACGGAGGCAGAATTACCCTGCCGTCAGCCGCTTCGCAGCCTGTCCGGGCTGCCCGGATAGCATCGGGGGATGCGGTTCGCTAAGGGGCACGGCACAGGGAACGATTTCGTCATCGTGCCTGATCCGGAGGGGGAGCTCGAGCTGAAGCCTGAGCTCGTCGCGGCGCTGTGCGACCGGCGGTTCGGGATCGGTGCCGACGGCGTGCTTCGGGTCGTGCGGGCAGCCGCCGCCGGGCCGGACGCGGTCGACTCGGATGCGGCCGGGTGGTTCATGGACTACCGGAACTCCGACGGCAGCGTCGCGGAGATGTGCGGGAACGGGATCCGGGTCTTCGCCCGCTACCTGCTCGAGCAGGGCCTCGCCGCCGGGCCTGAGCTGGCGATCGGCACCAGGGCCGGGACGCGGACGGTCAGGGTGGAGCCGGACGGCCAGTTCACCGTCGACATGGGCGCGGTTGCCGTGCTCGGCGCCGGGACGGCGGAGGCGGGCGGCGAGCAGCTGGCCGGGCTGGCCATCTCGGTCGGAAACCCGCACCTGGCCTGCCTGATCAGCCGGCCGGTAGCGGCGGTGGACCTGACAGCGCCGCGGGTGCTGTCGCCGGATGTATTCGCCGGCGGGGCCAATATCGAGGTCATCCGGGTCACCGGCGACCATGAGGCCGAGATGCGCGTGCATGAGCGCGGCTCGGGCCTCACGCTGTCCTGCGGTACCGGCGCCGTGGCCTCGGCGGTCGCTGCGGCGGTCGCGGCGGGGGAGTGGCCGGGCACCCCGGGCCGGCCGTGGATCGTGCACGTGCCGGGCGGCTCGCTGACCGTGACTCCCAGCGTCACGGCCAGCCTGCTGACCGGTCCTGCGGACATCGTCGCCACTGGCGAGATCAGCGACGCGTGGCTGGCTGCCTTGCAGCCGGCCGCGCTGAGCCTGTCCTGAGGGCGAACCGCGTCAGGATCCGGTCGGGCGGGGACTGGCGGACGCGCCCGGCCGCGACCCGGCGGCCAGCTTCAGGCCGAGGTCGACAAGCGTCCAGCCGGTCCGCTCCCGCAGGGACGATCGAGTCCTGGCGGTGGCAGCCGCCGCCCGCTGGCCGCGGAGATCCACGGTGCTGGCCCGCGGTCCGCGATTGCGGTCCGCGGTCCGTCCCTGCAGGTCGATCAGGTGCTGATGAGCTAGTTCTTCGAGCATGCGCTGATTCATCGTCAGGAGCCTTTCCAGAGTGCTGGTAGCTGACTGGAGCCTTATCGCCCGATGGCGTCCGGCTCGCCAGCGTCGGCCGCGTCGGCCGCGTCGGCGGGGCCGGCGGGAGCGGCAGGCTGAGCCGCCGCGCCCCTGGCCTTGCGGATGCGGATATCCCCGCTGAGGGTGCGGCAGCTGATCTGCACGGCCGCGTCGGAGGCGTCCTCGCCGTCGTCGCTGGCGTCGAGTTCGCTGCGGATGCTGCCGGACGTGCTGGCGAGGTCGAGGTAGACACCGATCCCCGGCACCACGGCGACTGCGAGGTCGCCGGAGGCGCTGACGAGGTCAACCTCGCCGGATGCGACGGCGCTGAGGTCGACGTCGCCGCTGGCCGTCCGGGCCTGCACCGAGCCCGTGCAGTGGCCGATCGTGACGTCGCCGCTGGCAGTGTTGATCCGGGCGTCGCCGTCGACGCTCGCTGCCTGGATGTCGCCCGAGGCGGTGTTGATCGCGATGTCGCCGCCCGCGGCCTGCAGCAGCACGTCCCCGCTGGCCGACTGGACCGTGACGTTGCCGGTGACGGCTGCGGCCGTCACGTCGCCGCTGGCTGTCTGCATCGTCAGGCCGCTGAGCTCGCCGACCGCGGCAAGGTCGGCGGACACCGTCTTGGCCGCGCAGCTGGAGCCCGGCGGGACCTTGATCGTCAGGTCGAGGCCCTTCTTGCGGCGGAACCCGCTGAGCCGCGGGCCGCGGATGTACAGCTGGCCGTCGTCGAACGCGACTCCGACCTGCGCGATGAGGTCGTCGACGTCGGCGCCGTGGTGGCTCGGGACGACCTCGACGGTGATGGTGCTCGTCGGCTCGCCGGCCACGACGATGCTGCCCGACGTCCACGTGTCGATGCTGATGTCGACCGGGTCAGAGCACGGAAAATCCCAGTTAGTCATGGCGATGCCCTTCTGTGCTGCTAGTCAGTGCTGCGATCAGTGCTGCGAGTGAGTGCTGCGGGTGTCAGTGCGGAGGGTGCCGGTATCTGCTGCGGCTAGCTGCGGGCGAACCCGGTGTAGCGCTTGCCCGGCCCTGACCGGCCGGGCGGCGGGAACGGCGGCCGGGGCCGCTGGCCGCCGGACGGGGAGTCCAGTGCCCGGCTGATAGCGCGGACCAGCCAGGCGTTCACCGAGAGCCCGGCCGTCACTGCCGCTGTCTCCACCCGGGACTTCATGCCGTCGGAAATGCGCAGCGTGACCCTGGTGTTGCCGGCGTCGTCCCCGGTCTCGCCCGCCTCGGCGAATTCCTCGCCCGGGGCATGCGCGACGTTGACAACGAACTCCGGCTCCGTGCCGCTCAGCCGGACGTCGATGGTGGCGCCGTCGAGGCTGGCGGTGATCTCGTCGGCAGCGGCCGACAGGACGTCAAGCAGCGCGAGCCGCACGGACGAGTCCAGCGTCTCCGAGAGCATCTCGGCGGCCCTGGAGATGTCCTCGCCGGCAAACCGGGTAATGGACGTGAGCTCCCGGCGGAGCGATTCTGCGTACTCGCTGAGATCCATGACGCCATCATGCCGTCAACAATGACGTCATGTCAAGTCAGCTGCGACGTCATTCTGCGACGCCAGTGACGTCGCGTTGATGTCAGCCAGGCCGATCGCTCGCAGATTAACGGTGTCAGTACTGACGTCATCGCGACGTCAGCCCAGCCGACAGGCCGGTCGGCAGGAATTCTCACCTACAGTGAGGGACGTCAGCAGTGGCAGCGAAGCCGACCGGGGAGCGCGACATGAGCCTGTCCTCGAGCGAGCCGGGCAGCTCCAGTTCGCCCCGGAACGGCCAGTCTGTGCCCGGCCCCTCCCGGCCTAGCTCGTCCGGGAGCGGCCAGCCCGATCCGGCCGCTCGCGGATCCGGTCTGCGCCGCTCGGCGCTGCTCGGCCCTTCCGGCGCTCCGCGCGGGCGCAGCCGCATGCCGATGCGCGTGATCGTCGGCGCCCTGTCCGTGCTCCTGCTGGTCGGGACAGGGAGCCACATCGTGCCCGCCATCAAGGCCGGGCTGCATGACGGAACCCGCGGCTCCTGGGTCGCCACCACCAGGGCGTGCGTCCGCGGGGCGTGCGTCTGGAAGGGCAAGTTCGTGCTGCCGGGCGGTCACGTGGAGCTGACCTCAGCGCAGTTTTCCGGCCGGCTGCCTGCCGGGATGCACGTCGGCACCTCCGTCGCGGGGCTGTATCCCGGCGGCTCCGGCCTGGTATTCCCGGCCGCCGGCTCCTCCCTGTGGATTTCGCTGCTGATCGCGATGGCGCTGGCCCTGTTCGGGCTGTACTGGTCGTGTCACCGCGTGGTGGCCGGCTACCTCAAGCGCCGCCGTGAGCAGCCCGCCTGATCGCGCTCACCGGCCAGCGCGGGCCGCCGGCAGCATCGGCAGCGGCTCGGCCCTGATGGACGCGTCGAGCACCTCCGCGATATGTGCTACCGGCATCGGCGCGCCATCGTCCGCCAGCGCCCGCGCGATCTGCAGCGAGCAGCCCGGGTTCGCCGACACCAGCAGCTCGGCCCCGGTGTCGCGGACTGCGCTGGCTTTCCGCGCCCCCAGTTCGGCAGCGGCCTCCGGCTGCACCAGGTTGTAGATCCCGGCCGAGCCGCAGCAGGTCCCGGCGTCCGCGATCTCGGTGAGTTCCAGGCCTGGCACGGCCCGCAGCAGGGCCCGTGGCTGGCTGGTGATCCGCTGAGCGTGAGCCAGGTGACAGGCGTCGTGATAGGCGACCGTCACGGCTAGCTCCGAGCGCGGCGCCACCGGGCCGAGCTCGGCCAGGAACTCGCTGAAGTCCCGGACGCTGGCGCTGAAGGCGGCGGCCCGGTCCGCCCACGCGGGGTCACCAGCCAGCAGGTGCCCGTACTCCTTCATGGCTGAGCCGCACCCCGCCGCGTTCACGATCACGGCGTCGACGCCGGCCCGCCCGAAAGTCTCGATGGTCGCGCGGGCGAACGCGGCGGCCTCGGCCCGCCTGCCGCCGTGCAGCGACAGCGCGCCGCAGCAGCCCTGGCCTTCCGGCACGATCACATCGCAGCCCTCCGCGGCCAGCACCCGCGCGGTCGCGGCGTTGACCTGCGGGAACAGCACTTGCTGAACGCACCCGGTCAGCATGCCGACAACCGCTCTGCGCTCGCCGCGCGCCGGGATCCTGGCCGGGATAACCGGACGCCGACGAGCAAGCCCGGGGCGGGAACGGGCCCGTCCTCCGTCGCCACTCCGGCCGGTACCCGGTCTGCCGGGTGCAACCATCAGCGCAGCAGCCGCCTCGGGCGCAAGCCTGGCCAGCAGCCTGCTGCGCGCGGCGACCCGGTCCAGGCCGGTCAGCTGGGCGAGCCGGAGCGGGCCGAGCGCGGCCCGCAGCCTGGCCGGATAGGGGAACGTGGCGAAAATCGCAGCGCGGACCGCCCGGTCGCGGCGTGACCGCGGCGGCAGCGGCGCAACCGGAGCGCCCGTGTGCTCGCCCGCCGCCGGCTCAGCGTCCTGCGCCCAGGTCCGCGCAGCCTCGATCAGCTGGTCATACTGCACCCCGGACGGGCAGGCGGTCATGCAGGCCATGCAGCCGAGGCACCGGTCGAAATGCTCGGCCGCGGCCGCACCGCCGGCCCCGCTCTCCAGGATCTGGGTGATGAGGTGGATCCGCCCGCGGGGCGAGTCCATCTCCTCGCCCCACAGCTGGTAGGTCGGGCAGGCGGGCAGGCAGAAGCCGCAGTGCACGCAGTCGCCGGCCAGCTCGCGCAGCGAGCCGTCCGGGTCCAGCGCGCTGCCGGCCGGCGCGTCCTGCGCGAGCGGCTCCACGACGCCGGTCTCGTCTGCTGTCATTCAGATCCCTCCCGCGAACCGGCCGGGTGCCATCCGGTGGTCCGGATCGAACTGGTACTTGACCGCTCGCATCAGCGCGAGCGACGGCACCGGTCCCCACAGGTCCACGGCGTCCCGCACCGCTGCCGGCGCGGTCACGACGACCGCGCTGGCCGCGAGCGTCGGCAGGCTTCCGGCGCCGAGACCCTGCAGGCTAGCCCGCAGCGCGGCGACGAAACCACCCACGCCTTCTGCCTCGGCGTCCGAGGTCACTGCTATCTCGAGCAGGCCGGCTGCCGCAGCGCCGCCCACGGCCGGGTCGAGGCCATTCGCGGCCGCTGCACTCCGGATGAGGTCAAGCACCGCCGCGAGCTGGCCGGCCCAGAAGGCGGCCCGCAGCAGTGTCCCGCCCGCTGATCCGGCGTCCGCGAGCGCTCGGTGGCGGGGTCGGTCGCCGGCCCGTTTCGGCTGGGCCGGCGACTGTCCGGTCATCGCGCGGTCGAGAATGCTGCTCAGCCGGGCGGACCGTTCGCTGACGCTATCCGGGGCGCCTTCCAGGAGCGCTGAGACCGAGATAGGAGCCCCGGCGGACGGCCAGTCGAGCTCGATCGCAGCCGGCGTGACGGGCGAGTCCGCGATGGCGTGCACGGCGCTCGCTGCCGCGGTGGTACTCGGGTAGTCCCGCGTCAGCCAGGCTGACGCCTGCGGTCGCGGGTGCAGCCGGAAGGTGGCCTCGGTAATCAGGCCCAGCGTGCCGAGCGAGCCGGCGAACAGCTTGCCGAGGTCGTACCCGGCCACATTTTTCACGACCTTGCCGCCGGATTTCGCGATGGTGCCGTCGGGCCGGACGACCGTGATGCCGATGAGCAGATCGCGCGGCGAGCCGTACCGGTAGCGCAGCGGTCCGGCGGCGCCGGTAGCGATAAGCCCGCCGATCGTGCCCGCAGACTCTGGCGGGTCAAGCGCGAGCCGCTGGTCAGCGGCTGCCAGTACCGCGGCCAGGTCGTCGAGCCGGACGCCGGACTGGACGGTAACGACCAGGTCGCCGGCCGCGTGCTCGAGTACGCGGTCCAGCCGGCGGGTATCGACGATCATGTCGCAGCGGGCCGGCGCGGCACCCCAGTCCAGCTTCGTGCCGCTGCCGCGGGCGACGACGGTCAGGCCGAGGCTTGCCGCCGCGCCGAGCAGCGCCGCTGCCTCAGCGGCGGACGCGGGTGCCGCGACATAGCGGGCCTGTTTGCCGCCGGCCCTGTCGGCCGGGCCCGCGGTCCTGACGTCGGCACCGGCGCCGGCTAGTTCCGGCGGGACACCGCCAGCTGTCGTGAGTGAGTCAGGCAGGGCTACCACGTTCCCGTCAGAATTGATCGATCAGGCCAGTAGCAGTCAGCGGGTGCGGACCGTGACGTACGCCGGGCACTTCGCCGCACAGCCGCGGTGTGGGGAACACCTTGCCCGGGTTGCACAGGCCTGCCGGATCGAAGGCGCACCGCAGTAGCTGCATCGTGTCCAGGTCGTCCGCTCCGAACATCTTCGGCAGGTAGCGGGACTTGTCCACGCCGACGCCGTGCTCGCCGGTGATCGAGCCGCCATGCTCGATGCACAGGTCCAGGATCAGGCCCGACAGTTCCTCGGCGGCTTTCTGCTCGCCGGGCACCGTGTCGTCGAACAGCACGAGCGGATGCAGGTTGCCGTCGCCGGCGTGAAACACGTTGGCGACCCGGATGCCATGCTCGGCCGACAGCTCGCTGATGCGGTTCAGTACCGCGGGCAGCGCGGTCCGCGGCACGACACCATCCTGCACGATGTAGGCGGGGCTGATCCGGCCGACCGCGGCGAACGCGGACTTGCGCCCGGTCCAGATCGCCGCCCGCTCGGCGGCATCCTGCGCGGCCCTGATCTCGTAGGCGCCGGCGGCCGTGCAGATGTCCCGGACGGCGGCGGTCTGGACCTCGACGTCACCGGCCGGGCCGTCCAGCTCCACGATGAGGACGGCGCCGGCGCCCTCGGGATAGCGGCAGCTCACCGCGGCCTCGGCAGCCTCGATCGCCAGCGCGTCCATCATCTCGATCGCGCCCGGCAGGATGCCCGAGCCGATGATCGCCGACACCGCGGCGCCGCCCGCGCCCATCGTGGTGAACGCTGCCAGCAGCGTCGTGACCGCCTCCGGGATCGGGGTCAGCCTGACGACGATCTTCGTGGCGATGCCGAGGGTGCCCTCCGAGCCGGTGAACGCGCCGACCAGGTCGTAGCCGGGCGCGACGCCGGTGCCGTCGCCCAGCCAGGTCAGCTCGCCCTCCGGCGTGACGATCTCGAGCCCGGTGACGTGATGGACGGTAAAGCCGTGCTTCAGGCAGTGCGCGCCCCCGGAGTTCTCGGCCACGTTGCCGCCCACGGAGCAGACGACCTGACTGGACGGGTCCGGCGCGTAGAACAGGCCGTAAGGCTCCGCGGCCTTGCTGACGGCGAGGTTAGTGACACCCGGCTCCACGATCGCCCGGCGGCTCGCCGGGTCGATCGCGATAACGGACCGCATGGTGGACATGACGATCAGGACGCCGTCGGCCAGCGGCAGCGCGCCGCCTGACAGGCCGGTGCCGCTGCCCCTGGCGACGAACGGAACGTGGCGCTCGGCGCAGGCCCGGACGATCGCCGCCACCTGCTCGGCCGACCGGGGCAGCACGACCAGGCCGGGGCTGCACCGGTGTGAGGTCAGCCCGTCGCATTCATAGGTGCGCAGCTGCTGCGGATCGCTGATGACGTTGTCCGCTCCGCAGATCTCGGCCAGCCTGGCCGCGAGCGCGGAGTTCATGGGGGCGCCGTCCATGGCTCCAGCATCTCGCCGGCCGGCTGGCCGCTACTGCCGGGCCGCCGCTCCCGGCCGGCCGCTCTGCGCCGCTGCCAGGGACCGTGCGAGGTAACAGCCGCGTAAAACTGTTAAGTCGTGACAAGCCGCAAACTTCCGTAACGGAACTGTCAGACGTACGATGCGCTCGTGCGGTCCCGATGGCGGTTACTGGCGCTGACGTGCTACTGGCTGGTCGCCGCAGCGGCGGCCGTCGTCTTCCTGGGAGGCGCGCTCATCGGTTTCACGCGCGTGCACATCGCCACTGATGGCACGCCCTCGATGGAAAACACGATCCTGCCGGGCGACAAGCTGATCTACCTGACCGGCAGTGACGTCCGCCGCGGCGATCTGGTGCTAGCCAGGATCGGACCGGCTGCCAGGCCGCTGCTGCTGGTCTGGCGGCTCATCGGGCTGCCTGGTGATCGCGTGGCCTGCTGCGCCGCGCAGGGCCGGGTAACGGTGAACGGGCGGGCGCTCGACGAGACCTACGTCTATCCGGGCGAGGCTGCGTCGCGGACGCCGTTCTCCGTCCGGCTCGGGCCTGGTGAGGCCTGGCTGATGGGAGACAAGCGCGCGGTCGCCGACGACTCCCGGTATCGCGGCCCGGTTCCGCTGACGCGGATCGTCGGCCGCGTGACGGTGCTCGATCGTGGCGGCCGGCTGATGGCCGTGCGAACGCCGCGCACATTTGTGGCGGACGGCCTGGCCCCGCAGGATCACCGGCTCGTCGTGCCAGTCGTCTGGATTATCGGTGCCGCCGCGGCGGTGCTGTGCGTGCTGCTCCTGCTCGGCGGTCTCGTGGCGTGGATCCGCGGCCGGATCGTCCGCCGCCGGGCTCGCGCCGCCGCTCCGGTGGCGGACGGCGCTGCCGACGGCGCCGCCCTCTCATAGTCCAGCGTGTCTCATTATACGGATACGTAGTATCAGCATATGGGCAGCGAAGCGGAGGACGAGCCGGCCGGCAGCGGTTCGGCTCCGGCCGATCAGCACGCGCGCCGGCGCTGGCTCATCCTGTTCGTCGGGCTGATCGCCCTGACGGCTGGCTGCACGTTCCAGTACGGCCTGGCGTACCTGATCCCGGCCCTCAGGCACGAGGGGTTCTCGCTAGAGCTGGCCAGCATCCTGGTGGCCTGCCCGACTATCGGGCTCCTGCTGACCCTGATCGGCTGGGGCGCCGCGGCGGACCGGTGGGGCGAGCGCATCGTGCTGTCGGCGGGCCTGTCCGCAGCCGGCCTGGTGCTCCTGCTGGCCGCCTCGGTACACGGACCGGTCGCGCTCGGGATCTGCCTCGCCCTGGCCGGCGCTGCTGGCGGATCGGTGTTCGCTGCGAGCGGGCGGCTCATACTCGGCTGGTTCGCGCGGCATGAGCGCGGCCTCGCGATGGGCATCAGGCAGAGTGCTCAGCCGCTCGGGGTCGCCATCGCGGCGGTGACGCTGCCGGCCCTGGATGCCACCGGCACCACTAAGCCGGTCCTCTTCCTTGGCTCGTTCTGCCTGCTGTCGGCCGTCCTGGTGGTGGCACTCGTGCGCGACCCGGCGCGGCCGCAGCAGCCGGGATCGCAGCCCGGATCGCTGCCCGGCGGGCGGTCGGGATCGCCGTACCGCCAGCCCGTGCTGTGGCGCATTCACGCCGCCAGCGCGCTGCTTGTGGTGCCGCAGTTCACGGTCGCGACGTTCGCCCTCGTGTACCTGATCGACGCGCGGGGCTGGACCGCGCTGGACGCCGGCCGGCTGCTGGCCATCGCCCAGTTGTGCGGAGCGGGGTCTCGCCTCGCGGCGGGCTACTGGTCGGACCGCGCGGGCAGCCGGATGCGGCCGATGCGGATCCTGGCCGTCGGCACCGCGGTGGCGATGCTCGCGCTCGCCGCCTGCGCGGCCGCCGGATCCGCGGCCGCGGTCCCGGTCCTGCTCGTCTGCAGCGTGCTCGCGGTCAGCACCAACGGCCTTGCGTTCACCGCCGTTGCCGAGTACGCGGGCTCGTCCTGGGCCGGCCGTGCGCTCGGCGTTCAGAACACCGGGCAGAACGCGCTGGCGGCCGCGACCCCTCCGGTGCTGGCGCTGGCCATCGGCTCCATCGGCTTCGGTGCGTCTTTCGCCCTGGTAGGCGCGTTCCCGCTGGCGGCTGCCGCGCTCGTGCCGGTGTCCGCGGAAGCCGCGCGCTCGGCCGGCGGTGCCGTCCGGCGCGCTGCTGGCTGGCACGGTCCGCCTGGCCCGCTGGGCCAGGGCGACTGAGCGGGCCAGGGCGACTGACCGGGCCAGGGCGACTGAGCGGGCCAGGGCGACTGAGCGGGCCTGCACTGTCCGCGGGCCCCGCTAGCATCGGCCGTGTGAGCGACCATCCGTTCTACACCGCGCACGGCCCGGTCTCCGCGCCCGGCAGATTCGGGCCTCAGGTTGAAGCGGTGCCCGGCTCCCTGCCGTCGATGCGGACTGCCGCGCGGGGCCTGGTCTTCCATTACCGGGCCGACGGCGACTTCGCAGGCAACGGGATCGCCGCTGATCGCATCACCGAGATCGATACCCGGTACGCGGAGCACATGCTCGGCCGCATCCTGCAGTTGTCGGACGAGCCGCTGACGCGGCCGCGCCCGGCCAGCGAGCGCCTCGTCGGCTGCTGCCGCGACTTCACCCTGCTGCTGGTGACGATTGCCCGCGCCCACGGGGTGCCGGCCCGCGCCAGGGTCGGGTTCGCCACGTACTTCCACCCCGGGTGGTACATAGATCACGTGATCGCCGAGATCTGGGACGGCGGGCAGCGGCGCTGGCGGATGGTCGACGCGGAACTAGCCGACGAGCACGTCGGGTCTGACGGCGCCCTGGTAGACCCTGAAGACCTGACACCGGCCCAGTTTCTGACCGGCCCGGCTGCGTGGATCGCCTGCCGGTCCGGTACCGCCGACGCCGGCCGCTTCCTGGTAGATCCCGGCCTGGACATCCCGGCGACACGCGGCTGGCCCTACGTCCGGCACAACCTCGTCCACGACCTCGCCGCGCTCACCAAGCGCGAGATGCTGCTGTGGGACAACTGGGGCTGGACCGATTTCATGGCCACGCCAGGGCCGGGCGAGCTGGCCGTCCTGGACGAGCTTGCTGCCGCGACGGTAAGCAGCGATGTGCCGCTGGCGCAGGTGGAGTCGTTCTACCAGCTCGACGGACTGCGAGTGCCTGAGCAGATCACCAGCTTCAGTCCCGCTCACGCTGAGCCGCTGGAGGTGAGTGTCCCGGCCGTGGCGCGTGTTAGCTGACGTGCGCGGACGGCCCGGACGGGCCGTCCGGGCCGGACGGGCCGGACCCCAAGGCGGCCGTGCGGCTGCGGCGCATCACTCAGGGCATCCGCTCGTAGGCCGGCAGGGTCAGGAAGTCGACGTAGTCGTCGGCGAGCGCGACCTCAGTGAACAGTGACGTTGCCTGCTCGTACTGGTTCTCGTCGTAGGCGTCGCCGAGCTGCTGCCTGATCGTCGCCAGCTCCTCGCCGATGATCCGCTCGACCAGGTCCCTGGTGACGACCGGGCCGTCAGCCAGCTTGATGTCGTTGTGCAGCCACTGCCAGATCTGAGACCGGGAGATCTCGGCGGTCGCAGCGTCCTCCATCAGGTTGAAGATCGCCACGGCACCGGTCCCGGCCAGCCAGTTCGCCAGGTACTGCAGGCCGACGCTGATGTTGTTGCGCAGGCCGGCCTTGGTGATGTCGCCCGGAGTCTGGCTGACGGCCAGCAGCTCGGCGGCCGTGACGTGCACGTCGTCGCGCTGCTTGCCCAGCTGGTTAGGCGAGTCGCCGAGAACGCCGTCGAAAATCTCGCGGCAGATCGGCACCAGGTCCGGATGCGCCACCCATGACCCGTCGAAGCCGTCGCCCGACTCGCGCGTCTTGTCCTCGCGCACCTTGGCCAGCGCCCGCTCGTTCACCTCCGGGTCGCGCCTGCTCGGGATGAACGCCGCCATCCCGCCCATGGCGTGCGCGCCGCGCGCGTGGCAGGTCTTCACCAGCAGCTCGGTGTAAGCGCGCATCATCGGCGCGGTCATGGTGACCGCGTTCCGCTCCGGCAGCACGAAGTCCGCGCCCCTGGTGCGGAACTTCTTGATGATCGAGAACAGGTAGTCCCAGCGGCCCGCGTTCAGGCCGGCGCTGTGGTCGCGGAGCTCGTAGAGGATTTCCTGCATCTCGAACGCTGCCGGGATGGTCTCGATCAGGACCGTGGCCCTGATCGTGCCTTGCTGGATCCCGAGCGCGTCCTGAGCCAGCGCGAACGCGTCGTTCCAGAGCCGGGCCTCCAGGTGGCTCTCCATCTTGGCCAGGTAGAAGTAAGGGCCCTTGCCCTTCTCCAGCTGGCGCCGGGCGCAGTGCGCGAAATACAGCGCGAAGTCCACCAGGCTGCCGGACGCGCGCTGGCCGTCGATCAGCAGGTGCTTCTCCGGCAGATGCCAGCCACGCGGGCGGACGACGATGGTGGCCAGTTCCTCGTCGGGCCGCAGCTGGTAGGACTTGCCCTCCTCGCTGGTGTAGTCGATCGCCCGGTCCAGCGCGTCCTTGAGGTTCAGCTGACCGGTGATCATGTTGTCCCAGAGGGGCGTGTTCGCGTCCTCGAAGTCCGCCAGCCACACCTTGGCGCCCGAGTTCAGCGCGTTGATGGTCATTTTCTTGTCAGTAGGCCCGGTGATCTCGACCCGCCGGTCGACCAGTCCCGGAGCCGGCGGCGCGACCCGCCAGGTGGTGTCGCCGCGGATCGCCTCGGTACTGGCGAGGAAGTCCAGAGTGCCGCCGGCGGACAGCTCCTCCTGCCGCCGGACGCGCGCCTCGAGCAGGTCCAGCCGGCGCTGGGCGAGCTCGCGGTGCAGCACGGCTATCAGGTCAAGCGCCTCGGGGGTCAGGATCTCGTCGTACCGGCTGCCGGACGGGCCGGCTATCTCCACGCCACTCGGCATCGCATGCTCCTTCAGGCCAGGCCGCGACGGCTGCCGCATCGACACCCGACGGTAACTCATGGTCTCGCACGGCACACTACCGGCGGCCGTCAGGCCGGGCCGGGCACATCTGGGCGGCTCCGGGTGTTAATGAGGTGAGGATGCGTGTGCGCCGTGCCACTATCAACACCAGTGCCCGCCGCCAGCGGGCCAGCGGCGCACCCGTTGCGCTAACCAGCATTTATCAGCAGATACGAGAAATTCGGGTTCGGCCGCCGGATACGGCGGGGCGGGTCCGGCCGAGGTGGTATGACCGCACTATCGAACGAGAATCCGGAGTCCGGCGGGCCCTCAGGCACGCGAGCCGGCTCCGAGGACGAGCAGCTCGACCTCCAGGAACGGCACGCACTGCGGCGCGTGGCCGGCCTGTCGACCGAGCTGGAGGACATCAGCGAGGTCGAGTACCGCGCACTCCGCCTCGAGCGGGTCGTCCTCATGGGCGTCTGGACCGACGGGACGCTGGCCATGGCGGAGAACTCGCTGCGTGAGCTGTCGCGGCTTGCCGAGACGGCCGGATCAGAGGTACTCGACGCCCTGGTCCAGCGCCGCGGCCGCCCCGACGCCTCGACTTACGTCGGCGCGGGCAAGGCCAGGGAGCTGGCCGATATCGTGGCGGCGCACGGCGCGGACACCGTGATCTGCGACGGCGAGCTGACACCCGGCCAGCTCCGCAGCCTCGAAGGCGCCGTGCGGGTGAAGGTGGTCGACCGGACTGCCCTGATCCTGGACATCTTTGCCCAGCATGCCCGCAGTAAAGAAGGCAAGGCGCAGGTCGAGCTGGCCCAGCTGCAGTATCTGCTGCCGAGGCTGCGCGGCTGGGGCGAGTCGCTCTCCCGGCAGGCGGGCGGGCGGGCCGGCGGCACTGGCGGCATCGGCACCCGCGGCCCCGGTGAGACCAAGATCGAGACCGACCGGCGCCGGATCAGGTCGCGTATCTCCCGGCTGCGCCGCGAGATCGCCGAGATGGCTGTCGGCCGGGAGGTGCAGCGCGGCCAGCGGCGGCGGCACTCGGTGCCCTCGGTGGCGATCGCCGGGTACACCAACGCGGGCAAGTCCAGCCTGCTGAACCGGCTGACCGGCGCGCAGGTGCTGGTCGACGACTCGCTGTTCGCGACTCTCGATCCGGCCGTCCGCAAGGCCAGGACGCCATCCGGCTGGCCATTCACGCTGACTGACACCGTCGGCTTCGTCCGGCATCTTCCGCATCAGCTTGTCGACGCCTTCCGCTCGACGCTGGAGGAGGTCGCCGACGCTGACCTCATCCTGCATGTCGTCGATGGGTCCGACGCCGACCCGAGGTCGCAGCTGGCCGCCGTGCGCGAGGTGCTGGCCGAGATTGGCGCGGGGAGCGTGCCCGAGCTCGTCGTGATCAACAAGGCCGACAGCGCCGATCCGATCGAGCTGGAGGGCCTTCAGCTGAGCGAGCGGCAGTCCGTGGTCGTATCGGCCCGCACCGGCGACGGCATTGCCGGGCTGCAGGCCGAGATCGAGCGGCTGCTGCCCCGCCTCTTCCGCGAGGTGCGCGTGATGGTTCCGTATGACCGCGGTGACCTGCTGTCCCGCGCCCACGACGAGGGCGAGGTGCTCACGGTCGAGCACGGCGGCACCGGGACGGAGCTGACCGCCAGGGTTCCCCTCGGGCTCGCCGCAGAACTCGACGGGCTCGTCCGGTCATAAATGCCTTAGCGGGGCCTGCCCGCGTACTGCTATGTATCGCGCGCATTTTCTCCTGCAATTGCGCCGCGCAGATGCGCGGGCGCAGGGAACGCAGATTGAGGACGGATTAGTGTGCCGTGATCGCGATTTCTGCGATCCATAAGGTAACGGGCAGCTAGTGTTCAGCGCGAGGTCGCTGCCAGCGGTTACATCGCTGACAGCCAGCCTGAGCGCAGTGCGGCCGGGACTGGCTGACCGACCGGTTAGGACGCAACGGGTTACCAGAACTGTGCAATGCGGGCGCAGCTCGGCCATTAGGATCTAACTGGCGGGCAAAAGAAGACAGCCTGTCGGCAATGTTCAAAGGGCCCTTTACACGGCTTCAGCTAGTGCAATACCGTGACTCAACCGATATGTAGGTGCGCTGCGATCACGCCAGTGTGTCCGAGGTGCCGGGCGGGATCCGGTCGGCTGGGTGACGTCGAGAAGTTCCTGCTCAATCCGACGCTCGGCAGGAGAGGCAGCATGGCAGGCCGCGGTTCCGCGCACGGCAGCAGCGCCCCGACGGGCAAGCTGACGCCGGGCGAGCTGAGGCCGGGCGGTGCCCTGTGACCGTGCGCCTGCTGACCAACATCGGCCGCCTCTGGACTGGATCTGAGGTCTGGAGCAACGCCGCGATCCTGCTGCAGGACGAGCGGATCGCCTGGGTGGGCCCGGCGTCCGAGCTGCCCACCAGCATCCCCGGCGTCATCCACAACATCGTGGATGTCGACCACGTGGAGAACCTCGGCGGCGCACTGGTCACACCGGGCCTGATCGATGCCCACACTCACCCCGTCTACGCCGGCAACAGGTGGGCCGAGCTGGCCATGCGGTCCGGCGGATCGTCCGCGGCGGAGATCGTCTCTGCTGGCGGCGGCATCAGCTCGACGGTAACGATCACCCGCGGCACTGACCCGTGGACTCTGTGCAACGGCGTTCGGGAGCGGCTGCGCTCGTGGCTGCTGTCGGGGACCACGACGGTCGAGGCCAAGACCGGCTACCACCTCACCAGGGACGGCGAGCTGGCCGACGTGCGGCTGCTGCGCTCGCTGGAGAAGGAAGCGGGCATGCCGCGCGTGCACGTGACCTTCCTGGCGGCCAATGCGGTTCCGCCGGAGTTCTTCGGCCGCCGCAGCGACTACGTGGACGCGGTCGGCGGCTGGTGCGCCGACGCTGCCGCCGCCGGCGCTGACAGCATCGACGCCTACTGCGATGAGGGCAGGTTCACCGCGCACGAGGCGGGCTGGATCCTCAACGCGGGCCGGGCCGCCGGCCTGCTGCCGCGGCTACACGCGTGCGGCAACGGGCAGACCGGGGCGGCGCTGCTGGCGGCCGAGCTCGGCTGCGCGTCAGCCGATCTCCTGCTCGGTGCCGGCGATGAGGATGTCTCGGCGCTGGCCAGGGCTGGCGTGGCGGCGGTCCTGTGCCCGGCGACCGGATCGGACGCCCGGCAGCAGCCGCCGGTCCGCGCGCTGCTCGACAAGGGCGTCCCGGTTGCGCTCGGCTCTGGGCACTCGCCCGGCGGCAACGGCATCACCTCTATGCCGCTGGTGATCAGCCTCGCGATCTCGGCCTACGGGCTGAGCGTCACCGAGGCGCTGCGCGCGGCCACGGTGGGCGGTGCCCAGGCGCTGCGCGCGGCCGACCGCGGCACGATGGCACGCGGGCGGCTGGCCGACATCGTCGCCTGGGATGCCGACCACGAGGGCGCGTTCACCTGGTCGTACGGCATGAAGCCGGTCAAGGTCTGGCGCGGCGGCGAGCCGGTCACGTCGTAGCGGCATCGGATCGGAGCGAGCGCGGCCGCTGCCCCCACCAGGTCCGGTGGCGCAGCGGCGACAGTGCCGAGAAGTCCCGGTGCACGACGTGGTTGCGGTCGGCTGTCGTGCCGAGTGCGTAGGCAGGGAACAGCCCCAGGTACTGCCAGCTGGAGACCTGGCTCCACTGGCGGGCCAGGTCGGTCGACGACTTGTAGAAGCTGACCATGTAGCCGCCCTGGTAGACCGACAGCAGCGCGAACCCGCCGGGATACTCCTTGGTCGCGGCAACCTCCAGGAACTCCACCCCGCTGGCGGCCGGGGACGCGGTCCGCAGGTTGCGGTGCGTATGACCGCTGTGGTGCAGGAACACTCCCGGCGCCGTCGCGTACAGGGCCTCCAGGCGGGCGGCGACGCCCCGGTTGAGGCCGGCCGCGGGCCCGTCAATCGCGGTCGCCGTCGCGTGACCGGTGACCGGATGATGCCCGAACACCAGCGTCGGCTGGCCCGGGCGCTCGGCCAGCACGTCCTGCAGCGCGCCGAGGGCGCTTTCACTGATCACGCCGCTGTGAGCATCCGGCGCGGCCGTGTCCAGCCCGATCAGCCTGAGGCCGCCGGCCTCGGTGACAGTCAGTGACCCCGGTGGCAGCTGATAGTCGGCCGCAAGGCAGTCGCCCTGCCCGGCGGCGCTGATGCCAGGCTGGTCGTGGTCGCCGCGCACCACAACGTAGTCGCCGGCGCTCAGGCGGCCGGTCAGGGTGAGGGTGCCGAAGCGATCGAGCAGCGCCCGCGACGCGGTGACCTCGTCCGGCCGGGCGGCGGCAGTCAGGTCGCCGGCCACCACCAGCACGTCTGCGCCGCGCGCTGCGGCGTCCCTGGTCATCGCCTGCGCCATCACCACGGGGTAGGGCGGGAGGCCGGGCATCTGCGCGGTGCCAGCCGGGAGCCCGGCGCCGAGGCTGCCGGCGGTCTCGCCGGCATGCAGGTCATTGCTGAGCGCGATCGTGAAAAGCAGCTCGCCGGGCGGCGGCACCAGGGTCGTGACCCGGCCGGGAGAAGCCGAGTCGGTGATGCCGGCGACCAGCAGGCTGGCGAGGGCAGCGTCGGCCTGGCCGGCAGCGGGCTCGTGCGGGAGTGCCAGCCCGCCAGCCGGGATGGCAAGCCTCGGCATCAGCCTGGGCACGGCGACGGCGCCGGCCGAGACCGCCTCGTAGTAATAGGTGACGCCGGGCCGCAGTCCGGTGACCTCGACGTAGTGATACGGCGTCGTGCCGCCCCATTCCGCGGCCACGCAGTCCAGCCGGCCCGGACGCGTGCCGTAGCGCACAAGTCCGGGGGCATCGACGGGACCGGGCCGCCCGGCCGGCCGGCCGGGAACGGCGGGTGCCGGGCCATCGGCTGTGTACCAGGTCAGCACAAAGCTGGTGTCGGTCACCGTGACCAGTTCCAGGTCCTGCGCAAACACGCTGCCTCCGCCCGTGCCCTGAGCCAGCATCGCCGGCGCGGCCGAACCGCCACTTCCGCGACGCTGAACAGCGGGCGACGATCGGCCGAACGACAAATCAGGATCACTTACCTTCCAGGGCATGCGGCGGGCATTACTCCGGTCCGGGCTGTCCGTCGTTCGTGGCATGCTGCCTGCATGACAACTGGCGCTCAGCGGACGGGCTCGGCGGCTCCGGCGGGCGTGCCAGCTCCCGTCACCGTGATCGTCGGCGACGAGGAGCTACTGGTCGAGCGCGCTGTTACGGCGGCTGTAGCGCTGGCCGTCGCCGCGGATGCGATCCCGGAGCCTGGCGATGCCGGCTTCGAGGACGGGGACGTTCAGGTCCACCAGGTAGCCGCCGCGGGGCTCGGCGCCGGCGAGCTGTCGGGCCTGACGGCGCCGTCGCTGTTCGGCGGCGGCTGCGTGGTCGTGGTGCGGTCGGCTCAGGATGCCGGCAAGGACCTGGCCGCCGAGCTGATCAGGCTGGCATCGGCGCCGCCGCCCGACGTGTTCCTGGTCGTCGCGCACGCCGGCGGAGCCAAGAATAAGGCGCTGCTGGCTGATCTGCTCAAGACCGGTGCCAGGCGGGTCGACTGCCCGAGCGTCAAGCGCTTCGGTGAGCGGATGGACTTCCTGCGCGGCGAGTTCCGGCAGGCCGGGCGGAAGGCCGATGACGCCGGACTGCGCGCGCTGCTGGACGCGGTCGGCAATGACCTGCGGGACCTGGCTGCCGCCTGCAGCCAGCTGGCCGCTGACACGACCGGCGTGGTGAACCAGGCCGTGGTCGCGCGCTATTACCACGGCCGGGCTGAGGCGACTGGCTTCAGCGTCGCCGACAAGGCCTGCGAGGGCAGCCTGGCTGACGCACTGGAACTGCTGCGCTGGGCGCTCGCCACCGGCACCTCGCCAGTGCTCATCAGCAGCGCGCTCGCGCAGGGACTGCGCACGCTCGGGCTCGTCGGCTCGGTCGGGCGGGGCCTCAGCGCGAACGCGCTGGCCGGAGACCTGGGCATGCCGCCGTGGAAGATCGACAAGGCCCGCCAGCAGCTGCGGGGCTGGACATCAGAGGGCCTGGCCAGGGCGCACGCGGCGGTGGCCGAGGCCGATGTGCAGGTGAAGGGCGAGGGCGCCAGCGCCGGATATGCGCTGGAGCGCGCGATCAGCACGATCGTCGCGTGCCGGGCCAGGCGCTCGCTGAGCCGGCGCTCGCTGCGCCGGCCACGGTCAGTTACCGGGTGCGGCGTGCAGCGCCGTGACGTCGATGACCTGGTCAGTACGCACCGCATCAGCCAGCCGCCGGTCGTGGGTGACCAGCAGCAGGGTGCAGGAGTAGCCCTCAAGTGCCTGCTCGAGCTGCTCGATCGCCTCGATGTCCAGGTGGTTGGTCGGCTCGTCGAGCACCAGGAAGTTGACCCCGCGCGCCTGCAGGAGCGCCAGGCCCGCCCGCGTCCGCTCGCCCGGCGAGAGCGTGCTGGCAGGGCGGAGCGCCGCATCACCTCGCAGCCGGAACTTCGCCAGCAGGGTTCTGGCCTCCTCTAGTGTCGGCAGCCCGGCCGCGGCGCGGACGACCTCGGACACCGGCTCCTGCGTCGCGAACTCACGGCGGGTCTGGTCGACCTCGCCGAAAATGACTCCCGGCCCTGCATACCGCTGGCCGACCGTCAGCGGTGCCCGGCCGAGCAGGGCATCGACCAGCGTCGTCTTGCCTGAGCCGTTCGGGCCGGTGATCCGGATCCGGTCGGCGGGCCCGATGGTCAGGCTGACCGGGCCGAGCGTGATCTCGCCCCGGCTGACGACGGCTCCGGTCAGCGAGACTGCCACGTCCCCGGCCCGGCGCGTTTCGCCGATCGAGAGCTGCAGGCGCCACGGTTCGCGGACCTCATCCGGGGCGTGGTTGTCCAGGCGGCCGATGGCCTTGTCGACGCCGGCGGCCTTAGCGCCGGTCCGCTGCGCGCCTGCCACACGGAAGGCGCGGATGTGCTTATCCGGATCGGGCTGATACCGCGGATTAGCCGCCCGCTGGGCCCCCGAGCGGGCCCACTCCCGGTGCTGGCGCGCCTGCTCGGTGAGTTTCCCGCGCTCGGTCTCGTACTCGGCGTACGCATCGGCTGCCCGGCGCCGGGCCAGCTCCCGCTCGGCCTCGTAGGCGTCGAAGCCGCCGGAGAACAGCGAGCCGTGCCTGGTGAACTCATCCAGTTCCAGGATCTGGGTGGCTACCGCGGCCAGCATGGCGCGGTCATGGCTTACCAGGACCAGGCCGGCCCTGGTCCGCCGCAGCCGGCCCTCAAGGAGCTCCAGGCCGGCGTCGTCCAGGTCATTGGTGGGCTCGTCAAGCAGCAGGATGTCCGGCTCGGCCAGCAGGATCGCGGCAAGACCGAGCCGTGCCTGCTGGCCGCCGGATAGCTCGGCCGCGTTCCGGCTCAGAAGACTGTCGGCAAGGCCCAGCTGTGCGGTGACCTGAGCCATGCGCTCCGGCAGGTCTGCCCCGCCGAGCGTCAGCCACCGCTGCAGTGCGCTGTCGTAAGCGTCGTCGGCGCCGGCCTCGCCGGCAGTCAGCCCGGCGAGCGATGCGTCCAGGTCGGCCTGCGCAGCCGCAACCTGGGTACGCCGCTGAAGATGGTCAGCGAGCGATTCGCCTGGCCTGATGTCGGGCTCCTGGGCGAGCCGCAGGACCGTGGTGGTGGCGGGCGACCTGGTGACCGAGCCGCTGTCCGGCTCCAGCTCACCCGCGAGGACCCTGAGCAGAGTGGACTTGCCGACCCCGTTGGGCGCGATGATCCCGATGCGATCGCCGCTGCCGATGCTGAGGCTGACGCCGTCGAGCACGACGAGGCCGCCGAAGGAAATGGTGACATTGACTGCTGCCAGCCTGGACATCGCAAGCTCCCAGTTACACGGCCAGCTGCCTGCCGGGCCGTGCGCTATGCCCAGGGTGACGCGGGAGGCGGGGGGTCAAGCCTTCGGGCGAGCCCGCCGCCGAAGCCTGCGGGTAGCAGGTCCTGCGAAAACCTAGGCGCTCTTGAGCTGCTCAGCCCGCCTGGCGATAGCCGACTTGCGGTTGGCAGCCTGGTTCTTGTGGATGACGCCCTTGCTCGCGGCCTTGTCCAGCTTGATGGACGCGGTCTTCATCGCGGCCGCGGCGGCCTCAGTGTCGCCAGCCTCAGCAGCCTCGCGGAACTTGCGAACGGACGTCTTCAGCTCGGACTTGACCGCCTTGTTGCGGATCCGGGCCTTCTCGTTCTGCTTGTTGCGCTTGATCTGGGACTTGATGTTTGCCACGCGAATGCCTCGCTCGAGTCTCTCTCGGTGTCTGGTGGTGCCGGCACGAGCCGCAGATAGGCAGACGGTTCGCGGCTTCGCGCCCTATCCAGCGCACACAGTGCAGCCAGCACAGTGCGGCCAACGCGGGCTTGCAGGCAGCCAGTAGGTAAGGATAGCCGAGACTGGCCATGGCACTCAAACCACATACGTCGGCCCGCCGCCCGCGCGGCCAGGCAGCTGGCAGGGCAGCTGGCATAGTGGCTGGCGGGTGGCTGATGGCGAGGGCACCGGCTCCGGCATGCAACGATAGACGCTGACAGCGATCTGCCGGCCGCGCCGGGCCTCGCGCCCGGATCTGGCCGAGGCCGCACGGCCAGAAGCCGGGGGCAGGGTACCGCGTGGCGCCGGAGCCATCGGCTCGCCCACCGCTGGCGGCCGCAGATCCACCACCGAGCCGACTACCACCTGGCGGATGCACTGTGTCACTAACGCCGCAGCAGCACACTGAGCAGCTGCCCGCGCCCGAGCCCGCACGGACTCCGCAGCCCATCATCCGCAACTTCTGCATCATCGCCCACATCGACCATGGCAAGTCCACCCTGGCCGACCGGATGCTGCAGTTCACCGGGGTGGTCACCGACCGGCAGATGCGGGCCCAGTACCTGGACCGCATGGACATCGAGCGGGAACGGGGCATCACGATCAAGTCCCAGGCCGTCCGGCTGCCGTGGCGGGGGCCAGACGGCACCCAGTACGTGCTGAACCTCATCGACACCCCCGGCCATGTCGACTTCACCTATGAGGTATCCAGGTCGCTCGCCGCCTGCGAGGGCGCGATCCTGCTGGTGGACGCGGCTCAGGGCATCGAGGCCCAGACGCTGGCGAACCTCTACCTGGCCCTCGACGCTGACCTGCACCTGATCCCGGTGCTGAACAAGATCGACCTGCCCGCTGCCCAGCCGGAGAAGTACGCGGCCGAGCTCGCGAACATCATCGGCTGCGACCCCTCCGAGGTCCTCCGGGTGTCGGCCAAGACCGGCGAGGGCGTGCTTGAGCTGCTGAACGCCGTCGTGGAGCAGGTACCGCCCCCGGCCGGCGACCCGGACGCCCCGGCCCGCGCGCTGATCTTCGACTCCGTTTACGACACCTACCGCGGCGTCGTGACCTACGTGCGGGTGGTGGACGGCCGGCTATCCCGCCGCGAGCGCACGCTCATGCTGTCGACCCGGTCTGTCCACGAGACGCTCGAGATCGGAGTCATCTCGCCGGAGCCGGTGCCGTCCGACGGCCTGGCCGCCGGCGAAGTCGGCTACCTGATCACCGGTGTCAAGGACGTCCGGCAGGCGCGGGTCGGCGACACGCTGACCACGCTCGCGAGCCCCGCAACCGAGGCACTTCCGGGCTACGCCGATCCCAGGCCAATGGTGTTCTCGGGCCTGTACCCGGTGGACGGCGACGACTACCCCGAGCTGCGGGATGCCCTGGACAAGCTGAGGCTCAACGACGCCTCGCTAGTCTACGAGCCGGAGACCTCGACAGCGCTCGGCTTCGGGTTCCGCTGCGGCTTCCTCGGCCTGCTCCACATGGAGATCATCCGGGAGCGGCTGGAGCGCGAGTTCGACCTGGTCCTGATCTCCACCGCGCCCAACGTGGTCTACCGGGTGGTGACCGAGGCGGGCCATGAGATCACGGTCACTAACCCCAGCGAGTTCCCCGAGGGCAAGATTGCCCAGGTGTTCGAGCCAGTGGTCAGGGCCACCGTGCTGGCGCCGACTGACTACGTCGGCGCGATCATGGAGCTGTGCCAGAGCCGGCGCGGCGTCCTGCTCGGCATGGAGTACCTGTCGTCCGACCGGGTCGAGATCCGCTACACCATGCCGCTCGGCGAGATCATCTTCGACTTCTTCGACCAGCTCAAGTCGCGCACCCGCGGCTACGCGTCGCTTGACTACGAGCCGGCCGGAGAGCAGGAGTCGGACCTGGTGAAGGTCGACATCCTGCTGCAGGGCGTCGCCGTGGACGCCTTCAGCCAGATCGTTCACACCGACAAGGCCCGCGAGTACGGGCTCGGCATGACCGCCAGGCTCAAGGAACTCATCCCGCGGCAGCAGTTCGAGGTCCCGATCCAGGCTGCGATCGGCTCCCGGATCATCGCGCGCGAGAACATCCGGGCCATCCGCAAGGACGTGCTGGCCAAGTGCTACGGCGGTGACATCACCCGGAAGCGCAAGCTGCTGGAGAAGCAGAAGGAAGGCAAGCGCCGGATGAAGGTCATCGGGCGGGTCGAGGTGCCGCAGGAGGCCTTCGTCGCAGCCCTGTCGACCGAGGCGCCGCCAGACAAGAAGCGCTCCTGACCTGCTGCCGGCGCCTCAGCCCGTCGTGTGGCGGAGGTGGGAGGCCACGGCGAACACCACGATGACCAGCGCGAAGTACACCACGCCGAGAATGCCGAGGACGAGGCCCGCGATCGCCATGCCCCGGCCGCGCTCGCCGCGGAGCCGGGTCTGCTTAAGCCCGAGCGCGCCGCAGATGATCGCCGGGATGGCGAGCAGGATGTTCCCGAATATCAGCAGGCCGAGCACGAACTGCGCGATGCCGCACACGAGGGCGGCGATGGCGAGCGGGTTGTTCCTGGCCGTGGCGCCGTAGTACGGCTGGTAGCCGGAGGGCGGGTAGCCCTGGCCCTGGGGGTAGCCCTGGCCCTGCGGATGGCCCGGTGCCTGCGGGTAGCCCTGGCCCTGGGGGTAGCCCGGTGCCTGCGGCCAGCCCTGACCCTGGGGGTAGCCCTGGCCCTGGGGATAGCCCGGTGCCTGCGGCCAGCCCTGGCCCTGCGGGGAACCCTGGTCCTGCGGATAGCCCTGGTCCTGCGGATAGCCCTGGCCTTGCGGATCGCCCGGCGGTGGCGGAGCGACGCCGCCGGGCTGCTGAGGCTGGGCCCACGGGTCTGCTGGCGAGGGCTGCGGGGCGCCGGGCTGCTCAGCCTGCTCGGCCTGCGGCCACGGGGCCGGGGCGGGCGCGGTCGGGCTGTCAGCTGGCTGGTAGGGCGCAGTCCAGGGATTCTGGGCTGGCTCCCGCATCCAGCTCGGCTCCTCGGCCGCGCCGGGCTGGTCGGCGTTGTCGTCGCCGGAACTGCCTGAACTCATCCGCATGTCCTCAGCCGGGTAATCGGCACCCTGAAATGGGCTGCTCTGTATCCCGAAGAGTATGCACCGGGCTGGAACCCGCTCGGTCCGGCTCCCCGACACCTCCGCTGGCGCAGCCGGCGGTCGGCCGGCATTCGCATGCCGCGGTCGGCGTCAGCTACCGTCAGGTTCATGCCAGCAGCGCGGGTGATCTCAGTGAATCGCGGCCAGGGAGAAGACCTGCTGATCGGGGGAAAGCCGAGCCGGACGGGTATCAACAAGCGCCCGGTGGACGGCCCCGTCCTCGCGCTCCCGTCCGGCCTGGACGGAGATGAGTGCGTCGACCGGGAGAACCACGGCGGTCTCGATCAGGCCCTCTATGCCTACGCCAGGGAGGACCTGGACTGGTGGACCGAGCAGCTTGGCCGGGAACTGGTCAACGGCATCTTCGGCGAGAACCTCACGACCAGCGGGATCGACGTCAACGCCGCGCTGATCGGTGAGACGTGGCGGGCCGGCGGTGCCGTGGTGCAGGTCACGCTGCCCCGCATTCCGTGCGTGACCTTCAAGTTCTGGCTGGACGAGCAGCACTGGGTGAAGCGCTTTGCCCAGGCTGGCCGTCCCGGTGCCTACCTGCGAGTGCTGACGGCTGGCCCCGTTGCGGCGGGTGACGAGCTGACTGTGCTGAGTCGTCCGGATCACGCGGTGACAGTCGCCGAGTCGATGCGGGCCTGTTACGGCGACCGCGACGTCCTGCTCAGGCTGCTGAAGCTGGAGGGCCGGGCCGCGAAGTGGGACGAGCTGGCCGCCGACCTGGTCAGCCGGGCGTGACCAGCGTGGCCGCGCAGTCTGGCCGCGGCGCGGCTGCCGGAGCAGGGGAGTACTGAGATGGCCGGTCAGCCGCCGGCCGGAGACCCTGCGCCCGCGGACGGCAGTCTGCCCGAGCCAGCGCTGGACCGGCTCGGCGCCGTGCCGTTCGGCATCTACGTGCACGTTCCGTTCTGCCAGACCAGGTGTGGCTACTGCGACTTCAACACCTACACCGCGACCGAGCTGGGCGGCGGCGCCTCCCGCGAGTCGTACGCGGCGCTGGTCATCGACGAGGTCAGGCTCGCGGCGAAGGTGCTGGCCGGCCGCACCGGGCCGGTGCAGACGGTGTTCTTCGGCGGCGGCACGCCTACCCTGCTGCCGCCGGCCGATCTGACCGCCATCCTCGCGGCGATCGACGGTGAGCTGGGCCTGGCCGACGGCGCCGAGGTGACCGCCGAGGCGAATCCGGAGACGGTCGATGAGCGGGTGCTGGCGCAGCTGCGCGCTGGCGGCTTCACCCGCATCTCGCTGGGCATGCAGAGCGCCGTCCCGCACGTGCTCACGGTGCTGGACCGGGTGCACCAGCCAGGCCGCCCTGAGCAGTGCGCCCGGTGGGCGCGCGCGGCCGGGTTCGACCGGGTCAGCCTGGACCTCATTTACGGCACGCCGGGCGAGAGCGACGCGGACTGGGAGCGCTCCCTCGACTGCGCGCTGTCCGCCGGCCCCGACCACATCTCCGCCTATTCGCTGATCGTGGAGGAGGGCACCAGGCTGGCGGCCAGGATCCGCCGCGGCGAGCTGCCGATGCCGGACGACGACGTACTGGCCGACCGCTACGTGATCGCGGATGAGCGCCTGGGCGCGGCCGGGATGAGCTGGTACGAGGTCTCGAACTGGGCGGTGAGCGCCGAGTCTGCGTGCCGCCACAATCAGCTCTACTGGACAGGCGGCGACTGGTGGGGGATCGGTCCTGGCGCGCACAGCCATGCCGGCGGTACCCGCTGGTGGAACGTCAGGCATCCCGCTGCCTACGCACAGCGGATCACCGCCGGACTGAGCCCGGCGCAGGCCAGGGAGGTCCTCACCGCAGCTGAGCAGGCCACCGAGCGCATCATGCTGGCGACCAGGCTGGCCTCCGGCTGCCCGGTCACCGAGCTCAGTGCCGCTGGCCGCGCGGCCGCCCGGCGCGCGGTCGCTGACGGCCTTGCCAGCGGCCCGGCCCTGGATGCCGGAAGCGTCCGGCTGACCAGGCAGGGCCGGCTGCTCGCCGACGCGGTCATCAGGGATCTGACCGACTAGGGCCCGGCAGCCGTCACACGTGGGCTCAAAGGGCGTGAGTTACCGATCGCTGCCCCATGAAGGGCGTCGATCGGTAACTCACGCCCTTTCGCGACCGTCCGCCGCCTCGATGACATTGCCCATAAGACGCATAACTCACGTACAGGACGTACGCCAGCGGATCGCGGACAACCCCGGCGTCAGATATGTCGGCTTTACGCCAGCGCGCCCCCGTGCCGATCTGTGCTGCAGCCTGAGTTGGGCCATAGACTTGGCACTCAGACCCTAAGAGTGCCAAGGGGAGGTGGCTGCGTGCTCGACGACAGGAAACTGGCGGTCCTGCGCGCGATCGTGGAGGACTTCGTCTCCACGAACGAGCCGGTCGGCTCAAAGTCGCTGGTAGACCGGCACAATCTGGACGTCTCCCCGGCGACCATCCGCAACGACATGGCAGTGCTGGAGGAGCAGGGCTTCATCGTCCAGCCGCACACCAGCGCCGGCCGGATTCCCACCGATCAGGGCTACCGGCTGTTTGTCGACCGCTTGTCCGGCGTCAAGCCGCTGTCCGGAGCCGAGCGCCGGGCGATCGAGACTTTCCTGGCGGGCGCCTACGACCTGGATGACGTCGTCATGCGGACGGTCCGGCTGCTCGCTCAGCTGACCAGGCAGGTCGCCGTCGTGCAGTACCCGTCGCTGACCAGGTCGACGGTGCGCCATATTGAGCTAGTCCCGCTCACCGACCGCCGCCTGCTGCTGGTGCTGATTACCGATACCGGCCGGGTCGAGCAGCGTACTGTCGAACTGCCTGCTCCGATCGGTGAGGAATCGATCACTCAGCTGCGCGCTGTGCTGAACGCCTGCCTGGACGGGCGGCGGCTCGCTGATGTCGCGTCGGTCGTCGCCATGCTGCCCGAGCGGGTCAGCGCGGTCGAGCGGCCGAATGCGACCGCCGTGTTCTCGGTGATCGTGGAGACTCTGGTGGAGCGGCACGAGGAACGAGTGGTCGTCGGCGGTGCGGCGAACCTCACCCAGGCTGACTTCTCCCGGGGATTGCGCGAGGTACTGGAAGCGTTGGAGGAACAGGTAGTTCTCATGCGCCTGCTGGGCGAGTCGGGCGATCAGGCGACCGTCACGGTCCGGATCGGCTCGGAGAATGAAGTGCAGGGGCTGCGGAGCACGTCGCTGGTCGCCACCGGATACGGGTCCGGCGATCAGTCGCTAGCCCGGCTTGGCGTACTCGGCCCGACCAGGATGGATTACCCGACGGCGATGGGAGCAGTTCGCGCAGTGGCACGTTACGTTGGCCAGATCCTGGCGGAGTCCTAGGGATGCCGGTGGCAAACGACTATTACGGGATACTCGGCGTCCGCCGTGACGCGGGCCCCGAGGAGATCAAGAAGGCCTACCGCCGGCTCGCCAGGGAACTGCATCCCGATGTGAACCCGGATCCTGCGCTCCAGGAGCGATTCAAGGAGGTCACCCAGGCCTACGAGGTGCTCTCCGATCCGGAGAAGCGCCAGATGTACGACCTGGGTGCTGACCCGTACGCGCAGCGCGCCGGCGCGCCGGGCTTCGGGTCAGCCGGCTTCCCGTTCAGCGATCTCATGGACGCCTTCTTCGGCGGCGGCGCGGCGGCCCGCGGTCCGCGCAGCCGTGCCAGGCGCGGCAGGAACGCCACGATCCGCGTCGACCTTGACCTGTCCGAGTGCGCGTTCGGCACGACCAGAGAGCTGGCCGTCGACACCGCCGTCGTCTGCCCGACCTGCTCGGGTGAGGGCTCGGCCCCCGGCACCCACCCGGTGACCTGCGACATCTGCAATGGCCGCGGCGAGGTCAGCCAGGTCACGAGGTCGTTCATCGGCCAGATGATGACATCGCGGCCGTGCCCCGGCTGCGGCGGCTTCGGCACCGTGATTCGCAAGCCGTGCCCCGAGTGCGATGCCGACGGCCGGGTCAGGACGCGGCGCACGATCAAGGTGCGCATCCCCGCAGGCGTCGAGGACGGCACGCACATCCAGCTGGCCGGGGAGGGCGAGGTCGGTCCTGGCGGCGGTCCGGCTGGTGATCTCTTTCTGGAGATCGTGCAGCGGCCGCACCCCATCTTCGAGCGCCAGGGCGACGATCTGCACTGTACCGTCACCATCCCGATGGTGGCTGCCGCCCTGGGGGCCACGCTCCAGGTCGATACGCTCGACGGGCCGGCGGACCTGGACATCAAGCCGGGCACCCAGTCGGGTCATGCCATCCCGATGTACGGGCAGGGCACCGAGCGCCTGAACAGCTCGGGCCGCGGCGACCTGATCATCCACGTCACCGTCGAGACACCGATCAAGCTCGAGCCCGAGCAGGAGGAACTGCTGCGGCAGCTCGCCAAGCTCCGGGGCGAGGAAGCTCCGCCCGGCAAGTTCGCGCCTGGCCAGCAGGGCTTCTTCTCCCGGCTGCGAGATGCCTTCAACAGCCGCTGACTCCCTGGCCGGCCGCCCGGCCCGGCCGCCGGTCTTCATGGCCGCCGCGGCGGATCTGGCCCGCGACCGCCTGACCCTGCGCGGTCAGGAGGGCAGGCATGCCAGCACGGTCCGGCGGCTGACGGCCGGCGAGCGAGCTGACCTTACCGACGGCGCCGGAATGGTCGCCGAGTGCGTTGTCGACGCGGCGCGTCCGGGCGAGCTCGAGCTGACCGTGCTGTCCAGGAGGACCGAGCCCCGGCCCCGGCCGCAGCTCGTCGTCCTCCAGGCGATCCCGAAGGGCGACCGCGGCGAGCTGGCCGTCGAGCTGCTGACCGAAGTGGGCGCGGACGTCATCGTGCCGTGGGCGGCCGAGCGGTGCGTCGCGGTCTGGCGGGGCGAGCGGGCGGCGAAGTCGCGTGCCCGCTGGAGCTCGGCTGCGGAGCAGGCCGCTAAGCAGAGCAGGCGGATCTGGTTTCCCGAGGTCACCGAGCAGGCCGGCCTGGCTGCAGCCACGAGCCGGATCGCGGCCGCCGACAGCGCGATCCTGCTTGACCCGGACGCGCAGGTACCGGTGACCGGCGTGCCGCTGCCGGCTGACGGCGAGATCGTGCTGATCGTCGGCCCGGAAGGAGGCATCGCGCCGCGCGAGGACGAGGCATTCCGGGCGGCCGGGGCGGTCCCTGCGCGCCTCGGCCCGACCGTGCTCCGGGCCTCAACCGCGGGAGTGGTGGCGGCCGCGACCGTGCTGAGCCGCTCGGGCCGCTGGGCCTGAGCCGCTTGCCAGCGCCCGGGGCGCCCGCCTGCCCGCAAGTCAGCGCGAGCTAGACGACCTCGCCAGCCCCGTCCGCCGCGGACGTCTGGGCGGCGTCCAGCCAGACGCTAGCCCCGCCGACCCGGAACAGCATGGCGGCGCTGCTCACCTCCGGGCTGGCGTGCACTCCGGACGGGGACGACGACGTCTTCTTCTTGGCCTTCGGACTCGGCGCCTTGGCGCACGGACTCGACGTCGTGACTCCCGGCCCGGACCTGGCCTTCGCCGCAGTGCCGCGCGTCAGGACGGCTGATCCGTTCAGCGCGCCTGATGAGGCAGGGCTGCTAGCCGCGTCTGACTGGCTGGCCGCGCTGGACTGAGTGCCGCCCGTGGACTGGCTCGCCGGTGCGGTCGAGCTGCCGCTCGGGTTCGGCGTCGTGCTGCTCGCTGACGGCGTGGGCGACGGCGACGCTGACGGCGACGGTGACTGGGTCGTCGGAGTCGGCGTCGGCGTCGGAGGCGCCTTCAGGGCACTAATCGACGGAGTCGGCGCGCAGCTGGCGGAGCCTGTCGGGCTTCCGGACGCGCCAGAGGAGGGGAACGACGACGAGCTGCTGCCCTGTGCCGATCTGGTGCCGTTGGGTCCAGTGGCCCCATTGCTGGAGCCGGGGGCGCTGCCGTGTGACTGCGACGAGTTCGAGCCGTCCCGGAAGAACGACGACGAGCCGCTGAACGCCACGTAGGCGCCGACCGCGATCACGAACACCGACACGCTCATCGCGGCGAGCGGCCGCATCCAGTTCAGCGGTCGCTGGGTACCTGGCTCCGTCCTCGGGGCGAACCGCTCCCAGGCGAGCCGCCCGGCCCTGGCCACCTGCTCGAAGGCCGTCTGCAGGAACACTGGCCTGCGCAGGAACAGGTCCGTCGACACGGCCTCGATCCAGGCGATGCCAAGCGGCCGCGGCCGGCGCATCCTCGCGTGGATGCGCTCAAGACCGTCACCGGCCGGCTCGACCTGCTCGGCTGCGGCCAGCAGGGCGCGCCGCAGGACTGCCTCACGTTCGTTGAGCGTGCTCATACGTCACGCTCCAGTACTGTCCGCAGCGCTTGCATGGCGCGTGCTGTGTGGCTCTTGACGGCGCCGCGGCTGATCCGCATGGCGTCAGCGATCTGGGCTTCGGACATATCGCCGTAGAAACGTAGCACCAGCGCCTCGCGCTGCCGTGGCGGCAGCGTCCGCAGCGCGGCGATGACGGCTGAACGCTCGAAGAGCGCGATGGCGCCATGCTCGGCGCTCGGCATGTCAGGCGGGGGCTTGGGTGCGTTCCGGTCGACCACGACCCGGTGTCTGAGCACGGAGCGTGAGCGATTCACTACCGACTGGCGGAGGTAGGACAAGGCCTTCTCGCTGTCTCGCAGACGGCGCCAGCCGCCGTGCATCGCGACAAACGAGTCCTGCACAACTTCCTCCGCTGTTCCTACGTCACGTACCAGCAGGGCTGCGAGCCGAACTAGAGATCTGTAATGGGTGGTGTAGAGCTCGGTCACTGCCCGGTCGGCTTCCAGGTCGGCCGGAACCGTACCCAGCGCGATATCCGCTGCCAGGGTTTCGGTCACGTGTATTGGACGCCCAGGTACGTCCGAAGGTTCACTCGCTGTCATCACAGGGATGGGGGACGTGTGGTCGTCGGCTTCGCCAGCCTGGAGATCTGCAATACCTCCCACACCACATCCCATGTCCTCGGATCAGCTCCCGCGCATGACTCATCCCTGAGTGACGGAAGCCAGAAACTGGCGAGGCCGTTACACCAGAGGGGTGGTGCACCGTGGGTTCGCAGTAGTGCAACCATATATGTCAGCGGCGTTCCAGGCCCGCCACACGTTAAGATCTCCGGCGTGCCTGACTGTTTGTTCTGCGCCATTGCCGCTGACGAGATACCTGCGACCATAGTGTCCGCTAAAGACCGGACGGTCGCCTTCCGCGATATCAATCCGCAAGCTCCCGTACACGTACTCGTGATAACGCGCACTCACCATGCCAACCTGGCTGAGCTGGCCGCCGCAGGCGACGGCCTGCTGGCCGAGCTGGTCGCGCACGCGAACGAGGTGGCGGCGTCCGAGGGCTTGGCCGACGACGGCTACCGGGTCGTCTTCAACACCGGCGCCCATGGCGGGCAGACTGTGGGGCATGTCCATGCCCACGTCCTGGGCGGCCGGCCGATGGGCTGGCCGCCAGGCTGACCTGGGGGGAATCCGGATATCATGGCGGGCATGCCGGCCAGGGCGAGTGCCGCGGCAGGGAAGAGCCATTGACTAATAATCCGACCGATTCGCGCAGGGGCGGCCAGTCCCGCGGCAACGGTGCAGGCAGTACGCGTACAACCCATGACCAGGGCGGGAACGGGCAGCCAGGGGCCAGTCGGCCTATCGCCGAGAGCACCCAGGTCCGCATCGTGATCCCTGAAGAGCAGCCGATGATCAGCCTGCTCGGATCAGGTGATGAGCTGCTGCGCGTCATCGAAAATGCGGTCAATGCGGACTTTCACGTACGCGGCAACGAGATCACGATCACCGGCCCGGCCGCCGAGACGGCGGTCGCGGCCCGGCTGTTCGAGGAACTGATGCAGCTCGTGGCCGGTGGCGCCGAGCTGACCGCTGACTCCATCGAGCACAGCGTCTCCATGCTCCGCCGGAAGACCGGCGCGCGGCCCGCAGAGGTCCTGAACCTCGACGTCCTGTCCAGCCGCGGTCGCACCATCAGGCCGAAGACGCTCAATCAGAAGCGCTATGTCGATGCCATCGACAATCACACGATTGTCTTTTCCATCGGCCCGGCCGGTACCGGCAAGACCTACCTGGCAATGGCCAAGGCAGTCAGGGCGCTGCAGGCAAAGGAAGTCAACCGGATCATTCTGACCAGGCCTGCGGTGGAGGCGGGAGAGCGTCTCGGCTTCCTGCCGGGAACGCTCTACGAGAAGATCGATCCTTATCTGCGGCCGCTGTATGACGCCCTGCACGACATGGTGGACCCGGACTCGATCCCGCGGCTGATGGCAGCCGGCACGATCGAGATCGCCCCGCTGGCGTATATGCGTGGCCGGACCCTGAATGACTCCTTCATCATCCTGGACGAGGCTCAGAACACCTCGGCCGAGCAGATGAAGATGTTCCTGACCCGCCTCGGCTTCGGCTCCAGGATCGTGGTCACCGGTGACGTGACCCAGGTCGACCTGCCGTCTGGCCAGACCAGCGGGCTGCGCGTGGTCCAGGACATCCTTGACGGTGTCGATGACGTGTACTTCTCGCGCCTGACCAGCCATGATGTGGTCCGGCACAAGCTGGTGGCGGACATCGTCGACGCCTACGAGCGGTACGACGCCCGGCAGGCCGCGGCGGAGCCAAGCCGGCTGCAGCCCGGACGGCAGCGCCGTGATGGACAGCGTGGCCGGTGACCGGCCAATCGGGGGGCAGATGAGCATCGAGATAGCCAACGAGTCCGGCGTCGATATCGACGAGTCGGAACTGGCCGGGCTGGCCCGTCACGTCCTCGATGACATGCGGGTGCACCCGCTGGCCGAGCTCTCGGTGCTGCTCGTCGATGAGCCCGCCATGACCGAGCTGCACGTGCGGTGGATGGGCGAGGAAGGCCCGACCGACGTGCTCGCCTTCCCGATGGATGAGCTCAGGCTCCCGCAGCCGGGTGCCAGCAGCCATGGCGACCACGGCGCGCCCGACCCGGACGCGTCCGACGTCCTCCTTGGTGATGTGGTGATCTGCCCCCAGGTGGCCGCGGCCCAGGCCGCCGAGGCGCAGCACGACACGCGGGACGAGATCGACCTGCTCTGCACGCACGGAATCCTGCACCTGCTCGGCTACGACCACGCTGACCCGGAAGACCACGCGACGATGTTCGGGCTGCAGGACCGCCTGCTGGCGTCCTGGCGGGCTGAGCGCGGCTCGGCTGCCGCCCAGCCCAATCCTGGCGCGAACGGCTCAGAAGGGGCCGGGTGACCTCCGGTGGGCTGGCTGTTGGTCGCGGCGCTGGCGCTGATGCTGGCCGCCGGCTGGTGCACGAGCGCTGAAACGGCGCTGCTGCGCGTCTCCAGGGCAGGCGCGAAAGAGCTAGGCCGGTCCGCCGGCGAGTCCTCCGAGCCCCTTCAGGCCGTGCTTGCCGATGTGCCGCGCTACCTGTCCGTGGTCCTGCTCGTGCGGGTCGCCGCGGAGATCGGCGCCGCGGTGCTGGTGACCGCGGTGCTGGTCAGCTGGCTCGGGGTGGACTGGAAGGCCTTCCTCATCACCGCCGTGGCGATGACCGTGGCCAGCTACGTCCTGGCCGGCGTGATCCCGCGGAGCATCGGGCGGCGGTCGCCGGTCAAGGTGGCGAGCGCGGCGGCAGCAGTGCTCCGCCCGGTGATCCGGTTCCTCGGCCCGCTGCCGCGGCTGCTGACCGCGGCCGGGTCCGCGCTGGTGCCAGGGCAGGCCCGACGTGAGCGAGAGGTCCAGTCGGGTGCGGAGGAAGATCTGCGCGGTCTCGTCGACCTGCTCGAGCAGCGGCAGATAATCGAGCCGGGCGAGCGCGCCATGATCCACTCGGTGTTCGAGCTGGGCGACACGATCGTCCGTGAGGTGATGGTCCCGCGCACCGAGATGGTGTTCGTCGAGCGAGACAAGACGCTGCGCCAGGGTCTGTCGCTAGCGCTGCGCAGTGGCTTCTCCCGGATCCCGGTGATCGGGGAGAACCTGGACGACGTCGTCGGCATCGCCTATCTCAAAGACATCATGACCCGCATCCACGAGCATCCCGAGGGCGAGTCAGCCGAGACCGTCGAGTCGATCATGCGGCCGGCCACCTTCGCTCCGGAGAGCAAGCCGGTCGACGACCTGCTGCGGGAGATGCAGGCACGGCACGTGCACATGGCGATCGTGATCGACGAGTACGGCGGTACCGCGGGCCTGGTCACGATCGAGGACATCCTCGAGGAGATCGTCGGTGAGATCGCCGACGAGTACGACCGGGAACGGCCGCCAGTGGAGTGGCTCGGCGACGGCACCGCGCGGGTGAGTGCCCGGCTCTCGGTGGAGGAGCTGGAGGAGCTGTTCGCGGTCACGATCGACGCCGAGGACGTGGAGACGGTCGGCGGCCTGCTCGCCCACCAGCTCGGGAAGGTGCCGATCGCCGGCTCAGTCGCCTCGGTCGCCGGGCTGCGTCTGACCGCGGAAAACCTGACCGGCCGCCGGAACCGGATCGGAACCGTCATGGTCGAGCGCATCAGCCCGGCGGGCCATCAGTTCAGCGCTTCCGCCGAGGGCCAGCACGATGCCGGGGCCCCCGCCGCGGCAGACGGAGCGAGCCGGAGCGAGAGTGCGGTCGCAAACGGCAGCGGGCCTGCGAGCTAGAGTCCCGTCCTGACCAGCCGCAGCCGCATACAATCTGCGCTGTGAGCGATGCTGCGGCGCCCGGCCCGGAGGACATCAAGATCATCACGCTCGCCAGGTCGGCTCGCGCCAGGGTCGCGGCGGCCGAGGGCGCCGCGGTCCGTGATGAGACCGGCCGGACCTACGCGGCTGCCGCGATCGCGCTGCCGTCGCTGCGGCTGTCGGCCCTGCACCTGGCTGTCGCGATGGCCGTCTCGAGCGGCGCGACCAGCCTGGAGGCCGCGGCACTGGTCAGCGACGGCGGCGAGCCGGATCCCGGTGACCTGGCTGCTGTCCGCGAGCTCGGCCCGTCGGCGATCGTGTTTCACGCCGCCCCGGACGGCACCGTGCGGTCCGTTCTGCGGCCCTGACGGCGGCCTGAGCGTTAGCTCGTAAGATCACGCGGGCTATAGGCCGCGCGATCTTACGAGTCGTGCGACAACTGCGACACTGACGCGATGCAGGATGAGAAGCCCCCCGGGCCGGGCCGCGCAGGCGGTGCAGTTGCCATCCTGCTTGCCGCGGCCGCATGGGGCAGTACCGGCACCGCAGCGCACTTCGCCCCGGCGGCCGCGACCGGCGCCTCGGTTGGCGCCGCGAGGATTGTCGTCGGGGGCGCTCTGCTGCTCGGGCTCGCTATCAGCACCGGCCGCAGCCGCCAGGCGGTGCGCGGCCTTATCGGCGGCCGCCCGGCGGTGCGCGCCGCACTCGTGCTGGCCGCGGCCGCCGTCGGCGGATATCAGGTGTGCTTCTTCACCGCCGTGCGGATGACCGGCGTGGCCATCGGCGCCGTGGTGGCGATTGGCAGCGCGCCCGTCTTCACCGGGGTACTGGCCCGGCTGGCCGGCGGCCCGCCGCCAGGCCGCCGGTGGATGCTGGCAACGGCGGCCGCGGTGGCTGGCTGCACCGTGCTGGTCACCGGCGGCCAGGCTGCCGGCGCGGATCCGGCCGGGGTCGGGCTGGCGCTGGCGGCCGGGCTCTGCTACGCGGTCTACGCGGTGGCGGCCGCGCGGCTAATCTCGGCCGGCAGTCCCGAGACGGCGGTAATGGGCCTGCTGTTCGGTGGTGCCGCCATCCTGCTGGCGCCCATCCTCGCGACGTCCTCGCCGGGCTGGGTGCTGACCAGCCGCGGGATAGCGGTCGCCGGTTACCTGGGGGTCGTCACGACAGCGGCCGCTTATCTGCTCTACGGCCGCGGGCTGCGAACGGTGCCGGCGCCGGTGGCGGTGACTCTGGGCCTGGCCGAGCCCGTGGTCGCGGCGATGCTCGGTTTCGTCGTGCTGGGCGAGCGGCTGACGGCGACTGCCATCGCCGGCCTGCTGCTTGTCGGCCTGGCGCTCGCCGCGCTGGCCGGCGGCCGCCGCCAGATTCAGCCGTCTGGTTAGGGCGGCACCGCCCTGATAGGGGAGAATCAGCACGTGGGTACCCCGTCACGCCGCCGGTCGCCGGCTCCAGCCGCGCAGACCGCTGCGAGGCATGGGCAGCGCGGCGGCGCGCCCGCGCGGGGTCGCACCGCGCCGATGCGAGCCGCAGCAGGAGGCAGCCCGGCGGCACCGGCGGCCGAGTTCAGGTCCGGTTTCGCCTGCTTTGCCGGGCGGCCCAACGTGGGCAAGTCCACCCTGATGAACGCGCTGGTCGGCACCAAGGTGGCGATCACCAGCAGCCGTCCGCAGACAACCCGGCGGGCCATCCGCGGCATCGTGCACCGCCCTGACGCCCAGCTTGTCATCATCGACACTCCGGGCCTGCACCGGCCGCGGACCCTGCTCGGGGAGCGCCTCGACAGTCTCGCCCGGTCCACGCTGACCGAGGTCGACGTGATCGGCTTCTGCCTCCCGGCCGCCGACCGGATCGGGCCCGGCGATAAGTACCTGGCGGCGGAGCTCGCAGGTATCGGCAAGACCCCGGTCGTGGCGGTCGTCACCAAGACTGACCAGGCGACCAGGGAGCAGGTGGCGGCGCAGCTGGCGGCCGTTGCCGACCTTGGCGACTGGGCCGATATCGTGCCGGTCTCCGCGGTGGACGGCTTCCAGCTCGACGTGCTGTCCGATGTGCTGGTCTCCTACCTGCCGCCCGGACGGCCGCTGTACCCGGACGGTGACCTGACCGATGAGCCTGAGCAGCAGCTCGTCGCGGAGCTCATCAGGGAGGCCATTCTCGAGGGCGTGCGCGACGAGCTGCCGCACTCGATCGCGGTGGTCGTCGAGGAGATGGCGCCGCGCGAGGGCCGGGACGACCTCATCGACGTGCACGCCATAATGTACGTGGAGCGGACGAGCCAGAAGGCGATCGTTCTCGGCGCCAAGGGAGCCCGGCTGAAGGAAGTCGGCACGGTGGCGCGGCGGCAGATCGAGGCGCTGCTCGGCAGCCGCGTCTACCTGGACCTGCGGATAAAGATCGCCAAGGACTGGCAGCGCGATCCGCGCCAGCTGCGCAGGCTCGGCTTCTACGACTGACGACGCCGTGCTGATCCAGCCGGCGCCTCAGGCCCCCGCGTCCGCCGGGCCAGTGTCTGCCGGGGCCGTGTCTGCCGGGGCCGTGTCTGCCGGGCCCGCGTCCGCCGGGCCGGTGTCTGCCAGGCCCGTGTCTGCCGGGCGCGTGTCTGCCGGGGCCGTGTCTGGAGCGGCCGTGTCCTGACCACTGCCCAGGTCCAGCTCCCAGTCCCTGCTGACCCCCTCGATGGTGAAGCCGAGTTGCTCGTTGATCGCGATCATGTGCGCGTTGGCGCCGGCGTTGCCGGTCTCGATGTGCCGGACCGCTGGCTCGCGCTCCTGCAGCCACTCCAGCATGGCGATCTTCAGCAGCAGGCCGAGCCGGTGCCCGCGGTGCTCCGGCAGGACGGCAGTAATCTGCTGGAACGCCCAGTCAGGCGTGTCGGCCTCGATGCACATCTCGGTCAGCGCAGCGAGCTCGCCGGTCGCGGCGTGACGAGCCGCGATCGCATAGCAGGTCAGCTTGTGCTCGGCCATGACCTCCTCGGACCGGCGAATCCGGTCCGCGTCCCAGACCAGCGGCTCGACGCCGGCGTCCCGCGGCGCATCGGCCATGGCGCTGTGGATCCGGCAGAGCTGATCCAGGTACTCGGCCGGAGCGGGCGACAGCCAGGACACCAGCGAATACCCCGCTGCCCGGCGTTCCGCGGCCGGGCGCAGTCCGGCGAGCCGGGCTGGCAATGCGAAGTCAAAGGTCAGTACCCGGTAGACCTCGGGAATGCCGCCGCGGGCGCCGGCCGCGGCCGCGAACGCGGCGCCGGGCGTGTCGTCGCGCGCGTTGCCGACCAGCCGGGACCGGCCCGCCTTCCTCGCCCGAGCAGCGCAGTGCTCCAGCAGCGCGCGGCCGGTGCCGGACCGCCGGGCGTGGGGTGCGACGAGGACCTTGCAGAAGGCCATGGCGGCGTTTTCCTTCGCAGGCAACTGCAGCAGGTAGCACCCAACCGGCTCATCCGCGTCATTGGCTGCCAGCCAGGTCTCGCGCGGCGCGCCGTCGAAGCCGGGACCCCATTTGCCGGCGAATGAGTCGAACGCCCAGGCAGGCTGACCGGGGTGGTCGACTGGCCAGCCTGCGCGGGTCATGTCATAGCAAGCGCGCAGCCGCTGGCTGTCGCTCGTCGCGTCAAACTGCACGATCCGCACTCCGGCATCTAACCCGGCCTGACGCGCGGACGGCAATCGAGTTTCTGGCTTCCCGCCAGGCTCAGCTCCCAGCGCCGGTCAGCCAGGCCCGGCCAGCGCCGTGCGGGTACCGAGCGTCAGCGCGCCCGCCACGTCCAGCTCGAACGACTCGAAGTAGTCCGTCACCCGGAACCCGAGCCTGGTGTTCACCGCGACCATGTGCTCGTTCTGCACCGCGTTAAAGGTCATGATCTGCCGGACATGCGCCTCGCACCCGGCCAGCCACTGCAGCATGACGACCTTGAGCAGCAGCCCGAGGCGATGCCCGCGATGCGGCCGGGTCACTGCGGTGATGTCCTGGAACGCCCACCCGTCGGTGGCCGGATCCACGTACACCTGCGTCAGCGCCGCCATCTCGCCGGAGGCGGCGTGAATCGCGGCGAGCGAGTACAAGCGCGATCCTGCGGCGACCGCCCGCTCGTCGGAGCGGCGCAGCCGGTCAGCGTCCCAGCTCAGCGGCTCGACCGACGGCTCGTGGGGCGCGTCTTCCATTGCCGAGTACAGGGCGCAGACCGCGTCCGTGAGGTCGGCGGGCGTGCTGCCGGTCCACCGGCGGAGCTCATACCCGGCCGCATGCTGCTCCGCCTCGGCGCGCAGCTCGTCCAGCCGTCCGGGTAGTCCCGGCCGTCCGGTCAGCTGGCCACGCACGTCGGGACAGACGTTCAGCACGCGCCGCGCGTCCCGCAGGCACGGCCGCGCGCCGACCGCCGCGGCGAAGGCGGCCCCGGGAGCGCCGACCCTCGAGTTCGACATCAGCAGCGCGCGGTCCGCCCGGTCCGCCTGCCTGGCGGCGTGCGCGACCAGCGCTGTCCCGATGCCGCGGCGGCGCGCCCGCAGCGTCACGAACGGATCGAGGAATCCGTTGGACCTGTTGTCCCGGTCCGGCAGGCCGAGCAGATAGCAGCCGAGCGGCTCGCCGGAGTCGCTGGTGACCAGCCACGCCTGCTGCGGATCACCGGCGAAGCCGTGGGCCCACCAGCTGCGGAACATGCCGTAGGAGACGGCCGGCACGTTCGGGTCGTCGTCGGCATGGGCGGAGACGGCGAGCTCGTGGCAGGCGCGCAGCTGCGAGTCATCGACCTCCGGATCGAACTGCTCGAAGCGCACGGCCGCCAGCTAACAACGCGCCCGGCGAATCCTGCAACCGAATAACCGGAGGCCGGATAAATTTGGGCGCAGCTCGTTCCCTGCGCAAAATCCCTGATGCGCCGAAATTTTCATCGCGCGACTCCCTTTCGCACCGTAATAGTTCCGGCGCGAAAGCCCGCTAACCGGGCACGGGAGGCGACCCGCCTGGATCCTGCTTTGCCGGATTGCGGTGCCGGCCTGGCCTGGTCATGTGATGATCTGGTCTGCCGGGACGATGTCCTGGCAGCGGGCAGGTGGCCTGGTCGCTGGGGGGAGTGGGTCGTTGCGTCTGATTGGGCTTCGTTTTTACTTCCGGACGACCGGGCATGGCACGCTGCACTGCCAGCGGTGCGGCGGCGACCGGCCATACCAGCGCTGCTCGGGGCGGCGCTGGTTTCACGTGCTGCACATTCCGCTGGTTCCGCTCGACCGCGTCGGCGAGCATGTGCAGTGCCGTGCCTGCCGTACGCGGTACCGCATCGAGGTGCTGGCGCTGCCGACGGTCGCTGCCATGCAGGCGGCGCTGCCAGCCGGATCGCTGGCCGCGGTCACCACCATGCTGCGAGCGGGAGACCCGGCCAGTGCCGCTGCCCGCAGCCGCGCCGTCGAACTGGTGCGGACGGCCGGGCTGGCCGGCTATGACGAGGCGGCGCTGACCGCCGACCTGGCGGCCGCGGACGGTCGTGGCCTGGACATCTCCAAGCCGCTCGGCGCGCTGGCTCACCAGCTGACGATGCCGGCCCCGGAGTGGTTCCTGGCGGACGCGGTGCGGGTCGGCCTGGCCGACGGGCCGCTGTCGGAGGAGGAGCGCGGCGCGGCCCGGCTGATCGCGGCTCACCTCGGCATGACACCCGCGCAGGCACACGGAGTCATCGTCATGACCGAGGAGAGCGCCTCGGCCGGCTGACCCGCCAGAGTCCGCTGCCGGATCGTCGACTTGTCATAATCGTCCGGTAATGGCACCCTGTCGGGGTGGCCGCGACACTGACGCGCTTTAAGGCAGGCGAACTTCCAGAGCATCTGGTCTGGCAGTCGCTGTCCTTCATGCGGTGCGAGTGGCCGTCCTTATTTGCCGGAAGCGGTCGCCTGCGGTCCTGCCCGTACCCCGCAATCGCGCATCTGACCTGCACGGACGGCCGTGTGCTGCTGAGCTACGCGGATATCGTCAGCGGCGAGGCTGACACGCCATCCGGACGGCTCAGCGTTCTCGGCCTGAGTAATGTGTTCACTTTTCCCCCGTACCGGCGCGAGGGAAATGCATCCCGGATCGTCCGTGCGGCGAACGCATTCATTGACGAGCACAAGCCCGGAATAGCAATTCTGTTCTGCAAACAGGACCTCGCATCCTTTTACTCCGCCATGGACTGGACTCCGGCGCCAGCCGGAACGATCACCTCGCCGTCCGACGCCGCTCTGGCGATGGTCCGGCGGACGCTGACGAGCGGGCTTGAGCTCGCTGCCCAGCTGAGGCGATCGCCGCTGACGCTCAGCGCGGCCTGGTAACGAGGGCTCGCTCAGCGGCCGGCGGCGAGTGGCCGGCCGCGCGTGGCCTGCCGCCCGCCGGAAGTAGGCGAGAATGGGCAGGTGGCGATCTACCGCGACGACGGCATCGTGCTGCGCACCCACAAGCTGGGTGAGGCCGACCGCATCGTCACGGTGCTCGCCCGCAAGTCCGGCCGCATCCGCGCCGTGGCCAAGGGCGTGCGCCGGACGAAGTCGCGGTTCGGTGGCCGGCTGGAGCCGTTCACGCACGTCGACCTGCTGCTGTACACCGGGCGCTCGCTGGACGTGATAACCCAGGCGGAGACGCTGCGGCCGTACGGGGAGCAGCTGGTCGGCGACTACCCCAGGTACACCACGGGAACGGCCATGCTGGAGACAGCGGAGAAGCTCACCCCGGTCGAGAAGGAGCCGGCCATGCGGCAGTTCCTGCTGCTCGTCGGCGGGCTGCGGGCGCTCGGCGAGGGCGAGCACGATCCCCGGCTGGTGCTCGACGCCTTCCTGCTGAGGTCGCTGGCGGTGGCGGGTTACGCACCCGCACTGGACGAGTGCGCGGTCTGCGGCACGACCGCGCGGGAGGCGGCGACGGCTGGCGGCCTGCGCGCCTTCGGCCTGGCATCGGGCGGCCTGACCTGCCAGAACTGCCGTGCTCCCGGGTCTGCCACACCGTCCGTGGCGACCATGGAGCTGATGAGCGCGCTGCTGCGGGGCGACTGGCAGCTCGCCGACGCCAGCGACCGCAGGCACCAGGTAGAGTGCAGCGGCCTGACCGCCGCCTATCTCCAGTGGCACCTGGAGCACTCGATCAGGTCGCTGAAGCACGTCGAGCACGCCTGAGGACTGCCGTGCGAACGAGGATCCGCTGCCGAGGAGCCCGATGAGCCCCAGGAACCCGCTATCCCCGAGACCGGCGAACCGGGAGGTCGAGCCGCCGTACCCGCATCCGGACGGGGTGCAGCCGCCGAAGATTCCCGGTGAGCTGATCCCGCGGCACGTCGCGCTGGTGATGGACGGGAACGGCCGCTGGGCGAAGCAGCGCGGCCTGCCGCGCACCGAGGGTCACAAGGCGGGGGAATACGCGCTCTTCGACGTGATCATGGGCGCGATCGAGCTCGGGATCCCGTACCTGTCCGCCTACGCGTTCTCGACCGAGAACTGGCGCCGGTCGCCGGACGAGGTCAGGTTCCTGATGGGCTTCAACCGGGACGTGATAAGGCGCCGCCGCGACCAGCTCAACTCCATGGGCGTGCGCATCCGGTGGGCCGCCGGCGGCAGCGGCTGTGGCGGTCGGTCATCTCCGAGCTGGAGGACGCCGAGCGGATGACCGTCGGGAACTCGGTGCTGACCCTGCAGTTCTGCGTGAACTACGGCGGCCGGGCAGAGATCGCGGACGCGGCCAGGGCGATCGCGCTGGACGTGGCGGCCGGCAAGGTCAGGCCGGACAAGGTCGACGAGCGCATGATCGGCCGCTATCTGGACGAGCCGCAGATCCCCGACGTGGACCTGTTCGTCCGGTCGTCGGGGGAGCAGCGCACCTCGAATTTCCTGCTCTGGCAGTCGGCGTACGCCGAGATGGTGTTCCTGGACACGCTGTTCCCCGACTTCGACCGGCGGCACCTGTGGCACGCGTGCGAGATCTACGCCAGCCGGGACCGCCGGTACGGCGGCGCGGAGCCGAATCCGCCGCCGCCACCCCCCGGCTGAGCGATCGGCCAGTCCGGTCAGGCCGGCGGCCCGAACCAGGCCGTCAGTGCGCTGGCCAGGCCCGCAGCGGGCTCCGCGGCCCCCGGACCGGTGGCCCAGGCCACGAAACCGTCCGGGCGGATCAGCAGCGCGTCTGCCCCGGCCGTGTTGCTCAGCGGCGTGGCAATCAGGACGGGAACGCGCCCCGTCCACCCCTCCGCTACCGCCGCGACCCGGCCGCCGGGGGTGAGATCCAGCAGCAGCGGCCGCGCCGCGCGCATCAGCTCGGCAACGTGGGTGGTGCTGCCGTCGGCAGCTGTCAGCCGGAGGTCAGGGGCGAGCCGACCGGCCAGCGGATGCCGGTCCGCCGGCCCGTCCGGCAGCTCGTAGCGAATGTCCGAGCCCTCGACCAGCTCGCCCACGTGGCGGACGGCTGCGGGGAACTCCAGCAGCTCGCCGACTAGCTCGCGCAGTGCGTCGGCAGCCTCCCCGCTGGCCGACAGGGCCCGCTGCGCCCGTGTCTGCAGCAGCGTACGGCGCCCGGCCGCGTGCCGCTCGCTGTGGTAGGTGCTCAGCAGGCCGGACGGCGCCGTTCCGCGAGACTGCGCGGCGAGCTTCCAGCCCAGGTTGAGCGCGTCAAGCAGCCCGGCGTTGAGGGAGCCGCCCAGGCCGAAGACATGCGCGGCATCGCCGGCCAGCAGCACCCGGCCGGACTGGTACCGGTCGGCCTGCCTGCTGTTGGCGACGACGCGCGACAGCCATTGCGGCTGCGTCATCGGAAGCTCGGCGCCGATGACCCGGCGCACGCTCGCCTGCAGCTCCTCCAGCGTCATCGCGCTGGCGAGGTCCGCGCCGCCCTTGTCCTCCCGCGTGGAGACGATGTAGGTGTCAGGAGCGGCCGTCGCGTCCAGGCTCGCCAGCGGCGCGATCGAGTAGCTGCCGGTGCCCGCCCTGACCTGCTCGAAGGGCCGAAGCAGGCCCGCGCCGGGCACCTCGACCTCCCCGGTGGGGCGGATAATCATGGCAGCGGGCACGGTGACCCGGCCGATCCGGTAGACCTCCGACGAGGTGATGCCGGGGAACCCGATGCCCGCCAGCTTGCGGACCTTGCTGTGCGCGCCATCGCAACCGGCCAGGTAGGCGGCCCGCAGCTGGTAGCCGCCGTCGGGGCCGGTCACGGACATGGTGACGGCGTCGTCATCCTGGCTGAAGCCGGTCAGCTCGTGGCCGCGCCGGACGGCGCCGCCCAGCTCGGCCAGCCGTTCGGCCAGGATCTGCTCGAGCCGTCGCTGCGGGATCGCGAGGACGTGCAGCGGACTGCCGGCGAGCCGGGAGAAGTCCAGCTGCAGCGGCCCGAAGGCGAAGCCCGGCACCGGGCCGGTATAGGTGGCCCCGGCCGACAGGCGGTCCAGCAGCCCGCGGTAGTCGAGCACCGGCACGATCTGCCCGACCAGCCCGTTGCCCTTGGGAATGACGCTGATCTCGCTGAGTCGCTCCAGCACGACGGGCGTGACTCCGCCCAGGCACAACTCGATGGCCAGCATCAGGCCAGCCGGGCCGCCGCCAGCGATCACGACATCGGCATCAGGCCCGGCGTCCGCGGCCCCGTGGGCGCTGCGGCTGCTGGCTACCTCGTTCCCGGTCACTTCGTCAATATATGTTGACGCGGGAAGGGCGTCAACTCTGGTTGACGAGTGCTAGTCAGGCTCGGCCGGGGCGGGACCTCCGGCCCGCCCGGACGGCTGTCTTGCTGAACGGGCGCCGCCTTGCTTAGCGCGTGGCCTGCCAGCCTGCGAGGCCGAGCATGACCACGACGGCGAGCGCCCGGCCGAGCCGTCCTCCGGCCGCCAGGCGCGGCCAGGAGATGGCGGCGAGCCACGCCAGCACGAGGGCGACCACAACCAGCGCGGCGGCACCGCCGGGGCCGCGCCACGCCAGCCCGGCGATCAGGCAGACGACCAGGACCAGCGGCGCCACCCAGGCCGGCAGCTGATGCAGGAAGACCAGCGGCCTGGCGCTGCGGCGCTCCGCTGCCTGCCTGGTGGGCGATGCCTCTGGCGTATACAGGGAACTGCCCTTGGGCAGCGGCCGAACCCGCTGCCGGGATGGCCTGTTGCTGGCCACGCACGGTCTCCCTTCAGGCCGCCAGTCCGGCCTCGCGATCGCTGCCCGCGGATCTGATCCGGGCGGCTGCTGACCAGGTTACCGCCGGTCACCGGCGGTTTGCCCCGGCCCCAAGGCGCCGAAAGTCAGGCGACGGCACTGCGGGCGACCGCTAAGCTGGCAGGCACCGCCGCCGCCCCTTTGCCGGGTTCGCGCACGTCAGACGCAGGCCGCCGACCGCCAGCCGGATGGAGACTCACAATGGCACGACGCAGCGATCGCATGGAAACCATCGTCAGCCTCTCGAAGCGGCGGGGCATCGTGTACCCGTCCAGCGAGATCTACGGCGGGCTGCGCGCTGCCTGGGACTACGGGCCGCTGGGCGTCGAGATCAAGAACAACATCAAGCGCCAGTGGTGGCGGTCGATGATCCAGATCCGGGACGACGTCGTCGGGCTCGACTCGAGCGTCATCCTGGCTCCCGAGGTCTGGCAGGCCAGCGGCCACCTGACCCAGTTCACCGATCCGCTGACCGAGTGCCAGTCATGCCATTACCGGTTCCGCGCCGACCACCTGATCGAGGCCTACGAGGAGAAGCACGGCCGGCCGCCGGAGAACGGCCTCGCCGACCTGGCCTGCCCGCACTGCGGGACTAAGGGGGCGTTCACCGAGCCGCGGAATTTCAACGGCATGCTGCGCACGTACCTCGGGGCCACCGAGGACGAGTCCGGGCTGGCGTACCTGCGGCCAGAGACGGCGCAGGGCATCTTCATCAACTACAAGAACGTGCTCCAGACGTCGCGCAAGAAGGTCCCGTTCGGCATCGGCCAGATCGGGAAGTCCTTCAGGAACGAGATCACGCCGGGCAACTTCATCTTCCGTACCCGCGAGTTCGAGCAGATGGAGATGGAGTTCTTCGTCAAGCCTGGCACCGACGAGGAGTGGCACGAGTACTGGATCGATGCCAGGGAGGCCTGGTTCCTCGACCTTGGCATCGGCCCGGACAACCTGCGCCGGTACGAGCACCCGGCCGAGAAGCGCTCCTTCTACTCCAAGCGGACAGTCGACCTGGAGTACAGGTTCGACTTCCCCGGCAGCGAGTGGGGCGAGCTGGAGGGCCTGGCCAACCGGACCGACTACGACCTCGGCGTGCACGCCAAGGCATCCGGCCAGGACCTCAGCTACCTGGACCCGGAGACGAACGAGCGCTACACGCCGTACGTGATCGAGCCCGCGGTCGGTGTTGACCGGTCGATGCTGGCCTTCCTGCTCGAGGCCTACACCGAGGACGAGGCCCCGGACGCCAAGGGCAAGCTGGAGAAGCGCACAGTGCTGCGGCTGGACTACCGGCTGGCGCCGGTCAAGGTCGCGGTCCTGCCGCTGTCGCGCAACGCCGACCTGTCGCCCAAGGCCAGGGACGTGGCCGCCGCGCTGCGGCAGCAGTGGAACTGCGACTTCGACGACGCCAGCGCGATCGGCCGCCGCTACCGGCGCCAGGACGAGATCGGCACCCCGTACTGCGTGACCGTGGACTTCGAGTCGCTGCAGGACCAGGCTGTGACCGTCCGCGAGCGGGACTCCATGAAGCAGGAGCGGATCGGCATCGACAGCCTGGTGTCCTACCTCTCCGAGCGCCTGGACGGCTGCTAGGCCGGGAACTGCCGCGGGGCCGGCTCAGGTCTCGTGCGTGACCGCCTTGAGCACGTCGCTGAGTACGCCCGGGCTGGCAGTTGCGCCGGGAACGCGCGGGCAGCGCCGGTAGATCTCCGCTGCCGCCTGGTGGAATCCGTCCGGCAGGCCGGCCTCCGCCATGCTGTGCGCAATCTCTTCCATTTCGGCGGTCCAGCGCCAGCCCTTGGTGACGGCAGCCTGAGCCGCGCGCTCTGACTGCTCAGCGAGCTGGGGCTGCGACAGCGCCCATTCGGCAAGTAGCGCTTCCTCCACACCCTGCGACTTCGCGAGTGCCCTGGCGGCGAGGAGCATGGCCGAGGTCCCCTTTGTCCAGGAGGCGTAGGCCATCTTGACGGCCGAAGCGGCCGTGGCCGGTCCGGCGGCGATCCGCGGGCCGAGCGCCGTTCCCGTAAAAAGGCTCACGATCCGGCCCGCCTCCTCGCCCGAGAGATAGAGGCGGGTCGTGCCCGGCCGGACCGGCGGCGGACCGATGATGCCGCCATCGACGTAGCTGCCGCCGCTTCCGGTGATGAGCTGCGCCACCTCGCGCGCGGTGTCCGGGGCGATTGCGTTCGCATCGAGGTACAGGCCGGTGAAGCCATGAACAGCCCAGGCCACGTCGAGCGCCGCGTGCGGCGGGCAGATCGACGCGATGATGTCTGCGCGGTCGGCCAGCTGCCGGGCCGTCCCGGCGTCCTGCAGGCCGGCGCTGGCCGCCCGCGTGGCTGTCTCTTCGCTCCGGCCCGCGGAAGCCCAGAGCACCGTATAACCGGCCGCCGTCAGGCAGCGGCCCACGGCCGCGCCCATATCGCCGGGATTCAAGAGGCCAATGATCACCTGATCCGTCATGGTGCCATTGTGACCGACGGCAAAGATGTTCCCCCAACGTCGGGTGACCGTCGTACCGGCCGCAGCCACAGGTCGATAGGCTCGGGAGTGAGGGCCGCGAGGCCGCAGGAACACAGAGCCGCGTGATGCCGGGACGATTGCGTCAGGTGAGCGGCAGTCTCGAGGAGTGCATCGCAGTGCCGAAGCTCGTCTATGACTTCACCGAGGGCAACAAGGACCTGAAAGACCTGCTAGGCGGCAAGGGCGCCAACCTTGCCGAGATGACCAACCTGGGCCTGCCCGTTCCCCCCGGTTTCATCATCACCACCGACGCCTGCCGCTATTACCTCGAGCAGGGATCCGTGCCCGACAGCCTCGCTGGCGAAGTCACCGGGCACCTGAGCGAGCTTGAGCAGAAGATGGGCCGCAAGCTCGGCGACCACGCCGACCCGCTGCTGGTCAGCGTCCGGTCCGGGGCCAAGTTCTCCATGCCGGGCATGATGGAGACCGTCCTGAACATCGGCCTGTCCGACGAGTCGGTGCACGGCCTGGCCAAGCAGGCGGGCAGCGAGCGGTTCGCCTGGGACTCCTACCGGCGCCTGATCCAGATGTTCGGCAAGACCGTGCTGGACATCGACGGGCACGAGTTCGAGCAGGCCATCGACGCGGCCAAGCAGGCGAAGGGCACCAAGAACGACCTCGACCTCGACGCCGAGGACCTGCAGAGCCTGGTCGAGAGCTTCAAGGCCATCGTCAAGGACAAGACCGGCCGTGACTTCCCGCAGGAGCCGCGCGAGCAGATGGACATGGCGGTCGAGGCGGTCTTCAACTCCTGGAACGCCGACCGGGCGATCCTCTACCGGCGCCAGGAGCGCATCCCGGCCGACCTCGGCACCGCGGTCAACATCGTGACGATGGTGTTCGGCAACCTCGGCGCGGACTCCGGTACGGGCGTCGCCTTCACCCGTGACCCCGGCAGCGGCCAGCAGGGCGTCTACGGCGACTACCTGCAGAACGCGCAGGGCGAGGACGTCGTGGCCGGCATCCGCAACACCGTCCCGCTGCAGGATCTCGAGCAGATCGACGTCAAGTCCTACCGGCAGCTGATGGACATCATGTCCACGCTGGAGAACCACTACAGGGACCTGTGCGACATCGAGTTCACGATCGAGCGCGGCAAGCTGTGGATGCTGCAGACCCGCGTCGGCAAGCGCACCGCCGGTGCTGCCTTCCGGATCGCGACGCAGCTGGTGGACCAGGGCCTGATCGACCTGGACGAGGCTCTGACCCGGGTGACCGGCGCCCAGCTCGCCCAGCTGATGTTCCCGCGCTTTGAGGCGGGCTCGGACGTCACCAAGATCACCAAGGCAATCAGCGCCTCGCCGGGGGCCGCTGTGGGAAAGGTGGTTTTCGACTCCGAGACGGCCGTGGCGTGGGCGGACCGCGGCGAGGACGTCATCCTCGTCAGGCGCGAGACCAACCCGGACGACCTGCACGGAATGATTGCCGCCCAGGGCATCCTGACCAGCCGCGGCGGCAAGACCAGCCACGCGGCCGTGGTGGCCCGCGGAATGGGCAAGACCTGCGTCTGCGGCGCGGACGAGCTCGAGGTCGACGTCAACGGCAGGAAGTTCACCGCGCCTGGCGGCGTCACCGTCGCGGAGGGCGACGTGATCTCCATCGACGGCACGTCCGGCCAGGTCTACCTGGGTGAGGTCGCTGTCGTCGCGTCCCCGGTCGTGGAGTACTTCGAGGGCAAGATCGACTCCTCGTCGGACGAGCTGGTCGCGGCCGTGGACCGGCTGATAACGCACGCGGACGCCAAGCGGCGCCTCGGCGTGCGGACCAATGCCGACAACGGGGATGACTCGGCCCGCGCGGTCCGGTTCGGCGCGCAGGGCATCGGCCTGTGCCGTACCGAGCACATGTTCCTCGGCGAACGGCGTCAGCTGGTCGAGCGGCTGATCCTGGCCGACGACGACGCGACCCGCCAGTCCGCTCTGGACGCGCTCGAGCCGCTCCAGCGGGGCGACTTCGTGGAGATCTTCGAGGCTATGGACGGGCTGCCCGCCACCATCAGGCTGCTCGACCCGCCCCTGCACGAGTTCCTGCCCGACCTGACCGAGCTGTCGGTCAAGATCGCGCTGGCCGGCGACAAGGCCACCGAGCAGGACCGCAAGCTGCTGGAGGCAGTGCGGCGGCTGCACGAGGAGAACCCGATGCTCGGCCTGCGCGGCGTGCGCCTCGGACTTGTCATTCCCGGCCTGTACCAGATGCAGGTCCGGGCCATCGCCCAGGCCGCGGTGGACCGGGTCAAGGCCGGCGGCAACCCGAAGCCGGAGATCATGATCCCGCTCGTCGGCGCGATTCAGGAGCTTGAGGCCGCCCGTGATGAGGCCGAGAAGGTGCTCGCCGCCGTCGCCGAGGAGACCGGGACCGCGGTTCACGCGCTGATCGGCACCATGATCGAGGTCCCGCGGGCCGCGCTGACCGCCGGCCAGATCGCGCAGGCGGCCGAGTTCTTCTCCTTCGGCACCAACGACCTCACCCAGATGGGCTGGGGCTTCTCCCGCGACGACGTCGAGGGGTCGTTCTTCAGCCGGTATATCGAGCTGGGCGTCTTCGGGGTCTCGCCGTTCGAGACGATCGACATTGACGGTATCGGCCGCCTCGTGAAGATCGCGGTCGAGGAAGGCCGGGCCACCAGGCCGGACCTGAAGATCGGCGTCTGCGGCGAGCACGGCGGCGACCCCGACTCGGTGCACTTCTTCCACTCCGCAGGCCTGGACTACGTGTCCTGCTCGCCGTTCCGGGTGCCGGTCGCCCGGCTCGAGGCCGGCCGCGCCGCAGTGATGGAGAGCACCGGAGGTAGCGACAGCCGGTGACGGCGGGCGCCGGCGATGGCGGCTACGACCGCCTGGCCACTGCGCGCTGGGCGGAGGAGCCGCCTAAGCGCGCGCACGACGCTGGCGGCTCCGGGCGCGGTCCGTTCATCCGAGACCGCGCCCGGGTCCTGCACAGCTCGGCACTGCGCAGGCTCGCGGCCAAGACCCAGGTCGTCGCCGTCGGCTCCGGCGACTTCCCGCGCACCCGGCTGACCCACTCCCTAGAGTGCGCTCAGGTCGGCCGCGAGCTCGGCGCGGTACTCGGCTGCGATCCCGACCTCGTCGACGCGGCCTGCCTGGCCCACGACCTCGGCCACCCGCCGTTCGGCCACAACGGCGAGGCAGCGCTGGCGGAGCTGGCGCGTGACTGCGGGGGATTTGAGGGGAACGCCCAGAGCCTGCGCCTGATCACCCGCCTCGAGGCGAAGGTGCCGGGGGCCGGGCTGAACCTGACCAGGGCAACGCTCGACGCGACCCTGAAGTATCCGTGGGTGGGCCCGCCCCCCGGCGGTGCTGGCGCGGCAGGGCTTCGTCCCGGCGATCCTGAGCCGGCCAGGGCGGCAAGCAAGTACGGCGCCTACGCCGATGACGCGGCCGTGTTCCGCTGGATCCGGGACGGCGCGCCGGACGGCAGGTCCTGCCTGGAGGCGCAGGTCATGGACTGGGCCGACGACGTCGCCTACTCAGTCCACGACCTGGAAGACGGACTCCACGCCGGCCTGGTCACGCTGGCGCAGCTGCGATCACGGGCCGAGCAGCAGGCCGTCGCGGAGCTAACCGTGCGCGCCTACTGCCCGCCGGGTTTCACGACGGCCGGCGAGCTTGGCGACGCCTTCGGCGGCCTGCTTGAGCTGGACTGCTGGCCGCGCGAATTCGATGGCAGCCTGACTGCGGCAGCCGCGGTGAAGAACCTGACCAGCGTGCTGATCGGCCGGCTCTGCGGTGCTGCCGAGCATGCGACAAGGCCAGCCGGCCAGCCGCCGATCTGCCGGTACGCGGCCGACCTGGCAGTGCCCCGCCAGCAGCGGCTCGAGTGCGCGCTGCTGAAGGGCGTGACAGCGTATTACGTGATGTTCCGCTCGGGCGCCGAGGCTGCGCAGGCTCGCGAGCGCGAGATCATCACCGAGCTGGCAGACGCCGTGCTGGCCGGGGCGCCCGCGACGCTGGATCCGCTGTTCCGGCACGAGTATGAGCACGCTGGTGACGACCGGGCGCGGCTGCGCGTCGTGATCGACCAGATCGCCTCGCTGACCGATACCTCGGCGCTGGCCTGGCATCAGCGGCTGCGCGCCACCGGCACCTGATCTGGTCTCCTCGCAGCTACCGGGGAGGTGCGGATGGCGGGGCGGCGGGCGGAGCTTCCGTGCGATAGCCGGGTAGCCGCCTGCCCGCACGAAACGGGCCGTCGGCCACCCGGCTACCACCCGGCCGCGGCGGCAGTTACCGGGAAGGTGCGGATGGCGGGGCGGCGGGCGGAGCGTTTCGGGTGCTCCGGCCGCTGACCGACGGTCGTGCCTCGCCCCCGCGACGCGGTGAGCCGCCCATTGGCCGCCCAGTTCCGGGTGGCCGGGTCGGCGCTGCGCCGCGCCTGAGACCGGCGTTCTCCGGAACTGGCTGCGGCTCGCGGCCAACGGGACAGCCGGGGGAGCACGGCCGGGCGCCGGTATATCCGCGGTCGCCCAGCACGGCTGCGATCTCTGCTGCCACCGTGCAGGCTCTGGTCGTGACATCGTGCCAGCCGTAGCGCAGCGTGGTCAGGCCGCTGGTGGCCGCGGCGTTGTCCCGGTGGATGTCTTTCCACCTGCTGTCGCCTGGGTGCGCGACGCGGCCATCCAGCTCGACGACGGTCTGGTACGCCTCGTAGAGCGTGTCGCGGTACTCGTTGCGGCCGCTGCGCCGCGCCCCTGCCTGCCTCGTCGGCGCCGGCAGCCGGTGCGGCCGCTCGACGTCGCGCACGTAGCGGTGCTCCAGCGGTGAGTGGATGCCGGCCGCATCGGGTCTGAGCAGTTCGGCTAACCGCTTTCGCCACCGGACCCGGCCGCGCGCCTCCATCGCGACGCGCAGCTTGTCCTGCGTGGTGAGCCGCCGCCCGATCGCGCGAGTCACCCAGCCGACGGCATCGTCCAGGCTCTGCGCTGTCTCCCAGAGGTCGATGACCGTTGGCTCTAGCCGGGTCTGCGGCGGGTTACGTGACGGATGGGCTGCAGCACTCGCTCTGACGGACACGTGCAGCCTGATTCCTGCCTGCTTGTGAACGCGTCTATTGCCGGGCACCGTCACATGAATCAGCGAGCTCGGTTCGGCTGCCAGTCCCCACAGCTCAGCCGCTGTCTGATGGCTCAGGATGGCCCCCGGACCGGCGTGCAGCACGGCCGCCCACAGCTCGGCCGACCGACTCACCTGCCCGGAGAAGGTCGCGTACACGCCTGGGTACAGGCGCTGCCAGCTACCGCGTCTCAGCCGGACAGCGATGGCGTCCTCGCTCAGGCCAGCGCTCAGTACCTGTGCGCGCGCCAGCACACCGCGCTGCGTGACAGTGAGGTCATGTAACTGCGGAGGCAGGTCGGCCACCATGGCAGTCAGAATGCCGGACGTTACTGACAAAACGGGAGCATGCCGTTAACTCGAAAGATCGCATGGCCTATGACCCGCGTGATCTTACGAGTTAACGCTGTCGGCGTCGGCGAGGCGCTGCAGCAGGTCGCTCGCGAGGTGCAAAAGGCCTATCTCGGCGCCAGACAGGTGCGCCGACATCGCTGCCGCGAGCCAGCTGTCGCGCTGCTGCATTTCCGCGCGCAGCGCATCGCGACCGGACCCGGCGATCTCAAGCAGCGAGCGCCTGCCGTCGGCTGGATCGGGCTGCCGTGCGATCAGGCCGGCTGCCTCGAGAGTCGCGAGCGGCCGGGTAAGCGACTGCGGCTGCACTCGCTCGGCTGCAGCAAGCTCACCCGGTGTCAGCGGCCCGCGCCGGTGCAAATGACCGAGCAGGCTGAGCTCCAGCGCGGTGAGGCTGGCCGAGTCGCGCTCAAGCCGGAGCCGACGCGCCAGGCTGATGACGCTGCGGCGAAGATCGCTGGCTGCCGACTCGACGGGCTGACCTGGCGCTGTCACAACCATTACGGTATCACTTACTAGTCAGCTCAGATATTCATGCATAATTTGCGCTTCACTCTCTAGATTAGTACGTTGCCACTTATGAATTTGCCATCCCGGACAAGCCAGGCGGTGGCCCTGACCCGGGCTGGCCTGCGACGGCCGCACAGCATGCAGGGCGATCCAGACTCGCAGTGGAAGTTGTGCCGGGACATGCAGTTCAGTCCGCCCGCCTGGCTGGCGCCGAGTATCGCGGCACGGACGAGGTTCGTAGACGCGGAGGTGACAGGCGCGATCGAGGCAGGACTGCGGCAGGTAGTCACCTGCGGCGCCGGTTATGACGACCGCGCCCTGCGATTCCGGACCAGCGGAGTCAGGTTCTTCGAGCTTGATCATCCGGCGACTCAGGCGGACAAGGCGAGGCTGCTCCGCGCACTCGGCGAAGCGCCCGGCAGTGCGGATGGCGCCGGGGATGGCGCCGCAGGGGGCGCCCCAGTTGGCAGCGCGGATGGCGCCGCAGTTGGCAGCGCGGATGGCGCCGCAGTTGGCAGCGCGGATGGCGGTGGGGATGGCGCCGCAGGGGGCGCTACGGATCGCACCGCGGGGAGCGCCACGGACGATGCCGCGGTCGGAGCGGCAGGCGGGGCGGCGCTGACGCTAGCCGCGGCAGACTTCAGCAGCGACGATGTCGGCGCGGTGCTCGCGAGAGCGGGGCACGACGCCCATCAGCCGACGCTGTTCGTCTGCGAGGGGCTGCTTGTCTATCTCGACGAGGGCACCTGCCGGAGACTGCTGACAGCGCTGGCGGCACGGGGGGCGCCCGGCAGCAGGCTCGTGGTCAGCATCGCGACGCATGCAGAAGGCTTTGATTCCGCCGAGGTCGTGACGGCAGCAAATCTGCGTCGCCGCACTGCCGCCGCGGAGCCGTGGCGGACGATACTGCCGCCAGCAGAGCATCTGGCGCTGGTGGAGCAATCGGGCTGGGCAGTCACCGCGACGGAGTGGTCGCCGGTGGCGGCCGCTGATGTCAGCCACGGGCGGCGGTCGCTGCTCGTGGCTGCTGTCGTCCGCGAGACCGGGCTCGGGACCGCGGCTCAGTCGTAGCAGTCAGGCCGCGCGGCACCGCTCGGCCAATCCGGCATGGGCGGCATATACAGCGGGCCGGCGACGTCAGGCCGCGAAAACCTTTCTCGCACGGCGCGCGAGGTGCTACCGAGCGTGAGAAGGTGTCACGCATGGAAACTGCCGCCCTCGACTTCGCTCCGTGGGGACTCGACGCGGACTGGCCGGCCCGGCGCTGGATCGAGCCGATTCACGGCCGTCGCGACGAGCCGATCAGGGGCGTTCGGCTCGGCCATGCCAACGACGCGGCGATGGTACTGACTTGTACCTACCCGCGCCGCCGGTTCGACGCCGAGAACAGCGAGGCTGGGTCAGACGCGATTCGCGAGGTCGCGTTCGAGACCACGTACGCCCAGATCAACCTGGCGCTGCATCAGATCAGGACGCCGGGCGCCCGGCCGGACGGCCTGATCGGGTCGCTCGTCCGGTACGCGAATCAGCAAGCCGACCGGTACCGTGACTGGCCGACCGCGCACTGGGGCGTGGAGATCGCAAATACCACGAGGCTGGCGAGCTGGCAGTCCGGCTTCAGCGTGGCCTACCCCGATGCCTACGTGATCGTGCACGCCTGCGGCGTTGCGATCGACCGGCTGCGGCTGGTGCCGACCGGTGACCTGGGCGGCTATGAGATGTGCGCGGACCCGCTCGAGATCGGCGCGATGCACTGGGAGCTGTGGCCCAGCAGGCCGGAGCTCGGCTACGACGACCTGGCCCGGACGCTGGTGGCGCACTAGCGCCCTGGCAATAGGAGCGGTCGAAGCGGAGCCTGAACGAGCTGGCTAGCTGTGACGGGCCGGCTGCCCCGGCGACGGGTATGCGAGTACCGCGCCGACAACAGCCTCGGTGTCGGCGAGGTCAGGCAGCACCACCCCGGCTCCGGCGTTGATGAGCTGCTGCATCGTGAAGCTTCCGGTCGCGACCCCGACCGAGCGCGCACCGCTGGCCGCGGCCGCCTCGATGTCGCTGGGTGTGTCGCCGATGAGAACCGTAGCGTGGCCGGAGAAGTCAGCCCCGTACCGGCGGGCGGCGTTGCCCCGGGCCACGGGGACCAGGTCGGCGCGCAGGTGACTGACGTCCCCGTAGGCGCCGATGCTGAGATCGACATAATCGGTCAGGCCGAGTGCGCCGAGCTTTACCGCCGCGAGCGCGGGGATGTTGCCGGTCAGCAGGGACTGCACGACGAGCCGCCCCTCCGCCCGGCTGGCCACCGCGGTGAGTGCGGCCTCAACGCCGGGCAGAACCGTACCGAGCTCTCGCACCAGTCCGTCCATCTCGGGCGCACGAGCAGTGAGAACCTGATGAAACCGGGTCAGCTCGGCGGCAGGATCGCCGACGCCCGCAGCCGCGAGCACCTCCAGCGCGATCGAGCTATCCGTCCGCCCGGCCATGGAGGTCAGATTGCGTGGCAGCGGAACCCCGTAGAGTTCGGCTAGCGCGATCTCGTACAGGCGGGTGCCCACGCGCCTGGTTGCTACCAGCGTGTAATCGACGTCCCAGAGCACGAGCAGCGGCTGCACGCCGTGACGGTATCAGGCGCCGCAGCTCAGCCCGCTGGCGCCGCCGGTCGCTGACCCGCAGCAGAGACCGCGCTAGTGGCCTCAAGTCAGCCAGAGTGGCATCGGGCGCGACTAGACTCAGCCAGCAGCAGGGCGGGCAAGCAGGCGGAGGGCATCGATGACAGGCCGGATCCGCGACGAGGACATCGCGCTGGTGCGTGAGCGCTCCGCCATCGACGAAGTCGTGGGGGAGTACCTGCAGCTGCGCAACGCCGGCGGCGGCTCGCTGAAAGGCCTGTGCCCGTTCCACGACGAGAAAACCCCGTCCTTCAACGTCACCCCGGCACGGGGACTGTGGTACTGCTTCTCGTGCACCGAGGGCGGCGACGTCATCAAGTTCGTGCAGAAGATCGACAATCTCAGCTTCACCGAGGCGGTCGAGCGCCTTGCGAACCGGGCTGGCATCGAGCTGCGATACGAGCAGGGCGGCCATATTCCCGGCCAGGAGCAGTCCCAGCGCCGGCGGCTGCTGGCGGCGCACAAGGCGGCCGCGGAGTTCTACGCCGAGCAGCTGGACAGCCCGGCAGCGCTGGCCGGACGCGATTTCCTGTCCTCGCGCGGCTTCGAGCTCGCTGACGCACGGCATTTCGGGGTTGGCTACGCGCCGGCTGAGTGGGAGACGCTCACCCGGCATCTGCGCGGCCGCGGCTTCACCGAGGCCGAGCTGCTGGCCGGCGGCCTGGCAAGCCAGGGCCGCCGCGGCCTGATCGACAAGTTCCGCGGCCGGCTGATCTGGCCGATCGCGGACCTGACCGGCGACGTGGTCGCCTTCGGGGCGCGCAAGCTCGCCGCTGACGACGACGGCCCGAAGTACCTGAATACGCCGGAGACACCGCTGTTCAAGAAGAGCTCCGTGCTGTACGGGGCCGATCTGGCCAAGCGAGACATCTCCCAGCGGCGTCAGGCCGTCCTGGTCGAGGGCTACACCGACGTGATGGCCTGCCACCTCGCGGGCATCACGACGGCCGTCGCCACCAGCGGCACGTCCTTCGGTGACGGGCACATCACCATCCTGCGGCGGCTGCTGATGGACGACAGCCAGTTCCGCGGCGAGGTGATCTTCACCTTCGACGGCGACGCGGCGGGTCGCCGCGCGGCGCTGCGGGCGTTCAGCATGGAGGAGCGTTTCGTCACCCAGACGTTCGTCGCCGTACAGGCCGACGGTCTTGACCCGTGCGACTTGCGGGTGCAGCGCGGCGACGCAGCAGTTCGCGACCTGATCGCGCAGCGGGTGCCGCTGTTCGAGTTCGCCATCCAGAGCACACTTGCCGACCACAACCTGGAGACGGCGGAGGGACAGCTGGCGGCGCTGGACGCCGCCGCACCGATCGTCGGGCGGATCAAGGACCGGGGGCTGCGTCAGCTGTACGCGGTGAAGCTGGACCGGTGGCTCGGCATGATGGACGAGGGCTTCGTGCTCGACCGGGTCCTCGCCCACAGCGGGCTGCAGGACCGCGGCGGCCGCCAGCAGAACGGCTCGCGCCAGCAGAACGGCTCGCGCCAGCAGAACGGCTCGCGCCAGGCAGCCGGCGCACGTTCAGGCGGCGGGACCAGCAACGGCACTGGATACGGCGGCGGCCGCGCGGGCGGCGGCGGCAGCCAGGCAGACGGCCCCGTTCCCGGTCGCGGTCAGTCCTACCCGGAGCACACGGTGCCGGCCCAGGGCAGCCCGGCCGGCGGCGGGACGGGCCAGCAGCGCAGCGGGTACGAGCAGAACGATCCCGTCGTGAATGTCGAGCGGCAGGCGCTCAAGCTCGCCATCCAGCGCCCGGCGCTGTGCGGCCCGGTCTTTGACGAGCTGCAGCCGGCGTACTTCACCGCGCCGGCGCACGCCGCGGTGTGCGAGCTGATCGCCGCGAACGGCGGAGTCGCCAGCGCGCGGTCGGCGCGCGAGTGGGCCGAGCGGCTGCGGAACGGCGCGCCGAACGACAACGCGCGCGGCTTCGTGACCCGGCTGGCTGTCGAGCCGCTCGAGGTGCCGGGACTGACCGGGGAACCGGATGCCAAGTTCGCTGACGCAGTGCTCGCCCGCGTCGAGGAACTCGCGGTCAGCCGTGACATCGCCCGGGTCAAGTCGCGGCTGCAGCGCCTCAGCCCGGTCACCGAGCAGACCGAGTACAACCGGATGTTCGGCGACCTCGTTGCCCTCGAACAGCGCCGCAAGGTGCTCTCAGACCGCGCGGCCGGAGCACTCTAGGCACACGAGAGCATGCACGCGGTACTAACGCTTTGGTGACAATATTGAGTCCGCTTAACTCCGGGTTCGTGACGCAGACTGGTCTGCATGAGTCTCACGGCTGCACCCCCCGTAGATCAGGTAGCCGACCTCATTGCGCAGGCGAGGGAACGCGGATCGGTCGCGATGACCGAGCTGACCGCGGCCTTCGAGCGCTGTGACCTCTCGGCTGACGCCGTCGATAACGTGCTGAAACTCCTCGCGGACGAGGGCGTGGAAGTGCTCGAGGCGCCACCTGATCATGAAGAACTGGCGGCGCGGCAGGTGCAGGCCGAGGCCCGGCGCGCAGTCACCGGCGACCTGGTCCGGATCTACCTGCGCGAGATCGGCCGGGTGCCGCTGCTGACCGCGCACGACGAGGTCGAGCTGGCCAAGGCGATCGAGGCGGGGCTGTTCGCCGAGGAGAAGATTCAGGGCGGCATTCAGACTCAGTGCGCGGGCGCGCGCATGGCGGAGCTGGTGCTGATCGCGGCTGACGGCATCGCGGCCAAACAGCGGCTGATCGAGGCCAACCTGCGACTGGTCGTGTCGATCGCCAAGCGCTACATCGGCCGCGGCCTGGTCTTCCTTGACCTCATTCAGGAAGGCAATCTCGGTCTGATCCGCGCCGTGGAGAAGTTCGACTACACCAAGGGCTACAAGTTCTCCACGTACGCAACGTGGTGGATCCGGCAGGCCATAACGCGCGCCATCGCGGATCAGGCCAGGACCATCAGGATCCCCGTGCACATGGTGGAGACCATCAACAAGATGGCCAGGATCCAGCGGCAGCTGCATCAGGACCTCGGCCGCGAGGCCACTCCGGCGGAGATCGCGGCCGAGATGGGGCTGCATCCGGACCGGGTCGCCGAGATCCAGCGGATCGCCCAGGAGCCGGTCTCGCTGCAGTCGCCGATCGGCGAGGAAGACTCAGACCTCGGTGACTTTATCGAGGACGCGGACGCGGTAGTGCCCATGGAGGCGGCCGCGTTCATCATGCTGCAGGACCAGCTGGATCGCGTGCTGGACAACCTCAGCATCCGGGAGCAGCGCATCATTCAGCTGCGGTTCGGGCTGACCGACGGCCATCCGCGCACGCTGGAGGAGGTCGGCCGCGAGTTCGGGGTGACCAGGGAGCGCATCCGGCAGATCGAGTCCAAGACGCTGGCGAAGCTCCGCCACCCCAGCCGCGCGCAGATGCTTCGCGAGTATCTGGCCTGACCCGTGGCAGCTGTGACGCCTGGCGCCTGACCCGGCTACTTGCTGCGCTTGCCGTGACCGTTGGTCGCGGCGACGGTGCGGTCCCCCTCGGGGGCGGTGCCGTTGGCCTGGGTGCTGCCGTGCTTCAGCCCCGGGATGTGGCCGCCGACCGATCGCGCGGCGTTCTGGGCGATCTGCGGGACCTTGTCGCCGACCTTCGAGGCGGCCGTGCTCGCCAGCGAGGACGCCTGAGCCTGGATTGCGCCGGCGGCCTGCTGGACGGCCGGGTTCTCGGCCGTGGACTTGGCCAGCTTCACCAGCTGGTCGTACTTCTCCCGGCCCGCCCGTGACCCGGCAACGAAACCGGCGGCGAACCCGGCAACAAAGCTCACTCGATAGAAGCGCATCTGGACCTCTCCATCTGAAAGCATGCCGGCGCTGCTGCACTCTATTGCTGCCGCACTGACTTGCTGCTGCACTGACTTCCCCGTTTGGGCCCGGTCATGCGCGCAGCCCTAGTGCGCTGATCATGCCCGCCGCGACGGCCGGTTATGCGCTGGCTTGGTCGGCCCTGCTCCAGCTATCGTGGCGGTGCGCTACCCTTATGGCCGCGGCGCTGATCGCCCGGTCACCTCGGCCGGGGGAGAGGCGCAGACGGTCCCGCGTAGCTCAATCGGCAGAGCGTCCGGCTGTTAACCGGTAGGTTATAGGTTCGAGTCCTATCGCGGGAGCTCATCCCCATTCAGGGGTAATGTCCGGCCCGGATCCGGGCCTGGCCAGCGGAACGGCCTGGCCCGGAGTTCAGTCCGGACCAGGCCGCGGCCTTGCTGAGGCCTGGCTGAGGCGGCCTCGTTCCCGTCGTTATCAGGCCATTCCCGGCGGCGTCACGCCCGCGAGGTCCTCCTTGGTCACCCGCACCATGAACACGGTGATGAAGAAGGCCACCAGCGCGATCCCGGCCGAGACCTCGAAGCCGCGGGAGAAGCCAACCGCCAGCGAGTGGTTGGTGACGACCGTCTGGAAGTGCGCCAGCTGCGCCTTCGTCGGATGCACCGGGTGGCCGGCCGCCGCCGCCTTGGCTGCCGCGGCCTTCGCGGCGTTGGTGGCGTTCCTGGCGACGTTCGCGACCACAGTCCAGGCGACGGTGCCGAGGATCGCGAGCCCGATGGAGCCGCCGACCTGCTGGCCGGTGTTCACCAGGCTGGAGGCGACGCCGGCGTCCCGGTCGGCAACCTTCGACAAGGCAACGAGCGTGACCGGCATGAAGAGCAATCCCAGGCCGCCGGCGGTGACCAGCATCGGCCCGAGCAGGCCGCCGACGTAAGAGCTGTGCTCGTTGATCCGCGACAGCCAGAACATGCCGCCGGCGCCGACGAGCGAGCCGACTAGCAGGATTGGCTTAGCGCCGATGCGTCCGACCAGCTGAGAGCTCAGGCCGGCCATCGCCATGATCATGGCGACCATCGGCAGGTAGGCGAAGCCGGTCCGCAGAGCGCTGTAGCCCCAGACGGTCTGCACGAAGATCGTCAGGAAGAAGAACATGCCGAACATCGCGGTTCCGATGCAGAGCATGATCAGGTTCGCGGCGGACCTATCGCGGTTGCTGAAGATGCGCAGTGGGAGCAGCGGGTGCTTGCTGCGCGACTCGATGAGAAGGAAGGCGCCGATCAGCACGACGGCCGCCACAAGCGACGCGATCACCTTCGTGTCGCCCCAGTGCGAGACCCCGTTCTGGCTGGTCGCGGCGTTAGACAGGCCGAAGACCAGAGCGGCCAGACCGCCGGTGCCGGTGATCGCGCCCGGCAGGTCGAACCGGCCGCTCTGCCGCTTCGACTCGCCCAGGACGCGCGGAGCCATGATCGCGGCGACTGCGGCGATCGGCACGTTCACGAAGAAGACCCAGCGCCAGGAGGCGTAGGTCGTGAGGATGCCGCCTGCCAGCAAGCCAATCGCGGCGCCGCCGATACTCATCGCGGCGTAGACGCCCATAGCCCGGTTGCGCCGCGGGCCTTCCGGGAACGTGGTCGTGACCAGTGACAGTGCTGTCGGGGCGACGATCGCCGCGCCGACGCCCTGGATCGCACGGGCGGTCAGCAGCCAGGCCTGGCTGGTCGCGAAGCCGCCCGCCAGCGAGGCGAGCGCGAACAAGATGATGCCGGTAACGAAGACCTTACGGCGGCCGAGCAGGTCGCCGCCGTCCGCCCAGCAGCAGGAAGCCGCCGAAGGTCAGGGCGTAGGCGTTGACCACCCACTCCAGGCCGGAGTCGGAGAAGCCCAGTGCGTCCTTGATGTGGGGGAGCGCGACGTTGACGATCGTCGAGTCCAGGACCACCATCAGCTGCGCGATGGCGATGACAACTAGGGCCAGCCCGAGGTGCCGGCTGCCCGGCCCCCCTGCTCCGTCCTGAGCGCCGTCAGCGACGGCGACGCCGCCCGGCTGCTGTGCCACGCCTGGTGACTTGGCAGACATTGTTTGTGTGACTCCTTCGCTACATTCCGTGTTCAGCGCGGGCGCTGTTGGTCAAGTTCGGCGTTGCTTAACTGCGGAGATGTGTGGTGCGCGCTCCGGGCCGGCGCGCATGGCCGCGCTGATGCCCGGAGAGAGAATCCGGTAGAGGCCGTCCGGGGCCTTGCGGCTCGTGGTCGGCTGGCGGCCCGAGGCCGGCGGGGTCCTGGCGTGAGCTGCCGCCTGGCTGGCCCGCTGCTAGCTGGCAGCCGGGGTCTTGCTCACGACGTCCTTCACCTCCCCCGTCGACGCCGGGGGGCTGGGTGGCTGATCGTCCGGCGCGCTCTCCTGCGCGATGCTGTCCTGAAGTGCGCTGGTGAGCAGGCTGGACAGGTGCTCGTGCAGGGCGTCCTTGGCGAACGCCCCCGCGTCCGCGGCCTGGTCGTCAGCGCTCAGCATCTTGCGGATCAGGGCAAGCAGTTGCGCGCGCTCAGAGGCGCTCAGGGCCCGGTTCCATGGCATCCGGGCAGCTATCTCGGTCTCAACCTGCTGCTTCAGTGCCTCGCCGTCGCTGGTGAGCACAATGTTCTTCACCCTGCGGTCGTCCGGATGCGGCTCGCGCCTGGCGAGGCCGCGCTTCTCCAGCATGTCTGCCACCAGCGTGACGAAGGACGGGTCGCAGTGCATGCGCTTGCCGAGTTCCTTCATGGCCATCGGGCAATCGAGGGTGTGCAGGGCCTTGATGAACGGCCCGGGGATGCTCAGTCGATGGGCAAGCTGCTCGGCCTGGCCGGCAATATTCCCGATCAGCTCAAAGAAGCACTCAGCGACCTCCCAGGTCTGCTGGTGAGCGCTCTGCTGATCGGACGCTGGTGGCACGGGCACTGGACAGCTACTCCGTTGAAGAGTTGAGCGGCTAAATAGTTGAGCAGATCAAACGTTACTTGGCTCAGTTGAGCCTGTCAATCTTTGTGAAACTCAACTATCTCAGGGCCAGGCCCGTGGGCTGGGCGCGGGGTCGCCGCGGGGCGGCGGGGCCACTGCGGCCCCTGGGGCAGGCGGCGTCAGCCGCGGCGCTCCAGCATGCCGCGGACGAATGCGGCCTGGCCCGCGTGCTGGAGGTCATCGGACAGGACACTGAGCAGGCGGACGCCCATCGTGACCGGCGGATCCCAGCGCCGGTCGACGACCGTGCGCAGATCAGCCTCGGTCAGCTTGCTGACGAACTCGATCGTCTGCTCGGAGGCGGCGTCGTGATAGGCCGCCAGCAGTTCACCCGGCAGCAGGACCGCCGCCACCTGGTCGGAGCCGTGCCCGTAGCCGGTGTCCTCCGGATCCAGCGGCAGGCCGGACCGCTTCTCCCAGCCTCCGGTCAGCCAGACCTGCTCGAGATCGCCGGCTCCGGCAATGTGGTCATCCTGAACCCGGGTCAGGTGCCAGATCAGCCAGCCGATCGAGTTGGCCCCCGGATCCGGCCGGTAAGCCAGGTCGTCCGCAGTCAGGCCGTCAAGCACGTCGTGGACGATCTCGCGAATCCGCCCGAAGCCATCGATCAGCAGTTCATTAGCCGCCACCGGATCTCCTCTGCGCGCGCTGATACGCCGACACCGACGCTAGCGCATCGCTGCGCATGCCGACGCGGGCCCGGCAGGCCGGGCCTGGCGGGCCGGGCCTGGCGGGCCGGGCCTGGCGGGCCGGTCGGGCCGGACCGGAGTGGCTAGTGCGTGTGCGACAGCGCGTCCCAGGCAGCGAGCAGGACGACGACGCCGAGTCCGACGACCCACAGCCCGCTGCGCAGCCTCGTCTTGCGGCCGCCGCGAGCACGTGCCTTTCCCACCTTCACGTCGCCGTGTGCCGCGGTCGCCTTCTGGCCGTGCCAGCCGGCAACCGAGCCGACGATCAGGAAGATGACCACGAAGACAATAGCTACCGGTGTCATTTCCGTCTCTCTGCGTGACCACCCCGTCCGCGACGATGATCCCCCATTGCGGAAGCCGACTCCAGCGGAAACGCCGTGCGGGCACGCTGGCAGGATGGAGTTGCACCGGCCGCCGACGACGAATGCCGAAGGAGACAGCACCGGGATGACCGAGGCACTGACTGCGCAGACCATCAGGATCACCGGGTTCGGCGGTGATGAGATCGAGGCCTACCTGGCCATACCCGACGACGGTGCCGCAGCGCGCGGCAGCGTGGTTGTCATTCACCACATGCCGGGATACGACTGGCCCAGCAAGGAGATCGTCAGGAGGTTCGCGGCGAACGGCTACGCCGCCCTGATGCCCAACCTCTACTTCCGCGATGCGCCCGGCGCCAGCCCGGACGACGCGGCGGCGACCGCGCGGGCCAACGGCGGCGTACCGGACGGCCGGCTCGTGGGCGACGTCGGGGCAGCGGCCGATTACCTGCGCGCGCTCCAGAACTCGAACGGCAAGGTCGGCGTCATCGGCTACTGCTCGGGCGGGCGGCAGTCGTTCCTCGCTGCCTGCAGCCTGCCGCTCGACGCGGCCGTCGACTGCTACGGCGCGTGCATCGTCTATCCGCCGCCGGAGGGCATGCCGCTCAAGGTCAGCCCGATTGTGGACCTGGCCACCGACCTGTCCTGCCCGCTGCTCGGGCTGTTCGGCGAGGACGACAAGTACCCGTCCCCGGCCGAGACCGCCGAGCTGTCAAAGGCGCTGGACGAGTACGGCAAGCCGCACGAGTTCCACACCTATGCCGACGCCGGGCACGCTTTCTTCTCGGTGAACCGGCCTGCTTACCGCCCGGAGGCAGCGAATGACGGCTGGCAGAAGATCTGGGATTTCTACGGCCGCTACCTGGCAAGCTGAGGAGCTCACATGTGCACGTACAACACCGAGCTGATCGAGATCAACGGCAGCGGCAAGGGCGCGAGCGGCTGGTTCTCGCTGACTGATGCGACCGTGTACTTCGACCACCCGGTCCACGCGATGGCCGAGCACACGCTGAACATCGACTTCCGCAATCCCGGCCAGGGACCGTCAGCGCGCGTGGCCGTGGAGCTGACTGCCGAGTCGGCGCGCGCACTGGCAGCCGCGATCGAGGCGGCGCTTGCCTCGGTGCCGGCCGCGCTGGTGTCCTGACCGCTACCTGACCGCGTCCTGACAGCGTCCTGACCGCGCCAGGTCGCGCCCCGGTCGCAGTCGTCGCGGCCCTCAGGTGCAGCCGGTCCCGGCAATCGCGGCTTGAACTGTCGGCAGTGCGTGCCAGGATCGAAGCTAACCGCGGGTCGGGCGGAGGACGCAGTGAAGTTCAGGGTCGAGCGCGATGTGCTGGGCGAGGCAGTGGCGTGGGTGGCTCGTGAGCTGCCGACCAGGCCGGTCGTCCCGGTGCTGTCCGGGCTGCTGCTGGCGGCTGACGGCGACGGGCTGACGCTGTCGTGCTTCGACTACGAGGTGTCTGCTCGCGCCCGGGTGCCGGCTGAGGTCGGCGAGCCGGGCACCGCGCTCGTGCCCGGCAGGCTCCTGGCCGAGATCACCCGGAGCCTGCCGCCCGCCGACGCCGAGATCACCACGGCAGCGGGCATGGTGACGCTCACCTGCGGCAGCGCCGAGTTTGCCCTAGTGTCGCTGCCGCTGGAGGACTATCCGCAGCTGCCTGAGGTGCCGGCCGTAGCGGGCACTGTCGACGGCGGGGTGCTCGCCACTGCGGCGGCGCAGGTGGTGCCGTCGGCCAGCCGCGACGACACGCTGCCGATGCTGACCGGGGTGTGCCTCGATTTCGACGCGGGCAGCCTGACGCTCGCCGCGACCGACAGGTACCGGCTGGCGGTCCGAACGGTCCACTGGGAGCCCGTCGATCCCGGTCTGCGTGCGTCCGCGCTGGTGCCCGCGAGGACGCTGGCTGACGTCGCCAGGACGATGGGACCGGGGCTCCCGGTCACCATCGCTTTCGGGCAGCAGGATCCGGACAGCACCCGGCCAGCCGACGGCATGATCAGCTTCGAGGGCGGCGGCCGCAGGCTGACCGCCCGGCTGATCGGGGCCGAGTTCATCCGGTACGCCGCGCGCTTCCCGGCCAGCTTTGACGTCAGCGCGGACCTGCCGGCCGCCCTGTTCACCGAGGCTGTCCGCCGGGTCTCGCTGGTGGCCGAGCGCGCGACGCCGGTGCAGCTGTCGTTCCGCCGCGACGCGGTAGTGATCGAGGCCCGGTCGGACGGGCGGGCGCGGGCGCTCGAGTCAGTTCCGGTTACCTTCACGGGCCCGGACCAGGCGATCTCCTTCAACCCGCACTATCTTCTCGACGGCCTGGCAGCCGCCGCGCTGACTGGCCAGGGGAGGCCGCATCCCGGCAGCGAGTCCGAGCAGCCGCAGGTTGCCGGAACCGGCCGGATCAGGCTGGATTTCACCAGCCCGGCGAAGCCTGCGCTGATTACCTGGATCGACGGCGGCGATGCGCCTGCGGACGCGAGCGGGCCGGCGAGGTTCGGTCCCGTTCTGCGGACGGGAACGACGGCCCGCACGACGCCGCTCATTCCAGCGCGCCGGATGGCAAGGGAGACAGCCCCGATGGGGCGGCCGCCTTCAGGTACCTGGTCGTGCCGCTCCGGACGCCGGTGACTGGCGGCTAGCTGAGCCGGCGCAGCGGCGCCGGGTGCGCCCGGCACCTGAGGCCGACCGGGACGGCAGCTCAGCCGCGTCGCGAGCCGCGGAAGATTCGCCTGAGCAGGCCGCGCACGATCGTGAAGATAGCGAGTAGCAGGCCTACCCGGCCGGGCCACGGGAACCGCACGCCGACCAGCAGCACGTCGTAGACCAGCAGCCAGCTCGCGACTGCCGCCAGCAGGGTGGCGAGGGCGGCAAAGCCGCCAGCGGGGCCGCGCCGGCCGTGGTAGCCGCGGCCAGATCCGGCGGTGCCGGACCAGTCGGCCCAGCCGCCGGCGGCTGCGCTCGCGCCTGGCTGACCAGCCAGAGCGCCGTGGCCATGCCAGCTGGCAGGGGGCGCAGCGGCCAGCATCGGCGGCCGTCGCGTCCGCGAACCAGGAAGCGGCGGGCCGCCGGAGCGGACGTGCGGCAGGTCTGCGGTTATCCGGGCGAGGTCGGCCTGCGTCCGCGCGGCAAGGGCGGCGTCAATCCGCTGGTTGAATTCCTCCAGCGTCAGCCGGCCGGACGCGAAATGTTCCCGCAGCTCGGCCGCGACAGCGTCGCGTTCTGCATCCCCGATGCGCAAGCCCGGCTGAGTTGCCATCTGCCCTCCGTGCCTCTCACCGCGCGCAGACTAATGCTGAAACGATATATCGCGACCGGGCCACCTGCAACTGCCGGGGGCAGGGTGGCGATGCCGGGTCCTAGTTCAGGAAGTAGCTGCTGCCGCCCGACTGCGGATTCGTCACCATCGCAGGGACGGAGAACGTCCCGGCATGGGCGAAGACCAGGGTCAGGGTGATCTCCGTTCCGGCCTTCATCGGGCCGGCACTGGTTACCAGCAGGTGCGAGCCGTTCGGGTCCAGGCCGACGAAGGTACGTGCCGGGATCGCAATCGACGGCACGGAGCGCATCTGGACCTGGCCGCGATGGACGGGGGACCGGAGAGTGACCTGGCCGCCGACGCTGATCCTGGCCGAGATGAGCCGAGTCGCGGGCCCGTTGTTCCGCACGTCAACGTAGACGTTGGTAATGCCGCTGGCACCGGGCTGGGTGATCTGGGCTGAGCTCAGCTGGATCACCGGTCCGGCCTGTGCTGGCGCCGCGCAGCCGGCCGCCAGGCAGGTTCCCGCGGCCGCCAGCGCGGCCGCCGCCGTCTTCCTGGCGACGCCGCCGCCGCGCCGCGCAGGCGGGCTGGCGGCCACCGGCGTGGACGCCGTCGTCCGTGCGGATGCGCGCGTTCTGAGCATGATGACTGACCTTATCTAATGCGGGCCTGACCATCGTCGCACGAGCTGCCGGCGGGCCCGTTCACGGGCAGGCCGACGGTCATCGCGCTGACATCATCGCCCGAGGGTCATCGCCTGGGGGTCATCGCCCGAGGGTCATCGCCCGAGGGTCATCGCCCTAGGGTCATCGCCCTAGGGTCATCGCGCGGGGGTCATCGCGCGCGGTCATCGCGCGCGGTCATCGCGCGCGGTCATCGCGCGGGGTCATCGCGCGGAGGGCTAGGGCGCTGTGCCGCGCCGGGCCGGGCCAGCCTGCACCGGGAACACCGCGAGGATGCTGCTGCCGTTCGGCTTCAGCGCGCAGGCCGGGATTGCCTTCGAAACGAAGGCCGTCGCGGCCGCTGGCGCGAAGCCGACCCGCAGCCCGCGCGCGGTGACCGGCTTGCACGCGCTGGCCGGATAGTTCGCGGCGTCCGTGATCTGCAGCCAGGCGTGCGCGAGCGCCCCTGGCGCCAGCACCACGGCTGAGGCCAGCGCGGCGTGCTGCTGGGTGGCCGGAGCGCCGATATCAGGTCCCGCCGAGCTGGTCGCGAAGGCGACGTCTGGGTAGTCGGGCAGGGTGCAGGAGCTACCGGACGCGTTCTCGAACTCCAGCGGCACGAGGGAGCTTCCGGCGGCTACGCCGGCCGCGGCGGTCTTCAGGGTGATTTTCAGTGCCGAGGCCGGGCAGCTGCTGTCGACTGCCGGGCTGCTGGCCCGTGCGCTGCTGGCTGCCTCGCTGCTCGCCGCCGGGGCGGGCGACGTGGCGGCGGATGACTGGTCGGCCGGCGGCGCGGAGGCGGCAGCTGATCCGGTGCCGGACCCCGCCATGGGCGCGGGCGTCGTGCCGCAGCCGCTGAGGGCCAGCGCGGTCAGCGTTACGACGAGCGCCGGCCCGGCCATGATCCTGGCGGCTGTCTTCCCGGCAGCCGTATTCGGTCCGGCCGTGCTCTTTCCGGCTGTGCTCTTTCCGGCGGGCACGCTCGTCTCGGCAGCGCTGCTGGTTAACGGGCGGGGGGTGCGCATCAGGTGCCTCCTGGCAGCCTGGCGACATGGCAGCCGGACTGGCCGGCCAGGCCTCTGTCTTGTACGACGCCGCCATCGCTGCCGAGGTTGTTCGCCGCTGCCCGCCGGTTCCGCCCGGCCAGCCGCTACGGGCCGGTTGCTCCCGGCCTGATCACGTAGATCCCGAGCGTGCTTCCGCTGTGGATGTGCCCTCTGCAGGTGACGGCCGTCAGGCCGATATAGCCGGCGACGTAAGAGGCGGGCGGGTAGATCTGCAGCCAATGGGCTGTGACTGGCTTGCAGAGCGCGGTCGGGTAACTCTGCGCTACCTGCACCTGCAGCGAGGCGTGAGCAGTCCGGCCGGGGGACACGGTCACCAGGGACGGGGCGAAGGCGGAATCGCGCACGGCCGGGAGACCGATCACCCTGCCGCCTGGACCGGTAGCGAAGCTGACGCCCGGATAGCCGTACATCGTGCAGGTCACGCTACTGATGTTGGTGAAATCGAGTGTGTAGTAGAGGCTGCCGGCCGCGCCGCTAGGGGAGCCGAGGGTGATCTTCAGGCCACTGGCCGGGCAGGCCGCCGGGCCAGCCGCAGCCGGCTCGGTTGCAGGGCCGGACGGCCCGGTCGAGGGTGCGGGAGCGGGAGCGGACGATGCGGGCCGCCGGCCGGGCGCCGGCACTGCGGCAGGCGAGGTATGCGGCAGATACTGCCGGATATGCGGCGACGGGCTGAGAGTCAGCCGGGATCCGGAGCCGGACGCAGTGCCGTGCTGACCGGACGTGCTGCAGGCCGCCGCCAGCAGCGCGATCGCTAAGCCAGCCACGCCCGCCGCGAACCGCCGCGCCGCGGTGCCCCGCCTGCCGCCATCGGCCGGTGGAGTCATTCGGTGCCACCTTCCCGGCGCTACCGGGCGGTCCCGCCGCGGCGTCACCCGCCGAGCGTCCGCTGAACTGTCGCGCTCCTTACTTCTTAACGACGCAGGGACGGCCAGCACGGTTGTTTCCGGTGCAGGCCGTCCCAGCGCAGCGTGGTGGCCAGGTCAGTAGGAGGCGCTCCCTGCGCCTGAGCGCACCGGGGTCACCGACAAGGTCTTCTCGGCTGCATTGGCGCAAGCCTGAGTCTTGTACTGGACGTTGACGCTGCCGTAGTCACCGGGCGGGTAGATCCGCAGCCAGCCCACGTTCGTCAGTGTGCAGCTCGGGAAGGCGCCGGCGTCGTGCACGCCGAGCAGCAGGTTGGCCTTCCCGCCGGCTGCCAGCGTGACCAGCGTCACAGTGACAGCCGGGTTCTTGGTCGCCGGCGCGCCCACCTGCGACCCGCCGGCGCCGGTGACAAAGGAGACGCCCGGATAGCCATAGAGCGTGCAGGCGCTGCCGGAGGTGTTCGTAAGCACGACAACCTGGTAAATCGTGCCGGCCGTGCCCTGCGAGGAGCCAAGCCTGGCCTGAAGTCCGGACGCCAGGCAGCCTGGCGTCCCGGCTGCGGTCGCCGATGGCGCAGGTGAGCTGGCGGCAGGCGAGCTGGCCGCAGGCGTGCTGGCCGTTGATCCGGCCTGTGCAGTCACGGTCGTGGTCGCGCCTGCGCCGGGGGCTGGCGAGCTGCCGCAGGCGGCGATCAGTGTGCCGGCACCAGCTGCGGCTGCCAGGGCAGCGAGGCGGGTGGTGGCGGTCCGGCGGCGAAAATTCATGGTGCGGTTCCTTAAGGTCGGACCGGGCTCCGCCAGGCGGCGCGCCCGTTTCCCGCTATGACGCCGCCGGAACCTCCTTGGTTGGGCGCTCTGTCCCCCGGGCCTATCACGCTTTAGTACTGTGTGCCCGATTGCTCATGCCACCGGGGTCAGGCCGACCTGGTGACGACATCGATAGGAACTTGTGACATATCGTGCATCACATCGACACCGCCATCCAACTACGCTGCTTCGAACCGTAGCCGGAAAGGAAACGGGCTCTGCTGGCATGGGTTGACCTGGCCAGCGAACCCCGACCTGGACCGGTTTCGGACGCCGCGGGACGAATCGGGCGGCGCAGGACTGGCTGTAACTACGCGAAGCAGGCTAAAGGCCTGATTACTTCGGTCTTTAGGTATCTTGGCTTGGTGGCAGGTCGGAATTGCGTGCGCACGGAGAGTCACGGCGCCTGAACTACGAACCGGCTCGGGCGTGCTATTCGCGCCGCAACGAAGGAGTACACATGTTTCATCGCAGACGCAAAATAGGCGTCGCGGGGGTCGCTGCGGTAGCTGCGACCGCATTGCTGGCCGCAGGGTGCGGCTCAAGCTCCGGTAACAGCGGCACCTCCTCTGGTGCCACCGTCAAGGGTGCTGTCGCCACGCTCGCGAACATCAACGGCGCGGGTGCCAACTGTATTTTCCCGTTCCAGGGCACCCAGTGCTACAGCGTGACGAACTACGAGGACTTCATGTACCTCATGGTCCGTCCGCTGTACATGTTCGGCGGTAACAGCGCCACCTCGATCGCAGTCGACTACAAGGACTCCCCGGCCAGCGCGCCGGTGTACTCCGACGGCGGCAAGACCGTCGTGATCAATCTCAAGGGCTGGAAGTGGTCCAACGGCGAGACCGTTAACGCCAAGGACCTGGTCTTCTTCCTCAACATGCTCGAGGCGGAGAAGACCAACTACGCCGGCTACACGCCGGGCCTGCTGCCGGACAACATGACGTCGTACTCGGCGACTGGTCCGGACCAGGTCACCCTGCACCTGAAGCAGGGCTACTCCAGCATCTGGTTCACCTACAACCAGCTGGCAATCCTGACTCCGATGCCGCAGGCGTGGGACGTGTCCTCGACGGGCGGGGCAGCAGGCAGCGGCGGGTGCACCACCGACTCCGCCGCCGACGGCTGGGCGAAGTGCAAGGCCGTCTATACCTACATGACCGCGCAGAACAAGGACACCGCGACCTACGCCACCAACCCGCTGTGGCAGGTGGTCGACGGTCCGTTCAAGCTGACCGCGTACAACGTGAACGGCAACTACACGTTCGTGCCGAACGCCAAGTACTCGGGTCCGCAGAAGGCGTCGATCGGCCAGCTGAAGTTCGCGACCTACACCAGCGACACTGCGATCTACACGGGTCTGAAGACCGGCGCGCTGAGCGTCGGCCCGATCCCGTCGACCGACCTGCCGCCGGCGGGGAAGGGCTACCTGCCTACGTCGAACCCGCTGGCATCAGCCGGGTACTCGCTGCAGGCAGCGCTGTCCTTCACCACGGGCTTCGCGTACACCAACTTCAACAACCCGACCGCCGGTCCGGCGTTCAAGCAGCTGTACTTCCGCCAGGCGATGCAGATGCTCAACAACGAGAAGGGCATGGACACCGCCGTCGGGCGCGGCTACTCGGCTCCCACCACGTCGGGCGTCCCGACGCTGCCGCCGAGCCAGTGGACGTCCTCGGCCATGACCGAGAACGGCGGCCAGGGCCCGTACCCGTACGACCCGTCGAAGGCTGAGGCGCTGCTGGCGTCGCACGGCTGGAAGGTCGTCGGCGGCGTGCTGACCTGCGAGTCGGCTGGCTCTGGCGCATCTAACTGTGGCCCGGGCGTTGCCAAGGGCACGCAGGCCAAGTTCACGATGGCCTACACCTCGGGTATCTCCACCCAGGAGGACAACGTCGACATCCTGAAGTCAGGCTTCGGCCAGGCCGGCATCCAGCTGACTCCGCAGGGCGAGACGTTCGACTCGCTGCTGGCCGACACCGTGCCGTGCAAGCCGACGCAGTCGTCCTGCAAGTGGGACTTCCTCTACCTCGGCGGCTGGAGCTTCAACGGCCCCGGCTTCGAGCCCACTGGCGAGCCGCTGTACCAGAGTGGCGCGCCGAACAACTCAGGTAGCTACAGCGACCCGACGATGGACAAGCTCATCAACGAGACGCACACCAGCAGCAGCCTGAGTGTCTTCCACACCTACGCCAACTACACGGCCACTCAGCTTCCGGCTCTGTGGTTCCCGTGGCCGGTGAACACGGAAGCAGTCAGCAACAACCTGCACAATGTCGTGCAAAACCCGCTCGACATGTTCACACCCGAGTACTGGACCTGCAGCTCTAAGACCTGCTAGCCCGGTAATCAGGTACTCCGGATCCGGCCGCCGCGCTGGCATTGCGCCAGCACGGCGGCCGGTCCCGGAACCTAGCTGTTGTGAAGTATGAACTGGTCGGGGCACTATGGAGGGAGCCCGATGCACCTTGTCGACAGCGCTGCCGGCACGGGCCTAGCGCGGGCAGGCGGTCACCGGTCGTCAGCACTGAAGACGGCCGTGATCGGCGCGTGGCTGGCCATGCAGCCCACGGGACGGGAGTGAAGCAGTGGTCGGTTACCTGATCAGGCGGCTGATCCAGACTATTATCGTCACGCTCATCGTGACGATCATCACATTCTTGCTGCTCCACCTCGTGCCTGGCGGTGAGGTGCGCGCGGTGCTCGGGGTGCGGGCCTCGCCCGCCGAGATCGCCGCAGACTCCAAGGCGTGGGGCTTCGACCAGCCGATCTACATTCAGTACCTGAAGTGGCTGTGGCAGGTGCTGCACGGCAACTTCGGCTTCGACATCCTGCGCAGCACTCCGGTCTCGAGCCTGATCTGGACAGCGCTGCCGCGCACCATCGTCCTGGCCGTCATCGGCACTGGCGTCGGCCTGCTGATCGGCATCCCGCTTGGCATCTTCCAGGCGGTCCGCCGCTACACCGCGATCGACCACATTGTGACCGGGGTCGGCTTCGTCGGCTACGGCTCGCCGACCTTCTTCATCGGCCTCCTGCTCGTCCAGTGGTTTGCGATCGACCTGCACATCTTCCCCGCATTCGCGCCGAGTGCGACGTCGCTCGCCGGGATCCTGTCCGATCCGGTGGCCCTGGTGCTGCCGGTCGCCACCTACGCGTTCGTCGCGTTCGCGCTGTGGAGCAGGTTCATGCGGTCCTCGGTGCTGGACAACATCGTCCAGGACTACGTGCGAACGGCTCGGGCCAAGGGCGCCAGCGAGCGGCGAGTGCTGTGGGGCCACATCTTCCGCAACTCGCTCATCACGATCGTGACCCTGCTCGGCCTGCAGCTGCCGGTCATCATCGGTGGCGCCATCTTCATCGAGTACGTGTTCAACTACCCCGGCATGGGGCTGCTGTTCTTCCAGGCGGCGCAGGCGACCGATATTCAGCTGATGCTCGCGATTACCGTGATCACGACCGTGGTCACGATCCTCGGCAACCTGCTTGCTGACATTGGGTATGCCATGCTCGACCCGAGGGTGAGGTACAGCTGATGGCGATGACACCGCATCCCGAGACGGCAGTTGACCCGGAATCCGGCTTGCTCGTTGTCGAGACACCGACCGACGCTTACGAGCCAGGCCAGAATAAGGACGTCAAGCCGCGGAGCATGTTCCGGCGCGGCTGGGAGGTCTTCGCCGAGAACAAGCTGGCGCTGGTCGGTCTTGGCTTCGTGATCTTCATCATCCTGTTCAGCTTCGTCGGACCGCTGATCTACAAGACCCAGCAGGTCAGCGTCACCCTGGCGGACGCCTACTGCCCGCCGAGTACCCAGCACCTGCTCGGCTGCGACAACCTCGGCTACGACGTGGTCGGCCGGCTGATGCAGGGCGGCCAGAGCTCGCTGGAGGTGGGCCTGGCTGCCGCGTTCGTGGCCTGCCTGTTCGGCTCGATCTACGGGGCGGTGTCCGGCTTCGCCGGCGGCGTCGTGGACGCGATCATGATGCGCATCGTCGACGCCATCCTGTCGATCCCGTTCATCTTCGTGCTGATCATCCTGGCCGTGCTGATCCACCCGAGCCGGCTGACGATGATCGCGTTCATCGCGGCGACGTACTGGCCTGGACCGGCCAGGCTCGTCCGCGGCGAGACGCTATCGCTGCGTACCAGGGAGTACGTGGCGGCAGTGAAGGTGGCCGGCGGCCGGAGCTCGCGCGCGGTCCTCCGGCACATCATGCCGAACGCGATCGGCACGATCATCGTGCAGGCGACGTTTGCGGTGGCGGACTCGATCATCATCCTGTCCGGCCTGGGATTCCTGGGCTTCGGCATCCAGCTACCCCAGACCGACTGGGGCTCGATGCTCTCCAATGGCCTGCAGTTCATGAACCTTGGCTACTGGTGGCTAATCTATCCGGCCGGACTCACGATCATTCTGACTGTGGTGGCATTCAATTTCATCGGCGACGCCCTGCGCGACGCCTTCGAGACCCGGCTGCAGCGCCGGTAGGAAAGGTGACCTAGTGGCGCCGCTTCTTGAAATCACCAGCCTGCGCACCGAGATCAAGCTGCGCCAGGGTGTCGTGCATGCGGTCGACGGAGTCTCGTTCGATGTAGAGCCGGGCCAGACGCTCGGCATCGTGGGCGAGTCCGGCTGCGGCAAGACCATGACCGCCCTGTCGATCATGAACTTGCTGCCGACAGGCGGCTCGATCGTCGGCGACAGCAGCATCAAGCTCAACGGCCAGGAACTGAGCACGCTCTCGGAAGAGCACATGCGCAGCATCCGCGGCAACGAGATCGGCATGATCTTCCAGGATCCGCTGACCTCGCTGAACCCGACCATGAGCATCGGCAAGCAGATTGCCGAGGTTGTGAGCCTGCACCGGGATGTCACCAAGGAGCAGGCCCTGGACCGGGCGGCCGAGGTGCTTGACCTGGTCGGCATCCCGCGGGTGCGAGAGCGGATCAAGGAGTATCCGCATCAGTTCTCCGGCGGCATGCGCCAGCGCGTGATGATCGCGATGGCGCTGGCCTGTGAGCCGAAGCTGCTGATTGCCGACGAGCCGACAACAGCGCTGGACGTCACCATCCAGAAGCAGATCCTCGAGCTCATCGATGACCTGCGCCACCGGCTCGGCATGGCGGTCATTCTGGTCACGCACGACCTGGGCGTGATCGCGGGCCGCGCGGACCGGGTGGCGGTGATGTATGCCGGCAAGATCGACGAGATCACCGACACCGAGACACTGTTCACCCGGCCGCGGCACCCCTACACCGAGGCGCTGTTCCAGGCACTGCCGGACAAGGCGGCGGAAGCAGGGGAGCGGCTCTACTCCATCCCCGGTATCCCGCCCGACCTGGTCAACCCTCCGGCTGGCTGCCGGTTCGCGGCGCGCTGCCGCTACGCGCAGGACAAGTGCCGCCAGGAGGAGCCGAGGCTGACCGGCGAGGTTGCCGGGCACGAGTTCCGCTGCTTCTTCCCGGTCGGGCCGTCGGAGCGCGACGCACGAGGAAAGCTGGCCGGCTACAACGCGTCCGAGGTCCCGGAGGCGCTGCCGGGGCCCGGCATCGGCGACGTGCTGCTCGACGTCGATCACCTGGTGAAGAACTACGCGGTCACGAAGGGCGCGGTCCTGCAGCGGCGGGTCGGCTGGCTGAGTGCCGTCGCGGACGTGAACTTCAAGATCCGCAGCGGCGAGACGTTCGGCCTGGTGGGCGAGTCGGGCTGCGGCAAGAGCACGATCGGCAAGCTGGTCGTGGGCCTTGAGGAGCCGACCAGTGGCGCCATCAACTTCGAGGGCAAGGACCTGGCCAAGAGCAGCGGACGCGAGTACCGCCGGGAGCGGCGGAACATCCAGCTGATGTTCCAGGACTCCTACGCCTCGCTCGACCCGCGCATGCGGGCAGGCACGCTGCTGCGCGAGCCGCTGGTCATCCAGGGCATCGGTTCCAAGCAGGAGCAGCTGCACACGGTGTCGGAGATGCTGGACAAGGTCGGCCTGCCGCGCTCGGCAGCCGACCGGTACCCGCACGAGTTCTCCGGCGGCCAGCGGCAGCGCCTCGGGTTCGCGCGCGCGCTGATGCTGAATCCGCAGCTGATCGTTGCTGACGAGCCGGTGTCCGCGCTGGATGTCTCGATCCAGGCGCAGGTGCTCAACATGATGAAGGAACTGCAGCGCGATCTCGGGCTCACCTACCTGTTCATCTCGCACGACCTGGGCGTGGTCAGGTACCTGTCCGATCAGATTGGCGTCATGTACCTCGGCAAGCTCGTCGAGGTCGGACCGGCCGAAGAGGTCTACCTGCGGCCGGCGCACCCGTACACCAGGGGCCTGCTGGACTCCGCTCCCGTGGCCGACCCGGAAGCGGAGAAGGCCAAGGTCACCGAAGGTGTGACGGGCGAGCTGCCGAGCGCTATCCACCCGCCGTCTGGCTGCCGCTTCCGGACGCGGTGCCCGCTGGCGCAGGCCATCTGCGCCGACGTGGAGCCGCCCATGCAGCGGTTCCCCGGCGAGGGACACCTGGCGGCCTGCCACTTCCCGCTGCAGAGTGCGCTCGGCGATGCCGTCAGCGCCTCGGCCGCCGCGGAGTAAGCACGGAAACCAGGTACGACTCACGCACCACGGGCGGGCGGCCAGCAACTGGCCGGCCGCCCGTGGCGTGCGTGCGGCCCTGCAGCGCCAGGCTGACAGTGCCAGCTCTGGCAGCACTGACTCAGCAGGAGATACGCCATGACGGGTAACGGGGCGTTCACGACCAGGCCGCAGCTTGCCGGAACGTTCGGCATGGTGGCCTCTACGCACTGGCTGGCGTCCGCGGCCGGAATGGCCGTCCTGGAGCGGGGCGGCAATGCCTTCGACGCGGCGGTCGCGGCCGGCCTGGTCCTGCAGGTCGTCGAGCCGCACCTCAACGGGCCCGGCGGTGAGGTACCGGTTATCGGGGTCAGCGCGTCGGACGGGCAGCCGTTCGTGCTGGACGGGCAGGGCCCGGCACCGTCCGCTGCCACCACCGCGCACTTCGCGGGCCTCGGACTCGACCTGATACCCGGCACCGGGCTGCTGGCCGCCTGCGTCCCGGCCGCATTCGGCACCTGGATGCTGCTGCTCGAGCGCTACGGCACCCTGCGGCTGCGCGATGTGCTGGAGTACGCGATCGGCTACGCGAGCCAGGGCTACCCGATGCTTCCCGCGGCGAGCGCGGCAATCGCGGCAGTGGCGGGGACCTTCCGGGAGCACTGGCCCGGCTCAGCCGAGGTCTACCTGGCCGACGGCGTCCCGCCGCCGGGCGGCCGCTTTGCCAATCGCGCGCTCGCGGCGGTCTACCAGCGGATCCTGACCGAGGCCGAGCACGCCGGACCGGGCCGGGAGCAGCAGATCGAGGCGGCCAGGCAGGCGTTCTACACCGGCTTCGTCGCCGAGGCGATCGTCAGCTACCTGGCCCGCGCCGAGGTCATGGACGTCACCGGTCAGCCGCACCGCGGCCTCCTGACCGGGGCCGACCTGGCCGCCTGGCAGGCGTCAGCGGAGCAGCCAGTGACCGCAGACTTCCGCGGCCTGACCGTCTGCAAGACCGGACCGTGGGGTCAGGGGCCGGTCTTCCTGCAGCAGCTCGCGCTGCTCGACGACCTTGGAATCGACGAGCTGCAGCCGGGCAGCGCGGAGCTCATTCACCTCGTCACCGAGGCCGCGAAGCTGGCCTTCGCGGATCGGGAGGCCTGGTACGGCGATCCCGGGCAGTCGCCGGTCCCGCTGGCCAGCCTGCTGTCCGCGCAGTACGCGGCCACCCGCCGGACGCTTATCACGGATCGGGCCTCGGCGGAGCTCCGGCCAGGTGCGCCGGACGGCCTGCCGCCCCGGCTGCCGGGATATGCGCAGGCGGCCTTCGCGGCGGGCGGCGGGGTCGCGGCACCCGGTACCGGCGAGCCGACAGCCTCGTCCGCCGACCTGTCGGCGCCGGAACTTGGGCCTGGCGACACCTGTCACCTGGATGTTGCCGATCGCTTCGGCAATCTGGTGTCAGCGACACCCAGCGGTGGCTGGCTGCAAAGCTCGCCGGTGATCCCCGGACTGGGCTTCTGCCTCGGCACCAGGGCGCAGATGTTCACGCTGACGCCAGGGCTGGCCAGCACGCTGGCGCCGGGCCGGCGGCCCCGGACGACCCTGTCGCCCGGTCTGGCCCTGCGTGAGGGCGAGCCGTACCTGGCGTTCGGCACGCCAGGCGGAGACCAGCAGGACCAGTGGTCACTGGCGTTCTTCCTCAATCACGTGCTGTTCGGCATGAACCTGCAGGAAGCCATCGACGCCCCCGCCTACCACACCGACCATTTCCCGAGCTCGTTCTATCCGCGCGGATCTCAGCCGAGGTCGCTGGCCATTGAGGCGCGGGCGGGCGAGGACGTCATCGCGGGCTTGCGCGCCAGGGGCCATGACGTGAGCGTCCGGGCACCGTGGTCGCTCGGCCGGCTGAGCGCGGTCTCGCGGTCCGGCGGCATGCTGTACGCGGCCGCTAACCCGCGCGGCATGCAGGGCTACGCGGCCGGACGCTAGCCAGCCTGGCGCGGGCAGACTGGCGGCCGTCAGCGGTCGCGGGTCATCCAGGTCGGGATCACCATGGCGGCAGCGAAGACGGCACCGGCGGCCGCCACGATCCTGACCGCCGCCGCGGCTGGGCCGGCGGGCAGGCCGGGCAGCGCCGCAGCACCCGCGGCCAGGACAGCCAGGCCGATACCGGCGGCGATCACCGGCAGCTGGTCGATGATCAGGCGAATGCCGTCGCCCCGTTCGGCCAGATGAATCGCGAAGAGGTAGCCGAGCAGGGCCACGCCGAGTACCACCGTGTGCCAGGGCCGGGCCGGGTGTATCGCCTCCAGCACTGCGGCCGTGATGATCAGCACTTCCGCCCACGGGACAGCGCGGAGGAAGCTGAGGGCATACCGGGTCAGCCGGTCCCCGGCCGGCTCGAAGACGCTTGCCGGCGCTGCGACGCCGCGTACCGCCAGCTCGATAAGGCTGCAGGCAGCAGAGACGAGTGCGACGATCAGCAGCGCCGCCGGGCCTGCACCCGACCGGGCTGGCAGTGCCGACCAGAGGGCTGACAGGGCGGCCAGGAGGCCGACAGGGACGAGCTGTCGCCAGCGAGTCCTGTGCCGCCCCGGTGGGCGGTCCTCGCGCGGGCCGGCGGAGGCAGGCGGTGTCATGTGCGGACCACCATGGTGCGGCGGGAGAACGGCATGAGCGCGTCGTCCAGGCTGCTCACGCCATCCCAGTGGACGACCGGCACGCCCAGCTCGGTCATGCTGAACCGGACCGCGTCCTGCTCGAGCCGCCACAGTCGTCCGGTCAGGCTGGACATCCTGCTGCCGTCGTGCTCTGGCCCGGCGTTCAGCACATCGACCACCACCACGGGGAATCCGCGTTCTCGCAGATCCCGCAAGGACTCGAGGATGCGCGGGTCCAGTAGCGGGCTGAAGACCAGGACCAGCGACCCGGGTGGCAGCGCGGCGCGTGGCAGCCGGGCGATCTCCGGGGTACGCTCCCAGCCGCTAGGAGTCGACACCAGCAGCTGCAGCAGCCGGTTCAGGTGCCGCCGGCCCTGGCCTGGACCGATCCAGCTGAGCTTGCTCCCGAACACGATCAGCCCTACCCGGTCCCGCGCGGCCAGGTAGCGCTGGACTGTCCCGGCGACGCCACGAAGGACGAGGTCCAGCGAGCTGTGCCCTGGCTCGCCGACGTCGGTGGTCGCGTCGGCGATCACCACGATGTTCTGGATCCGCTCGGCCGAGAAGGTACTCAGGTGCAGCGATCCGTACCGGGTGGTCGCTGACCAGTTCACCCGCCGCTGCCGGTCGCCGGGCACGAACTCGCGGATGCCGGCGAACTCCACTCCATCGCCGGTAGCCCTGGCCGGGTGCTCACCGAGTCGGCTGGGCAGCTTGCTCAGCACGAGCGTGCTCCGCAGTTGCGCCGGGTCCGGACGGCAGTCGGTCCAGGGCAGGCTGACGTGCACGATGCCCTCGGCCACGCGGTACCGGTCAGACAGCGTCACCGTGACGAGGCCGATCGGGCGGTAGCCCCAGCGGCCCGCCGAGAACGGCAGCCGCACATGCCTGACCTGCGCCTTCCGCGGCCCTGCGGCGGTCTCATCAGCGGACGGCGCATCCGGCGGAATCGTGAGCCTCGGGCTGGCCGTGATCAGGTCGGCCGGCTCAAGCTCGATCTCGGCGACATAGGGACCCTGACCGCCGATATCAAGGAGGACTGCCGAGTCGGCATCCTCAATCGTCTGCACGTCCAGCAGCCTCGTGCGAACGGCGAGCTGTCCAGGCCGGCTGCCGTGCCAGGAGGCGAGCAGCAGGAGCGCCGGAGCCGACAGTGCGACAAACTCCGGCCTGCGGGTAATGACAGCAATCGCGAGGCCTGCCAGCGCGAGCGTCAGCAGCCTGCGGCCGTGGGCCGACAGGCCCCAGCGCACCGGGACGCCGCGGTAGGAGGCCGGATCAGCGGGCTCAGGCAAGAGCAGCCGCCGGGTCAGCCCGCGGTGTGGGGACGGTGTCCAGAACCTGGGTGATCACATCCTCTGACCGCACCTGCCGTGCCCACAGCTCTGGCCGCACCGTGATGCGGTGGGCCAGGGCGGGCACGGCAATGGTCTTCACGTCATCGGGGATGACATAGTCGCGCTGCCGGAGCAGAGCCTGCGCCCGCGCAAGCTGGACGAGCGCCAGCCCGCCGCGGGGGCTCGCACCTACCTGGATCTGGGCATGATGACGAGTCGCCTGGATGAGCGCCACCACGTAGTCCAGCAGGTCGGGTGCGACTTCGACTTGCTCGACTGATTCCCGCATGGCGATCAGCTCGGCGGCGTTGGTCACCGGACTCAGCCGGGCGGCCTCCTGCCGCCGGTCGAGGCGGCGCTGCAGCATCGCGACCTCGTTCTCCGTCGTCAGGTAGCCGAGGCTGAGCCGGATCAGGAAGCGGTCCAGCTGTGCTTCCGGGAGCTCGTAGGTGCCCTCGTACTCAATCGGGTTGTCAGTGGCCAGCACGACGAACGGCTTCGGCAGCGGCCTGGTCACTCCGTCCATGCTGACCTGGCTCTCGCCCATGGCCTCGAGCAGCGCGGCCTGGGTCTTCGGCGGCGTGCGGTTGATCTCGTCCGCGAGCAGGAGCTGGGTGAAGACCGGTCCGGGCCGGAAGACCATCTGCGCGGTTCGCTGGTCGTACAGCGGCGCGCCGACGACGTCTGACGGGAGGAGGTCGGGGGTGAACTGGATCCGGGCGAAGTCCAGCCCGAGCGCAGTCGCGAATGACCGGGCAATCAGTGTCTTGCCGAGACCGGGCAGATCCTCGAGCAGGACGTGCCCGCCAGCCAGGATGCCGGTTAGCACCAGGTCGAGGCTGCGGCGATGGCCGACGACAGCCCGCTCTACCTCGGCGAGCACGGCCGAGCACCGCTCCGCGGTCTGGCCGGGGGTGAGGGCAATGGCAGGTTCTGTCACAGGTGCTCCAGTCGGTCGAGGATGGCCGCCAGCGTTCGCGGCGGGATGCCGCGCTGGCCCTGCTCGGACTCGGCCGGCCGCCCGGGATCTAGCCAGTACCACAGCGCACTGTCCCGGCCGCCGGGCAGCAGCGCCGCGCGAGCGGCCGCCGGGTCGGCGTACAGGCTGATGCCGTGCCGCTCGGCTAGCCGCGCCGCGAGCAGATGCTGCAGTGTCTGACGCAGCTCGTTGTCATAGCTGACCATGCTCGTGCTCGCGTCGGTCAGCATGCCGCGCTTGCGCCAGAAGCCGATGAAGCTCGTGCGACCACGCTCGCCGCGGCGGTCCTGCTCTTCGTCTGGTGCCGTCGATGTTGACGGCGGGACGAGAATCCGCAGCACCACCAGGATCACCGCTCCCCAGCCGATCAGCGCGATCTCAGCAGCGCCCTGGCCTGCGTAGCCGTAGATCGCCACGCCGCTCGCAACGATCAGGCAGGCGAGGATGACGAGCTCAGGCGTGCATGCCCGCCAGCCGCCTGGCGGCCGCTGGCCGACCGGGCTGGCGGGGCCGGATGGACTGGCGGGGCCGGCTTGGCCGGAGTGGCCTGCCGTCCGGCCCCCGCGGGAGCGTGGGTCGCTCATCGTGCGCCCCCCTGGCCGCCGGCAGCTCGCGCCGCGCCACTCACCGTGCCAGCGCCCGTCCCCGCCGTCGGTGCCGCGTCGGCACGCTCGCCGGCCCGCCCGGACAGCTCCGCTGAGATCGCATCGAGCGCCAGGCTGGCCTCGGTCCGCGCCGCCGGGCGCAGCGCGTGGCTGGAGAATCTGGCCTCATTGAACAGCGCGACCAGGGCGGCCGCGGCGGGATCCCGAAGCAGGCCGCTGGTCTGTGCTCGCCCCAGCAGTTCGTCCGCTGTCTCGGCGGCACCGCGGATCGCGCCGGCCCTGGCCAGGCTCCCCTCCATCGCCACGTAACAGGCGATGATGGCGGCTCGGGCATCGTCAACCGCACGCAGTGCCAGCCGTCCGGAGTCGACGGCCTGCTGGAGGCTGACTTCCTCCGAAGCGATCTCCAACTCGGCGTCATATCCGGCAGGTGCCCGGTGCCGCTGCCTGAGTAGCAGCATGCAGGCCGCGATAGCAGCCAGCAGGACCACGGCCATCAGGCCGTACAGCACCAAGGTCAGGTCCGGCGGCGAAACGCGACGGGGAAGGGGCTTGACCCGGAACCGCTTCAGCACCCCCGGCTTGAGGCGCAGCGGCTGGCCCTGGCCGGTCCCGAGCTTCACGCCGGCGAAAGCCAGGATGGCGAGGATGGTGACGACTCCTATCGCGACCCCGATGGTGTTGTGCAGCCATCGCCGCAGCTCAGCGGCAGGATAGGGCGCCTGCAGTCCGCGGCGTCGCAGCCGCCTGACGGCGAGCAGCAGCAGCACAAGGACGCCGTCGAGCGCGGCCCAGATGGCGGAGCTGTGCTGACGCCAGGGCCCGGTCCAGGTGGGGTGAGTGATCTGGGCGCGACCGCCGAGCATAACGACGACCAGCAGCAGCCCGGCCAGTGCCAGGCGCGCGTTGCGTGCCGTGAGCGAGCGCCTGGCAGCCCGGCGGTCGGTCACGGCGCCAGCTTCCCCGTAGGCCACCGAAGTCGTTCCTGTCGAGTCGGTCGTGTTCCCCCCGCCTTCGGCATCTTACGCAAAACAGCTCAGTTCCGGCAGGTCAGCTATCGCTGCAGCGCGGGCCAGCCAGGCCGCCCGGTGCAGCCTGAGCTAGCGTGGGGTGCTGTCGTCCGGGCGGAAGGCCGGCCCGTGCCCGGGGATGATGACCGCGGCCAGGGCCAGGATGCGAGCCCGGCTGGCCGCCAGCACGGCTGTGTCCGGGGCAAACGGGTCGTCGGCCGGGCCGTCCTGCCCCCACCAGGCGTGCGTGCAGGCATGCACGCCCTCCGGGGTGGCCGCGAGCGTCGTGATGTCCTCAGGAGTGTGGCCGGGCGTGGCGATCAGCGCCACCGACGGACTCAGGTGGTAGCCGTCCGCCTCCCGGCTGAGCCACAGGTCGCCGTCGTAGATCGCCCAGTGGTCATGGATCCGGGCGGCGGGGAACAGCGCTGCGTTGACCGTGTGATCGGGGTGGTGATGGCTGAATACGACGTCAGTTACCGACCCGGGCAGCACGCCGTGCGCACCGAGCGAGGTCAGCAGCTCAGACCGCGAGGCGACCATGCCCGGATCGACGATCACGACCACGTTCCCGTCCTGGATGAGCGTGATGGTGCTGGCGACGCGCTCGCCGCCCGCCTCCTCGCGGGTATAGCCCGCGTGCAGCACGTGCACGGCGGCAGTGCCAGCCTGCGGGAACGAGGTGTCGTCCATGGCGGATCCAGCCGCCCTAGCCTGCAGCCCCGGCCTTGGCGGCGGCTTTCAGCTCTTTCTTGTACGCGCGGACCGCGGCGAGCGAGGTGTCGTCGACGATGTCGGCCACCGAGTAATGCGAGCCTTCCGCGCCGAACGGCTCTGCTGCCTCGCGCCAGCCGTCCGGCCGGACGCCGAGCTGCTTCCCGAGGAGCGCGGCGAAGATCCGCGCCTTCGCGCCGCCGAATCCCGGCAGTCCGGCGAGCCTGCTGACCAGGTCAGAGCCGGATATGGCACCAGTCCAGACCGCAGCCGGATCGCCGTCGTAGCGGTCCATGATCAGCCGGGCCAGGTCCTGCGTGCGGGCAGCCATGGCCTTCGGGAACCGGTGCAGCGCCGGGCGCTCCGAGAAGAGGACCGTCAGTGCCTCAGGGTCGAATTCGGCCAGCTCAGCCGCAGTGGGCTCGTGGCCGAGGCGCCGGACGAGTTCCAGCGGAGAGCTGAAAGCCTTCTCCAGCGGCACCTGCTGGTCGAGCAGCATGCCGATCAGCAGGGCCAGCGGACTCCGGGTGAGCAGCTCATTTGCCTCGGCCTCGACAGGCAGGGAAAGAGTCATGGGTGACATCATCTACCATCGAGCGCAGTCGCAGGAACCCGCTGGCTGGGCGGTCGCGGCTGGGCCGGGAACTACCGGCCCGGCGGGAGAGTTGACAATTCAGGGAACTTCGTTCCCGGAGGGAGCCCGGCATGACACCGCATCTCAGGTATGGCCTCATCGGGGTCGCGATCGGGCTGATCCTGTTCATCATCAATCCGTGGCTTGCCATCGCCGTCATTGCTGCCGCCATCGCCATCCCGGTGATCGCCTACCGGATGCTGTCGCCTGAGCAGCGCCGCCGGCTGCGCCAGAACCGGCAGCGCAAGCAGCTAGGCCCCTAGACCAGCGGGTCTCCTGAGCCTCAGCCGCGGGAAGCGGCTGAGGCGGTCAGGGCTGGCCGGGCTGCCAGAAGTCCGGGAACTCGCGCGGCGCCTCCGGGCCGTCGTAGTGCGCCAGCGGCCGGAAGATGCGGTTGTCGGCGACCTGCTCGAGCACGTTGGCCATCCAGCCGATGATCCGGCTGCAGGCGAACGTCGCGGTGAACATCTCCCGTGGCAGGCCGGCGGCCTCGAGCACGACGCCCGCGTAGAACTCGACGTTCGCATAGAGCTCGCGACCCGGCTTGAGCTCGGCCAGCAGCTCGACCGCGGTCTTTTCCACCAGCTCGGACAGCTCGACGCGATCGCTGTGCAGCTCCCTGGCGACCTCGTGGAGGAGCGCCGACCGCGGGTCGATCGTCTTGTAAATGCGGTGCCCGAAGCCCATCAGCTTGTCGCCGTGCTCGATGGCGTTGCGCAGCCACGGCTCGGCGTTGTCGGCCGTCCCGATCGCGTCCAGCATGTCGAACACGCGGGCCGGCGCCCCGCCGTGGAACGGGCCGGAGAGCGCCCCGAGCGCGCCGGTTACGACCGCGCCCAGGTCGGCGCCGGACGAGGCGATGACCCGCGAGGTGAACGTCGAGTTGTTGAAGCCATGGTCGATGGTGAGCATCAGGTAGCGCTCGACCGCGTACCTGCTGCGCTCGCCCGGCAGCTCGCCCGTGATCATGTACAGGTAGTTGTCGCTGTAGCCGAGGTCTGCGCGCGGCTGCACCACCTCCTGGCCGCTGGCCAGCCGGAATAGCTGCGCGGCCAGCACCGGCATGATGGACGACAGCCGGGCGGCCTGCTCAGCCGTCTGCGCGTCGGTCTGGTCGGTCCACGGACGGCAGCCCATGGCCTGGGCGGCTACGGAGATCGCACTGCGCAGCGATGCCAGCGAGCCGGGCGGGCTCAGCCGCGCGATCGCCGGCAGCAGGTCGGCAACACCGTCGGGGAGCACCCGCAGCGCCGCCGTCTCGCGCACGAACTCAGCGCGCTGCTGCGCCGTCGGCAGCTCGCCGCGCAGCAGCAGGTACCAGGCGTCCTCGACGCGCCCGCGCCGGGCGATGTCCACGGCGTTGTAGCCGCGGTAGTGATAAAAGCCCTTCCGGCCGAGGACGTCAGAGACGGTGGTGCGGGCCACGGACACGCCGGCCAGTCCGGCGGGCGCCTCGTACGGCGCGGCGGCTACGTCTGCTGGGGCGTTCATGGCTCTCCTTAGGGGGCAGCGCGAGGGGAACTCATCTAATCTTGATCGCGGCACTGAAGATGTGTCAATATTGATTAAAATCAATGTTCTCGCCGGTCCGTCAGGAAGGTTTTTGCCGTAAACGTGGCGGCTTAGACACGCGGCGGGTCGCAATCTGAATCACATCGGTGCGAGACGGGGCAGGAGCGCGATGACCGAGTGGATCGGCGCTGCCGAGGCTGCGCAGCGGCTGGGCATCAAGCAGGCAAGCCTGTACGCCTACGTCAGCCGGGGGGTGCTAAGCCGGCGCCGCGAGACAGAAGGCAGAGCCAGCATGTTCGACGCCGGAGAGATCGACGAGCTCGCCCGCCGGGGCCGCCCGCGGCGCGTCGGCAGCCCGGCTGAGCTGCTGTTCGAGTCCGCGCTGACCGAGCTCACCAGCACCTCACAGCGCTACCGCGGTTTCGATGCCGGCGACCTGGCGCTGCGGCGAACGTTCGAGGACGTCGCGATGCTGCTGTGGACAGGATCCCTGCCGGAACAGGGCGCCAGCCGGCCGGGCGCGGGCCGCGCGGGCTGGCAGGCGACGCCTGAGGCGCTTGCGGCTGGCCGCGCCGCCCAGGCAGCCCTCCCGGCTGGCACCCTGCCGCTGGAGCGGCTGCAGGTCATCGTTCCCGCCCTGGCAGCAACCGATCAGTTCCGCCTGCACCTGGACCTGCCTGCCGTGGTCGCAGCGGGCAAGGCGCTGGTAGCCGGAATGACCGACGCGCTGCCCGAGACAGGCCAGCACCGGGCTGGCGAGGCCAGCCAGCCGGCCGCGGAGAACGCGGGGGCAGTGGCCGCGCGGCTGGCACCGAAGCTGTGCACGGGCGCGGTCCCGCCTGGCCTGCTGCCGGTGCTGAACGCGGCGCTGGTGCTGGTGGCTGACCACGAGCTGGCCGCCTCGACGCTCGCGGCCAGGGTCGCGGCATCCATGCGAGCCGATCCGTACGCCGTCGTCGCGACCGGTCTCGGCGCGATGGGCGGCGCCCTGCATGGCGGCGCCGCGCTCGGCGCCGAGCTGATGCTGAGCGCGGCCGCCTCCCCGGCGGATGCGCCGCAGGTAGTCGGCGATGTGCTCCGCCGGGGCGAGAAGCTGCCGGGATTCGGGCATTTCGTGTACAAAGAGGGTGATCCGCGAGCGAACCTGCTGCTCCGGCTGATTGCCGAGTTCGCGCCGGACTCGCCGCAACTGGCCATCGCGTCGGCGGTGACCGAGGAGGCACGAGGCCGGGCGCTGCCGGAGCCCAACATCGAATTCGCGCTCGCGGTGCTCGCGGGTGCGGCCGGGATGATCCGCGGCGCGGGGGAGGCGATCTTCGCAACTGGCCGCACTGCAGGCTGGCTGGCGCATGCGCTGGAGGAGTACGAGCGCAACATCCCGATCCGCCCGCGCAGTGTTTACACTGGCCCGAGGCCGTGACCTGACGTGGCACGCCGGCGTGTGCGTCGCACGGCAGATGGGCAGGTCTGGCAGAGATGATCGAGATAATTGCCATTGACACGCCCTCGCTCGGCGACCGCGGTTACCTGGCGACCGACGGCACCGCGGCGGTCGCCGTGGATGTCCAGCGCGACTTCGACCGGGTCGCGAAGCTGGCGGCCGATCGCGGCGTCACGATCACGCACGTGCTCGAGACGCACATCCACAACGACTACGTGACTGGCGGCCTGGCACTGGCGCGTGCCGTCGGCGCGGAGTACCTGGTCAACGCCGCGGATCCGGTGTCATTCGACCGGACGCCGGTCACGGACGGCGAGCTGGTCCGGGTGGGTGACATGCGCGTCCAGGCGATCGCGACACCCGGCCACACGTTTACCCACCTGTCCTACGTCCTCAGCGCAGGGATCGCCGGCGGCGAGGGGCCCGCGGGCGCGACCGGGCAGGTCCTCGCGGTCTTTACCGGCGGATCACTGCTGAACGGGTCCACCGGCCGGACCGACCTGCTCGGCGCTGACCATAAGGCCGCGCTGTCCAGGGCTCAGTTCGCCTCCGCCCGCCGTCTGGCCCGTGAGCTGCCCGACGCCGTGCCGGTGTGCCCGACTCACGGCTTCGGCAGTTTCTGCTCGGCCACCCCGACCGTCGGCGGACCCTCCACGATCGGCGACGAGAAGCGCCACAACCCCGCGCTGACCAGCACTGAGGCCGACTACGTCCGCGAGCTGCTAGCCGGGCTCGACGCTTACCCGGCCTATTACGCGCATATGGGACCGGCCAACCTGGCCGGCCCGGTGGCGCCTGACCTCGTCGCGCCGCGCCCGGTCCGTGCGGGTGAACTGCGCCGCCGGATCGAGGCCGGCGAGTGGGTTGTCGACTTGCGGTCGAACCTGGCCTTTGCCGCCGGGCACCTGCGCGGCACGCTGAACTTCGAGCTGAGCGACAGCATGGTGACCTACCTGGGCTGGCTGATCCCGTGGGGGGCGCCGCTGACGCTGATCGGCGATACCGCCGGCGCCGTCGAGGACGCGGTGCGGGACCTGTGCCGGATCGGCATCGACCGGATCGAGGCGGCAGTGACCGGGGAGCCAGCGCTGTGGGCGGCCGGTGAGGCGCTTGAGTCGTTTGCGACGGCCGACTTTGCCGCCCTGGCAGGGCGTGCCGACCGCGGCTCGCTGGTGGTTTTGGACGTCCGCAGGGACAGCGAATGGGCGGACTCGCACCTCGACAGCGCGGTGCACATCCCGCTGCACCAGCTCGGCGACCGGATGAGCGAGCTACCGCCCGGCGAGATCTGGGTGCACTGTCAGGCTGGCTACCGGGCGGCGGTAGCGGCGTCGATGCTGGCCGCGGGCGGCCGGGACGTGGTCGCTATTCGTGATGACTTCAGCTCCGCGCGCGAGGCTGGCCTGGTGATGCGGCCCGCGTGATCGCACCGCGGCCGGGCGGGAATGCGGCAGGCGCTGCCACCGCTTATGCGTGGCAGAGCTGAATGGAGAACTCTGATGGCCGTCCGCCGACTCAATCACGCTGTGCTGTACGTCCGTGACCTCGCCGCGAGCGTCGACTTCTACACGTTCGCGCTCGGCTTCGAGATAGCCATGGAGATACCAGGGCAGGCCGCGTTCCTCCGGGCGCAGGGGACGGCCAACGATCACGATCTCGGCCTGTTCGCGGTGCCCGACGGCCAGCTGCCGGCCGGCCACTACCTCGGTCTGTATCACCTGGCCTGGGAAGTCGGCACGCTGGCAGAGCTGGCCGGCGTCCGGGAGCGCCTGGTCGCACGAAGCGCCCTGGTCGGATCGAGCGATCACCGCGTCTCGAAGTCGCTGTACGCCAAGGACCCGAGCGGGATTGAGTTCGAGGTCATGTGGCGGGTGCCTGCCGAGAACTGGGCGGAGGAGACCGCCGGGGGCTCGATGATCATGCCACTGGACCTCGAGGGCGAGATTGCCAGGTGGGGCGACCGGGCGACCGGCGCCGCGGCGGGCTCGGTTACCTGACAGCTCGTGGATGCCGCGCTGGCGGGGTAATAGCGCCACCAGTCAGGCATCGACGGGAGGCGCCGGCGCGAGCATCAGGCCGGCAGTGTCAGGCGGGCAGTGTCCGGCCGGAGTCCTGCGGCCTGGTGCTGACGTCCACCGTGCCCTTGTAGCCGATGCCGCGGATATGCACCACCGGGGCGTCGGCGGGCAGCCGGCCTTCCAGGTCTTCCTCAGCCGACCAGCCCTTGCTAACGCCGAAGCCCTCCAGATCCACCCGGACGCCGAGCGGCACAAGCACGTCTATGCGCGACTTGTAGGCGACCGCGAACACAGTCGTCACCGGTGCGGTCAGCTCGGCTGCGCGCAGATCGATGTGGCCGTTGCCCTTGTAGACGATCGCGCGGAACCGCTCGGGCACACGCCACCGGCCGCCGCGCCGGATCGAGCTCTTGTACGCGATCGCGAACCGGCCGGGCGGTCGGCCCGCGACGGCCGGGCTGATGGCCGGCGCGGTCCCTGACGCCTGCGGCAGGTCAGCGGTCAGGGGCGCGAGGTCGCTGCTCAGCCGGGCCGTCAGCGCGGCCCTGGTCCGCCGGTCGAACTCGTCGTCGTCAAGCCTGCCCTCGGCGAACGCCTCCTGCAGTCGCTGCACGACCGCATCCCTGTCCCGGTCGCCGGCCCGCATCGCCGCTGCCTGTGCAGTCGGCAGCACGGTCGGCTGCACGGCTGGCTGCGGGACAGGCGCGGGTTCCGGCTGCATGGTGCTGTCTCCTCAAGTTGAGATGTATCTCAAGAGAAGTATCTTAAGTCAGGGCGCGCTCTCGCGCCACTGGCCAGGCCGGCGGCTCGTCAGCGGCCCGCCAGTTCTGCGTACAGCTGCGCAGTCTGGGCGGCGATGGCCGCCCAGCTGAACTCGGCGACAGCCCGCTCGCGCCCGCGGGCCCCGAGCGCCGCCGCCCGGCCAGGATCGCGGATCACCGAGTTGATGGCCGTGGCCAGTGCCTCCGGCTCGCCGGGCGGGACCAGCAGCCCGGTCTCGCCGTCGGCGACAACCTCCGGTATCCCGCCTACTGCTGATGCGACGACGGCGCAGCCGCACGCCATCGCCTCGAGGTTGACGATGCCGAGCGGCTCGTACTCAGACGGGCAGGCGAACACCGTGGCGTTGCTGAGGATCTGGATCACCTCAGGCTTAGCCAGCATGCCCGGCAGCCAGATCACGCCGGACCTGGTAGCACGCAGATGCTCGACCAGCCCGGTTACCTCCGCCTGGAGCTCGGCTGTGTCCGCCTGACCTGCGCAGAGCACGAGCTGTACTGCCGGGTCGATCCACTCCGCCGCGCGCAGCAGCACCGGCAGGCCCTTCTGCCGGGTGACCCGACCGACAAAGACGACCGACGGCTCGGCGGGATCGATGCCGAGCCTGTCGAGCACGTCCCGGCCGTGATCGGGCTGATACTCGTCCGCGTCGATGCCGTTGTAGATCACCCGCACGCGGTCGGCCGGCACCTCCGGGTAACACGCGCGGATGTCGGCCGCCATGCCGTTCGACACCGCGACGACGGCAGCGGCCGACTCGATAGCGGTGCGCTCGCACCAGCCGGACAGCGAGTACCCGCCGCCGAGCTGCTCGGCTTTCCACGGCCGCAGCGGCTCCAGCGAGTGCGCGGTCATAACGTGCGGCACGCCGTACAGCAGCGAGCTCAGGTGGCCCGCCAGGCTGGCGTACCAGGTGTGCGAGTGCACCAGGTCGGCGCCGCCGACGGCCGCTGTCATCGCCAGATCGGTCGAGATGACCTGCAGCGCGGAGCTCGCCGCGGACAGCTGGTCCCACGGCTGGTGCGCGATGGCGTCCGGCCGGGGGGCGCCCTGGCAGTGCACGGTGAGATCGACCAGGCTGGCCAGCGACCGTGCCAGGTACTCGACGTGGACGCCAGCGCCGCCGTAGACCTCGGGCGGGTACTCCCTGGTGAGCATGGCGACCCGCAGTCGCTGCGCGGGAAGCGGGGCGGGCTGGGTCACGAGACTGCTCCCGTCATGACCGCGCTGTGGTCACAGCGGCACGTCCTGGCCCTTGCCCACGACCGTGATGCCGCCATCGGAGACGACGAAGCCGCGCTCCCGGTCGCGGTCCTTGTCGACGCCGATCACGGCGCCCTCGGGGACGTCCACGTTCTTGTCGATGATCGCGTTCTCGATGACCGCGTGCCGCCCGATCTTGGTGTTGTGCAGCAGCACTGCGCGCTCAACCCTGGCCCAGCTGTTAACGCGAACGCCAGGGGAGAGCACCGCGTCGCGGACCAGGCCGCCGGACACGATCACGCCGTTGCTGACCACGCTGTTGATCGCGCGGCCGATGCGGTCGCCGCTGTCGTGCACGAACTTGGCCGGCGGCTGGGACGGCACGGCGGTGAGGATCGGCCACCTGTCGTTGTACAGGTTGAACACCGGGTGCACCGCGCACAGGTCCATGTGCGCGTCGAAGAAGGAGTCCAGCGTCCCGACGTCCCGCCAGTACCCCGCGTCGCGCTCCTCCGCGCCGGGCACCTTGTTGTCGAGGAAGTCGTAGACCTGTGCCGCGCCTTTCTTAACCAGCATCGGCACGATGTCCCCGCCCATGTCGTGCCGGCTGCTGTCGTCGGCCGCGTCCTCGCGCAGCGAGTCCACCAGCACGTCGGCCGAGAAGATGTAGATGCCCATCGAGGCGAACGCCATGTCCGGGCGGCCGGGCATCGCGGGCGGGTCGGCCGGCTTCTCCAGGAACGCGTCGATCGTGCGCCCGTCCGGTCCGACCCGGATGACGCCGAACGCCGTTGCCTCCTCGCGCGGCACCGGGATGGCCGCCACAGTGACGCCCGCGCCGCCCGCGACGTGCTGGTCGATCATCTGCTGCGGGTCCATCCGGAAGACGTGATCGGCACCGAAGACCGCGACGATGTCGGGCTGGTCGTCGAAGATCAGATTGAGGGACTGGTAGATCGCGTCCGCCGACCCGGTGTACCAGTGCGGGCCGAGCCGCTGCTGGGCCGGGACCGGTGTCACGTAGTTGCCGAGCAGGCTGCTCAGCCGCCAGGTCGTGGTGATGTGCCGGTCCAGGCTGTGGCTCTTGTACTGGGTGAGGACGCAGATGCGCCGCATGCCCGAGTTGACCAGGTTGGAGAGGGCGAAGTCGACCAGCCGGTACAGGCCGCCGAACGGCACTGCGGGCTTTGCCCGGTCCGCAGTCAGCGGCGCCAGGCGCTTGCCCGCACCGCCGGCCAGGACCATGGCCAGCACCCGCGACTGGGATACCTCCATATGCGCAGCCATATCCACCTCCTGGACCACTATGCCCGCCAGCGCGCTGGCTACCAGTCTGGTCCGCGAAGGCGGAGAAAAGTATCCCTGGCGGCTAGGCCGGCCGAGTTACCCGGATCTTGGACTGCTCGTGGCCGGTGGTTTCCCAGTCCGGCATGTACTCGGCCTGCAGTCCGTACTTGCGGGCCAGGTCAATAAGGGTCTGCGTGCGGTAGTAGAAATCCTCCCGCAGGACCTGATGCTCCGCGCCCTCGGTCCGGTCGAAGGTGAAGTCGAAGAAGCCGCCGGGCGCCATCACGCGGCCGATATGCGACACGCACTCCTCGATCACCGGCAGCGGCGAGTGCGAGAAAACGCTGTGCGCGTGCACCGCATCGAAGTGATCGTCGGGCAGGAAGTCCAGCCGGAGGTCACTCACCAGGCTCAGATGCGGCAGCTTGCGCTGCAGGCCGAACTCAACCACGGTCCGCTGCGCGGCGAGGAGGATGTCCGGCGAGATGTCGGTGCCGTAGTAGTTGCCCGAGTCCAGGTAGTCGATGAACAGTCGGCCGGCCCGCAGGTTGCCGCAGCCGATCTCCAGCATCCGCATATCCGGCTTGAGGCCATGGTCGGCCAGGTAGTCGAACTGCAGCTGACCGACCTTGAGCCAGGACTCGCGGGACTTGCTTCCCACGGCGAGGTCGTGGCTGCGGCTGGCGTCCGAGCGCATGACCGCGCGGTAGTAGCTGACGTGGTCGCGGGTCGTGAGCCAGAGCAGGGTGTCGCGGCCGCGGCGGCGCGCGTATCCGGTGATGCGATCCGGGTTGCGGATCGCATAGGCAATCTTGTAGCCCAGGCGGGAGCGATTCTTCCCATGCACGGACTCAGGCTAGGCACACCGCCGCGGGCGCGGGGCAAAGTGCGCCGCCCGCAGCACCATTACTACCGTCGCATTACTTCTGGCAGACCGGCTCTTGACCGACGCCAGCGTCCCGCTGTCGCGAGTTAGACAGGTGGCCTGCCGTCCGGCCCGGCGTCCTGGTGATGCCTGGAGGTCGCCCTCGTCGCCAGCATCCGCGCCGTGTGCACCCCGGCGCCCAGCACGATGCCCCAGATGAGCGCCTCGCCGAGGCCGACCTGCGGGTCCTCGGGGTGCTCCGGCGGCTCCTTGCCGGTGACCTTCTTCCAGCCGAAGAAGAGCACCTTGCGCGCCGCGAAGGCAGCCCCGGCGCCGACCAGCGCGGTAACCACGCGGCTGCCTGCGCTGGCCTTGCCCGCGCCGCTCTTGCCTGCCATCAGCCCGTCCTCCCTAGCGCGTGTCTCGGGGGCGTCCGCCCCTTACTCCGAGGCGGGGCGCAGCCCCGGCTGTGGTGATCATGTCATGGTCACGCCGCCGGGGCTGACCACGGGGCGTGAACTCTCGATTGCGGCCGCTAGCTCGGCCGGGTGCCTGGTCGCCAGCAGCCAGTACGGCACTGCCGGGTCCGGGCCTGTGACCTCGATATAGACCGAGCGGGACAGGTACGGCCTGATCAGAACGAAAGCGCCCGGGTCGGCCCGCGGCCCCCGGAGTGCCCGGGTCTGCGCCTCGTCCAGTGCCCTGACCTCGCCGGCCAGGGCCGTCGGGAGGGCCGAGCCTGCCACGGCGATCTCGCCTGCCGTCACCTCGATGACCGCGCGTCCCCAGTTCAGCAGGAAGGCCGCGGTGATCAGGATCAGCGCGCTAAAGACGGCAATGGTGATGGCAAGGTCGAATCCCGTCCATACGATCGCGCCAAACGTCAGCATGGTGATCATCCCGACCACCCACCAGAGCGGCGGCGCGAACAGGCGCTCGCGGTACAAGTGCATGGCACCACCGTAGTTGGTTACATGTACTGCATGACGGGCCGGTTGAGTGGAGAGGCCGGCGGCGAGCCGGTGACAGCGGAAGGCGATCAGCCGGTGGTGATGGGCAGCGAGGACACGGGCAGCGAGCACACGGGCGAGCAGCCGGTAGGCGACGAGGCGGGTGGCGAGCTGGCGGAGGCCGCTGGCCAGTCGCCGCCTGCTGGCTCTGGCCAGCCCGGCGCCGGCTTCCTCGGCGCGCTCCGGCGGATCTGGCGGCCTGTCTGGCTGCTGGCGGGCAGCGACTCTGGTGCCGTCGCGGCAGCATCGGCCGCGGCTGCAGGCACGGCCGCCGGCGGTCAGGCCGAGGCCGACGCCGAGGCCGAGGTCGAACCGGCGCTGCGGAGCCCGGACTCCCAGGTACCCAGGCTGCTGCGGCAATCGGCTGCCTGGTCCTGGCGGCTGCTGCTGACCGGGCTCGTCATCTACCTCGCCTTCCGGCTGGCCGAGCACCTGCGGCTCGTGGTCCTGCCCTTCATTGCCGCGATGCTGCTGTGCGCGCTGCTGCAGCCGCTAGCCGCCTTGCTGCGCCGCCGCGGCATGTCCGACCTGGCGTCGACCTGGTGCGCCTTCGGCCTCATGATCGTCGTGATCGGGGGCGCGGGCTGGCTCGTCGTGACCCAGATCAGCGACACGTACCCGGTGCTGTTCTCTGAGGTGCAGAAGACGGCGGACCAGCTGCAGCGCTCGCTGGCGGGGCCGCCGTTCCACCTGAACGCCTCCCGGCTCTCGAAGCTCAGTACCGACGTACTCAACTACATCTCCCAGCACAAGTCGGTCGTGGCCGGAACCGTGCTGACCGGCGGCAAGTACGCGCTGGAGTTCCTGGCCGGGATTGTGCTGACCCTGTTCATCAGCTTCTTCCTGATCAAGGACGGCCGCCGGATCTGGCGGTTCCTGATTAGCGGGATGCGGCCGGAGGCCAGGCGGCGCGCGGGCAACGCCGGTGACGCGGGCTGGCGGGCGCTGGTGAACTACATCCGGGGCACGACCGTGGTGGCGGCGATCCACGCGCTGTTCATCGGCCTGGCGCTGTGGCTGCTCGGCGTGCCGCTGCTGGTCCCGCTGATCGTGCTGGTCTTCCTGGCTGCCTTCATCCCGATCATCGGCATCCTGGTGGTGGGCGCTCTGGCGATCCTGGTGGCGCTCGCGACCAAGGGCTGGGTCGCCGCGGTCATCCTGCTCGGCGTGTTCCTGCTGGAGAACCAGATCGAGAGCCACCTGCTGCAGCCGCTGGTCATGGGGCGCATCATCCGGCTGCACCCGCTGGCGATCATCCTCGTGCTTGCGGTGGGAGGCATTATCGCGGGCATTCCCGGCGCTATCATCGCCGTGCCGGTCGCTGCCGTGATTACCTATGCCTGGCCCGAGCTGCGGAACGGGCAGCCGCCCTCCTAGCTGCCGGCGCCGCCAGCCAGCCGGAGCTACCCAGAAGGACACCTCATCGATGGCCTGCGCCTGCACCGAGCCGGGGTCAGTGGAGATCCTGATCTGCCGGCTCGATCCTGACCTGCCGCTGCCGCAGCGCTCCCATCCGGGGGACGCCGGCAGCGACCTGTACCTCACTGCCGACATAGAGCTCCAGCCGGGCCAGCGCGCCCTCGTCGGTACCGGCGTGTGCATAGCGCTGCCAGCTGGGTACGCCGCGTTTGTGCATCCTCGCTCTGGCCTGGCAGCCCGGCATGGCGTGACGATTGTCAATGCACCGGGCACCGTGGACGCCGGGTACCGTGGCGAGATCAAGGTGATTCTGCTGAACACCGATGCCGAGCACCCGGTCCGGTTCCGACGGGGTGACCGGATTGCCCAGCTCGTGATTCAGAAGGTAGAACGCCCGGTATTCCGGGAAGTCACGACCCTGCCCGGATCGCAGCGCGGCGACGGAGGCCACGGCTCGACCGGCGGCCACGCGATGACCAGCGATCCGGCCGGCGACAACGAGGTCCCGGGCCGCCGCTAGGCGGGCCGGGAGGTGAGGAGCGTGCGGGGTGTTCCGACGACGCAACCGTGACGGTGAGAGCGGTTCCGGGCAGGAGCCTGGCGACGGAAACTACCCGGCAGCCGAGGACGAGCTGGCGGAGCAGGACTACGCCGACGACGACTGGGACGACGAGCCCGGTGATGACGACCTGGCCGATGACGAGTGGGACGACGAGGACGACGGCGACGCAGCGGATGAGCTGAGCCCGGCCGCCGCCGGCGAGCCCGGCGCGGCTGATGACGCGGTCGGCGGACGGGGCCGGTCCTCGCGGGCTGACCTCGGTGATCCGGGGACCTGGACCCGGCTGCGCGACCCATCGGCCGCGAGCCCGGCCATGCTGCGCTCGGACGGCCCCTGGGACGGCGCTGGCGAGTTCCCCGCCGGGGAGCGCATCGACTTCGGCAGCCTGCTCGTGCCCGTGCGGGACGGCTTCGACGTCCAGGTCTTCGTGTCCGAGGACGAGGGCATCTCGATCGCGGTCGTCCACGAGGACAGCGGCCTCCAGCTGCAGCCGTTCGCTGCCCCGCGCAGTTCCGGCCTGTGGCACGAGGTCAGGCCCGAGATCGCCGACGAGGTGGTCAAGGCCGGCGGCAGCAGCTCGGAGCAGGACGGGCCGTTCGGGCCCGAGCTGGTGGCGATGGTCGTTCCGCAGGGCGCGGAGGGTCAGGGCATCCCGCCGCAGCCGCTGCGCTTCATCGGCGCCGACGGCCCTCGCTGGTTCCTGCGCGGCCTGATCAGCGGCCCGGCGGCAGTGGACGCGAACCTGGCGGTGCCGTTCGAGCAGATCTTCGCCGACGTTGTCGTGGTTCGCGGCGACCATGCGGAACCGCCGCGCAAGCCACTGGAGATCAGGCTTCCGGACGAGGCGCGCCAGGTCCTGGAGGACCAGCTCGCCGCCCAGGAGGAGCCGGACCTGCTCAATCCGTTCGAGCGCGGCCCGGAGATCACCGAGACCCGCTAGCGGGCCGCGGCCGGCGAGCCGGGCAGCCCGGCTCAGCCAGGGCGTTCCGTCTCATGCTCGGCGGCCAGCAGCGTGGCCAGCTCATGCTCGACGTTCTGACTGGTCACGAACAGCAGTTCGTCGCCGCCCTCGAGGGGGTCGTCCTGGCTGGGGACGATGACCCGGCCGTCGCGGAGAATGGCGACCAGCGCCGTGTCGACGGGCCACTCGATGCTGCCGACTCGCTGGCCCGCTAGCGGCGCGTTGGGCGGCATGGTGAGCTCAACCAGGCTCGCCTCGCTCTGCCTGAAGGTCATCAGCCGCACCAGGTCCCCGACACTGACGGCCTCCTCCACCAGCGCGGAGATGAGCCGCGGCGTCGAGACCGCCACGTCGATTCCCCAGGACTCGTTGAACAGCCACTCGTTGTTGGGGTGGTTGATCCTTGCGACGACTCGGGGCACGCCGTACTCGGTCTTGGCGAGCAGCGAGACGACGAGGTTGGCCTTGTCGTCTCCGGTCGCCGCGATCACCACGTTGCAGCGCTCGAGTGCCGCATCGTCCAGCGCGCTGATCTCGCATGCGTCGGCCAGCAGCCACTCTGCTCGCGGGACACTGTGCACCTTGATAGAACTAGGATCCTTGTCGATGAGCAGGATCTCGTGGCCGTTCTCCAGCAGCTCCTTGGCGATGGAACGGCCGACCGCCCCGGCGCCCGCGATCGCGACGCGCATCAGTGACTTCCCCTTCCGGGCTCCGGGCCCGCGAAGACCCTGGCGATCTCGGCGAGGTCACGGTCGGCCGCGATCACGTGCACGACATCTCCCTCCTGCAGCACCAGGCTCGGTCCTGGCACCACCGCCTCGCCCAGCCGGGAGATGTAGGCGACCCGGGTGTTCGACGCCCGCTCGAGGTCGCAGACCTTCTCGCCCAGCCAGTGGTCGGAGTACGCGACCTCGGCGAGGACCACTTCGCCGGTGGGGTCGCGCCACAGCGACTCCGCGCCCTCCGGGATGATGCGGCGCAGCATCTGGTCCGCCGTCCAGGCGACGGTCGCCACGGTGGGAATGCCCAGCCGCTGGTAGACCGACGCTCGGCGGGGGTCGTAGATGCGGGCCACCACGCGCTGCACGCCGAACGACTCCCTGGCAACCCTTGCCGCGATCACGTTGGAGTTGTCACCGCTGCTGACCGCCGCAAAGGCGTCAGCCCGCTCGATGCCTGCCTCGGTCAGCACGTCCCGGTCGAACCCCACGCCGGTGACCTTGATGCCCTTGAAACCGGACGCCAGCTTGCGGAAGGCCTCCGGGTCCTGGTCGATGACGGCGACCGAATGACCGGATTCCTCGAGAGTGTGGGCGATGCTGGAGCCGACCCGCCCGCATCCCATGATCACGATGTGCACGTGCGTCCTTCCAGCCAGAGCGGTGCAGTCACGGTATTCCCTCCGGCGCGATGCTGCTAGCCACCCGACCCGGTGCCTGCCTGCCAGACAGGTACCCAGCCGGCGCCAGCGCGCACCGCCAGGGCACGATGTAGCCGTGACTACCACGCCAGCCCCCGGCCCAAAGGCCGGTGACGTGCTGGAACTCACAGTCGGCGAAGTCGTGCATGGCGGCTGGTGCGTTTCCAGGCAGGATGATACGGGCTGGGTCATTTTCGTTCGGCATGCCCTGCCTGGTGAGCGGGTACAGGCGACCGTGACCCAGGCCACCGCCCGGTTCGCCAGGGCTGACGCCACCGAGATCCTCCGGGCTTCACCGGACCGCGTGCCCGCCCCGTGCCGGTACGCCCGGCCCGGCGGCTGCGGCGGCTGCGACTGGCAGCACGTCAGCCTCCCGGCGCAGCGCGCACTCAAGGCGGTGGTCGTCAGGCAGCAGCTCAGCCGCATCGGCGGCATCGACCGCGAGGTCGAGGTCGTCCCCGTCGGCGGCGACGAGACGGGTAGCGGCTGGCGCACTGGCCCGGAGACCGGCCTGGGCTGGCGGACAGTGGTGTCGTTCGCGATTGACCGGTCCGGCAGGCCGGGGCTCCGCAGGCACCGCTCGCACGAGATCGTGCCGGTCGAGGAGTGCCTGATCGCGCACGACCTGATCACGGCCGCCGACGTGACCGGCCACCAATGGCCGTCAGCTCACTCAGTGGAGGTCAGCGTCGTCCCCGCCACCGGCGAACGGGGCGTTCTGGTCTCCGGCCCCGTCGCCTCGGGCAGGCTTCCCGAGGTGCCGGCTGACACTGTGGCACTGGCGCGCAAGCGCGGCTCGAGGATTCCGGTGCGCGGCCGCGGCTACCTCACCCAGCAGGCCGCGGGCCGCGACTGGCGGGTCAGCCTGGGCGGGTTCTGGCAGGTGCATGGCGGTGCGGCGGGCACGCTGGCGGCGGCCGTCCTTGCCGCCGCTCGGCCGCAGCCCGGCGAGACCGCGCTGGACCTCTACAGCGGGGCCGGCCTGTTCGCCGGCGTGCTGGCGGAGGCGGTCGGCCCGGAGGGCACTGTCATCGCCATCGAGCAGGATCAGGCCGCCGTCCGGGACGCGCGGCATAACCTGCGCGCCTGGCCGTGGGCGCGGGTGCACCGCGGCGACGTCGCCGCCGTACTGGACAGGACAGGGCCGGATGAGGCGTCCGTCGCGGTGCTGGATCCGCCGCGGACCGGCGCGGCCAGGCCGGTGATCGACGCCCTGTGCGGTCAGCCGGCCCTGCGCCGTATCGCCTATGTGTCCTGCGACCCGGCGACGCTCGCTCGCGACCTGCGGCTGCTGCTCGCCGGCGGCTGGCAGCTGACCGCCCTCCGCGGCTACGACGCGTTCCCGATGACCCACCACGTGGAGTGCGTGGCCACCCTCAGCCGCGACTAGCCCTGCGGGCAAGATGGGCTCATGAAACTGCGAATCTTCACCGAGCCCCAGCAGGGCGCCGATTACGCCACGCTGCTGCGGGTCGCCAGGGCGACCGAGGACCTGGGCTTCGACGCGTTCTTCCGGTCCGATCACTACCTGAAGATGGGCGACGTCAGCGGGCTGCCAGGGCCGACCGACGCCTGGATCACGCTGGCCGGGCTCGCGCTCCAGACCTCCCGGATCAGGCTCGGCACCCTGATGAGCCCGGCAACGTTCCGCTATCCCGGCCCGCTTGCCATCTCAGTGGCGCAGGTCGACGACATGAGCGGCGGCCGGGTCGAGTTCGGCTTCGGCGCCGGCTGGTATGACGCCGAGCACGCGGCGTACGCGATCCCGTTCCCCGGCCTGCGCGAGCGGTTCGACCGCTACGCCGAGCAGCTTGCCGTCATCACCGGCTTGTGGGAGACGCCCGCGGGGGAGATGTTCAGTTACTCCGGCGAGTACTACACGGTGACTGACTCGCCCGGGCTGCCCAAGCCTGCTCAGCAGCCGCGGCCGCCGGTCCTGATCGGCGGCGGCGGGCAGAAGCGAACGCCGCAGCTGGCCGCCCGCTACGCGGACGAGTTCAACCTGCCGTTCGCCAGTATCGAGAGCACGGACGCCGCGTTCGGCCGGGTCAGGGATGCCTGCACCGCGGCCGGGCGGGACCCGGCCGGGCTGATCTACTCAGCAGCTCAGGTTGTCTGCTGCGGCCGCACCGACGCGGAGATCGCGAGGCGCGCTGCTGCTATCGGCCGCGAGCCAGCCGACCTGCGCGAGAACGGACTCGCCGGAACGCCCGCGGAGATCGCTGACCGGATCGCCGAGTTTGCCGGGATCGGTGCGAGTAGGGTCTACCTGCAGGTTCTCGATCTGAGCGATCTCGATCACCTGGAGCTGCTGGCAGAGCTCATCCCGGCAGTGGCGTAGTGCCGGCTGCGGGCAGCCGGGCGGATGTCAGAGAGTTCTCAGAGGAAAGCCTGAGCGCTAGCCGAGACTGCGCTGACAGCGTGTCCGCATCCGGGCCGGCCGCCGCGTGCAGGCGGGCCGTCCGGCTCCCGCAATCCGATGAAGGAGCGCACCATGGCGCGTGCCCGGTCTCGCCGCCTCGCCGTCTGGGTGGTGTCCGGCGTCGTGGTGCTGGCCATTCTGGTGTTCGGCGGCACCTGGCTCTACATTCACGTGATTGAGGGCCCGGCGCCCGCGCCGCTCAGCCTCAACTCCGCTGCCGCCAGTCCCAGTCAGTCGGCCTCCGCGGCCAGTTCCGCCTCGGCGGGCACGGCATCAGCCAGCGCCGTGGCCGGGACGTGGCAGGTGTCGTCCGGTTCGGTGGTCGGCTACCGGGTGAACGAGGTCCTGGCCGGCCAGAACAACGTCGCGGTCGGCCGCACCAGCGACGTCAGGGGCAGCATGACCATCAGCGGCAGTTCCGTCACCGCCGCGTCGTTCACGGTCCCCATGGACACCATCAAGAGCGACGAGAGCCAGCGGGACGCGCAGTTCAACGGACGGATTATGCAAACCGCAACCTACCCGACGGGAACGCTCTCGCTTACCTCCCCGGTCTCACTCGGCGCGCTGCCTGCGGACGGGGTCATCAGGACCTATCACGCGACCGCAGATCTGACGCTGCACGGCCACACCAGGCCCGTCACCTTCGCCCTGCAGGCTGAGCGGACGTCAGCGGGCATCGAGGTGTCGGGGTCGATCCCGGTCACCTTCGCCCGGTGGGATATCGGCAATCCCAGCTTCGCCGGCTTCGTCACGACGCAGAATCACGGACTGCTCGAGTTCCTGCTCAAGTTCAGCCGCTCCTGACCGCGGCAGGCTCCCGATCTGAGGGCGGCGGGAGCGGTGGCGCTGGCGGCCTCGTTCCCGGCATGATGACGGCGCTATCTCCCGGCCGCGCGCCACGGGTCGTAGTCGACCTCCAGGGGCTCCTGAGCGGGGCGGTCCGCGGCCGGGATGTGCCGGAGGTTGAGGCGGATCCTGGTCCAGGTCGATGAGCGGCCGCGCATCGAGTCGACCAGAATGTCGGCGGGCTCGAGCAGCGCCGCCGCGTCCGGATGCCGTTCCTTCCAGCGTTCCAGGCCGGCCATGGCCTCGGCCTTGCTGGCCGCGCGGGCGATCTCGATCAGCGGCATGGCCGAGCGGCGGCGGCCAGTCGGCCCGGCGGTCTTGCCCGGAGCTGGCGGCGGGACATCCGGCGCTGTGCCGTCCGCGGACGTCGGGCGGCCTCGCTGCTTGCTCGGCTGCACCCGGGGCTGCTCGCCGGCCTGCTTCTCGAAATGCGGCGGCCACGGCGCGTCCGGCAGGCCGGCCGCCTCGTCCGCCGCGGCCAGCTCAAGCAGCGCGTCCAGTGAGCCGCCAGTCGCGTCGATGCCCTCGCCGGGGTCACCGATCTCGGCGTAGCGCCGCGGCATGGTGTCGATGGTGAACGCGGCCGGATCGCACTGCGCCACCTCGTCCCAGCGCAGCGGCGCCGACACCCGCGCGTCCGGCACCGGCCGGACGGAGTAGGCGGAGGCGACGGTGCGGTCCTTGGCGTTCTGGTTGTAATCGACGAAGACGCCGTGCCGCTCCTCCTTCCACCAGCGCGATGTCGCCTCCATCGGCGCGCGGCGCTCGATCTCCCTGGCCAGCGCGACCGCGGCCCGCCGGACATCGGCGAAGCCCCAGCGGCGCTCGATCCGCGCGTACACGTGCATGCCGCGCGACCCGGACGTCTTCGGCCAGCCGGTGAGCCCGAAGTCGGCCAGCACCTCCCGCGCCACCAGCGCGACGGAGACGATCTGCGGCCACTCAACGCCGGGAACGGGGTCGAGGTCGACGCGCAGCTCGTCCGGGTGCTCCAGGTCGTCGGCGCGGATCGGATGCGGGTTCAGGTCGATGCAGCCGAGGTTGGCCACCCAGGCCAGTCCGGCGGCGTCCGCGACGACGATCTCCTCGGCGGTCCGGCCGGACGGGAAGCTGAGCACGACGCTGTCCAGCCAGTCGGGCCTGTTCGCCGGGGCGCGCTTCTGGAAAAAGGCCTCGCCCTCGGCGCCGTGCACGAAGCGCTTGAGTACCATCGGGCGGCCGGCGACGCCGCGCAGGGCGCCGTCGGCGACGCTGAGGTAATAGCGCACCAGGTCCAGCTTGGTGTGCCCGGTGCGCGGAAAGTAGATCTTGTCCGGGTTGGAGACCGTCACCGTGCGGCCGGCGACCTCGATGATCTCCTTGCGCTCGGCCATACCGCCACGATAACCGGCGGTCTGGCGCGGGTGGCGCTGCTCCCGCGAACGCGGAAGTGCTTCTATTGTCTGTCATGAGCAGCGATAGCAGTAACGGCTCGGCGCTGGCCGGGATCGAGGCGCTGATCGGCTCCCTGCCGCCCGATAGCAAGCTTCCGTCGTACCGGGAGCTGCAGCAGCGCTACCGTCTCAGCCCGGCCACGGTGCAGCGCATGCTAGCCGACCTGGCCCGCCGCGGCCTGCTCGTCACCAAGCCGGGCAGCGGCACGTTCACGGCTGCGCGGCGCGCTGTCCGGCCGGCCGCCGACCTGTCCTGGCAGACGCTGGCACTCGGCAGCCGCGCGGGCCTCGGAGCCGACCTGGAGCGGCTGGTCGACCCGCTGCCGCCCGATGCGATCGGGATGGCCAGCGGGTTCCCCGATGACGCGCTGCAGCCGCTCGGCCTGCTCGCGGCGGCCGCGTCGCGGGCGGCCCGGCGGCCGCAGGCGTGGGACCGGCTGCCGCCGCAGGGCCTGCCGGAGCTGCGGACGTACCTGGCGGACGAGGCCGGCGGCGGCCTGACCGCCGCGAACGTGCTCATCTCCTCGGGCGGCCAGTCCTCGCTGTCGGCTGTGTTCCGCCACCTGTGCGCGCCCGGTGACCCGCTCATCGTGGAATCGCCGACATACGTGGGCGCGCTCGCGGCGGCCCGGGCCGCCGGGCTCAGGCTGGTGCCGGTGCCCGGTGACACCGGCGGCGTGCTCCCGGACGCGCTGGCCGACGCGTTCGACCGGACCGGAGCGCGGCTGGCGTACCTGCAGCCGCGGTACGCCAATCCGGCCGGCTCGCTGCTGGCACCCGACCGCCGCGAGCCGGTGCTGGCGGCTGTGGCGAGGGCGGGCGCGTTCCTGCTCGAAGACGACTGGATGCGGGATTTCGACCTGGGCGCGCCGTCGCCGTCGCCGCTCATCAGCGACGACGACAACGGGCACGTCATCTACCTCCGCTCGGTGTCCAAGCCGATCGCGGCCGGCCTGCGGGTCTCCGGCCTTGCCGCCCGCGGGCCGGTGCTGTCCCGGCTGCGGCGCGGCCGGATCAGCGATGACCTGTTCGTCGCCCCCGTGCTGCAGCAGATCGCGGTCGACGTGCTGACGGCGCCCGGCTGGCCCCGGCACCTCGCGAGCGTGCGGCGGCACCTGCGGCAGCGCCGGGATGCGCTGGTCGCGGCCGTCGCTGAGCAGCTGCCGTCGTGCCGCCTGGAGCTGGTGCCGTCCGGCGGCGTGCATCTGTGGCTGCGGCTGCCGGACCGCTGCGGCGACAGCGAGGTGATCGATGAAGCGCTGGCACGCGGGCTCGCGGTGTATCCGGGCCGGCCCTGCTTCCCCGCCGAGGCGCCCGCACCGTACCTGCGGCTCAGCTTCGCCGGGGAGGAGGCGCCAGCTCTGCGCCGGGCTGTCCAGATCCTGGCGGACATCATCGAGCGGTAACCGGCAGTCCGCTGTGCTGTGTCAGCTGTGCTGTGGCAGAGTGCGGTGGCAGTCTGCTGTGGCAGAGTCTTGCGGCGGAGTGCGCAGCGGGCAGGGAAGGGTATAGGCATAGCTGTGCAGCAGGACCAGGGTGCACCGTGCGGTCAGTGCGCGGCACCGTTCTCAGCTCATGCCGGGGGCAGGTGCCCTCCGCATCCGCCACCGCCTGCTCCGCCACCGCCTGCTCCGCCTCCGCCGCCTCCGCCGGAGCCCGAGTCGCGGCCCCTGGCCGAGTTGCAGCCACAGTCCCAGCCCCAGTCCCATCCCCAGCCCTCGCCCGGGGCCACGTGGCAGGCTCGCGGCGCGACTGCGGTCCAGCCGGGCGCTCAGTTGTCTGCGCCGTCGCCGGGTGCGGCCGGGCTGGTGACGCCGCCGGACCAGGGCAACGGGCAGGCCGTAGCCAGCCTCGTGTTCGGCATCCTCAGCATCCTGTTCTGCTGGCTCGGGCTGCTCGGGGTCGCGATGGTCATCCTGGCGATCGCGTTCGGGATTATCGGAATCCTGCGGGTACGGCTCGGCTTCAGCTCGGGCCTGGCGGCGGCGATCGCCGGGGTCGCTCTGGCAGTGGCCGGCCTGGGACTGTACCTGGGCTTCGGGGTCGCCGGCCTCGGTCTCGGTTTCCGGGTCTTATCCGGCACGCCGGCCGGCTGACTCCGCGCGGAGAGCGTCTCAGCTTCCGGTGAGCTCATCGGCGGCCGCAGCGAAAACCGCTGTGTGCTGGTCAGCGTCCGCAGCCGTCGTCGCCGGGCACATCAGCGCCATGTTGTGGAACGGGGTCAGCAGGATCCCGCGGTTCACCAGGTACAGATGCAGGTACTCGTCCAGCTCGGTGTCGGCCGCCGCTTCGGACTCCCCGCCGTCTCGCGGCGGCTGCGGGCAGAACCGGTACTCCGCCCGCGCCCCCAGCTGGGTGATCGTCCACGGCAGCCCGCGGCTGGCCAGCACCTCACGCACCCCTGCGGTGTAGGCGTCGGCGACCGTGATCATGCCCTCGAACGCCGCGTCGGTCAGCACGTGCTCGAGGGTGGCCCGCATGGCCGCCACCGACAGCGCGTTGCCGGCCAGAGTGCCGCCGACGCCGCCGGTGTCCTCGATGTCCGCGGCGTCGTCGGCCAGGATCCGGTCGGCCAGCTCGGCGGACAGCCCGTACGCGCCCGCCGGGATGCCGCCCGCGATGGACTTGCCGATGGTCACGATGTCGGGCTCAAGCTGCCAGGCCTGCGTGCAGCCGCCAGGACCGGCGCTGAAGGTGTGGGTCTCGTCGTTGATGAGCAGGGTGCCGTGCTGGCGGGTCAGCGCGCGGACGGCATCAAGATAGCCGGGCTCGGGCAGGACGATGCCGATGTTGGTGAGCGCCGGCTCCATCAGCACGGCCGCCACATCGCCGTGGCCGAGTTCGCGCTCGAGCGCGGCGGCGTCGTTGAACTCGACCACTCTGGTGGTCTCCCGCGGGTCCACCGGCGCCCCGACATTGCCCTCGCGGGCGCGCGGGCCGTCCGGCGTGGCGATGATGAACGACTCGTCCACGCTGCCGTGGTAGCAGTAGGAATACACGAGGATCTTCGGCCGCCGGGTGACCTGTCGGGCCAGCCGGATCGCCCAGCGGTTGGCGTCGGTGGCGGTGAGCGTGAAGCTCCAGTAGGCCGCCCCGAAGCGCCGGGTCAGCTCGGCGGCGACCCAGGCCGCGTCGGTGGTGGGCAGCATCGTGGTCGCGCCGCCCAGGTCGCCGTACCGCAGGGCGACGGCCTCCCGGACCGCGGCCGGGGAGTGGCCGGCCATGGCGCCGGTGTCGCCGAGGCAGAAGTCGATGAAGTCGTTGCCGTCGATATCGGTGAGGCGGGCGCCGCCCGCCGCCGCCAGGTACAGCGGGAAGCCGCCGGACCACATCCGCATCCACGTCATCGGCACGCCGCCGAGCAGATGATCGCCGCCCGAGGCATGCGCGGCCGCGGAGCGCGGGTGCCGCTGACGGTACAGGTTCCGCTCGCGGCTGATCAGCTCCGCGAGCCGGGCGCGGCTGAACGCCGCGGCCGGCTGCCGAGTGCTGCGATCGGACATAGCGGCTCCCTCACGTGTGACCGACCGGCAGCATAGCGACCGCACCGCCATGGGGCCAGGCATCCCCCGCGCCGCCGCCGGCCGCGGCGTGCTAGACAGACATATCGCCGGATCGCACCCAGCCCGACCGGCCCAGCATCACGATCGGCCCACCATCACGATTGGCACAGCATCACGATTGGCACAGCATCACGATCGGCACAGCATCACGATCGGCACACTACGAGAGGACCGCATGTCGGAAGACGGACTGACCCTGGATCGCGTGCGGGCCGCCGCATCGCGGCTCGACGGCGTGGCACACCGGACGCCGCTGCTGACCTCCAGCCAGCTGGACCAGCACTGTGCCGCGAAGGTGCTGCTCAAGGCGGAGCCGTTCCAGCGAAGCGGTTCTTTCAAGTTCCGCGGCGCTTACAACCGGCTGAGCCTGCTCGGCCCGGAAGCCCGCGAGGCAGGCGTTGTCGCCTTTTCCTCGGGCAATCATGGCGCCGCTGTCGCACTCGCGGCCCGGCTGCTGGGCATTGATGCAATCGTGGTCGTCCCGGCCACTGGCTCGGCTGCCAAGCTCGCCGCGATCGAGGGTTACGGTGCCCGGCTGCGCCGCTACGATCCCGCCACCGAGAGCCGGGCGGAGGTAGCGCAGGAAATCGCCGACGAGCAGGGCAGGACGCTGATCAGGCCGTTCGACGATTTCGACATCATGGCGGGCCAGGGAACGGTCGGTCTTGAACTCGCCGAGCAGGTACCTGACCTGCAGCGGGTGCTCGTTCCGGTCGGCGGCGGCGGCCTGGCGGCCGGAGTATCGACTGCGCTGACGGGACTGATCCCCGGCGTTTCCGTGATCGGCGTGGAGCCGGCGACGGCCAGCGACACCAGCCAGTCGCTGCGCGCGGGCAAGCGGGTCAGCATCGCCGAGCCGGACACGATCGCCGACGGCCTGCGGGCCCGCGAACCGGGCGAGCTGACGTTCGCCGTCAACTCCCGGCTGCTCGACGACGTCGTGACCGTCACGGAAGAGGCGATCGTCGACGCGATGAGCTTCTGCTTCACCCGGCTGAAGATCGTGGTCGAGCCGAGCGGGGCGGTGCCGCTGGCAGCCGTGCTGTCCGGGATCGTGGCGGCGACCGGCCGCACCGCTGTGGTGCTCTCGGGCGGGAACATCGCGCCGGCCGACTTCAGCGCGCTGGTGCCGGGCTGATTTCGTCAGCCCAGGTTGACTTTGCATTCGTTCGGTGACCTGAGAACCCGACATACCAGCTGATAAAGGCGCGGCGGAGCGCTGGAACGAATGAGAAGTCGATCGGTGCCTCCAACATATCGGGACAAAGCGGTCACGGCGCGGGCGCCGGGGCAGCCGACGCGGGTACCGCGACAGGTGTGCGGGCGCCGGGGCAGCCGATGCGATCGCCGGGGGAGCCGACGCGGGCGCCGGGCAGCCAGCGCGGGCACCGGGACAGGTGCGCGGCGGGATGCCTGGAAAGGGGCAGAGCCGTACGACAAGCCGCCGCCGTCAGGCCGGCCGGGCGCCCGCGATCCGCAGTGCCATCACATCGAAGCGCTCCTGCAGGTCGGGAATGCCGGGCGGATAGTGCTCCAGCGTCCACTCGCTGATGTGCACGCACATGTTGCTGATCGTGGCGGCTGCGAGGGTGGCCGACGGGGCGTCGTTCCCGCCTGCAAGGTTGAAGGCACCCTGCTCCGCGCCCGCCAGCAGGGTCGCGCCCAGCCGGTCGCGCAGCTGCCGCCGCAGCGCCCGCACCTCCTGGCGCCGTGCTCCGGTCAGCGCGGTGAACTCGCGGTTGGCCACCCTGGAGCGCTTCTTGAACCCGGCCGTATGCGCCACCAGCAGCCGCACCATCGCGGACAGTTGCGTCGCAGGCTCAGGACCGGCGTCGGCCAGCACGGCAGTCAGCTGCTCGTTTACCTGCAGATGCACGTCCCGGACCAGGACATACAGCAGGTCCTCCTTGGAGCTGAAGTGGTTGTACAGCGCACCCGGTGTCAGGCCGCAGGCTCCGGTGATATCTCGCACGGTCGTCGCCGTCGCCCCGTGAGCGTAGAACAGCTCGACAGCCGCCTCGGCCAGCCTGCGCTGCAGTGCGGTCCCGCCGATCGGCAGGTCGTCCCCGCGCGGGAACTGAGGTTCGGTCATGGTCGTTGGCCATCCGTATGATCCGGCCCGAATCATGGGTTACAGTCATGAATCGGAGTCAGGTATGTCTGATATCGACGCCTGTTGCGGTCGGATGGTTGTCACGGTCTCTTGACAAAGTACGGCCAGCCAGCGTACGACTATATCGCTGTGTGAACGTACGTTCATGTCATTACAGCACTGGCGCGTCCGCTGTGACGGCCGCGGACGTGTGCCGGCTGGCCCGGGCCGACCCCTCCTCCCGGCCCGGGTCAGGCACGCTCCTCGGCGCTCAGGATGCCGCCCCGGCGGGCAGGCCCGCCAGTGCCTCCTCCAGGGCCCTGTCGCTGAGCTGCAGGTCCCGCAGCTCGCCGGACAGGTAATCGCCGTAGGCCGCGAGATCGAGCAGCCCGTGCCCGCACAGCGCGGTCAGGATGACCTTTTCCTCGCCGGTTTCCTTGCACCGCAGCGCTTCCTCGATGCAGGCGGCGACGGCGTGCGTCGGCTCCGGAGCCGGCACGATGCCCTCAGTCCTCGCGAACCGGAGCCCGGCCGCGAAGCACTCGGACTGCGGTTTGGCGACAGCCTCGATCAGCCCCAGCTCGTAGATGTGCGACAGCAGCGGTGACATGCCGTGATAGCGCAGGCCGCCGGCGTGAATGGGGTCGGGGATGAACTCGTGCCCGAGCGTGTGCATCTTCAGCAGCGGGGTGAACCCGGCCGTGTCCCCGAAGTCGTACGCATAGACGCCGCGGGTGAACGACGGGCAGGCAGCCGGCTCGACTGCCCTGATCACCGGGTTGATCCGGCCTGCCAGCTTCTCGCGCAGGAACGGGAACGCCAGTCCGCCGAAGTTGGACCCGCCGCCGGTGCAGCCGACGATGACGTCCGGGGTGTCCCCGGCCTCGGCCAGCTGCTTGAGCGCCTCCTCGCCGATGATGGTCTGGTGCAGGAGCACGTGGTTGAGCACGCTGCCAAGCGAGTACCTCGTGTCCGGGTCCCCGCCGGCCACCTCGACTGCCTCGCTGATCGCGATGCCCAGGCTGCCGGTTGAGTCGGGATGCTCGGCCAGCACTGCCCGCCCGGAATTGGTGAGCTCGGACGGGCTGGCGTGCACCGTCGCCCCGTAGGTCTCCATGAGCAACTTGCGGTACGGCTTCTGGTCGTAGGAGGCGCGGACCATCCAGACCTCGAGCTGAAGCCCGAACAGTGACGAGGCGAAGGCGAGCGCGCTGCCCCACTGGCCGGCGCCGGTCTCCGTTGTCAGCTTCGTCACACCCTCGGCCGCGTTGTAATACGCCTGCGGGACCGCGGTGTTGGGCTTGTGCGAGCCGGCCGGGCTGCCGCCCTCGTATTTGTAGTAGATCCGCGCCGGAGTGCCGAGATCCCGTTCGAGTCGCCGCGCCCGGTACAGGGGCGTCGGGCGCCAAAGCCGGTAAACGTCGAGAACGTCCTCAGGAATGGCGATGTACCGCTCCGGCGATACTTCCTGCGCAATCAGCGCAGCAGGGAATAGCGGCGCCAGATCATCGGGCCCGACCGGCTGCCCGGTACCCGGGTGCAGCGGCGGCGGCGGGGGAGAGGGCAGGTCAGCGACCACGTTGTACCAGTGCTGCGGCATCTGCGACTCGGGCAAGAGGTACTTAACCTGTCGATCCATGGATGCCTCCAGTGGCAGAAGCTGACCAGCGGGAAATTGTGACAACAGGTGTAACCGTAGCCGAGAATGCCGGGCCCCAGGAAGTGTGCGCTGGCCGGTCATAACCCCATTGAGAGCGGGAACGCACCCGCCCGACCAGGCCGTCCCCGCAGCCTCGTGCATGTGCCTGGCCGGGGCGTGTCCGGACAGGCGCGTGCTTTCTGAGGCCCGGATGGGCCCTGTGCCTTAGCACAAAATGCCTGGCCAGAGCTATAAGGCAGCTGGAGGGAGAGACTAAGACGGGTTGCGACGCCCCGGCGTGCATGCGACCCTTGGCCGGTAGGCCGGAGCTTAAGCGCGCGCCGGACGGGTAGTTCGGGGTGCGGTCGATCTTCACAAGGCCGGGGTGGAGGTAGCGGTGCGCTGGAGGCGGGAGGATCGCCAGCAGCCTGACGATCGCCCCGATCTCCCGGCCGAGGACTGGCTCAGGGAGTTCCGCCCTGTTCGCCCCGATGCCTTCACCGCGGCTGACCGCGACGTGGTCCGGCCGGCCGGGAAGCCCCAGGGCAGCCGCCGCATGCCGCTGCCGCCCGAGTTCGAGAACGCTGAGCCAGGCCGCGATGAGGCTTCACAGCGCGATCAGCCTTCACAGCGCGATCAGGCAGCACAGCGCGATCAGCCTTCACAGCGCGATCAGGCAGCACAGCGCGATCAGGCAGCAATACTGCGGGATCCGGCAGCACAAGGCGATCCGGCAGCACAAGGCGATCGGACAGCACGAGGCGATCGGGCAGCACAGGCCCGCGGCTACGGCCGCCCGAGGAACCCGGACCGGGACTCGCAGCAGCTGCCACCGGGTGCGCTGTCGCCGGGTGCGCTGCCACCGGGTGCGCTGTCGCCGGGTGTGCTGTCGCCGGGTGTGCTGTCGTCCGGCGCGCCGCAGCCGGGCCGCGCCTCCCGCCCGAACCCGCCGGGCGCTCCGCAGCCTGACCGTGAGCTTCGCCCGATACCAACGGCTCCTCCCGGTGCGCAGCGGGCTCCGGACGGTCAGTTCCCGCGGGATGCGCGCTTCCCGCCGGATGGGCGGTTCGCTACGGGCGGCGGGCGGGTCGCCGAGGACGGCCAGTTTGCCGCCGGTGCACAGTTCGCGCCGGACCGGCAGGCCCGGCCGCAGGTCCGGCCGCCGGCTGGCGGTCCTGTGCGGCCCGACGCCTTCAGTCAGAGCGCCGACTTCCCGGCATCCGGCTACCGCCCGGCTCAGCAGACTGACGCCTATCAGCAGCAAGGGCACGAGGACGAGTACCTGGCCGGCCGGATACTGCCGCCGAACGCGCGCCGGACCGACGACGGCTCCTACCAGGAACCTCGCGGCGACTATCCGCCAGACCGCGATGGCGGGCCGCGGGTGCGCGCCGACTACCGGCGGACGAGGGATGCCTACCTCCGCAGTCGCGAGAGCCAGCAGGAGGCCCCTCCTGCCGGCTATCCCGGCGAACGCGGCGGCTATGCCGTCAGCCCGCGCCAGAATGACAGCTTGCCGCCTGGCCCCGACAGGCCGCGTGGCGGTTACGCACGGCCGGGTGACAGCCTCGCGGACAGCTTCAGGCCGGCCCGATAGCGCCCGCACCTCCGCGCGGCTCTGGTTATCAGCCGTCGGCTAACAGCCGGCGCCCTCCGGCCGAAGGCGACTTCGGGGCGCGCAGGCCCGACGGCACGCGGTCCCGGTTCTCTGTGCGGCCGCAGGCAGGCGACGGACTCCGCCCGCAGGCAGGCGACGGATTCCGGCCGCAGGCCGACGGCTCGCCTCGGTTGGACGGCTCGCCCGGGTCGGGCCGCGGTGACGGTTCCCGCTCCCGGTTCGACGGCGGTCCCGGCGCTGGCCCTGGTGACGGATTCCGGCCTCAGCCGCGTGATTCCTTCGCGCCCCGCCCGTTCGACGGGCGCCCGCCCCAGGCCGCGGCCGGGCGCGAGCAGCCGCCCGGAGTCCGGCAGAACGGCACTCGCCCTGCGCCCCGCGGCTTCGGCCCGGCGCAGGACAACGCTCCCGATCCCGGCGCGGGCAGCGCTCAGGTTGGTCAGCCCGCACCGGGCAACGGCGGACAGCCGCGACCGCAGCCGGACTGGCCACAGCAGCAGGCCGAGAACCCGGCTGGCCGCTACCTGCCGCCGCCGGCTTCGCAGCAGCACGGTGCGCCGTTTCCGGCTGCGCCCGGCCCTGACTTCGCGCGACCGCCGCGCCCGGAGCTGCCAAGTGCGGAGCCCCAGCGCCGGGAACAGCTGCGCCCGGAACAGCCGCGCCCGGAACAGCCGCGCCCGCAACAGCTGCGCCCGGAAGCGCCGCGCCCCGATCAACTGCGCCCTGAACCTCGTCGGCAGGAACCCCCGCGGGCGGAGTCCCCGTGGTCGGAGTCCCCGTGGTCGGCACCGGAGCAAGGGCGCGCACCCGAGTGGACCCGGCAGCCGGATCCGCGAGACCGCCAGGTCGGCCCGGTCGACTCCGCGCGCTCGCGTACTGGCGCGCCCTTGCCGTCAGTCTCCCCGGAGACCGGGTCGTCGCGGTATGCGGAGAATGAAGCTGACCGCGTTCCCGGCCCTGATAATGCGCGCAGGCGGCTTGAGCCCCTGCCTGCTGACCGCGACGACGACGACACGCTGACCCGTCCGCTCCCGGTGATCCTGCCGGGCGCGACGTCGGTGCCGCGGCCCCCGCCGGTCGAGGCGCCGCGCGGTTTCTTCGCCGGCCCGCCCGCCCGGCAGGCCGGTGAGTGTCACCGGGTCGGTCGATCCGCCGCCCGCAGAGATTGCCGTGCCGGCGCCGCCGCGGGAGATGCCGGAGGCTGCCGCCGCGAAGCTCGACCAGATCAAGGACCTGTACCTCACCGCCGAGGCGATCGGCCCGGACGCGCTCGACCAGCACTTCGACCAGGTCAGTGATCGCCAGCGTGAGCTGATCAGGGAGTTTTTCGATCGGTCGGAGCCCGACGGGAACGCGGTCTGACCCGGTCGGCAGCCGCCCGCGGGAGGTAGGGTCCGGGCGTGGTCAGTGCGAGCGCAACGGTCCTCGGCATTAAGGTCGACGCCGGGTTGCTCGATCAGTGGCGCGACTGGCTGATGCCGGCTGTGCAGCCGTTCCTCGTTCCGCGGGAGGTTGCTAACGCCGCCGGACTGGCAGACGATAGCGGGCGGCTCAGTTTCGAGCTCACCGACACTTTCGGGCTCTACGACACCGGCGGCCAGGCGGTGTGCTGGCTCACCAGGGCCGAAAGCCGGCGTCTGCCTGCCCTCGTGCGCCGCGATCAGTCCGCCCCGCATCGCTGGCCGTCAGCCGATCGCACGCGTGATATCGCCAGGACCGTGAGATTCGTTGAGGAAGGCCGCCGCCGCAATCGCCAGGCCGACGTGGACGAGGGGACGTGGCGCAAGGCGGCGCCCCTCCTGCCGGACGCGCGGGGGCTCGCCGGAACCTTTCCGCCGGGCAGCGGGCCGAACTGCTTCGGAACGGTGATGGGCGCCGCGGGCGTGAGCGGCGCGGCAGGAACGTGGATGCAGCGCGAGCCGTTCGAGGAGTGGCTGGCAGCGATGACCCGTCCGGGCGGCCGGGATCAGCAGGCCGGAACGGTCCTGGTGTGGCGCGACGCCGCAGGCGCTGTCCAGCACGCAGCCGTGACTCTTGGCGGCGGCTGGGCGCTGCACAAGCCCTCGCAGGGGTGGATGTCGCCGACGAAGGTACTCGCCGTTCGCGACGCGATTCTCAGCGCGCGAGCAGCCGGGCATCACCTGCAGCGCCGCACGCTCGTGTCCTAGGCCCGCGTCATCGGGGAGAATGGCCGCATGGCAGGTCCGAGCAGTTCGGCCGAGCTACCAGTTATCGATGTCGGCCCGCTGATCCGCGGCGCTTCGGGCGCGGACTCGGCTGTCGTCGCCGGGCAGATCCAGGCGGCCTGCCGTGAGCGCGGCTTCTTCTACGTGACCGGCCACGGCGTGCCGGCCGGGCTGCTCGATGACCTCGCCGACGCGAGTGCTGAGTTCTTCGCGCTGCCCGCGGCGGACAAGCTGGAGATCGCCATGGAGCGTGGCGGCCGGGCCTGGCGGGGTTTCTTCCCGGTGGGCGCCGAGCTCACTTCAGGGCAGCCAGATCTCAAGGAAGGGCTCTACTTCGGCGCCGAGGTGCCCGGCGATGATCCGCGCGTGCTTGCAGGGCTGCCGCTGCACGGCCCCAACCTGTTCCCGCGGCACGTACCCCGGCTGCGTCCGCTCGTGCTGGCCTACCTTGATGCGCTGACCAGCGCGGGCCAGGCCGTGCTGACCGGCGTCGCCCTGAGCCTGGGCCTGGACAGCGGGTATTTCGCCACTGGCTACACTGCCGATCCGACGATCCTGTTCCGGATCTTCCACTACCCGCAGTCAACGCCGCAGGCGTCCGGCTGGGGTGTGGGCGAGCACACCGACTACGGGCTGCTGACCTTGCTTGCCCAGGACGACAGCGGCGGCCTGCAGATCGCAGCACCGGAAGGCTGGATCGATGCTCCGCCTATCCCCGGCACGCTGGTCTGCAACATCGGCGACATGCTGGATCGCCTGACGGGGGGCTGGTACCGATCGACACCGCACCGCGTGCGCAACCTCGCCGGTCACGGACGGCTGTCGTTCCCGTTCTTCCTGGATCCGGGATTCGCAGCCGAGGTGCCGCCGCTGCCTGACGTGGCCGCGGCTGCGGATGACGGCACCCGGCGGTGGGATGGGCAGGACCTCCAGGCTTTCACCGGAACTTACGGCGACTACCTGCTCGGGAAGGTCTCGCGAGTCTTCCCGCAGCTCCGCCGAGACGTGCTGGACTAGCCGCCGGAGTCAGTCCACGCACAGGCAGAAGGGATGGCCGGCCGGGTCGAGCATCACCCGGAACCTCGAACTGGGCTGATGCGCGTGCTTCGTCGCCCCGAGTTCGAGCACCGCCGCCTCGGCTGAGTCGAGGTCGTCGACGATGACGTCCAGGTGCATCTGCTGTGGCATCTCCTGGGCCGGCCATTGTGGCGGCGAGTAGGACTCCACCTGCTGGAAGCAGATGCACTGGCCGTAGTCGGCGCGGACCTCACCCCAGTCGGCGGAGCTAGTGACTTTCCAGTCCAGCATCGCGCCGTAGAAGGTCGCGAGAGCGGCCGCGTCGGGACAGTCGATGACGATGCTTGGGTAGCGTGCGATAGCCATGCCAGGCACGCTACGCGCCATCCCGGACGATCTGCGTCCGTGATCGGGCACGTTACCTGAATACGTTGACCACGCCGGCGGTCCGGGCTGGCGGTGCGTGCTGTCGGTCCGTGTCTGGCGGTCCAGGCAGGCCGTCCGGGCGCCGGCAGGCGCTCGGCTAGGGTCGGATGCCATGGCGTCCTCTCCCCGGTACACGCACGGGCACGCCGAGAGCGTCCTGCGGTCGCACCGCACCAGGACCGCCGAGAACTCCGCCGCCTACCTGCTGCCTGAGCTGCGGCCGGGGCTGTCGCTGCTCGACGTGGGCAGCGGGCCGGGCACGATCACCACCGACCTGGCGGAGCGGGTGGCGCCAGGCCGCGTGACTGCCCTGGAGACCTCTGACGCCGTGCTCCAGCACACCAGGGATGAGGTAGGCAGGCGTGGCTGCGCCACCGTGGACTTCGTCGTCGGCGACGTGCTGGCACTCGATTTTTCGGCGGCCTCGTTTGACGTCGTGCACGCGCACCAGGTGCTGCAGCATCTCGCGGACCCGGTCGCTGCCCTGCGCGAGATGGTCCGGGTCTGTCGGCCGGGCGGACTGGTCGCGGCGAGGGACGGCGACTACGGCGGGTTCATCTGGTATCCGCAGAACCCGGGGCTCGATCGCTGGAACGAGCTGTACCACGCGGCCGCGCGGGCCAACGGCGGCGAGCCCGACGCCGGGCGGCGCCTGCTGGCGTGGGCCAGGGCGGCGGGCTGCCGCGACGTTCGGGTCTCATCGTCGACGTGGTGCTACGCGGATCCGGCCAGCCGCGCAGAATGGGGCGGGATGTGGGCCGACCGGATCGTCAGCTCCGACATCGCCCGCCAGCTGCTGAGTTCCGGGCTGTCCAGCGCGGATGAGCTACGGCAGATCGCCGCGGCCTGGCAGCGCTGGGCAGCCGAGCCAGACGGCTGGTTCAGTCTGGTGCACGGCGAGATCCTTATCCGCGCCTGAGCCCGCGTCTCGGTGCTGTCGGGTGGTCAGAGCCCGACAGCCGGCCGCGGTCCTGGCTGTCGGGCTCTGCCCGTGAGGGTCAGGCTGACCGTCGCCCGAGCCAGTCCAGAGCGGACTGAGCGACCTCGCGCCACCCGTGGTCGATCGTCAGCGAATGGCCGCGATCGGGGAACTCCAGGAAATCGGTGATGGCCGGCGACTTGTGGTACAGCCTGCGGGTAGACGTCGTGATGGCCGCAGGAACGGTGTGATCCTTGCCTCCGGCGGTGAGCAGTAGCGGCCCGCGGGTCTTGCTGGCGGTGTTTACCTTGGCCGGCGACTGCGGGACGAAGTTCGCCAGCGCCGCTTCGAACAGCGGCCGGGCAGGCGACGGCACCGTCCAGCGGTCGTAAAGCTCGGCAGACTCCTGCGCGGGCAGTGCGTTTCCGAAGCCGTAGCGGAACTGGTCGGGGGTGAGTGAGATCGCCAGCTTGCGGTTCGCTGGCTTGCGGAGCGCGATGGAGGCCACTTTCAGCGCTGACAAGGGCAGGTTGAGCACGCCCTTGATGGGCGCCGCGTCGATCGCTACGGCGGCTGCGGCCAGGTCCTGCCCGAGCAGCCGCTGGGCGATGAGGCCACCGAAAGAGTGGCCGATGACGACTGGCCTGGCCCCGAGCCCTCGGATGATCCCGGCATAGTGGTCGACGACCGCGTCGATGCCGGTGTCTGCCACCAGTTCCGGATTCCGTCGGCTCTCCTCCACGGTGTCCGGCTCGCCTGGCCAGCCGGGCGCTATCGGCGCGTAACCTGCATCCTGGAACAACTCAAGCCATGGCTCCCACGAGCTGGCGTGTAGCCAGAGGCCATGGACGAAAACTGCCGGCGTGCCTGGTTCTGTCATGTTGGGCTCTCTTCCTCAGCATGGCCGCGATGTCCGAAGAGCCGGTACTTTCACTCCACACCCCTAGTGTTACGCCGTCCTCGGCAAAGCTGCGAGGGAAGTGGCGTCTGGGGACAAGAAGGCGGGAGGAATGAGAGTTATGTCTCCAGATGAGGCGTCAGAGCAGGCACCTGCTGCCCGCCCGCCGGATCCCGAGAAGCATCCGGTGCTGCCCGTGCAGAGCAGGGAAGACACCGACATTGCCTGGGGTGAGCGGCCTGACGCAGACGAGGACGACAGGTTCTACCGTGATCGCCCGCCGCACTGGGACTCGGAGTAGCGCTCCGGGCAGCCAGGTGGCTCGTCCGCCAGCTACCTTTTCATCATTTTCTCATCCGGCCAGCCCGGCTGTGATGTGGTGGTCGAGCGCACGGTCGAGTTGCCGCCAGGCGGTAGCGAGGGGTGACCTGCCGGTTAGCTCGGTAGGCAGCGCAGTGCTGAGCGCTGTGAGCCCTGGAGTGAGTATCCGGCCGTAGGCCTTGGTGAACAGACGGCGATCGCGCGGCCGTGGGGGGTGAGCCGGTACCGGTGAGTGCCGGGCAGCCGTTCGATGATCTGTTTGCGCCGTAGCCGCCGTAGGTCGTAGGTGGCGTGCCGGCTGGTGTAGGGGGTGCCGAGCAGAGCGCTGACGAGTTCGGTCAGGCACCGGTTGTCGAACCCGGCGATCAGGTGGGTGAATCGCAGCGTTGCGGCCAGGACGGCCATGACGCGGGGGTCACCGAAGCGCAGTGCTGGAGCGTGCAGGCCCTCGGGGGTAGTGGTGGGCCTGGTCACCTCGGCGAAGGTGACGGTGTCGGGAGCGGGCTGGGCGTCTGCGGCTTCAGCGTCGCACAAACGCCGGTTGGCGTGCTCGCCAGCTGCCCGCAGGGCATTCCAGTTCTCCAGGCAGACGCGCCTGCCGATCCCGAAGTCGCGGGTGTCGCAGATGACGGTCTCGGTCCGCAGCGCCCGGTGCGCCTTGAAGTACTGCTTGATCCGGCTGGCCTTGTAGTAGCAGCTGATCTGCGGGTCGACGCCCTGGGTGACGACCTTGGTGCGGAACGCGCCCGGGGTCCTGGAATTCACCCGCCGGCCGAACGTCAGCGATACGCAGTCGGGGCGGCCGACATCCAGGTGGTCGCGGATGAGCCCTTCGAAGAACGCACGGCCCGCGGCCGGGCGGTCGAATACGAGGGTGTCGGCTACCTCGAACTGGCGGAACGCCAGCTCATAGACATACCCGGCGTGCAGGTCCGGGGTGGCGAGCACCTGCGGCAGCCGGGCGAACCAGCGCCAGAAGAACGCGGTCACCGCACCCGGCCCGAGCCGGTCGCACAGCCGCTGCAGCAACTGCGGCTCCTCGCAGGAGGCAAACCCGTTGTCCAGCGCGGCGTAGCCGACGCCGGCCTTGGCCAGCTGCCTCTTGGCCCACTCATGCCCGTTCAGCCAGATCCAGCCGTGGAAGGGCGCATAGCAGTTGACCTTCCAGAACGCCGGGCCCCACTCCGCGTCCCGCAAGTAGAAGTAGAAGTGGTTGACGAAGGTCATCTGCCGGCCCCACTCCTGCAGCACCCGTCCCTGGCTGTCACGTCGCTTGCCCGCCCAGGACCGCCACGCCGAGGCCTTCTCCTGACCGACGCCGATCATGACGACCTTGCCCGTGCCGCCCGCGGCGGCCGCCTCCAGGTAAGGGCGCGCGATCTCCTCCCGGTTATCACCCTTGCCGAAGCGGATCACCGGGATAGCGTTCGACGCGGCGAACTTCCTGATCGCCGTCTCGTAGGCCTTACCGACTTCGCCGAACGCCTTGGAGGAGGGATACCGGAACCCGCGCTGCTCCCGGAGAAACCGCGCGCACCAGCCCGCCGTCTGCAGATGCGGCACATACCCCTGCAGGAAAATCCTGTCTATCGAACGGACCTCCAGCGTCACCCGGTCCCGCAGTAAAGTCGAATAGTCGGCCATGCCAGCCTCCCTGGTCTCGTCAACCTGGAGGCTAGAACCGGCACAGCGAGGAGGCCAGCCCTCACGGGCACCTCCTCGCTGCACGCCAGCTACCACCCGCCCATTCGCGGCGCAGCCGCGAGCCTCAGCGGTATGAGGTCGCTCGCTAGAGTAGTCGGCAGTAATCCGGTGCCCGACGCCGTCGACGGTCATGAGGCCGCCGTGCGGAATGATCCACTGCGGACGCGTGTGACCAAACGGAATGCCCGCGCACACAACGGCCTCCGGGTTGTACCGGCCGACAACATCGACTATGACGTCTCGCTGCTCAGCGCGCAGCCTGGCGCGTTCCTCCGCGGACGGACGGCGGGTGTGGTCGGACGTGGGCGGCCGCGCTACGAGGACCGCGTCCGCCGCGGCGAGGATGCCGCGCTCGCCAAGCGATCGGACGATCCAGCCGACGTTGCGCGCCGGGAGTAGTTCCTCTGAGGTTTCGATGATGAGCACGCTGCCGTCAAGAACCGAAGCGCCGAACGGGAATCGCCCAGCGGTGAGGACCCACTCAATGATCTCAACGCACCCGCCCCAGGTGCGGCCGGTCACTGACCGTTCCGGGCCGTGCCAGGTCCATGGCTCGGTCGGCTCACGTTCGCCGAAAGTGGTCAGTGCGCGGGGGTCGCCCCAGTCGATGCCAACATCCTCCGACTCGCCCGGATCGGTGATCTCGAGCGTTTCGCCCGTCATCAGGGCGGCCCGTAGCGAGCGGGCGTGAATGTCGTCGACGCTGGGGCCAGGACCAAGGTGCACCTGAGAAGATCCGCCGTAGAAGGTCGCGATGCCATTCGCCCAGAGCCAGTGGTGCAGGTTGGTGTTATCGCTGGTGCCGAGGAACGGCTTCGGATCGTGCCGGGCCAGGGTGGCGTCCAGGTGCGGGATGACGGTGATCTGATCGTCGCCGCCGATGGTAGCGAGAATGCCGCGGATCGCCGGATCCGCGAAGGCAGCGTTGATGTCTGCAGCGCGAGCTTGCGGGCTCGCCCCAACCTGGCGTGTCGTCGGGTACTCGACCGGGATCAGCCCTGTCACCTCCCGGAGCCGCCGCATCGCCTGCTCGTGCACTGCCGGGAAGGCGCCCGGCGCCGCGAACGACGGTGACAGCACGGCGATGCGGTCGCCCGGACGCGCCTTGGGCGGGTGGACAAGGTCGTGGGGCATGCGGGTTATCGAAACACACCGCCGGCGCAGAGGACACCGGATTATCCCCGGCGGCGAGCCCGCCGCGGGCGAGTCGGCTGGTGCTGACCGCCCGTCAGCGTGGCTTGCTCGCTATCTCCTGAAGAAGCGCTGACGTCTCGCCGGGTGCAGCCAGCATCAGGTCGTGCCCGAACGGCAGCTGGTGGGTCTCCCATCCGGCGGCGGCGGCGAGCTCGAAAGACGCGCGCAGGCTCACCAGCGGTGGCTCGGTATGGTCGACGTAGACCTTGCGGACCTGGTCCAGGGCGTCAGGCGCGTACTCAATGCGGTCCGTCAGGCAGCGCAGCGGGAAATCCGTCAGCCGGGTGCCCACCCTTTCCCGGAGGCCATGGTCAGAGATGCCCCACTGATCGAGAAACGACGGCGACGCCGGCACGCGCCACCCGTCGCCGGCCGATGCGGCCAGCTCACGATAACGCCGCGCGACTTCGGGCGGCTCGACGTCCAGCACGCACTGACCTGGCTCCGCGATGAAGGCTGCCAGGAAGATCACCGAGGCTAGCCGCCCTGGTGCCTGTTCTGCGATAGGCCCAGCGAGGACGCCCGAGTAGCTGTGCAGGACCAGGTGAACGTCGCTGAGGTCCTCGAACCACATCAGCTCGGCGAGGTCGGTGACGTGAGTCGCGATTCCGACCGATGGCGTCAGGCACTGCCGGCGGTCACCCTGGCCGGTCAGCGTCGGCGTGTAGACCTCGTGCCCGTTCGCGCACAGCTGGCGGCGCACCTCGCGCCAGCACCAGCCGCCGTGCATTGCGCCATGGACCAGAACGAATGTAGCCAGACGTCACCCCCAGATACCCGGCCATCGCGCGATCCCCTGCGCCGACCTCCCCGGCCGGCGACGACCCGACAGGGCGCCGGCCGCATGAGCCAGTAGCCGGGCTGGCCTTTCCCCGGGTTCCATGGTGCCACCCCCCATGTGACTACACCGTCCACGCGCGGCGAGGCCGTGGTTCTGGTTGACACGGCCGCGCCAACTGCGGCTGAATCGGCGCCTCCGAAAGTGCGGTCTCGGGTCCGTTGCGCGCTATCCACAGGCTGGCGTAATGGCTCGTGGATTGTCAGTGCCGGGCGGTATTATCGAATATGTGATCGAGTGAGGGAACGGGCTGTTGTCCGGTGGCGGAGGGAGGCCGGCGGTGAGCGATCCTGGCTGGGACATTCCCGGAGTTGACCGCGCGGGCGCCGGGGCCGCGGCGGGTGCCTCCGCTGACGGCGCGGCTTCCGCTGACGGCGCGGCTTCCGCTGACGGCTCCCGGGCTGCTGCAGGTAGCTCCGCGGAGTCCGCTGCTCACGGCGGGAAGCGGCCGCGGAAGGCGCGGCGGCTGGCTAGCGTGTCGGCGCTGGGCGGCCCGTCGGCGGGTGCGTTCGCGCGGACTGCCAGCGCCAGCCGCCGGCCCGGCGATGCACCCCGGAGCGGCTCATCCGCCTCCGCGGCCCCTGACTCCGCCTGCCCTGACTCCGCCTCCCCTGAATCCACCGCCCCTGAGTTCACCTCGTCGGAGTCCGCGTCCGCGTCGTCTGCGCCTGGCTCGTCGTCGTCGTCTTCTTCCGGCTCCTCCGGCTCCACAGCCACCGCTACGCCGGGGGATGCGGCGCAGGCGCTTGCGTCCTTGTCGGCGGCGCTGGAGTTCCTGGCTGGCGCGGATCCTACGGAGTGGCCGGCCGGGTTGCAGGCCGATTGCCTGCGGGCGCTGGCGGTGGCGGAGTCGCGGGCGACGGCGGTGCATGCGCGGGTGCTGGCCGCGTTCTGCGTGCCGGGCGGCGGCCTGAACGGCGACGGGCACCGGTCGGCGCGGGTGTGGCTGTCGTGGCAGACCCAGTCCACGGCCCGGTCCGCCGCCGTCAAGGTCGGGTGGAAGAACCGGCTGGCCGGCCACCCGGTGCTGGCCGCGGCGCTGGCCGCCGGGACGATCTCGGTGTCGTGGGCGGCCCAGTTCGCCGCCTGGACCGACGACCTCCCCTGCGACGTGCGGGACCAGGCTGACGCGGACTTCCTGACCGGCGCCGGGCGGGGCGCGGACCTGGGCACCCTCGCTCAGCTGGCCGAGGACCTGCGGCGGCGGCACGCCGGCCCTGGCGACGACGGCGAGAAGGAGTTCGCCGACCGGGCGGTCCGGCTCGCGCAGACGTTCGGCGGCGCCGGGCGGCTGGAAGGCGACCTGACCGGCCGGTGCGCCGCGGCGGTGTCGGCGGTCCTGGACTCGCTGGGCGGGCCGGGCGGGCCGGAAGACACCCGCACGATAGTGCAGCGGCGGCACGACGCGCTGGAGGAAGCGTGCACCCGGCTGATCGCCGCCGGGATGCTGCCGCAGCGGGCCGGGCAGCCGGTCCGCCTCGAACTCGACATCACCCTGAAAGACCTGGCCGAGAACACCGGCGGGCTGGGCTGCGACGCGCTGATCCAGCCCGTCATCACCGGCCACGCCAGCTATGAGCGGCTGGAGCAGCTGCTCACCGACGACGACTACCGCGCCCGGCTCGCCGCCCGCTGCGCCGGGACCGAGAACGACGCCCGGTACGGCATCCTGCTCGAGCTGGTCACCGCGGTGCTGTCCGGCCCGCACGGCCACGCCGCCGCGCTGCGCCGCAACCTGGCCGGCGGCCCCGCCGTCCCCGTCAGCCTGCCGCTGGACATCCCCGGCGTGTTCGACACCATCCCCGTGCACCTGCGCCGCGCGGTCCGCACAAGAGACAAGCACTGCCGGTTCCCCGGCTGCGACCAGCCCGTCGCCGCCTGCGACGTCCACCACCTCATCCACCGCAAAGACGGCGGCCGGCACGCCCTCACCAACCTCCTGCTCATGTGCCGGTTCCACCACCTCATCGCCATCCACCGCTGGGGCTGGAGGATCACCCTGCACCCCGACGGCACCACCACCGCCGTCAGCCCCGACGGGGCCAAGACCCTGCACAGCCACGCACCCCCCATCAGGGATGTCTAACCCGCCCGAACAGAACGCTGCCGTCTGACCGCACCCCGCCATGCGGTCAGACGGCACGCCCACGCCCGCAGCGCCGGGCGACCAGCACCCGCGCAGACAGAGCACGCGGGCAGGGCGGAACAGGCGACGACGGGCGTTCGCAGGTCGACAACCGCGCAGGACGCGCAGGCAGCGCGGGTACGTACGCACGCAGCGTCCGGGCGATAACCGCTTAGTCCGGCAGCTGCCCGACGTGCTGCTCGCTCATCGCGGCGGCGGGATCGCGAGAGGTCTTCGAGGCGACCCCGCGGCATTCAGAGATCGCCTGTGTGAGCACGGACCAGGTCCGAGCCTGGCGGAGTTCGACTCTCCTCGCTCCCACGGCGCTACTGCAATTCCGGAGACTCAGTTATCACGACGCCCTGGCCGTCGGATGAACCGTCTGGCTGGCGTTCCCGTTCACCCGGTCGGGACGCCTGAATCAGCCTCCAGATTCGTGGAGCGCCTGCTGCCTGGCTTCCCGGGAACGGGGATACGAATGAAGCGCTGGATCTTCCTGGTGCTCGGCCTGCTGCTGGGGATAGCCGGCATTGTCTGGATCCTCCAGGGCCTGAACCTGCTCGGACAGTCGGGCGGCATGAACGGCCAGCACATCTGGGCGGTCATCGGCTTGATCTGTTTGCTGGCGGGGCTTGGCCTCGTCGCGGTAACCGTGCGGGCGGGCCGCACGGGGCGACGGCAGCCGGGACCGCGCTGACCGCGGGAGGCGCGGTATCGGTGCGAAGGCAGAGCCCGTCGTCAGCGGCGCCGGTGAATTAACCGTGCTCGCTAAGCCCACGTTGCATGAGCAGGGTGTCGATCCAGCGGCCGTGCTTGAAGCCGACCTCCGCGAGCAGACCAACGCGAGTGAAGCCGCAGGCTCGATGCAGAGCCTCGGAGGCAGCGTCGCCGGTGTCGGCGATAACGGCGATCATCTGATGCAGGTCGGCGCGTGTGCATGCCGTCAGCAGTTCGGTGAGCAGCCGGCGGCCTACGCCGAGCCCGGTCCGGCCCGGCTCGACAAAGACTGAGTCTTCCACCGTGGCGCGGTAGGCAGGCTTGCGGCGCCACGGTCCTGCGTAGGCGTAGCCGGCCACGCTGCCGTCGACGTCGGCGACCAGGAATGGAAGTCCGAGCTCAGCCAGCTCGCTCGCGTGCTGCGACCAGTACTCCGCTGACCTCGGGCCTTCCTCGAATGTGGCGACGGAGTTCTCGGCATACCAGCCGAAGATCTCGCCGACCGGGCCCAGGTCTGCCGGCATGGCCGACCGGATGATGACGCTCAGCTGCCCCGTTCCCATCGTGCCTGGAAAGCCTGCATCAGGCTCTCGGCCTCCTGTTCGCTGATCTTGATCAGCTCCGCTCCGAGGTCGCCGTATTCCCACTCGACGATGGCCGAGTCCAGGCGCCAGCTCAGATCCTTGCGGAGGGTCTCGTCGATGGGGCCTGCTTCGGCGTACGTTCGCCGCGCGAGTCCTGAGGCAGCCCGAGCGCCCTGGCCAGTAATGATGACGTAGTGCTGGACCTCGCTGCTCATCGCGGCTCCAGCCGGAAATCGCCGATTTCCATGCAGCCGGGTGGCGCTTTCGCGCTCGCGGACTCAGCGACCTGCCGCGCGCGCAGCCGGGCCCGTTCACCCGGCGGCGTCGCCGGCTCGGTGATCCGCAGGTAGGCCTCATGAGTCCGCTTGGCAACGGCCCAGCTCGCCATGGTGTGGAACTGCACCTCGAAGCTGACGCCATGGGCAGGGTCACGCCAGCGGCTGAAGATGCCCTTGTACTCAGGACTGTCCCAGCGGTTGCGCCGGGCCTCCAGCTCGAAGCCCTGCGACTTCAGCTTCCGGTGCACGAGCCAGGTGCCCTCGGTGTAGTCGCCATCGTCAAAGGCGAACGCGTACCTGACCGCATCGCTGACGGAGGCGGCCAGCTCCGCCGACGGCTTACCAGGGTTACGGGCGATGAGCCGAGATAGCTTCGCGGCAAGCCTGTCAGCCGCCTTGAGGGTGTCAGCCTCGCTGCCCGGGGCGAGCCCGCCCGCCGGCAGCTGCGCCGCCAGTCGCTGGATGGCGGGAGTGAGGCCACTGCTGCCGTAGCCGCCGAAGACGTTCTGGCCCTCGGCGGCGTGACTTGCGGTCAGCGTCTGCTCGACCAGTTCGCGGAGGCCGTCACCGCTCGCCGCGCTGCCCGGGCCAGGCTGGCCGGACTGCGGCTGCGACATGTCCGGCGGCAAGCTGCCCTGCCATGCACTGTCTCGGGCGGAACCGTCCCGAGGCTCGGGAACGGGCCAGTTGTGGCCAGTCGTCCGCCGCTCTGGCAGCGGCCGACGGCCGCCAGGCTGGTCTGCCAGGGGGCCTTCCGGTTCCTGCCGCGGTCGTTCCTGGCGCGGCGGCTCCTGTCGGCGCCGAGGGTCGAGCCCATGCCATTCAGGTGGACGTGAATCCGGTCCGCGCCGTTCCGGTCGGGGTGGCTCCAGCGGCTGACGGCGCGGCAGACTAGTGCCTGGCAGCCCCGGCTCAGGCTGACTGAGCTGCGGGTGCTGGCGGCCGTTCCGGGTGGTAGACCCGCCGTTCGTCGAGTGGCCGTTAGCACCCGTGCCTGGCCGGCGAGGAGCTGGTACGCCTGTGGGCGGCCACGGCCGCAGTGTCAGCGGATCGGGACCAGGTGCTTCCTGACCTGTGGTTCCGTTGCCGCGCGGCTCGGCCGCGTACGGATCCTGCCAGTGCGGACCGCGTGAGTGCCGGCCATCCTGGTCGTCGCCGGCCCGGTCCGATGCGGGCGGTGCCGTCGCCCTTGTGTCGTGGTTAGTGTCGGCGCGATCGGGCTCGGGCTGCTGCTCTCCCGTACCGCCGGTCGCCGGCACGTCGTGCGACGGCGGTTCTGCCGGGCCGACGGCTCGCGGAGTCTCTGCGGCTTGCTGCTGCGGCTTCTCTGGGACTGGTCGGAGTGTCGTCGCCGTAACGCCGGGGTCCGCTACCTCGCGATCCGGCGCGGGAAGCCCGAGCTCAAGCTGCCTGAGCCGGGTTGGCAGCGGGCGGGCACGGCCGCTGTCGTCGTACGGAGACGACGGATGCCCGTCCGGCAGGCGATCAAGCCGGGACTGCAAATCGGCCAGCGACCCCGCTGGCGGCCGCGATGTCAGAACGCGCCGGTGCGGCCTGCGAGCGGCGGCCTGCACTGCGGCTGGCCTGGCCTGAGCCGCCGGCGGGAGGGCGCCGGGACGGACGGAGTTACCGCCCATGGCTGCAGGGGCGACGTCGGCCGCGGAGGTTTCCGTGACGGAGGTTTCCGAGGCGGAGGTTTCCGAGGCGGAGGACTCTGCGGCCGGGCGAGCTGCTGCAGGCGGGCCAGCGGGCGTGCCGGAGACCGCCAGTTTCGCCGTTACCTGTCCAGTCGGTGGTGGCAGGCGGACAGATGCCTGGCTGGACGAGGCGGGCCCGGCGGACGCTGGCTGCGCTGCCTCAGCCGACGATGCTGCCTCAGCCGACGATGCAGGCTCAGCCGACGATGCAGGCTCAGCCGACGATGCACGCTCAGCCGACGATGCCGGCTCTGCCGACGATGCCGCTGGATCGGACTCGCTCACCGTGTGGCCTCCGGCGTCGTCCGGCTCAGCCGGTTCGATCGGCGCTGCGGGCTGGATCGGCGAGGCCGGCCGCGTGCGCGCAGCGAGTGGCACGGGGGGCACGTCCGAAGCAGGCGGCGGCGCGGCACCGCGAAAGTAGTCGGCAAGCCCGGCTAGGTCGATGCGCGGCAGGTCCACAGTGCTCTCGCGCGGGTCCTCTGGCTGGTCCCGCGGGTGAGTTGGCCCCGGCATAGTGGCATTCTCCCGCCTTCTGGCGATCCGCTCATCGTAATGTCAGTTCGCCGCCCGCGCGGGCGGGCTGACACTCCGGCCGGCGTCCGCCTCAGATGCGGGCCTCGGGCGGCTGCGGTACCGCCGGCAGAATGCAGCCGGTCGCGGACCCGAGACCGATCCTGGTGCCGTCAGTCCCGGGTGCGCTTGCCGAGATCGTGACCTCGTCGCCGTCCAGCAGCCACGATCGCGACGAGCCGTCGGGAAGCTGCAGCGGGCTCGTTCCGTTCCAGGCCAGTTCGATGAGTGAACCGCGCTGACCGGGCTCAGGCCCGCTAACGGTGCCGGAGGCGAAGATGTCACCGCTGCGGGTGGACGCTCCGTTTACCGTGAGATGCGCGAGCAGCTGTGCCGGGCTCCAGTACATGGTGGCGAACGGCGGCGTCGCGATTAGCTGCCCGTTCAGCCGCACCTCGAAATCGATGTTCAGGCCCCAGTCCGCCGACTCGGTGAGGTACGCCTGCAGGCTGGCGTCGCGGGACGGCGGCCGGACCCGCGCGTCCTCAAGCGCGGCCAGCGGGAGCACCCAGGGGGAGACCGTGGTCGCGAACGACTTGGCGAGGAACGGCCCAAGCGGCACGGACTCCCAGGACTGGATGTCCCTGGCGGACCAGTCGTTGAGTACGCACACGCCGAAGACGTGCTCGGTGAGCCGCGCAGCCGGGATCGGCTCGCCCAGATGCGAATGCGCTCCCAGCACGTAGCCAAGCTCTGCCTCGAAATCGAGCCGGGCGCACGGGCCGAACACCGGCTCGTCCGACCCGGCCGGCCGGGACTGCCCGCAAGGCCGCCGAATGTCGGTGCCGGAGACGACGACGGTGCCGGCCCGGCCGTGGTACCCGATGGGCAGGTGCTTCCAGTTCGGCGGCAGCGGCGCCGAACCCGGCCGGAAGATCTGGCCGATGTTGGTGGCGTGCTGCTCCGAGGCGTAGAAGTCGGCATAGTCGGCAACCGTGAACGGCAGCCGCAGGCTCACCGCTGCGGCCGGGGTGAGCAGGTCCTCCAGCGCCGCCCGGTAGCGGTCGTCGGACAGCCAGGCGGTCAGGTCAGCGCGGACCTGAGCCCATGCCGTGTGCCCGGCGGCGAGAAACGCATCCAGGCTGCCTGACCGGAACAGGTGCGCCCGGCCAGGCAGCAGCCGCTCGGCGGCGGTCGTCACGTCGAGCACGCTCTCGCCGATCGCGACACCCACCCGGTACTGCTCGGCGTGGCGGGCAGCGGTGTAGGAGCCGTAGGGCAGCGCTGCCAGCCCGAACGGGTGCCCGGGCGCGATAGAGAGCCATGCTGCCGCCTGTGCCATCGTGCTCCTTCGAATTGTCCGGCCGGCCCGGCCGGCTCCGCTGCTGATGCCTGGCAAGCCTAACGATGCGGGAACGGGCCGTTTGGGCTGACTGTGTGTCAGGATCAGGTCATGACTGAACGATCAGACAGGCCTGGTGGCGCCGCGGTACCCGGCCGGGCGCAGGTGGTCATCGTCGGCGGGGGCGTGATCGGCTGCAGCATCGCGTATCACCTGGCTCACCTCGGCTGGACCGACGTCGTCCTGCTTGAGCAGCACGCGCTGACAGCCGGGACCACGTGGCACGCAGCCGGGCTGATCACCTCAGCCGGGATGGCTGATGAGACGTCGCTGTTCTTCAGCCGGTACTCACGTGACCTGTACGCGCGGCTGGAGGCGGAGACCGGGCACTCCACCGGGTTCCGGCCCGTGGGGCACATCTCGCTGGCCACGACACCGCAGCGCCAGGAGGCGCTGCGCCGCGAGGCTGACTGGATGCACGGCTTCGGCGTCGATGACACCGAGATCTCGGCCAGCGAGATCGCGGCAATGTGGCCGCTGGCCAGGACCGACGACGTGCTGTCCGGGTTCTACGTGGCTGACGAGGGCCGGGCCGACCCGGTGGGCGTGGCGACCTCGCTGGCTAAGGGTGCCCGTCAGCTCGGCGTCCGGATCGTCGAGGGCATCGCCGCGACCGGCGTGCAGACGAAGGGCAAGCGGGTCACCGCGGTGCTGACCGAGGCAGGCCCGATCGAGACCGAGTTCGTCGTCAACGCGGCGGGCATGTGGGCCCGCCAGTTCGGTGCCCTGGCCGGCGTGTCCGTGCCGCTGCAGGCCGCCGAGCACTACTACCTGCTGACCGACACGGTGCCGGGGATGGACTCCGACCTTGCCGTCATCGAGGACCCGGACAACTACGGCTACTACCGGCCTGAGGGCGACGGAATGCTCGTCGGCCTGTTCGAGCCGATCGGGGCGCCGTGGTCGCTGGACGGCGTGCCGCGCGACTTCTCCTTCGGCAAGCTGCCGCCGGACTGGGAGCGGATGGAGCCGTTCCTCGGCCCGGCGCTCGCCCGCATCCCGTGCCTGACGGAGACAGGCGTGCGCACGTTCTTCTGCGGGCCCGAGTCCTTCACCGCCGACGTGCGGCCGCTGATCGGTCCCGCGCCTGAGCTGGACGGCTACTTCGTCGCCGCCGGCCTCAACTCGCTGGGCATCCTGTCCGGCGGCGGCGTCGGCAGCGTGGTCGCGCAGTGGATCGTCGACGGCGTGCCGCCGGTCGACACCGCGCACATCGCGATCGACCGGACGGCCAGCTACGAGACCTCCCGGCGGTTCCGCTGGGAGCGGACCCCGGAGCAGCTCGGGGTGCTGTTCGGCGACGCGGTGTGGCCGTCGTGGAAGCCGTCGACTGCGCGGAACATCCGTCGTTCTGTCCTGCATGACCGGCTGGCGGCACAGGGCGCGCACTTCGGCCAGTCGGCGGGCTGGGAATACCCGGAATGGTTCGCCGGACCAGGGGAGCACCCGGCCGGTGAGGCTGGCTTCGGCCGCCCGGCGGCGCACGACATCGTGGCCCGCGAGCATCACGCGGTGCGGGAGGCCGTCGGCGTCCTGGACATGACGCTGATGGCCAAGTTTTACGTGCAGGGCCCGGACGCGGCCGCGGTGCTCAGCCGGCTGTCGGCGAACGACGTCACCGGGCAGCCCGGCCGCATCGTCTACACGCAGTGGCTCACGGACGCGGGGGGCATCGTCGCCGACGTCACCGTGACCTGGCTCGAGCCGGAGAAGTTTCTTGTCATTGCCAGCGACGTCATCCACCGCCGGATCGAGCCGATGATCAGGCGCGAGAGCCGGCCAGGGGAGTTCGTCGCCGTCACCGACGTGACGTCAGGCACGACGCTGCTGTCCGTCCAGGGCCCGCGGTCGCGTGAGCTCATCGGCCGGCTGACGGACGCTGAGATGGGGGACACCTCGTTCCCGTACCTGGCGGTCCGGGCGGTGCACGTCGGTTACGCCCCCGCGCTCGCGGTACGCGTCACCTACGTCGGGGAGCTTGGCTTTGAGCTGCACGTCCCGGCCGAGTACGGGGCCGGGGTCTACGACGACCTGATGGAGGTGGGGGCTGACCTCGGCATCCGGCCAGTCGGGCTGGCCGCGATGACCAGCCTCCGGCTGGAGAAGGGCTACCGCGACTTCGGCGTCGACATCGACAGCACCGACAACCCGATCGAGGCGGGGCTGGGATTCGCCGTGGCGTGGGACAAGCCAGGCGGATTCACCGGCCGGGAGGCGCTGCTGAAGGCGCGTGCAGCCGGGGCGCCGCGCAACCGAGTCGTCGGCGTGCTGGTCCCCGACCCGGGCGCTGACCTGTTCGGCAGCGAGCCGGTCCTGCGGGACGGCGTCCGGGTGGGCTACGTCCGCGCCGCCGCCTACGGCTACACACTCGGCGGCCCGGTCGGCCTGGCGCAGGTGGCCTGTCCCGACGGTGTCACGGGCGGCTGGCTCGCGGGCGGCGAGTTCACCGTCCGCACCGGGACCGGGCGCGAGCTGCCGGCGCGCCTGCAGATCGCGCCGTTCTACGACCCGCAGCGGCTGCGCATTCTCAGCTAAGCCTGGCGGCACTCGCCGGCTGGTCAGCCGTAGTACTTCAGGTGCGGCCAGAGCGCCGGCCACGCTGCTGACGGGTGAGTGCAGATGCCAATCTGGATCGGAGTCCACTGGTTCCGCACGCCGTAAGGCGCGTGGTAGGTGGTGAGCAGGCGGCAGCTGGCGAAGTACGGGCGCAGGGTGCTGAGCGCGTCCACGACCAGCACCGTGCGGTCAGAGGCCTGGCCCGGTCCCCACATCCAGTAGGCGTTCTGGCCCGAGAGCACGGGCGGCAGGTGGTCCCTGGTGCCGAGGACGCCGAGCGCACCCGCTTCTCCGTAGTACCCGGTGAAGATCGAGGTGGGCGCCTCGCCAGCGTGCACCAGGGCGGCGTCCTGACTGGCGACCGCCGCCGTGAGCTGAGGCCAGCCGATGGTGTTGCCTACCTGAGCGCTCTGCTGCGCCGAGGCCGGCAGCGAGTGCACGTCCGTGACCGGGACCAGCGGCAGGAGCTCCAGCGCGATCAGCACGAGCCCGGTCAGGGGCGCGGCGAGCAGGAGACCTCGCCGCAGCCCGGGCCGGCGGCCGCGGCTGACCCAGGCCTCGGCGGCGGCGGCACCCGCCGCGAGCACCGGCGCGAGCATGCCGTCGGCGTAGTACGCCTTGCCGGGAACCCAGGCCAGCACGTACAGAACGACGAGGCCGGCCGCGATGGCGATGAACCGGAGCTCCGGCGTCCGCCACAGCCGGACAAAGCCGGCGATGACCAGGGGCGCGACCAGGAGCCCGGCATAGACGAACTGGGCCGGAACGCCGGCGGCATAGGCGGCAGGCGAGCTGTTCTCCTGGTGCAGGGCGGCCGACATTGCCAGCTGCGGCCAGCCGTGCGTCGCCTGCCAGGCGAGATCCGGCGCCCAGATCACGGCGGCGATGCCGGAGCCCAGCCACGGCCAGGGGGTACGCAGCACTCCGCGCTGGGCCGAGGTGGCGATGCCGGCGAGCAGCACGACCAGCAGCAGCACCACGATGTTGTCGTCCTGCAGGCCGATTCCGGCGGCGGCGCCGGCCAGGAGCCACCATCGCGGCCGGTCCCGCAGCAGCGCGGTGCAGACGCACACCACGACCACGGTCCAGGCCAGCAGGTCAATGGGCGTGGTGTTGGCGACATGGTCGGCGCCGATGAGGACCGGGGCGCACGCCGTGGCAAGGGCCGCGAGCACCCGGCCGAGCCGGCCGGCGCCGAACAGTGCCGCGAGCCTGGCCGCCAGGACGACGACCGCCCCGCCAGCGAGCGCCGGGACGATCCTGATGGCCGTCGGGCTGACCCCGATCAGGTCAGTGATGCGGGTGAGCAGTGGCGCCAGCGGGGGCTGGTCCACGTATCCGAAGGCGAGATGGTGGCCTGCGACCAGGAAGTACAGCTCATCCTGCATGAAGCCGTAGCGGCTGCTGACGGCGAGCTCGACCGCCACGAAAGCGGCGCCGATCACCCACGCGAGCAGCGGTATCCGGTCGTCGCGCCTGGCGGGCGGCGGTAACGCTGGCGCGGCTGCCGTCGCGGCGGTCTCGCGGACTGGGACGGCAGAACGGTCGGGCTGACTCATCGTGTGTGCCTCTCGCTGCGTTCTGCCGGAGGACTCCGGCCCTGCGCCATCAGTCCGTGCGTATCAAACTGTGCTTATCAAAACTGGGTGCTATCAATATGATATCACAATACTACGCCGGCCAGGCCCTGGCTAGCGGCCTCGCCGGGGGCGCCCGGATTGATAGCTTGACGTCGAGATACCTCGTGATTAGGCTGCTGAACAGATAGCTTGATATCGAGATACTTGCTGCCGGAGCCCGGCAGTCCGCACGAGTGCCGGGGCCAGCCCGCGCTGCCGGCGCGGCAAGCGGCAAGATGCATGCAGGGCACAACGCAGGGCAGGTCCGGCGGGACCAGCACGATCCAGGAGGCCATGATCATGACCGGGAACAGCTTCGGCAGCCGCGCTGATCTCGCTGCCGGCGGGACCAGCTACCAGATACACCGGCTGGATGCCGTCGACGGTGCCAGTGACCTGCCTTACAGCCTCAAGGTGCTGCTCGAGAACCTGCTGCGAACCGAGGACGGGCTGAACGTCACGCCCGACCACGTCTCCGCGCTCGCGCGCTGGGATCCGACGGCCGAGCCGGACACCGAGATCCCGTTCAGTCCGGCGCGCGTGCTGATGCAGGACCTGACCGGCGTGCCCGCCGTGGTGGACCTGGCCGCCATGCGCGAGGCGATGCGCGCGCTCGGCGGCGATGCGGGAAAGATCAACCCGCTGGTGCCGGCCGAGCTGGTGATCGACCATTCTGTGGTGGCGGACGTATTCGGCCGCCCGGACGCCTTCGACCGGAACGTCGCGCTTGAGTTCCAGCGCAACCGGGAGCGGTTCGCCTTCCTGCGCTGGGGGCAGGAGGCGCTCCGCCAGTTCAAGGTCGTGCCGCCGGGAACCGGCATCGTCCACCAGGTCAACATCGAGTACCTGGCCAGGGTCGTCATGACGCTGGAGTCCGACGGCGTGCTGGCGGCCTACCCGGACACCTGCGTCGGGACCGACTCGCACACCACGATGCAGAACGGCCTCGGCGTGCTGGGCTGGGGGGTTGGCGGCATCGAAGCCGAGGCAGCAATGCTCGGGCAGCCGGTGTCGATGCTGATCCCGAGGGTCGTCGGCTTCCGGCTGACTGGTGAGCTGCCGGCTGGTGCGACCGCCACCGACCTGGTCCTCACCATCACCGAACTGCTGCGCCGCCACGGAGTGGTCGGCAAGTTCGTGGAGTTCTACGGCGACGGCGTCGCCGCCGTGCCGGTCGCGAACCGGGCCACTATCGGCAACATGAGCCCGGAGTTCGGCTCGACCTGCGCGATCTTCCCGATCGACGCGGAGACGCTGACCTATCTCAGGCTGACCGGCCGTCCCGCCAAGCAGGTCGCGCTGGTGGAGGCCTACGCGAAGGAGCAGGGGCTGTGGCACGACCCGGCCGTGCACGCGCGCTACTCCGAGGAGCTTGAGCTCGACCTGTCCACGGTGGTGCCGTCGCTGGCGGGCCCGAAGCGCCCGCAGGACCGGATCGCGCTGTCCGACGCCAAGACCTCGTTCCGCAGCGCGCTCGGCACCTACGTGGAGCTGGACAAGCTCGACGACGACATCGCCGACACGTTCCCGGCCTCCGATCCGTTCGTGGCCGACAGCGAGAACGGCGGCAGCACCGGCCAGGACGAGGGGAAGGCCGCCCGGCGCCGGGCATCCAAGCCCGCCGAGGTCACCCTCGAGGATGGCACCACGACCTCGGTCGACCACGGCTCGGTGGTGATCGCCGCGATCACCTCCTGCACCAACACGTCCAACCCGTCGGTGATGATCGGCGCCGCGCTCGTCGCGAAGAAGGCGGTCGAGCTGGGCCTGGAGCGCAAGCCATGGGTGAAGACGACGCTTGCGCCCGGCTCCAAGGTCGTCATGGACTATTACGAGCGGGCCGGCCTCACCCCGTACCTGGAGAAGCTGGGCTTCAACCTGGTCGGCTACGGCTGCACGACCTGCATCGGCAACTCCGGCCCGCTTCCGGAGGCGATCAGCGCGGCGGTTGCCGAGAACGACCTGGCCGTGGTCTCCGTGCTGTCCGGCAACCGCAACTTCGAGGGCCGGATCAACCCGGACGTAAAGATGAACTACCTGGCCTCGCCGCCGCTGGTGGTCGCGTACGCGCTGGCCGGCACGATGGACATCGACCTGGTCAACGAGCCGATCGGCACCGGCTCATCCGGTCAGGACGTGTATCTGAAGGACCTGTGGCCGGCGCTGGCCGAGATCGAGTCGATTGTGGAGAGCGCCGTCGCCGCGGAGATGTTCACCCGTGACTACGCGGACGTGTTCAGCGGTGACGAGCTCTGGCAGGACCTGGACGTGCCGCCGGGCGACACGTTCGCCTGGGACCCGGAGTCGACCTACGTCAGGCACCCGCCGTACTTCGAGGGGATGGAAACCGAGCCGAGCCCGGTGACCGACATTCACGGCGCCCGGGTGCTGGCCGTTCTCGGGGACTCCGTCACTACCGACCACATCTCGCCGGCCGGCGCGATCAAGACTGACAGCCCGGCCGGGAAGTACCTGACCGAGCACGGCGTGCAGCGGCCGGACTTCAACAGCTACGGCTCCCGGCGCGGTAACCATGAGGTGATGATCCGCGGCACGTTCGCCAACATCCGGCTGCGCAACCAGCTGGCGCCCGGCACTGAGGGCGGCGTGACGCTGAAGCTCCCCGCCGGCGAGCAGATGTCCATCTACGACGCGTCGCGTCAGTACATCGAGGCGGGAACGCCCCTGGTCGTACTCGGTGGCAAGGAATACGGCTCCGGCTCCTCCCGCGACTGGGCGGCCAAGGGCACCGCGCTGCTAGGGGTCCGCGCTGTCCTCGTCGAGTCGTTCGAGCGGATCCACCGGTCCAACCTGATCGGCATGGGAGTGCTGCCGCTGCAGTTCAGGCAGGGGGAGAGCGCAGAGTCGCTCGGGCTGACCGGGCATGAGGTGTTCGACATCACCGGCATCGAGGCGATGAACTCCGGCGACACGCCGCGGGAGGTCACCGTGAAGGCCGACGACAAGGTGTTCACGGCCGTCGTGCGGATCGACACCCCCGGAGAGGCCGAGTACTACCGGCACGGCGGGATCATGCAGTTCGTGCTGCGGTCCCTGCTCGGCAAGAGCAGCTAGGCCGGCTTCGCGGGCTGGCGGCGGCGGGCTGCCATTTGTTCTAACCGCCGCCGCCGTAACAGCGTCCTTTCTGATGACGACGTCACCGTTGGGTGACGTCGCGCCTAGAGAGGATTGACGGTCATGCTGAAGCGAGTGCGAATTGTGCTGACGGCCGGGGGACTGGCGGCAGCGGGAGCAGTGGCAGGAATGGTCGTGGCGGCAGCGCCGGCGTCAGCCGGCTCGGCTGCCGGGCAGGTGCCCGCGGCGGCCAGAGTCGTGCTGGTCAATCAGTGCACCGGCAAGGGCCAGGTCCGCCCCGCCACGGTGCCGCTGCCGGATTGCATGACCTCGAGCGAGCTCATCGGCCACGCCGGCTGGACGAGCTGGGGGCAGGCAGCGTTTGGTCACGGCGTCCTGGAGGTCAACAACTGCACGCCGAGTTCCAGTTGCGGGCCGAGCCAGTACACCAGATACCCGGTCCTCATCGTGCTGTGGCGGCCGGAGCACTGGGCCGGACGGTCGGACACGGACTATTTCAGCCGGCTGACCTGGATCTTCACCGGCTCGCGCCCGCGGCACGCGGGCGCTGCGCACACGCTGGTCCTGCCGTCATCGGCGCAGTAGCGGCCGTGACCTATCGGGCCGGTAAAGATTCCGGCATATCAGCAGCAAAGGCACCTGCTGGCCGCTGCCGCGGCTAAGGTCGCAGCCGTGAGACTCCTCCCTTCTCGTCCGGTGCAGGCCAGGCGGTTATGGGCAGCCTCGCGGCGGACCTGCCGCTGACCGGTCTCGCGCTGCGCGCGCCCGGTCTGGCCACTCCGGCGCTCTGGCTGACCGGCCTGGAGCGCGGCGTGATGCTGGCGAGCCTCGCACTCGCGCTGGGCGGCCTGGCCGGGCGCGGGCTTGCGCGCCAGTACAAGGGCCCGCGGCCCGCCCCGCTGCCCGCGCCATGGGCACTGCGCGGCTCGCTCGCCGGACTGGCGGCGAGCTGCGCGCTCCTGATTACCGCCCTGGCCGGCCCGGTGATCGCGGCCCGCCTGGCACAGCCATCACCGCCAGGCCTGCGGTCAGGCGGAACGGCGCAGATCGCTGCCGCCGAGGCGGTGCTGTTCGCGCTTGCCGCCATCCTGCTGCGCTTCCGGCAGGCGGGCTGGGCGGCGACCGCGCTGTCCGGGGTTGTGCTGGCCGAGGGCGTCCGGTCGCATCCGGAAGGAGTCATCCCGGTCGCGGGCGCGTTCGTCACGTACTGCCATCTCTTCCCGGCCGTGCTGTGGGCCGGGATGCTGGCCTATGCGGTGCGTGCCGGACTGGCGTGGCGCGAGCACCCGGCCGCGGCCCAGGGCATCATCCGGCTGTACGCCACGGCGGCGGCGTGGCTATTCGCGCTGGTCCTGATCACCGGCCTGATCTCAGCACTCGTACTGGTGCCGGTCAGCTCGCTGCTGACGACCACCTACGGCCGGTTCCTGATCGCCAAGGCAGTGATCGTGTGCGTCGCGGCTGGCCTCGCGATGGCGGGACGGGCGTGGCTGCGGCGTGCTGCCCGGCCAGGCGCCGGGCCCGCCCTGGCGACCCGGCTGGAGATCTGCGCGCTCGCGGCCGTGCTGCTGATCACTGGTATCCTGACCGTTCTGACCCCGCCGGCGAAGTCCGGCTCAGCCCCATCGGGCCCGCCCGGCCAGACGGCTCAGCTGCAGCGGCCTGCCGCCCGGCCGGGTTAGGTGCGGGTCGCGGGCACCCTTAGCCCGTGATCACGACGGAGCTTCCCAGCGGGACACGGGACAGAACTCGCAGAGCGGCGGCTGGAACTCGCACGCACCCATGGCTGATCGCATGGCCGAAGACGGCAGGATCCGGCCAGCCATGCAGGCCGACCGTGCCCGGTCCGCCACCGAAAGTGCTCAGGGTGTCTGAGTGAGTGCCAAGCGGGAGAATCAGCGGACTGTAGGTCGGATGCAGCGGTGCAATCGAGGCCAGCAAGAACGTCCGCCCGGCAGGAGTCGGCGTGCCAGGTGCACCCACTGCCACGGTCCAGGAACCCAGCGTGCGGCCCGCGTCGAGCACGGTGAGCCGGTAGCCGGGCAAGCTGACCTCGATCCGGTAGGCGCTGTAGGCGGTGATCAGGTCTTTAGTCTTCAGGTAGATCCAGCCAGTCGACCGGTCCGGTCGCGTAGGCAGGAGAATCCGGCCCCAGTCCAGCTGAGACTGAACGACCGGGACCCAGGTGGGGCTTCCGAGCTCGGTGACGGGAAGCGCCGCCACCGGTGGCCCGCCCGGCCGGGCGTACACGACCTGGGTCACCGTGGGATGCAGCACGGTCCCCGTCTCGGGCGCAAATGGATCTGGATCCTGCGGCGCGGCCGCCGACGTGCCGAATGTCGTCGCCATCGGCAATCGTGCCAGCTGCGCCGCCGACACGCGTACGGGCAGGGGTGCGACGACTGGCGTCGCAGTGCGCGGCGTGCTGGCGCCGCAACCAGCAACCAGCGCGGTGGACAGCACAATGGCTAACACGGTGGTTAGCACGGTGGTTAGCACGGTGGCCAGCGAGGTAGCTGCCGCCGCGATCAGCCGCCGGGCCGCCTTTGTTTTTGCTGAAGGGCGGCATTGCCGGGAATAGCGAGATCGGCAATGCATTGGCAGACCTCCCGGGGAAATAATGCGAAAAATCATGCGCATTGCATCCGGTCGTTGACTGGCCATTAGAATATTGCCTGCAGCCATTAGTAAGCAACGGCATCCCGCCTGGCAGCACGACGATTTTCCGGTCGCGCTTGCCAGGGAGCAGGCTGAGCGGCTGAAGCGGAGCCCGGATCGTCAAAACGCATTTATCCTGAGCGTGGCCCAGCTTAACGGACTCAATCTCTGAAGGGCCTTCTCTCCGTCATCACGTGATTATTGGCTGTACCGTCCTACTCACTCGGCTGCGAAACTTTGCGCTGAACGGTGTGCTCTGCGCGCGGCGATCGGTAATCAGGTGTAGCGTGCTCGCAAAATTACTGAGTCTGCTGCTGAGAATTGCGGATGAACTAGCGGCCATTCCTCATCAGCCGCGTAATTGCTCGCCTGGCAGCTGCGTTCGGCGACCGGCACGACCATCGCTGATGCTCTGACAGGAGCGGTTTAGCGAAAGGATCGGCAAATGACGGACATTAGCAACCGGGCCGTGCGTGGCCGCGCCGCCTTACTGACGGTGGCGCTGGCCTTACTTACTGCTGTTGCCGTGTTCATCGCCATGCAATCCAATGCCGGCGCCCTTGTGACGCCAGTCGACCTCGGCACGGCCGGGACCTTTGGCGTCCTGGCGGGGTCGACGGTCACGAATACCGGCGCGACGATCGTCAGTGGAGACCTCGGCCTGAGCCCGGGCAGCTCGGTGACCGGGTTCCCACCCGGCACCGTGATCAACGGCAGCATGCAGATCACCAACGCCCTGGCGGCGGATGCCCAGAATGACCTGACCACTGCCTACAACGCTGCCGCAGCGCAGACCCCGACAGCTCCGCCTGTCTCGTTCATCGGCGCCGGCCAGACGCTGACGCCCGGCGTCTACGACGCGACGAGCACGCTGGAAGTCGGCGGCGCGCTGACCCTGGACGGTCAGGGCGATCCGAACGCGGTATTTATCTTCCAGGTTGGCTCGGGGCTCACGACCGACGTGGGCACCACGATTCTTCTCATCAACGATGCCAATGCGTGCAACGTCTTCTGGCAGGTCGGCTCTTCTGCGGTACTCGAGACGGGCACCACCTTCCAGGGGACCGTTATGGCGCTGACATCGATCACGGTCGATCGTCGCAATACGATCGCCGGGCGCATGCTCGCGAGGAACGGTGCCGTCACTCTCGATGACGACAGCATCATCGCGCCCACGTCCTGCGCGTCAAGCAGCCCGAGTCCGTCACCAAGCATTACGCCGACTGTCTCGCCGACCATTACGCCGACGATCACGCCGACGATCACGCCGACGATCACGCCGACGATCACGCCCACGATCACGCCCACGATCACGCCCACGATCACGCCCACGATCACGCCGACCATTACGCCGACGCCCTTCCCCACGCCGACGCTGTCATCGGCGCCGACGCCCACTCCGACGCTCACGCTGATCCCGACACCGACACCGACGCCGAGCCCGACCAGAACCAGGCTGGGCTCGTCGCCGTCGCCTTCGCCTTCGCCGACCAGCGTGAAGCACCACCGGCACAAGCACCCGAAGCCGGCTCCGGTTCCTACGCCGGTGCCCACCACATTGCCCGTGACCGGCTGACCTCTCGCCGCGCCGCAATGAGCGGCAGGCCGCTCAGGAGGGCGCCGGGCGGCTTAAGCGGGCTCGCCGGAAAGCCGGTAATAGATCAGCGTCACCACGGCCGCGAGGAACGGCGCGACCAGGGTTCCCGAGATGATGGTGCTCAGGCCGCTGCGCAGCAGGTCCGGCAGCACCGAGAAAATGGCCCCGAGCACGGCATCGACGACCAGCAGGATCAGGAACACCAGCACCAGCGTCCCGAAGACGTGCCAGCCCCGGCCGCGGACAAGCTGATGGCTGCGCCCGAAGGCGGCCAGGGCGCCTGACCGCTCGATCACGATGACCGGGATGATCACAGCCCAGATGGTCATGAGGTACAGGCCGGGAACGATGACCAGGGCGAGCCCGATCGTGATGGCGATGCCGGCCAGGATGGACGCTCCGGCGACGGACCACAGGTAAGGACTGGCCGCGGATATGGTCTCGCGCAGGGACAGGTCAGTGCGCCCGTCCCGCACGTCCTGCACCGCCTTGACCAGCGCCGCCTGCACCAGGAAAGCGGCAAACAACTCCGCGATGGAGCCGAGCAGCGCCCCGATGACGCCGCCGACCAGCGCGAGCAGTGCCGCGACGATGGCGGCCGCGAGGTAAATGACGAAAGCGATGGTGAGGAAATGCGCGGCGTGCGCCCGGTAGGTCTGCCACGCCTGCCCCAGAACTCCGGAAAGCGGATTCATGGCACGGATGGTATAGGTAACGCAAACCTCCCGGATAGAGGCGTTAGCTCTGGGTGGTCCCGTCGATCAGCTCGCGGATGATGTCCGCGTGCCCGTTGTGCTGTGCGTACTCCTCGATCATGTGCAGCATCACCCACCGCGCATCGACGGTGCCGAGGCGCCAGTGGACGCCCACATCGTCGAGCGACAGGCCGGCGAGGATCTGCCTGCTGCGCTCGCAGGCATCGACGTAGCGCTGGACGTCGGCCGCCAGGCCGTCGCTGTCATCGAGCCGGAAGTCACCGTCAGTCACGGCGGGCCAGCCGAACGGGGCCGGCTCGTCCTGGCCGGCCAGCACCGTCACGAACCAGACGTGCTCCACTTTCGTCAGGTGCCTGACCAGGCCGTGCAGCGTCGTCAGCGACGGCAGAACCCTGCGCGCCGCCTGCTCGTCATCCAGGCCCGTCAGCTTGGTCAGAAGCTCGACCCGGAAGTAATCGAGCCACGCCTCCAGGGCCTCTCGTTCCGGGGCAACAGTCGGCAGGCTGGTATGCGTCAGCGGCGAGGTGAATCCCATGGGCGGCGATCCTACTGAGACTGCACCGGTTCGTGCCCGGTCGCGGGTCCGCCATCGCGCGGGCCGGCGATGATGTTGACGATCCGGTCCGGGACGATCACCATGCGGTCGACGGTGCAGTCCGCCGTGAGCCTGCCGTAGTCCGGGTGCGCGGCGACAACCTGCCTGAGGCCGGCGCTGTCCAGGCCGGCCGCCACCTCAAGCCGGAACCGTGTCCGACCGTTGACCTGCACCGGGATCGTGACAGTCCGCTGGCGGGCCAGGCCCGGATCTGACTCAGGGAAGGGGGCGTACGCCAGCGATTCCGCATGCCCCAGCCGGTACCACAGCTCCTCGGCGATGTGCGGTGCCAGCGGCGCCACCATCAGCACCAGCGGTTCCGCCACCGAGCGCGGCAGCGACCCGTCAGCGCTGCTGAGCCTGGCGGCCGCTGCGGTCAGCTCCGTCAGCCGGGCGATCGCCGTGTTGAACCGCAGCTGCGAGAAGTCGTGCCGGACCGCGGCGATCGCCGAGTGCAGCGCGTGCAGCATGCTGTCGTCCGGCGGCGTGTCGCTGACCGTCAGCGCACCGGTCCGCTCGTCGACCAGGCACCGCCACAGCCGCTGCAGGAACCGGTGCACCCCGACGATGTCATCGGTTCGCCACGGCTTGTCGACCTCGACCGGACCCATCGCCATCTCGTACAGGCGCAGCGTGTCCGCGCCGTAGTGCTGGTAGATCTCGTCCGGGCTGATGCCGTTCTTCAGGCTCTTGCCCATCTTGCCGGACCGCCGCGTTACCGGGCGGCCGCGATAGCTCGGGGAGCCATCGGCCGTGGTCACGACGTCCGCCGCGGGCACGTAGATGCCGCGCTCGTCGATGAACGCGTCCGCCTGGATCATGCCCTGGTTCACCAGGCGCGCGAACGGCTCGGAGGTGGAGACCAGACCGAGGTCGAACAGCACCTTGTGCCAGAACCGCGCGTACAGCAGGTGCAGCACGGCATGCTCGACGCCGCCCACGTACAGGTCCACGCCGCCTGGATCCATCCAGTACCGCTCAACGGCGGGATCGACGAAAGCCTGGTCGTTGGCCGGGTCCAGGTACCGCAGGTAGTACCAGCACGAGCCGGCCCACTGCGGCATGGTGTTCAGCTCACGCCGGTACGAGCGGACGCCATCGCCCAGGTCCAGCTCGGCATCCGCCCAGCCGGCCGCGCGCGCCAGCGGCGGCACCGGCTCGCTGTCCTCGCCCTGATCGGCCGCCGGCCGGAAGTCGGTCATCTCCGGCAGCAGCACGGGCAGCATCTCGGCGGGCAGCGCGACCGGCTGGCCGTCTTCGGCATAGACGATCGGGAACGGCTCTCCCCAGTAGCGCTGCCGGGAGAACAGCCAGTCCCGCAGCCGGTAGCGGCGGTCCCGCTCGCCGTGGCCGCCCTGCTCCAGCCAGGAGATCGCGGCGTCGACAGCAGCCCCGGCGTCCAGCCCGGCCAGCTCGGGTCCAGGCGCCGGCAGGTACGCGCCACTTGCGTCGGTGACCGGCCGGGACGGCAGCCCGAACTCGCGGGCGAAGTCGGCGTCACGCTCGTCATGCGCGGGCACGGCCATGATCGCGCCGGTCCCGTACCCCATCAGCACGTAGTCGGCCAGGAACACAGGCAGCTGCTCCCCGGTGGCGGGATTGCGCACGTAGCCGCCGGTGAAGACGCCGGACTTCGCCGCCGGGCCAGCCGTCCGCTGCCGGTCGCTCAGCTGGGCCGCAGCCGCCCGATAGGCCACCGCGGCGGCATGCGGGCTCGCGGCCCCGCCGCGCCAGCGGACCGGGGTGCCCGGCGGCCACGCCTCCGGCATCAGCGAGTCGACCCGCGGGTGCTCCGGCGCCAGGACGACGTAAGTCGCGCCGGACAGGGTGTCGGGCCGGGTGGTGAACACCTCGATCCGCGCTGCGCCCGGACCGTCGGCGGCCAGCCAGATGACAGCGCCGTCGCTGGCGCCGATCCAGTTGCGCTGCAGCTGCTTGACGTTGTCCGGCCAGGCCAGGTCGTCCAGGTCAGCAATCAGGCGCTGGGCCATCGCGGTGATGCGCAGCATCCACTGCCGCATCGGCCGCCGGTAGACAGGGAAATCGCCGATGTCGCTGCGGCCGTCGCTGGTGACCTCCTCGTTCGCCAGCACGGTGCCGAGACCGGGGCACCAGTTGACCGGCTCCTCCGCGATGTAAGCCAGCCGGCGGCTGTCGATCAGCTCGCGCCGCCTGGCGTCGGTCAGCTCCGCCCACGCCTGCCCGCCCGGCACCGCGCGCTCGCCTGCCGCGTACTCGGCGGCCAGGTCGCTGATCGGTCTGGCCCGGCCGGTGCGCTCGTCCACCCAGCTATTGAAGATCTGCAGGAAGATCCACTGCGTCCAGCGGTAGAAGGCGGGATCGGTCGTCTCGATGCTGCGCCTGGTGTCATATCCCATGCCCAGGCGGCGCAGCTGGCGCCGCATGTTGCCGACGTTCTGACTGGTGGTGACCTGCGGGTGCTGCCCGGTACTCAGGGCGAACTGCTCGGCCGGCAGGCCGAACGCGTCGAACCCCATCGCGTGCAGGACATGGTGCCCGGTCATCCGCAGGTAGCGCGCGTAGACGTCGGTGGTGATGTACCCGATCGGGTGACCCACGTGGATGCCGGTGCCGCTGGCGTAAGGGAACATGTCCAGCACGTACTGCTTCGGCCGGCCCGCCATCTCCTCGAACCCGGCGGCCAGCGGGCCGGACGGATTGGGCGAGTGAAAGGTCCCCTCCGCCTCCCAGCGCTCCTGCCAGCGCCGCTCGATCTGCGCCGCGAGCGCCGCGCCATAACGGAACGGCGGGCTCGCGGACTCCGCCGCGCCGCCCGCAGGCTGGTGGCCTGGTACGTCCGTCGTCTGGTCGCTCACGGCGCCATTGCCTTTCGCTGTCGGGGAACTGATGTCGTGGCCGGGAAATGAAAAAGCCCCTCACAATGAGCATGAGGGGCGGCCGCGCTGACGGATGGTCGTCAGAGCGGCCTGAGGAGAAGAAGGCTGCGGAAGCTTGTCACACCGCTAGCCTAGCAGCGGCCCGGAGTGAACCGCGAGGAGCTCAGGGTGCAGCCGACGCGAGAGTGAGCGGCAGGACGGCGCAGGCCCCCGCCTCCCGCAGCGCCATCGCCGCCACCGTCATGGTCCAGCCGGTATCGACCAGGTCATCGACGAGCAGCACCGGCCTGCCGAGCCCGGCCAGCTGACCGGAGACGGCAGCGGGCACTGTCAGGCTGTGCCATACCGCGCGCAGCCGCTGGGCGCTGTTGTGCTGGCGGCCTCCAGCCGGAGCACGGGCCTCACTCGCATAGTCCAGCGAGCCGAGGAATGGCATCCGGCCGATCTCCGCGATGCGCTGCGCCAGGCTGCTGACCAGCTGCGGGCGGGTGCGGGACGGAAGGCTGACCACGCCGGCCGGCCGCTCGTCCCACCGCCAGGCTGCCAGCACCGCCACGACCGCGTCCACGACGTCACCGGGAACGACGGCATCTGCCGTCTCAGCTCCGAGCAGCGCCCGCAGCCGGGGACCCCAGCCCAGATCGGCCAGTCTGCCGAGAGCACGTCCCGGCCCGGCGGCCAGGTCCGGGCTGATCTTCCCGGCCACGTCGACGCCGAGCTCGCGCATGCCGGACGGCCACATCTTGCGCGGGTCCAGGTCGGTGCCGGGCCGCAGCAGCCGGTCCCGCGCCGCCGTCGCCGCTGCCTCAGGCACAGCGTCCGGCCACGGCTGGCCGGTGCAGTTATCGCACCGGCCGCACGGTTCCGCCGCCGGGTCATCGAGCTCACGGCGCAGGTAATCCATCCGGCAGCCGGTCGCGGCGATGTAGCCGAGCATTGCCTGCTGCTCGCGCGTCCGCTCGGCGGCGACGGTGGCGTACCGGTCGGCATCGTAAGCCCACTCCTGCCCGGTCGCGGTCCAGCCGCCGGACACCCGGCGGACCGCGCCATCGACGTCCAGGACCTTGAGCATCATCTCGAGGCGTCCGCGGGACAGGTCGATCTGAGTCTCCAGCGCGGCGGTGGACAGGGGACGGCCGGCGTCGGCCAGCACTGCGAGCGTGCGGCGGACGACTGACTCGGGCGGGAACGCCAGCGAGCCGAAGTAAGCCCAGATGTCCGCGTCCTCGCGGCCCGGCAGTAGCACGACATCGGCCCGGTCGACGCCGCGCCCGGCCCGGCCGATCTGCTGGTAGTAGGCGATCGGCGACTGCGGTGCGCCGAGGTGGACGACGAAGCCGAGGTCCGGCTTGTCGAAGCCCATCCCGAGCGCGCTGGTGGCGACGAGCGCCTTGATCTCGTTGGCCAGCAGGGCATCCTCGGCCGCCTGCCGGTCGGCAGGATCGTCCTTGCCGGTGTAGGGGAGTACCTGATGGCCGCGCTCACGCAGGAACGCAGCCGTCTCGTGGGCCGCGGCAACGGTCAGCGTGTAGATGATGCCGGAGCCCGGCAGCTGGCCGAGGTACTCGGCCAGCCAGCCCAGGCGCTGCTGCGCTGCCGGCAGCCGGACGACCGCGAGCCGCAGGCTGTCCCGATCGAGCGGGCCGCGCAGCACGAGCGTCTCGCCGTCAGCCCCGGCACCTAGCTGCTCAGCCACGTCGCGGGTGACCCGCGCGTTGGCGGTCGCCGTGGTGGCCAGCACGGGCACGCCCGGCGGCAGTCCGGTGAGCAGGGTGCGAAGGCGGCGGTAGTCGGGCCGGAAGTCGTGCCCCCAGTCGGAGATGCAGTGCGCCTCGTCGACCACGAGCAGGCCGGCCGAGGTGATCAGCTTCGGCAGCACCTGGTCCCTGAAGCCGGGGTTGTTGAGCCGCTCGGGACTAACCAGCAGGACGTCCACCTCGCCGGCCGCGACCTCGGCGTAGACCTCTTCCCACTGCTCGATGTTGACCGAGTTCACGGTCCGCGCCCGGATGCCGGCCCGGCTGGCCGCCTCGATCTGATTCCGCATCAGCGCGAGCAGCGGGGAGACGATGACCGACGGGCCTGCCCCGCGGGCCCGCAGCAGTGCCGTCGCGGTGAAGTACACGGCCGACTTGCCCCAGCCGGTCCGCTGCACGACCAGGGCCCGGACGTGATCGGCGACGATCGCCCTGATCGCGGTCCACTGGTCGGCGCGCAGGCGGGCATCCGGGCCGGCGAGCGCGCGGAGGCAGGTCTCCGCCTCAGCCCGCAGTGCCTCAGACCCCAGTGCCTCGGACGCCAGGGCGTCGGCCGGGGGATTATCGGGGCTTGTCATGGTCTCCTTCGTAGCAGACGCTGCCGACATACGCGCCGGGCTTGGGGTCCGCCAGCCCGATATGCGAGCCTTGGGGGGTGGGCACGGGTGAAGAGCGCGGATGACGTCACGCCGGCCCGCCTGGTAGCTGGCCAGCGGGCGGCCGTCAGGCTGAAGCAGCTATCCGGCAAGCGGCTGTCCCGCAGGGGGCTGTCCGCGAGATCGGGCGGCGTGCTGCTGATCGTCGGCGTCCTCGCCCTGGCCTTCAACCTGCGCACGGCGATCACCAGCCTGCCGCCGATCTTTCCCGAGCTGGAATCCGCGCTGCACCTCTCGGCCGCGAGCCTGTCGCTGCTGGCCGCCATTCCGGCGCTGTGCTTCGGCGTCTTCTCCGGCACCGGGGCTCCGCTGAGCCGCCGCTTTGGCGAGGAGCGCATCCTCGGCGCCGCGCTGCTGCTGCTCGGCACCGGGCTGCTGCTGCGCGGCCTCAGCCCCGCGGTCCTGTTGTTTCCCGGCACGATCGTGGCCGCCGGCGCGATCGCCCTGCTGAACGTCCTGCTGCCGAGCCTGGTCAAGCGCCGCATGCCGGACCGCGCCGGGCTGGTGATCGGGCTCTACCTGCTCATGCTGTCGGTCGGCGCGATCGTCGGGTCGCTGCTGGCCGTGCCCGTCTTCACCGCGGCTGGTGCCGGGACGAGCGCCGGCAGCGCGTCGCTGCGCATCGCGCTCGGCCTGTGGGCTGTCACGGCCGTGCTGGCGGCTGTGCTGTGGCTGCCGCAGCTGCGTTACCGCACGCTGCCTGAGGCCCCGGTGGCTGCTGTTCCGCTGTCAGTGCCGCCAGCACCGGGCAAGCCGGTCCGCCGCTCCGGGGCGCTGGCCATGGGCCGCTACCGGCTGGCGTGGCAGGTCATGCTGTTCATGGGGCTGCAGAGCCTGTCGTATTACGCCACGCTGTCCTGGTTCCCGACCATGTTCAGGGACCGGGGCGTGAGCGCGGTGCAGGCCGGTGAGCTGCTGGCGCTCATGAACCTCGGGAATGCCGTGACCTGCCTGCTCGTCCCGGTGCTGGCGCACCGCGCCCGCGATCAGCGCGCGCTAGCTGTGGTCACGTCGCTGGCCATCGCGGCGGGCATCGGCGGCGCCGTGTTCGGCCCCGCCGGGCCGGGGCTTGCCGGGTTCGTCGTGCTGCTCGGTCTCGGCCAGGGCGCCGCGCTCGGCCTGGGCGTCTTCTTCACGATGGCTCGCGCGCCGGATCCCGTCACGGCCGCGTCCCTATCGGCATTCGCTCAGGGGCCGGCTATCTGCTGGCCAGCGCCGGGCCGCTCACGGTCGGCTTCCTGCACAACGCCACCGGAAGCTGGACCGTGCCAGGCCTCGCGCTGCTCGCGGTGGCGGCCGTTCAGCTGGTCTCCGGCTGGCTGGCAGGCCGCGCGCAGACGGTGCCGGTCAGCTCAGGCCGGGCGGCCTCGCCGCTCGCACGGTCGTAGCTCGCACGGTCGTAGCTCGCACGGTCGTAATTCACTCAGTCATAACTCACGGGGCGGCGCAGCAGCCACTGCCAGAACGTGCGCCGTGGCGGCCTGGCTTTCAGGCTGCCGCTGCCCACCTGGCCGGTCACGTGGACACGCAGGACCGCCGGTACGTCCGCCCCGCGCGGCGCCCTGACGCCCACGCTGCCGCTCCGGACCGCGACGTCGTCCGTATCGACCACGATTCCCGGCCTGGTCACGAGCACGAGGCTCCCGCTGCGGACGTCAGCATCCACCTGCAGCGTGGGACTGCTGATAACGGCCCTGGTCAGGTCCAGCTTGACGCTGCCGCTGCTAACCCGGACCTCTATCCGCTCCGGCACGACCCAGTGACCGTCGCGCTTCGCGCTGCCGCTGCCGCACTCGATCCTGACGAGCTGCCGGGCCTCGGGTACCGGGACGGCCGCGCCCGCGGCCGCTGGCACGGCGGGCAGGTCGGTGGTCAGCACCGCGAGCTCGCTGTAGGTCCTGGCCGTCAGGGCTGCCTCGAGCCGTTCGTCGAGTTCATCCGGCGTCAGGCGGCCATCACCGGCGGCCACCCGGAGCAGCTCAACGACCCTGTCCCGGTCGGTGTGCGAGGCCCTGAGCTCCGACTGAGCCGGCAGATCGCCTGAGGAGTTCACCGGGGATAGCTCACCAGCCATGGGACATACTGTAGGTGCCCGCGGGTCCGCGGCGGAATGGCCCCGGGACATCTCCGGCCGGCCAGGGCCCATGCCGCTGTAGCGAGGTCGCGTGTGCGGGGCAGATGGAGCGAAATAGACTCGGTGAGAAGTGCTCCGCCGTACCCCGGCAAAGGACACGCGCGAGCAAGTCCAGCAGGTGCTGGGCGGGCGGCGGCCGCCGGGAGCGGCACGGACGCACGGCTTGGACGGACAACCAGGGCCTGGTGGCGGCGATGCGGCAGGGAGCCTCAGGCCGGCGCCTGGTGGCGGCCGACGATACGAGGAGCAGATGACGTGACCTTGCTGGAGCGCATCTCCGGTCCGCGGGACCTGAAGGATCTCAGCGCTGAGGATCTGCCCCAGCTGGCTGCGGAAATCCGTGATTACCTGATCAGGGTCGTGACCAGGAACGGCGGTCACCTGGGACCGAATCTGGGCGTGGTGGAGCTGACCATTGCCCTGCACCGGGTCTTCGACTCGCCGGTCGACCGCATTCTGTTCGACACCGGCCACCAGTCCTATGTGCACAAGCTTCTGACCGGGCGCTATCCGGATTTCGACACGCTGCGGCAGCGTCACGGCGTCACCGGCTACCCGAATCCGGGCGAGTCGGAGCACGACCTGGTCGAGAACTCGCACGCCTCCACGAGCCTGTCCTACGCGGACGGCCTGGCGAAGGCCTATGAGCTGCGCGGCGAGTCGCACCGCAGCGTCGTCGCCGTCATCGGGGACGGTGCCCTCACCGGCGGCATGGCCTGGGAGGCGCTGAACAACATCGCCGGGGCCAAACAGCGCCGGGTCGTCATCATCGTCAATGACAACGGCCGGTCCTATCAGCCGACTATCGGCGGCCTGGCCGATCACCTCGCCTCGGTGCGCGTGTCACAGCGTTACGAGCAGGTGCTCGACTACATCAAGACGTCGCTCTCGCACACGCCGCTGGTGGGCTCGCCGCTGTTCGACACCCTGCACGGGATCAAGAAGGGCCTCAAGGATGTCCTGCAGCCGCAGGTGATGTTCGAGGACCTGGGGCTGAAGTACCTGGGTCCGGTCGACGGGCACGACGAGTACGCCGTCGAGCACGCCCTGCGGCGCGCGCGCGACTTCGGCGGGCCTGTGCTGGTCCACGTGATCACGCGCAAGGGCTTCGGATACCAGCTGGCCGAGGAGAACATCGAGGACTGCCTGCATCAGGTCTCCCCGGCTCCGGCTGCGCGCCCGGCTGCGCCCGCCGCCAGCCCCGTGACGGTTGCCACCACCAGTGCGGCCGCGAAGCCTCCGGCGAAGCCGTGGACGCAGGTGTTCGGCGACGAGCTGGCCGCCATCGGCGCCGAGCGGCCCGACGTCGTGGCCATCACGGCGGCGATGCTGCATCCGACCGGCCTGGCCAAGTTCGCCAGCGCATTCCCCGAGCGGGTCTTTGACGTCGGCATCGCCGAGCAGCACGCGGTGACCAGCGCCGCCGGCCTGGCGATGGGCGGCCTGCACCCGGTGGCCGCCATCTACGCCACCTTCCTGAACCGCGCGTTTGACCAGGTGCTCATGGACGTGGCGCTGCACCGGCTGCCCGTCACGTTCGTGCTGGACCGGGCCGGGGTGACCGGGCCGGACGGCGCGAGCCACCATGGCATGTGGGACGGCTCGATCCTGCAGCTCGTGCCCGGCCTTCGGATCGCGGTGCCCCGCGATGGCGCCCGCGTTGCCGAGCTGCTCAGGGAGGCAGTCGCGGTCAGCGACGGTCCCACGGCGCTGCGCTTCCCCGGCCGTCAGTCGACGCCGGACGTGCCCGCCGTCGGCCAGCTGGGTGCGATGGACGTTCTCCGGGTACCGGCTGATCCGGCCCGGCGGGACGTGCTGCTGCTCGGGGCGGGCCCGATGGCGGGCATCTGCGTGGAGGCGGCCGACCGGCTCGCCGATCACGGGATCGGCGTCACCGTGGTCGACCCGCGCTGGGTCAAGCCGCTCGATCCGGCGCTGCCAGCGGCGGCGCGGCAGTACGGCCTGGTGGCGACCGTCGAGGACAACGGCCGTGTCGGCGGCTTCGGCGACGCGGTGGCCCGGCTGCTGCGAGACAGCAACGTCGATACCCCGGTCCGCACGTTCGGCCTGGCGCAGGCCTTCCTGGCGCACGGCGAGCGGGCACAGCTGCTGGACGCTCAGGGCCTGACCGCGCAGCACCTGGCGCGGCAGATCACCGAGCTGGTAGCCGGCCGCGCGCCCGAGCTGGCCGACGAGGGTCAGCGGCATCCGGCGTAAGCGCGGAGACGCTCACGGACTGAGGTCAGCCCTTCTTCTTCGCCGCGGCCGTGTGCTGGCCGGTGCCCCGGCTGAAGAACCCGCTGCCCCCGGAGACGCCGGGGAACGAGCCGAAGCTCCGGCCGAGGTCGGCTGACTCGAACGTCATCTGCCAGATCTGGCCGGCGTTCGCGCCGAACACCGAGCCGGGGCAGTCCGCGCCGCCGCCGGATGCGCGGTAGCAGGACGCGTAACCGGTCATCGGGTGGTTGATCGGCCCGGCCGGGTTGAACATCGACACGTACCCGGCAAGCTTCGGCGTGTAACCGCCGAACGCGGCGAAGTCGAAGCTGTTGGCAGTCCCGGTCTTGCCTGCCTGCGGGACGTCGACCCCGCCCCTGGTCACGCCGTCACCCTTCGCGGTGCCGGTGGTGAGCACGCCGCGCAGGATGTAGTCGGCCGCCGCTGCCACCTGAGTCGAGAACACCCGGTGACAGTCGGCCGGCACGACCGGCAGCTGGTGCCTGCCGTAGATGGTGATCTTGCTGATCGCCACCGGCCGGCAGTAGATGCCGCCGGCGGCGACGGTGGCGTAGGCGGCGGCCATGGTCATCGGCGATACCGCCACCGAGCCGAGCGTGAACGACGGGATGTCATCGGCTGGCAGCTGGTAGCCAGGCGTGCCCGGCTTGCCGGCCGGGCGGAGCAGCGAGCCGCCGTCGGCGCGGTGCACGCCCATGCTGACCGCCGTCCTCACGGTGCTGCACAGGCCGACGCGCTGCTCCAGCCGGGCGAAGAACACGTTGATCGACTGGGTGGTGCCGGTGTACAGGGAGTAGGTGCCGTGGCCGGCGCCCTCTGCGTTCGAGACCGGGAACGGCCCCGTTGGCTGCCCCTTGCAGTTGTAGTACGGCCCGGCGACGGTGGGCGAGGACACGGACATCCTGAAGCCGAACGGGACGCCTCGCTTGAGTGCCGTGATGAGCGTGAAGAGCTTGGACGACGAACCGGTCTGCACGCCGATGCCGCCGTTCTGGGCGCTGTCGGCCGCGTAGTCGATGCTGTCCTGACCCCGGCCGGTACCGTACGGCCGGTCGACCGCGATCGCCTGGAGGTCCCCGGTACCCGGCTGGATGAGCACCTCGGCGGCTGCGTTCTGGCCCGGGTTGTAGCCGGATGGCGGCGCCGGGAGCATGAAGTTCACCGCATTCTGCGCCGCGCTCTGGTCCTGGCTGTTCATCGTCGTGCTGATGGTCATGCCGCCGACGCTGTTGAGCTGCTGCCAGGCCGCGCGGTATTCCGGATTGGTCTGCAGCTCGGAGATGACGTAGTCGCAGAACCAGGCGGAGATCGCCGCGGACGCGCTGCTGCAGCCCTGCTGCAGCGACCGCGGCCGGAAGTGCACGCCGAGCGGAGCCTTGTCGGCGGTGGCGGCGGCGGCCTTGCTGATGTAGCCGAGCTGGGCCATCCGGCCGAGTACGACGTTGCGGCGCTGGCGCGCGGCAGCGGGATCGGCCAGCGGGTTGTACAGCGACGGGTTCTGCACCAGGCCCGCGAGCATGGCCGACTGGGTGAGGGTCAGGCGCGCGGCGGTCCGGCCGAAGTACCGCTCGGCGGCGACCTCGATGCCGTAGGCCTCGTTCTCGAAGTAGGCAACGTTCAGGTAGGCGGCCAGCAGCTGATCCGGGGTCAGCTCGTGCTCGACGTTGACGGCGATGCGCAGCTCGCGCACCTTGCGCGCGGCGCTGTCGGCCACCGCGGCGTGCTGCTCGGCGCTGTCGATCGCCGTCAGGACCAGCGCGTTCTTGACGTACTGCTGGGCGAGCGTGGAGCCGCCCTGCACCTGGCCGCCCGCCAGGTCGGTCGTGATCGCGCGCAGCGTGCCGCGGATGTCGAGCGCGCCGTGCTGGTAAAACCGTGAGTCCTCGATCGCGACGATGGCATTGCGCATCGAGGGGGCGATCTGGTTGTAAGAGACGGGAACGCGGTAGATGTGATTCGGGTAGTAATACGCTATGAGGCCGCCGCTGGAATTCAGGATTACCGACCGTGTCGGCAGCTCGGCCAGGGCCGGCACGGACAGGTCATTGAATGTCTCGGCGGCATCGCGGGTGGCCATTCCGGCCATTCCTGCGACCGGCAGTACGAGGCCGGCGACTAGCAGCCCGCTGACCACGGCGAGAGCCGCGGTTGCGCTGATGACCCGCAGGATCGTGCCAGCCGACGCCCGGCGGCCAGTCGATTTCACGTTGCGTTCCCCGTCCGGCTGCGATATCACTCGCAGCTGATTCGCATAACCTCAGTCCATCCGGAATTGGTGATACCCGGACCGGGATAAAGGCAATGCGGACGGCAATCTATGGAACGGTAAAGCTGTTATTCAGCCGGCAATTGCGTGCCGTCGTCAGGCCCCCGCGCCGGGGCGGAACCTGCTGCGCAGGGATGCGGTCAGGTCGCCGACCTCGGGTACCCGCAGCAGCCTGGCCGTCAGCAGGTACAGCAGCAGGCCTCCCGCGCCGCCGATCACCACGATCGTCAGCGACGAGATCGTGCCGGCCGGCGCGAGCCTGCCGATGAGCAGCGAGGTGGCGATCGCGAAGATCATGCCGGGAACGGCCGCGATGTGCATGCGTACCAGCGTCCTCATGATGCGACGGGTGTCGAGGCCGCCAATGCGCCTGCCGAGCACGCGCCACAGCATGACGGTCATGACCAGGCTGGAGATGCCGAACCCGACGCCGAGACCGGCCACCACTTGCGCGGGCGGCAGGAGGGCTAGCGCGAGGAAGCTGCAGGCGATGCGGACGGCCATGGAGAACCCTCCGATCAGCGCCGGCGTTCTGGAATCGTGCATCGCGTAGAACGCGCGCAGCAGCAGGTTGAACAGCGTGTAGGGGAGCAGGCCGAGGCAGAACACGCCGAAGATGACGCCCAGGTACCTGGCGGAGGCGGCCGATGTGCTGCCGTGCCCGAAGACGCCCTCGGCCAGCGCCGGCCCGAGCACGGCCAGGATCATCGCCGACGGGACCACGATGACCGAGGAGAGCCGGGTGGCGGCGGAGAAGTCCCTGGTGAGCAGGGCGTTCCGGCCCGCTGCGGCATGCTCGCTCATGCGGGGCAGCATCGCGGTGATCACCGAGACGCCCACGATGGCGAATGGCAGCTGGAACAGCTGCCAGGCGTTGCTGAAGGCGGCGAAGCCGGCCCCGGCGCAGGTTTTGCAGACGCGCGCGCCGGCGTCGTTGGAGACGATGGTGGTCGCGGTGAACGACAGCTGGGTCGCCATGATGAAGAAGAACATCCAGCCGCCCATCCGGCCGATCTCGCCCACCTCCGCCCGCCGGAAGTCGAATCGCGGATGCCAGCGGAAGCCGACCCTCCGCATGGCTGGCCACATCGCCGCCGTCTGCAGCACGATGCCGAGCGTGGTGCCGATGCCCAGCAGCTGGACCTCATGCGGCGAGATGGTCTCCGGCGTGAGGTTCGTCCCGGCCGTGAGGATCAGCGCGATGCCGACGACGCTGACGACGACGTTGTTGACGATCGGCGTCCACATCGGGGAGGCGAAGCTGCCGCGCGCGTTCAGGATCGCGCCGTACAGAGAGCTGACTCCGTAGAAGAAGATCTGCGGCAGGAAGAAGTAAGTGAAGATCACCGTCAGGTGATAGGTAGCCGGGTTCGCCATCCCGTGGCCGTAGATCGCCGTGATCGGGATCGCCGCGGCCGTGGCGAGCACGGTGATGCCGCCGAGCGCGAACACCCCCAGGGTGAACATCCGCTGGTCGTAAGCCTCGCCGCCGTCGCGGTGGCTTCTGGCCGCCTTGACCAGCAGCGGCACGACAACGCTGGTCAGGATGCCGCCGAGCGCCAGGTTGTAGACGGCGTTCGGAACGGTGTTGGCGACGTTGTAGGCGTTGCCGAGATTCTGGGTGCCGATCGCGTACAGCAGGACCGCGGTGCGGATGAAGCCGGTGGCACGGGAGGCGATCGTCCCGGCGGCCATGACGCTGCTGGAGCGGGCCATGCTCGGGCTGCGGCCGTTCCTGCTGCTGCTGCCGCCGCCGCTGCTGCTGCCGCCGCCGCTACCGCCGCCGCCGCCGCTGCCGCTGGTTCCGGCTGGTTTCGCGTCCGGCGCCAGGACCTCTCCGACTGGCGCGGCGACGAGTTTCGCGTCCGGGGCCAGGGCGTCGCCCGCAGTGCCGGCGGGCCGCTCGGTTGTCGTCACGGGCGTGTGGCCGCGTCGGTCGTCCTTGAGGCGCGCTGCGGGCTGGGCTGCGGCCTGGTCAGCCGCGGCTGACGAGCGGGGCCCGTGCGCGCGGCGCTGCCCGGCCGGACGCGCCGGATCCGGCCGGCTGGCAGCACGCGCTGCAGGCAGTCGTCATGCGCGGCCTGCTCCAGCTCGTCCCGCAGCGGCATCAGCTCGGCGCCGGGCTGGCGCCGGCCGACTGCGGCGGCGATCAGGAAGTCGGCCAGCGCGGGATTCTTCGGCAGGCAGGGCCCGCGCAGGTTGGTCCCGACGGCACTGCCCAGGATGACGCCCTCGGTGCCGGTGCCGCTGTTGCCATGACCGGTGAGCACCAGCCCGAGTGGCTGTGCGGCCGTGCCCAGGTAAGTGCCGCCGCTGTGGTTCTCGAAGCCGACCAGGAGCCTGTCGTCCCACTGCACGACGAGCTCGCCGATCACCCGGTCGGCTTTCGCCTGCGCGATCGTGCCGTAGTCGTCGCCCAGCAGGGTGCTGCGCCGGATGGTCCAGCAGTCGAACAGGTCGACGCCCGGGTACTCAGCGCCCCGCTCCGGCTGGCAGAAGCGTCCGAACAGCTCGAAGCCCCCGCCGACGGCCAGCGCGGCCGTCCCGCCGGCGACCGCGTCGCGGATGCCCGGCGCCTTGACCTTGTGCAGGTCAGCGGCAACGAGCCGCTGCTGCGCCTCGCCGCCGCCGCCGATCAGGATGAGGTCAAGCCCCGCCGGGATCGGGTCGCCCAGCTTGAGCTCGGTGATCTCGGTCCCGATGCCGCGCCAGGCACAGCGCCGCCTGACGGTCTCGACGTTCCCGCGGTCGCCGAAGGTGGACATCATGTCCGGGTAGAGATAGCCGATGGTGATCTTCATGGCGGTCACAGTCCTGCTCCCCGATCCTCGATGCTGGCCTCCCGGCCGGCCGGCGCTGCCGGGTCGTCACCCTCGGCGATCAGCGGCGGCAGGTCAGCTGTCGTCGGCATGCTGACGGTCGACCCCGCGACCAGCGGCCGTACCGGCCCGGCCGACGGCATGTCCGCGGCGGGCAGCTCGACCGTCTGCAGCGGCAGGGCTGTCCGGCGCCGGACCGGCCGGGGCTGCACCGAAGCGGGCAGGGCCGGTGCCTGCGGCCGTATCCGCAGGCGGGGCCGCCTGGCCTGCTCCTGCTGCTCCCGGGCGAACTCCTGCCACAGCTCGCGGACGTAGCCATGACGCCGGAGCCAGGCCCTGATGCCGGACAGCACGACGGACGTGGACACGATCCACAGCGGCTGACCGGGCGGGGTCGCCGCAAGCGCAGCCTGGAACGCCGCCACCGGATCCGGCTGGACGATGACATCGCCGGGATCGGGCCATCCGGCGTACTTCAGCCTGACGGCCAGGTCGGCGGCGCGGTTGCCGGACACGACCGGGACTAGCACCAGGCCCGCTATCGCGTCAAAGTCGACATCCCAGATCCACGAGGTGTCCGGCTGTTTGCCGGGATTGGTGTTCAGCCCGAGCAGCATCCGCTTCGGCAGACCGTCGCCCAGCACCGCCCTCAGCACCTCGGTGTAGCCATTGGCGTTCTTGGCCAGCGCGAGATAGACATCGCGGCCGTCGACCTCCACCCGCTCCATGCGGTACGACCCGGCAGTGATCTCCCCGATCGCCTGCAGCGACTCCTCAGGCAGCTGGCACTGGGTCGCGGCCGCGACGGCGGCCAGCGCGTTGTAGGCGTTGTACAGGCCGGGCAGCGGGACGCTGATGACCGTGGTCGCGGCGGGCGTTGCTATTTCCAGCCGGGTGGACTGCGAGCCGATGAGCTCGATCCCGGTAGCCCGGATGTCTGGCTCCGGCCGGGCCAGCCCGCAGCCCGGGCAGGCCCAGTGCCCGAGATGAGCGTAGAAAACGCTGCTGTAGGACAGCTCGCCACCGCAGCGCGGGCAGCGCGGGCAGTCCGACGTCGGGTCAGGCTCGCTGCGGCATGGCCCGGTGTCCGCCATGCCGAAGTACAGCCGCGGGTTGGGCAGATCCGCCGCCAGGCAGGCGATACGCGGGTCGTCGGCGTTCAGGATCAGCGTGGTGTCCGGCGGCAGGCTGCGCATGGTCCGCTCGAGCAGGCCCATGATGTAGGCGGGCTCGAAGTAGCGGTCGAGCTGATCACGGAAGAGGTTCGTGACGACGATCGCGGCCGGGTGCCTGATGTGCGGCATCACCTCGGGGAACGAGCCCTCGTCGACCTCGAACAGGCCGATCGCGCGGAAGTCCTGCCGCAGCCGCCCGGTGGGCGCGGCGTGCGCGACCATCGTGGTGGCAAGGCCCGACAGCTGGTTCGAGCCCTCGCCGTTGAGCACCGGGTGCAATCCGCCGGCCCGCATGATCTGCGCCAGCATCCGGCAGGTCGTGCCCTTGCCGTTGGACCCGGTTACCAGTACGCAGCCGCGTGCCAGCTCGGCGATCATGCCGCCCAGCGCGCCCGGATCGACCCTGAGCATGACCTGCCCTGGAATGGCCGTTCCGTTGCCCTTGCCGAGCCGCCTGACTCCGTTCCGGGCTGCCTTTCCCATTGCCACCGCGATTGACCGGCGAGCCATTGCGACAGCGTTCAACTGAACCGTTCTGCCTGAGGCCACTGTGCTCCCCTGAATTGGCCGCGACCCGAAGGCCGCAGCGCATCCCGTCCCCGTCGTACTCGCCCGTGTCGTCGTCGCCGATACTGCAGTCCGGCGGCCGAGATCGGCAAGGGGAGGCATTCCCGGAAGGGAAGCCGTCCCCATGGCCGGCTGCTGACGTGCACCCGGGCAGGTGGAGGTGTTCCCGGTGCCGGCGGGAAGATGGCCGGCTATCCGCATCCTTTAAGAAACTTTGCCGACAACTGATGATTCTGCGCCGACTAATGTCTGTCGTATTTCGGGCCGGGCTGCGCCGGTACAGACGGGCGCAGGCTAGTGCGTTCCCGTCATATGCCAGATCCAGCTATTCGGCGTTATCGGGTCATGCAGGACTAGCGCGGGTACATCCCGCCGTCCAGGGAGATGACCTGGCTGGTCAGGTACGGGTTGCGCAGGACGGCCAGGGCGAGGTCGGCGACCTCGGCCGGCCGCCCGAGCCGCCCGACCGGGACGAGCCTGCGAAGGTCATCCGGCTCGCCGGGCAGCATGCCGGTGTCGGTAATGAGCGCGGGCGCGAGCGCGTTGACGGTGACGCCCGAGGCGGCGAATCTGGCGGCCAGCGAGTGCGTGAGGCCGTGCAGGCCCGCCTTTGATGCCGCGTAATGCGGTCCCACTACCCCGCCGGTGAAGGCGGCCACCGACGACATGAACAGCACCCGGCCGTAACCGCGCCGTGCCATCGGCGGCACGAGCCGCTGCGACAGCAGGAACGGTGCCCGCAGATTGACTGCCACGGTCTCGTCGAATTCCTCGACCTCAATGCTCTCCAGCTGCTGCCGCTGGCCCGTGCCGGCGTTGCTGACCAGAATGTCCACCGGTCCGAACGCATGCTCGGTGTCCTCGGTAAGCCTGGCGACCTCGGCTGCGTAGGCCAGGTCCGCGCTCAGCGCAGCTGCCCGCCCGCCCGCCGCGGTGATCTGCCCGGCCAGCTGCTGGGCGGCGGCGTCGCTCGCCCCGTAGCCGATGGCCACGCTGGCCCCCGCGTCGGCCAGGGCCAGCGCGATGGCCCGCCCGATCCCGCCGCTGCCGCCGGTCACCAGCGCGACGCGCCCGGCCAGGCTGTCCGGTGCCGCCTGGGCTGCCTGTGGTGCCCCGGTTGGCTGCTCTTCCTGCATGTTCACCACGCTAGCGGACGGCGGGCTGGGTGCCTGTGACCCAGTCGGGCCCCGCCCGGCCGAGCAGGGACGTGGCGATGGCCCCGGCTGCTATTGCGACGAGGGCGATCAGCAGCGGGTACCAGATCCGGGCGTGCAGTACCAGCGCCGCGCCGGCCAGCGCGCCGCCGAGCATGGCCGCGACCGCGGTCAGCCGGCGGCCTGCCTGCGAGCCGCTGCCGCCCGCCAGGCGGCTGTCGGCCGCGATCCCGGTGAGGGTGAGCGTGAGCACGGTAGTAGTGAGGTCAGGTACTGCGAGCTTGCGCGCCGCGGCGTTCTGGATGCCCATCGAGATGCCGAGCATGGCGATGAGCGCATAGCGGAATCCGGTGGTGACCGGGCTGCCGCCGACGGCGGCGAGCACGACGGCGACGGCGATGAAGACGGCCTGCGCCCCGGCTGCCGAACTGTGCAGCCGCCCGCGGTGCTCGCTGAACCTGGTGCTCAGCCTGCCCCCGGCCAGGGCGCCGGCGACGAAGGCGGCGATGGCGGCCAGTGAGGCCCCGATCGAGAAGCCCGGCGCCCCGGCCAGCGCGAAGCCGAGGAAGACGATGTTGCCGGTCATATTGGCGACGAAGACATGGCCGAGCGTCAGGTAACTGAAGGCATCCACCAGCCCGGTGACCACCGTCATGCTGAGCAGGACGGGCGGCAGCGGCCCGTGCCGGTGGTCGGCGCCCGGCACCACGGTGGCGCGGACGCCTGCGAGGAAGGCTGTCATCTCACTGCTCCTGTCTGGCTCGCCGTTCCCCTGCAACGCAGCTGACTCGCGCCGGCCAGGCCCGCGGGCTGGTGCTGACAGGGCAGAATCAGGAGTATGCAGACTCTTCAGGTAGCAGTCGTCGGCTCCGGCCCGGCAGGCCTGTACACGGCCGAGGCGCTGATCAAGCAGGCAGCGGCGCTTGACCCGCCGCTGGCCATCCGGGTGGACGTGATCGACCGGCTGCCGACACCTTACGGCCTGGTGCGTTACGGGGTCGCGCCCGACCACAAGTCGATCAAGTCGATCGCTGAGTACCTGCGCAATGTCCTGGAGCACGAGCAGGTCAACTTCATCGGCGGCGTGCACCTGGGCGATGACGTCACCCGCGAGGATCTGCTGGCCGTCTATGACGGTGTCGTTTACGCCACCGGCGCGATGCGCGACCGGCGCCTGGCGATCCCCGGTGAGGACCTGCCCGGCAGCGTCGCGGCCACTGACTTCGTCAACTGGTACTGCGGCCACCCGGACGTTGACTCGGCCGCGTTCACGCTGGATGCCGAGTCGGTGGCGGTCATCGGCGTCGGGAACGTGGCCGTCGACGTTGCCCGCATCCTGGTGCGCAACCCGGTCGAGCTGCGCGAGACCGACGTGTCCCAGCCGGTCCTGGACGCCCTCATGGCCAGCAAGGTCCGCGAGGTGCACATGATCGGCCGCCGCGGGCCTGCCCAGGCCAAGTTCACCACGAAGGAGCTGCGCGAGCTCGGCGAGCTGGCGGGCGTGGACATCGTCGTCGGGGACGGCGAGGCGGACCTGGACGCCTTCGACCCGACCGGGGAGAGCGCGCGGCTGGCCGAGTCCGACCGGCACGTGCGGGGCAACTATGCCGTCATCAGGGACTGGGCGGGCAGGGCGCCGGCGGGCGGCGCCCGCCGCCTGAACGTCAGGTTCTGGCTGCGGCCGGAGGAGATCCAGGGCGGGAACGCGGTCGAAGGGCTGACTCTCGAGCGCACCCGGCTGGATGAGACGGGGAACCTGGTCGGCACCGGGGAGCTGGAGACGCTGCCGGTCCAGCTGGTCCTGCGCTCCGTCGGATACCAGAGCGTCCCGCTGGCCGGCGTGCCGTTCGATGAGCGGACGTCGACGGTGCCGAGCGCGGCAGGCCGCGTCCTCGGACCGGACGGCCAGCCGCTGCCCGGCGAGTACGTGGCCGGCTGGCTCAAGCGCGGCCCGACCGGGGTCATCGGCACGAACAAGTCGGACGCGGCCGAGACGGTGCGCTCCCTGCTGGCCGACCTGGCCGGCGGTCCGGGGCCGGACGACGTGCAGCTGCCCAGGGCCGGCTTGCTGCGGCTGCCGACGGCGGCGGAGGCCATCGCGGAGGAAGTCGTGTCGGCGCTGCACCAGTTGCTCGCCGAGCGCAAGATCAGGCATGTCAGCTACGCGGACTGGCTGAAGATCGAGGCGGCGGAGAAGGACCTGGCAGCCAGCCTGGGCCGCGGCGCCCGGGTGAAGCTGCCCAGCCGGGACGAGATCCACCGGGCCGGCGGCCTGTCCTGACCCAGCCTGTGCTGAGCGGCGCCGGCGCCTGTCCGGGCACAATCGCCGACCCAGAGGCGTGACTACCAAACGTTTCCGGCTGATGCGGTTACCATTCGGGGCCCACCGCCGCGTGACCCTCGTCGGCGCGGGCGTCCTCGTCGTCGTGGCCTCCTTCCTGCTCCTGCCGTCGACGACGTTCCGGCTGCCGCATATTCGTGATGAGGCCGAGGCGCCGCTGCTCGACCGCCAGTGGGTCGCCGCCGGGCCAGCCTGTGGGCCGTGCAGGCACCGGTGCCACCTGCACACCATGGTCTTCAACACCCGCCAGCTGGTGGTGCCGCGGACGCAGGCGCTGGTCACCCGCCATCTGAATGTGCAGGACGTGCGGGAGTTCCGCAGCCAGCACCCGCACGTGAAGATCATCACGCTGAGCTATCGCGGGAAGCCGTACTACGTGCTGCTGAGCTCCGGCTAGCGCGGCCGGCGAATCACCCGGTACGGGTGGTCGCCCTTTCTTACTGCCCGGGTATGGCGCAGAGCTACCGGACAGGAAGAAGGTTCCCGATGTCCGCCGTGAAGAGCCCGCCGGCTGCTGCTGCGTCCCCGTCCACGTCCCGACCGCGAGCCAGGAAGCCTGCCTGGCCGGAGCCCGGCAGCCTGACCAGCCCGTCCGAGCGCGCGAGCTTCGGCAAGGCCGCCAGGGGACTGATACCCCGCGAGGATCATGCGGCGCTTGACCTGCCTTACGACCGCTCCGATCCGGTTGACCTGCTTGAGCTCCAGGGCCAGACCCGGGTTCGGGAGCTCGTGCCGGTGCGCTACGGCCGGATGCTGGCCTCGCCGTTCGCGTACTTCCGCGGTGCCGCGCTGCCGATGGCCAGTGACCTGGCGTCGACACCGGTCACCGGGATGACCGTGCAGGCCTGCGGCGACGCGCACCTGTCGAACTTCGGCGTGTTCGGCTCGCCGGAGCGGCGGCTGGTGTTCGACATCAACGACTTCGACGAGACGCTGCCTGGCGCGTGGGAGTGGGACGTCAAGCGGCTGGCCGCCAGCATCGAGATCGCCGGCCGCGAGAACGGCTTCAGCCAGAAGCAGCGCAGGAAGGCCGTCCTGGCCGCGGTCCGCCGCTACCGCGAGGCGATGCGCGACTTCGCCGGGATGACCAGCCTGGACGTCTGGTACGCCCACCTGGACCTGGATCAGATGTATGCCGATCTCAAGTCCAGCCTCGGCGGCAGGCTGCGCAGGAAGCTCGATCAGGGCCTGGTCAAGGCCAGGACCAAGGACAGCATGCAGGCGCTGACGAAGCTCACGACCGTCGTCGACGGCCGGCCCAGGATCGTCGCCGATCCGCCGCTGATCGTCCCGGCAGCCGACCTTGCCGGCGACGAGGGGACGGCCGACTTCCAGGCCATGATCTGGGGACTGCTGGCGTCCTACCGGCGCACGCTGCGCGAGGACGCGGCCGAGCTGCTCGGCCGCTACCAGGTCGCCGACCTGGCCAGGAAGGTCGTCGGCGTCGGCAGCGTCGGCACCCGCTGCTGGATCCTGCTCCTGCTCGGCGGGGGCCAGACCGATCCGCTGTTCCTGCAGGTCAAGGAGGCCGAGCGTTCGGTGCTCAGCGAGTTCGCCGGGCCGAGCCAGTACGACAACCACGGGCAGCGCGTGGTCATCGGCCAGCGGTTCACGCAGGCGGCCAGCGACGTGTTTCTCGGCTGGGTCCGGGTCGAGGAAGGGATCGACGGGCGGCCGCACGACTACTACACCCGCCAGCTGCGGGACTGGAAGCTGTCCGCCGAGATTCAGGGCATGCCGCCCGACTGGATGCGCAGGTACGCCGGCTTCTGCGGCTGGACACTGGCCCGTGCCCACGCCCGGACTGGTGACCGGTGCGCCATCGCGGGTTACCTCGGCTCTTCGGATGTCTTCGACGAGGCCGTCGCCGACTTCGCCGCGAGTTACGCCGACCAGAACGAGCGAGACTACGCCGAGCTGGCCGAGGCGGCGAAGTCGGGCCGGATTACGGTGCAGGCCGGCCTGTAGGACCACCGCCGGGCGCAGCCTGCTCAGGTCCGGCCGCCGCCGCCAGGCTGGCGGCCAGCACGCGCATTCGCTCGATGAGCTCGGGCGGCTCGAGAACGCTGAAGCGCAGTCCCATCATCGCGACCATGACGGCGATCGCGTCCAGGGAGTCTGATCCGCTGACCAGCATGCAGCTGTCAGGACCGGCCGGCTCGAGTACGCCGGCGCTGGGCGGCACCTGCTCCGCGACGGTCTCGGCTGGCGCGTGCACCAGAATCCGGGCCTGGTAGCGGTACGGCGCCGTGGTCACCGCCCGCGCCACGAAAGCGGCCGCGTCCGGCGGATCCCTCGGGGCGAACCGGACGCCCGTCAGCTGCGGTCCGGTAATCCGGTCGCAGCGGAAGGTGCGCCAGTCAGCGCGGTCCAGGTCCCGTGCGACCAGGTACCAGCGGTAGCTGGCCTGCACGAGCCGGTGCGGCTCGACAAGGCGCCTGGTGAGCTCGCCGCCGTGGCTGCGGTAGCCGAACTCAAGCCGCTCGCAGTGACGGCAGGCGCGGGCAATGGTCACCAGGGTCTCAGCGTCAATCGCAGGCACCGGGCCGGCCAGCGGCACCGTGGCGTGGCCGATGGCGGCTGCCCGCTCGCGCAGCCGGGACGGCAGGACCTGCTCGAGCTTCGCCAGCGCGCGCAGCGATGCCTCGCCGACGCCCGACACCGAGTGCGCCGGGGCTGATCGCAGGCTCAGCGCGACCGCGACCGCCTCGTCGTCATCGAGCAGCAGGGGCGGCAGCGAGGCGCCGGCACCGAGCCGGTAGCCGCCGGCCACGCCTGGCGCCGCGTGCACCGGGTAGCCCAGGCTGCGCAGCCTGGCGATGTCGCGGCGCAGCGTCCTCGGCGTGACGTCCAGCCTGCTGGCCAGATCCGCGCCGCCCCAGTCCGGCCTGACCTCCAGCAGCGACAGCAGCCGCAGCAGCCGGGCCGAGGTTTCCGCCATGAATCTCAGTCTGGCAGCAATTGAGGACCGTTTCTGTCCGCATACGGGTCTAGCGTCTGTGCGCATGGACAAGGACAGAACAGCTGACATCGACTGGAACAGCGAGCTCGTGGATCAGCTTGAGTGGCACTGGGACAATCAGCTCCGGCCGCGGCTGGACGGGCTCACCGACGCGGAGTACTTCTGGCAGCCTGTACCCGGCTGCTGGACGATCAGCCGCCGTGGCGAGAGCGATGCGCCGATCTCGGCGGGCGCCGGCGACTTCACGATGGACTACTCCCTGGAGCGCACGGACCCGGAGCCAGTGACCACTATCGGGTGGCGGCTGGCCCACATCATCGTGGGCGTGTTCGCGTCGCGGAACGCCACCCACTTCGGCGGGCCGCCGGCGGACTACCGGACCTGGGAGTACGCGCCGACAGCGACGGAGGCCCTCGGGCAGCTGGACGACGCTCATGCCGCCTGGATCGCCGGGGTCCGCGGCCTCGGGGCCGCCGGCCTGGCGTTCTGCACAGGCCCGGAGGAAGCCGACGGCCAGTACGCGGACACCCCGTTTGCCGCGCTGGTGCTGCATATCCATCGTGAGGCCATCCATCACGGGGCGGAGATCTCGCTGCTGCGTGACCTGTACCAGTGGAAGCCGGATCGCGACCGCTTGTGAGCGCGGATTCGCGGCCGGCCGCGGGGTTACACCGGCAGCACCAGGCTGGCTAGCATGCCAGAGGTGGGCAACCCGGCATCAGCGCGTCAGATCACCGTAGACAACGCCAAACTGGAGCGGCTGCTCGGCGTTCCCGAGCTGTCCTGGCTTGTCGAGCGGATCCGGGTCCGGCTGGAGCGCGGCGAGCCGCTCGACGGCACCGTGACGCTCGTCGGCGCCACGACCGTGCAGCGCAAGGCAGCCGGCGGCTGCTCGGCCGCCCGGCAGGACGCGGCACCTCGCTGAGCGTGCCGCTGCCCGAGGTGGCGGAGCAGCTCAGGCGCGCCGGGGCCGCCCCGGACCTGGTCGCCGCCATCGAGGTGCTGAGCGGGCCGGTGCGTGACCTGGCCGCTGAGCGGGCGGCCGGACTGCAGCGGTGGGGCGACGCGCTCGGCTCCGTGCGTGCCAGCCGGATGTCGGGCCTGCCCTGGTACCGCGACTGGCTCGACTCGATCAGCCGCGACGGCACGGTTACCCGGCTGATCCGCGAGGGTCACGGTGCCGTCATCGGCCAGGCGACAGCCGTGCTGGAACGGCTGCCGGGCGGGTCGGACGAGCGCAGCGTGGTGCTGACCGCGCTGGCTGCCGACGCGACTGGCAGCGAGCGCGCGCTCAGCGACGGACCGCTGGCCGGCCTCGTGCTGCGGGCTCTCGCGGCCAGGGAAGGCGTGGAGAATCCGGTGAGCCGGGAGGCCGCGCAGGCGCTGTGGAGCGCGGCTGGCGTTGTCGCCGACGATCTGGCCAGCCAGGTCCTCGTGCTGAACATGCGGGCTGGCGGCGAGCCAGCCGGCCGCTGGCTTACCGAGGCGGCGGAATCCGGCCTGCCGTTCCGGCTGACTCTCAGGCAGCTCATGGCCGCGCCGGTGCTGCCCTGGGCGCTGGAGATTTTCGTCTGCTCGAGCACGGCACTGGTCCGGGCCGCGGCCGATGAGCTGGGCGCCCGCAGCCCGGCCATCGTCTGCACTGAGGGCCAGCCGTCGGTGGCCTGCTCCCGGCTGCTGCAGGCCGCGGTCAGCAGCGGGACCTCGGTGTACTGGCACGGCGATTTCACCTGGCCAGGGCTTCGCGGCACAGCGGCGGCCATGAGGCGGCTGCAGGCCCGGCCGTGGCTGATGACCGCTGCCGACTACCAGGCCGCGCTGCCGGCCGGCGGCACCCCGCTGACCGGGCACGCGGAGCAGAGTCCGTGGGAGCCGCGACTCGCCGAGCTGATGCGTGCGGCCGGCCGCGCCATCACCGAGGAGCAGCTCACGCCGGTCCTGGTGGCGGCCCTGTCCGCTCGCGCGGCTGAGCTGAACCCCGGCAGCTAGCGCGGCTGCTCAGCCGAGCTCGCTGATCAGCCTCCGCAGCAGCGCCCTGGTCCGCGGCCCGTCCGCGCCGCGCGCGTACTCGCCCGCCACGAAGTCCGTCACCCCGGCGTCACCGAGCGTCCTGATCTGCGCCGCGACAGCATCCTCGTCGCCGACGATCGCGACATCGCCCGGCCCCGCCGCTCCCTCCCGGTCGAGCATCGCCCGGTAGGACGGCAGCTGCCCGTAGATGGCGAACGCCTTCCCGGCATTGACCCTGGCCTGCTCCGCGTCGTCAGTCACGCACACCGGCAGCACGCAGACCACCCGCGGGGCCGGCCGCCCGGCATCGGCGGCTGCCCTGGTGATCGAGGGCACGATGTAGTCGCGCACCGTCGCAGGCCCGGTCATCCACAGCACCGTGCCGTCGGCCTGGCTGCCTGCCAGCCGCAGCATCTGCGGCGCGAGCGCCGCGATAAGCAACGGAACCTTATGACCGGAACGAGGCACCGACAGGCCGATCTTCGCCTGCAGGGTCTCGCCATCGAAGGACACCGGCTCCCCGGCCAGCAGCGGCGCCAGGACCGCGAGGTACTCCCGCATATGCCGCGCGGGCCGCTCGAAGCTGTAGCCGTACATGTCCTGGATCACGATCTGGTGCGACAGCCCGATCCCGAGCGCGAGCCGGCCGCCGAGAGCGAGGTCCGTGGTCAGCGCCTGCTGCGCCAGCACAGCCGGATGCCGTGGATAGGTCGGGATCACCGCCGTACCGAGCTCGATGCCCGGCACCTGGCTGCCGGCGACCGCCAGGGAGATCAGGGCCTCGAGGCCGAAGATGTTCGACATCCAGGCCGAGGCGAAGCCGTCGTCTGCTGCCGCCCGCAGCTGATCGGCCAGCTGGACCAGCGCGTCCGGGCCAGTGGGCTCCGCTACCGAGGTACCGATCCGCATGGTGATCTCCGTCCGCCCAGTGGGCCTCGTTCCCTGGCTTACAAGGTTTGGCCTGCCGCCAATCCCTGAAGCGATCCTGCCGGCCAGACTGCGCCTGCGCAAGCCGGGGTGCATTTGCCTCCTGATCGAACAAAACACCCGCGCTTGGGTTCGTGCGAGAGAATTCCTGAGACAGATGTTCCGCGAGCAGTACCTCGGCTCTTTTGCCGGCGCCCGTGGTGGGGACAATAGGGACATGGAATCCGTTGCTCCCCGCCGCCGGAAGCCCGCAGTCCGTTCCGCGGCGGCTGACCCTGACCGCGAGGCTGCGCGCGAGCGTGCCAGGAAGCATCAGCAGGCGGCGGTGCGCGCGCGGAGCAGAGCCGCGGCCCGCGAGCAGCGGGAAGCCGAGCTCGCCCGGCGGGACGCGGTGGCGGGCCAGATGCCGCCTGATCGCTACCTCGACCGGGAGGACAGCTGGCTCCGGTTCGCCGAGCGCATACTCGAGCTGGCCGAGGACCCCAACGTGCCGCTGCTGGAGCGGGTCAGGTTCTGCTCGATCTTTGCCAGCGGAATGGACGAGTTCTTCGGCGTGCGGATCGCCGGTCGCATCAGGCGGATGGCAACCGGGCTGCCGGTCGAGAACGCGACCGGGAAGCCCACCGAGGAGATTCTGGAGAATGCGCTTGAGCTGGCGCGCCAGCTGTCCGCGCGCAGCGCCAGGTGCTTCTCCGACATGCTGGTCCCCGCGCTGTCGACCGAGGGCATCGAGATCCTGCGGTGGAAGGAACTGGTGCCCGACGAGCAGGCGCGGCTGGAGCGGCTGTTCAAGGAGCGCATCTACCCGGTGCTGACGCCGCTGGCCGTGGACCCGACGCACCCGTTCCCGTTCATTTCCGCGCTGTCGCTCAGCCTGGCCGTCACGATCGCCGATCAGGTGACCGGCGAGACCACGTTCGCGCGGGTCAAGGTGCCGCCGCTGCTGCCACGACTCATGATTGTGTCCCCGAACCGCTTCGTGCCGGTCGAGGACGTCATCGCCGCGCAGCTCGGGGAGCTGTTCGTCGGCCTGGATGTCGTCGAGCATCACGCCTTCCGGGTGACCAGGATCACCGACCTGGAGATCGACGAGGATGTCACCGAGAACCTGCTGAAGTCACTGGAGCGCGAGCTGACGCGGCGCCGGTTCGAGCCCGCCGTCCGGCTCGAGGTGGAGGAGTCCATCTCCGACGACGTCCTGGAGCGGCTGGTCACCGAGCTTGACGTGGACACCCGCGCGGTCTACCGGGTGCCGGGCCCGCTCGACCTGGCCGGCATGAGCCCGATCGCCGACCTGGACTTCCGGCACCTCAAGTACCCGCGATTCGTCCCGTCCGAGGCCGCCCTGCCGCATGACGGCGGGGATGCCAGCGTGTTCAAGGTGCTGACCGAGCGGGACGTGCTCGTGCACCATCCCTACGACTCGTTCACCGCGAGCGTGGCGCGCCTGCTGGTGTCGGCGGCAGCTGACCCGCGGGTGCTCGCGATCAAGCAGACCCTGTACCGGACGAGCGGTGATTCCGAGATCGTGGACGCGCTCATTGACGCTGCCGAGGCGGGCAAGCAGGTCGTGGTCGTCGTGGAAATCAAGGCCCGCGGGGACGAGCGGGCCAACATCGCCTGGGCGCACAAGCTGGAGCAGGCGGGCTGTCACGTCATCTGGGGGTTCCGCGGCCTGAAGACGCACTGCAAGATGGCGCTGATCGTGCGCGAGGAGCAGGACGGGTCGCTGCGCCGGTTCTGTCACATCGGTACCGGCAACTACCACCCGAAGACCGCGCGGCTGTACGAGGACTTCGGCCTGATGACGGCGGACCGGACGGTCGGCGAGGACATCACCGACCTGTTCAACCACCTGACCGGGCTGAGCAGGCGGACGGAGTACCGCCGGCTGCTCGTCGCCCCGGCCGGCGTGCGCGCCGGGCTGATCGAGCGGATCGACGCGCAGGTGGAACTGCACCAGGCGGGGAAGCCGGCCAGGATCCAGATGAAATGCAACGCGCTCATCGACGAGGCGATCATCGACTCGCTGTACCGCGCGTCCATGGCCGGCGTGCCAGTCGACCTCTGGATCCGCGGGATCTGCGCGATCAAGCCCGGCGTCCCCGGTCTTTCTGAGACGGTTCGGGTGCGCAGTGTCGTCGACCGGTTCCTTGAGCACTCCCGGATCTACGCGTTCGGCACCGGCGCCGACGAGTCTCCCGACGAGGTCTGGATCGGCAGCGCTGACATGATGCACAGGAACCTGGACCGGCGGGTGGAGCTGCTCGTGCGCGTGACCGACCCGGCCCAGCGGGCTGAGCTTCGCGGTCTCATCAATCTCGCCATGGACCCGGCGATCTCATCGTGGTGGCTCGCCGCCGACGGCACCTGGACCCGGCATCACCTCGACGCCGCTGGTCAGCCGCTGACCGACATTCAGGAGCTGCTGATCAGAACCAGGCGCAGCCGTGGCGGCGATGGCTGATCACGCGGATGCCGATGAGGTGCGTGCTGCCGGGGCCGTGCTGTGGCGCCCGGCTGGCCGCGGCGCGCGGGTGGCGCTCGTGCACCGGCCCAAGTACGACGACTGGAGCTTCGCCAAGGGCAAGCTCGAACCGGGCGAGCATGTCCTGCTGGCAGCAGTCCGCGAGGTCGCCGAGGAGACCGGCCTGCAGGTGACGCTGGGCCGCCGGCTGCCCCCAGTGCAGTATCTGAACGCCGGCGTGCCGAAGCGGGTCGACTACTGGGCGGCCACGGCACGGGCGGCGCTGTCGGATTTCACGCCGACCGACGAGATAGACGCGGTGGCGTGGCTCGCGGCGGGCACTGCTGCCAGCCGTCTCAGCTATCAGCGGGACGTGGAGACACTCGCGGCCTTCAGGTCCGGGCCGCAGCGGACTGTCCCGCTCATCCTGATCCGGCATGCGTCCGCGGGCAGCAAGTCGCAGTGGCACAAGAGCGACGAGTCCAGGCCGCTGGACGCCGGCGGCAAGAAGGACGCCAGGCTGCTGGCGGCGCTGCTGTCCTGCTTCGAGGCTGGCCGCGTCATCAGCTCGCCCGCCGAGCGCTGCGTCGCGACGATCCGGCCGTACGCGCGGGCAGTGGGCTCGCAGGTGCAGATCGAGCCAGCGCTCCTGCCCGCCGGCAAGGGTGCGGGAGCGCTCGACCCGGCCGCCGCGAAGGTCGTCGCCGAGCTGGCGGCCGCGGACGAGCCCGCCGTGATCTGCGCCCACCGGGAGAACCTGCCGGCGCTGTTCGCGGCGGCATGCGCGGAGCTCGGGGCACCGGACCAGGCGGACGGGCTGAAGCCGCTGCGCAAGGGCGAGTTCCTGGTACTGCACCGGGCGGCCAGGACGCTGGCATCGGCGGAGCGCTACCACCCGGACGGGCGCTGCTGACCTGTGCCGCTGCGCCTGCTGACCCGGCTGCTGCCGCGTCAGGCCGGTGCGGTGACCGGGTCGCGGATGATGACGCTGGCCCGGCCCTCCTCGAAGCTCTGCGCGGAGACGAGGGTGAGCCGTGCTGAGGAGCGGAACTCGGCCAGCGTCGCTGAGCCGCAGGAGACCATCGTCGCCCTGAGCTTCGCGATGGTGAGCGCGAGTCCGTCGGCCAGGTCGCCCGCGTACGGAACGAAGCCGTCGACGCCCTCCTCGAAGGCAAGCTCGCGGCCGCCGTGGCCATACCGCTGCCAGTTGCGCGCGCGGCCTGATCCCTCGCCCCAGTACTCCTTGACGATCGCGTCCCCGAAGCGGACCTTCGCGCCCGGCGCCTGATCGAAGCGGGCGAAGTAGCGTCCCATCATGACGAAGTCCGATCCCATCGCCAGTGCCAGCGCGATGTGGTAGTCGTGCATCAGGCCGCCGTCCGAGCAGACCGGGACGTACTCTCCGGTGCGCTCGCAGTACGCGTCCCTCGCTGCGGCAACGTCCAGGACGGCGCTCGCCTGGCCGCGTCCGATGCCCTTCTGGTCGCGAGTGATGCAGATGGCGCCGCCGCCGACGCCGACCTTCACGAAGTCGGCTCCGGCCGCGGCCAGGAACAGGAACGCCTCGCCGTCGACGACGTTCCCGCCGCCGACGGGCACATCCGGATAGTGCGTTTTCACCCAGCTGATCGCGTCAGCCTGCCAGTCGCTGTAGCCGTCGGACGAATCGAGGCAGAGCACGTCCGCCCCGGCGTCGACCAGGGCGGGAACGCGCTCCCGGTAGTCATGGGTATTGAGGCCGGCTCCGACGCATGGCCCCTGGCGGTCGCGGGCGGCGTCCGCCACCGCGCGCACGTCCCGGACCTGATCACTGACGGACTGGTTGTGATGCAGGAAGGCCAGGCCGCCGTGGCGGCCGAGTGCGATTGCCAGCGCGGGTGAACTGACCGCCTGCATGATCGCGGAGGTCACCGGGATTCTCAGCCCTGGCGCGGGGCAGCCGGCGCGCCGGTCAGCGAGCCGGTAGCGCGCCAGCGGCGTGCTGAGGTCGACGGCGGCGGGCTCGCAGTCGGCCCTGGTCCGGTTCGGCAGCAGCAGGAACTCGTTGAAGGTGCGGGATACCTCAGGGATGACTATGGCCACGGCTGCCTCCTTGTCGCGATGTTCCGGCGGCTCAGGGGTCCATCGGCTGCCAGTCGAGCGTCGGCGGCAGCGAGCCCTCGAGGATGAGCAGCCACCGTTTGACCTCGACGCCCGCGCCGCCGCTGTAGCCGCCGAGACCATCGCTGGCGAGCACCCGGTGACAGGGGACGATCACCGGTACCGGATTGGAGCCCATGATCGTGCCGACGGCCCGCGCCGGGGGCATGCCGTCACTGCCGGCCAGGCCCGCCTGACCGGCCAGAGCACCGTAGGTGGTCGTCTGCCCGTAGCCGACCGAGGCTGCCAGAACCGCGAGGACCTCGCGCTGCGGCCCGGCCGTCGCGGACCAGTCGACCGGCAGGTCGAACTCCGTCCGCTGGCCGCGGAAGTAGCCGGTCAGCTGCTGTTGCGCCAGTTCGGCGAGCTGGCGAGCAGCCGGGTCGTCCGCTGGCCCGGCATCAGCGACTGTCCCGGACCTGGCCGATGCCGGCGGCACCCCGTAGCGGACCTGCGCGACGCCGCGGGTGCTGCACCCGACCGACACCTGGCCGACCGGGGTACTGAGCCACTCCCAGGCAAGCGCCGTCATTTCAGCATTCTGCCGGTGCGGCAGCCTGGTCGCCAGCGACGGGCCGTAACCGGCCCGCCGAAACTGTCGGAGGCTGGCGATAGAACGGCTGTGCGAGACCACCGGGACTACCGCCCGGCGCTGGCCGCTCTCACGAAGCCAGGAGTAGCGATGACTGACAACATTGCCAACGCGGTCGAGACCGAGCTCGTTGCGCTGTCCGGCGCGTTAACTGAACCGGACGAGCGGGAGTGCCTGCGCTGCTTCTTGCTCAGGATGCTCAACGAGTTCGGCTGCGACGGCACGCACCGGTGGGCGATCCGATGGCGGGATGTCCGGGCACCGCAGGCATCGGGGCTGCCCGGCAGGCTCGCGGAGCTGGGTGGCTGCTGCGACTGCGAGGTGCTGCTGAACGTGTTTCCGCACTATCCGGAGACGGGCCGCCGGCTGCCCTGTGCCGGGCAGCCGCAGCCGGGATCAGCGGTCCCGTGCGACCTGCGGGTGCTGCGCCGCACAGCGTGAGCGGTCCGCGGCCGCTACTCGGGGTCCTTCTCCAGGATCCGCAGCAGGGCCCTGGCGATCGGCACGGCGGTCAGCTCCACCTGCCATGCCCGGGCGCCATAGCCCGCCAGATCGGCGCCGACCGCTTCGGGGCTGATGTCCGCCGGCGGCTGCCAGGCGAGCCTGCGCACCGCGTCCGGTGGCACCAGATTCTCGGTAGGGAGGCCGTTCGAGTCGGCAAGCGCGGCCACGACGGCGCGCGCGGCGGTAAGGCGCTTGGCTGCCTCGGGGTCGCGGTCGTGCCAGCGGTGCGCAGGCGGCGGCCCGTCGCCCGGCGGCGCCGACGCCGCGGGGAGCGCGCGGTCCGGGAGCGCCCGGGCGCGCCCGAGTGCTCGCAGCCACTCCGACAGGTGACGGCGGCCGCCGCGGCCGGAGAAGCCGGGGACGGCCGTCAGCTCGTCCGGCCCGCTCGGCATGCTCCGCGCGGCCTCGACGATCGCCGCGTCGGTCAGCACCTTGGTGGGGGACAGGTCGCGTCGCCGCGCGATCTTGTCCCGCTCAGTCCACAGCTCGCGGACGACCGCCAGCCCGCGCCGGGTCCTGACCCGGTGAATGCCGGAGGTGCGCCGCCACGGATCGGCTCGCGGGGGCGGCGGCTCGGCAGACAGCTCCGCTGCGAACTCCTGCCGCGCCCACTCGATCTTGCCCTGCTCCCTGAGCTGGCCGTCGAGCACGTCCCGCAGCTCGACCAGGACCTCAACGTCGAGGGCCGCGTACCTCAGCCACTCGGCTGGCAGCGGCCTGGTGGACCAGTCGGCAGCCGAGTGGGTCTTCTCCAGGCCGAGTCCCAGCATCGACTCCACCATGGTGGCGAGCCCGACCCGCGGGCAGCCGAGCAGCCGGCCTGCTACCTCGGTGTCGAAGAGCGTGCGCGGCCGGTAGCCAAGCTCGGCCAGGCACGGCAGGTCCTGTGATGCCGCGTGCAGCACGGCCTCGGTATCGGCTAGCGCTACGTCGAGCCCGGACAGATCGGGGCAGGCGACCGGGTCGATGAGCACGGTCCCGGCGCCCTCGCGGCGGAACTGCACCAGGAACGCCCGGTGGCCATAACGGAAGCCGGAGGCCCGCTCGGCATCGACGGCGACCGGGCCGCTTCCCCCGGCCAGCGCGGCGACCGCGGTCTCCAGCGCGGCCGGGCTGTCGACCAGCGGCGGCAGCCCGTCGCGCGGCTCGAGCAGCGGCACCGTTACCGGTGCCGCCGCCTCGGCATCCTGCTGCGCTGACCCGGCATCCTCGCTACTGGCCGCCGGGTCACCCCGGCTAGCCTGTCCGACCGCCGGTGCGTGGGCATCCGGGCCGGTCACGGCCGCGGCCCGCGCCGCTGCGGCCGCAGGTTCGCGACTCCCGGTGCGAGCGGCGGCAGTCCTGCCGCCATGCAGATCACCTCGCACCAGGCCTCGATGTGCCCGTCCAGCTCGGGAGACGTGCCGGTGATGGCCGGCGACCAGGACGCGCGCAGCTCGAAACCGGTCGAGGTGGGCTCGTCTTCCTTGCTGCCGAACCCCTGCGTTACGACCGTCGTCACTGTTCCGCTGATCTTCCTGTAGCCGGTGCGGGCGTCCAGGGCCTCGGTGAGCCAGCTCCAGCCCACCGCGTTAATGAGCGGGTCGGCCGCCATCTCCGGCTCGAGCTCGGCCCGGACGTACCCGATGATCCGATACTTGCCATCCCAGCCCTGCTGGCCTGCCGCGTCAAATAGCAGGACGAACCTGCCCGATCCGATCTCGGCGTCGCTGTCAGGTTCCTGCGGCTGCCCGGAGCTGTCTGGCATGGCGTCCGCGGACACCGTCGCCGCGATCGCGCGGGCGAAAGGCGCGAGCCGCCGTGGTCCGGCTCCTCCTCGAAGGCCAGCTCAGGCCGCAGCTGGCGCTGGGCCGCCAGCCCTGACTCAAGCTCGGCCACCGCTCGCAGGAACTCGTCCTCGCCGGGCTGGGATGTCACTGGCTGCCCAGCGGGCCTCAGTGTCTGCGCGTGCGGCACGGGCCAGGGACCCTCATGCCACGCGATCGCGGATGGCTGCCGACGGGACCTTCGGGCGCGCGGCCGGGACCTCGCCGATCAGCAGGGCGGCACCGCAGAGCTGGCAGTACCACTCCGGGCAGTACTCGTCCGCGGTATCCGGGCACCACCCGGCGCTCCGGTGGTGCTGCGCGAGAGACCGGTCGCGGCCGCAGTCAGGACAGTGCCGGATGATGTCAATCATCGGACCTCCTTACCTTTCGGCTCACTAGCGATGCTGGCACGCCAGTGACCGCCGGCCCCGGACCCGGTGCGGCGTGTCCTGCCTTTTGCGCCGGAAGGGCCTGCCCGGCGCGGCCGGCCGCTCCGGTAGCGACTGCGGGCGGGCGCGGGCCGCGGATATGGGATCATCCTGGTGTGACACCAGCAGCTGACGATTCCGCGTTCCTGCGTGCCTGCCGGCGGCAGGAAGTCCCGCATACCCCGGTCTGGTACATGCGCCAGGCCGGCCGGTCGCTGCCCGAGTACCGGGCACTGCGAACCGGGACCGCGATGCTGGAGGCCCTCTCGACTCCCGACCTGATTACCGAGATCACGATGCAGCCGGTCCGCCGGTACGGCGTGGACGCCGCGATCTTCTTCAGCGACATCGTGGTGCCGCTGCGGGCGATCGGGGTCGGGATCGACATCAAGCCAGGTGTGGGCCCCGTGGTCGATCACCCGATCCGGTCCGCGGCTGACCTCGAGGTGCTCCGGCCGCTGACGCCGGGCGATGTGCCCTACATCACTGAGGCCGTGGCAAGCCTGACGACCGAGCTCGGCGCCACGCCCCTGATCGGGTTCGCAGGGGGGCCCTTCACCCTCGCTTGCTACCTGGTGGACGGCGGGCCGTCCAAGAACTTCGAGGTAACCAAGTCGCTGATGTACGGGCAGCCGGAGCTGTGGGCCGACCTGATGGGCCGCCTGGCCGACATCACGATCAGTTTCCTGCAGGTCCAGGTCGAGGCCGGCGCCAGTGCCGTGCAGCTGTTCGACTCCTGGGCCGGGGCACTGAGTGCCGACGACTACCGCAGCCTGGTGCTGCCCCACAGCAAGCGGATCTTCGATGCGCTCGCTCCGAGCGGAGTGCCGCGGATCCACTTCGGGGTGAACACCGGCGAGCTGCTTGGCCCGATGGGCGCGGCCGGCGCCGATGTTGTCGGGGTCGACTGGCGGGTGCCGCTGGACGAGGCGGTCAGCCGGGTCGAGCCCGGCAAGGCGCTGCAGGGCAACCTGGACCCGGCCATCCTGATGGCGCCCTGGCCGGTCATCGAGGAGCGCGCCCGGCAGGTTCTGGACCGGGGCCGTACGGCCGAGGGGCATGTTTTCAACCTCGGCCACGGCGTCCTGCCGCAGACCGATCCCGACGTCCTGGCCAGGCTGACCGACCTGGTGCACACCGCGTCGGCGCGGTCAGCCTGACCACAGGATCGTCGCGGCCGCGTCAGCTGGCCGCGGTCGGCCTGGCCCGGCGCCGGACGGCGCGGCGCCAGCCCGCGTAGCCGATGCCGGCGAGCACGACGATCACAACCAGGAACGGCAGCGCCGCCCCGGCCGCCGTCAGCACCCAGGCGGTCGCGTGCCGCAGCGCGCGCCAGCCTGCCGACAGGCCGGCCAGGAATCCGTGCCGTCCCGCCGCCGCCGCATGGTGCCTGGGCCGCGGGCTGACCAGGGACATCGTGACCGTCGCGTAGGTGGTCTCGTGATCGAGTGCCCGCTGCTGGGCGAGCAGCGAGTTCAGCGTGGACTCATCGCTGCTGATCTGCTCCTGCACATCGAGCAGCCCCGAGACCGACCCCGCCCGGCCGAGCAGCCCCTGTAGTGCCCGGATGGCGTCCTGCTCTGAGGTCACGAGGCTGTTCACGTCCGCGACCTGAGCCGTGACGTCTGTTGCCTGCTGCTGCATGGAGATCTGCCTGCCGAGGGCAGGCGAGGAAAGCCGGGCAAGCACCTCCTGATAGCCGGGAACGGGGATCTTGAGCGTGAGGTCTACCGTCCGGCCGGTCTTTCCTGGCGTACCAGAGGTGACATGCTCCCCGGCCGTATAGCCGCCGGCCGCGACAGCGATGGCAATGGCCCGCTGCGCCGCTGAGCTGACATCACCAGCACGCACGGTGAGGCTGGCGGTGTAGATGATGCTCTGGCTGGCAGGCGCGAGATCGGCCGTCTGGGTGGCAGGCTGCCCGGAGGCGGCGGCGCCTGCGGACCCGGACGCGGACCCGGAGGAGGCGACCCCGCCGGGCCCGCTCGCGGCGGGGACATGCTGCACGGTTCCGCGGAATGCTGCGGACCCGCTGCTGGCGCTGCCGCCGCTGCCGCACGCAGCGAGCAGCAGGCAGCCTGAGATCAGTGCGGCGCTGGTAAGCGCACCTCGCCGGGCGAGGACAGTGCGGTTCATGCACCTCGGACGTGGCCGCGAACGTTCCGGTTCCCGTCAGCAGCGATAATCGGACCGTGACGCTCCCCGAGATCGATCTCCCTCAGTCGCCGCTCCGCTCAGTGGCGATCGTCGGCGGCGGTATCTCCGGCCTGGCAGCCGCGTACCTGCTCCGGGGCGCCGGGCTGGCCGTGACCGTTCTGGAGGGCTCGCCGCGGCTCGGCGGCAAGCTCGGGGTCTCCGAGGTCGCGGGTGTCGCGGTGGACTACGGCGCGGAGGCGCTGCTGGCGCGCCGCCCGGAAGGCACTGGCCTGATCAGCGAGCTCGGCCTGGACGGGCAGCTGGAGGTACCCGGCACGACGGCGGCCGGGATCTGGACCCGCGGGGCGATCCGGCCGCTGCCAAGGCGGCAGTTCATGGGCGTGCCGGCCGACCTGGATGACCTTGCCTCGAGCGGAATCCTGTCGGCCGGCGGCCTGGCGCGCGCGCAGGAGGATCTCCGCCTGCCGGAGGAGGAGCCCGGCCAGGACGTCTCGGTCAGCCGCCGGGTAGGCGCACGACTCGGTGCCGAGGTTGTGGACCGGCTCGTGGAGCCGCTGCTCGGCGGCGTGTACGCGGGGCGGTGCGAGGACCTGTCCTTCGAGGCCACGCTCGCGCCGCTGGCAAAGGCAGCACACGGCCACCGCTCGCTGACCGAGGCGGCCGCGTCACTCATGCCGCCGCCGCCGGCAGCGGAGCCGTCATCCGGCCCGGCCCGGCCGGCGCCGGTCTTCACGACGCTCGCGGGCGGGCTCGGTACGCTGCCGCCGGCACTGGCGGCTGCCAGTGGCGCGGTCGTGCGCACCAGGGCCATGGTGCGCGAGCTCGCCAGGACGCCGACCGGGTGGCGGCTCACCGTCGGCTCTGCGCACGCCCCGGAGACGATCGACGCCGACGCGGTCATCCTCGCCGTGCCGGGCACGCCCGCAAGCCGGCTGCTGGCCGGCGTCGCACCGCCGGCCGCGGCCGCTCTGGCCGGGATCAAGTACGCCAGCATGGCAGTGATCACGCTGGCGTACCCGGCGGCGGCTTTCCCGCAGCCCGTGACCGGCAGCGGATTCCTGGTCCCGCCGGCGGACGGGCGCGCGGTGAAGGCCGTGACCTTCAGCACCGTCAAGTGGCCCCACCTGCGCCGCCAGGAGCAGGACCTGCAGATCGTCCGGTGCTCCGTCGGCCGTCTCGGCGAGGACGCGGTGCTGCAGCGCGACGACACCGAGCTCGCCGCTCTCGCGGCCGCGGACCTGGCCGCCGCTACCGGTGTCGCGGGAGGGCCTGTTGACGCGCGGGTCAGCCGGTGGGGCGGCGGGCTGCCTCAGTACAGCGTCGGCCATCTGGACCGGGTTGCCAGCATCAGGGCCGGGATCGCGGCCGAGCCTGGCCTGGCGGTGTGCGGTGCCGCCTACGACGGCGTGGGGATCCCTGCGTGCATCGCGACCGCGCGGCTGGCGGCGAATCAGGTCCTGACCTACTTTGACAGCCAGGGCTAGCGGGCCAGGAACGCCAGGACCGCCCGGCGGATCGGAGGTGCCCGTGATCGAGCTTGACCAGGACGGCAGCGTGTTTGTGCTGCGGCTGCGCGGCGGCGAGAACCGGTTCAGCATGGAACTGCTCGACGAGGTCAACGCGGCGCTCGACCGGGTTCAGGCGATCGAGGGGCCGTGCGCCCTGGTGACGACAGGCGAGGGCAAGTTCTACAGCAACGGGATGGATCTCGACTGGCTTGCCGCCGCTCCGGACCGCGCCGGAGAGTACCTGCGCGCCATCTACCGGCTGCTCGGCCGCGTGCTGAGCTTTCCCGCGCCCACGGTGGCGGCCGTGAACGGGCACGCGTTCGGCGGCGGCGCGCTGCTCGCGATCGCGCACGACTTCGCGGTGATGCGCGCGGACCGCGGCTACTGGTGCATGCCGGAAGCCGACCTGGGGCTGCCGCTGACTCCGGAATATGTCAGCCTCCTGCAGACCCGGCTGCCGGCGCGGACCCTGCACGAGGCGCTGGTGACCGGGAAGCGGTATGGCGGCCGCGATGCGCTGGACGCGGGGATCGTCCAGGAGGTGGCGAGCGAGGATGATGTCCTGCCGGCGGCCGTGGCGATCGCCGCCAGCCTGGCGGGCAAGGACCGGCGGACCCTCGCGGAGCACAAGCGCCTGCTCTACGGCGACGCGATCTCGTTGCTGCTGGGCTGACCGCCTGGTGCTAGCGGGGCGGGCTGACGGCGAGGGTTCTCAGCGCCGCGAGGAAGTGCCCGGCGAGCTCGTCGCCGAGCGGCGCGAGGAACTCGCGCTCGACCTTGTCGCGCGCCCGGCTGGCCAGTCGCAGGCAGTTCTCGCCCGCGGCGGTGAGCTCGACGATGTTCTTGCGCCTGTCGTCCGGGCTGCGATGCCGCCCGACCAGTCCCTTGCCCTCCAGCGCGTCCACGAGCGCGACCATCGTGGTCCGGTCGACGCCCAGCTGGTCGGCTGCCTCCTGCTGGGAGAGCGGAACGGCCGCCAGTACCGTCAGCACCGTCAGCTCGCGGCCGTCGATCCCGAACGGCGCCAGAGCCGGGCCGGCCGCCAGCATCAGCTGCTGCTGCGCGTGCTTGAGGAGGTAGCCGAGGCGGCCGGCGAGCAGGTCCGGGACCTCATGGGTCATCCCGCCACTGTACCGGTGCGCTGATACTCAGCTATGCTGATGATCAGTTACACTGACGATCTGACGGCGGAGGCGCTGACTCAATGGCAGGCGACCTGAGTTTCGGGCTGAAGACGTCGCCCATGCACACCAGCTATCAGGCGATCCTGCGCGCCTGGCAGCAGGCCGACGAGGTGCCGGAGCTGGCGCACGCCTGGCTGTGGGACCACATGCTGCCGCTGAGCGGGCCGCAGGACGGCCCGGTCTACGAGGGCTGGACGCTGCTGACCGCGCTGGCGGCCCAGACACGGCGGCTCCGCCTGGGGCTTCTGGTGACCAACAACCAGATCCGCCAGCCGGCCGTACTCGGGAAGATGGCCACGACCCTGGACGTGATCTCCGGCGGGCGCCTGGTCCTCGGCCTCGGTGCGGGCGGCACGCTGCCGGCGGGCGCGCCCCGGACGGCTGACCAGCATCCGGGCATGGCGGAGTACCTCGCCTACGGCCTGCCGGTCACCACGCCGGCGGCAGGCCTGCAGAGGCTGGCCGAGACGATCACGATCGTGCGCCGCATGTTCACCGAGGACGTGTTCGACTTCGCCGGGCAGCACTACTCGCTGACTGGCACGAGGAACGAGCCCAAGCCGGTGCAGCCGGGCGGGCCGCCGATCCTGGTGGGCGGGACGGGGACACGGATGCTGCGGCTGGTCGCCGGGCACGCCGACATCTGGAACGTGCCGGGCCCTCCGCACGGCAGCCTGGAGTTCCTGGCCGAGCGCAGCGCCGTGCTCGATCAGCACTGCGCCGCCATCGGCCGCGACCCGAGCGGGCTGACCCGGTCGGTGCAGCTGATCCTGCAGGGCGACGACGCCGGTGCCGCCCGGCGCCTGGTCGGCGGCGTTGTCGCGCTGGGCTTCCGGCACATCGTGCTCGCGGTCAGGCCCCCGGCCCCGGACAACGTTGCCCGCTGGCTGGCCAGCGAAGTTATCGCGCCCGTCAGGGAGCAGGCCGTCCTCGCGTAACGCGTCCGATCACGACAGGCCCGGCCACAGGCCATGCGCGGTGCAGAAGCGCCCGACCTCATCCAGCTCCACGTCGGCGTGCTCCGCCTTCGCCACGGCGGCGCCGGCAACCCACCAGCCGGCGCCGGGCAGCCCCGCGGACGCATAGGCCCTGGTTCCGGGCTGCCAGTGCATTCCAGTGCGGCGGGGGCGCGCGGAAACCTCGCCATGTGCCGGCTCCCACAGCCGGATAAGGCCAGCCTCCTCGCCGAGCACAACGGCGTCGTACCACCGCCAGACCACCGCTTCAGTGCCGTCCGACGCGACCGCGACAGCTACCAGGTGGCCGGGCGACACCCGTGCCGTGCGCGGTGAGGGGAAGGGCTTGGCATACGGAACAGCGGACAGCTGCCCCTCCCTGAGGACCTGGCAGGTGTCCTCCTGAACGTGCAGAACGATCCCGCAGCGCAGCCGCGCGGGAGCACGGCGCTGATCCGTCGAGGCAGCCATCCGCCGAGTGTCTCCTGGCGAGTCGCACGCCGGCAAAGCATTTAGCGCGTGCCTGTGCCGCCCTGTTCGCTGAGAGCATGGCGTCATGACGGCGCTGCGAGTGCTCGGTGCTGATGCCTGCCGTGCGGGCTGGGTCGGCATCGTCATCTCGGACCAGGGACTGAGTGCGCATATCCACGCCGAGATCGCCGGGCTGGTCGCCGCGGCATCCGGTTCCGGGCCGCTTGCGGTCATCGGCATCGACATCCCGATCGGCCTGGCCGACGCCGGCTTCCGGCAGGCCGACCTGCTCGCCAGGCGGGCGGCCGGACCGCGGTGGGCATCGGTCTTCGTGACGCCGGTGCGCACGGCGCTGGCACAGGCGGACCACCGGCAGGCGTCGGAGCTGAACCGGAAGCTGACCGGCAGCGGCATCTCCCGGCAGGCGTTCAGCCTGCGTGACAAGATCCTGCAGGTCGACCGGTGGCTGCCGGCCGCGCCGTGCCCGGTCGCCGAGATTCATCCCGAGCTCAGCTTCGCCGAGATGACCGGCGCGCCGCTCGCCGACAGCAAGTCCACCTGGGCCGGGGACGAGCGGCGCCGCGCGCTGCTGGCCGGCCGCGGGCTCGTGCTGACCGGGGATCTTGGTCTTGGCGGCTGGCAGGCCGGGGTTGACGATGTGCTCGACGCCGCGGCGGTCGCCTGGAGCGCGCAGCGGGTGGCTGGCGGCACGGCCCGGCGGCTGCCAGCCCAGCCGGAGCGGTTCAGTGACCGGATCGACTGCGCTATCTGGACCTGACTCACCGGCGGGAGCAAAACCTGGTTGTCCGCGTCCGGATGGCCCGGGATGATCCCGCACATGCCCCCGCGTCTCGTCCGCAGCGACCGGCTCTATCCCGGCGCTCCCTATGCCTACGCCGCCGTGGCGCCGCCGGGAAGCATTATTTTCACGGCCGGGGCATGCCCGATCGACGAGACCGGTACGGTCGCGGCTCCCGGCGACTATGCCGCGCAGGCCGGGCACTCGGTGGCGAACCTGGTCACCGCGCTGGCCGCCGCCGGTGCGGGCCTGGAGGACGTGCTCAAGACCACGGTCTACGTAGCCTCCGCGGACCAGGCTGACCTGGTCGCCGTGTGGGACGTCGTGCATGACGCATTCGGGTCACACGATGCGCCGAGCACGCTGCTTGGCGTCAGCACGCTCGGCTATCGCGGTCAGCTTGTCGAGATCGAGGCCGTTGCGCTGGCCGCAGGCTCCGGCGGCCAGGACGGTCATGAGGGCTGAGCAGTCTTCGAGCTTCCCGGCGGCCGTCCGGGCCGGCGCATCTGGCCGGCCCGTTCAGGCAGCCGCCCGGCTTCGGCGAGTGCGCGCCGGAGGATGAACTCGATCTGGGCGTTCGTGCTGCGCAGCTCGTCCGACGCCCACTTGGCCAGCGCGTCATGAACCGCCGGGTCAAGCCGCAGCAGGATGCCCTTGCGCTCAGCCACATGTCACCTTGCCAGCCGTCACGAGTACAGCGATCCGGTGTTGACGACCTGCTGCGTGGCCTGCTCGCTGCACAGCACGACGAGCAGGTTGGAGACCATCGCGGCCTTTCGTTCCTCGTCCAGTTCGACGACCCCTTCGTCTTCCAGCTTCTGCAAGGCCATCTGCACCATGCCAACGGCGCCCTCGACGATGCGCTGGCGCGCTCCGACGATCGCGCTGGCTGCCTGCTGACGGAGCATGGCCTGGGCGATCTCCGGTGCATACGACAGCCGGGTCAGGCGGGTCTCGATGATCCTGACGCCCGCCGAGATCACCCGATCGGTCAGCTCGGCCGACAGTCGCGAGGTTATCTCGTCGGCGTTGTCCCGCAGCGACAGCGCGCCGCTGCCCCGGTTGTCGTAGGGATAGCTGGAGGCGATATGCCGGACCGCGGTCTCGGTCTGGATGGTGACGAAGTGGGTGTAGTTATCGACCGCGTACACGGCCTTGGCGGTGTCCCTGACCTCCCAGACCACGACGGCGGCAATCTCGATCGGGTTGCCGTCAGCGTCGTTGACCTTCGCCTGGGCCGACTCGAGGTTGCGGATCCGGGTGGACACCTCGATGCGCTTGGTGAACGGGTTCACCCACTGCAGGCCGGACTCGCGGATGGTGCCGCGGTACCGGCCGAACAGCTGGACAACGCGGGCCTTGCCCGGCTGGATCGGCGTCAGGCCGCCAAGCGCCGTGGCAGAGCCGAGGAAGAGCAGCACGGCCAGCACGATGAGCCCGGTTCTGAGCCCGCCGCTCTGATGGCCGGCGATCACGATCACGACCACGCCGGCGATGATGCCGATAACGCCGCCCACCAGCATCAGCAGGCCGGACGTGAACCGGGCCGGATGCTCGCTCACCGGCGGGCCGGCCTGGCTCATTTCAGCGTCGATAACCGCTGCTGTCATCTGCTCCACCTCCGCTTGACGTGGCTGATACCACGTTTCTAGCATACTGATATCAGTTTAACACGGCAAGAGCGGTGCCAGGCGACGCTAGGTCCGGCAGGTCCTGAAGTCGGCGAGCTGAACGCGGGCTGGTAGACATGGAGCATGGCAGGGACGCAGGAACCCGGGCAGGCGGCAGACCGCCCGAAGGCACGTGAGCTGAACGAGCTCATCAGGTACGTGATGTGGTCGGTGTTCAGGGTCGCCGGCCCGGAGGCAATCGATGCCGCCGCGGTGAACGGAGGCCGCGCCGGCCTCGCCGCGGAGGTCTCCGACCTCTGCCAGCAGGCAGCGGGCAAGGGCGTGGTCACCCGCGGCTGCTACGACATCCAGGGCATGCGAGCGGACGCTGACTACATGTTCTGGTGGGTCGCGCCCACCGCCGACGATCTGCAGGAGATGTACGCGCGGTTCCGCCGCACCGGGCTGGGGCGGGCCAGCGAGCCGGTCTGGTCGGCCATGGCCCTGCACCGTCCGGCCGAGTTCAACAAGAGCCATATCCCCGCGTTCCTGGCCGGGGAGGACCCGAAGAACTACGTCAGCGTGTACCCGTTCGTGCGGTCGCTGGAGTGGTATCTGCTCGACGACGCCGAGCGCCGCGAGCTGCTGGCCGAGCATGGCCGGATGGCCAGGGAGTACCCCGATGTGCGGGCGAATACAGTCGCCTGCTTCTCCCTCAACGACTACGAGTGGATGCTCGCGTTCGAGGCCGATGAGCTCTACCGGATCGTGGACCTGATGCGGCACCTGCGCAGCGCCAGGGCCAGGCGGCACACGCGGGTCGAGATCCCGTTCTACACCGGGCGCCGCAAGCCGGTGGACGAGCTCGTCGCCGCCCTGCCGTGACCCGGGCGCGCTCGTGAAGGTGCTGTTCGGCCGGGAGCAGATCAGCGCGGAGCTGTCGTTCGGCCAGCTAGCCGCCCACCTGCCCGGCTGGCAGATCGCGGCCTGCGCGCCGGCCAAGATCGCCGACAACCTCGACGGTGTTGACGTCCTCTGCCCGTTCGGTGCCAGGATCAGCGCGCCGCTCATCGCGGACGGCTCGTTCGGCCTGGTGCATCAGTTCGGCGTCGGCCTGGACGGCGTGGACGTCCGGGCGGCCACGGAGCACGGCGTGCTGGTCGCCCGGGTCCCCGGTGACTCGGGCGGCAATGCCGACAGCTGCGCCGAGCTGGCGGTGCTGCACCTGCTGGCCCTGGCCCGGCGGCTTGATGAGTCCAGGACCGTGCTGGCGCAGCGGCGCTGGCCCGATCGCCCGGTCGGCCGCTCCCTGCTCGACGCGACGGTCCTGATCGTGGGCCTGGGTGCCATCGGCTCGGCACTGGCCCGCCGCCTCGCGCCGTTCGGCTGCCGGCTGCTCGGCGTGCGGGCCAGGCCCGAGCTCGGCGGCCCGCCGGAGCTGGAGCTCGTCGCCGGCCCGGACCAGCTGCCAGCGCTGCTGGGCGAGGCGGACGCGGTGATGTGCTGCGCGGTGCTTCATGACGGGAACGAGGGCTTGTTCAGCCAGTCCGAGTTCGCCGCGATGCGGCCGGGTGCCCTGTTCGTCAACGTTGCGAGGGGCAGGCTTGTCGACGAGGCCGCGCTGCTGGCGGCGCTGGAGTCAGGACAGGTCGGCGGTGCCGGCCTGGATGTCTTCGAGCGGGAGCCCGCTGATCCGGCCTCGCCGCTGGTGCAGCACCCGAATGTCATCGCCACCCCGCATGTGGGCTGGCACACCGGGCTCATGTTCCGCCAGACCAGCGAGGTGTTCGCCGCGAACCTCCTGCGCTACGGCCGCGGCGAGCAGCCGCTGTGGACCGTCAACGAGCCGGCATTCGTCCGCCGCCGGCCGGCCACGGGCCTGTCCGGGCAGCAGGGAGGCGGGAGTGATCGAGGATGACGACCACGTTCCCGCCCGCTTCTTCTCCTGGCGCACCGACGAGCAGATTCTCGCATTCGCGAGCGAGACGTTCGACGTGGTCGACTTTCATGTCGCTGCGGAGGGCACGAGCTACTGGTTCCAGTCGCTGACACTGCGTCGCACGCCAGAAAGGGAGTAACGGATGAACGAGGAGCACGCGCTGGTACTCGGGGGCGGCGGAGTCGCCGGGATCGCGTGGATGACCGGGCTGCTGGCTGGCCTTGCCGATGCGGGTGACGATGTCACCGGCGCGGATCTCATTATCGGCACCTCGGCGGGCGCGAACGTGGCGGCGCAAGTCGGCAGCGGGCTGCCGCTGGCGGAGCTGTTCGCCCGCCAGGCCGAGCCGGCGCTGCAGTCGGCGGAGATCATGGCCGAGCTGGACTGGGAGAAGTTCGGCGCCGAGTTCGCCGGGTACCTGGCCGGTGCCACGACACCCGAGCAGGTCACGCGGCAGGTCGGCGCCTATGCGCTGGACGCGCAGACCGTGCCGGAAGCCGAGCGGCGCGCGGTCATCAGCGGCAGGCTGCCGTCTCACGACTGGCCCGTCCGGCGGCTGCGGCTGACCGCTGTCGATGTGGCGACCGGCGACCTCATGGTGTTCGACGCGGGATCGGGCGCGAGCCTCGTCGACGCCGTGGCGGCCAGTGCGGCGGTGCCAGGAGTGTGGCCGCCGGTCACGATCGGCGGCACCCGGTACATGGACGGCGGGGTTCGCTCAGCCGACAACGCTGATCTCGCGGCCGGCTTCGGGCGGATCACGGTGATCTCGCCGCTGGGCTTTGACTCGCCGCTTCCGTCGCCGCTTCGGCTGCGGGACGTGGCCGCCCGGCTGCGGGCTGAGGGCTCGCAGGTCGCCGTCATCCAGCCGGACGCAGCGTCGGCCGCCGCGATCGGGACCAACGCGCTTGATCCTGCGACCAGAACCCCGGCGGCGCTGGCAGGCCGGGAGCAGGGCCGGGCCGGACTGGCCGCGAATGCGTCCGCCTGAGCGTCCGACGTTTCGGGCTGGTTCAGGCTGGTGCCAGCAGGCTTCGAAGCCTTTGCGCTGCTAGCGGCTAGCGCGCCGCAATCAGTAGAATCGTCAGGCATCGGATGGGCGTGCCGTGGACGCCCGCACTGGGCTGACCGCAGCCATCGGCAGCAAGCCGGAATGTGCAGGTGGACGGATGACCGAGCTCCTCGTGGGGGCCGACCAGGCAGACACCCATCAGAAGGCGCTGCGCATCAATCTCGATCCGCGCTGGTACGGCACGATCGCGGAAATCGGGGCGGGCCAGGAAGTCGTGCGCTGGTTCTTCCGGGTCGGCGGGGCGGCCGGCACGGTGGCCAAGTCGATCTCCGCGTACGACATGGCGGTCAGCGACGCCGTGTACGGCAAGGCCGACCGGTACGTGTCCGCGGGACGGCTGCAGGGGATGCTGGACCACGAGTTCCAGCTCAACGTCGACCGTCTCGACGCGGACCGCGGCGACGAGAACTGCTTCTTCGCGTTCGCCGACACGGTCGTGGCGCGCAGCTACCGCGGCGGCAACGAGTGCCACGGCTGGATGGGAGTGAAGTTCCAGTCCCAGCCGCACGACGAGCCAAGCCAGATCATCATGCACGTGCGGATGCTGGACGTGGAGGCCTGGCTGCAGCAGGAGGCGCTCGGCATCGTCGGGGTGAACCTGCTGTACGGCGCGTTCTTCCAGCACCACGAGCCGGACAGGCTCATCGAGAGCCTGCTCGACCGGCTCACCACCGGGCGCATCGAGATCGACATGGTCCAGTTCCGCGGCATCGAGTTCCGCGGCGTGGACAACCGGCTGATGGCGCTCAAGCTCGTCCAGATCGGGCTGAGCGGGGTGGCGATGTTCGGCCCGGACCGCGAGGTGCTGCAGCCGAGCGAGGTCCTGCGCAAGAAGGCAGTCCTGGTCGAGCGCGGCAGCTTCCGGCCGCCGACGCACGTCAACCTGGACATGCTGGAGACCGCGACGGCGAGGTTCACCGAGGATCCGGCGGTCACGGGCAAGCCAGTGCTCGCGCTGACCGAGATCACCATGCGGAACCTGCTGGCTGGCGGAGCCGACGTGGACCGGCGTGATTTCCTCGCCCGCGCCGAGCTGCTCGCGGCCTGCGGGATGACCGTGCTGATCACCGACTACTTCGACTACTACCGGCTCGCGGCCTATATCGCCGAGCGCACTACCGAGCGGATCGGCATCGTTATGGGCGTGCCGAGCCTGATCGACCTGTTCGACGAGAAGAACCATGCCCAGCTGCCGGGCGGGATCCTGGAAAGCTTCGGGCGGCTGTTCAAGAACGACCTCAAGCTGTACGTCTACCCGCTGCAGCCCTCGCCCGGCGAGGAGCTCACGACCGTGAATGACATCCGCGTCCGGCCGGAGCTGCAGCCCCTGTACGACTATCTGGCCGGCCGGGGCAGCTTCGTTCACCTCGACAACTACCGCTCCGAGTTCCTGTCGATCTTCAGCCGGGACGTGCTGCGGCGCATCGCCGAGGACGACAGCTCGTGGGAGACCATGGTGCCGGACGAGGTCGCCGAGCTGATCAAGCGCCGCGGCTTCTTCGGCTTTACCAGATCGCGAGGCTGACAGCGAGCGGCTGGCAGCCTCCGGGGATACAGCGGGTTATGGCGAGGTGAACGTTTCTGCCATAGCGCTGCCGGGCGCTATGCGCCGGTTTCGGCGACCCTATGCTGGCCTGAGGCCACTTGCCCCGCAGCAGATTTCCCAGGAAGGCCATGCGCACCAGACGCCTGCTTGCCGCTGCCGTCGGAGCGGCGCTCGCGGCGGTCGTGACTGGCTGTGGCACTTCCGCGCCACCTGGTAGCTCCTCGTCGCGGACTGCGATCTCCTTCAACGACGCCTCGTGCGGTGGGGCCTGGCACCTGGCGGCTCCTGGCTGGCACACGTTCGAGATCAGGAACGAGGCCGACTACGGCGCCGAGGTCGACCTGACCAACCCGGCGAACGGGGCCGTTTACGACGAGCTCGAGAACATCGGGCCGGACACGACCGCGCCGATGTCTCTCGACGTCGGATCGGGCACGTACGCGTTCCTGTGCGAGGTGGAGGACTTCGATCCGGTCACCGGGCCGACGGTCACCGTAGGCGGGCATGCACCGGGAGCGCCTGCCGTCCTTCCCGTGACGTACAACGATCTGTATCCGCTGGCCAAGGAGTACGGGAAGTACACCGAGGCCGGGCTGCAGGTACTCGCCAGGCAGACCGCATCGCTGGCCGCCGACGTGCGCGGCGGCCGCCTGGCGGCGGCGAAACGCGACTGGCTGACCGCCCATCTGCAGTACGAGACGCTCGGGGCCGCCTACGACGCGTTCGGGAACTTCGACGGCGAGATCGACGGCCGGGCCGACGCCGTCGGCGTGAGCAGCCCGAAGTGGACTGGCTTCTACCGGCTGGAGTACGGCCTCTGGCACGGGCAGTCCGCGCGTGAGCTCACCGGAGTCGCGGACACGCTGAACACCGACGTGCACAGGCTCGCCGCGTGGTGGCCGGCGCAGCAGATTCCGCTCGTCGACATCGGCCTGCGCACTCACGAGATCCTGGAGAACGCGCTGGAATACCAGCTCACCGGCCACGACGACTACGGCAGCGGCACCACTCTCGCCACCACGCTGGCCAACATTGACGGCACGCGCTACCTGCTCTCCCTGCTGCACCCGCTGCTCGTCCCGCGTTATCCGCAGCTGCCCGAGGTCTTTGCAGGGCTGAACCAGCTGCAGTCGCTGATCGAGAAGGAGCGCCTGCCTGACGGGACCTGGGTTCCCGTCTCGCGGTTGCCCGTCGCCACGCAGCAGGACATCGACGCGGCGTGCGGCCAGGTGCTGCAGGAACTCGCCCCTATCGCGTCGATTGCCGAGCCGAGGAACACTGCCAGTGAGTTCTGAGTCTGCTGAGCCGGCTACGCCGCCGGGCCCCGGACGGCGGTCGTTCCTGCGCGGCATGGTCGGCGGCGTCGCGGGAGGCGCTGCCGCCGGCGGCATCGCGGGCGCGGCGGCCGGGTACGCCTACCGCGGCCCTGACGCAGGCGCGGATCCGGCGGCCCCCGCACATCTCGCTGAGCTGCAGGGGCGGCTGCCGGCGGTGCCGTTCCACGGCGAGCATCAGGCCGGAATCCTCCCGGAGCCGAAGGCAGCGACCGCGGTCATCTCCTTCAGCTCCACCGCTGCGACGAAGGCCGAGCTCGCCGAGCTCTTCAGGACCGTCACCGACCGCGCCCGGTTCCTGACCGCGGGCGGGACGCCGCCGCCCGCCGGCATCGGCGGCCCGGCGCCGGATTCCGGCACGCTGGGGCCCGCGGTGATTCCGGACGGGCTCACGGTGACCCTGGGCGTCGGGTCGACGCTGTTTGACGACCGGTATGGCCTGGCTTCGAGGCTGCCGGCGCACCTGACGCCGATGAAGTCGTTCCCTAACGATGACCTCGACCCGGCGCAGTCCGGCGGCGACCTGGTCCTTCAGCTCACCGCCGGGCACGAGGACGTGGTGCTGCACGCGCTGCGTGACATTGCCAGGAATACGCGCGGCGGCATGCAGGCGAACTGGCGGATCGACGGGTTCGCCAGCCCGCCGCGGCAGGCCGGCACCGTGCCGCGCAACCAGCTCGGGTTCATGGACGGCATCTCGAACCCGTCCGTGCGGTCAGCGCCAGAGCTGAACGAGCTCGTGTGGGTCCGGAAAGGCGCCGCCGGCGAGCCGGCCTGGACGGCTGGCGGCAGCTACTTCGTAGTGCGGCTCATCCGGATGTTCGTCGAGTTCTGGGACCGGGTGGATGTCTACGAGCAGCAGCTCATGTTCGGCCGGTACCGCGACTCGGGCTACCCGCTCGACGCCGACGGCATCTACGCGACGCCGGACTACGCGGCCGACCCGATGGGGGAGGTGATCCCGCTCACGGCGCACATGCGCCTGGCGAACCCGCGCACGCCGCAGACCGCGGCCAGCCGGATCCTGCGGCGAGCCTGGAACTATGACCGCGGGCTCGACCAGGTCGGCGACCTGGACGTCGGCCTGGTCTTCACCTGCTTCCAGCAGGACATCAGGCGGCAGTTCGAAACCGTGCAGACCCGGCTGATCGACGAGCCGCTCACTGACTACATCAGCCCGTTCGGCGGCGGGTACTTCCTGGCGCTGCCGGGCGTCGTGAATGGCAGCGACTACTTCGGCCGCGCGCTGCTCGCCTGAGCTGCCTGCCACGGTTCCCGGCCCCCGCGGCGCGCGGGGCCAATGGTTCGACCAGTGTTGATCGGTCGTTTGCCCTTTCGTCATATATCCGGCCTTAGCCCTTCAGCCTTTCCGTGAACACTTGACCGGCAGGGCACGGGCGTGCCCTGCGGCGACGTTCCGGCGCGGCATGCGGCCTCTCCCGGAGCCCGTCACTCCCGTTAGTTACGCAGACCTCAGGAAGGCGGACATGGGCGAAGCCTCAGCTTCCCGGAGCCGTGCCAACCGGTTCCGGATCTTCGTCGCGGTCGGCGCGACGGCCGTCCTGGCCGGGGGCGCCGCCATCGGCGCCAGCGCGGCGGACGCGAGCCCCACGCTCGCGTCGCAGCTCGCCGCGAAGTTTCCGGGATACCACATCCCGGCGACGGTCTCGAAGACTCTGTACGACCAGACCAGGACCTCAACGCCGATCAAGCACCTCGTCGTCATCTTCGACGAGAACGAGTCGTTCGACCACTACTTCGGTACCTACCCCTACGCCGCGAACTCCGGCGGCACCCCGTTCGTCGCCAAGCCGGGCACGCCGACGGTAAATGGCCTGTACAGCGAGATCACCACCAAGGGCCCGATCGGCCCGCTGCTCACCGACAACCCGAACGAGTACAACCCGCAGCGGCTGACCAGCGCGGAGGCCCTGACCTCGGACCAGAACCATGACTACGTGCCCGAGCAGCTGGCCGACGACAACAACAAGCAGGACGCGTTCGTCCAGAACACCGAGTCGTCGACGCCGTCCAACGGCTGCGGCCCTGAGTACTGCCCGCCCGGCATCGTCATGGACTACTTCGACGGCAACACGGTTACCGGGCTGTGGAACTACGCGCAGAACTACGCGATGAGCGATAACGACTTCGACACCGCCTTCGGGCCGTCGTCGCCGGGCGCGATCAACGTCACCTCCGGTGACACTGCCGGCGGGTACGCGGTCGACGCCAACGACACCAGCACCCCCGGAGTCAAGACGACCGCCGCGGGCGAGGTGTCGGCGCTCGGCTCCGACGGCACCGGCACGATCTACGGTGACATCGACCCGTTCTACGACGAGTGCTCGGACAGCAACCACACCACCACGAGTCCCGAGGGCGTGCTGACCAGCCCGAACATCGGTGACCTGCTGAACGGCGCGCATGTCACCTGGGGCTGGTTCCAGGGCGGCTTCGCACCGACCTCGACCGACAGCGGCGGCGCGGTCTGCGGCGCGGAGCACGAGCTCACCTCGAACGGCCAGGACGTGTCCGAGGAAGCGGACTACGTGCCGCACCACAACCCGTTCGAGTTCAACGCGACGACGGCGAACCCGGCGCACCTGCCGCCATCCTCGCTGCCGGAGATCGGCTACACCGACCAGGCGAGCCACCAGTACGACATGTCGTACTTCGCCGACGCGCTGAACGGCACCGGCGGCGCCACGCTGCCAGCGGTGAGCTACCTCAAGCCGCCGAAGTACGAGAACGCCCACCCGGGCAACTCCGACCCGCTGGAAGAGCAGCAGTTCGTGGTCAGCACGATCAACCAGATCGAGCAGTCTAAGTACTGGCCGTCCACGGCGATCATCGTCACCTACGACGACTCCGATGGCTGGTACGACCACGCGACCCCGCCAGTCATCAACGGATCCGGCGACTCGGCGGTCGGCGACACCGCCGTCTGCACCTCGGTCCCGATCACCGTCGGCTCCGCGGAGGACCGCTGCGGCTACGGTGACCGGCTGCCGTTCCTGGTGATCTCGCCCTACACCCGGCAGAACTACGTCAGCGGCAACCTGATCGACACCGCGTCAGTGGTCAGCTTCATCGAGGACAACTGGCTCGGCGGAAAGCGCATCCCCGGCTCCTTCGACGCTGTCTCCGGCAGTATCGACGGGCCCGGCGCGCTGCTCGACTTCAACGTCAGGCCACATCTGACGCCGGTCATACTCAACCCGACGACTGGTGCCGTGGTCAGTGGTGACAGCTGGTACGGCAACCAGGGAAAGCTGAAGTAACCGCCAGCATCTCGGACGCCGCTCTCCGAGGGCCGCCCGGCACCGCTTCGGTGCCGGGCGGCCTCTTTCGGCAGTCCAGCCCGTGCGGGCGCCCGGCGCGGCCCGCGGGCATGACACGATGTGCTCGTGAATCAGCCGCTGGAGACGTATCAGGACGAGATCTACCTGACCGGCGTCACCGGCGAGGTACCAGACTTCCCGGCTGACCTCAGCCGGCTCGAGGAGGCGGCGAAAGCCGTCATGGCGCCGGAGGCCTACGACTACATCGCGGGCTCAGCCGGATCCGGCGACACGGCACGGGAGAACCTCGAGGCCTTCCGCCGCTGGCGGATCATGCCGAGCATGCTGACCGACGTCAGCGCGCCGTCCTTCAGCTCGACCGTGCTCGGCGCCCGCCTGACGACACCGTTCCTGCTGGCCCCGGTCGGCGTGCTGAAGATCGCGCATCCGGACGGGGAGCCCGCGGTCGCGCGAGCGGCCGCGGCGCAGGGCGTCCCGATCATCCTGAGCACCGCGGCGTCCACGGCCATGGAGGAGGTCGCCGAGGCCAGCGGCGACGGGCAGCGCTGGTACCAGCTGTACTGGCCGAAGGACCGGGCAGTCGCCGCGAGCCTGATGGGCCGCGCCCGGGCGGCCGGCTACACCGTGCTCGTCGTCACCCTGGACACCAGGGCGCTGGCCTGGCGGCCCCGTGACCTCGTGAACGGCTACCTGCCGTTCCTGCGCGGCATCGGGATCCAGAACTACCTGAGCGACCCTGCTTTCCGGGCCGCGCTGAGCGGCCCGGCGGACGACGACCCCAGCGCTGCCATCCTGCGCTGGACCCAGATCTTCGGCGATACCTCCCTGACCTGGGATGACCTTCCGTTCGTGCGGCAGCACTGGGACGGCCCGATCGTGCTGAAGGGCGTCATGTCGGTGCCCGACGCGATCCGCGCGGCCTCGGCGGGAATGGACGGCATCGTGGTGTCCAATCACGGCGGGCGGCAGGTGGACGGCGCCGTCGGCGCGCTCGACGCGCTCCCCGCGGTCGCCGACGCCGTGGGATCACGGCTGACGGTGCTGTTCGACAGCGGCGTCCGGGGCGGCGCCGACATGCTGAAGGCGCTCGCTCTCGGCGCGCAGGCCGTGCTGATCGGGCGGCCCTACGCGTACGGCCTGGCGCTCGGCGGTGAGTCCGGGGTTCGGCACGTCCTTCGCGCGCTGCGCCAGGAGTTCGAGCTGACCATGCGGCTGTCCGGGCTGGCGTCGCTCAGCGAGCTGGGACCGGACTGCCTGCAGCGGCAGCCGGGCACGCGGCCGTAGGCCCCGCGGGCGAGCCGGGACAGTGATGGACCTTCAGCAGATCGGCCTGAAGCACCCGGTCGCCGACCTGGTCAGGGACGTCCAGAACAACCGGACCGGCATCCCTCGCCGCAGCTTCGTCGCCGAGGGCCTCTACGAGATCAACATGGTGCTCGCGACCGGGGTCGAGGTCGACGCGTTCCTGTGGTGCCCGGAGGCGGCGTACTCGGACGAGTCAGCCAAGCGCGCGGCTGAGCTGGCCGGCCGGGCCCGCCGGTCCTACCAGGTCTCGGCCAGGACCATGGAACGCCTGGCCGAGCGGCCGAACCCGGACGGCCTGCTGTGCGTGGCCCAGCTTCCGGACTGGCAGCCGGACGACATCCCGCTCGCCGCTGACGCGCTCGTGCTCGTCGCGGACGCCATGGAGATCCCCGGCAATCTCGGCACGCTCATCCGCACGCTCGACGCCTGCGGTGCCGACTGCCTGGTGCTGACCAGCAAGCGCACCCGGCTCACTCATCCGAAGGTGCTGCGCAGCAGCCAGGGCATGAACATGAAGGTGCCGTCGCTCGAGTTCGGCGAGATCAGCGATGCCATTGGCTGGCTGGCGGGCAGCCAGTTCACCGTGTACCTGGCCGACACCGACGACAGCATCAGCTACCGGCAGGCGGACTACAGCGGCCGCACCGCGCTCGTGGTCGGCAGCGAGCGCTACGGCATCTCACCGCCGTGGTACGAGCAGGGATTCGGGCGCATCGGCATCCCGATGCTGGGCGCGGCTGACTCGCTGAACGTGTCCGTCTCCGCGTCCGTCCTGCTCTACGAGGCCCGCGCCCGCAAGAACGGCTGGTGAGCCGTGCTCGCCGTCGCTTACTCCTCGTCGAGGGTCAGGGACACCGAGTTGATGCACCAGCGCTGGTCGGTGGGCACGTCGTAGCCCTCGCCCTCGAACACGTGGCCGAGGTGGCCGTTGCAGGCCGCGCACCTGACCTCGGTGCGGGCCCGGCCGAGTGAGCGGTCCTCGATCAGGACTACCGCGTCGTCCTCGGTTGGCTGGTAGAAGCTCGGCCAGCCGCAGCCGGAATGGAACTTCGTGCTCGACCGGAACAGCTCAGCCCCGCAGGCCCGGCACTTGTAGACGCCCTTGGTCTCGGTGTCGGTGTACTCGCCGGTGAACGGTGCTTCAGTGCCCGCTTCGCGTAGAACGTGGTATTCCTCAGGGGACAGCCTGTCCCGCCATTCCTCTTCTGACAGCTGCACCTTGTCCATGCTGGTGAGACTACCCGCCGGACGGCCAGACGTCGCCGGCCGGCCGGGCCGCGACCGCTCAGTCCGCCGGCCCAGCTCCACGCAGAACACGTTGCCCTCCGGGTCGGTCATCACCGTATGGCTCTCGAACCGCTCGGCCACCGCGGCGCCGAGTCCCTCGAGCCGCCTGACCTCAGCCGCCATCGTCACCGGCGCCCGCAGATCGAAGTGCATGCGGTTCTTGGCCGAGGCCGGCTCGGGCACCCGGGCGAACCACATGTTCGGCCCGCCCCAGCCGGGTGCCTCGACGTAAGCGCGATCGCTGGTCGCCTCCGCCTCGTCCACGTCGGTGCCGAGGGCCGCGGCCCAGAACCGGCCGAGTACGAGGGCGTCGGCGCAGTCGAAGGTCACCGACTTAATCAGCGAGGCCATGACACCCGACCATACGGGGAACGGGCCGCCGTCCTCCATCGGGTTCTCGCGGGCCGCGGTCGCGTGCGTATTTTTTCCGGCCCTCGGTTATCCGCCTGGCGGGGATAAGAGGGGAGGGGCGGAGCTCAGACCACGACATCGTGGGCAGGCTCCGCCCCGTCCGCGGCGCGCAGTTCGAGTCCGGCCACGTGGCCGGCCGACTGCACGTCGCGGGCGGCGGCGGCCAGCGCGTCGAGGCGCGGCTGGCCCGCCGTGACGATCAGCAGCGGTATCTCCGTGCGCATCGACACCTGTGCCTGCGACTTCGCCTTCCTGATCGCGGCAATCGCCGCGGCCGCGGCTGCGAGGACAGAGTCATCGCCGGGACCGGCCGCCTCGCGCAGTCCGGCCGCATCCGGCCAGGGCGACAGATGCACCGAGCCGTCCTGCCACCAGGACCACACTTCCTCGGTCACGAACGGCAGGAACGGCGCGAGCAGCCGCAGCAGCACCGACAGCCCGGTCCGCAGCGCTGCCACCGCGGACGAGGCGGCCGCTGCGCCGTGCTCGCCGTACGCCCGTGACTTGACCAGCTCGAGGTAGTCGTCGCAGAAGAACCAGAAGAGGCGTTCGGCCTGCTCCAGCGCGGCCGCATGGTCGTAGTTCTCCAGTGCGGCCGTGCACTGCCCGGTCACCTCGGCCAGCCGGCGCAGCAGCGCCCGGTCGATCGGCTCGGTGACCTGGCCGGCTGCCGTCTGCTGCCCGGCTCCGGCGGCTGCCTCGAAGCCGAGCACGAACCGGCCCGCGTTGAGGATCTTGATGGCGAGCCGTCTGCCGATCTTGATCTGCGCCACGTCAAAGGCCGTATCCACGCCCAGCCGCGCGCTGGTCGCCCAGTACCGCACGGCGTCGGTCCCGTGCTCGCGCAGCAGGTCCAGTGGCGTCACCGCGTTGCCCTTGGACTTGGACATCTTCTTGCGGTCCGGGTCCAGGATCCAGCCGGAGATGGCGGCATGCTGCCACGGCAGCCGGCCCTCCTCGAGCTGCGAGCGCAGCACCGTGTAGAACAGCCAGGTCCTGATGATCTCGTGCGCCTGCGGGCGGAGGTCCATCGGAAACACGCGGCTCATCAGGTCCTCGTCAGCCGGCCAGCCGCCGGCGATCTGCGGCGTCATCGACGAGGTCGCCCAGGTGTCCATCACATCGGGATCGGCGGTGAACCCGCCTGGCTGCCCGCGCTGCTCCGGCCGGTACCCGGCAGGCGCGTCCGCTGCCGGATCGACGGGCAGGTCAGCCTCGGCCGGCACCATCGGCTTGTCCTGGTCGATCTGGCCGGCCGCGTCGATCGGGTACCACAGCGGGATCGGCACTCCGTTGTAGCGCTGCCGGCTCACCAGCCAGTCGCCGGTCAGCCCTTCCACCCAGTGCTCGTACCTGGTGCGCATGTACTCCGGGTGCCAGTGCAGCTCACGGCCCCTGGCCAGGAGCGTGGTCGCCAGCTCCTTGGACCGGCTGCCGTTCCTGATGTACCACTGCCGGGTGGTGATGATCTCCAGCGGCATCTGGCCGTACTCGTAGTACTTCACAGCATGCCGGATCGGCTCCGCCTCGCCCCGCACCGCGCCGCTGCCGTGCAGCAGGTCGGTGATCACCTGGCGGGCGGCCTTGGCGGTCTGCCCGGAGAGCCGGGCGTAGGCAGCCAGCCCGGCCTCGCTGGTGATGCCAGGCGGAGCCTGCGGCAGGAGCCTGCCGTCCTTCCCCAGCACCGGCCGGGTCTCCAGCTGGAGGTCCCGCCACCACGTCACGTCGGTCATGTCCCCGAACGTGCACACCATCACCAGCCCGCTGCCCTTGGCCGGATCGGCAAGCCGGTGCGCCAGGATCGGCACCCGGACGCCGAAGAGGGGGGTGACGGCCGTGCCCCCGAAGAGCGCCGCATAACGCTCGTCATCGGGATGCGCCACCAGCGCCACGCAGGCAGGCAGCAGCTCGGGCCTGGTCGTTGCCACCACGACCTCGCGGTGGCCGGCGGCTGCCGGCGGAGTGCTGGCGCGTTCCCTGCCCTGATGGGTGTCGTCCTGGCCGTCAGCCAGCGGCAACGCCAGCCGGATGAACGTACCCGGTGCCTCCCGGTCCTCGATCTCAGCCTGGGCCACAGCCGTGCCGAACGTCACGTCCCACAGTGCCGGCGCCTCCGCCTGGTACGCCTCGCCCCTGGCGAGGTTGCGCAGGAACGCCAGCTGGGAGACCGCCTGCACGCGCTCGTCGATGGTGCGGTAGCTGTGGTCCCAGTCCATCGACAGGCCGAGGCGGCGCCAGGCCTCCGCGTACGCGGTCTCGTCCAGCGCGGTGAGCTGGCGGCACAGCTCCACGAAGTTGCGCCGCGACACCGGCACCTGATCGGCGGGGGCGACCGGGCGGGTGTTGCCCATCGCCGGCGGCGTGAAGCCGGGGCGGTAGGGGAGCGCGGGGTCGCAGCGGACGCCGTAGTAGTTCTGGACGCGGCGTTCGGTGGCCAGGCCGTTGTCGTCCCAGCCCACCGGGTAGAAGACGGTCTTGCCGCGCATGCGCCAGAAGCGCGCGATGACGTCAGTCTGGCTGTAGGAGAAGGCGTGCCCGAGGTGCAGGGAGCCGCTGGCGGTTAGCGGGGGAGTGTCGATCGAGTAGACGTCGGCGCGCCCGCGGGAGCGGTCAAACCTGTACTACACGCTCCTTGGACCACCGCGGCGCCCACTTGTCCTCGATGCCATCCAGCGTCGGCCTGGCCGGGATGCGGTCGGATTCGGTGCTCATGCGAGCAAGGATAGCGGCCGCTTCCGCGGGCCGCACGCTCATATCGCCCCCGCGGCCCCGGCCAGGCCTGCCTCCGGCTCGTCGATGCCTCGTTAGTGGCGCCAGAGCACCACCAGCGAGGCTTTCATCGCACCGGCCACGCCCGCCCCCGGATCGTCGATGCCTCGTTAGTGGCGCCAGAGCACCACCAGCGAGGCTTTCATCGCACCGGCTCGCTCCGCGGCCGGGCGTTTTGTCGGTCTCGAGTGGCAGTCTGCTCCGCATGTCATCCGAGACCGGCCGCCTTATCTGGCTGGCGGCTCATCAGCGCGGCGTCCTGTCCCGTGCTCAGGTGCTGTCCGGTGCCATCACCGTCGACGGACTCCGGCACCGGATCAGGAAAGGTGGCCCGTGGCAGCGCCTGCTTCCAGGTGTTTACCTGACGACCACCGGCCAGCCCACCGGCGAGCAGTTGCAGATCGCGGCGACGCTATTTGCCGGTCCGGACTGCGCCATAACCGGTCCGGCCGCACTGTCCATGTACAAGATCAGGATTCAGCCGACTCGCTACGTGAGCGTACTGGTGCCAGCGAGCCGGAAGCGGGGGAGCCACGACTACGTCGTCATCCGCCGAACCACCCGGATGCCGGATCTCCTGACCTGTGACGGGCCGCTGAGATTCGCGCCCGCGGCGCGTGCGGTCGCGGACACGGTCCGTGGGCTGACCGAGCGGCCCGAGGTGCGGGCCGTGGTGGCGAGCGCGGTGCAGCAGAGGAAGTGCTCGGTAGGCGAGCTCGCCGCGGAGTTAGCCGAGGGGCCAGTCCGCGGCTCGGGCCTCTTCCGGTCTGTGCTTGCCGAGGTGCTCGACGGCGTCAGGTCGCCGGCGGAGGGCGATTTCCGCGACCTGATCCTGCAGTCAGGGCTTCCGAGGCCGCTGTTCAATCCGCGCCTCGTCCGGGACGGGAAGCTGCTGGCCAAGCCAGACGCCTGGTGGCCGGAGCACGGTCTGGTGGCAGAGGTCGACTCGCGCGAATGGCATCTGTCGCCCGACGACTGGGAAGCCACCATGCGCCGTGATGACAGGCTCCGCGCTGCCGGAATCCGTGTCCTGCACTTCAGCCCCCGGCAGGTGCGAACCGATCCCCGCGAGGTCGTGGCTGTCATCTCGGACGCTCTGCGCATCGGGCAGCCGGCCGCCGGGATCGTCACCCTTCCCGCTGCGGCCTGATCCGCGGTGTCCACCGGATGGTGGACACCAGGTGCAGCCGCCTGACCGGCGCGGGACCAGGCCGGCGGCATGCTGGTGTCCATGAACAGTGATCTTGCGATCAGCGTCCGCCGGCTCCGCAAGAGCTACGGCCCGACGGTGGCAGTGGATGACATCGACCTCGACATCAGCCGCGGCGAGGTATTCGCGCTGCTGGGACCGAACGGGGCAGGCAAGACCACTACGGTGGAGATCCTCGAGGGCTACCGCCACCGGGATGGCGGCGCGGTGTCGGTACTGGGCGAGGATCCGGCCGGCGCGGGGCGGAGCTGGCGGGCCAGAATCGGCATCGTTCTGCAGCTGTCGGCTGAGCCGGAGCTCACGGTGGCCGAGATGGTCAGCCAGTTCGCGGGCTACTACCCGCGGCCTCGCGACACGGCCGAGGTCATCGAGCTCACCGGCCTGACCGGGCTGGAGAGGCGGCGCGGTCACCAGCTGTCCGGCGGGCAGCGACGACGGCTCGATGTCGCGCTGGGCATCGTCGGACGGCCTGAGCTGCTGTTCCTGGATGAGCCGACGACGGGCTTCGATCCCGAAGCCAGACGGCAGTTCTGGGAACTGATCAGGAACCTGGCCGCCGGCGGGACCTCGATCCTGCTGACCACGCACTACCTGCCTGAGGCTGAGGCGCTCGCCGACCGGGTTGCCGTGCTGGCCGGCGGCCGGGTGGTCGCACTGGGCGCCCCCGCTGACCTCGGCGGCCGCCAGCTGCAGGAGGCCCTGGTCAGCTGGCAGGCTCCCGACGGCTGGCGGACCGTGCAGACGGCGAAGCCGACCGAGATCGTGACCGGGCTGGCGGCGCAATTCGGCGGCGAGGTGCCCGGCCTGGCTGTGGTGCGCCCGAGCCTGGAAGACGTGTACCTGGACCTGATTGGAGCAGGCCGATGAGCGTGAGCCCGATCGCGCAGTCCGCGCCGCCCGGCACTGGCGCCGGCACCGGCGCCGGCACCGGTACCGGCACCCACACCGGCAGCCGTGCAGGCGCCGCCCCGCTGCGCCTGCCGGGCGCTGTGCGGACCGGACTGGCCAGGGGACAGCTGGAGATCAGGGCGTTCTTCCGGGAGCGCCAGGTGGTCGTCTTCGTCTTCGCGATGCCGGCGATCCTGCTGGTCCTGCTCGGCTCGATTTTCGGCAGCCAGGCCGCCGCCCGCGGCGTGACGGTAGGTCAGCTGTTCACCGCCGGCATGATCGCGGGGGGGATCGGCGCGACCAGTTTCCAGAACCTCGGTCTGACCATCGCGGCTGAGCGCGAGCGGGGAACGCTGAAACGCCTCCGCGGCACCCCGATGGCCCCGGCGGCGTACTTCATCGGCAAGATCATCCAGGTCTTCGTCTGCGGAATCGCCGAGGTCCTGGTGCTGATCGCTGTCGGGATGCTCTTCTACCACCTGCGGCTGCCGACCTCGGCGGAAAAGTGGTGGACGCTGAGCTGGGTCTTCGTCCTCGGCACCATCGCCTGCTCGCTCATCGGCATCGGGATCAGCAGCCTCTCAGCCTCGGCGACGAACTCCTTCCCGGTCATCACTCTCCCGTTCCTGGTGCTCCAGTTCATCTCCGGCGTGTACGTGCCGTTCAGCGACGTCCCGCCGTGGCTGCAGCACATCGCGGCGGTGTTCCCGCTGAAATGGATGAGCCAGGGCCTGCGCTCCGCCTTCCTGCCGGCCCGTGCCGCCCTGCTCGAGCCATCCCGCTCCTGGCAGCACGGGCAGACCGCGCTGGTGCTGGCGGCCTGGATTGCCGGAGGATTGGTGCTGTGCCTGACGACCTTCCGCTGGCGGACGAGCAGGGACGGCTGACCATGGCAGCCGGCCAGTGCCCCGCGCCGGGAACCGGTGACGCCCCAGCCGACGCGTGGGACACCGGCATGCCGCGGTGGGACATCCTGTACGGGGTCGTGTTCGTCGCCGTCGTCGGCGTGGTGGCAGCGACCGCCGGATCTCCTGGCCGGACGGCGCTCGCCGTCGGCGCGACCGTCGCCATGGCGCCCTGGTATTTCCTGGTCGGCCGCCCGCACATGCGGTCAGAAGCCGCCGGCATGGTCGTCACCCCGCGCTCAGTGACCTACATGACCGGGATCGTGCTGCTGTTCGGCATTGCCGTGCTGCTGGCGCCCAACGCCTGGTTCCTGTCGATTGCGCTGCTGCCGCAGTGCTATCACGTCCTCCCGGCTAACCGGGCGCTGATCCCCGCTGTCGCCATGACGGCAGTCGGCGCGGCGTCGGTGGCCTACTGGGACCGCGGCCCGGCTGGCCTTGCGACAGCGATCGCGCTCTTCGTCGCGATCGTCACCTTCACCTTCGCCTTCGGCGGCTACATCGGGCGGATCATCACCCAGAGCCTCGAGCGGGCCAGCCTGATCGCCCAGCTCGAGGCCACCAGGGCTGAGCTGGCCGAGGTCAGCAGACAGGCGGGAGCGCTCGCCGAGCGTCAGCGCCTGGCCGGCGAGATCCACGACACCCTCGCGCAGGGCTTCTCCAGCATCCTCATGCTCATTCAGGCCGCCGAGGCGCAGCTCGACACTTCCCCCGCCACCGCCCGCGGTCAGCTCGGGCTGGCTGCCCAGACCGCGCGGGAGAATCTGGCCGAGGCCCGCACTCTGGTCGGCGGGCTCGCTTCGGCCCAGCTTCAGGGCGGCACCCTGGAGGACGCGCTCCGCCGGATCACGCAGCGGACCGGGGCCGAGCTCGGCATCGAGGCCAGGTTCGCGACGGACGGGACTGGACGGCGCCTCCCGGCCGGGACCGAAGTGGTACTGCTGCGGACGGGCCAGGAAGCGCTGGCGAACGTCCGCAAGCACGCCGCGGCGCGGATCGTCGAGGTCCGGCTCTGCTACGCGCCGGACCGGGTCCGCCTGGAAGTGGCCGACGACGGCGCCGGCTTCGACCCGGCCCTGGTAAACGGCGGTTACGGCCTGGCGGGCATGCGGGCCCGCGTCGACGAGGCCGGCGGCACCGTCGCAGTGCGCAGCGCCCCCGCCTGCGGGACGTCGGTGCACGTCGAGGTCCCGGCATGACAGCCGATCGCAAGCAAGATAAGGACGGGAACGAGGCAGCTTCACCGCTCAATCCGTCCGTCTCGGTCGCCGTCCTGATTGCCGATGATCACCCGGTCGTGCGGGAGGGGCTGCGCGGCATGCTGTCGGCCGAGCCGGGCGTCGCAGTCGTGGGCGAGGCAGCGTCCGGCGACGAGGCGGTTGCCATGGCCCGGCTGCTCCGGCCGGATGTCGTGCTGATGGACCTGCGGATGCCGGGCGGGGACGGAGTAGTCGCCACGGCGGGAATCCTGGCTGCCGTGCCCGCTACCCGGATCGTGGTGCTGACGACCTACGAGACGGACGCCGACATCGTCCGGGCGGTTGAGGCGGGAGCGACCGGCTATCTGCTCAAGGACACACCGCGGGCGGATCTGGTGGCCGCGATCAGGGCAGCGGCGCGGGGCGAGACCGTGCTGGGCCCGACTGTCGCCGGACGTCTGGTCTCGCGCCTCCGGCGGCCCGCAGCGGATCCGCTGTCGGCGCGGGAGACCGAGGTCCTCGCACTGGTCGCGCGCGGTCAGACGAACGCCGAGATCGGCAGGACCCTGTACATCAGCGAGGCGACCGTCAAGACGCACCTGCTCCGCTCGTTCGGCAAACTCGGAGTGTCGGACCGGACCGCGGCCGTCACCACGGCGATCGAACTGGGCATGCTGCCCGCGCCCGGCAGCGGAAGGACAGGCGGCCTGCCCCGGTGACGGCACGGGGGCGGCTACCGGGGCGGTCACGAGCACCATAGGGTTGCCGCCATGGAGACGCGCGCACTCGGTTCCACCGGCGTCCAGGTCAGCCCCTTGTGCCTGGGCGCAATGATGTTCGGTGCCTGGGGCAACCCGGACCACGACGAGTCGGTCACGATCATTCACCGGGCTCTCGACTCAGGGATCAACTTCATCGACACCGCCGATGTGTACTCAGCCGGCGAGTCAGAGCTGATCGTCGGCAAGGCGCTCGCGGGCGGCCGGCGCGACAGCGTGGTGCTCGCGACGAAGGCGCACGGCGCGATGGGCTCGGACGTCAACGAGCGAGGTAACTCGCGGCGCTGGCTCATCAGGGAATGCGAGAACAGCCTGCGGCGGCTTGGGACCGACTACATCGACCTGTACCAGGTCCACCGGCCGGACCCGGCGACTGACATCGACGAGACGCTGGGCGCGCTTTCTGACCTGATCAGCGCTGGCAAGATCTGCTATGCCGGGCATTCGACATTTCCTGCCGACGCGATCGTCGAGGCGCAGTGGACCGCGCAGCGGCGCGGCCGGGAACGGTTCGTCTGCGAGCAGCCGCCCTACTCCATCCTGGTACGCGGCGTGGAGGCGGACGTTCTGCCTGCCTGCCAGCGCTATCAGATGGGCGTCATCAGCTGGGGCCCGCTGGCCAGCGGCTGGCTGTCCGGCCGGTACCGGCTGGACGCGGACATCCCGGTCAGCAGGCGGTCGCAACGGCTGCCGCACCGCTTCGACATGACCCTGCCCGGCAACCAGCAGAAGCTGGAAGCAGCCGACCGGCTGGCCGCGCTGGCCGATGAGGCGGGCATGTCGCTCATCCACCTGGCGCTCGGCTTCGTGCTCAGCCACCGGGCCGTGACATCCGCCATCATCGGCCCGCGCACGCTTGAGCACCTGGACAGCCAGCTCGGCGCGCCGCCCGGAGGACTGCCCGCCGATCTGCTGGACAGGATCGACGAGATCGTGCCGCCGGGAGCCAATCTCAATCCCTCTGACCGCGGCTACGAGCCGCCGGCCCTGTCCGATCCCGCCCTCCGGCGGCGCGGCTGAGCTGCACGGATGAGTACTGTCCTGAGTCGCGCAGCGCAACGTAACAAATAGCTATAATCCAGCTAAGGCTTACCCCTCGACCGGCCCTGTCAGGCGCCAGTCGCGGTTAGCCTGCTACTGGCAGGCGCGCTCGGGGGGCGTTCGCGAACCGACGCTAGCCGGCACAGAACAATTACGGACGGTAACGCTGATCCGCGGCCGGGAGCCCGGGCGCGGAGGCGGGAATGCCGGGCCGCTCTCAGGCGCGAAACCCGGATACGGGCGATTGTGGAGGTGGACAGGTGGGTCTCACCAGCCCTGTCCTGTCCTACCTGCTCGCCGTTCTCTCCGCTGGCCTCCTGCTGGCTCTGATGATCGGCTGGCGGCGGCTGGCCGGGCCTGGCGTGCGCGCCATCGCGCTGCGAACCGCCGCCCTGGTGACCGTGCAGGCGGTCGTCCTGGCCCTGATCTTCGTGGTGGTGAACCGGTCGGGGGAGTTCTACTCGTCGTGGTCGGACCTGTTCGGCTCCGACACCACGTCGGCCAGCGTGATGACGTCGTCGAGCGCAGCCGCCGCGCGCATCCGCCCGGTCGTCGTAACCGGTCACGCGGTGGTCCGGGTACCCGGCGACCGCGCCGCCACCGGCACTCTCGAGTCGGTGCGGCTCACCGGCGAGCTGTCCGGCCTGACCGTGCCCGGCGATGTCTTCCTCCCGGCGGGCTACCGGGATGGCGGCCCGGTCGGCCAGTACCCGGTCACGCTGGTGATCTCCAGCGACATTGCCAGCACCAGCTCGGCCTACGGCGCCATCAGGCTGGCGCAGACGGCAGCGCGGCTGATCGCCGCCAGGCAGCTGGATCCGATGATCATGGTGATGCTGCCGGCCGGGCTGGCCCCGTCTGATCAGGGCTGCCTGAACGAGCCGCCGCATGAGGCCAGCGCCGGGGTCACGGCCAGCCCGGCGATCCTGGCCTCGACGTTCTTCAGCGAGGACGTCCCGGCGATCATGGAATCGAGCTATGCGGCCAGCAACCGGCCCGCCGACTGGGCCCTGCTCGGCGACACGAGCGGCGGCTACTGCGCGCTGCAGCTGGCGCTGAACAACTCCTGGGTCTTCTCCGCCGCCGCCGTTCCTGATGGCGACTACACCGCGCCGCCGGGCGCGGCGGGCTCGGCGCTCAGCCCGCAGCTGAAGCAGCAGGACAACCTGCTCTGGCTGATGCGGACTCAGCCGATGCAGCCGGTATCGGTCCTGTTCACCGGCCCGAGCTTCCGCTCGGGCGCCGGGAAGGCCCAGCCGTATCTCACGCTGGCTCGACGGCCGATGCACGTGACGACGGCAGCGCTGGGCGGCGGGAACTGGCCGCTGTCGAACGTGCTCAGCTGGATTGGCGGCGCCATCGGCGTGCACTCACAGGCGATCGCCGGATGACGACGGCTCAGATGGCAGGTTCACCGCAATGGGGCTGACCAGCGGCGCGTTCCTGGTGCTGATCATCGGGATCGCCGTAGCCGGGATCGCCGCCACGGTCTGGCTGTGGCCGCGCGCGGCCGGGCGGCGGATCTGGCACATCGGAGTGCGGATCGGCATGGTCGCGGTCAGCGAGGCGCTGGTGATCGTCGCGTTCCTGGTCATGCTCAACGGCTACTTCAGCTTCTACGCGTCCTGGTCCCAGCTGCTCGGCAGCGGCACGACTCAGCTAACCGGGACAGCCAGGGCCGCGAGCGCCGGCGGCCCGCTGGTCACCGTGGTCAAGGCCGAGCCACTGCCGCCGCCGGGCAAGCCGATGCGCACGGTCCCGTCGCTCCCGGCAGTCGCGGCCGGCCCGAAGGCCATTGACCTGATCGGCGGCAACCGCGCCGGCGGCAAGCAGCTGGCGCAGACGGGCGAACTGCTCGGGGTGACCATCAACGGCGCGCACACCGGAATCTCGGAGACAGGGAATTTCGTCTACCTGCCGCCGCAGTACTTCCAGCCTGCGTACGCGCACGCCAGGTTTCCGGCGGTGCTGGCACTCACCGGCTACCCGGGCTCGTCGTGGAGCATCGTCAAGCGGCTGAAGCTGCCGGGTACCGCCACCACGCTCGCGACCGCGCACAAGATCAGGCCGGCCATTTACGTGATGATGAACGTGTCCGTGGCGATGCCGCGGGACACCGAGTGCACGAACGTGCCGGCCGGCCGCAGGTGGAGACCTTCTTCACGCAGGACGTCCCGGAGGCCATCGAGCGGACGTTCCGGGTGGAGAGCGGACCGGAGGCCTGGGGCGTGCTCGGCTACTCCACCGGCGGTTTCTGCGCGGTCAAGTTCGCCATGATGAATCCGGGCGAGTTCTCGCTGGCCGTCTCGCTGGCCGGCTACTACACCGCGCTCGAGGACGACACCACCGGCAACCTGTACGGCACGAGCGATGGCTACCGTTCGCTGAACAACCCGGACTGGCGGCTGGAGCACCTGCCCGCCCCGCCCGTCTCGGTGCTCGTGGCCTCCAGCAAGATCGGCGAGAAGACGTATCCGGGCACGCTGAAGTTCCTCAGCCTGGTCCGCCCGCCGATGCGCGCGTACTCGCTGTTCCTGCCGCAGGGCGGCCACAATTTCACCACCTGGAACCGCGAGCTGCCGCAGTCGCTGGAATGGCTCAGCGCCCGGCTTCAGCCCGCGATCCCGCAGACGGCGACAGCTCCGGTGACGCCGCGCCCGAGCACATCGCCGAAGTCAAAGTCCAAGTCGAAGTCGAAGCCGAGGCCATCCCATTCGGGCAGCCACCGCGGGTAGCCCGCCGCGGGAGCGAGCCAGCACCGCCCTATGAGGGCTGGCCCCCGTGCGGCTGCCAGCCGCTGTCGCCGGCCCACGCCGCCGCCGCGGCGACGACCAGGTCAACGACCGGATCCTTGATATCGCTGTAGCTGTCCAGGTCGTCGACGTGCTCGGCCAGCGTCATCTTGAACTGGCTGTAGGCGGCCACCGCCAGCGGATATGCGCGGAGGTAGTCGCGGAACAGCAGTGCCAGCCGCTCATTCGGCGAGCCGACGACGCGGACATGCAGGTTGACATCGCCCTGGGGGTGACCGCGGCGGGCCCACATCCGCTTCTCCCACAACGCGGGGTCGCCGGGATCGCCGGCCGGGACGTGATCATGCTCGAACGGACGGCGGACATACCCGAGCCCGGCCAGCGGGGCATCGAACGCCGCCGCCGCCTCCGGCAGGTCCCAGACCGAGAGCTGGAGATCCAGGATGTTCTTCGCGGCCATGCCGGGGATCGCCGTGCTGCCGATGTGCGCGGCGTGCAGCACAAGATCACCGAGCGCGGCGGTCAGCGCCGCCAGCTCAGCGTCGGCAGCGCGCGGCCAGGAGTCGTCATACGGCACCACCCGGACGGGCGTGCCAGCGGGCCTGTCGGTCACCTGGCGGCCGGCGCGAGCTCTTCCAGGATTCGCTCGGCCCTGGCGACGGCGCGGACCGGGTCCGCGTCGGGAGATCCGATTTCCGGGTCCCAGTTCAGGTCGTAGAACACCTCGGTCACCCCCAGCTCGGCCAGCCGCCCGGTGTCGGCGCGGATCTGGCCGTAGTCACCCGACAGCAGGACCCGCTGCCCGTCCGGCCTGGTCACCGGGGCCCCGGCGCGCACCACGCCGCGGCAGATGAACCGTAGCGCTTCCGGATCGCGGCCCGCGGCAGCAGCGGACTCTTTCACCACCGCGATCAGCTGGTCAACTCTCGACAGGTCAGTCCTGCTGGAGGTGATCCACCCGTCCGCGATCCGCCCGACCCGCTCGAGCGCGGGCCTGGCCATGCCGCCGAGAAGTACCGGCGGGCCGCCGGCCTGGACTGGCGCGGGCGCCTGCGTGCCCGCCGGCACCCGGTAGAACGAGCCGTCGAACGACCCGTCGCCGCCGGCCCACAGCGTGCGCAGCGCCTGCACGTACTCGGCTGCCCGTGCGCCGCGGCGGGCCATGTCGGCCCCGGTCAGCGCGAACTCCTCCGGCATCCAGCCGATGCCGAGGCCCAGGTCGTGCCGCCCGCCGGACAGGATGTCCACGGTCGCTGCCTGCTTGGCCAGGTAGCCAGGGGAGACGAACGGCAGGTTGATGATCGCCACGCCCAGGCGGATCGTGCTGGTGAACGCCGCGGCGTAGGACAGCGACTCCATCGGGTCCAGCACGCTCTGGTAGACCGGGTCCATGGCCGAGCCGGACGGGATCAGCAGCCGCTGGAAGCTCCACAGCGACTGGTACCCGCCGCGTTCGGCGGCGGCGGCGAAGGCGGCTAGATTCTGCGGTGTGGCCCATGCCCCCGACACGGGGGCGCCGAATCCGATGTTCATTCTGCTCACCCTAGCGGCGGCCCGGCGGGCGGCTGAGATTCAGAACGACCACGTTTCGTTATTATGGGAGGCATTTCGTGAGTTCCGACCCCCGCGCCTGGATCGCGACCCTGCGCGAATCGCACGACCGGCTGGCCGGCCTGGTCCAGCCGATGACGCCCGACCAGATCCGGGCCCAGTCCTACTGCACGGACTGGACCAACGCGCAGGTGCTCTCGCACGTCGGCAGCGGCGCCGAGATCTCGCTGCTCATGCTGCCGGGTGCACTGGGCGAGGCGGAGCCGGCCGGCAGCGAGGCGTTCCCGCCGGTGTGGGACAAGTGGAACGCCAAGAGCCCGGACGAGCAGGCCGCCGATGCGCTGGAATCGGATGACCGGCAGGTGCGGGCGCTGGAGGAGCTCACCGACGAGCAGCTCGCGGCCGCGCGGCTCGACTTCTTCGGCATGCAGCTGGATGCGGTCGGCATCATCCGGCTGCGGCTCGGCGAGCACGTGCTGCACACCTGGGACGTCGCGGTCATGGCCGACCCGGCCGCGACCGTGCAGGCCGATGCCGTCGACCTGCTGATCGACAACGTGCCGCAGTTCCTCGCGCCGCGGCTCGGCAAGCCGCTGCCCGAGCCGTTCGCGGTCCGCATCACGACCACCGGTCCCGGCCGCGACTACCTGCTGACCTCTGGCGAGTCGATCACGATGGAGAACTGGCCGGGGGACAGCGCTCCCGCGGGCGTGCCGCAGGTGACGATGCCGGCCGAGGCGCTCCTCCGGCTGTCCTACGGACGGCTCGACCCGGAGCACACGCCGGCCTCGGTCTCGGCCGACCCGGACACGCTGGACAAGCTGAGGGCGATCTTCCCCGGCTTCTGACCCCGGCCAGGCGCGCCGGGCGGGCTCAGCCGAGCTCCGCGAGCACGAGCGCGGTGGCGTCCTCGGCGCAGCCCCACGACAGGGTGACCCCCGCGCCGCCGTGCCCGTAGTTGTGCACGACGGCGACGGGACCGTCATGGTCGGCCTCGAGCCGGACCAGCGGCCGGCATGGCCGCAGCCCCACGCGGTGCCCGAGCACCGCCGCGCCGCGCAGCGACGGCTCGATCTCCGCGCACCGCGCGAGGATCCGGTCGGCCGTTGCCGGATCAGCGTCCAGGCTCCAGTTGCCCGGCTGCTCCGTGCCGCCGAGCACGACGACGTCGCCGTGCGGGAACAGGTAGGTCAGGTCACCCGGATCAGCACTGCTGGTGCCGACGAAGAACTCAGTGATGCCGGGATTCGCGGCCACGACAACCTGGCCCCGGGCCGGCGTCACGTCACGGTCAGGCACCAGGTCCCTCGCGCCGGTACCGGTGCAGTTCACGAGCACCCGCGCGGCCGGTGCCAGCGTGCTCGCCTCGCTGAGGCTGCTGATCTTCACCGGGAACGAGCTGGTCCCGCCAGCTCGGCCGAACCGCCCGGCGAGGTAACTGAGGTAACCCGGCATCGCCACGATCGTCGCGGTCAGCCGCCAGGCCGCGCGGTAGCCCGGCGGCAGCTGACCGGGCGGGCACGGCACGATGTCAGCGGTCGCTGCGGTGAACTCAGGCGGAGCCGCGCCGGCTTCCCTGCTGGCGGCCGTTCCGGTTGCGGTGTGCGCGATGCCGTCGAGCTCGTTCGCCCCGATGCCGGGGTGACTTAGCTCGGCGAGCCGGTCAAGTGTCACCCCGGCCCAGCGCTCGATCCGGTCATCGCGGCCGACCAGATGCGCACCCCAGATCGCGCCCGCCGTGACTGAGGTCGTGCGCTCCGGTGGCTCGGCCGCCGCGACGGTAACGGCGAGGCCCGCCTCGGCCAGGCAGATCGCGGTGGTCAGGCCGATCACTCCGGCGCCGAGGACAAGCACGTCTGCGTCGTTGGCGGTCACAGTCAGACCCTAGCCAGCCGGCTGCCTCGCTGAGCGCAGCCGGGTGCCGCGCGGATCGCGGTCCCGGTCCGGTCCCGGCCCGGATCACGGCGCGGGTGCCGAGTTGCTGCTGCCAGGACAGCAGTAACGCGGCCCCCGCGAGGCGCACGCCATTGACAAAAATAATCTGTATGTAAAAATAATCCTGTGAATGAAGTCTGCTATCTCGAGCGAGTAGATCAGGCCGCGGCGCTGCTGAAGCCGGGCCGGATCGAGATCCTGCGGGCGCTGGCGGAGCCGCGGTCGTGCACGGACGTCGGCGGCAGGCTGGGCCAGCCACCGCAGAAGGTCTACTACCACGTCAAGCGGATGGAGGAGGCCGGGCTGGTCGACCAGGTCAGCGAGCGGCGGGTCCGGGGCATCACCGAGGGGATCTACCAGGCGGCCGGCGCGTCGTACTGGCTGTCGCCCGAGCTGGTGGGCGCCATCGGGCCGCGCAGCGCGCAGGACGAGCTGAGCCTCGGCTTCCTGCTCAGCCTGGCTGAGGAGATGCAGTCAGACCTCGGCCGGCTGGCGAGCGCGCCGGGCGACCGGCCGACCCTCGGCCTGTCCGGTCAGGTCATGCTCCGGCCAGAGGACCGGCAGCAGTTCCTCACCGAGCTCCGCGGCGTCCTGCAGGACCTGCTCAGCCGCTACGGCGGAAGCGAGGGCATCCCGTTCCGCATCGCATTCGCGTGCTATCCCAGAGAGGACACCGGATCATGACCACGAGCTACACCATCCGCGGGACCATCGGAGCGCCGCCCGACGTCGTGTTCGGGGCGCTGACCGATGAGGCAGCGCTGCGGGAGTGGCTGGCCGAGAGCGCGGAGGTCGCGCTCGCCGACGGGCGCTTCGACTTCTGGGGCAGGTTCACCCCGGAGGGCGAGCCGGGCCGCAAGCGCCTGCTCGGCTACGAGCCGGCCCGCTCGATCAGCTTCTCCTGGCTGCTGCAGGACACGCCGACTGAGGTGGGGATCTCGCTCGCGCCGGCCGGGGAGGGCGAGACCGAGGTTCGCCTCACCCATGCGAACGTGCCGGAACGCCGCTCGGACTATGCGGCCTGGGTGGGCGATTACCTGATGCTGTCGCTGGCCAACCTGGCGAACTTCGCCGAGGGACGGCCGGTGGCGCCTAAGTGCGACTTCGCCGCCACGGCCGAGGGCGAGGCCCGCTGCGCGGTCCAGATCGGCGCGCCGCCGGCGCAGGTGTTCGCCTCGCTGATCGAGCCCGCTCAGCTGGAGCGGTGGATCGCGGAGAAGGCCGAGGTCGAGCCCGAGGTCGGCGGGCGGTACAGCTTCGGCTGGGACCACGGCCCGGTGAAGATCGTGGAGCTTGTGCGGGACAAGGTGCTTGCGTACTCCTGGCAGAACACCGACGCGGCGCCGGAGACCGTGGTCCGCTGGGAGCTGGCGGGATCCGGTGGCGGCACGTACCTGACGCTGGTGCACAGCGGGTTCGGCCCGGACCGGACGCCCGAGGGCTATCAGCTTGGCTGGCAGGAGTTCCTGGTGTCGCTGCGGCGGATGCACGAGACCGGGGCCGGCTGGCGCCCGTTCACCAGGTAACCGGCCGGGAGCGCGGCGCCTGGTCTGGCTAGCCGGCTTCGTGCGAGTCGGCCGGGGCCCTGCGGGGGAGCAGCCAGACCAGGCCGAGGCAGACGATCGTGATGGCGCCGACGACGGCGACGCTGACGGTCATCGCATGAACGCCGCCGTGGCGTGCCAGCTGGCTGAAGTACACCGTCGTCACGACAGCGGAGCCGATGGCGGCGGCCAGCTGCTGGACCGCGCTGAGCGAGCCGCTCGCGCTTCCCGCCTCGGCCGGCCCGATGTCGCCGATGGCGACGTCGAAGATGGTGCTGAAGCAGGCGCCCATGCCAAGGCCCAGCACGAGCACCGACGGCGCCAGCATCAGCGGGCTTGTCCCGGTGCCCTGCGCGTGCACGGTCAGCCAGACCCCTGCAACGCCCGCCAGCGTGATCACCAGGCCATAGACGATGAGCGTGCGGCCGAGCCGGATGATCAGCGGCCGTCCGGCGAACGAGGCAACGATGATGCCGATCATCAGCGGTGCGAGGCTGAGGGCGGCATGGGCCGCGCTGAGGCCGAGCACCTGCTGGAAGAACAGCGAGACCACATAGGCGAGGCCGTTGACCGCGGCAAAGAACGCCAGGCCGAGCAGCAGCCCGGAGGTGAAGCCGCGGTTCTTCAGCAGCGACGGCAGGATGAGCGGCTCGGCGGCGGTGACCTGGCGCGCGGCGAACGCGCCGAGCAGGACCGCGCCCGCGATCAGGAAGGCGACGGGCACGGCGGTCCAGCCCCTCGTGGATCCCTCGATCAGGCCGTAGATCAGCCCGAGCATGCTGCCGCCGAGCAGCCCGGCGCCGAGCCCGTCAATGCGGGCAGCCGTGGTCGCCGAATCGTGCGGCAGCACCCTCACGGCGCTGGCGAAGCCGATCGAGCCGAGGACGATGTTGATCAGGAACACCGGCCGCCAGGTCAGGCCGCCGATGTTGGCGCTGATGATGAAGCCGGCCACGATCGGCCCGAGTATCGCCGAGCCGCCGAGTACCGAGCCGAACGCGGCAAACGCCCGCGGCAGCTGCTCCCGCGAGAACGATGCCATCAGCAGGCCGATGCCCTGCGGGATCAGCAGCGCGCCGAAGCTGCCCTGGACCAGCCGGGCGACGATCAGCACGGCCGGGCCGGGTGCCAGCCCGCAGGCCAGCGACGCGAAAGTGAAGCCGGCGATGCCGATGAGGAACATGCGCCGCTTGCCGTAGCGGTCGCCGAGGCGCCCGCCGACGACCAGGAGCACGCCGAGCGCCAGCGCGTAGCTCGCGCCTAGCCATTTGATCAGCGACTCGCCGCCGCCGATGTCGCGGGCGATCGTCGGGGCGGCGATGTTGGTGATGGTGGAGTCCATGAGATCGAGCACGTCGGCGAGCAGGACTACGGCGAGCAGAGCGCGCAGGCGGCCGGTCAGCCGGGACGCGTCCGGCGTTGTGCGGGCAGTCGTGGTGGTGTTCATCGCGAGCCCCCTTTCAGCTGGGATCGGGCAAGTGAGTGCGGTTTCCGGGCATGCGGATCTGGCGAGCAGGCGGATGTGCCGCCGCAGTCAGGTAATGGACGGGAACGGGCAGCCGGGACTCAGCCGCTGCCGCCAGCTGGCGGCTACCGGGCGGGTTTCCCGGCAGAGTCGTCCCGGTGGCTCCCGGCCTCGGCATCGGCCTGCGGCGGCCGGCTGACGTGCTGCACGCCGTCGATGAGGACGCGGAAGCCCCAGGCGAACCGTGCCGCGCCGGTACCGGACAGCAGCTCGGCGCGCAGGCTGGCGATATGCGGATGGGCGGCAGCCGAGACCGAGTGCAGAACCTGCTCGACGGCGCGCTCTTCCTCATCCGTGCCGGGGATGTCGTTCCTGGTCGCATGCTCAGCCGCGGACGATGTCGCGAAGTGCAGCAGCAGGTCAACCGCCCACGCCGCCCGGCCCGGCGGGACGCCGCCCTCGTCGAGCAGCGCCAGCACGGCCTCGAGCAGGTCGAGGTAGTGCGCGCCGGACGGGCGGGCGACCAGCGCCGACTGGGCCAGTCCCGGATAAGAGAACAGCACCATCGTGTACGAGGTCAGCAGCTCGATGAGGCGGTCACGCCACTCGCCGTCCGCGGTCGCCGGAGTCAGGTCGACGACGCCGAGCAGCTCGTCGAGCACGGCCGCGTGCAGTTCATCGGTGTTGCGGACGTAGACGTACAGCGAGGCAGGCCCGGTGTCGAGCTCCTGGGCCAGGCGGCGCATCGTCACCCGGGCCAGGCCCTCGGATCGCACCAGCGCGACCGCGGTGGCGATGATGCCCTCGCGGGTCAGCGCGGGCTTTGCCGGGCGCTCCCGGCGGCTGCGCGTCCGGACCCGGCCGGGGGCTTCCCCCGGCCCGGACTCAGAACCCCGTGGTGCTGCTCTCTGCGGTGTCATGCCTGCAGTCTAACGAACATGTTCGTTAAGAACAAGTTCGCTCCGAACATGTTCGCAGTTATCCAGCTCACGGCCGCCGGGCTAGCCGATCGCGTCGGCCTCGGCAGCCAGCCCGGCGGCCAGCTCCCGGACGGCCTGCGCTGCCCGGTGGTGCAGGCCGCCGCCGAAGGTGATCCTGGCGACGCCAAGCCCGGCCAGCTCACTGATGCCCGGGCCGCCTGGCGCGAGCAGCGCGTTCACCGGACCGTCGACCCGCCGCACGAGCTCCGCCAGAGCCGCGGGCGGCGCGAGGATCGGGTAGACGCAGTCGGCGCCGGCGGCAAGGTACCGGCCCGCCCGCGCGACCGCCTCATCGGTGGCGTTGTGCGCGCCCGCGTCCGCTGACCGGCCCGCACCGCGGACGAACACGTCCACGCGGGCGTTAACGACGAGGGCCGGTCCCGCGGCCGCGCGCACGGCGGCCAGGAAGTCCGCCTGGCGCTCCGGGTCGGTCAGCTCTCCCGTTGCCGGATCAGAGTCCTCCAGGTTGCAGCCGACCACGCCGGCGTCGGCGAGCCGCGCGGCAAGCCCGGCGGGTGCCAGCCCGTAGCCGTTCTCGATGTCGGCCGTGACCGGCACGCTGACACTCCGCGCGATCCTGGCGACCGCGCCGAGCATCTCCGCTCCCGGCGTCTGCCCGTCCCGGTAGCCGAGCGTGGCCGCCACGGCCGCGCTCGACGTTGCCAGCGCGGCGAAGCCCGCGTCGGCGAACGCGCGGGCGCTGACCGGATCCCAGACGTTCGGCAGGATCAGCGGCTGCGGGCCGTGATGCAGGACCCGCAGCCGCTCGGCCGCGCTGACCAGGCCGCCTGTCGTGCTCACGGCTGGTAGGAGCCGGGCAGCCAGGCGCGGGTGGTGACGCCGATAGCGTTCCACGCGTTGATGGTCACGATCAGGCTGACGAGCGCCGCGAGCTCGTCCTCCTTGAACTGCTCGGCCGCCTGCGCCACATCGGCGTCGGGCACGTGCGTCTGCGGCATCAGCGTGACTGACTCGGTCAGCGCCAGCGCGGCCCGCTCGCGGTCGGTGAAGAACGGCGTCTCCCGCCAGGCTGGCAGCGCATAGATCCGCTGCTCGGTCTCGCCCGCCGCCCGCGCGTCCCTGGTGTGCATGTCGATGCAGAAGGCGCACCCGTTCAGCTGCGACGCGCGGATGCGCACCAGCTCGCGCAGCCGCACGTCGAACTCGGTCTTGTCGAGCTCCTTCGTCGCTGCCTGGTCCAGGTGCGCCACCGCGCGGTAGAAGCCCGCGGCGTGCGTCTCGAAGTCGATCCTGGCCTCACTCGCAGTCATGTGAGTTCCTCCTCGCGGGTTTCGGTCTGCCTTCACGCTACTGAGGAAGAGGATCAGATTTAAGATCCAATCCTATGAAGGGAACGTGGGCCACTTCCGCCAGTCTCGACCTCCACCTCGAGCTGTCGGGGACCCGGCCGAGGGCCGCTCTGGAGGCCGCGCTGCGGGACGCCGTCCGCAGCGGCAGGCTGTCGGCGGGGACACCGCTGCCGTCGTCGCGCGCGCTCGCCGGTGACCTCGGCCTCGCGCGGAACACGGTCGCCGACGCCTACGCCCAGCTCGTCGCCGAGGGCTGGCTGGACGCCAGGCACGGCTCCGGGACGTGGGTCGCCGAGCGGGCCGCCCGTGTCCCGCGCGCACGCCCGCCGGGCGACCGCGCCGCGCCGGCCCGGTGCGGCACGACCTGCGGCCGGGCCTGCCCGATGTGTCGGCCTTCCCGCGAGCCGCCTGGCTTGCCGCCGCCCGGCGGGCGCTGACGGCGGCACCCGCGCGTGACCTCACTGGCTACGCCAGTCCGCGCGGCCTGCTCCCGCTGCGGCAGGCCCTCGCCGAATACCTGGCCCGCGCCCGCGGCGTCGTCGTCACCCCGGACCGCATCGTGGTCTGCGCGGGCTTCGCCCAGGGCCTGGAGCTGCTCTGCGACCTGCTGCGCGCGGCCGGCAAGCACACGCTGGCAGTGGAGGCGTACGGGCACGAGGCGCACCGCCGGATCGCGGCAGCAGCCGGCATGCGACTCGCTCCGGTGCCCGTCGACGACCACGGTGCGCTGCTGGCGGACGGCGCCGGTCTGCCCGCGCGGACGGGCGCCGCGCTGCTGACGCCCGCGCATCAGTACCCGCTGGGAGTCGTGCTGGCGCCGGACCGCCGCCGCGACGCGGTGGACTGGGCCGCTTCGGGCGGCGGCCTCATCATCGAGGACGACTATGACGGCGAGTTCCGGTATGACCGGCAGGCTGTCGGTGCCCTGCAGGCCCTTGCTCCCGAGCATGTCGTCTACGCCGGAACAGCCAGCAAGAGCCTCGTTCCCGGTCTTCGGCTGGGCTGGCTGGCGCTGCCGGAGCGCCTTGCCGGGCAGGTTGCCGAGATCAAGAGTGACATGGGGCGCTTCAGCAGCAGCCTTGATCAGCTGACGCTCGCCGACTTCATCACCTCGGGCGGCTACGACCGGCAGGTGCGCCGCGCCCGGATCGCTTACCGCCAGCGGCGGGACCGGCTCGTCCGCGCGCTGCACCGCCAGGTCCCCGGCGTGACCGTCACCGGCATCTCGGCTGGCCTGCACGTCCTTGTCCGGCTGCCGGACGGGGTCAGCGAGGCGGACGTGATTGCCCGCGCCAGCGCCCGCGGTCTCGCGCTGCACGGGCTGGCGGACTGCCGCGCCGGCGACCAGGAGATCGGGCCGGCCCTCATCGTCGGCTACGCGACGCCGCCCGGACACGCGTTCAGCGCATCGGTTGCCCGCCTGTGCGCGGTCCTGAGCGAGGTCACCTGATCGCATAGTTCGACATCGAATACTTAGATGTCGATGGATTGTGCTAGCCTTCATTCATGCGACCAGCCCGGACGCCGATCGGCCTTCACCTGACCCATGCGTCCAGAACCATCAGCCGTGCCTTTGATGATGCACTGGCGGCAGCCGGCGGCTCGCTTCCGGTGTGGCTGGTGCTGGTCAATCTCAAGATGCGCAGCATCGCCAGCCAGCGTGAGCTCGCCGAGGCCATGGGCATCAGGGACGCCACGCTGACGCATCACCTCAACGCGATGGAGACCGCGGGGCTGGTGACGCGCACGCGCGACCCGGTCAACCGCCGCATTCACGTGGTGGAGCTGACCCCGGCGGGGGAGTCGTCGTTCCTGCAGCTCCGCACCGCCGCGATGAGCTTCGACGCCCGCCTCAGGCAGGGCATCACCGAGCAGGAGATCGCCGGCCTCGAGGGTCTACTCGACCGGCTGGCCGCCAACGTGGCGGACCCCGGCAGCGGGCCAGCCTGGACCGGACTGGCCGAGCGCCCGTCATGACAGCAGAAGGAGCACCGGCCATGCCTGACATCGCGAGGCCCCCGCTGAGCCGCCGCCTCCAGGCGCGCGCGTTCCGGATCATCAACGTGCCCATGCGCGCGGTTCTGGGACTCCCGTTCGCGACGCCGCTCGGCGGAAGCCTGATGCTCGCCTTCATCGTGGGCCGCACGAGCGGCAGGACCTACCGGCAGCCGCTGAGCTACGTGCGCGATGGCGGCGTCCTGCTCACTCCCGGCGGCGGGAAGTGGAAGCTCAACCTGGCCGCGGGGACGGATGTCAGGCTCCGCGTGCGCGGCAAGGACGTTACCGTCACCCCGGAGGTTGTCGGCGACGTCGACGAGGTCGGGAAGCTGCTCGTCGTGATGGCCGCGGCCAATCCGCGAGCTGCCTCGTTCATCGGCGTCCAGCGCGAGCCGGACGGGCAGTTCGACCGCGCCGGCCTGGAGCGCGCGGTCCGCTACGGCTTCCGCGTGGTGCGCTGGCACCCGTCAGCCTGAGCGCAGCCTGCTCACCCGCCGCGCTTGCGTTCTAGGCGCTCGTACTCCCAGACCATGCGCTGCAGTTCTGCATTCAGCCCCTCGTGGCTGTAGCCAGCCGGGCCGGACATCATGATGACCGCCACGGCCAGCGCGCGGGCAATGCCTTCCAGGTCTCCGCCTGCCACTGCCTTCCGCAGTTTGCTCTTGTCAGGCGGCTTCTCCATCAGGGCGTTAACGAGGCGGGCGCCGCGGCGCATGTCGTCAGCTGAAGGCCTCAAACCTGAAGTTCCTCTCCGATCTGTCCGCTACCTTGCGCGGCCGGTCAGCTGCTTGATGTAACGCACACGTCCATCATGGGCCGGCCAGCGGCCGCTGGCGACCCCCGCGAGGGTCCGCGACTGCCTCTCGCGCCTGCGGCCGGGATTCGCGGGCCGCGGCCACGGAACCGGAGTCAGCGACACGCCGGCCCAACATGTGGTGCCGGAAAATGTCAGAGCTCCTACATATGGTGTTCCTGCAGCGAGTCCAGCCAGCGGCCATCGTGAGGAGCCCAGATGCCAGCGACCATGCAGGTGCGCAAGCGCAACGGCGACACCGAGCCCGTCGACGTGAACAAGATCGTGCGCGCGGTGCAGCGGTGGGCGGGCGACCTGGACGATGTCGATCCGATGCGCGTCGCGACGAAGACGATCAGCGGCCTGTACGACGGGGCGACGACGGCCGAGCTTGACCGGCTGTCGATCCAGACCGCGGCGGAGATGATCGCGGCCGAGCCGCAGTACTCCCGGCTGGCCGCGCGGCTGCTGTCGGCCTATATCGCCAAGGAGGTGCGCGGCCAGGGCATCGCCTCGTTCAGCCAGTCGGTCGCGCTCGGCCACGCCGAGGGAGTGATCGGCGACGAGACCGCGAAGCTGGTGAAGGACAACGCCCGCAAGCTCGACTTCGCCGTTGACGATGACGCCGACCTGCAGTTCGAGTACTTCGGCATCAAGACCGTGTACGACCGCTACCTGCTGCGCCACCCGTCGGGCCGGCTGGTGCTTGAGACGCCGCAGTACTTCCTGCTCCGGGTTGCCTGCGGCTTGTCCCGGACGCCGGCTGAGGCCATCGGCTTCTACCGGCTGATGTCGTCGCTGGCCTACCTGCCGAGCTCGCCGACGCTGTTCAACTCCGGGACGCGGCACGCGCAGATGTCGTCCTGCTTCCTGGTCGACTCTCCCCGGGACGAGCTGGATTCCATCTACGCGCGGTACGCACAGGTCGCGCGCCTCTCCAAGTTCTCCGGCGGGATCGGGATCGCGTGGTCGCGGATCCGCTCCCGCGGCGCGCTGATCCGGGGCACGAACGGGCAGTCCAACGGCATCGTGCCGTGGCTGCGGACGCTGGACTCCTCCGTCGCCGCGGTGAACCAGGGCGGCCGCCGCAAGGGCGCTGCCTGCGTGTACCTCGAGCCCTGGCACCCCGACATCGAGGAGTTCCTCGAGCTGCGCGACAACACCGGCGAGGACGCGCGCCGCACCCACAACCTGAATCTGGCCAACTGGATCCCGGACGAGTTCATGCGCCGCGTCGAGGCCGATGAGGTGTGGTCGCTGATCGACCCGGACGCCGTGCCCGAGCTGCCCGACCTGTGGGGCGAGGCGTTCGACGCGGCCTACCGGGCCGCCGAATCCGCCGGCCGGTACGTCCGGCAGGTACAGGCGCGGGACCTGTACGCGAAGATGATGCGCACGCTGGCCCAGACCGGCAACGGCTGGATGACGTTCAAGGACCCGTCCAACGCCCGGTGCAATCAGACGGCGGAGCCCGGCAACGTCGTGCACCTGTCCAACCTGTGCACGGAGATCGTCGAGGTCAGCAGCGACGCCGAGACCGCCGTGTGCAACCTCGGCTCCGTCAACCTGGCCAGGCACCTGACCACGGCCGGCGACGGGACGGCCGCAGTCGACTGGCCGAAGCTGCGCGACACCGTGCGCACCGCCGTGCCGTTCCTGGACCGGGTGATCGACATCGGCTACTACCCGAGCGAGCAGGCCGCCGCGTCCAACCCGCGCTGGCGCCCCGTCGGGCTTGGCCTCATGGGCCTGCAGGACGTGCTGTTCGCGCTGCGGCTGCCGTTCGACTCCGACGCGGCCCGCGAGCTGTCGGCCCGGATCGCCGAGGAGATCTACCTCACCGCGCTGGAGGCATCCGCGGACCTGGCCGAGCAGCTCGGCGCGCACCCGGCGTTCGCGCAGACGCGCGCGGCCGCGGGCCAGCTGCAGCACGACCTGTGGGGCGTCGCGGGGACGCAGGCCGGACGGTGGAGGGCCCTGCGGAAGAAAGTGGCGGGAACGGGCCTGCGCAACTCTCTGCTCATCGCCATTGCGCCGACGGCCACGATCGCGTCCATTGCCGGTTGCTGCGAGTGCATTGAGCCGCAGGTGTCGAATCTCTTCAAGCGCGAGACCCTGTCCGGAGAGTTCATGCAGGTTAACGCCGCGCTCGTGACGGAGCTGAAGTCGCACGAACTGTGGACGCAGGACGTGCGCGATGCCATCAAGCGGGCGGACGGCTCGGTGCAGGGGATCGCCCAGCTGCCCGCCGACGTCCGGCTGCTGTTCCGCACGGCCTGGGAACTGCCGCAGCGTGCGCTCATCGACATGGCGGCGGCGCGCGCCCCGTTCATCGACCAGAGCCAGTCGCTGAACCTGTTCCTGGCCGCGCCGTCGATCGGCAAGCTGTCCTCGATGTACCTGCATGCCTGGAAGGCCGGGCTGAAGACGACGTACTACCTGCGGTCGCGGCCGGCCACCAGGATCGCGCAGGCGACGGTCGCGCCGGAGGCCGCAGCACCGGACGCGTCCGCGGTGGCGTGCTCGCTGGAGAGCCCGGAAACGTGCGAGGCCTGCCAGTGACCGCGAACGCGCCGGGGCGGGGCACGCTCCTGGATCCCGGCATGGACCTGACGCTGCGGCCGATGCGGTACCCGCAGTTTTACGACCGGTTCAGGGACGCGATCCGCAATACCTGGACCGTGGAGGAAGTGGATCTTCACTCGGACCTGGCCGACCTTCGAAAGCTCACACTGGCTGAACGCCACCTCGTTTCCAGGCTTGTCGCGTTCTTTGCCACCGGTGACACCATCGTGGCGAACAACCTGGTGCTGAATCTGTACCAGCACGTCAACTCGCCGGAAGGGCGGCTGTACCTGTCCCGGCAGCTGTTCGAGGAAGCCGTCCACGTGCAGTTCTACCTGACGCTGCTGGACACCTACGTGTCCGACGAGGCGGAGCGGGCGGAGGCGTTCGCGGCGGTGGAGAACATCCCGTCCATCCGGCGCAAGGCGGAGTTCTGCTTCCGCTGGATCGACTCGGTCGATGAGCTGCGCGAGCTGCGGTCGGCGGCGGACCGGCGGTCGTTCCTGCTCAACCTCATCTGCTTCGCGGCGTGCATCGAGGGACTGTTCTTCTACGGCGCTTTCGCCTACGTCTACTTCCTGCGCTCACGCGGGCTGCTGAACGGGCTGGCGTCGGGCACCAACTGGGTGTTCCGCGACGAGTCGATGCACATGGCGTTCGCGTTCGACGTGGTGGACACCGTCAGGGCCGAGGAGCCGGAATTGTTCGACGCCGGGCTGGCGTCGCAGGTGCGGGACATGCTGGCCGAGGCGGTGGAATGCGAGGTGCAGTTCGCCGCTGACCTGCTCGGCGACGGCATCCCGGGCCTGTCGCTGGCAGGCATGCGCGAGTACCTGCAGCACGTCGCGGACCGGCGGCTGGGCAGGCTCGGCATCGAGCCGCTGTACGGATCGGCGAACCCGCTGCAGTTCATGGAACTGCAGGACGTGCAGGAACTGTCGAACTTCTTCGAGCGCCGGGTGTCGGCCTACCAGGTCGGCGTCACCGGCTCGGTGGCATTCGACCACGACTTCTGAGCGGCTGCGGCGGGCGCCGGTCAGCGGCGCGGTCGCTGCACTGCGATGATGACGAAGGGAACGGCGGCGACCGCGAGGACCACGACAAAGAACCAGGGCTTGCCCTTCCCGAGCGCCCCGGCACCGATGATCACGGCGACCATGAGGGCAGTGACCAGCCAGCCCTGCCAGGTCTGCGGCCGGTAACCCCAGCCGATCCGCTTCGGCCCGAACCACGGGCGCTTGCCGCCGCCCGAACCGGGGCCGCCGGGGAGAGGGCCGCCGAAATCTGCGCCGCCGTAGTCGGTTCCGTCGGTGCTGGCACCTGAGCCCCAGCCGGGCTGATTGTCACTGCGCACGACTTCGTGTCTCCCTAGCTAACTGCCTGGCCGCGACCTGGCGGTACGGCCGGGCGGATGAAAAGGCCGGCGACCTTGCCGTCGGCGTCGAAGGTCACGCGCCCGTTTCCCTCGCCCGCTTCGAAGCTCAGCGGCAGATCCACGACCGTGTTCTCGCCGAGCGCTGTCGCAACCGGATCGCCCATGCCCTCGAAGCGGCCGATCAGGGCGGCCGTCGTTGCCCAGCCATCGGCGAGCCGCCCGGCGCTCACCGCCTCGCTCATCCGGTCGCTGAAGTCGGTCCTGGCCGCTTCCCATCGGCCCGCCGCAATATCGGTGAAGATGGCGACGGCACGCTCGGCCGCTCCGGGCAGCACGACTTTGGTCATCGGCTCGCCCGTCCGCGGGTCCATCGGCCGGCCGAACCGCTGGAAGGCGGCCTGCCGGGTCGTTTCGAGCACGTCACCGATCTCCTTCCAGCTGTGGCCGGCCGCCCGGGCGCGGTCGACGGTCTCCTGCAGGGCCTCGCCCGCCAGCACCGACAGCTCGCGGGCCGACGCCACGGCCGTGAGCGGTGACCCCGCCCCTGTCCGGGTCAGTTCTGCCGTCAGCCGCGCGGCGACGGTACTCATCCGGCTCGCCGTGGGCCCGGCCGGATCGGCGGCCGTACCCATGCCGTCAACATAATCCTGACGCCGGGCCGTTGTCAAAGTTTGCTTGACGAACGTTGCCGGATCGTCGCCATCGCGTTCACGGCGGCGCCGGGCTGCGCTCCGGCAGGTTGCGTCGCAGTATCGCCTCGGGCGGCCTCTGCCTGGGGTAACGCTCAGAGGACGACCGCAAGCCTCGCAAGAAGTCAGCCGGTCGGGATCAGTCATCAGTCAGCTTTCTCGAATTACGTGCTGCTCATCCTACGCGTCCGCGCGACTAAATCGTGCCGACAGCAGCACGTTAATCTCCAGCGCGAGCTGCGAGGAGGAAGCCTTTCATGGGGCGTGATGCGGCGGAGGGATTGCCAGGTCCGGCGGGCCGGGGCCAGGTCCGGCGGGCCGGGGCCGGGTGCGGCGGGCTTGGGCCGGGCGATGGCAGGTGCCTCACCCTGCTAGCGGCTGAACAGCACGCCGCGGTCGGTGAGCGCGCTGACCGCAGCCTGATCCAGCCCGAGCCAGTCGGCCAGCGCCTCGCTGTTGTGCTCGCCCTTGCGCGCCACGGCGCGGCGGACCTGCGCTGACGCGGCGGAGAACTCATACGGCATCGCCACGACGCGGCGGCTGCCGCCGGGCGGTCCGGCCGTGTGCGCGCCGCCTGCGAAGACGTCGGTGCTATCCGCGAGGTCGGCCCACGCGATACCGGCGCCCTCAAGCTCGGCGATCAGATCCTGACGGCTGGAGAATCCCGTCATCCAGTCCTGAATGGCCTGCTGGCGGAGGTGTGCCTTGACGGTCAGGTCGCTGCCGGGTGGTGCGGGATCGGCGATCAGCCCGCGGCGGGAGAGCATGACCCAGGCATGCTTCGGCGGCGCGGCGATCAGGATCGGTCCGCCGGGCGCGCGCCAGATCGTGCCGCGAGAGCTGTACGGCTCTTCGCTGCCGTCGATGGCCGCGTGCGCGTGGTCGTCGCTGGCGGCCACGGCGGCGAGCATGCTCAGGTCGATGTGCTGGCCGCGGCCCGTGACGGCGCGCTGATGGAGGGCGGCGAGCAGGGCGATCGCGGCGTGCAGCCCGGTGACCGTGTCCGCCAGCGCCAGTGGCAGGTCGGCCGGCTCCCGGTCGTCCAGGTCAGCCTGCCGGGCCAGCAGGCCGGACTCGGCGTGGATGACCGGCGCTAGTGCGCGCCGCCCGGCGGCTGGCCCGGCGGGGCCGAACCCGGAGACCGACAGCATGACGAGCCGGGTGTTCGCGGCGGCCAGCCGCTCGTACCCGAGGCCGAGCCGGTCCATGACGCCCGGCCGGAAGTTCTCGATCAGCACGTCCGCCTGCGCGGCCAGATCGCGGATGAGCTCCGTGCCGCCCTCAGCCGTCAGATCCACGGCGATGCTGCGCTTGCCCGCGTTCATCTGCGCGTACATGCCCGCGCGGCCGTCGACGACGGCACCGAACAGCTCGGTGACGTCGGTGCGGGGGCCGTCGACGCGCAGGACGTCAGCGCCGAGATCGCTCAGGATCCGGCCGGCATAGGGCCCGGAGATTGCCTGCGACATGTCCAGTACCCGCCACGCGGGCAGCGGAGGCGGACTGGCATCCGCGCCGGCGCCGGGCTGAGAGCCTGCTGAAATGACATCCTCCTCGCGCCCGCCGGGGCCATCGTTATCAGCCTCCACGGACATTGTGCCGGCCCTGTCCCGGTGCGGCCAGGCCGGGGCCGCTGCCAGGGCGGCCGCCGCGAACTCGTGATGGCCGGCCTGCAGGCTGGCCAGTTCGGCGGCGGACAGACCCCACTCACTCATCCGGCCCGCGTGCCGCAGCGCCGCGTACAGGTCCCAGTGCGGCAGGGCAGCCAGGTCGACATCCCGCCGGAGCTCGCAGTACTGGCTGGTGAACTGCGCTGCCGCGGCAGCGCCGAACGCCATCCAGATTTCCATGCGAGCCGTCCCGAGGTCGGCCAGCGGGTCACCGAGGACGGCGTCCTCCCAGTCCAGGACGCAGACAAGCGTGCCGTCTCGCCAGAGGACGTTGCCCGGCCAGTAATCACCGTGCAGCAGCACCAGCTCGCTGGCCTGCGGCGGCGGCCAGCTAGCCGTGAGCGCAGCACGCACGGCCGGCTCGCTGAGCGCCTCGTCCGGCACGGCCGGCCGCATCCTGACCCTGGCGGCAGCGATCTGATTCAGATCCTGAAGATAGGCGGCGTCCGCGCGGGTAAAGGCTGCGTCATGCAGCCGGGCCAGGAACGCCGCCAGCTGGCCGGTGAAACCGGCCAGGGGCTCAGTGAGCTGCCCCCGGCTGGTGACGGTAGTGCCGTCGGCAAAGGCGGTCACCAGGCACGGCACGGGGCAGGATCGCGGCGGACTCGTCGGCGTGGACCGGCCGCGGGACCGGCAGTCCGGCCCCGTGCAGCAGACTCAGCAGCTGGAACTCATGCGAGGCGGAGTGCGGGTCAAAGCGCAGGTTCGCGTCGCCGTACTGGCGCACGACCAGGGTCTCCCGGACGCCGCCAGGCCGCTCGACCTCGACGGCGCTGACTTTCGCCGACGTGCCGCCCGCCAGGTCACTGACTCTCAGCAGCCGGATGCCAGGATCGACGTGGCGCAGGAGGAGCCCGAGGGCAGCTGCATCGGCCGTCACAAGCCGATCATGCCAGAGTGCCTCCTGGCCAGTTCTTCTACACTTTGTCGCATGGGCACCGGTGAGGCCGCATGACCTCCGCGGACGAGGAGTCCTCAGCGCACGAGAAGTCCGCCCGCGCGTTCGAGCTGGGCACGGACGGCCCGTCGGTGATCCTTGTCGGCGTCGACGACTCGACGACATCGATCCGGGCCGGGTGGTACGCGGCCGGGCTGGCGCGACGGCAGCGGGCCAGAATCGTCGCGGTCTTCGTCGAACCACTGGCCTCCTTCGGCGCGGCCGGACCGGGTGGTGCGGCCCTGACCGTAGCCAAGGACGAGGCGTTCCGCACGATGGCCGAGGCCATGGAGAGCCGGGCTCAGACCTTCGCCTCCGAGCTCGGCATCTCGGTGACATTCAGGGCTGCGCGCGGCGACCCGTACACCGAGATCCTCCGTATCGCGGGCGAGGTCCGGGCCGACGCGATCGTCGTCGGGGCGTCCGCGCACGCGGGGCACCGGTTCGTCGGCTCCCTGGCGGTCCGGCTCGTCCGGGCAGGCAAGTGGCCGGTCACCGTCGTCCCGTGAGGCGTGTCCGCCGCCGGTAATCAGCTCGCCAGCAGCGCGCTGACCAGTGCCGGAACGGCCTCGCCGATCGGCTCCCGGATGACGGCGGCGGCGAGCGGGTCGTACGGGGTCGGGTCGCGGTTGACGATGACCAGGCGCGCGCCCGCCCGTGCGGCGACGGCGCAGAGCGAGGCCGCAGGCTCGACGGTCAGCGTGCTGCCGATGGCCAGGAACAAGTCGGCGGCCTCTGCGGCGGCCGCGGCCCGGCTGAGCACCTGGATGTCCAGCTGCTGCCCGAACATCACGGTGGCTGACTTCAGGATGCCGCCGCAGTGAGCGCACGGCGGGTCAGCCTCACCTGCCTGCACCCGGGCGAGCGCCGCCGACATCTCCGTCCGCTGGCCGCAGCCGACGCAGACGACCTGGTACATCGTGCCGTGCAGCTCCAGCACCCGCTCGGCGGGCGTGCCCGCCCGCTGGTGCAGGCCGTCGATGTTCTGGGTGATGACGGTCGCGCCGATCGGGCTGAGCGCCAGGTCAGCCAGCGCGAGGTGCGCCGCATTCGGCTGAGCCGCCCACGCCGGGTGCGAAAGCCTGGCCTGCCAGGACCGCTGCCGCACCGCCGGGTCGGCGACGTAGACACCGAACGTCGCCATCTTCTCGGCAGCCGGATCCCTGGTCCACAGGCCCGATGGCCCGCGGAAGTCCGGGATGCCGGAGTCGGTCGAGATCCCGGCCCCGGTCAGCACCGCCACGCTCGAGACGCCAGCGACCCAGTCGGACAGGCCCGGCAGCTGGTCAGTGCTCACCTGCCCATCCTTCGTCAGCGGCCGGCCAGCCGCAAATCCGGCCGGGAAGGCACGCTGGCGGGCTCAGGCCTCGCGGTCGTGCTGATGCCGGCGGCTGGCCAGCTTCCAGGCCACCGGCAGCAGCGCGGCGGCGATGGCGGCCTTGATCGCGTCGCCGATGACGAACGGGGTGAAGCCGTCGGCCAGTGTCGCGGACGCGCTGAGGTGCAGATCGACGGCGAGCCAGGCGCAGCCGAAGGCGTAGATCAGAACCTCGCCGACCAGCATCGCGGGCACCGACTTCAGGACCGAGCGATCCGCGCCCCGCCCGGCCAGGTAGCCGCAGGCGGTCGCGGCAGCGAAGAAGCCGATGATGTAGCCGAATGAGGCGCCGACGTAACCAGAGGCGTGCCCGGCGAACCACGGCACTCCGGCGAGCCCGGCGATGGCGTACAGCGCCATGGCCGCCGCAGCCCGGCGCCAGCCCAGCGCGGCGCCTGCGAGCAGCACGCCCAGCGTCTGGCCGGTGATCGGCACGGGCGTGAACGACAGATGGATCGAGATCTGCGCCAGCGCTCCGACGAACGCGGCCGCTCCGACCACGAGCGCGATGTCCCGGGCGACGTGCGCAGCGCGGCCGCGGCTGGCAGCGATCAGATCGCCGAGCACCAGCGGGCGCGGAGCAGCAATGGCGGCTGAGGACATGGGCGCAGACCTTCCGGAACGGGCCGAGGGGGTACGGCCGGACGACGCTGGACTCTACCATTCGGCCTGTTCGCGCCCAGTGTGGCTGCCGGGGTATCGTGCGGCCGTGAGCGCCGGCGGAACTGTGGGATTCCTGAGCGGGGAGTGGGACCTCGTCCGCCAGATCTCCGACCGGCGGGGCGGGCAGGAAGGCGTGTTCCGCGGCAGGGCCCGGTTCCGGCCGTCGGCGGACGGCCAGGTGCTCGAGTACACCGAAGACGGCGAGCTTCAGCTCGGCGGCCACCGCGGGCCGGCCACGCGGTCGCTGATCTACGCGGGGCGGGCCGACGGGACGGCTGACGTGCGGTTCGCTGACGGCAGCGCGTTCTATCAGCTTGACCTGCGGCCGGGCAGCTGCGAGGCGGCCCACCCGTGCCGGGCCGATCTGTACCGCGTCACGGTCACGCGTCTTGGCCCCGACCGGTTCAGCGAGACCTGGCAGGTGGCCGGCCCGGACAAGGACTACGAGCTGCGGGCGACCTACCGTCGGGCCGCCGGAGGCGCAGCCAGCGCAATCAAGGAGAACAGTGACTGAGTACCCGACCTCGATCGGCACCGCGAGCGCCACCACCATCACCGTCCTCGGCCAGAATCTGGCCACTGACCTCATGGGCCAGATCAGCTTCGGCGAGCTGGCATTCTGGCTCGCTGCGCTGCGGCGCCCGTCCGCTGGCGAACTGCGGTTGTTCGAGTCCGTGCTAGTCGCCCTCGCCGACCACGGATTCACGCCGTCGGTCATCGCGGCGCGGCTGACGCTGACCGGCGCGCCGGAGTCCGTGCAGGGCGCGATGGCGGCCGGGCTGCTGGGCGGCGGCTCGAGGTACCTGGGCGTGACCGAGGACTGCGGCCGGTTCCTCGCCGAAGCGCTGGCAGCCCATACAGGCCCGCTGCCCGAGAGCGAGGCAGGCTGGGATGAGGTGGCGACCGCGGCCGTTCAGGCGCAGCGGACGGCCGGACGGCTGGTTCCGGGGCTCGGGCATCCCGTGCACAAGGACGGCGACCCGCGAACTCCGGTGATCTTCCGGATCGCGGAGGAGTCCGGCGTGCTCGGCCCGCATCTGGAGCTGTTCGCCGCTGTCGGCCGGGTGCACCCGGCCATCATCGGCCGGACGCTGCCGCTCAACGGCGCGGGCGTGTGCGGTGCCGCGCTGGCCGACCTCGGATTCCCGCCGGACCTGCTGCGCGGCTTCGCGCTGCTGGCACGGACAGCGGGTCTGCTCGGCCACCTGGCCGAGGAGATGCGCAACCCGGCGGGCCAGGCCATCTACCGGCAGATCGACTCCGAGGCCCGGTACGTGCCGCCGGGCGAGTAGGCCGGCAGCCGATCAGCACCTTCGCCGTGCCCGCGGGTACTAGCCCGCCAATTTCTTCCAAAGATATCTTTCCAAAGAGTTGGTTGCAAAGCTATCTTTGGATGCATGGCCGAGACATCCGCGCGATCCGTCAAGCAGGTCACCGATCCCAAGGCACTGCGGGCGCTGGCGCATCCGATCCGGCTGGCACTGGTCGGCCAGCTGCGGATTCACGGGCAGCTGACCGCCACTCAGGCGGGTGAGCTGCTCGGCGAGAGCTCAGCCAGCTGCTCGTTCCACCTGCGGCAGCTGGCCAAATACGGGCTGGTCGAGGAGGCGGGCGGGGGCCAGGGCCGGGAACGGCCCTGGCGGGCGACCGCCATGTACACCTACTGGCCTGACGTCAGCCCGGATGACAAGGTCGCCGCTGCGGCCGGCCTGCTCAGCACGGTCATCGCGGAGAAGTGGCTGAGCGACCTGCGGCGCTGGATCGACGCACAGCCGGACGAGCCGGAGGAGTGGCAGCGCGCCGCCCAGTTCGGGGACACGTTCCTCTATGTCACCGCCAGCGAGCTGGCTGAGCTGTCAGACCGGATCCGCGAGCTCGTTGATGTGTACCTGGACCGCCAGACCAGGCCGGAACTGCGGCCGCCAGACGCACGCCTGGTCACCTTCCTGCAGGTCGCGCATCCGATTCTGGACCCGGTCCGCCCGCAGGCCGGGGACAGCTGAGCGTGTCTGACGCGCCAGTGCCTGACGCGCCAGTGCCTGACGCGGCAGTGCCTGATTCGGTGTCGCCGGACGCGGGACGCTCACGGCGGGCGGTGAACCGGAAGCTGGCGGGCCGGGTCCCCGCGCTGCTCCGGGAGACCGAGTTCCGGCGGTACTGGAGCGGCCAGACGATCTCGATGTTCGGGGACCAGATCTCCGGCATCGCCATTCCGCTGGCCGCCGTCCTGGTGCTGCACGCCAGCGCAGCCGAGATGGGTTACCTGACTGCGCTGGTCTGGCTGCCAAGCTTGCTGTTCGGCCTGCACGCGGGCGCGTGGGTGGACCGCCGTGGCAGGCGGCGGCTCACCATGATCGCCGCCGATCTCGGCCGGTTCGCGCTGCTCATCACGCTGCCGGTGTGCTACGCGCTGCACGTGCTGACGCTGGCGCAGCTCTTCGCGGTGGCCTTCGCGCAGGGCACGCTCGCCGTGCTGTTCACCGTCTCGGACTCGGCGCTGTTCGTCGCCGTGGTGCCGGAGGACAAGTACGTCGAGGGCAACTCGCTGATCTACGCCAGCCGGGCACTGTCGTTCGTCGGCGGCCCGAGTATCGGCGGCCTCCTCGTGCAGGTCCTGTCGGCGCCGTTCGCGATCGTCGCCGACGCGCTGTCTTTTCTCGGCTCGGCGTTCTTCCTGCACCGGATCCGGCCGAAGGAGGCTCCGCCCGACCGCACCGGCGAGGGCTCAGTCACCGCCGGCGCACGGTTCATCGCCCACTCGCCGATCGTGCGGGCCTCGCTCGTCGCGGTGGCCGTCGTCAACTTCTTCAACCTGATGTTCTCCGCGCTATACCTGCTTTACGCGGTCCGCTCGCTGCACATCAGCGCCGGCCTGATCGGGCTGGTGCTCGGGGCTGCCGCGTTCGGCGGGGTGATCGGCGCCGCCGTGACCAGGCGGCTCGCCGGGCGCATCGGCGTCGGCTGGGCGTACACCGCGGGCTGCGCCCTGTTCACCGCCCCGCTGATGCTCGTGCCGCTCGCGGGCGGCCCGAGACTGCTGATTCTCACGACGCTGTTCGCGGCTGAGTTCGTTTCCGGCTTCGGCGTCATGGTGCTCGACATCAGCATCGGGTCGATTTTCGCGGCCGTAATCCCGGACGAGCTGCGCTCGCGGGTGTCAGGCGCGTTCCAGGCCGTGAACTACGGCACCCGCCCGGTGGGCGCGCTGCTCGGCGGCGCGCTCGGCAGCCTGATTGGGCTCCGGCCGGCGCTCTGGATCGCCTCGGCCGGCGGCGTGATCGGGTTCCTGCTGCTGCTCCCGTCGCCGCTGCCAGCCTTCCGGATGCCGTCGGCTGTGGCCGGGCGCGAGACCGGAACGGCGCGGCCTGCGGGTAGCGCTAATGGGGGTTAGTGCGTTCCCGGCCTGAAGGGTCTTTTCGCTCGCGGGTTAGCCAGCCAGGCTGAGTCTGGCCAGTGCGGCGCCGTAGCGGACGGCCACGAGCTGCCCGATGGCCTGGTGCGCGCCGAGCGTGGGAGCGCAGGGTGCGCTCAGTGCCGTGCTCAGGTCCTCCAGCACGCTGATGTTGGTCTCCGGTCCGATCAGGCACGGTGCCAGAACCGGGCGGGCGCCCGATTCACCCAGCCGGTTCACCGCGTCGACGATGCTCGACGGGTCACTCAGCGACGCCGGGATGACCGGAACCGACAGGCGGGAGGCCAGCAGCACGGCAGCGACTCCGGCTGCGCTGGCGGCCTCTTCTCCGACGTCGGCCAGGACCACGATGCCGCGGTTCTCGGAGGAGATGCTGAGGCCGCTGGAGCGTGCCTGCCGGGCTAGTCCTGCCTCGGCGAGCCGGGAGTGCAGCGCCTCGGCGACCATCGGATGCGGCCCCAGATGCGCGGCGACTACCGCAGGCAGCGGCGGCCGCGATGCGTACTGGCGGACGACCGGGTCGAACTGCGGGTTCGGGCTCAGCAGCAGCGGAACGATGACACTGGGGAACTGGTCCTGCTCAGCCTGTTCCCGTCCGGCTGGGATCAGGCTGTCCAGCAGCGGCAGCTCGTCGCCGTCGAGATAACCAACGCGGATGTCGACCCCAGGGCAGGACTGGCTGGCTATGGAGGCGACACGCGCGCCGATCTCCGTCGGGTCAGCCTCGGCCGTGCCGGGAACCGCTAGTACGAGCGCCGGGGCGTCGGAGGCCACTGACAGCCGGTGCGGGCTGCGGTGCCGGCCAGCTGGCCGGGTTCTGGTCGTGCGCCGCGGAAGGGCCCCGAGGGCATCGGCTGACCCGTCCCGCTGCGGCAGGCCGCCGCGCTGGGGGAGCTGGTCGCCTCCGCGCTGGGGGAGGTCGGTGCTGCGCTGGGGGGGGTCGCTTCCGCGTTGCGGTAGGTCGGTGGCGCGCTGGGGGAGCTGGTCGCCTCCGCGTTGCGGTAGGTCGGTGCTGCGCTGGGGGGGGTCGCTTCCGCGTTGCGGTAGGTCGGTGCTGCGCTGGGGGAGCTGGTCGCCTCCGCGCTGGGGGAGGTCGGTGCCGCGCTGGGGGAGGTCGCTTCCGCTTTGCGATAGGTCGGTGCTGCGCTGGGGGGGGTCGCTTCCGCGTTGCGGGAGCTCGGTGCTGCGCTGGGGGAGGTCGCTTCCGCGCTGCGGGAGGTCGGTGCTGCGCTGGGGCAGCGTATCTCCACGCTGGGGGAGGTCGCTTCCGCTTTGCGACAGGTCGGTGCCGCGTTGCGGGAGCTGGTCGCCTCCGCGCTGGGGGAGGTCGGTGCTGCGCTGGGGCAGCGCATCCGCGCGCTTAGGGAGCTCGGTGCTGCGCTGGGGCAGCGTATCCCCGCGCTTAGGGAGGTCGCTTCCGCGTTGCGGTAGGTCGGTGTCGCGCTGGGGGAGCCCATTGCCGGGCTGAGACGGCTGCTCACCGCGCTTCGGCAGGGCGCTGTCAGGCTCGGAGAACTGGGCACCCCGGCGGGGGAGCGTGTCGTCGCGGGGGAAGAAGTCGTTCCGGGCGGGCCGTGACTCGTACGAAGGACGTCGCGGAGGCAGCCCGTTCGCGGAGGCCGCCGACGGCGCTGCGCGTTCGAAGAATGACCCTCCGCTCTCGGGCTGTGACTCGCCCAGCGGCTTGCGCCGGGGGAGTTCCCCGCCGGATTGCGGCAGGTCTTCCTCGGGCTGCGGCTCTGCTGGCTGGCTTGGGTCAGTCACGCTGTCGTATCGTAATCGTCTGGCGGACTACTTCGCGCGGGTTCCGCGATGATCACCTCAAAGCCCTACCTGTCACCGATAATCCCGCATCAGCAGGCAGCATGCTTCTGAGCACGGCGATGAGCGCGCTCTTCTGATCCTGGGTCAGCCGCTTCTCGGCTCTGATGGCTGCCTCGATATCCGGCGGCGCGTCCTGCCCGGCCACGGACCCGCCGGTCTCCCTGTGCAGGAGGCCGGCCTGCGCAAGGAGAGTCTCAGCTGAGACATTGAGCGCGTCCGAGATCAGCCGGATGACGCGCACTGACGGCTGGTGCAGGCCGCGCTCAACCTGACTCAGGTACGGGTTGGAGAGCTTCGTCAGCTCGGCGAGCTGACGAAGGGACAGGTTCGCGAGCTTCCGTTTGTCGCGGATGAAGGCGCCAAGCGCCTCCATCTGGGAGTCCCACGGCTCGGCCATTTCTCAACCCCCGTTCGTGCGGTGCCGCTGGTGTGGTGAGCTGCTCGCCTTGAACTGGCGGCGGGCGCGCTCACCGGTGCGGCGTGCGGCTGTGCCGCGCTCGGCGGCCCGGCCTGCCTGACTGCGCCTGACCGGCCCGCCGTTCGCGGCTGTACTGCTTACTTCTTGCTGGTCGGCGGCTTGCTCGTGCCCTCGGCCTTGGCGGTGTCCGCTGCCTTGGTGGTGTCCGCTGCCTTGGTGGTGCGGGTCCCCTTGGCCGTACCAGCTGCCTTGCTCGCGCTGGCGGCTGGCTTGCTGGCGGACTTCGTCGTGCTGGCAGCCGGCTTGGGGGTGGTGCTGGCCTTGGCCGTCGTGGTCCTGGGCGCTCGTGGCTTGCGCGTGCTGGCCCGAGGAGCAGTCGTTCGGGCGGCCGCGCTGGCGGTTGCGGTCGGCTCTGCGCTAGCGGTCCGGTTCGGGGCACTGACGGGAGCCTCGGCCGGTGCCGCAGTTGCCGATCCGGCAGCAGCGTGGCCGTTCGAACGCGGGCGGTCGGTGTCCGACGGGGTCGTCCTGCGCATGCCCGGCAGCATCCCCATCAGCTCGGTCAGCCTGGCCAGCCGCTCGGTCACAACCGGGCTGGCAGCCTGGAAGGCCCTGTCCGCGATCTCGCGCTGAGCTGCCAGGAGCTGCTCAGTGAGCGGGCTCGCGGCCTGGAATGCCTTCTCAGTGAACTGGCGCCGGGCAGCAAGGGCCTGCTCGGCCAGCGGAGTCGCAACCTCGATCGCCCGGTCAGCGAGCTGGCGCTGGGCAACGGCGAGCTGGCGCTGGGCTGCGGCGAGCTGGCGCTGCGTGGCGGCAACCTGGTCAGCGAGCTCCTGGGCGCGTGCCCGGAGCCGCGCCGAGTCCGTCAGCTCGCTCAGCGACGGAATGCGTACGGTCGGAACCGGCAGCGCGGGAAGGCTCGGGCGGATCGCCTTGGCAAGGTCGTTGCCGCTGCGGATTGCCTCGGCCATCGCCTCACGGCTCTTGCGCACCTGGTCCTGACTCCTCCGCAGCTGCTCCTGGCTCCAGCGAAGCTGCTCCTGCCCGCGGTGCATCGCGGCGAGCAGCTGATCCTGAACTTCCTGCGCAACGGCACGGGTGTCGATCATCTGAATCCCTCCCTCTTAAGGTCTACGCGCTAACTATATCAAGCAAACCGCGCAATATGTCAAGCGGAGGAGGAGCGGGGTGGCTGCGTGCCAGGGCTGTCGTGGGTTCTTGGTCGGTTATCCGAGCTTTGCGAATCGGCGAAGGCTCGCGGAAAGGGCGTGAGTTACCGATCGCTGCCCTTCATCGGGCGTCGATTGGTAACTCACGCCCTTTGGAGCCAGGTCATTCCCCGCTGAGGATCGGTTCCGTACCGATCTAGCGTCCGCGCGGCGCCTGCGTCGGGCCGTCAGGGCCCGTATCGGGCTCAGGCCTCCTGCACCAGTTCCAGGCCGTTGCCGTCCTGGTCACGGAACGCGAACATGGGCGGAACGCCCGGCCAGCAGAGCACTTCGCCGGCGTCGACCCCGCGCGCCAGGAGCCTCGCGTGGTCAGCGTCTGCGTTCGCCGTGGTCAGGCGGATGCCGGTCTCGACGCCGGCCGGGACGCCCTCGTGCTCGGCTATCAGCGCGATGGAGGTGCGGGCGCCGACGGGCGCAACCTCGATCCAGCGGGGGCCGCCACCAATGCTCACGTCGAGCTTCGTCTCGAAACCGAGTACTGCCGTGTAGAAGTCCAGGGCCTTGTCCTGATCGCGGACGGGCACGCCGATCGTGCGAACGTCGCCAATCGCGGGCCTGGTGCTCTGATCTGTCACTGTTCTGCTCCGTCCGGTTGAAGTCGGTCAGCTCAGCCCCGGGCGCCGTACATCAGCGAGCCGGGCGTCGTCAGCAGATCCCCGGTTTCCAGCCAGGTCTTCAGGCCGGAAAGGATCATCGGCCAGCCGCCGTAAATCTGGCTGCTGGCACCCGCTGGGAGCTGGTCGTGGGTCAGCAGCAGCCGACAGGAGCCGGAGTCGGCTACCTGCTCGATCTCCCAGGTGACGCGGCTCGCGCCCGCGCTCCTGACCTCATCGCTCCAGAGCGAGGTCATGGTATGGACGAGCCGGCGGGGCGGATCGGCCTCCAGGATCTCGCCCTCGCCGAGCAGGGCGGGCGCGCCGGGATGACCGAACTCGAGCCTCGATCCCGGTGTCCAGTCTGACGTCACGCTGGCGCCGAAGTTGTACTTGCTCCTGATCTGCGGGTCGATGATTGCCTGCCACAGCCGCTCCGGGGTGGTGCGGATGTAGATCTCGAAGGTCTTCTCCATCGGCTTCTCCAGGTTCTGCTTAATCTCGCTGAGCCCGGCCACCCAGGGCTCGGCATATTTGCTGACCCACCGGTCGTGGATCAGGCGGATCGGCACGGGATTGAGGAAGTGCAGCTTCTCCCGGCCGCGCTTCCTGGTGACGACCAGCCCGGCCTCCTCTAGCTGGCGCAGGTGCTTCATGACCCCGAAGCGCGTCATGTCGAAACGCTCCTCCAGCGCGCTCAGCGTCTGCCCGTCGGCGCGGAACAGCTCATCGAGCAGCTCGCGCCTGGTGGGGTCGGCCAGGGCCTTGAACACCTCATCCACGCCTGGAGAATAGGTGACCAATTAGTCACATGTCAAGCCGGGGTGCGGCGAGCGGGGTTGCGGCGAGGCGCGTTGAGACAGTGCAGCCGCAGGAACTAGCGTGCTCACCATGACCAACGCCTGGCCGGCTCTGTCCTATGACCAGTGGGGCAAGACCTGCGACACTCTGCACGCGCACACGCAGGTCCTGGGGAAGCTGGCGGTCGCGCTGGCTCCGCCAGAGCCGCAGCTTCAGCACGCGGCGCTCCGCCTGACCGCCCGCGGCTGGGAGACCAGCCCGCTGCCTGCCCCGGACGGCTCGGGCCGCCTGGTCGTGCTGCTCGATCTGCATTCCCACGAGGCAGTAGCGGAGCACAGCGACGGCAGGACCGAGCGCGTCCCGCTGACGCCGGACCGGCCGGTCGGGGACGTCACGCGCGACCTGCTGGCGGCTCTGCGCGGGCTGGCAGGCGACGTACATATCGATCCCACCCCGCAGGAAGTGCCGTGGAGCAATCCGCTGGACGAAGACGACGAGCACGCTACCTATAACCGCGAGCAGGTCGCCGACTACTTCGCGGCGGCCGGGCGGGCCGCGATGATCCTGACCGAGTTCCGGGCGCCGTACCGGGGACGGTCAACCCCAGTCAACGCCTGGTGGGGTTCATTCGACCTGGCGGTCAGCCTGTTCTCGGGACGTCCGGCTGACCCGCCATCGGGCGACTTCATCATGCGGAACGCGATGGATGCTCAGGAGGTCGCGGTCGGCTGGTGGCCAGGAGACCCGCGGCATCCGGCCGCTGCGTTCTATGCCTATGCGCACCCGGCTCCGCCCGGGTTCTCCGCTGGCTCACTTGAGCCCCCGGCGGCACACTGGGATGACGGGCTCGGAGAGTACGTCCTCGAGTGGAGCGACGTGCGCGCCAGTCCGGACCCGCACGCTGCCGGCCTGCAGTTCGCCGGGTCGGCATTCAGCCACGCCTGTGCCGTCTGCGGCTGGGACGAGAGCCTGGCTGCCAGCGCGCACGGGGATCCGCCGCCGGTTCACTAGCTCGGAGCCGATCCGGGACCGGCGGCCGCCCGGCCTGGCATGCTTACCGGATGAGCTCCGAATTGCCGACATTGCAGACTCGCCGGGCCCGGCTCTGGCGCTCCGCCGAGTCACGGCACGTGCCGCTGAGGGCGATTCTCGTCACCGTGCTCGTAGTAGCGGCGGCCTACCTTGCCGGAAAGATCATCTACCGGCTCCGCGACGTGCTCATGCTGCTGGTGGTCTCCGGGTTCATCGCGCTGCTGCTTAACCCGCTGGTCGTGGTCCTTCAACGGTGGCTTGGCCGGCGCGGCGTCGCGGTGGCGGCGGTAACGCTGCTGGCCTTGTGCGCCTTCGCCGCACTGGCTGCTGTCTTCGGGTACCCGCTGGTCAACGGCGTTACGCACCTCGCGACGGACCTGCCCTCCTACGTAAGCAAGGCCCAGCACGGCAAGGGCTGGATCGGGCAGCTGGTCACCAGGTACCACCTGCAGACCTGGGTGGAGAAGAACGCTCCGAAGCTGGCCGGCTACGGCCGCGACCTGGCGCAGCCGGCGCTGAGCCTCGGCAAGGGCGCGATATCGCTGGTGTTCTCGCTCTTCACAATCTTCGTGCTGGTCGTGCTGCTGCTGCTGGAAAGCCCGAAGCTGCGCACCGGCCTGCTCGGCCTGATGGCGCCCGACCGGGCCACCCGGTACAGCCAGGTGGCGCGGGACGTCAGCCGGTCCGTCGTCGGCTACATGCTCGGCAACTTCGCGACCTCGCTGATCGCCGGCATCGTGGTGTTCGCGACGCTGTTCCTGCTCGGCGTGCCGTTCCCGTTCTTGTGGGCGCTGTGGGTCGCGCTAGTGGACTTCCTGCCGATGATCGGCGGCGCGCTGGCCGGCATTCCGGTCGTTCTGTTCGCGCTGACGCACTCGGTATCAGCAGGCATCATCACGCTGGTGGTCTTCCTGATCTACACCCAGGTTGAGAATCATGTGCTGAACCCCGTCATCATGAGCCGCACCGTGCGGATCAACCCGCTGCTCGTGCTTGTGTCGATCCTCGTCGGCGCGTCTCTCGGCAGCTGGATCGGCGGGATCTTCGGCGGCTTCGTAGCGGCCTTGCTGGCGATCCCCGCGGCCGGAGCCATCCAGGTCATCGTCAAGGCTGCCTGGCAGTCGACGTCGCTGGTACAGGCGGCCCCGCCGGGGGGAGTGACACCGGGCGGGGCGGCGGCAGCGCAGGCGGCCCACGGGCCCGCTGGCCCGGAGCCCGGGTCCGTGACCCCCGGCCCGAGGCCGGTCACCGAATGAGCGGCCGGCTCGGCTAGGTCCGGCCGGCGGGACTGGTCAGCCCGGGCTGCCGGGTCGGTCGGGGGCGCGATCACCGGCGGTCAGGGCGCGATCGCCGGCGGTCAGGGCGCGATCGCCAGGCCGGTCAGGGTGCGCTCGGCGGGACGGGCAGCAGCGGCAGCCGGGACGGTGGCTTGACCTCTTCGAGCCGCAGGTACGTCACCAGCCGCTGGCCGCCACGCGCGGCCAGCGACGCCAGGACCTGCTGCAGTTCGTTCACATCCCGGGCGACGACGGTGAGCAGGTAGTCCATCTCGCCGGTGACATTGTCGGCTGCGATGATCTGCGGCAGCGCCCGCACATGCTGCTCGAACAGGCGGGTCGCCCGCAGGTCATGCCGCCCGAGGGTCGCCCCGATGTACATCTGCAGCGGGAAGCCCGCGGCGGCGGGGTCGAGCCGGGCGCTGATGACCTTGATGACCCCGGATGACTTCAGCCTGCGGACCCGGTTCAGCGTGGCCGCCGGGGACAAGCCGACGACGCGGGACAGCTCGACGTTGGTGCGATCAGCATCTGCCTGTAGCTCGGTGAGCAGCTGCAGGTCAATTTCATCAAGGTCAATAGCCATAACTCCAAATTATATCTCGCCGCAGACCTCAGTGCCCGAATTGCGAGGATCAGTCACCGAGACTGGACGCATGACCACCAACCGCCGCCTCATCTTCCCGGCCCTGATCGCCGCCGGCATTCTGTGGGGAACCACAGTTCCGCTGTCCAAGCTCGCACTTGGCTGGCTGCCGCCCGGCTGGCTCGCGTTCGTCAGATTCGCGCTGGCCGCTGCCGTGCTGATGGTGGCGAGCCGCTCCCGCTTGCGCGCAGCGTGCAGTCCGGGCATCCTGATCAGCGGCGGCCTCGGCTACGGCGGCTCGGTCCTGCTCCAGAACCTGGGCATCGACCGCACCAGCGTCACGCACGCAGCCCTGCTGATCGGGGCGACACCGGTTATGGTCGCAGTCATCGCGGCACTGCTCGGCCACAGCGTTGCGCGGCCGCTGGCGTGGGCAGGCTTCGCCCTGTCGCTCGCGGGAGTGGCCTTCATCGCGGGCGGCCAGGGCGCCGGGTCAACCCTCGGCGGCGACGGTCTTGTGCTGGCGTCGCAGCTGGCGTCCGCGGGCTTCACCGTCTCGCAGGCCCGGCTGCTGCGCGGCCGCGACCCGATCGCGGTCACCGGGCTGCAGCTGATGGCAGCGGCTGTGCTCGTGCTTCCGATCGCGCTGACGACGGAGCATCATGCGGCCGGACCGGTCAGCGCGTCAGCGCTGCTGGCCACCATCGGCCTGGTGATCGCCGGGACAGTCGGCCCGACTGCCCTGTTCGCCTTCGGCCAGAGCCGGGTCTCCGCTGACGTCGCGGGCGCGTTCCTTAACGTCGAGCCGCTGGTGGGCGCCATGCTGGGCGTGGTGATGTTCGCCAGCCCGGTGGGCATCGTTCAGGTTGCCGGCGGCGCGGCCATCGTGGCCGGCATCGCGCTGAGCAGCTTCCAGGTGATCCGGAGCGAACGGCTGCGGCGGACCAGCCCGGCGCCTGGCCTGGCGATAGCCTCCCCGGCAACTGCCGGAGCGGCCATTGCCGGCGCCGCGACAGCGGCCGTGGCCCTCGCGCGAGCAGCCATCGCGGACGGGGCTTCGCCAGCGGCCCTGGAAGCGAAGTCGGCTGCGCTTGCCGCAGCCGGTGGCGGCCGGGTTCCGGCGGATAACCCTGCCGTCGCGCGCAGCCGGTCCGGAGAAGCTCCGAGCCTGGTCAGCCGTTCCCGTTTCCCGGCGGCCCGGGGCGACGCCGCCAGGCTGGCCCGGCGGCTGCGCCCGGCCGGCCGGGCTGCCGGACGGGCAGCGCGCACAGCAGCGGGCGGCCGCAGGTCGCAGCCCGGCCGCGGGCGGGACGGGCGGGCCCGCAGAACCCGCCGCGGGCGATCGCGAATGCGGTAGCCGGGAACCCGGAGCCAGCAGCCCGGAGCCAGCAGCCGCGCGGCGTTTTATGGACGCCGAGTTGAGGGTGCTATAACCCCGCTCACTCGGCGTCCACGACGTCGACCCGGCTCGCTAGACGGCCGCGAGCTCACCCGCCGGCCGCAGCGCGAAGCCCTCGTAGCCGCTGGCCGCGACCTGGTCGCACTTCTCCCGGAATACGCCGACCCCGCCGATGTAGGGCAGGAAGACCCGGGGCTTCCCCGGCACGTTCGCGCCCATGTACCAGGAGTCGGCCCTCGGGAACAGCGTGAACGCGCCGACGTCGGCCACGTGCTGTACCCACTCGGCCTCCGCCTCCTGCGTCGCCTCGGCTGCGGCGTACCCGTGATCCCGCAGGTAGGCGATGAGGTCGCTGATCCACTCCACGTGCTGCTCGATGGAGACCACCATGTTGCTGAGCACGGACGGGCTGCCGGGTCCGGTGATGGTGAACAGGTTCGGGAACCCGGCCATCGCGACGCCCAGGTACGTCCGCGGCCCGGCGCTCCAGCGGGAGGCGAGAGATGCCCCGTTCCCGTTCTGGATGTCGATCGCGGTCAGGGCTCCCGTCATCGCGTCGAAGCCGGTCGCGAACACGATCGCATCGAACTCGTACTCGGCCGCCGAGGTCCGCAGCCCGCTTTCGGTGAACTCGACCAGCGGCGTCTTGCGCAGGTCGACCAGGTGCACGTTCGGCCTGTTGAACGTGGCGTAGTACCCGGAATCGAGGCACGGGCGCTTGGTCCCGACCGGGAACGTGCGGGGCGACAGCGTCTCGGCCAGCTCCGGGTCGTGCACGATCGAGCGGATCTTGGCCCGGATGAACTCGGCCGCCGTCTCGTTCGCGGCCTGGTCGACCAGCGTGTCGGCGTAGGAGCCGATGAGCGACACCAGATCGCCCTTGTCCCAGCCGACCTGGTAGGTGGCGTTGCGCTCTTCTTCCGGTACCGACAGCGCCAGCGTCGTCGACGGCTCACTCGGGATGCCGAAACCCGACGTCCGCTGCGCCTCCCGCCAGGCCCGGTAGTTCGCCTTCATCTCCGCGACCTCGTCCGCCGACAGCGGGCGGTTCCCGGCCGGCATGGAGAAATTCGGCGTGCGCTGGAAGACGGTCAGGTCGGCGGCCTGCTCGGCGATGATCGGGATGGACTGGATGCCCGACGATCCGGTGCCGATCACGCCGACGCGCAGGCCGTCGAACCGGACCTCGTCCTTGCCCCACTTGGCAGTGTGGTGGGTGCGGCCGCGGTAGCGCTCCAGGCCGGGGATCTCAGGCAGCTTCGACGCTGACAGGCAGCCGGTCGCCATGATGACGAACTGGGCCGTCAGCGTCGTGCCGGCATCGGTGCCGAGTGTCCAGCGGGCTGCCCCGTCGTCGTACTGCGCGCGCAGTACCCGGGTGCTGAACGTGATGTCCCTGCGCAGGTCGAAGCGGTTGGCGACGTGGTTGAGGTAGCGCAGGATCTCCGGCTGCGTCGGGTACTTCTCGGTCCACTCCCAGTCCTGCTCGAGCTCGGGCGAGAACGAGTAGGAGTACGACAGGCTCTGCACGTCGCAGCGGGCGCCGGGGTAGCGGTTCCAGTACCAGGTGCCGCCGACCCCGTCGCCGGCCTCGATGATCTGCGCCCGCAGGCCGAGCTCGCGCAGCCGGTACAGCTGGTACAGGCCGGCCAGGCCTGCTCCGACGATGACGGCGTCGTAGTTGTCGTGGTCGGGCATCCGGCTCACCCGCCCAGCTGCAGGTCGAGCTGCTCGGTCACGTAGGCGATGCCGTCAGCGCTGCCGGGCAGGATGTTGACCATGGTGAAGAAGCCGTGCATCTGGCCGCCGAACCGGCGCAGCTCGACCGGCACTCCGGCCGCGCGCAGCCGCTCGGCATAGGCCTCGCCCTCCTCCCGCAGCGGATCATGCTCGGCGGTCAGCACGATCGCGGGCGCGAGACCGGTCAGGTCAGCGGCCCTGATCGGCGATGCGTCCGGGTTGAGCCGGCTCTGCGGGTCCGGTGCGTAGTGGTCCCAGAACCACACCATCGACTCCCGGCTGAGCAGGAGCTGGTTCTCCGGGTCGGTATAGCTGCCGTTGTCCAGGTCGGCGTCGGTCACCGGGTAGATCAGCACCTGGCTCGCGACCTCAGGACCACCCGCGTCCCGTGCTTTCTGCGCGACGACGGCTGACAGGTTGCCGCCGGCGCTGTCACCCATAACAACGAGGGGAACGGGGCCGCCGGCGATCTCCGCCATGTGCTCATTCGCCCACTGCAGGGCGGTCCAGGCGTCGTCTGCGGCGGCGGGATAGGGATGCTCGGGCGCCAGCCGGTAATCCACGTTGACCACCGCGGCGTGCAGCCCGTTCGCGAGCGTCCTGGTCAGGTTGTCGGACTCGTCGATGTTGCCGATCACCCAGCCGCCGCCGTGGTAGTAGACGACCAGGGCGCGGATGTCGCCTTCCGGGATCAGGACGCGCACAGTGAAGCTGCCGCCGTCCGGTGCAGGCACCTGCGCGTCGTAGGACTTGGCGACGTCCGGGCCGGGCCCGAACAGGTCCCGCAGGGCCGCGGTGAAGCCGCGAGCCTCCTCCGGCGTCATCTCGTGCAGCGGCTTGGCGCCGCTTTCCGCCAGCTGCGCCAGGAAACCCGCTGTAGCTTCATCGATCGCCATCGCTGCCTCCGCTGTGCGGCGCCGCTGCAGGCAAAGGCGCCGCTCGTCGTTTATCACGGGCGGGCACGCCTGGCGGACAGCAACCGTTCGGCAGAAGGGATCAGAGGAGAGCCGGACTGCACGATGCCGTCCGTTCGGCCTGCCGTCTCGGACGCTACTACGGCCCTATATCGCCGGCAATAGCCCTCTCTCGCCCCTGCTTCAGGCGGCCCGCGGGGCCGGAACCAGGCCTGGCGCGAACGGTCACCACATGGCGCGGACCCGGTCATTCTCCGCTCACGGACGGTTTAGCCTTCCCGGCGCAGGTTAGGGCTAGGACCTAGCGCAGCTGCCCGGGGCTGGCCAGGTGAGCGCATGGCCCTGGCCGGCGATGTCCCGGCCGGCAACGGCTCTGGCCAGCGCCGGAGCGACGCGCGAGTCAAGCGCAGCAGGAAGGAGCTCTCCGTGACCGTGGCCCTGGCAGCCGTCATCGGGGGACTGGTGATCGTCCTCCTGGCGGTCGGCATTCCGTACTGGCTTACGCACCGGCGCATGTCCGCGCAGGACGACCGGGCCGAGTCGGCCGCCTACCTGGAGGCGACCGGCCGGACCGCCGAGGACGTCGCGGCGGGCCGGTCCGGCCAGCCGCTCCAGACTGAGCAGGAGCCCGCGCGCCGCTGGCGGCAGACTGCTGGCAATGCGGTGTCCATTCCCGACGAGCCTGACGATGCCGCCGGCGGATCCGCGGCGCCGGCGTCCGCGGCAGAGACCTCGGGTGGCAGCGCGGGTCAGACCGCGGAGACGTCCGCGCGTACCGGGCGCGACTCCGCTCGCTAGCCGGAGCCGCCGGCGGCCGAAGGCGGCTGGCCCCGCAGCGGCTGGCCCGGAGAGGCTGGCCCGGAGAGGCTGGCTAGCGGAGGCTAGTCCGGCTGGGGCTGGCCCGGAGAGGCTGGCTAGCAGAGGCTGGTCCGGCTAGGGCTGTTCCGGCGAGGCCTAGTCCGGCTGGGGCTGGCCTAGTCCGGCTGGGGCTGGTCCGGTGCGGCCACCGGCGGCGGCGCGCCCGCCAGGTGCTCCGCCAGCCGCTCGACCGCGGTCCGCAGCCGGCGGAAGTACGCCGCGCGGCTCAGCAGCAGCAGGCTGGCTGCCTCCTCGTGGCTGCGGAACGGCTCGAGGTAGCCCGCGACCAGAACACTGCGCAGCAGCTTCTCGGTCTCGCTGTCGCCGAATGCCTCGTCGGCCGCCTGCCAGACGAGGTGCTGCACCGACTCGGCCCGTTCCGCCACCGTCGCGCCACGGGCCAGCGGGCTGCGTGCCAGCTCGCGCGGCACCCGGAAGTTCCTCAGCACCTCGCGCACGGTCTCCAGATCGATGGCCGGGAGCTCCGGCAGCTCCGGTGCCGGGAGGCCGAGCTCAGCGTAGATCTGGATGCGCATGAAGCTGAAGATTCCGCCCGGCCCGTAATCAAGCCGGTGGCACTCGATCGTGGCGTCCCCGACCCGCAGGTCAAGCCCGGCGAGATGCGCTGCGCCGAGTGCGCCGGCGAATTCGACCGCGCCCGGCAGCGCCGGGTCGATCGGCAGGTAGGCGAATCGCGGGCTGGCCGCACCGCAGCGCAGCATGCCCGCGATGCCGAGCATGGCCTGGACCTGTCCCTGCGTGAAGTCCACCGCGGCGTGCCACATCACCGACTCGCCGTCGCCGGCGCTGCGCCGGGCGTGTGCCAGCCACGGTCCCGCGATCGGATCGGAGTCGGCGAACGCCGGTGCCGACGCCAGGCTCATGCTGACCAGGAACCCGCAGATGGAGTCGCCCAGATCGCGGGCGATCGCGACCCGGTCCGGCGCCTCATCGAAATAGCGCCGGGTGAGCTGCCACCAGTCCCGGTTGTGCTCGGTAATGAGGCGGTCGATCCGGCCGGCGTCGTCGGGCCGCACCGAGTCGATCCGGAAGCTCGCGTTGCCGTCCCAGCCGAAGCCCCACCGCAGCAGCGGGTTCTCCACCAGGTGGGCCAGGTCGATCATCATCATCAGGTCGCCGGCGACGCCGCGCGCGTACAGATAGTCGACGATGCGCCGCCGCAGGTCGCGCTCCAGCACGGGGTTCCGCAGCCGGAGGTCGGCGAGCAGCGCCTTGCGCGCGAGCTCGTGCAGCGCGATGCCGGTGCCGAGTTCCTCGGTGATGGTGAGCTCGGCCAGCTGCCGGTAGCTCTCGTCCGCGTCCTCCGCGGGCAGGACGGCACGCAGCAGGTCGGGCGTAGTGGTCCTGGCGACCACCGCGATGCCCAATGCCGACGGCCGCACCCCGCGCAGCTCGGTCTCGACCAGCCGGTTCAGCAGTGACCGGAGGATGTCCGGCCGGTCGGGCGCGCTCCCGGCGTTCCAGCCGGAGTCGGCGATCGCGGCGTCGGCCGCGAGTGCGAGGGCGAGAGGGGAGCCGGCGGCCCAGTCGATGACAGCTGCGACGCGGCTGTCGTTCAGGCCCCGGGTCGCCAGCAACTGCCTGGCCTCGGTGCGCCCGAGACCGGTCAGGTCCAGTCGCGCTGTCACTGCCTCCCAGCCGCCGGCTGTCCAGCCCGGATCGGGCGTGCCGCGGCCCGCGATCACGACGAGCGCGCGGTCCGCCAGCTGCGGCAGCAGCTCGTGCCGGAGCTGGGAGTCCAGCGCGCTCATCCGCTCGTACGAGTCCAGCAGCACCAGCAGCCGGTCGTGCCTGCTCGCCTCGCGCAGTGCCGTCTCGAGTGTGCCGGGAGCGGGGCCGAGCTCGCGGCCGTCGATGCTGACGACGCTGATACCGCGATCGCGGGCGTGCCGGGCAATCTCACGCAGCAGAGCGCTCTTGCCGATCCCGCCGGGACCGCAGATATGGACGACGCTCGCCGGCGGATCGTCAGAATCCAGGCACTTATCCAGGAAGGCGATCTCGCTGGCGCGGCCGGTGAACCTGGTGCGGTCCCGGTCCTCCAGCCTCGAGGCGAGTGTCCGGCGAGGCGGATCTGCCTCCATCGGTCCCATCCCTGCTTGCGGATCTGTGGGTCCGCGCAGGACTGGCGTGGCGGACCCGCGACACGGTCAGGGTACCAAAGCGAGACCCGGCTGATATTGCCACCGACCGGACGTATCGCGAGGCTGGCGGCGGTAGAGCGACCGGAAATCTCCGGTCCTGGCCGGGGCGGGACAGGAGAGGAACCAGTCGCATGGGCATGCTGGAGCGACAGAAGGATACGCAGGACGTCGTCAGCATCGCGCCCGGTACGGCGGCGCAGGGTCGGCAGGCAGCCGGACAGTTTGGTCAGTTCGGCGGCCTGCCCCCGGCGCGGCCGCCGGCGGCCGCGCCGCGCACTGTCATGATCACCGGGATGCGCCAGATCGGCACGATCAACGTCGACGTGCTGGTGGAGTTCGAGCTGACAGTGCTGGGCGACGGCGTGCCGCCTTATCCGGTGACGACGCAGCAGGCGATCAGTCAGCTCCAGGTCAGCCGGCTGCGGCCGGGACTGACCTTGCAGGCTGCTGTCGATGCGGCCAGCCCGTCAGTCGTCTGGCTGGACCTGACGAGCATCAGCTAGCAATCGCCGGCGCGCTGCTGCCGGGACGCCGCCAGTTCCGGCGGAAGCGCCGTACCGTGGAGGAGTGGAATTCAGCCGGGAGGTCCGCGACGACGTCATCGCCGGCGGCATCACTGTCTCTTTCAGGCTGTGGCAGCGGCCTAAGGTACGGGCGGGCGGCCGGTACCCGGTAGGACCGGCCACGATCGAGGTGGACTCGGTCGAGCTGGTGCCGTTCAGCTCGGTGACCGAGGCTGACGTCCGCCTGGCGGGGGAGCGCGACCGGGAGGAACTGCGGCAGCGGGCCGCGCATGCGGGCCCGATCACCGACGACACGCTCGTGTACCGGGTGGAGTTTCACGTCGTCGGCTGATCGGGGACTGGCACGGGGGGACTGATGAGCACGACGGCGCCGCGGCCTGACTCCGCGCACTATGACGACGAGAACCTGAACTACGCCGACTACTGGACCAGCAGGACCTACGAGCATCAGGCCGAGGTCATGGCGGTCCGGCGGCTGCTGCGCGGCCATGCCTTTGAGCACGCGGCTGACATAGGCGGCGGCTACGGGCGGCTCTCGGTCGTGCTGGCGGACTACGCGCGCCAGGTTACGCTGGCCGACCCGAGCCGGCAGCAGCTCAGCCTGGCGGCCTCCGTCCTGGCCGGGCACCCGCAGATCAGCACGCGCGTGATGAGCGCGTCCGACCTGGACTTCGCGGACGGCAGTGTCGACCTGGCCGTCATGGTACGGGTGCTGCACCATCTGCCGGATCCGGCTCGCGAGCTGACCGAGCTGCACCGGATCCTGCGGCCTGGCGGCTACGCGCTCATCGAGGTCGCCAGCGTGGCGCACGCCCTGAACCGGGTCAGGTACCTGCTGCGGCGCCAGCCCGTTTCGCTGGCGCCGGTCGACATCAGGACGAGCCAGGCCAGGCACGAGGGCGGCATCCCGTTCGTCAATCATCACCCGGCCACCGTGATCACCCAGCTGGAGGCGACCGGACTGCGGCTGGAGCGGACGCTGTCGGTGTCCAATCTGCGGCACCCGCTCGTCATCAGGCTGCTGCCGCGGCCGGTACTTCTCGGCGTCGAGCGCGTCTGCCAGGAGCCGCTCGCGCCCGCCCTGTTCGGGCCGAGCATCTTCCTGCTGCTGCGCAAGTAGCCCGCAGGGCCGGCGAGCTGGCAGCGCGTCACTGCTGCGACAGGATCGCCTCCAGTTCCGCGAGCGGATCGCGGACGACGGGCCCGGTGGCTCGCACAACGGCGCGGCGGATTGTCCCGGCGAAGGGGAACGGCGCCTCGTAGCCCGTTCCGACGGCGGGTCCCCACTCGTAACCGCAGGTCAGTCCGACGCCGGTGCCGCTGAACGCGGACGGCGTGAACTGCGGGATCGGACCGCGGGCGACCTCGCGGCCGTCGCACCGCAGCGCGCCGGTGCCGCCGGGTCCGTCGTCCTTGGTGAACTCGTACTCGACGCGGTGGTCGCCGGGAGCGAGGACCTCGGCCGAGGTGATCACATGGCGCTCCTTGCCGTACAGGTTGTGCACGTACCGGAGCCTGCCGTCGAGTACGTGCAGTGACCAGCCCCCCAGCGCGGTGCCGAGAGCCAGCAGCACGCCGTCGGCCTGATCGCCGACGGTGAGGTCGGCCGTGATCAGGTGCGATCGGTTGCGCACGTTGACCGCCGCGGACTCGGGCACCTGGGCGCCGCCCTGGTGGTACCGGTACTCCTCGCGGGGACTGCGGTGATCCGGCTTAGGGTTGACCAGCGCCCACAGCACCCGGTTGTCCAGCGGCAGTACCTGGTTGCGCCGCGCCTGCGCCCACCACAGCTCGATCAGCACCGCCAGCAGCTCTGGCTGCTCGGCCGCCAGGTCCCGCGACTCGGACAGGTCGCTCGCCACGTGGTAGAGCTCCCAGACGTCGTCCTCGAACGGCGCGTTCGGGTTCTGGTCGTCGTACAGCGGCCCGACCGGATGAAAGGTGACGGCCTTCCAGCCGCGGTGGTAGATCGCGCGGGAGCCGAACATCTCGAAGTACTGCGTCTCGTGCCGGCCGGGAGCCTCCTGCGCGCCGGGCGGCAGCAGGTAGGCGAAGCTGATCCCGTCGATGGCGGACTGGCTGATGCCGTCGAGCCGGTCGGGCCGCGCGATCCCGGCGAGCTCGGTCAGCGTCGGCAGCACGTCGATGGCGTGCGCGAACTGACGCCGGATCGCGCCGGCCTCGAGCAGGCCGCGCCGCGTGCCGTCCGGCCAGGTGATGATGCACGGATCAGCCACGCCGCCCTCGTGCACCTCGCGCTTCCAGCGGCGGAACGGCGTATTGCCCGCCATCGTCCAGCCCCACGGGTAGTTGTTGTGCGTCAGCGGGCCGCCGATCTCCGCCAGCCGCTCGTACATCTCAGCGGGCTGCGCCGGGTCGATGTTGACCATCCGGACGTCATTGATCGAGCCCTCGGCGCCGCCCTCGGCACTGGCCCCGTTGTCCGAGACCACGCAGACAACCGTGTTCTCGAGCTCACCTCGTTCCCGCAGGAAGTCGAGTACGCGTCCGATCTGCTCGTCGGCGTGGGACAGAAAGCCGGCGAAGCACTCCATGAAACGAGCCGCGACCGCCTGGTCACGGTCGCCCAGGTCGGCCCAGGCCGGCACCCAGGGCGGCCGCGGCGACAGCACGGTCCCGGCCGGGAGCAGGCCGGCTGCCAGCTGACGGGCGAAGATCTGCTCCCGCCAGGCGTCCCAGCCAAGGTCGAACCGGCCGCGGTAGTGCTCGAGCCAGCGGCCGGGCGGCTGATGCGGGGAGTGGCACGCGCCGGTCGCGAAGTACAGAAAGAACGGCTTCTCCGCGTCGGCCGCACGCAGGTCACCGAGAAACTCGATCGCCCGGCCCGCCAGGTCCTCAGTCAGGTGGTAGCCGTCCGCTGCGCCCGCGCGCGGGCGCACGCTGTGGTTGTCGTGATAGAGCGCGGGAGCGAACTGGTGCGTCTCGCCGCCGTGGAAGCCGTACCAGCGGTCGAATCCGCGAGCCAGGGGCCAGGTCGCGCGGGACGCGGCCATATTCGTCTCGTCCTCGGGAGACAGGTGCCATTTGCCGACGGCGTAACTGGCATAGCCGGCGCTGCGCAGGATCTCGCTGAGGTAGCCATTCTCCCGCGGCGGCTTCCCCCGGTAGCCGGGGTACCCGATGGCCAGGTCGGCCACCCGGCCCATGCCGCTGCGGTGATGATTGCGGCCGGTCAGCAGGCAGGCTCGGGTCGGCGAGCACAGCGCTGTGGTGTGGAAGTTCGCCAGCCGGACGCCCGTGGCCGCGAGGCCATCGAGCACGGGCGTCTCGATGTCGGAGCCGTAGCAGCCCAGCTGGGCGTAGCCGACGTCGTCGAGGACGATGAGCATCACGTTCGGCGTGCCGGGCGGGGGAGCAGGCTCAGGCGGCCACCACGGCTGCGAGTCGCGCCAGGTAGTGCCGATCCGGCCGCCGGATTCTGCTGCCACCGTCCCGCCGTCCTTCCTGCCTCCGCGAGTGTGCCGCTCATGCTGGCAGATGAACGGCGCGCGCTCAGCGTCGGTAGCGTAGACGCTGTGGCGGACGAGATCGCGGCCAGGGCCGCGGGGCGCCCCGGGCGGGACGTGCTCCGCTATGCCGCCGGCGCAGTCGCCGGGCTGGTTGTGCTGCTGCTCCTGCTCGGCAAGCGAGCCGACTTCGTCTCCGCCTGGGATCAGCTCAGGTCGGCCGATGTCCGCTGGGTTGCCGCTGCCATCGCCGCAGAAGGGCTCTCGCTGCTGACGTTCGCATGGCTGCAGCAGCGCGTGCTGCGGCTGGGCGGGGCGCGGATCCCGCTGCCCGGCCTGGCCGCGGTGACGCTAGCGAACGATGCAATCGCCAACACCGTGCCGGGCGAGCCGGCCGTGTCCAGTGCCTACCGGTACCGGTACTACCGGCGGCGCGGTGCGAGCGGGGCGAGCGCGGGCTGGACCATCTTCACCATCCTGATCGCGCAGGCCATCGGCATGTCACTGGTGCTGCTGATCGGGGTGGTGGTGGCCCTGGCGAGCAGCACGAGCGCGAAGGGCGCCGGCGCGGCGGTCGTCGGCCTGGTGATCGTAGCCGGGGCGGGAGCCGTCCTGATCCGGCGGGACCTGGTGCTGCGCCTGGTCAGTGCCGGGGTGCGCGGTGTGCGCCGGCTGACCGGGCACCCGCGCGGCAGCATCGGCGCCCGCATCGAGGCCACGCTGATCCGGATGCGGGAGATCCCGCTTGGCCGGCGGCAGGCGGCATGGGTGGTGGCGATCGCCACGGTCGTCTGGGGCTGCGACTTTCTGTGCCTGCTGTGCAGTTTCCGCGCGGTGCACGCGGCGATCCCGTGGGACGGCGTGCTGCTGGCGTACGGGGTGGCGCAGGTCGTCGCGTCGTTTCCGCTGATCCCCGGCGGCCTCGGGATCGTGGAAGGAAGTCTCGCGGTCGTGCTCGTGGCCTACGGCGTCGGCCGGGTGCCTGCCGTGGCGGCAGCGCTGGCGTTCCGCCTCGTGAACTTCTGGCTCGCAATCGCTGTCGGCTGGATCAGCGCCGCGCTGATCGCGCAGCACCTGCGGGCAGCAGGCCGGCGGTCAGGGGGCGGAGGCCGGGCCGGGGAGGCCAGCCCGGCGGCGGAGCCTGTGCTGGCTCCGCCGCCGGTCCCGCCAGACGGTCAGCAGCCGTCGTAGGGAGCCCAGTTGTCCTCTCCGCCCGCCGCAAGCGCGTTGGCGAACACCTGGTTCTGCTCTGCGACGCTGGCGTGGCCGAAGTCGGCGGGGTTACCGCCGTAGGCGACCCACGTCGAGTAGCTGAACTGATACAGGCCGTAATGCCCGCTCGCGTTCATGATCTGCGGGTTGCCCCCGGACTCACGCGCGATCACGCACGCTGCGAACGTGCCGCCGGTGTAGGTGGCGGCGGTCGCCGTCGCGGCAGCCGGCTCGGCCGCCTGCGCGGGCACCGAGACCGGCGCTGCCTCGCTGAGCGCCGACGGAGCCTTCGGGATGCGGGCCGGGCGTGCCGGGACCCGCAGGACCTCACCCGCGTAGATCTCGTCGGCCCAGTGAATCTTCTTGTCGTTGCGCCAGTACAGCACTGGCCACGCGGCCCGGTCGTGGTACAGCCGGGTAGCGATCGACGACAGCGTGTCGCCGGCCCTGACCTTGTAGGTGGCCGGGAGGGCGTTCGCGGCTGCGCGCTGCGAAACCTGCGCTGACGTCAGGGCGGTCCCCTCTGCCGGCTCCGCGATGGCAGCCGGCGAAACGATGGCATCCAGTACGGCCGGATGCACTTGCGCCGCGGCTGCCGGGACGGCGGCCGACGGTGACAAACAAAGTGCCGCGGCGACGCCTGCCAGCGTCGGTGCCGCGGCCACTGCTACTCCCTGGGAGAGCCTGATGCGAGACGGTTTACTGTGGCGGCCCAAAGGGCTCCTTTCCGCGAACTGCGCGCCCACCGGGAATGTGCGCGAGCAAGCTCGCGCACGGGGGATCCCTCGAGGCGCCGGACCGGTGAAGGCTATGCGGGGCCCTGGGGTGCCTTAACCAGATCCATTGAAAATAGGCCGATCGCGCCGATGACGTGTTACGGTGCGCGACGTCTCATGTACGTCGCGTGCGTGCCCGGCAGTCAGGCCGTGCGGTGCCGGCCCTGGCTGGCGCCGACAATGGCGGCCAGCGCGATGACGACGGCGCAGAAGATCACGCCTGCCTCGACGAGACCGGTATGTGCTGACAGCACCCCGACGCCGATGGCCGGCAGCGCGAGGAAGATGTACAGGCCCGCGAAGTAGGACGACGACACCTCGCCCCGCAGGTCCGGCGGCACTCGCTCGACCGTCGAGGCGATCCCGGCGTTGAGGCAGCTTCCCTCCGCGATGCCGAGCACGATCGCGGCGATCACCAGCGCGGCCAGCGAGTGCAGTGTCAGCGAGAGGAGCAGGATTGCCGCGGCCGCGCACAGGCCGCCGCAGCCGGCCAGCATGGCTGCCTGCGGCTCGGCGCGCCTGGCCGCCAGCTGGCCCACGGCCATGAACGCGAAGGCCAGCGCCACGACTCCGCCCGCCAGCGCATGGTTGTCGATATGCAGGATTGTGGCCAGGAACACTGACGACACCGACGTCAGGACCCCGAGAACAGCGAAGCCGGCCCCGGCGGCGAGCACAGCGCGGATAAAGGGGGCGCGGATCTCGGCCGGGATCCGGAGCCGGCCGAGCCGGAAGCGGCGCCCGCCAGGGGCGGTGCCGGCGGTGCCGGCGGTGCTCAGGCGGCCGGACGCCAGGAGCAGCCACAGGCCGGCCAGGACGGCCAGGCCAGCCTGGACCAGGTAGGGCGTTATCAGCGGCTTCGGGGCCACCTCGGCCAGGATCCCGGCGAGCAGCGTGCCGAGCGCGAGGCCGCCGGTATTGGCGGCGACGGCCACCGTTGCGCCAGGCCCGCGCCGTTCCGAGGGGAAGAGGTCGATCACTGCCGCCGTGCCCGTGCCGCTCATCAGGCCGGCGGCCAGCCCCGAGACCACCCGGCCGGCCAGCAGCAGGCTCAGCCCGGGCGCGAATGCCAGGATCAGCGACCCGGCGGCGCTGATCCCGACCGCGGCAAGCAGGACCGGACGGCGGCCCACCGCGTCAGACAGGCGTCCGAACACGGTCAGCGTCGCCACCACGCCGATCGCGTAGACCGCGAACAGGATGGTGATCGTCACCGTCTGGAAGCCGTACCGGCGTGAGTAGATGTCGTACAGGGGTGTCGACAGGGTGGTGCCGGCCATGCAGATCGTGAACGCGGCAGCGGTCGCGGCGACGGCGGCGGCTGGCGTCCGGGCGGTGCGCTGGCTTCTGGTGGCGGTGGCCATCGCGTTCTCCTGTCTGCAATCCGGTCTGCAGTCCGGCGATCAGGGCCGCCCGTGCGCCTGAGCGGACGCCCCGGCTCGCGAGGGACTGTGCCTCGATACCGTGGGAGCCATGACTGACGGTCCGGTCACCGCAGCGGCCCTGCCGGGGCCCGTGGCGGCGGGCGGCTGCCCACCGAATGAGCGTGCCCGCCAGAGCGCATTGCATGCCGCCAGCGGCCAGCCTGCCCCGGCCGGCCGCGCGGACCAGGGCTAACGGGTGCGCGCCCGCCTCGCGACGCAGGCCGCGCGGCCTGACGCGGCGAATGAGGACTTCGCGGCGGTCAGCCCGTCGGCCGCGGTGCTGCTGGACGGGGCGGGCATCCCCCGCGGCCTGGAGTCCGGCTGCGTGCACGGGGTTGCCTGGTTCGCCAGGACGCTCGGCACCACGCTGCTGGCCGAGACAGCGGATCCGGCCGCCCGCCCGCTGGCCGACTGCCTGGCCCGCGCGATCGGCCGCGTCCGGCTGCTGCACGAGGGTGCCTGCGACCTGGCCCACCCTGGCAGCCCGACGGCGACTGTCGTCGCCCTCAGGGTTGTCGCTGACCAGCTCGAGTACCTGGTGCTCGCCGACTCGTCCCTGGTGCTGACCGGCACGTCCGGGACCACGGAGGTGGTGACCGACCGGCGGCTGGACGAGGTGCTGCAGGGCACGCGGGAGGCCATCGACCGCATCCCGCTCAGCGATCCCGGCTATCCGGCGGCATTCAGCGAGCACATACTCGCGGTCCGGCACCTGCGGAACAGCCCCGGCGGCTTCTGGGTGGCCTCCCCCGATCCGGCCGTTGCCGGGCATGCCCTGACCGGGACCCGGCCGCTGGCAGGCCTGCGGTCGGCACTGCTGCTCAGCGACGGAGCGAGGCCGGCTGACCTGTTCGGGCTGGCGAGCTTCGCCGATCTGACGGCGGTGGCCGCCGGCGACGACGGCCCGGCCGAGCTGATCCGCCAGGTGCGCGCGGCGGAGGCGACCGACCCGGACGGCCGCCGGTGGAAGCGCAGCAAGGCCCGCGATGATGCCACCGTCGTGTACTGCGATCAGCTGGCCAGCTGACGGGCCGCCTGGTCGCGCAGCCGGACGGCAGCGCCGGGCCGGTCAGTGACCAGGACGTCCAGGTCGGGGCTGGCCAGCCAGCGCCGCAGCTCACGATCGGCGTCGGCGGTCCAGATCATCGTGCGCAGACTGCGGCTTCGGCTGCCCGCCAGCAGCGCGGCGCTGGCGGTGCGCTTCCCGATGACCGCCCAGCTCGCCCCGGCGCCGGTCACGTCGTCGAGCCGGGAGCGCGTGCGCCGCGTCGTCCGCCGCAGCAGATAGCAGGCGGAGCCGGCCAGATCCCCGCCGATGGTGAGGCCGGCCGGCACTTCGGGAAACTGGCGCCGCAGGCCGCCGATGACAGCCCGGTCGCGCGTCGTGACGACGATGCGCTCCGGCGGCAGCAGGCTGAGCGCCCGGGCAGCGATCTCGGCAGTGCAGGCAGGGTCTTTCAGGTCGATATGGGCCGCTGCCTGCGCCTGCGCGGCCAGCCCGAGCAGGTCCGCGGCGGCCGGCACCTCGTATCCGGCCAGCTCGCACAGAGCGGCGTAGCTCAGCGCGCTGACCGGGCGGCGGGCGGTGAGCCGGCCAGCTGCGACCCGGGCCTGATGGCAGGCGACCAGCGTTCCGTCGGCGGTCGCGCGGACATCGAATTCCAGATAGTCCGCACCGGCCGCCAGGGCCTCCCGGTAGGCACGCATGGTTCCTGCCGCGGCGGTCTCGCATCCGCCCCGGTGGGCAGAGATGGCAGGCAGCAGGATGGCGCCACGGCGCGGCTGCGCGGCCGCCGCCATGCGGTAACCCCCGGTCCCGGTGCGGCTGGCAGGGCGGCTGCCTGGCCAGCTGCCGGACCAGCGCCGGGATGGCGGCTGCGGCGTACGCCAGTGCCAGGATGGCCGGGGCGGTGATGACGTCCAGCAGGTAGTGGTTCGCGGTCGCAAGCACGTCGAGCACGGTGGCGGCCGGATACAGCCAGATCACGATCCGCAGGGCGCGGTGCCGCAGCAGGCCGCTGCAGGCCAGGGCCACCCACAGGGCCCAGGCGACGTGCAGAGACGGCAGCGAGGCGAACTGATCGGCGCCCTTGGCCTCCACCGTGCTGGCAAACGTCGGGACCGCCCGGGCGATGATGTCGTGGTAACCGGGCAGCATCCGGGGCGGCGCGACCGGATAGAGCCAGAACGTCACGAGGCCGATCGCGGTGACGGCGATCAGCGCGTCTCGGTGCAGCGCGAAATGCGGCGCGCGCTGCCAGATCAGGACAATCCCGACCACGCCGGTGATGGCGCCCTGGAGCAGGATGTAGTACCAGCTGGCCGCCAGGGCGGCGATCTGGTGCGCGGCGAGCCAGCTGTTCATCACCTCCGCGAACGCGCCGCCAAGCTGACGGCTGATCGAGTTGACCGCGACCGCGTTCCGCAGTCCGGCCAGCGCCGCGCGCGTGCGGAAGCTGGCTGCGTCATCGAGGCCCCACAGCAGGGCCGCTACCGGGACGATCTGCAGGTAGCGAAGGGCCGGGTGCCGGATGGCGGCGGCGTGGCCGGCCGCGATCAGGCGCCGGGCCTGCATCAGCGCGGGGATACCAGGCCGCGGGCCGCCGGGCGCCGCCGGCCGGCTCGCCGCGGACGTGCCGGGCTGTGCTGTGCAGGCACCGGGTCGTGTTCCGGGTGCGCTGTCTGCAGGAAGCCGCATTCCCCGCCACCTCGCAGGCCGCTGCCAGGCCAGGAGTGCCCTGGGTGGCGTGACGCCCGTACCTGCGCGGACACGGCTAGCCCGGACTACCTATCCGGAGGTCAGTCTCCACATAACCTTACGCTGTCCCCCGTCAGCGGCACCGCCCCGCAGCCGCGGTCCGCCGCCAGGCGCGCTCTGACCCTGGTCATCTGGGCAGCTGAGGGGGCCGCCGGCAGGCTGTCGCCGCCGGTGTACTGGAAGGCGTCCAGGATCAGGGCCACGAAGCGCTGCCAGGCGTCGGGTGCATCCGAGCGGGTAATGCGCGCTACGGCCGCGTTCGCGACCAGCATGAGCAGCAGGTCCTCGGCGACGAAGTCCGGCCGGAGCCGCCCGGCCGCCTGGGCCCGGCTGACGAGCTCGGCCACGTCTACCTGCGCCTCGGCGCGGAGGCGCTCGACCTCATCGCTGGCGGGCAGGGTCATGGACAGCAGTTCGCCCAGACCGCGATCACGGGCCTGGAGCTCGCAGATGGCGCGGACCAGGCAGGCGAAACCGTCCCACGGATCGGAGGCGGCGAGCGCGCGCCTGGCGGCTGCCGCGTACTCCCTGATCTTCTCCAGCAGCGCTGCCGCGATCAGACTCTCGCGGCTCGGGAACCGGCGGTACAGGGTGGCGATGCCGACATCGGCCCGGCGGGCGATCTCTTCCAGCGGAGCCTCCAGGCCCTGCTCAGCAAAGACCTCGCGGGCAGCGCGGACCACCGCCAGCCGGTTGCGGGTGGCATCCGCGCGCAATCCCCGCTCGACGGCTGGCGGAATGGCCTCGGGCGCTGCCGGAGCCGGCGTGACTGGCAGCGAACTCGCGGTGAGCGTGGCAGCTGACGCTGTTGGCGCCGGCGTCGCCTCAGGTGCGTCCGGGCTGGTCCGAGCATGCAGCCGCATGAGCACATGGTAGGTCGCGGACCTGACGAGCGGGTGACGGCAGCTCAGCAATATGGGGGCTGTTATGTCGTTTATGCGGCGTACGCGGCCGACGCGAGGTCCGCCCGGGCAGGATGGCGGAGGTGGACGGGAATCGAACCCGCCGCTGTGGGATCGCCACAGCCGACCGCTTTGAAGGCGGCGGAGCCCACCAGGTGCCCGGACACCTCCGCGGCTACTATAGCGCCGGTGCTGTAAAGCCGATGCTGACCGAGAGAGCACGCGAATGAGGGTCATCGCGACCGCGGGACACGTCGATCACGGCAAGTCCACCCTCGTCCTCGCGCTGACCGGGACTGACCCGGACCGGTGGCAGGAAGAGAAGACCCGCGGGCTGACCATCGACCTCGGATTCGCGCAGCTGTCGCTGGGTTCCGGCCAGGAGATCGCGTTTATCGACGTGCCGGGTCACGAGCGATTCATCAAGAACATGCTCGCCGGAGTCGGCGGGATCGACGCCTGCCTGTTCGTGGTCGCGGCCACCGAGGGCTGGATGCCGCAGTCAGAGGAGCACCTGCGCATCCTGGATCTGCTCGGCGTCGAGCGGGGCCTGATCGCGCTGACCAAGGCGGCGCTGGCAGGCCCCGAACTGCAGGAGCTCGCGGCCGGAGACGTCAGGGCGGCCGTCCGCGGCACCTTCCTCGAGACAGCCGAGATCATCCCGGTCGACGCGCCGGCCTGCCGCGGGATCACGGAGCTGACGGCCGCGCTCGATCGCCTGGTCAGCAGCACGCCCCCGGCCGCCGACCGGGGGCGGCCACGGCTGTGGATCGACCGGTCGTTCCCGGTCCGGGGCGCTGGCTGCGTGGTCACCGGAACGCTGGCCGGCGGCCCGCTGACCGCCGGCGAGCATCTCCTGCTCGAGCCCGGCGCTCACGAGGTCCGCGTTCGCGGCCTGCAGAGCCACTATTCGTGGCTTGACTCCGCAGCCCCCGGCCGCCGCCTGGCCGTGAACCTGACGGGCATCTCGCACCGCGATGTTCAGCGCGGCCAGGCACTGGTGCGGCCGGGGGAGTGGCAGCTGACCGGGACACTCGACGCATCCCTGACGGTGCTCGGCGCTCTCGGCCATCCGGTCACCGGCCGCGGTGCCTACATGCTGCACCTGGGGTCGGCCAGCCTGCCCGCCCGGCTCCGCGTCATCGGCGCCTCCCGCATCGAGCCGGGCGAGCAGCGCGCGGTGCGCATCTGGCTCGCGGACGGCGCGCAGGTCCCGGCCGTCCCCGGTGACCGGTACGTGCTGCGCGAGTCGGGTCGCTCGGAGACTGTCGGGGGCGGCGAGATCCTGGACGTCGATCCGCGGCTGCCGGTGTCCCGTGCGGCGCCGTCGCGCTCGGCGGCGCGCGTGATCGCCGAGCGGGGCTGGGTCGACGTCGGCGAGCTGACCCGCCTGACCGGCGAGGTGCGGGATCCGGATGTCGGGCACTGGGCAGTCGACACCGCGGCGGTGGCCGCCAGCCGGGCGCAGATTATCCGTGCCTGCCGTGAGGCTGGCTCGCGCGGTGTCAACCTGGCCCACTTCGATGAGCGCGAGCGGGCCCTGCTGGCGGCGGGCATCGACGGGATCTGCGTCCAGGGCGACCGGGCACTGGACGAGGCGGCGATCACCGGCACGCTCAGCGAGCCGGCCGCTGCGGCGCTCGCGGCACTGCGGGAGTCCCCCTGGTCGCCGCCGGTCCTGCCGCTGTCCGACCGGGGCGCGCTGCGCGAGCTTGAGCGCAGCGGTGACGCCGTGCAGTCCGGCGATATCTGGTTCGCGGCCGCCGCCGTGGACGCGGCCGCCGCGGCGCTCGCGCGCCTGCTGGACGGCCAGCCGGACGGATTCACGGTGGCAGCCGCGCGGGATACGCTCGGCACCAGCCGCAGGTATGTGCTGCCGCTGCTGGCCCGCCTCGATGCGACCGGGGTAACGAGGCGCAAGGGGGACCTGCGGACAGCGGGGCCGCGAATGCCGCCGGTCGGCACTGACGGCAGGGGCGACGAGCAGGCCGGCCGGTGACGCGGCCCGAGCCCGCCCGGAGGGGGAGCGGATGGCCTGGTACGGCCCGGACGGACGGCGGCTGTATTACGAGGACAGCGGCGGCGCAGGCGATGCCGTCGTCCTGCTGCCCGGCTGGGCCGGCAACATCGCCGAGTTCGCCGGCCTGCGGCGAGCACTGGCAGGCGGTCTCCGGGTAATCGCCGCCGACCTGCCGGGGTCGGGGCGGTCGGAGCCACAGCCTCGGCACTACGCGGCAACCTATTACCGGGACGACGCGGAGTACCTGCTCGGCTTCCTGGGCGCGCTCGGCGTCCCGGCCGCGCACCTGGTCGGTTTCAGTGACGGCGGCGAGGAGGCGCTGCTGATGGCGGCGCTGCGGCCACGCTGCGCGCTCTCCGTGGTGACCTGGGGCGCCGCCGGGCAGATCGTGGCCGCTGACGAGGAGCTGACTGCGCTCGCCGACGTCGTCGACCACCCGTCGGAGGAGCTACTGCCGCTAGCGGCCTACCTGGCGCAGGCATACGGGGCCGACGCCGCCCGGATCATGACGGGCACCTGGGCCGCGGCCATGCGCGGCATTGCCGGCGCCGGCGGCGACATCAGCCGGTCCCGCGCGGCCGACATCGCCTGCCCGGCTCTGCTGATCACCGGAACCTACGACGCGCACTGCCCGCCTGATCTGGTCCGCGAGATGGCCGACGCGATTCCGCGCGGGCGCTTCGTCGAGGCCGCAGGCGCGGGCCACGCCGTTCACCAGTGGGATAGCCAGTGGCTAGCCGGCGCCGTGCTGAACTGGCTCAGCAAGCACTGAAGCCATGATCTCGTAAGATCGCATGGCCTATGACCCGTGCGATCTTTCGAGATCATGGTCTGCGGGCTGCGAGTTCCCCGATGAGCGCGAGCGCGATGTCGTCCATCTGCTGCTCGCCGACGTACTCGCCGCCAGGCGGCGCGAGTAGCTGGAAGATCCGCGGGCCGCGCAGGTCCTGCGGGAGGTCCGGCGGCCGCGGCACGAGATGGAAGTGGACGTGCGAGAAGCCCTCGGCCTCGGCGAACTGGGCGATGTAGGTCTTCTGGCAGCCCAGCACCGCGCGCATCGCACGGGACAGCCGCACCTGCCACAGGCCGAGCGACTGTGCTTCGGCCCCGGTCAGGTCCGCGATCGAGGTCACGTGCCGCCGCGGCACCAGCACGAGCCAGCCAGGCAGGGCCGAGTTGAAGGCATGCGCGGCCCGCCAGAACTCGTCGTCGGCGATCCGCTCGCGCGGCGGTGCCTGGCCGGCCTCGGCCGTGCGGGCGCAGGTATAGCAGTCAGCCGGGGTCGTCATCTGCCTGACGATAGCCGGGCGGCTCGCCCGATGATGGCCTGAACAGCGGCGCCAGGCAGGTGACCATGAGCACGGACCAGGTCACGTGAGCGACGGCGGGAGCGACGACGCCGCCGGACCTGGCCCGCTGCGCGCCGAAGATCAGGCTGGTGACGGCGCCGCCGAGCACCAGCGAGAGGTTCCGCGAGGCTGCTGTCGATGCGGTGTAGACCGCCGATGTCAGCACCAGCGGCCGTGAGTCGCCGAGCATGTCCCAGACGGCGCCGCGGAAGTACAGTTCCTCGGCGACCGCGTTGACTCCCGCGGTAAGAAGCACCAGGCCCGTCGATCCCTCGTGGACGTACCGGAACACACTGCTGATCGCGCGGCTGAGCGGCGGATTGTGCCGCGCCAGCCGGGCGATGGCATAGAACAGCCCGAACGTGCCGACGCCGGTGACAACTGGCTCGACGTACTGCCGAAGACCGCGCTCGCGACCCGCGCGGCCGGCGGGTATCGGCCCGGAGGCCGCAGCACCTGCGGTCCAGGTGCTCGCCAGGGCAGCCGTCAGCAGGTAGAACTGCGGCGAGCCAGTGTCGGCCGAGAACGAGACCCCGAGCAGGGCGGTGCCGCCGACGCCGGCGGCCGTCACCAGCTGCCCGGGCGTCAGCCGGGACCTGCGGACGCCGGTCCGGCGGCTCACCGCGATGCACCGCCGGACGCGCGAAGCTCCGCGAGCGCCGTCCGCACCGCGTCGTCGTACCCGGTCAGCTCGAAGGGCATGAGGTCCCGGATGGCGGTGTCGCGAACGATCACCTCGTTGATCATCGAGTCGACGAGCGACCGGCCGGTCGCCGGATCGACGTCGGTGACCAGCGTGAGCCAGAGCGACGAGAGCCAGGGCGTGAGCAGTGGCACGGAGATTATCGGCAGCCGGCGGCCCTGCAGCGCGGCGACCCGGCGCAGCATGTCCGCGTACCGCATCACCTCGGGTCCGCCGATCTCGTACACCCGGCCGGTGGCCTCAGGCAGCGTCAGGACGCCGCGCAGGTACCGGACGACATCATCGATGGCGATCGGCTGCGTTCTGGTGCCGACCCACTTCGGCGTCACCATCGCGGGCAGGTGCGCGACCAGCTGGCGGGTCAGCTCCCAGGAGGTCCCGCCGTTGCCGATGATGATCCCGGCTCGCAGCACAGTCACCGGGACGTTCGCGCAGCCGAGCAGGTCCTCGACCTCGCGGCGGCTGCGCAGGTGTTCCGACAGGACGTCCTTGTCGTCGCCGAGGCCGCCGAGGTAGATGATCCGCTGCGGCCCGGCAGCTGCGGCGGCCTCGCCGAAGGCCCTGGCCGCGGCCGCGTCCTTGCGGGCGAAGTCGGCCTCGGCGAGCGAGTGCACCAGGTAGTAGGCCGCCTCGCAGCCCTTCATGGCGTCGGGCAGCGAGCCGGGGTCGGAGACGTCTCCGAAGACCGCTGTCCCGGCCCCGCGGTAGCTAGCGGGGTGGCGGGTCATGGCGACCACGTCGTGGCCGTCGGCCGCGAGCGCGGCGGCAAGCCGCTGTCCGACAAAGCCGGATGCTCCCGCTATGAGTACGCGCACTCGTGCTCGCTGCTCCCATCGCCGTTTTCCCGGGGCAGCAGGCCCTTACCCTGGCGGCCTGGCAGCAAACTGGCGGCGAACCCGGCCGCGGCGTTTTGCTGCGGGCAGTCAGGGCAGGTGCGGAGCAGAGTCCGCGGCAACGGCGTCGCGCGCCACCCCCGGCTCCTGACCCCCGGCCGGCTGTCCCGGATCTTGGAGATTGTTCATGACCAGTCCAGACGCGCCCCGGCACCTTGAGATCAAAGAGGGCGACCAGTCCGTGGCCGCTGCCGAGGTCACGACCCGCGACAACAACGAGACAGCACGAGCGTCGCTGCACGCGGAGGCCGGGCACGTCCCGCCTGGCGCCCGCGCGAGTCTCGTGGACGACGTCCTTGACCTGCCGGAAGTCCGGCACAGCAAGCGGCTGGAAGCAACAGTGCCCCTCGGCGATGGCGAGTCGCTCGAGCGGCTCAGGGAACGCACTGACGAGGTGGACACGCGTCCGGCCGGCTCGACGGCACTGTTCGATGCTACGATCCCGCAGGCGGGACCTGCTGCGCCGGAGCGGGGCGCGGTGATCAGCGGCGACCAGGCCGTCGTCACGCTCGTCAACGTCTTCACCGTCGATCCTGCCCGGCAGCACGAGCTGGTCGACGTGCTGTCCGCCGCCACTCGTGACGTCATCTGCCGCCAGCCCGGCTTCGTGTCCGCCAGCATCCACCGCAGCCTGGACGGCACCAGGGTGGTCAACTACGCGCAATGGCGAAGTGCTGAGGACCTGCAGGCCATGCTGGCGAGTCCGGACTGCCAGCCGCGGCTGCGGCAGGCGAGCGCACTCGGGCACTCCGAGCCGGCCCTGTACGAGGTGTCGTTCACTCACCAGGCACCGGCCGGGGACTCGCCGGAAGCGTAGCCGCGGCGCTCACCGGGCAGCTGAGCACTGCAGCGTCCGTCAGTAGTCGAGCAGTGCCCGCAGCGCAGCCGTCACCTTCGCGGTGGTCGGAATCACCTCGTCCTCGAGCGCATCCGCGAACGGCAGTGGCACGCACTCGGCCGCGACCCGCCGCGGCGGCGCGTCCAGCAGTTCGAAGCCCTCGTCGGCGACGATGGATGCGACAGTGCCGCCCCAGCCGCCCTGGTACGGGTTCTCCTCGACGATCAGCAGGCGCGAGGTGCGCCCGACCGAGGCCAGCACGGTGGCCATATCCAGCGGCACCAGGCAGCGCAGGTCGATGACCTCAGCCGACACGCCGCCGGCGGCCAGTTCCTCTGCCGCGGCCAGGGCGATGGGCACGGTAGCGGCCAGCGCGACCACGGTGATGTCAGTGCCGCGCCGCGCGATCGCGGCCTCGCCGAGCGGGACCACGTGCCCCTCAGGTGCCGCCTCGCCGCGGCTCGCGAACAGGCCCTTGTGCTCGAAGAACACCACCGGGTCGTCGCTGCGTACCGCGCTGGCGAGCAGGCCGACGACATCCGCGGGTGTCGACGGAGCAACGATCTTGAGGCCGGGAATAGCCAGTGCCCAGTTCTCCACCGCCTGGGAGTGCTGGGCGCCGAAGCCGAGTCCGCCGCCGTTGGCGGTCCTGACCACCAGCGGCACTGTGACCTGGCCGCCGGTCATGTACCGCATCTTCGGGATCTCGTTGGCCAGGTAGTCCCAGCAGCAGGCAAGGAAGTCGGAGAACATGATCTCCGCGACCGGCCGGATGCCGGTCATCGCGGCGCCCATCGCCATGCCGACGATGGCCTGCTCCGAGATCGGCGTGTCCCGCACCCGGTCAGGGCCGAACTCATCCAGCAGCCCGACGGTGGTCTTGAACACCCCGCCCGCCGCGCCGATGTCCTCGCCGAGGCAGACCACCGCGGGGTCGCGGCGCATCTCCCGCGCGAGGCCCTCAGCGACCGCGTCGCGATACGTCATCAGGTCCGCCACTGGTGCCCTCCATCTGCCCACACGTCGGTGAGCGCCTGCGCCGGGTCCGCGCCGTCAGCTGCCTTTGCCTGCGCCACCGCGGCGGCCACGGTTTCCGCGGCCCGGTCGGCGGCTGCGCTGATGTCGGCCTGCGGGACGCCCGCCTCGGCCAGCCGCCGGCTGGCAACATCGAGCGGATCGCGGCTGAGCCACTCCGCGACCTCGTCGGCCGGCCGGTAGCTGGCCGGGTCGGTGCGGCTGTGGCCGAAGTGCCGGTAGGTCTGCGCCTCCAGCACTGTCGGGCCGTGGCCGGCTCTGGCCCGCTCGGCTGCCCGCCCGACGGCGTCGGCCACGACGACGACGTCGTTCCCGTCGATGACCTCCGATGGCAGCCGGTAGCTCGCCGCCCGGTCGGCCGCCGGGTGGTCGGCCGCGGTGACCGAGCCGATGGGCGTGTACTCCATGTAGAGGTTGTTCTCGCAGATGAACAGCACTGGCAGCGACCAGACCGAGGCCAGGTTGAGTGCCTCGTGGAACGCCCCGATGTTGGTCGCCCCGTCGCCGAAGAACGCAACCGCGACCTGGCTGGTACCGCGCAGCCGGGCGGACCAGGCCGCGCCGGCCGCCAGCGGCAGGTGCGCCCCGACGATGGCATACGAGCCGAGCATTCCGGCCGAGGCCTTGGTGAGGTGCATGGAGCCGCCCTTGGCCTTGCAGACGCCGGTCGCCTTGCTCATCAGCTCGGCCAGGCACTCGGCCGGTGTCGCACCCCTGGCCATGGCGTGATGATGGCCGCGGTAGGTGGCGAAGACGTAGTCGTCGGGCCGGAGCGCGGCGCTCGCGCCGACAGCGACGGCCTCATGCCCGGCCGCCAGATGCGTGGTGCCTTTGACCAGGCCGGCAAGGAACAGGTCATGAGCGGCCTTCTCGGTGCCGCGGATGACCGCCATCTGCTCGTAGCAGCGCAGCAGTTCGGGCGCTTCCATGGTGGCGGTCATGAGGTGTCGCCGCCGGTCTCGCCCCGGCCAGCATCTGCGGGGGGATTCGGGGGGTCGTCCCCCCGGCCAGCAGCGGTGTTGAGATTCGACTGGCTCTCGCGCAGCGTGTCGAGCGCGCCGCCGGCGGTCCAGTACTTACGGCCGGCGACCAGCAGTTCCTCGGCCGGGAACTTCGTGATGACCTCGCAGCCGTCGGCAGTGACCACGACCTCTTCCTCGATCCTGGCGGCCGACCAGCCATCGGCCGCAGGCCAGTAGGTTTCCAGTGCGAACACCATGCCTTCCTCCAGCGGCTCGGGATAGTCAAGCGACACCAGGCGGCTGAAGATCGGCTTCTCCCAGATCGACAGCCCGACACCGTGGCCGTACTGCAGCGCGAAGGCCGCGGTCTCGTCCGGGAAGCCGAATTCCTCCGCCCGCGGCCAGAGCGAGACGATGTCGCCGGTCGTCACACCCGGCCGGACCATCGCGATCGCCTGGTCCATGTACTCACGGCACCGGACGTACGCGTCGCGCTGCGCACGGGACGCGCTGCCGACCGCGAACGTCCGGTAGTAGCAGGTCCGGTAGCCGAGGTAGCTGTGCAGGATGTCAAAGAACGCCGGGTCACCGGGCCGGATCAGCCGGTCGGAGTACACGTGCGGATGCGGCGAGCACCGCTCGCCGGAGATGGCGTTGACGCCCTCGACGAACTCGCTGCCGAGGTCGTACAGGACCTTGGAGACCAGGCCGACGCATTCGTTCTCCCGGACGCCGGGCCGCAGGAACTCATACAGCTGCTGGTACGCGGCGTCGACCATCGCGCAGGCCTGGCTCAGCAGCGAGATCTCGTCGCGGGTCTTTGTCCGCCTTGCCTCCAGGAACACCTGCTGGCCGTCGGTGGTCTCGATGCCCGCCTCGTGCAGGGCAGCGAGCACGGGCATCTCGGCCACGTCGATGCCGACCGGCGCGCCCGCCAGGCCGTGCTCGTGCAGCACGCCCGCTACCTGTGCCGCCACCTCGCGGGCGATGCCGGCGTCGGGATGGAAGGCGCCGCGCAGCGTCGAGATGCCGGCGCGGGCTCCGGTTGCCCGTGCGCCCTCGGCTGTCGGCGGCCCGTCAGTATGGTCCAGCCACGGGTTGTACAGCTGGTGATGGCGGGCGGCCGAGCCGAAATCCCAGACGACCGGCTCGCCGCCCCGCGGCAGCAGGGCGAACCTGATCAGCTTGTCCATGCCCCAGGTCCCGATGTGGGTCGCCGTCATGTACCGGATGTTGCCGAAATCGAAGCTCAGCAAGGCGCCCAGCGACGAGGCCTCCAGCTGGGCTCGCAGCCTCGCCAGCCGCTCGGTCCGCAGCCGGGCCAGATCGACCCGCTGCTCCCAGTCCACCGCGTTAGCGCCGTAGGTGTGAATCGCCACGGTTGGTCACCTCACTCGTCAGTCGGCAGGCGGAAAAGACGGCTGGCATTACCGCCGAGCAGCAACTGCTCGTCGTCCTGGCTGAGCTGGAGAGCCCTGATGTCCTGCACCGGCTTGTCCGCGCCCATGTCGAACGGCCGGTCCGAGCCGAGCAGCACGTGCCCGGCGCCCGCGAAGGCGACAAGGTCGGCGAGCACGGCCTGGTCGTGGGTGAGGCTGTCGAAGTACAGCCGTCGCAGCAGCTCATCAGGATCGCCGGTGCCGCCGGACCGCGCTTCAGGCCGGACCGCATACGCCCGGCGCAGCCGTCCGCGCAGTGCCAGCAGCGCCCCGCCGCCATGCGCGAGCAGGATGGTCAGGCCGGGATGCCGGTCGAGCACCCCGGCGGTCAGCAGCTGGGCCGCGGTGATGGCCGTCTCCAGCGGGTTGCCCACCGAGTTCCACAGGTAGTGGTCGGTCAGCGCGGGCAGCCCGAGACCGGTGGTGGTCGGGTGCACGAACACGACGGCACCAGTCGCTTCGGCAGCGGCCCAGAACGGCTCGAACCTCTCAGCGCCGAGATAGCAGCCGCCGACGCTAGCCGGAACCTCGACACCGCGCAGGCCCGGCAGCTGCATCAGGTACTCAAGCTCAGCTGCCGCGCAGCCGCCGTTCTGCAGCGGCACCGAGCCGAGCGCGTGTACCCGGCCGCCGAACTGCCCGGCGGTCCCGGCCAGGCTGTCGTTCTGCATCCGGCAGATCCTGGCCGCGGTCGCCAGGTCCGCCTGCACCGGCAGCAGCAGGATCCAGGGGGAGAGCAGCAGGCTGGTCACCCCGGCGGCCGCGGCCTGCCCGAGCATCACGCTGACGTCGCAGAACTCGCCCGTGACAGAGGAGAGGCGGCGGCCCTGGAAGGACACGACCTGGCGGCCGTCCTGCACGCCGACGGCAGGGCGCCAGTCGTCCGGCACTCCGCCGGCGAGCATCGCGGCCGGGATGATGTGGCAGTGACAGTCGAGGATCACGCCGGCTGCCCTGGCCGGCGTCCCGGCTGACCGCCGAGGTAAAGCGCGCCGATCTCCGGGTGGCTGAGCACCTCGGCGCCGGTGCCGGTCAGCCGCACCCGGCCGTTCTCCAGCACGACCCCGTGCCCGGACATGGCCAGCCCGGCCCGCGCATTCTGCTCGACGAGCAGCACGGTCTTGCCCTGCGCGTTCATCTCCTGCACCGCGCCGAACACGACCCGCAGGATCTTCGGCGCCAGGCCCATCGACGGCTCGTCCAGGATGATCACGGACGGATCAAGCATCAGGCAGCGCGCGAACTCGACCAGCCGCTGCTGGCCGCCGGACAGGCTGCCGGCTTTCTTCTTCGACCAGGCGGCGATATCGGGGAAAAGGGCCTCGACGCTGGTCCGGCGGCTGGCGACCAGTGCCCGGCTGCCCAGCAGGTACCCGCCGAGCTCGAGGTTCTCGGCGACCGTCATCGCCGGGAACAGGCTGTGGTTCTGCGGCACCTGCACGACGCCCGCACGCAGAATCTCCCGCGGTGTCTTGCCGGTGAGCCGCTCGCCACCGTGCAGCACCTGTCCGGCGCGCGGCCTGAGCATCCCGCTGATGACCGAGAGCAGCGTCGACTTCCCGGCCCCGTTGGGACCGACAACGCAGGTGACCGCGCCCTTCGGCACCGTGAAGGACACGTCGTGCAGCACGTCACCGCCGCCGTAGCCGGCCGTGATGCCCTCGATGACCAGCGCGCTGTCAGTCATCGTCAGCAGTCCCGGTGCCGAGGTAGGCATCGAGCACGCGCGGGTCGGTCCTGATGACCTCGGGCGGCCCGGACGCCACGACCGTCCCGGAGTCCAGCACCGTGACCTGATGGCACAGGCCCATCACGAATTCCATGTTGTGCTCGACGATGAGGAACGTCTGGCCGGCCTTGTTGAGCTCGCTGATGCGATCAGCGATGTGGTGGATCAGCGACGGGTTGACGCCGCCGGCCTCGTCCAGCAGCACCACGGCCGGGTCGGCGACCAGGATGTAGGCGAGCTCGAGCAGCTTGCGCTGCCCGTAGGACAGCGTCCCGGCGAGCTCGCGCGCGTGGTCCGCGATCCCGGTGAAGGCCAGCAGTTCCAGTGCGCGCTCGCGGTGCTGGCGGGCGGGCCGGCCGCGCTGCGCGGGCACGAGCATGTTCTCCAGCACCGTCAGCCGCGGGAAGATGCGGGTCAGCTGGAAGGTGCGGCCGACGCCGAGCGCGAACACCCGGTGCGGCGACGCTCCGGTGATCCGGCGGGCGCCGAGGTAGACCTGCCCGGCATCGATGCGCTCATAGCCGGTCATCACGTTGAACAGGGTGGTCTTGCCCGAGCCGTTCGGCCCGATCAGGCCGGTGATCTGCCCGGCCGGCGCGGTCAGCGAGCAGCCGTCGAGCGCCAGGACACCGCCGAAGCTCTTGGTGACGCGATCGGCGCGCAGGTCAGCGGTCACGGCGCGCTCCCGGCGGCCGGCGTCCCGGCCGGGTTGTCCGCCGCCGGAGGCGGGGACTGCGCCTGCGGGGCGCCGGTCCGGCCGGGCCAGCCGCCGCGCCGCAGCCGGGCACGGGCGGCGGTGACGTACTCGGCGGCCGTTGGCAGCACGCCGCGCGGCAGGAACAGGATCACTGCCAGGAACAGGACGCCGAAGAGGATCTCCGACTCGTAGCCGTTGGCCTGCTGCAGGTTCAGGTAGAGCTGCGTCGGCTCGAGCACCAGCGCGCCGAGCACCGGCCCCGCGACCGTGCCCAGGCCGCCGAAGAAGGCCATCAGCACCACGGCGAGGTCGAACAGCGGGTCGAACACGAACTGCGGGAATGCCTCGCCGATGAAGTAGACCCACAGCGCGCCGGCCATGCCGGTGATGAACCCGGACACCACCAGCGCGGTCAGCTTGACTGGCATGGCCCGGACGCCGAGGCCTGCGGCCCGGTCCTCATCGTCGCGGATTGCCCGGAGCTGCAGCCCGAACCGGGACCGCCGGACGAGCCAGGACAGCGCCACGGTGGCTGCCGCGAGCAGCATCGCCAGATAGTAGAACGGGTTGTTGTAGGTGGCCGGATTCCAGCTCGTCGGTACCGGGACGAGCAGGCCGCTGGACCCGCCGGTGATGCCGAGGTTGGACGCCGACAGCTGGGCGATGAAGAAGAACGCGATGGTGATCACGACGAACGTGTGCCGCCGCACCCGGAGGGCCACGAGGCCGAGCGGCACGGCGATGATGGCCGCGGCCAGGCCGCCGAGCGGGACCAGCCAGAAGACTGCCGCCCCGGTCAGGTTCCAGTCCCGTGCGGCCACGACCAGGAAGTAGGCGCCGGTCCCGTAGAAGACCGCGTGCCCGAGCGACAGGTAGCCGGAGAAGCCGGAGAAGATGTTCCAGGCCGCGGCCACGGCGACGAAGATGAGCGTGACCACGCCGAAGTTGGTCGCCGTCGGGTTGGGGAAGAGCAGCGGGAACACTGCGACGAAGACGAGCAGCACGGCCAGGCCGCAGGGCGCGAGCCAGCGCTCGCGGAGCCGGTCGGCAGGGCCCGTTCCCGCCCTGATGGTCTTTGCCTGTCCGGCTGTCACTGTGCCCTCGTTGTCACTGTGCCCTCGCCGCACGGTGGCCGAAGAGGCCCTGCGGCCGCACGGTCAGGATGATCACCAGCGCCAGGTAGAACACCGCGACTGACCAGTCCGGCTGCCAGATGTCGACCAGCGCCTCGGCCGTGGTCATCAGCACGGCCGTCACCAGCGCGCCGCCGATGCTGCCCATCCCGGCCAGGATGACGATCGCCAGCAGCCGCGAGATGAGGTCGTAGCCGCTGTTCGGCGTGAAGCCGCCGCTGATGGCCCCGTACACCATCCCGCCGATCGCCGTCACGGCCGTGCCGATACCGAAGGTCACCGCCGAGACCCGGTTGACATCGATGCCGATCAGCCGCGCCGCGACCTGGTTCTGCATGGTCGCGCGGACCGCGCGGCCGAACGTGGTCCGGTACAGGATCAGGTAGAGCGCGGCCATGGCCGCCACGGCCAGGCCGAACCCGATCAGGTAGATGTCGGGCAGGTAGAACCCGAGCAGGTGCACGCTGGACGTGGTGTACCAGGCGCTCAGCGAGACGTAGTTGGAGCCGAATTCCTTGTACAGAACGCCCTCGATGATCAGCGCCACCGCGAAGCAGGCCAGCAGCGTCATCGAGGTCCGCTCAGCGCCGCGCAGCGGCCGGATGAACAGCCAGTAGATGACCACCCCGATCACGAACATGGCCGGCACCGTGATGAGCAGCCCGACCAGCAGGTCGAGGTGCAGGTGGACGGACAGCACGTAGCTGAGATAGGCGCCGAGCACCACGAAGATGCCCTGCGCGACGTTGATGATGTCGAGCACGCCGAAGATCAGCGTGAGCCCGGCCGCCATCAGCGCGTAGATCCCGCCGCCGAGTATGCCGGCGGCGATGGCCTGCTCAATCTCGGTCGCCATCTCAGCTCCGTGCTGCCGTCCGTGCCTGCTGTCAGCTCGACCAGTTGGGCTTGGGGTAGAGAACCGGCACCGAGCCTGCCGCGCTAGCCGGCAGGATCTGGACGAACTTGCCGTTCTGCCACTGGAAGATGAAGGCGATCGCCCTCACGTTCTCACCCAGGCTGTTGAACTTCACCGGACCCTGCACGCTGGTCAGCGTCACGCCGCTGTGCAGGTAGGCGATGATCTTCGAGCCGGAGGTGCCGCCGGTTGCCTTGACGGCCTGCGCTGTCACCTCGCCGACCGAGTACGCCTCGGCGACGTCGGCATTCACGTCCGACGCGCTGCCGCCGTACTTCTGCACGTACTCAGCGACCATGGCCTTGCTCGTCGCGTTGTCGTAACCGGGGTACCACGCGTCCGGGACCATCATCCCGTTCGCGTTGCCGGCGCCGCCTACCGCTGACAGGAAAGCCTGGCCCTGATCCGGGCCGGCGGCGGCGACGAACACCTTCGGGTTGAAGTGCTGCTGCTCGAAGCCGTGCATGAACGAGGCCACGGTCGGCACGTCGGTTGATCCCAGCACGACGGCCTGCGGCTTCTTGCCAGCCACGATGTCCGCATTGGGCAGGTAATCGGGCACCTCCTCAGGGAAGATCTTCGAGTAGACCGTGCTGACCCCCGCCGCCTGCAGCAGTCCCTGCACGCGCTGGACCTGCGGGATCGCGAACGGGTCGTTCGCCATCGGGTAGGCGGCGGTAGCCGGCTTCTGGCTCCCGGACAGCGACGCGACCCAGGTGGCGAACGGGTCGAGCTCGTTGGCGACCGGCAGGCTGACGTCGAAGACGTTCGGCAGTTTCTCGCTGAAGACCAGCGGCGAGCCGCCGGCGCCCTCGATGAACGCGAAGCCGTACCGGTGCGCTACCTCCGCCGCCGGGGCTGTCAGCAGCGACGAGAACGGCCCGAACGTCAGGTTCACGTGCTTCACCGTGATGAGATCGGTGTAGTTCGTGTCGACCTGGGTCGGGCTGCTGTTGTCGTTCAGGATGATGAGCTTGACCTTGCGGCCGTCGATGCCGCCATGAGCGTTGACATCACTTGCCCATAGCTCGTAGCCGCGCTGGTAGGCCTGGCCGTCGGCGGAGAAGTCGCCGGTCAGCGACAGCGAAGCGCCGATGAGGATCGGCGATGACGACCCGGACGAGCTGGTGCCGCTGCTGCCGCAGGAGGCGAGAAGGGCGGTGGCCAGTAACGCGCTCGCGCCAGCGGCGAGATACCGGGCGCGATGCGGGAGTGATCTCATTCCCGGTGCTCCTTCCAGTCGGGAAAGGCCCGATTGTTGTGAATGGCCAGCCGGGGGAGGACCTGGCTGCCGGGGTAGTGACCCTGCTGGGTCACCGCGTGCTGTTGTCCGGGACGGCCGCCGGGCCGCCGCCGGGCTCCAGGCCGTCGGATACCTCCGCGTCCTCGCTCGCCAGCGCCAGGCCGGACGACCGGGCCTGGAGCTCGAGCACGGTCGCGAAGTCCTGCTCGCCGAACCCGTTCCCGACGAGGCTCTGCACGATCTGATGGACCAGCGACGCCACCGGCATCGGGACCTCGTGCTCGCGCGCCGCCGCGAGCCCGAGGTCGAAGTCCTTGCGCAGCAGCGCGGCGGTGAAGGTGGCGTGGAAGTCCAGGTTCACCAGGGCCGGCGACTTGTACCTGGTGAAGGTCGAGCCCATCACGCTGTCATTGATGCAGGCCAGGAAGGCCTGCCTGGTGACGCCCGCCTTCTGCGCCAGGACGGTCACCTCGGCCAGCGACTGGATCACTGAGCCGAGGAACAGGTTGTGGCACAGCTTGACCACCCTGGCGATCTCGCCGGTTCCCACGTAACTGGCGCCTGCGCCGAGCAGGTCCAGGTACGGCTGGGCAGCCGCCGCGGCGGCCGGCTCGCCGGAGACCGCGAACGTGAGGCGGCCGGCCGCGGCGACCCGGGGGTTGCCCATGACCGGCGCCGCCAGGAACTGCGTGCCGCGCAGCGCGAGCTCCTCGCGGGCCCGTTGCGATGCCTCGACCGAGACAGTGGACAGGTCGATCACGACGGCAGGGACGTGCTCGCCGCTCATCAGCCCGGCCGGGCCGAGCAGGGCGTCGAGCAGGTCCTGCGAGGTCCCGACCATGACGAAGACAACCGCGCAGTGGCCGAGCTCCGCGGCCTGGTCGACGACCTTGGCCCCGTCCGCGGTCAGCGGCTCGGCCTTGGCCTTGGTCCGGTTGTACACGCTGAGGTCCAGGCCGGCCGCGAGCAGCAGGCGGGCCAGGATGAGGCCCATCCGGCCCGTCCCTAACCAGCCGGCCTGGTCCTGCTGGTGATCGTTCATTCGTGCCTCACCTGGCGCTCGGCGGACATCGTGGCACTGCGGAACCGACCGGCCGCGGAGCGGCACAATCGATTGCACCAATCGTTTGCATGAGAGCGTTGCGTATGGCATTACGGATGTCAATGGCGGAAATAGAGATAATCAGGAAAGCCGGGCGGTCGAGCCGCGGACGATCAGCTCGGGAGCCAGGTAGAGCACCTTCACCACGTCGCCGTTGCCCGCCAGCCGGTCGAGCAGGAGCTGGGCTGCCTCGGTGCCGACCTGATAATGCGGGAACGCGACGGTGGTCAGCGGGGGGCGGAGCATGTCGATGAACGGCATGTCGTTGAATCCGACCACCGAGATGTCACCGGGACAGCTGAGACCGGCCTCGTCCAGCGCCAGGTAGCAGCCGACAGCGAGCATGTCGTTGCCCGCCGCAACTGCGGTGCAGTCGCCGGCGGCGAGGATCTCCCTGGCGCAGCGCAGGCCCTCCTCGATCGAGAACGAGCGGGCGAAGGCCACCCGGTCCGGTGGCACCGGCAGCCGCGCGCCGGCCATCGCCGCCTGATAGCCGCGGAACCGGGCCAGGCCGGTCGACACGTCCTGCGGGCCGGCAATGCAGGCGATGTTGCGGTGCCCGAGCGACGTCAGGTGACTGACCGCCATCCGGACGCCGCGCTCGTTGTCCACGGTGACCGACGGGAAGCTGTAGTCCTCGGCGATGCGGTTCATCAGCACCACCGGGACGCCCGCCCGGACGGCCTCGTCCAGCATCGGGTTGCGCAGGTGCGCGGTGGCCAGCGCGTATCCGTCCACGTGCCGGGCGCGCATCTGCTCGAACACGCGGCGCTCCCGCTCGTCGTCACCGTCAGTATTGCCGATCAGGGCAACGTAGCCGTCCGCGTCGAGCCGGTCCTCCAGGCCCCGCACCATCGGTGGGAAAAGCGGGTTGTTCAGATCGGGGATGAGCACGCCCACCGTGTGCGAACGCCGCGTGCGCAGGCTGCGGGCGACCGCGTTCGGGTGGTAGCCGAGCTCCGCTGCGGCGGCCAGCACCCGGCCGGCCGTGCCCTCGCTGACCAGCAGGCGGGTCTCCGGGTTCAGCGCGCGGGACGCGGTGGCCGGGTGCACGCCGGCCTGCCGCGCCACGTCCTTCAGCGTCACGGCTGGCTCCGGCAGCTTGGCCCCGCGGGCGAGGTCCGTCATGCCCGCTGCTCGCGCACCTGGCGCTTGATCCGGGCCAGCATCGCGGCCAGGCCGCGCAGCCGCAGCGGGCTCACCAGGTCCTGCAGGCCGAGCTGGGCGGAGAACTCGCCCGGCGTCCGCAGGACCTCGTCAGCGTCCAGCCCGTCCAGCCCGGCGTGCAGGATGCCCGCAAAGCCGCGGGTGGTCGGCGCCTCAGGCGGCGCATCGAAGAACAGGTGCACGGTTCCGTCCGCGCCTACCTCGACCGCGAGGAACAGCGGCGACTGGCACTCGGGTACCTGCTCCAGCTGATCGTGATGCTCGGCGTAGCGTGCGGGCAGCGGCGGCAGCTCGCCCGCGAACTCCAGCAGCAGCTGCAGGCGCTCGGAATCCGGCAGCGCGGTGAAGTCCTCCGAGATCTCCTGCAGCCGGGGGTTCAGGGTTCCGGAGTCGGTAGTCATGGCTGCGCTCCGCGGCGGATCGGCGCGCGGACAGAGTTACCCCACTCGGTCCAGGACCCGTCGTAGTTGCGCACGTGCGGATAGCCGAGCAGGTGGTGCAGGACGAACCAGGTGTGACTGGACCGCTCGCCGATCCTGCAGTAGACGACCACGTCGTCGGCAGGGCGCAGCTCCGCCTCGCCGGCATAGATGGCCTCCAGCTCCGCGCGGGTGCGGAAGGTGGCGTCCTCGGCGGCCGCGCGGGACCACGGCACGCTCTTCGCGCCGGGGATGTGCCCGCCCCGCAGCGCGCCCTCCTGCGGGTAGTCCGGCATGTGCAGCAGCTCGCCGGTGTACTCGCCGGGTGACCTGACGTCGATCAGCGGCTGGCCGAGGTGGGCCTGGACCTCGTCCCTGAAGGCGCGGGCGGTGCTGTCGTCCCGCTCGATGACCGGGTACTCGGTACGGGGCCGCTCCGGCACCTCGGTGGTCACCTCCCGGCCCTCGGCGATCCACTTGGCCCGCCCGCCGTCCAGCAGGCGAAGGTCGGGGTGGCCGAACAGGGTGCACACCCACAGCGCGTAGGCCGCCCACCAGTTGTTCCGGTCGCCGTACAGGACCAGCGTGCTGTCCCGGCTGATCCCCTTGTCCGACATCAGCCGCGCGAAGCCCGCGCCGTCGACGTAGTCGCGGGTAACCGGGTCGTTGAGCTCGGTATGCCAGTCGAGTTTGACCGCGCCGGGAATGTGGCCGGTCTCGTACAGCAGGACGTCCTCGTCCGACTCGGCGACTACGAGGCCGGGATCGGTCAGGTGCGCCGCCAGCCAGTCAGTCGAGACGAGCATCTCTGGACGGGCGTATTCCTGGAACTTTGCCGCGGGATCGAATGGCAGCGCCACGGTCTACCTCACCTTCGAGTGATTTATCCGGTTCTGCCCGGCGTCCCGGGCGTTATGCCAGCCAGGCCGGCCCGGCTGGCATAACACAGTGCCGGAGCCCAGCCTTCCCGGATTACTCCTGCCCAGCTTGCTCCTGCAGGCGCCCGCGCTGCGGGACGACCGGTACTTCGGGTCGCGGGCCCGCAGTTCTCGCTGCCAGCCCGGCGGGTAGCGCGCTGGTTAAGGCCGCGCGCATAACGACCGGCTGTCCGGGTAAATGGCGGTACGCACCAGCCTGCGCTGCGACGGAGAAGGAGGACTGTCAGACCCCGGTCGTACACTGGCACAGTAGCCCGGCCGCACCCAGCGGCCAGCATCAAGGACGGCTGCAGTTCGGTCGCCCCGCACCGACCCGCGGCGGACAGTGCTAGTCCGCCGGCCCGGACCTGGAGGGGTCGTCATGACTGCTCTGCATGCTGCCGTTGCTGACGCTATTGATCTATCTGAGCCGCTCAGCGTCGAGTCCGCGTACGACCTGTCGCATCGCGCGGCACTGGCCGAGTCGCCGCTCGGCCCCGTCGGCCTGGAGATCGAGGCGCACCTGTTCGACCTGGACGCGGTGCCCGAGCGCGTCGGGTGGGAGCGCCTCAGCCCGCTTCTGGACTCCGTCAGGGCCGCCTGCAGGCGCAGCACGGTCACAGTGGAGCCGGGCGGCCAGGTCGAGCTCTCCGGCGCCCCAGAACCAGACATCACTCGCGCGGTCGCCCAATTGCGGCATGACGGGCTAGGCGCGCGGCTCGCCCTGGCCGGGCGGGGCCTGGGCCTGGCCTACGCGGGGGCTGATCCGCTCCGGCCGCCGCGCCGGGTGAACCCGCGCCCGCGCTATCGGGCGATGGAGCAGCAATTCGCTGCCACCGGCCGGGCCGCGCCGGGTGCTGTGATGATGGACTCCACTGCCGCGTTGCAGGTCAACCTGCAGGCCGGGCCGCAGCGCGGCTGGCCGGGGCGGGTGGCACGGGCCCACCGGCTCGGCCCGGTGCTGGTCGCCATCTCGGCGAGCTCACCCTGGCTCAACGGGCGGGACACCGGCTGGAAGTCCGCTCGGCAGCGGGCCTGGGGACAGCTGGACGCGCGGGCGTGCGGCCCGGTGCCCGGCTGCGTCGGGCGAGACCCGGCAGCGGACGACGGCCTGGATCCTGCCTCGGCGTGGGCCCAGTACGCACTGCGAGCGCCGGTCGTCTTCATCACCGGGCCCGGCGAGGAAGCGCGGGCCGTAGGCAGGCCGGTCTCGTTCCGGCAGTGGGCGAGCGGCGAGGTCAGGCTGGGCGGCAGGGTTCCGACCGGGGCCGATCTCGATACCCATCTGACGACGCTGTTCCCGCCCGTCCGGCTGCGCGGCTATCTCGAAGTGCGCTACCTCGACATGAGCGCGCCGCGGTGGTGGCCCGCCATCGCGGCGGTCGTCACCACCCTGATGGACGACCCCGTCGCGGCCGACCTGGCGGCAGAGGCAACGGAGCGCACTGCGCTGCTCTGGACGAAGGCGGCACGCGACGGGCTCGGCGATGCGGTGCTCGCCGATTCGGCCCGCCGCTGCATGCGCATCGCCGCCGACCGGGCTCCCGCTGAGCTCGGACCCGCCGTCGCCGATCTCGCCGAGCTGGTCGAGTCCGGTCGGTGTCCCGGTGACCTGCTTGCCGAGCGCATCGCGGAGGTCGGTGCCCGTGCCGCTGTGGAGGAGCTGGCCCATGCATGAGGACGTCGTCGGCAACCTGGAACGAGCCCGTGCCCGCACGCTGGCCCTGACTGACCTGGATGAGCCGACGCTGCTGGCACAGCACGACCCGCTGATGAGCCCGCTTGTCTGGGATCTCGCCCACATCGGCCAGCAGGAGGAGCTGTGGCTGCTGCGCGGCGGCGACCTCGCCCGGCCGGGGATGCTGGCCCCGGATGTGGACTCGCTGTACGACGCGTTCAAGCACCGGCGGGCCGACCGCCCGGCGCTGCCGCTCCTGCCGCCGGTCGAGGCCAGGGCGTTCAACCATGAGGTCCGCGGCCGCGTGCTCGACCTGCTGGAGCGCACGCCCGCCGATGACCTGTTCACGGCGGCGATGGTCGTTCAGCACGAGGAACAGCACGACGAGACGATGTTCGCGACTCTGCAGCTACGGCAGGGACCACCGGTGCTGTTCGCCCGGCGGCAGCTGCCGCCAGGCCGGGCTCTGCCTGATGACCGCGTCTTCGTCCCCGGCGGTCAGTTCGTTCTCGGCGTCGACGCGGACCGGGAGCCGTTCTCGCTCGATAACGAGCGGCCGGCGCACACGGCCGACGTCGGGCCGTTCTGGATCGGGCGGGTACCGGTCAGCAACCGGCAGTGGCGCGACTTCATGGCCGACGGCGGCTACGAGCGGCCCGAGCTGTGGTCCGGGCGCGGCTGGGCGCACCGGAAGGACGCCGGCCTGGAGCGGCCGCAGTTCTGGACGCGGGAGGGCACCCGCCTGCGGTTCGGCGTTCAGGAGGACGTCCCGCCCGACGAGCCCGTACAGCACGTGTGCCACTTCGAGGCCGAGGCGTTCGCGGCATGGTCCGGCGCGCGCCTGCCGACCGAGATCGAATGGGAGAAGGCCTGCGCCTGGGATCCCGCCAGGCGGGCGAGGCGCACCTGGCCGTGGGGATCAGCGGCACCGGGTGCGGAGCTGGCCAACCTCGGCGGCCTCGGGCTGCGGCCGGCCCCGCTCGGAGCGTACCCGGCCGGAGCGTCGGCCTACGGTGCCGAGCAGATGATCGGCGACGTGTGGGAATGGACGTCGTCCGACTTCACCCCGTGGCCCGGATTCGTGCCGATGATCTACCGCGCCTACAGCGAGCCGTTCTTCGGCGGGGGTTACAAGGTGCTCCGGGGCGGGTCGTGGGCGGTGGCGGCCTCCAGTATCCGGCCGTCGTTCCGCAACTGGGACCACCCGATCCGGCGTCAGATCTTCACCGGGCTGCGACTGGCGTGGGACGCCTGAGTGTGCCGCCACCTCGCCTGGCTCGGCGCTCCGCGCTCGCTCGGCGAGCTGCTGCTGCAGCCGGAGCACGGGCTGCTCGTCCAGTCGTACGCGCCGCGGCGGCAGTGCAACGGCCGGATGAACGCCGACGGCTGGGGCGTCGGATTCTTCGCCGGACCGGGCCCGGAGCCTGCCCGGTGGCGCTCGGCCCGGCCGCTGTGGAGCGACGCGTCGTTCGCGTCGGTGGCACCGGTGCTCTCCTCCACGTGCGTGCTGGCAGCGGTGCGCTCAGCGACCGCCGGGATGCCGGCCGACGAGACCGCCGCCGCGCCGTTCCAGTCAGGCCGGTGGCTGCTCTCGCACAACGGCGTCGCCGACCGGGCGGTACTCGGCCCGCATCCGGCCGCGGAGTCGGTGTGCGACTCCGCGCAGCTGGCAGCGCACCTGTTCGACTTCGGCGCCGAGCGGGCGGGCGAGTTCGTGGCGGCCTTCGGCCAGCGTGATCCGGCCGCGCGGCTGAATCTGCTGCTGACCGACGGCAGCCGGGTGCTGGCCACCCGGTGGGGAGACACGCTGAGCGTCCTGCAGGGCGACGGCGGCGTCGTCGTGGCGAGCGAGCCCTACGACGACGACCCTCGCTGGACCGACATCCCTGATCACCATCTCGTCGACGTCAGCAACGGCACTGTGTCCATCACCGATCTGGAGGCATGACTGATGCCAGCGGAGAAGCGCGTGCAGGCTCATCCGGGCGGCTACCGCGAGCAGCTGCGGGCCGATGTGCTGGCCGGGCTCACCGCCCGCCCCAAGACCCTGCCGCCCAAGTACTTCTACGACGCGCGCGGCAGCGAGCTGTTCGACGAGATCACCCGGCTGCCTGAGTACTACCCCACCAGGGCCGAGACGGCGATCCTGGAGCGGCATGCGGGGGAGATTGCCAAGCTGTCGCAGTGCGAGTCGCTGGTCGAGCTGGGCAGCGGCACCTCGGCCAAGACCCGCCTGCTGCTGCGCGCGCTGCTCGACGAGGGGACCCTCAGCGAGTTCGTTCCCTTCGACGTGGACCCCGCCGTGCTGACCGACGCCACCGCGGCGCTGACCGCGGAGTACCCGGGCCTGCGGATCGCCCCGTTCGTCGGTGATTTCGAGCGCGACCTGGCCGCGATCCCGTCCGGCGGCCGGCGCATGATCGCGTTCCTCGGCTCCACTATCGGCAACCTCGAGCCGGTCCCGCGCGCGGCGTTCCTCAGCCAGGTCGGTGCCGCGCTGCGCCCCGATGACACGTTCCTGCTCGGCACGGATCTGGTGAAGGACGCGGGCCGGCTGCAGCGGGCCTACGACGACTCGAGCGGGGTAACAGCGGAGTTCAACCGCAACGTGCTCCGGGTCGTGAATACCGAGCTGGACGCCAACTTCGCGGTCGAGGAGTTCCAGCACGTCGCCGTCTGGGACGCGGTGCACGAGTGGATCGAGATGCGGCTCCGACCGGCGCGCGAGCAGCTGGTCACGATCGGGGCGCTGGACCTGACCGTCGAGTTCGCGGCGGGGGAGGAGCTGCGCACCGAGATCTCGGCCAAGTTCCGCCGCGAGCGCGTCGAGGCTGAGCTGGCTGCCGCCGGACTGCAGGCGTTGCAGTTCTGGACCGATCCGGCGGGTGACTTCGGGCTGACGCTGGCGCACGTCTCGCGCTGACCGCTGCCGGCCGGAGTTTAGTCCGGCAGGGTCACCTCGACGGCGACGTCGGTCTTCGGGTAGTAAGCGGCGACCTGGTCAGCGCCGTATTTCGCGCGGAACTTCCCGACTATCTCGCGCACGTCGCCCGGATCCGTGATCGGCGTGACGCGGGCGGTCACACTGACGCCGCGCGCCGTGAGCTGCAGCCCCGGTGTCGCGCGGAGGTTCTTGTACCAGTCGCTATCGGAGCCGGTGACGGGAAGCAGGTCGATCTTGCCGGCATCGGCGACAAACCAGACGGGCACGGTGATCTCCCGTCCGCTGACCCGGCCGCGGACGGTGATGTCGATCTCGCTGGTCTCCTGCAGCGCGGCAGTGAATTCTCTGGCCATCGCGCGATGCTATACCGGAGCGCCATCGGCCGGGGCCGCGAAGCGGTGGTGCTGCGAAACGGTGGAACTGCAAAGCGCTCAGGAGGCAAGAAAGCGTCCGGAGAACAGCCTATTTTCTCTCGGGATGTCGGTACTGGCGCTGCGGAGCCAGCCTGGACAGCTGCCGTGAGCTCATCGGGGCCTCGCTGCTGAGCGGTCCTGCCGCTCGCATGCCGGCCAGCTGGATGTCGAGGAAGCGCTGCCAGGCGCCGGGAGCAACCTCGCCGGCGGCCTGCACCAGGCCGCGCATCGCCAGGATGAGCGCCAGGACATCGCTGACCGTGATGGCCGGATTAACCGTGCCGGCCGTCACGGCGCGCGCGGTCAGCTCCCCGATGGCGGCCCGGATGCGGCGCGTAGTGGCGGCATCGGTGGGACGCTGCAGCAGCAGGCTCGCGTAGCGCGCGTGGGATGCGAACGACTCGCCGATGGCGTGCAGCAGCTCGTCGAGGCCGTGTCCGTCTGTGCGGAGCAGTGCTCGCTCGGTCGCCGACAGAACCTCCTCGTGGGCGAGCTGCAGCAGTTCATCGATGAGGGCGTCCTTGCTGGCGAACCGGCGGTAGACCGTTCCGACGCCAACGCCGGCGCGTGCCGCGATCTCCTCCATGCTGGCGTCAGCGCCCGATTCGCCCAGGACCTCCCGCGCCGCGTCGAGTATGCGGTAGTAGTTGCGCACGGCGTCGCGCCGCGCAGCCGGCGGCCGATGCGGGCGCGTGCCCTGCGCCGGCGCCTGACTGCTCACGTCGCTCCCTGCCGGCCCGAGCTGCCTGAGGCTGCGGGCCTGATCACTCGCTGCTGTCGCCGGCGAGTGTCCCGCCGGGGATGATCGCCAGCTCAGCGTGCTCTGGCACTTCCGAGGACTGCCGCAGCCCGCGTGCCGACGGAATCAGCAGGCCGGCCGCCGCGGCCAGGACAAGGCCGCCGGCCATGACCGCGAACCCGGTCGTGTAGCCGGCCTCCTTCGGGAGCCCGGACGGGCCGAGCTGCGACGTCACGATGCTGGCCATCACCGCGGCCCCGATGCTACCGCCGATGGTGCGGATGTTCGCGTTCATGCCACTGGCAACGCCGGTCTGCGAGGTCGGCACAGCAACGACGATCAGCGCGGACATCGCCGAGAAGACGAGCCCGAAGCCGATGCCCATGATGGCGCTCGACAGGTAGATCTCCCACTCGTACTGGTGCGCGAACGCCAGGATTGACATGGCCGCGCAGCCGATCAGGCAGCCGGCAATCACCAGGCTCTTGCCGCCGAGCCGTGCTGCCAGCCGGCCGGCGAAGATGCCGGTCACGAACATCGTGACCGCCGATGGCAGCAGCATCAGCCCGGACCGGGTGATGCTGGCGCCGAACCCGTAGCCGGCAGCGGCGGGAGTCTGCACGAACTCGGGCAGGAACGCGAACGTCGCGTACATTCCGACGCCGATCAGCAGGGCGACCAGGTTGTTCGTCCACACGGCCGTCCGCCGCATCATCTGCATATCGATGAGCGGCGTGGCCGCGCGCAGCTCGGCGACGACCCAGCCCGCCGCCAGCACGACCGCGCCTGCCAGCAGGCCGATCACCCGTCCCGAACCCCAGCCCCAGTCCGGTGCCTCGCTAAGAGCGACCAGCAGCGCGACCAGCCAGGCGGACAGCAGGAGCGCGGGCAGCCAGCTGATCCGGCCCGGGGTGCGCACCGGCGACTCAGGAACGAACAGGACCGCCGACACGGCCGCCACGATCGTGAGGATCATCGGCAGCCAGAACAGCCAGCGGTAGCCGAGCGCGTCCACGATCGGGCCCGCCAGCACGATCCCGAGGCCCGCCCCCACCGCGGTCAGCGCAGCGAGGATGCCGACTGCGCCGGCCACCCTCTGCGCCGGGAACTCGTCCCGGATGATGCCGAACGCGACCGGCAGCATGCCGCCCGCAAAGCCCTGGATCACCCGGGCGACGATCAGGACGCCGATGGAAGGCGCGAGCGCCGCGAGCAGCGAGCCGACCGCCAGCGCGATCAGCGTGGCCACGAAGACCCGCTTCTTGCCCGTCATGTCGCCGACCCGGCCCAGGATCGGCGTCATGATCGACGCCGACAGCAGGTACGCAGTCAGGACCCACGTTGCGGCGCTCTGCGTCGTATGGAGTTCGTGCTGCACGGTCGTCAGCACCGGAATCACCAGCGACTGCAGCAGCGCGAAGGCGGCAACGCCAGCCGACAGCACCGCGAACGTCACCTGGTGGTGCGCCCGCCGGCTCCCTACGGCCATCCAGGACCTCCCGAAGCGGAATCGTGCTTCCGCAAGCACAATAGCAAAAGCGGAATCCGTATTCCGGGCTGGCCGGTCGGGCCCGCGTACCGGGCTGGCCGGTCAGGCCTGCTCGCGTGAGCACCACCAGGTCGTCCGGCCGCCGACCGTGCCGTGGGCCATCGGAGCCCCGCAGCGCGGGCAGGAGGCGCCGGACTTGCGGAACGAGATGAGCGGAAGGGTGTGCACGCCGCCGTCCGCCACCGCCGACTCGACCGAGCGCCGCACCGCCCGCAGCAGCCGGCCGACGTCAGCCCGGCTGAGCTCGTCCACCGGTCGCGCCGGATGGATCTTCGCCTGCCAGAGGACCTGATCGGCCAGCAGGTTGCCGATGCCGGCGATGGCGTCCTGGTTGAGCAGGCGCGCTTTCACGGGCGCGGTTCCCCTGGCGAAGGCGGCGCGGAACTGCGCGGGCGTGATCTGCCTGGCGTCAGGGCCGAGCGCCTCGACGGGCGGATCCAGGCGAACCCGGCCGAGCCGGCGCGGATCGATGAGCAGCAGCGACCCCCCGTCTACGAACGTCAGGGAGAACCGGGAGAATCGGTAGTCACCGCGGGCGCGGCCGCGCTCCCAGTAGTCGCCGCCGTCGATCTCGCTGCCGCGGCCGTCGGCGATAACGATCTTGCCGGACATGCCGAGATGAATGCCAAGCGCCGGGCCTGCGGAGCCGGTGCCGACGGAACCGGCGGCGGTACCGGACGAGGTGGCGGGGCCGGAGGTGGCCGAGGTATCGAGCCACATGCTCTTGCCCTGACGATGGACGGCAGTCAGTCGCCGGCCGAGGATGGCCGAGCGGATCTCACCAGGCCGGTGCGGGCGGCATTCGTAGGTGTCGCTGTCGTCGACGTCAGCGATCTCGCGTCCGAGTGCGGCGCGCTCGATTACGGCACGGGCCGACTCGACCTCGGGTAGCTCCGGCACCCGTCAGCCGCCGTCCGCGGAGGTCTGGCGATGCCCGTGCCCGCTGCGCCCCGATGATCTCATCGTCGTGCCCGCCTCCGTGGTGTGCCGTCCGCCGGTCGGCACACTACCCCGCCCTGCGCCGGGTTACCTGGCCCTGTACCGGGCAGGAGGCCGACATGGAGGCCTCAGCGGCTCACCAGGATCGGGGGAACAGATGAGCGATTCGAGCAGGCCCGGCCGCGTACCGGCAGGCGCGACGCCCGACGGCGACGGTGTTCTCGTCGGGGAGGGCCGGGTCCGGGTGGACGCCTTCATCGACTTCCTGTGCCCGTTTTGCCAGCGATTCGAGCTGTCGTCGGAGTCGGTACTGGGCGAGCTGCTGCGCGAGGGGCTGATCTCGCTCGCCTATCACCCGATGAATTTCCTGGACGAGGCCTCGACGACGGCCTACTCGACCCGGGCGGCTGCCGCCTCAGGGTGCGCGGCCGATCAGGACCGTTTCCTGGCGTACGCGCACGAGCTGTTCGTCAGCCAGCCGCCGGAAGGCGGCCCCGGCCTGAGTGATGACGAGCTCATCGCACTGGCCAGTCCGGCCCGGCTGGACGAGGCCGCTTTCGCTGCCTGCGTGGCGGACGGGACCTACCTGGGCTGGCCGCCGTACGTAACCGCGCGTGCCGTGGCCGCGGGGGTCGAGGCCACTCCGACCGTGCTGGTCGCGGGAGTGCAGGTCACCGCCGATGCGCGGGCGATCGCTGCCGCGGTCGAGAAAGCCGGGCCCGCCTAGAGTTTCTGCACGATGCTGACACCGTCGCCGAGGGTGATCAGGGCCACTCGCACGCGCGGGTCGGCGGCAAGGGCGTCGTTGAGCGAGCGGATCGCGGTCACGCTCGCGTCGTCGGCCTCCCTGTCGGCGACCCGGCCGTCCTGCAGCATGTTGTCCAGCAGGATGAGTCCTCCCGGCCGCAGCCGGGCCAGGACTTCCTCGTAGTACCCGGCGTATCCGGTCTTGTCGGCATCGATGAACGCGAAGTCGAACTGCTCGCCGGGCGGCAGGGACCGGAGAGTCTCAAGGCCAGGGCCCAGCCGCAGCTCGATCCGGTCGGCGACCCCGGCTTCCTGCCAGGCTGCGCGTGCGATTGACGTCCACTCCTCGCTGACGTCACAGCAGAGCAGGTGGCCGTCGGGGCCGAGCCCCCTGGCGACCGCAAGCGCCGAGTAGCCAGTGAACGTGCCGATCTCGACCGCCCGCTTCGCGCCCATCGCGCGTACCAGTATCTCCATCAGAACGGCCTGATCGCTGCCGATCTGCATGCCCGCGGCCGGTCCGGTCCGCTGCCGCGTAACGCGCCGCAGTTCCTGCTGGAGGCTGTCGGGTGCGGTGGAATGAGCCGCCGCGTACTCCTCGATCACGGGATCGATGAACCGGCTCCGCCGGCCTGCCGTCGGTGAGGTCATGTCCGTCCGTCCTCGTCGTCACGTGCCGTGCCGCGGAATCCGCCGCCGAACTCGTGGCGAGCTTACTGCCCGCTGCCTGGCTGACCTGGCTCGGTGCCGCGCTCGGGCGGTGCGGTGCCCGGCCCGGGTTTCCCGGACAGCATCCTGGCGGTAGCAGCGAGTGCCGCCTCGCCCAGCCGGCCGGATCCTGCCGCGCGAGAGACGGGGTCGCCGCCGGAGCCCCGCAGCGCCCTGGCGCAGGCGACGGCGATCAGCGCGCCGGCGAGCGGCCCCGCGACATAGACCCAGTAGCTGGTGAAGTCACCGCTGGCCAGGGCCGGGCCGAAGGAGCGGGCCGGGTTCATGGACACCCCGCTGACCGGGGCGGCCCACAGCCCGGCCAGCGCGATGTAGCCGCCGACGCCGAGTGCGGCGATCGCGCCGACGTTCTGCGCGGCGGACGCGGTGCCGAGGATGACGCTGACCAGTAGCGCGGTCAGCACGATCTCGATGAGCAGGGCCTGCCAGGCGTGGTAGCCGGGTCCGGGGAGCGTCGCGCCGAGATGCTCGGTGTTGCCGAAAATCCAGCGGAGGAACAGGCAGGCCAGCGTGGCGCCGATGAGCTGGATGACGATGTAGCCAGGGACGCGCTTCCACGGGAAGTCTCTGCGCAGCGCGAAGGCAATCGACACCGCCGGATTCAGGTGCGCACCGGAGACGGCGCCCATGAACAAGATGACCGCCGTGACCGTCAGGCCGGGCGCGACGACCGCGGCCGCCAGGCTGATCTGTCCCTTGGCATGCAGCAGCCCTCCGCCCGAGGCCGCCAGTACCAGCGCGAACGTGCCCAGCAACTCGGAGAACAGCCGGCGCCATTCCTGGCGCGGATCGTCGAAGTCCGACCGGTTCCCGAACTCCAGCCACAGGGCGTGATGCGTGCGCGGGAAGGCTGTCCCCAGCATCGCCGGAGCGTCGCGCCCGGCCGGAGCGTCGTGCCCGGCCGGAGCGTCGTGCCCGGCCGCAGCGTCGTGCCCGGCCGCAGCGTCGCTTCCGGACGCGTCTCCGCGCTCGCCCGCGTCTCCGCGCCCGGCGACCGGCCCGGTGCTGTCCCCGGTCCCGGCCGCCGCGCTGTTCCCGCTCCCGGCAACGGGTGCCCCGTCCGTCATCTGTGGTCCCTCAGTCCAGCCGCGGTCCTTACACGCCCTGGTCGGCCGTGATCTCGCCGGACTTGATGGCGGCGACCAGCGCCTCGTAGTCCCGCTCGTTCTGATCGGCGTAGTCGGCGGCGAACTGCGCGATGGCCTGGTCGAACGCGTCCGAGGAACCGAGGTAGGAAGCGATGGCGATCCGGTCGCCTGAGCAGGCGTGCGCCCGCGCGAGTGCCCAGCCGCACAGCGAGCCGTACATGCGCAGGCCGCGCGGGCGCAGAGCCGCGACATCGATGGAGAACTTCCAGTCCCGCAGCTGGCGGACGTAGAAATCGCGGGTCTGGCCGTCGAGGCCCTCGGCGCGCTGCCAGCCGAGGAAGATGTCGCTCGATGCCTGCATCAGCTGCTGGCCGGCGACGACCCGCTGCCCCTGGTTGGAGTACTTGCTGGCACCGACGAACCAGCTGAGCACGGACTCCTGCGCTTCCTTCACCTGGAGGAACAGCGGATCGGACGCGTCCCGGCCCAGCATCAGCAAGATCCAGCATCGGGTGCCGACGCTGCCGACGCCGACGACCTTGCGGGCCATGTCGGCGACCTCGAACTGGGTGAGTAGGAGCCGGCGGCTCGGCTCCAGGGTGCGCCGGTACTTGCCGACCAGCTCATTCAGCCGTGACTCGAACGCCTTGCGCTCGACTGCCTTGGGCAGCAGCTCGTCGACCGGAACGAGCAGCGGGGGATCGGAGATGATCCGCGGCTGGCCGTCCACATCGTGGCACAGCTTGGAGAGTTCCTGCATGCTGTCATGGGTCCGCGCTTTGGACAGGCCCTTGCTGACGACCTGGCGCTGGCGCTTCTTGAGCTGTGACCTGAACTCGACCTGCAGCTGGTCCATGTCGGCCCGGGCGTACCAGACATCCAGGTTCTTCATGGCCGCGAAGCGGCGCATCGCCTGCCGGTACTGGCCGACAGCGGCCAGGACGATCTCACGGCGTTTCCTGGCCGGCACTCCGTTGTCCCGTGCGGCCACTTCCAGGCTCGCCGCGAGCCGCTTGACGTCCCATTCCCATGGTCCGGGCAGCGTCTCATCGAAGTCGTTGACGTCGAACACCAGCAGCCGCTCGGGAGATCCGAAGATGCCGAAGTTCGACAGGTGCGCATCACCGCAGGCCTGTACGGCCAGTTCGGAGACAGGCGTCGCGGACAGGTCGCTGGCCATCGGCAGCGCGGCCCCGCGGAAGTAAGCGAACGGGGATGCCGCCATCCGGCCCCACCGGACCGGCACCAGCTCCGGCACCCGAGTCGTGTTCTGCGCCGCGAGCAGCGCCAGCGGGTCGGGCCGGTCGGGGCGCGGGCTGAAGCCCGCGTGGCTCTCCCTGGGCACCCGCGCCCGCGCGTCCTCGCCGCGGGCCGTGCGGTCAGCGGGTGTCAGATGCGCGAGGCCCTCGTCGAGGTGGTACCTCGGAAGCCGGCGCGTCGGCGCCTCAGCTGTCTGGACACCCATAGTTACTCATCTCCCCAGAACGTCCCAGTCCAGGCCAGTTCGGCCATCCCTGGGGCGTTCCGGCACTAGTCGAGGCCGGCGCGTAATGAGGCCACGATTCCCCGCATCGCGACCCCGCGCCTCATCCGGTGAGGGTGAACAGTCAGTGAACGAGCGGCGAACGGCCCAGTCACACCCGGGTCAGGATCGGCGGTCTGAAGAATGAGGGTCCGAAGCTCCCAGCGTCAGCGCACCCGAAATAGGCGATTGTGTGCCGGACTGCGTCCGCGACGGCTATCACTGCAAGCGCGCCAGCACCCTGGCCGGACTGCCGGGCTGACGACGTTCTCTGCCAGGATCCGACGGCAGTGAACTCAATCCCCGGCATTGTGGAGCGCAGGGCCGCCCTGATGCAGCTGCTGGCGGCCATGGAAGTGCCGCCCAACCTGAACGTCAACTCGGAAGACCGCATGGTGCCCGGACCTGAGGGCGCACCCGACGTCCGGGTGCGGGTCTACCGCCCCGCGGCCGCGTCCGGCCCGCTGCCCGGCATCTACTGCATCCACGGCGGCGGCATGATCCTCGGAGATATCGAGGGCGAGGGCGCCGCCGCGAGCGCGATCTGCGATCAGGTCGGTGCCGTGGGTGTCTCGGTGGACTACCGGCTCGCACCCGAGCATCCGCATCCAGCACCGGTCGAGGACTGCTACGCCGGCCTGACCTGGATGGCACGCAACGCCGCCGAGCTCGGTATCGACCCGGAGCGCCTGGCCGTTTACGGCGGCAGCGCCAGAGGCGGCCTGACTATTGCCGTCTGCATGCTGGCCCGGGACCGCGGTTTCCCGGCGACGGCCAGCCCGACGAGTACGCCGCGCCCGCCAGGGCCGAAGACCTGTCCGGCCTGCCGCCGGCCTTCATCGATGTGGGCACCGTTGACTTGTTCCGGGACGAGGACATTGCCTTCGCGATGCGGCTGATGGCGGCCGGGGTTCCGGTCGAGCTGCACGTCAGTCCCGGTGCTTACCACGCGTCCGAGAACTTCGCCGCCGAGGCGCCGCTGTCCCGGCGGATCTGGGAGAGGCGCATCGCCGCGCTGCGCCGCGCCCTTAGTTTCTAGGCGCCAGGCACGCGAAGATCGGCCGGCAGCCCGGCAGCGAGTTCCGGCGCGGGTCGGCGCTGCTGATGACTTAAGCCGTCGCGGCCAGGGCCATTGGTCCGATGGCAGCAGGCCGTCAGGCGATGAGACTAGGGTGAACATCAGCCCTACCTGAAAGCCATGGTGGTCATCATGTCGGCGCCCCATCCGCACTCTGTCGCGGACCTGTCCCTCGCCCCGGTGCTCATCGAGCTCGAGCGCAACCTTGTCGCCCTGCGTGCCAACAAGGACATCGAGTTTGGCCTCGCCCTGCAGCTGAATGACATCGAGTCCATGTACCACAATGCGGCTGAGCGCGCCGCGCGCGTGCTGCAGTGCGTCACCCGGGGTGTCGAACTGCACGGCTGGACGGTCGAGCCGACGGGAGACCTCTACGGGCTCGGCGTGCGGCACGGCGAGTATCAGGTCTCGCTCATGCTCGGCAAGCGGCTAGCCGGTTACGTGGAGGGCCCGGCGCAGGAGCAGGAGCAGGAGCAGGAGGCACGGTAGCCGCGCGGCGCCCTGAACTGCGTTCCGCCTGCGCCAGCCATGGCGAGAGAAGTCCGCCATTGCTTGTTATCACATATATCAACTAGGGTGACGTGGCAGACCGCCCGGTGACGGCCTCACGGCGGTCCGGATGGTCGGGCGGCGGACAGGGGACGGCCCTAGCGAGGAGACACCGATGGCATCCGAACGTGGCACTGCCGAGTTCGCGGTAGACGGGCTGACGATCTCGGCCCTGACAGCCGGGCCTGATGCGAGTGCTGGCCGGCCGCTGATCGCGGCCCTGCACGGCGGCACCTATAACGCCAGGTACTTCGATGTGGCGGGCTCGCGGCACGGCTCGTTCATGGATCTGGCCGCAGGCCTCGGCTATTCGGTGCTGAGCTTCGACCGGCCTGGCTACGGCGGCAGCTCGGCGCTCGAGCCGGACGACAACACATTCGCGCGGCATGCTCGGCTGCTGGCCGCGGCGATCGCGCAGGCGGCAGGCAGCTACGGCGCTGACGGCGTTGTCCTGGTCGGCCATTCCATCGGCGGCATGATCGCAGCGATGATCGCGGCCGCCGAGACTGACTTCCGGCTGCTCGGTGCATCCGTTACCGGGATGGGTGCTGTGATCAGGGCTGGCGGCGCGGCGTCGGCCCTCGCATCGCTTCCGCCCGATGCAACGGTTGACCTGCCCTATGACCAGCGCGATCAGGTGATGTTCGGGCCCGAGTTCACCCGTACCGCTGAGGGCATCGAGCATGCTCACGTGTCGTATGCGCCCGTACCGGTCCGCGAGCTGATCCAGGCACCGAGGTGGCCGGATGAGCACCTGCCGGGGATCGCGCCCCGCATCACCGTCCCGGTGCATAACGAGCTGGCCGAATTCGATGCGCTCTGGGACAGCACGCCGGCGAATGTCGAGCAGTTCGCCAAGCTGCTGACCGCTGCGCCGTTCGTGACGGCGGGGATCGCCCGCGCCACCGGGCACAGCATCGACCACCACATCCTGGGCTACGGCCTGCACCTGCGCCAGCTCGCTTTCATCGGGGAGTGCGAGCTGTGGGGACGGCAGAACGCGGCGAGCTGATGTCGCCCGATGCGGCAGGCGGGCCGCCGCTGCCAGTGTCGACACAGGTCATCGTGGCAGGCGGCGGCCCGGTGGGCCTCGCCGCCGCCGTCGAGCTGGGCCGTCGCGGTGTCCGCTGCCTGGTCGTTGAGCCGCGCACCTCGGTGTCTCGCGCGCGTCCGCGCTGCAAGACGATCAACGTGCGGTCGATGGAGCATCTGCGCCGGTGGGGCATCGCCGGCCAGCTGCGCGAGCGCGCGCCCCTGAGCCCCGGCTGGTCGCAGGACGTCGTGTTCTGCACCTCGCTCGCGGGCCGGGAGCTGTCGCGGTTCACCGGGGTCCTGGGCCTGGTCTATGACGGTGACCGCTTCCCTGAGCTCGGCCAGCAGGCTCCGCAGTACGTTCTGGAAGAGCTGCTCCGGAAGGCGGTAGGCGAACTGCCCGCGTGCACGCTGGCAGCCGGAGCCACGGTCACGGACGTCGAGCAGGATCCCGGCGAGGTCCGGGTCACGATCACTGACGGGGCCGGCGTGCGCACCGTGGTCGCGGCGTCCTACCTGATCGGGTGCGACGGTCCGCGCAGCACTGTCCGGGAGCGCATCGGAGCCGCGTATACCGGCGATCATGCCCTGCGGCCGAACTTCGGCATGGTCTTCCGGGCGCCCGGCCTGTGGCGGCATGTCCGGCACGGCCCGGCCGTCCACTACTGGATCATCAATCCTGACGCGCCGGCGCTGGTCGGCCCGCTCGATCCGGACGACACCTGGTGGATTATCGCGTTCGGCGTCGATCCCGAGACCGGCGCGCGCGAGGCCGGGCGCATCATCGACGCCGCGGCCGGTGTGCCGGCCGGCGCGACCGTCCTTTCTCACGATCCCTGGACAGCCCGCATGCAGATCGTCGACCGGATGCGCCAGGGCCGGGTATTCCTTGCCGGGGACGCGGCTCACCTGAACCCTCCGTTCGGCGGCCACGGGCTGAACACCGGGCTCGGGGACGCCGTTGACCTGGGCTGGAAGATCGCGGCCACGCTGGACGGCTGGGCCGGACCGCGATTGCTGGACAGCTACGAGACTGAACGCCGGCCGATTCAGGAGCGGGTCATCCGCGAGGCGACCGCGAACATGCGCGTGACGTCGCCCGAGCTGGTCGCCGCCAATCTCGACGTTGACGACGCGGCCGGCGAGGCAGCCCGGCGAGCGGCAGGGGACAGGATCCAGGCGACCAAGCGGGCCGAGTTTCACGCACTTGACCTGGTGCTGGATGTTCGCGTCGCGCCGTCGCCGGTCATCGCCGGCGGTGACCGGGAGGGCAGCGCCGCCGCCGGGGCAGCGGGCGTGCCCGTCGCGGGGGCACTGCTGCCGCACGCGTGGCTCGCCCCCGGCCGGTCGCTGTACGACGAGCTAGGTGACGGCCTCACTCTCCTGACGGCGGATCACGGCGTCCCCGTCGATGCGATCACTGCGGTCGCGCGCTCCCGCGGGGTTCCGCTCAGGCTTCTGGAACTCGAAGACCGGGCCCCGCCCTGGCCGGCACTCGTGCTCGTGCGCCCGGATAACTACGTCGCCTGGGCGGGCGACCGCGAGCCTGACGACGCCGGCGCCCTCATCGACACCGTCAGGGGAGCGTCAGCCGGCGGGCGTTAGCGAGCCGCGATTCGGCCCGAGCGCGAGCAGCGCGGTCTGCTCGTTGCGGGTGAGGTGCTGCAGCAGCGCGCTCGACGCGATCTCCGGATCCCGCTGCCTGAAGGCCTCGACGAGCTCCTGATGATGCTGCTTACGCCGCTGGTGCTCATGCGGGTCCGGGTCCAGCATGCCCCAGCCGATGCGCACGTAGCGCTCCGAGGCACGCCACAGCGTGCTGAGTATGCGCAGGTCCCAGCTGGTTGCCGCCGGAGCCAGCAGCGCGAGATGGAAGGTGTGGTGGGCGTCGTAGATCTCGTTCATCGTCCGGTGCTCGTCACCGAACTCCGCCGCCTCGAGCTGCAGGCGGTCGAGCTCGGGATCCGGCAGGAGACGGCACGAGCGCTGCGCGATCTCCGGCTCCAGGCGGCGCCGCAGCCGGTAGATGCTCTGCAGCTCATCCAGGTCAAGGGGAGCGACGACGGCACTCCGGCCGGGGCGCATCTGGACCAGGCCCTGATTCTCCAGGCTTCGCAGTGCCTCGCGAACCGGGATGATGCTGACCTGGAGCATCTCGGCCAGCTCTCGCAGCGAGAACTCGCGGCCCGGCTCCAGGGCCCCGGACAGTATCGACCGCCGGAGCTCGGTCATGACCTGGTCGGCGACGGACCGCGGCTCGATAGGACGGACAACCGCAGTCGCAGCTGACTCCACTCGTCGCCTCGCTCTCCATCCCGATGGACCGATATCAATGATACCGGTTGCCGTCATCGGCGCCTCGAACTGACTCAGGACCGGAGCATTGCTGTTATCACATATACCGGATAGCCTCGGCGCAGGCTATGACGGGGAGGTAACCGTGACATCGCAGGCGGAGCGAACCCGCGAGGAGATCATCGCCAGCAACCTTGCCGCCGTCGAGGTGCACTTCCACAACGAGACTGCCGAGACCATCGACAAGGCAGTCTCGGTCTACACCGACGACATCGTCTGGGAGGTTCCGGCCCGCGGCCTGGTCCATCGCAACGTCGATGACGTCAAGGCCGAGTACCTGAAGATCTTTGGCTCGATGAACGTTCACAAGATCACGAACCTGTACCGGTTCGCGACCGAGGAGTGGGTCTTCGACGACAGCATCTTCGAGTGGACCATCACCGGTGACGGCTTTGAAAACTGCCCGTTCCCGCCGGGAACGACCGTGAGCGTACGGCTGCTGCACGCGTTCCAGTGCCGGGACGGCAAGATCTGCCGGGAGAACGGCTACGAGATCTGGCGCGACATCAATGACACTGCCCGGGTGCGCGACGACATCCCGGCCACCGCGGTTATTCAGGCCTTCGATTGAGCGTGACCGGTGACTGCCTGCTATGCACGATGGAGCAGGCCGACGAGAGCTCGGTCGTTTTCCGCGATCCGCTCTGGGCAGCCGAGGTCGTGCCGGGATACGACGTTCCCGGCTGGTTCATCCTGCGGGCGCGCCGGCACGCCGAGCGGATCACCGGGCTCGACGACGAGGAACTGTCGTCCTATGGCCGCCACGCGAGGGACCTTGTGGCCGCGGTCACCGAGGTGACCGGGGCGCCCGCGACCTACCTGCTGGTCTTCGGCGAGAACTACCTGCATTTCCATGTACTCGTCGCTGCCCGTGGTGACGATGTCCCGGCTGGCCTGCGGGCCGGGAACATCCTCAGGCTCCGCGCCGACCGCGCCGACCCGGCGGCGGCCGAAAAGCTGGTTCCCGCCGTGCGATCGGCCTATGCCCGGCTCGCCGCGGGTCCGCGCCCGGCCTGACGGCGGCACGCCGGCGAGGGAGTGGCTCATGGTCGGGCTGACGCCAGGCGGGGCAGCATGATTCTGGTCACGGCCGCCAATGGCAATCAGGGCAGGCTGCTCGTCCCGAAACTGATCGCGGCCGGGCAGCGGGTCCGGGCCTGCGTCCGGTCGCAAGCATCTGCTGAGCAACTGCAGGCCCTCGGGGCACACGAGACAGTGGCTGGCGACATCAGCGAGCCGGCGGTGCTGGCCAGGGCTATCACCGGCGTCGAGAAGGTGTATCACGTCGGCCCGACCATCCACCCGCGCGAGCGGGACATGGGATTCGCGGTCGTGGACGCGGCCAGGGCTGAGGGCGTGAAGCATCTGGTGCTCAGCTCGGTGCTGCATGCGATTACCACGGATCTGGTGCAGCACGAGATCAAGCGCGACATCGAAGAGCACCTGCTGTCGTCAGGCCTGGAGTTCACCATCCTGCAGCCGGCCAACTACATGCTGCCGCTGAAGCTCAGGCCCGTCTTCGAGAAGGGCGTGTTTGAGCTGTCGTGGTCACTCGGGCGCCGTCAGTCGCTGGTGGACCTCGGTGACGTCACGGATGTCGCCTGCATGGCCCTGACCGACAGCGAGCGTCATGCCGGCGCCACCTACGAGCTGGCGGCGCCGGGCCGCTACACAGCGCACGAGCTGGGCGGCATCATCTCGCGGGTGCTGGGCCGGCAGATCGCCGTGCGGGAGATCGATGCCGACACCTATCTCCGGGCCTGGGTCGGGGATGCGGACCCGCGGGAGGTCACGCACCAGGTGAGGGTCCTGCGGGCGATCACCGCGCGCTACAGCAGCCACGACTTTGTCGGCAACCCGAACGTGCTGACCTGGCTGCTCGGACGTCCGCCGACAACCTTCGAGGACTACGTTCGCCGTCAGCAGGAGGTCTTCCTGCGGAACGGGGGCGCATGAAGCTCAGCGGCAACACGATTCTCATCACTGGCGGCGCCTCCGGCATCGGCCGCGGCCTCGCCGCGGAGCTGCACCAGCGAGGCAACCAGGTCATCATCGCCGGGCGCCGGCCAGCACTGCTGAGGATGGTCGCGGCGGCCTATCCGGGGATGCTGGCCGTGAAGCTGGATGTAGCCGACCCGGAGAGCATCAAGCAGGCCGCGCACGACGTTCTCGCGCAGCATCCGGATGTGAACGTCGTCATCAACAATGCCGGGATTATGACCGGTGACGACGTCAGCAGGCCGCTCGACGACGCGACCCTGATGTCGATCATCGCGACCAACCTGCTGGGGCCGGTGCGCCTGAACTCGGCGCTCATCACTCATCTGCGACGGCAGCCGTCGGCAACCATCATCAACGTCTCGTCCATGCTCGGCTACGTGCCGCTGGCGTCGTCGGCTGTGTATTCCGCGACCAAGGCCGCGCTGCACTCGTACACGCTGTCCCTGCGGCACTGCCTGGAGGGATCGGCGGTGACAGTGCTCGAGATCGCTCCGCCGTACACGCAGACTGCCCTGATGGACGTCAACCTGACCGATCCGCGCGCGATGCCGCTGGCGGACTACGTGGCCGAGACGATGGAGGTTCTGGCCAGTGACGAGGTGGAGGTGCTCGTGGAGCGGGCCCGCCTGCGCCGCGACGCGCTCCGGTCGGACGAGGTCGCGGCGACCAGGAGATTCAACGACATGATGAACGACGCCTTGCGGGCTGCCCCGCAGGTACCTGCGCCGGAGACTGCGGAGGAGCATCAGCCGCGCTAGCGCGGTTTCAGGTATCCGGTGGCGACGTTGCTCCGGTTGCTGGCGTCCTGCCAGGTCATGGTCATGCCGTTGGTGCCGGACCGGGTGAGCTGCATCAGCCCGCGAGCCACGCACACCTGTCTCGGATTCTGCGTCAGCTCCTCATCGACTGACGCCGTCGTGCGCGTGGTCCTCGTCACGATGAGGGTTCCCGAGCAGCCCAGGGACGGGAAACGGAACGTGCCGACGCGGCCGGAGCGCGGAAAGGTCAGCTCAGCGGTCCAGTGCGTGACCACGCCAGTGGGCTGGTTCGCTGCCCCGATCCAGGTGCCCGTGAGCCAGGACGCTGGCGGTGACGCTGATGCCGGCGATCCAGGACTGTGCCCGCCGGAGGGCGGCCCGGCAGAGTTGCTGCCGCTGATCAGCCAGGCGCCAGCAGCGACCAGCAGGGCGACGAGGCACACGGCGGCGAGGGACAGCGTGAGTACCGCGGCCCGCAGCCGGTGCCTGCGGCGCTTCGGCGGCCGGCCGTAGATCGCGGGGGCTGGCGCTGTCCGGACGGACGGCTGCGGGGGCTGACGCCGGGTCATGATGCCGGCGGGTACTCCGTCACCCGCGGCCGGTCCCGCGGCGGCTGGCCCGACCACGGCGGCCGGTCCTGCGGCGGCTGGCCCGACGACGGCTGCGGCTGGTCCCACGGCGGCGGCCGGTCCTGCGGCAGCTGGCCCGACCACGGCTGCGGCTGGTGCCACTGCGGCGGCCAGCCCTTGGGCGGCCAGTCCTTCGGCTGCCGGCGCCGCGTCTGCCGCGCGCCCGCCGGCGGCTGCCACCGCGGGCGGCAGCCAGGGCTGCGCGATCTGCCGGGTTCTGCCTGCCGTCACGGCCCGGCACAAGCTGATGACTTCTGCCGCCGTCGGGCGCTCCGCCGGGTTCTTGGCCAGGCAGCGCTCGACGATGGCGCGCAACGGTGACGGGCAGCCGGACAGGTCGGCGGGCTGGTGCAGGACCCGGTACATGACCGGCAGGGCGTCGCCCTCGCCGAACGGCGACCGGCCAAGCACCGCAAAGGTCGCCAGCGAGCCGAGGGCAAAGACATCGGCAGCTGCCGAGACGGGCTTGTCGGCGACCTGCTCGGGAGCCATGTAGTGCGGGGAGCCGATCCGGATTCCGCTGCCTGTCAGCGGGCTGGTCTCGGCCGCCCGCGCAATACCGAAGTCAATGACCCGAGGCCCGTCCGGCGCGAGCAGGACGTTGGATGGCTTCAGGTCACGGTGCACGACCCCGGCCGCGTGGATCATCTCCAGGGCCTCGGCGACGCCGGCCATCAGGATCAGCACCGTGTCGACCGGCAGCGGGCCGTGACGAGTCACGCCCTCCTGCAGGGTGAGCCCGGGGACGAATGCCGTTACCAGCCACGGCGGATCGCCGTCCGGATCGGCGTCCAGGACCTGGGCGGTGTAGATGCCGTGAACCCGCCTGGCGGCGTCGACTTCCTGGCGGAACCTGGCCCGGAAGTCGGCGTTGTCAGCCAGTTCAGGGCGCACCATCTTCAGTGCCACCGGCCGGCCGCCGGGAGTCAACGCCAGGTACACCGTTCCCATGCCGCCGGCTCCGAGCCGCGCGTGCAGCCGGTACCTGCCCACCTCAGCGGGATCGCCACCAGTCAGGGGGTCCACGATCAGCCGGCTCGCTTTCTCCGCCGCGCCTTAAGCCGCCATCAGGAGGCGCGGCGAGGGCGGCCCGCGCGGCAGTACGGAATGCGTGTACCGAGATAGGTCGTCTGCCCCGCAATCGGCTGGTTACTCGTACCGCGCTGTAGCGCGGAATACATGATCGGGGAGACTTGTACACGCCCTGGCGTGCATAGCTCTCCCGGATCATGGTCAGCCCGGCGGAGCGCCCGGAAAGGGAAGGGGGCCCAGCCCGCTGGACGAAAGCACGACGGCAGCACTGCTGGGCCGACTGATGCAGGCCTTGTCCCTGGCGGAGTCCGCGGGCGAGGTAGCGCGGGTGATCGCCGATCTGGGCGGCGCGCCGGCCGGCGCGCAGTTCGCCAACATCGCGCTGCTTGACAGGGGATCGGAGCCGCCCGCAGCGCGGCTGTTCCATGCGCCCAGCCTGCTCGAGGACGTCGCCCGCGGCTACCCAGTGATCCCGGTCGATGAGTCGACGCCGCTGGGTACAGTCCTCAGGTCTGGTGGTGAGGTGTGGCTCGGCTCGCTGTCCGACATCAGGGCGCGCTACCCGTCGCTGGCCGCTGACACGGCCTCAGCCGGACTGGCGGCCACTGCCTCGCTGGCCCTGCACGGGCAGGGCCAGCGGCAGCCCGTGATCGGCGCCATGGGGATTGCCTGGGCGCAGGAACAGCAGTTCACCGACAAGCAGCGGGACGAGGTCCGGCTGGTAGCGCGGCTCGCGGCAGATGCACTGGGGCGCGCGCTGATGCTGGAAGCAGAGCGCGCCGAGCGTCATCGCGCCGAGCGGCTGCAGCGCATGATGACCGTGCTGGCCGCTTCCGCGTCGCTGGCCGAGGTGACGGCGGCCGTCTTCGATTACGGCCTGCCCGCTTTCGGCGCATCCGCGGCCAGGATGGCCCTGGCTGACCCGCTGCGTCCTGAGCTTCTGACCACGCTCAGCGCGGTCGGATTCTCTGACGCTCAGCTGGCCCGGTGGCAGGCGCTGCCCCCGTCAGTGCCGTCCCCGCTGCGCGAGGCGAGCCTGATGGCCGCCCCCGTCTACGTCCCGGATCCGGACGATCTGGCGGCCCGGTATCCGGAGGCATACGAGATATTCGCCGGCTCTGGTCACCAGGCCTGGGCAGCGCTGCCGCTGCAGAGCGGGGATCGCATGATGGGCGTGCTGGCACTGGCCTTCCCTGGCAAGCCGGCGCTGGCCGATGACTCCGAGCAGATTGTCCTGACCGCTCTGCGCTCCGTGATCGGGGACGCGCTGCGCCGGGCTATTGAGCACGACAGGGATCGCGGCCTGGTCGCGTCAGTGCAGCGCAGCCTGCTGGCTGACACCCTGCCTGAGCTGGCCGGAGTGCGGCTGGGCGCACGGTATATGCCTGCCGAGACCCAGTACGGCATCGGCGGCGACTGGTATGACGCGATTCCGCTGCCCGGCGGACGCGTCATGCTCATCGTGGGCGACGTAGCCGGGAACGGGCTCAATGCCGCGATCGCCATGGGACAGATGCGCAGCGCCGCTCGCGCTCTAGCCCCTGAGCGCGGACCGGCCGATCTGCTGGCCGCGCTCGACCGGTTCTCCTGCAGTACTCTCGACGGCCTGCTCGCGACCGCGGCGGTAGCGATCATCGACCCGGCTGAACGGACCCTCAGGTACTGCCTGGCCGGGCATCTGCCGCCGCTCCTGCGGGGACCAGACGGCAGCGTCGCCTCGCTCGACCGGGAGGGGGGAGCCTTGCTGGGCCTGGAGACAACGCACAGGCCCGAGCACGTGATCACTTTCGAGCCCGGCAGCGTGCTTGTGCTGTTTACCGACGGGCTTGTCGAGCGGCGCGACGAGGTTATCGATGCCGGCCTGGACCGGCTCGCCGCAGTCCTGCGGGCCGCGGCACAGGACGATCCTGTCGCACTGTGCGATGCCCTCATCAGTCACTCACTGCCAGCCGCCGGCCGAAACGACGACACGGCCGTGCTCTGCGCCGTCCTCGCCTGACCCGCCAGGCGGCGAATCAGGAGGGGAGAGCGGCGAAGCGGCGTGAACGCGCAGCGAATCGACGGGAACGGGCGGACGAGCCGGGCGGGCGGGAATGGGCGGGCCGAGCCGGGCGGGCGGGAATTTGCAGGCCAGCCGGGCGGGCGGGAATTTGCGGGCCAGCCGGGCGGGCGGGAATGGGCAGGTCAGCCGGGCGGGCGAGCGCCGATGGCAGCTGCCTGGCCGGTGCCCGCGTCAGCGCTGTGCGCGCTCGGCTGGAACGGTTACTTGGCGGCGGAGGCGGTCTTCCTGGCAGGCGTCTCGTCCTTGCCCGGCAGCATCGGCGCGGTCGCCTTGATGACGTCCTCAGTGAACTTGCGCTGGCTGGCCAGCAGCTGCTCGGCGAAGTTGTAGCTGCTCGTGACGAACTCCTGCGGCTTCGGCAGCTTGTCGGCGAACGGAATCTGCATCTCCGGCAGCGTCGAGGTGAAGGTCTGAACCGTTGTGGCCCAGGTCTCGATTGCGTCGACGACTGCCGCCTGGCTCGTGCGGACGGTCTTCAGGATCTCTTCTTGCACGCGGTCTGCGATGCGGGTCTCAGTCATGATGTCCTCCTCAGGATCTGTGCTCAGTATACCGAGCAAGCGCGCGGTTTGTCAAGCGAAGAGGACGGCGGCGGGCGTCCGGCCGGGTGCGGTGAGCGGCGGAGGTGCTCAGCCGCGGACGTAGTCGCCCGGTGCATCGCCGGTCGCCGGGTACCTGTCGCTGCCCATGGACGGGGGCTGCACGCGATCGCCGGCGCGTTCCTGCGACCACTCGGTCCAGTCCTCCCACCAGGAGCCGCTGCGCTTTGTGGCGGCAGCCCGCCAGTCAGCGGCATCAGCGGGATTGCTCGGTGACGTCTCGTACCAGGCCTTCGGACCGGGCGGGTTGACGATACCCGCGACGTGCCCGCCGCTGGACAGCACGTAACGGACGTCGCCGCCCAGCAGGCGAGTGGCCTGGTAGGACGAGGACCAGGGCACGATGTGATCGTTGACGGCGCCGACGACGTACACGTCGTTCTTCACCGCGGACAGGGACAGCCGCTGTCCGGCGAGCTCGAGCTCGCCCCGGGCTAGCTCGTTCCCGATGTAAAGACTGCGCAAGTAGAACGAGTGCATGGCGGCAGGCAGCCGCGTGCTGTCAGCGTTCCAGGCCAGCAGGTCGAACGCGGGCGGATCCTCGCCGAGCAGCCAGCCCGACACCACGTAGCTGAAGATCAGGTCATTGGCCCGCAGCAGGTCAAAGGTGCCGGCCATCTGGTTGCCGTCCAGGTACCCCTTCTTCGTCATCTCCGCTTCCAGGCGCGCCACCGTCTGCTCGTCGGTGAAGGCGCCGAGCACGCCCGGCTCCGAGTAGTCGAGCATCGTGTTGAGCAGCGTGACCGAGCTGATCCTGTCGTCGCCGGCGTCGGCCAGATAGGCCGCCAGCATGCCGGTCAGCGCGCCCCCCAGGCACAGCCCGGTGATGTCGATCCGGGAAGAGCCGGTGATGTCCCCGATGACGTCGAGCGCCGTCCGCGGGCCGTGGATCAGGTAGTCGTCCAGCGTGACGTCCCGCATCGAGCTGCCCGGGTTGCGGTAGGAGATGGCGAAGACGCTCCGCTCATGCTGGACCGCCCACTCGATGAAGCTGCGGCCGGGCGCCAGGTCCATGATGTAGTACTTGTTGATCCACGGCGGGCTGGCGAGCATCGGAATGGCGCGGACCTTGCGCGTCTGCGGCGTGTACTGGATGAGCTCCATCAGCTCGTTCCTGAACACGACCTTGCCCGGCGTGGCCGCGATATTCTCGCCGACCCTGAAGGAGCTCGTGTCGACCTGACGCGGCCGTCCGCCGTTGCCCAGCAGGTCGCCGACGAAGTTGCGGGCGCCAGCCGCGAGACTCGCGCCGCCGGTCTCCATCGCCCTCTTGATCGCCGCCGGATTGGTCAGCAGGAAGTTCGTCGGCGCGAGCGCGTCCAGCAGGAAGCCCGCGGCCAGCGCCGCCTTCGCGTCGGCCACGGTGTCGCCCGCGCCCGCGGCGAGCAGGTCGCGGCTCAGCTGGCTGGCGGCCAGATAGGCCTGCCGCAGGGTGAAGAAGGCAGGGTTGCCGGCCCAGGTGCGGTCGGCGAACCGCTTATCGTCCGGGGCGGGAACGGGCGGTGCCGCGTCCGCGCCGACCCACCGGGCCGCGGCGACTGGCCCGATCCGGGCCAGGCTGGTCCAGAACCGCAGCGTGGCAGAGGTCACGCCAGCCGGATTCCCGGCCGCGCGGATGAGCACGGCCAGCATCGCCTGGCCGAAGCCAGCCGTGTCCAGCGAGGCGAATTCGCCGGCCTCGGGAGCGAGCGCCTCGGCGGCGGCCTCCGCAGCCTGCCACGCGTTGTCGGTGCTGGTCATAATGGCCTCTCCTCATCCGATGCCGCTCACGCTGCGCGCAGGCGGGTTACATCCGCTCGAAGATCGCGGCGATGCCCTGACCGCCGCCGATGCACATCGTCACCAGCGCGTACCGGCCCGACGTCCGCTGCAGCTCGTACAGGGCCTTGACGACGAGGATGGCGCCCGTGGCACCAAGGGGATGGCCGAGCGAGATACCGCTGCCGTTGGGGTTGGTCCGGTCCGGCGGCAGGCCTAGCTCGCGCACGACGGCCAGGGCCTGCGCGGCGAACGCCTCGTTCACCTCGAACACGTCGATATCGTCAACCTTGAGTCCCGCCTTGTCCAGCACGAGCCTGACGGCCGGGACCGGGCCGATGCCCATGATCCTCGGCTCCACGCCCGCGTGGCTGTAAGCGACGAGGCGCCCGATCGGCGCCAGCCCGTTGCGGCGGGCGTAGTCGTCGCTGGCGAGCACGACAGCGGCAGCGGCGTCGTTGATGCCAGAGGCGTTCCCCGCGGTCACGCTGCCGTCGTCGGCGAACGCGGGGCGGAGCCTGGCCATATCGCCGGCGGTTGTGCCCGGCCGGATGTGCTCGTCAGCGATCACCTCCACGGTCCCCTTGCGGGCCGGGGCCTGCACGGGCGTGATCTGGTCGGTGAAGTACCCGGCGCTGACGGCGGCCGCGGCCCGGCGGTGGCTCTCGACAGCCAGGGCGTCCTGATCGCCGCGCGAGATTCCGAACTCCCGCGCCACGTTCTCCGCTGTCACGCCCATGTGGCAGCCGTCGAACGGATCGGTAAGGGCGCCGACCATGGCGTCGACCGTCACGCCGTCCTGCATCCGCTGGCCCCAGCGCAGGCTCGGCAGCCAGTACTGGGCGCGGCTCATCGACTCAGTGCCGCCCGCTACGGCGGCGTCGGCATCCCCGAGGGAGATGGCCTGCGCCGCGGAGACGATGGCCTGCAGGCCGCTGCCGCAGAGCCTGTTCACGGTGAATGCCGGGGTCCCGACCGGCAGGCCGCCGTTGACGGCGGCGACCCTGGCCAGGTACATGTCCCTGGCCTCGGTGTGGATCACGTGACCGAACACCGCGTGGCCGACATCGCCCGGCTCGATGCCGGCCCGTCGCACCGCTTCCCGCACCACGGTGGCGGCGAGGTCGCAGGGCGGAACGCCGGCCAGCCCGCCGCCGTATTTCCCGATCGCGGTCCTGGTGGCGGACAGCACGACAACATCAGGCATGGTCATCACCCTCACATGTCCAGTCCGCCGTTGACGGCCCAGATCTGGCCGGTGATGTAGGCAGACTCGTCGGCCGCCAGGAAGCACACGACGCGGGCGATCTCGTCCGCCTGGCCCAGCCGGCCGACGGGGATCTGCCCCTTGATGCGCTCGAGCAGCTGATCGGAAATCGACGAGAGCATGTCCGTCGCGATAAAGCCAGGGGTGACCGTGTTGACCGTCAGGCCGATCCCGTCGCCGAACGGGCGCTTGGCCCTGTTCAGCTGGAAGATAGCCTCCTTGGCCATCGACTTCGTCATCCCGAACAGGCCCGACTTGGATGCCGCGTAGTTAACCTGGCCGATGTTGCCTGTCTCGCCGATGACCGATGACACGTTGATGATGCGGCCGGTGCCACGCTCGATCATGTGCTCCAGGGCAGCCTGGGCCATGAAGAACGCGCCGGACAGGTTTACGGAGATGACGCGCAGCCAGTCCTCGTCCGACATCTTGGCGACAGTCCGGTCGATCGCGATGCCGGCGTTGTTCACCAGCACGTCGAGACGGCCATGCTGCTCGATGACGTCGTGCACGACGCGACGGCAGTCATCGGCCGAGCCGATGTTGCCCTCGTGCACCGTGAACCGCTGGCCGGGGTGATCGGCGGCCATGGCGGCCTGTGATTTGGCGGCCCGCTCAGGCTGGTGCCAGTAGCCAGCCGCGATCGATGCGCCCTCGCTGGCCAGGCGGCGGCAGATCGCGTCTCCGATGCCGCCGGTTCCGCCGGTGACCAGAGCCACCCGCTGGCTGACCATGCCCGTGCGCTCCTCTTGCGTTAACTGCGTCACGGTCATCGTCAGCTCCTTACGTCCACGGCAGATGTGCCTTCGCTGAGCCTGCCGGGTGGCACGGCTTGAGCGAGTGGTCCCGTTCATGCTGAGCGCGTCCGGCGGCGCTGTGCAGTGCCACTGTGCTCACGCTCGCGGGACGTTGGTCCCGGTGGCCGGCCGGGCTGGCTCGACGCGCTGCACACCCGGCTCGGGGGGCTCTGCAGCACCAGCCGGGTTGAGGACTCCCGCCGGGCAGCTGTCAGCGGCCGCTGGCGGAAGCTGCGGGTTCGCCGGAATCGGCCGCCGGAATCTGGACGGCGATCTCGCTGCCGAGCGCGAACCCGCCCGAGAGCGCGAGATCATCCCCGCTCCAGAATCGTCCGGCGTCAAACCAGTTCGGCCGTCTGGCGGCGGGCAGCAGGCCCATGGCCTGGAACGTGACGGCCAGGACCTGGGCGCAGTAAGCGGTCTGGAGGTCGGCGGCCTGGGGTTCAGCGGTCTGGAGGTCGGCGGCCTGCGAGTCTGTCGCGTGCCCGGTGCGCCGGATGGCCGGGATGCGCCCGGCCAGCCACTGCGATGCCAGCCGGGTCGTGGACGGGAACGGCGTGCCGTCCATCCGGGCGATCGTGCGAAGGACAGCGTCCTCCATCTCCCTGGTGACCGGCTGGTCCAGCTGACGTAGCCACGCTCGCTGACCGTACTTGCGGGCCCAGACCAGCACCGCCTCGCGCAGATCATGAAGCTGGACCCCGCGCTGGCGGGTACCTGACCACACGTCGGGCAGCGACCGGCCGAGCTCGGCGTGCCACATCAGCGGGGGCAGATCCTCGATGACCACGGACATGCCGACGTGGTTGACGGGGCTGTTAGTGGCGATCTGGATGGCCCGGTCACCGGCCGTGTGCCCCCGGAACAGCCAGATATCCCCGGTCCGCGTCAGGTCAAGTGCGTCGTCAAGGGTGATGCGCGCGGCCGGCATAGCCGTAGCCTAGGCAGATGCGGTGGCCCAAGGTACTCGGACTGGCAGCGTTCGCCGGCGTGGCCGCCACCGGGGTGGTGATCGCCCGGGCTGAGCGGCAGCGGCGTGCTTACACCGCGGAGCAGGTCCGCGAGCGGCTGCACGACCGCCTCGCCGAGATGCCTCCCAAGCACTGATCGTGGTGGTTTCGCGTCCTATACGGACGCGAAACCACCACGATCATCGCCGCCGAGCCGGTTCCGCGCACGCGATGATGCGGTCAGATCAACGGGGAACGGCCAGGTAGCCCGCGAGGTGATCGATCACGTCACGCGCGTCGTCCTCGATCCCGTAAATGAACGTGGACTTGCGCCGCCGCAGTACCGGCAGTCCCAGCGCGTACAGACCCGGACTGTCGACCACGCCGCCGTCGTGGCGCAGCTGGCCCTTCTCGTCGACGACGGGCACGTCGAGCCACTGGTAATCAGGACGGAAGCCCGTCGCCCACACGATCGCGGCGATCTCACCGCTGCGCAGGCCAAGCTGCAGCCGTGCCGAGTCGGGTACGGGCGTCCGCGCGAAGCGCTCCGGCAGCCCGACGTCAGCGTCGCGGCCGTCCGTCAGGGCCCACTCGTCGAACGTGTCCAGCAGGCGACCCATCTTCAGGTCCGCGAGCGAGAACATGTTGCGCAGGCCGCCGGAGAACAGCGCGCTGCCGTCACGGACAGTCGCCCAGCGGCCGATCAGCTCGACGCCGATCGAGGTGAGCGCGCTGAGGTCGAGCGTGATCCGCTCGGGAGTACCGACGAGCTGGGGCGAGGGCAGCCGCCGGGCCCGGGTCAGGTCCTCAAGCTCGTCGTACCGCTCGTCCCACAACCCTGACGCAGCCATCCACCACAGGACATCGCGGCCCCGGTACGTACGCGGCAGCCGCACATGCTCTCCGACGGAGAGGGTCACGGGCCGGCCGGACCGCCGCAGCTCGGCTGCCAGCTGCACGCCGGTCGCCGACGCCCCGACGACAAGCACGCCGCCGTCGGGGAGCTTGGCCGGGTCACGGTAGTCGAACGTGGTCAGCTGCTCGACAGACGCCGGCACCGCGGCCGCGAACTGCGGCACCGACGGCCGATTGCAGGCGCCGCTGGCGATGACCACTGCCCGGCACTGAATCTCGCCCTGGGTCGTGATCACCGCGTATCCGTCGCCGGCGCGCCGTACTGACGTGACGGCCGTTCCGGTCCTGACCGGAGCACGGGAGGCGGCGGCGAAGCCCTCGATGAACTCGGTGACTTCGCCCACCGTCATGTAGCCGTCGGGGTCCGGGCCTTCATAGCGAACGCCCGGCAGCCGGCTTTGCCAGTTCGGAGTGAGCAGCCGCAGCGAGTCCCAGCGTTCACGACGCCAGGAATTCGCTACCTCGCCGCGCTCGAGGACGACGTGATCGACCGACCGGTCGCTGAGAAAGTAGCTGGCGGCAAGGCCGGCGTGCCCTGCGCCGATGACGACCGTAGTGGTGCGCTCGATGGCTGGGCCTCTCAGGCCACTTCGACGGTGACGTTCGTCGGGTTGGTCAGAGCGTCGAAGACGGCGGAGCGCTTCTGGGACTGGGCCACCAGTGCCTCGATCTCCTCCCTCGATGCGTCTGCGTCGATGGTGAAGGTCACCTTGATGTCGTTGTAGCCGTTGCGGACGTCGCTGTCGGCACCGAGGATCCCGCGAATGTCGTGCCCGCCCTCAACCGTGGACTCAACCGAGTGCAGCTGGATGCCGCGGTTCTCCGCCACCGACGCCACGCCACCCGTCAGGCAGCTCGCCAGCCCCACGAGGAGGTACTCGATCGGCGTGATGCCGTTGTCCTCGGCCGCGAATACCTCGGGGTGGTCGGCTTCAAATGACCACTCTTCCTTGTGGCTCTGCTCCTGCCCGAGGCCGAAGAAGCTCTTGACCTTGATCTGGCTGTGGACGCCGCTCTGCCACTTGGCTGACGCGCGCCAGGTGAACTGAGCGGCCTCGGGCGCGCCCTTCAGCACTTCCCGCGCGTCGAGTAGCGCCTGGACGTTAACTCCGTTGGTGACAGTGGTCATGGCCTATTACCCCTTTTCGCACACTTCTCCGAAATCCCTATGGAGATGCTTGACATTACACTGGTCAGGGCGGGTTACCATAGCCCCTATGTCCGAGCCAGCCTCGACGCTCGCGGCCGGCTCGGTCGGGACCGTCGAAACGCAGTACCTGGAGCTGCCGGGACCAGTGCGGCTCGACTGCGGGCGAGAATTGCACCCCGTCCGCGTAGCCTACGAGACCTACGGCGCCCTTTCGCCCGGACGCGACAATGTAATCCTGGTATGCCACGCGCTCAGCGGCGACGCCCACGCCGCCGGCTTCGCGAAAACGCCGCCTGAGGAGAGCACCCGCGACGGGTTCGCGGCCGAGGCGCGCGACGGCGCGGCTGGCAAGGGGCTCGGCTGGTGGGACGGGATGATTGGTCCCGGCAAGGCGTTCGACACTGACCGGTTCTTTGTCGTCGCCACGAACCTGCTCGGCGGCTGCAGCGGGACGACGGGGCCATCGTCGGTCAATCCGGCGACCGGGGAGCCGTACGGGCCGGACTTCCCCGTGATCACCGTGGCGGACATGGTGCGGACAGAGCGCGCATTCCTTCATGAACTCGGCATCGAGCGGCTGGCGGCGGTCGCCGGCGGCTCGCTCGGCGGCATGCAGGCATTCGAGTGGGCGGTCCTGTTCCCTGACCAGGTCGATGCCGTCGTGTCGATCGCCAGCACGCACGCACTCCAGCCGCAGGGCGTGGCCTGGAACTCGATCGCGCGCGACGCGATCATGCGCGACCCGGCCTGGCAGGGCGGCCGCTACTACGGCTCCGGCGCCGCGCCCACGGCCGGCATGGGCGTGGCCCGCATGGTCGGCCACATCACCTACCTGTCGGCGCAGGCGCTGGGTGACAAGTTCGGCCGGCGGCTGCAGTTCGCCGATGACCTCCGCTACACGATCACCGAGCCGGAGTTCGCGGTCGAGAGCTACCTGCGGCACCAGGCTGACTCGTTCGTCCGGCGCTTCGACGCCAACACCTATCTCTATCTGTCGCGCGCGCTCACGTACTTCGACCTCGGGCGGGAGCACGGCAGCGGATCGCTGGCGCGGGCGCTCGCGGACATGTCGGCGCGAACGCTGCTGATAGCGTTCAGTTCTGACTGGCTCTACCCGCCGTCCGCGTCGACGGAGATCGCCGATGCGCTGAGCGGTCTCGGCAAGCCGGTCGAGTTCCATGTGATCGAGGCGCCGTACGGGCACGACTGCTTCCTGCTTGAGGAGGCACGGCAGACGCCCATCATCCGCCGGTTCCTGGGTGAGCACAGCCGGGGTGAGCACAGCCCGAGCGAACCCAGCCCGGGTGAGCACAGTCCGGGCGAACCCAGCCCGGCCGGGGGCGGGGCCGGGTGACGGCAGGAAAGAGGCCTTCATGACCGAGAACGGCATGAGCGGCAGTGGCATGACCGGCAGCGGCATGACCGACGACGGCTCTCGCACCGAGGAAGCGCGCGCGTTCGGATTCGAGACGCGGCAGCTGCACGCCGGGCAGCGGCCCGACCCGAACACCGGCGCACGGGCAGTGCCGATCTTCCAGACGACCAGCTATGTGTTCGAGGACCCGGAATCTGCGGCGGCCTATTTCAATCTGCAGGAATACGGGAACACCTACTCGCGGATCATGAACCCCACCGTTGCGGTGTTCGAGGAGCGGGTCGCGAACCTCGAGGGCGGCGCAGGCGGCGTCGCTTTCGCGAGCGGCATCGCAGCGCAGGCGGCCGCCCTGTTCACCCTGCTGGAGCCCGGCGATCACGTCGTCTCGTCCTCGGCGCTGTACGGCGGGACGGTGAACCAGTTCAAGCACCTGCTGCGCAAGATGAACGTAGAGCTGACCTGGGTCGACCCTGACGATCCGGAGGCGTGGCGGCAGGCGGTCCGCGGCAACACGAAAGCGTTCTTCGGCGAGACGATCGGCAACCCTGCCGGGAACGTGCTGGACCTCGAGACGATCGCGTCCATCGCGCACGAGCATGAGCTTCCGCTGGTCGTGGACAACACGTTCGCTACGCCGTACCTGTGCCGCCCGATCGAGTGGGGCGCCGACATCGTGATCCACTCGGCGACCAAGTTCATCGGCGGCCACGGCACGAGCATCGGCGGCGTCGTCGTCGAGGCGGGCACGTTCAACTGGTCCAACGGGCGGTTTCCCGTGGTCGCGGACCCGTCGCCGGCCTACCACGGCCTGCAGTTCCACGAGACGTTCGGGACGTACGGCTACCTGATGAAGCTCCGGGCTGAGACCCTGCGGGATCTCGGCGGCACGCTTTCCCCGTTCAACGCCTTCCTGCTGCTGCAGGGCCTGGAGACGCTGTCGCTGCGGATGGAGCGCCACGTCGGCAATGCGGTCGCGGTCGCGGCGTTCCTTGAGTCGCACGAGCTGGCGTCGAACGTGACCTATCCCGGCCTGCCGGGCAGCAAGTACCGGCCGCTGGTGGAGAAGTACCTGCCGGGCGGCGCCGGCGCGGTGTTCTCATTCGACTGCGCCGGCGGCCGGGCCGGCGGCCAGGACCTCATCCGCGGCGTCACTCTCTGGTCCCACCTGGCGAATGTCGGGGATGCTAAGAGCCTGATCATCCACCCGGCCAGCACGACGCACCGCCAGCTGGGCGACGACGAGCTGCTGGCGGCCGGGGTCCGTCCGGGTACGGTGCGGCTGTCGGTCGGTACCGAGTCCGTCGACGACCTGATCTGGGATCTGGAGAAGGGTTTCTCGCTCGTGGCCGCGCGGGCGGACGAGAAGGTTGCGACAGCATGATCGATCTCGCGCAGTACCAGGACTCGCTGACGATCCAGCGCGTGATCCACAGCGCGAAGACCATCGCGGTCGTCGGCCTGTCGGCCAACGAGCTGCGGGCCAGCTACTTCGTGGGCTATTACCTCAGGCGGCACGGCTACCGCGTCATCCCGGTGAATCCCCGCGAGTCCGAGATTCTCGGGCAGGAGAGCTATCCGAGCCTGCTCGACGTCCCCGAGCACGTGGACATCGTGAACGTCTTCCGCGCGCCGGACGCGCTGCCGGGGATCGCGAGGGATGCCGTCGCCATCCACGCCGGCGCCCTCTGGTGCCAGTTCGGCGTGATCAACGCCGAGGGCGCGCAGATCGCCGAGGACGGCGGCGTGACGGTGATCATGGACCGCTGCATCAAGGTCGAGCACGCGCGGTACGTGGGCCGGATGCACTGGCTCGGGTTCAACACCCAGCGCATCACGTCGGTCCGCGCCGGCCTCCAGTAGGCGGGCGCGCGGCCCTGTCCTTAATGTCAATCTTGACGATTCAGATTGAATTAATAGACAATGAGGCGCGCTGGGCACAGCTGTGATCGGTGCCAGCGGAATCCCCGACCGGGAGGGCCCTCATGTCCATCGACTCGCTCATCGCAGCCACCCGCACAGCGGTCGCAGACGATCCCGCCAATGCTCAGGCCCTGTTCAGCGCCGAGGGGACGCTTGTCGGGATTACCGAGGTCGACATCCGCACCGGCGCGCACACCTTCAAGGTGGACGAGCCGCCAGCGCTGGGCGGCGAGGACGTGGCCGCGAACCCAGTGCAGTACGCGCTCGCGTCGCTCGGATCCTGCCAGGCCATCACTTACCGGTTCTGGGCTGCGCAGCTCGGCATCTCCTTCGACAAGCTCAGCGTCCGGCTGGAAGGCGACCTCGACATCCGCGGCTTCTTCGGCTTCGACGACACCGTGCGGCCCGGATTCACCGCGATCCGCGTCGAGGTGACGGTGACAGGCCCGGAGAGCGACGAGCGCTACGCCGAGCTGGCGGCCGCCGTCGACGAGCACTGCCCGGTTCTTGACCTGTTCAAGAATCCCGTGCCGGTAACGCGCACTATCACCGCCGCGGCCCCTGCGACGGCCTCGGCCTAGCTCAGCGGGTGGTGCCGGCCTGCGCCGCGCCGCGCCAGCACGGCCGCTCCGATTGCGCCGGAGTGCTCGCCAAGTGAGGCGGCAACGACCGGCGGGCACCAGTCGAAGGGCGGGGTCCTCAGGAGGGCCCGGCTGAGGCCTGGTCGCAGCAGCGGCAGGTACCGGGCGGAACCGCCGCAGATGACGACCCGGGCCGGCCGGAAAGCGGTCATCAGCGCGCCCAGACCGACGCCGACGTGCTCTCCGTACTCGGCAAAGACCGCGCAGCTGCGCTGGTCGCCGGCCACCGCCAGGGCGGCGAGCTCCGCAGTGGCGTTGCCGGTGAGGGCGTCCAGCGCCGTGCGGGAGGCCAGCTGCTCCCAGCATGTGCCCAGTCCGCAGTAGCAGGCTGCGGCCGGGCCGGGCACCGGGATGTGGCCGGCTTCGGGATGGGTGCCGTCGCTACCCCGGTAGGGGGAGTTGTCCCTGAGCAGGGCCACGCCGACGCCCGTGCCGAGGGTGACCGCGAGCAGAGCCGTACTCTCCTCGCCGGCGCCGTAGGCGTTCTCACCGATAGCAGCGGCGACCGCGTCGTTATCAATGGCGCACGGCACGGCGAGATGCGCGGAGAGCAGGTCAGTTACAGGGAAATGGCTGTAGGCGGGCAAGGTGTCGTCATTGCGGATGATGCCGCGGGAGTCGACCGGGCCGCTGGCACCGATGCCGACGGCATCAATGACCGCGCCTGCGGCAGCGTCCTGTATCAGCACCGCGAGGTCGCCGATCAGCCGGCCTGCCCCGCCGGCCGAGTCCCGGCTGGTAGCGGTGCTGAGCGCAGATCGCACTGAGCCCGCATGGTCGAGGGCGACGATGCGGGTGCCGGTGCCGCCGAGGTCCACTCCGACGGTCACGCTCGTCGCGGATGCCGCGGCCCTGACCGGCCCGTGGCTAGTCACAGGATCGTCGTGACCTTCCGGCCATAGGCGAAACTGCCTGGCTCGATGCCGCGCGCCCGCGCTATGCGGACGGCGATGTGCTGCGCTACCACGGCGGCCGCGCCGAGCTCGGTCAGGCTGGACCCCCGCGGTATCGGCACCGTGCGGGCACCGCGTTGTTCCAGGTCGCCGACGAGGGTGACGTCCGCTCCGCTCGTGATGAGGTCGTCTGCCAGCGCCGGCAGCGGGCTTGAGGTGTCGCCAGCCCAGGCGCCGAAGAGGACCGCAGCAAGCCCCGGGCCCGCAAGCTCGAGCGGGCCGTGACGGAACTCACCGCCGATGAAGCCCTCGGCTGCGACCTTGGCGGCCTCCTTGGTTATCAGGCCGGCGTACAGGGCGGTGGCAGCATGGTCTTTGCACCCGATGTAGGCGATGCGCGGGTTGTCCGCCGCAGTGAGAATCTCGGCCAGGGCAGTGGCGTCCGCCGCAGGATTCAGGTCCTCCAGGAGCTTCGCCGTGTCGGTCACGGAGCCGGTCGCGGGCGGCGCGCCGGCCATGATGCCGAGCAGGTGCTGGTGGGCCGCCAGGCTATTGAGGTAGCTCTTGGTGCTGACAGTCGCCTCGGATCCGCTGTGCAGCGCAATGACGGCATCCGAGGAGCTAGCCAGCGAACTGCCCTCGTCGTTGGTGATGCCCACGACGGCCCGCGGGACGACTGGCTGGTCGCCGTCGGCGTCGAGAAGCGCGGCCACCTCGCCGCTGGCACCGGACTGCGAGGTGATCACGAGCAGCGTCTCCGGGGTGATCAGCCGGGGGCTGTCGAGCAGCTGGCCGCTATCGACCCACCAGGCGCCTCGGCCAGTCGCGACGAGCTGGCGCCAGCTGGGCAGCGCGGCGAAATGGGAGGAGCCCATCCCGGTGAAAACGACGCGGTCATAGTCTGCGCACAGGACGCCGGCGACTTCACTGCTGGCGGCAGCGGAGGCAGCAAACTGTCGCAGGGCGTCCGGCTGGGCGGCGATGTCCAGTTCAAACGGGCTGAGCGGCACCGGATTCAGTTCCATTCCATTCGGTTCAGGGCCATGAGTGGTTCTCGGGACAATTAAAGAGCCGTGACTGCCTCGGGAGCCAGCGCGAGCAGCCCCGCGGCGATGCGGGCACCGATCATCGCGACGGGCAGGTTTGGGTTCCCGCGGGTGATGCTCGGCATGATCGATGCGTCGGCAATGTAGAGATTATCGATGCCATGGACGGCACCGCGGGCATCGACGACGGCGGCGGGGTCGCTCGCGGGACCGAGTTTGCAGCTCCCAGCGGGATGGCAGTAGTTGACGACGTCGGTCAGCGGGTCCAGGTCGCCACCGATCGCCTGGCCAAGAACCCGGGCCAGCTGGCTGTCACCCGTCATGGCGTGCAGCAGCTCCAGTGCCTCGCTGAGAACCGCCCGGTCGTGCCCGCCCGCGTCGCTGGCGTACCGGTGGTCGATGCGCAGCCCGTTGGCTGACGGCGCGAGTGTGACCTGGCCCTCGGAACGCGCACGCATCGCGCCTCCGTACAGGCTGATCGGCGGGAGGTCCGGATGGCCGGTGTTGGATCCGGCGACCATGAAGACGTGGATGTCGTAGGGCCCGGAATCGCAGCAAGACGATCTGGCCCGCCCGACGGTCTGCTCGTCGGGAGCCCAGCCGCTGGCGGCCAGGTCCGCTGGCAGCGAGTCGGCGCCGGCGAAGTGAAGGGCCACGCACGGATGGTCAAGCAAGTGCTGCCCGACGCCCGGCAGATCCGCGACGGGCATGATGCCCAGGGCGCGCAGCTCGTCGGCCGGGCCGACCCCGGAGCGCAACAGCAGACCGGGAGAGTGGTAGGCCCCGGCAGCCAGGACGACGCGGTCGGCATGGATGGTCTGGGTGCTGCCGTCGGCAGCGAGCACCTCAACGCCGGTGACTGTGCCGTTCCCGATCAGCAGCCTGCTGACCGTCGTGCTGCCCGCGATACGAAGGTGCGGTGCGGACCGGACCGGGTCGAGGAAGGCAAACGACGCGTTCCAGCGGACGCCGCCGGCGATATTGGCCGGCATCGGGCCGATCCCGGGACCGGCATCGAGGCTGTCGAGATCATCGGCGAAAGGCAGGCCAGCTGCCAGCCCCGCATGGACGAATGCCGCCTGCGGCGAGGTCAGCTCGTCCATCGTGTAGCGGCGGACCCGGAACCCGTCCCGCGCCCAGTTCAGAAGCGGCTCAACCTCGGCGCTTGCCCAGCCTGCGTTGCCCTGCGCGGCCCAGTCGTCATAGTCGGCGCGGGCAGCGAGGGAGGATGTGCAGCCGTTGTGGGCCGAGCAGCCGCCGAGGATTCGCGCGCGCGGCAGGTCCAGTACCTTGCCGGGGCTGCCAGTGCCAGTGCTGCCAGTACCGGTGGTCAGGCCCCAGTCATGCGATAGGGGTATCGACCGGGCGTCGAGAACGTCGGCTGGCCAGCGCCCGTCAGCGCGCGGTCCGTAATCGGGGCCAGCCTCTAGCAGCAGCAGGCGCTGCGAGCTGTGCCGGGCCAGCACGCCCGTCAGTGCCGAACCGCCGGTTCCGCTGCCAACCACGATGGTGTCAGCATCTGCCGGCAGGTCGCTGCTGGTGCTCATGCCGCCCCCGTCACGCGATTCGCAGTTCGACGTCCGCGGCAGCGAATGCCGTCCGCTGCCCGGCCGCGATCGCCGCGTCGGCGACGATCACATCTGCCTGCTCGACCTGGCAGATCCGGCCGAACGCGGTCTTGCCGAACTTGCTGGCGTCAGCTGCGACGATGCAGCGATTGGCGGCCGCAAGAGCCGCTCGTTTCACCGCTGCGTCGTCGAGGTTCCATTCGGTCATCCCTGCCGTGATGTGGACGCCGCTGACCGTCATCACATACACATCGAACCGGTGGTCCTCGAAGATGCGCAGTGCGGCGGGACCGATGAGTGTGCGTTCACCCGGCCGGACGATGCCGCCCGGAATCATGAGGCGTACTGTGCTGGAGCCGCTGAGCACGTCGGCAACCCGCAGCGAGGGAGTGCAGACGGTAATGTCGCGGCCCAGCAGTTCCTCGGCAATTGCCGCGCCCGTCGTTCCCCCGTCCAGGATGACGGTCTCTCCGTCGCTGATGAGCTTCGCGGTCGCCGCGGCTATGTCGCGCTTGGCGGCGGAGTTCAGCTTTGCCCGCGCGGCGAACGGAGGCTCATAGCTGCCGCTCGCCACGGGCAGGGCGCCTCCTCGCACGCGCCTGATCGCACCCTCTGCGTCCAGGGCCGCCAGGTCGCGCCTGATCGTCATCTCCGAGACCTTGAGCTGGCGGGTTAGTTCAGCGATCGTCACCCGGCCTCTGGCCGCTACGACGCGCAGGATTGCCTGATAGCGGTCCTCGGTCGTGTTCACTCCGCTGATCCTTCCTCGTGTCCCGGTGCGGGCAAGCCGGCTGAGCTAGCGGGATCGCCAGCGGGGCGACCGGCCGAGCGGACGCCATCGCCTTGCCGTGCCGGAACGTCCGCGAGGGTCTCCATCACACCAGCATGTGTCATCCACGCTCGCCGCCCGGGCCGCAGCGCCCACAGCAGGCACGTCGCTCCAGCCGCGACATAGATGCCGACGATCACCGGGGCGAAGACGACCGGTGCTGCCGGAAGCGGTATGTAGGACTTGTAGGCGATGTACAGCAGCGCCGCCGTGGCCACGACGGGGAAGAGCACGTACTTAATCAGGCTGGACTCGTCCCGGCCTATCGTCCGGAAATAGCGCCAGGCCGCAATGTTTCCGAGGCCGTAGATGATCACGTACGTGAAGGTCCCGGTCGTGCCGAACAGATTGAACATGTTGTAGGCGCCGAGCGGCACGCCCATCGCGAGCAGCAGGATGATCACGACCCCGAACTGCAGCGTCACCGCCCGGTAGGGCGTGCGGTGGCTCGGGTGCACTGCGGAGATCCACCTCGGGAGCCCGCCGCTCCTGGCCATGCTGAACAGCGTCCTTGTCGAGGATGTCGTACAGGCGATGCACACGCCGATGCCGCTGTTCAGCAACGCGATGAGAATCAGGATCCAGGCACCGGCCCAGAGGCGGTGACCGAGAACGAACGCCGGTGCCGTAGGAGAGTTAGCCAGCGCGGTCAGGTTGCTGACTCCCCAGCCCACCTGCAGGCCCCAGGCGCAGAAGACGTAGAAGATTCCCATCAGCGCAACTGAGCCGACGATCGCCCACGGGACGAACCGGGTGGGGTTCCTGCTTTCCTCGGCGATGGTGGCGGCGGACTCGAATCCCGTGAAGGCGAAGATGCTGAGCACGACGGCCAGGAAGAACCCTGAGGAGGTCGGGATATGGGAAGGCAGGAACCCGCGGGCACTCAGGCCGCCTGGCCCCGGGCTGATGATCCCGCTGAGGGCCAGCCCGAGCCCGATCACGATCTCGTAGGCGCCCATCGTCAGCATGAACCGGGCGGAGATTACGATGCCGCGGTAGGCGACAAACCAGCACAGCGCCAGAATCGCGACTGCGTAGACCCACCACGGCAGTCCGAAGTGATACTCGGCGTCGAGCTCGTCGTGCAGAACGGCGCCGGTGAACGCGGCCAGGGCGGCAGGCACCAGTGCGACGGACGTGCCATAAAGCCAGCCCGTCATGTACCCGGTCTTCGGGCCGAGTCCCTCGCTCACGTAGGTGTAATAGCCGCCTGCGCTTGGCATCCGCCGGGCCATGCCGCCCAGGGGAACCGCCAGGGTGAGACAGAGAATGAAGGCGAGCAGGTACGTGAGCGGCGCGGTCACGCCAGCCTGACCAGTAGTGAAGGCGATCGTATAGAAGATTCCGAGCGTCGGTGAGATCTGCGCCACCGCCTGCATCAGGACACCGGGCAGGCCCACCCTGTTAGCGCCGAGCCGCCGAAGTGCCTCGCGGCCTCCGCCCGGCTCGACGACGAACGCATCGGCGGGGGTCATTGCTTCTGACATCGGAACCTCCTCCTCACCGCTTCCGCGGTGGGCGCACCGCTCGGCATCTAACGAACTAGATATCGCACAGTATGCACAGAGAATGTGTTCGATTCAATAGCAAATAGCGATCGAATAGCGTGCTTGTCTGTTCGTTAGGGCAGCGCGGTCGTCAGCGACGGCCCGAATGTGGCGATGACGTCAGGCACGGCCGGCTGACGGGAGCTGGGTGCGGGGCGGCCTCGTTCCCGCCCTGGTTCTCGTTGCGGGTTTGGGGTTAGGTGATGCTGGCGAGCTCGGCCGGCACGAACGACTCGACGTCGGCGCGCTCGACGTCGGCGGGCCGCATCGTGACCGCGACCCGGAGGGCGTCGAGCCGGCGATCGGCCAGGGCCTTCAGCTCAGCGGGGTCGAAGTCAGGCACGGACGCGTCCTGCTCCGGGGCCGCGCTGCCGTAGCCGCCGACGAAGCCGCTGGTCAGCCTGGCCCAGCGGCGTTCGGTGAACTCCCAGAGCTCCGGGTGCTCGGCGAGAATCTGGCGGCCGAGGTAGGTGCCGTAGGCAATGTGCCGCCGCTCGTCGCGCTGGGTGAGCTTGAGGCCCGCCTGGAGCCCGGGAAGCTTGCCGAGCCTGCGGAACGTCTCGTCCCAGCGCCGGTACCCGTTGATCGCCGCCACGCCCTCCACGAGCTGGTTGTAGACCAGGGTCGCGTCCAGGATCGCCTCGGGGGAGTGGTCGGAGTCCAGGCGGCGCATGACCCTGGTCAGCACGCCGTCGAACAGCCCGGTCCGCTGCTTGCCGTCGCTGTCGCGCGTCGCGTCGTTCCGGGCGCGTACCAGGTCATCCAGCGACGCCGGGTCCATCTCGACGGCGTCGAACCAGCGGCGGAACATCTCCAGGTGCTTCGCCTCTTCCATGGCGAACATCGACAGGTACATCGTGTCCTCCAGGCGCCCGAGGTCGGACATGCAGCGCAGCAGCGGGACGATGTCCAGCGTCACGGCCTCCTCGCCGACCATGAACCCGCGGGCGGAGAGCGCGACCAGGGTCCTTGCGGTCGGTGACATCTCCCGCCAGTCGACGGCATCGCGGGAAAAGTCGATGTCGGCGGGATCCCAGAAGAGCTTCTTGGATTTCTCCCACAGCTTCCACGGGATCAGGTCGTAGTTGATGCCGCGGGTCGAGGAGTACCGCTCGATCTGCGTCTCCTGGATCTTGCCGGCGGCCTCGCTCATGCTCGCTCCCGAACTAAAGGGGAACGGTTCCGTTCCTCAGTCAGGACGCTAACGAAACGCCGATTCGCTGACAAGGAAACCTGCGTCGCCAGATTGGCCAGCTACGCGCGTGCGCTTGTGCCCTGCGGGCGGTTGTCCAGCCGCCTGTGCCGGCCGCGGTAGGCGGCAGCGACGATGGCACCCGCTGCGGCAAGGGGCGGCAGGTACAGGACAGTGAACGTCACCGGTCGACCGTGCAGGAAGGCGCTTCCGACGACGCCGCCGTACCAGGCCAGGACGAGCCCGCACGGGTAGAACACGGCCGCGAAGAGCACTACGACGTACCGCCCCAGCTGCGAGAACAGCGCGACGGCGACCGCGAGCACGATGAGGAAGACAACGGCCAGGACATTGTCACGGGCATCGCCGCCGGATATGTAGCCAGCTCCGAAGGCAAGCCTCATAGTGAGCGCCCAGGCAACCGTGAGCACCGCGGCGGCACCGGCTACTACGGCACCGGATCTCCACGTCAGCAGCTGGAGGCCACGGCGCGGGCCGGGCGACACGATCAGCGCGACCGCTTCCAGCAGATAGCAGGTCAGCAGGAAGTCGCTGAAAATGTTGCCCGGCTGGATGCCGAGACCCGGGCGGAAGAGCCACAAACCGAGGACGACAGCGATCACCGCCAGCGCCAGGCGCCTCAGCCGGAGCACGATCGCGAAAGCGACGGCCAGCTGACCCGCCACCGCCAGATTCAGGCCGCTGGCGAGAGCTGTGCGTGCCTCGTAGTACCGGAAGGCCTGCAAGAACCGGTGCGCTGGCGGCGGTCCGGCGTGCGCGAGATGCAGCGCAAGCGTGACCACCGCGGGTCCGGCGAGAAGAAGCGGGGCGAGCACGCTGAATGCGGCGAGGGCGTCGCTGCCGGCGTTCCCGTCGTATGGCCGGGCCAGGCTCATCCTCATCCGCAGTGCGCCCCAGATCAGGTCAGCGCTCTCAGCGACTCGCGGAAACTCCTGACCCGGCGGGGCGCCCTCCAGCAGCACGGCGAGCATCTCGTCCTCGTGATCGCGCCGGTAGGCGCGCGGATACAAAGCGAGGCGCTGCCGGTACCGGCGTGCCAGCCCGGCCTGCCCGGTCATGCCAGCCCCCGCACCGCTTGTAGCCGGCTGAGCGCCGCGGCTGCATTGGCCTGCAGTCGCGCGGCCTCGGCCGCCAGCTGGCGGCCGCCTTGCTCAGACAGCTGGTAATAGCGGCGGAGACGGCCGTCGACGATCTCCTCGTGGTCCACCTCGATCAGATCGTCGGCGCGGAGCCTGTCCAGCGCGGCGTACAGCGTCCCGGCACGCAGCCGGACCCTGCCCTCCGAGATTCGGCTGACATCCGTGATGATCCCGTAGCCGTGCTGCATCCCGGCGGCCAGCGCGGTAAGGATCAGGAACGTCGGCTCCTGCATCGACCGCTGCGTCATGCGGTGAGCATATACCGGTCAACTGCACATGCCCAGAGGGTGGCGCGGCAGATCGCCTCGCTACCTGGTTCTTTTTGTGCTGATTCGTTAGGCTACGCGCGACAGTCGCCAGGCCACAGCCCGGCGCCGCCCGAGGAGCCCGATCATGAACCCTGTCGCCCGAACCAGTCTGGGCCGGTCAGTTTTCTCCTTCTTCGTCGTGCAGGCTGCGATAACCGCGCTGTTCGGCCTGCTCAACGCGGGGCTCGCGCACGGCGCTGCTTCTCGCTCCATTGGCCTCGTCGCTGCTGTGCTGTGCCTGGGCGTTGGCTTTCTCCTGAAGTCGCGGCCCTCGTCGATCACCTGGATGGTCGCTGTCGGCTTTGAGATCGCCTTCATCGTGGTCGGCGTCGCGGCGTTTGCCGCCTGGCATGTCTACATGGTCGGGACCATCGTCGCCATCGGCAACCTCGCACGGCTGTTCCGGCTGCGGGCGGCGTTCGGCGCCGGCGGCCCCGGGCAGGCGGGCTTCGGACAGCACGGCTTCGGGCAGCCGGGTTACGGGCAGCCGGGTTACGGGCAGCCGGGTTACGGGCAGCCGGGTTACGGGCAGCCGGGTTTCGGACAGCCGGGCTTCGGGCAGCCGGGCTACAGTCCGCAGAACCAGGCCGGCGCGGCTCCGGGATACGGAACGGTGCCGCCTGGCCAGCAGCCGTACTTTGGCGAGCAGCCGAATCCGGGCGCTCCCTGGCCTCCGCCGCCGAACGATCCCGGTATGCCGTCCTAGCAGGTCGCGGTCGAGTGCTCGTCGTACGGTGAGGTTCCCGGTACCCGCACAGAGAGCCTCGTGACATGACCGCTGCCCGGCTCGGCGCCGCGACCGTTCGCAGCCTGGGCGCCGGCGTGGCCGTCCCGGCGTACGACCGGTCGGCCATCTCCGTCGGCATCGTGCACTTCGGGACAGGCGCATTCGTCCGCTCTCATCAGGCGATGTACCTCGACAGGCTGCTGGCGGCAGGGAAAGCACTCGACTGGGGCATCTGCGCCGTTGACGTGCTGCCGTCCGACCGGCCCAAGGAGCGCTGGTTCGCTGAGCAGGACGGGCTGTACACGCTCATGATCAAGGAGGCCGACGGCACCATCAGTCCGCGTGTGATCGGGTCACTAGCGGACCACCTGTACGCGCCGGAAGTGCCGGATCTGGTGCTCGGCCGCCTGACCGACCCGCGCACCCGGATCGTGACGCTGACCATTACCGAAGGTGGCTACAGCCTGCACCCGGTGACTGGCGAGTTTGATCCGCAGGATCCGGCGGTGGCGCACGACCTGCTCCCCGGCGTGGTGCCGCGCTCGGTGTTCGGCTTCATTACTGAGGCGCTACGCCGCCGGCGAGCAGCGGGCGTTCCCGCCTTCACGGTGGTCTCCTGCGACAACCTGCAGGGGAACGGGAAGCTGGCCCTGAGGGTCTTCAGCGCGTTCGCGGAACGCGCTGACCCGGAGTTCGGGCGGTGGGTCCGCGATCACGTGTCCTTCCCTAACTCCATGGTCGACCGCATCACGCCGGTCACGACCGCTGAGGACACCGCCCGGCTCGAGGCCGAGTTCGGCATCGAGGACGCCTGGCCGGTCGTGTGCGAGCCGTTCGCGCAGTGGGTGCTGGAGGACCAGTTCCCGGCCGGGCGGCCGCCGTGGGAAGACAGCGGCGTCCAGCTCGTCGCGGACGTGACCCCGTACGAGCTGATGAAGCTGCGCCTGCTCAACGCCGGGCATCAGGCGCTCGCCTACGCGGGATACCTTGCGGGCTACCGCTACGCGCACGAGGCAGCCGCCGATCCGGTCTTCGCCGAGTTCGTGACCGGGTACATGCAGCAGGAGGCACGGCCGACGCTGGAGCCGGTCCCCGGAGTCGACCTCGACGACTACATCGAAACCCTCATGCTGAGGTTCGGGAACGAGGCCGTCCGGGACACGCTGGCCCGCCTGTGCGCGGCCAGCTCTGACCGCATCCCGAAATGGCTGCTGCCGGTCATCCGGCGCAACCTTGCGACCGGCGGCCCGGTCGCGCGGTCGGCTGCGATCGTCGCGAGCTGGGCTCGTTACGCGGAGGGCACAGACGAGGCCGGACAGCCGATCGACGTGGTCGACGCCGCCCGTGACGAGGTGATGGCTATGGCCCGGCGGCAGCACGAGGAGCCGCTGAGCTTCGTCCGCAATGAGCGGCTGTTCGGAGATCTCGCTGAGCAGCCGCGTTTCGCTGAGGCGTACCTCAGCGCGCTCGCGGCGCTGCACCACGACGGCGCCGCGCAGATGCTGCGGCAGCTGAACGCGGAACTGGCGGGTCCTGTCGGCGGCCCGAGTCATGATCATGGCCTTTCGTGTTCCGGCCCGGCGTCCGGGTGAAGTGTGACCGGCGGGGAGCCGGTCGTGGTGATGGTGTCCCAGTCGTAGCGCATCGGGATGAGCTCGCAGCGCGACCAGGCGTCATGCTGGTCGGTGTAGTGCGGGCTGGCCGGATCGCCGGACGCGCCTGCCAGCACGATCCACTGGCTGTTGTCCCAGTTGCCGACGTCGAAGACGTAGCGGGCGATGGCGCCGTAGACGGCCGCGGTACCTGACTCGGCACGGCACCCGGTAGCCCAGACTGTCTCGTTGTCGCCGCCGATGCCGGCGCCTGGCGGGCTGAGTTCCGGCGCGGCCGCTGCGTGCAGCGGCGAGAGCGGATGAGTCAGCGCCGCCCGGTGGAGCTGCCGCCATGGCGCAGGCGGCTCTGCCGCGACGACCGCGAGTGCATCCGCGAGCAGTTCGGGCCAGGTGCGGCCTCCGGTGAGCGTGACGTCACCAGCCCGCAGCAGGGCCGGGAGCACCCACCAGAGCTGGCTGACGGCCGAGGTGCGCCCCGGCAGCTGGAGCGGGGTAATGGCGGAGGCGGCGGCGAGGCCGGAGCGCTCGCCGACGATAGCCGCGATGGCCCAGCGCAGGCGCGTGTAGCAGGCGGCGGCGACGGAGCCGGGTGCCATCCGGCCGTCCCAGGCCAGCAGGAGATCACGGATGGCCGCGGCCTGCTGGCTGGGCGGCGTGACGTCGGCCAGCGCCGCCCGGAACTGCAGGGCCGGGACGCTCAGGTCGTCGCGGTGAATGGCGGCCATATCCGCCGGGGACGCCGGGACGAGCGCGGTGAGCAGTTCCTCGATCCGCCGGGCGCGGTAGGGCGGGTGGGTGTCGGTGCCGAGGTAGTCGCCGGTGCCGGGACCGTCGGCGGCGATCCGGTTGTTGGCGGTGACGATGAAGCCGCGCGCCGGGTCGTCAGCGCGGGGCATCTGCTCAGGCGGGATCACGCCGTCCCACTCGTGCTCGCCGGTCCAGCCCGGTACCGGCAGCCAGCCGTTGATGGCCGGCCGCCGGGGGATCACGGCCCGGACCAGGTGGCCGATGTGCCCGGCCGTGTCGGCAGCGACCAGATTGTGATCGATGAGGCCCCAGCCGCGCACGGCAACGAACAGATCGTCGACGCTGGCGGCGGTCAGCATCGGGAGCAGGCAGTCGAACGACCGGTCGGTGTCGAAGAACTGGACCGATTTCAGCGTCAGCGCGGCGCCGCGCGCCGGATCGCCGGCCACGACCGGGCCGTGGATCGTCTCGGTAATCCCGATCGTCTCGGGGCCGGCACCGCGGACGCTGATCTGCTCGGTGGCGGTCGCCGCGGTGAGCCAGTCGCCGCGGTGACGGTACCGGGCCGGATCGGCGGGATCGAACTGCTCGACGTACAGGTCGTGAAGATCGGCGAAGGCGTGGGTGACGCACCAGGCCACGGAGCCGTTGTGACCGAAATGCGGGAAGGCCGGCACGCCGGGCACGGTCAGGCCGATGGCGTCGAACTCCTCGCACCGCAGGTGCAGCTGGGCGTACATGCCGGGAAGCTCGAACGCCCGGTGCGGGTCGCCGGCCAGCAGCGGCCTGCCCGTGGCTGTCCGGCCGGGAGCAACCGCCCAGTTGTTGCTGCCGCCCTGGGTCTCGGCGGCCGCGGGAAGCAGGCCCAGCGCGGTGATCGGCTCGCGCAGGTCGGCGAGGCTCGCGATCCAGCGGCTGGCGTCCGCGCCCGGCGGAATGCACAGCCGGTCGGCGCCGCCATCGTCGTACCGCAGCTTGGCGATGTCCCGGTCGCCGACGACGCCGACAGCCGCGGCGCGCCACAGCTTGAACCACACCGAGCCCATCAGGTAGCCGCGCTGCCGCATCGCCGCGATGCAGTGCCAGCCCTCCCACGGCTCAGGCACCGCGTCGAGCAGCCGGTACTCCGCCGGCGCCGGATGCGTTGCCAGCCACGCGTTGACCCCCGCCGCGTACGCGTCGACCATGGCCCGTGCGGCCGGCCCTAGCGCCGCGTAGTCCCGGATGCAGGCGGCACTGACCCGCAGCCGCCGGGCTAGCTTGTCAGCCTCCAGCCCGGCCGGGCCTGTCCACTCGGCCCACCGGCCCTGCATCTGCCTCCGGCTGGCGTCCATCTGCCAGAACCGGTCAGCGGCATGCACGTACCCCTGTCCGGCGAACGCGTCGTGCAGCGACTCCGCCCACACGTGCGGGATCCCCCACTCATCCCGGTAAACCCGCACTGGCGCATCGACCACCCCCCGCAGCACGCCCGGCTGACCCATGACGCCTCCCTTGATGCGACTCCCAGGACGACAGCAGCGCGAATGAGGTTGCCGGCAGGATCTCTGAGAAGGAATGCAGAGGATTCAGCGCCGGCTCCCCTCAGGACTGCAAACTACGCTCCCGACCATCCGATCAAAGGGGGGTGGCCGGTGCAGCACACGCCGTCACGGACTGGATGCCAGCTATGACGGTCGTTGACGGGACCCTGGACGTTGTTCACCGGCTAATGGCCGAGAGGCCGGCGTTCCACCGGAACGGCGGGGCGCTCCCTGGAGCGCTCGCCTTCCTCGCCGCATCGGTCTGCGACCGGGACGTGACGCTGGAGGTCGGGGCAGGCTTGTCGACGGTGGTGTTCGCGGCAGCTGGCTCCCGGCACACGGTGATCAGCCCGGACGCCGCGGAGCACCGGCTGATCCGGGCGTACTGCGATCGCGCGGGCATCGATCACAGCGGCGTCCGGTTCATCGCAGGCGGCTCAGAAGACGTCCTGCCCGGCATCCTCAGACACGACCGGACGCTGGACCTGGCGTGGATAGACGGCGCGCACTCCTACCCGTCACCGGTGACCGACTGGTTCTACGTCACCAGAGCGCTGAAAACCGGCGCGACGCTGGTCATGGACTGCATCTATGTCCCGTCAGTAGGGCAGGCGGTCCGTCACATGCAGCTCGAGCCGAACTGGCGGCTCGACACGATTCTGGATGACCGGACCGCCGCGTTCACCATGCTCGCGCCGCCGGGCCAGCGCGACGACTGGAAGCGCCAGCCCTTCAACCGGGCCTACCCGGACTTCGCCTTCGCCGGCCTGATGCGGCGGCCGTGGCTACGGGCCCGGTGGCGAGCCCGGGGTGTCCACAACGACCTGAGCAGGCGATTCCCGGGGCTACGGCGGCTCTGACCGCTGTCTCGCGGGACCTTCTCAGGACGGAAGCCCGCGAGGGCCAGAATGACCCTATGGATCTGCACCTGGACGGCAAGGTCGTCCTCATCACCGGCGGGACCGACGGTCTCGGAGCAGCACTCGCTGGCCTGCTCGTGGAGGAGGGCGCCAGGGTCGCTGTCTGCGGGCGGGACCCCGACCGGCTGGCCGCCACCGAGGAGCGGCTAAGGCACGCTGGCGGCGATGTGCTCGCGGTGCAGGCCGATGTCACCCACCTGCCTGACCTCGAACGGTTCGTCGACGCTGCGGCAGGCCGGTGGGGCCGTATCGACGGCCTGGTTAACAACGCGGGCAAGAGCGCCGCCGGACGGATCGATCAGGTCCCGGACGAGGTCTGGCTGGATGATCTCAATCTGAAGGTTCTCGGTGCGGTCCGCTGCACCCGCCTCGTGGTGCCGTATCTGGCCGCGGCCGGCGGCGGGGCCATCGTCAACGTGCTCGCCATAGCAGGCAAGGCCCCCGGCGGTGCGTCACTGCCGACGGCCGCCTCCCGCGCGGCGGGCCTGGCCATCACGAAGGCGGCATCCAGGGACCTGGGAGAGCACGGCATCCGGGTCAATGCCGTGCTCATCGGCCTGGTCGAAAGCGGGCAGGGGCGGCGGCGCGCGCAGGCGGCCGGCCTGCCGGAAGACGAGCAGTACCGCGAGGAAGCCCAGCGGGCCGGCATTCCGCTCCGGAGGGTGGGCCGGTCGGCCGAATTCGCCGACCTGGCGGCCTACCTCCTGTCGGATCGCTCGTCCTATGTGACCGGCTCGGCCATCAACCTCGACGGCGGAAGCAGCCCCGTCCTCTGAGCCCGCGACAGCAGCGCGGCCTGCCGGTCAGTCTTCGGGGAGCGCCGCGTAATCCCGCTTGGCCTTCCGGTACCAGCCCATTCCGGCGACGGGGTTCTTCCAGCGGCCCTTCATGTCCTTGAGGGCGGGCTCGTGCGCGACGTCGCCCCCTGCGACTGTCTCCCTGAGATGCCGGTCCTGTGCCTTGATGACCTCGTCGGCGGTAGTGCCGTGGATGGCGAAGTCACATGGCCCGCCGAGCTGCTGACACGTCATCGTCTTCATGGGCCTGGTTCCTCTCGTAAATGATCACTGCCGTCCGGCCAGCATGACAGCCGGCCACCAAGGCGTGCTTCTCCATTCCTGCTTGCTTCTCCCCTAAGGGGAGGAGCCAGGCTGCGGGAGAAGGGGCGCGGCTGCTGAGACCGAGGAAGCGAGGAAGCGCGATGAGCCTGACCGGCAAGCGGGCGCTGGTAACCGGTGGCACCAAGGGCATGGGAGCCGCTATCGCGGCGGAACTGGCGGCCGGAGGAGCCGCAGTCGCGGTGGTCGCCCGGCATGATGACGGCAGTGGTGCGGCCCGGCTTATCACGGCGGACCTGGCCACGGCTGCCGGAGCGGCATCGGCGGCCGGGCAGGCAGCCGAGCTGCTGGGCGGCCTGGACATCGTCGTGCACTGCGTGGGCGCCTCATTCGGCAAGCCGGGCGGGACGCTCGCGCTGAGCGACGATGACTGGCTGCAGGCGCTGAGCACTAACCTTCTGTCCGCCGTCCGGCTGGACCGGGCTGTGCTGCCCGGCCTGGTCGCGCAGCGCTCCGGCGCCATCGTGCACATCGCCTCGCTGCAGTGGAAGAGACCGCACGAGTCCTCGCCCGCTTACGGTCCGGCCAAGGCGGCCCTCAGGAGTTACAGCAAGGGCCTGGCGACCGAATTCGGCCCGCGGGGCATCCGCGTCAACACGGTGACGCCCGGCTTTATCGCTACGCCGCTCGCGGATGCCAGGATCGGGCAGATTATGGAGCAGGCCGGGATCAGCCGGCCCGAGGCGGAGGCTGAGCTGCTGGCCGCCATCGGCGGCGTGCCTCTCGGGCGTCCCGGCAGGCCGGCCGAGGTCGCGCAACTGGTGGCCTTCCTGGTCTCCGATGCCGCGTCCTACCTGACCGGGTCGGAGTTCGTCATCGACGGCGGCAACAACCGCGTGCTGTAGCGCCAGCAGACGGCCATGGCCGCCCGGCTCGCGCAGTCGCTTACCCTTGCCGGCATGCCGGGTGTCGGGCTGGTGCACGAACTGTGGAACCGGGTAACCGGGACACAGCCCGTTCCGCCCGCCTGGGTGATCGCGATGAGCGGCGTCGTCGCCCTGCTGATCGTCCTGGACGCCCGCGCGTGGCGCCTGGCGCGGAACTCGATCACGATCGCCCACGAGGGCGGCCACGCGCTGGTCTCCGTGCTCAGTGGCCGGCGCCTGGACGGCATCCGGCTGCACTCGGACACCTCAGGCGTGACGTACTCGCGCGGCAAGCGGACCGGGACGGCAGTGGTGCTCACCTCGGCGGCGGGCTATCTCACGCCGTCGCTGCTCGGCGCCGGGGCGGCCTGGCTGCTGGCCGCGCACCACGTGACCGCGATGCTATGGCTCCTGCTGGCGCTGCTCGCCGCGACGTTCCTGGCGATCCGCAACGCGTACGGAGTGCTGGCCGTGCTCGTCACCGTCGGCGCCGTCCTCGCGGTAAGCCGGTTCGGTACCGTCGCGACTCAGGCGGCGTTCGGCTACGCCACCGCGTGGTTCCTGCTCCTCGGCGGGGTTCGCGCGGTCGTCGAGCTGCAGCGGCACCGTCGCCGCAGCCACCGCCACGGAGAGGTGAGCACGTCCGACGCCGACCAGCTTGGCCGGCTGACCGGAGTGCCCGGCGGCCTCTGGGTAGCAGTTTTCGCGCTCGTGTGCCTGGCCGCGCTGGCACTCGGAACGCGCCTGCTCATCCCCGGCCTGCTGCACCTGCCGCACGCGTGACAAGCCGGAAGATATCGATATTGAATGGCAGCAGGTAGCCGACCGACGACTAGCTGAGGTGATAGTTGGCTGATCAGCCAGATCGGCGGGCGCCGGGCGCGCTGGCCGGCGTTCGGGTGCTCGACCTCACCGCGGGCCTGGCCGGCCCGGTCGCCGGGATGCTGCTGGCCGACCTCGGCGCCGACGTCGTCAGGATCTGCCCGCCAGGCGCGGGTCCGTCCGCGGCGCGGCCTGGCCTGCACGTGTGGGACCGGGGCAAGCGCCAGGCCGTACTTGACCCGGCTTACCCGGCTGACCTTGAGGTACTGGACCAGCTGCTGGCAGGAGCCGATGTGCTCCTGGTGGGCACGGGCCCGGCGGGTGCCGGCGGCCCGGCGGTCACCTACGGCGAGCTTCTGGACCGCGGGCACGTTCCCGGCCGGCCGTGCCTGTGGATCGTCATGCCGCCTTACCTGCTTGAGGAGACACCCTGGGCCGGGGAACGGGAATCGGGCGGACTGCTGTTCGCCTGGCTCGGGCATGCCTGGAGCCAGTCCTCGTATGACGACGTGCCGGTGGACTCCCTGTATCCGCTGGCCCTGCACATGCAGGGGATCTGGGCGGCCACCGTCGGGGTCGCGCTGCTGGCCGGGAAGCAGCGCGGCCTGCCGGTGGCGCCGCTGGCCGTCGCCGGCGGCGCGCACGGCGGCCAGCTCGTATCCCCTGGCGGCTTTGTCACCGGACCCGATGACCCGCACGTGCACCGGCCGGGCGGCCCTGGCGGAGCGCTGCCGAACTACCGGTGCTATCGCTGCAGCGACGGTCAGTGGCTGTTCTTCGGGGCCTTCACGACCGCGTTCATCGAGCGCGGACTCCGGGCGGCTGGCGCGGCCTGGCTGCTGGAGGACCCGCGCGTCGGGGGTGACGCGGCGAACGTGCGCCAGCCGGGGAACCTGGTCTGGATCACCCGCGAGCTCGAGCAGGTCTTCGCGACCCGGCGCCGTCGCGACTGGCTGGAGCTGCTGGAGGCAGCGGACGTGCCAGCGGCTCCCGCGGCCGACCCGGGTGACTGGCTCGACCACCATCAGGTGCGCGCGATCGGCCTTCGGCTGCAGCTGCGGAACGACGCAGGCCAGGACGTGGTCATGCCAGGTCCCTTCATCGGTCTGTCGCACACGCCGGCCGCCGTCCGGTCCGCCGCGGCCACCGCACCGCCGCGCCTGTCCGCTCTCGGAGCGGCCTGGTCCCCGCGCCAGGCCGCTCCTTCGCCCGACGGCGTTCCGGACGTTGCGCCGGCGCAGCCGCAGCTGCCGCTGTCCGGGCTTCGCGTTCTCGACCTCGGGACGATCATTGCCGGGCCGTATGTCGCCACGCTGCTCGGCGAACTCGGCGCCGGCGTCATCAAGGTGGAGCGGCCGCCCCGGGGAGATGAATTCCGGGTAGCCCATGGCGGCCGCGGCGGCGCGGGCTTCTCGGTCTACAACCGCGATCAGCGGAGCATCCTGCTTGACCTTTCATCAGGCCCGGAGCGGGAGGTCTTTCTTCAGCTGGCCCGGTCCGCGGATGTGGTGGTCGACAACTACCGGTCCGGAGTGATGACCCGCCTGGGCATCAGTCACGGGCAGCTGTCGGCTGACAATCCGATGGTCACGAACGTGTCGATCAGTGCTTTCGGGGAGACTGGCCCGCTCGGTCACCGCCCTGGCTTCGACCCGGTCATCCAGGCGATGAGCGGCATCATGCGCGCGCAGGGCGGCGCCGATCAGGCCGACAGCCCTGCGTTCCTCACGGTCCCGGTCAACGACGTGCTGGCGGCCGGCCTCGGCGCGCTGGGCGCGTGCGCTGCCCTGCTGGCCCGCGACCGGCTCGGGCACGGTCAGCACGTCACTATCACGCTCTGCGCCGCATCGTGCCTGGTGCAGTCTGAGCATCTGGTCAGATTCCCCGGCGCGCCGCCGTTCCCGGCCGGCGGCCGGGATTTCCCTGGTCCCGGCCCGCTGGACCGGCTGTACGAGGCGGCCGACGGCTGGGTGCGGCTGAGCGCCGGGCCGGGCACCGGGCTTGGCGAGCTTCGGGCCGCCGGGCTGGCGGTACCCGGCGGACCGGCGAACACCGCTGACCTCTCAGCCATGATCGCTGCGGCGGTGGCGAGCCTGCCTGCCGCGGAAGTCGTGCGCCGCGCAACTGCCGCGGGCATCCCGGCCGTGCGCGCTCGCAAGATGCAGGAGCTGACGTCCGATGAGCAGCTCATCCGGCACGGTCTGCTTGCGGTTACGGACCGGGATGAGTCCGGTGTCGCGCGCGTCGGGTCGGGTCGCTGGCTGGAGATGCCTGGCCTTAGCGCCGCGCCGCCAGGCGATGCGCCCGGACCGGACGAGCACCGCGAGGCAATCCTGCGTGAGGTCGCACTTGGCGCAGACGACCGGCAGGCTCAGCGAGTCACGTAGCTCTGGCCGTTCGACGAGATGACCACTGTCTCCGTCAGGGTCTGTCCGTCGGAGAACGTGTCGAGACAGAGGTCGGTGCTGGTGCCCGATGCCTTGCAGGCGACCGAGGTGACTTTCAGGCCCGGCTGGTAGTACTGGCTGCCCGGGTCGCTGATGCGCTTCTGCAGCTCGGTCTTGATGGAGGCCGCGACCACGCTGGGAGTATTGAAATTGGACGCGGAAGCGCCCGCGGCGATGACGGCGATCACCAGGATCACGCCGAGTGCGTCCAGCACGGTCGAGACGATCGCCCAGGTCCGCGCTTTCCGCGACTCTCTGACGGCGGCGGGCTGGTTGCCCGACTCCCACAGCGGGCGAACCTTCCGGGCGTGATTCATGGCGACCAGGGCCGCGGGCAAGCCAAGAATCAGGTTGAAGAGCACGCCGCCACCCGCGGCGATCCGCGCCCACAGCAGATACGTTGGCGGCGGCTGGCCCTGCGGCGGCACGCCATATCCGGGCATGCCGTATCCGGGCGCCGGGGGAACGGGCTGCCCGTAGCCCCACGGCGCGGGACCGTCCGGCTCCTGGCTGAACTCGGCGGGCCCGGGTACGTCGGTCATCTGCGATCCCATCTGCGGGCACGGAGAGAATGGGCGAGGTTAACCCAATATCTGGCAGATTGTAGTGGGTGCAGTTCCCGCCGGAAAGCCCATCTCGGGGGCAAGGCGGCGCGGCGGCCGGCCGGTCAGATGCAGGAGCCGGCTGCGGGCAGGCAGTCGCCGGAGTGGCCGGCGGCAAGGCGGGTGAGCAGGTCGCGCAGCAGCCGCTGCTCGGCTGCGCTGAAGGTCCTGAGCAGAGCGGCCTCAGCGTCGTCGCGGGCTCGGGTGACCCGCGCCTGGATCCGCCGGCCGGCCGTGGTGATCTCGGGGATGCGGGCGCGCCGGTCGTGCGGGTCAAGGCTGCGCACAATCAGCCCGCCTGTTTCCATCCGGTCGAGCAGTGAGGTCAGCGTGGTCTTGTCCAGCCCGAGCGCGTTCCCGAGCGCGAACTGGGTCCGGCCCGCCTCGGCGAGCAGAGCCGACAGCACGATCCAGTCGCGCACTCCGGACAGTCCCTGAGCCCTGGCCACCTCGTCAAGAGCGGCGCGCATGCGCTGTGCGGCCCGGTGCAGCAGCCAGGTCAGGTCGTCCGGCTCGCTGCGCGCGCCAGTCGCGGTGCGGGTACCGGTCGCGGCGGCCGGCTCTGCGGGCATGCTCTCAGCATACCCGGGTGCGATACATGTTCTCGGCTCGGATATTCTCATGTCAGATTAGTTTGGCTGCAGACCCGAGTCCGGACTGTGAGGGAGAGCGGAAGTCGTGGTGGAACTGGGCATCCTGACACTGGGTGACCTGCAGCGTGATCAGCGCACTGGCCGGCGAATCCGGCCTGCCGACCGGATGGCCGAGATCCTCGGCTACGCGGTCCTGGCTGACCAGCTGGGCCTTGAGGTGTTCGCCGTGGGTGAGCATCACAGCCCGGAGTTCTTCACCTCCTCGCCGGCGGTGGTGCTGGCCGCCGCGGCGGCGAGAACGACCGGGATCCGGCTGACGAGCGCTACTACTCTGCTGGGAGTCGCTGATCCGGTCCGGGTGTATGAGGATTTCGCCAGCCTGGACGTGATCAGCCGGGGCCGGGCAGAGATCACCGTCGGCCGGAGCGCATTCATCGAGCCGTTCGCGCTGTTCGGCTACGACACCGCGGACTATGACGCCCTGTTTGCCGAGAAGCTGGGGCTGCTGCTTGATATCCGCGCTGCGCCGGCCGTGACCTGGTCCGGGCGCTTCCGCCCGCCGCTGCAGGCAGCCGAGGTAGTTCCGCGCGCGGTGCAGGATCCGCTGCCGGTCTGGGTCGGCGTCGGCGGATCGCCTGACAGCGCGCAGCGTGCCGGGCGGCTCGGGCTGCCCATGGTGCTGGGCTACATCGGCGGCACTCTGGCGCACCTGCGGCCGCTCGTGGACGCCTACCGCCGGGCGGGGGAGGGGGCCGGGCATGGCGACAAGCTGAGAGTCGCCATCTCCACTCACTTCCACGCCGGCGCCGACCCGGCCAGGGCGCGCGCGGTCTACCCCTACTACCACGAGTACCTGCGTCCCAAGAGGCCAGGCGGACGTGGCTTCGAGGTGAGCCAGGCTGCCTTCGACGCGGGCACGAGCCGGCCGGGAGCCATCATGATCGGATCGGCGGGCGAGATCACCGACAAGCTTCTGGAAGCCGTCAAAGCGCTCGGCCTCGACCGCGTCTTCGCCCAGGTCGACTGGGGCGGCCTGCCGGCCTGGTCGAGGAATCCATCGGCCGCTACGCCACCGAGATTGCGCCCGCCCTGCGCTCCGCCTAACTCGGCGGCATCGGCGGGAGAAGCAAGACCCCGTTACGAAGGAGAACTGACATGCGTGATGTATTGCTGCTCGGCAGCAGGCTCGTGCTCGGCGCCTACCTGTCCGTCCACGGAGCACAGAAACTATTCGGGGCCTTTGGCGGTCCCGGGCTGGACAAGGCCGGTGCCGGGTTCGAGCACATCGGGCTGACGCCAGGCAAGCCGATGGCCGCGCTTGCGGGCGCCACCGAACTGGGCGGCGGCCTGCTGACCGCGGCCGGCGTAGGCGACCCCGCCGGACCCCTGGCGATCATTGGCGCCATGACCGTCGCGTCCGCGACCCACCGCGCCAGCGGACCGCTCGCCGCCAACCGCGGATTCGAGCTTCCGCTGACCAACCTGGCCACGGCCGCGGCGCTTGCGGCTTCCGGGCCAGGCCGGCTTCGGCTCAGCCCGCCCCTCAGCCGGCGCCTCACCACGGCCGTCGCGGCAGGCGGCGCGCTGCTGGCGGCAGCCTCCCTCGCCAAGATGCTCACGGCAGCACGAGCGGAGCCCGTGTCCGCTGCGACCGATACCGAAACGGGCAGCACGCCGGAAGCGAGCGCCGAGCCCGACGCCGCCCGGGCATAACGGTTACCGGCAACGAGCCCGCTGGCTCTGCTGACCGTGTGCTGCCGCCGTCGCGGGGGGTGACCCGTCGCTCGCTCGCGACGCTTCGGGCCGCTTACCCGGAGCTGGCAGAACTGGCTCCCAGCTCCCGCAGCCAGGAGATGACGTTCTCCTGCCGGGTGCTCAGTCCGCTGGCGGCGTCGAGCGGCGTGCCGTGCGCGTAGTCCGGCTCCCAGCTGAGATCTGCGCCGCGCCACAGCAGGTACTCCGCGGCGCGGCGCTGGCCGCCTCCGCAGGCATGCCAGAACGCCTGCGAGATATCCTCCGCTGACGGGTCGCTTCCCAGAACATCCTTGAGGCGGCCGAGCATGCCCAGCGCCGCCGCGTGCCATGCCTTGTCAACCCGTGCACCGCGCGCTGCCAGCAGCCGAGCGACATGCCAGCAGCCGTAGCCAATGGCGTTATCGAGCGGAGTGCCGATCGAGCCATCAGGGGTCTCGATGTCCGCTCCGGCGTCAATCAGGGCTTCAGCCACGTCGTCGTCGTCGGTGCTGGCCGCATAGTGCAGCGGCGTCTCGTCGCCTGGACCGGGTGAATCGCGGCCGGCCGTGAGTGCATCCGGATCGGCGCCAGCGCCGATCAGGAGCCGGACGATCTCCGGGCCGTTAGGGAAGTAGCCCGGCCAGTCAGTGACAAGATGCAGGGCCGTCCCCTCGCCGCCGTCCTTGCCAACCAGCCTGGCCGACGCCAGCGCGGGATCATTCCGCAGCAGTTTCCGGATCGCATCGACATCACCAGCGCGAACCGCGAATCGCAGCTCGATCGCGACCTGTCCGTCGCTCGGGATCCGCTTGCTGGCTTCCCGCTCACTCATGGCAGCCCATCATGCCAGGGACTGGGGGGGTACAAGGGGCGCCCGGCTTCCGGCTGAGCTGTGCCTGATTTCGCAACGAACCCGTGCCAGGCCGGTCACGATCTAGGACGCTGCCTTCCGGCACGCGCCGGATGCTGCTTCCGTGGAACGTAGGCCTGGTCTGCGGAGGGCAGCATGAAAGACGACGTTGTCGTTAGGGTGCTGGGACCTGTCGGCGTGCGGACAGCCGGCGGCTGGCTGGGCGGCCCGCCTCAGCAGCGACTGATACTGGCGGTGCTGGCACTCCAGGCCGGTCAGGTGGTTCCGGTCAGCGAGCTTGTCGATGCGCTCTGGGAGCACGAGCCACCGCGCTCTGCGCAGACCAGCATTCAGGTCCTGGTGACCGGATTGCGCCGCGTCCTGGCGGCTTTGCCAGGAGCGGAAGTTGAGCGGTGCGGGGATGGCTACCGGCTGAAGATCGCGCCGGGTGAGATGGACATGCGGCGGTTCCGGTCGCTGGTGCGTGCTGCGCGTGCGGCAGCTGACAACGGTGCAGCCCTGGAACTGCTCGATCAGGCTCTTGCGCTGTGGCGGGGACCCGCGCTGGCGGATGTGCCCGCGACAGCGAAGATCGAGGCCATCAGGACTGGCCTGGCCGCGGAGCGGCTGTCGGCGATGCAGGACCGCGTCAGCGCGATGGTGGAGCTCGGACGGGACCGCGAAGCGGCCGAGGAGCTTTCTGGCTTGCTGGCCGCGAATCCGCTGGCGGAGCAACTTGCCGCCCTGCTCATGGTCGCCTCGTGCCGCAGCGGACGGAAGGCAGAAGCGCTGCAGGTCTTCCGCGACATGCGTGAGCGGCTGGCCGGTGAGCTGGCAGTCGAGCCCGGACCGGAACTGCAGCGCCTGCATCAGCGCATCCTCGCCGGTGACCTGGCCCTGGAAGTGCGGGCCGGCGGCGTGAACCGGACCGGCTGGCCGCCGCCATCCGGCATAGCTGAGCCGGACACTGGCGGTGACGGACTTCTGGTGGCCCCTCGGCAGCTCCCCGCGGCGGTCGCGCATTTCACCGGGAGGGCGAACGAGCTCAGGATGCTGTCCGGCTCGCTTGCGCGGCTGGGAAGGGCCGACGGCACTGTCGTGATCTCGGCGATCGGAGGGACCGCCGGCGTTGGGAAGACAGCACTGGCCGTGCACTGGGCGCACCAGGTAGCGGAGCGGTTCCCGGACGGGCAGCTGTATGTGAACCTGCGGGGGTTCGGCCCGTCGGGACCGCCGATGAACGCCAGTGAAGCGGTGTGCGGGTTCCTCGAATCGCTGGGCGTCCCCGCGGACCGGATCCCGGCCGGCACGGATGCGCAGTCCGGGCTGTATCGCAGCGTGCTGGCGGGCAGGCGGATGCTCGTACTTCTCGATAACGCCGCCGACGAGGCTCAGGTGCGGCCGCTGCTGCCTGGCGCGGCGGGCTGCCTTGCGGTGGTCACCAGCCGGCGCCCGCTGCCTGGCCTCGCCGCAGCCGAGGGCGCGCTCCGGGTCTGCCTTGACCTGATGTCCGAGGAGGAGGCCGGCGAGCTGCTGGCCGCCCGGCTCGGCGCGCGGCGCGTCGCCGCCGAGCCAGCTGCCGTCCGCGAGCTGGCCGGCCTGTGCGCCCGCCTGCCGCTGGCGCTGGCCGTCGCGGCGGTGCGAGCTGCCTCCAGCCCCGGCCTCGCTCTCACGTCGCTGACGGCGCAACTGCGAGACCTGCACGGCCGGCTGGATGTGCTCGATGCCGAGGATCCGGCGAGCAGCGTACGGGCGGTGTTCTCCTGGTCCTGCCAGAGTCTCAGCGACGCGGCAGCGCGGATGTTCCGGCTGCTGGGCACGCACCCGGGGCCTGACATCTCCCTGCCGGCGGCGGCGAGCCTGGCCGGCATTACTCGCGCGCAAGCGCGGGTCGTTCTCGCCGAGCTGACGGGCACGCACCTGCTCACGACGGACGCCGGGGGCCGGTACGCCTTCCACGACCTGCTGCGCGCCTACGCCATGGAGGAGGCTCAGCGCGAGAACGACCAGGCGGACCAGGTCGCGGCCACCCACCGGATGCTGGATCACTATCTGCACACCGCCTGGGCGGCCAGCACGCTGCTGTCTCCTCGCCGCGACCCCGCGTTCGTCCTGCCGGCCGCGCGGCCGGGGACGCAGCCGGAAAGCATCGCCGACGGCGGTCGGGCCCTGGCCTGGTTCGAGGCCGAGCATCAGGTGCTCCTGTCGGTCATCAGCCAGGCTGCGGCAGCCGGCTTCGATGCGCACGCATGGCAGTTGCCGTGGGCCGTGGCCGATTACCTCTCCAGACGGGGGCACTGGCGGGATGAGGCCGCCACGCAGCGCACCGCGCTGGCCGCCGCAGTGCGGCTGGGCGATCTGGCCGGGCAGGCCCGTTCCCACCAGGGGCTCGGCTGCGCGCAGTCGATGGCGAGCGCCGGCCAGGCCGGACACGCGCACCTGGCCCGGGCACTCGCCCTCTACCGGGAGCTGGGAGACCAGTTCGGCGAGTCCTCCGTTCACGTCGTTTATACGCTGGCGTTCGATTTTCAGCGCCGCCCGGACAAGGCGCTCGATCATGCCCGGCAAGTCCTCAGCCTGGCGCGGACCACGGGGCACGCGGTAGGGGAGGCCAACGCCCTGAACAACATCGGGTGGCTGTACGCGCAGCTCGGGGATTACCCGCGCGCCCTCGCGCACTGCCGGACGGGCCTGGACGCGTGCCGCGACCTCGGTGACAGGAACGGCGAGGCCGCGACCCTGGACAGCCTTGGCTACGTGCACCATCAGCTGGGTGACAACGCCGAGGCCGCCGCCTGCTACCAGCGGGCGCTGCAGCTGTCCCGGGAGCTGGGCAGCCGCCTTACCCAGGCAGTCATTCTCGGTCACCTGGGCGATACGCGTGACGCCGCAGGCGACAGGCAGGGCGCCGGCAAGGCCTGGCGGGAGTCCCTCGCGATTCTCGACGAACTGCAGCACCCCGACGCGATGCGGCTGCGGCGAAAGGCCGGGCTCCGGGTATCCGTTGCCTGACCCGGGAGACCTGCGGCGGATTGTCGCCTGACCGTTTCGAATCGGCGGAACCGTGCTTATGGCTGCTTGGCGGCGGGGGAATTCGCGCGTTCCCGCCGGTCATTGGGTTGATCTTGCCCGCCAAGCCGCTGCCAAGCCGGCGCCAAGCCGGCGCAGGCATGCTGAGGCCGCCACAGATGTCCTGTCGCGAAGGAGTACACAATGTCGGAACGCAGACGCACCTGGCGCGTCGCGGGAATCGCGGCGGTGGCAGCGACGGCGCTGCTGGCCGCGGGCTGCGCGGGAAGCTCCGGTGCTAACAGCAGCAGCAGCTCGTCCGGCGCCATCGTCAAGGACGCGGTCGCGACGCTGGGCAACCTCAGCGGGGCGACCGGGGACTGCATCTTCCAGCTCGAGGGCACCCAGTGCTACAGCGTGACGAACTTCGAGGACTTCATGTACCTCATGGTCAGGCCGCTGTACATGTTCGGCGGCAACAGCAGTACCTCGATCGCCGTGAACTACCCGCTGTCCCCGGCGAACGCGCCCGTGTACAGCAATGGCGGCAAGACCGTGGTCATCAACCTGAAGGGCTGGAAGTGGTCCGACGGGGAGAGCGTGGACGCTAAGGACCTGATCTTCGACCTCAACCTGCTGGAGGCGGAGAAGGTCAACTACGCCGCCTACACGCCCGGCCTGCTGCCCGACAACATCACGTCCTACTCCGCCACCGGCGCCAATCAGGTGACGCTGAATTTGAAGCAGGCTTACTCGAGCATCTGGTTCACCTACAACCAGCTTGCCATCCTGACCCCGTTCCCGCTGGCATGGGACGTCACGCACGCAGGTGCCGCAGCGGGCAGCGGCGGCTGCACCACCGACTCGGCCGCCGATGGCTGGGCCAGGTGCAAGGCGGTCTGGACGTTCCTTAACGCGCAGAACAAGGACACCGCGACGTATGCCACCAACCCGTTGTGGCAGGTCGTGGACGGCCCGTGGAAGCTGACGTCCTACAACATCAACGGCAACTACACGTTCGCGCCGAACCCGAAGTACTCGGGCAGCCCGAAGCCGTCGATCGCCGAGCTGAAGTTCCAGGCCTACACCAGCGACACCGCGGTCTACACGGCCCTGCGAACCGGCGCGCTGAGCACCGGCGGGGCGCAGACTAACGGGACCGACGTGCCGTCGACGGACCTGCCGCCGGCCGGGAAAGGCTTCCTGCCGCCGACCAATCCGCTGGCTGCGGCTGGCTACACACTGCAGGCTGCCTACGAGTTCGCTACCGGGTTCGCCTACATCAACTACAACAACCCGATCTACGGGCCGGTGTTCAGGCAGCTGTATTTCCGGCAGGCGCTGATGGAACTGGACAACCAGACCGGCATGTCCACTGCCGTGGGCCGCGGCTACTGGTACCCGACCCCGGCGGGCGTGCCGCCCGAGCCAGTCAGCCCGTGGGTGTCCTCGGCCATGACGGAGAACCACGGCCAGGGTCCGTACGCCTATGACCCAGCCAAGGCCGAGGCGCTGCTGGCCTCGCACGGCTGGCAGAAGGTGGGCGGGGTGCTGACCTGTGAGACCGCGGGAACTGGCGCCGCTGACTGCGGCGCCGGCATCGCCAAGGGCACGCAGGCCAAGTTCGCCATGCTCTATACCTCGGGCATCTCGATCCAGGCGGACATGGTGGACGTCCTGAAGTCCGGCTTCGGGCTGGCGGGCATCCAGCTCACGCCCGCCGCCGAGACATTCAACACGCTGCTGAACTACACCACGCCGTGCACCCCGAGCGAGTCGCGCTGCAAATGGACGTTCCTGTACCTGGGCGGCTGGGGGTTCGACGGCCCGGGCTTCGAGCCGACTGGCGAGCCGCTGTACCAGACGGGCGTTCCCAACAATTCAGGCAGCTACTCGAACCCGACCATGGACTCGCTGATCAACGCCACCCACACGAGCGACAGCCTGGCGGTCTTCCATCAGTACGCCAACTACACCGCGACCCAGGTTCCTGTGCTCTGGATGCCGTGGGCCACCGGAACGCAGGCCGTCAGCGTGAACTTGCACCACGTTACGCAGAACCCGCTGAGCATGTTCTACCCGGAGTTCTGGACGTGCAGCAGTAAGACCTGCTGACTCGGCGGCCGCCCTGACGGCCTGTCTGGCGGCGGCGGCGCGGGGGCGCGCCGCCGCCAGGCCGGGGTCCAGCCGCGGTTGTTGGTTGCGAGGACGCGAACGACGCCGGGATTGGCCAGTGTGCGTTCCCGGCCTGGAATGCCGGGGGTTTCCTCTGCCGGGCTTGTCACGCCGCCGGCACGGGGACTGGCATCCTCTGATGATGGACAAGGTGTTAGTGCCCGCGCGTGACCTGACCGACCCTGATCAGAACCAGGCGGTGCTCGACCTGGCGTCCGCTCTGGTCGAGGGCGGCGCGGCGGAGGGCAGCGCAGCAAACCGGGGCGACAGGGCGGCCGGCCACGGTCCGGCGGTCCTGGCCGAGGCGACTGCCGCGGCTCGCTCGCGGCGGCGGCTGAGCGAGCTGACCGAGCCGGTTCACCTGACTGTCGTGTGGGCCATGTACGGCGAGACGGCCCGCATGGTGCCCCGTTCTGTGCACCCGCACGGCGAGGATTTCGTGCGGGTCAAGGTCCGCCAGCTCGACTGGCTGACTGGCGGGCTGCCCGGCGTTACGTGGAGCGTCATCGCCTGCGACGACGGATGCCCGGACCGGCCGTCCAGTGCCGAGCTCATGACGGAGATCGCGGCGGCCGAGGACTACCCGCGGGAGGGCCACCGCAGTGTGAGGGTGCTCCGGCTGGCCGACGTGATCGAGAGTGAGATCTCGATCAGCCCGGCATTCGATCGGCTGACCTCGACCGACCAGTCCCGGAAGGGCGGGTCCATCCTGGCGGCGCTGGCCGCCGCGGTCAGCGCCGGCCGGGCCGGCATGTGGTCTGCTACACCGACGCGGATCTGTCCGCGAACCTGGCCCAGCTAGGCTCCCTGGCTGCGCCGGTGGCGGGCGGTGACGCGGTGGCGGGCGCGCTCGGGCAGCGGTACGGGATCGAGGGGGCGGTGCTGGTCCGGTCTGAGGGGCCGGTCACCGAGCCGCACAGTACCGGCGACAAGCCGGACAAGATCATCGTCCTGTTCCGGCATTTCGTCCGGGCCCTGCTGATTCCGTCCCTGGCCCGGGTGCTCGACACCCAGGCCGGCTTCAAGGTCTTCGACGCGGCCGCGCTCAGGCCGGTCCTGGGGCAGATGACATCCTTCAACGAGACCTTCGACGTGGAACTGCTCATCCATCTCGCCCAGCGCTACGGGCCGGATGCCCTGGCTGTCGAGCCGATGGTCTTCACCGAGGACTTCGCCGCGACGAACTTCCCGTCGGTCGATCCCGGGCTGCGCCACCTGACAATGGTCCGCCAGATTGTGGAGCTCTACGACCGGCTCGTGGCACCGGTCGCGCCCGTCACCGGCGAGGCGGCCGACCTGCTGGCCCTGATCAGGTCGCTCGACGTCGACGGCTACGTCACCCTGATCACGCACCTTAGCGCTGAGGACCGCGGCGACCCGACGCTGTTCGACCGGCGATGGTCCGTGCAGCACCTCCGCGACATCCTCGGACGCTGATCTCTTCCGGTTCGCGCAGGTCCCTTCCGGGGGCGCGCAGGTCCCTTCCGGGGGCGCGCAGGTCCCCTCCGGGGCGCGCAGGCTTGCCTTGCCGTGCCGCTATGTCCGCGTGCGCTCGGTATAGGATGCTTATCGGCAGGCAACTAAACGACACCGGGGTGATAGGGCAGTGGCGGTCGAGGCGGCCCGGCAGGCTGGCCGGGGCATGTTCTCGTCCTTGTCGTCGCCGAACTACAGGCTCTATTTCTGGGGCCAGCTCGTCTCGGTCAGCGGCACCTGGATGCAGACGGTGGCGCAGTCCTTTCTCGTCCTGCAGCTGACGGACTCCGGGACCGACCTGGGCCTGGCGACCGCGGCTCGGTTCGTGCCGATCTTCCTGCTCGGGCCGTGGGGCGGGCTGGTTGCCGACCGCCTGGACAAGCGCCGCGTGCTGTACGTGACGCAATCGCTGTCCGGTGTCCTGGCGCTGGTCTTCGGGGTGCTGGTCGGGACCCACGCCATCCAGATGTGGATGGTCTACCTGCTGGCGGTGGCGCTCGGGTTCGTCAACGTCTTCGACAATCCTGCCCGCCAGTCACTGATCCCGGAGCTGGTGTCACGCCCGCTGGTGCGCAATGCCGTGACGCTGAACTCGGTAACCGTGAACATGGCGCGCATCTTCGGTGCGGCGCTTGGTGGCGGGATCGCCTCGCTCGTTGGCCTGGCGCTCTGCTTCGACATCAACGCGGCCTCGTTCGCGGCCGTGGTGGTCAGCCTCGCGCTGATGTCGGCCGACCAGATGCAGCGCAGTGACCGTGAGCCGCGAGCGCCCGGTCAGATCCGCGCCGGGCTCAGGTACGTTCGCACCGAGCCGGAACTGCTCGTGCCCCTGCTGATGATCGCGATCATCGGGGCGCTGGCCTGGGAATTCCCGATCAGCCTGCCGCTGGTCGCCCGTTCTGTCTTTCACGGCGGGGCCGGTACCTACGGCGCGATGACCGCCGTCATGGGAGCCGGAGCCGTTGTCGGCGGGCTGATCACCGCGTCGCGCAAACGAGCCAGACGGCGCGGGCTGGCGATCGCCGCGATCGGGTGGGGGGCTGCGATTACGGCGGCGGCGTTCGCCCCCACGATGCCGCTCGAGTACGCGGCGCTGGTCTTCGTTGGCTACGGCAGCATCTCGTTCAACTCGCTGGCCAAGACCGCGCTGCAGCTCTCGGCTGCGCCGGCGATGCGGGGCTGGGTCATGTCGCTGTGGGCTGTCGCGTGGCTGGGATCAACCCCGGTCGGCGGTCCGATCGTCGGCTGGATGGGCGAGGAATTCGGAGCCAGATGGTCCCTCATCGTTGGCGGGATCCCGACTATCGCCGTGGGTATCCTGGCCTACCCGGTACTCGCCCGGATCGACAGGCGCCGGTCCGGGGGGCGCGCTGAGACGGCCGCGGAGGTGCAGGCTGGGGCCGTGATGCCGGCCGACGCCGTGGCGCCGGCTGAGGCGGTGATGCCGGCCGACGCGGTGGCGCCGACCGGCGCGGCGGCGCCGGGCGCTGGCACTTTCTAGAGCGCAGTCCGGCCGAACGTGCCGCTGATGAGTTTCCACAGGCCGGCGTCGCCGGCGTCGCGGGCGGCTTGCGCGAGCAACGCCTCCCAATCCGCCATGCTGCCGAACTCATTGGTCCACGCCAGGATCGGCATTGTCACGCGATGGAGTACATGTTCTCTGGTCGTGCCGATCGCGCCGTGCACCTGGTGCGCGTTGCGGACGACGACGGACGCAGCGTGCCCGCACACGGAGCGGGCGACCGCGACTGAGAAAACCAGACCGTCACCGGCGAACCGCGTGGCCAGAGCTTCGGTAAGCGCCGCGTCGGTCGCGGCTCTGGCCAGGGCGGCTTCTGCGGCAGCGTCGACCGTGAGTTGCTGCACGGCCTGGAAGGCGGCGAGGCGCCGGCCGAACTGCATCCGTTCCGTGGCGTGCCGGACGGTGAGATCGACGGCGGCATCCATAGCGCCCGTCATCTGCACCGCGCGCATCAGCGCCCCGCGCAGCTGGCGCGCTTCGGGATCCGCGTCGCCGGGGAGGAGGTCGTCCTCCACGGCTGGGACCGCGATGCCGTACCGGGCCGCGGCACGCAGCACGACCGCTGCCTCACGCCAGGTCGCGCCGCTTCCTCCGGAGCTCTCCGGGGCGGTGAGGCGGGCCAGGCCCAGCGACTCAAGCCGGTCGGTGAGCGTCGGGTCGGCGGCGTCGAGAGGAGTGTCTGCCGGCAGGTCGGCCGCGTGATCGGCGAAGATCTTGTCGACGAGGGCGGTGAAGTCGGGGTCAGCCTCGGCCGGGTTGCTCATCGCATGCCCAGCCCGTGGGCGATGACGCCGCGGAGTATCTCGTTCGTGCCACCGCGCAGCGTGAAACCCGGGCGCTGCAGCAGGGCAAGCCTGACCGCGTCCGCGTAACCGCCGCGGTCGGCGCTGCGGGCGGCAAGGTGCGCTCGCTCCGCTATATCTCCCTCGAGCTGGGTGCCGAGTACCTTCACCATGGCCGCCGGGACCTCAGCGTCGTTCCCTGCCTGGAGGGCCCCGGCAACGGCCAGTGACATCTGGTGCAGTGCGCGCATGCGGCCCACTGTTGCGCCGAGTCCGACCGCCACGTCGTCGGCATCGCCCGCTGCCCATGCCCGGACCAGCAGGAACGTTGACAGCCAGCGTTCCGGTCCGCTGCGCTCGTAGGCGAGCTCGCTGGTTACCTGGCCCCATCCCGATCCGGCCTCCCCGAGGAGTCGCCGGTCGGGGACGAAGACGCCGTCCAGGTGGACCTCGTTGAAGTGGTGCTGACCTGTCATCGACACGATGGGGGAGATGCTGACGCCCGGCGCCGCCAGGTCGACGATCAGCTGGGACAGTCCGTCATGCCGGTGCTCCGGGTCGGCCGGGGCCGTGCGCACCAGCGCGATGAGGGCATCGGCGTCGTGAGCCCCTGACGTCCACACCTTCGTGCCCGTCACCCGCCAGCCGCCGTCGGCTTTCTCGGCCCGGGTCCGGACGCTCGCCAGGTCGGACCCGGAGTCGGGCTCTGACATGCCGATCGCGAACGCGCAGGTGCCGGCGGCGATCCGCGGCAGGAAGGCCTGTTTCTGCTCCTCCGTCCCGTACCGCAGCAGGCTCGGAGCGACCTGCCTGTCGGCGAACCAGTGGAAGGCAACGGGCGCGCCTGCCGCCAGCAGTTCCTCGGTGACGGCGAACCGCTCGAGGAAGCCCCGGCCCCGGCCGCCGTAGCCGGCCGGGATGGCCATGCCGACCCAGCCCCGCTCGGCGAGACGCTTGCTAAAGGAGGGGTCCCAGCCGGTCAGCCAGGAATCGATACTGGGCGCCCAGCAGTGGCGGGTGACCTCGTCTTCGACAAATGCGCGGACCTCGCGGCGCAGTGCCCCGAGTTCAGGCGGTTCAGTCGTGACAGGAGGCATAAGCGGCGGCACAGGTACTGCTCCCCGGTCAGCCTGATCGGCTGCCTCGCCAAGGACTCCGTCAGCGGCACGTCGCGGTCTCCCAGCTCCACCGGCCCTGGCCCATGCGTGCAGACAATACCGTGATTCGTCTGCTATCGATGCGCTGGCATACGCCGGCGCCGCCAGGCGCCCGGGCCGGTTCGCCCAGCTTGACACCGCTGAGCCGACTGACAAAATTCATACGTATGGTTGCGATGGAATCAGGGACCGGGTCGGATGCAGCCACTGGCAGCATCCGCGGCGACGTGCTGTGGACGCCGACTGCCGAGTGGCTGAGGCAGACCCGGCTTGCGGACTATATGGCCTGGCTGGAGCGGGAACGCGGGCTCCGCCTGAGCGGTTACCGCGAGCTCTGGCAGTGGTCGGTCACGGACCTGTCGGCCTTCTGGGCTTCCATCTGGGACTACTTTGACGTCCTGTCCTCGTCGCCCGCGACCGCGGTGCTGGCCGATGACCGGATGCCGGGCGCCGTCTGGTTTCCCGGCGCACGGCTCAACTGGGCGGAGAACCTGCTCAGAGAGCGGCCCGGCGAGGGCACGGCGATCATCGGCGTCGACGAGCTGGGCACGAGCTCGGAACTCAGCTGGGCCGAGTTGCGAGCACAGGTCGGCACCGTTGCCGCGCAGTTGCGAGCCTGGGGCATCCAGCCGGGCGACCGGGTCGCTGCGTACCTACCTAACTCGCCGGAGACAGTCGTCGCCCTGATGGCGACCGCGGCGGTCGGGGCGGTGTGGGCCTGCTGCGCGCCCGACTTCAGCGTCTCGGCAGCGGCGGACCGCCTCGGGCCGCTGGCGGCGCGGGTGCTGTTCACCGTGGACGGCTACCGGTTTGGCGGCCGCGAGATCTCGCGCGAGGCTGAGGCCATCGAGCTCGCGGGCCGGCTCGACACGGTCGAGCACGTGGTGACGGTGCGCCGATCCGGCGGGCCGGCGGGGAGACAGCGGCCGGGCCGGCGCGCGAGACCTCGTTCGCGGACCTGGTTGCGGCTGCTGGCGAAGACCCAGCTGGCCTGGCCGAGTTCGAGCAGGTTCCCTTTGACCATCCACTGTGGGTCTTGTTTAGCTCCGGTACCACCGGGACTCCCAAGGGCATCGTGCACTCGCACGGCGGCATTCTGCTGGAGAGCCTGAAGGCCAACGCGCTGCAGTACGACATCCGGCCGCGGGACCGGGTCTTCATCGCGGCAAGCACGGCCTGGGTCGTGTGGAACATGCTGGTCGACTCCATGTGCACCGGCGCGACGATCGTCACCTACGACGGCAGCCCGCTCTATCCGAGTCCGGGCCGGGCGCTGGAGATCGCGGCTGACCTGCGGGCCGCGCGGTTCGGGACCGGGGCCGCCTACCTGGCTGCGTGTCACCGGGCGGACCTGCACCCGGCTGACACTCACGACTTCAGCGCACTGCGCACGATTATGAGCACCGGGTCGCCGCTCCCGGAGGCGGCCTGGCGATGGGTCTACGAGCGGATCAAGAGCGACGTCATGCTCGGTTCCGACAGCGGGGGCACCGACGTCGCGACCGGGTTCATCGGCAGCAACCCCATGCTCCCGGTCCGCGTCGGTCAGAGCCAGTCGGCCAGTCTCGGCGTGCTCGCGCAGGCCTGGGACGAGGCGGGCGAGCCCGTGATCGGCGAGGTTGGTGAGCTGGTCATCGCTGCGCCGATGCCCTCCATGCCGATCTACTTCTACAACGACCCGGACGGCAGCAAGTACCACGACGCGTATTTCTCGGTATTCCCCGCCGCCTGGCGGCACGGCGACTGGGTCACCGAGGCTCCAGACGGAAGTTTCGGGGTGCACGGCCGGTCCGATGCCACTATCAACCGAGGCGGCGTCCGGATGGGCTCCGCCGACATCTATGCGGCGCTAGCCGACTGCCCGGAGGTGACTGACAGCCTCGTTGTCGGCGTCGAGCTGCCCGACGCCGGGTACTACCTGCCGATGTTCGTCCAGCTGCGCGGGGGCGAGCAGCTCGACGCCGAGCTCAAGGCCTCGATCAGGGCCCGGATCAGGGCGGGCGCTTCACCGCGCCACGTTCCGGACGACATCATCGCCGTGCCCGGCATCCCGCTGACCCGCACCGGTAAGAAACTTGAGATTGCGGTCAAGCGGCTGATGCAGGGGGCCGTTGACCCATCCGCATTGCCGCTGGGCAGCATGCAGGACCCAGGCGTCATGCAGTGGTACGTCGACTTTGCCGCGTCGTTCCGATCCGGGCGGACGTGACGACCCCCTGGGAGGGACGTGACGACCCCCGGCAGGTCAGGGCCGGGCGGCGATGGTGTTGCGCAGCACTCCGACGTGCTCGACGTCCAGCTCGACGACGTCGCCGGGACGGAGCCACGGATGGGTGTCCCGGTGCCCGGTCATCCGCCACTCCAGCAGGCAGCCGGTCCCGCAGGTGCCCGAGCCGATGACATCGCCGGGCACGAGCCGGGTGTTGGCCGAGGCGTAGGCAAGGATGGCGGTCCAGGTGAAGTAGATGTTCTCCAGGGCGCCGCGCGACTTCTCTTCGCCGTTGACCCGGGCGGTCATCGTGGCCTTGGGCTTGCCCTCGGCCAGTCCGCCGAACTGGTCCCGCGTCACGACCACCGGGCCGAGGGAGGTCGCGAAGTCCTTGCCCTTGCCCGGGCCGAGGTTCTGGGTCATCTCCCTGGCCTGGATGTCGCGAGCCGACCAGTCGTTCAGGATCGTGAAGCCGGCGATGACATCCATGGTGGCCGGGTCGTCCGGATCAAGGTCCGCGGCCTCGACCCCGATCACGGCGGCGACCTCGAGCTCGTAGTCGAGCGCGCGGCAGCCGCGCGGCACCAGGATCTCGTCATCGGGACCGTAGATCGCCGCGGGGTTGCTGAAATAGAACAGCGGCCGTTCGTACCAGCCGGGGTCGACCTCCAGGCCCTGGCCAGCGCGGGAGTTCTTCACGTGATCCTCGAACGCGAAGAAGTCGCGGACGGACGGCGGCCGGTCCAGCGGGGCCAGCAGCCTGACCTGATCGAGCGGGACAGTCTCCAGCGGCGCGCCCGGCGCCTCCCCGGCCGCCACGATGGCGACGAGGTCCTCCTGGCCGCCGGCGCTGACGATCGCGGCGCTGTCCTCGGTCAGGATGGCAACGCCGCGCTGCCCGGCATTCTCGATCCGTGCGACTCGCATGCTCAGCCTCCGGCTCTCAATTGTGATGAAGGGGTCATTCGCCGATGATGCCGCTGGCCCGCAGGTCCGCGAGCTGCTCAGCCGAGAGCCTGAGCACCTCGCCGTAGACCTCGTCGTTGTGCTCGCCCAGGCTGGGTGCGGTCTGCCAGATGTCGCCGCGGTGATTGTGCAGGCGGGGGATGACGCCCTGCATCCGCAGCGGACCGAAGTCGGGGTCCTCGACCGTGACGATGTTGCCGCGCTCTGCGTAGGTCGGGTCCGCCACGATGTCGGCGACGTTCATAATCGGGGCGGCGACGACACCAGCGTGTTCCATGCCCTTCAGGCATTCCTCGGTGGATCGCTGCGCCATCCAGTCGCCCATGCGCTGCTCGAGCTCGGCCCGGCTCGGCCCGACGAGCTCCTCGCTGGCGAAGAGCTCGACCGGCATTCCGACGAGGACGGCGATGTTCTGGATAGATCGCAGCGTCCCGGACGTGACCGTGATCCAGCGTCCCTCGGCCGACTGGAAGGCGTTGACGACCGCTCCCGGCGCGCCGGGGATGCCATTGCCGATCCGCTCGGCGATGACGCCCAGCTGGTCGAAGTGCACAACCTGCCACTCGATCAGGCGGAACAGGGTCTCATCGATCGCCAGGTCGATCCACTCGCCGTCGAACTCGGGGTCGGTGGCCTGCCGGTACACGGCGGCCTGCACCGCGAACGCGCCCATCAGGGCCGTCACAGTGTCGGCGTGGGAGAAGCCGGTGTGCACCGGCGGCCCGTCGGGGAATCCGGTGATGTAGACCACGCCGCTGCGAGCTTCGCCGACCTTGCCGTAGCCGGGAGCATTGCGCAGGGTGGTGACCTCGCCGTAGCCCGACACCTGGAGCATCACCAGGCGCGGATTCAGCGCGTGCAGGCTCTCCCAGTTCAGGTTCCAGCCGTCGAGCGTGCCCGGCCGCATGTTGGTGATCACGACGTCGGCCCAGGCGGCGAGCTGACGGGCGATCTCCTGCCCTTCGGGCTTGCGCAGGTCCAGGGTGACCGACCGCTTGTTCCGCCCGAGCACCTTCCACCACAGGTAGGTGCCGTCCTTGGCCATGCCCGTCCGGCGGCCGGAGTCACCCCGGCCCGGATCCTCCACGTGGATCACGTCGGCGCCGAGGTCGGCCAGCAGCGTTCCGGCCAGGGGCCGGCCACGAGCTGGGCGAACTCAACGACCTTGAGACCGCTGAGCGCCGCTTTTACCTGAGAAGAAGATCCGGGCGGGAACGGGGTGGTCATATCGTCCCGGCCTCGGTCAGTGCGCGGAATTCCTCGTCCGACAGGCCCAGGTAGCCCCGGTAGACATGCTCGTTGTCCTGGCCGAGCGACGGGCCGGTCCGCCAGACCTTGCCGGGATTGAAGGCGAACTTCGGCACGACGTTCTGCATTCGAACCGGTCCGAGGTCCGGATCGTCGAGGGTCACGATGTCCTCGCGTTCGGTGTAGGTCAGGTCCTCGACGATGTCAGCCACCGAGTAGATACGGGAGGCCACGACCTCCAGCGTCTTCATCTCGGCCAGGCACTCCGCCGCCGGCCGCTGCGAGATCCAGGACCGCAGTCCCTCGTCCAGTTCCTGACGGCGGGCGAGCTGGTCCTCGACGGTCGCGTATTTCTCGGCGGGCAGGCCGAGGAGGATAGCGACGTTCTGGACTGAGCGCGGCGTCCCGGAGGTGACGGTGATCCACTGCTCGTCGGCGGTCAGATAGGTGTTGATCACGGCACCGGGCGCCACGGCCAGCTGATTGCCGGCTCGCTGCGGCGGTACCCCGAGCTGGTCGTAGACGATGACCTGCCATTCGATCAGCCGGAAGAGGCTCTCGAAGAGGGCCAGGTCGATCCACTCGCCCTGAAAGCCCGGGTCATTGCGCTTGGTCAGCGCCGCGCTGATCGCGAACGCGCCCATCAGGGCGGTGACCGCGTCGGCGTGGGAGAAGCCGGTGTGCACCGGCGGCCCGTCGGGGAATCCGGTGATGTTGACGACGCCGCTCATGGCCTCGCCGACCTTGCCGAAGCCGGGCACGTTGCGCGATGAGGTAGTCGTGCCGTAACCGGAGACCTGCAGCATCACCAGCCGCGGGTTCAGCTCGTGCAGGCTCTCCCAGTCCAGGCCCCACTTCTCCAGCGTGCCGACCCGGAAGTTCGTGATCACCACGTCGGCCCACTGGGCCAGCCGGCGGGCGATGTCCTGCCCGGCCTGACTGCGCAGGTCGAGCGTGACCGCTCGCTTGTTCCGGGCGCTGACCTTCCACCAGAGGTACGCGCCGTCCTTCGTCGGACCCATGCGGCGGGACGGGTCACCGTGCACCGGGTCCTCGACGTGCACCACGTCCGCGCCCTGGTCCGCGAGCAGTGTCCCGGCCAGGGGCCCGGCGATCACGTGGGCGAACTCCACGATCTTCAGGCCGGCGAACGTGCCCTGCCTCGCTTCGCTGGTCACGCCGTCTTCGCTGGTCACGGCGTCTCCGCTGGTCACGCCTTCACCACCGAGGCGACCGCGGCTGCCCGCTCACGCACCTTGAGCGCCTTGTCGTAGTCGTGGACTAGCAGGACCCGGCCGCCGTCGAGCTGCACGGCCGGATTGCCGGCCGCCAGCGCGGTCTCGTACTCGCTGATGACGAGCTCCGCGTCGTCGATGTCCGCCTTGGATGGCCCGAATATCTCGTTGATGATCTCGACGTGCGGAGGATAGAAAGTGACGCCGGCCGTGAACCCGATCAGCCGGGACTGGCCATAGCGGCGGCGCGTCTCGCTGAGGTCGCGGATGTCCGGGAGGAAGGCGATGTCGGTCGTGAGCCGGCCAAACGCGGAGCCGGCCAGGACGGCCTGGACCTTGGCGGTGATCATGGCCGGGTTCAGCTCTGTATCCGGGCCGAGCAAGGGGATCGAGCTGTCGACGCTGAGATCGCCGGCGCCGAACATGATCGCGACGACCTTCTCGGCCGCGGCGATGCTGCGCACTTCAAGCACGGCCTGCGCGGTCTCGACGATCGCGAAGATGTCGGGATCGGCGCCTGCGGCCCGGAAGAGCTCCTGTGCCTCCAGCAGTTCGTCGGCGCTCCGAAGCTTGGGGAGTGCCACGCAGGTGACGCCCGCCTCGGCCAGCGCCTGGATGTCGTCCCGGCCCCAGGGGGTGTCGAGGGCGTTCGGCCGCGAGATCGTGATCCGGCCGCCGAAGTAGCCGGGGTCGCCGAGGACCTGGACGGCGCGGGCCCGGCCCTCTTCCTTGCGCGCGGGCGGCAGGCTGTCTTCGAGGTCGATGAAGATCGCATCGGCCGGAATGCCGGGGATCTTGCCCCATTTCCTCTCATCCAGCAGCGGTGTCTCGATAATCGACCGAATCCCGAGATAGGCCGGTTGCTGTGGCATGCGGTCCTCTCCTCGCGCCTGCGCCCGCGGGACGGGCGTCCGCATAATTTAGTCCTAAGGTACGAACTATACGCCTAGATTATGCCGCTGAGCTAGATCGTCCTCGGCTGCACTTTGCGGGCCGCTCGGTAGCAGCGCAGCCGGGTGCTGACGGGCCGGGTCCGCCTCTTATTCGAAGGTCAGGACCAGTCGCCCGCGGACGCCTCCCGCCTCGAACCGGCGGTGCGCTGCGGCCGCCTCGGCGGCCGGATAGGTGCTGGCGACCCGCAGGGCCAGCACGCCGTCTTCGGCTTGCCGGCGGAGCTGGTCGTGCTTCGCGCTCTCGGCGACGTGCTGGTGGACCCGGATGGAATGCACGGTGATGCCTCGCTCGACAGCACCGTTCCAGCCGCGGACGACAGCCAGCTGGCCGCCGGACTTGATCGCCGGCAGGATGGCCTCATCGAGAAGGGCGCCGTCGGCGACCGCGTCGACGCCGTCCGGGCGCAGCTCCAGGATCCGGTCGGCGACGTCCTTGCCGCGGCGGACCAGATGATGGGCGCCGAAGCTGCGCACCAGTTCCTCGTCCTGTTCGGAGGAGTCGGCGATGACCTCGAGGCCGGCCGCGCGCGCCAGCGCGATCAGGTAACCGCCGTAAGCGCCGGCCGCTCCGGTCACGGCGAGCACCTCGCCGGACTTGAGGTCCAGACGGTCGAGGGTCGCCGTTGCGGTGAGGCCGTTCATGGGCAGGGTCGAGGCTTCTGCATAGGTCGTTCCGGCGGGCATCCGGGCTACCCACTCGGCCGGGACGATGAGCTGGTCAGCATAAGCTCCGCCCTCGGGTCGCTGCGGGATGACCACGGCCATCACGTCCTGGCCGGGCTGCCAGCTGGTGACGTCGGGGCCGGTGACATCGATCACTCCGGCTGCGTCCATGCCCGGGATGTACGGCGGCTCAAGGCCTGCCAGCCGGTCACTCCGGTATCCCGCGCGCAGCAGCGTGTCGGTGGGACTGACGGCCGCCGCCCGGACCCGGATTCGCACCTGCCCCGGCCCCGGTTCCCGGTCCGGCAGGGTGAGCTCCTGCAGGACTTCCGGCCCCCCGAACTCCATCAGGCCGATCGCCTTCACCAGTGAGCTCCTTCCAGCCAAGCAGATCTAGGGCGTCGGATGATTATAATTGTTAGTGTGATTTATTGAAACATCCGGACGTCCGGGCAGCCCTGCTCGCACCGACTTCGAAGGGGATCCATGAGCCAGGAGACTGAGATTGCCGCCGAGGGACGCCGGCGGCGCGAGCTTGCGCAGGGACCTCGGGCGGCCGACCTGCAGGCACTGATCGGCAGTGTTGACCCGGAGCTTCCTGACCTGATCGACGAGGTTGTCTTCGGCCGGCTATGGAACCGGCCATCGCTCTCGCAAGAAGAGCAGATGCTGATCGCGATCACGGCGCTGGTCATGCTGGACAACCAGACTCAGCTGCGCAACTACTTCTTCGGTGCGCTGCAGGACAACATCTCGGTCCACAAGCTCCGCGACCTCTGCATCATGACCGCGGTGTACGGCGGCGTCCCGGTCCTCATCAACTCCCGCATGCTGCTGGCTGAGGTGGTGGCCTCGCTGCGCAAGCAGGGCAAGCCGATCCCGGGCGAGGACTAGCCTCGGCCGGCTCCGTGAGCTCCCGGCCGGCCGCGCACACCGGCAGTTTGCGCGCGGCCGGCCGTTAGCTCTGCTCTGCCGGCGTATAGCGCGGCAGGCGCTTCTCGCGGAACGCTGCCAGCGCTTCCTTCGCGTCCGGGTGATCGGCCATGTCGCCGGTGTAACCCTGCTCGGCCTCGTAACCGGACTTCAGATCCATGGCCTCGATCTGATTCAGCGCCCGCTTGCCGATCCGGCTGGCCGTCGGACTGTGCCGGGCGATCCGGGCGGCCAGCGCCCGCGCTGCCGCCGGGAGCTCGGCGGCCGGGACGGCCGAGGCAGCCCCTCCTGCCCGGGCTAGCTCAGCGCCGGTGACCGGGTCGGCGGTCAGGAACATCTTCCGTACCAGCTGCTGCGGCACCAGCCGGGCTAGATGCCGCGCCCCGCCCATCGCCCCGACCGACAGCTCCGGAAGGCCGAAGACCGCGTCCTCGGCCGCGACGATAAGATCCGCCGAGGCGGCGATGGCCAGGCCGGTGCCGAGCGCCGACCCGTGCACCGCCGCCACCACGGGAAGCGGGCAGTCATGAATCGCCCAGAAAGCCTCACGCACGCCCTGCATCCGCTGCGGTGCATTAGAAGACGTCATCGTCTCGAAATCGCCGATGTCGTTCCCGCCGCAGAAGTGCCGTCCGGCCGCGTCGAGCACGACCACCCGGCCGTCAGGGAATGCTTCGCGAAGGCCGTTGAAGGTGTCCCTGATCTCGCCGTACATCGCAAGGTCCACCGCGTTAACCGGCGGGCGGTCGAGCGTGACGATGACCAGGGACCCCTCAGCGGCTACTCGTACCGAGCCCACCTTCAGTCGGGGAGCTTGATCTTGTAGAGCTCGGCTGCGTTGTCCTGGAGCACGCGCTGCTGCTCCTCGCGCGACAGGCCGCTCAGCACCCGGGCGAAGTGCTCCCGCGGGGTCGGGTACAGGCATGTCGGGTGCGGGATGTCGGTCTCGACCAGCACGTTGTTCACGCCGATGTCGGGGATCAGCTTGATGGCGCCGCTCTGCTCGAACCAGAACATCACGTACAGGTGGTCGCGGAAGTACTCGGCCAGGCGCTTGGTCAGGGCCAGTTCGTCCTTCTCCGTCACCATCTCGTCGAACTGGTACTCCATTGCCTCGAGGATGAACGGAACCCAGCCGATGCCGCTCTCTGCCGAGACGATCTTCAGGTTCGGGTACTTGTCGAAGATGTTGCTCATGCAGAGGTTCACGATGATGCGGACGTTGCTCATGTACATCTGGGTCGAGAAGACCGCGAGCTTGCGCTGCCGGCCGTACAGGTTCCAGACCGGCGGAGCGACCGGCGGGATCTCGCCCGCTACCACCTTGCGGGTCGGAACCCCGGACCGGAGAGCTTCCATCTCCTCGCGCCGGTTGCCGCCGCCGATGTGGAAGTTGGCGACCGTGCCCGACTGGTTGAACGTGTCCCACATCGGGTCGAAGTACGACTCGTGCAGCTCGGGCAGGCCGAGCATCTCGGGCTTGTCCGACAGGGTGAAGCCGCGGATGCCCTTGTCGATCAGCCGCGACATCTCCTTGACCGTCAGGTCCATGTCCCAGATCGGGAGCAGGGCCTGCGGGAACAGCCGCTCGCCGGACTCGTGCTGGACGTCGGCGAGGAAGTCGTTGTAGATCTTGAGGACGGCCGTGCGCTCCTCGTTATCCTCGATGGCGAAGATGTGATTGGACGCGAAGCCGACGCCGTTCGGGTACAGGATCTGGCCCCAGATGCCCATCTTGTCGATCAGCTCAACCCGCTCGCGAGCCGACCAGGCGGACACGTCGACCAGGTCGAAGGGCTGCACCACGTGCGAGCCGAGGATCTTTTCCCCGCCCGTCGAGATGGTGTTGCCGCCGGTGCTGGCCCAGAGCTTGTCGTGCAGGTACCAGGCGGTTATGCCATCGACGGTCTTCTGCACCGGGATCCGGTCGCGCATCGAGGCGGGCGCCCTGGAGATCCACAAGTTGGCTGGCTCGGTGATGTGAGCATCGCAGTCAATGATGCGGATGCCGGCCAGCGTTTCCTCGGTCTCGGGAACGTTGATATCGACAGCTGTCACGGGGTCCTCCTTGGAGAGCACGTACGTAATTCGACACTATCATGCGCATTGTTAGAGGGGATCGGTCAATTTGCCGCGATGCCCGATTCAGTGGCGTTACTGCTGGTCAGGACGGACGCGTACAGGTCGTCTGGGCGGCCGAAGTACGCGGCAGTGACCAGAGCGCGCTTGTAGAACAGCTGAACCGGGTGCTCCCAGGCGAAGCCGATGCCGCCGTGGATCTCGATCGCCGATCGCGCCACCGACACGAATGCGTCGGACGCCAGCGCCTTCGCTTGCGCCGCGAGCCGGGCGGCGTGCGGGCCGGGCTTTCCGGCGGCCGCAGTCGCGAGCGCTACCAGCGCCTCGGCCTCAGTGGTGTCGATGTGCATCGTGGCGCACGTGTGCTTGACGGCCTGGAACGTGGCGATCGCCACGCCGAACTGGGTCCGCTGCCCGGCGTACTCGACCGTCAGCTCGACGCAGCGCCGGGCGCCCGCCACCTGCTCGGCCGCGATCGCGGCCCGGCCGAACGCGACGTACCGGCTCAGCGCAGCCTCGGCCTCGTCGCCGCGGGCCAGCTCGGCGCCAGCGGACAGGACGTCCGGGCTGATCCGCCCCAGCGGCCGGGTCGGGTCCATCCCGCCCAGCACCTCGACGGAGTCCGGCCCGATCTCCGCCCACACCAGGCGCAGGTCGCCGGAAGAACAGTCAAAGGCCACAACATGAGAGACCGGGAACGCGCCAAGCACAGTCTCGCTGACCTGCGGGCACCGCGGCGTCGTCCAGACCGGAGTGGTCGCCGTCGCTGCGCCGGACGCCAGGGCGGTGAGCGCATCATCGCGCTGCTTACCTGGCGGCGCGGCGACGACCGCGGTCGTGGCCAGCAGTTGCGCGAGGATCTCTCCGCCGAGCAGGGCCCTGCCGGACTCAGCGGCGACCGCCACCGCGTCGGTCGCCGATCCCCCGGCCCCGCCGAGCTCGGCGGGCACGAGCAGCCCGGCCGGCTCGAAGGCCGCGGCGAATGCGCGGGTCCGGCCGGGATCGGTTAGCGCGGCGGTGACCGGAGCGCGCTGCGTGAGGTAGTCCCTCAGTACCGCCCGAAGCGAGTCCTGCTCAGTCGGCGCGGCCATCACGTTGCCGCTGAACATTGCCATATATACATGAATCATTATCATAGTCTCGTGATCGACGATTCGTCAGCCCTCGCGCCTGCGGCCAGTTGGCCGGACATCGAAGCCGCCATCGAGCTGGCACTGACTACTGCCCCGGCCGAGCCAGTGGCGGCGACCGAGGGCGAGTGGTTCGACTACTCAGTCCGGATGCAGCGGCACCTCAACGACCACGGCCTGGTCGGGCTGGAGTGGCCGGCCGAATATGGCGGTCGCGGGCTGGACCCGGTGGCGGCTGCCCGGGTCATGCGAAGGCTCTCGGTCGCCGGGGTGCCGGAGCTGGCCAACTACGTCGGGATCGACGTGCTGGCGCCGGTGCTCATCGAGCTCATGGACAGCGTCCGCCTGGCCCGGTGGCTGCCCGCGATGGCGGCCGCGACCGAGGTTTGGTGCCAGCTCTTCAGCGAGCCTGAGGCCGGCTCGGACCTGGCCGGCCTGCGGACGCGGGCCGAGCCGGACGGCGACGGCTGGCGGGTGTCCGGGCAGAAGGTCTGGAGCACCTGGGCTCAGTACGCCACCTGGGGCGTGCTGCTTGCTCGTACCGGCACGACGGAGAGCCGGCATCGCGGCATCACGGCATTCGTGGTGGACATGAGTACGCCGGGCATCGACGTGCGGCCGCTTCGGACCATGACCGGGACGGCGCACTTCGCCGAGGTGTTCCTGGATGATGTCCGCTTGCCCGCGGACGCGGTGATTGGCGAAGTCGGCCGGGGCTGGGCCGTCACCATGCAGTTCCTCGACCACGAGCGAGGTTCCTACCCGGCCAGCCGGGCTGGCTTGCTGCGGCGCGCCTACACGCAATTGCGGGACCGGCTCCCGGCCGGCCTGGCGCCGGAAGCGGCGGCCCGGCTCGGCCGGGTCGAGGTGCGGCTCGACGCACTCGACGCGCTGGCCAGCACCCTGATCGGGCGGCTAGCCACCGGGGAACCTCTCGGACCGGACGCGGCCGTCAGCAAGGTCCTCCTGTCGAGGACCGAGCAGCTGCTCTACAACGAGATCTTCGCCCGCTCCGGCGACGACGGCCTGTTCTGGGCAGGCGAGTCCGTCCCGCGGGACATCCAGGACTACCTGTATTCGATTGCCGCGACCATCTACGGCGGCGCGCGCAACATCCAGCTCAACATCATCGCCGAGCGCGGGCTCGGACTACCCCGATGAACGCGGCCGGGGGCGAACTCGACCCTGACCCGCGGGGTGAGCCCAGGGTGGAGAAGCTCTCCGAGCGCATTGCCGCCCAGATCATCGGCGACATCAGAACCTCCGGCGTGGACGGGGTATCCGGGCTCAAGCTGCCGGGCGAGGCCGAGATGTCCGCGCGGTACGGGGTCGGCCGGGGCACGCTGCGGGAAGCGCTGCGGATGCTGGAAGTGCAGGGACTGATCACGATCAAGTCTGGCCCCGGCGGCGGGCCGGTTGTGGTCGGCCGCAGCCCGCGACGTCTCGGCGCTACCGCGGCCATGCACCTGCAGATCGACGGCGTCCCGCTCGGCATGGTCGCCGACGCCCGGCTCAGGTTCGAGCCGTTCTTCGCCCGGCAGGCGGCCGCGCACGCGAGCTCGGAGGAACTGCAGCAGCTGATGGCGCTGGCCGACGAGGCCAGCTTCCCCGGCAAGAACGAGACCCAGGATCTGCAGCGGGCCAGTGCCTTCCACGCGGCCGTCATGGAGTGCGCGGGCAACCCGGTGCTGGCGCTGCTTGGCATGTGCCTGCGGGAGATCTGGTCCGGCAGCTTCCGTGGCCTGCTCTATCCGCAGTGGGAACAGTCCAGGATCCGCGGCGAGCATCTCGCCATTGCCCTGGCGATTGAGGATGGCGACGGCGACCGGGCGGAACGACTGATGCAAGCGCACATGGAGGACTTCGTCGACTTCGCGCACCAGCGATTCCAGAGTGCCCTCGACGAGGTCGTCGAATGGCGCTGACACCCGAGCCCGTCACGGCCAGCGGCGACGCTGACCTGGCCGGCCGCGCCGAGACCGTCCTGACTGTCCGCTGGCCTCAGGCAGCGGTCGCTGGCGTCGAGCAACTGCAGGGCGGGGCCTCCGGCCTGACCTACCGGGCCTGGCTCGCGGGTGCGCCGGTGCCGGAGGTAGTGATCAAAGTTGCCCCGGCCGGGCTCCCGCCCGTCCGGAACCGGGACGTGCTGCGGCAGGCCAGACTTCTGTCACTGCTCGCCGGCCAGGCTGGGGTCCGTGTGCCGCGGGTGTTCGGCTGCGATCCGGGCGATCCGCCGCAGTGCCCGCCGCTGTTCGTGATGTCGTTTGAGCCCGGCACCAGCGAGGAGCCCTTGCACGTCGCGGCCGAGGTGCCGCCGGAGGACATCCGGGGCCGGGCACTCCAGGCCGCGCAGATGCTTGCCGCGCTGCACGCCGTGCCCGTCGATGACCTGGAGGGTGCCGGCGAGACGGATGAGGCGAGCCAGCCATCCCGTGCCGTGGCGGGCGCAAAGCCAGCGGCGGAGCCGGTACTAACGCCGCAGCAGGAAGTCGAGCGCTGGGTCCGCGCGCTCCGGACGGTGCCGGCCGAGCTGCGACCCGGCGCGGACGAGACAGCCGCCCGGCTGCTGGCCAGGGTTCCGGCGGCCATTGAGCCGGCCATCTGTCACGGCGACTGGCGCCTGGGGAATCTGCTGTCCGTCGATGCCGACGTCATCGCGGCCATCGACTGGGAGATCTGGAGCATCGGCGACAGCCGGGCCGACCTCTCCTGGTTCCTGATGATGTGCGATCCCGCCCACCCGGCCGCGATCGCCGGACCCGAGGTCGGCCTGCCGGCGATCGACGAGCTGACGGCGGCTTACATCGCCCGGGCCGGCGGCAACGTCAGGGATCTGGCCTGGTTCCGCGCGCTGGCCGCGTTCAAGCAGGCCGCGGTCACGGCCCTGCTGGCCAAGCACGCGGCCCAGCGCGCCGCGCCGCTTGAGCAGGTAGCTGCCCGGCTAGCCTCGCTGCTGCCCGAGCTGCAGGTCTGGTCACGAGGTTTTCTGGCCGAACGAGATGAGGGTTCATGAGCTGGGATTTCAGCACCCCGCCTGAGTATCAGGCCAAACTGGACTGGGCCGCGGAGTTCGTGCGGACTAAGGTCGAGCCGCTCGACCTGGTGTACCCGCACCTGCACTACACCCCGCCGAGCCCTGAGATCCGCCGCGTGATCGACCCGCTCAAGGCCGAGGTTCGCGCGCACGGACTCTGGGCCGCGCACCTGACGCCAGAGCTCGGCGGCGGCGGTCGCGGCCAGCTCGAGCTGGGCTTGCTGAACGAGATCCTGGGCCGGTCGCTGTGGGCTCCGGTCATCTTCGGCACCCAGGCGCCCGACACCGGCAACGCCGAGATCCTCGCGCATTACGGCACGGCCGAGCAGAAAGACAAGTACCTCCAGCCGCTGCTGAACGGAGAGATCTTCTCCTGCTACTCGATGACCGAGCCGCAGGGCGGCTCGGATCCGGGGGTCTTCGTTACTGCCGCCACCAGGGACGGGGACGACTGGATCCTGGACGGCTACAAGTTCTTCTCCTCCAACGCCACGACCGCGAGCCTGTACATCGTGCTCGCGGTGACGGCGCCCGGCCAGCCGCTGAAGAACCGGATGTCGATGTTCCTGGTGCCGGCCGACACACCGGGAGTCGTGCTCGAGCGCCGCAGCGGGACGGCGGGGGAGCCGCCCGATGAGGGAACGCACCCGCTCGTGCACTACGACCACGTCCGGCTCCCGGCCGACAGCCTGCTCGGGGAGGCCGGGTCCGGGTTCCTGGTCGCGCAGACCCGGCTCGGCGGCGGCAGGGTCCACCACGCGATGCGCACCGTCGGCCTCTGCAACCGGGCCTTCGACATGATGTGCGAGCGGGCGATCAGCCGGAGCACCAAGGGCTCGCTGCTGGCGGAGAAGGGCGCGGTCCAGACGATGATCGCCGATTCGTGGGCGCAGATCACCCAGTTCCGGCTGATGGTGCTGTACACCGCCTGGCTGATCGACCAGCGCACGACCGCCGGCACCCGCAAGGAGATCGCCGCGATCAAGATCACCGCGCCGACGGTGCTGCACGACGTGGTGATGCGGGCGATCCAGATCCACGGCGCGCTCGGCATCTCGAACGAGCTGCCACTGTGGGAATGGCTGCAGCAGGTGTTCGTCGTCGGATTCTCCGACGGCCCGGCCGAGATACACCGGATCACCATGGCCCGGCAGATCCTGGCCGAGTACGCGCCGGCCGAGGGCCTGTGGCCATCGGAGCACCTGCCCGCCCGCAGGGCCGAGGCGGCGGCGGCCGTCGCGGCCATGCTCGCAGACGCCCTGGCAGAGACCTGAGTGGCGGACTACGAGGAGCAGCTTCGCGACGCGGTCTCCGTCGCCAACATTCCGGTGCTGCTGATGGTCATGGTCCACCTGACCGGGGAGTTGCGCTGGCTGGAGCCGCCGTACCAGCCGTCTCAGCGGGTCGGGGTGAGCGACAACGATGACGGCGGCCTGCCGCCGGAAGTGCAGGCCGACATCCGGGCGGCCGCCGCTACCGCGATCGCAGCCTGGCATGCGGGCCAGCCGCTGGCCATCAGCCGCCCTGACGAGACGTTGCTGCTGCGGATGCTCAGCGTGGCCATGGGGGAGCCGGTGCCCGCTGAATTCGGACCCGTGCTGACGGCCGAGCTTGCGACCGGGGCCGGGCTCGAGCCGGCTGCGGACGCCGGGCGGGACGTCAGCGTCCTGCCGGGCTTCAGCGCCACGATCGTGGGTGCGGGCGTCTCCGGCCTGTGTGCCGCGGTGGCGTTCGAGCGCGCGGGCGTGCCGTACGTGATCCTGGAGGCGCGGGATCAGGTCGGCGGCGTCTGGCACGAGAACCGCTATCCCGGCGCGGGCGTGGACACGCCGAGCCATCTGTACGCGTTCTCGTTCGCGCCGTTTGAGTGGTCGCAGTATTTCGCGCTGCGGGCCGAACTGCACCAGTACCTGCAGCAGGTCGCGACCGACTTCGGCATCCTGCCGCACATCCGGTTCGGGACCCGGGTCACCGCGGCCGCCTGGCAGGCCGGCAGCCAGAGCTGGCGCGTCGAGGCCGACAGTCCGGACGGGCCAGTGACCGCCGACAGCAGCATCCTGGTGTCAGCCGTTGGCATTTTCAATCCGCCGGTCCTGCCGGACGTCCCCGGCCTGGCCGATTTCGCCGGGCCCGCGTTCCATACCGCCAGGTGGCCGCAGGATCTTGACCTGCGCGGCCGGCGGGTCGGGATTATCGGGAACGGCGCCAGCTCGATGCAGGTCGTTCCGGCGGTCGCGCCAGACGTGGCCGAGCTGACGGTCTTCCAGCGCTCGCAGCACTGGATCATGCCGTTCGACAAGTTCCACCAGAAGATCCCGGACGCGGTTCGCTGGCTGATGCGCGAGGTCCCGCTCTACCGGGCCTGGTACCGGCTCCGGCTGGGCTGGACGTTCAACGACAAGGTGCATGCCACCCTGCAGAAGGATCCGGACTGGCCGCATCCCGCCCGGGCGGTGAACAAGAGAAATGACCGTATGCGCAGCTTCCTCACCCAGTACATAACCGAGCAGCTCGGAGACCGGGAGGACCTGCTGCAGCAGGTCCTCCCGGATTATCCGCCGTACGGGAAGCGGATGCTGCTGGACAACGGCTGGTACGCGACACTGCGGCGGCCGAACGTCCACCTGGTCAGCGAGCGGGTCATCGAGGTCCGGGAGCACTCGGTTGTGACCAGAGATGGCCGGGAGCATCCGCTCGACGTGCTTGTCGTCGCCACCGGCTTCGACGTGACCCGGTTCCTGACGGAGTTCACCATCATCGGCCGCAGTGGCCGGCCCGTGCAGGACCAGGGCGACGACATGCGCGCGTACCTCGGGACGGTGCTGCCGGACCTGCCGAACTTCTTCTGCCTGTACGGGCCCAACACCCAGCCGGGGCACGGCGGCAGCATCCTGTCCACGATCGAGACCCAGGTCCGCTACGTGGTCAGCGTGCTGGGGCAGATGTTCGCCGGGGATTTCCGTTCCGTCGAAGTGCGGGCCGATGTGTGCGAGCGGTATAACGCCGCTGTCGATGCGGCCCACGAGCGGATGGTGTGGACCCATCCGGGCATGCGTACCTACTACCGCAACTCCAGGGGCCGGGTCGTGGTGAACAGCCCGTACCGCATCGTTGACTGGTGGCACCTGACCAGGACCGCGGACCTGGCCGACTTTATTGCCGAGCTGGCCCGGCAGGGCGAGCCGATGGTGCCGCGCGTTCCCCGCTAGAAGATCCGATCGGCCCAGGCCGCGAGGTCGGCCAGGGCCGCCGCCGCCTGCGGCAGCCGGGGTGCGAACGCGTGCCAGACGTGGAACATCTCCGGCCAGACCTGGAGGGTGGCATCAACCCCGGCGGCCCTGGCCCGCTCGGTCCAGCGGGTGCTGTCGTCGAGCAGCCGCTCGGCCTCGCCGACGTGCACCAGAACCGGCGGAAGGCCCCTGAGGTCGGCATAGACCGGCGACGCCAGCGGGGCGCGCGGATCGGCGCCGGCCAGGTAGTGGTCCGCCATCTCGGTCAGCATCCAGCGCGAGACCATCGGGTCATTGCGGTCGGGCAGGTCTATCGACCCGGCTGGCAGGCTGAGATCCATCCAGGGAGAGATGCAGACGCCGCCAGCCGGCAGCGGTCCGTGGCCGTCGCGCAGTGCCAGGAGACTGGCGATAACCAGGCCGCCGCCGGCCGAGTCGCCGAAGAGCAGCACCGAGCCGGGGTCATGACCGCGACTGGTCAGCCAGCCCATGGCGTCTCGGGCGTCGTGCACGGCGGCCGGGAACGGGTGCTCGGGCGCCAGCCGGTAGTCCAGCGAGAGCAGCGGGGCGCCGATCGCGAGCGCGAGGTTGCAGGCCAGCGGCCGGCCGGAGGCGGGGGAGCCCTCGACATAGCCGCCGCCGTGAAGGTACAGGCCGACCCTCGGCCGGGCCGGAGAGGTGGTCAGGCCCGGCGGTATCACCCATTCAGCCTGCAGGCTGCCGCCCGAGGCCGGCTCGACCAGGGTGGCCTCGAATGTGACCGGCGGAAGCGGGGCCTTCGCGGCCGCCGCCTCGTGGGCGGCGCGCATCTGATGCACGCTCCAGCCCGGCTGCGGGGCCACCTCGGCCAGCCGGGCGAGCAGCCCGTCGTAGGACGCCATCGCTAGCTCATCTGCCGGAAGAAGCCGCCGTCGACTCTGGTCAGCGTGCCGGTGACCCAGGCAGAGGCATCACTGGCCAGCCAGACGGCGGTACCGACGAAGTCGGCCGCCTCGCCGCCGCGGCCGAGAGGTGAATGCCCGGCCATCGCCGCGCGCTGCTCGGGTGTCCAGGCCAGGGCGATATCGGTCAGCACCTCGCCGGGCAGGATGGCGTTACTGCGGACCTTAGGGCCGTAGGCCGAGGCCAGGCCGATGGTCAGCGCGTTCAGGCCGGCCTTGGCGCAGCTGTAGACCAGCTCGGACGGGGCCGGCCGCAGCGAGCCGATCGTGCTGACGTTGATGATCGAGCCGCCGTCGCCGTCGGCCATCCGCGCTCCGGCGGTGACGCCGAGCCGGAACGGCCCCTTCAGGTTCACCCCGATCACCTTGTCGAAGTACTCATCGGTGACCGAGGTGAGGTTGTCGTACAGCGGGGACATGCCGGCGTTGTTGACCAGGATGTCGCACCGCCCGAACTCGGTGTAGACGGTGTCGATCAGCCGGTCGCACTCGTTCCAGTGGCCGACATGAGCCGCGACCGGCAGAGCGCGGCGGCCGGTGGCCGCGGTGATCTCGCTGGCCGCTTTCTCGCAGCTGTCCAGCTTGCGGCTGGCGATGACGACGTCAGCGCCGGCGGCGGCCAGGCCGCCCGCGATGGCGCGGCCGATGCCCCGGCTGCCGCCGGTGACCACGGCGACCCGGCCGGTCAGATCGAACAGGGCGGCCGGACTGGGCTCGGTCATGTGCCCTCCTTACCTTCGGCGGCCTTACCTTCGGGGGCCTTACCTTCGGCGGCCTTTACCCTAGGCGCCGCTGCTGTCAGTGTCGGCGGCGGCGATGACGACGCCCGCCTTCAGCAGCCGCTCCACCTCATCGGGCGGCACGCCCCATTCGATCAGGGCGCTGGCGGAGTCCGCACCCGGGGACCGGGGTGGCCGGCCAAGCTCGGACGGTGTCGCTCCGAATCTGGGCGAGGGGGCTGGCTGAGTGACTCCGTCCCTGGTTATCAGTGTGGCGCGGGCGGCGACCTGTTCGTCGGCGGCCGCCTCGGTGAAGCTGAGTACCGGGCTGACGCAGGCGTCGACCTCGCTGAAGACCGCTGCCCACTCGTCGCGGGTCCTGGTTGCGAACACGTCCCCGATCAGCTGGCTCATCTCCGGCCAGCGCGCCTTGTCCTGCTGGTCTTCGGGGCGGATCGGTACGCCCAGGGTCTGCACCAGCCGGGTGAAGAACACGGCCTCGACGGCGCCGACGGCCACGTATCCGCCGCCAGCGCACGCGTAGGTCCGGTAGAACGGCGCGCCGCCGTCGGTGAAATTCGACTCGCGCTCTGGTGACAGCACTCCGGCGCTGGCATAGCCGTAGGTGGTGGCCAGCAGCGAGCTGACTCCGTCGATCATGGCGGCGTCGACCACCTGGCCCCGGCCATGCCGTTCCACCTCGACCAGCGCGGCCAGCGTGCCGACGACCGCGAGCATGCCGCCGCCGCCGAAGTCGCCGAGCAGGTTCAGCGGCGGCATCGGCTTGCGGTCACGTTCCCCGATGGCCGACAGCGCGCCGGTGGCGGCGATGTAGTTGATGTCGTGACCGCCCAGGTGGGCACGCGGGCCGTCCTGGCCCCAGCCGGTGATCCGGGTGTAGACCAGCCGCGGGTTCGCCGCCAGGCAGGGAGTGGGGCCGATGCCGAGGCGCTCGCAGACTCCGGGCCGGTAACCCTCGATCAGGACGTCGCTGTGCCGGACGAGAGCAAGGACGAGCTCGGCCGCTCCGGCCGCCTTCAGGTCGATGGCGACCGACCGGCGACCGCGCGACGGCACGTCATAGCGGTCCGGCACGAAGCGGATCGTCCGGCCGGTGGGCCGTTCCAGCCGCAGCACGTCCGCGCCCATATCGGCCAGCATCATGCCAGTGAATGGCGTCGGCCCGAGGCCAGCGACCTCAAGGGCCCGGATGCCGGCGAGCGGGCCGCCGGCGGGGGCCGGGCTGCCGGTCACGAGACGGCCAGCCCGGTCAGTGCTTCGGCTTGATCCAGGAACTCATCGGCCGGGCACTGCGGGCAGAGCAAGATATCCGATACGCCAGCATCCCGGAATTGCTGTACCCGTTCCTGGATGGCGTCGACCGGGCCGATGGCGCAGAAGGCGTCAATCAGATGGTCGAAGTCCTGCCGGTACCGGGTGCTGAGCACCTGGTCGATGCCCTTGCGGGCGGCGGCAACGTCGGTCGAAGCGTAGGTCCAGATCACGGCCGCGACCCGGAAGTTCTCCGGCCGGCCGCCGGGCAGCTGGTCGATGTACTCCAGGCTGGCCCTGATCCGGCGGATGCTGCAGGCGTAGGCGATCCAGCCGTCATGCCGGGCGGCGCGCTCCAGCGCGGCATCGGACCGGCCGCCGACCCAGATGGGCGGACCGCCGGGACGGCCGGGCGGGGGAGAGCCGGTCACATCATGGACCGAGCGGAACTCGCCCTCGTGCTGGATGGGCTGCCCTGACCAGAACTCCCTGGCCAGCTCCAGGTACTCATCGAGCCGGCGGCCGCGGTTGGCGCGGGGTACATTGGCGGCCGCCCATTCGTCGGCGAACTCGCCGCCCGCGCCGACGCCCAGGATGAACCGGCCGCCGGACAGGCAGTCAATCGTCGCGATCTGCTTGGCCGCGCCGACCGGCTCGCGCATCCCGAGCTGCAGGACGCCAGTGCCGACGTAGACGGATTCGGTGCGGGCGGCCAGGTCGGCCGCGTGCGCAAGCGCATCCAGGTTGGGGCCGGCCGCGAACAGGTGATCGCCGACGAAGATGGAGTCAAAGCCGGCCTCCTCGACCAGCCCGGGCAGCCGGCGGTAGAACTCCGGCGGATCGGACGGCATGCCGAGTGGCCAGGACCCGGTGAGCAGGCCCGTCGTCGCGGCCCGCATCAGGCGCCCCCCACCACGACGCCGCTGGCCTGCAGGTCTGAGTATTGCTGCGGGTCGAGGCCGAGCAGTCCGGTGATGATCTCTTCGGAGTCGGCGCCCAGGCCGCCGGGCCGTTCCAGCGGGGTGCCGGGCCTGAGGCCGAGCGGGTTGGCGACGATCGGCAGGTCCGGGACTCCGTCGATGGCGACCATCCCGACCCGGCTCATTTCCTGATGGCGGGTGACGGCCTCGGCGAAGTCGCGGATCTGACCGGCCGGGATGCCGGCCTCGTCCAGGCGCTCCAGCCAGGTCTGCGAGGACGCGGTCGAGAAGCCCTCGCTGAGCTGCTCGTCGAGCTTGTCGCGGTGGGCCAGCCGGGCGCCCTGGGTGGCGTAGTCCGGGTCGTCGACCAGCTGCGGCGCGACTACCGCGGCCAGCCGCCGGAAGAGACGGTCGTTCGCGGCGCCGACGACGATATCGCCGTCGGCGGTCGGATAGGCGCGCAGGGCGGTCGTGGTGCCGAGCGAGGAGCCCATCCGGGTCGGCACCTCGCCGGAGAGCAGATAGGTGGAGGCGCGCTCGCCTAGAAGGTGAAGCGCGATGTCACTCATTGACAGCTGCACCCGGGCCCGGTCACGCGGACCGTGCAGGGCGGACACGACCCCGAATGCGGTCCACAGCCCGGTCACGTGATCGAGCAGGCTGCCCGGCAGCCGGGACGGCTCGCGGTCGGGTGACCCGGTGAGGCTCATCATGCCGGTCTCGGCCTGGACCAGCAGGTCGTAGCCCGGTCGCATCCGCTCGGGCGGATAGAAGGCCTCGATGTCGACGTGGACGATGCGGGGGTTAAGGTCGTGGGCCTGCTCGGCCGAGAAACCGAGGCCGCCGGCCTTGCCGGGCCGCAGGTTCTGGATGACGACGTCGGCCCATTGCAGCAGCGGCTTCAGGACCGTCTGCGCGTCCGGCTTAGTCAGGTCCAGACCGAGATACCGCTTGTTCCGGTTCATCGTCGCAAACAGCGCGCTGATGCCCTCGGCCTGCGGCGCGAAGCCGCGGCTGCTGTCGCCACCTGGCCCCTCGACCTTGATGACCTCCGCGCCCAGATCGGCGAGCAGGCTGGCCGCCTGCGGACCCGCGATGTTCATCCCGAAGTCCAGGACATGTACACCCGCCAGCGGCTGGCTCTGCTTACTCATAAGAGTCCACTTCTGCGAGGGCCTTTTCATGGCTACTATAAGCATAATAGCCCTAGATCGCTCAGAATGAGCTCACCCAACGGAGGACCGAGCCATGCGCTACCCGGAGTTCGCCACGGTTCGCTCGATCATGGAGACGCCGGTCCTGGATGCGCGCAAATGGGCCAAGGTGCCGGCGGCCGCCACCGACGCCGTGCTGGTGGACATGGAGGACACCGTCGCGCAGGCCCGCAAGCTCGAGGGCCGCGCCGCCGTGCTCAGGGTCCTCGGTGACCGCAGCTACTTCGGCAGCCGCCTGCTGCTGTGCCGTCCCAACGGCCTGGAGACGCCGTGGTGGCACGACGACACCGTCGGCCTGGCCGAGGCGGGCGCGGACTATGTCCTCCTGCCGATGATCACCCGGGCCGCCGACGTGCTGGCATTCCAGCGGGTGCTCCGCACGCACGGCGCCGACCCGCTGCTGCTGCCGGGCATCGAGACGCCGGGCGGCGTCGCGCACGTCGAGGAGATCGCCGAGGTCGACCGGGTCGCCGGGCTGGTCTTCGGCGAGGGCGACCTGACTGCGGCGATGGGCCTGCCGATCCAGATGCCGGACGGTTCCATCAACCCGATGGTGCAGCACGCCCGGTCGCGGGTGTACCTGGCCGCCGCGGCCGGGGAGCTGGCGATGCTCGACATCGCTTTCACCAAGGACATCAAGAATCTGGTCGACTACCGGGCCCGGGCCGAGGAACTGCGGGACATGGGCGCGAGCGCGCTATTCGCCCTGTACCCGCCGCACGTCGAGGTCATCAACGACGTCTTCACGCCGGACGAGGACACGGTCAGCTTCGCCAAGAAGGTGGTGGCCGCCTTCGACGCGGCCGCCGCCAGCGGCAAGCCGGCCGTGCAGTTCGAGGACGGGCAGGCCATCCTCATCCACGACTACAAGAAGGCGGTCGGCGTTCTGGCGCGTGCGGGGCTCGCCTGACCAGGCCGGGGCGCCTGGTCGAGACGAAGTCCCAGCCGGAGTCAGCCAGCCCGGCGCCACTGCTGACGGCCACGCTCGTCGTTACCTGCCTGGTGGTGGCGACGATGACCAGCCTGGGCGCTCCGCTGCTGCCGAGCATCGCGGACGCGATGCACGTCTCGCTCGCGACCGCCCAGTGGATTCTCACCGCGGCCCTGCTGGCGGGCGGGCTGGCGACGCCGATCATGGGCCACCTGGCCGACGGCCCGCGCCAGCGCACGGTGGTGCTCACCACCCTGGTCATCCTGATCGCGGGCTCGGTGCTGGCGGTCTTCGCACCGACGTTCGCCATCCTGGTGCTCGCGCGCGGTTTGCAGGGCGTTGGCTTCGGCGTGGTCCCGGTGACCATGGCGATCGCGCGCCGGCATCAGAGTGCGCCCGTGGCGGCCCGCACTGTGGCCACCCTGTCGGTGACGACGGCCGTGGGTGTCGGCCTCGGCTATCCGCTGTCCGGCCTGCTGGATAGCGAGTTCGGCTACCGTGCGGCCTTCTGGCTCGGCGTCGGAGTGGCGAGCGCTGCGCTGATCATGGCCGTCCGCTACCTGCCGCGCGGCGGTGGCTATGTGGAAGGCAGCGGCGGGCTCGACGTGTGGTCGGCCGTCCTGATGTGCGTCAGCCTGTCCGGCCTGCTGCTGGTCGCCAGCGACGGCCAGCAGCTCGGCTGGACATCGCCGGCGGTGCTGGCCGGCGGCCCGATATCGCTGCTGCTGGGGGCGGCCTGGATCCGGCGTGAGCTGCGCAGCGCCGAACCGCTGGTGGACTTCAGGGTCGCGGCTCACCGCTCGGTACTGACGGCGGACATCTCGACCTTGCTGGTGTCCGCTTCGATGTACCTGTACCTGCCGATCGTCATCGACATCGTCCAGACCCCGCCCGATCACGGCGTCGGCCTCGGGGAATCGGTGCTGGTGGCCGGTTTCGTGCTGGTGCCGATGTCGGCCTGCACGCTCGCGACCAGCATGAGCTTCTCGAGGCTGGCCGGCCTGATCGGCCAGCACCTGATGCTCCCGGCCGGCTGCCTGGTCTTCGCGACCACGATGGTGTTCTTTACCTTCGCCCACGACGCGCTCTGGCAGGCGTTCGTGAGCATGGCCCTGCTCGGCGTCGGCTGCGGCCTGAGCTGGGCGGCGATGCCGCGCATGATCGTCTCGACGGTGGCACCGAGCCAGACCGGCCACGCTATGGGGCTTTATCAGCTGCTGCGGGGGATCGGAATGGCGCTTGGCAGCGCACTGGCAGGAGTGCTGCTGGGCGCGTTCACCCCGGCCGGTGCGGCCCTGCCGACCGTCGGCGGCTACCAGACGGCGCTGCTGACCGGAGCCGCGCTGTGCGTGACCACCGCGATCGTCAGTTATGTGCTACCCGGTGCCACGCTGCCCTGGCGCACGCGAGCCGAGGAGGCGGTCATCGTGCCGGCCGCCGACCTTGGCGGCCTGAGCTAGCCGGTGCTGCCTGCGCCGCAGCAGCTCTCGTCAAGGCCGGGTCGGGGTGATACTGTGCGAATACTGCGCATAAATTAGTCAAAGCGAGGTGCGGTCGATGTCGGAAGCGTGGGCGGGTCGCGATGCGACGGCGATCATTGGCACCGGGAACACGGACTACTCACGCGCCTCGGGCCGGTCGGTCCTGACCCTGGCCACCCAGGCCTCGCTGGACGCGATAGCCGACGCCGGCCTCGAGCCGGGCGACATCGACGGCATCGTGCGCTGCGACTTCGATGTGGTCACCCATAATGACCTGGCGAACTCCCTCGGCATCACCGACCTGACGTTCTGGGGAAGTAACGGGCCGGGAGGATCCGCGCCGTCAGCCATGGTCGGGCAGGCAGTCGGCGCCCTGATGTCAGGGCAGGCCAGGAACGTCCTGGTGTACCGGTCGATGAACGGCCGCTCGGGCTTCCGGCTCGGAAAGGGGCGGTTGCAGGCCGCGTCCGGGCCGATCGGCGGCAACGGAACCTACGAGGAGTTCTTCGTCCCGTACGGGCTGGTCTCGCCCGGGCAGATGTGGGCCATGCTCGCCCGGCGGCACATGCACGAGTACGGCACCACCGAAGATCAGCTCGGCGCCATCGCGATCGCCTGCCGCGATCGGGCGAACGCCAACTCGAACGCGCAGATGTCGGACCGGCCCCTGACGATGGACGGCTATCACGCTTCGCCGGTGATCTCCTCGCCACTGCGGCTGGTGGACTACTGCCTGGAGACCGATGGCGCCTGCGCGGTCGTGATCACCACCGCTGACCGGGCGGCCGACCGGCCGAAGAACCCGGTGTATATCAGCGCGGTCACCCAGGCCGTCATCCCGGATATGCAGGGCGGCCTGGCCTCGCCGGTGCTGATGCGCCCCGATCCGATGCTGCTGCCCTCCACGCAGGTTGCCGCCAAACTGTACGAGCGATCGGGAATGGGCCCGGAGGACATCGACGTCGCCCAGTTCTACGACTGCTTCACCATTACCGTGCTGGTCCAGTTCGAGGACTACGGCTTCTGCAAGCCGGGCGAGGGCGGCCCGTTCGCCGAGAGTGGCGCCATCGAGCCCGGCGGCTCGCTGCCGATTAACACCTCCGGCGGCAACCTGTCCGACGGCTACATCCACGGCATGAGCCACATCGTCGAAGGCGCCCGCCAGCTGCGGGGCGAATCGACCTCCCAGGTAGCCGGAGCCGAGACCTGCCTGGTTACATCCGGCCTGCCCATCACCACCAGCGGCCTGATCCTGCGGAAAGGCTGACCCGATGAGCGATCTTCCGATTCCCGTCACTGACGACGCTGACACCGGCGGCTTCTGGGAGGCGTCCGCCGAGGGCGCCGTCCGGGTGCGGCGCTGCGATGCCTGCGCGGCCGTGCTGCACCTGCCCAAGGTGTACTGCCATCGCTGCGGCAGCTGGGACTCAAGCTGGCAGGACGTCCAGCCAAGGGGCACGCTCTACACGTGGACGACCACGTACAGGGAACTGCGGCCGGGTTTCACCCCTCCGTACACCGTGGTCCTGGTCGATCTGGACGACGCGCCGGGCGCCCGCCTGGTCGGCTACCTGCCGGGGGAGCCGGACCTGCGGATGGGCATGGCCATGCGGGCCGAGTTCGAGCCGCGCGGCGACACCACCCTCGTCCAGTGGGTCCCGGCCTAGACCGGTGCGCTTCGGCCTCATCCTCGGAGACGTGCCGGCGTCGGTAAGCCCGCGCGAGCATTTCCGCCAGCTGCTGCGGCAGGTGCACGCGGCGGCCGACGCCGGGTTCACGCTGCTGTCGATCGGCCAGCACTTCCTGTATGGCGACGTCCGCTGCCTGCAGCCGATCCCCACCCTGGCCCGCCTGGCCGCTGAGGTCGACGCGGACGTGAAGCTGGCGATCACGGTGCTGATCGCTCCGCTCGCCCATCCGGTGACGCTGGCCGAGGACCTGGCCACGCTCGACATCGTCTCCGAGGGACGCCTGATCGCGGGACTTGGCCTCGGGTACCGCCGCGAGGAGTTCCGCCAGTTCGGCGTGCCGTTCGAGGATCGGATCGCCCGGTTCACAGAGCTGGCGGAAACCATGCGCCGGCTCTGGACCGAGCCCGAAGTGTCGACCTTCGGACCGGTCTGGCCGCTGGTCCGGGCGACGCCGCACCTGGTGCCGGTGCAGTCGCCGCTGCCGGTCTGGATCGGCGCGAACGCGGCCGCCGGAGTGCGGCGGTCAGCCCGGCTCGGCGACGCCTGGCCGGTCGGGCCGCGCATGCCGCTGCCGGAGGTGCGCGAGCTCCTCGGCCTGTACTTCTCCTGCCGTGATGCCGAGGGCCGGGACCGGACCGCGCAGCCGATCCGGCGCGAGATTGTGCTCGGGCGGGATCGCGAGGACGCGGTCGCCGCATTCACCGCCATGACCTCGGCCCGTTACCAGGACTACTCCGCCCGCGAGCGAGACTCACTCCCGGGCACCGCCAGCTCGGAGATCCCGGCCGCGATCACCGGCTCCCCGGACAGCGTCCGCGAGCAGCTCGCGACCCTGGCCGCGGAGCTTCCGGTGGATCCGGTCATCGTCCGGGCCCAGTGGCCGGGTATGGACATCGAGGCGGTGGAACAGTACCTCGCGGTGCTCGGCAAAGAAGTAGTCCAGCCGCTCGCCGACGTGCCGGTGCGGGACGCTGACCTGCCGGTCGCGCCCTAGCTGGCCGGGCCCGAGCTGGCCGGCACGGTCGTGCCCAGCAGAGCCTCGACGACCGCCGCGTCCTCGTGCATGGACGCGCTGTCCCCGTCGTAGACCTTGCTGCCGCTGACCAGGACTACGACCCGCTCGCAGAGCGAGGCGATGAACGACATGTCGTGCTCGACCACGACCAGGGTCAGCTGGCGCTCCTGCTTGACCCGCCGCAGCAGGTCCAGCAGATCCTCGCGTTCCTTGTCGTTCAGGCCGGCCGCCGGCTCGTCGAGCAGTAGCACTTGCGGCTCGGCGGCCAGGGCGCGCGCCAGGTCGATGCGCTTGGCCAGGCCATACGGCAGGTCGCTGACCTGCCGGCGGGCGAGGTTCTCCAGCCCGACCAGCCGCAGTGCCGCACGGGCCGCCTCGCTATTCCGCCGCTCCTCTTTCGCGAAATACGGGATCCCGAAGGTGTACGAGAAGACGCCAGCCTTCATCTTGGTGTGGCGGCCGAGCATGACCACCCGCAGGACCGGCAGTTCCTTCGGCATCTCGTTGTGCTGGAACGTCCGGCCGACGCCCAGCCGCGCGATCCGGTGCGGCCTGTAGCCGGTCACATCGCGGCCGCCGATAATGACCTTGCCCGCGGCGGGGCGGTAGATACCGCTGATGATGTTGAGCAGGGTCGTCTTGCCCGAGCCATTCGGGCCCACGACCGCCACAGCGGAACCGCCGGGGATCTGCAGCTGAATGTCCCGTAGCACGACGAGGCCGTCGAACTGCATGTCCACGCCCTCGATGGTGACGGCGTCGGGCTGGGCGAGGGAGAGCGGCTCAGCCGGCGCCGCCACGCTGTCGGTCATGTCAGCTCCTTGGCTGCGTCGGGAACTGCGGGGTCGGTGCCATCGCCCGGCCCGGCTCCTCCGCCGGACTCGTCCGTTTCGTCGAGGTCGACTCCGGCCTGCCGCCGGCCGAGGTAGGCGTCCGCGATATCGGGGCGGCTGCGCAGCTCATCGGGCGTCCCGCTGGCGACGACGCGCCCGGCATCCAGCACGAGCACCCGGTCAGCGATGTCGAGGGCCAGGCCCAGGCTCTGCTCGGCGATGAGCAGCGCCATCTCCTGGCCGCCGAGCCGGCGCAGGATGTCCGCCATCCGGTTCACCAGGCTCGGCGCCAGCCCGAGCGTGACCTCGTCGATCAGCAGGACCCGAGGATGGGAGCAGAGGGCCGAGCCCAGCGCCACCATCTGCCGCTGGCCGCCGCTGAGGTAGCCACCCCGGCGGTTCATGTGGTCCTTGATCTCTGGAAGGACCTGCAGCACCTCATCGAGGCGCTGGTCCAGGGTGCCGGACCGGGATGTGTGCCAGGCCAGCTTCAGCTGCTCGCGGACCGTCAGCTCGGCGAAGACTTTGTCCCGCTCGGGCACGATGATCAGCCCTCGCCTGACCCGCTCGCGCGTGCCCAGCCGGGTGATGCTCTGACCGTCTAGCTCAAGCTGCTCGCACCGGGCCGAGCCTGGATCCCGCCGTGGGAATCCGGCGATAGCGCGCAGCGTGGAGGTCTTGCCGCCCCCGTTCGGCCCGACCAGCGCGACCAGATCGCCCTGGCGCAGCTCAAGCGAGATTCCGGCGATGCCAAGTGCGCTGCCGCCGTACTGGACGGTGAGGTTCTGGACCGACAGCAGTGGCGCGCTCCCGGTGTCTGCGGTGGTGCTCATAGCCCGTTCTCCCGGGGTGCCGGGCCCTTGGTGACGGCCGGCAGAACCGGGCCGGCGCCGGGCAGTCGCGTCCCAGCGAGTGCTGCGTCCTCGGCGACGCCCGGCGGACCGAGCGGCCTGGGCTGATTTCGGCGGCCGCGGCGGGCATCGAGGAACCGGGTGGCCCCGGCCTCGATGCGCCGGGCAACTCCGGCGAGGCCGCGCGGTTCGGTGAACATGAACACCAGGACTAGCAGACCGTAGATGCCGGAGTTGATGGCCGAGAGGTTCGTCTGGACGAAGCTGGTACTGCTGCTGGCGTTGAACAGATCGGAGCTGATCGTCGTGGTCACGGTGGGTAGCGCGGTGACCACGACGGCCCCGGCGATCGCCCCGCCGATCGACCCGAGCCCGCCGATCAGGATCATGGCCACGTAGCTGACCGCCATGTCGAGGGTGAAGTAGTCGCCCGACACGTTCTGCACGAAGTAGGCCGTGATGACGCCGCTCACGCCGACGATGAACGAGCTGAAGACGAAGGCGCTGAGCTTGACCCGGCGGACATCAACGCCGATGATCGCGGCCGAGGCCTCATTCGCGCGGATCGCGTCCCAGGCCCGGCCCGGTCGCCCGGACAGCACCGAGCGGACGACGACGCCGACGATCACCAGAAAAATCAGCAGGAACACGTACCACTGCTTCTCGCTGCTGATGGCCAGCGACCCGATCTTAGGTGTCGGGATGATGTGCCCGGCGATCGCGCCGGTGTCGCTGTCGTACTGGGTGAACGCGTAGCTGGCAATGAACTGCAGGGCCAGCGTGCTGAAGACCAGGTACAGGCCGCGCAGCCGGAGTGAGGGTATCCCGATCGCCAGGCCAATGATGCCCGCCGCGATGCCGCCGATCAGGATCACGAGCAGGAACGGCAGGTGGCTGTCCAGCAGCACGGCAGTGTAGGCGCCGATGCCGAGGAAGGCGGCGTTGCCGATGGACACCTGGCCGGCCGTGCCGGTCAGCACATTGAGGCCGATCGCCGCGATCGCCGCGACAAGCGCGGTGTCGCCAACGTAGAGGTACTGCGAGTTGGCGCCGGCTCCGAACGCCACCACGATGATGACGAGCATCGCGCCGATGACCGCGGCGCGGACCGGCAGCCGCCTGAAGATCGTCATGCTGGGACGTTCCCTTTCAGCTCGGGCGTCGGGTCGGAGCGGGGGTCACACACGGAGGATGTCCTTACTCCCGAACAGGCCGGTCGGCCGGACGAGCAGGAACGCCAGCAGCAGCAGGTAGCCGACGGGCGCGCTGAAGTTGGCACCGAAGTACCGGACGCCGAGACCCTGGATCTCGGCCAGCACAATCGAGCCGACCAGCGCGCCGCCCATGCTGTCGAGCCCGCCGACCAGCACGGCCGGGAAGGCCGCGAAGCCGAGCGTCTCGGCATCGCTGGCCGACAGGCCGGCCTGCATACTGTAGGAAACTCCGGCCAGCATCGCCGTCGCCATGGCGAAGCCCCAGGTGATCGCGGCGACTTGGGCTACGTTGACGCCGCGGTAAGTCGCCAGCAGCGGGTTCTCAGCCGCGGCCCTCGTCGCGGCCCCAAACCGGGTATAGCGCAGCACGAGCGCGGCCCCGCCCAGCACGACGACTGCCGCGATGATGGTGCCGATGCCGACATCACTCAGGACGATGTTGCCCGGCAGCGTCACGGCCCCCTGGCCCACGTTGAGGTGGACGAACCGGGTGCTGACGCCCCAGATGATGGAGACGGCCGCGGTCAGCACGATCGCCAGCGCGATAGTGAGCATCACCAGCACGAGCGGGCCGGCATTCAGCAGCGGCCGCAGGATCAGCAGGTAGATCAGGGCGCCGATGATCAGTGACCCGACGATGGCCGTGAGCAGGGTCCAGAGCGCGTTGCCGTGGAAGAACTGCGCCAGCGTGAACGCGCCGAAGCCGCCGAGCAGGACAAGCTGGCCCTGGGCGAAATCGAGCACCTTGGTGCTCCGGTAGACGATCACGAAGCCGACGCTGACAAGGGCGTAGAGGCTGGCCGGGACGAGCTGTCCGATCAGTAGCTGGGGCATCGGGCTCAGCTCGCGGCGGGCTCGGTGACGGCAGGCCGCAGATCGGCGCTGCCGGTCGTCGCCGCCCGCGTCAGGCCACGCACAGCCTGAACATCTGGGATCACAGAACCGGTGATGGTCCACCTCCGCTGAAGTCCTGAGCCACGGCCAAGGCCGGAGACGCCAGCCAAGGCTGATTGCCCGCCGCCGGTTTGCGCTGCTGCGACTGGCATCCCGCCCGTAACAAAATCGCAGCGTATCATTCGCAGTAATTATGGGCAAGAGGTTCGTAAGTCATGAGATCGCCATAGATAGCTGCTGGTCAGCAGGCATGCGTCTGATCAGGCGGACTGTCCCGCATAGTTGATCATGAGCGGAGTTAACGGTTCTGTCACGTTTCCGTTACGTCTAAAAAATCTATGTGTATAGTCACTATGATCCGACGCAACTGCAGACCGAGATATCGGGATGAAGGCTGAGTTGCGGATCTGAACCGAAGGGTAGGTCGCATGAGGTCAGCAAGCGCACGCCAGCGTTACCGGCTGGGCTCGCCACGCGGGCGGGTGACAGTCTGCGCTAGCGCCGTCGCCATTCTCGCGCTGGCGGGATGCGGCAGTAGCGGCGGAGGAAGTAGCAGTAGCAGTAGCAGTGGCAGTGGCAGCAGTGGCGAATACCAGCTCGGTGCGACCCTCGGTCTCACCGGCCCGATCGCCGGTGTCGCTACGCCGTACAGCCAGGGAATCCAGGCGTACTTCAGTTACGTCAACAAGCAGGGCGGCATCAACAAGCACGACGTGAAGTACACGGCTCTCGACGACGCGACCGACGTGACGACGGGCGTGGCCAACGTCAAGGAGCTGGTCACGACGGACCATGTGTCGGCGATCTACTACATCCTGAGCAACATCCAGGAGGCGAACGCCCCCTACCTGGCCCAGAACAAAGTCGTCACCATGACTCAGGCCGTGGACGCCACGGTCGTGCACCCGACCCAGCAGTATGTCTTCGCCGGCGGCGTCGTGGAGCCGGACGAGGCGACCCCGATGGTGAACTTCGGCAAGACCAAGCTGGCCGGCGTGGCCAACCCCAAGTCCGTCGTGATCACCACCACCAGCGTCGCGCTGATCCAGCTGGACAAGAACCTGCAGACGGCCGCCAAGGCTGCTGGTGAGCCGGTCGTCGGCAACCAGGTGGTACCGCTCACGGCCACGGATATGTCGAGCGAGGCCCAGCAGTTCGCCTCCAAGAAGCCGAGCATCGTCTACTCCGGCCTGATCGCGACCCAGGAGCCGTCCTTCGTCAGCGCCATGCGGCAGGCCGGGTTCAAGGGCCCGATCATCCAGTACGACGGGGGCTCCTCGTTCCCGCTGATGAAGCAGCTGGCCGATCCGAACATCTACTTCCTGTTCCCGACCTCATTCGGCCACAACGCGGGCCCCCAGGTCACGATCATGAACCAGGCGGCCGCAGCCGCCGGGACCTCCGCAGACGCCTACTTCTTCGCCTTCGGCTACGTCCAGGGCTACATCGTCGGGCAGGCCCTCAAGACCTGCGGCTATCCGTGTGACGGCCAGCAGCTTGCGGCGAACCTGGACAAGCTCAGCAACTTCAATACCGGCGGCCTGACGTTCGGCAACTGGAACTACACGCCGACCGATCACTCGGGCATCCAGCAGGTCGCCTTCTTCAACTGGGACCCGACGACAAAGGACGCGGAGCAGTCGGGAGCACCGCTGCCGATGCCGAACAACTAGCGAGCAGCGGTGACCGACTGCGGTCGCCGCAAAGCCGGAAGCCCGGCGGGGGTGCTCCCCGCCGGGCTTCCGGACGTGCATGGTCGGCGAGCTAACGCCATTGCACGACTTCGTCGAGAACGCCCGGGTTCCGCGCGGCCGAATAGAAGAGGTATTCCTCCATGTGCGTGCGGGTGAGTTTCTCGGCCTTGTTGGCGTTTCCGGAGATTATTGCCTGGGCGATGAGGCGATGGTCCCGGACAATGCCCTCGCGGGTATCGGGCGGGAACACCGTGCCCTCGATCCGGTCGGCGTAGATGTCCTTGAGTCCGCGTCCTTCCAGGTCCAGCACGCCGTTACCGGAAAGGCCGGAGAGAAGCGTGTGAAACCCGCCTGTGTGCAGCAGATATTCACTCTCGTCGGCTGGCTCCGTCATCGCCAGGAAGTCCTGCAGCTCGGTGACGGTATCGGGGTCCTTGCGCTGCGCGGCGAGCCTGGCCATCACCGGCTCCATGATGATCCGCGCTTCCAGTACCTCACGGTAGGTGGCGCCAGCCAGGTGCAGGTAGAGGGTCGTCATGCGGGCAAAGTTCATGCTCTCGAACGGCGCCACCATCGGGCCGCCGCCGGGACCGGGACGGATCGCGATGATCCCCTGGACCTCGAGAATACGCAGCGCCTCACGCAGGGACGCCCGGCCAACCTGGTATTTTTCCAGCATTGCCGCCTCAGGCGGGAGCATCGACATCGGTGGCAGGCCGCGCATGTCGGAAACAATCTCGCGCGCGATGACGCCGGATACCTTCTCCGTTCGCCGCCGGAAGGGAATGCTCGCGGCTGGCCCAGAAGTCTCAAACCGTGCCACGCTGATCCTCCGCCTCGTCCCGCTGCCTGCCCCGTTTCGGTGACCGGCCTAGTCCGATAAATCACATCCTGCTAATCATAAGGTCTGTTCGCATGTGTTGCACAATTAAGCTGACGTCACTGCGCTATCTCCGGCACCAGAACTGACGCTCGCTACTTCCCCCGGCAGTTAATCGGACGACCGCCCGCGCATCGCCTCACCCTGCCACGGTTTCCGGCTCACTGCCGGCAAATCGGCCTGCCGCATGACGGGGTGTAGCGCGGCCGGGACGGCTGCGGAGTGCGGCAGCGACCACTCCGGCGGCGGCCGGCCGCAGCGGCGGCCGGCCGCCGCGCCGGCTGGCTCTGGTCTGGTGACGCCAACGGGCATATTATTGCTAATGATCGTCATGGTATACGGGCCAACCTGGTGCAGCCAGCTATCGGCCCGGCCGGCTCTGCAGAGCAGTTCGGGACGACGATCCAGACCGGAAGGTGCGAGTTCCATGTCAGCTTCAACGCTCATCGCCCCGCCTCCGACAACTCCAGCACCGGCTGGCATGGATCCCGCCGAGTGGCGGGTCCGCTGCGACCTGGCCGCGGCCTATCAGCTCATTGATCTGTACGGGATGTCGGACATGGCGGCGAACCACATTTCCGTTCGCGTGCCCGGCCCGGATGATCACTTCCTGCTCAATCCGCTCGGCCTGCTTTACGACCAGATGAATGCCTCCGCGCTCATCAAAGTCGACGTGGACGGAAAGGTGATTGAGGGCGATCCCAGCCTGCTGAATCCGGCCGGTTTCGTCTTGCATTCGGCCATTCACATGGCGCGGCCGGAGCTCACCTGCGTCCTGCATACGCACAGCAGCGCCGTCAACGGTGTCGGGGCCACGCGGGAAGGGCTGCTGCCGCTGAACCAGAAGTCGATGACCATCATGCACTTCGTGAAGTACCACGACTTCGAGGGAGCGGCGCTTGAGCTCGGCGAGCGGGAGCGCGTGCTGGCCGATATGGGCGAGGACGGCCGGGCAATGATTCTGCGCAATCACGGCTCGCTGACCGTGGGCAGGTCGGTCGCAGAGGCCTTTGTGTGGCAGTACCGGCTCGAGACGGCCTGCCGGTTCCAGATCGAGGCGATGACCTGCGTCGCCGGCGGCATGCACCTGCAGCCGGTCAGCGACGAGGTGATCGCGAAGACGAGGGAACAGGGCCGCAAGGTCCTCGGTCCCGGCGGATTCCTCGCCGTCGGCGAGACGGAATGGCCGTCACTGCTGCGCAAGCTGGAGAACGAGCGCGGCGCCAGTTACCGGACCTGAGCCCCCGCCGCTCGCGAGCCGGTCAGGGGCCGGCCGGGCCGGCTGGCTGCCAGCCGGCGCTGGTCGGGACGCTGCCCATCGGACGGAACTCGATCCAGTCGACGAAGATCTGCCGCTCGGCGAATAGCCAGCCGGCCGGGCCGCGGGCATACGCGTCCAGGTAGCGGATGGCCATCACCCGGTTCATCCACCGCGACTCGCGGGAGTACACGTGATGCGCCAGGCAATACGTCTCGCCGTCCGCGCGGTCGCCTCTGAGGACGGAGGTGTGCTGGCCGAGGTGGTGGGTCGTGATCCGGTAGCGGGCGTGGTTGGCTCGGACGCTGGCCGCGAATGGCTCGCCGCCGTCCCGCCAGTAACCCGGTCCGGGATCGGCGCGCGGGCCCTCGAACTTGCCGACCCGGCTGGCGGGCGCGAACAGCCGGGCAAGTCCGTCGTAGTCCCGTCCGTCGACGCACCGTGCGTATGCGCTGACCAGGGCGAGCAACCCGGTCCGGTCGTCTGCCTGAGCCGTTGCCGCAGTCATGAGTCAGCCTGGCCGTCTGAGTCAGGACCGCGCCCGGTGAGCAAGCGGAACCGGTCCATGACCGCGCCGAGAAAGTCGCAGGCGTGGCTCAGCTCTGCGGGGACCGGCAGCCGCACCCGGAAGTCGGTCATCCCGGCCGCTACCAGTCGTCCGACGGGCTCGAAGGTCGCGCCCAGATCTGGCTGGCCGTCGCCGTCGAGCACCGGAGTCAGCGTCGCCATAAACCCGAAGCCGGCCGGATCGCGGCCAGCCTCGACGAGGGCGGCGCTGACGAGCGGGATCCCCGGCACCGGATCGTCCAGCCACGGGCCCCACGGAATCCAGCCGCTGCCGTAGCGGACGATCCGGCTGACGACCCGCGGATTGAACGTCCCGCTGACCCAGACCGGCACGCCGCCCGGCTGCACTGGCTTCGGCATGCAGTGGATGTCGCTGACGTCCCGCCCGGCCGCGGTGAAGCTAGCCGGGTTGTCTCGCCAGAGTGCCTGCAGGATGTCGAGCGTCTCGTTGAGTAGCTGGCCGCGGGCGGCGAAGTCCAGGCCGGCCGCCTCGTATTCGGCTCGCTGCCAGCCGACGCCGACGCCTAGGTCGACCCTGCCGCCGGACAGCACGTCCAGCGTGGTCAGTGCCTTGGCCAGCACTACCGGACGGCGCAGCGCGGCGAGCAGGATGGTGGTCCCGAGCCGGACTCTGCTGGTGGCACCGCAGGCCACCGACAGCACGGTCAGCGGCTCGAGCCAGTGCCCGTCCGGGCCGGTCGGCTGCTGCCCGCCGACCCGGCCGCCGAGCTCCGGCCGCGCGTAGTCCGACTGGTCGCCGCCGTATACCACGTGATCGGAGACCACGACCCGGTCGATCCCGGTCAGGTCGGCCGCGCGCGCGCAGGCCAGCAGATGACCCCAGTCGCCGGGATCCTCTCGGGCGTACGCGGGCAGGTTGATCCCGAGCCGGGGCAGGCGGGCTGAGCTGGGCATCACGGGCAGTCTCCAGACCGGGGCGGGAGCAGACGTCTCGACGGATCTATGCGAACAATAGGAATAGTGCTATATGAATAACGAGAACGCTAGATGTCGTTCTCGTTCTCACCCCGTCGACAGACAGGAGCTCTGTATGGATGTCATGGTCAGCCTGCCGATGCAAGCCTTCGTCCGGGATCTGAGGCAGGGCAGCCGGCAGAGCATCCGCGACTGCGTCCAGGGCCTGGAGGATCTCGGCTACTGGGGTGTCATCGTCGTCGACCACATCCTGCGCTCGGATACCGACGTCGCTGAGCACCATGACGAGGAGAATTTCAACTGGCGGTTCCCCGACCCGCTGTCGACACTGGGTTACCTCGCCGCGATCACCACGACCGTGCGGCTGGGCACTCGCATCCTGGTGGTGCCGTACCGCAGCCCGATCGCGACCGCGCACGCTGTGGCCACCGTGGACTCGCTGTCGGGCGGCCGGGTCGTCCTCGGCGTCGCCCCCGGTTACGACGCCAGCGAGTTCGTCAAGCTGGGCGTGCCGCGCACGAAGCGCGGGCGGCTGACCGACGAGTACCTCGACGTGATGCGCACGCTCTGGGCGGCCGAGGGCCCCGTCGACTTCGACGGTCCGACGATCTCGTTCCAGAGCGCAGAGTTGCAGCTCGGGCCGGTCCAGCGGCCCGGTCCGCCGTTGTGGGTCGGCGGCAATACGCAGGTAGCGCTCGAGCGGGCGGTCCGGGTCGGCGACGGCTGGACGCCCAGCATCTTTGCCTATCACTGGCCGTCGGCCACCGACGGCGTGCACCTCACCAGGGACCAGCTGCCGGGCATGCTCGAGTGGGCCGCGCAGCGCCGGGCCGAGGCCGGTCTCGCCCCGCTGACGTGCGTGCCGTCCTCCGGCGTGCCGCTGAAGTTCACCGACTCGTCGCAGCACCCGGGCCGGGCCGACAGCGACATCCAGCAGTTCTCCGCGATCGGCACGGTCGAGGAGCAGCTGCGTGAATTCCAGCTGTTCCACCAGGCCGGCTGCTCGAAGTTCGTGATCAGGCTGCTCGGCGCGGACACCGATGATTTCCTGGCCCAGGCCGAGGTGTTCGCCAAGCAGATCATGCCCTTCATCGAGCAGGGCTGAGCACCGGCCGGCTGGCCCGGGCCTACCTGACCGCCGCGAGCACGCCCCCGTCGGCGGAGATCTCGGTGCCGGTCAGGTAGGCTCCGGCCGGGCTCAGCAGGAATGTCACCACCGGCGCGATGTCCTCGGGCTCCGCGATCCGGCCGAGCGGAACGTCGGCCGCCCGGCCCAGGAAGGCGGGCGACAGCATCGCGGTCCGTACGTATCCCGGTGCCACCGAGTTCACCCGGATCTGGCTGCCGGCCAGCTCGAGGGCCAGGCACTTCATCAGCATCCGGGCGGCCGCCTTCGATACGCAGTACGGCGCGTTGCCCGCCACCGCCCGGGTGGCGGCGATCGAGCTCAGGCTGACGATCGACCCGCCTCGCCGGCGGGACTGCAGCTCGCGCGCGAAGGCCCGGCTGGCGTGCAGGAAGCCATAGAAGTTAACGCCGAGCACGTCGGCGAACAGCTGGGGGTCCAGGTCGGTTGCCGGGGCCAGGCCCATCGGGGTCCCGCCGGGCCGGTGGGTGAATGAGCTGATCCCGCTGGCGACGACGAGCCCGTCGAGCTGTCCGAGCCGGTCGTGCTCGCGGGCCAGCGCATCGGGGAGCGCGCTGGCCTCACTCACGTCTGCCACGACGGGCACGAGCTCGCAGTCGGCGCCGTGGCCCGCTGCCAGGCGCGCGAGCCCGTCCGGGTCGCGGTCGGCCGCGATGACCGCTCGCGCGCCGGCCCTGGTGACCGCGGCCACGATCGCGGTTCCGATGCCGCCGGCCGCGCCGGTCACCACGATGACCTGGCCGGCCAGTGGCGCCGCCACCTCGCCGGGCATCAGCGTGCCTCGGCGGTCAGCATCAGCCGGTCCATTCCGACGTTGTGGCCCCACATCATGGCCCTTATCTGCGGGGCCTCGGCCACCCTGACCGACCGCCAGGCCGAGCTGATCTGATCGATCACGGCCCGCATCTCCAGCAGCGCCAGCGGCATGCCCAGGCACCGGTGCACCCCGTGACCAAAGGTCAGGTGATGCGGCGGCCGCCGCATCTCGAAGTGGTCGGGGCGGGGGAACTCGCGCTCATCGCGGTTAGCCGAGGCGAAGACGAGCAGGGCATAGTCACCGGCCCGCAGGCGGCTGCCGCGGATGATCGTGTCGGTCAGCACCCTCCGCCCCTGTACATGGATCGGCGGGTCCAGCCGCAGGGCTTCCTGTGCCGCGCCGGCTCGCACCTGCGGATCGGCCAGGGGGCTGAGCAGGCCGCCCTGAGCGATGCGCCACAGCAGGAAGGACAGCGCGGTGATGCTCGTGTGATGGCCGGCCAGGACCAGGCCTTGCACCAGCGTGACGAGGATGTCGTCGTCGATCAGATGCCCGTCGATACGGGCGGCGACGATCTCGCTGAGCTGATCAGGGCGCGGCCGGGCCCGCCGATCGGCGATGAGCTCAGTCAGGAAAGCCTGGAAGGCACCCAGCGCGGCCGCGGACTGATCCTGAGCCGCGGCCATGATGCCGCGGGCGAGTTCGCGCATCCGCGCCGCCTCGTCCGGATCGAGCCCGACCAGTGCGCTGATCGCCGCCACCGGCAATGGCTCGCACAGGACAGCGACAACGTCGGCCGTGCCCGTTTCCGTGATGGCCGAGACCATGGCCGCGGCCTGGGCCTCGATGACCGGTCGGAGGGCGTCCAGCCGGACCCGCGTCATCAGCGGCTGGAGCAGGGCCCGGTAAACGGCGGCGTCCGGCGGGTCGACTTCGACCGGCACGAACGGTCGCTGCTTGCGGCCGAGTCCCAGCACGACGCCGTCGGCCGAGGAGAACGTCGCGTAGTCGGCCGCGGCCGCCCGGACCTCGTCGTACCGGGTGAGCGCCCAGTAGCCGCCGTGCCGTTCGCTGAAGACCGGCGGGCGGTCGCGCATCTGCCGGTACAGCCGCCAGAGGTCCTCGTAGTCGTAGCTGTCGTGCCACGGGTCGACGGTGGCGGCAGGCTGGCGCATGGGGGATGACCTCCGTGGGACGAATTGAGGATCAGGCGGCGGGCAGCGCGGCCTGCACGCGCGGGATGACCTCTTCGCCGAAGCGGCGCAGCTGCTCGCAGGTCTGGGCGAACGGCATGCCCGGCCACTGGCAGCGGTAGACGAAGTCCGTCATGCCGAGGTCGGCGTGCAGGCTCAGGAGCTCATCGGCAATGGCTTCCGGCGGCCCGAGCAGGAACCGGCGGTCCAGGTTGTCAGCGTCCTCCGCGTGCATGGCCGTCTCGCCGCCGAGCTCGCCGCGCAGGCCCCAGTCCAGGTAGGTGCGGGTTCGGGCCAGCGCGTACGGCGCGACCTCGGCGCGCGCTTCGGCCGCCGTTCCCGCTATGAATATCTCGCGGCGGATCGGCAGCTGTGTGGCGGGCGGTCGTCCGGCCGCGGCGCGCGTGTCCGCATGCAGGACGGCGAGCCGGCGCAGCTCGTCGTGGGCCAGGAACGGCGGCGGATACCAGGCGTCGGCGATCAGCGCAGCTCGCCGCACGGCCGCGGGGGCCTGCGCTGCCAGCCAGACCGGCGGGCCCGGCTGCTGGACCGGCCGGATGACCGGGTGCTTGATCACGAAGTCGCCGAAGACGCCGTGATGCTCGGTGGGCTGGCCGGCCCAGAGCGAGCGCACGATGCCCAGCCCGTCGGTGAGCCGGCGCACCCGCTGCGAGCGCGGGATGCCGAGGGCCTCGAACTCGCGGTCGGTGTAGCCGAGGCCGATGCCGAAGACGACGCGGCCGCCGGTGACGACGTCGAGCGTGGCGATCTGCTCGGCCGCCTCGACTGGCCGCATCAGCGGCAGCAGCATGATGCCAGTGCCGATGCGGATGGCCGGGAATGCGGTGCCGAGCCAGGCGAGGTAGGGAACCGGCTGGTAGTAGCGCAGGCCCTCGGGCAGGAAGTGCTGGCCGACCATGACCAGGTCGAAGCCATAACCGACCGCGAGCTCGGTCAGCCGGAAATGCTCGCTGACCTGGACTTCAGCCGACGTGCGGTCGTCGTGCACGGCGCTCAGCAGCAGCCCGAAGCGCATCCAGGTATCCGTCCTTGCCGGTGATTAGTGGCTGTTACGGGGATGTTGCCGCACCATTGCCGACGTGATGTAAATCATGATAATCATACGGTTGAACCTCATTCAAGCATCGAGTTTCGCATCAGGACCGGCGGAGTGGAGTGGCGCCATGACAACGACGGAATCCGACCCCAGCCGAGCCAGCGATTTCCCGCTGCTGGTATCGGTCGACGATCACGTGATGGAGCCGCCGCGGCTGTGGCTGGACAAGGTGCCGGCCCGGTACGCCGAGCGGGTCCCGCACATCGTCCGCGAACGGGTCCCGTCGGTGATCAATCCCGGCACGGAGAAGTGGGCCGACGTCTGGTACTACGGCAATGACCGGGTCGAGAATCACCGCGGCGTGGCGTCGGTCGGCTTCGACGCCGACGAACTCGACACCGAGCCGATGACGTTCGATGAGATGCGGCGAGGCTGTTACGACGTGCCCGAGCGGCTAGCCGACATGGATATCGACGGCGTCGAGGCCAGCATCTGCTTCCCCAACACTTTCGTCCGGTTCTGCGGCCAGCGCTTCCTGGAGGCGCCGGACAAGGAAGTCGCGCTGATGTGCGTGCGGGCCTACAACGACTGGCTGGTCGAGGACTGGTGCGGGCCGTCGGACGGCCGGCTGCTCGGGGCTGGCATCATTCCGCTGTGGGACGCCGGGCTGGCGGCTGAGGAGATACGACGGAACGCGCCCCGCGGGCTGACCTCTGTCTGCTTCTCGGAGATACCTGTCCGCCTCGGGCTACCGTCGATGTACGGCGGCTACTGGGACCCGTTCTTCGAGGCCTGCGCCGACACCGGCACCGTGATCAACCTGCACATCGGATCGAGCTCGGTCATCCACACCACCTCCGAGGACGCGCCGCTCGGGATCCGGATCAGTAATCACTTCGGGAACTGCGCGTTCTCGCTCTCGGACTGGCTGATGAGCGGCGCGTTCGTCCGCTTCCCCACGCTGAAGGTGGCGTTCTCCGAGGGCCAGGCCGGGTGGATCCCGTACCTGATGAGCCGTCTCGACGGCCTGTGGACCAAGGGCTCGCCGCTGCTCGGCTTCGGCGGCATCCCCGAGCTGCCCAGCAGCTACCTGGCTGATCACGTGTACGCCTGCGTCTTCGACGACCCGGTCGGGATGCAGCTGCTCGACCAGATCGGCGAGAACAACGTCTGCTGGGAGACCGACTACCCGCACAACGACAGCACCTGGCCAAAGTCGGCCGAGGTCGCCAGTCACCTGACCGAATCACTGTCGCCCGAGTCACGAGAGAAGGTGCTCCGGCTGAACGCGGCCCGCCTCTACAACGTCAGCCGGGTCCTCGCCCCCGTGGCGTAACGGCATGAATAGCCCGGCTCAGCCAGTAGACGACTCGTTCTTGACATCTAGACGGATGATGATGATAGTTACCATCATCTCGTACTTCGTGCAGTACCCGTCACGGGCCGGATCAGCCGCGTCTTGGCTGACCTGGCCGGCGACCGAGAATGCCTGCCCTGCCCCCGCGATAGCCAGGCCCGCTCCCTCGGCGAGCTGCCGGCCAGCGCAGGTGCGGCACCCCCCGAGGGACAAGCACCGTTTCTCAGCAGCTGACAGGTCAAGGAAGGTCAGTGAGCGTCATCATGCACTGGAGATCAAAAAGATTTGCGCGGTCGGGGGTCCTCGTCGGGGCCGTCGCCGTGGCAGTAGTTCTGAGCGCGTGCGGCAGCAGCGGCGGTTCCGGCAGCGGATCGGGCGATAGCTCGAAGTCGACGCCGTTCCTGATCGGCGCGGTCCAGCCGCTGACCGGAGCCTTCGGCCCGGTCGGCCTTGACATCCTGCACGCCACCGAGGCCGAGGCCAACATTCTCAACGCCAAGGGCGGTATCGACGGCCACAAGATCAAGGTGATTTCCGCCGACGACGGCTCCAGCGTTCAGCGCGGCATCTCCGCGACGCAGCAGATGATCTCGCAGAACAAGCTGAACCTGTTCATCCCCGACGCCGTCAACGCGCAGTCGCAGCTGCCGTTCGCCAAGGACGTGCTGTCGTTCTCGAACTGCTCCCAGGCCGTCTGCGGTGACGGGTCGCAGTACCCGCTCGCCTTCACGACGAACCCGCCGGCCTCGGTGCAGGTACCGCCGCTGATCGCCTACGCCAAGAAGAACGGCTGGACCAAGGTCGGGGTCCTGGCTCAGGACACCTCCGACGGCCAGTTCTTCGCGAGCCAGGTCCAGAAGCTGGCCGGCCCGGCCGGCCTCAAGCTCGTCGGCACCGAATACTTCGACCCCACCGCCACCAACATCACGTCCGAGATCCAGAAGCTGCGGGCGGACGGAACCCAGGCGATCATCGGCTGGACCGTCGGCACGACCGTGGGCGTCGCTGCCACCGGCCTGCAGGACCTGGGCTGGAAGGTGCCGCTCATCGGGCCTCCGGCCATCTTCACCGCACCAGTCCAGACGCTGGTTCCGGCCAGTGTCCAGAAGCAGGTGACCTGCATCTGTTACCTGGTGGGCACGCGGCCGGGCGCGACCCTCTCCCCGATCACGGCGCCACTGGCGGCGGCGATGAAGCAGTACGGGACGATCTACAGCCTGCTCGTTGCGGGGCTCGCGGCCGACGGGGTGGCCCTGGCGGCTTACGGCTACACCAAGGCCGGCAGCCTGAATGCGCAGGCGGCGGCGAAGGCGCTGGACTCGATCGGGGCTGATGCCAACTACCCGGCGTCGGAGCTGTACGTCTTCCGAAATACCAACCCGGACTTCAGCGCCACCGTTCACTCGCCGGCTAACGCCAAGCTCAACACCGGCTTCTTCGGCGTCTCGCATCCAAGTCCGGTGCTGGACGGCACCTATATCGGCACGCCCTTCAACTACTAGCACCACGGGTGCTGGCCGCCGGCTGAGTCCGGCGGCCGGCACCCGCGGCCATGTCGCCGGAAGGAGGCTTCGGCGTGAACCTGACGACACTGGGAATCGGCATCGCCACCGGGATCGCGCTGGGCGGCGTCTATTCGCTCATCGGGCTCGGCTTCACCCTGGTTGTCGCATCCACGCGGCTGTTCCTGTTCGTGTTCGAGTCGGTCGTTGCGCTCGGCGGGATCCTGGCCTTCTGGTTCCTCAACGATGAGGGCTGGCCGCTGGCGGCGGCCGTGGTGGCGATCTGCCTGGTCGGCGCCGTGTCCGGCCTGCTGCTGGACGTCACCGTGCACCGGCCGCTCATCGGCCGGGTCCGGGACATGGGCGTGGCCGTCCTGGTCGCGACGATCGGCCTGTCCATCGCCGCCGACGCCGTGCTCAGCCTCCTGTTCGGCGGGGATCCGCGGCAGACGCAGGCGTACGTGTCGGCCACGCCGTTCATCATCGCCCAGATACCGCTGCAGTGGTCTTTCGTTGTCATCGTCAGCGTGCTGATCGCGATCGCGTCCGGCTTCGCCTGGTCGCTGCGGCACACGTCGATCGGTCATCAGCTGGTGGCGCTCCAGCAAGACCACGAGGGCGCGCAGCTGCTCGGCGTCCGGGTGAGCCGCCTGACCACCGGCGTCTTTGCCCTGGCCGGCCTCCTGTCAGCGCTGGCCGGGTTCCTGATCACCCCGCTCGCCGATGCCTCGGCCACGACCGGATCGACGCTGATCATCCCGGCCTTCGCCGCGATGGCGGTGGGCGGCTTCGGCAGCTTCACCGGAGCGATCGTCGGCGGCATGGTCGTCGGGCTCGTCGAGGGCATCGTGCCGCTCTACGCCAATGTCAACGCGGTCAACCCGATCCTGCTCGGCATCATCGTCCTGGTCCTGCTGATACGGCCGGTCGGAATGTTCGGGCGGCCCGACCTCGTGCGGGAGTACTGACGTGACCGCTGTCGAGTCAGCGCCCGCGCCGGCCACCCGGCGGGCCTTCCGGACGCCCCGTCACCTCACCGGCGGCATCCGGGCCGGCCTCTGGGTCGTCCTGCTCGTGCTCATCGTGATCATGCCGCTGTTTGTGAGCAGCTACCGGCTCTTCCAGATCGAGCTGATCCTGCTGTATGTCGGCGCGTCCAGCGGCCTGAACATCTCGGTGGGGTACGCGGGCGAGATGCTGCTGTCGCAGGCCACGGTCATGGGCGCGGCCGCCTACGCTGGCGGTCTGCTCACCCTGAACGAGCACTGGTCATTGTGGGCCAGCCTGCCCGCCGCGCTGGCCGTCGCCATCATCTGGCAGATGATCATCGGGCTGGCCGGCCTGCGCATCCGCGGCCTCTACCTCGGGCTCGTCTCCTTCTTCTCCGTGCTCGTGTTCGCGAACATCGTCGACCTGCTGCAGGGCTGGACCGGCGGCGATGACGGGCTGATCGGTGTCCAGCAGCTCTTCTCCTCCCAGAGCACCAACGGCGATACCTACTCCTACGAGACCGTCGTCATCATCGCGGTCGTCTCCGTCGTCGTCGCCTCCCAGTTCGTGGCCTCCTCCTGGGGCCTCCGGCTGCGGGCGCTCCGGGACAGCCCCTACGGCCTTGCGGTCAGCGGCGTGAGCCTGACCAGGACAAAACTGGCCACCTACGTGGTGTCCGCCATTCCGGCCGGGCTGTGCGGCTGGTGCCTGGCCTTTGTGAACCAGAGCGTGTCGCCGTCGATCTTCGGTCTGTCGCTGACGCTGGTGCTGTTCGCCGGGGTCGAGCTGGTCGGGCCGGGCACGATCGTCGGACCGCTGATCGGTACCGGACTGCTGGAGATCTACAGCAACCTGGTCAGCCCGTTCAGCTCCTACAACGTGCTCGGGCTCGGCCTGCTGCTGGCCGTGGTGATCCTGGTGTTCCCGAACGGGATCCGCCGCGGCGGCGGCCGCACGATCGAAGTGCTCCGGGATCGCTATTGGCGGCGGCGCAGTCCTGGCGCGGAGGCGCCGGCGGCACCGGGCGGGCCGGCGGCTAGCGCGACCGCCGCGGAGACCGAGCCGGAGCAGACCGGTTTCGACCGCGCTCTCGTGCTGGAGTCACTGAAGTCGGTCGAGGCGCTGCACCCGCTGTCGTTCCCGACGGCGGAGCCGCTGCTGAAGGTCAGGGACCTGCGCCGCAGCTTTGACGGCAACCTCGCCGTGGCCGACGCCTCGTTTGAGGTGAAGGCCGGCGGCATCGTGGCCCTGATCGGCGACAACGGGTCCGGCAAGACCACGATCATCAACATGATCAGCGGGCTGCTCCGGCCCGATGCGGGCTCGGTAGTCATCTGCGGCCAGCTGGCCACCGGGCGTTCCGCGCACCAGGTCTCGGCCCTCGGCGTCACCCGGACGTTCCAGATCCCGCAGCTGATCGGTGAGCTAACGGTCCGGGAGAACGTCGAGGTCGGGCTGCTGCGGGCGCACGGGGTCGGGTTCGCTCGCGGCGTGCTCGCTGGCTTCGCCACCTGGAAAAACCAGCGAATGCTACGAGCCGAGGCTGACGAGATCTGCCGGCTGCTTGGCCTCTCCGAGTCGGAGATCGGAACGCGCATCGAGCAGCTTCCGCTGGGCCTGCGACGGCTCGCTGAAGTCGGCCGGGCCATTGCCACCGGCTCGCCGGTTATCTGCCTCGACGAGCCGGCCGCTGGCCTGAACTCCAAGGAACTGCACGAGCTGGGCCGCGCCCTGCTCGCGTTGCAGCAGAGCAACCGGGCGATCCTGCTGGTCGAGCACAACGTGCGGTTTGTCATGGGCGTCTGTGACGACATCGTGCTACTGCGGCACGGGGAGGTCGTCGGGATCTATCCGGACGTGCGGTCCAATCCGCTGCCCGAGGACCTCCGGACCTTCTTCAGCAACGTCTGGGTGGAGGCGGCGGAATGAGTGACCTGCTGACGCTCAAGGGCGTCGACTCCTGGTACGGCCGCTCACGCGCGCTGTGGGGCATCAACCTCACCGTCCGGGCGGGGGAGGGCATGGGCGTCGTCGGCCGCAACGGAGCCGGCAAGTCCACCCTGCTGCGCAGCATCGCCCGCGTGCACAGCGACTGCCGCGGCGCCATCGAGCTGAATGGCACCTCGCTGGCCAGGCTCTCGGCGGACGCCGTCGCCCGGATGGGGCTGAGCTTTGTCCGCGAGGGCGCGCCGGTGGTTGGCGAGCTGAGCGTGGTGACCAATCTCGACCTGGCCCGGCGGCTGGCCAGGCTCCGGGGCCAGGAGCCGGTCCCGTACGAGGAGGTCTGGAAGATCTTCCCCGTGCTGGCCACGAAGCAGAACCTGCGGGCCGGCCTGCTGTCCGGCGGTCAGCGGCAGATGCTTGCCCTGGCCTCGGCGATCGTGTCGCGGCCGACGGTGCTGCTACTGGACGAGCCCTCGGCCGGCCTCGCTCCCGAGGCCTGCGCCAGCATCTTCCAGGCGATCCGGCAGCTCTGCGACCAGGGTCTCGCCGTGCTCATTGCCGAGCAGAACCGGGACTGGCTTGACGGTGTCGCCGACCGGTCCGTCTTGCTGGAGACCGGCCGTCTGCACCATCGGGCCGTACCCCTGTCATGACGATGGAGCAGCCCCGGCCGCGCGTGGTGCAGCTCTACCCGATGCTGCACCCGCGGGGCGAGGAGATCCTCGGCGCGAGCGCCGACCTGGTCACGGTTGGCGGGGTGGATCCGGCTGTCGTCATTGCTGCCGCCGGGCCGGCGGTCGCGCTCATTGCCCGCAGCCCCGGCCGGATCGGCGCCGAGGTCTTCGACGCGCTGCCCGACCTGGCCGTCGTCTCCGCGTCCGGCTCGGGTGCCGACTGCTTCGACATCGCCGCCGCGACCGAGCGCGGGATCCCGGTCCTGCACTATCCGGGGGTAGCCCCGATCCCCGTGGCCGAGTACGTCATCGCCGCCATCCTGGCCCTCGGCAAGCGGCTGCGCGAAGCCGACGAGTACCTGCGTACCGGCGGCGCCTGGGAGCCGAAGAACCGCTTCCTCGGCATCGAGGCGGCGGGCCGCACGCTCGGCCTGATCGGCTTCGGTGCCATTGGCCGCGAGGTTGCCCGCCGGGCTGGCCTCGGGCTCGGGATGCGCGTCATCGCCCACGACCCCGGTAAGCCGGCCGAGGTCTTCCGCGCGCATCAGGCCGACGGCGTGAGCCTCGATGAGCTGTTGCACACCGCCGACTTCGTCTCGCTGCACGTGCCCCTGCGCGCGGCCACCCGGCACCTTGTCGGGGCGCCCGAACTGCGGCGGATGAAGCGAAGCGCGTTCCTCATCAACACGGCCCGGGGCGGGGTCGTGGACGAGGCGGCGCTCGTCGCTGCGCTCAGCACAGGCGAGATCAGCGGCGCGGCCATCGACGTATTCGAGCCCGAACCGCCGGCCGTGGACAATCCGCTCTTCGGCCTGCCGAATGCGCTGGTGACACCGCACCTAGCCGGACTGACGGAGGAGGGGATGGCCCGGCTCTGCACCGCGATCGCCGTGCAGACACTCGGCGCGCTGCGCGGGGAGCGGCCAGACCACCTGGTGAACCCGGACGCGTGGCCGCCCCGCCGGCCGCTGCCCGCGGGCCGGTGAGCAGCGCAGTGGCGGCGGCCAGTACCGGTCGGCCGCACCTCGCCCGGCCGCTGCGGGTCGGCGTGCGCGTGCCGCCGGTGGCGCCCTCGCCTCGGCTGCGCCGTTTCGTTGCGCGCTGCGTCGCGGCCGGATTTGACTCGCTCTGGTGGCCCGATCACCTCATGGCGCTGTCCACGCCGGCACTGTGGCCGGACGACCCGCCAGAGCTGACCGCGCTGCATACCTACTGCGACCCGTTCGTGGCGATGGCGGCGTGCGGCGACCTGCCGGCCGCGGTCAGCGTCGGCACCGGCGTGACCGACGCGATCCGGCGCACTCCGGCCGCGCTGGTGCAGTCGGCGCTCACGGTCGACTGGGCCGTGCCCGGACCGGTGATCCTCGGCCTCGGCGCCGGCGAGCGGGCTAACTATGTGCCGTACGGAGTGAGCGTGCCTTCCCCCGCGGCCGCCTTCGACCGCGCCGCCCGCCAGATCCGGTCGCTGCTCGACAGCCCCGGCCCGGATGCCTGCGGGGCCGTGCTCGGGCTGCGCCCGGCCGACCCGGTGCACCCGCCGCAGCTCTGGCTGGGCGCACACGGGCGGCGCGGCCTGCGCCTGACCGGCCAGGTGGCCGACGGCTGGCTGCCGACGCAGCTCGGGCCGGAGGAATGGGCGGCCGGCCGGTCTGCGGTCATGGCCGCGGCCGTCGAGGCCGGTCGCGATCCCGGCCTGCTGGCCTGCGCACTGTCGATGGAGGTAGTGGTCGCGGACAGCCGCGCCGAAGCGGTCGCGCTGCTGGCGCATCCGGTCGTGCGGGCGACCTGCCTGATGTTGCCGGCGGCGGCGTTCTCGCGCTACGGCGTTCCGCATCCGCTCGGGCCGGGCGGGCTGACGGCGCTGGTGCCCACGCTCGAGGGCGACCGGATCCGCCGGGCCGCCGATGCGGTGCCGGACGAGCTCGTCCGCGAAACCGTCATTCACGGCGACGTCGCGGACGTGGTTGCGGCGATCGGCCAGTACCGGGACCTCGATCATGTCCGGTTGTCGGACCTGGGCGGCACCGTCCGGCCGGGCCGGGGCGGGCTCGACCGGCTGGCGGCCGTCGCGGCCGGCCTGCGGTCTAGCCGAGTCGCGCCGGCACCTTCGACGGCCGGCGCGGCCGGCGTGGAGAGATCCCCATGACGACAGCGCAGCAGAATGTTATCGGCGGCGACCTATGGAGATGACGATGAACGGTGTCGGACTGGGCCTTCTGGTAATCAGGCTCGCGCTGGGCGGGATGCTGGCGATCCACGGGCTGAACAAGGTGTTCGGCGGCGGCGGCCTCACCGGAACGGCGCGGTGGTTCGAGGGCCTGGGACTGCGGCCGGGCTGGCTGCACGCGCGGCTGGCCGCGTTCAACGAGATCGGCGCTGGCGTGCTGATGGCCTGCGGGCTGTTGTTCCCGCTGGCGGGGGCGGCGTTCATCGGGCTGATGACCGTGGCGGCGATCACCGACCACAAGGGCAAGGGCTTCTTCGTCTTCAAGGGCGGCTGGGAGTACGTCGCGCTGATCGGAGTGGTCGCGGCCGGCCTGGTCAGCATCGGGCCGGGCAGGTTCTCTCTCGACGCCGCGCTTGGCTGGCACCTGAGCGGTCTTGGCTGGGCGGGCCTGGCGATCGTGGTCGGGGTCGTCGCAGCCGCCGGGCTGTACGTCACCGCGACCCGCGGACCGGGGGCGGCCCCGGTCCCGCCGGCCCCGGTCCCGCCGGCCTCTGCTGCTGCGGCTGAAGGCGAGGTGCAGGGCTAATGATGTCGGCGGCGGCAGCCTGGCCGGGGAACGGGGCCAGCTGGCCAGCGCCGGGCCAGCGGTACCGGGATCCCGTTAGCGGCGCGGTGGTCCTGGTGCTGACGATGCCGCGGTGGCCTGGTGTCCTGCGCTGTAACGGCGTGTCGATGATGCCGGCGCGCCCGGTGCCGTGCGGCTATCACGCGCAAGGCGGGACCGGCGCAGCGCTGCGGCCCGGCCGGCTCTACCGGGACGCTGACAGCGGTCTGGACGTGCGCTGCCTGCGCAGCGGCAACGGCCGGCTCAGCTACGCGGGCCGGACCCTGGAGCCAGTCCCGAGCGCCCGCTAGCCCCACCAGGAGGCGTCGGCATGAGCGCAGCCCAGGATCGGCATGAGGCAGTGCTCAGGCGCTGGGCACGAACTCGGCAATCAGGGCGGCGAGCGCCAGCGGCTGATCGCTTTGCACCGCATGTCCCGCGCCGGGCACGATGTCGACCCGGATGGCGGGCAGGCTCGCGGTCGCCCGGGCCAGGTCCTGTGCCGTGACGAAGGCACTGTCACCGCCGCGCACGAGCATGACGGGCATGCTCAGCTGCGAGAGGTCGTCCCAGAGTGTCCCGTGGCTGCCCTGGGCCGAGCCGATCTGCGGGTCATAACGCCAGGTCCAGGTACCGTCCGGTAGCTGGCGGGTGTTGTGCCGGACGCCGCGGCGCACGGCCGCGGCCGGCCGCCCGGGGGAGGCCTGGACCGCGAGCTCGGCCATCTCGTCAAGGCTGGCGAACGAGCGGTACTCGCTGATCAGCTGGGTGGTGCCCCGTTCGGTCCTGCTCATCCGCGCATGCGCCGCGGTCGAGCCAGGGGTCACGTCCACGACGACGGCGCGGCGCGCCAGCTCCGGGCGGGTCGCGGCCAGCCGGATCAGAGTCAGCCCGCCCAGCGACATGCCGATGACGCCGGCGGCGGCTGGCGCGAGTTCGCTGATCACCTGCACCACGGCCAGCGCATTGGTGACGGGCCCGTAGTCCCGGTCCTCGCGCCAGGACGAGTGCCCGTGGCCTGGCAGATCGATAGCGATCGCGGGCCGTCCCAGGGCGGTGATCACCAGGTCCCAGGTACGAGCGTTCTGCCCGCCGCCGTGCAGGAACACCAGTTCTGGCTGGGTCTCCCCCCATACCAGGACGCTGACCTGCTGACGGCCGTCGACCTCGACCGAATGCCTGGCGACCGGCTTGATGGCTGCCTGCTCCAGCCCGAGCTCGGCGGCGACTTCGGCGAGTGAGCCGAATTCGTCGTTGCCTGTGCCGTCGGTCATCTGCGTCCTCCGCTGCGGATCATGGCACACCGCTGCCGCCGTCCCGGCCGCATCAGGGCGGCCCGAGCGTGCGCTGCGAGCTCGCCCGGACGATCAGTTCTGCCGGCAGCACCACGTGACGCGGCGGGAACTTCTCCCCGGCCACCCGGCGGAGCAGAAGCTCCGCTGCCGTCTGCCCGATCTCGTAGGTCGGCTGGGCCACCACGGTAAGCGGTGGCCTGAGCGCCGTGGCCCAGATCGCGTCGTCGAAACCCACCACGGCGATGTCACCGGGGATGGCTAGTCCCGCCTCGGCGATCGCCTGCAGGCCGCCTACGGTCATGAGGTTATTGGAGAACAGCAGGCCGTCGGGCGGCTGAGACTGCTGCAGCAGCTGCCGGGTGGCGGCATAGCCGCCTTCGGTCCTGAAGTCGCCGCAGGCAATGAGGCAAGGATCAGCTGGGCGCCCGGCGGCACGAAGCGCCGCCCGGTATCCCGCCCGCCTGCGCGCGCCGGTGGTGGTCTCGGCCGGGCCGGCGATGAGGCCGACACGGCGGCAGCCCTGGCCGATCAGGTGCTGCGCCGCCCTGCGGGCAGCCTGGTGATTGTCGACGGTGACGCTATCCACCGGCGCGGCGGTCAGCCTCCTGTCGATCGTTACCACCGGGATGCCCCGCTCGAGCAGCACGTCAATGCTGGTCCGCTGAAGCGAGGCCGGCGACAGCAGCACGCCGGCCATCTGCTCGGCGGCTGCTACCTCGAGGTAACGGGCCTCCTTGGCAACATCCTCGTCGGCGTTGGCTAGCACAACTGAGTACCCCGCTAGCTGCGCCTGGTCTTCCGCGCCCCGCACGACCGCGGTGAAGAACGGGTTGGTGATGTCGGAGATGATCAGGCCGAGCACCATTGCCGCCCGGGTGCGCAGGCTCCGAGCCGGGCCGTTGCGACGGTAGCCGAGCTCGCTGACCGCAGCGAGTACGCGGCTGCGCAGGTCCGCTGCGACATCTTGCTTGCCGTTCAGGACCCGCGACACCGTCGCCGGTGATACCCGAGCCACCGCGGCGACGTCGCGAATGGTCGTCGGCTGGGTGCCCGGTGCTCGCCGGGCCGAGGGTTGACGGCCTTCCGACATGATCCTTACATTAAGAGAAATCGTTTCATGAAGCGATTTCTCGCTGGCTGACTGGCTTTCTGCCGAGGTGCTCGTATGGCGCGTGTGGCATTGCCGAGCGGGGTGGCAGACGCCGGGGGAGGCGAGCCGATCCCCGGATCCTTACTTCTGGCCGGTCGCCGCAGTCCCTCAGCGGCTAGCCGAGGAAGGGACCATCCCGGATGAGCCCGAATCTGCCGGCCGCCGAACGCAGCCTGCTGCTCGTTGGTGAGTCCTGGTTCACCCACTCGATCCACCAGAAGGGGTTCGACAGCTTCACAACGTCCACTTACGAGGAAGGCTGCGCCGACTTCGTTTCGGCGCTGGAGTCTCGCCAGTGGACGGTGGAGCACATCCCGAGCCACCTGGTCGACACGAGGATGCCGTCCACAGTCGAGGCCCTCAGGCAGCACGCGGTGATCGTACTGTCGGACGTCGGCAGCAACACCTTCCTGCTCGGCCGGCAGACCTTCCTCGCCGGGCAGCTCGCGCCCGACCTCCTGGAGCTGATTGCGGCCTATACCGCTGGCGGCGGCGGCCTGGTCATGGTCGGCGGCTACATGTCGTTTGGCGGCATCGACGGGAAGGCCGGGTACGGCAAGACGTGCCTGCAGGACGTGCTGCCGGTCTCGGTCGCGCCCGGCGATGACCGGGTCGAAAGGCCGGCGGGCGTGGTTCCGGACGTCCACCTGCCCGACCACCCGACGGTGGCCGGGATCGCCGGACCGTGGCCCGCGCTGCTGGGCTACAACCGGCTGACGCCCCGGCCGCCAGGCGAGGTCGTCGCCAGCTGCGGGACAGACCCGCTGCTGGCCGTCGGCACTTACGGCCGCGGCCGATCCGTGGCGTTCGCCTCGGACATCGGCCCGCACTGGGCGCCAGCCGGATTCACCACGTGGGCGGGATTTCCCGAGCTCTGGGACGGGATAGCGTCCTGGGCCGCCGGCTGTGACCGATAGCGCCGCACCATCTCAACAGGAGGAAGCGTGACAACTGACCAGGGCGGCCACGAGCACGGGCTCCGGGCCAATGCCATCGGGCTCGGCGGCGACGTCATCGTCGCGGTGGCCAACGTTGCCCCGTCTAGCGCAGTTGCCTTTACCCTCGCGCTGCTGCTGACGCTGACCGGCCTTGCGTCGCCATTAGTCGTCGTGATCGTCGGCGCGCTCATGCTCTGCGTGACCCTGGGGTATGCGGCGATGAACCGCTGGCGGCCCAGCGCCGGGGCGCCCTACGTGTGGGTCGGCGAGGCGACCTCGCCCGTGGCAGGGATCGGCACCGGCCTGCTGCAGGCGCTCGGAGCCACGCTCTTCAACATCGGGAACATCACCCTGGCTGGCGCGTATCTTCTGTTCGTCATATCGCCGAGCTCGACCTTCCCGAAGGCAGTCACCTGGCTCATCGCGGCCGCCATCATGGCGGTGCTGCTCTGGCTATCGATCCGCGGCCTGCGTCCATCGGTGTGGGTGCAGACCGGGCTGATCATTATCGAGTACGCGTCGGTGATCTCGTTCGTCATCCTGGCTCTCATCCACGAGGCTAGCGGTGCCGGCGGGGCCAGTCTTCCGTCGATTCATGACTTCTCCTTCGCCAGCAACATCGGCGGCATTCACGGCCTGGCCAACGCCGGCGTCACGTGCGCGGTCCTCTACGCGGGCTGGGAGGCTGTCTCCGTGGTCGGCGAGGAATCGACCAAGCCGCGCCAGAACCCGGGCCGCGCCATGATCGGCTCGGTCGCGTTCCTGCTCGTCTGGTTTACCGGTCTCATCATGGTCTTCCAGGGCATCTCCAGCCAGAAGTCGCTCCTGGCGCACGGCGGCGATGTGCTGGCCTATGCCGGCAGCCTGCTCGCCCCAGGCCTGGCCGGGCGGATTCTGCCACTGGCCGTGCTCATCGCGGTCATCGGCACGACCCAGCTCCAGATGACCGAGGCGAGCCGCATCCTCTACTCGTTCGCTCGCGACCGCCTGCTGCCGCGCTTCCTCAGCAAGATCAGCACGACGCACGGCACGCCGTGGGCGGCCCTGACCCTCCTCGGGCTGATTCCGCCGATCTTCCTGATCCCTTACCTGGCGAGCTCGTCCTTCTTCAAGGTCATCACGGACATCATCAGCTCGGGCGGCGAGCTGTACCTTTTCATCTACTTCCTGGTCGCTGTCAGCAGCGTGTGGTTCTTCCGGAGTCAGCTCGCCAAGGGCGGGCAGGCACTGGTCCTGGGCGGCATCCTGCCGCTACTCGGCGGCCTGCTGATGCTGATCCTGTGCATCTACGGGATGACGACGGAGGCGGGGGTCGTGACCGGAGTGGCCCTCGGCATCATCACGCTGTGCTTCGTCGTCGCCTTCGTCATCGTGCGCCTGGTCAAAGACTCCCCGTTCCTGGATGAGCTTCAGCGGCGGCGCGCCGCGGGTGTCAGCGGGCCGGAGGAGGAGCCCGGCCGGGTGGCCGACACAGCGGGCGCACCTGATGCGTGACCGCCCGGTAAGGTCAGCGGCCCGCTGCCGCGGCGACGAGGCGAGGCAGCGGGCAGATGGCTGAGGTACGGTTCCTGGGCTGCGACAACCACGTGTTCTGCGGCCGTGTCCAGGCGCATGCGCCTGAGTTCGAGCAGGCTTACGGGCACAGGCTGGCAGTGCAGCTGCTGGAGAATGACTTCTACTACGCCAACAAGCTGACTGATTACCTGGGCGGGGACAGCCCGGCGGACGTCTACATGTCAGGCCCGGTCCTGGAATGGGAACAGCTCGGCCTGGGGTTCGTGCGCCCGCTGGATGAGTTCGTCGGACGGGCGGCTGGAACTTTCGACCTGGGCGACTTCTTCGAGCGGCTGATCCGGGGCAGCCGCTGGACCGGCCGCTTCAGCGACAGCTTCGCCGAGGCGATGGCGCCCGGCGGCGCGATCGCCGCGCTGACGCGGCTGCGCGACGAAGGCGTGCTGGGCCATCTCGGCGTGGCGGGCGGCGACGTGCTGCTAGCCGAGTTCATCGCGACCGGCCTGCTCGATGTCGTCCTCTGCCACAACAGGTTCACGCTCATCGATCGCAGCGCCGAGCCGCTGATGGAAGCAGCCCGGCAGTGCGGGGTCGCGTTCGTCAACGCAGCGCCTTACGGCGGCGGCATTCTGGCACAAGGTCCCGACGCTCAGCCCAGATACGCCTACGAGCCGGCCGGTGCGGCCAACCGCGAGGCGGTCCTGGCGATGCAGGCTGCCTGCTCGGCGCACGGCGTGCCGCTGGCCGCGGCTGCGCTGCAGTTCTCCGTCCGCGATCCACGGGTCGCCTCGACGGTGGTCGGCGTCTCCGAGCCCGGCCGCATTGAGGAGACGGCAGCGCTGATGGCACAGCACGTTCCCGATGAGCTCTGGGCTGAGCTGGAATTGCTGCCTCCCCGCCTGAGCACCAGCTGAGTTGAGGCGGGGAACGGGGCCGGGCCCGGGCGGCGGATTACGGTCGGCGCGCGCCGACCGTGACGACCGGGTTCTCCAGGGCGCCGAGCGCGTCGGCGCGGACCGTGACGACATCACCGTCGCGCAGGGTGAAATCACCCGGCGGGACCAGGCTTGTCCCGGTGAGCAGCGCGACCCCGTGCGGGAAAGACTGGGCGGCGAGCAGCCACCGAAGCAGCTCGCCGGGCGTGCGCTGCATCGTGGCCATCGACATCTCGTCCGCGTAGAGCGTCCGGCCGGCGCGGACGATCCGCATCTCGATGCGGATCTGCTGCCACGGCGGGGCCGCGCTTACCGGTACGAGGCACGGGCCGATGCCGCAGCTGCGGTCATACACCTTGGCCTGCGGCAGGTAGAGCGGGTTCGCGCCCTCGATGCTGCGCGAGGACATGTCGTTGCCGAGGACGAGCGCCTGCAGCTCTCCGTCCGGCCCGGCAACCGCGCCGAGTTCCGGCTCGGGCACGTCCCAGTCCGAGTCAGCCCGGATGCCGAGCTGCTCTCCGGGGCCGATCGCGGCGCCAGGCGCAGCCTTGACGAACAGCTCAGGCCGCCTGGCGCTGAAGACTCGATCGTAAACGTCGCCGCCGTCGACGGCCTCTTCCCGCCTCGCCTCGCGGCTGCGGGGGAAGGTCACGCCGGCGGCCCACACGGGCTGCAGATCCAGTGGTGCCAGAATGGCCGCCTGGCCGGGCACCGGCCCTGATGCCGGCAGCGAGGCCAGGTCCTGCAGGGGCCGGCCGGGATCTGCCAGCAGCGACGCCACGGTCACGGACGGCCCGAGCAGGTCCTGCGGGCCCCGCTCGGTGTCGCCTCGGGCGAGGCGGATCTCGCCAGCGGCGCGCACCCGCCACAGGCCTCTCGTCATTGCTGGTTCCTCCCGGTCCGGACCGCGGTCCCGGCCCAGGCGGACCCGTCCGGGTAGCTGTACTCGCGGATCGAGTCCGCGCGCATTTCCATCGAGTTCCCGGCGGCGGCCGGCGCGAGATACCGGCCGTCGCGCACGACCGCCGGGCTCACGAAGTGCTCGTGGAGATGGTCGATCCACTCGATGACCCGGTCGTCCATCGTTCCCGACACGCACGCGTAGTCGAAGAACGACAGATGCTGGACTGCCTCGCACAGCCCGACCCCGCCGGCGTGCGGGCATACCCGTATCCCGGCCTTCGCCGCGAGCAGCAGGTTGGCGACGTTCTCGTTCACTCCGGCAACCCGGGTCGCGTCGATCTGCATGACGTCAAGCGCTCCGGCCTGCAGCAGCTGCTTGAATACCACCCGGTTGGCAACGTGCTCGCCGGCTGCGATCGGGACCGGGGCGACCGCGCGGCGGATCTGCGCCATGGCCAGGATGTCATCCGGGAACGTGGGCTCTTCCATCCATGCGAGATCGAACTCGGCGAGCTGCCGGATCCACCTGATCGCCTCGCCGGTGCCCCAGACCTGATTCGCGTCTATCGCGATCCGGTAATCCGGACCGCAGATCTCCCTGGCCAGCGCAAGGCGCCGCACATCGTCCTGGACGCTGCCGCCCACCTTGAGCTTGACCTGGCCGAATCCTTCGCTGATGGCCTGGCGGAGCAGTCCGGCCAGGTGATCGTCGGTATAGCCGAGCCAGCCCGGCGCAGTCGAGTAGGCAGGATAGCCGCCGGCTGTCAGCTCCAGGATCCGCGTGGCCTTGCCCTCTGCGCCGCGCTCCAGCACATCCAGTGCCTCGGCCGGAGTGATCGCGTCCTCCAGGTACCGGAAGTCGACCAGCGCCACTAGCTCGGCGGGCGTGAGGTCGCAGAGCAGCCGCCACAACGGGAGCCCGGCGCGCCTGGCCTTCAGGTCCCAGCAGGCATTGACGATCGCGCCCACCGCCATGTGGGCGATGCCAGTCTCCGGCCCGAGCCAGCGCAGCTGGCTGTCGCTGACCAGTCGCCGGGAGAAACCGCCGAGGTCGGCGACAAGCTCGTCCACATCCGCGCCGACGATCGCCGGGGCGAGCGCGGCGATGGCCGCGACCTGGACGTCGTTGAACCGCCCGATCGTGAATGCAAAGCCATGACCGGCCAGCTCGTCGGGCCCGTCGGTGCGCAGGACGGCGTAGGCAGCCGCGTAGTCAGGAGCCGGGTTCATCGCGTCCGAGCCCGCCAGGGTCAGGGAGGTCGGGAATCGGACGTCGTGAGTCTCCAGGGCCAGGATGCGAGGCATCGGGCTCCCTTCAGCTGGCGTGAGCAGCGGCCAGACCGCGCCGCGTCCGCCTCGTCCTCACGGTTCCTTCTCTCCCGCGGAGATAGCACCGGTTCTATATCGGTTCGGCTCGTTGATCAAGGCTGGGCGTCCTTGCTGTCGGGCGCAGGCCTCCTGACTGGTGCAGGTACTAGCTCCGTCCTGGTTCCGGCTGGCCGTGATATTCGGCGTCGGTGACGTGCGGGCCCCAGTGCGGGGCACCTTCGGTGATGGACAGATGCGTCATGAAGTGATCGGGCCGGGCGCCGTGCCAGTGCTCCTCGCCCTGGGGCGCGAAGACGACATCGCCGGGATTGAGCTCGGTGATGTCCTGTCCGCGCACCTGGACTAGACCGCGGCCCTCGGTCACGTACAGGGTCTGTCCGCCGTCATGGGAATGCCAGGCGCTGCGCGCTCCGGGGGTGAAGCGGACTGCGGCGACGTTCAGCGCCGAGGGCGGCAGCCCGCGGGTGATCGGGTCGACCCACACGTCGCCGGTGAAGGTCTCGGCAGGTCCCTTCGCCGTGGCTGCATTACGCGAAATTTCCATGCGTCCTCCGCTAGTTATGGCCGGAAGCCGAGGGCTCCCGGCAGGATCCAAGGCCGGTCAGCTGGGAGCCAGCTTCCCGTAGAACCAGGAGGCGGTGACACCGCCATCCACAAGGAAGTCACTTCCGGTGATGAAAGCTCCTTCTGAGCCCATGAGCAGCGCGCCGAGGGTGCAGCGTCCTGCTCGGCTGTCAGGGCATCAAGGCGGTGGCCGGACTGGGATGCGATGACGATGGCGGAGCCGCCGGACGCGATGACGTTCCCGAATTCCTCGAGCACCAGCGCCGTTCCGTACAGGTCGACGGCGAGGATGACCTCGGGCCTGGCCTGGCTCGGCGAGACTCCAGCCGCGTGGATGACACCAGTGACATCACCGAGCGCCGCAGCGGTCGCGGCGAGGGCATGGACTGACTCGCGCGACGACACGTCGACTGGCGCAGTGCTCACGTCGAAGCCGGCATCGGCCAGAACCTCTGCTGCCGCGTCGGCGCTGGCCTGGCGGAGATCGGCAAGCAGCACATGCTTTCCCGAGCTCACCCGGCGGGCTATTGCCTGGCCGATCTGCCCGGCGCCGATCACGACAGTGACGTCGCTCATTGCTCGTTCCCTTCCGTTAGGTCGTGCTGATCGTCCTGCGTTCGCTCCCGCTACAACGTTCCGACTCGGATGAGGGACTTGATGGCCCGGCGCTCGTCCATCGCGGCATAGGCGTCCGCGACATGGTCCAGGTCGGTCTCGTAGTCGAGGACGAGACCGGGGTTGATCGCACCGCTGAGGACATCGCCGAGCAGTTCCGGGATATAGATGCGGGCTGGCGCCGGACCGCCCTGCCAGCCAATGTTCCGGAAGAAAGCCTGCGCCACCGGTACCTCCCCGTGGGGCACGCCAACCATGCCCACCGTCGAGCCAGGGCGGGCGATCGCGAAGGCCGTCGCGATGGCCTGGCCGGTACCCGCGCATTCGAGGGACGCGTCAGCGCCGATCCCGGCGGTCAGATCCATGACGGCGTCGGCCGCCGCCTCGCCTCGGTCCGCGACTATGTCGGTGGCGCCGAACTCCTTGGCGATCGCCTGGCGCTCAGGGTGACGGCTCAGGGCGATAACACGCCCGGCGCCCATCCGGCTGGCGGCAAGAACCGCCGACAACCCGACCGCCCCGTCACCGACAACTGCGACGACATCGCCGCGGCGTACGCCAGCGCTAACAGCCGCATGGTGGCCGGTCGCCATCACGTCGGAAAGCGTGAGCAACGAGCGGAGCGTCTGGTCCGAGTGGCCACTGCCCGGTACCCGCACCAGGGTGCTGCCCGCTTGCGGGACCCGCACGGCCTCGCCCTGGCCGCCGTCGATCGTGCCGTTGCCGAAGTTGCCGCCCAGCTTGCAGGAGATCGTCGAGCCGTGCAGGCAGTGCGGGCACGACATGTCGCTGTAGATGAAGGGTGCCACGACCAGGTCTCCTGGAGACACGGCCGCCACGTCAGCGCCGGTCTCCTCGACCACGCCGATGAACTCGTGGCCGATGGATCCGACGGCGTGCGGGCTCTCGCCCCGGTAGTACCACAGGTCAGACCCGCAGACGCAGGCCAGCACGACACAGACGATCGCGTCAGTCGGCTCATGAATAACCGGATCCGGCCGTTCGCCGAGCCCGATGCTCCGCGGTCCCTGGAAAATAGCAGCTCGCATTATTACTACTCAGCCTCTCGCCTGATGCTGCAGGCGCTCTCGCGGTGGATACTGATCGATCCGGTTCCCACCGAACCACTTCCGTCGGCGATGAGGGAGGGCACGCTGTTCGGGGTACTGACAGAGCCCCCCTTTGCCCTGCCGGAGGCGTGCTCTTCCAGGTAACGGCAGTGCCTCCCTCGGGATCGCGAGATCACCTACCGTGACGTCATGGACAACCGAGAGCAGGTGCGCGAGTTCCTCACTTCCCGGCGGGCGCGGATCACCCCGCAGCAGGCCGGTCTGCCCGCCTACGGCGGTAACCGCCGGGGGTTTCAGGACTCCGGCGCGAGGAGGTCGCGATGCTCGCCGGGATCAGCATTGACTATTACGTCCGGATGGAGCGCGGCGGCCTCGCGGGCGCCTCCGACGCGGTTCTTGAGGGCGTGGCCCGGGCGCTGCAGCTGGACGACGCCGAACGCGATCACCTGTTTGACCTCGCCCGCGGGGCCGAACCCCGGCCTGCCCGGCTGCGCCGGAGCAGGGAACCAGGTGTCACCGCGAGCGTGCAGCAGGTGCTCGATGCGATCAGCGACGCGCCAGCCTGGGTCCGTAACGCTCGCCATGACAGGCGAAACCCCTACGACAAGAAACTCGTTGAGCTTATCGGTGAGCTGTCAACGCGCAGCGAGGACTTCCGCAGCCGCTGGGCCGCCCACAACGTGCGCTTCCACCGCACTGGCCACAAGAAAACTGCACCATCCCGTGGTCGGCGAACTTGACCTCAATTTCGAGGCCATGGAACTGCCGTCGCAGCCCGGCCTGACCCTGCTCGTATACACCGCGCCCCAGGGCAGCCTTACCGCGGACAGCCTGAGCCTTCTGGCTAGCTGGGCAGCCACCGCCGGGCAATCCGGGCAGCTCATGGACGGGGGAACGGCCGCAGCTGACCACCGCCGGGAGCGGTAACTGCCCGGCTGGTCACTCGCGCCCGGGCGCGAGTCTCCGCTGCCCTGGCCGCGCCGTCACAGCCCTCCAGGACCATCGGTCAGACGGCGTCTCAGCGCGCGTGAACGAGAGACGCGGCACCTTATCTGCTGTTCATTTCTAGAAATGGATTGCTAGTATTGTGAAACAAGCGTAGCGTCGGTTACAGACGCCCGGACCTGGCTGCCGCTGATAGCCGGAAGTGAGCTGGGCCGGCGAAAGGGAGCCGGTTATGGCTGACGATCAGGTGCACGTGGCGTCACAGACTGGTCAGCCCCGGAATGCGATCGCAGCGCGGCTGACCGTGCCAGTAGTCGTGACCCTGCCAGATGAGATCGACATCACCAACGCTTCCGGCGTCGTCGGCGAAGGGCTGCGGGCCATGCTGGTACCGGGCGCGGCCATCATCGCGGACATGGCCCGCACGCTGTTCTGCGACTCCTCTGGTATCCGGCAGCTGCTGATCGCGCACGATCTGGCGGTTGCGAACCAGGCTGAGCTGCGCATCGTGATCGGATCTCCGGCTGTCCTCCGCGCGCTGAAAGCCATCGGCGCGGACCAGATACTCACCATCTACCCGACCCTGCGGGCCGCACTGACCGCTCAGCCCGCCGCTAACCCGCGGGCAACATGAGCCCCTGGCTGATGGTTAGCCTCGGCGTGAGCCGTTGGGCTGGCTGTCACGCCTCCTCGGCGCTGTGGCAGACGACCTCGAGCATGAAGCCGTGCGGATCGAGGAAGTAGGTGGCGTAGTGCTCGCCGTACTCGGGGAACTCGCGGGGGTGATGGATGACCTCGGCGTTGTGAGCAACCGCCCAGTCGTACGCACAGCGGACGGTGGCGCGGCTAGGCACCATGAAGGACAGGTGCTGCAGGCCGGTGCCGTGGCGTGAGTGGGGCCCGGGCTCGAGTGCCTGGTAGAAGAAGATCTGCGAGCCGCGGGCGCCATCGGGTCCGTAGTTGAATTCTCCGGCTTCCGTTGTCGGGAACCAGGCCCGCAGCCCCAGGATCGGCATGAGCTCGTCGTAATACCGCTTGGCAGCCGCAAGATCAGGAACACCTACGCCGACGTGGTCGATGAATCCGGTCCCGGGCATTTGGTCCTCCTGCCGATGCCGACGCAGCTGAATTGCCGCGCCCCATGCGAGCATGCCACCCACCCCGATCGCCTCGCCGTGGTTCCGCTGGGGGTCTGCGCGGGACTGATCGTGACCGCGTATCGCGGCAGCCCCGACCGCAAGGGGGCACCGCGTCCCGCCGCCACGGCCGGGGCGGGGGAACTTCTGCACCGCGGCCGGGATCGGGCCCTTCAGGTCGCGAACCGCTGCGCCAGACCGGACGTGGCCAGCGCCTCGGCCGCGTAGCGGTAGCCGGCCTCGATGAGAGGGCCTGCGCCCTTGAAATCCAGCGCGCCGAGCCCTTCGACCGGCGGGCGGAGCAGCAGCTCGACACGGTCGCCGTCCAGCGCAGCCCGCCGGTGGCGGACCTGGTTCAGGCTGGGGGAGCGGGTCAGGATGTAGCCAATGCCAGGGACCGGGTGCGCGGCTGCGAAGGGGTTCAGGCGGCGCCCGAGCACCCGCCAGCCGGACAGGCCTGGCCCGAATGGCGCAAACGTCAGCGGTTCCACCTCGGGAGACACGTCGACCGCGATGACGCAGCCCCTCCCCACCCGGCGGCGCATGACATCCGCCGGCACGTTGTTCATCGTTGCGCCGTCGACGAGCAGGTCGCCGTCGGCAAACACCGGCGGGAAGATCCCGGGCAGCGACAGGCTGGCCCGGACGGCGGCACTCAGCGGCCCGCGGTCGTGGATGACCTCCTCGGCCCGGGTGAGGCTGGCCGAGACGCAGAAGAAGTGCCGCGGCAGGTCCTCGATCGGCACGGTGCCGACCCGCTCGGCGAGCAGCCGGTCCACCCGGCGGCCCGATGACACCGAGACCAGCGGCAGCGTAAGCGTGACCAGCCGGCCGATCTCATGGGTGAACGCCCGGACCCGGGCGGCGTCGTCGAGGCCCAGCGCGCATAGCGCCCCCACGAGGGCCCCCATGCTGGTGCCGCCGACCACGTCGACGGGCACCCCGGCCTCCTCCAGCGCCCGGATCACGCCCAGGTGGGCGAACCCCCGCGGGCCGCCCGCGCCGAGGACTAGCCCGCATCCAGTGCCGGTGATCATCCGCGCGAGCCTCGCTATGTCCCCAGAACGGCCCGCACGCAGGTGGTGGTAGTCGGCCACTGGCCGGCCGTTCAGCCAGCTGGCGGTGCCCGATGGCTCGCCCGCGTGCAGCAGTGCGAGTTCGCAGCGCAGGGAAGGCGTCGCCAGCGCCCGGGCTTCCACCGGGCCGAGAGCCGGGTCACCGGCGGCTGCGGCGGCCAGCAGCACCACGTCAGCCTGGCTCAGGCAGAGCCGGCTCCATGCCGTGTCTGCCGCCTCCGCCTGGTAGATCACGTAGTCATGGGCACGTTCCACGGCGTGCAGCCAGCCGACCAGGGCACCGCGGCCGGGATCGCCTGGCCCGCGCTGGGCCGCGTCTGGCCCCAGTTCCCGCTCGACCACGTCCGCGCCCACCCTGCGCACGCGCCCGGCCCGCCCCAGCTGCTCCGTCAGCAAGCCGACAACTGTCGCGGCCGGGCCGGGATCCTGGCCGGCGGCCGCCACGACGATGGCGACGGGGGGCGCCCCCTGGGCGCCGCCCGCGGTGAGCAGCCGGTCCCGGGTGAGCAGCCGGTCGGCGAGCAGCCGCATCATCCCGGACATGAGCGCCGGGCTCCGCTCGGCCAGCGCCTGGAATGCCGGCGCCCGGAGCAGCAGCAGGTCGCTGTCCCGGACGGCGTGCACACTCGCCGTGCGAGGCCGGTCCGTGAGCAGCGCAATCTCCCCCACGATTGCCGCCCGGCCCAGGTCATGCAGCATGCGCTCGCCGGCTTCGGTGGCCACCGAGACCCGAAGCCGCCCGCTGACCACCAGGTACAGGCCGTCCCCGGCGTCGCCCTGCCGGAAGACCACTTCCCCCGCAGCCACATGGACCGGTTCCAGCTGCCCGGCCAGTTCCAGCCGGCTCGCCTCATCCAGGGCAGCGAAAAACGGGATGCCACCCAGGAATGCCTCGAGTTCCGGCAGCTCCCGGGGCCCGGCCATCAGGAAACCGGGGCGTACTGGCGGTCCGCCAGCACGCGGGCCAGTCCGAACAGGATCTCGGCCGCGCAGGCCGGATCGGTTTTCATCAGCTCGTCGACGAAATGGCGTCGCAAGGCCAGCACCTGCCCGTCCGACGCCGCGGTCACCGACGCGGAGCGGCGCCCCGAGGTGCCGAAGAAGCCGATCTCCCCGATCACGTCCCCCGTGCCGAGCACGGAGAGCCGGCGGTCACCGTCGTGCACTTCGAAGACCCCGTCGAGGATGACGAAGATCTCGCGCTGGGCGAGGCCCTTCTCGGTGAGCAGGTGGCCCGCTGACACCTCCATCAGGAAGCCCGTCTCGGTGAGCTTGCGGACCGTGTCCTCGCTCAGCGCCTCGAGGATCGACGGCCGGTCGCCGGCCGCCTGCCGCAGCCGCTCGACCCGGTCCCAGACGGCAGCTGCGTCGAACTTGACCGGCGCCGAGTCGGCGTCCAGCACCTTCGACCAGCGCTCGATGTCTACCGGCGCATGCCTGCCCGGAACGTAGAAGACGTCCGCGAACGGCGCGATGAACGAGCCGATCTGGTCCAGGTACCCGCGGTCGCTGGGAATCAGAACCAGCGGTACCTCCAGGCCGTCGACGGTCGGCACGAGCCGGCCCGCGTAGGTGCGGAAGCCGAGCAGCCGGTAGTGGCGCACCAGGCCGGTGGCGCAGTTGATGAACGCGGTATCCGCCTCCAGCTGCCCGGCGCACAGCTGGTACACGGCGCACGCCATCGAGAGCAGGCCGAGCTGGCCGCGGTGCCCGGGCTCGATCATCAGCCGCCCGATCTCCGCGGTGCGCATCCCTCCCAGGCCCTCGAAGCGCTCCATCGAGAACGTCTCCCAGTCCTTGAGCGGCACCTCCCCCGGCTCCCAGCACCGGATGCGGATCGTGCCGGTCAGCCCGCCGTCGCCGTCGCGGGTAAACAGCAGAGTGGTGTACGGCTTGTCGTCCTCCTCATCGTGCACGACCTGGTCGCCGTGGTGGGCGTTGCCGAGCTTGCGGCCGAGCTCGGTGGCGTACACCGAGTACCGGAACTCGAACACCGCCTGTCGCTCGGCCTCGGTCTCCGCGACGTGCACCGGCTCGAGCGCATCGAGCAGCTCCGGCGCGGCCGCGCGCATCTCCGGCGACGGCGCCAGGACCCGGCTCATGACCCGCCTCCGGAGGAACCGGGCGTCCCGCCGCCGGCCCGCGTCTGCGCTTTCGCGCGGCGCTTCGAGGCCTCCAGCAGGAACTTGACCCTGGCCAGCTGGAACATGCGCGCAGTCTCGCTGGCGACCTGGCGGCTCCGGGGCCGAACCAGATCCGGGATCGCCACCTTGACCCGCTTGCGCACCGGCCGGCCTGCCGCGACGTCCAGTACGATCCAGGCGGCCAGCACGCCGAACTGGTCGGCAGCAGGCGCCAGCTGCGGCGGCGAGCCCGCCTCGCCCCGGATCATCGCCTCGGTATAGCTGAGCAGCTCGCGCGGTACGTCGAGCGGGTCGACCAGGCGCGACAGGAAATCCAGCGCCTCGATCCCGTCCGGGGCGCCGTCGAGTCGCCCGTCGAGCGGCTTGGTGCGGCCGTCGCGGTAGTCGAAGGCGTACACGAGCTGGGTGCCGCCGAGGTCCAGCCCGGAGATGACCAGCCGGCGCTGGCGCCAGGCCTCCTGATGCAGCGCGCGCTTGGCCGCGATCCCGGCCGGCTCGGTCACGTCCACGCCGTCGATCACCAGGTCGGTGGTCCCGACCAGCCAGTCGACATTGTCTTCCGTCACGCCATCGGTCTCGACCAGCATCTCGACGTCCGGGTTGATCGCGCGGGCCCGGGCCGCCTGCACCTCGGCCTTGTTCCGCCCGATGTCCCCCAGGTCCGCCGACTGCCGGTTGAGGTTGTTGAGCTCGTAGTGATCCGGCTCGCACAGCACGAAGCGCTCCGCGCCGAGCCGGACCAGCGGCACGACGGTCGCCCCGCCGATGCTGCCGCAGCCTGCGACGAGGATTCGGGTCGCGCGCAGGGCGGCCTGCTCCTCACGGCTGAGTGACGGCTGGTTGCGCCGGGTCATCTCCTTGTAATGCGCGGTCTCGGGCCGCGGCGCGTCCGGCCTGCGCCGCAGGCTCTTGCGCTCGGGCTCACGGGTGGGCGTCCCGAGCCGGAAGAAGGCGATCGGCACGGTGTCCGGACCGACGCCGAACGCGGCCAGCAGCTCGCGGCGGATGTCGGCGATGCCGGCATGCCATTCGGCTGGCACCGACGGCGAAAGCGGGCCGGGCCGGGAAAGGCCGACCTCGATGGGCGCGCTATGCAGGGCCATGGCCAGCCCGGCTGCGGTGACGTCGAGCGCGATCTCCTGGAAGCAAGCCCCGCCGCGCAGGAACGTCTCAGCGTCCAGCGAGCCAGCGTGCAGCAGGCACAGGGCGGGCGCGCTGCGCAGCGGTACCTCATCGTTCTCGCGGACGACCATCTCGGCCACGTGCAGTGGCGCCGCCGCGCTGAGCACACGGGGGTGCGTGGCGACGGCGGCGACTCGCGCCGCGATCGCGGGAGTGAAGAAGAGCTCCAGGTCCAGTCCGTCTCGTTTCCGGGCCGCGGCCTGCGGGCTGAAGCGCATCAGCGCGTGCAGCTCGGCCTGGGTGGGCCCGTGCATGAGCTTCATCACGCCGCCTTGTGCGGCGACGGCAGCCAGGCGGCCGATCGCGGCCCGTTCGGTAAGGACCGAGAGGGTAAAGCCGAGCCGCTCGGCGGTCGCCCGGAGGCCGTCGATAACGGAGCCCGGAACCGGATCAGGCCGGTACGGCGAGCGGTTCATCGCGCGGCGGCGCAGCGTGCGCAGCCGGGCCAGGGCCGCGTCATCCGGTGGCGCCGAGGCGGGCCGCAGCGTTACGTCGGCGGCGGTACCGTCGGCCGGGCGCCAGCGGACCTCGGCCTCGAAGCCGGACGCCCGCGCGCCGACGCACAGATTGGTGACCACCGCGCCGCAGGCCAGGTCGCTTTCGCGGCCTTCCGGGTCGAAGTCCCGCAGCACCTGATGGGCGGGATCGCGCGAGACGCGGAAGATCCGGCCGCCGTTGTCGAGGCGCCAGCCCTGCGCGTTGTGCGGGGACGGCGCGCGATACGCGTAGTAGAGCAGCCGGTCGCGCAGCTCAGGGCTTAGCGCGTCCGGGTCGTTCTGTACCTCAGGCACTGCGCTGCTGCGGCGCCGCGGCGGTTCCCCTGGCAATGATTCCGCTTCTCATAGCCCCTCCCTGCGGGCATCTTAAAACGGGAGGCCGTGAGATAGCGTGCGAACTCGCCTAACCAGGAACTTAGGCCCGGTGACGAGCCGTCAGCAGTTCGCGGCTCAGACTCGGAGTCAGTCGGCGATGTCGGCCGGGTCCTGCTCTGACTCCGGTACCGGTGCCGGGGCGCCGGCGGGGGCGGCCCCGGCCTGACGGGCCAGCGGGCCCGGGCGCAGCAAGATCCCGCAGACGATGGCGCCGCCGGCGAAGATGCCCGCCGTCCACCAGAATGCGGTCGTGTAGCCGTGCACCGCCGCGGAGGCCTGGACCGCTGCTCGCGACGACGGTGACGCGGCGAGGGCGGGGGTCAGGTGGCTGGTGAAGTAGACCGCGGCCGCACTGGTGGCGATGGTGTTGAGAAGCGCGGTCCCGATGGAGCCGCCTAGCTGCTGGCCCACGTTGAGCGTGGCCGAGGCGACGCCGGCGTCGGTTCCCGCTACGCCGAAGGTTCCGGTGTTCATCGACGGGGGCATCGACAGGCCGATGCCGGCCCCGGTGACCAGAAGCGGGCCGAGTACCGCGGAGACGTACCCGGAGTGCACGCCGATCCGGGTGAGCCACGCCATCCCGGCCGCCGCGATCAGCATGCCGAACCCGACCAGTGGCTTCGGCCCGATGCGGGGCATCAGGACAATGTTGGAGATCTGGGCGAAGAGCATGATCATGGCGATCGTCGGCAGGAACGCGACGCCCGTGATCACTGGTGAGTACCCGAGAATCGTCTGCAGGTAGTAGGTGAGGAACAGGAAGATGCCGAACATGGCGGCCCCGATGACCAGCACCGCCAGGTACGCGCCGCCGCGGTTCCTGTCCAGCACGACCCGCGGCGGCAGCAGCGGATTCGGTGCGCGGGTCTGCCAGGCGGCGAAGGCGGCGAGCAGCGCGACGCCGACGGCCAGGAAGCCCCACGTCGACGGTGCGTGCCAGTTGCGGGTCGCGGCGTTGGAGAACCCGTAGACCAGGCAGAACATCGACCCGGACACGAGCAGCACGCCGATCACGTCCAGCCGCGCTCGTGCTCCGGCCGGACGCCCGCCAGCCAGGAAGACCACGGCCCCGGCCGCCGCCACGGCAGCGAAGACCAGGTTCACGTACAGGCACCAGCGCCAGTTGAGGTACTCGGTCAGCAGGCCGCCGAGCAGCAGGCCCACCAGGCCGCCGCCGCCCGCGATGGCGCCGTATACCCCGAACGCCCGCCCCCTATCCCTCGGCTCGCTGAAGGTCGTGGTGAGCATTCCCAGCGCCGCGGGCGCCAGCAGCGCGGCGAACAGTCCCTGGCAGGCCCGCGCGGTGATGAGCATGGTGAAGTTGACCGATGCGCCGCCGACAGCCGACGCGACAGCAAAGCCGATGAGCCCGGTCAGGAACGTGACCTTCCGGCCGAACAGGTCGCCGAGCCGCCCGCCGAAAAGCAGAAGGCTGCCGAACGCCAGCGCGTAGGCGGTGATGACCCACTGCCGGTCGGCGTTGGAGAAATGTAGCGCACGCTGGGCCGACGGCAGCGCGATGTTCATGATCGTGAGGTCGAGCACGATCATCAGCTGGGCGAGCCCTACAACTCCCAGCACAAACCAGCGCCTCGAGTCGGGCTGGCCACCCTGGTCGGCGCGAAGGGCGCCACCGGGAACGCTATCCGCGGACATCGCGATTCCCCCGCCTGGAGAGTTCACCTCCGCTTGCACCCAGACAGTAACAGAACAGGAAGCGGACCGGCAGCGCGGACTCGAGCCCACGCTCGATGACGTGCCCCGCCGCGCGGACGTCGGCGTGGGCAGTGTTTTACGGCCTTCGCCAGTCCGCAGCTAGGTGCTGTCACCGACCAGCCGCTGGCCCGGTGCTGCCGGTGCTCATGTAGCGCGGGGTGCCGGATGTCGGTCACGAGCCGGATGGGTCGAGCTGGCCTGCGCTGATGACCGCTCGGACGGTGGCAGCTGACGGCGCGGCCAGCGCCTCGGCTAGCGGGCAGTGCAGCAGGCACAGGTCAGCTGGCTGGCCCGGCGAGATTGTTCTGGTGTGCCGCACGTCGTCCGGCGCGGCCAGGAACATCTTCAGCGCGGTGCGTGCCGTGACCCGCTCAGCTGGGCTGAGCACGCTGCCAGTGGGTGTCTGGCGGGTGACCGCGGCGGCGATGCAGTCCCACGGGTTGCCTGGCCCGAACGGGGCGTCGGTGCCAGCCGCGACCGTCACTCCAGCCCGCATGAGTGATGCGACCGGGTACAGCCAGTCTTGCTCGGCGGGCGCAACCTCGCGCTCGTAGGAATCGCCGCGGGCGGCGATGAATCCGGGCTGCGTCACGACGGCGAGTTCCAGGCGGGCCAGCCGGTCAGCGTAGCCAGGCGGGACGATCCCGGCGTGCTCGATCCGGTCGGGACCGGCGCATGCGCGGCCGGGCGGTCCGGCCTGCTCTATGGCGCTCGCGGTGACCACGAGCTGTTCGGCGGTCACGCAGTGGATGGCGACCGCGCGCCCGGACGTGTGCGCGGCTCTGATGGTCGAGGCGAGCCGGTCCGGCGCCGGAAGGTCGGTGTCATCGAGCATCACCTTGACCGGCCCGAGCGTGACCCTCCGAGTCCCCGTGCTGGCAGCGGTGCCGGGATGCCGCTCCGGGGGCTTCTGAGCCGGCGTCATCAGCACCAGTCGCTGACGGAAGACGCCGGTCGCTGCGAGCCCGGCGAACTCGTTCGCGTCGGCCGGATCCCGGTCCGGGGTGGCGTCGGTCCAGCCGGTGATGCCGAGCCGGAGGCAGTCAGCGGCGTAGCGCCTCAGGGCGGCCGCGAACGAGTCAGGATCACGGCCGGTGCGCAGCCGATCGCGCAGCCAGCCGTCGAGGCGCAGCAGCCGCCCGGTAGGTTCACCGTGTTCATCACGCTCTATGCCGGGCAGATCGCAGTCGGCGGCGCCGGCCCGCTCCAGGGCAGCGGAGTTCAGAACCCACATTGCGCCGCTCCGGTGCTGCACCCGGACCGGAACAGGCCCTGCCAGTGCGTCCAGCCGGGCCCGGCCGAGCAGTCCCGCCGCTGCTTCGTGCCAGCCGACGACCCGGACCCAGCCCGATGCCGGCCCTGGTGCGGCCGCCGCCGTCGCGGCGGCCGCTACCACCCGGTCGAACTCGGCCGGGGTTTTCACTGCGGTCACGGCCACTGACTCGCGGGCGGCGACCGTGGCCCGCAGGTGCACGTGGTGATCGTGCAGACCGGGAACGAGCGCCCCGCCCTGCCCGTCGATCACGTGCTCTCCGGGTTCGGGCCGCAGCCCGGGCTCGACCGCCAGGATCATGTCCGGCCCGACGCGGACATCCACTCCGGACCGGCCCCGGACGGCCACGTTCCTGATCAGAAGGGTTGTCATGGCGGCAGCACCACCTGGCGGTACCGGCCATGGCTGACGACCCAGCTGGTGCCATCGCTGGTGATGCGGTGCGGCCAGTCCGGGCCGGTGCCCGGCCGGGCGAGATCAGCGCTGACGCCGGCCATCGACAGGTCGGCCAGGACCCCGCCGCCGGCCCGGACCGCGTCGAGAGCAGCGAGGGCAGCGAGCATGCCGGTCAGCGGGTCGGCGATCGCGTCGCCGCAGAACGCGGGCGTCCCGTCGGGACCGCGGGCAACCAGGCCGCCGGCCACGGCGGCGTCATCGCCGAACGCGACGCGCTGCTGCGGGTCCTCGCGCCCGTACCCGGTGATCGAGATCCAGACCCGGCCTGGTGCCGCGGCCAGCCAGTCCTCGGCGACAAGGCCGAGGCGGCGCAGCGCGCGGGGGCGGCTGCTCTCCACCACGATGCCGGCCTGGCCGGCCAGCTGTCGCAGCTCTGCCCGCCCGCTCTCGGCGCCGAAGTCCAGTTGCACGGCCTGGCCGCCTGCGTGCAGTCCGGCGTAGAACTGCGGCGACCCTGACCGCGCCGCATCCGGCCGACGGGCATCCTCGGCCTTGAGGGTGCGCCAGCCGGCCCGGCGCAGGATGCTCGCGCATAGCGGACCAGCCCACAGCGCCGACAAGTCGAGTACGAGCCGGGCTGCGGTGCCGCGCGGGCCTGCCGGAACGAGTCGCACCGGGGCCGGCGGCGCGCTGGCCACGACCACGGCCGGGATTCCCAGCAACTGGGCGCGCGCTGCGAGATCGGCGGCCGGCCAGGCCGCTGCATCAGCCGTCAGCTCGGCCCAGGGATCGGCGCCGGTATCACGGCCGAGGAGGGCCGGAATGCTGCGGATGTCGTCGGGCCGGGCGAGGTTCACCGCCAGCCAGCCATCGGCTGCAGCGAGCAGGCGGCAGGTCCGGTTGGCCGAGACGGTGCCGCCGCGGCGCCAGCCGCGGTCGGCCGCCCGGTCGGCGAGGATGGCCCGCAGATCCAGCCGGACCGGACGGCCGAGATCGCCGGCCAGATTCTCGATCGCACCGGACAGGATCGCGGCTCGCGTCAGCACCGGGAACGGCGGCGCCAGCGGCGGCCCGTCCGGTGGCCCGGTCAAGTCCATCAGGCCCGACCGGGCCCACGACAAGACAGCACAGTTGCTGCCCTCGTCGCCGGGAGGGCCGGGCCTGTGCGGCATGGTGCCGGGGGGGAACAGGCCCACCAGGTGCTCATACTCGATGACCGGGTCGGCCTGGCACGCCGCGATCAGCTGGCCGGCGGTCATCCGGCCTCGCCCGGCCCTGACTCGACCGGCCCTGACTCGACCGGCCCTGACTCGACCGGCACTGACTCGACCGCGTCCACCAGGCCCCAGTCCAGTGCCCGATCCGCCCCGATCACCTGCCCGGTCAAGGCCAGGAACGCGGTCCTGTGCCGGCCGATGCGCGCGGGCAGGCTCGCGGTTCCGCCCGCCCCCGGGATCAGGCCCAGCCGGATCTCCGGCAGGCCGATCCGGGTGTCCGGGCTGGCCACCACGCGGCCAGCGAAGGCCGGCAGCTCGATGCCGGCACCCAGGCACGCCCCGTGCAGGAACACGGTCGTCCTGGCCGCCAGCCGGTGCAGCAGCAGCGCCGGGCTCCGGGTGAGCCTGATCAGGTGAGCCGAGGCCGGATCGGGCCGCGACCCGAACTCGTCCAGGTCACCGCCGGCGCAGAAGTCCGGCCCTTCACCGCGCACCTCGACCCTCAGGTCCGCGTCGCTGACCGGGCCGGCCAGCGCTGCGGCCAGGGCGTCGCGCATCCGCCAGTCGACCGCGTTACGCCGGCCCGGCCGGTCAAGCGTCACCTCGAGCACGCCGCCGGCGCTGCGGGTTCGCACCCGCGGTCTGGCCGCGTCGCCCGCCGGGGGCCGCCGCGGCGGATGGGCGGCCCGCCAGCGGGCGAACTCCTCGCCGGCCTGCAGAGCCGAGAAGGCGGCCGACTCGGCTACCAGGGCAGCCGGCACCGTGAGCCCGGCCGCGCTCCGCATCAGCAGCGCGAGTGTCGTCCCCGCCACCGGCGCTGCGGCCAGCGCCTCCTCGATCAGCCCGGCCGCACCCCCGGGTGCGCCCGGCCAGCTCACGAACGGGGCTGGCGCCCGTTCATCCTCGGTCAGGATCACGTCGGCGGCCCGGGCTGCGGCGGCCGGGAAGCCGCGTGGATCGGGCACGCACGCCACCACGACCGCTGGCAGCACGGTGATGTCGATATCGGCCAGGCGCCGGGCGGCGGTCGCGTCCGGCACGTCCACGATGATCAGCGGCCAGCCCCCGCCTGCCAGGAGCTCCTCACTCGCGGCCGGCACCGCTGTCAGCTCAGCCAGGCTGGCCGGGTCCAGGTTCAGGCGCATCACGATCAGCATGCCCCAGCGGGCGGCGGGCCGCACGCGCCAGCATGAACCAGGCGGGCACCCCCGGCCTGCCTCCCGGAGCCGGCCACGAGATCACGGTGCCGCCGGGAGAAACGGTGCCGCCGGGAGAACGCGGACGGGCGCGCCCCGCAGCCAGGAGCCAATGTCGTCCACGATCTCCTCATAGAAGATGCGGTAACAGCTGTCGGTGACGTAGCCGATATGCGGCGTGAGCACGACGTTCTCCAGACGGCGAAGCGGGTGATCGGCGGGCAGCGGCTCGACGTCATAGACGTCCAGCGCCGCGCCCGAGATCCCGCCGTCCCGCAACGACCGGATAAGCGCGGCCTCATCGACTATCGGCCCGCGGGATACGTTGATCAGCACGCTACTGGGCTTCATCCGGGCGAACTGCGCGGTGCTGACCAGGCCCCGGGTGCGTTCCGAGAGCACCAGGTGGATGCTGACGACGTCGGCGGTCCCGAAGAGCTCGTCCTTGTCCACGAGTGTGGCGCCGCGTTCGGCTGCCAGGTCACGAGTGAGGTTCTGGCTCCAGGCCACCACGTTCATGCCGAAAGCGCCGGCGACGCGCGCCATCTGCGTGCCGGTACGGCCGAGGCCGACCAGGCCCAGGGTCCGGCCCGCGAGGTCACCGCCGACCGTGTGCTGCCAGCGGCCCGCGCGGATCGACTCATGTTCCGCCGGGATGTGCCGGAGCAGTCCGATGATGAGTCCCCACGCGAGCTCTGTCGTGTTCGACACGATTCCGCCCGTGCCGCAGACACAGACGCCGTGTTCGGCCGCGGCGTGCAGGTCAATCGCGGCGTTGCTCATGCCGGTCGTAACGATGAGCCCGAGCCGGGGCAGCGCGGCGATCGTGTCCCGGCCGAGCGGGGTGCGCTCGCGCATGGCAACGACGACGTCGTAGTCGCTGAGCCGGGCGGTGAGGGCATCGCCGGTGACGTGGTCGGGAAACGCGTTGACCGCGCAGCCTTCTAGCGCTGTCCAGTCGCCGTACTGAGCACTCGCATGCTGGTAATCGTCAAGTACGGCGATCCTCGTTGTCACAGCCGGTGGACCCGGACCGCGGTGTCGTGGAACAAGGCACTTCGCTCGGCCGGGCTGCCGTCCTGGGTGATCAGCTTGTACGCGTTCCACAGCGTCACCAGGTCGCAGAGGCCAGCGTCGAACGGGAAGTTGCTCTCGAACATGCAGCGCTCAGGCCCGAACCACTCGATGAGGCTCCGGAGATCCGGTCCCCAGAACTTGGCGATGGACTCCGACGTCACGGGTCCGTCGATCAGGGCCGGATCGGTCACGACTGTCATGCCGATGCCGCCGACCTTCAGCACCACGTTGGGACAGGCGGCCACTGCCCGCATGTCGGCCCGCCAGCGGTCGAGTACCTCGTCCCTGGTCAGGTGGGCCAGCCGCGGATCGACGTGAGGGAGGACCGGCGTGCCAATGTGGTCGAGCACGATCGGCATGTCAGGAACCGATCGGGCGAGCCGGACGATGTCCGGGAGATCGGTGCAGAGCCCGAAGAGTTCGAGCACCAGGTCCCGCTTCTGCAGCTCCTTGATGGCCGCCTGCAGTTCCGGCCCGAGCAGCCAGCCCGGCAGCAGCGTGGGCAGGTTGAAGTTGCTTTCACGGAACCGGACGCCGCGGAACCGGCCGTCAGCCGCCTCGATGTGGGCGTCGAGCACGTCGCCGACGCCGGCACCGAGCAGCGGGTCCGCGGCGCCGATGATGCCCTGGATCAGGTCGTCGCCCGCGGTGTGCTCGATGACCCATTCGGTCTCGCCGACCGGGGCCATGGACAGGAGCGAACCGCTCGGCCGGAACCCGGTCTGGGTCTCGACGTACACCGTGCTGACGACGTTGTGAGCGCCGAAGTCGCGGCGCAGGTCGGCGACAGAGTACGGCCCGTAGAAGACCGAACCTTCACCGTAGAGATGGTGGTGCGGATCGCAGATCGGCAGATCCGGCTCCAGTGCCTGTTCCACAGCTGCCTCCTCGCGGCTGGAGTAGTCCGGCGGCGAACGGGCCTGAGCCCCGGGTCAGGCTGACACGGACGAGGGCACGTCCGCGCCGAGGTGGCGCACGGCCGGGATGACCTTGTCGGCGATCAGCTCGTAGGTCCGCAGCACGTCCCGCTGCTCGATGTCGCCGCCCATGTTGATGCTGAGGATCACGTTCTGGAACCCGAACTCCTCGTACATCCGGTGCAGCTTCTCGATCACCTTGTCGGGGTGGCCCACCAGCGTGGAGGGCACATCGAGGACGTCCAGCGGGTGGTTGACGTTCTTCTCCCACCAGGTGTCGGCGTGCAGCTCGTAGCTCTTCGGGATCGTGCCGTCCTTGCCCATCACCGAGCCGTGCTGGCCTAGCTGCGCCATGTAGTTCCTCGACGTCTGGCGCAGCAGCTCTTCGGCGCGCGCCTGGTCGTTGTCCACGAATGTCGACGCCAGGCCCCAGGCCTGCTCGGTTGTCTCCGCCGCGCCAGCCCGGCGGCGGGCCAGCATGTATTCCGTGTAGGTGGTCTCGATCTCCGCCTGCACGGAGTACGGGTTCCCGGCGAGAATCCCGTATCCCTGCTCGACTGCGAAGTCGAACGTCTGCTGCGTCTTGAACACCGCGACGGAGATGGGTACGCGTTTCTGGACGGGCCGCGGGTACACCGTGATGTCGTCAAGGTTCCAGTACTGACCCTCGGCAGTCACGTTCTCCTCCGTGAGGAGCCGCTCGATCATGACCGTGGACTCGAGGAACCTGCCCATGCTCTCGTTCTGGTCGACCCCCATGGCGGCGAATTCCCGTGACTGGTAACCCCGGCCCACCCCGAGGTGGAACCGGCCGTTGCTCAGCACATCGACCATCGCGATCTCTTCCGCCGCCCGGACCGGGTGGGTGAAGGCCGGGATGATGACCGCGGTTCCGAGGCGGATGCGCTTGGTCACCCGCGCGGCCGCGGCCGCCAGCACCAGGGGGTTGGGCAGAGTGCCGTATTCGGAAATGCGGTGCTCGCCGAGGAAGATCTCGTCGAAACCGACCTCGTCAGCGACCCTGAATTGCTCAAGGTTGTCCTCGTAGACCTGGACGGCCGACTTCCCGGGCGGCTGCTGAAGGATGTAGAACAGCCCGAACTTCACGACGCGCACCACGCTTTCTCTCAGCTGATCACTGCGGCGCCAGGCACCGACCCGGGAGCCATGCCAGGACAATATCGTCTATCTCTATACTGTAAGCCTTACGACAAGATGCGGACAACTACGTGGCTAAGGTGCGAACGTTCCGAAGCCCGAGCGGAAGAAGAGCAACGGGTCGCCGGTTCCGGTACCCAGATCGTGCACCCTTCCGACGACGAGGTAGTGGTCTCCGGCCGGATAGCTCCATTCGATCGTGCAGTCGAGCCAGGCCAGGACTCCGTCGATCCGCGGCGAGCCGTTGGCCGTGAGCGACCACGGGACCCCGGAGAATTTGTTGGCCCCGGATACCGCGAAGCCCCGGCAGACGGGCTCCTGATCGTTGGACAGGATGTTGACGCAGAAGGCGCCAACCTCTGCGACCTGAGGCCAGCTCGTGGAGGACAGGCCCGTCGCGATGGCCACCAGGGGCGGGTCCAGCGACAGGGCGAAGAAGGACTGGCAGGTCAGGCCGACCGGCCCGCGGGGAGACATCGCGGTCACAATAGCGACGCCGCTGGCGAAGTGGCCGAGGGCAGCGCGGTACTTGGGAGCCTCAATCATCATCGCTCCGCGCACTATCTCGTTCATCAAACGACAGTATAGCACTATGCAATATACAAGCTAGAAGTGTCTGTGGCCAGAGCGACGCCCAGCTCCTGCGTGCTCGGCCCCCTGGCAGGTCCGACTGCGCGCTGGACCCTGGACGCAGCCGCTAAGATGGTGTAGTGCTTTCCTATCCACCAGACCGGCCGGCTTCCGGTGCCGGTCACGCCCCAGCCAACGGGCCATCGGTGTTCGGCATGACCCAGGACGCCCCTGCGCTACGCGATCCCGCGGCATACGCGGAGCGGGTCATCCTGACCGCGGGACGCGCGGTCCGCAATGCGTTCGACGCCCGTTTCAGCCGCCTGCAGCTCAGCATGACCGAAGGAGCGCTGCTGGCAACCATTCAGCGATTCGGGCCGCTAACCCAGCGTGAGCTCGCCGAACTGCTGTACATCGGCAGGGCGGCGGCGGGGCAGTTCGTTGACCGGCTGGAGGCCCGCGGCCTCGTTCAGCGGGACGGGGACCCCGATGACCGGCGGGTCTGGATCGTTTCCGCCACCGAGCAAGGGAAGCCGGTCTCGGCCGAGGCGTTCGACCTCTACTTCAAGACGGCCGCCGACCTGAGGCGGGGCCTCAGCGATGCGCAGAGTGACCGGCTGATCAGCCTGCTCCTGGCAGTCCAGGCGAACGCCGATGAGATTGCGGGCGAGCCCGAGGGCTCAATCCCGGCCTGATTCGCCCCGGCATAATGCAGCGGAGCCCGTTCAGGGCGTCGCGTCCCCGGGCTGGGCCTGGCGCCGGCGGGCCAGTTCGCGGAGCAGATGCTTCTGAATCTTCCCGGTCGAGGTCTTGGGCAGCGGCTCGAAGTACACCTGGTCGGGTGCCTTGAAGTGCGCGAGCCGGGCCCTGGCGAACTCAATCAGGTCCCGCTCGGTGACGCCGCCTTCGGCCGTCACGAATGCGACCGGCCGCTCACCCCATCGTTCATGCGGCACCGCAACGACAGCGACCTCGGCCACGCCAGGGTAGGCCGACAGTACCTTCTCGACTTCCACGGAGGCGATGTTCTCGCCGCCGCTAATGATGATGTCCTTGCTGCGGTCAGTCAGCTCGATATATCCGTCGGGGTGCATAACGCCGAGGTCGCCGGTGTGGAACCAGCCGCCGCGGAAAGCCTCCTCGGTAGCGTGCGGGTCATCGAGATATCCGGCGGCGACGGTATTGGACCGGATGAGAATCTCCCCGGTCGTCTTGCCGTCGGCCGGCACCCTTTGAAGGTGGCTGTCGGCGACCTGCGCCTCGGCAACCGAGACGGTGGGAACTCCCTGCCGGCTGAGCCGATCAGCCAGCTCGGCGGCGGGCAGTTCGGTCCAGCCAGGCTGGTACTCGCACACCAGCGAGGGGCCGTACGTCTCGGTCAGCCCGTACAGGTGGGTGACCTGTATTCCCATCTGCTGAACCGCGCTGATCGTCTCCTTGGTCGGCGGGGCGCCGCCAACCGCGGCGCGGATCAGCCGGCCTGCCACGAACCCTTGCTTGCGCCCTGCTCTGGCCAGCTCGGACAGCACGACCGGCGCGCCGCACAAGTGAGTTACCGGATAACGATCGGCCAGCTCCAGTGCCTGCTGCGCGTCAAATGTCGGCAGGCTGACGTGCGTCGCGGCCACTGCTGTCGCCCCCCAGGCCAGGGACCAGCCGTTGCAGTGGAACATCGGCAGCGTCCACAGCAGCCAGCTGTCAGCGGACAGCTGGAATTCCAGCGCCACGCTGACCGCATTGAGGTACGCGCCCCGGTGGGTATAGACGACGCCCTTGGGCCGTCCCGTTGTGCCGCTGGTGTAGTTAACCGCGATCGGGGCGTCCTCATCCTCCGGCGCTTCCAGGCCGGCATCGTCCGCATGGCTGAGCCACTCGTCGTACGGCAACGCCCCGGGCAGGCTCTCGCCGGGCCCGGGCAGCATCACGACCAGATCAGCCGGGACTTCGCTGGCATCAGCCACGCCGAGCGCGGGCATCAGCGCGGGTGCTAGCAGCAGCACCCGAGCGCGCGAGTGCGCCAGGATCTGACGGTATTCATCAGCTGCCAGCCGCGTGTTCAGCGCTACCAGCGCGGCCCCGGATCCCGGCACGCCGAAGTGGGCTGCCAGCAGCGACCGGCTGTTGTAGTCAAGCGCGGCAACCCGGTGACCGGCCCGGACGCTGCTAGCCCGCAGGGCACCGGCCATCGCGTCGCAGTCGCGGCCAAGCTCCGCGTAGCTCACCTGGCCGCCCTCGCCGTCGACGACAGCGAGCTTGCTTCCGAACGCGTGCCGAGCCCTGGCCAGGAATGTCAGCGGAGACAACGGAACGTGGTTGGCTCGGCTCATTACCTGATGTCCTTCCCGGTCGGCGGGGGAGCGGTATCGATGGCGTGGATCTCGGGTAGCACCCTTTCGGCGAAGAGGCGCATGCTGCGCTCGGCCTTCTCGACGGGCATCCCGCCGTAGCAGACGTGGACGACGAGCTCCTCCAGACTGATGCTCCGCTGGAGAGCCCGGATCCTCTCGATGATCTGCTCAGGTGTTCCGATCGGCTGGGTGTTCAGCATGCTTCGGCGCCCGCCGACCCCGGCGTCAGACGCCTGCCGCACGGCGTACTCTTCGTAGCCCTTGACCCCGGCGAAGCCGGGATTGTTCCACTCGAAATAGTGATGCTTGGCCGCTACCTGCTGGGCCTCGTAATAGCGCCAGCCGTCCGCGGCTTCTTCATCGGTCTCAGCGCAGTACATCCACAGCAGCGTCGTTGGCTGCGCCGGCCCCAGGCCGAGCTGAGCCCGGATCTCGTTGAACTGACGGACTCCCGCGACCATGGAGTCGACGTCGTCGTCGGCTACGAACATCTGGCCAAGTCCGTGCTCAGCGGCCAGCCGGGCAGACTTCTGAGTGGAAAACGCCACCTTGATATTGCTGGTCAGGTCACCGAAGTGCGGACCCTGGGGGCGAATCGAGGTGGGCGGAACCCGGAAGATCTTGCCATCGAAACTGAATCGCTGCGCTCCGTCCGCAGCCCGGATGGCATCAACGATGTCGTAGTAGTAGTCGTGTGACTCCTCGATCGGGATGCCGAGCGAGGCATACTCATGCTGGGATACTCCCCGGCCGATCCCGAGATGCAGGCGTCTGCCTTGCAGCAGCGCGTCCAGCATCGACAATTCGGAGGCCAGCCGCACCGGGTTCCACCAGGGCGCGACGATCACCGCTGTGCCCACGTCGACACGCGTGGTGCGCCCGGCCCAGAAGGCCAGATACTGCAGCGGATTGGGCTGCATCGAGTAGGCCGAGCCGTAATGCTCGGTCGCCCAGATCGAGTCGAAGCCGAGCGGCTCGACCAGGTCCCCCAGGCGAATGGTATTGCTGAGCTGGACGTAGTCCGGGACGGTAGGCGGCCGGCTGTAATCGCCGGCCATCAGCCGTTCCCAGTCGCCATGGTTGTACCCGGTGACCATCACGCCACAATGCATTGCCTTGCACCTTTCGGCGGCAGGCCTGGGCAGGCCACATTGACTACATATCCGTTGCCGGCCCTGCAGCCAGCTCAGCGGTGAGCATTCTTCGCAGCAGCTTCCCGCTGTCGGTGTAGGGAAGGTAGTCGCGCTCGATGATGCGGTCTGGCGTCTTCGAAGTCCGAAGTTTGCCGCGGGCAAAGGACCTGATCTCGTCGGCGTCGGCGTCGGCGCCCTCGCGCAGCACGACAAAGGCAACGATCTTCTGGCCCCATTCCTCATCGGGTGCGCCCACGACGGCTGCCTCGCCGACCGCGGGGTGCTGCATGAGGACGTCCTCGATCTCCGCTGGTGCGATGTTCTCGCCGCCGCGGATAATGGTGTCGTCCGCGCGCCCTTCGATGAAGAGGAACTGCGCGCTGTCGAAGTGGGCACGGTCTTTGGTCGGGAACCAGCCGTTCTCATCGAGCGGCGACTCGCTCGACAGGTACTCGCCGGAAATCTGGTCGCCGCGCAGCCAGAGCTCGCCCGCTTCTCCCGGCGGCACGGGCCGGCCGTCGGCTGACCGGATCTCTGCTTCCACTCCGGGAATGACCTGGCCGGCCGACGCAAGCCGGGCCCTGACTACCTCGTCGTCGCTGTGCAGAGCCGAGCGGTGATCCTCGGGACTCAGAATCGCGATGGTCGAGCTTGTCTCGGTCAGGCCGTAGGCGTTGACGAAGTCAGTGCCGGGGAAGAGCCGGAGTGCCTGCAGGATCGTCGTGGCGCCGACCCTCGAGCCTCCGTACGACAAGGTCCGCAGGCTTGGCACATTGGCCGGCGTTCCGTTGAGCTCAGCCACGATCCGCGCCAGCATCGTCGGCACCACCATGGCGTGCGTCACGCGTTCCCGGCGGACAGTGTCCAGCCAGGCACCAGGCTCGAACGCATCGAGGTAGACAACGCGACGACCGGCGAAGATGTTCGTCAGCAGGTTGACGATGCCGGCGACGTGGTACGGCGGAACGCTGACCGCGACTGCGTCAGCCGGGTCAGCGGAGCCGAAATCGACTGAGTGCAGGACGTACGAGACGAGGTGGCGATGCCGCAGCACGACTGTCTTCGGCTTCGAAGTCGTGCCGCTCGTGTTCAGCAGCACGGCCACGAGGTCCGGATCGGACGGCCACTGGCTGAGCGGCGCGGCGCCAGCAGTCTGTTCGAGCCACTGATCCACTGAGATGACGTCGTGGCGACATCCGCGAACGGCCGCCGCCGAGTCCTGGTGCGTCACCACCAGGACCCGCTCGTCAGTATCGAGCAGACCCAGGATCTGATCGCCAGCCAGGCGATAGTTCACCGGCCAGAACGGAATTCCGGCCCAGGCCGCGGCGAACACCGTGACGGCAAACGCGGCGGAGTTCGGTCCCAGGTAGGCGACGGTCTGATAGCCGCCTGCACGCAGGTAACTCGCTCCGGCGCCGGCCCGCCCGTACATTTCCTGGTAGGTCAGTGCCAGGTCGTGGGCACTGACGGCCGCCCTGTCCGGGTCATTGGACGTCGCCATCTCAAGCAGCATCATCAGGTTCATGGACCCAGGCCTCCGGCGGGCTGCCGCTAATCAGAGGGCGGAAGCGGCTTGGCGTCCTTCAGGATGAGCGGCTCGCCGTCTACGGTGAGCTCGCCCGCGCCGGCCCGCGTGCACAGGCATTCCAGGTCAGAGGATTCATGCGCATAGCGCTTCCCGAGGACCAGGCCAGCGCCGGAGCCATTGCCGGCGGCCTGCACTTCGATGTCGCGCGCAATGTTCTCCGCCACCGCCATGGCGACGCCGCCACAGCACACCTCGACGTCTTTTTTCGGGGCGCGGAGAACAATAATGCTCGCGGGGCTGACGACGCTTACCAGATGCATGCCGGCACGCAGCTGCACCACTTCTCCTCTCCGAGCGCGGGGCGGAGCCTGCCGCCCCTCCCGCCAGCCATGTCTGGCCGTCTGAGACATCGCACAGTACTATACCATATGGCGGTGATCAGCCTAGCTGTGTGAGGTGCCCGATTCTGGACCTGCCACTATCCGATGACCTGGACATACTCCGAGCTACCACCCTTCGCTTCACCCAGCGTGAGTGGCCAATCGAGAAGCTGCGGGCGGCGGCCGACGGCGGTCCTGCGATCGGGGCCGGATACGTGCAGCGGGCCGGCGAGCTTGGCTGGTTCGCCGCGCTTGCGCCGGAAGAGCACGGGGGCGGAACCATCTCGGGGTCTGGCCTTGCGGACGCGGCGGTTGTGGCCGTCGAGCGCGGCCGGTCCCTGCAGCCGGGACCTTTCGTCCCGATGAACGTCGTGGTTGCTGCCGTTGCTCGCGAGGGATCGCCCGCCCAGCAGGCGGCCGTCCTGCCGGGCCTGACCGCCGGCACGATTGTTGCGACGTGGGCTGCCGCCGGGTCCGCCGGCACCTGGGGGACCGGGGAGGCCATCAGGTGGGCCGCCACGCCCGGCGGGTATGCGCTGGCCGGGACGGCGTGCCTCGTTCAGGATGCGGACCGCGCCGACTACTTCCTGATCACGGCGGGAGCGAGCGACGGCATCAGTCAGTTCCTCGTGCCGGCTCAGACGGCCGGGCTCTCGGTCCGGCCGGTCGGCAGCATCGACCTGTCGCGGTCGTTCTGCGAGGTGCAGCTGACGGACGTCATCGTTCCTCACGATGCTCTCCTCGGGCGGCCCGGGAACGCAGCGGCCGCCGTTGAGCACGAACTTCAGGTTGCCTGCGTGCTGACGGTGGCCGAGACGATCGGCGCAATGGAGCAGGACTTCCAGCTGGCGCTGCAGTATGCCAAGGACAGGATCGCCTTCGGCCGCCCGATCGGGTCATTCCAGGCGGTCAAGCACCTCCTGGCCGACACGAGCCTGCTGCTTGAATCAAGCCGGACAGTCTGCGATGCGGCGGCCCGGGCCGTCAGTAACGGGGACGCCGGCCCGGAGCTAGCCAGCGTGGCCAAGGCGTACGTCGGCGATAGCGCCATCCAGCTGGGCCAGAACTGCTTTCAGGTGTTCTCCGGCATCGGCTTCACCTGGGAACACGATCACCACCTGTACCTGCGCCGGCTCACCATGGATGCCGCCTTGTACGGCGATCCGGCCTGGCACCGCGCGCGGCTGGCCCGCTACTACGGCCTGCCGGAAGCATCAATTAGTGACGGAGATGGGCATGGCGGAGCCAACTACTGACCTGGATGACTACCGGGATCGCGCCAGGGCCTGGCTGGCTGAGCGGCTGGAACCGCGCCGGCCGGACGACCTCGCGGGCGCCGACCCGGCCCACTGGACGCAGGACCGCGATCAGCGCGAGCGGGCGATCCAGCGGATCCTGTTCGACGGCGGGTACGCGGGGATCGCGTGGCCGAAGGAGTATGGCGGGCAGGGCCTGACGCCCGCCCACCAGCAGGCCTTCGACGAGGCAGCGCGGGACTTCCGGGTCGCTGAGTTCGGCATTCTCGGCCGCACGACCTGGGGGATCTGCGTCCCGACCATGCTGGCCCACGGATCGCCCGCTTTCCTGGCCCGGCATGTCCCGCGAGTACTGGCCGGAGAGGAACTCTGGGTTCAGTTCTTCTCTGAGCCCGAGGCCGGGTCAGATCTAGCCGGGGTTCGTACCCGCGCTACCCGCGACGGCGACCGGTGGATCCTGCGGGGATCAAAGGTCTGGTCGAGCGGGGCTTACTACGCCGACTACGGCCTCTGCCTGGCCCGGACGAACTGGGACGTGCCTAAGCACCGGGGCCTGACCTGGTTCGCCGTCAAGGTCGACAAGCCCGGCATCGAGGTGCAGCCGCTGCGCCAGCTCAACGACCGGTCTGAGTTCTGCCAGGAGTTCTTCGATGACGTCGAACTGACCGACGACGACGTCATCGGCGAGGTGGACCACGGGTGGACCGTTGCCCGGACGATGCTGGTGATGGAGCGTCAGGTGGGTGCCAGGACCAGGATGCGCCCGGTCGCCGGGGGCCGCCTGCAGGCTGCCGACCTGGTCAGCCTGGCCCGACAGGCCGGCCGGGAACATGACCCGCGAGTCCAGGACCTGATCGCCCGTGCCCACATCATCGACGTGGTCCAGGCTGAGCTGGGTAACCGGGTGCAGGAACTAGCCGATGCCGGCGGCCGCGACGCGGCGAGCCTGGCCTGCTATCCGAAGCTTGCAGCCGGCACCTCCACGCCGGTCCGGGCGCTGATGGGTATCGAGATCGGCGGCGGTCCGGGCCTGACCTGGCCCGCCGGGGCGAGTCCGCCGGCCGCCGTGAGCGACTACCTCGGCGCGCGCGCGCAGAGTATCGCCGGAGGCACCAACGAGATGATGCGCAATGTCATCGGCGAGCGCGTACTCGGCCTGCCCCGCGAGCCGTCCTACGACACTGGCCGGCCCTTCAGCGAGGTCGTGCGGCGCGCAGCGGAGTGGGGACGCCCCGAAGGTACACCAGGGAAGGCGGAATAGTGGGACGCGTTGCCGGCAAGATCGCACTTATCACGGGAGCCGCCCGCGGACAAGGCCGCAGCCATGCGCTGCGCCTGGCCGAGGAGGGGGCGGACATCGTCGCCGTCGACATCTGCACCGGGTTCAGGAACTCCCCGTATCCGGGATCGACCAGGGATCAGCTGGACGAGACGGTCGAGCTAGTCGAGGCGCTGGACCGCCGGGCGATAGCGATTCAGCTGGATGTACGCGACAGGGCAGCGGTCGAGTCGGCCGCGGCGACCGCGGTCAGCGACCTCGGCGGGCTCGACATCGTGGTGGCGAACGCGGGGATCTGCTTCCCGACGCCATGGAACGAGTGCACCGATGAGATCTGGCAGGACACGATCGACGTCAACCTGACCGGCGTGTGGAACACGGTCAGAGCCTGCGCAGACCACCTCGTCGCGCAGAACAGCGGGTCGATCATCATCACCAGTTCCGCGGCGGGCTTGCGCGGTACGCCCTTCATGCCGTCGTATGTCGCCAGCAAGTGGGGCGTTACCGGCCTGGCCATCTCGCTGGCCATGGAACTGGCTGAGTACAACGTCCGGGTCAACACCATTCACCCCGGCGGCGTGAACACGCCGATGGTCGGGGCGCCTACCTTCCACCAGGCCCTGGCGGACAATCCGAAACTGGCCGGGGTGTTCCAGCACCTGCTGCCGGTCAGCGTGCTCGAGCCGATCGACATCAGCAACGCCGTGCTCTTCCTCGCGTCCGACGAGTCCCGTTACGTGACCGCGGCCCAGTTCCCCATCGATGCCGGCGGCTCAAAGTACTGACGGGCGCGCTCGCTCAGGCGAAGCGGCCGGTGAGAGTGGCGAGGGCGTCGAGACCGCGGGTGGCGTTGTCGAGAGTGTCCATCGGGATGCCGACGACGATGCGCTGCACGCCCAGCTCCTGGTAGGCACCTGCCTTCTGCACCAGCTCGTCCATGGCGGCGGCATCCTCCCAGTACCATGACGCACCCGGCATCTGCCCGGCCATCATGTTGATGCTGACCGTCGGCTCGGGCAGGCCAGCATCGGCCGCCATCTTCCGCAGGCTCTTGAGCCGGGCGGGCACCTCGGGCGTGTCCATCGGGTACCAGCCGTCGCACAGCCGCACGACATCCTCCAGCTGCCAGCGAAGCCGGCCGCCCCGAGCAGGACCGGCGGGTGCGGCTTTTGCTCCGGCTTCGGCCACACCCACGACTCGGTAAACGAGCTGTACGTGCTGTCGCTCGCGACGGCATCCTCGGTCCACAGGCGCTTCAGGACGGCTAGCTTCTCCCCGAAGGCCTGGCGGCGGTCCTCCCAGGGCACCCCGTTGTTCGCCAGTTCCGGAGCGTTCCAGCCGTAACCGACGCCAAAGTCCAGGCGCCCGCCGGAAATGCGGTCGAGGGTAGCCGTCGCCTTGGCCAGGTGGAACGAGTTGTGCTCGGCCACGAGGGCCACCCCGGTGCCGAGCCGGATCCGCGTGGTAACCGCGGCGGCGGCGGCCAGCGTCACGAAGACATCGGGGAACCGGCGGTAGAACTCCGGCATCTTCCCGCCGGTCGCGGCGGAGGCCGGATACTCCGTAGTCACCGGAATATGGCTGTGCTCGCCCTGGAAAATGCAGTCCATGCCCCGGTCCTCGGCTCGCTGTGCGAGGTCGATGATCGAGGGTGTCGCCTCGTTGACGATTAGGTTTGCCCCGATGAGCATGGCACCGTCCGCTCGGGAGAAGGTTGACACTGGGCGTTAACGGCTCTTACAGTCGCATCGTGGTGCACGTTATAGTACTTTACCATCCGGTGCTAGCAGGTACTATTACCGGCCCGCGGAGCCGGAGTTGACCGGATCGAGAAGCATCGCCTACCTCACCGGGCTGCGCGGCTGCGTGGTCGGCCCGGGCACGGCAGCGAGGGTGGCAGCCGGCGTCCTGTCGGCCCTGGGCGCGACAGTCGATCAGATAGCTGACCTGAAGGACCTCCCTGAGACCAGCCGGGACATCGTGATCTGCGACCGCGTCTCGATCGGCGCCGGCGACGATTACCTCGGCGTCGTGGCCCGCAGGCTCCGCGAAGAGCACGCCCTGGTTCGCAATTGCTGGGTGACGGCATCGGCGTTCGGCCTGAGCGGTCCGGCTCGCTCCTACCTCGGCAGCGACCTCGTCTGTGCAGCGGCCGGCGGACTGCTGGCCGCGGTGTTCGATCGCAGCGGCCGTGTCTTCCCGATCCCGGGGGAGCAGGCTCTGCAGACCGTTGGCTATGCCGCCGCACTGGCGGCTCTGCACGGGATCTCGCTCAGCCGGACCCGGGGCACGCCCGTTCATCTGGATCTGTCAGCGCAGGACGCGGTGGCGTTCTGCACGAATCAGCAGACGCCGAGCCACGTCCTGCACGAATGCGGAATCCCGGCCGGCGTCGGGCGCTATTCGGCGCCGTCCGGCCCCTTCCCCTGCAAAGACGGCTACATCCAGATCATCGTTGTCGATAACCATCAGTTCACGGCCTTCTGCAACGCCATGGGGCGACCGGACTGGATCCCGATCTTCCCGCAGGTAGCCGACCGCGTGGCCGGCGCCGAGATGATCGATGAGGTCGTGGCCGAGTGGAGCAGCACGTGGGCCAAGGATGAGCTGGAGGAATACCTTCAGGCCCGGGGCGTGTCGGCCACGGCGGTACGCCCGGCAGGCGAGGTGTCCTCCTCGGGCCTGTTCCGCGCACGGGGCTGGGCGCCCCCGCCGCCGGAGGCGCGAGGGCAGCTTGTGCCGGCCCTTATTACCGCCGCCGCCGGCCAGGGCGCCGCCGGGCAGCCCGTGCTCGGCGACCTGCACGTGCTCGAGTCGTCCAATGTCCTGGCTGGCCCTCTCACCGGCGCGATTCTCGGCGCACTCGGGGCGGATGTGGTGCGGGTCGAGCCGACCGAGCGCCTCGACCTCTACCGCCAGAACGGCCCGTTCGCCGGCGGGATCGCCGGGATCGAGCGGGGTGCCTATTTCCAGGGCGCGAACTACAGCAAGCGCAGTGTGACCGAAGGAGTTGCCCGCCGCCATAGTGAGGGCGCGCTGGAGTGGGCCGACGCGGTGATCGACAACACCGGGCGCAAGCGGCTCGAGCAGTCCGGCATCGCCCTGACCGTCGGCCGCCGGGATCAGGCTCAGGTCTCGCTGTCGATCTCTGCTTTCGGCCGCACCGGGCCGGGTGCCGCGTACCGCGGTTACGCCCCGAACGTCCACGCCGCCGCGGGGTTCGAGGACGCCATAGTCGGCGTGGCCGGGCGGGACATCACTATCCGCACCGTCATGGCCGATTACGCGAGCGCCACCTGGGCGGCCTCTCTGGTCGCCGCCTGGTGGCTGGGCGGGGGTCAGGGCGCCTTCGTGATCGACCTGTCCATGGCAGAAGTCATGGCCGTGCGGATGATGGGGCTGACTGCCGCCGAGGGCGACGGCGGCCGTGCGGCAAGCCCGGACCCGGACGAGGCCATTATCGACCTGACGGGCCACGGTTACCTGGCAGTCTCCGCGCCGGCCTGTCCTGGCCGGCTGCGGTCGTCCGGGCGCTCGGCGGCGAGAGCACCGGCCCGGTTGCCCGCGGCACGGCCGAGGCGCTCCTGCGCGCGGGGGCTGATCAGGATCTCCACGGCACCATCGCCCGCCTGCAGGCCGCCGGGGTCGCCGCCTATATCGCGGTCAAGCCGGAGGCACTGCCGGCCGACCCTCAGCTGGCCGCTCGCAGGACCTTCGTCTGCCTGCCCCACCCTGTCATCGACGGCTCGTACTTGCTGGCGCTGCCGTGGACCGAGGCTGCTGTCGAGCGCGGAGCCTGGTACCGCCGGGCGCCTTTGCTGGGCGAGCACGACGAGTGGGCCGCAGTGGCCTGGACCGGTGGCCAGCAGGGGGCAGCCGAGGGCGGCGAGCTCGCTGGCCCTGTGGCAGCAGAGTGACCGCCCGGTTTCGGCGTACTTCCGTCCCCGATACGCCGTTGACCGGGAATGCACGAAACCGTATGCTCACGTACTGTCTAGTGTTAGATAATTCGTCACGACGTCGGGGAGATCACCAGCACCGAGGAGGTCAGCGTGGAGATAGACATCTTCTGCGAGGTCGAGAAGGCAGGCTTGCAGCCTGGCCAGGAGGGGCAGCTTTTCCGCGAGACGCTGGCCCAGGCCGAGCTCGCCGACCGGATGGGCTACGGGTGCTGGTGGGAGGTTGAGCACCACGGGGCGGTCGAGATGAGCTATAGCTCGGCGCCCGAGCTGATGCTCACGGCCATCTCCCAGCGGACCCGGCGGATGCGGATCGGGCATGCCGCAGTCCTGGCCCCGCACAACATCAACCACCCGGTGCGCATCGCCGAGCGCGCGGCCACGCTCGATCACCTCAGCGGCGGCCGCCTGGAGATGGGCTTCGCGCGGTCGACAATCCCGGAGTGGCGGACGTTCCAGATCGACCCGGACGACACCCGGCGGCAGCAGATCGAGGCGATGCGGATGGTCGCCCAGATGTGGACCAACGAACGGTTCTCCTGGGACGGCGAGGACATCAAGATCAAGGACCTCTCCGTCATCCCGAAGCCCCTGCAGAAGCCGCACCCGGCGATGTGGTCGACCTGCACGACTGAGGACGGCTTCCGGTCCGCGGGAGAGATGGGCGTCGGCGTACTCGGCGTCACGCTGATGCTGCCGCTGGAGACCATGGAGGCGCTTTTCCAGACGTACCGCGAGGCGCTCAAGTCGGCTAATCCGGTCGGCTCGTTCGTCAACGCTCAGACCGGCGTGTTCACCTTCGTGCACTGCGCGGAGACGATGGACAAGGCCATTCAGAACGGCGCGGCCGCCGCCTGCGCGTGGTATCAGAACGCCATCGTCAGCTTCTTCGAGCTGAAGGCGCTCCTCCTGCAGCAGGAGGAGGCGATCCTGGCCAGCGGGCTGCTCGACGCCGACCCTGGTGGCGTGAAACTGGGCGCCGGCGCCGGGCTCATCGGCGACATCCGGCCCGAAGGCGCGGAGGAGACCGACCTGACCCGTGCGACTCTCGCGATCGTCGGGCGCCTGGCCAGGGGCGAGGAAATGGAGCCGGAGGAAGTGTTCTCCGTCCTCAACAAGCAGGACTCCGTCATCATCGGCGACCCGGCCACGGTGCGGCGGAAGATGGAGCGCTACCGCGACATCGGCACCGACAGGCTGCTGTGCTTCCAGCAGGTCGGCGGGCTTGACCACGCCGCCGTCATGGACAGCATCCGGCTCGTCGGCGAAGAGGTCATCCCGTACCTGGCGCCCAAGTAGCCCGGCGCGCACCCGGCCACCGGATCGTTGCCAGCGCCGAAGCGCCTGACGTCTTAAAAGGATCTCACTGTGAAGTTCCACTGGTTCGCACAGCAGTATTACTCGAAGCTGGCCGACGACGCCGGCAGCCGGGTCCGCAGTGCGTGGGTGACCCCGCCGACGGCCATGGCCGACCCCGCGCAGATCGGCCGTGACTACCACATGTACCTGCGGCTCATGCAGGGCGCCGACCGGCTCGGCTGGGACGGGCTGCTGCTCAACGAGCATCACCAGACCTGGCACGCCATGACCCCGTCGCCGAATCTGATCGCCTCGATCCTGGCGACCACGACCGAGAACTCGGCCATCGCCATCTGCGGGAACTCCCTGGCCTTCTACAACCCCCCCGTCCGGGTGGCCGAGGAACTGGCCATGCTGGACTGCCTGTCCGGCGGCCGGATGATCGCCGGGATGGTGTACGGGACGCCGATGGACAGTGCCTTCTCCTACGGCGTCCCCCCGGTCGAGCTGCGGTCGCGCTTTGCCGAGGCCCGCGAGCTCATCCTCCGGGCCTGGAAGGCCACCGAGCCGTTCAGTTTCAACGGGACCTACACCAAGCTCCGGTACGTCAACCCGTGGCCCCGGCCGATTCAGGAGAACGTCCCGATCTGGATCCCCGGCTCCGGCAGCCTGGAGACCTGGGATCTGGTCAACGCGTTTGATTACTGCTACGGCTATCTGTCCTTCTCCGGCAAGCAGGCCGCGCGCCCGATCGTCAACGGCTTCTGGGAGCACGCCCAGCAGGCGGGCGCCAACCTGAACCCGCACCGGATGGCGTTCACCCAGATCATCTGCTGCTCCGACACGGACGCCGAGGCCGAGGCCCTGTATGGCGACTCGGTGCGGTACTGGCACAAGCAGAACCCGGTCCCGCTGGAATTCGCCACGCCGCCTGGCTTCATGACCCAGGCCTCCTACCGCGAGTCGCTGCGGCGGGGGCGGAGCCAGTCGATGGAGCAGCGCCGCAAGGCCATGCGCGGCGAGCTCAGCTTCTGGGAGTACGACGAGCTCGGCTACATCATCGCCGGCTCCCCCGAACGGGTCGAGCAGCGGGTCCGCGAGCTCGTGACCGAGCTGCGCATCGGGCAGCTCATCACCTGCATGCACCTCGGGAATCTGCCCGAGGAGACGGCAGCGCATAACAACGAGCTCTTCGGGACCCAGGTCATCCCGAAGCTCCGCGACATCTGGGCCGACGAAGAGGACCGGTGGACGCCCAAGGTCAGCCAGGCCAGGGTGGCCGCGCTGGCCGCCAGCAAGGCCGTCCCCGATCCAGTGCGGCCGTAAAGGAGACAGCTGTGCGCTTCGACTGGCCGCCAGAACAGGCGGAGTTCCGGGAGGAGGTTCGTCAGTTCGCGGCTGAGCGAAGCCAGAAGCCTTCCTTCGATCAGGACGAGGACCGGGAGAACTGGGCGTCGCAGGAGAGCCGGGACAACCTCGCCGAACTGGACCGCCGCGGGTGGCTGCGCAGGTCCTGGCCGAAGGACCTCGGCGGCCAGGAGATGAGTCCCTGGTACCAGTTCCTGCTGGCGCTGGAGCTGGCCTACACCGACGTCCATTACGGCCGCCGGGGTACGTCGTCCATGATCGGCCCGGCCATCCAGCGGTACGGCACCGATGCCCAGCGGGCGGAGTACCTGCCGAAGATCTGGAGCGGGGAGATCACCTGCGCGCTCGGCTATTCCGAGCCCAACGCCGGCTCTGACCTGGCGTCCCTGCGCACCCGGGCCATCCGTGACGGCGACTCCTACGTCATCAACGGCAGCAAGATCTGGACCTCGGACGCGCACTGGACTTCGCACGTCTACCTCGCGGTCAGGACCGACCCGCAAGCGCCGAAGCACCGCGGCATCTCCATCTTCATCGTGCCGCTCAACCTCAAGGGCATCACGATCCGGCCGATCGAGATGATGTTCCACCACCGCACGAACGAGGTGTTTTTCGACGACGTCGTGGTCCCGGCCGACATGCGGATCGGTGAGGAAAACCGCGGCTGGTACATGCTCGCGACCGCGCTCGACCACGAGCGGGTCACCATGGCCATCAACAACTACATGGACATGGTGCACATCTTCGAGTGGTCGATTGACTACCTGCGGGCCGCGCGGCCTGACGTGCTGGCCGATCCGGTCGCCCGCCGGAAGCTGGCTGAGATCCGGCTCGACCTGTCCATGCTCCGGGCCCTGGTGATGACGACCGGATCGGTTGTCGCCAGCGGCGCTGCCCCGAGCAAGGAGGCGTCCGCGAGCAAGGTGTGGGCCACCGAGCTCGGCACGCGCATGACCGGCGCCGTGCTCGACCTCCTCGGCCGGGCAGGCGCGCAGGTCGCCGGCTCCGCGGACGATCCGCCGGTCCGCGGCCGGCTCGAGCAGCAGCTGTGGTTCTCCGCCTTGCAGCGATTCACCGGCGGCGCCAACGAGATCCAGCGGACCATCATCGCTGAGCGCGGTCTTGGCCTGCCCCGAGAAAGGCGCCCCGCGTGAACCTTGGCTTGTCCGACACCCAGGAGATGATCCGCGACAGCATGCGGCAGCAGCTGCAGCGCGAGATGTCGACCGACCGGATCCGCGCGCTGCTCGAGGGCGGCGGCCACGACGAGGCGCTGTGGAAGCGGCTGGCCTCCGACGGGTGGCTGGGCTTCGCCTTCCCAGAGTCCGCGGGCGGCGGCGGGGCCGACCTACTCGACATCGCGGTGGCACTCGAGGAGCTGAGCAAGGCAGCGGCGACCGTCCCCTTCGCCGAGACCATGGCCTGCGTCTACACGCTCATGCGCTGCGGGACGCAGGACGGGCAGGCTGCCCTGGCGGCCGCCGTCGTGGAGAACGCGGGAGCGGTGACCCCGGTGCCTGGCGAGGCCGGGGACGAGGGGCCCCGCAGCGTCTCGGCCGGTGCCCTGCAGGGTTCCGCCCGGTACGTCGACTACGGGCTCGCGTGCACCCATCACCTCGTCGGGGTGACGGATGCCGGCCAGCGGCAGCTGTTCCTGGTCGACGCCCGGACGCCGCAGGTGACGCAGCGGTCGCTGCGCAACGTCGGGCAGACGCCGCAGTCGGCCGCCGCTTACGCGGGCGTGCCCGCTCTGGCGGCCGGCGGCGCGGATGCCGCTGCCCTGCTCACCCAGGTCGCGACCGTCCTGTGCTGCGTGCAGCTGGTGGGCTTCGCCCAGCAGGCGCTCGACCTCACCATCCCCTACGTGCGCGACCGGGTGCAGTTCGGGCGGCCGCTCGGGACGTTCCAGGCCGTGCAGCAGCAGGCGGCTGACATGGCGTCCGCGCTCGACGCGACGAGGTACCTGACTTATGAGGCGGTCTGGAAGGTCGAGCATGGCACCTGCACGGCGGCTGATCTGGCCACCGCCAAGGCGGCCGCCTCGCGGACCGCGGTCTTCGTGACGCTGACAGCACACCAGCTCCACGGCGGCATGGGCATGACCGAGGAGTACCCACTGCATTTCTTCAGCAGGCGGGCAAGGGAGCGGTCCCTCGCATGGGGTTCCGAGCACGAGTCCCTTGCCGTCCTGGCCGGCTCCGTAGCCGATGACACTGACTGGCGCTGACGATACCGTGCCCGCGAGTACTGCGGCACACCCTGAATATGACACCCACGGTAGAGATGAATGAGCACGATGCGTGCCAAAGGAGAACAGACATGAAGGATGTGCGCGCCGGCCGTAATGGCCGTGCTTTCCGGTTGCGGGGTGTGCTTGTCCCGGCCGCCGGTATCGCCCTGGTTGCCGCCATGTCCGCCGGCTGCGCCAGCAGCGGGGGTTCAGGTGGTTCCGGGACGACTGCCAGCACGAGTTCGACGATCAAGATCGCGTACCTGGGCGACCAGTCCGGCTCCCTGGCTACCACCTTCGGCGGCGGCGTCATCGGTGCCCAGGCATTCGTCTCGTACTACAACGCCCACGGCGGGCTTGACGGCCACAAGATGACGCTGTCGGTCTACGACACCCAGAGCAGCCCGAGCTCGGTTCTGTCTGACGCCCGGCTGGCCGTCGAGAATGGCGCCGACGCCATCATCAGCCAGGACGTCTACCTGGGCAGCGCGACGTCGTACCTGGCGGCGCAGAAGATCCCGGTGTTCGGCGCCGGCATCGTGCCGCAGTTCTACGGCCCCGGCACGGACATGTTCTTCTCCCAGGAGGGGAACTGGATCGGGTACGAGAGCAACACCCAGAGCAAGTACATGGTCAGTCAGGGCGTCAAGAAGATCGCCGTCGTCTCGGACGCGAACCCCGGCAACGCCGTCGCCGCGCACGCGGTTGCCAAGGGCGTCACGGCCGCCGGCGGCACGCTGCTCTACACCAACTACACCGTCGATGACACCAGCTCCGCTGCCTTGCTGTCGCTGGCGCAGAAGCTGCACAGCCTGGGCGCGCAGGGCGTCTACACCAACGTGTACGGGACCGCGGCCCCGCAGCTGCAGGCGGACATGGCCCAGGTGGGCTCCAAGGCATGGGTCGTCGCCGGCTCCATCGGGGTCTCGCCCGCCATCCCAACGCAGTTCGGCAAGACCATCAACGGACTGCTTTCTGAGGTCTTCACCGCCACCTGGTACAACCCGCAGGTTCCGGGCATCGTTACCTACACTGCGGCCATGAAGAAGTACTCGCCGGCCAACGTGCAGAACGCTGAGGCGCTGTCCGGCTGGGCCAACATGGTGATGTTCCAGGGCGCGATCAACCAGCTGGGCAAGAAGTCGCCGACCCCGGCGAACATCATTGCAGCCGGTAACACGATCTCGGGCTACACCGGTGACGGCCTGTTCCCGCCGGTCTCGTTCCCGGCGATGCACACCCAGCTCAACCCGTGCTTCTCGCTGGCCCAGATCGTCAATGGTCAGTGGAAGATCGTTACCGGAACCGCCACCAACCCGTTCGCGTGCGGCGCCGCCGAGTCGGCGGCCTGATGCACCACCCCGGCCCAGGCGAGTCCCGCCACGACGAGTGAAAGCTGCCGACGTTGCTGTACATCTACCCAGGCATCGTGATCGGTGCTCTGTACGCCCTGCTGGGCGGGAGCATCACGCTGACCTACAGCCTCACCGGTGTGATCAACCTGGCGGTAGGCGCCACCGCGTATGCGACCGCCTACCTCTTCTACCACCTGGTCACCGTCAGTAAGTGGGCCCTGGCTCCGGCTGTCGTGCTCTGCCTCCTGGCAGGACCGATCTTCGGCTTCGTGATCTGGGCCGGGGTGTTCCGTCACATCGAGAACCGAGATCTGATTGTCCAGCTGACGGCGACTATCGGGATCGCGGTGGCGCTCCCGGCGCTGATGGAGTTCGCGCTCCCGACGGAGAACGTCTATCAGTCGCCGGGCATCGTCCCGAACGGGTTTGCCGTCCTGCGGATCGGATCCTTCAACACGACCCGCGACCAGCTGGCCGCGGTCATCGGAGCAGTGGTGCTTCTCGGCGGCCTCATCCTGGCCGTCGAGAAGACACGCCTCGGACTGTCTATCCGGGCGGTCGTGGACCGGCCCCGGCTCGCCGCCGGGGCCGGGATCAACACGACCCGGCTGAGCGCCTTCTCCTGGATCCTGACGGGATTTCTCACCGGGGCGGCTGGCATCCTGCTCAGCCCGCTGCTCCAGCTCGATCCGGGTATCTACACCTCGCTGTCGGTCGCGGCGCTGAGCGTGGCCCTGGCCGGGAGGTTCCGCTCCCTGGCCATCACCACGCTCGCCGGCCTGGCGCTCGGCGTGCTCTCCTCGGAGATCACCGGGTACGCGCCGCAGGGCAGCGTGATCGCGAACGGGCTGGTGCCTGCCCTGCCGTTCTTCCTGCTGGCCGGCCTGCTGCTCGTCGGCCGGACCAGCCTGAAGTCGAGGCAGGACGCAGGATCCGGGCAGACCGCTCGCGCCGATTCTGGCAGCCTCGGCCAGGCGGTCCTCAGCCGGCTGCCCGCCCTGTCGGTGCTGCGGCCCGGCCGCTACGTCATCGCCCTGCTCGCCGGCGGTGTCTTCACGCTCGTCGCCATGTACTCCTTTAATGCCTACTGGACCGCTACGCTCGCGGCGGGGATCGCGTTCGCGGTCACCTTCCTCAGCTTCACGATCTCGACCGGCTACGGCGGCGTCCTGTGCCTCGGCCAGGCGGGCATCGCAGCATTCGGGGCCATCGTGGCCGGGCGACTGGCTACCGAGGCGGGCCTGGGGCTGCCGCTCAGCATGGTGATCGCGGTCCTGTGCGCCGCGTTCTGCGGTGTCGTGCTTGGCGCGGTCGGGACCCGGCTGGACCAGGTGGGTTTCGCCCTCGTCACGCTGGCCTTCGCGCTGTTCTGCGAGACCTTCGCGTTCAACCTGCAGGCTCTGATCCCGCTGCAGGGCGTCAACTACCCGAACTTCCAGATCGGCGGTCTCAACACCTCCCAGAGCGACATCTTGCTCGGGGCGATTCTCTTCGCGGTGCTGGCGATCCTCGTGAGCTGGTTCCGGCGGAGCCGGTTCGGCCGGGTGTCCTCGGCTATCCGCGGCAATCCGGTCGAGGCGGAGAGCCTCGGCGTTCATGTGCGTGCCTTCCGGGTCGGCGTGTTCGCCCTCGGGTCGGCGGTCGCCGGCCTTGGCGGCGCGCTGATCGGCATCGAGCAGGGCAACGTCAGCACCTCCGACTTCGCCCTGCTCACCGGCCTGGTGTGGCTGGCCGTCGTGGTCACGATCGGCGTGCGGAGCTTCGGCGGCGCACTGGTCGCCGGGCTCCTGTTCGCGATCGCGCCCGCCGCGTTCGAGCTGGTCACGATCAGCGGGTTCGGCAACCTCCCGACCGTCCTGTTCGGCCTGGGCGCGATCGGCATCGCCCGCGATCCGCGCGGGTTCCTGGCCCAGATGTCTGGCAACCTGCAGAAGCTGATAGCGCGGCCTGAACCGGCTACATCCATCGGCCCCGCATCCGGCGCGGCCACCTCTGATCCGGTCACCGTCGGCGGCGGGAGCAGCCGTGACTAGCGCGACCGCGGCGGTCAGCCAGAGCACCGAGGAGACCCTCAGGCTCGACGGGATCACCGTGCGCTTCGGCGGTCTCACCGCGCTTTCGGACGTCTCGCTCGCCGCCGCGGCCGGGGAGTTCGTCGGGCTGATCGGTCCCAATGGTTCGGGCAAGACGACCATGCTCAACGTCATCACCGGCCTGGTGCGGGCCTCGTCGGGCACCCTGTCAATCTGCTCGGCGCCCTGCGGCCGGGTCAGCGTGCACCGGCGGGCCCGCCTGGGCCTGGCCCGGACGTTCCAGCGGGCCATGCTCTTCCCCGAGATGACCGTCGGAGAGCACCTCGCGCTGGCCAGGGATATCCCGAATCTGTGGGGGCGGCGCCCGTCAGCCGCCGCTGGGCGAGGCGGCCACACGGCGGACGATGAGCTGACGGCGTTCGTAGCGGCGGAGCCCTGGGGGCTCCGCCCCGGCGACCGCCTGTCGGGCCTGTCCCTCGGCGGCCTGCGCATTGTCGAGCTCGCGATGGCGCTGGCCTCGCAGCCGAAGGTACTGCTCCTGGACGAGCCGCTGTCCGGGCTCGATCAGGCCGAGCGGATCAGTTTCGGTGACGCCCTCCTGGACGTGCAGCGGCGGCTCGGCGTCACGGTCATCCTGATCGAGCACGACGTCGAGTCGGTCCTCCGGCTGGCTCAGCGGCTCGTGGTGCTGGATTTCGGCGTCAAGATCGCCGACGGGCCGGCCGCCGAGATCATCAAGGACCCCCGCGTCCGAGATGCCTACTTCGGAGGTGACGAGCAGTGAGCAGCGCGGAGGTGGTCGCCGCGGCCCCGGCGGAATCCGTCAGCGGCGCGGCGCTGACGATACGCGGCCTCAGCCACTCCTACGGCGGGCTGGAGGCGCTGCGCGACGTCACGTTTGACGTGCCGGCGGGCAGTATCTGCGCCATCCTCGGCCCGAACGGCGCGGGGAAATCGACGCTGGCTGCCTGCGTGGCCGGGACCATCGCGACCAGCCAGGGATCGGTGCTGCTCGATGGCACCGACGTCAGTCGTGAGCCGCACTTCCGCCGGGCCCGCCGGGGCGTGGCCTATATCCCGGAGCAGGGCGCAGTCTTCCCCGCGCTCACCGTGGCGGAGAACGTCGTCGTCGGCCGCCCCGGCGCTGGCCGGCGGGGGCGGCAGGAGGCGGTGGACCAGGCGGCGGCCATCTTCCCCTTCCTCGGCTCCCGGTCGCGGGACCGGGCAGGCATGCTGTCGGGCGGCGAGCAGCAGATGCTGGCTCTCAGCCGCATCCTGATCCAGAAGCCTGCACTGGTCGTGGTCGACGAGCTGTCGCACGGTCTCGCCCCGGCCGTCGTGGACAAGCTGTTTGCCGTCGTGGCCGAGTTCCGGGGCACGACCACGTTCCTGATCATCGAGCAGTACGTCAAGCGGTCGCAAGAGCTGGCCGACGACGTCGTCGTCCTCTCCTACGGGAACCTGGCGCTGGCCACGCAGGCGAATGCGGTCAGCCTCGACGAGCTGGAAGACGCCTACGAGATCGAGGCCCGACAGCCGGACGGACCAGAGCCCGCGCCACCAGCAGCCAGCCCGGCCACGGGCCAGGCTGACACAACTGAGGAGAGCTGAATGGACTTTGTCACCTACGATCTGGCCGACCACATCGCTGTCATCCGGCTCAACCGGCCGGAGCGACTGAATGCCTTTTCGCAGCAGCTGAAGGCCGAGTTCATCAGCACGCTGCGGAACTTCATTGACGACGACGATGCCTGGGTTGCCGTCCTGACCGGCACCGGCCGGTCCTTCTGCGCCGGGCGGGATATGAAAGACCAGGCGGAGGGCTACTCGCAGGGCGACGGCAAGATGAAGCCGCTCACCTACACCAGCGAGTACAACCTGTTCGGCATGACCGAGACCGACAAGCCCATCATCGCCGCGGTCAACGGCTTCGCCATCGGGCTCGGCTGGTACATGATTCTGGACTGCGACATCCGCATTGCCGCCGCCGGGGCCAAGTTCGGCATGACCGAGGTGCCGACCGGTGCGCTCGGCCCGTACTGGCTGGCCGGCGCGGAGGGCATCCCCTGGCCCATCGCAGCCGAGCTCGCCATTATCGGCGAGCTGGTACCGGCGGAGCGGCTGCTGTCACTCAATCTCCTGAACGCAGTAGTCCCGGATGAGGAGCTGATGGACGAGGCGATGCGCTGGGCCAGGAAGATGGCCGCCCTGCCGCCTCAGCACGTCCGCCAGACCAAGGCACTCATGCGGCAGATGCGCGCGGTGCCCAGCCCGGAGATGCTCAAGAAGGAGCAGGAGTCCCGCTGGTTCCTCGGGGACCTGGACGACAGCAAGGAAGCAGTGCTGGCCTGGAACGAGCGGCGGACGCCCCGCTACACGGGCCGGTGACATGCCGGGTCTGCCGCTAGAGGGCATCCGCGTCCTCGACTTCACCTGGGTGATCTCGGGGCCGCAGTGCACCCAGATCCTGGCCGACTTCGGTGCCGAGGTGATCAAGATTGAGTGGCCGCACCACCCCGACGGCATGCGCAACCGGGGTCAGCCGCCTGGCACCGATCCGGGGTCGTGGGAGGAGGGCGGCCTGTGGAACAACCTCAATCGCAATAAGCGCAGCATCACGCTGAACATGCGCCATCCCAAGGCGGTCGGCGTGGCCATGGATCTCGTCGCATGCTGCAGCGTCGTCGTCGCGAACATGGGCCCGCATGTGCTCGAGTCCTGGGGCCTGTCGTGGGAGGCCATGCAGGCGGTGAGCCCGGGGCTGATCTACCTGGGCATGACCGGCTTCGGAGTTGGCGGCCCGAACGAGGATTACCTCGTCTTCGGGCCCGTCATGCAGGCGGTCAGCGGACTCCATGGCATGACCGGGCGGCCCGGGGCTGAACCGGCCGGACTCGGCTACTCGTATGCGGACTATGCGACGGGTTACTTCGGGGCGCTGGCCGTCCTGGCCGCGCTGGCCGATCGCGAGGTCACCGGCAGCGGTTCCATGATCGATCTCAGCCAGGTGGAGGCGTCGGTGGCGCTGACCTCCGCCGCCGTGCTCGACTACCAGGTCAGCGGCCGCCCGTTCAGTGCATGGGGCAACGTGCCGTTCGGCGCTGACGACGCACCGGCCGGTCTTTACCGCTGCCAGGGCGAGGACAGCTGGTGCGCCATCTCCGTCCGGACCGATGACCAGTGGGCGGCGCTCACCAGGATCCTTGACCGTGACGATCTCGGCCAGGACGCGCGCTTCCGCGAGCACCGAGGCCGGGCCGGCCACCGTCCCGCGCTCGATCAGGCGGTATCGGCCTGGACGGAGTCCAGGCAGCGGGACGTGGTCGTCTCGGAGCTAGCGGGCGCGGGCGTGCCCTGCTCGCCGCTGCTGACCGCCGGGGAACTGCTGGCCGATCAGGCGCTGCGAGCGCGCGGTTACTACCAGGAGGCAACTCACCCGCTGCTCGGGGCGCGGGAATTCCAGATGGGGGCCATTCAGTCGGCCGCAGGGCCCGTGCTGCGCCGCGCTGCGCCGATGTTCGGTGAAGCCAACGACGATATCTACGGCGGCCTGCTCGGCATGTCACCGGATCAGATCCGCGAGCTCGCCGCCGAAGCAGTGATCTGAGGTCCCCGTGCGCCAGCCGATCCCGTCCTTCCAGCAGCTCCGTGTCCTCGACCTCACCGACCGGTGGGGCCAGTTCGCCGCCAAGCTGCTGACCCAGCTCGGCGCTGACGTCGTGCTGGCCGAGCCGCCCGGCGGCCATGAGCTGCGCCGGGCCTGGCCGCTGGCGGTGTCGCCGGCCGGCCAGCCGTTCAGCGTCTTTTTCTGGCACTTCAACGCCGGCAAGCGGTCAGTCGTACTCGACCTGGAGACCGACGCCGGGTGGTCAGCCGCGGCTGGCCTGGTGGCGGCGGCCGATGTGGTACTGGTCGGCGCGGACAGCTACGACCGCCTCTCCGCCGGGCTGCCCGGCGGCTTCGGGGGGACACCGGTCGTTGCGCTGTCGGCCTACGGGCTCGGGCACCGTGACGACGACCGGGCTGACGACCTGCACGTGGCCGCGCGGTCGGGGACGGGCGGGCTGTCCGGCTACGGGCCCGAGGAGAACTCCAGCCCGATCATCCCGCCGGCCGAGCAGGCGATGCACTCGGCCGGCCTCTACGGCGCGATCGCGGCGCTGCTGGCCGTGCGCTCCGACCAGCCGGGTGATCTCTTTGACGTGTCCGCTCAGGCGGCTGCCTTCCAGGGAACTGAGCAGCTGTTCTCCTGCTGGGTCTACCGGCGGGAGGTCCTGCGCCGCCGCGGAGGCGGCTACGCGACGCCGTTCCCGACTGGTCGCTGGCAGCTCACCAGCGCTGATGGCAGCTATTTCTACCCGCTCGGGCTGCTGCCGCGGACGCAGCGGGAGTGGACCGACCTGAAGGACTGGATGCGCCGGGAGGGCGCGATCCAGGATCTCGACGAGCCGGCCTACGCGGACCTGATGGAACTGCGGGGCCCGAACCCGTTCGTGATCACGGCCGACGGCCAGCACGCCGGCGATGTGATCGCTGACTTCCTGCGGCTGATCGACGGCGAGCGTGCTTACCGGGAGGGCCAGGCCATCAAGATGGGGTGGGGCCGCGTCTACCAGCCGCACGAGACGCTGGGGGAGGAGCAGTTCGTCGTGCGCGGATTCTTCCAGGGCACGGCGTGGCCGGGAACGAGCGAGGTGTATCTCACCCAGTCGCTCCCGTGGATCGTGCATTCGGCCTCGGTGCCACCGGCACCCGATGAGGTCGACTACCCGCCGGAGATCGGCCAGCATACGCAGGACGTCCTTGATGCGTGGGCTAAGCCAGCTTCCGGCGCCGAACTGTCAGCAAGTACAGAGAGGTAGACCACCATGGCCGTCGAGCGCCAGAGTATCGGGCAGTTTGATATCAACGTCTGGTCGGAGGGAACCGGCGAGCCCCTGCTGTTCCTGCACGGCTATGAGCGCCACCCCGGCAGCGCCGGATTCCTGACCAGGCTGGCGCAAACGCACCGCGTCCTGGCCCCTGAGCAGCCGGGCTACGGAAGCTCCACCGGCTTCGAGCAGATCCGCGACATCACCGACCTGGTCCTGTTCTACCGGTCGCTGATCGGCTCGTGGGGCATCAGCCAGATCGACGTGGTGGGGCACTCCACCGGCGGGATGGTCGCAGCCGAGCTGGCCGCCCTGGCGCCCCAGCTCGTCCGGCGGCTTGTCCTGGTCGATTCCTTCGGGCTGTGGCTCGACGACCTGCCGACGCTCGACCCGTTCGCATCGGTCCGCCAGGCGCTGGCCGCCAAGTGGCACGATCCGGAGAACCGGCCCGACCCCGAGCCGACCATCTTCGTGCCCGACCCGGAAGACCCGGACGCCGGCGCGATGTTCGAAGCGCAGAACCGGGCGACGTCGACCAAATTCATGTGGCCGATTGCCGAGCGCGGCCTGCGGCGGCGCCTCCAGTACGTGACCGCGCCGACCCTGGTCGTGCACGGGGCCTCGGACGGCCTGCTGCCCGTCGCGTACGCCGAGGAGATGGTCAGCCTGATCTCGGATGCGAAGCTCCAGGTCATCGAAGCGGCCGGGCACTACCCGATGATCGAGCAGGAGGATGCCTTTGTCGCGGTGGTGGAAGGCTTCCTGGCCGGCGACAGCTGACCCGGCAAGGAGGCTTGCGTGGACTTCTTCCGGCTGGATGTCGCCGACGGCATCGGCACCGTCCAGATAGACCGGCCGCCCGTCAACGCGATGAACCGCCAGGTCTACCGGGAGCTGCGGGATCTGTTTCTCGGCTTCGAGGACCGCGAGGACATCCGCGTGGTCGTTCTCACCTCGGCGTCGCCGCGGGCCTTCCTCGCCGGAGCCGACCTCAAAGCCCGGCTCGACCCGGCGGAAGGGCCGCGGGCGGGGCATCACGCGACCGACGACCTGGATCACCAGCGGCTGACGCGGCAGGCGTTCTGGGCTGTGCTCGAATGCCCCGTCCCGGTTATCGCCGCGGTAGACGGCCCCGCCCTGGGCGCCGGGCTTGCGGTGATCGCCTGCTGCGACATCGTCATCTCGTCGCCCAGGGGAACCTTCGGACTTCCGGAGATCAACGTCGGGCTGCTCGGCGGCGGCTCGTTCCTGCTCCGCCTGGTAGGGCCCACCAGGATGCGCCAGGCGTTCTACACCGGCGAGCCGATCACGGCGGCCGAGATGCTGGCCCGCGGGGCAATCTCGGAGGTGGTGTCAGGTGACCAGCTTGTCCGCCGGGCTAATGAACTGGCCGCCACGATCGCCGCGAAGAGCCCGGTGGCCATCCGGCTGGCCAAGGCATCTCTCAATCGCGCCGAATGGCTGCCGCTGAAGGATGCCTACCAGCTTGAGCAGGGCTATACCGAAAAGCTGGGCACGTACGCAGATTCCCGCACGGCGATGAAGGCATTCTTCGCGGGCGACGGGGACTGACGACGCGCGCGAATGCGCGCTGGCGCAGCAAGCACTCTCAGACGGGAAAACGCGATGTCCGACCCGCACGTTCAGATCAGCCAGGGCGAGCTTTCCGGAACAACCGAAGCGACCGCGACCGGAGCCGTGCGCCGTTTCGCCGGGATTCCGTATGCGGCCAGCCCGGCTGGTGCCGGGCGTTTCCGGCCGCCCGAGCCTGCACCAGCATGGGACGGCGTGCGCGCTGCGACTGAGTTCGGCCCGGCGCCGTTCCAGGCCACCGAAGGTCCCATGGCCGGCCTCGTGCCGGGCATGACGCCGGATCGAGTCAGCGAAGACTGCCTGACGCTGAACGTATGGTGCCCGGCCGGCGCTGGCGCCGGGGAGAAGCTTCCCGTCCTGCTCTGGTTCTACGGTGGTGCATTCACGATCGGGTCAAGCTCACTGGAGACCTACGACGGCGCCCGGCTGGCCGCGGAGCAGAATGTCGTCGTGGTCAGCGCGAACTATCGCGTTGGCGCTTTCGGATTCCTTGACCTGCGGGATCACGGCGGGGCCGAGATCGGGGCGGTGGCCAATGCCGGCCTCCGCGACCAGCTTCTGGCTGCCAGCTGGGTCAGGGAGAATATCGCTGCCTTCGGCGGTGACCCGTCCCGGATAACGGTCTTCGGTGAGTCAGCGGGGGCGGGATGCATCATCCATCTCATCTCCTCGGCCGGCGCCCGGGGCGTGATCGCCCGCGCGATCGCTCAGAGCCCTGGCGTGGACTTCACCCAGACGGCGGATACGGCCGGCATCATCGCCGGGCGGCTGCTGGACGAGCTAGGTGCTGCCACAGCCAAGGAACTGCTGGAGGTACCCGCCGACCGCATACTCGCCGCCCAGGAAGCGGTCGCGCTCAGCTCCATGGCTGAGTACGGGGCGATGGTCTTTCATCCGGTCGTCGACGGCGACGTTGTGGCCGCGACTCCATCGGTCGCGCTTGCCCGCGGCGACGCGGCCGGCATCGACCTGCTGATCGGCTCGACGACGGACGAGATGCGCCTGTACCTCGACCCTGCCGCGAACGACATCAGCCGGGCCGAGCTCACCGACTGGACGACCCGTTACCTGAGGAACCGGATGGGTGGCAGGACACCGCCGCCAGAGCGGGTGACAGCGCTGCTTGACGCCTATACGAAGCGCGGCGAGGGCACCAGCCGGAACGGCATCGCTGACCTCTGGACGGCTCTGACGACTGATGGCGGCATGCGGCTGCCGGCCCTGCGGCTGGCCGACGCCCAGTCGGCGCATAACCCGCGGACCTATGCGTATGCCTTCACCTGGCAGTCACGCCACCCGGGCGCGGACCTGGGTGCATTCCACGCCGTGGACCTCCCGTTCACCTTTGACACCTTCGACCGGGTCGGCTGGGCCGAGTTCGTGGGAGTAGACGACGCCGGGCGTTCCCTGGGTCAGGCGATGCGCTCCGCGTGGGCGGCGTTCGCCGCAACCGGTGATCCGTCCTCGGCTTCATCCGGGCCCTGGCCCCGGTACGAAACCGGGCAGCGGGCCATGAAGATCCTCGGTACTCCGCTGGGGGTGGCCGACGACCCGCTTGCCGCGGTGCGCGATACGTGGCGTGACTTGTGGGACGAGGCCGCGCGGCCTCCTGGCTTTCCGGCGTAGGCGCATCGGCCGCTGCGGTTACCGGCCGCTCGGCGCTATCAGATCTGCAGGACGGTGGTGGTGAACCCGAAACGACTACCGGATGTGCCCAGCGGATCGGCAACCAGCGTCGTCGCCGTCTCGGATTCCAGCGCGAATTCCTCGCGGTCCAGCTGCTCCCGCACTGCGCCTAGGTCAGCGACCCTGAAGGTGCACGCGTGCAGGACTGCGTGCCCGAACCGATCGAGATCACGTTGCACCGGACCCGGCCCGGATGGCTCGGCCAGCTCGAGAAAGGTGCCGTCGCCGTCGCCGACCCGGACGACAATGGTCCGTGCTACGGCCGTCTGGCTCTCGCCAGCATAAACCCGCTCGCCGCTGAAAGTGTCCTCAAAGAATCGCGCCGCCGCTTCCGCATCAGGAACGGCCACCGTCTGATGTGACACTCGCTCAATGCCCAGCGGGTCGTCGTCCCGGTATCCCTGCACTGGAGTACCGGGGTCTCGCTGAACTCTTATTCCGGGATGGCGAGATGATGGCTCGCAGAGCTCGATCATGCCGGGAGTATCGTCGAAGTAGGTGTACAGAACGGCCGACGTCCATCCGGGCGGATAGCGCATGGCGGAGCCGGGGACCACGGGGATGGGCCCGTGCGCTGGTACAGCGCCAGTGATCAGCTCGCCGCTAGTCTCGACGAAACGGACGCCTTTCTTGCGGAGCTCGCCCGCGAGGTCATCGATGCCGACCGCGTACCAGGCCAGCGAATGAAGGTGGCCGCCGCCAGGAGCAGTCAGGAACGGACTGAGGTCCTGACCTGCGAAGGAATAACGGCCATGCTGCTGATGCGGGACCATGCCCTCAATGACGACGCCTCCGACAATGGTGGCAATCGCGTCTCGGCTGGCAGCGTCCCAGTATCCGACGTAGTACACGGGCCGGCAGAACAGCCGGCGGTGAGTGTCGAAGGCAGAATCCAGGGAGTCGACTATCTGCGTGACGTGGAACAGCGGCGACTCAAGAAATCCCACTTTCCTGCCCTTCATCAGTCGGGTTGTTACTCGAGCTGGCGTGCCTGTACTTCCTGCGCGGCCGTGGCGACCAGCGCGCCTGACGTGCTGTAGACGTGCGCCACGGCAAGGCCGCGCGAGCCGTTCAGCACCGGGCTGGTGGCTTCAAACAGCAGCCACTGGTCGGCCAGGACCTCGCTGTGAAACCAGACTGAGTGGTCGAGCGACGCGGCCCTCGCCGAACCGTCAGAATCCTGCACGTGCGGCTGCAGCACCGCGCGTGCCAGAACCATGTCGGCCAGGTAGATGACCGCTCCCGCATGCAGAGCCGGCTCGTTGCCAATCGCTGAGCGCGCACGCATCCACCGGGCGTAGCGGCCGAGGCCGGGCTCGCTGGCGGACCCGTCTGGCGCTGGTGCCAGCTGCTCAACACCGAGCCCGCGGACGGACCCGGTGCGCGGCCCATCGCCGGGGTCGTCGGCCGGGGGAGCGCTGGGTCCGGCCGGCGTCCGCCACCTTGCCGGGCCGTCCTCAGGGCGATGGAACGACGCCAGGAGAAGGAGCACAGTGCGCCCTCTCTGGAGCGCTGTCACCGACCTGTGGCTGACGGTGTTTCCGTCTCCGGCAACGGTGACGACATAGTCAACGGGCTCCCCGGCGGCGGCGGTCTTGACGAAGTAGGCATGCATCGACGCCGGCTTCTGCCCGGCAGGCGCGGTCTTCGCGGCTGCGGTGAAGGCCTGCGCGGCCACCTGACCGCCGAAGGCGCGCGCCGGGGCACCCTCGTGGCACACCCCGCGGTATCGCCCGTCACCACGATCGTCGAGGTCGAGCAGGTCCGAGAATGTCACCTCGGTCGCGCGGGATGCGCTGGCACTCTCAGGCATTGCGGTACTCCGGGGGTGTGCCAGCCGGGAACAGGGCTGTAGCGGGCGAGACGGCGCTGACTTACAATCAGTATACAAGTTTACAATCGGCGCGGAAGCGTGCACCGGCCACGGCCGGGCGGTGAGGACCGGCCATGACTGACCACGACCTGATCATCCGTTCTGGCCTGATCGTCGACGGCAACGGCGGCGACCCGCTCCAGGGCGATGTAGCGGTCGACGGCGGCGTGATCGCCGCGGTCGGGGCCGTCGGCGGCCGCGGGGCCAGGGAGGTCGATGCCGCCGGTGCCGTGATCGCGCCGGGCTTCGTCGATGTGCACACGCATTATGACGGTCAGGCGACCTGGGATTCCCGGCTTCAGCCGTCCTCGTGGCACGGCGTGACGACCGTGGTCATGGGCAACTGCGGCGTCGGCTTCGCGCCCGTGCAGCCGCCGAACCGGGACCGGCTCGTCGAGCTGATGGAGGGCGTGGAGGACATTCCGGGGACAGCCTTGCGCGAGGGGCTGACCTGGAACTGGGCGTCGTTCGGTGACTACCTGGACGTGCTGGCCCGGCGGCATTACGACGTCGACGTGGCGGCCCAGGTGCCGCACGCGGCGCTGCGCGTCGAGGTGATGGCCGCGCGGGCCGCGGCGCATGTGCAGGCAACGCCGGATGAGGCCGCCGAGATGGCGCGCCTGGCCGGCGAAGCCGTGACGGCGGGAGCGCTCGGCTTCACCACCTCGCGCACGCTGAACCACAAGAGCATCGACGGCGAGCTGACGCCGTCCTACGGCACCGCCGAGGACGAAGTGGTCGCGATCGCTCGCGCGGTAGGACAGACGGGCCGCGGCGTCATGCAGGTGGTCTCTGATTTCTTCGAGGCCGAGAACGAGGCCGAGTTCGCGCTGCTGCGGCAGGCAATGCGGGCCGGCGGGCTGCCGGTGTCCGTGTCGCTTGTCCAGAACAACCTGGCCCCCGGCAGCTTCCGCGACGTCCTGGCGTTCGTTACCGAATGCCAGGAAGAGGGCCTGGCCATCCGGGCCCAGGTCGCGCCCCGCCCGGTTGGCCTGCTGCTCGGCCTGCGCAATACGCTCCATTCCTTCATGGAAAACCCGGTCTGGCAGCGCCTGGCGGATCTGGACGCCGCGGAGCAGGCCAGGCTGATGCGCTCGGAGGGGCTGCGTCACGAGATACTGGCCGCGCAGACCAGGACGAAGAACCGGCAGCGTCTCGGCGGCATCCTCATTCACAAGTACGAGCTGATGTACGAGGTCACCGACCCGCCGGTCTATGAGCCCGACCCGGCGCAGTCCATCGCCGCCCGGGCCGAGCGGCTCGGCGTAACCCCGGAGGAACTGGCCTACGACATCATGGCGGCCGGCGACGGCGCTGCCATGTTCTACCTCACCTTCGCCAACTACGCGGGCGGCAACCTGGACGCGGTCCGCGAGATGCTGCAGCACCCGCATAGCATTCCGGGCCTGAGTGATGGCGGCGCGCACGTCGGCACCATCTGCGACGGCAGCTTCCCCACGACGCTGCTCGGGCACTGGGCCAGGGACCGCGGCGAGGCCGGCCTGAGCCTGCCGTTCGTGATCCAGCGGCAAGCCCGCGACACCGCCCGGGCGGTTGGCCTGCGGGACCGTGGTGTCCTCGCACCGGGATACCGCGCGGACATCAACGTCATTGACATGACGTCCGTCCGGCTGCACCGGCCGGAGATTGTCTTCGACCTGCCCGCCGGCGGCCGGCGGCTGCTGCAGCGGGCCGATGGCTACCGGCACACGATCGTCGCCGGCCAGGAAACCTACCGGGACGGCGAGCCCACCGATGCGCTACCCGGACGGCTGATCCGCGGACCGCAGGCCCCCCCTGTAGCTTTCCCCGCCCCATGACCGGCGGTCGCGCGGACGACCAGGCTGAGCGGGAACTGGAACGGCTCTCGTTCCGGTACGCGAGCACTCTGGATAACCGGGACCGGGCCGGCTTCGTGGCGCTCTTCGCGGAGGACGCGGTGCTGACGATGCTGCGCCGGCGCCGCGACTCGGACGAGGTGCTGGCGAGGTGGACAGGCCATGCGGAGCTGAGCCTCGTGCCGGACCGGCTTAAGCAAAGTCTGCGCACCCTGCACGTGGTCGCCAATCGCCTTTACGAAGCCTCCGGCGACGTTGCGACCGGGCGGGTCTACTGCGAGGCCCATCACATTGACGACGATGGAGCTGTCCCCGTCGACCGTATCCTCTACATCCGGTACCGGGATAAGTACTGTCGCACGGACGGCACATCGTGGCGCTTCGAGGAACGTGCAATCGAGATCGAGTGGTCGACCAACACCTTCGTCGAGATCTGAGGGCTGCATGACCGAGCCGGTAAGCGTGTCGCTGTACCTCCTCAACTTTGACGCGGAGCCGGTTCCGGACCTCGCCAGGCTGATCGGATGGACCAGGGCTGCCGACGAGGCTGGCATCGACCGCGTCATCCTGTCCGAGCATGTCGTTCTCGGCGAGCGGCTGGAGAACTACGCTCGCCCGGATCTCGGCGGGATCCGGGGCGGCCAGCAGCCGACAGGACCCGACGGCTCCTGGCTGGACCCGCTCGCCACCATCGCCTATCTGAGCGCGGTGACATCTCAGGTGCGGTTCGCGACCCGCATCCTGCTGGCGGCGCTGCGCAGTCCTGTCCTGCTGGCCAAGACCGCGGCGACCATCGACGTGCTGTCGGGCGGCCGGCTGGAACTCGGCGTCGGCGTCGGCTGGCAGCGCGAGGAATACGAGGCTACGGGACGTGATTTCGCCCGGCGAGGGCGCCGGCTGGACCGCAATCTCGCCATCTGCCAGGCCCTGTGGACCAATGACCGGGTGGATTACGCAGACGCGGAGATCCGGCTCGACCGGATTCACCAGATGCCGAAGCCGAAGCAGTCCGGCGGCGTCCCGATCTGGGTGAGCGGCACGGTCAACGGCGGGGCCATGGACCGGCTGGCCCGCTTCGGCGCCGGCTGGATCCCGTGGGGCGATGACGCCGCCGATGTCTCCGGCGGCATTGCCCGGATGCGGGCGGCCATGGCGCAACGGCAGCGCGATCCGGAATCGGTCCTGGTCACGACGGCGTTCGAGCCGGTGCTGTCGGGCGACGGGACTGTTGACAGGGACGCAACGGCCGCGCGCGCCGCCCACCTCCGGTCGGCCGGGGTCACCGACTTCCTCGTCGGGTTCCCGCGGACCGAGGACCTGGCCGGGCTCGCAGGCAAACTGCGGGCGATCGCGGAGGCCGTGCGCGGTGAGACGCCCTGAGCCCGCTACATCCGCTCGATCACCATGGCCGGTGCCATGCCGCCTCCGGCGCACATGGTGATCAGGGCGTACCTGCCGCCGGTGCGTTCCAGCTCGTCCAGCGCGGTGCCGATGAGCATGCTGCCGGTGGCTCCGATCGGATGGCCGAGCGCGATCGCACCGCCGTTGACATTGATCTTGTCCCGGTCGATGCCGAGGTCGCGGATGAACTTCTCCGGGACGACGGCGAACGCCTCGTTGACCTCGAACAGGTCGATGTCATCGACGGTGAGGCCGGCTTTTGCCAGGACCTTGCGGGCGGCCGGCCCGGGCGCGTTGAGCATGAGCGTGGGGTCGTCGCCCATGTTCGCGATCGCCCGGACCCGGGCCCGCGGGGTCAGGCCGTGCGCCTGCGCATAGCCCGGGCTGGCGAACAGGAGCGCGGCCGCGCCGTCGACAACGCCCGAGGAGTTGCCGGCGTGGTGCACGTGCTCGATGTCCAGGTCCGGGTAACGCATGCGGACCAGGTCCCCGAAAGTTGTTCCAGACTCGTCGACTGGCTGATCGGCCAGTCCCGCGAACGACGGCCTGAGGCCCGACAGCGTCTCCGTGGTCGTCCCGGGCCGCGGATACTCGTCGTGGTCGAGAGCCAGGGTGCCGTCGGGATGGAAGACAGGCACCAGGCTCCGGTCGAACCGCCCTTCGCTGACGGCGATGGCGGCCCGGCGCTGCGACTCAGCCGCGAGGGTGTCGACAGTCTCGCGGTCAATCTTCTCCAGCGTCGCGATGGTATCGGCGGCGATTCCCTGCTGCGTCTGCGGATGCAGCCGCCGCAGGTGCAGGTTGCCGCGGTCCATGACGGTGAAGGCGGTGACCGCGCGGTTCTTGCCGGCAGCCGACATCATCTCGCAGCCGCCGGCGACGACCACGTCCTCGAGGCCCGACATGATCATTCCGGCCGCCAGGTTGCCCGCCGTCAGGCTGGAGCCGCAGAACCTGTCGATGGTGACCCCGCTCGAGGTGATGTCGTAGCCGGCGTCGAGCGCCGCCATCCGGCCGAGGTCACCGCCCTGCGTGCCCACCTGACCGCTCGTGCCCCAGATGACGTCATCCACGTCAGCCGTGTCCAGGTCATTCCGCTCGGCGATGGCCCGCAGAACGGTCGCGGACACATGCTGCGGATGGATCTCGGTCAGGGCACCCTTGCCGGGCTTCCCGATCCCGCGGGGCGTCCGGCACGCATCGATGAGCCACGCCTCGGTCAAGGTAACCTCCGAAATTCGCCGATACCCCGACACTAACGGCGCGAGGGCGACTTGACGACCGCCAGCCGGGCGCCCGTGGACACCTGGGATCAGGACCTGGACCCCGGGTCTGCGGCCGCTGCCAGCTGCTCCAGCTTGACCAGTGAGGCGGTCATGGAGTCTCGCCAGCCTTCGCCTTCCCGGGTGGCTTCGCGCAGTTCGTCCGGTGACCGGGTGCAGTCGAAGGTCTCGGTGACCATGGTCGCGCCCGGTCCGTCGGGAACGAGCTCGTATCCCCATCGGTAGAAGGCGGAGCGGATGACTTCCTGCTGGCCGGGGCCGGAGACTTCCACCCGGGCTGGCTGCCACACCAGTAGCCGGCCGGCCTGGTAGTCGACCACCTCGTTGTGCATCTGGTAGTCGCCCCACTCGTCGTGGTGCATGTTCATCCGGAAGGTGTCGCCGGTTCCGGACAGCGTGACTGCCGTGACCGGTTCGCGGACCATGCCCGAGCCGTCGATCAGCTGATGGTTCGCGGGGTCGGCGAGCAGCGCGAACAGCCGTTCCGCAGGTACCTCGATGTGCCGGGAGACCGACACGTATCCGTCTGCCATCTGTCCTGTCCCTTCTGCTGGTGCTGTGCTCAGGTCCTCCGAAAGGACCGGGTTCTGTCGTGACGACGAACGGGGCGGCCCCGGATGGACAGGCTCCGCTGCCGGACCGTCCCGGCAGCGGGATCTGGCTGCGGGTCTGTCCTGCCGCCGGCAATGTCCGGATCTTGGGCTAATGCGTGCACACCCTTAGCTCTACCTAGGTAGAGTTTGGCGCATGTCACGTCGCGCAGCGTTCTCCGCTCAGACCCTGGCAGTCCTGGCTGCCCTCGCTGCCCGGCCGGCCAGCTGGCGGCACGGCTATGACCTCGCGGGCGAGACCGGGCTGAAGTCGGGAACGCTCTACCCGATCCTGGTCAGGCTGGCTGACCGGGAAATGGTCGAGGCCTGCTGGGAGGAAGGTGAGCCTGCCGGGCGGCCCCGGCGCCACCTGTACCGGCTCACTACGGGCGGGCTGGCCGCCGCTACGGCAGCACTGGCCGCGGCGGATGCGGTAGGCGCCCGGCCGGCGAAGCCGGGCCGCGCCGCGGCGCCGGCCCGTCCCACTGCCCGGCGGCGGGCCGCGAGCGGGCGCCTGGCCGGAGAGGGGTCGTAATGGAGCAGCTCACCGCGATGACGGCCGCGCTCCTGCGCGCGGCGGAGCGGCTGCTGCCGCCGGAGCGGCGGCCATGGGCTGAGGCCGTGCGGGCCGAGGCCGCCCAGGTTCCCGGCGGCTGGCCGCAGCTGCGCTGGCTGGCAGGCGGACTGTTGCTGGTGGCGAAGGAGGCAGACGTGGTGCGCAAGGTCATGTACTGGATCGGTATCGCGGCGGTAGCAGCAGTCGCGGCCTGGACGATCTGGCTGAGCTGGCGCGCTGTCCGCGCCCCGTACGTCGACCCGCAGACGGTGACCGACCGGGTCCGGATCCTGGCGGGGGTGGCCGCCATTGTCGTGCTGCCGTGGGCGGGCCGCAGCCGCGGCTGGTTCGGCCCGGTCGCCAGCACCCTCGTCGCCCGGCTGGTGCGGGTGGCAGGCTGCGCGGCGATGTGCGGTCTGGGCGTGGTCGTCGTGCGGATGGACAGTCACCTCCAGCGCGGGGCCAGCGTGGGGCCGTTCAGCGTGCCGCGCGAGATCATCGGGCTGCTGCCGGTTGGCGCCGCGCTGGCGGCGGCTGCGCTGCCGCCGGTGAGGTCCAGGCTGAGGACGGTTGAGACCAGCACGCTCTGGGCGTTTGCCGCGATGGGCGGTCTCATCACGCTGGCCATCCTCCCGCTGCAAACGCTCTCGATCGGGTATGTGGCGGCGATCCTTTACGCAACCTCGCGGCGCTCATCGGTGACGACCGTGTCGCTGTTCGCCGGCACCTGCACCGGTCTGGCCTCCGGCTTCGCGATCTGGGCAGTGGTGACAGCGTGGGGCGGCAATAACGGCCAGGGGCTTGTCCCGATCGTCGCTGCGATGGCGGGCCTGCTCGCTGTCCCGGCTGCGCTCATGGCTGCCTGGGCAGTGCCGGCTGCCGGTGACCCTGAGGACCTGCGAGTGGCACGCCTGCGGCAGGGCTCGCTCGCCGGCGCGGTCGCCGGCGCTGTCTGCGGCCTGGTGCTCACGTACTTCTCCGTGGTGGCCGTCTTCATGATGCTGGCCGGGCCGATAGCCGGCGCTCTGGCCGGCGCGGCCGCCGGTGCCCTCGCGGCTCAGCATCCGATCAGGCCGCGGATTGACGGCTCCCGCGCGGCCGGGCTGTTTGTGATGGTGC
>CAVVBL010000001.1:0-103728 GCA_963746485.1 uncultured Actinomycetota bacterium | reverse complement strand
CGGTGGAGGTGGGATTTGAACCCACGGATGAGTTGCCCCATCACACGCTTTCGAGGCGTGCGCCCTCGGCCACTAGGCGACTCCACCGCAGCCGAGCCTACCTGAGAAGGACCCCGCGCGAATCATGGGTCGGCTACCGCCGCTCACCAAAAAAGTCACGCAGCAGCGCGGCGCAGTCGTCGGCCAGGACACCGGACAGAACCTCCACAGGCGGGCCGAGCCGCAGGTCATGCAGCAGGTCCCAGACGGAGCCGGCGGCGCCCGCGCGCGTATCGCGGGCACCGTAGACCAGCCGGGCAACGCGCCCGGACAGCACTGCACCTGCGCACATCGTGCACGGCTCGAGGGTGACAACCAGGGTGCAGTCGTCAAGCCGCCAGGTACCGCGGGCCGTCCCGGCCGCGCGAAGTGCCACGATCTCGGCATGTGCCGTGGGATCCGCGGCCGCCTCGCGCTGGTTCCGGCCGCGGCCGATGATCTGGCCGTCGGCGGCAAGGACCACGGCACCCACCGGCACGTCCGGACTGGCGGCCTGAGCCTCGGCCAGGGCCTCCCGCATGGCGGGCTCGAAGCTAGCCAGGTAACCGGTCATCGGGCCGCGAGCCGGTCACATGGCGCCGATGGCGGAATCCATGGCCCGCTCGAGGGCATGACCGAATCCAATTCGCCTCGCCAGGCTGGCCAGCACCTCGTCAGGGAACAGATCGAGGTCACCGGACAGGGCGCCAAGCTCCATCTCGTCAACGCCCAGGTCAGCGAAGATCGACATGTCACCGACGGGAAGAACCTGATCGAGATCCTCATCTTCGGGAATAGGGATATCGAGGTAGTCGAGCACCTGACGGGCGAGCGGCCAGTCGACGGACGCGGTCACGTCAGACAGGAACACGGAGGCGTGATTGCCAAGCACTCGCAATGCCACGAAAAAGTCATCGCCAACGGCGGCGAGGCCAATTGCTCCGCCGATGCCCGGCTGCTGCCGCAATGCCTGGATTAGGCCATCCAGGTTCTCGGTCAGAGCCGTCGGCAGGACCTCGGCCTCCCAGACGTCGTCTTCCCTGTAGACGACGACGGCGAAGTCGCTCGGGCTCACATCGGACATCGGCACCCCGCTAGCTGGGATCTAGAAGAGAAATCGTGTCAGACTCTACGGCTCCGCGTGCACGGATCGGCGTGCTGGCTATCGCCGACCCGGCACCCATTCTGGTTGCCAGCGGCGCGGAACGCCTACAGGCACGGCGCACCGCGCGGCGGCGGGCTGGTTCATTGCCGATCCCATATGGTTGCTGGGGTTAGCGGTCATTGGCTGGCAAATTGAGCTGAGCTATGCTGAGGCCCACTGGCTTACAGCTACTGATCGATTACTCGCGGTAATGACGTACGGCGGGAGCTTCGGGGAGGTGAACACGTGTTGCGGAAGGTCATCACATGGGCAATCGTTATCTTCATCGTGTATTACCTAGCCACTGACCCATCCGGCGCCGCACATGCCCTCCAGAGCGCATTTAACGGCCTTAAGTCTGCAGGCAACTCCATGTCCCGTTTCGTGAATAAACTGTAGTCATGCCGCCAGCATCGGGCTCCTCCTCTGCCACGATCAGCAAGTACCTGCTGCCGCGCGAGGTGCAGGTCGCCACGGTCCGCCAGCACCCGGCGGTGCTGATCCCGGCGAGCGCGCTGACTCTCATCGGCCTGCTGATTGCCGGCGTGCTCAGCGCAACGGTCGTTCATGGTGATTACAGCGTGGCCTTGTGGATCCTATGGCTCCTGCTGCTGCTGCGCCTTGTCTGGAAAGTCATGAACTGGTCGGTTGACTATTTCGTGGTGACCAGCGAACGACTGCTGCTCACTCGCGGTTTCCTGACCAGGCGGGTCAACATGATGCCGCTGACCAAGGTCACCGACATGAGCTTCAAGCGGTCCTTCCCGGGCCGACTGTTCGGCTATGGCGAGTTCATCGTCGAGTCGGCGGGCCAGGACCAGGCCCTGCGGAACGTCGAATTTATTCCGTACCCCGAGCAGCTTTACCTGCTCATTTGTGGGATGCTCTTCCCGTCGAGCGCAGACGATATCGAGGACACGCCACCGCAGTCGGACCCCCCCGACTGGGACCCCGGCCCCGGCGGACCTCCGGACGACGGCGGCCCATGGCCGCCGGGTTCCTGGGACAGCCCTGGTTCCGAGCCCCAGCCGACGGACTCCTGGTACGACGAAGAGGACCGGAAGCCGCGGCCTCCCGCCCTGGCAGACGAACTCTGATCTGAGCGCTCAAGCCCCTTCCCCGGGGTTCGTGCGGCCGGATGACACGCTCCGCTTCGTCCGGCCGCACGAGCTTGTCCCGGGTCAGCGACCCCGGGCGCCGGCGGGGGCCTCAGGACGTCACCAGGATGACGCCGGCGGCTGCCAGCAGCAGGCCCGCCAGCTGAGCCTTGCGCAGTCGCTCCCCGAGCGTGAATCTCGCCAGCAGTACCGTCACGCCGGGGTACAGCGAGGTCAGTACCACGGCCAGGCCGAAGAGACCGGCTCTGGTGGCAAGCACGTAGCAGACGTTGGCAGCAGCATCCAGCAGCCCGGACCCGAGGATCGCCGCGAGCAGCCGGGTACTACCGGCCCGGATAACCGGCCGCGTCCTGGTCACCGCGGCCGCGAGCACGATCACCACGAACCCTGCCAGCCGGGACGCCACTACCGGCCAGAGTGCTCCTGCCTGCCCGGCGTTGCGCAGGAAGATGAAGAACAGCCCGAAAGTGGCGCCTGCCGCGACGCCGTAGCCGATGGCCCTGACGTGAAAGCCGCGCGCGGCGAGACGGTCCAGCAGGCCGGGGCCTGTCGCCGGGTGAGCCGGCACGGCGGGTGTCCCGGCCGCACTGACCAGCACGATCGCGACGAGGCACAGCAGCGCGCCGGCGTACACAACGGCGCCCGCCCGCTCGCCCTCTGCGAGGGACACGGCGACCGGCAGGATGGTGGCAGTCAGTGCTGATGTCGGCGCGACTATCGTCATCGGGCCCGCCGCGAGGCCCGCGTAGAAGACGATCAGCCCGACACCGCCCACAGCCCCGGCAGCGACCCCCCAGGCCAGCCCGGTCCGGGTAGCAGCGCCGCCCGACGCAACGGCCGCAACGAGGACGAGAAGCAGCCCGGCGAGTGCCGACGCAGGCAGCATCGAGAGGGCACGCGAGCGCCGGGTGGCTACCCCGCCCAGAAAGTCAGCGCTGCCGTACAGCAGCGCCGCGGCGAGCGCGAAGGCCGTCACCACGGGATGATCACCATGGGTATCATTCGTCCTGGTTGAGGCCCGCCTGAAGCGGAAACGTCGACAATGCGTAGCAGCGAGGTTGCCGTGAGTCGCACCTGAGACGTCATCGGCCGTTACAGTGTCGTGCCAATGGATTTACCCAGGGAAGATCGGACATGATCAACATGCGCCTGATCTCTGCGCTTCTCACGGCACTGTTCATCGGGGCCGTCCTCGGGCTCTACTGGCTGCCCAGCATCCTGGGCTGCCGGAGGCGGCAGCCTAACCTGTTTGCCGTCGTGGTCATCAACGCATTACTGGGCTGGACCGTGATCGGCTGGCTCGTCGCGCTCGTCAAGGCACTGTCCCCAGCCGTGGCGGGAGAGTCGTTCCTGCCGCAGGCCGACAGCCTCGACTAGCCGGCGCCTTCCCCGCGTGCTTGCGCACGGCCGGGTCAGTGAGCGGAGGCTCGGGGATTTGAACCCCGGATGGGCGTGAACCCAAACCGCATTAGCAGTGCGGCGCCATAGACCGGACTAGGCGAAGCCTCCTGGTAGCCCTACCGGGCCGGGCCCCAGGGTACCGGTACAGCCGGATGCAGAGCAAAGCACGGCGGGACTATGGCGCGGAAGAAACCGTCAGGTCGCCTCGACTACCTCGTAATCGCCGTTCGCGTAGGCGTCGCGCATGCGCGTCTTGGCGAACTTGCCCACGCTGGTCTTCGGGACCTCGGGGATGAAGGACCATCGCTCGGGCAGCTGCCAGCGCGGGATCCGGTCGGCCAGGAAGGCCCGAAGCTCGGCCGCGCTCGCCGTCTTGCCGTCGGCCAGGACGACGGCCGCCAGCGGCCGCTCGCCCCACTTCTCGTCCTCCACGCCGATCACGGCCGCCTCGGCCACGGCCGGATGGCCCATCAGGATGTTCTCCAGTTCCATGGAGGAGATCCACTCGCCGCCGGACTTGATCACGTCCTTGGCCCGGTCGGTCAGCGTGACGTATCCCAGCGGGTCAATGGTCCCGACGTCGCCGGTCCGGAGCCAGCCGTCGTGGAACTTCGCCGGGTCGTCGTCCTTGTAATAGGAGCCGGTCACCCACGGGCCGCGCACCTCGATCTCGCCGACCGCCTCGCCGTCACACGGCAGCAGCACGTCGCCCTCGCCGGCCAGGCGGTGCTCCACCTGGCACATGAGTCGGCCGCCAGTGTCGCGGTAGCGCCACGCCACGTCCTCGGGCACGCCCGCGGGCGGGTGCGCGACGCTGCCGAGCGGCGAGGTCTCCGTCATCCCCCAGGCCTGGAGGATGCGGACGCCAAGCTCCTTCTCGTAGGCCTCCTGGAGCGAGTGCGGGACCGCTGACCCGCCGCACGGCACCAGCCGCAGCGACGACAGGTCACCGCCGTGAGCCCGGACATGCTGAAGCAGGACGTTCCAGATAGTCGGCACAGCGCCCGCGACGGTCGGCCGCTCGGCCTCGATCAGCCGCACCAGCGGCTCAGGCTGCAGGAACCGGTCCGGCATGACCAGAGATGCGCCCGCCAGGACCGCCGCATACGGCAGTCCCCAGGCGTTCGCGTGGAACATCGGGACCACCGGAAGCACGCGGTCGGCGTCCGACAGCCCGAACACGCCATTCATGCACACTGCCATCGAGTGCAGGTGCATGGAGCGGTGGCTGTACACCACTCCCTTAGGGTGGCCAGTCGTCCCGCTGGTGTAGCACATCGCCGCTGCGGACCGCTCGTCCACCTCCGGCCAGTCAAAGGTCTCCGGCTGTCCCGCCAGCAGCGCCTCATAAGAGTGCACCGGACGGCCGGCTGCCTCGAGCTCGGCAGGCACCTCGAAGCCGGCCGCGGTCCCGCCGGAAGTGACGATGACGTGCCGGATCGCGGGGGCGTTCGGCAGCACCTGTGCCAGCAGCGGCACCAGCGTCGGGTCGACGATCACGATCTCGTCCCCGGCGTGGTCCGCGATGTAGGCGATGACCTGCGGGTCCAGCCGGAGATTCAGGGTGTGCAGGACGGCGCCCATGGACGGGACGGCAAGGTAGGCCTCGAGATGCTCGGCGTTGTTCCACATGAGCGTGGCCACCCGCTGATCACCGTCGACCCCGAGTGATCTCAGGGCGTTGGCGAGCTGCGCCGCCCGCAGGCCTGTTGCGGCATATGTCTGGCGGCGACTGCCGTTGTCGGTGAGGCTGACGACCTCGGAGTCAGGGTAGGCGCTAGTTCCGTGGCGCATGATCGCCGTCACGGTCAGCGGAACGTCCATCATCGTGCTGCGCACGGCTAACTCCCTGCTGGATAGGCAGGCCGACGTCGCTGAGTGGCGTGCCGGTGACCGCCCTGACGTGTAGTCAGCTCACGGTATCGGCTAATCGCGGGCGCTGTCAGCAGCGAGTCCCTGGCCAGTCCGGGCGGGCCTAGTCCGGCTGCAGCTCGGAATCGACCCGCAGCTTGGCTACCGCACGCGAGACCGTGCTCTTGACCGTGCCGAGGCTGACGCCCAGGATCTCGGCGACCTCAGCCTCCGTCATGTCCTCGTAGTAGCGCAGCATGACCGCGGCCCGCATCCGCTGCGGCAGCCTGTCAATGGCCCGTCGCAGCGACTCCTGCAGCTCACTGCTGACGGAGTAGTCAGCCACCGCCTGATCCGGGACCTCATCGGTGGGGAACTCGTCCAGGCGGCGCCGGCGCCACCACGAGATGTGCGTGTTCACCAGGGCGCGCCGCACGTATCCGTCCAGCGCGCCGCGGTCCTCAATCCGGTCCCACGCCAGGTACGTCTTGGCCAGCGCCGACTGCAGCAGGTCCTCGGCGTCAGCGAGATTGCCGGTCAGCAGGTAGGCAGTCCGCAGCAGGGCGCGGCTGCGGGCCTGCACGTAATCACGGAACGCGGGCAGCTCGATTGCCGCCGGCGCTGCCGGAGCGGCGGACTCGCCGGAGTCAACGGTCCTGGCCGCCGGAACGCGCAGCTGCAGCTCGCCGGCCTGCAGAGCGGAGATGGCGACTCCTGGCCGCGCCGCGATCCGCGACTCGCGGTGCCGCCCCGGCCGCGCTCGCGTATCCGCTGGAATGACTGTGATCGCCCCCGACGCTCACACCCCAACCGTACCCAGCACAACGGCAGTACAGTCAGTTACCCGATGTAACGGCGAGTCCCGGTTCACGGATATTGACAGAACGGGCGAGCAGCCAATCCGGCCGACTGCTGGCATATCGGCGGCTCGCGGCCGGAAAGATCACCAAACCGCTTGACGCCGGCCAGGGACCGTACGCATGGTCATGAGGCTGGGTCTCACTATCCGGGAGGGGGAGCCCATGCCGAGCGGGCCGGCGGCCTTCGCGTGCTGCGACCGGTGCGCGAATCTCGCAGCCGACAGCACGGCCGGCGCGCAGCGGGGCCACCTCACCGCCGGGGCCGGAGCGACCGCCGCCACGGCGACAGTCGCGCGGCGCCGCATACTCAAGGCCGCTGTCGTCCGCCCGCAGCCGGACGCGGGCACAGACGAGCGGCTGCGGACGCCATCCAGGACGGCCCGCCGGGATGCCCGCGTTCCCGCCGCCGCTATCGGCCACCTTCCGCCATCGCCGCGCGCTGGCCATACCACCGGCTTCGCGGACGTCTCACAGCTGCCTCGCACGGTCTTCGGCATCATCCAGGACGTAAGCCCGCAGGTGCTCGTCCTGGGCGAGGCCGGCCGCGAGCAGCGGTTCGCGCTGACCGGCGACGCGGTTGGCTGGCGCGGCTCGCAGTTAGAGCCCGCCGCGCTCCGGCAGGGCGATCACGCCGTCGTCCGACTGAGTCCGTCAAGCCGCAACATCGCCGACCGCATCTGGGCCAACATCGGGCGCGTTACCGGCATCATCCTGGAGCGGTCGGGCGGCACGCTGGTGGTCGATGAGGGCGCCACCCGCCAGCCTCAGGTCGTCACGCTGCTGCCCCGGGCGGTCGGCCGCATTCAGGTCCGGTTCCCGACGCTCGAGCCCGGCTACCTCGTTGACATCATCGGGCTGCGGCACGACGGCGAGCTGATCGGGATGATCCCGGCTACCTCGCAGCCTGCCTATCCGGCCCACCGGCTGCCCGCCCCGCCGCTGATCAGCGGGCACGTCGCCCATTCCATCAGCGGCTCAGTGACCTGGCACGAGGCGCGCGACGAGCCGCCCTCCGTACTCGGTGCGTCTTATCCGGCGCTGGATCCTGAGACGGCCTGCGCCGAGGAGGCGGCCAGCGCCACCCGCCAGTCCTTCGCCCGCATGCCCTACCTCGCCATCGGCAGCGTCCTGCGAGTGAAGAACGACTGCACCGGCACCGAGTGCCTGCTGCCGGTGACTGGCTGCGCCACGATCGCGCGGCTGTTCAATGACCGCTGCGTGACGTGCGGCACGTCGCCGCGCGGCCGGATCGCCGATCTGACGCTCGCCAGTTTTGTCGCACTTGGCGGCGAGCTCGAACGTGGCTGCTTCAACGCCACTATTACGATTGGCGAGTGACAGTGCTGGACGCCATTCGCGAGGTCCAGATACCGCTGCTCGCGGCCATGCTTCTCGGCGGCTGCGTCACGAAGCTCGCTCGCACGATGCGGACCGGCTCGTTCGATAACGGGCTAGGCCCGACAGCGCTGTTCCCGATGCAGCTCCGCAGGCCGCTCGCACTGACAATGTGCACGATCGAGGGCGGGCTTGGCCTCGGCCTCATTCTCACGGCCGGCCGGATTGGCGCCGGGCCTGCCGCGACGTGCGTCAGGCTCGGCGCGTTCCTGCTGTTCCTGGTCGCCACGAGCGCCCTGATCGAGCTCCGCCAGACGCGGCCCGAAGTCGGCTGCGGCTGCTTCGGCGACTTCAGCACCGCCCCGGTCAGCGGCCGGACGCTGGCCAGATCCGCTCTCCTGGCCATCGCGGCGCTGCTGACTCTCGGCCTGCGGCCCCTTCAGACGCCGGGATCTGCGAGAGCCGCGCTCGAGCTCATCGCGTTCCTGTGCGCTGAGCTGATCGTGATCGGAGTGCTGTCCCCTGAGGTCGGCGAGGGGCTCATCCGGCTGGGCTACTCCGAGCCCTGCGAGCTGCGGACCCTTCCGTCGGCGCGGACGCTGGCTGCCCTGCGGCGCAGCAAGCACTGGCGGCGGTACTCCGGCCTGATCACTTCTGATACCCCCGGCGATGTCTGGCGGGAGCTGTGCTGGCGCTACGTCGTCTATCCGGGGCGCCTGGACGGCCAGGCCGTGGAGGTCGTCTTCGCGGTCTTCCTGCAGCACCGGCGGCCCCCGGTTCAGGTCGCGATCGTCGATGCCGTGACCGGCCTGCAGGTGCCCTGGCCAGGACTGCCGGCCCGCCCGGCCCGGCACCCCGAGCCTGGCACCCGCCAGCCCGGCACCCGCCGGCCCGCTCAGCCCGGCCGGACGGCTCAGCCGCGCCAGCCCCCGCGCGATCGCACGGTGACCGGGTCCCGGCGGCGGGCAGCCCGGCTGGCGTCGCTACCGGCGACCGGAGCGAGGCCGCGGGCCTGGCCCCGGCGAGCTCCGCAGGCGCCGCCGGCCTCCCGGCGCGCGAGGATCTGCCGCTCTCTACGGATGTCTACGCCCAGCGCTAGAAAGCCCGAGACTTGGCCATAGGCGGCCCCGGACCTGGCTCCCCGAGCGACCAGCCAGCCAGCCGACCAGCCAGCCGACCAGCCTGCCAGCCGACCAGCCTGCCGGACCGAAGCCTCAGGCTGGCTGGGCTCGCAGGAATCTGCCGAAATGCGGCACCGTGAACGCGATCAGGCCCCGTTCCGAGCTGTAGATCAGGCCCTTCTTGATCAGGTTGTCCCTGGCCGGGGAGACGCTGGATGGCTTTCGCCCGAGCTCATCGGCCACCTGGGCAGTCTGCACCGGATCGTCGCCGAGCATCGCCATCGCCCGCATGTACTCTCGCTCGGCCGGCGTCGCCCGCTCGTACCGGCTGCCGAAGAAGCCAATGGCCAGCTCCCCCGCCGCCACCGGCCCGGCCACGCTGACGTCGTGCAGGGTCACCGGGCTGGCCGCCGCCACGTCCCAGGTGACCTTGCCGTAGGCCTGGACGAAGTACGGGTAGCCGTCGGCGGCCGCGTACAGCGCATCCAGCGCGGCCGGCTCGAAGTCCGCCCCCTCCCGCCGTGCGGGCGCGAGCAGGGCGAAGTCAGCGGACTTGCGGTCCAGCCGGTCGATGGCCACGTACCGGAACAGCCGTTCCGAGTAGCTCTTGCTCGCCGACAGCACGGACGGCAGGTGCGGCAGGCCGGCCCCGACCACGATCAGCGGGCCGTTGCTCTGGGATAGCTCGTGACAGGCCGCGCAGAGAGCCGAGATGTCGGCCGCCGGGATGTCCTGCATCTCGTCGACGAACAGGGCGATGCCGACCCCCAGGTCGGCAGCGACCGAGGCCGCGTCGGCGAACAGCTCAGTCAGGTCGACCTCGAGATCACCGGAGTCGGCCCGGCCGCGTACCGCCGGCGCGTCGATGCCGAGCTGCGTGACGATCGAGCCCTTCGGCGCCCTGGCATCCCGCGCGGCGAACGCCTTGAGCACGCCCAGGAAGTGGTCGATCCGCTCGGGCGCGCGGTGCCGCGGTGCGAGCTCGCGCACCGCCATGTGCAGCGCGCTGGCCACCGGACGGCGAATCGACTGGTCGGGCCTGGCCTCCAGCTTGCCGGTGCCCCAGAGCCGCTGCATCGCCATCGAGCGGAACGAGTTCAGCAGCACGGTCTTGCCGACGCCGCGGAGCCCGGTGAGCACCATGCTGCGCTCGGGGCGCCCGCGGGCCACCCGCTCCAGCACGACCTCGAACTGCCCGATCTCGCGATCACGGCCGGCCAGCTCCGGGGGGCGCTGACCGGCGCCGGGTGCGTAGGGGTTCCGCACAGGGTCCATAGGCAGGAGAGTATGAGCGGATCTAGCGCTTTCCTTAGATTGGCGTAGAAACCACTCGCCGGCGTGTCGCAGCGTGCCCGGGCATGAGTTTGGCCGCCGGGTGAGCAGCGGACGGGGCCATGAGCCCGCTGTCCTCCCGGCGGCCGAGCCCCGTGCCTCGGGTGCGGCCATGGCACGGTGCTACTCATAGGCACGGAAGGCCGGCTGATCGGGTTCAGCCGCCGGACAAGATTTTTTCCGGGAACGAGGCGCCGCACCCTGGCAGCATCCGTAACTGTCGCGCCCGTTATATGGCATTTGACGAGAGGGCAGAATCAGGGCGCGGCGAGATCGCCGTCAGGCGGCCCGACCGGGCAGAACAGCTAGCTCGCCTCGGGTGGCGGCCGCTGGTTCAGCCGGGCCAGGTAGGCGTTGTAGGCAGCCAGGTGGTCGTCGTCATCGATGCCGCCGCGGGCGAGCGCCTGCTGGGGCGCGGACTCAGCCATCGACGCGGGGCCGGCCGCGGCAGCCACCGGCTGATGCGAGGCGACCAGGGTGGCCAGGTTCTCCCGGCGGGCCTGCTCGAAGAAGCCGTGACCGCTCACGGCCGCCCGGTCGTCCCGGCTCCACATCAGGAACACGAGCATCATCAGGCCGAACATGATCGCGTCCCCGCCTACCCACATCACGGCACCGCCGAGATGCAGGTCGGACACTCCCGACGGGGCCCAGGCCGGCCGCGGGCCGACTGGCACGCCCGGTGAGCTCGCGCTCCCGTAGCCGAGCGCGAGACCGGTGAACGTGTCGACCGGCATCAGCAGGACCAGGATCACGAACCGGACCGGGTAGGACAGCCGCCACCTGATCGGCTCCCTGCCGAGGATCGGCAGGAAGAACAGATAGCCGATGATCACGAACAGCGCGTGCTCGGCGTTGTGGGCGGTCTGGTTCCGCTCGACGTAGTCCGCGATGCCGGTGAGATGCGCGGCCATCACGGCGACCGCGTAGAGCACCGCGGCGAACACCGGCCAGGTCAGGAAGCTGGCGATCCGCGACCGCAGCACCCGCTTGGCCCAGGTGTGCAGCGGATTCCTGCTGGCGTGCAGCAGCAGGGTGAGCGGCTGGCCGGTGATCAGCAGCGGCGGCGCCACCATCAGCAGCATCAGGTGCTGCACCATGTGGTCATAGAAGAGCAGGTCGTCGTAGGCGCCGATGCCGCTCTCGGTCGCGAGCACGATCACCGCGAGGCCGGCCAGGAACATGCAGGTGCGCCAGACCGGCCACGGCCGCGCCGGATGCCGCCGGGAGACCCGGAGCGCGCCCCACCCGTAGAGGCCTGCCAGGAGGACGGCAACGACGGTGACGACCGGTGCGAACTGCCACTGCGTCAGCACCGCCGACAGGCCAAACGGCGGAAGCATGCTGTCTCCTCTCACCGGTGAGCCTACTCACGACCTGGTGTAGTACTGCGCCAGGCCCGGCACCGCTATCGTTGTCGGCGGAGGGTTCGCCTAGTGGCCGAGGGCGACGGTCTTGAAAATCGTTGTGGCGCGCGAGCGTCACCGTGGGTTCGAATCCCACACCCTCCGCCACCACGCCCTCCGCCATCGGCGAGAGGCACAGAGCAGATTCCCGGGGGCTCTCAGATCGGCCCGGGGTTCGCCGTAGCCGTGATTGCCCGCAGGTCGCCGCCCCTGCGGGTGAACCCGTCGCCCACGACAGCCGCCAGTTCCAGGAAGGCATTGGCCGTCGTCTTGCGTAGCTGATCGAGCTCGACTTCAGCGCCCTGCGCCAGGTACGGGTCGTACGGCACTACCGTCACGGCCCGGCACCGGGCGGCGAAGTGCCCCGCGAGCAGCCCCAGATCCAGTCCGGTCCTGCTGTGCCGGCGGGAGGCCGTCACGGCGACGACCCCGTTCCTGACCAGATCGTGGTGGCCCTGCGCGGCGAGCCAGTCCATGCATGCGCTCGCGCTCCTGGCCCCGTCCACTGACGCCGTCGAGACCAGCACGATCTGGTCGGCGAGGCCGAGCACGCCGGCCATCGCCGAGTGCAGCAGGCCGGTGCCGCAGTCGGTGATGCAGATGGAGTAGTAGCGCTCAAGCACAGCGCAGGCCTCCCGGTAGTCCTGCTCGCCGAAGGCGACGGTAGCGGCCGGGTCACGGGACGATGCCAGGACCTCGAGCCGGCTCGGAGCCTGGGAGGTGAAGGCACGGACGTCGGCGTAGCGGAGGATCTGCTCGCGCTCGTCGAGCAGGTCGCGGATGGTTGCCGGTGTCTGCGGCGCCAGCTTGTCGGACAGGGTGCCGCGGTCGGGGCTGGCGTCCACGGCAATGATCCGGTCGCCGCGCATCGCCGCCAGCATGGAGCCCAGGCCCATGGTGATCGTCGTCTTCCCGACGCCGCCTTTCAGGCTCAGCACGGCGATCCGGTAGTGGCCTGCCGCGACCGGGGTCCGTGCCCGGCTGATCATGTCGCGGCGGCGGGTTTCGGCTGCCGACGCGGGAACCCGGACCAGGCCGCCCGACGCCCGGTAGACGGTGCGGCGCCAGCCCGGAGCGGGCGCCCGGCGCCGCGGCGGCACCAGCAGTGACGGCGAGAAGCCGCCGGGCAGGCTGGCCGTGACCTGGCCCTGCGCCTGCCCGGCATCGCGGGCCGCGCCGCCATTCCTGGCATGCGCGCGCCGGCCGCCTTGGTCGGACGACTCGCGCGCCCGCCGGCGCTGGCGCTGGCTGGCCCGCGCGGCCGCCGGGATGCCGTCGGGCGCTGTGTCGGCGATCCCGTCCCCGTCCGGCGCGCCCGGGCCGGGCAGTTCCTCGGCTCGCGAGCCGAAGAGGCCGCCGATCCCGTCGCTGCGCCACTGCTCATCTGGCGCGCTGCCGCTCGCGCCGTCGCCGGTCGCATCCTGCTCGTAGGCCTGGCGGGGCGATCCCGGCTCAGCGAATGCCTCGGGTACCGGCCCCGCCTGGTAAGCCGCTGCCTGATCAGAAGCTGCGTGATCCGCTGGCAGTTCCCCGCCAGGCGCGACCCCGGCACCGTCCGTGCGGGCGGCCGGAACCGTCAGGTTCCGGCGCTGCGCTGGCACGCCCTGCTCGGTCTGCTCTGCCCCCGCGATCTGGTCCTGCCGGTCTTCTGCCAAGGTGTTGCCACACCCTTCAGTCACCTGAGAAAGCCGGGCGGCCCCCGCCATCCCCCGCCCGACAGGCCGAGCCTAGGCCAGTGACGTGCCGGAATGCAGCTGACGCTGCCGGAGGACACCATGCGCGCGGTTGTGATCGATCACCCGGGCGGGCCAGAGGTACTCAAGCTGCGCGAAGTGCCCGATCCGGTCCCGGCAGCCGATGAGGTGCTGATCGCTATTACTGCAGCCGGAGTGAACCGGGCCGATCTGTCGCAGCGGGAGGGCAGCTACCCGCCGCCGCCGGGCGCGCCGCCCTATCCGGGCATGGAGTGCGCCGGCCGGATCGCGGCCGTCGGCAGCGAGATCACCGGCTGGCAGCCAGGGGACGCGGTGTGCGCGCTGCTGGCCGGAGGTGGTTACGCCGAGCAGGTCGCGGTGCCTGCCGGGCAGGTGCTGCCGATCCCGGCCGGGCTGGCGCTGGCTGACGCGGCTGCCCTGCCGGAAGTCGCGTGCACCGTCTACTCCACTGTCGTGACATACGCGGGGCTGGCTCCGGGAGAGACCCTGCTCGTCCACGGCGGCTCAAGTGGCATCGGCACGATGGCGATTCAGCTGGGCCATGCACTCGGCGCCACGGTCGCCTGCACCGCCGGCTCGGCGGCCAAGCTGGAGCGGTGCCGCGAGCTCGGCGCGAACCTGGCCATCAACTACCGGGACGAGGACTTCGCCGCAGCTCTGCTCGAGTTCACCGGCGGCCGCGGCGCGGATGTCATCCTGGACATCATCGGCGGCGGCTATCTCCGGCAGAACGTGACCGCGCTGGCGCCCGGCGGCCGCCTGGTCGTCATCGGCCTGCAGGGCGGCAGCACCGGCGAGCTGGACCTCGGTCAGCTGCTGCGCAAGCGCGCGACGGTGCACGCGGCCACGCTGCGGTCCCGGCCGACGGCGGATAAGGCGGCCATCGTGGCATCGGTCCTGGCCGGGGTCTGGCCGCTGGTGAGCTCCGGGCAGGTCAGGCCGGTGATCGAGACGACACTGCCACTTGCCGAGGCAGCGGAGGCACACCGGCTGATGGCGGCAAGCGGGCACGTCGGCAAGATCCTGCTGGCGACCGGCCAGTGACCCGTCCAGCGGCCCGCTGCCGCGACTGGCCGGCCCCCGAATGTGCGCATCGGCACCGAGGCCGGCAGACTAGGGAAGCATGAGCGAGCAGACCAACGCTGAAGTCCACGACACACCGCGGATTGTCGTCGTCGGCCCCGACGGAGTCGCGACCGAATCCGGCGTCGAGGAGTCGCGCGAGCGGCCGGTTACCGAGATGATCGAGCAGCCGGCCAAGGTTATGCGCGTCGGCAACATGATCCGGCAGCTGCTGGAAGAGGTCAGGGCGGCCCCGCTGGACGAGAAGAGCCGGGCCAGGCTCAAGGAAATCCACGCCAGCTCAATCAAGGAGCTCGAGGACGGCCTGGCTCCGGAGCTGGTCGACGAGCTCGAGCGCCTGTCGCTCCCGTTCGCCGAGGATGAGATCCCGAGCGAGTCGGAGCTGCGGATCGCGCAGGCTCAGCTGGTGGGATGGCTCGAAGGCCTGTTCCACGGCATCCAGACAACCCTCTTCGCCCAGCAGATGGCAGCCAGGCAGCAGCTGGAGCAGATGCGTCGGGCGCTGCCGCCAGGGATGATGCCGCAGGGCCAGGAGGGCGAGGACCAGACTCAGGGCATGACGCGCGCCTCCGGGCCGTACCTGTAGCCGCGCGCCGTCAGACCCCGCCCGATCTGACCCGCGCCAGCCAGTCAGCGGCCGCGAGGAAATCGTCGTCGGATTTGTCGGCTATGGGAGTCACCTGGCGTCCCGGTCGGCCTGGCAGCGCTTCCAGGCTGGCGGCCGGGTAGCTGCCGAGGAACCTGACCGTGCTGCAGACCCGGCGCAGGCCCATCAGCGCCTCGCCTACCCTGGCCTGCTCCACGTGCCCCTCGCAGTCGATGAAGAAGAAGTAGCGGCCGATCCCGTCGCCGGTCGGCCGGGACTCGATCCTGGTCAGGTTGACGCCGCGGATCGCGAACTGGCCGAGAATGTCCATCAGCGCGCCCGGATGATCATCCATGAGGAACGCGACGACGGACGTCTTGTCCGCGCCGCTGCGGGCCGGCAGCTCGCCGGGCTTGCGGACCGCCACGAACCTTGTCACCGCGTCCTCGCGGTCGTGCACTCCGGTCACGAGCGGTATCAGGCCGTAGAGTTCCGCGGCGAACACGCCGGCCAGCGCGGCATCCAGCTCGCCGTCCCGGACGAGCCTGGCGGCGTCGGAGTTCGACGCCGCCGGGTGCCAGTCCGCGTCTGGCAGGTTCGTGGCCAGCCAGCTACGGCACTGCGGCTGCGCCACCGGATGGCCGCCGACCCGCCGCACCTCGGCGAGCCTGGTACCGGGTCTGGCCAGCAGCGCGAACTCGACCGGAACCAGGACCTCGGCGCAGATCACCAGCTCCGCTCCCACGGCCAGCTCATCGAGCGTGGCCGTGACCGCGCCCTCAACGGAGCTCTCGATGGGCACCACGCCGAGCTCCGCCTGGCCGCCTCTGACGGCCTCCAGCGTGGCCTGGATCGACGGGCAGGACAGTGCGTCCTCATTCGCGCCGCCATCAAGCGCGCGCACCGCCGCCTCGGTGAAGGTGCCGCGCGGGCCGAGATAGGAGTACCGGTAGCTCACCGCATCATGATCGCATCGCCGGCGGCGGGTGCTGGCCGTGACGCCGGGATCGGCACAGCCGCGCAGCCTGGCTACGGCCGCCGGCGAGCGGCCTGCCGGGCCTCGCGGTGCCCGAGCCGGCGGAGTGCGGGCTCGCGAGCGGCGAGCGCCCTGGTGACGTCGGCGAGCTGATGCAGACGGTGCAGCTGGCTCCGCCAGTCGTTGCCGGTTGCCCGGTGCGACAGCGGCACCTCAACCTCGCTGATCCGCAAGCCCTTGCGGGCCAGGTCAATGGTCAGGCCGGTCTCCACTCCCCAGCCCGGTGCCAGCGGCAGCGCGGCATCGAACGCGGCCCTGGTCAGGCACCGCATGCCGTTCAGGGGCTGGGCCTGCCGCCAGCCGATGGCCCGCTCGATGCCGGCGCCAGCGGTAGCGACGACGATGCCGAAGCCGCCCTTGCGCACCCTGCTCGTGAAGATGGCGATCGTCATGTCCGCGGTCCCCGCGCGGACCGGCTCCGCCAGCGGGCCGGCGCTGGCAGCGCTGTCAGCCAGGTCAGCGTCGAGGAACAGCAGGTGCCGCGGGCCGGGCAGGGCTGCACCCGGGGCCGCCGCGCCGGATTCGATGAGCCGCACTGCCTCGGCTCCGGTTTCCATCGCGGCCGCCTTGCCCCGGTTCCGCGCGTGCCGGACGACACGGGCGCCGGCCGCGGCGGCGACGGCAGCCGTGTCATCGCCTGAGCCGTCGTCCACGACGACGAGGATGTCTGCGCCGGGCAGCTTGCTCGCCGCCGTGACGGTGGCGCCGACGCGGTCGGCCTCGTTCCGGGCAGGAATGATGACAGCGAGGTCGCCGGTCGGCATGGCAGAGATCCTAGTGCTGGCGGGCCTGGCGGCCGGGCGGCTACTGACCCGTGACCTGGACCGGAAGGTCGACCACCGAGAAAACCGCTTCCAGCCCGGTGACCTGGAGCACCTTCCTGGTCGCTGACCCCGGCGCGGCGAGCTGAAGCTCTCCGCCGCGCTCGCGTGCCTGCCGGTGCGCTGCGAGCAGCACGTTGATGCCCGTCGAGTCGCAGAACTCGACGCCGGACATGTCCACGATCAGGCGGGCCGGGTTCGTGCCCAGAGCTGTCATCAGCTCGGACTGGAGTCGGGGCGCGGTGTACAGGTCGATCTCGCCCGTCACGGAGATGACGGTGTGATCGCCTTGCGTCCTGCTCGTGACCTTTAGCTCCACCTGCCGCAGACTACCGGGTCCGCGCTGAAGCCGGCTAGATGGGCGTATCCCGCCGGCCGGTTAGCCCTGATTTACCTCGATAACGACCGGAGAACTGGCCGATCCTGCGTATTTCGGTGCCGGGAGCCCTCCGGCGGCCGGGCGCGGCGGGCGGCCGGCGGACCGGCCGGCCGACCAGGGCGCGATAGCGGCGACGTACGGTAGAAGCATGCTCCGCATGCTGCTGATAGTCGTCGGCGCCATCGTCGTCATCTTCGTGGCGGCCGCCGTTATCAAGACATTCTTCTGGCTTGCTCTGATCGCGCTGATCGTGCTGTTCATCGGCGCCGCGACCGGAGTATTCCGGCTGGGCCGCCGGTCGTCGCGCCGGTCGCGCAGCCGCTGGTAATCCCGCCTGCGCCAGCTCGGCGGCCCCGCGGCCGGCACTAGCCGGGCCAGGCTGCGGCGACCCTGCTGACGCGCTCGCGCCCGCCGGGATCCTCTCCGGCCTCACCACCTCCCGCGCACCGGGGAGGGCTATCTCCCCGCCCGGCAGCCCGCCGCCCAGCAGGGCGCCAGTTCGGCCCCCCGAGAGCGTGGCCGACGGCGGCGGCTGCGCTTCGTCAGCTGCCTGAGCCGCGGGCTCGCGGCCCACCGGGCAGGTCATGCAGCGCGGGCCGCCGCGGAGGCTGCCCAGCTCGCTGCTGGGCACCCGGATCACCCGCACCCCCGCCTGCTCGAGCCTGGCGTTGGTCTCTGAGTTCCGCTCGTGACTGACAACGACGCGGCGGCCGATGGCCAGAACGTTGCTGCCGTCGTCGCCCTGGCCTGACTCACCCCAGAGCGGGTCGAGCCCGGAGTCGATCACGTGCAGGCGCTCGATCCCCATCGCCTGCGCCGCGGCCTCGAGGAACGGCTGCGCCCTGGACGCGCGCATTCCGTCACCACGCGGCGAGATGGTGTGCGCGGTGAGCGCGTAGGCGACGCTCGGGTGCATCAGGACCGCGTCAGTGTCCAGGACGGCGCAGAGGGTATCCAGGTGCCGGTCGCCGTGCTGGCGGACGGGCACGGCGAGCACGGTGTGAGCCAGGCTCGCGTCAAACAGGCGCCGCGCCAGGCGCTCGGTCCCGGCCGGCGTCGTCCGCTGGCCGACCCCGATGGCGACCACCCCTGGCGCCAGGAGCATCACGTCTCCGCCATCGAGGTTCTCCAGGCCCGCCTGGTAGATCCACTTCGTGCCGGCGAACCGGGGATGGTGCCGGTACACCACGGTGGCAAGCCCGGTCTCCCGGCGCCGGAACGGCGCGGCCAGGCTGGCAACGGCGACCTGATCGCCGATCCAGAAGCTGGAGTCCTTCGTGAAGACCAGGTTGGGAAGGGGGTCGAGGACGAAGTCGTGCCGGTCGAGCAACTCGAAAACGACGCCCTGGCCGATCTTGAGCTCGTCCCGGGTCAGCCCTGCGATGAGGACCTGAGCGAGCTGCTCAGGCGGGAGGTCCTCCAGGTGCGAGCGGAGCTGGCCGCGCAGCTCGTCGCCGAGGCCGGCGTCGGCAACGGCCATCCGGACGGCCTCGGTCCTGGCCGGCTGATACTCGAGGGTGTCCTGCAGCAGCGCCGTGAAGTACAGCACCTCAGCGCCCTGCTCCCGCAGCTGCTCGCAGAGCAGGTCGTGCTCTTGCCTGGCCTTAGTCACCCAGGGCAGCGTGCGGAGCAGCAGCCGGCCGGAATGCCGCGGCGTGACCCGCTCGAGCTCCGGCCCCGGTCTGTGCATGAGCACAGTCCTGAGCTGGCCGATCTCACTGTCCACGCCCTGGATCTGACTCACGACATTTCCCCCCGCCGACACCACGCTGCGCAGCGGTGCCACTCGCGAGCCGCCGTTCCCCCGGGCCGCTGACATTGCATCCGCTGTGGGAGGTATTACCGCCGGGCCACCGGATTACGCCTGTCAGCCCGGTTAGGTGTGGACGGGGACCTCAGCGCCGCCATCCGCTGGCCGCCGGCCCGCAGGCGCCGCCAGGACCGCCCAGACCGTCATCCCGGCGTCGTCGGTCCTGACTCCCCAGGCTCTGGCCAGGAACTCGACGATGTCGAGGCCGCGGCCGCCCAGCGCGGAAGCCGTGGCATGGGCAGGCATCGGCCTCGTCGGTGCCCCGCCGTCACTGACTGCGACCTCTACCGCTCCGTCATCGACAGCCCAGGCAACCTGCAGGCTCGATCCGGGCAGCGGCCTCGCATGCCGGATGGCATTGCTCAGCAGCTCGCTGACGACGAGGACCGCATCACCGATGGCGCCATCGAAGATTCCCGCCGCGAAGAGATCGGCGGCGAGCCGCTCGCGGGCCACAGCGACACTCGCGGGTGCGCAAGGCAGGAGTACCGTGCCCGCCGCTCTCACCTCCCTGCGCAGCCCGCGAATCTGCGACGACGCCGAAGAACCGCTGCGGCGGAGATGCCCGGCCCGGCATGAGCGGAAACCGACATGCGCATCGTGCATACCACCGGCAACAACGGTAACAGGCTCGCAATGAGTAACCCAGGTCCTGGTCCGCTGTGCCTGGCCACCGCCCGACGGCGCCGGAGGACCGGTCAGCTGTCCTTTCCCGCCGTCTCCCCGAGCAGTCCCTCTGCTGCCAGCCCGCGGACGAGGCCGCCCAGGCCGGCGGAGAGGCCGGCGCGCTCGTCCGCGGACAGCGCCGCCAGTATCCGTGCCTGCCGGGACTGCCAGGCCTGCCAGACCCTGCCCGCCACTGCGCCGCCCTGCGGTGTCAGGTAGAGGCGGACGTAGCGCTGATTAGCCTCGTCCCGGCCGCGGCGGACCCAGCCCTTGCGCTCCAGGCCGGCTGCCAGCCTGCTGACGGTGCTCTTATCCAGCCCCAGCAGCGCGGCCAGCTCGCCCTGGGCGATGCCGCGCGCGGAGATCAGCTCGATCAGCGCGCGCGCCTCGGACGCCGACACCCCCGGTGTCGCGCCAGCGTCGCCGGTGCCAGGGCCGCCCCGAGCGCCGCCGCCGGGCGCGCTGCCGTCACTGAACTGTCCGCTGACCTGGGACGCGGCGGCCTGATGACCGTCACCGCCGCGGCTGGCGGCGGCCCGGCCGTCTGCGGCGCCAGGCCGCGCGCTGTCGTCGTCTGCGGCGAAAGCGGGCGAGAGCATCCGCAGCAACTGGGTCAGCAGCAGCTCAAGCTCGGTATCGTTGGGCGACACGTCGGCGGCCATGACAACAGTTGTATCGCACAACTGCCATGGTGGTACAGTCGCGGCGTGACAGTTGCCCCGCACAACTCAGAGGCATGCAGGAGCGCTGCGTGAGGGACCAGAAAACGCCGGTGCGCGAGCGGCGCCCGCGCCGGGACCCGAATGCGGGCCGTCTCTCGGCACCCGGCCGGCTGCAGGCGGGCGACGTCGCGGTCATGTCCCCGGAGGTCGAAGGCGAGCCGCTGGCGGAGTATGCCGTCCGGCACGGACTTCGGCCGAGCGCGCAGCGGCCGACGATCCCGGCGTACATCCGCCAGCTGTGGCGGCGGGTTCACTTCATCCTGGCGTTTGCGACGGCACGCAACATCGCCATGTACACCGAGGCGAAGCTCGGCCAGCTCTGGCAGGTGCTGACACCGCTGCTGAACGCGGGCGTCTACTTCCTCATCTTCGGCCTGCTGCTGCATATCAACAGGGGCATCCCGAACTATCTCGCCTTCCTCGTCACGGGCGTCTTCGTCTTCAACTTCACCCAGCGGGCGTTCATCTCGACCTCGTCGGTGATCACCGACAGCCTGCCGCTGATCCGGGCGCTGCAGTTCCCGCGGGCCTCGCTGCCGCTCGCCTACGTCATGATCGAGCTCCAGCAGATGGCGCTCTCGATGGTCGTCCTGGCAGTGATCGTCATCGTCAGCGGCGAGCCGATCACCTGGTACTGGCTGCTGGTCATCCCCGCGCTGCTGCTGCAGACGCTCTTCAACGTCGGCGTCGGGCTGCTGGTGGCCCGGCTTGGCTCGCAGGTGAACGACTTCAGCCAGCTGCTGCCGTTCCTGATGCGGACCTGGCTGTACCTGTCCGGGGTGCTGTTCAACATCGCCACCCTGGACATCCGCACCTACCGCTGGGCGGTCGCGCTGCTGGAGATCAATCCGGCCGCGCTCTATATCACCCTGATCCGCAACGCGCTGCTTCAGAGCCAGCGGCTGAGCGCACCCGGCAGCCAGCCGTACAACGCGGCACGATGCCACATCTGGCAGACCGCGGGCCATCAGACCGGCGCGACGACGGCCCAGCTGTACGACAGTGCCTACTGCCGCTACTACGCCAACCCGGATCACTTCTGGTACTACGGCATCGCCTGGGCGGCAGTCGCGCTGGCAGTCGGCTTCTACTTCTTCTGGCGAGCTGAGACGAGGTACGGCCGTGGCTGATCCCATGGTGGTCGTGGACGACCTGCATATCGTGTACAAGGTGTACGGCGCGGGCGGGGACCGCGGCACCGCCGCCACCGTGCTGCTGCGCGTCCTCGGCCGCAAGAGCCGGGGCAACATCCGCGAGGTCCACGCGATCCGGGGCATGTCCTTCATCGCCTACCGGGGCGACGCCGTCGGCATCATCGGCCGCAACGGATCGGGCAAGTCCACACTCCTGCGGGCCATCGCCGGACTGCTGCCTCCCGAGCAGGGCAACGTCTACACCACCGGCGAGGCGGCGCTGCTCGGCGTCAACGCGGCGCTGCTGGATGACCTGACCGGTGAGCGCAATGTCATTCTCGGCTGCCTGGCCATGGGCATGACCCGGCAGGAAGCCAAGGACAGGTATCAGAGCATCGTCGACTTCTCCGGGGTGGGCGACTTCATCGACCTGCCGATGAAGACCTACTCCTCCGGGATGGGCTCCCGCCTGCGGTTCGCGATCGCGGCGTCCAAGAGCCACGAGGTACTCCTCATCGACGAAGCGCTGGCCACGGGCGACGCCGAGTTCCGGGTCAAGAGCCACGCCAGGATCGAGGAGCTGAGGGCCCAGGCGGGCACCGTCTTCCTGGTCGCGCACAACCTGGAAGAGGTCGAGGTGACCTGCAACCGGGTCATCTGGATGGAGCGCGGCCAGATCGTGATGCAGGGCGAGGACGTTACCGGCATCATCGACAAGTACATCGACGCGTCCGGCGGCACGCCGGTTGAGCGCGATCCGGTCACCGGCAAGCGGCTCACCGCCAAGGTCAGCGTCAAGAGCTAGCCGGCCCGTCCTCAGCCCGGCGCCGGGTGGCAACGCCGCCGGCTCAGCTGATCACCCAGATCTCGCCGGGCTCGCTGTAGCAGTCGTCCTGCGTCAGCTTCGCTCCCGCGGTCCTGGAGTTCGCCGGGTCTGCCAGGCAGCGCCCGGATCGGGCGTTCATCAGCTGCCCGGCCGGGCCGCGGATCCAGCGCTCCGCCTTCGAGCTGGAGCAGGTGGCCAGCTCGATCTCGGCTCCGTCCAGCATGCTGCCGCCCTTGACGGCCAGGCACTTGCCGGCAATCTCGATCGCGCCGCTGCGCTCGGCCGTCCACCGCTGCGACGCGGACGAGGCACATGCGGCCATCTCGATCCGGGTCCCGGCCTTGCTGCTGGTACCCGGGTCAGCCAGGCAGCGGCCGGAGACGCCGGACAGTACCGGTGCCGCCGGCAGCACCCACCCGGCTGACGCACCACCGCTGCACGACCAGATGACGACCGGCCGCCCGCCTGCCGCGCTGCCGTGCACGGCCAGGCACTTACCGGTCGCGGAGTTCCGCAGATGGCCGCTGGCCTGGTAGGTCCAGTCCTGCCGGGATGAGCTCTTGGCGCAGCCCCGGATGGACGCCTTCGCGCCGTTGCCGCTGCCGCTGCTGATGGTCAGGCATCTCCCGTCGATCTTCACTATGCCCGTGCCGCCGACTCCGCCCCGGGGCCGCAGCGACCAGTGCTGGGCTGCCTTGCCAGCGCAGCGCTCGAGCACCGCTGCCGTGCCTGCCGCCCGGCTGTAGCCCGCGCCGGTCAGGCACCAGGCTCCGCCGTTCAGCCGCACCTCGCCCGAGGCCGGATGCCTGGCGGTGATCTTCGGCACCACTACCAGGTCGAACGAGGCCGAGTCCGTCTGGCCGCCGTCGGTCGCGGTGACTGTCACCCGGTGCACGCCGGTGGCAGACGGCGCCGTCCCGCTGAGGACCTGGTCGGCCCCGATAGCGAGCCCGGACAGCCCCGTGACCGCGAGCGTCGGCGATGCCGGGCCCGGCTGGACGTTCAGCTGCAGCCGGATCTTCGCGCCCGCCTGGTACACCTGCGTGCCTGGCCCCACCACCGTGATCTCGCCGCCGGTCTGCCCGGTCAGGCCCGCTGTGCCGTTGACCGCACCGACGCCGGTCGGCCCGTCATACCCGGCGACCGCGTGGCACAGGTACTTCCTTGCCGCCTCGCAGGTGCCATCTGACCCGCTGGTGATATCGGTGAAGTCAGCGCTGTTCTGGTACGGGTACGCAGCGGGGAAGGTACCCGCGATCAGGCCGTTGCCCGGACCTCCCGCCATCACTCCGGCCAGCGCGAAAGCCGCGGCCACGATAGGCGTCCCGACACTTGTCCCGCCAACCGCAGCCCAGCCGGACGAGATGCCGGCCGAAGGATCCTTCACCGTGTCGTACACCCAGACGCCAGGATCCGGATTCGCCTCCGCGGAGACGTCATCGTCGGTGCGGTTAAGGCAGCCGCCGGGCGACGTGGCATCGGCCGTCTGCCAGGACGGCTTCGGCTCAAGCTCGGAGCAGCCCGATCCGGTGCCGTTCCAGGCCGACTGACTCCAGCTTCCGGCGGAACCGGTCAGCGTGGTTCCGCCCACCGCCGTCACGTAGGGCGACGCAGCGGGATACTGCGTGCCGTACCCGTCGTCGCCCCCCGCGGCCGTGATCGCGACACCAGGCGCGTAGAAATCCGGGTCATATGCGTTCTCGCCGGTGAATTCGGCACCACTTCCCCAGCTATTGGAAACGGCATTAGCGCCACTCCGGGAAGCCGTTCGCTCCGCGACGGCGAGCGAGGCAATGGAGGAAGAATTGGCCTCGACGAGAATTATCGAGCACTTAGGGCAGATCGCCGAGACCATATCGAGGTCGAGCGATTCCTCGAGCTCCCAGCCGCCGCTGGAATCCGACTTCGGCAGATCGGACGTCCCGCCATGCTCGTTCTCTACCGTCAGGCACTTGTTGCTCTGATCGCATGTGCCGAGGCCGTAGGCGGACCGGTAGGCGTCGAGATTCGCGCCCGCCTCCGCGTCGTTGTAGGCGTCGACTACGGCTACCGTCTCGCCGTTGGCTGCGGTGCCGGCGGCCGTGGTCAGCCCGTAGGCGTCCTGCAGCTGGGCGGGGTCGTACGACGAGCCGCCCGGCGGGCTCGTGTCGGCCCTGACACCGTCGGTCTTCCGGGTCGAGACCAGCGCCATGCAGGCCATCTGACCAGGCCGGGTCGGCGTCCCGCAGGCCTGGTGCACCCCTGGCTGACCTGCCGCTATCCGCGGCTGCGCGACGAAACTGGCAGACGCGGGAACCGACGGGACGGGTGCCTGGCTGGCCGCGGCGGGACCGGAAGTGACCCTCGCGGCGCCGCCTGACGCGGTGTCCGCTGAGGCTGTCACTGTCGACCCCGTCACCGTCGACCCTGTCACTGCCGACCCTGTCACTGCCGACATTGCCGACACTGCCGACGCTGCCGACACTGTTGCCGCTGACGCTGCCGGGGCCGCCCCAGTCATCGCCGCCGCGGCCAGCCCGGCCAGCCCGGCCGCCGCAACCGCGCCCGCCAGCCGCGCGCGCACTGATGTCCGAGCCCGCCACGACAACCTCGTTCCCGGCATTATTTCCCTCCCGTAAGCCAGACGCACGGAAATAAGCGGCCTGCACCACCCCGAACCGGCCACTTTCCGTCGGAACAATCCACTGCGCCCGGACAGCCGCTAATAGCACCTAACAATGACGCACGCCCTCAGGAAATCCTCAGGGACCTTTAGACAAGTATTAAGTGAATGCGATTTTTGCAGCACCGGCGACTATACCGGCGGCCATCAGACCGCATCAGCGAAATAGGCAACGCCGATTAATGACCGGCGCTGAAATTAGCAGCCGGCCGGAGCCAGCTCAGGTCGCTGACGGCTCGCTGGCAGGACGGGGCCTCGGCAGCGCGGGCGCGCCGGTCCGGGCCGACTCGTCCGGTGCGTCGGCGCGCCGCAGCTTCAGCCGGATCACGGTACCCCCGCCAGGCGGGCTGTCGGCAGCGATCTCGCCGCCCTGCGCCCTGACCAGCTGGCGCACGATGTACAGGCCGAGGCCGATGCCGCCAAACCGGCGCCTGTCGCCCGCCTCACCCTGAACGAATCGCTCGAAGACGCGCTCCCGGTCCTCGGGCGTGATGCCAATGCCCTGGTCAGCGACCTCGACCACGATCGCGTCACCGTCCGCCCGCGCGCTGACGGTGATGGCGCCCCCTTCTGGCGAGTACTTGAACGCGTTCTCCAGCAGCTGCCCGATGATGATGTCCGTGGCCATCGGATCACCGTGAGCCTCGGGCAGGCCCTCGGCGACGTCGATGTCCAGGCTGTGCAGATCCGACATCGGCCTGAAGGCCACCACGCTGCCGCGCAGCAGCGCTGCGACGTCGAAGGGACCGTTGCTCACCTGCAGCTGATCTGCCCCGGCCCGTGAGCCGAGCAGCAGCTGCTCGACCAGCCTGGCCAGCGACCCGGCCCGCTCGGCAATCGTCTGCACCGCGGACCGCCGGTCAGCGTCCGCGAGCTTGTCCCAGCGGCTGGCCAGCGTGCTCGCGAAGCCCTGCACCACCGTGATCGGCGTCCGCAGCTCGTGACTGGTCGTCGCGAGGAACAGGTCCTTGGCTTCCTCCAGTTCCTTCGCCGCGGTGATGTCACGGAAGTCCAGCACCTTCTCGCCGCGGCCCGCCAGCCCGGTGCAGAGCAGATCGATCCACCGCCCGCTGGCGAGCTTGTAGGTGAGCTTCTCGCCCGGCTCCGGCAGCGGGAACGGCGGCCGGCGGCCGGTCGCCAGCTCGGGCGACAGGCCGGTCAGCCGGTGCGCGGCCGGATTCCACTGGCGGACCAGGCCGTCAGCGTCGAGCACCGCGATCCCGTCGGCGCTGGCGTCGATGACCGCCCGCTCGTGCGCTCGCTGCCTCACGACCTCCTCGAACGCGGTCACGTTCGAGAGCGCGACACTGGCGTGCCCGGCCAGGAGCTCCAGCAGCTCAAGCTCGACATGGCCGACCTTGCGCCCGCTGTAGAGCGCGTACAGCGCGCCGAACGGGCGCCCGGCCACATGCGACAGGCTGAGCGTGATCGTGTGCAGGCCCGGCAGCGCGGCCCAGATCAGGTCGTCGAAGCCGCCGGAATCACTGGTCGCCATCAGCACCGTCTTGCCGGACCGCATGAGCTGCCCGACCATGCTGGTCTGCAGGTCGGCGCTCCGGCCGCGCAGCTCGGCGGGCAGGCCGTCCAGGCTCACCAGGCGCAGCCGGTCCTTCTCGATGATCACGAAGCCGCCGGCGTCTGCCCTGGTGAGCTCGCGCAGGCTGGCCGCGATCCGGTCAAGTACGGCCTCGAGCTCAAGCTGCGCGTTCATGTCGGCGACCACGTCACCGAGCCGTCGCACCACCCGGGCGCGCTCGGCCATGTAGTGCCGGACGGCCTCATCGTCCCCGCTCTGGTGACAGACGCAGACCCAGCCCGCCACCTCGCCGGTACTGTCCAGCATCCTGCTGGCGTCGATCCGCAGATCGACCATCGAGCCGTCCTTGCAGGTCCGGCGCGTGGCGAAGGAGACCTGGCCGCCGCTGGCGACGCGCTCGAGTACCGCGTTGTGCTCTGCCCGCAGTTCCTCCGGGACGAACGGCGGCTCCAGTCCGACGACCTCCGCGGCGGTCCAGCCGAACAGCTTCTCGGCAGCCGGATTCCACACCGTCACCCGGCGATCCGCGCCCACGGCGATGATCGCGTCGGCCGCGCACTCGATGACCGCGCGGGCAGTGCCATCGATCCTGTCGCGGTCGCGGGGTGCCACGGCAAGCTTCCAACTCACCGCCTCATGGTGTCACTAGCATCTGTCCCAGGACCGGTGAACAGCGCAAACCTGCAGCTAGCGCCGTGCGCGACGATTCGGCTGCTGTGGCAGTGATGTCCGGCCGCCGCTGCGCGCGGCGGCGGCAGAGGCCGTGGCGGCGGTGGCGGCGGCGCGGCGGCGGGGAGAAAATGCTCGTGTCCGCGGGCAGTAACGGGAACCAGCACGGGAGCAGGGACGTCCAATGGCCATGACGCCACAGACACGCGATGCGCTTCCCCAGCCCGCTGCCGGCCACGCGGCCAGGTCCCGGCACCGGACGGTTCTGCTCCGCGGCGCTGCTGCTGCCGCCTGCGCGCTGGTCGCGGCCGCGTGCGGCAGCACCGCTGCACCGGGCACGGCCGCGTCCAGCGCGCCCGCCGCGTCAGCGAGTTCGGCAGCGGCCGCCTCGGCCGCGAAGATCTCGCTCACCGTGCGGTTCAGCGGTTCCGCCACGACCGCGCCGCGGCATTACACGCTGCGCTGCGAGCCGGCCAGCGGCACCGTTCGCGATCCTGCCGCTGCGTGCGCCAAGCTGCTGAAGGGCACCAGCCTGTTCGCCGCCCTGCCGGCGCGCACGATGTGCCCGATGATCCTGGCCGACGCGGGTCATGTGGTGGTCAGCGGCACTTACCTCGGCCAGAAGGTGCACGAGACCGTCGTAGACGGCGGCTGCGACCTGGCACGCTGGTCGAAGCTCGGGCAGATCTTCAACTGAGGCGGACCCGCCTCCTCCCGCCGCGGGCCGCGGGCCGAGGCGGGCTGCGCTGCCGCCCTGGACTCGCGTCCCGGCTGCTACTTGAGCAGCCGGGATAGCCGCCGGTCGGCCAGCGGCTTGCCGCCGGTCTGGCAGGTCGCGCAGTACTGCAGAGCGGAGTCCGCGAACGAGACCTCGCGGACGGTGTCGCCGCAGACCGGGCACGGCTCGCCTGCCTTGCCGTGCACGCGCAGGCCCGCCTTCTTCTCCTTCTTCAGGTCGCTGGCGGCAAGCCCGTCGGACCGGCCGATCGCCTCGCGCAGCGTGCCGATGATGACGGCGTGCAGGTCGGCGACCTCGTCCGCGCTGAGGCTCGAGGCGAGCCGGAACGGCGACATCTTCGCCGCGTGCAGCACCTCGTCGGAGTAGGCGTTGCCGATGCCGGCAATCAGCTTCTGATCCCGGAGCACTCCCTTGATCTGGGTACGCCTGCCGCCGAGTATCCCCGCCAGCACTTCCGGGGTGAAGCCGGGGTCGAGCGGCTCGGGGCCGAGCGACGCGACACCGGGGATCTGCTCGATATCGGTGACCAGGTAGACCGCCAGGCGCTTGCGCGTGCCCGCCTCGGTCAGGTCGAAGCCCGAGCCGTCGGTGAACCTGAGCCTGAAGGCCAGCGGTCCCTTGCCCGGTCTCGGCGGAGCCTCGGGCAGTGCGTCCCGCCAGCGGAGCCACCGGCCCTGGCCAGGTGCGTGACCAGATGCAGCGGCGCGCCGCCGGCGGCAGGCTCGGTGATGATGTCCAGGAACTTGCCGCGCCGGGCCGTGCCGCTCACCCGCGCACCGCGCAGGGCAGTGAGCGGCGGGTCGTACGTCTTCAGCACCGAGAACTCGGCGATGTCGGCGCGGTCGATCTCCCGGCCGACGGCACGCTCCCGCAGGTCGGCGGCGAGCGCCTCTACTTCGGGCAGTTCAGGCACACATCGATTGTGCCCGATCTGGTCAATTGGCCGCGCCGCGCGCGGTCAGCAGCCGCGCGAGGTGCGCCCTGATCGCCGGACGGGAGCCGAAGACCAGCAGGAACAGCGCTTCCCTGGCGAGCCGCTGCGGATGCTGGCCCGCCAGGATCGAGCGGCTTCCGGCAGCCGTGACCAGCGCGCCGGAAGCACGGAAGGCCAGCTCAGCCGCAGCCGCGCGGGCGGCAGGCAGGGTCGCGGCATCGGCGTCGTCGAGCGCCGCGCGCGCTGCCGCCAGCTGCGCAGCCAGGTCACCGGCCGCCGCCACGCCGGATGCCGCCGCCACGCCGGATGCCGCCGCCCCGGCCCCGCCGCCGGCAGCCGCCCCGGCCCATCCCGCCGTCCCCGCTGCCTCGCTGATGAGGCGGCAGCAGCGGGCGGCAACACCGAGCGCCAGCGAGCCGTTCGGCCGCAGGCCGCCGGCGTCCCCGGCTAGCCAGTCGGCGAGCGGCACGGTCCCGGTGACGAGGGCGGCCGGCACGAAATGCGCGTCGAAGCTGAGCTCAACGGTACGGCTGGCATTGACCGCCACCAGGTCGAGCTGGTCTGCCGACAGCGAGGCCGAGGTGACCGCGGGCAGCAGTGCGGCGATGAGGCTTCCGCTCTCGTCCCGCGCGAGGGTGTAGACCACGTCGATCATGTCCCAGCCGGTGACCCACGGCGCAGTTCCGTCGAAGGTCCAGCCGCCGGGCACCGGCTGTGCGCGCAGCAGCGGCGCCCCCGGCCGGGCGCCGCCGAGTGCCACTCCGGCCCGCCGGGTGCCCCGGCACAGCGGCTCGAGCCACTCCGCTGCCAGCGCCTGATTCGCCGTGGCGGCGAGCGCCCTGACCGCCGAGTGATGCTGCAGCCAGACGAAGGCCGTGGCCAGGCAGCCGCCCGCCATGATCTCGGTCACACCGCAGAACGTGGCCAGATCGGCATCGAGTCCGCCCGCTGACACCGGGCCGGCCAGCCCGTACAGCCGGGCTGCGGCCAGGACGTCGAAGTGGGCGGCCGGCACGCGGTCAGCCGAGTCGACAATCAGCGCAGATGGAAACAAAACCTCGTCGGCGATCCGCCTGGCCTGGTTAAGTACCTGGTCTGCGGTCATGTCGCTCATGGTGCCAGAGCAGCGAATACGCCGGCATCTCGGTGACAAGGACCGCATCGGCAGCCTAAGCTGCGGCCAGCTAACTGACTGCGCAGCCAGGCGGCAACAGCGGCTACGGGAAACAGAGGTCACGGGAAAACAGAGGTGGTGGGCGAGGAGGGATTTGAACCCTCACGTCCTCTCGGACACACGGACCTGAACCGTGCGCGTCTGCCGTTCCGCCACCCGCCCTGGGAGCAGCAGTCAGGTTAGCACGTCCGCAAGCTGTCCCACATCGCCGATACGATCGGATACGGCAGGGAGAGGAGGGCACCACCGTGGGAGTCCTGCAGCGCTTTGAGCACAGGCTCGAGGGGATGGTCGAAGGTGCCTTTGCGCGGGCGTTCAAGTCCGAGTTGCAGCCAGTCGAGGTCGCCAGCGCGATCCAGCGTGAGATGGACGACCGGGCGGCCATTGTGGCCCAGGGCCGCACGCTCGTGCCGAATGACTTCGTGGTCGAGGTTGCCGAGGATGACTATGCCCGCCTGGACGTATACGCCGACAGCCTCGGCATCGAGCTGGCCACCCTGGCTAGGGAGTACGCGAAGGAGCAGGGCTACTCATTCGTCGGCCCGGTCCGGATGCGGTTCGAGGGCGTCCGGGACCTGACGACCGGGACCTTCCGGATCCTGTCGGGCGTGATCAGGGGCACGACCGTCGAGGACGGCGAGATCAGGCGCCCGGCGAGCGACCTGCCGCAGCCCGCCGGCGGATTTCACGGCAACCCGCGGCTGCTGGTCTCCGGTCCCGAGCCTGGCCCCGACGGCAGCACGCAGCGCACCTACGAGATCACCACGCCGCTGATCATCCTTGGCCGCGGTACGGACTGTGACCTGCGCCTTGTCGACCCGGGGGTGTCCAGGCACCACGCCGAGATCCGGGTCGAGGACGGCGAGGTCGTCCTCGTCGACCTCGGGTCAACCAACGGCACCTTCGTCAACGGCCAGCCCGTCAGGCGCGTGACCCTGTCGGACGGCACCAGGGTCACGCTCGGCCGGACGACACTGGTGTTCCGCCGGGACAGCATCTACTAGCGCCGGAACGGAAGTACTCCGGCAGTACATAAACATGGAGAGGCAGGGAACGTGGCGGCCCGGGCCCGGTGCCGCCAGGCCGCCGGATCAGGATTGCCCACTCAAGGCCACGCCAGGCAAGGACTCATGACCCGATGAACGCGCTTGAACTGACTCTCGTCAGGATTGGGTTCCTCGCTGTGCTCTGGCTCTTCGTGATCGCAGCCGTCGGCGTGGTCAGAACCGACCTGTTCGGGCAGGTCTCCCAGCGGCGAAAGCGGTCCTCGGCCCGGCAGCCGGCTCCGCCCCGGCCGCAGAAGCCTAAAGCCAAGCCCGCGAGAACGCCCCGGTCAGCGCCCCAGCAGCTGCTGGTCACCGCGGGCTCGCTGGCCGGGACAAGCGTCGGCCTGACCGATCAGCAGATCACCATCGGGCGGGCCGATGACGCTACGCTCGTCCTCAGCGACGACTACGCTTCGACCCGACATGCCCGACTCTTTCCGCAAGATGGTCAGTGGCTGGTTGAGGATCTCGGTTCGACCAATGGCACCTACCTGGACCGGCAGAAGGTGACGCAGCCCACTCCGGTGCCCATTGGCGTCCCGATCCGCATCGGCAAGACCGTTCTGGAGCTGCGCAGATGACCCTGGCACTGCACTACGCGCTCCGCTCAGACGTGGGCCTGCTCCGGGAGGGCAATGAGGACTCGGCCTACGCCGGGCCGCGCCTGCTGGCGATCGCGGACGGCATGGGCGGCCACGCGGCAGGCGAGGTAGCCAGCGCCGTCGCGATCTCCGCGATTGCCCCGCTGGACCGGCAGAACCTCACCAACAGCGAGGACATGCTGGACGCACTGGCTGCGGCGGTGGCCTCGGCCCGCAGCACGCTGCACGACATGAGCGAGTCCGACCCCGCCGTGGAGGGCATGGGCACCACCCTCACCGCGCTGCTGTGGGCCGGCGCCCAGGTCGCGGTGTGCCACATCGGCGACTCCCGCGCCTACCTGCTCCGCGGCGGCGACCTGTACCAGATCACCCGCGACCACACCCTGATCCAGTCGCTGGTGGACGAGGGCCGGCTGAGCCCGGCCGCCGCGGCCAATCACCCGCAGCGCTCGCTGATCATGCGGGCGCTGCAGGGCAGCACGGACGCTGACCCTGACCTGGCCATGCACGAGGCCTTCGTCGATGACAGGTACCTGCTGTGCTCGGACGGTCTCACGGACGTCGTCGCGGACGAGGCCGTGTACGAGATCCTGACCACCTCGGCGGATGCGGACGAGGCAGTGCAGCAGCTGATTGCGCTCGCACTGCGCAACGGGGGCCCGGACAACGTCACCTGCATCGTCGCGGACGTGGTGGATCCCGCTACCAGCCTGGTGCAGCCGAGCCGGGACACGATCATGGCAGGCGCGGCTTCCAACGGAGACGTAGGCTCGCTGCTGCGGGCCGCGAGCGGCGCTGCCGCACCGCTGGGGCCGGGCCAGGAGCAGGCAGCGCCAGGCGCGAGCCTGAACGGTCACCGCTCCCGCGCCGCCGTGCCGGCTGACGCCGACGACGAGGCAGACGAGGACTTCGACGACATGCCCCGGCGGCGGTGGCCGCTGGTGACCTCGATCCTCGTGGTGCTGGTGCTGCTGATCGGCGGCGGCCTGTGGTTCGGCTACCGCGCCATCCAGGGCAACTACTACCTGGCCTCCGACGGACAGCAGGTCAGCATCTACCGGGGCATCAGCCAGAAGATCGCGTTCGTCAGCCTGTCCAGCGTCTACCGGAAGACCGGCATCCCGACCTCGCACGTTCCGGCGGACCTGCCGCTGCCCACGACGCCGACCACGCTTGCCAAGGCGCAGGCAACCGTTGTGTCGATCCGGCACTCCTATATGTGTCAGCAGGATGAGAACGCGCTCAACCAGTGGAATGCGAAGTACGCGAACCGGCCGGCGCCGAAGCCGACCAAGGGCAAGAAGGCGCCGGTGGTGAAGGTCCCGCCCAAGCCGGCCGTGCCAGCGTCCTGCTCGGCACAGGAGGCAGGGTGAGCCTGGCGGACGATACCTCTCAGGCAGTCCCGATGCCGCGCGGGCGGCGCCGGGCTGAGCTGCTGATGCTGCTCTTCGCTATCGGCGTGGTGCTGTTCGCCTACGCCGCGGTCGGGCTCGGCCTGAAAGGCAAGCTCCCGCCGGGCGTGCCGGTCGACATCATCGTGTTCGCCGTTCTCATGCTCGCGGCGCATCTGGCGATCCGCCGGTTCGCCCCGTATGCCGATCCGCTGCTGCTGCCGCTCGCGGCGCTCCTGAACGGTCTCGGCATCGTCATGCTCTACCGGCTGGAGGAGTCGGGCCGGAACGGCAATCCGGGCCTCCAGGTCACGGATATGCCCACGTCTGTGACGAGCACGCAGCTGCTCTACACCGCCGTCGGGGTGGCGGTGCTGGTGGCTGTCCTGCTGCTGGTCTCCGAGCCGCGCAAGCTGCAGCGGTATACCTACACGCTCGGCGCTGTCGGTCTGGTGCTGCTCGCCATCCCGGCCGTGCTGCCGAAGAGCCACAGCGTCGTCAACGGCGCGCAGGTCTGGATCACCTTCGGCAGCTTCTCGGTCGAGCCGGGCGAGTTCGCGCGGCTCGCGCTGGCGGTGTTCTTCGCCGGCTATCTGGTCACCAAGCGGGATGCCCTGGCGCTGGCCGGGCGCCGGGTGCTCGGCATCGACCTGCCCCGGGCCCGCGATCTGGGCCCGGTCCTGATTGCCTGGGCGCTGAGCCTGCTGATCCTGATCTTCGAGACAGACATCGGCACCTCGGCGCTGTTCTTCGGCATGTTCATCGTGATGCTCTACATCGCCACCCAGCGGACTTCCTGGCTGCTGATCGGCGTGCTGCTGTTCGTCGGCGGCTCTTTCCTGACGGCGCTGCTGTTCAGCCACGTCATGGAGCGATTCACCGTCTGGCTGCATCCGTTCCAGGGCAGCAACCCCACTGGCATCGCGTTTCAGCCGGTCCAGGGACTGGAGGGGATGGCGTTCGGCGGCATCTTCGGCACCGGGCTCGGCCAGGGCCAGCCGTACCACACCCCGCTCGTCCAGAGCGACTTCATCTTCACCGCGTTCGGCGAGGAACTGGGCCTGGTCGGCGTCATGGCCCTGTTGCTGGTATTCGGCCTGCTGGTGCAGCGCGGCCTGCGGGCCGCCATCGCGGTCAAGGACCCGTTCTCGAAGCTGCTGGTCGGCGGCCTGTCATTTGTCCTCGCCCTGCAGGTGTTCGTCATCGTCGGAGGAGTGAGCGGGCTGATTCCGCTGACGGGCGTCACGACCCCGTTCCTGTCCGAAGGAGGTTCGTCGCTCGTGGCCAGCTGGATACTGATCGGCCTGCTGATCAGGGTCAGCAACACCGCACGCAAGCCGGCCCCGCAGCCCATCCAGGACGAGGGCATGACCCAGGTGGTGCGGGCCGCATGAACCGAGCGCTGCTGAAGATCTCGCTGGCCTGCCTGGCCATGTTCGTGCTGCTGCTGCTCAACGTGAACTACGTGCAGGCATTCGAGGCCAACTCGCTGGCCGGCAAGACCGGCAATGTCCGGGTGTTCGACGAGCAGTTCTCCTACCAGCGGGGCTCGATCATCGCGGCGGGTGACGGCAACGACCTCAAGGTCGCCGAGTCGAAGCTGATCAAGGGCACTGACCAGTACCAGCGCTACTATCCCTTCGGCAAGGTCTACGCCGCCGTCACCGGCTACGACAGCGTCTACGGCAAGTCCGGCATCGAGGAGACTGAGAACAGCCTGCTCGCCGGGACCAGCTCTCAGCTGGCCGTGCATAACTTCACCGCACTGCTGACCGGCAAGCAGAAGCAGGGCGCTACCGTCGAGCTGACCATCAGCCCGGCCGCGCAGGAAGCCGCCTACAAGGCACTGGCCGCCAATACCGGCGGCCACTCGGCCGGACTGGTCGCGATCAACCCCTCGACCGGGGCCATCCTCGCCCTGGCGTCCTACCCGACGTTCAACCCGAATGAGCTGACCACGCTCAACGGGAACGTCCTCAACAAGAACGACGAGCGGCTGCTCAAGGACCCCTCGCAGCCGCTGCTCAACCGGGCGACCCAGGTAACCCTGCCGCCCGGCTCGACGTTCAAGGTCGTGACAAGCTCGGCTGCGTTCTCCACCGGCAAGGTGGGCGGCACGAGCTCGACGATCCCGGCGCCGACGGTGCTGACGCTGCCCAACGGCCACCTGCTGCACAACGACGACGGCGAGACCTGCGGGGACGGGAACCCGCAGATCATCGAGGCGTTCTACCTGTCCTGCGACACCGCGTTCGGCGACCTCGGGATGAAGCTGGGGGCGCCGGTGCTGCGCCAGTACGCCAGCCTGTTCGGCATGAACAAGGCGCTGTCAATCCCGCTGCCGGTGGTGCCGAGCGTCCTGCCGGAGGGCCCCGGCTGGACGGACAAGTCGCTGACCGCCTACACCGCGATCGGGCAGTACAACGACGCGGTCACGCCACTCCAGGAGGCGATGTTCGCGGCCACGATCGCCAACCACGGCAAGCTGATGCAGCCCTACCTCGTCCAGCGGGTGCTCGGGCCGGGCCTGTCGGTGATCTCGTCGCACCAGCCGGCCACGCTCAGCCAGGCCGTATCGCCCAGGGTCGCCGGTGACGTGCAGTCGATGATGTACCAGGTAACGCACAATCCGGGCGGGACGGCTTACGCAACCGCCGGGCCATCGGTCACCGGCAGCATCACGATCGACGGCAAGACCGGAACCGCGCAGAACGGCCTCAACAACACTGGCCTGAACGACGCCGTCTTTACCTGCTTCGTGCCCGGCACTAACGGCTCGTCGCCGATCGCCGTGGGCGTCATGGTGCAGGGCGGCGGCTACGGCGCGGACGCGGCAGCACCGCTCGCGGTCGACGTCATCAAGGCATACCTGGCGGCACACCCGTGATCGCCCCCGTGCCAGCCGGCCAGGGACTGACCTGGCCGCAGCGCAAGCCCACTAGCCGGGAGCCAGGCTGCAGCCCCGGCTGGCCATGCTGGCCGCAGCCCCTGACCGGCAGGACGGTAACGTAAAGTGCGCGACATGACTCAGCCACGGCTGCTCGGCGGCCGCTACGAACTCGACGGAATCGTCGGTCGAGGTGGCATGGCCGAGGTGTTCAGGGCCCGTGACATCCGTCTTGACCGCATTGTCGGGGTGAAGACGCTCCGCGATGACCTCGCGCGGGACCAGACCTTCCAGGCACGGTTCAGGCGGGAGGCGCAGTCGGCAGCCTCGCTGAACCATCCCTCGATCGTGGCGGTCTACGACACCGGCGAGGACATGGTCGGCAGCGTGCCCGTGCCGTACATCGTGATGGAGTTTGTCGACGGGCGCACCCTCCGCGACCTGCTGCGGGACGACCGGCGGCTGCTGCCGGAGCGGGCTGCCGAGATCACTGACGGCGTGCTGCGGGCGCTGGACTACAGCCACCGCAACGGCATCGTGCACCGGGACATCAAGCCGGGCAACGTGATGCTGACCAGGGCCGGCGACGTCAAGGTCATGGACTTCGGCATCGCCAGGGCCGTCTCGGACTCGCAGATGACGATGACGCAGACTGCCCAGGTCATCGGAACTGCCCAGTACCTCTCGCCCGAGCAGGCCAGGGGCGAGCGAGTCGACGCTCGCAGCGACCTGTACTCGACCGGCTGCCTGCTGTACGAGCTGCTGACCGGCCGCCCGCCGTTCACCGGCGACTCGCCGGTGGCCATCGCCTATCAGCATGTCAAGGAAGACCCGGTGCCCCCGTCCCAGGTGGACCCGGAGGTGCCGCCGTGGGCTGACGCGATCGTGCTCAAGGCGATGCAGAAGGATCCCGCGGACCGGTACCAGTCGGCGGGCGAGATGCGGAACGACATCCAGCGCGCGCTCTCCGGCGCGCCCGTCGCGGCGCCGATGCTGGGCGGTGCCTATGCCGGGACCCGGCGGATGGGCGCGTCGGCGACGCAGGCAGGCGGCGGCCGCACCTCGGCCATCCCGCCCTATCAGTACGGTCAGGATGACGGCACCGGCGAGGACGGCCCGCCGCAGCGGCAGCGCCGCGCCTGGCCGTGGGTCGTACTCGCCACCGTCGTGGTGCTGCTGATCGCGGCGATCGTGCTGATCAAGTTCATCAACGACAGCGGCGGCGGCATTGCTGTCCCGAACGTGGTGGGCTCATCGCTCGCCTCGGCCGAGACGCAGATAGTGAAATCCGGCCTCGCCGTCGGCACCGTCGCTCACCGGCCGTCTGCCACCGAGGCGGCGAACCTGGTCAGCGGGACCAGCCCGGCCTACGGTGCAACTGAGCCGAAGGGCACCCGCATCAACATCACTGTCTCCACCGGGCCGAAGTCGACGAAAGTCACCGTCCCGTCCGTGGTGGGTGATAGCAAGAGCGCGGCTATCTCGGCCCTGAAGGCGGCCGGGTTCAAGGTCCAGGTCAACACGGTGACCCAGGCGGGCGCGGCCGCCAACTCGGTGGTCAACCAGACGCCGGCAGGCAACACCCCCGCTCCGAAGGGCAGCACGGTCACCATCAGCGTGACCGGCAACTCGGAGACGGTGCCGAGCAGCATCCTCGGCATGACCCAGGCCCAGGCCACCACGCTGCTCCAGGCCGCGCCGTACAACTACCAGGTGACAGCGATTCAGGAAGGCTCGGGTAACGGCAGCTACCCGGTCGGCACCGTGTACGCCGCCAGCCCGCCGGTCGGCCAGTCCCTGGCGCCTGGCTCGGCGATCACGATCTATATCGTGGCGCCGGCGAGCACCTCGCCCAGTCCGACGCCGACCCCCTCCTCGCCGTCACCAACGCCGACGGCTACGCCCTGAGAGCAGGCTGGCCCGGCGTCAGCCGAGGCCAGCCTGATCGAAGGACAGGTGGAGCGAGGCCCAGGGGTAGACGACGTACCACAGCAGCAGGCCGGCCGCGATGAGGATCACGGCCAGCTGAAGTGCCCGGGTGCCCGAACCGCCGGGAAGCCGGCGCCAGATCCAGCCGTACATGCCGCTACCCCTCGATTCCCTGCGCCCGCGGCAGTGCCCGGACCAGCACGCCGGTGACGATGACCCGGCTGGTGCCCGTCCAGGGCGGGTCGCAGGTAATCAGCGTGATCATCCGCCGACGCGGGTCCCGGCCCGGGTGGTCAGGCACCGGGGCGAGCACGGCGGTGTCGTCCGGCGATACCCAGGCGGGCTTGCCGGTCACCTTGTACTCATACGTGCCGGCCACGGTCTCGATGTAGACGAGGCTGCCGCTGCGCAGGCTCGGCAGGCTCCAGAACGGGTTGCCGGCGGTGACCCGGTGGCCGGCGACGGCGAAGTTGCCGATGCTGCCGGGCAGGGCGGTGCCCGGTACGTGCCCGGGCCCCAGGGCCAGCTGCTGCAGGCCGGTGCCCTGGACAACGGCGAACTGCCACTTGGTGCCAAAGCTCGGGATCCTGATCAGCGCGAACGGCTTGCCCAGGGCGAGACTATCCGGGCTGGTCAGCGCGGCCAGGCTCTGACCCGGGCCGGACCACTGGTGGCCAAGCTCACTCTGCAGCGAGCGCTGCGCGCTCCCCTCCCGCATGGCCGTGCCCCAGTACATATAGGCCATGAAGCCGAGGACCACGACGCCAAGGGTCATCAGGATCTCGCCCGATAGCCGCAGGTAAAGCCGCACGCTGACGTGCATCTCCCCGATCTAGGTGACTGAGCGTGCCCACAGACTAGCGATTTGTGAAAACGCCTGCAGGAGAACACGCCCGAGCACCACCTGAGCGCTCGCGGGGGCAGCGAGTGGTCCGGTGAGCAACTACGCTTACGCCCGTAGGCGCGCTGGGCCAGCGCGCCGGCCTGCCGCCCCGCCGGGCTGGCAGGCAGCAGGCGGTAGCCCCAGGAGACGACTGTGCCGAAGTCCCGCGTGAGAAGCAAGGCGGTCTACACCCCGCCGCCCCGGTCTTCGAAGGCCAAGGTCAGCCCGCGATGGCTGGTGCCCGCGATGCTGGGCAGCCTGATAATCGGCCTGGTCTGGATCGTCGTCTTCTACGTCAGCCAGCAGAAGCTGCCCATCGGCGCGCTCGGTGCCTGGAACCTCGTCGTCGGCTTCGTCTTCCTCAGCACCGGCCTGGTGCTCGCGACGAAGTGGCACTGACCCGGCCCTAGCGGATCAGAACAGCCGTCCCTGGTAAAACGAGAACGTGCCGAGCAGCAGGTGATTCCTGACTAGCACGGCAATGACAAAGACCACCAGGATGGCCACCGTCGCAGTCACCTGGATCGCGGTCCTGTTGCGTCTCGGCGCGTACGCGAAGGCGGCGGTCAGCAGGCCGCCCGCGATCAGCCCGCCGACATGCGCCTGCCACGCGATGTCAGGGACGAAGAAGCTCAGCCCGAGGTTCAGGACGATGAGCAGTACCACCGGCCGGGCGTCGGCCCGCAGCCGCCTGGCCAGCACGAACCACGCGCCGAACAGGCCGAAGATCGCGCCGGACGCGCCCAGCGCCAGCTCATAGGGCACCAGGAAGTAGAGCAGCACCGAGCCGCCGATGGCGCTGACGAGGTAAACCGTCAGGAAACGGACCGGCCCGAGTACCCGCTCGATCGCGGGCCCGACGAAATACAGCGCCCACAGGTTGAAGGCGATATCCAGCAGCCCGAGGCCGCCGACGCCCGGCGGCGGCAGGAATGCGCTGGTGATCATCCGGTACCACTGGCCGACGGCCACCCCGACGAGCGGGCCGCCCTGGGTGTACCGGCCCACCCCGATCATTCCCCAGTCGTAGCCGAGCTGCGAGTGCGCCAGCTCGATGATGTACAGCACGATGTTGAGGCCGATGAGCGCCCAGGTGACGCGGGCGCCCGACGAGACCGCCCCCCCGAACCGGCCGGCGGCCTGCCTGACCCCGGAATTCCCGGCCTTAATGCAGTCCAGGCACTGATGGCCAACCGCGGCCGGCCGCAGGCAGTCCGGGCAGGCAGGCCTGCCGCAGCGGGTGCAGGACACATAGGTCGGCCGGTCAGGATGCCGGTAGCACACCGGCGGCGCGGCCTGGCTCTGTTCCTGCGCCTGACCCTGGTCCGGGGGGATGGTCATTGGCGGGCCCGGCCTACTCGGCCTCGTCGCGGCCGATCTCGACTGCCTCAAGCACGACGTCCTTCACCGGGCGGTCCCCGCGGCTCGTCTGCACCCGGCTGATCTCATCGACGATGTCGCTGCCCTCGACGACCTCACCGAAGATGGTGTGCTTCCCGGTCAGCCACGGGGTAGGCACGGTCGTGATGAAGAACTGCGAGCCGTTGGTGCCCGGTCCGGCATTCGCCATCGCCAGCAGGTACGGCCGGTCGAAGGCCAGGTCCGGGTGGAACTCGTCGGCGAACTTGTAGCCGGGTCCGCCGGTGCCGGTTCCGAGCGGGTCGCCGCCCTGAATCATGAAGTCAGGAATGACCCGGTGGAAGATGGTGCCGTCGTAGAGCTTGTCCTGGCTGGTCTTGCGGGTGGCCGGGTTCGTCCACTCCCTGGCGCCCTCCGCCAGCTCGACGAAGTTGCGCACGGTCTTCGGTGCGTGATCGGGATAGAGCCGGACCACCACAGGGCCCTGGGTTGTCCGCAGCGTCGCGGTCAGCGTATTCGTCATAACTGGAATCCTGCCACGCTCGCGCCGTGCTCTGGCAACTCCGGCCATGCCGCGCCGCACTCCCCGCCGTGATTGACCCCTGGTTTGCAGGGAAGGTCCTGCCTGGGAAGAACTCCAGGAGGTTTCAGTGTCTGTTTTGACCAAAAAGCGACCTGTCAGCGACGCCAGCGGGCTTCGCGAGCAGGCCGCCTACGCTGCGCAGAAGGTTGCGCCACTTGCCAGCAAGACCAAGCCCATGGCGCAGCAGGCGGCTCAGCAGGCTCAGCTGGCGGCCCAGCAGGCCGCGCAGCAGGCCGTGCCGCTCGCCAGGAGCGCGGGTGCCTCGGTTCGCCAGGGCGCTGACACCGCGGCCGCCTGGGCGGCACCCAGGGTGGACGCCGCCAGGTCGTGGGCCGCACCGCAGATCGAGCAGACCGCGCGTGCTATCAGCGAGAATCTGGCGCCCATGATTTCCGGCGCGCTTGTCTCGGCTGCACACAAGATCGACGCCAAGCCGAAGAAGTCACGACGGAGCCGGGCTGGCCTGATCGCGGGCGTCGTGCTGCTGACCGCCGCGGCGGGTGCCGCGGCAGCCGTCGTCCTGCAGCGGCGGCGCGACGCTGCCGGCTACCCGGCGCCGGATGGCACCGACTCCGCCGACGCGGCTACCTACGAGGCGGGCGCGACGCCGGACCCGGACATGAACGGGCATCCGCGCATCGTCTGAGCACCGGCCGGAAGCGGGGCCAGCCGCCCGCTCCGGCTCGCTGGGCTGCCCTGGCCGTGACATCCGTCATGGTCAGGGCAGGACCACGTATACATGACGCTGATGCGCCCGCTGCCTAATCTGAAGACATGATGCGCCCGTATGGCGGATCCGACGAGGACGACGATCGCCGGATCAGCCTCATCCGACGGCTCCTGCTGGGCGTACTTATCGTGTTCTTCCTGGTCACGCCTGCCCTGGGCGTGTTCGGTCATCCGGCGCTGTCGGAGCCGGCCAAGTGGTTCCTCTTCAGCGGCAGCCTCGTCTTCGTGGTGCTCACCTGGATCTACGCGGTTGCGCCGGGGCCACCGGGCGCGCAGCCGGTGCCCTGGGTACCGCTCGCAGTGATCCTCGGTCTGGGAATCGCGATTTTTATTGTCGGGCGGGAGAACTTCCTGACCGTCCTCGCCGTCGCCGCGGCCGCCTGCGGCCGGTTCAGCAGCACGCCGCGGCCGGCCGTCATCGCCGCGACAGCGTGTGCCCTGGCCGGATTTGTCATCGCCGTCAGGACCAGCGCAGGGTTCGGCAACACCGTTTCCCTGATTGCCATCGCGCCCATGAGCGCCTTCTTCGCCTATGCAGCAGGCCGGCGGATCGAGATGGTCAATGCGCTGCGGCGGACCAGAGCCGAGCTGGCCAGGGCCGCAGTCGCGGAGGAGCGGCTGCGCATTGCGCGCGACCTGCATGATCTGCTCGGCCACTCACTCTCGCTGATCACGCTCAAGGCCGAGCTGGCCGGGCGCGTGATCGGCAGCGACCCGGACCGCGCCGCGGGAGAAATCGCCGAGCTGGAGTCCGTCGCCCGTCAGTCGCTGTCCGACGTGCGCGAGGCAGTGGCCGGCTTCCGCCAGCCTGACCTGGCCGGGGAGCTGGCTGGCGCCCGCACGCTGCTCGCGGCAGCCGGCATCGCCGCGACGATCAGCTCCACCGGCACCGGCAGCCTGCCGCAGAATGTCGACGCGGCGCTCGCCTGGGCCATCAGGGAGGGCGCCACTAACGTCGTACGGCACTCCCGTGCCACGAAGGTGTCCATCATGGTGGAGTCCGACCAGGTCACGGCCATGGCGCAGATCAGTGACAACGGGCCTGCCGCCCCCGCGGATGACGGCGGTCTTCCCGCCGGCCCGCCGGACCCGCCGCTGACCGGCGGGCCGGACGGAACAGCGACGATGGTCAGGACCAGGCCCGCGCTGGCCGGATCCGGGCTGGCTGGTCTTGCCGAGCGGGTCCGCAGCCTCGGCGGCGAGCTCGCGGCCCGGTCGGTCGAGCCGCAGGGATTTCTGCTTCGCGTCGTCGTCCCGCTCAGCCCGCAGGCATGACAATGAGCGTGTGACAGTGCGGATCATGATCGCCGAGGACCAGACGATGGTTCGCCAGGCGCTGGTGGCGCTGCTCGAGCTGGAGCCGGACATCGAGGTCGTGGCGCAGGCCGCAACGGGCGACGAGGCCCTGGCCATGGCCGGCAAGCACCAGCCGGATGTCGCGGTGCTCGATATCGAGATGCCGGGCCCGAGCGGGATCGAGGTCGCCGGGCGGCTGCACACGACCGGGTTCAGCGGCAAGGTCGTGATTGTCACGACCTTCGACCGGCCTGGCTACCTGCGCGCCGCGATGGCTGCCGGCGCCAGCGGCTTCCTGCTGAAGGATGCTCCGGCCGCCGCGCTGGCAGCCGCGATCAGGAGGGTGGCTGCGGGCGAGCGAGTCGTCGATCCGTCGCTGGCAGCCGCCGCGCTGGCACAGGGCGACAGCCCGCTGACCGAGCGTGAGTCGGAGGTGCTGACAGCCGCGGCCAGCCACGATGCCATCGCTGACATCGCCGCACGCCTCCACCTGTCGCCCGGCACCGTGCGCAATCACCTGTCCGCCGCCATTCAGAAGCTCGGCGCGCGCAACCGGGCCGAAGCAGTCGAGTTCGCGCAGCAGAAGGGCTGGCTGTAACCGGGATGCTGCTGGAGAGCGTGGTTCGCACGTCCGCCGTGGTGGCCGGCACGCCGGGCAGGCTGGCCAAGGTTGGCGAGATCGCCGGCCTGCTGACGGACGTGCCGCCCGCGGAGATCGCGGTCGCCGTCTGCTTCCTGTCGGGTGACCTGACCCAGCGGCAGATCGGCGTCGGGTACGCGGCTCTTACTGATCTGCTCGGCGGCTACGGCCAGAGCGCGCCCGCAGCCGCCGGAGTGGCGGCCCCCCCGGCCCAGCCCGCTCTCACGCTGACCGAGACCGATCGCGCCCTGGGCCAGATCGGGGCGCTGGCCGGGCAGGGCTCGCAGGCCGAGCGCCGGCGGCTGCTGGCCGGCCTGCTCAGCCGTGCCACTGCTGACGAGCGCCAGTTTCTCGTGCGGCTGCTTGCCGGCGACCTGCGCCAGGGCGCGCTGGACGGGGTGATGACCGATGCCATCGCCAGGGCCGCGGGGGTGTCTGCCGCCGAGGTCCGCCGCGCTCATCAGCTCAGCGGCTCGCTGGCAGCCGCCGCGGCAGCCGCGCTCGGTGCCGGCGACCCCGCCGCCGCGACCACTGCGCTGCGTGCTGTCGGCCTGAGTGTCGGGCGCCCCGTCCGGCCGATGCTGGCTGCGTCGGCCCCGTCGGTGGCGGCCGCCCTGGACCGGATCTCGCCAGCCGCGGTGGAGTGGAAGGTCGACGGCATCCGGGTCCAGCTCCACCGGCAGGACAGCGACGTACGCGTCTTCACCCGCACACTCGACGACGTCACGCACCGGGTACCCGAGCTCGTCGCGGCAGCGCTCACGCTGACGGCAACCACAGCCGTGCTGGACGGCGAGGCCGTGGCCCTGCGCCCGGACGGCCGGCCGCTGCCCTTCCAGGTCACCTCGGCACGCGCTGCCAGCCATTCCGGCCCGGACGGCCAGGCCGGGCAGGTACCGCTCGCGCTGTTCCTGTTCGACCTGCTGCACCTGGACGGTGCCGACCTGCTCGAGCTTCCGGCGGCCGAGCGCACCGCCCGGCTCACCGCCATCTCCCCGCCTGACCTGGTCATCCCCCGCCTGGTGACGGCGGACGTGGCGGCCGCAGGCCAGTTCTTCGCCGCCGCCATCGAGCACGGCCACGAGGGAGTCGTCATCAAGTCGCTGGAAGCGCCCTACGGCGCCGGGCGGCGCGGCAGCGACTGGATCAAGGTAAAGCCGCGGCACACGCTGGACCTGCTGGTGCTGGCGGCCGAGTGGGGTCACGGCCGGCGCCAGGGCTGGCTGTCCAACCTGCACCTGGGGGCGCGGGACCCGGCAACCGGCGGGACTGTCATGCTCGGCAAGACATTCAAGGGCCTGACCGATGCCCTGCTGACCTGGCAGACCGAGCGGCTGCTGGAGCTGGCTGACCCGCCACCCGGACCGGACGGCCAGGTCAGGCACGGTGTGGTGCGAGTCAGGCCGGAGCTCGTGGTCGAGATCGCCTTCGACGGCGTCCAGGCCAGCAGCCGGTATCCCGGCGGCGTCGCACTCCGGTTCGCCCGGGTCCTGCGGTACCGGCCGGACAAGAGCCCGGCCGAGGCGGACACCATCGATGCCGTGCGCGCCCTGTGGACCGGGGAGGACCCCACTCCGGGCTGATCCCGGCCGCGCACTGATGCCGCACGGGGGCACAATGGCTGCGATGCGGGGGCCCGCCCGGACCCGGCGAGGCGGGCTACGGCTGAAGGAGTTGCTGGCGAGTGCGAACACTCTGGCTGGATGAGGACGGGGCGGCCTGGCGCACGACGCTGCGCGGGCGGCAGGTGCTGGCCGACAGGAGGATCAACAAGGGGACGGCCTTCAGCGATACCGAGCGCGCCGGCCTCGGCCTCATCGGCCTCATCCCGGCCGGCCACATGACGCTGGACCAGCAGGCCAGCCGGGTCTACGCCCAGTTCGGGCGCCAGTCATCCAATCTCGCCCGCAATGTCCTGCTGAACGAGCTGCAGGACCGCAACGAGGTGCTGTACTACCGGGTGCTGGCCGATCATCTCAGCGAGATGCTGCCGGTCATCTACACGCCCACTGTCGGGCAGGCAATCGAGCACTACAGCCATGAGTACCGGCGGCCGCGCGGTGTGTACCTCTCGGTCGACCAGCCGGAGCTGATCGAGCAGTCGCTGCGGGCCTTCGGTCTCGAGAGTGACGAGGTCGACCTCCTGGTGGCTACCGACGCCGGGGCGATCCTGGGCATCGGCGACTGGGGAGTCGGCGGCATGAGCATCGCCGTCGGGAAGCTGGCCGTCTACACCGCGGCGGCGGGCATCGACCCGGGCCGCGCAGTGCCGGTCATGCTGGACGTCGGCACGGACCGGCAGAGCCTGCTGGACGACCCGATGTACATCGGCAACCGGCATCCGCGCGTCAAGGCGGCCGAGTACGACGCGTTCCTGGCCGCGTTCGTAGCCGCTGTCCGCACGGTCTTCCCGCACGCGCTGCTGCACTGGGAGGACATGGGCACAGCCAACGCGCGCCGGCTGCTGACCCACTATCGCGACGTGCTGCCCAGCTTCAACGACGACATCCAGGGCACCGGGGCGGTCAACCTGGCGGCTGTACTTGCCGCCGTCAGGGCGACCGGGATCGAGCTCGCAGCGCACCGCATCGTCATTTTCGGCGCCGGCTCGGCGGGCAGCGGGATCGCCGATCAGCTGACCGCCGCGCTGGTGGCCAGCGGCCTCAACGCCGGGGAGGCCCGGTCCAGGTTCTGGGCGGTGGACCGGCACGGCCTCATCGTGACGGGCGGCGACGACCAGTCGGCCGACCAGAGCCGCTATAGCCGGGACCAGGCGGAGGTCGCTGACTGGCAGCGGGATCCCGTTCTCGGCGGCATCCCGCTGGCCGAGGTCGTGCGCCGGGTGCACCCGACGGTGCTCATCGGGACCTCGGCCCGCGGCGGCGCGTTCACCGAGGACATCGTCAAGGACATGGCAGCGCACACGGACCGCCCGGTGATCATGCCGATGTCGAATCCCACCGAGCTGGCCGAGGCACGCCCCGGCGACCTGATCGAGTGGACCGGCGGCCGCGCGCTGGTCGCGACCGGGAGCCCGGCACCGCCCGTCGAGTACGCCGGCACCCGGTACGTCATCGCCCAGGCCAACAACGCCCTGGTCTTCCCCGGCCTGGGCCTCGGGGCCATCACCACGCGCGCGTCCCGGATTACCGACGGCATGCTGAGTGCCGCGGCGCACGCGGTCGCGGCGCTGGTGAACTCCGGCACCGCGGGCTCGCCGCTGCTGCCGGAGGTGGCGGCGCTGCGCGACACCTCGGTCGCGGTAGCGGTCGCCGTCGCCGAGGCCGCCATCGCCGACGGGGTAGCCCAGCGAGCGCTCGCCGGCGACCTGACCGCCGCGGTGCAGGCGCAGATGTGGCAGCCCGTCTACCGGCCCGTCCGGCCGGCCTGAGCGGGGGCACGGCGCTGCCCGGCAGTCCGCTAGCCGAGCCCGGTCCCTCAGCCCGCCGGGCCGGTCGGCGGCTCGTGGCCGACCTGCGCGGCGGCCGGGCGTTCCTGGCGGCTGAGCTCAGCCAGTCCGGCTGGCTGGACTTCGGCGCGTTCCGCTGGCGTGACCTGTCGGCCGGCCAGTCCGTCCGGGCCACGACCGGCGTGCTGGTGCCGCTCATTCTCGGCGTCGCGACCGGGAAGGTCGCGTACGGCAGCTACGCCGCGCTCGGCGCCCTGCCCGCGGGCTTCGTGTCCTTCCGCGGGGTCAGCCGTACCAGGGTCCTGGCTGTCCTCTTCGCTGCCGCCGGAATGGCCATCTCGACGTTCGCCGGAGCGACGGCGGCAGACCGGCAGCCGTGGCTGCTCGTTCCCCTCGTCTTTATCTGGGCTTACGTGACCGGCCTCTGCGCGGCGCTCGGCCCGACTGCGCTGGCCGTGACGCTCCAGTGGCCGCTCGCGCTGCTGATCGCGAGCGCGCTCCCGCTCGGACCCGGCCCGGCGGCCGTGCGGGCCGGGCTGGTGCTGGCCGGCGGTCTGTGGCAGTGCCTGCTGGTCGTCAGCTCCTGGGCGGTCAACCGCGGCAGCGCCGAGCGGTCCGCGCTCGCTGCCTCCTATCGCGCGCTCGGCGGCTACGCCGGCGATGTCGCGGCCGGACGGCACAGCCCGCCCGCTCCCGCGCAGCTGACCGGGAGCTACGTGCTGGGCGATCCGAACCCGCTCATGCGGACCGCCGCGCGGCAGGACATGCAGGATCTCGCGGAGGAGGCCGAGCGGATCCGGGCGACGCTGACAGCCCTGTCCGTCGGCCGGCCGGGCGACGAACCCGGCTCCGCCAGGCGCAGCGTCCTCGCGGGCGCCGCGCAGGCGCTGAGCGAGCTGGCCGCCGGCCTGACCAGTCGCCCGGCCCAGCGGGCCGGCCATCTCGCCGCAGCCGGCCGGCAGCTGGATGCCCTGACGGCGCAGCCAGGATCGGCCCGGCAGTGGGCCGATGAGGCGCTGCTGGGCCAGCTGCGCAGCGCGGTGCGGATCGCCGGCCGGCTGAACGACGCCGAGGCCGGGCCCGGCGATGGCGCCAGTCCCGCGCCTGTCCCGGTAGCGTCCGCCAAAGACGCCTGGCTGACCGTCCAGGCCAGCACCGGCACCGCGTCGGAATCAGGCCGGCACGCGCTGCGGCTGGCCGTCGTCGCCGCGGTGGCTGAGGTGATCGCGCAGGCGTCCGGGCTGGCCCACGGCTACTGGATCGTGCTGACGATCTTCATCGTGCTGCGCCCTGACTACAGCTCGACCCTGTACCGCGGCCTGCAGCGCGCCGCCGGCACGGCGGTCGGAGCCGGCCTCGGGGTCGCGACCGTGCTGCTCGTCAAGGTCAGCATTACGGCGCTGCTGTGCGGCATCGCGGTATCGCTGCTGGCGGCGTACGCCGTGTTCACGGTGAACTACCTGCTGTACGCGGTGTTCCTGACCGATTTCGTCGTGGTGCTGCTCGCCATGCTCGGCTCCCCGCCAGACCCGACCGCTGAGTACCGGCTCATCGGCACCGGCATCGGCACCGGGCTTGCCATCATTGCCTACCTGCTGTGGCCAACCTGGGAGAGCACGTCAGCGACGGAGAAGTTCGCCCGCCTGCTTGCCACGCAGGGCCGGTACGCCAGCGCGCTGCTGCGCGCCTACACCCGGCCTGAGGGGTCACAGCCGGGCCGGCTGCGCCGGCTACAGCTGACCGCGCGGCGCGCCAGGGCAGATGCCGAGGCATCCGCAGACCGGCTGGCCGGCGAGCCTGACCATCCGCCGATCAGCGCGCCGACCGCCCGGGCTCTGGAGTCTGTCGGCCACCGGATTGCCCAGGCGAACCTCACCCTGGGCGCTGCGCTGGCCGCGCACCACGCGCGGACCAGGTCGAGCCAGGCCGGCGGCCAGCCGGGCGTCAACGGTGATGGTGACCCGAAGAGCGGCGGGGATCAGGCGGTCAGCCTGGACCCGGACATCCAGCCGGACCTGGACCGGCTGGCCGACGGCGTGGATCAGGCCACCGCGATTCTCTCCGCGGCCTTGCGCGCCCGCGGTGACGGCCGGCAGGCTGGTGGCGGCGGCGCGCAGGCGCTGCCGCCGCTGCCCCCGCTCCGGCCGCTGCTGCAGGTCATGTGGGAGCCCGGCAGCGAGGCGGCAGGCAGCGGGGGCGCCACTGGCAGTCCGGCGGCCAGCGGGACGGCGCCCGGTTCCGGTGACTCAGCCGGGACGGCACCAGGTTCCGGTGACTCAGCCGGGACGGCACCAGGTTCCGGTGACTCAGCCGGGACGGCACCCGGTTCCGGTGACTCAGCCGGGACGGCACCCGGTTCCGGTGACTCAGCCGGGACGGCAGCAGCGGCGGCGCGCGGGACGCCGGCCATCGCGAACGGCGAGCGCGGCGGCTTGTTCACCGCAGCGGACGGCCTGGTGGACGCCATCAACACCGCGGCGCACGTGCTGCGCCAGTAAGCCGGCCATCCGGCGGCTGCCCCCAGCCTGAGCCTCACAGCCTGGCCTCACAGCCTCGGGTCGACCGGCTCGCTCTCCAGCGCCAGCACCCCGAAGACGCATTCATGCACCCGGTACAGCGGCTCACCGGCGACCAGGCGCTCCAGCGCCTCGATCCCCAGCGCGAACTCACGGAGAGCCAGCGACCGCTTGCGCCCGACATTGCGAGACCGGAGCCGGGCCAGGTTGGCCTCGGTGGTGTACTCGGGCCCGTAGATGATCCGCAGGTACTCCGGCCCGCGGCACTTGATCCCCGGCTGGGCCAGGCCCCCTGCACCGCGGTAGACGACGCCGGCCGGCTTCACCACCATGCCCTCCCCGCCGCGAGCCGTCAGGTCCTGCCACCACGCGACCGCCGCCGCCTCGCTGCCGTCGTCTCCCAGGCGGACTGTCAGGGCGGCGGTTCGTCGCAGGAGTCCCGGCTCCTGGTCACAGAGCCTGCCGATCATGTCCAGGTGCCAGGCGTGCGGGCGCAGCGCATGCACGGCGTTCTCGCCCGCGAGGATCTGGAACGGTGCCAGGCGCAAGTCGCCGGCTGACCGGACCGGCCAGCAGTACCGGCGGTAGGCGTCAGCGAACAGGCCGGCCTGAGCCTCGCGCTGCGTCAGCCGGCCGAGCAGGTCGCCGGCGTCGACACCGCGCGATACGGCCGCCCCGGCCAGCCTGGCGGCAGCGCGGAGCGCCGCCGTCGCCGACGCGGCAACGGGCGCGTACTGGCTCCTGAGCAGCTCTCCTGCCTTGGCCGACCACGGCAGCAGCTCGCAGTCGAGTACGAGCCAGTCCGTCCCGAGCTCGTCCCAGAGTCCGGCCGCGCTGAGCGCGCCGCTGACGCGGAGCAATAGCTCACTCTCCGTCGCCGGATCGGAGAAGAACGTCCGCCCGGTACGGGTGAAGATCGTTCCGGCACCGGCACCTGTGCCGGCGACGCCGAACCGGCGCAGTGCCGCCTCCTGGTCCCGGCAGACGACGACAACGGCCCGCGAGCCCATGTGCTTCTCCTCGCAGACCACCTCGGCGACTCCGGCCGACCGGTAGCTGGCCAGCGCCTCATCCGGGTGCTCGAGCAGGCCGGCGTGACTGGTCGTTGCCGTCGGCGACATCGTCGGCGGCAGGTAGACCAGCCAGCGCGGGTCAATGGCGAACCGGCTCATGACCTCCAGCGCGGCAGCCGAGTTCTCCGGCCTGATGGTGACCGACCCGCCGGTCAGCCTGGTCTGCACGATGCGCTTGCCGAGCACGTCGCTCAGGCTGAGCTCAGCCCGGCTGCCGCGCTCGCCCGCTGACGCGGCTGAGTCCGCCGCCGCCCCTGCGGGCCCGGCTGCCTCCCCTCCAGGCGCGGTCAGCGGCCTGGCTGGCTCGTAGTGCACTTCGGCAGCCGGCACACTGACCACCTCGCGCTCGGGGTAGCGGAGCGCGGTGAGCTTGCCGCCGAACACGCAGCCGGTGTCGACGCAGATGGTGCCGTTGACCCACTCAGCCTCGGGGACGGGCGTGTGGCCGTAGACCACCATGGCCCGGCCGCGGTAGTCCTGCGCCCACGGATACCGGACCGGCAGGCCGTACTCATCGGTTTCGCCGGTGGTGTCGCCGTAGAGGGCGAAGGCGCGAACGGCAGCGGACGCACGGCCGTGCATAGCTTCCGGCAGGCCGGCGTGGGCGACGACGAGCTTGCCGTCGTCGAGCACGACATGCCCGAGAAGTCCGTCCATGAAAGCGGCGGCCTGATCGGCAAAACCATCCGGTGCGGCAGCCAGCTGGGCGAGGCTCTCCGCCAGCCCGTGCGCGACGGTGACGTTGCGCCCGCGGAGCGCGCGAACGAGCTTGACCTCATGGTTTCCGGCCACCGACAGGCCGGTGCCGTCCGCGGTCATGCCCATGACCAGCCTGAGCACGGCCGGTGTGTCCGGGCCGCGGTCTACCAGGTCACCGACGAAGACAGCGGTGCGGCCGCCTGGGTGCCGGGCCGTGGTGCCGTCGGCGGCAATCTGATAGCCCAGCCGGCCGAGCAGCTGCTCCAGCTCGGCATAGCAGCCGTGGACGTCACCGATGATGTCGAAGGGCCCGTGCCGCGATCGCATGTCGTTCCACAGCGGCTCGCGGCGCACGGTGGCGGCCGCGATCTCGGCCTCGCCGGAGAGAACGAAAACCCGGTGGAAGCCTTCCCGTCGCAGGCCGTGCAGACTCCGGCGCAGCTGACTGTGCTGCTGGCGAAGCACGTGCGGCCCGAACGAGCGGTCTGCCCGCGCGGCGTTCCTGGCAGCGCACACCTGCTCAGGAACGTCCAGGACGATCGCGACCGCGAGCACGTGGCTCTGGCGGGCAAGCGCGATCAGCGACCGCCGGGCCTCCGGCTGCACGCTGGTCGCGTCGACGACAGTGAGCCGCCCGGCCGCCAGCCGCTTAGCCGCGATGAAGTGCAGCACTTCGAAGGCGTCGCTGGTAGCCGACTGTTCGTTCTCGTCGTCGCTGACCAGGCCGCGGCAGAAGTCCGAGGAGATGACCTCGGTCGGCGCGAAGTGGCGGGCGGCGAACGTCGACTTTCCGGAGCCTGAGACCCCGACCAGGGTCACCAGGCACAGCTCGGGAAGGCGCAGCACGTGATCGGGAGCAGTCGTCATCGGCGGAACACCGCCAGCTGCGTCGGGCAGCCCAGCGCCTCATCCGGCGGGCCGATGCCCGACAGCGACACCTCGTAGCCGTGCCTGCCCGCGACGCCGGCAGCCCAGTCCCCGAGCTGTGCCCTCGTCCACTCGAACCGGTGATCTGAATGGCGGAGCTTCCCGGCCGGGAGGCTGTCGAACAGCACGTTGTACTCGACGTTGGGCGTGGTCATGACCACAAGCTGCGGCCGCGCGTCAGCGAACAGCGCGTGCTCGAACGCGTCGAGGCGGGGCGGATCCAGGTGCTCGAGCACCTCAACCACAGCGGCCGCATCGAAGTCGCGCAGCCGGTGGTCGGTATAGGTAAGGGAGCCCTGCAGCAGGCTGATCCGGTCGCGGGCCCGCGGCGACAGCTCGTCCAGGTGCAGCCGCCTGGCGGCGGCCTGGAGCGCGTGGCTCGACACATCCATGCCGGTGACCTGCCGGACCTCGCTCAGCCGGAGCAGCGCGGCCATCAGCTTGCCTGATCCGCAGCCGAGATCGAGCACCCGGCTCGCCCCGGACCCGGCGATCACCGACACGACGGCGGCAATCCGCTGATCGTGCAGGCCGACCTTCCGCTCGGCTGCCTCCTCGGCCGCATCGCCTGCCTCATCGGCGCTGGCCGGATCGGTGCCCTCGTCTGCCAGTAGCTGGCGCAGCGCATCGCTGGTCAGGTGGCGATCATGACGCAGGTAGCGGCTGACGATCAGGTCCCGGTCGGGGTGCCCGGCCAGCCACTGGCCGCCACGGCGCAGCAGCTTGTCGACCTCGTCGGCCCCGACCCAGTAATGCTTGTCGTCGTCCAGCACCGGCAGCAGCACGAACAGCTGCTCCAGCGCGTCCCTGATGGTCACCGTGCCCGCCAGGGTCACGTCAAGGTACCGGCTGTCGCCCCAGTCGGGGAAACCCGGATCCAGGGCGATCGGCCTGGCAGTGACGTGGTAGCCCAGCGGCTCGAACAGCCGCCGGAGGAGCTGCGGCCCGCCCCGGCACGCGACGACGGGCAGCCCGATCTCCAGCGGCAGCGGCTGCCCGGCCAGCTCCGGGCGCTCTGCGCTCCGGCCCGACAGCGCCGTCCCGAACAGCCGCCCGAGCGCGACCGACAGAAACGAGGAGGCAACGTAGGGCCGGTCGTTGACATAGTGCGCGAGGCTGAACCGCGCCTGCTCGGACCGGCTGCGCCGGACGAGACCAATCGGGTCGATCTCGAGCACGACCGCAGCCTCGCACCTGTCGGCAGCCGCCACCGGGAAGATGACGTGCGCAGTGCCGAAACTCAGGGCAACCGTGTGCTGGCGGGCCGGATTCTTGTGCAGCAGGTAGCCGAGGTCTGTCGCGGGCACGTGCGTGGTGGCAATCGTGAGCAGCACTAGCGTCACCCCGCCGGCCAGCAGCCAGTGCCGCGGACCGGCACCAATCCGGCGGTCAGGCTAGCCGGCCAGCTGCCCGGCTGGCGCGCGATTTACCCGCCGTCAGGACGAGGACGAACCCGTGATCACCTGGGCCGCCGCCAGCGCGGCCGCCCGCACCAGCGACATCCCGGCTGCCTTGGTCGGGCTGCCGCCGGACAGGACCGCGATGAGCAGGTCCTGGCCGTTGCGCTGGATGACGCCGACGCTGTTGACGCCCCACAGCCGGTGGTCGGAGAGCACGCCGTCGCTGACCGCGAAGCCGGAGCGGGAGACGGCGGCGGCCGGGACCCCCCAGCGCTGCCCGGCCGGAGCCGCCGACAGCAGCCCAAGCTCGTAATCGCGGGCCGCCGCGGCGAGCGGGGACCGCCCCGAGGTGAGATCGCCGAGCAGCTGCAGCTGATCGGAGACCGTCGTCCTGGTCGCGGCCCATGAACCGGCGCGGCCCGTGCCCGTGTGCGCAAGCAGGAGGGCACGGTTAGCCGCCGCCAGGCCCGACCCGCCGCCGATCGCCGTCCAGAGCGCGGCCGCGGCCGCGTTGTCGCCGTTCTCGATCATCCGGGTGGCCAGGTCAGCGTCCTGCGCAGTCATCGCGGTCCGTGCCGCCTGCTGCTGGTACAGCAGCGCGGCCAGGATGTCGGCCGTGACGATGCCGGCGCCGTGATACCGCGTGCCCGCGTGGTAGACGGCCTCGGCCCCGGTGCTCTGGTCAATGATGCCAACGGACACGTGCCCGCGGGCGCCGGCCGTGACCAGGCGCAGCGCCTCTGCCAGCCTGGCGTCCAGTGCCGCCGACGGCGCGGTCGCGGCGCTTCCCGTCCCGTCTGGCGCGCCCTGCGCGCCTGCGCGCCCTGCTGGCTGTGCCGTCGGCGCGCCCGTCGCGCCTGCCGTGACAGTCCGGGAGCCCGCCGCGGCCGGCCCGCTATCGATCGCCCGCCCGAGCCGGAAGCGGCCACGGCCAGGCCGACGACGAATGCCGCCATCAGAACGAGCACCAGCGCAAATGCGAAGCGCTCAGGCCGGCGCAGCCGCCCCGCATGCGCGGGCGCGCGCCTCACCTCGGTCTCCGGAGCACAGCTTCCCCCGCCTGCCCGCATGACCCTGCCGGGCGCGGCGCGCGAAACCGCCACAGCAGCCGTTAGCTAATGGCACTGACATTCACCGCACTGGCAGGCCCGACTCAATTCCCCGTACTTCAAGCCCCGTAACGGCCCGACAATATCAGCTGCCGGAAATTGATAACTGGCGCGTTCACCGAAGAATTGGAAATGTTATGCGCTCGCCACTGCCGGACCGGTAACAATTGCCTGACTATTGTGGCATTCGCTCATACTGGTCCCGGCCTCGCGGTGTCTGGGCTGCTCAGGACGAGCATGGACAGCTATGTACGGCGGATGGCGACCCGCCGCACATTTGCTCTTGTAAACGAAGGCGTTCGATTGTCGGGCAGCCACAGCCAACGGCAATTGCCTTGTGCTCGAGGGCGCAAGCTACTGCACGTGACCACTCTGACTTTCATCCGTTCCAGCGATCGGGCGGGCCTTTATCGGCGGCTATGTCGCTTCCAGAGTGCTCGAACGGATGCAAAGTCAACCCAGCTTGACGGCAGCCACGGTCCTGGCGGCGGCGGCGAACCCGGCAAACGCGACCTCAGTGTCGCGGGTGCGCTCATGCGGGCGGCGGAAGTCGGCCAGGAACGAGCAGATGTCGTCGAGGTCCCAGCGCAGCCGGTAGAACTCCACGGCCGGCTGGCTGACCGCCCGGCCGGTGAGCTGCGCGTACCGCGCGGAGGCGGTACCGGGCTCCCGCGCCACCCACCACAGGTCCCGCTCGGGCGGCGCGAGCCCGACGGTGTCCCAGTCGATCAGCAGGAAGCCGCCATCGCGCCGGATCAGGTTGCCCGCGTGCGGCTCGCCGTGAGTGATGACTGACGGCCGCCCGTCGCTGGCCAGCGCTGCGGCCAGCCCGCGGAATCCGGCGAGTGCCTCGGTCAGGCCGGCGGCGTGCTCCGACAGGAGCTGGCGGGCCGGCTCGGCGAACGGCCCGCCGCGCCAGGACAGTCTCCGCTCCCGGATGGATTCCTCGAGAAGGGCGATCCCGGGCAGATCCGGCGACCGGACGGGTACCCGGCCCGGATCGCCGGCGATGCCGTGCAGCTCGGCGAGCAGGCCGGTGACGGCGGCCTGGTCAGCGGGCGTCAGCACGTCGGCAAAGCGGCCGGGCGTGCCCGCGGCGAACGGGTACAGCGTGATCGCGTAATCCGTCCGCGCGCGGACGGCAAGGTCGCCGCCGGCGGCGCGGACCGGCGGGACCACGAAGCTCAGCCCCCGCTCAGCCAGCATCGCCGCCGTGGTCATCGTCGCCGTCAGGTCGGCGAAGTCGCCGTCACCGGCCAGGCCGCTCGCAGTCGCGAACCAGCGCTGCCCGGCCTGGCCGGTCACCTGCCAGTGGAAGCCGCCGAACCCGACCGGCAGGTAGGTCAGGGCGGATACGTCCAGCCGCCAGTGCGCACGCAGCGTGGCGGCAAGCTCGGCATCGGTGAAGTCCGCGGGCTGCTCGTGCACGGGGCGATGCTAGGAAGGGCCGGCCGGCGAGCGCAACGGGATTTGCCAGCCGCGTCCGCTGGCACTTCCGCTGGGTAATGTCAGGCGCGTGCTGCGGACGCTCGCGATCGAGAACTACCGGTCACTGCGCCGGCTTGTCCTGCCGCTCACCAGCCTCAACGTAGTGACCGGCGCGAACGGCACCGGCAAGTCCAGCCTCTACCGGGCGCTCCGGCTGCTGGCCGACGGCGCACGGAACGGCATGGTCGCCGCACTCGCGCGGGAGGGCGGGCTGCCATCTACGCTGTGGGCGGGACCCGCGCAGATCGGCCGGGCCGTCCGGGAGGGCATCCACCCGGTGCAGGGCACCGCGGGCGGCGGCAAGCCGGTCGCGCTGCGGCTCGGCTTCGGCGAGGACGACTTCGGCTATGCCATCGACCTCGGGCTGCCCTCGGAGAGGATGACCGCGTTCGCCCTGGACCCCGTGATCAAGAGGGAGAGCATCTGGGCCGGACCGATCTTCCGCCCGTCGGCCGTGCTGAGCGATCGCATCGGCGGGTTCGTCCGCATCAGGGAGGACGGCGGCGGCTGGTCGTCCCCGATCCGCATCGGGGAGTACGACAGCATGCTGAGCGAGCTGGCCGATCCGCAGCGCGTGCCCGAACTCGTCAGCCTGCGCGACCGGATCCGGTCGTGGCGGTTTTACGACCAGTTCAGGACCGACGCTTCTGCGCCGGCCCGCGGCAGCTACATCGGCACCAGAACGCCCGTCCTCAGCCACGACGGGGCCGACCTGGCCGCGGCCCTCCAGACGATCAGGGAGAACGGCGATAAGCAGGGCATGGACGACGCCGTGGCCGCGGCTTTCCCCGGCAGCAGGCTGTCCGTCGCGCGGGCCGACGACGGGAGGCTCGCCGTCCAGCTGCACCAGCACGGTCTGCTGCGGCCGCTGGCCGTAGCAGAGCTGTCTGACGGCACGCTTCGCTACCTGCTGTGGATCGCCGCGCTGCTCAGTCGGCGCCCGGCCGGGCTGCTCGTGCTCAACGAGCCCGAGACCAGCCTGCATCCCGAGCTGCTGGCGCCCCTGGGTCAGCTGATCGGCGCGGCCGCAGAACGCACGCAGGTGGTCGTGGTGTCGCATTCCGACTCGCTGATCGACGCGATCGGCCGGGCCGCGCATCATGCCTCCACGGAGCTGACCTCGTTCGAGCTGACGAAAGACCTCGGCGAGACCACGCTCGCCGGCCGCGAGCCACTGGACCAGCCCGCCTGGCACTGGCCCAAGCGGTAGCCGCGCCTAAGGCGGCCTGACGGCAGTGCAGGCACCCGGCGCGCGGCCGCTGAATACCAGTTAAAGACTAGGAAATTTTCTCGCATCGTCCGGATTAAGACTCCGGTACTTCGGGGCGGACCATCGCCGGCAGTCCGCAGGCTGTCAGCGTGTCCCTGCCCGCCCGGGCCGGTCTCAGGCCGGCTGGCCCCCATGCGGCCGGCGGCCGGGTCAGCCGCTCCGAGAGCCTCTGGTGGCTGGTCGGAGTAGCCGCTGCGTTCACCGCCGCACAGCTCATCTTCGTCGCTCCGAGACTCGGACTGAGCTGGGACGAGACCGTGTACGTCAGCCAGGTCAGCGTTCATGCCCCGGCGGCTTACTTCGACCCGGCGAGAGCCCGCGGCATCCCCGTGCTCGTCGCGCCGGTCACCATGCTGACGTCGTCCGTGCTCGCACTGCGGATCTACCTGTCGGCTGCGTCCGGGGTCGGCCTCTTCCTCGCACTGCTGGCCTGGCGCCGGCTCCGGCCTGCGCGGCAGCTGGCGCTGGCCGGCGTGTTCTTCGCCGGGCTCTGGACCGCCGAGTACTACGGCCCGCAGGCCATGCCCGATCTGTGGGAAGCGCTGAGCTCGCTGGCCGCGACCGGGCTGTTCCTGCAAGCAGCCGCACCGGCAGGCGCTTCGGGAGCCAGGCCAGTAGACGCCGCAGGAGGCTCCGCGGCAGGCACCGGGGCGGCCGCCGTCAGCGTGCCCGCGGCTGCGCCGCTTAGGCGCCGGCTGGCCCCGCTGGCCGGTCTCGCCGCGTGCGTCGCGGTGGCCGCGCTGGTCCGCCCTGGTGACGCGCTGTACCTGGCCGCGGCACTCGGCATCGCGGTCATCGCCGTCCCGCGCTGGCGGCAGTGGCAGCTGCTTGCCGCGATCGTCGCCGGGTTCGCTGCCGGAGCAGCCCAGTGGGTCATTGAGGCGTACCTCCGGTTCGGCGGCCCGCTGAACCGGCTGCACGAGGCCGGCGCGGAGCAGGGCGGCTTCGGCTTCCACTTCGCGCTCCGGGATGAGCTGCGCGCGGTGAACGGTCCGACCCTGTGCCGGCCGTGCACTGTCGGGCTCCGCTATCCCGAGATAAGCCTGTGGTGGCTTGCGCTGCCGGCACTGGTTGTCCTCGGCGCGCTCGCGGCCCGCCGTGCCGGGCGGCTCGGGTCCTCGGTCCTGGCCACGTCGTGCGCGCTCGCCCTGGCCCTGCAGTACCTGTTCCTGATCGGGTATGCCGCTCCCCGGTTCCTGCTGCCCGCCTACGCGCTGGCGGCCATTCCGGTGGCGGATGCGATCGGCGGCCTGATCACCGGCGTCCGGCGCGACCTCCGGCCGGCCGCGATCACGCTGGTTGCGGTGGCGCTATTCGCCCAGCTCCTGGTGCAGAACGCGGTACTCGAGCATCAGGTCGACGAGAAGATCACGTTCTTCGGGGACTACACGCGCATCGCTGCCGACCTGCATAAGCTCGGCGTCCGCGCCCCGTGTCTGGTCAAGGGCGAGCAGGACATCCCGGTTGCGTTCTATGCCGGCTGCGCGTCCGCCCCCGGCGCGGTCGCCACGAGGGCAGGCCACCCGTCCGAGCCCGTCGTTGTCTTGCTGAGCCCCGGCCAGACCCTGCCCGGCTACGCGCGCGGCTGGAAGCGGCACAGGCTCAGCGGCGTCCGCACCCGGCTGCTCAGGCTCTCCGCGTACGCGCCGCCCGGCGGTTAGCGGCCGAGATACCGCAGGGCCGCCGAGAGGTTGCCCTCGCGAGGTTTCACGGAGTCCAGCGTCAGCCGGTCGTCGGTCCACGGGGCGAACTCACGGCTTCGCTGCTCGACGTCGGCCCAGGACGGCTCGTAGAAGCCGGCGATGTCGCGCTGCCGTGCTTCCAGGCGACCGCGATGAACGCCCGGGTCCGAGCAGCGAACCTCGATGAACCGGAGCCCGGCACCGGTCCTGGCTGCCAGGTCACGCCACTGCGCCCGGGCGGCCTCGACGGCGTTGACGGCATCCACGATGACGTCGTGACCGAGAGCGATCTGCTCCGCGGCCAGCGCCTCGACGACGACATAGGCGGCCAGGCCGGTCGGCTCTGATCTGCCGACGCCAGCGCGCCACATGGCCGCCTCGGCCGGATCAACGGACAGCACCGCGCAGCTCAGCGCCTGCGCGAGATCCTCGGCGACGGCGCTCTTGCCAGAGCCGGGAAGACCCGCCAGCACGACTAGCACGGTGGAAGTATGACAGCCCGTTCCCGCAGGAAAGGTCCTCGCCCGGGGCTGCCGCGCTAGCGGTAGCCGCAGGCCCAGGCGTCAGCAACCATCTGGCGCAGGTCGCGCTCGGGTTTCCAGCCAAGGTCGGCGCTGATGCGGCCGGACGAGGCGATCAGCACGGCCGGGTCGCCAGCGCGGCGCCCGGTGATGCGGGCCGGGATGTCGAGGCCGGTGACGTCCCGGCAGGCCGCCAGGACCTCGAAGTTGGAGTAGCCGGTGCCGCAGCCGAGGTTGTAGATCGTGTGCGCGGACGGCGTGCAGGCGCCGAGCGCGAGCAGGTGCGCGCCCGCAAGGTCCGCGACGTGGATGTAGTCACGAACGCAGCTCCCGTCGGCGGTCGGGTAGTCGTCGCCGAAGATGCTGACTGAGCGTTCCGGGTCGCGCGCGATCCTCAGGATGTTGGGGATCAGGTGCGTCTCGACGGCGTGCCGCTCGCCCAGCCAGCCGGCGTCGCTGCCGGGGGCGCCCGGCCCGCCGGTGCGGACGGCACCGGCCACGTTGAAATAGCGCAGGCTCACCGCACCGAATCCGTGCATCCGCGCGTACTCAGTGAGCACGGTGTCGACGGCGAGCTTGGAGGCGCCGTACGGGCTGGTGGGCCTCGGCCGCGCGGTCTCCTCAACCGGAATCTGCTCGGGCTCGCCGTAGACGGCGGCCGTGGACGAGAGCACGATGGACCGCACGCCCGCAGTGCGCATCGCCTCCAGGAGGGCCAGCGAGCCGCCGAGGTTGTTGCTCCAGTACAGGGCCGGGTTCTCCACGGACTCGCCGACCAGCGACCTGGCGGCGAAATGCAGGACGGCGTCGATGCCGCCGTCCAGAACCGGTGCGGCTCCGGTGCGCAGATCGCCCTGGACGAACCGCGCCCCTGACGGCACCGCGTCGGCATGCCCGGTGGACAGGTCATCCAGCACGGTCACCTCGTGGCCGTCCGCGAGGAGCTGTGCTGCCACGACGCTGCCGATGTACCCGGCGCCGCCGGTGACGAGCAGTCTCATATGTCCTCCTGCGACTAGTCCGCGCCCGAGGATACTGGTCCTCAGTCCGGGGGCGGCACGGGCCGCCTCAGCGGCAGCTCTGACCCGTGGCCCGTCATCACGTGCCGGCTGCTCCTTGAGTGGCTGGAAGGGGCAGCGCATGATCGACATTCCGGCTGAAGCTGACATCCGCTGCCCGGCCGAGACGGTCTTCGGCCTGATTATCGATTTCCGCGGCCAGGAGCGCTGGCTGACGCAGTCCGCTGCCTTCCGCGGGACCCGGGATGTCTCCTCTGACCCGGTCACGCTCGGCACGACGTACCGGGAGCCAGGGCCGTTCGGGGTGCGCAATGGCGTCGTCACCGAGTTCGAGCGCCCCGTCCGCGTCACCTTTTATCAGCCGATGACCATACGGCTGCACGCCGGCACCGTCGACGTGACGCTGCGCTACGTGCTGGCGCCGTCCGCGGGCGGGACCCACGTCAGCCGGGTCGTCACTGTCGGGATCCCGTGGTCCCTGAAGGTCATCCGGCCGGTCATCGTGCGCCAGTTCCGGACGGAGAGCAGCCGGACGCTGCAGGCGCTCAAGGCCTACGCGGACACGCTGCCCGATCCGCAGGTCTAGCGCCTGCCTGCCTGCCTGCCTGCCTGCCTGCCTGCCTGCCTGCCTGTCTGTCTGTCTGTGCCTCCGCGCCTGCCTGCGGGGCCGGGCGGAGGCGCCGGGCGCCCGATTTAGTAAGGCTGGGCTTATCAGTGTAGCCTTAGCTTATGACGGAGGGCCCGGACGTAGCCGAGGTTGCCGGAGCGCTGCGCGTCAGCATCGGACTGCTGGTGCGGCGGCTGCGGCAGATCAGGACCGAAGGCGAGCTGACGCTGCCGGAGAGCTCCGCCCTCTCCCGCCTGGATCGCGGCGGCGCGACAACGTCAAGCGAGCTGGCGCGGCGGGAGCAGATCAGCCCGCAGTCGATGGGCGCGACCCTGGGGGCACTGGAAGCGCGCGGCCTGGCCGAGCGGCGGCCTGACCCCGACGACGGCCGCCGCATCGTGATCTCGATCACCGAGACCGGCCGTCAGGTGCTGGGTGACCGGCGTGACCAGCGAACGCAGCGCATCGCGAAGGCACTGTCAGCCGGGTTCACCGAGGCCGAGCTGCAGCAGCTCAGGACCGCGGTGCCGCTGCTCGAGCGGCTGGCGCAGAGCATTTGACCCGGACCGGGACGGCAACCACGGACGGCGCGGAGTGACGGACGGCCAGGCAGCGCAGGCGAGCGACCGGTACCGCTGGGTCGCGCTGGCCAACACCACCGCCTCGGTCTTCATGTCGGCGCTGGACGGCTCCATCGTCATCATCGCGCTGCCCGCTATCTTCCGCGGGATTCACCTCGACCCGCTGACCTCCGGCAACATCTTCTACCTGCTGTGGATGATCATGGGCTACCGGCTGATCCAGGCCGTGCTCGTGGTGAACCTCGGCCGCCTCGGCGACATGTTCGGCCGGGTCCGGATCTACAACGCCGGGTTCGCGGTCTTCACCGCGGCGTCGATCCTGCTGTCGTTCGATCCGTTCATCGGCGCGAGCGCCGCGCTCTGGCTGATCGGCTGGCGGATTCTGCAGGCCACCGGCGGGTCCATGCTGACGGCAAACTCGGCCGCGATCCTGACGGACGCGTTCCCGGCCGACAAGCGCGGCTTCGCCCTCGGCATCAACCAGGTAGCAGCCATCGCTGGCCAGTTCATCGGCCTGGTGGCGGGCGGCGTTCTCGCTGCGCTGGACTGGCGCGCGGTGTTCTGGGTCAACGTGCCCGTCGGTATCTACGGGACGGCCTGGGCCTACTTCAAGCTCCGCGACAGCGGCGAGCGCAACCGCGGCCGGATTGACTGGTGGGGCAACGGCACCTTCGCGCTCGGCCTCGGCGCCGTGCTGGTCGCGCTTACCATCGGAATCCAGCCGTACGGCGGCCACACCATGGGCTGGACCAGTCCGGTGGTCGTCGGGCTGCTCGTCGGCGGGATCGCGCTCCTGGTGGCATTCGCCCTGATCGAGACCAGGGTGGCCGAGCCGATGTTCCAGCTCAGCCTGTTTAAGATCAGGGCCTTCACTGCCGGGAACGTGGCCGGCCTTGCCGTCGCAATTGCCCGGGGAGGGCTGCAGTTCACCCTGATTATCTGGCTCCAGGGAATCTGGCTCCCGCTGCACGGCTACAGCTTCAGCGACACCCCGCTGTGGGCCGGAATCTTCCTGCTGCCGCTGACGGCCGGCCTCCTTATCGCCGGCCCTGTGTCGGGCGCGCTGTCGGACCGCTTCGGCGCGCGCGGCTTCGCCAGTGCCGGCATGGCGGTCTTCGGCGCCAGTTTCATCGGCCTGATCCTGATGCCGGTGATCTTCCCGTACTGGCTTTTCGCGCTGGTGACGTTCGCTAACGGCGTGGGCGGCGGCATGTTCGCGGCGCCCAACTCGGCCTCGATCATGAGCAGCGTGCCGGCCAGGTACCGCGGCGCCGCCTCCGGAATGCGCGCGACCTATCAGAACTCGGGCACCGCACTGTCGATCGGCGTTTTCTTCTCGCTGATGATTGCCGGGCTGGCCGCCAGCCTGCCGCAGACGCTCAGCCGCGGCCTGATTCGCAACGGCGTGCCGTCTGCGGCCGCCCATCACATCGCCACCCTGCCGCCGGTGTCGTCGCTGTTCGCGGCCGTGCTCGGAGTGAACCCGGTCGAGCACCTGCTCTCGGCGGCCGGCCTGCTCGCCGCACTGCCGCAGGCCAGCCAGCAGGTCCTCACCGGCAGGCAGTTCTTCCCCGAGCTCATCTCCGGACCGTTCCACCAGGGCCTGGTGATCGCGCTGTCAGTATCAGCGGCGCTTGCCGCGCTCGCCGGCGTCGCCTCGCTGCTGCGCGGCGGCCGGTACATCCATCAGGACGCTGACCCGCCGCCCCAGCTAGCGCACTCCGCCACGGCGCGCGCGAACCCGGCGAGCACCAGCACCGGGCCCGCCAGCACCGGGCGCTCCGCCACCTCGCGGACCGCCGCCGACACTACCGAGGAGAAACAGTGACCGAGACCCTGCCCGTCATCGACCCTGGCCGCACCGCGCTGCTCGTGATGGACTACCAGGCCGGCATCCTGGATCGCTTTCCGGGCGCCGACGGCCTGCTGGCCCGGGCGGCGGAGACCATCGCGCTCGTGCGCAGCCGCGGCGGGCATGTCGGCTTCGTCCGGGTCGCGTTCGAGGACGCGGACTATGACGCCGTTCCGCCCACCAGCATGATGGGCGCCCGGATGGTGTCGGCCGGGCGGGCCTTCCACGCCGACTCGCCCGCGACCGCGTTCAACCAGAAGGCGGCACCGCAGCCAGGCGACATCGTTGTCCGCAAGGTCCGCGTCGGCGCCTTCTCGACCACTGACCTTGATCAGCAGCTGCGCGACCGGGAAGTCGACACCCTGCTACTGGCCGGGCTCAGCACCAGTGGCGTCGTGCTGTCGACGGTCCGCGACGCGCACGATCGCGACTACCAGGTATTCGTACTCTCGGACCTGACCGGGGACCCGGATCCGGAGGTCCACGAGTTCCTGACGAGCCGGATCTTTCCCCGGCAGTCCACGGTCATCACGACAGCCGAGCTCGGCACGCTGCTGGGCTAGCCCGTCAGCCGGTCAGCTCCGCCAGCTCAGCCCGGCTCGGCGGATTGGCGCCCGGCCGGCTGCAGGTAACCCCCGCGACTCGGCTGGCGTCATCGATCACCGCGGCCAGTGTCGCCGGATCGCTCACCGCGGCGAGCCTCGCCGGCGCGAGCAGGCCGCGCCGGGCCAGGCCGTCGAGCAGCCCGCTCGTGAAGGCGTCGCCGGCGCCGACCGTGTCCACCACCTCAGCCGGGAACTGCGGCCTGCTGACCGGCAGCAGGCCTGCCATCCAGCCGGTCGCGCCGTCGGCGCCCGCCGTGATCACCACCAGCCGGGCACCCAGGTCCAGCCACCGGCCGGCGACGGCATCAGCGCTGACATCCTCCCCGTACAGCCAGTACAGGTCCTCCAGGCTCGCCTTCACCACGTGCGCCAGGCTGACGGATTCCTCGACCTGCTGCCGGGCCGCGGCCGCATCCGGCTGCAGTGAGGGCCGCACGTTCGGGTCGTAGCTGATCAGGACCGAGTCCTCGCGCCTGACCCGGCCGACGGCCGCGGCGATGGCAGCGTCGCCGGGCGGCAGCCAGGAGGCCAGCGAGCCGAAATGCACGCCACGGGCCCCGCCCGGCAGGAAAGCCAGCTCGCGGGCCTGCCACTGAAAGTCAGCGCCCAGCATGAACTGATACCGCGCCTGGCCGCCCGCCAGTTCCACCAGCGCTATCGTGCTCGGATCGGACGCAGCTACCGCGTACTGCAGCTGCACCGCCGAGCGCTCCAGGTGCCCGCGCAGCACCGCGCCGAACGGGTCGGCAGACAGCCGGCCGCTGAAGGCGGTGGGCTGACCCAGCCGCGAGAGCCCGATCGCCACGTTCATCGGGCTGCCACCGGGGCGGGCGATGCAGGATCCGTCCTCCGCCGGAGGCGTCAGGTCGATCAGCGCCTCGCCGATGACCACGAAAGCGGGCGGACGGTCATTCTGCACAGCCAGACGGTACCGAAGCCGGCCAGGCTGCGAAATACCGCGGCCGCGGCCTGACCGCCCGACCGGCGCTCCGCAGCCGCCCGCGGTTAACAAATCGACGTCCGTCGCCGCGGCGCGTACGGTCAGCCGGTGGCCGAATTCGTCAAGCAGCGCCCGCCGCCAGCACCCGGCTCGATAGCCGAGGAACTGGACATCTTCGGTAACGAGGTTCGCTTCTACCGGGAGATTGCCCCTGACCTCGCCGTCCGGGTCCCGCAGTGCTATCAGGCTGAGACCGGTGCGGACGGGACGCTGCTCGTGCTTGAGGACCTGTCCGGCTGGCAGGCCGGCGCCGATCCCGCTGCCGCGGCGCGGGTCCTGTCTCAGCTCCACCGCAGCTGGGCCGGGATCGCGCCCGTTCGCTGGCCCTGGCTGCGGCCGGTGGGCGCCGCCGCCGATCTGGTCGAGGCACTCTACGACCAGACGTGGCCCGCGCTGTCCGATCGCCAGGACCTGACCGGGGCAGTGCGTGACCTTGGCAGCAGGCTCACGGGACAGGTTGCCGCCAGCGAGTATGCGATCGCGGGAGCCGGTCCGCTGACGCTCGTCCATGGCGACGCGTCCGCCGCCAACATGCGCACCAGCGGCAGCGGCGAGATCGCCCTGCTCGACTGGGAGGACGTGTCCGCTGCCCCCGGCATCACCGACCTCGCCTGGCTGCTGGTGTCATCGGCCGAGCCGGCCCGGTGGCCCGAGGTTGCCGCGGCTTACGGCACCGCGGGCGCACTCGGGGCGGTGCTGCCGGCCGTAGCCGTGCAGGGCCTGCTGAGCCTCGCGGATCACCCCGTCGGTTCGCCGGAGGCAGCCGGCTGGATCGCGCGGCTCGGCGGGGCCGCGGACTATCTGCGCCGGGCGACGTAACTAATGCCGGCGAAACGGCCGAAGGAGGCAGAGCGGGTGCTCGTGTCCAGCTACATCTCGCCCAAGGCCCGCAAGGGCGAGCGGAGCTCGATTGACCGGCGCGGCATTGTCGCGCTGGCGGCGATCGCCCGGCACGAGATCGTCGCGATCAAGGGCGGCCACATTGTTGACTCGGCCACGCTCGCGGCGCTGCCCGAGCCGATGAACGGCTCTGACGTTCAGATAGCCGACGACTTCTTCCTCGCTGCGCTCGAACCAGACGAGTACGAGCCGGTCATGCTCTTCCTCAATCACTCCTGCGAGCCCAACGTGGGCTTCGCCGGGAACATCGTCCTGGTGGCAATGCGCGATATCAGGCCGGGTGAGGAGCTGACGACTGATTACGCGCTGTTCGACGACTACGACGGCCAGATGGACTGCCGCTGCGGCACGCCGTCCTGCCGCCGCGTCATCGGCGGCCGCGACTGGCAGCGGCCGGAACTGCAGGAGCGCTACGGAAATTACTTCTCCTGGTACCTGCTGAACAAGATAAGCCCCCGCTAGCCCGCTTCCTGATAGTCGCTTCAGGTACTAAAGGCCGTTCTCATCCGGAAGGACGGCCAGCTGCAGGCGCCGCAGCCGCCCCGGCTCCGCGATGACGTCGATGGCCGTGATCAGGCTCTCCTCGCTGACGGTCAGTGCCAGCACGACCTGGAGTCTCCCGGCCGGCGCGAAGAGGATGCCCACCGACCCGTTCACGAGTGCGAGCTGCGAGAGCCCGGCCCGGCCGGCCGAGGCGAGCGCGCCCCTGGACACACTGGCCGCGCCCTGGAGAACCATGGGCCTGCCGGCGGGAACGGCGGCCGCATCAGCTGTCAGCCTGACGTCGGTGTCCAGAAGCGCGAGGAGAGCGCCCAGGTCACCGCCGCGCGAGGCAGCCAGGAACGCACTGGCGACGCGGCGCTGCCGCCCGAAATCCGCGGCGCGACCGGGCCGCGGCGCTCCCCGCACGCGGCGGCGGGCCCGGCTCGCGAGCTGCCGCGTCGCGTCGCCTGAGCGGCCGAGCACGGCGGCTACGTCACCGAACGGCATCGCGAACAGGTCGTGCAGCACGAATGCCAGCCGCTCAGCCGGAGTCAGCGTGTCCAGAACGACCAGCAGGGCCAGCCCGACTGAGTCGGCCAGGACCACCTCGTCCTCCGGGCTGACCTGGTCCTGCGGCCCCTGGCCGCCCCGTCCGGCGGTCCGGCCGGCGGCGGCCGTCTCAGCGGCCTCAGGCCAGGACTCGCCGGCCTGCTCGCGCCGCCGGGACCGGAGCATGTTGAGCGATACCCGGGCGACCACGGTCGTCAGCCAGGCGGCCAGGTTGTCCACCGCACTGACATCGGCCCCGCTCATCCTCAGCCAGGTGTCCTGGACCGCGTCATCGGCGTCGCTTGCCGAGCCGAGCAGGCGGTACGCCACCGCGTGCAGGTGATCGCGGTGCTGCTCGAAGGCCGCGGCCAGCGCGTCTGAGTCGGCCATCTGCCCCGTTCCCTCCCTGACTTGTGTCACCACTGTGACACCGCGCGCCTGGCAGATGTGACGGGCTGGGGCGGATCTTGACCTTCGGGTAACCCGAGAGTCCATCGTGGAGTTATGGACGATGCGGACCTCATGACGATCGGGCGATTCGCCCGGCTCAGTGGCGTATCTGTACACGCCCTCCGGCATTATGACGAGGCCGGGCTGCTGATCCCCTCGCACGTCGGCGCGACGTCGGGCTACCGCCGTTACCGGCGCGGCCAGATCGGGGAGGCACGGCTGATCCGGGCGCTGCGGTGGGCTGACCTGCCAGTCGAGGGAGTCCGCCGGCTGCTGGCGGCCGCCAGCGACGATGACATCCGCGACGTCCTGTCACGGCACCTGGATGTTCTGCAGCGCCGCCACTCCCGCCTCAGCGCGCAGATCGCCGACGTCACCCGGTTCCTGCAGACAGGGCTGACGACGCCAGTGCTTCAGCCGGGCTGCCGCCCGGTGCAGATCAAGATCGCCGTGCAGGACAGGCTGGCCGCCGTCGGCTTCTACGAGGCGCTGGCCGGGAAGCGGTACCGGGTGACCCAGCGCACGGCCGACGCCGACTACTCATCGTTCGCGTTCGGCGAGTACGGGCGCGACGACTTCTTCCTGCTCTGGCTGCTTGACGATCCCCGCCGCGCCGACCGGCCCGGCAGATCACGGCTCGGATTCGGAGTGGACGACCTCGATGAGGTGCATCGCTCGGTGCTGGACGCGGGCGGCACCGAAGTCGCCGCTCCGGCCGATGCCGAGGGGACCGGACGGCACTCGCTGGTCGCCGATCCGAGCGGCAACCGGATCGAGCTTCTCCAGGGGGACGCCGTGCGGCCCGTGCAGCTCACGATCCCGGTCGACGACGCACTGGCGGCTACCGCGTTCTTCGAGGAAGCACTCGGCCTGCGCTACCAGGTCAGCCGCCCTACGGCAGACGAGGGGTGGTCCTCGTTCCTGTTCGGCGAGTACGGGCGCGACGACTTCTTCCTGCTCTGGCTGGACGGCGACGCCGGCCATCCTGACCGGCCGGGCCGGGCCAACCTGAGCTTCCTCGTCGATGACCTCGACGTCGTGCACGCGCGCGCCCTTGCCGCGGGCGCGACCGAGCTGGCGGCACCGCACGACACCCAAGGCATGCCGAGGAACTCCGCGATAACTGATCCGAGCGGCAACTGGATCGGCCTGGTGCAGGCCTGACGCCGAGCCGCCATGCTTAGGGGTCATGAGCAATCCGCATGGCGGCCGTCATGAGGAGGGTCAGGATCACGGGCACGGCCACGACCACCACGACCGTGGCGATGATCACGGCCACGGGCACGGGCACTCTGAAGCCGGCCTGGCTTCCCGGCTGAGGCATCTCCTGCGGCCGCATTCGCACGAGCCCGCGGACCAGGTGGATGCCGCGATGGAGGCCAGCGCCGAGGGCATGCGCGTGCTGTGGATCTCCCTTGGGCTCCTCGGCGCCACGGCCGTCATTCAGGCGGCGGTCACCGTCCTGTCGGGATCGGTAGCCCTGCTCGGCGATACCCTGCATAACGCCGCGGACGCGCTCACTGCGCTGCCGCTCGCCGTTGCATTCGTCCTGGGACGACGCCCGCCGACACGGCGGTACACCTACGGCTTCGGCCGGGCCGAGGACCTGGCGGGAATCGCGATCGTGCTTACTATCGCGGCATCGTCGGCCCTGGCAGCCTACGAGGCGGTCACCCGCCTGATCCACCCGCGGCGAGTGTCGGACCTCCTCGCCGTTGCCGCGGCCGCGCTGGTCGGGTTCGCGGGCAACGAGCTGGCCGCCGGATACCGGATTCGGACCGGGCGGAAGATCGGATCAGCCGCGCTCGTTGCCGACGGGCTGCACGCCCGGACGGACGGGCTGACATCGCTGGCGGTGCTGCTGGGAGCCGGCGGCGTCGCGCTGGGGTGGAACTGGGCTGACCCAGTTGTCGGGCTGCTGATCACCGTCGCGATTCTGGCCGTGCTCCGCCAGGCCGCCCGCGAGATCTACCGGCGCCTGATGGACGCGGTGGATCCTGAGCTCGTCGATCAGGCGGAGCAAACCCTGCGCGGGACGACCGGCGTCCTGGACGTTGGCCAGGTCCGGCTGCGGTGGATCGGTCATCAGATCCGCGCCGAATGCGAGGTGATCGTGAGCCCTGGCATCTCCGCGGTCCAGGCGCACCAGGTCACGGTCAGTGCCGAGCATGACCTCCTGCACGCGATCCCGCGGCTGTCCGCCGCGCTGGTGCACGCCGATCCCGCAGCTGACGGCACCGACCCGCATCACATCCTGGCTGATCACCGGCCCGGCGAGGCGGCGGATCCGGCGCCGCGGGCAGCCCGGTGACGATCGGGGAGCAGAGGGCAGTTCTCCCGGCCCGCGGTACGCATTAGGCTGCGAGTAGCGGACAGGGAGCAGCGATGTACGAGCCGTATCCGGGCTCGGGTCCTGTGCAGGAGGACCCGCGCATCCGGCCGCCGCGCCCGGTTATCCAGGCCGTCAGGCTCATGTATGCCGGTGCCGCGCTTGAAGTACTTGTCCTGATCATCGCGCTTGCCACCAGCGGGAGCCTGCGGTCCGCCATCCTGTCCAGGCACCCGGCCTACACGGCCGCGCAGCTGCACACCGCGGAGGATTCCCGCGTCGTTACCCTCGTGGTCGGCGCGGTGATCGCGATCGGCCTGTGGCTCTGGATGGCATGGGCGAACGGCCGGGGCCGGAGCTGGGCCAGGACCGTGGCGGCCGTGCTGTTCGGCATCAACACGCTGAGCTTGCTCCTCTCCTTCTTCCTGGTGCACGCCCCGGCCACGCTGGTCGCTGATCTCGCCATCTGGCTGGTCGGCCTCGCGGCAATCGTGCTGCTCTTCGGCGCTCAGACGGCGACGGCCGACTAGCGGGAGCGGCGCGATCGAGGCGCCGGTTCCCGCAGCACACCGCCGATTGCCGCGGTGACGACCTTCTCGACGTGTTCCGCGCCGGGCGGGACGCCCTCCCGGCTGGCGAACAGAAGGTGCCCGGTCCCGATCAGCATGGGTGCGAGCGAGTCAATATCGGCGTCGGCAGTGAGCCGGCCAAGCTCGCGCTCCCTGGCGAGGTAGGAGCCGATCATGGCCGTGGCCTCCGACAGCAGCGGGACACCAGCAGGCCTGGCCTGGCGCAGCCGGGCGCGGAGATCATCCCGGAAGGTGATGAGAGCGACGATCGCGACAGCGACCGGCCCGAGCAGCTCGCTCAGCGCGCCCGCGACGTTGCCGGCCACGGTGCCGGTGCCGGCGGCAGCCTGCAGGGCCGCGCCCTGGCTGTCGATCCGCGCGATGCGGTCGAGGACCAGGTCGGCGAGAAAGGCGTCAAAGTCGGTGAAGTGCCGGTGCAGGACCCCCTTGGCGCAGCCTGCTTCAGTCGTGACAGACCGGCTGGTCAGCGCGTGCGGGCCAGCCCTGAGGAGGACGCGCTCGGCTGCGTCGAACAGCTGCTGGCGCGCGTCGCGCATGGCGACCCCTGTCGGCACCGGTCTCGTCCTTTCCCTTGCTGCCGCCCGCTCTGCTGCCCCGGACTGCTGCCCCGCTCTGCTGCTCCCGCTTGTTGCCGAGTGGGCGCATGCCCATTAGAGTGGGCGCATGCCCACTATACCGCCCGTGGAGTCACGCCGGCCTGGTCAGGATATTCACCGGCTGCGGCAGGCGGCGGAGTCGTTCGGCATCGATGCCGCGCGCTACGACCGGACTCGTCCCCCGTATCCGGACGCCCTGGTGCAGCGGATCGTCGACGGGAGTCCGGGCCCGGGACTCCTGGACGTGGGCTGCGGCACCGGCATCGCAGCGCGGCAGTTCCAGACGGCGGGCTGCACAGTACTCGGAGTGGAGCCGGACGCCCGGATGGCCGAGTTCGCGCGCCGCACCGGAGTCGCGGTCGAGGTCGCGACGATCGAAGCCTGGGACCCTGCCGGTCGGATGTTCGACGCGGTCGTCGCCGGGACAGCCTGGCACTGGGTGGACCCCGTCGCCGGAGCGGCAAAAGCGGCACAGGTGCTCCGGCCCGGCGGCCTGCTGGCGCCGTTCTGGCACGTGTTCCAGCTTCCGCCGGAAGTGGCAGAAGCCTTCGCCGCCGTCTACAAGCGAGTAGCGCCCGACTCGCCGTTCGGGTTCAGCAGGCCGGTCAGATCGGCCCTGGACGGATACGAGGTGCTGCTCGCCAAGGCCGCGGACGGGATCCGGGATGCGGGCGGCTTCCGGCGACCTGAGCGGTGGCAGTTCGAGTGGGAGAAGACCTACACCCGCGACGAGTGGCTGGATCAGCTGCCCACGACGGGCGCTCTCACTCAGCTCGCGCCGGACAAGCTGGCGGAGGTGCTGACCGGCACCGGGGCCGCTATCGACGCGATGGGCGGCAGGTTCACGATGTCGTACACCACGGTCGCAGTTACTGCAGTGCGAGCCGATGGCGCCTGACCCGCCACGGCGACCTGCCGGACCTGCGCCGGATGAGCCGGCGCAGGTCCTGCGGCACACGTCCTGCGGCACCGCCGGGCGATGTCCTTACTGCGATGGCCTGCTGAAGTAGTGGCCTTCGTCGAGATCCTCGATGAGCCCGGGCTGAGTGGGCTCCCACCCGAGCAGCTCGCGGGTCAGGACGCTGGAAGCCGGGGCGTCCAGTCCGATGAAGCGGGCCAGGAAGCCGAAGCGCTTGCCGGCCTGCTCAGCCGGGATCGAGGCGAGCGGCACGTCCAGGTGGCGGGCCATTACCTCGGCGATGTCGCGGATCGGCACGCCCTCGTCGGCGACCGCGTGCAGCGTCAATCCCGCCGGGGCCTTCTCCACCGCCAGGCGGAACAGCCGCGCGGAGTCAAGGCGGTGCACAGCTGGCCAGCGGTTCGAGCCGTCGCCGATGTAGCCGGCGTTGCCGCTGGCGCGGGCCATGCCGATGAGGGCCGCTATGAAGCCATTGTCGCCGTCGCCGTGGTTGGTCGGGGGCAGCCGCATGACCGACGAGCGGATGCCGCGGCCGGCATAGGAGAGCACCAGCTCAGCGGTCTCGGCCCTGACCTGCGGACCGGGGCCGTGGGCCGCCAGGGCAGGGTTGACACCATGCCCGTCCCGTTCCGTCGCGAGGCTTCCCGGCGCGACGCCCAGAGTCCCGGACGCGATCACGAACGGCCGGTCAGAGCCCGCTAGCGCGTCGCCGAATGTCTCGACGGCGCGGCGATCTGCCGTGGCGGCGCCCTCGAAGTCCCCGGTGAATGCGATGTCGTGCTTGAACGCGAGGTGGATCACGCCGTCCGAGTCCTCAGCGGCCTTCCGCAGGATGTCCAGGTCGTCGAGCGTGCCGCGATGCACCTGCACCCCGGCGGCGGTCAGTGCCGCGGCCGAGTCATCCGACCGGGCGAGCCCGGAGACCTCATGGCCTGCGGCGAGAAGCTCCGGGACGACGGCGGAGCCGATCCAGCCAGATGCTCCGGTAACGAATACCTTCATGGGAAGTACCTCCAGTGTGATCGACTGCCTGAGCTGGCCGCTACAGGGCCTCTATGTCAGTCGCTGTCATCAGCGTACCACGTGATGACAGCGACTGTCATCGCGTACCATCATGGGCATGGGCCGATGGGAGCCGAATGCGCGCGGCCGCCTCGAGCAGGCGGCCATGGAGCTGTACCTCGAGCGCGGGTTCGAGCAGACCACCGTGGCGGAGATCGCACGGCGGGCCGGGCTGACTGAGCGGACGTTCTTCCGCCACTATGCCGATAAGCGCGAGGTGCTGTTCTGGGGAGCGGGCGCCCTGCAGGAACTCATCGTGAGCACCGTCGCCAGCGCTCCCGGCTCCGCAACGCCGATCGACGCGGTCGCCACGGCTGTCGAGGCCGCGGGCGCCATGATCCAGCAGGGCGGCGACCGGCCCCGCAAGCGCCAGGACGTTATCGCCGCTAACACGGAGCTTCAGGAGCGCGAGCTGATCAAGATGGCCACGCTCGCGTCGGCGATCGCCAGCGCACTGCGGGAACGAGGCGTCCCCGACCCGGCCGCAAGCCTGGCTGCCGAGGCGGGGATCGCCGTGTTCCGGATTGCGTTCGAGCGCTGGATCAACGACACCGGGCAGCTGGACTTGCCGGGCGTTATCAGGCAGTCGTTCGACGATCTCAAGGCCGTAACCGCCGGCAAGTGAGCCGCGGGCCGATCCCGGACGCTGAGCGTCCGCAGTGCCGACTACGGTGGCGCGCATGACCGAGTTCCGTGAGCAGGACCTGGCCGGATCACGCTTCGACCGCGTGAGCCTTCGCGGTGCCACGTTCACCGAGGTCGCCCTCGATGACGCCGCCATGCGCGCAGTCGACTTCACCAGGACCCAGTTCCGCGGCGTCCTGTTCAGCGAGAGCCGGATGCGGGGCGTCGAGCTGGTGAACGTCGAGATCTACGGCGAGCTGCAGAGCGTCGTCGTGAACGGCGTCGACATTGCGCCGCTTGTCGACGCCGAGCTGAACCGCCGCATGCCCGAGCGGGCGAAGATGCGCCCTGATGACCCCGAGGGGTTCCGTGAGGCGCGGGCGATCCTGGACCGGCTGTGGGACGGCACCATCGCGCGGGCCAGAACGTACCCGGAGGCAGTGCTCCACAGCAGCGTCGACGATGAGTGGTCCTTCATCCAGACCCTGCGGCACCTCAACTTCGCCACCGCCGCCTGGGTTGGCCGGATGATCCTCGGCAACCCCAGGCCGTGGCATCCGCTGGACCTGCCGTGGGACGAGGCGCCCGGATGGGACGGCATCCCGTGGGACCGAGAGGCACGGCCCTCGCTCGATGATGTACTCGCAGTCCGGCGCGCACGCCAGGCCATGGTCGCCGGCGTCCTGGAGTCACTCACCGACGAGCAGCTTGCCTCGGCAGTGACGTGCACCGAGCCCGGCTGGCCGCAGCTGGAGAACTTCCCCGTCAGGGAATGTCTCAGCATCGTTCTCAACGAGGAATGGGAGCACCGGCTCTATGCCGAGCGTGATCTGACCGCGCTGGCGGGAGATCATTCTGCCTGATGTTCACCGCTATCCGGGATAGCCGGATAGCGGCGAACTGAGCTCAGGAGGAGGCGAGCGGAGATTGCCGGGGCCGTCTCGCGCAGCCACGCCTCGGCGCGCGGCAGCTCGTCCTTGGCGCCGTCCTCCCATAGCCTGCGGAACACCGGGTCGAGCTCGGCCGACATGCGCGAATCCTCGTGATAGCGGCGCGCCATGTCGACGGCCAGCGGCACCAGCTCCGTGCGCTGCCGCGCCGTCATGCCGTAGGCGTCCGCGAACACCGCGACCCGGTGCGGGATGTCGGCGTGCGCGAACGCGGGTGCCCGGTCCCGCGGATCGCGCAGCGGCGCCCAGTACCACAGCGCGTTCGCGATGTCGTAGAGCCGGGTCGTCGGCTTGGCCAGGTCGAAGTCGATCAGCGCGACGGGGAGCCCGTCGCGGAAGACCACGTTTCCGGGGTAATAGTCGCGATGACTGACCAGCTCGGTCGGGTCGGTACTCGGGCGTCCCGCGCTCGCCGGCGTCCCGCCCCAGACAGCGCCGGGCGGCGGCGCCCAGCCGACGGACGTCTCGTGCAGCGCACGGACCAGCCGGGCCAGGGCGACGAGCACGTCGTCACCCGCTGTCTCCGGCGGCAGCGGATTGCGCGGCACGTCACCGGGGACGAACGACAGTACCTCGCGGCCCTGCTCGTCGACACCCAGCGGGAGCGGCGCACCGGTGAAACCGGCGTCGCGCAGATGGGCCAGGTACGCCTGCACGGTCAGGCTGAACGGCCGCAGCGGCCGGCGCACCGTGTCACCGATCCGCACGATCCCCTGGGTGACGCCGTCCCCGGTCAGCAGCTCGCCTTCACTCACACCGCGCAAGCCTAGCCACTACGCGCACGGCCGTTCCCGTTCCGGAATGCCCTGCGCCGCCCGGCGTTAAGGGCGATCATCTCGACATGGCCGAGCTCGGGTTCCCGGAACCGCCGCTGGCAGGCGATGTTGTGGTGCTGCGCCCGTGGCGCGAGGCCGACCTGCCGGGCATCGTGCTGGCGTTCAGCGACCCGGTAATGCGGCGCTTCTCCTGGCGCAGTGCCCCGTACGCCGACACTGATGCGCGCACCTACTTCGCGGAGCAGGAAGAGGCCCGCCTGCGTGGCGAGGGGCTGGACTTCGCGCTGGTCGAGCCGCGCGACCAGGACGAGCTGCTCGGCTGCGTCTCGCTGTATGACATTCACCTCGATCATGGCTGCGCCGCCGTCGGATACTGGCTAGGTCCCGCGGGCCGCGGCCGGGGTGCCGCAACACAGGCGGTCCGGCTGCTCTCCCGGTGGGCATTCGCCGAGCTGGGACTGGCCCGGCTTGAGCTGACCTGCGGTCCCGACAACGAGGCCTCGCAGCATGTCGCCGAGCGCTGCGGGTTTTCCCGTGAGGGGCTCCTTCGTTCCCACGTGCCCTTCAAGGGAGGCCGCCGCGACAGCGTGATCTACAGCCTGCTGCCGGGCGAGCTGCGGTAGCCGGGGCCGGCGGCGGCCTTGCCGGGCGTCAGGCCAGGCCTTCGCCCGAGCTGCTGCCGAGCGGACGGGGCCGGCGCCAGGCCCGGTTGATAACCACGGCGGGGGCGCACACGATGAGCACTTCGAGAGCCGCCGTAAGGCCGGCGTACAGCCAGTTCCGCCGTTCGAGCGGGGTCAGGACGTACTGGAGAAGCACTTGCACCACCGCCGGGTAGGCGAGCACGGCGAACAGCACCGCCAGCCGCTTGCCGGCGGCCGAGCTCAGCCACGCAGCCAGCAGCACGATCACGGCGACTGCCGCCCCCGTCACCGCGATGGCTGTCACTACCGTCACATTGCTGGACCACCACGACCCGCCATTCGGCAGCCGCCGCCGTTGCCGCCGAGGAAGGCATAGTTGCCGGTGATTGCCGCTGCCGCCACGGCCCCGGCCGCCAGCCGATTATCTCCTCGCCGTGCACAGCCCGGTGGTCTGCTGGAGACCACCTGAGCAGACGGCGGTAACGGGCCTCCAGCCCGGCGGCGGCCATCAGCTGCCTGCCAGTCTCAGCCGCTGCGCTGCGAGCGCCGCGTGGGCCCGCAGCCGTGCTGCCTCGGCAGCGAGCCGGACTCGGCCCGCGGACGTCAGGCAGTAGTACCGGCGCAGCCGGGTATCGACGATCTCCTCGCGGTCGACTTCCAGCAGCTGATCAGTGCTGAGCCGGTCCAGGGCCGCGTACAAGGTGCCCGCGCGCAAGCGCACGCGGCCTTCGGAGATCTGCGCGACGTCGGTCATGATGCCGTAGCCGTGCCGCGGGCCGCCGGCCAGGGAGGTAAGGATCAGGAACGTCGGCTCCTGCATCTGCTTGCCACTCATGCCGCGGTTATCTACCGACCATCGGTAGCTAGGCAACGGCCGGAAGCGGGCCTATAGCCGCTTTGCTGGTGTTCTGGCAGGCTGGCACGGTGGCAGGCTTTGACGAGCTCGTGACCGAGGCGCTGACCGCACCGTTCTCCGGCTGGGATTTCTCCTGGCTGGACCGCCGCTCCTGGACCGAGCCGCTGCCGTGGGACTACAGCGCCCGCGTCGCGGCCCTGGCCGGGAGTGCCCGGACGATGCTGGACATGGGCACGGGCGGCGGCGAGGTCCTGTCCGGGCTTCCGAACCGCGCGCCGCGCACCATTGCGGCCGAGGCATGGCCGCCGAATGTGCCGGTGGCCGGACGGCGCCTGCTGCCGCTCGGCATCCCCGTGATCCAGGACGAGCCGGCTCGCGACAACATGGATCAGAACGGGACTGACGACGGCGGTCGCCTTCCGTTCCGCGACGGGTCGCTGGATCTGATCTGCAACCGGCACGAGTCATTTCTTGCTCTCGAGGTCAGCCGTGTTCTCGCGCCGGGCGGCATCTTCGTAACCCAGCAGGTCGATTACCACGACAACGACGACCTGGCCCAGATGCTTGGAATCGAGACGCCGGCGCAGCCGGACAGCTGGCTCGGGCTGGCCGAGCGACAGGTCACCGAATCGGGACTGGTGACCGAGGAAGCTACTAGGGCCGTCCAGCGCATCCGCTTCGACGACATCGCGGCGGTTGTCTTCTACCTGAAGGCCGTCAGCTGGTCAGTCCCGGGGTACAGCCTGGAGAAATACCGGGACCGCCTCCGCTCCCTGCACGGCGACGCCACCGCCTGGCCGGTCGTGACCAGCGGGCACCGGTTCCTTCTCGTCGCGTCCAAGCCCGGCTGAGGCGCCTCGGTCACTATCGCGCCGCGACTGCTCCTCACTCAGGGTCGGCCCTGCTGATCGCGTCCTGCACGTCGCCCCGGTCACGCGAACGGCCGCACCTCGACCTTCCGGTTGCAGGCCCTCGACCCCTCGGCGGCGAGCTTAAGCGCCACGTCGAGGTCGGCAGCCTCGATAATCCACAGGCCGCCGAGATACTCCTTCGACTCCACGAAGGGTCCGTCGGTGAACAGCGCCTCGCCACCCCGGTTGTCGATCACGGTCGCCGTGCCGGGCGCCGCGAGGCCACCACCGAACACCCAGTGGCCCTCCGCCACGAGCCGGTCGTTGAACGCGTCAAGCGTGCGGAAATCAGGCTGGGGGTTACCAGCCGCTGCCATCTCATCCGGGGCAGGCAGGCCGGCAATGTCGTCGATCACAGAAATCAGATACTGCATCTCCGGTCATCTCCTGTGCTTCGGGGGCGCCAATTGCAGGCGGCCGTCTACCCCTGCTACGAACAGCTCCGACTCGATCCGACACCGCCTCCCGGATTTCTATCAGGGACTTTCCGGCACGCCCCTAGCCACCAGACCAGACGCCTCCGAGCACGTGCCGGGCGTGGACGCCGCTCGTGTGAGCCTCCAGTCAGGTCTGCGCGTCGCACGATCCCGTTAGGTCTTCGTCGCTATGACCAGCTCGGTGTCGCCTGGCCAGTCCCAGAAGAGGCCGTCTGGCGAATGCTCCTGTAGCAGGTGACGCAGATCGGCCTCGAAGTCCGCTCGGCGGGATCCGAACCATCGGGGTGCGGCGTACGACAGCGAGAAGTAGCTGGCTACAACGGTGTCGATGTCTGCGATCAGGTCGGGGCGCCCGGGCGCGCAGATAGTGCGCGAACCGCCGAACCGGGTCTGCGACAGGGTGTCCTCAAAGCGCGCCGGCTGGCCCTCGCTCCAGGTCGCGAGATAGCGGCGCGTGCTGTCCCCGAGGTAGTCGATGATGAGCTTCATCACCGCGGCGTGGGGAATCTCCGGGTACCCCGGATCCGCAGGCCGCTGGCGGCCGTCGACCTGGTGAGAGATCAGGACCAGCGAGCCACCCGGCACGAGCAGGTCATAGACGGTCTCGGCAACCTCCAGCCGTCGGACCCGATGAAACGACTGTCCGAATGTGACCACTCGCCATGAGCCGAGGTTCAGGTCCGCGATGTCTTCCGCGACCCCCTGCACCCAGCGCACGTTGTCTACTCCCGCCTGCTGGCAACGCCGTCGGCCTGCCTGCAGCATGCCGGGCTCAGGATCGAGCGACGTTACCTGGCCGAACAACTGAGCCAGGGCCAGCGCCAGGACGCCAGGTCCGCAGCCGACATCGAGTAGCTGGCCGGTGCCATCCAGCGACAGCTCCCTGGCAACCGTGTCCGCCAGCTGCGCGGAATAGGGGGGACGCCCGGCCGCGTAGTACTCGGCCGTCCCCTCAAATGCGAGGGGATCGAACGCCGATGGTGAAGATGTCGTCATACCCGCCCCTTCGATGCTCTGCTCACGTGAGGCTAGAGCAAGATTGCTCGGCGGGCTTCCTTAGCTGCTTGTGAGCACGGGTGCTCGCTCGAAGCTCGGAGTATGAGGAATGGTGGTCAACCGCCCCGGCTCAGCCGCGGTCGTGGAGGGTCACCTGGTAGCCGTCGGGGTCCGCGAACGTGAAAGTGCGGCCGAACGGCCCGTCGACGGGCGCTGAGATGATCGTCGTGCCGGCAGCGGCGAGGGCGTCGTGGATGTTCTGCGCGTCGGGGGCGTGCAGCCACAGCGCCATTCCCTGCCCCGGCTGCGCGATCGCGTCCAGGTCGACGCCCGCGACGACGTCGCGGACGGCGAACGCGATCGGCTTGGTGTCGAACACGACGGCGTGCGGCGGTCCTGCGTCGGAGCGCTTCAGCCCCAGGTACTGCTGGTAGAAAACGGCGGAACGCTCCAGGTCGCGTACCTGCAGTGAAATGAAGTCGGGTCCGGTGACGGCCACGATTCCTGCCTCCTCATCGTAGTCAGCCTGCTATGTCAGTCTCCTGACACTCCCCAATGTATGTCAGACTACTGACATGAGTCAAGGCGAGCCCGGAGTCGAGCTGGACACATCGCTGGGGTACATGCTTAAGGCGGCCGCGAGCGCCCTGCACTCTGCCCTGGAGGCCGTGCTGAGGCCACTTGGCATGACGATCACCCACTACGCCTGCCTGGAGCTGCTTGCCCAGCGACCGGGCCTGTCCAACTCCGAGCTTGCCCGCGGCGCCTTCGTCACCCGGCAGTCGATGAATGTGCTCCTGCAGGCTCTCGAACGCCAGGGACTCGTTGTCCGCCCGGCACAGGCGCCCGTCGGCAGGGCCCTGCCGACGGAGCTGACCGCCCGCGGGCGCCGCCAGCTCAAGGTAGCCAGCGCCGCGGTCCGCCGCGTCGAGCAAGACATGCTGGCCAATCTGGATGCCGGCGAACAAGATCAGATGCGGCGCCTGCTCACTGCATGCATCGCCTCACTGACCGAACCGCCCGCATCGGCCTCCGCGATTACGGACTCGACGATCTCGTGTTAACCAAGTGGGCTGGTGTGATTGCCGATCTTGTCGGTCGTTTCCAGCGGTGTGCGCGTCCCGTTCAGGAACAGGCTCAGCATGCTGAACCACGAGATGGTGACGATATATTTGCGGGTCAGTACCTCGCCGAACTGGTCGAGCATGTTGCTCAGCGTGGTGTCGGTGAGCGTGCCAGTACGCAGCAGCTCATCGGTCGCGGCGCAGATCAGCACGTAGTCAGACGCTATTCCCGACACGGGTCCGTCGCCCGCCGCGGCCTGGATATCGGTCTCGGTCAGTCCGGCGTTCTCGGCCATGACCTTGTTGGCCTGCCACTCGTACGGGACGTCGAGCACTGTCGCTGCCCGCAGGATGATCATCTCTCGGTGCTTGTCGTCTATGTCGGGAGTGCCGAATATCGCCCGCACCATGTCGATCAGCACGGGGTAGAACTCCTCGGTTCCGGCGAACATGTTCAGGACGTTGAGCCTGGTGGCGGGGTCGTAATCCTCGCCAATCACCGCGCGGATAGCGCTGTCAGACGGCAGCGGAACGGTGACTGACTCCTTGTAGGCGGTCGGTGCGCTCATAACGCGGTCCTTCACTCGGCGTTAGATAACTTTTACTCAGTGTTACACCCGTGCCAGACGGACTGTAAACAGCGACCCCGTGATGGTGCTCGACTCTCCGCCCGTCTTCCTGATAGGCGCCGGGATCTTGCCGTACAAGATGAGCGAGTCGTCAGGTCTGGCTGATCTGCGAGCACGATTGCCTGATGGGGCAGTTTGTTGACCGGGTATAGTCGCGGCCGTGGGTTACTGCAACTTCATGCGCCCCCGCACCGTCTAAAGGCGGTGCGCTGCTGGACGGCTTCGAGCTGTCCGGCTCTTGTAGCACGAGTCCCTTAGCGGGCTCTGGCGTCTGAGCGTACCGCCGTCGGCTGGTCATCCTTCCGACTCGACGGGACGCCTCTGTGGACCCACGCGATCCTTCGTACCATCAGCATCGCGGCATACCGTCGCCCGCCGAACGGCGCCGCGCTCTCGCAGCAGTCGCCAAGCATCTGCGCTGTCCTGTCTGCGGCGCCCCGCTGCACCTGGGCGCCCGCCAGCTGACATGCAGCTGCAATCACGCCTTCGACATGGCACGGCAGGGATATGTCAATCTCACCGCCGGGCGGGCGGTACCTGGCACGGCCGACACGTCGGCCATGGTCGCGGCCCGCGATCTGTTTCTCAGCCGCGGTCATTACCAGCCGCTCGCGGAGGCCGTAAAGTCACTGGCGGCCTCGAGGTACGATCCTGATCTGCCCGGCCTGGTGGCCGACCTAGCCGGCGGTACCGGCTACTACCTCGCTGGCGTCCTGGACGCCTTGCCCCACCGGTACGGCGCGAGCCTTGATCTGTCAGTCCCGGCACTGCGACGCGCCGCCTGTGCGCATCGTCGGGCGGCGGCCCTCGGCGCGGACGTCTGGAATTTCCTGCCGCTCGCCGACCGCTCGGCGGCCCTTGTGCTCAGCATCTTCGGGCCGCGCAACCCCACCGAGACCAGCCGCATCCTCACACCCGGCGGGACGCTGATCATCGCGGTGCCAGGCACCGGGCACCTGCGCGAGATCCGCCGACCGCTCGGCATGATCGGCATCGACGAGCGCAAACCCCGGCGGCTCGCCGAAAGCTACCGCGACTACATCGAGTCCGCCGTAACAAGCGTGAACTACCGGGTGAGCCTGGACCCCGCCGATCTGGCTGCGCTAGTGTCCATGGGCCCGAGCGCTCGCCACATCACGCCACAAACCTTGGCGACCCGCATCAGCTCTCTGCCTAGCCCTTACACCGTGACAGTTGACCTGCAGATCAGGGTCTTCAAGAGCCCCGGACTACTCAGGCGGTGATCACTCGGCAGGCTTCCTGAGCTGCTTGTGAGCACGGGTGCTTGCCCGGAGCTCGGAGTAGGAGGCGTTGAACGCTGTCGTCCGCCAGCGCGTAGGGACCACCGGTTCGCCAGTGACATGGGACCGGGCCCGGGCTCGGGGGCAGTGGCTGCTAGCTGATGATGTGCCGGTGTTGCGCGGCCGTCAAGCGGAGCGGGTCTTTGCGGGGTTGTCCTTTCCGGGGATTGCTGCTGATTGCTGTCGGTGATAATCGGGCGGCACCGGGAAGGCGCTGTCACCTGGCTGTGCCGGCGGTGGCGGGCGTCTTGTCTTGCGGCGACCGGATTCTGGCGGGGTCGATGAGGAACCCGCCGTCCTGGGCGTACTCGGCGAACGCCCGGCTGATCCGCGGCTCCAGCGGATGTGCCTGGTCCACGATCGCGGACATGTTATCCGGGATGAGGATCTTGAAGATGCCGCCGAAGAACGCCCACGCGGCCTCGCACCCGGCGATCACCGCGGCCAGGTCCTGGCGGAAGCTCAGGTGCACGTAGCAGTGCCGGCTGTAAACCGCGGTGAAGATCAGCGCGTGCACCACCCGGCGGTGCCCGGCCGCCGGATCAGCCAGCAGGCCCATCTTCCCGAAGTCGACCTGGCATTCGGCGCCCGGCTCGCAGTCGGCCACCCGCACGGTCACGCCCCGCCGCCCGGCCCGGCCGTGCTCCAGGACCTCCAGTGCGTACCGGTGCAGCGTCCGCTGCGGGACGATCACCCCGCGGCGGCCCAGCAGCTCGCCGGCCTTGACCACCGTCAGGCCCTGATCCAGCAGCGCAGCCAGCTCCAGGTGGTGAGCTTCCAGCACAGCCCACGCCCGGCCGTGACCGTCGGCGCGGTGCGGCCGGACAGCCTCGGTGACCCGCGACAGCAGCCCGTCATCCAGCTGTGGCACTTGAGAAGCGCCTCGCGGACGGCTCGCTGTGACGCTTCGTCGAGGCTTTCAGGCGGACGCGGAACGGCATGCGGCTCGAATTCGCGCGGAGCTTGGTAGAGATCAGGCTAGCTCAGTGCGGATTGCAGACATTGCTCGTCACCTCGGTATCCGTATCGTCTCAGCAGACGACCTCATCGAGGTTGAGCGCCTCCGTGAGCTAGAGCGCATCCAGGCGTTCTCATTCTCAGCATGCACGTTCGATATCGCTGGCACAAAAGTGATCGTATTTAACCCCCTGCGGACGCCCGAACGCACGCAGAGCGACATCGCTCATGAACTGTCTCACGTCATTGCCGACCACCAGCTCAGCGAGATCCGCATTGTCGCCGGCATGCCGTTCCGAACTTGCTTGCCGGACCAGGAAGAGGAGGCCACGAATCTTGGCGGCATTCTGCTGCTGCCAAGACCACTCCTTCTAAAGGCCGCGCTTCGCGGTCTTAGTGTCGACGAGATAGCTATCCAGAATGGCGTGACGACGGAGATGGCGCGCTTCAGGTTCAACAAGAGCGGGGTCGCCAAGCAAGCGGAAGGTCGAGGCAGGCGGCCCAAGACGAGTGTTAGTTAGCCCAAAGGTAGACGAAAGAACACAGGGCGATAGCACAAGGTCATCGGCCTGCTTCAATTTCCCGATCGACCTATCCGCTGATCTCGTCTTGATAGCTCTATCTTGATGACATTTCCGACCCGGCTCGCCCTGGCCCGGCTGCCGCGCTGTCGGCGCCGCAGGGTCCTGGTCCGCCCCGACTCCGCCGGGCCCGAGGTTAGTGAAGGCGCGAGCGTTGCCGCACCGGCTGCGCTGCCGATAGCCGGCTGGGGCCGCCTCAGTTGTGGATGCGCAGTTCCCGCTCGGTCTGGGCGTAAATGCGTTCCTGGACCTCGGGGTCGAGAGACTTCTTCGAAGACTTCTTCAACTTTGCCGAGCTGTAATAGCCCCCGGTCGCGGTCGCGAGCTCCGGATCAGCCATCAGCCGCACACAGCCGCGTGACCCCTTCTCCGGAGGCCCGACGAACGGATTGGTCAACGCCTGAATCATTTTGAACGGCCCGCCGGCCTTGCTGCCGAGGCTCGTTTTGACCGCGCCCGGACTGACTGCGTTGAACGTCAGGCCCTCGCCCTCATGGCGGCGAGCCTGGGCGTAGGTGTACATCAGGGCCAGCAGTTTGGCATCGGCGTAGGCCTGGATCTGCTTGTACTTACCCGGGTAGCTCCAGTCGGTGATCGGCTTGCCCCGCGACTCGATCAGGGCGGTCATGTTGACCACCCGCGAGGGGGCGGCGAAGTCATCAGCGCCCTTCCGGAGCAGGTCGAGCAGCCCTTCGGTCAGTGCCGCCAGCGCGACGTGATTGATGGCGATGGTCCGCTCGTACCCGTCGGGTGACAGCGCCTTGCTGGAGAACGCGGCGCCCGCGTTGTTAACCAGTCCGTTGAGTCCCTTCGGCGCCGCCTCGTGCACAGCGTCGACGAGTTCCCGAACACCCACCAGAGATCCGAGGTCTCCGGCTACAGGCAGGTACTGGCCCTTGCCGTTGCCGTTGTTGACCAGTAGGTCGACAGCGCGTTGGGCGTCGTCGGCACGACGGGCGTGCACCAGCACAGTCGCCCCACTATTCCCAATGCCTTGGGCGGTTTCGTGGCCGATACCGCTCTTGGCGCCGGTGACTAGCACGGTCTGTCCGTCCAGCCGACCCGCGAACCGGGCGTCGAACTTGCTCATTCGCTTCTCCCATCGGACAGGTTCTCGCCCGTTACGAGTGCAGTTCGGGAATCTAGATCTGATGCCATCTGAGTGCCACCCTTCCTATGGAGCCACCTCGATCAGCTAGGGAGGCTGTCGAGCAAGCTAAACCGGGCATCCATCGCGACACTTCGGACATCGATCAGCTGCTGATATTCAGGCGAGTTGTACCACTTGATGACCGTCTCATGGTCGGGAAACCGCATGAGTGCCCCTGAAGTGAGCGAGCCATCGCCGTGCAGGGTCTCCCAGTTAGCGTTGGCGAGAACCTCGCCTCCGTAGTCTTTGGCCGTCCGTCCAGCGTTTGGGCCGTATTTCTCACGATAAACATCCGGGTCCTTGACGGTGAATTCGACAATTACGTATGCGCTCATGTGGATACTCCTCAGTTCTGAGTTGTGATCTGTGTTCTAGGTCTTCACTCTTAAACGTCACCGCCGACAGGCGTTACGTCGCTACCCGGCCACCGTCGACTGCAAGGGTGACGCCGTGGACGAAGCTGGCGTCATCACTCGCGAGGAAGACGATCGCCGCAGCCAGTTCCTCGGGCTCAGCTACGCGACCTGCTGGTGCTAGTGCTGCGAGCTGATGCACCATCTCGTCGGGGATTGCTTCCATCATGCGGGTGCGCGTCGGGCCGGGGGCAACGGCGTTGACCCGGACACCACTCGGGCCGTATTCGGCGGCCCAGGCCTTGGTGAACAGTTCGAGAGCTGCTCGGCTGGCGCCGTACAGAGCCATGCCGGCCTGTCCGAAGCTGGCGACCATCGTGGAGACGTTGACGATCGAGCCCCATCCGCGTTCGGCCATGGCTGGTGCCAGTGACGCGACGAGGAAGAACGGCACTTTGACATTCAGCGCGAAGGTCTCGTCGAATTCTGCTTCGGTGGCTGCGTTGCTTGGTCCGAGCAAGGCGACGCCGGCGTTGTTGATGAGGATGTCGACGTGACCGTCGCCTGCCTCAGTGGCCCACTCGACCAGGTCCCGGGCCGATTCGAGGTCGCTGAAAGAACACAGGGCGATAGCACAAGGTCATCGGCCTGCTTCAATTTCCCGATCGACCTATCCGCTGATCTCGTCTTGATAGCTCTATCTTGATGACATTTCCGACCCGGCTCGCCCTGGCCCGGCTGCCGCGCTGTCGGCGCCGCAGGGTCCTGGTCCGCCCCGACTCCGCCGGGCCCGAGGTTAGTGAAGGCGCGAGCGTTGCCGCACCGGCTGCGCTGCCGATAGCCGGCTGGGGCCGCCTCAGTTGTGGATGCGCAGTTCCCGCTCGGTCTGGGCGTAAATGCGTTCCTGGACCTCGGGGTCGAGAGACTTCTTCGAAGACTTCTTCAACTTTGCCGAGCTGTAATAGCCCCCGGTCGCGGTCGCGAGCTCCGGATCAGCCATCAGCCGCACACAGCCGCGTGACCCCTTCTCCGGAGGCCCGACGAACGGATTGGTCAACGCCTGAATCATTTTGAACGGCCCGCCGGCCTTGCTGCCGAGGCTCGTTTTGACCGCGCCCGGACTGACTGCGTTGAACGTCAGGCCCTCGCCCTCATGGCGGCGAGCCTGGGCGTAGGTGTACATCAGGGCCAGCAGTTTGGCATCGGCGTAGGCCTGGATCTGCTTGTACTTACCCGGGTAGCTCCAGTCGGTGATCGGCTTGCCCCGCGACTCGATCAGGGCGGTCATGTTGACCACCCGCGAGGGGGCGGCGAAGTCATCAGCGCCCTTCCGGAGCAGGTCGAGCAGCCCTTCGGTCAGTGCCGCCAGCGCGACGTGATTGATGGCGATGGTCCGCTCGTACCCGTCGGGTGACAGCGCCTTGCTGGAGAACGCGGCGCCCGCGTTGTTAACCAGTCCGTTGAGTCCCTTCGGCGCCGCCTCGTGCACAGCGTCGACGAGTTCCCGAACACCCACCAGAGATCCGAGGTCTCCGGCTACAGGCAGGTACTGGCCCTTGCCGTTGCCGTTGTTGACCAGTAGGTCGACAGCGCGTTGGGCGTCGTCGGCACGACGGGCGTGCACCAGCACAGTCGCCCCACTATTCCCAATGCCTTGGGCGGTTTCGTGGCCGATACCGCTCTTGGCGCCGGTGACTAGCACGGTCTGTCCGTCCAGCCGACCCGCGAACCGGGCGTCGAACTTGCTCATTCGCTTCTCCCATCGGACAGGTTCTCGCCCGTTACGAGTGCAGTTCGGGAATCTAGATCTGATGCCATCTGAGTGCCACCCTTCCTATGGAGCCACCTCGATCAGCTAGGGAGGCTGTCGAGCAAGCTAAACCGGGCATCCATCGCGACACTTCGGACATCGATCAGCTGCTGATATTCAGGCGAGTTGTACCACTTGATGACCGTCTCATGGTCGGGAAACCGCATGAGTGCCCCTGAAGTGAGCGAGCCATCGCCGTGCAGGGTCTCCCAGTTAGCGTTGGCGAGAACCTCGCCTCCGTAGTCTTTGGCCGTCCGTCCAGCGTTTGGGCCGTATTTCTCACGATAAACATCCGGGTCCTTGACGGTGAATTCGACAATTACGTATGCGCTCATGTGGATACTCCTCAGTTCTGAGTTGTGATCTGTGTTCTAGGTCTTCACTCTTAAACGTCACCGCCGACAGGCGTTACGTCGCTACCCGGCCACCGTCGACTGCAAGGGTGACGCCGTGGACGAAGCTGGCGTCATCACTGGCGAGGAAGACGATCGCCGCAGCCAGTTCCTCGGGCTCAGCTACGCGACCTGCTGGTGCTAGTGCTGCGAGCTGATGCACCATCTCGTCGGGGATTGCTTCCATCATGCGGGTGCGCGTCGGGCCGGGGGCAACGGCGTTGACCCGGACACCACTCGGGCCGTATTCGGCGGCCCAGGCCTTGGTGAACAGTTCGAGAGCTGCTCGGCTGGCGCCGTACAGAGCCATGCCGGCCTGTCCGAAGCTGGCGACCATCGTGGAGACGTTGACGATCGAGCCCCATCCGCGTTCGGCCATGGCTGGTGCCAGTGACGCGACGAGGAAGAACGGCACTTTGACATTCAGCGCGAAGGTCTCGTCGAATTCTGCTTCGGTGGCTGCGTTGCTTGGTCCGAGCAAGGCGACGCCGGCGTTGTTGATGAGGATGTCGACGTGACCGTCGCCTGCCTCAGTGGCCCACTCGACCAGGTCCCGGGCCGATTCGAGGTCGCTCAACGTAGTGAGCCGGAACGCTGCGCTGCCGCCGCTGCCTTCGATCTTGGCGACCACCTCTTTGGCTCGTTGCTCGTTGCGTCCCACTACCAGTACGTGAGCGCCGCGGGCGGCCAGGGCGATGGCCGTAGCCTTGCCGATCCCGCTCGTCGAGCCCGTTACCAGTGCTGTCTTGCCCTTCAGGTCAGTCACGTGACGTCGTCCCCTCGCTCCAGAATGAGTTGCACAACTCACTCTGACAGCATGGGACTGGGTTGTCAAACTCAAAATCCTGCTAATATGGGTGCATGATCAGCGAGACGAGTGACCGGCCGAGGCTCACCGCCAAGGGAGCGCGCACCCGGGCACGAATAGTGGAGGAGGCCGCCGTCCTGATCCATGAGCGCGGGGTGGCGGGCACCACCTTGGACGACGTCAAGGTGGCGGCGGAAGTCAGCGGCTCTCAGATGTACCACTACTTCCCCGACAAGAACGAACTCGTGCAGGCGGTCATCGACTACCAAGCCGACACCATCGTCAGTCACCAGGGGCACGCGCTCGGCAGCGCGAACGGGGTCGAAGCCTGGCGGAGCATGGTGATCGCCGCAGCGGAGCGCACCGAGGCAAAGGGGGGCTGCCCACTTGGCTCGCTCGTCGGTCAGCTCGCCGAGAGTGACCCCGAGGCCCGAGCGCTCATTGCGGCGGGATTCGATCGGTGGGCAGCGGCCATCGGCGATGGACTCAGATCCCTTCATGCCGACGGCAAGCTCCCGTCCGGCATCGACCCGGACGACCTCGCCACTACTGTTCTCGCCACGCTCCAGGGAGGACTTCTACTCGCCCAGGTACTTCGGGATCCCCGTCCGTTCGAAACTGCAATCGATACCCTCCTCGCCCTTGCCGTCGGCAGATGAGCCCAACCCGGGTCGTTCACAGCCATCGCCGAGGTCGGCTCACGGCGCTTGGATGATGCACGTGCGTCTCATTCGGCCGACCCTGACTGCTCGTGCCTCTTGGGCGTGGACCGGCCCCGTCAAGATGAACGGAATTTCGTCATAGCTCTTCGCGTGGGGGAGACGTCGTCCGGCGGCGTTTGCGGCCATCCGCGCATGCGTCCTGGGCCGGTACAGTCAGTCAATGGTGAGTGTCGATACCGCGCGCCAACTGGCCAGGACGGAGCTGGAAGATGTGCTGCCTCGCCGTTGGAAGCACGTCACGGCAGTTGCTCGGCGGGCGAGGTGGGTCGCTGAGCGGCTCAGGTTGTCTGACGACCTTGTTACTGCGGCCTGGCTTCATGACGTTGGGTATGCACCACGACTAGTTGATACGGGCTTTCACCCCCTGGATGGAGCCAGGTATCTACGGGCTTCCAAGGTTGACGAAGCAGTTATTGGCTTGGTGGCCTATCACTCCTGTGCCCCAGTCGAGGCCGACATCCGCGGATTCGGTTCGATCCTGGCGGCGGAGTTCGCGCCAGGTGATCCCCAGCTGACCGCTGCCTTGCTGTATTGCGACATGACAACAGGCCCCGATGGTGACTACGTGCGGCCGGCCAATCGACTGGTTGAGATTCGCGCGCGTTACGGGCCGGAAGATGTGGTGACGCGGTTCGTCGAGCTTGCGGCTCCACAGATCCTAGCCACGGCTGCGTCCGTGGAGGAGCTGCTAGCGGTTCACCCGAGGTAGGGATTTGGGCGCTTATCCAGAAATGCAGCGGTCGTTGACGCATCGAAGGATGCATGGCTAGGCCGGATATCACGTCAACAGCGACCCACTGCGGATCGGCCGACTCGCTGCTCGGCGTGAGCACGCCGCCAACCGGTCTCGCAGTAAAAACCACCGAGAACTCTTGCCGCACCTCCTCGTTGCTGGTGTACCGAATTACGTGTTTCGGGTTGGTGTAGATCCCGACAAGGCCGGTGATCTCGCAGACGATCCCCGTCTCCTCCTCGGTCTCGCGGACCGCAGCTTCAGCGATCGACTCTCCAAAATCCATTGCACCGCCGGGTACAGCCCAGCTGCCGTTGTCGGTCCGGCGAATCATGAGGACTTCGCCTCTGTCGTTGACTACGATCACGTTCGCCGACGGGACAAGACTGTTGGCCTTCGGTGCTGCGGGGTCGTTGAGGTAGTCAATTCTCTCGGCCAACCTGCACCACCTCCTGGCCCGTCCACTCCTTGCCAGTCTGGTCCCACACCCGATCGAAGCTCCGCGCGTAGGTCTGGAAGAGCGTCCCTGAACCGAGGTGTCGCAGGTGCAGGACTGGCGCGAAATGCGCTGGCACACCGTAGGCGTAGGTGTTGACGAGCATGTCGTCGTCAAACCAGTAGATCGAGTTATACAGGGTTGTCGAGTGCAATTTGATCTTGATGCCAGGGTGGTTGGCTGGCGTAAGGCCGGTAGTACGCGAGGAGAACGTTCCGGATTTTCGCGGCAAATCGCGTCGCCGATGTCCTCTTCCCGGCCTCTGAGGGCAACCGGTTGCGAGTCCGGATCACCTAGCAGAATCCGGACCGACGCTCCGCCGTCGGCCTTTCGCTTCAGGAGCTCGATGACTACATCCGGCGCCGCGTTGAACAGGACGCAGCATGACGCGCAGACGCGGCCGAAGCAACGGCGAAGGCTCGATCTTCCCCTACCGGAACGGCTACGCAGCCTACGTCTGGGTGAAAGACGCGATGGGGCGGTAGCGGTGGCCGCCCTGATCGCCGCTCAGAGGGATGAGCACTAGATCCCGCACGCGGTGGCCTACGCGAAGCACTCCAAGCATGGGACGCCAAAGGCGGGGCCGCGAGCCTCGTCACCATCACCGTCCCGCACGACCTCGACGACCCGCTCTCAAAGCTCGTCAATGCCGAGCGCACCGCATGGAAGCACGTCACCGCCGGAGCGGCCTGGCAGCGGCTCAGGCGACGCCTTGGCATCGCGGGGCACATCATCGCGCTGGAGTTCACCTGGGGCGATGAGAACGGCTGGCACCCCCACTACCACGTCCTGCTGATTCACGACCAGGACCTGGACGCCGCCGCGATCGCCGCGGTGCACGCCCATATCCACTCCCGCCTAACTGTCAGCTGCCGCGACCACGGGCTGCGCGCCCCTGACCAGATGCATGCCGTGAGGATCGATCCCAACGTCTCCGCCACCGCCGCAGGCGCATACCTGGCCAAGGGCGGCGACTGGACACCCGCTGAGGAGATGACGCGCGGCGACCTCAAGACCAGCCGCACCGGAAGCCGGACCCCGTTCCAGATCCTCGCCGACTACTACCAGACCGGCGACCGTTCTGACCGCGCACTCTGGAACGAATACGCCCGCGTTACCCGCCACCTCGCCGCGGTCCGCTGCTCACGCGGCCTCCGCGCCGTCGTTCTCGGCCCGACGGCCGAGGCCGCGAAAACCGACGTGGAGCTTGCAACCGAAGACATTGACGGCGAAGTGGTGGCTACTATGCCGATAGCAGCATGGCTGCGTCTGCGCTCGGTGGGACTTGAGTATGTCCTGCTTGTGGCAGCCGAGACTGGCGGAACTGCAGCCGTGAGCAAGCTAATCGCGGCGGGCGCAACCTCACTCCGGAGATGAGGCGCTGGGCTCTCGCTCGATCGACTTGAGACACACGGACCTTCGCAGGCACCTCGGCCAGGCTGACTGACCGGGCCCTCCCAGCGGCAGCACAGCAATGAAGCCGGCAGCCGTGACCTGCATCACGCTATCGAGGAGCAAACGAGACGCAACCCGAGCACCAGAAGCACGCCAGCTCCTCGAAATCCGCACGGGCTAGCTAGCCGGCGCCGAGCGCCGACAAAACCCGTTGAGTGCGCGCTGGCCGGACGCGAGCATACTGACCCGTGACCGATACAGCGGACGTGCGGCGCCTCTTCGACGAAGTGGCCGGGGAGTACGACCGGCACCTGCCGTTCTTCGCGACCTTCGGCCGCGATCTGGCCGGCTGGTGCGGCCTGCGGCCGGGGCAGCGGGTGCTCGATGTCGCGGCCGGGCGCGGGGCGATCACGCTGCCGGCCGCGCGGGCGGTGGGGCCGCGGGGGCTGGTCGTCGCCGTCGACAACGCGCCGAACATGCGCGCCGCCCTGGCCCGCGACCGCGGAGATCTGCCGCAGATCAAGATCTGCGGCATGGACGCGCACCGCCTCGCCTTCCCCGATGCCTCCTTCGACGTGGTGACGTGCGGGTTCGCGTTCCACATCATGCACTACCCCGAGCGGGCCATCGCCGAGGCCCACCGGGTGCTCCGCCCTGGCGGCCTGCTGGCGTTCTCCACGCCGGGACCGGGGAAGCCGGATAGCCGCTGGGACTTCGACGAACTGGTACGGGACGTTGACGAGCGAGCCAGCGAGGAGAGAAAACGACGCTCCAGTGAGGAGACCGCCCCGGAGCTGTCCACCGATCCGCCGCGCGCGCTGCCGGAGATCTGCGCGGCGGTCGGCTTCACCGACGTTGAGCAGCGCACGGTCCAGCGCTCCTTCGACTTCCGCGACCCGCAGCATTACTGGGACTTCGTGATGTCACACGGGTTCCGCGGCCACGTGTACTCCCTCGGCCCGCAACTGGCCGCCGAGTTCCGAACCAGGCTGTTCGCGACCCTGGAGCAGTTGCAGGCCGACGGCTGCATCACCGCCAGCCACGGCGCCGCCTTCACTCGCGCCCGCAAGCCGTCCCGCGGCGCAGCCGGGCCCGGCGACCAGTCCCCCACCCCTGCCCGCTCCCTCAGCGACTAGCTAGACGAGACACGAAGTCACCCGAACACGGGTCTGCAAACAAAAAGCCGGTTGTCACCCGGTCGCGTCTACCCGACAGGTTTCCTGAGCTGCTTGTGGGCACGGGTACTGGCCCGGAGCTCGGAATAGGAGGCGTTGAACGCTGCCGACCATTGCGGGCTAGATGACGTGACCGCGCGGGCGAGTTCGGCGCCGGCGTCGGTCCGCAGCGCGGCGAGGGCGTTGTCCTGCCATTGCCTGATGTCGGCACCGAGGGCCTCGTACTCGATCGCCTGGATGAGCATCTCGATCTTGTCGGCGTCGTGGGCAAGATGCGCTTCAGGGGTCTGGTTGTCCTCGTACTCCGCAATCAGCTCCTGGATGGCCTTGCCGGCGTCGGCGGGCATCCCCGCCGTCTGGTGTGCCGTGACGGCCTCCGGCGTTGCGGTGGTGACGTATGCCCGGCCGACTGCGGGCACGTCCCCGATCCGGGTCTCGTGCGCGTCGTGCAGCGTGCACAGCGCGGCCGTGCGGGCGATGTCGGCGCCGGCGATCGAGGCCAGGGTGATCCCGACGGTCGCGGTCCGGAACGAGTGCTCCGCGACGCTCTCCGCCCTCTGGATGCCCAGCAGCTGCCAGCCGGACCGCGGCTGGTTCTTCAGCTGGCCCATCTCGAACAGGAACGCGGCGGCTCCGGCGAGGGGATGCTCGGCATCTTCGGGACCGGGCAGGCTGGCCTGCTCCCGGACGTAGACGCCGCTGCCGACCAGGCTGCGGACGAAACCCTCGTCTCGCAGGGTCCGGATCGCGGTCTGGACCGTCATGCGGCTGACGCCAAAGAAGCTGGCCAGCTCATAGCCCGGCCCGAGCGGTCCGGGAAGAACTCATCACCCGCAACGTCGCCCGGCTTGTCGAGCTGCCGGGCTGGGCACCGAAGGCAGTCGAGCCATGGTCGCCGACGGAAGCGCCCGCCTTCCTCGCCGCCGGCGCCGATGACCCTCTCTATCCCGCGTTCGTGCTGCTGCTGCTCTACGGCATGCGACGCGGCGAGGTGCTGGGGCTTCCCTGGCACGACATCGACCTGGAGCGCCGCCTCCTGCATGTCCGGCAGCAGCTCCAGCGCATCAATGGCGAGCTTCATATCGGCCCCGTGAAGACCCGAGTTGGTGCTCGCGATCTCCCCTTGCTCGGCCTGGCCAGCGCCGCTCTGACGGCCCGGCGCACAGCCCAGGACGCCGACCGCACCCGGCTCGGATCCGCCTGGCCGGAGACCGGACTCGTCTTCACGACCCGCACCGGCCGCCCAGTCGAGCCGCGCAACCTGGTCCGGTCCTTCACTCGCCTCTGCGACGCCGACGGTGTCCGCAAGATCCGCCTGCATGCTCTCCGCCACACCACGACCTCGCTGCTCAAGGATCTGGGCGTCCCGCCGCGCGACGCTCAGGTCATCCTCGGCCACTCCCACATCACCACGACGCAGCAGGTCTACACCCATGTCGACGAAGCGGCCCGGCTGGACGCCATCACCAAGCTCAACAAGCTGCTCGGCGGCACAGAATGATGGACCTACTGTGGTCAGGATTGGTGGTCAGCCGCCCGGATAGCGGTCCCGGCCGACAAGAAACCCCAGGTGGAGCTAAGGGGACTCGAACCCCTGACCCCCTGCTTGCAAATCGTCGTATCAACCTGAGGCTGCGGCGCTGACCTGCGAAGCGCCGTGTCCGCGAGTAACCACTAGGTACCGGGACCGGCCGGGGTTAATGGCATGGTAATGGCACGACGATCTTGAGTACGACCTGATCTATTGGAGCCAGGCGTAGCTTGAAGTTGCCGGCGTTGGCCGCTGCCCGGATCGGCTCACGACGGCTCGCTCGATCCGCGCGGAGGACGGGGGACGGGATGCATCGTGAGGGATCACGCTCGTGGCGGTTCGGGCACGGCGACATGGGCTATCTGCACACCGCGTTGTTTATTCGTGATGCAGTCCGGCTGCCCGTCGCGTCATCGGCTGATGTCCCGCCCCGGCTTGCCAGGGACGTGCCTGACTACGCCAGCCTCCTGCCGCCAGGTCAACGAGCTGCAGCAGCACAGCAGTGGGTCATCTGGTGGCGCCGGCTCGTCCGCCAGGCGGCCCGCGAAGCGCGCCGGTCGGTGACTCCGCTACCCGCCGGTATCGACCCTGACGACGTTGAGACTCGAAACTGGTACAGGTACGCAGGTCGGGAGGATGTGTTCGACCCGCCGGACTTCAAGTCGCTAGAGCCGCCGCTGCAATCCGCAGTGACGGCAACGTTCAAGTCCTCGCTCGGGTGGTCGAGCTACGAGCCTGGAGGGGCCGAGCCAGACAGGTTCGCCTGGCGGCTGGTCCGGGACGCGGCCGAGAGCACGGCTGCTGACCTCGGCATCCCGGTCGGCGACGTCCAGGGCTACGCGGACGTACTTGAAGTCGAGGGCATGTGGTCGCATCTGCCGGCACCTGGCTCCGCGCTGTGCTCGGCTGCACTCGCCTGTGATCCGCCGGCCGCCGCCCGGCTGCTACGTGAACTGTTCAGTTCCGGTCACTGACCATGTCCTCAGCATGCCAGCCATCTCTGGCCACCAGTCAGCACACGCAGGTGGGCTGACCCCTTGCTTGGAAGATGGCGAGCATGGGCGGCTGGAGCACGCCACATGCATGTCAGCTTGCGGACCGGTGCGAGCTTCTAGAGCCGCGAATTACCGCGGTTGCCCGGGTGATCGGGCACGGGACGGGCACGCAGGCATCTCTGCGTTATCAGCCGGACTACGGCCGTCTACGGCCTCAAAGCCGTCCCCTTACGGGTGCGCTGGATCCTACATAGGCTGGTACGGCTTCTCCGACAATCCGCAAGCGCCATACGCTCAGACGATGACGGTACACCGGCCGCGGTTTCCCGGCCTTTCTTCGGCCACGGACAGGCGATACCGGATCGAAGTCGAGGTTGAGTACGCGGGCCGATCGGTTGCACCGGAGACCGTGAGTTCGCTCGACCGCGCCATCAGGCGCCTTATCGGCGGGCAGGCGACTGACATCACCCTGACTGTCTCGCCGGACGCCTACAGCCGCATCACCGTGCAGGGGATCATCACCGCCACGACACCGCTGGCAGCGCTGACCTGGCTCGACAAGGTCGTTGATGACGCACTAGCAGAGACCGGCTTCTTCGAGGAGTTCGACATCTCAGGCAAGGTCTTGCACGCCGCTCCGGCTGATCTCCGACCCGCTCGATAGACGGGACGTGCACTATCAGCTTGGGAAGTTGGACTACCTGCTGGCAGTTCGCCTTCTCGGTCTGCTGTTCTCTCGTTGAGCTGGCATCAGCGGGATGCCGACGGTGCCGCTAGAGACCGTTGTTGACCGTGGTCAACGGCACCCTAATGGCACGGTGATCTTGACGGTTCAAGGACCGTCAGAGAACCCGCCGACATCGATCTGCAGGTGACCTGCGGGTCGGCGGCCGGCGGATCACAGGCGAGTGCAGCCGAGCACAGCGCGGAGCCAGGTGCCGGCAGATGCGACCACATGCCCTCGACTTCAAGTACGTCCGCGTAGCCCTGGACGTCGCCGACCGGGATGCCGAGGTCAGCAGCCGTGCTCTCGGCCGCGTCCCGGACCAGCCGCCAGGCGAACCTGTCTGGCTCGGCCCCTCCAGGCTCGTAGCTCGACCACCCGAGCGAGGACTTGAACGTTGCCGTCACTGCGGATTGCAGCGGCGGCTCTAGCGACTTGAAGTCCGGCGGGTCGAACACATCCTCCCGACCTGCGTACCTGTACCAGTTTCGAGTCTCAACGTCGTCAGGGTCGATACCGGCGGGTAGCGGAGTCACCGACCGGCGCGCTTCGCGGGCCGCCTGGCGGACGAGCCGGCGCTGACACTTATCCCGACAGAAGGGCCGCAGGTCGGGCTCTGTCACTGGTCGAGGGGCAGTTGCTCACGGGTGACTGGACGGACCCGCAGCGGGCCAAGATCACGCTCCAGCTCTACGCGGACAAGTGGATCGACCAGCGCCCGAACCTCCGGCCCCGGACGATCGAGCTGTACAAATGGCTGCTGGCTAGACATATCGGCCCGCATATAGGCCAGGTGCCGGTGGGGAAGATCAGTCCCGAAATGGTTCGCGAGTGGCGGGCGATCCTGCTTGGGAACGGTGTGTCAGTCTCGGCAACAGCGAAGGCGTACCGGCTACTGCATGCCGTGCTCATGACTGCAGCTGACGACCGGATCATCCCGCGCAACCCATGCCGTATCCGGGGCGCGGGCGACGAGAAAGCCGCGGAGCGTCCCGTCCTCACGATCCCCCAGGTCTTCGAGCTGGCCGGGCTGATGAAGGAGCGCCGGTTCCGGGTCCTGGTCCTGCTCGCCACCTTCGCGAGCCTGCGCTGGGGTGAGGCTATTGCGCTGCGCCGGTGTGACATCGATCTAGACGGCCGCACGGTGAGTATCCGGCGCCAGTACGTTGAGCTGTCCGGGGAACTCGTTGTCGGGCCGCCGAAGTCACGCGCAGGCATGCGGACGGTGGGCATCCCGCTAGCGGTCATTCCGGAGCTGCGCGACCACCTGGACGCCTACGTCGGCTCGGGTGACGACGACCTGGTGTTCACCGGCACGCTCGGCGGGGTGCTGCGCCGGGGCAACTTTCGCCGTGACTCGGGCTGGGCATCGGCAGTGGCCAGGCTTGGCGTTCCTGGTGTGCACTTCCACGACCTGCGACACACCGGAAACGTCCTGGCGGCTCCCGGTTCCAGCCTGGCCGATCTGAAGGCCCGGATGGGTCACGACAGTTCCCGCGCGGCGATGATCTACCAGCACGCCACCGCCGCGGCTGACCAGGCGATCGCTGCCGCGCTCGACAAGCTGATCGTGGCCTCGGACCAGAAGGACAGCAACGGCCCGGAAGACGGCGACGGTCCCGGCGGCGTGCTGGCCAGGATCCGCTAATGGCACGTTAATGGCACGAACGCCCCGGCTGGTGATCCTGGCCGGGGCGTATGCCTGGCCGCACTCACAGCTAGCAGACCTTGGCTCCAGGCGTGAATGTGCAGGTCAGGCGCAGTACCAGAGCCAGCCCGGCGCCGTTTCAAGATCGTGTGGAGCTAAGGGGACTCGAACCCCTGACCCCCTGCTTGCAAAGCAGGTGCTCTACCAGCTGAGCTATAGCCCCAGAAAACTGCAGGTCAGTCGGCCCCTAAGACAATCTCCGGGCCTCGCACCGCATTCCGCATCGACACCGTCGCCAGGTGTGAACCCGGCGAGCTGCGTCGCTGCGCGACCTCCTGCGTTCCCGTAGATGCTACCGGCTCGCCCGCGGCGCGGGCGCGCACGTCCAGGACGGACCCGGCCCGCGTCAAGTGCGAGCCGAGCCCGTCCCGGGCACTGAGATCTCGTCGTGGGTGCCTTCGTCTACGTCTTGATGAGTTACGTTCGGCGAATGTCGTCCTTTGATGTGGTGGTGATCGGCGGCGGCTCCGCGGGCGAGTGGGTCGCCGGGGGTATCGCCGACAGCGGCCGGTCGGCCGTGCTGATCGAACGGCTCCGCGTCGGCGGTGAGTGCCCGTTCGTCGCGTGCATCCCGAGCAAGGCGATGCTGGCGAGCGCGCACGCCAGGCAGCAGGCCCGCCGACTCACCGACCTCGGTGCCGCGGCGCAGCCCGTCAGCCTCGACCCGGATCCGGAGGCTTACGCGGCCGCGGTTCGACGACGCGACAAGCTCAGCGCATACCGGGACGACAGCGGAAAGGCGGCGAGCATCCAGGCCCGCGGGGTGACGCTGCTGCGCGGGACCGCGCGCATCACCGGGCCGGGCACTGCACTGGTCACTGCCCCCGATGGCGCGAGCACCGAACTCTCCTGGCGCGACCTCGTGCTGGCGACAGGATCTGTGCCCGCCATCCCGCCCGTTGACGGACTCGGCTCCGTGCCGGTGTGGACCAGCGACCAGGCCCTGTCAGCCGCTGACTATCCCGAGTCGCTCATCGTGCTCGGCGGCGGAGCGGTCGGCTGCGAGCTCGCCCAGGCCTACGCGGCCTTCGGAGTTAGGGTCACCCTGGTCGAAACCGCCGATCAGCTGGTCGGCCAGGAGGAGCCGGAGATCGCGGCCGGGATGGCCCGCATCCTGACTGCCGATGGCGTGCGGGTGATGACCGGAGCGCAGGTCGTCCGGGCGGAGCCGGCTCCGGGCGGTGCACGGCTGCTGCTCAGGGACGGATCGGCAGTTACGGCCGAGCGGATCGTGCTGGCCGCCGGCCGCAGGCCTTTCACCGCGGGCCTGGGGCTGGAGACTCTCGGTATCGAGACCGATGACTCCGGTGCCATCGCGGTGGATGACCGCTGCCAGGTCCGGGGTCAGCAGCACGTCTGGGCCGCCGGGGATGTCACCGGCCTTGCTCCCTACACGCACGGGGCGAACTACCAGGCGCGCGTGGTGACCGGCAACCTGCTGGGCGACCGGCTGACCGCCGACTACACCGCGATCCCGCGGGTGATTTATACCGAGCCGCCAATGGCGAGCGTCGGCCTGACCGCTGCGCGCGGCCGGGCCGCGGGCCTGAGCGTGCTGACGGCGAGCCGCGACCTCGCGGACGAAGCCAGGACCCATACCGACGGCGCCACTGCCGGCAGCCTCGTGCTGGTCGCCGACCGGCAGCGGCGGGTTCTGATCGGCGCCGCCGCGCTCGGTCCGGGAGCAGACAGCTGGATCGGCGAGGCGACCGTGGCCATCCGCGCTGGCGTGCCCTTGGACGTGCTCGCGGACGTGGTTCATGCCTTCCCGACGTACGGCGAGGCATTCGAGGTCCCGCTCCGGCAGCTAGCCAGTCAGGCAGATGCCAGCCGCTGACCTACAGCCCCAGGGTGCGGCGCCCGGACGGCACCTGAGCGGGGATCGCTGGCTCAGCGCGCGCTGCCGGGATCGCGGAGGCTGGCGGCGCGAGCAGCAGGCCTGGAAGGTCGGCGATGCTGCCCAGGACGTGAGTAGCACCGGCAGCGCGCAGCCGGGCGGCCGCGTGCGGGCCGGTCAGCACCCCGGCCACGATGCCGGCACCAGACCGGCGGCCGGACTCCACGCCCGCCCCGGTGCCGTGGACAACCGCGACCTCGGCGACCGCGCCGGTACGGGTCCGCATCAGTGCCGTCAGCACGAGGTCGGGTGCGGGAAAGCCGCGGCTCACATCCTCGGCGCTCAGCGCGAGGTCGATATGCGGCAGCAGCCCGGCCGGCGCCAGGACCAGGTCCAGGGCGCGCCGCGGCAGGCTCGTCACCACGCAGACCCGGCAGCCGGCCGCGCGCAGGTGGTCAAGCACGGCGATCGCCCCCGGCACCGGCTCGAGCACGACCCGGCCTAGTGCGTCCGCGACGGCACGGTCGAACGCCAGGTGGGCGGCCTGCGCCCGCGCCTCGTTGTCCGGGAACAGGGCCGCGAGCACGTCCCCGGCGCCGCGGCCGCGGGCCTGGTAGACCTGCGCCATGCGCTGCGCGAATGCACTGGTCCCGCTGACGACACCCTGGGTCGCGATCGCCTCGGCGAACGACCGCTCGATCAGTCCGCCGTCGGTGACAAGGGACCCGATCAGGCCGCAGCAGAGCAGAGCGATGACCGGCTTGTCCGTCATGTCCTTCATGGCAGGACCAGCCGCCGGCTATTCGTCGGCCGTGGTCGCCTCGGTCCACAGGTCAAGCTCAGCCCTGTCCGCCTGAACCTTCCGCCACACGGCGAAAGCGCTGAGTCCAAGCAGCACGACCACGAGCAGCTTCTTCACCATGCCTGATCCCTCCGGCTCCGGTTCCGGGAGAGCCGCCCTCGAACCCGCAGCCCCCCTGAAGACTCAAGCAGCCTAGCAAGGCCTCTCTCACCTCGGCCGGTCCACGCGGGTCTCGTCCCAGACCGGCCCGGCCGACTCGTACACCTGGCCGTCGGCGCCGAACACCAGGAACCGGTCAAATGACCGGGCGAACCAGCGGTCATGCGTCACGGCGACCACCGTGCCCGAGTACTGTTCGAGGCCTTCCTGCAGCGCTTCGGCACTGGCCAGGTCAAGGTTGTCGGTCGGCTCGTCGAGCAGCAGCAGCGTGGAGCCGGCCAGCTCGAGCAGCAGGATCTGCAGCCGGGCCTGCTGACCGCCGGACAGCGTGGCGAACGGCTGCCGCGCGCAGCCGGTCAGCTCGTACCGGGACAGCGCGGCCATCGCCTCGTTGATGACCAGGGCGTGCTCGAGCATCAGGATGTCCAGCGGCGTCCGGCCGGCCAGGTCCGGCCGGGCGTGCGTCTGCGCGAACATCCCCGGTACCACCCGGGCGCCGAGCCGGCCCGTGCCCTGGTGCGCGACGCTCTCGTCGCCGGCCAGAAGGCGAAGGAAATGTGACTTCCCCGAGCCGTTGGAGCCGAGCACGGCAACGCGCTCGCCGTACCAGACTTCCAGGTCGAACGGCCGCATCAGGCCCGTGAGCTCCAGCTGCTCGCAGATCACCGCTCGCTTGCCGGTGCGGCCGCCGCGCAGCCGCATCCGGACGTTCTGCTCTCTCGGGGCCACCTCGGGCGGCCCTTCCTCCTCGAAGCGGCGAAGCCGCGTGACCGCAGCCTGGTAGCGGGAGGCCATATCCGAGTTGTAGGCCGCCTTCTGCTTGTACATCAGCATCAGCTGGCGGAGTTTCTCGTGCTCCTCGTCCCAGCGCCGGCGCAGCTCGTCCAGGCGCTCGTTGCGCTCCCGCCGGGCCTGCGCGTAGCTGGCGAAGCCGCCGCCGTGCACCCACACGTGCCGGTCCTCGACCGTGATGATCCGCTCCGCGCACGCGGCCAGCAGCTCCCGGTCGTGACTGACCAGCAGCACCGTCTTCTGCGTCGCAGCCAGCTGCTCCTCCAGCCAGGTCTTGCCGGGGACGTCCAGGTAGTTATCCGGCTCGTCGAGCAGCAGCACCTCGTCCCTGCCGCGCAGCATCGACTCGAGCACCAGCCGCTTCTGCTCGCCCCCCGACAGCGTCGCCACCTCCCGGTACTGGCACCGGTCGTAGCTGATGCCCAGCGCCGCGACGCAGCAGGCGTCGAAATGGACCTCGGCCTCGTACCCGCCGGCGTCGCCCCACTCGGCGAGCGCCGTCGCATACCTCATCTGGGTCGGCTCGTCGTCGCGCTCCATCATCGCCAGCTCAGCCGCGTCCAGCCGGTCAGCCGCGGCCCTGACGCGCGGCGGAGCCACCGAGAGCAGCAGGTCGCGCACTGTGCTGTCGTCCCTGATGCCGCCGATGAACTGCCGCATCACGCCCAGCCCCCCGCTGGAGCTGACCGTGCCCGACTGCGGTGTCAGATCGCCGGACACGAGGCGCATGAGCGTGGTCTTGCCCGCCCCGTTCGGCCCGACGAGGGCCGCCACGACGCCGTCGCCCACGCGGAAGGAGATGTCGTCGAGCAGCACCCTGCCGTCTGGCAGGGCATGGCCCAGATGCGCCGCCTCCACGTGCCCCATCGATCCTCCAGTTCCGCCTACCGGCCGGTATGCCTGACAATAACTGCATGGACCCCCGGGATTTCAACGCGAATTCCAGGCTGCGGGCCTCCGACGCCGACCGCGACACCGCTGCCGCGGTGATCAACAGTGCCATGGCGGAGGGCCGCCTGACGCCGGAGGAGCACTCGGAGCGCCTGGATGCCATCTACGCGGCGAAGACGCACGCTGAGCTGGTCCCGCTGCTGGAGGACCTGCCCGGCGAGCATGCCCTGGCGCCGGTCCCCGCACCAGGCGAGGTCAGGCCAGCCGGGCGGGGCGGCCGCATCGTGGCCATCCTCGGCGGCGCCAGTCGCAAGGGCGCCTGGCACCCCGAGCCGGTGATCACCGTCGTCACCTTCCTGGGCGGTGCCGAGCTGGACTTCCGCGAGGCCATCATGCCCGGCAGGGAGGTCGTCCTGCGGGCCACCTCCGTGCTCGGCGGCATCGAGGTGACAGTGCCGCCGGAAATGCGGGTGGTGGACAACGGCGTCGCCATTCTCGGCGGCCGCGAGATCGCGGGCAATGCCGGCGAGGCCGCCAGCCCGGACGCCCCGGTGCTCAGGATCGAGGGCACCTGCGTCCTCGGTGGCATCGAGGTCAAGCGGAAGGCCCGCAAGGTACCGAAGGCCCTGCGGCGCGGCAAGGGCCTGAACGTCAGCATCGAGCGCGGCTCGTTCCCGGTCGTGCGCGTCCGGCAGTCCGACAGCGACGAGTAGCAGAACGGCCTAGCCGACGGCGCGGATCTCCGCACGGCGCCGGACCGGGTCAGCGAGCGCTGCGGCAAGCTGGTCAACCGCGTCCAGCGAGTGGCCGCTGACCACGGCGTCGCAGTACGGCCACGCAGCCGCCATGCCGCCGGCCAGCGGCTGGTAGGCCATGCTCTTGGTTCGCGGGTTCATCCACACGATCCTGAAGGCCACCAGCGACAGGCGCTGCATCTCACGCCGTACGATCTCCGGATCCCCGGTGTCCCAGCCGTCGGAAATGATCAGGACGACGGCACCCCTGGCCATCCCGCGGCGCCCGTAGGCGTCGTTGAACTCCTTCAGCGCCTCGCCGAGGCGGGTCCCGCCGTGCCAGTCGGGCGCCGCCGCGGCAGCCCTGGCCAGTGCGACCGCAGGCGTGGACCGGGCCAGCGCGGTGGTGAGCCGGGTCAGCCTGGTGGCGAACGTGAAGACCTCCGCGCCCGCCCCGCCGGCCGCGCAGTACAGCAGCTGGATCATCGCCCTGGCGTAGGGCTCCATCGAGCCCGAGATGTCGCACAGCACGATGAGGCGGCGCGGCCGCTTCGCCGGGACCTCGCCGATCAGCCTGAACGTGTGGCCGCCGGTGCGCCGGGCATGCCTGAGGGTCGCGCGCATGTTGGTCCTGCTCCCGCCCGGCCGTGGCCTGCGCCGGCGGGAGCGGCGGTTCGGCACCGCCAGCGTGATCTGCCGCATCGCCGCCATCAGCTCGGCCAGCTCCGCCGCGGAC